>NZ_PYMH01000009.1 GCF_003025555.1 Photobacterium lutimaris | reverse complement strand
ATAACCAATCTTCGTTACATTGTCAGAGCCGCTACTTTATTCAGGCTCCTAGGTTCATCTGGTGATACAGATGGTTCACTCGTTGAGCGGTGAACAGCGCTTCATACGACCTCACGTCGCACGCCCCTTTACGTTTTAGTGTTAACTATCAATAAAATATTGTAAGTGACACATTGGTTGAACTTCTCTAATTTGCACCAGTATTCCTCGATTAATGCTTCGCTGTAGTCACGTCGAATGTAGCCCATATATTTATGCCTTTCTAAGTGCTATCGATTGATGGTATTGAGATTTTTATTCTATTGGTTTGATATCGATAACAATCGAGCCAGTTGCTCTATGTTACGATCGACAGTTAAATGTCAGCTTTTACAGGAGGGTGCATTGGCGAGACGAGGAAGTGGCTTAAGGACGGCAATAAAGATTGTAAAGGCGATAGATAAAGCCAACAAGCAAGCCGCCCGTGAAGCTCAACGTAGAGAGAAAGTTCGGCAGCGTGCAGAAGCTCAAGCTCTAAGGGAGCATGAAAGATCTGTGCGTGAAGCTCAGAGAGAACTTCAAAGGAGGTTTAGAGCACAAAAATCAGCTGCAAAGCATGCATTTAAGGATGCAATGGCTACTGCAAGCGAAGAATATCAGGAGCGCTGTGAAGAACGAGCTGCACTTAGGAAGCAATTTATACAAGAGGTTTAAAATAATCAATGGATAATAATATACTAGTGTTGGCTGGGTTATCTCTAGTCGCTATTTTATTAACCTATGTATTAACGAAACGAGCTGCGGATAAAAAAGCAGGTCAATACAAATCACTCGATGAAGCATTAACTAAAACTCAAAAAGAGCTTGAATCATTAGAGCAAACCAACGAGTTGGTTAAGCAATCTATAGTGACTGCGAAAAAAAAGCTTAAGGTGATTAACACAGAAACTGCCGAACTACAGGCTTTGAAAGGGCAAGATGACTCTCTTCGGCTTAGTATCCAAGAGCAGCAAGCGCATTTTGATACTGTTCAGAACACTTTAAATGAGCTTAATGCCAAGATTGAAAAAGGCAAACTCGACCTTAACGAGCTAATGGGCGATATAGATTTGTATTCTCGACTCGATGAATACACTGCTCACGGCCATTTTGAAACCCCGCAATACCTTTATGAAACATCTTCCCGTTATTCTGAAGAGATAAAAGATATCAGGCAGCAGCAGAAAGATATGATTAAAGACAAGACTGCTATCATATTCCCAGAAACAACAGTCATCTCTAATGATAAGTCTTTCAACAAGAATATTCTGAATGGTCAAGTTAGGTTAATGCTCACCGCATTTAATATTGAATGTGACATGCTTATTGGAAAGGTTACTCCAAGCTCGTTTGGTCGAACGCTAGAGAGGATTGAAAAGCTAGCGAACAATCTAGAGAAATCAGCAGCAACTCTTGAATGCGGCTTTGACCTTGACTACATCGAACTTAAGTTCGAAGAATGTAAACTTCAGTATCAATTCACGCTAAAGAAACAAGAAGAAATTGCGGAGCAGAAACTTATAAAAGAACAGATCCGTGAAGAACAACGAGCGATTAAAGAGTATCAAAAAGCGATTGCTGATGCAGAGAAAGAAGAAAAGATGTATCGAAATCTTCTTGATAAAGCACAGCAAGAGCTTGCTAAAGCCACTGAACAAGATCGCAGTGATATGGAGCAAAGAATTGCGATTCTTGA
This sequence comes from Photobacterium lutimaris, assembly GCF_003025555.1. Classification (GTDB taxonomy): domain Bacteria; phylum Pseudomonadota; class Gammaproteobacteria; order Enterobacterales; family Vibrionaceae; genus Photobacterium; species Photobacterium lutimaris. The sequence goes on along the minus strand of NZ_PYMH01000009.1, from coordinate 229,760 downwards.
GCAGCAGCTTGCTGAAGCAGAAGCCAAAGAAGAACGAGCTAAGAGCATGGCAGAACAAACGCGTAAAGGTCATGTATACGTGATCAGCAATATTGGCTCCTTTGGTGAAGATGTATATAAGATAGGCTTAACTCGAAGACTCGAGCCAATGGACAGGGTGAAAGAACTTGGTGATGCCAGCGTACCGTTCCCTTTTGACGTTCACGCTATGATTTATACAGATGATGCTCCTTCACTTGAATCTGCGCTACACCGCGAGTTCCATGCTCACCGTGTCAATGCTGTAAACCTTCGCAAAGAGTTCTTTAGTGTCGATTTAGACGATATTAAACAAGCTGTTGAGAAGATTGCAGGCATAGAGGCCGAATTCAAGATGACGGCATTAGCCGAAGATTATTATGAAAGTTTAAGATTAAATGAAGCAGCTTAACTCAAATCACTACATATTAGTTTTGATCGAACTTCCGTATGTTCGCTTGATGAGATGCTGAAAAATCCAATATATCTCTCATTTTAATTAGTCTGAATTCAATCTGTCAGTTTCGTTTCTCAATGTGACTAGAACTGACAGATTGCCCTATATTGGTTCAGCCCTGTTCCATCTTAGTTAATTGTATTAGAAACAAGAGCTGGCCTTATAGCGAGATACACTTTCTCATCACAGACTGTCACCAAACGTATGGCCTTACCAAATAGGTTAAATAACTTCGATTTTCAGGAGTAACAATGCAAGTTTTAGTCAATACCAAAGAGATTTCAGCTGAGTTCAAAAGGTGCTGCAGTGAATATTCAACGCTTGATTTTGCAGTTGCATGGATAGGTAACCCTGAATACGGAGTCCCATTTGATGGGTTAGGGAAGCTACAAACTATCAATGCAACGGCTGGTATCGCTTTTAATCAAACTCACCCTGATGGGTTAAAGGAATTATTGGACTTGAAGGCGACTGTTAAAGTTATGGGGAATAACCCTAATAGTACTTTTCACCCTAAGGTTTTTTTATTTCGTAAAGGGCATAAAGCGTGTCTTATTATTGGTAGTAGCAATTTAACCCATAGCGGTTTTACTCGTAATACTGAAGCATGTGTATCATGTGAAACTCATAATATTGATCAAGATGTCCAATTTCAGAAAATACTAAAGCAGCTAGAAGAATGGCACAATGATAGGAATGCTTTCTATCCTGATTTTGATTGGTTAGAACAATATCGAAAAAGCTACTTAGAAACTCTAAGCAAGCAGCGTCAAACGGGATTGCAATCACCTCAATACAAAGATAATCCTGAAGGCGTCTCGGAATGGTTAAGTGATGCTAGCTGGAGTGAATATTATCAAAGAATAGCAACAATACTTGCAGAATGTCCCGACTTGGATGAAGGCTACCGGCACGTATTGGATTCTGCCAAGCATTCATTGTCTCTTCCTTGGATCAAAAACTATCTGGATGAGGTTGAAACTAGAAAGCTAATTGGCGGAAGAAAGCCATTTGCCCACTTGGGAAACACCACAGCAAGCGGTAATTTTGCAGGTTTACTCAAAAGTGGAACAGAAACGCAGCACGATATTATTTTAACGGCTGTAAATAATTGCGCACTTCTTAGGATGAATAGTGATGCCGACTGGGTAACCCTTAGAAATGAGCTTAGTTCTTTGTTTGACTTAGGCTTTAAGATGAGTTGTTGGGGGCGTTTGCTTTGTATTTCTCGGCCTGACTTATATTCAACTATGTCATCAAAGGCTTTAAAGCGGAACTTGTCTAAGGCTGTTGGACAGCCTATGAATAAGTTTGATGAAGTTGATGGTTACATAAATTTTTTGAAGTTCATTTATTCGTCAAATTGGTATAATTCGAAAGAGCCAGTTGATAAACAAGAGAAATATATTTGGGATAATAGAGTTGCTTTACTGGATGTGATTTTTCATTGATACATTTTGAATGTGTAGGTAAAACGCTATCAGTTAAGCAAATACTTACTGGAGCGATACTGTCACCAAATGATTTGTACCAGTCAATATTGGACATCAAATTCAGTAACTTTGCCATACTTTTTATAATTCAAACTTTGCTAAATTAGCAATTGTACTAAAACGGAATTGTCCAGCTTCGAGCTAGGTACTAGGGCTAGCTCGTGTGGACGTTACATGTGGTTTATCTCTTGTGTGTAAGCTGTATCTACTTGAGGCCTGCAATATAAAGCTTCCCGACATGCATCCGATGTCGTGAAACTCTCTTACAGAAGATAGCTGTCGTTTTGTTGTAAAGGCTGAAAAGGATATCTTATGGTTTCAACGGCACCCATCTAGCGTTTTGTAATCTGCACCATATCCCTACATATTTTCCTTAATACCTTGAGCTGGCTTTTCTGTAGCGGCTTCGACGGTGTTAGGTTATTTGTTGGGGGCTCATCGTTGTATCATTAGGAGATATATTTAAAGCCTTTTTTGTAATAAGAAGAATAAATAAAGAAGTCTGGTTTAGGAATATTGATAGAGAGAAATTAACACTGAATTTTAGCTTAAACCATTATTTACACCCGTCTTTGCGTTATCCAGCCTTCAACCCGAGGTATTTAAAGTTTGTTAGCTATATCATAGATATACGTAGATATTTACTACTTTGAGACATCTTGGGTAAGGGCTACACGCTATGGTTAATCTATCTATAATTTTAATGTATACCATCGGTGAATAACTATGATGGATAATCTACTAAAGGCTTTATTACTCTATATTAAAGTCAGTCTTTCTATGTTTGCTATTGGCTTTATTACCAGCCTTATTTATTTTGCGTTTATTGTATAACTTATATCGGGTCACCACAAAGCGCTAGCTATGGAGCTGGGCAGTAGATAGTATAGGTGGGTATCATTACTATCTATTTACAACAGCTTCCATGCTGATACCAGACAGAGCCCCTGACGATGAAAAGCCCAATGTATGGCCGTTTTGCCAAAGAGTATGACCGTGCAGTCCAAGATAATATTTATAATGCAATGCTTGAGCGTCCTTCGCTGCAGGCGATGCTGCCTGATCTGAAAGGCAAGAAAGTGTTGGATCTGGCCTGTGGTTCCGGTGTGTATGCTGAGTATCTGTTGGCACAGGGAGCGGAGGTGACCGCTGTCGATGTATCGCCGCAAATGGTTGAAATGGTAAACGACAAGCTTTCAGGCAAGCTACAGTGCTATGTGCAAGATCTCAATATGGGATTACCGCACGAGCCGGATAGTGCTTATGACGTCGTTATCTGCCCGCTGGCCGTGCACTACTTGCCGGATCTACAGCTGCTTTTTAAAGATATTCAACGCTGCTTGATAAAAGGCGGTGTCTTTGTCTTTTCGACTCATCATCCGTTGATTGATTTTGAGGTATCGCCATCTGGTGACTATTTCCAGAAAGAGCTCATTACGGAAGAGTGGGATACCATTGGTCAGCCGGTGGAAGTGTCGTTTTATCGCCGGTCGCTCACCGACCTCTTTGAGGCGGTATTTACATCGGGTATGACTGTGGCCGGACTCTCTGAAGGTAGCCCTTCGCCTGAAATGGTAGACATTGATCCACAGCGTTTTGAGCAGTTATCGATGAAGCCTAACTTCATTTTTATTGCATGCCAGAACTGACTTTTGTGAAATGTTATGCTTTGTGGCACGATATATTCGTTAGGTTATTTGCTAAAGCTTGAAGTCGGTCACCCTATTTGCAACAAAAATTGATAAAACGCATAGTTCTTTGTTGCTGGAGTGCATAATGTCACTGTAGTTCTGTTCCAGAGAAATGAAAGGTTACCAATATGTCTGATGTACCAGTGTCTGTTACAACCGCCGCCGAAGTGATCCAGCCGGTTGCTGAATCTTCGGGTTCGATTTGGGGTTATGTGGCTGGTGGTGTTGCCTTGCTGATTCTAGCCGGTTTCTTCGGCTACAAGAAAATTAACAAGCCAGCATTTATTATTAATCAGGTACGCAAACGTAACCTGAAAGAGATTAAGAAGTTAGGTGTTGAAAATTCTGACTTCGTGAATGATTTAGATAAGCTGCTAGATTCGGTTGAGACTTATGCAACCGAAAAAGGCATGAAGGGTTCTGATGTCGTGAAGATCATCAGTCCAATGAACGATAAAGATCGAATCAAGACGGCAGGTGATATGTACCAGTCGATGATTTACATTGCTAACGATATCAAGGACACCTCGCTAGCACGTGAGTTCAAGAATAAAGCCAAGCAAGTTAAAGCAAATTCGCCATTGATGGCGGGTCTGTTCAAGCGCGCGGGTATCTAAGCTTACTTTCGTTTATTCACGAAAAGTAACATGCAAAACCGGTTGGTTTCGCTCTGGGTTTCGGAGTGATATCGCCGGTTTTTTTATACCTATACATCAAGTGCAAGCTATTAAGCGATCTTGTTTGTGATGAAGATCGACTTTTTGTGAAATGGTTTGCTGCGCTCACCTGAAAAACAAACCCTGTATCACAACATCAAACGTTGAGCTGTTACCATATGGCAAACCCAATAATAACTACAGGGAACGACGATGAGAGAGGTTGAATTTCGTACCGTTGACAGGCTGTTTGTCAAAATGTCGGTCAACGATAAGTTTTGGGTGCTCTTTGCACTGATTGCTACGGTCGTCACGGCGATTGCCGGGTTGCACTACCGTCAAACCGTGGACCAACTTGAGCGACAGCAGTTTGCAGTGGCCGAAACAAGGGTCGCGGCAATGGTCGAAACGGTACAGGGAGCGGGGTTGGACGCAGATGCCCAGCGCCGGTTGTTGCAACAGCAAGGTGTGAGCTTTGCCGGAAATACCGCTGCCCGAGGGCAGGCGATGGTGGCGACACCATGGGGGATGGCGAGCTTGCCACAGGGGGGGGCAATTTCGTTGCAGGCCGAGAAAGATCAGGCCCTGAAGCGCTTTTTCTATTCACTGGCCATGCTCTTGCCGATTGGCTTGCTGTGTTACTGGATGGCGACCTTCCTTGGCGGTGCATTGTGGGTGATGCACCAAGCCACTAGGCGTATTGCCGATGGTGATTTGACGTCGCGTCTGGGCTTTCATGTCGGCCGAGATGAATTCGGTATTATCGGTTTTGAACTCGATCGCACCATGGATACCTTGAGTGAGTTGGTCAATACCGTTAAGCATAGCGCGCAGAACTTGCAGAGCGCGGCTGGTAGCTTCAGTAATGATGCACGAGGATCTGGCCAGCAAGTGAACCAGCAATATGCCTCGCTTGATTCAGTGGCGACGGCGATGGAAGAAATGACGGCGTCGGCAAAAGATATTGCTGGCCTGGCACAGCAAACCTCAGAGCAGTCGGATGCCGATATGCAAAGTATTGAGCAGGGTAACCGCAATGTTCAGCAGGCGATTGTTAAAGTAACCCAGTTGTCAGAGCAAACTGACGAAGCCTCGCGTGCTGTTGGGAGTCTTAACGAAAAGGCTGAAGAAATTAATGCGGTGATCACGACGATCAATGCAATCTCGGAGCAAACCAACTTGCTTGCGCTGAATGCGGCCATTGAAGCGGCCCGTGCCGGTGAGCAAGGCCGTGGTTTTGCGGTGGTAGCGGATGAAGTAAGAACGCTAGCGGGACGTACCCAGCAGGCGACGGTTGAGATCCAGGCGATGATAGATACATTGCAGCTTGAGACGACCAGTATCTCCAACATTACCGCAGTGACGCTTGAGCAGTCCCATCATAGTCGCGAGATGATCACCGAAATCGGCCGCGACGTTGATAATATTGCCGAATCGGCACGTCAGGTGATGGATATGAGTACTCAGATTGCGACGGCAGCGCACCAACAGACCACTGTCGCCAATGACATTGCCTCAGAGCTGCACGATATTCGCTCCCAGTCGGAATTGATCCGTTCCATGAGTGAACAGTCGATTGATAACAGCACCAGCTTGGGGGACACCTCTCGGCACTTGGGTGAGGTTTTACATAAATACCGCACCAATAGCTGATTCCACTCAATTGATCAGGTATGAGCCAGTTACGCCAGTAACTGGCTTTTTACATGGATTTGTGAATTCAGTATGGGGAAACAATGGTTTTCATAACCAGAATGGAGCCTGGTCACGGCACGTTGCCCACTTGCTTGCTAATCTGACTATATAGCCAGCGTGTTTCTGGCTGGATTGTAGAGGGGAAGCGCGTATGAATACTCAATTAACCGTAACATTGGCGGGACAAGATCATCCTCAACTTATCAATAAATTAGCAGCCAAGACTCATGAACTTGGGGGCAAGTGGCTGATCAGTAAAATTAACAGGCTGGATAACCAAGTTGTCGGGATTCTAAAGATTGATATTCCTGCGCAGTCTGCGGGTCAACTAAAAGAACTTTTCCAAGCCCAGCAAGAATTAGATATTCGGGTCGTTGAAGCGTCGGAAGTTGGTGAGATCAAAACCGACCACCTTACACTGAAGGTCGAGTCGAAGGATCGACCGGGTATCGTCAATGATATTACCCGTATTTTGGATAATATCGGTATCGGTATTGTGAAGATTGAAAACCACCGTATTGGGGTTCCCGATCTTGGGCAGGCATTATTTTTTGCCGAGTTGCAGGTTGATGTGCCTACCGAAGTCGATATTGAGCAGCTGCTCGAAGCGCTGCAGCAAGTTGACAGTGGTCTGATAGTGAAAGTGCTAGAAACCGCTTGAGGTTAATACTGCAGTCGTATCAAACACGACGCTGTAGAAGAGCATGACGAAAAGAAACGACAAGGGCCGGATGCATTCTGCATGGGGCCCTTTTTTATTCCGGTATGTTGGTGATTGTTAATAGCGTCTGCTGCCATCCGGATGGGTGCGCAAGATCTTGAGGATCCACATGTACTGTTCGGGTTGTTGGCGGATCATGGCCTCCAGTTCCTGATTCATCCGTGTGGCGTCCTGCTGTTCATTGCCCGAAGGAAAGTCCGTTAATGGTGGCTGGATGGTAATGGTAAATGTCCCGGAATTTAAATCATAGGAAGGAAAGACCGGTAGTACCGCAGCCTTGGAGAGCTTGGCCAGTTTACCCACACCTTTGACCGTGGACTTTTCATGACCGAAAAATGGGGCGAACACACTTTGTTGCAGCTGATGCTCTTCATCTGGCAGGTAGTAGGCAAGATAGCCCTCTTTGATTGAGCGCAGGTAAGGTTTAATACCTTGGCTTCGCTGGTAGATACGCCCGCCAAACTGCTTGCGCTGCACATTCATCAGCCAGTTGATGATTGGGTTGGCTTGCGGTTTGATCATTGCCACCATCGGCATATCATTGGCCGCAAAATACAGCGCCGAAAAGTCGATAGCCCAGTTGTGGGGCACTAGCATGATAATATTTTTGTCTTGGGCCTGGAGGGCTTCAAGGTGCTCCAGTCCTTGGACATCATGGCTATTGAGCATGTATTGGCGGCCTTTGATAAAAGGCTGGGCAAAACCCAATAAAATACAGCCAGCCACGGTGAAGGTATCTTCCAGCAAGGCAAGGCGCTGTTTTTCGTTGTAGTCAGGAAAACAAAGCTCAATGTTTTTCAATGCCCGCCGTTTTGCCCCTCTCTTTTTCTTTACAATTAGCTTGGCGGCAAACCGGGCAATACTTTTACGTGCATGATGTGGCAAAAGGGCCAGTATAAAAAGAAGTGGCATCACTGCCCATAATAGCCAGTAGCGAGGGTGTAAAAAGGAGAACTGAAAAGCCGGGTTGTATTGACCGTAGGTGGTATCGCTCATATCCATATCCATAACTGGCCAAAATCAGTAACGTTAACGTCAGTGGCCGGGCTGCAAGCAGCGTACATTGAAAGTCGCATCTAGAAGCAGATGACCGCTATTCAGCAAGTGTTCAGGATTGTAGGCGGGTGAGGGGATATTACCTACGTTTTATTGATAAATTGATGACTAAATGAGGTTTATTTAGTCAACTTATATGAACGACAGCATACTGGTTACGCGAAGGCCATTGGGTATACAGGTACGGATCAGTACCTGTATAAGGTGGATAGCAAGGGGTTGGTTGGAGCGTGGCGTTTAGAATTCTTGGTTCATTTTGGTCAGGCTGGCAAGAAGCTGCTCTCGCTCATCAGTACTGAGCTTGGCGGTGATGTCTTGCGTCAGGCTAAGATGAAGCTGATCGTGCTCGTGATACAGTTCTTCCCCCTCGGCTGTCAGCTCAACCAGAATCGATCGACGATCTGATTCATGCGGACGGCGCACCAGAAGGCCCAGCTTGACCATTTTATCGACCTGAACAGTCAGGGTACCGGTTGTCACACCAATTTTATCCGCCAGCTCTTTCATCCTCATCGCACCATGGGCACCCAGGATTTCAACGACATGAACCTGTGGCAGGGAGAAGCCCTTGCCACGGACAACGGATTGCTCCCAAGAAGAGAGCTTTTCGTAGAATTCAATGATGGTGTGGTTCAACTGTTCAATGTCTTTCATTTCTGTCTCGTTGTCAGTGTGCGCCTCGGCACGGGTTGACCTCTATCGTGAGATGACTAAGTTTATCGAACTCTTTCAGTAATTGCTTGTATTCGTTGGCTGCTTTTGGCTGGTGGGTCACCAGCGAAATCATCGCCGCATAATGGTCTGCGCTGACTTTCCAGATATGGATATCACTGACTTTGCTATCGGCGTCACTCTCGAGGGTGTCGATGATTATTTGTTGGTATCCATGGTCGATATTGCCATCAAGCAAAATTGGGCTCGTTTGTTTCATCAACCCCCACGCCCAGCGGGTAATAATGACCGCACCGACCATGCCCATAACGGCATCAAGCCAATCATAGCCGAGGTATTTACCAAACAGCAGGGCAACAATAGCCAATAGCGACGTTAACGCATCTGCCAAGACATGGAAGTAGGCCGCGCGCAGGTTGTGGTCATGTCCGTGATGATGCTCATGGTTGTGTCCGTGCTCATGAGCATGGTTATGATGGTGATGGCCGTGATCATCGTGATGGTTGCCGTGCAAAAGAAACACGCTGACGATGTTGACGACCAAGCCAATCACGGCGACGAAAATGGCTTCATTGAACTGTATCGCTTGCGGGTCGAGTAGGCGATGGAAAGACTCGACCAGCATCAGCAAAGCGACGAGGCCAAGAGCAATGGCGCTGGTGAAACCACCGAGTACACTGACTTTACCCGTGCCGAATGAGAAGGCCGGGTTGTTGGCATGTTTGCGGGCATAACGGTAGGCAAATACGGTGATCAGGAACGCGGCGGCATGCGTGCCCATGTGCCAACCGTCTGCCAGTAAGGCCATTGATCCAAAGAGTGTGCCTGCAGTGATTTCTGCCACCATGGTAATGGCTGTCAGTCCGAGCACCCAAAGCGTCCGTTTTTCCCCTTGCGGATTGATAGACGCAAAATCATGGCTATGCTGCCAGTGCTGCAAATTAGAGCTGTGCATGAATGATCCCTAAGCTATTTTGTTTGGTAATTATATATTTTGATAGTCAAGGTATTTTGTGATCATATAGTTTGAAAGTCAAAGTATATTGAGAGACGACGGAATTCAACGGCATGGCAAAACACCCTGCAGAGTTGTGGTCTGCAGGGGGGAGGTTGTCGCGTAGGGGAAGATTTAAATCAATTGCATGGTAGTGATACAGGTACGGCTGTTACCTTCGGTGCTTAGTACTTCAGTGGCTGTTTTGCCTTGGTAGGTGAAGGTGAACTGGTAGTTGCCATTTTTTGGCATCCAGAAATCAATGAAGCCGTCTTTTTGGGTTTTCACCATACCAGACTGAATGATTTCATTGGATTGGGTATCGGTGATCTTCACCATCATCGACTTGCTAACCATTTCTCCTTGGCATCCTGTCGGGACATGGAAGGTACAGCCATGGGTTACTTTTTCGAACGGGGCAATAGAAAGAAGGAACTCATCTTTTACGGGTACGGTGGCTTTTGAGCCATCGGCAAATTCGGCATGGATAGCATCCGGCATCACTCTGACTGTTGCTTTACCGGTGTGGTGCCATTGATGTGATTGCTCCAGTGCTGCTTGCGGTGACAGCTGACTGAAAGCTTGTGCATCTGTGCTTGCCAGAGCCTGCGCACTGCTTAAAGAGAGTAGGAGTGCAGGTAGTAAATATTTCATAGTGTGTTCCAGTGAGTTATTTCAAAACGGTATTACGCTTCATGCCTGCCTCTGAATGGCCGGCAATATTGCAAGAGAATTCGACAAAGCTCTGTCCCATGAAATGCCATCCCATTTCGGCTGTTTCACCAGGAGCTAAAGTGATAGTGGTGCCGTCATGGTGCTCCATATCCGGCATTGCCCGCATCATCTCGCGATGCTTGGCTTGTTCGTCGAGACTGCCAATGGAAAATTCATGGGGGATCTGGCCTTTGTTGGTGACAACAAACCGCACCACATCACCTTGTTTGATGGCCAAGCTTGGCTCGAACTGCATGGTCATATCATCGGCCAGTGCCACTTGATAGGTTTGGGTTGCCTGTGCCGCAGGCGCAGGCATACCGACCGCCGAGGCCATCGCACCGTGGCCAGACATATTACCGTGCCCTTCGTGATGATGAGCGTGTTCCCCAGCGGCAAAGCTCAAGGGGGTTGCCAGTAGTAGGGCCAGCGATAGCGCAGATCTTAATTTCATTGTCATTCCTTACCCGGTGCCGGGCACCGGGAAAATTGTTTGTATTTATTCAGTGAGTTTGTAGCTATAGCGTTTCCAAAGTTGGAAGGAGGCGGGTAATACAACAAGCGTGAGCAACAGGGCTGATGACATACCACCAATCATCGGTGCGGCAATGCGCTGCATGACTTCCGAACCAGTACCTGAGCCGTACATAATAGGAATAAGGCCGATGATCACGGTGAACACCGTCATCATAATTGGCCGAACTCGCAACCCAGCCCCTTGTTGGATCGCATTGTTGAGCGATTCGAGAGTGAGTGGCTGATTGAGATGTTCCGCTTCTTCTTGCTGGAATTTCCAAGCCTGATTAAGGTAAACCAGCATGATGACGCCAATTTCCACCGCCACACCGGCTAAGGCTATGAAGCCAACGCCAACGGCAATCGAGAAGTTGTAGCCCAGCCATTCCATCAGCCATACCCCGCCGACCATCGCCAGTGGTAGGGTGCCCATGATGATCATTACTTCCCCGACTCGGCGGAAGCTGAGGTAGAGCAACAGCATTATGATGGCGATCGTTGCGGGTACGACCACGGTTAATCGGGCTTTGGCCCGTTCCATATATTCGTATTGGCCGGACCATACCAGTGAATAACCGGCTGGAAGTTCAAGCTGCTCGGCAACGGTTTGCTGGGCATCTTGGACATAAGAACCAAGATCGCGACCATCAATGTCGATAAAGACCCAGCCGTTAGGACGGGCATTTTCGGTCTTGATCATTGGCGGGCCATCTTCAAATCGGATATTCGCAACATCTGCCAGTGCGATCCGGGCACCGTTAGGGGTCACCAGCGGCAGGTTGCGCAGCTTGTCCAATGAGTCACGATAGCTTTGCGGATAGCGGACATTGATAGGATAGCGCTCCAGCCCCTCGACGGATTCCCCGACATTCATGCCGCCGACAGCGGTGCTGATCACTTGCTGGATATCACGGATACTTAGGCCGTAGCGTGCTGCTTCACGGCGCTTTATATCCATGGTGATGTAACGACCACCGGCTACCCGTTCGGCATAGACTGACGCAGTTCCTTCAATACCTTGCAGCACGGTTTCTAACCGGGCTCCGATTTGTTCGATCTGCTTGAGCTCCGGCCCTGCAATCTTGATCCCAATCGGCGTTTTTATGCCGGTGGCCAGCATGTCGATACGGGTTTTTATCGGCATTACCCAGGCATTGGTCAAACCCGGAAATTGCACTAAATTATCAAGCTCGCGGCGTAGGCTGTCGGTGGTGACACCTTCACGCCATTCTTCTTTGGGTTTGAGCTGGATTATGGTCTCGATCATGGTCAGCGGTGCCGGATCGGTGGCGGTTTCTGCACGGCCTATTTTGCCCCAAACGGTTTTCACCTCCGGAATGGTTTTGATCAGCTTATCGGTTTGCTGCAACAACTCACGCGCCTTGCCGATTGAAATGCCCGGATAGGTCGTTGGCATATACATCAAATCGCCTTCGTCCAGCGGTGGGATGAATTCGCTGCCCATCTTTTGTACTGGATAGTAGGCCGAAGCCATCAAGGCGAGTGCGATCACAATGACGGTTTTGGGAAAGGCCAGACTGAAATTAAGCAATGGCCGGTAGAGCAAGGTGACCAAGCGGTTGATCGGGTTTTTGTGCTCGGGCATGACGTTGCCGCGGATCAGGTAGCCCATCAGCACCGGCACCAAGGTGATAGCCAGACCGGCAGAGGCGGCCATGGCGTAGGTTTTGGTGAAGGCCAATGGCGAGAACATCTTGCCTTCTTGGCCCTCCAAAGCAAACACCGGCACAAAACTCAAGGTGATAATGATGAGCGAGAAAAACAGTGGGGTGCCGACTTCTTCAGCGGCTTTGCTGATCACCTGCCAACGGTTCTTATCCGTAAGCGGGGTACGTTCAATGTGCTTGTGGACATTCTCTATCATCACGATAGCACCATCGACCATGGCACCAATTGCAATAGCGATGCCCCCGAGTGACATGATATTGGCGTTGATCCCCTGCCAGTGCATGATGATAAACGCTGATAGGATACCGATAGGCAAGCTAATCATCACCACCAATGATGAGCGGAAGTGGAACAGGAACAGGGCACAGACGATGGCAACAACGATGAATTCTTCAATCAATTTCTCGTAGAGATTCTTGACTGCGCTGTCGATCAAACCTGAACGGTCATAGGTCGTCACGATCTCCACACCATCAGGTAAGCTACGCTCTAGGTCAGAGAGTTTGTCTTTCACGTTGCTGATGACTTCTTGGGCATTCTCGCCAAAGCGCATCACGACGACCCCGCCAACCGCTTCGCCTTCACCGTTCAGCTCGGAGATCCCCCGGCGCATTTGCGGCCCAAGGTTGATATCGGCGATATCACCAAGCAATAGCGGTGTGCCTTTGTCAGTGACCTTGAGGGGGATGTTCTTAAGATCATCAATATTAGAAACATAGCCAGTCGCTCTGACCATATGCTCAGCTTCGGCCAGTTCAACCACAGAAGCCCCCGCTTCTTGGTTTCCTGCCTGAATCGCCATATTGACCTGTTGTAGCGTCAGGTTATAGGCCCGTAGCTTATTGGGATCTATCTGGACTTGGTACTGCTTGACCATACCGCCAACCGTGGCGATTTCCGATACGCCTTCAACGGTTTGCAGCTCATATTTCAGAAACCAGTCCTGCAAGCTTCTTAGTTCGCTAAGGTCATGCTGGCCGGTTTTATCCACCAAGACATAGCTGTAAATCCAGCCGACACCGGTGGCATCAGGGCCTAAGGTCGGCTTGGCGCTGTCCGGTAGGTTAGGGGCAACCTGACTTAGGTACTCCAGCACCCGAGAGCGGGCCCAGTACATATCGGTATCATCATTGAAGATGATATAGACATAGGAGTCACCGAAGAAGGAATAGCCACGTACCGTTTCTGCTCCCGGTACTGCAAGCATGGCGTTGGTCAGCGGATAGGTGACCTGATCTTCCACTACCTGCGGTGCCTGGCCCGGGTAGCTGGTTTTGATAATAACCTGCACATCAGATAGATCAGGAATAGCATCTATTGGGGTTTGTCTGACACTGTATATGCCAGAGGCTATCAAGAAAGCGGTCGCAACCAAAACCAGAAAGCGGTTTTGTATTGACCACCGGATCACGGCACTGATCATTGCTTAGCCTCCTTGTTTACCGGAGCCTGAAGGCTGTGGTCCATGGTGCTGTGGTCCATAGTACTGTGGTCCATAGTGCTGTGGTCTGTCTTTGCTCCACTTTGCCCACTTTCCGCTTTAACATCGGACAGTGTGTATTGGCCATTTTCCTGTTTGGTGACTAGAAACCGAACCGATTGGCCTCCAACAAACTGGCTCAGATCACTGTCATCGCCGACGGTGAAATCCATGGTCATGGCAGGCCAGCCCCATTCGGGGATAGGTGGGTGCTCCAGCGTTAACATCTTATGGTTCAGCATGATGTTGCGGATCACACCGCTGGTATGGACTTGGTTGACGGGCTCTGCCGGGATATTGGTGTTGATACGACTGAGATCAGCACTTTGGCTCGATTCAGAATCCAGCATAAAGTGGGCAGAGGTAACAACACTATCACCCGTTGTTAGCCCATCGATGACCTCAACCATACCTGCAGCGGTACGTCCTGTCTCAATACGTGCGGAGCGGTATTTACCTTCACTAAGGGAGAGGACAACACGGGCCATGTTGCCGGAGCGGATCACCGCTTGCTCTGGTACCACCAAGACCGATTCCTTGGTATGTGGGATCAGAGTCAGGTTGGCAAACATATTCGGTTTGAGGTTGGCTGCACGGTTGCTGAATTTCAGGCGCACCCTCAGAGTGCGGGTTGCTGGATCTAAAATAGGATAGATGTAGTCGACTTTGCCCTGCCAGCTCTTCCCCGGAAGGGCGTCGACCGACATCTCTGCAGTTGTCCCTGGGGTGATCCAGTGGGCTTGGCGTTCAAATACTTCGGCATCAACCCAGACGTCGGATAATCCCCCCCCAGTAATGACGGTTTGCTGCGGTGATAAATAGGCGCCATTTCGGATGTCTAAGCTGGCGATTACGCCATCTGCTGGGGCTTTTATTGCTATGTATTGACGGGCTTTTCCGCGGCGTAGGATATCGCTGATTTGGCCGTTATCAACACCCAGTGAGCGCAGGCGGTCTTTGGTTCCTTTGACCAGTACCGCTTTGCCCATGCGTTTGGCATTGAGCAATTCCTCTTGCGCCCGCACTAAATCTGGCGAGTAAATTTCGAAGAGTACTTGCCCTGCGACTACGCGCTCACCAATGGCATTGACACTGAGGTTCTGGATCCAGCCACTGACACGGCTGTTGATCTGCCATAGCTGGCTTTCATCAAAGCTGACATAGCCCACGCTATCAATTTTTGGGGCAAGCTGCTGGCGTTCAACGCGGGTGGTTTTGACGCCCAGGTTGTTCTCAACCGCCGGGTTGATTGTGACGGTACCGGCGGGATCATCATTGCCGCCAGCAAGATCTTCTTCATAGACCGGGATCAAATCCATCCCCATCGGTGATTTACCCGGCTTGTCACGTTTGTAGTTAGGATCCATGGGGGCGACCCAATATAAGGGCTCGTTATTGGCGACATGGCTGCTTGTGCCATGGCTGGTACTTAATTGCCCATTAGCGAAATAGGCGTTCGTGAAATACCCTAGGCCAGCACCGATGGCGAGTGCAATGAAGGCAACAGAAAATGACTGTTTCATGATATCCCTTAATATTTGTTCAGCAGGTATGCCAAGTTGTTATTTGCTTGTTGTAAGTCGGCGGCAAGGCGTGCCTGCTCCAGCTCGATGACCAGCTCTTCACTGGCTGCACGGATATACTCATCCAGTTGACTGGTATTGTTTTGATAGCCTCGCTCGACCGCCTGGGTTTTTTCCTTGGCTTGCTTTAGCAACGTTGAGCGGTAACGCTCTAGGCGTTGTTGGGTGTTATCCCGATCAATGGTTGCGGCACTGATCTGTGCATGCATCTGGCGCAGCATAAGATCACGCTGGGTTCTGGAAGCTCCGACTTGATGCTGAGCGGCTGACAACTTTTTGTCTTGGCGCTTTTCTGTGAATAAAGGGAGATCCATGGTGACATAGGCGCTGACCAAATCCGGCGCTGCAGAGCCATCCATCCGGTTTGCTTGGCGATGGGCATACATCACCTCGATGCCGAATTGTGGCTGATAGGACTCATTAGCCAGCTCTATCCCGGTCTCATTGCTTTTGATCAGTTCATCAGCTACCTGGATATTGGGGTGGCTGGCGAGTTGCTGATAATGATTGTCTGGGGATGCCGCAAGGTAAGTATTAAGTGCCTGCCATTGTGGGTAGGCTTTGGGCTTTACTTGCCAAGCTTGCTCGCCAAGCCATTCAGATAGCTGGGCGCGAAGCCGTTGCTGCATCTGTTGATTTGACTGGAGTTGATCATCTATTTTGTTGACTTGCAGTTCGGCTTGGATCAAATCTTGCGCTTGGCTGGCCCCGACACCATAGTTGGTGCTTAGATAGCGGGTGAGCTCACGGAACAGATCTTGGTTTTGTTTGATCAATTGCTGGCTTTGATCTAAATATGCAAGCTCTATCCAGGTGTTTGTTATCACCTTGGTGACATCTAACTTGCGGATATCCGCCTGCTTTCGAACACTGCCGGCTTGCTGTTGACTCTGCTTTTGTTGCAGCGACAAGCTATTGCCACGGCCAAACTGTTGCATCAGGCCGACCGAAATATTGGTCATTGGATCTTCATCGAAAGCAAAGCTATCGACGGGCAAACCGCCGATACCCACTTTCATTTTGGGATCCATCAATTGGCTGTTGGCGATCCCCATTTCACTGATAGCATCAGCCTGAAACTGTATTTTCTGCTGGGCAACATCATGTTCAATCGCCCAATTGATAAGGCTGTTTAATGTTGCCGACTCAGAAGGCCCGTTGCCTGGATAAGCGTTAGCCCATGAGCTGGCAGCAAAACCAATGAGAGACACTATGCCCAGTGCACGGTATATCTTGTTGTTATACATAATTTTTTCACTTTTTCGACGTAAATAGCGACCGGACACAAGCGAGCTGGTCCAGTGGTGTTGACGGAAGTGAATTAGCGAATAGGGGGCCGTAGGTTGTTTTCGGGACGGGAGATAGGAGCACTCACCAATAAGCGATGGGGAGTCCCGTAATTGGATAAGTTTGTTTGTGCGAGAGAGAAGACTGGCAGGGCGGAGTAATGGCAATGGCTGCTGTTGCAGCTTTGGCAATGCTTGTTGTCTCCATCATTACCGCAGTGGTTAGTATTCATCGCCGAACCATCAATACAGTTATCGCAATGAGCCATGTCTTGGCTCTGGGCCTTGTGGTGAGCGGTGCTATGGGAAGTCGATGGGGCAGAGGCGGTATGCTGGCTCGATACTGTTGGTTGACTCAACATTGCTTGATGACCGGGCATAGCAAAACTCGGGTTGATAATCAGGCTTATCATCAACACCAAAAGTAATGCCAGCGTAGTGTGCGGTCGGCGCAAAGTCATCAATATTTAACTACAAATTATAATATTGACTAAAAGTCTAAACCTTCCCCTAGGGGAAATGTCAATAAAAAGAAGTGGCAAATTAGCCACTTCTTATCATTGAGAAAGTAAACGGGCTTAGCTCGCCGCTTCTGGATCAATTTCAGCTGTGAGTTTTTGCGGTGCGGCTTCGACTTCAATGGTCTGTGCATCGATGGTCTGATCGGCGCTTTCACTCACTGCTTCTGTGAGTTCCACGGCGACCTCTTCTGCAGTTACCTCTTCTGCTACAGTGTCTGCCGTATTGTCCTGTTGTTCGTTAGCTTGGGTATAAGCGACGACGAGGGCGGCATTCAAATCAGCAATTTTGGTTTCCAACTGTTTCACTTTTTCACCAGCAGCAACGGTTGCCTGCTGCTCAGTCGTCAGAGAAGCTTGTAGTTCAGAGACTTTTTCCTGCTCATCAGTCAGTTGTGACAGCAGTTGTTGCAAGTTCTGCTCCCCTTCGCTTGATTGGGCTTTTTGGTCTTCAATCAGAGAGACAAGCAGTTTGCCTTGCTGGTTAATAGGATTATCACGCAGATCGTCACTGCCTAGGGCTTTAGAAATATTGACCAGTAATTTTTCAAACGTCAGTACATGGCGCTCGTAGTCTTTTTCTGGCAGTACTTTCAGTTTTTGTACGACATCAGCAATGTGCTCGGCATGTTTTAGAGAGAACATGGCTTCAGCCGCTTTGTCTTCAATCTTGTTAATCGAACGAGGCTCAGCACCAATGAAGGCTTCAGCCGCCGTCACTCGGGTTGCGGCTACAGCCAAAGTATCTGGCGCATGCAGTGCTGTGTTACTCGTTTTCAATCGCGCCAATTCTTTTTGTGCGTCGGATAGGTAAATACGAGTGACTGTTTTGACTTCTAGCGCACGCTGTCGGCTAACCAAATCCGGTTGGCCCGATGTCGCTCGTTCAGTTCTGTCATCGGCAATAAAGTTAACCAATGATTTCAGCTGAGTTTCTAAACGTGCATTACTTTTCGGGTAATATTTATTGACGTCTAAATAATCTAATTGCGCACGGTAAGAAAATGCTTCATCGAGAATTGATAATGCTTTTTCTCGGATCATTTCTGCTTTTGCAATATTTAAGTTGAATTGATTCAGTGCGTCTTCTGTCGCTTGAATATTGGTTCTTGAGCTAAAGAAGCCGGTACTATTGTGTGCCTTACTTGGATCCGTTTCAAACACGGCGTAGTATTCTTTGGCATCACTGAGAGCTTTGTCGGCATCCTGGAAGTGTTTGGTTGCAAACCATTGAAGGTCATCAGCTTTTGCGTTGCTAATTTTTACTTTGGCTTGATTGATGCTGTCAGCAATTAAGCTGATCTGGCTAGAGATTTCAGATTGATTGCTTTCTAGAGGAAGCGCTTTTGTTGCATCAGAATCAGATGCACAGCCCGATAAAAGCACAGTAACAGCAATTGCTGTTAGTGTTAGTCCCTTTTTCATTATAGCTCCAACTGGTATGTATATGAGTAAAAAAATGTTTTCAGAATATAATTAGACTTATTTTCGGCAAAGATTGTAGAACGATATAAAAACAAGTTAAATACCAATGCTTTAATTATTTATTTTAAAATATGTCAATCGAATCAATTGACTTCTTTTATGGCGGGACAATTGCGGCATAGTCATTATTTTGACGGTAGGGTGTGTAGGTTGGATATATTTCTAATGCCATTTACAGCAATGGAAATAGACAAGCAGCCTGGATATTCCGTTGGGCACTAATAAGCTACTTGTTCAGAGATGCAGTAATGATGAGGTCCTAAAGATGTTGGGCTATTGGCCTTTTGACGCTTTTAATTTGGCTTCTAGATCCCCTTTTACGATATTGATCGCTGACAATGCCGTTTCAAGATCAACCTCATTACTTTCGAGTAGGTAGATAAGATCCACCGCCAATTTGATATCGTCCGGGGCGTTGTCGAGTGGTGACGAAGTTGGTTCAGTCATATTGCTCTCGCTATTTGGTTAGTTACAAGGTTATCGCTGTGTCAGTACATCCAGTGCGGAGTATATAAGCTGGGCATGCAGCTTGACCAGATGTTGATGCTCACTTCGGTAACCGCCGCCTACAACAGCTGCAACAGGGATACTGGCATTGCGGCAAAGGCTCAATACCAGATGATCGCGCTGATAAATGCCGTCGATACACACCTTGAAGTAGCCCAATTCATCATGCTGGTGGATATCGACACCCGCATCGTAGATCACTATATCCGGTTGATGCTGTGCCAGCGCAAGGGGCAAGATACTAGCAAAAGCATCAAGGTACTCTTCGGTGGTTGTGTCTCGTGGTAAGGCGAGATCGATATCTGATGCTGGCTTACGGGCAGGGAAGTTCTTGTCGCAGTGAACGGAAAAGGTGATGATTTCCGGATTATCAGCCAATAAAGTCGCTGTCCCGTCACCATGGTGAACATCACAGTCAATGATCATGACTTTGTCGATCCCCTTCAGGGTCAGGGCGTGACGGGCAGCAAGCGCCAGATCGTTAATCAGACAAAAACCACTGCCAAAATCATGATGGGCATGATGATAGCCGCCGCTAAGGTGGATCCCGATACCGTGCTGGTAGGCCAAATCGACGGTTAACTTGGTGCCGCCCGAAGAGGTCAGGGTACGCTCAATGAGCTGCGGGCTCCATGGAAAACCAATTCGGCGCATTTTTGCAGCGGGTAAAGTGTTGCTAAACAGGGCATCAATGTAATCGGGGTGGTGCAGCTGTTTGACCTCATCAATGCTGATGGGGTGCGGTTGGTGCAACTGTAGATGAGGATGTAAGCCGAGCCCCAGCTCTTGGTCCAGGTGCTGATACAGCATCCGGTATTTGTGGATGGGGTAGCGGTGCTGCGGTGGCAGTTCAAGCTCTGAGTAAATAGGGTGATAAACCAAATGAAGTGCCATTAGCCTTTACGCTCCCGCATACTGATCTGCTTTTCGAGTTTTGCCAGTGCGGCGCGGCAGCGGTACAGGCGATCAGCCAAGGTTGCCGCTTCGCTCTCTAAACTCTGTTGCTCTTCAACCGAGCGACATCGGTTCACTGCTTGCTCTTTGGTGCGCTGCATAGTCGCTAAGCGTTTGGCCCATTCTTGGTGCTGGGCGAGCTCTTGCTTGAGTTCATAAATTGGCTTGCGTCGGCTTCTCGTTCGTTGTGGTTCATTTTTGCGGATTTGCTGTGTGGCCAGTTCCCGCTGTACCGCCTGGATTTGTGCAACAATGCGTTCACAAATATGCTGGGTACGGCTGGGGTTGAGTTTGCCTTGGCTGTGCTCACGGCTGAGTGCCAGGATTTCTTCACGGATCTCTTCAACGCAAGGAACCAGCAGCTTGCTGCGGCAATGAAACAGCTGCTCATCAAATAGCGGGCGCTGGGCTTCTCCCCGTTTGCTATCGGTATTGGCGGCCTCGTCGGCCAACTGGGTGGCGAGGTCTTCCAGTCGTTGGAAGTCGAGCATGGTATGACTCCAGATTCAGCGGCCGGTTAAAACCAAGCCTGCAGGGCCAGTTTGATGGCCAAAATAATCACCACGGTGACAAAGACAGGCCGGATGAAACGTGCGCCGAAGCGTATGGCGGAATGGGCGCCGATATAGGCACCGATCATCAAGCAGACGCCCATTGTCAGGCCCAGTATCACATTAATATGCCCTAAGATAGCAAAGGTCACCAGCGAGGTCAGGTTACTGGTAAAGTTCATGGCCTTGGCAAGGCCTGATGCCATCAGGATTTCAAGGCGGTAAAGCGCCATGTTGGATACGGTCCAGAAGGCACCAGTGCCGGGGCCTGCCACACCGTCATAGAATCCAAGGCTTATTCCCTGTAGCCATTGCTTCTTGGTCAGACTGGCGGATTTCTCCGGTAGGCTGCGGTTACTTCCTTTGGGATGCGGGTGCCAAATTGTGTAGATAGCGGCAGCGAGGATGAGCAGCGGCAGTATTTTTTCCAGCCATTCGGTGGAAAGCATGTCAACGACCAAGGTACCGCCTGTTGCACCTATCAAGGTAGCGATGAAAGACTGCCGCCAGAACGAGGGTGAAAACAGCTTCTTCTTATAATAAGTCCAGGCAGCCGTCGATGAGGCAAATGTTGCCGCGAGCTTGTTGGTACCTAATGCTATGTGGGGCGGTAGACCAATAGACAGCAGAGCTGGGACGGTCAGCATACCGCCTCCACCTGCGACAGCATCGATAAAACCGGCGAGTAGGGCTACCAGTCCAAGTACGAGCCACATTCCCGGCTCCAGCGTTTCAATCATGACCAATCATCGACGATTAGACGTGTTCGATAACACGTTCAAAAGGGGGCAGTGAGTCGAGTAAGGCTTTGCCGTAGCGTCTGGTGATCACCCGGCGGTCGAGCAGCACGACTCGACCCGTATCCTCTTCTTTACGCAGGAGGCGGCCCACGGACTGGATCAGCTTCTTGCTGGCTTCCGGTACCGATATTTGCAAAAACGGGTTGCCGCCACGGCTTTCGATGTACTCGGCATGCGCTTCCTCCACCGGCGAGGTGGGTACGGCAAATGGAATTTTGGTGATAATCAGGTTTTTGAGTAAATCACCCGGTAAATCAAGCCCTTCGGAAAAGCTTCCAGTACCAAAGAGAATGCTGGTTTTACCTTTTTTACAGTTCTCTTGATGTTTTTTTAGAATAACATGGCGCGATTCCTCACCTTGGATGAGCAGGTCCCAGCGATTCTTCTTGGCCAGCGGGCGTAGTTTGTCGGCTACTTGGTTCATCTGCCAATAGGAAGAAAACAAGACTAAACTGGCCGTTTCACCCTCGAGGTACTCCGGCAGGGTGTCGATGAGCAAATCGGTAAATTTGTCTGCTTGTGGCTCGAGAGGCAGGGCCGGGATCACGAGACGGGCGTTGTTCTGGTAGTCAAACGGCGAGGCCAAAGCCAAGAACCGGGTGGCTTCTTTTTCATAAATGCCGGCTTGGCGGCAAAAATAGTCGAATTGATTCAAGGCCCGCAGGGTTGCCGATACGAGAATGGAGCCGACAGCACGGCTCCAGAGTAATTGGTCGAGGCGGTAGCCGACCTCAAGCGGGGAGACTTCAATAATGTAGTCATTCTCGCGGTCTTGGCTTTTTTCTATCCAACGTGCAAGCGGGGCGCCTTTGTCCTTGTTGGGCTGGGCCATCAAGTTCCAGACTTTCTCAAGGTTTTCAAGTCGCTGTAAATAAAAGCCTGATTCGGTAAGCGCTTGCTCACCGAGTCTTGGTAAGATTTCATTGTCTTTCGTGCGCTCGGAGATCAAATCGTGGATTTTACCGAGTGCCTGCAGCGCTTTCTTGCTGGCATCTTTACAGCCCTTTGCTTCTTCTTGCAACCATGTGGGAAGTTCACCATGTTCAAAACGGTAAACACCGTCCTTATTGAAATGGGTATCGTCGATATTGTTGGCAATTTGCCGCAGTGAAGGGATCAGTTGGGCGATATTCTCGCTCAGTGCGGTCTGGAATCGGCCCGATTTCTTGTAATCTGCCAGCTCTGCCAGTTTACCGACGGATTGATTGAGCTTCTCCAACCAACTTGCGGCCCCTTTAAGGCTGGCCGCCGCCGAGGAAAAGTCCCGTGCAACCTGAGGCAAATGGTGTGCTTCATCAATGACATAGATGGTTTTTTCGGGTTCCGGTAAGATGATGCCGCCGCCCAATTCTATGTCAGCCATCAGCAGGGCATGGTTGGCAATAATGACATCCGCTTTTTCCAAGTGCTCACGGGCCTTGGCAAACGGGCAGTCCCGGTGTTTGGGTAAGCCGGCATGGCAGCTATGCTTATCGGCAACGATTTGCTGCCAGACACGATCAGGGATGGTGGTTGGCCAACTGTCCCGGTCGCCATCCCACTTTCCGCCTTCTGTGGCTATCAACATCCGCTTCAAAAGATCTAAATCAGACTTTTTAGGTTTTTCATCCCATAGGCTAACTTGCTGATTATCATCGCTATTGCAGCTGGCTTCCAATTTATGGTTACAGCAATAGCGCTGACGGCCCTTGGCCAAGATAAAACTGAACTCTTTGGGATAAATACGGTTGAACAGCGGCAGGTCTTTATTGATGAGCTGCTCTTGCAGGGCGACGGTTGCCGTGGAAATGAGTACTTTTTTGTTGTTGAACACCGCAAACGGGATAGCCCCTAACAAGTAGGAGAGTGATTTACCGATCCCTGTGCCAGCTTCGCCAACCAACATACGGTGTTTGGCGTGGTATTCACCGCCCAAAGTCTTGGCTATCTCGGCGACCAGATAGTTTTGAGCCCTTCTAGGTATAAAGTTATCGAGCTGGTTGCCCAGGTTCTCATAGCACTGCTTGATATCACTCTTTATCTGGTTGTGTAGCATAACTGAAACTTCATAGGGACAGGGCTGAGCATTATAGCATGAACATCTGAATGTGACTGCTCGCAGGTTTTTGAGCTTTGCTTGTTAAAAATGAGAACCAGTTCACGAAATAAGATTGAACTAGTTAGGTGGGGATCTGTGGTGGGGGTTTTGAGCGTTAATCCACCACAAATTACTGCTAAGCATGGTGTTTTGTGCTTCTATTTGCTGTTTTTTGATAATTTTACAGTTTTTTGTGTTGATAATTTGCGTGTTACTTTTTTATGAATAAGAATTTTTTGCATAAAAACAATGCTCAATTAGCATTCGCTTAGGGTGTAAGTTGTTGAATTTGATGGTTGTTGATGTTTTTTTAGTTTGGATTTAGAAGATTTGACACAAAGAGGAATCTTCTGTCAGGATGAGCCCCATAAATTTCGAATCTTTAGCTTTCTTATTGCGTTATATGTTTATAAGGCATGGGAAGTTGGGGAATAAAAAGAAAAGGAATTCTGGAAACAGGAATTCCAGTCTAAATAAGAAAAGGCAGTGGATATCATGAAAAAGACTCTTCTAGCACTATCAGTACTAGCAGCAGGTTCAGCGCAAGCTGGCATCAACCTATATGACGCAAATGGCGTAGTTGTAGACCTTTCTGGTGCAGCTGAAGTTCAGTACATTCAGAAAATTCAAGACAAAGACAACAACAATGACGCTGGTCTTCGCCTTGATGACGGTGACCTACAGATAAACACCACTATCGCAGTAACTGATCAGCTAAACGCAGTGGCGGGTATCGGTTTTGCGTTCGAAGACCGCGAAGTAACTAACGATGAACTATGGGTTGGTCTTGGTGGCGATTTCGGTACGCTAACATTTGGTCGTCAGCTATACATCATTGATGATGCAGGCATCGGTAAAGATTACGAGCTAGGCTTCGAGCAAATCAACTTTGTTAAAACCGAAGGTGATGAAGCAATCAAGTACGTATTCGACAACGGTCAGTTCTACTTCGGTATCTCTCATGACCTAGATGCTCAAGGTAATGACTTCCAAGGTGACGATGGTTCTGTAACTGATGGCCGTATCGGTGCGCGCTTTGCTGATTTTGACGTACGTGCTTACTACTACACAGCATCTGATCTTGATGTTGATGGTAGCCTAACGGATGTTGACGGCTATAACCTTGAAGCTGAATACGTAATGGGTCAGTTCGCATTTGCAGCTTCTTACGGCAACGTAGAATACAAAGATGTAGCATCTGGTCTTAAAGACGATGTTGATCTAATCGAGCTAGCGGGTTCTTACACTATGGGCAAAAACACTTTTGCACTAGGTTACAACCGTGCTGACTTCGATAGCGAAACTATCGACAACGTATATGCAAACATCACGCACCAGCTACACAGCAACGTGAAAGTTTACGGTGAGCTTGGCTGGGCAGATGCAGACGATGCTGACCTAGATGTAGGTTACCTAGTAGGTATGGAAGTAGTATTCTAATCGTCTTTTTCGGTTAAAAACTCTCCTAAAAAAGCCGCCTTTCAGGCGGCTTTTTGTTATCTTGGTAATGACAAAATTGTGTCATCACAGTGAGTAAGGGATTTGCAATGAACAAATGGTTAGTGACCCTTGGGCTATTGGCACTGCCAATGGGCCTACAGGCCGCCATACTGAGTACCGGCCAGAACATTAAACTGCTGGTGGTTGACGGTAAAAAGATTGAGTCTTCTTTCTGGTCTGAAGCTGACAGCATTGATTTGACCGAAGGCCGCCATCAGGTGGTAGTGCGCTTTGATGGTGAGCTCAAAGATGGCTCGAAGAGCAAGATGTACACCACCCGGCCATATCTGTTTGAGATGGATGTGCCCAAACAAGATGCCACCATTGTCTTGCCACGTTTGAGCAGCATGAGCCAGGCCAAAGCCTATTTCCAGCGCGGCCCGCAGTGGCAACTTGAGTTGGCCGATGGGACCACGAAGGCACTTGAGCATGTTGAGCTGCAAGGTAAAGGCTTTGCCGCTTACAGTGACATGGAAGGCTTGGTTGCCGAGTATAACCGCCAACACGGTATTACTTTTGAAGAAGGTTACGCGGTTGATCTAGAACAGACAGTCGTAGAAGTGAGCGATAAAGGGGAAGTCAGTATTACCGGCGATGCCTTTGTCCAGCTCAAGCTTTGGTACAGCAAGGCCAATGCGGAAGAAAGAGCGGCGTTTGAACAGTGGGTCAAACAGCAGTCTGCACCTTAATGTTCCTGGTGTGTTAGGCAAAAAGCGCTATTCACTAACGCCGAGCAAGTAATACACCAGCCAGTGAACAATAGGCGGGAAGGCCCGCTTATTGTTGTATTAGCTGTCGTGGTGGTAGCGGCTGTGCTCGCAGCAGCTGCTGCAGCGCGGCTGAGCAGGATCTTTCTCGAGATCTTCAATCGCGATTTCTTCTTCGCAATCAACACACAGACCATACATTCCCAGTTTTACTGAGCAGACTGCCGCATCTACGCGTTCCATCCGGATCGCTAAATCGAACAAATTGGGAATGAAGGAAGATTTTGCCATCACGATTAATTCGCTCAGCTCCGCGTTCTCAATCGCTGTTGCCGACGGCACTAAAGTGTTGAGCAGCATCTCGTGCTTGAGCTCGCGTGACAACATACCGTGTTCTTGTTCCAGGCGCTGCTGCAGCTGCTCGTAAAGTTTATCTGACGTTGTCATAAGCCTTTTATTTTTTTATTAGTGATTATTTCAGTCTAAGACGATTCTTGAGAACGATTGTGATTTGAATCAAACAATTATGGGGTTGTATGACAATAACCTTAAATTCTCTCGGTTTTTGTCGCAGTACTATTCCGCTATATTGGCTGCACAAATAAATGGCGGCCCACGAGCCGTGAAAACCTAATCAGTCAATAAAGGAAGTCTACCATGGAGCAGGGAATTCAAGATCCGTATAACGTTAAATATTTCTTCGGCTTTGTTGCCGTGTTGGCGCTGCCGACACTACCCGCTATCTTGACTTGGGTTAGCATGCTTACTTCGTAAGTATTGACGAGCGCCCCTGTCATGACATGAATGCCAACAATTCATTCCGACAAGATTTGGATTGTTGGTATTTTTGTTTTAGCTGGTAAACTCGTAGTAAAGGGTAAAGAGCCGTTTCGCTATGGTAAAGAAAGCACTTCTGTTGTTATGTGGCTGGGCCTGCGTTGCCTTAGGGCTCATTGGGGCCTTTCTGCCATTGTTACCCACTACGCCGTTTTTGCTGCTGGCCAGTGCCTGTTTCATGCGGGGATCGCCCAGGATCAACAATTGGTTACTCAACCACCCGAGATTTGGCCCCATTTTGCAAAACTGGCACCATCACCGCGCAGTGTCCAGGAATGTAAAGCGGCGGGCCAGTATCATGATTGTGGCCAGCTTTACCCTGTCCATTTATCTCGTTCCCTTGTTGTGGCACAAAATCATGCTGTTAACCATGCTGGTTGTCTTGCTGATCTGGTTTCATCGCTTGCCAGAGCGCGATCACCCCACGGCATAGGGGGAGTAGCAGGTCCTTCGTTACTGCTTGATGATATCTGGATCATCCTCTGGGCGTGAGAGTGTTGCAATCCTTGCCCCGCCATGGGAAAAAAACTACTATTTGAACCAGTTTTTTTGGCTGTGTGTCATCATGCGGCCGCATTGTTTATTGGAAAATTATTATGACTCAAGAAAAGCTCGCGTTGATCAAAAATAGCATCAAGTCCATTCCGGATTACCCAAAGCCAGGGATCCTGTTCCGCGATGTGACCAGCCTGCTGGAAGATCCGGAAGCATACCGTGCGACCATGCAGATCCTTATTGATCTGTATAAAGAGAAAGGAATTACTAAGGTCATTGGTACTGAAGCGCGTGGCTTTTTGTTCGGTGCCCCGTTAGCTCTCGAGTTGGGCGTGGGTTTTGTACCAGTACGTAAGCCTGGCAAGTTACCTCGCGAAGTGATTGGCGAAAGCTACGAGTTGGAGTATGGCCAGGATACGCTTGAGATCCACGTTGATGCGATCAAAGAAGGCGACAAGGTCTTGTTGGTCGATGATTTGCTGGCAACTGGCGGCACGATCGAAGCGACAACGAAGCTGGTACGCCGCTTGGGAGGGATCGTTGAAGATGCTGCTTTTGTGATCAACCTGCCGGATATCGGTGGTGAAGAGCGCCTGAAAGGGATTGGCCTGAACGTGTTCAGCATCTGTGATTTCGACGGCCACTAATTTTTCTTCTATTGATTTAGCCATTTCGCTTACCTCCGAGTCATACTTCTCGGTGGTAGTTGGCTAATCATTGGGCGCTCGTTGGAGCGTCCTCTCGCTCAAAAATCCTCCCTGTGCTAGCATTGAGTTCTTGATTCTGTAAGGTTAGTTAACATGAGTTATCAGGTTCTGGCTCGTAAATGGCGCCCGCACCAGTTTGATGATGTGGTCGGTCAGTCCCATGTCTTGACGGCACTGGCCAATGCGCTTGCCCATAACCGTCTTCACCATGCCTACTTGTTCAGTGGAACAAGAGGGGTAGGTAAAACCACGATTGCCCGTATTTTTGCCAAAGGCCTGAACTGTGAGCAAGGTGTCACAGCCTCGCCATGTGGCCAATGCGAAACCTGCCGTGAAATCGATGAAGGTCGTTTTGTCGATTTGCTGGAAATCGATGCGGCATCACGTACCAAGGTAGAAGATACCCGAGATCTACTCGATAACGTCCAGTACAAGCCAGCGCGTGGCCGCTACAAGGTCTACCTGATTGACGAAGTGCACATGCTCTCTCGTCATAGCTTTAACGCCTTGCTGAAAACGCTTGAAGAGCCGCCTGAATATGTGAAATTTATTCTGGCGACTACCGATCCGCAAAAACTGCCGGTGACTATCCTGTCCCGCTGTTTGCAGTTCCATCTCAAGCATCTGGACAATAGCCAGATCCAGACGCAGCTGGAAAAGGTTCTGGGCGAAGAGCATGTTGAATTCGACTCTCGGGCGCTGGGATTGATCGCTCGGGCAGCCGAAGGCAGTATGCGAGATGCGTTGAGCTTGACCGATCAGGCGATTGCGCTGGGTAATGGTCAGGTTCAGGCGGACGCCGTGTCGGAAATGTTGGGGACCCTCAATACCGAACAGGCACTTTACCTGCTTGAAGCCGTTGCTGGCGGTGAGGCACAGCCCGCGATGGGATGTCTGGAAGAGCTCGCCTCGGTCGGTGTGGAATGGGACAGCTTGCTTCGTGAAATGGCGATTCAGCTTCACCGTGTTGCGATGCATCAGGCCCTGCCAGCCTCGCTGGATGACAGCGCTCCGGATGCATCGCGAATTAGCATGCTGAGTCAGTCGGTATCACCGCAAGAAGTCCAGCTGTGCTACCAAATTGCTCTTCAGGGACGGCAGGACTTGGCTTTTGCCCCCGACGGCCGGACCGGATTGGAAATGGTGTTACTTCGTATGCTGGCCTTTAGGCCGGTATCGGTTAATGCTGTAACGCCGCAGCCTATCGCTGTTCCAACGACGCAGCCAGTCGCGGCACAGCCGTCGCAGGCCCAAGGGCAGGGTATTCAGCGGGTGCAGGCACTGAAAGCACAAATGAATGGCGGTCAGGCGGCTACCCCGCAGCCTCAACAGATGGCAGCGCCGGCTCCGCAGCAGAATATGCCACCACAGGGGGTGTCGCAGCCGGCACCAGCGAGTCATTCATATGTCAATCAGTCACCTGAAAATCAGCCTCCGGCTCATTATGCGTCACAGCCACCAGCGGGTTATGAATCAGCTGGCACAGCACCAAGCTATCAGCCTGGACAGACTCCGCCACAGCAGCAAATGGCTCCTGCTGCACCAGCACCAGCACAAGCCCAACCAGCGTCGGGAGCGGCACCTAGCTCTGCGGCATCAGGGTTGCTGGCGGCAAGAAACCAGCTTCGCAGTAAAACCAAGCGTGACGGCAATGCGCCGGATAACGGAAAAAAGGGTGAACCGGTACGGGCTAAAAAGGTTGCAAGCAGCAGCGTACTTGATCGAATTGCCAGCAAGCAAAATGGTCAGGTAACGGCGGCTGGAAATGCGATGCCGGTACCGGGTGCACCGATAACAGCGGCAGCGCAGGCTGACGCCATGGATCAGCAAGGCGATCATGCCTCTGAGTACCAATGGCGCCCGACCACGCTTCCTGAACGGACCGAGACTCAGCAAGTCGTTGCTCCGAAGCTTTTGAAACAAGCCTTAGAGCATGAAAAGACACCTGAGATGGTGAAATTGCTTGTCAATGAAGCAGCAAATCAGGATAGTTGGTCGGATTGGGTGACCAAGCTGCAAGTTGGACGTATGGTTCAGCAGTTGGCACTTAATTCGGCGTTCGAAAGAGAAGGTAATCGGGTGAAATTATGTCTCCGCCCTTCTCAGCAGCACTTGAATACTCCCAAGGCACGGGAGCAATTGGCTGTGGCAATGAGTGAGCTTTTTGCCGAGACCGTGTCGTTGGACGTTGAATTGAATGATAAAGGCCGCTCGCCCCTTGAATGGCGGGAGGTGATATATCAGCAGAAATTGGATCAGGCCAAGCAGAGCTTAATGTCCGATCCGAACGTTAATTTCATTTGTCAGCGGTTTTCTGCTGTACTTGATGAAGATAGCGTAAGACCCTTATAGATTAACCAGACCACAGAGAGAGATGATATGTTTGGTAAAGGCGGTATGGCTAACATGATGAAGCAGGCGCAGCAGATGCAAGAGCGCATGCAGGAAATGCAGGAAGAGATCGCAAATATGGAAGTGACCGGCGAGTCTGGTGCTGGCCTGGTAAAAGTGACTCTGACTGGTAGCCACAGTGTACGTCGTGTTGAGCTGGATGAAAGCTTGATGGAAGACGACAAAGATATGCTGGAAGATTTGATTGCGGCTGCGTTCAACGACGCCGCTCGTCGTATCGAAGAAGCGCAGAAAGAAAAAATGGCAGGCGTAACCGGTGGTATGAACCTACCAGCCGGCTTTAAGATGCCATTCTAATTAATGCGTACCAGTCACTTACTGGAACAACTGATGGAGGCCTTACGGTGCCTGCCTGGGGTCGGTCCCAAGTCAGCGCAACGTATGGCCTTCAGTTTGTTACAGAGAAATCGACAAGGTGGCCTGCAATTGGCTGACGCTCTGAGCAAGGCAATGACCGAGATTGGTCACTGTCGCGATTGCCGCACGTTTACTGAAGAAGAGGTTTGTGCAATATGCTCCAACCCGCGTCGTCAGGAAAATGGTGAGATCTGTGTGGTGGAGTCACCGGCAGATATCGTGGCGGTAGAAGCAACGGGGCAGTTTTCTGGCCGATACTTTGTGTTGATGGGACACCTGTCACCACTCGATGGCATTGGTCCTTCGGACATCGGTCTGGATACCTTGGAGTTTCGTTTGCAAGGCGAGCCGATCAACGAGTTGATCTTGGCGACGAATCCGACGGTGGAAGGTGAAGCGACCGCTCATTACATTGCTGAGCTATGCAGTGAGTATTCGATCCCAGCTTCACGGATTGCCCATGGGGTACCTGTAGGCGGTGAGCTTGAGCTTGTCGATGGTACGACGTTGTCCCACTCCTTGGCGGGACGACAGAAGCTTTACTGACAGATATAAAACTTGTTTTATATAAAGTTATTTCATAAAAATACCAACAGCAACTGTTGGTATTTTTTTGTCATTTTTTCAATATCTTGCCTTATCAATTACTTAAGAAGCCAATTTTAGATGCTTTAGAGTGGTAAAGATTAATTTAGATTTTAGTTAAAGTTGTTTTCTAATAATTTCTATCAAAATATTCTTTAATAGAATTTTTGTTCCTAACTAATTGTTTTCATGTATTAAATAATAGCGTTACTTGCCGGATAACAATTATTGATGGTTGTAAATAAACCGTCATTAACGGCGTATCAAATAAAAAATTTAATACTAAGTTTTCGACTATTTAAGGTCAGGGAACGATTAGGAGTGAACATGAAAAAGACAGTAGTTGCAGCCGTGATCGGCTCGGTAGTGGCTAGTGCGTCAGCAATGGCGGCAGAGGTTTATAAGTCAGATGATCTATCTGTTAACGTATACGGTAACCTTCGTGCCCGTTACGAGACCACTGACAATGGCCTGATGGGCGCAGACAGTACTTTCACCGGTGAAGGTACAGAGCTTGGCCTAAGCATCAATTACTTTATGGACAATGGCATGTACATCAATGGTGATGTACTGAAAGAGTTCAATATCATCCCTGAAGACGGTGATGGCTTTGATGATGAAGACTTCTTGAAGTTCGGCTCTGTGGCTATCGGTGGTGACTTCGGTGAGTTCCGCATGGGTCGTATGTCAGCGGTACAAGATACGCTGGCAGGCCAATATGATATTTCATGGGAATACGGCGGTACAGCAAACATCAAATCTGATAGTGCTGCGACTGACCGTTTGACCAACGGTATCCAGTACAAGATTGATATCAATGACTTTACTGTTATGGCTCAATACCACACTGGTACCGAAAGCAGCAGTGTCGATATCGACCAAGCGTTTGCATTAGGTGCAGCGTGGACCTCTAACTTTGGTCTAGGTCTATCTGGTACCTACACCCAGTCAGAGCGTACCGAGAAGAGTATCTACGGCGATGATAAAGACACGTCTTGGACCTTGAACGCCACGTATGAATGGCAGGCATTGTCTCTAGCGGCTATGTACTCTGATTACGACTTCGCAGGCGATGAGCAGACCGGTGTTGGTGCCATGGCCCGCTACGACTTCCCAATGGGTTTCGGCGTGTACGGTGTGTACGACTATGTTGACTACGATACACAAAACGACAAGCTCAACCAGTACACCATTGGTGCGGATTACTGGCTAACCAGCCAAGTTGTTTCTTATATGGAATACGCGGACCAGGACTTCGATAAAACTAACGCTGGTAAAGACGATAACGCATTCACAATCGGTATGCGCCTGTACTTCTAATATTAGATAATTGCTAGACTGTTCATTGTGTTTGGGGGAAGCGTGGCTTCCCCCCTTTTTTTATAGAGCCGCAATTTATTCACCTCTGTACTAATCCTCTATCTATTTTGTGAGAGATCTCTTACAAGCTCGTGGGAGATAACGGTGGTAAGTGTGAGAATATATTGTGCTTATAATCACATAGTATTGTTTTTGTTGGTTTTATTTTGTTTTTTGCTGTGTGCCAACCGTGTTGTCGGTACGAGTATCCCTCGAGGTTACTATTCTATTCGGCCTGTCGGCGTATAGTTGAAGGGGTCGGAAGGAACTGACGGAACGGAACAGGAAATACCCAAGGATTGGGGAGTCTCAGGATGAGACCGGTGTACCAGGACGGTATATCGAACAAGGACTGTGAAGGGATAGCCGAGGAACGGAAAGTGGTAAGCAGGATGTTTGCCAGTCAGGATGACAAAAGGACCACTTCAGGAAGAAGTCAGGGACCCCTCCAGGAAGGATGTTGAGCGTCAGGATAGGATATGCTGACAGGTCAGGATGGCCAATGGACAACTTCAGGACGAAGAATAAAAGGAATATGCTGACGGATTACAGCAATTCAACGGAATGATGCAGGGAGCACCATAGTAGCGGGACTGCTGCAAGTAAGACCTAAGGGCGCAACGAAAGTTGCGCCCGTTCTTGTTTTAGAGCGGCAAAAACGGCTCTAGGCCCTGGGCGCGAGGAAGAACTCAGAGCAAGATCTTGAAATCTAGTGGGCTTTTCTAAAATCTGCATCGCCCATCGCCCATCGCCCATCGCCCATCGCCCATCGCCCATCGCCCATCGCCCATCGCCCCCAAAAACAAAACCGCCCATTGCTGAGCGGTTAAATAGTCATTAAGTTCGAATGTTTGGCTTACAGCGAGTAAAGAATATGCGAGCCGTATGACAAGCTGGTCAGCAAGATGGTCTTCTCGTCAATAATATCCATTCTACGGCTCTGCTGGGCATCCATACGGTAGATCTGGTTGATGATCCGTAGGTGCTCCGGCTGGAAGTCCTCATTGGTGCCCGAGGTGATATCTTTAAACTCTTTGGGCTCGGTCAGTAGATACTTACCGCTAACATCCCAGTTACCCGATTCCGAAATATGAATGGTGAGTGGTTGTTCATTGGTGCTGAACAATCTCATCAAGGTGATCCGCGAATAGGTAAAGTTCGGTAGGTATACCACATGGCTGGTTTGCTCGACACGGCGCAGCATACCGAGTTGCTCCAGCTCGGTCGCTTCGATGCGGCTTACCGTCTTTGATTGCCATTCACGAGAGATCAGGAGTTGCTCTTGCTTGTAGTCGCTGGAGTAATATAGCCAAGCGCAGAACAGCACTGACAAGCCTAAAAGGATAAACGCCCAATACCGGTAAACAAAGTGTTTTGCTGACTGTTTGTGAGTATTTACTGACATATCGAAACATTGTCCTTATGGCTAGTCAACAAACGGAGGGTCACATTCTGTGCTGGATTATCTAACGAGTGAACATAGTTGACCCACAACTGAGAGTTTTGGCCACCAGACACAATGACTTCCATTGGACGTTTGTCTGCCGGGTGGTAGTCAAGATAGCTTTCAACGCATTGGGTGATCATACTTTCCCATTGCGTTAGCGAAGGGTGGTTGGCCGGGGTAAGGACCGGGATATCATCGACAACGGCAAAAGGCTCGAAAGCTGCTGACTTTGGTGGTATTCCAAGGTTAACAATAATAGGCAATAGCAGGGCAATCAGTACCAATACACCTGAGATGGCTGCCATCGGTAATGGGCGCTTTGGCGTCCGTGGGTGAGAAGCCACTGAATATGGTTTGGTTGCCGTAACTTGGTGGTTGTGTTCAAGCAGTTCGCGCTCAATATCGGACGGATCGTCCCGTTTTTCAGCTAGCGTATCTGCTTGTTCGGCACTGGCGCTAGAGGCAAGCTCTGACAACGATTCAACCATAGCAATCATCTGGTAGCCGCGTTTGGGTACGGTTTTGATGAACTCCGGCGATTTCGTCGAGTCTTTAAGTGCTTTTCTTAACGTCGAAATGGCTTGGGTGAGACTCGAGTCATCGACCTCAAAACCTTGCTCTCGCCATACATATTCATGCAGGCGGTGGCGGGTAATGATGGCTCCCGGTTCTTCGATCAGCAAACTGAGCGCCCGGCTTTCATTACTACCTAGTCGGGTGAGCTCATCACTCTCGTGTTGGTCAATTAAGCTATTATCGTATGGGTCAAACAAAAAGCGCTGACCAATTAGGAATTTACTTTCTAATTTATTCATTTTTAGCACCAAGGGTACATTCTTTGCGCACATCATACGCCGCTACCCTGAATCTCTTCTGAATATAAAAAATATAAAAACGGCTCTGAAAAAACATCAAAAACATAAAAGATGTATTTTAGGTTGAAATAGCGACGTTTGACCACATCTATATACTCAAGTCACTTGGGTTTTAGTGAAGAGTCAAGGAATGCTGCGTAAGGCATGCGGCTGTTTTAGAACCCTGAATGTTTATTGATACAAGTTTCGGAGTTGAAATGAGCGAACAAACTATCCACAAAAATAAGGAAACCCGCGGTTTTCAGTCTGAGGTGAAGCAACTGCTGCAACTAATGATCCATTCGTTGTACTCCAACAAAGAGATCTTTTTGCGAGAGTTGATTTCAAATGCGTCTGATGCGGCGGATAAGCTGCGATTCCGTGCGCTATCTCAGCCAGACTTGTATGAAAATGATGCCGAGCTTGGCGTGAAACTATCATTCAATGAGCAGGCCGGTACGCTGACTATCAGCGATAACGGTATCGGTATGACCCGTGATGATGTGATTGAGCACCTGGGCACGATTGCCAAGTCGGGTACCAAAGACTTCTTCGCCAAGCTGAGCGAAGACGAAACAAAAGACTCTCAGCTGATCGGTCAATTCGGCGTCGGCTTCTATTCGGCCTTTATCGTGGCAGATTCAGTGACGGTGAACACCCGTGCGGCCGGTGTTGCAGCCGATCAGGCCGTATCTTGGCAATCGGGTGGTGAAGGTGACTACACGATTGAAGATATCGAGAAAGAGAGCCGAGGTACCGAGATCGTGCTTCACCTTCGTGAAGACGAGAAGGAATTCCTGAGTGAGCACCGCCTGCGTGAGATCATCGGCAAGTACTCGGATCATATCGGTATACCGGTTCATATCCAAACTGTTGAGCGCGACGAGGAAGGGAAGGAAACAGGTCGTAAGTGGGAGCAAATCAATAAAGCGCAAGCGCTTTGGACTCGCAACAAGTCCGATATTTCCGACGAAGAATACAAAGAGTTCTACAGCCATGTATCCCACGACTTTGCTGAGCCGTTAACCTGGAGCCACAACCGCGTCGAAGGTAAGCAGGATTACACCAGCCTGCTGTACATCCCATCTAAAGCACCTTGGGATATGCACAATCGCGACAGCAAGCACGGCTTGAAACTATATGTTCAACGCGTCTTCATTATGGACGATGCTGAGCAGTTTATGCCGTCTTACCTGCGCTTTATGCGCGGCCTGATTGACTCGAACGATTTACCGCTGAATGTATCGCGAGAAATTCTACAGGACAACAAGGTGACTCAGTCACTGCGCAAGGCATGCACCAAGCGTGCCCTGACCATGATGGAGCGTCTGGCGAACAAAGACGCCGACAAATACCAAACATTGTGGAATGAGTTTGGTCAGGTACTAAAAGAAGGCCCGGTAGAAGATTTCACTAACCGCGAGAAGATTGCCAAGCTGCTTCGCTTTAGCTCAACCCAGGCTGAGACGGTTGAGCAGACTGTATCGCTGACCGATTACATCGAGCGGATGAAAGAGGGCCAGGACAAGATCTACTTCCTGACGGCCGACAGTTTCAGCGCGGCGAAGAACAGCCCGCACCTAGAACAGTTCCGCAGCAAAGGGTTGGAAGTCTTGCTGATGCACGATCGCATCGACGAGTGGCTGATGGGCCACCTGCCAGAATTCGATGGTAAGTCGTTCCAAGCGATCACCAAAGCCGACCTTGATCTATCAGCCTTTGAACAGGAAGAAGAGAAAGAGAAGCGCAAGGAAACAGAAGAAGCCTTCCAGTCGGTGGTTGAGCGAAGCAAAACGTACCTTGGCGAGCGAGTGAAAGACGTACGTACCACGTTTAAGCTAAAAGATACCCCTGCTGTTGTGGTGACCGACGAGAACGAAATGGGTACCCAGATGGCGAAACTGCTGGCTGCTGCCGGTCATGACGCACCAGAAGTCCAATACATCTTTGAGCTGAACCCTGAGCACCCATTGGTTATTAAAATGGCTGACGAAGCGGACGAAGACATTTTTGGCCGTTGGGTCGAAATGCTGTTGGGACAAGCGATGCTGGCGGAGAAGGGCACTATGGACGATCCGTCCCAGTTCCTGGCCGCGGTGAATAAACTGCTGGGCTAACGGCAGGAAAAAATAAGCCAGAGCAGGTAGGACTAAGGTCTAATCGCCTGTTACCGGCCTCAAATAGTATTCTGATACAGCATGTAATCGCAGCCCAGTCCGGGACTGGGCTTGCGACTATGCCGTAATCAGTGTATTTTTCACTTCTTTGAAAACTCCATTCAAATCTAAAGGGGAACAAGATGCGCATCATTCTTCTGGGCGCTCCAGGTGCAGGTAAAGGTACTCAGGCACAATTCATCATGGAGAAATTTGGTATTCCACAAATCTCTACTGGTGACATGCTACGTGCAGCAATCAAGGCAGGTACTGAGCTAGGTAAACAAGCGAAATCCGTCATTGATGCTGGCCAGCTTGTGTCAGACGACATCATCCTAGGTCTGGTTAAAGAGCGTATTGCTGAAGACGACTGTGCAAAAGGCTTCCTGCTTGACGGCTTCCCACGCACAATTCCTCAGGCTGATGGCCTGAAAGAAATCGGCGTTGAAGTTGACTACGTGATCGAATTTGACGTAGCTGACGACGTGATCGTTGAGCGTATGGCTGGCCGTCGTGCCCACCTCGCTTCTGGTCGTACTTACCACGCAATTTACAACCCGCCTAAGGTTGAAGGTAAAGACGACGTAACAGGTGAAGATCTTGTTGTTCGTGATGACGACAAAGAAGAAACCGTACGTGCTCGCCTAGGTGTATACCACGAGCAGACTGCTCCTTTGATTGCTTACTACAACAAAGAAGCAGACGCAGGCAACACGAAGTACCTGAAATTCGACGGTACTCAGCCTGTAGCCGCTGTAAGCGCAGAGCTAGAAAAAGCACTGGCTTAATCGCAAGCTGCTTAGCAAGTTCACAAGCGGGCTGACCATTGGGTCAGCCCGTTTTTTATTGCAGCAAAATGATCCAATTATTGCCTGATAAGGTATAACCGACTGAAAAGAAAACTGATACAGTTATACCAACCATAGTTGACTTGATTGGCCATTACCGCCGTTAGCGTGAAGGATGATATGAGCGAGCAAAGCATAGATAACAATAATCAAACCCGCCCGTATGGGGTGCTGCTAGTGAATCTAGGAACACCGGATGAAGCAACACCGGCAGGAGTGAAGCGATTCCTGTCTGAATTCCTTCATGACCACCGTGTGGTTGATATGAACCGCTGGCTATGGTGTCCGATCTTACACGGGGTGATTTTGCCGGTCCGCGCGCCGAAAGTTGCCAAGTTGTATCAGTCGGTATGGATGGATGAGGGCTCCCCACTGATGGTGTATTCGAAACGTCAGCAGCAGGCATTGCAAGACACCCTGGGTGTACCTGTTGAGTTGGGAATGACCTACGGTAGTCCGAGTATGCTTGATGGTCTTGATGCGCTCAAGCAGCAGGGTTGCGAACGCGTGTTGGTACTCCCTCTGTACCCACAGTACTCACGTACCACCACCGCGGCGGTATTTGATAAAGTGGCGAAAGTGCTGAAGGCGAGGGCCGAGATCCCAGAGTTGCGCTTTGTGAACCACTATTTTGACCATCCTGACTACATTTCAGCGCTGGCTGAATCAGTTACTGATTTTTGGCAAGAGAATGGCAAGGCTGATTATCTGCTGTGTTCCTACCATGGGATCCCGAAGCGCTATGCCGACAATGGCGATCCGTATCCTGAGCATTGTAACGGTACCACCGCATTGCTAGCTGAAAAGCTTGATATGCCGCGTGAGCAAATGAGTATGAGCTATCAGTCTATCTTCGGCCGTGAAGAATGGCTCAAGCCTTATACTGAAGGGACGATTCGAGAGCTGGCGCAAAAAGGAGTGAAGCGTCTTGATGTGATTTGCCCGGCATTTTCGGTGGACTGCCTAGAAACGCTGGAAGAGATAGCCGAAGGGTGCAAAGAGGTCTTTATTGAAGCCGGCGGGGAGAGTTTCAATTTGATCCCCTGCCTCAATGACAGCCCTGGCCATATCAAATTGATGGCTTCGCTGGTACAGCAACATAGCCAAGGGTGGTAGGGATTAACCTAATAGCGACCGAGTGTCGGCATAGCTTAACGCCCTGTATGGAAAACTTTCCTAGTTAGTAATAAAGCTCTCACATTCTGTGAGAGCTTTTTCTTTTTTGTTCTATATTCTGTGATAGAATTCGCAAAAATTTCTCAACAGACAGCTCATTGACATGAAATTTCCAGGCCAACGCAAATCGAAGCATTACTTCCCGGTCCATGCTCGTGATCCCCTTCTTAGTCAAGCCAAGCAAGACAAGCGACTAACACGTACGCATATTGTCGGTATTGACCAGACTCTGGTTGATATTGAAGCATGCGTCGAAGATGAATTCCTGGAACGCTATGAGCTAAGTAAAGGTCACTCGCTGGTGATCTCCGATGAGAAAGCCGAAGCACTTTACCGTGAGCTGAAAGAAAAAGAATTGATTAGCCACGAGTTTGCGGGGGGGACTATTGGTAATACCCTTCATAACTATTCGGTCCTGGCTGATGACAAATCCGTGTTGTTGGGTGTGATGAGTAAAGATATCGAAATCGGCAGCTATGCCTACCGTTATCTGTGCAACACATCAAGCCGTATGGATATGAACCACCTGCAGCCGGTCAATGGCCCTATCGGCCGTTGCTTTGCCCTGATCTCTAAAGAAGGTGAGCGAACTTTCGCGATCAACGAAGGCCGCATGAACCAGCTTGACCCAAGCAGCATTCCAGAAGATGTATTCAAACGCGCTTCTGCCTTGGTACTAACAGCTTACTTGGTACGTTGTAAAGACGGCGACCCAATGCCAGCAGCCACTATGCAGGCAATTGAATACGCCAAAAAGTACGATGTACCTGTTGTTTTGACACTCGGTACCAAGTTTGTGATTGAAGATGATCCACAGTGGTGGCGTGACTTCCTGCGTGATCATGTGACGGTTGTTGCGATGAACGAAGATGAAGCCGAAGCTCTGACCGGTGAATCTGATCCGCTGATTGCGTCACAGAAAACCCTTGAGTGGGTAGACTTGGTGCTATGTACCGCAGGCCCTGTTGGTTTGTACACTGCCGGTTACACCGAAGATGAAGCCAAGCGCGAAACGAGCCTACCGCTGCTGCCGGGTGAAATTCCTGAGTTCAACCGTTACGAATTCAGTCGTCCAATGCTCAAATCAGAATGTCGAACCCCGATCAAGGTGTACTCACATATTGCCCCGTATATGGGGGGCCCTGAGCGTATCAAGAACACCAACGGTGCCGGTGATGGTGCATTGTCTGCACTGTTGCACGACATGTCTGCTAACCGTTATCACAAAGATAATGTACCGAAGTCGAGCAAGCATCAGTTTGATTTCTTGACTTACTCGTCTTTCTCACAGGTTTGCTTGTACTCGAATCGAGTGAGTTACGAAGTACTGGCGCAGCACTCTCCGCGCCTGTCTCGCGGCCTGCCAGAGCGTGAAGACAGCTTGGAAGAAGCATACTGGGAACGCTAAGCGTCATCATTATGATATTGAGAGGGAGACAGCCACTGTCTCCCTTTTTTATGCCTGAACGATAAAGGATTATGTGCAAAGGGTATATTTTCTTGTTGATAATTAGAAAAATAACATAACCCCATCTACGCTTTATGAGCTTGTTCAATATGGAAATGGAGAAGAATATGAAGAAAAGTGCAGTGGCGTTGGTATTGGTAGGCAGTGTTTTCACTCCAGCACTATGGGCTGGGGTTAGTTTACCGGAAGGTACCCAGGAGTTCGGCTTGCAAGGTAGCTTAGATCTTGACTATGTCGATGATTATCTATTTGTGCTCAATACCTCTTACGGTTATTTCATACGCGAGAATTGGGAAATCGGCGGGGTGTTGGATGTTAACATGAGTGACAGCTCACAGCAGTTCCAGCTAGGTGCTTTTACTGAGTATAATTTTACCAATACTACTAACTGGGTGCCATATTTGGGCTTAGCTGCTCAAGTCGCCAACCTGTCTGGGAGTGATGGTGATTTTGACTTCGACTTTGAAGATGCGACTGCGATGACGCTTAAATTTGCAGGCGGGGTTAAGTATTTTGTTAACCCGCATGTAGCGATAAGTGCCGAGGTTAACTACAGCATCGCGACGGATGATATCAATGTGACTAAAGATGGCCTCGAAGACAGTTTCACTCGTTTCGTTTTCGGTACCCGCTTTTATTTCTGATCAAAAAAACAGCGAGAGCATCGGCTCTCGCTGTTTCCATCATGTTGCACTGCAGCCGTTAAGGTGTTGAATTAGTAAGCCTCATTGTGAACTGCTGCGACGGCACGGCCTGAAGGATCGGCACTGTTCTTGAAACTCTCGTCCCATTCAATGGCTTTCGCGCTAGAACAAGCGATTGACGGGCCACCTGGAACACATTTCGCTGCATCTTCTAGCGGGAACAGCTCTTCGAAGATCTCTCGGTACACATAAGCTTCTTTGGTGGTCGGCGTGTTGTACGGGAAACGGAATTTCGCCGTTTCAAGCTGCTGATCCGAGACTTTTGCTTCTGCAACCTCACGCAAAGAGTCAATCCAGCTGTAGCCTACACCGTCAGAGAACTGCTCTTTCTGGCGCCAAGCAACCGATTCTGGCAGGTAATGGCCGAAACACTCGCGGAGAATGTGTTTTTCCATCTTGCCATTGCCACACATCTTGTCTTCAGGGTTAAGGCGCATAGCCACTTCCAGGAACTCTTTATCGAGGAAAGGTACACGGGCTTCGATACCCCATGCAGCCATTGACTTGTTGGCACGGGCACAGTCAAACATGTTCAGTGCGAGTAGCTTACGGACCGTTTCTTCATGGAACTCTTGTGCGTTAGGGGCTTTGTGGAAATACAGGTAGCCACCGAAAACTTCGTCGGCACCTTCGCCAGACAGTACCATCTTGATACCCATTGCACGGATCTTGCGTGACATCAGGTACATCGGCGTCGACGCGCGGATGGTGGTGACATCGTAAGTCTCGATGTGGTAAATCACATCGCGGATAGCGTCCAGACCTTCCTGAACAGTATAAGTTAGTTCATGGTGAACCGTACCGATGCTATCGGCAACAACCTTCGCTGCTTTTAGGTCCGGTGCGCCTTCTAGGCCAATGGCGAAGGAGTGCAGGGTTGGCCACCAAGCATCTGATTCTTCGTTATCTTCGATACGGCGGGCGGCAAATTTTTTGGTAATGGCTGAAATCACTGAGGAATCCAAGCCACCAGAAAGCAGTACACCGTAAGGCACATCGGTCATTAGCTGGCGTTTAACAGCTCCTTCCAATGCATCAGACAACGCGACCTTATCCGTCTTAGCGTCAACCACTGCATCAAATTCCATCCAGTCGCGCTTGTAGTAGCGGGTTGGTTCGCCGGCTTTGCTCCATAGGAAGTGGCCAGGAGGAAATTCACTGATTGATTTACAAACCGGAACCAATGCCTTCATTTCTGAGGCTACATAGTAGTTACCATGCTCGTCATAGCCATGGTATAGCGGAATGATGCCGATATGGTCACGGCCGATCAGGTAGGCATCTTCCTGCTCATCGTATAGGATAAAGCCGAAAATACCGTTGAGGTAATCAAGTAGCTCGGGGCCTTTCTCTTTGTATAGTGCCAGAATAATCTCACAGTCAGATTCGGTCTGGAACGGATAGTCAGGGGCAAATTCAGCACGCAGCTCTTTGTGGTTGTAGATCTCACCATTTACCGCAAGGGCATGTGTTTTATCAGCATTGTAAAGTGGCTGTTCACCGCTGTTCAAGTCGACGATAGCCAGACGTTCGTGAACAAGAATGGCTTTATCTGATGAATAAATGCCAGACCAGTCAGGGCCGCGGTGGCGCATTTTTTTAGACATTTCCAATGCGGTTTGACGTAATGCCGTTGCATCACTCTTGATGTCTAGGATCCCAAATACTGAACACATACTACCTACCCCAAAATTAACTAAATGTTGCTATCCATGAAAATTGCCGGAATCAGCGTGGCGGTGTGCATCACCCGTTTTGTGGGTTTGCATTTCCGATGCGTTAGCACTTTGTTATGTGCTAGGCAGATCTTGGCCACATCATCGCTGTCCTTTCGTTAATTGTTAAA
This sequence comes from Photobacterium lutimaris, assembly GCF_003025555.1. Classification (GTDB taxonomy): domain Bacteria; phylum Pseudomonadota; class Gammaproteobacteria; order Enterobacterales; family Vibrionaceae; genus Photobacterium; species Photobacterium lutimaris. Next base: position 186,689 of record NZ_PYMH01000009.1, on the reverse strand, counting down.
ATTGCGTATTCAACAATGAATTGCAACCATCAATTTCAATTCGATAAATAAAAAGAGCTCTTGATGAATAATATTTAATATATACCCTAAAAAGTGAATGAAAGTTAATTGTGGGTGATATTTTGCGCACAAAAACAAACGGCAGCCGAAGCTGCCGTTTTATCGTGGATAGGTGTGAATTAGTTCGACTTAATTTGTGGTGTCAAATGTTCACACACATGGCGAGCGAAGCCGCTACCGGCTTCATTGTAGATATTGAAGGCCGCATCGACTCCCAGCGCTTTGAGCTCTTCTTCTTCATCGTCATATTTGGCAATGGCAGCGATTTGGCCTTGGTAATTGCGCTCACGGATTTGCTCGAGGGCAAAACTGTTGGCTTGGCTGTGCGGCATGGCGAGCAGGATCAGCTGAATATGTTGCTTGGAGATCACCCGGGCCCAAAAATCTGAGTCGGTAGCATCGCCGTGGATGACATGGCGACCTTGCTCTTGATGCAGTTCGACCGAGTCTTCACGGGCTTCGACCCCGATGATTTTGTTGCCGTACGTTGCTACCAGCTCATCATAGGCCCCGCTACCAATGCGGCCCATACCTAAGATCAGGATTTGTTTATCCCCTAAATCTATCAGGCGATCACTGGCATTGAGTTTTTCCGGCTCGAACTCTCTGAGCCACTTTGAGGCATCTTTGTAGAGACGATGACCCAAGCTGTTGAGCGGGGCGGCGACGAGAAAAGAGAGGGAGACCGCGATCGCAATGGCGACCAAGAAGCTACCCGGTAGCATGCCCATTTTGTAGGCGAGACCGCCGACGATAAGGCCAAATTCGCTGTAGTTGAACAGAGTCAGGGTCCCGAGTAGGGAAGTACGGACTCGGTAGCGGAACAAATTGAAGATGACGTAATACAAAATCCCCTTGAGCGGCAGCATAACCATCAGCAACAGTGCCATTAGTAGGCCATCGAGCGTCGGTTTTTCTGCCAAGCCAATGTTGAGGAAAAAACAGACTAGCAATAGCTCTTTGAGGTTGAACAGCGACTTTGACATCTCTGATGACTTGGGATGGGCGGCGAGCATCATACCCATGATCAGCGCGCCGAGATCCGCCTTCATGCCGACAAGCTCAAACAAGCCAGCCCCGGCGACCAGCGCCAGGAAAATACCGTACAGCACCAGCATCTCACCGTGCCCGGCACGGTCAAGGATCTTAAACAGCGAAGGGCGTAGCAGTGGCAGGGCAAACAGGGCAAGGGCTGTGATTTCAGGGATCTTACCGGTCGATACGGTCAGGAAAAGTACCGCGAAGATATCCTGCATAATCAGGATCCCGATGGCGAGGGTACCGTAAGTTGCGTTGAGCTCGCCTTTTTCCTGTAGCGCCTTAATCGCAAATACCGTACTGGAGAACGACAGGGCAAAGGCAAGCAAGGCTATTTGGGCCACATCGAGACCCGCCATCATACCAACCCCTAGTTGCTTGAGGACAAGTAAAGCGAGGGTAAACAAGCCGGTCGTGAGCAGGTTGTGCAGGGTGGCGCCACCCCAGATTTCTTTGCTTAGTAGGGTTTTAACATCGAGCTTTAGGCCAATAGTAAATAGCAGCAGTGTCACACCGAGATCGGCGAGGCTCGATAGTACCGGGGTTGATTCGTAGCCTGCGGTATTGAGGGCAAAGCCGGCGACAAGGAAACCCACGAGTGGGGGCAGCTTGCACCGAAGTGCGATAAAGCCGGCCAAGAAGGCGGCGATGATATAGATAAGTTCCATGCTAGGCTGACGTTCCTTTATGGTTCTTCGCCAGGCCAAAAATGGATTAATTAGATGTGTGGACTGGCTGTTGGATATGTACCTCTATCTATGAGGGTACTTTATTGACGGCGAAATATAACACAAAGGGCAGTCTTCTGTCTGAAGTCTGCCCTTAATATTTTGTAACAGGATGAATAACTTAGAAAGCTAATCATCGTCTTGGTTTTCGCTTTAAACTTTGCTTTCGTTACTCTTCTAACAAGCGCTGCAACAAGACACCGTTAAGCATGGCGCGCTTGATCATCGAAAATGCACCGATGGTCGGCTGGGTGTAGAGCACAGACTCAACGATTGGCAAGTCCTTGTTAAAGGTTGAAAGCGACTGGGTTTCCACACAGCGGCGAATCGCAGGAAAAATGACGTCTTTGGCTTGGGTAATATTACCGGCCACGACAATTTTCTGTGGGTTAAACAAGTTGATGGTCATTGCCAGGGCTTTGCCCAATTGATTACCAACTTTGATTAACGCTTGGCTTGCCAGTTCGTCGCCCTTATTGGCCGCTTCACAGATAGCTGGCATGGTGATATCTTCCAGCTCTTGCAAAGAGCTTGGGTAGCCTTGGTCAAGCAGGGCTTGAACGTGGCGGATAATCGCCGGATCGGCTGCGACGGTTTCTAGGCAGCCAAAGTTGCCACACTGGCACTTGTCGCCAAGCGGGTCGATCTGGATATGGCCAATCTCACCGACATTACGGTTGAAGCCCAAGAATACCTGCCCGTTGACAATGATCCCTGCACCGGTACCGTGGTGGACACTGACAAGGATAGAGTCCCTGCAGTCTCTGCTTGCCCCGAAATAATGCTCGGCCAGTGCCAAGCCGCGGATATCATTGCCGACAAAGCAGGCAACACCGTATTTGTCTGTGATAATTTCCGACAACGGCAAGTTATCAACATCGATGTGGGGCATGTACTCAACCACACCGCTTTCCGGATCAATCAGGCCCGGTAGGGTGATCCCAAAGGCAACCAGTTCGCGTAGCACATTCTGGTTATCGGAAATAAATGTGCGGATATGCTCAAGCAAGCCATCGATAAGCTCTTGTGGATTGGCATAGTAGAAAGGATGCGCAGTACCGACAATATGCTTGCCGCTAAGGTCATAAATCGTTAGTTCGATGTAGTTTCGCCCGAGGCGAATCGCAATCGAGTGAAAAGGTGCTGACTCTGTAGTCAACGAAATTGCACGCCGGCCTCCGGTGGAAGCCTGCTGCGCGACCTCTTTAATCAGGCCGCGCTCCAGCAGTTGGCGGGTGATTTTAGTAACACTTGCAGGTGCGAGCTGACTGATATCAGCAACCTGGATTCGAGATATAGGGCCTTGCAAGTCGATGAGCCGGTAAACAGCAGCGCTATTTAGCTGCTTTACCAGATCAACATTACCAATTTGTCCGCCTGTCATATTTAATTCTGCTCGTATTCACCGTTAACAACAGTCGCCTGAACTTTATAGTCACGATCAAAAATAGCTAAGTTTGCTACCATGCCTTTTTTGATGGCGCCCAACTTCTGATCAACGCCGATAGCGCGAGCAGGATAGAGGGTTGCCATACGAATCGCTTCGTCCAGGGCGATACCTGCATGCTCGACACTATTCTGGACCGCTTCGATCATAGTGAGTGCCGAACCACCAAGTGTGCCATTTTCATCAACACACTTACCATCACGGTAATATACTTTCTTGCCGACAAAAATAAAGTGATCCATGTCAGCTCCTGCGGGTGCAGTTGCATCGGTGACCAAAACAAGTTTGTCGCCTTTCATGCGGTGGGCCATGCGGATATTGGCATAATCGACATGGAAACCATCGGCGATCACACCGGTATAGACCTCTGGTGTGTCGTAAATAGCCCCGACCATACCCGGCTCACGACCAGCAATCGGGGTCATGGCGTTGAACAGGTGGGTCGCGAAAGTAATCCCTGAGGCAAAGCCGTTGCGGGCTTCTACGTAAGTGGCGTTGGTATGACCTGCTGATACTACGATACCGGCTTCAACCAGTTGCTCGATATGGCTGTGGTCGTTTTGCTCCGGTGCGAGGGTTACCTTGGTCACCACATCGGCATTGTCGCAGATGGCATTGATCATCGCGTTGTCAGAGCGGCGGATATGGTCAACAGAGTGGATACCTTTTTTCATCACGTTTAGGTAAGGACCTTCAAGGTGCAAACCCAGTGAATGGTTTTGGTATTGGCTCTGATAGTCGCGCTCGGCAGCGATTGCCGCTTTCATATCTTCATCAGAAGAGGTGATCAGCGTTGGCAGGAAGCTGGTGCAGCCTGATTTCAGGTTTGCACGGTGCATGGTATGGATAGTGTCGGCATTGATCTCATCATTGAGCATGACACCGCCACAGCCATTCAGCTGGAGGTCGATGAAGCCTGGTGTAAGATTGGCACCATCAAGATCACGGATTTCAATATCCGCAGGAAGTTCTGAAACAGGGCAGACAGCGTGAATGTTCACGCCGTCAATAATGACGGCGTGGTTATTCAGCACATCGCTACCGGTGTAAATGCGGCAATTGGTTAGCGCGTACATGAATAACTCCTTGATTACAGATGCTTGATGTTTTCAGCTTCAAGTTCACGGAAGTACTTAACAGTCTTCACTTTCAGCTCTTGTGTCGATGGCTCATCACATACAATCAGAGATTTAGGGTGAATCTGCAGGGCTGAAACTGTCCATAGGTGGTTAACTGACCCCTCAACTGCGGCTTGCAGCGCTAGCGCTTTGTTGTGACCGGTTACCAGAATCATAATTTCTGCAGAATCTAGCAGGGTACCGACACCGATAGTCAATGCGTACTTAGGTACCTGGTTGATATCGCCATCGAAGAAACGAGAATTCGCGATGCGGGTATCTTCAGTCAGGGTTTTGATGCGGGTACGAGACGCAAGAGACGATGCTGGCTCGTTGAAGGCTATGTGACCGTCGTTACCTACGCCGCCCATGAACAGGTTAATCTTGCCGTATGACTTGATTTTCTCTTCGTAGCGTTGGCATTCAGCATCGTGATCTTCAGTATTGCCATTAAGAAGGTTGATGTTTTCTTCTTTAATATCAATGTGGTTGAAGAAATTGTTGTACATAAAGCTGCGGTATGACTCAGGGTGGTCTGCCGGGATACCAATGTACTCATCCATGTTGAAGGTGACAACATGCTCAAAGCTTACTTCGCCAGCTTGATAAAGCTCGATTAGACGCTTGTACGTTGCTAGCGGGGTGCCACCTGTTGGTAGGCCCAGTACGAAAGGACGTTCCGCTGTTGGCTTAAATTTGTTAATACGATCAGCAATATAGCGGGCTGACCACAAACCTACATCTTTAGCTTCATTCAGTGGGATTAGTCTCACAGTGACACCTCATTCCAAATTTAAATTACGGTTAAATCATAGCGTGATATCGCATTTGTTTTGCATGATAAAATAAGTTTTATGATCGAGCTAGCAAAATCGCCTGCCAATTGGCAATACTGGTGACTAAGATCACAAATGAGGACCTTTTAATTTGCGGGGCGAAATAAAATTCTTAAACTGCAAGAGACTTAATCGGATAGCTAAAATAAGTTATTCACAATCGAATCTAAGAAAACCATAGGGGGAACTAAGGGTGAATATTCTTGGATATTTTCAAAAAGTAGGTAAAGCATTGATGGTGCCTGTCGCCACGCTTCCTGCAGCTGCAATCTTAATGGGTATTGGTTACTGGATTGATCCGGCCGGCTGGGGTGCGAACAGTGCACTTGCTGCTTTCTTGATCAAAGCTGGTTCGGCTATCATCGATAACATGTCTGTGCTGTTTGCAATTGGTGTTGCTTACGGTATGTCTAAAGATAAAGACGGTGCAGCAGCACTATCGGGTTTCGTTGGTTTCTTAGTAGTGACTACGTTACTAGCACCGGGCACGGTTGCTAACATCCAGGGTATCGATGTTAGCGCAGTACCAGCGGCCTTCGGCAAGATCAACAACCAGTTTGTTGGTATTCTAGTGGGTATCGTTGCGGCTGAAATTTACAACCGCTTCTCGCAAGTTGAATTGCACAAAGCACTGGCGTTCTTCTCTGGTAAGCGTCTGGTTCCAATCTTGATGTCAATTGCTGGTATCCTCATCGCTTTCGTTCTGATGTTTATCTGGCCTGCTGTATACGGTGGTCTAGTCAGCTTCGGTGAAGCGATTCAGGGTCTTGGTGAGCTAGGTGCGGGTATCTACGCATTCTTCAACCGTCTACTAATCCCAGTGGGTCTTCACCATGCACTGAACTCTGTATTCTGGTTTGACGTAGCAGGTATCAACGACCTTCCTAACTTCCTTGGTGGTCAGGGTTCAATCGACTCTGGTGTTGCAATTCCGGGTGTAACGGGTATCTACATGGGTGGTTTCTTCCCAATCATGATGTTCGGTCTACCAGGTGCAGCGCTTGCTATGTACCACACAGCTAAGCCAGAGAACAAAGACAAAGTTGCATCAATCATGATTGCTGCAGGTTTCGCTTCATTCTTCACTGGTGTTACTGAGCCGCTAGAATTTGCCTTCATGTTCCTAGCACCAGGCCTATACGTACTTCACGCACTACTAACAGGTATCTCTGTTTACATCGCAGCTTCAATGCAGTGGATTTCTGGCTTCGGTTTCTCTGCAGGTCTGGTTGATATGGTTCTTCAGAGCCGCAACCCACTTGCGACAAACTGGTACATGCTGGTTGTACAGGGTCTAGTATTCTTCGGCCTATACTACGCAATCTTCCGCACGGTTATCATCAAGTTCAACTTGAAGACTCCTGGCCGTGAAGACGAAGATGAAACAGCATCTGATGTTGGCGGTTCTCAGGAAACGGGTGAGCTAGCTAAGCAGTACGTCGTAGCTCTAGGTGGCGTATCTAACCTAGAAAACATCGATGCATGTATCACTCGTCTACGTCTGACGCTGAAAGACAGCAGCCTTGCTGATGAGAAAACACTGAAAGCACTGGGTGCAATGGGTGTGGTGAAACTGGGTTCTAACAACCTACAGGTTATCCTAGGCCCACTTGCTGAAATCGTTGCTGGTGAAATGAAGAAAGTTTCTCCGAACGAAGACCTATCAGCAGTAAAGCTTCCTTAATGACTTTGCCTTAAGTCATAGTTAACGACCATATCGGCCTCCATTCGGAGGCCGATATTCCATCAGACTCAATAATCACCTGTTACCACACTATCAAAGCATTCTCTCTCTTTCAGACCCGTGTCTGAGTTATCAAGGGCGAGCCTTAGTGCCTGCGGTTTCAGATCATTGTTATGTTTGTTTGTCCCCCTTGGCAGACCTATGATGCCAAGCGTAAAGCTTCAGTTTCTGGGGATGTTGAGGTGCGTGCGATGAGTGCGGACCGCCAGCGCTTTAGCCGTTTAGTCACGTTGTAATGGCTGTTGGCGGGCCTAACCCCGCCAGTTTCGGCCGATTATCTTCGAAACCCCGTACGATTGCGGGGTTTTTTTATTCATATCGACAAACAATGTACACTATTTGTTGAGTCGGCCCCTATATTTATGGATCATAGGGGACTTAAAAATCCTGTAAGCACACGAGGTCTAATTGATGAGTGAATCTGAAGCTCGTCCAACTAACTTTATCCGCCAGATTATTGATGCGGATTTAGATAGTGGCAAACATACAAGCGTACATACCCGATTCCCGCCGGAGCCGAATGGTTACCTGCATATCGGCCATGCGAAATCTATTTGTTTGAACTTCGGTATTGCTCAGGACTATCAGGGTCAATGTAATCTTCGTTTCGATGATACAAACCCTGAGAAAGAAGACATCGAATACGTTGAGTCTATTAAGAACGATGTTAACTGGTTAGGCTTTGAATGGAGCGGTGAGATTTGTTACTCATCGAACTACTTCGATAAGCTGCACGGGTTTGCTATTGAATTGATTAATAAAGGCTTAGCGTACGTTGATGAGCTAAGTCCAGAGCAGATGCGCGAATACCGTGGCACCCTTACCGAAGCCGGTAAGCACAGCCCATACCGTGATCGCAGCGTAGAAGAAAACCTTGAGCTGTTCGAGAAAATGAAGAACGGTGAGATTGAAGAAGGCAAAATGAGCCTGCGCGCTAAAATCGACATGGCATCACCGTTTATGGTGTTGCGTGATCCGGTTATTTACCGTGTACGTTTTGCCACTCACCACCAAACCGGTGACAAGTGGTGCATCTACCCGATGTACGATTTCACCCACTGTATTTCAGATGCGCTAGAGGGCATTACGCACTCTATTTGTACCCTGGAGTTCATGGACAACCGCCGTCTGTATGACTGGGTACTGGATAACATCACAATCGACTGCCAGCCTCGTCAGTATGAGTTTAGCCGTCTAAACCTTGAATACACCGTGATGTCTAAGCGTAAGCTGAACCAGCTTGTGACTGAAAACTTGGTGTCAGGTTGGGATGATCCACGTATGCCGACTATCTCTGGCCTACGTCGCCGTGGCTTTACGTCGGCGTCTATTCGCGAATTCTGTAAGCGTATTGGTGTAACCAAGCAAGACAACACCATTGAAATGAGCTCACTAGAATCCTGTATCCGTGACGACTTGAACGAAAATGCACCGCGTGCAATGGCTGTTCTTGACCCAATCAAAGTCGTAATTGAGAACTTTGATGGCGAAGCGGAAATGTTAGACGTTGCTAATCACCCGAACAAGCCTGAGATGGGTAGTCGTACGGTACCTTTTACTCGTGAAGTGTACATCGAGCGTGAAGACTTCCGCGAAGAAGCCAACAAGAAGTACAAGCGTCTTGTTCTGGGCAAAGAAGTTCGTTTGCGTGGCGCGTATGTGATCAAGGCTGAGCGTATCGAGAAAGACGAAGACGGCAACATTACTACCATCTTCTGTTCTTACGATAACGAAACGCTGGGCAAGAACCCTGCTGACGGCCGTAAGGTGAAAGGCGTGATCCACTGGGTATCTGCAGAGCAGGGTGTTCCGGCTGAAATCCGTCTTTACGATCGCCTATTTACCGTTCCAAACCCAGGTGCGGCAGATGACTTCGTGTCAGTGATCAACCCTGAGTCACTGAGCGTGATGAATGGCGTGGTTGAACCGTCACTGGTTGAAGCTGAAGCGGAAAAAGCGTTCCAGTTTGAGCGTATGGGCTACTTCTGTACCGATAGCAAAGACTCTTCGAAAGAGAAGTTGGTCTTTAACCGCACCGTTGGCCTACGTGATACTTGGGCGAAGATTGGTGACTAAGCCTCTCCAACCCTGATATGAAAAAACCAGCCAAATGGCTGGTTTTTTTATTGGTGGACAACAACAAAAATGAGGCTGGTTGAGTGGCCAAGTGTTGAGCTCATGGCCTTATTGTTTTTTACTTGGGCCTAATTATTTTTTGTCGTGTAGTGTGCTGTCTTCTTGGCAGTTGCCTTCTGCACAGTGGCCGTACAGGTACAGACTGTGGTTGGTTAGGCGAACATTGAAGCTAGCCGCGATTTCTTTTTGGCGTTCTTCGATGATGTCATCAGAGAACTCAATAACTTTGCCACAGTCTAGGCATACTAGGTGGTCATGGTGATGCTGTGTTGCCAGTTCGAATACCGATTTGCCGCCTTCAAAGTGGTGGCGCGTCACAATGCCTGCATCGTCAAATTGGTTTAAAACGCGGTATACCGTCGCCAAGCCAATTTCTTCACCGATATCGATTAGCTTCTTATACAAGTCTTCAGCACTGATATGCTGGCAATCCGGCTGTTGTAACACTTCCAGAATCTTAAGGCGTGGAAGGGTTACTTTCAGGCCAGCTTGTTTTAGTGCGTGATTGTTATCTGACATTGGAGTTTCCTATTGGCTACCCGCACCCTCATGATACGGTAGTCTTTCTCTTCTTTGCTCATTATAAGTGACCACAAGGTAACAATAAACCTAAAAACAGGTCAATCTTGCTGATATCTAACTTTTCTTATTGTTGCTTGTGTGTTGTCCAAATGTAATTAGACGCAGTGGGAGTCATCTCATTGAACCTGTGATAGGAGTGCCGCTATGTATCGAATTTTCCTGCCTATCAGTGATCAATTTTGCCCTGAATCTCTGGCCTCAAAGTTAAAATAGTGAAATGGAAATGCTAATCGTACTCAATACGGCGCGAGCGTTATTTTGCAAGCCAAGCCGGTGTATATCTGGATGCTGATAGCGAGCCTCAGCAAGGAATGCCATTTGGGCCACGTAGGGGGAAACGCTATCTTAAGCTTTCCAGATATAAAAATGCCGGGCATCAGACCCGGCATTTTAGTTTTCGCTAGACGAAATATTAGTCAGCAAGTTCTGCTAGGCACATTTCATCGAAAATCTGGTTAACCCACTTCTGTACGCGCTCTTCGGTAAGTTCTGGCTGGCGGTCTTCGTCAACACACAGACCAATGAAGTGGTTGTCGTCTACAAGCGCTTTAGATGCTTCGAACTCAAAGCCTTCGGTAGAGAAGTGGCCAACGATAGTTGCGCCACGACCTTCAACGATTTCACGTACTGTACCCATCGCATCACAGAAGTACTCAGCGTAGTCTTCCTGATCACCACAGCCAAAGATAGCAACCAGTTTGGTTGAAAAGTCGATTTGCTCTAGCTCAGGGAAGAAATCATCCCAGTCACACTGTGCTTCACCGTAGTACCAAGTTGGGATACCTAGCAACAGTAGGTCAAAGTTATCGATATCTTCTTTGCTGCATTTTGCGATATCTTTTACTTCAACTAGCTTTTTGCCCAGTTGTTTCTGGATCATTTTAGCGACCGCTTCTGTGTTACCAGTGTCGCTACCAAAGAAGAGTCCTACACTTGCCATAGTAGAAATTACCCGTTATTAATGTTGACCGTTAACCTGTTGGTTAACGATAGAAATAGCCTTGTCAGGAGTATACCCTGATGGTCAGTGATCGCGGTATGTAAAGTCAGCACACTGCTGCTTTTGGCTATCAATGACTGTAATCGTTCAGTTTTAACCGATGCCTGCGCCTTCCCAGCTGATTTGGATCAGACCTTTGGTAATAAAACCGGCACATCCAAGGAAAAGAACCAGCCAGACGATTTTTCGGCCAAAAGGCGGAACATTGCCTTGTTTTAGCACATCTTTAATGGCCATGCCGATAAAGAAAAATATCGCGGCAAAGAGCAAATCCAGCCCAATAGATTCAAGCAAATCCATATGCTCATACAACATCTGTGTCTCCTTTCCACATTATCGTCATTTTTGAGCCAGGCGCGCACTATATCATAGACAACGCCCGCCTGTTAACGCTAAGCGGCCTGCAAGAAGTTCAAAATGATACGATTAACCGTTTCAGGTTTTTCAGCATGCAACCAGTGCCCCGTGTTGGCCACCAGATGCGCTTTGGCGTTGGGAAATTGGGTGCCAATCGCCACGCGGTGTTCCGGTAAAATATACTCTGAATTCTGCCCCTTGATAAATAAGGTCTTGCCAGTGAACGGCACTATGTCCTGCCAGCCCATAATGGTGGCATAGTTGGCAATGAGGCCTTCGACATTGAAACGCCAATCAAACAGCCCGTTTTCTTGTTTGGCAAAGGATTTGAGCAGGAACTGGCGAACCCCAGGTTCAACCACGTGCTTAGCGAGTAACGGTTCGGCTTCACTGCGCTTGCTGACGGTGTGGCGGGAGACTTCACGCAAGCCGTTGAACACGTTTTCGTGGCGGTGGACCAGGTAGTGAACCGGTGCCATATCCAAGACCAGCAAATGGTTGAGTCGGGCCGCAGCGAGTTCGGTTGCTGCCATTGCCACCTTGCCGCCCATAGAATGACCAATCAGCGAGAAGCGCTCGACGTTGAGTTGGTCGATAACAGTAAGGATATCTTGTGCCATTTCGCGGTAGGTAAATTGATCGCTGTGTGGGGAGCGACCATGGTTACGCAGATCAACGCTGATCACTTTATATTTATCTTTCAATGATCTGGCCATTAGGCCGAGATTGTCGGCGCTGCCAAATAGGCCGTGGATCAAGACGATCACATCGCCTTCGCCATCGACTTGGTAATGAAGATTCACTGACTATTTTCTCTTGTAGTTAACGCTTTACCGTAGAGTATAACCTCGGATCACGTTATAATCTCTCGGTGATTTTTAAACGGAACGATAATGAACACTACGATGAAGACTATTGAGGTAGACGAAGAGCTATATCGTTATATCGCGAGCCAGACCCAGCACATTGGTGAAAGTGCTTCGGATATCCTGCGCCGCTTGCTGATGATGCCTGATCAATCTGTAGCAACCTTGCAGCATGAGGTCGTGATGCCAGTACGTCCGAAAGGCGTCGTGGTGAGCAAAGATGCGGGCAACGTGGTACCCAATAACGATCGCGTGAAAGAGATGCGTTCGTTGTTGATTTCTGACGAATTTGCCGTGCAGGAAAAAGCGATTGGCCGATTTATGCTGGTATTAACCTCGCTTTATCGTATTGATCCTCAAGGTTTCTCTGAAGCGGCTGCTATTAAAGGGCGTACCCGAATTTACTTCGCCGATACAGAAGAGAAACTGCTAGCAAGTGGCAAGACCACTAAGCCTAAGCCAATTCCGGAAACACCTTTTTGGGTGATCACGAATACGAATACTGATCGTAAACGCCAGATGGTTGAACAACTGATGGTCAAGATGAGCTTCAGTGGCGATATCATTGAAAAAGTTTGCGGTGAAATTTAACCGGCAATATGCCTATTTAGTTTTTACAAGGATACGTTAATGGCTATTCATCCTCGTGCGGGGCAGCGTGCTCAGCAAGAAGATATGCATAATATTCCCGCGTTGGTGGCAAATTATTTCCTGATTGAGCCAAGTGCTCAAAATCCGCAGCAGAAGGTCGCATTCGGAACTTCTGGTCACCGCGGGACCGCCGACAAAGGAACGTTTAACCAGCACCACATTTGGGCGATTGCTCAGGCTGTGGCTGAAGTTCGCGCTGCCAACGGCGTAACAGGTCCACTATTCCTTGGTAAGGATACCCACGCACTGTCTGAGCCTGCTTTTACCTCGACACTTGAAGTGTTGGTGGCTAATGGTGTGCAGGTTGTGATCCAGCAAGATAATGGTTACACCCCAACACCGGGTATTTCTCATGCCATCTTGTGTCACAACAAAGCGCAGGATGACAAAGCTGACGGTATCGTTATCACGCCATCGCACAACCCACCGCAAGACGGCGGGATCAAATACAACCCGGTCCACGGTGGCCCGGCGGAAGGTGCACTAACGACGGCTATCGAAACCCGAGCCAATGAAATTATTGCAGCGGGCATGGTCGATGTTAAGCGCATTTCAATCGCTGATGCCTTTGCTAGTGATCTGGTTGAAGCGCGTGATTTGGTTGCACCTTATGTTGATGATCTGGTTAATGTCATCGATATGGCTGCGATCCAGAAAGCCAATCTGAAAATGGGTGTTGATCCACTGGGCGGATCTGGCATTGAGTACTGGCGTCAGATCGCTGCGCATTACGGCTTGGATCTTACGCTGGTGGATGAGTCTATCGACCCGTCTTTCCGCTTCATGTCGCTAGACAAAGACGGCGTAGTGCGCATGGACTGTTCGTCGCCTTACGCGATGGCTGGCCTGCTGGCGCACAAAGACAAATACGACTTGGCGTTCGGTAATGACCCTGACTACGACCGTCACGGTATTGTGACGCCTGCCGGTCTTATGAACCCTAACCACTTCCTAGCGGTATGTATTGATTATCTTTACCGCCACCGCCCTGATTGGGCACAGGAAGTTGCTGTTGGTAAGACATTGGTATCCAGTGCACTGATCGACCGCGTTGTTGCTGATCTTGGCCGTGAGCTTTGCGAAGTACCGGTTGGCTTCAAATGGTTTGTTGATGGTCTTTACAGCGGTGAGCTTGGCTTCGGTGGCGAAGAAAGTGCGGGGGCATCATTCCTACGCATGGACGGTACACCTTGGTCTACCGACAAAGACGGTATCCTGCTTTGCCTAGTTGCGGCAGAAATCACTGCCGTAACCGGTAAGAACCCGCAGCAATACTACGAAGAACTGGCAGCTAAGCACGGTGCGTCTGAGTACAATCGCCTGCAGGCTGTGGCTAACGGTGAGCAAAAAGCAGTACTGAGCAAGCTATCTCCTGAGATGGTTGCCGCTGAAACGCTGGCGGGTGATGCCATCACTGCACGCCTGACGCATGCGCCGGGTAACGGTGCTGCTATTGGTGGCCTGAAAGTGACCACTGAAAACGGTTGGTTTGCTGCGCGTCCTTCAGGTACGGAAGACATCTACAAGATCTACTGCGAGAGCTTCAAAGGCAAAGAACACTTGGCCTTGATTGAGAAAGAAGCACAGGAAATTGTCAGCAAGGTATTTGCCGACGCTGGCCTGTAATCTCTCGAGATTGATTGTGAAAACGCCCGCTCTATAGAGCGGGCGTTTTTTTATGTCTATAGCATTGGTTATTGGTTATTGGTTAATGATTTAAGGTTTCATTGAAGAGTGGGGCCAGTGTTCAGGCATCACAAACCACACCTTGTCATCGGGTGCAATTGCCATCGTCGGATTACTGACGGACACCAGTGTCGGCTCATCGGCTATTTGGTTGTAGCGGGGAGGGGCAATCCATTCCGGTTTGGCGATAGGGCGGAGTTTCAAATCGGCAGCTTGCTTTGAATAGCACCACAAGCCTTGAGCGGCCTCTGATGCAAGTTGGATCCCCGAACCGATAAAATCGGTAAAGGCCGGATAAAACAACCGCCCTTGCATGATCAGCCGGCGCTTATCTATCTTGCCATATAGTGCCTGATATTGATCAATAAAGGCAGGATGCTCAGACAGCATTAGCTGGTGACTGAGCATCTTGTTGGCCTTCTTATCCAGATCGTCACGGGCATTGGGACCGGGCCAGCTTTCTTCAAAAGCGAGGTAAAATTTGATGGCGACTTCCCAGTGCTCTACCTCACCTGACCGTATGTCTTTAACCAGGAAATCGACAGCGCCGAGAGTGCGTTTGTTGACACTCAGCTGAATTTCCTCTGCAAGTAGATCATAGCTGGGGTGGTGCATGATCAGCTGTTGCCATAGCCACTGGTAGAAAAAGCCCAAACGGCGTCCACCTTGGTACTCTATACCTTGTGGGATAATGGCGTTACTGGAAAACTTATCAAGCCAGCGTTGGTCGGCAATGAACGGGTGACCGTCTAATAGTGGTGGAAGGGCAAGTACGGCGTTGAAGCTGTTATCAGCATGATCACTAGCCGTTGTTTTATTGTAAAAAATGGACATTTCGCTATAAAACCCTTCTTTTTATAATGATATTGACTATTAAACACCCTGTTTTAGAGTGTTAACTCTAGGTTATTTCAATAGATTAGAACAATAAGACCAGTATGTAGTTCTGCTTGGCCAAGGAGGCGTTATGTACACTCGCTATTCACCATTGCGTATTTTTGTTCGCCGTGCGTTTGTTGTTACTGTCGGGGTAGTGACCTTTCCTGTCATGATGTTCACTGCAATGGAAACACGCTCACGGCTATATAGCTACCTGCATCGGGTATGGTTGAAAACCAGTACCAAGCCAGTTTGGCTAACCCAGACAGAGCTGGCGGCCCAGCAGCTATACTGACCTTTATACTAATGACCTTAATAGATAAAGCTGCCGTTCGGCAGCTTTTTTGTGGGTACGATACATAACCCGCTCTGGTGACAGTGCACAGGAAAAGGTCAACAGCTATCGAAGTTTGGGTATAGAATATCGCTATTGCGGAGAAGGAAATAGACGATGAACAATATCCAATTAGAATCAGTGCTTAATGAACTGCTGAGCCCACATCAGATCAAAGATTACTGCCCGAATGGTTTGCAGGTTGAAGGTAAGTCAGAGGTAAAGAAAATCATTACTGGGGTAACAGCCTGCCAGGCTCTGATTGACCGAGCGATCGCAGAGCAAGCCGATGCACTTATTGTCCACCATGGTTTTTTCTGGAAGGGGGAGCCAGCTGAAATTCGTGGCATGAAATATCGTCGCATCAAAGCGCTTATTGAGAATGGTGTCAATCTATACGCCTACCACCTGCCGTTGGATGTCCATCCGACATTAGGTAATAACGCACAATTGGCTGAATTGCTGGATATCGAAGTGCTAGGAGGCTTGGAAGAGGGCAATCCGAATTCGGTGGCAATTTATGGTCAGTTAGCTCAGCCACTAAGTGGTGAAGAACTTGCGGCAAGGCTTTCTATTACCTTACATCGTGAGCCGTTGCACATTGGCGATAATGCTCCACAAGAAATAAAAACCGTGGGATGGTGTACTGGCGGAGGTCAAGACTTTATAGAATTAGCTGCGAATAAAGGACTGGATGCTTTTATTTCAGGAGAAATTTCCGAAAGAACAGTTCATATTTCCCGAGAGTTAGGTATTCATTATTTTAGTGCGGGCCACCATGCAACTGAACGTTATGGAATTAAATCATTAGGAAATTACTTAGCTGAAAAACATAATTTTGATGTTAAGTTTATCGACATAGATAACCCTGTTTAACACTGGGTTAACCTAATGGATGACATAAAAAGGCTTAATGCGAGCGCATTAAGCCTTTTATTTTGTGTTGTAAAATTTCATATTTCGTTATTTCGGAGGTATTGTATCTGTTAGATCTGGGTCTAATTCATACTTTGTTTCAACTTTTTATGGGGTTTGGTGGGGCTTTCGGTTTAATTCTTGATAATTGTCAAAGATTCATTCTGAACCTTTGTTTGGCTTAGCGAAATATAATTACAACCTACCATTCTTTCAGGTAATTTAAATTTACTCGTTTTAATGAACTAGAATGCTTTATTCAGTAAGTATTCAGGGATGTAAAACAATTAATTGGCATGATGCCTTTAATAACGAGCTTTAAATGACTTTGACCTATTCAGCGAATGTTTTTTATCAGTTTTAAATTGTACTGATGTCGACTGAATGTATTTAATTGGAGATTCCCCCATGACTAAAAAATGGTTTACCGAAACGGTTGCCAGTACTGTGTCCAATTTGGGCACGTCAACCGAAAGTGGTTTATCTTCTGAAGAAGTGAAACAGCGCCAGGAACAATTTGGCGCCAATGAACTGCAAGAGCAAGCCGGCAAGACCGTGCTTGAGTTGCTTGCCCACCAATTTATGAATCCACTGATCTTTATTCTAGGGGTCGGTGCGATTGTTTCCTTCTTTACTGGTCACTTGGTTGATGCCGTGGCAATCGGTGTCATCATCGTTATCAACGTACTTATCGCTTTCTGGCAGGAATTCAAAGCCCAGAAAGGGATGGAAGCACTGCGCGATATGGCAGCGCCGATGGCGCAGGTTCGTCGAAATGGCGAATGGATGGATATCCCAGCACGCGATATTGTCCCGGGTGATGTCCTAAAGATCAGCACGGGTGACATTCTTGCGGCTGATGTGCGTATCGTTGAATCGAATCGTCTATCAATAGATGAAGCGGCACTAACGGGTGAATCTGAACCAGTTGATAAGACAGCTGATGCGCTAGAAGACGGCCATATTGGCTTAGGCGACCAGATTAACATGGGCTTCATGACCACAATGGTTACCTCAGGTACTGGCCTGGGTATCGTTGTGGGTACCGGTATGCAGACTGAAGTTGGCCACATCGCTGACATGATGGCAAACACTGAAGAAACCAAGACGCCAATGCAAGAGCGCATGGACACAATCGCCAAAACGCTAATGGCTGTAGCGCTGGGTGTGGTTGCGGTTGTTTGTGTTATCGGTCTATACCACGGTATGCCATGGCTTGAAATCCTAAACACAGGTATTTCACTGTCTGTTGCTGCTATTCCTGAAGGTTTGCCAACGGTTGTTACTATCGTTCTTACCATGGGTTCAACCCGTATGGTTAAGAGCAACGCGCTGGCTAAGCAGCTAGCAGCGATTGAAACGCTAGGTTCTACAACTGTTATCTGTTCTGATAAGACAGGTACCCTGACTCAGAACCAGATGCAGGTGATGAAAGCTTATGATGCATCTGGCCGTAACTGGGAAGTAAGTGGTAAAGGTTTCTCTCCTAAAGGTGAATTTAAGCCACTTTCACACAGCACTGATGTGAAAGACAGCCCTGAGATGATGCAAGGCCTGGTTGTTGCGACACTATGTAACGATGCTGAATACATTCAAGATGGCGACAAGTCTTCTGTACGTGGTAACCCAACTGAAGGCGCACTGATTGTTGCTGCTGCTAAAGCCGGCCTACAACAAGCTGAAATGCTATCAACTGGCGGTTACTCGATTGTTGATAAGTTCCCATTCGACTCATCGCGTAAAATGGCCTCGGTAATTGTTAAGGGCCCTGAAGGGAAGCACTTCCTAGCGATTAAGGGTGCGCCTGATGTCGTACTGCGTAACGCGTCTGGCTTCATGGTCAATGGCGAAGTCGTTGCTAATCAGCCATCGGTTGCTGAAGGCAACCTAGCGGTAGCCGCTAACCCGGCAGACGAGCTAGTGGCTAGCTACGAAGCTGCGATTCAGGATTTTGCCCATCAGGCACTTCGTACACTGGCGGTAGGTATCCGTGAGCTGTCTGAAGCAGACCTGAAGCGTGATCCTGCAGAGCTTGAGAAAGATGTAACGATTCTTGGCCTGTACGGCATCATGGATCCACCACGCCCTGAAGTACGTGCTGCAGTAGATAGCTGTTACGACGCTGGTGTACGTACGGTAATGATCACTGGTGACCATGCGCTTACAGCGGCTGCTATTGCTCGTGAAATCGGTATTATCCGTAGCGAAGAAGACTTGGTTGTGACAGGTAGTCAGCTTGACGACATGGACGATGACGAACTACGTCGTATCTGTCCGAAGGTTGCGGTATTTGCCCGTGTAACACCAGAGCACAAACTGCGTATCGTTCAGGCTCAACAGCACAACAACGAAGTTGCCGCGATGACAGGTGACGGTGTGAACGATGCTCCAGCGCTACGCCGTGCTGACATCGGTGTTGCTATGGGTATCACCGGTACATCGGTTGCTAAAGATTCAGGTGACCTGATCCTGCTGGACGATAACTTCAGCACGATTGTTAAGGCAGTACGCCAGGGTCGTCAGATCTTCGATAACCTTCGCAAGTTTATCCGTCAGGCTCTGACTGCGAACGTGGGTGAAGTATCGGTAATCCTGTTTGCCTTCCTGTTCATGGGCCCAGAAGTGGCATTGCCACTGACACCATTGATGATCCTATGGATCAACCTGGTTTCTGACGGTCTACCAGCACTGGCACTTGGTGTTGACCCAGAAGAAAAAGACCTGATGGAGCGTACACCTCGTAAGCGTAACGAAAGCTTCTTCAGCGATCACCTTGGTACGCGTATTGTGATTCGTGGTCTTACCCAGGGTGGTATGAGCTTCTTGGCTTTCAACTGGGCAATGAACGCAGGTCTAAGCGCTAACTACGCACAGACAATGGCCTTTGCAATGCTAGTGTTCTGTCAGCTATGGCACATCTTCGATTCGCGTTCGTTTACTACGCTATTCCGCAAGAACCCATTCACCAATAAAGCGCTGTTGGGTGCCGTAGCGCTATCAGCAACGCTGTCTCTAGGTGTGATTTACACCGGTGTTGGCCAGTTTATCTTCAGCACTGAAGGTTTGTCTGCTAGCCACCTAATTACGGTGTTCTTGGCGGCATCTCTACCAACGCTGGTTCTATCTGGCTTGAAAGAAGTGACTAAGATTAAATTTGTTTAATAACAAATAGTTGATGATAAAAAAAAAGGGCCTTCGGGCCCTTTTTTTTATCTAGCAAACAACGGTTATTCACGCTCGTAGAGCGGTTTGAACTCACGCTGGTTGTAACCGGTGTACAACTGACGGGGACGACCGATACGGTTGCCTGGGTCGTTGTGCATTTCGTTCCAGTGAGCAATCCAGCCAATCGTACGCGACATCGCGAAGATAACCGTAAACATAGAAACTGGGATACCAATCGCTTTCAGGATGATACCTGAGTAGAAATCAACGTTCGGGTACAGTTTCTTCTCCACGAAGTACTCATCAGACAGAGCAATACGCTCAAGCTCCATGGCAACATCCAATAACGGATCCTGAATGTTCAGCTCTTGGAGAACATCGTGGCAGGCATCACGCATCACCGTGGCGCGTGGGTCGTAGTTCTTGTATACACGGTGACCGAAGCCCATCAGGCGGAATGGGTCATCTTTGTCTTTCGCGCGTTCGATGTACTCAGGGATTTTGTCTACGCTGCCGATTTCTTCAAGCATCTTCAGACAGGCTTCGTTGGCACCACCGTGCGCAGGGCCCCAAAGTGAAGCGATACCAGCGGCAATACAGGCAAATGGGTTAGCGCCTGAAGAACCAGCTAGTCGAACGGTTGATGTAGATGCGTTTTGCTCGTGATCGGCATGCAGGGTAAAGATTTTATCCATGGCGCGTGCGACAACCGGGCTCACTTCATACTCTTCACACGGTGTAGCAAACATCATATGCAGGAAGTTCTCTGCATAATCCAGATCATTACGCGGGAAGATAAAAGGTTGACCGTTCGAGTACTTGTAACACATCGCTGCCAATGTTGGCATTTTCGACAGCAAGCGGAACGCCGTGATCTCACGGTGAGTATCGTTATTGATATCCAGTGAATCATGGTAGAACGCAGCAAGTGCACCCACAACGCCACACATTACAGCCATTGGGTGTGCATCACGACGGAAGCCGTGGAAGAAGCTTGAGATTTGCTCATGCACCATGGTATGGCGGGTGACAGTGGTACGGAATGTTTCGTACTGCTCGCGGGTCGGAACCTCACCGTAAAGAAGGATGTAACAAACTTCCAGATAGTCGGCGTTATTGGCCAATTGGTCAATCGGGTATCCGCGGTGAAGCAGAATCCCTTTATCACCATCAATGTAAGTAATTTGAGATTCACATGATGCAGTGGCTAGAAAACCAGGGTCGAATGTAAAATAACCGTTAGCTCCAAGCTTACGTACATCAATTACTTCTGGCCCTTCAGTGCCCCCGATAATCGGCAGTTCGACGGGTGCTTTCCCTTCAATGTGAAGAGTAGCTTTCTTGTCTGCCATAACAATCTCCTTTGTTTTTTATAATCCTAATCCAAGGCGGATGTACGTTTGTTGTACCGTTCAACTGCCCAAATGTCAATTTTTGTGCCTGCTTGTGTGCGCTTGTTAATAACTTTGGATAAAAAGATGCAAATTTCTAAAACCGTGTTAGAGGTCATGTAACAAGGTTTGTATTTGGTTGTTGCGCGGCGTATACTCGCGGCAGGTCTCTGGTTCTGCCGCCGCCAGACGCAAATGCCAAAGTTATCAATAATTAGAGTAAGTTAGCGAAGGCACTGTTTTACACTTGCAATGTAAAACATAATTGCAACCTCGGGTTACGGTTATGTTAACGCACTTGTTCGGCGTCAGTAGAAACAGGGAGTGATAACAATAACATTGCTTCAATGGAGCTGAGTGGGCAATCACCGTGAAAGTAAATAAGCCAAGACCTGTCAACCTCGACCTACAGACGATTCGCTTTCCCCTTACAGCGATAGCGTCTATCTTGCATCGCGTCTCAGGCGTGATCACCTTTGTTGCCGTGGCTATCCTGCTATGGCTACTGGGCCTCTCCTTATCATCCCCTGAAGGTTTTTCAAGTGCTGCTGGCATCGTAGACAGCTTCTTTGTGAAGTTGGTGCTGTGGGGCATCCTAACCGCGCTGTTCTATCACATCGTGGTAGGTATCCGTCATTTGCTGATGGACATGGGGTATTTTGAAGAAATGGAAACCGGGATCAAAAGTGCCAAAGTGAGCTTTGTCATTGTCGGTGTTCTATCTCTGTTTGCAGGAGGCCTGGTATGGTAAGCAACGTCTCAACAATCGGCCGCAATGGAATTCATGACTTTATTCTGATCCGTGCTACCGCCATCATTCTTACGTTATACACCCTTTATATGGTGGGCTTTTTCGCCTTTGGCCCGGAACTGACCTTTGCAACCTGGACCGCCTTTTTTGGCAAACTAAGTACCAAGGTCTTCACCATGTTGGCGTTGCTGTCGATCCTAATTCATGCCTGGATTGGTCTATGGCAAATACTGACGGACTACATTAAGCCTGCCGCACTTCGAGCGGGTATCCAATTTTGTGTAGTCGCTGTTCTTTTTGTTTACCTGTTTTCAGGTTTCTTTATTGTGTGGGGTGCGTAAGTGAGCATTGCAGTACGTGAGTTTGATGCCGTAGTTATCGGTGCTGGTGGTGCAGGAATGCGTGCCGCACTACAAATTTCTGAGCAAGGCCTTAAGTGTGCGTTGCTGTCCAAAGTATTTCCAACCCGTTCTCATACCGTATCGGCCCAAGGGGGGATCACTGTAGCCCTTGGTAATGCCCATGACGACCACTGGGAACAGCATATGTACGATACCGTAAAAGGGTCGGACTATATCGGTGACCAAGATGCTATCGAGTACATGTGTAAGAACGGACCAAAATCTGTTATTGAGCTAGAAAAAATGGGCTTGCCGTTTTCTCGCTTTGATAATGGCACTATTTATCAGCGTCCATTTGGTGGCCAGTCGAAGAACTTCGGTGGTGAGCAAGCGGCACGTACCGCCGCTGCAGCTGACCGTACTGGCCATGCCTTGCTTCATACCCTTTACCAGCAGAATATTAAACATAAAACGACAATTTTCTCTGAGTGGTATGCACTGGATCTGGTCAAGAATGAAGACGGGGCCATTTTAGGCTGTACCGCACTTTGTATGGAAACCGGTGAAGTATGCTACTTCAAAGCTAAGGCAACGATTCTTGCTACCGGTGGTGCCGGTCGTATTTACGCCTCGACTACGAATGCACACATCAATACCGGTGATGGTGTGGGTATGGCGATCCGTGCTGGCGTGCCGATGCAGGATATTGAAATGTGGCAGTTCCACCCAACGGGCATTGCGGGGGCTGGTGTACTTGTGACCGAGGGGTGCCGTGGTGAAGGTGGCTACCTGCTCAATAAAGACGGCGAGCGCTTTATGGAGCGCTATGCACCCAACGCGAAGGATTTGGCTGGCCGTGATGTTGTTGCTCGCTCAATGATGGTCGAGATCCGTGAAGGCCGAGGCTGCGATGGCCCTTGGGGACCGCATATCAAACTGAAGCTGGATCACTTGGGTAAAGAGGTGCTTGAGTCTCGCCTACCGGGTGTGTGTGAATTGTCGCGTACTTTTGCTCATGTTGATCCTGTCAAAGAGCCGATTCCTGTTATCCCGACATGTCATTACATGATGGGGGGTGTACCAACCCAGGTTTCAGGTCAAGCGATCAAGCAAGATCAAAGCGGCGCTGATGTTGAAGTTCAAGGCCTATTTGCTTGTGGTGAAATTGCCTCTGTATCCGTCCATGGTGCGAACCGCTTAGGTGGTAACTCACTGCTTGATTTGGTGGTGTTCGGCCGAGCTACGGGCCTTCACCTTGGTGAGACACTGCAAAAGCAAGCAGAAGCGAAACCTGCGACGGAAGCGGATATCGAGGCATCTCT
Source organism: Photobacterium lutimaris (assembly GCF_003025555.1). GTDB lineage: Bacteria > Pseudomonadota > Gammaproteobacteria > Enterobacterales > Vibrionaceae > Photobacterium > Photobacterium lutimaris. The sequence goes on along the minus strand of NZ_PYMH01000009.1, from coordinate 163,342 downwards.
TGAGCGTTATAATCGCTGGGAAAACAGTACCGGTGGTGAAGACCCGACCCAAATCCGCAAAGATTTACAGCAGTGTATGCAGAATAACTTCTCGGTATTCCGTGAAGGTGAGGCAATGGCGAAAGGCCTGGAAGAGCTGAAAGCAATTCGTGAACGCCTGAAAAATGCGCATTTGTCGGATAAGTCGACCGAGTTCAACACCCAGCGTGTTGAGTGTCTAGAGCTTGAAAACCTGATGGAAACGGCATACGCAACGGCAGTCGCGGCGAACTACCGTACCGAAAGCCGAGGAGCCCATGCCCGTTTCGACTTCCCTGAGCGCGATGATGAACAATGGCTGTGCCACTCTATCTATAACCCAGAAACAGAGCAGATGACCAAGCGTGATGTCAATATGGCACCGGTTCATCGTGAGGCATTTCCGCCTAAAGCGCGTACATACTAAGGGGAGGATAGAACTATGAAACTGAATTTCTCGATTTACCGCTATAACCCTGATGTAGACAACGCGCCCCACATGAAGGGTTATACCCTTGAGGTGCCTGAAGGCTCCGACATGATGGTGCTCGATGCGTTAATTTTGCTCAAAGAGCAGGACTCGACGTTGTCATTCCGCCGTTCATGCCGTGAGGGAGTTTGTGGCTCCGATGGTATTAATATGAATGGTAAAAATGGCTTGGCCTGTATCACACCGCTATCGGTATTGACTGATAAGAGCACCATTGTGATCCGTCCGCTGCCGGGCTTGCCCGTTATCCGTGACTTGATCATCGATATGGAACAGTTCTATACCAACTACGCCAAAGTGAAGCCATTCCTGATTGATGACGGTGCCCAGCCGCCGGCACGTGAAAACCTTCAGATGCCGGAAGAGCGTGCACACCTTGATGGGCTTTACGAGTGCATCATGTGTGCGTGTTGCTCGACATCGTGTCCATCGTTTTGGTGGAATCCGGATAAATTCATCGGACCAGCAGGTCTGTTGGCTGCGTATCGCTGGCTAATTGATAGTCGTGATACTGCAACGGATGAGCGTTTATCTGATTTGGACGACGCTTTTAGCGTTTTTCGTTGCCATGGCATCATGAACTGTGTAAATGTTTGTCCTAAAGGGCTAAATCCGACGAAAGCGATTGGACACATTAAGTCGATGTTGTTAAAACGTGCAGTATAAATAGAAGAATTATCGATATGCTGGCTTCATGATTCGCTCTCTGGAGCCAGCCTCAATTCCGGTCTGAGAACCGGGAAAATGGCGATAACTAGTGGTTAAGGGAAAACAATGCAGAACGGCGTTATGAAGGCTTGGCTTGAGTCTTCACACCTGGCTGGCGCCAATGCAACTTATGTAGAGGAACTCTACGAGTTGTATCTTAGCGACCCAGAATTAGTAGATGAAGAATGGCGTCACGTATTCAGTGATCTGCCTGTCGTGAATGAGACGGCTGTTGAGCAGCCTCATTCGCGTGTTCGTGACTATTTCCGGCGTCTAGCGAAGGAAACAACCTATCTAAGTGCTACCGTCAGCGATCCAGATGTTGATGCTAAGCAGGTTAAGGTATTGCAGTTAATTAACGCATACCGTTTCCGTGGGCACCAGCATGCAAACTTAGATCCGTTGGGATTATGGCAGCAGGAGCGAGTCTCTGACCTCGATCCTGAATATCATAACCTGACCGTCGATGACTTCAACGAGACATTCAATGTCGGTTCTTTTGCCATTGGGCAGGAGACCATGAAGCTGTCAGAACTTTATGACGCACTGAAAAAAACCTACTGTGGTTCAATCGGTGCTGAGTACATGCACATCACCAATACTGATGAAAAACGCTGGCTTCAGCAGCGCCTTGAGTCGGTAGTAGGGCGGGGGACATTCTCCGAGGAAGAAAGACTGACTTTCTTGGATGAGCTAACGGCTGCTGAAGGTCTTGAGCGCTATTTGGGTGCCAAATTCCCAGGCGCGAAGCGATTTTCGCTCGAAGGGGGCGATGCCCTGATCCCAATGGTCAAAGAGCTGATCCGCTACGCCGGAACCAATGGTGCCCGCGAAGTGGTGGTCGGTATGGCTCACCGTGGCCGATTGAACATGTTGGTCAACGTTCTGGGTAAAAAGCCCCAGGACTTGTTCGATGAGTTTGCCGGTAAGCATGATGACACCTGGGGTACCGGTGATGTGAAATACCACCAAGGTTTCTCGGCTGACTTTGCAACCCCTGGCGGTGACGTGCATCTCGTGTTGGCATTCAACCCGTCTCACTTGGAAATTGTAAATCCAGTGGTTGTTGGCTCGGTACGAGCAAGACAAGACCGCTTGGGCGATAAAGATGGCTCGCAAGTCTTACCGATCACTATCCATGGCGACTCGGCGATTGCCGGCCAAGGGGTGGTTGCTGAGACGTTCAACATGTCGCAGTCAAGGGGTTACCGTGTTGGTGGTACGGTCCGTATCGTGGTGAATAACCAAATTGGTTTCACGACATCTAACCCGCATGATACCCGCTCGACCCAATACTGTACCGATATCGCCAAAATGGTACAGGCACCGATTTTCCATGTTAACGCCGATGATCCCGAAGCCGTTGCATTTGTTACCCGTATTGCCCTTGATTTCCGCAATACCTTCAAGCGCGATGTGGTGATTGATTTAGTTTGTTACCGCCGCCACGGTCACAATGAAGCGGATGAGCCCAATGCGACTCAGCCGTTGATGTACCAGAAAATCAAGAAGCACCCAACGCCGCGTAAGATCTATGCCGATGCCTTGACCGATGAAGGGGCTGTAGATCTGGAAACGGCAACGTCATTGATTAACGAGTACCGTGATGCCCTTGATCGTGGTGAGTGTGTGGTCAAAGAATGGCGTCCGATGAAGCTCCACTCTGTTGACTGGGAACCGTATATCGGTCACGACTGGACAGTGGATTGGCCGAACAAGATTGATCCAATACGTTTGAACGAATTGGCTCAGCGAGTGTGTCAGTTCCCAGAGAGCCACAAGCTTCAGAGCCGAGTGCAGAAACTCTACAATGATCGCTTGTCGATGGCTGCCGGTGAGAAAGCGGTAGACTGGGGAATGGCTGAAACCTTAGCGTATGCCACCTTGGTCGATGAAGGTCACCGTATCCGGATCACCGGTCAGGATTCTGGTCGTGGTACGTTCTTCCACCGTCACTCGGTGCTGCATAACCAAGGTGACGCCAGTACGTATATCCCACTTGCCAATATCCATGACAAACAGGGTCCATTCCAAGTCTTCGATTCGGTATTGTCAGAAGAGGCGGTACTGGCGTTTGAGTATGGCTACGCTACGGCAGAGCCAAGCGGACTGACACTTTGGGAAGCCCAGTTTGGTGATTTCGCCAATGGTGCCCAGGTGGTGATTGACCAGTTCATTAGCTCCGGTGAGCAGAAATGGGGTCGTATGTGCGGCTTGACCATGCTGCTGCCTCATGGCTACGAAGGGCAAGGCCCCGAGCACTCATCTGCCCGTCTTGAGCGTTACCTTCAGCTGTGTGCTGAGCAGAATATGCAGGTGGTGATCCCATCTACGCCAGCTCAGGTATACCACATGCTGCGTCGCCAGGTTGTTCGTCCTATGCGCCGCCCGCTGGTGGTGATGTCACCGAAGTCGCTATTGCGTCATCCGCTCTGTACATCCACGTTGGATGATTTGGCCAGCGGGACATTCCAGCCGGCGATTGGTGAAGTGGATGCGTTAGATCCGAAACAGGTCAAGCGCGTAGTGTTCTGCTCGGGCAAAGTGTATTTTGACCTGTTGGAGCAGCGCCGTAAGAACGAGCAGACTGATGTTGCCATTGTTCGTATTGAACAGCTTTACCCATTCCCGAAAGAAGACGTTGAAGCTGCGCTGGCAGACTATCAGCATGTGACTGATTTTGTTTGGTGTCAGGAAGAACCCCAGAACCAAGGTGCATGGTATTCCAGCCAGCATAATTTCCGTTCTGCGCTTCCAGCCGGCGCCCAGCTTGAGTATGCAGGCCGCCCGGCCTCGGCATCACCGGCTGTAGGCTACATGTCGGTTCACCTGAAACAGCAAAAAGCGTTGATTGAAGACGCATTGACAATAGATTAGTAAGAACTGGAACAAAAAGGACAAAACCGATATGACGATCGAAATTCTGGTTCCCGATTTACCTGAATCAGTTGCAGATGCAACAGTAGCAACTTGGCACAAGCAGCCAGGCGATGCTGTAACCCGTGATGAAGTTCTGGTTGATATCGAAACAGACAAAGTGGTGTTGGAAGTACCGGCACCGGAAGACGGTATTCTTGAAGCAATTCTTGAAGATGAAGGCACTACAGTACTGACCAAGCAACTGATCGGTAAGATCAAAGCGGGTGCGGTTGCTGGCGAGCCGACTCTGGATGTCCCTGCTGAAGCAGAATCATCACCCAACAAGCGCAATACTGCCGCGCTGGGTGACGAGACCAACGAAGCATTAAGTCCTGCGGTACGTCGCCTGTTGGCTGAGCACAGCATCAGTGCGGGAGATGTGAAAGGTACCGGTGTCGGTGGCCGTATTACACGCGAAGATGTCGAAGCGTACGTGAAAGAAGGTCAGGCGACGCCGGCGCCAACAGCACCGGTAGAAGCCAAGATTGAAGCACCGCTTGCCCACCGCAGCGAGAAGCGCGTACCGATGACCCGTTTACGTAAGCGGGTCGCAGAGCGTCTGCTGGAAGCGAAAAATAGCACGGCGATGCTGACGACGTTTAACGAAGTCAACATGAAGCCAATCATGGACTTGCGTAAGCAGTACAAAGACATTTTTGAAGAGCGCCACGGTATCCGCTTGGGCTTTATGTCTTTCTACGTGAAAGCTGTCGTTGAAGCGCTGAAGCGTTTCCCTGAGGTCAATGCCTCGATTGATGGGGATGATATTGTTTACCACAATTTCTTTGATGTCAGCATTGCGGTATCAACGCCACGTGGTTTGGTGACACCGGTTCTTCGAGATTGTGACAAGCTGAGCTTGGCGGAAATCGAAAAAGGGATCCGTGAACTGGCTATCAAGGGACGCGACGGCAAACTGACTGTTGATGAGCTAATCGGCGGTAACTTCACCATTACCAACGGCGGTGTCTTCGGCTCATTGATGTCGACGCCGATTATCAACCCGCCTCAGTCGGCAATTTTGGGGATGCACAAGATTGCAGATCGCCCAATGGCTGTAGACGGTAAAGTTGAAATCTTACCAATGATGTACCTAGCCCTGTCTTATGACCACCGTTTGGTTGATGGTCGTGAGTCAGTGGGTTACCTAGTTACTATCAAAGAACTACTTGAAGATCCTACGCGTCTGCTGCTAGACGTGTAACCCTGTAGGCAGGTCAGTGAGGCTCGACCGTTGACCTGCCATTATTGCAGTTATAATGGAAGAAATACCGAAGAGTATTTCATATGGATATAACAATTCCCCAAGGGATAAGAAAACGGATAGAACATCATGAATTTGCATGAATATCAGGCGAAACAGCTGTTCGCCGAGTACGGTCTGCCAGTTCCAGAAGGTTACGCTTGCGATACGCCACAAGAAGCTGCTGAAGCAGCTGGTAAAATCAGTGGCGACAAATGGGTTGTGAAATGTCAGGTACATGCCGGTGGCCGTGGTAAAGCGGGCGGTGTGGAGCTTCATGACACCAAAGAAGGTATTAAGGGCTTTGCCCAGAAGTGGTTGGGTAAGAATCTGGTAACGTATCAGACCGATGCAAATGGCCAGCCAGTCACTAAGATTCTGGTTGAAGAAGCCTCTAACATTGCCAACGAGCTGTACCTTGGTGCGGTTGTCGACCGTGGTACCCGTCGTATTGTATTCATGGCGTCAACAGAAGGCGGTGTGGAAATCGAAAAAGTGGCTGAGGAAACCCCTGAGCTGATCCACAAAGCGGCGATTGATCCGCTAGTCGGCCCACAGCCTTATCAAGGCCGCGAGCTGGCATTCAAACTGGGCCTAAAAGGCGACCAGATAAAGCAATTCACCAAGATCTTCTTAGGCCTTGGCAACATGTTTGCGGACTACGACCTAGCCCTACTAGAAATTAACCCGTTGGTGATCACGGGTGATGACAGCTTGCTTTGTCTTGACGGCAAGATCAACATTGACTCCAACGCCCTGTACCGCCAGCCTAAGCTTCGCGAAATGCACGATCCTTCGCAGGAAGACGAGCGTGAAGCACATGCGGCACAGTGGGAGCTGAACTATGTTGCACTAGACGGTAATATTGGCTGTATGGTCAATGGTGCGGGTTTGGCAATGGGGACCATGGACATCGTAAATCTGCACGGTGGCCAGCCAGCCAACTTCCTCGATGTCGGCGGCGGCGCGACCAAAGAGCGTGTGACCGAAGCATTCAAGATCATCTTATCTGATACCAACGTAAAAGCAGTACTGGTGAACATCTTCGGCGGTATCGTTCGTTGTGATCTGATCGCTGAAGGGATCATCGGTGCGGTCGAAGAAGTCGGTGTTGAAGTGCCGGTCGTTGTTCGTCTTGAAGGTAACAATGCGGTGCTGGGGGCAGAAACCCTAGCGAAGAGTGGTTTGAATATCATTGCTGCGACTTCCCTAACTGAAGCAGCGGAAAAAGTTGTTGCTGCAGCGGAGGGTAAATAATGTCTGTACTAATTAATAAAGATACCAAGGTGATCTGTCAGGGCTTCACTGGCGGGCAGGGTACATTCCACTCAGAGCAAGCGATTGAGTACGGAACGCAGATGGTCGGTGGCGTGTCTCCTGGTAAAGGTGGTACTAAGCACCTAGGCCTACCGGTATTCAATACTGTTCGTGAAGCTGTTGAAGCCACAGGTGCAACCGCTACTGTTATCTATGTACCTGCTCCTTTCTGTAAAGATGCGATCCTTGAAGCAATTGATGCCGGTATCGAGCTGATTGTAACAATCACAGAAGGCATTCCAACGTTAGATATGCTTGATGTCAAAGTTCGCCTTGATGAAGCTGGTGTGCGTATGATTGGTCCTAACTGTCCGGGTGTGATCACGCCGGATGAGTGTAAGATCGGTATCATGCCAGGCCATATCCACAAAGCGGGTAAAGTGGGTATCGTGTCCCGTTCGGGTACGCTGACTTATGAAGCTGTTAAGCAGACCACAGACGAAGGCTTCGGCCAGTCGACCTGTGTTGGCATCGGTGGTGACCCAATCCCAGGTTCGAACTTCATTGATGTGCTTGAGCTATTCGAGAAAGATCCAGCAACTGAAGCTATCGTGATGATCGGTGAGATCGGCGGTACCGCTGAGGAAGAAGCGGCGGCCTACATTAAAGAGAACGTCAGTAAGCCGGTAGTGTCTTATATTGCCGGTGTGACTGCGCCTCCGGGTAAGCGTATGGGCCACGCTGGTGCGATTATCTCTGGCGGTAAAGGTACGGCTGAAGATAAGTTCCAAGCACTGGAAGCAGCTGGCGTGAAAACCGTGAAGAGTCTTGCAGATATCGGTAAAGCACTGCGCGAAGTGACAGGCTGGTAAGCGATACTGCCAATGTCAGATAGTAAACCCGCCAATCGGCGGGTTTTTTTATAGCTGTGCTCCTGACAGTAACCTGAGTATATGCTTAAGAAAGGTTAGTGGTACAGAGGTTTGAAAGTGAATAAGTTAACCTTGCTGCTGTTTGTCGCTATAAGCTCTGAGCCGAGCTTGGCTAAAGAAGACAAGGAAAGTTATGAAACCTGCATTCTTGAGCACGTCTCTCTGGCGGAAAATGGCACCGCAGCCAACTTGATGACCAATGCCTGCCACCGGCTATATATTGACAACTTTATGCTGTCGGACAAGGATCAGGCTTATTTCCACTGCTTATTGGCTTATCTGCCGCAGACCAAGCATCTGCGCACTGCCATGCAGGTAAAGAGTACCTGTAACAACCGTCACCGCAGCTTATTCAATTAACAGGTTTGGGTAGCGGTTTGATCTACAGAGGGAAGAATTGCGAAACAGCAGGCGTTGCGCCTGCTGTTTTTATTGGCTATGACTGACTAGGCTTCGGTACGTTTGAATTGACTAATCATGAACAGGGCAGCTGCCGATACCACGACCGAAGGCCCTGCTGGGGTATCATAATGCCACGACATGGCTAACCCGCACATAACTGCAATGATACCGAGTACCGATGCCAGTACTGCCATCGTTTCAGGGCTGCGAGAGAATTTGCGAGCTGTTGCTGCTGGGATGATCAGAAGAGAGGTTATGATCAACGCGCCGACAAACTTCATCGCCACAGCAATAACCATACCCACCATGATCATCAGCAGTAGGCGCATTAAATCGACATTAACCCCTTCGACTTGTGCCAACTCTTCATTGATCGTCATTGATAGCAATGGTCGCCATAAAGTGATCAGCATGGCCATCACAATCGCACCTCCCCCGTAGATCCAAAGCAGATCTGAAGGGGTGACAGCGAGCAAGTCGCCAAATAAATAAGACATCAGGTCGATTCGGACATGATCGAGGAAACTGACCGCCACCAAGCCAAGTGAAAGTGCACTGTGTGCAAGTATGCCTAGCAGAGTGTCGGTAGCGACATATTTTTGTTTTTGCAGGCCAACAAGAATCACCGCTAAGGCAAGACAGCATATGAGCAGGGCAAGATTGAGGTTGATGTTGAACAAGAATCCAAGCGCAATACCCAATAGTGAAGCATGGGATAAGGTGTCACCGAAATAGGCCATTTTGCGCCAAACGACAAAGGAGCCTAGCGGGCCGGCAAGGATGGCGATGCCAATGCCCGCAATCAATGCGGGAAGCAATAAATCAAGCATTGTTTATCTCTTGTTGTTCTGAATGCTGGTGTTCATGCTGGCAGGGACCGACTGGGTTGCCAGATAAATCATGCTCATGGTTATGGTGGTGCTGGTAAAGTGCCAGTTGTTCACACTGATGTCGGCCGAAGAGTGCGACATACGATGGATGACTGGTGATCGCCTCTGGTTCGCCAGAGCAGCAAATATGATGGTGTAGGCAGATGACATGGTCGGTTTTTGCCATTACCAAGTGTAAGTCGTGCGAGACCATCAATATGGCGCAGTTGAGCTTGTCACGCAGCGCCTGGATCAGGCTGTATAGCTCTAGCTGGCCATTGACATCCACCCCTTGCACGGGCTCATCGAGCACCAGCAAGTCTGGTTTTTGCAGCAACGCCCTTGCGAGCAGTACGCGCTGCATCTCACCACCGGATAGCGAGTGCATATTGCTATGGTGCAGATGCTTGCCGCTGACGAGTTCAAGTGCCTCTATGCGCTGGGCTTCTTTGTAACGGCCGGCTAAGCGCATGAACCGATCGACGCTAAGCGGCAGTGTGTTGTTGAGTGCCAACTTTTGCGGCACATAACCAATACGAAGTCCTTTCTGACGAATAATGTTCCCTACTGTTGGCTTGGTCAAACCTGTGATGACTTTGACAAGGGTCGACTTGCCGGCACCATTTGGGCCGATCAGGGTCGTGATCTGTTTCCGTTCTAGCTTTAGGGAAACCTGATCCAGCACATGCTTTTCCGAGTACGTGACTGTGACCGACTGTAATTCAACTAAGGAGGTCATATATTTCTTGCTTAAGGTATTTGCCAAAGTGAGATGTTATAATATAACATCTTTGGCAAATGTTGTAATCAAGAATTATTCAGGGAAACTTATATGCGCCGTTTACTCTTTACCTGTAGCACGCTGGGCTTGTTGTGTGCACCTTCAGTTTATGCTCAAGATCTGAAAGTGGTGTCGACCGTGAAGCCAGTCACCATGATTGTTCAGGAGTTGACCCAGGGAGTAACGTCGATTGAAACGCTGTTGCCAGCAGGCGCATCACCCCATGATTACGCACTGCGCCCTTCGGATGCTCGCAAACTCAACGATGCTGACTTGGTGATTTGGGTTGGCCCCGAGTTGGAGCAGTTTTTGACGAGAGTGCTGGACGGTAACGAAAATACACTGACATTGACGTCACAGCACAGTATTGATTTCCGCCACTATGGTGATGTTCAGGAAGGCCATAATCACGATAAGCACGGACATGATGAGCATGAAGACCATGATCACGACAAGCACGGACATGATGAGCATGAAGGCCATGATCACGACAAGCACGGGCATGATGAGCATGAAGGCCATGATCACGACAAGCATGGGCATGATGACCACCATGGCCACAGCCACGATGGTATCGATCCTCACTTTTGGTTAGGTCCTGAGCAGGCAATCCAAGCTGCGCAAGTGATTGCCGATAAACTGGCAGAACTTGACCCAGCCCATGAAGAGAAATTCAAAGCAAACCTCGTGAATTTTAGTCATGAAGTGAAAGCGGCAATGGTGTCTCTTGAACAGACATTGGCACCGGTTGCTGATCGAGGGTACTTCGTTTTCCATGATGGCTATGGCTATTTCGAAGAGCAGTTTGGCCTGAATAACCTTGGCCACTTCACGGTTGAACCTGATCGCCGACCAGGTGCCAAAACGTTGATCTCAATTCGTAATTCACTCAAAGATCAGCATGCGCACTGTGTGTTCAGTGAGCCTCAGTTCTCTCCTGCTGTGGTTGACAGTGTTGTAAGGGGGACTGGGGTCAGTATTGGTACGTTGGATCCTATGGGGGCGGATATTGCCTATGGTGATGGTAGCTATGTCGAGTTTCTTCATACGCTAGGCCATAGTTTTAGCCAATGCCTGAAATAAGTATACCCAAGTTACCTCACCGTGCAGGATTAAGGGGGGGGCCAGCTCATTCAATGTAAGGCGAAGGTTTGCTGGAATGGTATTCCCTTTTAAAAAGTATATACGTTTTTTTTCCAACGCTTTATGGTATGAGAATGATAACAAAACGCACTGAGGTGCGTTTTTTTATGCATTCTGCCTCATTTTATAAATGCCCGCTTATATTCAAACGGTCAATACTGCATAATAAGCGCGATTGTTTTGGGGTTGGGATTTTATTTACGCTGTTATGGACAGACGATTATTACTTGTGACCTTTATCTTGGTCATGGGACTGGCTAATTCGGCGTCAGCCTTTGCCTCGAATTACCTCTTCCGTTCAATGTCAGAACTCAATGGGCCAACGACACTGTCCGTTCGTAAAATGATCAATGACGCCAATAAGGGCCTGTGGCTGGTGGATATTCGCGGCCAACTGCAATTTTATGATGGCTCGAATCTCAAGCCTGCGCTCGACAGAGAGGGCAAGCCTATCACTGGTGTGACCGATATGGCCGTGGTGAATAAAACACTGTGGCTGGTCAAAGATAGCCATGCCTACTCCTATTCTCCCGAACTTGCCCTGCTGGAAAGGCACAATATTAGCCTGATCCCTATTGAGTCGGTGATTCAGCTGGAAAATGCCGCCTGGTTTGCCAATCGCCGGGGGGTGTATCGTCTTTCGGAGGATGAGCCGAATGCACAATTCTTGCCTTTTCCCCACCCGATAAAGCTATCAGGCTTACATGCGGCCGGTAATCACCTGTATGTTGCCGCTCAGCAGGGGGTCTATGAATACTTGTCACCGGATTTACCCCCTACGAAAATACTCGATGATCACCATGTAACGGCTGTGGAGCAAGATTTACAGGGTGAGCTGTGGTTTGGTACGCGGGGAGGGGTAGTGAAAGGCAAGGATGGCTCGTTGCATTCTCTCGGTGGCGACAAGGCGGTACTGAGCCTACAAGCAACGCCGGAAGGTATGTGGGTAGGTAGTACCTCGGGGCTCTATTTGATGGGGCTGGACATGGTGATAAACCAGCACTTCATGCCCTCTGACTACGATAAATATGCCCTGCCTGGCCGCCGAGTGGTGGATCTCCATCAAGACCTACAGGGGAACCTATGGGTCTCCACGCCAAAAGGAATGAGTCAGTTACCGGTAGGCTCTCACCGGCTAAAGCGGGTGCGACTAGGCAAAGAGGAAGGGCAGATAGATGCTACGTTGATTGCCGATATTGCCCATGCCAGAAATGGTCATTATTGGCTAGCAACCGATAACGGCCTATTTGAGCTTTCGCCAATGCTTGATATTGTCCAGCATACGCCTGATTTGGGCGCAATCAAGCAGTTGACTTTATCCAATGGCCGACTTTGGATGTTGCTCGAGAATGGGTTGGCGTTGTATGACGTTGGGCAGTCCCGTATCCAGCGTATCGGTATGCCGCAAGATATACCAAGCCAGACAATAAATAGACTTATGGTGGATCACTTTGGCTCGGTTTGGCTCGGGGCCGAAAACGGGCTGTACCGTTATTGGCCGGAGTTCAGGGAATGGATGCATTTTGGCAGTCATTGGCTGAGGGATCCGGTAGGCGGTGAGCAGATCACCAGTATTGTGGAAGACAGTGAATATCAGGTTTGGGTCGGCACGACCTATGGTATGTACAAGTTTGATGCTGGGATGCTTCATTTCGTCCCGGGTACCACCGAGCTGGGTGGGATCATTGATATTTATGAAGACCGAATGGGGCAGTTGTGGGTGGCGACGGACTATGCGCTGCTAGTCTCCCAGGGCCTGGCTCCGCTCAAGCTGCAAGAGGTCCAACTGTCTTCCGATCTCGTTCGGCCATATTGCCTTGCTGGTGGCAGTAATGGGGTGTGGCTTTCCTCGAGTAATGGGCTGTCGTTTGTCAGCTATTATGCGGATCTAAGACAGCACCTTGGCTTCGACAGTGGATTAGTGCCTGATGATGTGGGCTCGCGTAGCTGTTTGCAGGATGACATGAATGCACTGGTGCTCGGATATCGACAAGGGGTACTGAGCATTCCTGATGAGGCATTGTTTGACGAATATACCGTTGAGCCCAAATTGTCACTCAGCGCGGTATGGGTCGATGATGATATTTGGCCGCTGGGAGATTCCTGGAGTCAACTTAGACGCTTGCCCTATGGAGCGGCAATCGCCTTTAAGCTCGAGACCATGCCGTCACATTCAGTGTTGTATCAATATCGCTTGGTCGATGAAAACGAGCAAGCTGGAGAGTGGCAAATTGCAGCCCAACCGTTGCTATCGGTTGGAACCTTGTCTGCTGGGCGCTATACGTTGCAAGTTCGCAGGGTAAAGCCATCAGGTGACGATCGGGTTGAGTTGAGCTACGTATTCACGGTTCAATCTGCCTGGCGGGTTTATCAGGCACTGGTAGGCTTTGTGGTCTTGTCGATCTTGTTACTGGTGCTGCTGCTCTTCTACTGGCGGAGTAAGGTGTTTCGGGATCAAGCACAACAGCTCAAACAGGCTGTGTTCCAAAAAACGGCCAAAATTGAGCTGCAGAAAAAGCAACTCAATGCGAGTAATGTGCATCTGCAGCGAATATTGGATGTCAGGCAGCATGTTATGGCGCACCTTTCCCACGAGTTGAGAACCCCATTGCAGCTGTCGCTTGGCTTATTGTCAGATCTTCGGCCGTATTGTCAGGCCCCGAGCAAGATCGATATCGCTGAAAAGAATATTGTTCATGCTTTGCACGTGACCGAACAGCTACTGGCTCGCGATGTTTTTGCGCTAGTGGAACCGAAGAAAACGTGTGAGCAGTTGGTCGGCCCGATCATTCAGGCTTGCTGTATGAGTTGGCAAATCGAAGCAGAGAAAAAACATATCGCCCTGTGTCTTGAAGATCATACCTCAGCCGAAACGTGTATTGACCTTGCTCCTTACCACCTCGAAATCATGCTAGGTAACTTATTGTCCAATGCCATGAAATATACGGATAGTAAAGGGGGGATCACCGTCAATGTGAGGGTTCAGGAGCCGCTGCTGGTTATTTCGGTCAGTGATACCGGGCGTGGCATGTCAGAGCAAACCAAAGCTCGTTTATTCGATAGCTATTATCAAGAAGAACCTCAATATAGCGCCGAAGGTGGTTTTGGCCTGGGGCTGAGCACTGTCAAGCAACTGGTCGAGACTTACCACGGGACGATTTCGGTCATCAGTTACCAAGGGGTGGGAAGTGAATTTATTATTCGTCTGCCATTAGCGGCTAGATCCTTGCCTAACCGAATGGAGAAAACGGAGCACGAACTATCGGACTGGATAATGATCATCGGTGAAGAGGAAGATGCTGATAGTGAGTGGGGTAACCTGTTATCTGAACACTATCATGTGACTTATTCTCGCGGAGATTATGAGGATCTAATGTTACTCGATGAGCAATTGCCTGATGTTGTGCTAATTGATCAGTCTGTACTTGAGTCAAGTGATGAGCAGTTGCTTCAGGGGCTAAAGGATGACTTCTTTGGCCAGCATTCGCCTGTGATCGTTGCAGTTTGCGCGGTAACAAAGAGCAATGCACATGACCACGACCCTGTAAGTTGGGCTGACAAATTACTCACGAAGCCATTACAGGCTCAATCGCTGTTAGCTGAGATTGAATATTTGTTGAGGCATCAGCAAGCCGCCTTAGGAAAGAAAACAGCGTTTGAAGAGCGGCAGGGAAGTGAATGGCAGGGGAGTGTCCAGTCGTTAGTGTCGGAACACTTTCACCATTCGGACTTTGGCACTTCTGCGGCAGCCAAAGCCCTGTATATGTCAGAGCGGACATTTCAGCAGCGCTTCAAACAAGAGTTCGGGTTGTCATTCAAAGACTATGTTACCCAGTTTCGCTTTGAGCAGGCAACGGTGATGCTCAGGCAGGGCGATAAGATATCTGATGTTGCTCTTGCTTGCGGCTTCAGGGATCCGGCCTACTTCAGTACCCGTTTCAAGGCCTACTGCGGCCAAACTCCGGCCGAATTTGCCATGAGTTCTATCAATATGGGATAAAAAATCGTGATATGGCCTGTCGGCCATATCACGGCTACCCTTCTTCCTCGTTATCAAGCAGGCATCACCACCTGTAATATCACGCCACATTGCCAATAAGTTCATGTTTTAATTTATCTTCAATATATGGCGACCTTTTTGGGGCGTCAATTTGCCAGCGTTATGGTCGCAGAACGTGCTTGGTGTCAATAATGCAAACAATGAATGCAAAAATGAGGGCGCTTTTTTGATTTAAAACAACAAACAATGTGTTTCAATCTGTAACATTGAAAGCACTAATGCTAATTATTCTTATTTAGGGTGGCGATTTGGAATGAAACTGTCAGAAATGTCATGCGGGGCTGAGGGAAGGGTTACCAGTTTAGCGGGCTTACCCGTCGCTACCCGTAAAAAGCTTATGGTAATGGGAATGCTGCCGAATACGCCTGTAAGCGTTATTCGCGTTGCGCCTTTAGGGGACCCTCTGCAGGTGCGAGTACGCGGTGTGGATATCGCATTGCGTAAGCAACTAGCTGAAAGCATTGATGTGGAGGTGAACTGATGCCGTACAATATTCTGACAGTCGGTAACCCTAACAGCGGTAAAACAACCTTGTTTAACGGCCTGACAGGAGCCAAGCAACAGGTGGGTAACTGGGCTGGGGTAACCGTAGAAAAGAAAACAGGTCGCTATGAGTGTGCTGGCGATAGTTTTGCGCTGACCGATCTTCCTGGTATTTACAATCTTGATAGTGCCAATGACGTCAACAGCTTGGATGAAGCAATTGCCTCCCGCGCCATATTGACCATGCCGGCGGATGTCATCATCAATGTGGTTGATGCATCTTGCCTTGAGCGCAGCCTGTACATGACCCTGCAGTTGCGTGAGTTGGGCCGACCAATGGTTGTCGTACTGAACAAGATGGATGTGCTTGAGCGCCAGCGCCAGAAACTGGATATCAAAGGGCTCGAGAAAGTTTTGGGCTGTCCGGTATTGAGCTTGTCGGCAAATAACCTCAAGCAGGTTACCGAATTTAAAACCCACCTGCATAAAATGCTGGCCCAGGGAATTGCGGTCAACGAACTCACACTGGATTACGGTTCCCAATTTGAGCAGGCGATTGCCGAGACGGAATCTTTCTTTACCGCTGACCAGCTAAATAGTCGCGCGCAAGCTATCAGGGCGCTGGAAAATGACACATTAGTGATCAACGGACTTTCTGAAGAGCAGAAAAATCAGGTATGCAATGTTCGCAATAACTTGATGGTTGATATTGACCCTGACATCCAGGTTGCCGATGTGCGCTATAGCTTCTTGCACCAGCTCTGCAGTAAAGTCCGCCGTCAGGAAGGCAAGCTGAGCCGGAGTTTGAGCGATAAAATCGACAGCGTGTTGCTTAACCGTGCATTTGGTATTCCCTTCTTCTTTGTCGTGATGTACCTGATGTTCATGTTCTCCATCAATATCGGTAGTGCCTTTATCGACTTTTTCGATATCAGTGCCGGTGCCATTCTGGTGGATGGTGGCCATTACCTGCTGGATGATCACCTGCCGATATGGCTTACAACAGTGATTGCTGATGGTATTGGTGGCGGTATCCAGACTGTCGCAACATTTATTCCAGTTATTGCCTGTTTGTACCTGTTCTTGGCAATGCTCGAGAGCTCAGGCTATATGGCACGTGCTGCTTTCGTTCTTGATAAAGTGATGCAGAAAGTTGGTTTGCCGGGTAAAGCTTTTGTTCCATTGGTTCTGGGCTTTGGCTGTAACGTACCGGCAATTATGGCAACCCGTACGCTGGAGCAGGAGCGTGAGCGTA
This sequence comes from Photobacterium lutimaris, assembly GCF_003025555.1. Lineage (GTDB taxonomy): Bacteria > Pseudomonadota > Gammaproteobacteria > Enterobacterales > Vibrionaceae > Photobacterium > Photobacterium lutimaris. The sequence continues at coordinate 146,782 of NZ_PYMH01000009.1, read as the reverse complement.
AACTGGCCGCCGCGATGGCGCCATTTATGTCTTGCGGGGCTCGACTTCCTGTTTATGCGCTATTTGCCGCGGCTTTCTTCCCTGAAAACGGCCAAAATGTGGTGTTTGGGCTATACCTGCTGGGTATTGCGGCTGCCGTTCTGACAGGCTTGGTGTTACGCCATACTATTTACCCGGGTAGCAGCGATAGCTTTATCATGGAAATGCCGGACTACGAAATGCCGACACTGCGTAATGTCGGTATCAAAACATGGCAGAAGCTGAAGAAGTTTGTGCTGGGTGCCGGTAAGACCATTGTCGTGGTTGTCGCCATTTTGAGCTTCTTCAACTCACTGGGCACCGATGGCTCGTTCGGTAATGAAGATACGCCAAACTCGGTACTGGCAAAAACAGCTCAGGTCATTACACCAGTATTGGCACCAATTGGTGTGAAGGAAGATAACTGGCCTGCAACCGTGGGGATTCTGACGGGTATCTTTGCCAAAGAAGCGGTAGTTGGTACCTTAAATAACTTATATGCGCCAGCTGAAGGTGAGGAAGACGCCGAGTACGACTTGGTGGGAAGCCTGCAAGAAGCGGTAGCGAGTATTGGTGATAACTTGTCTGGGCTAAGCTATTCTGACCCACTAGGTATCGATGTCGGTGAATTAGAAGATACCGCGGCGGTTGCACAAGAGCAGGAAGTCGATGCATCAATCTTTGGTAACATCCAGGCGCACTTTGTGAGCTCTGCAGCGGCAATGGCATACCTGATCTTCATTTTGCTCTACACGCCTTGTGCAGCAGCTATGGGGGCCTATGTGCGTGAGTTTGGCCAGAAGTATTCGCTGTTCATTGCCTCATATACCATGTTACTGGCGTATACCTTTGCGACTTATTACTACCAGATCGCTCATTTTGCCGATCACCCGGCAACGAGCATGATGTGGATTGGTTTGTTCACGGCTATCAATGCTGGCCTGTTTATTACCTTCAAGCGTAAGGGACAGCAAGTGCAAACTGAGGAGCTAGTCACCCTATGATCCTGCAGCAGCTGAAACAATATATTGAGCAACACGGTCGCGCCAGCCGCAAGGTATTGGCAATGCGGTTCGGGATGTCCGAAGACGGCGTCGAGGCCATGCTGGATGTATGGATCCGCAAAGGCAAGTTGGGCAAGGAGCTGATCGGCTGCGACAGTGATGGGTGCTGCCAGGGCGCGCAAGAGATCTGGTATCGTCCGCTCAAGAGTGATGAGCTTTCAGTCACCGTTATGCGTGGCTAGCAAGTAATTGAAAAGAAAAAGGCAACCTGCGGGTTGCCTTTTTTTTGCCTTATTCCACGGTGCTGAAACCGTCGATGTGGCTCAGCTCGGCCCTTAGCTCTTCGGTGAGGGCTTGTTGCAGGGCCTCGTCACGCTGAGTGCCGTCAGTATTGCCCCAGATAGGGCCCGGCCAAGCAACATCATCTTTGAAGCGGGCGATATGATGGACATGCAACTGTGGCACAAGGTTACCCAAAGCGCCAACGTTGATTTTGTCTGCCTGATAATCTTTTTCAAGCACTGTCGCCACGGCACAGGACTCTTTCATCAATTGAAGCTGTTCGGTTTCTGGTAAGTGATGGATTTCGCGCAGGGCGTCTTTACGTGGCACTAAAATAAGCCAAGGGCCAAGGGCTTCTTTAGATAGCAGTACTTGGCACAGTGGAAGGTTACCGACAATCGTAGTATCTGCGGCCAGTCTCGGATGAAGTGAAAACTGCATGGAATTATTCCTTAATTGTATTGTGCAGCTCACATGCTGAGATATTTGCCAACAGCCGAAAATGGGCTTTGGGGTAGGATAACGACATCAGGAGCTGCACTGATAACAATACGATAGTGTGAATATAATGCAGTAGCAATGCTTTCTGCCATGACCGGCGGTAATTTTTTAATGCGTAGGTGAAATATACTCAAGTAACTTTCTCGGAATCAAACGGCTTGAGTTACTTGGATATAGGATGTGAGCAGGAAGTGGGTTCGGGATTATCCGCGTTGTGAAATCGGCGGTATCGTGACGGCGTTCTAGTGGGAGTGAGGCATGGGTGCTCAATATCAAGATGTGCTGGACTTTTGGTTCGGCGAGATAGGTGAAGAAGTAACGGTCACGGATCGGAATACACTGTGGTTTCGTGGCGGGAAAGAAACGGATCAAATTATTGCCGAACGTTTCCTACATCAAGTGAGTCAGGCTGGGCTCGGTGAACTCAGTGCGTGGACTGAGGAGCCAAGGGGGACCCTCGCGCTGATCATTCTGCTCGATCAATTTACCCGCAATATTTACCGCGGTTTAAGTGCTGCATTTCGCTATGACTCACTGGCATTGGCTTTGTGTCGGCGGGGCTTGGCAAAGAACCAAGACCTGGATCTAACGCCAATAGAGCGCGTGTTTTTCTACTTGCCTCTGGAGCATTCAGAAGCCATCGAGGATCAGGAAGAGGCGGTATTTCGGTTTGACCGCCTGATGCAGACGGTTAACCCGGCACATGCCGATACCTTCGAGGGTTTCTATCAGTATGCGGTCAGCCATCATGATGTGATTAAGCGCTTTGGCCGTTTTCCGCACCGTAACGCGGCTTTTGGCCGCTTATCGACTCAGGAAGAGCTGGAATGGCTGCATAAAGGTGGCCAACGGTTTGGTCAGTAGCTGAAGCTGGCAAAGCCGTCAGCTTGCTGGGCTAGGAAATCGGCAGTACCCGGTTTCGCCCCAGTTGCTTGGCTTGGCTGAGGAAGTGATCAGCGCGCTCAATAACGGCCAAGCTGTGCTCATTATCTTGTGAGCTACTGATACCAAATGAGGCGGTAACGGAATTGATCCGTTGCCCAGATTTCTTATCGCGTATCGAAATTTTTTCAATGGCTCTGCGCATGGTTTCCGCTTGCTGGCGGGCCGAGGGTAATGACTTATGCGGCAGCAAAATGGCAAACTCCTCCCCACCGAAGCGATAGGCTTTGGCATAATCACGGCAGCACTCCGATAGCCTTTTGGCGACCATCTTCAAGACCTGATCGCCCATAAGGTGGCCGAATTCATCATTGAAGTATTTGAAGTGGTCAATGTCTAGCAACACCAGGCTAGTCGGGATCTGGTTGTCGAGATAGCTTTGAATATCCTGATCAAAGGCACGACGATTGTAGAGTGTGGTTAACGCATCTTCGTTGGCCTGCTGTTGGCTTTTGTTAAGCGCAGCCCGCAAGGACTGGATCTCTTGCTGGGCAGAATCGAGCTGGCCTTTAAACAGCCCTGTCGATTGGCGCATCTGCTGTGATTCGCGAAGCAGCTCACGAACTAAGGTAATGGTCTCTTCAAGGGATACCCCTTCTTTTCCAACCTGCTCCAGCCGACCGAATGTTGACTCAAGCACATTATGGAAGCTATTGGTATCTGACAGGGTGTCAGCCATACTGTGGGAGAGCTCCTGCATCATAGCCGTGAGACTGAGCTTGAGCTGTTTGACGTTGTTATCGGTTTGGCTGGCTAAGTGGTCTTGGTACAGGGTTTCGCACAATGTCGGCGTGCAATGGCCGATAGCTTCGATACCACGTTCGAGTGCTATATTGAGCGGGGGATTTTGCTGAGAGCTATAGGTATACCACAGGGCATAGTTGGTTGGGGTGGTGGGGACCTTATGCTTAATCATCAGGGGAACGGCTTGTTTGAGGATCTCCGTTGATTTTGCAAAGCTGTCGTTACTCATACCTAACATCCAATATTACTGGTCTTCTGATCGCCAATTGCTATGAATATAGCTATAGATAATAAAATAGCCTTCTAAGGATACCCTAGAAGGCTATGAATTATTAGATATTTATTGAATTATGCTAGCGTTTTATTACATGCGCTCAAGAGTTTCGATACCCAGCAGATCCAGACCTTGCTTGATTGTCTTCGCTGTCAGTAGGGCCAGTTTCAGACGGCTCTGCTTAACGCCTTCTTCAGCGTTCAGGATAGGGCACGCTTCGTAGAAGCTTGAGAATTTACCTGCTAGCTCGAATAGGTAGGTACACATTAGGTGTGGCTGACCTTCACGAGCTACATTCTGTACCGCTTCTTCGAACTGAAGCAGGGCAGAAAGCAGTGCTTGTTCTTTCTCGTCGTTAATCACGACAGGGTGAGTCAGATCAGCAAGCTCAACATCTGCACGCTTGAAGATAGAAGCGACACGGGTGTATGCGTATTGCATGTACGGTGCCGTGTTACCTTCGAAGGCAAGCATGTTGTCCCAGTCGAAGATGTAGTCAGTGGTACGGTGCTTAGACAGATCAGCATACTTAACCGCAGCCATTGCAACCGTGTTGGCAATGTTGGCTTTCTCTTCAGCGTCTAGTTCAGGATTTTTCTCTTCGATCAGCTTCGTTGCACGTACTTCAGCTTCGTCAAGAAGGTCGGCTAGGCGAACGGTACCACCTGCACGGGTCTTGAATGGACGACCGTCTTTACCCAGCATCATACCAAAAGCGTGGTGCTCAAGGCTGACGGTTTCTGGCACGTATTCCGCCTTACGGACGATAGTCCAAGCCTGCATTAAGTGCTGGTGCTGACGGGAGTCGATGAAGTAAAGCACACGGTTTGCACCAAGCTGCTCGTAACGGTATTTTGCACAAGCGATGTCAGTGGTGGTATATAGGAAACCGCCGTCGCGCTTCTGGATGATCACACCCATAGGCTCGCCGTCTTTGTTCTTGTACTCTTCAAGGAAAACAACCTGCGCGCCGTCATCTTCAACAGCCAGACCTTTTTCTTTCAGGTCAGCCACGATACCAGGCAGCATGTCGTTGTACATTGATTCACCCATCACGTCATCACGGCTCAGTGATACGTTTAGGCGGTCGTAGTTGCGCTGGTTCTGGATCATGGTGACATCAACCAGCTTCTTCCACATATCAGCGCAGTACTCGTCACCACCTTGCAGTTTAACTACGTAGTTACGTGCGCGTGCTGCAAACTCGGCATCTTCGTCGTACAGCTTTTTCGATTCGCGGTAGAAAGCTTCCAGATCAGAAAGCTCCATAGAAACTTCACCAGATTCTTTTTGTACACGCTCAAGGTTAGCGATAAGCATACCGAACTGTGTACCCCAGTCACCGATGTGGTTAGCACGGATCACTTTGTGGCCTAGGTGCTCAAGGGTACGAACAACCGCATCACCGATGATAGTTGAGCGTAGGTGACCTACGTGCATTTCTTTGGCAACGTTTGGCGCAGAGTAATCAACAACAATAGTTTGCTGTTCTTCAGTTGATACGCCTAGGCGTTCATCTTTCAGGGCATTTTCCGCTTGCTCGGCGAGCCAGGTTTTGCTCAGGAAGATGTTGATAAAGCCAGGGCCAGCGATTTCAACTTTTTCAGCGATACCGTCAAGGTCTAGCTGTTCGATAACTTTTTGTGCGAACTCGCGAGGGTTAGTACCCAGTTTTTTGGCTACGCCCATTACACCGTTGGCTTGGTAATCACCAAATTGCGCTTTCGCAGACTGGCGAACTGCAGCAGGGCTGCCGGCAGGTGCGCCTGCGGCTTCTAGCGCCTGAGATACTTTTTCATTAATGAGTGCTTGAATGTTCACACGCTTATCCTTTAAATCGTTTGTAACGCCAATAAGTAATGCAAATTGGCGAGGCAAAAACGGCACCGTATTCAAGGGATATAACCGTCAAAAATAATCACGACCATTGGCCTATAAAGATAGCACCAAGTGATAATTTATTTACGTGAGTATTTTTGACGGGGCCGCCTCAGAAGTGGAAGAGGGGAGACATCTTGAATACGCTGGTTGCATTGCCCTAATAATACCCACAAATTTAGGTGGTTTGGCAAGCCGTAAAGACAATAGATTGCGATTTTTTTTTAATATCCATAGTGGGGTGAAAAATATGCAGGAGTCTAGCAAGCACAAGGGCTTTGCCGATGCGAATAGGGCTGTTGTCAAGCCGAAAACTATGGATAATTATGCGTTCAATCGCTCAGCGTGAATAATCGGAGAAAAGACATGCACAAGCTAGAACAAAAAGGTCTGTTACCAGAGCAAATGTTGGCCCAGTTACCCGCTTTCATGGCGAAAATTGAACGCCTTGCCGAAGAGTTGGGCCTATCGCTTGCCAGTTACCAAGCGGATCATATTGCTTTGCGGGTCAACGATTGGGACGTTGCAGAGCAGTTGCACAAGGCGTGGCTGGCTTATGGCAAGGAGTGGTCGACCAATGAAATCAACGGCCGGCCGATTGTGGTGATTGGCTTTAATACCCCGCTTAGCTGCGGTCCTTGGCAGATCGAAGCACTGGAATTACCGTATCCGGGGGAAAAAGCGTATCCGCAAGAGGGATGGGAGCATATCGAATTTGTGATCCCATCAAAGGCAGGCGATACCGATGTGTTGAAGGTCACTTTGGATCAAGCGTTTCCTGAGTTAGCGAGTCAGTGGGACAAATTAGTCGATAAAGGCATTAAGGTGAAAGCCAGCTGCCCGTCAGGTGAGAAAGAGCGCCTTTCCAACCCAACCTATGCTTTCAAGCAAGATGGGGTTTGTATTAAGCTGCACCCGCATTCACTAAAAGCCGTCATTGAGAGTGAAGCGGAGTAAGCAAAGAAGTCACTCCTTTATTGAACTGATCGAATCTGTGGTACTCCTTCTGCGAGAGTAGCAGGGTAAATTAGCAAAACCTACCCACCATGGATGGTGGGTAGGAGCGACATGGATGCCTTTATGCGTTTTTGATAATTTGCCCTGCTGCTTGGCGTTCAGTGTTGTTGGTGATTACAAAATCACAGTCCGGTTACCGTGAACAAAGACCCGATCATCAATCACTAAGCCTAGGGCTTTACTCAGCACCGACTTTTCAACATCTTTGCCTGCTCGTGCCATGTCTTTGGCACTGAAATTATGGTCAACCGGAATCACGTTCTGGGTAATGATCGGGCCCTCATCAAGATCGTTAGTCACAAAGTGGGCTGTGGCACCAATGATTTTCACCCCGCGTTCAAAGGCTTGCTGGTAAGGTTTGGCACCGATAAAGGCTGGCAGGAAGCTATGGTGGATATTGATGATTTTATGGGGAAACTGGGCAACGAAATTCGGCGTGAGAATACGCATGTATTTGGCCAGCACCACATAATCGGGCGTGTACTGCTGCACGGTTTCAAGCAATAGGGCCTCATGCTCGTCCCGGCTGATCCCTTCATGGCTGATGTGATGGTAGGGAATACCAAAGTTGCGGGCGAGCTCAGCCAAATGGTCGTAGTTGCCGACAATGGCGGCAATTTCGATATCGAGTGTGCCATCAAAGGTTTTGACCAGAATATCACCCAAGCAGTGAGCTTCTTTGGTCACCATGATCACAATGCGTTTACGCTCTGAACCGATCAGGCGTCGTTGACTCCCTTCAGGCAGTGCACGGTCCAGATCGAAAAGGAAGGTTTCGTCATTGAAGTAGCCTTCCAGTTCGGTGCGCATAAAAAACTGGCTATGGGAGTGATCGACAAACTCATTGTTGTGAACAATATTGAGCTGGTGCTTGTAACAGATATTGGTGATTTTGCTGATCAGGCCCATTGCATCCGGGCAATCGGTCAGCAGGGTTTTCTTTTCCATGTTCTTCCTTGCACTAAAATATATAAATCCTTTCTTTTATTTACATCGGATCGTTTTCAGGGTCAAAACATAAATATTGAGTAAATGGATTTATTACTTTGTACAAAGTGACATTGACGAGGAACTTCCCATGAAAAGATTACCGAAAATATGGGCAGGGGGGCTCGGCCTTCTCGCGTTTTATCCGCTTTTCCATTATGCGATTGCGGTAACGCACGCTGAAGATCCTGAATTGTTGTATAACCGCTTGGGGGGCCTGGCACCTATCACTGTGGTAGTGAATGACTTCATTGATGTGATGGTTGTTGATGATGTACTTAATAGTAACCCAGCGGTTGATCTGGCAAGAAAAAGTGTCCCGGCAGCTTACTTAAAGTATCAAGTGACTACGATGATCTGCCAAGCAACTGGTGGCCCATGCCAGTATACAGGGCGTGCAATGAAAAATTCCCATCAGCCTCTCAACATTACACCGGCTGAGTGGCAACATATGGTGGTACTGCTTACCGGTGTATTCAATAAATATGAGCTCCCTGAAAAAGAGCAGCAAGAGTTGTTGGCTATTGTTGATTCCACTAAGGCAGACATAGTGGCAGCCGAATAACGACGTTTGGTATTACACGCGGCGGCTGGAATAAATCATGGCTGCTAAGTGGGAATATTGGCATAATGACCGGTCATCCGACGGTGTTGCCTAAAGCCCGTTTTCCTAAAGCAGATAGTCGAAAGCCTAGATATTCAAAAGCCTATGATAGCCAAGTTTTTTGCCTCCGGCGGTGCGCTAGATAAAGCCATCCCCGGGTTCCAGGCCCGCCAGCCGCAAATCGATATGGCGCAAGCCGTGGCCGATGCCATTAAGACCGAGAGCCAGCTTGTTGTTGAAGCGGGAACGGGAACCGGCAAGACGTTTGCTTATTTGGTACCCGCTTTGGTCAGTGGTAAAAAGACCATAATTTCTACAGGCTCCAAAAACCTGCAGGAACAATTGTTCCACCGGGATTTGCCCTTGATGGCGGATGCTCTCGGTTTTACCGGCCGGGTGTCTTTGCTCAAAGGGCGGTCGAATTACTTATGTCTCGATCGGCTGAGTCGTCAAATCACCGAAAGCCATGGCGTCCATACCGATCCGAAACTGTTGAGTCAGTTGGTTCAGGTTCGGAGCTGGTCGTCGTCGACCAAGAGCGGTGATTTGGGCGATTGTGAGGATATTGCCGAAGACAGTCCGGTGATCCCGATGATCACCTCGACCAATGACAACTGCCTCGGCCGGGAATGTCCGTCCTATGACGACTGCTTTGTGGTCAAAGCGCGCCGTCGGGCAATGGAAGCCGATGTCGTGGTAGTCAACCACCACCTCTTTTTGGCCGATCAGGCGATCAAAGAAACCGGTTTTGGCGAATTGATCCCCGAAGCCGAGGTATTCATCTTTGATGAAGCCCACCAAATGCCAGATATTGCCAGCCAGTATTTTGGCCAGAGCTTATCAAGCCGTCAGATCCAAGAGCTGGCGAAAGATGTTGAGATTGGCTATCGCACCGAAGCCAAGGATATGCGCCAGCTGCAAAAAACCGCCGACAGGCTGTACCAAGCGGCGGCCGATATGCGTATTGTACTTGGCGAACCCGGTTTTCGCGGCAACTGGCGCGAAGCGATAACCAGCCAAGCGATTCAGCGAGAAATCACCCGTTTGAATGACGCCTTGGATTTAACCCACGAAGTGCTGAAGTTGGCATTGGGCCGGAGCCAGTTGCTGGACGCGGCCTTTGAACGGGCGACCTTAATCAAGGCACGGCTAGAGCGGGTCTGCGATACCAGCATTACCGGCTATTCCTATTGGTATGAATGTACCCCCCGTCATTTCAGCCTGCACATTACGCCATTGTCGGTGGCCGATAAGTTCAGTGAGCAGATCGAGCAGCAGGGGGGAGCGTGGATCTTTACCTCGGCGACCCTTGCGGTAAACGAGGACTTTAGCCATTTCAGCCAGCGGCTGGGACTCAAACCTAAGCAGCAGTTTTCGCTGGAAAGCCCGTTTGATTACCAGCAACAGGCGCTGCTGTGCGTGCCCCGCTTTTTGCCTGAGCCCAATAGCTTTGGTATTGCAGAACGACTGGTGGAGATGATGGCCCCTGTTATTGAAGAGAACCAGGGGCGCTGTTTCTTCTTGTGTACCTCACATCAGATGGTTCGTGAGTTGGCCGAAGGGTTCCGGGCCAAGCTCGACCTTCCCGTATTGGTGCAGGGCGAAACGACCAAGCAGAAGTTGCTGGCGGAATACCTTGAGCGGGGTAATGCCTTGTTGATAGCGACTGGTGCCTTCTGGGAAGGCGTGGATGTTAGAGGGCAGGCCCTAAGCTGTGTTATCATTGATAAATTACCCTTTACAGCACCGGATGATCCGCTGCTGAAAGCGCGTATAGAGGACTGCCGTTTACGTGGTGGGGATCCTTTTGCGCAAGTACAGATCCCGGATGCGGTGATCACCCTCAAGCAAGGGGTCGGTCGACTTATTCGTGATACACAGGATAAAGGTGTCCTGGTGATCTGTGACAACCGGTTAGTAACGCGTCCTTATGGCGCGGTCTTTCTTAACAGCCTGCCGTCTATCCCGCGAACTCGGGATGTTGTTAGCGTCGGGCAATTCTTATCTTCGGTTAATGGCCGCCAAGAGCCTGCCACAACCGAAGAACAGCATTCAGAGGCTTGAATGAGCAACAAAATTCTTGCAGTAGATACTGCCACCGAAAACTGTTCCGTCGCCCTTCTGGTGGGCGATGAAGTGATTTCTCTCTGTGAGTATGCGCCACGTGAGCACACCACCAAGGTGCTGCCGATGGTGGATAACGTACTGGCACAGGCTGGCCTAAAATTAAACCAACTTGATGCACTGGCTTTTGGCCGTGGTCCAGGTAGCTTTACCGGGGTACGTATCGGCATTGGTATTGCTCAGGGCTTGGCATTTGGTGCAGATCTGCCGATGCTAGGTATCTCGACCTTGGCCGCGATGGCACAGGGGTCATACCGCCAGCATCAGGCCGAGCAGGTGATGGCAGCCATTGATGCCCGCATGAATGAAATCTACTGGGGTCAGTATCGCCGTCAGGCAGATGGCGACTGGGTAGTGCAAGGCAGTGAGTTAGTTATTAAGCCTGAGATGTTGATCACGCAACTGCCATTGAGTGAAGGCCAGTGGTTAACGGCCGGTACAGGCTGGGAAAGCTATGCTGAACAACTGGCACAATTACCTGTTGAAGCTGTATCGGGTTCGGTACTTTACCCGGATGCCGCGGATATGGTGCATTTGGCCAAATATGCATTGGCTCGTGGCGAGGCGGTGTTAGCTGAGGAAGCTAGCCCTGTGTACCTCCGTGATACAGTCACCTGGAAAAAATTGCCGGGTCGCGAATAATACGTTTGCCTCATTGCCGTGTATGCATACTATGGTTGTAGCATACTCGGCAATCACTTGGATACTGGACGTTTCCTATGGTTTCTATTCAGCGCCTTCCTGTCACAATACCCCAAACGCCTTCAAAGACGAAAGTCACCCGCACCTCTGTTAACGGGGCCAGTGAACCCACCCCTGTTGCCAAGGCCGTTGCCCAATCAGTGCGTGACCCTGAGTTGCTCGACGCTGCGCACAGTCATATCCAGTATGATCAACCCGAGGGGAGAAACCGTCAGGCATTGGAGAGCTATATGGGGGTGATGCACCAGCACAAGCGAGATGAACTCTCGATGTTGGTAGGGGTCGATGTCTATGTTTAATACCGTGTCACATTGGAATAAGCTGTGCGATTAGCTGCCTGGTGCTCAGGAATTGTGCGGATATTCATCATTTACAATGGAGTTACCGATGTTTAGGAAGCTAATCGTTGGGTTGCTTGCTGTGACTATGATAGGCTGCGCCGCGGTGCCTGAGGCCCTCATGACCGATAGCGATGACCCAATCACAGATGTTGCTGCGCTGAGCGATCCTGCTGGCCAAGATTTTGGTCAGGCAATCCGCCTTGGTGGGGTGATTGCCGCCATTGATAACGGTGAACAGAAAACCCGGCTGGAAATTGTAGCCATGCCGATAGGCAGTGACGGTAAACCCAAGTTGGGCAGTAGCGCCCAACAACGCTTCGTCGCGTATGTTGATGGCTTCCTTGAACCGATTGCATACCATCCCGGGCGATTGGTCTCTGTTGCCGGGCATGTTGATGGGGAAGAAGACGGTAAAGTTGGCGAGTTTAACTACCGTTTCCCGGTGGTAGCCGCAACAGGAACCCAATTGTGGCAAGTGAAACAGGAAGTCTGGATCGATGATTTTGACCGTTTCAGGCGCTGTGTTGGTCTACATTGCTCACCCAGCCTTCTTAACAATGGCTTCTCAAGGGCTGAAGTTAGGGAGCGGGTGACCAAGTAAATTGCTATGTATCAGATAGAGTTTCAGTTGGCCGACCAGCGGCTGTCAGGGCTGGCCTCGTTTTCTTCCGAAAGGCCTATAGAAAACAAAGCCCAGCTAAGTGCCGTGTTAACGCAAAAACCAGTCATGGTCATGCTGCATGGTTGGCAGGATAATGCTGCAAGCTTTGCCCCTTTATTTGGCAAGTTGTCCGAGCGCTTTCATATTATCGCCATTGATTGGCCTGGGCATGGGCTTTCGACATCGAGGTCGGCTGATAATTTCTACCATTTTGTCGATTATGTTGATGACTTGGCCCAGTTGGTCGCTTTGTTGGATCAGCCACAGGTAACGCTGGTTGGCCACTCTATGGGGGCATTGGTGGCGGTATGTTTTGCCGCGGCTTTTGGCGATAAGGTCGACTCCCTGATGTTGATTGAAGGTTTAGCGCCATTGTCTGAAACGGCGGAAAGTACCCCAGATAGGCTTCGGCAGGGCATTGTTAGCCGACAACGCTACCGAGCGAGAGCGCAGCAGCGACAGAACCGCTCAATGGACTCGTTCCAGCAGGCACTGGATCTCCGTTGTGCCGTCAACGGCCTAATGCCAGAGCAGATCAAGCCGGTGGTGGCGCGGGCCGTTTTGCAGCGCGACGGGCGCTGGTACTGGCGACATGACAATCGCTTGCGGTGCGATTCATTGTACCGAATGGCTCACGAGCAGTCCCGAGCCTTGGTGGCATCGGTGCAATGTCCGGTGTTATCGATTATTGGCGAAACCGGTTACCGTAAATTGAAGCGAGAGCAACCAGATGCTCAAGGGTGGCAGCAGCTAGAGCAAATCGAGGTTGCTGGTGGTCACCACTGTCACCTTCAGAGTCCTGAACGGGTGGCGGATGAGATATTGTTATTTAATTCAAATTTTAATGCATTGGTCTAATAGGCCAGTGTTACTTGTATGTTAGGTGTGCTGTAATTGCGGTGTAAACACATGTTTTAATTACCTGCCAGCACAGTGTAGGCACCATGCCAAAATCAATAAGGAGAGTGCAAAGTGGATAAGGTTTGGCTTAACCGCTATCCGGGAGATGTACCGGCTGAAATTAACCCGGATCAGTATCCGTCATTGGTTGAAATGTTTGAGCAGTCAGTACACAAGTACGCTGATCAGACAGCGTTCATCAATATGGGACAGGTCATGACCTTCCGCAAGCTGGAAGAGCGTAGCCGTGCTTTTGCCGCCTACCTGCAAAATGAACTGAAGGTAAAAAAAGGCGACCGCGTGGCGGTCATGATGCCGAATCTACTTCAGTATCCAATTGCCCTGTTTGGAATTTTACGTGCCGGTTGTGTGGTGGTGAATGTTAACCCACTTTATACCCCGCGTGAGCTAGAGCACCAGTTGAACGACTCCGGTGCCAAAGCGATCGTCATTGTTTCTAACTTCGCCCATACCCTAGAAAGCATCGTTAAAAATACCAGCGTCCAGCATGTGGTACTGACCAGCCTGGGTGATCAGCTATCTCGCCCGAAGGGTACTCTGGTTAACTTTGTGGTGAAATACATCAAGAAAATGGTGCCTAAATACCACCTTCCTCACGCAACCTCCATGCGCATGGCTTTGCGCAAAGGTCGTCGTATGCAATATGTTAAGCCGTTTATGTCAGGCGACGATACCGCTTTTTTGCAGTATACCGGCGGTACGACAGGGGTTGCTAAGGGGGCGGTGCTTAGCCACCGCAACATGCTGGCTAACGTGATGCAGGCCAAAGGCGCATACGGCCCGGTCTTGACTGAAGGTCGCGAACTGATAGTAACAGCGTTGCCGCTGTACCATGTCTTTGCCCTGACCGTGAACTGCTTGCTGTTTATCGAAATGGGTGGACGTAACCTGCTGATCACTAACCCGCGTGATATCCCGACGTTTGTCAAAGAGCTGCAGCGCTATCCGTTCACCGCCATCACGGGTGTCAACACCTTGTTTAATGCGTTGGTCAACAATGAAGATTTCCATGAAATTGACTTCAGTCAGCTTCGTCTGTCAGTGGGTGGCGGTATGGCTGTCCAGCGCGCTGTGGCTGAAAAGTGGAAGCAAATTACCGGTAATTACTTGCTCGAAGGCTACGGCCTGACGGAGTGTTCGCCGCTTGTGGCCGCTTACCCGTATGATTTGACCGACTATAATGGTTCTATCGGCTTGCCGGTTCCTTCAACGGATGTGCGTATTGTTGATGACGAAGGCCAAGTATTGGGTAACGATCAGACGGGTGAGCTTCAGGTTCGTGGCCCGCAGGTGATGCAGGGTTACTGGCAGCGCCCGGAAGCGAGCAAAGAGGTCCTGACCGAAGACGGGTGGCTGTCAACGGGTGACATTGTTCGTTTTGATGATGAAGGCTTCCTGCATATTGTTGACCGCAAGAAAGACATGATTTTGGTATCAGGCTTCAACGTTTACCCGAATGAAATTGAAGATGTCGTTGCCCTTAACAGTAAAGTACTTGAAGTCGCTGCAATTGGTGAACCTCATGAAGTTTCTGGTGAGCTGGTTAAAATCTGCGTGGTTAAACGCGATGTCAGCCTAACCCGCGAGGAGCTGCTTGAACACTGCCGCGAGCACCTGACAGGTTACAAGGTGCCGAAAATTGTTGAGTTCCGAGATGAGCTTCCAAAAACTAATGTCGGTAAGATCTTACGCCGAGCATTGCGTGAAGAATCAGCTCAGCAAAACCAGAGTGCGTAAGCACATCGTGAATTAATACAAAGAATGCCGGCCTCAAGCCGGCATTTTATTGGTGAGAATACTGTGAATTTTGAAATAATTACCAGCCGTGAACGGCTGGAGACGATCTGCCTTCAGGCTCGCCGCCAGACCGCTGTCATGCTGGATACTGAATTTGTCAGAACCCGGACCCTGTACCCGAAGCTTGGCTTGATCCAGCTATTTGATGGTGAGTCGCTGGCATTGATTGACCCGTTGGCGATTGAGGATCTTGAGCCGTTGTGGGATCTGCTGCGCGATCAGTCGGTGATCAAGGTACTTCATGCCTGTGGCGAAGATTTGGAAGTTTTCCAATACTATGCCGGTTGTCTGCCTGTGCCGATGATTGATACCCAGATCATGGCCTCATTCCTTGGCTACGGAGTGTCAGCCGGTTTCGGTACATTGGTAAAAGATTATCTGGGTATTGAGCTTGATAAAGGTGAGGCGCGCACTAACTGGCTCGCCCGTCCACTGACCGACCGTCAGCTCGATTATGCCGCCGCCGATGTGTACTATCTGCTGCCGCTTTACCAGAAGCTGATGCCGCAAGTGGTAAACAAAGGCTGGCAGGAGGCGCTGGCTCAGGAGTGTGCTGGCTTGATGCTCAAGCGGGTTAAGACCATCGATCCGGATAAAGCCTTTCTTGATATCAAAAACGCTTGGCAGCTAAACCCTAAGCAGTTGGCTATTTTGCAAAAAGCCGCTAAATGGCGTGTGTTGGAAGCGCGTAAGCGCGACTTGGCCCTGAATTTTATTGTGAAAGAGCTGCACCTTTGGAAGCTGGCCCGTTTCGGCATCAAGTCCAAGGCGGTCATGGCGAAAGAAGGCTTCGAGAGCATGGAAATTCAACGCCATGCGAACCGTTTGCTAAAAATGGTTTACGATGTCGATGACATGCCGCCAGAGCAGTACCCTGAAAAAATCACCAGACTGATGGATTTGCCGGGTTACAAGCAAAAGGTTAAGCACATTAAGGATGTGGTGACGACGGTAGAGACGGAAACTGGCCTGATGGCAGAGTTTCTGGCATCGAAAAAGCAGATCAACCAGTTGATCTCTTGGGCATGGAAAAAAGACGCGCCGTCTGACAGCATGCCGGATATGCTAAAGACATGGCGCAAGCCGCTGTTTGAGCAAAAAGTATTGCCTTTGCTGAAAAAAGACTAAAGGCAGCGCAGAGATAGCGTTATAGCCAACAAAAAGCCCCGCACAGTGTGCAGGGCTTTTTAATAGCTTTAATAGCGATAAACTTACTTTTCTTCGTCTGGCAGAGTGACGTTGAGTTCGAGTACGGAAAGATCTTCTTCTTTCTGATCGAGGTTTACAGAAACCTGCTCAGGGCTGATTTCAACATATTTGCGGATGACGTCCAGGATATCCTGTTTCAACTGCGGTAAATAGCTAGGTGCACTATGATCGGCAGAACGGCGTTCAGCAACGATAATTTGCAGCCGCTCTTTGGCTAGACTGGCAGTCGTTGTTTTCTTGGGGCGGAAGAATTCTAACAATGCCATCGTGTATTATCCTCCGAATAGACGTTTTAGGAAGCCTTTCTTCTCTTCTTCAAGGAAGCGGAAGGGACGCTCTTCACCCAGCAAGCGGGCAACTGTGTCTTCGTAGGCGATACCCGCATCGGATTCTTTGTCAAAAATAACCGGTTCACCTTTGTTCGATGCATTCAGTACTGCCTGGCTTTCCGGGATCACACCGAGCAGAGGAATATGAAGGATTTCCTCGACATCGCCCACACTCAGCATTTCGCCTAATGTTACCCGAGCCGGGTTATAGCGTGTTAGCAGTAGGTGCGTTTTGACTGGCTCTTCGGCTTGCTCGGCGCGACGAGACTTTGAGTCAAGGATGCCAAGAATACGGTCAGAGTCACGCACAGAAGACACTTCAGGGTTGGTAGTGACAATGGCTTCGTCGGCAAAGTATAGCGCCATCAGTGCACCGGTCTCGATGCCTGCCGGTGAATCACAGATAATGAAATCAAAGCCCATCTCAGCCATATCGTTGAAAACACGTTCGACACCTTCACGGCTCAGCGCGTCTTTGTCACGGGTTTGAGAAGCGGGTAGAACATATAGGTTGTCAACACGCTTGTCTTTGATAAGTGCCTGGTTTAGGTTAGCTTCACCATTGATAACGTTGACGAAGTCATAGACTACGCGACGCTCACAGCCCATGATGAGGTCAAGATTACGCAGGCCGATATCGAAATCGATCACCGCCGTCTTCTTGCCGCTAAGCGCAAGGCCTGATGCAATAGCTGCACTCGAGGTAGTTTTACCAACGCCACCTTTACCTGAGGTAACCACGATAATACGTGCCATCTTTAAATTCCTTATTAAACGTTATAGAGCCATTTGCTCTATGTTCAAATTATTTTCAGCCAGCGAGATAACGACATTTGATCCCCAGAACTCTTCTTGTATTTTGTCGCTTAACCAGTAATTCCCTGCAATGGAAATGAGTTCAGGTTGTAAGTTATGGCAGAAAATTTTTGCCTCTTTTTGACCGCTAGCCCCAGCGATGGCACGCCCTCGCAGGGTGCCATAGACATGGATACAGCCATCAGCAATTATCTCTGCAGCAGGGCTTACATGTCCAAGCACTATCAGGTCACTATTTTTAGCATAAATTTGCTGGCCTGACCGAACTGGATTTTTAATTATTTTTGTCGGGGTCATCACAGGTTCGGCCGCTTTGGCCTGTTTGGCCGCATTCATAATGGCAAACCCGGCTTGTTTTGCCTGCTCTTGTTGACCAGGTTGTTTGCAGCCACTGATCCCAACAGGGATCATGCCTGCAGCTTGAACATGGCTTTTTAGTAAGGCGAAATCCAACTTATTTCCGGCTTGGCTGACATCAATGACGATGGGGGCTGCTGAAAAGAAATGAGGAGCCTGCTCAACTTTCTCTTTGAGAAAGTTGATTGCTTGCTGTATGTCGCCGTCCACCAAGTGGAGGGCAGAGAGGGTGAAAGAGCCTCCCTTGAGTTCTGCAGATTTTGTCATGTGTATTGATGACTGTCGCTAAATTAGTCGTTCGGGAACGTTATCTCTTGGGTAACTTGCATGTTATATTCCAAACCGTATATCAGCAAGCTATCCTTGCTTTTGCGTTGGAAATTCAGACAACCGTCTCATCAAGTAGGCGATCCTCTCTCCGGTAGGGAATGATTTATGCGAATCGTTGTCTGATAAAGAGCAAAATTAACGAACAGGTTACCGACAATATGTTGTGCGCAATTTACAAAAGCCCTAAGAAAGACAATACCTACCTCTATATCAACAAGAAAGATGATTTTTCATCAGTGCCTGAAACGCTGATGAAAACATTTGGTACGCCACAATTTGTCATGGTAATTAAGTTAGATGCACGTCATAAGTTGGCACAGGCAGATATCGATAAAGTAAAAGCGGATCTCAAGGGGTGTGGATATTACCTGCAAGTACCGCCACCCGTGCCAAACTTACTGGAGCAATACAAAGCGGATAAAGCCGCCAGCAGCAAAGGATAAACTATGCATAAGCGATTGATATCGGCCTTCGTGGCCTTAGGGTTAGGATTATCATCGGCGGTTTATGCTGATGAAGGGTTTGATAAATATGTCGAAGGACTAAAAGTAGAAGCCCAGGAAAAAGGAATTTCAGAGTCGATTATCAACTCTGCTTTTGATGGCATTACGTTTGTCGAACGAGCAGTAAAAGCGGATAAAAATCAACCAGAACGTAAATTGACACTGGATGAATATATTCCGCGCGCGGTACCAGCTTGGAAAGTAAAACAGGCGAATGAGCTTTATCATAAGCATAAATCGACGCTGGATAAAATCGGTCAGCAATATGGGGTGCAGCCCCGCTTTATTGTTGCCTTGTGGGGCGTGGAAAGTAATTTCGGGCGCTTGATGGGGAATTATAATGTGGTTGAAGCTTTATCGACCATGGCTTATGAAGGTCGTCGTGAGGCATTTTTCCGCGGGCAGGTAATGGCAGCGCTGGAGATATTGGATGCTGGCCATATTAGCCCTGAGGATATGAAGGGCTCTTGGGCAGGCGCGATGGGGCAACCTCAGTTTATGCCAACGTCGTTTTTGTCTTATGCAGTTGATGGCAATAATGATGGAAAGATTGATATCTGGCAGACAGAGGCCGATGTTTTTGCTTCTGCTGCGAATTATTTAAAACAAGCGGGCTGGGATGATAAATATACCTGGGGCCGACAAGTTTCACTGCCAACTTCTATCAATGCTTCGTTGATGGGGGTTGAAAAGAGTAAAGCCAAAAGCTTAGCTGACTGGCAACGATTAGGCGTTCGTCGCTTCAATGGACAGGCACTACCGAATGTCGATATTGATGCGTGGCTTATTCAACCGGATGACAAACATGGCCGGGCTTACTTGATCTACGGTAATTATCAGTCCTTGCTTAACTGGAACCGTTCACACTATTTTGCTTTGGCGGTAAGCCATTTAGCTGATCAGATTCGCTAGTTTCATGTTATGAAAAAAATCCAGACCAAAAGGTCTGGTTTTTTATGCTTTAAAGAAAGTAACGAGTTTCCCTATAATCGAAATGATGGCTCAAAATGAACGACTCATTATTGGGTATTATTAACTCGTCGAGTTAATTTTGTCATGGTTATGTGGTTGGTGTTGTTGTTTTTTACCTTACATATCAAAAGCTTATATTTATCAAGGGTGCTTTCCCTAGCAATAAAAAAACCCGGCTATAGCCGGGTTTTTTAGATATTCGCAAGATAATTTGAATGATTAGATTTCAAATTCTTCTAGAGACTTACCTTCGTCAAGTGCTTTTTTCAGAGCGCTTGGTGTACGGCCTTGGCCAGTCCAAGTTTTCTTGTCACCGTTTTCATCGATGAAGGAGTATTTTGCTGGACGCTGTGCGCGTTTCGCTTTAGGTGCTTTATTTAGAGTCGCTAGAAGCTCTTCTGGGTCAATACCATCAGCAAGAAGCATTTCACGGTATTGAGCTAGTTTCTCTGTACGTTCTTTTTCTTTTGCGACTTCTTCAGCTTCAGACTCTTCACGTTCAGTAACAACCGTTTGAAGTTTTTCTAGCGCTTCCTGTAGTTGTTCAAGAGAATATTCACGAGAAAGGGCGCGAAGGCTGCGAAGGTTTAGTAGCGCTTTCATTGCATCAGACATTTTTTATTTCCTGTAGGCCTAAAACTATAATTTAATAATAGCAGTGACAATTCAATAATTGCAATAATAATACTTTTAATACAGCGATGCCAATTAAAAAATGAAGGGTTTATTTGTTTTTTCGCCAATTATCGGGTTCATTTCTCATTTGTAATAGAATGTAATGGTTGAGATGAGTAAATAATCTTATCTACAATCATCAGACGTTGTTAAATATTTGCCATCAATTTCATATGCGGCGAGTATGAAATTTTGCTTTTAATTGTATAATTATTGCCCCCTGCGGCAAGACTATTCACTATTTGTGTCATTTTTTTCATATTAACTTGTTGCATTTAGATGTCTATTCCGTAGAATTGACCAGACCTAGACTAAGGGTAGAGGCGCATCGTCTATAAGTAGTAAATCGTAGGGTGATACCGATGAGGATTTACGAAAGGAGCCGTTGCCGAAGTAAGCTCGGACTATCAAGCCAGTTTGCTGGTGTTGTCACCGAACAGGGACAACACTGCCATAGTATATAATTACATTAACTATGGAGCGCTACTGTGGAGTCGGGAAAGGATAATGTCTTCTTCCTAATGCTCTTCTATATACGACAAGATGTCGTGTAAAACAGTAGATCTCCAACCAGGATCGGTTGTAGTCGAGATCATGAATATTGTAGATTTTTCCCATTCCGCCATGTCATTGTTGCCACCTTTGGTTGCACTGGGCTTGGCAATCCTTACACGACGCGTTTTAGTTTCTTTGGGTGTTGGTGTCCTCCTGGGCGCTTTCCTGTTAACTGATTTTTCGGTTGGCGGCACCGCAAGTTACATTGGTACCACGGTTAAAGGGCTGTTTATTGATGACGGCGCCATTAACAGTTGGAACATGAGTATCGTCGCCTTCCTTATTTTGCTGGGTATGACCACAGCATTGCTGACACTTTCTGGCGGTACCCGTGCATTTGCAGAATGGGCACAAACCAAAATCAAGAGCAAGCGTGGTGCCAAACTGCTGGCTGCTTTCTTGGGTGTGTTTATTTTTGTTGATGATTACTTTAATAGCTTGGCTGTTGGTTCGATCTCTCGACCAGTGACAGACCGCTTTTATGTGTCTCGTGCCAAACTGGCCTATATCCTTGATTCAACAGCAGCACCAATGTGTGTATTAATGCCAGCTTCAAGCTGGGGTGCTTACATTATCACCTTGATTGGTGGTATTTTGGCCTCACATGGCGTGACGGAATATACTCCGCTGGGCGCATTTGTTCAGTTGGCTCCAATGAATTTCTATGCAGTTTTTGCCCTGCTGATGGTATTCGTAGTGGCTTGGTTCCAAATTGATGTGGGCCCGATGAAAAAGCACGAGCTGGAAGCCAGTCACTGCCGTGGATTTGACGAAGGTGATGATGATAGCCGTGCCAAAGATCTGAATGACGAACTTGAAATTGAAGAAAGTAAAAATGGTCGTGTTGCTGATCTAATCATGCCAATCGTGACACTGATTGTGGCGACCTTCTTCTTTATGATCTTTACAGGTTACCAAGCACTGGCTGCTGATGGTCTCGCATTTAGCGTTTTAGGTGCCTTTGAGAACACTGATGTGGGTATGTCCTTGGTATACGGTGGTTTGGTGGGCTTTGCTGCCGCACTTGTTCCGGTTTTCCGCCAGCGCATCCCGATGGCCGATGTGTCGTCTACGTTGTGGATCGGTGCTAAGTCAATGTTCGGCGCGATTCTAATCCTGCTGTTTGCATGGAGCATCGGTTCGGTGATAAGCGATATGGCGACAGGTAAATACCTGTCGACCATGGTGGAAGGTAATATCAGCCCAATGTTGTTGCCGGCTATTCTGTTCTTGCTTGCGGGTTTGATGGCATTCTCAACCGGTACGTCATGGGGTACGTTCGGTATCATGCTTCCAATCGCCGGTGATCTGGCAGCTGCGACGGATATTATGTTAATGCTTCCTATGCTAGGGGCCGTATTGGCGGGATCGGTCTTCGGTGACCATTGTTCTCCTATCTCTGATACGACAATCCTGTCGTCGACAGGTGCGCGTTGTCACCATATTGATCATGTATCGACTCAGTTACCGTACGCCTTGTCGATGGCCGTGGTATCAACCATTGGTTTCTTGGTTCTTGGTTTCACCAGCTCTCTGGCGGTGTCGTTCATGGCCGCAACCGTTGCCTTTATCGTGGCTTGTGCCGGATTGTCATGGTTATCTCGCCGTCCTCAGGAAGCCGCGGCTAGCGCTTAATCCTGACGGTGTGAATATGGAAAAAGCCTGTATTTAATACAGGCTTTTTTCATTTCAGTGAGGTGAGCGGTTTTACCGGTATCCAGTTACAAAGAAGTTGAGCTTGCTCCTTTTAATCTGAAGGGCTTTTCTGTAGCATCTCGGCTGATTTTTCACGCACCAACCGTATTACTAGGGAAGCTTAATGGCCCAGATGTATTTCTATTACTCGGCAATGAATGCGGGTAAGTCGACAACATTATTACAGTCATCATTTAACTACCGCGAGCGGGGAATGACGCCGGTGATTTTTACCGCGGCCATTGATGATCGTTATGGCAAAGGCATGGTCAGCTCTCGAATTGGTTTGCAAGAGGAAGCTGAGCTCTTTAATGCAAGCGATGATCTGTATACCCGCCTGCAAGATATGCATTCAACACAAAAAGTTGACTGTGTATTGATAGATGAATGCCAATTCTTAACCAAAGAGCAGGTTTACCAATTGACGGAAGTCGTCGACAAGCTCAATATTCCTGTACTTTGTTATGGCTTGCGCAGTGATTTTCGCGGAGAGTTATTTGCAGGAAGCCGTTATTTGCTTGCGTGGGCCGATAAATTGGTTGAATTGAAAACCATCTGCCACTGTGGCCGTAAAGCCAATATGGTGATCCGCCAAGATGCCAGTGGTAAAGCGATTGCTGACGGTGATCAGGTCGAGATAGGCGGCAATGACCGTTATGTATCGGTATGCCGAAAGCACTACAAGGAAGCCCTTGAGCGCTAAAGATTGCATTCCATAAAAAACCGGCCAATGATGGCCGGTTTTTTTATTATTGGCGTGTTAATAAACGCTATTTTACTTATGGCGCTCTTGCAACTTGGCCGTGACATCCGACAGCGACATGCCCTGATCTTGTAGCAGTACCAGTAGGTGATAGATCAAATCGGCGGACTCACAGACTAATTCCGCCTTGTCACCCGACGTTGCCGCAAGCGCGACTTCAACGCCTTCTTCCCCCACCTTCTGCGAAATCCGCTTGGTCCCGCGAGCATACAGGCTGGCGGTATAGGACGATTCGGGATCGGCACCTTTACGAGAAGCCAGGAGCTGTTCAAGTTGATGAAGAAATACCAGAGCGGGTTGTTCAACTTGCCCTTCCTCTGCAGTATCGCTGTCAAAGCAGGTGATAGTGCCAGTGTGGCAGGTTGGGCCGATAGGGTCGACTTTCACCAGTAGGGTATCTTGGTCGCAATCGAGCTTGATGCTCTTGAGTTGCAGCACGTTGCCGGACGTTTCCCCTTTGGTCCAAAGGCGCTCTTTGGTGCGGGACCAGAACGTCACTTGCTGGGTCTCGAGGGTTTTGCTCAAAGCCATGTCATTCATGTACCCCAGCATCAGAACCTGACCGCTGGTGTTGTCCTGCACGATAGCCGGAACCAATCCATCTACTTTGTCCCAATTAATGCTGTTTGCTAGGCTCATAGTCGGATCTCCACATCTTGTTGTTTCAGATATTGCTTGAGGTCACCAATATTGATGATTTGTTTGTGGAACACCGATGCGGCGAGGGCACCATCGACATTCGCTTTGTTGAAGGCATCGGCAAAGTGCACCATCTCACCGGCACCGCCTGAGGCAATAAGTGGCACATGGCAGACGTCGCGTACCATGTTGAGCTGGGTGAGATCGTAGCCGTTGCGAACCCCGTCTTGGTTCATCATGTTGAGGACAATCTCACCGGCACCGCGGCGTTGGACTTCCTGTACCCAGTCGCGGGTTTCCCAGCGGGTGGCCTTGGTACGGCTCTCGTCGCCGGTGAACTGGTAGACCTGGTATTTTCCGGTCTCGGCATCAAAGTAGGAATCGATACCCACCACGATACATTGCACGCCGAATTTATCAGCAAGCTCAGTGATCAAGTTTGGATCGGCCAGGGCCGGTGAGTTAATCGAAACCTTGTCAGCCCCAAACTGTAGGATACGGCTGGCATCTTCGGCAGATTTGATCCCGCCGGCAACACAGAAAGGGATGTCGATCACTTCTGCCACGCGGGCAACCCAGCTTTTGTCTACCACCCGGCCATCACTGGATGCGGTGATATCATAGAACACCAGCTCATCGGCACCTTCTTCGGCATAGCGTTTGGCCAGAGGGACGATGTCGCCGATGATTTCGTGGTTACGGAATTGCACCCCTTTGACCACCTGACCGTCTCTGACATCAAGGCAGGGAATAATTCGTCTAGCTAACATGGTGTTCTCTCCTTGCCTTATTCTGCCCAGCAAGCAAAGGCTTGCTCGGCGGTGAACTTGCCATCCAACAGGGCACGACCGACGATGACACCGGCAACGCCTGAGCCTTTCAGGGCGGCGATATCATTGAGTGAACCAATGCCGCCCGATGACTGGAATTGTACTTGCGGATACAGAGCGCAAAGGTCTTGGTAAAGCTCAACATTGGAGCCTTCCAAGGTGCCGTCACGGGAAATGTCGGTGCACAGCACATGCTTGAGGCCGACGGTCAAGAAGTCATCGAGCAGGGCTTCGATTGTCACGCCCGAGTCCTCCTGCCAACCCGATACGGCAACATTACGCTTGCCTTCGGCATCAATATTGATATCCAGTGCCAGCACAATACGCTCAGGGCCGTATTTTTCCATCCAGCTTTTGACAAGCTCAGGTTGCTTGACGGCTGTCGAGCCGATCACCACGCGCTGGGCGCCAGCATTGATTAAATCGGCCACGTCTTGCTCGGTGCGAACACCGCCGCCAATTTGGATATTGGCAGGGGTGCTAGCCAGTAGCTTACTGATCAACCCCAACTGGCGCGCCGCGGTATCTTTGGCACCGGTAAGGTCAACCAAATGCAGCCATCCGGCACCGGCTTGGTGATAAAGGTTGAACTGCTCGGCAGGGTCAACTTTGTATTCGGTGACCTTACCGTAGTCTCCCTGAAATAAGCGGACGACCTGACCGTCAATTAAATCGAGTGCGGGGATAATCATAATTCGTCCTTGTCCTTACATTTCCAGAAAGTTTTTGATCAGTTGCGAGCCGGCTTTGCTTGAGCGCTCCGGGTGGAATTGCACACCGAAATAATTGCCGCTTTGTACCGCTGCAGTGAACGGCTGTCCGTATTCGCAACGGGCAATAGTTCGGCCGGTCTGCGATTCATTATTTTTATCAGCATCGGATTGACCGAATACCGGCATCGCATAGCTGTGCACAAAGTAGAAATAGCTTTCTGCTGGGATGTCTTTAAAAAGAGGGTGCCCAGCGTCGGCGGCGACGGTGTTCCAGCCCATGTGGGGGAGGGGGAGCTCGCCGGTTTGCATTTTTTTCACTGGCGCGCCGCACAGGCCAAGGCAATTGACCTGCTCGGTACCGCTTTGCCCTTGCTCTTCCGACAGCTCACCGAGAAGCTGCATTCCCAAGCAAATACCCAGCAGCGGCTTATCGACCTGCTTTACTAGGTTAATAAGATCACGCTGTTCGAGATTTTTCATGGCCTCGCTGGCCGTCCCGACGCCCGGCAAGAAGAGTTTGTCTGCTGCCAAAACGACCTCGGGCTCTTTACTTACCGTTACCGGGTAGCCTAGGCGTTCGATGGCAAACCGTACTGAAGACACATTGGCACAACCGGTATCGATAATGACGACTTGTTGGTTAGGCGCTGACATTACAATACTCCCTTGCTGCTTGGCAGCTCGTTACCTTCCACCCGAATCGCTTGGCGCAGGGTACGGCCAAAGGCCTTGAATAGGCTTTCGACAATGTGGTGATCATTGTTGCCGGTCGATGATAGGTGCAGGGTGCATGCTAGGGTATCGGTCAGCGAGCGGAAGAAGTGCGAGACCATTTCCGTCGACAAATCCCCTACCTGCTCACGGCTGAACGTTGCGTCGAACTTCAAGTATGGGCGGCCAGATAGATCCAGTGCACACTGGGCCAGGCATTCGTCCATCGGCAGGCTAAAACCAAATCGGCCGATCCCGCGCTTGTCACCCAAGGCCTTTTTCAAGGCTTCGCCCAATGCCAGTGCAGCATCTTCTACACTGTGGTGATCATCGATGTGAAGATCGCCATCAACGGTCAGCTCCATACGGAAGCCACCGTGGGTCGCGATTTGATCCAGCATGTGATCGAAAAAGCCAAGGCCTGTGGCAATGTGATTGCCGCCGGTCTCATCAAGGTTGACCTTGACCCGGATATCGGTTTCTTTGGTGGTGCGTACCACTTCGGCGATCCGCGGGTGGGTCGTTAGATCGTTAACGATCTGCTGCCAGTTCATGCCGTTCTCTTCGGTAGAGTTCGGGTTGTACTGGATACCACGGATAGCCATGTTTTCAGCGAGCTGGAGATCGGTGTGGCGATCGCCGATCACTGCCGATGTTTCGAAATCCACCTTGCCTTGCTGAAGGTACCCTTTGACCAGTCCAAGTTTTGGTTTGCGGCAGCTGCAGTTGTCTTCATCGAAGTGCGGGCAGATCAGTACATCGTCGAATTTCACCCCTTGCGATTCGAAGATCTCCATCATCATGTTATGCGGGGCATCGAACTCTTCCTGTGGGTAGCTGCTGGTGCCAAGGCCGTCTTGGTTGGTCACCATCACCAATTTGTAACCGGCATCCTGAAGCTTTAGCAACGCAGGGATCACAAAGGGCTCCAGCTTGAGCTTGTCGAGGCGGTCGACCTGGAAATCAACAGGCGGTTCAACAATCAGGGTGCCGTCACGGTCGATAAATAAGATTTTTTCCTTGCTCACAGTGTTGTCCTTTCTCTTAGTTTTGTCCTAGCTGCTCTCGGATGAAGGCCAGTGTTTTTTCACATTCGTCGCGGTTGCCGATGCTGATCCGGATACAGTTCTCGATTGGCGAGCGACGCAGGATAATGCCGTGCTCCCACAGGGCGTTAAACAGGGCATCCGCATCGGGGAATTTCACCAGCAGGTAGTTGCCATAGCCTTCAAAAACGGTCACGTCTTTTAGCATGCCAAGGCCTGCCTGGAGGTAAGCGCGGTTGGCACCGGTATCCAGTACCTGAAATTTGGTTCTGGCACGCCCTGCAGGAGAGAGTGCTTGCACCGCGATATCGGTCACAGGAACCGGTACCGGGTAGGGGGCAATGACTTTCAGTAGCAGGTCAATGACCTCTGGGTTGGCCAAGGTAAAGCCGCAACGCAGGCCGGCAAGGGCAAAGGCTTTTGACAGCGTACGCAGCACAACCAGATTCGGGTATTGATCCAGCATATTGGCCGTGGTGGCTTCAGGGCAGAAATCAATGTATGCCTCGTCGACCACGACCAGTGCCTTGCCTTGAGTCATATCCAGCAAGGTTTCGATATCTTGACGCTTGATCAGGTTACCGGTTGGGTTGTTCGGACTGCAGATAAATACCAGTTTGACTCCATCCAGGTTGTCGCGGATGCCCTCGAGATCAAGCTGCCACTCTTCGGTCAGCGGAACCGTCTTGGTACCGACATCGAAGGTTTGCGCACTGATGGAATACATACCGTAAGTCGGCGGGCAGTATAGGATGTTGTCTTGGTTTGGCTCGCAAAATGTGCGGATCAGTAGCTCAATACCTTCATCGGCGCCACGCGAGGTTAGGGTCTGCTCTGGGCGAACACCAGCGTAATCGGCATAGGCTTCAATTAGCGCTGCTGGTTGGCAGGTGCTGTAGCGATTGAGGCGATCGCAGTTGATGTTATATTCATTGGCAAAAGGCGACTCGTTGGCATTGAGCCAGATATCACCGCAGCCACCAAGGCGGCGTGCTGACTGGTAGGGTGTCAGCTCGCGGATGGTTTTACGTGCAAGTTGGTCAATTTTCATATTATTCCTCTTTAACTGCATCGGGAGTGCCTGCTAACTTCTCGACTCGAATCGTGACAGCACGTTTATGGGCATCTAGTCCTTCGGCTTCGGCGATAGTAACAACGGTTGGTGCCAATTCCATTAGACCATCGGCACTGAGCTCCTGCACGGTCATGCGCTTGCTGAAGTCGGCTAAACCCAGGCTTGAATAAGTACGGGTGTAGCCGTACGTTGGCAATACGTGGTTGGTTCCGGAAGCGTAATCGCCCACCGATTCTGGCGACCAGTTACCGAGGAATATTGATCCGGCATTGTCGAGCTGCGATACCAGATCACGTGGGTTGCGGGTTTGAACAATCAAGTGCTCAGGACCGTAGTGGTTGGAAATCGACACACATTGGGTCAGGCTTTCGGCCACAATCAAAATACTCGAGCCCAGTGCCTGGCGGGCAATGTCTGCTCGTGGTAGGGCCTTGAGCTGTTGCTGGATAGCATCAGCAGTGCGATCGGCAATACTTGGGTCCGGTGTGACGAGGACGACCTGTGAGTCAGGGCCGTGCTCGGCTTGGCTTAGCAAGTCAGCGGCAATGAAATCAGGATCGGCGCTGCTATCGGCAATGACCAAGACCTCGGATGGGCCTGCTGGCATATCAATCGCTGCGCCGCGAAAATCATTGCTGACCTGGCGTTTTGCTTCGGTAACGAACGCATTACCCGGGCCGAAAATTTTATCGACCTTGGTCACGGTCTCGGTCCCGTAGGCCATGGCGGCCACCGCCTGCGAGCCACCGGCGTTATAGATATTGGTAATGCCACACAGTTTGGCGACATAAAGAATTTCATCGGCGATTGGTGGCGGTGAGCAAAGTACCACGTCTCGACAGCCTGCGATTTGGGCCGGAACACCAAGCATGAGAACGGTTGATGGTAATGGGGCGCTGCCGCCCGGAATGTACAAGCCCACGGAGTTGATCGGGCGGGTCACTTGTTCACACAATACCCCTGGTTGGGTCTCGACCCGCAAAGTGGGTTGTTTTTGCGCGTTGTGGAAGGTAGCGATATTTTGGTAGGCCTGCTGCAGCGCCTGTTTCATGTTATCGCTCAACCTCGCACAGGCGGCAGACACTTCATCTTCACCTACCTTGATGCTATCAGGCATAACACCATCAAATTTTTCAGTCAGCTCCAGCAGGGCCTGATCACCACGATTGCGGATCTCAGCAATCACATTAGCAACAATCGCGGTGATGTTGGCGCCTTCGGTGATTGCTGGGCGCTCAAGCAGGCTTTCTTGTTGGTTATCGCTCAGAGATTGCCACACAACGGTTTTCATTGCTTACTCCATCATTTTTTCAATTGGTAGAACCAAGATTGAGCTAGCGCCCAGTTCTTTAAGTTGTTCCATGGTTTCCCAGAACAGGTTTTCGGAGCTTACAAGATGAACGGCTACGCGGCTTTTATCTTGTGAAAGAGGTAACACGGTTGGATCTTCAGCGCCCGGTAGCAGTGCTTTGATTTGGTCAAGGCGCTCTGCCGGTGCGTGCAGCATAATATATTTGGACTCTTTGGCCTGGATAACACCCTGCATACGCGTTAGCAGACGCTCGATAAGGGCTTGCTTGTCAGCTGATAGATCACCAGTCTGCTGGATAAGCACGGCTTTAGAACGCAGGATCACTTCCGCTTCTTTCAGGCCATTGGCTTCCAGTGTTGCACCCGTTGATACTAAGTCACAGATAGCATCGGCAAGTCCAGCACGTGGGGCAACTTCGACTGAACCGTTAAGCATACAGGTACTGAATGTCACGCCCAGCTCGTCCATATAACGCTTTACAAGTTGTGGGTAGGTCGTCGCGATGCGCTTGCCTTGCAAGTCCTGAGGACCGTTGTATTGGGCGTCTTTATCGATGGCAATCGATAGGCGGCAACCGCCGAAGTCCAAGCGGCGTAATTTGATGTAGTTTGCGGGTTCACCACGGGCTTCACGCTCAAGGCCGACTTCTTCGAGTTCGTTTTCACCAATCACACCAAGGTCAACCACACCGTCCATGATCAGGCCTGGAATATCATCATCACGTACCAGCAGCAGGTCAATCGGCATGTTTTCAGAATGCACTACCAAGCGCTCACCCACCATGTTGAACTTCACGCCACAGCGCTTGAGCAATTCCTGGCACTCTTTGCTCAGGCGTCCTTTCTTTTGAATCGCAATTCGTAGTCGTTGTGTCTGCATTGTTTTAATCCCTGTTACTCGATGTTGAGCCTGAAAACGAAAAAACCCTCGGAAGATGTCTCTTCCGAGGGCCTTGTAATCTGTACTATGACGACCGCTGGAAGAGTGTTTTTGCGTCTTCCAGAGCGAGGCGTATCCTCCCGAAAGACTAATCAGGATGATGATGGTGGTGTAGGTTTACCATTGGGATACGCATAGTTATGTACTCTGTATAAATCATTATTAACGCTTGCTTGTGATTCACACTAACGAAGCTGGATTTGTTTTGCAATAGCAATTTTACGGAAATATTAAAAAATTATCCGACGGTAAACGCTGGTTGGGTGAAATGCCGCCAGTTAAAGAGGTTTTGCAATCAAATTGAACAGTTTGGTGCTGTTGTTCTACTCTGTGGTAAGACGAGTTGCAACAAGCCACTATACGAAATGTTAACAGGGGCTGGAGGGAGGGAAAGGCCAGTTAGAGTGGGATTATTCGGTTCGGTGAATAATATGCCGGTTCAAAAAGCCCCCTAGCGCTGACAGGGGGGGCTAAATGATTTCAGGTTGATATTAACCGCAGCACTTTTTGTATTTTTTGCCACTGCCACACGGGCAAGGATCATTGCGGCCAACCTTATCGCTTACTGCAGAGGCCGGCTTATGCGCTTCGATAACGGATGGTTCTGGGTATTCACCGTCGATGTAGAACCACTGTTGTTGACCATTGACCGTCTCTTTAAGAAAGCGCGACCGTTCGTGTAGGCAGTATTGCTCGTCACCATCTTGGTAAAATGCTTTGAATTCAACAAAACCCTCGCTTTCTGTCGCAATTTCACTGTTTATCACTTCCAGTCCCAACCATTGGCTAGCTACCGATTCGGCAATCGCTTCACGGTGTTCTTCTGCCTCGCAGCTAGGGTGGTAAGTTGCCACGACATAATCGACCAACCCCAGCACGTGGGCACTGTAGCGGGATCGCATTAGTTGCTCTGGGTGGGTTGCCAAACTTGGGTTTTGGTGGATAGGTTGGCAGCACTCAGCCAGTGGACGTTGGCTGCCACATGGACATGACAGGGTTTGTTGGGTCATGGTTTACTCGGTAATGTTTGTTCAAAGACAGTGGCCCATTTTAAAGAGTCGAGATAGGTCTCTGCAACGACTGATTCTTCAATTGTCAGTGCTCTGCACAGTCGTTTAATAGCTTTCCAATCAGCTTGATCGTAGGCAATGGCCAAGCGCAGTAGCCCTCCCAGGTGGCCCTTACGGCTGATGAGGGCATGTTGGACGGGTTTATCCAAGGGGAGTTGGTCAATCAGCGCTTCGATAGGTTGTTCGAGAATACTGTCGAGCAGGGAAAACAAACCCGTCAAGAAAGCTTGGTTACTGTCTAAACGAGATTGGAGTTGCTGGCTTAACTGTTCGCAAAAACGGGCTCGCTGGAGCGACAAGAAGTAAAGTGACTCGGGCTTATTCTCGACCGCATGGGAGGTTGCAACAAAGGTAACAAAACGGCGTAGCTTCTCTTCGCCTAAATACACCAATGCCTGCTTGAACGAGGAGATGGGTTTGGCGCGGGTGTAAGTCATGTTGTTAACGTGATGTAGCAACTTGTATGACAGCGTTACGTCGGTGGCAATGATTTGTTCTACCTTGCTAAAGTCGACCTCAGAACAGCTGATCTCGCGGTATAGCCTCAGGGTCGTAAGGGCAGAGGGTTTAAGTGCTTTCTTACGGACTATCTCAGGGCGGCTGAAAAAGTAGCCTTGGAACAGGTCAAAGCCGGCCTCGTAGGCCGCCGTGAATTCGTCGTGGGTTTCGACTTTCTCCGCGAGGAAGATCAGGCGGCTGCCTTTTTCTTTATGGCGGCGGATAAAAAAGCTTGCCTTGGCCAGTGGTGTGGCCCGCAGATCAAATTTGATGATGTGCACATACGGGATAAAGCGGTTCCATTCCGGAGTCGGGGTGAAATCATCCAGTGCCAAGGTGTAGCCGGCCCGGTGCAGCTCACTGACCGCGTCTAATAACTCATCATCCGGTTTACAGGTTTCCAGAATTTCAATGATGAAGCTTTTTTTTGGGAAAAGCAGTGGAATACGGTTGAGCAGACTACTGTGCGGGAAATTGATAAAGGCTTTTTTCCCCGAGGTCACATCATTATTGCCAGAGCTTAAAAAGTTGTCTGTGAGCAGGCGGTGCGTTGCCTGCTCGTCCCCAATTTCTGGGAAGCTGTTTCTCGGACCGTCTCGGAATAACAACTCATAGCCGATGGTGTCCTTATCCCGATTTAGTACTGGCTGTCTGGCAAGATATGAATTCATGTGAACAAATAGTCGTTTCTTTTGTGAGAGAATCATTACCAATGCAGTTGCATTGTAAGGCTGATGTATGGCTTTTTATGCAAATTATGACAAATATAGCCGGATTAAGACAGTGTTACTGTTTTTCATTCCTTGTCATGATTTCAGGGATAGAAATATGTTCGAGCATAATGGATAATCCGCGCCTTTCCGAAAAAATTTGTGTAACTCATGACAGTATTCACAATCATACAAGCGGGACTGCTTGTAGGTGGAATGATTTTTATCGCTATGTTGCTTCTTTCATGGCGGAAAAATCGAGTGCAGGAAGCACAAACAAAAATCCTTCCGATTGGCCTTATTGGTGGTTTTGCCAACTTTTGTGACACCTTGGGTGTGGGCAGCTTTGCCATTAAGACTGCGGGCTATAAACAATTTAAGCTGATTGACGATCAGTTTTTGCCGGGCACGCTCAATTGCCAGGCAGTACTGGCGACGGTTGTTCAATCCCTTATTTTCCTCACGGCTGTGGATGTTGACCCGACAACGTTGGTCAGTATGGTATTCGCTGCTTGTCTGGGGGCGACTGTGGGAGCGCGCTTGGTTTCAAGCTGGGATCGGCAGCTGATCCGCTTGGTCATGAGTGCCGCGTTGCTGGTGGTGGCAAGCCTGATGTTGGCCGGACAACTCAAACTTTTCCCGCTTGGCGGGCTGGAGTTGGGGCTAAGTGGCTGGAAACTGGCCGTTGCCATTGCCGGTAATTTCTTGTTTGGCGCACTGATGACGGTCGGTATTGGTCTTTATGCTCCTTGTATGACCATGGTGTACCTGCTTGGCATGCATCCGCTGGCGGCATTTCCTATTATGATGTGCTCGTGTGCGTTCCTGAGCTTCTTCTCGGCGGGCGGTTTTATCCGCATGAACCGTATTAACAGCCGTGCTGCGTTGGTGGTGGCGGTTACCGGTCCTATTGGTGTGGTCATTGCGGCGTATCTGGTGAAGTCACTGGATTTGCACTTGCTGGCATGGTTGGTGATTGGTGTGGTGCTGTATACCTCCATTACTATGTATCGCTCTTGGGCAAAAGAG
The DNA here is from genome assembly GCF_003025555.1 of Photobacterium lutimaris. Lineage (GTDB taxonomy): Bacteria > Pseudomonadota > Gammaproteobacteria > Enterobacterales > Vibrionaceae > Photobacterium > Photobacterium lutimaris. The sequence continues at coordinate 113,209 of NZ_PYMH01000009.1, read as the reverse complement.
CGAACGAATGCTGGCAACGAGGCATTGGCAGGTTCTGTAAAATAACGCTCTGAAGTTGAGTCACTTTCATATAAAAAAGGTACGCGATGGCGTACCTTTTTCTTTTTTAGAATGACTAAATATTCGCAAGGAAACTATTATTATCTGGGAGCTATTGCGGTTGAAAATCGCGCGTTTCGAGCTGACAGCCTTGCGGATTACAAACCAATACAGACCCATGATCATACCAGTCACCCAGCACGATGCGGCTGGCCGCTTTCTCGTCGACAAAGAGGGTATGGACATCAGGACGGTGGGTATGGCCGTGGATCATCTGCCTGACCTGATGCTCTGCCATCACGCGTACAACTTCAGTCGGAGTGACATCCATGATGGATTGGCTTTTGGTTTGATTGGTTTGGCTGCTACCGCTACGCATTTTATCACCGATACGCTGCCGATAGCTCAGTGGCAGGCGGAAGAACAACCATTGAATAAAGCGGTTATGCACTTTCTTGCGGTAACGCTGATAGCCTTCATCCAACGTACACAAGGTATCCCCGTGCAGGATCAAGGTTGGAGTACCATAGAGGTCGACGACCGTGTGCTCTGGCAGCAGTTGGACACCGGTTTCTTGGTTGAAACGCTTTCCAATGAGGAAATCCCGGTTGCCATGGATAAAATAGCAAGGGACACCGCTGTCGGTCAGTTGGCGGAAGGCCGTTTTAATTTGCTGGTGGAAAGGAGAGTCGTCGTCATCGCCAATCCACATTTCAAACAGATCGCCCAATACATAGAGGGCATCAATACCACGAGCCTCTGTGGACATAAAATGAAGAAAACAGGCGGTGATATCAGGCCTGTCGGCACTTAAGTGCAGATCAGAAATAAAAAGTGTGGTCATAGGCGGGGAGGGTGGCACATTGGCCACCCTTTGTGAAGCATTACTCTTCGATAGTCACGTTGTTGATAACAACTTCTTCTACCGGTACGTCCTGGTGAACGTAGCCCCAGTTGCCAGTCGCAACGCCCTTGATTTTGTTTACCACGTCCATGCCTTCAACCACTTCAGCAAATACGCAGTAACCCCAGCCATCAGGTGTCTCTGATTTGAAGTCTAGGAATTTGTTGTCGTTGACGTTGATGAAGAACTGAGAACTTGCTGAATGCGGTTCCATTGTACGAGCCATTGCTAGCGTACCGACTTTGTTGCTTAGGCCGTTGCTTGCTTCGTTCTTGATCGGAGCGCGAGATTCTTTTTCTTCCATGCCTGAAGACATGCCGCCGCCCTGGATCATGAAACCATCGATAACGCGGTGGAACAAAGTGCCGTTGTAGAAACCGTCGCGGCAGTATTGTAGGAAGTTTGCACAGGTTTCCGGCGCTTTCTCAGTGTTTAGTTGGATTTTGATGTCACCAAAAGTAGTGTGAAGCGTTACCATGAGCTTGTCCTTTAAATAGGTGTATATTGCTTTAAACGTTGGATTCTATCTTACCCGACATAGGCGTCAATATTAACCGACGTTGTTCGCTTTCTCTGGCTTAAATAGGTGAAAAATTAGCCTTTTGCCTAACTATAGATGAAGGTCGTTTAGTTCGCTTGGCCTGCGCCGGTAGGGCTGGGTGCGCAAATTTACGGCTGGGCGATATACTTTACACGGGCATAAGCTGGCAGAACGGTATTTTTCCTTGCCTTACCTTGTCAATAAAGGTGTAATTACAGCCTTATACCGTAACCCCAAATAATGAGTATCGAAGAGACATGTTGAAGATCTATAACTCACTGACACGACAAAAAGAGGAATTTACACCCATTCAGCCAGGTAAAGTTGGCATGTATGTCTGTGGGGTTACCATTTATGATCTCTGTCACATCGGTCATGGTCGTACCTTTGTGTCATTCGATGTGGTTTCTCGCTACCTGCGTTACTCAGGTTATGATCTCACTTTTGTTCGTAACATCACCGACATCGATGACAAGATCATCAAGCGTGCAGCAGAAAATGGCGAAAGCTGTGATTCTTTGACCGAGCGCCTGATCGGCGAAATGCACGCTGACTTTGATGCGCTAGGCATGAAGCGCCCGGATATCGAGCCGCGCGCCACCGAGTTTATTGCTGAAATTATCGCAATGTGTGAGCGTTTGATTGAGCGTGGCTTCGCTTATGTTGCTAGCAATGGCGACGTGATGTTCGAAGTGAGTAAGTTTGACGAATACGGCAAGCTATCGAAGCAAGATCTTGACCAGCTGCAAGCCGGTGCGCGTGTTGATATTGAAACAGCGAAGCGTAGCCCACTTGATTTTGTACTGTGGAAGATGTCCAAGCCGGGTGAGCCGACGTGGGAATCACCGTGGGGTGCAGGCCGTCCAGGCTGGCACATCGAATGTTCTGCGATGAACTCGGCGATTTTGGGTGATCATTTTGATATCCATGGTGGTGGTTCAGACTTGCAGTTCCCACACCACGAAAATGAAATTGCCCAGTCTTGCTGTGCAACTGGCTCTCAGTACGTCAATACTTGGATGCACAGCGGTATGGTAATGGTTGACCGCGAGAAGATGTCAAAGTCTCTGGGTAACTTTTTTACTATCCGTGATGTATTGGGCCACTTCGATGCCGAAACTGTGCGCTACTTCCTGATGTCTGGCCACTACCGCAGCCAGCTAAACTACAGCGAAGATAACCTGAAACAGGCTCGTTCTGCCCTTGAACGCCTGTACACATCACTTCGTGGTCTTGATAGCTCTGTTGAAGCCGCTGGTGGTGAAGAGTTTGTTGCACGCTTTAAAGAAGCGATGGACGATGACTTCAACACGCCGGAAGCCTACTCGGCTCTGTTTGACATGACACGTGAAATCAACCGTCTGAAAGCCGAAGATATTGCAGCGGCATCGGCTCTAGGTGCACGCATGCGTGAATTGGCAGATGTACTGGGTCTATTGGCGCAGGATCCTGAAGCTTTCTTGCAGGGTGGTCCTGATGACGATGTGGCTGAAATCGAAGCCTTGATCCAGCAACGCTTGGATGCCCGTGCAGCAAAAGATTGGGCGGCGGCTGATGAAGCCCGTGACAAGCTCACTGCAATGGGGATTATCCTGGAAGACGGCCCTCAAGGTACCACTTGGCGCCGTAAGTAACGAATATTGTCATTCAAAATTAACAAGCCGGAGTGAAAACTTCGGCTTTTTTTATATATGCGTTTATCGAAAACCCACACAAATTTGCCCGGTTGGATATTTTCGACAAAACGGCACCGTGATGGGTGCCGTTTTTGGTTGGTGCATAGCTGCTTTATGTCGTGCTACAGGTGTTCTGGCAACTCAGTCCCGCATTTCTTACAGAAATTGGCATCGGTCTCGTGGCCGCTGGCTGAGCAGTTGGTACAGCGGATCAAGTGGCGCTGGGTCTGCATTTCCTGGCTGAGCTCTGCGGTGATGATCCCGGTAGGTACTGCCAGAATGGAGTAGCCCAATAACATGGTAATAGAAGCGATAGCCTTGCCGATATCGGTTTGCGGCACGATATCACCATAGCCCACCGTGGTAATAGTGACAATAGCCCAGTAGATGCTGGCTGGAATACTGGTAAAGCCATTGCTTGGCCCTTCGACAATATAGAGTAGGGAGCCTAGTACGGTGACCAAAATTGCCACGGAGCTGAAGAAAACCAAGATTTTTCGCTGTGCCATCAGCAGCGAACGAAGCAGGATATTGGAATCTTTCAGGAAGCGAGCCAGCTTGAGGATCCTAAAAATGCGCATGACCCTTATCAGTCGGATGATGAGCAAATAGTTCGAGCCCGGGAACAGGAAAGCAAGATAACTTGGCAGTACGGCAATCAAGTCAATGACGCCATAAAAGCTGCGAGCATAAGCCCATGGCTTGGGTGAGCAATACAGCCGCAACAGATACTCGAAGGTAAATAAGAGCGTGAAGACCCACTCAAGCACTGTCAGCGCTTCGCTGTATTTGAAATCAACGGCACGGATAGTCGAGAGGATAAGGATTAACTCTGAACAGAGGATAGCCACGATCAGTGCAATATCAAAATTCCGGCCAGCTTTGGTTTGGGTGCCGAAGATGATTTGGTACAGGCGCTGTTTATGGGTCAGGGTAACCAAAGCAATCAGTCTCTAGTAACAAGTATAAGTCTATAAATAATAAACTAAATTGATTTGGCTGAGTAAGTACAACCGTTTTTTTACTGAGAAGAACGGCGCAATTGTGTAAGCATAGTGACAGGCTGGTACAAGATTAAGGGTAGGGGAAATATCATCGGAGGAAAAAAATGGCCGGAGGGACATCCGGCCATTTTGGGGATGGGGGATAAGTTGCGTTATGCGAGGCCTGGGAAAAGCGCACGCAGGCCATTGGCAATAAACTCAATGCCCAGTGCGGCCAGAATCAAGCCCATAATACGGGTGATAACGTTGATGCCGGTTTGGCCCAGGAAGCGGACGATAATCGGTGCCGCGCGAAATAGCAGCCAACAGCAGGTCGCAAAGACAACGATAGTCAGCGCGATACCCACGGTGCTGGTCATCCCAGGATAGCGCGAGCCATAGACGATGGTTGAACTGATCGCACCGGGACCAGCCATCAATGGCATCGCCAGCGGCACGACGCCAATTTGTTCACGGCTGACAGATTCGGACTTTTCCTGTTTGTTCTGCTTATCTTCACCCAGCTTACCGCTCATCATTGAGAAGGCGATAGTCAACAGCAGCAGACCACCGGCGACCCGGAATGAGTCGAGGGAAATGCTGAACATATCCAGCAGGAACTGACCCGCAAGTAGTGATACGGTCAGGATTACAGTAACGGCAATGTTAGCCGTCAGGGCAGTTTTGTTTCTTTCTTCAGGGCTCATATGGCCTGTCAGTGAGACAAAGATCGGCATGATACCGATCGGGTTGACGGCCGCAATCAGACCGACAAAAAACTGCAGGAAAATCGCTAATTCAAGTGGTTGCATATCTAGTTTAGTATTAATTATGGGAGTTTTAAGCCCAACAGGGAATCAGAATAGCCAAAGGTTAAGAAGTTGCACTGCAGGGAAAGGTCGCCGAAGTCAGTAAGGCCAGCTCATCCCATGATCGAACCTTCGATTAAAACAGTATAAACCTGTTGATCGGCGATACTTTAAGCCAATTGTTTTTAATTAACCAATTAAAAATAGTTATAACTATCCCTATTTAAAGTTATTTATGAATCTCTTGTTGAGATAGTGTAAAAGACGTTGGTTTAGGTTACTCTTTGTTGAGCGCTCTACGTGCTACATTAATGAAACAAAACTGAATGAACGATCACCGAAAAATGTGAATTAGCTCTCGTTATTGCCTATATGTGACAAATTATGTAGCTTTATTACGTAATTTTATGGCTTGATGGTGGCTGGATTTAGCTCGACTTTGTTGCTCATCAAGCGACGCGGTCACATTTTGACCGTTTAGGTTACTGTTTTTGGGTGATATGGGTCAAAAAATGACAAAGTGTAACTCTAAATGGTTACAAGTGATCTAAATCAATTTTTTTCGAGCTGTGAAAGAATATAATCAGTTTTGAAAGCAATTTACTAAGTATGTGTGTTACCGGTTTTTTGAGCAGGATGGCTCCCGGATAACCCAGAAGGATGTGAACGCATCCTTACTAAAAAGTTTTCAATCTTAAGTTAGGAGTTAACTATGCCTGTTACTAATATGGCTGAACTAGATGCAATGGTTGCACGCGTTAAAGCGGCTCAGAAAGAGTTTGCTACTTATTCTCAGGAGCAAGTAGATAAAATTTTCCGCGCAGCTTCTCTTGCCGCGAACAATGCACGTATTCCTCTAGCTCAACAAGCTGTAGCTGAATCTGGTATGGGTATTGTTGAAGATAAGGTTATCAAAAACCACTTCGCTTCAGAATTTATCTACAACAAATACAAAGACGAAAAAACCTGCGGTATCTTGGACGAGAACGACGAGTTCGGTACCATGACCATCGCGGAACCAGTAGGTATTATTTGCGGTATCGTACCGACAACTAACCCAACATCTACTGCAATCTTCAAATCACTAATCTCACTTAAAACACGTAACGCGATCATCTTCTCGCCACACCCTCGTGCTAAAAACTCAACAAACGATGCTGCTAAGCTAGTCCTTGATGCTGCGATTGCTGCTGGTGCACCGAAAGACATCATTGGTTGGATCGATCAGCCTTCAGTTGAGCTTTCTAACGCACTGATGAAGCATGATGACATCAACCTTATCCTTGCGACTGGTGGTCCAGGTATGGTTAAAGCGGCTTACTCTTCTGGTAAACCCGCTATCGGTGTTGGTGCAGGTAACGTTCCTGTTGTTATCGACGAAACTGCAGACGTTAAGCGTGCTGTTGCTTCTATCCTAATGTCTAAGACATTCGATAACGGTGTTGTGTGTGCTTCTGAGCAGGCTGCAATCGTAGTTGACGAAGTATACGACGAAGTAAAAGAGCGTTTCGCTTCGCACAAAGCTTACGTACTAAGCAAAGCAGAAGCCGATAAAGTACGTAAAGTACTGCTTATCGACGGTAACCTAAACGCGAAAATCGTTGGTCAGCCAGCGGCAGCTATCGCCGAGATGGCGGGTGTTAAGGTTCCAGCTGATACTAAAGTTCTTGTTGGTGAAGGTCTGGGTAAAGTGTCTTACGATGATGCATTTGCTCATGAGAAACTGTCTCCAACACTCGGTCTATTCCGTGCTGACAACTTCGAAGACGCGGTTGCTCAAGCGGTAACTATGGTTGAGATCGGCGGTATCGGTCACACATCTGGTCTTTACACTAACCAAGATGTAAATGCAGACCGTATCCGTTACTTCGGTGATAAGCTAAAAACTGCGCGTATTCTTGTGAACATCCCGACAACCCACGGTGGTATCGGTGACCTTTACAACTTCAACGTTGCACCTTCTCTAACTCTTGGTTGTGGTTCATGGGGTGGTAACTCTATCTCTGAGAACGTAGGTCCTAAGCACCTTATCAACAAGAAGACAGTAGCGAAGCGAGCTGAAAATATGTTGTGGCACAAACTACCTAAATCAATTTACTTCCGTCGTGGTAGCCTTCCAATCGCTCTTAGCGACCTAGAAGGTAAGAAGCGCGCATTCCTAGTAACTGACCGTTTCCTATTCAACAACGGTTACGCAGATGACGTAGTTAGCCTACTTAAAGCACAAGGCATTGAAGTTCAAACTTTCTTCGACGTAGAAGCGGATCCAACGCTTTCCGTTGTTGAAAAAGGTGCTGAAGCAATGAAGAGCTTCCAGCCTGACGTAATCCTAGCGCTTGGTGGTGGTTCACCAATGGATGCTGCGAAGATCATGTGGGTAATGTACGAGCACCCAGAAACACACTTCGAAGAACTAGCAATGCGTTTCATGGACATCCGTAAGCGTATTTACAAGTTCCCGAAAATGGGTAAGAAAGCTGAGCTTGTATGTATCACAACAACGTCTGGTACAGGTTCTGAAGTCACACCTTTCGCTGTTGTTACCGACGACAAGACCGGTGCTAAGTACCCACTAGCTGACTACGAACTAACGCCGCAAATGGCTATCGTAGATGCGAACCTAGTCATGAACATGCCTAAGTCGCTAACAGCCTTCGGTGGTTACGATGCTGTAACTCACGCACTAGAAGCTTACGTATCTGTTCTAGCGAACGAATACTCTGACGGCCAGGCACTACAAGCACTTAAGATGCTAAAAGAGTACCTACCTTCAAGCTACGCGAACGGTGCTAACGACCCAATCGCTCGTGAGAAAGTACACAATGCCGCAACGATCGCTGGTATCGCGTTTGCGAATGCTTTCCTAGGTGTTTGTCACTCTATGGCGCACAAGATTGGTGCTGAGTTCCACCTACCACACGGTCTGGCGAACGCACTACTGATCTCTAACGTTGTACGTTACAACGCGAACGATAACCCAACTAAGCAGACTGCATTCTCTCAGTACGACCGTCCACAGGCACGCCGTCGTTACGCTGAAGTTGCTGACCACCTAGGCTTAAGCCAAGCTGGTGACCGTACTGCTCAGAAGATCGAGCGTCTACTAGCATGGCTTGAAGAGCTGAAAGGCGACCTAGATATCCCACTGTCAATTCAGGCAGCAGGTGTTCCAGAGTCTGACTTCCTAGCGAAACTAGATGAGCTATCTGTTGAAGCGTTTGATGACCAGTGTACTGGTGCGAACCCTCGTTACCCACTAATCAGCGAGCTGAAAGAAGTACTAACAGCTGCTTACTACGGTAAGCCTTACGTTGAAGGTGAAACGTTCGAAGGGACGTCAGTTATCAAGAAATCTGAGCCAGTAGCTGACAAACCAGCAGCTAAAGCGAAGAAAGAAAAAGCTGAAGCATAAGTATTGTTTTAGCTAGCGCACGAAAGACTACTTTTAGCCCGCCATTTTGGCGGGCTTTTTTTGTGTGCTAAAAGGTAGTAAGGGGTTAACTGACCTCGGCCTCGATCATTCTGCCGTTGAAGTAGTCATTAGCGACGATATATTCGGCACTGCGGGCGATTTCATACTGAAGCGGTGAGCTCAGTTTGCTGGGATGATTATTGCAAGGACATTCGATAGTGAGCGGCACGACACCGCCAACCCGGATCTTAAATTCAGCGAGTTCTTTGGCCCAGCTTTGGGTCAGGCCAGACACAATAGCCTTGGATCCTGAGTGGACAGAGCTATTGATATACTCTTCATTGGCGGCAAGGTTGATAATGACGCCATGGCAGTTGTGATCGCGCATGTAATGGGCTGTTTGCTTGCCGAAAATAAAGAAAGGGGTCGCCTTTTCATTCATCGAGCGGCTGAACTGATCCACTGACGACGGGCTCAGCAGCGAAGGCAATTCTGATCCCAGCCAGCAGTTGACCAAAACTTCAATCTTGCCAAAATGTTGGTGAATGTTGTTGATCAGAGTACCAATCGTTCTCTCGCTCTGCTCGGGGATCAGGTAGGACTGACAAGGTGCTCCTACGGCCTGACAGGCTTGCAGGGTCTGAGCGAGGGCGTGTTGGCGTTCATCAACCAATGCCAGCTTGGCCCCCAACGAGGCAAAGTGGAGCGACAAAGCTTTGCCCAATGGGCTGCCTGCTGCTGTAATGAGAATGACGGAATGTGCGATATTCATAGCTTTTCCTATATTAGGCTGCCGACACACTGTTACTGTCAAAAAGCCAACGAACAAATCATGTAGTCAGGTTACGAAGTCACTGAAAGCATGTCTGTGAATAATCCCCCAAACTCGCGACCCAGCATTGAAATGTTAGTGAAACGTGATCACAGTGCAGCGTTAAGGTAACAAGGCTATGAAGGAGGTCACGAAATTAACTCAATAATGATATTTCTATCAGCGTGTGTGCGACCACATTGACTCATCGTGAGGTCAACATTAAGCAAAATGACCAAACCGGCGGGATCAGGCTCCGTACATTTCAGCGAAACGCTTGGCTTGGACTAGCGATAGGTAAAGATCCTGAGGTGATGCCTTGATGGTGGCATCTTCAGTTGGTGGTAATAGGCGGCGTTCATGCCCCGACAGGTTATGGTATACCTCTTCCGGCATGCCTTTGGTACCTTGTGGCGGGTAACTTAGCGGGGTTGGTTTGAGACCATCGAGCAGGCGCGCATCGGCCAAGCCGCTTTCATGGAAAGCTTTGGCTTGCTGGGCGGCATTTTGATAACTGCTTTCGGTGGTAGAGAGCGGCTGTGGTTCTGGTAACTCAAAGTAAGCACGGAGCTCGCTTTCCGTTTTGCCGGGTGCCGGAAGTGCGTCGACCGGGGTAGTTTCAAGTTGCTCGGGAGAGAGCAGGGCCAGCATCAAGGCAAAATCAGCACGACGTCCCCCCTCAACCGCATGGCTGAGTTGGCTGCCCAGCTGAACTTCATTGATCAGCAGTGCTTTGTCGAGTGAATGGATTTGCATCAAAAACTGTACCGAATAAAACAAACCAGTGTTATGGAGTTTGTATCGGTACAGCTTGTCATTTCTTTAATAAAAAGTATGGGTTGGCAATCGAATGGTTACTCTTTCACCATTTGATGTGCTTGCAGTGTTGTGACGGCTTGTTCCATTCGCTTTAAAGCCTCGAGTAATGTTTGATGGCGGCAACCAAAGTTGAGCCTGACAAAGCCTGGATTGCCAAAGTCAGCTCCGGGTGATAACCCCACACCAGCTTGCTCGAAAAACTTAAACGGAGAGCTCACTGGCAATGCGGTTGCATCTATCCACGCTAAGTAGGTTCCCTCGATGGGGGCCAGTGTAAGGTAGGGCATATTATTGATGGCCTGTTCGACGGTGGCTTTGTTACGCCTTAAGTAATCAAGTTGTTTTTCCAGCCAAGGCTGGCCGTGCTCATAGGCGGCTTGTGCAGCGGTATAAGCCAGTACATTGACGTCGGGTACAACGCCGGCCTTGGTACGGACGAACTCCCGCCTCAGCGTCGGGTTGGGAATAATCGCCATTGAGGCACCGAGCCCGGCGATATTAAAGGTTTTGCTTGGTGCCAGCAGGGTGATGGAACGCTGTGCAGCATCATCATTGAGACTGGCAAAGGGGATATGCTGACAACCGGGGGCCAGCAGCAAGTCGCAGTGGATTTCGTCTGAGCAGACAATTAATTCCTGTTGCTTGGCAAACTCAGCGACCGCTTCGAGTTCGCTTCGGCGGTATACGGTGCCGCCGGGGTTAAGCGGATTACAGAATAGCAGCAACCGTGTATCTGGCAATAAGGCGCTGTCATCGAGCGCCATTAACCAGCGTTGCTCCTTAAGTGTCACTGGTAATTTACTCAGTAGGCGCTTGGCGAGTTTGGCGGATGATTTGAAGGGCGGATAGATAGGGCTTGGGCAAGCCACGCCGTGCTCTGGTTGGCATACCGAGCGAACTGCTAAGTTAATCCCGCAAACCAATCCCGGCAGGTAGACAATCCATTCCGGCTCAATGTCCCATTGATACAGGCGCTGCATACGCTCGACGATCAATTCAGTCAGCGCTTGCGGAGCGCTGCCATAGCCGAAAATACCATGGTCGATATGTTGATGCAGCGCATCGGTGATCGCTTGCGGTACCTTGAAGTCGCTATCGGCCACCCACATCGGCAGAATATCTTGGCCCTGGTATTTTTGCCATTTGATACTGTTGCTGCGGGTGCGGTCGATATGTTGGTCAAACAGGGGGTCGAGTTGCCGAGTGTCGGGGTGCATTTACAAGTCCTTTGCGCTGCTGGAAAGACATATTATTGCCACAAGATGCGTAAAGAAAAAAGCCCCAGCGCAAGGCTGGGGCTTAATAGAGAAGAGAATGATGTTAAATCTAGAACTTTGATTTAACACCAAATTGCTCGGCAGCATAAGCGACACGCTCTTCCGGTGTTGGCGGCTTGGACGGTACACCGAGGTTTTCAATGTGCCGAAGGCGCGGCAACAGGCCGGCTCCATTGGCGGTTTGAATCGCCAGCCCCGGCCGGGCATTGAGCTCTAGAACCATTGGCCCTTGAACTTTATCAAGCACCATGTCGGTACCCATGTAACCCAATCCGGTCATTTCCCAGGCACTGGAGGCTAAGGCGAGCAGCTTCAGCCAATTAGGCACTGCCAGTTCACTAAGCAGACGGTCCGTATCCGGGTGACGCTCAACGGGTTGGTCAAATTGGACAGCTCGGATCGCTTTGCCTGTGGCAATATCGATACCGACACCTACAGCACCTTGGTGCAAGTTGGCTTTTCCGTCAGACGCTGCTGTGGAGCAGCGCATCATTGCCATTACCGGGTAGCCTTTGAAAACGATAACCCTGACATCAGGCACGCCTTCGTAGCTGAAACCATCGAAAACGTCATCAAACTGGATCAGGTTCTCGATCATCGCCACATCGTTTTTCCCCCCCAGCGAGAACAGTCCCGCCAAGGTGTTGGTGATGTGTCGCTCGACGTCTTGTTTGTTGATCTCAGCGCCGGATGGTTTTACGTAAACCCCGTCCTTGTGTTTGACCACGACCAAGATCCCTTTACCACCGGATCCCTGGGCTGGCTTGATCACAAAGCCTGGCCAGTCTTTGACCATGTCATGGACGCGTCTGACGTAAACCTGGCTGTCGATAACGCCAATCAGTTCAGGCACCGTGGCACCGGCCTGTTTGGCAATCAGCTTGGTTTTCAGCTTGTCGTCAACCAACGGGTATAGGCTACGGTCGTTGTAACGGCCGATGTAGCTGTGGTTACGCTGGTTCATCCCCATAATGCCGCGGTCTCGCAGCTTGAACGGAGACGTAAACTGTGAAAACAGTGACATAGCTTAGTCCTCCGCTAGTGGCTTGAAGCGTCGTAGCTCACTCAAACGGTAGCCAGTGTAGTTACCGAGCATCAGGATCAGTGCCAAAATGAGCAGCTGGATACCAATAAAATTGAATGTCAGGTGGCGGATCAATGGGTTAGTCATCGCCAAGTAGACAAATACCGCGGTCAGTAGCGAGCCACCACCTTGGACGAGTACTTCCTTCGCCCCTTCCTCTTCCCACAGGATGGACATCCGTTCGATAGTCCACGATAGGATGATCATTGGGAAAAAGGTGATGGTAAGGCCTTCGACCAAGCCAATTTTGAAGGCGACCACGGTAAAGACGGAGATAATCATAATAACGGTGATGATCACCGCAGATATCCTCGCCACCAGAAGCAAGTTAAGCTTGGACAGGTAGCTACGGATCACCAAACCGGTGCCGACAATGAGCAAGAAGCCAAGAATACCTGTTACCAGCTGGGTCTGAACAAAGGCTACCGCGATAAGAACCGGCATGAAGGTACCAGAGGTTTTCAGGCCGACAATGATACGCAGGAATACCACAATCAGTGCACCGATAGGCACCAGCATAATGGTCTTGAACATGGCCTGCTCTTCAACCGGTAAGCTGTGGATCGAGAAGTTCAGTAGATCTTCGGCTTGAACTTTTTCACGGGTTGCCTGCTGCGGTGTGATGTCCTGAGCAATGATCGAGAAGCTGATATTAGAGTTGCGGCCACCGATAACGTCCAGCAAAGAGTGCCCTTGCTGGTTCCAAAGTAGAATGTTGTCAGGCTTACCTTCTTGGCCGGTTTGAAGGTCAAACAGTTCCCAAGTCTGACCTCCCCACACCTCTACCATTGGGGTAATGCTTTGGCGACGTCGACCATCTTCAAGCTGCAAGCCTCCAACAATCCGGGCGTGGACTTTTTCCAGAGAAAGCAAATTGATGATAGCTTGCTCGCGGCTCAGGCTGTTGAGCAACAAGGCCGCATTTTGGTTATTACGGTCGTTAAATTGCTTTATCAGCTCACGGGTTAGCGTGGTGTTGTCAGAAGACAGGCTGCGGGCTTGATCGAGTAGGGCTGTTGCGGCGGTCTGTTGTGGGTTATCCAGGCTAACGGCAATGGTATCGCCTTTAGGCGGTGCCATGTTGAAGCTTGCCTGATCGTCGACCAGCATTTGGGTTTTGTAATACAGGATTTGCTTGCCGGCTGCTTCGCGGATAGACCATTCAGCACGGCGACCTTTGTTCGTGTCGATAAGAGCGACGCCATAACCCGGTGATGAGGTACTTTCATCAATCTGGGTAAAACCCTGCTGAGTTTCCGGTGCCGCCATGGATACTTTGACCGGGTCACCAATCGCATCAAACTCAATACGTGCCTCGAGTTCCCATAGCGCACGCTCTTCACCCGGCGTCCATGGCACCCCGTAGACATCGTGGCGGTACATACTCAGTGCCGCACCCGCGATGACTAGCAGGGTAATAAGAAAATAAAACGGGATTCTTGATGTCATGACGTCCTCATCATTTGTTATTAGTTTTGTTGTACTTGTTGTTCATTCATTCCCTGAACAAACTTTTTGCCCACATCAACAAGTGCGATGTCTTTAAAAAACTCTCGCCCTAATAATACTGGATAGGCCATTTGTGTGCGGTCTGCCAACGTAAATTGTGCTTTTTCATGAAGTTGACCGAGTTTCACCCATGCTTCAACGACAGGACGACGGTTAACACCGTTAGCACTGGCTTGGCGGATTTTCACCCAGCGCACCACGGGTGCCTCAACAATATCGGCCTCATTCGGATTTTCGTTCGACGTGTGGTTCAGATTGAATCGTGCCCACTCTTTGCCATCGCGCTCAAATATCTGGATGTTGGTAGCACTGACTGACGAGGTGGTTGCCCCGGTATCAATACGGGCTTTATAAAAACTTTGGGTAGTGTCCAGCCATACCCACTCTTCTTCACCCAGAATCACTTTGCCATGGGCAATACGCGGATCGTTATCGATGATAACAGGTACAGGGGCTTTCTCTTCTTCCTCTTCATCGAAAGCAAGTAGAGTCGAATCAGTATAGCGCTGGCTCATGTCTTGCGACAGGGTGGATATTTCCCTTTCCAAGTTAGCAATATAGACGTTTTGGTCATCAATTTGTTTGATCATAGTTGCAAGCTGGAAATTGACACGATCTTCCATGACGTTAATTGCTTGCATAGTTTGCTCTTGTTGTGGCTGGGTAAGGCTACAGCCAGAAAGGACAGCAAAGGTCAGTAATGGTACAAAGCGGCGAAGCATTATATCTCCAAGAGTACTTCTTTTTTGTTAGGCGGCAATATTTTACCTGACAAAAAGGGATGCGAACAGCATCCCTTGTCAGTAGTTAGTCAGGATTTCGAGCAATTAGCACGGCGCGTTTTGGCGCAGGGTAACCTTCGACCGTTTTCGACGGATCCGCCGGGTCGAGATATTCCGGTAGGGAATTATTCGTCATCCAGTCGGTCGAACGTTGCTCGTCGGTGGTGGTGACGCACTCGTCGACGATTTTCACGTCCACTAGGCCGCATTTCTCCATCCACACCTTCAGCGCCTTGGCCGACGGGAAGAAGTAGACGTTGTGCATCTGGGCGTAGCGGTGGGTCGGCACCAACACCGCATTTTCATCGCCATCAATCACCAGGGTTTCAAGGATCAGCTCACCGTCTTTGCGCAGCTGGTTCTTGAGCTGGATGATGTGATCGAGCGGAGAGCGGCGGTGATAAAGCACACCCATAGAAAACACGGTATCAAAGGCTTTAAGTTCAGGCAGCTGCTCAATACCCAGTGGCAGCAGATAGGCACGCTCGTCCATGCCCATTAGGCGCTTGATCGCCTCGAACTGGATGAGGAATAGATTCGATGGGTCGATACCGACAGTCAGCTTGGCTTCTTCACCCAGCATGCGCCACATGTGGTAACCATTACCACAACCGACATCCAAGACCGTGCGGCCTTTAAGTGGAGAGATATGTGGTAGGACACGATCCCACTTCCAATCTGAGCGCCACTCGGTATCGATATCGATGCCGTGCATTTGATAAGGGCCCTTACGCCATGGGTGGAGCAAGCGTAGCAAGCTTTCAAGGCGTTTTTGCTCGCCGTCGGCAATACCGTCTTCATTACGAACGCTGACCGCATTTTTCAGGTCGATGATATCCGGTCTGTCAGTGGGGAATTTCTTCAGGGCACGCATCCAGCGTGCCATGTCACCATGGGCTTGCTCTTCCCAGTCACTCAGTTGTTTTGGCAGGGTGTTTAGCCATGGGCGCAGTGTTTCATGCTGGGCAAGGAGCTGGTAAAACTCCGCAAAAGTAAACATAGACAATAGAAACCTTATTTAATGGCAAACATCGAGCCGAAGTTGAAACATTGGAACCAGACTTCTGAGCTTGTGAAGCCAATTTTTTCAAAGCGCTGCTTATGGGTATCAATGCTGTCTGGCAGCATGACGTTTTCAATGGCACTGCGTTTTTGGCTAATTTCCAGTTCGCTGTAGCCATTGGCACGCTTGAAGTCGTGGTGCAAATCGATAAGCAGTTCGTGGGCACGCTCATCGTCGAAGATGTATTTTTCTGACAGGATCAATATGCCCCCAGGGCGCAAGCCGGCATAAATTTTTTCAAGCAGTGTTTGACGATCTTCTGGCACCAGGAACTGAAGGGTGAAGTTCAGCACTACGACGGAAGCATCGTTGATATCCATATCACGGATGTCGGCTTCAACGACTTGGACTGGGGTATCTGAGCGGTAGGCGTTGATATGCAAGCGGCAACGTTCAACCATGGCGCTGGAATTGTCGACCGCGATGATTTCACAACCTTCTTGTTGGATATGGCGGCGCATAGACAAGGTTGCTGCGCCTAGCGAGCAGCCCAAATCGTACACTTTCGAGTGTGGCTTGGCGAAGCGCTCAGCGAGCATGCCAATCGCTGAAATGATATTGCTGTAACCCGGCACTGAACGTTGGATCATATCCGGGAAAACTTCAGCAACGCGTTCGTCAAACGTAAAATCACCGATTTTATCTATCGGTGCCGCAAAAATATTGTCGTGACCGGCCATCTTCACGAACCTCATCTATACAAAAAAACAGAAATCCAAAATGATAAGTATGAACTTTTTACGCCTTTAGCGTGAGTCAACATACTGAGGTGATCCATCACCGCTGAAAGGTCGCGTATTGTAGTGAAAATGAGGCCATTTGTCTTTATTGTTTTTGTGATGGTTTGAGGATCCTGCTTCGCACGATTGGATAAATGTAAATAGATAACCGCTGGCAGGTGCAACAAAATTACATTACTTCGGCTTGCGCTATCTCCGCCATTGAGAAAATGAAAAGGTCAGACGGCTGCCTGACCCTTTTCATTCATAAGCGATAAGCCGGTGCTGTCATCTTAAAACAGGTTTGTTAGCTTGACGACGGCGCCAAGCAGACAGGCTCAGTAATCCCATACCGAAGAATGCTAAAGAGGACGGTTCTGGAATATCGACGACTTCATCATCGATCACTTCATCGTCTAAGCCCAAATCGATAAACCCGTTAAACGTCGGGTCGTGTATCTCACCGCGTTGGACGAATGAATTGACCACCACGGAACCTTCGATTGGCGTCGCATTGGACAGTGCAGCTAAAGGAGCCAGCAGACTACCATTAAGTTGCTTAGTTAAATCAATGGTTACTGCTTCATAGAAATTCCAAATAATAAGCTCTCTTGTTGCATCATTAACAATATTCCCCACAGCATTAGCTGTAAATAAAGTATCGTCAATAACGGTTCCGCCAACATTCATGATGATAGCCGAAGGGGTTTGCGAATTAAAGTTGACATCGTACTGTTGAATAAAACCATTTTCAAAGAAATCATTTGCTTGAAAATCAAATATAGCGAGATCACTGCCAACACTGCTATTCACATCAAATGATGCGGTGCCACAACATGACACAGGCGTCATCAGTGTGGAGTTGCCTGCCAGATCCCTTAAAAATATTGAAAAATCGGTTAGCTCAGTTTTAATACCAGGTAAGTCATAAGCTGATATATTATTAATCGTTCCGCCACCATTAAGATTTATTGTCCCATTGTCTAATCCGCCAAGGGCAACGTTATAGCCACTACTTATATTTAGAGTCGAATTGTTGTTACCGCCGATGATCAGTGAGTCTTCTGGAGCAGTAGCGACAGGTAGATGAATACCATAATTCGACGATGTGCCGTTGATATCGCCCATTACAATGGTCTTGCCTTCAACTTCACTGTTCGAGTCTAAGTCCTCGAATACAATCAAGTTATATTCATTCATGATGTCAATCGGTGTCGCATGAATGGAAAGCGATGTGAGTGAAATAGTTATCGCGGGTATAATTTTATTATAAAATTTCATAGCGCATCCTTTTCTTAAATTTCACTATAGAGCTTATATCCAATTTCTGTCCTTATAAAGATTGGTTTGAATTTTTTGCGTTTTTATTAATATTATTTTTAATGGTTTGATTTTGACTTGAAATTAAACTAAATGTACTGCTGTAAAGTGTCGGATTATTTTACAATAATTTTATTTGAATAGTTATTTACATGGTTTTTTTATGGTTGTTTTTCTTCCGTTTTTTGTTTCATTTATTAGAGTCTATAAACATTTCTATTTTTGTTCTGACGGTTAATGGCTTTGGGTAGTTAATTTTGAATCAAGGAATCTCTCCGCCCGAATACGGTAATGTATGAAATTCACGAGCTTTTTTATCATAATTTGCCGTGGGTTGAGCGTAACGTGTTGTCCCACCTTATAGTAAGGTTATCTGAGGATCGGGCTCAGCCTTAGGTAGTTCAGTATCAGGTAAATGGGTTTCCGTGACCTTCTGCTGCAGCAAGCGGTAGAGCCTAGTCGCCAGCTCAGGGGCATGGTTATTGTCTGGGGTGTGGATGAACAGGTAAGGCTGCTTGCCGTCGCGAAGCCATTGGGGCAGGCGGACTAGCCAATTGGCAAAAAAGGCATCGTTGCTGGCATCATCGGGATGGCCGATAAACCGGATCATCGGATAGTCTGCTGTGGCGATGGCATGTACTGGAACCTTGGGCTTTTTCTGGTGGGCATCAATCACTGCCTCCGTGTTGGGTCGTGCAGCGAACACAGGGCGGCTGTCCATGATTATACGGTTGACTCCGTGTTCGACTAATAAGCGATTGAGCTGCTTTTCTTCCTCGCCCTTGGCAAAAAAGGCCGGATGGCGTACTTCGACACCAGCTGGGTAGTGACTTGGCAACCTTTTAAGAAATTTTTCCAGCGCAGGCAGGGCAGTAGGACCAAACTGGGCCGGCAGTTGGATTTTCCACAGGCCTACCTTGTCTTCGAGTGGTGCCATAGTGCTAAAGAAGTCAGCCAACAACTGATCGCAGTGTACCAGTTGGTTCTGGTGGGTAATGGCCTGCGGTAGCTTGAAGGTAAAACGGAAATGATCGCTGGTGGCTTGATGCCATTTCTTTACCGTGGGGATCCCCGGTGTGGCATAGAAGGTGGTGTTACCCTCGACCGTGTGAAAAACCTCGGCATACTTCGCGAGTCGCTCGCCTGCTTTGCAACCACTACCGTATAGGCTCTGTTGCCAATGGTTGTGAGACCACATGGCAAGGCCGAGTCGAACAGGGAGGTTGACTTGAGTTAACGGCATAGCAAGGCTTCCAAAGTGAGAAGTAGCGCCCATTGTGCAAAGGCTTTTAGTGCTAGGTCAATCTTTTAGGTCACCGAAAACAGGTTTTTCCTTGATCTTGTTAGCGACTTTTCCCTAAAGTGGTATTTCGCTTTATTCCCCTAGTCTTTTCAAAATACAAAGTGCTATGCCAGAGAAGGGCTGCCAGCTTAATGGTTCGTTGTTGTGGCTGTTTGCCAATTAATTCTCGCTGATCATGTATGTTGAAGGCGCTTGGGTATATAATGCGTCGTTATTTTTGTCTCTCGGCCCGACTTAGCGCCATAGTTGTGTGAAGTTTAGTCAAATTGGCCGGGAAGGATTCAGCTTGTGTATGACTGGTTGCTTTGGGCACAGCCATACGCACAGGAAAGTTAGTAAACAGATCGGGAATTTCATATGCGCACCCAATATTGTGGTCACCTGAACAAGTCCCTAGCAGGGCAAACAGTAGAGTTATGCGGCTGGGTTAACCGTCGCCGTGATTTAGGCGGTCTAATTTTCGTTGATATGCGAGACCGTGAAGGGATTGTTCAGGTAGTCGTTGATCCGGATATGAAAGAAGTATTCGAAGTCGCGAACCAGCTGCGCAACGAATTCTGTATTCGTTTTACTGGTGAAGTACGTGCTCGTCCTGAAAGCCAAGTAAACAAAGACATGGCTACCGGTGAAGTTGAAGTACTAGCAACGGGTCTTGAGATCATTAACCGCTCAGAAGCGCTTCCTCTAGATTTCAACCAAACGAACTCTGAAGAGCAACGCTTAAAGTATCGCTATATTGATCTTCGTCGTCCAGAAATGAGTGACCGCATCAAGTTACGTGCAAAAGCATCAAGCTTTGTTCGTCGTTTCCTTGATGACAACCTATTCCTAGATATCGAAACACCAGTACTGACTAAAGCGACACCAGAAGGTGCTCGTGACTACTTGGTACCTAGCCGTGTTCACAAAGGCAGTTTTTACGCATTGCCTCAGTCACCACAGCTATTCAAGCAGCTGCTAATGATGTCTGGCTTCGATCGCTACTACCAGATCGTTAAATGTTTCCGTGATGAAGATTTACGTGCTGACCGTCAGCCTGAATTTACTCAAATCGATATCGAAACCTCTTTCCTAACGGCACCTGAAGTGCGTGAAGTGACTGAGCGTATGATCACTGAAATGTGGAAAGAACTGCTAAACGTAGATCTTGGCGCATTCCCAATCATGCAGTTTGAAGAAGCGATGCGTCGTTTTGGTTCTGATAAGCCAGATCTACGTAACCCTCTTGAGCTTGTTGATGTGGCTGACATTCTGAAAGATGTTGAATTCAAAGTGTTCTCTGGTCCTGCGAATGATGAAAAAGGCCGTGTAGCGGTTATTCGCGTACCAGGTGGCGCGTCACTGTCTCGTAAGCAAATCGACGAATACACTAAGTTCGTCGGTATCTACGGTGCGAAAGGTCTAGCTTGGATGAAAGTGAACGACCGTGCTGCGGGCCTAGAAGGTGTTCAATCTCCTGTTGCTAAGTTCCTAAACGAAGACGTTGTTAACGCAATTCTTGATCGCACTGAAGCTGAAACGGGTGACATCATTCTATTCGGTGCTGATAGCAAGCGTGTTGTAACTGAAGCAATGGGTGCACTTCGTCTTAAACTAGGTGAAGACCTTGAATTGACTGATAAGTCAGCATGGAAACCACTATGGGTTATCGACTTCCCTATGTTTGAGGAAGACGACGAAGGTAACCTACACGCGATGCACCATCCGTTCACGTCACCGCTTGGCGTAAGCCCAGAAGAACTTGCTGCTAACCCTGCAGCGGCTAACTCAAATGCTTACGATATGGTTATCAACGGCTACGAAGTCGGCGGTGGTTCTGTTCGTATCCACAATGCAGATATGCAATCAGCCGTATTTAGCATTCTAGGTATTGAAGCTGAAGAGCAAAAAGCGAAGTTCGGTTTCCTACTTGAAGCATTGAAGTACGGTACGCCACCACATGCAGGCCTTGCTTTCGGTCTTGACCGTCTAGTTATGCTTCTTTGTGGTACAGATAACATCCGTGATGTTATCGCGTTCCCTAAAACGACAGCTGCGTCATGTCTACTGACAGATGCGCCGAGCCTGGCAAACCCAGCTGCGCTTGAAGAGCTGTCGATTGCGGTTAGTTTGGCGAAGAAAGAAAACGCCGAGCAGAAATAAGCAATAAGCGAACAAAACAGACTGGCCGAAAGGCCAGTCTTTTTTTCTAACCTATATACCCAAGTGACTTCAAATTTAAGGCTTAGGCTACACGCTTGCTGAAGATGCTCTTTTAAGGTTACTTGGGTATATACCCTACAAATTGTGAAACTTGGGCATAGATAGCCTAATAAAATCCGGAGAATGAAATGGCTGGTCACAGTAAATTTGCCAATATCAAACACCGTAAAGCAGCACAGGATGCGAAACGCGGTAAAATTTTCACTAAGCTAATCCGCGAAATTGTTGTAGCTGCAAAAGAAGGCGGCGCCGAACCTGACAATAACCCACGTCTGCGAGCTGCCATTGATAAAGCGCTATCGAACAATATGACCCGCGATACTGTCAACCGTGCTGTTAGCCGTGGTGCCGGTGGTGAGGGTGAAGACAACATGGAAACCGTGATCTATGAAGGTTACGGTCCTGCAGGTACCGCGGTGATGGTTGAGTGCATGACTGACAACCGTAACCGCACGGTATCAGGCGTACGCCATGCATTCTCAAAGGCGAACGGTAACCTAGGTACCGATGGCAGTGTGAGTTACCTGTTTGATAAGAAAGGTGTGATTTCTTACGCGGCAGGCTTAGACGAAGATGCGATAATGGAAGCGGCGCTGGAAGGCGGTGCTGACGATGTTGAAACTAATGACGACGGTTCTATCGACGTGTTTACGACGCCGGCTGAATTCGGTGCTGTTAAAGATGCATTGGATGCTGCGGGTTTTGAAGCGCAGAATGCAGAAGTAACGTTAGTGCCTTCAACCAAAGCTGAACTGGATGCGGACACGGCACCTAAATTGCTTCGTTTGATTGATGCACTTGAAGATTTGGACGATGTTCAGGAAGTTTACCATAACGGTGAAATTTCTGATGAGGTTGCGGCGCAGCTGTAACGCCTGAAAACTATGTCTATTATTTTAGGGATTGACCCCGGTTCAAGGATCACCGGATACGGTGTGATCCGTCAAGTTGGGCGACATCTTGAATATCTTGGCAGTGGTTGTATTCGTACTTCTGTCGAGGATATCCCGGGTCGCCTCAAGCAAATCTATGCTGGAGTGAGTGAGGTCATTACCCAATTCCAGCCTGATGCTTTTGCCATCGAAGAAGTCTTCATGGGAAAAAATGCCAGCTCGGCGCTGAAGTTGGGTCAAGCCCGTGGCAGTGCCATTGTTGCCGCAGTGAACGCCGATTTGCCCGTCAGTGAATACGCTGCTCGTTTGATTAAGCAGGCGGTAGTCGGAACCGGTGGAGCTGACAAAGCACAGGTCCAGCACATGGTCTGCTCGGTACTCAAGCTGCCGGGTAAACCCCAGGCCGATGCCGCCGATGCACTGGCGGTGGCGATCTGTCATGCCCATACACATAAAACACTGATCGCCATGGCTGGCCAAGCTCGTGGAGCTCGCCGTGGACGTTATCGATAATCATCAATAATACAAAGCGTTATCTTGTGAGTATCTTACTTGTATAATGAGTGTTTGATCAAAAAAGCAGCCTTTGGCTGCTTTTTTATTATGTAACGATATTGTTTATTGGCATATATTGGTCAGAGGTCATATGACCCTGTGATGGTGACTACTGCTGAGTAAATCCATAAATACTCGAAACAATACCTGATAACAATTACCTGATAAAAATAATCCAAATAAAATAAGGAACGGATTCCATGACGCCATTGGCACTTTGGCGAGCGCTGTTTATGCCAACCACGATAAGTTGGCAGGGCGAAGACGCGCGCTACGTCGATACCTTTTTGTTTTTTACGCTAACCTCTTTCTTTGTCGGGCTATATAGCCTGTTCAAGTGGTATGAACACGGCCACAGTGCACTGGTCATGACGTCTATTTTACTGGTGGCGCTAGAATGCCTAGCGGGGGGGGTGTTTAGGCTTAGTAAGCAGGCCGAAGCAGCCTTGAACATCGGCTTTCTTGGTATGGTGATCCACGCGGTCAATATCATTTACCAAACTGGCGGTATTGCACAATCGACTCAGTCCTTCTGGTTGCCGTTGTTGATCGTGGCTTTTTACCTATCGGCAAAGCTGTTTATGGCAACAGCGTGGTCATTTCTGGTGGTCTTGATTTCCGGCTGGATGGTGAACGGCCATTTATCGGGGCAGGTTTTCCCCAACGTGGAACTCAGTTCAACGTCCCTTGCCATTGAGACTTGGTCAGGCTTCTTACTGCCATTGGTTGTGATTGTCGTTGCCCAAGCGTGGGTATCTCGGCAAAGGCAAGCGGCGATTGAGCAGGCCGAGTCAGCCCACCATGCGAGCGAGGCGATTGCGGTACAGGCCAAGCAAGGGGCAAATCAGCTTTCAGAGGTGTTGGATCAGGCCAGTGGCAATGCCGAATCGCTGACTCAGGTATCGGGGGTGATTGAGCAGCAATCATCAGAACTGCACCAGCAGGTAGGGACGTTGAATGTCAATTGTGAGTCACAGGCCAGTGCTGCAGAGCAAATGAGTGAGCAAGTGAAACACCTCACTCAAGGGATGGAAGCATCTGATCAGTTTGTGACTGAGCTAAAACAGCGCAGTGATATTATCTACCGTCAAGCCGCAACCAGCTCCGAATCCCTTCAGGCATCCAAAGAGGCCATAGCCCGGATCCTGAGCAGCAATGATGAGATTATGTCGGTGGCCGATGTGATCACTTCCGTCGCCGAGCAAACCAATTTGCTGGCACTGAACGCAGCCATTGAAGCCGCTCGGGCCGGTGAGCAGGGCAGGGGCTTTGCCGTTGTGGCAGAGCAGGTCCGTGAGTTATCTGCCAAAAGTAACAGTTCGGCGGTGGATATCCGTGCCTTGCTGGAGCGAAGCCGGCGTGAGGTATCACAAGGGCAGACCGTTATTGAAAGCAGCACCACAGAGCTGAGTGGGATCATCGATCAGGTCAGCAGTGTCTCGGTGGACGTTAGCCAACTGGCCGAAACCATTAGCCAGCAGGTTGAAGCGCTTAGGGAACTGACATGTGCCAGCCAGGCAGTCGCCAGCAGTGTGGTCGAAACCAATCAGGTATCTGATGCCGTTGCTGCCCAAGGTGCGCTATTAGCGGAGCAGGTAGAGCAGCTCAATGCATTGGCTGAGAGCCTTAATCAGGTAGTGGGAATGCGCCAGAAAGTGGCATAGGGTTTGTCTAGCGACGGCCTTTGTAAATGAAAAAAGAGCTGGATATACATCCAGCTCTTTACTATCCTAGAGCCAATTTTTTGGATTGAGAAAAGAGATCTTGCTGTGATTGGCCGACTACGTGGAATCATCATTGAAAAACAACCACCTGAAGTATTGCTTGAGGTGAACGGCATGGGCTATGAAGTTCAGATGCCGATGAGCTGCTTTTACGAGCTGCCGCAAGTTGGCCAGGAAGCGATTATCTCGACCCACTTTGTGGTGCGTGAAGATGCCCAACTGCTGTATGGCTTCAATAAAAAAAGCGAGCGAGATCTGTTCCGCGAAGTGATCAAAGCCAATGGTGTTGGCCCTAAATTGGGTCTGGCTATCCTTTCGGCAATGACAGCGAGCCAGTTTGTCCTAAGTGTTGAAAACGAAGATGTCACCACCTTGGTCAAAATTCCGGGGGTGGGCAAGAAGACTGCCGAACGCTTGGTGGTGGAAATGAAAGACCGCCTCAAAGGCTGGGGTGAGGGCGATCTGTTCACCCCTGCCCTGGATACGGCGGCCTCGAACGCACCAGTACAAGATACGGCATCACAGGCACGTGCCGAAGATGAGGCGGTCAGTGCGCTGGTTGCACTGGGTTACAAACCTCAGCAAGCATCGAAAGTGGTTGCACAAGTTGCCCAGCCGGAGATGACCAGTGAAATGATTATTCGTGACGCCCTGCGTTCAATGGTGTAATTCGTGGTTGCTCGTTTAGTTTTAGGTTTCGGTATTTAGGTAAGCTTGATGATAGAAGCAGACAGATTGGTCGCCAATGAGTTCCCTACCACGCGCGAAGAAGACATTATCGATCGCGCGATCCGTCCCAAGTTGCTCGAAGACTACAAGGGGCAGGATCATGTTCGTGGTCAAATGGAGATCTTCATTCAGGCTGCCAAGCTACGTGATGAAGCCTTGGATCACTTACTGATTTTTGGCCCTCCGGGCTTGGGTAAAACCACCTTGGCTAACATTGTTGCCAACGAGATGGGTGTGAGTATCCGTACCACGTCAGGCCCGGTATTGGAAAAAGCCGGTGATCTGGCGGCATTGCTGACCAACCTCGAAGAAAATGACGTCTTGTTCATTGATGAGATCCACCGTCTCAGCCCGCAGGTAGAAGAAATATTGTATCCAGCAATGGAAGACTACCAGCTGGATATTATGATTGGTGAGGGGCCGGCAGCCCGCTCAATTAAGATTGACCTGCCGCCGTTTACTTTGATCGGTGCGACAACCCGTGCCGGCTCACTGACATCTCCGCTTCGAGATCGTTTTGGTATTACCCAGCGCCTTGAATACTACAAGGTGGAAGATCTGAAAGGCATTGTCCAGCGTAGTGCTAATTGCCTAGATTTATCGATGGAAGAAGCCGGTGCGATGGAAGTGGCAATGCGTGCCCGTGGGACACCCCGTATCGCTAACCGCTTGTTGCGCCGGGTACGTGACTTTGCCGAAGTGAAAGGCAATGGTCATATTTGTCCGGATGTGGCTGCCAAAGCGCTGGATATGCTGGATGTCGATAGCAGCGGTTTTGATTACATGGACCGCAAGTTGCTTATGGCAATTATTGATAAGTTCATGGGCGGTCCGGTTGGCTTGGACAACCTTGCGGCGGCTATCGGTGAAGAGCGTGATACCATCGAAGATGTGCTTGAGCCGTATTTGATCCAGCAGGGCTTCCTGCAACGTACGCCGCGTGGTCGCATTGCCACCCACCGTGCTTATTTGCATTTCGGGTTTGATGTGCCGGAAACCAAGTAAAACAGTCGATAAAAAGCGGTGATTAAGGTTCACCGCCGGTTGTTTGAATAAAACGTTAAATTGACCCCCCAAAAAAAACGAGGCCATATGGCCTCGTTTTTGTTTTTAACACCTAGCACAACCGATTTTTGTTTAACTGCTGTTTCTATCGTTACAAGTCTGTGACATATCAAGTGCATCTTACAGACAAAAAATATCGTATCTTTTGCAGTCGCTGTAGCGTTTGGTTGCTTTGTGAGCGCTTTTTAGTAGTTGCTTTTATACATTTCAGCAAAGCTTGGTTGGTAAAGCGCAATGATTTTTTCAAAAAAACGAGCCATATCTACTTCCTCAATCTAAATCAATGTGGTTGGGGAAACAGCCTACAACCCGCCAAAAAGAGGACTTTTAGTCTCTGGGCGGCTTTATCTGTTTCTGGGGCTGATTATAGATGTTTTTCACTTCGCCAAAAGCGAATTAAATTTAAATTTCGGATTACTTAATCTAATTCGAATATGTGCCTATTAGTGACTGTACCTACTGATTTTTCAGCAATGGATGATGAATGCTGGTGGCTTAATAACCCGTTCAAGTATATTCAATCCTCTTTTTTCTAAGGATAACCAGCCAAAATATGAAGGGATAAAACAGAATGTGAAGTGGCATGAATAGGGCGGTCGAAGATTTAAAAAACCGACGTTTTATTCTCTTGCTTTCAGTGTCCTAAACGGATGGTAATAGTTTGATCTGGGTCAATCAAGATGCGGGTGGTTAATAAATGAGCGGGGTTTATTGATATTTATCAAAGCAAATTGTGCGATAAATCCATTGAGCCCGAGAGCGAATGTCAGTAATATTAGCAATGACTTTATTAGCTGTAGCTTAACAACAAATTAACTAATTTGGTACAGTGTCGCAACATATCAAGGATGCCGTTAATAAATACAATGATGGCAACCAGGAAGGTGACAAAATTGCGACGACGTTTGGCTACATTTTGCTAAGCCCAACCATAAGTGCACGGTGTTGTACTGTCGTCAGTCAGCCTGGCGAAAGAAGGAGTTCTCAATGTTCACTGATATCGTCGAACTATCGCGGTTACAGTTCGCATTAACTGCGATGTATCACTTTTTGTTCGTCCCACTGACTCTCGGTATGGCTTTCCTGCTAGCCATCATGGAGTCGGTTTACGTAATGACTGGAAAGCAAATCTACAAGGACATGACCAAGTTCTGGGGTAAGCTTTTTGCCATTAACTTTGCCCTGGGTGTTTCCACGGGTCTTACCATGGAGTTCCAGTTTGGCACAAACTGGGCATACTACTCCCACTACGTAGGTGATATTTTCGGTGCGCCACTGGCTATCGAAGCACTTATCGCTTTCTTCCTTGAATCTACTCTAGTCGGCCTGTTCTTCTTTGGTTGGGATCGTCTATCCAAGCGTCAGCACCTTGCTGTGACTTGGCTAGTGGCTCTTGGCTCTAACTTCTCGGCGCTATGGATTCTTGTTGCTAACGGTTGGATGCAGAACCCTGTAGGTGCAGAGTTCAACTTCGAAACCATGCGTATGGAAATGGTAAGTTTTGCAGAAGTGGTACTTAACCCGGTTGCACAGGTGAAATTCGTTCACACTGTTGCATCTGGTTACGTAACCGGCGCGATGTTCGTACTGGCTATCAGTTCTTACTACTTGCTTAAAGGTCGCGATATTGCTTTTGCGCGCCGTTCATTCGCGATTGCTGCGGCATTCGGTATGGCATCTATCTTATCTGTAATCGTACTGGGTGACGAATCAGGCTACGAGCTAGGCGACGTTCAAAAAACCAAACTAGCCGCGATTGAAGCGGAATGGCATACAGAAGAAGCGCCAGCTGCCTTCACGCTGTTTGGTATTCCAAATCAGGAGACCATGGAAACAGATTATGCGATCAAGATCCCTTACGTAATGGGTATTATCGCAACGCGTTCTTTCGACACTGAAGTAACAGGCCTACGCGACCTGAAAGCCGAGCACGAAGAGCGTATCCGTAACGGTATGATTGCTTATGGCCTACTTGAGAAACTGCGTGCTGGTGATAAGACACCGGAAAACATTGCCGCGTTCGATGAGGTTAAGCATGATCTGGGCTATGGCTTCCTGGTTAAGCCTTATGCTGACAACGTTGTTGATGCGACAGAAGAAGACATTGCGCGTGCTGCCGATGATTCTATCCCAACAGTATGGCCGCTATTTTGGAGCTTCCGTATCATGGTGGCGTGTGGCTTCCTGATGCTGGGTATTATCGGTGCGGCATTTGTTCAGTCTTGCCGTCATAAGATCACTGATAACAAATGGGTACTGAAAGCCGCGCTATACGGTCTACCACTACCTTGGATTGCAGTAGAAGCCGGCTGGTTTGTTGCCGAATATGGTCGTCAACCATGGGCGGTTGGTGAAATTCTACCGGTGTCGATGGCTGTGTCTAACCTGACACCGTCAGACATCATCACTTCTTTGCTGGCAATTATTGCACTGTACACAGTGTTCCTGATTGCTGAATTGTACCTGATGATCAAGTTTGCTCGTCTAGGTCCTAGCAGCCTGAAAACTGGCCGCTACCACTTTGAAACTAATGATGCACCACAGAATGTGGTATCGCGTCAGGTTGAAGCATAATCAGGGAGAGTTAAGCAATGTTTGAATATGAAGTATTGCGATTTATCTGGTGGGCGTTGATCGGTGTGCTATGCATCGGTTTCGCCGTCACCGATGGTTTTGACATGGGTGTCGGTGTACTGTCCCGTATTATCGGTAAGACAGACAGCGAACGCCGAGTAATGATTAACTCGATTGCCCCTCACTGGGATGGTAACCAAGTTTGGCTGATCACCGCAGGTGGTGCGCTGTTTGCGGCGTGGCCATTGGTTTACGCAACCGCGTTCTCTGGCTTCTACTTTGCCATGATCATTACACTAGCAGCACTTTGGCTTCGTCCGATCGGTTTTGACTACCGTTCAAAGATTGAAGACCCAAAATGGCGTGAAGCGTGGGATAAAGCCATCTTCGTCGGTAGCTTCGTTCCGCCTGTTATCTTCGGTGTGGCATTTGGCAACCTGATGCAAGGTGTACCATTTGAGCTGAACGAGTTCCTGATCCCGACTTATAAAGGATCGTTCTTTGGTCTGCTGAACCCGTTTGCCCTGCTATGCGGTATCGTGAGCATCCTGATGATCACGACCCAAGGGGCTGCATACCTACAGATGAAAACGACCGATGCCATCCGTGAGCGTGCTCGTCGCGTAGCGATGCTGACTTCTGTGGGTACGGCGGTTTGTTTTGCTATTGCTGGTCTTTGGGCTCAGAGCATTGAAGGTTATGTGATTACATCTGAAATTATTAAAGATGCACCATCAAATCCGCTGACGAAAGAGGTTGTTCGTCAGACCGGTGCGCTATTTAATAACTTCGATGCGTATCCGCTATTATGGATTGCACCGCTTTTGGCTGTCGCGATGCCTGTACTGACTGTGCTTTGTTCTCGTGCCAACCGTGGTGCGCTGGCCTTTGTTACATCGAGCCTGACGATGGCGGGTGTGATCTTGACGGCGGGTTTTGCCCTGTTCCCGTTCATCATGCCTTCAAGCCTGATCCCGGGTCACAGCCTGACCATGTGGGATGCTACCTCTTCTGAGCTGACGCTGAACATCATGACAGGCGTCGCAGCGGTGATGGTTCCAATTATCTTGGCGTACACGTCTTGGTGTTACTACAAGATGTTTGGCCGTCTTGATACGCAATATATTGAAGAGAACAAGAACTCACTGTACTAAGGAGACAGACTATGTGGTATTTCGCTTGGATCCTGGGTGTGCTTCTTGCCTGCTCATTCGGAATCATCAACGCGCTGTGGCTTGAAGCGACAGAAAATATGGATAAAGAGGATATCGGTGAGTAACCTCAATCACTGGGTGAAGCGTGTCCACCAGTGGGTAGACGTTGGTCTGCTGCGCTTAGTGGCACTGCTGATGTCATTGGCATCGGCAGGACTGGTGGTGTGGGAACCCACACTCTTCGCTCAGGCGATTGGCGGATTCGGACCGATTATCTCGCCAGCCCTGATATGGGCAACGTGTGCCGCGATGGTCTTCGGCGTTGGCTTTGTGCCTCGCCATTGGTACTGGCAGGTGTTCTTCACCCCGTACTTTTCGTTGCCGATATTGGCGTATATTTTGTTTCTGCGGTTAATGTAACGGGTTGATGCAAAATTACTCACGCTGACACAAAAATACACAATTGAAACAGCCCATTGCAATTAAGCAATGGGCTGTTTTTTTATATCTGGATAAAATATATGCAGATAACGTACCGACAATGGATGATAGGGAGTGATAAAGTCATCAAAACGTAAAACTCAGCAGGTTTACTCGCAATGCATGATTCCAATCGGGTAGCCAAGTTAGGTATAGTAAGCGACTGAGTAAAAGCCTAAATACATTGGCATATACCCAAGTTACATCAAGGTGCAGGATTCAGAGGGATGTCAGCGCATTCAATACAAGGCGAAGGTTTGCAGGAATGGCATTCCCTTTTAAAAAGCTTCAACGAAGGAGTGAATGCGCTGACACCCTCCCAAAGGGCGAGTTTTCTAAGCTCATATACAGCGTTATTGTTTTTCGATTTAGAACCACTAGATCATCTAAACAATGCCTCGTCTATAAGCTTATAAATTCTCGCTGAACCTGCATCTTGAAGTAGCTTGGGTATAAGTGATAGAAAACCAAGGTTGGAATGATAATGACCGAAGAGTACCCATTTGAATGGCCGATTAGGGTCTACTACGAAGATACGGACGTAGGCGGCCTGGTTTATCATGCTAACTATATTAAGTTTTTTGAGCGGGCGAGGACGGAACTCTTCCGCCACGTCGGTGTCAGTCTTAACGACTTGTTCGCCGAAAAAGTCAGTTTTGTTGTCAGACATATGGAGGTTGACTACCTCAAAGGCGCCAAATTGGATGAGCAGCTTATTGTTCGAACTTGGCCTAATACTATACGCCGGGCATCAATCGAATTTTGTCAGGTTTTAGTTAACAATAATGGGCAAACCTTGTGTAGTGCATCAATTCAGGTAGCCTGTGTCCACCCCGATACGTTGAAACCTATCAAGATCCCAGAGCATATTTTATCGGAGATAACTAAGTGACTGCTGAACTTTCGATTTTAGATCTTTTCCTACAGGCGAGCCTGCTGGGTAAGGCTGTTGTACTCATTTTGATGGGTATGTCGGTCACGTCTTGGGCAATGATCATTAAACGATCCCAAGTCTTGTCGCAGGCAAAAAATCATGTGGACCGCTTCGAAGACCGTTTTTGGTCTGGTGTTGACTTGTCGCAGCTTTACCAAGAAGTCGAGGCGCGAAAAGATAGCCTGACCGGTACCGAACAAATCTTCCATGCCGGTTTTAAAGAGTTTGCCCGTTTACACCGTAACAACGGCAAAGCGCCGGAGGCGGTAATGGAAGGGGCAGGCCGTGCGATGCGCGTCGCACTTTCCCGTGAAGTGGAAGAACTTGAAACCAACTTGCCGTTCTTGGCGACAGTCGGTTCTATTAGCCCGTATATTGGCCTATTCGGTACCGTATGGGGGATCATGCACGCCTTTATTGCCCTAGGTGCCGTGAAGCAAGCGACCTTGGCAATGGTTGCCCCGGGTATTGCCGAATCATTGATTGCGACGGCGATCGGCCTGTTTGCGGCAATCCCTGCAGTGATGTTTTTCAATAAGCTGACCAACCAGGTGTCTAAGCTTGAGCACTCGTATGCGACCTTTATGGAAGAGTTTTCAAGCATCTTGCACCGCCAGGCATTTGCTGCTCACCAGGAGTAAATAGCATGGCTTATCAACCGAAGAAGCGAAGAGTTACATGCGAGATCAACGTTGTTCCTTATATCGATGTAATGTTCGTATTGTTAATCATCTTTATGGTGACAGCGCCGTTCATTACTCAGGGGGTCGATGTTGACTTGCCGAGTACCACCACGGCTAAAACCGCGGCGGAACTGGTCGGCGAGAACAACGAAAAGCCGCCAATTATTGTTGAGGTCAGCCAAGATGGTCACCTCGGCATCAGTGTGGATGACCGGGAAATGCAGCGCGGGCTTGGCCTTAATGACCTGCTAACCCGGGTGCGTGCCGAGTTGCAACTGAACCCTGAGTCTGCGGTGCTGGTAGGCGGTGATGCGCGCGCTCCCTATGCCTATATCATCGAAACCCTCGATGCCCTTAATCAAGCTGGTGTTGGGTCGGTAGGCCTGATGACCGAGCCATTAGAGCAATAAGTAGGCAGGCAGGATGAAAAAGAAAGATTACAGTGCTGCCTTCATTATTTCGTTACTTATGCATGGTTCACTGGTCGTGATGTTGTTATGGGGATCGGATTTCGTCATGACAAAACCGAAGCCGTCGGGCAACATCGTTCAGGCGGTGGTGGTAGACCCTGCGTTGGTGAATCAGCAGGCGCAGCGTATTCGCCAGCAACGTGAAGCGGCCAAAGCCGCCGAACAAGACAGGCTGAAGCGTTTAGAGCAACAAGCTGATGCATTGGAAAAAATGCGTCGGGAAGAAGAGCAGCGTTTACGTCAGCTTAAGGCGGACAAACTCAAAGCCGAAAAAGCAGCGCGTGAAGCCGAACAGGAGCGTAAGCGAGTGGCGGCTGAACGAAGTAAGGCGGCGGAAGAGAAGCGGAAAGCCGATGAGGCGGCACGTGTTGCCCGAGAGCAAGCGGCCAAGGCAGAAGCCGAACGCAAGGTGAAACAAGAAGCGGCACGAAAAGCTGAAAAGGAACGTCAGCGCCAGGTTGCCGAGCAACGCAAGGCCGAGGAAGCCACACGTCAAGCTGAAGCGGCAGCAGTCAAGGCTGAAGCCGAACGCAAGGCGCAGGTAGCGGCGAAGAAAAAAGCGGAAGAAGCAGCGCGCAAGGCCGAGGCTGCCCGTAAGGAAGCCGAGCGCAAAGCGGCAGAAGCCCGTGAAGCTCAGCGTCAGCAGGAAGCGGCACTAAACGACATGTTTGCCGGCCTTGAAGCCGAATCTGAACAGCGTGGTGGTGCCCGCGGCCAGTTTGTCGCTGATGAAAGAGATCGCTACGGTGCTATCTATAGGCAGATGATCCAGCAGAACCTGCTGGTTGAACAGAGCTTTATCGGCAAAGAGTGTGTGATCCGCATGCGCTTGTCGAGCAATGGTTTGGTTCTTGAAGCGTCGGAAGATGGCGGTGACGGTGCACTTTGCCGGGCGGCGAGAGCCGCGGTGGTTAAAGTGAGCCAGTTCCCGATGCCGGAAGACCCAGCGGTTGTAGAGCAGCTGCGCAACATCAGACTAACAGTAAGCCCGCAATAAGGAAGGAGTAATGATGAAACGTTGGTTAATGGGTTTGTGCGTGGCGTTGCTGAGTTTCAGCCAAATCGCCCATGCAGAGCTGGAATTGGTGATCACTGAAGGGGTGGACTCTGCCCGTCCGATCGGTGTCGTTCCTTTCAAGTGGGAAGGGGCCGGTAAAATGCCGACGGATATTTCAGCGGTCATTGCTTCTGATCTCCGTCGAAGCGGTAAGTTCTCACCGGTGTCGACCAGTAACATGCCGCAAACGCCTTCTAGTGAAGATCAGGTGGATTACAATGCCTGGACCTCAATGGGGGTTGATGCTTTGGTGACCGGCACGGTGACCATGAATGAGCAGGGCAACTATGTGATCCACTACCAGCTCATTGATGTGGTACGTGGCCAGTTGACCAGCGGTCAGAGCCGCGGCTTGGAGAATGGCGAGTTGGTGTTGACCAAAGACCATCTTTTACTTAATAACCGTGCGACAGTTAAAGAGTCACGTCTACGTCATTATGCGCACCGTATTTCCGATATCGTGTATGAAAATCTGACGGGTGAGAAAGGGGCCTTCCTGACCCGAATCGCCTATGTCGTGATTGATGATAAAGCCCAATACCCGTACCAGCTGCGTGTCGCAGATTATGATGGCTTCAACGAACGTTTGGTGCTGAAATCCCAGCAGCCTTTGATGTCTCCGTCATGGTCGCCTGATGGTAGTAAGTTGGCATATGTCAGTTTCGAGAACCAGCAGGCACAGATTTTCATTATGGATATCTACAAGGGTACCCGTGAGATGGTGACGTCGTTTCCTCGCCACAACGGTAGCCCTCGTTTCTCGCCAGACGGCAAGAAATTGGCCATTGTGCTATCAAAGAGCGGTAGCTTGCAGATCTACATTAAAGACCTAGAAACCAAGGAATTGAAGCAGATCACCCGTGGCCGAGCTAACAATACCGAAGCATTTTGGGATCCGAGCGGCGACTCTTTAATTTTTACCTCAGACAGAGGTGGTAACCCACAGATTTATAGAGTAAATTTAGCTGACGGTTCGACTAAGCGCCTGACTTGGCAAGGAAGTCAGAACCTCGGTGGTCAATTGACGCCTGATGGTCGGTTCCTGGTGATGGTGAACAGGTCTGATTCTGGCTACAACATTGCCAAACAAGACTTGAAAACGAATGCCGTGCAGGTACTGACCAAGACATTTTTGGATGAATCACCAAGCATCTCGCCAAATGGTGGCATGGTGATTTACAGTTCGGTTAATAACAAGTCTAACGAGCTGTCATTAGTGTCGATTGATGGGCGATTTAAGGCAAGATTACCTGCTACTAATGGGCGTGTAAGGGCTCCGTCCTGGGGACCTTTCCTCTAAGTTAGTAGCAACTAGCAATAAAAAAGGAAAATAAAATGCAACTGAACAAAGTTTTAAAGGGCTTGGCAATTGCGCTGCCAATGTTCACTCTAGCGGCGTGTAGCTCTAGTGACAGCACTGATAGCTCAGCAGCTTCAGAAACCAATACCGGTTCGACTACAGAGCAGTCTACGGTAGTAACATCACCGGTTGAGCAAGAGCCAGTGCTTTCTGAGCAGGAGCTACGCAGCCAGCAGCTACGTCAAGAACAAACTATTTACTTCAAGTTTGACAACGCTGAAATCCAGCCTGACTACCAGGACTTGCTGACCGCTCACGCTGAATACCTTCGTGACAACGCGGCAGTTAACGTGATTGTTGAAGGTCACGCCGATGAGCGTGGTACGCCTGAGTACAACATCGCCCTAGGTGAGCGTCGTGCTAACGCAGTTGCTAAGTACCTTCAGGCGTTGGGTGTATCTGCAAGCCAGATCTCAATTGTTAGCTACGGTGAGGAAAAGCCACTAGTCCTTGGCCATACTGAAGCTGACTACGCCAAGAACCGTCGTTCGGTTCTGGTTTACTAAGCCATAATAGGTAATTACGATGAACAGTAACACAATGCGAAAGCTCGCATTAACGTTGCTGGTTGGTGCGGCGACCCA
Organism: Photobacterium lutimaris; assembly: GCF_003025555.1. Classification (GTDB taxonomy): domain Bacteria; phylum Pseudomonadota; class Gammaproteobacteria; order Enterobacterales; family Vibrionaceae; genus Photobacterium; species Photobacterium lutimaris. Next base: position 77,694 of record NZ_PYMH01000009.1, on the reverse strand, counting down.
AGTGGTCGCCGCACCTGCTCCTGTTACTGAAATCAGCGGTAACAGTGCGCAGGGCGGTAGCCTGGAACGTCTGGAAAGGATGATTGAGGCACGCAACCAGGTGCAGTTGGATATGCAACGGCAACTGGATCAGCTGGCAACCGAAATGGATGAGCTGCGAGGGATCGTAGAAAGAAACAGCTATGATCTCAGCCAGATGCTTGAACGTCAGCGCGAGCTCTACCGTGAGGTTGACAGCCTGAGTCGTCAGCCCCAGGCAAAGGCGGCTGAAGAGCCAGCATCGGATAAAGCAAGTACCGAAGTTTACTCCAGTAATCTGGGCGAGAATGAAGCGTATGAATCCGCGGTTAACCTGATCCTAAAAGAGAAGGATTACTCCGGCGCGATCACCGCTTTCAAAGCGTTTTTGGTCACGTACCCTGAATCAAGCTACAAGCCGAATGCCCATTACTGGCTTGGCCAGCTCTATTTTACTCAAAACCAACTGTCTGAAGCGACAGAGCAATTCACCGCTGTTGCCAGTGTTGAAAAGTCCAACAAGCGCGCTGATGCATTGTTGAAGCTTGGTATTATTGCCGAGCGTAGCAAGAAGCCGGAAGATGCGAAAAAATACTACCAGCAAGTTATTTCGACCTACCCGGACTCAACCAGTTCACGTCAGGCGCAAAGCAATCTCGATAAGCTCTAAGCGCTAGCTCGCATGTAGTTAAGAAGGCCGGTTAACCGGCCTTTTTTGATCCATGATATTTGAACGTTTGCGGTGTATAATGCGCGGAGTGTACATGGACAGCAATAGAGCAAGCGAGCTATGAGTCTTACTTTTGATCCCTCTGAAATGGTTTACCCGTTTCCACCTAAGCCAACTCCGCTAACTGCCGATGAGCAGCAAGCATACAAGGCAAAAATCAAGGCATTGCTTAAGGAAAAAGATGCAGTGCTGGTGGCCCACTATTATACCGATCCTGAAATCCAGGCACTGGCAGAAGAAACCGGAGGGTTCGTTGGTGACTCGCTGGAAATGGCCAAGTTTGGTAACCAGCATCCAGCCCAAACGCTCGTGATCTGTGGCGTGCGCTTCATGGGTGAGTCGGCCAAGATCCTAACCCCGGAAAAGCGCGTACTGATGCCAACGCTAGAGGCTGAGTGTTCACTTGATCTTGGTTGCCCGATTGAAGAATTTAGCAAATTCTGTGATGACCACCCGGATCATACGGTGGTGGTTTACGCCAATACCTCTGCGGCAGTAAAAGCCCGAGCAGACTGGGTCGTGACCTCGAGTATCGCATTGGAAATTGTCGAGCACCTTGATAGTGAAGACAAGAAAATTATCTGGGGCCCAGACCGCCACCTAGGTTCTTATATCGCCAAAGAAACCGGTGCTGAGATGTTGTTGTGGCAAGGGGAATGTGTCGTTCATGACGAGTTCTCGGCTAAAGCCTTGCGTGATATGAAGCATTTGCATCCAGATGCCGCTATTCTGGTTCACCCGGAATCGCCAGCAAGTGTGGTGGCTCTGGCGGATGCGGTTGGCTCAACCAGCCAGTTGATTAAAGCTGCTAAGTCGTTGCCTCAGCAAAAGTTGATTGTGGCAACCGATAAAGGCATCTTCTTCAAGATGCAGCAGATGGTACCGGGTAAAGAACTTATCGAAGCGCCGACAGCAGGCGCTGGTGCCACTTGTCGTAGCTGTGCTCATTGTCCTTGGATGGCAATGAACGGCCTCAAAGCGATTGAGCAGGGCTTGCGTGAAGGCGGAGAACTGCATGAAATCTTCGTTGATGAGTCACTACGCGAAAAATCTTTGATCCCGCTTAACCGTATGTTGGACTTTGCCGCCCAACTCCAGGTGAGCGTGAAAGGCAACGCGTAAACGGTTAACTGATAGCGAACAGATAAAAGAGCGACCATCGGTCGCTCTTTTTTATATGCTACAGCTGATGTTGGATTAGAGGTTTAACAAAGGGGGCTTTCATGGGACAGACAATGCTCACAGTCGCTTTGCCAATTGCGCTGGCATGGATGATGTATTGTGTTGGTTTGACGCTGTCTTTGGCTGACTTTAAGCGGGTTGGTCGTTATCCGCTATCTATTTTTTCTGGTTTGGTTGCACAATTGGCTGGCTTGCCGCTGATTGCACTGGCCCTGATACACTTTCTCGGTCTGCCGGAAGTGGTGGCCGTTGGCCTGTGGCTTCTGGCACTGGCTCCTGGCGGGGCATCGTCCAATGTGATCACCCATCTGTCCGGCGGCAATACCGCACTGTCCATTTCGATGACGGCAGTGAGCAGCGTGGTTATCCCATTCAGTCTCCCTTTGCTACTTCCTGTGGTTCTGAGCGACTCCCAGTTGGTGCTGCCAGTCAAAACGGCGATTTTGCAGCTCGTCATGGTGACGCTGGTGCCTGTCACCATCGGCATGGTGAGTAACCATGTGGGGCGTGGCAAGCGGTTTGCGAGTTTTGCCAAGTGGGCTGGGCACTCATCGGTTTGGGTGCTGATGTTCACGGTTGCCATTACCCTGGCGGTGAATAGCCAGGTGTTTCAGCAGCTATTTTCCAGCGCTTCGGTTGTCGCGGTTGCCTTGTGCCTGTTGGGTATGGCGCTTGGGGCTATTGTTGCCCGTTTGCTCAACGGCGGACCGGTGTTGACCACGACGTTGGCGATTGAGGTGGGGATCCAGAATGCGGGGACTGCGATTTTTGTCGCCGTGGTTCAGCTCGGGCAGCCTGAGTTGGCATTGACGCCATTATTGTATGGGGTGTTGATGAATATTCCGGTCGCGGTGATGATCTACCGCTATCAGAGAGGACGTTTACGCTCGCTGTTTGCTCGTTAGCCTGATAAAAAAGGCGGTCACTCAATTACCGCCTTTTCTTTGGGATTTGGGCGATTACGCTTCAGCTTCGTCTTCGTTGACCAGCTGGTAGGCACGAATTGTCAGGCCACATAGCATGGTTGGGACAGAAGCGAAGATTTCTTCGAACTGGGCAAGGCCGTCCGCACCTTCCTGGGAAAGGGCTTCCATTGCATTTTCTGGATCGTACAACAGGCTGAAGCAAAGTAAAACGCCGCCAAGCAGGGCATTGTTCTCGCTCTCTTCTGGCATGATGGTTTCCCAGTCATCGCGAGATAGCTGCCAGCCTTGCAGTAGGCCTTCTGCAAAGTCACGGGTATCGCTAGATACCAGCTCTTTATCATCGAGCGAACAGCCTTCCGGCCAGTGCCAGCTGCCTTCCAGTAAGGCTTCACGACTTTCGTTCCATAAGTCAATAATGGCGTTGGCATAGACTTCTAGATCTTCTTGGCTGTTAAAAGGAGAGGTTTCTTCGCCGCCCCACATGAAAGCCAGCCATTCGGATGGGTTGATCAAATGTGGTGCAGCAGCCATTGCGGTAACAAAACCACGGGTCTGGGCTTCAGAAAGCAACTGTTGAGCCAGTTGTGGGTTTTCCAGCAGTGTGCGTAAAGATGAAGACATAATTCGCTCTCGTAAGTTTTGTCTCTGGGTTTGTCCAACGTAAATTGTCGCTGGATGAACACGATGTAGGTTTATCCCCATATAGTAACAGGCTAGTGAAGAAGGTGGGACTGTTCACATGTAAATCAAGACCTTTGCTGCAATTGTGAACACTTGGTTGATTGTGCTATGTTTTTTGTTGACCTTTACCATCCCAGCCACTATAGTAGCGACCCTGTTGAGGCGCTATGCCTTGGCACGACAATTTGGTGAGTTGTCCGAGTGGCTGAAGGAGCACGCCTGGAAAGTGTGTATACGGCAACGTATCGAGAGTTCGAATCTCTCACTCACCGCCACATTTCATGAAAAAGCCCGTTGATTATCAACGGGCTTTTTTGTATCTGACGATTGGACAATTGAATATTTGTCCCCGCATTATTTGATGAGCAGTCCGCCTTTTTTTGGTGCTTTGGCTTAGCGTTTCGGGCCCGTTCGGGAACGGTTTATCGCATGGCTGAGTGCCTTGTTCATTTGCTTGATCCGTAAAACAATTGCGGCATTGATGCTATGGGGCGGATAGTGGCCTTTGGTATTTGGTGTTCCCATTTGTTGGTCGGTGAGCAGTGCCATTATTTGATGAATATGATCAACAGCCCATATATGAAACTGCCCCTTGGCCACTGACTGGCGGACTTGTTGGTTGACCATCAAGTGGACGGTGTTGGTTTTCGGAATGATCACGCCTTGTTCCCCGGTCAGGCCATCAGCGTTGCAGATATCAAAGAAGCCTTCGATTTTTTCGTTGACCCCGCCGATGGCTTCAATATTGCCATGCTGATCGATGGCACCGGTTACGGCAATACTTTGTTTTAGCGGGACTTGTGCAATAGCTGATAAGAGTGCACAGAGTTCGGCTGCTGATGCACTGTCACCGTCGACAATACCGTAGGACTGCTCGAAGGTAAGGGTGGCCGAAAAGGCGAGTGGCTGCTGCTGCTCGTATTGTTCGCGCAGGAAGGCGGTCAGGATCATGACTCCTTTGGAGTGGCTCGGACCGCTGAGATCAACCTCCCGCTCGATATTGATAACACTGCTTTGACCGAGGTGCACAGCTGCGGTGATCCGGCTTGGACGGCCAAACAGGCAGTCGTCAAGGCAGATCACCGACAGGCCGTTTATTTGGCCGATGGTTTCACCCTCAACCTGAATCTGGCTGATCCCGCGGTGAATGTTATCCGTTATGCATTCTTTGAGGTAGCTACTCCGAAATCGGCGGGTGTCAATTGCCTGTTCAACTGCAGCGGCGGTGATCAGCTTAAGGGCCTGTTGCTCTGCCCAGTAATTTGCCTCGAGCATGATCCCGCTTATCGTGTCCCGATGCAGTGTCATTTTTTCGCCGTCTTCAACCAGCCGAGAAGCATGCTCGATGAGCCTTGCCACCGCACTACGGTCGAGTGGCCGTGCCTGTACCTCCGTTTGCAGCGCCTTGATAAATCTCGAGAAGAGCCGGCAGGATTCCGGTGTACGGCTGATCTCTTCTGAACAATCGGCCTGGACTTTGAACATCTGGCCAAAGTCGGGATCGTAACGCTTGAGCAGGTAGTAAGTCATACGATCGCCGACCAAGATAACTTTGATATCGATAGGTATTGCATCCGGCTCTAGCGCGGTAAGTGCTGTGACACTGAGCTGTTGCTCGAGCGGTTGGATTTTGATTTCTTCAGACAGTAAAGTGCGCTTGAAAACATCCCAAACAAAGGGCTTGTTGAGCAGTTGGATCACGTCGATGATCAGGTAGCCGCCGTTGGCTCGATGAAACGCCCCTGGCTTGATTAGGGTGAAATTGGTGATGAAAGTGCCGAGTTCACCCTTGTGTTCGATCCGGCCGATTAAGTTGGCGTAGGTCGGATTATCTTCATATATCACCGGGGGGGAATTGTGCTGACTGTTATCGACAATAATATTGACTTCGTAGATGGTGAAGGGACTAAAGCTAAGCTTTTGTCCGGTATATTCGTTCACCTCGGTCTCAAGGCTACCGTTGAACAGGGGGATGTTATTAAGGATATGTTGCTTGAGTTTTTCGATGTGCTGTTCGATACATTCGACGGCCATGATATCGGCTGGGAGTTGCCCAATAAGGTAATCGAGTGTACTGGCTACAAACTCTCTTTCCAGCTGATCTTTTTTGCCCCTCATTTCCTGATCCCAAAACGGTACTTGCTTGATCAGGTTGACGAGCATCTGCCTTAGCTCTTCGACCGACTCATCGATCACTTTCCGTTCGTCTTCTGGGAGCTTCTCGAACTCCTCTTTGCTGATAACTTTGTCTTTTTTGACCGGGTGAATGACATAGCCTTTATGTGAGCGCTTTAAGATACAACTTTTGGCTTTAGCTCGTGCTTCGATTGCCTGGAACGCCGCGATTTCTTTGCCGTTGAGCTCATTTTGCAGCTTGTCGATGCTGTTGATGAATTTGTCATTTTGTAATAATGAAGGCACGGTTTTTTTCAGCCCTTCGATCAGCACCTGGAGATTCTCTTTTAGCCGGAGCCCCATTCCCGCAGGTAACTGGAGAGCAACGGGTTTGCTGTTGTTGGCGAAGTTATTGACGTAACACCAGTCAGAGAGTGTCTTATCAGTATCGAAATGTTGGGATAGCAGCTGTTTGGTCATCGAAAGCTTACCAAGTCCCGCAGAACCCATGACAAAGATATTGAACCCCTTATTCGGGATCCCTATGCCGAGCTTGATGGCCTCAGCGGCGCGTTTTAACCCTAGAGGGTTATCTGTTGAGTCTATTTCTTCTGTCGTCTTGAAGTCGAAAAGAGCGGGATCGCAAGGATGGAACAGTTCGGTTGCTTTGAGTTTGGTCTCCGCTGTCACTTGACCGACTTGAGCGGAATAGCGGGATGAAACCTTTGCTTTACGTTGTTGGTTGGTCTTAGAGCGTAAACTCTTCATAGCATCGGCTGATCCGGCAGATATTGAGATATCGCTAAGTATAATAATCAATAGAGCAATTGGGTGACTCAACTTTTGTAGTCGATAGCAGAGAGTGAAATATTGGTATGTAGAGGTTTAAAGCAGGGAATTTCTCCTATCTTTATGGAGGGGGCATGAACTATGATTGAATTTGATAAATTATCTGGTTTTTTTTCTAGCTTTTATACTTTTAAGCCAAGGGAAAGGTTTATTTATCTTGATTTCCACTTACATACCACAGTCTCTGAGGGAATCACCATTTCTCCCTCTTTACTGTCTTTCCTGTCAGATAAACCCCATTTGATTTCTATTACCGATCACAATGATATCAGGGGAGCTGCAGCGGCATGCGAAATAGGGATGAGTAACATCCCGGGTATCGAGTTGGTTTGTAAAGATGGCTTTGAGTTGCTTGTCTATTTTAAAACGATGCAAGAGCTGGAAGCGTTTTATACCCAGGAAGTCGAAAGAAATACGCACTGTTACCTGGTGGCAAGGACAAATAAGGATATCGGCTATTACTTGGACCTCCTGTCTGAGAGGGATTGCTACTTATCGATTCCACATATCAATGGCTTGGCCGAAAAGAACTTCGTGAAAAGTGTGCCTTATGTGAAAAACGTGATTAACAGGGTAGATGCCATTGAAACCTATAATCATGCATTACCGAAGAACCGGAATGTGAATGCGCAGATCATCCGTCGCTCTTACCAATTAGAGGCAACATTTGGCAGCAGTGCATTGATCAACCGCGATCTATTGTCCTTTTGCCGCTATCTCGACCAAGAGGAAAAGCGCCACCATAGGCTACTAGACAGCTTCTACAGAAGTCCGCTGGAATATGGGCTTGCCCAGCCTTGGACTGGGCAATGAATGGGGGGGTTAGTTTTTCTTGGTCCCTAGGATCTGCGCCACAACGATAATGGCAACGGCAACCAAGTTAGCAGCGAAGATAATTTCTAGCCACTGTGGCATTGAAAGGCCGAAGAATTGCCAAACAATCTTGCCGCAGTCGCCCGAGGCTTCAAAGAACCACGGTACCCACTGGTTGAGCGGAGCCCATGCCGGGAAGTTTACGTCCAGCGCACAGGTGGCTGACCATGGGAATTCCGGGAACTGGTAGGCGACATGTTCTTGAGCCAGTGCAAGACCCTGGTAAGAACTGTAAGCCCAGCCAGCAAGTCCTGTCCAGCGAATAACATTGTTCTTTGGCGCGATCATTCCCAATATTGCAGCAAAAGCGATCCCCATCATGGCAACGCGTTCGTAGACACACATTACACACGGATCGAGCTTCATTACATGCTGGAAGAACAGTGCACAGGCTTCAAAAAAAATGATGAAGGCCAGTAAGATAGCCCACGAAAGTCGACTCTTCGAAAAAGTATTTAGAAAATACATATGGGGTTCCTGATTGAAAGGTTAACTGCAAAAACGACGTTGTTAGATAACCGATGGTAGCAAAGGTCTCAGTCGGCTTAGCACTTAGCTGTCACTGGGTGATAAAGACCAAGAAAATACCAATATGGGTCATATCTTTGGTCATAGTGATAAATACTAGCACCAAATAATGACGAAAAATACAATAAAGCCCTGATGATTCAGGGCTTTATTAAAGACAATCAGATGTAAGATAAATTCAATTAATGGCCAACAGCCGGGGCAATATGTGAACCCGTTTCCACTACTGCCTGCGTGATCCAACCGAGGTCATGGAACCATTGTGTCATGGGTACCAGTGTGAACTCGATGCAAGCCAAACCAACCAGCGATAGCACGATAGTGTATGGCAGTGCCATGTAAACCATGCGGCCGTATGACAGGCGGATCAATGGAGCCAGTGCTGAAGTCAGTGCAAACAGGAATGCAGCCTGACCATTTGGAGTCGCAACAGATGGCAGGTTGGTACCAGTGTTGATGGCAACGGCAAGCATATCGAACTGATCACGGGTAATGATGCCGTCCATCAGTGCGGCTTTGACTTCATTGATATATACCGTACCGACGAAGACATTGTCAGAGACCATCGATAGCAGGCCATTGGCGATATAGAACATGGTCATCTGCGCACTGCCTTCAAGGCTCAGTACCATCTCAATGATCGGAGCAAACAGGTGTTGGTCGATGATCACGGCAACAATAGAGAAGAAGACCGCAAGCAGGGCGGTGAATGGCAGTGCTTCTTCAAATGCTTTGCCCAGCGCATGTTCATCGGTAATGCCGGTGAACGAGGTTGCCAGGATAATCACGGTCAGACCGATCAGGCCGACAGCGGCTAAGTGCAATGCAAGGCCGACGATCAACCAGATCGCGATGACAACTTGGATAATCAGCTTGGCATAATCCAAGTTGGTACGGCGCTTGCGCTCTTCATTGTCAAAGTCGACCAAGATACGGCGGACATTTTCTGGCAGGCGAGCACCGTAACCGCATATCTGGAACTTTTCGACCAATACACAGGTGACAATACCGCAAAGAAATACAGGCAGAGTTACTGGCAACATGCGGATGATAAACTCACCGAACAGCCATCCAGCCTGATCGGCGATGATCAGGTTTTGCGGCTCACCCACCATGGTCATGACACCACCCAGTGCCGTACCGATACCGGCGTGCATCAGCAGGCTGCGAAGAAAGGCGCGGTAGTTTTCTAAGTCATCACGGCTAACCTCAAGAATATGCTTGTCCGAGGTATGGTCGTGTGAGGCATGGGGCTCCTGACCAGAAGCGACCTTGTGGTAAATACTGTAGAAGCCAATGGTAACGCTGATCACGACAGCAATAACGGTCAAGGCATCGAGGAAGGCTGACAAAAAAGCAGCCATTACACAGAACGCCAGTGAAAGCAGGGTTTTGGAGTGGATGCCAATCAATATTTTGGTGAAGATATAAAGCAGCAGCTGTTTCATGAAATAGATGCCTGCGACCATAAAGATCAGCAGCAACATAACTTCAATATTGGCAACCAACTCGTGCTTGACCATTTCAGGACTCGTCATCCCGATAGCGACGGCTTCGATAGCGAGCAGACCACCGGGCTGTAATGGATAACACTTCAGCGCCATCGCTAGGGTAAAGATGAACTCGATAACGAGTAGCCAGCCTGCAATAAAGGGGTCAACCAGAAAGAAAACAATTGGGTTGATGATCAGAAAAGCAATAATAGCGACTTTGTACCAGTCGGGTGCTTTACCGAGGAAGTTTTTTATAAAAGCGTTCCCTAGCGAAATTGCCATGTGTTCGAGTCTCTTGATATACGCAAATACTAATAATAATGAGCTGCGTTGCTATCTTGCCTTGTAAGTCTGAGAGCAGGATAACCATTATATTATTGTTCTGGTTAATTGTTCTTTAGAGACCCTCTAAGCTAAAGACCATTTCCTTGATGGTACTTAACTTAAAGCAGGCAGCAGCATCCATTCAGCTCCCAGAGTGAAAACGTGCTAACTCTACCGCGTGATCCATCGCAGTCAAGTGCTTATAGATGAACTTATTTAAGATTGTGAAAATTCATCGCACAATACGGCTTGTACAGGTGTTTTTTACGCCACGCTGAAATATATGCTTACATATTTTATTTTGCGTTGAGCTCCGTCAAGTTTTTGTTCGACGAATATTTGAGCGGAAATTTACGTGGTATAGATATACCAGCTGCATATCAATCGTGCGAGTGTGCATGGTTATAAATAGGCAGTCGAGATACTTCTTTGGTAATTAGGTAGGCATAAGGTAAAGACTGGTGGTATGATGAGTTAATAAAAATAGAGCAAGAAGCAACTGGAAAACTAATCAGATGGTTATAAAGGCTGATAGCCCAGCAACATTTGCTGAGAAATATATAATTGAGAGTATCTGGAATAATCACTTCCCACAGGGCTCAATCCTTCCCGCAGAACGAGAGTTGTCAGAACTAATTGGTGTTACTCGCACAACCCTTCGTGAGGTATTGCAGCGTCTAGCCCGTGATGGGTGGCTTACTATCAAGCATGGTAAACCTACCCGAGTGAACAACTACATGGACACCTCTGGGCTGAGTATTCTCGATACCCTAATCACACTCGATGGCCAAGATGTTCAGGGCGTAATGGAAGATTTGCTTTCAGCGCGAACTGATATCAGTTGCGTATACATGCGTTATGCCATCAAAGGGAACCCAGAAGAGTCAGCGGTATTGATCGATCACGTGATTGAAGAATGCGAAGCACTGCTTAAGGCCGACAGTTTTGCCGATTACGTTGAGCAAAGCGAAGACAAAGCTGACTTGATGCAGGAAGTGAAAAAGATCGTTGATAAGTATGGTAAAGACGATCCTGAACTGTGTGAGGCGATTTCTCGTGCTCGCGCGTTCAACTACTTTGACTACCGTATGTTCCAGGGAATGGCCACAAAATCTGGCAATATCCTTTACGTACTCACAATCAACGGGCTACGCAAAATCTACACTCGCGTTGGTGGGTATTACTTTATGTCTAAAGAAGCTTGCGAGCTGGCGCTCAACTTCTATCGTGACATGAAGTCATACTGTGACAACAATCAGCCTGAACTGGTTGCTGACCGTATCCGTAAATATGGTCGTGAGAGTGGGGCAATTTGGTATGCTAATCGGATTGAAATCGCGCGCTACCTTTATGAAGAAGAGCAATAACGCGATCACATCGATGACGTAATTGAAAAAAGGAGATGCCGAGGTATCTCCTTTTTTGTTTCTAAATATTAAAATGTATGTAGTGATATTGGGGGGATTACTTTGCTTTGTCGATAAAAAGACAGACAAATTCCCCCTATTACGGATCAGATTTCTGTATTGTACTGCGCACGGGTAGGGCAGGTTCCCAAAATATGAGAACGACCATCCGGTAGCTCTTCCTCTAGTGTGACCTCAAACCCCCATAGTCTGTGCATGTGTTTAAGTACTTCTTGATGACTGTTTGCTAACGGGATACGGTTATGTGGTACATAGCGCAGGGTTAGCGAGCGGTCACCTTTCAGGGCGACATTCCAGACTTGGATGTTGGGTTCATTGTTGCTGAGGTTGTATTGTGACGAGAGTTTCTCCCTGATAGCCCGATAGCCTTCCTCATTGTGAATCGCACTGACTTCAACATAGTTGTGGCGGTCATCATCATTGACAGCAAACAGTTTGAAGTCGCGAATGACTTTGGGGGACAGGAATTGGCTGATAAAGCTTTCGTCTTTGAAGTTCTCCATAGCGAAATGAAGGGTGTCTAGCCAGTCTTTGCCGGCAATATCTGGGAACCAGTATTTGTCTTCCTCGGTGGGGTTTTCACAGATCCGGCGGATATCCTGGAACATTGCAAAGCCCAGTGCATAGGGGTTAACACCGCTATAGTAAGGGCTATTGTACTCGGGTTGCGCCACGACATTAGTATGGCTGTGTAAAAACTCAATAATGAAGCGGTCGGTAACCAATCCCTCATCATAGAGATGGTTGAGGATGGTGTAGTGCCAGAAGGTTGCCCACCCTTCGTTCATGACTTGTGTTTGTTTCTGTGGGTAGAAATACTGGCTTACCTTGCGCACAATCCTGACCACTTCACGCTGCCATGGCTCCAGTAAAGGCGCATGCTTTTCAATAAAGTAGAGGATATTCTCCTGTGGCTCAGCCGGGAACCGAATTTCTTCTGTTTCAGTTTCTTCCTGATGTTGAACCGGGATGGTACGCCACAATGAATTGACTTGCGTTTGTAGGTAGTCTGCCCTGGCTTTCTGGCGTGCTTTTTCTTCGACCATCGAAATTTTCTGTGGTCGTTTGTAGCGGTCGACGCCATAGTTCATCAGTGCATGGCAAGAGTCCAGCAGTCTTTCAACGTCATCGACACCGTATTTCTCTTCACACTCGGTGATGTATTTACGGGCAAATAATAAATAGTCGATAATTGAACTGGCATCGGTCCATGTCTTGAATAAATAGTTACCTTTAAAGAACGAATTATGGCCGTAGCATGCATGGGCCATGACTAATGCCTGCATCGTGATGGTATTTTCTTCCATCAGATAGGAAATGCAGGGATCAGAGTTGATCACAATTTCGTAAGCGAGCCCCATTTGACCGTGCTTATAGCCTCGCTCAGTCTCAATGAAACGCTTGCCAAATGACCAGTGATGGTAATTGATTGGCATACCAATGCTGGAATAAGCATCCATCATTTGTTCGGCAGTGATGATTTCGATTTGGTTGGGGTAGGCATCAAGCCGGTAGTGGTCGGCTACCCGCTTGATTTCCTTGTGGTACTGATCCAACAAATCGAATGTCCAGTCTGGACCGTCACTGAGTGTCTTTGATTTGGCGACTGTCTCCATAGCACATTCCCCCTAAAGCGATATTAACTGACTTGCTTCTTAAATAGCTCCCGGAATACAGGGAAAATGTCTTCCACACTCCTTATGTTCTGCATCGCAAAGTTACTGTGGCTGGCTTGTAGCGCCTCATATTCCCGCCATAGTGTTTGGTGTGCCCGGCGTGTGATTTCGATATACGAGTAGTAACGGGTGACCGGTAATAACTCTTTGTCCAGCAGTTCACGGCAGCCCGGTGAGTCATCCGCCCAGTTATCCCCATCCGACGCTTGTGCTGCATAGATATTCCATTCGGCAGGGGAGTAGCGTTTCTTCACAATCTCATTCATCAACCGCAGTGCACTGGACACTATGGTGCCCCCAGTCTCCTGGGAGTAGAAGAATTCGTGCTCATCCACCTCTTTGGCCTGGGTATGGTGGCGGATAAAGACGACGTCGACATTTTTGTAGGTCCGGTTCAGGAACAGATACAGTAAGATATAAAAGCGCTTAGCCATATCTTTGGTGGCCTGATCCATCGAGCCAGAGACATCCATCAAGCAGAACATAACAGCTTGGCTACTTGGCTGAGGCCGACGTTCGTAGTTTTTGTAACGTAAGTCAAACGTATCAATAAACGGTACGCTGCTGATTTTCTGACGCAACGCCTGAATTTCATCTTTCACCCGCTCTTCCTCGAAAGGTTGAGCTGGCTCGGTATTCATCAGTAGATCCAGTGTCTTCTCAAGCTCACGCAGCTGGCGACGCTTGGCTGCTGTCATTGCAGTACGGCGTGCCAGAGAGTTCTGCAGTGACTTTACAATGGCAATATTTGACGGTACGCCGGACGACTTATAGCCCGAGCGGAACGTTTTCCACTCAACGATTTTGTTGAGCTGGTTTTTTTCGAGGTTTGGCAACTCCAAGTCCTCAAAGAGGAGATCGAGATATTCGTCTTTGGAGATTTGGAATACGAACTCATCCTGCCCCTCACCATCGGGGCTAGCCTGTCCTTCACCGGCGCCGCCTTGTCCGCCCCCTCCTTGGGGGCGTTCAATTCGGTCTCCGGGGCTGAACTGGTCATTGCCCGGGTGGACAACTTCACGTTGTCCACCACGGCCTTGGTGAAAGCTTGGCTCGCGGATGTCGCGGTTTGGAATCGTAATATCCTCGCCGCTTTCAACATCGGTAATCGAGCGTTTATTTACCGCATCGGCAATAGATTCTTTGATCTGTTGCTTGTGACGGCGCAGGAAACGCTGTCGGTTTACCGTGCTTTTGTTTTTACCGTTGAGCCTTCGGTCTATAAAATGCGCCATAAGCTCTCCCCTTATTCATCCCATCCACTCAAATTTATGAAGACTTACGTACACGCAGGTACCACTCAGAAAGTAGGCGGACCTGTTTGCGGGTATAGCCTTTTTCCATCATGCGAGCTACGAAGTCATCATGTTTCTTCTGCTCTTCGTTCGAGGTTTTGGCGTTGAATGAAATAACAGGAAGTAGCTCTTCGGTGTTCGAGAACATTTTCTTCTCGATAACCGTACGAAGTTTCTCGTAGCTGGTCCAGTTTGGATTCTTACCGGCGTTACTGGCACGGGCGCGGAGTACGAAATTGACGATTTCGTTTCGGAAATCCTTTGGATTACTGATCCCTGCCGGCTTCTCGATTTTTTCCAACTCGTTGTTTAATGCCGAGCGGTCGAATAGCTGACCCGTTTCAGGATCACGGTATTCCTGATCCTGAATCCAGAAATCAGCATAGCTAACATAGCGGTCAAAGATATTCTGGCCATATTCCGAGTAGGATTCTAGGTAGGCGGTTTGGATTTCCTTCCCGATAAACTCGACATATTTCGGTGTTAGGTAGCCTTTAAGGTGCTCAAGATATTTCTCAGCTAATTCTTGCGGGAACTGCTCACGCTCAATCTGTTGTTCAAGCACATAGAAGAGGTGGACCGGGTTGGCCGCTACTTCAGAGTGATCGAAGTTGAACACGCGCGATAGGATCTTGAATGCAAAACGGGTTGATAGTCCAGCCATGCCTTCATCGACACCGGCATAGTCACGGTATTCCTGATACGACTTGGCTTTCGGGTCGGTATCTTTCAGTGTTTCACCGTCGTAGACACGCATCTTAGAGTAAATGCTTGAGTTTTCGGGCTCTTTCAAGCGCGAAAGGACGGTAAAACGAGCCAGGATCTCCAAGGTTGATGGTGAGCAAGGTGCTGCCGATAGTTCACTGTTTTGCAGCAGCTTCTCGTAAATTCGAATTTCTTCTGAAATACGTAGACAATAAGGCACCTTAACAATATATACCCTGTCCAAGAAGGCTTCGTTATTCTTGTTGTTACGGAATGTCTGCCATTCCGACTCATTGGAGTGCGCCAAAATAATACCGTCAAACGGCAGTGCTGATAGCCCTTCGGTACCGTTGTAGTTGCCTTCCTGGGTTGCGGTCAGCAATGGGTGTAGCACTTTCAGCGGCGCTTTGAACATCTCGACGAATTCCATCAGGCCTTGGTTGGCCTTACAGAGGGCACCAGAATAGCTATAAGCATCTGGGTCGTCCTGGGCAAAATGTTCAAGCTGGCGGATATCCACCTTACCAACCAGTGATGAGATATCCTGGTTGTTTTCATCACCTGGTTCGGTTTTGGCAATACCAACCTGGTCGAGGATAGATGGGCGGACCTTCACGACTTTGAATTTGGTGATGTCGCCACCGAACTCATGCAGGCGTTTCGCTGCCCAAGGCGACATAATGGTGTTGAGATAGCGCTCGGGAATACCGTATTCCTTCTGGAGGATATCGCCATCTTCCGATTTGTCGAACAGGCAGAAAGGGTGGTCGTTGACTGGGCTGCGTTCACCATTGGCGGTCAGGACGTAGACAGGCACTTTTTGCATCAGGCTCTTAAGTTTTTCAGCCAGTGATGACTTACCGCCACCCACAGGGCCTAGTAAATAAAGGATCTGTTTGCGTTCTTCTAAGCCCTGTGCCGCGTGTTTGAGATAGGATACGATTTGCTCAATCGCTTCTTCCATGCCATAGAAATCTTCAAACGTTTTGTAGCGGGAAATTACGCGGTTAGAGAAAAGACGGCTCAAGCGCGGGTCTTGAGCGGTATCAATCATTTCGGGTTCGCCGATGGCCATTAGCAGACGTTCTGCTGCGTTGACATAAGCGCTACGATCGTTACGGCTGATCTCAAGGAACTCTTGCAATGAAAGCTCTTCATCCTTGGATTCTTCATAGCGTTGACGATAGTGGTCAAAAATACTCATGGTATGCCCCCTGAATCGTTCTTTAATCAATTAGAAAGGACGAAAACACAAATCTTTCACATCCCCCATATCTATAGACTAGACCTAACTGATTAAATTGCTTGACTGAGTTGTTGGTTTATAAACTAAATTTCCTTTTTCGATGTTCCTTACAAGCTGAATGTTTTTTGCTCATTTAGCTACTATCCTCCTATAAATCGGGTTCTGCAAGAGGGGATGTTTAAAAAAAATCACAAATATGTTGAGCAAGTGTGATGCTGCATGGTTGTCAAAATGGATAGTCATAAATGGTGAATTTTATTCCCAACGCAGAGCTATTTACTGAATGCAAAGGATTTCATTGCTTCAAGCTGGTGATAAATGATGTCTGGCTAGTGCATGATGGCTTTTTTGCAAAATTACCGATTTTCCATGGCGATTTTTGCAAATAAGCAAGAAGTCTCGAGCGATTCTGTGAGGACGTTTTCGTCCATGTGCACTGTCAAAAAAATGCAATCCAGAGTTATTTTGAGAGCTAAATCAAAATCTCTGGCTTAAGCTAAAAAAGTGCCGATATTTGGGGGGAACCTAATTAATGAGTATTTCTCGTGTTGATACTGTATCGATTCCGGTATCTGATCAAAATCAGTCATTGACGTTTTATCGTGATGCGCTGGGTTTCGAGCTGATACGTGATCATCAAGCGGACAAGCATAAGCGCTGGATCCAACTGGCACCTAAAGGGGCTGAGACTACGATTAGCTTAGTAAGGCCCTTTGCAGGGATGAAAGCCGGATCTGTACAGGGGCTGGTGGTGCAGACAGACGATATTCACTCGACTTATGATGAGTTATCAAGCCGGGGGGTACCGTTGTCGGAGATTGTGACCTTGATCGGGGGGCGTTTTGCGACCTTTGTTGATCCTGATGGCAATGGCTGGGTACTTATCGAAGCCAATACTCAGATGCTCGCTTGACGAATCACAACAGCGTATAGCACTCAGATCACTTGTTACGTGGGGGGGGAACATACCTGACGGCAAACTGCCGTGCAGGTATTGAATGTGTCGATCTTGCGTGATTGCCACCGCTAAGCTTGCTAGCGTTTTACGCTCACTTCCGTAGTAAGGGTATGGGTTTCACCTGGTGCCAGGGTTATGCTTTGGTTGTTATGGATGGTTGACTCAACACATACCATGGTTTCAAAGCTATTGTCGGCCATGTCACCCATGCTTTGTGACAATGCCTGCCATGGGTTCCAGATCACCGCCGTATTGTGGCCACCGTTGGTAACTGCAATTTGACGGCTGTTGCTATCATGGATCATTACCGTTGGCTCTGGCTGGGTGTAAACGCGATCCACTTCACCGTCAAAGCTCAGCTGCTCACCGCCTTGGCAGATTTGATCTGCTTGGGTACTGTCTGCGTATTCACTGCCCATCTGGGTAATGTGGGTTTCTCGGATATTTGCGACACTAAAATAAGTGTGTAATGCACCGGAGTAGTGCCACGCCGTATCATCCGTATTGGTTGAGGCTAGTGACACTTTCAGGCTAGTACCAATTTCGAATGTCAGTACATTACTGAATTTGTGTGGCCAAATCTTACGGGTTGCTTCTGAGTCGCACAGCGTTAGGGCCACAATGACACCATTGTCATTTTCACGGTGCTCAAGAAGGTTCCATTCGCTGTTACGGGCGAAACCGTGAGAGGGGGTGGCAGCTTTGCCAAACCAAGGCCAGCAGACCGGAATACCACCACGAATAGCTTTTTCGGTATCGAATTCCGCTTTTTCGCTCAGCCAAATGACATCTTCTTCACCTTGAGGTTTGAACCAAATAAGGTGGCCGCCATGAAGGGAAATACCAGCCTCTGCTTGGGCATGGTTGATCCTTACTATCTTGATCCCTTGGTATTCACAGATGGTGACAGCATCAGATAAGGCTGCCACTGTTGGAAGAGTATTGAAATCCATCAGACTATCCTTTGGTTGTAGCAATGTATAAATAATTGCCACTTTGACGTGAAAGTAACAGTTATTTGCACACTTATTTTTATTTAAAAAATAACAACGGCTATTAAAAAATATTTGTTAAATTTGTAATTAATTTTTAGCTGTTATTTACTGCTATTAAATCGGATGTACTCGTAGCCAAGCTGGATAAGTCGTTGCTCAACTCATTGCGTTGAATAATCGTTGCGATCAAGGCTGAGAGTGCAGCAATTTAGAACCAGATACAAAAAAGGCGACACCGTAGCGTCGCCTTTTATTATCTAGCTAAAAGCTTACATTACTTAGAAATGTGAGCGATTAGGTCTAGAACTTTGTTTGAGTAACCGATTTCGTTGTCGTACCAAGATACAACTTTAACGAATTTGTCAGTTAGAGCAACACCAGCTTTAGCATCGAATACTGAAGTCTGAACTTCACCGATGAAGTCTTGAGATACAACTGCATCTTCAGTGTAACCAAGAACGCCAGCCATTTCGCCTTCTGAAGCAGCTTTCATAGCAGCACAGATTTCGTCGTAAGAAGCAGCTTCTTTTAGGTTAACTGTTAGGTCAACAACAGAAACGTTAGCAGTTGGTACGCGGAAAGCCATACCAGTTAGCTTGCCGTTTAGTTCTGGAAGAACAACGCCTACAGCTTTAGCAGCACCAGTTGAAGATGGGATGATGTTCTGAGAAGCACCACGACCACCGCGCCAGTCTTTAGCAGAAGGACCGTCAACAGTCTTCTGAGTAGCAGTAGTAGCGTGAACAGTAGTCATAAGACCAGATTCGATGCCCCACTTGTCGTTAAGAACTTTAGCGATTGGCGCTAGGCAGTTAGTAGTACAAGAAGCGTTAGAAACGATGTCTTGACCTGCGTAAGTCTCTTGGTTAACACCCATAACGAACATTGGAGTTGCGTCTTTAGATGGACCAGTTAGAACTACTTTCTTCGCACCAGCTGTGATGTGCTGACGAGCAGTTTCGTCAGTTAGGAAAATACCTGTTGCTTCAGCAACAACGTCAACACCGATTTCGTCCCACTTAAGGTCCGTTGGGTTACGCTCTGCAGTTACGCGAACTGTTTTGCCGTTAACGATTAGGTTACCACCTTCAACTTCAACAGTACCGTTGAAGCGGCCGTGAGTTGAATCGTACTTAAGCATGTAAGCCATGTACTCAACGTCGATTAGGTCGTTGATACCAACAACTTCGATGTCGTTACGCTCTACAGAAGCACGGAAAACAAAACGTCCAATACGGCCAAAACCGTTAATACCTACTTTGATAGTCATTACAGTTGCTCCACAACTTAATTTCTAATGAAAGATAACTGGTAGTAAAATTACAGAATATAACGTGACCCTGCAAGTGAAAAACGAACTTAAATTGCGTGAGGTCAAAAAAAAGTTCGGATTTTTTTTACATTCCTACTACAACGCTGCAAATTCGTACAGAGGTTGTATGAATATCAATCATTGCTGTTATTAACTTTTAATATCAACACGAAGCTCATCCAAAATATGCTTAAATGAGCAGTGAAGATGTAAAATCCTTTCGAGCAGAAAGTATGTGCCACAGTTGATGTAAATGGCAACCATTTTTCAAACAGATAACGTGAAAATTCAATGAAGGGAATATAATGTCAGTTAAATCAGATTCTTATTGGCGTGATAAACTGTCGGAAGAGCAGTATCGCATCTGTCGGGAGCAGGGAACGGAGGCGCCATTCTCGGGAAAGCTATTGCATAACCGTGAAACCGGTGTGTATAGCTGTACGTGTTGCCAGTCCCCGCTGTTCCATTCGAGCAATAAATATGATTCCGGTTGTGGCTGGCCGAGCTTCGATGCACCGGTTGAGCGTGATGCGATTCGATACCTTGATGATAGTAGCCACGGTATGCATCGGATTGAGATCCGCTGTACCCAATGCGATAGCCATCTTGGTCATGTATTCCCCGATGGTCCTAAAACCACAGGGGAGCGGTATTGTGTGAATTCGGTCTCTTTAATTTTTAATAACGAAGGTGTGGATACCGAGCAGCAGAGTGAGTAGTCGTCTGGTGGGGGATCATGCCCATTCTCAACGCGGCGCCCTGACGATAAGCAGGGCGCTATTGTGTCACTTGGCGGATTGGAGCTACTCAGCCATGCTGGCGCTGAAGTCCCCGTCATAAAGTGCCTGGGCAATCTTTTCTGCTTGGTCATTCAATTCAGCGCGTCGCTCGTCACTCATTGGATAGAACGCGTTTAATTTGTCCTGGCTGGCAACTGGCACTGCCAACGCCCCCCCGACTCTGGCCCAAAGGTAGGCTTGTTCTGTCGCGCCCTGTTGATGAGATAAAGTGGCCAAGCCTTGCAGGATTTCGGGTTTTATCTTTGGTTGGCGTGGATAAAGCTCAAGCGCGCGTTTGAGCAGCTGGATGGTTTTCTCCTGATCCTTCGTCGTATAGAAGGTGGCCAGCGCCAACTGCATCTCCGGTGTTTCCATTTCTGAAGACCCTTCGAGCCTCAAGAATTTCCGAAGTGCCTCTTTATCTCCTTGGCTCCAACGAAAATAGAGGATTTCAGGATTGTTTGACTCGGCCAGCTCTGCGTTGAGCCGTTTGATTGAGGCATAGGCACTGAGCAGGGCTTGGGTACGGTGGGTTTTCCGCTCTTTCAACTCAGTAGGCTCGATACGAGCGGCATACTCCAGGCACTTTTGGTAATCATAGGTGTATTGGAGCTCTTTAAACTTCTCTTTGTCGGTTGGGGCTTTGAGTACGTCGTATCGTTGCCAAATGAGATTGACCCGCTGCAGGCGGCACTGGCCATCATTAAGGTTGGTATCGGCACACAGTGCCGGATGGGCATCGCACAGGCTGTCAGTTGAACGGTGACGTTCAAAGCAACCACTGATCAAGACAACGCTAGCTAGCAGTAGGGTGAGTTTTAACGAGGTTTTTCTCATTCGGCTTTTCAGTGACTTCGACAAAAGTGAGCTTATATTAACGAGTTTATCAAAAAAGAGATAAAAGGTTGTGGCGGGTCACCGGTTTATAGCAGTGTGATCCCCTAAGCAGTTTATCGACGTATTCTTGGCGAGCTTTAATAGAAACTGTTATTACTGCGAACAACAACAATCATTAAATGGAGAAAGTGAACCGCAATGGATCTTGATACTCTGCTCGACGCCATGACCCCAGACGTTTACCAACGGTTAGCTACCGCAGTTGAAATTGGCAAGTGGCCAGACGGTACTTCCCTGACACAAGAGCAGCGCGATTCTGCCATGCAGGCCGTGATGCTATACCAGTCACGTCATAATTCGGATGCTGCCCATATGTCGGTTGAGAAAGGTGGGGAGATCAAGTTTAAGTCTAAGGCTGAACTGAAAAAGGAATTTGCAGACGAAAAGGCAACAACCGCTGAAATGGCGGCTGACGATATCGCTCGTTTTGATCACGATCAGCTGTGAGTTCAGCGTTGTCGTGAGCCCCCTATCATTTTATGGTGGCGAGCACCACTGGCGGGCAATAGAAGCCTGATAGCTCGTGGTCTTCCTCGCCAACCAAATTCGCGACCCAAGGCTCTTGCTCGATACGTGCGAGGTAGCTTTCTAACAGTGGATAATGGGCGAACCTCAGCCCAGCCATCCAGCCACTGCGCAATACACTCCATAAGCTAATTTCAGCCATCGACAGATGATTACCGATGTAGCCTTGCTCAGGCAGCTGCTCTTCGAGATATTGTATGGCCCTTGGGAGGTGGATTTCGAGGCATTGCTCCACGGCCTCCTCATCGACATCTTTATCGAGCATCTTTCCCCTGAGTATTTTTTGGTAGAACAGCACCCCGCCAATCAGTGAGGTGAGGCGGGTATCAGCATATTCTTCCAGCCAACGGATTTTAGCTCTCGTGATGGCATCTCCAGGGTACAACGGTGGAACAGGATATTGGTCGTCTAGGTAATGGGCAATAACCGTGGAGTCCATGATGCTGTGTTGCTCGACTTCCAATACGGGGACTTTTCCCAGCGGATGGCGCTTTTGCGCCAGTTCTTTTTCGACATAGGGATTAAGGGGCTGCAGCTCATAGGTGATCCCTTTATAGGCAAGGGCCAGCATGATTTTTCTGACAAAGGGTGAAATCGAGGAGCCATGTAGGATCATAATGTACTTACGGCCTTTCGCTGACAGGGATAGTCAAAGTGTAGCCGAGTTGCTGTTTATGCGGGAAGAACTAGAAAAAACGGCAGCCAAAGGCTGCCGTTTATATTCATCTTTGTTGCTCGATGAGGCTTAGAGCGTTAGCTCGCCTCGCAAATCTTGTTGCATTAGGCTGCGTACGTTTTCTACCGGTAAGTCTTGGCTTAGTAGGAAATGTAGCTTGGCCAGTGCGGCCTCTGGCGTCATGTCATATCCGCTAAGGACACCGGCGTCAGCAAGAGCACAGCCTGTCGCATAACCGCCCATGTTGACCTTGCCTGAGAGGCACTGGGTGAGGTTCATGACGATAACACCACGTTCGCTCGCTTCTTTTAGCTGCTCCAGCAATTCTTTGTTCTGCGGGGCATTACCCACACCAAATGTCAGCAGGATCATGGCATTGACCGGTTGGCGTAGAGTATTGCGGATCACCTCAGGTGAGATCCCAGGGTACATGGTGATCACGCCAATCGGTTGAGGTGTGATGTTATGAACCTTGAAAGGCCCTTCTGGCTTTTTGTCGATTTCAACATTATTCGTTTGGATGTTGATACCGGCTTCCAGCAGCGGCGGTAGGTTCGGTGATATAAAGGCACCGAATCCGTCTGCATGGGCTTTGGTACTGCGGTTACCGCGGATCAGTTTGTTGTTGAAGAACACCGTGACTTCATTGATCGGGTAGTTTGCCGCAACGTGAAGGGCATTGAGCAAGTTGCTCTGGCCGTCGGAGCGCAGCTCCGCAAGCGGAATTTGCGAACCGGTGACAATCACTGGCTTATCGAGGTTTTCGAACATGAACGACAAGGCAGAGGCGGTATATGCCATGGTATCCGTACCATGCAAGATCACAAAACCGTCGTACTTGTCGTAGTTCGCTTTAATATCATCAGCAATGCGCTGCCAATCCGCTGGCGTCATATCCGACGAATCGATCAGGGGATCGTATTCATGGATGGTGAACTTTGGCATTTCTGCACGATGGAATTCTGGCATGCTTTCTAATTGCTGTTCCATAAAACCAGCAATTGGGATGTAGCCATTAGCTGACTTTTGCATACCAATAGTGCCGCCAGTGTAGGCGATGTAAATGTGTTTTCTTTCCATATGAAGGTACAGAATTATCGGTTTGGTGGGCGCATTATACGGGGTATGTAGCGTAAAAAAAGCCCGGCGATGCCGGGCTGATCTCACTTTTATAGATCCAGGCAGTTTATACAGAAGGCATATTGCCCTTTTGGATCATTGAAGTTACCGAGGGTTGAAAGGTCTGTTACCACTTTTTGCGTGACAGGTTGCATCGCCTCAGGCACCTCTCCCCATACGAGTTGGTGGAAGAAAACCTGGGCACCTGAGCTAAATTGCTGCAAGAACATCTCAGCAGTACTCAATGGCTTCGCCATCCAACGCACTTCGTAGTCATCCCCCAGCGAGGCCAGTTCGGCGGCACTGTTAATCGCATCATCGAAGTCACCGAGCTCGTCAATCAAGCCAAGTGCAAGGGCATCTTGGCCGGTCCAAACCCTGCCTTGTGCGACACTGTCAGCTTGTTCGAGGGTCATATCACGGTATTGGCTGACCAAGCCGATGAAACGCTGGTAGCCGTTCTCGATACCAAGCTGGAAGATGTCGGCAATGCCTTGTGGCAGTTCGCGGGTAACACCGACACCAGAGAACGGAGTGGTTCCCACACCGTCACTGTAGATCCCCATTTTCTCCAACCCTTTTTCAAATGTGGTCAAGATCGCAAAAATGCCGATCGACCCTGTGATTGTCGTTGGCTGGGCCATGATTTTGTCAGCAGATGCTGAAATCCAGTAACCACCGGATGCAGCCACACTCGACATGGATACGACGACCGGCTTGTTGGCCGCTTTCAGCGCATCGACTTCGTTGCGGATCACTTCCGAGGCAAATGCACTGCCCCCAGGGCTATCGACCCGGAGGATCACCGACTTTACTTTGTCGTCAAGGCGCGCTTCCCGAAGCAGGGCGGCCGTGGTGTCACCACCCACATTACCCTTCTGCTGGGTGCCATCCATGATGGCACCGCTGGCAACCACAACGGCAATCTGGTTGTCGCTCGGTAGCTGGGTATCAGTGATCGCTGGCTGGTAATCGTAGTAACTGATCTGGTTAAAGCTGTGGTCGTCGTTTTCGCCAAAAGTATCGATGAGTTGCTGGCGAAGCTGCGGGCGGTTGACTAGCGCGTCGACCAACCCCATTTTTTTGCTCAGCTGGGCAAAGTCGCCATCGACACTTTTCAACTCGGCAACAAACCGCTCAAGATCGGGCGTCAGCGCGCTGGCATCAATTTGGCGGTTGCTGGCAACATCAGAAGTGTAGGCTCCCCATAGTTGGTTGAGCCATGCGGTGTTGGCCTCGCGGGCTTCGTCAGACATCCCGTCCAGGGTATAAGGTTCGACAAAAGACTTGTAGGTACCAACGCGGAAGACGTGGGTATTAACGTTCAGTTTCTCGAATAGGCTCTTGTAATAGAGGGTATAAGTACCGTAACCGGTTAGCATCACGCCACCATCCGGTGACATAAAGACTTTGTCGGCATAGCTAGACAGGTAGTACTGGCTTTGCTTGTAATGATCGCCAATCGCATAGACGGGCTTGCCTGACTGCTTGAACTCCTCAAGAGCCTTGGCAATATAGCGTAGCTTGGTCAGGTTGGTCTCTTGCATATCGCGCAGATTAAGGACCAGTCCGGTAATACGCTCGTCAGTGGCGGCAGTACGTAGGGTGTCGACAATGTCGAACAGCACATTTTCTTGTGCCTGGTCATTACCTAATGCACTGTTGGTGAGGCTATCGAGCGGACTGGTATTGCTACGTTGCTCGACAATCGGCCCGGCAAGATCGAGAACTAGTGCTGCCTGGTCCGGTAACTCTGGGTCCTTACCGCTTTCGGTAAAGGCGAAGAATAGTGCGCCGATGACAATGAGGAAGAGTAAGTTGATGATCAGCTGACGGGCAAAACTGATCAGTTTCCATATCCATCGGAAGATTTTTCCAATTCCTTTAAAGATCACTTTCATGAAGGTTCCTGATAGTTCGCAAGGGCCTGTGGCCTGCTTCTTTCACAATCTATATCAGATTGGACGTAATAATAATGATTTAGTTCTATAAGTAACTGTATATGCTAACCGAGTCATCAAGCAATTACAGTATTAAATCGTATCAGGTGAACGGCTAAGCTAAACAAATGCGGGAGAGTTATCATCAAAATGTTGATAAGTAATTTTACGTAGAGTTAGATCTAAATCAATATATTGTTGCGTTTATGTAAACGATTGTTTGAAATATGTTTGACTGATTCGTATACTGGTCAGACCATAACAACATAAAGAATGGAAGCCATGGACGATAAATCTTACCCTCATCTGTTAGCGCCGTTAGATCTTGGTTTCACTCAGTTACGTAATCGTGTGTTGATGGGATCGATGCATACCGGCTTGGAAGAATCCCGTGACGGATTCAAAAAACTGGCTGCTTTCTACGCAGCCCGGGCCAAGGGAGGTGTCGGACTCATTGTTACCGGTGGCTTCTCACCGAATTTCCGTGGTCGCCTGCACCCGTTAAGTGCCGAATTTAGCTCGGGTCGCGCTGCAAGGGCTCACCGTGTGATCACCGATGCGGTGCATCAAGAGGGGGGGAAGATTGCCTTGCAGCTGCTCCATGCTGGCCGTTATGCCATGCATCCTTTTGCCGTCAGTGCATCGGCGATTAAGTCACCTATCTCGAAATTCACACCCAAGGAAATGAGTGCCCGACAAATTAAAAAAACCATCGAGGCCTTTGCTCGCAGTTCAGAGTTGGCCCGAGAGGCGGGCTACGACGGGGTCGAATTGATGGGGTCGGAAGGGTATCTGATCAACCAGTTTATCTGTAAGCGCTCGAACCACCGTTATGACGAGTGGGGCGGGAGCTATGAAAACCGCATGCGTTTCCCCCTTGAGTTGGTCAAAGCGGTTCGCGCTCGGGTTGGCCGCGATTTCATTATTGTTTTCCGCTTGTCGATGCTCGATTTGGTCGAGCAGGGCAGTACCCATGAAGAAGTGGTGTTGCTTGCCAAGCAGCTAGAGCAAGCCGGTGTGACAATCCTTAACACTGGTATTGGCTGGCATGAGGCTAGGATCCCGACCATTGCTACCCAGGTACCAAGAGCCGCATTTGCATGGGTAACCGAAAAGCTCAAGTCTGAAATTTCGATTCCCTTGGTAACCTGTAACCGGATCAATACCCCGCAGGTGGCCGAAGATATTTTATCTAGTCATCAAGCCGACATGGTGTCGATGGCCAGACCGTTCCTTGCTGATCCGGATTTTGTGGTGAAAGCCGAGCAAGACCGTGCCGATGACATCAATACTTGTATTGGTTGTAACCAAGCCTGTCTGGATCATGTATTTGTTGGTAAGCGGGCCAGTTGTTTGGTTAACCCGCAGGCGTGCTACGAAACGGAATTGGTATTGTCTCCGGCTGTAAGCCAGCGCCGTATTGCGGTTGTAGGAGCGGGGCCGGCTGGTATGGCAACGGCAGTGGCTGCTGCCGAGCGGGGCTTTAACGTCGATTTATTCGAGAAGAATGACTACTTGGGTGGCCAGTTCAATCTCGCAATGCAGATCCCGGGTAAGGAAGAATTCAGGGAAACAATTCGTTACTTCAGTCGTCGTCTTGAGCAGACTGGCGTGAATGTGAAGTTAGGCCAAGCTGTCTCGGTTGATGAGTTGGGCAGTTATGATGAAGTGATTGTCGCCACCGGTGTCCAGCCTCGCCGTCCGCCGATCCCGGGTATTGACCATGAGAAGGTGGTTGATTATCAAACCCTGATCCGTGACAAGGTCGAGTTAGGCCTGCGAGTGGCTGTGATCGGTGCCGGTGGTATCGGCGTTGATGTGTCTACAATGTTGACGGAGCCCGAGCATCAGAGTTTGGATGATTGGCTCAAGGATTGGGGGATCGACAAGTCAATTGAACATGCTGGTGGCCTCTACCCACACGAAGAATATGTCAGTCAGCGTCAGGTGTGGTTGATGCAGCGCCGTCCGGGCAAGATGGGTAAAGGACCGGGTAAGACCACCGGTTGGATCCACAAGAAAGTACTGGAAAAGCGAGGGGTTGAACTGCTCAGCGGGGTGAGCTACGACAAAGTGGATGATCAGGGATTGCATATTACTGTCGAAGGTCAGTCGCGGGTATTGGATGTAGACCATATCGTGTTGTGTGCCGGACAGACGTCGGTGGATGAACTTTCCGATGCACTCAAGGCCAAGAACATGAATGTCCATGTGATTGGTGGTGCTGATGTCGCCGGCGAGGTTGATGCCAAGCGGGTGATCCGCCAAGGTGTTGAGCTGGCGGCGAAGCTTTAACAGCAGAAACGAGTTCCTGGATCCTAGTTCCTAGAAAGAGTAAAGCATGCCCCCTTTCTCGCTAGGAACCAGGAGCTAGGTTCTAGGATCTCAACGCTATAATCCCGCGTGCCTTCCATGGATTTATCGCATCAAATCTATGCTATCGTCTTAACAATAATAATTATCGTCATGAGGTTGTTATGGACGCACTTACCTTATTGCTCAACCGTCGGTCGCTGCCAAAAATGGTGGCGCCAGCGCCACAGGGAGAAGTATTGGAAGCCATTCTCCGTGCCGGACTGCGAGCCCCGGACCATGCGGGTCTGACGCCTTGGCGGTTTATCGTTTCTCAAGAGGACGGCCCTCAAGGGGATGGTCGACAAAAGCTCGCCGATATCTTTGTTGAAGCCGCAAATAGTGACGGTGCTGATGAGCTTACCTTGCAAAAAGCGGGCAAAGCCCCTTTCAGGGCGCCGATGGTCATAACAGTGGTGGCTAAAGTCTCTGATCATGACAAGGTGCCAGTGATTGAACAGCATTTATCGGCAGGGTGTGCGGTGCAGGCGATGCAACTAGCGGCGGTTGCTCAGGGCTTTGCCGGATTTTGGCGTACCGGGAAATGGGCCTATCACACTGTTGTGAGACAGGCTCTAGGGATACAGGGCGATGACATGATTGTCGGTTTTCTGTATCTGGGAACGCCCGGTTGCCGCGATGTAAAAGCGCCAGAGCGGGATCTTACCCAGTTTGTCGAATACCTATAGCCGCTATTTAATTGATTAAAGAGGGAAGCCAATAGGCTTCCCTTTTTGATCCAGATTGATGACAGGATCTGGTAGCAGGAGTAGAATCCATCGCTCTTGTAAAATTATCGGAGCGTGTCATGGAAAATGTTCGCCTAACTCAATACAGCCACGGAGCAGGATGTGGTTGTAAAATCTCTCCTCAAGTTCTTGATACTATTCTACGAACGCAGCTCGCTCCGTTTGCCGATCCTAACCTGCTCGTGGGTAATGAAAGTAAAGATGATGCCGCGGTATACGACCTTGGCAATGGTACTGCAGTAGTCAGTACCACTGACTTCTTTATGCCTATCGTTGATAATCCGTATGACTTTGGCCGTATTGCCGCCACCAATGCTATCAGCGATATTTATGCGATGGGTGGTAAGCCAATTATGGCTATTGCGATCCTTGGCTGGCCGGTCAATGTACTGGCACCTGAGATTGCCCAGCAGGTGATTGAAGGCGGACGTGCGGTTTGCCGTGAAGCCGGTATTTCATTGGCGGGTGGCCACTCGATTGATGCACCGGAACCTATTTTCGGCTTGGCGGTGACCGGTATTGTCGATACAGATCGTGTGAAACGTAACAACCAAGCGGAAGTGGGCTGTAAGCTTTATCTGACCAAGCCACTTGGCATTGGCGTGCTGACAACCGCAGAGAAAAAATCTAAATTGCGCGATGAACACCGTGGCCTGGCTCGTGACTGGATGTGCCAATTGAACAAACCTGGTGCTGATTTTGCCAACGTCGAAGGCGTGAAAGCCATGACTGACGTGACTGGCTTTGGCTTGATGGGGCACCTTAATGAAATTTGTGAAGGCAGCGGCCTAAAAGCCAAGCTTGATTTCGCACAGGTACCGAGCCTTCCGGGCGTATTTGATTATATCGGGCAAGGTTGTGTACCGGGTGGTACCGAGCGCAATTTTGCTAGCTATGGACACCGTTTGGGGAGCATGACCGAGCAGCAAAAAGCCCTACTTTGCGATCCGCAGACTTCGGGTGGCCTGCTACTGGCTGTGGCGCCTGATGCAGAAGCCGAGGTCAAAGCCTTGGCACAGCAACATGACATTGAACTCAATGCTATCGGTGAACTGGTTGCTGCTGCAGCCGATGACACTGTACTGATTGAGATCTGCTAAATATGTCACGTCCTAATTGCCAAGATTTCCGCCAGCTGTTCATTAATGATACCCCGTTGATGGATATGCGTGCGCCGGTGGAGTTTGCACAAGGTGCATATCCTTCTTCTCTTAACCTCCCTTTGATGCAGGACGAAGAGCGCAAAGCGGTGGGGACTTGTTATAAAGAACAAGGCCAGGAAGCGGCGATTGCCCTTGGTCATGCATTGGTCAACGGCGAAGTCAAAGCCGAACGTGTCGCGCAGTGGAAAGCATTTTGTGAGGCAAACCCAAATGGTTACCTGTACTGTTTCCGCGGCGGCTTACGCTCGCGTATTACCCAACAGTGGCTGAAAGAAGCGGGCATTGATTATCCGTTTGTCGAGGGTGGCTACAAGGCGTTACGACGTTTCTTGCTCGAGATTATCGATGACGTTGCGACAAAGCCGATGACCTTGATTGGCGGTAATACGGGTTGCGGCAAGACGATCATGATCAATGAGCTTGCCAACGGTATCGATTTGGAAGGTGCGGCGAATCACCGTGGTTCATCGTTTGGCCGCTATGTGTCAGCCCAGCGCACTCAGATTAATTTTGAAAATGTGCTGGCGATATCAATGCTTAAAAAGCAGGCAGCTGGCGTGTCACATTTTGCCTATGAAGATGAAGGGAAGATCATTGGCTCGGTCAGCGTACCATTGCCTATTGTCCAGGCGATGCAGGCTGCGCCGATAGCGATTGTTGATGATCCGCTTGATGTTCGACTGGAACGCTTGCTGGGCGACTACGTGGTAAAGATGCAGCGTGATTTTTGTGCTGAGTTCGGGGAGCAGGAAGGCTGGGAGCATTTTGCCCAGTACCTGGAGCGCGGTATGTTCAGTATCCGTAAGCGCCTTGGCTACCAGCGCTACGAAGAGTTGCTGTTGGTTCAGCAGCAGGCCGTCAAGGTCATGCAGTCCAGTGGTGAGCTGTCCGGTCACTATGATTGGCTCAGTTTGTTGCTCGAGCAGTACTACGATCCGATGTACACCTATCAGCTAAGCAAGAAAGCCGATCGCATTGTTTATCGTGGCAAATATGCCGACGTTAAAGCTTGGCTGGCAGAAAATTGCGTCTAACCGCATAACGAAGAGTCCAGTAACAGTGACTGGGCTCTTTTTTATTAAAACCAAACCTGTATCTATATCCAGTATTTTCTTGTTCTCTCCGTACATTTTTTTTATAGTTCAGCCAATACTTGCCAACGCTATTCAACTGATTTCCTACTATGTCTCGTCTATATATCGCAGAAAAACCCAGTCTAGGGCGTGCTATTGCCGCCGTTTTACCTCGGCCCCACAAGAACCATGATGGCTATATTGAGGCGGGCAACGGTGACATTGTTACCTGGTGTATCGGCCACTTGCTTGAGCAAGTCGAGCCGGATGCGTATGACGAGAAATACAAAAAGTGGAATATGCTCGACTTGCCGATAGTGCCGCAGCAGTGGCAGCTGACACCTCGCAAAACAGCCAAGAAACAGTTGGGTGTGGTACGCAAACTTTGTAAGCAGGCCGGCGAAGTGATCCATGCAGGAGACCCGGATAGGGAAGGGCAGCTACTGGTGGATGAGGTGATTGATTATGTTAATTTAGCCCAGGGCAAAAAGGCGGCCATGCAACGACTGCTGATTTCAGACCTCAACCCTGCTGCGGTGAAGCGCGCGCTGGGGAAGCTGCGTAGCAACCGCGATTTTATTCCGCTGTCAGTCTCAGCGCTGGCCCGCTCCCGTGCCGACTGGCTGTATGGCATGAACATGACTCGAGCTTATACGTTGCTCGGCCAGAAAGGGGGCTATCGGGGCGTGCTATCGGTTGGCCGGGTACAGACACCGATTTTGGGTTTGGTGACTCGCCGCGATGATGAAATTGCCAACTTTGTACCGAAGCCCTTCTATGAACTGTTTGCCCTGATCCCGTACCAGCAGCAAGAGATCCGTGCGAGATGGAAACCGAGTGAGTCGTGCACCCCCTGGCAGGATGACGATGGCCGGATACTGAACCGCAAACTGTGTGAAAACGTGGTCAGTCGCATCAAAGGCCAGCCTGCAGAAGTCACTGCGTCCGAGCGTAAGGAAACCCGTCAGGCCCCACCGTTACCTTATTCTCTGTCGGCTCTTCAGATTGATGCCGCCAAGCGTTTTGGCATGAGTGCAGCAGATGTTCTGGCAATGTGCCAGTCACTCTACGAGAAACACAAGGTGATCACCTATCCGCGCTCTGATTGCCGTTATTTGCCGATGGATCATTTCAAGCAAGCTGGGGATGTGTGCCAAGCGATCGCCAATAACGATAACAAGTTGAACAATGCGGTGGAAGGGGCGGATACCCGCTTGAAATCGAAAGCGTGGAACGACAAAAAAGTGGATGCCCACCATGCCATTATTCCGACCCCTAAGTCGGTCAATAGCGCGAGCCTGAGTGGCAGTGAGCAGAAAGTGTATCAGCTGATCGCGAGACAATACCTGATGCAGTTTTACCCAGCGGCGATATACAGCGAAGCCAAGTTGGAATTCACTATTGCCGGCGGGCTATTTGTTGCCCGAGGGCGTCAGTTGATGTCTGTCGGATGGCGTGCATTGCTGGGGCGGGATGAACCGGCGGACAAAGAGGCCGATTTGGCTGATAAAGTGCCACCGCTGGAGAAGGGGACGGTATTGACCTGCCGTGATGGCGAGATCTTGGATAAGATGACCGAACCGCCGAAGCCCTTTACTGAAGCGACCTTATTGCAGGCCATGACTGGGATCGCCCGCTTTGTTTCTGATAGCGCGTTGAAAAAAATCCTTCGTGATACCGACGGCCTAGGTACTGAAGCAACCCGTGCCGGGATCCTCGATATCCTGTTTAAAAGACAACTGTTGATGCGGCAAGGAAAAAGTATCCATGCGACCGAGGCTGGCAAGGGATTGATCTATGCCTTGCCGGATGAGGCGACTTATCCGGATATGACGGCACACTGGGAGCACCAATTGCAGGATATGGCCGATAAAAAGTGCGCCTACAAGCCTTTCATGGATGCGCTGGAAGTGCAGGTAACACAATTGATGGAAAAGGTGAAAACCAGTGAGGTTCCCCAGAGCTTGCGTGACTTGAAGTCACCAGAACCGTTTAAGAAGGGCCGTTATAGCAAAGGTGGCGGTAAGGGAGGGCGTAAGCCGTCAACGGGCAGTTCTTCACCCGGAAAAGCACGAACTCCCCGTCGCCGTACGACGAAAAAATCGGACTAGGTAAGTCAAACACGGCTAAGACTCGGCCATCTCGTTAATCATGAACAGCTGGTTGCGCCCGCACGATTTGGCCTCGTACAGGGCACTATCGGCTAACTTGAAGAAGGCATCGGCTGAGCGGCGGCTTGATGGAATAATGGTGCAGCCACCGAGACTGATGGTAACAATGTTGGTGGTGTCGCCATTTTGTGTTCCCCTCGGTAGGGCGAGCTCCCTGATGGCTTCCAGTGCCCGTTTGGCAGCATATTGCGCCGCATGTTGGTCTTGGCCTGGCAGTAGCAAGATAAATTCTTCGCCGCCGTAACGGGCAAAAAGCGCGCCCGCTCTCCGTTCTAGCGGGGCAAGCGTCGTAGCAATAATTTTTAGGCACTGATCGCCTGCAGCATGGCCGAAGCTATCGTTGTAGTCCTTAAAGTGGTCAACATCAATAATAAGTAGCGAAATTGGCAGGCTATGTCGTTCGGCCCGTCGCCACTCATCCAAAAAACGTTCATCAAACTGGCGGCGATTGGCCACTTGAGTTAGTGGGTCTTCACGGGATACTTTTTCAAGTTTTTCGTTGGCCTGTTGCAACGCCTGGGTTCGCTCGGCGACCCGTTGTTCAAGTTCGGTATTGAGCTGGATTAGCTTTTCTTCTGCCTGGCGACGGACGAGGTGCTGCGAGACGATAAAGCCAAACTGCTTGAGGAGCTGGTGCAAATGACCGGGCAGTGGCATGCCGCTGAGCAGGTTGTCGCAGGCGATCCAGCCGATCGGGGTATCTTCGTCCCACAGAGAAATATAGGCACTCCAGCCAAAGCCGACCACTTGCAAATCATGGTAGAGCGGGGTGTTTTCTTTAATCGCCAAATACTCCTTGTTCTCCAGCGCGTGTACCGAAAACCAGAGCTCGGAGATTTCCGTTTCGAAGTAATGCTCGTCGACCGTATTGCCATGGATATCGGTCCCGTAGGTTCCCAGCACCCGATCAACCCCCCTGAACAGGAAGATCGCCATTCGGTCGATATTGAGCTTCTTTTTCGCCTCATCGACCGCAGTGAAGAGCAGGTTGTCAATGGACTGGGCACGCCAAAGCTTGAACGATATATCATGGAGGGCCTGGAGCAGTTTTTGCACACTGAGCTGTTCGTTTTGCCTGATCTGCAATTCGCGCTCGGCAATGCGCCGCCCGCTGTGCTCATCTTGAATGATGGCATCGGTCATCGAGGCATTGAGTTCAGACGCAAGCAACACGCCCAGAAAGCTGAAGTCCTTGGCTTTAAACTGTCTGGATACCACGTTTTTGGGGAAATCGGCGATGAAGCAGCCGATGATCCGTGACCGCCTTTCCAGGGGAAGGGAAAGTCGGTAGGTATTGTCTTGCTCGGTAAGGGTGGCGACTTGTAACTGCATGGCCTGGTTGAGCTGATAAAGCGATAAAACCTTGGTGTCTTGGGATTTAATGGGTGGGGAGCGGTAATTGATCCCTGTGTCATCGATGGTCAGCAGCGTTTTCCAGCCTGAGCCGTCAGCGACGACCAAGGTGGCATCTTGCACGGAAAAGCTCAGCAGAAGGTTCCTGCAAATTTGTTCACAGGTTGCCCTTAAGCCGTGCGACTTTCCAGAGAGTGAGAGCACCCGGTTGTAAAAGTCTTGAATGTGAGAACCTTGAGCCAAGTGACCTTCCCAAATAGTTGATATTGATCCGTGTTATAGCCACTTTGCAGTCCTTAGTGGCGCAAGCGGCTGTGTCTGCGGCATTGTTTGTGGGCATGTGAAGCCGCAAAATCAGCTTAATTAACACTATTGTTACGAAATTTTTGCGATAAAAGGCTAATGGATACAGCAAATTGGATGTTTCTTATCGACTGGTTGCAGAAAATGCGACGCGCTGCACGGATAGGTGTAACTGGCTAATTGCTCAGCCAGCTAAAGGTAAGCGGATATTGTGAAAATGGTATTGGACTAAATCGCTACCACCAGGGTGACCAAGCAGCATTAGGACTCTTAAGGTGACTCGTTTTACCAAGGTAAATAGTTACCTTGGTAGTCCATAAATAAACCAGAGTCGGCTGGCGTCAGGTTATCGATGACTTTCTTCAGGCCAGTGGCGGATGCTTGAGTATCGATTAAAGCGTTGGGCCCGCCCATTTCGGTTTGTACCCAGCCAGGGTGAAGGGCAACGGTAATGATGCCTTCTGGCTGCAGATCATTGGACAGGCTCTTGACCACGGAATTGAGTGCTGCCTTGGAAGAGCGGTAGATATAACCGCCGCCACTGGTATTTTCGGCCATGCTGCCAACTTTAGAGGAGAGGCAGGCAATGACTCCGGGTGACCCTTGTTTGAGCTGAGGATAAAAGGCTTCTGCCATTTTTAATGGTGAAATCGTATTGATTTCAAACACCTTTCGCCATTCGTCGGCATCGGTATTGCCAAAGCCGTATCCCTTGGGGCCGTAGTAACCCGCGTTATTGATAAGAAGATCTAGGCTGGTGGTTTCCATCGATTGTGCCAAATGCATCATTGCTTCGTGGTCGGTGACATCTAACTCAACGATGGCCAGGTTAGGAAATATGTTTTGGCGGCGGGTCAGTTCATCTGCGCTGGCAATGTCGCGGCAACTGGCATACACCTGCCAGCCAGCTTCTAAATAGGCGACGGTGAGTGCCAGCCCGACGCCACGGTTTGTACCGGTAATGAAGGCGGTTTTGCTCATTTTTAATCCTTAATGTATAGCGTTGAGATATAAGATAGCGGAAGTATCGGATCTAAGACAGGTTCAAGTGGTATGCTCCGCTACATTTTAGGCATGTATGTTCATATACGGATATTTATGATTCTCTCACTCAAGTCTGCTGGGATTGCTTTCGCTGTCTCGGTACTTACCGGCTGTGCAGATACCCGCCATGAAACGTTATCCGAGCTGGGCTTCGCCCGGCCATACTTAGATGGCTACCAAGACGGGTGTTATAGCCGCACGAATGAACCGGCTACACACCTAGATGGTTTTCGCCAAGATCCCGAAAGGATGGAGGTCGAGGAAAAATATGCTTATGGCTGGCAGGATGGATACGAACAATGCTACGCCGATAATAAAGATTACCTCTAACTAAGCATGATTGAACCCGACAAAAAAACAGGGCAGCCAATGGCTGCCCTGTTCATATGGCCAGTTGATCAGTCAATTTTGTAAAAGCGCTTCATCTCGTGCATTGCTTGCATCAGGGTGGAAAGCTTGGGTTTGGCTGAGTCCAACCGCTGATAGTCTTGATCATACACCGTATAGTTACCGTATTTATCGATAACGGTAGTGGATTTGGGTTGGATCATTACAATATCTTTCTCGTTACCAGACAAGATCCAGCGACGTTTGGTCGAATTGCTGAACAAGCTGTTGCCACTGCTGTAAGCGGTAGCCGGAGTCGTGGTATTGAGCAGTGATTCCATCAGTGTGGGCGCGATATCGAGGTGGCTGGTCAGCTTGCTGCTCACAGACGAAACGCTGCCTGGCCAGTGGATCACCAATGGGACCTTCAATTGATATTGGCTGTAGTTACTGTTGGCACCCCAGCTATTGCTCCCGGTTTCGTTGAATTCCGTGCCGTGATTAGCCGTTATGATGACGATGGTATCGTCCATCAACTGCTGGTTAACTAAGTGGTCAAAGATACGGATCAGCTGCTCATCAATAAAATGGGCGGCATTACGGTAGCTATTCTTCAAAATCAGGTTTGTGTTCTGCCCCGAAACATTCTTTGAGCCCAGCGATGGTTCGAATGTCGGAGAGTAGTCACCACCTTCCTCAAAGTTTTGTACTGAGCTTAGCTCGATATAGCTAAACCAAGGAGCAGTGGTCTTTTCGGATTTAAGCCATGATGCCCAGTTATCCACGGTCTCGGCATCTTGATCGGTACTCGCCATTTCTTCCAGCGCTAAGCCGTTGAAAATAGCGTCGGTATAAATCGGGTCTTGGCTGAGATTATCGCCGCCGAATAAGCCGAACTGGTATCCGCGCTTTTCAAGCGTGCTGACGAGCAGGGGCTTGATGTTGCTCGAGCGGGCACTGTTGATGTAGCTGCTTGGCAGGCCATAAAACAGGCCAAAAATCCCCGCCGTATTTTCATTGCTGCTGCTGTAGTGGTTTTCAAACTGCATATTCTGGGTGGCAAAAGCCGACAGGTAAGGCATGGTTTCTGCCTCGACCATATCGCTTCTTAGCCCATCAATCACCACGACCAACAGATTTTTGCCGACACCAGGATCATCGAATGTCATTGTTTGCAGCGGATAGCGCAGCTGTTCACTGGTTTCGACACCCTGGGCATTGAGACGTTCGGCATATTCTTCACGGTCAAGCAAACCATGCTTTTCCATGAACGTTTTCGCTGTCATTGGGTAGGACAGCGGGAAATTCGAACGCTGTGCGGTGATGGGACGGTACAAATTGGCGTCCGCCCAGATGTACATCAAATGGCTGCTGATAAAGCAGATCCCAAAGACCGTTGCGATAGGTACCCCGACGTGTTTGCGGGTGAGCTTTCTCAGTTTGCGCCACAGCCACTCAGAAAGCACGAGCTGGAGCAGGAATACTATCGGAACGGTAATAAATAGATATTGCCAGCGGGCATTGAGCTCGGTTCGCTCTCCGCTTAGCAGTAGATCCCATACCAGAGGACTCAGGTGGAGTTCCAGTGTTTCGTAGGCATGGGTGTCGAGCAGCAATGCAGTTAGGCCGGTAGTGGCCACCAATACCGCAAACAGCCGCATCAAGCGTTGCGACGGGATCAGGAAACTGGCAGGGAAGAGTATTAGGATGTAAAAGCCGAATACCAAAAAGCCAAAATGGCCAACCCAGCTCAGCAGCAGGTAGAATTGGCCAATCAGAGATGCAGGCCACTCGGAATGGGCAATATACCGCGACCCCAAAAGCATGGCGGCGATAATATTGAAAAAACTGAACCAATGTCCCCAGCTGATAAGCTGAGAGACTTTGTCTTTGTAATTGTTACCGCTGGAGACCATAGATGTCAGTGTTTCCCAGTCCTATATAGCTGTGGCACAGCAAACAAGATTAGTCTTCTTTGATTGAAGACTGTAGAGCGTGTGCAAATTTTTCTGCAATAGCTTTCCTTTGCGATGCAGGAACATCGGCATTGATGATGTTAGTCGCAATGTTACCGACGATCATCAGAGCGAGTTCTGCAGAAGCATCATGCTTCTCTAATACATCGAACATATCATCAATGATTTGTTCAACTTTTTTATTGGTGTATTTTGAAGTAATTGGCATAGGAAGTCTTGTTTAATCTTGTTTAATGTTAAGGAAAGCGACTTATAATAACCTACACTTTAGATTAACTGAAATTTTTCCATTATGAGCCTCACACTTTCCAATGTCATTCTTCACCAACTCGCCAAGAATGAAAACGATGAATTGGAAATTCATCTTAGAAAACAAACCCTTGAAAACAATGCCGCTACCGAGGAACTGGTTTCCGAGCTACATCGAGTTTACAGCAGTAAAGGAGCTAAAGGGTTTGGTCACTTCTCTGACGATAGCGAATTCGGCCATTGGCTGAAACAGTCGCGACGTGGTGAGTTGGACTTTCTTACATTTTCTAACCAATCAGCCCAGCGACTTCAGGCTGAATTGGTGAAATATCCGTTCGCAGAATCTGGGACCTTGGTGATTGCAGAGTACCAATCTTTAGCTACGGACTACCTCTTTATCGGCCTACTACCAACTTGTCATAGTATGAAGGTCACTGATCAACTGGATATCAGTGCGACCGATTATCTTGACGTGTCGAAAATGGATATCGTTGCCCGTATTGATTTGTCATCGTGGGAAACCGACGCGGACTCGAACCGCTACCTGACTTACATTAAAGGGCGTGTTGGCCGTAAAATTGCGGACTTTTTCCTCGACTTCCTGCAGGCCGAGGTTGGCTTGGATGTTAAAGAGCAAAACCAGGTATTGATGCAGGCGGTGGAAGACTTCTGTGCCGATTCGCGTATGGATAAAGAAGAAAAGCAGGAGTATCGCAAACAGGTCTATGACTACTGCAATGGTCAGTTGCAGTCAGGCGATGAAGTGACAGTCAAGGAACTGGCTGCTGAATTGCCTGAGTCGGATGACGGCACGGATTTCTACCAGTTCACCTCACAGCAAGGTTATGAACTGGAGGAAAGCTTCCCGGCAGATAGGACGGCCATGCGTAAACTGACCAAATTCGTCGGTTCTGGTGGTGGCGTCACCATCAACTTTGATGGCATGCTGCTTGGCGAGCGTATCTTTTATGATGCCGATACCGATACACTGACTTTGAAAGGCACCCCGCCGAACCTGAAAGATCAATTGCTGCGCCGGCTAAATAGCGACAGCTAATACTGTGATAGTACGAGCAGCTTTCCTTGCTGTTCGTACTTTTTTGCCGCTTTTCTTACTTATCTTGTACTCACTGCCAGATTTTTTTGTACCTCTCTGATTTTTGTGCCTACAGTTTGTATAGTTTTCCATACTTTTATGGTTGTTTTTTATACTTAGGTTAGGGTGTGGCGTATTATCAGGGGTGTAATGGACAGGAGTGACCATGAAGCAAATATTAGGCAAAATATCGATTCCCCCCAGTCAGTCCTGTAGTTCAATCAAGAGCTTGATAGGTACCGTGTTGATTGTCGTGGCACTACCGATCTTGTATATGGGGATCTCTCAGACTGGTGTGTTGGGTAACGCATTGGTTGCACTTTCTATTATGGCGTTGGTTGCCGCGTTAGGTATTGGTTATAGTTTTTTTCTTAAGCCTAATAGAGAAGATCGTTTTGCTCCGAAACCCGAATTAGACTGTGTGCTCGAACCCTTCTGCCGCAGCCCTTATGAGATACTGAGCCTTTCCACCGATGTTGAGTCCTTGGCGGTTTTCGACCGTGATTACCTGCTTGATACCATGGATGGTGATCATGATATGGTGGCCATATTATTGGAAGTATTTATCGATGAGCATCTTGATGATGGGCATAAAATCGTACAAGCACTGCAAGCCGGCGACATGGAACAAGTGCAGATGTTATCCCATAGCCTGAAAGGGGTCTCCGCCAGTTTGGGGATCGAGCAGATCCACGCATTGGCCGAACAGGTCGAGCATGACGTCAAAATGCAGGCTGACAGTGAAAAGCTGGAAAACGTGTGTGAATTGCTGAAGATGGTCTTTACGCCTGCGGCATTGGAAATCCAGGCTTTTCTTGATGAATACGCCGAGATCAAATCACGACGGGAAAATAGTCAAGAGACATCCACTCATGAGGTATCCGGTCGAGATAAGTCTAATATCGCCTCGGCACAGGTTGATACCGTTATTGCATCGTATGCCCTCTCTACTCCAACAACGTCGATTCAGGTGGAGAACCGTGATAATCGTGCAGAGCCAGACTGTTGGCTGGACATCCATGCACTGCGCGAAGCAATGGATGGTGATGAAGAGGCGGTGTGTATGTTACTGGAAATTTTCATCGAGGATAATCTCGGTACAGGGCAGGAGTTGGTGGCGGCAGCGTCAGAGCCTGGTCAGCAAGAGTATGCACTGAATATTGTTCATGCCTTGAAGGGGGTGGCGGCAAACCTGAATGCGGCAGTGCTGCGTAAGTGCTGCGGAATGGCAGAAAAGAAACTTAAACTGAACGAGTCTGTATCTATCGAAGAGTGCCGGGAAATTGAATGGGTACTGAACCAGACCATTGCCAATGCAGAGGCATACCTTGCAGAGGCTACAACCAGTGCTTAAATATAGCGTTACATCTATACTTGCAGATTATTATGCAGGGTAACTTCACTTTAAGCTGGCGATTGTCTGGTACACTAGCCTGAATTGATCGAGATCATATAAATGCAGTCACGGCAGTGGATAATAGCGCCACTATGATCGTTCAAACTTCTGGTCCAGCTCGACAGCAGCGTGAGTTGGATACCGCAAAGGCGATGATTCGCCTTTACTGTAAAACGCTGCACCGTGGTGCCATCATGTGCCCTGAATGCGAAGGGTTAATTGAATATGTCGAACACCGCGTACAAAAATGTCGCCTTGGTAATGAAAAGCCTAGCTGCGTCCAATGTAAAAGCCATTGCTATCAACCAGCAAAGCGCTTGCACTTCAATCATGTGTTGCGTTGGGCCATGCCTAAACTGGTATGGCGGCGTCCACTTCAAACACTAAAATTCAAGTTTGACTGTTTGCGCCGTGGCGAGCAGGTTGATGCTTCTTCCTCTTCTTTACAGCAGTAGCTTGCTTTACACCATTTCTTTTGCTCATTATTGGCTAAGGCGCTGAAAGATCCGATCAAAAAAGGGCTGCATTATGTAGCCCTTACTATTCTTGCTTACTTCGCTGTTGTTTTACAGGCCTAAAGTTGTAAGCCAGGTTGCGATGCGATCATCGGTAAGCTCTGGCTGTCGATCTTCATCCAGTGCCAGACCGACAAACTTCCCGTCTTTAACTGCTCGGGAGTCGTTAAATTCATAGCCGTCAGTTGGCCATTCGCCGATCAGTTCACCACCGGCTTCTTCAACCATTTCTGCCAATTCACCCATGGCATCAAGGAAACTATCAGGGTAATCCACCTGATCACCAAGGCCAAATAGTGCGACTTTTTTACCGTTAAGATCGGCATCTTCCATTTCAGGTACAAAGTAATCCCAGTCAGGTTGCATCTCACCATAGTTAGCCGTTGGCGTTCCTAGGATAAGCAGATCATAGTCATCAAAAATGTCACTGCTGTTACCTGCGATATCCTGAGGATCCAATGCCAGTTTCGCTGCGATTTTCTCTGCGACTTTTTCTGTGTTGCCGGTATCGCTACCGAAAAAAATACCGATGTTAGCCATTATCAATGTCTCCTAACGTTTAGTGCAGGCTGGCTTTAGTCTGTGAAATCTTCTAGCCAGCCGCTTTGTGATCTTTGGTGTGTAATGAAAATGCTTGATTATTGATTCGCGTCTTGCGTTGGTTTCCACTGAGCGAGCTGTTCAAGCAGTTGTTGCTTGTGGCGTACCTGTTGGCGCAGACTTGTGAGGTTTCGCTCGTAGCGCGCTGGATCTTTACGTTTGATCTGGGTGAAGCGCGCTTCACGGCCGATCAGCTCCTCGACATCTTTTTTCGCTGGTTTAGAATCCATTTGCAGTGCTGCACGTCCTTTGGCAATCCGACGCGGATCAAAGCGGAACAATGGCCACAGACCGGAATCGACCAATAGTTGCTGGTGCTCAACACCTTCAGCCATGTCAAAACCATGGGTAATGCAAGGTGAATAGGCGATCACCAAAGATGGCCCAGGATAAGCTTCAGCTTCCTGGAGGGCTTTGATGGTTTGGTTCATATTGGCACCCAGAGCGATTTTGGCGATATAGACGTTGCCGTGCATCATCATGTTCAGCGCCAAATCTTTGCCTTGGCTGGTTTTGCCTTGGGTCGCAAACTTGGCAACCGCGCCGGTTGGCGTGGCTTTGGATTGCTGG
Organism: Photobacterium lutimaris; assembly: GCF_003025555.1. Taxonomy (GTDB): domain Bacteria; phylum Pseudomonadota; class Gammaproteobacteria; order Enterobacterales; family Vibrionaceae; genus Photobacterium; species Photobacterium lutimaris. The sequence goes on along the minus strand of NZ_PYMH01000009.1, from coordinate 35,488 downwards.
CCACCGGTGTTGGAGTAGCCTTGGGTATCCATCACCAGCACATTGACGTTGTCACCTCCTGCAAGGACATGATCCAGACCGCCATAACCGATGTCATAAGCCCAACCGTCACCCCCGACAATCCAATTGCTTTTGGCAACTAAATCATCTGCACAGGTATCCAGCTGGCGAAGCGAATAAGGCAGCGCTGCACGCAGGCGAGTGAGGTTGACGCGCTGGCGGACGACGGCTGTTTCGCTGCTGTCGAAAGCATCCTCGCGGATCTGTTCAACCAAATCGGCAGGAATAATATCGCGGGCCGTGTCGAGCAATGACAGAGCATGGTGGCGTTTGCTGTCTAATGCCAAACGCATCCCCAAGCCGAACTCGGCATTGTCTTCAAACAGCGAGTTGGCCCAAGCCGGACCCCGGCCATCACTGTTAACGGCATAAGGTGTAGTCGGCAGATTACCGCCATAAATCGATGAACAACCGGTCGCATTGGCGATCAGTAATCGGTCACCGAATAACTGAGTCAGCAGCTTGACGTACGATGTTTCGCCACAGCCTGAACACGCACCGGAGTATTCAAACAGCGGCTGGAGAAGCTGGCTGGTACGGGCATCGATACGTTTGATATCGATACGCTCGACTTCCGGCAACTGCAGGAAGTAATCGTAATGAGAGCTTTGCTGCTCAATGACTTGCTGCTTGGGTACCATATTGATGGCCTTGCGAGCCGGATTGTCTTTGTCACTGGCCGGACACGCCGTGGTACAGAGGTTACAACCGGTACAATCCATCGGCGACACCTGCAAGGTGTAGGCTTGGCCTTTGAAATCACGCTGCTTGTAGTCGGTATGCTTGAAACCGTCTGGCGCAGTGGTAAGTTCGCCGGGCGCGACCGTTTTGGCCCTGATTGCGGCATGCGGACACACTAAGGTACAGATATTACATTGGGTACACAGATCTTCTTCCCAGACCGGTACTTCCTGCGCAATGTTGCGTTTTTCCCATTGGGTGGTAGCCGTTGGCCAGCAGCCGTCTACTGGGAAGGCGCTGACCGGCAGTTGATCACCTTTGTCTGCCATCATCATGGCGCTGACCCGCTTGACCAATTCTGGTGCGTTTTCGCTTACGACCGGTGGACGACGGAAGAAACTGGTGACTTCATCTGGAATAGCGACAGCCTGAAGGTGTTCGACAGCTGCATCAACCGCAGCATGGTTGGCTTCAACAATGGCCGGTCCACGTTTGCTGTAGCTTTTCTCAATCGCGGTTTTCAGTTGGCCCAGTGCCTCTTGAAGAGGCATCAGGTTGCTAAGGGCAAAGAAGCCCGCCTGCATGATGGTATTGATGCGGTTTTTCAGCCCGAGCTCGCGGGCAAGTTTTACCGCATCGATGACATACAATTTTAGTTGGCGGCCAATGATAACCTGCTGGACTTCACGCGGCAGGTGCTGCCATATGGTATCGGCATCGTGCGGGCTGTTGAGAAGCAGGGTAGCTTTAGGCGCGGCTTTCTCGAACATTTCCAGCTTGTCGACGAACTGGAACTGGTGGCAGGCAATAAAGTCGGCCTGCTCTATGAGGTAAGGCGCTTCAACCGGCAGGGGATCGATGCGTAGGTGTGAGGTGGTGATCCCGCCCGATTTTTTCGAGTCGTAGACAAAATACCCCTGGGTATGCAGCGGGGTGTTCTCGCCGAGGATCTTGATGGTGTTTTTATTGGCACTGACCGTACCGTCGGCGCCTAGGCCATAGAACAATGCACGCAAACGGCTTGCGGGCTCTACATCGATAGAGACTGGCTGCGGCAGTGACAAATGGGTGATATCGTCAACAATACCCACGGTAAATGAATGCTTGAGTTGCTGTGCGAGCATAGCATTGAAGATACCCGCGGCATGGGACGGGGTGAACTCCTTGGAAGAAAGCCCATAACGGCCGCCCACAACCGCTGGCATATGTGGGTACTGCTGGTTAGCAACGGCTTGCTGCAAGGTGGCCATGACATCCAAGTACAGTGGTTCACCCACCGCGCCGGGCTCTTTGGTGCGATCCAATACGGCAATGTTCTTAACAGAGGCTGGTAGCACCTCGATTAAATGTGCCAGTGAGAACGGACGGTATAGGTGTACGGTGATCACGCCGACCTTTTGGCCAAGGGCAAGCTGGTGGTTAACGGCTTGTTTTACTGTTGACGAGGCTGAACCCATCACCACAATTACGTTATCGGCCTGTGGATGGCCGTAGTAGTCAAACGGGCGGTATTTGCGTCCGGTCAACGTGGCAAACTGGGCCATTTTGCTCGCGACAATATCAGGGCACGCTTGATAAAACAGGTTCGATGCTTCTCGGGCTTGGAAGAAGGTGTCTGGGTTTTGCGCAGTACCACGAATGCTCGGTGCATCAGGGGTCAACCCGCGCTCGCGAAAGGCGTTGACCTGCTCCCTGTCGATCATGGTGTGCAGGGTCGCATCATCAATCAGTTTGATTTTATTGATTTCATGCGAGGTACGGAAACCATCGAAGAAGTGGACGAAGGGTACCCGGCTTTCTAATGTCGCGGCTTGGCTAATAAGTGCGAGGTCATGGGCTTGCTGAACGCTACCTGCTGCCAGCATGGCAAAACCGGTCTGGCGTACGGCCATAACATCTGAGTGATCACCGAAAATCGATAATGCATGGGTGGCAAGGGTGCGAGCGGCGACATGCATGACAAACGGGGTCAGCTCCCCGGCAATCTTATACATGTTGGGAATTTTTAGCAGTAATCCCTGCGACGATGTGAACGTGGTCGACATTGCGCCAGTCATCAAGGCACCGTGAACGGCGCCGGCTGCTCCCCCTTCAGATTGCATTTCGATCACTCGGGGTACTTGGCCCCAGATATTCTCTTTCTGCTGGGACTCCCATGTCTCGCAGGCTTCCGACATCGGGGAGGATGGAGTGATAGGGTAGATACCGATCACTTCATTGCAGCGGTAAGCAATAGACGCGGCGGCTTCATTGCCATCCATGGTAACAAACTGCGATTGGCTTTTTTGATGAGTAGACATGACTAGCTCCATCGGGCTAACAGGTACAGGTAATCGACACAGGCAAACGGGTTGCTGCGTTGTTTGATTTTTTAATGGGGTGGGCCGACCCCTAGTGGGTAGCAGAGGGCCGGCCCGAGGGCATAACTGCGATTTACACTTCGACCACGTCTAGCTGCGGCTGAGGGTTTAGCATGCGGGTCAAGTCATCTTTGGCATTCCCGGTTAGCTGCAGGTTAAACTGCTGCTGGAGGAAGGCAAAGATATCTTCGTTAACAAATTCTGGTGGGTTAGGACCAAGGTAAATATTCTGGATACCCAAGTTGAACAGTGCCAATAGGATCAGTACTGCTTTTTGTTCCATCCAAGACAGAACGATATTCACCGGCAGATCGTTAACAGCAACGCCCATTGCATCGCTCAGTGCCAGTGCGATCATCACGGCACCGTAGCTGTCGTTACATTGGCCAAGGTCTAGGTAGCGTGGAATCTCTGTGCCCGGTACCGTACCGAAGTCATGGTCGTTGAAACGGAACTTACCGCATGAAGACGTCAGGATGATGCAATCGTCAGGGATAGACAACGCCAACTCACGGAAGTAATCATTCGGTTTGCCTGGTTTATCACAACCCGCCACGACGAAGAACTGTTTGATCTTGCCTTCGTTGACCGCTTCTAGGATCTGCGGTGCCAAACCAAGAATCGTCTTGTAGTTGTGGCCGGTCATCAGGGTGTCTTCACTGTCGAAGCCTTCGATATCCGGTAGGCTCAGTGTTTGCTCGATCAGTGGACCGAAGTCGTCTTCAAGCTGGCGGCAGTTATCGATGCCGACAATACCGTAGCTGTAAAGACGGTCGGCATAATCTGCGCGGCCTGTTGGCGGAACAATACAGTTAGTGGTCACGATAATGGTACCGTTCCACTTTTGGAATAGCTGCTTTTGGTCGAACCACGCTTTACCGACATTACCTTTCAGGTGGCTGTACTTGCGCAGTTCCGGATAGCCGTGCGCAGGTAGCATCTCTGAGTGGGTATAGATGTTGATACCTTTACCTTCGGTTGCAATAAGCAGTCGCTCAAGCAGTTCAAGGTCGTGACCGGTAACTAGGATACCTTTACCTTCAGCTTTGTTTTGTGGCACGCATACAGGAGTAGGGATCCCTAAGCGGCCATGGTGGGCTTCGCCCAGGCGAGACATCATCTCGCTACCGGCACCACCGATTTTCATCAATTGGGCAATGTGCTGGTCAAAGCTGAAGTTAACGTTAGTTAGTGTGAAATATAGGGTTTCGGCAATTACGTCATCAACAGATTTAGTATCTGCACCCAAGTCATCGGCGTGAGTGCGGTAGGCCGAAAGACCTTTCAGGCCGAAAATCATAATATCTTGTAGGCGAGAAAGGTTTTCATCTTTACCACAAGTACCTTGGGTTTTTCCCGTACTACCGCAGCCGCCAGTTTGGGCCATCGAGCACTGATGACAGAACATTGCTAAGTTCGACATTATTGCATTCCTTAAAGGTGTATTTATTTTGCAACTTATAATGCGAGCATACGAGGAAAGCGGAGCAGCGTCATTGATCGAGATCATTTTTGCCAATAACATCCATATAAAATACCACTTATGAGGGGTGTTCTGCAATTTGTATCGGATTGTATGGATTGGATTTATTTTATTGTACACTGTTTTAAATTTATGTAGCCTATTAATAATCAGCGAATTATATGGAAAGAATATGAGTATACCCCTGAAAGTCCGGGCATATTTGGCTCAGCGTCATCTTGCAAAAGTGCGAAAGAAATATCTAGAAGCGTACCGGATGCATGAGAAGAGTGGGGCTAGATGATAGATGGGAATACTCATGTACTAAAAAGGGCGCTCTGCGCCCTTTTCTCTATTCGAGCTAATCTATTGTATTAGCCTGCGATTTTGGTCAGTACTTTTTTCAGTAGCTGGATACGCGGCTCGATAGTTTCAAGCTCAAGGTATTCATCGGCACTATGGAAACCAGCACCGGCAGGGCCAAGACCATCCAATGTTGGGATACCCAGTACTGCAGTTAGGTTGGCATCTGAACCGCCACCGACTTCCTGCCAAGTGATGTTGATGCCCACTTCCTGGCCTGCTTCTTCCACCAACGCCATCAAAGATTCTGTTTTCTCTGAAGGAACCATTGATGGTTTGTGTGCTTCGCGGTCAATGGTAATTGCTACACCGTCAACAAATGGTGTTTCAGCCATTGCACGGATCTTCGCGTCGGCATCAGCATATTCGTCGTTGTCCCAGAAACGCACGTCAATGACAGCTTCTGCATGGTCAGGAACGATGTTAGCACCTGCACCACCTTTAACGACACCTACGTTCAGTGTTGTGCCACTTTCGAAGTTGGTTAGTTCGTTGATCGCCAAAATCCAGTTTGCCATTTCAGTGATTGCACTGCGGCCATTTTGTGGTTCGTTACCCGCGTGTGCGGCTTTACCTGCAAATGTCAGGCGGTAGCGAGCCATACCCTTACGGGCTTTAACCAAAGAGCCGTCAGCACGGGCAGCTTCAGCAACCAGTACATTTTTCGCATTAACAGCAACGCTCTTTAGCCATGTTTCTGAGTGCAGTGAACCAATTTCTTCGTCTGGGTTCATGCATACACAGATAGACAGTTTATCTAACGTTTCCTGATCCATGTCACGCAGGGTGTAAACAACGTTCAGCAGGCCAGATTTCATGTCAGAAACGCCAGGACCATAGGCACGCTTGTCATCAAACGTCATTGGGCGAGCAGCTACTGTACCAACAGGGAAAACAGTGTCCATGTGGCCGATAAGCATAACGTCAATGGTTTCGGCGTCTGGCTTGTTACGCACTTCAAGGCCGGTTCCGGCAATGCCACAATCAACACGCTTTACGTTCCAGCCCAGATCAACATATTTCTGTTCCATCTGGTTGGCAATAACTTCAATGCCTTCTTTGGTTAGCGTACCGCAGTCGACATCGATTAGCGGGCGTAGTTCTTCCAAGTAATCTTGCAGTGAGAAACTCATATTAGCTCCTGAGAGAACCCTGTACGGGTAGGAATAGCGACAGGAAAAAGGGGGCGAGGCCCCCTTAAAGATATTTACACTAGGATGTTCATCACGAACATGGCAACGAATGCGTTCAGAACAGAAATCGCAACCATCACAGGGATGTGGCGGCCTTCTGTACCGATAACACCTAGGATACGGCCAAGGTACTGAACCTGAGAGCCCATTAGGTAGATAGCCGGGGCAAGGATTGCAATGTGGTTACCGTCAAGGATACCGCTGTCAAACAGGGTGATTACCACACCAACCGCACCACCCATCGACATCCATGCACCGATCAGTACCGCTGCCGCTTCACCTGGCAGGCCAAAGACGCCCATGATAGGTGAGAACAAAACGCCCATTGCGTCTAGTGCACCGGTAAGAGAAAGTACTTTGATGATCACAAAGGCCATCAGTACGTTCGGAATTGTTGAGCTCGTCGAGATAGCCCAGCCTTTCTTCGCGCCTTCTACGAAGATATCAGTAACCATTGGTTTTTTAGTTGCTTGAGACATTATGCGGTCTCCTTCTCAGTAGAAACGTTGTTTTTCTTATCAGTGGCAGCTAGGTATAGGCGGAAGATGTTCGCGCCAACAATTTTCATCACGAACATGATGACAACAGCCAGACCAATTGAAGAGGTTACTGCGTTGCTGCCGTCAGCGTAGGTTAGGGTGAACAATACCGCGCCTGAAGAGAAGAAGTTAACAATGGTGGCACCGGCAGAAAACTGGAACATCGCAAACACATCGGTTTCACGCTGGTTGATGTGGCCGCCTTCTTGCAGTTGGCGGGTCATCGACGCACCTGAGTCGGTGTTCTGAAGAGAGGCAATCAGCGCCAGACCTGTATCACCTGGTAGGCCGACTAGTGGACGAAGCAATGGAGTAAGAAGCTTACGTGCCGCGTTAAGGGCTCCGTAGTGCTCAAGAACATTAATCATACCCAATGCGAACATTACGGTTGGCACCAACGTTAGGGCAAATAGGAAGCCGTCACGTGCACCGCTACCGCCTGTACCGCGCATTGTGGTTTTTGTTACTTCCACGGCACCGTCAGCTGCGGTGGTGACAGTGTTTGCCATCGTACCGAATGAACCATTTAGGGTGTTGAAATCAAATACACCGTACCACTCGTTGGTTTGCAGTAAACCTGAAAAGAACACAAAAGCGAACGCTAGGGCAATGTATGCACCTATCGATACCTTTTGGTTTTTTTCTGCTGGATTGCTCATATATAACCTCTTAGGAATCAAAAAAGGCCTGGTGGCCAAAATAAGGAATCTGTAACAATTCTTCACAGCGAAAGCCGCTGTTACAGAGCCCTCATAAAAGAAACGAGGTCATTGTCCCTGATTTATAGAGGAAATAATTGACGGGGGTCAATGTGTGCTACTGAATGCTAATCCAATGGAGGTAATGGCCGTTATTTGTGATCATGATCTACATTAATATCCTATTCACAAAACTTAATAATAAAGACGGTTGTTTTAAAGCATGATTAATTGTTTTTTATTTATTAATTAATCATTTCTGTAGTGTGCTTTAGGTGTTTTATAACTGTTTTACAGGGCGGTTGGTAACGATAAGTGTCGGTGTTATTGCGGCTTGGTTAGTATAACTCTCATTAATATTTATTTACAACTGTATTGTTGACTGGTGATTAAAAAGGGCGCCTTAAGGCGCCCTTGGTATTTCTCACTGGAGGAAACTTAAGCCGTTTGCTGTTGACCCTGAGTCGCTTCCAGTTGGCTCTCTTCGGTTGCTTCGTCGGCAACCACTGTTGGCGGACAACGGTCAACGAACCAACCCATGTACGACGAGACAATAGTGACGATAATGCACACAAAGCTCAGCCACATGAACGGTGCATAGGAGAAGGTGGCTACACCCAGAATACTCGCCATGTAGATGCCGTTATCACTCCAAGGGACCATACCTGATGTCAGGGTACCGCCGAACTCTGCATTTCGAGAGAGGTTCTTACGCTGGTAACCGAGACGGTCATAGTTCTTGGCACAGATCTTTGGCGTTAGGATAAGTGATACATACATCGCTGAACCGAAGACGTTACCCAGGAAGGCAGTGGCAATAGTCGATACCGATAGGCTACCTGCCGAGTTAACACGTTTTTCGAATATCTTGGCAATGGTCTGCAATACGCCAACTTTGTCCAGCAGGCCACCGAAGCCAAGACCGAAGATGATGACCGCTACCGAGCCCAGCATCGATGACATGCCGCCACGATTAAGGATTGCATCGATGAAGTCGACCCCAGAATCAATAGAGAACGGTGCCCAAGCGGTGTTAAATGCAACCAGTGGGTCCATATCCTGAACCATTACTGCCCAGATGATACCCAGTAGTGAGCCAAGCGAAATAACCGGGAAAGAAGGCAGACGCAAAGCCAGTAGGGCCAACACAATGACCACAGGTACGAATGAGAATGGCGAGATCACGAACTGCTGATCCATCGCAACAATCACAGACTCAACCTGAGACATGTCGACATTGCCAGCATAGTGAATGCCAACCCCGGTAAAGAGGATACCGGTAATGATGTAGCTGATAAGAGCAATTGGCAGCATGCCTTTGATGTGCTCGACAATCTCAACATTCGACATTGATGAAGCCAGAATTACCGAGTCCGACAGCGGTGACATTTTGTCGCCGAAGTAACAGCCGGATAGCACCGCACCCGCTGTCATCGGAGCTGGGATCCCCAGACCCTGGCCAATACCCATCATTGCGATACCAGCGGTACCTGCAGCACCCCAAGAGGTACCCGTTGCCAGCGCCGTCATTGAGCAGATCAGCATAGTGGCAAGCAGGAAGATTGAAGGGTGGATGGCTTTAAGCCCGTAATAAATGATGGTTGGAACAATACCACCAGCAATCCAAGTACCGACAAGCGCACCAACTGCTAGCAAAATGAGCACGGCCCCCAAGCCGTTAGCGATGCCTTTGGTTGCTGCTGTTTCTAGCGATTTATAATCATGACCAAGCTTAATGCCCAGTGCCATGATCACGAACCAGCCGATGTAAAGCGCTAACTGGATAGGTAAATCGAGTTTCGCAGTAAAAGAGAAAGCCAGCGCAAGAAAAATACCGAGAGCGATAAAGACCTGAGTCAGCGACGGTAGTTTCACAGTCTGTTTGTTCATACTTCTAACCTTGTAAGTTCGAGCCTGTAAATAATGATTATTCCTTTGAGCGGTGTATTTTTGCCCCAAGGGATTATTTTTTAATAATTTTGATGACCAAAATGGCCAGCTAAAGAGTACTGGCATTCATTTGCTGCTACTCTAGCGGATAGATTTCATGCTCACGATAGAAAATGTCTCTAGATGTGATCTGATACAAAATGCAGTCAAAACCCTTTAAAAAAGTACGTTTGTATTTTGATTTTTTGTTAAATTGGCGTGCTTAATATGTGCGCTGTATGTTTTTTGACTGTTTTTCATATTGTTTCCATGTGTGATATTCCATTAATAGATAGATGATACAACCGCAATTGAGGTGGTAATCTAGAATTAAGCTTTGCTATATCGAGTTATGGTAGGTTATCAATGTGTGGCGAAATTATCAAAATAAGTAATGCTAAATGCTTGTGGTGGATTAATCGATAATTTAGCTTTTAGTCTTGTTTTTGTTCATTAGTTTGCTATTTGGGGGTGATTTAGGCGGTATTTGCTTGTCTTCTAGCCCGAGAATTCACCGGAAATAATATGGATATTTATCATTCCACACCGTAAGACGTAATATTATCTGCTGGTTTTGTTCACAGTGTGGTGATTTTTTTTACAGGTTTTTTGCAACTTATGCTTGAGTTTCAGGGCTGAAATTACTATAGATGGGGTTCTGTCTGTCGTTATAACTATCGCCTGTTTCGACTTAAATGGTCATACCAGAAGCATCGATAGTTATACCGATAGAACAATGATCAGGGAGTGTAGTGTAGATGATGAAAGTAGGATTAGTGGGTTGGCGAGGCATGGTGGGTTCTGTCCTGATGCAGCGTATGGTAGAAGAGGGTGATTTCAATGTTATTGAGCCTGTTTTCTTCTCTACGTCCCAAATTGGGATCCCAGCTCCGAATTTTGGTAAGGATGCCGGCGTCCTTCAGGATGCGTTTGATATTGAGCACCTAAAGCAGTTGGATGCGATTATCACCTGCCAGGGGGGGAGTTACACCGAGAAAGTGTACCCAGCACTACGTCAAGCAGGGTGGAAAGGCTATTGGATTGATGCGGCATCAACCTTGCGCATGAAAGAAGACTCCATTATCGCCCTTGATCCGGTGAACTTCGAACAGATGAAACAAGGCCTGCACAAGGGTGTGAATACCTTTGCGGGTGGTAACTGTACCGTGAGCCTAATGCTTATGGCTGTCGGTGGCTTGTACCAAGCTGGTCTGGTTGAGTGGATGACCTCTCAAACCTATCAGGCGGCATCAGGTGCCGGAGCGAAAAATATGCGCGAGCTGATCAGTCAAATGGGTGTGATCAACGACGCGGTTTCCAGTGAGTTGGCTGATCCTTCTACGTCTATTTTGGATATCGATCGCAAGGTGGCTGAAACCATGCGTTCAGATAGCTTCCCGTCTCAAGAGTTTGGTGTACCGCTAGCGGGTTCATTGATCCCTTGGATTGACGTGAAGCGTGATAATGGCCAAAGCAAGGAAGAATGGAAAGCGTCGGTGGAAACTAACAAGATCCTCGGCCTTGATGGCAACCCTATTCCTATCGATGGTACATGCGTCCGTATCGGAGCAATGCGCTGTCATAGTCAGGCACTGACCCTGAAGCTGAAGAAAGCCGTGCCAATGGATGAGGTGGAGGAAATCATCGCATCACATAACGATTGGGTGAAAGTGATCCCGAATGATCGTGATGTAACTGCCCAGGAACTGAGCCCAACCAAAGTGACCGGTACCCTGTCTGTCCCTGTTGGCCGTTTGCGCAAACTGGCGATGGGTGATGACTACCTCAATGCATTCACTGTTGGTGATCAGTTGTTGTGGGGGGCTGCTGAGCCATTACGCCGTACACTTCGTATCATCTTGGCTGAGAAGCAATAAACTGCCACTTTCTTGCGGCTAGTTAGCGCTTAAAAAAACGCCTGTATGTTCTTCTGAACATACAGGCGTTTTTATCAAAATCAAGACAACTTGTTGAGCTCAATTAGGAGAAAGCTAGCTCGATTAAGCGGCTAGGTTCTTCGCAACGAAGTCCCAGTTAACCAGTGCCCAGAAACCGTTCATGTAGTCTGGACGTAGGTTACGGTAGTCGATGTAGTATGCGTGTTCCCACAGGTCAACAGTTAGAAGAGGAGTAACACCTTCTTCTGTTAGTGGAGTGCCAGCGTTAGACGTGTTTACGATGTCTAGTGAGCCGTCAGCTTTCTTAACAAGCCAAGTCCAAGAAGAACCGAAGTTGTTGATTGCTGAATCAGTGAATTTTGCTTTGAACGCTTCGAATGAACCGAACGCTGCGTTGATAGCTTCAGCCACTTCACCTGTTGGTTCGCCACCTGCGTTTGGCGCTAGGCAGTGCCAGTAGAAAGTGTGGTTCCAGATCTGAGCTGCATTGTTGAATACGCCACCAGTTGAAGTCTTAACGATTTCTTCTAGTGATTTTTCTTCTAGCTCAGTACCTTCGATAAGACCGTTAAGCTTAACCACGTAAGTGTTGTGGTGTTTGCCGTGGTGGTACTCAAGAGTTTCCTGAGAGATGTGTGGCTCAAGAGCATTTTTTTCGTAAGGTAGAGCTGGTAGTTCGAATGCCATTGCTCGATTCTCCATTTTGGTTAAGGGGCGTTTCCCTTGACATTGCTTCCAGTCGGCTAAGGCCAACTTATTATTTGAAACTGACTATTGTCACTGAATTACTATACCGCTAGGTATTGGTCTAAATTGTGACAGTGAAATCATTTTAGCAAGTTTTTTCTTTATTAAAAGATCTGGAGGCTAAAAAGAAGTGAAAAATAATATCCTTATTTTCTTTAGGCGTTTTTTTCCGGCGCGTGACCAAGTAGAATGATGTCTGTGATAGTCAACTTATAAGCAAAGTCGTAAGAGGAAGCTATGGAAACCATCGACAAAATTAAACAACAGATTTCTGAAAACGCTATTCTGTTGTACATGAAAGGCTCACCAAAACTACCAAGCTGTGGCTTTTCTTCTCAGGCGGCACAAGCGCTGATGGGATGTGGTGAAAAATTTGCTTACGTCGATATCCTGCAAAACCCTGATATCCGCGCTGAGCTTCCAGCCTACGCACAATGGCCTACTTTCCCTCAGCTATGGGTTGAAGGTGAGCTAGTTGGCGGCTGTGACATCATCATCGAGATGTTCCAGAAAGGTGAGCTTCAGCCATTGGTTAAAGAAGCGGCTGAGCGTCGCGACGGCGAAGCATCTGCAGAGTAATCGCTCAAGAGAAAAGTTGGCTTATAGATGAGGGCTGTGGCCTTGCTCTATTGGCCGCTTTTTTAAAACACCCCGGGGATTGTTTATCGCCGGGGTGTTTTTGTATGAAGGTAACTCGATATTATTGATTAAAGCTGCTCGCTCAGCGCCCTCAGTGTTTCAATTGATGTCTGTGCTTTGTCGACAGTGTCCAAATTGGCATGGCGTTCGATATCGGCCAAGGGTTCGGCAAGGGCCTCACACGCCAGCATTTTGGACGCCCCCTTCATTCGGTGGGCAATATCAGCGGCAAGCGGTTGATCTTTAGCTGTCAGTGCTGACTCCAACAAGACCATATCGCGCTGATGCGTTGCCTTGAACTCGGCAATTAACTGTTCTGCCAGTGTTTTATCGTCGAACATCTCGATGAGTTTATTGATATCGAGTAGGCCAGAGTTTTTTTGATCAGCCTTGAATGGGCTACTTGGGTTATCGCCATCGACAGATTGAGCATTGACCCCTTCAACGGCTATATCTGGATGTTCTACTTCCAGTGCTGCTGTGATACCACCAAACAATGCCCCGAAGTCATCGGCCAGTATATCTGCATCTGGGGCGGGTGTGGGTTCGCACTTCGGTGGTAACCATTTATCAATCAGCTTGGTGAGCTGTTCTATCGATACTGGCTTGACCACGAAATCACTCATACCCGTGGAAAAACAGCGAGCATCTTCACCTTGAATCGCGTTGGCGGTCAATGCAATGATCGGTAAACCCTGCTTGAGGCTGGAGTGAGCAATTGCCATACCAACCGTTGAGGCTAAGCGCTTCATAGCATCTTCAGCATTCTCATCATATTGTTCGAATTGGGTATAGAGATCACGACCATGCTGTTCTTTTTGACGAATAGTCGCAGCGAGTGTATAGCCGTCCATCTCCGGCATATGACAATCAGAAAGTAGCAAGCCATATCTATGCTGTTCCAAGGCCTGTAGAGCCTCAATGCCATTGTCAACGATGTCGGCCACGACCCCTATTTTTTGTAGTTGTTTGGCGATCACTTGCTGATTGATGGGGTGGTCTTCGGCAACCAAAATTAACCGGCCAGTTTGTTCGGCATGCTCTCGGGTTTCTGCAATCACTCCGCCATCCGCTGTATCTTCTGGTGGCTGAGCTAGTGGCGTGACTCTTTGGGTCATAACATGACGCAAGTTATCAGGGAATAACGGGTTGACTGACAGGCACCAATGTTCACCCAATGGCTCTGGTGACAACATGGGATTTTGGTTGATGATGATGACCCTAGTGGCTGGGGCGTGCTGGGCAAACCAGGTTTCAGGACGAACCAGTTGCTGCCAGAGTGACAGGGTTAGAAAGGCAAAGTCTGGCTGAGAATGACCAATTCTTTCGCATACTGTCGATGGGTTATCAAGGGTCGCCAGGCTCGGCTTAACCCCAAGGTTTTCAAGGTATAGGCATAGTTCTTCCCGTTGTAAGAAATAGCCGAAAACCCCGGCCGTCTGATTCTTACCGGGTTGGGGTAAAGCAATGTGCGGATGAGGAATGACAGGCAGGGGAAGGGTGACACTGAAGGTGCTGCCTTTGCCTTCTTCACTGTCCAAACTAACAGTACCGTTCATCTGCTCAACGAGCTTGCGGGCGATGGCTAACCCTAATCCGGTACCGCCAAACTGGCGGCTGGTGGATTGGTCGGCTTGGGCAAACGGCTGAAACAGGGTCTGTTGCTTTTCTCTTGAAATGCCAATGCCGGTATCTTTGACGCTGAACCTGACTGTTTGGCTGTGTTGCCCGGTGCTCTCTTGGTGTGTTTCGATGGTATCGACAGCAAGAGAGATAGTACCTTGCTGGGTAAATTTAATCGCGTTGTTGAGGAAGTTATTCAGAACCTGCTGCAGGCGAATATCATCGAGGAAATGGCTATGTGCCAATTTGGGATCTTGCCAATAGTGAAATGCCAATGACTTTTGCTGAGCATGGATTGACTGGGGCTGGATGATGCGAGCTAGGACAATACCCAGTTCGACTTCAGCTGGGCTGAGCTCCAGCTTTCCGGCTTCTATTTTTGAAAAATCCAGCACGTCATTGACGATATGTAGCATATTCCTTGCTGATTGGGTCAGGCTACCATGCAAGCTTTTGGTTTCCTCGTTAAGCGGTTGATCTGCCATTAGCTCGAGCAGACCGAGAATACCGCTAATCGGGGTGCGCACTTCATGACTGATAGTGGCCAGAAACTGGGATTTCGCTTCGGTGGCACTCTCTGCTCTTTGTCGGGCGCTGTCGAGCGCGAGTTGCTGTTGCTTGAGCAGTGAAATGTCAGTGATGACGGTATTCCAGTAGAACCCATGTGTTTCGTGAGGCGTGATTCGGCTTTTGAACTGTACCCACATGGGAGCGGAGTCCGGGGTGTCGATAGCTTGTTCATGGTCCCAATGGCCTTGTTGGCAGGCATTGAGCATGCTTTGCTCCAGCTCTTTGATATTTTCAATTGCCATTTTGTCGAGTAACACTTGTGGAGCTTGAAACAGCTGGCTGGCTGAAACGTGCAGCAAATCTCGGATGCTGGCACTGACAAAGGTGAACTGGAATTGTAGCGGTTTGGCTGGGTTGGGCTGGATATGTTGCAGCACAATACCATCCAAATTATCAGCGAGGTGCTGAAGGCGCTGCTCGGCTTTTTTTGCCCGGCGCTCGGCGGCTTTTCGCTGCAGGATCTCTTTGGCCATTTTACGGTTCCAGCCAATGATGCTGACGATTACCACGATACCAAGGGTAGAGAGTAACCCGGCCCATTTGGCAACTTCCAATGGGGCTAATCCTTCTTGATAGGCAAAGGTCAGCCACTGGTGCTCCAGTCGTGCGTATTCTTTGGCTGGGATGGCTGCCAGTGCCTTGTTGATGATATTCAGCAATATAGGGTGGCGATAGTTGACAGCAAAACGTAACGGAAGCAGGTTCTCCTGCTGTATCTGCCCCTGCATTCTAAACTGGCCAATGTAATCGCTTTGCAGCAGCGGTGAAGCGTGGTGTAGCGAAGTCAGTACCTGATCGATGGTTTCATTTTGCAATGCCTGGAATGCCGACTGTTGATCCGGGAAGGATTTTGCCTCGCAACCTTGGCATAGTATTGGTAGCAAGCTTTCACCAGCGGTACCGCTGATGATGCCGGTATCTGAGTTGCTACGGTTGAGCTGCTGGGACAATACGGAGTCAGCATTACCGAATAAAACCCAAGGCTCGTTCACATAGGGGGCCGTGAAATGCATCTGCATGGCGTCTTCGGGATTTTGGGCCAGTGCCGATAGCATCATGATATCACCATTGGCAAAGTCTTCACGCAAATCGGCATACGAGGATTTTGATATGACCTCAAACGTCACTCCTAGCTCATTGGCGATGATTTTGAGTAGGTCTGCGGTTAGCCCCGAATGATGCGCTTGCTCACTGATAAAATCATAAGGTGCCCAGTCACGGTGAACGCCAATCGAGATGGTCGGGTTAGCGTTTAGCCAGTGCCTTTCTTCTTGGTTCAAATTGAGATGCCCGTATTGGGTAAACATATTGCGCTGATCGGGGGTCAGCCACTGATTGTAGATCGCCTTGATGCTGCTTTCTCTAAGGTCTTGCAGCGCAAAATTAATCCGGTTGAGTAGCCGGTGTTTACCTTTCTGGGTGGCAAAATGGAGATGATTGGTCGGCAAGTCGGGCAGAATGGATAGGATAAGTTGGCTATCTTCGATTTGTTTGATGAGGTTTGACAGGACAACCGCATCGCCAATATAGCCCTTTGCATCTTTCTCCAAGATGCTGGTTAGTGCAATGGCACTATCTGGAACTGAGCGTAATTGTGCCCAAGGCAAAATCGAGGGCAATAGCTCTTGCAGAGCAAACCCCTGCTCGATAGCGATGATCTCGCTGTCGAGTTCTTGGTAGTGGTTAATTGGCTTGTTCAGTGTGACGACGCCACGGCGCAGAGAAAAAATCGGCTCACTGAAGGACATAAATACGTGCCGGCTTGAGGTTGCTGTGACACCCGCTAATAAATCAAGTTCGCCTGCCTTAAATGCGTTGGTGACATCCTCAAAGGTCGGATAGAGCACGACCTGATAGTTAAATTCAGCAAGGCGCGAGACCTGCTTGAGCACATCCATGAGCAATCCGCTGTAACTGTCTGGCTCAGCCTGATAGCCAGTGGCCGTGATATGTTGCGCTATTGCTGGATCGAGATAAATGTAGGGGGGCAGGTTGAACCCGGGAAACCCGACGCGTACCAGCGGTTTTTCTTCCTGCGGTGCCTGCGAAGAACCGATGTTCGTTTCGCTTGCTTTACTTGCAATAGGAGCTTGGTTGGCCGTCACGCTTAATGAAGTGAAGACTAAAGCAATAATGAGGATGGCGTGATAAACAATTCTTGCCAGTGTATTGGGCCGCATACTTTACGTCCTTATCAAGAAGTTGGCGGAAAGTGGTCCGGTAAGTCACGCTATGTGGTTTCGTCTAATACAATCTCGTTTTTCACACCTGTCGCGTTAGGCTTGGCCAAGTTAGCCACGGCGATGTGCTGGAGGTTGGCGAGCCCTTCGCTAACGGGAGTCTGGTTATTGTGAGGCAGTTGTTGATACCGGGGGAGCTTCTCGGGCATATCCAGTTGGCTAAAGGCCCAGCTAATAAGAAACACGGTTTCGGTATCGGTAACTTCATTCTCTTCAATCACTGCCAGTATGCTCTGCGCTTTTTCAGGTTGGTCTATCATCAGAGCCTGAATAGCCAGTAGCGCTTTTTGTGCACCTTTGCCACGAAGCTTACTTTTTGGGTCATTACAAAGCCGGCTCCAAGCGCCATCAAGCCGCCAATTTACCAACCCGCTACTGTCTTTCTTTTGCTGTAGTGACAACAGGTCGGCAAACAGAATCATCCCGCGGCGGCCGGGAGTGTCCCACATGGAGTGGGGGAGCAGCTGAGCAGTTTTGACCAGCAAGGGAATTGCTTTGTCCTGCTCCTGATGGATAAGGTGAACCCAGATCAAGGTTAATGTTTGTTCGATGTTACCGCTGTGCAGCTGAATGTGGCGGTGGATCGATGCTTCAACCTCTTCCCATTGCTCGGTGAGGATGCAGATGGTGGTTTTTAACTTAAGCAAACTGACATTAAATGGATTGGCTTTGATAAGTTGGTTAATTTGATCCAGTGCTTGTTTATAGTTTTTTTGCACAACGTGGATTTCGGCTTGCTTTATCTTAGCGGGTAGGTGGTTGTGAACTTGAAGCAGCCCTGCAAGCATTGCCTGGGCATCGTCGTATTGCTGTTGCTCGGTTAATAGATCGGCCACAAATAAGATCCCGCTTTTCAATGCAGCAGTCTCTGGCGCTTTGGCAAACAGAGGTTTGACACTAGGAAGCCCTTTGTTGATATAGGCTTGCTGCAGAGTATCGCAGTATTCACGCTTTAGTAAGCCAGCCGAAACTCGTTTGATGATGTCCCCCGATCTGATTGGCTTGATAAGATAACCATCAGGCTCATGTTGGGAGTAACCGAAAAAAACATCTTGGCTGTCGTCGCCTGTCACGATAAAGACCAAAGTACGGCGTGAAATGAGTTTTTTGTGATGGAGATATTCCAGCAGTTGCAACCCTGTGCTGCCTGTGCCTAGGTTATGATCAATCAGCAAAATATCGAATCTACGTTTGCTGCATGCGATCACCGCTCCTTTGGCATTGGCAGTACTAATGATGTTGTTCATCGGGACGCCAAGCTTCATCAGCAGCGCTCGGGTCGTCGTTTGAATTATGTTGCTGTCATCAATAATCAGATAAGAGGACTGCGCCAAAATCTCCATATTTTACCTCTGATATAAAACTCCCTGAATGAACTATAGAACAGCAATTGTCTAAATAAACATTTAATTTGGTTGGCTTTGTTAGGCAAAAAAAAGACCAGCCGGAAAACCGGCTGGCCTGTTTGGTATGTGTCGTTATCGACTTAAGATAAATTGAGTTAAAGCACCATAGAGGCAAGCCAGCCGAAGGCAATGAGTGGCAGGTTGTAGTGCAGGAATGTCGGTACCACCGAGTCCCAGACGTGCTCGTGCTGTCCATCAGCATTCAAGCCAGCTGTAGGGCCGAGTGTTGAGTCAGAGGCTGGTGAACCGGCATCGCCAAGTGCTGCTGCGGTACCCACCAAGGCAACGGTTGCCAGAGGAGAGAAACCAAAAGTCAGACATAGCGGTACGTAAATGGTTGCCAGAATTGGGATGGTCGAGAATGAAGAACCGATCCCCATAGTCACCAGAAGACCAACCACTAGCATCAGCAGTGAAGCCAATGGCTTGTTGTCACCGATGATATCAGCCAGCGAGTTAACCAGTGTTTCAACACCACCGGTAGCTTTCATGACAGAGGCAAACCCGGCTGCTGCGATCATGATAAAGCCGATCATGGCCATCATGTGAACACCCTTGGTGAAGACATCGTGGGTTTCCTTCCATTTGATCACACCACCAAAGGTGAAAACCATAAAGCCCACAAGGCCGCCGATGATCATCGATCCGCTATACAGCTGGGCACCCAGAGCTGCCACAATCGCACCCACAGCGATGTAGACATGCTGCATGTTGATTGCTTTGTGCTCAGGCTCAGCCGCTAGGATCTGCTCTTCTGAGTACTCGCGAGGTTTGCGGTAGGTGAAGAACGTCGCAACCAGCAAGCCGAAAATCATCCCCAGTGCAGGAAGTAGCATCGCGAACGGCACTTGGCTGGCAGTGACGTCAAGGCCGTTATCGTGCAAGTTCTTTAGCAGGATGTTATTCAGGAAGATACCACCGAAGCCAACAGGCAACACCATGTATGGCGTTACTAGACCAAATGTCAGCACACAGGCAATCAGGCGGCGGTCAATTTTTAGCTTGGCGAAAACGTGAAGCAGGGGAGGGATCACAATTGGGATAAACGCAATGTGAACTGGGATCGCATTCTGAGAAGAAATGGCTAGAAGTACAAGAATGATTAAAACAGAATACTTAACGCCTGTCGCAGCAGCGGCATTGTCATGGCCGCTGATACGTTTGATCACCTTTTGTGCTAGGACATCGGTAATGCCAGAGCGAGAAATCGCAACAGCAAAAGTACCGAGCATGGCATAGCTCAATGCCGTGGTAGCACCACCACCCAAGCCGCCTTCGAAAGCTGAAATGGTTTCTGAAAGAGGCATCCCGCCAATCAGGCCACCAATAATGGCACTGAAGGTAAGCGCGACAACAACGTTTACTCGCAACAATGCGAGTAAAAGCATGACGCATACCGATATTACTACTGGGTTCATAAACTTAAGATCCGTCCATTGTGTTATGTCGTGAGTTGCTTGAAGTTTGCGCATTATGCGCAATATTTCTTATTTGTTTTGGCTGTTTTGCTCAAAGGAAATCAATTTACAACATGTAGAATAAAAATTCATGTTGTGAGGGAATTTTCTTTTATTGTGCTGCATGTCTAAGCCTTGTCACATTACCCTGTCTATACTTGTTTCGCCATTTTGGTATGAATATTCGGCAGTAGTACATAGATATTACTGTTTGACCTTACTTTGACCCGGTTATCAAAGACATGATAACCCAAGTCTATAACATGGAGTTTGTTATGAGTGTTCTAGTTAGCCGTCCGGCTCCGGACTTTACTGCTGCAGCAGTGCTTGGCAACGGTGAAATTGTTGATGCCTTCAACCTACACAGCCATCTTGCAGGCAAGCCTGCGGTGCTGTTTTTCTACCCACTTGATTTCACATTCGTTTGCCCATCGGAACTGATCGCCTTTGACAAGCGTTTTGCTGACTTCCAGGCCAAAGGTGTGGAAGTGATTGGGGTGTCTATCGATTCTCAGTTCTCGCACAATGCATGGCGAAATACCGCCGTAGAAGACGGCGGTATCGGCCCTGTTCAATACCCGCTGATTGCGGATACCAAGCATGAAATTTGTCAGGCTTACGATGTTGAGCATCCTGAGGCTGGTGTGGCATTCCGTGGCTCATTCTTGATCGACAAAGAAGGCGTGGTGCGCCATCAGGTCGTTAATGACCTACCACTGGGCCGTAATATCGATGAAATGTTGCGTATGGTTGATGCCCTGCAGTTCCACGAAGAGCATGGCGAAGTGTGCCCAGCCCAGTGGGAAAAAGGTAAAGAGGGTATGGATGCGTCACCACAAGGTGTTGCTGCGTACTTGTCTGAGCACACTGACGACCTGTAAGTCTGTGTGTTGACTTGTCGCTGAGCATTAATTCGGTTTGGCGGTGAGTACAGATAAAAAAGGCTAGCCGAATGGCTAGCCTTTTTGGTTGAGACTTATGTCAATAGGGTTATTTTATCAGCGTGTCATTACCTACCACCACGCCTTGTCCCGCGTTTGCTGAGAAGGTGGCGACTTGTAGTTGAGCTTCATTGGTTGCAGCTTTGGCGGTTACAGGATCAATAGCATTTCCTTCACCATCAACTAATTGTGGGCCGATTACCGTGCTGTGTTGTGCTTTGGAGTCGATATTGAAGCGGGCGATGTGGGCGACTTCACCTGAGGTATATTGTGTCAGGTCTTTCAGGCCCAGTTGTTTTGTTAACGGTTCCGTGCCACCAATGATGCCATACTTGGCTGTCTGGTTTGGTATGACGCTGTCATTAGCCGCCTGCATGACATATACAGGGCCTTCTACATCACGTCCAAGATTGTATGGGTCAACGGTATCCAACACTGTTTGAGCAGCATAGGCAAAGGCGGTAAATGTACCGTCAACTTTTGCCTGGGTTGTTTCATCTAGGCTGTCATAGAAAGTCGTGAAACAAGCAGCGCCATCTTCAGCACTGCCGCAGGCACCTAGGTATGCTGCGTCTTCTGCTCCCAACATGAGTGAATGCTTGATAGTTGGTCCAAAAGTCTTAGATTCAAGCAATAATGATGGGATGCCACCGCCCGGGTTGGCAAATGCCCCGGAGGTAAAGTTAAACATCGCATCCGCTTCAGGAATCCCCATATTGTCATTACCCAAACGGTAGGTACCAATACCGGTAATCGCGCCCAGTGAGTGGCCGAAGAAGCTGACATCCGCAACATTCAAGCTTGGGAAGGTAGGTAGTCCACTCATTGCCATGACGGTTAGTGATGTACGAACACCGAGATCATCAATGATACTCTGGCGAATATTGTCACGGGCAACGTTTAAGTACTCGAGGTTCATGTAAACGTCAGCGGTTGCTCCTGTCGTTACAGTGCCATCTTCGAGCGCACGTTCACCGTGCAACGGATGGTCAATCGCGACGATGGCTTTCGGAGCAAGAGAGTTATCCACTGCAGCATCGATATGCTGGGCACCAAACAGGTAAGCTGTTTCTTTAACTGAAGTAATACCGTGCTGGTAAACGACAGCACCCGGTGTTGCGTTAGGCGGGAGGATCATCAGAACCGGCACTTGGTCAACCGATTGTATTTGCGGTAGTGGGCTGTACTGGGTCACTAGACGCTCTTCGTCAAGTTGCGAACCATCAGCTAGCGTGACTTTAAGGCCAATCAGCTTGATGAACTCGGCGCTGTCGCCAGCAAGCAGCTTGGCAATATCGATACCGTCTAATGATGCCTGAACTGCAGCTTTATCAGCATCAGAGCCGTTGGTCATGACATTGCTGATTTTGGCAAGGCTAGGTACTGCACTCTGCCAAGGGGTTTTCTTCCATGCTTCACCTTCAGTGTTGCTGTTGAGGAAGTTTGGCAAGCTAACAGTACCAGTATAAATCTTTATTCCATTATCATTGTAATCCTTAGCTAACGCACCTAGAGTTGCTTGGTCATCGCCAACCAGTGCTCGTAGGGTCGCGTTGTTGTTAAAGAATAATTCAATATCAGTGACTTCACTTATATTCATCTGGTACAGAGTAGACAAATCCACATTATTCGGATTGGCTTCACCCTTCAGAATATCTTCTGCTTTTCCGCCAGCTTGAACTGTGCCTATTGTCTGGGCAATGATGGCTTTTGTGGTATCAAGCACATCACCGACAGAAGCGGTGGTGAACCAGCTTGAGTAGATGATTGAGTTAGGATCTATGCTTTCTACAGCGGCAATAGTTGCCTCGATGGCGTGGGTCACTTTCTGGGCGCTAATCAGATCACTGCTTGGTGGTTTTACTGTTGTCTTCAGTGCAGCATAGGATTCAGACATACCGACTGGCTCACCGCCATTATCAAGCAGGCTATCGGTCAGGGCAAACATATAGTTTGATTTCGGATTTAATGGTGAATTCGGAAAAATAGTGATATTTCCATCACCTGGAACTAGCATGTAATCTTCCTTGATTCCACGCTTTAGTACTTTAATTAGTTGAGGGGTACCAGCCAAAGGACTGGTTGTCTCTATAAGGTGGAAGGCATTCAAAGCACTCGCGGCATCCAGCTTGCCATTAAACGGCAATACAATCGGCTGTGACACACTCCAACCGTCTGTTTTACCCAGTGCGGTGAGCGGGTCAGATAGGTCAGTGCTATAATTTTCGTCACCCACACTCCCTTCAGTAGAGAGTGTCCCATCAGTGCTGTCCATGGCCAAAAACGTTGGCAGGATAGGGGCCGTCAATACATCAAATTTGATTTTGGTATCGGCTTCCAGGCTTTTTACGATGTGATCTTCGTAGCTGACTTTATTTTCGACTTTGGCGTCGTTGCCGCAACCTGCCAGTGCCAGTGAGGCTGCAATGCTCAGTGCTAAAATACTTTTGTTCATTCTAGTGTTCCCTTAACTGAATTTATGTCTACCTAGCGGATCAGAAGATGTAATTAATCTGCGCAGAGGTTAGGTACGCATCATTGGTGGCATGGAATGTCTCGCCGCTTTCTTTGAAGCTATTGCTCTTGCCGTAGAGGTAGGTAAAGCCAAAGTCGAACGTCATCTGGCTGGTATAGTTGTAGGTAAAGCCAGCTGAATACCAGTAACGATCGGTATCAGGGATACTTAGGGTTGATTGGCCAGCTTGTTCATCGAACGCAAAGCCGGCACGGAGGATCCAGTCAGGGTTTAGGTTGTAAGTGGCACCAATGGAGTAGCGGAAGTTGTCGTCATAATCTTCTTCTTTCAGTAGGCACACATTGTCGACACATTGATCACTGGTCGCACGTAGCTCATCGAACTTGCTCCACTGCACCCACTGTACGCCGTAATGCACCGCCCATTGGCTGTTAAGCTGATGGAAGCCACCAAACTCAGCGATAGCTGGGGTGATCACGTTCAGTGACCCAGGTACTGTATCGCCAGCATTACCGTCTTTTAGAAATGCACCGGTGTAGTCGGTGAAGTCACCATCAAATTTCAATTCAACTTCCGAGCGGTAGCTCAGTCCGAATCGGTTATCTTTGTTCAGTTCATATAGTAAGCCGATATTCCAGCCCCACTCCCAAGTATCCCCTTCTAGTTTTAGGAAATCTGCACTTGGGTTCGTTGGGTTCAGGCCACCATAATGGCGAAGTAGTTCGGCATCTGCATAAACCAAGTTAACCCCAGCGCCAATGCTAAATTGTTCATTGATACGGTAAGCAATATTCGGGTTAAGGTTCAGGGTAAGGAGGTCTGTTGTACCTGCATCGGTACCAAAGTGGAAATCAGAAGGGTACTCGGTGGCAAAACCGTAGTTGGTAAACATCGCCAAGCCCCAAGCAAACTTATCGTTGATCGGTTGGATGAAGTAGCCAGCTGGAACCACTGCGGTTGGCGCAACATCTTTGGCGGTTTCACCGATAGTTTGCGCCTCGATATCGATTTGTGGGTCAATATAAGAGATTGCACCGGAAAACTGCATCCGGTCGAACATCATCATCGCCGCTGGGTTACGGGCAAGGACTGATGCATTGTCTGCGACTGCCACTTCCCCAGAGAATGCGCGGCCAAGGCCAGAGGCAGAATGTTCGTTAACTTGGAAGCCGGCGGAATGGGCATTGATACTGAGTAGCGCAGCGGATACGGCGAGCGCCGTTAGAGTAATTTTCTTAGTCATTATTATGCGTACCTTTTAGAGTGAGTGACTTCTTGTTCTTCGATCCATGAATGAAAACGCAAAAAGGTGTTACTGAACCACGGGTTTCGGAAGGGGCCCTTGACGACAGGGGAACAGCATAATTGTCCGCACGAAGGGACACACAAACGATAAATAGCCAGAGGTTATCGTTCATGTGGTGATACCACTTGAAACAATATGAAACAGTTGAGGCAGTATAAAGCGGGAATTTAGAATTGTTAACCTAGTGTAACGTATTGTTTTTGAAAAACATGTCTAATTGAGCAATGTTTAATTAGCTTGTGTTTAAAACAATCGCTTAAAACTATGAGCTTGTTTGAATAGAAGTGTGACCAAGCCCGTACTTAAAGGGCTTGGTCGGAGGTCTGATGAGTTGGTTTTGTTTGAGTTATTCGGTGTCGGCGCTATCGTCTGTTTGACTTTCTAGCAGTGGCCAACCACCCAACTTTTTCCATTTGTTAACAATCTCACAAAATAACTCAGCCGTTCTTTCGGTATCGTATAGGGCTGAATGGGCTTCTTTGTTATCAAATGCGATCCCTGCCGTGGCACATGCTTTGGCTAATACGGTCTGTCCGAATGCCAAGCCGCTCAATGCTGCAGTATCGAATGTCGCAAAAGGATGGAATGGGTTGCGTTTCAATTTCGCGCGCGCTGAAGCCGCCATGACAAAGCTGTGGTCGAAGTTGGCATTATGCGCAACCATGATGGCACGAGAGCAACCTGCCGCTTTTTGTTCTTTGCGGATCTGCTTGTAGATCTCTTTCAGAGCCGTTTCTTCTGAAACCGCACCACGTAGCGGGCTGAATGGGTCTCGAATGCCGTTGAAGTCCAAAGCTTCTTTGTGGATCACTGCGCCTTCGAACGGGGCGATATGGTAGTGGAGGGTGGTCGCCGGCTTCAGCCAACCATCCTCATCCATCTGAAGTGTGACGGCACAGATCTCAAGCAATGCATCTGTTTTGGCATTGAAGCCTGCAGTTTCTACGTCAATGACGACAGGGAAGTAGCCGCGAAAGCGACTCTTCAAAGTATTTAGTTCGTTATCTTGGCTCATAAACCGGCAAATCAATGTAAAATAGTCGGCCATTATGTCAGATTCGATGGATGAGCTAAACCTTTCCCTGCCCAGATGCAAAATTGTGCAGCAGAAAGGGGAGGTTACATGGGTATAAAGTTTTATCGTTATTTTCCGATACAATAACGAGCCGCAAATTTATCTCGCACGTAGAGCTAGTGTGAAGGGCAGGACAGCAGCAATGGGTGGAAAAATGGCTATCTCGAAAATTCAATATTGCACAATGGTATCACTGCTCTGCATGGTGATGGCCAGTGCTGCGAGCGCAACATCTGTCTATGTTGCCCAACCAGCACAGTCGATATGGAAAGTGGCCGTAGATACACCGCTTGAATGCCGGATGCTTCATACTATCCCCAATTATGGCGAGGCCCAGTTCACGTCGAAAGCCAGCAAGAAAATTAATCTCGATTTCGAACTGAAAATGCGTCGGCCGATGGGGGAGACTCGCGATGTCAATCTTGTGTCGATGCCACCGCGCTGGATGCCGGGAGATGCAGCACAGCCGATCACTAACCTGACGTTCTTTAAGCAGTTCGATGGCTATGTTGGCGGCCAAACGGCTTGGGTCATATTGTCTGAGCTGGAAGCAGGGCGTTATCCAACGTTTAGTTATCAGGATTGGCAGCAACGAAATAAGCGTATTGATGTGGCGTTGTCGGCGGTGACTTTCCGTCCGGCTTATGTTCAGTTCAGTCAGTGCCTGGATAATTTGCTGCCTTACAGCTTTGAAGATATCGCCTTCACGGTACTTCACTATGATCAGGGTAGCGATCAGCTTAATAAAGCTTCCCAGCAGCGACTGGCTCAGATTGCGGACTTTGTTCGCTATAGCGATGATGTTGATTTGGTTTTGGTTGCGGCCTATACCGATAGCCAAGGTGGAAAAACAGAAAATCAAGCTTTGTCTGAGCGTCGTGCTGAGCGCCTTGAAGAGTACTTTATGGCGATGGGCCTTCCAGAAGACCGAATACAGGTTGAAGCATACGGTGAACGCCGCCCTGTTGCTGACAACAGTACGCCAATTGGCCGTAATAAAAACCGCCGGGTTGTGATATCACTAGGGCGTACGATTATCTAGAATCGATTAATTTGAGCCTATGTTCGCGAATATGGATTCCTTGGCTAACTTTATAGGGTGTAGTCGAACATAGGTAGTCCAACATGAAATCGTTGTTGTATGTTACGTTTTTCGCGGCTTCTTCTTTGTTTGTTCAGGATGGTGTGGCTAAGGATTGCGACCCAGTTGCTAAAGTTGACGGTGTTCCTTACGAAGTGAGTACGGGTAAAGCAGCGTCAATGGGGTTGAACCGAGCAGAATCATTTACCGTTTACACGGTTTCGGGAAAATCCAAATTAGATCAGATGGTGTACAGTCAGATCAAAGAGAAAAATCTCGAATATTATTCTGTTGCCTATGTGGTTCCGCGTAGTTACGACAGCAATTACCAAGCGATAGTGACAGGCTATTACAACAAAGTTGAATAGCTGAATTTCTTGAAAAAGGTGGCCCTGCCACCTTTTTTTATGCCCCTTACCTACCTTCTAGTCTTATTTTTGAAGCGAAGCCCTTGCTGTCAACAGACTAAATTTATTGGGATTAATAATTAATTAAGGTGGTGGCTATGAAAAACATTCTATGGATTTTGCTGTTTGGTGCTGGCTGTGCTTTTGCTCAGAATGATGTGGTCGTTGACAGCAGTGTTGAGCAAATTAATGAAGAGTTATCGGCCGAAATTAAATCACAGCGTATAACCAAAGATCAGGCTGAAGAGATGGAACTCAACCGTGCTGAAACTTATGAGGTCACCAGCACGGTCAGTGTCGATAATCTGGAAATTCAAATCGCGGAGAAGCTAAAAGATAGCATCATGCCTTACTACTCGATTGAATATAATGATCCAACCAGTGACGATGAGAGCTTTGTCGCTACCGTGACTGAATATTTCGGTAAAGTTGAGTAGCTCCTACCAGTGCTGAGGCTGATAATATTCACCTGCATCAGCGGTGATTTTCAGTACTGCCAGTTTGAACACTGGCAGTATTGTAGGTTGTATAAGAGGCTTTAAATTTCGGTCTTCTCTTTGTATTCGCATTATATTTACTAAAAAAGCGTTCACTTCGGTGAGTGAGTGGAATTGACCTTATAACTTGACTCACAGTGCTTTTTATTCACAACTTTGCTTTACGAAAATAGCAAGATTTGTAAACCTAGTGCTTTGATGGTTAGAGTCTGTGCAAAATCGCGCGCATTATTCTTTACAAAAGTAGTAGCAAATTTGAAACTACTGCTCTATCAAATTTCTTCCCTGAAGGCTTTGCAAGGCGATGGCCTCACTGCGTGAAACCATCACCCTGCAAAAAGGATATCTAGTAGAATGATGGTAAAGTAAAATAATAAAGCCATACCTAACGCTCGCACAGCTCACTACTCGCTAGGCATTTATGATTTTTCTTGACCATCAGTATCACACGCGCAACAGTGCCTTTGTAACTCGTTTTGGACAAAATGTGAGTTAGGGTTTTAGAGGTATTTCGACCCATAGAATAACTTTTGGTATGGTGAAATGTACTCAGCCCCCGTTTCTATTGGTGGCTGGTTTGTGCAGACGTGGATATTACCTTCCATCTCTATGCTGCGGTGTCTGAGCTATTTATGCAGAATTGGCCGGAGAACATGCAAAATATAGCTCATCCCAGAAACACTGATGGATCTTCTCATCATTATCCCAAAACATAGCCATGATTCGTCAGTCTTGATTATTGGCTCTCGGTTATCAGAATAGAATATTAAGTGGGACAGGAACAATACCCAGAGAACAAGCAGGAAAACGATCGATGAAAATCGATGATTCAGTTATCAGAAAATTAGACAAATGAGTCAAAGCTGTATTGTGACAACTACTCAGCATGATGAAAGTGCTTTAAGCTCTCAACGACATCAATAACAGATGACCTTCTATCGTTGTTCTTTATCGCTGCATATACATCGATATTTAGATACTTACTGTGATCATCAGTAAGCTCTTTATAACATAGTCTTTCATTGGAAAAGGTACACATAGAACGAGGCATCAGAGCCATGGCATCTCCCTCAGCAATTCTAGAAAGCATTACTATGCTATCACCTGGTTCTTTTATTCGTTTCAACGGAAAAGATAACCGCTTAAAAAGTCGCTCACACTTATCGTAAAAAGCAGGGTTAGCACTCGATGGGAACCAAAATAAGGGTAAATCAGATACGTCTTCGAGAGAGACTTGGCTTTGTATCGCGGCTTTATGTGAGGCCGGCATTGCGAGCACAAGGGCTTCTCGATATATCCAATGAAACGAGATGTCTTCCTCTACGCGCAGATTTTTCTCACCAATAAGAGCAATATCCAAAGAGCTCTTCCGTAAATTTTGAATCAATTGACCAGAGTTCATACTATGACCATCAGTACTATCCAATCCTGCGATCGAATTTAATGCCCCGTCGATCGAAGGTATGTTGGAAAAGTTTAAAGTATTGGTCGTACCAACTCTAATTCTATCCATCCCTTTATTATTGATAGATTTTAATCCATTGAGCAAACATAAGATCTTCTCTGCCTCAATAAGAAGATCATTGCCAGGTTTTGTCAGATGAACTACATGTGTGTTACGGGTAAAGAGCTCATAACCTAGTAAATCTTCCAGACACCTTATCTGCCTAGTGAGTGGCGGCTGGGTAATATTTATCCGCTCGGCAGCTTTTCGAAAATTCAGTTCTTGCGCAACAGCCAAAAAGCATTGGAGTTGTTTAACTGTCGGTAAGTTGCTGTTGGTTAAAATGGTCCTAATGCTCATATGGGTCTTATAGATAGATTGAAAATAAACTGCGTAGATGTTTTTACTTTATTGGAGATGTAAACAGCTGTCATTGTAAATGTTTTTACCTTTGAATATACAATATTTATTTGAACCCCATCATAACGTGAGAAAATAACATGTAGATAGTCAATTTAAATTGAGTGTTTTGATTATAAACAACATTGTCACTAATAAAGTGATGACAAGGTAGACATTAACTGCAATTCAAAAATTAAATTACACAATTGGCAATTCCAAAATCAGTCGTAGGTGTTAGCTTATCACCCGATAAACACAAGGAGTGAAATATGTCAGCTAGCTATCTACTAATTTCTCGATACCCATATAAAAAATATCGATGAAAAAAACCTCAACCATAAAATCTAATGAAAACGCTAGATGCGTTATTAATGAAAATGGAAAAAATGAAATTTTAGAAATAAAATCACTCAAAAAGTTAGAAGATATTTCACAGATTAAAAAAGACCTCATCGATTCTTTTACATTGAATCAAGAACATTTGTCTGGGGATATTAAACGAGAGTTACTTCGACTCATCGAAGCTCCTATTGCTAACGAGTCCCTATTACCTAACACTGAGTTTGTTCAACTGCGTCATGTTGAATTTGCCGCTAATCGTTATGCTGAGTACCGCGAGTGGCGTTATGTTTATTTCTTCATTCAATGGGAGTGTAGATAACTACATGAATCCTTTTACTGATAATAATTATAAAAAACAATTCAACAAGCTGGTGATACTTATATTACCGCTGGTAACGACGGACTATACACACGTTTATACAGAGCTATATAAGAATAATTGGCAAAACTTCCAGATAAACTGATTGTCGGTCAGGGTATGCTCGGAGCAATAGGAACCCCTGTTTGTGTTGGCAACAACCTCAACCTTATGCGCCATGCGAAACACCATGGCTGGAAAATTCTTTAAAATTACATGGAATGAAAAATGAGTATTAGTGAAAGCACTCAGAATATGACGTTGCGTATTTGGTTAGCGCTATTCGTATTAGCTTTATCGACGTTTAATATTGTCACAACCGAATTGGCTCCGATTGGATTATTGACTCCAATGGCGGAAGCCCTGCAAACCACTGAATCCTATGTAGGTATGACAGTATCATTTTATGCATGGGTTGGTGCACTGAGTGCGCTAATGGCTTCTGTTTTCCTCGGAGCCGTAGGCAAGAAAAACCTACTAATTGTATTAACTCTTGTACTAGTTATTTCTAATGGTCTCGCTGCGAGTGCCGAAACTTTTACTAGTTTGATGACAGCGAGAGTTATTGGAGCCATCGCTCATGGTGCGTTTTGGTCGATAATAGGAGTCAGTGCTGCTTCAATTGTGCCTGCAAATTACATTGGACGAGCCACCTCGATTGTATTTGGTGGAGTATCTGTCGCGAGTGTATTTGGTGTACCTATCTCCAATTACATCGGTATACATATTGGTTGGCGTTCAGCCTTTCTTGCGATGTCAGTGTTAAGTGTCGTATCACTGATCGGCATCGCTTGTTTAGTGCCTCGTATCAACGAAAAAAGCAGTGTAGGTATCGCTGCAATCAAAGCGGTATTCAAATCAAACTCTTTAATCAAAGTATATTTTGCAACGATCTTAACTATATCGGCTCACTTTACTGCTTTTACTTACATTGAGCCGATGCTCAACTCTCTGGTTCACGTTAGCGGCGATGTAATCCCTATGCTTTTACTCGTGTTTGGTCTCGCAGGTATCGCAGGAAACTTCATCACTGCGGTCTTGATTGATAACCATCTGAAAACTATCGCCGTTGTGTCAGTGCTCTTTGCTGCATCTATGCTTACTCTTATTGGGCAATTCCACCTCCAGTGGTCTCAAGCTCACATTGGTCTCGCATTAGTGATTTGGGGCGCTACAGCATCGTGTATTTTCGTTGCACTACAGACATGGGTGCTTAGACTGGCTTCCGAGCAAACTTTCTCGGCATCAGCTCTCTATGTCGCCTTCTTCAATCTGGCAATAGGCATAGGTGCTTCGCTCGGCGCATGGTTAGTCGCCTCTTACAACGTTTCATTTCTCTATATCTTTGCCGGGGTTGCAATGGCGCTATCCCTTGTATTTATCACAATAGTTCCAGTTAAATCCGAGAACAACCAACTAGCAGAGGACGTTTAGATGATCAGTAATCTAGAAACAACTCAAAAAGGGATGCAGATTATGGATGCCTTGGAAGAAGGTTTAGCAAAAAGAGTTTGCAATCGACTATCTGAGCTAGACAGTGACTTACCTAGACTGATTACCGACTACGCTTTTGGTTCTGTTGTTGCAAGACCGGGACTCGATCTAAAAGTACGTGAAATGATCACGGTCGCCTCACTGATCACACTAGGTAATGCGACTCCCCAGTTGGAGCTACATATGAAAGCAGCTTTAAATGTAGGGGTCACACCAGAAGAATTACTTGAGATTGTTATTCAAATGGCTGTATACGCGGGTGTTCCCGCGTGCATGAATGGACTGGCAAGTTATCGTAAGGTTATGAATGATAAGGGGCTGACTCTTCCAGGCCTAAAACAGGAGGCAATATAATGAAAGATATTGTCGTCGTCGCAGCTAAATGAACTCCAATAGGTGCCATTTTAGTTTTGTAAAGGAAAAGGGACTCAGTGAGTCCCTTTATGCTTTAATTTTTAGCCGTTTTTGACGGATATGATTTTTTACAAATCTATTTTTCCAGAGTACTCACACAGGTCTTCAATAATACAGCTGCCGCAGCGTGGCTTACGCGCTACGCAGGTGTAACGCCCGTGCAGGATCAGCCAGTGGTGGACATCGACCTTGAATTCTTTCGGGACCACCTTGAGTAGTTTTTCCTCTACCTGATCAACATTTTTCCCCATCGCAAATTTAGTACGGTTCGACACGCGGAAGATATGGGTATCAACAGCAATCGTCGGCCAACCAAAAGCGGTATTGAGCACCACATTCGCCGTTTTACGACCAACCCCCGGAAGGGCTTCCAGTGCCTCGCGGCTTTCAGGTACTTCGCCACCATGTTTTTCCAGCAGGATCTTACAGGTTTTGATGACATTCTCAGCTTTGGAGTTAAATAAACCGATGGTTTTGATGTATTCCTTGACGCCCTCTACCCCCAAGTCAAACAGGGATTGTGGGGTATTGGCGACAGGATAGAGCTTGTCAGTGGCTTTATTGACACTGACATCAGTTGCTTGGGCAGAGAGCAATACTGCAATCAGCAATTCGAAAGGGGAGCTCCAGTTTAGTTCGGTTTCTGGGTGGGGATTCTCCGCTCGTAATCGTTCCAGAATTTCGATGCGCTTTTGATTGTTCATACTTACTTCCAGCGATATAGCCAACATTATTCTGCTGGCGATCCATCACCAGCAGTTTTAGATTTGTATTAATTTGTCGTTGTGACGCGGGCACGCTCGATCACAGGTTTATCCTGTGCCTTAGCGGCTTTCTGTTCACGCTTGTTATCAATAGCATTTTTCAGGGCAATCATAAAGCCAACACCGATAAAAGCACCCGGTGGAAGGATGGCAAGCAAGAAGCTGCTGTCAAAGCTAAAGATCTCGATACGCAATGACGCTGCCCAGTCGCCAAGCAGGCGATCAGCACCGTCAAACAGGGTGCCATTGCCCAGAATTTCTCGCATCGCGCCCAATACGACCAAGGCTGCGGTCATACCCAAGCCCATCCATAATCCATCCAACAGGGCGGGGATAGGATCATTCTTAGAGGCAAAGGCTTCAGCGCGGCCGATGATGATACAGTTGGTCACGATTAGGGGGATGAAAATACCCAGCGATTGATACAAGCCATAGGTAAAGGCGTTCATGAGTAGCTGTACACAGGTAACCAGTGAGGCAATGATCATCACAAACACCGGAATACGAATTTCCGACGGAACCCATTGCCTAACTAAAGAGACAATCAGGTTTGAGCCAACCAGAACGGCAGTGGTTGCCAACCCAAGCCCGAGGGCATTGGTGACGGTGGCTGAAACAGCAAGAAGTGGGCAGAGGCCCAATAACTGGACAATTGCCGGGTTATTGTTCCACAAGCCATTTTTCATCAGTTCTTTATTCATCATCTTCACTCACCCTGACAGTTCAGTGGCTGTTCGAAAAGGCGTTGCTGGTTTGTTTGGTAATATAGCGATACGTTTTTCACCGCACCCACTACCGCACGGGGGGTAATGGTCGCTCCAGTGAACTGGTCAAACTCACCACCGTCTTTGCGCACGGCCCAGCGGGAGTCTTTATCACCGTTTAGGCGTTTACCGGTAAAGCTGTAAATCCAATCGCTGATACGGGGTTCGATTTTGTCACCCAGTCCTGGGGTTTCATTATGGCTCAGGATCCGAACGCCGGTTACGGTACCTTCTAGGTCAAGCCCGACGATGAGCTTGATGGCACCACTGTAGCCATCGGGAGCTATTGCTTCGATAGCCATACCGACTTTCTTACCGTCTTTCTCTGCAATATAAGCAGGCATTGGGCTGTCGGTACCCAAGTATTGCTCGTTGGTGATCAAGGTGCAGCTTTTGTAGAGCTCATTATCATGGCTTTCTGCTGGGATAACCTGATTGAGTACCTTGAGTAGTTCTTGTTGCTGCTGTTGCTCGATCTTCCCAGCGGTAAGGAGGTGAGTTACCGAGACTAAGCTGGTGGCTAAGATGGCGAATATAGTTAGGGTGCCACCATTTTTCTTCATTGCATTGATCATGGTCGCTTCCTTAGTGGCCAAACGTACGTGGGCGGGTGTAGTAGTCAATCAGTGGTACGCACATGTTGGCAAGCAGCACACTGAAGGCCACCCCATCAGGGAAGCCACCGAAGGTCCGGATTAAAAACACCAACACACCAATTAAGGCGCCGAAGATCAATCGACCTTTGATAGTGGTTGAAGCCGAAACCGGATCGGTGGCGATGAAGAAGGCACCGAGCATGGTCGCTCCAGAAAATAGGTGGAATAGCGGTGAAGCCGTATTATCTGGGCTAATCAAAAATGCCAGAGTGCTGATTATAAACAGAGCCCCCAGCATCCCTACCGGGATATGCCATTGAATCACCCGCATTTTTAGCATGATCAGGCCACCAAGCAAGAAGCCAAGGTTAACCCATTCCCAACCGATACCGCCGATCAGGCCAAAGACCGGGCCGGACAGGATTTCTGTTGTTGTGTGACCTGTAGTCAGTGACGTTTTCAGGGTATCGAGCGGTGTCGCCATCGTCACGCCGTCTACAGACATCCGAAGCTGGTGAACACTGAATCCATCTTGGGTGAAGCCCGTTAGAATCGCATTCACACTATCAACCAAGCTGACTGGTTCGGCAGCCAGTGATTGCGGCGGTAGCCAAGTGGTCATTTGCAGTGGGAATGAAATAAGCAGAACCACATAGGCAACCATAGCCGGGTTGAACAGGTTTTGTCCCAGTCCGCCATAAAGATGCTTGGCGATAACAATCGCAAACAAGCAGCCGATCACGCTGATCCACCAAGGGGCCAAAGGCGGAATGGAAAGGCCGATCAAGACACCGGTCAACAAGGCGCTATTATCACGCAGATAAGGCACCAAAGGGCGTTGACGTAATTTCAATATGACCGCTTCGGTTGTGACGCAAAGTGTCGCAGCCAATGCGACTTGGAGCAATACACCCCAGCCGAAGAAATACCATTGGGCGGCAACGCCCAATGTTGTACAAAGGATAACAGTGCGCATTAAGCTACTGGTGCTTCGGCGGCTGTGGGCATGGGGTGAGCTTGCAATATTAAAAGCCACAGTTAGTTTTCCTCATTTTTTTCTTGTGCTTCTTTAGCGGCTTTGCGCGCTTTGGCACGGGCAACGGCAGCAGCGACAGCGGCTTTCTTCGGATCGGCCTCGGCTTGTGCTGGTTCAGCGTCGTCAGATTTCACTTCTTCAGTTGATTCAGCTTGTGCCTGCTGGGCAGCCTTGCGTGCTTTGGCACGGGCAACGGCAGCAGCGACAGCGGCTTTTTTAGGATCGA
>NZ_PYMH01000008.1 GCF_003025555.1 Photobacterium lutimaris | reverse complement strand
AAAGGGTTGTTGAAGACTACGACGTAGATAGGCAGGGTGTGTAAGCGCTGTGAGGCGTTGAGCTAACCTGTACTAATTGCCCGTGAGGCTTAACCATACAACACCCAAGGGGTTTTTACGGACTCCACGAGCACTTGAATGATGTGCTGAGAACTAGTCAGATTTTCCCAGATTATGAAGATATTCCGCCTACCTGAGGTAGCGCCGGGATAAAGTTCGATAGCAAGACAAGTTGTGAGTCGAGCGAAGGAGTTTAGCCTGCTAAATGACTGAGCGAGAGAGCAACTTAACATAGCTAGCGGGCTTTATAGCCAGCGGAATGTATTCAAAAGAATTTGCTTGGCGACCATAGCATTATGGACCCACCTGATCCCATGCCGAACTCAGTAGTGAAACGTAATAGCGCCGATGGTAGTGTGGGGTCTCCCCATGTGAGAGTAGGACATCGCCAGGCTCCCAATTTTGAAATTCGCAAAAAGCGAGTTTTATACAGCATTGCGTGCTGGTATAGCTCAGTTGGTAGAGCGCACCCTTGGTAAGGGTGAGGTCCCCAGTTCGAATCTGGGTACTAGCACCACGATTTTGTTCAGCGACAATAGCACAGCGGTACCACCTGATCCCATGCCGAACTCAGAAGTGAAACGTTGTAGCGCCGATGGTAGTGTGGGGTCTCCCCATGTGAGAGTAGGTCATTGCTGAACACATCTTCTAAACCCAGCCTAACGGCTGGGTTTTTTCATTTATACAGTTCAGAAACTTTCACCCCTGCCCCATTAGTTCTTTATGAGCTTTCTTCATACACATTGCATTCTCCTTTCATTCTTTTAATCTTCTTTTACTTGCACCCGAGTGTGATCTCTTATAGTTTTATTTAGAAATCTGGACGTCTAAACATCTCTGTAAAGAGAGTACAGACGGGAAAACGTTTAAGGAGAAGCACCGATGCCGATTAAGATCCCTGACAAGTTACCTGCTACCGATATTTTACGAGGCGAGAATATCTTCGTTATGTCGGAGGCTCGTGCATCAAGTCAGGAAATTCGTCCCTTGAAGGTGTTGCTGCTTAACTTGATGCCGAAGAAGATTGAAACGGAAACCCAGTTCCTCCGTCTGCTGTCCAATAGTCCGCTACAGGTAGATGTTGAACTGCTTCGTATTGATAACCGGCCGACCAAGAATACGCCGTCAGAGCATCTCGATACTTTTTATCGCCAGTTTGAGATGGTCAAGGATCGTAACTTTGATGGCCTGATTGTCACCGGCGCACCACTGGGTCTGGTACAGTTTGAGGATGTGTTGTATTGGGAAGAGATCCAGACCATTATGAGCTGGGCCAAGGATCATGTTACCTCAACCTTATTTGTATGCTGGGCCGCTCAGGCGGGATTGAAACTACTTTACGACCTGCCTAAGCGTACACGAAAAGATAAGTTGTCTGGGGTATATTGGCATCGGACCCATGATTGCCATAATCCGATCTTGCGTGGCTTTGATGATTCCTTCTTGGCACCGCACTCTCGTTATGCGGACTTCTCGCCAGAATACCTGGCTGAACATACTGACCTCGATATTCTTGCTACCTCTGAGCAGGCAGGGGTGTACTTGGCGGCAACCAAAGATAAGCGAAATGTCTTTGTAACTGGCCACCCTGAATATGATGTCGATACTTTACACAATGAATATACGCGGGATGTTGGTGAAGGTATGGAGCCACAGGTGCCTGTTAATTATTACCCTGATAACAACCCGGAAAACCCACCAATCGGCAGTTGGCGTAGCCATGGCCATTTGTTGTTTGCTAACTGGCTTAATTACTGTGTTTACCAGCAAACACCTTATGACTTGGATAAATTCTCAGAAGCGAATTTCACCAAGGATGAATAGCCGTTTGATGCGATAAAAAAGACCTGCATCTGCAGGTCTTCTTTATATAGTAACTATCCCAGCCGAGAACACATTAGGTGTTGTTTTCAGCTTCCCAGTGCTTGGCCTTGTGGATCAGGGAGGTGATTGTTGAGCCTTGGATCAGAATCGAGAACACCACCACCGAATAGGTCATGACCAGCATAATTTCCCGGACATC
Source organism: Photobacterium lutimaris (assembly GCF_003025555.1). GTDB lineage: Bacteria > Pseudomonadota > Gammaproteobacteria > Enterobacterales > Vibrionaceae > Photobacterium > Photobacterium lutimaris. Next base: position 243,687 of record NZ_PYMH01000008.1, on the reverse strand, counting down.
GATATTCTTATCCGGGATCACCATTACCCCGGCGGGGATAGCCATGGCCATAGCAAGGGCCAAGCCGCCTCGTAACCCACCCCAAGTGAGGATTTTAACCGACATCGGGTTGTAGTCGCGGTATCGCTGGAAACCGAGATAAGAGAGCTGGACGCTGAGGAAGCGGCTCAAGAGGACCAATGGAACGGCAATCACCATCAGTACCCAGTCTTCTTGGTGGAAACTGAACTGCAGCATACTCATACCAATCAATAGGAACAGTACCCCATTGAGGAACTCATCGACCAACTCCCAGAAATGGTCGAGGTGATCTTCACTCTCTTTGGAGAAACCGATATAGCGGGTCCAGTTACCAATCATAATTCCTGATACCACCATTGCCAGCGGACCAGACACATGGATGACATCAGCAAACACATAGCCTGCCGTTGGTATGCCAAGGGTCAGCAACAGTTCCATTGAGTGGTCATTGGTCGAACTGATGAGGTAATGGAAGATCAGACCAAGGACAAAGCCGTAGGCGATACCGCCAATGGCTTCCTGTAGGAACAATTGGCCGACGCCAAGTACGGTAGGGGCTTCGTTACCAAAAGCGATGGTAAATAGGGTAACGAAAATGACAAGGCCAAAGCCGTCATTGAATAAAGATTCGCCCTCAATTTGGGTAGAAATGCGTTTTGGTGCATCGAGTTTTTTTACAATAGCGAGTACAGCAATCGGGTCAGTAGGAGAGATCAGAGAGCCGAAGATGAGGCAATAGATAAGATCTAACTGGATGCCGATAGCCTGGCAAATACCCCATAAGGCAAAGCCGATAAAAAAGGTCGAGAACAAGGTCGCGGCCAGTGCCAGTGTGGTGATTTCCCACTTTTGATCTTCAAGGTGAGGCAGTTTGATCCCCAGGCCGCCAGCAAAGAGCAAAAATCCCAAAATCCCTTTGAGTAAGAAATTTTCAAAATTGATCTCGCCAAGTTGGCTCGCCGCAATGTCTTCAAGATGGAACCAGCCATTATGCCCGGCAATAATAATGCCTAACGATAGCATCAATGCCCCGGCGGTAATGGCGATAGTGGTCTGCATTTTTCCTATTTTGCTGTTTATAAAAGCGATAAGCATAGCAGCTGCTGCTAGGAAACAGAGGGTGCTGTAAACTGACATCCCATGACCTCGATGGTGAATTAAAGTAAAGCTAAAAATTGTGTCAAAATATAAATCTATCACTGCTCGATAGCTATCATTAATTTCTTTCAATGAGTTAAAATTTAATCAATGAAAAGCCCTTTAGACGTCTAGATTTCCATTGTTGCTATGGTAGGATGTGAACTAGCTGTAACATTAGATAAGGAAGTAAAGTGGTGTTGATGGGCAAGGATTTATTAAATAAGCGCTTGGCAGAGCAGATCCTGATCATTGATGGTGGCATGGGCACCATGATCCAGGACTATAAGCTGGAAGAGCAAGATTATCGTGGTGAGCGTTTTGCCGATTGGCACATGGATCTCAAGGGTAATAATGACTTACTGGTACTGACTCAGCCGCAATTGATCAAAGATATTCACGCAGCCTATCTTGAGGCCGGTGCTGATATCTTAGAGACCAACACTTTTAACGCAACCACGATCGCGATGGCCGATTATGAGATGGAAGCGTTGAGTGGTGAGATCAACCTTGAGGCTGCCAAACTCGCTCGCCAAGTTGCTGATGAGTGGACGGCAAAAAATCCGGATAAGCCGCGCTTTGTTGCTGGCGTACTTGGCCCGACCAACCGGACTTGCTCTATTTCGCCGGATGTTAATGACCCCGGTTACCGAAATGTTACTTTTGACCAGCTTGTTGAGGCTTACGCCGAGTCAACACGTGCGTTGATCAAAGGCGGAGCCGATATCATCCTTATCGAAACTATTTTCGATACTCTCAATGCCAAAGCCTGTGCATTCGCGGTGGACACTGTTTTTGAAGAAGATGGTTGTTCGCTGCCGGTCATGATTTCTGGCACCATTACAGATGCTTCTGGCCGGACCCTTTCGGGCCAAACAACAGAGGCTTTCTATCACTCTCTACGTCATGTCAAACCAATCTCGTTTGGTTTGAACTGTGCGCTTGGGCCCGATGAGCTGCGCCAGTATGTTGAAGAGCTGTCACGTATCTCCGAATGTGCGGTATCTGCCCACCCGAATGCCGGCCTACCGAACGCTTTTGGCGAATATGATTTGTCACCGGAAGAGATGGCTGAGCATATTAAAGAGTGGGCGCAGAGTGGCTTCCTTAATTTGGTTGGGGGATGTTGTGGTACCACGCCGGAGCATATCCGTCAGATGGCTGAAGTTGTAGCAGAGGTGAGCCCTCGCGCATTACCAGAATTATCGGTTAGTTGCCGACTATCAGGCCTTGAACCTTTGATCATCGAAAAGGATACTTTGTTTGTTAATGTCGGGGAGCGAACTAACGTGACCGGCTCGGCAAGATTTAAGCGGCTGATCAAAGAAGAGTTGTATGACGAGGCGCTGGATGTGGCCCGTCAGCAGGTCGAAAACGGCGCCCAGATCATCGATATCAACATGGATGAGGGGATGTTGGATGCTGAAGCGTGCATGGTTCGATTCCTCAACCTGTGCGCTTCTGAGCCAGAAATATCAAAAGTTCCTATCATGGTCGACTCCTCCAAGTGGGAGGTTATCGAAGCTGGCCTGAAATGCATTCAGGGTAAGGGGATTGTTAACTCCATCTCGCTCAAGGAAGGCAAAGAGAAGTTTGTCGAGCAGGCTAAGCTGATCCGCCGCTATGGTGCTGCTGTGATTGTGATGGCGTTTGATGAAGTCGGGCAGGCTGATACCAGAGAGCGCAAGCTGGAAATTTGTACTAATGCTTACCGGATATTGGTTGATGAGGTAGGCTTCCCGCCGGAAGATATCATCTTTGACCCGAATATCTTTGCCGTTGCGACCGGTATTGATGAGCACAATAACTATGCGGTGGACTTCATTGAAGCCGTCGCCGATATCAAGCGCGATTTGCCCCATGCAATGATCTCTGGTGGTGTGTCTAATGTCTCTTTCTCGTTCCGTGGTAATAACTATGTGCGTGAGGCTATCCATGCTGTTTTCCTTTATCACTGCTTCAAGCATGGTATGGATATGGGGATCGTCAACGCAGGTCAACTTGAAGTCTATGACAACGTGCCAGAAAAACTGCGTGAGGCCGTCGAAGATGTGGTTCTGAACCGGCGTGATGACTCGACGGAACGCTTGTTGGACATTGCTGCAGAATATGCCAATAAAGGCGTCGGCAAAGAAGAAGATGCCTCTGCCTTGGAATGGCGCACCTGGCCGGTAGAAAAGCGGCTTGAGCATGCGTTAGTCAAAGGCATCACCGAATTCATTGTCGAAGACACCGAAGAAGCCCGGGTAAATGCATCCAAGCCGTTGGAGGTCATTGAAGGACCGTTGATGGATGGTATGAACGTGGTTGGCGACTTGTTCGGTGAAGGCAAGATGTTCCTGCCGCAGGTGGTGAAATCTGCCCGTGTCATGAAACAGGCCGTCGGCCACCTCGAGCCATATATCAATGCTGAGAAGCAGGCCGGAAGTACTAACGGCAAGATCCTGCTGGCAACGGTAAAAGGTGATGTTCATGATATCGGTAAAAATATTGTAGGCGTTGTACTTCAGTGTAATAACTACGAGATCATCGATCTGGGTGTGATGGTATCGTGTGAAAAGATCCTCAAGGTCGCCAAGGAAGAAAATGTCGATATCATTGGCCTATCCGGCCTGATCACCCCATCACTTGATGAGATGGTGCATGTCGCCAAGGAAATGGAACGACAAGGCTTTGAGTTACCTTTACTGATTGGCGGGGCGACAACCTCCAAAGCGCATACCGCCGTGAAGATAGAGCAGAATTACAGCCATCCGGTTGTGTATGTGAACAATGCTTCTCGCGCTGTAGGAGTGTGTACGTCGCTACTTTCTGATGAGAGGCGTCCGGCCTTTGTCGAAAAACTCGAAGCCGATTATGTTAGGGTGCGTGATCAGCACAGCCGTAAGCGTCCCAAGACCAAGCCGGTTTCTCTTGAAGTGGCTCGGGCAAATCGAGTGGCCATTGACTGGGAGAGCTATACGCCGCCAGCACCATGCAAATCGGGTGTTCAAGTGTTTGAGGACTTCGATGTTGCTACTCTGCGCCAGTATATCGACTGGACGCCATTCTTCATGACCTGGTCTTTGATGGGTAAATATCCGGCCATCCTTGATCATGAGGAAGTGGGTGAGGAAGCCCGTCGTTTGTTTAAAGATGCCAATGACTTACTCGACCGCGTTGAGCAGGAAGGCTTGCTGGAAGCCCGTGGTATGTGTGCCATGTTCCCGGCCAACAGTGTGGGCGATGATATCGAGGTCTATACTGACGAGTCTCGCACCGAAGTTGCCAAGGTACTGCATAACTTGCGTCAGCAAACGGAGAAGCCGAAAGGCTTCAATTATTGCCTGTCTGATTACATTGCGCCGAAAGAGAGCGGTAAAGCAGATTGGATCGGAGCCTTTGCGGTAACTGGCGGGATTGGTGAGCGTGACTTGGCCGATGCTTACAAGGCGGCAGGTGATGACTACAATGCCATTATGATCCAAGCGATCGCTGATCGCTTGGCTGAAGCGTTTGCCGAGTACCTTCACGAGCAGGTGCGCAAGGAGATTTGGGGGTATTCGCCGGAGGAGGATTTGTCCAATGACGATCTGATCCGCGAAAAATACCAAGGGATCCGCCCTGCACCGGGTTATCCAGCCTGTCCGGAGCATACGGAAAAGGGCAGCTTGTGGGAGTTGTTGCAGGTCGAAGAGACGATCGATATGTCACTGACAACCAGCTATGCGATGTGGCCGGGTGCCTCGGTATCGGGTTGGTACTTCTCCCACCCGGACTCTCGCTACTTTGCGATCGCCCAGATCCAGAATGATCAGCGAGACAGCTATGCCGATCGCAAAGGCTGGGATCTTGTTGAGGCTGAAAAGTGGCTGGGTCCGAACCTGAATAACTAGTTGTCGTTGAGGGGGCCGTCTAGTTCGGAGCGAGTCACCAACGATAAAAAAGGCGCTCATTGAGCGCCTTTTCTTATTGATTACCTACGGGCTGTCATTCAGCTTGATATTACTCGAACAGACCGTGGTGCAGTACCTTGACCACTTCACGTGATTCTTCGGTTTTGACCAAGAAGCATAGATTGTGGGTGCTGGCACCAAAGCAGATCATCCGTGGGCTGTATTGCTCTAGGCGGCTGAATACTTGGGTTGCGGCACCCGGTGCATCACCGAGCTCGTTCCCGATCAGGGCGACCAGGCAAAGGTCTTGTTCCACATCCACTCGGCATAGCTGGCTGAGCTGCTCCATTGCTGCGGCTGGTAGGCTCGGTGCTCCCCCTCCGGTATCGGTTTGATCTAGAGTGAGGGACACACTGACTTCTGATGTGGTGATCAAATCGACCGAGATTTTGTGTTCAGCCAAAATACGGAAGACCTCTGAAAGGAATCCGTAGGCTTGGAACATATTCAGACTGGTCAGCGTTACCATGGTCTGATTGCAGCGCAGTGCCAGGGCTCTGAATTTCGGAGGCTCGCTGACTTGCTGACGGATCCAGGTACCACCTTGCTCCGGTGCTTTGGAAGAACCGATGAAGACCGGGATCTGCTGACGAACTGCTGGCAACAGGGTCGAGGGATGGAGAATTTTCGCCCCGAAATTGGCCATTTCAGATGCTTCGCTAAAGCTTATCTCGCTGATTGGCTTGGCATTGGCCGTGATACGCGGATCGGTGGAATACATACCCGGTACATCGGTCCATATTTCCAGAGTGCTCGCGCTGATAGCCTCGGCGATTAGCGCAGCGCTGTAATCACTGCCGCCGCGGCCCAAGGTTGTCGTTTGCCCATCACTGTCAGAACCAATGAAGCCTTGGGATACGATAATCGTATCGCTAGCTAGCAGTGGCTGAAGCTGTATATCCGCAAGTTCGCGGATAGTATCGATGTGCGGAATAGCTTTGCCGTGTTGGCTGTCGGTACGCATGACAGAGCGAATATCGAAACGTTGGGCGGCTGCCCCCATTTCGCTGAGAATTTGGGTAAATAAGTGCGTCGACAACAACTCACCATGGGCAACTAACTGATCGGTCAGTTTGGTCGATGGTGATTCGGCAGCCTGTTCGGCAAGGCTTGCCACGTTAAGGATAAGCTGCTCTATATCGTCAGCGACAGTCTCTGGCTGGGCCAGTTTGTCGATAATATTCTGGTGGATAGAGGTCAGTTTTTGTAGCCGTTGGGAGCGCTGCTCGTTATCGGCAATTCCATTTGCAAGTTCAACTAACAGGTTTGTAACGCCGGAACAGGCACTGATCAATACTACTTTTGCAGCAGGATTATCCTTGATGATCGTGGCACTTCGGCTCATGGCGGCATGATCGGCTACGCTAGTACCGCCAAATTTCGCTACGGTTATCGGTGGAGGAACAGTAAAGTTATTTTCAACAAAGCTCACAACGAGTCTCCCAGAATTAAAGAGTATAAACGTAATTAACAGGGGGCTCGGGATGGTAGTCCCGACAATAAGTCAGGAGAGCAAAAAGGTAAGATGTAAACCGGTACAACAACCAGAAGCTCCCCATCTATTCATTACCACGATGAATAGATGACAGCCAGAAGGATTCAACCTTCGTAGCCGATACACCATGCCCCCTGTCATGTTGTATCTCGGCGTTACTCCCCCTCTCAAGATTGCTTTGGGGTGGGGCCCCGCAATCTAGATACCTGGGTAACGCTCCTCTTCTGTCTTCACCTGAAAAAAGCCTTTCTTCAGGATGAACAAAAAACGATCTATATTGAACCGGATTTCCTGGTCGCTTGTCAATTGCACATAAATAAAATATGCATAAAATTTGCAAAAAATTGTCACAAAGCTAGCAGGTCCCTCTGTGCGGCAAGGGCATTACGATTTGATATAAGCATAATTAGCCTAATACTGATATAGTCATTCAGTACCTTACAATAACGAGGCAAATGCCACTCTTACCGCCAGGGAGGAAAATAAGAATGACGATTGGTAGTTTCTACCCACCACAGCGTACCCTCATGGGACCCGGTCCATCGGATATTTACCCGCAGGTGCTGCAAGCCCTGAGCCGCCCGACCATTGGCCACCTAGATCCCCTATTCATCGGCATGATGGATGAACTCAAACAATTGCTGCAATACGCTTTTCAGACTCAAAATACCTTCACGATTGCGGTTTCTGCGCCGGGGAGTGCCGGTATGGAAGCCTGCTTTGTCAATTTGGTTGAGCCGGGTGATAAAGTGATTGTCTGCCGCAATGGCGTGTTTGGTGATCGGATGCGTGAGAATGTCGAGCGCTGCGGTGGCGTGGCGGTGATGGTCGACAACAACTGGGGCGAACCGGTAGACCCGACCTTGGTTGCCCAGACGTTGGAGAGTCACCCTGATGCCAAAATTGTGGCCTTTGTTCATGCCGAGACTTCAACCGGTGCGCTGAGCGATGCACAAGCGATTGCCAAGTTGGCCCGTGAGCATGACTGCCTGACGATTGTTGATGCCGTGACATCGCTGGGGGGCGTACCCTTGCTGGTGGATGAATGGCAACTCGATGCGGTGTATTCCGGTAGCCAGAAGTGCCTGTCTTGTGTCCCGGGCTTGTCACCACTGACTTTCTCTGAGAAAGCCGTCGCCAAGATCCAACGTCGTCAGGTACCGGTCCAGAGCTGGTTTTTGGACCAGAGCTTGGTGCTGGGTTACTGGAGTGGTGAGGGCAAGCGAAGCTATCACCATACCGCGCCGGTGAACAGCCTTTATGCACTGCATGAAGCCTTGGTACTGCTACAAAATGAAGGCCTGGAAAATGCCTGGAAACGTCATAAAGATGCCCATCTGGAGCTGCGTGAAGGTCTGGAGCAATTAGGGATTGAATTTGTGGTTGATGAGGCCCACCGTTTGCCACAGCTCAATGCGGTATATATTCCCGATGGTATTGATGATGCCGAGGTGAGGAAGACCTTACTAGAGCGCTATAACTTGGAAATCGGGGCTGGTCTCGGCGCGTTGGCGGGTAAAGCCTGGCGTATTGGCTTGATGGGTTATGCGGCTCGCAGCGAAAACGTGGCATTGTGCTTACGGGCGTTGGAAACCACGCTTAAGTAAATCCAAGCGGTTACGGTTTATGAGCAAAAAGGGCTACCTGTGGTAGCCCTTTTTATTTTCGTACGCCAGTAGAGAAATTATGGCGTCTCGGTTTCGCTTGCTGGAGGTGGCTGGCCAGTCTCAATGAAAAACGTATGGCCCGGATACAGGTATTGGGCTTCATCCAGAATTTGGGCCGCCAGCTCTTGCTGACCAAGCTGCTTGTAGGCGGCAATCAGGTTCTGGTAAAGCGCGATGCGCGGCCATTGCTTGGCCTTGTGCTGAGCCCAGTCAATAAACGCCTGGATCAGGGCGGGGTTATCGCTGGTTATACCCAACTGAAGTTGGGTGACATGCAGATCCCATTCAAACCGGTTTTGCCACGCCCAAGGGTTATTGACCCGCAGCAGGTAGTCCGCATTGGCCGGGTGGCTGGTTTCATACTTAGTGAGTTGGGCGCCAGAATACAGGGTTGTCGCCATGAAACCTGTGGTGAGCAGGGGGACTGTCAGTACCATCGCCCGGATCGACAGGATATAGTGCATTTTTTTCCGGTAGTACTTGGCTGTCAGATTATCGACCCAGTAAATCAACAAGATGAAAATCACCCAGTGGATCAACGAGTGATAGAAAGGATATTCCAGCTGGGAGTGCAGAACGATCGGGAAAAATAGGCCGACCAAGGCCAGTTGGGTACCTTCCCGGGCTTTCTTTATTTTGAGCAGCACCACCCCGGCTGCTGCCAATAATGCCAGCAGCGGAATAATACCGCCCTCGGCTGCCCAGAATACCAGCTCGTTGTGCGGATGATCGAGGCCAGCCATTCCGGCAGGGCTATCTGGGTTATCGTGGTGCCACCTTGCGGTTTGGGTAATATAACTGACCTCAAAGCTGCCGTAGCCATAACCCGTCAAAGGTTGGTTGAGGAACATATTGGCGGCTTGGGGAATATGCATTGCGCGGGCACTGACCAAGCTCAGGCGGTTTTCCTGCGGTGACCAACCCGATGTACTGTTGATGTGCCATGACAGGCTTAGCCCCAGTGCAATCATTAGTAGCCACATCCGCCATTGGGCCTTGGCGGCAAAGCGGCGCAGGTAAGGAATGAGCAAAAGGGTACTCACGACCGCGCCAAGCCAGCCGGTGCGGGAGCTCAGTACAACAAGCAGGGGCAGGGTAATGACCGGGGTCAGTAACAAAAAGCATTGTTGCCAGCTCCATTTCCCTCGGTACATGGGAATACGGGCCAGCAGGTAACCAGACAGAACCAGTCCGGTGGCCAAGAAACTGGCCATGACATTGGGCTGCTGGAAGATGCCGTAAGGGCGGTTGGCGACGGCGTCATAGCCAATGGGGTTACCTGGCTCAAGCACCATAAATTGCACCCAGCCGAAGACGGCCTGGATCCAGACTGCGCCCAGCACAAACCACAGCATGTGCTGGCGCTGCTTGTGGTTGAAGGAGAATTGCTGCAAACCGACAAAAAAGAGCAAACCAGCCCATAAACCCAGCAGTCTCGGCAGGCTCTGGCCGACGTCGGCATTGGGGTAGAACGCCGGCAGGGTGAGCAAGACACAGCAAAGAGTGAGGGCGAGGGTCAGCCGTGAATAGCGCCACACCCGCTGGCGGCAAATCTCCAATAAGCCAAAAGCAATGGCAAAGCTGAATGGGATCCAGCTCATCGCATTGTATGAAAGCTCGAGTCCGGCACCGCCGGGATTGTGCTGGAAGTAATGCGTTGCCAGCAGGAATAGGATCCCTAGAGACACCAGGAAGGGCTTTATCATCGGCTTGCTGATCCCTTTCTCGGCAAGATTGGTGCCTTTTACATATAACACTGTCATGGTGATTCGCTGGGTCTCACTGGTTTAATCAAACAAAACCGGGCTTGATTGCAAGCCCGGTTCATCGTCGTCGGTTAGGTTGCCAGAGCTATTGTACTGGCGTTCACTCCGGCAGCAAAGGCTTGAGGAAGCGTGCAGTGTGCGAACCTGCGATCTGCGCCACTTGTTCTGGCGTACCGGTTGCAACGATTTCACCGCCACCACTACCGCCCTCCGGTCCGAGGTCGATGATCCAATCCGCGGTTTTGATCACATCGAGGTTGTGCTCGATCACCACAATGGTATTACCGTGATCACGCAGGCGGTGCAGGACCGTGAGTAGCTGCTGAATATCGTGGAAGTGCAGGCCGGTTGTTGGCTCGTCCAGAATATACAAGGTCTTGCCGGTATCACGCTTGGACAGTTCGCGGGCCAGTTTGACTCGCTGGGCTTCACCGCCCGACAGTGTGGTCGCTGCCTGACCCAGACGAATATACGACAGGCCGACATCAATCAGGGTTTGCAGTTTTCTGGCGATAGCCGGTACCGCATCGAAAAACTCACGCGCGTCTTCTACCGTGAGCTCGAGTACCTCGTCAATGGTTTTGCCCTTGTAGCGTACTTCCAGCGTTTCGCGGTTGTAGCGCTTGCCCTTACAGGCATCACACGACACGTAGACATCCGGCAGGAAGTGCATTTCTACCTTGATCATGCCGTCGCCCTGACACGCTTCGCAGCGGCCACCCTTGACGTTGAAGCTGAAGCGGCCCGGTTTGTAACCGCGTGAGCGAGATTCCTGCGTGCCCGAAAATAGTTCGCGGATCGGGGTAAAGATCCCGGTATAGGTTGCTGGGTTTGATCGCGGGGTACGGCCAATCGGACTCTGGTCGATATCGATCACCTTGTCGAAGTGTTCGAGATCTTGGATTTCCTTGTATGGCGCAGCCCGGCCCGAAGTGGCACCGTTAAGCTGGTGGTGGGCGATCTGGAAGAAGGTATCATTGATCAGGGTTGACTTGCCTGAGCCTGACACCCCGGTAATGCAGGTCAGCAGGCCGACAGGGATCTCGACATCGACATTCTTCAGGTTGTTGCCCGTCGCGCCGAGCAGCTTGACGGTCCGCTCCGGATCCATCATCACACGCTGCTCCGGTACCGCAATGCATTTTTTGCCGCTGAGGTATTGGCCAGTCAGTGAGTTGTCGTTGGCGACGATATCGGCCAGCTTGCCTTCGGCAATAATATTACCGCCGTGGACACCGGCACCCGGGCCGATATCGATCACATGGTCGGCGGTACGGATGGCATCTTCATCGTGCTCGACCACAATCACGGTATTGCCGAGATCGCGTAGGTGGGTCAGGGTTTTGAGCAGGCGCTCGTTATCCCGCTGGTGGAGGCCGATAGACGGCTCGTCCAACACGTACATCACGCCGACCAAGCCGGCACCGATTTGGCTGGCCAAGCGGATACGCTGGGCTTCACCGCCTGATAGGGTCTCGGCACTGCGCGACAGGTTAAGGTAGTTGAGGCCGACATTGACCAGGAAACTCAGCCTGTCATTGATCTCCTTGAGTACCTTCTCGGCAATTTTGGCCTTTTGCCCTGTCAGCGCCAGCTGGTCGAAAAAGTGCATCGCCTCGCTGATACTCATTTCGCTGATGGTTGGCAGTGTGGTATCGGCAATAAAGACATTGCGGGCTTCCAGGCGCAGGCGTGAGCCGTCACAGCTGCTACACGGCTTGGTCGCAACGAATTTTATCAGTTCTTCTCGAACCGAGTTCGATTCGGTTTCGCGGTAGCGCCGCTCCATATTGTTGAGGATCCCCTCGAACGGGTGGCGTCGTACCGTGATATCACCACGGTCATTGATGTATTTGAACTCGATTTCGGTTTTGCCCGAGCCATTGAGAATGACGTTTTGCACTTTCTTCGGCAGGCTGTCGTACGGTGCTTCGACATCAAAACGGTAATGCTCGGCCAGTGACTTGAGCATCTGGAAGTAATAGAAGTTACGTTTGTCCCAGCCGCGAATCGCACCACCGGCAAGACTTAACTCACCATTTTGTACCACCCGCTCTGGATCAAAGTATTGCTGAACACCCAAGCCATCACAGGTGCCACAGGCTCCCGCCGGATTATTGAATGAGAACAGGCGAGGCTCAAGCTCCTGCATGCTATAGCCACAATGCGGGCAGGCAAAGTTAGCCGAGAAAACGATCTCCTCATGCTCACCGTCGCTCATAGGGCTTACAACGACCGTGCCGCCAGAGAGTTCCAGCGCGGTCTCAAAGGATTCTGCCAGACGCTGCTGCAGATCATCTCTCACCTTGAAGCGATCGACGACCACTTCGATGGTGTGCTTTTTGTGAAGCTCCAGTGTCGGTGGATCAGAGAGATCACATACCTCGCCATCGATACGGGCCCGGATGTAACCCTGGGCTGCCAAGTTGGCTAGCGTTTTGACATGCTCACCCTTACGCTCTTTGACGATAGGGGCCAGCAGCATCATCTTGCTGCCTTCAGGAAGCTCGAGCACCTTGTCGACCATCTGGCTGACCGTTTGGGCTGCCAGTTCAACGTGGTGGGTCGGACAGCGTGGTTCACCGACTCGGGCGTAGAGCAAGCGAAGGTAGTCGTAGACCTCAGTAATGGTACCCACGGTCGAGCGAGGGTTGTGCGAGGTGGACTTTTGCTCGATGGAAATGGCCGGTGACAGCCCTTCGATATGGTCGACATCCGGTTTTTCCATCAATGACAGAAACTGGCGGGCATAGGCCGACAGGGACTCGACATAACGGCGTTGTCCTTCGGCGTACAGGGTGTCGAAAGCCAGCGATGACTTTCCTGAACCCGACAGGCCGGTGATAACAATCAGCTGATCCCGAGGCAGCGTGAGGGAAATGTTCTTGAGGTTATGGGTACGGGCACCCCTGACTTCAATGTTATCCATATCGATGAGCTTTATTGACTAATTTATGACTGCGGCATTATTGCACAGGGCTCAGGGCCTTGAAAGAAAAAGCTGTATAAAAACACAGTGAGGTGGTTATAATAGCACCATTCTGTGTCGTTTATTCATGCTGGCGTTTGCTACATTTTACTCTGATTCAGCCCTATTCGATCAGGGGCGAAGCATGATAGACTGCGCGATTAAGTATAAACTTTCAATAACGGTCGCTGGTTTTCCCCAGCACCGATAATGAGATCGGAGTGAACTATGGCCAGTCGTGGCGTAAACAAGGTTATCCTCGTCGGTAACTTGGGTAATGATCCGGAAATCCGTTACATGCCTAGTGGTGGTGCAGTAGCAAATATTACCATTGCCACTTCTGAAAGCTGGCGTGACAAGAACACTGGCGAGCAGCGTGAGAAAACTGAATGGCACCGTGTGGCGCTATTCGGCAAGCTTGCTGAAGTTGCTGGTGAGTACCTACGTAAAGGTTCTCAGGTATACATCGAAGGCCAATTGCAAACGCGTAAGTGGCAAGATCAAAGTGGCCAGGACCGCTACACAACAGAAGTTGTGGTTCAGGGCTTCAACGGTGTAATGCAGATGCTTGGCGGCCGTCAGGGCGGTGGTCAGGGTATGGGCGCTCCAATGGGTGGCCAACAGCAGCAACAAGGTGGTTGGGGTCAGCCTCAACAGCCAGCAGCTGCCCCTCAGCAGAACTTTGCTCCTCAGCAGCAACAGCAACAGGCTCCTCAGCAGCAGGCTGCACCACAGCCTCAGTACAATGAGCCACCAATGGATTTCGACGACGATATTCCGTTCTAAGCGAGCTGTCGCTAAAGCGTCAGAATTGACTCGTTATTGAAAAAAACCCAGCATGAAGGCTGGGTTTTTTTATGTCTGAAATATACCGCCTGTTAGTTTAAGTCTTATCTTTCAATATCTTACCTGTTATCTGGGGTTGACACCTGTCCTTTTGGGCAGTTGAGGTGAAACCATATTTCGCTACTATTTTGATAGAAATAACAACACGTCAGGTTAGGCTATAGTATGAAATTTAAAGAGTTTTACGCGGAGTTTACGCTTCGTAACCACGGCTTTATTTCGGAGAAATTACAAGAAAAAATACAGCAGGCCAATGTACTGGTTGCAGGATGTGGTTCTACCGGAGGGGCGGCGGTTGAGCTTCTGGCCAGAACCGGTTTTATGACCCTATATCTCACTGATAATGGCGAGTATGAGCTCAATAATATCAACCGCCAACGGATGGATATCGAAGATATCGACAAGAATAAAGCGGCGGTGCATGCAGAGAAAGTGGCGAAGATAAACCCGCACCTCAATATTGAAGTTGATACCCAAGGGATCACGGCCGATAACGTCGAGTCTTTTGTCTCTCGCTCGGAGATCATTGTTGATGGGGTTGATGTCACCACGACCAAGGGGCTTGAAGCAAAATACCTATTGCACCAAACGGCCAAAAAATATCGTAAACCTGTTATCTCAGGCTACGATATGGATGCAACGCAGTATGTCGCCATTCATGATTACCGAAATGTGGATGAGCCGATCTTGCGTGGGCGGGTTAGCAAGGCCGATATTGGGCAGTTCGATCCGTTGACTATTTGCGTCATGCTTATTACACCGGACTATTTGCCATTGGGAATTTTGGAAGAACTGCAGCGCCATGAGAAAAAGCAGAAAGATTTTATTTCCCAGCTTGGTATTGCCGCTAATTTATTTGGTGTAATTGCCGTGTCTTCTGCCGTGAAAATACTGGATGATAAACAGATTACCAGCGATATTTATATTGATATGTGGGAACAATTAGGAGTATATGAACCGCAAGATATAGTAAGACGTGATCAATTCAGGGATGTTTGGAAAAGTAAATTAGGAATGAAATAAATGGATAATTACCAACTGTTTGTTCTTAATTGTGTCAGTTACTCTGATCTCAACACCTCTGAAGAAAATATTTTTGGATCACTGTTAACATTAAGAATAAAGGGATACTTTGATTTTCATGGTCATAATGTCATGCCAGTTGATCAACATGATCATTATTGTACCAATTTGTTGCTGTGTGAAAAATCTGGTGATGAATACTATCCATTGGCCTGCGCTAAAGTCATTAATTACAGTGACTGCCAAGAGCGAGGGATGAAATTCCCACCAGTTGATATTTTGGAAAATAGCCAAAACAAAGAAGCCTTAGACAGTGTAAATAGACTCATAGAGCAAGCTAAAGTGGCTGGTGAAGATATTACCTATGATTGCTCATTTACTATTTGTCCGGATAAAAGAGGTAACCATAACTCTGCACATGTTGCAAAATATCTACTTGCATCTTGGCTGAGTTATCACCATCACAATAATATTAATCAATTTATCCTGTCAGCAACGATTAAAACAAAAACAGACCGAACATTTTCCCGGTTAGGCTGTAAACCTGTTTGTAGTGATACTTTTTATAAACTTTATAGCATTAATTACGAGCAGGCTTTGATGATGAATTTTGATGATTATTCACATCAAGCTTTGAGGTGGATAAAGGATGCTCGTGGTCTGTGGGAAAACAGAATTGAAATTGGGAAAAAAGAAAAAGAGCCTGCCTTAAACGTTGCCTGAATAATATAAAAGGAAGAGATAAGTAAATGGATATTTTGACCCGTTACTGCCAGTTGGTAGCCGCGCGCTATCGGCTGTTTGTTGCCGGAGTTGTCATCATTACCTTGACCATGGTTTATATGACGACACACCTAGGAATCAATGCAACCCCCTATTTTCTAGATCCGTCCCATCCAAGCCGGTTAGCGGACAAACATCTTAAAGAAACCTTCACTGGGAGTGGTGAAAACTTGATGGTAGCGACGGTGACCGAGCAACCTTCGATTTTCAATTCGTTGTCACTGGCAGAGCTGCACCGGTTTACTCTGGCATTGGAGCAGCTGTCGCTGACCGTAGCGGCAGATGCGGAGAGAGTACACAGTTACTTGCTGCAGTTGGAAAAGCAGGGAACCTTGAACAATCAAGCACAGGAACTGAAAGCAAGGCTAACCCGTTATCTTGGCGGTGAGCAGCATTTTGCGCCTTTCAGTGCTGTTGACTACAGTCAGCTCAAGCGATTGGGCAGACAGTTTGAGCTGGGTGGCCTGATGACGGCAGAAGAGCTGGCCGGGTATACCGATTTTCTGACTCGGGTCGCGCCGATCCACAAGGTCCGCAGTATCGTGCGTATTGAAAGCGTGACTGCCAGTGGGGATGAACTGGATATTCACCCTATGATGTTCCAGATCCCGGACACCGAGGCTGGCATTACAGCACTGCAAGAAGAAGCCTATGCGAATCCATTGCTGAGGAACATCCTGTTCTCCGACAATCCGCAGGTTATTAACACCTTGGTTGAGTTGTCGATACTTCAAGATGATGCGCCAAATATGCGCCGGGTTTACAATGCTATTTTGGCCTTAGTCGAGCAAGAGGGGTTCAGTGATAGTTATCATTTGGGCGGGCCTCCGGCTATTTTTGCCCAAACTTCTGCCACGATGGAAAACGACAGCAACACCTTCTTCCCTGTTGTTTTTGCTGTCGTTATGCTGCTGCTCTATGTCTTGTTCCGTAACGTCAGGAACATGCTGTTGCCGGTATTGGTTGCTGTGATCAGTGTGATTTGGACCATGGGGACCATGGCCATTTTTGGTGTGCAGCAAAATATAGTCAGCACTATGCTCCCGGTATTCCTGATCGCCATTGGTGTCGCGGACAGTATTCACTTCTTGTCTGAGTACCGCTCCCGGACTCAAAGGGGAGAGAACCGACCGGTTGCCGCGGTAGTGGGTGTCTTGTTCAGGCCTATGTTGATGACATCCGTCACCACTATGGTCGGCTTTTTGTCTCTGACCTACACCCCGATCCGTTTTATTCAGGAGTTCGGTATTTTTGTTGCCGTTGGGGTTGGTTATGCCTTCGTGATCACCATGGTACTGCTACCGGCATTGCAATATTGGTTAAAACCGGAGAAAGCGGCCAATCTGCAGAAGTCGCCGCTGATGACCAACTGGATCAAAGCCAATGTGGATTTGGTTGTACGCCATCCGCGCCGAATTTGGTTTGGCGCTGCTCTTGTCTTGCTGTTGTCCGCCGCCGGGGTTACCCGGCTCACCATAGATAATGAGATGATTGGCTACTTCTCGTCGAGTACCAAGGTGTACCAGGATAATGAAGTGTTCAAGAACCACCTAGCGGGTGGTGGTGTGATTGAGTTTATCGTATCGGCAGAGCAAGCCGATTATTTCAAACAGGCTGCTGCCGTCGAAGGCTTGGAACAGGCTTCGAATAAGCTGAAAAGCTTGCCATATGTTGGTGATGTTTACGATCTACCTGCTTTTATGAAATTGATGAACAAGGCCCTTCATGGTGATGACCCCGCGGCTTACCACCTGCCACAGGGGGCCGAGGATATCTATGCCCAGTACCTGTTCCTATACGAAAACAGCAACGGTGATGAAATTTTCAATGTAGTCAGCGAAGCTGCCAACGAGGCAAGGATCATTGTTTTTGTTCGCTCTGACAAAACGTCGGTAATGGATAATATTTCAAGTACCATCGTGCCGTATATCGAGCAGCAGTTACCTGATGTGAAAGTGACTCCGGCTGGGTTTGGTGAGGTACTGATTGCGACCCGGGATGAGATCATTTACAGCCAGATCTCCAGCCTGTTGTTGTCATTTGGCTTTGTCTTCCTTGCGCTATTGGGACTGTTCCGTTCGTTGATCTATGCCGTCATTGGCATTGTGCCTCTGTTACTGACGGTTACCATCAATTTTGCCATCATGGGATGGAGCGGGCTGTTCTTGGATGTCGGCACCGCGATCGTTGCGCCGATTGCCATCGGTATCGGGGTGGACTATGCCATTTATTTCATTAACAGCTGCCGCCGACAAGGGACGGTTTCTGCCGAGACCTTGCAGCGTACTCTCAGTCATCTTTACCCTCCGATTGTCTTCAACACCCTAGTACAGGGATGTGGGTTCTTGGTACTGGCCCTATCAAGCCACCAAGCCCTGATTAATCTTGGGATCCTCGTATCACTGACCATGCTGGTGACCGCTGTGGTTACCCTGTTGATGCTGCCATCAATCATGCTGTTGCTGTTTGGTGCCAAGTCATCACCAGTGACACCGGCAGAAGAAGCTCCGGCTTCTTGAGGGGGGAGAAGGTATGAATAAGGCAATAATGGCTGTGATGTTCAGTGTGTTTGCGGCCGCCAGTCAGGCTGCCGATCCCAGCACATTGATGGAGAATGTGAAGTGGCGCGAAGATGGGGTATCGCGGACCGCCTCTGTCACTTTGTTGTTGACTGATGCTCGCGGCAATGAGCGACAGCGTGAAGTGGCATTCATCGAAAGGGATCGCGACAACGTCCGCGAGACACGGCTGCTGATCCAGCAGCCACTCGATGTGAAAGGAACGGCTATTTTGCTCAAGAGTGATGCCGAAAAGGCATCTTCTGAGGATGATATTTGGCTCTACCTTCCCGCGTTGAAGAAAGTTAAGCGGCTGTCAGCAACCAATAAGCGTGGTCGTTTTGTCGGCTCGGAGTTCAGTTATACCGATCTCGAGTGGCTACGGGTCGAGGATTTCAGCTATCAGCTGCTGGGCGCGGAGACCTGGCAGGGTGATACGGTTTATAAGATTGAAGCTTTGCCTGCGTCACAGGAGGTGATCAAGAAGACAGGCTACAGCAAGAAAGTTCTCTGGGTGAATCCGAACTACGACATGGTAGTCAAGGCCGTTTACTTTGACGAGCGTGAGCGTGAGCTCAAGACCATGCAGGTCGACGAGGTCAGTCAGCTACAGGGTTACTGGACGGCGGTGGTACAAACTATCCATAACCTCCAGTCCGGCCGGACAACAAAGATGGTGGTTAATGACATTGAGTATGACACCACAATACCGGCCAAGCATTTCAAGCAGCAAAATCTCAAGCGCGCATTATGAGTATGGAAAGCATGTTGATTTGCCGATATTTGTTGGTTGTTGCGGCTGTGTGGACAGCCGCTGCAGGGGCCAGTGACGCTTGGCTGGAGGGGCAGTTTGATATCCGGTCTGGTTATGGTACCAGCAGCCATGAATGGCAAGAGCAGAAGGCTCAGCTGCAATTAGCGGGTCAGTGGGAAACAGGCAGCACTGGTGGCTTCAGGCTTGCGGGGCTGGGGGTATACGATCACGTATACAGCCGCTCGGAATATGCGGGGACACCGGCAGAAGATCTTCGTAATGAATGGGAACTAAAGGACGCCTATTGGCTCTACGAGGGGCCGACCTATGCCTTGACCATGGGGACCCAGCAAGTAACGTGGGGAGAAGGCGATTACTACCGGGTACTCGATGTTATCCACCCGCTCGATGTTCGGTATTACTTACTCAATTATATTGATGATTTTTCGCTGGCCAAACAGTCGCTGGCCATGGTCAATCTGGAATGGTTCGGTGATGACTGGACCCAGCAGTGGCTATGGATCCCTGAATTCAAGGAGACGCTGTTGCCACCATCGATGAGCCGCTTTGCTTCTCCGAACTTGGAATGGGTATATCAAACATGGCAGGGGCTTCCAGAGGACAAACCGGCGGACTTTTCCCTCGTGGATTCGTCTACCGGAGTCAGGCTGAGCCGTGGCTTCGACTGGGCGGATATGGCGCTGTATGGTTACTATGGCTGGAATGGTGATCCGGTGATCGGCCGTGAAGTCAGTTGGCAGCGAAGGACGGTGCTTGGGATCTCACTGTCACGAGCGGTTGGTGCATGGGTCCTGCGCAATGACAGTGCGGTGTGGTTGGATGACGCAGTAGGCTTTGACGGTAGTGGGTTTGTCGAGCGGCATCGCGGCCATATATTGCTGGGGGCTGATCTGGCGGAGCAATCTTACAGCCTCAGTCTACAAGCCTATCAGACGTGGATTATTGACCCTGGCCCGGAGGCATCGTTGCAGCTTCCAGCCCAAGAGTTGGCGGTGTCGCTCTATGGGGATTATCGGTTGCTTGGTGATGATCTGATGTTAAGTGCTTTGGTATTGCATAACTTTGATACAGAAGTGGGATTGGTCGAACTTAAAACCGAATACCGGTTACAGGACAACATTATGCTTTCCGCACTGCTGGATCTGTTTTGGGGGGATGATGACCATACCTTATTGGGTGGTTATCAAGATCAGAACCAGATCACGGCAAAGATCAGTTACTACTTCTGAGTTCTGGAGTAAGGGGGAGCGGGTTGACCTGGTTAACCCGCTTGGCTGAGGTGCTTAGTAGTCGATCAACCGGAACTGGATAGCCTTTGCCAAGGCGTGGGTTCGGTTGGTTGCGTTGAGTTTGTGGCACAGATTCTTGATATGGAATTTGACGGTTCGCTCGGAAATGGACAGGATTTTGCTAATTTCCCAGGTCGATTTTCCTTCCTTGATCCATTGCAGCACATCGTATTCCCGCGGTGAGATCTGTTCGTCCAGGATATGGGGGCTGCGGCGGATCGCTTCATGGAAACTGGGCAGCAGGTACTTGACGATTTTGGAAAAAACCTCAGAAGCTTCGTTATGGCTGCAGTCGAGGGTCAATACCGTATTGTTGCTGCTGTTTGGCGAGGAAAAAGAGGCAATAAGGTTGTTTTGGCCAAGGATCCCGAAATCACATTCCCCGGAGTGACTCAGCCAAAATGGCTCTTGTTGGTTGATCGCGTAGTAGAGATCCTGGTTGTTGAGCAAGTACTCAGGTGCAGCCAACTCTTTTTGCTTATCACGAGAGATGTTTTTGCTAACGACCTTCAATCCAAATGCCGATAAGGATTGGCTGGACTGCGGTGCTGATGAGACATGAATCAATGTGGCCTTATCAAATGGGATCACCTTGCTCATGGCATCAAAAATCGCATTGAACTCTTCATCTTTGTTGACATGCACAAGATCCATATTCAAATCTAGAATAGCTTGCATGTCTGATTTTCTAATTTGTTGCTGCATGGTCGACATCCTGTCTCTTTAGATCTTTCGCCAATTATAAGCCAAGAGCTCATTGAGAGAAGAGAGTGCCGGTGTCTGGTAAATGGTCCGTCGGTTTAAAACCATACCTTTCGAGTGACTTCACAGCCGGTTGTAATTGATAGCTAAGTCATTTATCTATTTTCCTCAGCCGGGTTGGACTTGGCCTTGATGAAATCAATGAACAGCTTGGTTTTGACATGGTTGTAGTCAAGTTTGGGGTAATAGGCATAGGCTGAATTGACGGGCTGTTTCAGCTCAGGCAATACCGGTACCAAAAGGCCCTTGAGCAGTTCTCTTTTGACCGTGTTCTCACCCGATAGGATGATCCCCATCCCCGCAACGGCCGCCGCAACCAGGGCCTCGGGGTTCTGGGTAGTAAAATTGCCCTTGAGCCGTAACCGGATATCGTTTTCGAACAGGTGCTCCTGTTCATGGCCGTGGGTGCCGTACATCAGGCAGTTGTGCTGTGTCAGTTGCTCAGGGCTCTCAATCAGCGGCTTACCTTCGAGGTACGAAGGAGAAGCGTAGAAGCCATTGCTATAGTTGAACAGCTTGGTCGCAATGTAACTCGACGAGTTGAAGTCGGTTAACTCCCTGCTGATAAACACATCCAGGTTGAGATCCGGCAGCTGGCCCGGAGTGTTGGTATGGAGTTCGACCTGGATGTTGGGGTAGACCTCAATAAATTCGGCCAAGTAGTTAACCAGCAAACGGCTGCCGACGGCCAGCGGCGCACCAATCCGTAGTACCCCGCTGACTTCACCGTAGGTCGAAGTGGTTTCGGCCAGCATCTGATGCCAGTCATCGAGCAAGCGTGCACTGCGTTGATAGAAAAGGCGGCCGGCGTCGGTCATGGTGAGGCTGCGGGTGGTGCGTTTGAGTAACTGCACACCCAACTGCTTTTCCAGCCAAGCTAACCGCTTGGACAGGGCAGAGCTGGACGTATTGAGCTTGGTAGCGGCCTGGGCGAGGGAGCCCTGGTCGACCACGGTGACAAAGCTTTTGGTACAGGTGATCCAATCCATGTCGTAAAAAACCTATCGCGCTGGTGGTGGGCCCAAATTGCCGTTTTCCCTACATTACCATGAGTTTATGTTCGGTTCAGACTGTTTCTGTGCCTATCGGGTTTTACAAAATTGTTAATTTGTCGACTTTAGCACTGACAGTATGATTAATTGAATGGTATTTTGCTTGCAATATACCACCGTAGCTTCGCCTTGCAGAAATGTGAAATGGCGATGTATCTGTTTGACTCATTGATTTTTTTTGGCTGCTTATGAGAAAAGCTTCAGGGATGCGCTTAACCAACCGTCTGGTTGCCTTTGTTACGTTAATTGTGATTTGTGCCATTTTCGTCATTTTTATCGGCGGAGCGGTGAGTTTTCGTAAGTTAGGGCAGGACTATCTCACTCACTATCTTGATGGTGTTGTGGGCGTTATCGACCAGGAGTTGGCGGATCCTCAAGGGTCGCAGGCCATATCGCGTTGGCTGCCGAAATTGCTCAAGGCCAGTAATGTGGTTGAGCTAGAAGTCGGCAGCACCGCTGGCGTTGTTTACTCCTTCCAAGGGCTGCAGCCGCTCTCCGATCCGAGCATCCTTCATGAAAGTCGCTACGCTCTCGAGCATAATCCAGGCTTTACGGTCACCATGAAGTCGATCCCGCCTTACACCGAGTTTACCTATTCGATAGGGGCGATGTCGTCGATCAGCTTGGCGATCGCGATCATCATCATGGGGCTGGTCTGGGGCATGGACTGGCTACGTCGCCAGCTGGAAGGCTCGGAACGGCTTGAGCAGCGCGGCAGGTTGATATTGGCCGGGCGGGTCGAAGAGAACGAAGTGGGCGATGAAAGGGAGTGGCCGGCAACGGCGAGCCTTGCGCTAGATAAAATGATCGCCGAGCTCAAGGATGCCCGTCAGGAGCGAAGTCGGTTCGATACCTTTATCCGTACCCATACTTTCCTCGATCAGCTGACAGGGGCGGCGAACCGGGTGCTGTTCGATAGCCGGTTGCAATCGATGTTGCAAGATCAGGAAACCCACGGGGCGGTTATTCTTATCCGGATCACCGACTGGGAGGAGCTGCTGGCCGACAAGGGCAAGGCTGAGGCCGATGAACTGGTTCAGGATGTCGGGGGGATCTTGTCGAACCTGATCCAGCGTTACCCGGATACGGTATTGTCACGCTATTTCGATGCTGAGTTTGCTATTTTGCTCCCCCAGCAGTCGGTGAAAGAGGTCAAACAGTTCAGCAATGCGTTGATGAATGCGTTGGACCGGCTGTCACCGCCAGTGCCGCTGGAGCCAGATAACTGGTGCCATATCGGGGTGACTTTCTGCGCCAGCGGTGAACGTCGTGGCCGGATCATGGATGAAGCGGATATGGCTCTGCGCAGTGCCCAGCTGCAGGGAACCAACAGTTGGTATGCCTTTAAAAAGGATCAGCAGTTTGAAGATGCTCGCGGCAGTGTTCGCTGGCGTACCTTGCTGGATGCGATATTCAATAGCGGTGGCCCGATACTGTACCAGCAACCGGTACAGTTAGTTGATGGCAGCCCGCTGCACCGTGAACTGCTGTCCCGTATCCGTGATGAGAACGGTATGCTGATCAAAGCCTCACGTTTTCTGAGTGCTGTCGAACAAGTGGGGTTCAATGCTCGGATGGATAAATCCGTGGTGACTAAAGCATTGCATATGCTCAAGAGTGAACCGGTGACTGAATCCATTTCTGTCAACCTCAGCGTTGAAGCCTTACTGGAGAAGAGCTTTGTCAAATGGCTGCGGGATGAGATGCTGCAGACCCCGCGTACGGTACTCAACCGGTTGTCGTTTGAAATTCCCGAAGGGGGATTGGTTAAACACCTTGATGCCATGCGTCCGGTCACCCGGATGTTGGTGGGACTTGGTTGTCAGCTGGTGGTCGATCAGGCCGGTCGTACGATTGTCAGTACTCACTACATCAAGGATATCCGCGCTGATTACATTAAATTGCACCGTAGCTTGGTGCGCGAAATAAATCTTCGCCAAGAAAACCAGCTATTCGTCAGGAGTATGTTGGGTGCCTGTGCCGATTCTGATGTTAAGGTCATTGCGGTTGGTGTTGAAAATGCCAAAGAGTGGCAAGTTCTCAAACAACTAGGCGTTAATGGTGGTCAAGGTCGCTACTTTTCGCCTGAAGTGTCAGCCGAACAAGATGTTGGCCAAGATAATAACTCACGGAAATTGTTTGGAAAAAACACCGGATAGAGCAAAAAATCACTATTCATTATGAGATTTATCATTATAATGGTCAAAATATTGACACCTCGTGGTCAAAATAGTTAAAGCCTTTCCATATCTCCTGATATAAGCCTGTTAAAGCCAAGTAGCCTGAAATGATAGTGAAGAAATTATTAAGGAAGAAGACATATTCTCCTGTTGCAGGGATGGCATTGTTTGCCGATACCGTGGCCTTGGTCTATCAGGAAAATAAAACGTGGATCACCGATGAACTGCCTGTGACCGGGCTTGTCGGCTGGCCAAATGCAATTCAATCCCTGATTGAAAAGCACCAGCTCAAAGGCGCTGATATCCGTCTTGTCCTTGGCCATGGCTTGTACCAAAGCATGCTGATAGACAAGCCTGAGTTACCGCGGGAAGAGTACCCGACGGCTTTGCCATTTTTGGTCAAAGAGCTGGTCAATGAATCGCCGATGGAGTTGGTGGCCGATGGTTTTGTCGCGCCGCTGAAAGATCGCCTTCAGGCATTCTCGACCCAGAAAAAACAGATTGAGCCGCTGGAAAAAGCCTGCCGAGAGGCCGGTTGCGAGTTGATGTCTGTTTCCGCCGAAGAGGTGGTGTGGGGGCAGTTAACCGCGTTTGAGCGCAGCCAACTGGTACTGCACCGTCGTGGTAAAACAAACCTGCAATTATCCGCTTTCAAGCATCAGGTGTTGTGCTTCCAGCGTCAACTGCGCGGTTTTAGTGTGCCATTGTTGGCCGCTGATGATACCCCGTCACAGGAAAAAGGCTTGCAGCTTGACGGGTTAGCACTGGAGTTGCAGCGCTCGCTCGATTTTCTCAGCGCCCAACTGCGCGACGCGCCCATTACCCAGCTATTGATATCTTGCGATGACGATGATGACGATGAATTGGCCCAAGCGCTGAGCCAGCGTCTCAATGTGAAGGTTGCACCTGTCACCCCTTCGCACCCGTCTTTGGCGAGCAATGCGGTACGTGTTGCCTATTGTACCGTCATTGAACCAGAGCATGTGGGGATTAACTTTTACAGCGATGCCCTCAAGCCGAAATTCGATTTGATGACCTTGCCCAATATTGTCATGAGCTGGGTGGCGATCACCGTTATTTTGGCTGCACTGGCTGGTTGGTTTAGCTGGCAGGGTTACCAACAGCAGCAGGCGCTGGCTTCAGAGCAGCAGCGCTTGCAACAGAAAACCGGCGAGGTCGAACGGGCCAAAGCGGCGCTGGCGCAGCACTTGCCAAGTCAGCTGAAAGTCGATGTTGCCAATGGGTTGGAGCAGCACCTTGCCGATAAGCGGGCAGCACTTGAGGCAATAGCCTTACATGACAGCAGTTTGCAAGTGGGTTATGCCAGTATGATGCAGCAGCTTTCAGCCGCGGCCAGTGGTGATATTTCAGTCCAGCACCTGCGGGTGAAAGGGCCGCAGCTTAACCTCGAAGGGCTGGCGCGCACACCGGATGCGGTTCCGGCGTGGCTGCAGATGTTTAAGCAATATCCTTCGCTGTCGGATCGCCGCTTCAAATTGATGTCCTTGGGCCGCAACAAACAAAACATTGTGACCTTCAAGCTGCTGGCCGAGCGTAGTCAGCCAGTCGCTCAGGCTGTCACGCAAGGAGTCGGCCAATGAACCAGTGGCAGAGGTTATGTGACAAATTTGAACTGCTGACCAAACGCGAAAAATGGCTGATTGCCGTGTCGGGCTGGATAGCCCTGCTGTTTGTTGGCTTCGTGGCTATTATCGAACCGCAAGTCAAAGCCATTGATGCCGCCAAGGGGCAGCTTCAATCAGTGAAAAACGCGTTGGTAACGAACACTAACCAGCTGTTGGTGATGGAGCGTAAGCTCAAGGGGGATCCCGACGCTGATATTGATGAGCAGATCAGCGAGCTAGAGCGGCAGAATACCGACTTGGATACACAGCTGGATGGCCGGGTATCCAGCTTGGTTACCCCGGTACAGATGTCGGCGCTGATGGAGCAAGTGCTCCAGCATTCGCGCAAGCTCAAGTTGCTTTCACTTGAATCACTGCCGCCAGTCCAACTGGTTGGTGGGGAAGATCA
This sequence comes from Photobacterium lutimaris, assembly GCF_003025555.1. Classification (GTDB taxonomy): domain Bacteria; phylum Pseudomonadota; class Gammaproteobacteria; order Enterobacterales; family Vibrionaceae; genus Photobacterium; species Photobacterium lutimaris. The sequence continues at coordinate 217,396 of NZ_PYMH01000008.1, read as the reverse complement.
AGGCTACTTCATCCACCCGGTCAGGCTGACATTGCGTGGCCGCTATTTCGATTTGATCCGTTACCTCGAGCAACTAGAAGCGTTGCCTGTCCAGTATTACTGGCGCAGCATGGACTACCAAGTGGATAACTACCCTTGGGCAGATATCAAGTTGGAAGTCTACACACTCGGTATTAGCGAGGACTTTATTGGTGGTTAGATTAGTTATGATGGCCGTGGCATGGTTGATGATGCCACAGGCACAGGCCGCGCAGGATCCCACGGCGCCATTGGGCTGGCAGGCGCCGGTGGTCAAGGCAACCTCATCACGGGCGCGCCTACCTGAATTGCAGGGCATATTTTGCGATCAGGATGGTCAGGCATGCCGGGCCATCCTTAACAGTGTGTCGGTCGGAACCGGTGGGCGGATCAGCGGTTATACCCTCAGCCAAGTGACGGATGATTTTGTCATCCTGCAGCGGGGCGGTCGGCAGTGGCGACTGGAAATGTTCGCCGATAACATAAAGTCAGAGTAGAACAAGAAGTGGTAAACATGCGTGGATTAATAATAGCCGTTGTCATGGCTTCCCTGGCAGGATGCTCGACCAATATGGGACACCGTGATCCGGTGGAAATGAAAAGCGCCCTAAATCAGGCCGCTAACGAAGCCAACAGCCGGCCACTGATGGATTTGCCGACGGCGGTCAGCGATGATTTGATGCCGGGCCTTGATGGAATGGATTATGCCAGCCAGTCAGTGCTTGAAAAGCGCTTTCGGGTCAATGCCCGCAATGTCGATGCCAAAGCCTTTTTTGGCAGCCTAGTCAAAGGCACGCCATTTAACATGGTGATCCACCCGGAGGTTCAGGGCCGTATTTCCCTGACCCTGCGTGACGTGACGCTTGATGAAGTGTTGTCTGTGGTTTCTGACATTTACGGTTATAACACCACCCGCAAGGGCAACATTATCCAGGTCTTCCCGGCCACCTTGCGCACCGAAGTGATCCCGGTCGATTACCTTCAGCTACAGCGCCGCGGCGTGTCCCTGACCTCCCTGACAACCGGTTCTATCACCAATAGTGATTCCGGTAACTCTGGCCGCTCTAGCAATAATTCTGGCAGTAACAGCAGCAATAAGAGTAATAACAACAGCTCAAATACCATAACGGGCGGTACGACCATCGAAACGGTGTCAGAAAGTGATTTCTGGGCGCAACTCGAAAAAGCCGTGCAAGCGATGATTGGCAGTGGCCAGGGTCGCAGTATTGTTGTCTCGCCGCAGGCGAGTTTGATTTCGGTACGTGCTTACCCGAACGAGCTGCGAGAAGTGAAAGAATTCCTTGGCATCTCCCAGCAGCGCCTCAAGCGCCAGGTGGTGCTTGAAGCCAAAATTATGGAAGTGACGTTGAGTGACGGCTACCAGCAAGGTATCAATTGGAGCAACATCACCAAGTCGATTGGCGGTACAGATATTATTTTCGGCCGCGGCGATATTTCGAGCGGTAATATTCCGACCTTGCCAGGGGCCGATCCTATTGCTGCGCTGCTTGGCGGGCAGACCAACATTACCATCTCGGACGGCAACTTCGATGCGGTACTGAGCTTCCTTGATACCCAAGGCGATCTGAACGTGCTGTCCAGCCCGAGAGTCACCGCCGCCAATAACCAGAAAGCGGTGATCAAAGTGGGTAGCGATCAGTATTTTGTCACCGATATATCGGGTGGTGAGGTCAATAGTGATGGTGGAACCGCATCTCCGGATATCCAACTGACACCGTTCTTCTCCGGGATCTCTTTGGATGTTACCCCGCAAATTGGCGATGGAGGTGGGGTCTTACTGCACGTTCACCCTGCGGTTATCGATGTTGAAACCGAGATTCGCGACATTGCGCTGGGGGATACCTTTGGTACTTATCAGCTACCTCTAGCGAAGAGCTCTATTCGAGAGTCGGATTCGGTGATCCACGCTCGCTCCGGTGATGTGGTGGTGATTGGTGGTTTGATGAAATCAGCGACGACGGATCAAGTTTCTAAAGTGCCACTGCTGGGTGATATTCCAATGCTGGGCCATCTGTTCCGCAACGTGAATAAGCTGCAAACCAAAACTGAGTTGGTGATCTTGCTTAAACCGACGGTTGTCGGCGAGCAGACCTGGCAGCAGGAAGTGGAGCGCTCCCGCGCCCTGATCAACGAGTGGTTCCCCGAAGAGGGCTAAACCATGTACCTCGAGCATTTCGGTATGGTGTCAGCGCCTTTTGGCCTGACACCCAATACCCACTTTTTCCATGCCTTGCCTCCGCACTTGGAAGCGATCGATACCACCTTGGCCGCGCTGGGGATGGGCGAGGGGATCATCCAGATTGCCGGCGAAGTGGGTACGGGCAAAACCGTGGTTTGTCGGATGCTGATCAATCAGTTGCCTGAGCATTTTGAGTTGGCTTACTTGCCGACACCAGCAGAGAGTGGCGTGGCACTGCGAATCGCGTTGTCTCGTGAATTGGGACTGGCAAGCGAAGGCGATAACAGCTTACTGGCCGACAGGTTGCAGCAAGCGCTGTTGGCACGTAAAGCGGTGGGCAAAACCGTGGTGGTGTTGATTGATGAGGCTCAGGCACTGCCGGATGATGCCCTGGAGGCAATTCGGCTGTTGGGCAACCTGGAAACCGAGCAAGAAAAGCTGCTGCATATTGTGCTGTTGGGGCAGCCCGAACTCGATAAGCAGCTTGCCAGACACGAGTTACGCCAGTTCCGCCAGCGGATCACGTTCCGCTGTGAATTAAGGCCGTTGAATTTAGCCGAGACGCTAGCGTATATCGAACACCGCTTACACACCGCAGGTATCGAACGCGAGTTGTTTGCCTTGCCACAGGGCAAGGCGGTTTGGCAAGCGAGTGGCGGCATACCGCGACTCATTAACCAGCTGTGTCACAAGGCGTTGATCGCCGCATACAGCGAAAACAAATTGATGGTTGAGCGCAATGAGGTACTCGTGGCGATCCGCGATACCTTGGGTGCGCGCCAGCCGAAATGGACATACCCGGTACTGTGGGGATGGCAATAGCCGATGAGTGAACTGAATAAAAAACTGAGTGCGTTAAGCCGTCAGCAGGGCCAAGGCCAAGAGCCGGCTATCTCGCGCAGTGAGATAAAGCCCGCAACGATTAAGCCCGTAAAGCAAACAAACCTAACACCTTGGGCAACGCTTGGCGTACTGAGCCTGGGTATCGTGATCGGTATTGGCGGCTGGCAGCTGTGGGCGAGTGATGATCCGGTTGGTGAGGTGGTGATGGCGGTCAATCCGGTTGCGCCGGTGGAAGCCGCTCCCGCGCCAGTGGCTGCTGAGGCTCCCGTTGTGGCAGAAAAGCCTGCTGAGCAGCCTGATCTTGCGCGGGCTGAATCGAAACCCATTGTCGAAGCGGCGCCTAAGGCCGATGCCGAAGTGGTAGCCAAAGCCGATACCAAACCGGCTCCGGTTCAGCCTCTGAAAGAGGCCCCCGTCCCTGCAGTAAAGACGAAAGCACTAAAAGCTGAAGCATCAAAGCCGGTTGCGCCTAAATCCGTAGCGCCTAAACCGACTGCGACTCAGTCAGTTGCGAGAAAGCCTGCAGCGTCAGAACCTACCGCCGGTCAAACCCATCAAATCGGCGGCGTAGATATGATGGACGGTGATGAAAGCTTGATGATCGAAACCGTTGAGCTTGATGCAGGCCAACTGGCCCAGATTGAATACAGTAAGGCAGAAAAAGCCCTCAAGCAAGGGGATAGCCGTAAGGCGATTGGCTACTTGGAATCGGCCGTCAAATACCAGCCTGAATGGATCACTGCACGCCAGAAGTTAGCGGCGCTGTATTACGGCCGTGGTGAAACCCGCCGTGCGATAGCGACCTTGCAGCAAGGGTTGTCTTTGGATGCTAGCCAACCGGATTTACGTTTGACCATGGCCAAGTTGTTGGTCAATGAGTCGCAGCAGCAGGCGGCACTGAATGTCCTGAGTCAGTTACCAAGCCACACCCATAGCGGCTATTTGGCGATGCGCGGAGCATTGGCCCAGCAGCTTAACCAGAATGACTTGGCACTGAGTAGCTATCAGAACCTAGTCAAAGCCGAGCCTTATGACGGCCGCTGGTGGCTGGGGCTCGGGATCGCGCTTGAGCGTGGGCAAGAGCGGGATCAAGCCGAGGAAGCTTACCAACATGCATTGCGTATGGGGCAGATCTCCGGTGAGACACAACGGTTTATTCGTCAACGCCTGGCCGTATTGGCCGGTATGAAGGGGTAATAATGGCACTTCGATTACGTAAACGCCTTGGCGATCTGCTGATAGAAGAAGGCATTGTCTCTCCTGACATGCTCGGTCAGGCGCTGGACAACCAGCAATCTACCGGCCGTAAGCTGGGTGATACCCTGATCAGCCTAGGCTTTCTGAGCGAGCAGCAGATGCTGCAGTTCCTTTCTCGCCAGCTTGATATTCCGCTGGTCGACCTTAACCGTTTGACCATTGATACCAATGCGGTCGCCTTGCTGGCTGAGGTCCATGCCCGCCGTTTGCGAGCTCTGGTGCTCAGCGAGCAGGATGGCATGGTACGGGTTGCCATGAGTGATCCGGCAGATTTGGCCGCACAAGAAGCGGTGTATGATCAGCTGGGACAGTATCGTATCGAGTTGGTGATTGCCTCTGAGCGCCAGTTAATCACGGCCTTTGACCGCTACTACCGCCGTACCCAAGAAATTGTTTCTTTTGCCGAGCAGCTGCAGGCCGAACACCAGCACCATTCCGACTATTCCTTTGGTCTGGACGATAACGACAATGATGAAGTCACCGTCGTCAAGCTGATCAACTCGCTGTTTGAAGATGCTATCCAGGTGGGAGCGTCGGATATCCATATCGAGCCCGATAGCGATGTGCTGCGGATCCGCCAGCGTATTGATGGCGTGCTGCATGAAACCCTGCTTAAAGAGTCCGGTGTTGCATCGGCCTTGGTACTGCGCCTCAAGCTGATGGCCAGCTTGGATATTTCCGAAAAGCGCTTGCCACAAGATGGCCGCTTCAACCTATCGGTGCGCGGCCAGTCGGTCGATGTCCGTCTTTCGACCATGCCGGTCCAGCACGGCGAATCGGTCGTGATGCGTTTGCTCAACCAGTCGGCAGGGATCCTCAGCCTCGAGCAAATCGGTATGCCCGATGACATCTTGCAGCGCTTGCGCCGCCAGTTGCGCAGGCCGCACGGGATGATTTTGGTCACCGGCCCGACCGGCTCGGGTAAGACCACCACCCTGTATGGCGCACTGAGCGAGCTCAACCAGCCGGGCAAGAAGCTGATCACCGCCGAAGACCCGGTCGAGTACCGCTTGCCGCGAGTCAATCAGGTGCAGGTTAACAGCAAGATTGGCCTGAACTTCTCGTCGATTCTGCGTACCTTCCTGCGCCAGGATCCCGATATCATCCTTGTGGGGGAGATGCGAGATCAGGAAACCGTTGAAATCGGTTTGCGCTCCGCCCTGACCGGTCACTTGGTGCTGTCAACGCTGCACACCAACGATGCGATAGACAGTGCCCTGCGCATGATCGATATGGAAGCGCCGGGGTATCTTGTAGCAAGTGCAGTACGGGCGGTATTGGCCCAGCGTTTAGTCCGGCGGGTATGCAAAGATTGCGCGACTGAGCATGATCTTGAACCGGCCAAACAGCAGTGGTTGATGGCGAGGTTCCCGCATTTGGGTGACGCCACATTCCGTAAAGGACGCGGCTGCCAGACCTGTAACTTTACCGGTTACCGTGGCCGTATTGGTGTGTTCGAGCTATTGGAGATGCAACCAGACATGATGGATGCGCTGCGCGGGGGCGATGCCGTGCTGTTTAGTCAGACCGCCCGCCAGTCACCGGGTTACAAACCGTTGATTGAGTCAGCGATAGAGTTGGCGCAGCAAGGGGTGACCAGTCTGGATGAAGTGTTGTTGCTCGGTGAGGGCGACGAACACAACAGTTACGTAGTGTAACGGTTAGCAGGAAAGGATCATGGCAGTATTTAACTACCGCGGCCGAAGCAGCCAAGGTGACATCAAGCGCGGGCAGCTTGACGCCGCGTCGCAAGACGCAGCCGCAGATATTCTGATGCGCCAGGGCATCATTCCGCTCGAAATTCGCGAAGGCAAAGCGAAATCCGGTGGGATCGACTTGGAACACCTGTTCAAAAACCGGATCCCGCTTGAGGTATTGGTGATTTTCTGCCGCCAGTTATACAGCCTGACCAAAGCTGGCGTGCCCTTGCTCCGAGCGGTGCGTGGTTTGGGCCAGAGTGCCAGCCATCCTTTGATGCGAGACACCTTGGATGCGGTGGTGGTCGAGCTGACCAACGGCAAGTCATTGTCGGCGTCAATGAAAGCCCACCCAAGGGTGTTCTCTGAACTGTTCGTGTCGATGATCAGTGTCGGCGAAAATACCGGTCGCTTGGACGAGACCTTGCTCCAGTTGGCGCAGTACTTTGAACAGGAAATGGAAACGCGTCGGCGGATCAAGTCGGCGATGCGTTACCCGACTTTCGTGCTTATCGCGATCACTCTGGCGATGTCGGTATTGAACATCAAAGTGATCCCGCAGTTTGCCTCGATGTTCAGCCGCTTCGGGGTTGAGCTGCCGTTGCCGACCCGTATTTTGATTGCCACCTCGAATGTGTTTGTTCACTACTGGCCTTTGATGCTTGGGGCGATCATTGTGAGTTGGATTGGTCTTAAGGTGTGGCGTCAAACACCTGCCGGTGGTGAGCAGTGGGATAAATTCCGGTTAAAAGTGCCAATTGTGGGCGATATTATCAATCGTGCCCAGCTATCGCGTTTTTCCCGAACTTTCGCACTAATGATACGTGCCGGGGTACCGCTCAATCAGGCGATCCAGATGTCGGCGGAATCGCTTGGCAATAACTACCTGGAAAACCGCCTGATAGAGATGAAAAACGGTATCGAGAGCGGTAGCAGCATTGCCGCAATGGCTCGCCAGTCGGGGGTCTTTACCCCTTTGGTACTGCAGATGATTGCCGTCGGTGAGGAGACCGGTCAGGTCGATGTTCTCTTACTTGAAGTGTCGGACTTTTACGATCGCGAGGTCGATTACGATCTCAAGACGCTGACCGCCCGTATCGAACCTATCTTGTTGTTTATAGTGGCGATTATGGTGCTGATCTTGGCACTGGGCATCTTCCTGCCAATGTGGAGCCTGCTCGATGTGGCGCGCGGTGTCTAGCCTTAAGTCCGACGGTCATGTGCGCTGGTTTTTTTGGTGCGGAGTCATTTTCTTGCTGCTCTGGATGTTGCTTGTGCAATGGCACAAGGTCAACGAAGGGGCGGAGCAGGCCCGGGTCAAATTATTGGCACAAACCATGAGCCGCAGTGCATCGGCAATACGCCAGCAGTGGGAGCTTGAAAATAAACCAAGCCACTCTCAAACCAACGGTATCGAATATTCATTTACCCGTTATGGGTGGCCGATAATCATACGTAATGAGCATATTGACTGCGCAGAAATGTGGGACTTATTGTCTTCACGACAGGCATCGATCGATTACATAACCCTTATCGATAAAAAGAAAGTGAGATCAGAGCGTTATAATTCGTGTTATTTCCAAATTACTGACGGAAAATGGCTAGCATTATTTTATGAAAATGAGACAATACACACCAACGGTTTTTTGACGCTGCCCGAATAATGGTGACGTCGATTTGACAAAACAACATTACAAAAACAAAAAAAGGGTGAGTAAAGATGAAAAAACAAGCCGGTTTTTCGTTGGTGGAGTTGGTGATCGTCATTATCGTGGTTGGCCTGTTAGCTGTAGCTGCACTACCGCGATTCCTGAACGTCACCGATGAAGCGAAGAAAGCACAAATTGAGGGTGTGGCGGGTAGTTACGCGACAGCTGTTCTTTCTGCGCGCGCTCAGTGGGAAGCGAATGGTCGTCCTGCGGCAATTATTAATAATGAAAAAGTGAATAGCGTGAGCTACGACGGTTCGACGTTCATGCTGACGGCAGAGCAAAGTGGTGTACGCGTCGGTTACCCTATTCACTTTGGTCAAGATAACAGTGCAACAATTGGTGGCTTGGATAATACCGAATGTAAGGTTTTGTTCGAGCAGTTAATGCAAAACCCACCGCAAGTCGCTGAGATTGATGATGGGAGTATCCTAGACGGCAACTACCAATATGCGGCTCGCAAAGATTCTAGTGGTAATAATGCTGCCTGTACTTATTTCCAGTTGGCATCAGTTACAAACAATGCTGGTGGAGTGGCTCAAATAACATCAGCACACTCTTTTACCTATAAGCCTAATGAAGGCTCCGTTGTCGTTAACATTCAATAATAAGTTGTATTTGGAGAAGTACTATGAAACGTCAAGGCGGTTTTACGCTAATTGAAATGGTTGTGGTTATTGTCATTCTGGGTATTCTTGCCGTGACAGCAGCACCACGTTTTTTGAACCTGCAAGATGATGCGCGAAACTCTTCGCTTCAGGGTCTAAAAGGAGCTATCGACGGTGCAGCAGGTATTACTTTTGGTAAAGCTGCAATTCAAGGTAAAGAAGCTGCAGACTCAGGACAAAACGTTGAGGGTATTGCGCTTGTTTATGGTTACCCAGCAGCGACATCAGCAGCGCTTGAAGCTGCAGTTAATGGCTTGAAGGAAGACTGGAAAGTTGTTGAAAGTGATAAGCTTGTCGAAGGTGAGGATGACGGTATTGCATATACCTTTAAGGCTCGAAACGATAAGGGTTGTTACGTACATTATAAAGCTGCGACTTCATCAGCTGCTGCCACAACTAAAGTTGTGACTGCTAATGGTTGTACTACTTCAAACTAATAAACAGCGCTCTTCGGAGCGCTATTTATTCAGGGTAATAATCTCGATTATGGCCCTGAATAAATAGAGACTAACAATAACTTCCCGGGTGACCCATGCCCCGACTGTATTCCGGAAAAAGCTACGCAAAAAACGCCGGCTTTACGCTTATCGAACTCATCATTGTTATCGTGCTGATTGGCATAATCAGTGTGACGGCCGCCTCGCGCCTGTTTGGCCGCAGCGGGTTTGATGCTGTATTAGCCCGTGATCAAGCCATTTCCATCGCCCGTCAAATTCAGTTGGTGGGAATGAATAGCCCGGTAACCCCAGCCAACCCAAATAGCTGCCTTGCCCTTCAGATAAGCACCACAGAGTTTGGCTCTGAAAATTGTGCTAGCAATAGCCACTCGACTCGCAAGCTGACTTTTGAGAACGATATGGTTAAGTTCGCCTTTTTTGATGGCGCAAATTCACACACTTCAGCAGCTATTTATTTCGATATGCTCGGTCGCCCTTCAGTCGTACAACATCAGCAATTGCAGCGCATCTGTACCGCCTCAAATTGTCAGGTGACCATTACTTCTCGCAATGGCGAACAAGCGAACTTATGCATTAACAGTGAGGGGTTTATCAATGACTGTACCCTCTAAATCCCTATTTTCTCGCTCACCGCGATTGCCTAATTCGCTTCGTCAGCAGGGCGGCTTTACCTTGATTGAAGGGATCATCACCATAGTGATTTTAGGGATTGCCATGGTGACCCTGACCAGTTTTTTATTCCCGCAGGTCGAGCGTTCGGCAACACCTTATTACCAAGCCCGAGCGGCGGCTATCGGTAATGCTTTTCTTAATGAAATTCTTTCGCGCAAGTTTGATGAACACTCAGACCCGTTCGGCGATAGCGTGGTGCGCTGCGGTGAAACCCATGAGGGAACAACCTATACCTGCAGTGAGCCCGACGAGAATGGCGTATGGCCGATAGATAAAGCGAGTGAGTACTTCGACTACGTGGTGCCGGGCAGCTCGCTGCCGGCAGGGAAAGGATTGGTGGTGGCTATTGCCAATGATGTCGATGATTTTCATGGCTGTTGGGGCGATTTATCACTTTGTTATGACCGTTATAGCCATAATCAGTTTCCTTGGCGCGGGGCGATAGAAAACCTCACTGGTGAGTCTGTGGCTGAAACAAACACCTATAAGAATATGACCGTAACGGTGAATGTCAGTTATGACAATCGCTTCAATAGCGCAGATCCGCAAAGCTCGACTTATCCCCATCAGCACAAGCGCGTAGTGGTCGAGGTCGATACCGGCCACTACGGTAAGCTCGATTTTGTTGCCTATCGGAGTAACTACTGATGGGGCAGACTGTTGTGATGAATAAAACTGTTGTGATCAAGAAAAATCAGGGCTTCTCGCTGATGGAAATGGTGATCGCTTTGGTGATCCTCGGCATTATTTCGCTGGCGATAGGCAGCTACCTCCAACTGGGCGCCGAAGGCTATATCAGTACGGTCAGTCGTGACCGTGTCCAGTCCCAAGCGCGCTTTGCCCTCGAGAAAATGACCCGAGAAATTCGCCATGCCGCGCCCAATAGCCTTGCCTCAACGGGAAACTGCGTGAGTTTTTATCCGATTCATTTGGCCGGCTTTACCCTAGGTAATGCTCGTATGATGAATATTGAGTTAGTGCCTACTATCGGTACGGCTGAGCAGTGGCAGACAATAACCGGCAGTGACCAATTGGCTCTCGCCGCAGGGCTGGGAAATGCCGCGGAATATGCCGCACAAGCTTTTAAAATCAACCGCGTCAATGCCGGGCCAGATGGTAATGGAACGGTGTTGGTCAATGTCATCGCCCCGCTCGATAACCGCTCCCCGGCTAATCGTGCTTACGCCTACGGCCAACCTGTATCTTTCTGTTTGGAGGCCAACGTACTGAGGCGTAAGTCTGGTAACAGCAGTGCAGTAATAGCAGAACAGGTGTCAGGCTTTGATGTTGCGGTGAGTGGTAAAGGACTGGAAAACAACAGCATGGTCCACATTAACTTGGCATTCCAAGATGGCCGGACAGGTGAACGCTTCAGCTACGAACACACAGTGCAGGTGATCAATGTTTTATAGCAGGCAGCGCGGTAGCGCGCTAGTCGTGTCACTCTTTATTATTACCGTGATGGGGGCCTTTGCCGCTGCGATGATCCGTATTGACTGGTCAGGACAAGATACCACGGCCCGCGAAGTGTTCTCGACCCGGGCTTGGTACGCTGTCCACTCCGGTAACGAAATTGTGTTGAGTAAATTATTTCCGCTCGGGCAGACCGCATCAGACCCTCAAGCCTGTAACCAAATGTATGATTTTAATACACAAGCAGAGCTGTTTTCGTGCCAGACGTTACAGGTCAGCTGTAAAACCCAAAGTTACAAAGAAAACGGCCAGCCAGCCAATAAGTATCAATTAGAAAGCACGGCAACTTGCGGTAATGGACAGTTTACAACGACCCGTACCCAAGAAGTGTGGGCGAAGGATTTGGAGATTGCATTACCATGAGGGCCATAAAATATTGCCTTTGGCTATTGATGCTGGCAACAGCTTTTCCGGCTTCAGCGTTGGAATTCCGTTTTGGTGAATACCAGTTATCGGCTCAAGGTCTCACCCACTGTATCGGTTCTGAGGCAGAAAAAAGCTGTGAAATTAAATTCGATCAGCCATTTACCACTAAGCCTTTAGTGTTTTTGATGCCGACTATCGAGGAAGGCCGCGGCCGGGATGCCCCGTCGACGCTGCGCCTGGTCGATGTCAGCGAAACCGGTGCGACGTTCCGCCAGTACATTGCGCCGAGGCGCGATGGGATCACGCTCAAGCCGGTTGGCCAACACTGCTCTCCTAATAACAAGGAAAACTTTTGCCTCGAAACGGTGCCGATGCAGAAGGTGCGCTATTTTGCCATTGAGCCCGGTACGCTGAACCTTGGCGACAAGGGACGGATTCAAGCCGGTACCGTGGAGATCAGCCGCTATCTGGTAGGGGGCAAGCCGGTCAATAAAGACAACCTGCAGCAGATATCTTCGCCGGTCAATTTTGACCCGGCCTTCAACAATCCAGGGATATTGGTCAGCCTGCAGGGCGACGGGCGGACTGACCTGGGCCAAAGAAGCAACTGGATCACGCCCGCCGTGACTGCGGTTGAACCGGATCTTAACCGGGTGTTCCTGGCCTTGGAGCGCTCCGAGTTGGCCCACAGCAACCACTACAATGGTGACGCACAAAAGGTGGCGTATATCGTTGCCGAGGGGCGGGGTAGTTATAAAGGACTCCAGTTTGCTATGGGGGCGGGGGCAACGCTGAATACCTTGGTTAACGGTTTAAAGAAGTTCGATCAGGTCACCGAGCCGGTGTTGCGCCAGTGTGCCGCTACTGTCCCGGTCCCGGCCGGATTTTCCGAGTTCCCGTTTATCATTGCCTCGAAAAACTCGCGCAAGGGCAACAACGGGGGTTGGATCCGCCTGTGCCGGTTGGAAGAGTCCGGCAGTAACAGCCACCGGGTAAGCTTTGTCAATGATGAGGATATCAACGAGAGCAAATATAACAGCGTTGAGCGCAAGCACCTGAGTGAGAACATCGGTTTTATGGCTTTCCAGCGTAAGGTCAGCGAGCAAACCTGTGATGTTTTTCCGGGGCCGGCCCAGACCTGGACCAATCAAAGTAACTACCACGCCAAGCTGCACCACATGGCCCTGATCAACGGTACCTACAAAGAGGGCGGCCGGCACTATCTCTGGTTCAAGGCGACCTCGAATGGGACCGACACGGCCTGTGACGGCGAAGCGTGTAACTACCCTGGCTATAACCAGCCGGATCGCTGGGCGACCAAGCCCGATCTGGGGGATTTTGTTGAGGCTGGGCAATATGCTCCCGATTACTATCGCGACAATACGCTCGAAGAGTACGGCACCTTCTACATGGGGAGGGCATCCGCCGATGCCGAGGAGCTTCGCAATGGTGCCGGAGAGCGGATCCGCCTGTTGGATCTTAACGATGGGGTGACGCTGCACCTCTACAGCGGTACCTACTGGTTCGAAACTATGCGTATTAGCTCCGGTAGCCGGATCGTGACCCATGGCAACGTGGTGATCCATACCAAGAACCTCAATGCTGCCGACTCTTCTTCGGTCGGACCGGCGAACGGCGAGCCGGACCGGCTAGAGATCTACGCGCATGGCCAGGGCGATATCGATATCGCTAATGTCTACCTGAGTAAGGGAAGCTCCATCACCGGCTTGGTGTATTCCGAGGCCAAAGTGACGATTGCCGGCGGTCTCTGCCAGTGGGAGGGGGACTGTGAGGTGACGTCGATCACCGGTGCGGTTACCGCAGCACGGCTGGACATGAACAGCAGCAAATACAATTCCACCGCCGTTATCAACGGCAAGAGCTCGTGTTTTGAGACGACGCCGGATTTTTCCCTCGACCTGACGCCTAAGTGGCAGCAGAACATGTTGTGCGAGAGCCAGGAGGTGTTGTTCTCGTTGGCACCGGATAACGGCTCGGGCGAGGCTTTCGGTGGCGATATTACGGTCAGTATAACGGCTAAGACCGGACAGTCGGCTTCCGGGGTTTGGTCGACCACGAAGCTGGAAGGGAGTCATTACGGCCAGCCTTTTCAAGATGGAGTCCCTTTTACGGTGCCGGTCAGTCCGCTTGATAATAATCGTAAGCGGATATGGTTCAAGAGTGACTACCTCGGTGAACTCGAGCTAACGGCGACCATTGAGGGGCTCAGTGGCAATCCTGCTGTTGGTCAGTACCAATTTTTGCCGGGGGGCTTTGTTATTACCGCTAACCCGTTGCAGTTAGTGGCTGGCAGACCGGCGAAAATCACGGTGAAGGCAATGGCTTGTGATAGCGGAAATGCTGTTATTGCTGAATACACCGGTAGCAAGACACTTAATATCAACACCGAATATGACAAGCCTTCGACCAGCAATAGCCGTAATGACAACGTTATGCTGCGAAGCACCGCAGGTAATGACAGGGTGACATGGCAAGGCTCTCAAGGGCTGTTTACGTTCGTCAATGGTGTCGCCAGTAATGTGCCCGTCAAATACGACGATGCTGGTGAGATGACGTTGATCTTGTCAGATCCCAAGTGCACCAAGGACCGCTGTGATTTAGGGGCTATTGGTGGTCAGTCTTCGGGAAGTAAGTCGTTGCCTGCAGATTGGCAAGGGCTAACGGGATCGGTATTGGTTCATAGTCGTCCTTATACCTTTGCCTTGTGTCAGTCTGGTACTCCGAATATCGAGCAGGCGAGTGGCGATGCCAATAGTGGCCAAGGCTTTAATGCTGCAGGTGAAACATTTCACACTCTGGTTAAGCCTGTTATTTGGCAGCAGGGTGACAATGTTGCTGCATCAGGTATACAACCTGCGGTAGATAGCAGCACCATGTGCCACAACCGATTGATCACCGAAAACTTCTTTAAATCTAAGGCCCCTGCGGCTTTGGTGGCACTGAGCCATAAACGTCAAACCCCTGCTGATAAACGGGCAGTGGAAGGCAACTTGGCGGGCGGTACTGCGAAGGCCAATACCTTGCTAAAGACCCAGCCATATAGTTTGCAGTGGGATGACGTTGGTAGTATTCGCTTGTCAGCTGATAGCCAAAATAACTACCTCGGTATGGATATTAATGCAGGTTATCGTGATGTTGGTCGTTTTTACCCTAAGTACCTCAAACTCATCCGTGATGATTTGCAATACCCGTCAGGGCAAAGAGAATTTGCTTATATGGATCAGCCGTTTGCCTTTGACTTCACTGTCGGAGCTTTTGCCGATGGCGGACAGGGGAAAGCAGGTAATGCGGTAAAGAATTATTGGTTGTTTGAACAAGGTGTTGCCAAACCTAAATATAAAGCAGGGTTGGAGTTAGTGGTAATAGACAGCACCCAAGCCGATGAGGTTGTCGAGCGGGATCAACGTCTTGAATATGCCTCGCGTAAAGGGAGCCCCTATGTGTGGTCTTGGGCCGGGACGGCATGGGCACCGAGTGCCGCTCAAGATCTGACATCGCAAGTGGCGATCACCGATCCAAACTTTACCGTTGTTCGCGATTACACGGTGGGACACCGTGGTACCCAGCCTCGAACCAGTCAGCAAGATGGCCCTTTTGATGGCATGAACACCCGTATGGGGTTGAAAGTTGTTCCTGCCAGCGATCCAATCGACTGGGCCTATTTAGCCCTTAATGATGACGTGGTGTTGGAGGAGAGTGCTAAACGAGATTCGATTCAAATCTGGCGCACTCACCCTGATATCCGCTATGGCCGCATGGCACTGGATGATGGCTCTGGCCGCTTTGACAGTGAATTGTCGATACCGCTTCGCGTCGAATACTGGGATGGTTTTGACTTTGTGACTAACAAGCAAGACAGCCGTGCTGTATTCGACGGCAAGCTGGCGTGCAAACAAATTCTTTCCCAGTCTGACACTGCCGTGACAAGCGCCTCGTACACTCAAGGGTCAGGAAATGTAGAATCAGGGGAGATTCGCTCCGGCGAGTTTGTTGCGGTTCCTACCGAGGTGAAGGGGAGTGATGGTAATCGATTGATTTACCGTGAACAGGTACGTTTTTGGCAGAAAGTGATTAGCGATACGCCTCAAGCGATAGATAATGAGCCTGAGATCCGCTGTGAAGGTGGACCTTCCAGCGGCCAGCGCAATTATCAGCCATGGCTGACCTTCGACTGGCGTGGTAAAGGTGACGAGAGTCCGCACTCGACTGTGACCTTCGGCGCCTACCGAGGTAATGACCGAGTGCTCTACCGCGGTGAAAAGGGTATTAATACAATGCTCGATTAAATAAAATGCCGATCTGTGGCAGGTTTGACAAAGCTTACCTTGTCTCGATCCGCCCCCCTTGATACATTTAGCGCAATTTAACGAATTTGTGAGCTTGCAGGATTAGCCGAAGACTATGTTTAAAAAACTTCGTGGCATGTTTTCTAATGACCTGTCTATTGACTTGGGTACAGCCAATACCCTTATTTATGTCAAAGGACAGGGCATCGTACTGGATGAACCATCAGTAGTCGCGATCCGTCAGGATCGTGCCGGAGCAACTAAGAGTGTGGCTGCTGTCGGTCACGACGCCAAGCAGATGCTGGGCCGTACTCCAGGCAATATTGCGGCAATCCGTCCGATGAAAGACGGTGTTATCGCGGACTTTTATGTTACTGAGAAAATGCTTCAGCATTTTATCAAGCAGGTACATGACAACAGCCTGCTGCGTCCAAGCCCACGAGTTCTAGTTGCGGTTCCTTGTGGCTCTACTCAGGTTGAACGCCGTGCTATCCGTGAATCTGCCCAAGGTGCAGGTGCCCGTGAAGTGTACTTGATCGATGAGCCAATGGCGGCAGCGATCGGTGCTGGCATGCCAGTGTCTGAGGCAACCGGCTCGATGGTGATCGATATCGGTGGTGGTACGACGGAAGTTGCCGTGATCTCGCTTAACGGCGTGGTGTACTCATCGTCTGTCCGTATCGGTGGTGACCGTTTCGATGAAGCGGTTATCAACTACGTACGCCGTAACTACGGCAGCCTGATCGGTGAAGCGACCGCTGAGCGCATCAAGCACGAAATCGGTTCGGCTTACCCGGGTGATGAAGTGCGTGAAATCGAAGTGCGCGGCCGTAACCTCGCTGAAGGTGTGCCACGTAGCTTTACCCTGAACTCCAACGAAATCCTAGAAGCGTTGCAAGAGCCGCTGACAGGCATCGTATCTGCAGTTATGGTTGCACTCGAGCAGTGTCCACCAGAGCTGGCATCGGATATCTCCGAGCGCGGTATGGTATTGACCGGTGGTGGTGCGCTGCTGCGTGACCTTGACCGTCTACTGACCGAAGAAACCGGTATTCCAGTGGTTGTGGCCGATGAGCCGCTAACTTGTGTTGCCCGTGGCGGCGGCAAGGCCCTGGAAATGATCGACATGCACGGTGGCGATCTATTCAGCGAAGAATAATGCCCGCTCGGGCATGTCGACAAACAGGTTATAGTGTTACATGAAACCTATCTTTGGCAGGGGGCCTTCCCTGCAACTGCGCCTGTTTCTAGCCATTTTACTGTCGGTTGGCCTTATGCTAGCCGACAGTCGTCTTGACGCCTTTGCCAACGTCCGTTACCTGCTCAATTCGGCCATCTCCCCGTTGCAATATGCGGCTAACCTGCCGCGGGACTTGCTCGGTGGGGTATCCGGACAGTTCAGCTCGCACCGGCGTCTGCTGGCAGAAAACAAAGCCTTGCAACGTGATCTGCTGGTTCAGCAGAGCGATGTATTGCTTCTGGAACAGTTAAAACAAGAAAACCAACGCCTGCGTGAACTGCTGGGCTCGCCGTTTGTCCGCGATGAGAAAAAGCTGATCGCCGAGGTGATGGCGGTGGATTCCGATCCTTATAGTCATCAGGTGATGATCGACAAGGGCCGGGTCGACGGGGTCTATGAAGGCCAGCCGGTGATCAACGAAAAGGGGATTGTCGGTCAGGTTTCGTACGTGGGGGCCCACAACAGCCGAGTTTTGCTGTTGATTGACCCAACTCATGCAATCCCGGTTCAGGTGGTCCGCAATGATATTCGGGTCATAGCCTCTGGCAGCGGTCAGGTTGATCAAATCCAGTTGGAGCACGTGCCAAGCAGTACCGACATCGAAGTGGGCGATCTGCTGGTGAGCTCAGGCTTAGGTGGCCGTTACCCGGAAGGGTACCCGATTGCCTATGTGACAGAGTTTTCGTTTGATAACAAGCGTCCGTTTGCCCAGATCAAGGCAAAGCCAACCGTTCAGTTCGATCGTCTGCGTTATCTGTTGTTGGTATGGCCAACCCCGCGTGAAACCTTGACTGAGGGAGAGTTCAATAGTGGCAAATAGTCGCGCTCACGGCCGGATTTGGATTTGGCTGTCGTTTTTAATTGCGCTGATTTTACAAGCTGCCCCTTGGCCGGGTGAGCTGGAGCCTTTCCGCCCATCCTGGGTGGTATTGGTCGCCTTTTACTGGGTTCTGGCACTGCCGCACCGGGTGAATGTCGGGACGGCATTGTTCCTGGGTTTACTGTGGGATTTGATGCTCGGCTCGACACTGGGTGTGCGGGGGCTGATGATGGCTGTATTGTGCTACATCGTCGCACTTAACTTCCAGGTGTTACGTAATCTATCCTTATGGCAGCAGGCCATGCTGGTTGCCTTACTGACGCTGGGCGGAAAGTTAGTCGAGTTCTGGGCCGAATACCTGGTATCGGTGATCACTTTTAACCCGGAGCGGCTATGGGCCGTGTTACTTAACTTCTTGTTATGGCCGTGGTTATTCCTGCTGCTGCGGCGGATACGACGTAAGCTCTCAATTCGTTAAATTAGTCTCCCAATGGGATCCGTTCAATGCTAGGGTGTAACCAGACACATCGAGCGTGCTTGAATGGATCACATTGATTTATCACACAAAAGAAAATGAATGATATCATGTCGACACCGCAACTGTATTTGGCCTCGGGCTCTCCGCGCCGTAAAGAACTCCTGACCCAGCTTGGCTACCAGTTTGAGCGGGTCGTGGTGGATGTTGAAGAACAGCATCAGGCAGGCGAGTCGCCTGAAGACTATGTTCAGCGCTTGTCAGTGGACAAAGCGCTGGCCGGGGTTAGCGCAGTTGCAGGCAGGGCGCCGGTGCTAGGTGCCGATACGATAGTCGTCGCGGGCGAACGTATCTTGGAAAAACCCAAGGACTTTGATGATGCCCAGCAGATGCTGCGCCTGCTGTCAGGCAAGCGACATCAGGTAATGACGGCTGTGACCGTGGCCAGTCATGAGCGCCAAGAAACCCAGTTGGTCGTTACCGATGTGTGGTTCAAAACACTGTCGGAAAAAGAAATCGAAGACTACTGGCACAGTGGTGAGCCACAGGACAAAGCAGGAAGCTATGGCATTCAGGGGATCGGCGGCAAGTTCGTCGAGCGTATCGATGGCAGTTATTACGCTGTGGTGGGGTTACCTTTGGTGGAAACCGACATCATGGTTCAAAACTTTTTAGGTTTATCAAATTAGAGGCAACCATGAGCACAGAGCTGCTAATTAACGTGACCCCGAGTGAGACTCGTGTCGCCATGATCGAGGCGGGGAGCCTTCAGGAAGTCCATATCGAACGTGAGTCCAAGCGTGGGATTGTTGGCAATATTTATAAAGGGCGAGTCAGCCGTGTGTTGCCGGGTATGCAGGCCGCTTTTGTTGATATCGGCCTTGAAAAAGCAGCGTTCCTGCACGCATCAGATATTGTTCCCCATACCGAGTGTGTGGCGGAAAACGAGAAACAGCAGTTTCAGGTACGTGATATTTCAGAGTTGGTTCGCCAGGGCCAGGATCTGGTGGTGCAGGTGGTTAAAGATCCATTGGGCACCAAAGGGGCACGCCTGACCACCGATGTAACCTTGCCATCTCGCTACTTGGTCTTCATGCCGGGCGCAAGCCATGTCGGCGTGTCGCAGCGCATTGAGAGTGAAGATGAACGCGAGCGCCTAAAAGCGGTGGTCAATGAATACTGCGATGATCTCGGTGGCTTCATTATCCGTACCGCAGCGGAAGGGGCGACCGACGAAGAAATGGCGCAAGATGCCGCGTTCCTTAAGCACCTGTGGCGTAAAGTTCTTGAGCGCCGTGCCAAATACAAACCGAAGTCCATGCTCTACGGTGAGTTGGGACTGGCGCAGCGTATCTTGCGTGACTTCGTTGGTACCGAACTCGACAGCATCCTGGTCGATTCGCGTTTGGGCTTCGAGAAACTCAAGGAATTTACCGATGAGTTTGTCCCTGAGCTGAGTGAAAAGCTGGAATACTATGCCGGCGAGCAGCCAATTTTTGATTTGTTCGACACCGAAAATGAAATTCAGCGCTCGCTCGATCGCAAGGTCGAGCTGAAATCGGGCGGTTACCTGATCATCGATCAAACCGAGGCGATGACGACCGTCGATATCAACACCGGTGCCTTTGTTGGCCGCCGTAATCTTGAAGAGACTATCTTCAACACCAATATCGAGGCAACCAAGGCCATTGCCCGCCAGTTACGACTGCGCAACCTGGGCGGGATCATCATTATCGACTTTATCGATATGGCCCACGACGATCACCGTCGCCGGGTGCTGGTGGCGTTGGAGCAAGCACTGTCCTACGATAGGGTGAAGACCAACATCAATGGTTTTACCCAGCTGGGCTTGGTTGAAATGACTCGTAAGCGAACCCGAGAGAGTATCGAGCATGTTCTGTGCGATACCTGCCCGACCTGTGAGGGGCGTGGTACGGTGAAGACCGTCGAAAGTGTTTGCTACGAAATTCTGCGTGAAATCACCCGAGTCAACCGTGCCTACGATGCGGACAGGTTTGTGGTATATGTGTCTCCGGCTGTGGCTGAAGTATTGGCTGGCGATGAGTATCATGCGCTTGCTGAGCTAGAAGTTTTCATCGGCAAGCAGGTGAAAGTCAAAGCCGAGCCACTGTACATACAAGAACATTTTGATGTCGTGATGATGTAAAGCGGGGCAATAGTGTGACAACAGTTCCAGTTCGGCTGGCACGTGGATTGATGTGGCTGGTACTGACAGTGTTGGTACTGGCCGCTGTTGCGATCAGCGGTCTGCGTTTTTACCTTCCCCAGCTCAATGAATACCGTGAGCCGATCCGCCAATGGGTCTCCGAACAAGTCGATATGAGGCTCGAGATTGAGTTGGTTGAAGGCCATTGGCGCAACGCCGGCCCGTCTTTAGTGCTACAGGGGGTTAAGGTTAACCTGCCGGGGGCCCCCGAATCGCTGGTCAAGGTTGGCGATGTCTCGATGCAGCTCGATATGCTGGGGTCGGTGCTTAGCCTCAGTCCGGTATTTCAAGATCTCCGGATTGATGAGCTGAGTTTGGACCTTACCCGTTTGTCGGGTAACGGCAGTGAGAAAACCGCCGACTCAGAGCGCAGCCAGATGGCGACAATTGAGCGGCTGGAAGAGCTGCTGTTTGTTCAGTTGGGTCAGTTCTCTGTTCGTAATTCAGATATAACCTTAATGTCCCCGGCCGATGAGAAGCTGACGATCGACATTCAGGAGTTGAAGTGGGATACCCATAACCGCCAGCGCCGGGCGGAAGGGGTAGTCAGTATCGCCGATACCCACTTTAGCCAAATGCAAGTGATTGCTAACCTTTCCGATAACCGCTCTTGGGCCAAGATGTCCGGTGACATCTATCTTCAGGCGCGTAACCTTTCTGTGACCCCGTGGCTGAACAAGCAGCACCTGACTGATGCCAATATCATAGGTAGTAACCTTAATGCCGAAGTGTGGCTGACGTTATCCAATGGTGCCTTGCAGCAGAGCGTGGTCAAGCTCGATGACAGCTTCCTGCGCTGGCAGCTGGGCGAAGATAAGCACCAGTTCCGGGTGAAGCAAGGGTTGGTAAAGCTTCTGCCACTGGATGATGATAACGGCAAGCCGGGTTGGCGCATTGACAGTGACAAAATGGTATTGGAAACCGATGGGAAGCCTTGGCCAGCATTGGATATTGCGGTCAGTTGGCGACCGGGTGACTGGAAGCTGGCAGTGAGCAAACTTTCGCTTACCCACCTGCAACCCTTTACGACTTTCCTGCCGGATGACAGCGAGCTGGTCGATGTGCTGTCGACATTGCAGCCATCGGGCCAGATCAGCGAGCTACGGGTCGCTGCAAATCAAGGCACAGCGCCGCAGTTCTCTTTTCAGGTTCACCAACTGGGGATGAAACAGTGGGCGCTACTGCCGGGGATCCACAAGCTGGATGCTGTGGTTGCGGGCACCACCGAGGGGGGGCGCGCGGTCGTTAGCCTGCAAGACGATGAATTGCCATATGGTGAAGTCTTCCAGGCACCGCTCAATATCAATTCGGCCGATGTGGCGGCCTATTGGCAAGTTGGCGATGACGGTTGGCGTTTGTGGAGCGATAAGATAGATGTGGCCACCCCGCACCTTAAGGTCGATGGGCAATTTAGGCTGGACTTCCCGGCCGATGCGCCGTCTTGGTTGTCATTCTACGGCGAAGCGAGCCTGAGCAATGCCGGCGAGACCTGGCGCTACCTACCCACCTTGGCGCTGGGCCGCAGTCTGACCGATTACCTGTCGGCAGCGATCCGCGGTGGTCAGGCTAAGTCAGCCCAGCTGCTGTGGTATGGCGAGCTTTCTGATTTCCCCTATGGCAACCAGGATGGTGTTTTTCAGGCCTATGTCCCGTTGCGCAACGGCACGTTCAGCTTTGATACCGCATGGCCGGAGTTGACCGATCTTAAGCTCGACCTGCTGTTTGAAA
This sequence comes from Photobacterium lutimaris, assembly GCF_003025555.1. Taxonomy (GTDB): domain Bacteria; phylum Pseudomonadota; class Gammaproteobacteria; order Enterobacterales; family Vibrionaceae; genus Photobacterium; species Photobacterium lutimaris. The sequence goes on along the minus strand of NZ_PYMH01000008.1, from coordinate 195,238 downwards.
ATGATTTTATGTACCTCGATGCGACGCATGCCAAAACCCTGGGCGCGACGGCATCCCGGGTGACGGGCGATGCCGAGCTAAGCAGTGATGGCCACTTGAAACTGAACGTTGATGTGGCTGCCGATGGCGAGCAGGTACGTGATTATATGTTGGCAACTCCGCTGGTGGACTCGGTGGGGGCGGCGCTGACGACGGTTCAGGTCGGTGGACCGGTTACCTCGCAGTTCAAACTCGATATTCCGTTTGACGGCACCGATGTCAGGGCTTGGGGCAGTGCCGAGCTGACGGATAACCAAGTACAGCTTGAAGCGCCGCCGCTCACCCTTGAAGGGGCGAGCGGAACTATTACGTTTGATGATGACAAGGTCTCGGCGGACACTCTCACCGCGAACTTGCTGGCGCAACCGCTTACCGTGGGCTTTACCGGTAACAGCGTAGCGGATGGGTACCGGGTCGATGTTGCTCTCAGTGGTGATTGGCAAATCGAAACCCTGCAGCAACAGGTACAGGACCCGTTGTTGGCCAAGGTGAAGGGCCGCAGCCGCTGGCAAGGCAGCGTTGGCGTTGATCTCAACGATACCGGCTTTGAATATCAGGTCGGGATTGAAGCGGCCTTGGCCGATGCCGTTAGTTCATTGCCTTATCCGCTGACACTGAAGTCAGGTAGTCCTGATGCGTTTAGGCTTGATGTGACTGGCAACGGGCAGGCATTGATCGGTAAGGCAACACTGCCGGACGTACTCTACCAAGCCAAGATTAACCTTACCGGTGAGAAGCTTAATATTGATGCCAGCCAGATGGCAATTGGTCGTACTGCGCTGCGTGCGCTTGCAACCCGTGAGCACGGCTTGGATATTGTGGCCGATAAGGTTGATGGCGACCGCTGGGTTGATTTGATTTCGGCTGTTCATGACAAAGTTGAAGCAGAGGCTGCTTCCGGCAGCGCATCGGTGAAGCCGGATATTCCCGTTCCGTCCCGTATTAATGCGAAGGTTCGCCAGCTTAAATTGGGCGCATTGGATTGGAACCGGGTTGACTTGTCGGCGAACAAACTTGCCAATACATGGCAGTTCCGGCTCGATAGCCGGGAAGCAAAAGGGCAAGCACGCTGGCCGCAGGGGCAGCCGTTGGATTTGACGATCGATACCTTCCATTTGAACTTGCCGCCGAGCGATGACACGGAGATCAGGGAAAAATATAAACCGCAGCGCGATATCCCGACGGCGACCGATTTTGATCGCAATATGATGGCCAATATGCCGGAGGTTGACTTGGTCTTGCGCGATGCGTGGCTGCAGGGTTATCGTCTCGGGGAGGTGTCTGGTAAGTTGCGCCGTGAGGGCAATATGCTGGAGCTGAGAAACTTTACCGTGGACTCCGGTGCCACATCGCTCAACCTTGATGGACACTGGAGCCTTGATGGCGATCGCAGTGAGACCCAAATCGCTTTTGATATTGATGGCCAGAACAGTTCAGATTTGATGGGACGCTTTGGTATTACCGGTGGGATCCAGGGAGCGACATTCAGTACCTATGCCTCTATCCAGTGGCAAGGCGCGCCCTGGTCGATGCACCGTGAGACCTTGACCGGTGAGCTGAAGTCGGAAACTGGACAGGGGAGCATCAGCGATATCGGCGGTGCGGGCCGTTTGCTTGGATTGTTTAGTATTGATTCGCTGATCCGCCGGATGCAGCTTGATTTCTCAGGGATTTTTGACGAGGGGCTGGCATTCAACTATATCCGTGGTAGTGGCCGCATTGAAAATGGCCGGTTCGAGACTGACAATATCAAGATGCAGGCGCTTGCCGGTGACATGTTTATCCGCGGAAGTGCTAACCTTGTCAATGAGACGGTCGATGCGAGGGTGAGATTCATCCCTGATTTCACATCAGGAATTCCCGTTCTGACCGCGTTTGCGGTAGCGCCCCAAACGGCAATTTATGTCTTTGCTATTTCAACGGCACTCTCGCCTGTTCTGGATGTATTCACTCAAGTTAACTATGTGGTGAAAGGGCCGATTGACGCACCGGTTGTCACCGAGCAGTCGCGCTTTACCGGCGAGTACAATGTCTCTGAGATACTGGAAGGTAAGGATAAGGACGCAAAATAACAACAATACCCGTAGAGCAGCTACCCTTACTGGTGGCTGACTAGCGGCAGCAAAGGGAGAATGCAGATGGCTAAATTCGGTATTGTACAAATGACTTCAGGGGCTGATCCGCAGACCAATCTTAAGCACCTGAAGATGAAACTCAAAGGCCTGCAGTTGCAGGGGGCAAAACTGGTTGTGACACCGGAAAATTGTCTGGTGTTCGGTTCTAGCGACGATTACAGAGCCCATGCTGAGTATCTCGGCGAAGGTCCGCTGCAGGCCGAAGTGGCCGCACTGGCCAAGCAATTGGGGATCTGGGTGTTGATTGGCTCGATGCCTGTCCGTCAGCTCGATGGCGCCATTACGTCCACCGCTTTGCTGTTTGATGATCAGGGGCAGCTCCAGGGGCATTACGACAAGCTGCATATGTTTGATGTGGAAATTGACGATGCCCACCATAGCTACCGTGAATCCGACACATTCCGTGCCGGGCGTGAAACCAAGGTGATCACCACGCCGTTTGGCAACATCGGTTTATCTATCTGTTATGATGTTAGGTTTCCGCAACTCTATGCTGCCCTGCGTGAGCAGGGGGCGGATATTATCGTGGTCCCCGCGGCATTTACCAAAGTGACCGGCAAGGCCCATTGGGAACTATTGTTACGAGCCCGTGCCGTTGAAACCCAGTGCTGGATGGTTGCAGCTGCCCAGTGGGGGGAGCACAATGATCAGCGGGAGACCTGGGGACACTCGATGATTGTTGATCCTTGGGGGCAGGTGGTTGCCTGCCAGCAACAGGGGACCGGGGTGATGATAGCCGATGTCGATCTTGATTTGAGTAAGGCGATCCGAACAAACATGCCACTTGTTGAGCACGCAAAGTTCAGTGTTCAGCAACGTGAGGGCTGACCGGCAGAGGGGCTGGCTGGCAATGATGAATATAAGAGCAAATTAAATGACGCTGGAAACTGTAGAAAACACAATGCTGGCCCAGTCAGGGTTGGGACGTGAAGAGCTAAACCAAGTATTGGGGCTGGTAGCGGCACGCAATGTCGATTATGCCGATATTTACTTCCAGTCATGCTGGCATGAGTCTTTGGTGCTTGAAGACAGCATCATTAAAGACGGCTCGTTTAACATTGATCGTGGTGTCGGTGTCAGGGCGGTGTCGGGGGAAAAGACCGGCTTTGCCTATTCCGATCAAATCAACCAGTTAGCCTTGCAACAAAGTGCCAAGGCGGCCCGCGGTATTACCCGCAGCGGTGGTAACGGTCAGGTAAAGGCGTTTGCGCCTGTTACAGCACAAGAAATCTATGCACCGGTTAACCCTCTGGATAGCTTCGACAAATACCAGAAGATTGCCCTGCTTGAGGAAATCGACCGCTATATCCGTACCAAGGAGCCTTTGGTCAAAGAGGTCTCTGTCAGTATCAACGGGGTGTATGAGCAAGTGTTGGTTGCCGCGTTGGACGGCACTTATGCAGCAGATATCCGTCCGTTGGTCCGTCTTTCTGTCAGTGTATTGATTGAAAAAGGTGACAAGCGTGAGCACGGTAGTGCCGGTGGCGGTGGCCGTTATGGTTATGAGTATTTCCAAACCGATGAAGGCAATGGCAAAACCGTTGCCCTGAACTATGCCGATGAGGCGATCCGCCAGGCGCTGATCAATATCGATGCCGATGAGGCGCCAGCTGGCACCATGCCGGTGGTGCTAGGCGCGGGCTGGCCAGGGGTATTGTTGCATGAAGCGGTTGGCCATGGTCTGGAAGGTGACTTCAACCGCAAAGGCTCGTCGATGTTCTCGGGCCAGATGGGCCAGCAGGTGACATCCAGTCTGTGTACCATTGTCGATGACGGCACCCTGGCTGATCGCCGAGGCTCGATCAATATCGATGATGAGGGAACGCCGGGCCAGTACAACATGCTGGTTGAAGGGGGGAAGCTCAAGGGCTACATGCAAGACAAGCTCAATGCCCGCTTGATGGGGGTGGCTCCGACGGGTAATGGTCGTCGTGAGTCTTATGCGCACCTGCCAATGCCACGTATGACCAATACCTACATGTTGCCGGGTGAACATACGCCGGAAGAGATCATTGCCAGCGTTAAGCAAGGTGTTTATGCGCCGAACTTCGGTGGTGGCCAGGTCGATATTACATCGGGCAAGTTCGTGTTCTCGGCATCGGAAGCTTACCTGATTGAAAACGGTAAGATCACCCGCCCGATTAAAGGGGCAACTCTGATCGGCAGCGGTATCGAAGCGATGCAGCAGGTGTCTATGGTCGGTAACGACTTGGATATTGACCGCGGTGTTGGTGTCTGTGGCAAAGCCGGCCAGAGCGTACCTGTCGGCGTAGGGCAGCCAACCCTGAAAATAGAATCCATGACAGTGGGCGGAACTCAGTAATACCAACCTACATAAATACTTGACCAACGATTTATCCAGATTGGTATAAAAGAAAAGCCAGCGAAAGCTGGCTTTTTTGTATCGGCGTATCAACAAACAACAAAGCGGTTGTTTAGTCAGTCAGGTACAGCGCTTTGAGGTACTGGAAAATTTCGCGGTACGCTTTAGCTGGCTTACCCTGGGCCTTTTCTTTGTTGGCTTGGCGAACAAGTTGGCGCAGGCGCTGGCGATCAGCGTCTGGGTGATCAACCATGATAGCGTTAATCATGCTATCGCCGTTTTCAATTAGCCTGTCGCGCTTTTGCTCAAGCTTCTTTAGTTCGGCTGTTGCTTGGTTGTGCTTGTTGTTCAGCTTGTCCAATGCCGCTTGGATAGGCTCAACGTCAACCTGGCGCATCAGTTTACCGATGCGCTGTAGTTGACGGCGGCGCGCTTCTTTGTTGAAACGCTGGGCGTCTTTAACGGCTTCAAGCATCTCTTCATCAAGAGGCACTTTGGCGAGTGCATTAGGTTTAAGCTCAACCAGCTGTTCACCTAGCTTCTGGAGGGCATCCATGTCGCGTTTCATCTCGGATTTACTGACCCAGATGATTTCTTCTTCCGGTTCCCATGGGGCTTTTTGGTTTTTACGGCTCATAACAGGCTCATGACGATTGCATTTGGTTTTTATTTTACCAGTTTAATCGCGATTTGGGGCGCAAATTCCACCTAGGCAGTGTTATCCTAAGAGTAATACCCAATTCATTGGCTTATCCTTCACGCTGAAAGCGTGACCTGAACGGAATGGCCATTTTTGAGACGATAAGTATGGACGTGAGAGAACAGGTTGCCCAGCAGCGTGTGGAACTAGAGGCCGCAGTGGCAAAAGCTCTGGAAGTTGCCGGTCAGCAAGCTGATGCAGCGGAAGTCGCGATTAATAAAACCACAGGGATCAGCGTATCGACCCGGATGTGCGAAGTCGAGAATGTCGAGTTCAACAGCGATGGGGCTCTGGGTATCACGGTCTATCGTGGTCAGCGTAAAGGCAGTGCCTCGACGTCGGACCTGAGCGAAAAGGCGATTGCCCAGACGGTTGCGGCGGCGCTGGATATCGCTCGCTATACATCCGAAGACCCGTTTGCCGGTCCCGGTCCTGCTGAGCTGATGGCCAAAGATATCCCTGATTTGGATCTGTTCCACCCGGATGAGCCTGAGCCGGATCATGCCGCTGAAATTGCTGCCCGAGCCGAGCAGGCGGCGCTGGAGTTTGATCCTCGTATCAAGCAGAGCGACGGTGCCAGCTACGATAGTCATTACGGGATCCGCGTCTACGGCAATAGCCACGGTATGCTGGCTAGCTATGCCTCGAGTCGCCACAGCACCAGCTGTTGTGTGATTGCCGAGGGCAAGAACGGCGAGATGGAGCGCGACTATAGCTATACGACGGCACGCTGTGCCAGCGAGCTGTGGACGCCGGAAACGGTTGGCCGCCATGCTGCTGAGCGAACAGCTGGCCGTGTTGACCCGCATAAACTGTCAACCCGAGAAGCGCCGGTGATGTTTGCAGCCGATATTGCGACCGGTATGTTTGGTCACTTGGTGATGGGGATCAGCGGTTCTAACCTGTATCGTAAATCGTCATTCTTGCTTGATAAGCTGGGTGAGCAGATCTTCCCAGAGTGGCTCAACATCAGTGAGCGCCCTCATATCCTGCGTGGCATGGCCAGTACGCCATTTGATAGCGAAGGCCTGGCAACCAAAGATCTTGAGATTATCCAGGATGGCCGCCTGCAATCGTACTTGATGACGAGCTATGCTGCCCGCAAGCTTGGCCGCCAGCCTACTGGGCATGCCGGTGGTATCCATAACTGGTTGGTGAACTCGACCGGTGAGAGCTTCGAGCAGATGCTCAAGAAGATGGACCGCGGTCTGTTGGTGACCGAGCTGATGGGCCAGGGCGTTAACATCGTGACCGGTGATTACTCCCGTGGTGCAGCGGGTTTCTGGGTTGAAAACGGTGAAATCCAATACCCGGTCAGTGAAATTACCATTGCCGGTAACCTCAAAGATATGATGCAAAATATCGTGGCCATTGGGACCGATACCGAAACCCGCAGTCAGATCCAAACCGGGTCAATGTTGCTTGATAGCATGAAGATCGCGGGTGAATAACCCTCGGGATCCTAGGAGATAGATCCTAGCTCCTAGAGAGAGCTGTTTCTAGGTTCTAGGATCCAGGAACTCGCCATAAAAAAGCGAGAGCATTGTTGCTCTCGCTTTTTTTATGTCTGTCGTTTGGACTTAACGATTTATATAAACGGTTTAGACAAGAAATAGGGTCGCCAAGCCGAGGAAGACGGATAGACCGATGATATCGGTAATGGTGGTCAGGGCCATCCCGCCAGCCAAAGCCGGGTCGATGTTCATCTTCTTAAGCATAATCGGAATACAAACCCCGGCCACCCCGGCGACCAGCAGGTTGGTCAGCATCGCGCCGGCAATAATGGCACCTAGCAACAGGTTACCCTTCCAGAGCACCACTACACCGCCAATAATCGCCGCCCAAAGAAGGCCGTTGAGCAGGCCTACCCGGGCTTCTTTGCTTAATAGCCAGCGGGTGTTGGTTTCCCCGATGTGGCCGACGGCCAAGCCGCGGATCACCAGGGCAACGGTTTGGTTGCCAGCTACACCACCCATTGACGGCACGATGGTCATCAGGATGGCAATCGCTGCCATTTGTTCCAGCGTTTCTTCGAACAGGTTCGATACCGATGCGGCGGCCAGCGCGGCCAGCACGTTGACACCCAGCCAGATGCTGCGTCGCTTGGCCGACTTGACCACCGGTGCAAAGGTATCTTCGTCGTCATCCATACCCGCCATGCTCATCATCGAGTGCTCGGCGTCTTCACGGATAATATCGACCACATCATCGATCGTAATACGGCCGACGAGCTGGTTGTCGGCATCAACAACCGGGGCTGACAGCCAGTTACGGCGCTCGAACAGGTTGGCCACTTCGCCATCGTCCATATCGACCGGGATCGCTTCGTCAGCGTCGTCCATCACGTCATGGATTTCGGTGTCTGGCTGGGTGGTGATCAGGGTCGCAAGAGACAAATGCCCGATCAGTTTCTCGTTCTGGTCGACAACATACAGGGCATCGGTAGCTTCCGGTAGCTCGCTTTTCATGCGCAAGTAGCGAAGTACGACATCTGCAGTGACATCGCTGCGGATGGTAATAAAGTCGGTGCTCATGATCCCACCGGCGGTTTCCTCCGGATAGGCCAACGCCTTTTCTACTCGGTGCCGGTCGGTGGCATCCATCTGGGCCAGTACTTCTTGGTACTTGCTGTCGGGAAGGCTACGCAGGACGTAGGCGACGTCATCCGTTTCCATCCCTTCGGTGACAGCCGCCAGCTTATCCGGTGCCATCTGGGCAACAATACCGTCTTTGACGTCTTCTGAGAGTTCGTCAAGGATTTCACCCTGTTCTTCGGGATCGGTTAGCTGCCACAGAACCTGACGCTCTTTGGGCGGGGAAGCCTCTAGCAGGTGGGCAATATCTTCCGGCTCCATATCCTGGAGCATGCGGCGGACATGGACAAACATGCCGTTTTCAAGCGCTCGGTTGACTTCTTGCAGCGTTTGATGAGTTTGATCTTGATCGATGACATCGGCCATTGTTTGCAGTACCCCAAATGACTCAGATGTGAAATACCTCAGTGTACCCGCCTGACAAGTGGCGGATGACGAGATGGTATAACAGCGCAATAAATTGAATTTTAACGCAATCATCGGGGTGTGTCTCACCAGATGTGAGAGGAATTGATGAATTATTGCACTAGCGGCTTGGTTGCCGGTGAGGAGCGGCCGGCGAGGTTACCGGCGTTAACGTTTTAGGGGGTTGATCCGGTTAATTTTCTTCATCAAAGCCCGCTTCGATCAGTGTGCTGACAGCCTTGATAGCCTGCTCGGCATCATCACCTTTGGCGCAGACTACGACCTGTTGGCCTTGGGCTGACTCGAGCATCAGGAGTCCCATGACACTGTCAGCGGTGGCACTCTTTTCACCATTGCGGATGGTGATACTGGACTCGAAACTCTGTGCCAGCTCAACCAGTTTGATGGCAGCCCGGGCATGGAGGCCCAGGCGGTTTTTGATAAACAGTTCACGTGAGAAAACGGTCATTATTTGCTTTTTTCCAGCGTGCGGTGCCTCACCTGAACTTGGTGGCCTTCGTAGCGGAAATACTCTGCCAGTTGCTGAGTAATATAGACCGAGCGGTGTTGGCCACCGGTACAGCCTATGGCGACGGTGATATAGCTGCGGTTATTTTTCTCTAGCATTGGCAGCCAGGTTTCAATGAAGTTCCGTACCTGATAGATCAGTTGGCTAACCTCGGCATGGCCCGACAGGTAATCTTTGACTCCCTGATCTAAGCCCGTGAGTGGCTTGAGCTCAGGGATCCAGTGTGGATTCGGTAAGAAGCGGACATCGAATACATAGTCGGCGTCGTTGGGCAGGCCGTACTTGAAGCCGAAGGACTCGAATACCATGATCAGCTCGCGCGACTCACGGCCCAGTACCCGTGAGCGGACCGTTTCACTCAAGTCATGAATCGACTTGGTGGTGGTATCTATTACTAGATCTGCCCGGGCCTTGAGGCTGGAAAGCTGGGTACTTTCCGACAAAATTGCTTGCTCCAGGGTCATACCATGGCGTGATAGCGGGTGCAGACGGCGGGTTTCGCTGTAGCGCTTGACCAGTGTCTTGTCATCGGCATCAAGGTAGATCACATTGACATCGACGTCATCACCGAGGGTGTCCAAGGTATGGCTGATTTCTTCGGGATCATCGGGCATGTTGCGCACATCAATACTGACGGCGATATTTTGCTGGTTGCCTTGCTGGGTCTCAATGAACTGAGGAAGTAGGTTAACCGGAAGGTTATCAACACAGTAATAGCCAAGATCTTCCAATACCCGCAGGGCGATGGATTTTCCTGAACCCGAGCGTCCGCTTACGACCATTAACATCATGGCTGGCAATCCTTAACATTCATGGAGAGTGTGGCGTTCATTATGAATCACAGGTCAGGATTTGATAAAGCTCTTCGTCACTTTTTGCGGTGCGTAGCTGCTTACAAATCTGTTTGTTACTCAGTTTTTCAGCCATGCTGGACAGGGTCTTGAGGTGCTGCTGGCACTGCTCGTCAGGAACAAGCAAGGCAAAGAGCAGATCCACAGGTTGGTTGTCGATGGCGTCGAATTGGATGGGGGCCTGGCACTGGATGAGCACGGCAATGGCTTGATCGCTGCTGCTGATCCGGCCATGCGGGATCGCGATACCGTTGCCGATACCGGTACTGCCCATCTTCTCACGGTTGAGCATACACTCGAACAGCGGCTGGGGGTTTTGGTCTAGGTGCTTGGCAGCGACTTCGCTGATGATTTCCAAGGCACGCTTTTTGCTGGAGCAAGGGACTGCACTTTTCGTGCAGTCCAGGCTCAATACATTACTCAGTTGCATGATTCAGTGGTTGTTGAGCTTATCTTTGTGTTTGTTAAGTTGACGAACCAGTTTATCAGTTAATGCATCAATAGCGGCATACATATTTTCCGAATCCGCTTTTGCGTGGATTTCTCCAGCGTTAATATGTAGTGTCGCTTCAGCGACTTGTTGGAGCTTTTCAACGTTCAGGATGACATGGACATTATTGATTTTATCGAAAAACCGCTCTAGCTTATTGAACTTCGTCTCCACGTACTCACGCATGGATGGGGTAATTTCTACATGGTGGCCAGTGAGATTGATTTGCATAGACATCTTCCTTCTTGTGGTGTCTGTTAGAGCAGACGTTTTCGCTGATTGGACGGCGGGATACCCAATGATTCACGGTATTTAGCAATAGTCCTTCTTGCTACCATGATTCCTTGGTCCGCCAGAAATGTCGCTATCTTGCTGTCACTAAGCGGTTTGGCCTGATTCTCGGCGGCTACCAGCTTTTTCACCAAGGCCCGGATGGCTGTGGATGAACACTCGCCTCCGTTGTCGGTGCTGACGTGACTAGAGAAGAAGTATTTCAATTCAAAGATCCCACGCGGCGTGTGCATGTATTTCTGCGTCGTCACACGGGATATGGTGGATTCATGCATATCGACCGCCAGTGCGATATCGTTGAGTACCATTGGCTTCATGGCTTCCTCGCCATATTCGAAGAAGTCCTGTTGGTGCTCGACAATGCAGCGGGCGACTTTCAATAAGGTTTCGTTGCGGCTTTCTAAGCTTTTGATCAGCCATTTGGCATCTTGCAAATGGGTGCGGATAAACTGGCTGTCAGCCGAGTTGCGGGTACTCTTGCTCAGAGCAGCGTACTGTTCATTGACTTTGATCCGCGGCACACTGTCTGGGTTGATGGTGACCACCCATTTGCCGTGATCTTTGAATACCGACACATCAGGGACGACATATTCGGTATCTGAGGTCACCACGCGGTTACCTGGTCGTGGCTCCAAACCATGGATCAACTGCATGACTTGCTTGAGTTCAGGCTCTTTGAGCTTGGTGTCACGCATTAGCTGACGGTAATCACGGTTTGCCAGCAGGTCGATGTAATCAGTCAGCAGCGTCCGGGCTTCGGTAAGCCAAGGGGTATCCGGCTGGAAGGTTGCCAGTTGCAGCAGTAGGCATTCCTGCAGGTTGCGGGAGGCCACGCCAAGCGGATCAAATTGCTGAATACGCTTGAGGACGGCTTCGACTTCATCGAGCTCGACATCGTCATCGCCTTGGCTCTCGAGAATATCTTCGACAGAGCAGGTGAGGTAGCCTTTTTCGTCGATGGCATCAATGATGGAGGTTGCGATAGTGCGGTCGGTTTCACTGAACGGGGTCAGCTCAACCTGCCACATCAGATAATCCTGCAGGCTTTCGGTGGTTTCGCCTTGGTATACCGGCATGTCGTCATCCATGGCGATACCGGTATTGCCGGTACTGGCACTGTAGACATCATCCCACGTGGTATCGACCGGGAGATCTTCCGGCATCTCTTGCTGTTCAATGGCATCGGAAGTGTCAAATGAGTCAGCGTCAGCAGCTTCGGACTGACCGTCGTCGTTGCTGCTATCCGCTGTGTCGGCAGTTGCCGAATTCCCGTCAGCTTCCTCGTTGCCCGCTTCTTGGGTCCCTTCTTCCAGCTCCAGTAACGGGTTTGCATCCAGTGCCTCTTGGATTTCCTGTTGCAAATCCAGAGTCGATAACTGCAACAAGCGAATAGCTTGCTGGAGCTGAGGCGTCATTGCCAATTGTTGACCAAGTTTAAGCTGGAGCGAGGTTTTCATATTATTGTATGTACCTTTATTTTTATCGCTGGTTTTTGCTGCCTTGTACCCGAAATAGTGACCGAATCCTCTGCGTTCACAGTGGCTTCAATCAAACCTCTATAAATTAACTATAGACGGAACTGGTCGCCCAGATAGACTCGTTTCACATGTTCATCATTGAGTACTTCAGATGGCGTACCGTGAGCAATCAGTTGTCCTTGGCTGACAATATAGGCTTGCTCGCAGACATCCAGTGTTTCCCTAACATTATGATCGGTGATCAGTACGCCAAGGCCACGATCGCGCAAATGTTCGATGATTTTCTTGATGTCGATCACAGATATAGGGTCAACGCCGGCAAAAGGCTCATCGAGCAGGATGAATTTCGGGTTGGCGGCCAATGCCCGTGCAATTTCTACTCGCCGCCGCTCACCCCCTGATAGTGCCATACCCAAGCTGTTACGAATGTGCTGTATGTTGAATTCATCCAACAATTCTTCCAGTTTTTCCTGGCGCTCAAGCTTTGACAGCTCTTTGCGGGTTTGCAGAACAGCCATCAGGTTATCGTGGACCGATAGCTTGCGGAAGATCGACGCTTCCTGCGGCAAGTAGCCAATCCCCATTCGTGAACGGTTATGCATCGGCTGCAGGCTGATGTCAGTATCGTCAATGGTGATGGTGCCCTCATCACGAGCCACCAGGCCGACAATCATGTAGAACGAGGTGGTCTTGCCCGCGCCGTTGGGGCCGAGCAGGCCGACAATCTTGCCCGACTCGACTTTGAGGCTAACATCAGAAACCACTTTGCGGCCGCTGTAGCTTTTGGCTAGGTGTTGTGCTTTTAAGGTTGCCATAGCGTGGTTACTTCTTGTCGTTGTTCAACTGGTTCGGCTGAAGGATCGTGGTGACACGCTGCTTCTTGCTGCTTTCGGCCACCAATTTCTGCTGGTCGATACGGTAGCTGATCACATTACCTTTAATTTCGCTGCCTTCTTGGATCAGGATGGCCTCTTCGGTCATCTTGAGGAACTCGGTCGCGGTCTCGTAGCGCATTTTATTGGCTGAGCCATCAATTGGCTTGCCGTCATCCATCAGCTGGTGGAATGTCGCTGGATTGCCGAAAGCATCAATGGTTTCTTTGCCTTCCTGGCCACCAGGACGGGTGACAACCACTCTGTCGGCGCGGATATCGATACTGCCTTGGCGCAGGATGACATTGCCGGTGAAGGTCACGACATTCTTCTGAATATCCAACTCCTGGTTGTCTGAGTCGATATAGATAGGCTGCTCGGTGTCATTACTCAATGCCCAACTGGCTGTGCTCAGGCACAGGCAGAGCAGGGTCGTTAATTTATAGCGCTTCATATCTACCTTTTACATTATTTAATAAGGTGGCGATGTTACGGTCCATGTTGCCTTTCATGCCTGTCCCTTCATTTTGGAAGGCATCACCGGTAATAATGACATGATCCGGTGTGTTGAAATCCTTGCTGACCAAATTCAGTCGCAAGGTATCGGTCTGAATGACGCGAACGGCGGAGTCTGGTAACAAGTTGAAGATACGGACATTACCTGTCATTTGCAGGATATGGTTTTTATCCAGCCGCGCTTCATTGGCGCTGATCCGCCATTCGGTTTCACTGCCGTTCTTGTATACCCACAACACCGGTTCGACAAAATCAGTATTGCCGCTCTGGCTGAAATGCTCGAGGTAATCGGCATCAATTTGGTAGCTGCGCAGCCCAGATTCATTGAAGGATGTATTAACAACAGACTTACCGGTGAAAATCGGCTTTTCTGCATCCGGGGCGATCTGGATGTCCTCCGCCCAGTGCTTCTCAAGTAGGTAATAGCCTGTCCATGCACAAAAGACAATCAGCAGCGCATAGAGTAGCCGTTGTAAGCTCATATACTTAAGCCTTTATGTTTATCTAATTCCCCGCGGGCTTCAAGGATCAGATCACACACTTCGCGCACGGCACCGAATCCGCCCTGGATTCGGGTGACAAAGTCTGCCCGCTGGGCCAATAGGGGGTGGCCGTCGGCCACACAGACGGAAAGACCGATTTTTTCCATTACTGGCCAATCAATCAAATCATCGCCGACATAGGCGGTGTGTTCCGGTGCGATACCAAGGTTGGCAATGATATCCTCGTAGGCAGCCAGTTTATTGTCCTGCCCTTGATAGACGTGTTTGATCCCAAGGGCCGACATCCGGTTCTCGACAATTGCCGATTTACGGCCGGTGATAATCGCCACTTCGATACCGGCACCCATCAAGGATTTGATGCCATAACCGTCGCGGGTATGGAAGGTCTTTAGTTCTTCTCCGTCATTGCCCATATAAATGCGGCCGTCAGAAAAGACACCGTCGACATCGCAGATCAGCAGCTGGATGGTGCGGGCATGGGAGAAAACAGCTTGGCTGACTGGGCCGTATAGGGTCTCGATTTGCATTACATCACTCCCGCTTTCAGTAAATCATGCATGTTTAGCGCGCCGACCAGTACACCGTTATCGGTGACTAGAATGCCGCTGATCTTGCGATCTTCCATCAGTTTCAGACCTTCGGCCGCGAGCACGTCAGCGCTGATTGTCGCTGGGCTGCGGGTCATCACCTCACCGATAGCCGTGTTGTGGATATCAACACGGTTATCCAGTAGGCGGCGGAGATCACCATCGGTAAAGATACCAAGCAGTTGCTGCTCTTTATCAATGATAGCCGTCATTCCCAAGCCTTTGCGAGAGACTTCCAGTAACGCATCCTTGATCAGCGCCTGTTCACTGACTGCCGGCAGACGTTCACCGGTGTGCATGATATCGCTGATTCGCAGCAGTAATTTTCGGCCCAATGCGCCGCCCGGGTGGGATAGAGCAAAGTCGTCAGCAGTAAAGCCACGGGCTTCCATCAAGGCAATGGCCAAGGCATCACCCATCGCCAACGTTGCGGTGGTGCTGGACGTCGGTGCCAAGTTGAGCGGGCAGGCTTCTTTGTTAACCGTGATCTGCAAGTGGATCTGCGACAGTTTCGCCATGCTTGATTCCGGCTTGCCGGTCATGCTGATCAGTGGAATGCCCAAGCGTTTGATCACCGGCAGCAGAGTCAGGATTTCCGATGCTTCCCCTGAATTGGAGATAGCAAGCACCACGTCGCCTTTCTCGATCATTCCTAAATCACCGTGGCTGGCTTCGCCCGGGTGGACAAAAAAGGCCGGTGTACCGGTACTTGCCAGAGTTGCCGCCATTTTGTTGCCAATATGGCCGGACTTTCCCATTCCCATGACAATGACTTTGCCATTGCATCCACTGATCAATTGGCAAGCCTCGGTGAAGCTACCATTGATGTAGTGGGTCAGCCCTCTGAGTGCATCTGCCTCAATTTCAATAACTTTTCGGCCAATTTCGCAATAATCAAACGCTGTAGACATAGTATTCCTCTCCATTAGGCCGCTAGATTATAAAACAGATAACCTTGATAGGCGATAAACGTTGCCAGCAGGATGAAACCTTCTACGCGGTTGATTCGGCGACGTTTTCCAAGCGCCATTAGCACCAGCAATACCGATACACCCAACATGACGTAGTAGTCACGGCCCATCGCCAGCGGGCTTAGGGTTGACGGGTTGAGCAAGCCCGGGATCCCCATCACCGCCAGAATGTTGAATACGTTGGAGCCGATGATGTTACCGACCGCCATATCATCCTCACCTTTGAACAGGCTGGCAATCGAAGCCGCCAACTCTGGCAGGCTGGTGCCAATGGCGATAATCGTCAGGCCGATCACCAGATCGCTCATGCCGAAATACTTGGCTATGATCACGGCCGAGTCGACTAGCATGCTCGCGGCAAAAGGCAATAGAACCAAGCCAATCAGGGTCCACATGATGGCTTTGGGGTTGCTGACCCCGTCAGGGATTTCGGACTCCTGCTCTTCAACCAATGGATCGCCGCCGGTCACTTTGGCATTACGGCTGATTTTCAGCATCGTGAGCAAAAAGGCTACAAACAGCACGACCAGCAGCACCCCCTCAAGGAAGCCAAGGTGGTTGTCCCACAGCAGTACGCCAGCAATCAGAGTGACCCCCATCATCAGCGGCAACTCACGACGGATAATGCCCGAGCTGATAGATAGTGGTTTGATCAATGCCGTGATACCGAGGATAAGCGCAATATTGGCGATATTGGAGCCCAGCACATTTCCGACTGCGGTGTCTGTTTTACCTTCCAAGGCGGCGGTTGCCGATACCATCATTTCTGGGGCAGAAGAGCCCATCGCCAGAATGGTCATACCTATGACAAGTGGTGTAACACCAAGATTTTTCGCAAGCGCCGCAGCGCCATAAACAAGTCGATCTGCGCTCCATACCAGTAAAGTCAGTCCGATACAGAGAAACACGATGGCTTCGAGCATTGTTATCCCTTTTGTAAAAGTGTGCTGGGATTGAATCACTACTGCATGCCGGATGTGGGACAGCGATCCAATTGGGGGTGATAAATATAAGAGACTAATTTTGACGGTTCAGCCATGAAAAAGAAAGCAAAAGGGATGAGAAATTCATTAATAGGGCTGGATTTTTATGGCCTTGGAGCAGCGCCGCAGTAGGGCGGGGCGGATCCGACCCAAAGAGGGGGCGTTTTGGGCTGGCGTATGCCGTGATTGTCTATCAGGCCGAGAAATCACAGACTTCTTACAGTTCATCCCTTGAGTTGGTTGCATAATCTACCTATCATCAAAGACATAAAGATAACTAATTAATTCTATTCATATAATGTCGCTTGTTATGCTAATAGGGCGGCAATTTGACAGGCAGGACTGCCAAATAAGGTAACTATGGAGCAGACAGAGGCGCTGGTTTCCATCCGGCATATGACCTTTTCCCGTGGCGAGCGAAAAATTTTCGATGATGTGTCATTGGATGTACCCAGGGGCAAAGTGACGGCGATTATGGGGCCGTCGGGGATCGGTAAGACCACCTTGCTGCGGCTGATCGGGGGGCAGATTGTACCGGATTGCGGTGAGATCTGGTTCGAAGACTGGAATATTCCTGCCCTTGGCCGCAATGAGTTGTATCAGGCCCGTAAGAAAATGAGCATGTTGTTCCAATCCGGGGCGCTGTTCACGGATATGACGGTATTTGACAATATTGCGTTTCCGCTGCGAGAACATACTGAATTACCGGACGATTTGTTGCGTACTTTGGTCTTGCTCAAGCTTGAGGCCGTGGGGTTGCGCGGTGCCGCTCAGTTAATGCCGAGCGAACTCTCTGGGGGGATGGCCCGACGGGCTGCCCTGGCAAGGGCGATAGCCCTTGATCCTGAGCTCATCTTGTATGATGAACCTTTTGTTGGCCAAGACCCGATCACCATGGGCGTGCTGGTAAAACTGATCCGCGATCTTAATCAGGCGCTCGGTATCACGTCGGTGATTGTTTCCCATGATGTGCCCGAGGTGATGAGTATTGCCGATCATGTTTATATTCTTTCCGGTAGCCAAGTCATCGGTCAGGGCACACCGGAGGAGTTACTGGCAAACCCTGATCCGCGTATTCGTCAGTTTATAGATGGCCACGCCGATGGGCCGGTGCCGTTCCGCTACCCCGCCCAGCCCATTGAGCAGGAGTTGTTTGCGGATGATGGCAAGGAGCAACACGCATGATCACTGAGTATGTTTCCCGTCAGGGCCGGCGGGCACTGGATATGTTCCAGACCATGGGCCGGGCGACGCTGGTGCTTTACGGCGCGCTGGTCAGTCGGCCACAGCCCGGCAGGATGTTCCCGTTGTTGCTGCGTCAGCTGTATTCGGTTGGCGTGCTGTCGGTAGCGATTATTTTGGTCTCCGGCCTGTTTATCGGGATGGTGCTGAGCCTGCAAGGCTATATTGTGCTGGTGGACTTCGGGGCTGAAACCAGTCTTGGCCAGATGGTTGCCTTGTCTTTGTTACGAGAGCTAGGGCCTGTGGTGACCGCTTTGCTGTTCGCCGGACGGGCTGGCTCGGCGTTGACTGCTGAGATCGGCTTGATGAAAACCACCGAGCAGCTGTCGAGCATGGAGATGATGGCGGTGGATCCACTGCGCCGGGTGATTGCCCCACGTTTCTGGGCCGGCGTTATTTCGATGCCGCTGCTGACGATGCTGTTCTGCGCCGTAGGCATTTGGGGAGGCCAGTTGGTGGGGGTTGACTGGAAAGGGATTGATTACGGCAGCTTCTGGTCGGTGATGCAGTCTTCGGTTGACCTTGGCTATGACATTGGTAACAGCATTATCAAGTCGGTGGTGTTTGCCATTACCGTCACATGGATTGCGGTGTTCAATGGGTACGATGCGGTGCCGACCTCCGAAGGGATCAGCCGGGCAACGACCCGTACTGTGGTGAATTCTTCTTTGGCTGTCCTGGGCTTGGATTTCGTCCTAACCGCCTTGATGTTCGGCAACTGATACAGCCGTAATGCGTTAATACAACAGGAAAAAACTGATGCAGCAAACGAAAAAACTAGAATTATGGGTAGGCAGCTTTGTATTGGCTGGTCTGGCTGCCCTGCTGGTGTTGATCTTCAAGGTTGCCGATGTCCAGAATTTGGGTGGCTCGGAAACCTACACCCTCGAGGCGCACTTCGACAATATCGGCGGCTTGAAAGTCCGCTCGCCGATCAAGGTCGGTGGGGTGACGGTGGGGAAAATTACCAAGATTAGCTTAGACACGGACACCTATGTGCCGGTGGTGACGCTAGCGATAGAGAAAAAATTCGGCTATTTCCCCGAGACCAGTTCGGCGGCCATTTTGACCTCCGGCCTATTGGGTGAGCAGTACCTTGGGCTTTCCCCTGGCTTTATTGATGAAGATATTGAAATGCTCCGGGAAGGGGATTTGATTGAAGACACCCGATCGGCGCTGGTGTTGGAAGATATGATTGGCCAGGTGCTTTACAGCATCGGCGGCGACAGTAATTAAGAGGGCACACCTATGAAATGGTTTCGTTATGTACTTATGATGTTTGTCTGCCTGCCGCTGGTTTCGCAGGCCGCTGTGGTCGACAAGACCAACCCTTACACCATGATGGATCAGGTATCGAGGACGACGTTTGCCCGCTTGAAGTCGGAGCAGAGTTTAATCCAGCAGAACCCCGAGCGTTTGCGTACTGTCGTAAAGCAAGAATTGCTGCCTTATATCAACACTCGCTATGCCGCTTACAAGGTCTTGGGTCCCCAGTTGCAAAAAACCACGGCGCAGCAACGTAATGATTTTGTGGCCGCGTTCACTGACTACCTGGTAGCCTCCTATGCCCAAGTGCTGACCCAGTACACGGATCAGGACATTGAAATCGAGTCGCCAAAGCCGATCCCGGCCAACCGCACTGTTGTGTCTGTCCGAGTGGATATCGTTGATACCAAACGTCCGCCAATCCGCCTGGATTTCAAATTGCGTAAGAACAAGAAAACCGGCGAGTGGCAGGGCTTTGACATGGTGGCAGAAGGGGTCAGTATGATCTCGACCAAACAGAGCGAGTGGAATGGGCAACTGCGTAGCCAAGGTGTTGATGCTGTGACCCAAGATCTGAAGCGCTTGTCAGCCAAGCCAATCCGCCGTGAGTCAGAAAACAATGACTAAGCAAAAGATTGGGTGGCAAGCTCAGGAAAATGGTCTTTACTGCTTGTCAGGGGCATTGGAACGTGACACAGTTCCAGCTTTTTGGCAGCAACGCCATGAATGGATGCCGCAGGATAGCACTGTGCAGCTGGACCTGGCTGCGGTCGGTCGGATAGATTCTGCCGGCATGGTGATGTTGCTACACGTATACCAACAGCTGAGCCAAAATGGGTCTGAGCTGAAAATATTAAATGTGCCAGAGCAGCTTGTCACGCTGCTTCGTCTGAGTCACGTTGAGTCAATGTTAGCTGCTTGCATTGAATGAGCAGCGAAAGAGGATAGCTTGTGGAAATCTCTGAAATTAAGAATATTCTAGAAAATGCTCTGGAGCTTGACGAAGTGATCGTCAAGAGCGACGGCAGCCACTACGAAGTGATTGCTGTTGGCGCCATGTTTGAAGGTATGAATCGTGTTAAAAAACAGCAGGCTATCTACAGCCCGCTGATGGGACAGATCGCAGCGAATGAAATTCATGCGTTAAGCATCAAAACGTACACGCCTGAAGAATGGGCTCGTGACAAAAAATTGATGTCCCTGTCTTAAGAGGTTAATGATGCAGAAGTTTCGAATCCAGGGCGGTGGCCCATTGAGTGGCGAAGTCTCCATTTCTGGTGCTAAGAATGCAGCATTGCCTATTTTGTTCGCAGCCCTATTGGCCGAAGAGCCAGTAGAAGTAGCGAATGTACCAAAGCTACGTGATATCGACACCACCATGGAGCTGCTGAGCCGCTTGGGCGCTAAAGTCTCCCGTAATGGTTCAGTCCATGTGGATGCCGGCCCGGTTAATGAGTTTTGTGCGCCGTATGACTTGGTGAAAACCATGCGTGCATCTATTTGGGCGTTGGGCCCGCTAGTGGCACGCTTTGGTCAAGGGCAGGTATCCCTGCCGGGTGGCTGTGCGATCGGTGCTCGTCCTGTGGATCTGCATATCCACGGTCTTGAGCAGCTGGGTGCACAAATCACGTTGGAAGAAGGTTATGTGAAAGCCTCCGTTGATGGCCGCCTGAAAGGTGCCCACATTGTGATGGATAAAGTCAGCGTGGGTGCGACCGTGACTATCATGTCTGCGGCGACACTGGCTGAAGGTACAACCGTTATCGAAAATGCAGCCCGTGAGCCGGAAATTGTCGATACGGCTGACTTCCTTAATACGCTGGGTGCGAAGATTACTGGTGCCGGGACCGATACTATCACTATCGAAGGTGTTGAGCGTTTGGGTGGCGGTTACCACGAAGTGGTCGCTGACCGTATCGAAACCGGTACATTCTTGGTGGCTGCTGCTGTCTCTGGCGGTAAGATCATGTGTCGCAATGCCCGTCCATCACTGATGGAAGCGGCGTTGGCTAAGCTTGAAGAAGCCGGTGCCAAAGTTGAAACTGGTGATGACTGGATCAGTTTGGACATGACTGACCGTGAGCTAAAAGCCGTTAACATCCGTACGGCTCCGCATCCAGGTTTCCCAACAGACATGCAGGCGCAGTTCTCGTTGCTGAACTTGATAGCGAAAGGGACAGGGATCATCACCGAGACGATTTTCGAGAACCGTTTCATGCATATCCCTGAGCTGATCCGTATGGGAGCTCATGCCGAAATTGAAGGCAACACGGTGATCTGCGGTGATACCGATGGTCTGAGCGGTGCTCAGGTAATGGCAACGGACTTGCGTGCTTCTGCCAGCCTAGTGATTGCCGGTAGTATCGCGAAAGGCGAGACGATTGTAGATCGTATCTACCATATCGACCGTGGCTACGAGCATATCGAAGCCAAGTTCAGCGCCCTAGGTATGAACATCGAGCGTTTCAGCGAGTAATATACATTACCGTTTGAATGCGACAAAAAACCAGCCATTCGGCTGGTTTTTTTGTCGCTAGCATCCAGTGCTGAGGTTCAATAACCTTGCCTCAATAGCCGTTTGGGTCATCACCAATTTTGACTTTTAGGTTGGTTGGCTCACCATTGCGCAGTACTTTCATATCGACATCGGTCCCCGGACGAAGCTCGGTCACGATATCTAGCACGTTGCGGCGGTCAGTGACTCGCTTGCCGTCAATCTCTATTAGGATGTCCTGTACCTTGAAGCCAGCTTTAGCTGCCGGGCCGTTGGGATCCATTCCCATCACAATGATCCCGCTGATTTGCTCGGCATCGTAAAGCCTTGCCATGACCGGGTTGATGTCTCGGGCTTCCAAGCCGATATAGCCACGGATCACGCGCCCGTCGGCAATCAGTTTGTTCATGATCTTCTGCGTGAGCTCATAGGGGATAGCAAAAGAAATCCCGTACGTTTCAATATCCGTTGTCTGCTGGAACGAAGCGGTATTGATCCCGACCAGCTCGCCGCGGGTATTGACGAGGGCTCCTCCGGAGTTCCCCTCGTTGATCGCGGCATCGGTTTGCAGGAAGTCCTGCCGGCCATAGAAGCTCATGCCTGAACGGCCGGTTGCGGAGATGATCCCGTAGGTGGTGGTCTGGCCAAGGTTATAAGGGTTGCCGATGGCCAGTACGACATCGCCAACTGCTGGATGGTAGTCTGAGCTGGTCGGGATCACCGGGAGGTTCTCGGCTTGGATTTTCAATACCGCTAGGTCGGTGCGCTGATCTTTACCAATCAGCTGGGCGGTAAAGATCCGACCGTCTTGCAGCGCAACAATCACCTGATCGGCTTCTGCCACGACATGGTAATTGGTAACGATGTAGCCTTTGTCGCTCATGATCACGCCGGAACCCAGACCTTGGGTGCTGAGCTGCAAGCGGTCCTCGGCATTGTAGCGGCGGTTGTAGATATTGACGACAGCCGGGGAGGCGCGGCGGACGGCATAGTTAAAGGAAACTTGGGTCTGGTTGACTTCAATCGGGGCCAATACCTGGGGCGTATTGAACATCTGGGTGCGCAGATCAGGGAAGATCAGTAGCAGGGCGATGGCCGTGACGACACCAAGCAAAATGGATCGAGCCAAAAAAGCCAGCATGTTCGCTCCCTTGAATGAATAAACTACTGATAATAGCCGAAGAGGGTACCATTACCTTAGACAAGATACCAAATATTGGCTGTGTATTTTATTGAATAATTTACCAAAAGCTCAGCCTTGGCTAAGCAGGATTTACGGGGGGGAGGGAAGCACGGCAGCCGGGCTGGCCGGCTGCCGTTGGAGCAGATTTAGCGGATGATCAGATAAAGGATGCTGTTATCCCGTTTCACTTCAAGAGCCAGCACGCTTGGCTTTTTATCAAGGGCTTTTCTCAGCTCCCCTAAATTACGGATAGCCTGTCGGTTGACGCCAAGAATGATGTCCCCTTCACGCAGGCCGAAACGGGCTGCTTCGGAGTTCTCCTGCAGGCTGGTGACCTTGACCCCTTTTGCACCGTCACTTGACGTGGTATTGGCAAATTCCGCGCCGGCCAGGCCTTGATGCAAGCTGTCCGCTTTGACTTTGTTGACCGAGGCTTCATGCAGCTTGGCGGTGACATCGAGCTTTTTGCCGTCACGGATAATACCGAGGGTCACGTTTTTGCCTGCGCCCAGGGTGGCGATTTTCGCGCGGAGCTCACCAAAGGTACGGATCTGCTTACCATTGACCGACACGATAATATCTCCGGCCTTCAAACCGGCTTTCTCGGCGGCAGAGTCTGGCATCACCTGGTTGATGAAGGCACCGTGGTTAGTCTCATAGCCAAAGGCTTCGGCCAACTCGGAGGTCAGCTCCCCGCCCTGTACGCCGAGGATACCGCGTTTGACCTCGCCAAACTCGAGGATCTGCTCAGTCAGGTTTTTCACCATGTTAACCGGGATAGCAAAGCCAATACCGACGTTGCCACCATTGGGGCCGAGAATAGCGGTATTGATACCGACCAGCTCGCCGTTGAGGTTCACTAGGGCACCACCGGAGTTACCGCTGTTGATGGCGGCATCGGTCTGGATGAAGTTTTCGAAGTTTTCAATATTCAGGCCGCTGCGGCCAAGGGCTGAGATGATCCCTGAGGTGACGGTTTGGCCGAGGCCGAACGGGTTACCGATGGCGACGGCAAAGTCACCGACGCGCAGCTTGTCGGAGTCGGCAAGCTTGATTTGGGTCAGATCGCTGGCGTCTTTCAGCTTGAGCAGGGCGATATCCGACATTTCGTCGCTGCCGATCAGCTCGGCGGTGACTTCACGGCCATCATGCAGTTGGACCATGATTTTGTCTGCCCCACCGATCACATGGTGGTTAGTGACAATATAGCCCTTGTCGGCGTCGACAATCACTCCCGAGCCCAGCCCGCGGAAAGGACGTTCGCGGATTTGTTCTTCAGGAAAGTCAGGGCCGAAAAAGAAGCGGAACGTTTCGGGTAAGCGCTGTTTGGATACTTGTTTACCTTCAACGGCAATGCTGACGACTGCTGGGGTGACTTGCTCTAGCATCGGGGCTAGGCTGGGCACCTGCTGGTTGTTAACTGACTGGGGAAGGGCGGCGGTTGCCGTCACTGGGGTAATAACTGAGCTGATGCCAATAGTCAGGGCGCTTAAAACAAGTAATGATTTTTTCATTATGACTAAACTCCGGTTTTCAAGTCCAAGCGCAGGCACACTTCCTAGTGTGTTGATATACCTGCTTTATCTCAGACTTGAAAACGGGTGTTTAGTTCCTAAGAATTTTCTTAGCTCGCTTTGGACTCTTCCGTTTCAGGCTTAGGTTCGTCGGCAACCGATTCTGGCTTTTGGTCTTTAAGCAGGCCGGTTGCACCGTTGGCATAATCGCGAGGTTGTTTGTCCTGAGTTTGCTTGGCGTCCTTCACTGCTTCCAGCGTGCTGATGCGGCGGGCAAATGGGTTGTCTTGCTCCGGTAGGTTCGGCATCAGCTCGGTCGATGTTTTCGCCATGTGCTCGTAGAGCTTGCTGTAGTCTTTAGCGATGTTGTCCAGTAGCTCTGAGCTCTGGGCGAAATGGTCAACCAGCTCCTGACGGAATTGCTCGAGTTCGTATTTTGATTTATCCAGCTCTTTTTTCAGTTCTTTTTGCTGTTTCAAGCCTTTATTGCTCAGCCGCATGGCAAAGGCACCGACAATGGCACCGGCAATGAAAATCAGCAGCGCATAAATCCAAGCCATGAAAAACTCCTTTTGCTCTTTTATAGGGACAGGGGGATAACGGCACCGAGAGGCAGGCGGACCTGCTGGGACGGAACGGTGGACGTTGATCATCATCCCTGTTGTATAACATCAAGATTTAATTGGCGCTGAATAGCTCGCCAACTTCACCTACTCATCAACTTGTCTAGATACTATACATGTACATGAAGCAGCATGGTACTATCTCGCATATGGAGAATGACGGCTTGGGCGTGACAAGGATGACCCCACAACAACAATACCAACATGATCTTGAATGCAGCGATTTCGTTGCCGACCCGGCCCAGGCCATGGCCGTTCGTCACCTTGATGACCTCTATCACCGGCTTCTGGAGCCAAGGCCAATAGCGGACAGAAGCTGGGTTGATCGTCTGATGCGCCGACCCGCGAAATCCACAGCACCGGTGAAAGGGCTCTATTTCTGGGGGGGAGTCGGGCGCGGCAAGACCTATCTGGTTGATACATTTTTTGAGTGCCTACCAACAGAGCGTAAAATACGGGTCCATTTCCACCGCTTTATGCACCGGGTGCATCATGAAATGAAACAGCTGGAGCAGCAGGTGGATCCGCTTGAAGTGGTCGCCGAGCGATTTTGTGCAGAAACGGACATTATTTGCTTTGATGAGTTCTTTGTCTCGGATATTACCGATGCGATGATCCTCGGTACCTTGTTCGAGGCACTGTTCCGCCGGGGCATCACGCTGGTGGCAACGTCAAATATTCCGCCCGATGAACTTTACCGCAATGGCTTGCAGCGGGCCCGTTTCCTGCCTGCTATCGAACTTATCAATAGCCATTGCGAAGTGGTGAATGTGGATTCCGGTATTGATTACCGGTTACGCACGCTGGAGCAGGCCGAAATATACCATTTCCCACTCGATGCGCAGGCTGAACACAACATGCAGCATTATTTCGAGCAGTTGGCGGCTGGCGAGCACCGCACGGGGGGAACGATTGAGGTGAATAACCGGGCTCTGCCGATCCGCCATGAGGGGAAGGGGGTGATCCATTTTGATTTTTCCACCCTGTGCCAAACCGCCCGAAGCCAGAGCGACTACATGGAGCTGTCGCAGGTCTACCACACCGTGCTGATGTCTGGGGTGACTCAGATGCAGGAGGATGATAGCGATACTGCCCGGCGCTTTATTGCTCTTATTGATGAATTCTACGAACGTAACGTCAAATTGATTATTTCTGCCGAAGTGGACTTGGTGCAGTTGTATCGGGGCGAAAGGTTGGCTTTTGAGTTCAAGCGTTGCTGTTCACGACTAATCGAAATGCAGAGCCACGACTATTTGGCCAGTGCGCACATTCCATGATGTCATGGAGGCCGGGTTGGTCATCATAGTAAAAAAGGCCCTAAATAGAGGTTGATAACCTTCAGTTTTGGGCCGTAACCGCGTCAAGTGAAAAAATCACATTTTTTTTTCAAAAAAAGGTGATTTTTTCCCCACCCTTCCCTATAATCTTGCGACCCACCGTACCTGTAACGGCAAAAGCCGGGAGTGCCAACTACTCGAAGGGGTTATGACTGGGGCTCTGTACAGAGGGAGCATACTGCTCCTGTAAAGTGAAACTATTTAATTTTGGGTAAGAATTAGCATGAAAACTTTCGTTGCTAAACCAGAAACAGTAAAACGTGACTGGTATGTTGTTGACGCTGAAGGTAAAACTCTTGGTCGTCTAGCAACTGAAATCGCATCTCGTCTACGTGGTAAGCATAAGCCGGAATACACTCCGCACGTTGACACTGGTGACTACATCGTAGTTATCAACGCTGAAAAAGTTGCAGTAACAGGTGCTAAGCGCACTGACAAGATGTACCACCACCACACTGGTTACATCGGTGGTCTGAAGTCTATCAGCTTCGACAAGCTTCTTGACAAGAAACCAGAGATGATTATTGAAACTGCTGTTAAAGGCATGCTTCCTAAAGGTCCTCTAGGCCGTGCTATGTACCGTAAGCTGAAAGTTTACGCAGGTACTGAGCACAATCATGCTGCACAGCAGCCTAAAGTTCTAGACATCTAATTGGGGAAGATGACAATGGCAGAGAATCAATACTACGGCACTGGTCGCCGCAAAAGCTCAGCTGCTCGCGTTTTCATTAAACCGGGTACTGGCAACATCGTAATTAACAAGCGTAGCATCGAAGAATACTTCGGTCGCGAAACTGCTCGCATGGTTGTTCGTCAGCCTCTAGAGCTAGTTGAAATGCTTGAGAAACTAGACCTATACATCACTGTTAAAGGTGGTGGTATTACTGGTCAATCTGGTGCTATCCGTCACGGTATCACTCGTGCACTTATGGAATACGATGAAACTCTACGTCCAGCACTACGCGCAGCGGGTTATGTAACTCGTGATGCACGTAAAGTTGAGCGTAAGAAAGTTGGTCTACGTAAAGCACGTCGTCGTCCACAGTTCTCTAAGCGTTAATTTTACGCTTCAGAATTTATTCTGGAAACTGTGTGCAAAAGCTCAACCTTCGGGTTGGGCTTTTTTATTGCCTGTATAACCTGCCTCTCTATCACATCTAAGCAACAATCCCGCCGAGCCTAGCCGTATATCCATACCTTTCCTTGAACCTTTGTGCAGATTAAATCAGCGATACAACAGCCGCTTGCATCATTAAATGTAACAAAAAGAACATACCTCTCACATTTGTTGCGAAAAGGTAGCTTTGTCTTGTCAAAAAGTGGGGTTTTCTTTATCATTTGGCGTGATAAGCAACAGCTTTACACCACCATTTAGGCCTTCCTGATTGGAAGGGAGCTGTTGTTTCTTTCCGTTGAAAGTTAGCCGTAAGCTCCAGGGACGCATAAGGAAATAATAATAATCCAGAGCGGGAGCACATGGGAGAATGTTGGATGAGCAATGCGCCAGTAAGTAACGGCCGACGCCGCTTCCTGACTGCGACGACTTCGGTTGTTGGAGGCTTGGGTGCAGCCGCTGTAGCCGTGCCTTTTATCAAATCATGGAACCCGAGCGCGAGAGCAAAAGCCGCGGGTGCCCCAGTAGAAGTTGATATCAGCAAGTTGGAAGAAGGCCAGATGGTCCGCGTCGAGTGGCGTGGTAAACCGGTCTGGGTGGTCCGCCGTAGCGATGCTGTTTTGAAAGAATTGGGTGGCCATGATGGCCAGCTTCGTGATCCGTCTTCGGCGGAACCGCAGCAGCCCGGATATGCCCAGAATGAATTTCGTTCAGTTAAACCTGAAATCTTTTTAGCCGTAGGTATTTGTACCCACCTTGGCTGTTCACCTACCTATTTACCCAATACCTTCAGTGAGCAGGTCAATGGTATTTCGTCTGGATTTTTCTGCCCGTGCCACGGGTCGAAATTTGATATGGCGGGCCGGGTCTTTGCTGGGGTGCCAGCGCCATTGAACCTGGTGGTGCCACCGCATACATTCCTGGATGATAATACCATTTTGGTTGGTCAGGACGAGGAGAATGCCTAATGGACGCATTACTTGGATGGTTTGAAAAACGCCTGCCAATGATGAATGCCTACAAGAAGCATTTGTCAGAGTACCCGATGCCGAAGAACTTCAACTTCTGGTATCTGTTCGGTTCGCTGGCCATGTTGGTGTTGGTCAACCAGATCATTACCGGGATCTGGCTGACGATGAACTACGTGCCTTCTGGCGACGGGGCTTTTGCCTCGATCGAATACATCATGCGCGATGTCGAATATGGTTGGCTACTTCGCTATATGCACTCGACAGGGGCTTCGGCATTCTTTGTCGTAGTTTACTTGCATATGTTCCGGGGCCTGATTTACGGTTCATACCAAAAACCCCGTGAGCTGTTGTGGCTGTTCGGGATGCTGATCTTCCTGGTGCTGATGGCAGAGGCCTTTATGGGCTACCTATTGCCATGGGGCCAGATGTCTTACTGGGGTGCCCAGGTCATTATTTCCCTGTTTGGTGCCATTCCGGTGATCGGTGATGATCTTACCTTGTGGATCCGTGGTGACTACGTGATCTCCGGTGCGACTCTGAACCGCTTCTTCGCCCTGCACGTGATTGCGCTGCCAATCGTGCTGCTGCTGTTGGTCGTGCTACACATTCTGGCGCTGCATGAAGTAGGTTCGAACAACCCGGACGGTATCGAGACTAAACTGCCAAAAGGCAGCAAGGGTGAGGGTTACAAAACCCAGTTCCCGTTCCACTCTTACTACAGCAAGAAGTATGACATTATCGACTCCATCCCTTTCCACCCCTACGGGACAGTGAAAGATATGGTGGGGATTGCGGTGTTTGCCTTCCTGTTTAGCTATGTGATCTTCTTCAATCCAGAGATGGGCGGCTACTTCCTTGAGCCACCTAACTTTGAAGCGGCCAACCCACTGAAGACGCCTGAGCATATCGCACCGGTTTGGTACTTTACCCCGTTCTACGCCATCTTGCGTGCGGTACCGGACAAGCTGCTAGGTGTCATTGCGATGGGAGCCGCGATTGTCGTGCTGTTCCTATTACCGTGGTTGGATCGCTGTAAGGTGCGTTCATACCGTTACCGTAGCAAGCTGCATCTGGCCAATATTGCCCAGTTCACTATTAGCTTCATTGCATTGGGTATTCTGGGTGCATTGCCGGCAACGCCGACCTACACCGTTCTGGCGCAGATCTTCAGCTTTGCGTATTTCATGTTCTTCGTCCTGCTGTTTTTCTACAGCAAGAACGAAGCGACCAAACCGCTACCAGAGAGGGTAACATTCAAATGAAGACGTTGATTGTAATGCTATTTGCCCTGCTGCCGTCTCTGGTCATGGCTGCGGGGCCATCGGTGCCGTTGGACAAAGCCAACAATGATCTGACCGACAATGCTTCGCTGCAGCGCGGTGCACAGACCTTCATGAACTATTGCTTTGGTTGCCATGCGACCCAGTATCAGCGCTATGAGCGGGTGGCAACTGACCTCGGGATCCCGGCTGACTTGATGATAGAGCACATGATCTTTGATCCAGAAGCCAAAATTGGTGAGCTGATGGTCAATGCTATCCCGACCGAATACGCGGCGGCATCGTTCGGTGCGCCAGCACCAGACCTGACCATGGTGGCTCGTGTTCGCGGTACAGATTGGCTATATACTTACCTGCGTGCTTTCTATGCCGATCCGAGCCGTCCGTTCGGGGTCAACAATGTGGTCTTCCCGAGCGTAGGGATGCCCCATGTGCTGGAAGAACTGCAGGGGGTGCCGAGCAAAGTCTATGAAACCCGCTTGATCGACGGCGAAGACGTGCAGGTCTATGTCGGTATAGAGTCTGACGGCACGGGCGAACTGAATGATGAAGAATATGACGAGGCCGTGCGAGACCTGGTCAATTTCCTTGAATATTCAGCAGAGCCAATGAAGTTAGAACGCCAACGTCTGGGTTACTGGGTAATGGGTTTTATCGTGGTATTCTTTGTACTAACATTACTGTTGAAGAAAGAATATTGGCGTGATGTCCACTGATCAGGTAATCTAGTGGGTTAGAATCTCGCAATGGGGGCATCGGCCCCCGTTGCTTTTTGTGTATTTAAGTATACTGGAGGGGTTAATGGCTGTTGCTGCCAATAAACGCTCGGTGATGACTCTGTATTCTGATGCTTCTGACATCTACAGCCATCAGGTGCGTATCGTACTAGCAGAAAAAGGTGTAAGCGTTGAAATTGAGCTGGTTGACCCAAACAACCTGCCGGAAGATTTGCTTGACCTAAACCCGTACAACTCTGTGCCGACCTTGGTTGACCGTGAGCTTGCACTTTACCAAGCAAGTATCATTATGGAGTACTTGGATGAGCGTTTCCCTCATCCGCCATTGATGCCTGTTTACCCTGTTGCTCGTGGTAACAGCCGTTTGATGATGTACCGTATCGAACGTAACTGGTACACATTGGCTGAAAAAGTGAATAACGGCACAGCTGACGAGGCTGATAAAGCGCGTAAGCAGCTGCGTGAAGAGCTGATGGCTCTTGCCCCAGTATTTGCTGAGTTCCCTTACTTCATGAGCGAAGAGTTCAGCTTAGTTGACTGTTACCTGGCACCGCTGTTGTGGCGTTTGCCTGAAATGGGTATCGAGCTGACTGGTGCTGGTGCGAAAGAAGTCAAAAACTACATGACTCGCGTTTTTGAGCGTGATTCATTCTTGGCCTCGTTGACTGAAGCAGAGCGCGAAATGCGTTTGGCTGGCAACTAATGATGGACATCGACAACATGACACCGCGTCGACCGTATTTGCTGCGCGCTTTCTATGATTGGCTGGTAGATAACGATTTGACCCCGCATTTGGTGGTTGATGCAACGCTACCGGGTGTCAAGGTTCCGATGGAATTTGTCAGTGACGGGCAGATTGTCCTGAACGTTGCCCCGCGTGCGGTCGGTAATTTGGAGCTGGGTAACGAGGCTATCAGCTTCAGCGCCCGCTTCAGTGGCCGCCCACACACGGTGATTGTCCCGCTTTATGCTGCGATGGCTATCTACGCCCGCGAAAACGGTGCTGGTACTATGTTTGAGCCAGAACCTGCTTATGCGACGGATATGGCGGACATCGAAGCTGTGGATGATATTGCTGATGAGCAGCCTCAAGAGGTGCTAGTACCTCTTGAGCCTGTGGCTGAAGCCGTTTCGGATATTGAACCTGATGATGAGCCGCCGCGCCCTCGTGGCCGTCCAAGCCTTCGTGTCGTGAAGTAATCACGTCGTACGTGGTGAATGAAACGCATAAAAAAACGCAGCGAAAGCTGCGTTTTTCTTTTCTATGTCCATTCTTCCGATGCTAACCCTAGTCCTCAGGGTATTCAAACACCTTAACCACCTTCTTGACGCCGGACACATTGCGCGCGATATCGGCGGCCACATTGCCCTGCTCTCGATTGACATAACCGAGCAAAAAGACTTCCTGGCCTTCGGTGACCACTTTGATGGTCGCATCTTGTAACTGCTTGCTGCCGATAAGCTGGGCCTTGACCTTGGTGGTCAGCCAACTGTCTTTGCTCACTTCACCCAGTTGGGGCAGTGGGCGGATTTGGAGCTGGTTGTAAACCGTGTTGACATTTTTCAGCTCTCTTACTTGCTGTTCCAGCTGATGGCTGTAACTCTGCTCGGTTGCCTGGCCGACCAGCAATACTTTGCCATCGACGGCAATCGCATTGACCCGGGCATGCTGCCGATAAGGCGGCTTATTGGCAAGGCCGCCGACTTCCATTTCGATTTCTTGATCGTACCATTGCTGCTTGGTCGAGCGGGTATCGGCCGGATTGAGAGCCGCACATGCCTGCAGGCCGAATGCCAGCAGGAGAACAAATAGCGAGCGCCAGTTCATGGTTACCTTCCTTGTTGAACTTATCCTTCGTGATGAGGGAACAAAACCTTGTCGATCAGATCACACAGGCAGTGGACCACCAACAGTTGTCCTTCCTGGATTCGTGCTGTGCGCTGTGACGGAATACGGATCTCGACATCTTGGATGCCTAGCAGACCTGCCATTTCGCCGCCGTCTTTGCCGGTCAAGGCGATGATCGTCATATCCCGGGTCAGCGCCGCTTCCATGGCCTTGATAATATTCTTGCTGTTGCCGCTGGTCGACAGCACGAACAGGATATCGCCGGCCTGGCCGAGAGCCCTAACTTGCTTGGAGAAAATTTCATCGTGGTGATAATCGTTCGCCACTGCCGTCAGGGTGGTGGTATCCGCTGTCAGGGAAAGGGCTGGCAGGCTTGGACGCTCAGTCTCGAAGCGGTTGATCAGGCAGGAAGCAAAATGCTGCGAGTGCGCAGCCGAACCACCATTACCGCAGCAGAGGATTTTGTTGCCGTTGAGCAGGCTTTGCACCATGACCTGGGCTGCCTGGGAAATTGCGTCTGGCAGGGCCTCGGCGGCGGCAATCTGGGTTTGGATGCTTTCAGTGAAACTTTCTTTGATGCTCTCTAGCATGGATTAACCTTCTACTAGGGTGTTGGTAAACCATTCGATCTGTGGAGGGGCGCCTTCGAGCGATACCACATCAAATCGAAACTCTGTGTGTTCAATGGCGAAGCCATTTTTCTTAAGCCAAAACAAGGCTGCACGCTTAACGCGTTGCTGTTTGCGCCAGTTTACCGCTTCTGCGGCCGAACCGTAACGGTTGTTTTTGCGGAATTTGACTTCGACAAAGACCCAGCACTGCTGATGGCGCATGATCAGGTCTATTTCGCCGCTGCGGCACTGGAAGTTACGGGCGTGGGATTGCAGGCCATGGCGGCAGAGATACTGCTCGGCCATGGCCTCGTAGGTTTGCCCTTGCTGGCGCCTATTGAGCGGGCTCAATACCGTTCCCGGTATAGATAGCCCAGCTCAGCTGGCGCTGGATCACACACTGGTCATCAAGGCTGAGCTGGCCGGTATTGCCCTGGGTCGTATAATTATCGACCACACGCATCTGTGGCAGCTCGGACACCATCTTATAGGCATCCATCCCGAAGGCATGAAGGCGTATATCGGTATTCTTGCTATCCGGCCACAAGTCTTCATAG
This sequence comes from Photobacterium lutimaris, assembly GCF_003025555.1. Lineage (GTDB taxonomy): Bacteria > Pseudomonadota > Gammaproteobacteria > Enterobacterales > Vibrionaceae > Photobacterium > Photobacterium lutimaris. Next base: position 162,193 of record NZ_PYMH01000008.1, on the reverse strand, counting down.
CGGTTCATGAAGTTGTGGTTGGCATCGATAAGCAACGGGATATCGCTAAACTCGATACCACGGATCTCTGACGTGTTGGCATCACGATCCGGGTAGCTGCGCGAGCTGGCATACAGTTTCGGTTGCGAGGCATCCGGGTTGATGGCCACTTCGATAAACGGCTTGAGCAGTGTCAGCTCGTTGACATTGGCGATCAGGTAGACCGAATCGGTATCGCGGCGGCTGCGCGGTTCGGCTTCGAGCTCCATTCCCAGCACCTGCTGCATCTGCGTGATGCGGGCCTGGCTATCGGTCAAACCGAATACCGCGGCAATTTCCTGCTGGATCTGCTTGCGTGAGCTGAACTGGCGGGTTGCCGGTGTATTGCCGGTCAGTTGCTGCCATTGCTCGATGAAGGCATTGCTGACGCGTCCACCAAAGCTGTTGCCCGGTGCCAGTACCATCGGGTATTGGTGGCCCTTGGCAAACAGGTGGCGGGCGGCCTGCTCGGCTTCCTGCTCTGGTGAGAGCGAGAAGTAACAGGCGTTATCCTGGGTCAGCTGGCTTGGATCCGGCTCATTGAGCGCTAGCAGGGCGATATTGCTGCTATTGGCTCGCTGGAATTCGGTTATTTTGTTTTTGCGCAGCGGACCGATCACCATCTCGACGCCGCTTTGCTCGAGTTTGGCCATAATCGTCGCCATGCTTTCGGCTTCCGTATCGTAGACGGTCAGCTCGGTTTGGGCCTCGCGGCCGGTATCGTCGAGCATGGCATTGATAAAGCCATCGCGGACCGCTTTGCCCGATTGCTCGAAACGACCGGTGAGCGGCAGTAGCAGGGCAACATTATCGAGCTGGGCTATGTCCAGCGACATAATACTGTCCAGATCCGCTGGCAGGTATTGGTTTGCCGGGTGGTAAGGGTTGCTGGCCAGCCAGTCTTCGACCATGCCCTTGAGTTTGACCGGGCGCTGGGAGTAGGTGTTTTTCAACACCGCCAGCTGGATCCAGCCACGCAGCACCTCTTCGTCACCGGCAAGGGTAACGGATTGGAGCTGGTTATTGCTGTAGTTGGACAAGTCCTGCCACAGGTTCTGCCAGTTTGCGGCTTTCTGGTCATTGTTCAGGTACTGATCCAGCGCGGTACGCGAGCGGGCTGCGTTGAGCGGTTGGTTGGTCTGACGGTAAAGCTCAGCACGCAGCATGTGGTAGCGCAGGTACTGGCTATCGGCCAGAGTCCACCACGGCTGGAAGTTGAGTGAATCAAGTGCCGCTTTAGGCTGGCCTTGCTGGTAGCGCAGGGTCGCCCGTGCCAGCTGCCATTCTGCCATCTGCAGTGGATCCATGTTCATCCGACTCAGACGGTTAGCAAGTTGCTCCGCTTGGCTCCACTGACCTTCCTTGATCAGCGCCTTGAGCGCCAGGATATTCCAGTTGATGCTCTCGGCACCTTCACTTGATTCGGCTTTGATCAGATAATTGGCTGCGCTATCAGTAGCGGCAGCGGTAATATCGGTGGCCACGACAGGCTGGTTAGAGGTACTACAGCTTGCCAGAAGCACGGCAAGGGCTACAGGGGCTAACAGTCGTGATACACTTTTACGCTTATGGGTAAAATTGAGCATTGAATTCATTCAACTGTGACAAATTACTCTCTATATTAATTGCAGATGAGATCTTAGACAAATGAGTGAGACCAATTCATGCACGGTAGATGTCGCAACTTTGTACATCGTACCTACTCCAATCGGTAATTTGGCGGACATTACGCAGCGTGCATTGGACGTATTGGCAAATGTCGATCTGATTGCCGCCGAGGACACGCGACATACATCGCGCCTGCTGACCCATTTTTCGATCTCGACCCGCACCTTTGCGCTTCACGATCACAATGAGCAGCAAAAAGCTGATTATCTGATCGAAAAACTTCAGGCCGGTACCAGTATCGCACTTGTGTCCGATGCCGGTACGCCGCTGATCAGTGATCCAGGATACCATCTTGTCAATCGTTGTCGTCAGGCGGGTGTAAAAGTTGTCCCGCTTCCGGGGCCTTGTGCTGTTATTACCGCGCTTAGCGGTGCAGGCTTGCCGTCGGATCGTTTCAGCTTCGAAGGCTTCTTGCCACCGAAGAGCAAGGGGCGTCGTGACCGCTTCCAGGAGCTGGCTGATGACGAGCGCACGATGATTTTCTATGAGTCACCGCACCGCATCACGGATTCTCTGGCCGATATGCTGGCGGTGCTGGGTCCTGAGCGTCAGGTGGTCTTGGCGCGCGAGTTGACCAAAACCTTCGAGACAATCCACGGCGCGCCGCTGGGCGAGCTGATTGACTGGCTTGGTGAAGACAGCAACCGTACACGCGGTGAGATGGTTTTGCTGGTTGCCGGTCACCGTGCCGAGAAAGAAGATTTGCCGGCAGATGCACTGCGTACACTGGGCCTGTTGGTTAAAGAGCTGCCATTGAAAAAGGCCGCGGCACTGACGGCAGAAATTCACGGCGTGAAGAAGAATGCGCTGTACAAGTGGGGACTGGAAAACCTCGATTAATCATCGATGTTTTGGACCCTCGGTTTTCGTTCCTAGCCCCGAGGTTTCTGCTCTGGTGTATTTTTCACCGTATCTAGATTTTGTAGGATTTTTCACTGGTAACTGTGAGCCAAGTCCTATACAATCGCCCGCCTGAGTTGGCCAAGGTAACCGCTGCCTCGTTGATGTCCTTTGGGAGACTGACGGGGGGGAGGAAAGTCCGGGCTCCACAGGGCAGGGTGCCAGATAACGTCTGGGGGGCGCGAGCCCACGACCAGTGCAGCAGAGAGCAGACCGCCGATGGCCCATTCTTCGGAGTGGTGCACAGGTAAGGGTGAAAGGGTGCGGTAAGAGCGCACCGCGCGGCTAGTAATAGTTCGTGGCACGGTAAACTCCACCCGGAGCAAGACCAAATAGGTCCCTAATGGCGTGGCCCGCGTTGGGGACGGGTAGGTTGCTTGAGCCTGTGAGTGATTGCAGGCCTAGAGGAATGGTTACCACCGCGCAAGCGGGACAGAACCCGGCTCATCGGCCAACTCACCCCTTTAGCATAAAAGGTGATGTGAGGTCTCTTGCGAGGCTTTGCATCACCTTTTGTCGTTTTAGCCCCGCAATAAATATCAAGTGATTGTTAGAATTGCGGCCCTCGGCTTGACATCTTTTTTATCAAATACGTACACTTTGCGGTGGGAATTCGTGGAAAATGCTTTTAAAACAGCGTTTTAATAGCCTAAGTTAATGAATTTCCACTGTTACTGGATTTTATGCCAGTTCGTTGTTAACGGACTGTACGCTTCCACAAGAGCTGAATAAATACTTATGTCTGAACAGTTTGAGCACGTCTCGGTTTTACTTCATGAATCTGTTGATGGTTTGGCCATCAAACCAGATGGTATCTACATCGATGGAACATTTGGCCGTGGTGGACACAGCCGCCTGATCCTTTCCCAACTAGGTGAAAACGGTCGCCTTTACAGTATTGACCGCGATCCTCAGGCGATTGCCGAAGCCCAGAAAATTAATGATCCTCGGTTTAATATTATCCATGGTCCATTTTCAGGCATGGAAAAATATATGGAAGAGCGTGATTTGATTGGTCGCGTGGACGGGGTCCTGTTGGATCTCGGTGTATCATCTCCGCAGCTCGACGATGCCGAACGCGGCTTTAGTTTTATGCGTGATGGGCCGCTTGATATGCGTATGGATCCGACATCGGGGATCTCGGCGGCGGATTGGCTGGCTGAAGCCGAGGCTGATGATATTGCCTGGGTACTGAAAGAGTTCGGGGAAGAGCGTTTTGCCAAGCGTATCGCCCGCGGTATTGTGGCATACCGGGAGGATCCGGAGAACGAGCCGCTGACCCGCACCACTCAACTGGCCAAGCTGATTGCCAATGTTTCGCCGTTTAAGGATAAGCATAAGCATCCTGCAACGCGAAGCTTCCAGGCGATCCGTATTTATATCAACAGTGAGCTAGAAGAAATCGAGACAGCGCTCAAAGGTGCGGTCAATATTCTGGCAACTGGTGGCCGTTTGTCAGTGATCAGCTTCCACTCGCTGGAAGACCGTATGGTTAAGCGCTTTATCCGCAAACAGAGCAAAGGGCCGGATGTACCTGCAGGCTTGCCGTTGACGGAAGAGCAGATCAAGGCGCTGGGTAGTGCCGATCTCAAGCCGGTAGGCAAAGCGATTAAACCGTCACAAAATGAAGTGAGCGGTAATACTCGCTCCCGTAGCTCAGTGCTACGTTTGGCCGAACGCCTATGAAGCAACAACCAGAACCCATAGATAACCTGGCCCAGATCATCGGTCGGGATCTATTATCTGCCGGTCGTATTCCGATGATATTGTTGGTTCTGGTGTTGGTTTCTGCACTGGGAGTGGTGTTGATCACCCATCACTCCCGTCAAATGATTGCCCAGCAGGAGCAACTGCTGATCGAGCGGGATCAGCTCGATATCGAGTGGCGCAATCAGATCCTTGAAGAGAGCTCACTGGCCGAGCACAGCCGGATTGAACGTTTAGCCGAACAGGATATGGGCATGCAACGTCCATCACGTGATAGCGAAGTTATTGTTAAGTAATGAAAAAAACAAAACCTATCAAGCGTTCTGATAAGCAGAATCAACGTCGCCAGAAAGCGCCACCGGCATTTATCCCGTGGCGCTTTGGTGTTATTTGCGCATGTATATTCGTGGCGTTGGTGGCCCTCGTCGGGCGCTCAGCCTATATCCAGGTCCTTGAGCCCGGCAAGTTGATCCAGGAAGGGGATCTGCGTTCGCTGCGGGTCAAGGCTCTGCCTTCTGCCCGCGGTATTATCTCCGACCGTAATGGCGAGCAACTGGCAGTGAGTGTGCCGGTCCAGGCCGTATGGGCCGATCCGGTCCAAATTTTTAAAAATAATGGCTTGGCCCAGCCCGAGCGCTGGTATGCCCTTGCCGATGTGCTGGGGATCGATCGCCAAGGCTTGATGACCCGCATCGAGAAAAACAGCAAGCGCCGCTTTATCTACCTGCAACGCCAAGTGAGTCCGGCGATGGCCACCTATGTCGGCAAGCTCAAGTTACCCGGTATTGGCCTGAAGGACGAGTCCCGCCGTTTCTACCCTGCCGGTGAGGTCAGCGCACATCTCATTGGTGTTACCGGTATTGATAGTCACGGCTTGGAAGGGGTTGAGCGGACCTATGATGGTTGGCTGACCGGCGAGCCAGGCCGCCGCACTGTGCGCAAGGACCGTTATGGCCGCGTGGTTGAGAATATCTCCCTTAAAAAACGTGAGCCGGGCAAGCCACTCAGCCTGAGTATCGATCAGCGCCTTCAGGCTGTTGCTTACCGGGCGGTGAAACAAGCGGTCGCCGACTATCAGGCAACATCCGCGTCGGTGGTGATGGTCGATGTACGAACCGGTGAAATTCTGGCGATGGTTAACGCCCCATCTTACAACCCGAATAACCGTGATCAGCTGCAAAGCTACCGGATGCGTAACCGGGCGATCACCGATGCCATGGAGCCGGGGTCGACCATCAAGCCGTTTGTGGTCTTGGCAGCAATGGAAAATGGCGTTGCGGATGAAAATACCGTTATCGATACCGGCAATGGGCTGATGCAAATCGGTGGTAGCCGAGTACGTGATGTCTCGCGTGTTGGCAAGGCAAACCTCGCCAAGATCCTGCAGAAATCCAGTAATATAGGGGTGAGCAAACTCTCGCTGGCGATGCCGGTCGATGCGGTGCTGGGGATGTACAGCAGTGTTGGGATGGGAGATGCCTCGGGGATCAACCTGATCGGTGAGGCACAAGGCTTCTTCCCCGACCGCCGCCGCTGGTCTGATTTTGAACGGGCGACACTCTCTTTTGGCTACGGTATCTCGGTCACCCCAATCCAGTTAGTTCGGGCCTACGCCACGCTGGGTGCGATGGGCGTCAACCGACCGCTTTCTATTCTGAAGACCGAAGCGGTGGTACCTGGGCGCCAGGTGGTATCGGCCGAGAATACCCGCGAGCTACTCAATATGCTTGAGCTGGTCACCCACAAAGGGGGCAGTGCCCACCGCGCGGCAATACCGGGGTATCGCGTTGGTGCGAAAACCGGTACGGCGAAAAAAGCGGTGGCGGGTGGCTACAGTGATGAATATGTGGCAATGACCGCAGGGTTGGCACCGATCAGTAACCCAAGGCTGGCAATGGTCGTGGTGGTTAATGAACCCCAGGGCGATGCCTACTACGGTGGTGCCATCGCCGCGCCGATTTTCTCCGAAGTGATGGAGAGCGCATTGCAGATTTTGAATATCCCGCCGGATGCGGGAACGCTTGAAGATTTAAACGTTGTGAACCACAGAGGCAAGACCCATGCCGGAACCTAAAGTATTACACGCCGTTGGCGAGCTATTATCGCCATGGCTGGAGGGCCTTTGCCTACCAGAAGCCCTGGCCGCAGCCTCCATTTCGGGGATGACCCTTGATAGTCGGCAGATCAAGCCTGGTGAGATGTTCGTCGCCGTGAAGGGCCACAGTGTCGATGGCCGGCGATTTATTGCCAAGGCGCAACAGGCCGGTGCGGCACTGGTGTTGGCACAAGCCGATACCAAGCAGGCTTATATCGAACAAAACACTGGTGGTGCCGTGATTTACCTCCCTTTCCTTGGTGAGCAGCTATCGGCCATTGCCAAGCGCTTTTATGGCGCACCGGACGAGCAGATAGATGTTGTTGCCGTAACGGGTACCAATGGCAAAACCACCATCAGCCAGTTGCTGGCGCAATGGGCGATGCTGCTCGGTCAGCCGGCTGGCGTGATGGGAACAACGGGCAATGGCCTGTTGGATCAGATCCAACCTGCGACCAATACCACTGGCAGTGCGCTTGAGATCCCTTGCGTATTGCAGCAGATGGCAGCCCAGGGGGCCCGCTTTGCGGCGATGGAAGTCTCTTCCCATGGTTTGGTCCAGGGGCGAGTGAAAGCGTTGGCATTCAAAGCCAGTATCTTTACCAACCTCAGCCGTGATCACCTTGATTACCACGGTGATATGGCGAGCTATGCCGAGGCCAAGAAAACCCTGTTTACCGAGCACCAAAGTGGTGTGGCGGTGATTAACGCAGATGATGTGGTTGGTCGTGAATGGCTGGCAGATCTTCCGCAGGCCGTTGCCGTTGCGATGGAACACAAGCATTTGGCGGGTCACCAAGGGCAAACGCTGTGGTTAGAATCGGTTGAGTACAGTGCCCAGGGCGTGACCGTCGCTTTCGATTCAAGCTGGGGAGCTGGGCAGTTTACTGCGCCGTTGGTCGGGGCATTTAATGTCACCAACTTATTGCTGTCATTGGCAACGCTGCTGGCGACAGGCCATCAGATGTCCGCGTTGCTGGCTGTTGCGCCGCAACTGCAGGCCGTTACTGGCCGGATGGAAGTTTTTCAAAAGCCTGACAAACCTATGATGGTTGTTGATTATGCTCACACCCCCGATGCACTGGAGAAAGCTTTGCAGGCTTTGCGCGTGCATTGTCACGGCAAGCTTTGGTGTATTTTCGGCTGTGGTGGCGACCGCGACCGCGGCAAACGGCCCTTGATGGCGCAGGCAGCGGAAAGCTTGGCGGATAAGGTTATCCTGACCGATGACAACCCGCGCAGCGAGTCACCGTCGGCCATTATGGCGGATATGCTGGCTGGTCTGGCAAAGCCGGAGCAGGCCCAAACGATTCACGAACGCCGTGAAGCGTGTCAGTGGGCACTTACCCAAGCGGGTGCCGACGATATCGTGTTGGTCGCAGGTAAAGGCCACGAAGACTATCAAATCTTGGCTGATCGCACTATTCACTACTCCGACCGTGAGACGGTCGCCGAATTGCTGGAGGCAAAGGGATGATCCCGGTTCAACTTTCTCTACTGGCTGAGGTATTGGGTGGCAAACTGGTCGGTAATGACATCACTATCTCAGCGGTATCAACCGATACCCGCCAAATCGCGGACGACACCCTGTTTATTGCCTTGATTGGCGAGCGTTTCGATGCCCATGACTTCTGCCTAAACGCCGAAGAGCAAGGTGCTGCAGCTCTGTTGGTGAGCAAGCACTTACCGGTTAACCTACCTCAGCTGGTTGTTGACGATACCCACAAGGCACTTGGCATGCTCGGCGCATGGCTCAAGGCTGAAATGGAGCTGCATCACGGCTTGAAAACCGTCGCCCTGACCGGCAGCTGCGGTAAAACTACAGTGAAGGAAATGGTCGCTGCTATTTTGTCGCTCAAAGGTAAGGTGTTGGCAACGGGGGGTAACTTCAATAACGATATCGGTGTACCGCTGACCTTGCTTCGGCTTGAACCTGAGCATGAGTTTGCGGTGATTGAGCTGGGTGCCAACCATCAAAAGGAAATCGCCTATACCACGAATTTGGTCAAGCCGCAGGTCGCGTTGATCAACAACCTGGCTGCCGCTCACCTTGAAGGGTTTGGCTCGCTGGATGGTGTGGCAAAAGCCAAAGGGGAAATCTTCGAAGGTTTGGAGCTGCGTGGTAAAAACGCGGTCGCCATTATTAACCTTGATTCCAATGCTCAGGAAAAGTGGCACCAAATGCTGGAAAAGCATCAGTTGCAGACGTTTTCTGCCACTCAGCCTGAAGCAGATTTTCACGCGGTTGACATAAGTATTAACAGTATAGGCCGTGCTTGCTTTACAATGCGCACCCCCAACGCAACATTTCCGGTGAGTTTGACGCTGGCGGGTGGTCATAATGTCGCCAATGCCCTTGCCGCTGCCGCGCTGGCAATGGCGATGGGGGCGACGCCGGAGCAGGTACAAGCTGGTTTGGGCGGCGTGGCCAATGTTAAAGGCCGTGTTGATATCACTGAGCCGTGCCACAACCTAAGGTTGATTGATGACACCTACAATGCCAGCGTTGCGTCGGTTAAGGCGGCTATCGATCTGCTGGCTGGCTTTGACGGTCAGCGGTGGTTCGTGTTGGGGGATATGGCCGAGTTGGGCGATGACAGTGCATTATTGCACCGCGAAGTGGCAGAGTATGCCCTAGAACGTCGCCTCGATAAGGTACTGACGTTCGGTAATGCTAGCCAAATCGTCAGTACGCTGAACAACGGCCAACATTTTAACGATAAAACAGCATTGATCGAGACTTTGCAGCAGCAGCTTGATCCTTTGCTCAATGAAGACAACATCCAAGTGACAGTGCTGGCAAAAGGAGCCCGTAGCTCCCGCATGGAAGATGTGATTGTTGCACTGCAGGAATATAAATAATGATTTACTGGTTAGCTGATTTACTGGAATCGACATTTCCATTTTTTCGACTGTTTGAATACCTGACTTTCCGCGCCATCATCAGTATCTTGACGGCACTGATGATCTCGCTGTGGATGGGTCCACGCCTGATCGCCCGCCTGCAGATGTTGCAGATCGGCCAGGTGGTCCGTCACGACGGCCCTGAGTCGCACTTTAGCAAACGCGGCACCCCGACGATGGGCGGGATCATGATCCTGGCAGCGATTGCGATTACCGTTTTACTGTGGGCTGATCTGAGCAACCCGTATGTCTGGGCGGTACTTACCGTCATGCTGGGCTACGGTGCGGTTGGCTTTGTCGATGACTACCGCAAGGTGGTACGCAAAAACACCGATGGCTTGATCGCGCGCTGGAAGTATTTCTGGCAGTCAGTGATTGCGCTGGGCGTGGCGTTTGCTCTGTATATCCATGGTCAAGATACCGTGGCAACCCAGCTGGTGGTACCGTTCTTCAAGGATGTCATGCCGCAGCTTGGTCTGTTCTATATCGTCTTTACCTATTTCGTGATTGTCGGTACCAGTAATGCGGTGAACCTGACCGACGGCCTTGATGGCTTGGCAATCATGCCGACTGTCATGGTTGCCGGTGGTATGGCTTTCATTGCTTGGGCGACCGGCAACGTTAACTTTGCTAACTACTTGCATATCCCATACCTGAAAGATGCCAGTGAACTGGTTGTCGTCTGTACTGCGATTGTCGGTGCCGGTTTGGGCTTCCTGTGGTTTAACACCTACCCAGCCCAAGTCTTTATGGGCGATGTCGGTTCGCTTGCCTTGGGCGGCGCGCTGGGTACCATCGCGGTCTTGGTTCGCCAAGAGCTATTGCTGGTTGTGATGGGCGGTGTGTTCGTGATGGAAACCGTCTCGGTGATCCTGCAGGTTGGTTCATACAAGCTGCGTGGCCAGCGGATCTTCCGCATGGCACCGATCCACCACCACTATGAATTGAAAGGCTGGCCAGAGCCGCGTGTTATCGTGCGTTTCTGGATCATTACCCTGATGCTGGTATTGATCGCGCTGGCGACCCTGAAGGTACGATAGGATGAAAGGCTTGGAAGGCGTAAAACAGGTTGTGGTGATCGGGCTGGGTATGACCGGCCTGTCGGTGGTAAACCATTTGTTGAGGAATCCTCAGCCATTGGACATCAAGGTCATTGATACCCGCGAGCACCCTCCAGGCCGCGAGCACTTACCCGAATCCGTTGCACTGTGCAGTGGCTATTGGCAGATGGACTGGCTGATGGCAGCAGACTTGATTGTTTCAAGTCCGGGGATTGCCTTGGCGATCCCGCAGCTGCAGCAAGCGGCTACCGCCGGTATAGAGATTGTCGGTGATATTGAGTTGTTTGCCCGCGCGGTCGATAAGCCCGTGGTAGCGATCACCGGATCCAATGGCAAGAGTACCGTCACCAGTTTGGTGGGTGAAATGGCTAAAGAAGCGGGTATTAACGTCGGTGTCGGCGGCAATATCGGCTTCGCTGCGCTGGATATGCTGGCCCAAGATCATGATCTTTATGTGCTCGAGCTTTCCAGCTTCCAGTTGGAAACCACCTCTAACCTATCACTCAACGCTGCGGCATACCTGAACTTGTCCGAAGATCATATGGACCGGTACCCGGGCGGCTTGGCGCAGTACAGTGCCGCTAAGATGCGCATCTTTGATCACGCCGAGTTGGCGGTGTTCAACCGCGACGATCTGGCGACCAAGCCGGAGGTCGACGGCAGCGAACTTGAGCAGGTTAGCTTTGGGCTAAATACCGGCAATAGCGACAGTACTGAGCGCTATGGCTTGGTGATGCATCAAGGTGAAGAATGGCTGGCCGTGGCGGGTGAGCCGGTTATGCCAAGCACCGACATCGCCCTGGTGGGGCGTCATAATGTGGCCAACAGCCTTGCCGCATTGGCGTTGGCTGATGCGGTTGGTATCGAACGCGAGGCCGCCTGCCGAGCCCTGCGTCGCTATAACGGTCTGGCCCACCGCTGTCAGCTCGTCGCCGAGCAACATGGCGTGAAGTGGGTCAATGACTCCAAGGCGACGAATCTGGCCAGCACCCTGGCAGCCCTCAACGGTTTGCAGCTTAACGGCAGGCTTCACTTGCTGGTCGGTGGTGACGGTAAGGGCGCGGATTTTTCCGAGTTGGCCCCGATCTTGGCTACATTAGATACCCAATTATATTGCTTCGGCCGTGATGGCGAGCAGTTTGCCCCACTCGTCTCCCAGCCGGTGATGGTTGAGACCATGGAGCAAGCCATGTCACACGCTGCGCAAACAGCCCGTGCTGGTGATATGATCTTGCTATCACCGGCCTGTGCGAGCTTCGATCAATTTGCTAACTTTATGGTGCGCGGTGATACGTTTGTCGAGTTGGCACTATCACTACAGCATCAAGTGGGTCAGGATAGCTGATGGCAGGAGCGGTAAAGGAAGGGATGGGGCAGTTTTTTGAGTGGATGACAAAACCGGCAGTACAGAGTCCGTATGACCGACAGTTGGTTTGGATTGCGTTGGCCCTGATGGTGACCGGCTTGGTGATGGTGACGTCGGCCTCGGTGCCGATTGCGACCCGTTTGACGGATATGCCGTTCTATTTTGCCCTGCGCCATGGTTTTTTCCTTTTTTGCTCACTGGTCTTGGCCAGTTTTGTTCTGATGATCCCGCTCGAGAAGTGGCGCCAGTACAGCGTGCCGATGTTGATCCTTTCCATTGTCCTACTGGTGGTGGTACTCGGGGTTGGCCGTTCGGTCAATGGTGCATCGCGCTGGATCCCGCTGGGGATTTTCAACCTCCAGCCAGCCGAAGTGGCCAAGCTTTCCTTGTTTCTTTTCATGTCGGGCTATCTGGTTCGCCAGTACGAACAGGTCCGGCAATCGTTTGTCGGTTTTGCCAAGCCCTTGCTGGTTTTGGCTTTGCTTGGGGCGCTCTTGCTTGAACAGCCGGATCTCGGTTCGTTCGTGGTGATGTTCGTGACTACGGTCGGTATGCTGTTCATTGCCGGTGCCAAGTTGTGGCAGTTTATTGTGATGATCGGTGCGGCTTGCTTTGGCATTGGCCTGCTGATCGTCTTTGAGCCCTATCGTCTGCGAAGGGTGACCTCGTTTCTGGACCCGTGGGAAGACCCGTTTGGCAGCGGCTACCAGCTGACTCAGTCCCTGATGGCCTTCGGTCGCGGTGAATGGCTAGGGCAAGGCCTTGGCAACTCAATCCAGAAATTGGAATACCTGCCCGAAGCGCATACCGATTTTGTCTTTGCGGTGCTGGCCGAGGAAGTGGGCTTGATCGGAGTCACGGTCGTGTTGCTGCTTATCTTCGCATTGGTTTTCAAAGCCTTGATGATTGGCCGCCGCTGCCTACAGACAGAACAGCTATTTGGCGGTTTTCTGGCGTTTGGTTTTGCCTTTTGGTTCGCCTTCCAGACGTTGGTTAATGTAGGCGCCGCCGCGGGCATGGTGCCGACCAAGGGCCTGACCCTGCCGCTGATCAGTTACGGTGGCTCAAGTTTATTTATTATGGCTACTGCGGTCGCCATTTTGATCCGGATTGACTATGAGCAGCGGATCGCTGCCAAAGCGATGCCGGATCCGGAACTAGAAGAAAATGACCATGAACAAGAATAAACGCTTGCTGGTGATGGCGGGCGGAACCGGAGGACATGTCTTTCCGGGGCTGGCGGTCGCCAAGCGGTTACAACAAGAAGGTTGGGACATCCGCTGGCTCGGCACTGCCGACCGAATGGAAGCCGAACTGGTACCAAAGCACGGTATTGATATCGACTTTATCAAAGTAAAAGGCTTGCGTGGCCAAGGTATTACCCGTCTGTTGGCGGCACCCTTTAAAATTGTCGGTGCAATCTTGCAGGCCAGGAAATACATCAAGGCGTGGCAACCAGATGCCGTATTGGGCATGGGTGGTTATGTCAGTGGCCCTGGCGGTGTTGCCGCTTGGTTGTCCGGTGTCCCAGTGATCCTGCATGAACAAAATGCCGTTGCCGGTTTGACCAACCAATGGCTATCGCGCATTGCGGCCAGCGTGCTGCAGGCCTTTCCAGGTGCCTTTCCGAATCGTGAGGTTGTCGGCAACCCGGTGCGCGAGGATGTGGTATCACTGGCAGAGCCTGCGCAACGCTTTGCTGAGCGTGAAGGTCCTATCCGGGTGCTGGTGATGGGCGGCAGCCAAGGAGCGCGGATCCTCAATCAAACCTTGCCTCAAGTTGCGGGACTGCTGGGCGATAACGTCACCGTGTGGCACCAGGCGGGTAAAGGCGCTCAGGCGCAGACTGAGCAAGATTATGTTGAGTATGCCAACGGACAGGCCATCAACTACCAAGTAACAGAATTTATCGACGATGTGGCAGCCGCCTATGCCTGGGCCGACATCGTTGTTTGCCGCTCGGGTGCCCTGACGGTCTCCGAGCTGTCGGCAGCCGGCCTTGGTGCCGTGTTTGTGCCTTTCATGCACAAAGATCGCCAGCAGGCGTTGAATGCTGACCATCTGGTCCAGTGCGGTGCCGCGAAAATGATTGAGCAGCCAGAATTGACCGTAGAGGGTCTGGCCGACACCTTACAACAATTAGATCGTGCACAGCTGGCCAAGATGGCACAGGCAGCACGTGACGCAGCGATTGTCGATGCCGACCGCCGGGTGGCGGATGTGATCAAGTCGCTGGCAAAGCAATAAGATGAGACAAAGTGATGAGTAAACTGGATAACCAGCAATTAGCAAAAATTAGAACCATGGTGCCAGAGATGCGCCGCGTAGAGCGTATCCACTTTGTTGGAATTGGCGGTGCCGGGATGAGCGGTATCGCGGAAGTGCTGGTTAACGAAGGCTACCATGTCAGTGGTTCAGACTTGGCACCCAACGCGGTGACCAACCGGTTGGCAGATAAAGGAGCGGAGATCTTCTTTGGTCATGCCGCCAGTAATATCGAAGGCTCCAGTGTCGTGGTGGCCTCGACCGCGATAGACCAGAGCAACCCTGAGCTGGCCGCCGCCCGCGAATTGCGTATCCCTGTGGTTCGCCGTGCGGAAATGCTGGCCGAGCTGATGCGCTACCGCCACGGTATCGCGATTGCGGGTACCCACGGTAAGACGACAACCACCGCACTGGTGACCCAGATCTATTCTGAAGCCGGTTTGGATCCAACGTTCGTCAACGGTGGTTTGGTCAAGAGCGCAGGGACTAACGCCCGCCTTGGATCGAGCCGCTACCTGATCGCCGAAGCTGACGAGAGTGATGCATCATTCTTGCACCTGCAGCCGATGGTGTGCGTGGTGACGAATATCGAAGCTGACCACATGGATACCTATGGCGGTGATTTTGAAGTCCTGAAACAGACATTTGTCGATTTTCTTCACAACCTGCCGTTCTACGGTTTGGCGGTGATGTGCATTGATGATCCTGTGGTGCGTGAGCTACTTCCAAAAATTGGCCGTCAGGTTATCACTTATGGCTTCTCTGAAGATGCAGATGTGCGTTTGGTTGATTATGATCAGCGCGGCCAGCAGGGATATTTCTCCATACTACGCAAAGGCAAGCCGGCACTGGAAATCAAATTGAACATTCCAGGCAAGCACAACGCCCTCAATGCCACGGCGGCTGTCGCCGTCGCGTCTGAAGAAGGCGTTGCCGATGAAGCTATCGTCCAGGCACTGGCTGAGTTTGAGGGAACAGGCCGACGTTTTGATCATCTTGGTGATTTCGAAACCGGCAACGGTAAAGTGATGTTGGTGGATGATTACGGCCATCATCCGAGCGAGGTGGATGTGACGATTCAGGCTGCCCGTGCAGGCTGGGAAGACAAGCGCCTGGTCATGGTGTTCCAACCGCACCGCTATAGCCGTACCCGTGATCTGTATGATGACTTTGCTCATGTCCTCGAGCAAGTTGATGTACTCGTCATGCTGGATGTGTATTCTGCCGGTGAAGTGCCGATTGCTGGTGCGGATGGGCGTGCTTTGTGCCGTACGATTCGTGGCCGTGGTAAACTGGACCCGATTTTTGTCCCGAATATCGATGCACTGCCGTCTACTTTAGCCAATATTCTACAAAATGATGATTTGGTTCTGACACAAGGTGCTGGCGATGTTGGCAAAATCGCTCGTCAGTTAGCAGATATGCAACTGAATATTGAGCAAATGAGCCAATAAAATTTTTTGGCTGTATAAAAAATATATATTTGGCTTGTTTTTTGCTTTAATTTAAGCCTTTAGCCAAGGATATGCGAGGAATCGGCTATCAGATGTTGGAGAGCTGCATCTTGCTCGCTATAATCTGTCAACTTTACGTGAAAAGCGGAAAGGGTTGAGGGAATGACCTTGCCGCTTTTGCTGGTTAGGTATCGGCTATGACATCGGGATTAAACTATTTATGGCTGATAGTGTCCTAAAAAGAATATCGTTTTCTCCTGCGGCATCGTTACATAACCGCGGAGGATTGGCTTTTTTTCTCTTTGTGATCGGGTTTGTTGCCTGGCTGTTCAGCGCGGCAATCAACTGGATGACAGATGCCAACCGGCTGCCGTTGTCACAGCTGGTGGTTCAAGGTGAGTTACACTACCTCACCCCCGGCGATGTTCGGGCTGGTATTATGCACCTTGAGCAGCTTGGCAGTTTCATGACCCAAGATGTGGATGACATTCAGCACGCACTAGAGGCCATGCCTTGGGTGGCGCGGGCCTCGGTGCGCAAGCAGTGGCCGGATACCCTCAAGGTATTTCTTGTCGAGCAAGATCCCGCAGCGTTCTGGAATGGCCGAGACCTGGTCAACCATGACGGCGAGGTGTTCAAGGCACCGCCTGAGCAGGCTGGTCAATTACTGGTGGGCTTAGCTGGACCTGAAGGGACCAGTTTGGAAGTCTTGTCTGCATTGCACGAAATGCAACCGAGGTTACAGCATGCGGGCTTTGAAATTGCTACGCTGGCATTAAATGAACGTCGGGCTTGGCGGGTTTGGTTAACCAACGGCGTCAGGCTTGAATTAGGGCGTAAGGAGCGCATGGAGCGGATTGAACGTTTCATCGCCTTATCCCCGCAATTAGAACAGCACGGACAGGCTATCGAGTATATAGACTTGCGCTATGATACCGGAGCTGCTGTAGGCTGGGTCACCGATCCAGATCAGAGCAAAACCAAATAGATTGGCTCGACCGCAGCCTGTTTGGCTTAAGAGAACTATAAGAGTAGGCGCTATGACGAAGGCGGCAGATAAAAAACTGATAGTAGGCCTGGATATTGGTACGTCCAAAGTCAGTGCTCTAGTCGGTGAAGTGCTACCGGATGGCGAAGTTAACGTCATCGGGGAAGGTAGCAGTCCGTCCGGCGGGATGGATAAGGGCGGAGTGAATGATCTCGAGTCTGTAGTCAAATCGGTACAGGGCGCGATCTACAAAGCAGAGCTGATGGCAGATTGCCAGATCTCTTCGGTATTTTTGTCTCTTTCCGGCAAGCATATCCGCTGCCAGACGGAAGAGGGCATGGTGCCGATTTCCGACAAAGAAGTGACCCAGGATGACGTAGATAATGTTATTCACACGGCTAAGTCGGTAAAAATTAGTGATGAACATAAAGTTTTGCATGTAATTCCTCAGGAATTTGCTATTGATTACCAAGAGGGAATTAAAAATCCTGTTGGTTTATCTGGGGTACGCATGGAAGCCAGTGTTCATTTGATCACCTGCCACAACGACATGGCGCGAAATATCGTCAAAGCGGTAGAGCGCTGTGATCTCAAAGTCGATCAGCTTATTTTTTCCGGTTTGGCTGCCAGCCACGCCGTGTTGACGCCTGATGAACGTGAATTGGGTGTCTGTGTGGTTGATATTGGCGGCGGTACAATGGATATTGCTGTCTGGACCGGTGGCGCTTTGCGTCATGCGGCCGTGATTCCTTATGCCGGTAATGTCGTGACCAGTGATATTGCCTACGCGTTCGGTACTCCGCTAGGAGATGCTGAGGAAATTAAAGTAAAATATGGCTGCGCCTTGAGCGAGCTGGTCAGCAAAGATGCCAAGGTCGATGTACCGAGTGTCGGTGGTCGTCCGTCGCGCAGCCTGCAAAGTCAAACATTGGCTGAAGTGATAGAGCCCCGCTACAGCGAGTTGCTTGGTCTGGTTAATCAGAAGCTGATAGAAGTACAAGATCAACTGCGTAATGCAGGAGTGAAGCACCAGCTGGCCGCAGGCATTGTCCTGACCGGCGGTGCGGCTCAGATGGAAGGCCTGGTGGAGTGCGCCGAGCGCGTATTCAGCAACCAGGTACGTGTTGGCCTGCCGCTTAACGTCGTCGGGCTGACCGAACATGTGCAATTCCCACATTATGCAACGGCAGTAGGCTTACTGCATTACGGAAAGGATAGTCAGACATTTGACGATAGTGAAATTGAGCAGAAGCGTTCTGTTTCTGGCTTTTTCTCTAAGCTTAGTGGCTGGTTAAGAAAAGAATTTTAACCCTGATGCGAACAGGATGGACGGAGAGAACACATGTTTGAACCGATGATGGAAATGTCTGACGAAGCAGTAATTAAAGTCATAGGCGTTGGCGGCGGCGGTGGTAACGCAGTCGATCACATGGTACGTGAATCAATCGAGGGTGTTGAGTTTATCAGTGTAAACACTGATGCTCAGGCACTTCGTAAAACCAATGTAAGTACAGTGATCCAGATCGGTGGGGCTATCACCAAAGGTCTGGGTGCGGGCGCTAACCCACAGGTTGGCCGTGACTCGGCATTGGAAGATCGCGAAGCGATCAAAGCAGAGCTTGATGGCTCTGACATGATTTTCATTGCAGCAGGCATGGGAGGCGGTACCGGTACCGGTGCAGCCCCGATTATTGCTGAAGTGGCGAAAGAACTTGGGATCCTGACTGTTGCGGTGGTGACTAAGCCATTTAGCTTCGAAGGCAAAAAGCGCATGGCGTTTGCCGAGCAGGGTATCGAGGAGCTGTCAAAGCATGTTGACTCGCTGATCACGATCCCTAACGAAAAACTACTGAAAGTGCTTGGCCGTGGTATCACATTGTTGGATGCCTTCGCCAAAGCAAATGACGTATTGAAGAATGCGGTACAGGGTATTGCCGAGCTGATCACCCGTCCGGGCATGATCAACGTCGACTTTGCTGACGTACGCACCGTTATGTCTGAAATGGGTCACGCCATGATGGGCAGCGGTGTTGCAACCGGTGACGATCGTGCTGAGGAAGCGGCAGAAATGGCTATTTCTAGTCCGCTACTGGAAGATATCGATCTGGCTGGCGCGCGTGGTGTTCTTGTTAACATTACAGCGGGTCTGGACATGCGTCTGGACGAGTTCGAAACGGTAGGTAATACCGTGAAGGCATTTGCTTCTGACAACGCTACCGTGGTTATTGGTACGTCGCTTGACCCAGAAATGTCTGACGAGCTACGTGTAACGGTTGTTGCGACGGGTATTGGCAAAGAATGCAAGCCTGACATCACGTTGGTGACGGGTACCGCTAAGCCGGTACAGGCCGTGGCAGCGGAGAAACCAGCGGCAGCTTCTGCTCCGGCGGAAGAAGCCAAAGCGGCGCCATTGAACCAGCCGGCCTCGGCAGCTGATTCTGCCAACCAGCAGGCGGCGACAGCGGCAAATCCGAAGCCTCAGGCGGATCACGACTATCTGGATATCCCAGCATTTTTGCGCAAGCAAGCTGACTAAACGCGCAAAATATTTTGGGAAGCTGGTTAAAAAGTGATAAGATATCTGTCCTTGCCCTTTTTTTGACTAAGGGTTGGGGCCGATATCATGGCAATTTTATAGTTGAGACAAGCAGATGATAAGACAACGTACACTGAAAAGCATTGTGCAAACGACTGGGGTGGGACTTCACTCTGGCCGTAAAGTGACGCTTATTCTTCGTCCTGCTGCTGCAAACACTGGTGTGATTTATCGCCGTACCGATTTGAATCCGCCTGTTGATTTTCCAGCAGACGCAAACTCGGTCCGCGACACCATGTTGTGTACTGCTTTGGTTAATGAACAAGGCGTACGTATCTCAACGGTTGAGCACCTTAACGCTGCGTTGGCAGGAATGGGTATCGATAATGTGATTATCGAGGTTGATGCACCTGAAATTCCGATTATGGATGGTAGCGCCAGCCCGTTCATCTACCTGCTACAGTCTGCCGGCATCGATACCCTGAATACGCCTAAGCGTTTCTTGCGTATCAAGAAAACTGTTCGCGTCGAAGATGGTGATAAATGGGCAGAACTCCGTCCTTTTAACGGGTTCCGTTTGGACTTCGCTATCGATTTTAATCACCCGGCGATTGATTCAGAGCAGCAGCGTTTGGTTCTGGATTTCTCCAGCCAGTCATTTGTCAAAGATATCAGCCGTGCCCGAACTTTCGGTTTCATGCGTGATATCGAATACCTCCAGTCACAGAATCTGTGCCTGGGCGGAAGTTTTGACAATGCGATTGTACTTGATGATTACCGTATTCTTAATGATGAAGGGCTTCGTTTTGACAACGAGCTCGTGACCCACAAGGTCTTGGATGCCATTGGTGACCTTTACATGTGTGGCCATAACATTATTGGTGAAATGGTGGCTTACAAGTCAGGCCATGCGCTTAACAACATGCTACTGCGTGCAGTACTTGCTGATCAAGAAGCGTATGAATGGTCGACCTTCACTGACGAGCAGCAAGTGCCTGTCACCTTTGCTCAACCAGGTATGGTACTGGCATAAACTAGCCGAGTGCCCACTCAACGATTTCAAAAACGCTGGACTGTGTCCGGCGTTTTTTTATGCCGCGTATTTATTCTTTTCTCTGGATACGAGCCGTTAGTCGCACGTAGTACGACATTCTGGGGCAAAAGTAGTGGCTAAGTTCTAATTTTTCGAATATGGAAAACATCGTCGGGGCATTTGCCATAGGCGACACCGCCAATATGGCTTATTATATCTAGCTTGGGAGAGCATTGACCAAGGTCGTTTGGCTTAATGAGATCTGCTTGGGTTTACCCCCTCCACGGATGGCCGATGGTGTTCAATTTCTGGTATTGTTTTCATTTATCCCTTGAAATGGTCGACTCGTACCACAATATCATCAATAACCATTGTTTTTCGTATCGGCTTCCGTAGTCACACCAGTGGCGAATTTAGACGGGACAGGGATGATTAATCGCAAGTCTAAGCCTCGCGCTTTGTTGATATAATCCCGGTTGAAAAATTCAGATTAAGAATTCAGCCTGATGGGTTGAAATAACTAAGAGAAAACGGCAACGCCATGTTATCAAAACTACTGACCAAAGTTATCGGTAGCCGTAACGACCGCACATTGCGTCGTATGCGCAAAATTGTTGACCAGATCAACAAGCTTGAACCTCAATTCGAAAGCTTGCAGGACGAAGAACTAAAGGCCAAAACGGTTGAATTCCGTGAGCGTATTGAGCAGGGTGAAAACCTTGACCAGCTACTACCTGAAGCCTTTGCTACCGTACGTGAAGCGTCCAAGCGTGTGTTTGGTATGCGTCACTTCGATGTCCAGCTGATCGGTGGTATGGTATTGAATGCTTGCCAGATCGCTGAAATGCGTACTGGTGAAGGTAAGACCTTGACCGCTACCCTGCCAGCTTACTTGAACGCCCTTACCGGTAAAGGCGTGCACATCGTTACGGTGAATGACTACCTAGCCGCACGAGATGCCGAAACCAACCGTGCTTTGTTTGAATTCCTTGGTATGACTGTTGGCGTTAACGTGCCAAACATGCCGCCTCAGGCGAAAAAAGAAGCCTACTCAGCCGACATCCTATACGGCACCAACAACGAATTTGGTTTTGACTACCTGCGCGACAACATGGCATTCCGCCCAGAAGATCGCGTACAGCGCGAGCGCTTCTTTGCGGTCGTCGATGAAGTCGACTCCATCCTTATCGATGAAGCCCGTACCCCGCTTATCATTTCTGGCCCAGCCGAAGATAGCTCGGAGCTATACACCAAGATCAATACCCTGATCCCACAATTGGTAAAACAGGATCAGGAAGACAGCGAAGAATACCGCGGCGAAGGCCATTACACGGTTGATGAAAAATCGAAGCAAGCGCATTTAACCGAAAACGGTCAGGAGTTTGTCGAAGAGCTGCTTAAGCAAAACGGCATGATGGAAGAGGGCGATACGCTTTACTCGCCAACAAACATCAGCCTGCTGCACCACGTCAATGCCGCATTGCGTGCCCACGTGCTGTTCGAGCGCGATGTTGACTACATTGTTAAAGACGATGAAGTGATCATCGTCGATGAGCATACCGGCCGTACTATGCCGGGCCGTCGCTGGTCAGAAGGTCTGCACCAGGCTGTTGAGGCCAAAGAAGGGGTGAAGATCCAAAACGAGAACCAGACGCTAGCGTCTATCACGTTCCAGAACTACTTCCGTCTTTACACCAAGCTGTCAGGCATGACCGGTACAGCTGATACCGAAGCATTCGAATTCCAATCTATTTATGGTCTGGAAACCGTTGTGTTGCCAACCAACAAGCCGATGATCCGTGATGACATGGGTGATTTGGTCTACATGACTGAGCTGGAAAAATTTGCGGCGATCAGTGAAGACATCAAAGAGCGTGTCGAGAAAGGCCAGCCGGTATTGGTTGGTACGGTTTCGATTGAAAAATCTGAGTTACTGTCTAAAGCGCTGAAGAAGCAAGGTATCAAGCACGAAGTCTTGAATGCCAAGTTCCACGAGCGCGAAGCCGATATCGTTGCCCAGGCCGGTGCGCCTTGCGCGGTGACTATCGCAACCAACATGGCAGGTCGTGGTACGGATATCGTATTGGGTGGTTCATGGCAGAGCGAAGTGGCGAAGCTGGATAACCCAACTGACGATCAAATTGCCAAGATCAAAGCCGATTGGCAGCAGCTGCACGATGCCGTGCTGGCGTCTGGTGGTTTGCACATTATCGGTACCGAGCGCCATGAGTCTCGCCGTATCGATAACCAGCTACGTGGTCGTTCTGGCCGTCAGGGTGATGCCGGTTCCTCGCGTTTCTACCTATCGATGGAAGACGGCTTGATGCGTATCTTCGCTTCGGATCGTGTTTCGAACATGATGAAGAAGCTGGGTATGGAAGAAGGCGAAGCGATTGAGCACCCATGGGTGACCAAGGCGATCGAAAACGCCCAGCGCAAGGTTGAAGGCCGTAACTTTGATATTCGTAAGCAGCTGCTTGAATTCGATGATGTGGCTAACGACCAGCGTAAGGTGGTTTACGAGTTGCGTGATGAGCTGATGAACGCTGAAGATATCAGCGAGATGATCGAGCAAAACCGCGAAGACGTGATCCAAGCGGTGATCGATGGCTACATCCCGGCACAGTCGCTGGAAGAGGTGTGGGATATCCAGGGTTTGGAAGAGCGCCTCAAAGCCGATTACGATATGGAGCTGCCTATCCAGCAGTGGCTGGACAGCGAAGAGAAGCTTTACGAAGAAGCGTTGCGTGAACGTATCGTAGAGCAAGCTGTTGAAATTTATCGTCACAAAGAAGAAGTTGTGGGCGCGGAAGTACTGCGTAACTTCGAGAAGACGGTCATGCTGCAAAACCTTGATACGCTGTGGAAAGAGCACTTGGCCGCAATGGATCACCTGCGCCAGGGCATCCATCTGCGTGGCTATGCCCAGAAGAACCCGAAACAGGAATACAAGCGCGAGTCGTTTGAACTGTTCGAAGAGATGCTGGAGAGCCTGAAGTCTGATGTTATTGCGATTTTGAGCAAAGTACGTGTTCAGCAGCAGGAAGAGGTTGAGCGCGTGGAAGCGGAGCGTCGCCGCCAGGCTGAAGAGCTTGCTCGCCGCCAGCAGTTCCAGCATCAGAATGCGGAAAATCAAATTGCCGACGAAAGCCAAGCAAGCGATGAGGCTGCGCCATACCAGCGTGAAGAGCGCAAGGTAGGTCGTAACGAATCGTGTCCATGTGGCTCTGGCAAGAAGTACAAGCAATGCCACGGTAAGATCAACTAATCGGGCTGCTTAACCCATATAAAAGGCCGCATTCGCGGCCTTTTTATTATGCTTCACTTAATAAAGAGACCTGATGATCAGGCAGTGAGAGAGTAAACGGCTTTGGAAAAGAAACAGGTGTGGATTTCGGCGGGGATTATTCTTAATGCCGAGCAAGATAAAGTATTCATTACCCAGCGGGCTGCCAAGTCTCACCAGGGCGGTTTTTGGGAGTTTGCCGGCGGCAAGGTCGAAGCGGGTGAATCGGCCGAGCAGGCGGTTGTCAGGGAGCTGTATGAGGAAGTCGGCATTCAGGCAACAACACTGGAGCACTTCATGGCACTGGAGCATGACTATCCGGAGAAGTCGTTGAAGTTTGATTTTTTCTTGGTACGTGCATTTGAAGGCAAGGCCTATGGCAAAGAAGGCCAGCCAAGCGAGTGGGTGCGTCTGGAAGAGCTAACTAACTACGCATTCCCAGAAGCCAACGATGTGGTGCTTCAAAAGCTCGCTGCGCTTAGCGAGGCTTGAGGCTAATCGGCTCGAGGCTAATCGGCTCGAGGCAATTGTCAGTGTTAGACAGATCAATGTAAAAAAGGGGGCTTATCTTATGATAAGTCCCCCTTTTTTAATCAGTGAGTAATGAGCTCTTGCTCTTCCTCGCGCCGAGGACCAAGGGCCCCTAGCCGCAGATCAATATCCCATATCTTCCGACCAGCCGTCGGAATCTGACAGGTCCGGGGCACCTGGGATCGTTTTCTCTTCTTCTGCCCACTCACCCAAGTCGATCAGCTGGCAGCGCTTGCAGCAGAATGGACGGAACGGGCTCTGCTCTCCCCACACAACATCGGTTTGGCAAGTCGGGCATTTCACCACGGTGATCGGTGTGGCTGGTGTGTTGGATGGTGTCACGTGTTACCTCAGCAAATCGCTAGTTTAAATTCAATCGTCTCAGCAATACCGGCACCTTCTTCAAATGGCATGAAGCGAATGGCAAACCGGCTGCGGTGTCCTGATATCATAGGGTAGACACCATGGCTGGGGCAAATATCCAGTCGGATCAGACTGGCTTCATTCGCATCGTGCTGGAAGAAACCACCACGCGCAACTTGATTTTGGAATTGGCCACTTTCGCGCACCAGCTTGAGCCAAAGGCTCAGGGCGACACTGAGCTCTTTGATTTGTGAGAGCCAATTGGCCAAATCACTCTGCTTGTGGGCAAGGGGTAAATGCAGCCAGTGGTGCAGGGCCGGCAAATCAAAGCAGCAGCTGCCCCCCGGGATCGAAAGGCGTTGTTTGATCGCGCCGAGAAAACGGTCTTCGCGCAGGGTCTGGCCCAGGCGATTGGCGGTCAACAATTGGTGTTGGCCTTGCTCCAGTTGGTCGAGTAGGGCCAGCAGGGCGGTTTGATCCACCCCGTCAATGTTAAGCCAGTGCTTGAGTCGCCCGCGTTGCTTTTCAAGATCTTTGGCGAGTTCAGCCTTGAGCTGGATCTGATCAAGAATTTCCAGCAAGTCAAACAGAGCGCGGAAGAATAGCTGATACTGCCATGGATCGCTGAGTGCGCTGGCATGGTGCATTTGGCGGATCAGGTATTCCAAACGAAGGTAAATCCGTACCTTTTCGTTCAACGGGTGTTCAAAGCGGTTTACTTGCATATCAACCTACCCAAATTAGTTAGCACTGCGGTGTATTGTTTTGCTGGCGGCTCAGCGCCAGATATTCTAGGTGCAGTTTGGTCACTTGCTGCTCGAGGTTGTCACCATTGCCATTATTGCAAATTATATCGTCGGCAGCAGCAAGGCGTTGTTCGCGGCTGGCCTGAGAAGCCAAAATACGGCGAACCTGAGCGGTAGGGACATTGTCCCGCTGCTGGGTCCGTGCTACCTGGATCGCTTCATCGACATCGACCACCAACAGGCGGTCGGTCATTGCCTGCAGGTTATTCTCTACCATTAGCGGGACAACCAGCAAGCAATACGGTGATTGGGCTGCAGCGATATCTTGTTGCATTTTTTCCCTGATCATCGGGTGCAATAACTGGTTAAGCCACTCTTTTAATTGACTATCACTGAAGATGGCTTCACGCAGCTTACTGCGATTAAGCGACCCATCTGTCAGTAAGATGTCAGAACCCAGCTTCTCTACAATGGCTTGCAGACCGGTGCTACCGGGCTCAACCACTTCGCGGGCAACGATATCGGCGTCGATGATATCAATATGCTTGGCGGCAAATAAATTGGCCACGGTGGTTTTTCCGCTGCCGATCCCGCCGGTTAGTCCGATGACAAGAGACATAAATCAAAGCCCTAGATATGAGGTTAAATACCAGTTGAGCAACGGCTCACCCCATAGCATCGCCACCCAGCCGGCAATGGCCAGATAAGGGCCGAATGAAAAGGGTTGCTGCCCGTCAGCCTGCTGGCGGCGCATCATGATAATGCCGCAGATGGCACCGACCAGAGAGGAAAACAGCACGACAAACGGCAGTAACTGCCAGCCCAGCCAAGCCCCGAGGGCAGCCAATAGCTTGAAGTCACCGTATCCCATCCCTTCTTTGCCAGTCAGTAGCTTGAAAGTCCAGTACAGGCTCCATAGCGAGAGATAACCGGCCATGGCACCGATAATGGCATCTTGCAGGCTGACCGGGGAAATCCCCAGCAGCGCCAGCATTACCCCCGCCCACATCAGTGGCAGGGTGATTTGATCTGGCAGTAACATCTTGTCGATGTCGATGAAGGTCAGGGCGATCAGGGAGAAACTGAACAGGATCACCGCCAGCGACCACGGCGAAGGTGGCAGATAGAGGGCGACAGTGGTGCTTACTACGGCGGTCAATAACTCGATGGCCGGATAGCGGGCACTGATATTGGCTTGGCAGTGACGGCATTGTCCCTTGAGCAGCAGCCAGCTGATCACCGGGATGTTATCCCACATGCTGATCTGTTGCTGACAGTGGGGGCAACGCGAGCGCGGGATACTGAGGTTAAAGGTACCGGTGTCTTGTTGCGGGCCGAGTTCAGGAAAATACTCGGTGCAGTCGGCTCTCCACTGGCGCTCCATCATGATTGGCAGGCGATAGATCACCACGTTGAGGAAACTACCAACCAGCAACCCGAAAATGGCCGCAAAAACAGGAAATAACCAAGGATATACAGACAGCAACGTCATGAAAAAACTCTCATATTACTCAATGGGGATATTGTAGGGGAATCATGCCGGAGGATAAAGGCAGAACCGAGGAAAAGCAGAGCTATAAACTGGCATTCATTGGATAAATCCGGCATGCCCATAGCCCATAGCGCACCTAGGGACTAGGATCCAGGATCTCGCCTCTTACAACTAGCCAACCACACTCATCAGCTTGAACACCGGCATGTACATAGCAACCAGCAATCCGCCGATGACCGTACCGAGGAAGATGATAATCAGTGGTTCGAGAATTTTACCAAGGTTATCAACGGTATTATCGACATCGCTCTCGTAGGTGAAGGCCACTTTGTTGAGCATGTCATCAATCGAGCCTGACTCTTCGCCAATCATCACCATCTGCAGCATCAGCTCGGGAAAAACCTCGCTGTGGCGCAGGGCAAGATGGAGCGGCATACCGGCGGCAGTGTTGCCGTGCGCGCCTTCAATGGCTCGCTCGATAAAACGGTTGCCCGCGGTCTTGCCTGCGGCCTCGATACCGGTCAGCAATGGGATCCCCGAAGAGAAGGTGGTGGCAAGGGTACGGGCGAAACGGGCAATCGCCGCCTTGAGCATGATCGGCCCGACGATGGGGAAGGCGAGCAGGGCACGGTGGACCCGCAGCTTGTTGCTATCCGATTTGCGATAAGCCATCACGGCAAGCATCGAGGTAACCAGCAAGCCCAGTGCGAGGAGGGGGCCGTCATTCAGCAAAAAGTTAGACACATCGATGATTTTTTGGGTGAACCACGGCAGCTCGGCACCAAACCCCTTAAAAATGCTGGCAAATTGCGGGATGATGAAAATTAGCATCAGCAAGGTAACGAGAATGGCGGTAAGGGTGACCATGGTGGGGTAAATCATCGCCTTGATAACCTTTTTACGCATGGCTTCGCTTTTTTCCCGGTAGCTGGCTAGGCGCTCGAAGGCTTGTGCCAAATGGCCGGTTTGCTCGCCGGTGGCGACGAGATCACAATAGAAGTTATCGAACAGCGGCGAGCTGGTATTCAAGGCTCTGGCCAGGCTCGAGCCCGCTTCGACCTGGTTGCCGACCATGGTCAGCGTGGCTCTGGCCTCGGCCTTGTTGTGGCTATGCGCAATCAGCTTGAGTGCCTGTACCACCGGAACCCCCGAGTTGACGATGGTTGCCAGCTGGCGAGTGATGGCGGTGACATCCTGGGCGGTAAATTGGTTGCGGCGCTTGCTCAGGGTCGAGGGCTTGTAGCGCTTGATTTTTTTGACTTGGATTTGTTGCTCGCCGAGCTTGGTACGGATCTCTTGCTCCTGATAGCCGACCATGATGCCGGACAGGCGCTTGCCGCGAGGGTTGATCCCGCGCCAGCGGTAGTAGCGTATTTTTCTTTCCTGGGCCATGGCTTACTCTCTAGCTATTCAAGGTACTGGTATTTTTAAGGTATTGGCTCTTGTGGGGCGATGAGATGCCGTGCTCTGACATCAAGAGCTCTTAAATAAAATGGAGCACGCGCTGCAGCTCAGCCAAGCCGGTGGTGCCTTGGCACAGTTTTTCTATGCCGGCCTGCTTGAGGGTGATCATCCCTTGCTGGCAGGCAATCTCTTCCAGCTCCAGGGTACTGGCCCCTTGCATCAGGGCTTGGGATAGCGGGCGGGAAAAGGGCATGACCTCATAAATCCCCACCCGGCCCAAATAGCCTTTGTTGCAATCATCACAACCGTTCAGGTTGGCTTTGAACAGTTCGGCATCCGGCGGTATATCGAGCTTGGCGCGCAGCAACGGGTCAATGTCGTCCGGCTCCTTGCAATGCGGGCATAGCCGACGGGCGAGGCGCTGGGCAATGATCAGGCTGAGCGACGAGGCCAAGTTGAAATCCTCTATCCCCATGTTGGTCAGGCGGGTAATGGTCTCCGCTGCCGAGTTGGTATGCAGGGTGGAGAGCACCAGGTGACCTGTCTGGGCCGCTTTGACCGCAATACTGCCGGTTTCGATATCGCGAATTTCGCCGACCATGACCACGTCCGGATCTTGGCGCAGGAAAGCCCGCAGCGCTTCGGCAAAACCCAAGCCGGTAGCGGGGTTGATCTGCACCTGGTTGATCCCCGGCAGGTTGATCTCGACCGGATCTTCGGCGGTGGAAATATTGCGTGTTTCGGTATTGAGGATCCTAAGGCCGGCGTACAGCGAGACGGTTTTGCCGCTACCGGTCGGGCCGGTCATCAGGATCATGCCTTGCGGCTGATTCAATGCATCAAGGTAGGCTTTTTTCTGACCGTCGTTGTAACCAAGGAGCTCAATGTCGAGCTTGCTGCTACTGGCATCGAGGATCCGCAATACTACCTTTTCGCCCCACATGGTCGGCAGGGTCGATACCCGCAAGTCGACCGAGACACTCTCGGACAGCTTGAGCTTGATCCGGCCGTCCTGCGGGATCCGTCGCTCGGCAATATTGAGCCGTGACATCACCTTGAGCCGGGTTGATAGTCGGCGTGATAGATTCGCCGGCGGGGTGGCGTACTGGTGCAAGATACCGTCGCAGCGAAAGCGGATCCGAGAATGCTTCTCGTAGGGCTCGAAGTGGATATCCGAGGCGTTTTTGCGCAGCGCATCGAGCAGAGTCTGGTTGATATAACGGGTGACCGGGGCGCTGTCGCTGCTGAGATCCGTGGTGTCATCGACCAGCTCGCCATCACTGAGATCGACCAGATCGGTCAGCTCACTGTCGCTGATCCCGCGTTGCGGCGCATGCTGTTCGGTGCCCTTGAGTTCACTGCCATAGATCCGGCGAATCGCGGCTTCGAGCTGCTTGTATTCGAGCAGCATCGGCTCGACCTGCTTGCCGGTGGCGAAGCGGAACTCATCGAGGGCATCAAGGTAGGTCGGGTCGCACAGACCGATAAACAGGGTATTGTCGGTGGCGCTCAGTGGCAGAACCCGGTGGCGCAGGATCAAGTCACGCAGGTTGAGGCGCTTGCAGCACTCGGCATAGTCATACTGGTGGGCATCGACCAGTGCGACGGCAAAAATGACTTCCAGCTGGCGGGCCAGGTCCTGGCTGGTCATGATCCCCAGCCCAATCAAGGCGGCAGGTACAGACAGCTTGTCTGCCTGTACCTGGTCGATCACCTGTTGCAACTGCACCGGGCTGATCAGCTCAGCCTGGTGCAGGATTGACGCGAGGTTGGTGTGCATTAGCTGCCTGAACAGTCAATGCCGCGACCTGGAGTCGTAGCTGCGCATCCTGTACCGGTGAGATCCCAATCCATTGCCCCATTAGTAATACTTGGAGTAAGGGTAATTGCCATGTTGGCTCCACCAGCTTGGCCTGTCGAAGTGACTGTGATTACACCATCAGCGACAGATATTCCATCGACAAAATTCACTGTAGCACCACCATTACCAACGGCGATGGTATCTGGGATGCCATTTGTGTTGTGGGCACAGCCAGTTAGAGTACCTAAATCCTGTGCACAGAGTGCCACTGCGGTTTTAAAGCCGGTAGTCCCCGCCACTGCACCTGCCATACGGGCACGCTGGGTGTAGTCAGAGTACGCCGGAATCGCGAAGGCTGAGATAATCCCAATAATCGCCACCACAATCATCAATTCAATCAGCGTAAAGCCTTTTTGTCCTTTCATTGTTTTGTCCTTGTATTATAACCATCACTTGTTTGTGTGTTGGTAGCATACGCTTGATATTCATAGTGTTTCATTGCCTGCGAGAGGTTGCTGGAAATGGTTCAAAGATATAACAGCGGTGTTGCAGCGCTTGCAGTCAGAGTTGCGAGTTATTTGGCGTAGGTGCGCAGAGGACAAGGAGGGCGGTTGGATTGAAGTTATTGATTTAATGGTCAATTTTTAAGTTTCTGGGCTGAGGCCCAAAAACAAAACAGGCCCCCAAAGGAGCCCGCTGTGATATTCGCGTTGAAACCTGGTGCGTCTATTTGAATCGCATCGACAAGTCCATCGCCTTGAGGTGCTTGGTCAGCGCGCCGACGGAAATATAATCCACGCCGGTTTGGGCAAACTCGCGGATGGTATCCAGCGTGACGTTGCCGGAGTTCTCCAGCGAGGCACGGCCAGCGTTGATGGCCACTGCTTGGCGCATCATGTCGGTGGTGAAGTTATCCAGCATGATGATATCAGCACCGGCATCAATGGCTTGTTGCAGTTCCGCCAGTGATTCGGTTTCTACCTCGACTGGCTTGCCTGGGTTAAGCTGCTTGGCGCTACGGATAGCCTGTTCGATACCGCCACAGGCGATGATGTGGTTCTCCTTGATCAGGTAGGCATCGAATACGCCGATACGGTGGCTGTAACCACCGCCGCAGGTGACGGCATATTTCAGCGCGCTGCGCAGGCCCGGAATCGTCTTGCGGGTATCGAGCAGGCGGCAGTCGGTACCTGCGAGTTGTTTGGCATACTCGGCAACCGTCGTCGCACAACCTGACAGGGTCTGGATGAAGTTCATTGCGTTGCGTTCGCCGATCAGCAGGATACGAGACGGGCCACGCAGGGTGCACAGGGTTTGGTTCGGCTCAACCGTGTCGCCATCTTCGACATGCCACTCAATGCTGACTTCGCCTCCCAGTTGGCGAAATACTTCCTCGGCCCACATCTGGCCGCAGAAAATACCGTGTTCACGGGTAATGATAGTGGCGACCCCTTGACTGTCCGCCGGGATCAGGCTGGCAGTGATATCGCGGCTGGCGTCAATCTCGCCACCGAGATCTTCACGCAGGGTATCGGCAACGGCACGGGTGATTTCGAGGGGAAGTTGCTGTTTAAGGTAATTCAAGCGCGATTCGCTGTCGTGCTTCTTTTCCATTTGAGTCATGACAAATCCGTAGCAAGGTTTGGCTGCTGAATAGGGGCGGGAGCCGCTCCCGGGTTAACTGGCGCTGATCATACCGCGATGTGCCCTTAGATCCTAGGTGCGAGTGCCTAGTTCCTGGGAAAAGCGGGAAAAGGCGGTGCTAGAGGGCGAGTTCCTAGATTCTAGTACCTAGAACAGAGCGGGGAGCACGGAATGAAGAAGAGCAGGTTCGAGGTCCTAGAGGGAGCAGGAAAGGCAAAAAAAAGAGCGAAGAGCTTGACGTGTTATCGCTATCAGTAAATGCTTCCCCAGCACTTCTCCAGAGACTAGGATCGAGAGACTAGGATCGAAAATCCCCCAGGACTGAACAATGTTAGTTATAAACCAAGACCATTGGCTGGAAGGGGTCAAGCATGTCCCTTCACCGTTCCATGATGTCAGGCCGGATAGTGACGATATTTCGCTGCTTGTTGTACATAATATCAGCTTGCCGCCGGGCCAATTTGGTGGCCCGTATATCGAGCAGCTGTTTACCGGTACGCTAAAATCTGACGCACATCCCTATTTCGAGTTAATTTCCGGTTTTCGGGTATCAGCCCACTGTCTAATTATGCGAAATGGCGATATTATCCAGTTCGTTCCGTTTAATCGTCGAGCTTGGCATGCAGGTGTGTCGACATTTGCAGGCCGTGACAAATGCAACGACTATTCAATTGGAATTGAACTGGAAGGAACGGATACCCTGCCATATACCCCAGCCCAGTATGACACCCTTACCGCGCTAACCCAGGTACTGCTCGGTCACTACCCCCGCATGGATGCCAGCCGGATCACCGGCCATGAGTTTATCGCTCCCGGACGCAAAACCGACCCGGGTCTGGCCTTTGATTGGCTAGCGTATAAGTCTTCAATTTTGCTCAAATAATCGCCTCTTAGCCACATGGCTGATGAAGAAATTGGCGGGGAAATGTAACAGGTAATTGGTCTGACCATAGTGTGTTTCTTCGCCAGCTCTTGCCCTAACCCCTGTTGAATACTAGTGTTTGCCATGTTTTAACAAGTTTTCATAATTTGAAATTTTTGTTAAATCACCCCTCGTTCTATGATTTCAGTCAAGTTGTCGGTAGACATCCTCAATTATTTCTGTAAAATTTCCATCTATAGTTAAATTGGTAATACCAATTATCCGTATTCCGGACGACCTTGAAACGCAATAAGTGCAACCAAGAATAAATAACTAATGACTTATAAACGAATTCGCCAACCCAAGCTCTCCGATGCTATCGAGCAGGAACTGGAGCACCTGATCCTAGAGGGAATCCTATCCCCGGGTCAGCAGCTGCCGCCTGAACGTGAGTTGGCCAAACAATTCGATGTTTCTCGCCCATCTGTCCGTGAAGCTATCCAGCGCCTAGAGGCAAAAAAACTGCTCACGCGCCGCCAGGGTGGCGGAACCTTTGTGACCGAAAAGCTATGGCAGAGCTTTTCCGAGCCACTGTTGGAACTACTTTCCGCCCACCCAGAGACCCAGCTAGACTTGTTGGAGTCGCGCCACGCCCTAGAGGGCCTGGCTGCTTACTATGCCGCCCTGCGCGGAAACTCTGAAGATTTCACCCGTATTCGTGACTGCCATACGCGGATACAGGAAGCCCAGCAGCAAGGTGATATGCCGGCCGAAGCCGCCGCTGTGATGCAATACCTGATAGCGGTGACCGAGTCCGCTCACAACGTGGTATTGCTCCATATCATCCGTAGCCTTGCCCCTCTGCTGGAGCAAAACGTATTACAAAACTTTGAGCTCCTGAACCGTCGCCCTGATGTGGTGGAAAAGGTGCGCAATCATCGAGCCAACATTGTCCAGGCGATTGTTTCGGGTGAGCCCGAACAGGCCCGCGAAGCATCGCATGCACATTTGGCTTATATCGAGGAAACCTTGTTGGATTTATCGCGAGAAGACAGTCGACGACAACGCTCTCTTCGACGCATTCAACAACGCAAGGACGGGCTGGATTAGCACCTCTCATATAAGCCGAGGGCGCTAGTAAACAGTCGCGACATTGTTAGTTTTGTAGATTATCAACGAAAGGATAGATCGCATGTCTGAAGTCATGAAAAATGACGTGGATGCACTGGAAACTCAAGAGTGGCTAGCAGCCCTAGAGTCAGTGGTTCGTGAAGAAGGTGTAGAACGCGCCCAGTTCCTACTTGAGCAAGTACTGGACAAGGCTCGTCTTGATGGCGTAGATATGCCAACAGGTATGACAACCAACTACATCAATACGATCCCAGCTGCACAAGAACCTGCATACCCAGGTGATACAACACTTGAGCGCCGTATTCGTTCCATTATTCGTTGGAACGCAATCATGATTGTACTGCGTGCTTCTAAGAAAGATTTGGACCTAGGTGGCCACATGGCTTCTTACCAGTCTGCATCTGCATTCTACGAAGTCTGTTTCAACCACTTCTTCCGTGCACCAAACGACGTTGATGGTGGCGATTTGGTTTACTACCAGGGTCACATCTCTCCAGGTATCTATTCTCGCGCATTTGTTGAAGGCCGCCTGACTGAAGAGCAGCTAGACAACTTCCGCCAAGAAGTAGACGGTAAAGGTATCCCTTCTTACCCGCACCCTAAACTAATGCCTGAATTCTGGCAGTTCCCGACGGTATCTATGGGTCTGGGTCCAATCTCTGCTATCTACCAAGCACGTTTCCTTAAGTACCTTGAAGGCCGTGGCCTGAAAGAGACTTCAGCGCAACGCGTTTACGCGTTCCTGGGCGATGGTGAGATGGATGAGCCAGAATCTCGCGGTGCGATTTCTTTCGCTGCGCGTGAGAAGCTAGACAACCTATGTTTCCTAATTAACTGTAACCTACAGCGCCTAGACGGTCCTGTAATGGGTAACGGCAGCATCATCCAAGAACTTGAAGGCCTATTTAAAGGCGCAGGTTGGAATGTTGTTAAAGTTATCTGGGGTAGCAACTGGGATTCACTACTAGCGAAAGACACTTCCGGTAAGCTTCTTCAGCTAATGAACGAAACTATCGATGGTGACTACCAGACATTCAAATCTAAAGATGGCGCCTACGTACGTGAGCACTTCTTTGGTAAGTACCCAGAAACAGCGGCACTTGTTGCTGATATGACTGATGACGAAATCTTCGCACTTAAGCGTGGTGGTCATGACTCATCTAAACTGTTCGCTGCATTCAACAATGCAAAAGAAACAGGCGGTAAGCCAACCGTGATCCTAGCTAAGACTGTTAAAGGTTATGGCATGGGTGAAGCGGCAGAAGGCAAAAACATCGCTCATGGTGTGAAGAAAATGGACATGACGCATGTTCAGCACCTACGCGACCGTCTAGGCCTACAAGACATTCTTTCAGATGAGAAGATCACAGAGCTTCCATACCTGAAACTGGAAGAAGGTACGGCTGAGTACGAATACTTGCATGCTCGTCGTAACGCGCTGCACGGTTACACGCCTAAGCGCCTGCCTAAGTTCACACAAGAGTTCAAAGTGCCTGAGCTAGACGCGTTCTCTTCTCTCCTTGTAGAGCAGAAGCGTGACATCTCGACCACAATGGCTTACGTACGTACGCTAAACATCCTTCTGAAAGATAAGAGCATTGGTAAGAACATCGTGCCAATTATCTGTGATGAAGCACGTACTTTCGGTATGGAAGGTCTATTCCGCCAGGTGGGTATCTACAACCCACACGGTCAAGAATACACACCTGAAGACCGCGGTGTAGTCTCTTACTACAAAGAAGCGACTTCTGGTCAGGTTCTTCAGGAAGGTATCAACGAACTCGGTTCAATGGCATCTTGGGTTGCTGCGGCAACGTCATACAGCACCAACGACCTGCCAATGATCCCGTTCTACATCTACTACTCAATGTTCGGTTTCCAACGTATTGGTGACATGGCATGGCTAGCCGGTGACCAACAAGCTCGTGGTTTCCTACTAGGTGCTACAGCTGGTCGTACAACGCTGAACGGTGAAGGCCTACAGCACGAAGATGGTCACTCGCACATCCAGGCGAACACGATCCCGAACTGTATCTCTTACGACCCAACGTTTGCTTACGAGCTAGCGGTTATCATGCAAGACGGTATCCGTCGCATGTACGGTGAGAACCAAGAGAACGTGTTCTACTACCTAACGGTAATGAACGAAAACTACGCCATGCCAGCAATGCCAGAAGGCGCTGAAGAAGGCATCCGTAAGGGTATCTACAAGCTAGAATCTTACGCGGGCGAGAAGAAAGTTCAGCTGATGAGCTCTGGTACTATCATGAACGAAGTACGCAAAGCTGCACAGATCTTGAGCGATGACTACGGCGTTGCTTCTGACGTTTACTCTGTGACTTCATTCAATGAACTAACACGTGACGGTCAGGATGCAGAGCGCTTCAACATGCTTCACCCAGAAGCAGAAGCGAAAGTACCTTACATCACTGAAGTGATGGGTACTGAGCCAGCTATCGCTGCGACTGACTACATGAAGAACTACGCAGAACAAGTTCGTGCGTTCATGCCTTCTGAGTCTTTCAAAGTACTTGGTACTGACGGTTTCGGCCGCTCTGACAGCCGTGCGAACCTACGCCGTCACTTCGAAGTTAATGCTGGCTACGTAGTTGTTGCTGCACTGACTGAACTGGCTAAGCGTGGTGATGTTGAGAAGTCAGTAGTTGCACAAGCAATTGCTAAGTTCGACATCGACGCAGACAAGATCAACCCGCTATACGCGTAAGAGGCAAATTAAACATGGCAATCGAAATTAATGTACCTGACATCGGTGCAGATGAGGTTGAAGTAACTGAGATTCTTGTTAGCGTTGGCGACAAGGTTGAAGAAGAGCAGTCACTGATCACTGTAGAAGGCGACAAGGCTTCTATGGAAGTTCCAGCTTCTCAGGCGGGTATCGTTAAAGAAATCAAAGTGGCTGAAGGCGACACTGTTTCTACCGGTTCTCTAATCATGATTTTCGAAGCAGAGGCGGCCGGCGCTCCGGGTGCTGCTGCGGCTGAAGCAGCGCCTGCTGCTCCAGCTCCAGCGGCGGCTCCTGCGACTTCAGAACTTAAAGAAGTTCACGTACCGGATATCGGTGGCGACGAAGTTGAAGTAACAGAAATCATGGTTGCAGTTGGCGACAGCATCGAAGAAGAGCAGTCTCTTCTTACTGTTGAAGGCGACAAAGCATCAATGGAAGTACCAGCACCATTTGCTGGTGTTCTAAAAGAAATTAAAATTGCAGCAGGCGACAAAGTCTCTACTGGTTCTCTAGTTATGATCTTTGAAGTGGCCGGCACAGCTTCAGCAGCGGCACCAGCAGCAGTTGAAGCGCCAGTAGCGGCAGCTCCTGCAGCCTCTGCAGCAAAAGAAGTCAACGTGCCAGACATCGGCGGTGATGAAGTCGAAGTGACTGAAATCATGGTTGCAGTTGGCGATACAGTGGAAGAAGAGCAATCTCTAATCACTGTTGAAGGTGACAAGGCTTCGATGGAAGTGCCAGCACCATTTGCAGGTACGGTTAAAGAAATCAAGATTGCCGCTGGCGACAAAGTGTCAACTGGCTCACTAATCATGGTCTTCGAAGTGGCGGGCGCAGCTCCAGCAGCGGCTCCAGTGGCAGCAGCTCCAGTGGCAGCAGCTCCAGTGGCAGCAGCTCCAGCGGCGGCACCTGCTCCGGCTGCAGCTCCAGCAACTCCGGCTTCAAGCGGGACGCCGGCCGCAGGCGACTTCCAAGAAAACAACGAGTACGCACACGCGTCTCCAGTTGTTCGTCGTCTGGCGCGTGAATTCGGCGTTAACCTATCTAAGGTTAAAGGTACAGGTCGTAAGAACCGTATCCTGAAAGAAGACGTTCAGAGCTTCGTTAAAGATGCACTTAAGCGTCTTGAGTCTGGTGCTGCGGCATCTGGCAGCGGCGACGGCTCTGCGCTTGGTCTACTACCATGGCCGAAAGTTGACTTCAGCAAGTTTGGTGAGACAGAAGTTCAGAAACTTTCTCGCATCAAGAAGATCTCTGGCGCTAACCTACATCGTAACTGGGTAATGATCCCTCACGTTACACAGTGGGACAACGCAGATATCACTGCTCTGGAAGCATTCCGTAAAGAGCAGAACGCGATTGAAGCGAAGAAAGACACTGGCATGAAGATCACGCCACTTGTTTTCATCATGAAAGCGGTAGCGAAAGCGCTTGAAGCCTTCCCTGCATTCAACTCTTCGCTATCTGATGACGGTGAAAGCCTGATCCTGAAGAAGTATGTGAACGTAGGTATCGCAGTTGATACGCCAAACGGCCTTGTTGTTCCTGTCTTCAAAGACGTGAACAAGAAAGGTATCTACGAGCTATCTGATGAGCTGAAAGCGATTTCTAAGAAAGCACGTGCTGGTAAACTGACTGCTTCAGACATGCAAGGTGGTTGTTTCACTATCTCAAGCCTAGGCGGTATCGGCGGTACTGCGTTCACACCAATCGTGAACGCACCAGAAGTTGGTATCCTAGGTGTATCTAAGTCTGAAATGAAGCCAGTGTGGAACGGCAAAGAGTTCGAACCACGCCTACAACTTCCATTGTCTCTATCATACGACCACCGTGTGATCGATGGCGCGGAAGGTGCTCGCTTCATTACATACCTGAACGCGTGTCTGTCTGACATTCGCCGTCTGGTACTTTAAGGTTTCCTAACCCAACCTCCATGCCTGCTAAAGCAGGCATGGAAGTGTTGTGTAGCTCACAGGCTATAGCAATTTTCTTTTCAGTTTGTTAACACCTCTGTAAAATCGTTAGCCAGCTGAAACAAAAAGTAGAACACGAATACTTAGCCTGTTAGGGATAAAAGACTTACAACGAGGTCATGATGAGTAAAGAAATTAAAGCCCAGGTAGTGGTGTTGGGTTCAGGCCCTGCAGGTTACTCTGCGGCATTCCGTTGCGCCGACCTAGGCCTAGAAACGGTACTAATTGAAAAATACAGCACCCTAGGTGGTGTATGTCTGAACGTGGGTTGTATCCCATCGAAAGCGCTGCTTCACGTTGCGAAAGTCATCGAAGAAGCTAAAGCGATGGCCGACCACGGTATCGTCTTTGGTGAGCCGCAGACCGATATCTCTAAGATCCGTCTATGGAAAGAAAAAGTCATTACCCAGCTAACGGGCGGTCTTGGCGGTATGGCTAAGATGCGTAAAGTTAATGTAGTTAACGGCTACGGTAAATTTACTGGCCCTAACACTATCGTTGTTGAAGGCGAAGGTGGTGCGACGACTATTAATTTCGACAACGCTATCGTTGCGGCAGGTTCTCGTCCAATCGAGCTACCGTTTATCCCGCACGAAGATCCACGTATCTGGGACTCAACTGACGCGCTTGAGCTGAAAGAAGTACCAGAGAAGCTACTTGTTATGGGTGGCGGTATCATCGGCCTGGAAATGGGTACGGTTTACCACGCACTGGGTTCTCAGGTTGACGTTGTTGAGATGTTTGACCAGGTTATCCCTGCCGCAGATAAAGACATCATCAAAGTCTTCACAAAACGCATCAAGAAGAAATTCAACCTGATGCTAGAGACGAAAGTAACGGCTGTTGAAGCGCGTGAAGATGGTATCTACGTGTCAATGGAAGGTAAGAAAGCACCTTCTGAAGCGGTACGTTATGACGCAGTTCTTGTTGCTATCGGCCGTGTACCTAACGGTAAGCTGATTGACGCAGAGAAAGCGGGTATCGAAGTTGACGAGCGCGGTTTCATCAACGTTGACAAGCAGATGCGTACTAACGTTGCTCACATCCACGCTATCGGTGACATCGTTGGCCAACCAATGCTTGCTCACAAAGGTGT
This sequence comes from Photobacterium lutimaris, assembly GCF_003025555.1. GTDB lineage: Bacteria > Pseudomonadota > Gammaproteobacteria > Enterobacterales > Vibrionaceae > Photobacterium > Photobacterium lutimaris. The sequence continues at coordinate 123,123 of NZ_PYMH01000008.1, read as the reverse complement.
GCATGAAGGTCATGTGGCCGCTGAAGTTATCTCTGGTAAGAAGCACTACTTCGATCCTAAAGTTATTCCTTCAATTGCCTACACTGAGCCAGAAGTTGCATGGGTGGGTAAGACTGAGAAAGAAGCAAAAGCTGAAGGTATCAACTACGAAGTTGCTACTTTCCCTTGGGCTGCTTCTGGTCGTGCAATCGCCTCTGACTGTGCTGACGGTATGACGAAGATGATCTTCGACAAAGACACGCACCGTGTTATCGGTGGTGCAATCGTTGGTACTAACGGTGGTGAGCTACTGGGCGAAATCGGTCTAGCGATCGAGATGGGCTGTGATGCAGAAGATATCGCATTGACTATCCACGCTCACCCAACGCTACACGAATCTGTTGGTCTGGCTGCAGAAGTATTCGAAGGTTCAATCACTGACCTGCCAAATGCCAAAGCGGTTAAGCGTAAGTAATTGCTACTTTGCTAACGACTATGAAAAAAGCGCCCTAGGGCGCTTTTTTAGTTTCTGATAGGGCCAGGGGCTCGTGGCTACAGGCTGGCGGGTAAAGAGTGGTTCAATGGTCCATCGCCGCTTTACGGATACTGCAGCTCTTTACCATCACTGAGCGCAAACACCTTGGCAATAGGGGGGATGCTGGTATCGGTAAACATCACCAACATCATCAGTGATTGCTGCTGTTTGCCAAGCGTCAGGGTTTGGTTCAGCTGGCCGTCATCGGTAACAAACAACAGCAGTTGTGTATCAGGGTTAGGGATGGGGGAATTGTCATCGCCACTCCATTGCTGGTAAAAGCCGACATAAGCGCGTTGGTCGGTGAGAGACCGTAGGTCGACATTCACCTTCAGTTGCTGGCTGGTGGTGAAATCATAATTTGGCGCTACCTTGATACTTGCCATGGTAACCGGGTCGTCGTCACCATTCGCATTATTCTCTGCCGGTGTCGAGGCGGATGGAGGAGTATCACCGCCGCCACCACCACAACCGGTCAGTCCCAAGGCCAATATCCAACTGCAAATTAAGAGCGTAAATTGTTTCATCATCCATTCCTCTGTTCTTCCAATTATTGCTATGCCAAGCGATTGCTCTTAGGGGCCATGCTGTTATTCGAGGCCATAGAGGTGTTGGCTAACCCTTTTTGATTTAATAAACCAGTCGACATGGGTGCCCGTTGTGGCGTAATCGAAAAACCGAGGGTAAGCCAATAACATATCGACTTGCTCTAGTGGGTGAGACCAAGTCTCTGTGACGATAAACCCCCATGGCAGGCCATTTTCGGTGCGGTATAGGCTGCCGATTCCGCTGTCACTGCGATCATCGTAGTTACCCATCAGCTCTAGGCTGGCATTGCCTAACTGGGTTGGTTCGTAGTCATCTAGATGGATCTCAAGCCCGCGCCCAACGGATGTACCTTCGCCATGGTTGAAACCATCGACTGCAAAAATGAAGGGGTCATAAGGTGCAGCAGGTAAAGTCCAAGATTTCACTCCTGCTGTGAGGGGCAAAGTGACAGAGAAGTGGAATCTCTCGACTTCTTGGCAGTTTTCAAGTGTACGGTGGAAGCGGCAAGTCGATTGAGTATGGGGGGTGAGATCGTCTGAAATAATCAGTACTGTATTGCCCTGGCCTGCCTCTAGTGGTGAAACGGCCACCAGTTTGCTATTGCGGGTAAAGATAATATCGCTTTCACTGACTGAGCTGCGGCTTAATAGCGGTAGATGGATGCCAAAGCCATTTCGGTAATCGGCTCCCAGTGCTTGCAGGTTGCCGGAAATCTTGATCTGGCGGGCATCATTGTTTTGATCGGTTTGAACCTCTATTTGATAGCGCATCACCACATCATTGAGATCGTAATCGCCTTCACGTGGCCAGCTATCTTCAAACGCAGCGGTAAAGGGTCCGTAGCGCGATGTGTTTAGTTGGTCATTTTCCAGTGTTATTAGGTAATCTTCGACCTCACCATCAGGCGCTCCACCAAATGAAGGTAAGTCCTGAATACTGCTGATGCGAAATCTCGCCCAGGTGTCACCGGCACTGACAAAATCTGGCACATTGACTATCAGTGAGTTCATGCCTGCTGCAAGTGTTTGGCCAAAGCTGATTTGCTCATTGCTGTCGGAAAAGTCACCGTCTTTATTCCAATCAATCCAGGCATTGAGGAATCCGCCAGCCCGGTTGGCCGTGACCGATATCAGCGCCTGCTCACCACTTTGCAGTGGGGTGATAATGACGCCGTCCTCATCATCGGTGCCGGTTTCATCATCGCTGGTACCAACCACAGCTTCACTGTCAGGTGCAACGCCACCGAGGAAGAGAGAATTGTTGCTGAGATCGTGACGGGCACCGTTATTGTCGACCGAGGTTTGATAGCTATCCGGGGCATCACCTAAATCGATGGTTTCAATTTCGACTGGCGCTGAAGCACAGCGTACCCCATCGTTAAGGCCCGACTTTGGACCCGCAGCGAAACGGGTGGCGGTGGGCACGACATTACTAGGATCAGATATATCAATGGTAAAGATGATGCCGTCTTGGTTGCGGCTGAAGTAAAACTGCCCGCTGGCGTCAAAATAGGCTGCGCCAAAGGTGCCGGTGACACCGGCATTACCTAAAACCGTCTTGCTACCGTTATTGGGGCTGATACGGTAAAGGTAACCGCGCTTGTTATCAATGGCGTAAATGTTGCCATCGTCAGGGTGAAAAGCAAAATCCGTGAGCTTCATGCTTGAATCACTGCCTTCAACCTTGATGCCCTTGAGGAAATTTGGGTCGCTTTCATCGAGTGGGATTTTGTAAAGTCCCGAACGATAGAGGTAATAGGTGTTATTGGCGACATCACCGACATAAAAAGGCGAGTCGGGCAGACCTGTGACGGGCAAGTCGGTCGCAGTAAAGTCATTGCCGACCTTGACCACCTTCTTATTGGTGGTGTTAAAGGCATAAATAAAATTGTCGGTTTCATTGTAGCCTGCCGCATTGAGGTTACCCTTTTGACCAATATCCGTTTGCAGGGTCTGGTAGGCACCCGTTAGCAGGTTGACCCCGTAAATGTTGGTTTGAGAGTCCTGCATTAAAAAAGCAGAGTATGGGCAGGTATCAAAGGCTGCACTGTTGGCGTTGTGACTCAACAACAAAAAAGGCACTACCGAAAGTAAAAATTTTTTATCCATGGTTAAATTTCCCCCTGAGCTTATTAGCACTAATCAACTTTGATGCCATGATGTTAACCTTCTGTTTTGTTGGTTTTTTTTTGCGGTCTTTTGAGCGGCAGATGGTTAGAGCTTTGTATCTTGCGAAGCATTATGTCTACGAGGTGAGAGTCTAGCGGAAGGCGTTAAGTACAAAAAAGGGAGAGCAAGTTGCTCTCCCTCAGATAAATAAATGCTAATTGTTGCGGCTACCTACACCGCTAAGCTTGGTTACAGCTTGAAGGTACCGACCATGTCATCAAGACGCTTGGACAGATCGCGTAGCGCCTGGCTTGATTGGGCCAGCTGCGACGCGGTATCGGCAGTGCGCTGGGTGGTTTCGTTGATATCTTCTATGTTGCAGTTGATATCGCTGACCACGGTTGATTGCTCCTCGGTGGCGGTTGCCACTTGGGTATTCATATCGGATATCAGGGTAATGCGGTCAGATATTGATAACAGAGCACCTGAAGCCTCATCAGCGGCTGACACCCCAGCGGAGGTGAGCTGGCGGCTCTGGATCATTGCGCTGACCGCGTTACTGGCTTCTTCCTGCAGGCGGTTGATCATTGCCTGGATTTCATCCGTAGAGTCAGCGGTTCGGCTGGCGAGACTGCGGACTTCATCGGCCACTACGGCAAAACCGCGGCCCTGCTCACCGGCACGGGCGGCTTCAATCGCGGCGTTGAGTGCCAGTAAATTGGTTTGCTCTGAAATACCGCGGATCACATCCAGGATACTGCCAATCGCTTGGGTGTTGTTGGCGAGCGACTCTATCACCTCGCTGACTTTGGTCACATCATTGGATAGCTGGTTGATGGTGTCGCGCGCTTGACTGACTACCTGCTGGCCGCTCTGGGTCTCGTTCTCGGCATTGTGTGCCGCATCGGCTGCCTGTGCAGCATTGCTGGCGATTTCATTGACGGTAGCCCCCATTTCATTGATGGCGGTGACGACCTGCAGGGTGCGATCACGTTGGTTGTGACTGGTATCCAAGGTGATTTCGGCTTGGTGAGCGACCGACTCTGCCGCTTCACGCAGGCTGTTACCGGTCTCGGCGACTTCTTTTACCGAGTAATGAATTTTGCCGATAAAGCTATTGAAGCCTGCAGAAAGCTGAGCAATTTCGTCATTCCCCGTGACTTCAATTCGGTGGCGCAGATCGCCTTCACCTTCACCCAGATCTTTGAACATGGCGGCAAGGCGAGAAATTGGCTGGGTAATGTTGCTGCCGAGCCAGATGGCAAGCAGAACAAAAATGGCACCGATACCGGCTGTCCATAGCATGATTTGCTGGCGGGCTTGGTTCAGCTCAGAAAAGGCTTCTTCAAGCGGCATTTGGGCAACCACATACCAGTTCATTGACGGGATGTAACTGGTGGCCACCAAGATATCTTGGCCATTGATGGTTTGCTGGACGATATTGAAATCATCTTGTGCCATTAGGGTGGCGGCTGCCTGGGAGCCGTAGAGATTGGCTAGCTTTTTATTGCCCATTACACTACGGTCTCGGTGGAGCTGGATCCGGCCATCGCTATCGGCAAGAAACACAAAACCGGTTTGCTCCAATTGGAACTGGTTGATAAAGCGCACCATTTCGGCAAGTGATTTTGACAGGCCGGCCATACCTTTGCCGTGCAGCTGCTGGTAGTTGACAAATAGCTTCATATCGCCGTTATTTTCGCGAAATACACTGAGCGAACGGGCTTGGCCTGATTGGGTGAAATCATAAAACCAGCTGTCTTTTTGAGGCGTCAGGCGGCGCAGGAAACCATTCTGGTTCCAGTAATCACCACTGGTACGATCAGCAATAGAAGCATCGAACAATTGGTACTGGTTCTTGATATCATTGAGGCGCTGGATTATTTTGCTTTCATCAGCTTGGGTTCTGCCATCATGATAGAGGTCGGTAATAAAATGGCTGGTCGCCAATTGCTCGGCAGCCCCCAGCATCAATGAAACTTCTTTGTCGATGCTATTACGAATTTGCAGTAGGGTAGCCGGGAGCTCCGATTGCATCAGCCGATTTTCGACCACTTGCCTTGCTTGCTTTTGGCTAATCATACCAACCAGTAAGGTTGAGGCAGTAACCGCAAGAACCATTGCCAGGATCAGCTTTTGTTTGATTGTTAATTGGTTGAACTTCATAGTCTTTATAGTTTTATCTGAAGATGTGAACGTAGTGTGCGTTCACGGAATAAGTAGCCCATGACCCAAAAACAGCCATTTGCGGCAACTCACAGTGTGTTTTATTACCTGCAACATTGTTGCATAACTTTAGTGCTAAGTATCACATTTTTATGCTTGTACAGTGTACCTTTTTCTTCTCTCGCCTTTGCCGAGCAGCGACCAAAAATCGGAGTGGTGCTGGGCGGTGGCGGAGCCAAGGGCGCAGCCCATATTGGGGTGCTCAAGGCACTGGAAGATCTTCATATCCCCGTCGATTACATTGCGGGTACCAGTATGGGAGCCTATGTCGGTGGTTTGTATGCGACCGGGATGAGCGCCGATGAGATTGAAGCTCTGTTGACGAGTGTTAACTGGGAGAAAGGCTACCAAGACCGGGTCATGCGCGGCGATCGCCGAGTGAGGGAAAAGCAGCAGGAGGACCGTTACCAAATCACGAGTGAATTTGGATTTGGGTTTTGGGAGGTCAAAGCACCGAGGGGCATTGTTCAGGGGCAGACCATGGGCGAAATCTTACGCTCGACATCTGGCAACCTGCCCGTTTTTGACAGCTTCGATCAGCTGGTGATCCCTTTCCGCGCAGTGGCGACAGATATCGAAAACCTCCAGCCTGTGGTGCTTGCCAAAGGCGACTTGGCCGAAGTGATGCAAGCCAGTATGTCTATTCCGGGTTTGCTGCCGCCCAAGGAGCTTAACAACCAGCTTCTCGTCGATGGCGGGATCACCGACAACCTGCCGATAGAGGTAGTGCGTAATATGGGGGCAGATATCATTATTGCGGTTGATATCAGCAATGAATTCAAAAATCGCAATGAGCTCAATACCTATTTTGCGGTTATGGATCAGCTGACGGACTTTATGGTGCGCGATAATGCTGACCGCCAGATTGCCTTGCTATCAGACGAAGACTTTTTGATCCGACCGAATATCCGCGGCATCAAAACCACAGACTTCGCCCGTATGCCGCTGGCCTTCGAGAGCGGCTATGTCGAGGTGATGGCCATGGCCGATGAGTTACACCATCTAGGCCGGAGCACCTGGTTCCAGGACTACATCGACAACAAACAGAAACGCCGGCGCCAGTTGGTACCGCTGGATGAATTGGTGGTCGATGAAATCCGGTTGTACAACAACAGCAGCTATGCCGATGAAGTGCTACTTGGCCGCTTACAGCTTGAAGCCGGAAAGGCCATTAGCTCGGAGGAGTTGGACGAGAGTGTACACAGCTTGTACGCTCTGGATCGCTTTGAACGGGTAGATTACCGTATTGAGCGAATCGATGATGAGAATGTTATCTTGCTCAATGTGAAGGAGAAAAGCTGGGGGCCAAATTTCATCGACTTCCGTTTTGCCCTTGAGGATGATTTTGAAAACAGTACCGATTACTCCTTTGGAATGGCGTTCAATGTCACTGGGCTTAATCGTGCAGGGGCTGAGTGGCGAACCGAGCTGGAGTATGGGTCGGATAAACGTATTGCGACGGGGTTGTACTTGCCTTTTGTCAGAGATCACGACTGGTTTTCATTGATAACGGCGGAGTATAAAAGTACCGATTACAATATTCCGTTATTTGGCGAAGAGCCTGCTTTAGAAGATATTGATTTTTTTATTCCAGCAACCTATACCGATACTATTTTTGATGCATCGTTTGGTTGGCAGCCAAGGTTATGGCAAGAGTTTCGGGTAGGCATGCGCTATCTCAGCGGGGAAACGGAAGTACTGGGCTTTCCAAGTTTCGGGGTCGATAAGCGCAAGAGTCAAATTGGCTATATTCGTTACAGCCTAGATACGCTGGATGACTTCATGCTGCCCAAGCAAGGTAATTTGTTCGAACTAGAGCTGGCAGCATCGGATGATCAAAGTCGCTTCCAAGGCGAGGAGTTTGATGACTTCTCGGTGCATTTTGATATGAACTGGAAGGGGGCGGTGACCTATGATGACCATACCTTCATTGGCAAGGCGGAATATGGCCGGGTACGATCGGACTTTGATTTGCGACTCGATCCTAAAGAGCTCGGCGGTTTCCTCAATTTGTCAGGGATCCCGAAAAACAGTTTGTCGGGCAACAACAAAATATTCACTGCGGCCATATACCGCTACAACCTGATGGAGCAGGACTTTGGCCTGTTTAAATCCTCGGTCTTTTTCGGTGGATCGGTGGAGTATGGCGGGGTCTACAACAATTCTGATCTGAGTTTCAAGGATGTTCCGCTCTATACTGCTGGCAGCTTGTATTCGGGGATCACTACGCCGGTTGGGCCGCTTATCTTGGCCTATGGCCGTACTGAGCAGTCAAACCATGCGTTTTATGTTTTCTTTGGCGGGGCGCTGTAATATAACAAGCTGAAATAAAGGCGAAAAGGATCCGGTTGGAACAACCGTTCCTCACGTTTATTCAAAATTTGTGAATGTTGTAAAAAACGGCAGGATTTTAATATTACGTTAAATCTGGTATGCTCGACGAACGGTTTTGGTCTCCGTTGGCTGAAATAGAAACATTTTCTATGTGACAGAAGGAATATCACGACCTTCCACCATGCTAACGGCAGATCAATCACTTCCAAGGATGTTTGGCCATTGCGGCCAAACCTAAAATGAGGAATATGTCGTGCTTGAAGCCTACCGTAAACACGTCGAAGAACGTGCTGCAGAAGGAGTTGTTCCAAAGCCTCTCGATGCTGAGCAAGTTGCCGCTTTGGTTGAATTACTGAAGACCCCACCGGCAGGTGAGGACGCCTTTCTGCTCGATCTGCTGGAAAATCGTATTCCCCCTGGTGTCGATGAAGCGGCCTACGTCAAGGCTGGTTTCCTTGCGGCACTGACTAAAGGCGAAGCGCAGTCCCCAATCGTCAGCAAGGAAAAAGCGGCCGAGTTGTTGGGTACGATGCAAGGTGGTTACAACATCGAACCGCTGATCGCCTTGCTTGACGATGATGCCCTGGCCCCGATTGCGGCCAAAGCGTTGTCCCATACTCTACTGATGTTCGATGCCTTCTATGATGTCGAGGAAAAAGCCAAAGCCGGTAATGTATTTGCCAAGCAGGTGATCCAATCCTGGGCAGACGCCGATTGGTTCCTATCCAAGCCAGAGCTGGCTGAAAAAATCACCTTGACGGTATTCAAAGTCACTGGCGAAACCAATACCGATGATCTTTCACCGGCACCGGATGCATGGTCACGTCCTGATATCCCGTTACACGCCTTGGCGATGCTGAAGAGCGAGCGTGAAGGTATCGAGCCTGAACAACCAGGTTCAATTGGTCCTATCAAGCAGATTGAAGCGCTGAAAGAGAAAGGTCACCAGCTTGTTTATGTCGGTGATGTTGTCGGTACGGGGTCTTCTCGTAAATCGGCAACCAACTCGGTGCTGTGGTTCATGGGTGACGATATCCCTAATGTCCCTAACAAGCGCGCCGGTGGTTATGTTCTTGGCGGCAAGATTGCCCCTATCTTTTTCAATACCATGGAAGATGCTGGTGCACTGCCGATCGAAGTGGATGTCACGGCGCTGAACATGGGCGATGTGATTGATGTCTTCCCGTTCAAAGGGGAAGTTCGTCGCCACGGTAGTGACGATGTGGTATCGACCTTTGAGCTCAAAACAGATGTGCTGATTGACGAAGTGCGTGCTGGTGGCCGTATACCGTTGATTATCGGCCGCGGCCTGACGGATCGTGCCCGCCAAGCGCTGGGCCTACCTTCATCGGATGTGTTCCGTCGCCCAGTGGCGGTAGAAGATTCAGGTAAAGGTTACAGCTTAGCCCAGAAGATGGTGGGTAAAGCCTGTGGTGTGGAAGGTATCCGTCCGGGGACCTACTGTGAGCCGAAAATGACAACGGTAGGCTCGCAAGATACCACCGGCCCAATGACCCGTGATGAGCTAAAGGATCTCGCGTGCCTGGGCTTCTCGGCTGAACTGACCATGCAGTCGTTCTGTCATACCTCGGCCTATCCTAAGCCGATTGATGTCAATACCCACCATACTCTGCCTGACTTCATCATGAACCGCGGTGGCGTGTCGCTGCGTCCGGGCGATGGGGTTATTCACTCATGGCTAAATCGTATGCTACTGCCTGATACCGTGGGTACCGGTGGTGACTCTCACACCCGTTTCCCTCTGGGGATCTCGTTCCCTGCTGGCTCGGGTCTGGTTGCATTTGCCGCCGCCACCGGTGTGATGCCGCTTGATATGCCAGAATCTATTTTGGTTCGTTTCAAAGGAGAGATGCAAGAAGGGATCACCCTGCGTGACTTGGTGCATGCCATCCCTTACTACGCGATCCAGCAGGGCCTGTTGACGGTTGAGAAAGCCGGTAAGATCAACGAATTCTCTGGTCGTGTACTGGAAATCGAAGGGGTTGAGCACCTAACGGTCGAGCAGGCATTTGAACTGTCTGATGCATCAGCCGAGCGCAGTGCTGCGGGCTGTACGGTGAAGCTGTCGCAAGAGTCGATTACCGAGTACCTGAACTCGAATATCGTGATGCTCAAGTGGATGATTGCCGAAGGTTATGGCGACCGCCGTACTATCGAGCGCCGTATCACGGCGATGGAAGAGTGGTTGGCAAACCCTGAGTTGATGGAAGCAGATAACGATGCCGAGTACGCGCATGTTATCGACATTGACCTGGCAGATATCAACCAGCCTATCTTGTGTGCACCAAACGATCCGGATGATGCGCGTCTGCTATCCGATGTGCAGGGTACTGCAATCGATGAAGTGTTCATCGGTTCGTGTATGACCAACATCGGCCACTTCCGTGCTGCAGGCAAACTGCTTGAGAAGTTCGGTGGCCAGCTCGATACCCGCCTGTGGGTCGCACCACCAACCAAGATGGATAAAGATCAGCTTACCGAAGAAGGCTACTACGGCATCTTTGGCCGTGCGGGTGTGCGTATTGAAACCCCGGGCTGTTCATTGTGCATGGGTAACCAGGCCCGCGTTGCTGATAAGGCAACCGTGATGTCGACTTCTACCCGTAACTTCCCGAACCGTTTGGGAACCGGTGCTAATGTCTACCTGTCTTCTGCCGAACTGGCAGCGGTCGGTGCGATTCTTGGCCGTATCCCAACCAAGGACGAATACCTTGAGTACGCCAAGCAGATCGATGCGACGGCAGCGGATACCTATCGCTACCTCAACTTCCACCGCATGGCGCAGTACACCAAGAAGGCCGAGGATGTGATCATCCAGCAACCGGCCTAAGGGTTAACTGGCTGATACTTGAAAATCAATAATAAAAAACGCCTCCAATTGGAGGCGTTTTTTTATGGTAAGTATCAAGAATAAAGGTTTAAGCGGTTTTCTCTTTGGCCAATGCTTTCGCTTTACGGCGCTTGCTCAGCCAGAAGTGCTCAAGACCGATACGGCCACCGCCTTGTACCATCAGGGTGAGGTAAACCAGCGAATAGATAAAGGCCAGTTCGGCCCCCGCCCAGCCTTTTAGCATTCCTACCGCGTAGGTGGCGGTTCCCATGGTAAACAGTAGTACCAAGGCGCTGACACGAGTTAGTACACCCAGCATCAGGGCGATAGAGCCCAGTACTTCGGCCAGCATTGCCAATACCAGGCTTGGGGTGGAGCCAATGCCGAGCGGGTCGATAAATGTCGGGGCTAGCTCACTGAAGTTCATTATTTTGCCGACGCCGTGGGTCAGCATTGCACCGCCGATGGCCAACCGGAGCAACAGCAGGAGCAGATCTTCGATACGGTGAGATCCGTTTCGGCCGGATAGGAGAGCAAGTAGTTTGTCCATGACAGGATCCTTCACGAGAATAAGAGTAGCTTGCCCTATTAGACTACGGGGGAGATGACCATAGTCTGAATGACGCGGATCAATGTGTGGTTCTGTGAGGAGGCTAACACTGCTTGGGTTGGTGTTTTTGTGGGGAAGGTAACACTCGGGCTAGAGGCTAGAGGCTAGAGGCTAGAGGCTAGAGGCTAGAGGCTAGAGGCTAGAGGCTAGAGGCTAGAGGCTAGAGGCTAGAGGCTAGAGGCGTAGGGTAGGAGCTTCAAATGGGAAAGAATGAAGCTCTACCCTACAACTTAACGGTCTGCGCGAAAGATCAGGATTAGCGTTTGCCCACCGTCAGCATCGCGGCCACGTTGCGTGCGGTCATCTGGACATTGAATGCTGCTTCATCCATGGCTGTTTGGAGATCCATCGCGCGAGGTGTCACGCTGAATACGGCGTCGATACCGTGGTCGTAAACCGCGTCGCAATCGGCGGCCAGACAACCTGCGATACCGATCACCGGGATATTGAACCGCTTGGCGGAACGGGCAACACCGATAGGGGTTTTGCCGTGAACCGTCTGGCTGTCGATACGGCCTTCACCGGTAATGACCAGGTCGGCATCAGCACACACATCCAGCAGGTTGACCGCATCCATCACAATGTCGATACCCGGGCGCAGGCTCGCATCTAGCAGGCCAAGTAGGGCGGCACCAAGGCCACCGGCAGCACCGGCACCGGCCATGTCTTTCACATCACGGCCCAGTTGGGCTTTGATGATGTCAGCGTAGTGGGCCAGATTCACATCAAGCTGCTCGACCATTTGTGGTGTGGCACCTTTTTGTGGGCCGAAGATATGCGACGCGCCTTTAGGGCCGCATAGCGGGTTGTCGACATCACAAGCGACTTCCAGCTTCACAGTTGCTAGGCGTGGATCAAGGTTGGTTTTGTCGACAGTCGCAATACGGGCTAGCTCAGCACCGCCAAAACCGATTTCTTCACCGTTTTCGTCCAGCAGGCGGATACCCAGCGCCTGGGCCATACCGATACCGCCGTCGTTGGTGGCACTGCCGCCGATACCGACAATGATGTGCTCGACGCCTTTGTCCAGCGCCGCTTTGATCAATTCACCGGTACCGAAGGTGGTGGTTTTTAGCGGGTTGCGCAGTTCGGGTGCAACAAGATGCAGACCGGAAGCGGCAGCCATTTCGATGATCGCCGTGCGGCCATCTCCCATCACACCGTAGAAGCCTTCTACCTGCTCGCCCAGCGGGCCAGTAACGGGGTGCGCGATGATTGAGCCGTTGGTCGCATCCACCAGAGATTGAACGGTGCCTTCGCCACCGTCAGCCATTGGCAATTTGTGGTATTCCGCTTCCGGTAGGACTTGGCGGAAGCCCGCCTCGATAGCCGTTGCCACTTCCATGGCCGTCAAACTTTCTTTGTATGAATCAGGGGCAATAATAATTTTCATGGCTATAAATCCTTAAACGAAGAAACCGAATACACCAAAAATAAGGGTTGAGATGACAGCGATCACGAGACCGACTGCTGATTCGTATGGCACTAGCTTGAGACGCTCTTTGATATCCATATGAACAGCACCGCCTGTGGCATGGAAGAAGCTGCCGTGCGGCATGTGGTCTAGCACTGTGGCACCGGCGTGGATCATTGCCGCACCAGCGAGTGCCGGTACGCCCAGCTCAAGGATCGTGTGGCTGAACACGCTAGCAGCAACGGCAGTACCTGCCGTGGTGGAAGCGGTGGCCAGTGACATCATAGAGCCGGAGATAGGCGCGAGCAGGTAAGATGGCAGGCCAGAAGCGGTTAGCAAATCAATCAGGCCGTCGCGCAGACCTGAGTTGGCAATAATACCAGCCAGGGTACCGGTACCCAGTAGCATGACAGCAACCGGTGCCATACGGGTCAGGCCAGATACAGCAAAGTGGTTGGTATCGCGGAAGCGGCCCATGACAACGGCACCGACCAAGCCACCTAATGGTAGGGCGATCAGTGGATCAACATTGATCCCGGCAATAGGGCGCAGCGCCAGTAAAGAAATTGCGATAAGCGGAGCCACAATGGCTGCACCGAATGTCGGCAGGCGGCTGTGGTCGACTGCGACGACTTCGTGCTCGGCCACTTTGCTACCGCGGTTAACCAGCTTCTTAGCGATGAAATAAGCGAAAACCATACCGCACAGGCCAGGGATCACACCGGCTGCCATCACTGATGTTAGCGGGACATTAAAGGCATCAGCGGCAGCAATGGCATTGGGGTTTGGCGACATGATGTTACCGGCTTTACCACCACCGACCATGGCCAGCAAGATAGCCATTTTTGATAGGTCGGCACGGCGTGCAATCGCCAGCGCAATGGGGGCGACAGTGATAACGGCAACGTCGACAAAGACGCCGACGGCGGTCAGGATCATGGTGGCGACGGCCAGTGCCAGCAGGGCGCGGGTTTCACCGACTTTTTTGACAATGGTTTCAGCGATGGAAGTCGCCGCGCCGGACTCAATCAGTACGCCGGCCAGCACACCCGCAGCCAAGATCCGTAGCACTGCTGTGACAATGCCTTGGGCACCGCCGATCATCAGGTTAACGGTATCGGTCAGAGATACACCGCCGACAATACCACCGACAAGGGCACCGATGATCATGCCGTAAGCAGGTGGGACTTTCTTCAGGATCAGGCTAATGGCCACTACCAGCGCAGCCAGCGCGCCAAGTGTTGATACTTCTACCATGTTCTATTCCACGTCAAAATTAAAAAGAAAAAAGAAAATTCCTAACTGCGGTGGAATGTACTCGGACTGGTGGCTTTTGGCTTTAGGCGAGGTGACGAAAAATCATCACCCCAGATCTTCTTTTTTGTGCGCCTGCACAAGTTGTTGGTTTTTTGAACTAACAGGAGAGGGCGATGTATAATCGGGTTTTGTCAGATAAGTTATTGAAACTTAGCTGTGTTTCCTGTTCGATACGATCGAGTCGGTAACGCAGGGTATTACGGTGAATATGGAGCATTTCGCACGTTTGAGCTAAATCACAATTCTGAGCAAAAAATATCTTTAGGGTCTTGAGCAAGGTCCCTTTGGGGTCATTGGCCTTGAGAGCATCGAGCGGTTTGACCAATTGCTCGTAGCGCCAAGGGTCGTCTTTGAGTCCGCTGAGCAATACAGGTAGCAGGTGATCTTGGTAGAACAAGACATCCTCGTCGTTTTTACCGGCACTGAGAGTCGCCTGGGCTGTTTGGAATGAGCGAGATAACCCCGGCAGGCCGGGAAAGTAGTCGCCCAGGGCGATCTGAATCGAGAACTGGCTCTCCTTGGCAACCCGGCGCATCAGTTTGTTGATCCGCTTTTGCTCGATATCCCGTGACCACCCCGCCTCTTCTAACGTGATAGGCTTAAGCACCACAATTTCATTGAGCGACACCGAGTGGATCCCGACCAGGTTATCGCGCTCGGGGTATTCGAGTAGATGTACCATTTTTTGCAGGTGCTCGAGTGACAATGACTCGCCTTCAGCTGGGAGTACTTTGACCAAGGCAGCTATGCGCGGCTGGGCCAGATCCAGATCGAGCTTCTGGGCAATGGAGAGCAGTTGGGCGTCATTGAGCTCGGTGTCCTTGATCAGCTGCAGTACCAGTTCTTCGCGATGGCGCTTGTTCCACTGGACCTGAGACATCAAGGCTTCTTGTTCGACGATCAGTTCGGCGGTCATCTTGACCAGTTCGCCATAGTTACGCACTTGATCAGGTGTGCCGGAAACCCCTACGACGCCTATAATTTGGTCGCGGAAGACAATAGGCAGGTTAATGCCGGGTTTAACACCTTTGAGCTGCAACGCGGTACCGGGATCAATCTCGACGACCCGGTTGTCAGTGATGGCCAGTACGGCACCCTCATGGCGTTGATTGAGGCGGCTGGGATCGCCTGAACCAATGATCCGGCCATGTTCGTCCATCACATTGACCGAGTAATGGATGATTTTCATCGTCCGCTCGACGATTTGCCGGGCAATGGTCGCATTGAGTTGCATTTCTGTGTCAGATCCTGAAAATGTGCGCTCTTGCGCGAAGAGGCGAGTACATCACCCCGCTTCAGTCAAGTTTACCATCATTGCACTTAAGATCACTGACATCACACAGAGGATAGCTATGGATTACGATTTTAAAAAGAATACCCTGGACGGTAGCTATCATGCGGTTTTCTCGATGGGGCATGAAGCCTTAGGGCGCTGGCTGGTGGAAGAGATCGGCAAGGACTTTGACAAGATGGACACTGTGATGTCCCAGCTTGGTGCACTGAAAAACAGCACCCAGGAATGGCGCGTTATAGGTGATGAGCTTACCCTCACCTTGCAGGACAACGAGGCGGTTATACAAGCTAATTACTTGTTTTCAGAGGACGATACTGAACTGGAAGATGACATGGACTTCTATGACGAAGAGGCTATGGCAGTTTGCGGGTTTGAGGACTTTGCACAGGTTTTGACGGCGTGGCGAGGATTCGTTACCCGTTTTTGACCAACAGGCCCGGTTGAGTGGGCGAATGCTTTATTTCGGTGAAAAGGCTGCACTATTACGGTGCGGCCTTTTTTGTATTAACATCACATATTTTTTTAAATCGTTGAAAATAAAGTATTAAAAAAGTTGGCACGTTGCTTGTTTGTTATTGAACTGTGATTGAGAAGGAATTCCGTTTTGAGGAGCAGGCAATGAAATTGATCAACGCAATAATCAAACCATTTAAGTTGGATGATGTACGTGAAGCGCTAGCAGATGTTGGGGTCGAGGGAATGACCGTTACTGAGGTGAAGGGGTTCGGTCGCCAGAAAGGCCATACCGAGTTGTACCGCGGTGCGGAGTATCAGGTCGACTTCCTGCCGAAGGTCAAACTGGAGATTGCCACTCAGGCTGAAAATTTAGAGGCCATTATCGAAGCCATTTCAAAGGCTGCACAGACCGGCAAGATTGGTGACGGCAAAATTTTTGTCTATGACCTAGACCATGCAGTACGTATTCGTACCGGTGAAACGGATTTAGAAGCTTTATAAGAATTAAGCGTAGGGGACGAAGATTATGGAACTCGCAACGACTGTAACTGAGCTGCGTTATGCACTCGATACTTTTTACTTTTTGATTTCTGGTGCGCTGGTGATGTGGATGGCTGCGGGCTTTGCCATGCTGGAAGCCGGCTTGGTGCGCTCTAAGAACACCACTGAAATTCTAACCAAAAACTTCTGCTTGTATGCCATCGCTTGTACCATGTACCTGATTGTCGGCTACAACATTATGTATGTTGATAATGGTGAAGGTGGCTGGATCCCTTCCATTGGTGCCCTGATTGGTACGCAGGCCGAGGGAGCCGATCACTCACTGGAATCTGATTTCTTCTTCCAGGTCGTGTTTGTGGCAACGGCGATGTCTGTTGTATCTGGGGCGGTTGCCGAGCGTATGAAGCTGTGGTCATTCCTCATTTTCTCTGTCATTTTGACTGCTTTCATCTACCCATTAGAAGGCTACTGGACGTGGGGCGGCGGCTTCCTGTCTGAGGCGGGCTTCAGTGACTTTGCCGGCTCGGGTATCGTCCATATGGCCGGTGCAGCAGCAGCTTTGGCGGGTGTGATACTGCTGGGCGCCCGTAAGGGGAAATATGGCAAGAACGGGGCTATCCACCCAATCCCGGGCTCAAACATGCCGCTGGCGACACTGGGTACCTTTATCCTGTGGCTGGGCTGGTTCGGCTTCAACGGCGGCTCGCAGCTGATGGTGTCTGACTTTGATAACGCCACGGCTGTCGGACAGATCTTCCTGAACACCAACGCTGCTGCCGCAGCAGGTGCCATCGCTGCACTGGCTGTGTGTAAGACAACATGGGGCAAGGCCGACCTAACAATGATCCTCAACGGCGCCTTGGCTGGCCTGGTAGCGATTACTGCCGACCCATTGTCTCCATCGCCAATGTCATCTGTGATTATCGGTGTGGTAGCGGGTGCCGTTGTCGTGTTTAGTATCATCGGCTTGGACAAGATCAAGATTGATGACCCAGTCGGTGCTATCTCGGTTCACGGTGTGTGTGGTTTCCTTGGCCTGATGGTTGTGCCGTTCAGCAATGCTGATGCGACCTTTGGTGCGCAGCTATTAGGTGCTGCTGTTATCTTCGGCTGGGTATTTGCTGCAAGCCTGGCGGTATGGGCTGTACTGAAGTACACCGTTGGCATCCGAGTGACCGAAGAAGAAGAGCTGGCGGGGATGGATTTGCACGACTGTGGTATCGATGCCTACCCAGAGTTCGTCAGTGTGAAATAAGTAACATATATTTAGTTCACAACTTTAAAAAAACGCTGCTAATTGGCAGCGTTTTTTATTTTTTCTTGCTTTTACGCATTGTTTTGCTTTTCGGCTACAGTATAATTGATCGATATTGATAACCGTTATCATTACATTTTGCGTTTAAGGGAAGGATAAAAATGAAAAAGCTGTTGGCATCGGCAATTCTATTGGGTTTGGCGGCTCCTCAAGCGGCTATCGCTGCTGAAGAAGTGAATGTTTACTCATACCGCCAGCCGTTCTTGGTTGAGCCTATGTTCAAGGAGTTTACGGCTGAAACGGGCATCAAGGTAAATGTAAAGTTTGCTAAAGAAGGTTTGGCTGAAATGCTGCAGCGAGAAGGCCAGTACAGTCCTGCAGATGTGGTTTTGACAACGGATATTAGCCGTCTGGTTGAGCTTTCTGATAAAGAGCTTGTACAGGCCGTAGATAGCAAAGTCATTGATGGCAATGTACCAGCACAGTTCCGCGATAGCGAAGACGAATGGTTCGCTCTGACACTACGTACCCGTAACGTGTATTCATCGCGTGATCGTGTTGGTCGCCTACCTGCGGACTTTGATTACACTGACCTTGCCAACCCTGAGTGGAAAGGCAAAATCTGTACTCGCTCTGGTAAGCACCCATACAACATTTCTCTCGTTTCTTCGATGATTGCCCACTACGGTGAAGCTGAAACCAAAGAGTGGTTGGAAGGCTATAAAGCGAACCTCGCTCGCAAGCCTCAGGGTAACGACCGTGCGCAAGTTAAAGCCGTGAATGAGGGCTTGTGTGATCTAGCCGTTGGTAACAGCTACTACCTTGGTAAGATGGTCAATGACGAGAAGCAAAAGTCATGGGCTGAAGCGGTATACATTAATTTCCCAGGCCAGGAAAGTAACGGTACCCACGTGAACGTCAGTGGTATGGCAATGGCGAAATATGCGCCTAACCAGGAAAATGCCCAAAAACTGATGGAATTCCTGACTGGTGACAAAGCACAGCAGATGTATGCCGAAGTAAACTACGAATACCCTGTGAAAGAAGGCGTTAAGCGTTCAGAACTAGTGGCATCTTGGGGTGACTTCAAAGCCGATGATGTATCACTAGACAAAGTAGCCGAGTACCACAGCACAGCAATCAAACTGCTAGACGAAGTGAAGTTTGATCTGTAATTGGTTACAAAAAATGGGGTGTAATGCCCCATTTATTGCTAAAGGCTAAGTACTTTTTCCAATAAGTTGTGGTAGTTTCTCCCCTCCTGTAGCAAGGTTATTCCCCTGTCTCGGGAAGGCTTGCCGAAGGTGGAGAACCCCGGTGCCACATCTTGATTGCAAAAGGTACTAAGTAGTAAGCAATGAAAGAAAAATATCTCTTTTGGCGAACCAGCGGTTGGGGCTTTTCCCTGCTGCTGGTGTTGCCTATTCTCGCCATTTTTTACACCGCCCTTGGTGAGACTGACGACGTCTTCTCCCACTTGATGGGAACTGTGATGCCGACCTATGCCGCCAATACCTTCTGGTTGGTGGCCGGTACGATGCTATTGGCCCTGCTTTTCGGTTTACCGTCAGCGTGGCTGATGGCGATGTGTCGGCTCCCTGGTGAGCGGGTGCTGCAATGGTCATTGGTGCTGCCGCTTGCGATGCCGGGCTATATCATCGGTTATATCTATACCGACTGGTTTGATTATGCCGGTCCAGTCCAGATCCTACTGCGTGATATTTTGGGCTGGCAAACCATCCATGATTACTGGTTCCCGAATATCCGCTCGCTTGGTGGTGCTAGTCTAGTATTGGCGTTGGTGCTTTACCCTTATATTTACTTGTTGGCCCGTGCGGCGTTTATGGAGCAAAGTACCAGCTTGCTGCAATCGGCACGTTTGCTTAAATGCAGTCCATGGGACAGTTTCCGCCGTATCTCTTTGCCGCTGGCCCGTCCATCAATCGCCGTCGGTCTATCGCTGGTGGCGATGGAAACACTGGGCGATTTTGGCACCGTCAACTATTTCGCGGTCAATACCCTTACCACGGCGGTGTACGATACGTGGCTTGGCTATTCGAACCTTAATGCCGCAGCAAAAATTTCGGCTATCATGCTGCTGATGATTTTTGTTCTGATCAGTGCTGAGCGCTTTAGCCGCCGTAAGCAGAAACTGTTCCAGCAGGAATTTGAGCATGGCGATGATATTCGCTATACCCTTTCCGGCTGGAAGAAGTGGTTCGCATTGGCTTGGTGCTGGGGCTTGATTGGCTTTGCCTTCCTGATGCCGCTGATGCAGCTTGCTTATTATGCTTGGCATTATTTTGGCGATAGCTGGACCAGCCAGTTCCAACAGTACAGCTTCAATAGTTTGAAAGTGTCGCTTATTGCTTCTGTACTGGCGGTAGCACTGGCGCTGATCGTGAATTTCTATCGCCGCCTGGACGGCCGTAGTATCACGGTTGTGCCGACCCGCATTTCCTCCTTGGGCTATGCGGTACCAGGGACAGTGCTGGCAATCGGTGTGATGATCCCACTGACCAGCGCCGATCATTTGCTTAATGACTTTACCATTGCCAATGGCTTGGGCCGGCCGGGACTGATTTTCTCCGGTACCATGTTTGCCATTATTTTCGCTTTCGTGGTGCGCTTTGCAGCGGTGGCTGTGGGCAGTATCGAAAGTAGCTTGGCCAAGATCCCACCGTCACTTGATATGGCTTCCAAGACCATGGGCTATGCCTCAATGGCAATGCTGCGCCGGGTCCATTTGCCGCTGATCCGCCGTGGTTGTTTGATTGCGGGCCTGCTGGTGTTCATTGAGTCGATGAAAGAGCTCAATGCCGCACTGCTGCTGCGGCCGTTTAACTTCGAGACCTTGGCAACGTATGTTTATAATTTCGCTTCTGATGAGCAGCTAGAACTGGCTGCCTTGCCGGCGATCCTACTGGTCATTGTTGGCTTGATCCCACTGGTGATGGTAAACCGTTCTTTGGAGCAGAAACACTGATGACTTATGCATTATCTGTAAATAACCTGACCTGTAAATACAATGGTCTGGCCGTGCTGGAAAACTTGTCACTGCCGGTAAAAGACAATGAGATTGTTTGTTTGCTAGGTGCCAGTGGCTGTGGCAAAACAACGCTGCTCAAGGCAATCGCAGGCCTACTGCCGTTGGAAAGCGGTGTGATCCATATCAACGGTCGTACTATTGCCGATGAACATACTTGGTTGCCACCGGAGAAGCGTAATATCGGGATGATATTCCAGGACTATGCGTTGTTCCCGCACTTAACGGTGGCGGAAAATATCGCCTTCGGCCTGCGTGATTGGAGCAAGGAGAAAGTCACAGCCAAGATCCAGCAGATGCTGGAGTTGGTCCGCTTGACCGGGCTTGATGACCGCTACCCGCACCAGCTATCGGGTGGCCAGCAGCAACGTGTTGCCATTGCCCGTGCATTGGCCTGCGAGCCGGATTTGATCCTGCTGGATGAACCCTTTTCCAATATCGATACCCAAGTGCGCCATGGCTTGATCAAAGAGATCCGCCGTATTTTCAAGGCCCAGGGTGTGACGGCAATTTTCGTGACTCACAGCCGCGAAGAGGCGTTCGCCTTTGCCGACCGCATGGCGGTAATGAATAACGGGGTAATTGAGCAGTTTGGTAGCGCAACCGAGCTCTATTATCGTCCAAGCAGCCGCTTTGTAGCCGAATTCCTGGGTACTGGCTCCTATTTGCCTGTGACATTGGCTGATAACCGAACGCTGTCGACACCGTTCGGGGCGATTAACGTCAATGCAGCCACTGCCAGCAATGGTGACGCTGAGTGGTTGCTTCGGCCACAGAACCTCAAGGTACAACCGGCAGAAGATGGGGCTGGAATTATTACCGAGCAGCTGTTTATGGGGGATATTTGCCGCTATACGGTGGAATTCCAAGGCCACAGCCTGATTGTCAATTCACATCTTATCTTGCAGATCGGCGAAAGGGTCGCGGTAACCTTAGAGCCGCATGAGCCTGTGGTGTTTGCCGCAGCCAGTTAGTCGCTCCAGTAGAGATATTAGTAACATAAAGCGCAAGGCCGGTCATTTGACCGGCCTTGCTTGTTTTGGTCGTACCAAAAGTACCTATTACTTTTTGAGCAATGCTTTTATATGGCTATTAGCTAAAGCCTGCATCTCTTCCCGTTCTGGGGTGATGTTGGTTTGTAGGTAGAGCACGTAGCAGAGGCCCTGAAATTGCCATGTACGATCGCTGGGAGAAAAGTCACCGGATAGGTTAGCTTGTTCGAATCGGTCGGCAATTTTGGTGAAATTATCCTTGTTGCTACTGACGAATAGAGGCCAAATATCCTCACGGACCGAGGTACTCCATTCGAACCATACTTTTATCCAGTCTTGCTGTTCTATCACCTGATCAATAAGGTGATAGCAAACATCGGTGAGCTGGTTTTCTAGTGATTTCTCGCTGGCAAAGCTGTCGCTCATCATCAGCTTGAAGCGCTGTTCGACCTGGGTCAATACTTCTTCGACCAAGGCCTCTCGGGTTGGAAAATAGTTGAAAACGGTGGCAACTGACACGTTGGCCATATCGGCGATATCAGCATGGCCCGCCCGGCCGATGCCGCGTCTTGCAAAAACATCCAAGGCAAAGCTGAGAAGCTGCTCTTTACGTTTTTCAGGGGATAGACGAGTCCTTGTTTTTTTTGCGATCGTATCCATGTCGATGATTCCTAGCTCAATTGTCTTTGTTTTGGTTATGTTTTGTACGCGTTGTCACTTTACCGTAGCAACCGTCCATATTCAATCGTGTTTTATTCATTCTGTATCATATAATTGACAGGATCGATAAAATAACTATTACTTTTTAGGGGTGGTAGAATAAGGGTCCGTTTTTACCGCAAGCCGACAGGCGGCTGATTGAGCCGTACTGATGGAGATAAAGATGAAACATACCATTGAAGTAATGATTTCTGAGCAGGATGTTCAGGCACGTGTATTAGAGCTAGGAAAGCAAATTACTGAACATTATAAAGACTCTCAAGATCTTGTGATGGTGGGCCTGCTACGCGGCTCGTTTGTATTTATGGCCGATCTGGCTCGTGCAATTGAACTTCCGCATGAAGTCGACTTCATGACGGCATCAAGCTATGGCAATACCATGGAAAGCAACCGTGATGTCCGTATCCTTAAAGACTTGGATGATGACATCAAGGGCAAGGATGTACTGTTGGTTGAAGATATTATCGATACCGGTAATACCTTGAACAAGGTACGTGAGATCCTGTCGCTGCGTGAGCCTAATTCGATTGAGATCTGTACCCTGCTGGATAAGCCGGAGCGCCGTGAAGTTAACGTTGACGTTAAATGGGTGGGTTTCGAGATCCCTGACGAGTTCGTGGTAGGCGTTGGTATCGATTACGCGCAGAAATACCGCCACTTGCCATTTATCGGCAAGGTTATCCCTCTGGAAGATTAAATCATCGGGGTTACAGGTATTAAAAAGCGACTGCGAGCAGTCGCTTTTTTATTGCTTGTCTATCTCAGCATTTTGACATGACTTGGGGGGAGCTGGGTTATTTCTCGTTGAAACCCGGCAGTATTTCCGCCATGGCCGCCTGATAGGCCACTTCCAGTGATTCGCGGCTCGTTGCCGTGACTCCTAGGTCACTCAGTACCCCATCGTTGATACCGTAGATCCAGCCATGGATTTTGACTTGCTGTCCACGCTCCCACGCCTGTTGCATGATGGTCGAGTTACCGAGGTTGTAAACTTGACTGGCAACGTTGATCTCGCACAGTTTGTTGTCCCACTTCTCGCGTGGTAGTTGGCCTAAGTCGGAACGGTGCTTCATGTAAAGATCGCGGATATGCAGTAGCCAGTTGTTGATAAGGCCAAGCTGTGGGTTCTCGATAGCGGCGGTGACCCCGCCACAGCCATAGTGGCCGCAAACAATGATATGACGCACTTTCAGTACATCAACCGCATACTGAACCACTGAGAGGCAGTTGAGATCGGTGTGTATCACTTGGTTGGCGACGTTACGGTGAACAAATAGCTCGCCGGAGTCCAATCCGGTTAGGCGTTCGGCGGGAACTCGGCTGTCGGCACAGCCGATCCAGAGGTATTCAGGGTGTTGGGCCTCCGCAAGGTGGCTGAAGAACTCAGGCTTTTCTTCCTTAATGTTCTCTGACCAAGCTACGTTATTTGCGAATAGCTGTTTTATATCTGCCATGATGATGCCTTTCTCTGATATTTTATACCCGTAGCACAAGGAAGATCCCTTGTGCTGAGGAAATACAATTTACATAGGTATCAGTCCTGCGGGAGTTCTGAGACCGATGTAAACCGGATGTAACTATACACAAGCTATCTGGATATCAAATCGGAGTAGTTGTCCGAAGAAAGTTTCTAACATTAAGATCGCATTTTATGAACGCTTTGGAAATAAAAAACTTAAACAAAACCTATAAAGGTGGCGTTAATGCACTGAAAAATATGAGCCTATGTGTTAATGAGGGCGACTTTTTTGCTTTGCTTGGTCCCAACGGTGCTGGGAAGTCAACCACCATTGGCATCATCAGTTCTCTCGTTAACAAAACCTCCGGCGAGGTAAAGGTCTTTGGTTATGACCTTGATACCCAATTGGTCGAGGCCAAAAAGCAACTGGGGCTGGTGCCGCAGGAGTTCAACTTCAACCAATTTGAGACGGTCGAGCAGATCGTGATCAATCAGGCCGGGTACTACGGAGTGGAAAAGGAGCTGGCTAAGGAGAGGGCGAAGAAGTATCTCTCCCAACTGGATCTGTGGGGTAAGCGCAAAGAGCGTGCCCGTAACCTTTCTGGTGGGATGAAGCGCCGCCTGATGATTGCCCGTGCGCTGATGCATGAGCCGCGGTTGCTGATCCTCGATGAGCCAACCGCCGGGGTGGATATTGAATTGCGTCGTTCGATGTGGGATTTCCTGCGTGAAATCAACCGTGAAGGAGTGACGATTATCCTCACCACCCACTACCTCGAAGAAGCGGAGATGCTGTGCCGCAATATCGGCATCATCAACCATGGCGAGTTGATTGAAAATACCTCGATGAAAGCACTGCTTGGCAAACTGGAGGTCGAAACCTTTATTCTGGATGTGAAGCTGAATGGCAACAAGCCTGCGCTCGAAGGTATCGGTTGGACGCTGCCGGACAACCATACCCTGGAAGTCGATATCCAAAAAGGGGATAGCCTCAATCAAGTGTTTACTCTGCTGACCGAGCAGGGGATTGATGTTATTTCAATGCGCAATAAGGCTAACCGCCTTGAAGAGTTATTCGTGACTCTGGTAGCCAATAGTAAGAGCAAGCAAGGAGCCCAATCATGAACCGGCAGTATTGGATCGCATTCAAGAGTCTGATCACCAAAGAGGTGAATCGCTTTGCCCGGATCTGGGTACAGACCATGGTGCCGCCGGCTATTACCATGACCTTGTATTTTGTGATATTCGGTAACCTTATCGGCAGTCGGATTGGGGAGATGGGTGGTTTCAGCTACATGGAGTATATTGTGCCTGGCCTGATCATGATGTCGGTGATCACCAACTCATACTCTAACGTGGCCTCCTCCTTCTTCAGCGCCAAGTTCCAGCACAATATCGAAGAGTTGCTGGTGGCACCGGTGCCGAACTATATCATTATTGCCGGTTTTGTCGGTGGTGGGGTATTGCGTGGCCTTGGTGTCGGCGTGATTGTCTCGGCGGTGTCATTGTTGTTTGTCGACCTGCAGATCGCCCACTTTGGCGTTGTCGTCGCGACAGTCTTGATGACCTCGGTGGTGTTCTCACTGGGTGGGCTGATTAATGCCATCTTTGCCAAGACCTTTGATGATATCAGTATTATCCCGACCTTTGTGCTGACCCCGTTGACCTATCTTGGGGGCGTGTTCTACTCACTGAGCCTGCTGCCGGAATTCTGGCAGGGTGTGTCTAAGCTGAACCCGATTGTCTACATGGTCAATGCGTTCCGCTATGGCTTCCTCGGGGTGTCAGATGTCGGTATCGGCACCTCTTTCGCGGTGCTGGGTGTTTTCACCGCTATCCTGTATAGCCTGTGTTACTACTTGATCTCGCGGGGTATTGGTCTGCGCTCATAACTGGCGGGCCAAAGCGGTTAGCATAAAAACAAAAATCCCGGCCTTGGCCGGGATTTTTTATGGTGGTCACAAAGGAGGATTACTCTTCCACAGCGGTTGCCGTTGACGTATTGAGCTCAACCACTTGGTTGTCGATAAGGCGTGCCTTGCCGAGGAAGGCTGACATCAAAATCACCGCTTGCTGGGTGTCTTCGCTGACAGGCTGCAGACTGACCGCATCGCGGATATAGACTTCATCCGGTTGCAATCCAGCGGCGCGCAACTGGTCGTTGGCATCCACTACGATTTCAGCGTAATCGGTGCGGCCACCACGCATTTGACTGCTGATCCAGCGCATGGTGCGGGCCAGTACCGGTGCACGCTGGCGCTCGTCGACCGTTAGGTAGCCGTTGCGTGAGCTCATGGCCAGGCCATCCATCTCACGTACCGTTGCGACGCCGATAACCTCGATATCCATGGCGAGATCGATCACCATCTGGCGGATCAGGGCCAGTTGCTGGTAGTCCTTCTCACCAAAACAGGCAATATCTGGCTGCACAATATTGAACAGCTTGGTCACAATCGTCGAGACGCCACGGAAATGGCTCGGGCGCAGTGCCCCTTCAAGCATGGTGGAGAGTCCAGGTACCTCAACATAGGTTTGGCGATCCAGGCCTTCGGGATACATGCTATCGGGCGTCGGCGTAAAGACCAGCTCAACCCCTTCGTTGTTCAGCTTGGCCAGATCGTCTTCCAGTGTGCGCGGGTAGTTATCAAGATCGTCTGCTTTGTCGAACTGCATCGGATTAACAAAAATGCTGACTACAACCACGTCTGCCAATTCACGGGCTTTGCGGACCAGCGTCAGGTGGCCTTCATGCAGGTTTCCCATGGTCGGAACGAAAGCAATTCGACGGCCTTCACGGCGCCAGCTACGGACTTGCTCTCGGATCTGGGCAATCTCGGCGAATGTTTGCATTTATATTCCTTATTCAAAGGTATGTTCTGGGCCCGGGAAGGTTCCGGCCTCGACATCTTCTAGGTATTTGGTGACGGCTGCGCGCATCTCGCCGGTTTCTGCCAGGTAGTTCTTGGAGAAACGAGGGATATAGTTGGCTGAGATCCCAAACATATCGTGCATGACCAGGATCTGACCATCGGTTACATTGCCTGCTCCGATACCGATAACCGGTACTTCAACGGCTTTGGTGATGCGCTCTGCCAGGCTGACTGGTACGCATTCCAGTAAGATGATCTGTGCACCCGCGTTTTTCAGCAGGATAGCATCTTTTACCATCTGCTCAGCGTGGTCGGAGTCACGTCCTTGCACTTTATAGCCGCCAAAAATATTGACTGATTGAGGGGTTAGCCCCAAATGCGCACAAACAGGTACGGCACGCTCGGTCAATTTGGTCACGGTTTCAGCGAGCCATGCACCGCCTTCCAGCTTGACCATGTTGGCACCAGCACGCATGAGTGTGGCAGCATTCTCGCAAGCCTGCTCTGGTGTGGCGTAGCTCATAAATGGCATATCGGCCATCAGCAGCGAATTCGGGCTGCCAGCACGAACACTGCGGGTGTGGTAAGCGATTTCTTCAACCGTTACCGGCAAGGTGTCTGGCTTGCCTTGCAGTACCATGCCCAATGAGTCACCGACCAGCATCACCGGCACATTTTGCTGCTCGAACAGTTGTGAAAAGCTGGCATCATACGCGGTAACTGAGGCAAATTTACGACCTTCCTGCTTCCATTTCATCAGGTCGTTGATAGTGATCTTTTTCATGTTTTCTCCCTTTGGTCCTGAGAAACGGCTACTGAGACCAGATGCTCAGCCCGTTACGGTCTACCTGCTCAAGCAAAGCGGTCAGCGGCGTGTGGTCTGGCAGTACCAACTCAGGGGCAATTTCAGCGAGTGGGTATAACACGAACTCGCGGTCTTTCATTCCATAGTGCGGCACCGTAAGGCGCTCGCAGTGATATTCCAGGTCGCCGTAGAGGACGATATCGAGATCCAGGGTACGTGGCCCCCAGCGCTCAGCTTTGCGGACACGGCCGTGCTCTTGCTCGATGGACTGGGTGCAGTCGAGCAGGGCGAGCGGGCTGAGTTCGGTTTCGACAGCAACGACGGCATTGATGTAGTCAGGCTGGTCCTGCGGCCCCATTGGGGTGCTGCTGTAGAGCGAGGACACGGCGGTTACGTTGAGATCGGGGTGCTGCTTGAGCACCTCGATCGCACTGTTGGCCTGAGCGACAGGATCGGACAGATTACTGCCGATCGCAATGTAGGTCAGGATCATGATGATTTAGCCTGTGGCTTCTTGCGGCGCTGCGGACGGCGGCGACGGCTGCGAGGTGCACCCGAGCCCCCCTCGTTGATTTCCTGAACCATCTTGTGTCGCAGGTTGCGGTCACCGTGCTGGAATTGATCCCACCACAGGGCGAGGTCGGCAATCTCTTTGCTCTCGAAGTTACCGCGCATTTCCAAGAAATCGAAGGCTGCACGGAATTTCGGGTGCTCCATCATCTTGAAGGCACGTTTGCCGTTACGGCGGCTGAAGCGAGTCTGCTGCTGCCAGATATCACGGATCGTGGTCGTAAAGCGGCGCGGGATAGCAATGCTCTTGACCTGTTCATCGAGAATATCATTAGCCGCCACCATAAAGGCATCATAGTAGGCCAGACCACTGGTAAAGGCGACTTCTTCGGCGCGGGTAACCAGCGGGTACCACAGCATAGCGGCGAACATAAAGGCGGGGTTAACGCGTTTTCCGTCGCCGATACGCTTGTCGGTCGCAGCTAGAATATGCTCGATCATCAGCTCGGTCTGGCTGCTGTGATCTTCGGTGAAGTGCTCGCTCAGAAGCGGGAACAGTTGCTGGAACAAGTTGTATTCGCGCAACAACTTGTAGGTGGCAAGACCATCACCGGACTGAAGCAGCTTGAGGCTTTCCTCGAACAAGCGGGCGGCTGGAATATCCTGCAGCAAAGTTGATAGCTGCTTAATTGGACCAGCGGTGGCTGGCTCAATGGTCATATCTAACTTGGCGGCAAAGCGTACCGCACGAAGCATACGAACCGGATCTTCTCGGTAGCGGGTTTCAGGATCACCAATCAGGCGGACAATGCGGTTGTCGAGATCTTCGACCCCGTTGACATAATCGGCAACGGTAAAATCCTTGATGCTGTAATACAGGGCATTGATCGTGAAGTCACGGCGTTCAGCATCTTCTTCGATGGTGCCGTAGACATTGTCACGTAGCAGCATGCCTTCTTGGCTCTGGGCCGAGACCTGTTTCTTGTCTTTCAGGCTTGGCTTAGCATCTGCATGGTGGCCACGGAAGGTTGCTACCTCGATAACATCACGACCAAACAGGATATGAGCCAAGCGGAAACGGCGGCCAATCAGGCGGCAGTTACGAAATAGCTGCTTGATCTCTTCCGGCGTAGCATTGGTGGCAATGTCGAAGTCTTTAGGTTGTTTGTCCAACAGGAGATCGCGAACACCACCACCTACCAGATAGGCGTCATATCCGGCTTTATTTAGGCGGTAAAGGACCTTCAGCGCATTTTCGCTGATATCTTTACGTGAAATACCGTGCTCTTGGCGCTGATAAACTTGCAAGGCGAGTTCCTCATGGTCGAGATCACTTGCGTCTCGATTCAGTACCTTACGGCAAAAGCTGGCGACTCGATTAAAGATAATACACCTCATTTATGTGGTTCGGATTCAACAAACAGCCGCATATCATATATCACAGCAGCCCATTTTAGAATCCTAGCGCTTGTTTCCTTGCATTTTGAAGGCCATTTTCAGCCACTTTGAGGTAAACAAGGCGGTTAACTGTTACTGGGCGATAAAACTGCAGGCGCTCGGTTTCATCCGTGTGAAGGGGGAAACGGGGCCAGGGTAATCGCCGTTGTTTGCGGCAGGTTTGATAGCTGCCAATGGGCAATGCCCCAAAGTAGGATATCGCGGGTTGATGAGCTGGCCAGATCAACCGGCGGCTGCATGCCCAGAAACCGTATTGCTTCGATAAGGGCTGGTCTTGGGTTAGCCTTGTCGATTGCCGGGGCATGGTTCTGCTTTGATAGCTTGTTGCCACTCTCTGTCACTGCCAGTGGCAGGTGCAGATAATTTACTTCCGGTTGGCCGAGCAGGCGGTATAGCCCAATCTGGCGGCCGGTTGGTTCAATTAAATCGGCGCCGCGAACCACTTCAGTGATCCCTTGCTCGATATCATCCAGCACTACAGCCAGATTATAGGCGAATAAGCCATCGCGGCGGCGGATAATAAAGTCTTCCTCAGCGAGCGGAGCAGGGATGCTGATATGGCCATGCAGCAGGTCGTCGAAAGCCAGCACGGGGGCGTCAACCTTTAGGCGGATAGCATTGCCAGCCTCATCCAGCTGTTTGGCCCGGCAGCTACCTGGGTAGAAGCCTCCTGCTTGCTTGATTTGCTTACGGGTACATTGGCAGTAATACGCTTGTTGGTGGTCAAGCCAGCTCTCTATCTGGGCTTGATACGCGTCGTGGCGCTGGCTTTGGTACATGATACCGCCGTCCCACTCGAGGCCATAGGCTTCCAGAGTGCGCAGGATATCATCCGCCGCACCGGGCATTTCCCGTGGTGGATCCAGATCTTCCATCCTGACCAACCAAGTACCTTGGTTTGCTTTGGCCTGAAGGTAGCTGCCAAGGGCGGCAACCAGTGAGCCGAAGTGCAGTGGGCCTGATGGAGAGGGGGCGAAGCGACCGATATATTGCTTGATTGTACTCATAAAAAAATCACTATACCAAACTGAATATTACTCTCTGATTGGTCAGAATAGTATTCAGTATGGTATTAAACGAAAAAGGGAGCTTGGCGCTCCCTCTTGACTATCATGGTGCAGTACGTAGCGTACTTAGCCGGCCATCTGTTTTTCTTTGATTTCAGCCAGCGTCTTACAGTCGATGCATAGGTCGGCTGTTGGACGGGCTTCCAGACGGCGGATACCAATCTCAATACCGCAAGATTCACAGAAACCGAAATCGTCATCTTCAATACGCTGAAGCGTTTTTTCGATTTTCTTGATCAGCTTGCGTTCGCGATCTCGGTTGCGTAGCTCCAGACTGAACTCTTCTTCCTGAGCAGCTCGGTCAACGGGATCTGGGAAGTTGGCCGCTTCATCCTGCATGTGGTTTACAGTACGATCAACTTCTTCGCGTAGCTGGTTGCGCCAGGCATCTAGAATTTTACGGAAGTGCTCTAGCTGAGCTTCACCCATGTATTCTTCGCCAGCTTTTTCCTGGTAAGGTTCAACCCCAGCAATAGCCAGGATGCCTAGCGATTTTTTAACGTTGCTCTCTGGCATATAGCATCTCCTAATATACCTAATAACCGTCACTGGTTAAATTTGGGCGGTATCTATAGCAGAAAGGGAGTGGTGTGGCAATTGCTGCATATATTCAATTTTATACCAATGTGAAGAAAGCATCACTTTGAGGTAGTTACTGGTTGAATTTTATGCAATGGTCAAGATAGAGTTCCGTTGGTTTCAATACCGCCTTGTAACACAGGATCTCTACGCCAGCCCGTTCTGCTTGCTTAATTAATGAAAAGTAATCCGGGTCTATATGGTGTGCCGCAGATACTTTTTCAATCCCCGAATGTAAAATGGCGAAAAAAAGTATGGCACGCTCACCATTTTGTGCCACTTCTATTAACTCCCGCAGGTGTTTTTGTCCTCGGGAGGTGACTGCATCCGGGAAGTACCCTTGCCCTTCCTTTCCCTGCTCCAGCAGGGTGACACTCTTTACCTCGACGTAGCAGTCAGGCTTTTCTTCGTCTTGTAACAGAATATCTATCCTGCTGTTTTCACAACCATACTTAACTTCGGTACGGAGTGATGCATAGCCTTTCAATTCTGTGATGGCATTCTTGTTAATTGCTTCCACCACTAACCGGTTGGCCTGGGCGGTGTTGACGCAAATACTGTGTCCTTCCGGAGTTTGCGATAATTCCCAACTATGCGGATATTTTCGCTTTGGGTTATCGGATGTTGAATACCACACGGTGTTGCCTGGTTCGGCACATCCGGTCATGGCCCCGGTATTGGCACAGTGGATGGTGGTGACAGAGCCGTCAGGCAGGGTGATGTCGGCGAGAAACCGCTTATAGCGCTTGATAAGGGTCGCTGATTGCAGTGGCGGGGTGAACTTCATGCCTTGTCCTTGGGTTATTATTGGTAACGGCTGGTGAGTGACCATTGTCCGAGGCTCCGGTAATGGACGCTCTGGCGGCCGTCATGGCTGACTGATTCGGAAATATACAGGCCAAAGTGATTGAAGTGAAAATCTATTTTGTCGAATAGCGGTAGCGGCTCTGGGCGTCGGGTGGCGGATTTGGCAAGGGTGACATGGGGGCGGTAGGGGCGTGACTCTTGTTCGAGGCCGCAACTGAGGGCTAAGTCTTTCAGTTGCTGTGCCAGTGTCAATAATGCGGCGGGAGGCTGCTCAGGGGCCACCCAGATAACCTTGCTGCGTTTCCAGTACCCTAATGTGTTCAGTTGCAAAGAAAAGGCCTGTGGGGGCCTGAGTTGCTCGGTGGCGGTCACGATCGCCTCTGCCTGCTCGGTGGTCACCATGCCGAGAAAGGCCAGAGTGATATGGAGGTTATCGGCACTGACCGGGCGGCCGAACTGGCCACAGACCGCCGACAGGTGGGTGAGGCGGCGAAAAGCCTCGTCGCTATGATCGGGGGCCAATGCAAAGAATAGGCGCTGCTTTTTCTCTTTCATGAGGTAAATACCAAAATGAGTAATATCCTGCCTATCAGCAAGAATGAAAAGGGGCAGGCGCAAGGCGCTTGATTGCCAGTGTATTCACATCCATCAAAATCAACGGGTATAAGGTACAATGGTCAAGCCTAAATTGAATATGACACAAGGTGTTCCCATTGTCACAACTGCCTATTGATGACGTGCTTCCAGCACTGCTGACCCAACTTGATGCCTGCGCGCAACTGATCCTCAAAGCCCCGCCCGGTGCTGGTAAGTCGACCCGCTTGCCTCTGGTGCTCCTGCAACAGGAAGCCGTCGCGGGCAAGATAGTGATGCTGGAGCCGCGCCGGTTGGCTGCGAGGAACATTGCCCGCTACCTGGCCTCCCAGCTTGGTGAGCAGGTCGGAGAAACCATCGGCCTGCGGGTCAGGGGAGAGACCCGGGTCAGCCGTGATACCCGGCTGGAGATTGTCACCGAGGGGGTGATGACCCGGATGCTGCAGCAAGATCCTGAGCTGACAGGGATCGATTTGCTTATTTTCGATGAGTTCCACGAACGCAGTATCCATGCCGATACCTCACTGGCGCTGGCGCTGGAAGTACAAGAAGCGCTGCGCGACGATCTCAAGTTGTTGGTGATGTCAGCGACGCTGGATGCCGATGCCCTTACTGGCCTACTGCCTGAGGCCGGATACATTGAGTCAGAAGGGCGCAGCTATCCCGTTGAGCTGCGCTACCAGAAACTTGCCGATCAGACCCGGTTCATAGAGGCTACAGCCCGTGAGATTTCCGCGCTGCTGTCTACCGAGCCTGGCTCAATGCTGGTCTTTTTGCCGGGGGCGGGGGAGATCCGCCGTTTGGCTGAGCAGCTTGACGGCTTGCTCGGCCAAGATGTCTTGGTGTGCCCGCTATACGGTCAGCTAACCGGTAGTCAGCAACAGCAAGCGATAACCCCGGCCCCGAAAGGCAAGCGCAAGGTGGTGCTGGCAACCAATATAGCCGAAACCAGTTTGACCATTGAGGGGATCCGAATGGTGGTGGACTGCGGGCTGGAGCGTATCGCCCTTTGGGATCCGAAAACCGGGATCAGCCGTCTTGAGTCGGTCCGAATTGCCCGCTCTTCTGCCGAGCAGCGTGCCGGTCGTGCCGGCCGTTTGGAGCCGGGTATGTGCCTACGGTTATATAGTGAGGAGATGCTGGCACGCCAGCCTGCCACACCGCAACCGGAGATCTTACGGGCAGATCTCACTTCGCTGGCAATGGAGCTGGCACAATGGGGCTGCCAGTCAGCCGCTGATCTGCATTGGTTGGACTTGCCGCCAGCGCCTGCTCTGAAACAAGCCCATGCGCTATTGGTGAGCTTGGGGGCGTTGGATGACGCTGGCCGTATGACCGAGATGGGTACGGCGATACAGGCGCTGGGTGTCGATCCCCGCCATGCGGCGATGTTACTGATGGCGCAACAGCACGGGGAGCAGGCCATGGCAACCGCCGCTCTGATGGTCGCCTTGCTTGAAGAGCCGCCAAGGGGCAGCAATAACCCGGATTTGCACTTTCAGCTCAATCTTGTTGAGAGTGGCAAGCAATCACGCAGCAAGGCCTATCTGCAACGGGCCTCCCAGCACTTAGCGAAGCTGGGGGCCAAGCAAACAAGGCCCAAGGTTGCCAGCGAGTGGATCGCCCCTTTGCTGGCTGCTGGCTTCCCGGACAGGATCGCCTTGTCCCGCGGTAAAGACAGCCGATATCAGCTGGCTAACGGCCAAGGGGCAATGATGATGCCGGATGAACCGTTGGCAGATGAAGCGCTGCTGGTGGTTGCCGATATCATCAAGACCCGGCAGGGGGACAGTCGGATTTTCTCAGCGGCTCCCGCCCATTTGGCAGCGCTGCAGCAAAGCTTGCCCCACTTGTTTGTGTGGCGGGAGTGGCTGGATTGGGATGACAAGAAAGGCCGGCTGACCGCAGAGAGGCATTTGTGTTGTGGCAAGTTGGTGCTGGAGCGCCAGCCGATGGGCGAACCTGATCCCGCCAAGGCCAGCGAAGCCCTGCTCAATGCTATTGTGCGCAAGGGGCTAGGCATCTTGCCGTGGGGGAAGGCATCGGAAGGATTATTGCTCCGTGCCCGCTGTGCCGCCGAATGGCTGCCAGAGCTGGCGTTGCCGGCAATGGATGAAGCTGCCCTGTTGGCGGAAGCGGATACGTGGCTGCTGCCTTACATGAACGGGATGAAAACCCTCAAGGCCCTGGAGCGGATTGACTTGGTGGCGGCACTGGAAGCGCGGCTTGGCTGGGACAAGAAACAAGCGCTCGATAATGCGCTTCCCACCCACTACACGGTGCCGACGGGCTCACGCTATGCGATTCGCTACCTGCAGGGCCAACATCCGGTACTGGCGGTCAAGCTGCAGGAAATGTTTGGCGAAAAAGCCTCGCCGCTGATAGCCAACGGCAAAATCGCCGTAGTGCTGGAGTTGCTTTCACCGGCACAGCGGCCATTACAAATCACCCGTGACTTGGCGGCCTTTTGGCAGGGAGCCTACCGCGAGGTGCAAAAAGAGATGAAAGGGCGTTACCCTAAACACCCTTGGCCGGATGATCCTGCCAACCACGAGCCGACGAAAAAAACAAAAAAATACATGTAATAAAAGAAGATCATGATGACAGAGCAAGCAAGGCGTTCGGTGGCGCTGGCACCCCAAAAGCCCGCCACGGGAAAGGACGGTACCAAAAAGCCGGTGCGCAAGCGCAAGCCGGCGGCTGCGAACCCAAACAAGGCAACGGCCAAGAAGCGCCCGGCCAAGTCGACCCGTAGCCGCAAAAAGAGTACCAAGGGGAAACGTCAGGGGTTACCAGGATGGTTCAAATGGGTGGTCGGGTTTGGCCTGAAGGTCTCCATTGTTGTTCTGGCAGTGCTGCTGGTGGTTGGGATCTACCTCGATAACATTGTCCGTGATCGTTTTGATGGCCAGCTGTGGAACCTACCTGCTGTTGTTTACGGCCGGGTACTGGATTTGCAGCCGGGACAGGCGATCACCCTTAATGAAGTCCGCCGCGAGTTGGATTTACTGCAGTATCACAAGGTGCGCACCCCGCAACGCAATGGCGAGTACTCATCTTCGTCGACCCGTATTGAGGTGATCCGCCGCCCCTTTGAGTTTGCCGACGGCCCTGAGGGCGCTCGGCATATTATGCTGACTTTTGATGGCAGCGAGCTGAAAAGTATTCAGGAAGCGGGATCCAAGCGCCAGCTTGGTTACGTACGGATCGAGCCCAAGATGCTGGGGATGCTGGAAACTGGAGAAAGTGAACAGCGGTTATTCTTGCCGCGTGAGCAGTTCCCCGAAGTCCTGGTTGATGCCTTGCTGGTGACAGAAGACCGTGATTTCTACCATCATGATGGCGTATCGCCTCTGGCCATCGCCCGGGCGATGGTGGTCAACCTCAAGGCGGGAAGAACCGTGCAGGGGGGGAGCACCCTGACCCAGCAGTTGGCCAAGAATATGTTCCTGTCCCGTGAGCGTTCGCTATGGCGGAAGATCCGGGAGGCCTACATCGCCATTATCCTGGATTATCGTTATAGCAAAGATCAGATCCTCGAGGCCTACCTCAATGAGATCTACTTGGGACAAAATGGCGGCAAGGAGGTTCATGGCTTCGGCTTAGGAGCGAGATTGTATTTCGGCCGTCCGCTGCAGGAGCTCAGGATCGATCAGCAGGCCCTACTGGTGGCCATGGCAAAAGGACCGTCCTACTACAACCCATGGCGCAACCCCGAGCGTGCCAAGCAGCGTCGCGACTTGGTGTTGAGGTTGATGATGGACAGCGGGACCCTATCTGGCGCGGACTATGAACTGGCAGCGTCAAGGCCGTTGGATGTTCAATCCCGGCCGATGATCGCCCGTCGCCAACCGGCTTATTTCCAGCAGTTGCGCCGCGAACTACAGCTGCGGGTCGGCAATAACTACACCCCGGGCGTTGGCCTGCGGATCTTCAGTACCCTGGATCCTTTGTCGCAGAAGGAGGCTGAGGACGCGGTGGTCAGTATGGTACCCAAGCTCAAGCAGAAAGCGGGCGTTGGGCTTGAAACGGCACTGGTGGCCGCCGACCGGCGCACCGGTGAGATCCGGGCGATGATCGGCGGCAGTAATCCGGGCTATGCTGGCTTCAATCGCGCACTGGATGCCAGCCGTCAAATCGGCTCGCTGGTCAAGCCGGCGGTCTACCTTGCCGCCCTGCGCCACCCCGAGCAGTTCTCCCTGGCCACAACGGTTGAAGATAAACCCATAATGCTCAGCGGCAGCAAAGGAAAAAACTGGCAGCCGCGCAACTATGATCGCAAGTTTCGCGGTGAAGTGCCGCTTTACTATGCGCTGGCAAAATCGCTCAACGTCCCTACGGTCAACCTTGGCATGCAGGTTGGGTTGAACGAAGTGATAGATACCATGGTGGACTTGGGCATTGATCGTGGCGAGGTACCTAAACTGCCATCTATCCTGCTGGGGGCTTTCACCCTGACGCCGTTTGAGGTGACCCAGATGTACCAGTCGGTTGCCAGCGGTGGACTTAAAGCCGATCTCACGGCTCTGCGGGCTGTTGTAGACCAGCAGGGCAACCAGCTTTACCAGTGGATGCCAAGGGCAAGCCAGACAGTACCGGAGCAGGCGGCGTGGCTGACCACCTATGGGATGAAAAACGTGGTCTCTCAAGGTACGGCACGTTTTCTTCAACCTCAATTTGGCTGGGCGGCCCTGGCCGGAAAGACCGGTACAACGGATAAAAACCGCGATAGCTGGTATGTCGGTGCCGACGGGCGTGAAGTGGTGACTGTCTGGGTTGGCCGCGATGATAACAAACCCGTCAACCTGACCGGCTCTG
The DNA here is from genome assembly GCF_003025555.1 of Photobacterium lutimaris. Lineage (GTDB taxonomy): Bacteria > Pseudomonadota > Gammaproteobacteria > Enterobacterales > Vibrionaceae > Photobacterium > Photobacterium lutimaris. Next base: position 85,969 of record NZ_PYMH01000008.1, on the reverse strand, counting down.
CCGGTGCACTGCGACTGTATAGTGATTACCTCAAGCGTCGTCAACCCGAGCGCTTGGCGCTGCCTTGGCCGCAGAAGTTGACTACGGCCAAGTTCAGTCAGATGCCTAACGGCACCTTGGTCAGGGACTGTGCCGGCCAGCATTCGTTGCCAATGTGGGATCAGGATGGCTCGGTCAAAGGCTACTGCGACGGTAACAAGCCAGCCGGGTGGATAAAAGAGATGTTCAGCTGGTAAGGATTTTTTACCGGCAGATGAGCACCCCTATTATCGATAATAGGGGTGTTTTTTTATGTTCTTTGCTGAAGAAAAGGCTTAGTCATCAGGATCGAAGTAGAAAGAGATCCGGCTCCGGGGATTGAGGTAGTCGTGAATCTTATCCGGTAGTTTATTCGGGTGGATAACTTGCTCGATACACAGGTGGCTTTCTTCCAAATCAATGATTGGCGCCTCGTTAGAGGGGACGGTTGGATCATAGAGCAAGATATTGGGCGTTAGCAGGCTCTCTGAGTTAACCGAAATAACCAAGCCTAATTGCTGATTTGACAGCTGGACCACACTGCCCGGCGGATAAACCCCGAGTAAGCGGATCAGTAAGGCCAGGTAATCATTGTTGTACTGGTCTTTTTTATGCTTGAACAAGTAGGAGAGGGCGCTGTAGGGGATCTTCGCCTTGGCTGGATCCTGCGGGTGGCACAGGTTGTCATAGGCATTGACCACTGCAACCAATTGGGCTTTGGTATCGATTTGATCTGCCATCAGCTGCTTGGGATAGCCGCTGCCATCAAGCAGTTCGTGGTGCTGGGTAAGGATAGCCTTGGCCTGCTGCGGAAAGCTATCAGACAAGTTGGCCAGGTCGACACTGTATTTGGGGTGGAGTTTTAGATAGTTCTCCTCCGGTTCGGTTAACGGTGTCGTCTTACGGGTAATGGCCGTTGGCACCTTCATTTTGCCCATATCATGGAACAGGGCTCCGATGGCAATCGTCTTGATATCCTGCCCTGCCATACCACTGGAGCGGGCCAGCATCATTGACATGATGGCGACGTTCAGCGAGTGGCTGTAGATATCTTCATTGTCGCAGCCCTCATTCATGAGGTGCAGGGCGACATTGTCGGCTTCAAGCAGGGCGTCGACCATCTCTTCGACCAGCATTTCGGCTTCTTTGACAGCAGTCACTGGGCGGCTTTTGATTTTACCGACAATCGAGCGCAGTTGTGCCATCGAACGGGAAAAGTTCTTTTCACAGCGTTGCAGTTTGCGCTTGTAGTTCTTGAGTTTCTCTATGCGGCCTTGTTTTTCTTGCCATAGCTTTTCAGCTTGCTGGTCGAGAAAGCGGCTCTCGTGCTCGCTGATGGCCTCTAGGGTATTGTCCGGGTCAAGAGGCTGGCTGTCGCTTTTCTCCGGGATCAGCAGGACGTGCTTTATGCCCAGGTTCTTGATCAGACGAATTTGTTGGCTGTCTTTGATTTTGAAGTGGTTCAGCAGAAACGGATGATCGGTCCATTGCAAAGGCAGCTTGATATATAGCCCCTCGGTTAAGCGCTCTACTGATAGTTTGATACTGGCCATGGTGTCCGGCGCAACCTGTTGATACTAGCTCTTTATTCTACCTAACCGCGTTGATTTCCCCAATATGCGCGATGGTGCTTATGGCTGCTAGGGGGGGAAGAGGAATTGCACGCAAAAAAAAACCTCATCAAAGATGAGGTTTCAAAAATGGTGCCGACTACCGGAGTCGAACTGGTGACCTACTGATTACAAGTCAGTTGCTCTACCTACTGAGCTAAGTCGGCAAATTATTTTTATTAACTCAAGCACAAGGCTTAAGATTTATTTGGCTCCCCCTGCAAGACTTGAACTTGCGACATACGGATTAACAGTCCGCCGTTCTACCAACTGAACTAAGGGGGAATTATCTCTTTTTACATCATGTTGCTATTGCTAGCACCATAACTAAATATGGTGCCTCGAGGCGGAATCGAACCACCGACACGAGGATTTTCAATCCTCTGCTCTACCGACTGAGCTATCGAGGCAAAAGTAGCGATGGTTAAGTCTCTACTTTGCATTCTTGCTAAGCAAGAAAATAAATGGTGCCGACTACCGGAGTCGAACTGGTGACCTACTGATTACAAGTCAGTTGCTCTACCTACTGAGCTAAGTCGGCACACTATGTTTGGCTCCCCCTGCAAGACTTGAACTTGCGACATACGGATTAACAGTCCGCCGTTCTACCAACTGAACTAAGGGGGAATTATCTCTTTTTACATCATGTTGCTATTGCTAGCACCACAATTAAATATGGTGCCTCGAGGCGGAATCGAACCACCGACACGAGGATTTTCAATCCTCTGCTCTACCGACTGAGCTATCGAGGCAAAAGTAAAACTACGTTCTACTTTGCAAAAGATGGTGCCGACTACCGGAGTCGAACTGGTGACCTACTGATTACAAGTCAGTTGCTCTACCTACTGAGCTAAGTCGGCACACTGTATCTTTTTTAGTTTCAAGCCATTGGCTCAAAACTGAGTTTGGCTCCCCCTGCGGGACTCGAACCTGCGACATACGGATTAACAGTCCGCCGTTCTACCAACTGAACTAAGGGGGAATTATCTCTTTTAAATCATGTTGCTATCTAGCACCACAATATGAATATGGTGCCTCGAGGCGGAATCGAACCACCGACACGAGGATTTTCAATCCTCTGCTCTACCGACTGAGCTATCGAGGCAACGGGGCGCATTAAAAAGGTTTTCGGCCTTTGCGTCAATGGTTTTTTGATAAAAATATACTGACTTTGCCTTTTTTGCGCTGATTGCTCGGTTTTTGAACTTATTGTTGACGAGAAACGGCTTATAGCGCGGTTAATCGCTATCTAGAAGAGTTCGGTTTTCACGGTCAAGGGCACGAGAAAGAGCCGGTCGGCGACACACAAATTGCCTATATTTCTCAAGTTTCAATGGGAGTTTCTGATCAAACTTGATGGCCCAGTTGAGAGTGTGGGCCAGTAAAATATCGGCAACGGTTGGAAAATGCCCCAGTAAGTACTCGTCGCCTTGCATGCGGCTTTCTGCCACTTTGAGGGCTTTTTTGAATTCCCAGGCAGCAACCGCGAGCATTTCAGGCAGGCGAATGGACTCGGGGAGAGCGAAGCGGTGTTTGCCCATACTCCAGAGCGGCTGCTCCAGCTCGGTAATGATGTAGCTGATCCACTCGTGATGGCTGGCTGATTCGGCCGTACCGGGTGCTGGCAGCCAGTGGTGACCGTATTTTTCAGCAAGGTATAGGCAAATCGCCGAAGATTCACAGATGGTGATGTCGTTATCGCATAAGCAGGGGACTTTTCCCAGGGGATTAAGAGCGAGGAACTGGGGGGAGCGATGATCATTCTTGGCAAAATTAACCAAGCGGTATTGCCAGTCAAGGCTGAGCTCTTCAAGCAACCAGGAGACACGGAGCGAGCGGGTACGCGGATAGCCGTAAAGGGTGATCATCTTTTCTTCCTTGGTTTTTTTATCTTATTGACATTAAAGTTAGCAAAAAAAAGATGGCCTGCAGGTGCTGGCTGCGAAAGAGGCGGGGCTATTGCGTGGTTTACTCTGCTTTGAGACACGGGCAAGGGCTCAAAGCTGTGCCAAGTTGGTTTCAGGCGCAACAAAGGTGAGGCGTAGCCAAAAAACACACGAGATAGCTTGGAGAGGAAGATAAACAGGATGATTGTTTAAGTGCTCGAAGAGAGCGATAGATACGAAAAAGCCGCGTCAAATGACACGGCTTTCTCTAAAGTGGCTCCCCCTGCAAGACTTGAACTTGCGACATACGGATTAACAGTCCGCCGTTCTACCAACTGAACTAAGGGGGAATTATCTCTTTTTACATCATGTTGCTATTGCTAGCACCATAACTAAATATGGTGCCTCGAGGCGGAATCGAACCACCGACACGAGGATTTTCAATCCTCTGCTCTACCGACTGAGCTATCGAGGCAAAAGTAGCGATGGTTAAGTCTCTACTTTGCATTCTTGCTAAGCAAGAAAATAAATGGTGCCGACTACCGGAGTCGAACTGGTGACCTACTGATTACAAGTCAGTTGCTCTACCTACTGAGCTAAGTCGGCACACTATGTTTGGCTCCCCCTGCAAGACTTGAACTTGCGACATACGGATTAACAGTCCGCCGTTCTACCAACTGAACTAAGGGGGAATTATCTCTTTTTACATCATGTTGCTATTGCTAGCACCACAATTAAATATGGTGCCTCGAGGCGGAATCGAACCACCGACACGAGGATTTTCAATCCTCTGCTCTACCGACTGAGCTATCGAGGCAAAAGTAAAACTACGTTCTACTTTGCAAAAGATGGTGCCGACTACCGGAGTCGAACTGGTGACCTACTGATTACAAGTCAGTTGCTCTACCTACTGAGCTAAGTCGGCACACTAAATCTTTTTTAGTTTCAAGCCATTGGCTCAAAACTGAATTTGGCTCCCCCTGCGGGACTCGAACCTGCGACATACGGATTAACAGTCCGCCGTTCTACCAACTGAACTAAGGGGGAATAACATGTCGTTGCTTGCACCATGTTCTTCAAAAGAGAAGAAGTGGTGCCTCGAGGCGGAATCGAACCACCGACACGAGGATTTTCAATCCTCTGCTCTACCGACTGAGCTATCGAGGCAACGGAGCGCTATTAAACGGTTTTTCGTTCTTTTCGTCAACTATTTTTTTAGAAAAATTTCATTGTCGCATTCGGTTGCCTGCTTTTTGCTCGGAAACGCCGATTGTGGCTATTTCCTTGTCATAGCGTCAGATTTTTCCTTGGTTAAATTCTTTTTGGAATGCGGTGACTTTTTCCAAATACCTTCTGGCTTCGGCATTGCGGTGCTTGTTGGTCAGTGCCCAGTAGACTTGATTTGGTTGTAAACTGTTCAAATCGTTCATCGCCCGCTTGCGATCACTGCTGTGAAACGTATTGAGTACTCCACCCGTTCCACCGTTGTAAGCCGAGATCATGCTGTAATGGAGCGACAGCGGATCACGGACGTCTTTCAAATACCGGGTACGCAGGATGTAGAAGTAGGCTGTGCCGGTATCAATATTCCGCGCGGGATCAAACAGGTACTCAGGTGTCGGTATGCCTGGCTTGTTTTTCACTAGCTTGAACACATCGGCCCCGGCGGTTTTTGGTACTACCTGCATCAGGCCGTAGGCATTGGCATGGCTGACCGCGTAGGGGTTGAAACTGCTCTCGGTTTTGATAATGGCATAGATCAGATCTTCGGCAATGCCGTAACGGCGGGAGGCGTCGCGAACAATACTGGCATACTTGTAACCTCGCTGGTTGGCGTGATCGGCCACCATTGGGATTTCAACATAATAGACTTGGTGGAAGCGCTCCGAGCGCTTTTTCATTTTGCCGTCGATCAAATAATCGGCGAAGCGGTTGGCGCGCCATGACCATTCGATAGGCTTGCCCTCATTGTCGAGCACCTGGCCATAGAGGAATGGCTTGCCGCTCAACTCGATGGCCGAATCGGAATACAGGTCGACGCCGCCAGGGTTGTCCGGTGTCAGTAGGGTGGTGGTGATGGCTTCCTTGAGGTGCTTGGTCGGTTCGGTTTTCGCGACGGTTTCGACGATAACCACGCCACGCTCGAAGTCAACATGGGCGCGGCTACGGTAACCGTCGGTGTACTTAACGTATTGACGCTTGCTGGCGACCAGTGAGTCGTTATCCCCCCAATAGCGTTTTACCTGACCGTTGAAGGAGTTCATCAGCCTGTCGAGGGCGGCAGTGTCTTGGGTGAACTGGCCGGGCAACGGGGCGAGGTTGTTGGCAAAACGGTTGGTGGTGGAGTAGTCGACATCGTAGAGTTTTTCGATAAACTCCCGGCTACAGCCGCTCAGTAGGAGCAGGGACAAAAACAGCGCGCGTAATCTCATAGTTCCCGGAATAAGAAAAAGGCACCTTACCAAAGATGCCTGAATTAGTGACTGATATGCTTCCCTTGAGTTAAACGACCAAGCGCGGGGGAAGCATTAGCGGAATTATTCGCTCGGCGGCGTGTAGCCGTCGATAATGACATCTTGGCCTTCGAACAAGAAGTTCACCATTTCGGTTTCCAGCAGCTTACGGTGCGCCGGATCCATCATGTTCAGTTTTTTCTCGTTGATCAGCATTGTCTGCTTGCCTTGCCACTCGGTCCAGGCTTCCTTCGAGATGTTGTCGAAAATACGCTTGCCCAGTTCACCTGGATAAAGTTGGAAATCTAGGCCTTCCGCGTCTTTATTTAGGCGGGCACAAAATACGGTACGGCTCATCAGGGAGCTCCTTCGTTATAACGTTGATTCGGTAGCTTGGGTATAGTTATACCATGCTTGTACGTTTCTATCTATTTAGCTCGTAGCGCAGGCTCTCGAGGATCTGCTGTACCGGCGCTGCCAGCCCAATCTCTGCGGGTTGGTTGAGGTTATACCACTGGCCATTGCCCGCTTCGCTGATACCGTTGGGCTGCTCGGAAAGGCGCAATTTTACCGGCACGATATCCAAGTGATAATGACTGAAGGTATGGCGGAATGCGTTGAGCTGCTCTTGCTCACAGATGATCTCTAATTGATCAATTCGCTGCTCGATCACCGGAGTAAGATCGGCGTGATCCTGCTGCGGGAAGCACCAAAGGCCACCCCAGATCCCCGCCGGTGGGCGCTTTTCCAACCAGACATATTCGCCATACTGGAAAATGGCAAACCAAGCTTGCTTTTCCGGTAGGGTTTTCTTCGGTTTCTTGCCCGGAAATTCGGCTTGTCTGGCCTGGGCCTTGGCTTCACAGCGTTCGGCGACGGGGCAAAGTTCGCATTTGGGCTTGCTGCGGGTACAGATCATCGCCCCCATATCCATCATGGCTTGGTTATAACGCTCGACGCCTTGGGCCGGGGTGTTGGCCTCGGCTATTTCCCACAGTTGGTTTTCGACCGGCTTTTTACCCGGCCAGCCTTCAACGGCATAGCATCGGGCCAACGTGCGCTTTACGTTGCCATCCAAGATAGGGTGGTGTTGCTTGAGCGACAGTGACAGGACCGCGCCAGCGGTTGAGCGGCCGATCCCCGGCAGGGCAATGACCTGCTCGATGTCGGTCGGGAAAGTGCCGTTATGGTGGTCAACGATATGCTTGGCGGCTTTATGTAGGTTTCTCGCTCGGGCGTAGTAGCCAAGCCCGGTCCACAAGTGCAGCACTTCGTCTTGTTCGGCTGCCGCAAGCTCGGCGACGGTAGGGAAGCGTTCGATGAAGCGTTCAAAGTACGGGATCACCGTGGCGACTTGGGTTTGCTGTAGCATGATTTCCGACAGCCAGACCTTGTAGGGGGTCTTTTGCTGTTGCCATGGCAGGGTTTTCCGGCCAAATTTGTCATACCACGCTAAAATGGCATCAGAGAAGGTATTGGTCACAGTTTCAAGCTCACTTTACTGACAGCCGTCTTCGCCTGTCTTATTTTTGGCCCTGATTGCACCATAAAGTCCGGGTCGTCGCAATCGATAGACTTGCACTTGCGCTGTAACTTTGGATAATGCCGTTCCGTTTCTTTTTTGTTTGGATAGTAAGCATGAGCGAAGTTTCAAAAAAGTCAGGTGAAGTGACCCTGAACGAATTTACCGAAGACGGCAAGCTGGTACGTAAGGTACGAAGCTTTGTTCGTCGCGAAGGTCGCTTGACCAAGGGCCAGGAAGCGGCCATGGACAATAACTGGGCGGCCATGGGTATCGACTTCGCTCAGCAGATGCTGGACTGGAAAGAAGTATTTAATAACGATAACCCAGTTACACTGGAAATCGGCTTTGGTATGGGCGCCTCTCTGGTTGAGATGGCCAAGAATTCCCCAGAGAAAAACTTCATCGGTATTGAAGTGCATAGCCCAGGCGTGGGTGCTTGCTTGATGGGCGCAGAAGAAGCGGGTCTGACTAACCTACGTGTCATGTGTCACGACGGTGTCGAAGTGTTCGAGCACATGATCCCGGACGGTAGCCTTGATTGCGTACAGTTGTTCTTCCCTGATCCATGGCACAAGGCGCGTCATCACAAGCGTCGTATCGTGCAGCCAGCATTCGCAGAGATGTTGCGCAAGAAGTTGAAGATCGGTGGTATCTTCCACATGGCAACAGACTGGGAAAACTACGCGGAGCACATGGTTGAAGTGATGGACGCTGCACCGGGTTATCGCAACACGGCAACAGACGGTGCTTACATCCCGCGCCCTGAAGATCGTCCGCTGACCAAATTTGAAGCCCGCGGCCACCGTTTGGGCCATGGCGTATGGGACATGAAATACGCGCGTACCGAGTAAGTCTCAAGCGCATTTTGGCAAGGTATTGCCAAGCACCGCAGGGTGTATCAGTTGTTCGAAAAAAGCCAACCTCGTGTTGGCTTTTTTATCCTTGGAGAAAAGTAATGAAACCAACAGAGCAGTTGCTAAACGAGATTTTAGATGAAGTCAGACCGCTGATCGGCAAAGGAAAAGTGGCTGATTATATCCCGGCATTGGCGGAAGTTCCGGCCAGTAAATTGGGGATTGCTGTGTGTTATAACGACGGTGAAATTATCCAGGCTGGCGATAGCGAGGAAGGGTTCTCGATCCAGTCGATCTCCAAGGCGTTGAGCCTGACATTGGCGATGACATTGTATCAGCCGGATGAGATCTGGCAGCGGGTCGGCAAAGAGCCGTCGGGCCATGCTTTCAACTCGATGATCCAGCTCGAGCTAGAAAACGGTATTCCACGCAACCCGTTTATCAATGCCGGGGCGCTGGTGGTGTCGGATCTGCTGCACAGCCGTTTGTCTGCCCCGCAATACCGGATGCTGGAGTTGGTGCGCGGTCTGGCCCAGAACCCGCATATTTGCTACGACAAGGTCGTGGCCGCCTCGGAGATGCAGCACAGTGATCGCAATGCCTCGATTGCTTATCTGATGCGCTCTTTCGGCAACTTCGACAACGAGGTGATGCCGGTGCTGACCAATTACTTCAGCTATTGTGCCCTGAAAATGAGTTGTGTTGATTTGGCCAAAACTTTCAGCTACTTGGCAAATAAAGGGCTTCCTTTGGGCGCAAAAAAAACAATTATCACCCAAACTCAATGTAAGCAAATGAATGCACTGCTGGCGACCTGCGGGTTGTACGATGGGGCAGGAGAATTTGCATATCGGGTAGGTATGCCGGGCAAGTCTGGAGTCGGTGGCGGGATCATTGCCATCGTTCCCGGTGAAATGGCCATCGCCGTATGGTCGCCAGAGCTGGATCCTTCGGGTAACTCTCTGGCCGGTACAGCTGCCCTCGAATTGCTGGCTGAGCGGATCGGCCGTTCAATTTTTTAACGGGGTAACGCGGGTCGACCAACCTTAGCCTGCCCCGGTTATGGGGAGAGGCTTATGCTGTTGCGTGTTTGCGGGTATCAATTAGCGGTTGTCGGGTTTGCCTTGTCACTGGGGGCCCAAGCCAGTGACGCTCCGGTGTGCCAGTTTGAGTGGCACAACAGTCTGAGTATGCAGGATGGGGCGCTCAATCTGGAGTTGAAGGGAGAGAGTTTTCAGATCCAGCCCAGTGGCCAGCTGTATTTCGGGGTACACAAGGTTCAGCTCAATGACGAGCAATCTGCACTGCTGGCTGATTATCACCGTCTTATGCTCGATGATCTGCCCTATACCTTGTCCCACTCCCAGTTGATCGACCAGAAGCTGTGCGATCAGGTGGCAATGCGCCAAGCGAAGGAAAGCGAAATCCAATCCCAAATTCCCGCCCTCAAACGCTGGCAGAGCGTCACCCTAAATTGATGCCGCTACCCCTGTTGCAAAGTAGTAGAGCAAACCAAGCATAAACGCGTGTAGCTCCGGCCGAGAATATCGGTTTGGGCTACTCGCGGATTGAGTCGTTAATCTTGCTCGTCTTCGTCTACAAAGGCCGCTAGCAGATCGTTGAGGAACAATTTGCCGTGTTCGGTGATCTGCCACTGCTCGCCCTTATCTTCCAGGTAGTTTTGCTCAAGTGCCCAGTTGATAGGCCCTTCAATGCTCGATAACGGTAAGCCAGTACGATCGACATACTCTTGTTTCGGGCAGGCTTCTAGCAGGCGGAAGCGGTTCATAAAGAACTCGAACGGGCGCTCGCTGGCAGCAACCTGGTTTTCCTGATCCAGATACGGCTTGGCCGGGTTGAGGTAGCCGCGTGGGTGCTTGACCTTCACGGTACGGGTAATGGTACCGTCAGCAAAGCTCAGCTTGCCGTGGGCACCGCAACCGATCCCCAGATAGTCGCCGAAGCGCCAGTAGTTGAGGTTGTGGCGACACTGGCGGCCCGGTTTGCTGTAGCCGGATATTTCGTACTGGACGTAGCCCGCTTCGGCCAGCAGCTGGTGGCCTTGTTCGAAGATATCCCATAGGTCATCGTCATCTGGCAGTACCGGCGGCTTGGAGTAGAACAGAGTGTTGGGTTCGATAGTCAGCTGATACCAAGACAAGTGCGGTGGCTGCAAGGCGATGGCCTGTTTCAGATCCGACAGGGCGTCATCGATACTCTGATCCGGCAGGCCGTGCATCAGATCGATATTGAAACTGTCGAGTCCGGCCTCTTTGGCCAGCCCTGCGGCAGTAATGGCTTCTTTGCTGCCATGGATCCGGCCAAGGCGCTTGAGTTTTTCGTCTTGGAAACTCTGGATACCAATCGAGATGCGGTTGACTCCCACCGCGCGGTAGGCGTTGAAGCGGCCGGCCTCGACGGTGCCAGGGTTGGCTTCCATGGTGATTTCGATATCGTCGCTAAACGGGATCCGCTGCTTGACGGCCTCAAGCAAGCGGCCGATTTGCGGTGCGGAGATCAGGCTTGGGGTACCACCACCGATGAAGATGGAATGCAGCTGCCGGGCTTGGCGATTGAGATCATAGTTAGCCAAGTCGGTATCGAGATCTTCGATAAGGGCATCGATGTAATCGAGCTCCGGGATATCTGTTTTCAGCGCATGGGAGTTGAAGTCGCAATAAGGGCACTTCTGGACACACCATGGGATATGGATATACAGGCTCAGTGGTGGTGGTACTAGCATGGTTTATGCTTCCTTCAGGGCAGCAAAAAGTTTGGTAAGGGCTTTGCCGCGGTGTGAGAGTTGTTTCTTGCGGGCTGGTTCAAGCTGCGCGGATGAACATTGGTCTTCCGGTACCCAGAAAATGGGATCATAACCAAAGCCATTCTCACCGTGGGCTTCGGTCAGGATCTGGCCTTCCCAGCTACCGTGGCAGACGAGCGGGGTAGGATCATTCTCGTGGCGCATCATAACCAGTACGCAATGGAAACGGGCGGTACGCTGCTCTGGCGCGACCCCTTCCATTTCTGTGAGCAGTTTTTGCAGATTGTCTTCATCAGAGGCATCAACACCGGCGAAGCGGGCAGAATAGATCCCCGGTGCGCCCTTGAGGTAGTCGACTTCAAGACCTGAGTCATCGGCAATCGCGGGTAAGCCGGTTTCCTTGGCGGCATGGCGCGCTTTGATGATAGCGTTTTCGATAAAGGTGGTGCCAGTCTCGGCAACCGAAGAGACGTTGTAATCGCTTTGGGCAACCACATCGAAGCCGAAATCGGCCAACAGGCTAGCCATTTCTTTCACTTTGCCCTGATTGCCAGTAGCCAGTACTAATTTGCTCATCACAGTTCCTCACAATAAAGAGGGCGCTATCTTATCTCACTGCCCGGAAATTAAAAGGGGAGCACTAGGCTCCCTGTGTAGATACAGATACTAAGCAGCCGGCAATGTCGGTTCAGTCGACATAAAATGTCTGGTTAAAGTCGATGCTGCCTCGGGTGCCGTTGTGAGACATGTCGATGGAGAAATTGAAGCGCTCTTCATTGGCATGTTTGATTTCGGCGATGTAATAAATCGCCTTGCCTTCCCTTATCTCGCGAAAAGACAGGTTCTTTATGCTGCCGAGCAGGTTTTTAGCCTGGCCGTTAAGTACCGCGGTTACCGCTGGTTTTCCCGGCTTACCTGCATCAAGTACGGTGATATTGATCACGGCGGAGTATCGGCTGCGCTGGATTTTATAGGTACTGGCAACGTCGGGGGTAAGAAACGTGGATGGGAAGCTGGAGTAGTGAACCTCCAAATTACCGATTTTTTCGAACTGCTCGGCATGGGCCGGGAGGCTGGCCCCCAGGCTGGTTAGCAACAGGGCAAATAGGCTGAAAAAACGAGTCATTTAATTATCCTTTTATACGCACTGGGTCGGGGGTTGTCCCTGTACCGGGAGTGGGTATTGCTTAGTTCCATTATAGTCAGACGACGTCGCCTGATGAAAAACAGCCCGGCGTCTTGGGGGACGCCGGGCTGGAAACCGCAGTCGGTTATAACAGAGCTTTGATGGGCTCCGGGACAACTTTGGGGGCGGTGATACGTACTTGCTTGTGACGACCAAGCTCCCCTTTCTCGATGTCAATCTGCCCCTTGGCGACCTTGAACTGCTTGGACAGGTATTTGGTCAGATGGGCATTGGCCTTGCCATCAACCGGCGGGGCGGTGATCGCCACTTTGATTTCATCGCCATGCAGGCCAACCATTTGGTCACGGCTGGCCTTGGGCTGAATATAGAGCCGTAAAATCAGATCGTCACCATCAAGGTAAACGGCCTGTTGGCTCATAGCTGGAACCAGATTGGACCGACAACATCACCGATCAGGAAATTGGCAAACTGCAGGCCCAGAAATAGCACCAAGACACTCAGATCCAAGCCACCCATTGCTGGGATAATACGGCGGATAGGGGCTGTCAATGGCTCGGTAAGTTGGTGCATCACATATTCAACAGGGCTACGGCCCTGGCTGACCCAGCTTAGGATCGCGCGTAGCAGCAGTACCCAGAACAGCAGGCCACCGGCGGCTTTCAGCAGCGACAGGGCACCAATCCAGAAATATTCAGGGGTAAACATAAAGCCACCGCCCAGCACCAGCTGCAGGAGGATGAATTTACCCATGCTCAGAATGTAGGCAAACAGCAGCGTGGCGACATCCAGTGAGCCGATGGACGGAATAATGCGTCGCAGCGGGCCGACGACCGGCTGGGTTGCCTTGACGATAAACTGTGAAAACGGATTGTAGAAATCGGCACGCGCCCACTGGAGCCAGATGCGCAGCAGCACGACCATAATGTAGAGATCAAACAGGGTACTGACAAGAAAACCAATTGAGTTCATATACTAACCTTAAAATAATTTTTCCATTTCTTCAGCGCGGGAAACGGCAGCACGCATTGCTTTTGCTACGGTATCACTAAGTTGGCACTCGTTGAAAGTGCGGATTGCCTCGGCGGTTGTGCCGCCTTTTGAGGTCACCTGGGCACGCAGGGTCGCCAGATCGGTATCCGGGTTGGCAACGACCATTTCTGCCGCACCAAGCGCCGACTGCTGTACCAACATACGGGCTTGATCAGGGGTGAAACCTTGCTTGATCGCTTCTTCCTGCATGGCTTCCATAAACAGGAAGAAGTAAGCAGGGGCACTGCCGGCAGCAGCAATAATACCGTTAATTCCCGATTCTTGCTCTACCCAGCAGACTTCGCCGACAGCCTGCATTAAGTGTTCGGCAAATTGACGATCATTGGGGTTGATATGGCTAGAGGCGAACAGGCCGCTCATCCCTTTACCAATCAGTGATGGCGTGTTGGGCATTACGCGCACCAGACTCAAGTTGGTTGCCAGCATCTGATTGAGGCGTTCGGCACTGATGCCAGCGGCGATTGAGATCACCAGCTTGCCGGAAAAGTCGAGGATCTGCAGCGGGCGGCATACGTCTTCCATCAGCTGGGGCTTAACGGCCAGTACAATGACATCGGCATCGGAAGCGGCGCTGAGGTTATTGTCGGTGGTGTGGATCCCGTAATCACGGGCCAACGGCTCGCGGCGGGCTGAGCTTGGTGCGGTTGCGGTGATTTTGTCTGGCGCATAGCCGCTGGCAACGAGGCCGGCGATAATCGAGCGGGCCATGTTACCGGCACCAATGAAGGCGATCGCGCGTTGTTCCATGTTACATCCTTTGTGTATTCAAGGCCGGGAGGGACAATGACGTCCTTCCTAGACGTTATAATTGTGTGGCTATTATATACCCAAGTTATTCTCGCTGAACTACGAATAATCACGGGCGCCAAAAATAGCCGTGCCAATCCGGACGATGGTGCTGCCGGCGGCAACGGCGGCATCCAGATCGCCACTCATTCCCATCGACAGGGTATCAAGTTGCGGGTGTTTTGCCTTGAGCTTGTTCATTGTCTCGGCCAGGCTGGAAAATGCGGCGAACTGGCTGTCGTAGTCATCGGCTTTTTGCGGGATCGACATCAGGCCACGTAATACCAAGTTTGGCATGGTGGCGATTTCATCTGCCAGCGCGGCAACGTCATCAAAAGCCAGTCCCGACTTGGAGTCTTCACCGCTGGTGTTGACCTGAAGCAGGATATTGAGCGGCGGCATCTCTGCCGGGCGCTGTTCGCTGAGGCGGCGGGCGATCTTGGCGCGGTCGACCGAGTGGACCCAGTCGAAGTGCTCGGCAATCGGACGGGTCTTGTTGGACTGGATCGGGCCGATGAAGTGCCAGCTCAATGATGAAGCGATGCTTTGCTGGGCAAAGTACTGGACTTTTTCGACGCCTTCTTGCACATAGTTTTCGCCAAATGCCCGATGGCCAGCGGCAATCGCTTCCTCTATCGCGGCGATAGGCTTGGTTTTGCTGACTGCAAGCAGTTGCACCGATTCGGCATCTCTACCGCATTTTTCTGTTGCCAGGCCGATCTGGGTGATGACCTGTTCAATATTTTGCTTGATACTATTCATAATTGATTCTATGGGGAAAATTGATGGATATCACCGAACTACTGGACTTTAGTGTAAAGCATAACGCCTCTGATCTGCACCTTTCAGCTGGTGTTCCGCCGATGATCCGGGTTGATGGCGATGTGCGCAAGCTGAGTTTACCAGCGTTGGAGCATGCAGAAGTACACCGTCTGGTATTCGATATAATGAACGATGCCCAGCGACGGGAGTTTGAAGAGCGGCTAGAAGTCGATTTCTCATTTGAATTACCCGATGTTGGCCGTTTTCGTGTCAATGCCTTCAAGCAGGCGAGGGGCAGCGCAGCGGTATTCAGGACGATACCGGTCAAGATCCCGACCCTGGAATCACTGGGGGTGCCTGACGTGTTTTATCAGATCGCCCAGCTTCCACGCGGATTAGTGTTGGTGACCGGGGCAACAGGCTCGGGTAAATCGACCACGATTGCTGCGTTGGTCGATTACATCAACGAGAATTCAAATTGCCATATCCTGACCATTGAAGATCCGGTGGAATTCATCCATACCGGAAAACGCTGTCTTATCAACCAGCGTGAGGTACACCGTGATACCCACAGTTTCCATAATGCCCTACGCTCTTCGCTGCGTGAAGATCCCGATGTGATTGTGGTCGGTGAGCTCCGTGACCGTGAGACGATCAGCTTGGCCCTGACGGCGGCAGAAACCGGCCATTTGGTGCTGGGAACCTTGCATACCAGTTCGGCGGCCAAGACCGTCGATAGGATCATCGATGTATTCCCGGGCAATGACAAGGCGATGGTGCGATCCATGTTGTCGGAGTCGCTACGCGCTGTGGTATCACAGAACCTGCTCAAGTGTACCAGTGGTGGCCGTGTTGCTGCCCACGAGGTGATGATGGCGACACCGGCGATTCGTAACTTGATCCGGGAGGACAAAGTGGCGCAGATGTTCTCGATGATCCAGACCGGCTCGGCAATGGGCATGCAGACCATGGATCAGAGTGTCAAGATGCTGGTCGCCCAGGGGCTGGTGGAGGCCGAAGAAGGACGCCGGGTAGTCGACTCTGGCTTTTCGCAGTTTTAGTGGGGATAGAGATAATGACGTTACAGTATGCACTTAACGAGATGGTCAGCCGCAAGGCCTCGGATCTCTATATTACGGTTGATTCACCTTGCTTGCTCCGTATCGATGGCAATCTTCATCCCCTTGGCGATACGCTTGATCTTACAGCCATTGAGCAGATGTTTAGCGAGGCGATGGATAGAGAGCTGGAGGCGGAATACCGTGCCAGCAAGGAAGCTAACTTTGCCTTGGTGAGGGGGGAGTACCGCTTCCGGGTCAGCGCTTTCTGGCAGCGTGAGCTGCCGGGGATGGTGATCCGCCGTATTGAAACGGAAATCCCTGACTTTCATTCACTCAGCCTGCCGATGGACATGCAGAAGATGGCGCTGGCCAAGCGTGGCCTGGTCTTGGTTGTTGGTGCGACCGGCTCGGGCAAGTCGACGTCGATGGCTGCCATGACCGGTTACCGCAATGGCAACCGCAGTGGGCATATCCTGACGGTAGAAGATCCGATTGAATTCGTGCACAAACACAATAAGTGCATCATCACCCAGCGCGAAGTGGGGCTAGATACCGAAAGCTACGAAGTGGCGCTGAAAAACTCCCTGCGCCAGGCGCCGGATATGATCCTGATCGGTGAAATCCGTACTCCCGAGACCATGGAGTATGCGATGAATTTTGCTGAGACCGGTCATCTGTGTATGGCGACCCTGCACGCCAATAATGCCAATCAGGCACTAGAGCGGATCTTGCACCTTGTACCGAAAGAGCGGCGCGAGCAGTTCCTGTTTGATTTGTCCTTGAACCTCAAGTGCATCCTGGCCCAGCAGTTGATCCCCGATGCGCATGGTATCGGCAGGCATGGTGCGTTTGAATTGCTGATCAACACCCCGAGGATCGCCGATTTGATCCGCCGCGGCGAGCTGCATGAGATCAAAGATACCATGGCCAAATCGAATGAGTCGGGGATGATGACCTTCGATCAGTCGCTCTATGACCTTTACAGCACCGGCAAGATCACCGAGCAGGATGCCTTGCACCATGCCGATTCTGCCAATGATTTACGCTTGATGATCAAAGTCGGTAACAAGAACCAGCTAAATGCGAATTCGCTGTCAGGGGTCACGGTCGACATGGGCTGATCTTATTGATCATCGCAATGGGCTTGCTGGTAACCAAAAGCATTAGGGTTGTTATGATCTTAATGCTTTTTTTGTTGATCATTTTTTTTAAGTTATTGAAGTTAATGTATATTGATTGTGAGCATGATATCAGTGTACAGGTATATGAGCTTTCGGGTTTATATAGTCCAAAAGCTGTACAAGCTGATCACACCATGAGCTGCCTGGGGGATCCAAGCCCTTTTCTTCAGATCTTAGCAAGCGTTCGCTTTTTGGTGAAAACGGAGGGGAAAGCTGTACCTGTGGGGAGGTGATGGAAAGAGTACCTGGGTTCTAGGATCGAGAACCCAGGATTTTATGTTACCCGTATTGCTGCTCGAACCAGCTTTCGAGGATCACGACAGCTGATTGAGAGTCGATATTGCCTTTGCTGAGATTACGATAGCCGCCACGATCAAACAGATCGGAGCGGGCTTCAGCGGTGCTCAGCCGTTCGTCATGCAATTCAACCTGGCAGCCGAACCGACCGTGCAGGCGGTTGGCAAATTTTTTGGCCCTTGGGGTGATGGCTTCCAGCTCGCCACCCCGCATATCCAGCGGAAGGCCGACAACAACCAAGTCCGGTTGCCATTCTTTGATGATCTTTTCAATGTCATCCCAATTAGGGATCCCGTCTTTGGCCTTCAGGGCCCCTAGTGGGCTAGCAGTGCCGGTCAGCTCTTGGCCGATGGCGACACCAATGCTTTTCGTACCGTAATCAAAAGCCAGTACGCTGCGAGAATGACTCATGCATGTCCTTGTTCTGTGGAAAGGTTAGTGGCATTGATACCCAGTTGGGCAATGGCCTTGTTCCAGCGTTCATTGATCGGGGTATTGAACACCACATCAGTATTGGCTTCCGTTGTCAGCCAGACATTTTCGATCAGCTCTTTTTCAAGCTGGCCGGCATCCCACCCCGCATAGCCCAGAGCGACCAGAAAGTTGTCAGGTGATTCACTGGTCCCGAGTAGCGAGAGAATATCTTTGGATGTGGTGATGGAGACGTCAGCGGTGACATTGATGCTTGAGCTCAAGCTACCAACCCGGTTGTGCAAAACGAAACCGCGATCGGCAGAAACGGGACCGCCGTTAAATACCGGTTGCTCAAGGCTGGATGGATCCCTGACAGGCAGTTCGCGCTCAATATCGATTTGATCAAGCATATTACCGACCGAAATTTCAATCGGCAGGTTAATGACGATACCCATTGCGCCTTCGTCGTTGTGCTCGCAAATGTAGACAACACTTCCTTTGAAATTTGGATCTTGCATGCTTGGCATGGCTACCAGAAAGTGGTTAGTCAAGTTCATGGGAAGATACCTACTACCGATCGACTTACTTACAGTATGCCGACTAATTAACAGAATTGGTATTAAAGGGAGAGGATTTAACTGCTACGTCGCCCAATCAATGCAGCCCCACCTTAATTGAGTGGGGCTGCGCTGAGTCGCCAGTTATGCGTTGACGCGTCGCTCGATCGCATCCATCAGCTTGCCAGTGATAGAGACATCAAAGGCCGCTTCGATCTCGCGGATACAGGTCGGGCTGGTGACATTGATTTCTGTCAGCTTGTCACCGATCACATCGAGGCCAACGAAGATCAGGCCTTTTTCTTTCAATACCGGGGCGACCGTTTCAGCGATCTTGCGGTCGGTCTCGCTGATAGGGCGTGCCTCACCGCGACCGCCAGCGGCCAGGTTACCACGGGTTTCGCCTTTGGCCGGGATACGGGCCAGGCAGTAAGGCATCGGCTCGCCGTCGACGACCAATATACGCTTGTCACCATTGCTGATATCTGGCACGAAGGTCTGTGCCATGCAGTAGTTCTCGCCGTGGTTGGTTAGGGTTTCGATGATCACCGACACATTCGGATCGCCTTTCATGACTCGGAAGATAGACGAGCCGCCCATCCCATCGAGAGGCTTGAGGATCACATCCCCGTGCGCCTGGTGGAAGGCTTTGATCTTGTCGGCGCGACGGGTAACGATAGTGGTTGGCGTCAGTTCAGGGAACCAGGCGGTAAACAGTTTCTCGTTGCAGTCACGCAGGCTCTGTGGCTTGTTGACGATCAGGGCGCCTTCCTCTTCAGCGCGCTCGAGAATGTAGGTCGCATAAATGTATTCGGTGTCGAATGGCGGATCCTTGCGCATCAATACCGCGTCGAGATCTGACAGTGCGATCTCTTGTTCACTGTGAAAATCAAACCAGCCGTTTGGATCTTCCTTCAGGCTAACCACACGGGTGCGGGCAATGGCTTTTCCTTGCTCCAGTGACAGGTCGTTCATTTCCATATAGTGGATTTCCCAGCCACGACGCTGGGCTTCCAACATCATGGCAAAGCTGGAATCTTTTTTAATGTTGATAGACTCGATTGGGTCCATCACGATACCCAGTTTGATCATTGCTGTATTCCTCTTGGTTAGCCCAGATCGCCGAAGCGAACTTGTAATGCGGTGATCGCAGTCATTGCTGTCGTCTCGGTACGCAGCACGCGCGGGCCTAACAATACTTCATCAAAGGTGTATTGCTCGGTCATTGAAATTTCGTCTGCGGATAAACCGCCTTCAGGACCTATCAGTAGTTTCACTTTGGTCACTGGCTCTGGCAGGGTGTTAATCGAGTAACTTGCACGAGGGTGCAAGTTCAGCTTCAAGCCGTCGTACTCTTCGGCACACCATTCTTCTAGCTTCATGATCGGGCGGATTTCCGGCACGGTGTTACGGCCACATTGCTCGCACGCGCTGATGGCGATTTTTTGCCATTGCTGGAGCTTTTTCTCGAAACGCTCGGCGTTCAGTTTTACTCCGCAACGCTCTGAAATCAGTGGGGTGATGGTATTAACGCCCAGTTCGACGGATTTCTGGATGGTAAATTCCATTTTGTCACCACGAGAAACAACTTGGCCAAGATGAATATCCAGTGGTGATTCGACACTGTTTTCAACGCGCGCCTGGATGTCCACTTCCACACTCTTCTTGCTGGCATTGGTGATCACTGCCGGAAACTCAGCATTGCTACCATCAAACAGCAGCACTTCTTGGCCGGCTTGCATGCGCATTACACGACCGACGTGGTTGGCGGCGTCTTCACTTAGCATAACGGTCCCAGAGCTTGGTAATAGCTCCGGGTGGTAAATTCGTGGGATTCTCATGGCTATCTTGTAACCTGTTGGTTGTAGTCTGGCTGCATTATATCAACTCTCTCGCTGATTGCAGGCGGTTGGTAAAGAGATGGACGCAGTAAGAGAGAAAAACAAGGGGAGCGGGGAAATTAACCCGCTCTTTTTGAATTGTTCACAGCTCGCACTTTTGTACAAGCAAGGTTGCGCTACATGCTTGATTTGCAGCAATGCAAGTAGTCGCTTATATGCAAGGAATGTTCAATGGAAAAGAGGCTGATAGCAATAGCGCTGTCCAGTTGGTTGATATTGACGGGCGGCGACAAGGCACTGGTCCTGTCCCGATTTGTATCGGGCAAGCCGATGGTGAAGAGCGTGCGGCAGGTGCAGAGTACGCTCTTCTTCCGCGATGATTTCACCCGTGAGTAATTGACGCCTCGCCTATTGTCCCTACTGCTGTAAAGCCAGTGTATGGCCGCACTGGCGGCAGCGGTAATGGGCTTGCCCGCGCTGGATCTTGTTGTGGCGGCGGACAGTTATTCGGTGCTCGCTGCACTGGCAGCGGTAATGAAAGGTCTGGCCCTGTACCGAGCTGACATCGAAGCTGTGGGTGGTGCGCGGGGCTACACCGAACACTTCCTGCATGATGATCTGCCACTCCCTGCCGTGCGGGCGGACCTTGCCAAACAGTTTGAACGCCACCAGATGGGCAACTTCGTGGGGAACGACTTCGTTTAGAAAAGCGTCTGGGTTTTCTTCGAGCAACACCGGATTGAAGCGAACCTCCCAGCCTTGCAGTCGGGCGCTGCCGGCAATCTTCCCACGTTGGCTAAAGCGCACCTCAGGCATGGTCATGCGCTTGTTGAGCCGTTGGTTGGCCTGGGCAATACATTGCTTTACGCGTGCGGTAATTTGGTTTTGCAGGGTCGTCATTACACTTTCAGAGCTTGCTGGAGGAGAGGGGAGTATAGGGTGTTTAGGTTCGGGATCCTAGTTCCTGGATCCTAGGTTCTGGTTCCTTGAGAGAGTATTGCCAACGACTCTAGGAACTAGCTTCTAGGATCTAGAAACTCAAAATCAAAAAAGGAAGCCGAGGCTTCCTTTTTCTTTACCAGAGCTAGACGCTTACTTGATGTTCGCGAAGTCGCGCAGGATGTCTGCTTTGTCCGTTTTTTCCCATGGGAATTCTTCACGACCGAAGTGACCGTATGCCGCTGTCTTCTTGTACATTGGCTTAAGCAGGTCAAGCATTTCGATTAGGCCGTATGGGCGTAGGTCGAAGTGCTGGCGTACGGCTTCAACGATAATGTCGTGAGACACTTTCTCGGTGCCGAATGTTTCGATCATGATAGATGTTGGATCAGCAATACCGATAGCGTAAGACAGCTGAATTTCACAACGGTCTGCCATGCCAGCAGCAATGATGTTCTTTGCAACGTAACGTGCTGCGTATGCTGCAGAGCGGTCAACTTTTGATGGATCTTTACCAGAGAATGCACCGCCACCGTGACGAGCTGCGCCGCCGTAGGTATCTACGATGATCTTACGGCCTGTTAGACCACAGTCACCCATTGGACCACCGATTACGAAACGGCCGGTTGGGTTGATGAAGTACTTGGTGTCTTTGTTTAGCCACTCAGAAGGTAGAACTGGCTTGATGATTTCTTCCATTACGGCTTCTTGCAGTACTGGTAGTTCAATGCTGTCGCAGTGCTGAGTAGAAAGTACGACTGCATCAATACCCACGATTTTGCCTTGGTCGTAGGCAAAAGTTACCTGGCTTTTCGCATCAGGGCGAAGCCAAGGTAGGGCACCGTTCTTACGTACTTTTGCTTGGCGCTCTACCAAGCGGTGAGCGTATGTTACAGGTGCAGGCATCAGTACGTCAGTTTCGTTGGTCGCGTAACCGAACATGATACCCTGGTCACCGGCACCCAGCTCGCGAGGGTCTTCACGGTCAACACCTTGGTTGATATCCGGAGACTGCTTACCGATAGCACTCAGTACAGCACAAGAGTTGGCATCGAAGCCCATGTCTGAGTTGACATAGCCGATTTCACGTACGGTTTCACGGGTCAGCTCTTCGATATCAACCCAAGCTGAGGTAGTGATTTCACCACCCACCATCACCATACCGGTTTTTACGTAAGTCTCACACGCAACACGTGCTTTTGGATCTTGCTCCAAGATCGCATCCAAAACGGCATCTGAAATCTGATCTGCAATTTTGTCAGGATGACCTTCTGATACCGACTCAGAAGTAAACAGGTGCTTCGCCATGAGCGCTCCCATAAAAATAGTGTTAATTAAAAAAACTGAGCTCTATATGCCTATGATATCAATCACGCAATTGCGTACGGATATACGTTTGTATGTATAGAGCTACCTCCGTCTAGACGTCTATAATACCTTTTGTTGGGTGAAAATCAACATTGTAAAAAGTAGGGTCACTCGCAAAAAAGCAAGGCAAACGTTTACCCCGTAACGCTTTTATTACAGCGAGTTGGCATGGTTTTCGGTTCATGATCTTGATATAGAACTTATTTTTCGCAGGAAATCGTTTGCAGTCATAGCCCAGTCTTTGCGACAATACTCGCCCGCCGAACTGCGGCTAGCCTGAATCATTGATGGTAAGGGTAGCCGAATATTCAACGTCTACGAATTTCTGGAGCAGACATGTCTTCTCGTAAAGATCTTGCTAATGCAATCCGTGCCCTAAGCATGGACGGTGTTCAACAAGCTAACTCTGGCCACCCGGGTGCACCTATGGGTATGGCTGATATCGCTGAAGTACTGTGGCGTGGCCACATGAACCACAACCCACAAAACCCTGAGTGGGCTGATCGCGACCGTTTTATTTTGTCAAACGGCCATGGTTCAATGCTGATTTATTCTCTGCTTCACCTGACTGGCTACGATCTGTCTATCGACGATCTGAAGAATTTCCGCCAGCTACACTCTAAAACGCCAGGTCACCCTGAGTATGGCTATGCGCCGGGCATTGAAACGACCACGGGTCCACTAGGCCAGGGCATCACCAACGGTGTGGGCATGGCAATGGCTGAAAAAGCCCTTGCTGCTCAGTTCAACCGTGACGGCCACGACATCGTTGACCACAACACATACGTGTTCATGGGCGATGGCTGTCTGATGGAAGGTATCTCTCACGAGGCATGTTCTCTTGCGGGCACGTTGGGTCTAGGCAAGCTGATCGCATTCTGGGATGACAACGGCATCTCTATCGACGGTGAAGTTGAAGGCTGGTTCTCTGACGATACGCCTAAGCGTTTCGAAGCGTACGGCTGGCATGTTATTCCTGCGGTTGACGGCCACGATGCTGACGCTATCAACGCGGCTATCGAAGCGGCAAAAGCCGATCCGCGTCCGACCCTTATCTGTACCAAGACCATCATCGGTTTCGGTTCACCAAACAAAGCAGGCTCTCACGACTGTCATGGCGCACCACTGGGCCACGACGAAATCGCAGCGGCACGCGAGTTTTTGGGTTGGAACCACGGTCCGTTTGAAATCCCAGCAGACATCGCTGCTGAATGGGATGCCAAAGAAGCAGGCGCGGCCAAAGAAGCGGCTTGGAACGATAAGTTCGAAGCTTACGCAGCGGCTTACCCTGAGCTAGCGGCAGAGTACAAGCGCCGTGTTAACGGTGAGCTACCAGCGCAGTGGGAAGAGAAAGCGAACGCTATCATTGCCGATCTGCAAGCGAACCCAGCGAACATCGCATCACGTAAAGCGTCTCAAAACGCACTTGAAGCGTTCGGTCAGATGCTACCTGAGTTCATGGGCGGCTCTGCTGACCTTGCGCCGTCTAACCTGACAATGTGGTCTGGTTCTAAGTCGCTAGAAGCGAACGACTTCTCGGGCAACTACATCCACTACGGTGTCCGTGAGTTCGGCATGACTGCAATCATGAACGGTATTGCGCTACATGGCGGTTTCGTCCCATACGGTGCAACTTTCCTAATGTTCATGGAATACGCGCGTAACGCAATGCGTATGGCGGCACTGATGAAAGTGCAGAACATCCAAGTTTACACTCACGATTCTATCGGTCTGGGTGAAGATGGTCCGACTCACCAACCGGTTGAGCAGATTGCATCACTTCGTCTAACACCAAACATGAGCACATGGCGCCCATGTGATCAGGTTGAATCAGCAGTCGCTTGGAAACTGGCTATCGAACGTAAAGACGGCCCGACCTCGCTGATCTTCTCACGCCAGAACCTAGCCCAACAGCCACGTTCTGAAGCACAGGTTGCTGACATCGCGAAGGGTGGTTACATCCTGAAAGATTGTGAGGGCAAGCCAGAGCTTATCCTTATCGCAACCGGTTCTGAAGTTGAGCTAGCAGTGAATGCTGCAGCGGAGCTAACGGCTGAAGGTAAGAAAGTACGTGTTGTGTCTATGCCAGCTACAGATGCATTTGACAAGCAAGACGCTGAATACCGTGAATCTGTACTGCCATCTGATGTGACTGCACGTATTGCAGTAGAAGCGGGCATCGCTGACTTCTGGTACAAGTACGTTGGTTTCGGTGGCAAGATCATCGGTATGACGACATTCGGTGAATCTGCTCCAGCAGGCGAGCTGTTCAAGATGTTCGGTTTCACGACTGAAAACGTGGTGAACACGGCGAAAGAATTGCTGGCGTAAGCCGGGTTTGAATGACGTCGCTGAGCATTGGTGCGTGGCGATTTATTTTGAAGACTAAAAAAAAGACCCCAAACTGGGGTCTTTTTTTATATGAAATGCGATCTTTGTCACGTCCGTGGTTGCTGGTAAAGACCTGTATGAACGCAAGGTTTTACTGCTAAGTTGCTGAAATAAAAGAAACTGAATAGCTTGGGTGACTCTGCTCACATTTATGGTGATTCTCCGGGGTGCTTGTTATACACTAACGCGGCTTATTAATTTTGTAGCACGGATATGACACTAAAAGTCGCAATTAATGGATTTGGCCGTATTGGTCGCAGTGTGCTTCGGGCACTGTACGAAAGCGGTAAAGATCATCACATACAAGTCGTGGCGGTCAACGAACTGGCAGAGCCGGAAGGTATGGCTCATCTGCTGCAGTATGACACTAGCCATGGACGCTTTTTTAAGCCTGTCAGTCATGATCAGGAGCACCTTTTTATTGCTCATGATAATGGCGAAAAGGACAGTATCCGTATTCTTCACCAAAACGAAATCCACTTGCTGCCCTGGAAAGATCTAGACGTCGACATTGTCTTGGACTGTACCGGTACCTTTGGCAGTCGCGCCGACGGCGAGGCCCATATCAAGGCGGGCGCCCAAAAAGTGTTGTTTTCCCATCCTGCTGCAAATGATATCGACAATACCATTATCTATGGTGTGAACCACGACTCGCTCAAGCCTGAGCACCTCATTGTCTCCAACGGCTCTTGCACCACCAACTGTATTGTCCCTGTTATTAAAGTGTTGGACGAAGCCTTTGGCATTGAATCCGGCACCATTACCACTATCCATTCGGCGATGAATGACCAGCAGGTCATCGATGCATACCATAGCGATCTGCGCCGAACCCGAGCTGCTAGCCAGTCAATTATTCCGGTTGATACTAAACTTCACCTGGGTATTGGCCGTATCTTTCCGAAATTTTCTGACAAATTTGAAGCGATCTCTGTGCGCGTACCGACAATTAATGTCACCGCGATGGATTTAAGTGTCACTGTAAAAACAAATGTGAAAGTTAATGACGTAAATCAATCACTGGCCGAGGCTTCTCGTTGTACATTAGATGGCATAGTGGATTACACCGAAGTGCCGCTAGTATCAGTAGACTTCAATCACGATCCCCATAGCGCGATTGTCGACGGTACCCAGACCCGAGTAAGTAACCAGCATCTGATTAAGCTGTTGGTCTGGTGTGATAACGAATGGGGTTTTGCCAACCGGATGCTAGACACCGTTTTGGCAATGCACGCGACCGATACGGCCCAAGTGGTTGATGAGGAAAGCTCAGCGGTTTGCGATAAGCAGTAAAGAATTATTAGGGCCTGGCAGTGACGCTGGGTCGACAAAACTTTGATTTTAAATTAATTAATGTTGAGAGGACAAACCATGTCTGTAATCAAGATGACTGATCTGGAACTTGCGGGTAAACGCGTATTCATCCGTGCTGACCTAAACGTTCCTGTGAAAGACGGTAAAGTAACTTCTGATGCGCGTATCCTTGCGTCGCTACCAACTATCAAGCAGTGCCTAGAAGCTGGCGCGAAAGTAATGGTTACTTCTCACCTGGGTCGTCCAACTGAAGGCGAGTACGCGGAAGAGTTCTCTCTACAGCCTGTTGTTAACTACCTAAACGACGCGCTAGATTGTGACGTTAAACTAGCAAAAGACTACCTAGACGGCCTAGAGCTGAACACGGGTGAGCTAGTTGTTCTTGAAAACGTTCGCTTCAACAAAGGCGAGAAGAAGAACGAAGAAGCACTATCTAAGCAGTACGCTGCACTGTGTGACATCTTCGTAATGGACGCATTCGGTACGGCTCACCGTGCACAAGCATCTACTCACGGTGTAGGTACTTACGCACCAGTAGCATGTGCAGGTCCTCTTCTTGCTGCTGAGCTAGAAGCACTAGGCAAAGCAATGGACAACCCAGAGCGTCCGCTAGTTGCTATCGTTGGTGGTTCTAAAGTATCTACTAAGCTAACTGTACTTGAGTCGCTATCTAAAATTGCTGACCAACTGGTTGTTGGTGGTGGTATCGCGAACACATTCATCGCAGCTGAAGGTCACAATGTAGGTAAGTCTCTATACGAAGCTGACCTAGTTGAAACTGCTCAGAAACTAATGAAAGAATGTGCTATCCCAGTTGCTACTGACGTTGCTTGTGCAAAAGCATTTGACGAAAACGCAGAAGCTGAAATCAAGCACGTGTCTGAAGTTCAAGACGACGACATGATTTTCGACCTTGGCCCAGATTCTACAGCTGCTCTTGCTGAAATCATCGGCAACGCAAAAACTATCCTTTGGAACGGCCCTGTAGGCGTATTCGAATTCAAGAACTTCGAAGCGGGTACAGCAGGCATCTCTAAAGCAATCGCTGAATCTGCAGGTTTCTCTGTAGCCGGTGGTGGTGACACGCTAGCTGCTATCGACAAGTTCGGTATCAAAGCTGACGTTTCTTACATCTCTACGGGCGGCGGTGCATTCCTTGAGTTCGTTGAAGGCAAAGTACTTCCAGCTGTTGCTATGCTAGAAGAGCGTGCAAAAGCTTAATTAATTTGAGGGCGGGAGTACCGGCAAAGCACTTCCGCACTAATCGTTTGTGAAAGATGTCATGTTTTTGTAGAATATGGGCGCTTCGCAAACGATTGCACAGATTTATGTTTATATAAGACAACAAGGCAAATAGGACTATTGTTATGTCTAAGATCTTCGATTTTGTAAAACCTGGTGTTATTTCTGGCGACGACGTACAGAAAGTTTTTGAAATTGCTAAAGAGCACAAGTTCGCACTTCCAGCGGTTAACGTAGTTAACACTGACTCTGTAAATGCTGTTCTAGAAGCTGCTGCAAAAGTTAAAGCACCAGTTGTTGTTCAGTTCTCTAACGGCGGTGCTGCATTCTTCGCTGGTAAAGGCCTGAAGCTAGAAGGTCAAGAAGCACAAGTTAAAGGTGCTGTTGCTGGTGCTAAATACGTACACGCTGTAGCTGAAGCTTACGGTGTGCCAGTAATTCTTCACACTGACCACGCTGCTAAGAAACTTCTTCCATGGATCGACGGTCTACTAGACGCGGGTGAAGAGTTCTTCGCACAAACTGGTAAGCCTCTATTCTCTTCTCACATGATTGACCTGTCTGAAGAGTCTCTAGAAGAGAACATCGAAATCTCTGGCCAGTACCTAGAGCGTATGGCTAAGATGGGTATGACGCTAGAAATCGAACTAGGTTGTACTGGTGGTGAAGAAGACGGCGTTGATAACTCTGATATGGACGCATCTGAGCTATACACTTCTCCAGAAGACGTAGCTTACGCATACGAGAAACTAGTTGCTATCAGCCCACGTTTCACTATCGCTGCTTCTTTCGGTAACGTACACGGTGTTTACCAAGCGGGTAACGTTGTACTGACTCCAACTATCCTACGTGACTCTCAAGCATACTGTGCAGAGAAATTTGGTATTGCACCAAACGCGTTGAACTTCGTATTCCACGGTGGTTCTGGTTCTTCTGAAGCAGAAATCCAAGAGTCTATCGGCTACGGTGTTATCAAAATGAACATCGATACTGATACTCAGTGGGCTAACTGGGATGGCGTTCGTCAATACGAAGCTGCTAACCGTGACTTCCTACAAGGTCAGATCGGTAACCCAACTGGTGAAGCTGCGCCAAACAAGAAGTACTACGATCCTCGCGTATGGCTACGTGCTGGTCAGTCTTCAATGGTTGCTCGCCTAGAGAAAGCATTCTCTGATCTTAACGCTATCGACGTACTATAATTTTACGTCCTGCGCTAAGCTAAGAAAAAACCCGCTACGGCGGGTTTTTTTATGCCTGTAATTTGTTTGTTAATGCTCTCAATTTTTTGTTGGCGATTTTTGAGCCTAGGAGTATTATCCGGCGCGAAAAAGAGCTTTTAGTGCTCAACAAAATCAATTAATCACTGTTATAGTGGTGATTGCATAATACCAAGCTTACTAATAATCTGAGCATATCAGAGCCTTCTCTGCCGTTTGAGAGCAATCCAAACTGATGCAGATATAGTCGCTCTACATCAAGGCAGTTTGGAGCAGATATCGAGCGGCAGAATGGCTCCCGAAGGGCGAGCTTAAAAGGAACCGCTACTGTGTTGCTTGATTTTGATGGATATGAATACACCGGCAATCAAGCGCCTTGTATCTGTCCCTTTTCATTCTCGCTGATAAGCCAGAATATTAGTTAGTTTGGTATGAATTTCATAATTAAACCTATGATTATTGGTGCTCCCGCTGCTATTTTTTGTGGGAAAGGAAATAATATTTGCAGGATGAGAAAGGTATGAGTGAGAGTAGTGTTACAGATACCGTAACGGATACCGTCACAGGTGTTGCGGATACGGTGGTGGATACCATCAAAGATAATGATTTGACCAATGGCGTGCTCAATGCCGGTACTTGGGTGGCTGATAATCAGGAATTATTGATCCAGTACGGGGTGAACATCCTGTCTGCGCTGTTAATCCTGTTTGTTGGTAATATCATCACCAAGAGTATTGCCAATGGCGTGGCAAAAATGCTGCGCAAAAAAGATATGGACGAAGCGGTTGTTGAGTTCCTCCAATCGCTAGTACGTTACCTGTTGTTTGTCATTGTACTGATTGCAGCCTTGGGCCGTGTCGGTGTACAGACGGCATCTGTCGTTGCGGTGATCGGTGCCGCCGGTTTGGCCGTTGGCCTGGCCTTGCAGGGCTCGCTGTCAAACTTTGCCGCTGGTGTTTTGATCGTTGCCTTCCGCCCGTTCAAATCCGGTGACTTTGTCGAGATTGGTGGTGTGTCTGGTTCGGTAGAATCGATCCAGGTGTTCTCTACCATATTGAAAACCCCAGACAATAAAATGGTGGTAGTACCGAATGCGGGGGTCATTGGTGGCCCAATTACCAACTACTCACGCCATAACACCCGTCGAATCGACTTGGTGATTGGTGTTTCTTACGATGCCGATCTCAAGCATACCAAAGCGGTGCTGAACCGGGTGATCGAAGCCGATGCACGTATTTTGAAAGATCCTGAGCCAACGGTTGGTGTGTTGGCGCTGGCTGATTCCTCGGTGAACTTCGCGGTACGCCCTTGGGTGAATACGGCTGATTACTGGGCGGTATACTTCGATTTGATGCAGGCGATCAAAGAAGAGCTGGATAAAGAGAACATCGGGATCCCGTATCCGCAGATGGATGTCCATCTCAACAAGGTCCTCGAGCAATAATATCGATACCAACAAAAAATGGAGCCACAAGGCTCCATTTTTTATCCTGCCTACTCAGCTGGCAATGGGATCACGGTGTTCGGCAGTGCCGCCAGCAGCTTGTCGAGATCGCGGCTGGCAAAGGCAAAGGTCAGCTCAGGTTTTCCCGGGGTAAACATCAGTTCGTCATGCTGGTACAGCACCGGATCAACCAAGAGGGAAATCGCTTCCGGTAGGCCGAATGGGCAGACCGCGCCGGGGACGCAGCCTATCACTTCAACCATCTCTTCATGGCTGCATACCGAGACTTTCTTCCCCAGTACCTGCTTGACCCGTTTACTGTCGAGCCGGCTGTCGCGGTGGGTCAGCAGCAGGCTGTGGCCTCCGCCCTTGAGGCGCATGAACAGGCTCTTGGTTGGGGCTGCTGTCCAGCCAAGCTCATTGGCAATTTTCGCGTCGGTCTCAAAGTCCAATATCGGCTCGTGCTGCCATTGCTGGTAGCTGACTTTGGTTTGGCCGAACAAGGCGAGGTTGCTCAGGTAAATCTGCTCTAATTTCTCAGGCTGCATATTGGCTCCATAATCCCTGTGCCAGATGAGTGGCGATGATGAACATCATAGCGGCAATGGCGAGGCCGATTCCGCGCTTAACCTTGGGTTTTGGCAATGTCGGACCTAATTTTGCTGCTCCAACGATAAGGCATCGAGCCACAAGCGGTTGCCTGAGCTGACACCGGATGACAGCAGGATGAAGCCCGCACTATGGGTAAGTTGCCCGGTGGCGATAGGTGACGGAGGGGGATTGCTGCAATAAATATAAAACAACGTACAAAAAAATCCTCAATCAAGGGAATTTTTTGTCTTTACCTGTTGTCATATGGTCAATGCATGAAAAAAGATGAATGAAATAGGAAATGGCCAGATGAAAAAACAACTTGTCGCAGTCATGTTGGGATTGGGTTTGCTGGGCACCAGTGGTATGGCTGCAGCCACGGTGAGTGTTCCGCATTTACAGACAACCGGTAATGGCGAGATCACCGCGCAGCCGGATATGGCGGTGTTTGCCGTCGCTGTGGAAGAGATCCGTCCCACGGCGAAAGAAGCCAAGCAAGCGGTGGATAAAGCCGTTGAAGCCTTTGTGACGCGCTTGCTTGAGCAGGGGCTGGATCGCAATCACATCCAAAGTGCTAATATCAGCTTGCAGCCTCAGTATCGCTACCCGAAAGACAAAGAGCCTGAGCTTAAGGGCTACCGTGCCAGCCGCCATGTGACGGTAACGGTCAATGAGTTGGATAACCTCAATACTTACCTTGATAACGCGCTGGGTGACGGTATCAACCGCATCAATAACATTGAACTTAAGGTCAGCAATGAAGATGAGTACATGGAGCAAGCGCGCCAGGCAGCAATCAAAGATGCCATTGCCAAGGCGGAGTCATTGGCTAAAGGGTTTGGCGAATCCTTGGATGGAGTATGGCAGATCTCCTATCAGGCAAGCCAGCCTCGCCCGATGATGATGCGCATGGCGATGGACGCCGCACCGGAGAATTCCGTCAGCTATCAGGATACCCAGATCACCATCCGTGATCGCGTTGAGGTGGTGTTTAAGCTGGA
Source organism: Photobacterium lutimaris (assembly GCF_003025555.1). Lineage (GTDB taxonomy): Bacteria > Pseudomonadota > Gammaproteobacteria > Enterobacterales > Vibrionaceae > Photobacterium > Photobacterium lutimaris. The sequence goes on along the minus strand of NZ_PYMH01000008.1, from coordinate 54,256 downwards.
AGAGTAGCCAATAGCCAATAGCCAGAATTAAAAAGGAGAGCCCGGTGCTCTCCTTTTTCGATCTTGGTTGCCGTGAATGTCTAGTGCAGGATACGGGCGCGGATGGTGCCGTCGATTAATTTCAGTTTCGACAGAGCTTCTTCCGAGCGCTCGGTTTCGACATCTATTACCACATAGCCGATTTCAGCACCGGTCTGCAGGTACTGGGCGGCGATGTTGATCCCTTCCTCGGCAAAGATGGTGGTGATCTGGTTGAGGATCCCCGGACGGTTTTCGTGAATGTGCAGCAAGCGCGAACACTCTTTGTGTTCAGGCAGAGAGACTTCTGGGAAACCAACCGCAGACAGGGTCGAGCCGTTGTCCGAGTATTTCGCCATTTTGCCGGCGACTTCAATACCGATATTCGCCTGTGCTTCTTGGGTCGAACCGCCGATATGCGGTGTCAGCAGTACGTTGTCGTACTTGGTCAACGGGCTCTCGAACGGGTCGTTGTTGGTTTTCGGTTCTAGCGGGAACACATCGATAGCGGCACCGGCAATATGGTTGCTTTCCAGCGCGCTGCATAGCGAGTCGATATCGACCACGGTACCACGGGCCGCGTTGATGAAAACAGAGCCAGGCTTCATACGGGCGAACTCCTCGGCACCCATCATATCTTGGGTTTCTGGGGTTTCCGGCACGTGCAGGCTGATCACATCACATTTGTTAAGCAGCTCGGTCAACGACGGTACTTGGGTCGCATTGCCCAGTGACAGTTTGTTTTCGATATCGTAGAAGTACACCTTCATGCCGAGGTTTTCGGCCAAGATCCCAAGCTGGGTACCGATATGGCCATAACCGATAATACCGAGGCGCTTGCCACGGGCCTCGAAAGACTGATCGGCAGACTTGAACCACTCGCCACGGTGGGCCTTGGCATTTTTTTCTGGAATACCGCGTAGCAATAGCAGGATTTCACCGAGCACCAGCTCAGCCACACTTCGGGTGTTGGAGAACGGCGCATTGAAGACCGGGATCCCGCGTTTGGCTGCGGCACCCAGTTCAACCTGGTTGGTACCAATACAGAAACAGCCGACGGCAATCAGCTTTTGTGCGGCACTGAAGACTTCCTCTGTCAGCTGGGTACGGGATCGGATGCCGACGAAGTGGGCGTCTGCAATGGCAGCAAGCAGCTCGTCACCGGAAAGGGAGCCTTTGTGGTATTCGATGTTGCTGTAGCCAGCTTGCTGTAGTACCTCGATTGCAGAAGGGTGAACGCCTTCTAACAGCAGGATCTTTATTTTGTCTTTTTCCAGTGAAACTTTAGCCATTGATACTCATCCTTAATGCTGGTGGCAGAGGGCTCATGGCAGCTGGGCAGAGGCAGGAAAAGGAAGGGATAGATTTCCTGTATACGGGCAATCCATGAGCACCATAATTAGGTTTGCTTACATGCTGCCAGTTAAGTTATCAAAAAATAACCAGAATGGGTAAGAATATTACAGGATTGATAATAAAAAACGGCATATATTATGCCGTTTTGAAAGTGAGTAACGTTAAAAGCGCCTTTTTCCTTGTCCGCCAAGGTAAAAAAGGGCTAAGTGATTACTTCTCGAATTTTTTCACGCCTTCTGGGCTGCCAACCAGTAGCACATCGGCACCGCGGTGGGCAAATAGGCCAACAGTGACAACACCCGGCAGAGCGTTGATTTTGTCTTCCATTGCTTTTGGATCGGTGATGGCCATATTGTGAACATCCAGGATGATATTGCCGTTGTCAGTGACACAGCCTTCGCGGTATTCAGGATCACCCCCCAGTTTAACCAGCTCGCGGCCGATGTAAGAGCGTGCCATTGGGATCACTTCAACCGGCAGCGGGAAGTTGCCCAGTACATCAACTTGCTTGGTGTCATCAACAATACAGATAAACTGCTTGGCAATCGCTGCCACGATTTTTTCGCGGGTCAGAGCGGCGCCACCGCCTTTGATCATGTCGTATTCGCCGTTGATTTCGTCAGCGCCATCAACATAAATATCGAGGCTAGAGACTTCATTGGCATCAAATACTGGGATACCGATTTGCTCAAGGCGCTCGGTCGATGCGACAGAGCTTGATACTGCACCTTTGATTTCTTCTTTGCGGGTAGCCAAAGCATCGATGAAGTGATTAACCGTCGAGCCAGTACCGACACCTACAATGCTGCCTTTCTTCACGTACTCTAGAGCAGCCCAGCCAGCAGCTTTCTTCATTTCATCTTGTGTCATGCTTATCTCCTAGTGATGACAAACGTTGCGCGGAGCGCTGATTATAGCCAAATAGCGGTCGGGCGTCAGTCCCTATCTGGCCTGATAAATGCAACCTAAGTTGGAGTAAAAAGACAATTCTATTAATAACATAGGCTTAAGTTGTTAGCTGTGGCACAGAAAAAACAAACGTTTGCGTCTGGTTGGCGTTTTTTTATCAATATTGCCGTTTTTAATCTGTGTTTGTCGGTATTTACCAGTGAAAATGGTAGGACGGGGTGATGATCTCGGGGAGCGGAACATCCCAGGCTTCAAACGGCAGGCTGTCGACTTGTTGGCAGTCATGAGCCAAACCGACCGGTCGTGGGCCGCGTCGGTTATTGTGCCACTGGCTCAAGGTACGGTCGTAATACCCCCCACCCATTCCCAGCCGCTGGCCGGTATTGTCGAAAGCAACCAGGGGCGTGCAGATAGTATCGAGCTCCATGACCGGTTTGACGAGTCGGATATCCAAAACCGGTTCTTGAATGCCATAGCGGTTGCGGTTCATTCGCGTTGCTGGGGTGTAGCGGAGGAACAGCAGATGGCCTTTGCTAAATGGGTGGAGTACCGGTAGGTAGACCTCTTTTCCTTGCTGCCATAGCCATTCGATCACCGGGGTGGTATCGAGCTCACCATCGTTGGCGAGATAGAGGGCAATATGCTGCGCATCGAGTAGGCTGGTGGCTTGCTTGCAGTGTTCGAGTAAATCGCGCGCGGCGTGTGTCTGCTGGATGGATGTTAGCTGACGTCGATGTTCACGAGTTTGCTTGCGAAGTTGCTGCCGGGTGGCTGATGCAGGTACCGCAGATCTCATAGGTCGTCCAATGACAAAAGGTTCTGAGGAGTCGAGGGTCGATAACTGTCAGCAGTGCTTGCCAATCAAGTTCATCGTAAAAGGTATGCCCCAAGGTGCCGTTGCGCATTGTGGCCCTTGAACCAGATGTTCAAGGTGGATCAGCAACATTAACCGCAGGCTTCTCGGTACGGGCCGAGCTTGCTCAATAGCTAATCAAAGCTGATCCTGGGTTTTTGCTTATCGGCTCGGGGACGTTAATCCGCTGACGCACACCCCAGGGTCAATTCATTATCAACGCTTTGGCTGATATTGCAATGCTTTCTCCAGTAAATCTTCCATCTCATTGATTCTATTGGATAGTTTTTCAGCATTGCGCTGTTGTTCTTGGCGCTCGCTATGCAACTCGTTACAAATGTTCAACCCGGTAAACATCAGCAGCTGTTCGGCGTTAGTGATTTTGGTTCGCTCAGAAAGATCTTTTAAGCGTTGATCAAAATCGGCGGCTGCTGCACGCAGGGCGTCTTCCTGGCCTGCTGGGCAGTTCACCTTGAAGCTGCGGCCATATACCTGAATTTCTACTGCCTGGTTACTCATAAATGTTTAATCTGCTCCGTGCCAGATCGTCCAATTTGGCATTCCGCTGCGATACGCGCTAGGAGGCCCAATATAGAAAAAGCCCTATCAACATGCAAGCGGGCCCGTCATGCTTTGGACCTAAATCTGTCTAATTAATCAGATATTAACCAGATTGAGGTAAATTAGACGGGAAATGGCGAGTGACTGATCTTTTGTATAAGTGGTAGCATACCATAAAGACGATTTACACCCATGATAATAAGGTGAACAGCCCATGAGCGACGTAAAACTCCCTGCCTATGAAACCCTGGAGCCAATGCTGAAAGAGCAAGGTTTGGCCGTGACCCCATCAGAGCTGCATGGCCTGATCTGCGGGATGATTTGCGGTGGTATGGCTGTTGACGGTGAGCAGTGGCTGGCACCGGTTTGCGACTATGCCAACCAGGGCGATGCGATGACCGATGGGGCCAAAACAGTTGTGCGCTCGGTGTTTGACGCGGCCGCCCGCGAGCTGGGCGGATTGACCCAAACCCTTTTCACCTCGACGGCTGCCGAGTTGGCTGACGTTGATTTCACGGTTGAGTTGCTGCTTCCTGGCGAAGACGGTGAGCTGATGCTCCGTGCCGAGGCGTTGAGTGAGTGGGTGACCAATTTTATCTCTGGCCTTGGCCTGATGGGGATGAACAAGCAGCAGTTGTCTGACGATGTCACCGAGGCGGTCGCAGCGCTGGAAGAGATTGCCCAGCTTGGCGTTGATGAAGACGAAGATATGCAAGAGCAGGCAATGTTGTTTGATAACGTGGTGGCTTATGTGCCGGAGTGCGTGCTGACGTGCCTGATCGGTCTGAGTCAACGCGGTGAAGCTGAAGATGAAACGGCACACCCAGCAGACAAGTCAACTCTCCACTAAGCACAGGACTTTCAGTTAAGGGACGGATGTGAAGCAGTACGATGTCGTGATAGCCGGTGGTGCAATGGCCGGCGCAACCCTGGCAATTGCATTGGATAAACTGAGTGGCGGTAAGCTTCGTATTGCCGTTGTCGAAGCGGTCGAGCCGAAGCTGGATCGGCACCCTGGCTATGACGCGCGCAGCATTGCCCTTTCTCTGGGCTCGGCCCAGCAACTCGACAGGATCGGTTGCTGGCAGGCGCTGTCAGGCGTGGCGACCGCTATTTCCCAGATCCACGTATCTGATCGTGGCCACGCTGGCATTGTCCACCTCGATGCCCACGAGCAGGCGGTGGACGCCTTGGGCTATGTGGTTGAACTGGCGGATGCCGGGCGGATCTTCCACCACAAATTGGCTAAGTTGGATCGTGTTGATCTGGTTTGCCCGGCCAAGATCGCCGAGATCGAGCGTCACCAGCAGGGCGTTGATCTGATCTTGGACAATGGCGAGCAATTGCAAAGCCGCTTGGTGGTTGCCGCCGATGGTGCCCTGTCGTCTGTGAGTGACATGCTGGGCCTCGGGCGCAGCGAGTATGACTTCGAGCAGGTGGCAGTGATCGCCAATGTAACCACCGATGAGGCGCATCAGGGCAGAGCGTTTGAACGCTTTACCCCGCATGGGCCGGTTGCCCTGCTGCCAATGTCGGAAGGCCGGAGTTCATTGGTGTGGTGTATTCGCCCCGATGCCCAGGCTGAAGTGATGGGCTGGAGTGACGAGACGTTTCTTGCCAAGCTGCAACAGATCTTCGGCTGGCGCCTCGGCCGCTTGAGCCATACCGGCATACGCCATGCCTATCCGCTGTTGTTGCGCCAATCCCTACGCCTGACTTCACACCGGGTCGCCGTGGTTGGCAATGCGGCGCAGACGCTGCATCCGATTGCCGGTCAGGGTTTCAACCTTGGCCTGCGTGATGTGATGAGTCTGGCGGAGGAAGTCTGTCGTGAATGGGCCGATACCGGTGATGCCGGACATGCACGGGTATTGAGCCGTTATCGCCAGCGGCGGGAGCCGGATCGTGGCGCGACGGTTGGCATGACCGCAGGCTTGGTCAGTATTTTTGCCAACGACAGCATGCCTTTTGTTGCAGGCCGTAATCTTGGTTTGATGGCGATGGAATGTGTAGATGTATTGAAAGCTCCGCTGGTACGGCGGGCGATGGGACAGGTAGATAGATAATCATGATGCAAAGTGTTGATGTCGCTATTATCGGCGGCGGTATGGTCGGCCTTACTCTGGCGGCAGCCCTGGCTGATACCGAGCTGCGGGTTGCGGTGATTGAAGGCAAGCTGCCTGATACGGAGTTGGATCCGCTACCAGATGTCCGGGTCTCGGCGCTGAGCCGAGCCAGCGAGCGAATACTGCGCAGGGTTGGTGCCTGGGAAGGTATTGTCACTCGGCGGATGGCGCCATACAGCAAGATGCAGGTATGGGAGCAGGACAGCTTTGCCAGTATTGCCTTTGATGCCGCCCGGCTGGCCCAGCCTGATTTGGGTCATATCATTGAGAATCGGGTCATTCAGCTATCGCTGATGGATCGGGTCAAGCAACTGCCTAATGTCACCCTGGTGGCGCCGGAGCGCTGTCAGAGTATAGCCTTTGGCGAAAGTGAAGCCTGGCTGAGTTTGGAGTCGGGCCGGAACCTGACCGCCAAGCTGGTGGTCGGTGCCGATGGTGCCAACTCCTGGTTGCGCCAGCAGCTCGATATCCCTCTGACCCACTGGGATTATGGCCACAGTGCAATTGTCGCCAACATTCGTTGCCGTGAACCACACCAAGATACGGCGCGCCAGATCTTCCGCCCTGAAGGGCCGCTGGCCTTCTTGCCGCTGGCTGAACCGGATCTGTGCTCGATTGTCTGGTCCTTGTCACCTGAAGACGCGAAGTTGTTGTGCGAGATGCCAGCTCCGGAGTTCAACAAGCGCCTGACCGCGGCATTTGATAACCGCCTTGGCTTGTGCCGTGTTGAAGGCGAGCGCCAAGCCTTCCCGCTCAAGATGCGCTATGCCCGCGATTTTGTCCGCGAGCGGGTTGCGCTGGTGGGCGATGCCGCCCATACGATCCACCCGCTTGCCGGTCAGGGGGTAAACCTTGGTCTGTTGGATGCGGCGAGCTTGGCGCAAGAGCTGAAGCAGTTGTGGTTGGCAGAGAAAGACATCGGGCGTCAGAATCACCTGCGTAACTATGAACGCTGGCGTAAAGCCGAAGCGGCGAAAATGATTGCGGCAATGCAGGGGTTCAGGGATCTGTTCGATGGTAGCCACCCAGCCAAAAAGCTGATCCGTGATTTGGGGATGCTGTTTGCTGATAAGGCGCCGGGAGTGAAGGACGAGTTTATGCGCCGGGCATTGGGGCTAAGCGGAGAGCTGCCTGAACTGGCCCGCCACGAGTGAGACCACCGCTTTTCTCATTAGCGTAAAAGCCGCCTACGGGCGGTTTTTTTGTGCCTTCTTGCTGTGGTCAAGCGCTCAGATATGGAGCTAACGCCTTGTTAGATAATGGAGGTCAATGAAATGACAAAAAATTGTTATCCAACTGAGTGATTTTCTCCTACATTAAATATCAGGAATAAAACAGAGCTGGCGGTAACTGGCCAAGGCGTTAGATTTCATCTTGTTAGCCCCAACAAATACTGGCTTTGCTCTTCCCTGCGATCACTGATTCTGCTAGCCCATATTGAGAGTGGCAATAGGCAGGCTTTCATAAGGAAGTTTCACTATGAGCAACATTCCCTCTGAGTTGAAGTATACCAATACCCATGAGTGGGTCCGCCCCGAAGGTGATGGGGTATTTACGGTGGGTATTACCGATCATGCCCAGTCGCTATTGGGTGATATGGTGTTTGTTGATTTGCCGGAAATCGATGCGGCAACCGATGTGGGTGAAGATTGTGCGGTCGCGGAGTCGGTCAAGGCAGCTTCTGATATCTATGCACCATTGTCAGGGTTTGTGATAGCCACCAATGAAGATTTGGAAGGCTCGCCAGAACTGGTGAATAGTGACCCTTATGGTGACGGCTGGTTATTTCAGCTCAAGGTCGAGGATGAAGGGGAGTTTGCCGATTTGCTCGATGCCGATAGCTATGCGGACTTGGTTGATGAGGACAGTGACTAGGAGCTGTTTACCTTTTACAGTCTCGATAAAAGAAAAGCCCGTTATGGGCTTTTCTTTTTTCTGCGAGATTAGCAGTCTTTGAGGCGGCGAATTTCCTGGTTTATTTCACTTACCGTTTGGTAATGGCGATGCTGGGCCTTCACTGGCACCAATAATTGACCGTTGTTGAACTCATAGCCGCCCCGACCGTCAATGTAGATCCTTCCACTGAATAAACGACTTACGTGCTTTGCGATCATTTTCGGCACGTAGCGTTTGAACATCCGCATAGTTAGCCAACCTTTCCATTTGTTTTTGACGGCAAGGATTATAAAACAATGCGCATGTTGCTTTTGTGATGCCTTCAGCATAATAGGGATGTTAAATAACTCAATAATTGCCATTTCTTTTATGTAATCTACCTTGTCTGGAGTTTTATACTTTTATTTTATGTTTTAAATTAAGCCATCAGGCTGGGGGATGATTCGTGGTTTATTGCATGATTTGCATTAAATTAAATACTTTTAGTCACTTAGGTGCAGGTTTTGACCCAAAGTGGAAAGTATCCCGGCAAGCCCCTGGCGGTAAGGTAGCTCAAAAATTCACCAGCAAAAAAGTCGTAAGCCGTGCTACACAGATGAAAATGCTGATTGTCTCAACTGGACGGATCTGAGCGAAAGCTGTTTTTGATCAAAGATTATTATTGGCATATGCCAATAATAACCGTTTTTAGCCATTACCCTATTGTGAACCATGCCTAGACCGAAAATCCAACGGCGGATCCGCTGTCGCCCTGCTTATAGTTGTTTCAAGCCCAACGGGGTACCGATGTCTGATCTTGCTTCCCTGCCTTTGGCGGCTGATGAATTGGAGGCGTTAAGGCTCGTGGATCTTAACGGACTCAGCCAGCAGGCTGCCGCACAGGAGCTGGGAGTATCCCGTCAGACTCTGGGCAATATCGTGGCAGCAGCCAGACACAAGGTGGCGAGCGCGCTGGTCAAGGGTATGGCATTAGAGCTGGATACTGTCGTTCAGCCAAACAATGAAAAGGAGCCATTATGTCAATAGCCATCGCCATCACCCCACATCATGAAGTGGCTGGGCATTTCGGAAAAGCCGCTGGCTTTGTTGTTTACGATGAACAAGGGCAGTTGATTGCCGAGCTGGTCAATAGCGGCCGCCGTGAGGTAGGTTGCAAGCACAAGAAGCAGCTTCAGGCACAACTGGCAGAGCATCAAGTAAAAACCTTGCTGCTTGGTAATGTTGGTCAGCGTTCGCTAGCCCGTTTGTTGCGAGCCGGTTTTGATGTCTTTCGGGTGCCCAACCGATCATCGGTACAAGATGTATTGAATGGCAAAGTAACCCGTGAGCCATTGCTATCTGCAGAGCAGGGGCGGCCGTGCAAGCGTGAGAAAGGCGGCTGTGGCTGTGGTTGCGGCAGTAAGAAAACCGAGAAACCCGCTAAAATTGGTATGACTGCTGGTGGTAATTCCAACCTACAGGGGCTGACCAAGATTGGAGGGTTTAAGCTATGACCTATTTGTTCACGGTACTGATCTTTTTGCTGGTGATCGGGGCGATGGCAATTGGCTGGGTATTTCGCCGAAAAGCGATTCAGGGCAGTTGCGGCGGGCTTGCCAATGTGGGGGTCGACAAGGAATGTGGCTGCAAGGAGCCCTGCGATGAGCACAAGCTCTATCAAATCAGCGAGCCGGAAGTAAAACAGTAGCTATACCCAAAAGCGCAGATCCTAATCTGCGCTTTTTGGTTTCAGTTTTGGTGTCTTCGAGCCTGGTATCAATGGGTTTTGCGTAACTCTTCCAGCCGAAGGGTGACAGCCTCGCCGACGCACTGGCGCAGCCACTCCAACCGTGGGTGGTTGCTATTGCGGCGGAGCCATAGCATGTTGATATCGAAGTCGGGAATATCGACCGGCGGGCGGCATTGGCTCAGTTCATCGTTGAATACATCCAGCTTCGCCATCAGGGTCGACACCACGCACAACAGGTTTCGTCCACTCAGTAAGTGGCGGATGGTTAGAAAGCTGCTGGAACCTACCGCAATGTGACGCTGGAATCCCTGCTGCTGCAGCTGGTTGTCGACATTGGTCATCAGCTTGCCGTCAGGGGAAACCAAGGCCTGAGGGGTTTGGATATATCGCGCCAGATCAATCGGCGAGGATAAACCGGTTGCTTTGGTGTCGAACAGGCAGACATGGTCTTCGGTATACAGGTACTGACTGTCGAACTCATGGGGCAGATTGGTCATCGAGCCGATGATCAGATCAATTTTCTGGGCTTCGGTTGCCTGCTGGTAGTTGTTGCGATCAACATTGCAGAAGCTGAGCTGGCTGTGCGGTGCTGCTTTGCGGATCGCATCGAACAGGGCCGGGGCGAACAGCAATTCGGCATAGTCGGTCAGGCCGATCCTCAGCGTGCCTTGATAGTCTTGGGCTGAGAACTTATCCGGCTGGAGGATCTCGCTGGTGATCAGCTGGAGAATATGCTCGACCACCGGAATGAGCTCAATCGCTTTCTCGGTGGCAATCATCTGGTGACCGCGGCGTTCGAACAGCGGATCGTCAAGCAAGGCGCGCAACCGTGACAGATTGTGGCTCATGGCTGATTGGCCGATAGACAGCTTAGTCGCGGCTTTGGTGACACTGCGGGTTTCCATCAGGGCCGAAAAGGCGACCAGCAGGTTGAGGTCAATGCCTCGCCAGTTGATATTGTTCATGCAGCCCCCATTTAACGGCAGATATCGGCAAACATAGGATCACACAGCACCAACAGATCATCGGTTGCCAACTCGACACCGGCCATCCGATCGCCACTGCTGATATTGACCAGGTTGTGGGCGGTGATCTGGTGATCGAAAATAACCGGAAGAGGGCGTTTGAGCCCTATCGGTGCAACCGTTCCGATCACCAGTCCTGTGATTTTTTCCACATCACTGGCATCGGCGCAGGTCATCCGGCGGCAGCCGAACATGGCCCGGACTTTTTTCGGATCGACCTGGGCCGGGCCGGGAACGCATGCCAACACATGGAATCCGCCCATGTCGCGTAGCAAGATGGATTTGACCATCTGCTGGGGATCAACGCCCCTTTCGCGGGCTGCTTCCTCGATCGTTTTGGCCGGCTGGCGATGAGGAAGAAGGCGGTATTCCACGCCTTCGCTGTCTAGGTAATGGGTAACCGGGGTATTCATGGCTTAGCGGTTGTCATCCAGTGAATAGGGCAGCGCTTGCTGGTGCCATACATCTTCGGTGCCTGCTAGGCGGAAAGCCGTGCCTTCGTCCAGATCGTTTGGCAGTACGACCAGTGCTGTCGCTTGGCCGTCGGCAAATCGGTAACCGGCGACGATGGTGCCGCCCTTGCGCCAGTTTTCACCGACACTACGCTCCAGGCTGTCGCCAGCTTGCGGGCAGTGCTTGGCTGGGCCGCTGACAATATACATCGCGCGCTTGTTGAGCCCGCGGTACTTGGCGCGGGCCACGGTTTCCTGGCCAGTGTAGCAGCCTTTGGTGAAGCTGATCCCATCCAGTGCCTGCAGATTGACTGCCTGCGGGATGAATTCCAGCTCGGTTGCCGCATCGATGTACGGGATCGCGGCCTGGATATCATAAAGATCCCATAGGCTATCATCACTCAGTGCCGCCGTGGCTGCCAGCTGGCTAGCAACGTCTTTGGCCGCGTCGGCGTTGAGAGCCAGCAGCCAGCGTTGGCTGTCAATCTTGACCGCCGTACCGCCGTTGATCGCGCGGACATCACCTTCCCCGCCAAACAACTGGGTGATTTGGGCGTCTGCTTCGCTACCCGCAACGCCCAACAGGATATCAGTACTGGCTTCGATATCGACTTTGGAAAAAATGGCGTATTTCTTCAACTCGGGTAGTTGGGTATCCATAATGCTGCGGCGCTGCAAGAAACCGTAGCCATTATTGTGGTGGAACAAACGAAAGACGGTTCGCAATTTACCTTTGGCATCACAGTGGCCGGCAAGGGTGCTTCGATCAGCAGTAAGGCCAACCACGTCACAGGTCACTTGTCCTTGTAGGTACGATTTTTTGTCGTCGCCGATCAGGGTTACCAGTGCCCAGTTGGCAAGATCGACCAAGGCAAGAGAAGGCAGGGCATCGCCGGTTGCTAGGGAAAGGCGATCAAAATTGAGGTTTTCAGACCAGTTGCTCATGGGACGTCCAGTTGAGGAATCATTTATGACTATGTTAAAGCGCTGGTTGTGATTTGTCAGCAATATTGGCAGTCAGATATTGCCGTTAGTTGTCGCTTGTTATACCCCGCGCAGCAAAATCGATCCTAGCTCTCAACTTGGGGTAATGTTTGTGCTACCTCATGGTCGCTGACAAAACGGGCTGCTAGTATGGTCAACATTGTTAACGTCCGGGCTGCCTTCATCGGTTTAGGTCTTTCTACGGGGGCCCGGGATCAGTAATGAGGTTGTAAAATGTTAAGTGCAGACGAAAAAGCACGGGTTAAGTGGGCTTGCCGCCGTGGCATGCTGGAGTTGGACGTACTCATTATGCCGTTTTTCGAAGAGTGTTTTGATGAGCTTTCCGAGCAAGAGCAGCAGGACTTTGTCTCGCTCCTGACGTGTGACGATCCCGATCTGTTTACTTGGATGATGCAGCATGGCCGCAGTGAAAACCCAGCCCATGCCGCAATGGTCGATAAGATTGTTGCCCACAACAACAGCAAGCTTCGCTGATCTTACCCTTACACCTTCCTACCGTCTAATGGGCGCACTGGCATTATTGTATGCCTGTGCGCTTGTTCTGCTATTGCTCAGTGCCGTGTTCCAGTTTATTCCTTGGCCGGCCTTTTTTGCCGCAGGCTGGTGGCTGCTTGATGAATGTGAAAGGCGTTTCGCCGACATCTGCCATGTGACCGGCCGGCTGCAAATCTCCTTGCAGGGGGATATCCGTTGGCGGGGCCAGCAATGGCGGCTGCAGACCGCGCGTATTCGCTCAGGCCTGATCCTCGTTTGGCGCCTCAATGGTGCAAACGACAATATATGGTTGCCAATCTGTCCTGATGCCTGTTCGCTTTCCGCCTACCGCAGCCTAGCGTTGTACTCCCGTCATTTCCGCTCAATATCCGCGTAATTCTGTACTTGGCACAAAAAAAATTAAGCGAGTTAATAGTAGGCATGCTCCTGAACTTTAGGCGTTTTTTTGTGTGAAATGGCTCGCTTGTTGATGACGTTGTTATGTTATGTTTCAAGAGATTTTCTACTGTGCCGATGAACTTAGGTTGCTGCATGTAAGCAGTATTATGCAACTATAGACGGGGTAGAAATGAAAATTAAAATAAAGTTGCTGGGGCTGACGCTCATTTCAGTTGCGGCATTGGGCGCAGTGCTGGTGATCGGTCTGATGGCCGGTGAGCGGGTGGTTCGTCTCAACCAAGCCAAGACGACAGTCACTGAGATGGAAGTGACGCTATTGAACCTGCGCCGAAATGAAAAAGATTTCATGATGCGTATGGACATGAAATATCGCTCAGCATTCGAGGACAACTATACCCGTTATCAGTCCTTGCAGGCAGATCTGGCCAGTCGGGCCCAGCACTTGTCACTGTCTATTTCGCAGCTGGATCAATTCACCGCGGTAACGGCGAAGTACCGCGAGGGAATGCTGGCATTGATCGCTGGCTATCAACAGCTAGGGCTATCCAATAATGAAGGGCTCCTACGCGAGTACTTTTCCACGGTGGATACGCTAGTCCATACTGCCAGCGCTCAAGGGGAAGGTATCGGCCCGCTATTTTCATTGGTAATGGCCAGCAAGGTGATGGTGCTGGAAGGGGACCAGAGCAGTATGGCGGATTACCAGGCATTGAAGCAGACGCATGAAGCGCAGTTGTCTGCATTATTCGGCCTGAATTTTCAGCGTTACCAGCAGGCTGCCGAGCAGGCCCGCTTGCAATTGGTGCAGATCGGCCTGAGCCATAATGAAGGACTGCGAGGTGATATCCGTCGTCAGGCCCATCAGGTTGAACAGATGTTTTCGGTGGTCAAGCAGCAGCTGGATAAAACCGTGGCTGATGAGCAGCACAAACTCACCACGCTATTATCGATAATCGTTGTGCTGGTGGTGCTGGCCCTGCTGGGGCTCTCATGGTGGATTAGCCAGTCTATCCACCGCCGCTTGGCAGGCATGAGCCTGTTGATGGCGGAGATTGCAAGCAGTCATGATCTGACCCGTACCGCCGATCAGGACGGCAATGATGAACTGGCCGAGATGGCGGTTAACTTTAACTATCTGCTGGCGAGTTTGCGCCAGCTGGTGGGGGAGGTGCAGGTCGCCGTTTCCGAGTTGGGCGATGCCTCGAACCAGCTTCAGCAACGTAGCAATGAGTCCGAGCAGTCCCTGCGTCAGCAGGAAGGCGAGACAGAGTCTGTTGCCGCGGCAGTGACAGAAATGGGGGCGACAATCCGTGACATTGCTCAAAATACCGAAATAGCCGCAGGGCATGCCGAACGAAGCTTCCAGGGGGCGACCGAAGGATTGCAGGAAGTGGCAGATACTAAACACAAAATCGATACGCTTTCTGACGATTTAGCCAGTACTAGCGAGCAAGTGTCCAGCTTGTCTAACCTATCGGCCAACATCGGCTCGGTACTGGATGTGATCAAGGACATTGCCGAGCAAACCAACCTGCTGGCGCTTAATGCTGCTATCGAGGCGGCCCGCGCCGGCGATCAGGGCCGCGGCTTTGCTGTGGTTGCCGATGAGGTCCGGTCCTTGGCACTGCGCACTCGTCAGTCGACGGAGGAAATCACCGCCATTATAGGCTCCCTTCAGGGTCAGACAGCACAGGTGGTGGAGCACATCAGCCATTGCCGCAAATTGGGTGGGCAGAGTGTGAGCCAGGCGGAAAGTGCCGAACGGCAAATCAACCATATCATGGCGAATATGCAGCAGATTATGGATACCAGTCACCAGATCGCGGCGGCGGTTGAGCAGCAGAGCCTGGTGTCGGGCGAGGTCGGGCAGAATGTCTCGGCCATCAGCGATTTGACGTCGCTCAACACCAAGGTGGCCCATGACAATGTGCAGGCGTCCCAGTCTGTTGCCCAGCAAGCGAATGGGTTAGAGCAAGCGATAGCCGGGTTCCGGGTTTAGCGGGCGGTAACAAAAAGCGTGCACGGCTATACGTTAGCCATAAAAACGAGGGCCATTTGGCCCTCGTTTTTGGTTCTGGTAGTGCTTTACGGCTACTGCTGATCCGGGATCAGCACGGTTGGCTTGGCTTGCTCTACGGCTTCAGGGTAATCAAGGGTATAGTGCAGCCCGAGGCTTTCCTTTCGCTCGAGGGCGCAGCGTACCATCAGCTCGGCAACCTGAAGCAGATTACGTAGCTCCAGCAGGTTGTTCGAGACTTTGAAGTTGCTGTAGTACTCATCGGTCTCGTCTTTTAGCAACTGGATCCGGCGCATCGCCCGTTCTAGGCGCTTGGTGGTGCGAACAATCCCCATGTAGTCCCACATAAACAGGCGCAGCTCGTGCCAATTATGCTGAATCACCACTTCTTCATCTGAACAGCTGACTTTGCTTTCATCCCAATATGGCAGTGGCGGTGGAATCTCGACGCTGTCCATGTTCTTGGCAATGCTTTCAGCGGCTGCCCATGCATAGACCACACACTCCAGCAGGGAGTTGGAAGCCATACGGTTGGCCCCGTGCAGGCCGGTGTAGCTAACCTCGCCGATAGCATAAAGGCCATCGAGATCGGTTTGGCCCTGTTTGTCGACCACCACGCCGCCACAAGTGTAGTGGGCGGCCGGGACTATCGGGATCGGCTCTTTGGTGATATCGATGCCGAAGGTCAGCAGCTTCTCGTAAATGGTCGGGAAGTGCTTGGTGACAAAGTCGGCCGGTTTGTGGCTGATATCCAAATACATGCAATCGGCACCGAGGCGCTTCATTTCAAAGTCGATAGCCCGGGCAACCACATCTCGCGGTGCCAGCTCGCCTCGCTCATCGAAATCTTTCATAAACCGTGAGCCATCGGGGCGGCGCAGGTATGCCCCTTCGCCGCGCAGGGCTTCGGTCAGGAGGAAGTTACGTGCATCAGGGTGGAACAGGCAAGTGGGATGGAATTGGTTGAACTCCATGTTGGCCACTCGGCAGCCGGCACGCCATGCCATCGCAATCCCGTCACCGGAAGAGACATCCGGGTTGGAGGTATATTGGTAAACTTTCGATGCCCCACCGGTTGCCAGTACCACAAACTTGGCGCGAACGGTTTCTACCGCTTCAAGGTTGCGGTTCCACACATAGGCACCCAGAATACGATTCGGCTGTTCGGTATTGCCCAGCTTGTGGGAAGTGATCAGATCAAGCGCATTGTGGCGCTCAAGTACCTCGATATTGGGGTGGTTGTGAACATTGTCTTGCAATGAGTTTTGCACTGCCATGCCGGTGGCATCGGCGGCATGGAGGATACGGCGGTGGCTATGTCCGCCCTCGCGGGTCAGGTGATAGCGCGGGGCGTCGTCACTGTCGCTCTCTTCGCGGTCAAACGGTACCCCGCCATCGATCAGCCACTGGACGCAGTGCTTGGCATTTTCGGCAATGAAGCGGACAACCTCTTCATCACACAAGTGGGCACCAGCAATCTGGGTGTCCTCGACGTGGGAATCGACACTGTCTGATTCGTCAAAGACGGCGGCAATTCCGCCTTGGGCATAGAAGGTCGCTCCTTCGCTGCGCGGTCCCTTGCTCAGTACGATCACTTTGCCCATGGGTGCCAGTCGAAGGGCCAATGACAGTCCTGCTGCACCACTACCAACAACAAGCACATCACATTGATGTTCACGGTTTTCGTTCATAATGATTTCATATCCCTGTGGTAATCCCGCTATCTTACCAAATTCCATTCATTTTGTTCATTTTTGACGGATGGTTCACAAATCCCCCGCCTGAAGCGATATAATGCACAAATCAGCGTGACCAAAGCGTGCACACAGCAGACATACTGCTTTAATACAATGGAAAAATCGCGCACTATTATTGAGAAATAATATTTTCCTTGGGAACTTTGCTCGTTCCCCTAGGTCTTAAATAGTGCTCACGCTCATACATTTTTATCATACTGTTTTGATTGAGCATACTCGTCATAGCTAGGCGAGTTCGGCACAAGGGGGAGCCGCGGGAAACGTGTGTTTTTTGGGACCCTGCCGTAACAACAGATAAAAATGCGGGTGAATTTGATATAGGAGTACACGCTCGAATGAGCGAGCAGCAAACTGATCAGGTATTAATTGAGCGGGTACAGCGTGGTGACAAGCAGGCATTCAATTTACTGGTAGTGAAATACCAGAATAAAGTCTGCAACTTAGTTGCCAGATACGTCAGCAACTCCGGTGATGTACCGGATGTCGCTCAAGAAGCATTTATTAAGGCGTACCGAGCACTGCCGACTTTTCGGGGTG
Organism: Photobacterium lutimaris; assembly: GCF_003025555.1. Classification (GTDB taxonomy): domain Bacteria; phylum Pseudomonadota; class Gammaproteobacteria; order Enterobacterales; family Vibrionaceae; genus Photobacterium; species Photobacterium lutimaris. The sequence continues at coordinate 37,121 of NZ_PYMH01000008.1, read as the reverse complement.
AGAGTGCGTTTTATACATGGTTGTATCGAATCGCTGTTAACACGGCGAAAAACTATTTAGTTGCTCAGGGGCGTCGCCCGCCTGCGTCGGATGTGGATGCGGAGGAGGCGGAATATTATGAAAGTGGTAGTGCACTGAAAGAAATTTCGAACCCTGAGAACCAAATGTTGTCTGATGAATTAAGGCGGGTAGTTTTCAGTACCATTGAAGGGTTACCGGATGATCTCAAAACGGCGATCACCTTGCGCGAGCTGGAAGGCTTAAGCTATGAGGAAATCGCAGAGGTCATGGGGTGTCCGGTCGGTACAGTACGCTCCCGTATATTTCGAGCGCGAGAGGCGGTTGAAAAACGTATTCGACCTCTTACACAGCGATAGTGTTGGGCCAAACGGTGAAAAAGATGGCTGATAAAGAAAAAATCTCGTCATTGCTTGATGGCGAAGAGCTGGATCAGAGCATTATTAATGCATTGGCTGTCGATGACGATAGTCAGCAGACCTGGCAGAACTTCAACCTCATTGGTGATGTGATGCGCGGGGAAGCACCGCAAAACAAGGAATGGGACATTGCGGCTAAGGTAGCACTGGCGCTGGAGGATGAACCTGTTCATACGGGTACTACCGTACAGGCAGAGCCTGCCTCTGTGGTCTCTATTGCAACGGCGCGTGAGACGCGGGTTGAAGAATCTCAGCCGACACCTCAGCAAGCCAAACGTAAGATGCCAGCTTGGCTGACCCAGTTCGGGCAGGTGGCGGTTGCCGCTTCGGTGTCTTTGGCGGTGATTGTGGGTGTCCAGCAATACAATGGTGGTGAGAGTTCACTTACGACAGCGGTAGGAGAGTCTCAGTTACCGGTTCTCGAAACTATCCCGTTTGCAGGTACGGCTGAACCAGTGAGCTTGACTCGTGATTCAGTACGTTCGAGCCGTCATGCCGGCCCGAGCGAAGAGCAGGTGATGGAGCAACGTCGCCGCATCAATGCCATGCTGCAGGATTATGAATTACAGCTTCGCCTCAATGCTGAAGACGGCTCTATTGACCGTACGATGCTCGACGTGAATTAATCGATGGCGGATAAATGAAGAGACTTCTGGTCGGTGTATTGACACTGGTCAGCCTCGCGATGCCGTGCCAAGCCTCTGCTGAAGAACCGGTTTCTTCTGCCGAGGCTTTGTTGCATCAAATGGATGAGGCGAGCCGAAAACTCAGTTATGAGTTGTCATATATCTTAATCAAGAAAAACAGTATCGAGCCCCTGCGTTATCGTCATGCGTTGGAAGATGGCGAGACCTTTGCGCATCTGGTTTATCTCAGCGGTCCACCCCGTGAGGTTATCCAGCGTGGGCAGGAGGTCAGTTATTTCGAACCGGGGTTGGATCCGTTTACCATCGACAGCAACAAAATGGTGGCACCACTGCCGCCAATCATGAAAACCGACATCAATGAATTGGCCGGCTACTACGACTTTATCTCGATGGGGCGTGCCCGAGAAGCGGGGGTGCCGTGTGATGTCGTGCGGATTGCCCCTAAAGACGGTGCTCGCTACTCCTATCTGCTATGGATTGATACCCTCAGCAAGCTGGTGATGCGGGCCGACTTGCTCGACCGTGACGGTGAGCCGCTGGAGCAGTACCGTGCGGTATCTTATGTCATCAACCCGAAAGTGGCTGATGTCCTGAAAAGCCTGAAGACCATCGAGCTGCCGGCTGTGGTGCAATTGCCGCCTCAGCCTCAGGCTGAACTCGATTGGCAGGTTAACTGGTTGCCTCAAGGGTTTGAATCTATCTCGCGCAACCGCCACCGGTTAATGATGACCGAGCGCCCGGTTGAGAGCAAAATGTTCAGTGATGGCTTGTTCAGTTTCTCGATTTACATTTCATCAGCCGACAACTTTACCGTTAGGGAGCAATTGGTGCGCCAAGGCCGGCGGACATTGCATAGCTACCTGCTCAATGACAAAGAAGTGACCGTGGTTGGTGATATTCCGCCTGCCACCGCGCGGCGGGTAGCGGAATCTGTGGTGTTTAATGTGGCCGGGAGCCATACCCCATGATGCGCTCACTGGCTGAAGTGATCGCCGCCGAACCCGGTGAGATCACTGTTAGCTGCCAGCAACAAACCAGTTGCGGCAGCTGTGCCTCGCGCGATAGTTGCGGCACTGGTATCGTCAGCAAAGCGCTGCCGGGGCGTCAGCACCAGCTCAAAATTGCAACCGATAAACCGGTTAAGGTCGGTGATGTGGTCGAGATTGGCTTGTCCGAACGCAGCATGCTTCATTCGGCAACCTTAGTTTATGTGCTGCCTTTGCTATGCTTAGTGCTAGGAGCGGCGCTTGGTCAGTGGTGGTTTGTGACATTGGCAGGTGGCGGAGAGCTGGGAGTGATCTTGACGGCACTGGTAAGTGCGGCGCTTGGATTGGGTTTGGCACGCCGATTGGCGATGCGGGTAGAAGGGACCTCAGCCTATAAACCTCACCTGATCCGGGTGCTCGGTAATCCGGTTTCGGCAGCGTTAGCAATAAATGGCGCATCGAAAGATAGCGGCTAGCGGCGAAATTCGGTAGAATCCGTCAACTTGATCTGTAGATCCCATTCATTTTTAATCACGAGTTAGTCACGCCAATTCATGAAGCACATTCGTAACTTTTCGATTATTGCACATATCGACCATGGTAAGTCGACCTTATCCGACCGTCTAATCCAAGTCTGTGGCGGCCTTTCCGATCGTGAAATGGCTGCGCAGGTTCTGGATTCCATGGATCTTGAACGCGAACGCGGTATCACTATCAAAGCCCAGAGCGTGACGCTCGACTATACGGCTAAAGATGGTGAAACCTACCAGTTAAACTTTATCGATACCCCGGGACACGTGGACTTTTCATATGAAGTATCGCGTTCTCTGGCGGCCTGTGAAGGTGCGCTATTGGTTGTCGATGCCGGCCAGGGGGTTGAGGCTCAAACACTGGCAAACTGTTACACAGCAATGGAAATGGATCTGGAAGTCGTGCCAATCTTGAACAAGATTGACTTGCCAGCGGCCGATCCTGAGCGCGTAGCAGAAGAAATTGAAGACATTGTTGGTATCGATGCCCTAGAAGCGACGCGTTGTTCAGCGAAGACGGGTCTGGGTGTTGACGATGTTCTAGAAAATATTGTATCTGCTATTCCAGCGCCAGAAGGCGATCCTGACGCGCCGCTTCAGGCTTTGATCATCGATTCATGGTTCGATAACTACCTGGGTGTTGTTTCTTTGGTCCGTATTAAAAACGGTAAACTGAAGAAGAACGACAAAATCAAGGTAATGAGTACCGACCAGGTTTGGGGTGTTGACCGTCTCGGTATCTTCACACCAAAACAAGTCGATACCACAGAGTTGAATACGGGCGAAGTAGGCTGGGTTGTTTGTGGTATCAAAGATATCCTGGGTGCGCCTGTGGGTGATACCTTGACCTTGGCGAAGAATGGCTGCGAAAAAGCGCTTCCTGGTTTCCAAAAGGTGAAGCCGCAGGTATATGCTGGTTTGTTCCCGGTCTCTTCTGATGACTACGAGAACTTCCGAGATGCGCTAGGTAAGCTTAGCCTTAACGATGCCTCTTTGTTCTACGAACCAGAAAGCTCAGCAGCTCTAGGTTTTGGTTTCCGTTGTGGCTTCCTTGGTATGCTGCATATGGAAATTATCCAGGAGCGTTTGGAGCGAGAATATAACCTTGCGCTGATCACCACGGCACCGACGGTAGTTTACGAGGTCGAGAAATCTGATGGTTCGATGATCTATGTTGATAGCCCATCGAAATTACCAGCAGTTAACGATATCGAAGTGATCGGCGAGCCTATTGCACGCTGTAATATCTTGGTACCAAGTGAATACCTCGGCAACGTGATCACCTTGTGTGTTGAGAAGCGTGGTATGCAGGTTGACATGGTTTACCACGGTAACCAAGTTGCCCTGACATACGATATTCCGATGTCTGAAGTGGTATTGGACTTCTTCGACCGCTTGAAGTCGACGTCTCGCGGTTATGCATCGCTGGATTACAACTTCCAACGCTATGAGCCATCTAACATGGTTCGTGTTGATGTGATGATCAATGGTGAGCGTGTTGATGCGCTGGCGATTATTACCCACAAAGACAATGCCAATGGTCGTGGTCGTGATTTGGTTGATAAAATGAAGGAATTCATTCCTCGCCAGATGTTCGATATTGCTATCCAGGCTGCAATTGGCGGTATGATCATCGCTCGTGCAACCGTTAAGCAGCTACGCAAAAACGTAATCGCGAAGTGTTACGGCGGTGATATTAGCCGTAAGAAAAAGCTCCTGCAGAAGCAGAAAGAAGGTAAGAAGCGAATGAAGCAGATCGGTAATGTCGAACTGCCACAGGAAGCGTTCCTTGCTATTTTGCACGTAGGCAAAGACAAATAACTATAACTTATTGTTATCAGTGGACGATTTTATGTCCCCCTTGCTACCATAAGCAAAGACATTGATAACAGAAGCAATGCAGCAGGCTCGTCTTGCTGCATTGTTATATCGAGTGGGCTGTAATCGGCAGTAGCCGTTACGCTGACTTGGTAATTGATATAAGTAGGGAAGATAATGGCAAATACTTTTTCGCTTATCCTGGTACTGGCAACATTGGTAACCGGGATCATTTGGGCTCTGGATAAATTTATCTGGGCGCCGAAGCGCCAATTAAAAATTGAAGCGGCGGCAGCCAATGCCGGCGAACAGGTGGATGCTAAAACTCTACAGACCGTGGCACCGCAACCGAGCTGGGTAGAATCTGCCAGTTCGATGTTTCCGGTGATCGCGCTCATTATGGTATTTCGCTCATTTATTTATGAGCCGTTCCAGATCCCATCCGGTTCGATGATGCCGACCTTGCTAGTCGGTGATTTCATTCTGGTTGAGAAGTTTTCCTACGGTCTGAAAGACCCGGTTTTCCGTCATCAGATGGTTGAAACCGGTGAGCCAGAGCGTGGTGACATTGTGGTATTCAAATACCCGCCTCAGCCGAACATCGATTACATCAAGCGTGTCGTTGGCTTACCGGGCGATACCGTTCGTTACAGTGCCCACAAACAAATTTGTGTGGCGACGAAAGGATCAAGCGAGTGCAAGCCTGTACCGTTGACAGAGATGACCGATAGCGAATTTAGCCAGGGTATGACCCGTCTGGTGCAGTTCAACGAACAGTTGGGCGAGCATGAACACCAGATCCTGGTACACCCACTGAAACGTGACCGTACGTTGGCCTACCAGCCACGCCCGGGGAGCAGCGAGTGGGTTGTGCCTGAAGGCCAGTATTTCGTGATGGGCGACAACCGCGACAACAGTGCAGATAGCCGTTACTGGGGCTTCGTACCTGAAGCTAATCTAGTGGGCAAGGCGGTCGGGATCTGGATCAGCTTTGAGTTTGAACGAGGTGCTGACAGTGCACTTCCATCTTGGATTCCTACCGGTGTGCGCTTTAGCCGCATCGGTGGCATAAACTGATCGGGAAAAAATGACCACTCCTGCAAACAGGCTCCAGCGCAAGCTGGGCTACCAATTTAACAATCTTGATTTGATGACCCTGGCACTGACACACCGCAGTGCCAATGGGACACACAACGAGCGTCTGGAATTTTTGGGCGATTCGATCCTCAGCTTCGTGATCGCTGATGATCTCTACCACCGCTTCCCTGAAGTGGATGAAGGCGACATGAGCCGCATGCGTGCCACGCTGGTACGCGGCAAGACACTGGCTGAGTTAGGCCGCGAGTTTGATCTTGGCGATCACTTGTTGCTTGGCCCTGGCGAGTTGAAGAGCGGTGGTTTCCGCCGTGATTCGATTCTGGCTGACTGTGTCGAGGCAATCATAGGCGCTATCTACCTCGATAGCGATATTGAGAAAGTGCGCGGTATCGTGTTGAGCTGGTATCAGTCCCGCCTTGAAACGATCAAGCCGGGCATCAACCAGAAAGATCCGAAAACGCGCCTGCAGGAATGCCTGCAGGGACGTCGCCAGCCATTACCTGCCTATACGGTAACTAAGGTACATGGTGAGGCACATAACCAAGAGTTTACGGTGCAGTGTGAAGTGGCAGGCTTGGAGAAGCCTGTTATCGGTAAAGGCGGCAGTCGGCGCAAGGCAGAGCAGGCAGCGGCAGAAATTGCGCTTAAGCAGTTGGAATCATGACAGATAAGCAACACTGTGGCTTTATTGCCATCGTCGGTCGCCCGAATGTAGGCAAATCGACGCTCCTGAACCGTCTTGTCGGACAGAAGCTCTCTATTACTTCGCGTAAACCTCAGACTACGCGCCACCGTATCATGGGTGTTGATACCCGCGATGGCTACCAGGCGGTTTATGTTGATACCCCAGGTCTGCACATTGAAGAGAAGCGGACTATCAACCGTTTGATGAACCGTGCGGCCAGCAGCTCGCTGACTGATGTCGAGTTGGTACTGTTCTTGGTCGACGGTACCATGTGGACTGACGATGATGAGATGGTACTGAACAAGCTTAAAAAGAGTGAGTTACCAACAGTACTGTTGATCAACAAAGTTGATAATGTTAAAGAAAAAGGCGACTTATTCCCGCATCTAGATGCATTGTCTAAGAAAATGGACTTTGTTGATGTTGTGCCTATTTCAGCGAAAAGCGGTACTAACGTAGATGCCGTTGAGAAGATCGTACGTGAGCACTTACCTGAAGGCGAATATTACTTCCCGGAAGAGTACGTCACTGACCGTTCTCAGCGCTTTATGGCTTCAGAAATTATCCGTGAGAAACTGATGCGTTTCTTGGGTGATGAACTGCCGTACTCGGTAACGGTAGAAATTGAACGTTTCGATTTCAACCCACGTACTAACGGTTTTGATATCAATGGTTTGATTCTGGTTGAACGTAAAGGCCAGAAGAAAATGGTGATCGGTAAAAATGGTGAGAAGATGAAAGTCATCGGCCGTGAAGCCCGTATTGATATGGAAGATCTGTTCGAGCGCAAGGTGTACCTTGAGCTATGGGTAAAAGTGAAATCCGGTTGGGCAGATGATGAACGTGCCCTGCGTAGCCTAGGCTATATTGACGATCTATAAGGTAGCGAATGGAAGGGCTTCAGCGTTGTTTTGTCCTTCATTCTCGTCCTTATAGCGAGACGAGCCTGATCCTCGATGTCTTCAGCGAGGATTCAGGCCGTCTTACTCTCCTGTCAAAAGGAGCGCGCCGCAAGCGCTCTAACCTCAAAGGGGCACTCCAGCCCTTCACTCCACTCTTCATGAAGTGGTCCGGCAAGGGCAGTATGCCCGTATTAACTCATGCCGAGCCAATCAGTATCGGCCTGCCGATGCGCAGTTACATCTTGTATTCAGCCATGTACGTCAATGAGTTATTGGCTCGAGTACTGGAGACGAATACCCCTTACCCTGTGTTGTTTCTGGATTACCTGAATGTGCTGCGTGAACTGGCACAGGCGGAGAATCCAGAGCCAGCATTACGGCGTTTCGAGCTCGCGTTACTGCAACATTTGGGCTACGGCATCGACTTTCTCCACTGCGCGGGCAGCGGCTTGCCGGTGGATGATTCGATGACCTACAACTACCGGGAGCAGCTGGGCTTTATCGCCTCGCTGAAAATGGGGCAATTGACCTTTACCGGTGAGCAGCTCAAAGCCGTTGCGGCCCGCCGTTTCGAAACCCCAGACCAGCTCCGGGCGGCAAAGCGCTTTACACGCATCGCCCTAAAGCCTTATCTTGGCGGCAAACCATTAAAAAGCAGGGAATTGTTTATCCCTAGAGGAAGGAGTACCGGAAAATGAACAACATCTTACTCGGCGTGAATATTGACCACATTGCAACTTTGCGTAATGCCCGCGGCACCCGTTACCCGGATCCAGTGCATGCGGCCGAGGTGGCAGAGCGTGCCGGAGCAGACGGTATTACCATCCACCTGCGTGAGGACCGTCGTCACATTACCGACCGTGATGTACGTATCCTACGCGAAACTATCCAGACCCGTATGAACCTGGAAATGGCGGTGACCGATGAGATGGTCCAGATCGCGCTGGACACCCAGCCTGAGTTTGTTTGTCTGGTACCGGAGAAACGTGAAGAACTCACGACGGAAGGTGGTTTGGATGTGGCTGGCCAGCTGGAGAAAATCAAAGCCGCTACCGCCACTCTGACTGAAGCTGGGATCAAGGTTTCACTGTTTATTGATGCTGATCGCACTCAGATCGATGCGGCTGTTGCCTGTGGCGCGCCTTACATCGAGCTTCACACCGGTCACTACGCCGATGCCGAGACTGAAGAAGAGCAGCAGGCGGAGCTGAAGAAAATCGCCGCAGCGGCAAGCTATGCTGACGATCAGGGCATCAAGGTCAATGCCGGACATGGCCTGACTTACCACAACGTGAAGCCGATTGCGGCCCTGCCTGAGCTGTATGAGCTGAACATTGGCCACTCTATCATTGGCCGTGCGGTCTTTGACGGTTTGGACAAAGCGGTTGCCGATATGCGTGAAGAAATGCTGAGTGCCCGCCGCTAATGGCTATCGTCGGCTTGGGTACGGACATTGCTGATATCGAGCGGGTGGAGCAAGCTTTTGCCCGTACCGGGGATGCCTTTGCCCAGCGCCTGCTGACCCCGAGCGAATATGAGTGTTACCGAGCACTCAAGCATCAGGGGCGCTTTCTGGCTAAACGCTTTGCGGTCAAGGAAGCGGCGTCAAAAGCGCTGGGGACCGGTATTGCCTGCGGAGTGACCTTCCATGACTTCATTGTCACCAACGATGAGCGCGGTAAACCCTTGCTGGCATTATCGGGCAAAGCGGCCGAACTTGCCGAGGCGATGGGAGTGAACCATGTTCATCTGACCATTGCCGACGAGAAGAAATACGCCGTCGCGACGGTGGTATTGGAGAGCTAGCTCTCCGGCCCGTGGCAAGAGGCTATTGGCAATAGGTTGTTAATGCGAACTGTCAGCCCACAAGATATGAGTTTCAATAAAAATCCCCGATTTATCGGGGATTTTTTTTAGTGTGTATCTACTTTACGGGGGTCATATCACCATAGCCCATAGCCCATAGCCCATAGCCCATAGCCCATAGCCCATAGCCCATAGCCCATAGCCCATAGCCCCGTTTAATGCCGATACGCTTTCGACGCCTTGACCACGTTGTTCATCTCGTCGACAAGCTCGAACAGTTCCGGCTCGATATCATCGATGGATGCACCGGCCTTGAGCTCGCTCTCGATGGTGTGGCACAGACTCTTGAGGCGCGGTACGCCGCTGTAGGCACAGCTACCGTGGAGCTTGTGAATAGGCGGCCACAGCTCGATATCCTTGCCATCAAGTGCTTCGTTGACCAGCATCTCCACTTCGGGCATGAAATCGAGCAGCATTTGCAGCATATCTTTGGCCAGCTCTTCCTTGCCGGCAGCTTGCTTCAATGCCAACTCCCAATTCCAGCTGACATTGGAGTTGATTACCGCTTCTGTGTCATTGTTCGCGGTGTCTAGCATTGCGTCAGCTTGCTCAGTGCTTGGTATCTCGATCTCAGCAATCGGCTTGTCGTGCGGTGTACTCCACTTGGCAAGAATCTGTTGCAGGATCCGCTCTTCAATCGGCTTGGTCAGGTAGTCATCCATTCCCGCCTCAATCAAGCGCTCGCGTTCACCGGCCATGGCATGGGCAGTAACGGCAATCACGGGAGTGGCATGGTTGAGCTTGGTTTCGTGGATCGCCTGACAGGCCATGACCCCATCCATTTCCGGCATTTGGATATCCATGAAGATCAGGTCGAAGGCTTTCTGGTGGGCATATTCAACGGCTTTGCGGCCCCCGCTGGCAGTGATCACCGTTTCGACCCGCTCGCACAGTAGTGCCGAGATCAATTTGAGGTTAGCCGGGTTATCATCGACAGCCATAACCGTCAGTGGCTGGATACTTGGTGCTTCGTTGCTGATCGGTTGCGGCTCTGGCTCGCTGAACGGATCCGGCTCACAGACCAAGGATTCGAATAATTTACGGTGTCCCAAAGGCTTAGGCAGGCACGAGGTCACCCCTGCATTGATCAGGCGCTCGGACAGGGCCAGTTCGGTGGTCGGCAGGCTGACAATCACTTTCTCACTGAGTTGCTCGGCCTTGAAGACCTGATCGAGTAAGGTTGCCAGCGGTGGTTGTTCACCCGGTGACAGGTTGAGCAGGGTAAAGTCGTGGTGCTCGGCATCGTCGGGCATGCTTGAGCGGTACGTGACATGAATACCAGCACGGATCAGGCGCTGCTGGATTACCGATGCAGCCTGCATGTTTGGCTCGATCAGTAGCAGCTTCTTGTTCACTAGCGAATGGGTGTCGATTGGCTGGGACACCGGTAGATCGGTCTTGTTCAGACGCAGGCTGAACCAGAAGGTCGAGCCTTGGTGCAAGCGGGACGTTAAGCTGACTTCACCGCCCATCTGGCTGACCAGCTTCTGGGTGATCACCAGACCAAGTCCGGTACCGCCATAGCGGCGTGAAATACTGGCATCGGCCTGGCGGAAGGCTTGGAATAGCTGCGCCTGCTGGCGTTCAGAAATACCGATCCCGGTGTCACGCACCATAAATTGCAGCTCTAAGCTTTCATCACGCTCGGTTTTGAGCTCGACAGAGACATCGATATTGCCGCGCTCGGTAAATTTCACCGCGTTACCGATCAGATTGGTCAGTACCTGCTGGATCCGCAGCGGATCGCCAATCATCCCGCTCGGAATACGGTGGTCGACTTTGAGGGTTAGCTCAAGCCCTTTTTCATGGGCGCTCGGGGCCAGCAGCTTCATCACTTCATCCAGCGACTCGGTGAAGTCGAATGGGATATTTTCCAGCAGCAGTTTACCGGCTTCCAGCTTGGAGAAATCAAGGATATCGTTGATGATGGTCAGCAGGTTGTTGGCCGACTTCTCGATGGTCTGCAGGTAATCTTGCTGGCTGGTGCTCAGGCGGGTTTTGAGCATTTGGCGGGTAAAGCCGATCACCCCGTTAAGAGGGGTACGCAGTTCGTGGGACATATTGGCGAGGAATTCGGATTTGACCCGTGCTGCTTCCTGTGCCCGTTTTTTAGCGATATCCAACTCGACGTTTTGGATTTCCAACTGCTCTAGAGTTTCGCGTAGATCCGAGGTGGCCTGATCGATACTCTGCTGCATTTCGATATGGTATTCCGACAGTGAAATCGCCATGGCATTGATCCCGTTTTTCAGGATATCCAGCTCACCCAGCAACTGGCCTTCGATACGGACATCAAGGTGGCCACGGCGGATTCGGTCGACCACGCTGACCATATGCGAGATAGGACGGGTCACATCCTTCATTAACCGATAGGCAAACAAGGAGGAAAGCGTCAGGCCAAACAAGAGCACCATCAAGGCGGTGAATACTTCTTGGTATTGCTGTAGGCGAAGCGCACTCAGGTCGAGTTCGAGCGCGATGTAGCCGAGGACTTCGGCCTGATAGCCGGGGATGGACGAGCTGCTAAATTGTCCCTCTTTAAGGATTGGTGCCCTTAGGATCAGCGAGTTCTCATTGAGCCGGGTTTCCAGCAGCATGGGGATCGGTTGGCCCTGGGGGTACATCAACGCCTCGAAGTTGCGGTGGAAATTCGAGGTAACAAACAACTCATTATCGGTATTGAAGACCGCGATGCTGCGCACGATTTGCGAATGCTTACGATGGGCGTAGCTGATCAACCGCCGGACCGGTTCGCGGTTCTTGTCGGCCATGCCATATTCGGTGGAGATCGCCAGAGGCTCGATAATACTGGCACCGGTTGAGATCAGCTGGTGTTCAAGATCGCGATACCGGCTCATGGTAAAAAATGTGCTCAAAAGCAGGCCAATAATCAGCGTCGGTGCTAATGTCAGGGTGAATACCCTGGCACGAAGTCCATATTTGGTCATGGTTCTCTTAATTACAAGAATGCGATTCTATGGGACAATTATCCCATCTATGGCCGCTAGCTTAATGAAAGTCAGGCTATTCGACAATCAACTCATCCTAAACTGTTGTTGAAATCACCAGTTTGGACCAATTGCTCCGTGGATCCAATTACTATGGCACGCTTTTTTAAGCCTCAGAAACGAAAATTAACCGATACCAAGCATAAAGAAATCACTATCAGCCGGCTCGACCATCAGGGTGCTGGTATTGGTCACCTCGACCGCAAACCGGTATTTGTCGAAGGGCTATTGCCTGGAGAAAAGGCCATTATCCAGCTGACGGATGACAAAAAGCAATTTGCCCGCGCCAAAGTGATCCGCCGCTTGAGTGATAGCAGCGAACGGGTGGCTCCGGCTTGCCCGCTGTACGATCAGTGCGGTGGCTGTAACTTGCAGCATTTATCACATCAAGGCCAGGTAACGGCTAAACAGCAGTCGCTGGGGGAGCTGATGGGCAAATTCGCCCCAGCTGGCGAGCCCGTTGAGCAGGTTGCACCGATCACAAGCGATGAATGGCAGTACCGTCGCTGCGCCCGCCTCAGCATCATGCCTAAAGGCGGAGAGCTGAAGATTGGTTTTCGCAAAAAACAGAGCAAGGATGTTGTGGATGTCGAGCACTGTCCGGTATTGACACAGTCACTGAATGAACTTTTACCCGCTTTGCGTACCCTGCTATCTCAGCTCAAGGGGCGCAAGCACCTTGGCCATGTCGAACTGGTTGAAGCCGATAACGGGCGGGTGGTGCTGATCCGCCATTTGCAGCCATTTTCTGACAAAGACATGACCGCCCTCCGTCAGTTTGCTGACCAACATCAGTTAATGTTGTACCTAGCGCCCACTTCTGATGCCTTGGATAGCATTTCCGATTCGGTCCCTTATTATGAGTTGGATGGTCAGCAGCTTGCCTTCTCACCGAAGGATTTTATTCAGGTCAACCGCGAGGTAAACCAGAAAATGGTGGCACAGGCAATCGACTGGCTGGCTGTTGGGCCTGATGACCGTGTGCTTGATCTATTCTGTGGACTAGGTAATTTCAGTTTACCGCTCGCAAAGCGAGCAAATGCACTGGTTGGTGTTGAAGGTGTCGACGAGATGGTGCATCGTGCATCAGAGAATGCAAAAAACAACCAACAGGTTAATGCTGAGTTTTACCAGGCGAACCTGGAAGAGGATGTCACGGCAAAATCGTGGGCAAAAGAAAAATTCAGTAAGGTATTGCTCGACCCTGCCCGGGCCGGCGCAGCAGGCGTCATGCAGCACGTGGTGAATCTGGGGCCGGAGCGAGTGGTGTATGTTTCTTGTAATCCAGCAACGTTGGCACGAGACAGCCAGGAATTACTGAAGCAAGGTTATCAGTTGGAACGGTTGGGTATGATGGACATGTTCCCTCATACCGGACATTTGGAGTCGATGGCATTATTTATCAAGCGATAGGCTCACATTATTAGAGTAAACAGGATAGAAAAATGGTCGCAGTTCGCGGTGCGCATTTAAAGGAAAATGATACATTTGAGCTTTCTTCTTGGGTGGATAGTCTGCAGCAGGATGCTAAGGTTGCGAAGCATCTGAGCAAGGCTTATCAGCAATGTATCGAGTTAACGACAGGGGACGAGCGCGCGTCATTATTGTTATGGCGGGGCCGCGAGATGGTCGAGATCCTGGTAACACTGAGCATGGACCGAGATACGCTGGTGGCAGCCCTGCTGTTTCCGTTGGTTGAGGCCGGCGTATATAGCCATGAGCAACTCAAGGAAGACTACAACAATACCATTTTGCAGATGGTCAAGGGTGTCAGCCAGATGGCGGCGATAGGCCAACTCAATGCAACGAAGGAAGGCGCCGAGCAGTCAGCCCAGGTGGATAATATCCGCAGAATGCTGTTATCGATGGTGGATGATTTTCGTTGCGTGGTGATCAAGCTTTCTGAGCGGATCTGTAACTTACGCGAAGTGAAAGACGAGCCGGATGAGGTACGCAGGGCGGCCGCTAAAGAGTGCGCCAATATCTACGCACCGCTGGCCAACCGTCTCGGGATCGGTCAGCTTAAGTGGGAGATTGAGGATTACGCCTTCCGCTACCGCCAGCCTGAAACCTACAAGCAGATCGCCAAACAATTGTCTGAGCGCCGGATTGACCGCGAGCAATACATCGATCACTTCGTGACGGACCTGGCTGATGACATGAAGGCGTCAGCCATAAAGGCCGATGTACAGGGCCGGCCTAAGCATATCTACAGTATCTGGCGCAAAATGCAGAAGAAGAGCCTGGCGTTCGATGAGCTGTTTGATGTCCGTGCCGTGCGGATCATCGCCGACGAAATCCAGGATTGCTATGCCGCGCTGGGCATCGTCCACACCAAATACCGCCACCTGCCGAAAGAGTTTGACGACTATGTCGCCAACCCGAAACCAAACGGTTACCAGTCGATCCACACGGTCGTACTGGGGCCGGAAGGCAAAACCATCGAGATCCAGATCCGGACCAAGCAGATGCACGAGGAGTCGGAGCTGGGGGTGGCTGCCCACTGGAAATACAAGGAAAGCGGCTCTTCTTCAGGTGGTGCTAAATCGTCATACGACGAGAAAATTAACTGGTTGCGTAAACTGCTGGCCTGGCAGGAAGAGATGTCCGACTCGGGCGAGATGCTCGATGAGCTACGCAGTCAGGTGTTTGATGACCGTGTTTATGCCTTTACGCCGAAAGGGGATGTGGTCGACTTGCCATTGAATGCGACCCCGCTGGATTTTGCTTACCATATTCACTCCGAAGTCGGTCACCGCTGTATTGGCGCGAAGGTTGAAGGGCGTATTGTGCCTTTCACCTATCACCTGCAAATGGGCGAGCAGGTCGAAATTATTACCCAGAAAGAGCCGAACCCATCGCGGGACTGGCTGAATCCTAATCTTGGCTTTGTTACGTCGAGCCGTGCCCGCTCCAAGGTACATGCGTGGTTCCGCAAGCAAGATCGGGACAAAAACATGGCGGCAGGCCGTGAAATTCTAGAAATCGAGCTAGTGAAAATTGGCGCGAAAATGAAGGATGCCGAAGCTTACGCGCTCAAGCGTTTCAATGTTAATTCCGCGGACGAGTTGTTTGCTGGGATCGGCAGCGGTGACTTGCGGATCAATCAGGTTATCAACCACATTAACTCCCTGGTCAACAAGCCGACGGCCGAGGAAGAAGATCAGCAATTGCTGGAAAAATTGACCGAAGCCAGCAGCAAACCGGCCACAAGCAAAAAACCACAGCGTGATGCGGTGGTGGTGGAAGGGGTCGATAATCTGATGACCCACCTGGCTCGCTGCTGTCAGCCTATCCCGGGCGATGATATCCAGGGATTCGTTACGCAGGGTCGGGGGATCTCGGTTCACCGCAGTGACTGTGAACAGCTTGAGGAGCTGCGCCATGTAGCACCTGAGCGGATCATCGACACGGTATGGGGCGGTGGCTTTGTGGGCAACTACCATATCACGGTCCGAGTGACGGCCGCTGAGCGCAACGGTCTGCTCAAGGAACTCACCAACACCTTGGCCAACGAAAAAGTCAAAGTGGCCGGAATGAAGAGCCGAGTCGATTACAAGAAGCAGATGTCGATCATGGATTTCGATCTCGAATTAACCGACCTTGAGGTCTTGAGCCGGGTACTCAAGCGTATCGAGCAGGTGAGAGATGTCGCCGAGGCCAAGCGATTGCACTAAAATGGCAATCAGAACATAACTATTTGAAGCGGGAAGCGAAGGCGACCCGCTTTTTTTTAGCCAAAGAAAGGAAATCACAGTATGAGCGAGAACAAAGCGCCCATTGAGCAATTGGTTGAGATTATGACTACATTGCGTGACCCACAGCAGGGTTGCCCCTGGGACTTGAAACAGACCTTTTCCTCCATTGTGCCGCATACCCTGGAAGAAGCTTACGAAGTGGCTGATGCTATCGAGCAGCAGAATTGGGATGATGTGCGTGAGGAGCTCGGTGATCTGTTGTTCCAAGTGATTTTCTACAGCCAGCTTGGCAAAGAGCAGGGGTTATTTGATTTTGATGATGTGGTCCGTGGTATCAACGAGAAGCTGACCCGTCGTCATCCGCATGTGTTTGCTGATACTGAGTTTGCCAATGAGGCAGAGATCAATGCCAACTGGGAAGCGGAGAAAGCCAAGGAGCGCTCAGTCAAAGGGGAGGATGCCAGTGTATTGGCTAACATCCCGCAGGCTATGCCTGCGCTTATCCGGGCCGATAAAATCCAGAAGCGCTGTGCCAAGCACGGATTTGATTGGGACACCCTAGGGCCGGTAGTCGGCAAGGTGCATGAAGAGATTGAAGAGGTGATGGAAGAGGTCATTCAAGTGTCACCCGATCAAGGTAAAATCGAAGAAGAAATGGGGGATTTGTTGTTTGCTGTCGCCAACTTCAGCCGTCATGTGCAGGTCAAACCGGAAGTGGCTCTGAAGAAAGCCAACCAGAAATTCGAGCGCCGTTTTCGCGAAGTGGAGAAAACTGTGCTAGAAAGAGGGAAGCGAATTGACGATTGCTCCCTGGATTATTTGGATGCTATCTGGGATGAGGTCAAGCGTAACGAGCTGAAGACAAAGTAAGCGAGGTGGGGGAGATAGTGGCAGTCGCACGGATGAATGCTCAATCTATAGTCATCTAGTTTAGTAGAATTGATTTGAGACAAAAAAAAACCAAACGTGCTGTGATAGTTTTCACGTTGTGGCAATAAAGTGTGTCTGGTATACTAATTTCCCGTCCAGATACACTTTATCCTCTATACCAATCTTCCAGGTAAAACATGACGACGAATTACATTTTTGTTACGGGCGGGGTCGTATCCTCACTAGGTAAAGGTATTGCTGCAGCATCGCTGGCGGCTATTCTAGAAGCGCGTGGTCTTAACGTGACCATGATGAAACTAGACCCTTACATCAACGTTGACCCAGGCACAATGAGCCCAATTCAGCATGGTGAAGTATTCGTAACGGAAGACGGTGCAGAGACTGACCTTGACCTAGGTCACTATGAGCGTTTCATCCGTACCAAGATGACCAAGCGCAATAACTTCACTGCGGGACGTGTTTACGCCGATGTACTGCGTAAAGAGCGTCGTGGTGACTACCTAGGTGCAACGATTCAGGTTATCCCACACATCACCAATGCGATCAAAGAACGTGTTATTGCAGGTGCAGAAGGCCACGACGTAGCAATCGTCGAAGTTGGCGGCACTGTAGGTGATATCGAATCTTTACCATTCATGGAAGCGATCCGTCAGCTAGCGGTTGAGCTTGGTCGTGAGCGCGCAATGTTCATGCACCTGACGCTTGTTCCATACTTGGCAGCTGCTGGCGAAGTGAAAACCAAGCCAACTCAGCATTCAGTGAAAGAACTGCTTTCTATCGGTATCCAGCCTGACATCCTAGTATGTCGTTCTGACCGTAACATCCCTGCTAACGAGCGTGCGAAAATCGCCCTGTTCTGTAACGTGCAGGAAAAAGCTGTTATCTCAATGAAAGACGTAGATTCTATCTACAAGATCCCACAGCTTATCAAGGCTCAAGGCCTAGATGACTTGGTTTGTCAGCGCTTTGGCATTACAGCCCCAGACGCAGACCTGACTGAGTGGGAACAGGTGATCTACGAAGAAGCAAACCCAACTGCCGAAGTGACTATCGGTATGGTGGGTAAGTACATCGAACTACCAGATGCATACAAGTCAGTGAATGAAGCACTGAAGCATGCCGGTCTTAAGAACCGTCTGTCAGTGAAGATTAAGTACGTTGATTCTCAGGATGTTGAGTCTAAAGGTACAGAAGTACTGGAAGGCCTTGACGCTATCCTGGTTCCTGGTGGCTTCGGCGGCCGTGGTGTGGAAGGTAAAATCCAAACTGCACAATACGCCCGTGAAAACAAAATTCCTTACCTTGGCATCTGCCTGGGTATGCAGGTCGCTCTTATTGAGTTTGCCCGTAACGTGGCAGGCCTTGAAGGCGCACACTCAACAGAGTTCGACGCCCAGTCTAAGCACCCAGTAGTTGGCTTGATCACTGAGTGGGTTGA
Organism: Photobacterium lutimaris; assembly: GCF_003025555.1. Taxonomy (GTDB): domain Bacteria; phylum Pseudomonadota; class Gammaproteobacteria; order Enterobacterales; family Vibrionaceae; genus Photobacterium; species Photobacterium lutimaris. Next base: position 19,117 of record NZ_PYMH01000008.1, on the reverse strand, counting down.
CGGCGAAGGTAACGTTGAAGAGCGTACTGAAAAATCGGATCTAGGCGGTACAATGCGTCTGGGTTCTCAGCTATGTCACTTGGCTGAAGGTTCGAAAGCGCGTGAGCTATACGGTAACCCAACAGTACATGAGCGTCACCGTCACCGCTATGAAGTAAACAACAACCTACTTCCTCGCCTAGAGAAAGCAGGTCTGAAGGTTTCTGGTCTGTCAGCAGACAAGAAATTGGTGGAAATTATTGAGATCCCTAACCACCCATGGTTTGTGGCTGCTCAGTTCCACCCTGAGTTCACCTCGACCCCTCGCGATGGTCACCCTCTGTTTGAAGGTTTCGTGAAGGCTGCTGGCGATAACCAGCGCGGTGAACTTAACAAGTAAGGATTACGGATAGCTGTAGCAGTGATGGCTGCAGCTATTTTTTTAGCTTTTAATTTCAAGATAAAGCAAGAGGAAACACAATGTCTAAGATCGTTAAAGTTCTAGGTCGTGAAATCATTGATTCACGTGGTAACCCAACTGTAGAAGCTGAAGTTCACCTAGAAGGCGGTTTCGTAGGTATGGCTGCTGCTCCATCTGGCGCATCAACTGGTTCTCGTGAAGCTCTTGAGCTACGCGACGGTGACAAGTCTCGTTTCCTAGGTAAAGGTGTTCTTAAAGCTGTTGAAGCTGTGAACGGCCCAATCGCGGAAGCTCTTGTAGGCAAAGATGCTAAAGCTCAAGCTGACATCGACCAGATCATGCTTGACCTAGACGGCACTGAAAACAAATCTAACTTCGGTGCAAACGCAATCCTAGCTGTATCTCTAGCGAACGCTAAAGCTGCTGCAGCGGCTAAAGGCATGCCTCTATACGAGCACATCGCTGAGCTAAACGGTACTGCTGGTCAGTTCTCTATGCCTCTTCCAATGATGAACATCATCAACGGTGGTGAGCACGCTGATAACAACGTTGACATCCAAGAGTTCATGATTCAGCCAGTTGGCGCGAAAACGCTTAAAGAAGGTCTACGCATCGGTGCTGAAGTATTCCACAACCTAGCTAAAGTACTTAAGGCGAAAGGCCTAAGCACTGCTGTTGGTGACGAAGGTGGTTTCGCTCCTAACCTAGAGTCAAACGCTGCTGCACTAGCTGCAATCAAAGAAGCTGTTGAAGCTGCTGGTTACGTTCTAGGTAAAGACGTTACTCTTGCTATGGACTGTGCTGCATCTGAGTTCTACGACAAAGAAGCTGGCAACTACAACATGAAAGGCGAAGGCAAAATCTTCACTTCTGAAGAGTTTAACTTCTACCTACAAGATCTTGCTAACCAGTACCCAATCGTTTCTATCGAAGATGGCCTGGACGAGTCTGATTGGGCTGGCTTCAAGCACCAGACTGAACTAATGGGCGACAAGCTTCAGCTAGTTGGTGACGATCTATTCGTTACAAACACTAAGATCCTTGCTGAAGGTATCGAGAAAGGCGTAGCTAACTCTATCCTTATCAAGTTCAACCAGATCGGTTCTCTAACTGAGACTCTAGCTGCAATCAAGATGGCTAAAGACGCTGGTTACACTGCAGTTATCTCTCACCGTTCAGGTGAAACTGAAGATGCAACTATCGCTGATCTAGCGGTAGGTACTGCTGCAGGTCAAATCAAGACTGGTTCTATGAGCCGTTCTGACCGTGTTGCTAAGTACAACCAGCTAATCCGTATCGAAGAAGCGCTAGGTGAGAAAGCACCTTACAACGGTCTTAAAGAAGTTAAAGGCCAAGCTTAATTAAAAGCTGCGCATCGGGGTTACCCGAGCTGATACTAAAAACCGCCCCCTAGGGGCGGTTTTTTTATGGGCGAATAGCGGCTTGGCGGCCTACTGCCCCTAGTGTCAACGTGCAAGTTATGGGAATATACCGAACTGAGTAATATTCAGTTTGGTATTATTACCAGCGGCTTGACACGTCTTTGTGTTTCAATCTGTTATGATTAGCTTAATTTCTTACATCATTGCCAAGAGGGTGCAATGCGATTGTTAAACCTCCTGCTGCTGGCTATCCTCAGCTGGTTACAGTATGACTTCTGGCTCGGCAAGAACGGCATGGTTGACTACGTCGCGGTGCGCGATAATGTGGCTGTGCAGCAACAGGCCAATGCCGAGCTGGTCCAGCGTAACCAACAGATGTATTTCGAAATTCATGACTTGCACCGTGGTCAGGAAGCAATCGAAGAACGCGCCCGCAACGAGCTGGGCATGATTGGAACAGATGAGACCTTTTTCCGTATTGTCAGCGACTGACCCCCAGAGACTTGCCTGGCTTGAGCCAGCTTTGAAGATGCATGAATGATAAATTGATCGCAGTCGTTCCGGCTGCTGGTGTCGGTAGCCGTATGGCGGCTGACCGCCCAAAACAGTACTTGCACATCGCTGGCAAGACGATTCTTGAACATACCATTGACCGTTTGCTCCAACACCCAAAGGTAGAACGGGTAGTGGTCGCGATCAGCGAGAATGACCCCTATTTCCCAACCTTACCGTTGGCGGATCACCCGCAGGTGACCCGGGTTGATGGTGGTGCAGAGCGGGCTGATTCCGTATTTTCCGGCTTGGCCGCTATTGATGATCCTGATGCCTGGGTGCTGGTCCATGATGCCGCACGTCCTTGTTTGCGTCAGCAGGATCTCGACCGGTTGATCCTCGAGGCACAGGCGAGCGAATTCGGTGCTATTTTAGCAGCACCGGTTCGTGACACGATGAAACGTGGCAATGGCCATCAAGCGATAGCCGTCACGGTTGACCGGAGTGATCTGTGGCATGCCCTGACGCCGCAGATGTTCCGTGCTGGCCAGTTAAAGCTCGCACTGGAAAAGGCGCTGGCCGACGGTGCGGTGGTCACAGACGAGGCCTCGGCGCTGGAGCATTGTGGCATGGCACCTAAATTGGTCACCGGGCGTGCCGACAACTTAAAGGTTACCCAACCTGAAGATCTCGCGCTCGCGGAGTTTTACTTGCAACATTTATTGAAGGATGAGCAATGATGCGTATTGGACACGGCTTTGACGTGCACAAATTTGGTGGCGAAGGCCCGGTAATTATTGGTGGCGTTGCGATTCCTTATGCGCAGGGGCTGATCGCCCATTCCGATGGTGACGTGGCCCTGCATGCGGTATGTGACGCCTTGCTGGGTGCCATTGGCGCTGGTGATATTGGTCGCCACTTTCCGGATACCGATGCTGAATGGAAAGGGGCTGACAGTCGTATGTTGCTGCGCGACGTATACCGCAAAGTAAAAGCAAAAGGCTACCGCTTGGGGAATCTGGATGTCACCATCATTGCCCAGGCACCCAAAATGGCACCGCATATTGATGCGATGTGCCAAGCTATTGCCGAGGATTTGGAAACGGACGTTGAGAATATCAATGTTAAAGCGACCACCTCGGAGCGTCTTGGTTTTACCGGACGCAAAGAAGGCATTGCCTGTGAAGCCGTTGTGCTGATCGGTAAAGAATAAATCGGGCAGGGCTATGTAGCCTTGCCTTCTGGCATCTCGGTGCTGCTAAAGAATGGTGTAATTATGTCTACGGTAATGGACAACTTCAGCTGGTTGTATGGAAAACCAAGCTGTCAGGGCCGCATTAAGGTTGAACCTGAAGATTTTGTAGTAAAGGAAAACCTTGGCTTCGAGTTTGCCGGAGTGGGCGAGCATTTTATGGTGAAGATCCGCAAAACCGGAGAAAACACCAAGTATGTGGTCAATGAATTGGCTAAAGCCTGCGATGTTAAGTCGCGGGATGTGAGCTGGGCTGGCTTAAAGGATCGCCATGCGGTGACCGAGCAGTGGCTCAGTGTGCACTTGCCGGGTAAGCCCGATCCTGACTTGGCACAATTTGTGGCCGAACACCCTGGCGTCGAAGTGCTGGAAACCGCCCGCCATGATAAAAAATTGCGTCCTGGTGACTTGGCGGGGAACTGGTTCCAGCTGACACTGCGCGATCTGGATCAGGCCGATGACGTGATGGTACGTTTGGAGCAGGTTAGCCAGCTCGGTGTGCCGAATTATTTCGGTGAGCAGCGCTTTGGTCATGGTGGTAATAATGTCATTAAGGCCCGCGCTTGGGGGAATGATGAATTCCGTGTTCGCGACAAGAGCAAGCGTAGCTTCTACCTTTCGGCAGCACGCTCTTGGTTATTCAATATGGTGCTCTCAGCGCGCATTGAGCAGCAAACTGTACATACGGTGGTTGCAGGCGATATGCTTGAGACCGAGGGAGACGATCGCGGCCGCTTGGTAGAATCGGATCTCGAGCAATGGCAGCAGGCGGTAGACAATGGCACGGCAAGCATTACGGCACCCATGATGGGTGACAATGCCCTACCGACCAGCGCACAGGCTGAAGCCTTTGAAATGGCAATCGTCGAGCAGGAGCCTCTGCTGCTCAAGCTGATCCGAGACAACCGGATGCGCCACGAGCGTCGTCCGCTGCTGCTGAAACCCCAGCAGATGGTATGGCAGCAAGAGGGCGATAGCGTCACCGTTTCTTTTGCGCTACCGGCAGGCTGTTTTGCCACCGCGGTAGTTCGCGAGCTCATGGTTGAGCTGGAACAACAGGAAGGACACAATGCGAATTCTGATCAGTAACGATGATGGTATCTTTGCCGAGGGGATCAAGACCTTGGCGAAGATATTGAGCGACATCGGTGAGGTCACGGTGGTCGCACCGGACCGTAACCGTTCTGGTGCCTCCAATTCACTGACCCTGGATAATCCGCTGCGGATCCGTCATGAAGGCGATCAGCGGATCTCCGTTGAAGGGACACCGACGGATTGTGTCCATTTCGCACTTAATGAATGGCTGGATGAACGCCCGGATGTTGTTGTTGCGGGTATCAACCATGGGGCCAACCTAGGGGATGATGTGCTGTACTCGGGTACGGTTGCAGCCGCAACGGAAGGCCACTTCCTCGGCGTGCCGGCCGTTGCCGTTTCGCTGGTGGGTCATCAGCATTTTGAGACCGCGGCACAGGTTGTCAAAGAGCTGCTGCTAAAAGCGCAGACACAGCCGTTGCCAAACAATAAAATATTGAATATCAATGTGCCGGATGTCGCTTATTCACAATTGGGTAGCTGGCAGGTGACCCGCCTTGGGGCCCGCCACCGTGCTGAGAATATGGTTAAGGACACGGATCCTCGGGGCAAAGAGCTATATTGGCTGGGTCCTCCGGGGCCTTGTCAGGATGCCGGCCCGGGAACCGACTTTTATGCCATTGAGCAGCAATGTGTATCGATTACCCCACTGCAGGTTGATCTCACCGCGCATGATGCGTTGGAAGAGATCAGTGAGTGGGTTGAGCAACAGGAGAAATAGTCGCAATGCGCTATGTGGACGAGCGGACGCTTTTGCTGAACTATTTACACCAGCAGGGGATCTGTGATGATAAGGTGCTCCAGGCGATGGCGTCTGTCCCGCGGGAGCGGTTTATCGATGAAGCCCTGTCACACAAAGCTTATGAAAATAATGCTCTGCCTATTGGTTGCGGCCAGACCATCTCGCAGCCGTACATTGTCGCCAAGATGACGGAGCTGATGGCTCTGTCTGCTGACTCAAGAGTACTTGAGATTGGTACGGGGTCGGGATATCAAACGGCGGTGCTGGCACACTTGGTTAACCACGTGTACTCGGTTGAGCGGATTAAGGCATTGCAGTGGCAGGCCAAACGACGCCTGAAACAGCTGGAGCTGCATAATGTCTCGACCAAGCACAGTGATGGTTGGCTTGGCTGGGCCGGAAAGGGGCCGTTCGATGCCATCATTGTCACGGCGGCGGCCGCTGAAATTCCCGTGGAGCTTCTTGGCCAGTTGGCTGATGGGGGCCGTTTAGTGATCCCTGTCGGTGAGCATGCACAGGTATTGAAGGTGATTGTCCGTAAAGGGGATCGTTTTGCCTACCGCGATATTGAAGCGGTACGCTTTGTTCCACTTGTCGCCGGGGAGTTGGCGTAGGTCATATGATAAGGGTGTTGTCTTCAGCAAGGGCGTGGAAGCTGGCAGCGATAGCTGCCGGCCTGATGTTGTCTGGCTGTAGTAATCATAGTCCTGCGCCGGTGATGAGCCTTGGCAAGGACTACGACAGCCTGGAGCGCGGTAGCTATCGTGGTAGCTATTATCAAGTCCAGAAAGGCGATACGCTGTATTTCATTTCTTATATCACCGGGCGGGATGTTGACGATATTATTGCAAGTAATAAATTGTCGAAGCCTTATACCATTTTCCCTGGTCAAAGGTTGCAATTGTGGCGGCCGAAATACGTTGCACCGCAGTATGGCAGGGCTGCACCGATTGTTGCTGCCACACCGGCACCGATTGTTGTTGCTGCCACACCTGCAGCGAAAACCCCAACAAAAACAAAAAGCTCAATACCTGTTCAAACAAAACCTGCGGCTAAGACGCAGCCTATGACACAACCGGCCTCCCAGAAGCCGGCTCAGTCAGCTGTAACTAAGGCGCAAAACGAGCAAAAAGTCGCCAATAAAAATGTTGATCCGGCTCCCACAAAAGAGTACTCTCAAAAAACCAAAAGTAACAAGGTTGTTACATCTAAGCCGCAATCTAGCAACGCCAAAGTGGCTAACTGGTCTTGGCCGTCGAAGGGGCGTGTGATTGCCAAGTTCTCCAATTCGGAGAATGGTAATAAGGGGATCGACATCGCTGGGCAGCGTGGACAAACTGTCAATGCGTCTGCTAATGGGGTGGTGGTTTATGCTGGTAATGCGCTCCGGGGATACGGCAATTTGGTGATTATCAAACATAACGATGATTATCTCAGTGCTTACGCCCACAACGACCAAATTTATGTCAAGGAGCAGCAAAAGGTATCGGTTGGTCAGAAAATTGCCTCAATGGGCAGTTCCGGCACAAGTACCGTGAAGCTGCATTTTGAGATCCGTTACAAAGGTAAGTCCGTAGATCCAATGCGATATTTACCTAAATAGACAACATGGCATAGTAAAGTTGTAATGTCTTGCTAACTCGCCATCTGGGAGGCGCTATGAGTGGAAGCAATACTGCTGCAGATATTGAAGACTTTGAGTTCGACGAAGAAACGGAGGTTGAATCCGCGACCGTTGAAACCAAAGCTGAAGGTGTTAGTGCTAGTGACGATGATGTCGATATGTCGCAATACGGGGCCACGCAGAAAGCCCTCGACGCGACGCAACTCTACCTCGGAGAAATTGGTTTTTCACCTCTACTAACCGCAGAGGAAGAAGTCCTCTATGCCCGTCGTGCTCTACGAGGGGATCACGTTGCCCGCAAGCGCATGATTGAAAGTAACCTCCGTCTGGTCGTTAAAATTTCCCGCCGTTACAGCAACCGTGGTTTGGCTTTGCTCGACTTGGTCGAAGAAGGTAACCTTGGTTTGATCCGTGCGGTTGAGAAGTTCGATCCGGAGCGAGGCTTCCGCTTTTCAACCTACGCAACATGGTGGATCCGCCAAACCATTGAACGAGCAATCATGAACCAGACACGGACTATCCGTCTGCCCATTCATGTCGTTAAAGAGCTGAATGTTTACCTTCGTACCGCCCGTGAGTTAGCACAGAAATTGGACCACGAGCCAACGGCGGAAGACATTGCGTTTAAGCTGGATAAATCGGTGGATGACGTCAACCGGATGCTACGCCTCAATGAGCGTGTCGGTTCAGTCGATAACCCGATCGGTGGCGACTCCGAAAAAGCCCTGCTTGATATCATTCCGGATGAAAAGAGTGGTGGTCCCGAAACATCAACTCAAGATGACGACATCAAAACATCCATCGTTCACTGGCTACAGGAACTCAACCCGAAACAGCGAGAAGTGCTGGCACGCCGCTTTGGCTTGCTTGGTTATGAGGCGTCGACATTGGAAGATGTTGGCCGTGAGATCGGCCTGACCCGTGAAAGAGTGCGTCAGATCCAGGTTGAAGGCTTACGCCGCTTACGCGATATGCTAACCCATCAAGGGCTGAGCATTGAGTCGCTGTTCAACCAAGAACAACTGTAAACCGGTCCACTTTAACCTTACTTTTTCCGGTTCAAATCAAAAAGGGATGCCAGATGGCATCCCTTTTGTTTTCCTTTATTTACCCGCCCGGTTACATCAGAGCCTTCAAGCGGTACAACTCATCCAGTGCTTGGCGTGGTGTCATTTCGTCTGGATTGATCCGCGCCAGTGCTTCTTCGACTTCGCTTGGCTCCGGCAGCAGGCTCAGCTGTTGTTCGACTATCGGTTCTTGGCTGTTAGTGCTAGGCGTAACGGCTTGCTGGTGGCCACTGGCTTCTAGTTGCTGAAGTTTGAACTTGGCACGTTTGATCACCGACTTCGGCACACCGGCCAAGCTAGCAACGGCCAAGCCGTAAGACTTGCTGGCTGCCCCTTCCTGTACCGCGTGCATAAAGGCGATTTCATCACCGTGCTCTACGGCATCTAGGTGGACATTGGCCAAACCGTCCATCAGCGATGGTAACTCGGTCAGTTCAAAGTAGTGGGTAGCGAACAACGTCATAGCCGAAATTTTATCGGCTAGCCATTCGGCACTGGCCCATGCCAGCGACAGACCGTCATAGGTACTGGTACCGCGCCCGATCTCATCCATCAATACCAAGCTATTTTGCGTGGCATTATGCAAGATATTGGCAGTTTCGGTCATTTCTACCATGAAGGTCGAGCGGCCCGAAGCCAGGTCATCAGAAGCACCGATACGGGTGAAGATCCGATCCAGCGGACCGATTTTAACGGCTTCGGCCGGTACGAAGGAGCCGACATGGGCCAATAGGGCAATCAATGCTGTCTGGCGCATATAGGTTGATTTACCACCCATGTTCGGACCTGTGATGATCAACATCCGGCGATCATGGTGGAGTGAAATCGGGTTGGCGATAAACGGTTCGCTCAGTACCTGCTCGACCACTGGGTGGCGACCGGCCGTGACTTCGATCCCGGTGCTTTCTGTTAACTCGGGACGGCAATAGTTCAGGGTATCTGCACGCTCGGCCAAGTTGGCAAGGACATCTAATTCCGACAGGGCACTAGCGGTATTTTGCAGTTGCTCAAGCTGAGGTAGCAGCTGATCAAATAGCTCTTCCCAAAGCTTTTTCTCCAGCGCCAACGCTTTAGATTTCGAGTTAAGTACCTTATCTTCGTGCTCTTTGAGCTCAGGAATGATGTAGCGTTCGGCATTTTTCAGAGTCTGGCGACGCACATAGTGGCTCGGTACCAGGTGGCTTTGCCCACGGCTGACTTGGATAAAGAAACCGTGAACATTGTTGAAACCCACTTTCAGGCTATCGATATCATGGCGTTCGCGCTCGTTGGCTTCCATCTCCTCAAGGAACTTGGTTGCCCCGTCGGCCAGATCTCGCCATTCGTCCAGCTCGGCATTGTAGCCCGGTGCGAGTACACCACCATCACGGATCACCACTGGTGGGTTCTCGATAATGGCACGCTCAAGCAATTCGCACAGCTCGTCCATCGGGGCGGCAAGCCCTGCCAGCTCACCAATACGGACCTGGTTAATTTCGCCTAGTCGTTCAGCTAGTTCCGGCAGGTGTTGCAGTGCAGTCCTCATACGAGCGAGATCACGTGGGCGGGCAGATCGCAGAGCCAGTCGGGCAAGGATACGTTCCAGATCGCCCATGTGACGTAGTACCCCGGCTAAATCCAAGAACAGTCCGGAGTCCTTGAAGGCGGTAATGGCATCAAGGCGGCCGTTGAGCTGCTGGCGATCTCGGATCGGCTGGTGTAACCAGCGCTTGAGCAAGCGGCTACCCATCGGTGTTGACGTTTGGTCGAGGACCGAGGCCAAGGTATTGTCGAAGCCGCCAGCCAAGTTCTGGGTCAGTTCGAGGTTGCGACGGGTGGCGGCATCTAGGATCACCGAATGATCTTTAGTATCCAGTGTGATGGCCCGGATGTGAGGCAGGGCAGTGCGCTGGGTATCTTTGACATATTGCATCAGGCAGCCAGCCGCACACAGACCGTGCTCGGCCTGTTCGACGCCGAAGCCAACTAGATCGCGGGTACCGAACTGCATGGTCAGTTGCTGTCGCGCGGTCTCGAGATCAAACTCCCAAACCGGACGGCGACGGGCACCTTTCATACCATGGAACAGGCCCGGCAGATCGAAATCTTCCGGATACAGCAATTCAGCCGGGCTGGTACGCTGCAACTCGGCCTGCATCGCTTCTTCGGTTTCTGGCTCGGCAAGCATAAAGCGGCCCGAGGTAATATCCAGCGTAGCGTAACCGAACTTGCTGCCTTCGTGATAGATGGCGGCAATCAAGTTGTCTTGGCGCTCGCTGAGCAGCGCCTCGTCGCTGACGGTACCCGGCGTGATAATTCTCACTACCTTACGCTCGACCGGCCCTTTGCTGGTCGCGGGATCACCGATTTGCTCACAGATAGCAGCGGAGACACCTTGCTGAACCAGTTTGGCAAGGTAGCCCTCAATGGCATGGTAAGGGACTCCTGCCATCGGGATCGGCTGGCCATTGGAAGAACCACGCTTGGTCAGCGAGATATCCAGCAGTTGCGAAGCCTGCTTTGCGTCATCAAAAAATAGTTCGTAGAAATCACCCATCCGATAAAACAGCAAGACCTCCGGATTCTCTGCTTTGATCCGTAAAAATTGCTGCATCATAGGTGTATGTTTTTCTAAGCCTTTTATTGTCACGTTGTTGCCTGCTACATTGTGCCGGAGGGCCGGATGACCCTGCTGTATCCGGAGGAAGTTTCTGGTCGCTTAGGATACGTGATCCCGACCTTTCGGCAAAGGGGAGAGCGTGTATTTTTCCTGCTGCAAACGTTGCGGTGGGCCGTAGGCTTGCCCGCTGTGGCTGAGCCAAGTAATGTGTACGTAATGCATGGCTAGCGGCGTATTTCAGTGACACGGAACGGTTTTTCCGTACTCGTCTCGCCGTTTTAGTCTGGTCGTATTAACTAGGAGTGATGATGGCATTAGCACAACAGGTCGGGCAGGCCTTGGCCCTGCGTAACTGGGTGGCAGTCACCGCCGAGTCCTGTACCGGGGGCGGAGTATCTACCGCGATCACCGATATTGCCGGTAGTTCGGCATGGTTTGACCGGGCATTTGTAACCTACAGCAATGAGGCCAAGCACGAAATGCTCGGCGTTAAGGTAGAAACATTGGCCCAGTTTGGCGCGGTGAGTGAGCAGGTTGTCGCCGAAATGGCAACGGGGGCGCTGGCCCATTCACGAGGTGACATCGCCGTGGCCATCAGCGGTATTGCGGGGCCTGGTGGTGGTAGCGAAGAGAAGCCAGTCGGTACCGTGTGTTTTGGTTGGGCTGATCAAACCGGCAAGCTAAAGGTGGAAACCTGCCTGTTTGCTGGTGATCGCCAAGCCGTTCGCCAGCAAGCTATTGAAAAAGCACTATCTGGACTGATTGCGTTGATGGCACAATCCTGAGGCGTTCTTGAGCCGAGATCAATTTGGCGAAAAAATTTTCATCCAGTGCTAGACACTGTATGAATAGACAGTATACTAATCATCAATATCAGTACTTAGTTTAAGCATTAATTAAGCATCCCTTGGAGAGTCGAATGGACGACAACAAGCAGAAGGCACTCGCCGCCGCGTTAGGTCAAATTGAAAAGCAATTCGGTAAAGGCTCGATCATGAAATTGGGCGACAACCGCACAATGGATGTCGAAACCGTGTCTACCGGTTCTCTGTCTCTCGATATCGCCTTGGGTGCTGGTGGTCTGCCAATGGGCCGTATCGTTGAAATCTACGGTCCTGAATCGTCGGGTAAAACCACGCTGACACTGGAAGTCATTGCGGCTGCCCAGCGTCAAGGAAAAACCTGTGCCTTCATCGATGCTGAGCACGCGCTTGACCCAATTTACGCCCAGAAGCTGGGTGTCGATATCGACCAGCTATTGGTTTCCCAGCCGGATACGGGTGAGCAAGCATTGGAAATTGCCGATGCCCTAGCTCGCTCTGGTGCCGTCGATATTCTGGTTGTCGACTCCGTTGCAGCCCTAACACCTAAGGCTGAAATCGAAGGTGAGATGGGTGATTCACACATGGGTCTGCAGGCGCGTATGCTGTCTCAGGCGATGCGTAAAATCACCGGTAACCTGAAGCAGTCGAACTGTATGTGTATCTTCATCAACCAGATCCGTATGAAGATCGGTGTGATGTTCGGTAACCCAGAAACCACAACCGGTGGTAACGCGCTGAAATTCTACGCGTCTGTTCGTCTTGATATCCGTCGTACCGGCGCTGTCAAAGAAGGTGATGAAGTTGTTGGTAACGAAACCCGTATCAAGGTTGTGAAAAACAAGATTGCGGCACCGTTCAAGCAAGCTGAAACCCAGATCCTTTACGGTAAAGGCTTCAACCGCTACGGCGAGCTGATCGACCTGGGTGTTAAGAACAAGCTGGTTGAGAAAGCGGGTGCATGGTACAGCTACCAGGGCGACAAAATTGGCCAGGGCAAGGCAAATGCGTGTAAGTACATCGAGGAAAATCGCCATATTGCCGAAGAGCTTGAAGCGAAATTGCGTGAGCTATTGCTAACGCCGGCTGTGCTTGAAGAAGCCACGGCTGAAGCGGAAGAAAAAGCTGAAGATAAAGCATTCTAATCATGCTTAGCCGATAAGGCGGGATGAGCAGAACAGAAGAGCGGGCGGGTATTTTTACCACGCCCGTTTTTGTTTTTAGCAGGAGAGGCTAATGAAAGCAAAGAAGCCGGCCCAAAGTGCCACGCGATTGGCGGTCAGGTATCTGTCACGCCGTGACCATGCAGAGAAAGAGTTGCAGCAAAAGCTGCTAGCCCGTGGCTACGAGCAGGCCGACGTTGATGAAGCGGTGGCACTTTGCCAAGACTACAACTGGCTGGATGATGCAAGGTTTGCCGAGCGATTGCTTGGTAACGGTATCGCCAAGGGGTGGGGGTTGCTGCGCATCCGCCAGGAGATGGAACACAAGGGGGTGCATGAGGCCATCGTTTGCCAGTTGTTCGAACACGATGAGTTCGATTGGTATGAGCACGCCCGTGAGGTTGCCCTGAAAAAATTCGGTGAAACACCGATGGAGACTGAAAAAGAAAAAGCCCGACGGCTGCGTTTTATGCAGTCCCGAGGGTTTGATTTCGAGCAGATCAAATATGCCCTTGATGTCGAAGATGAATACTGACCCAGCTTTCCCCTCGCTCTAAACACCAAAAAATCCCCCCATCTCCCCCTTGATATCCGAATGGCGGGGATAAATTGCCTTATTTCTGAACATAACATTTCCCGTATTGGCTACCGTTGTTTTACAATAACCGCCAAAGAATTTATTTTAGTCCCATCACTGCCTGCCCAAATTGTCCTGCCGAGGGCATGGTGGAACTCAGGGCAGGTGAGAAGACAGTTAAATTCGACCATTCAGTTTACATAAAAGCATTATTCAGGATTTGCCAATGTACATGAGCACTGATGAGATTCGCCGTGCGTTTCTTGCGTTTTTTGAGAGTAAAGGCCACCAGATAGTTGAGAGTTCATCTCTTGTGCCTGCCAATGACCCTACGCTGTTGTTCACTAACGCGGGTATGAACCAGTTCAAAGATACATTCCTAGGTCTGGAAAAGCGCAACTACACTCGAGCAACAACCGCTCAGCGCTGTGTTCGTGCCGGTGGTAAGCACAACGACCTGGAAAATGTTGGTTTTACCGCTCGTCACCACACGTTCTTCGAGATGTTGGGTAACTTCAGTTTCGGTGATTACTTCAAGCAAGACGCGATTAAGTTTGCTTGGGAATTCCTGACCGTCACACTGAAGCTGCCAGCAGATCGTCTGTTGGTTACCGTTTACGAAACCGATGACGAAGCCTTCGAGATCTGGAATAAAGACGTGGGCGTACCGGCTGATCGCATCGTGCGTATCGGTGACAAGAAAGGCGGCAAGCCATTTGAGTCAGACAACTTCTGGCAGATGGGCGACACAGGCCCTTGTGGTCCTTGTACTGAAATTTTCTACGATCACGGTGATCACATCTGGGGTGGCCGTCCGGGCACTCCGGAAGAAGATGGCGACCGTTTCATCGAGATCTGGAACAACGTATTTATGCAGTTCAACCGTCAGGCTGACGGCACGATGGATCCGCTACCTAAGCCGTCGGTAGATACCGGTATGGGCATCGAGCGTATCTCTGCCATCATGCAGGGTGTGCACTCCAACTACGAAATCGATATCTTCCAGACGCTGATCAAAGACGCAGCTGCAGTGATTGGCCACGACGATCTGGGCAACCAGTCGCTACGTGTTGTTGCCGACCACATCCGCTCTTGTGCGTTCTTGATCGCTGATGGTGTGATGCCGTCAAACGAAGGCCGCGGTTACGTACTGCGCCGTATCATCCGCCGTGCGGTTCGTCATGGTAACAAGCTAGGTGCCAAAGGTGCCTTCTTCTACAAACTGGCTGCTCCGCTAGCTGAAATCATGGGCACCGCCGGTGAAGAGCTGAAGAAGCAGCTGGAAATGGTCGAGAAAGTACTAAAGATCGAAGAAGATAACTTCGGTCGTACATTGGACCGCGGCATGACGATTCTTGCTGAAGCGCTGGATAACCTTGATGGCAAAGTGCTTGACGGCGAGACTGTGTTCAAGCTGTACGATACCTACGGTTTCCCTGCTGATCTGACCAATGATGTCGCGCGTGAGCGTGGCTTCTCTATTGATGAAGAAGGCTTCAACAATGCGATGGAAGCACAGCGTCAGCGTGCCCGTGATGCCGGCCAGTTCGGTGTTGATTACAACGATGCGATCAAAGTCGATGCAGAGACTGAGTTCTGTGGCTACGGCGCAACGGAAGGCCAAGCGAAGGTTGTTGCCCTTTACCGTGAAGGTGAAGCGGTTGAAGCGATCAATGCTGGCGAAGAAGCATTGATTGTGCTGGACAACACCCCGTTCTACGCCGAGTCTGGCGGCCAGTGTGGTGACACCGGTGCGATGACTGCTGACGGTGTGCAGTTCGTTGTGGCGGATACCCAGAAGTTCGGCAATGCCATCGGTCACAGCGGCAAGCAGGCCGAAGGTTCACTGAAAGTGGGCGATAAGCTGACGGCAACCGTTGATGCAGCACGCCGTGCGGCGACTAGCCTCAACCACTCAGCGACCCACTTGCTGCATGCTGCTCTGCGTAACCTGCTTGGTGAGCACGTGACCCAGAAAGGTTCACTGGTTAAGCCTGAAGGTTTGCGTTTTGACTTCTCTCACCTAGAAGCGGTGAAGCCGGAAGAACTACGTGAAATCGAACGTGTGGTGAACGAGCAAATCCGTATCAACCACGCGATCAACACTGATGTGACGGACATCGAGTCAGCCAAAGAAAAAGGCGCTATGGCGTTGTTTGGCGAGAAATATGATGACGAAGTTCGCGTCCTGAGCATGGGTGACTTCTCCGTTGAACTGTGTGGTGGTATCCATGCGGCTAACACCGGTGATATCGGTTTGTTCAAGATCGTTTCTGAAGGGGGTATCGCTGCTGGTATCCGCCGTATCGAAGCGGTGACGGGTGAAGCGGCAATCGCGGCACTGCATGATCAGGAAGCACTCCTGGCTGAAACTGCAAGCTTAGTGAAATCTGATGCCGCATCAGTGGCGACGAAAGTTAGCGCGCTGGTTGCTCACAGCAAACAGCTGGAAAAAGAAATCCAGCAACTGAAAGACAAGTTGGCCGCGCAAGAAAGTGCAGGCCTGATCAACCAGGTTCAGGAAATCAACGGCGTTAAGGTGCTGGTCACCAAGCTTGACGGCGCTGACAACAAAGCACTTCGTGGTATGGTTGATGAACTGAAGAACCAGCTAGGTAGCGGTATTGTTGTTCTGGGTAATGTCAGCGGCGATAAAGTTGGCCTGATTGCCGGTGTTACTAAAGACTTGACGAGTAAAGTTAAAGCGGGCGAGTTGGTTAACTTGGTTGCCCAGCAAGTTGGCGGTAAGGGCGGCGGTCGTCCAGACATGGCGCAAGCCGGTGGTACTGATGCAGCGGCATTGCCTGCAGCATTAGAGTCAGTGACCCCATGGTTGGTTGAAAAACTGTAATAGTTGGAGAGGTGCAGTGGCACTATTGGTGCAGAAATTTGGTGGTACGTCGGTCGGGAGTATCGAACGTATTGAAGCGGTGGCTGAGCGTGTGATCCAGGCACGCCGGCTGGGTCATCAGATTGTCGTGGTTGTTTCTGCGATGGCTGGCGAGACCAACCGTTTGTTGGGAATGGCCAAGCAGATAGATGCTGTTCCGACCCAGCGGGAGCTGGATGTATTGTTGTCAACTGGCGAGCAGGTCACCATTGCCTTGCTTGCTATGGCCCTCAATCAGCGGGGGTATCCGGCAACATCATTGACCGGTGATCAGTTGGGGATCCGCACTGATACTGTATTCAACAATGCCACGATCACTAAGGTAGAGACCGAGGTGGTGACAGCGTTGCTCGAACGCGACCACATTGTTGTGGTCGCAGGGTTCCAAGGGCGTGATAGTCGAAACAACATCACAACCTTGGGGCGTGGAGGGTCTGATACCACAGCGGTCGCTATTGCCGGTGCACTGGCTGCCGATGAGTGCCAAATCTTCACGGATGTCGACGGGGTGTATACGACCGATCCCCGTTTGGTCAGTGAAGCGGCTCGCTTATCGACGATTCATTTCGATGATATGACGGCCATGGCGCGCCATGGCGCAAAAGTGCTACAATTACAGTCGGTTGAATATGCTGAGCAACATCAGGTTCCGTTGAGGGTCCTTTCATCATTCGATGAAGGGGAAGGAACCTTGGTTAATTTCTCGATGGTACCATCCAATGGTGCCGTAGGGGTCGCTGTAAAAAGCGGACAGGCATTATACCGTGTTGCACAACCGCTTGAGAAAGTGGAGCAGCAACTTGGCTTGTTAGGATTAGATGCTTGGTGCTATGGTGATAGACAGCAAGCAACCTATCCTTCAGCCTATATAGTTGCGGCCGATGACGAGTTGGCCCGGCTGAATGTTATTTTAGATACAATTGAATTAGCTCAACCTTCCGTCGCTATACTGACCCTAGTCGGGGAAAGGGTAGAAAGGGACAGTGCGCAAGTGACTGCCTCGTTGGCAGAGAAAGGGGTGAGTATATATCAACAAAAAAGTACTGCTCGTTGTGTTTCATTATTGATCAATGGGCAACATTTACAGTTAGCCGTAGAACACATCCACAAAAAATTTGTGGTGGAGCCAGAAAGTCTGGATAATCGACCACTTCTCGCTGTTTCTTGAGCAGTGAACATTTACGTAATTGTAAATATTGTTGGATAAAAAACGTTAACTCTTATAATACTGAGATTACTCAAGGAGCACACGAATGCTAATTTTGACACGACGCGTAGGTGAAACGCTAATGATCGGTGATGAAGTCACCGTTACTGTTCTTGGCGTTAAAGGTAACCAGGTTCGAATTGGTGTAAATGCACCGAAAGAAGTCTCTGTACACCGCGAAGAAATTTACATGCGAATTCAAGCGGAAAAAGAATCAGGTTCCCAGGGGTCTGGAAACTACTAATTCGAAGAAGGCCAGCATTTATGCTGGCCTTTTTTGTAATTGCCAGTCGCGCCATATTCTTGAATCTAGAAGAGATACTGGGCCATTACGCGTGATAATATGCCGTGTTGGCTATTAAGTGCGCATCCGCGCAGTGGATGTCGTTTTTTCACAATAAAGTGTTTGACTTATTTTCGGCTGGCAGTAATATGGGCCCCCGCAAGACGGTGAGGTGGCCGAGAGGCTGAAGGCGCTCCCCTGCTAAGGGAGTATACGGTTTATAGCCGTATCGAGGGTTCGAATCCCTCCCTCACCGCCATTCCTTATTATTAATGAATGGACTTGCATTGCGCGCTCGTAGCTCAGCTGGATAGAGTACCTGGCTACGAACCAGGCGGTCGGAGGTTCGAATCCTCCCGAGCGCGCCATTATTGACAACGTACGGCTGCAAGGCGGTACTATATAAACCGAATTAAGTGTGCGCTCGTAGCTCAGCTGGATAGAGTACCTGGCTACGAACCAGGCGGTCGGAGGTTCGAATCCTCCCGAGCGCGCCATAATTTGTGTGGTGAGGTGGCCGAGAGGCTGAAGGCGCTCCCCTGCTAAGGGAGTATACGGCTTATACCCGTATCGAGGGTTCGAATCCCTCCTTCACCGCCATTTTTTCTTGTTCAAGCGTTGCTTGATGAAGAATGCCTGCGCGTCCGTAGCTCAGCTGGATAGAGTACCTGGCTACGAACCAGGCGGTCGGAGGTTCGAATCCTCCCGGACGCGCCATTATTGACAACGTATTGCCGCAAGGCGGTACTATAAAACCGAATTAAGTGTGCGCTCGTAGCTCAGCTGGATAGAGTACCTGGCTACGAACCAGGCGGTCGGAGGTTCGAATCCTCCCGAGCGCGCCATAATTTGTGTGGTGAGGTGGCCGAGAGGCTGAAGGCGCTCCCCTGCTAAGGGAGTATACGGCTTATACCCGTATCGAGGGTTCGAATCCCTCCTTCACCGCCATTCTTTCTTGTTCAAGCGCTGCTTGATGAAGAATGCCTGCGCGTCCGTAGCTCAGCTGGATAGAGTACCTGGCTACGAACCAGGCGGTCGGAGGTTCGAATCCTCCCGGACGCGCCATTATTTCTAAGTACCAATGGATTGTTACTTATGCCAATGACGGAAACGCATTGGTCGTTAGGTGTTTCCTAACCAAACAGATTTTGCGCGCTCGTAGCTCAGCTGGATAGAGTACCTGGCTACGAACCAGGCGGTCGGAGGTTCGAATCCTCCCGAGCGCGCCATTATTGACAACGTACTGCCGCTAGGCGGTACTATAAAACCGAATTAGTGTGCGTCCGTAGCTCAGCTGGATAGAGTACCTGGCTACGAACCAGGCGGTCGGAGGTTCGAATCCTCCCGGACGCGCCATTATTTCTAAGTACCAATGGATTGTTACTTATGCCAATGTCGGAAACGCATTGGTCGTTAGGTGTTTCCTAACCAAACAGATTTTGCGCGCTCGTAGCTCAGCTGGATAGAGTACCTGGCTACGAACCAGGCGGTCGGAGGTTCGAATCCTCCCGAGCGCGCCATTA
>NZ_PYMH01000007.1 GCF_003025555.1 Photobacterium lutimaris | reverse complement strand
CACCCGTCCGCCGCTCGCCGCCCAACAAATCACCCGAAGGGTCAATGTTGTCGCTGCCGCTCGACTTGCATGTGTTAGGCCTGCCGCCAGCGTTCAATCTGAGCCATGATCAAACTCTTCAATTAAAGTTTTGGCTCAATGAAATACTGTTAAATCACTACCGAAGTAATGATTGAATTGACTGTGCCAAAATACCTTTCCTATAAATAGAATCGCTATTTTGTATTGGTCACTCAGTTTCATTGATAATTCTTTTGTTGACTATCATTTCACGAGTGCCCACACAGATTGCATGGTCAAATTGTTAAAGAACAAAATATTCAACTTATTATCAACTTCTTAGCGAAGCTAACTCTCGTTGAACAGGGCAGCCATTCTATCCAAACAAACTTTTGTGTCAAACACTTTTTAAAATTTATTTTTCTTGGCTTATTCCCTTACCGCTCGGTAGTGGGCTTTTCAGCGCCGCTCTCCGTGTCGGTGATGCGGCATTATAGAGAGAGAATAATTATTGGCAAGCATAAAAATACAAATAAACACCAACAGAGCAAAAAATAAACCATAGGGTGATAACTGGATCATTTTTACGACAAAATGTTCAATATGTCTCGACCAGCCGCTTTTACTCTTTGCTTACTGGGCTGCAGGCAAAGCACGGCTAGCTCCTGGCAGGCCGAAATGAGATAGGCTTTTTTCAATCGGTTGTACTCTGCTTTTCCCGTCACCCAGCGTAAATATCCCGCCAGGAGAGCTGCAGGGTGCTTACTGACTTTGGCGCGGTGCTTGTTCAATATTAACTTCATCGCATTAAGACGCTTGTTATGATCCCGGCTTATCGCATCCGCTCTATCTGAGGTGTAGTGGCACAAATTAAGATTAAGAACTCCGACCCCTCCTTCCTCTGCCACTTTTAACCACAAGTCCCAATCAGAAGCCGACTTCAAATCAGGATCAAATCCTCCTACTTCAACTAAGATCTGTTTTTTCACCATAACCGTACTGGTTCCCACCACATTCTCGGCATAGAGCAACGGAGTAAAAGAAGGAAAAACAGATACCGGTTCGGGACTGAGTTGTTTGCGAAAACGCGGCCAATAGTCAAAACACCCAATAATTGGTTGCCCCAATTCGGTCATATGCATGTAATCGGTAAAGCTGCATACCAGCTCAGGATTGTGCTGATGGAGCGATAACTGTTGAGATAATTTGTTTTCCAACCAGGAGTCATCTGCATCGAGAAAAGCGACCCACTCGTTGGAGCAATGCTCAATCCCATGATTTCTTGCTTGCGATGCCCCAGTCCGTTCGGTGAGCAGTAGTTTCACATCACTCTGCTGTGCCAACCACTTCCGCGAACCATCACTCGAACCATCATCAACCACAATGATCTCAACCGGCACGCCTTGCATCCGGATACTTTCGATCGCCCTTGGCAAAGTTTGCAGGCAATTGTAGTTGGGGATCACCACACTCACTTCTGTTTCTGAGCTCATCACATCCACCTTTTTATTATCTCGTTCACTACCCCAATGCAATCCACACGCCAATGCGTGTTGGCATCAATATTGGATAGATAACCGAAAACAGAGAGGATAGAGCAATGAAGAAAATTGGTTATGTTATCCCGGTATTCCCAACGCTATCCGAAACATTTGTTGGTGTAGAGATGCGGGCGATGAAGGCGCTGGGACATTCCGTTCAACCGTATGCCTTCAGCCCCGGACAGCATTTCCAACCTGCTGATGAGGAACTTAAACAACATTGTCGCTATCTTTCATCAGCCCCCAAATACCCGATTCAAGCGCTTTGGAATATTGTCCGATGCCATAAATTTCTCAGACAGCAACGTGGATTTACCTACCTATCACTACTGCGCCAAGGGTTGCAGCTGGCTCATATGGCCAAAAGAGACAACTGTGAGCACCTTCACGCCCACTTTGCCTGGCACAGTACTGCAACGGCCATCGTGGCGGCCAAACTACTTAACATTCCCGTCTCATTTGTTGGTCACGGCGCCGATATTTACGCCACACCGCAAGACATTACCAGCAAGTTGCAGGCAGCCGATTTTGTCTGTGCGGTGACCAAAGAAATGCAAATTGAGCTGCAAGCTGCAACGGAGTGTCCAGTTTTGCATATACCTTGTGGAATTGATTCAACCCAATACCCACCTCTAACGTCAGATTGGCGCCCCCAAAAAGATTTTCTGTTTATCGGACGGTTAGTCGAGAAAAAGGGACTGGACACTCTGATAAAAGCATTAAGCCAATTACCCTCCAATACCTCTTTAGACATTGTCGGTGATGGGCCGCTACTGCCTCAATTACAGCAGCAAGCCCACCAGCAGGGTATCGCTTCCCAAATTCACTTTTTAGGCCGCAAAGAAGCAACATGGTACCGGCAGCATGCCAATGACTATAAAGCACTGGTTGCCCCTTTTACTATCGCTCCCAACGGTGACAAGGACACCGGTCCACTGGTTATTAAAGAAGCTATGGCGCTGGGACTACCGGTTATCACGACCGATCTGGCCGGCTGCAGTGAAATCCTTGAAAACCAATATGGCTATCAGGTTCCGATGAATGATCACATGGCATTAGCGCGAACAATGGCCGCTCACCGACTCGAACCTGTCACCAAACTCACTAAGCTCCGGGAAAAAGCGTTCAACCGAGTCATGGGGCAGTTCACCGCCCTCTCTCAAGCCAAGAGGCTGTCAGCACAGGTGAACGCATTATGACCCCAACCCTGACCATGGCGGTATACGCTGTTGGCTTGATCAGCAGCAAGCTTATTGCGTTAATCCTGCAGCCTTTTGTAACCCAGTGGTTGGGTCCCGAACAGTTTGGCCGATTGGATGTACTCGTCGCCTTGGGCAGTTTACTGACATTGATCATGTCTTTTGGGATCAGTGATGCCATTTATCGCTTTGCGCATGAACAGCAGAATCAAGACGATATTTTCCGAAATGCACTGGGGCTTCTCCTCACCATCGCAGGCGGGTTAACCATTGTCGCCCAGCTGGCGGTACCTTGGTTGCAACAAGTTCTGCCCGGCGAACCACCATTATTTGCCTTGCACTGCTTGCTCACAACCCTGTTTCTCAACACGCTAAGCTGCGTCCCTCTGGCTATATTGCGAATCCGCAATCAGGCTAAGATCTTTGTCGCCGCACAAGTCGTGTTCGCCCTGATTCAGGGGTTAGGCATCTTGCTGCTAGCCCCACATTATGGCGTTGATGGGGTAATGGCAGCCGGACTCGTCGCCCAGATAGTACAAGTGATCGTATTAGCCAAGCACTTCCCCTCCCCCAAGCTAGGCCATATCAGACTTTTCTTTCGATATGGACGAGCAATAACCCTTTCTGGCGTGCTTAGTTTTATTGTCATTGGCGCTGAGCGCTGGGCAATCGCTGACACGTTAGGGCTTAGCTTGCTGGCACCGTACGCCGTTGCAATACAATGGGCTATCGCTGCAAGCTTGTTACTCGAACCTTTTGGCCTATGGTGGTTTCCCAAACGTTTTGGCTTAGTCGACACAGCAGAAGATCGCCAGCAGGCCGCAGTAATCAGTATCGTCGGCTGTCAGTTAAGCTGTTTGGTCACGGCAGGGATCATCGTCGTCGGTTCTCGGTTTTTGCTTTGGTGGTTGCCTGATGATTTTCATGCCAGTTCCGAGATGCTGCCACTGCTCGGTATCATGGTGATGTTCAAACATGCCAGCACCCTACTCAACATCGGTTGCTACCACCAGAAAGACGGTAAAAGTGTGGTGCTTATCGGTGTATTCGGTGCTTGCTGCGCCTTGGGGATATTATTGTTCATCCTTCCCGAATATGGTCTTTTCGCGTTTATTGGAGCCGGTATTGGGCTTCAATTACTACGCTTAGGCTTGTTCTATTACTACAGCCAACACTATCTGCACCTGCCCTATCCGCTTGGCCGGCTCGCAGCCAGCTATGGCCTGATAATGGTCTTGCTGACGGCTCATTATCAATTGTCCCCAGCCTACGAAGTCATATGCACTCTACTATTGATTGGTCAGGTCAGCTGGCCTTGGGCACAACGCAAACTCATTCAGTGTCGCCAAAAGAAATTGGACAATTCACTAAGGGTGGGTAGAGCACGATGAAGAGGCAAAACCAGGGGCTCCTAGCCCTCACCAGCAGCGGACTGATTTTCTTTTTCTGGATGTCTCAGGGCAACCTAGTACTGTTAGTCAGCCTGCTTTTTGTCTTGCCTTTCGTCATTAACCAGGCATTCCTCATTTGTGTTGGGTTTATTATTTTCTCCTACTTCAGGATCCATGAAGCCTTCCCTTTATTAATGCCATTGAAGATCCCCCAGCTCTTGGCCTTGGCAAGCCTCGCCGGGCTTGGATGGCAACTGTGGTTACAAAGAGAGACCATCAATTGGCACCGGTTACAAACATTATTCTTGCTGTTTAGCACCTGGGTGCTGGTCTCCTGCCTTTGTGCCAGCAATCGTGGCGAGGCATTTGCCAGCTTCAATGGCAACTTTATCAAAATCGTGATTATGGTTTTCGCTATCAGCTGGCTGCCACAACGGCTACCGCAGCTGAAAATCATCCCTTACCTTCTCTTGCTCAGCGGCCTGTTGATCGGTGGGTTGGCTCTGTTTAACAAAGCCAATGGCATTGGTCTCGTCGAGGGAACTCGGGTCACTATCGGCAGGGATATCGGCTCCATGCTTGGCGACCCCAACGATCTGGCATTGGTGCTCCAGTTCCCAGTCTCCTTTGCTATGGCCTACAGTTTCCATGGTCCTAAATGGCAACGGGCTTTGTCCGTCATCGTACTGATTATCATGATCATGAGTGTACTGGCGACCCAAAGCCGTGGTGGGTTATTGGGTATTGCCTGCGTGGTCTTTGCTATGGCTCTAATGAGAAGCCGCTCGATTGTATTGCCCACCATCATCAGCGGGATCGGGTTGTTGGCACTGATGGTCTTGGCTGGGATCAGTGACCGAAGTTCGGGTGGAGCCGCTGAATCTGGGATTGATGAATCAGCGATGGGGCGGATCTATGCCTGGCAAGCGGCCTTCAATATGGCCGTCAGCAACCCATTCACCGGTGTCGGCCTCAACAACTTCTACTACAACTACTATTTTTATTCTCCGCACTGGGATGGCAAGAATCACGCAGTGCACAGTACCTGGCTTCAGATCCTTTCTGAAACGGGCTTCGTTGGGTTGGTATTATTCCTGCTTATGGTTATTGGAGCCCTGCGTGTCAGTTACCTGTTGCTCAAGCGACTTGAACATCATGAAATGAAACCGCTGGCACAGGGACTGTGGCTCGGCACCTTATCATTTTGTGTCAGTGGCACCTTCCTCACCCAAGGCACCACTTGGCCCCTGTATATATTGATCGGGTTACTACTGGCTTTAGACAGACTCACCCTCAATCAGGAGGCAAATTATGCGCGCACTCGTTAAGGCCCACCTGGCCCCCAATCATTTTGCCATGCTCAAAAGTGTCGTCCAACAGCTTCGTGGTAGCTACGTACCCTGTATTCCGCTTTTGCATCGCGGCTTGTACCATCTGCATATCACCGTCAAGCAGAGCCTTCATTGCATTTTGCAAAAAGCCTATTTCACCCCGATGTTTATCTCCCGCCTTGCCAACAGACCCCGACAACTGCACCTCGACTGCGGTATGCCGCAAGTCTTGGGCTCATTGGCAATCCATCTCGGTGAACAATGTCGCCTGTCCGGTATCGCAACTTATTGCGGACGAACGTGGGGAGAGCAAACACCCCAGCTCATCGTGGGTAACAATGTCGATATCGGCTGGCAGAACATCCTCGCGGTGGGAGGGACAATCCGCATCGACGACAACGTCAGGCTGGCAAGTAAAGTGTTCCTCGCAGGGTTTCCCGGCCACCCGTTAGATCCTATCGCCCGCGCCCAGGGCAAACCGGATACCGAACAGCAAATCGGGGATATTCATCTGTGCCGCAATGCATGGCTGGGTACTGGCGTGATGGTAATGGCAGGAGTCACGATTGGGGAAGGTAGCGTGATCGCCGCCGGTAGCGTGGTGACTAAAGATATTCCTGCCGGCGTACTGGCTGGCGGCAACCCGGCGAAAGTCATCAAACAATTGGAGTCTTAACATGGAGTTTCTCGTTTTCGGCGAAGACTGGGGCCGCCATCCCTCCAGCAGCCAGCATTTATTACAGGCTATCGGACAACAATATGATGTTCACTGGATCAACTCCATCGGCTTGCGCCAGCCAACATTGAGCCACCGAGATATAAGGCGGATGTGGGAAAAAGTGACAACGCGAAGCCGTAATACCGACACTGGACAAAACGCGCATATAGATAGGCCCACGACTGTGATCAAGCCATTGGTATGGCCAATGGCGCAACACGCAATTCTCAAAGCACTCAACAACCACCTCTTGAAAAGGCAACTTTCAAAAAAAATATGCCGGCGTGTCGTATGGGCTGCGCTGCCAAGTGCCGTTGATTACCTTGATATCTGTGATAGTGATTTGGTGGTTTATTATTGCGGGGATGACTTTGCAGCGCTTGCAGGTGTAGATCATCAGCTGGCCGCCACCGCCGAGCAGCGTCTTATTGCTCGGGCTGATATCATTTTTGCCTGCAGCCCAGCCCTGAAGGCAAAGTTTCCCGCCGGCAAAACCGTTCTGCTACCACACGGTGTTCATTTGTTGCAATTTGCGAAACCTACTACCTGCCCAGAGGATATTGACCCATCCCGCCCTAGCATTGGTTTTTATGGCAGTCTGAATAACTGGCTGGATCAAACACTGATTATCAAGCTGACGAAAGCTAGGCCTAATATCAACTTCTATTTTATCGGCCGCCAAGATTGCAATACCGAGCGACTACGCCACCAAGAAAACATCATCCTTCTCCCAGCCAAGCCCCACCAACAGCTAGCTCGCTACCTGCAACACTGGAATATGGCGATTTTGCCCTTTATTGATAATGAACAGATCCGCGCCTGCAACCCGCTAAAGCTGAGGGAATATTTGGCTGCTGGCTGCCCAGTGATCAGCAGTGCATTCCCGGCTACTACGCCCTACCGCTCAGTCATAACCACAGCCACCAACACAACCGAATGGCTAAATGCAATCGACCAATATTGCCAATGGACACCGTCACAGAGACAGCATTATTCGCAGCGCGCCTATCAAACAGTTGCCCATGAGAGTTGGAAATGCCGTGCAACACAAGCCATTGAGGTAATTAAACAAAACTTAAGCTAAGCCTTCTCCTGCTAAGCCATGTCAATTATTTCAGACGCTAGATTACAATTTCCCTAACTTCGGGCACTTTTTTTGCTACCAATAAATGGAGTAGCAAACTAATAAAGACCGGGGGAAAAATGAAAAGGATGATAATAGCGATTAGTTGCTTGTTGATATTTGGCTGTGCGTCGCAGCCCAAGCAGACAGCCTTGACGCTTTTTTTCAGCCCAGAGCAAACCTCACTGACGACGGAGCAACAACGCAAGATAAGTGAATTTTTAACTGATAATCCCTACCACCAGCTTGTCGCCAAAGTGGCACCGGCAGACTTGGCCAACCCTTTTGAGGCGCTGCTGCAAGGACAAAAGCGTATTCAGGCCGTCAGCAAACTAACTAATCGCCAGAGCATTCCCCTGCATCTGGAATACGCCCCCAACCAGACTGCCGATACCCTGATATTGCAAAGGCTGTCCCCATGAGAGCCCAACTTTTTGCCAAGTTATATCCGCTACTACAGGCCTTGTGGAATCATCGCTACCTGCTATTGATCCCCATGCTTATCATGCCGCTACTCATGACCGCAGGCGGATCGATAAAGGCCAAACGCTACTATGCCCAAACCACAATTCTGGTACAGGAAGCAGCGATGCTAAACCCGTTCTTGGAGGATTTATCAATTTCAATGAACCTGCAAAAGCGGATCAAGGCACTACGGGTACTGCTCCATAGTCAGTTTGTTCTCGAGCAGGTTGCTATCGAGCTCAAGCTTGCACCAGCCCATAGCCCAAGCCAGGTCAGTACTGTGGTCAGTCAACTGAATAGTAACCTCAGTGTCAACTTGATTGGTAATGATTTGGTTCAGTTGGGGTTGAACTGGCACACCCCAAGAGAGATGCCAGAGATCCTCAATAAGCTCTCCGAATTATTCCTCGATAAGCTCCGAGCCCCAGGCCGTGCTTCGATAGATGGTTCCGAGCTTTTCCTTCAGCAACAACTCGAATCAACATTAATCGATTTGGAAAATGCCGAAAATGCTTTGGCGGCATTTAAATCAGACAATGCCGGTAACTTGCCCCAGCTACAAGGAAGTCGGATCCAAAATGACGCCCAAATTAATACCCAGATCCAAGAAACCAGACTCGAGTTGCTCAACGCCCAAGCCAAGCGGAATAACTTCTATAACCGCTTAGCCAGCACCAATCCAGTTGTCGGTATGCTCGAAACGGAAATAGTCAAAGCCGAAGCTGAGCTGGCCATCCTCAGAGCCAGCTATACCGACCGCCACTCCTCGGTCAAAGCCATACTCCGTCAGCTAAATCGCCTAAAACAAGAGCGTGCTCGCCTTGTTGATCAGCAGCAATCGCTCAACGCCCAAGAAGTGGGCCAGCTCTGGCAGCGCATCGCCAGCAATACCCAGCAACTCGATAACCCCAGCCAGCCGATCCTAATCAGCCAATTCGAACAATTACAGCAAGCAGAAAGCCAAATTCATTCGCTAGAGGGGGAGCTTCAACTCCTGGAGTCTCAGGCTTCACGCTTGCAAGATAAGCGGGCTGAATTTGCCCAATTGGAGAAAGAGCTGACCGTATTGCAGCGTAACTATGACGTCAAAGCCAAAATATACAACCAACTGCTAGAGCGTTACGAAATGGCCAAGGTCACCGGTCAGCTGGGACGTTTCGAAGAACCCGACAAACTCAAGATCATAGCCCGCCCCAGCGTGCCAAGCCAACCGTTGAATTGGCCATGGTGGCTAAACTTCACTATGGGTATCTTTGTCGGTCTTGGGCTTGGGCTGTCACTGGTTTGTGCCGTACAGCTACTAGACACCCGCCTTTACCAAAACCGACAGATTGTCCGCTTGACCAAAGCCCCGGTATTAATTCGCATCCCCTACTTTTCCGAGGAAATGTCATGACTACCACTACCTTGCAGGTTGTCCAGCACTTAAGCCCCGGCGGCATTGAAAGGCTGGTACTCAACCTAGTGCGATTTGCCTCTCCTGACAATCAGGTATTTGTTGTTGCGCTTGAGGGCAATAAAGAGCAAGCAATCGAACAATGGCCGGAATTGGCCCCACTAGCGGATCACTTATATTTCCTCGATAAGCCCCACGGTCGCGATTTGAGAACCGTTTTCAAGTTACGGCGGCTTATCCGCACATTGCAAGCCAAGGTGATCCATTCCCATCATCTAGGGCCGCTGCTCTACAGTCGCGCAGCCAGCCTCGGGCTGAAAGGGATCACCCATATCCAAACCGAGCACGATAGCTGGCACCTTGACGATCCCAAACAGCGCCTGCTCACCCGTAGCCTGCTGGCTGGAAGCAACATCCAGCTTGTCGCCGACGCTCCCCGCATCGCCGAACACCTAAAATCCCAAGGGATCCTTGCTGATCATGTCATCATCAACGGGATCGACACCCAGCACTTTGCGCCTGGGCAGGCTAATCAGGCAAGACACCGTCTTCAGCTGCCTACCGATAAGTTAATCATTGGCGGTGCCGGGCGTTTAGTGCGAGAAAAAGGGATCGATACCTTACTTGAGGCACTGGCAGCATTACCCGAGGTTTACCATGTCGCCATCGCCGGCCACGGCCCTGAGCGAATTCAGTTAGAACGCCTGTCGCAACAGCTAGGGCTTACTGGGCGTGTCCACTGGCTGGGGCGCTGTGACAACATGCTGAACTTCTACCATGCAATTGATCTTTTTTGTATGCCGTCTCGCCAAGAGGGACTTCCCCTTGCACTGCTTGAAGCCCAGTCCTGTGGCAAACCTGTTATTGCCTCCGATGTTGGCGGGATCCCCGACTTGATATGCCCTCACAGCGGTCACCTGATCCCAGCTGAGCACCCCATGATACTCGCCAAAGCCTTGCGTGACAGACTGCGTATGCCAATCCATGATTGCCAGCAAACCAGCCAATATATTCACCGCCTCGCCGATGTCCGGGAAATGACGGCCTCATATGAATCGCTTGCTAACAGATAAGGGAGAGCACCATGACGATCAGTTGGATGGTATTAATCACAATGACCATAGTGATTGTCTATCACCATGTCATTTATACTGGTTTGATGATATTCCTTGGAAGAAAAGAGCCCGTAAAAAAGAAAGGTAGCCACCGCACAACAGAGCCACCGCTATCTGCAGGATCGACCGAGCTCCCCTCCGTCGCGATCCTCATTCCGGCCCACAACGAAGCTGACTTTATCGAAGCCAAGCTTGCCAACCTATTGATGCTGAACTACCCGCCAGAAAAGCTCTCTGTTTGGATTTGCTGTGATGGCTGCAGTGATAATACCGCAGAACGAGCCCTAGGGTTTAAGGACAAATATGCCGAGGCTGGTATTCAGCTGGAGTGCATCGTTGAGACGAACAATAAAGGCAAAGTTGTGCGCATCAATCAGCTACTCAGCTTGATAAAAGACAAGGTTGATTTAATCGCCATGTCCGATGTCTCAGCACTGCTTTCCATTGACGCCCTAACCCAAGCCGCCGAGAGCTTTACAGACCCCAAAATAGGGGCGCAGACCTGTAACTACCTCCTGGCCGAGGCCACCCGTGGCGAGGAGCAATACTGGCAATGGCAAAACTCGATTCGCCAAACCGAATCGAAACTCGGCAGTGTTATGGGAGGCAACGGGGCCTTCTATATTGTTCGAGCACCGCTATTTTCCTCCTTGCCGGAAGATACGATCAATGACGATTTCATCCAGACGATGCTGGTGATCAAGCAAGGCTACCAGGTTCAATTCAACCACTATATCAACAGTGTCGAGCTCTCTCCTTCGTCCGAACAAGATACCTATCAACGCCGGCAGCGTATCGGTGCCGGCAACCTGCAGCAATTGATCCGCTGCCGCTTTGTGTTCCGTCATAACCATCATGGCGCGCGCTGGCTATTTACCTCAGGTAAAGCACTCAGAACCCTGATGCCGTTTATTCTGATCGGCTATTTCCTGTTATCGTTAGCCTTGGCTATTCAGGGTTCAGCTCTTGCCCAACTCTTAACAGCCCTACAAGCAACCGGATACTTAGCTGCCACCCTGCCCCGTTTCGGCCTGCACAGCAAGCTGACCGATAAGCTGCATTATTTTGTCAGCGGTTATGCCGCTTCATTGATTGGCATGCTCCGTTATTTCATGGGGCATTTTCGTAGTGGCTGGCGCCACCTCCCGCCATTATCTAGCTACCAGGCTCAGTCCACCCAATTGCTCAAACGCACCAGCGATATCTTGCTGGCCACAACCGGTATGGTTTTGACCTTACCACTCTGGCCGTTGATTGCCTTATTGATCAAACTGGACTCCCCTGGGCCGGTGTTCTACCGCCAAATGCGGGTGGGTAGGATCAGCGAAGAGCAAGTGGAACTGTTTGATGTCATCAAGTTTCGCTCTATGTCCCACAACGCGGAGTCAAAGTCAGGTGCCACCTGGGCCCAGCAGAATGACCCTCGCATAACCCGCATTGGCCATTTTCTCCGCGTCACTCGGTTGGATGAGCTTCCCCAGTTTATCAATGTCATCAAAGGGGAAATGGCGTTAATCGGCCCTCGGCCGGAGCGGCCAGAGTTTTGTGGCACTTTGCAAAATGCATTGCCATTTTACCTTGAGCGAACCGCCGGCTTGAAACCCGGGATCACCGGCCTGGCCCAAGTCAGCCAGGGCTATGACAGTGACCTGGAAGACGTGAAAAACAAAATAGGTTTTGATCACGCCTATGCCTTAGCCCTCAGCTCACCATTACAGTGGATCAAAATGGATCTGTTCATTATTTTCAAAACCATTTACATCATGGTGAGCAAACGCGGGCAATAATTGGCACAGCACTTGTATTGGTAGAGGAGGAACATCAACAACGCAAAAGGCCAGTTATGAATCAAGCAGTAAATAACTCCAATATCGGTCTGACACTTCAAAATGAATTTGATGCCCACCTCGCCAGACAGATGGAGCCCGAGTTCGAAACACTCAGTCAAACTGATAACGATGAGCTGATCATTGATATGACAGAAGTACAATTTATTGACTCCTGTGGAATAGGTGCCATTGTTTTCTTATACAAACGCTTAAAAAGCAGAGGAAAAACATTACGCCTGCTCAATGTGAATGGCCAACCACGCCAGCTGATGAAAATGTTAAGGATCGACAAGGTGATCCCTTTGATCACCTCAGCGGAGTTATGTTGATATGGGAAGACTATCAAGCCTGCTAATGATGCTACTGGCCAGTGGCTGTACCACCTGGCCTACCACCGGAGATACGCCTTATGCAGCGCCGGATGTTGATCAGTGGCATGAGCTTGAGCATCACAGTTTCGAACTCCAACTGCTGGCAACCCGCGGGGCCAAGCTGTGCCTGCCGGGACAGTATCAGCAGCTTGCCAATATCCATGATAAGGCTAACCAAGAAGCCAAGGCCGGATTCACTGATGATGCAGATATCACCTTGCTTGCCTATCAAACCCAGTTCGCCAAGATCCAACGCCAGATGGACTGGCTAGAGCACCATACCGAATGCCTAGATACTCGCTATTCCGAGATACAGTTGCGGGATCAATTCCTACTATTAATGCGGATTGATAACCAGTTCGCCTTTAACCGCGCCAAACTGCTGCCTGATTATCAAAATGCATTGCGTCGCGCCGCATCGATTCTAAAACGCCAAGATCATTGGCAACTTCAATTGACCGGACATACCGACACCATTGGCACAACACAGAGCAATTACCAGCTTGGCATGCGACGAGCCGATACGGTCCGCCGCTATCTTATTGAGCAAGGGGTAGACTCCCATCAGATTTCAATTTTCAGTGCCGGTGAAATAGAATCTATTGAAGACCCTAGGTCAAGAACACAGCGTCTAAGCAACCGCAAAGTAGATGCCAGAGTACTGGTCGATCACCATACCCGATCACCACATAGGGTTTATTCACTCAGTGACTGGCATGCAGTCAAAGAGCAGCTTAGCCCGGGCTCGCTATGATCAGGTTGCTGCTACTCCTTTTCCTGATCATTATTTCGCCAGCCTGGGGAGCTAACCTGACCCCTGGAGATCGGGTTTTTCTCCAACTGCCGGGAGAAAATGATTTCGATGAACCTTTCACTATCGACGATCAAGGCCAAATCAGGCTGCCGGAAATCGGCCTGGTGCCAATTGCCGGATTGAGCCTACCGCAGGCCGAAAAGCAATTGCGCGAACGGCTCAAAACGGTTTATCGCAACCTCGACGAATTCAAACTCAGTATTCTTGAGCAAGTCTTGCGGGTACGAGTCCTAGGTTATGTCGAGGAGCCGGGCATGATCTCGCTCAAGCCCGGAGCCAATGTCCAAATGGCGATTTCCGCAGCAGGCGGTGCCCGCCCCGGCGCCCAACTGGATCAATTCAAGCTGATCAGAAATGACAGCTCCCAACGGTTCAATTACAAAGCCTACCTTGACGCTGGAGACCCAACCAAGCTTCCCGCTTTACAAGGTGGTGATACCATCTTTGTCCCGACTTCACCCTTGCTCGGTAACGTCGAGGTCGATTTTGACGCCGCCTCGCTAACAAAGGGGGGAGATGCCGATGAAGAGCAAGGGATCACCATCTTCGGTGAGTTACGTAACCCCGGTACATTCAGCTTCAAACCGGGTATGACGGTCGTCGATGCCTTGATGCGTGCGGAGGGTGTCACCCGCTATGCTGATGTGACAAAAATCCGAGTGATCACCGATAACACCCCCTACCTTTTTGATCTCAAAGCCTATCTAGATACAGGCATCACGAAAGATTTACCGCCGGTAAAGCCCGGCACCACCATCTTTGCCCCGATAGAAGTCGAAGATATCAATACCACCTCACGGACTGTCTATGTGATGGGTGAGGTCAAAGCCCCTGGGGCTTACGAGAGTTCGCCGGGAACCGGCTTCATCGATGTGCTGGCCAATGCAGGCGGTCCAACCCGTTTTGCCGATACCACACAAATAAAACTGCTCAGCAATACCAAGGCATCAATGACAATCAACCTTGTCAAATATACCCAAGCACCCGCTTTGTACCCCTTACCTGACATGGTGCCAGGCGATGTTATTTTCATTCCGGAAAAAATCGATTTCAACGAAAAGTCCTGGCTCAAAGTCACCAACGATCGCGCCATCAAAATTATCGGTGCGGTCAATAAGCCCGGCCGCTTCGAGTGGAATGACACCATGAGCTTCATGGATCTACTGGCGCACGCCGGCGGCCCGAAGCAGCAAACCAACCTGTCGAACATTCGTATTGTGCGCGAGAATGCCAAGGCCGATGAACAGAGAGTCACCACCTTCGACTTCCTAGCCTTCACCAAGCAAGGCAAGCCGCAAAGTCAGCTGCCACAATTACAAGCGGGCGACACCATCATCTTTGATGAACTGCCTCACGACCCAACCGACAACAAAGCCAGCTGGCTTCGCCAATCAGCACTGGACTCTATCTATATCTTCGGCCAAGTCGGTGCCCCAGGGCGCTATGCGTTCAACAGTGAGCAAGGATTCCTTGATATTCTCTCCGCGGCCGATGGGCCAACGGGTGAAGCCGACATCCAAGATGTACTTATCACCCACCGTAACGGTAAAACCACCAAGGTGACCCGATTCAACCTTGCTCGCTACTTCAAAACCGGTAATGAATCCTTGTTGCCCAAAGTAGTTGCTGGTGATGTCATTTTCTTACCGCAAGTCGATACAGTTGCTGATACCGAGGCCATCAAGGTGATGGGAGCGGTAAAATCCCCAGGTCGCTTCAATTGGAACGTCAGTATGACTTTCCTTGATGTACTGGCACTGGCGGGCGGACCGCTGCAGCAAGCCAATATCACCAATATTCGGATCATCAAGGAGAGCCGTCAATCACAAGATAATGTGGTGTACTTTGACCTTGATAACTTCATCAACGAAGGCGGCAGTTTTACGGCCTTACCCCGTTTGGTCGCCGGCGACACCATCGTTATCGATGAGCTACCGCACGATCCTACCGACAACAAATCCAGCTGGATCCGCCAATCCGCCGATGATTCAATTTATGTCTTTGGCCAAGTCGGCGCACCGGGACGCTATGCCTTCAATCGCGAGCTGGGCTTCCTTGATATCCTTTCTGCAGCCGACGGCCCCAATGGCGATGCCGATCTACGCCAAATTCGCATCAGCCACCGTAATGACAGTACAGCCCGAGTCACCCGCCTCAATCTATCGATGTATTTCGATACGGGTGACGAAACCTTGCTGCCCGAGATCGTTCCCGGTGACGTTATCTATGTGCCTAAACTGGAAGGAAACTGGCTCGATAAGCCGGCAGAGCAAGTCGTCCGACTCATGGGCTCTGTCAACAAACCCGGTCGTTACCCGTTCAACAGCCAAATGAACATCCTCGATTTGCTGGCCGAAGCCGGAGGCCCTTCTGACAGTGCCTATATAGAGCGGATCATGATAGTGAATACATCATGTTGCGGTGATAAAGCCCAAACATTCAACCTGCGCGACTACGTTATCGATCCAGCCAGTTATCCCCTCCCGCTTTTGCGCCCCGGTGATACCGTTTATGTCCCCAGCCTCAATGATTCTGTCGGCGAGCAATGGCGTCAGGGCCTAAGGGATGTACTGGGGATATTTACCTTGATAGCCTTAGGAGCAGCATTATGAAACCTTGGCTTAGTGGAGAATATGACCAACTCTTTCACCAGATTCATCAACGCCATGCCCGGGTGATCACCTTGGCTGGCGCATCAAGGCATTGTGGGACATCAACCCACTGTAACTGGCTGGCACGCCGCTGCGCCGAAGATCACAAAGTTTTGTTGGTCGATCTGGATCTAGCCGGTTCAGGACAAGGCTATTCCTCTCGGCCTTGGTGTAGTAATGGCGAAGGAGAATCGGATGCGATACTCCAACTGACAGAGCAACTAGACTTACTCCCATGCCCAAGTAAAGAACAAACTATCTTGGAGCTGCGCCAACCGAATACCTTTCAGCAAGCACTTGAGCGCTGGAAGCAGGATTACCACTATATCCTTTGTGATGTCGGCACCATGACCAATACTAATTGGCGAAATCTACCGATCAATGCGCTTAGCCATGCCAGTGATGCAACCATCCTCTGCCTCGCCGCCGCCAAGACGACAGAAAGTGAACTACTAACCTGTGTCAGCAAGCTTGAGCAAAATGGCATTTCCTTACTGGGTACATTAATCAATGATCAATCCAACCCATCCCTCGCCGAGGAAATTATCCGAGTATTGAATGGGAAAGCACGTTGGATACCGCAAAGACTCAAACGTAAACTGGTCGGTTACCTGCAAGGCAGCCCGCTATTACAAGGAAAATACCAGTAACAAAGCAAAACGCCACCCCAAGGATGACACAACATGAATCAGGTTTTGTTCCAGCGCCAGTTTGCCCTTAGTTACGAAAACCTTGCCCACATCCGCCGGGTACTGGATGACAGAGCCTCTGCACTCCAGCTTAGTCCCGACTTGATTCAAAGTATCAAGTTGGTCTGCAGCGAATACTGCGCCAACTTACTGGATCACCAAAAAATGCCCGCGACTCGCTGTAGTATCTGCTATGGGAAATTTGCAGGCCAATACCGGCTCGCCATTACCGATAATGGCTCGCCATGGCCAGCACAAACCCAGTGTTTATCCGATGCGGTTCTGCCGGATTATCCGAGTGAGTCAGGAATGGGGCTTGCCATCATCAAAGCGACATTCCCGGACTTTAGTTATCAAATCTTGCCCGATCACAACAAGATTGAGTTTAGCCTCCCCTTACAATCTGCCAGAAAGCACCTTGTCATTGTCGATGACAGCCGCAGCCAGCTCGCCATGCTGACAAGCTACCTTGAGCAAAACTATCAACTCTCCATTTTCAGCCAGGCTGATGATGCGCTGAAGTGGTTGCAAACCAACCACTGCGATTTGGTCCTCACTGACTTATGGATGCCGAATCTCAACGGGTTGGAATTCCGCCGGCAGGTGGGTCACTTGCGCCACCACCGCTTGCTGCCCTTTGTTTTTCTCTCTGGCGACACCGCATCGGATACTATGTCGGCTGTCACCCAATCGGGGATAGATGACTTCCTGGCCAAACCCATCAACAAGCAGCACCTGCTGCAGGTATTGGATCGGGTACTCAAGCGACATCACCATTTACTGGATGCGTTTGAGGACAACTTGCTGCAGCGGCTCGAACATACAACCCCACAAGGGGCAACTGGCGATCAAACCACAACATCAATCACGGTCGGAAAATTCAATATCCAGCTCAGCCGGGAGCCAAAGATCAGCGGTGACTTTTTTATTCATCAGACGATGGCTGATGGATCGGAGATGATGATCCTTGGCGACCTGATGGGGCATGGCATCGCCGCTAAAGCCAACGGAGGAACGTGTTACGGTTTGATCCAGGGACTCCTGCTCAACCCTGCTCAAACACCCGCCCAATTATGCGAGCGACTTAACCTGTACCTCTACCAAGCCCAGTCCAACAGCCTAGTATGCTTGCTTGTTATTCATCTCGGTACAGAAAATAGGGTTACTCTCTACAATGCAGGAATGCCAAAACCCATTCTATGCGATGCTTCCTGCCACCATCTCAATGAGACGGTGGGGTTATTGGGCTTGTTTGATACGCTACAATGGGAAGCCTGCCAGCTAACGATGCAGCCTGGTACTAGCCTGCACGGCTACAGTGATGGATTGCTTGAGTCAGTATTGCCCGAGCAAGAACGGAAGAAGATGGCACGAATGCCAATTGATGAGCGTCACCATTACTTATGGCAACGCAACCCAGACAGCCATGACGATGACCGTACCTTAGTGAGTGTAAGTTACCGTAGCTGACAGGGTTGGGCATGAAATCTATTATGCTAAGCGGTAGATCTGCGCCAGTTGCGACCAACACGCCTCGCCACTGAAGTGGGCTCTCACCCACTGTTGCTGGCGCTGTGAAAGCTGCAGCCACTGACCATCGCCTCCACGCTCAAGCTCAACGACCACCTGACGGAGTGACAGCCAGTCACTTTCAGCAACTATACACTCCGCATCCAGCAAGGACGGCATCTCCCCGACATCGGTTGATAACACCACAACACCGTGTGCCATAGCTTCTAGTGCGGCCATCGGCATGCCTTCGGCACGCGAAGGCATGAGTAACACATCTAGCTGTTTCCAGTAAGGTGTCATTGAAGGTACCGAACCGTGCCATGTTAGTGCTTCACCATCCAATAGGTGAACTTGCTCACCATCACCAAATACATGGCATTCAATTCTCGGCAATTGCTGGCTAAGGGAAACAAAACGGTCAATCGCTTTTTCATGACTCAGTCGGCCGACAAACCCCACTTGCAAAGTCGGATGGCGTGTTCGACATACTATATCCTTTTTGCAACGTACAAAATTGCGCAGCAATTCGCAACGAAATGGTTGCTGCTGCCTGATTTTATCGCTAACAGCAAGGTTATAAGACAAGCATCCACTATAGCGGTTGAGCCACTCATAGCAGGCTAGCTTTCCCGATACCGATTCGCCAGCATGAAAAGTCGTCACAAGATGGAAGGGTGCGATCAACGTAAATAGACGCGAAAGAATGGAGGCTTTGTAACCGTGGGCATGGACAACATCATCAGCCGTTAGATTACGAAAAAAACCAATGACAGATGAATCAGATAGAAAACGATATGGGATCTGGAGGAGGTTGAGTTGGTTGTACTGCGGGTGAGAAGGGTAATACTGGAGAAATACAACCTCAACGTCGGTCTGTTGTGATTTAAGCAACGCGGCTAACTGCTGGATATGGCTTTCAATACCACCAAAGCCGGAGCTGTCGACAAACAGGTAAATCATACATTCGCTTCCTTGTTGTTTGGGATAACAAGAAAGTTTATGCAAAAAAAAAGCCGAGTCTAAGACTCGGCCTCTTCTTATTTAACGCGCTTTTGCTTATTCAGCAGCAGCTTCTTCCTGAGCTTCAGGACGATCTACTAGCTCGATATAAGCCATAGGGGCTTTATCGCCAGCACGGAAACCGCATTTCATAATGCGAGTGTAACCGCCTGGACGCTGAGCAAAACGTGGGCCCAGTTCGTTAAATAGTTTCGCAACAACTTCGTTATCACGAGTACGTGCGAATGCAAGACGACGGTTAGCAACACTGTCGGTCTTAGCTAGGGTAATCAATGGCTCAATTACGCGACGCAGCTCTTTTGCCTTAGGCACGGTAGTCTTGATAAGTTCGTGACGTACCAGAGAGCCAGCCATGTTGCTGAACATCGCTTTGCGATGGCTGCTGTTGCGGTTGAGTTGACGACCACTCTTACGATGGCGCATGACCTAATCCTTCTAACTAGATATCAGTAACTATTAATCTTCAGCAATTGATGCTGGCGGCCAGTTTTCTAGGCGCATGCCTAGAGACAGACCACGTGATGCCAGCACGTCTTTGATTTCTGTCAAAGACTTCTTACCAAGGTTTGGAGTCTTAAGAAGCTCTACCTCAGTACGCTGAACGAGATCACCGATGTAGTGGATCGCTTCTGCTTTTAGACAGTTAGCAGAGCGAACAGTTAGTTCAAGATCGTCTACAGGACGCAGTAGGATCGGATCGAACTCCGGCTTCTCTTCTTTCTCTTCAGGAACACGTACATCACGAAGATCTACGAATGCATCCAGTTGCTCAGCTAGGATAGTAGCTGCACGACGGATAGCTTCCTCAGGATCAAGTGTACCGTTTGTCTCCATATCGATAACAAGCTTATCAAGGTCAGTACGTTGTTCTACACGTGCTGCCTCAACGGCGTATGCGATACGGTCAACTGGGCTGAAAGTTGCATCAACTAGCAGACGACCAATTGGACGCTCATCTTCTTCAGTGTGAATACGAGCAGACGCTGGTACATAGCCACGACCACGCTCTACCTTGATGCGCATGCTGATATCAGCATGGTCATCAGTTAGGTGGCAGATTACGTGCTCTGGGTTCGCAATCTCAACATCACCGTCGTGGGTGATGTCACCTGCAACAACAGGGCCTGCACCAGATTTATTCAGAGTAAGGATAACTTCGTCTTTACCCTCAACCTTAACGGCTAGGCCTTTAAGGTTTAGAAGGATTTCAAGGATGTCTTCCTGTACTCCTTCTTTGGTGCTGTACTCGTGTAACACACCGTCGATTTCTACTTCAGTTACGGCACAACCCGGCATTGAAGATAGAAGAATACGACGTAGAGCGTTACCAAGAGTGTGGCCGAAACCACGCTCAAGCGGCTCAAGAGTTACTTTTGCATGCGTCGTGTTAACTTGTTCAATATCAACAAGACGTGGCTTAAGAAATTCTGTTACAGAACCCTGCATTGTGTCCTCTCTTAACTATAGCCTTACTTAGAGTAAAGCTCGACGATCAGGTGTTCGTTGATGTCGGCAGACAAATCAGAACGTTCTGGAAGGCGCTTGAAAGTACCTTCTAGCTTGCTGCTGTCTACTTCGACCCAAGTCGGTAGTTCACGCTGAGTAGCAACTTCTAGAGCTGCTTTGATGCGTGCTTGGTTCTTAGCTTTCTCGCGAATGCTAACAACGTCGTTTGCCGCTACCTTGAAAGAAGGAACGTTTACGACTTGACCGTTAACTAGGATCGCTTTGTGGCTTACCAACTGACGTGATTCAGCGCGTGTTGCACCGAAGCCCATGCGGTAAACTACGTTATCTAGACGACCTTCAAGAAGCTGAAGCAGGTTTTCACCTGTGTTGCCCTTAATGCGAGCTGCTTCTTTGTAGTAGTTACGGAATTGCTTTTCAAGTACGCCGTAAGTACGACGAACTTTTTGTTTCTCGCGAAGCTGTACGCCGTAGTCTGATAGACGACCGCGACGAGCACCATGCACACCAGGTGCATTGTCGATTTTACACTTGGTATCAATCGCGCGCACACCAGACTTAAGGAATAAGTCTGTGCCTTCGCGACGGCTAAGCTTCAGCTTAGGACCCAAATATCTTGCCATGTTCTTTCTCCAGTTTTCCTAAAAACGAAACGTTATACGCGACGTTTCTTAGGTGGACGACAACCGTTATGAGGGATCGGAGTCGCATCAACAATGTTAGTGATACGGAAACCCGCTGCGTTTAGAGCGCGGATAGTTGACTCACGACCAGGACCTGGGCCCTTAACCATAACTTCTAGGTTCTTAACGCCATATTCTTTGGCCATTTCACCACAACGCTCAGCAGC
Organism: Photobacterium lutimaris; assembly: GCF_003025555.1. Lineage (GTDB taxonomy): Bacteria > Pseudomonadota > Gammaproteobacteria > Enterobacterales > Vibrionaceae > Photobacterium > Photobacterium lutimaris. The sequence continues at coordinate 239,990 of NZ_PYMH01000007.1, read as the reverse complement.
AACCTGTGCAGCGAACGGAGTAGATTTACGAGAACCGCGGAAACCTGAACCACCTGCAGTTGCCCAAGATAGAGCGTTACCCTGACGGTCAGTAATGGTTACGATTGTGTTATTGAAAGAAGCATGGATGTGCGCAACGCCATCTGCTACTTGCTTGCGTACGCGCTTACGCGCGCGAGTTGGTTGTTTAGCCATTGTACTCTCTACCTTACCCGATTATTTTTTGATCGGCTTGCGCGGACCCTTACGGGTACGAGCGTTGGTTTTAGTACGCTGTCCACGTAGTGGTAGACTGCGACGATGACGAAGACCACGGTAACAGCCAAGGTCCATTAGACGCTTGATGTTCATGGAAACTTCACGACGTAGATCACCTTCTACAGTGTACTTAGCTACACCATCACGCAGTAGATCGATCTGCTCTTCAGTTAGTTCACTGATCTTAACATCTTCAGCAATACCCACTTCAGCTAGAATAGCTTGAGAGCGAGTTTTACCAATGCCGTAGATCGCTGTTAGAGCGATTACAGAATGTTTTTGATCAGGAATGTTAATGCCTGCAATACGGGCCACTATTCACTCCTAGTACTTTTCAAGAATAACCGCTGCAAAGCCCGTCTAGGATACGCAGCGGTGGAACAATTCTTTTGCACACACAAAAGATTGGTTGGCTAATTTAGCCAACCTACCTTCAATTTGCAAGAAATATTTCTGCTAATTAGCCTTGGCGTTGTTTATGCTTTGGCTCACTGCAAATTACACGCACAACACCGTTGCGCTTGATAACTTTACAGTTACGGCAGATTTTCTTAACGGAAGCACGAACTTTCATTGCTAAACTCCGTAATTAGGATCTTAACGGCCTGAGCCCTTAAGATTAGCCTTTTTCAAAACAGACTCATATTGTTGAGACATCAAATGTGTCTGAACTTGAGCCATGAAGTCCATAATAACTACAACTACAATCAGTAGTGAAGTACCGCCGAAATAAAAGCGGACATTCCATGCAATCATCATAAACTCGGGGATCAGACAGATAAAGGTGATATATAACGCGCCAGCCAATGTCAGGCGTGTCATCACTTTATCTATATATTTCGCGGTCTGCTCTCCCGGGCGAATACCAGGTACGAACGCACCAGACTTCTTCAAGTTGTCAGCTGTCTCGCGAGGGTTAAACACCAACGCGGTATAGAAGAAACAGAAGAAAATAATCGCAGCAGCATAAAGCATCACATAAAGTGGCTGACCAGGGCTTAGCGCCAGTGAAATATCACTTAGCCAACCTAGGTTTTCATTCTGACCGAACCACTGAGCCAGTGTACCCGGGAACAGAATAATGCTTGATGCAAAAATCGCTGGAATTACCCCTGCCATGTTGATTTTCAACGGCAGATGAGTGCTCTGTGCAGCAAAGACACGACGGCCTTGCTGACGCTTGGCGTAGTTAACGACGATACGTCGCTGACCACGTTCCATGAACACTACGAAGTAAATGACAGCGAAAGAAATCACTGCAATCAATAGTAGAAGAAGTACGTGCAATTCACCTTGACGCGCTTGCTCCACTGTCTGTCCAATAGCTGGCGGCAAACCTGCAACGATACCAGTGAAAATAATCACAGATATACCGTTACCTATGCCACGCTCCGTAATCTGTTCACCCAACCACATCAAGAACATGGTACCGGTAACCAAACTGACGACCGCAACAAAGTAGAATCCAAGGCCAGGGTTAATAACCAGACCCGGAATCATACTTGGTAACCCCGTTGCAATACCAATTGCTTGGAAGGTTGCCAAAACAAGCGTGCCGTAACGGGTGTACTGGCTAATCTTACGACGACCAGACTCCCCTTCCTTCTTCAACTCGGCTAATGCCGGGTGAACAACCGTTAGCAACTGGACAATGATCGATGCCGAGATATACGGCATGATACCCAGAGCTAAGATGGAAGCACGCTCAAGTGCACCGCCAGAGAACATGTTAAACAGTTCAATGACGGTACCCTTTTGCTGTTCGAACAGATCGGCAAGTACAGCAGCGTCAATACCAGGAATAGGCACAAAAGAGCCTGCTCGGAAAATTAAGATAGCACCTAAAACGAATAATAGGCGAACCTTAAGCTCTGCTAGGCCACCTTGGGCGCTACGAAAATCTTGTCCTGGTTGTTTAGCCATCTGTACCTCATCCTCGAGTTAATTATTCCTCGATTTTACCGCCTGCAGCTTCGATAGCAGCTTTAGCGCCTTTAGTAACGCGTAGACCTTTAACTGTTACAGTGCGAGCAATCTCACCAGAAAGTACAACTTTCACGAACTCGATGTTCTTAGTGATTAGGTTCGCAGCCTTAAGAGTTTCAAGACTTACTACGTCACCTTCAACTTTCGCTAGTTCACCTAGACGAACTTCAGCTGTTACAAGGCTCTTGCGAGAAGTAAAACCGAATTTTGGTAGACGCTGTTTCAAAGGCATTTGACCGCCTTCGAAGCCTGGACGTACAGAACCACCTGAACGTGATTTCTGACCTTTGTGACCACGGCCACAAGTTTTACCCAGACCTGAACCGATACCACGGCCTACGCGCTTCGCAGAAGGCTTAGAACCAGCAGCCGGAGATAGAGTATTCAAACGCATACTGATTACTCCTCAACTTTAACCATGTAGAAAACTTTGTTGATCATACCGCGTACGCACGGTGTGTCTTCAAGTTCTACAGTGTGGTTGATGCGACGAAGGCCTAGGCCACGCAAAGATGCTTTATGCTTCGGCAAACGACCGATAGAGCTCTTTGTTTGGGTTACTTTAATAGTTTTAGCCATGTCGATTACTCCAGAATTTCTTTAACAGAAAGACCACGCTTAGCAGCGATCATTTCTGGAGAGTTCATTCCACTTAGACCGTCAATTGTTGCGCGAACAACGTTGATTGGGTTAGTAGAACCGTATGCTTTAGCTAGTACGTTACGGATACCCGCAACTTCTAGCACTGCACGCATTGCACCACCGGCGATGATACCAGTACCTTCTGATGCAGGCTGCATGTACACTTTAGAACCAGTGTGGCGACCTTTAACAGCGTGGTGTAGAGTACCGTCGTTTAGTGCAACTGTAACCATGTTACGACGTGCTTTTTCCATCGCTTTCTGGATTGCAGCAGGAACTTCACGTGCCTTACCGTAACCAAAACCGATGCGACCGTTACCGTCACCAACTACTGTTAGTGCAGTAAAGCTGAAAATACGTCCGCCTTTAACCGTCTTAGATACACGGTTAACAGCGATCAGCTTTTCATTCAAATCTGATTGTGTTTTTTCGTTAGCCATCTTCCGCCTACCTTAGAATTTCAGACCAGCTTCACGAGCAGCTTCTGCTAGAGCAGCTACACGGCCGTGGTATTGGAAACCAGAACGATCGAATGCAACGTTAGAGATGCCTTTTTCAATCGCGCGCTCAGCAATAGCTTTACCTACAGCTGCAGCAGCGTCTTTGTTACCAGTACTCTTAACCTGTTCGCGAATCGCCTTTTCTACGGTAGAAGCGGCAGCGATTACCTCAGAGCCATTTGGTGCGATTACCTGAGCGTACACGTGACGTGGAGTACGGTGTACAACTAGGCGAGTTGCGCCCAGTTCAGCAATCTTACGACGTGCTCGGGTCGCACGACGGATACGAGATGCTTTCTTATCCATAGTGTTACCTTACTTCTTCTTAGCTTCTTTAGTACGCACGATTTCATCGGCGTAACGAACACCTTTGCCTTTGTAAGGCTCAGGGCTACGGTAAGCGCGAATATCAGCCGCTACTTGACCAACAACCTGCTTATCAGTACCAGTTAGTACGATTTCAGTTTGTGATGGACATTCAGCTTTGATACCTGCTGGTAATTCGTGCTCAACTGGGTGAGAGAAGCCTAGAGTTAGCGCTACAGAGTTGCCTTTAATGGCAGCACGGTAACCTACACCCTTCAAAGTAAGCTTCTTAGTATAGCCTTCAGTAACACCAACAACCATGTTGTTAACTAGTGCACGAGCAGTACCTGCTTGAGCCCAAGCCTTATCGAATCCTTCACGAGGACCGAAAGTGATGGTGTTTTCTTCCTGGGACAATACAACTGCTTCGTTGATAACGCGAACTAGTTCGCCCTTACCACCTTTAACAGTGATTTCCTGACCGTTGAGTTTAACTTCTACGCCGGCAGGAATAACTACTGGTGCTTTTGCAACACGAGACATTTCCTACTCCTATTATGCTACGTAGCAGATAATCTCACCGCCAAGACCCGCTTTGCGAGCAGCGCGGTCGGTCATAAGACCCTTGGAAGTGGATACAACAGCAATACCAAGGCCACCCATCACTGATGGAAGAGCATCTTTTTTCTTGTAGATGCGCAGACCAGGACGTGATACACGTTGGATTTGCTCGATAACTGGGTTAGCTTCGAAGTACTTAAGAGTAACTTCTAGCTCAGGCTTAACTTCACCAGATACAGTGTAGTCAGCCACGAAACCTTCTTCTTTAAGAAGAGATGCGATAGCAACTTTCATTTTTGAAGATGGCATTTTAACAGCAACTTTTTTCGCTGCCTGACCGTTACGAAGACGGGTCAGCATATCCGAGATCGGATCTTGCATGCTCATAAGTCAATACTCCGTGATTCTAAATGGGATAACTGGGATTACCAGCTAGCCTTACGCAGACCCGGAATCTCGCCTTTCATGCAAGCTTCACGAACCTTGATACGGCTAAGACCAAACTTACGTAGGTAGCCGTGTGGACGTCCAGTCTGGTTACAGCGGTTACGCTGACGAGACTTCGCAGAATCACGTGGTAGTGACTGAAGTTTAAGCACTGCATTCCAGCGATCTTCTTCAGACGCATTCACGTCGCTAATTAGAGCTTTTAGTGCCGCACGCTTTTCAGCGAACTTTACTGCTAGCTTGGCACGTTTAGCTTCGCGTGCCTTCATTGATTCTTTAGCCATTAGTAACCCTTACTTTTACTTACGGAATGGGAAGTTAAAAGCAGACAGTAGAGCATGAGCTTCTTCGTCAGATTTAGCAGAAGTTGTGATAGTGATATCAAGACCACGTACACGATCTACTTTATCGTAATCGATTTCTGGGAAGATGATCTGCTCACGAACGCCCATGCTGTAGTTACCACGACCATCGAATGATTTCGGGTTTAGACCACGGAAATCACGAATACGAGGTACAGCAATTGAAATTAGACGCTCAAAGAAGTCCCACATGCGTTCGCCACGTAGAGTTACTTTACAGCCGATAGGGTAGCCCTCACGGATCTTAAAGCCAGCAACAGACTTACGAGCTACAGTGATTAGCGGCTTCTGACCTGCAATAGCAGTCATGTCAGCAGCAGCATTCTCTAGAAGCTTCTTGTCGTTGATCGCATCGCCCACACCCATGTTAAGTGTGATCTTTTCGATCCTTGGGACTTGCATGATACTCTGGTATTCAAACTTTTCAGCAAGTTCTTTAACTAGAGTCTCTTTGTAGTAATCATGCAGTTTCGCCATTGTACTACTCCAAAAATTACTTGATAGTTTCGCCAGTCGATTTGAAGAAACGAACTTTTTTGCCGTCTTCGAATCGGAAGCCTACACGGTCCGCGTTACCTTCACCGTTAACGATTGCAACGTTAGAAGCGTCAATTGCTGCTTCTTGTTCAACGATGCCACCTTGTACGCCCATAGCCGGTACCGGCTTCTGGTGCTTTTTAACAAGGTTGATACCTTCAACGATTACTTTACCGGTTGCTAGAACCTTGGATACTTTACCTTTCTTACCTTTATCTTTACCAGTAAGAACGATAACTTCGTCGTTACGACGGATTTTAGCTGCCATTTGCGTTACTCCTTACAATACTTCAGGCGCAAGTGAAACGATCTTCATGAACTTATCGCCACGAAGCTCACGAGTCACTGGGCCGAAAATACGAGTACCGATAGGTTGCTCAGTGTTGTCGTTCAACAATACGCAAGCATTACGGTCAAAGCGAATGACAGAGCCATCTGGACGACGTACGCCTTTACGAGTGCGCACAACCACCGCTTTCAGAACGTCACCTTTCTTAACTTTACCGCGAGGAATTGCTTCCTTAACAGTAACCTTGATGACATCACCGATATGTGCATAGCGACGGTGTGAACCACCCAGAACCTTAATACACATTACGCTACGAGCGCCGGAGTTATCGGCTGCATCAAGCATACTTTGCATTTGGATCATGTTAGTGCTCCGCTAATTTTAAACATCTTGACCCATTACGAGCCGATTTGCCTTTTCTTCAAAGGCGGCGAATATTAACACGCTTTTCGGACGATGGGTAGACAAAAAATGAACGGCCCCAAAACTTTTTCGGGGCCGTTATGTTAAATCGTAGTTAAGTTCGCTTAGATGCGAGCTTTTTCAACTACGCGTACCAGTGTCCAAGACTTAGTCTTAGACAGTGGACGGCACTCACGAACCTCAACGGTATCGCCTTGGCGACATTCGTTGTTTTCGTCATGTGCGTGAAGTTTAGTCGTGCGAGTGATGTACTTACCGTAAATCGGGTGCTTCACTTTACGCTCGATAGCAACAACAATAGACTTATCGCCTTTGTCGCTAACAACACGACCAAGCTGAGTACGAATTTGATCGCTCATTATGCGCCAGCCTTCTCAGTCAGAACGGTTTTAACACGTGCGATATCGCGACGTACTGATTTCAGAGTGTGAGTCTGCTGCAGTTGACCAGTTGCAGCCTGCATACGCAGGTTGAACTGCTCGCGCAGTAGGTTCACAAGCTCAGCATTCAGCTCTTCAACGCTTTTAGCGCGCAGATCTTGTGCGTTCATCACATCACCGCCTTAGTTACGAATGTTGTCTTGATAGGTAGCTTACGTGCAGCAAGTTTAAATGCTTCACGTGCTAGCGCTTCAGGAACACCATCCATCTCATACAGAACTTTACCAGGTTGGATTTGTGCTACCCAGTACTCAACGTTACCCTTACCTTTACCTTGACGAACTTCAAGAGGCTTAGATGTAATTGGTTTGTCTGGGAAGATACGAATCCAGATTTGGCCCTGACGTTTGATATGACGAGTCATAGCACGACGTGCCGCTTCGATCTGACGAGCAGTTAGGCGACCACGGCCAACAGCTTTAAGACCAAATGTACCGAAGCTTACGTCAGTACCGTTCGCTAGACCGCGGTTACGACCTTTAAAGGCCTTGCGGAATTTAGTGCGTTTAGGTTGCAGCATCAATAAACTCCTTATTTACGGCCTTTGCGCTGCTTCTTAGGCTTGTCAGCCTTAGGCTCTTCAACCGGCATACCGCCTAGAACTTCACCTTTGAAGATCCAAACTTTAACGCCGATAACACCGTATTGGGTGTGAGCCGAAGAAGTTGCGTAATCAATGTCAGCACGAAGAGTGTGTAGAGGTACACGACCTTCACGGTACCACTCAGAACGTGCAATTTCAGCGCCGCCTAGACGACCACTTACTTCTACTTTGATACCTTTAGCGCCAAGGCGCATGGCGTTTTGAACTGCACGCTTCATAGCGCGACGGAACATAACGCGACGCTCTAGCTGAGACGAAATGCTGTCTGCTACTAGTTTGCCGTCTAGCTCAGGCTTACGTACTTCTGCGATGTTGATCTGTGCTGGAACACCAGCGATCTTTGAAACGCGAGCACGTAGTTTCTCAACGTCTTCACCTTTCTTACCGATAACAACGCCTGGACGAGCAGTGTGAATAGTCACACGGATGCTCTTAGCAGGACGCTCGATAACGATACGTGAAAGAGACGCTTTTGCTAGTTCCTTAGTAAGGAACTGACGTACCTTGAAGTCGCCGTCTAGGTTGTCAGCGAACTCTTGGCTGTTAGCAAACCAAGTGGTATTCCATGGCTTAACGATGCCAAGACGAATACCATTAGGATGTACTTTTTGACCCATTGCTTTCTCTCCTAGTCTTTTAGCGGTCTGCTACAACAACAGTGATGTGGCTAGAACGCTTCAAGATGCGATCGGCACGGCCTTTAGCACGAGGCATAATACGCTTCATGGTAGGACCTTCGTCAACGAAGATTTTAGCTACTGATAGATCATCAATATCTGCGCCTTCGTTGTGTTCTGCGTTAGCGATAGCTGACTCTAGAACTTTCTTGATTAGATCAGCAGCTTTTTTGTTGCTGAACTGAAGAATTTCTAGAGCTTGAGCAACTGGCTTACCGCGCAGTTGATCTGCAACCAAACGAGCTTTCTGCGGCGAAATGCGAGCAAAGCGATGTTTAGCGATAGCTTCCATTACTTACTCCTTAGCGCTTCTTAGCTTTCTTATCCGCAGCATGGCCACGGTAAGTGCGTGTTGGTGCAAATTCGCCTAGCTTGTGACCGATCATTTCTTCAGAAACGAAAACAGGAACGTGCTGACGACCATTATGGACAGCGATGGTCAAACCGATCATCTGAGGGATGATCATTGAGCGACGGGACCAAGTCTTTACAGGCTTCTTGTCACCGCTTTCCAACGCTTTCTCTACCTTCTTCAGCAAGTGTAGGTCAATAAATGGACCTTTCTTGAGAGAACGTGGCATGGCGTATCCTCTTTAAAATTACTTGTTACGACGACGTACGATGTACTTGTCGGTACGCTTGTTCTTACGAGTCTTGTAACCCTTAGTTGGAACACCCCAAGGTGTAACAGGGTGACGGCCACCAGAAGTACGGCCTTCACCACCACCGTGTGGGTGGTCAACTGGGTTCATTACAACACCACGTACAGTTGGACGAACACCGCGCCAACGTGAAGCACCAGCTTTACCTAGCTCACGTAGCATGTGTTCTGCATTACCAACTTCACCTAGGGTCGCACGACCTTCAGAAAGAACTTTACGCATTTCACCAGAACGTAGACGTAGAGTCACATAAGTGCCTGCACGTGCAATGATCTGAGCGTATGCACCAGCTGAACGAGCCAGCTGAGCACCTTTACCAGGCTTAAGTTCAACACAGTGTACGGTTGAACCTACTGGGATGTTGCGCATTGGTAGTGTGTTACCAACTTTGATAGCAGCATCTGCGCCAGACTGGATAGTGTCACCAGCCTGAATACCTTTAGGTGCGATAATGTAGCGGCGCTCACCGTCTGCGTACAGAACTAGAGCAATATTTGCGCTACGGTTTGGATCGTATTCTAGACGCTCAACTTTCGCTGGGATACCGTCTTTAGTACGTTTGAAATCGATGATACGGTAAGCATTTTTGTTACCACCACCGATGTGACGTACTGTAATACGACCGTTGTTGTTACGACCACCTGACTTAGATTTTTTCTCAGTTAGTGGTGCGTACGGCTTACCCTTATGCAGGTCAGAGTTTACCACTTTAACTACGTGGCGACGACCTGGGGAAGTCGGCTTACATTTTACAATAGCCATTCTTCTTTGCTCCTAGCCTTACTCTGCACTACCAGCGAAGTCGATGTCTTGACCTTCTTTCAGGATAACGTAGGCTTTCTTAACGTCTGAACGACGGCCTTGACGCATACCTTGACGCTTGGTCTTACCCTTAGTGATAAGAGTATTTACAGACTTAACTTCAACCTCGAACAGTTTTTCAACTGCTGCTTTGATCTCTTTCTTTGTCGCATCTTTAGCTACTTTGAATACGATAGTGTTACCGTTTTCAGCAGCCATAGTTGCTTTTTCAGAGATGTGCGGAGCACGTAGAACTTTTAAAATACGCTCTTCAGTGATCATGCTAGCATCTCCTCAACTGCTTTAACTGCTGCTGCAGTCATCACAACTTTATCGAAAGCGATCAAGCTAACTGGGTCAATTGCCTTCGCGTCACGTACGTCTACTTTGTATAGGTTACGTGCAGCTAGGAATAGATTCTCATCTAGTTCGCCAGTTACGATCAGCGCATCAGTTAGCTCAAGCTCATTAAGCTTAGCTACTAGCGCTTTAGTTTTAGGTGCTTCTACAGAGAACTCATCAACAACGATTAGACGCTCTTGACGAACAAGCTCAGAAAGAATGCTCTTCATAGCACCGCGGTACATTTTCTTGTTAACTTTCTGGCTGTGGTCCTGTGGACGAGCAGCGAAAGTTACACCACCGGTACGCCATAGCGGGCTACGGATTGTACCTGCACGAGCGCGACCTGTACCTTTCTGGCGCCATGGTTTAGCACCACCACCAGAAACGTCAGAACGAGTCTTCTGAGCACGAGTACCTTGACGAGCACCTGCTGCAAAAGCAACAACTACTTGGTGTACAAGCGCTTCATTGAAGTCACGCCCAAAAGTAGTTTCGGAGACAGTTAGCGCATCAGCGCCTTTGACTACCAATTCCATTACTAACTCCTCGACGTTACGCTTTAACAGCTGGTTTGACGATCACGTTGCCACCTGTTGAGCCTGGTACTGCACCTTTAATAAGAAGCAGATTACGCTCAGCGTCAACACGTACGATCTCTAGGTTTTGAGTCGTTACACGCTCAGCACCCATGTGACCAGCCATTTTCTTGCCTTTAAATACGCGACCTGGAGTTTGACATTGGCCAATTGAACCCGGAGCGCGGTGAGACAAGGAGTTACCGTGAGTCATATCTTGAGTACGGAAGTTCCAGCGCTTAATAGCACCTTGGAAACCTTTACCCTTAGATGTACCAGTAACGTCTACTTTTTTAATTTCGTTGAACAGCTCAACAGTTAGCTCAGCGCCAACAGCGAACTCTTCGTTGTTCTCTAGACGGAATTCCCAAAGACCGCGACCTGCTTCAACACCTGCTTTCGCAAAGTGGCCAGCTTCTGGCTTAGAAACACGGTTAGCTTTCTTTGAACCAGTAGTTACCTGGATTGCGTTGTAGCCGTCAGTTTCTACAGATTTAACCTGAGAAACGCGGTTAGCTTCAACTTCAACCACAGTTACTGGGATAGAAACGCCATCTTCGGTAAATACGCGGGTCATGCCCACTTTACGACCGATTAGACCAATCATTCTCTTATCTCCTCTTAACCTAGGCTGATCTGGACATCAACGCCAGCAGCTAGATCTAGACGCATAAGAGCGTCAACAGTTTTGTCTGTTGGCTCAACGATGTCGATAAGGCGCTTGTGAGTACGAATTTCGTACTGGTCACGTGCGTCCTTATTAACGTGAGGAGATACAAGAACAGTGAAGCGCTCTTTACGAGTAGGTAGTGGGATTGGACCCTTAACCTGCGCGCCAGTACGCTTAGCTGTTTCAACGATTTCCGCAGTCGACTGATCGATCAAGCGGTGATCGAACGCCTTAAGGCGGATACGAATACGTTGGTTCTGCATGAGACAGAGCTCCAATAATAAAAATTACACAAACAATATCGCCACTCAACCTCGTATAGACGAGAGAATGCCGATTGATTTATGTGAACGTAGTATCCCTATCGGATACATTGTCAGTCAATTTAATGACTGCGAACATAAGTCAGAGTATACATTTACAAGCTGCTCTGCAGCTTCTTCCTCAACGCTTATTGGTTCACAACCGCAGTTACGAGGACTATATCCTCAGGCAGTGGTGGGCATTATACAGATCACAGTTTCGAACGCAACCCTTGTCGGAAAATTAAACAAAGGTGAGGCTAAGGTGTTGTTGGACGGCGATGGGCGATGGGCGATGGGCGATGCATTATCATAGGCACCCCCACCAAAATACAATAATTGAAACCGTTGTTTCGTGTTATGCCACTTGCCTATGGCCGATAGCCAAGCGCCATCACTCCCCTACCCTAATCCTCATCGACAATTTGGGCCTGGTTGTAATTGGCTATACCCATTTTCTCAATCAATCCAAGCTGGGTTTCCAGCCAGTCGACGTGCTCTTCTTCATCTTCCAGGATATCTTGGAACAAATCGCGTGATACATAATCCCTTACCTCTTCTGAGTAAGCAATGGCATCACGCAGATCCGGAATAGCGGCCATCTCCAATGCCAAGTCACACTCGAGCATCTCCTGAGTATCTTCGCCGATATTGAGCTTGCCGAGATCTTGCAAGTTGGGCAACCCTTCGAGAAACAGGATACGTTCGATTAAATGATCCGCGTGGTTCATCTCGTCTATCGACTCGTGGTATTCCTTGTCGGCAAGGTGCTTCAACCCCCAATCTTTGTACATACGGGCATGGAGAAAATACTGATTGATGGCGACCAATTCGTTGCCGAGGACTTTGTTGAGGTGTTGGATGATTTTCGGATCCGCTTTCATTACAAAACACTCCTCTGTCAGTTCACATAAGCATAGAACCGATTAGAGGAGTGTCAAAAGACTCGATATGATCAGCCGCCGTTAGCTGGCTTTTTTATACTGGATAAACGTGACTTGCTCGAGCACTTCCTTCGCCTGGCGGATACACTTTCCACATTGAGAGCCAAGGGGAGTCACTTGGCGGATCCCGCGAATGGTACTGATCCCATACTGCTCAGCAAGCTTCATGATTTTTTTATCGGAAATTCCGTGGCACAAGCAAATGTACATCGTCTTACCATCATCTTAATACAATGGACAGAATATAAACAAGAATGGTTTGCATTACCAGTCGCAAGTATGGCAACTGTTAGAACAATTATCAATAGGAATACTGTGTTTATGCTTTTATAGAATATAACGACAGGGGGGGATGCAAAGTTAGGCAGGAGTGTGTTTTGGCAGAGAGTAGAAAACAAAAAGGGAGCCGAAGCTCCCTTTTTTAGTACAGAGTGTGTACTAAGCGTTATTAAGCAACGATAGTTGCAACAACACCAGCACCAACTGTACGGCCACCTTCACGGATAGCAAAACGTAGACCTTCGTCCATCGCGATAGGTGCGATTAGAGTAACAGTCATAGAGATGTTATCACCAGGCATTACCATTTCTACGCCTTCAGGTAGCTCGATAGTACCTGTTACGTCAGTTGTACGGAAGTAGAACTGTGGACGGTAACCTTTGAAGAAAGGAGTGTGACGACCGCCTTCATCTTTAGAAAGAACATAGATTTCTGAAGTGAAAGTAGTGTGTGGAGTGATTGAACCTGGCTTAGCAAGAACCTGACCACGCTCAACTTCGTCACGCTTAGTACCACGTAGAAGAACACCAACGTTCTCACCAGCACGGCCTTCGTCAAGAAGCTTACGGAACATCTCAACACCAGTACAAGTAGTTGTAGTAGTGTCTTTGATACCGATGATTTCTACTTCGTCACCTACAGTGATGATACCTTGCTCAACACGACCAGTTACAACAGTACCACGGCCCTGGATTGAGAATACATCTTCGATAGGAAGGATGAATGGTAGATCGATTGCACGCTCTGGCTCTGGGATGTAGTTATCTAGAGCTTCAGCTAGTTCAACAATCTTGTCTTCCCACTCTTTCTCGCCGTTTAGAGCGCCAAGAGCAGAACCCATGATTACTGGGCAGTCATCACCTGGGAAGTCGTACTCAGAAAGAAGTTCACGAACTTCCATCTCAACTAGCTCTAGAAGCTCTTCGTCATCAACCATGTCACACTTGTTCATGAACACGATGATGTAAGGGATACCAACCTGACGGCCTAGTAGGATGTGCTCACGAGTCTGAGGCATAGGGCCATCAGTTGCAGCAACAACTAGGATACCACCGTCCATCTGAGCAGCACCAGTGATCATGTTTTTAACGTAATCGGCGTGTCCTGGGCAGTCTACGTGTGCGTAGTGACGAGATGGAGTATCGTACTCTACGTGAGAAGTAGAGATTGTGATACCACGCTCGCGCTCTTCTGGAGCGTTATCGATAGATGCGAAGTCTTTAGCTTGACCACCGTACACTTTTGCAAGCGTAGTACAGATAGCAGCAGTTAGAGTAGTTTTACCGTGGTCAACGTGGCCGATAGTACCAACGTTTACGTGCGGTTTTACGCGTTCAAATTTTTCTTTAGACACGATCGTGTTCCTTCCTAGTTGTGATACGCCCCATTGACAAAATTATGGGACGTGCCAGAAGTTGCTATTTTATGCGCCAACAGCCATCGGCGCAATATAGATCTTGCGATTAACCACGCTCGGCGATGATAGCATCGGCGACATTCTTTGGAACATCAGCGTATTGGCTGAATTCCATTGAGTATGACGCACGACCCTGGGTCGCTGAACGCAGGTCAGTTGCGTAACCAAACATTTCCGAAAGCGGTACTTTGGCACGGACAATTTTCAGGCCAGCAGGGCCTTCGTCCATACCTTCGATCATGCCGCGGCGACGGTTAAGGTCACCAACAACATCACCCATCCAATCTTCCGGAGTGGTTACTTCAACCTTCATCAATGGCTCAAGAATAACAGGTTGAGCTTCTAGCGCACCCTTCTTGAAAGCCATAGAGCCGGCAATCTTAAATGCCATTTCGTTGGAGTCAACGTCATGGTAAGAACCGTCGAACAAGGTCGCTTTGACATCCATTACAGGATAGCCTGCAAGCACACCGTTGTTCATCTGCTCTTCGATACCTTTTGAAACAGCACCAATGTACTCTTTCGGTACCACACCACCAACGACTTCATCCACGAACACGAAACCTTCATCAGGTTCCGATGGTTCGATTTTCAGCCATACGTGACCATACTGGCCGCGACCACCTGACTGGCGCACAAATTTCCCTTCCACTTCCGTTTTACCACGGATAGTTTCACGGTATGCCACCTGAGGTTTACCAACGTTACATTCAACGCTGAATTCGCGCTTCATACGATCTACGATGATATCTAAGTGAAGTTCACCCATACCTGAAATCAAGGTTTGACCCGATTCCTCGTCGGTTTCGACACGGAACGATGGATCTTCTGCCGCCAGTTTACCTAGCGCAATACCCATTTTTTCTTGGTCAGCCTGAGAACGAGGCTCAACAGCAATTTGGATAACAGGCTCTGGGAATTCCATGCGCTCAAGAACCACTTTATGGTTTTGGTCACATAGCGTGTCACCGGTAGTGACATTCTTCAGGCCGATCGCCGCTGCGATATCACCGGCACGGATTTCTTTCACTTCTTCACGTTTGTTCGAATGCATCTGTACGATACGTCCAAAACGCTCGCGTTTTTCTTTTACAGAGTTGTAGACGGTGTCGCCAGTATTTACAACTCCAGAATAAACACGCATGAAGGTCAAGGTGCCAACGAATGGGTCGGTTGCGATTTTGAACGCTAGCGCTGAAAATGGTTCGTCATCGCTTGAATGGCGCTCAACGTCGTTACCGTCTTCGTCTTCACCGCGGATAGCTTTCACTTCCGTTGGCGAAGGCAGGAATTCAATCACTGCATCAAGTACAGCCTGAACACCTTTGTTTTTAAATGCTGAACCACAGGTTGCCAGCACGATCTCATTCGCTAGCGTACGCTGGCGAAGACCGGCTTTGATTTCCGCTTCAGACAGTTCACCTTCTTCAAGGTACTTGTCCATCAGCTCTTCAGTTGCTTCCGCCGCTGATTCAACCAGGTTCTGACGCCATTCCTCAGCAAGTTCAACCATGTCAGCTGGAATCTCTTCATAGGTAAATGACATACCCTGATCAGATTCACTCCAGTTGATAGCCTTCATCTTGATAAGGTCAACAACGCCTTTAAATTCTTCTTCAGCACCAATATTCAATTGAATAGGCACTGGATTCGCACCAAGACGGTTTTTGATCTGGTCAACAACACGAAGGAAGTCAGCACCAGCACGATCCATCTTGTTGACGAAAACCATACGCGGTACTTCGTACTTATCAGCCTGACGCCAAACGGTTTCAGACTGAGGCTCAACACCCGAAGATCCACAGAAAACAACAACAGCACCGTCTAGTACACGCAATGAACGCTCTACTTCGATAGTAAAGTCAACGTGTCCAGGGGTATCAATGATGTTTACGCGGTGTTCTGGGAACTGAGCTTCCATACCACGCCAGAAGGTTGTAGTCGCAGCAGATGTGATGGTGATACCACGCTCCTGCTCCTGCTCCATCCAATCCATGGTAGCTGCGCCGTCGTGAACCTCACCAATTTTGTGAGATAAGCCTGTATAAAACAGGATACGCTCGGTAGTTGTTGTTTTACCGGCGTCAACGTGAGCACAAATACCGATGTTACGGTAGCGCTCGATAGGCGTTTTACGAGCCACGGCAGTATCCTCTTACTAAGGGGGTCCTTAGAGTATGGTTTAGGCGCGACAAGCCAAGCTTGCCGCGCCCTATTTGTATTACCGGCTAGATTACCAGCGGTAATGTGCGAACGCTTTGTTCGCGTCTGCCATACGGTGAACGTCTTCACGTTTCTTAACAGCAGAACCTTTGTTGTCAGCCGCATCAAGCATTTCGCCTGCTAGACGCTGAGCCATAGATTTTTCACCACGCTTACGCGCAGCTTCAACCAACCAACGCATAGCTAGTGCGTTACGACGTACTGGACGTACTTCTACAGGCACCTGGTAAGTTGAACCACCCACACGGCGAGATTTAACTTCTACCGCTGGACGTACATTTTCAAGAGCTTTTTCGAATACAGCTAGGTGTTCTTCACCAGAACGCTCAGCCATAGTTTCTAGTGCAGAGTAAACAATTTTTTCTGCAGTAGATTTTTTACCGTCAACCATTAGGATATTGACGAATTTTGCCAGCAGCTCAGATTTGAACTTTGGATCTGGAAGGATCTTACGCTGACCAATTACGCGACGACGTGGCATGGAAATCTCCGTTGTGTCTTCAGGTTATCCAAAACTTTACAGTTTCTTCAAAATTAAATAATTTTAGTGTTTGGCCTTACTTAACGGAATCCATTAAGACTTAGGACGCTTCACACCGTACTTAGAACGACCTTTCTTACGGTCGTTAACGCCTGCACAGTCAAGTGCACCACGAACGGTGTGGTAACGCACACCTGGCAAATCTTTAACACGACCACCACGGATAAGAACAACTGAGTGCTCCTGAAGGTTGTGACCTTCACCGCCGATGTATGATGTTACTTCGAAACCGTTTGTTAGACGAACACGACATACTTTACGTAATGCTGAGTTAGGTTTCTTAGGAGTAGTAGTGTATACACGAGTACATACACCACGCTTCTGTGGGCACGCTTCTAGTGCAGGCACGTTGCTTTTTACAACTTGCTTAGCACGTGGCTTACGTACCAACTGGTTAATAGTTGCCATTAAATAGCTCCTGAAATATTACTTTCGTAAAGATGAAAAATCTGCCTCCCAACAACAGGAGGACGCGAAATTTTAGGCATCGCACCCAAGGGTGTCAAGATGTAACCAGCGATCAATTAAATGATTATTTCTTAATCAACCAAATATCCACTGGTTTTCCAAGGTTTGAGAGCCCTTATTAAGCCCACTTCATCTGGGCTTCATTATCCACAGTCAAGCCAACAAATCCTTTATAATCAACAACATTTACATCAACCCTGAGCTTGCCCTGCAGCCCTCTGGCAACGATATCCTCAGCCAGTAAATAAATTTTTACGCCAGCGTCGTGAAACTGAAAAATTGGGCTTTTTTCTACCGTGGCAGCGATTACTGCGTCTTGGATCAGTAAAATCGAGTCATTTTTGCTGATTATCGCAGCGGCGTCGCTGAAGGCTTGAGACTGGAATGGAGAGCGAGTAAAAATATGCAGCATACTGTGCCTCGAAACTATGCCTGTGTGAATATGGTTTTGTTAATTGTGCTTAAGATGGAAAAACCTAGAATGTCAAAACGCGCTGGCAGGCATGGAGGTGTTCGGAGAATACAGCCGGCTCGCACTCAATCACATCGATAAGCAAGTCATCTACAGTTAGCCCGCGCGTCTGCAGTGACTGGCGGCATACATAAATCTGCTCGATATCATAGAGTTCTAACATCTTGAACGTCACAATATAATCACGTGACAGGATCCCCTGCGGCTGCTGCCCGTCAAGCAACTGGTAAACACCATCACCATGAAAGAAAAGCGAGATATCTTCACTATAGGCCGAAGTGGCCAACACGGCATCCAATCCCTCGCGACCCGAAGCAATCCCATGTGGTGCGTGGCGAAATACAAAACCTAACGTTGTCATGACTATCCCGTTAAAATTGAATGACGCGATCAGCGGTCAACATGGCTTCGGCCAGACTGCCGAGGCCCGCTTGCTCAAAGCCGGCGGCAAGGTTGCTGCCCGTCAACTGATTCTGCTCTGCTTCCTGAGGGCTGATGATCCCCCGACGCAGGGCGGCAGCCACGCAGGTTTGCAGCTCTGTGCCATGATCCTGTGCCAACTGCTGCCAAGCAGCCACCAAATCAAACTCGTCGGACGCCGGGGCGGTTAAGGCGGAGCCGTTATGGACCCCGTCTTGATAGAAAAACACCCGCGACAAACCGTGCCCTTCCGCCAACAGCGCCAGAGCAAACTGATAAGCCGAACGTGCCGATTGGGTCCCGTAAGCCGGTCCTTCCACTACCAGCACATAGTTCAGGCTCATTTTTCGCCATCCTCGGTTTTACGCTGGCGGATGTAGAGGTATACCGTGTGCTTGGAGATATTGAGACGATCGGCAACCCGATTGATCGCATCTTTGATATCGAAAATCCCCTTGTCGTACAGCTCCATCACGATCTGACGATTCTTGGCATTGTTCGAGACATTCTTGTCGGCATTAATTTCTTCAATGGTGCGCTCAACGGTCTGATCCACCAGTTCATCAACATCACTGGCGAAGTTAACGCTCGATGCTGCCTGCTTAGCTTCATCGGTCGGCATAAAGGATTGTAGGATCTGCGAGAAAGGCGCATCCAAATTGACGTTAATACACAGCAGGCCAATGATGTCATTGTCTCCATTGCGAATAGCGATGGTGATCGACTTCATCAAATCCCCACCCTTGGCGCGAGTGAAGTAAGCCCGAGAGAAATTACGTTCTGAGCCTTCGATGTCACGCAGCATGCGCAGGGCAAGATCGGTGATCGGCGAACCGACTTTACGACCGGTATTCTCACCATTGGCGATCTTGATGGCTGAGGTATTGAGATCGGCCAGCGAGTGCAGCACGATTTCACAGAACGGGCCAATCAGTGCCGCTAAACCATCGACGACCGCCTCGTAAGAACGTAGGATAATGTAATCGTGCTCGCTAAAAGCACGCGGCTCAATCAAGTCACTCTCGACCATCACATCTGAGCCATAGTTTTCAGTAGATACCACGCGATTATCTTCCTTGCTGTTACCCATTCTATTTAACTTCTTTACCACAGAAATGGGAAAAATTAATAGAATGGGCTATGCCTCACCGAGAAAGGACCTTTCACGGTGATTGATAAATATTCAAATCTTGCTTGCAAGTTTATCAGATTTCAGACAAGAGCCTGAACATTTTCACGTCATATACAACTCTAATGATAAAAAACCCAGCTTTCGCTGGGTTTTTTCAATAATGACCGATATAGCCGTAATACGAAGAAACTTACTGCGTTTCTTCAGCCATTGGCTGTTCAGCTTTCACGATATCCAGTAGCTCGACTTCAAACACTAGGGTTGAGTTAGCCGGAATGCTTGGGTTTGCCTGAGAGCCGTAAGCCAACTCTGGCGGGATAACGAACGTGAACTTCGAACCAACAGGCATTAGTTGTACGCCTTCAGTCCAACCAGAAATCACTTGGTTTAGCGGGAATGTCGCAGGCTGGTTACGAGCGTAAGAGCTATCGAATTCAGTGCCGTCCGTTAGCATACCTTTGTAGTGTACTTTAACGGTATCTGTTGCTGCTGGTTTATCACCTTCACCTGCCGTCTCTACTTGATACAGCAGGCCTGAGTCAGTCTTAACTACACCGTCTTTCTGCTCGAACTCAGCACGGTAATCTTCACCTGCCTTAATGTTCTTTTCTGCCTCTGCCTGTGCTTGCTGCTGCGCCATTTCAGACACTCGTTGATCCAGCGACTGAAGCGCCTGCTGTGTCTCTTCCGTTGTCATGCGGCTATTGCCAGCAAAGACGTCAGTCACACCGGCAAGTACTTGCTCACGGCTCAGTTCCAAACCTAGCTCTTTCTGCTGGTCTAGGTTAGCCGCTAGGTATTGGGCCAATGAAGCACCGATCGCATAAGCTGCTTTGTCATCTTCAGTAGCAAATGTCGCCGGTGCGGCTTCCGCTGCGACCTGCTCTACTTTTGCAGGCTCTGCCGGTTTTGTTTCCGCTGCTTTCTCATCTTGGCAGCCTACAGCTAGCAGGATTGTTGCAGCCAAAACAGACATCTTTAGAACAGGTTTCATGTATTTCTCCATTTTAAACTGAGGTAAAACCTCAAAAATCATTCACCAGCCTTTTCAACAAGCGGTATGAAAAGCACTGTAGATCAATATACTAATATGCACCTTATGAATTCACTGCCCAGCAGTATATTCATAAGGAAATGACACTATGTGTTAACAAAGCGGAACAAGACCTTAATGCAAACAAAAAGATACGTGCCCTGCTTCATTTTGGCACTTTTCATTCTCACTGGCTGCTTTTTTTCCGGTACAGAGTTACAACGCTGGGATCTTGCACCAGAAGGCACCACCAGTTTCAGCCTGAGCCGGGACGGACGGTTTGCCCTCTACCACTCAGCCCAACAAGGTATCGTGCTGTGGGATTTACAGCAAAACAAAAAGTTAGCTGATTTTGGTTCTCAAGATCCACATCACAATACGGTGCTCAGCAGCCAGATATCCGACAACGGCCGCTACGCCATTACCGCCACGGCGCAAAACTTTGCCGTCTGGGATCTGGCCTGGGGCCAATCCGAGGGATTGTGGTCCATTTCCGACGGTTTGATCCGCGATGTGTCCGTTGCCAACAACGGCCAACATGTCCTACTTGCCCTGTCCAACAGCAAAGCCCTGTATGTCGACTTGGGCAGCGGAAGACGGCTAGAGTTCCTCGCCCACCGTGAAAAAGTGAATTCAGTGGCGATTTCCGCCAATGGTCGCTATGCCTTATCTGGGGGAAATGACCACTCGGCCTATCTGTGGGATACCCAAAGTGGCCAGATCCTCCAGCAGTTCGAGCACCAGAGCCGGATCAGCCGAGTGGCCCTACAGCGCGATGGCAAGCTGGCAATGACCGCCGACGGCAGCAACGAGATCATCATTTGGGATTTATCAAGCGGTGAGCAGATTTCGTCACTGGCCGTGCGCCTGCGCCAGCAGATACTATCAAGCGCTCGGTTCTCCGATGACGGCAAACGGCTTGCGACCGGTACCCCTGCCCGTCGAGTAGAGTTATGGGATACCCAAACCGGGGATAACCTCGGCCGCTGGGAAACCGCAGCCAAACAAGATACTCGACCGCCAGCTGCGGTGGTGTATGATGTGGCCATTACTCCCGACGGTCATGTGGTCTCGGGAACTTCGGCAGGTATCGCCCAGCAATGGACGACGGAATAACGCAATGAAAGAAATCGAACAGCTACAGGCCCGTATCGACGAGCTTGAAATGAAGCAGGCTTTTCAGGAGCAGACTATCGAGGAGCTAAACCAGGCCCTTACTGAGCAGCAGTTCCTGATTGATAAAATGCAGACCCAGTTGAAATTCATGGTTGGCAAGGTCAAGGGCATAGAGCCATCGAATATGGCCAGCGAGTCGGAAGAGACACCGCCACCGCATTACTAGCCGGTGTTGGGTACAAAAAAAGGAAGCCAATGGCTTCCTTTTTTAATACTAACCACTAACGATTAGTGAGAGCAGCCGCAGCCGCCTTTGTCTTCACCGCCACAGCAGCCTTCTTCCTGCTCACCGTGGTCGTGGTCGCCACAGCTACCGCCACCGCAGCAACCGCCGCCCTGGTGGATATGGCCATGAGCGATTTCTTCTTCAGTCGCAGCACGGACAGCAACTACTTCTACGCCGAAAGTCAAAGTCTGACCTGCTAGCATGTGGTTACCGTCAACAACAACGTGGTCGCCGTCAACTTCAGTCACTTCTACTGGGATTGGCCCCTGATCTGTATCAGCAAGGAAACGCATGCCGACAGTAATTTCGTCTACGCCCTGGAATACGTCAGCCGGTACACGCTGAACCATCTCGTCAACGTGCTCACCGTACGCTTCTTCTGGAGCAACTGTCACTTCAAACTTGTCGCCAGCTTCGCGGCCTTCAAGCGCCGTCTCCAAACCTACGATCAGGTTGTTGTGGCCGTGTAGGTAATCAAGAGGTGCTTCGGTTGTCGACTGATCAACAACAACGCCTTCTTCGGTCTTCACTTGGTAAGCCAGGCTTACTACGATGTCTTTAGCGACTTTCATGTTTACTCCAATTTCGAACTGGGTATCAAAGGATTTCGCCCGCATGATACCGGATAATGGCAGCTAGATGCCAATATTCTGTTTAAAGGCTGTGCAGCTAAATCAGTCTTCAGGCTTAAAAATGCCGATAACGTGTTGTTTAGTTTCTGTTGAGAGTTGATTGCTCTGCTCGACCGATTGCGGTGCCCTCACATCGGAATGACCGCAGGACACGCATTCTACCCGCTCCACATCGTTCTCTTGCCACCAGCGCAGCGTATCGTGCTGACGACAGCTTGGACAGACTGCACCGGCGATAAATCGCTTCTTGGCCATGCTTTCGCTCCTTGCCTCTGTGTTAATTAGGGAGACTTGTCAGTCCCAGCCATCATGGCGTTCCCGCTCCCCCCGCATCTCTCGGTCAAAAATCTCTTCCAGCTCCTTGCGCGCTTCACGGGCCCGGGTTGCCAGATGGACATCCTCAGAGTGCTGCGGAAGTAGATCTCTCAAGGCGGTGGTATCCAAGCGGCGAAAATGTGCCTCGGCCCGCTTGGCCTGATAAGGGTGCATGCCTAGAGATATGAGGGCCTGACGGCCCAAATCAAGGGCACCAGCAAAAGTTTCCCGGGAAAAATTCTCGACCCCATGACTGAGCAACTGGTGCGCCTCGACCCGACTTCTGGCCCTTGCCAGTACTTTAAGCTTAGGAAAATACTGCTGGCACAAATCGACAACTTCCATCACTTCATCCGGTTCATCAGTACAGATAATAATGGCTTCCGCTTTGTCGGCGCCGGCAGCCCGCAGTAAATCCAACTGGGTTGCATCACCGTAGTAGACCTTGTAACCAAATTTACGCAAGAACTGGATTTGGCTAGGATCGCGTTCCAGAACGGTTACCCGAATCTTATTGGCAAACAACAAACGTCCCACCACCTGCCCGAAGCGGCCGAACCCGGTGATGATCACCCGTGGTTCTCGGTCTATTACATCTGACTCCAGCTCAGCCTCGGCTTCCGCTTTGAAGGTGTGGATGAACCACTTGTCTTGTAACAACAAAATCAGTGGCGTAGTCATCATCGACAAACTCACCACCACCAGCAAGAAAGACGATAACTCGCCGCCCAGCAGTCCCTCTCCCATAGCTGCCGTAAACAGAACAAAGGCAAATTCCCCGCCCTGGCTCAAAATCGCCGCCATCTGGCTGCGTGACTTGGCTCGGGTACCGAAGATCCTTGCCAAGCCATATAAGATAAAGCCCTTGATACTGATCAGCGCAAAAACAGCCAGCAAGATCTGCAGCGGGTACTGCAGTAACAATCCAAGATTGACGGCCATGCCGACCGAGATAAAAAACAATCCCAGCAATAATCCTTTAAAAGGCTCGATGGCAATTTCCAGCTCATGGCGGTATTCACTCTCGGCCAACAACACCCCGGCAAGGAAAGTCCCCAGGGCCATCGACAGCCCGAGCGACTGCATCCCCAAGGCAATACCAATGACCAGCAGCAACGCCGCGACATTGAACAACTCGCGTACCCCACTGAGTACCACCCAGCGAAACAACGGACGTAATAAGAAATGACCGCCGACCAACAACGCCAAGATACCGCCTATCATCCAGGAAAAATCAAGCCAGCTACCGCCACCACCGCCCGCCAATACTGGCAGTATCGCCAGCATCGGGATCACCGCGATGTCCTGGAACAACAGTACTGCGAATCCTGACTGGCCGGTTTCACTGCCTCCGAGGCTCTGCTCTTCAATCACCCGCAGGGCAATGGCTGTCGATGACAAGGCTAACCCCATCCCGACCACCAAGGCATCCCGCCATGAAACTGCAGGCAGAAATGACAGCCCAGCCAGCAGCAACACCAAGGCGGCAATCACCAACGTAGTCACCACCACCTGGCTACCGCCGAGCCCCAAAATTGGCTTTCGCATCTGCCACAGTTTCTTGGGATTCAGCTCTAGCCCGATGAGAAACAACAACAACACCACGCCAAACTCGGAAAAATGGAGGATCGCGTCGACATCGGAGATCAGCCTCAGCCCCCACGGACCAATGGCAATACCTGCCAGCAGGTATCCCAGCACCGACCCTAGACCCAAGCGCTGGGCAATCGGCACGGCAACCACCGCTGCGGCAAGGAACACCACACTGACCGACAATACATCACTCGCCATCTTTTGCCTCCTCCATCAGTGCGCCGGGCGCTTGCAGCCATTGACGGTAGTTTTCGCCATGCTGGTTGCGCTCCGCAACCGGTACCCGTCGCGCCCAGTGCAATACCAAAGGCGGCAGCCACGTCATCCGGCACAACATGGCACTGAGCTCAAACGGGCGCAGGATTTCATCCATACTGCACCGGTTATAACCATCCGGGGTATACGCTTCAGCAGCCCCTCCGGTGGTGATCACCGAGCGCCAGTATTTGCCTTGAGTCTGGTTGCCCTCGCCATGAGCAAACCCCTTACTGAGGACCACATCAATCCACTCCTTGAGCAATGATGGGCAGGAATACATATAAAGAGGATGCTGGAAAACAATGATGTCGTGATCCCTCACCAGCTCTCGCTCGAAGGTGGCATCAATAAAGAAATCGGGATAGGCCGCATAGAGATCATGGACCGTGACATGGGAAAGCTGGCTGATCGCAGCCAGCATGGCGCTGTTAGCGACCGAGGCCTCCGGATCTGGATGGGCATAGAGTACGAGTATGCGAGGAAGTCCGTTTGCTGTCATAGCATTCCTTGTTATACGGCAAAATATGCCTATAGCGCCGTAAGTTATAACGTTTCATTAACCTATATCCACATAATACATAATTGCAGGCAAAGTAGTTCGATTAATCACCTTTATCCATCCGCTTCCTGGTTATTTATCCTTGCATGGCGGTATTAGCGGTCACCGCCGCTTTGCGGTAGACTCCGCACTTATTCTTGCATTTAGTTTTTGCGGAGCGGGGCCATTCCCGACACAGTCAATGATCACTTTTTCCGATATCCAACTTCTACGCGGTGGCAAGGTCTTGCTCGATCAAGCCACGGCGACTATCCACCCGGGCGACAAAGTCGGTCTGGTCGGCAAAAATGGCTGTGGTAAATCCACCCTGTTTGCCCTGCTCAAGCATGAGCTCAGCGT
Source organism: Photobacterium lutimaris (assembly GCF_003025555.1). Classification (GTDB taxonomy): domain Bacteria; phylum Pseudomonadota; class Gammaproteobacteria; order Enterobacterales; family Vibrionaceae; genus Photobacterium; species Photobacterium lutimaris. The sequence continues at coordinate 214,576 of NZ_PYMH01000007.1, read as the reverse complement.
CGATGCCGGCAACTGCCAGTATCCGGCCAACTGGGAGCTCGCCTGGGTCGCACAGGAAACCCCGGCCCTCGAGCGTGAAGCGCTGGAGTATGTAATTGACGGTGACCGTGAATACCGCCAGCTGGAAGCTGATCTTGTTGCCGCAGAGCAAGCAGACAACGGCAACAAGGTGGCTGAACTCCATGGCAAACTGGAAGCCATTGGCGGCTACAGCATCCGCGCCCGTGCTGCCGAGTTATTGGACGGCCTTGGCTTTTCGCAAGAACAGATGCAATGGCACCTGACTCAATTCTCGGGTGGTTGGCGTATGCGCCTCAACCTTGCGCAGGCCCTGCTGTGCCGCTCCGATCTGCTATTGCTCGATGAACCGACCAACCACTTGGATCTCGATGCGGTGATGTGGCTGGAGAAGTGGCTGCAAAACTACCGTGGCACGCTGGTACTTATCTCCCATGACCGCGACTTCCTAGACCCAGTAGTCAACCGGATCATCCATGTTGAAAACCAAACCATGAATAGCTACACCGGTAACTATTCGTCGTTTGAAACCCAACGGGCAGAGAAATTGATTTTGCAGCAGGCGATGTACCAGAAGCAGCAAAAGCAAATGTCGCATATGCAGTCATACATAGACCGCTTTCGCTACAAAGCCAGCAAAGCGCGTCAGGCCCAGAGCCGGATCAAAGCACTGGAGCGAATGGAAAAAGTGCTGCCAGCCCAGTTCGATAACCCATTCAGTTTCGAATTCCGCGAGCCTAGCGCCCTGCCAAATCCCATTTTGATGATGGATCAGGTCGCAGCGGGGTATGACGACAACCTCATCCTCGAGAAGATCCGATTGAACTTGGTACCGGGCAGCCGTATCGGTTTACTCGGCCGCAACGGTGCCGGCAAATCAACCCTGATCAAAATGCTGTCTGGTGATCTGCCGGCCAAAGCGGGCGATCTCACCTATTCTCAAGGGGTGAAGATAGGTTACTTCGCCCAGCACCAGCTCGAGACCCTGTATTTGGACGATACCCCGGTCCAGCACATGGCCCGTATCGCCCCGCAGGCGACCGAGCAGCAGCTACGCGATTATCTTGGCAGCTTCGGCTTCCTCGGTGACAAAGCGCTGGAAAAAGTCGGCCCGTTCTCTGGCGGCGAGAAAGCCCGCCTGGTCTTGGCATTGATTGTGTGGCAGCGCCCTAACCTGTTGTTACTTGATGAACCAACCAACCACCTCGATCTCGACATGCGTCAGGCACTGACCTTCGCCCTGCAATCCTATGAAGGGGCGATGGTTATCGTCAGCCACGACCGCTACCTGCTGCGTGCCACCACCGATGACCTGTATCTGGTCCATGACCGCCAAGTTGTACCGTTTAATGGCGACTTGAATGACTACCACAAGTGGCTGACCGAACAGCAGCGTAACGAGCGCCGCGAACAGCAAGCCAGCAAACCGGATGTCAGCAAAGACAACAGTGCGGCCTCGCGCAAGGAGCAAAAGCGCCTTGAAGCGGAGCTGCGCAAGCTGACTGCGCCTATCCGCAAGAAAATCACCCAGCTTGAAACCAAGATGGACAAACTCAATACCACAATCAGTGACGCCGAGACCCAGCTCAGTGACGCCAGCATCTACGAAGCGGAAAACAAGGCACGCCTGAATGAGCAATTGCAGCGTCAGGCAGATGCCAAGTCGACATTGGAAGAGGTCGAGATGGAGTGGATGGAGCTGCAGGAAGAGCTGGAAGCCATGGAGCAGCAGCATGCCCCGAGCTAATGAACAGCGCCACCATGCCCTAAGCCATGATGCCTTCTGGCAATTTAGCTATAGTCACTATTTCAAGGCGGACGTCGAGGCCGCCTGCCTCGCGCTGCAAACCTTTCACAAGGGAAGCGTGAACCTGGCACTGCTGATGATCTGGCTTGACACCCAAGCCATTGCTCTTACGGGCAAACAGATGCTGCAACTGGAACAATGCCTCCAGCCGACGGGTGATCTGCTGGAGCGCTACCGCCATATGCGTCGCTCTCTGAAGCCTCAGCTAGATGACTGCGGCTACCAGCAGCTCAAAGACTTCGAATTACAGATGGAGCGCCAGCAACAGCACGATTTGATTGCAACGCTGAACCAGATGCCGCTTTGCTCCGTAGCAGAACAAGAAGCCACCGCACATTCATCCAACCACGCAAACCTGGCCCGCTATTGCCACGGTCTAGGGGCAATGGCCCTGGTGGATAAGCTGTTGGCGCAATAGAGGACACATAAGGAGTCGTTATGAAGATGGCGTTTCATCCAGCTAAAGGGCTAGCAAATCCCCACCTGCAGACCCTGCTGCCGCGTTTTTTGCGCCGCAAGCCATTGTTTACGCCACTGACCCAACGCATAGAGACCCCGGACGGTGATTTCCTCGACTTGGCCTGGACGGCTCCTCTGGCACAGGCCTCGTCGGATCAGCCCGTTATGATCTTGTTTCACGGCTTAGAAGGCAGCTTTCACAGCCCCTATGCTAACGGGTTGCTTTATGCCGCTAAACAACAAGGTTGGCTCGGGGTCATGATGCACTTTCGCGGGTGTAGCGGCGAAATGAACCGCAAGCCCCGTAGTTACCACTCGGGCGAAACCAGTGACGCACGCTTTTTCATCCAGTGGCTGCGCCAACAGTTACCCAACCAGCCTTTATTTGCCGTTGGTGTGTCACTCGGGGGCAACATGCTGGTTAACTACCTGGCTGAAAGTGGTGAACATTCGGAGCTCACCGCTGCGCAAGTGATCTCCCCTCCACTGGATTTGGCCGCCTGCTCGGAGCGGATCCAACAAGGGTTTTCAAAAGTCTACCAGCAATACCTGCTCGGCTCGATGAAGCGTAATCTCAGCAGGAAAATCACCGCCTTGCCCGATGCGATGCCCATTACCCATGAAGATGTCGAGCAACTCGAAACACTGTGGCAATTCGACGAGTTCGTCACCGCCCCCCTGCACGGTTTCAAAAATGCCACCGATTACTACCAGCGCTGCAGCGGGCTGCCTCGCCTTGGTGAGGTGACGATTCCACTGCGCGTGATCCATGCTAAGGATGATCCCTTCATGACGGATGCGGTCATTCCTACCACATCACTGCCACCGCACATTCAATACGACCTATACCCAAACGGTGGCCATGTCGGGTTTGTCACTGGCTCATGGCGCCAACCGGACTTCTGGTTGGAGAAAACGGTACCGGAGTGGTTTGACAAGATCCTAGATTCGAGATCCTCGTTCCTAGAGAAGAAACCCTGCTTTTCTGGCTCCTAATTGTCTCGGGCTTAAATCTCTCGCTCTTTCTCTGCCTAGGATCTAGGAACCAGGAACTAGGCTCTTCCCTCTCTACAACTGATGCTTTTGCCAATATAATTGTCCTAACCATCCGCCACCAAAAAGCTGTAACCATGAATATCCCTTGGCAAGACATAGATCCCGATACCCTGACTAACCTGATAGAACATTTCGTGCTCCGCGAAGGCACCGACTACGGCGAGCGCGAGCTATCGATGGCCGACAAGGTTAGCCGGGTACGCCAACAGTTGGAAAAAGGCGAGGCGGTGATTGTTTACTCCGAGCTGCATGAGACCATCGACATCAAAGCCAAGCGCCAGCTGGGGTAAACTGGCCCGGTATAAGCTTTGTAGACCCTGCATTTTTGACATCCCGGCTTGACCTTAACGCCCAGCCCTGTTAATAACTCTTTCCGTTAATGTTAACGACAGGGTTTGTCATGTCTGCAAAACATCCGATCATTGCAGTAACAGGGTCCTCGGGGGCCGGTACATCTACCACCTCCGAAGCATTCCGTAAGATGTTCAATATGATGAACATCAATGCTGCTTGGCTTGAAGGTGACAGTTTCCATCGATTTTCCCGACCGGAAATGGACGCCGAGATCCGCAAAGCCAAAGAGCAAGGCCGTCATATCAGTTATTTCGGCCCCCAAGCTAACGACTTCCCGTTGTTGGAAACGTTTTTTCGCCAGTACGGTGAAGACGGTAGCGGCCAGTTCCGTCGCTACCTGCACACCTTCGACGAAGCCGTGCCATATAACTTAATGCCCGGTACTTTCACACCTTGGCAAACTCTACCTGAAAATACTGACCTGCTGTTCTATGAAGGTCTGCACGGCGGTGTGGTCGATGGTGAGGTCAATGCCGCCCAGCACGTTGATTTGCTGATCGGCATGGTGCCGATCGTCAACTTGGAATGGATCCAGAAAATCGTCAGGGATACCCGTGATCGTGGTCATTCCCGTGAGGCGGTGATGGAGTCGATTGTCCGCTCGATGGATGACTACCTCAATTACATCACCCCGCAGTTCTCCCGCACCCACATCAACTTCCAGCGGGTACCGACGGTCGATACCTCCAACCCGTTCAGTGCCAAGGCCATTCCAAGCCTAGACGAAAGCTTTGTGGTGATCCGGTTCCGTGGGATCAAAAAAGTCGATTTCCCCTACCTGCTATCGATGATCCAAGGGTCGTTTATGTCGCGCCATAACACCTTGGTGGTGCCCGGCGGTAAGATGAGCTTTGCGATGGAGCTGATCATGCGGCCGCTGATCCAGCAGCTGATTGATACCGGGAAGATTGGTTAAGACCGGCGATAGGCGATAGGCGATAGGCGATAGGCGATAGGCGATAGGCATGATTTTCCTCTACCCCATCGCCATCTCTTACTCCGCTATTACGCTTCCACCACCTCGTACGAGTGGGTCATCTCCACCCCTTCGCCCAACATCAGGCACACCGAGCAGTATTTTTCCAACGAGTCGGCCACGGTCTTGGCCACAACGGCTTCATCCAGGTTTTCCCCTGTCACCACAAAATGCAAATTGGCGGTGGTAAAAATACGCGGTGCCTGCTCGCGACGAACCGAATTGATTTGCGCTTCACAACCGGTAATTTTCTGTCCTGCTGCCTTGAGACCATCCACCACATCCACAGAGCTACACCCACCAGCGGCCATCAATACCAGTTCCATCGGGCTCGGTGCTTTTTCGCCACCATTGCCGTCCATAATCACACTATGGCCGGAATTTGATTGCCCAAGGAAGGTCATATTTTCGACCCATTTCACTCGTGATTGCATTGCTTTCTCCTTACAACTTTCAGGGGGTTTTGGCACAATCTAGCAACTGTGTGATCATGTGCACACTTATGACTACAAAATGCCCTTTTCACATAGATCAATATCAAGAAAAGCGCGCCGAAAAAAGATAAAATCTGAACTAATTATTCACGTGAGCTTGCAGCCCAGCGGTTGACTGAATATCCTAAACGACGAACTCATTATGGATAGGCCCAGCCACATTTTTAATGGACGTCGTTGTTGGGCAACAAACGCAGAGGAAGTTAGTAATATGGTTCCAGGTAAACCTCAAACAGATCCAACTCTAGAGTGGTTTCTTTCCCATTGCCACATTCATAAATACCCTTCAAAGAGTACTTTGATCCACGCGGGTGAAAAAGCAGAGACGCTCTACTACATCGTTAAAGGTTCTGTTGCGGTCCTGATCAAGGATGAAGAAGGTAAGGAAATGATCCTATCTTACCTAAACCAAGGTGACTTCATCGGTGAATTAGGCCTATTCGAAGAAGGCCAAGAGCGTACGGCATGGGTTCGAGCTAAGACCCCTTGTGAAGTCGCAGAAATTTCGTTCAAGAAATTCCGTCAGCTTATCCAAGTTAACCCAGATATCCTGATGCGCCTTTCTGCACAAATGGCAAGCCGCCTACAGGTAACAAGCCAGAAAGTCGGTGACTTGGCGTTCCTGGACGTAACAGGCCGTATCGCACAGACGCTATTGAACCTGGCTAAACAGCCAGATGCAATGACTCACCCAGACGGTATGCAAATCAAGATCACCCGTCAGGAAATCGGCCAAATCGTTGGCTGTTCCCGTGAGACTGTTGGTCGTATCTTGAAGATGCTAGAAGAGCAGAACCTAATCTCTGCCCATGGTAAAACCATCGTTGTTTACGGCACACGCTAAACAACCCGGTTTACACACCGACCCTCTAAAAGCCGCATTCTGCGGCTTTTTTATTGCCTGAAATATCGCTTTTCATGCTTACAGGGCATTACTGTCTACCGCATCACTCTATTTGTGCTTGTATCTGCGCAACTTGGTGCTACATTGTGCATATCAAATCTCATCACCTGTAATGGAATACCGGTATGGACATCGAACGCTTTTCACCACATCACCCCTATCACCAGCAGCGCGGAGTGATTTCGCCGCTTCCCGATACGATTGAGATGACAGGCTTCAGCGACAGCCGCCACTATCTTGAGCAGCACGAGAAAGTGAAGCGCCATACACCAGAGTCCCACTTAGGTTATCCGCTCGACAGCTTCAAGCATTAAGTCCGGCGCATAAAAAAGCCTGTGACATCATCAGCCACAGGCGCTTGGAATAGGCAGGCTCAGATAACCCGTTCAACGGCGGGTTACACAGATTTAGCTGACATCCGTGCTTTCGAAGATCTTATCTGCCGACGCCTCAACAAAACCGGTATACAGCTCGCCATCCTCTTTCGGATAGCGCTTGGCAAACTCATAGAAGCCACCCGGTATCGTATGCACACCATCGGTAAAGCCAACACCAACTCTGTCCGCCATGGTGGATGACTGCTCGAGCATCACCTCGGGACTCCCTTTGACCTCACCGCCTGCAGTGTTGATTTCAAACCCGTTGTGGCGCAGCAAATGGTTGACCTCTGCGACTTCGGTAAACTGCTCAAGCTGATTGAGGCTAACGGTAAAGTGGTTGGCACCGAAACCGTGGGCGGCCAGCCAGCCGGCATATTCGCTTTCTGCCGCCAGCAACTCATAGGTCGCGTAATCCAAGTCCCATAACCGCCCACCATAGAGGAAGGCCGGATCATGCATGGCCTGCTCTGGCACCTGATCGATCAGATCCCTGACCGTCTGCTGCAGTAGCGAGCTAAACTGACCAACCATCAACTCACTGATAAACACTTTGGGTGCCAATGGATTGGGATGCTCGAAATGTTCGGCATATAACTTCTTGGCTTCGAAGTGATAGCGGCCACAAGGCTTATAGCCAATGGCGATAAACGGTGCCGCCAGTCGATCAAGCCCAACCTTCGGCAGGTTAAATGTCCGCAGCGCAATATGATCATTGAGCAGCGGCTCTTCCTCGGTCAGCAGATCATGAACCTGAGCGGCTGATGGGCATAGGCGTTGGATGTAATCCTGCCATAACCCGGCAAATAATTGCTCTACCCTTTCCATGTGCTCGCTATCCTCTTTGACTGGTGAATGATTGACGGCTATCAGATCGTAATGCCCGGTGAAAGCTGGGCCGGTAGCTCCGGCTGTTCACCTTCCATCGATGCCATCGGGTATGCACAGTAGTCTGCCGCGTAATACGCACTTGGCCGCAGGTTCCCTGATGCCCCCGGCCCACCGAATGGCGCATCGCCGCTCGCTCCTGTTAACTGGCGATTGCGGTTAACAATCCCGGCCCGGATATGTTCGATAAAATACTGCCACTCACTGTCATCGGTCGAAACTAGCCCGGCCGATAAACCATAGCGGGTATCATTGGCCTTCTCCACCGCCTCATCCAACGCGTGGTAACGGGCGACCTGCAAAAGCGGGCCAAAGTATTCTTCATCCGGTAACTCGGCAATCTGGCTGACCTCGATGATCCCCGGGGTCACAATCGCCCCTTGGCCACGGGTCGCGGGTAGCAACAACTCGCCGCCCAGCTCAACCAATTGCGACTGGGCTTGAAGAATGTTGTCAGCCGCCTGGAGCGATACTTGCGCCCCCATAAACGGTGCTGGCTCATCGAATTGACCGCCGACACGGATCTGGCGGGTTAGCTCCAGCAAACGCGCGAGGATACGGTCACCTTCCTCGCCATGCGGCAGATAAAGCCGGCGGGCACAGGTACAGCGCTGGCCAGCACTGATAAAGGCAGACTGAATAATAGTGTAGACAGTTGCATCCAACTCGCCATAGTGACGGGAGATCACCATCGGGTTATTGCCGCCCATTTCCAGTGCCAGCATCTTGCCCGGCTGGCCGGCAAACTGACGGTGCAACAAGTGACCGGTGTTGGCACTACCGGTAAACAGCAACCCATCAATCCCCCTGGCCCCAGCCAGTGCTTCACCGGTTGCCCGCGCGCCCTGAACCAAGTTCATCACGCCGTCCGGCAACCCTGCCTGCTGCCATAATTTCATGCATTCTTCAGCCACCTTGGGCGTTAAATCCGACGGCTTGAACACCACGGTATTCCCTGCCAGCAAGGCCGGGACGATATGGCCATTGGGCAGGTGCCCCGGGAAATTATAGGGCCCGAACACGGCCATCACGCCCAGTGGTCGGTGCCGCAGCACTGCCTGGGTGCCGGCAGCATCTTTGTGTTTCTCGCCGGTGCGCTCGTGGTAGGCGCGCAGCGATATGGCTATCTTGCCCACCATGGCACCCGCTTCGGTGCGGGTTTCCCACAATGGCTTGCCCGTTTCCTCAGCAATCACTACAGCGATAGCTTCACTGCTGGCTTTGACCAGCTCGGCAAAGCGCTCGACAATGGCCTGACGCTCAGAAAAAGGGGTGTTGCGCCAACTTGCCAATGCCGCTCTGGCGGCAGCGACAGCCTGCTCAACCTGCTCAGCTGTCGCCGACAGGCCCTGCCATACCACGTCACTGGTGTACGGGTTGAGCGACTGCATCGCCTGCCCTTCGCCGTCTAGCCAGCGACCTGCAATCCATTGGGTCATGTTCTACTCCTTTATTGAGCGATCAGGCGAACCTGATCCCCTTGTTTAACATCCAGGGCCTTGGCCGCTGCTGCACTCATCAACGCCGTGCCATTCAGTACGTCGACCTTATCGACAACAGCGCGGAAGTGGGTAAACGAAGAGTTACTGACAATACAATCTGTCTGGGCAGTTGGTTGGCCAATCTCCACCCGGCACACTTGCGAGTGGCGTACCGACTCGATATTTTTCACATCGCACTCGACCGTCGGGCCAGCATCGAAAATATCGACATAGCCGCGGCAGGTGAAACCTTCCTTTTCCAACAGACGAAGTGCCGGGCGGGTTTTATCATGCACCTGCCCGATCACCGCCTGGGCTTCCGGACTGAGCAAGTTGACATAGATCGGCAACTTGGGCATCAGATCGGCAATAAAACCTTTCTTACCAATACCGGTCAGGTAATCGGCCAGCGTAAAGTCAATCGAGAAGAAATGCTCTTTGAGCCATACCCAGAACGGGGAGTTACCCTCTTCATCGGATACCCCGCGCATCTCGGCAATCACCGTGCTGTCAAAACGCTCGGGGTGCTCGGCCATCATCAGGAAGCGGCACTTCGACAGCAGGCGGCCGTTGAGCCCCTCACGCCACTCCGGGCGCAAAAACAAGGTACAAAGCTCGCTCACCCCCGTGTAGTCGTTACCGAAAGTCAGCACTTTCACCACATTGTGAACATTGAGACGACGTGATGAATGCACCACTGTACTGAGGTGGTAGGTATAGAACGGGTTATCCAACCCAATTGCGGCTTCGATCGCCGTCGTCCCTGCAATTTCCCCGGTCTCGGTATCTTCCGCCACCATCAGGTAACCTTCCGAGCCAGGCTCGGTAACCATTTTGGCAAAGCTCTCCTCGGAATGCTGAATGCGGTTGGCGAGGATTTCCTCGTTAACCGGCAGCGAGGTGAAACCATGGCCCGACTCTTCCGCGCACTGTAGCAGTGCCGGTAGATCCGTGGCAGTAATAGGACGTATAACCAGCATCGAACTCCCTCCTGATGCAAGCTGCAGCATGGCTGCCAACTAATGATAAGGCCGGCACAGGGCCGGAGGTTGCGGCCTAGCTCCTGCCAGCCGCATCCCGTTGGATCAAACTATGAGTAAATGTTGGCGATAGCGCGCTCAAGGCGAGCCATCCCCTCGTCAATATCGGCTTTATCGATCACCAATGACGGAGTGAAGCGAACCACATTAGCACCAGCAATCAGCACCATCAGCCCCTCTTCACCGGCGGCGACCAAGATGTCTCTTGCCCGGCCCTGCCACTCATCATTGAGCGCAGCTCCCAGCAGCAAGCCCTTACCACGAATTTCGGCAAATACCGGATACTTGGCATTGATCGCTTCAAGTGCTTCGCGGAACCATTGCTCACGCTGCTTGACGCCCGCCAGCACTTCCGGCTTGGCGACTTCACGGACTACAGCCTCCGCCACGGCACAAGCCAATGGGTTGCCGCCATAGGTTGAACCATGGGTGCCGACTTTCAGGTGGACCGCCAGCTCACTGGTGGTCAGCATGGCACCGATAGGAAAACCACCGCCAAGGGATTTGGCGGTACTGAGGATATCCGGTGTAACGCCCATCCCTTGGTAAGCATAGAAATCACCGGTCCGGCCATTGCCGGTTTGCACTTCATCGAAGATCAGCAAGGCGTTGTGCTTGTCACACAGCTCGCGCACGCCTTGGATAAATTCAGGTGTCGACGACACAATACCGCCCTCGCCCTGCAGTGGCTCCATCATCACCGCACAAGTACGCGCCGACATGTGCTCGGCCAAACTGGCCAAATCGTTATAGGCAAGGTGGGTCACCGCGCCCGGCTTCGGCCCGAAACCATCGGAGTACGCTTCTTGGCCACCGACAGTCACGGTGAAGAAGGTACGGCCATGAAAACCCTGTTTGAAAGAGATAATTTCAGACTTTTCAGGACCAAATGTATCGGCTGCATAACGACGGGCTAGCTTCAGCGCCGCTTCATTGGCCTCCGCACCGGAGTTGGCAAAAAAGACTTTGTCGGCAAAACTGTGCTCAGTCAACAGCGTCGCCAACCGCAATGCCGGCTCATTAGTCATCACATTGCTGAGGTGCCAGATCTGCTCGGCCTGTGCCTTGAGGGCATCGACCATGACCGGATGGCAGTGGCCCAAGCAGCTCACCGCAATACCACCAGCAAAGTCGACATACTCTCGCCCTTCCTGATCCCACACCCGCGCGCCTTTCCCCTTTACAGGGATCATCTGCATCGGTGCGTAACACGGCACCATCACATCATCAAATACCTGACGATCGACTTTATACTCCTTTGCCATTATCGTTTCCTTCTAATGTTTTTGCCCTAAGCATAGTATTTACATTTTATTAACCAATTCCAATAGCAGAATATTTTTTTATTCTTTCTCGGTTAACGGTTAATCACCCACAAAGTACATATTTATGCGGGGTTGGGGAAAACTTATTAAGCCCAATTCACTACAAGGTGTTTTTCCTACAAGGAAATAAAAACAAAACGCATCGGCATTGTGCATAATATTTCCGTGCCAAACAAAACACAAAAGATAAGGGAATGTTAAGAAAGGTGACGAGGATCGCGCCATTAAGACAGCATCGCTGCTTAAAAAGGCCCTTTAGAGGGTATTCGGAAGAAGTCAGACTGGCGCAAAGTGATGCCTTTACAGAGCAAGGCAGGATTTCCTGCTAGTTTGTCAACGCTAGAGGTGACATGGTTCCATGTTCACCCTAAGACACTGACCAATTAATACAGATAAACCAAAAAGCTAGTCGCAATTAAATCAACCACAAGGCCAATACCGTTGCCTTCGCATCTCTTCGAACGTAATTTGTGGCTGGATTTTATAAATAAGGATATCGACATGAAATACAGCTGGCTAATTCTCTCAGCCCTCACCTGTTTATCCGCAACGACCTCTGCCAATACCGAAAGCGACGGTTTTCATTCCTTTATTGACCAACATCAGGAAAGTATCCAAGCACTAGAAAATGAAGGCTATAGTGAAGAGCTTATTGAACCATTACGAAATATAGTCATTTGTGGAACTTATACCACCCCTCCGACTGGGTATGTTGTCATTGGGTATACCAAAAGCTGGGAATGTTCTGGCAGTGATTTCACTAATGCAAGCATCATAACAAAGGTCTCTACATCAAGCACATACAACATCTGCAACAATGACATACCTCAGGATTGGGTCGTAACAAACAACGACACTAGCAACTACCAGTGCAAGAGGAACCCAACACAATCTAGCTATACCTCAGATAGAATAAGATACAAATCTGGCCGTTCTATGCATGTCTGTAACAACTCCCCGGTACCTGATGGGTATTATGTTTCACAAAATAATGTATCTAATTCACAATGTAAGAGCTGGAAAGGCAAAGTGATAACCCGCTATTAATTCTTCCTCACCCCCCGCATTGCTCTTCAATGTGGGGATTTCACACAGCCATACCAGCTATCGATTGAGGAAATTCGCCAGCAATTGGTGGCCCTGCTCGGTCAGGATACTTTCGGGGTGGAACTGCACCCCTTCAAGCGGCAGGGTTTTGTGGGCAATGCCCATAATTTCATCACGCTCGCCGTCTTTCTCTGTCCACGCGGTGATCTCAAAGCAATCGGGTAGCGTGTCGGCCTTCACCACCAGCGAGTGATAACGGGTGACGGTAAGCGGGTTGTTCAGTCCAGAAAATACGCTACTGTCGGTATGGACTATCGGGGAGGTCTTGCCGTGCATCACTTGGCGGGCACGGACAACGTCGCCACCAAACACTTGGGCGATTGATTGGTGGCCAAGGCAAACCCCCAAAATCGGTAGCTTCCCGGCAAAATGGCGGATCGCCTCGAGCGAGATCCCCGCATCATCCGGGGTGCAGGGCCCTGGTGAAATGACCAAGTGGGAAGGAGCCAACGCCTCGATACCGGCAATGTCGATTTCATCATTACGCACCACCTTCACCTCGGCTCCCAGCTCACAGAAATACTGATACAGGTTATAGGTAAACGAGTCGTAGTTATCGATCATCAATAGCATGGGTACTGCTGCTCCCTGAAAATTACAGCGGCCTATTTTGCAGCAGGACAGCAGAAAGGCAAGCGTAGACGAAAAAAAACCGGCCTGAGGCCGGTTTCCTGTCTTTACATTATTGCTCTAGTTGCAGCACTACGGACGTGCAACAAAGCCGACAGCAGCGAACGCTTGCTTCAAAGTCTCAGCCGCACGTGCAGACGCCTTCTCGGCACCCGCCTTCATCACTTGATCAAGGTAAGCGCGGTCAGTACGGACACGGTGGTATTCAGCCTGGATAGGCTCCAGCATCGAGACAATGGCTTCGCCCACGTCTTTCTTGAACGGGCCATACATCTCAACGCCCTGGTATTGCGCTTCAATTTCAGCAAATGTCTTACCTGTTGCTGCCGAGTACAAACCCATCAGGTTAGAGATACCGCCTTTGTTCTCGATATCGTGCGCGATACGCGGTGGTGTTTCGGTATCCGTCTGCGCCTTGTTAATCTTCTTGATGATCGACTTCGGCTCTTCCAGCAGGGTGATCACATTCTTACGGTTATCATCCGACTTCGACATCTTCTTGGTTGCATCCTGAAGGCTCATCACGCGGGCGTTTACCGTTGGGATGTAAGGCTCAGGAACCTGGAAAATCGCCTCGCCATCGCCGTAGATGTTGTTGAAACGGGTTGCGATATCACGTGCCAGCTCAAGATGTTGCTTCTGATCTGATCCTACTGGTACCTGGTGGGCACCGTATAGCAAGATATCGGCCGCCATCAGTACCGGATAGCCAAACAGGCCAACGTTAACATCGTTCGCGTGGCGCTGTGACTTGTCCTTGAACTGGGTCATGCGGCTAAGCTCACCCATCTGGGTGTAGCAGTTCAGTAACCAGCCGAGCTGGGCATGCTCCGGAACGTGAGACTGAACAAACAGGGTGCTTTTCTTCGGATCGACCCCCACAGCCAGACAAATAGCCAACGCATCGAGCGTTGCTTCATGCAGCGCTTTTGGGTCTTGGCGTACGGTGATGGCATGCAGGTCTACGACACAGTACTGACAATCATAATCATCCTGCATCTGTTCCCACTGACGCAGCGCACCCAGATAATTACCGATACTTAATTCACCTGAAGGCTGTACGCCACTCAATACAATGGGTTTGGTCATGATGAGATTTTCCTATGTCACAAAAAAGCCGCGGCCACCAGCCGCCGGCATAATATCAATCAAAGCCCGGCACAACGCCAAGCGTACTAGCTGCCTAGTTTAACCACTTCTGCCAAGTGACTAAAGTGATCCAGTACAATATCTGGGTTACTTTCACTGATAGGCTGGCCATAGTTGTAGCCGTAAGTGAGCCCAACAACATAACATGACGCCGCTTTCGCCGCCAAGATATCGTTGCGGGAGTCGCCGACCATCAGCATCTGCTCAGCTTTTAGCTGGTGTTTATCGAGCAACCAGTTCAAGGCATACGGATCCGGCTTTTTCAGCGGGAAGGTATCACCGCCAATCACATCAACAAAATAATCAGCGATGCCGTGCTCCTCAAGCAAATGAGGCACGAACTGGGCCGGCTTGTTGGTCACGATGGCCATCGGCAGGCCAGCATCATGAAATGCCGCCAGTGTCGCTTTCACCCCTGGGTACAGCGCACTTTTCTCGTGACCGCCCTCTTCGTAGAAGCGGTCGAACAACTGGCGAGCCTCGCGGTGCAGCGCCGGGTCGAGCTCAGGGTCAACGTCGACACTCTGGCTCAGCGCACGGCCGATTAAAATATCCGCCCCGTTACCAATCCAGGTTGTCACCTGCTCAACGCTCACCCCTGTGCGTCCAAGGGCCCGCATGGTTTTATCCGCCGCATCAGCCAAGTCAGGCACACTATCGAGCAGCGTGCCATCAAGGTCAAAGGCAATAAAATCAATACCGCTCAGTGGGTTCATCAGCGCTCAACCTTGGCCAGCTCTGCACGCATTTCGTCAATCACCGCTTTGTAGTCTGGCTGGCTGAAAATTGCCGAGCCCGCAACAAACATGTCCGCACCGGCTTCGGCGATTTCACGGATGTTATCCACCTTCACACCACCGTCGATCTCAAGGCGGATCTGACGGCCAGACTCATCAATACGCTGGCGCACTTCGCGCAATTTGTCCAGCGTCGCAGGGATAAATGACTGGCCACCAAAGCCCGGGTTAACCGACATCAGCAGGATCATATCGACCTTGTCCATGATGTAATCAAGGTAGTGCAGTGGTGTCGCCGGGTTGAAGACCACACCGGCCTGGCAACCGTGCTCTTTGATCAGCTGCAGCGAGCGGTCAAGGTGTTCGGTCGCTTCAGCATGGATGGTGATCATGGTTGCGCCAGCATTGGCAAAGTCAGGGATAATGCGATCCACAGGTTTCACCATCAGGTGTACGTCGATCGGCGCAGTAATACCGTAGTCACGCAGGGCCTTACACACTGGGGCACCAAACGTCAGGTTCGGTACGTAGTGGTTATCCATCACGTCAAAATGCACAACATCGGCACCAGCGGCCAATACTTTCTCTACATCCTCGCCAAGACGAGCAAAATCTGCAGACAGGATAGATGGAGCGATCAAAAAGTCCTTCATGTTCAGCCTCTATACGGTACAAACGAAAACGTTATCGGAAGTCGGCGCAATTCTACCCGATCATCAAGATGATGTCTTACCGGATTTCGAGGTGGATGTGCCACAGGCCAGCTACACTTAGGCTCAAGCCTCCCAATCGAGCGGGAGGGACGACTGTTTAGATGGCTTGGGTAACAAGGAGGCGAACCATGGCAGAGAACAATCAGCCGCGGCCCAATTTGGTCAAAAGTATTGCCGGGGCATTGTTCGGGGTGCAATCGGATAAAAACAGGGAGATTGATTTCAGCCAGCAGCGTCCGCTGCCGTTTATTCTGGCCGGTATCGCTGCTATCGCGCTATTTGTCGGGCTGCTGATCGCGTTAAGTCACTTGATAGCAAACGGGTAGCCCATAGGTAATTGCGAGGAAAGCCTAGTCTTGGGAGGACTTGAACAGAGCCAGAAGCTCATCCACCTTGTTACGGCCACCGCCGTTACGGCTGATCGTTCGTTTTACCTTGACCACCGACAGATCGGCGCCATGGTATAAGCGACGGGTCAACGTGGTGTCATGATTGGAAATCAACACCGGGATATCACGCTCTGTTGCCGCTTTTTCGGCAGCATCGGCCAACGCAGCCTGATCATCAAGGCTGAAGCCATTACCCGCATAAGAGGTAAAGTTTGCTGTGGTCGATAGCGGGGCATAAGGCGGATCGCAATACACCACACAGCC
Organism: Photobacterium lutimaris; assembly: GCF_003025555.1. Classification (GTDB taxonomy): domain Bacteria; phylum Pseudomonadota; class Gammaproteobacteria; order Enterobacterales; family Vibrionaceae; genus Photobacterium; species Photobacterium lutimaris. The sequence goes on along the minus strand of NZ_PYMH01000007.1, from coordinate 198,408 downwards.
CTTGCGAGCACGCGAAAAAGTCTGCTGGTACCCTTCGCAGACAAACGTCGCCCGCTTGGCTTTCTCGGAAAAGAAATACAATTCATCTTCCGGGAAATACGGCTTCTTGTAAGAACCGAACGGCACGTTGAACCCGCCTTTCTTGTTGTAGCGGCACAAACCGTTGAAGCCATGCCGGTTCATGTACAGGAAGTACAGGGATCGCACATACGGGTCATCGGTTTTATTGAACGCCTCACGAATTTCAAGGTATGCCCCCTTCTGGTTGTATTCCGGGGTAAACATCGCCTTGCTGTCGCGAACATACTGCTCGGGATCATTCTTGAGGATATTATAGAGATTGATCAAGTCGGGGTTGATATCGGCAAGCAGGTACTGCTCAAAGTCCGTATTGAGAAATACCGACCCGGCACCAACGAAAGGTTCTACCAGCTTTCGTGCTGGCGGCAAGCGACGCTCGATCTCCTCGACCAGGGAATATTTTCCTCCAGCCCATTTCAGGAATGCACGATGCTTTTTCATTCAGCTGACCACCAATACCGACTTTGTAACGAAAGGTGGCGGATTGTACACCATTTCAACCTGTGTCTGTACCGCTTGAGGGAAATATCTGGCAAAGAAACGGGTTATTTGGCCCGATCCATTTCGGTATGGATCTGGCGGTAGGATTTCACCCATGGATCAACAGACTGGAGTTGGGCTGGCAGACGGGTTTCGGCGATGCGGGCCGCTTGCACATTCGGGTAATCGCCGGTCACGATAATGAACCATGCCACACCATTACGGCGGGTTTCGTATACTTCGGCCAGCGCTTCGATATCATAATCGGCGATAAACTGAACAGCCGTCGGCAATGAACGCATTGCCGCCAGTTGCAAGGCATAGTGCTCGGACGAAACCTCTCGCAGCTTGCTACCCAGCTCTCCTGCTCCCGAGGGGCTAGCGCTCTCCACCTCTTGTGCAACCCTGGCCTCGGCGGCATCCACCGACACTGGCCCAGCCTGATTATCGCTCAAGGCAGCAGGATCTTGCTCATCCGTCATTGCCGCTTGTTGCAGACTATCACTGCCGTGGGGTGTTTCTGTTCCCTGCCGTTGTACCGGGCTCCCTTCGGGCAATATCGGTTGCAGGCTCTCTTTGCCTTCTTCCACGGCCTTCTCGCCGGTACCGCCGAGCTTCTGCTCATCAAGCATCGCATCGACAACATCGGAGGGCACCACCACTCGAGGGTTGGTATCACGGCGGCCAACGGTCAGGCCTTCAACCGACACATCGGGCGGCAGGGCATCACTGTCATCTTCAAATGCGAGTGCCGGCTCTTGCCTCTTGTCATCGGTCGTATCACTTTTCGCGGTGACAACATTCGCAGGCACTTCGGGCAGTGTGTCCAACTGTGCTTGCGGGATCCCGCCACTCGGCAGTGGTGTCTCCTCAGCCGTGGGCACGAACCACCAGCCAATCACAGCAACCGCCACCACCGCCAACCCGACCAGCAATGCCAGCGGTGAAAGCAAACGAGAATTTTTTTCAGACATATCCTTATCCTCTGCTAAATCAAGCTTGAGCAGCTCCCCCGGAGCCGGGGCACAGGTTGAAGCATGCTCGCGGATCCTGCGCCTTCCTTGTGCGTCAAGGTGATCGCCCTCAAACATCATTTCGACCATCAACAGGGCTTCTTGTTCCGACAACGGACTTATTTCGACTTCTAATGGCGCATTGCCCTGCCCTTGGACCAACTGGCCCAAGTATTTATCCAGCCTGCCGCTATGGCTAAACAGCAACACATTGACCTGCCAATCCGGGTACAAGCGAGCCTGCTGTACTACCCCCCACAACTCGGCGAGCAGATCAGAGCTCAGCAAGTGTGCGTCATCAACCACAATAAGGGCATTGACCGGCTGCTGATCGAACAAACGTTCAAGGCTTTGACCTAGCGGGTCTTGTTCGTTGAATACGGCTCGGGGAGCAAGCTGCTGCAAGATGATAGAGCGATGTTGAGCGTCTTTCTGGTTCGGGTGACAAAGCAATAAAGACTGACGGGAGTCGCCTGCCCAGCGTTCAAGGTAACGTTGGGACAGCCAGGTTTTACCGGCCCCCTCGGAGCCCGTTATCTGAATAAGATTCGAGCTGAAGCGGGTCAGAAACTGCAGTCGAGAAAGGAGCTGGATTTGGGAGTCCAAATCCAGCGGGGTAAGGTGTAGGCCGCGACTCATAGGCAACCGACGGGATCAGGCTTGTACCGCTTGGCGCAGTACATCTTCCGGGATATCAGCCACAACCTCAGCACTGCCGATACCGGTAGGTAAGATCAAACGTAGCTGGCCAGACAGCACTTTTTTATCACGCATCATGTGCCTGATGTAGGCATCAAAGCCCATGCCTTCCGGGCCGTGCACCGGCAGGTTGGCTTTTTCCAGCAAGCGAATGATACGGTCAACATCAGCCGGGTTGATAAGCCCCTGCAGCTGTGCGGTGCGGGCAGCTTGGACCGTACCGGCTGCAACGGCTTCGCCGTGTAACCAGTTACCGTAGCCCATTTCGGCTTCAATAGCGTGACCAAACGTATGGCCAAGGTTGAGCAAAGCACGAACCCCTGACTCTTTTTCGTCAGCAGCCACGACATCGGCCTTGATCTGACAACAACGGCCAATCGCATAGTTCAGGGCGTCACCATCCAGCGCCTGAAGTTTATCTATATTCTGCTCGAGCCAGGCAAAGAAATCACCATCGGCAATGATGCCGTACTTGATCACCTCGGCCATACCGGCAGCAAACTCACGCTCTGGCAGTGTTTTTAAGCAATGGTTGTCAATCACTACCGCTTTCGGCTGGTAAAACGCCCCAACCATATTTTTACCCAGCGGATGGTTCACCGCCGTCTTGCCGCCCACCGACGAGTCGACCTGCGCCAGCAGCGTGGTTGGAACCTGGATAAAGTCCACTCCGCGCTGGAAACAAGCCGCAGCAAAACCGACCACATCACCAATCACACCGCCACCCAGCGCAACCAGCACCACATCGCGGCCATAGTTGCCCTCAAGCAAAAAGGACATGATTTGGTTAAAGGTATCGAGGGTCTTGTACTGCTCGCCGTCAGGTAATGAAAGTAGCGCGACCTCGCTTGGCAGCGAGCGGATAGTCCCGATGATCTGCTTAGCATACAGCGGGGCTACCGTTTCGTTACTGACCACAACAACACGTCGGCCTGCCGGGATGGCAGGGGAGAATAGCGCCGGGTTATCAAATAACTCGGCGCCGATTGATATTGGGTAACTTCTGTCACCAAGATTGACGTTGATCCGTTCCATGGCCAGCTCTCTTTTCGATTAGCGCTCTTCTAGCATTTTAATGATTTGGTTTGCCACTACCTTGGCGCTCTGATCATCAGTGCGCACCACATAGTCAGCAACTTCTTCATACAATGGATTACGCTCGCCAGCAAGTGATTCCAACACTTCGCGAGGCGTATCTGTTTGCAGTAGCGGACGCTTTTTATCGCGCTGAGTACGTGCCAGCTGCTTCTCAATTGTCGTTTCAAGGTATACGACAATGCCACGGGCAGAAAGACGGTTACGGCTTTCTTTGCTCATCACTGAGCCACCACCCGTTGCCAGAACAATGCCTTGCTCCTGGGTCAGATCGTCAATCACGTTTTCTTCACGAATACGGAAACCGTCTTCACCTTCAACATCGAATACCCAGCTAATATCAGCACCGGTACGTTCTTCAATCACAGTATCTGAATCAAAAAACTCCATATGCAGCTGCTGTGCAAGGTGTCTACCGATGGTACTTTTGCCGGCACCCATTGGGCCGACCAGGAAAATATTTCGTTTTTCAGCCATTTTTAGCAATATTTACGCGCGGTTAATAAAACGACACCGCCCGCAGGCTTCGATAAATCAAGCCCGAGGCGCCAACTTCCTCACATTTATTTCGTGATAAGATCGAAAATTATCTCAGGACAGGGCCGCTGTTGGCAATAGCTAGGTGGGGATTTATTCATTTATGGCGCAATGCTGGGACGATTATTGCCCCAGTATTGCGCCAAATGACTCACTGATAGACAATTTTTGGTGTCACAAAAATCAGTAGCTCTTTTTTCTCCAGCTCTTCGAGTTTGTGGCGGAACAAGGCCCCTAACACCGGAAGATCGCCCAGGAGCGGTACCTTGCGCACGGCATTATTGATCGCATGCTGGTAAATCCCCCCCAGTACGACCGTTTCGCCATTGGCCACCAGCACCTGGGTGCCAATCCGCTGGGTATCGATAGCCACAGCCTCTCCGGTTCCTGTGGGGACTGTTTTACCTCGCTTATCCTGAGTCACCACCAAATCCAGCACCAAGTTACCGTCAGAGGTGATCTGCGGGGTTACCATCAGGCTCAAGACCGCTTTTTTGAAGCTCACGGTAACTGCGCCACTGGATGATGCCTCGAGATACGGGATCTCGGTGCCCTGCTCGATATACGCGGTCTTTTTATTGGTGGTCATCAATCTCGGGCTGGAGATAATTTCCGCTTTCTGTTCCGATTGCAGTGCCGACAGCTCCAAATCCAACAAGATGTCACCGACTTTGGCCACCTGAAACGCAATGCTCGACGCGCCAGGTTGGGTTGCCGCCAAATTGACGTTGAGGAAGTTCTCCACCGCATTAGATTCATCAATATTCAACAGCCCAGCCGAGCCGAGGTTACCTTCTATCGATCCCCCCACGGTCGAACTGCCGTTAGTATTGAGGATCCCCCAACGCACCCCGAGTTCATCCACATCCCCCTCGCTGACCATGACTATCCGCGCTTCAATCTCGACCTGTTGGACTGCCACATCCAGCGCGGCGATAATATCGCGAATATTCGCCAAGCCATCAGGTATATCATTCACAATCAATGAATTAGTTCGATCATCGATATGCAACGAGCCACGGGCGGACAGCATGCTGACCCCATCATCAGCCCCCTGCAGCAACTCACCGAGATCAAGGGCATTGGCATAGTTTATCTTGAAGATTTCCGAGCGCAGGGAAGCCAACTCTTCCGCTTTTCGCTTCGACTCCATCACCTGCTGCTCGCTGCGTGCTAGCTCCTCTTTCGGTGCCACCAACAGGACTGAACCCTGCTCGCGTTTATCCAGTCCCTTGGCCCTAAGGATAATATCCAGTACCTGCTCCCAAGGCACATTATCCAACCGCAGGGTGAGGTTGCCCTGAACCGAGTCCGACACCACCAGGTTGAAGTCGTTATATTCGGCAACCAGCTGGAGCACATTACGCACTGGCACATCTTGGAAGTTGATTGATATCGGCTTGCTGTCATAGGCTATCGCCGGGTTCGCCACGGAATCCCCCTTGCTCAGCTGCGTGGGTTGAACCGTCACCAATAGCACAGAACCTTTCACCGCATAGTCATAGCTGTAATTGCCTTCGACCGACATAACCAGTCGGGCTCCGCCTTCACTCTGAAAGGTCTCAACCGCTAACACCGGCGTAGCAAAATCTTTTACATCAAGCACATAAACTAGCTCTTGCGGCAATTCAACCTGGGGGATCTCAAGTACCAGCTGGTTATCAAGCCGCCGGGCACCGACGTCGACCGTTCCGCTAGCCAGTACCACCTCCAGTACACCCGCCCCCTGTTCACCACGGGAGAAGTCAATATTGCTTACTTGGGGCACAGGCGCAGCGGCTGCTCCATAGCTATATAGCAACCCGAACCATGCTATGCTCGCCCACCTCAACGTCTTCCCGCACATCAACCGCAGGACTTGCAACAGATTCCTTGTCATTCGTTCCATCTCTATTCTGGTACTTATTGCGACGCCAACGTCAGTGTCGCGGGTATTTTTAGCCAGCACCCGTCACCGTCCGGCATGATTTGTTCGATAGCCACTTTATTCGCCGTGACCTCTAGCACCCGGCCATGGTTACGGCCGATATAACTTCCTGCGCGAACCCGGACCAAGCTACCCTCAGGGGTATAAATCAACGCCCACTCCTTGTTCGTACCTCCGATGACCCCGCGCATGCTGAGCTGTTCAAGTGAATAGCTCTCCAGGGACGAAGACCGTTTCCGGGCAGTCGGTTGCCAGCACGCCCGGCCCTCATCTTTCATCGCCACATCCGGCTCGGGCTGGGGGCGCTGAAACGGAACCCGATCACGGCTCATAACAAACGCTTCAGCCCTGAACACCTCTTGCTCATCCAACGGCTCAACCTGTGCCACCGCATGCCGGTGGGTCTGGTTGATAAACTGATCGACAGAGTCATCATTGGCCTGGCACCCCATGAGTCCCAACCAAAGCCCCAGCCAGACCAAGGGTCTGATATTCATCATCCTCCCTCCATGGGTGGCGTTTTAAAACGAAACGTTGTCGCTGAGACCTTGAGCTGCAACGCCTCCTGATCCGGTTCGCTCCTGCGCAAATCAATATCTTTCAGTAGGACGATCCGGGGCAGGTGCGCAATATCGGCTGCAAAGCGGCCGATATCTTCATACTCACCAACGACATTGATATGGATAGGCAACTCAAAATACAGCGGGTGCTCTATTCGAGCTGCCCATTCAATCCGCTCGAACAACAAGCCATTGCGGACCCCGCTATCATTCACGCTGGCCAGCAAGCGAGAAAGCTCCTCCTCTTCAGGGAGCTGCTCCACGACTTGCTCGTAACGGTCCTGCAAGATGTTGACCTGCTCCCTCACTTTCGGCAGCGCCGCTACCTGATTGGCCCTGCGGGAAAAGAGCACTCTCAGCTCCTGCTCTTGTAACTTGAGCCTGTCGAGAGCATCCAGCTTTGGGGATACCCAATACCAAGATCCCGCCAATGCCAGCAACCCCGCCAGCACGATAGCCATGACCGTCTGGGCAGCCAACGGCCAGTCCGCCATTTCATCGAGTTCCAGCTCGCGCCAATCAATCATTGGACCTCCCCTTCATGACGGTGGTCCTGCTGAGCCGGGTTCATCACAAATGAAGCCTTGAAGTTGATAAGCGCCTTATCTTCCTCGGCACGCACTATCGAATGCATCGTGATTCCCTCAATCCATGCCGATTCTTCGGCGTTGGCCAACAAAGTGGCCAAATGCCCGTTTGATTCACCTTTGCCACTGAGCTTGACGTGGCTTCCGGTCAACGAAATGTCGTCGAGATAGACCCCTTGAGGCACCAGGCCGGGTAGCAAACTCAGCAACTGGGTAATATGGTTGCGGCCTTTTTGAATATCGGAGATGACAGATAAGCGCTTGAGCAGCGCTTCTCGCTGGGTATCCATTTTTGGCAGCAGGGCCAATTTTTCTTCAAGCAACGTCACTTCTTGCCTTATCTGGGCATTGCGTGCCGATTGAATGTCCTGCTGCCAATCCAGCAACCAGCCAACGGAGCCGACCAGCACAACGACCATGGCCGCAGCACCACCGAGCATGAAACCAAAACGTTGCCTGTAGCGTTTTCGCCCTTCCTCCCGCCACGGCAGTAAATTAACTTTGGCTATCATGCGCTACTCCCTCGAATCGCCAATCCCGCCGCAACCGCATACTGACCGCTCCCCCCCTCTTCCAAAGTAAGGTCTAGTTTGGCCGAGCGCTGGAAGCCAGACAGAGGATGAAGCTTACGTACCGATATCGACAACATCCTCGCCAACATTTCTTCTATGATCAGATTTTGTCCGCCACCAGATAACCAAATCCCCTGCAGGGCCGAGCGAGGATAGGTCGTGCTGTAAAGCTGGATCTGCCGCTTTAGGTTGTCAGCCAATTGCTTGGTGAACTGTTCCGCCCGGGCGGTACCGTCCCCGCTGCCGGAAAATGCATCGTCGACCTGCGCCATGGCTTCACAGCCAAATGATACTTCACGCCGGTATACGCTACCGGCAGGCCCCCTGATCCCGATGGCTGTTGTGGTCTGGCCAATATCAACAATCCCCCAGTTCCCCTCGACGCCTTGCTGCTCGCCGAGATATTGCTCGAGCCATACCAGCGCATGGGTCTGCAGTTCCATCACTGTCGGCTCCAGTCGGGCCTGGCGCATTACCGCGACCCGGCTATCAACCGTTTCTTTGCGCGTGGCATACACCTGCACCGGGTGGGTGTGTGATTGCTCGCCGAATGTGTCCCCCATCATCGGGAAAAAATCCAGCCGTAGCTCTTCAACGGGAAAGGGAGATGAGGCACTGATAGCCTGTTCGACGGCAAATACCGATTCTTCTTCCGTTAGATGGCTATCAAGTTGGACAACCTTGCTGATCACCGCGCTGTCAGGCAACGCCAGTGAGGTCGTCCTAGCCCCCATTGGCAGGGCTTTCTTTAATTTACGCATCGCTGACAACAAAGCGGGGGCATTTACGCTATGCTGCTTATTCAATACAGGGGCTGATAAGACAACTTCGGCAAAAGCAACAAGCTCGAGCTCTGACTTCTTCTGTCGTAATACCACGGCTTTAATGCTGTGATGACCAATATCAACCCCAATTGTTAGTGGGTTACGAAACATACCGTGCTATGCTCCCTTTAGACAGAAAAGCAAATTACTTATTTAAAACAAACACCAGCTTTTTAGCGTTAATTTTCCTTAAGTTACCTTTATACTACTCGCGGAAACCGAAGAAACGCATGAATGCTGGTGTAACGGGAAATCTCAAGTGAAGTTCATAAAGCGATTACTAACTTTTGCATTGATTTGCATTATTCTTGGAGTCACTACAATTTTTGGCTTTTACCTCTATGTAAAGCCAGAGCTGCCTGATGTCGCCACTCTGAAAAATGTTGAATTACAGACACCTATGCAGGTGTTCAGTGCAGACGGGAAGTTGATCTCCCAGTTTGGCGAGAAGCGTCGAATCCCGCTAACCCTTGATGAAATCCCACCGCAATTGATCAATGCGATCATTGCCACCGAAGATAGCCGCTACTACGACCACCCGGGCATCGACCCGATCGGTATTGCCCGTGCCGCATTCGTCGTCGCGACCTCCGGTTCGGCCAAGCAAGGGGCAAGTACCATCACTCAGCAGCTTGCTCGTAATTTCTTCCTCTCCAACGAGAAGAAGATCATGCGTAAGGTCAAAGAGATTTTCATCGCTATCCACATCGAGCAACTGCTCAGCAAAGATGAAATTCTCGAGCTGTATCTGAACAAGATCTACCTGGGCTACCGCTCCTACGGTGTGGGTGCTGCCGCACAGGTCTACTACGGCAAAGAAGCCAACCAGCTGACCCTGAGTGAAATTGCAGTCATTGCCGGCTTGCCGAAAGCCCCATCGACCATGAATCCAATCTACTCGACCCGTCGTGCAACAACCCGCCGTAATGTGGTGCTGGGCCGGATGCTGGCAGAAAACTACATCACCCAAGCTGAGTTTGACCAAGCCCGCGCCGAACCCGTTGTTGCCCGTTACCACTCTGCTGAAATCGAGCTAAGCGCCCCGTATTTTGCCGAGCAGGCCCGTGCCTGGATGGTCAACCGTTACGGCGAAGATGCCTACACCTCGGGAATGCGCATCTACACCACGGTAGATCCAAAACTACAGAATGCCGCCCAGCAAGCCGCTATCGATAACCTGCTAGGCTACGACCAGCGCCACGGTTTCCGCGGTGCCGTTGCGACCCTGTGGAAGCCCGAACAGACAGCATGGTCGAGCGAGCAAATCAATGACCACCTTGCTAAGCAACCAACTTACGGCCAGCTTCAGCCTGCTGTCGTTACCTCAATAGAAGGCAAAACGGCATCGGTACAAGCCAAAAGTGGCAGCCAGCACACCTTGGAGTGGGATGGCATGAAATGGGCCCGCAAGTTCATTACCGATAACCGCCAGGGGCCGGCACCGAAAACGGCCAGCGATATCTTGACCGCCGGCCAACAAGTCTGGGTTCAGCAGCGTGGCGATAACTGGGTACTGAGCCAGGTGCCGGATGCAAATACGGCTTTCGTCGCGGTTTCTCCGCAGGACGGTGCGGTAAAAGCCATGGTGGGCGGTTTCAATTTCGTCCACAGCAAGTTCAACCGTGCCACCCAGTCAGTCCGTCAGGTTGGCTCGGCGATCAAACCTTTTATCTACTCGGCAGCTTTGGATAACGGTATGACCCTGGCCAGTTTGGTCAACGACGCCCCCGTTAACCGATGGGACCAAAGCATGGGGACCGCATGGCGTCCGAAAAATTCACCGCCCACTTACAACGGCCCGACCCGCCTGCGGATCGGTTTGGCACAGTCCAAGAACGTGATGGCAGTGCGTGTACTGCAGAATGTCGGCCTTGATGAGACTATCGACTTCCTGACCCGTTTCGGCTTCAAGAAGAAAGATCTACCGCGTGCAGAGCCATTGGCACTGGGTGCCGGTAGCTTAACCCCGCTGGAAGTGGCACAAGGCTTTGCCGTGTTTACCAATGGTGGCTACTACGTCGACCCTTACTTTATTGAGCGTGTTGAAGACCCATACGGCAACGTAGTTTTCCAAGCCAGCCCAAGTGTCGTCTGCAGCACCGAGTGCCAGCAGGAGCAAGGACTGTCAGGACAATCGGGTAACGCTAATTCGATCCTCAACGACATTGCTATCAGCGAAGAGGTACTGGGTGATGAGCCGCAGGTACAACCTCAATTTGCCCAGCAGGTGATCTCCGAGCAGAATGCCTTCTTGGTACGTGAAATGCTCGAGAGTAACATCTGGGGCGGCGGTGACTGGCGCCACGGTACAGGTTGGAACGGTACTGGCTGGCGTGGCCAGGTCCTCAAGCGCCGAGATATCGGTGGCAAGACCGGCACCACCAATGACTCGAAAGATGCCTGGTACTCAGGTTTCGGACCGGGCATCGTCGCAACGGCATGGGTTGGCTTCGATGACCACAGCCGTAACCTTGGCCGCACATCATGGAACAATAATCAGGACAAGAACCAGATCTCCGGTGCTGAAGCCGGTGCCAAAACGGCCCAACCGGCCTGGATTGAGTTTATGAAGAATGCCTTGGACGGTGTTCCGGTCCAGCGCAAGCAACTGCCGGAAGATATTATTCAGGTTCGCATCGACCGCGATAGCGGTAAGCTCAGCAACCAGAACGATTACACGTCGATGTTCGAGTACTTCGAAGAAGGCACCGAACCGACTGAGTCTGTGAGTGAATCGGCGTCTGAAGGGATTTTCGAATCCGATAGCTCTGACGAGCTATTCTAACCATCGTAAGTCAACGCTAAGTCCTAATAAAAAAGAGCGCCTCGGCGCTCTTTTTTTATGGTTCAAGATCAAGCTGGCAACTGCCCTTCAAGGTGGCACTGGATCAATTCAGCCAGCTTCTCGTAGCGCCCCTTGAGCGGTGAGCCAGGTCGATAGGCCAGGGTGATCAACCGGCTTGGTGCGGGGTCTTCAGCCGAGATATAACAGACCCCATCCCGGCGCTGATCCTTCGGCGTCGCCAGTTTCGGCATCAGCGTAATCCCGCTCCCGGCGGCCACCATATTACGCAACGTTTCCAGGCTAGTGGCCTTGAAACTGCCATCTTCCTGCGCCCCTGCCGCAAAACAGAACCCCATCGCCTGATCACGCAAGCAATGGCCATCGCCCAGCATTAACAGTGTGTGGCCATGCAATTCAGCCATTGGCAGCGATTGGCGATCTGCCCAAGGGTGATCTTCCGGCACCGCCAGCACCATCGGCTCATGGTACAGCGGCAGCTCAATAAACGGCTCACTCTCTTTCACCGCCGCCAGAATAATGCAGTCAAGCTTTCCATCTTCCAATTGCTGCACCAATTGGTGGGTTTGCGCCTCATGGAGAAACAGCTCCAGCTCGGGAAAGTTCGCCTTTATCTGGGGGATAATATGTGGCAACAAGTAAGGTCCAACCGTCGGAATGAATCCGATATGCAGCGGCCCGGACATACTTCCCCCTTGCTCGCTGGCAAGCTCGGTCAGTACCTTGACCTCCAGCAGCACTTTTTGTGCCTGGGCTACCAGTGTCAGTCCGGCATCGGTGAACAACACTTTACGGCTGGTCCGCTCCAGCAGTGCCACACCCAGCTCTTCTTCCAGTTTACGGATCTGCCCGCTCAGGGTCGGCTGGCTGACAAAGCAGGCTTCTGCCGCCTTGCGGAAATGCTTGTGCTCAGATAGCGCCACCAAATACTCGAGGTCCCGGATATTCATCACTCACCAAATTGATAGAAAATAACTATCAAAACCATAGCATCAAACGATTAGAGCTATCAATGTCAAAATTGCATAATCATCACATCAACAAGGAGCAATAATGATGACGCTCCAGTTGCACTAGACAACTTACTTAAATCTTAAGGAAAAATTATGTTTGAATCAAAAGAAGGCCAAGCAATTCCTCAGGTTACTTTCCACACCCGCCAAGGTGACCAGTGGGTTGACGTAACCACTCAAGAGCTATTTGCAGACAAGACCGTCATTGTGTTCAGCTTGCCGGGCGCATTCACACCGACCTGTTCTTCTAGCCACCTACCTCGCTACAACGAACTGGCTTCGGTCTTTGCAGAGAACGGTGTTGACGACATCCTGTGTGTGTCTGTTAACGACACTTTCGTCATGAACGCCTGGAAAGATGACCAGGAAGCAGAAAACATTACCTTTATCCCAGACGGTAACGGTGAATTCTCGAAAGGTATGGGCATGCTGGTGGGTAAAGATGACCTTGGCTTCGGTGCTCGCTCATGGCGTTACAGCATGCTGGTGAAGAACGGTATGGTAGAAAAAATGTTCATCGAAAACGATGAACCGGGCGACCCGTTCAAGGTGTCTGATGCAGACACTATGCTGGGTTACATCGCACCTGAGCACAAACTGCAAGAGTCCATCACTGTCTTCAGCAAGCCAGGCTGTCCATTCTGTGCCAAGGCAAAGCAGAACTTGATCGACAAGGGCTTGAACTACGAAGAAGTTGTCCTAGGCAAAGATGCAACGACGGTTAGCCTACGTGCGATTTCTGGCCGCAGCACAGTGCCTCAAGTCTTCATCGGTGGTAAGCACATCGGTGGCAGCGAAGAGCTAGAAACATACCTAGGCTAACCCCCTACCTATAACGACAAAGGGCCCGCATGACGGGCCCAAACCGGCAAACACTATATTGCAAGAACGGGCTGGCAAAGCTTGATTGGAGAGACCCTATGAAAACCCTGAATGTTGATGTTGCTGTGATCGGCGGTGGTACCGCTGGCCTTGGCTCGTACCGTGCAGCCAAAGCCCATACCGACAGCGTAGTGATGATCGAAGGCGGCCCATACGGCACCACCTGTGCCCGCGTAGGCTGTATGCCATCAAAATTGCTGATTGCAGCGGCAGAAAGCGTTCACCAGATCGAAAAAGCCCCGGCCTTCGGTGTTCACCCACAAGGTGACATCGTGATTAACGGCCGTGAAGTCATGGACCGCGTGAAGCGCGAGCGTGACCGTTTCGTTGGCTTTGTACTGGAAGGTGTTGAGGACATTCCAGCCGAGGACAAAATTGCCGGCTATGCCAAATTCATCGATAACAACACGCTGGTTGTTGACAATCATACAACCGTTCACGCCAAGCGCATTGTGATCGCGACCGGCTCTCGCCCTGCCTACCCGGCAATATGGAACGAGCTGGGGGATCGCCTGATCATCAATGATGACGTATTCGATTGGGTTGATTTGCCAAAAGCGGTTGCAGTATTCGGCCCGGGCGTTATTGGCCTTGAACTTGGCCAGTCACTCAAGCGCCTCGGTGTGGAAGTGGTGATGTTCGGCCTTGGTGGTCAAGTCGGCCCTCTGACCGATCCGGCAGTCATGGCCTACGCTGATAAAGCCTTCAACGAAGAATTTTACCTTGATGCTGACGTACGTGTCGAAAGCATGAAACGTATCGGTGACGAGGTTGAGATCCAGTACCTCGACAAGGCTGGTGCCCTACAGGTGATCAATGTCGACTATGTGCTGGCCGCCACTGGCCGCCGCCCGAATGTCGATAAGCTAGGCATCGATAATACCACAATGGCGCTTGATGCTCGCGGGGTACCGACCGCCGATTACTACACCATGCAAACGTCTGTCGAGTCGATTTTCGTTGCCGGTGATGCCAGTAACCAGCTTCCTTTGCTGCATGAGGCTGCCGATCAGGGCCGTATTGCCGGTGACAATGCCGGACGCTTCCCTGATATCCGTGCCGGCCATCGTCGCTCAAAGATCTCAGCCGTGTTCTCTGATCCGCAAATTGCCATGGTGGGTGAAACTTACAAAGACATCACGACCCGGCTGGGCCAGTGTGGCTGTTTCGAAACCGGTGTCGTCTCGTTCGAAAACCAAGGTCGCTCCCGTGTCATGCTGCGCAACAAAGGGATGCTGCACGTTTACGGTGAACAAGGTACCGGTCGCTTCCTGGGCGCAGAGATGATGGGCCCGAATGCCGAACACCTGGCTCACCTGCTGGCCTGGGCGCACCAGAACAAAATGACCATTGCCGACATGCTCGATATGCCATTCTACCACCCGGTAATCGAAGAAGGTGTCCGTACCGCCCTGCGTGATCTGAATGCCAAGTTGCACCTAGGCCCTGAAATGGTCAAGCACTGCCTTGACTGCGGACCGGGTTGCTAAGTCCTATTGATATGAGCACTCTCCTTGCACCAGCCCTCCTTGTGAGGGCTTTTTTTGTTTCCGCCAACGCGTTACAGAGATAAACTGTGTTCGGATCAAAAAGGGGGAATAACCATATGAGATGCCAAGCTTGCACTCGCTCTGTGTTCTGGCAAAAGCTAGGCCGCTGCCAGCGCTGTATCCACCAGCTCTCAGTATTGAGCCCGCTGAGCTGGATAGTGTGGGCCATTTTCTACCGCCATCAGCCAACAACCCTCGATGCGATCACAGCCTTGGTCGTCGCCAGCAGCATGACATTACTGCTGCTCGCTCATGGCCTTCGAGCCTTGCAGCTCCGCTCCCAGACAACCAATTCCTAAAAGCAGATCCCAAATAGCGGCCCCTAAGCAAGCAATCCCCGAGCGCCCATACGAAAAAGGCCATAAAAAAAAGCCCGGCTTCAAGCCGGGCAAATAGATTAAGAGAATTCATTGTTGGGCTCAGCCCTGAAGCAACCTATGCCACATTCACTGTCGGGATAGCCTGCTCTTGATCCATCCGCACTTCCAGTGCTACCTCATCACAGGCATGCTGGCGCGGACAACGGTCACAGTCTTTCATTACCTTTTCGGGCAACAGGGATTTCGATGTCGGCACAAAGCCCTGCTTCATGAAGAACTCCGGTACCCGGGTCAGTACAAAGACTTTTTTAATTGCCATCTGGCCGGCTTTTTCAATCAGGTGATCAACAATAGCCTTACCCTGCCCCTGATGCTGCCAACCGGCTTCCACCCCGAGGGAGCGAATTTCGGCCAAGCCGGAATCATAGACATAAAGGGATGCACAGCCGGTCACCGTTCCGTGGTGCTCGGCCACGGCAAACGAGCCGATATCCCGTACCAATTCATTACGCATCCGAGGTAAGTTTTCGCCCAGGCCAGCCCAGTACACCACCATTCCCTCGATAGCATCGAGATCGGTCAGGCGGGCGCCACGCACTTTCACACCCGGTGAGTAACGCTTCTCAAGACGCTTCTCGACTTGGCCAATGGCGTAATCGACCTGATTCGGTGCCACGCCACCCAAGGCGCAGCGTTTTTCGAGACAGGATTCAATGGTGAGGATCGGATAGACATCGTTATCAATCACCTCGGAGAACGCTTTCATCTCGTCCAGTGATAACTCTTCGAGCGCACAGCCCTTGGCAATGGCTGCCACCACCGCGACACCGACGATATGGTGGGCCTCACGGAACGGGATCCCTTTAGCCACCAGATAATCGGCCAGTTCAGTCGCATTGGAATAGCCCTGCATGGCCGCTTCCAGCGTTCTTTCCTTGTTGACCTTGATGCCTTCAAAGCACAATGCCGCCATTTCCATGCACTCGTACCAGCTGTCCAGCGCATCGAACAAGCCTTCCTTGTCTTCCTGCATGTCCTTGTTGTAGGCCAATGGCAGCGCCTTAACCGTCATCATCATACCGGTCATCGCGCCGTAGACCCGGCCACACTTACCCCGGATCAGCTCCAGCGCATCCGGGTTTTTCTTTTGAGGCATCAAGGACGAGCCGGAGGTCACGGTATCGGCCAGTTCGATAAAGTTTGACTCGCCAGAGTTATAGAAGATCAAATCTTCCGCCATCCGTGAGAGGTGCAGCATCGAAATCGATGCGGTCGATAGCAGCTCCATCACATGGTCACGGTCCGATACCGAATCGAGACTGTTACGCGTCGCGCGCTGAAAACCTAGGCTATGGGCCAATACTTCACGGTCAATCGGATAGGCCGTACCAGCCAGCGCACCGGATCCCAACGGACAGGTATCCAACCGCTCTAGCGCGTCGGATAAGCGCGAATGATCACGCTCGAACATCTCGACATAGGCCAAACACCAATGGGCGAAAGTCACCGGCTGCGCACGCTGCAAGTGAGTGTAGCCCGGCAATACCGTCGCTTGGTGCTCACGGGCCACGGTGACAAGCTGATTCTGTAGTTGATCCAACATCAGCAATAACTGCTGACCTTGCTGACGGCACCACAACTTGAGATCCGTTGCCACCTGGTCGTTACGCGAACGACCCGTGTGGAGCTTTTTACCCAAATCACCAACTTTACCAATCAGCTGTTGCTCAACCCAACTATGGATATCCTCGGCATCAGAACGCAAAATCTGCTCCGGATCTTCCATTACTGCCAGCTTCAGCTCATTGAGCGCCAGCTCCAGCCGTTGTTGCTCTTCATCCGACAACACGTTGACCTGACGCAGCGCCTTCGACCAGGCGATCGAGCCGACAATGTCCTGCTCCGCCAAACGGTAATCAAAACGCAATGAGTCGTTGAACTGCTTAAACCGTGTGTCAGCCGCCTGACTGAACCGTCCGCCCCATAGTGCCATGGCCTATCTCCTATGTATCTTGCTCGACTTGCTGGTGATTTTTAATGTCGTGTTCTGGATTATTTTTGTTGTTCGTTCAGCGCACGGATACGGCTTGCCAGCGAGTACAGGCGGATAAAGCCACCTGCATGGCTATGATCGTATACCTCGTCCTCACCAAAGGTTGCGAACTCTTCGGAATACAGGCTGTTTACCGAGCGCTTCTGTACTACCGTAGCTTGGCCTTTATACAGTTTCACGACAACCTCACCGCTCACATCTTGTGACAGCTCTTCTGCCGCAGCCAGCAAAGACTTGCACAACGGGGTAAACCAACGGCCATCGTAGATCAGGTGCGACGCTTTTAGACCAACACTTTCACGGAACTCAAACGCGTCTTTATCCAGTACCAGCTGCTCCACGGCACGCAGGGCTTCATTCATGATGGTGCCCCCCGGCGTTTCGTAACAGCCACGGGATTTGATCCCAACCAGACGGTTCTCGACGATATCAATACGGCCAACACCGTGCTCGGCACCTTTCTCGTTAAGGTAAACCAAGGCGTTGTATGGCGACATCGCTTCACCATCGACCGCAACAATTTCACCTTTCTCAACCAAGATAGAAACCTGCTCAGGTTTTTCCGGTGCATCTTCAGGATCCTTGGTCCAGACCCAGCACAGTTCGTTCGGTTGATTCCACGTCTCTTCCAGCACACCACCTTCGGTGGAGATATGCCACGCATTGGCATCACGCGAGTAGATCTTTTCCAACGAAGCCGAGCACGGAATATCACGCTCTGCCAAGTAATCAAGCAGGGCCTCACGGCTACGCAGATCCCACTCACGCCATGGCGCAATCACTTCCAGCTGTGGTGCCAATGCCGCATAAGCACTTTCGAAACGCACCTGATCATTCCCTTTACCGGTACAGCCGTGGCATAACGCATCGGCCCCGACTTCCAACGCACACTCAACCTGCGCCTTGGCGATAATCGGACGGGCCATTGAGGTACCCAACAGGTACTTGCCTTCGTAAATTGCCCCGGTCTTCAAGCTTGGGTAGATATAGTCCTTGACCATTTCTTCTTTCAGATCGGCGATGTAGCAGGCCGATGCACCCGAGGCGAGCGCCTTTTCTTCAATGCCTTCCAGCTCTTCCTCGCCCTGGCCGACATCGGCCACGAACGCGACGACATCGCAGTCATAGTTTTCCTTTAGCCAAGGAATAATCGCCGAGGTGTCCAGACCGCCGGAATAAGCCAATACCACTTTATTTACTTTGCTCATAATTCTCTCCTGATTGCCTGTTCGACGGTCTTCCCGCTCAGGCGCTATATCAATCCGTGTGTACTAGAACTGTATGTATTCAATGACCACAGGCTTCAAGCCTGAGGTGAAAATTTGGTACCGATACTGTGGCCGTCAAACAACGCTGCCAACTTATCCGGGTAACGCCAGGTCGCGACTTCGATGGAACGCCCCAGCGCATTGGCGGCTTCAAACGCGGCGCGGACTTTCACCACCATGCCGTCGGTGATCACCGCTTGGGCAATCAACGCTTCGGCTTCGGGCTCAGTCAGATCACAGATCAGGTGTCCTTTACCGTCCAAGACGCCACTGACATCCGACAGCAACACCAGCTCCCCATCAAGCGCAGCCGCTACCGCCACCGCCGCCTGATCGGCATTCACATTCATTAGCTGCCCTTGGCTATCAAGACCAATGGAGCTGACAATTGGCAAGTACCCCGCCTGCATGATTTGGCTAACCAAGCTACAGTCACCCGGTGCCGCTTTGCCAACAGCACCCAGTTCGGGATCCAGCATGGTTACTTTACACAGCCCGCCGTCTGCAAGGCTGAGACCGACAGCTGCAACCCCCGCTTTTTGCGCCTGCCCTTGCAGCAACTTATTGGCAGTGCCCGCCAACGCACCGGCGATATAGGGAATTTGCTCAGGCGGTGTAACCCGAAGCCCCTCTTTCTTCACCGTTTCCAATTGGAGCTTGGCCATCAAGTCATCGACCAAGTAGCCGCCACCATGCACCAGAACCAGCGGGCGCTGCGCCTGCTGCTGGTAGGCACTGATAGCGCCAAACAATTTTCCAAGGGTTTCACCGCAAGACAATACGGCACCGCCAAGTTTTATTACCAAAGGAACCTGATTCATCGTGACTCTCCTAACCTTTATACCAACGCTGTAAGCTGAGGGAAACCATTTCGAATATTTATGCACTGCATCGCTTGCGAAGATGCTCCCTTGAGCAGATTATCGATCGCAGACGTTAAAATAATGTGTCTTCCCTGTACCTGCCAGCCGATATCACAAAAGCACGTGTTGACCACACTCTGCAGTTTCGCTGCTTGCTGACCCAGTAAACGGACTGCGTGCTTATCCCCTTTCGCCCCATAGGCCGCAGCCATAGCTACTTCGACCTGCTTACTGGTTACGCCATCGGCCAATTTAGCCGTGATGGTGGCCAAAATACCGCGTTTGAAATTGCCAAGGTGAGGGGTGAAAATCACATCCTGATCTAAGTGGGTCGCGATTTCAGGCTGGTGGCGGTGGGTAAAAATGCCGTAAGCCTGCAGGCTGACTTCGCAGAAGCTATTGGTCATTGACGCCTTGCGACCAGCGCCTGACACGCCGCTTACCGCATTGATCACCGGCCACTGCTGGGTATCCAGCAGCTGACTTTGCAACAGCGGCTTCAGCGCCAGTTGCGAGGCGGTAGGGTAACAGCCCGGAACAGCAATGAGCTGGGCGGTGGCGATAGCATCGTGGTTCCATTCAGCAAGACCGTAAACCGCTTGCTCTAACCACGCTGGGAACTGGTGTTCGAAGCCATAATACTGGGTATAGAACGCATCCCCCTGAACCCGAAAGGCACCAGATAAATCAAACACCTGGCAACCTGCAGCCAAAAACACCGGCGCCAGGTCATGGCTCACTTCATGGGCCGTTGCCAGCAATACAATCTCCCCAGCCTTCGCAACACCCGCTGGTGCTAGCAATGGTTGCAGCGGCATATCGACAATGCCCTTGAGCTGGCCGTGGAGATCACTGATAGGCTTGTTGGCATCGAGACTGTTGGCTGAGACATACAAACCCGCCAAGTTAAGGTGCGGATGCAGGTGTACCATTTTAGCCAGCTCTGCGCCGGTGTAGCCGCTGGCACCGATAATATGGGTGTTCAACATAATAAGTCCGTTTGTTTGATTTATGGGTGTTGGAGGTATTGCTGACAGCAGGGCTGCCTCGAGATGGGGTGCGCAGAGGCACCAAGCGAAACTCAGCGTCGTCGGAGGGGATGTTGTGATTGGCTAGTCGCTTGGTTCATGGGATTTCGTACCTATTTCCGTTACAATTCTTGATACCGTTCGGTTAACTGTCCTTGCTTGTTAACCATCACTCAACATTGATATTTTTATTCATATCTTTTGAATTAATATGTTTTTACCGATATTTACTATCGCTGTCAACTCTTCATGGATAAAAAATAGTATTTCCGTCAGCCTCCCCACCTCTGCATCCACGATCTGTCTATATAGAGCAGAACAAAGCACTGAATTGACCGCTGCATGCCGCCTTTTGCGACACATTGCACAACAAGCACGCACTTTTTGTGCTTTATCACGCCCTCTTCGTGACACTTTGTTACAACGCTGGTTTCATAACATGATAAAAATCAATGCACTGTCGTTTTCTTACCAGTTATGACGATCAATGTTGACCTCAAAGCCTGAACACGGCTAGATTGTTGTCTATTGAGTTAATTGGATGTAATAAATTTACGAGATGGATGCGATATGAACGAAAAGTACAGCGCGCTTAGAAGCAACGTCAGTATGCTCGGCCACATGCTGGGCACGACAATCAAGGATGCGCATGGTGAAGCGCTACTGGGTAAAGTAGAGACCATCCGCAAACTGTCCAAATCTGCCCGGTCAGGTAACCAGGATGATCGTGCCAAGCTGATCGACGAACTGCAGAACCTGCCAGACGATCAGTTACTGCCTGTTGCTAGGGCCTTCAGCCAGTTCTTGAACCTAACCAACATTGCCGAGCAGTATCATACGGTGTCTCGCCATAGTGAAGAACATATCTGCAGCCCAGACTCTATCGATGCCCTGTTTGCCAAACTGGATGAGCAGGACATCAGCCAATTCGATTCTATTCAGGCGGTTCGCGAACTTAATATTGATCTGGTACTGACAGCCCACCCGACGGAAATTGCCCGCCGCACCATGATCCACAAGCTGGTACAGATCAACAAATGCCTTTCCAAACTGGAGCTTAGCGAGCTGTCGGCCAGCGAGCGCCAGCGTGTCGAACGCCGCCTAGAGCAGCTGATAGCCCAGGCATGGCATTCCGACGTGATCCGTAAACAGCGCCCAACCCCACTCGATGAAGCCAAATGGGGCTTTGCGGTGGTTGAAAACTCGCTGTGGCACGCCGTGCCGGAATTCCTGCGTCAGTTTGATGAGAAATTGACAGCCCACCTGGGCGAAAGGCTGCCGATTGATGCAGCACCGGTGACCTTCTCGTCATGGATGGGCGGTGACCGCGACGGTAACCCGTTTGTGACCTCCGAGGTGACCCGCGAAGTATTGTTGCTGTCACGCTGGAAAGCCGCTGATCTCTACCTGCAGGATGTCAAGGAGCTGGTCAGCGAGCTGTCGATGGTCAAGTGTAACGACGAGCTACGTGAATTGGCTGGTGACGAACATGAACCGTACCGTGCCATCCTCAAGGATCTCCGCGCCAAGCTAACCAATACCCGTGACGTGCTTGATGCCAAGATCAAAGGCCTCGATGCCCCTAGCTTCGGGATCATCGACGATATCGAACAGCTATGGGACCCGCTGTACGCATGTTACCGCTCTCTCCATGACTGCGACATGGGGATCATCGCCGACGGCCTGCTGCTTGACGTACTGCGCCGAATCAAGTGTTTCGGTGTGCATCTGGTACGCCTTGATATTCGCCAGGAAAGCACCCGCCACTCCAACGTTATTTCAGAGCTGACCCGCTACCTCGGTCTCGGTGACTACGATCAGTGGAGCGAGCAGGACAAAGTGGCATTCCTTGTCCGTGAGCTGTCATCCAAGCGTCCGCTACTCCCGCGCGACTGGGAACCGTCAGCGGAAGTCAAAGAAGTCATCGACACTTGCAAGGCGATTGCCGATCAACCTCGAGAGGCACTGGGTGCCTACGTGATTTCCATGGCCCGTACCGCCTCCGATGTACTGGCTGTTCACCTGCTGCTACAAGAAGCCGGTTGCAAATTCCGCATGGATGTCTGCCCGCTGTTCGAGACCCTGGAAGATCTCAACAATGCCGAGAGCGTGATCAAGCAGTTAATGAACATCGACTGGTACCGCGGCTACATCCAGAACCACCAGATGGTAATGATTGGCTATTCCGACTCAGCAAAAGATGCCGGCGTCATGGCGGCAGGCTGGGCCCAGTACCATGCAATGGAATCTCTGGTTAACGTCTGTGAAGAGGCTGCTGTTGAGCTGACCCTATTCCACGGTCGTGGCGGCTCTATCGGTCGTGGCGGTGCCCCTGCTCACGCCGCACTGTTATCACAGCCACCGCGCAGCCTGAAAGGCGGTCTACGCGTTACCGAACAAGGCGAGATGATCCGCTTCAAGCTGGGTCTGCCGGAAGTCGCGGTTAACAGCCTGAGCCTGTATGCCAGTGCGATCCTTGAAGCTAACCTGATGCCGCCACCGCAGCCGAAACAAGAATGGCGCGAACTGATGGATGTCTTGTCTGAAGTCTCCTGCGACGCCTACCGCGATGTGGTACGTGGCAACGAAAAGTTTGTTCCGTACTTCCGTGCCGCAACCCCTGAGCTGGAGCTGGGCAAACTACCACTGGGCTCACGTCCTGCCAAACGTAATCCGAAAGGCGGCGTAGAGAGTCTGCGAGCTATCCCGTGGATTTTCGCCTGGAGCCAGAACCGTTTGATCCTGCCAGCTTGGTTGGGTGCCGGTGAAGCGATCCAATTTTCGATTGACAAGGGCCATGCCCCACAGCTGGAAGAGATGTGCCGTGAGTGGCCATTCTTCTCAACCCGCCTAGGGATGCTGGAAATGGTCTTTACCAAGACCAATATCGGGATTGCCGAATACTATGACCAACGCCTGACCGAAAAGTCACTATGGCCTACAGGCCAAAAACTTCGTGATCAGCTGCAGAAAGATATCAAGGCCGTTCTCACCGTGGAAAACAGCGCCCACCTAATGGAGCAAAACCCATGGGGTGCCGAGTCCATCCGCCTGCGTAATATCTACGTCGAACCATTGAATATGCTTCAGGCCGAACTGCTCTACCGTACCCGCCGCCAAGAAACACCTTCTCCGATGCTGGAAGAAGCCTTGATGGTGACCATTGCCGGTATTGCAACGGGCATGCGTAACACCGGTTAAGTGCGACAAACATCACCAACAAAAGGCTACCGCTATCGCGGTAGCCTTTTTTTATTCCGCTATTTTTTTATCGCCTCATTATTGAGACAGCCCCACAGATATTATGTCAGCTAAAATAAAACCTAACGCAGTGAAACTGCTTGATAGAAAACCACTTGCATCAAAGAACAAATACAAATTATCTCGCAATATATAGACCAGCATCACAAGACGGGCAATTGGTTGCACCCGTTTTCGTCGATATCTCGCTCTGATGTCGAAAAATAGTCCGTTGATGTGTATGCTATGTGATCTCGATCAGGCACTGCAACAATACGATTATAAAAACGCCAATGAGCGATGGGTACGTTGCGGCCACCTCCGGCCAGGCCATTCGAGTTATTTTTTTATGTAGTATTTTAACGGATAGAAGAGATGTCACTACCACACGTTATTTTAACTGTGTTGAGTAACCGCGATGCCACCGGTTACGATATCACCAAAGAGTTTTCCCATAGTATTGGTTATTTCTGGAAAGCCAGCCACCAGCAAGTGTATCGCGAGTTGAACAAAATGGCCGGCAACAACCAGGTAACCTGTCAACTTGAACCACAAGAAGGCAAACCCGATCGTAAGGTGTATTCCATTACCGATCTGGGCCGTCAGGCCCTGTTTGAATGGTTCCAAGAACCTGCCCGCAACCCAACCATCCGCGATGAGTTTTCAGCTAAGCTGGTCGTTTGCGGTGTGCACAATTCAGAGCCAATGCAACAGCAGCTCGAAGGCCTGATTGAAGAGTCGCATACCCTTATCAACCACTACAACGAAATGGAAAAGATCCATTTTGCTGACCACAAAAACCTCGATCGCCAATCCCGTCTTGACCGTCTAACCCTTCGCCGTGCGATCCACAACCGTCAGGCATGGATTGACTGGGCCGAGGAAGTGTTGACCGAACTGAAGGACATGGACTCAGCGGGTAGCCCGGTTGCACTTTAAGCACTGACTACCAAACATAAAAAAGCCGCTCAATGCGGCTTTTCTTTTATCTCGACCCCGAAGAGGCAAAATTAGGCTTTGGCACGCACCCCTAGTGTATGGCAAATCGCATAGGTCAGCTCGGCACGATTTAGGGTATAAAAGTGGAAATCTTTCACCCCTTCACGACTGAGTACCCGCACCATGTCGATGGCATTGCTGGCACCGACCATCTGGCGGCTGAGCAGATCATCATCCAACCCCTCATACTGCTTCTCAAGCCAACCAGGGATCCTCACGTTGTTAGCATTCGCAAAACGCTTGGCCTGATTCATATTGGAGACAGGCAAGATCCCCGGTACGATTTCGACATCGATACCCGCCGCCACACAACGGTCGCGAAAGCGCAGATAGCTTTCGACATCAAAGAAAAACTGGGTAATGGCACGGCTGGCACCGGCATCGACTTTGCGTTTGAGATTAATAAGATCCGCCTGTGCGCTCTTGGCTTCCGGGTGGACTTCCGGATAGGCAGCAACCGAGATATCAAAGTCGGCTTCCGAGCGCAGCAACTCAACCAAGTCTGCCGCATACATATCGGGCTTGGTACCTTGCTCGGGCAAGTCGCCACGAAGGGCCACAATATCGCGAATACCATTATTCCAATAGTCACGGGCAATGGTACGCAACTCATCACGGGTTGCATCGATACAAGTCAGGTGCGGGGCCGCGACAAGGCCCGTCTGATCTTTGATATCTTTGATGATTGAGTGGGTACGGTCACGCTCGCCCGAGTTGGCCCCGTAGGTCACCGAGACAAATTTCGGTTGCAGCGTTTTCAGGCGGTGAATGGAATTCCACAGCGTCTGCTCCATCTGCTCACTGCTCGGCGGAAAGAACTCGAATGACACATTGATGTTACCGTCAATGTCAGCAATATTCTGGTTCAGTGAATCCAGGTTACTTGCGTGTGAATATCCCATAATCCTTTCCTTACTCGTATTGGCTCGCGGCCACTCCCTAAACGGAGACATCCAAATAACCGTTTAGACGTCTATATGTCTACAGAATGTCTTGTAACCAATTTATTGTCAACATCATGATCATGAATAATTTTCAACTTCAAATTGCAATAACTTCAACATACACAGATAGCACAAAGCCCGCCAATAGCGGGCTTTAAGGTCATGACGGATTCCGGCAGAGACTTAATCTGGCTGAATAATGAATATTAGTGCAATGCGCCACAGGAGCGGCAGCCTTTTAGCATATACCACTCACCACCCCATCCATTACCTCCCCAGCTAAACGCCTTTACAACATCGAAGCCAGGCGGTTGATATCCGATAGCAGGGCACCTGCCGTCACGTCTCGGCCGGCCCCCGGACCACGGATCACCAATGGGTTATCGCGGTACCAGTGGCTTTCGATAGCAAAAATATTATCGCATGGCAGCAAGTTGGCCAGAGCATGCTCGCGAGGCAGCGCCTCTATTCCCACCGCCGCCTTACCATGGCGATCCAAGCGAGCGATGTAGCGCAGTACCTTCTCTTCTCTCTGGGCCTTGAGCAGACGTTCATGCAGCAATTCATCCAACTCTGCAGCCTGCTCGAAGAAGTCATCCACGCCAAGCGCCGCCAGCGAATCCGGTACCAAGGTTTCGACCTTGACCTGCTCAGGCTCCAGTGACAAACCCGATTCGCGCGCCAAAATAACCAGCTTACGCATCACATCGCTGCCATCCAAGTCATGGCGAGGATCCGGCTCGGTCAGGCCTTGCTGCCACGCCAGCTCAACCAGCTGCGAGAACGGTACCGAGCCATCATACTGCTGGAACAGCCAAGACAAGGTACCAGAGAAAATCCCCGACAAGGCAATGATTTCATCGCCACTCTCACGTAAATCACGTACCGTATGATTGACCGGTAGCCCAGCACCAACGGTGGCGTTGTAGAGCCAGAAACGGCTACTCTTGGCAAAGGCATCAATCACTTGGTGGTAATCCTTGCCAGACGCCGAGCCAGCGACTTTGTTGGCTGAAATCAGGTGTAGCCCTGACTCTGCTACCTGCGGGTAACGCGCAGCCAGTTCGCTGCTAGCTGTCACATCCAGCACCATCACATCATCATAGGTATGGTGGGCCAGCACCGAGAGCCAATCGCCATCGGTTCGGTCATATCCAACCGACTCATCATCAAACGCATTATGAGCCCGGCCGGCATCAATACCGTCAAAATCAATCCAGTGGCGACGGCTATCGACCACCCCGATCAAGGTAAAGCTCATGCCATGACGCTTCTCCAGCGTCGCCTTCTCGCGCTCGAACAACTCCAGCCAGCGACTGCCGATATTGCCCTTGCCACAGAGAACGAGACCAATACGTTTCTGGGCCTGGAACAAACTCTGGTGGATCCCCTGGATCAAGCTGTCAGTATCGGCCTTGCGCAGCACAGCAACGAGGCTCAAGCCCGATTCAGACTCGGCAATAAACTCCAACGCCTGGCCTTTGAGCTGCTGATAGAACCCATAGCAATGGACGGCATTGTTCACCACCCCGGCGCCCACTGCCGCCACCAACGAGAAGCCCTCACGCAAGCGCAACTCCGCGGCAATGCCGCTGTCCTGCAGCTGGGCCAATACGCTATTTACAACCTCGGCGGTATAAGCCAGCTGCACCCGACCTTTATCCGGTTCAAAACAGCGGGCGAGAGGCTGCAATTGAGTACGCTGCAGGAAACGCTCGATATCAGTAGCGATAGGCGCAAAATCATGAGCTCGAGTCACCGACAGCTCAATCAGGCAGACCTCGTCCAGCGAGGTGATGATTTTGGCACCGCGCCCAGAGGCCAGAACCCGCTCGACCCGGGTCGAACCCTGCTCCGGCAGATGGCTGCAGCGAAGGGTCAAATCAATGGCACTTTGAGCGACCGGCTGCAACGTACGGCTATGCAATACCGGCGCCGCCAAGCGCGCCAGTTCACTGGCTTCATCAAGGCGTAACAGTGGCAACAGGCAGGCATCGGCAACCTTGCGAGGATCGGCACTGTAGACCCCCGCAACATCACTCCAGATGGTGACACGATCAACATCGGCCAACGCACCGATCACCGTCGCCGAATAATCAGAGCCATTACGCCCGAGCAGTACGGTCTCACCTGCACTGTTCTGAGCCATGAAGCCGGTGATCACCACCCGCTGCTGGCTATATTGGGCCAACTGCTCCTTGAGCAGCGGTCGTGACAGGGCGCGGTCCACTTCCGGCTGTGCAGAGCGCTCAGCACGCAGGAAGCAACGAGAGTCTAAGCTCACCGCCGGCAATTGCTGTTTGCTCAGCAAGGCGGCCAACAAACGGGCTGACCATTGCTCACCGTGACCCAACACCTTGGCTTGCTCGGCTTCATCCCGGGGCTTTTCCGCCAGGCTTGATAACTCGCCCAGCTCTAGGTGCAGCTGGGTCAACAGCTCATCGGCCGCCTCCCCATCCAACAACGACTCAATCAGTGTCTGCTGAAAACTGCGCAATGACTGCAGGGCTTCATGGGCCTGACGGCCGTCTTTATCCAACAGTTCAAGCCACTCAATCAAACCGTTAGTCGTCTTGCCAGCCGCCGACACCACCACTAAATCGTTATCGTTCGAGTATTCCCGCAAAATGTCTGCCACCCGTAGGTAGCACTCGGGATCAGCCAGGCTGCTGCCCCCGAACTTATGCAGTTGACGTGCAAAAGAAACGCTCATTTAGGCCACCTCCGAGGCTTTATTGAAAGCCTGCTCAAGATCAGCAATCAAATCTTCAGGATCCTCTAGGCCAACCGACAGTCTTAACAGCGACGGCTTCAAACCCGCTTCGGCCTGAGCTTCATCCGACATCGCACGGTGTGTCATGCTGGCAGGGTGACAAATCAAACTCTCGGTCCCGCCTAATGATTCCGCCAATGAGAAACAGTTTAGCTCTTTTACAAACACTTCCAGCTGCGCCATGCCGCCAGCCATTTCAAAGCTCAGCATCGCCCCGAAGCCCTTTTGCTGCTTGAGCGCAATGGCATGGCCCGGGTGCTCAGGCTGGCTCGGGTGGTAAATGTTGCCAACCAGCGGCTGTTGCTGCAGGTATGCCAAGATCTGTCGGCTATTTTCTTCATGCATCCGCATTCTTGGTGCCAAGGTCCGCAGTCCCCGCAATGTCATATAGGCATCGAATGGCGCCCCGGTCGCACCGATACAGTTTGCCCACCAGGCAATCTCTTCTGCATGCTCTTCGGTCTTGGAAATCAAAACACCACCGACCACATCCGAATGGCCATTAATATATTTGGTCGTTGAATGAACAACAAAATCGGCACCCAACGCGATAGGCTGCTGGAGGATCGGAGAGAGGAAAGTATTGTCGACAGCCACCAATGCCCCAGTCTGCTTCGCTGTAGCACAGAGCTCCGCCACATCCACAATGCGTAACAATGGGTTTGACGGGGTTTCTACCCAGATCAGCTTGGGCTGCAGTGCCAACGCTTCAGCGACAGCAGCCGGATCCGTTTGGTCAATGAATCGAACCTTGAAGTCGCCCTTTGCCGCACGGGTATTGAACAAGCGATAGGTGCCGCCATAACAATCATGCGGAGCAATAATCAAATCTTCCGGCCCAATCAATGCAGAGGCAAGCAAGTTGATGGCCGCCGTACCACAGTTGGTCACGACCGCGCCTGCGCCCCCCTCAAGCTCAGCTAGCGCATCAGCCAGCGTATTGCGAGTGGGGTTGCCAGAACGAGAATAATCATATTGCGGCACCTCTCCCAGTTGCGAGAAGCTATAGGTCGAGGTTAAATAGAGAGGAGGAACCACAGCATTATACTGGGTATCGGATTCGATGCCGGTGCGAACAGCGACGGTGGCTAGCTTCTTGTCACTCATTATTACTTTCCTTGTCAGGGCGGCCCTGTCGAATAACTTTTATGCAACAACATAGCGACAATCGACGAAGACGTCAACACTTCTAGACGTCTATATGTCTTTGCTTATGGCAGTAAATCCCGCTAAAATTCAGGCATACTATATTTCATCACTTTTATATCGCTGAGAAGGTAACAAATGGCAGAGTGGAATGGCGAATACATCAGCCCTTACGCGGAACACGGTAAGAAAAACGAGCAAGTCAAAAAAATTACAGTTTCGATTCCATTGAAGGTTCTGAAAATCCTGACAGATGAACGTACTCGTCGCCAGGTCAATAACTTGCGCCACGCCACCAACAGTGAACTACTGTGCGAGGCCTTCCTGCATGCCTATACTGGCCAGCCACTCCCGACCGACGATGATATCCGTAAAGACCGTCCGGACGATCTTCCTGCTGAGGCCAAAGCGCTGATGGAAGAAATGGGCATCACCTACGAAGATATCAACGAATAAGCATCCAACATCCAAGTAGACTGCTACGTATAATGCCTGCAGTTTATGACGATAAAAAAAACCAGCCATATGGCTGGTTTTTTTGTATGCGATACAACTTGAAGGAATTACTTCGCTTCCATGTAACCGACAGGCATATCAATTCGCGCAACGCCCGAGTCTACCGCCGCTTGGGCTACAGCCTTGGCAACACGTGGCAACAGGCGTGGGTCCATCGGTTTAGGGATAATGTATTCTGTACCAAATTCAAGCTTGTCGGCACCTGCCGCCGCAACCACTTCTGCCGGTACCGGCTCTTTTGCCAGTGCGCGGATAGCGTCAACGGCCGCGAGCTTCATCTCGTCATTGATTTCGCTCGCGCGAACATCCAGTGCCCCACGGAAGATAAACGGGAAGCAGATAACGTTGTTTACCTGGTTCGGGTAGTCCGAGCGGCCAGTACCCATGATCAAATCATCGCGAACGGCATGAGCCAGCTCAGGCTTGATTTCAGGATCCGGGTTAGAACACGCAAAGACTACTGGCTTGTCGGCCATCAGTTTCAGCGCTTCCGGTGCCAACAGATCGGGACCCGATACGCCGACAAAGATATCCGCACCTTCAATCACATCTTCCAGCGTACGCTTGTCAGTGTTGTTGGCAAACAGCTGCTTGTATTCGTTAATATCGTCACGACGGGTGTGGATCACCCCCTTGCGGTCAAGCATGTAGATCTTCTCGCGCTGGGCACCACACTTAATCAGCAGTTCCATACACGCTACAGCCGCAGCACCAGCACCCAAACAGACAATCACCGCTTCGTTGATGTTCTTGCCTTGCAACTCAAGCGCATTGAGCATACCCGCTGCAGTGACAATCGCCGTACCATGCTGATCATCATGGAACACCGGTACATGACAGCGTTCAATTAGACGTTTTTCGATTTCAAAACAGTCCGGGGCCTTGATATCTTCCAGGTTGATCCCGCCAAACGTATCGGCAATGTTCGCCACCGTATCGACAAACTCATCGATGGTACGGTGCTTCACTTCGATATCAATCGAGTCCAGGCCAGCAAAACGCTTGAACAACAGTGCTTTACCTTCCATGACAGGTTTTGATGCCAATGGGCCCAAGTTACCCAAGCCAAGGATAGCGGTACCATTGGTGATCACCGCCACCATATTGCCTTTACCGGTGTACTTGTAGACGTTCTCTGCATTTTGCGCGATTTCACGCACAGGCTCAGCCACACCTGGGCTGTAGGCTAGGGCCAGATCCTCTACGGTGTTAGCCGGCTTGGTGAGTTCAACGGCAATTTTTCCGGGTACGGGGTAAGCATGGTAGTGAAGGGCCTGCTGGCGAAAATCTTCAGACATAGTGTTCGAAATCCTGACTTGGGTGACTTTATTTTAGAATTTGGACATAGATCATATTCTATGGCAGCACAAAATCCTAGCACCGAACATCTGGTCGATCCAA
This sequence comes from Photobacterium lutimaris, assembly GCF_003025555.1. Lineage (GTDB taxonomy): Bacteria > Pseudomonadota > Gammaproteobacteria > Enterobacterales > Vibrionaceae > Photobacterium > Photobacterium lutimaris. The sequence continues at coordinate 167,234 of NZ_PYMH01000007.1, read as the reverse complement.
TGATTCCCAGACTGCATAGCTGAGATTGATGGGGAATATAGCGCCTGAAGTGATGGCTAGCGGATGGAATCGCCAACATTAAAGGCAACTGGATACAGATAGGGAATAGCGCGGACAAAACTACGGTAGAAAAAATGGGGATAAAAAAAGGGATGCGCAAGCATCCCCTTCTTCGACATTCAACTGGCAATTACTTGCTAGAAAGCGCACCGAAACGCTTGTTGAATTTGTCGATACGGCCACCAGAGCTAACCTGACGCTGCTTACCAGTGTAGAAAGGGTGACACTTGTCGCATACATCTAGGTTGATGTCTTTACCCATAGTAGAGTTAAATACGAAAGTGTTGCCGCAAGAACAACGAGCGTTTACTGCAGTGTACTCTGGGTGAATACCTTGTTTCATGGGATAACCTCAAAAGTAAGGCCGTGTCGCTCTCCCGATCCAAAGCCGGGCACCACACGTCGTTAATAAATACACGTAACGGCTGAACTGCCAATACGCCAAATTAGGCGGCGTATAGTAATCAATCGCGTAGCTCAGATCAACCAATATGCGCCTTTTTTCGCCGCTTTGCCGCCCGAGGCTGGGCAAGGTACACTTCTCTATCTTAGTACATGCGGATTTAGCGGTTAAATATGACGCCCAACATTGCCCGAGTGGCCCTCCCTGTCCCTCTGGACAAGCAATTTGATTACTTGGTCAAGCCAGGCCAGCAGCCTGCTATCGGCGGGCGGGTCAAAGTGCCGTTTGGGCGGCAGCAGCTCGTTGGGATCGTGATGGCACTGACGGATACGTCCGATTTTCCGATCAACCAACTCAAGCCCATCAACAGCGTGCTGGATGAAGTGCCACTGTGGGAGCCGAACCTATTCAAGCTACTCACATGGGCCAGCCAGTATTACCAATATCCGCTCGGTGACTGCTTGGCTAATGCGATGCCTGCGTTACTGCGAAAAGGCCGGGAAGCCGCACCGTCAGCCTTGAAAATGTGGCAACTGACCGACGCCGGCCACAACCAGCCATTAACAGCTCTCAAGCGGGCACCGCGCCAGGTCCAAGTCCTGACTATGCTGCGCCAGAGGGCCTTGAGCCATGAAGCCCTGCTGGCTGAAGAGGTCAGCAATGCCACTTTGAAAGCCTTGGCCGAAAAAGGCTGGATTGAAGCGATTGAGCAAACACCCGCCCTACGTCACTGGCAATCGCAGTTCGCAGTTACCGAGGATAAACCCCGTCTCAACGAGGAACAAGCCTTGGCGATTGCCAGTGTCAACGCCAACCCGGAATTTGGCTGCTACCTGCTAGAAGGTGTCACCGGCTCGGGCAAGACCGAGGTCTACCTTAACTTGCTTGAGCCTGTGTTGGCTGCCGGAAAGCAGGCGTTGATTCTGGTGCCAGAAATTGGCCTGACACCGCAAACCATCAACCGCTTCCGCCGCCGCTTCAATGTGCCACTGGAGACGATCCACTCCGGGCTCAACGACACCGAGCGGCTGTCGGCCTGGCTTGCCGGACGGGATAACCAGGCAGGGATCATCATCGGTACCCGTTCAGCCCTGTTCACGCCATTTACCAACCTCGGCATTATTATTGTCGACGAGGAGCATGACGCATCCTACAAACAACAGGACAGCCTGCGCTACCATGCCCGGGATCTGGCCGTGATGCGTGCCAGCCAAGCCAATATTCCAATCGTTCTCGGATCGGCGACCCCTGCGCTGGAAACCCTGCAGAACGCCAAAAGTGGCAAGTATCACCACCTGATCTTGTCACGCCGGGCTGGTACCGCCCAAGCGGCCCGCCATGGCGTACTGGACGTCAAAGGACAATATCTGGAGGCAGGATTATCCGCACCACTGATCGCCAGAATGCGCCAGCACCTTGAAGACGGTAATCAGGTCATGCTGTTTCTCAACCGTCGCGGGTTCGCCCCAGCGGTGATCTGCCATGACTGTGGCTGGCTGGCCGAGTGCAAACGTTGTGACGCCTATTATACGTTCCACCAGCAAAGCGGCGAGCTGCGCTGCCACCACTGCGCCACCCAGCGCCCAATGATGCACCAGTGCGGCCAGTGCGGCTCGACCCAGCTTAATGCGGTCGGTGTCGGCACCGAACAGCTCGAGCAGCAGCTCGAGATGTTGTTCCCGGATTACAGGACCGTGCGTATCGACCGTGACAGCACCCGTCGCAAGGGCAGCCTTGAGCACTACCTCGAGGCGATTCGCAACAACGAATACCAGATATTGATCGGCACCCAGATGTTGGCTAAGGGTCACCATTTCCCCGATGTCACCCTGGTCGCCCTGCTTGATGTCGACAGCGCGCTATTCAGCAACGATTTCCGGGCCAGCGAACGCCTGGCTCAGCTATTTATCCAGGTCGCAGGCCGTGCGGGACGGGCCAGCAAACCCGGTGAAGTGGTATTACAAACCCATCACCCCGAACACACCTTGCTCCAGGCTCTACTCTACAAGGGCTACGATCACTTCGCCTCGGGCGCCCTGAGCGAGCGCAAGCAGGCATGGCTGCCACCGTTCACCTACTTGGCCCTGCTTCGGGCCGAGGCCAACCAAAGCGAACTGGTTGAGCAGTTCCTCCAGCAGGTGAGAGGCATTTTCGAAACCAGCCCTGTCGCCAGCCAAGAGACGATGGTGATGGGCCCTAACCCCGCTCCGCTGTCGCGCAGGGCGGGCCGCTACCGTTGGCAATTGCTGCTACAAGCACCTAGCCGCAGGGCATTGCAACAGTGGCTGTCTGTTGCCAAGCCAGCCATCGCTTTGCTGCCTCTTGCCAAGAAAATCCGTTGGTCTATTGATGTCGAACCGCAGGATTTAACTTAAAATGAACAATGCGACCTAAGTCACGTATTGGATGTAATTTATGCTGTTTAAAGCATGTTTAATCCCCGGCAGACAGCCTACAATAACAAGCTCGCTGGCTCAGGTATCGGCCGTTTTGGCCATGATCCCCCAGCGGCAAAAGAGAGAAAAATAATAGAGAGGAACCTTAATTATGGCGACAATGAAGGATGTTGCCCAGCTCGCCGGTGTCTCGACGGCCACGGTCTCCCGTGCCCTGATGAACCCGGAAAAAGTGTCAGCCTCGACCCGGAAAAAGGTCGAACAGGCTGTCATGGATGCTGGCTATTCACCCAATTCACTGGCTAGGAATCTTCGTCGCAACGAATCAAAAACCATCGTCACTATCGTACCCGATATCTGTGATCCCTATTTCACCGAGATCATCAGGGGTATCGAAGAAGCGGCAATGGAGCATGGCTATTTGGTCCTGCTGGGCGATAGTGGGCAACAAAAAACCCGTGAAAATTCGTTTGTAAACCTAGTGTTCACCAAACAAGCCGACGGAATGCTGTTACTCGGCACCGATCTCCCCTTTGATGTCAGTAAACCCGAGCAAAAGAACCTGCCGCCGATGGTCATGGCATGTGAATTTGCCCCGGAACTCGAACTGCCAACAGTCCATATCGACAACCTGACTGCCGCTTTCGAGGCCGTCAACTATCTAACCCAGATGGGGCACAAACGCATTGCCCAAGTCACTGGGCCTGACAATGCCGCCCTATGCCAGTTCCGCTCCCAAGGTTACCAGCAGGCGCTGCGCCGGGCCGGGGTTGAACTCAATCCTGCGTATACGGTCAAGAGCGACTTCAGTTTTGCCGGCGGCGCCCGTGCCGTCACCGCCCTCTTATCGCTGCCTGAGCCACCAACGGCCCTGTTGTGCCACAATGACGTGATGGCAATCGGTGCCATGCAGCAAGCCAAACGCCTGGGATTCCGCGTACCGCAGGATCTGTCTATTGTCGGATTCGATGATATCCAGTTTGCTGAATACTGCGATCCCCCGCTGACCACCGTATCCCAGCCTCGCTACGAGATCGGCCGCCAATCGATGATGATGCTGCTCGATATCCTCAAAGGTAAAGACATTGCGTCTGGCTCACGCCTGCTTGATGCCAAGTTGGTGATCCGCGAAAGTGCTGCACCTCCCGTCAACTAAACCGGCTCACTGCCATTTTTTTGGGTACAAGCTCACAAAACCTATGCCTTCCGGTGCAACCTAAAAGTCAGGATGCATCGCAAGGTCTGGTCAGAGCTGACGCAAATTTGTACCATAGGTTTATTCAACTCACCTTTTACTGATTGACACTGTGGCAACCAAAGATTACGTCAAACGCGGCAGAGCCGCCGCCAAGAAACCCCGAGGCAACCGCAATCAAGCTCCAAGCAATGGCTTCCCGTTCAAATGGGCAGCTATCGCACTATGTTTGGTTGGAACTTTGGGTTATGGGCTGTATTACCTGTCAGCCAACCCGGCACCACAATCCCAGCAACAGACCAGTCCGCCGATACAGGTCAAGCCGATAAAGCCGAAGACGGAATCGGTGACGCCGCCCAAAGCAACGAAACCGCTTCCGCCGAAACCGGAAGAGAAATGGCGCTACATTGAAGAGCTCGAAAACAAAGAAGTACAAGTCGAAGCCAAAAAAGAGCAAGCTCCTACCAAGCCATACTTGATGCAGTGCGGTGCCTACCGCAGCCAAAGCCAGGCCGAAGAACGCAAGGCGATGATCGCTTTTCAGGGGTTGACCAGCCAAATCAAGGTCAGCCAAGGCGAAAAAGGCAACTGGTACCGGGTCGTGCTCGGCCCTTACCCGCAAAAACGCAAAGCTGAAAGTGATCGCAACCAGCTTCGCCGGGCCGGTATCGAGCCATGTGCGATTTGGTTCTGGGAATAACCTCAGCCTAGCGTCAATAACCCATCTGATAGCGGGATAACATCCATCCCGCTATGCGATGACTCACACTCATCGCCGTATCCATTGCTCTCCCCCTTGAAACTTTTCCTCCTCGTCCCCAGATCTCCATTATATCGAAACCGGCATGATGGCCGGAGCAGACCAAAAGAGGTAAAACCGTGACAACTATCGTATCTGTTCGTCGAAACGGTAAAGTCGTTATCGCAGGTGATGGCCAGGTTTCCCTAGGCAACACCGTCATGAAAGGTAACGCCCGCAAAGTACGCCGTTTATACAACAACAAAGTTCTGGCTGGCTTTGCTGGCGGCACAGCGGACGCCTTCACCCTATTCGAACGTTTCGAGCGCAAGCTGGAAATGCACCAAGGCCACCTGCTAAAAGCAGCGGTGGAACTGGCAAAAGACTGGCGTACCGACCGTATGCTACGCAAACTGGAAGCCCTACTGGCCGTCGCAGACGAAACCGGCTCGCTGATCATCACGGGTAACGGTGATGTGGTTCAACCGGAGAACGACCTGATTGCCATTGGCTCAGGCGGTAACTTCGCTCAAGCAGCGGCAACCGCACTGCTGGAGAACACCGACCTCAGCGCCCGTGAAATCGCCGAAAAATCACTGACCATTGCTGGTGATATTTGCGTCTTCACCAACCAGTTCCACACTATTGAAGAGCTTGAAGAATAATAAGGAAGGGCTATGTCTGAAATGACTCCTCGCGAAATCGTCCACGAGCTTGACCGCCATATCATCGGTCAGGACAAAGCCAAGCGTGCAGTGGCCATTGCCCTGCGTAACCGCTGGCGCCGCATGCAGCTACCTGAAGAGCTGCGTGTTGAAGTCACCCCGAAAAACATCCTGATGATCGGCCCGACCGGTGTGGGTAAAACAGAAATCGCCCGTCGCCTGGCCAAACTGGCCAATGCGCCGTTCATCAAGGTCGAAGCGACCAAGTTCACCGAAGTCGGCTACGTGGGTAAGGAAGTCGAAACCATTATCCGCGATTTGACGGATGTGGCGATGAAGATGACCCACCAGCAGGCCACCGAAAAAGTCCGCTTCCGTGCTGAAGAGCTGGCCGAAGACCGTATCCTCGACATCCTGCTGCCACCGGCACGCGATGCGTGGGGCAAAAACGAAGAAGCCGACAACAGTTCATCGGCACGCCAATCATTCCGCAAAAAATTGCGTGAAGGCAAGCTGGACGACAAAGAAATCGAAATTGATGTCGCCGCCCCTCAGATGGGGGTCGAGATCATGGCCCCTCCCGGTATGGAAGAGATGACCAACCAGCTGCAGGGCATGTTCCAGAACCTGGCGGGCAACACCACCAATAAGCGCAAGATGAAAATCAAGGACGCGATGAAAGCCGCGACCGAGGAAGAAGCCGCAAAACTGGTTAACCAGGAAGAGCTCAAAGAGCAGGCGATTTTCGCGGTCGAGAACAACGGTATCGTGTTCCTCGATGAAATCGACAAAATCTGTAAGCGTGGCGATACCTCTGGCCCAGATGTGTCTCGCGAAGGGGTACAGCGTGACCTGTTGCCATTGGTAGAAGGCAGCACGGTATCAACCAAGCACGGTATGGTCCGTACCGACCACATCCTATTTGTCGCCTCTGGTGCATTCCAGGTCGCCAAGCCATCGGATCTGATCCCTGAGCTGCAAGGCCGCCTGCCGATCCGTGTTGAGCTTGAAGCGCTGACCAGCAACGACTTCAAGCGCATCTTGACCGAGCCGAATGCTTCATTGACCGAGCAGTACAAAGCCTTGATGGCGACCGAGTCGGTGAACATCGAGTTTGACGAGAGCGGTATCGACAAACTGGCCGAGGCTGCATGGCAGGTGAACGAGCGTACCGAAAATATCGGTGCCCGCCGCCTGCACACCGTGATAGAACGCCTGATGGAAGAGCTGTCTTACGATGCGTCGGACAAATCCGGTGACAAGATTGTCATCGACGGCACCTATGTGACGTCACGCCTCGGCGAATTGGTTGAAGACGAAGACCTGAGCCGCTTTATCCTGTAATCCGGCCCTCGCTTAACCTTTCAAACGGTACCCTACGGGGTGCCGTTTTTTTGTTCTCAAACAAACAAAGTGGCGATAAAGTTGCCCCCTGCTACAGTTACGCCATAATAAGCACCTACTTGGTTACCGGTTTAAGATCACATTATGAAATCATCTTCTCTCGCAATTTGGCTTGATGCGGCAAGGCCGAAAACCCTGCCTCTGGCCATCGCCTCAATTATTTGTGGCAGTGCAGTAGCAGGATGGCAAGGAAGTTTCTCCGCAGTCATTGCAGGTCTGGCCCTGCTGACCGCACTGTTATTGCAAATTCTCTCCAACCTCGCCAATGACTACGGTGATGCCGTCAAAGGCACAGATAACGACCAGCGACTGGGGCCTCAGCGCGCGATCCAGTCCGGCCTGGTCACGCAGTCAGCGATGCGCAAGGCGATGATCCTCAACATCATCCTAACCGCCGCCAGCGGCCTGAGCCTGATCTTTATCGCCACCAACAACCTACAGGATATGGTCGGTTTCATGCTGCTCGGCCTGATGGCTATTGCCGCCTCGATTGCCTATACCGTCGGCAACAAACCCTATGGCTACCGGGGTTTGGGCGATCTGTCGGTCTTGATGTTCTTCGGCTGGCTCGGCGTGGCCGGTACCTATTACCTGCAAGCCGGGCAGATTGATTCAATCATCATGCTACCGGCAACCGCCTGCGGCCTGCTTGCCGTTGGCGTACTCAATATCAACAACCTGCGCGATATCGACAACGATCGCGAATGTGGCAAACTGACACTGGCCGTGCGTATGGGACCGGAATGGGGCCGTAAATACCACCTGTTCTTGCTCTTTGGCAGCGTGCTTTGCCTGGCCCTGTTTGCCCTGCTGGAGCTGCACTCTCCATTTGGCTGGCTGTTTATCCTCAGTGCCCCGCTACTGTTCAAGCACGGTAAGCAGGTGCTGCAGTCGACCGACGGTGCCGCGCTGCGCCCGATGATGGCCACCATGGTCAAATGTGCATTGCTTACCAACTTGCTGTTCGCCGCTGGGGTAGTGCTGGCTGCAGCCTGATTAACCTTATCGCGCATAGGGATATCCCCTTGTGCGAAGGCTAAATAACTGGTTATACTTTCAACAAGTTAAGATTGGCCGCAACAGCAAGCGGCCAAGCAACCCTTTCTATTGCCACAGAAGAAACGCGCTTATGGAATACAATACGTCCGAGTTATGCGATATCTATCTCGACAAAGTTGACGTCGTCGAACCCATGTTCAGCTCCTATGGCGGTCGTAGCTCCTTCGGCGGCCAAGTTACCACGGTCAAGTGCTTCGAAGATTGCGGGCTGATCCGCTCCGCCTTGCTAGAAACTGGCGCTGGCCGGGTTTTGCTGGTTGATGGCGGCGGCTCGCTGCGCCGGGCGTTGATCGATGCCGAGCTGGCCCAGTTAGCCGTCGATAACGAGTGGGAAGGGTTGATCATTTATGGCTGTGTCCGCCACGTCGATGATCTCGACGAGCTGGATATCGGTATTCAGGCCATGGCCTCGATACCTGTCGGTGCCGATGAAAACAGTATTGGCGAGATGGATGTTGCGGTCAATTTTGGCGGAGTCACCTTTCTGCCGGAAGATCATATCTATGCCGACAATACCGGAGTGATCCTCTCCCCCGAGCCGCTCGATATCGACTAGCCCATCGCAGCCAGTAACACCCATAAAAAAACAGAGCCGACAGGCTCTGTTTTTTCTTGCACGGCAGGTTCATTGACTGCCCGGCAACAATACGTTTATTCAACGTGTTCCATTTTACCCAATAGCGCACGTACACGCTCTTGCCATGCCTCATGGTCATGACGCAATTTGCTGTTCTCTTGCTCAAGCTCTTCACGGCTAGAACGCAATGCTTGCGCTTCGCCCGCCAAACCATTATTTGTTTCTTTTAGTTCTTCAATTTCCATCTGTAGCAGGGAAATTGTATCAACAGCCATTTGTACTTTGGCTTCCAGCTTTTCGAACATTTCTAATGACATATTGTCCACCTGTATTCAGCCTATCTATTTGCCCTAACGGTTAAGGCAACGTTCCACAGGCACATTTACGATTGATTTTCGCCTATTCTAACGAGGCTACCGCCTTCTGACATCTACAAATACCATGCTTTTTTGCAAATGGGGAAATTTTGCACGAAATTCATCAAATCCTTGCTTTCCATGCGCTTGCTATACCGCCCAAGAGTAATACCCAGAAGATTGGCAAAAGAAATGAGCAAGCCGTGCAAAATTCCTTCGGCCTCGCAGCCAAATGCGTAGAATTGCGATCAAACTCTATTTTAATGCACCGACAGCGTGCTAATTTTTAACTTGATCGTATCTCTCTTGGAAAAATCCAAGAATTTGCCCCTCTGGCACATCCGACCTTTTTAGGTCGGATTTTTTATTTCATAAACAAACACATACATTAAAACCTTCGATTACCCCCTTGCCAACCATTACGCAACTTGTAGCAATGGGAAAATTCCCCGCAAAATGGCAACCGTTTGCGCGAACGCGCAAAAAGTAAATTCATTTTATGCTCGAACGCACACTTTTCGTTCGGTCCAATTTTATTCTTGGTAGATTCGAGTACATTAGCCACACATAAATACAAAAATAGCTATACCCCTACGACATTAGACAAAAGGACTGAACAATGACTACCCAAAAACAACATACCCTGCTCGGCGAATGCCTGGCCGAGTTCATTGGTACTGGGCTGCTGATCTTCTTTGGCGTCGGTTGTGTTGCCGCACTGGTACTGACCGGGGCCGAATTTGGCCAGTGGGAGGTTAGTATCATGTGGGGCCTTGGCGTTGCCATCGCTATCTATTGTACCGCCGGCGTTTCCGGTGCCCATATCAATCCCGCTGTAACCATTGCCCTTGCCCTTTTTCACGGCTTCGACAAGCGCAAAGTCTTGCCTTACATCGCCGCACAGATGCTCGGTGCTTTCTGTACCGCGGCATTGATCTACGGCCTGTACAGCAACCTGTTTGTTGAATTCGAAACCGCCAACGGTATTGTCCGCGGCAGCGAAGCGAGCTTGGCGACTGCCGGTATTTTCTCAACCTACCCACATGCCGCACTGTCATTTGTTGGCGCATTTGCGGTGGAATTTGTGATCACGGCGGTATTGATGTTCGCCATCCTAGCCATTGGTGATGAGAAAAATGGTGCCCCTCGCGGCGCGATGGGCCCACTGCTTATCGGTATTTTAATTGCTGTGATTGGTGGCTCACTGGGTCCACTGACTGGCTTTGCCATGAACCCAGCACGTGACTTCGGCCCTAAATTCTTCGCCTTCTTGGCTGGCTGGGGCGATATGGCCCTGACCGGTGGTAAAGATATCCCATACATGATTGTGCCGATCCTGGCACCAATCATGGGTGCCGCATTCGGTGGCTGGCTATACCCTAAAGCTATCGGCATCTACTTACCGGGCAATCGCTGCACCTTGCCGAACCAGTGCGAAGACACTGGCGAAGAAGCGGCGAACGCCTAAAAAAAGGCGCTTTGAACACTGAGCCTTAGAACATCATCGGCCTGCACCGCGCAGGCCGATCAGAACACCACACTCTACTACCCTTATATAATGACAATGAGAGGAAATCGTTATGACTACTGAGCAAAAGTACATTGTTGCGCTGGATCAGGGTACGACCAGCTCCCGTGCCGTGGTGCTTGATCACAACGCCAACATTGTGTGCTCGTCACAGCGTGAATTCACCCAAATTTATCCAAAGGCCGGATGGGTCGAGCACGATCCTCTAGAAATCTATGCCACCCAAAGCTCGACGCTGGTTGAGGCGTTGGCCAAGGCAGGGATCCGCTCCGATCAAGTTGCTGGTATCGGTATCACCAACCAGCGCGAAACCACCATTGTCTGGGACAAGAACACAGGTAAACCTGTTTACAACGCGATTGTCTGGCAATGCCGCCGTACAGCAGATACGTGTGAAGAACTGAAAAAAGCCGGTCTTGAAGAATACATCCGTGAAAACACCGGTTTAGTTGTCGACCCATACTTCTCAGGCACCAAAATCAAGTGGATCCTCGACAATGTCGAAGGTGCCCGCGAAGAAGCCGAAGCCGGTAACCTATTGTTTGGTACCGTTGATACATGGCTGATCTGGAAGATGACCCAAGGACGCGTTCACGTTACCGACTTCACCAATGCCTCCCGTACCATGGTGTTCAACATCAATACCCTTCAGTGGGATGAAAAACTGCTTAAAGCACTGGATATCCCGCTATCGATGATGCCGGAAGTGAAGTCGTCCTCTGAAGTGTACGGTAAGACCAACATTGGTGGTAAGGGCGGTACCCGTATCCCAATCGCTGGTATCGCTGGTGACCAGCAAGCCGCACTGTTCGGCCAGATGTGTGTCGAACCAGGCCAGGCGAAAAACACTTACGGCACAGGGTGCTTCCTGCTGATGAATACCGGCAAGGAAAAAGTCACCTCACATAACGGCCTATTGACCACCCTGGCTTGTGGCCCGAAAGGGGAAGTGGCCTATGCCTTGGAAGGGGCTGTCTTTATGGGCGGCGCATCCATCCAGTGGCTACGTGACGAAGTGAAATTGATTGGCGATGCCGGGGATTCCGAATACTTTGCCGAGAAAGTCGGCAGTGCCAATGGTGTCTATGTGGTACCGGCCTTCACCGGCCTTGGCGCGCCATACTGGGACCCCTATGCCCGTGGTGCTATCGTCGGCTTGACCCGTGGTGTTAACAGCAACCACATTATTCGTGCAACACTGGAAAGTGTGGCCTACCAGACCCGTGACGTACTGGATGCGATGCAGGCTGACTCTGGCATCAAGCTAGCGACCCTGCGCGTCGATGGCGGTGCCGTTGCCAACAACTTCTTGATGCAGTTCCAATCAGACATTCTGGATACCGAGGTACACCGCCCTGTGGTGACCGAGGTGACGGCACTAGGCTCAGCCTACCTAGCAGGTCTAGCTGTTGGCTTCTGGGGCAGCATTGATGAACTGAAGAACAAAGCGGTATTGGACCGTAAGTTCATCGCCTGCAGCGACGAAGGCAAACGTAGCCGCCGTTACAACGGTTGGAAGCGTGCTGTCGAATGTGCCAAGGGCTGGGCGGTCGAGGAAGACGACATCTAACATGGCGAAAGCCCAACCCTCGCGTTACCCCCTGTTCCTCAACTAGGCCTGCGAAAGCAGGCCTTTTTTCGTCCATTGGTGGCGATATAGCAAGAAATAAACATTTTTGCGCTAACGCAAACGTTTCCTTGCAAGCTGTGTTAAAATCGCCGCCAGATTTATTCTGGGCCTGTAGCCTACAGGCCCTAGCCCACTGATTTCTATTTCTGGAGTTACCATGAAACGCGATTTGGCGATGGCATTTTCCCGTGTCACTGAAGGTGCAGCACTTGCAGGCTATAAATGGCTAGGCCGTGGCGATAAAATTGCAGCAGATAACGCTGCCGTTGAGGTTATGCGTACCCTGTTAAACCAAACAGAAATCGAAGGCGAAATTGTTATCGGTGAAGGTGAAATCGATGAAGCGCCTATGCTTTACATCGGTGAGAAAGTCGGTACTGGTGGTGATGCTGTCGATATTGCGGTAGACCCAATCGAAGGGACCCGCATGACCGCAATGGGCCAGAACAACGCATTGGCGGTATTGGCTGCTGGCGAGAAAGGCTCATTCCTTAAAGCACCCGATATGTACATGGAAAAGCTGGTTGTCGGCCCTGCCGCTAAAGGCGTCATTGATCTGGCTAAACCACTGACTGAAAACTTAGAGAACATTGCAGCGGCGCTGGGTAAAACCCTTGATACGCTGGTCGTAACCACGCTGGCGAAACCTCGCCACGACGGCATTATTGCTGAAATGCAAGCGATGGGTGTACGTGTGTTTGCCTTCCCTGATGGTGATGTTGCCGCCTCTATCCTGACTTGTATGCCGGATAGCGAAGTCGATGTTATGTACTGTATCGGCGGCGCACCTGAAGGCGTTGTTTCTGCCGCTGCCATTCGCGCACTTGGCGGTGACATGCACGGTCGTCTGCTTCCTCGTCACGAGGTAAAAGGCGACACCGAAGAAAACCGCAAATATGGCCAAATGGAAATCGAACGATGCCATGAAATGGGTATTGAGACCAATACCGTTTTGCGCATGGAAGACATGGCACGTAGCGATAACGTCATCTTTGCCGGCACCGGTATCACCAAGGGTGATCTGCTGGAAGGGATCAGCCGTCAGGGCAACATTGCCACCACCGAAACCCTGTTGATCCGCGGTAAGTGCCGTACCATCCGCCGTATCAAGTCGACTCACTACTTGGATCGTAAAGACGACGCCATCAAGGGTCACATCCTGTAAGAGCAGGCATATCTGACCGATTCTCTAGCGCGCCATCCGGCGCGCTTTTTTATCGCCGCTCTTCAGCTTCTCCTCCACAATCGTCCCTCCTTTCCGCTCCCCTGTACCTTAGACTTTGTAAAGTTGTTGCTTTATTTAGAAAGCTGGCTACATAATTAACTATGTCAATTTGCTGCCAACGGTGACGATGAAAACCATAGATAAAATACTCTACCGGATGAAACGCGACGGCCCGGTCACCGCCAAGATCCTTGCCGAGGATTTCCAGCTCACCACCATGGGAGTCCGCCAGCACCTGCAAGGACTGGAAGAGGAAGGCTTGGTCGACTTCGAAGACATCAAGGCCAAAGTCGGCAGGCCGACTCGCCACTGGCATCTGACCCAGAAAGGACACCGGCGTTTTGCCGACCGTCATAGCGATCTTATTATTCAAATGCTTGATTCTGTTGAGGAGTTGTTTGGCCAAGATGGTCTGAGCAAGGTGGTCGTTCGGCGGGAGGATCAAACCTTTGAACAATACCAAGCCCAACTGGCCGGGGTAGAAAATATCGCAGAAAAACTGCAGATCCTTACTACACTCAGGGAGCGGGAGGGTTATATGGCCGAACTTCACCAGGACGGCGAAGATTTCGTGCTGATCGAAAACCATTGCCCTATCTGCCACGCAGCTCAACGTTGTCCATCACTTTGCCAGTCCGAACTGGCCGTTTTCCAACGCTTACTAGGCAACGAATACCAGGTTAACAGACAGGAACACATCATTGCCGGAGAGAGGCGCTGCGCGTATCGAATAATAAAATCATAACGAGGAGAACATTATGGCTGACTGGATCCCTGCGAAAGTCATCAAAAACCGACATTGGAACAATGACTTGTTCAGCCTTGTGCTGCAAGCCAATATCGAGCCATTCAAAGCCGGCCAGTTTACCAAGCTGGGACTGGAGATTGATGGAAAAATGATCCAGCGCGCCTACTCTTTCGTTAATCCCCCGTCGACCGATCAAATCGAAGTCTATGCAACCCGGGTGGCTGATGGCTTGCTGTCACCGAGGCTCCACGCCCTTGAGCCGGGTCAGGAAGTCTTCATTTCTGCCCGTGCCAACGGCTATTTCACTTTGGACGAAGTCCCCGATGCCGAGCAGCTTTGGCTCTTGGCGACCGGTACCGCCATCGGGCCATACCTTTCTATTTTGCGCGAAGCGACGGCCTGGAAGCGCTTTCGTAAAATTGTCTTGGTTCATGCGGTGCGTTTTTCGGCGGATCTCAGTTACCAGGCCGAAATCAACGCCCTCAAAGATCAATACCCCGAACAGTTGATTGTCCAGCCATTCGTTAGTCGTGAACCGGCACCACCGGCCCTGCCAGGCCGGATCCCCCAAGCGCTCGAAGACGGAATGCTCGAACGCCATGTCGGGCTGCTCCTGACACCAGAGAGAAGCCAAATTATGCTGTGCGGCAATCCGGAGATGGTCCGGGAAACCAAAGCGGTATTGGAGCAAAAAGGCTTCACCAAGAACCTGCGCCGCAAGCCCGGCCAAATCACCATGGAGCACTACTGGTAATTCGGAACGCAAACACCGCTTCCGCAGAAAAGCCCGGACGACCGGGCTTTCTTTTATCCTTTCTCCGTAATCCTCTCATTTGTCTCACTCCTGAGCCATTGTTTAGCCTTATTGACAACTAACTTTATTGCATAGCAATCCTGCAGGGGCTGGCTAACGCGTTATGGATAAGGGGAGTAAGATGCAGACACTGCCACCGTTTGACGAATTGAAAACCATGGCCGAAAACGAGCCGGAGAAGCTCGAGGCACTGCGTTTGACAATGAGTGAGGAGATCATCAGCAATGCCAGTGCAGAGATGCAGCCGCGATTGCGAGCGCAGATGAGCCATATCAATCAGGTGATCGACCAGGGGAAAAACCCCAACCATACCAACATCCTATTGATGACCGAGCTGCAACAGCAGCTCAAACGGTTTGCCCAGGCACTCAATGCCCCGGAAACCCTGACTGAACATCAGGCTGACATTAAACCTTTCCGCCGTCCGGGTTCACAGGATAAGTCGGAGTCAGCCTAGCTGCTGACCTTGAGGAAGCAATCGCTGTCCATGTCACGAATATCGATGGTCAGGCTATTAATGGTGCTGGCATGCTGCTCAAGTACGGTCATCAGGGCCCGGGATAATTCGCGTTTCATCTCGGCACTGCGGCCTGACAGCATCGACAATTCGATATGGATAAAGGTGTCGAGATCGCGATTCTCACCCACCAGCCAGTTATGGCATCGGTAGCTTCGCGACTTGACCGAATCCGGCTCGAAAATCCCGCACTCGAGCAAAATAGTGTGTAGATCATCGAGTAACCCCGAAATATTGACCCGCTCAACAACGGGTTCCGCGTACTCCATCACTAAGTTAGGCATCCGCTCCTCCTTGCGCTTGACACTTATCTTATTTTTGTTGGGAAAATCCATGTTTGGCATGGATTTATCCTAAAATAGCCATCAACCTTAGCGGATCTTATCCCACGACGCCAAAGATACAGGCTATATTTCAATCACGGATCACTGTCTTTTTTCTCTCCGCCATGACGGGAATTGCACCAAGGTGAAAAAAATTCCCCCGCAGCGGTTCACTTTTGCCGGGGAAAAGGGTACAACCAAGCACAGATATGATTTCGGACAGGAAATTGATTTCCTAAGCTGTGGTAATGTTTGCGGTGTTCACAGATAAGACCGCCTGCGAGTCTGTCGGATGATACTCTATAGCCTAGTATTCAGCGCCACCGATCAGGGGTGACCCCCGGGGCTGTGTATTAAGCTATTGAATATTTTTTAAGTCAATTTGATATGGAGAAAAGCTATGCGCCATCCTGTGGTTATGGGTAACTGGAAGCTTAACGGTAGCAAAGAAATGGTATCTAACCTTCTTAAGGGCCTTGATGCTGAACTTAAAGGCGTTGAAGGTGTAGACGTTGCTGTTGCGCCACCAGCTATGTACCTTGACCTGGCTGAGCAACTAATCAGCAAAGGTGAGAGCAAAATCATCCTAGGTGCACAGAACGTTGACGTTAACGCTAGCGGTGCATTCACTGGCGATACCTCTCCAGAGATGCTGAAAGACTTCGGTGCAAGCCACATCATCATCGGTCACTCTGAGCGTCGTGAATACCACAACGAGTCAGACGAGTTCGTTGCTAAGAAATTCGCTTTCCTAAAAGAGCACGGCCTAACACCAGTACTATGTATCGGTGAGTCTGAAGCACAGAACGAAGCTGGCGAAACTGTCGCGGTTTGTGCTCGTCAAATCGATGCTGTGATCAACACCCAAGGCGTTGAAGCCCTAGAAGGCGCAATCATCGCTTACGAACCAATCTGGGCTATCGGTACAGGTAAAGCAGCGACGGCTGATGATGCACAGCGTATCCACGCCGCTATCCGTGCTCACATTGCTGAGAAGAGCGAAGACGTTGCTAAGAAAGTTGTGATCCAGTACGGCGGTTCTGTTAAGCCAGAAAACGCACAAGCTTACTTTGCACAGCCAGACATCGACGGCGCGCTAGTTGGCGGTGCTGCACTGAACGCTGAAAGCTTCGCCGCTATCGCGAAAGCAGCAGCTGAAGCGAAGAAGTAATCCCTTCTTCTTTTAAGAAGACAGGATGATTAAAAAGCTACCCAAGGGTAGCTTTTTTGTTGCCTGCCGCTTGGCGATTCAAGAGATTGCGGCACAAAAAAACCGGCTGGCAGCCGGTTTTTTTATTCAGGGAATTCCCTTTAGAACAACTTGTCAGCCAATGCGTAAAGATCTTTACGTACTGGGCGCTTCATGTTCTCAATCGCGTCGATGATATCGTGGTGAACCATCTTCTCGTTCTGGATACCCACACAGCGACCGCCGTGGCCTTCCATCAGTAGCTCAACCGCGTATGCACCCATACGAGATGCCAAGATACGGTCAAATGCTGTTGGCTGACCGCCACGCTGGATGTGGCCAAGTACGGTGGCACGCGTTTCACGACCGGTTTCGTCCTCGATGTACTTAGCCAGCTCGTTGGCATCGGTCATCAATTCGGTCAGTGCAATGATCGCGTGTTTCTTGCCTTTGTAGATCCCTTCTTTGATCTTCGCCAGCAGCTCTTCTTTGTTCAAGCCGGTTTCTGGTGTGATGATGTACTCACAGCCACCAGCAATCGCAGACATCAGCGTCAGGTCACCGCAGTGACGGCCCATTACCTCAACAATAGAGATACGCTGGTGAGAAGAAGACGTATCACGCAGGCGGTCAATCGCATCAATCACCGTGTTCAGTGCGGTCAGGTAACCGATCGTGTAGTCAGTACCTGCAACGTCGTTATCAATCGTACCCGGCAGACCGATACATGGGTAGCCCATTTCAGTCAGTTTCTTCGCGCCCATATACGAGCCGTCACCGCCGATCACAACCAGTGCTTCGATGCCGTGGATCTTCAGGTTTTCGATAGCCTGCTGACGTACTTTTTCTTCCTTGAATTCAGGAAAACGCGCAGAACCCAGGAATGTACCACCTCTGTTGATGACATCTGATACGCTTGAGCGCGTCAGCTTTTCAATACGGTTCTGGTGCAGGCCCTGATAGCCATCATACACACCGTATACTTCAACACCTTCAGACAATGCTGCACGAACAACACCGCGAACCGCCGCGTTCATACCAGGTGCGTCACCACCACTGGTCAATACACCAATCTTCTTAATCATGGTTACCCTCTGACTTTGGGAAATGAAAATTCAAATCCGACACAAGCGGTCGAGGTTCCCCTCTCGACCACGGGCCTTCACTAGGCCCTGACTTATGTAAACTGTAACTTTCCTACTAATGTAGGAGTATTACAATTTTGATAAAAAAATTTGTTGATTCATATCACGATAGCCTGCGACTACAGCATGATGCGGAAACTATCACCACCTCATACACTATCGGGATCGACAAAACGGTTAGCCTCTTGGCTGGAACCACAAGCAGCGCACCGCTCGCCCGTTATATTCCTACTTTTCAGTATAACGGCTGGCACCAGAGCCTCCAGTTATGCCGGGTGAGGATGATGACCGTGGGTGATTGTGAACTCATCCATGATAATCACACCTGACATACAGCACTGGACTGGGCAATACCCCGCAGTATAGCTTTTTTATGACGAAAATTAATAACAAAATAATTTAAATCGATGTTTTAGAAAGCACTATCCTTAGCTGACTTGCTGTTACCTGAGCATAAATAACAAAAAAGCCGCCAAGTGCGTTGGCGGCTTTTCTCTATTTAATCCACACTGATCAGTTAGATTGTTTGCGTTCCATACGCTGCTCGATTTTCGCCTGGCATTTTTCACTGCGGTCGGCTTGAAGTTCCTGCAGTTGCGTCTTTTGCTCTGCGGTCAGCACTTGCATCATCTCGTGACGCTGCTTGAGCATGGCAACACGGCGCTCTACTTGCTGCAGGGACATTTCTTCAGCAACAGCACGTACTTGGGCTTCGTCGAAGTTTTCACTCAGCACTAGCTGCTGCATTTTTTGGTGCTGCGCCTGCATTTCGCTATAACGCCCAGCCATGTTGCTACGCATATTTTCTTTGTTGGCCTGACGCAGATCTTTTAGCTCCGCTTTCTGCGCATCGGTCAGATCCAACTGACGAAACATACGGCTATCGTCCTGGCCACACCCACCTTTGCCACCCTGGCCGTTGTGGTGTTTGCCTCCCCCGTACGCCAATGCTGAAGCAGAGCCAAGAGCTAGAGGAAGGGCAATTGCAAGAGCCATTGTTTTTTTGAAAGTCATCATTCTGTTCTTCTCCAATAGAGGCTGCCGTTGCAGCACCGTGTTCTCAAGTACGGTTATAGATTACGCCCTGCAAGGTAAAAGGCTGTCTGACAAACGTAAAACTGCGTAAAGCTCAAGCTATTTTACTTGGCGGCCCTACATCGATTAGGGATACTTACCCTATCGCTGTTGCAATTAAAGGTAGCCACCATGGCCAAAATTCTGCTTGTTGATGATGATACTGAACTGACCTCATTGCTTTCCGATATTCTCGATATGGAAGGGTTCGAGGTTGTCGTGGCCAATAACGGCGAGCAAGGGTTAGCCAAGGTGGACGATAGCATCGATCTGATCTTGCTGGATGTGATGATGCCGGTAATGAACGGTACCGAGATGCTGCGCCGACTGCGCGAAAAACACGAAACCCCGGTACTGATGCTGACAGCAAAGGGCGAAGAGATTGACAGGGTACTCGGGCTTGAACTGGGGGCCGATGACTATATGCCCAAGCCATTTAGCGATCGCGAACTACTGGCCCGCATCCGCGCTATTCTGCGCCGCACCCAAAACAAGCCCCCCTCAACCAAAGCCGGCCCAGAGTGCCTGAACTATCAGGATATTGAAATCTACCCAGGACGCCAAGAAGTCCTGTGCCATGGTATCCCTATCGAAATGACAGGTACCGAGCTGGCACTACTGAGCTATTTTGTCCAACATCCGGGGAAGATCATCGCCAAAAACGATCTCAGCCTTGAGGTGCTAGGCAAGAGGCTTGCCCCGTTTGACCGTGCCATCGATATGCATGTGTCTAACCTGCGTAAGAAACTGCCTGCCCGCGATGACGGCAAGCCTTGGATCAAGACGCTGCGCGGCAAGGGCTACCTGCTGGTCGAGGACGTTTAATGAAACTGCCGCGCTTTTCCAGCCTCTACGGCCGCATCTTTGCGGTCTTCTGGCTCACCCTGTTGATTGTGGTATTGGTGCTGCTGTTGCTGCCTAATTTGGACCCCCGTACCCAGCACACTATCCCCCAGCCACAGCAGGAACGATTCAAAGAATCAGCCGCCAGCATTTCGAGCCAGATCTCCAGTAACGGCGGTTCGCTGGAGAAAAAACTCGGCCGCTTTACCGACCACAACCGCCACAAGGGATTCCAGCTCTATTTCACCACCACCGATGGCGATGTTATATCCCCACGCCGCAACAGCAAGGCGCTGCGTAATTTCATCACCATGGCCGACAGTCCCGACGCCCCCAAACAGAAGCTGTATGGTCGCTGGATGATGGCTGGACCGTTCGAGGTTAAGCACAAAGGTGATACCTTACTGATGTATATCGGTAGGATCGTCAGGGAGCCACCACCGTTTTTCATCCAGATCTTGGACAAGCCTTTCCAGCTTTTGCTACTGACTATGCTGGTCAGTACCCCTCTGCTGCTATGGTTGGCATGGGCGATTTCCCTGCCAGCCCGCCGCTTGCAAAATGCCGCAGAGCGCGTAGCTAAAGGGGAGTTCGAGGCTGATCCCAAACTGGAGTCAGGTTCGAAAGAATTCAAGCAGGCAGGTGCCAGCTTCAACCAGATGGTCCACGCCATCAACCAGATGATCGGCGGCCAGCAGCGGCTGCTGTCCGATATCAGCCACGAGCTTCGCTCGCCGCTGACCCGGTTGCGGATGGCCACGGCACTGGCCAAGCGCAAACAAGGCGAGAGCAACGAACTCTCCCGTATCGATACCGAAGCCGAACGGCTGGAGACCATGATCGGTGAGTTGCTGGAATTATCCCGGATGCAAGTCAACAGCCATGAGCAGCGGGAGCAAACCGACGCCGCCTCGCTATGGTATGACATGATGGAAGACGCCCGCTTCGAAGCCGAGCAATGCAACAAGCAGCTGAGCTATACCCCGTTAGAGGAATGGCCGCTGCATGGCAACCCCAACTTGCTGATCAGCGCACTGGAGAATGTGGTCCGCAACGCCATCAAATATGGTGACGATACGATCCAGATCCGCTTCACAACGCAGGCAATGCGCCTGTGCATCACAGTAGAAGACAACGGTGAAGGCGTTCCCGACAGCGAGCTTGGCGATATTTTCCGGCCGTTCTACCGCGTCTCGACGGCACGCGACCGCAGCAGTGGTGGAACGGGACTCGGACTGGCGATCACCGAAAGCGCCATCCGCCAGCATAGCGGAACCATCCAGGCGTCACGCAGCACAATGGGCGGGCTCAAGGTCAGCATCACCCTGCCGCTCTTCCGCTAAAACCGCACGTCAAGAGCAGCCCTTTCCGGGCTGCCCGTTTCAACCATCACTTTTGTTGCTGTCGTGCTTTTAGGCTGCCTTTTCCGCTACAATAGCGTCATTGTCACCACGGATTGTCTACTATGTTTGATATCGCTCTTTACGAACCGGAGATCGCCCCGAATACCGGTAACATCATCCGCCTCTGCGCTAACTGTGGGGCCAATCTCCACTTGATTGAACCGCTGGGCTTTGATTTGGAAGAGAAGAAACTGCGCCGTGCCGGCTTGGATTACCATGACTTGGCTCACGTGCATCGCCATGCCAATTTTGAGGCGTTCCTCGCCTACATCGGCGAGCGCCGTATCTTCGCCTGCACCACCAAGACCACTAACTTCCATACCAATGCCGAGTTCCAACAAGGCGATGTGCTGCTGTTCGGCCCAGAAACCCGTGGCCTGCCAGCAGAGCTTATCGCAAGCCTGCCGCTGGAGCAGCGCCTGCGCATTCCGATGCACCCGGACAGCCGTAGCCTCAATCTGTCCAATGCCGCTGCAATCATCGGCTACGAAGCGTGGCGTCAATTAGGGTTCAAGGGCGCGATGTAATAAAGAGGCTAGAGGCTATTTAGAATTATTATCCCAAAAAAAAGCGAGAGGGCTTCCTCTCGCTTTTTCTGTTTCTGGAAGGTGGGCTTATTGGCTTAAGAACATCATCAAACAATAAATCCTTGCTCTTCCTCGCGCCTCTAGCCCACCGCCTCTGGTCTGAGCTATATCCCATCACCCGCGGTAAACGTCTGGCTGGTGCCGTTGAACTGCTGATCCATATCCATCGATGGCTTATCACTGCTTGGTCGGCCGACAATCTTGGCCGGAACACCTGCGACCGTGGTGTGCGGCGGCACCTGATTGAGCACCACCGAACAAGAGCCAATCTTGGCACCCTCACCCACTTCGATATTGCCCAAGATCTTGGCTCCCGCCCCGATCATCACCCCTTCGCGGATCTTCGGATGGCGATCGCCGCCTTCCTTACCGGTACCACCCAAGGTGACATCCTGCAGGATAGACACATCGTTCTCGATCACCGCCGTCTCGCCAATCACGATCCCGGTGGCATGGTCAAACATGATCCCCTGGCCGATACGCGCAGCAGGATGGACATCCACCTGACACGCGACCGAAATTTGGTTCTGTAAGTAAACAGCCAAGGCCACTCGCTTTTGCTTCCACAGCCAGTTGGCCACCCGATAGCCTTGCAGTGCATGGAAGCCTTTGAGGTAGAGCAAAGGGATAGAAAACATCTCTACCGCCGGATCACGCTCGACAACAGCCCGGATATCACAGGC
Organism: Photobacterium lutimaris; assembly: GCF_003025555.1. GTDB lineage: Bacteria > Pseudomonadota > Gammaproteobacteria > Enterobacterales > Vibrionaceae > Photobacterium > Photobacterium lutimaris. Next base: position 144,671 of record NZ_PYMH01000007.1, on the reverse strand, counting down.
TGCTGACTCGGTGATCAAACAATCGGCGGCAAAAGCCTCTTCTATCACTTCACGTACCGCCATCGCTGGCATCGATGGCGTGGCCAATTTATTGGCCAAAATATAGCTCAGCGCTGCCGCCAGGTTATCGTGCTTGATAATGGTGGCATGGTAAAAGCTCGCGAGCATGGGCTCCTGCTCTGACTGCTCCCTCGCTTCCTGCTTGATTGCCTGCCAAATGGCATACTGTTGACATTCCCTCACATTACCCTCGGTATCATTACGGTTGGTATCGGTTTGCTTTAACTTTAACGCGCCCTGAAAAAAAAACAACGCAGGCCTAAGCAGCCCGCGTTGCACTATTAGTAAACAGAATGGATGCACATCGCTCCAAGACTGTTATTCGTCTTTTTTCTCGCGGGCCAACAGATCCTTGGCCGCTTCACGGGCATCTTTGCCTTGGTAAAGCACCTGGTAAATCTGTTCGGTGATCGGCATTTCGACCCCCAACCGCTGAGAAAGAACCCAGACTTCCTTGGTATTACGGTATCCTTCGACAACCTGGCCGATATCATCTTGGGCCTGGTCAACGTCTTTACCTTGACCCAGCGCCAAACCAAAACGTCGATTACGGGATTGATTATCGGTACAAGTCAGTACCAAGTCACCAAGGCCTGCCATCCCCATAAAGGTTTCCGGCTGTGCCCCCAACGCGGCACCCAGACGTGACATCTCTGCCAAGCCGCGGGTGATCAATGCGGTACGGGCATTGGCACCAAAGCCAATACCATCAGACATCCCCGCACCAATGGCTATCACGTTCTTGACTGCACCGCCAAGCTGCATACCGATAAAATCACTGTTGCTGTAAACACGGAAGGTTTTGCTACAGTGAATTTTCCCCTGCAGATCGCGAACAAACTCGTCGTCCGGCGACGCCACAGAAATAGCGGTAGGCATACCCGCAGCAAGCTCTTTGGCAAACGTCGGGCCTGACAATACCGCCAGCGGAACCGACTCACCCAGCGCTTCAACAGCCACGTCTTTTAACAAGCGCCCCGTTTCCGGCTCAAGCCCTTTGGTTGCCCAGCAAATGCGGGAGTCGTCACGCAGGTGCGGTTTGACATTACCTAATACCAAACCAAAGACATGGCTCGGCACCACGACCAGCAGATCACGGCTGGCTTTGACCGCCTGCTCCAAATCGGCAGTGACAATCAAAGACTCAGGAAAAGCCACACCCGGCAAAAAAGCCTCGTTGGCACGGTCGATTTCCAGCTGCGCCATATGTTCCGGCTCGTGGCCCCATAGGATCACATTGGCGCCATTACGGGCCAGTGAAATCGCCAAGGATGTACCGTACGAACCGGCACCCAGTACCGCCATGGAAATTGTTTGTTCAGAGCCTGGATTCATTGTGTCCACCCTAAAGCTTAGGCTTCAGTGTTTTCTGGGTTAGCTTGAGATTGGTTCTGAAGGTAGTTCATGAACAATGCATCGAAGTTAACCGGCGCTAGGTTCAGTTGAGGGAAGGTACCCTTAACCACTAGGCTCGAAATCGTTTCACGTGCGTATGGGAACAGGATGTTCGGGCAGAATGCACCTAGGCAATGCGCAAGCTGAGGCGCTTCCATACCCGCAACAGAGAAAATACCGCCCTGCTGAACTTCACACAGGAATGCAGTCTCTTCTTCGTTCTTAACAGTCACAGTCAGGCGAAGAATAACTTCAAAAACACCTTCACCCAGCTCACGGCTCTGCGTGTCTAGATCCAGTTTCACATCAGGGTTCCACTCTTTCTGGAACATCTGTGGTGAGTTTGGTGCTTCAAAAGAAACATCTTTCAGGAAGATACGCTGGATTTGAAAGTTCTGCTGTGCTTCAGTGTTTGCTGCTTCAGCCATGTTAGAGTCCTTTTTTCTCTCATGCTCACGAACGTGAGCCAATCAATACCGCAACCATGATGACTATCACAACTGCACAAAATTCAGTGTTACCCCACTGCCCGACCTCGCGTGCAGTGGGACGGCGAGATTACTTTTTCGCCTTGCCTGATTTGCTACGGATCAATGGCAGGTTTGCCTCATTCCATGAAATCAGACCATCTTTAAGCAAGTTTACGTTCTCGAAACCGGCTTTGCTAAGCAGGTTGGCACTCTCTTGCGCCGTTTGTCCTGTCTTGCATACTACGATGATTGGGGCTTGCTTGAATTTTTCAAGATCTGCCAAGTTCTGTTCTTTAATTTGACTTGGCAAAATGTGAAGTGCGCCAGCAATATGGCCGCCGCGGTATTCATCACGACTGCGGATATCGACAAACACGCCTTCTTCACGGTTGACCATTACAGTCGCTTCATTGGGAGTGACAATCTTATAGCCTGCCGTCTTTTGCTTGACGTAAGACGAAATGATAGCCACAACCAAGCCAACCCATACCAATGCCAAGATAGGGTTACTTGTTACAAAATCAATGTATTGTTGCATGATCTTCGCTCTATTTTCCTAATATCAGCCTGCTGTAACCCAGGCTCAAGTCGACAAAATTTAAAGACCCCGAGTATACCCTCGACAGCCTAGTTGTACAGCAAGATGCAATAAATCCGCGCGGCGGCTCACTGGCCCTTGGCGCACTCAGTATAAGCCTTAACTACCTTGAGCATTATTGCAGCATAAGAAAAAGTAAAAAAACTGTGCTTCAGGACTTACACTTATCCTCAGAAATGAATATATTTCCGTAGGAAGATAACAATCTATTTACAGCATTGTTTGATCTTGACCTACAGTTTTCACCATAAACTGTAGTAAAATTACGTCCGCTACGATCAATTACCTTAGCCCTAGTGTATTGAGGGCTAAGGTAATTGATCGATATTTCATTTCAGGTTTTCACATACGAGGGACAGCATATGTCTGCTAAGAAGCCATTGGCTTTAGTTATCCTAGATGGCTGGGGCTACCGCCAAGACAACGCCAACAACGCTATTGCTAACGCCAACACACCAGTTATCGATGGCCTGATGGCAAACGAGGCAAACACTCTGATCTCAGCATCAGGTATGGATGTGGGTCTACCTGATGGCCAGATGGGTAACTCTGAAGTAGGTCACACCAACATCGGTGCCGGCCGCATCGTTTACCAAGATCTTACCCGTATCACCAAATCAATTGCTGACGGTGACTTCTTCGAAAACCCAGCACTGACTGACGCTATCGACAAAGCCGTTAACGCAGGCAAAGCTGTACACATCATGGGCCTGATGTCTCCGGGCGGTGTTCACAGCCACGAAGACCACATCGCAGCAGCTGTAGAAATGGCAGCAAAACGCGGCGCTGAAAAAATCTACCTACACTGCTTCCTAGACGGTCGTGACACCCCACCTCGTAGCGCACAGGCATCACTAGAGCGTTTCGACGCCCTATTTGCTGAGCTAGGCAAAGGCCGCGTTGCATCACTGATTGGCCGTTACTACGCCATGGACCGTGACAACAACTGGGATCGCGTTGAAGTTGCTTACAACCTGCTAACCGCAGCAAAAGCAGAATTCAGTGTCGCTTCAGCGGTTGAAGGTCTGGAAGCCGCTTATGCCCGTGACGAAAACGACGAATTTGTTAAAGCCACTGAAATCCGCGCTGAAGGCCAGGATGTCGCGGCAATGGAAGATGGCGATGCCGTTATCTTCATGAACTACCGTGCTGACCGTGCCCGCCAGATCACCCGTGCTTTCGAAGTGGATTTCGCCGGTTTCGAGCGTGCTCAGTTCCCAGCCCTTGCTGATGTTGTGATGCTGACCCAGTACGCGGCAGACATCAACCTACCTATCGCTTACCCACCAGCGGATTTGGTTAACACCCTAGGTGAATGGCTATCGAAAAAAGGCAAGAAGCAGCTTCGTATCTCTGAAACAGAGAAATACGCGCACGTGACCTTCTTCTTCAACGGTGGTGTGGAAGACGAGTTCGACGGTGAAGAGCGCCGACTAGTGGCTTCACCAAAAGTAGCGACTTACGATCTTCAACCTGAAATGAGCGCGCCTGAGCTGACTGACAAGCTGGTTACGGCAATCAAGAGCGGTGAGTTCGATACCATCATCTGTAACTACCCGAACCTTGATATGGTTGGCCACACTGGCGTTTATGATGCTGCAGTACAAGCGACCGAAGCGGTTGACGGCTGTATCGGCCGTGTCGTTGAAGCTATCCGTGAAATGGACGGTCAGCTTCTGATCACTGCCGACCACGGTAACGCAGAGATGATGGTCAACCCAGAAACAGGTGGCATTCACACTGCTCACACTAGCCTACCTGTACCGCTAGTGTACTTAGGTAATAAAGAGCTTACTCTGAAGGATAACGGTAAACTGTCTGATCTAGCACCAACAATGCTGGCCCTAACAGATATGGAAATCCCTGAAGAGATGACTGGTCAGGTGCTGTTTGATCTGAAATAATCTCCCCTATGCGGGAAGTTATCAAACACCTACACCAACGTCTTCGCGCCAGTGCATTTTGCACTGGCGCTTTGCTATGCCTGCTGTTTAGCTCGCACACCCTGGCCAATGACAGCCAACTCAAAGGGGTCAAGCAAGAAATCTCCCGCCAGCAAGATCAGGTGGCAGCCAACCGCAAAAAAGTCGATCAACTGCAAAAAAGCCTGCGCCAGCAGGAAGTCGGCATCGCTGAAACCGCCAAGGCTATCCATCAGGCCGAAGCGCGTTCCGGTGAACTCAGCACATCGATCCGCTCACTAAGGCAACAGCTCGAGCAACTGCGCCAGCAGCAGCTTGGCCAACAAGAACTGCTCAAAGAGCTACTCAACGCCCATTACAAGCAAGGCAAGCAAAGCCAACTAGCCCTCATGCTCAGCGGTGAAGACAGCAGCCAACTCGATCGCTTTACCGTCTATGCAGAGCGTCTTAGTCAGGCCCGCAGCCGAGCCCTCGACGAACTGGCAGCGACCACCACCGAATTACAGCTCAAGCAACATCAGTTGGGTGAGCAACAAAACGAACAACAGGCACTGCTCGCCAAGCTCAATGAGCAAAAGCGAAAACTGGAATCCGAGCGCAGCCAACGGCAGAAAACCGTGCGAAACCTGCGTGGCCAGTTGACGAGCGATAGCCAGTACCTAACAGAGCTCAAGCAAAACGAGCAACGCTTGGTCAAAGAAATCGAAAAAGCCAGAGCTGCTGCCGAAGCCGCACGCCGTGTCCCGATGGACGGTTTGGCCAAGCAGAAAGGCAAACTGCCCTGGCCGGTCAAAGGTAAGATCCTGCATCGCTATGGCACTAGCCAACAAGGCGAATTGCACTGGAAGGGCATGGTAATTGCCCAATCTACCGGCAATCCGGTAAAGGCAATCTACCCCGGTAAGGTTGTGTTTGCCGACTGGTTGCGCGGCTACGGCTTGGTACTGGCTGTCGACCACGGCAAGGGGGACATGAGTTTCTATGGCTATAACCAGACCTTGCTGAAAAAAGTCGGCGATACGGTACAGGCCAACGAAAATATTGCCCTGATTGGTGACAGTGGCGGACAAGATCAGTCGTCGTTGTATTTTGAGATCCGCCGCAAGGGCTCCCCGACCAACCCGAGCAGTTGGCTAACCAGATAAAACGGCGCTATAACGAACAAAAACCGTTCATCGCAACAAACAAGCAAAGGATAGCTTTTGGCGAAGAATCATATCTTAGGGAAATGGGCCCTTGGCCTCGTCCTAATCCTAACCAGTATAGGATCACCCTATATGGTCCATGCGGCCAAGCTTGCCATCGTCATCGACGATCTTGGCTACCAGCCGATGCCCGCCGCCTTGTCGGCATTGCCGCCACAGATCAGTATCTCAATTCTGCCGGATACGCCTTATGACAAGACAACCAGCGAATTGGCCCAGCGGCAACAACGCGATGTTCTGCTCCATATGCCTATGGAGCCACTACACCGTGCGCCTCTGGAGATGACTACCCTCACCCGGCAGATGGATCAGTTTACCCTACAACAAACGCTGCGAGGCTCGCTCAAGCGGGTTCCCAATGCCATCGCCATCAACAACCATATGGGCAGCGCGCTGACCCAAAACCCACAAGCTATGGGCTGGGTGATGGAAGTACTGTCTGAGCAAGGATTGTTTTTCTTAGATAGCCGTACCACCGCCAGATCCGTCGCACTCAGACAGGCCCAGCAACAGCATGTTCCTGCCCTGCGCCGCCATGTATTCCTCGACCACCTCAGTAACGAGAAATTCGTCAAGCAGCAACTTGCGCGCGCGGTCCAGCAAGCCAAGAAAAATGGCTACGCGATTGCAATCGGCCATCCCTATCCGGTGACCCTGGACGTGTTGAGCCGAGCCCTGCCGCTACTGGAAGGACAGGGGATCGAACTGGTCAGACTTTCCGACCTCAATCCACCGTTTTAAACCGCCTCTAGAGAAAAAAGCCGCTTCGCTGAAAAGCTAGATGTCTTTTTCTATCTGCTCACGGTAGTGCGCTTTGAGCTGCAGCACCTGTGCCTTACCTTCGGCGGTGGTCAACGGTCTCACGATACCCAGAATGTGCAGTACCCCCTGGTAGAGTATCGCTTTGGTGATCTTGGCACCTGGAGCTTGGGTCGTCTGGTAGAAAATCCAGCTCGAGGCCACCAACTTCAGCGTTGTCGCCAGATTTTCCAGCTCATCGTCTTCGATATCCAGCAAACCACCGGTACGGAAACTGGCCATCATTGCCATGATGTCCTTGCGCAGTCCGTCCTGTGCCGCAAGGTACTTATGCTGGAGCTCTGGATCACGCTGCAAAATATCAGGTAGGTTGGCGTAGAAAAAACGGTAGCGCCACATCAGCATAAATACCGAGTCGAGATATAGCAGCAAGTCATCTGCGGTTATATGCGCATTTTCAAGGGGTTGAAAGTGAACACTGAGATCATGCGCGTATTGATCGAAAATACTGTGTATAATCTCTTCCTTATTACGGAAATGATAATACAGATTACCGGGGCTAATCCCTAGATGGGCAGCAATATGGTTAGTGGTAATATTCGGCTCACCGCTTTCATTGAAAAGCTCCAGTGCGGCCAGGATAATTTTGTCACGGGTTTTCATTTGCTTCTCACTTCTTTGCCCAGATCATTTGGCAATCTGCTCATACTATCATAAACATAATCTATAACAGCGGGTCTGACCCTGTTATCCACCCTACAGACTGGAAGAGCCATGATTATAGTAACTGGTGGTGCCGGTATGATCGGCAGCAATCTCGTAAAAGCACTCAATGAGCAAGGCCGCAGTGACATCCTGGTGGTCGATAACCTCAAGGATGGTACCAAGTTTGCCAACCTGGTTGATTTAGATATTGCCGATTACATGGACAAAGAAGACTTCATTACCCAGATCATGGCGGGTGACGACTTCGGTCCAATCGATGCGGTATTCCACCAGGGGGCCTGCTCGTCCACCACCGAATGGGACGGCAAGTACATGATGCTCAATAACTACGAGTATTCCAAAGAGCTGCTGCATTACTGCCTAGAGCGCAGTATTCCCTTCCTGTATGCGTCCTCCGCTGCAACCTACGGTGGCCGTGACCACGACTTTATCGAAGAGCGCCAGTACGAAGGCGCACTCAACGTCTACGGTTACTCCAAACAGTTGTTCGACAACTATGTCCGCCGTCTGTGGCAAGATGCCGAAGCACACGGTGAGACCCTGTCGCAAATCACTGGCTTCCGTTACTTCAATGTCTACGGTCCACGCGAGCAGCACAAAGGCAGCATGGCCTCGGTCGCCTTCCACCTCAACAACCAGATCAACCAGGGTGACAACCCAAAACTGTTCGAGGGTTCAGATAACCTCAAACGCGATTTTGTCTTTGTCGGCGATGTCTGCAAGGTCAACCTGTGGTTCTGGCAAAACAGCGTATCAGGGATCTACAACTGCGGTACCGGCAAGGCCGAACCGTTCAGTGAAGTCGCCAAGGCAGTGATCAAGCACCACGGCAAGGGGAAAGTTGAAGACGTTCCTTTCCCCGAACACCTGAAAGGCCGCTACCAAGCCTTTACCGAAGCCGATTTGACCCAATTACGGGCCGCCGGCTACACCGACACCTTCAAGTCTGTCGCCGAGGGCGTGGCCGACTACATGGCAACCATCAACCAAGCACCAAAACACTAGATGAAAGATCACTACGATAAAAAAGCCTACAACCCAGAGTTCAGCTGGGCCTTCCTGCACCCCAAATACTGGGGAACCTGGCTGGCCGTCGCCATTGCCGCGCTACTGTGCCTGCTGCCACACCGCACCCGTCGTGCCATGGCGAGCACATTTGCCAAACGCGCGGTGACGTTCAACAGCAAAGCCAACCGCCGCGCCCGAGTCAACCTGCAGATGTGCTTCCCTGACAAGAGCGAGGCCGAGCGCGAGGCGATGCTGCTCGAAAGCTACATTACCGCTGGCAGTTTCCTGATGGGCTTCGCAGCGCTCAGCGTCCGCAACCGCCAATGGCTGGAAGACAATACCGTTGTCCGAGGTGAAGAACACCTGACAGCATTGAAAGAAAATGGCGACAGTGCCATCTTGTTGGTACCCCACACCTGGGCCATTGATATTCCAGCGGTTTTGCTGGCATCCCGCGGGCTACCGGTGTCAGCAATGGCGAAAAAGCAGAAAAACATTGTCTCTGACTGGTTAATGCATAAACAGCGTGTACAATACGGCGGCCGTGTTTACGAGCGCAGTGGCGGGATCAAACCCTTCATCAAGTCTATCCGCGAGGGCTACTTGGGCTATTACCTGCCGGATGAGGACTTGGGGGCCGAGCACAGTGTGTTCGTCGATTTTTTCGCCACCACCAAGGCCACCATTGCCGGGCTGGGCCGCCTGGCGAAGCTGAGCCGTGCCAAGATCGTACCCTTGTACTCGATTTACAACAGCGAGACCGGCAAATACGAGATAGACATCTATCCACCACTCTCCCCGTTTCCGCTGGATACCGAGGAGCAAGACGCCCGTTTGATGAACCAGTGTATCGAGCAGTACGTCACCGAACGCCCTGAGCAGTACATGTGGATTTTACGTTTATTGAAAACCCGACCGGAAGGCGGGGAAAATCCATACCGATATTGATGTTATATATGCAAAAGAAGATGAAACTAGATAGAGACGTGTTAATCCACTCAATCATACTGTTACCTCTTATTTGGTGCTTTAGCGGTGTTTTTGCCTTTGCCAATGGTGATAAAATACTGAATGTACTCGTCCCGTTAGTGGTTATTGCCCGTCTTTGTTTTCTCGGACACAAAGACATCTTAAGCAATATAAAACAAAACAAGTTTCTATGGCTCTTGGTAGCAAACCTACTGTTTGCGATCGTCGCTTTTTTCACTTACGGCGTTTCCTCTAGCCGCTTCAGGATCCTTAGCTTAAGTGTTCTATACCTCTCTATCCTTCCACCCAGCTACCTGAAGGGGATTTCATTTCGGAACTTAGTGTGGCTATTATCTGCCAGCCTGGTCCTATTTTTAATCCTCCAACACCTTGATAGTAATCTATTTAATAGAGGCCAGTGGTCAATTAACCCTATACGTATTGGAATCATCAGCGCCTTCTTGGTCAATGCAAACTTGTACTATGCGATCACTGAAAAAGAAAAGACGTATAAATATATTGCATTAGGCCTTGCCATTTTCGCCCTATTTCCGTTAATTCTATCGGCTTCTCGAGGCCCATGGTTAGCATTTGGGGCGGGCGCGCTCATGCTTTTTGCCCGAACGCTCAATACGAAAGTATTGAGCTTTAGGGTCATTTTGGGCTCAGCACTCATTCTGTTGTCTGTGACTGTCATGCTAAGGCAACCCATTGCACATAGAATTGATGCCACTTTATATGAAGTGCAGCAGATCCAGTCAGACAATATGGAAACCTCTATTGGTTTGCGGTTGCAAATGTGGAAAGCCGGCATTGAGATCATCAAATCTCACTGGTTGCTGGGTGTAGGTGATACTGGACAGCAAGAAATAAAAGAGCAAATGGCAAATGAGAATTTTATTTCACATGAAGCCGCAAGATATGCCCATTTACACAACCAGTGGATGGATGATTTAGCAAACTATGGTGTTTTTGGCCTTGTCGCCATATTACTGCTGATTTTATACCCTCTCTACTCATCAAAAGGCGCAGAGACCAAGACGCTAGTCTGGATATTAATCAGTGTTTACCTAACGGTAAGTTTAACGGATGTCCCACTCGAGAGAGCACATCCACTCGCTTTTTATCTATTTAGCATGTATATGCTACTGAGAAAAAGTGAATCCATTGAAGCTAAAACAATTAAAGAAAAGGGTGTAAGTAGCAATGAAGTTTATAGTAATTAGTGCTGTCTATAATATGTCAGATCACCTTAAAGCTAACATTGATATATTAAAAAAACAGACTTACGAAAACTTCGAGGTGTATTTTGGGGATGACCTGTCTACAGATACTAGCTGTGACACTATTGAAGAAAACATTCTTGATGACGGACGATTTCACTTGATACGCCATCAACAGAAACTGTTTTCAATGGGCAACATTGCTGAAACCATCAAACTCGCTCAACCTGATGACAATGATGTAATTGTCCTTATTGATGGCGACGATGCGCTTGCCGATCCGACGGTACTCGAATACTTAAAAAACACCTATGAGCAAGAACAGTGTTTGATGACGTTTGGTTCTTATACTGTTAACGGTAAACGAGGAGGCAACTGCTCTTCATATCCGTATATTATCCCAAAACTGAATCTATTTCGGTACGTTAAGTGGCGAGCTAATCATTTAAAAACGTTCAAGTACTCATTATGGAAGCAGGTAAACCCAGCGTCGCTAACCCTGACGAAAGAAGAAGTAAAACGAACGCTTAATTTCTATTTGTACACCGGCAGGATCAAAGCTTGGTTAGAGTGCAAAAAAATCAAGCATGAAGATTTAGTCACTGAAGATAATAAATATGTGAGACGATGCAGTGATAAGTACCTAACTTCACCATTATTAGAAATGGCTGGGGAAAAGGCACATTATATAGATAAAGTACTCTATCATTATCTAGGACCACAGGGACCGCATAATTTTGGTAGCAGTAACAAAAAATGGGCTCAGCGGTTACTACGTCAAGCCATAAGCTTAAAACCAAGGTACAAGAAAATAGATAATTTAGAGTAGTGTTTGAGTGACAGGGAATATAGAGATGCTAGATTCAGAACGAGTGGTCCTTAATAAGTCATTGATAGAGTACGCCTTCTTTGATTATAACAAACCTGTCGTAGTGTGCTTTAACCCTGCGGGAATGCTGCTCACCAAGAAGCAGATTAATGCCAGCAAGCATGCTTGGTGTTATAACTTTTTGGTCAAGCAACAAATTAATGTTGTCGCCATTAATACCGTCAATGACAATCACTGGTTTTCATGTTCTGAGCTAAAGGAGTACCTTAAGGGTATAACTTCCCTGCTGCAAAAATTTCCAGAAAGATTAGGCTACGGCGTAAGCATGGGAGCATATGGGGTGTCTTGCTTTTCATCACTGCTAAACCTTGACCGAGCTTTACTTTTTTCACCATTGCTCCCTCCGGAGTCTGATCCTAGCCAACATTTTAGCAATATTAACAATACTCATTTTACTGTTGTTTACGACCCATTTAATGCCGAGGATAAAACAATTGCTTTGCGTTATCCTACACATACTCAATATCTTCATTTTTATGGTGTCGGACATCAAGTCATTGAATCTATTGCTAAGATTGATTATTTAAAAGGCTTTTTTTTCGCCTTTTACAACAATGAACCATATCGAAAAGAGTTTTATTATCACCAACGAAAAAAACGTCAACTTGTTCGCTATTACAGCTATATGGATAGAAACCCAACAGGGAAGAATACTTTAAAACGTAAGCTCATCGTCAAAAAGCACAAGTTTATTTTCATGATAAATAATGTTGACCAGGTCTACATCAAAGTGCGCAACAGACTACTAAAGAGCATCAAAAAGCAAACAACAAAATACAACATGTGATCGAATATACTCTATATACACTAAGCTCAATATAAATAGGGAGCCTCTCTCGCTCCCCATTTTGCAGCTGCGAGTCTTCTTGCGATTAACTCAATAGCGACTTATAACAATTCAGTGTTGCCTCAACACCCTGCTCTACATTGAACTTATCAATAACCCGCTGCTTGGCAGCGATACCGTATTGCTTGCATAGCTGACGATCGTTATATAACTTAAGTATCGCATCGGCCAAAGCTTTAGCATCACTAGGCGGAACCACAATCCCGGTTACGCCATCGGCAACCAACTCTGCATTACCACCAGTATCAGACACAATAGAAGGAACGCCGTAAGAGTTTGCTTCCAGCACCGCACGACATAGCCCTTCTCGTTTAGTCGTTGGAAGAATAGTGAGATCTGATGACGCAGCCACTTCTGGAGCATCTTCACGATAGCCCAAGGCATGAACCCTGGCAGGCTTCCCACTGCGGGCTATCATTTGCTGAATTTTCTCCGACTTAGGATCGGCACCAACAAGCAGAACATCAATATTGATATCATCCGGCAATAACTTCATCGCATCCATCAATACATGCAGACCTTTTCTTGGTCTTAAGTTCGCCACTAAAGATAACTTAAAGCTATCTTCAGTCAGGTTGAGATGTTCCAAGTTAGCTGGCGGGTTTTGGTACCAAGATTGATCATGACCTTTATAAACAGTGACAGCCTTACTCTTATCCCCCCAGATATAGTTTTGCAGGTCGACCTCAATCGCCTTGGCAACACAAATGATTTTATCTAAACGAGGATTTAGCATGGTTAAATAGCTCGTCGGATCAAATCGACTAATATTGCCGGTCTGCCCACGGTAAGCAATGACCTTTGCTTTTGTGCCAATCGCAGCAAAACACCCATTCGAGCAAGCAATATTGTTATAAAGGTGCAGAATTTGAATGTCGTTTTCAGTGATATACTTGCGAATTGCCTTAATGGTATCAATGTTCACTTTCTTGTCTAAAGGATCAGTCACCACCTTGACCCCTTCGGCTTCGAGGAAAGGGATCAAGGTCGAGCCTGGATTGCACATCACAGTGACGTCAACCTGTCCAGATTTATGCATTCCTATTATCTGAGACGCTTCTGGTCGAATAGGGTTGATGTTTTTTCTTCCATGGTGTGTCACCGCTAGAACTCTAATTTTCTGACTCATCTCAAATTACCATATCTATACAATACTGAATGCACTGGCACATAAACCACACTCAAACGACTGAATAAAATAACGCTCTTATAATTTCCAGTAACCCAACTTTTTACGCATCTTGAATTGACGCAGCAAGTTCAACGGCTTGGATTTAAGCCCCGCCCTGCCATCAGTCAATATTTGATTTGCCGCGTCCAGCACTCTCAAACTAGAGTTGCCATCCATATAAGGGTGAAGCTCCTGGCAGTATTGTTCAATTTCAGTCATCAGTGCCGCAGGATGTTGCAAGGCTTGTTCCAAAGCGGACTCAACCTGCTCAACATCGGTGACATTCAATAAATGTCCACTCGGGATCTGATTACGAAATGTTACTACCGGTTTGCGCTGCAATAAAAACATTAGCAAAATCGAAGACGTATCGCACAGCATCACATCCGCCGCTTGCAGCAAAGGGAGCACATTATCTGTCTCGACAAACTGCAAATTCTCGTTTTGCAGTTGCTTGTATTGCTCAACAGTGGCTGGATCCATTTTCGGGTGGAATTGAATTAACCAGCGCCATTTCCCCGTCGCCGCCAATGCCTTAATTTTATCGTAAAGAACAGGCGCACAAGTCAAATTACGGGAAAAGGTCGAGCACATGAGTATTGTCGGCCGTTCGTCGTCAGCAGCTTTATAAGGATTATCAATGATGGGTGAAAACAACGGATCCAACGCCGGCCACCCTGTTTGGGCAATCCGGAAGTAGCCATGCTCTGCTGCCAACTGTTCGAAGCGCTCGGTCGTGTTTGGCCCCTGAGTACAATACAAATCAAAGCACCCTCTAATCTGAAAGTGGCCATTACGAGCTCTTTTTCCAGAGTTAAAGCCATGGAAAACGCCGACCTTGATACCCGGAATAAAACTAGGAACCACATTACCAGGTACAAAAACAGCATCTGGCCGCCAGGCTTTTACCGCCTCAATCGACGTCAGTAACACTTCGTCTGCTTTGATATAGCTAGGATCTGCTTCATTCCCTTCTATAAACCAGCAAACTTCGCCGCCCTGCTCACGGATCGCCGCTTGCAGCGGGCGCAGCATGGCATAGGAATAGTTCTGGGCAACATACATCAAATAGCGTTTGCACGGCTGGCTCACGGCTCCACCCTCGGCGTCAATTTACAAAAATTACTGTGCATTCTATCGCAATCATAAGCGGTATTGGGAAATTTCCCTGCCTGTTATCGGCACAAGATAGCGTTATAATGAGCCGATAACCCAAAGCCATAACCTATTGTATGTTTATCCGAGCCCTGTACACTTTGCTGCTGGCAACGGCATCTCCATTGCTATTGTTTGGCCTCTACCGCCGCCGGCCCAACAAGCCCAGCTTCGGCCCGCGCTGGAAAGAGCATTTCGGCTTTACGCCAGCTCTGCCGGAGACAAAAGGCACCCGCCCCATTTGGATCCATACGGTCTCTGTCGGTGAGTCGATTGCCGCTATTCCGGTTATCAAGGCCATCAAAGCCCAGAGTCCGGAACACACTATCGTCGTCACCACGACCACCAGCACCGGCGCTGAGCAAATCATTAAGCTAGGTAATTTGGTCGAGCACCGCTACATGCCGATTGATTTTGCATGGTGTGTCAGAGGGTTTATCCGAACGGTTCGCCCATCGGCCATGCTGATCATGGAAACCGAATTATGGCCCAATACCCTCACCACCGTACACAACGCAGGGATCCCAGTGATTGTGATGAACGCCCGCCTATCGGCGCGCTCAGCCAAGCGGTACGCCAAATTCAAACCGGTATTCAATATGATAGCGCCCAACCTCAGCCACTTGCTGTGCCTGCATCAAGACGATGCCGAGCGCTTTGCTGGCTTGGGGATCCCAACAAACCGCCTGAGCGTCACTGGCTCGGTCAAATTCGACATCCAAATTGAGCCCGCCCTGCTTGAGCAGTCCCAGCAACTTCGCCAGCGACTGGGGGAAATGCGACCGGTATGGATTGCCGCCAGCACCCACAAGGGGGAAGACGAGCAAATCCTCGAGGCGTTCAAGGCCGTCAAACAACACCACCCGGAGTGCCTACTGATACTGGTACCGCGCCATCCTGAGCGCTTCGACAGCGTTGCTCAGCTGTGCCTGTCACAGCAGCTAAACTGTGTTCGCCGCACTTCAGCACAAAACGTCGATGACACGACCGATGTGTATCTGGCCGATACCATGGGAGAGATGTTGCTGTTGATGGGAGCCGCCGATGTTACCGTCATGTGCGGCAGTTTGATCGGCGACAAAGTCGGCGGCCACAATATGCTTGAACCCGCCGCCTTGGCCAAACCCGTACTGACCGGACCGAGCTACTACAACTTTACCGACATTACCCAGCAACTCAAAACGGCTGGCGCATTGGAGGTTTGCGATAACGCAGAGCAGATTGGCAATCGCCTAACCGCGCTATTATCCGACCCAGCGCAATGTCGCCGGATGGGCGACGCTGCTGTGGCGGTGGTGCGGCAAAACCAAGGCGCGGTGGCCAAAACACTGGCAGTGATCGAGCAACAACTATCAAGCAACAGTTAGAGTCATTGGTAAAAATCAATCAGCCTGGTAGCCGCTCAATAGCCATTGCCAGCATTGCGATTCAAACTTGATCCCCCGTTTGCCCTGCTCTTTGACAAAAGAGCGGTGCAGGCGGGACAGGTTATCTTCTTTCCAGCCCTCACCCTCTTTTTCATAGCACTTGTCAAAATCAATCAGCCAAATCTGCTGCTGGCTATCCAGCAAGATATTGTGGCTGTTGAGATCGGTATGGCAAACCTGAAGCTCGTGCATTTTTCTGACCATCGCCCCGATCGCCCGCCAATTTTGTTCCGGCAAGGCCGCATGCTCCAACAGCGCGACTAAGTCTTTTGCGTCAGGCACTTTTTCTACTAATAGATCGGCACGGTAGGTCAAACCTTGTCTGATCGCACGGGCGGCAACCGGACGCGGCACCCTGACCCCGCCACGGGCTAACTTATCAAGCAGTAGAAACTCCTCGGCACTGCGGGTTTTCTCCCATCCGGTAAACCAATAGGCATCCTCGACCAATTTACCGAACAAGCCGCCGCGGCGATAATGGCGCAGTGCCATCTCTAGGTGCTGGCCTTTGACAAACCATGTTGTCCCGCGGCCCTGAGCCGAGCCAATGACCAAGTTGTGCTGCTGCCAGAAAGCCGGTTCAAAGCATTGCTGCGGATCTTCAGCCAATAATTCAGGGGCAAACCAGATCCTCTGGTTACTGCTTGCTATTTCTTGCACGCTTTATCTCCAAGCTTAAGGGACAGAGTATTTTACAATCACTTACCTGAACTGCATAATTTCATCTCTGATTGATTAACAGGACTTTGTCATGGCGTTATTTACCACCCCGCCACGCTCAATTTGTATTCTTAGGCTATCTGCCATCGGCGATGTCTGCCACGCTATTTCTGTCGTGCAGGCTATCCAGGCCCATTGGCCGTCAACCGAGATCACTTGGGTTAGTGGGAAAATCGAAGCCCAGCTGATCGGCGATCTGCCCGGCATCAAGGTTGTGGTATTTGACAAGAAAGCCGGATGGGCCGGTATGAAAGCGGTATGGCAAGCGCTCAAGGGGCAAAAGTTTGATGCCCTGCTGCACATGCAGGCCGCCCTTCGCGCCAGTGCCCTGTCACTCGGGATCAAGGCGAGATACCGCATCGGCTTTGGCAAAAACCGTACCAAAGAAGGTCAGTGGCTGTTCACCAACCGTCACTTGCCGCATACCGAAAGTTTCCATGTACTGGATAACTTTGCCGACTTTGCCCGCTACCTTGGCGTCCCTTTCGAGGCCCCTCACTGGAACATTCCACTGAGCGAGGAAGACAAAGCCTTTGCCAAGCAGCAAATCAACGGCAGGCCTACTCTTATCATCTCGCCAGCCGCGAGCAAGGATGAGCGTAACTGGCTGACCGAGCGCTACGCTCAGCTTGCCGATTACGCCGCAGAAAAAGGGATACAGGTCATGCTGTGTGGCTCGCCAGCCCCGCGCGAAGTCGCCTTGGGTGAGGCAATAAGTCATCACTGCCAGCATACGCCGGTAAACCTGATCGGCAAAACCAGCCTCAAACAACTGACTGCCCTACTGGGTGCCGCCAATGTCGTCGTCGCCCCGGATACCGGTCCGGCTCATTTGGCAACGACCCAGGGCACCCCGGTTATTGGCCTGTATGCCCACAGTAACCCGAAGCGAACCGGTCCTTACAACAGCCTACAATATGTCGCTAGCGCCTACGAACAACATGCTGAGCAACAACACGGTAAGCCGGCGGCTGAACTGCCATGGGGCGCACGGGCCAAGGGCGAAACCCTGATGCAAGACATCCAGCTGGATGATGTCACCGCCATCCTAGACCAACTTATTTCTTAATTTTGATTTTCTGACTGGTATTCATTATGACAACCCGCGTTATCTACCCAGGCACGTTTGATCCGATCACCAACGGTCACCTCGATCTGATCGAGCGTGCTGCCGCTATGTTCGACCATGTTGTGGTCGGCATTGCCTTCAGCCCAAGCAAGAAGCCACTGTTTGATCTCAAGGAGCGTGTAGAGCTGGCCCAACAGATCACCCAACACCTACCGAACGTAGACATTGTCGGCTTCTCCGGCTTACTGGTAGATTTTGCCAAAGAGTACCAAGCCAATATTTTAGTGCGTGGCTTGCGGGCTGTTTCGGATTTCGAGTTCGAGTTCCAGCTGGCCAACATGAACCGCCGCCTGATGCCTGAGCTGGAAACGGTATTCCTGACCCCGGCCGAAGAGAACTCCTTCATCTCATCGACCATCGTCAAGGAAGTCGCCCTGCACCAAGGCGATGTCAGCCAGTTCGTCGACCCGGTGATCTGCGACGCTTTACAAAAAAAACTCAGCAAGAAATAATCTTGCCGACAAAAAAGAAGGAGGCAATCGCCTCCTTCTTTTTTGTCATTGTTTGTCTTGTTGATTGCCTCACCGCCCTAGGTGAAGGGAACCATCAACGCTGGTAGTAATCACGGTACCAATCAACAAAGGCTTTTACACCTTCCTTGACCTTTACTTCCGGCTTGTAGCCCGTCGCGTCGAACAAATCTTTCGTATCCGCATAGGTAGCATAGACATCGCCTGGCTGCATCGGCATGAAGTTCTTCTTCGCTTCGATACCCAGCGCCTCTTCCAGTGCTTCGATGTAGTCCATCAGCTTTACCGGACTACCATGGCCGATGTTATACACACGGTATGGTGCCGAGCTGGTTGCCGGTGTACCGGCTTCTACCGTCCAGTCTGGTGTTTTGTCAGGGATCACAGCCTGAATTCGGATAATCCCTTCAACGATATCATCGATGTAGGTGAAATCACGGCGCATATCACCGTTGTTGTACACGTCGATTTCACGCCCTTCGATAATCGCATTGGTAAACTTGAACAATGCCATATCAGGGCGGCCCCAAGGACCATAAACGGTGAAAAAGCGCAGGCCTGTCGTCGGCACGCCATAGAGATGCGAATAGGTGTGAGCCATCAGCTCATTCGATTTCTTGGTGGCGGCATACAGGGAAATTGGGTGATCGACACTATCCGCAGTATCGAACGGCATTTTCTGGTTAAGACCGTAGACAGAGCTGGAAGAAGCATACACCAAATGCTCAATATTATGATGGCGGCAGCCTTCAAGGATCGCCAAATGCCCCACCAGGTTACTATCAGCATACGCCATCGGGTTATCAATCGAGTAACGCACACCAGCCTGAGCCGCAAGGTGGATCACCCGATCAAACTTCTGCTCGGCAAACAGATTGGCCATACCGTCACGGTCAGCCAGATCCAAGGCAATGAAAGTGAAGTGCGGATGGGCAGCCCTGACTAGCCGGGCTTCTTTGAGCGACACCTCATAATAGTCATTGAGGTTATCAATCCCGACCACCTCATGTCCCATGGCACAAAGCCGCTCTACCACGGCACTTCCGATAAAGCCGGCGGCACCGGTAACCAAATACTTCGTCATCTGCATAGACCTTACAAAACTGTACTCGTTATACATACTTAGTATAACAGTGTGTGGCGAAATCATAGCACCCGCGTGTTAACAGGGCTAGAGTCACCAGGCTAAAGCCGGATCAATATTATTGACACTGATGTTCAGCCCTATTGAAACAACCTCGGAGGGGGGAACAAGTTAAACGTCTCACTATTTCTGGCAATCACTGCAATACACCGTGGTCCGCTGGCCAATTTTCACTTCGCTAAGGGGCTTATCACAGCGTGGGCAGGGCTCTCCACCCTTGCCATAAACCTGAAGCTCCTGGGCAAAGTAACCCGGTTTGCCATCGGCATTCTTGAAATCTTTTAAGGTGGTACCGCCCTGTTTGATGGCAAAGGCCAACACCGATTTGATTTCATCGACCAGCAAGCCTAGTCGCTGGGCAGAAATTTTACCGGCCTCACGCTTGGGGTGGATCCCCGCAGCAAACAGCGACTCATTGGCATAAATATTACCGACACCAACAACAACGTGGTTATCCATGATAAATTGCTTAACCGCAGTACGTTTGCCCTTGGCTTTTTCTTGCAGGTAATCCACCGTAAAAGCCTCGCTCAACGGCTCTGGGCCCAATTTAGCCAAGACCGAATGCACATCCTCTCCGGACTGCCACAACCAAGCCCCAAAGCGTCGTGGGTCGTTATAGCGCAAGACTTCACCGCTCGACAGGCAAAGGTCGACATGGTCATGTTTTTCCGGTGGTATCCCAGACGGCAGAACCCGCAAACTGCCCGACATCCCCAAGTGGATAATGGCATAACCGGCGTCGGTCTCGAGCATCAGGTACTTGGCACGGCGGGTTACCCGGCGGATCACCTGCCCTTCAATTTGACAGATCTCTTCCGGCACCGGCCAGCGCAACTTGGGGTTGCGTACAATAATTTTGGTGACGGTCTGATTGGTAACATGGGGCGAAATCCCCATCCGGCTCACTTCAACTTCAGGTAATTCAGGCATGACGTTCTCTATCTTGGCGATATTATTATGACGTCAACTATAACACCGGCGGAAACAAATAGGCTTCTTCCACTGACACCGCCAGCCATTCGCCCTGCCAGTTTTGCAATAACCAGAATTGCGGCTGCTGGTAGACCGTGACCCTGACTGGCTCTTCCTGATCCACAAGCCAGATCTCGACACTGATTGGCAGTGGCAGGGTCGGCTTAAGCTTACCAACCACCTCATGGCTAACCGCCGTCCCCGACAAGAGTTGCCAGTGGCTGATCAATTGCTCGGCCGGCAGCCCCACCCGCGGGCGAGCCAACCAGCCAGTATCCTCTCGGTTGAGGCTGGTATGGGGCAAATGCAGCTGCTCAATAGTCGATTCAAAGGGCAGCAGCGTCGCCTCCGCCGATAACTCTGGGGATGAATCCTGGTGGCCAAACCGCTGTTTAACAATCTCCGGCAGCTGTACCACGGCGATAAAGCAGATCACAGCAATAATCATCACATTGTTCCAGCCACGGCGGGACAGCCTCATCACGGTACTCCTTAACTTAAGATAACTACTTATCCAGATTGGTATTAGAGTACCCATTATGCAGGGGGAATGACACGATAAAGAAGAGGGGGAAGAGAGAATCGATTTGACGTGGTGAATTTCAGGTATAAAAAAACCCAGTTAGAAAACTGGGTTTTTATCAAAAAAGCTATCAATCAATTACTTGATTTTCGCTTCTTTGTACATAACGTGCTTGCGAACTACAGGATCAAATTTCTTGATCTCGAATTTGCCTGGCATGTTACGTTTGTTTTTGTCGGTAGTGTAGAAGTGGCCTGTACCAGCAGATGATACTAGACGGATCTTCTCACGAATGCCTTTAGCCATTGTTCAAATCCTCTTAAACGTTCTCGCCGCGAGTACGCATATCAGTAAGAACGGCATCGATGCCTTTCTTATCAATGATACGCATACCTTTCGCAGAAAGGCGTAGTTTAACGAAGCGTTTTTCGCTTTCTACCCAGAAACGATGAGTTTGCAGGTTCGGCAGAAAACGACGCTTGGTGGCATTACGTGCGTGTGAACGGTTGTTACCCGTTACAGGACGCTTACCAGTTACTTGGCATACTCGGGACATTACTGTCTTCTCCAAATCGTTTCAGCTCGATATCTACCGTGGCTATTTCAATGTGAAAAGCAATTCTCACACATAACCACAGCTATCAAAGGTCGCGCATTATACTAAGTCAAAACCAGTTGCTCAAGTCCCGAGCAGTCCTTTCTCAACTTTTTAAGCAAAAAATGACGATTTTATAGCCATCCTCGCTCTGCAAAAGAAGTGATTTCTCCGTCACCGACAACAAAGTGATCCAGAACTCGAATATCCACCAACGCCAGTGCATCACTGATGCGACGGGTAATTCGGCGATCTGACTGACTTGGCTCTGCCACGCCTGACGGGTGATTATGCGCTAAAATGAGCGCGGCTGCATTAAGTTCTAGTGATCTTTTTACAACTTCCCTCGGATAAACGCTCGCAGAATCGATGGTTCCTTCGAAAAGTACCTCTCCGTTGAGCACCCTGTGCTGGTTATCGAGAAATAAAATATAAAATGCTTCTCGGTGGCGATCGCGTAATACATGTGTGAGATAGCGCCTTGTATGAGCAGGGCTTGTCAGCGCATCTTCCTTCTTTAACGTCTCTTCCAGATGACGCTGATTCATTTCCAGCACCGCCTGAAGCTGAGCATACTTGGCGGGCCCCAACCCTTTATATTGGCAAAACGTAGCTTTATCCGCTGCCAGCAATGCTCGCAGCGAACCGAACGAGTCCAACAGCTCTGTCGCGAGCTCGATCGCATTCATCCCGGTAATACCGGTACGCAAAAAAATCGCCAGCAGCTCGGCATCCGATAAAGCACCGGGACCGCGTTCCAATAATTTCTCCCTCGGCCGAGACTGCACCGGTAGTAGCTTGAGCGTCATATCCACCTCCTGATGCCCTAGCTAAACGACCCCCTCGGTATTTAGCAAGGCGTGTCTCGGTATCTCTCCTGTCCCCCGCACAAAAAACCATGGCTGAGTTGCAACACCCAACGTAGAGCTGCCAACTGGCTCGCAACCAGGCAGGCGCAGTACCGCCCATACCGACAGTCCCACACCAAATTTGATCCCGAGCAAGGAAGCTGGCTTTTTTTGGTGGCTAACAATTTTTGGTGGTAAGGTGTGGCCCATTAACATTCCGGATATCGAGAGCAGGCAATAAGATGCAAACTTTGGCAGGAAAAAAAATTCTCCTTGGGATCAGCGGCGGTATCGCGGCCTATAAATGTGCAGAGCTCACACGCCGACTTATTGAGCGCGGCGCACAGGTGCAAGTAGTGATGACCAAGGCCGCCAAGGAGTTCATAACCCCGCTCACCATGCAGGCAGTATCTGGCAGGCCGGTATCCGACAGTTTGCTGGACCCGGCAGCAGAAGCCTCGATGGGCCACATCGAGTTGGCAAAGTGGGCCGATTTGGTATTACTAGCACCGGCAACTGCCGATTTGATCGCGCGTATGGCCGCAGGCATGGGGAACGACCTGCTCACCACCCTGTGCTTGGCAACTGACTCACCGATTGCAGTCGCCCCGGCGATGAACCAGCAGATGTACCGTCACGTAGCCACCCAGGAAAACATTGCCACCCTCGCACGACGTGGCTGCCATATCTGGGGACCCGCGAGCGGCGAGCAGGCCTGTGGCGATGTTGGCCCAGGCCGGATGCTAGAACCGATGCAACTGGTCCACTTGGCAGAAGATTTCTTCAAGCCGGCCGATCTCGGCGGTATATCGCTAACCATCACCGCCGGCCCGACCCGTGAAGCCGTTGACCCCGTACGCTACCTGACCAACCACAGCTCCGGCAAAATGGGCTATGCCATTGCCGAAGCTGCCGCTAAACGCGGTGCCACCGTCACCCTAATAAGCGGCCCGACGAACCTGGCGACACCGCACGGCGTTACCCGTATCGATATCAACAGCGCCGAACAAATGCACCAAGCGGCACTGGCGCATGCCCCCGCCAGCGATATTTTCATCGGCTGTGCTGCCGTCGCCGATTTCCGCCCGGCAGAGATTGCCGAGCAGAAAATGAAAAAGAAAGACGGTGAGGATGACATGGTGATCCGCTTGGTGAAAAATCCGGACATCATCGCCAGTGTTGCCGCGCTGGAAACCGACCGCCCATTTACCGTTGGCTTTGCCGCCGAAACCCAGGATGTCGAGCAATACGCCCGCGGTAAACTGGCTCGCAAGCAGCTTGATCTGATCTGTGCCAACGACGTATCCAACGAAGGGCAAGGCTTCAACAGCGATCAAAATGCCCTGCACCTGTACTGGCAGCAAGGCAACAAAGCCTTGCCGCTCACCAGCAAGGCAGAGCTGGGAGCGCAGTTGATCGACGAAATCGTCGGGCTATTCAAGTCCGGGCTACAAGGTTAATCCTCACGACCGATGCTGATGAATTAACCGAATAAGATCAAATATAAAGCCCAGCCCTTCAGGTTGGGCTTTTTTTGTCGATAAAGAGATCAGTATCGGCGGGCAATGCTTTTCACAACAGGATTACGCCGCTAAGATATGCGAGTTTCATCCTGTCCAATGACAGTCTTATTTTAAAAGGAACGGTTATTCATGGCTGGCAACAAGAAAAACAACCGCCGCGAAGAAATTTTGCAAGCGCTGGCACAAATGCTGGAATCTGCCCAGGGCAGCCAACGTATTACTACTGCTAAGCTGGCAGCCCAGGTTGGTGTCTCGGAAGCCGCCCTCTACCGCCACTTCCCAAGCAAGGCGAGAATGTTCGAAGGGTTGATCGAATTTATCGAAGACGCCATCACCACCCGGATCAACCGCATCCTCGATGATGAAAAAGACACCCTGCAACGCCTGCGCATGGTGCTGCAGCTGATCCTCGGCTTTGCCGAGCGCAATCCGGGCCTAACCCGCATCATGACCGGCCATGCCCTGATGTTTGAGCAGGACCGCCTCCAGGCCCGTATCAACCAGCTGTTCGAGCGTATCGAGACCCAGCTGCGCCAAATCCTGCGTGAACGCAAACTGCGCGAAGGCAAAGGCTTCCCCGTGGACGAATCTATCCTTGCCGCCCAACTTCTGGGGCAGGTAGAAGGTAGCCTTAACCGTTTTGTCCGCTCAAACTTCAAGTACAAGCCGACGGCGAACTTCGATGAATACTGGCACCTGTTAAGCGCAGAGCTCGGTTAGGAGCAGAAGCGGGAGCCGAGACAACCAGAATTAAAAAAGCGAGAGGTGAAAACCGCTCGCTTTTTAGTTTTCAGCAAAGCTGGCTATGGGCTATGGGATGATCGTTTGAAAAAGTCACATTCACCCAATATTTCTTTGCCTCGCGCCTATAGCCGCTCTTTCCTAGGGCCGGAATTAAACCCCATACTCCGCACGGTAAGCTTTCACCGCTTCAAGGTGCTGCTCCATACCGTCCTGCTCGGCCAGATAACTCACCACATCGCCCAGCGACACGATAGAGATCACCGCACAACCGAAGTCACGTTCAACTTCCTGGATCGCCGACAGCTCACCCTTGCCTTTTTCCTGACGGTCAATGGCAACCAGCACACCGGCCAAGTCAGCGCCGTTGGCCTTGATGATTTCCATCGACTCGCGGATTGCCGTCCCGGCAGTGATCACATCGTCCACCAGCATGATGCGGCCTTCCAGCGCGCTACCAACCAGGTTGCCGCCTTCACCGTGCGCTTTGGCTTCCTTACGGTTGAAACAGTAAGGGGTATCAACATCATGATGATCAGCCAGTGCGACTGCCGTCGTGGTGGCGATTGGGATCCCCTTGTACGCAGGGCCGAACAACACATCGTACTCGATACCGGCATCCACCAAAGCCTCAGCATAGAAACGGCCAAGGCGTGCAAGATCACGTCCCGTATTGAACAAACCCGCATTGAAGAAGTACGGGCTCTTACGGCCGGATTTCAGAGTGAACTCACCAAACTTCAATACCCCTTTCTCCAAGGCAAATTCGATGAACTGACGCTGATATGCTTTCATGGTTTCTCCTTAATAGATGCAACTAGTCATTACAATTTAAATCAATGACCCAGACCTCGCTTTTCGGGCCAACGAGAATCCAAGCCAAAAAAAAGCGGCTCCAATAGGAACCGCTTCAAAAAATTAACTTTCCAACGCCTGCTTCTGAACGTTGACAATGTCGGCAATGCCGTCTTTCGCCAGAGCCAGCATGGCCAGCAACTCTTCGTGGCTAAAGGCTTCACCTTCTGCCGTGCCCTGGATCTCGATCATCTTGCCTTCTTCGGTCATGACCACATTCATGTCTGTTTCTGCCGCCGAGTCTTCGACGTATTCCAGATCACAAATTGCCTCGCCGTTATAGATACCGACAGAAACGGCAGCCACCATGCCTTTAAGCGGGCTGGCTTTCAGTGTGCCCTTCTCCAGCATGTAGTTGATAGCATCAACCAGTGCCACCATTGCACCGGTGATAGACGCAGTACGCGTACCGCCATCAGCCTGGATAACATCACAGTCGACCGTGATCATCTGCTCACCTAACGCTTCCAGATCAACCGCAGCACGCAAGCTACGCGCGATCAGGCGTTGGATTTCCATGGTACGGCCACCTTGTTTGCCACCGGCCGCTTCACGGCGGTTGCGCGAGTGGGTTGCACGCGGCAGCATGCCATATTCAGCCGTCACCCAACCTTGGCCTTTACCTTTTAACCAGCGTGGCACATTCTCTTCCACACTTGCGGTACAAATCACCTTGGTATCACCAAATTCAACCAACACCGACCCTTCGGCATGGGCAGTAAAATTACGGGTAATAGTAATAGGACGAACTTGGTTGTTGCTTCTTCCGCTTGGACGCATCGGTGGCTTCCCTCTGGCTGGATGACATTAACCGGCGATTATAGCCACAACCAACCGGTTGTGCACGCGAAACCCAACCAGCTTGGCATTTCCCGCATCGAGTGCGGACAGAATCGTCATATCCCCACCCACCGGCCGCATTTCGGTTATATCCAAGTCACTCTCGCAGAACCAAGCACCTTGAAGTTACTTGGGTATATGCTTAAGGCTAAGTATAATCTCGGACATCCGGATAACTGCGCACCACCTCCACGTTATGACGGTGGCTTGCCACAGGCACCCCACCCAAAGCAGTTATCAACCACCACTATTAGAGGCCACTAGCCAATGATTCATAGCATGACCGCCTACGCCCGTCGCGAAGTGAAAGCCGACTGGGGTACTGCCGTATGGGAAATCCGCTCGGTAAACCAACGCTACCTAGAAACTTACCTGCGTATGCCAGAGCAGTTCCGCAGCCTAGAGCCTGTTCTGCGTGAGCGTTTCCGCAAGCGTCTGGCCCGCGGCAAGGTTGAATGCAACCTGCGCTTCGAGGTGAACCCAGCCGCCAATACCGAGCTAAAAATTAATGAAGGTCTGGCCAAGCAGGTGATCAATGCCGCCAAGTGGGTCAAAGAGACTGCCGGTGAAGGTAATGTGGGGCCGTTCCAGGTATTGAACTGGCCGGGAGTGATGGAAGCGCCGGAGCAAGATCTCGATGCGATCAACAAAGATTTGCTCGCCGCATTCGACACCACGGTTGATGACTTCATCGCCGCCCGCGCCAGCGAAGGCGAGAACATGAAAGCACTTATCGACCAGCGTCTTGAAGCAATTTCAGTCGAAGCGACCAAGGTTCGCAGCATGATGCCAGAAGTCATTAAGTGGCAACGTGAACGCATCATGACCCGACTGGAAGAAGCCAAGGTCGAGCTTGACGCTAACCGCATCGAGCAAGAGCTGATCATGCTGGCGCAGAAGAGCGACGTAGCCGAAGAACTAGATCGCCTTGACTCGCACGTCAAAGAAACCCAGAAGATCATGAAAAAAGGTGGTGCCTGTGGCCGCCGTCTCGACTTCATGATGCAGGAATTCAATCGCGAATCGAACACCCTGGCCTCAAAATCGATCAATACCGAAATCACCGCAGCTGCCGTTGAACTGAAAGTGCTTATCGAACAGATGCGCGAGCAGATCCAAAATATTGAGTAACGCTCCCCGCGACACCACCGAATAACAAAAGCCCTGTTAAGCAGGGCTTTTTGTTGATTGGTACATCGAGCGGCTTCACCGCGTCTTTTCTCTTCATCGCACAATATTGAGAGCAATTAAATATTTTCGACCCCACATCTGTGATACATAATATAAACACCTGAGCAACAACCAGTGACAGTACTCAGCGCCTAAACACAGACAGAGATGGTGAGAATGGATACAAATACCCCTTTGCTAAACCTCCGTGCAATTGAACCCGGTGATTATGACGAGCTGGCAGCGTTGATGGATTTGGTCTTTGCCGATGTCGGAGGGGCATGGCCGCGAATGACTATCATGGATTTGATCCATCAATTTCCTGACGGCCAAATCTGTATTGAAGACAGCGGCAAGATAGTCGGGGCCGCCCTCACCATCAAGGTCAACTACAACCGCTTTTCACTCAACCACGCTTACACCGACATCATCAGCGATAAAAATGTGATCCAGCATCAAGCGACGGGGGATGCGCTATACGGGTTGGATGTGTTTGTCCATCCGGATTACCGAGGGCTTCGCCTAGGAAGGCGACTCTACGATGCACGCAAAGAGCTCTGCCGCAGCGCCAACCTCAAGGCCATCTTGGCCGGAGGCCGTATTCCCGGCTACCACAAAGTGGCCGATCAATTCACCGTCATCGAATACATCGAAAAGATCAAGCGCAAGGAAAGCC
Organism: Photobacterium lutimaris; assembly: GCF_003025555.1. Lineage (GTDB taxonomy): Bacteria > Pseudomonadota > Gammaproteobacteria > Enterobacterales > Vibrionaceae > Photobacterium > Photobacterium lutimaris. Next base: position 116,638 of record NZ_PYMH01000007.1, on the reverse strand, counting down.
ACGACCCTATCTTGTCGTTCCAGCTTGCCAATGATTTTGATGTAAAGCGACTAATGAAGAATTACCTGCCGGAAGATGCCAAGTCATGCGGCTATGCCACTTTGCTGGAATGGGACAATGTGTTTTATGACGAGGAAATGCCGTCCGCTATTGAACCCGAAAAGAAAATGGTCCGTATTGGCATCGTCCAATGGCAAATGCGCAAAATGGTTTCACTCGATGATCTGATCGATCAGGCCGAATTTTTTGTCTCCTCACTGTCAAACTACCAGGCGGATTTCGCGCTATTCCCTGAGTTTTTCAATGCTCCGCTGATGGGGCTCAAGGCCGATCTCAGCCCGGTTGAGGCCATCCGTTTTCTGAGCGAGTTTAGCGAGGCCATCAAACAGCGGTTTTCCCAAATGGCGGTCACCTACAACATCAATATCATTTCAGGCAGTATGCCGGTGCTGGAGAATGACCGCCTCTATAATGTCTCTTACCTACTGCACCGTGACGGTTGTATCGATGAGCAATACAAAATCCATATCACCCCGCACGAGCAAAAAGACTGGGTCATTGATGGTGGCGACAAGGTCAAAGTTTTCGATACCGATGCCGGACGGGTTGGCATCCTCATCTGCTACGATGCCGAGTTTCCCGAGCTGGGCCGGATGCTGGCAGAGCAAGGCGTCCAAATCATGTTCGTACCTTTTTGGACTGATACTAAAAATGGTTATTTACGCGTTCGGTTGTGTGCCCAGGCGAGGGCTATCGAAAATGAATGCTATGTCGCACTTGGTGGCAGCGTCGGTAATCTACCGCGAGTCAATAATGTCGATATCCAATATGCCCAGTCCGCGGTCTTTTCACCCTCGGACATCTATTTCCCCCACGACGCCACCATTACCGAGGCCAGCGCCAACACAGAGATGATCATCTTTGCCGATGTCGAGCTCGATAAGCTCAAGTACCTCAATACCGAGGGGTCGGTCACAAACTTGCGCCACCGTCGGCTCGATCTCTATGGCGGCTTTACTCGACCAGAAAAAAACAAGTAAAGTAATGGCATGGGTCACATTATATTTCACCATTAAGGTCAAGATAACCTGAAATAAGGCTATCTCGGCAACACTAAATTCAACTAGGCTTAATTTATTGGCTCTCTGATCGTAGACAAAAAGTTGAATTTTCAAGCAGCCAGCTAATTTCTTTTGCACGCGGTTCATGATAATCTGCGCGCCCTTCTATCACTGAGTGAAAATAGGCAATGAGCAAAGGTACTCTATACATCGTGTCGGCCCCAAGCGGTGCTGGTAAATCAAGTTTGATTAACGCCCTTCTTGAAACAAACCCGACCTATGACATGAAAGTATCCGTCTCTCACACCACGCGCGGTATGCGTCCGGGTGAGCAGCACGGTGTTCATTACAATTTTGTCAGCGTAGAAGAATTTACTGAACTCACAGAAAAAAGTGCATTTTTAGAGCACGCTGAAGTCTTCGGTAACTTCTATGGCACCTCTCGCCTTTGGATTGAAGAGCAGCTAAACAAAGGGATCGACGTATTCCTTGACATCGACTGGCAAGGTGCGCGTCAAATTCGCAAGCAAATGCCACAAGCGAAAAGTCTGTTTATTCTGCCGCCATCAAAAGAAGAGCTGGAGCGTCGCCTGAATGCACGTGGTCAAGACAGCGAAACTGTTATTGCCCGTCGCATGCAAGAAGCCCGCGCTGAAATCTCTCATTACAACGAATACGATTACGTGATCGTTAATGATGATTTCGATGCTGCTTTATTGGATTTTAAAGCCATCATCCGCGCTGAACGATTGAAGCAAGACAAACAAGCTGCTAAATATAGCAGCATGCTGAATGCGCTACTGGCAGAACAGTAAGTATTTTTGTACAATTTTCCCTCTTTACTTATATAACCACTGGAGTCCTCCATGGCACGCGTAACCGTTCAAGACGCTGTTGATAAAATTGGCAACCGTTTCGATCTGATCCAAATTGCTTCACGCCGCGCTCGTCAGATGCAAACTGGCGGTAAGGATCCACTGGTACCTGAAGAAAACGACAAGTACACAGTGATCGCACTTCGTGAAATCGAAGAAGGCCTAATCACTAAAGATATCCTTGATGCTCGCGAGCGTCAGGAACTTCAAGAGCAAGAAGCGGCAGAGCTAGCAGCTGTTAGCGCTATTGCCGGCGACAACCGTTAATTCAGGGAACCGGGCGAATTGTATCTTTTTGATAGCCTGAAAGAAGTCGCAATCGAATACCTGCCTGAGTCTCAAATAGAGGCGCTCAGGCAGGCGTATTTAGTTGCGCGTGATGCCCATGAAGGGCAGACCCGCTCCAGTGGCGAACCTTACATCATCCATCCCATTGCTGTTGCTCGTATCTTGGCCGAAATGCGCCTCGACTACGAAACTTTGATGGCAGCCCTCCTCCACGATGTCATCGAAGATACCGAGGTCACCAAAGACGATCTCGACAGTCGCTTTGGCTCTACCGTGGCCGAGTTGGTTGATGGCGTCTCCAAGCTGGACAAGCTGAAGTTCCGCGACCGCAAAGAAGCGCAAGCCGAGAACTTCCGCAAGATGATCATGGCCATGGCCCATGATATTCGCGTTATCCTCATCAAGCTGGCCGACCGTACGCACAATATGCGCACCTTGGGTGCCCTGCGTCCGGACAAACGCCGCCGAATTGCCCGCGAAACGCTGGAGATATTCTCTCCGCTGGCGCACCGCCTGGGTATCCACAACATCAAAACCGAACTGGAAGAACTGGGTTTCGAAGCCCTGTATCCGAACCGCTACCGTGTTTTGAAGGAAGTGGTGGCTGCCGCACGGGGTAACCGCAAAGAAATGATTAATAAGATCCACGCCGAAATTGAAGGTCGCCTCAAAGACGCGGGGATTGATGGCACGGTGCAAGGCCGCGAAAAGAACCTGTACTCCATCTACAATAAGATGAAGAACAAGGAGCAGCGCTTCCACTCGATCATGGACATCTACGCCTTCCGCGTACTGATCAAAGATCTGGATACCTGCTATCGCGTACTGGGGCAGGTCCATAACCTGTATAAGCCCCGCCCGAGCCGCATGAAAGACTATATCGCGATCCCGAAAGCCAACGGCTACCAATCGCTGCATACCTCATTGGTCGGTCCGCACGGGGTCCCGGTGGAAGTTCAGATCCGTACCGAAGATATGGACCAGATGGCCGACAAAGGTGTCGCTGCCCACTGGGCCTACAAAGACGGCGAGAGCTCAGGCACCACGGCGCAGGTCAAAGCCCAGCGCTGGATGCAGAGCCTGCTTGAGCTTCAGCAGAGCGCCGGTAGCTCGTTCGAGTTCATTGAAAACGTTAAGTCGGATCTGTTCCCGGATGAAATCTACGTCTTTACGCCGAAAGGCCGGATTGTTGAATTGCCTGTCGGGGCCACCGCGGTCGATTTTGCCTACGCGGTACATACCGATGTCGGCAATGCCTGTGTCGGTGCCCGTGTCGAGCGCCAGCCGTACCCGCTGAGCAAACCGCTGAAAAACGGCCAGACCATTGAGATCATCAGCGCACCGGGTGCCCGCCCGAATGCCGCTTGGCTCAACTACGTGGTGACGTCCCGCGCCCGCACCAAGATCCGTCAGGTGCTCAAGACCATGCGCCGCGAAGAGTCCATCACTCTTGGCCGCCGCCTGCTCAACCATGCCCTTGGTGCTATCAACATCGACCAAATTGATGAAGATAACCTGCATCAGGTACTGACTGATCTTCGCCTGGCAAACCTCGAAGACTTGCTGGCCGAAATTGGTCTGGGTGAGCTGATGAGTGTGGTCATTGCCCGCCGCCTACTGGGCAGCGCCGATGAACTGACAAACAAAGAATCGGATCAACGCCTGCCAATTCGCGGCGCTGACGGTATCTTGCTGACCTTTGCCAACTGCTGTCACCCTATCCACGGTGACCCGATCATGGCCCATGTCAGTCCAGGTAAAGGCTTGGTGATCCACCGCGAGGAATGTGCCAACATCCGTGGTTACCAGAAAGAGCCGGACAAATACATGGCGGTTGAGTGGAGCGAGGACTTCGAGCAGGAATTTGTCACCTCGCTCAAGGTCGATATGCAAAACCACCAAGGTGCACTGGCCGACTTGACCAATACCATTGCGGCAACCGGATCGAATATCCAGGGTCTGGCAACGGAAGAGAAAGACGGTCGCCTGTACACCATTACCGTGCGCCTGACCACCAAGGGACGTATCCATCTGGCCGATATCATGCGCCGGATCCGGGTCATGCCCAATGTGGTGCGTGTTTCACGTCAGAAAAATTAATCGCGCCAGCATCTCGCTTGGCCCGTCAAAAATTACAAACGCCCGTTCTCGGGCGTTTTCTTTAGGTAACATATAACAATGAGCCCAGAACGCTTCCAACGTATCCACGAGGTCCTTGCCACCCGCCAGCCAGACTTGACGGTGTGCATGGAAGAAGTCCACAAACCCAATAACGTCTCGGCGATTGTCCGTACCGCCGATGCCGTCGGGATCCACAAAGTCCATGCCGTATGGCCGAAAGACGGCATGAAAGTGCTGGGCCACACGTCGGCCGGCGCCCGCAACTGGGTCGAGCTCGAAACCCACGACACGATGGTCGATGCGGTCAGTGCACTAAAAGCGCAAGGGATGCAGGTATTGGCAACCAACCTGTCCGATACTGCGGTTGATTTTCGTGAGATCGACTACACCAAACCAACCGCTGTTATCTTGGGTGGCGAGAAAAATGGGATCACCGCTGAAGCCCTGTCGATGGCCGATCAGGATATCATCATCCCGATGGTAGGTATGGTACAGTCACTGAATGTCTCAGTGGCCAGTGCCCTGATCTTGTATGAAGCCCAGCGCCAGCGCCAAAATGCCGGTATGTATAACAGAGATAAAACCCCGCTGCCCGATGATGTGGTTCACCGCATCCTGTTCGAACGCGGCCACCCGGTACTGGCCAAGGTTGCCCGCCGCAAGGGGCTGCCTTATCCGCCACTGGACGAGAACGGCCAAATTGCTGCCGATGACCAGTGGTGGAGCATCATGCAGGCCACCGAGCCGAAAAAGAAAAAGACCTTACCATAAACGGATGTAGCGATGAGCGGAAAACTTCTCGATACCATTGCCCTGACAGAACTGTCGGGGGTCGGTGCCAAAATGGCAGAAAAACTGGAAAAAATCGGTCTGCACACGGTGCAGGATCTCCTCTTCCACCTACCGCTCCGCTACGAAGACCGCACCCGGATCTGGCCGATTGCCAGTGCGATGGCCGGTCAGCACCTGACGATTCAGGGCGAGGTGCTCAGCAGCAACATCGCCTTTGGCAAACGCCGGATGCTGACCGTCAAGATCAGTGACCAGAGCGGCAGTGCCACCCTGCGCTTTTTCAACTTCAACGCGGCGATGAAAAACAGCCTGAGCGAAGGCAAGCAGGTCAAGGCCTACGGCGAGATCAAGCGCGGCAAGTACGGGCTGGAGATCATCCACCCCGACTACAAGGTATTCTCCGAGCCTACCGAACTCAGCACCGAAGAAACCCTGACGCCGGTTTACCCGACCACCGATGGCCTACGCCAGTTGACCTTGCGTAACTTGACCGATCAAGCCATGCGCCTGCTCGACAAATCTGCGGTGCGCGAATTGCTACCGGAAGGCCTGTACGACCGCCAGATGACCCTCTCCCAAGCGCTGCACGTGATGCACCGGCCAACACCGGATGTATCGCTCGACCAACTCGAAGAAGGCAAGCACCCGGCCCAACAGCGTCTGATCCTCGAAGAGCTGCTGGCACAAAACCTGTCGATGCTGGCTGTACGCCACAAGAGTCAACGCCATGCCGCCTGGCCGCTTGCCGAAAGCAATACGCTCAAAGACAAGCTGCTAAAAAGCCTGCCGTTCACCCCAACCGGTGCCCAGCAAAGGGTGGTCGCCGATATCGAACGCGATCTTGCCGTGCCACACCCGATGATGCGCTTGGTTCAGGGTGATGTAGGCTCGGGTAAAACCCTGGTTGCCGCCCTGGCCGCACTGCGTGCGATCGAGCATGGCTATCAAGTGGCCCTAATGGCACCAACCGAATTGCTGGCCGAACAGCATGCCATCAACTTTGCCACCTGGCTCAACCCAATGGACATTGAAGTCGGTTGGCTAGCCGGCAAGCTCAAGGGCAAGGCCCGCGACAAAGAATTAGCCCGCATCGAAAGTGGCGACGCCAAAATGGTGGTGGGTACCCACGCCCTGTTCCAGGATCAGGTGGTATTCAATAACCTCACGTTGGTCATTATCGACGAACAGCACCGCTTCGGGGTCCACCAGCGCCTAGAGCTGCGCGAGAAAGGGGCCAACGGTGGTTGTTATCCGCACCAGTTGATCATGACCGCGACCCCGATTCCGCGGACCTTGGCGATGACCGCCTATGCCGACTTGGAAACCTCGGTCATTGATGAGCTGCCACCGGGCCGTACCCCGATCCAAACCGTGGCCCTGCCCGACTCACGCCGCCAGGAAATCATCGAACGCATTCGCTCAGCCTGCCTCAATGAAGGCCGTCAGGCCTACTGGGTCTGTACCCTGATTGATGAGTCCGAGGTCCTGGAAGCGCAAGCCGCCTCCGATACCGCCGACGAGCTAACGGCCCAGTTGCCGGAGCTCAATATCGGCTTGGTCCATGGCAGAATGAAACCGGCAGAAAAACAACAAGTGATGAAGCGCTTCAAGGATGGCGAGCTGCACCTCTTGGTTGCCACCACAGTTATCGAAGTGGGCGTCGACGTCCCCAACTCCAGCCTGATGGTCATTGAAAACCCCGAACGGCTCGGATTGGCCCAGCTGCACCAGTTACGCGGCCGGGTTGGCCGAGGCAATGTCGCCAGCCACTGTGTGCTGCTCTACCACGCCCCGCTATCGAAAACGGCACAGAAACGACTGGGGGTACTGCGCGAGAGCAGCGATGGCTTTGTGATTGCCCAACGCGATTTGGAAATTCGCGGTCCCGGCGAATTGCTCGGCACCAAGCAAACCGGTGTGGCCGATTTCAAAGTCGCCGATCTGATCCGTGACCAGCACCTGATCCCCCAGGTCCAGAAACTGGCCCGCTACCTGCACGATAACTACCCGGACAACGCCAAGGCGATTATCGACCGCTGGCTCGGCCAGCGGGAGAACTATTCAAATGCCTAAAGAGCGGACCGAATGCCAGGCAATAAAAAAGCGAAGGTGATATCACCTTCGCTTTTTTTACGTCACACAGCCTTGGTTAAGGCGATAAACCGTTACTTTTTGACCGGCAACTTCTTAACGAGCAAGGGCAAGCTGATCTGCACCCGCAAGCCACCTTCGCGGCGGTTGGAGACCTGAATGACCCCTTCGTACTGGTCGATGATACGTTTGACAATCGCCAGTCCCAAGCCCGTCCCTTCGGTGTCCGTACCACGTGCCGTGTCCCCACGGGTCAATGGCTGGAACATCCTTGCAACCTGCTCGGGATCAATTCCGGGACCGTCATCCTCGACACAGAACCACGCACTCTTGCGATCTGCAGCCGTACCACTGGATATCTTGACCCAACCATTGCCATAACGCTGGGCATTGACCACCAAGTTGGCGATAGAACGCTTAATTGACACCCCGTTACCGACAACAACACCGGGGATTTCGGTCAGTTCAAGCTCGATCTGGCGTTCATAACTGCCTTCGGCTTCCGCGACTTCTTCCAGCAGATAGTTAAGTTCCAGCTCTTCCTCTGCCTGCTTTTTGGTTGACTTGAGGTAGTCCATGAACTGGCTGATGATATCGTTACACTCCTCGGTGTCCTTAATCATGCTCTCGGCCAAGTAACCATCTTCCGGTGACATCATTTCGGTCGCCAAGCGGATCCGGGTCAATGGTGTACGCAAGTCGTGGCTCACCCCCGCCATTAGCAGGGCGCGATCATCTTCAAGCTGCTTGATACCCGCCGACATCCTGTTGAAAGCCTTGGTCACGGCGCGAATCTCCGATGCCCCACGTTCAGGTAATACTGGCGGCGTTTCGCCCCTAGCCACCTGCAAGGCAGCTTGCTCCAGTGCCACCAACGGTCGGTTCTGGATCCGGATAAACAACCAGCCGCCCGCAATCACCATAAAGGCAATGATCAAGCTGTAGTGGAACAGCGGCGAGAAATCATCTTCCTGCAACTCAGAGAGCGGGATCCGCATCAGGTAACCGGGTATCGACTCGCTTTTCAGCCACAGTACATAACTTTCCGCCCCCAGCACCAGACGTACCTCTGTCGGTGACTCCAGCTCCTGGGTCATCTCCTCGCTGAGATACTCAATCACGGTCGCCTTGGAAAATTCCTGCAGCTCCTCGTCATGGATCGGATCGGTCCCGTCTTCAGCGTGCAAGGTCACGCCCAATTGCTCAAGCAACTGGCGGCGCAGCGGAGTATCAAGGTGGAAGGTGTTGCCGTCGGCCAGCTCCACATCCTCCTTGAGCATCAAGCGCACTTCATAGGCGAGGATCCGGTTGAACTGCTGCAGGCTCGGCAGCAAGGCATAATTGAGGACAGCCAGATAAGAAAAAATCTGGCTGGCTATCAGCAAGCCAGCCAGAAGGATCAGTGTCCGGGTAAACGTGCTGCGTGGCGACAGTCGCATGGCTTACGCCTCGCTGCCATCCGGAACAAACACGTAACCCAGTCCCCAAACGGTCTGGATGTAACGCGGACGGCTTGGATCTTCTTCAATCATCCGGCGCAGACGAGAGATTTGAACGTCAATCGAACGCTCCATCGCCGAATATTCACGGCCACGGGCCATGTTCATCAGCTTGTCACGGGACATTGGTTCACGGGCATTGGTCACCAAAGCTTTCAATACCGCAAATTCACCCGAGGTCAGTGGCATTGACTCTTCGCCACGGAACATTTCACGGGTCCCCAGATTAAGGCGGAATTCACCGAACTCGATAACCTTGCTATCAACACTCGGGGCACCCGGTGCTTCAACGGTTTGGCGGCGCAATACGGCACGAATACGGGCCAGTAGTTCACGCGGGTTGAATGGCTTAGGCAGGTAGTCATCAGCACCAACTTCCAGCCCAACAATGCGATCCACTTCATCGCCCTTAGCGGTCAACATCAGGATCGGCAGCATGTTATTGGCGTTACGTAAACGACGACAAATAGATAGGCCATCTTCGCCCGGCAGCATCAAATCCAATACCATCAGGTGAAAGGTTTCACGGGACAATAAGCGGTCCATTTGCTCACCGTTGGCCACGCTGCGTACTTGGAAGCCCTGCTCTGACAGGTAACGCTCCAGTAGCGCACGCAGGCGCATGTCATCATCAACAACCAGAATCTTATAATTTTCCTGCATATCTCACCTTACTTGCATCGACCAAATTTATCGTGCTTTGGCCGTATTTTACTCGACGTACCCAGCGGTTAGCTGAAATTTGCCGCTAAAATGACCACTAAATTGTTACCGTTTATGTCAGAAGCGCCAGTTTTATGGTGATTTTTCTCTGTTACCGTAACAACAATCTTTGTTTACCTACCTCTTAAACTAACCTAAATTCAATGAACTATCCAAAACAATACGCATTCTGAGTGGCTGAGACTTGATCTGTACCTCGTACCGAACGACTATGTGAAACCAAGACACGTTCAGCTTTCAGCCCCCGATATAAACCGGACCCTGCAATGAAAACCAACCTCATCACCCGCGAGGGCTATGACAAACTCAAAAAGGAACTCGACTTTCTGTGGAGGGAGGAGCGTCCCGAAGTCACCAAAAAAGTCACTTGGGCTGCCAGCCTTGGCGACCGCTCCGAAAATGCCGACTACCAGTACAACAAGAAGCGCCTGCGCGAGATCGACCGTCGGGTCCGCTATCTGCGCAAGCGCCTGGAGCAAGTAAAGGTTGTCGATTATTCCCCGCAGCAAGACGGCAAGATTTTCTTTGGGGCCTTTGTCGAAATTGAAAACGACGACGGCGAGACCAAAGCGTTCCGCATTGTCGGCCCGGACGAGATTTACGGCCGCAACGACTACATCTCGATTGACTCACCCATGGCCCGCGCCCTGCTGAAAAAAGAAGTCGATGACGAGGTGGAAGTGAACACGCCGGCAGGAAAAAAAGAGTGGTTTGTCAACAGTATCCGCTATCAGTAGTTGCAGTTTGATAACGCTGTCAGATACTGACAAATCGCTAACACGCAATACCTTGCCTGCCCCCCAATCGCCCGTAGAATGGGCCTATACAAGACAACAAGAGAAATGAACGGATGAGCAATACGATCAACCAGTTGATTGCCAACGAGCTGAATGTTCGCCAGGAACAAGTCACAGCCGCAATCACTTTGCTCGATGATGGTAACACCGTGCCTTTCGTGGCCCGTTACCGTAAAGAAGTCACCGGCGGACTGGATGATACCCAGCTCCGTAACCTCGAATCTCGCCTTGGCTACCTGCGCGAGCTCGAAGACCGCCGCCAGGTGATCATCAAGTCCATTACCGAGCAGGGCAAGCTGACTGCCGCGCTCGAAGCGGCCATCAACGATGCCGACAGCAAGACCCGCTTGGAAGATCTCTACCTGCCTTACAAGCCCAAGCGCCGTACCAAAGGCCAAATTGCTATTGAAGCAGGTATTGAGCCGCTGGCCGACTCGCTGTGGGCCGATCCAAGCCAAACACCAGACGACAGTGCTTCTGCCTATGTCGATGCCGACAAGGGCTTTGCCGATACCAAAGCCGTGCTCGACGGTGCCCGCGCCATTTTGATGGAGCGCTTTGCCGAAGATGCTACGCTGCTGGAGAAAATTCGTCGCCATCTGCTATCTCAAGCCGAGCTTACCTCACGGGTGGTGGAAGGCAAAGAGCAGGAAGGAGCCAAGTTCAAGGACTACTTCGAGTACCACGAAGCGTTCAAGAATATCCCTTCCCACCGCGCTTTGGCCCTATTCCGTGGCCGTAACGAAGGCTTTTTGCAAATCAGCCTCAATGCCGATCCCAATCAGGACGAAGGCGTTCGCGGCTCCTACTGCGAAGTAATGATTGCCGACCACCTTGGGGTGACCTTGGGTACCCAGCCGGCCGATATCTGGCGTAAACAGGTGATCAGCTGGGCATGGCGGATCAAAATTGCCATGCACCTGGAAACCGAACTGATGGCGGCACTGAAGGAAAAAGCCGAAGACGGCGCGATGCAGGTGTTTGCCGACAACCTCAAGGACTTGCTGATGGCCGCACCGGCCGGCCCGCGCGTGACGCTGGCGCTGGATCCGGGTTTGCGTACCGGCTGTAAAATCGCGGTTGTCGATAGCACCGGCAAAGTCCTTGATACCGCCACTATCTATCCGCACACCGCCCGCGCTCGTGTCGCCGAAGCAGAAGCTTCCTTGCTGGCACTGCTTATCAAGCACGATGTCGATTTGATTGCGATCGGCAACGGTACTGCTTCACGTGAAACAGACAGCTTTGTTGCCAGTCTGCTCAAGGACAACAACCTCAAGATCCAAAGCGTGATGGTGAGCGAAGCCGGGGCATCGGTCTACTCCGCTTCCGAGCTGGCCGCCAATGAGTTCCCGAATCTGGATGTCTCCCTGCGTGGCGCGGTATCTATCGGTCGCCGCCTGCAAGATCCGCTGGCCGAGCTGGTTAAAATCGACCCGAAATCCATCGGTGTGGGCCAGTACCAGCATGATGTCAGCCAGAGCATGCTGGCCAAGCGCCTGGATGCGGTGGTCGAGGACTGTGTAAATGCCGTGGGTGTCGATGTTAATACTGCCTCACCGGCCTTGCTGACCCGCGTGGCAGGCCTCAACGGTACCATTGCCCAGAACATTGTTAGCTACCGCGATGAAAACGGCCGCTTCGACAGCCGCACCACGCTGAAAAAAGTCTCCCGTCTTGGGCCAAAAGCCTTCGAGCAGTGTGCTGGCTTCCTGCGGATCATGGGCGGCAAGAACCCGCTTGATAGCTCAGCGGTGCACCCGGAATCCTATGCCGTGGTCAAGAACATTGCGGCGGCCAACGACAAGGCGCTCGATGCGATCATCGGCAACAGCGAGTTCCTGCGCACGGTCAAGGCCGCAGACTACACCGATGAGAAATTCGGCCTGCCGACCGTCACCGATATCATCAGCGAGCTCGATAAGCCGGGCCGCGATCCGCGTCCCGAGTTCAAGACCGCCACCTTCGCCGAAGGGGTCAACGAGGTCAAAGATCTGATCCCGGGCATGGTACTTGAAGGGGTGATCACCAATGTCACCAACTTCGGTGCCTTCGTCGATGTCGGTGTCCACCAGGATGGTCTGGTACATATCTCGGCGCTGTCGGACAAGTTTGTCTCCGACCCGCGCGAAGTGGTCAAGGCCGGCGATATCGTCAAGGTCAAGGTGATGGAAGTGGACTTGCAGCGCAAACGCATCGGCATGTCGATGCGCCTAAGCGATGAGCCGGGCCAGGACAACAAGCCGGCTCGCAAGCCGCAGGGCGAGCGTTCACCGGGCAACCGTCCACAGGGCAATCACCAGTCACGTCAGCGCCAGAACAAACCGGCTGACAATGGCAACAACGCGATGGGCGGTGCATTCGCAGCCGCTTTTGCCAACGCCAAGAAGAAATAGCAAAGGGCTAACCTTTGGATATAACAAAAAAGCCAGCATGAGAATGCTGGCTTTTTTTAGATTCTAGGATCACGGTTACAACACCACCAAATATTCCGTTGGCGGGTTGGGCACTGTGGCTTGGGCATACTTGTGGGCAACGACACCCTTGGTGCGCTCTGACTGGCTGATCTGCTCCAGCGCTTCGAGTAACTCTCGCGGCAGCTTAATATGCATGGAGTACCCCAGATCATTCACATCGGCGAGGTAGCTGTCAGCCGACAGGGCCTTAACCAGCATCTCCATCGATTCTTGATAGCCGTAATGCTTTTCTTCAACGGCTTGCTGCTGGTAATTGGGGTGTTCGGCGGGATCCCATGATGGCTTCTTGAGCTGCTTCTCTTCACTACTCAGCGCCCGCTCTTGGGCAGATGACTGCATCTCAGTCGTGGGGACGATTTTCTCGCGTACACGATTATCCCGCGCGGTTTGCTCAGTTGGCGGGTTAATCGTCGGGGCAACAGCTGGCGCGCCCACCTGTACGGGAGTGACTAACATGCTGGTACATCTCTCCTGTCATCTGTGCATCAGGCTGCGGGCGGTATTGAAATAGGCAGTACGTATTCAAGCTGTCAGGCAACGGCCAGCAAAACGGTCGCAACCGTACCCGCTGCCGCCAGCCACTGTCCGGCGTTGTAAAAACCGTCGCTGTTGGCTTTAACCTCATCAGGATGATCCATTCCCAACGCACCATAGGCAAAGGCTTCAGCCTTATCTCCGATGTCTTCTTCCGCCGTTTGCCGCTGGGCCTTCTGCGCCGCGGCATCATCAGCCTGCAGCTGGCGTGCCTGGTCTGAAATCGACACCTTGGTCTGGCTAGCCGGCATATTATCATTTTGTTTGGCCACGCCAGTGGCTGCCGTATTCTTTGCCTCACGAATATCAGGCTGCGCTGCAGTCTGAAGACTTGCCGGGGTATAAGTGGCCGAATTGTTGATAGTGCCGATTGTCATGTTGGTTTTCCCTCTCCACCATAGCGCTAAAGCAAAAAAACAACGTCAAAATTTTGCTCTAAAAGTGCTATCGGCCCAAACGGCAAAAAGTTTAGGCCGAACAGGTCATGAGCATCATAAATATCTACTCATGCTAGGCGCTTAATTCATACTACCCCGTAAATGCTTTTAGCGTATCGATAAATTCATCAGGATGGGAGATGAACGGCGCATGGGAAGCGGCAGCAAACACATGTTGCTGTGACTGCGGGGCTAGCTTATCAAGATCACGGGCAACTTTGGCCGGGACCAAGCCATCCAACCGGCCATACAAGCGCAGCCAGGGCTGGGAAATCGCGGCCAGTTCTGGCCGTAAATCCACCTCGGCCAGCATCTCTAACCCCAATGCCAAGGCCGTCGGCTCGGGCTCGGGCCGGGACAATACCGCTTCCTTGAGATGGCGAATATCCTGTCTGGCCGATGGGCTGCCCATCGCCTGCAAGGCCATAAAGCGCTCTATTGTCGTGCGAAAGTCCACATCGAGCTGACGGCGAAAATCGGCCAGGACTTCCGGTTTGATCCCCCGCCACGCCTTTTCCGCGGCAAAACACGGCGAGCTCGCGACGGTTACCAACTGCTGCACCCGGTCCGGCGCCTGCAGCGCGGCGGTCGTGGCAATCAAGCCGCCCAATGACCAGCCCAGCCACGTTGCCTGCGCTGGTGCTTGCTCCAGCAGCATACCGGCAATTTCATCGACGCCGGCAGCACAATGGGGCTGACTGTGTCCATAACCCGGCAGATCAACCACATGCACCCGGTAATGCTGGGCCAGCGTTGGCAGTACCTGCTGCCACACGGCACCGTTCATTCCCCAACCATGAATGAGAAGTAGATCGGAACCTTGGCCTTGCGTTTGCCAATGAAGCTCAGTGGTCATCTATATTTCCTTTATTTGCGCCTTGGAATGACTCGGATGGTATCGCTTATTACTCAATTCACCAACTTTCTGCGCCGCGACCACCGCTGCCAGCTATGCCAGCTTCCTGTCACAGGGCCGCATCCTATATGGTGCCAGCATTGCCTGGCTCGCTTTCCATGCCCGCCATATTGCCGCCACTGCGGCCATACCCTGCTGCAGGATGCCGACCAGTGCGGTCATTGCCTCAATGCCCCTCGCCCATGGCAGCGCTTTTACCGCGTCGGCGAATACCAATTTCCCTTGCGCCAGGTGATCCACCAGTTCAAGTTCCAACGACAATTCTGGCTGGCCTCTCCGCTCGGCGAGCTGTTGGCGCAACAAATCGATGATCCGGCCCCGTTATTGCTGCCCATCCCCCTGCACCCGATCCGCCGCCTACAACGTGGTTTCAACCAAAGCAGCCTTATCGCCCAAGTCATCGCCCAGCGTACCGGCAGCCGCCTTGCAACCCGTCGATTGCGACGCCAACGCTATACCGCACCTCAGCACCGCCTCAGCAAGACGCAGCGCCAGCATAACCTCGAGCGGGCCTTTACCCTTACCGCTAAGGCGCTGCCTCGTCATGTTGCCCTTGTCGATGATGTTGTTACCACCGGCAGTACCGTTGCCGGTGCGGCAACCCTGCTGCACCAGCACGGTGTCGAGCGGGTCGATATCTACTGCCTGTGCTATACCCCTGCGTGAAAGTTTTCAAGAAAATCATCGAGATCTGTGTCGAAATCATAGTTGCAACGATTAATGGGTGATAGAAAGGGCAGCAAAGAGTAGAATAGAATTAATCTTACTAAATAAGTCAGGTATTACGTCGTGTCTATGATTACTATTACTGAGAATGCTCAACAGCACTTCGGCAAACTTCTGGCCCAGCAGCCTGAAGGGACAAACATCCGTGTATTCGTGGTAAACCCTGGGACCCAAAATGCAGAGTGCGGCGTGTCCTACTGTCCACCGGAAGCAGTGGAAGCCAGTGACACCGAAATCAAATTTGACCTGTTTTCAGCTTTCGTTGATGAGCTGAGCTTGCCGTTCCTTGAAGATGCCGAGGTTGATTTTGTCACCGACAAAATGGGCTCGCAGCTAACGCTCAAAGCACCGAATGCCAAGGTACGCAAGGTGTCTGATGACGCCTCGCTGATGGAGCGTGTCGACTACGTGATCCAAACGCAGGTTAACCCGCAATTGGCAGGTCACGGTGGTCATGTATCACTGGCTGAAATTACCGAAGATGGCGTCGCTATCCTTCAGTTCGGCGGTGGTTGTAATGGCTGTTCAATGGTCGATGTGACCCTGAAAGAAGGTATTGAAAAAGAGTTACTGGCCCAGTTTGCCGGTGAACTGACTGGCGTTCGCGATGTTACCGAGCACGCCCGTGGTGAGCACTCTTACTACTAGCAGCTTACTCTAAGCAAAGTACATAAAAAAAGCGAGAGCCAAGGCTCTCGCTTTTTTGTATACCAAACGGAATAGGGCCGCTCCCAAAGAAGGCTTATACGCTTGGTATTCTCTCGAATCTGAAAAGATAGCGGTTCTAGCGATTAACTAGAACCGTTATGTTTTCAGGTTTTTGATACCGTCATTATGACTTCACAACGGTAATGGTCACATTGCGGCGCCCCCAATTCCTGGCAGCTTTGATATCCTGACCCATGTAGATATCAATCTTGTTGCTCCAGCGCTTGTTCATCTTGTCCAGCACCACATATTCACCCGGCAGGCCGGAGATTTTAACGATGGTGCCACGCTTGAAGCCCCTGCCCAGAAAATCTCGGGAAATCGCGATGGCTTTCATCCCCGGTTTGAGCCTATCCCCCCAAGCCGCTATCGATGGATTGGAGTTGGTCTGAGCCCGAACCGAGTTATACGCTGTTGCCGTAACCTTGTATGATTTGCCCTGGATAGCGGCCGTCGCTGGCGCGACCCAACTTATCGTCATTACCGCTAAAAAAAGTGCCAATACTGCGTTTCTCATTTATCCTCCCAGGTGACAGAATTGTTCGCATTTTAAACAGATCATGTCTCACCTGGGTAGCTTTTTTTGCCGCAAAATTGAGCAAATTAAGTCAATTCATCCTAACTATTTGTTTGTATTAGTTGGTTGCAGGAAAATATTTTTTTGCCACTGATAGGCAAATACCACGGCCAAACCGATCCCCCGCATAGCCATGAATCCCAGCATCGCGCCCCAGAGTGCGTGATTACCAAAGCCGGCCAGCAACCACCAGATCGCAAAATAACAACAGGTGGCAACGAACATGCTATTGCGCATCTCCCGTCCCCGGGTCGCCCCAATGAAGATACCATCGAGCAAGAAACACCACATCGCGACCAGCGGCACAGCGGCCAACCAAGGGACATACTGGGCCGCTTCTTGTTGTACGGCCGGAATATCAGAAACCAGGGCAATGATGTCACGGCCGAAGATGGCAAACGCCAAGGTCAGCACCAAGGAGATCACCAAGCTCCAGAACGTCGTGCCGACTAAACTGCGACCAAGCTCGGCACGGTTACGGGCACCGATCGCCTTACCAACCATCGCCTCCATGGCATAGGCAAACCCATCCATGGCGTAGGAGACCAGCATCAAGAAGCTCATCAGTACCGCATTGGCTGCCACCACATTGTCACCGAGTGTGGCCCCCTGGAATGTCATGAACGTGAATGTTAATTGCAGGCACAGGCTACGTAGGAAGATATCGCGGTTGAGCTTGAGCAGTCGAGCGATGCCATTGCGCATGCTGCCCAGCTTACTTCGCCATGCCGGCAGCGCTTGGCTCAGCCATTGGCGCGAGACAAACCATAGTCCCAATACCAGTCCGCTGTATTCGGCCAGTACCGATGCGGTGGCCGCCCCCTGCACTTTCCAGCCAAAGCCGAGGACAAACAGGACATCCAAGCTGATATTGACCACGTTGGTCACAATCAACAGCCACATCGGCAGCTTGGCATTCTGGCTACCTAGCAGCCACCCCATGATGACAAAGTTTGCCAACGCCGCAGGCGCGCCCCAAATGCGGATCGAGAAATATTGCTCGGCATAGGTTTTCACTTCGCTGCTGGCCGAGCTGAAATGGAAGATCAGATCGGCTACCGGCCGGTGGAACACAATCAGCACCAGCGCCATCAACCACGCCAAGGCGATACCCTGGATAAAAACAGTTGCCTGGGCGTCGCGATCAGAAGCGCCATAGGCCTGGGCGCTGAGTCCGGTGGTGGCCATCCGCAAGAAGCCCAGCAGCCAGAACGTCACATTGATCATGGTCCCGCCGACGGCAACCCCACCAAGATACCAAGCATGCTCGAGATGTCCGATCACCGCCGCATCGACCAAACCCAGCAGGGGAACCGTAATGTTCGACAACACCATCGGCAGTGCCAGGGCAAACACCTGACGGTGCAATGTTCTATCTCGCAATGCTTGCAGCACAACAACCTCAACTCTCGATATCCGGCCCGCGATTATCTGGTGTTCAGACACAAATAAAAAGCCCCCATGGATAAAATCCACAGGGGCTATTCCCAGTCTGCAGGATGGGAATATTCCGACGAGTGCCTAATGCGGCGAGTAAGCCACCATTAATCCACGATTAAACCAGCAGCGCTGCCAACCAATGATCGGCCAACAAGACCATGAACAGTGCCAGCAAATGCCAAATCGAATACTTGAAAGTCGCCCATGCATGGCCGGGTTCATCGGCAAATTTCAGCTTGAGCGCATAGCCAATAAACCCAAGGTTCAGCACGCTGCTACCCGCCAAGTACAACCCGCCGCTCATCCCGGTCAGCCAGGGCAACAGGCCCACCAAGGCCAGCATCAAGGTATACAGTAGCACCATGGTCTTGGTGTAGCCAATACCGTGGGTCACCGGCAGCATCGGGATCCCCGCCTTGGCATAATCATCACGGCGATGGATAGCCAGCGCCCAGAAATGCGGCGGGGTCCAGGTAAACACCAGCATCACCAGCAGCAGCGCATGGGAGTGCAGTTCACCGGTTACCGCCGTCCAACCGAGCAAGGGCGGCGCCGCACCGGCAAGGCCACCGATCACGATATTCTGCGGCGTGGCATGCTTGAGCCAAACGGTATACACCAAGGCATAGCCAATCAAGCTGGCGAACGTCAGCCAGGCGGTCAGGGCATTGAGTTGCCATAGCACCACAAAGCCGGCCACCATCAGCACGCAGGCAAAAATGACGGCTTTATGGGTTTCGACCCGGCCTTTTGCCAGCGGGCGATGATAGGTCCTTGCCATCTTGGCATCAAAACGGCGATCCAACACATGGTTGAAGGCCGCCGCCGCTGCCGATTGCAGACCGATCCCAACCAAGCCGAATACCACCGCCTTGAGCGGCGGGATCCCCGGCACCGCCAGACACATCCCGACCAATGCTGTCAGCAACAACATGGCAACCACTTTAGGCTTGGTCATGGTCAGATAGTCCTGCCACACCCTTGCCGATGACAGGGGCTTATACCCCCCTTTAACTACAACCTGACTCTTTGCCATGTTCAGGCCCTCCTTTGGCTATGTGTCACTCTCAGCTACCCATCCGGGATGCCACATTGTTGGGATATCGGCCTGCCAGCCTCATCCGGTATACCTGCATATTCACCGCCACCAGAGATAACAACAGCAAGACGCCGGTGACGTTATGGGCCACAGCGACTGATAACGGCAAACTGGCCACAATATTGGTGATGCCAAGGCCAATTTGTCCGGCTAACACCAACAGCATCATCACCGCCACTCCTCGAAGCGCTCTATGCCGCCACAACAAGCATGCAAGCACAAACAACACCCCAGCCGTCACCATCGCCCCCATCCTATGGGTCACATGGATAGTGACCCGCTGCTGGTAATCCAGCACCCCGTACTGATAGGTATCATGTTCTGGCTGGATCAAGGCAAAGGCCGAGGCGTCAAACCCCTGTTGCCAATCCACTTCACACAACGGCAGCTGGGTACAAACCACGGCCGCGTAATTGGCTGCCGTCCAGCCCCCTAGCGCGATCTGGCCCACCACCACCAGCAAGCCGAGCAGAGCAAAGGCCTGCAGGCCACTGCTGCTCTGGGCTGAAGAGGTATGTGACGGCGTCCGGCCCAGCCGCAGCCACAGCAGGAACAAAAGGGAAGCGGTCGTAAACCCACCCAGCAAGTGCGCCATGACGACCACGGGCATCAACACCATGGTGACGGTCCACATCCCGAGTAAGGCCTGGAAGATGACCGTCGCCAGCAGCAAGGCTGGCAGCCCCTTGGGCCGGGAAGGCTTGCGCCACGCCAGGATATTGAGCGCTAAAATCATCAAGCCCAAAGTACCAGCGACATAGCGATGCAGCATTTCGTTCCAAGCCTTGCCAGCTTCCAGCGGCGCATCAGGGAAACGCGATGCCGCCAGCGCTTGCTGAGTTTCATTCTGCGGCACCCCGGCAAAGCCATAGCACCCCGGCCAATCCGGACAGCCTAGCCCCGCCTCGGTAAGACGGGTGTAGGCACCAAGGGCAATCACACACAGTGACAGCGCAAAAGTCAGAGCGACCCACAATCGATAATGATCTTGTTTCATCCCATGCTCTCCCTAGCCGATTTTGGAAATTTTCAGCAGCCGCTTGAGATCCCTCAGCACATCCTTGCCCTGTGCCAATACCGCCACCTGCCCCTTAACCAAAGGGTAGGCCATCATCACATTACCGAGCGGATCGGCGATATAAATTGCCTTGCCACCGTATTCCAGAGTCTTGAGCTGGTTAACCACGTAATCGGGCACCTGGCGCTGATCGAGGCCGGAAAGCTGCTTTTTGACAACAGAGGGTTGTCCGTCAAGCATGTCACCATCAATCAGCAATACGCTGCTGAGCCGGTCTTGATCGGCCCCAACGGCCTGCGGCACCTGCCGCAGGTTGAACAAGGCCCCCTGACACAGTTCACCGCACTCATCCGGCAATAGATAAATCAATTGCCATTGCTTGCTCTCGCCCAGCCAGTCAGAGGCGATAGGTGACTCCAGCAGTTCACCGCGGTTGGTCACCCCACCCTGGTACCAGTTGAGATCCAGCACCAGCTTGGCCAGAATCACCGGCAGGGCGAAGGCACCTAAAAGTAGTAGCAACGTTCCCTGTTTCTTCATGGTTTACTCCGTCTCAGCCACCAAAATGCAAGCCCTGATACCGCCAGCGCCATCAAAAACCACTGCAGCGCGTAGGCATAATGTTTATGCGGTCCCATCACCACCGGGATCCAAGTCTGGTTTAGTGCTAGCGGGCTGCTCGGGTCTATCTGCAACACCCAAGGTGGAAGGGACAAATCCATGTGTTGACTCAAGTCCGCCATACTGATGTTCTGTACCCTCAAAGGATACCCCTGTCCCATCACCTCAGCCGCCAATTCCAGCAAGGAAGATGGCGGGGCGATAATGCCGCTGACCATCACCTCACCGTGATACTCCGGTAGTACCGGGATCTGCTCCCGGTATACCGGTGCCGCAATCCAGCCCAAATTCACCAGTACCCATCCCTCATCGACAGCAAAAGGGTAAAGCACGTGGTAACCCGGGCGACCTTGGTAGAGTTGATTATCCAGCAGCACCGCCTTGCTGTGATCAAATTCCCCTCTCAAGGTCAAACTGTACCAGCGCGGATCCGACGGTAAGCTCGCCAAGCTGTAATACATCTGCTCGCTGCGAAATTTCAGCGCATGACCCAGGCTTTCTTTTTCCTGAGCGCGGGTCATTTGCCAAAATCCCAACTTGACCAATGTCATCAGTACCGCCACAGTAAAAAGAATAAAACCTATCCGACGCATGATTCACCCAGTCCTGACCGGAGACCTCTATGTTGCTGAAAGCCCTGATTGTTTGCCTGTTGATTTTTATCGTACTGAATCTGTTCCGTGCCCTGCCGGTAATGCTCAAAGGCAAGCAGGACCAACCGATGTCACGCCACCTCGGACGCCGGGTGCTATTCTCCGTCTTCCTGTTCGCGCTACTGCTGATTGCACTGGCCAGCGGCTACATCACCCCCAACCCAAGGCCTTACTAGAGGCCCCTTTTCGCCTCTAGCCTTACAGGATATAAACAAACACAAACAGCCCGAGCCAGACCACGTCGACAAAGTGCCAATACCAAGCGCCAGCCTGAAAGGCAAAATGCTTCTCGGGAGTGAAATGTCCCCGCAATACCCGCAGCCACACAATAAACAAAATCAGGGTACCGAGCGTGACATGCAGGCCGTGGAAGCCCGTCAGCATAAAGAAGGTATTGCCGTAAACGCCGGCATCAAGTGTCAGGCCCATATCTTCATAGGCGTGGACATACTCCACCCCCTGCAGATAGACGAACAGTGAACCGAGCAACACGGTCAACAACAAGAACAGCTTGAGCTTGGGCCGGTTATCCTGCTCCAGTGCGGTATGGGCAATATGTACCGTTACCGATGACACAAGCAGGATCAGGGTGTTGTAGAGCGGCAGGCCAATCGGCCCCATTGCCGTTGTCTCGGTGCCACCCGGCGTCATGACCAAAGGCCACTGGGCAATGAACTCAGGCCACAGCACCTCATGGGTCATGGCGTTGTTGCCGGCCCCACCCAACCATGGCACCGCAATCATTCGGGCATAGAACAAGGCACCGAAGAAGGCAGCAAAGAACATCACTTCGGAGAAAATGAACCAGCTCATACCCTGGCGGAAAGAGCGATCCATCTGGCGGCTGTAAAGCCCCCCCATCGATTCGGCAATCACATCGCGGAACCACCCCACCAGCATGATCAGCAGCAAGCCAACCCCGGCCAGTAAAATCCACGGCCCCTGACCGCCGAAGAGATCCCCCACCGTTGCCCCTGCCCCCATTGCGATCAGGAATAAGGCAATCGCACCGATAATCGGCCAGCCACTGGCTTCGGGCACATAGTAGTTCTCGTGGGGAGGTGTCACGGATTGATCATGTTCAGAATAAGGGTTCGCCATCATTCAACCTCATTGCGTTTGTGCCGGCGCATCCGGCTGGGCGTTGTAAAGGGTATAGGCTAGGGTCAAGGTGTTGATATCGTCCGGCAGCTCCGGATCGACATAGAACACCAAAGGCAAACTGGCTGTTTCACCGCCCGCCAGCGGCTGGCGGTTGAAACAGAAACATTCGATTTTGTTCAGGTAGCGGGCCCCCATCCCCGGACTGACCGAGGGGACAGCCTGACCGACAGTACTCTGCCCGCTCAAGTTCTTGGCCCGGTAGGTAATGGTATGGGTTTGGCCGGGATTGACCACCAACTGCGTGATCTCCGGCTCAAATGTCCACTGCACCCCGGGATTGATATACGAAACAAACTCCACGGTGATCTCGCGACTGGTATCCACCCGCTCACTGGCGGCAGCCTGCGTATCTGCCGTTTTGCCGTTGATGCCGGTAATGTCGCAGAACACGTCATACAGCGGGACCAAGGCAAACGCGAAACCAAACATCGCGACGGCCATCAAGGTCAGCGACCAGATCGAACGTTGCTTTTTACTCCCCGAGCCTGAAGCGGGATCGGTCTTAGGTTTATCCATGGGTAACCCTCCGCTTAATCCACTTTGGGTGGCGTTGAGAAGGTATGGTGCGGTGCCGGTGAAGCTACCGTCCATTCCAACCCTTCAGCACCATCCCACGGCTTGGCAGCCGCCTTCTCGCCACCGCGGGCACACTTGATCACCACCGCGAGGAAAATCAGCTGGGACAGGCCAAACAGGAAACCGCCGACACTGACCACGGCATTGATATCGGCAAACTGCAGCGCATAATCCGGGATCCGACGCGGCATGCCGGCGAGGCCCAAAAAGTGCATCGGGAAGAACAGGATATTGACCGAGACAATCGAGCACCAGAAGTGCCACTTGGCCAGCTTCTCATCGAACATGTACCCGGTCCATTTCGGCAACCAGTAATACGCTGCGGCCATAATGGAGAAGATCGCCCCCGACACCAGCACATAGTGGAAGTGGGCGACCACAAAGTACGTATCGTGGTACTGGAAGTCAGCCGGGGTAATAGCCAGCATCAACCCGGAGAAGCCACCAATGGTAAACAGGACGATAAAGGCAATGGCAAACAGCATCGGGACTTCGAAGGTCAACGAGCCGCGCCACATGGTCGCCACCCAGTTGAACACCTTGACCCCGGTCGGCACCGAGATCAGCATGGTGCAATACATGAAGAACAGCTCAGCAGCCACCGGCATCCCAGTGGTGAACATATGGTGGGCCCATACCAAGAAGCTCAGTCCGGCAATCGACGCCGTGGCATAGACCATCGAGCTGTAACCGAAGAGTTTCTTGCGGGAAAAAGCCGGCACTATCGCCGAAATAATACCGAAGCTCGGCAAAATCATGATGTACACTTCCGGGTGGCCAAAGAACCAGAAGATATGCTGGAACATCACCGGATCGCCCCCGCCGGCGGCATCAAAGAAGCTGGTGCCAAAGTACTTGTCGGTCAACACCATGGTCACCGCCCCAGCCAATACCGGCATCACGGCAATCAGCAGAAAGGCGGTGATCAGCCATGTCCAGACAAACAGCGGCATCTTCATGTAAGTCATGCCCGGTGCCCGCATGTTGACGATGGTGACGATGACGTTAATCGCCCCCATAATCGAGCTGATCCCCATGATGTGGATGGCAAAGACAAACAGGCCGGTACTCTCCGGGCTGTAGGTGGTCGACAGCGGGGCATAGAAGGTCCAGCCAAAATTAGGCCCGCCTCCCTCCATAAACAACGAAGCCAGCAACATGGTGAACGCAAAAGGCAGGATCCAGAAACTCCAGTTGTTCATCCGCGGCAAGGCCATATCCGGCGCGCCGATCATCAGCGGGACCATCCAGTTTGCCAACCCGGTAAACGCCGGCATCACCGCACCGAATACCATGATAAGGCCGTGGACCGTGGTCATCTGGTTGAAGAAGTTAGGCTCTACCAGCTGCAGCCCAGGCTGAAACAGCTCGGCCCGGATCACCATTGCCATTGCCCCGCCAATCAGGAACATGGCGAAACTGAACATCAGATACAGCGAGCCGATATCCTTGTGGTTGGTAGTAAACAGCCAGCGCTTGAGACCGGTCTGGTGGTGTTCATGATGCTCATGCTGCTCATGCTCGGTCTGGGTATCCTCGACCTCGGTTTGCTCACGCAACATATCCGTCATCGTCCCTCTCTCCCTTATAGATCCTGACCGTCCATCACAGCCTGCACTTCAGCAGCCTGGATGGTGTCTCCAGTATTGTTATCCCAGGCATTGCGCTCGTAAGTGATCACCGCTGCCAATTCTTTGAGGCTCAACTGCGGGCCAAATGCCTGCATCGCCGTTCCCTGCTTGCCGTGGACCACAATACTGATGTGCTCAAGCTTGGCATTGGGATCAACCGATAGCCCCTGCCCTGCCAAGCCAGGAAATGCCCCCGGCAGGCCCTGGCCATTGGCCTGGTGGCACATCGCACAGCGGGTGTTGTAGACCTGCTCGCCCAGCGTCATCAATTCATCCATATCCATCTGCATCGCCAGCAGGCGCTGCTCTTCTTCCCGCGCCTGCTGCTGGGCGACCTTGGTCGTTTGCAGCCACTCTTCATAATCGGCCTGTGACTTGGCAATCACCACCACCGGCATAAAGCCGTGATCCTTGCCGCACAACTCGGCACACTGGCCACGGTAGATCCCGGGCTCATCGATACGGGTCCAGGCTTCGTTGATAAAACCCGGGTTGGCATCTTTCTTCACCGCAAAGTCCGGTACCCACCAGGAGTGAATGACATCTTGCGAGGTGATCAGGAAACGCACTTTCTTGCCTACCGGCAGCACCAGCGGCCGATCGACTTCTAGCAGGTAATTGCTGCGCTTTTCACGTTCATTGGTGATCTGGGCTTGGCTGGTTGCCAGCAGGGAATAGAATTCGACATCCTCATCGAAATAGCGGTAATGCCACTTCCACTGCGAGCCGGTGACCTGAACCGTCATGTCCGCTTGAGTGGTATCTTCCATTGCCAATAACGTCTTGGTGGCAGGCACTGCCATAATGATGAGGATAACGAACGGGATCACCGTCCAGAGGATTTCAACCTTGGTACTTTCGTGGAAGGAAGCAGCAACCGCCCCTTTTGACTTGCGGTGGTGGATGATAGACCAGAACATCACCCCGAAGACCACCAGACCGATCACTACACAGATGTAGAAAATCGTCATATGGAGATCAAACACCCGCTGACTGACTTCGGTCACTCCCTGAGTCATATTCAGCGGCATGGGTTGAACGTCTGCCTGTGCTGGCACAACCAGCAAACCAAACAGACAGCACATCAGATGGCGAATCATCACCCGGCTCCCTCCTATCCTTTTCCTATCAAATACCCCCGTGAACACGAAATAGTTCATCGGGGCAGCGCAAAATGAGTCTGGGTCTTCCCTGCAAACATCGCCGATGAGGTGTCACCCCGCCAGGCGATTAACAGTTTGTTTACATTTAACTTAGGACAGGATCGTGAGATCACGCAAAAAAATCGAACGGATAAATAGAGAAAATAACCAAGCTGGCATATTGCATGCTAGACATGAACTGGGAACAAATTAGCAGCATCGTTGTGCCACTTTTAAGAATTACAGATGAATATGCAGTAATACCGGCAAGATGCGGAATTTCACCCCGGGGATCCGCGCTAACCAACGCTGCCAGCCGCGCCAACGCGAACAGGCACTATCCATCGGGCTATAGCATCCGACCGCCGTTGCCCAGGGTAACCACTGCAGCAATTTACGGCGCGGATCGCGCATAGCATGACCAAGAGGTTTATCGACGCCCATTTTGCCAGACAACGGCGAATGGCACAGATCCCCGGCAACCACCAGACACAGTTCAAACCGGCCAAAATGACAGGCGATGGACTGAACAACATGGGCCAGCTCGGCCTCGCTAGATGCCAGCAAGGCGTGATCGCACAGCACCATGATCGGTGCCCCGGACATCGGCGGCAAAGCCTGCAGCCAAGACAAATCAGTGGTTGAACCAGGTAGCATCCGGTAGCGCTCGCTACGGTGAAACAGGCGCTGCCGCCACAGCAAGTTCTCACCGACATCGATATCGAACCAACGACAGCGGCCGTTATCAACCCGATAGAAACGGGTATCAAGGCCACTGCCAAGATTGATGATCCGCCCACCGGGGTGACGACGGAGAAAGTGTTGAATTTGGCGATCGCAAACCCGCGTCAAGCTGGCGTGCAGCAGTTGCTGCTGGGATACATTGCCCTGAAGGCATTCGGGCTTGAGGCTACATTGGGTACAAGCGGCAGCAGCGACGGGATCATAAATTAGGCGATCATCTGCCAAGCTTTCACGGCTACGAAGCCAAAGCGGCTGAAGCAGATCTGCGGGAATATCATGGCGGGCGGTCTCAGTCATTATCATCTCCTTTTGATATGGAGATGATAATGACTATCATTAGCACTTGTAAAGCGGTAATGCCGATTGATTAAGTAGGATTTAGTTACATCCAGTCAGTATTGCGGATCACACCGACAGCAATACCTTCAATCGACAAGTGCTGGGTATTGAGATCAACCACAATCGGGGCAAACTCTTCGTTCTCGGCATGAAGCAAAACCTGTGCACCTTTACGCTCAAGGCGTTTGACAGTCACATCATCTTCAACCCGAGCCACCACCACCTGACCATTGCGGACATCTTGGGTCTTGTGCACTGCCAGCAAATCACCGTCCATGATCCCGATATCCTTCATACTCATGCCGTTAACCCGCAGCAAAAAGTCTGCACGTGGCTTGAACAGTGATGGGTCGACCTCGTAATGGGTTTCAACATGCTCCTGAGCCAGAATCGGCTCACCAGCTGCAACCTGGCCAATCAACGGCAGGCCGCTCTCTTCATCTTCGCGGTTCCCCAGCAAGCGGATCCCGCGCGAAGCGCCAGGAATAATTTCAATCACTTCCTTACGGGCCAATGCCTTAAGGTGCTCTTCAGCGGCATTGGCAGAACGGAAGCCAAGTTCACGGGCTATTTCAGCACGTGTTGGCGGCATTCCAGAATCTTCAATTTTTGCTTTGATCAAATCAAAGACTTCTTGTTGGCGCGGCGTTAACGGCTTCATCACTCACCCTGTCTTTTTATACAGTCTACTGTGAGTATATCCAGTGTTCTCACGCTTGAAAAGGTTATTGTTTAGGAAAACAACAATTTTGGCGCAAATTCATCAGCAAGTAATCGATCGCTTCCAGCGATATTTCCCTCTGAGCTAATGAACCAAAGCGCGTCGGCAAATCAATAAAAATGGCGTATAACGGCGAGTCTGTGCTATTTCGCTGCTTATAACTGGTTTTTTTCTGCTATCCTTCCACGCATTAAGAATTCGAGGCTGGTAAAAGATATGTCAAGTTGGCAGAAAATCTATCAAAAAATACTGGATTTGCCGCTTTCTCTGCTGGTTAAAACCCACTCAATCCCCTCCGATCCCGTTGCGGATCTGGAACTGGATCTAGAACGCCCGATTGTTTACATCCTGCCGTTCCGCTCCAATACCGATTTGATGACACTGCGCAGCAGCACCAAGGCGCTGGGCTTGCCTGATCCCTTGTCTCCACTGGAGATAAACGGGCAGCCGTTTGTCCGCTATGTCTATATTTCCGATGGTCCGAGTGTCTTCGGCGATAAGAACGCGCTGCCGCAGGAATCTATCGACCTGTTTACCGCCCTGCTCGAGCACCATACGCAAGACAGCGAACTGGATATCCAGGTGGTTCCTGCTTCTATCCTGTGGGGCCGCAAACCCGGCAAGGAAGAGAATCACAAGCCGGTACTGCGCCCGCTCAATGGCCCGGAAAAGTTTTTCACTATCCTCGGCCATGGTCGCGACTGCATGGTACGCCTAAGCCCGGCGGTTTCTCTGCGCTACATGGCCGATCACCACGGTACCGACGATTCAATTGCCAATAAACTGGCTAGGGTGGCCCGCATCCACTTCTCCCGCCAGCAGCTGGCGGCATCGGGGCCGAAACTGCCGGACCGCCAAGTGCTGTTCAATCGCCTGCTGAACTCCAAGGCCATTGAGAAAGTCGTGGCAGAGGAAGCGGCAAGCCGTGATGTACCGATTGAAAAGGTGCGCAAAGAAGCCATCGATATGATGGAAGAGATTGCCGCTGACTTCTCCTACTCGCTGATCAAGCGGGGGGAACGTTTCCTCGGCTGGCTGTGGAACAAGCTCTACCAAGGGCTCAACATCAACAATGCCAAGCAGGTACGTAAGTTGGCCCAAGATGGCCATGAGATTGTCTATGTGCCCTGCCACCGCAGCCACATGGACTACCTGCTGCTGTCATACGTGCTATACCAAGAAGGCTTGGTGCCACCGCATATTGCGGCAGGCATCAACCTCAACTTCTTCCCGGCCGGACAGATCTTCCGCCGCGGCGGTGCCTTCTTTATCCGCCGTAGCTTCAAGGGCAATCGCCTTTACTCGACAGTATTTCGCGAATACTTGGCAGAACTGTTTGCCAAGGGCTATTCGGTCGAATACTTCAGCGAAGGTGGTCGTTCGCGAACGGGCCGTTTGCTACCGGCTAAAACCGGTATGCTGTCGATGACTATCCAGGCAATGCTGCGTGGCCTAAACCGCCCGGTGACCCTGGTACCGGTCTACATTGGCTACGAGCATGTCATGGAAGTCGCGACCTATGCCAAAGAACTGCGCGGCAAGCGCAAAGAGAAAGAAAACGTCGGTCAGGTGATCCGTACTCTGCGCAAGCTGCGTAACCTCGGCCAAGGCTATGTCAACTTCGGTGAGCCGATCCCACTCAACCACTACCTCAACGAGCATGTACCTGAGTGGCACAAAGATATCGATCCTATCGAGCCCCAGCGCCCACAATGGCTGAACCCGGTGGTGAATGACTTGGCGGTGAAGATGATGACCCACATCAACGATGCTGCAGCTACCAATGCCCTAACATTATGTGGTGTGGCACTGCTTGCAGCACGCCAGCGCGCCCTTAGCCGTGAAGATCTCGAGCAGCAAATAGACTGCTACCTGCAACTGCTGCGTAACGTGCCGTACTCGGAGAAATTCACCGTTCCGGATGAAGATGCCAAGGCGATGGTCAAGCATGCTATCGATATGGACAAATTCGTGGTCGAGCGTGACAGTTTGGGAGAAATGGTGTCATTGAACCGCCAGCAGGCGATCCTGATGACCTATTACCGCAACAACATCATCCACCTGTTCGCGATGCCGTCGCTGATCGCCAATATCATGATCCACCACCAAAAACTGAGCGTGGATGAGATTATCGAGCAGGTTACCCACCTGTATCCATTCCTTCAGGCAGAGCTATTCCTACGCTTTGACAAAGAAGAATTGGAAACCGTGATCGAAGCACAGGTTGATGAGCTGGTTCGCCAGCGATTGGTATTGCGCGACGGCGAACAAATCACCCTCAACAGCACCCGTATCGGCCCACTGCACCTGCTGGCCCGTACGATCTCGGAAACCCTGCAGCGTTATGCCATAACCCTGACCCTGCTCAACTCCGAGCCGCAGCTGATGAAGAGCGATCTCGAGCAGCAAAGCCAGATGATGGCCCAGCGCCTAAGCCGCCTGCATGGTATCAATGCGCCAGAGTTTTTCGACAAGGGCGTTTTTGCGGCCTTGGTGAAAACCCTGCGCAGCGAGGGCTACCTCAACGAGGAATGCCACGCGGTATCGCAACCGGTCGAACAACTGGCCGAGCAGCTAGCCGCCTTGGTGTCACCGGAGGTGAAGCTGACCATCCAAGCGGTCATGAACCGCGAAGACCGAGGCGAAGAGAGCGACAACGACGAGTAATCGCACTCTCCACCACACCCAAAGGGCTGCCGTTTGCAGCCTTTTTTTTATCGGCCTACTGCCTCGTACTGCTTTTCACATGCTCACAGATACAAAAAAGCGCCGTTAACGGCGCTTTTCAATCGCGGTAATATCGCTGTCGTTATGCCAGATACACACTGGCGGCGATACCGACACAAATCAACATGCCGACATAGTTGTTATTCAAGAAAGCCTTGAAACACGGCTCACGTTCACGGCCGCGCAGCAGCATCTGCTGATAGACAAACAGTGACGAGGCCAGCAAAAGACACCAATAATACACCTGTGACAGCTCTTCAATCGCCCCGACGGCAATCAGCAATACCAAGGTTCCCAGCTGCAGCAGACCAATGATCATCTTGTCGAACCGACCGAATAAGATTGCGGTAGATTTGATCCCAACCTTGACATCATCATCGCGGTCAACCATCGCGTACTGGGTATCATAGGCGATGGTCCATAGGATATTGGCGACAAACAGCAACCACGCCACTGCCGGCAGCTCCCCAGCCTGCGCCGCGTAGGCCATCGGAATCGACCAGCCAAATGCCATCCCCAACACCAGTTGGGGCAGATGGGTATAGCGCTTCATGAACGGATAAGCCGCAGCCAGTATCACCGCCACCACCGACAGCATGATCGTCAGGGTGTTCATGGTCAGTACCAACAAGAATGACACCAACACCAACAGACCGAATAACGCCAGTGCCTCACGCTCTGACACCTTACCTGACGGCATCGGCCGCTTGGCGGTACGTTTGACATGGCCATCGAAATTACGGTCAGCAAAATCGTTGATCACGCACCCTGCTGCCCGCATGAAAATCACCCCAAGCACAAACACCAACATCACATGGGGGTTGGGCATGCCTTCAGCGGCCAAAAACAACGCCCACAGCGTCGGCCACAACAGCAACAGGCTACCAATAGGACGATCGAAGCGCGCCAGTTGCCAGAACGCTTTCATCTTGGTCATTTCCAACTTAGGGTCTCCTTATAAATAGGTGCATCCTGCAAAAACAATTCCGCCACCAGCAGCGGTTTATCATTGAGCCACAACCGCGAGCGGCGGGCCCAGACCGGTTTATGTTCAGTACCGACATTGGCGATCTCCAGCGCATCACGACGCGCACTGCGATCGGTAAACACGCGAAACCCGAGTGGCATTTCCCCCAGTTGAGCCAAATCCTGCTCCTGGCCTGTCAGGGTGGTCAGTGGGATCAGGGTTCTGGCAAACACCCATGGTACCCCATCGCCCTTAAGCACAACTTTGCGCAGCAGGCAATCAACGTCACCGATCAAAGCACGTTCGTCATTAGTCAAACGCTCACGGGTGATCTGCCCCTGCTCTTCCAGGGACACGGTAAATACTCGGCAGTGACGCTCAAACCGACGGGACAAGGAGTCCAACTCCAACAACCAATGCCCAAATTCAGTCCTTTCAATGACTGTTTCTTCCGGTGTCAGCCATTGGGCACTATCTAACAATGGCTTGTACAACTGTTTGAATTTCGACATCTTTCCAACAAAATATCTACCCAATTACCGACAAGGGCTTGGTAGATCAAGGTTAATTTATTACCATGAAGAAACACTATTGTAGCAAGCTGTAACCACTACGAATATCGTTACGATCGAAAGAAACTCATTTGCAGCCATAAAAACCAATAACTCTATGAGCATGATAATGAAATTGACTTTACCCGCATTACTTTACCTCTTGGCTAGCTTACTGGTGCCAATGTCTGTCCACGCCAACGATGGGGCCATGGCCAACCCCCAATATACCTATTACACCCTAGCCCCAGACATTACGACCAATTATGTTAGCCAAGGCAAGAAAATGGGTTACCTCCGCTTGCAAATTGATCTCATGGTCGCTGACCCTACGCTTATCCCTGAGATCGAACACCATGCCCCGCTGATCCGCGATGCCATCATCAGCATTATCGGCCAGCAGCCAGAAGCCAGGATCAAATCACTGGCTGGACGCGAAGAGATCCGCCAGGCCTGCCTGAACAAGGTCAATGAGCTGCTACTTATCGAGACCAACAAACGGCTATTGACCGAGCTGCTGTTTACCAAGTATCTCTATCAGTAAGCCAGTTTCGCAGAAGACTCCCCCTTCTGCAGACACAAAAAAGGCGCCTAGGGCGCCTTTTTATCGGGTGATGTTTGACTCATCAAGCTGCACTTTGGACCGACTGCCAATTGGCAATGTAGTCAGCGACTTGCTGCTGCTGATGCTGGTCAAGGTACAACCCCAGCTTACTGCGGCGCCACAACACATCGTCGGCCTGCTGGACAAACTCAAAGCGCAGCAGGTAATCCAGCTCTTTGGCATAGAAACCGGCCCCAAAATGCTGCCCCATGTCGGCCTCATAGGCAACGCCCTCAAACAGCTGCGGGCTAAGGTTACCGTAGTTGGTTGCCATCCGCTCGGCGGCTACCGCCGGCAACCACGAAAAACGCTGCTGCAATTCAGCGGCCTGTGCTTTGACATCAAAGCCCGCGGCTCCGCCGGGCAAATAGGCATCCGCCGTCCATGGCTGCTGCATCTGCGGAAAGAAAGGCGCCAGTTTGGCCATCGCCGTCTCGGCCAGTTTACGGTAGGTCGTCAGTTTACCGCCGAAAATCGACAGTAGCGGAGCCTGCTGTCCTTCCTGCTCCAGCTCCAATGTGTAATCCCGGGTAATCGCCTGCGGCGAGTCCGATTCATCATCACACAGCGGACGTACCCCGCTGTAGGTCCACACGACATCATCACGGCCAAGCTTGTTAACGAAATGGTTGTTGTAGACCTCAAGCAGGTAGCCGATTTCATTCTCATCAATCGCGACTTCGCGCGGATCGCCGCTGTATTCCACGTCCGTGGTACCAATAATTGAGAACCGGTCAAGATACGGGATCACAAACACAATACGGTTATCTTCATTTTGCAGAATATACGCCTGCTCCTCACCGTGGACCCGCGGCACCACAATATGCGAACCTTTGATCAAACGAATATTGCGCGGTGATGGCAGTGCCAGACTCTGATCATAAAACGCTTTCACCCATGGGCCAGCCGCATTGACCAGCGCATGGCAACGCCGCTCGAACACTTCGCCGGTCAAGGTATTGCGCACCGTGACACGCCACAACTCGCCGTCCCGCTCAGCCGCTTCGACCATGCAGCGATTACGGACTTCGCCTCCGCGCTGGGCGACTTCCATCGCATTGAGGATCACCAGCCGTGCATCATCCACCCAGCAGTCTGAGTATTCGAAGCCTTTGGTGATTTCCGGAACCAATACCGATTCGGCACCGAATTTCAGGCTGCAGCTCGCCGGCAAAGTCGTGCGCTTGCCAAGGTGGTCATACAGAAACAGGCCCGCACGGATCATCCAGGCCGGACGCAAGTGGGGGCGGTGCGGTAGACGAAAGCGCATCGGGCGGGCAATGTGAGGGATTTTTTTTAGCAGCACCTCTCGCTCGGCTAACGCTTCGCCAACCAAGCGAAACTCATAGTGCTCAAGGTAGCGCAGGCCGCCATGGATCAGTTTCGAACTGGCCGACGATGTCGCCGAGGCAAAATCTTGCGCCTCATAAAGGCCGACACGCAGGCCGCGTCCAACGGCATCCGCGGCAATTCCGGCCCCATTGATTCCGCCACCAACGACAATCAGATCCAACACTTCGTTATTTGCTGCCATTTCCCCACCTCGACTACGACTTTCGCTAAAATGTTCGAATTCGCGCATGAGCGCTCGCTTACGAGCACTATAGACAATAAATTGATTAAGATCATCATTATTATGCTCGAATGTTTAAACAATCATGATCGATATGGCATTCTAGCGAAAAAAAACGGGCTGCTTATTCAGCAGCCCGCTCATACAAACGGTGTTTATTTGGCCTCTAAGCCAATGACATTGATGGTTTAACGGATAATTTCAATGTGCGTTTCATGCTCGGCCAGGCGCTTGGCCAATTCTTCCGGCGGCGTGTGGTCGGTAAACAACATATCAACCTGGCTGATATCACCCAGATTAACCATCGCATTTCGGCCGAACTTAGTATGGTCGACCCCAAGCATCACACAGCGGCTATTTTCGATAATCGCCTGTTTCACCCGTACCTCGTGGTAATCAAAGTCAAGCAGCGAACCATCAAGATCAATGCCACTGATCCCCAAGATGCCAAAGTCGAGGCGGAACTGGGAGATGAAATCCAATGTTGCCTCACCAACAATACCGCCATCACGGTTACGCACTTCACCACCGGCGAGGATCACCCGGAAGTCATCCTTGCCCGTCAAAATGCTCGCGACATTGAGGTTGTTGGTCACAATACGTAGGTCATTATGGTCGAGCAATGCACGGGCCACGGCTTCCGGCGTTGTGCCAATATCAATGAACAAGGTCGCACCATCAGGAATATGGGCAACCATGGCCTGGGCAATGTTGTCTTTTTCAGCCAGCTGCATCACTTTACGGGTGCTGTATGAGGTATTCACCGAGCTCGATGGGATAGTCGCTCCACCATGGTGACGGCGGATCTTATTATCTTCCGCCAGCTCGTTGAGATCCCGTCGGATAGTCTGCGGGCTGACATTAAACCGCTCAACCAAGTCATCGGTGCTGACGTAGCCTTGGGTTTTGACAAGATCAATTATTTCCTGGTGACGTTTACTCTGCTTCACGACTGACGCGGCTCCCTTTCGCTGTGGCCTGGTACCTAACAAACTGTCTTATGCAATCGATATCAATCAGCCAAGATCAGCTTGTAAAACAACAAGGCTCCGCACAATGCGAAGCCTTGTCATATTACCTAGGGTCTAATCAAGATGCCAATGATGGCGCTCCCAATCATGCATTTTGTTCCAGCTGCCCAGCTTCTTTTTCACGATGCAAGCGGCTTTCCCCAATCAATGCCAAGGTCAGGAAGAAGATAGACATACCACAAGATGCAGTCAGTACCATAAAGCCGCCGTCCCAGCCGAAATGGTCAACGGTGTAGCCCAGAATGGCGTTAGCTGCGACAGCCCCACCAAGGTAACCGAACAAACCGGTCAGGCCTGCTGCGGTGCCCGCTGCTTTTTTCGGAGCCAACTCAAGTGCATACAGACCAATTAGCATCACCGGTCCGTAAATCAGGAAGCCAATAGCGACCAATGCCGCCATATCCACCGTCGGGTTGCCAGCAGGGTTGAACCAATAAACCAATACCGCAACGGTCACCAGTGCCATGAACAAAATACCGGCAGGTGCACGGCGACCCTTAAAGAATTTATCCGACATCCAGCCACACAGTAGCGTACCTGGGATACCCGCCCACTCGTACAGGAAGTAAGCCCAAGATGATTTGTCGACGGTGAAGTGCTTCACTTCGCTCAGATACACCGGCGCCCAGTCCAATACCCCATAGCGGATCAGGTAAACGAAGGCATTGGCAATCGCAATAAACCACAATAGTTTGTTGTTAAACACATACTTGAAGAAGATTTCCTTGGCGGTCATCTCTTTTTCGTGGGAAGCATCATAGCTATCCGGGTAGTCGTCTTTGTGCTCTTCGATTGAAGGCAGGCCACAAGATTGCGGCGTATCACGCATTACCAGCAGAGTGAATACGGCCACCAACAAAGCAAAGAAAGCCGGTACGTAGAACGCCGATCTCCAATCATCATTGAATGCCCACAAACCAAGCAGGAACATCGGACCAATCAAACCACCACCCACGTTATGAGCAACGTTCCAGACTGAAACGACTTCCCCCCTTTCCTTGCGTGACCACCAGTGCACCATGGTTCGGCCACATGCAGGCCATCCCATGCCCTGGAACCAACCGTTCAAAAACAGCAGGATAAACATGGCCGCAATACTACTCGTTGCCCAAGGCATAAAGCCGAAGCACAACATCACAATCGCCGACATACTCAAGCCGGCCGCAAGGAAATAGCGCGGGTTGGAGCGGTCAGACACACTGCCCATCAAAAATTTCGACAAGCCATAAGCAATCGAAACGGCGGCCAGTGCTACGCCCAGATCACCACGGCTGTAGCCGTACTCTTCGATAAGGTAAGGCATGGCCAGGCTGAAATTTTTACGAACAAGGTAGTAGCCGGCATAACCAAAGAAGATCCCCGCGAAAAGTTGCCAACGCAGACGCTGGTAGGTGGAGTCGACCTGGCCATCGGGAAGACGCGCCCGATGCATTGCCGGTTTAAAGAGACCAAACATAGAATGTTCCTTTTTATAGTATTTTTTCGATGGTATGGGTACAAACGAGTACAAGACGAGCGAAAGTAATCAATTTCACTCAAGGTATGCAAATTATTGCTCTAATGAAGGTAAGAAAATGTGAATAGTGTCAAATAGGCAGATTAAATCGCTGCCTTTGACGAAATATGCGGGAGATTTTACCTAAAGTATGGACTGGCTTGATATATCAACAAAAAAGGTGAACACCCCACTACGGATATTCACCTCTTTCTTGTGCCAACATTAACCTAGCGGCGTAATTTAGCATCCACCCAGCCAAGGGCGCAGCCACTGAACAAGCCAAAAAGGTGGGCCATGTTGGCGACGGACATGCCCAGCACATCAGCAAACCCCAACACCAGCCAAGCCAGCATAAAGACCACATAAGGTTTTGGGATAGCCAAGCCGCGCTGCGGTGCGAGCCACCCCATCCACCAGATATAACCCAACAACGCGTAAACCACCCCGGACAAGCCGCCAAAGTTCGGGCCATGGAACCAAAATTGGGCGAAACCCGATATCAACGCCGAGATCAGAAAGACCTGGAGCAGCTTGGCACTGCCGCTGTGCCGCTCGAGCTGGCCACCGAGGATCCACCACCACAGGCAATTGAAGATCACGTGCAGGGTCGAAAAGTGGATCAGCGCATGGGAGAAAAAGCGCCACAGCTGCCATTCATCCCCTTTCATTAACGGAAAGTGCATCAGGGTAAATACGGACTGCTGCAACCCCAGCAGCCATAGCAGGTAAATCACCACAGAAGTGGCCATTACCAAAAGTGTAAGCGGTCCGGCCTGGGCACGTACCAAACCGAGCAAGCTGGGGCTGCGGTAATGGAATTTGGCGGTCCGGCTCTCGGCCACCTGCCATGATGCCGCTTGGTACTTGCGATCAGAGGGATTGGAAAGAAACTGGTTGAGCTCAGCCTCTGCCTCCACCCAATGCTGCCCATCCTCCAGCCACAGGGCAAACAACCCCTCGGGTTCGGGGGCCATCACCAGCGAAATCCCACGCGAGGCCATATAGTCAATAAACGCCTGTGCCTGGCGGGGGTTGTTCAATCCGGCTAAGCGGTGCATATCTATCTCCACTGTGAACGACTTTCGGCAACATCAGGCGATGAAGCCAAGCGATACCTGTCCCGCCGCCGACTTTGGGATCAGGCCATCTGGATACACGGGAAAGCACTGCGTTTCCAGGCTTCAAACCCACCATCTAGGCTGTAGACACAATCGAAGCCCTGATGGATCAAGTACTGGGCAGCCCCTTGGCTGCTGACACCGTGGTAACACATCACGATCACAGGTTGCTCGAAATCAACCTCATCCATAAACGCCACCATTGTATCATTAGTTAGGTGGAACGCGCCTTCAGGATGACTCAGGGCATAGGACTGGGGATCGCGGATATCCACCAGTACCGCTTCAGTACCCTCCTGCGTAAGCAGGGCGTGGGCCTGCTCGGCAGAAATATGTTCAAATTGATCCATAATTACGCTGACTCTTGTTGGTATTGATCAACAGGCGGGATCCCCCGCCCGGAAAAAATGTGACGATCGTCCGTTTTGGCCGAAACCACCTCGCGCCGTCTTCGTTTGCTATTGTAACCGATCAAGTTACTCACAACCCCATCGAAAAAATAGGGATAACGACCAAACGCCAAACAAAGCCGAAGCCGCGTACGGCAAGGGCTGGCAACAAAGGCGCTTCCCTTCCCCATTAAGGGTGATTAAAATACCACCAGCTGTGGAAAAAACTGTGAATTGCGTTGATAATGTGTTTTACGAAAATTGGATCCACAACATGTAGATCGGATCATGTAAAAAGCTGTGGATAAACTTCTTTCAAGCTCACATTTCAGCAAGGTTTTGTGAGGTATCTCTCGGATTTTAGGCACAAAAAAACCAGCCTATGGCTGGTTTTCTCTTTTCGCGATTTGTGGATAGTTTACCGAGGATCCTCAGGCAAAATCTCCCACTGCTTCCTTGAGCTTTTTCATCGCATTTTTCTCAAGCTGGCGGATCCGCTCAGCAGAGACCTGATAGTGCTCTGCCAGCTCTTGCAACGTCGACTTGCTGTCTTCCAACCAGCGCGAACGCACAATGTGCTGGCTTCGCTCATCAAGATCCGACAGCGCATTGGACAAGCAGTTATTCGCATGGGCTTCCCAGTTGTTTTCCTCAACGCTCAAGGCAACATCTGATGACTTATCTTCAAGATAATACGCCGGCGCACTGTAGCTAACACCGCGATCATCATCTTCGGTCGGCATTTCAAACGCCGGATCCTGGGCTGCGAGGCGGGATTCCATCTCACGAACTTCATTCGCCTCGACACCGAGCTGCTCCGCGACCATCGCGACTTCATCATTGTTGAACCAACCCAGACGTTTCTTCGCCTTGCGCAGGTTAAAGAACAATTTGCGCTGGGCTTTGGTTGTCGCGACCTTAACGATACGCCAGTTACGTAGCACGTACTCGTGAATCTCGGCTTTTATCCAATGAACGGCAAATGATACCAAGCGAACACCAACTTCCGGATTGAAGCGCTTGACCGCTTTCATCAAGCCAATATTGCCTTCCTGAACCAGATCAGCCATAGGCAAGCCGTAGCCAGAATAGCCACGAGCGATGTGAACAACAAAGCGCAGATGGGACATGACCAATGCTTTTGCCGCATTAAGATCACCATCAAAATGAAGACGCTCAGCTAACTCGCGCTCCTGCTCCGCCGACAGCATAGGATAGCCGTTAACGCTCTGGACATAGCTATCCAGACTATCTGCAGTAACCAGAGCCATTGAAGTCATCTCTTTTGTCATTCAACAAACCTCGTTTATTTTTTGTACCAATGCGAAATTGCATGAACCGACAATGATGCCTGTAAAACAGCACCCATTGCAAGCAAGCCGCGTAATTTACCCTATTTGTAGAGTTAAAAATGTCAGATAGGTTCAATTTCTTTCAAATGGCGTCCGGCTGATAAACGCGCAGCCAACAAACCAAGGAATACCGATATCATTAATAATATCAATGACTCATCCCAACCTAAGCCGAT
Organism: Photobacterium lutimaris; assembly: GCF_003025555.1. Lineage (GTDB taxonomy): Bacteria > Pseudomonadota > Gammaproteobacteria > Enterobacterales > Vibrionaceae > Photobacterium > Photobacterium lutimaris. The sequence goes on along the minus strand of NZ_PYMH01000007.1, from coordinate 76,882 downwards.
CATTCTAAACGGGCTATCATACAAATTCGCTAAATGGGCCACTGCCCCATCGAGCAGCATCGCCACTAGTGCTGTCAGTACCCAGGCCGCCACACCGCCTATCAAGCCATACCAAACACCGGTATAGAGGTAAGGGCGCAGGATAAAACTGTCCGTTGCCCCCACCAGCTTCATGACCTGAATTTCATCACGCTGGTTGAGCACCTGCAAACGCAGGGTGTTACCGACAATCAAGAACACAGCAAAAAGCATCAGCCCGGAGATAATCATAGCCAGAATAATGACAAGTTGCTTAATCGCAGCTAAACGCTGGAGCCAATCACTGTCAAGCCGTACCTCGTCGACCCCGGTCTGGAGACGCAGGCGCGAGGCCAGTTCGGTCGCCTTGGCATCCAGTTGCCAGGCCTCGATCGGCTTGACAATCAACACTGCAGGCAGCGGATTGTCATCAAGCAGACTCAGGGCTTGTTCAAACCCCGCCTGCTGGCGGAATTCAACCAACCCCTGCTCGGGCGAAATCGACTCGAGCAATGCAATTTCCGGCCATTGGGCCAGCTCATCATGCAGCTGATTAACCCGTCCTGCCGACGTACCCGACTCGAGATATACTGTCATCTGGGTCGGGTTCTGCCACACTTGGGCTACCATGGTGACGTTCTTAGCAAACAAATAGAAACTGGTTGGCAGAGTCAGGGCAAAAGCCAAAACCGCCAAGGTCAGGATGTTGCCCAGCGGGCGGCGCATCATGTCGGCGAGTGACTGCTTACATTGCTGCTTGTGCAAGGCAAAAAAACCTGTTTTATTTTGCGCCACTGGCTAGCTCCCTTAACTGTCCTTGGTGCAGATCCAACCGGCGGTAATGATGAGTGGTCAACAGCGAGGTATCGTGGGTCGCCATCAGGACCGTGACCCCAACCCGGTTGAATTCCTCAAACAGTGCCATGATCTGATGAGACAAAGCCGCATCGAGATTACCGGTCGGCTCATCCGCCAGCAACAGCATCGGTTTGTTAACAATCGCTCTGGCAATACCTACCCGTTGCTGCTCGCCCCCCGAAAGCTGGATCGGCAGGCAACGGGCTTTGTCCAGCAAGCCGACCTTGTCGAGTGCCGCCGACACCCGACGCTTGATCTCGTTCTCGGTCGCCAACTCGACCCGCAGCGGTAATGCGACATTGTCGTAGATAGTCCTATCCATCAACAATTTGTGATCCTGGAAAATGATCCCGATATTACGGCGCAAAAACGGGATCTGCTTATTCTCTAGACGGGTAATATCATGCCCATTGAACATGATCTTGCCGTCGCTGGGACGCTCGATGGCACAGATCAGTTTCAGCAGGGTACTCTTACCCGCACCCGAGTGCCCGGTCAGGAACGCCATATCTGCAGGCTGCAGATGGAAATCGACCTTTTGCAGGGCCTGGCGTCCGCCCCGATAAGCCTTACTTACCTGCTGAAACCGAATCACACCTTAATCCTCGTCACTAAACAGCGCTTCGATAAATTCATCTGCCGCAAACGGGCGCAAGTCCTCGATCCCCTCTCCGATACCGATGTAGCGAATTGGGATATTGAACTGATCGGCAATGGCAAAGATCACCCCACCCTTGGCGGTGCCGTCCAGCTTGGTCAGGGTAATACCGGTCACCGGTGCTACTTCACTGAACAACTTGGCCTGGCTAATCGCATTTTGGCCGGTACCGGCGTCGACGGTCAGCATAATTTCGTGCGGCGCATGCACGTCAACCTTCTTCATCACGCGGACAATCTTGCGTAACTCTTCCATCAGGTTGCCTTTGTTCTGCAGGCGGCCTGCCGTATCGGCAATCACCACATCGACGTTTTTCGCCTTGGCCGACTCGATTGCATCGTAAATCACCGAGGCACTGTCAGCCCCAGTGTGCTGGGCAACAACAGGGACATTGTTACGCTCGCCCCAAACTTGCAGTTGTTCAACCGCCGCGGCACGGAAGGTATCACCGGCAGCCAGCATCACTGATTTACCCTGGCTCTGGAACTGCTTGGCCAGTTTACCTATGGTAGTGGTCTTACCGACGCCGTTAACCCCAACCATCAAGATTACATAAGGCTTCTTGGCAGCATCAACCTCCAACGGCTGCTCGACCTTGGCCAGCATGCCGGCTAACTCTTCTTTTAGCAGGCCGTACAAGGCATCACCATCTTTCAATGATTTGCGATCGGCTTTATCAGTCAGGTTTTCGATGATCTTCAGCGTTGTGTCCATACCGACATCAGCCACCAGCAGCTGCTCTTCCAGCTCCTCGAACAAATCATCGTCAATCTTCTTGCCACGGAACAAGCCGGCAAAGCCCGAGCCGAAATTGCTCTTGGTTTTCTTCAGACCGCGCATCAAGCGGGCAAAAAAGCCTTCACTTTTCGGTTTGTCTTGCAGGACGTCAGCGTCTTGTTGCTGACTTTCTTGTAACTGGGCCTCTTGCGCCTTGGCTTCCTCCTCAGCCTTCACCTGGGCTTCAGCGGCAGCTTCGGCTTCAGCTTCCGCCGCCACTTTCGCGGCAGCCTCGGCTTCAGCTTCCGCCGCCGCTTTCGCGGCTGCCTCGGCGTCGGCTTGCGCTGCCGCCTCAGCATCTAGCTGTTCATTTGATGGTTCTTTTACCGCTTCAGCATCCGCTGAAGCCGTTGACTGTTCTTGATTTTGTTCGGTTTGCTCGGTTTGCTCCTCAGAGCCAAAACCCAACCACGAAAATAATCCGCGTTTCTTTTTTTCTGCCATTGGCAAATCCTAGAGCTTGATTGGTACAATTTGCGGCCTAAACACAGGTGTATTCCCTCAGCGGCATAATTTCGGCATGCTTGTTTTCGCATACTGCCGAGGGGTTTAGGTATACTATCATTTTCTAAACGGTCGAAGAAATCTATGACAAGACGCAGACAACAATCAGGGCGAAATATGCCAAACAGTGGCCGTGACGGGTTCGTAAGGATCATCAGCGGGCGCTGGCGTGGGCGTAAATTGCCCGTTCACGACGTTGAAGGCCTTCGCCCGACCACTGATCGAGTCAAAGAGACCGTTTTCAACTGGTTGGCGCAAGACATTATCGAGTCTCGCTGCCTTGACCTGTTCACCGGCAGCGGCAGCTTAAGCTTCGAGGCCCTTTCCCGCGGTGCCAGCCATGTCACTATGCTGGAGCTCGACAAAAAAGCGGCTGAACAGCTGGAAAAAAACCGGGCAACGCTCGGTGCCGACAATGCCAAAGTGCTCAATACCGACAGCCTGGCGTTTTTAAAGCAGTCCGGCACCCCGCATGATGTGGTGTTTATCGACCCACCTTTTCGCAAAGGCCTGCTTGATGAGGCAATAGCCCTGCTTGAGCAAAACAACTGGCTATCGCCCCATGCGGTTATTTATATTGAAGCGGAAAAAGAGTTCGGAGAGCCCGTGACGCCGGCACATTGGCATCTTCACCGGGAAAAAACAGCGGGACAGGTCTGTTACCGCTTATTCGAAAGAGAGGAAGCATGAAAGCACTGATTTTACTTGCCAAAGCAGCGATCGGCTTTGTCTGGCTGGTTTTGCTGGTCAATATTTTCCACCCGTTTCCGGGGGTGGCAGCCATGGCACTCTATATTATGACCGGGTTCCTGTTCATGATGCACGGCCTGCAAATGCTGATCTTCCTCGGTGCCTTCGGTGACAAAATCACCATGACCCGCTGGGAAAAATGGTCAATCCTGATCTTCGGCATTTTTGCCCTGCTCGATATCCGACGCAAGCATATGATGTAAACCCAGTACGCATATAAAAAAAGAGCAAGGCTAATAACCTTGCTCTTTTTTCGTTAAGACATCATGAAGAATTTTCGAACCCCATCCAGGAACATCTGGGTCGAGATCATGATCAGCAATAGGCCCATCAAGCGCTCGACCGCCTTGAGTCCCTTTTCGCCAAGCAAGCGGTTGAAAACTTCATAGAACATCAAAATCACAAACGATGCCCCCCAGGCCAGCAACACCGCAATCACCCAGTCCGTGGTCCGTCCCGGCTCCTGATTAGACAGCAGCAGCAGCGATGCCAATACCGACGGTCCGGCAATCATCGGGATCGCCATCGGCACGATAAATGGCTCTTCACCCGCGGCAAGGCCGGTTACCCCACCGGGTTGCGGGAAGATCATCCTGATCGCTATCAAGAATAAAATGATACCGCCGGAGATGCTGACAGTCTCTGTCGAGACATGCAGGAAGTTCAGCATTTTCTGGCCGCCGAACAGGAACAACAGCAAGATCACCAAGGCAATCAGCAGTTCCCGGATCATGATAAAGCGACGGCGCTTCGGCTCAATATGCCGCAGAATAGACAACATAACCGGCAAATTGCCGAGCGGATCCATGATCAGAAATAGCATGACCGCCGCAGAAATAATTTCCACAGAGCAGACCTCAGATAGAGAAAAAGTAAAAGAAGTAGCAAGAATTAAGAACGATCAGCCAGAAAGCCAATCGGAGGCGGCAGAGTATAACAAAGCATCGGCTGGGTGGCGATATTTTTACCACCCATGGTTCAACACCGGCCAGTGGGCACTAGCCAGTACAAATCACAACTAGTGGCTGCACATCCGCTCACGGTTTGCCGCAACATACTCGCCATCCTGTATCACCTTGCGCCGATCCAGCAGGAAAGTCATCAAGGCATCAAACGTCAGATCTTGCTGGCTGCACGTATAGAAACGTACATCTTCGCCATATTCAGCCACAATCGCCTGCTTCAGGCTCGCGAAGGTATATGGGGTGTCGGCGGCCAATAACATATTCAACAGGTTATGGGCATGAACTTGATTATCTTTCATCGTAGGCATTCTCTATACAGCACAATAGCACCATTATAGCGGCCACCGACTGGCGGATATTTGACCAAAAACAAATTAATGCATTTTATATGTATGTTTCAGGATTCAGCCAAACGATCCTGCCCGCACTGCCAACATAATTCGAACTGGCTGCCATTAGCCTCACCACAGGCCGAACAAATCCACCCTGACGGATCGGCGTGCTCATATTCTTCCAGCAGTAAGTGGGCACAGGATTGCTGCGAAGCTTTCACCCACACCCCCACTTCAACCACGTTGGCAGGGAGCTCACCAGCAGCCGCTCCCAGCCCCTCACCACTGAGGTGAACCTCAATTTGCCTAGCTTCCAGCATGCCCTTCAGGCTATGGGCTTCAAGGGCATTACCGGCATCATAAACTTTGCACCATGCTTCTGACATAACCGTCCTCATATCTGCTGCCTGATAACCAATTTGATCACTCATCGACAGGAAAGTTTCATTTACCCGCCACTAGAGGGCCAACAAGGTGGCAACAAATAGTGACTGGGCCAGAAAATAGCTGGTCATGATCAGGGTGGTTGCCGATCGAAACGGCCCTCGAAACCGGTCAATGGCCAGACAGAGATCGGAAAACATAAATATTGCCGCCCCGGCAAAAGCCAGCACTGCTGGCGTAGAGGAAGAGGTTAACCAAAATTCACCTGCTGCCCAGGCCATTTGGGTTATCACCACAATATAGACAGCAACTGGTATCACCATGTTGCCTAGCGTTGGCAGTAACAGCAGGAAGACAATCACACCGGCGGCTGCCAGCATCGCAGGCAGCCACCAGACTATCTGGCTTTCAAGCTGGGACCAAAATGCAGCAGAATAACTGATATGTGCCAAGGCGAAGGCCACTAAACCGGGGATAAACCGCTCTTTCGGCCACATTAAAAAGACGTCCCCCACCATCGACAATGCCAGTCCCAACAAAATAGCCAGATGATAGATCCCACCATCGCCAGCCGACCATGCGACGACGAGCAACAGCAGCAAGGTAACAGGCTTGAAGAGATAAAATTGCCAGCGGGGACCATGATAGGCCGCTGTGATATGTAGAAGAGCAGAAAGAGAAATGGCTAACCAAACCCACATAGTTTCACCGTTATTATTATGGAATTATCACTGGGCAGAAAACCAAGCACTCAGTGGCTAGCACAGTTTAGGATCTGACAGGCGATTGTCTAGCAAGGAAGGTCAATAAGTCGTGGCGAATCATATTAATCACTGTCTCTGCGGATTTTCCGTGAGCCCGTTGTGGCGGTCTATTCAAAAAATCACAATAGCAAAGACTTGGTACCGCTTGAGCGCCATTCACTCTCCAGAGCACTATCCACAGTGACCAAAAAGGAATAAAACACCTCTTATATCATCATTATAACGCCTGCCTTTATCGAATAAAAACAGACCCTTAGATGACAAGTAAATACATTCCACGTGATTTTAACACCCCCAACACCCCAAGACATCACTTAGCGCAAATGACTTAAGGCTAATACATAAAATCAACGTAAATATGCAGTTCAACGGCTTAGCATACTGGCAAAACGATCGGCCCCTCCGTCAAAATATAATAATTAACCCCATTTTCGATCAGCAAAAGCCACTACTGACAATTATCAAAGCAAAAATACAAAAAACAAAAAATGAAAATTTAAAAGGCAATGCCACGCCAATAAAAACCAATTAAAAACAAACATATAAACCCAGCAAAAAAGAAAACTCACCCATGAGAACACTTTTCAACCACACCAAAAAACACAGTTCATTTAGCCACAAAAGGCCAAAAACAGCCTCGATAAATTATTTTTATGACAACAATATGACAATTCGACTTGATGAAAGCACAAAATAAGTGCTATTCTTATTCACAAGATCAACTTAGCAGCAACAAGGAGCCCCTGCATGTTCACACCTTCACAAAAACAAGGCCTTATGATGATCGCAGTGGTTGTCGGATTAATGACGCTGCCAGTGATTTATTAAGCAAAAAAAAATTCAAAAAAAAGGTGCCTATCGGCACCTTTTTTGTTTTCGTCAATACATTCCATGAGCCAGGATGTTCTCCCAGCCCCCGTTGCGGTTCTTAAGGGGTCAAATCGATCCGGTGCCAATGAAGGGAATAGAACCATATCGCCAGCACAGTCACCCCCACGACCAATAATGCAGCTACCGTCCAGACAAAACGGCCACTTCGCGGGGTAAGTTCCTTTTCGCATGCATTGCAAGCCGCAATAAACCCTTTCTTGTCGTCGAGTTTATAACCTTCTTCGTGCACGGTTTTATTACGGATAGAAGCAATAAACCGTAACTTGGGAATAATTTCGTGTGGCAGGCGTTCTTCGCAGCTAGAGATCAGCTGGTGCAAGCCTTTGCCCTCAGCATGGTAATGTTCACGCAACAGGCTTTCAATCCGCCTTGAACGTGTTACCACTAACTCAATGTTTGCCATCTAATCTCTTTCCTTGCTCACTCTTTCTACTAACTTACCTCGACTTTGCACTAAAGCAAAGTACCGCGTCGCTCAGTGGCCGCTGATACCACCAAGGAATCCTTACCAGACTGGGGCGTATATCGATCGAAACCATCCTTGCAGCGATCACGCTTTTTACGACAGATCGTATCCCGCGATCCAGACTTGACCAATAATAAGCTCCTATCGAGCCCAACAAGGAAGTCCTATGCCAACCAGTGTTCCCATTATCGTTATTGCCCTTCTGGCCATTGCTGTTTTCTGCTTTATTCGAGTCTACCGCCAACACGCTGTGGGGGAAAATGCCCCAGAAAGGAAAGTCGACGTCCTGATCCTCGACAAACAAAGCTCACCGATTATCGGTGCCCGACCGGGTGAAGACAACGAGGAGTACTGGATTTACGTGCAACCAACCCAAGGTGGGCCAAAGCGTGAATTCATGGTGGGTATCCATTATTTCCATGCCCTCAACCCGGGAGACAAAGGAGTCATGACCTACCAAGGCCTCACGTTCCGTCATTTTGCTCTGCACCGAGACGAATAAAGCCTTAACTCAGGGTACCAACCAAGCGGTTTTAGGGCTTTTGCCCAGTAACCAGCTGGCAGTAAGGGCCAATGCCGTAATAATCACGGTCCAAAACGGTATCATCAGCACCGGAGGCAGGAAGTACCAGTCATATGCCCTAACCGGCCACAAGAAGATAGGATGAAGCAAATAGATCCCAAGACTATAGCGGCTCATAAAAGCCAATTTATCGAGCCAACTCTCGCTGACTTTATCTGCCACATACCTGCCCAGCGCAAAAATCATCGCAGCGATAAGCGCGGTATTGAGCGTTTTGTAAGACATCCAGCGGCCAACCTTGTATTCCCCGGCTGCAAAACTATTGCTCAGCACCATGGCATCGGTCAGCAGTAAGGCCACCATGCCCAGAGGCAGCAGCCACTTCAAGCTCGGCCAACGCAACTGGAACACGCAGTAGCCAAACAGTAAGTAACCACTATACAAAACCAGCTCATGGCTCCATGGGCCATCCATTTTGAACAGGAACAAGGTTGTCAGGGCTAGCCATACCAAGGTCAGGGCCAACGTCGCCTGCCTGTCGTAATGCTGGACAAGATGGCGCAGGAAAGGCACCACAAAATAGAGTGGGATAAAGTAATAGAAAAAACCAAGGTGATAGTAGGTTTCATGGACCGGCAGCGCCTTTAGCGTTTCGATCACCACATCGCCATTAAAGCCCGTTGGCGACACACCGGATAACCAAGCATAAAACACCGACCACACCAGGAAAGGCAGCAATACCTTGCCGAGGCGGCGGCGGACATAATAGCCAAGCTCAAACGGGCGGGCGTCTGTCAGCATCAAGGCTCCGGTGATCATGATAAAAACAGGTACCGCCCAGCGGCTGAGACTATTGAAAGTCGTTGCCGTGATCCACCCGCTATCGGGCATCACCCCAAACTGATCGCGATAAGGCCCCAGTACGTGTATCACCACAACGGCCACGGCGGCGGCACAGCGCAACACATCAAAAAAGCGAACCTTCTCCCTCACTCCTGCCCCCTCACTGCACAAACTAAAAAGGGTATCCCATTGGGATACCCTTTTGAATATAGCAGGCGATTTTTATTAAGTAACTGAATAGGCGTAGATTTGTAGGCAAAATCACCCCGCGCTGACATTCAGAACACACACCATCCGGCTTACCTTATGGCTGTTGACGAGTTGCAGCCAGCACGATTTCACGAATACACAAATGTTGTGGCTGCTGGTAAGCATAATTAATGGCATTGGCAATATCCTGCGGCGCAATCACTCCGCCCATACCGTCTTTCCACTCTTCATAGCCCGCCTTGATAGCATCACTGGTGGTATGGCTCAACAGCTCGGTATCCACCGCGCCAGGAGCAATCGTAATAAAGCGGACGTTGTCATCAGCCACTTCTTCGCGGATATTTTCAGTAATGGCATGGACCGCAAACTTGGTACCGCAATAAGCGGCATGGTTAGGGAACGTCTTGCGTCCAGCAATCGAGCTAATATTAATCACAGTCCCGCCCTGGCGGGCTTTCATTTTGGCCAGTACCGCGTGGATCCCGTTTAGCAGGCCCATCACGTTAACATCGAACATGGTTTTCCATTCTGCCGGATCTTGCTCATGGGCAAGACCAAGCAACATCATCCCGGCGTTATTCACCAGGCAATCAACCGGTCCGAACTGGTTTTCTGCTTCCTCAATCGCGGCGGAAAATGCCGGGCCATCGGTTACATCGACTTGGCGGCACATTGTGTTTGGCAGTCCCAACGCAGTCAATCGGTCAACGCGGCGGGCCAGTAATAATAGCGGATGACCCTGTGCGGATAGCATTTTGGCCGTCGCTTCACCAATACCAGAACTTGCGCCAGTGATCACAACAAGAGACTTAGACATAGTTTCACCTTATATATAGAAAGAGAAAATCCCCCCGGGCCCTTTGCCCGCCAGGTTATTACCAGTGGCCACCAGCAGATGGACGCTACTATATCGACCTAATCCCTTAGTGAAAAATACCGATTACCTCTGTTTATCATAAATTTTAGCTATGGATATGCAGGATCCCAATCAGAACCACCGAGAAAAATGATAACCAGTGGTTAATAGAATGCTATCAACCAGGCGTTGACTGATGATAATTAACTCTTTTTGTGAATTTAAGCACGTTTTTTTCGGGCTGCTTTTTCTAATTAATTGATCTGCGGTTATTGAGTAAAGGTTAACAAACCGAAAATGGACAACCGATTTCATAAAAATCAACAATAACAAAGCAAACCACCATCACACAAACAGCACAAACAAACAGGAATTTAACATAAACCAGACAAAACATACGCATCTGACATATTTTGACACAATTATATTTTGTTTGTGACGTTAACAATGACGTAACCTTCCCCGCGACAAGAGATGTACCCATTGATGGGATTAAAACGATAAATGGAGGTCGTGATGCATTCATCTGCTTCACCGCAAACACAACAACAACCGAAGAAAACGTTATTTACCCGTTTTCTAGATACCGTCGAGTGGCTAGGCAACCTGCTACCACACCCAATCACTCTTTTTGCCCTTTTTTGTGTGGCTATCCTGGTGCTATCCGGTATTGCCGGCTATTTCGGCGTGTCTGTCGTCGATCCACGCCCGGAAGGCGCAGCGGGCCGTGCTGCTGACGGAATGATCCATGTAGTAAGCCTATTCAATGCCGAAGGCCTACAGCGAATCGTTGCTAACTTGGTAACCAACTTCACCGGCTTTGCCCCACTAGGTACCGTACTGGTCGCTATGTTGGGTGTGGCGATTGCCGAGCACTCAGGCATGCTGTCATCCGCTATGCGTGGTTTGGTGATGGGCGCATCAAAGCGCATGGTAACCTTCGTCGTTATTTTCGCCGGTATCATTTCAAACACCGCTTCTGAGCTAGGCTACGTGGTACTGGTACCGCTAGCAGCCATGCTATTCCACTCCCTGGGCCGCCACCCGCTAGCCGGTCTAGCTGCGGCGTTCGCCGGTGTATCCGGTGGCTACAGTGCTAACCTTCTGCTGGGTACGGTTGACCCGTTACTATCGGGCATTACCCAGACCGCAGCACAAATGATCGATCCGAACTACTCGGTTGGCCCAGAGGCTAACTGGTACTTCATGTTCGCATCAACCTTTGCTATCACCATCATGGGTGCGTTTGTTACCGAAAAAATCGTTGAACCGAAACTGGGTAAATACAACCCGGAAGAAGCCAGTGAAGATCTCGGTGGCGACAAGCTTGGCAAAATCACCGATCTTGAGAAGAAAGGCCTGAAAATGGCAGGTCTTGCCGCCCTAGTTGTGGCTGGCTTGCTGGCGCTGACCATCGTGCCGGAAAATGGTATCTTGCGTCACCCTGAAACGGGCATGGTTGCAGGTTCACCGTTCCTGAAAGGTATCGTCGCCTTCATCTTCGTTTTCTTCGCTGTTCCTGGCTTTGTCTACGGTAAAGTCGTCGGCACCATGAAGAATGACCGCGATGTGATTGATGCGATGTCGAAGTCAATGTCTTCAATGGGCATGTACATCGTACTGGTATTCTTCGCCGCTCAGTTCGTTGCTTTCTTTAGCTGGACTAACTTCGGACAGGTGTTCGCAGTTGGTGGGGCTGACTTCCTGCAGTCAATCGGCCTGACAGGCCCTGCCCTGTTCTTCGCCTTCATCCTGATGTGTGGCTTCATTAACCTAATGCTAGGTTCGGCATCGGCACAGTGGGCGGTAACGGCACCGATCTTTGTCCCTATGCTGATGCTGGTTGGCTATGCACCGGAAACCATTCAGGCGGCTTACCGTATCGGTGACTCGGTGACCAACATTATCACACCGATGATGAGCTACTTTGGTATGATCCTGGCTGTTGCGACACGCTATAAGAAGAACCTAGGTTTAGGTACGCTTATCTCAACAATGCTACCGTACTCAATCGTCTTCATCGTAGGCTGGAGCCTCATGTTCTACCTGTGGGTATTTGTATTCGGTATGCCTGTAGGTCCAGGTGCAGCGACCTACTACAGCGTAGGCTAACACTACACTCTGTCAACAAAGCCGGGCTTATGCCCGGCTTTGTGTTTTCTGCCCCCACACACATCCTGAGTCACTATCCTTGGCCTGCATCCTTAGCCTGCATTCTTTGCTATCATAGGCTCCATCACTTGCCAGCTAGAGCCATCCCATGGACCTACGCCTCCTGCGCTTTTTTGTCGCCGTCTACGAAGAAAAGAACATCACCCTCGCGGCCGAGCGCTGCTATGTGTCCCAGCCATCGATCTCCAATGCCGTCAAGCAGCTGGAAGAGGAGCTCAATACCACCTTGTTCGAGCGCCACAAAAAAGGGGTCAACCTGACCGACGAGGCCCATTATCTTTACCCTCTGGCCGTCAGGTTGCTCGGGGACGTTAATCGTCTGCCATCCTTGTTCCAGCAGCGTACCGAATGCCTGCCGCTCAAACTGGGCAACTTCCCAGACCTGAGCCAGAAAGCCCTTGCCAGTATATTCAGCTGCCTGAACGAAAATATTCCGAATGTGTTATTAGAATTGGTGGATCATGATGTGCCGGCGGATGCGCGTCTGACGCTCGATATGTTCAAGCAAGATGGTGAGATATTCCTGCCGCTGTGGGAAGAGGACTATGTACTGTGCATGCTGCCGTCCCATCCGCTGGCCAAACTGGACAAGGTCAAGCCGGAGCAGCTCCATCAACATGATTTTATTGAATGCCCGCCGTGCGAAGCCCACCAGCAAACTATCGGCCTGCTGGCCTGCGACGGATTGGCGGTCAATCTGGTGGCCAAGGCCGAACATAAAACCCAAGTGATGCACCTGGTACAGGCCGGTCTCGGCATTTCCTTCCTGCCAACTGGCGTGCTGGAGACCGCCAGGGAGCTGGTCACCGTCCCGCTGGATGGGCCGCGAATGTTCCGCCGGCTCGGGTTATGCTACCCAGCCAACAGGACGCTCAATCCAGCCCTGGCCGAAACGGTGAAGGCACTCAGCCAGTTTGCACGGCAGTAAGTGAACGGGCAGAAGTCTGGAGGCCGTATTTTGATGACCACTGGAGAGCCAGCTGGTAACTCTGGCCTATACTTGGGGCTGCGATCCCCAGCGCCTCACCCATCTGGTTGACCTGACACCACTTCGCCTGTTCATAGGCAATCGCCAATGCCAGCAGCTGGCCCAACGCGCCTTGCTGATACAGCAGTGCCTGCCGGATCTCGGCCTGCAGGGGCAGTTGCTCAAGCAACTCCTCCAGCGGCTGATCCAACAAGGCATCGATCATAGAAAGCAAACCAGTCATAAAGGCAGGCTTGGCTTCGATATTCTGCCCACTGGCGGAGGCAAGGATTTCACACATCCGGCCACGCTGCAGTGATAAGGCATACAGCTCTTGAGGCTTGTCAAACGAGGCCTGGGCGGTTGCCACAGCACTGACAAACACCTTGAGCTTTTCCTCGCCGAGATAAACCAGTGCCTGCCTGAATTCACTGATCGGCACTTTTAACCTGTCGATGGCGGTGTTGACGTAACGCAGCAACAGGTAGGACAGCGACAAGTCTGAAGCGATGATCTGCTCGACCCGCTCGAAATCGACCTGTTCCCGACACACTTCCTGTAACAGGCGCAATGTAGAAAGGCGCTCAGGTTTGAGGTTACGGCTTTTTAGCAGCTCGGGACGGCTGAAGTAATATCCCTGGAAAAAGTGAAATCCGGCCTGATGAACCCGGGTGTAGTCATGGTGGCTCTCGACTTTCTCGGCCAGGAACATCAACTTGCGGCCGCGGTTCTGCTCGACATAATCACATGCCGCGTCCAGGCCCACCTTGAGCAAATCTAGCTTGATGATATGGACATACGGCAAAAAGCGCTGCCAACGTTCGTCCATGGTAAAGTCATCAAGGGCAATCATGTATCCCAATCGGTTCAAATGGCGGATCGCAAGGAGCAACTCATCATTGGGCTCACACGTTTCCAGCACTTCAATCACCACCTGCTTTTTCGGCAGCAAGGTCGGCAGCAGGCGGATCAGGCTCTGGTGGGGAAAGTTAATGAAACAGCGCTTGCCGGCCTGAGCCATACCATCACTGTCGGCAATATAGCTATTAACCAATAAGCGACAGGTAGCCTTGTTTTCATCGATGCCGGCAGGAAAGGCATTGCTCTCACCATTCCGGAACAACAGCTCGTATCCCGCCGTCTTCTGATGACGGTTGAAGATAGGCTGGCGTGCAACATAGGAATACATAACTCTGAACAAGTCTCCACAACAGAGGACAAACGCCGCATCACATCAGGGCTGTCCAATAACAGCAGCCAGAAACTCAGGCTTTGGCCGTCGCCAATAATGCCCCGCAGCCGATAAACATCGAACCGAACACGCGGTTCAGGGCGGCCATGATTCTGGCCGAGCGGATATAGCCCGCAAGCCGAGAGGCCAACATCACGTACCCCAGCATAACCAAAGTATCCACGGCAACCGTGGTGATCCCCAACACCCAGAGCTGTATAGCCTGCGGCTGGGTAGGATCAATAAACTGGGGAAACAGCGCAACCAGGAAAACCACGGTCTTCGGGTTGGTCAGATTGACCAATACCGCCTGACGGCACAATTGCTTTGCCGGCGTCGCCGGCGTATCACCAGCCAAATCAAGCTGACCGCGGTCACGCCACTTTTGCACCCCGAGCCAGATCAGGTAACCGACCCCGGCCCACTTGATCACCGCAAAGGCTGCTGCCGACTGGGCAATCAACGCGCCCAGGCCAATACCGACCAAGACGATGTATATGCCAAGACCGAACTGCAACCCAGCAATTGACGCCAGCGACTTGCGCCAGCCATAGGTCATACCATTGCTGATTGAGTTCACAGTGCCCGATCCCGGCGCGATGCTAAACACAATCGCCGTCGCCAGGTAAGCTAACCAAAGTTCAAGTGCCATAAACCCATTTCCTTTTTCGCTATTCTAACAAAATTTGTCACTAGCCGTATAAAAGCGCCACACGTTAACAGCTGTTCACGTCTAATGGCAACATCTTGTATGACATTGGGTTATACTTGCCCCAGATGCTGTTAACCGAGATGATAAATGACTGTCCAGCCCCCCTCTTTTTTTGAACTATCCCAAGAAAACGACTTTGAAGAGACCATGGCCGGGCCCGTCACCGAACTGTGGCACCAGCGCCAGGAAGGCATGTTCCAGGGGAGCAATCACACCAATATTGGCTGGGCCGCCTTGACCGGCAACAACCCGGATAAAGCCATTATTGTGGTTAACGGCCGGATTGAAAGCTACTGGAAATACCAAGAGCTGTTTTATGATCTGGTCCGTCAGGGCTACGATGTATTTGCCCTCGATCACCGGGGCCAAGGTGTTTCCGACCGGCTGGCCGAAGATACCGAGTTGGGCCATGTTGGCCATTTCGACGACTACGTCAGCGATTTAGACACCTTTATCGAGTCAGTGGTCAAGCCCAAAGGCTACCAACAGCTATTTATGCTCGGCCACTCCATGGGCGGCACCATTACCAGCCTTTACCTGGCACGCCATCCCGGCACCATTGAGCGGGCGGTACTCAGCGCCCCGATGCACGGTATCAATATCAACAAATGGATGCGCCCTATCGCCTCGCCACTCGCCCGGGTAATGGAGCAGCTGCAGGGCCAACCCAGTTATGCGCCGGGGCAGGTACCCTATTACCCCAAGCCATTTGGCAGCAACCCACTGACCCAAAGCAAAGTGCGCTACCAGTGGTTTCGCGACCTCTACGAGCGCAAGCCAGAGCTGAAAATCGGCGGTCCCAGCGCCCGCTGGGTATGGCAAGGGTTGGCGGCGGCCAAGCGCTGTATCAGCGAGGCCGGCAACATTTCCACCCCAGTCCTGCTGCTGCAGGCCGGTGAAGATACTATCATCGATAATGCCGCCCATCAGCAGTTCCATCAAGCCATGGTACAAGCCAACCGTGACTGCCAGTTCAAGGTTATAGAGGGTGCCCGCCACGAACTCCTGTTCGAGGCCGACACCTACCGCACCCCGGCGCTGGCCTCTGCTTTTGAACATTTCCGGAAAGCGGAAATACCCGACGCTTAAAATAGCCTCTTTTCTCTTGGGGGAACTGGTTTAATATTGCACTGTTCCCCCAATGCTCTGGCATTGGGCCTCTGTTCCTACCGCGAGAGGTTTCATGTACCAAATTATTGCATCGGATCTGGATGGCACCCTGCTGACACCGGACCATAAGATTGCCCCGTTTACTAAAGATACCCTCAACCAGCTACACCGCCAGGGTAAAGACTTCATCTTCGCCACCGGCCGTCACCACATTGATGTGGCGGGACTGCGCGAGCAACTGGGGATCCCTGCTTACATGATCACCTCCAACGGTGCTCGGGTACACAACTGCAAAAACGAAGTGATCTTCAAGCAGGATGTCCAGCCCGAGGTCATTGCCGGCATCATTGCGATGACCAAGCACGATCCGGAACTGAAAATCCACATCTACCGCAATGATGATTGGTTGCTGAACGAGGAAGACCCAACCCTGCGCGACTTCCACGACTCCTTCAGCTACCAGCTATTCGATGTCGAGAACCCACCGCTGGAAGGTGTCGCCAAAGTGTTCTTCACCCGCGACGACCGCGATCATGACAAATTGGTGGCATGGGAAAATGAGATCAACGCCGAGTTTGGCGACAAGGCCAATGTTGCCTTTTCTACCCCGTGGTGTCTCGAAGTCATGGATGCCGGCGTGTCCAAAGGCCACGCCTTGGAGGCGGTAGCCAAAGAAAAGGGCTATGCCCTGACTGACTGTATTGCCTTCGGCGACGGGATGAACGATGTTGAAATGCTGAGCATGGCAGGTAAAGGCCTGGTGATGGGGACCTCCCACACCAAAGTCAAAGCCGCCCTGCCCGAGAACGAAGTGATCGGCGACTGCAACGATGAGGCCGTAGCACACTACCTCGGTAATCTATTGCTGAAGTAAGCGCGCAAGTGAAAATCGGTTAGCTAACCACAACAGGAAGCCACTTAGGCTTCCTGTTCCATTGGGAGGCCGCCATTAAAACTGCCCGGTCATTTGCAGTATTTCCCGCCATTGCTCTTCGGAGACCGGCATGATACTGAGGCGATTACCCCGCTTGACCAGCGGCATCTCTGCCAGCGCCGGATTGGCTTTCATCCGCTTCAAGGACACCAAGCGCAAATGGCGGACATACTCGATATCCACCATGACCCAGCGCGGGTTGTCCGGATCGGATTTCGGGTCGAAGTACGGCCCCTCGGGATCAAACTGGAAATGATCCGGATACGCCTCACGTACAACCTCGGCAATCCCCACCACACCGACATCCTTGCAGGAAGAGTGGTAAACCAGCACCTGATCCCCTAGCTTTATATCATCACGCATCATATTTCGCGCCTGATAGTTTCTGACACCTTCCCAGCAGGAAACTTGTTGCTGCTTGAGCGTGTCTATCGAAAAGGTGTCCGGCTCTGTCTTGAATAACCAATACGCCATTCTGATACTCTTTTATTTATCTGGTATAACTGACTTTATACCCAGCCTATCACAACGAGGGATCCCGATGATATGCCGACAACTTACCCTGGCTCCCATAGCCGCCGTCCTATTACTGGCAGGCTGTGCCAGTGATCCGGCCGCTGGCCCAACACCAGAAAAAGAAGCGCTCACCACGCCTGAAGTGGCCACCAGCAGCGGCAAGGTACAGGCCTTCATGCTGCGCGGTCAGGTGACCATCGGCCATGAAAGCCGCAGTATCCAGCCTTGCGGCAGCACCCAGCAATACTGGCTGCACTTGCCGGCAGGCGATCTGCCCGCCGCCAATGCGGTCGCACCACGCGGGTACGAACCGATGTACGGCGAATTTATCGGTTATCTCGAGCCGGCACCGGCAGAGGGCTTTGCCGCTGATTATCATGCCCGCTTCAACGTCAAGCAGATAAACCTTCTGTCAGCGGAGATGCGACAAGGCTGCCAGCAGCCACCGCGAAAAACCCGGGCCTTCGGCAATGAGCCGGGCTGGAGTATCGATGTCGCCGGGGACACCGCCTCTCTCAGCCGGATCAGCTACCCAACCCAGCAACAAACGATTTCCAGCCGCGATATCCGTTCAGGCCAGCACGTCTATAAGGGACGCAATTTCACCCTGACCATGACCCAGGCCCAGTGCAACGACACCATGAGCGACGCCCTTTACGGCTGGCAGGCAACGCTTGACTGGCAGGGTACGGTATACTCCGGCTGCGCTACCCTTGGGGCGACTGACGTTACCCAGCATTGGGTTGGCCGTTACCAGGGCCACAGCGACTTGGGCGCCACCGTCCTGACAACCACCCTGAACCTGCTGCCGGATCACTCTGCGGTCACGGAATACAGCTACAGTGATGGACAACCGGGGCTGAGCGAGAAAGGCTTCTGGCAACAAGCTGGCGATGGCAAGATAAGAGTCACCATGGCCCAGTACCAAGGCCGCCGGCTGATCAGTGAAAGGCTGTTTACCCGTGAAGATGGCCAATTATCGACCCGCCAAGAAATCATCAACGGTGAAACCTATGAGCTGGGCGAAAATGGCCTGACCCTCGACAAACTCAGTCCAGTCCAACCATAGCGCCCCTCACGGAAAGCCTTCCCCTTTTCCCTTGGGTTATGCCACACTCCGTGGCATAACCCATAGGCCAGACTGACCACCATGACCACACCCTGCCCACGTTGCGGCTTCCACCACAATTGCATCTGCGATACCGAGCCAACCCTAGCCTGCCAACACGCCTTTGTTTTGCTCACTCACCCCAAGGAAATGGGCAAAGAGACCAATACCGGTCAATTGATGGAAAGAAGCCTTCCCCACTGCCAACGCCACATCTGGGATCGGGTCAATCCCCCCCAAGCGCTCCTCGACATGCTTTCGAGCCCCCAGTACCAGCCGTGGTTGCTGTTCCCTGGGGACGACACCGTGCCAGCCATGCCATACCAGCTCAGTACCAGCAAAACACCTCTATTCATCCTGCTCGATGCGACCTGGCAAGAAGCACGCAAGATGATCCGCCGCAGCCCCTGGCTGGCAACCCTTCCCCGGCTGGAGTTAGCCGCGCAGACCCATTCGGCTTACGCACTGCGCCGCAACCAGCAACCGGGCAACCTGTGCACCTGCGAGGCCGGTATCGTGTTGCTCGAAACCGCCGGATTCAGCCAGGATGCTGAACAGCTACAGCAGTACTTCAACCACTTTATCGATGTGTTTCCGGCCGAGAAAAGTGGCCATAAAAAGTGATCCGGTAAATTTCCAGCTCCGCGACAGAAAAAGTCTTCTATACTAAAACCGACTGACTAGTCGGTATTATTGAGAGGGAGACCCACCGATGACTGTGGCCGAAAATATCCAGATCCAGCCAGCCTGCTGTACCGACATGGACCGCACGCTACAAGCCCAGCAGGCAGCCTTCAGGAAGGCCGCCATACCTTCTCTTGACGAGCGAAAAAGCCAACTAGCCGCCCTCAAGCGCGCTATCAAGCAACACCGGGAGGCGCTCTGCCAAGCACTTGCCGAGGATTACGGCCAGCGCCACCACCAGGACTCCCTCGTGGCCGATATCATCCCCTGCATCAATAACATCAACTACAGCCTGAGAAGACTCAAGGGCTGGATGAAACCATCCAAACGCCATGCCGGATTGATGCTCTCCCCCGCCAAAGTCGCCGTCCACTACCAACCGGTCGGGGTAGTCGGTATCGTGGTGCCGTGGAATTTCCCGGTGATGCTCAGCCTCGGGCCGCTGATTTCCGCCTTGGCCGCCGGCAACCGGGCAATGATTAAACTCAGCGAGTTTACCCCGGCCACCAACCAAGTTCTGCGCACCCTGATTGAAGAGACCTTCCTGCCCGATCAGGTCGCGGTGTTCGAGGGTGAGGCAGATGCCGCCGCCCACTTCACCCAGCTAGCGTTTGACCATCTGCTGTTTACCGGCTCCACCACTGTCGGCCACCACGTGATGCGGGCTGCTGCCGACAACCTGACACCGGTCACCCTCGAGCTGGGGGGCAAGTCCCCAGTCATTATTGCGAAAGATATGCCGATAAGCTTAGCGGTAGAGCGGACCTTGTTCGGCAAATGCATGAACGCCGGGCAAATCTGTGTTGCCCCCGACTATATTCTGGTACCCAGAGGGCTGGCCCAAGCCTTTATCGATAGCTTTATCAAACAGTTCAATCACCATTACCCCGACGGGGTGGATAACCCGGACTTTGCCTCGGTGATCAACGAGCGCCAGTACCAGCGTTTGTGCCAGTGGCTTGACGAAGCCAAGCAGCTCGGGGCCAATGTCTTTCCGTGCCACGAGAAAGCGCGCAGTGATGCGCACCACCGTTTGATCCCTCACCTGCTCAGCCATGTGCCGGCGCAGGCCACGCTGATGCAGGAAGAAATTTTCGGCCCGCTGTTGCCGGTGATTGAATACGATGAGCTGGCCGATGCCATTGCTTTCGTTCAGCAGCGTCCTCGCCCACTGGCACTGTACCTGATGAGCCAAGATCCCGTGGCCCAGCAGCAAGTCCGCGACGGGACAATATCGGGCGGGATGGCAATCAACGAGACCCTGCTGCAAGTGGCGGCCGATGATGCCCCGTTTGGCGGCATTGGGCCATCCGGGATGGGGCATTACCATGGTAAGGAAGGTTTCCTAACCCTCTCCAAGGCCAAGACCGTGCTGAACCAGCACACGTTCGCCACCACAGGGCTGATCAAACCCCCTTATAACCGATGGTGGCAAAAACTGATGCTGGCCTTCTTTATGCGCTAACAATACGCTGCGAGCAGGAGCAAAATGAAAAGACAGCAACTACTTGATACGGCACTGGCCCTGTTTGTCACCAACGGGGTGCAGGCAACATCGACCGCCAGCATAGCCCGGGAAGCAGGCGTTGCCACCGGTACCCTGTTCCATCATTTTCCCTGCAAACAGGATTTGGTCGACACCTTGTACCTCGAGGCCAAGCAGGATTTGGCCCAGGAATTGTCCTCCCCGCCAGAGACGGCGGGATTACAAGACCAGCTGCAGCAGTTATGGAGCCGGGCACTGGAGTGGGCTATCAGCCACCCCTGCCAGCTCAAACTGATGCTCCAGCTTAATCACGACCCGGCCTACCCCATCAGCCGCCACCAAGATCTGATGCTGGCGACCATGGGCTTCATCGGTGAAAGGGTCGAACAAGCCCAGCATCAAGGGCTGCTAGCCCCCTTGCCGATGCCACTGGTACTCAGTTTTTTCCGCCAGCACTTTCTGAGCACTGCCCAACTGTTTATCGAACAACCCGAGCTGGGCCAGCAGACACAATACCAACAAGGGGCATTCCAGATCCTCTGGCAAGGGCTGCAGCCCGTCGGCCACAAAACCGAAGCCTAGAACCTCAGCCGGGATAGCCTAGATACAAAAACGGGAGCCAAGGGCTCCCGTTTCACTAACATGCACTATTGCGATCATTATGCCTGGTTATTGGCATACTGGCTCAGCTCAGCAACACTCACGGCGGTGATGAATTCACCATCTAAGTAGAAGTTCACCTCATCGCCGGCACGCTCACCGCGCAGCACTGCCTGCTCACCGCTTTGGTATACCACATTCATCTCAAGCGTACGCGCATCAACCTGACGGAAGCTCGCCGCTTCAATATCGCTGTTCTGAACACTGGCCAGTGGCACTGTGGTCAATGATGGGTCTAGCTGGCCATTTACTTTGAAGATCGCATCAACAGGTGTATCCGCCACCGCCGGTGACTTACCGGTGATCGGATTCTGGCCTGTCCAAAACTCAATAGTATTGAAGATGAACAGATCCGCGGTTGCCGCAATGCCGTAAACCGGGCCCAGCAACATAAACAGACCCGCACGGCCGTAACGGTTGTCCACGGCGCTCAGGTTGGCTTTGGTTACCAGCTGAGAGGTGCCCATTTGACCAATACAACCAGTCAGTGACGTCGCAAGAAGGGTCATTACGATCGCTTTTGATGCGATTTTTTTCATTTAAGCTCTACTCCGCAAAGAGATGGGGAAAATCATAAAAAGTGCGCAGATTATAGGCATTATTGCGTAATTAGCCAGAAGATTTAGCAGTATATTGTCACTAAACTTTATGCAGTCAAAAGAGGGTAAAAGGCTGGTAAAGCCGGGGGTTAACAAGTAATCACCCGGCCTATTGATAATGCTAATTTTCTCCAGATACTATATCGAACGATCATGTGTTCGCACAATAAAGTTTGTACACTAATTCCGCACTCTGGCTGCTTACCATTTTAAGCATTTAGTTGCGCTTACTTGAGTTCTCATCATACAAAACGGTGATGAAGCCAATAACCATCAGCCACAACTGTATCTCTTGTCGTCGTTTCTAGTATCCCTTCAAGCTTCTCTTTGGGCGCAGCAACGCAATATGCTGGTCTAAAGCGTTCAAATCGCCAACTATCAGACAACTTACCGCCATCGACAGAATCAAAACCAAGTTTATCGATTAATCTAGCAACCACATTTTTCGCTTCTTGGTCATTTGATGCAATAGGAATAGCGCGACGATCCTTTGCGCCTTCTGGGCGTGCATCTCGGCGTAAATCTTCAACCGTAATCGAATTAAATGCTTTAACAACCGTTGAGTCGGTTAAATAGTTAGCCACGAGTTCACTGGTTGTCATTCTCAAGCTATTTAACTCGGTGATGTAACCATCTCTATGTGGAAAGTAATTCAGCAAATCCAGTACAATCTTTCCTTTCAACTGTTCCTTAGGAAGTTTATTGAAAGAATAAAGCGGCACTGCAATGACAATAACATCGCCAAACTCTGCAGCTTGCTGCGCCGTTCCAGTCTCGCAGCCCAATCTATTAGCAGCAACCGTTAATGTTTCCGGCCCTCTAGAGTTGCTTATCATGACAGATAGTCCACCATCTAAAGCGTGTTTTGCAAGAGCCTGTGCCATCGCTCCTGCACCGATAAAGCCTATTTTCATATTATCTCTCTTTCAGGTTCATAGGTTTTATGAGTTTTAAAATGCCAAATCTCACGTTGGATAAAACCAAAATTTCACAGTGAATTAAAAAGCAAGCAATAGACAACATATATTTATTTCTTCATCGGCCGCTCAGTTTTTGCAGGAAAGGCCTATTGATGGACAGAGTTCAACCACAAATAAACGAGAAGACACATGCCGAAACAAGTCACCTAAAGCTTGCCAAACATTCAAATTCACATAAAAAACATTCACATCAATACAAGGAGAATATAAAATCTACGTAACTCCATTTATAAGAAATGAAATATATCGTCTGTTACGCCACTTGAGCATCTACTTTTAGTTCTGCTTGCAGTTTATCTAAGATAAAAGCATGCATTGCTCCTAGGGTTGAGAATGGAGATTTTTCCATTCCCAGATCACGTTCATTGGCCAACTTTAATTTAAAACCAAATTGTGAGCTAATTTGTTTTTCAACGTCTGCGATGATAGTTATCAGACTAAGCGAATCGAGTTGTCCATCCTGAGTATAGAGAGCCGTATCACTACCTTTAGACAGATCTACGGGTTCATCTAAGAATAAACTTTGTTCTTCAATTGCCTCAATCAATAAATCTAGAATTTCTTTATTCATCATATTATCCCTAATAAAATTCAATTCACTAAACCGTATTGTAAGAGTGACTTCAAAACGAATTTAGTAGAGTCCTAACCTCAATGAATTCACCATTCTTTAGGTGCTTACAGTTTTGTTCTTGTACGATTTTATATATATCTTCCGCGCGCATCTCTGCAGATACTACATACCCAGGAATTTGAAAGCGTTGTTTTAAACGCACATGGTCTGGAAACAAACTCACATTCGGATGGTTAACGATGTTGTGAGATAAACGAGTGTCGACATTACACATACCCAGCACTGCAAAAAAAACATCTGGATACTCTTGAGCATAGACACCACTCAGCGCTTCTAAAGCAGCCTTAGACATACTATAAGCTAACATTCCAGCTCGATATCGACGGCCCGCAATGGACGCAGAAACAACAACCAATGCGGGTTTATGTTTCATATTCAACAGCACATCTAAAAGCAATTTGTTCGCAATTGCATTGATGTTCATGACAGTCACTACGTCGTTTAACGATGTGTTACCGGCATACTCTGGTGAGTTACCCGTTGCGCCAGCATTTAAGTAGAGCGTATCAAACTCTGCGTTTTCTAGTGCTGCGAAATTGGTATCAATAACCTCGCTTAGCTGAGTTAGACAGCCGAAGTCTGCTTGGATTAAAACAAAGTTGTCGTGTCCTGCTATCTGCTCAGGACAATGGCGAGCCATTCCAATGACCGAATCGCCTTTTTGGAGATGCAGAGTCGCTAACGCAAGTCCAATACCATCACTTACACCGCTAATAAATACACTTGCCATGTCCTTAAGCCTTTTCCTTCCTTACCGCTATTTCTTAAAATTTCCCAGCAATGAATCCGCCATCAACGGACAACAGCGTGCCTGTGGTATAGGAAGCGTCATCACTCAACAAGAAGTTAATAGACGCTGTCACTTCTTCAGGCTCTGCAAAACGGCGTAACGCTGTATTGCGATATTTTTCTGCCGTCGCTTCAGGGTTTGCTCGTAGGCGTTCTTCAGTATTCATCCCACCCATTGTCGGCCCAGGGCAAACTGCATTTACACGGACGAGTTTCTTACCTTCTTCAGGTACACCACACTCAATTGCTGCGATTTGTGTGAGCATATTCAACGCGGCTTTGCTGACTGAATAAGCACTTTGTCGTGGCTGACCTAAGATACCACCGCATGACGAAACGTTTACGATTGAACCACCATTGCCTTTTTGCATTAACTGAATTTGACGCGACATAAAGTGTAGTGGACCAACCAAGTTGATATTCAGAACGCGTGTCCATTCTTGTAAATCTAACTCACTGACTGATGCTCGCTTAGTGGTGATACCTGCGTTATTGACGGCTAAATCCAAACGACCATGTTCTTTTTCAATCAATTCAAATAACGCGTTTACAGCCTTTTCGTCTGTCACATCTAATTGGATATAGCGAGATTGAGCCCCCAGTTTTTCTTGAGCCAATAGCCCATCCTCTTTATTTCGACCTGTAAAGTAGACAAATGCACCTTCGTTCACCAATTTCTTGGCCACATTAAAGCCAATACCACGTGTTCCACCTGAAACTACAGCGACTTTATTTTCATATTGCATTACTAAATTCCCATATATTTATTTTGAATGTGTTGTGGTCGTAAATAATCTGGATTTACGCAACAATAAACTCTATCTGCTAGAGGTTCTTTCTTATCTCTCAAGCAGTAAGAATCCCATTGACAGTGATTAATCTCTTTCACTTGCCCTGCTAGTGCTTTATTAACAAATTGATGGTCCGCGACAATCGGGCGCCCGAATCCAACAAAGTCGGCATCACCACTAGCAATGATCTCTTCGGCTATTTCCAAGTTTCCGATATTGGCAGAAAAGCCAATCGGCATCTTGGTATGCTGTTTCAAAAATCGGCTCGCTCGGCGACAGGATTCCAGCGTGTATTCTGGATTTCCGAGAAACTTCCCGAATGTTTCTGCCACGCCGTTGGCGCAGGTCACCGCATCCGCACCCGCTTGTTCGATTGCTACTATCACATCGCCGAGTTGTTCTACCTCAAGCCCTTCTGAACCAAAGCCATCATCAACTTGTAAGCGCACGAAGATCACAAGGTCTTCTTGAACAACTGCTTTCACTCGCTTTAACACTTCAAGTAGAAGTCGCGCGCGATTCATTGCGCATCCCCCCCACTTGTCGGTTCTTTCATTTGACTTAGGTGATAAAAAACTACTCAACAAATAACCATTCGCCGCATGGATTTGCAGAGCCGGCGCACCCACACTCAGCGCCAATTTGGCGGCTTGTTCAAAGTGCTCGATGTATGAGGCTATCTGCACTTCGCTTAGTAACGTTGCATCCCCGGAGCCATAATGTTGCAACTGCGCAGACAGCAGAAAATGCCGATCATTTGCAGCTTCAAAAATAGGTTGAAGGTCTAACGCATGCTGCTCAGAAACTAGCTTCTGGCTTCTGTCTGTATATTGCGAAGATGCATCGACCGAGGCGTTACCCAAAAAGCCAAAGCCACAACCTCCATCCATGATTGATTCATAGACATCAAAAAACTCCTGCAGAGGTCTGCCTTCATGGTCGCAAAGATCAAATCCAACAGAAGAAAAGTACATACGGTTTGTAGCTTTACCGTGTTTGCCAAGTTTCATAGGCTTCAGCAAATTGGGGTACTTAGAATGATAAATCGTCATGCATATTTACCTTGTTTGCTAAAACTTCTTGAGAAAACCGCGTTTGATAATTTCTTTGAGCGTTTCTATATCTTCATAACTCACACTATTAAATAACCAGTTCACGTGGCTTTGTTCGTCGCGCTCACGCTGCAATTTGGCTGTGAAATGAAGTTTATTGTCATAGATTAAGTTCAAATAGTGGCTGTCTTCGTTGTCGAACGAAATAGCACTGGTTGTGCATCCGGAAAGACCGATGTCCTGCAAATCAACAAGCGCCTGCTTCCCGCAACCACTGCTAAGAAGTGCTGTAATCGGTGCAATCGGTAATGGTGAGAATCGCTCTTCTTCGCCAAATAGGTTGACGTTACGCGCCATCTGAAAACGTTTTATAGAGATGACAGGGGCCAAAGAGTTAATACGAGCGATTAACATGCCTTTTTGGTAGAAAGAAGCGCGATAAAGTACTTCTTTTGGTTTTTGGATGTCACCTCGAGTGAGATCATCAACAACAATCTCTATGGGGTACATGAGCTCTGCGTAATTGTAAAACTTCGCATTGAGCTCGCTAAGACTTACCGTGACTTGTCCAAGTTGTTGCTGAGAAAAGCCATATAATTGGTAGTAGATAGTTTGTCTTGCCGCCTCAAGTAACATGATTCCCGGTACATGTTCATGAGGTTTTCGATAAAAGAAGTAATGATCGCCTCGGTTCACAAACTGAAAACTGTGTGAATGACGGGCCACCTTGTGATGCGCAAGAAATGCTGACACGTTTTCATCATTAATATCGACTCGTTCGGCAGTATCCTGAGGTAGACCCGCTCTGATCGATTCGACAATTTGAGCCGGGACGCCACGCATAGGGTCATTCGCTGAAAGCACAATCACTTCATCAAAACTAACACCTGCACCGCCTGACATAGTCTTTGGCAGTTTCAGCACATATTCGTTGCTTGCCGATACTTCATACAAACTATTCAGCATAACTATTGCAGGGTCAGTAGCCATACTCTCCTGAGACGAAGTAAATCGAACAGGCAGCAACTTTCTTGGATCACTAAGCAAGAGATCATCTGCTTTGTGTTTATGCACCAGTTTTGGCGAAATAGGCGGTATAACTGACATATCTAACTTCCTTATACTTTCGTGGTTACATCGTATTTTTCAAGCCAACGATTCATCCATAGAGCCATCTCTATCCCGCCGCGGTTATATGGCTGGCTTATTTCACTCACCCCACGATCAATCAGCAGTTTTGCCTTTTTAGAATCAATAAAGTCTCTTGCTGGCGAACTGGTATCATCCATCAAACCTGCAAGTTCATCACGAAGCCCTTGCTCATAGGAACGATCTTGCGTTGCCGGATACGGTGTTTTCACTCGGTGTACGATGCTGTCTGGCAGTAAAGGGGCTGTTGCTGCACGCAACAAGCTCTTCTCTCGTCCATCGTAGGTTTTCATAGACCAAGGGGCATTGAAGACGTAGTCGACCAATCGATGGTCACAAAACGGTACGCGCACCTCTAAACCTACCGCCATGCTCATACGGTCATTTCTATCAAGTAAGGTGGGTAAAAAGCGAGTAAGTGCTAGGTAAGAGACTTGTCTCAAACGTCTTTCGTCTTCAGCTTCGCCTGCAAGTACAGGCACCTCAGCCAAGGCTTCTTGATAGCGCTTATCTCGATATTCATCGCGGTTTAATGAGTGAACAAAGTCTCTATTAAGAAGTTGAATACCACCAAAGTACCGAGACGAACCTGCTGTTAACCATGGGAAGGTATTGGCCGAAATTGCCGCTGGGTTTCTAAACCATTGATATCCGCCAAAAACCTCATCAGCAGCTTCGCCAGAAAGCGCAACTGTCGAATGTTTTTTTATCCCTTGGAACAGCAAATACAAAGACGGCCACATATCCCCCCAGTAGGCAGGCGGAGCATCAACACCGTGTAAAACAAGATTACGCACGGAGTTCTCTAGCATCTGGTTGCTGTTTAGAAGAAGTTCGGTATGTGCCGTGCCAACGTGTTCGGCCAGCGCACGCGCAAAAGGCGCATCCGGAGCACCTCGGACACCGTCTGCCGAAAAATTATCCATGTTGTGAGTGAAATCTACTGAGAAAGAAGGGAATTGCCCTTTTTCCACATGCTCTACCGCTAAAGCGGTAATCGCAGAGGAGTCTAATCCTCCAGATAACAATGAGCAGATAGGAACGTCAGAAATCATTTGCCTTTTGACTGTGTCTGACAAAATTTCTCTAACTGTCGCTATCGTTACATCTAGCGAATCATGGTGTTCTCTTGCACTCAACTGCCAGTAGGCTTGCTTTTTCAAACCTTGGCGGTTGAATGTAAGGATATGGCCTGGACGCACTTCATACATACCGTCATAGGGCGTCAACTCAGGCGTTTTTACCATGTCCAAGATTTCACAAAAGCCTGTGTTTGATACCTGAGCGTTGACATAAGGGTTTTCAAATAAGGCTTTTGGCTCAGAGCCAAACACAATACCTGTGTCGGTTTGATAGTAGTAAAGCGGTTTAACCCCTAGACGGTCTCGAATGAGAGTAAGTTGCTGTCGATGAACATCCCAAATAGCGATGGCAAACATGCCGTTGAGGTGTTCAGCCACACGCTCCTTCCAGTGTAAATAACCTTTTAGTAATACCTCAGTATCACTGTTTGTTTCGAAGGTATAGCCGTAACCCACCAGCTGTGAGCGCAACTCTCTGAAGTTGAAAATCTGACCATTAAATGCAACAACGGAGGTTTGCCCTTCCCTGTTTTGAGCTAGCATTGGTTGAACGCCATGTTCAACATCAATAATGGACAAACGTCTATGACCTAACGCTGCATAGCTGTCATACCATGTTCCTCTCGCATCTGGTCCTCGATGAGATAAGGAGTCCGTCATTCGATCCACAATTTGACTTCGCTCTGGAAAGTGTCGTTGAAAATCAATCCATCCAGTAATACCGCACATTATTTTCTTCCTTAAAAATCTAACTATCTCGGATAAAAACTACGCAACTGCGTAAACTTCTACTGGCGCTATTAATGCCGTATCGGACAAATTCACGTGCATCGCATTCCATGCCAACCCGACACCAAACCCACAAAGTACGATATCGTTTCGCTCATTAAGGTTTGCTCTTCGCGTAAGAAGTAATGGAATTGACGTAGAGTTAGTGTTTCCAATTCCGTTTACATCAATAGGAACTTTGCATGCTTCCACTCCAAGTAGGTTTATCAAGTAGTTCAACAAAAATTCATTGGGTTGGTGAAGAGCAAAGAGATCTACGTTGTCTTTCTTGATACCCACTTGGTCGAGGAGCGCATTCACCACTTCTGGCACACGCTTGAGCGCAAAGCTCATCACTGCAGCACCATCCATTTTTAAGGTGGCTACAGAAGCCGTACTTTGTGCTCCCTTTTCGTAGTTGATTTTCACACCCAGCATGTCTGCTCCTGAACCATCAGTACCATTGATGAAATTGACGGTTTCCGTACCACTACCGATCAAGGTTGCCGAGGCTGCATCACCAAACAACATGCGTACTTGATAGTCCGCATCATCAACTAGACGCGTGTTGATATCCC
The DNA here is from genome assembly GCF_003025555.1 of Photobacterium lutimaris. Classification (GTDB taxonomy): domain Bacteria; phylum Pseudomonadota; class Gammaproteobacteria; order Enterobacterales; family Vibrionaceae; genus Photobacterium; species Photobacterium lutimaris. The sequence continues at coordinate 47,081 of NZ_PYMH01000007.1, read as the reverse complement.
CAGTACACAACAGTACTTTTTTGAATGCGCCAGATGAGATAAGAGACGCTGCTTGAATCATGCCGTTGACATACCCCGCACAGCCATCGTTGACCGTTGCGACAAAGCATCCTGATTTCAAACCAAGCCTATGGTGAACGGCAAAGGCAGTTCCTGGGCTCCAACTGTCGGGCGTTTGAGTAACGACTATCAGGCCGTCAATGTCGTCAGAGGTAACATTCACATTGTTCAACAATTGCTGAGCGGCGGCGGTTATCAGCGCTTCGGTTGACAAACCATCTGCAGTGCGAATAGCGCTGATCCCAGTTCCTCTCGCCACACGTGCAGCATTTTTCTCGCCATACATGGCTGAAAAATCTTCTTTGCCAATAGTTTTTACAGGGAGCGCTGCTGTTATCGCTTCAATGCGAATACCTGAAATTGCTTTGAATTCCATCTTATTTGTCTTTTGAGTTGTTTATTAAAGAAATGAAATCATTTACGGTTGCGAGTTTCGACACATCATCCATGGACAACTGTGCGCCAGTGTATTTTGTAACTAAAGCAGCAGCCGATAGCATGGCGAAAGAGTCCCAATGAGCGCTTCCAGTTAACTCCGTGTTGGTTTGCACTTCTTCACTTGTAACATCCAAAATGATTGATATTTCTTCTTTTAAGTTTTCAAAACTCAATTCCATTACCAAATTCCCTGTTTTTAAGGTGCAAATAACCCATTGCTGTGCTGTACACAGCAATGTTTTGCAGCTACTTATTAATTAAATTAGATAGATAGCGTAGAGGGGTTACTCTGTAGCCACACTCACTGATTGATCATCATCTTCAGATTGATTTTTATTCTCGCAAGCTAATGCGGATGCGATACACAAAATAAATGCGGATATTGCGCCGTAGAGAACCACCCAGCTAAAGCCAGATGTCAAAATTTCACTCGCTGCTTGTGTAGTGACACCGAGCGATTCAGCCGCAGCGATGTTGCCTGATGCCAATGCATCTGCAATAGGCATAATTTCTGCGTCACTGATATTCAGAATACCTTTCAAGCCCTCAAAGACTCCGTTTACCAAAATGTATCCCATGATTGCAATATTGACGGCCAATGAGATCATCCGAGCACTAAACTCCATACCCGAAGCCATGCCAGCCCTTTCTGGTGGCAGTGAACCCGTTGCAGTGTTTGTTACAGGTGTGTTCGTCAAACCAAGACCAATACCCGCTATGACACAACCCGGTAGTAACGTCATCCACGATGTTCCTTGCAATCCAATTGCGAACCAAATTGAAGCAAAGCCGGCAGAAATAGTGAGCAAACCCAAGGGAATAACAAACCCTGGCCCTTTGTTTTGAAGCATGCGTTCAGCATAGGGAGGTACGATAATAGTAGGAATAGTTAATGCCAGTACCGTTAAGCCCGATACCACGCCGCTATAACCCAGTACAGATTGGAGATAAATTGGGAAATAAATTACGAATGGCCAAAAGCTAAAGTTCATTCCACTCGCACCAAATAATGCACCAGAGAAATTGCGAACTTTAAATGCTGAAAAGTCAAACATAGGACGCTCTACTTTGTATTCAATAATAACAAACAAAATAAAGCTCAAAATACTGCCAGAAAGAATCGCCAAGCCTGTATTAGTTGTAATGCTGGTTTCATGGCTTTGAATAATGAGGTAGACCAAACCAAATACTGACAACGACAAGGTGATCATTCCACCGAAGTCCATCTTAACAGCGTTAGGATCAGAAGACTCAGTGACGCCTTTTTTCGCCAAGATTATAGTAACTAACGAAATAAGAACATGAATGAGGAATACCCATTCCCAGCTGGCAAGTTCAAGGATGATGCCACCTACAATAGGACCAAAACCCAAACCAAGACCAAATATAATGCCCCAGGTAGCAAACGCTGCACCTCGCTCTGGCCCATTTGGAAACTGATTAGAAAGCACCGCAACCTGACAAGACAGCATCGCTGCTGCACTCAGGCCTTGTAAAAAGCGGGCAGCGATAAGTACCGGCGCACTCATTGCAATACCACAAAGCAGTGATGCAATAGCAAAAACAAAGATACCTGCAATAAAAATGCGTTTACGACCGTATCGATCCGCCAATGCCCCCATAGCAACTAAAACTGAACACATTGCAATGGTGTAAGCATTCATGATCCACTGGAGTTGCTGAAAGTTTGCAGGTAGTAGATCTTTCAACGTCGGTAATATAGAAGGGATACTGGTTATTTCTAACCCCAGCATGACTGCAGATAAACACACAGCAGCCAATGCTATTTTATTTTTAGCTGATATAGCGGAAAACATTTGACACTCCATTTCAATTCTCAAAGTAGCGCAGAGAATCGTTGTAACTTGCAAGAGCACCAACCGTGGTTACTCTCATGAAGGGAGTAAAATGTAGCAGCTTCTTGACATTATCTAAATAAATGCTTCAATATTTCAGTCATAACAAACCGTAATTATTGCTTGAAATACAACATGTTACACTCCTGTTTGAAAGTTTAAAAAACAAGATGTAACTCGGAAATCAGTCTAAACATAGTAGTAAAGGAGTTATTTATATGATTAGCCTAGATCTTGATTCTATTCGCGCTTTTTTAGCAATTAATGATCACAAAAGCTTCACCAAAGCGGCTGACTCTATGGGCAGCACTCAAGCCACACTTAGCGTTAAGCTTAAAAGGCTGGAGAATAAACTAGGCGTACAATTAGTAGAAAGAACGCCAAGACAAGTACGCTTATCTTCTGCAGGAGAAGCTTTTTTACCAGAGGCACGTGAACTTATTTCAGCCAATGACAGAGCTATTGCAAGCCTGTCCTCGCCTAGACGGAGATTCAAACTTGGTGTTGGGTGTCATGTATTTGGTCCAGAAATGCAATTGGTATTATCTCGCTTAAAAGAGGCTGACCCTAGTTTACAAATAGAATTATCGGTAGAAAGCTCTACAATATTGACCGAGCTATGTAATTCGGGCTCTCTTCATGCGGTAATTATTCGAAGTGACGATGGGCGCTATGACGGTGAAGAGTTATGCCCAGAGTATTTTGGTTGGTATGCTTCCGCCCAGTTTGATTACGATCACCAGGGGCCTTTGCCTATTGCAAATCTAAAAGAGCATTGTGGAATGCGGAATGTAGCAATGCAGGTTTTAGATAAATTTAAAATACAATGGCATGAGGCCTTTATTGGAAATAATATGACTGCTATCGTTACGGCAATTGAAGCAGGTATGGCTGTAGGGATCTTTCCCCACCGAGCAGCACCTCGCACATTGATAGAAGTTTCTAAAAAGTTTGGGTTACCTAAAATCCCATCTTCCTCAGTATTAATATACTCGGCCTACAAAGACAAACAAACTAGAAACACCATGAACCTTATCGTTAAAACATTTTCAGATTTATACCCATGATCATTGAAGATGCTTGATTTTCAGCGATATGAGGATCATGCTACGACCCTTGAAAGTAACTCTGACTAAGAAGCAAAAACATGAACTCGAAATCCAGCATAATAAAACGCGTGTTGGTCGAGTGCGTAACCGCATTAAAGCGGTACCAATACAGTGAGCCTGTAAGAACCATAGTTCAGGTAGCTCTTACGGGCAAACTTTATTGTTTCTACACACGATCAGGCATGCTGGCCGGCAACAAAGCCCGAGCTCCACGCCCACTGGAAGTTATAGCCCCCCAGCCAGCCGCTGACGTCCATCACCTCACCGACAAAGTAGAGGCCCGGTACCTTTTTCGCTTCCATGGTTTTCGATGATAGCCCATCGGTATCGACCCCACCCAAGGTCACTTCGGCGGTGCGGTAGCCTTCGGTCCCGTTGGGGGCAATCTTCCACTGATGGAAGTAGCTGGCCATTGCCGTAATGTCTTTCGGGTTAAACTGCTTTAGCGGCTTATCAACCAAGTCACCCCGCTCGATCAGCACTTCAATCAAACGCTTTGGCAACAAGCGCGACAGCGAGTTTTTCAGGCTCTGGTTCGGGTGCTTGTCACGCATCGTGTTCAGGGTCTCAGCCAAATCGAGATCCGGCAGCAAATCAACGGTCACTTTCTGACCCGGTGTCCAGTAGGAGGAGATCTGCAAAATAACCGGCCCGGACAGGCCACGGTGGGTAAACAGCAGGTTTTCACGGAAAGTGGTACCGTCTTGCGCTTCCACCAAAGCCGGAATAGCAATACCCGATAGCTCGGCGAACGCTTCCTTATCTTCCTTGTGCAGGGTAAACGGCACCAAACCGGCGGTAGTCGGTACCATCGCCAAACCAAACTGCTCGGCCAGCTGATAGCCAAACGGCGTCGCACCGAGTTTTGGCATCGACAAACCACCGGTTGCGACCACCAGCGATTCACAATCTACCGAGTCGGCATTGAGCTTGAGGCTAAAGCCACCCTCCGTTTTGGTGATGTCATGGACATCAACCTGATAACGCTGCTGTACCGTCGGCAAGTCGCACTCGGCCAGTAGCATGGCCACGATATCCTTGGCCGACTCTTCGCAGAACAGCTGGCCATGGTCACGCTCTTCAAAGGCGATATCATGCTTGGCGATCATCGAAATGAAATCCCACTGGGTATACTGGGACAAGGCCGATTTTACAAAATGCGGATTGCGGCAAACGTAGTTGCTGGCGACCACATCGTAGTTGGTAAAGTTACAACGGCCGCCACCGGAGATCAGGATTTTACGTCCCGGTTTCTTGCCGTGATCAACCACTAGCACAGAGCGTCCCCGCTTGCCCGCCTCAGCCGCACACATCAAGCCTGCAGCCCCTGCGCCAATAATTACTACATCGAACTTTTCTGCCATATCTCTACCGTTCACGACCCGAGCCAAACCAATAAAAAAGGGATGCGGTAACCTAAACTGGCCTGCATCCCTTATCAACACGGCTATTCTACCCACCTACACAGCGAATATAAATAGCCATAGCGTCCAAATATTCACCGATAGCGATGCTCCTTGCTGCCCCCTCGCGGCTAAGCCGTCAGCTGAGCACTTTGCCCAGGCTCATGCCCCCGTTGAGACTGAGGAGTATTCGCCATCCGAATGGTGGTGGTCGGGAAGGCAAAATCAGCACCATGGCGGTGCACAATCTTCACCACCTCCAACATCACAGCCTGCTGAATAGCTTTGTACTCCACCCACCCTGTGGTTTTAGTAAAGGTATAGATCAGGATATCCAGCGAGGATGGGCCATAGTTATCAAAGCTGACAATCAATGTCTGGCGGGTATCGATATCAGGGTGGACCGACAACATCGCTTTGATATCATCAACCACGTGACTGATCACAGCAGCATCTTGATAGCGCAGGCCAACGGTCTGCTTGATACGACGATTGAGCATACGCGAAGGGTTTTCCACCACTATCGAGCTAAACACCGAATTGGGGATATATAACGGCCGCTTGTCAAAAGTGCGGATCACCGTCATGCGAAAACCAATCTTCTCGACCACCCCTTCGATTTCCCGATCCGGGCTGCGGATCCAGTCTCCCAGCTTGAATGGCTTATCAAAGTAAATCATGATCGCACCGAAAAAGTTTGCCAGCAGATCCTTGGCGGCCATCCCCACAATCAAGCCGCCTACGCCACCGAATGTGAGTACGCCGGACAAGCTCAGGCCAAGGTTCTGCATCAGCGCCAAGCCGCCAACCACCAGTACCACCAAACGCAGGACTTTCGACACCACGTTGATACTGGTGGCATCCTTGGCCGTTAGGCATATCGCATTTTCGGCATTGGTGATCAGGCGCAACAGCACCCAGGTAAAGGTCCAAATCAGCATCAGGTGCCTGATACTGATTAAAAACGCACTGGAATAATCCGAGGTATTGTCGATGACAATGCCAAGCGAAAATGCCGCCGGCCAGAGCCAAATCAACCAACTGACCGGCCTTCTTATGGCGTCGATCAAGGCATCATCCCAGAATAGGCGGGTTTTCTCGGCCGCTGTCGACAGGCGACGAGTGATCAGCAGCCAAGCAGCCCACAGGCCGGCACTAAGAAGCAACAACAAGCCAGCATTGGACATCCAGTCTTGGCTAACACCACTTTGCAATGCATTCCACCACTGATAAATATGCGTCATAACAGCCACCTAGAGAAGAATAGGTTGGCTAAGTTAGTGCCATCTTTATCCGTTGGCAATATTCACGAGTACTTTTATGCCATCGGTGCTGGTTTTTAACGGCAATTGGTTAAATTCCGAGGTACGCCACCACAAAAATTGTGACGAAAAACACCATTAAACAGGTACTGGCAAGAATAAAGAGCCGCCTTACCTTCGAGCATTTATCCATAAACACTGGATCATGGTGGTTATGGTACTGATGGCTGCGGATATAGTGAAATAGCCGAATTTGCTTAGTGACATTGCCCTGGGATGAAAAAAACCCACGGCCATCGACCTGCTGGTAGAGAAGAGGATCGCATTCGCGCATGACTGCTAGCAAAGTACGCAAGGTACTGACATAGCGAGATACATTCACCACAGCGACCAAAAAAAGCGCGAGTAAAATTGCGTCACCACTCATAATATAGCCCCCGAACAACGTGACGGATCAGCTGACCATACTTTGATGAGGGGGCATCACAGCCCCCGATTTAATTAGCCAGCTGGTGAATCCATAATTGATGTCGATCCAGTTTTCGCCATTGCGGCTAGGTCTTTGTCGATGAAGAACAAGGCTTTGCCGTCTTCACCAACCAACTCAATCTTATCAATAATGCCTTTGAACAGTTTTTCTTCTTCGTGCTGTTCTGCCACATACCACTGCAAGAAGTTAAACGTCGAGTAGTCCTGGGCCGTGAACGCAACATGTGCAAGCTTGTTGATCTTATCGGTGATCAGCTGCTCATGCTCATAGGTTTCTCGGAACACGTCACCCAACGAGGAAAACTCATGCTTTGGTGCTTCAATGGAGCCAAGGATCGGCATTGCCCCTGTTTCGCTGACATACGTAAACAGTCGCTGCATATGTTCCATTTCCTCAACGGCATGCTTGCGCAGGAACTCGGCCGCGCCATCAAAGCCCTTGTCTTCACACCATGCACTCATCTGCAGGTAAAGGTTGGAAGAGAAGAACTCTAAGTTGATTTGCTCGTTGAGTTTATCAACCATTGCTTGAGCTAACATCGCACTACTCCTATCTATTCTAGTGTATACCAATCTCAACGGGTGGTATGAAAACGCTGTATTCGCCATTGTCACAATGCCAACGCGAGAATGCAACTCATCGTGCTGGACGACAAAGAATCTATGACATGTTTTCAGCAATCCAGCGAATTAAATTAAAAAGAGTCAATAATTCAAGTAATTCCACTGCTAGAATTATTTCGTAAAAAGGCCGGACAAGTTGCGATCACGGTAATATTTTTTCCCAAAATTAGGTGCTAGCATGAAGCAAAGCCCCTACATCAAGGAGTGAAAACTATGGCTTACAAACATATTCTGGTGGCTATCGATCTGTCCGACGATAGCCACGTCATCGTCAGCAAAGCGGCTGGGCTCGCCAAGGCACTGGACGCCAAATTGTCGCTTATCCATATCGACGTCAACTATGCCGAGCTCTATACTGGCCTGATTGATATCAACCTGTCCGATGCCCAGCACCGTATGGCGGACGAGGCCCAGAAACAGCTTCAGGCACTGGCCGACAAGGCCAACTATCCGGTATCCCACACCTTGGTCGGCAGCGGCGATCTGAGCGAGGAAATCTGCCACGCCATCGATGACATGAACATCGAGCTGGTGGTGTGCGGCCACCACCAAGACTTCTGGAGCAAAATCCTCAGCTCGGCCAAACAGCTGATCAACCGCTCCCCGGTCGACATGCTGATGATCCCACTCAAGTAGATTTTGTGTAACCTTTCCTAGTTACGCCCAGCAGGCACGGTCCGATCACCGGGCCTGCCTCTCTTGCGCATCGGCACCATGGTATTAACGTCCAACTTGGCTATATTGCCTTGCGCCTTTTTTCGCTACACTTGCCCCATCACTCAACCAATCACCCCTGAAAATACTATGGGATACTTATCCGCTGTTACCTTGCTCTGGGCCTTTTCCTTTAGCCTGATCGGGGTCTATCTGGCCGGTCAGGTCGATGCCTGGTTCTCGGTGCTTACCCGGGTCAGCCTCGCTGCCTTGCTCTTCTTGCCCTTCCTGCGCCGCCAGCACCTACATCGCTCGCTGGCGCTCAAAATCATGGCTGTCGGTGCCTTCCAGCTCGGTATCATGTACTGCTTTTACTACCAGTCCTTCCTCTACCTGAGCGTACCGGAAGTGTTGCTGTTCACCATTTTTACCCCGATTTATGTCACCCTGATCTATGACATGCTGCACCGCCGGTTCTCGATCTGGTATCTGGCCACTGCTGCGATTGCGGTACTGGGGGCGGCGGTGATCAAGTTCGAAGGGATCAACGAGGACTTCATCACCGGCTTTCTCATTGTCCAAGGAGCCAACCTGAGCTTTGCCATCGGCCAGGTCGGCTACAAGCGCATCATGGAGCAAGAGCGGCAAGATATCCCGCAGCATACGGTGTTCGGGTTGTTCTACCTCGGGGCTGTTTGTGTCGCGCTGCCGATGTTCCTGCTGTTTGGTAATACCGAGCAACTGCCAACCAGTAATACCCAGTGGGGCATCTTGATCTACCTGGGCACGGTGGCTTCGGGCCTTGGCTATTACTTATGGAACAAGGGGGCGACCCTCGTCAATGCCGGCGCATTGGCGATCATGAACAATGCCTTGGTCCCTGCCGGCCTTATCGTCAATCTCGTCATCTGGAACCGTGACGTCGACTACCTTCGTCTTGCTATCGGGGGGATCATTATTGTCGCTTCGCTGTGGTTCAACGAAACTTGGGTCAAGCGCAAGGTGGAAATGGCGCAGGCGTAAGCACGGTTAGTAACAGCAACGTCAAATACAACAAAGGCGAACCCAAAGGGTTCGCCTTTTGTCTTTTCCAGATCCTAGGAACTAGAATCTAGGAACGGTATTTAGATAAACGAATACGCATCGGCAAACATGCGCTCGCGCTCGGCACCTTTCTCGGCCGAGAACTGCTCGCGTGCCGCGCCGGCCATTTCGAAGCGGCCGCAAATGTAGATGTCATAGGCTGACAGGCTGACGAAATCATCGCTGACCGCGTCCAGCACGTTGCCTACCTTGCCCTGCCAGTCAGCTGGCGCGGTTTCAACCACCGGAACATAGGTCAGGTTACCGTGCTGATCCGCCAGTGCATTCAGTTCATCATTGGCATACAACTGGCATGCGTCGCGGCCGCCCCAGTAAACAAAGATCGGCTGGCTGACACCGCGGCTCAGGCAGTTGTCCAAGATGCTGCGCACATAGGAAAAACCGGTACCACCAGCAATCAGCAGCAATGGCTTGTCGCTGTCTTCACGCACCCACGCTTCGCCATGCGGCGCTTCGATCTCAATCGGTGTACCCGCCGCCAGCGCAGCTTTCATGCTCTCCACCACCTCGATGGCGTAAGCGTTATGCTCGGCGGCACCGATATGCAGCTCCAACTCTCCTTCTCGGCACGGGCTGCTGGCAATAGAAAACGGACGCTTGTCCTTCTCGCCCATCACGGCCAATAGGTACTGACCCGCTTTGAATTCAATGTTTGTCTCTGGACGCAGCAGGATACGAAATGTATTACAGGCTAACGGCTCGACGGATGTTACTTCGCATTTGATGGACATTCTCTTCCTCTAATCTAGCTGGAGCACCAAATCACTACTTGCCATTGCCTGACACGCAAAGATCCAGCCTTCGGCCTGCTCCTTCTCGGTGAGCATAGGCTCGAGCTGATAGCGTATCGTTCCCTGCTGCTTACGGCACATGCACATAGCACAAGCACCGACCTGGCAGCGGTTGGGAAATGCAATGCCTGCGTTGAGCGCGGCCTCGAGAACAGTTTGCTCACCGTCGATGGTGAACGTCATGTCATGGGGCAGCAGGCGGACTTGGTACATATTTATTTTCTCACGCCCTGCTTCTGCCGGGCTTTGCTAATCACACTTGATAGACTAACTTGGGATACAGACTGAGCTTACTAACCAGATTAACTCAGGATCCCCAGGTCGTCCCATATGGCATCGACTCGGGCAACCACGTCGGGCGACTTGGTAATCGGCGTTCCCCATTCACGGGAAGCCTCGCCCGGCAGCTTATTGGTGGCATCAAGGCCAATCCTGGCCCCCTGCCCATCACTTGGGCTAACCATCAGGGTATCACGGCTCGGATCCATCCGGGTGGTAATCGCCCAAATTACATCGTTCCAGTCGCGGGCATCGACATCATCGTCACAGACGATCATGAACTTGGTATCGGTTTGCCCGGCCAACAACGACCAGATCCCTTCCATGACCTGCCGTGCCTGACCGACGCTTTCCTTCTTGATAGTGACAATCGCCATGCCAGCACACTCAGCCGTTTGCGGCAGGTAGCAATCAACCACATCGGCAAACCGCTGCTTGATATCCTGCTCAAGAGCTGGGTGATCCAAGTCGACTTGCGGACGGGAATAAGCGGCAGCATTGGCCGTTTCAGCGTCCCACTTCCGAGTCGCATCCAGCCCCATCTTGGAGCCGAGGCCGACTACCGGAGAGGCAAAATCCAAAGAATCTATTGGGGTGTTATCGATCAGGAGGGTATCGCGTACCGGATCCATATTTCGGGTCATCGCACCGACCACGCTACCCCAAGCACGGGTATCAACATCTTCATCGACCACCAGCACAAACTTGGTGTACATGAACTGGCGCAGGAAGGACCAAACCCCCATCATCACCCGCTTGGCATGGCCTGGGTATTGCTTCTTCATCGACACCACGGCCATGCGGTAGGAACACCCTTCAGGCGGCAAGTAAAAATCAACAATCTCTGGGAACTGCTTTTGCAAGATAGGCACGAACACTTCGTTCAATGCTACCCCGAGGACTGCGGGCTCATCTGGCGGACGTCCGGTGTAGGTACTGTGGTAGATAGGGTCTTTGCGCATGGTCACATGGGTAATCGTGAACACATGGTGGCGTTCGACCTCGTTGTAGTAACCGGTATGGTCTCCGTACGGGCCTTCATCGGCAAACTCGTCCGGGTCGATATAGCCTTCCAGCACGATTTCAGCGCTGGCCGGCACTTCCAACTCATTACTGAGGCTTTTGACCACTTCGCTCTTGCGCCCGCGCAGCAAACCGGCAAACGCGTACTCCGACAAAGTATCAGGGATCGGTGTCACCGCCCCGAGAATCGTCGCCGGATCGGCTCCGAAGGCCACCGTCACCGGGAACCGTTCGCCCGGATGGGCTTCCATCCAGTCGCGCAAATCCAACGCACCGCCCCGGTGGGCCAGCCAGCGCATGATGATCTTGTTCTTGCCGATCTTCTGCTGGCGGTAAATCCCGAGGTTCTGGCGTTTTTTGTTCGGCCCCTTGGTGATCGTCAACCCCCAGGTCAGCAGCGGTGCCACATCATCAGGCCAGCAGCTCATCACCGGAATTTTATCCAGATCAACCTCGTCACCCTGCCAGACAATGTCCTGGCACGGGGCACTGCGCAGCCGCTTGACCGGCATATTCAATACCTGCCTGAACACCGGGAGTTTATCCAGTGCTTCGCGGAAGCCCTTCGGTGGCTCTGGCTCTTTCAGATAAGCCAGCAGCTTGCCGACCTCACGCAACTCGCGGACTTCGGTCCGGCCCATTCCCATGGCAACACGGCCCGGGGTACCAAACAAATTGGCCAGTACCGGCATGTCAAAGCCAACCGGATTTTCAAACAACAACGCCGGACCACCGGCACGCAGGGTGCGATCACAGATTTCAGTGATCTCCTGATCCGGGTCGACAGGCTGCGAGATACGCTTGAGCTCGCCCTGTTGTTCCAGATAGTCAATAAACTCTCGCAGATCCTTGAACTTCATCGGTTTGCGGCTACCTATCCTAAATACACCAGCACCCGGTGCTGGTTACAGACACCGGGTACAAATAATCATTATCAAACATTATAACGACTTGTTAACGCTAGGACAGCGGAAAATCCGACCTAGGGGAGCTGGGCAACTGCCGAACGGAAATTCTTCTGCAGTACCTGGCTGCGGCTGACCGACGCCAGTTGCTCGAGCCAGTCAAGATAACCGCTGCGGGCAAGTTCAGCCGCCACCAGCTCGCCATCATCGACTTCGCTCAGTTTGTCACTGAGAAAATCTCTGGTTGCCACCGGCAAAGGCTTGAGGGTGATCAGGGCACGATAGGCCTGCAACTTCAATGTTGGGTTAATCGTCGCCGCCATCAACTGCTTGGTGGCCGCAGGCTGCGGTGCCAGTTCTGCCAGCCGGTTAAGCTCGGCCAGGCTGTACTGATCGCTGCGCCGCCGCCACAGCAAATGGTAAACCCCCTCGTCACCAGAGGCCGCCGCCACAGCGGCTATCGCGGCATTATCAGGTAGCCAAACCAATTTGCTGTCCGAGGTAAATTGCGCGGCCAGTTCATCCACCGCCGTTTCAGATAATGCCGGCAATTGGGCAAGGAAAATATCACGCCGAGTGGTTTGGATATGGCTCCCCCCGCTCAGCCATTGCGACAGTTGCAGCTCACCGTCCTCTGCCAGATCCACCATCTGCAGGGCCAACAGCTGCTGCTGCCAGCGCACCACCAAACTGCGCGCCTTGGCGCCATAGTGGAAAGCTGATTTGGTCACTAGGTAGCCATCACCTTGTTCAACGACATTAAACGCCGGCGTGCGGGCCGCCTGCGCCTCAAGCCAATCAGCCTTGATCTGATCCAAACCGTCGGGTTTAGCCGCATAGTCGATAGCATGGTCAATCAGCTGGCTACGTACCGCTTCTTGCTGCAATGGGGGCAATGGGGATAACCGGGCTTCCAGCGACGCAAAGTCACTGTTGTCATAGTATTGGCGCAAGGCCGATACCCGGTTTTGAACTTGTAGGGAAGACTGGACTTGGTTGACTTCCTGCTCGGTCGTTTCTGTCGCCGGCAAGGCAACCTGAGCCGAAGCCTGAGCCGCAATGATCCCTGCAGCCAGCAAGCCTATCTGCATGCACTTTCCTAGTCGCATGTCACCTCCTTGGTGAAAAAAGATATGTCGGTTATCAGGATCACCCTGATCCAAAGTCACAATTTGATAACAAACACAGTATATCGATGTACCGGGCCCAATTGCCAGCAAAGTCGCAATTGAACAACGATCAATTAAGGGTACCAGTGTACCAAAAATAAAAAACGCCACAAACTGTGGCGTTTTTCAAACTGTGAGACGTTCGACAGAACGACGTTTCAGTATTAGGACTTCTGACGACGCATCGCGTCGAAGAACTCGTCGTTGGTCTTGGTCATCGATAGCTTGTCGATCAAAAACTCCATGCTATCGGTTTCACCCATTGGGTGAACAATCTTGCGCAGGATCCACATCTTCTGCAGCTCATCAGTCTTCGCCAGTAACTCTTCACGACGGGTACCTGAACGGTTGAAATCAATCGCCGGGAAAACACGCTTTTCAGCAATCTTACGAGACAGGTGCAGTTCCATGTTACCTGTACCTTTGAACTCTTCGTAGATAACTTCATCCATCTTAGAACCGGTATCAACCAGTGCCGTTGCGATGATAGTCAGGCTACCGCCTTCTTCTACGTTACGTGCAGCACCGAAGAAACGCTTAGGACGGTGCAGGGCGTTGGCATCAACACCACCGGTAAGTACTTTACCTGATGATGGAATAACGGTGTTGTAGGCACGTGCCAGACGGGTGATCGAATCCAGTAGGATAACAACGTCTTTCTTGTGCTCAACCAGGCGCTTGGCTTTCTCGATAACCATTTCTGCCACTTGAACGTGACGTGATGCTGGCTCATCAAAGGTCGACGCAACGACTTCACCCTTAACCAGACGCTGCATCTCGGTTACTTCTTCCGGACGCTCATCGATTAGCAATACCATCAACTCACACTCTGGGTGGTTGTGGGCGATGCTCTGGGCAATGTTCTGCAGCAACATGGTCTTACCCGCTTTTGGCGGAGCAACAATCAAGCCACGCTGGCCTTTACCGATTGGCGAAGCCAGATCAAGAACACGTGCTGTGATGTCTTCAGTCGAACCGTTACCACGCTCCATACGCATACGCTCGTTGGCATGCAGTGGAGTCAGGTTTTCAAACAAAATTTTATTACGCGCGTTATCCGGTTTATCGTAGTTAACCTCGTTAACCTTCAACAGGGCAAAGTAACGCTCACCGTCTTTCGGCGGGCGGATCTTGCCGGAAATAGTGTCACCAGTGCGAAGGTTGAAACGGCGGATTTGGCTAGGGGAAACGTAGATATCATCTGGACCGGCGAGGTAAGAGCTGTCTGCTGAGCGGAGGAAGCCGAAGCCATCTTGAAGGATTTCTAGAACACCATCGCCAAAAATGTCCTCACCACTTTTCGCATGCTGCTTGAGAATCGCAAAGATGATGTCTTGTTTTCTCAAACGCGCCAGGTTTTCCAGTCCTAAGCTTTCTCCAAGCGCAACCAACTTAGAAATAGGTTGGTTCTTTAGTTCAGTAAGATTCATAGTGGTGGGTTTCTTGTCAGTCAAAATTGGGGTTCTATATTAATTGAGATAAAGCTGACCAATGGGGCTGGTCAAGGAATGAACGAATTTACAATTTACGTGCAATAAGTTAGCACTAAAGATCTCATACGTCTAGCATAGACGCAAGTCAAACCATGCACAACGAGAAATTGTGCACGGTTCGAAGCAGAGTTGCTTATAGGTTCGCGTCTAGGAACTCTTTAAGCTGGCTCTTTGACAGGGCACCTACTTTGGTTGCCGCTACGCTGCCGTCTTTGAACAACAGCAGAGTCGGGATACCACGAATGCCGAATTTTGGTGGTGTCGCTGCGTTTTGGTCGATATTCAATTTACCGATAGTCAGCTTACCTTCGTACTCATCCGCGATTTCATCAAGAATTGGGGCAATCATCTTACAAGGACCACACCATTCAGCCCAAAAATCGACTAGTACCGGGCCTGCAGCAGCAATTACATCGCTATCGAAACTTGCGTCTGTCAGCTGCACAATCTTGTCGCTCATCTTCCACTCCAATGGTTGATTTTGTTAGCTGATTTGATTTTAACCAGCAAATCGATGTCCTATTTGAATGGAATCCGTTTCGTATTGCAACCCTAAGCTGATATTCTATACGAATGAAGACGACTCACATCACAGAGCAAAAATTTGCCGACCTGGGTTTAGAACCTCAGGTTTTACAAGGATTGGAAGCTAATAACTTCCATAATTGTACGCCTATCCAGGCGCTGGCATTGCCGGTAGTGCTCTCCGGCCGTGACATTGCTGGTCAGGCTCAAACAGGCACAGGGAAAACCCTGGCTTTCCTGACCGCGACTTTCAACTACCTGCTGCTAAACCCAGCAAAAGAGGATCGTAAACAAAATCATCCTCGTGCCATTATTATGGCCCCAACCCGTGAACTGGCTATCCAGATTTACAACGATGCCAAACCAATGCTTGAAAGCACCGGCCTAAAAGCAGGTCTTGCCTACGGCGGTGAAGCATACGAGAAACAACAGAAAACCCTCGAAGCGGGCGTCGATATCTTGATTGGCACCTGTGGCCGTATCATTGATTTCTACAAGCAGCGCGTGATCGATCTGCGTTCTATCCAGGCCGTTGTTCTGGATGAAGCTGACCGTATGTTTGACCTTGGCTTTATTAAAGATATCCGCTTCTTGTTCCGCCGTATGCCTGCACCGCAGGAACGTCTGAACATGCTGTTTTCGGCGACCTTGTCTTACCGTGTCAAAGAGCTGGCCTTCGAACACATGAACTCGCCTGAGAGTGTGGTTGTCGAGCCAGAGCAGAAAACCGGTCACCGTATCCAGGAAGAACTGTTCTACCCATCGAACCAAGAAAAGATGCGCCTGCTTCAAAGCTTGATCGAAGAAGAATGGCCAGATCGCGCGATCATCTTTGCCAACACCAAGCATCGTTGTGAAGATATCTGGGCCCACCTGGCGGCTGATAAACATCGTGTTGGCTTGCTAACCGGTGATGTCCCACAGAAGAAGCGTGTTCGCATCCTAGAGCAGTTCACCCAAGGTGAAGTGGATATCCTGGTAGCAACCGATGTCGCAGCCCGTGGCCTGCACATCCCACAGGTAACCCACGTATTCAACTACGACCTGCCTGACGATGCCGAAGATTACGTGCACCGTATTGGCCGTACCGGCCGAGCTGGCGCGAGTGGCCATTCGATCAGCTTTGCCTGTGAACAATATGCCATTAACCTGCCGGCAATCGAAACCTACATCGAGCATGCTATCCCGCTGTCGAAATATGACTCGGAAGCCCTGCTAGATGATCTGCCGCCGCCAGTTAGCGTTCCTCGCTCACCGCGCCAAGGTGGCAACCGTCGCAGTGGTGGTGGCTCACAGCGTCAAGGCCAGTCGCGCCAGCGCAGCCGTCGCCGTCCACCGCAGAATAAACAGCAGTAAAAGATAGATATGTCTATGGAAAGAACAGTATCACCCTTGTATGCCGCCATTGACCTTGGCTCCAACAGCTTCCACATGTGGATTGTCAGGGAGGTCGCAGGCACCGTCCAGACCCTGGCCAAGATCAAGCGTAAAGTCCGCTTGGCAGCTGGCCTCAACAGCGAAAACACGCTGAGTATTGAGGCAATGCAACGGGGGTGGGACTGCCTCAGCCTATTTGCCGAACGCCTGCAAGATATTCCGGCAAGTAACATTCGCATTGTCGGGACTGCCGCACTGCGCACCGCCGTCAATGCCGAGGCCTTTCTTTCCAAAGCCGAGGCTATCCTCGGCTACCCGGTCGATATCATTCCTGGTGAAGAAGAAGCCCGGATCATCTACCAGGGCGTTGCCCACACCTCCGGCGGCTGCGGCAAGCGTCTGGTGGTCGATATTGGCGGGGCCAGCACCGAAGTGATCATTGGCGAGGGGTTTGATGCCAGTGCCCTGACCAGCCTGAAAATAGGCTGTGTGACCTGGCTCGAGCGCTATTTCAAAGACCGCTGCCTCACCGCCGCCAACTTTGACGCAGCCATCTCAGCCGCCAAAGCAGCCATTGCCCCGATTGTCGAGCCGTACCAGACATTGGGCTGGCAAACCTGCGTCGGTGCCAGCGGTACCGTACAGGCCCTCCAGGAGATCATGCTGGCACAGGGGATGGATGAAATCATCACCGTCCAGAAACTCAAGCGGATGCAGCGCCAGGCCATGCAGTATGAGCGCCTGGAAGATTTGGATATCGAAGGGCTGACCCTCGAGCGTGCCCTGGTATTCCCAAGCGGCCTGTCTATCCTTATCGCGATTTTCGAGTCGCTGGGTATCGAGTCGATGACCCTTGCCGGTGGCGCGCTGCGCGAAGGCATGGTGTATGAAATGATGAGCCAGATGCGCCACAACGATGTCCGTGAGCGTACTTTGCAGAGTCTGCAGACCCGATTCCAGCTCGATGGCACCCATGCCGGCAATGTCAGCAACACCGCCCGGGCCCTACTTGGCAGCTGTCTGTCAGAATGGAGCCTGGAGCCGCAAGCCAATTACCTGCTCGATGCCAGTACCGCACTGCATGAAATCGGCACCATGATTGAATTCAAGAAAAGCGGTGAGCATGCCGCCTATCTGATCCATCATAGTGAGTTACCCGGTTTCACCCGTGCCCAGAAACACCTGATCGGTGAACTGCTGCGCCGCTACCGCGAGAACCTGACCAGCCTGCCAGAGCAACATGCCCTGTCGGCTCAGAGTGCCACTCGCCTGCTGCGCCTGCTGCGTCTGGCTGTGATCTTATGTCACCGCCGCGACAGCAGCCACCAGCCGCCGTTCACCCTGACGGCTCAGGACAATGCCCTGAGCCTGACACTGCCAGCCAGCTGGCTGGCTGCCAACCCGCTGACCGATGCCGAACTGCAGCAAGAAGCCACCCGCCAAAGCGACATGGGCTGGCCGCTGACCATCATCACCAGCGAGTAACCCGTAACACTGACAAAAAAAGCACCCCATGGGGTGCTTTTTTATTGTCTGACCGTTTTTATTTGGCGCAGGAATTTCGCTACATCGCTAAGAGGGCGCGCGGAGTTGATAACCACTTCCTCCCTCCCCTAATTTGTAATTTAAACGCAGGAATTTTACTCGGGTTCAAAGAGAAAGCGCGGAGTTGATGATAATCAATGAGCACTTTCGATGCAGAAACCGAGCAAAATAACCAGTTTGAAACCAAATTAGCCAGTGATGCCGCTGTGGCGGAGCAATGCATCGATCTGAGGCTCACGGCCACGGAAGCGCTTGAACAAGTCCATCGGCTCCTCGCTGCCACCACGCTCTAGGATACAGTCCAGGAAGTCGGCACCGGTTTGGGTGTTGAAGATCCCCTCTTCCTCGAAACGCGAGTAGGCGTCCGATGACAGCAACTCGGCCCACAGGTAGCTGTAGTAACCGGCGCTGTAGCCACCAGCAAAGATATGACTGAAGCTGTGCGGGAAGCGGCCAAACTCAGGGCTTGGGACCACCGACACACGGGACTTGATATCCGCCAGCGTCTCTAGCACTTTGGCACCCAGTTCAGGGTCGTATTCGGTGTACAGGGTGAAATCGAACAAGCCGAACTCGAGCTGACGCAGGATCCCCATCGCCGACTGGAAGTTCTTGGCCGCTAACATCTTGTCCAGCATGGCTTTTGGCAATGGCTCGCCGGTCTCGTAATGGCCGGAGATAAAGGCTAGCGCCTCTTCTTCCCAGCACCAGTTTTCCAGGAACTGGCTTGGCAATTCAACCGCATCCCATGGCACACCATTGATACCCGATACAGCGGGTACATCGATCTGGGTCAGCATATGGTGGATACCGTGGCCAGTTTCGTGGAACAGGGTGACCACTTCGTCATGGGTAAACAAGGCTGGCTTGTCGCCGACCGGCTTGTTGAAGTTACAGGTCAGGTAGGCAACTGGCGCTTGCAGGCTGCCATCCTGACGGGTACGGCGAACCATGCACTCATCCATCCAGGCACCACCGCGTTTGTGCTCTCGGGCATACAGATCAAGGTAGAAACTACCGCGCAGCTGGCCTTGGCTATCGAAGATATCGTAGAACTTAACCGACTCGTGCCAGGTATCAACACCGGTACGCTCTGTGACATCCATACCGAACACGCGTTTGAGCACCTCGAACAGGCCGGCAACCACTTTGTGCTCTGGGAAATAAGGACGTAGCTGCTCATCAGAAATGCTGTAGCGGTGCTGCTTGAGTTTCTCGGCGTAGAAAGCAAAGTCCCATGGCTCGAGTTGTTCGGCACCGAACTCGCTGCTGGCATAGTCACGCAGTTCGGCCACTTCTCGCTCACCCTGAGGCTTGGCACGGCTGGCCAAATCGTTCAAAAAGCCCAGCACCTGATCCGGCGTCTCCGCCATTTTGGTCGCCAGTGATTTCTCGCTGTAGGTATTGAAACCCAACAAACGGGCAATTTCATGGGTCAGTTTGAGCTTCTCGGCAATGATCTCGCTGTTGTCCCACTGACCGGCATTCGGGCCGCGGTCGGAAGCGCGGGTCACGAAAGCTTCATACATTTCCTGACGCAGTTCGCGATTTTCGCAGTAGGTCATCACCGGCAGGTACGACGGAATATCCAAGGTAAACAGGTAACCGTCCTGCTCCTTGGCTTCGGCCGTGGCCTTGGCTGCCTGTAGGGCAGACTCCGGCAACCCACCCAGTTCGGCCTCATCGCTCACCAGCTTGTTCCAGCCCATGGTCGCATCAAGCACATTATTGCTGAACGTCGATGACAACTCAGACAAGCGCTTGCTGATCTCACCATAGCGGTGTTGCTCTTTGGCTGGCAGACCAATGCCCGATAATTCAAACTCTTTCAGCGCATCAGTAATAGATTTTTTCTGGGCTTGGCTAAGATCGACAAAGCTATCATCGGCTTTCATCGCCTTGAACGCTTCATACAGGCCCTTGTGCTGACCAACCCAGGTGCCGTAATCCGACAGCATCGGCAGGCAGCTCTCGTAAGCTTCACGCAGTTCATTGCTGTTTTTCACCCCGTTGAGGTGGCCGATCGGTGACCAGATCCGGCTCAGGCGATCATCTGTCTCGGCTAGCGGCACGCAGATTGTCTCCCAGCTTGGCGGCGTATCAGCCGCCAGCACTTGCTCCACGGCAGCCCGGCAATCGGTAATCGCCTGCTCGACCGCAGGTTTGACATGCTCGGGTTGGATAAGCGAAAACGGTGGCAGATCCGTCATCGACAGTAATGGGTTAGTCATGCGCAATTCCTTAAATTAGTTGTCCTTTATTAAATGCGTCTTGAACAGCGTAAATTCAATCCTTTCATCGCACTAAATCGTAACGCCGCCCTCTTATTTTAACCTAGGATTAACATCTCAAGCATGAAAGTCATCACGGTTGCTGGCTATTCCTCGCCAATTGGCGATAATACTGACCCAATTTATCCCTATTCTGTCGAGATCCCAGCCATGCTGAGCTACCGCCATAGTTTCCATGCCGGCAACCATGCCGATGTGGTCAAGCACATTGTCCAGAGTCTGATCCTGGATGCCCTGAAACAAAAGGACAAACCGTTCGTCTACCATGACACCCACTCCGGTGTTGGCCGTTACGATCTTCAGGATGAGCGCAGTGAAAAGACCGGTGAATTCAAGCAAGGTATTGCCCGGATCTGGCAGCGTGACGATATCCCCGCTGACATTGCCAGCTATATCGACGCGATCAAGGTACTGAACCAGGGTGATGAGCTGCGCTACTACCCGGGCTCGCCGAAAGTTGCCCGCGCCCAGCTTCGCGATCAAGATCGCATGGTATTGACCGAGCTGCACCCGAGTGACTTCCCGCTGTTGCTGCAGGAGTTCCGTGGTGACCGCCAGGTTCGCATCTACAAAGAGGATGCCTTTGCCCGCCTCAAAGGCAGCCTGCCACCGAAAGAGCGTCGTGGCGTGGTACTGATTGACCCACCGTATGAGCTCAAGCACGAGTACATGGATGTGGTTAAGGCGATCAAAGAAAGCCACAAGCGCTGGGCAACCGGCACTTATGCGATCTGGTACCCGGTGGTTTACCGCGAGAATATCGACAAGATGCTCAAGGGCTTGGAAGATCTGGGGATCCGCAAGATTCTGCAAATCGAGCTGGGTGTCGAACCGGATACCGAGGAGCGCGGCATGACCGCGTCGGGGATGATTGTGATCAACCCACCGTGGAAACTGGAAGGCCAAATGCAGGCTATTCTACCTTGGTTGAAAGAGGCCATCGCACCAAACCACGGCCACTGCAAAGTAGAGTGGATCGTACCGGAATAAGTCCGCAGCATCCGGTAACAGATTGTTAGGCGGGGATTTCCCGCCTTATTTTTCCTGTCTTTTTTTGTTCCAACTTTCTCGATCCCCCCCTCTCGTAACTCTTCCCTTTCTTGATTACACTAGGACAAGCACAGCAGGAGCTGTTACCAAATCAAAAAAAAGTGGAGTAAAGTCATGGCAAAGCATTTTGATTACATCTGTATCGGCGGCGGCAGTGGCGGTATTGCCTCGGCAAACCGTGCGGCTATGTACGGCGCCAAGGTGGCACTGGTCGAAGCCAAGGCACTGGGTGGCACCTGTGTCAATGTCGGTTGCGTGCCGAAGAAAGTAATGTGGCACGGTGCCCAAATTGCTGAAGCGATGCACCTTTACGCCAAAGACTACGGTTTTGACGTTGATGTCAAAGGCTTTGACTGGGGTAAGCTGGTTGAGAGCCGTGAAGCTTACATCAGCCGTATCCACACCGCTTACGACAACGTGCTAGGCAATAACAAAATTGAAGTGATCAATGGCTTCGCTACGTTTGTCGATGCGAAAACCATCGAAGTAAACGGCGAACACTACACCGCCGACCACATTCTGATCGCCGTCGGTGGTGAGCCAACCATCCCGAACGTACCGGGCGCCGAGCACGGGATCGATTCAAACGGCTTCTTCGAACTCAACGCACAGCCTAAGCGTACCGCGGTTATTGGTGCTGGCTACATTGCCGTTGAAATTGCCGGCGTACTCAGCGCACTGGGTACCGATACCCACCTGTTTGTCCGCAAAGAATCACCACTACGCAGCTTCGACCCGATGATCATCGACACCCTGGTTGAGGTGATGGATAAAGAAGGCCCAACTCTGCACACCCACAGCGTACCAAAAGAAGTCGTTAAAGAAGCCGATGGCTCTGTGACCCTGCATTTCGAAAACGGCGAATCACACAACACTGACGTCCTGATCTGGGCAATCGGCCGTAACCCTACTACCGACAAGATCAACCTGGCCGCTACCAGCGTTGAAACCAACGACCGCGGCTACATCAAGGTTGACGAGTACCAGCAAACCAATGTTGAAGGCATCTACTGTGTGGGTGACATCATGGAAGGCGGTATCGAGCTGACGCCGGTTGCGGTTAAGGCCGGTCGTCAACTATCTGAGCGCCTGTTCAACAACAAAACTGACGCTAAGATGGACTACAAGCTGGTCCCAACCGTGGTCTTCAGCCACCCGCCAATCGGGACTATCGGCCAGACTGAAGCCCAAGCCATTGCCGAGTTTGGCGAAGCAAACGTCAAAGTATACCAATCTGGCTTTACCGCTATGTATACCGCCGTTACCGCACACCGCCAGCCATGCAAAATGAAGCTGGTTTGTGCCGGTCCTGACGAGAAAGTGGTTGGCCTGCACGGCATCGGCTACACCGTTGACGAAATGATCCAGGGCTTCGGTGTCGCGATGAAGATGGGCGCGACCAAGGCGGACTTCGATTCGGTGGTGGCTATCCATCCTACTGGCTCCGAAGAGTTCGTTACCATGCGTTAATTACACGCGTGTAACGGGTGTACTGATCATCAACATCGATCAGTCGACTCGAATAACAAAAAGGAGCTCTTTGAGCTCCTTTTTTGTTAGCAGCCCCAGTCAAATAGCAGCATATCATTCATACTTAGCTTGATTTACCAGCAGGATCCTTCGCCATAATTATCACACAATAGCGAATAATAATGAATAAAAGCGCATATATTGGCGAAAATAATTCCATTTCACCATGAAAAACTGTAATCTTGCCTGTCCTGATTATGAAAGATCAGTGAATATTTATTCCAAAGAGAATGAAGCATTTATTTACTCTTAGCTTATCAATCAGTTAAAGGCCAAATATGCAGGATCAGGTTATTTCCCAAAGCGGTAAGAAGAGCCCATGGCTCATGTTCGCCCTACCGTCACTTCTCGGTGTCTTCCTTTTCATGGCACCCGTCAGTTACCAGGATTCGCTGACAATCCCTATTGCCATACTGGCTAAATCTGTCCAAGCCGTCTTTGGTGATATGCTTCCAGCCATAGTGACCTTTGTGATCGCCCTGACCGCTATCGCCTCGATTATAACCAAGCTATTGAAGCCTAAAGCGATCTTGAACAGCAGCTTCTTCAGCGGATTGCTCAACCCTTCCCTGCCTTGGTTTATCGTCCAGCAGCTGGGTGCTATCTTCGTGATCATGACCTATTTCGGCATCGGCCCTGAAATGATCCACCACGGTGATACCGGCGGTCTGGTACTCAATGATCTCTTACCGGTCCTCTTTTCTGTCTTCCTTTTTGCCGGTTTGCTATTACCCCTGCTACTTAACTTTGGTTTGCTTGAGTTTGTTGGCGCCCTGTTCACCCGCGTAATGCGCCCGCTGTTCAACCTACCGGGCCGCTCGGCAGTTAACTGTATCGCCTCTTGGTTGGGTGACGGCAGTGTCGGCGTACTGATGACCAGCAAGCAGTACGAAAGCAAAATCTACACCGAGCGCGAGGCGGCCGTGATTGGTACTACGTTCACCGCGGTATCGATCACCTTCAGCCTCGTGGTGATTGCCCAGGTCAACCTGGAGCACATGTTTGCCCCGTTCTATATGACAGTCTGCCTGGCTGGCCTGGCGGCGGCAGTGATTGTCCCTCGCCTGCCACCGCTATCGTGGAAGAAAGACCGCTATATCGATGGTGAGCCAGTAAAAGGTGATATCGAAGCCCTGCCGGAAGGCAAGACGGTGGTTGGCTTTGGCCTTGAACAGGCACTGGAAAAAGCCTCGCAAGTGAAGAGCCTGCGTAGCATGGTCGTTGAAGGGATTAAAAATGCGATTGATATGATCTTCGGCGTGTTGCCGGTGGTCATGGCGATCGGTACCATTGCCCTGGTCATTGCCGAGAACACACCGGTGTTTAGCCTGCTGGGTCAGCCGTTCATTCCGTTCTTGGAGCTACTGCGCATTCCAGAAGCGGCTGCCGCGTCTGAAACTATCGTGGTCGGCTTTGCCGATATGTTCCTACCATCGATTCTGGCTTCGGGTATCGAGAGCGATCTGACCCGCTTTGTAATTGCTGCCATGTCGGTCACCCAGCTGATCTACATGTCTGAAATCGGTGCCCTACTGATCGGCAGTAAAATCCCGGTCAAACCGTGGGAGCTGTTCATGATCTTCATCCTGCGTACTCTGGTGACCCTGCCGGTTATCGCAATGATGGCGCATATCTTCTTCTAATAGAAACCATATGAATAGCCAAAGCCAGCGCCTAGCCGCTGGCTTTTTTATTACCCGTTTCATCAGCCCCCCTCTGCCCCCTTATCGGACCGCACCAAGGTATACCCTAGAGGTATGCAACCACACAAATAGCGGCATTATTGAGCTATCAATCACACCCACCTTCATAAGCTGTTGAATAAAAGAGAAAACAGCTCTATATATCTGCACCGTCCAGAGCATTTTTGCGCTGACACAGAAAATAAAATAACAACAACAGTTTTGCATTAAGGAAAAACAATGCAGTTTAAATACTCAGCTATTGCAGCTTCTATGATCGCGGCCTTAACACTCGCCGGTTGCGGCAGTGATTCATCCGATCCCTCTACCCCTGTCGAACCGAGCGCAAAGCAAGTCAAAGTGATCGACGGCTACCTTTCTCAAGCGCAAGTATGTGTGGATCGAAATAGCAATAGCTCATGTGACAGTGATGAGATTGTCGGGCTAACAGACAGCCATGGCACTATCACTATTAAGGCAGAAGATGCGAAATACGCCGTCATCGCCCAAGCGATTGCCGGCCAGACGACAGATAGCGATAAAGCAGGAAAACTGGGTAACAGCTATGAGCTGATTGCACATGCCCAGAGTGAGGTGGTGACACCTTTTACCACAATTGCCAAGCTACAAAACAAAACCGTAGAGGCTTTGGCGACAGAGTTAAATCTCGACTCCGCTGTCGTTTCCGGTGACTATGTTGCAGCCAAAGCGCATGATGGCAGCGCAGATGCCGCTAAGAAAGCCCACCTGATGGCACGCAGTTTGACCAATGAACTGGCGCCAAGCTTGGCAGACAACGATTCTGAAGCACTGTCAGAGTCAGCTGATGACATCGCGAAAGTTATCGAAGATAGCATCAATAACGGTGACGAACTCGATGACTTCGTCATTGAAATCAATGACGATGGCACCGTTGAAAGCAAACCGATCATTGCGTCTCTAAACGGTTACCTTGAAGGTCAAACCCTTAGCTTTGTCAGCATGAATAAATACTATGCGCAAGACGAGGGTATTTTTAAGATCACTTTGCAAGACGGAACGCTAACTGTCGTTGACGATACTGATGCATCGATGACAGAAGCATACATCATCGAAGGCAATTCACTTGTCCATGTTGAGGGCGGTGAAGAGAGCATCGAAGAGTTCATCTATGTGTCCGAGCAAACTAGCCTCGCGGTTACCCCGCAGAACGATCTTAACTTCTGGACAAGGGTTGATATCACTGGCGAGGAGTTTAAGTTCCCAGCTATCACAGAAGCAATGATTGCCGATCAGACATGGCACTTCCTCTCTGATGACTCTACCAATCACAAGCCTTATCCAATGCTGGCTGCGATGGCCTTTAGCAAGGACAAGAACGTTGTTATCTCTGAAGAGGGTGAGGAAGACTTCACCATTGGCTGGCGAATCGAGAATAATGAGCTAATTCTTGATTTCCCTGAAGGTGACAACGATATGTACATCAAGTTGGTTACCAAGGACAGCAACATCCTAACGATTGTTGACGGTGGTGAAGAGCAGAATAAAAACCACTTCAGCCTACTCGTGAAAGACAAAGCACTGGCTGAATCAATTGTTGAGAAATGGGGTGAAGAGATCTAATCGGCTCAAGATATAAAAAAACCGGCCTCGGCCGGTTTTTTTTGTCTGTGACACAGGCTACAAAATGCCTTACTGCTCTTCGGCTGCGTCATCTTCTTCTGGCTTACGCACATAGAAGCGCGCAAAGAACAAGCCGACTTCAAACAGCAAACACATTGGGATAGCCAATAGCGTCTGCGAAATCATATCCGGCGGTGTCAGCATCATCCCCACCACAAAGGCAGAAACAATAATGTACGGCCGCTTGGAACGCAGGCTTTCCGGATCGGTTGCTCCTGTCCAGCACAGTAGGATAATGGCGACCGGAATTTCAAAGGCAATACCGAATGCCATGAACAAGGCCAGCACAAAATCGAGGTAGCTGGCAATATCTGTCGCTACCGTGATCCCTTCAGGGGCTGCACTGGTAAAGAAGCTGAACACCAGTGGGAACACCACGAAGTAGGCAAAGCACACGCCCGCATAGAACAGCAGCGAGCTAGAAAACAGCAGCGGCATGATCAGCTTGCGCTCATGCTTGTACAGCCCCGGCGCTACGAAAGCCCAAACCTGATACAAGATCATCGGCACGGCGATAAACACCGAGGTCACCAATGTGAGCTTAATTGGCGTAAAGAATGGTGATGCCACATCTGTTGCGATCATGCTCGCCCCTTCCGGCAGACGTTCTACCAAGGGGGCGGACATAAAGGCGTAGATGTCGTTGGCAAACCACACCAAGCCAAGAAAAACCACGATGACACTCAGGATGGAACGCAACAGACGGTTACGCAGCTCAAGCAAGTGGCTGAATAACGGTTGCGTATCTTCAACAGTAGACATAGTGACTTATATTAATCCTGCTTTTGAGAGGTCGTCGCCGAGGGCTGCTCGTCTTTGTTGTCGGCATAAGGGCGCTGCACATCCGAGGCGGCTTTTTTCAGCTCCTCCACAGTGTCCCTCAGCTCTGGCGAGAGATCTTTCATCCCCATCTGCTCGGCTTTTTTCAAGTTTTCCTGAAGTTCCTGGAGCTTGAGCTCCTGGTTCAGTTCATCCTTGACCGAGTTCGCCATATTACGTGCAGCTCCAACCCAGCGCGATACCGTACGGATCGCGACAGGTAGGCGTTCCGGCCCCAGTACAACCAATCCCACCACGGAGATCAGTATTAGTTCCCAGAACCCGATATCAAACACGTGTTAAACCTGCTCTTTGTCTTTTTGGCTCTTCTGAGCCTGGTCAGCCTGCTGTTCGTCAGCCAGTTTCTTCTGATCGAAATCCGCATCAGCTGCTGCATCTTTCTTCTCAGTCGAAGGCTCGTCATCGCCGATCGCCTTCTTGAAACCTTTCACGGCAGAGCCCAAGTCACCGCCCAATGTGCGCAACTTCTTGGTTCCGAACAACAGAACAATGATTAGTGCAATGATTAGCAATTGCCAGATACTGATACCACCCATGCTTGTTTTACCTCAGCTAATTGTGGTTAATAACAAATCGTACATACGTTGGCTGCATACTTTACCGTCTATTTACGGCAAGCACGCCACCCAAGTAACCAAAACGTGACCCCCATTGCAGCGCTAATGGCTGAATAGGTTTCAATGTGATTACTAAAAAGTATGGCAGAACATACAACCAGAGTTGCACCAATGCCAAAGTAGAACCTTGCCTGGCCCTGGTAACGCCGACTCTCCATGAAGTTATCGTAGAGTTTATCGATACGTTGGTTGAGCGCATTGCCTTGGCGCAAACTATCGTAAAGTAATTCCGGAAGCTCCGGTAATTTCTCTGCCCAGAATGGCGCCCTGGTTTTGACCCCGTCGATCACGGCCTGCGGGCCGACCTGACGGGACATCCAGTCTTCCAGGAAAGGTTTGGCGGTATCCCACAAATCAAGTTGCGGGTACAGCTGACGTCCCAATCCTTCGACATATAATAAGGTTTTTTGCAGCAATACCAACTGTGGCTGTACTTCCATATTGAAGCGGCGCGCGGTATTGAACAAATTGAGCAGCACATGGCCAAACGAAATCTCGGCCAGCGGCTTCTCGAAAATCGGCTCGCACACGGTGCGAATCGCACATTCAAATTCATCGATGTTGGTATCTTCCGGCACCCAGCCAGAATCCACATGCAA
The DNA here is from genome assembly GCF_003025555.1 of Photobacterium lutimaris. Taxonomy (GTDB): domain Bacteria; phylum Pseudomonadota; class Gammaproteobacteria; order Enterobacterales; family Vibrionaceae; genus Photobacterium; species Photobacterium lutimaris. The sequence goes on along the minus strand of NZ_PYMH01000007.1, from coordinate 18,704 downwards.
CTCTGCGACCTTGCGGTAGTCGCGGTTGAAAAACGCCAGCAGGTTCTCGGCCAGATAACGTTTGTCCTCGCGGTTCAGACTACCGACGATACCACAGTCGAGTGCGATCCACTGTGGGTTTTCTGGATTTTCCCGTGCCACAAAAATATTGCCCGGATGCATGTCAGCATGGAAGAAGCTGTCACGGAACACCTGGGTGAAGAAAATCGTCACCGCATTTTCCGACAACAGTTTCATGTCGGTTCCGTTGGCCACCAACGCGTCGATATCCGACACCTGGATACCATAGATACGCTCCATCACCAGCAAGTTTTCCCGGCTCAAATCGGTATACACTTCCGGCACATAGAGCATATCGCTATCTTCAAAGTTGCGCCTTAGCTGGATGCCGTTGGCGGCCTCGCGCATCAGGTTCAGCTCATCAAGCAAGGTTTTTTCGTACTCTCTTACCACCTCTACAGGGCGCAAGCGACGAGCATCCGGCAGTACCTTCTCTAGCAAACCGGCCATCCGGTACATCAAGGTAATATCGGCTTTGATCACCGGCAAGATATCCGGGCGGATCACCTTGAGCACCACTTCCTTACCGGTTTCTTTCAACGTTGCGGTGTGGACCTGGGCGATGGACGCTGAGGCCAACGGTACTTCGTCGAAGTCGTTGAACCATGTCTCCAGCGGGCCACCCAAGGCTTTTTCCATCTGATCCTTGGCCAGGCGTCCATCGAACGACGCCACCTGATCTTGCAGCAGCGCCAGCTGATCGGCGATATGCGGCGGGAACAAGTCACGACGGGTCGACATCATCTGACCGAATTTGATCCATACCGGCCCCAACTCCTGCAGTGCTAACCGCAGGCGCTCGCCCAATGGCTTTTCCGGGTGCTCGTTACGAAGCCAGAACAATGACTTGCGCATCGCCTTTGGCAATTTAAGCCGTGGGTCTTCTGGCAGTAGCTCATCAAGCCCGTAACGCAGCTGGACCGCGGTGATCTGGTACAGGCGCTTAAGTTCGGACAACACCATCATGGAAGCACTTGCTCCATTAAGCGGTTCAAGCGCGCTTCACAGCGTGCCACATCCGTTTTCAGATCGTCGACCTGATCGGCAAAATACGCAACCTCCAGGGCCTGCGGGGCCAAACGCCACTCTTCGGTGATCACCTCGGCCAAGTCGCGCTGGCGCTTAACCATACCTTGCTGGATAAATCGCGCCCCCTGTTTGGCACCGCTGACTAACGTATGAGCGACTATATCACCGGTATATTGCGATAATTTTTCTTCAACATCCGGCTTGAGACCACTTAGCAAAGCTGAGAACTGCTGGGCCAGTTGGATATCACCCTCGAGCGATAGTTTATCGGCCTTGATCAGCTGGGTCAGGTTGGCTTGCTGGCGAAGTTCCGGCAAGACAGAAAGGTTCAGCGCCAGCTGACAGTCGACGTCGCCTTCATAGGCACCGAGGACATCAATCTGCTGACTGAACACAAAATAAAGCTGCTTGCCAAATTCATTGATGGTTACACCAATCACCTTTCCCTTCAAACGGGCAAGGCGACGCTGGCTGTCTTCATCATCCTTCAGCAAGGCATTGAGTGAGGTCTCTATCGCCCCGGTTACAAACGCATCAACAGGCATGGGTTCCTCAGAATTTGTAGCCACGGTGCAGGGCAACAATGCCACCGGTCAGGTTGTAATAGTTGGTCTGCTCGAAGCCTGCATTTTGCATCATGCCTTCCAAGGTATCTTGGTCCGGGTGCATCCGGATAGACTCAGCAAGGTAGCGATAGCTTTCGGCATCGTTAGCAATCACTTCACCCATTTTCGGCAATAGGTGGAATGAGTAGGCGTCATAGACTTTCGACAGTGGCTCGACAATAGGCTTGGAGAACTCCAGTACCAACAGGCGGCCACCCGGCTTAAGCACGCGGTACATCGAACGCAATGCTTTATCCTTGTCGGTCACGTTACGCAGACAGAAGCTGATGGTAATACAGTCAAAGTAGTCATCCGGGAAAGGCAGCTCTTCGGCATTGGCCTGAACATAGCCCACGTTGCCGACAATCCCGTTGTCCCGCAGCTTGCTGCGGCCCACTTTCAGCATCGAGTTGTTGATATCGGCCAAAATCACCTGACCATCATCGCCAACAATGCGCGAGAACTTGGCTGTCAAGTCACCGGTACCGCCACCTAGATCGAGCACCTTGTGACCACGGCGCACACCACTGCAATCAATGGTAAAACGCTTCCACACCCGATGGACTCCCATCGACATCAAGTCATTCATAATGTCGTACTTAGCGGCTACCGAGTGAAATACCTCAGCAACCATTTCTGCCTTGTCGTCCTTGGCTACGGTCCGGTAGCCAAAATGGGTCGTCTCTAGTGTGGTGTCCGTCATGCTACTTCCATAATGGTTAACGTATTATTTTGCCCTAGTGTACTTGATGGTTGAGGTTTGCTCAAAGCACAACCTGCATCTAAGTCCACACCGCACTATTATGCTGTTGAGCCGTCCTCTCCAATTGCAGCCAGCGACCTATCATCGGCCGCCCCCAGCATCGCCCTTTCGGTTAGCAACGGATTGATATCACGCTTGACCTCGACCCCCAACTGGCGGAACCCTTCAGCCTGTCGGATCACATTGCCGCGGCCCGTAACCAGCTTGTTCATCGCCCCCTGGTAGCTCAGGTTAGCCTTCTCCAGTGATGCGCCCATGGCTTCCATGTCGGTCACAAACAACCGCAGCTTGTCGTAAAGCTTGCTGGCCCGCTCGGCAATTTGTTTGGCATTTTGGTTCTGGCGCTCATTGCGCCACAGGTTATTGATGGTTCGCAAGGCCACCAGCAACGTCGTTGGGCTGACCAGCATGATGTTCTGATCCATCGCATCGCGGATCAGGCGTGGATCAGATTGAATAGCGGCCTGGAACGCTGGCTCGACAGGAATAAACATCAACACGTAATCCAAGCTTTCAACCCCGTGCAGCTGATGGTAGTCCTTGCGACTCAATCCACGGATATGGCTGCGTACCGAAGCAACGTGCTCACCCAGAGCCAGCTCCTGCTCGGCAACATTGTCAGCATTGAAAAAGCGCTCGTAGGCGATCAGTGACATCTTGGCATCGATGACCACATCTTTGCTTTGTGGTAGGTGGACAACGACATCCGGTTGGTAGCGCTTGCCGTCCCCATCCTCGAGGCTGACCTGCGTTTGGTATTCATGCCCTTCGCGCAACCCCGATTCACTCAGCACCCGGGCTAGCACGACTTCACCCCAATTACCCTGCGCCTTGTTGTCCCCTTTCAAGGCCTGGGTCAGGTTTACCGCTTCGCGGGCCATCTGTTCATTGAGCTGCTTGAGGTTATTGATTTCATGGACCAAGGTATGGCGTTCACGGGCTTCTTGATTGAAATTGTCATTGACCTGCTTGCGGAACCCATCCAGCTGCTCGCGCAGCGGCCCCAACAAGCCTTCCATACTGATCCGGTTCTGCTGATCGACCGTTCGGGTCTTTTGCTCGAACAAACGGTTGGCCAAACTTTCAAACTGCACCCGCAACCGCTCTTCGGCATTTTCCAATAGGGCGATCTTGTCATCGGCGGCTTTCTGCTCTTCAAAGTGACGGGCCTCCTGCTCGCGCAAGTCAGCCTCGAGGCCGGCCCCCGCCATCCGACTGTTTTCAAGTTGCTCAGTCAGGTATTGCTTCTCGTTCTTGAGCGCGTCGAAATGGCGCATTTTCTCCAATGCCGCCGCGAGGCGACCATGCATCTGGCGTAACTCGGCCGTCAGCCGATCGCGTTCAACATCCATTTCATCGAGCTCTTGATTACGCTCGCCAAGCTGGCCTTGGTAATGCTGTTCGCGGTTTTGCGCCAATTTCAGCTCGTTCTCTGCTTGCTGACGCAGAAGTTGCATTTGCTGTTGCCAGCGGTTGTTTACCAGCCATGCCACGATCGACCCAGCGACCATGGCCCCGGATACACCGGTCACGATAGCCAAGCCGTATCCCGACAACCACTCATTCATCATGCTTTGTTCCTGACTCGTTGATTAACCAGCAATTGATATGCTTTTGCCAATAAGGCTAAGAGGATACTGGATAAATGTCCAGCATCTCTAGCACTGAAATGCCCTTCGCAGCAAGCTCACATTCCTTGTCGCAATTTTCTGGTCGGCTTCGCTGCAATCGAATAGACTGACGCCCTACCCAACCCCCCGGCTGCCTAGCCAAAGCAGCAATTGATTATGGATGAACAATGAACGAACGTTATGCGCTCGGGTATGGTCTGGCGGCCGTCCTGCTGTGGTCGACCGTTGCCACCGCTTTTAAGATCACCCTCGATTTCTTTACTCCAGTTCAAATGCTGGTTGCCGCCAGTGTGGTCTCTGCCATCGCTCTGGCTGGTATCGCTCTGTATCAAGGCAAACTCCATCTGCTAGGCCGTACCTTTATGGCGAGGCCGCATTACTACTTATTGCTCGGCCTCATCAACCCTTTTGCCTACTATCTGGTGCTCTTCGAAGCCTACGACCTGCTACCGGCATCCCAGGCCCAGCCGCTCAACTATAGCTGGGCGATCACCCTGACGCTGATGGCCGCCGTCTTCCTCGGCCAGAAAATCCGTAAGCAAGACTGGGCGGCCTGTGTGCTGGGCTACCTCGGTGTGGTGGTGATTGCCACCAAGGGTGATGTCATGGCATTGCAGTTTGATAACCCGACCGGTGTGGCACTGGCACTGCTGTCGACCCTATTGTGGGCGATGTATTGGATCCTAAACACCAAAAACCAAGCCGATGCGGTGCTTGGGGTCCTGCTGGGCTTTTTGGTCTCATTGCCTTTTTCTATTGGCCTGAGTCTTTACATCGGTGGCTGGACAGCGATCCCTTGGCAAGGCTGGGCGGCGGTAAGCTATGTCGGTTTGTTCGAGATGGGAATCACCTTTGTGCTGTGGATCAACGCGCTCAAACTGACCCGTAACACGGCGCGGATCAGCAACCTGATCTTCATTTCCCCGTTTATCTCACTGATGCTACTGGCAACGATTATCGGCGAGGAGATCCACACGTCGACCTTGGTTGGCTTGGTGCTGATAGTATTCGGCCTGCTTATCCAGCAGTGGAAAGGCAAAAAACAGCAAACCGAAACCCCGGTTTAGCCTTAAACGCCTTAAAAAAACAAAAAAAAGCCTGCCACTAAGTGGCAGGCAAGCGAGTAAGTACGGGTTGTCGAGACCCTGCGCCTTCAAAGGGGCGGCGTCTTTTTATTATCGAGCATTTTCTATTAAGCGGTCACAGGCGCATGCCAACGGCGGCCGAATTTGGTCCACAAAATCAACAGGCCCGGGACCAACAACCACATCTGCAATACCATCAAGTCAGGTGAGCTCAAGCCCAAGCGTTGGGTCAGGCTTACCATCGCACCAGCACCACTCATCTGGAACAAACCAAGCAACGCGGCAGCCGTACCGGCACGGTCACCGAACGGTGCCAGTGCCTTGCCCGCCGCCGAACCAAGCACAAAGGCAAAGCCGAACGAGGACATAAAGATCGGTGCCATGAAGGCCCACGCTTGGGCAATATGGCCAACCAACAACATCAGCATGCCAGCCAGTACCAAAATCACCAGACCAGTATTGAGCGTCATTCGCGAGCCAAAGCGATCAATGTATTTAGGGGCAACCATACAAGCCAAGATATTCAGCGCAGCATTGATACCAAACCACAAGGTAAACTGGTTCATACTCTGACCGAGTTCAACCATCAACCACGCAGGTGCCGAGGTAACATAAGCAAGGATCACTGCCATCGCCAACATACACATACTGGCATGGTACAAGAAAGTCGGTTCCCTTAGGACAGACCAGTAGCGTGATAAACTAATCGCCGAGCCGGATATATCAGTATCAGCCGGGCGAGTTTCACGGAACAACATCAAGATAAACAAGCCCGCGACCAGCGCAAAGCCAGCCATGAAGCTAAAGTTAGCACGCCAGCCAAACTGATGGGTCAGCCAGGTTCCCAGCAAAGGGGCTAAAGCAGGGATAAAACAGATCGCGCCATTCAGATAGCTGATCATCCGGCCGCTTTTCTCTGGGCCGAAACTGTCACGCACTGCCGCAAATGCCGCTACCGATGTCGCACAAGCTCCAAAGCCCTGCAATAAACGGGCAACCAATAACATATCCAAAGACTGGGCAACATACGCCAGCGTGGCACTCGCGCCGTAAATCGCGATACCAGCTAAAGCAATAGGACGGCGGCCAAATCGGTCTGCCAGCGGTCCAGCCAGCAGTTGGCCAAGGCCCAAGCTAAACATGAACCAAGTTATCGTATCTTGCACTCGGGTCAGATCAACGGCAAAGGTCTCCGCCATCGCCGGTAGCGCTGGCAGATAAATATCAATGGCAAGCGGGCTAAACAGCACCAGGGTAACCATCAAGGCCACCAGCCGTTTATCCGCAGAGTTTTTCGGTTGCATAGTTTTATCCTGTTGAGCAATGGCGGCAGTTTACGGTGTTCAAGATATGAATAGAAATGGTATATATTCAACACCGATTTTCCATTTGGGAATATCACTTCATTGACGGGGGAGCGCTAACGTGTCATTTGAAAAACTCGCCAGATTGGATCTCAACTTGTTGGTTTGTCTTCATGTCTTACTGGAAGAAGGCAGCGTCACCTTGGCCGCCAAGCGGCTATGTCTGAGCCAATCGGCCGTTAGCAAGAGTCTCAACCGCCTGCGCGAGCAATTCGATGACCCCTTGTTTGTCCGTAGCGCCCACGGCATGAGGCCAACTCCCCGCGCCATGGCCTTGATGCCACAGCTCGAACAACTACTCAGAGATATCGAGCACCTGACTGCCCCAGCGGCGTTTGTCCCCCAAACCAGCGACCGCCATTTCCGCATGGCGCTGGTCGAGAGCGCCTACCCGCTGTTCCTGCCCCAGTTCCTCGGTGATATTTTTGCGGAAGGGCCCAATATCATCCTCGATACCCAAGCCTGGGAGTCCAATACCTTTGAAAAACTGATCAGTGGCGAAGTGGACTTCGGTATTACCGGTAAGGATCTCAATCCCAAGGATGCCATGCTGACCCTGATGCCTCCCAAAGGGATCGTGTTTACCGAACTGTGCCGTGATACCCAATGCTGCTTGGTCCGTAAAGACCATCCGGCCCTAGCACAGCCATGGGATGAAACTTGCTATCTGCAGCAACGTCATATCCAAGTGCGCTGCGGCAATGATGACCGCTGGCTGCTCGATTACAAACTGGCCGAGCGGGGCCTGCAGCGTGATATCGCGATGTATGTGCCCGATTTCAATAGTGCCGCTAGCCTGTGTACCCATACTGATCTGGTGTTCACCGCCCCAAGTCATTTTGCCGGCTATATTGCCGCCCAGTTAGAGCTTGCGGTTCTTCCTCTACCGTCAGCACTTCCTCCTATGGCTTACACCCTCTTTTGGCATCAACATCAAGAAAAAGACCCAGGACATAGCTGGTTACGGCAAATTATCACCTCGCGCTGCCGTGATTTGTCTGTTAGCTAATTGCAGCTATTACACAAAAGCGCTAATTTAGGGAGATCAGCCTGAACAGCCAACATTTCCTGTTTTCCCCACGGGGAACAGGGGTATTTGTTATTCAGGCTGCCCTCATAGCCGTCACACGGACGGTGACTTAGTGAAAGGAAAAATACACCCATGCAAGCAGTTATCTCGCAACGCGTCGCGCAGATCCGCCAGTGGCTGGAAGCAAACCAGCTCGACGCCCTTTTGATCCCCCACGAAGATGAATATCTGGGCGAATATATCCCGGCCCATAACGAGCGCCTGCACTGGGCGACCGGCTTTACCGGCTCGGCGGGTATGGCTGTGATTGCCCGCGATAAGGCAGCCATGTTTGTCGACGGCCGCTATGTGGTCCAAGTTCGCAAGCAGGTACCGGGTGATGTCTACGAATACCGCCACCTGATTGATGAGCCGCCGGTACAATGGGCATTGGACAACCTGGCACCGAACAGCAAAGTGGCTATCGACCCACGCCTGCACAGCGCCGCTTGGCTGACTCGCACCCAAGCGCAAGTTGCGGGTGAATTGGAGCTGGTCAGCATTAGCGACAACCCCATCGAGCTCTTTTGGTCCGACCGCCCAGCTGCGACCTTGTCGCAAGCCAAATTGATGGGACTGGATTTTGTCGGCCAGAGCAGCAGCGACAAGCGAGCACGGATTGCCGCCGAGCTCACCCAACAAAAAGCCGATGCGGTACTGCTGACCCAGCTCGACAGCATTGCTTGGTTGCTTAACATCCGTGGTAGCGATGTACCGAGCCTGCCGGTTCTGCTATCAACGGCGCTACTTCATGCCGATCAAAGCGTGGATTTCTATATTGACCCAAGCCGTTTGCCAGGAGGCTTCACCGCCCATGTTGGCGAAGGCGTACGCGTCAATGCCCCTGACGCTCTGGAAGCTGGCCTCCAGCAACTTTCAGGCAAAACCGTGTTGGTTGATCCGGCCACCAGCAATGCCTGGGCCAGCCAAACCTTGCGTGATGCCGATGCCACACTACTGGAAGCCGCCGATCCTTGCCTGCTGCCGAAAGCCGCCAAGAACCCAACGGAAATTGCCGGCATGAAGGCCTGCCATATCCGCGATGGCGTGGCAGTCAGCAAGTTCCTCGCCTGGGTGGATAGCCAAGTCGCACAGGGCAACCTACTGGACGAAGGCACTCTGTCGGACAAACTGTGGCAATTCCGCAGCGAAGACAGCCGTTGTACCGATGTCAGCTTCGATACGATTTCGGCCGCTGCTGGCAACGCCGCCATGTGTCACTACAACCACAATAACCAACCAGAGCCAAGCGTACTGGAGATGGACAATGTCTACCTGGTGGATTCGGGCGGCCAGTACCCAGACGGCACGACCGACATCACCCGCACAATCGCCATCGGCGAGCCGGGCAATGAGGTAAAGCAAACCTTCACCCTGGTATTAAAAGGCCATATCGGCTTGGCGTCGGCCCGTTTCCCGAAAGGCACCACAGGTTCACAACTTGATGCCCTTGCGCGTCAGCACCTATGGGCCTATGGCTTTGATTACGACCACGGTACCGGCCATGGTGTCGGCCACTTCCTGAGTGTCCACGAAGGCCCGCAGCGTATCGCTAAAGTACACAATCCAACCGCCCTGCTACCGGGTATGGTGCTGTCGAACGAACCGGGCTACTACCGCGCTGATGCGTTCGGGATCCGCATCGAAAACCTGGAGCTGGTTGTGGAAGTGGAAACCGCCGGTGACATGACCGTGATGGGCTTCGAGTCTCTGACCCGTGCCCCTATTGACCGTCGCTTGGTTGATCTGGCACTGATGACTGATGCAGAGCTTAGCTGGCTGAACACCTACCACCAGAGCGTTTTCGATGTGCTGAGCCCATCGCTGCAAGGCGATGATCTGGCATGGCTAGAGCAGGCCACAGCACCGCTAACGCGTTAATCACCGCGTTGATGACATAACGCTAACAACAAAATGAAAAACGCCCGCACAGATAATCTGTGCGGGCGTTTTTTTATCTTTAAACCATTCGATCTTAGCTGTGTAGCGTTTGGCGCTAGAGCAAAGTGAGAGCGCAGAGTTTATAACTATCAATGAGCACTTTCGATGCAGGTATAGCGCCAAATACTCACTGCCTGTTAGCCCGAATACGCGTGGTGCCAGTCCTTCCACACCACCTCGAAGCCACGCTGCTTGACCGCTGCGGCGACGTCGACTGCCGGGCGCTCATCACTGATCGCAAACTGCTCCAACTCCGGTACATCGTCAGCATACCCCCCCGGTTGGGTCTTGGACTCGGCCGACATGGTGGTGATCCCCAATGGCAGCACATTATCTCGGAACTGTGCCGATTCTCGGGTCGACAGCGACAGCTCAACCTCAGGATTAAACAACCGGTAGGCACAGATCAGCTGCACCAATTGGCGATCATTCATCACCGATTTGGGCTGCAAGCCACCTTCACACGGACGCAGACGCGGGAAGGAAATCGAATACCGTGTTTGCCAGTAGGCACGCTCAAGATAGTCAAGGTGCGCAGCGGCAAAGAAGCAGTCAGTACGCCACTCTTCAAGGCCAATCAGTGCGCCGATCCCAATCTTATCAATCCCTGCTTTTGCCAAGCGATCAGGCGTGGCCAACCGGTACTCAAAGTCCATCTTGTTGCCGCGCAAATGGTGCTGGGCGTAAGTCGGCGCACTGTAGGTTTCCTGATAAACCATCACCGCATCCAAGCCGAGGGTTTTCAGCTCAGCATATTCATCCTGCTCCAACGGCTGGACTTCCATTGCCAAATAGCTGAAATGGGATTTAATCGCTGGCAGGGCTTCTCGAAAGTATTCCATCCCGACTTTACGCTCATGCTCACCGGTCACCAACAGGATACTGTCGAACTGCTTGGCTTTGATTGCCTCACATTCACGCTCAATTTCAGCCATATTCAGGGTGCGGCGCTTAATGCGGTTTTCCATGGAGAAACCGCAGTAGGTACACGCATTGGCACACAGGTTGGATAGGTATAACGGAATGTAAAACGACACCGTATGCCCGAAGCGCTTGCGGGTCAGCGCCGCCGACTGCTGTGCCATCTGCTCGAGATAAGGTTCTGCCGCCGGCGAGATCAGCGCTTTGAAATCATCCAAATCACGCTTGGGTTTGCACAGTGCCCGCTCAACATCCGCCGCCGTCTTACCATAGATCGACAGCCGGATATCATCCCAATCAAGCTGCTTCCACTCATCAACGAAACTCATCGCAGGCTCCTTAAGCAGACTGATCCAAGAAAGCAGTTAAAGGGCTAGAGGCAATGGCATGGTTAACCGTCCCCGCCAAACCCGCTTCATACGCCATCCGGCCACTCTCGACGGCAAGCTTAAAGGCACGCCCCATCACAATCGGATCAGCCGCTGCCGCTATCGCCGTGTTCACCAATACCGCATCAGCCCCCATCTCCATCGCTTCAGCAGCATGGGACGGCGCGCCAATACCGGCATCAACAATCACAGGTACCCTGGCCTGATCAATGATGATTTCAAGAAAATCACGCGAGGCCAGCCCTTTGTTGGAACCAATCGGTGCCCCCAATGGCATGACGGCCGCACAACCGACTTCTTCCAAACGCTTACACAGTACCGGATCGGCATGGCAATAAGGGAGGACAATAAAGCCTTCGCGCACCAGCTCCTCGGCAGCCGCCAGGGTCTCAATCGGATCGGGCATCAAGTACTTAGGATCAGGGTGGATTTCCAGCTTCAGCCAATTGGTCCCCAGAGCTTCACGGGCCAGTTTGGCCGCGAATACGGCTTCTTTGGCATTTTTGGCACCGGAAGTATTTGGCAACAAATTGACCCCGGCCCCGACCAGCGGCGCGAGAATATCATCATCACGGCTTTCGATATCCACACGTTTGAGGGCCATGGTGACCAACTCAGAGCCAGAGGCAATGATCGATTCCGCCATAGCGTGGCGGCTGGCATACTTACCGGTGCCGGTAAACAGGCGTGACGAGAACGTCTTATCAGCGATAGTTAGCATTTATCCTCCTGCAATCGCTTGGAACAGGGCGATGCGATCGCCGGTGCTTAGTATTGTTGTGTCCCACTCACTACGGGCCACGATATCTTCATTAATTGCAACCGCAGTGGCCTGAAGCGGCATATCCAGTTGGATCAGCAGGGCATTGAGAGACTGCCCTTCAGGCACCTCCACCGGTTTATCATTGACCCGGACTTGGATCAGAGTTGCTGTTGTCATAGTGGTTTTATTCTCCCGTCCCGCAAACTGGGCACGATCTATCTGTCGGTAATTGAAAGGCTTGCCAGCCCATCGTCAGACCATCGAACTGGCGTAGGGAGCCAAAGCCCACTTCGCCTGCACCGGTCAGTAATTTAATGGTTTCCAGTGCCTGCAAGGTACCCACAGTGCCTACCACCGGGCCGGCAATGCCTGAGTTACTGCAATTCTGCGGCTCGTCAACGGCCCCTGTCTGGCGCGGGAATAAACAGTGGTAACACGGCCCCTTACCCTGGCGAAAATCAAATGCCATCAGTTGCCCCTGCCAACGAATAGCCGCCCCTGAGATCAGCGGTGTGTTGGTCTTGAAACAGGCTTGGTTGACAGCGTAGCGTGTCTCTAGATTATCGGAGCAATCAAGGACCACATCAGCCAACGAGACTTCCATCGCCAACCGCTGAGCAGCTAATCGAGCCTTAACGGCCCGGATACGAATGTACGGGTTAAACGCCTGCAGTTGCTCTGCTGCCATCTCAGCCTTTGCTTTGCCTTGATCGCTATCGCGGTAAACCACCTGGCGTTGCAAGTTAGAACTATCAACAGTGTCATCATCGGCAATCACCAGATTCCCGATCCCAGCACCGGCAAGGTACAGAGCCGCCGCCGATCCCAAGCCGCCCGCACCAACCAACAACACCTGAGCGTTGGCCAATGACTGCTGACCAGACTCACCGATCTGCGGCAGCATGATCTGACGGTTATAGCGAAGAAATTCCTGATCACTGAGCATGATTTCCTCCCTATTCGGCTGGGTTACGGACCAAGATGTCATCAAATGCTGCGACCGCCTGTGCCGGATCATCCGCTTGGGTAATGGCTCGTACCACCGCCACACTGCTCACCCCAGTACGCCATACCCGCTCGGCTCGCGATAAATCAATACCGCCAATCGCGACAGTCGGGAACGCATCGCCAATCAACTTCTGATATAGCGCTAGACGGTTCAACCCCTGCGGTTTGGATGGCATGTCTTTGGTTGTGGTAGGGAAGATATGGCCCAATGCAATATAGCTTGGGGCAAATTCTGCCGCCCGCAGGATCTCGTAGTAACCATGGGTTGAAAGGCCAAGACGAAGTCCAGCCTGTTGGATTGCCGCCAGATCGGCCGTTTCCAAATCTTCCTGCCCCAGATGAACACCATAAGCTTGGTTATCGATAGCCAACTGCCAGTAATCATTTACAAAGACCTGCGCACCATGTTGCTTGCCGGCTGCCACAATACTGGCGATCTGCGCAGGCAATGTTGGCTCTGATGGATCTTTGATCCGTAGCTGGGTCGTCTTCACCCCCAAATCGAGCAAGCGGATTACCCAATCAGCAGTATCGACAACCGGATACAGCGCCAACTTATTGCGTTCGACCGAGGCAAACGGTGCTACGGCCACTTCTTTGCTTACCCAACCAAGCTCGCTGCTTTCTGGATGGTTGACAGTCAGTGGACGCGGGAAAAGCGAGCGCACCACTGGCCAGCCGGTTTCCCCATAACCATCCGAGTGACTTTCCAAATAGCCACGGGCATGGGCGCGCGACAGGGTTACCGCATCTTCCAGTGGATAGTCCAACGCCAGAGCAGCCAGCAACATCGCACGCTGCGGCTCACTGGCGCCGGCATGATGACAATACACAGCCCGGGCTTCACCGAGATGGTGCCACATATCGACACAGCCTCGCTCTGTCGGTAGCCCACAAACAACCAGTGCCGGATTCTCCGCCACCTGCTGCTGCATCTCTGCCAGTGATGGGTAAGGGGCGATCCACTGATCACGTACCTCTATCCCCTGAGTCATCGCTTCGGACGGATTAAACGCCACCGCGAAGGCCACGCCTTCTTGGTGAATGTCTACCACCTCCGATCCGCTCCACTCCATACTCACGGCCTCACCGAGCTGGTATTTGTCGGCGGCTGCCAACAATGGCTCAATGTGCATCAGCAATGGCGCTAAGTGGTCGGGTAAACACAACGCGTTCATTAACTTTCCTCTTTAATTGGGTGATAAAGCTCACTTCCCCTTGCCCGGAATTCATCGGCTTTTTGCTGCATGCCTTCAAGTGGGTCATCCAACATCTTCACCGCTAAATCACCTTCTTTTTCCAGCCCTTTCGCATAGTCGCGAACTTCTTGTGAGATCTTCATCGAGCAGAATTTCGGTCCGCACATCGAACAGAAATGCGCGATCTTGCCGGACTCCTGAGGGAGTGTTTCATCATGGTAGGCTCGAGCCGTTTCAGGGTCTAAAGCCAGATTAAATTGATCTTCCCAACGGAATTCAAAGCGTGCCTTCGATAAGGCGTTATCGCGTACTTGAGCACCGGGGTGGCCTTTTGCTAAGTCTGCCGCATGGGCACACAGCTTGTACGTGATCAGCCCCACCTTTACATCTTCTTTATTCGGTAGGCCGAGGTGTTCTTTCGGTGTGACGTAGCACAGCATGGCACAACCGTACCAGCCAATCAGGGCAGCACCGATGCCTGAGGTAATATGGTCATAACCCGGAGCAATATCAGTCGTCAGAGGCCCCAAGGTGTAAAACGGTGCTTCATCGCAGTGCTTGAGCTGCTCTTCCATGTTTTCCTTGATCATGTGCATCGGCACATGGCCCGGTCCCTCAATCATCACCTGGACATCGTATTCCCAGGCGATCTTGGTCAGCTCACCCAGAGTACGCAACTCACTGAACTGTGCCTCATCATTAGCATCAGCTACCGACCCCGGACGCAGGCCATCCCCCAACGACAGGGCGATGTCGTACTGAGCACAGATTTCGCAAATCTCGCGGAAGTGCTCATACAAGAAGCTTTCCTGATGATGAGCCAAACACCATTTGGCCATGATCGAACCGCCGCGCGAAACAATACCGGTGAGCCTTTTGGCCGTCATTGGGACATAGCGCAACAAGACACCGGCATGAATCGTGAAGTAATCCACACCCTGCTCAGCTTGCTCAAGCAAGGTGTCACGGAACACCTCCCAGTTGAGGTTCTCAGCAATCCCGTTGACCTTCTCCAGCGCCTGGTACATAGGTACGGTGCCAATCGGAACCGGGCTGTTACGAATAATCCACTCGCGGGTTTCGTGAATATTTCGTCCGGTTGAAAGATCCATCACTGTGTCGCCTCCCCAACGGGTAGACCACACTAACTTTTCAACCTCTTCTTCAATAGAAGAGCTAACCGACGAGTTGCCGATATTGGCATTGACCTTGACCAAAAAATTACGACCAATGATCATCGGCTCAGATTCAGGGTGATTGATATTACAAGGGATGATAGCCCGGCCTTCGGCAACTTCGCGGCGGACAAATTCTGGGGTGATTTCTTCAGGAAGGTTAGCACCAAAGGCCATACCCGGATGCTGCTGGTTTAGCACCTCATCGCGATATTTAGCCCGCCCCATGTTTTCACGAATGGCGATAAACTCCATTTCGGGCGTAATGATCCCCTGGCGGGCATAGTGCAACTGGGTGACATTGGCACTGGTCTTGGCGCGACGGATACGCGCCTGCTGTTCAAAGCGCAGTTCATCAAGCGTGTCATCAGCCAAGCGAGCCTTGGAATATTGCGAACTGAGCTCATCGAGATACTCTGTATCCCCCCTCTCCTCAATCCATGCCTCACGCAGTTTAGGCAGGCCGGCATAAATATCAGCGGGTTGCTCAGGATCAGTATAAAAACCCGAAGTGTCATAAACACGTATCGGCTCATTGGGTTCAAAAACAGGGTCTTCTTTGGTGCCACCAACTAGGCTATCGGCCAAGGTGATTTCACGCATGGGTACACGGATATCTTCGCGACTACCAGTAACATAGACTTTCCGAGAGCTAGGGTAAGCCTGGGTGGTGAGTGAATCGATAAATTGTTTCGCTTCCAGTCTCGCTTGTTTGCGATTCGACATAGCAATTTCCTTTTTTGTCCATAAAGGGGGAAGTTGCTTGGCGGATGGGTGCGTAAACAAGAGGCTATACGTTAGGTGTATAGTTTCGTCTGATACTGCCACTGTGGATACAGTGATACAGAAGAGTCTCTCTTGTTCCCTTCGCAGGTATTAGCCTGATCAGGTTCTACGGATCCCGCAATGCGGTCTCAGCCAAATGGCACTCCGACAAGTTGAATTAGCAGTATATGAAAGGGGCTCAGCATCAGCAAGGCGGAACCCATAAAATTAATACTGAATTGGCAAAAACATTAATACCTTTGCATCACAAGCCTCGTTCAAACAAAATTATTTGAAGCGCTTCACAAGTGATTTAAGCAATGAGGAATGGGTTTCTCTCAACTCACCCAGTTTATGGGTAATCTTCGGCGCACCATCCAAGTCAAGCAGCTTAGGTACCGCCACTCGCTGCGATGAATAGATCCCGGTGTGGCCACTGAAGAAATAAGCGGTATAGCACGCAATGGCAAAATACAACATGTGCTCGGCTCCAAACAGCTCAACCCCCATAATGGTACAAGCCAGTGGCGTATTGGTTGCCGCGGCAAATACCGCCAAGAAACCCAAAGCAGCAAACAAATCAACAGGGGCACCAAGCACCCAAGCCATGGTATTACCCAATGTTGCGCCAACAAAAAACAGTGGTGTAACCTCGCCGCCCTTATAACCGGCGGCCAGGGTGACAGCTGTCAACAACAGCTTGATTAACCAGCTGTACCATTCGGCACCACCCTCCTGGAAAGCGGTTAAGATACTGACACCACCTTCTCGGCTCGAGTAAACACCCAGACCGATATAGTCATAGTTACCAATGAGCTGCACAGCACCAATGACGATCAAACCCCCGACGACCACAATCAAATACGGATTTTTCAGGGTTGCCTTAAAGATATCTTTGAAAGCATGGGTCAGCTCACCGAACAAATAACCCGCCAAGCCAAATGCAACGGCAGCAATCACAATTTTGGCGATCATCCACAAGTCCACTTTGACGGCATGCTCAAACAAGGTGATATTTTCAAGGAAATCGATGCGGTAGTGAGTATGGTGCACGCCCCAAGCCGAGCAGACAACATCTGCCAAAATTGCAGCGAATAAGGCGGGAATTATCGCATCGTAGCGCAAACGGCCTATCGCCAATACCTCAAGGGCAAAAATAGCGCCAGTCATCGGGGTGCCGAATACAGCCCCAAAGCCAGCGGCTACACCGGCAATAAGAATAAGCCGAGTGTCAGACTCATTCAGCTTAAATTTACGTGCTAGCCAATGAGTAGAAGCCCCGCCAATTTGCACGGCCGTTCCCTCACGGCCTGCCGACCCACCGAATAGGTGGGTGATCACCGTTGTAATCAAGACCAAGGGAGCCATACGGGCTGGGATCCCGGCACCGGGTTCATGGATTTCATCCATGATAAGGTTATTACCGCCCTCGGAGTTTTTCCCTAAATTGCGGTAGCAGTAAACAATCACTAAACCAGCCAACGGCAAAAGATATATAAGCCATGGATTATCGATACGAGTTGCAGTCGCAACACTGAGGATCCACAGGAAAAAGGCATTCAGCGAGCCGACAATAACGGCTACGGGGATAATGAGAAGCGTCCAACGGAGGATTTGAACGAAAATTTTAGGATTTGAACTTAATGGATGCGCCATACCATATCTATCTTTATCTGGGATTACTCACAAGGATAGATGCTACGGCAAATAACAAGCCCCACCATAGACGGATCTATCCTACTACAGCAGGAGTCATTATCTCGGTTGAGCGGTTAAAGGTGGAACTCCATCACCCGTCAACGCTTTAGGCGATGACAATGGCTAAATGCTATCGCTTATCCCCACGAACAACAAGCGAAAATAATTATTAGATGCCAAAAGCACAGGCGTAATAAAGCCCAGCCTTTAGACGGAGACGCCTAGCCTGAGGCCAGCATGCAGTAAAACTTAAATACTGCGCATACGATTTCTGCCGGGACGCGTAGTCTAGAGCCTTGAAGATGGCTGAGGTAGACTGGGCCGGCACTCCGGAGATTCGACCGGGCTGGTGCTCCAAGCGGGCTGGCCACTCCAACTTCATTTTGGAAAAATGACAGATACAAAAAAACCTCAGCATCTCTGCTGAGGTTTTAGATCTGGCAGGGGTGGAGGGATTCGAACCCCCAACACGCGGATTTGGAATCCGCTGCTCTGCCAATTGGAGCTACACCCCTAATCTATTATTCATTCTACTGCCAAATCACCGGAGATCAAACGGAATTTCTCAAACCGAGTCACAGCATTGATAAATATAGGAAAATCAACTGCCAAGGAAGTATCAACATTGAGGAGAGATCCTAGCTTACCAAGACGATATTGCAGAAGTAGCAGATACGAAAAAGGCTCCAGTATTTCTGCCGGGACGCGTAGTCTAGAGCTTTGAAAGTGGCAGGGGGTGACAGGGCCGGTACTCCGGAGATTCGACAGAGCTGGCGAGCCAGGGGGACGCCTAGTTCTCCCAACATTGCTTCACAGAAGCAACAGATGTAAAAAAGCCCCAGTCTTTCGACTGAGGCTTCGTATGTGGCAGGGGTAGAGAGATTCGAACTCCCAACACGCGGATTTGGAATCCGCTGCTCTGCCAATTGGAGCTATACCCCTGTAGTTATTTTAAAGACTTAACTCTGTCTGAATAAGTGGCGGAGCGGACGGGACTCGAACCCGCGACCCCCGGCGTGACAGGCCGGTATTCTAACCAACTGAACTACCGCTCCACACGGTGATAGACACTTTCGTCTCTATCCGATACCCATCGTTCAACATGAATATCTAAATTGGGAGCCTGGCGATGTCCTACTCTCACATGGGGAGACCCCACACTACCATCGGCGCTATTACGTTTCACTACTGAGTTCGGCATGGGATCAGGTGGGTCCATAATGCTATGGTCGCCAAGCA
>NZ_PYMH01000006.1 GCF_003025555.1 Photobacterium lutimaris | reverse complement strand
ATTGTTATCACTTCTAGGCTGCGCTCGTCTTGAGCAAAGTCACGGGCGCAACGCCCATCAAACTCCCTCCGAGCAATTTACTTAATAAGGTTATACGGGCTTGTCCAACAACCGGATAGAAGTGTCGGCTGCGCGACACGTATCCTTATTTGTTATGGGTATTTACACCAGAATAAGGCTAATGCTGACAATGAAATCCCATCGACAACCAAACCACTCAGTATTTTTTGTTTCATCTCACTGATAGGAATACGGATGATTTCAATTACTTCAGAATCATGCTCTTGCACTTGTTCTTCTTTTGAAACATGAGCAAGAAATACATTTATCGTTGAAGCTAATATGGCTGTATTTGGCTTAACAACACCAAGCTTTTCTATACTCCCCCTTTCAATAACATAGCCAGTTTCTTCTAATAGTTCTCGTAAAGCGCACTCTTTACTACTCTCATCATGATTTGCGTACCCTCTAGGAAATTCGATTAGTTCATCAGAGTGTGCAGGACGATTAACTTTTACAAAAACAAATGATTCACCTTCGATAATTACAATAACAGCTCCGTTATCAGAACCATTTTCTTCAATATAGTGGAATAACCCATTTTTGGTTACTTTAAACCAAGGATTTTCATAAACCGTTTTCACTTCAATTCAAGTCCTATTGCACTTTGCATCCTATTATACATACCAAACCAGTTTTTTCTGGTAAGATACGTTTGACCTTTTTCTGTAAGTTTATCTTCAATATACCCTAAAGCTTCATCAGTAATGTACTTCATAATTTCCCCAGAACCAAAGCTGGTTACAA
This sequence comes from Photobacterium lutimaris, assembly GCF_003025555.1. Taxonomy (GTDB): domain Bacteria; phylum Pseudomonadota; class Gammaproteobacteria; order Enterobacterales; family Vibrionaceae; genus Photobacterium; species Photobacterium lutimaris. The sequence goes on along the minus strand of NZ_PYMH01000006.1, from coordinate 316,588 downwards.
GCTCAAAGGCCTTGTAAGGATACTCGATAAGTTTTATCTCATTTTTTAACGACTTAAAAATAATACCTGAATCTAATATCACCTCAGGTACATCCTGAAGAAACTTAATATCGTCTTGGAGAAAGCCTTCACCCTTTGATGCAAATAGAGAGTTATAAGCTGGATTTATCACTTCAGCCTTAAATTTAGAAGATTCTACAGGGCTTTTATTTCCAAAGTAGTCATCCGACACTTGATACCATTGGGATCTGGAATATTTATCTTCATTAGCTAATTTAAATAGCAACCTCTCTCCATCACCTAAAAAGTAATGACCGAAAATTGCATTATCATCTAATCTTTTAGATATTTCATTTCTTAATGCTTCTTTAGATGCTGTGACTTTTTCAACATTGTAATTAATATTATCTAATGCTTGTTGTACTAACTTGATTCTAGATGAAATTTCAATATATTGGCTATCAGTCAATTCTGACTTTTTAGGGCTTCCATAGAAGCTAGAAATTATGTAATCAGGAGGGAGTCTTTCAAAATAGTCGATTAAATTTTGATCTTTATCGCAATTAAAACCCCTGATGACAAGCTTGCCACTTCCTTCCTCATTCAGATATTTAACAAGATTTCGTCGGGTTATTAACTCATAGAAATCAATATTATCAATAAGGGTGTTAGGAGAAAGAACAACACCGTCAGCAAATGCCATCCCTGTTAAAAACCTTTTCCGTATCTCATCCTTATTCAACTTTCTAACTGAATCACAATTAGAAAGTAATAACTTTTCTTTAAAAAGCATAAAGTTACCCCATAGTTTTAATTTTAATACCCATAACGCCGGGCACTTATGAATCCCCACAAAATACCTTTGTAGTTCAATAAGTAGACACGCACCTTACCTTCTGATCTAATGAATTCACTACAAACTTAAAAGATTGAAAGCAAAATGCGTGATATTCAAATACTACACGAGTCGCTGGAAAATCAATGCCCTAACATGCATAAAAAGAGACTCAAATCACTCATGGACTCGGTGCAAGCATTGCTTAGCAATGATGCACTGACACTAACCTTGCTCGGCCGTTCGCTTCCATCAAAGGCAAAAACGAAGCACTGTATTAAACGTGTTGATCGTTTATTAGGTAACAATCACCTGCATCATGACAGACTCGATATTTATCGTTGGCACTGCCATCAGTTTTGTTCGGTTAATCCACAGCCCATTGTCTTAGTCGATTGGGCTGATATTCGTGAATATGAACGGCTCATGGTACTCAGAGCATCCGTTGCCGTTGACGGTCGATCCGTGACACTGTTCGAGCAAACTTTCACCTTCAAAAATTATAACTCTCCGCGCAGTCACCAGCAATTTCTCGACAATTTCAAAGCCGTTTTACCGTCGCATATCATCCCTATTATCGTCACCGATGCAGGCTTTCGTAACACCTGGTTTCGACAAGTTGAAAGCTTAGGGTGGTGCTACTTAGGCAGAGTTCGTGGCGATGTGAATGTTTTTCACAACAAGCAATGGATGCACATTAAGGCGTTGTTTGATAAAGCAAATAGCAAAGCTAAATACCTAGAGCTCTCACAACTCGCCAAACGAAAACCATTACTTTGCCATCTTCATCTCTATAAAAAACAAACACCAACAAAACGTAAAGATCGCCCAAAAGGTCGAGAGCACTTCTCTGCCCAAGCTGTCCATCGAAAATCAGCAATTGAGCCTTGGTTACTGGCTACCAATGTCCCAACAAATATCTTTTCAGCCCGGTGTATCGTCAGGCTATACACCAAGCGAATGCAAATCGAAGAAACGTTCCGAGACTTAAAGAGTCCACAATATGGTTTTGGCTTACGTCAAAGCCGGACTCATGACCCTAAACGATTCGACATCCTACTTCTCATCGGTTTGCTCGCCTTTATCGTCTATTGGTGGTTTGGGATAATTGCTGAGCACAACGGCTGGCACCATCATTTTCAGGCTAATTCAATAAAAGACCGCCGAGTTCTATCGTTCGTTAGATTAGGAAAAGAAGTTTTTCGACGACTTGAATATCACGTCAACGAATCAGCAATATGTTGGGCACAGCATACCCTTATTCTCATGGCGAGGAGCAGTTATCGTGCTTAAATTATGTGGGGATCCGCCAGCGCCGGGCATAAGGTGCGCCACGACTAACCTACCAAGCGCACCGAACTCCATACTAAAACCGCCGAGTGTAACGCGTCACCTTAATGTTTTTGTTAGGATTAAAAGTTACCCACCCTAGTTTTGTCAATGAGTTTGAGATTCGATGGTTCATAACGTTTTTGGTGGTCATAAAAGCTTGCGCTGAAGTAAACGCCACCTGCATACCTAAGAACCCAACCGTTAAAATACTTTCGCGAGCCTCTAACTTGTAATATCCCTACCCCTGCGTGATTCGCTAAATGTAGCATCCCATTCCACTGCATTTTATCGTTTTCAGCGTCTCGCTCATATTTACCTAACATTTCATGTTCATGTTTAAAGGACAAGTTTGAAAACAAGACACAAAATTTGGGGGAATATGTCTCACCGTTTTTAGCTGTAAACTTTGCATGGTTATATGACACTGTTTGCCACAACGCCCTACTTGATTTCTTTGTAAACCGTGTATTTACGGGCAAGTACTTCACCTCAACGCCAAACGGCTCTGGCACAAAGCCGGAATCAATAAGATGTTCTTTGGGGTATAGCATGAAGTCGATCTTTACTTTCTGATCATTTAGATAGCCGCACACTTCACTTCTAATATGAAAATCACAACTCATATTTTCAGTGAACCACATTTTGAGGTCAGCTTCATCTTTGAAAAGATGGTGCTTTCGACTAGTATCCACGTCCCTCAATTTCTTAATCTGAGCCAATCTATTCAGGAGCGTGGTTTCTGCGGCTTGCACTCCATTTACTTCTACATATCTATCAATTATTTCAATGAGATCTTCTTCTTCCATGCGCTGCCTTAATCCTAACAGCTTTATATAAAGAATTGCGCATCATTACAATTCATCATATCACTCTAAACCGAGGTGTTAATTATCCATTTATATGGATATAAAACAATGGTATACATCAAGTTACGCGAGTTGTAATGATGAATGATTCGTCATATCACATTCATCATTTGTGATAATTGATGTGCCTCGCAATTATTATCTGTACTTTTCAGGTTTGCAGAATGATCGAACGCTGGCGACAAAAAAGCGAGTCGGCTAACGGTAGCTGACTCGCTTATTAATGAGTGGCTGAAGGTTAAAGTATTATTACTTTTGCTTCGTCTTCACTCGCTTGATTTTATTCATTACCGGATAGCCATCATCAATCAGTTCATTGACGAACGTTGATGGCTTCTCTGGCTCAGCACAAACCCATACGTGTTTCTTAGCACGGGTGATTGCAACGTAGAACAACCGGCGTTCTTCGGCGTCGGTGAAGCTTTCACCGCGGGCTTGCAGACAAGCAGCCAATCCAGTGTCTCGGTCAGGCGCCGGGAACACACCGCGGTTGACATCCAAGACAAATACAAAGTCGGCTTCGCGGCCCTTACTGGCGTGGCAGGTCATGAAGTTCAGACCAAGATGCGGCCATTTCTCCTGCCATTGCTTGAGCTTTTCTGGTCGCTGGTTGTTATTGCGCCCCAATAGCAAGGTGGTCACGTCGCCTTTTTGTTGCGTCGCCAATTGTGCCAGCTCCTGATCGATCAAATCCTGGCACAGCAAGGTTACGGCTTTGCGCTTTTGCTTTTTGAAGCTGGTGAGATCTTTTTTCAGCTGGTTCGGATTTTGCTGAATAAAGGCATTCGCCACTTCTCCGATCATGCTATTGAAGCGGTAAGTGGTATCCAGCTCGGTAATGTGGCTGGCACCAAAGCGCTGTTCAAATCCAGTGGTCAGGTTCACATCGGCACCGGCAAAGCGGTAAATAGCCTGCCAGTCATCGCCGACGGCAAACAAGGTCGGCCGGTGCGCTTTGTCACCCACTTGGCAAAGCGCTTCTATTAACGCCAACCGATGCGGTGAAATATCTTGGTATTCATCCACCATGACAAACTTCCAAGGCGGGGTGAACTTGCCCTCTTTGACGTATTCTGTCGCCCGCTGGATCATGGTGTTGAAGTCAATCTGTTTGCTGGTCTTCAAGTGCTGCTCGTAGGCACGGTAACACGGCCACAGCAACGCCAGCTCGCTCTTCATCCGAGCACGTGCCGATTCGTTATCGTGCTGTTCTATACTCTCGACCAGCTGGGATTTGTTCGCACCTCGCTGACCAATCAATTCAATATGACGCCATACCCAAGCGGCCAGTTGCTCACTTTTGGCCTGCTTTTCCATCGAGTTATCCGATTTAAAACCAGGAATACGCCATTGGGTAAGGTGTTTCTGCCAGCGTTTGGCAGAAGCGGCCGTTTCCCATTGCTCGGTCAATACGTTAGAAATCCATTCGCCGCGAGCTTTTTCATCCAGCGTAACCGGTGAAACACTTGGCATCTCGCTCTCAACGGCCCTGATGATTTGCGTACCCAAACTGTGGAAGGTAGCAACCTTGATACGATCGCTGACTTTGGTCGCCAAGCGCTCGCTCATTTCTTCGGCGGCTTTGCGGCCAAAGGCCAACATCAGGATCTCTTCTGGCTGACTCTGCTGATTGGCAATCAGGTAAGCTGCACGGGCAACCAACACGCTGGTTTTACCGCTACCGGCACCCGCAAGCACCAAGTTATGATCTTGGTTGATCAAAACCGCTTCACGCTGAGTTGGATTTAACGGTGAAGATTCGAACTTATCGAACCACGATGACCACTTTTCGGTTTCTTTTTCCAACCATTGGCTATTGGCCTCTTCCACCCATTCTTCATTACCTTCAAGCCATGGCTCAACTTTTTCGAATGCCAACGGACGGAACGATGCCGCCAATTCACGGGTTAATCCGGTTGACGCTAATGAGTTCTCGAGGTAACGGTGTAATTGGCGATGGGAAGATTCACGCAAATAACCTTCTGCTTCCGCATAACTATCAATACGGGTAAGCATTTCCGGTAGCATGTTATCCAGCTTTTCAACCCGACCCTGGGCCCAGTTCCGGTAGGCTTCAAGCAACATATTGGCAAATGCCTTACATTGCTGCCACGGCAAGCCATGTATTGTCCAACAATACTCTTGATCAGCGGAGGTCAATTCAAAACTGCCCCACATCACACCACGATGAACCTCTATGGCGCCATCCCACTCATCGAAGGGAATTTCTTCTGTTTCTGTCTGGCTATCAAGTACTAAACAATTATCACCAAGAGCGATACTGCAATAATCACCTTGGGCGAGCCATTGGGCCAGCCACCCTGCTGTTAAACGCATTCTGTCACCAACACTCAACTTACTTCTACTTACGCTAACTTTTACGCATATTATTAGATATATCTAACCTAATAACGAAAAAACGACTTGGACTTAGAGTATCAAGTTATATAAATTTACCCAAGTACACTCACCCTGTGGGAGCTTACTAAGGTGCCATTTCTGCCACTCAAAGTCACTTGGCTATACAATAGCGGCCAAAAATAATTTATGCGTAAATTTTCTGCTAATTAATCTGGGCAAGCTGACCTTTTGAGATGATGATTGCCGTGCGTTGTTGGAATTTCATACAAGGTAAAGGCTTTTATGTGTCGTTGAGTGACTTGATACACCGCTAACGCAATTGACATTACCAACTAACGCTGCCCGAAGGCTTCGGCTAGGCGTCTCCCAGGCGAACAAAACTTAAGCGTATAAGGTCTGCTCGGCTTAGAAACAATGAATTTTATAGGGATTTATACCGCTTGATTACGGAAGTTTGCTATCTTTAGCGCTTCACTAGGAAGACCATAAAAACAATGACAAATAGCCGCTTACAATTGACCTTGCGTCGTTACTGGGCGAACGACCGAATAAACTACAGTATACGTGTACTGATCGCCTTGGTTGGGGTTGCTCTCCCCTGCTGGTATCTACAAGCAACGTCAGAAGTCACACCTTTAGTCCTCGGGATCATTGCTTCAGCGCTGGCTGAAACCGATGACAACCTGACTGGGCGGATCAAGGCCCTAATCACCACCTTGCTTTGCTTCGTTCTTGCTTCTTTTTCTATCGAAATATTATTCCCTTATCCGCCACTGTTTGCCATTGGGCTATTTACCTCAACCTTTGGCTTTATCATGTTGGGGGCAATGGGCGCCCGTTACGCCAGCATCGCTTTTGCTTCGCTGCTGCTGGCGGTCTACACCATGCTGGGTGCCGATCAAAGCACGAATTTATGGTATCAGCCCATGCTGCTGCTCGGTGGCGCAACGTGGTACGGACTACTGTCACTGAGCTGGCAGGTTATATGGCCTAACCAGCCGGTTCAGCAGAGCCTATCAAAAGTGTTTAACGAGCTAGCCTGCTACCTTGATAGCAAAAGCCAGCTATTCAACCCTGTTGCTGATTTAGTCCCGCAACCGCTTCGCCTACAAGCGGCGACCAAAAATGCCAAAGTGGTCAGTGCACTCAACGATGCTAAAGCGACGCTGCTGCACCGTGCCCGACGTGGCCACCCGAATCAAACCGGTGATAAGTTCCTCAATATTTACTTCTTGGTACAGGATATCCACGAGCGAGCCAGCTCCTCCCATTATCGCTACCAAGATTTGGCCGCAGAGTTCCAGCGCAGTGATGTGCTGTTCCGATTCCAGCGCCTACTCGCACAACAAGCGAAAGCGTGCCGAGAAATTTCCCACGCCTTGGCAATGGGGAAACCCTACCGCCATGGTGTTGATAGCGTCAAAGCGCTGGATGAACTGCAAGAGTCCCTGTTCTATCTCAAAAGCCAGAACGATCCCAAGCGTCGGGTGTTTATCAACCAGCTGGAGTATCTGTTTAACAACCTCGCGACAGTAGAGCGCCAGCTATCGAATGTCAGCAACCCGGATGTGTCGACCACCGACAGTGCCCGTGATAACCAGCTGTCAGATACCGAAGCACGCAGCATGAAAGAGCGCTGGCAGCGGATCCGCGCTCAGCTTGACCCTAGCTCGATGCTGTTTCGTCATGCACTGCGTATGGCCATCGCCCTAACGGTTGGCTATGGGATCATTCTCGGGCTTGATCTCGAACGGGGATATTGGATCTTGCTGACAACCTTGTTTGTTTGCCAGCCTAACTACAGTGCGACGCGCCAGCGGCTCAAGCAGCGTGTTATCGGTACCATTGCCGGTTTGCTCATCGGTATGCCGTTACTGTTCCTGTTCCCAGGGCAAGAAGGCCAGCTGGTATTGATGGTGTTTACCGGTGTGATGTTCTTCGCCTTCCGTACCGCCAACTATGGGGTGGCGACGATGTTTATCACCTTGCTGGTACTGTTCTGCTTCAACCAGCTTGGCGAAGGCTTCGCGGTTATCCTGCCTCGTCTGGGCGATACCCTACTCGGCTGTTTGCTAGCGGTATTGGCGGTGAGCTTTATCTTGCCGGATTGGCAAGCGCGCCGTTTACATAAGGTGATGTCGACTGCCGTAGAGAAAAACCGTGACTATTTGGCACAAATTATTGGCCAGTACCGTATCGGCAAAAAAGACTGCTTGAGCTACCGTATTGCCCGCCGAGATGCCCACAACACCGATGCCCAGCTTAGCTCGGCGATCAGCAATATGTTGCTTGAGCCCGGCCGCTACCGCATGGCAACCGATGAGAGCTTCCGCTTCCTTACGCTAAACCATGCCATGCTGAGCTATATTTCAGCGCTGGGAGCCCACCGAACCCAGTTGGAAGATGAAAGTACCCATCACTTGGTTTCGCTGGCCCACAGGCAAATCCACCAGCATTTGGATTGCTTAGCAGCCCAGCTTGAGGGGAACCGCTGCGCCCAAGCGCCCGAGTCTGATAACGAGTTGGATCAGCGCCTATCGCTATGGCGAGATGAAGATTCAACATCGGCCCGTATGGTACTGCAGCAACTGCACCTTATTCAACGCATGCTACCTGAGCTGCATTCGCTCGCCAACAAGCTAGCAGCAAGAACCAATGTCGATGTTCAGGCAAAGAGTGGCCAAGCCGCTTAAGTGATGAAATTAAGCGCCCTCTTTTACCCCGTTGGTTTCTGAGGGAGCTTATTCTTTATCAAAGCTATCAACAATGATCGCGCCCATCGAGGCGGGCATTGCGATAACGATAATGCGCTTGAACGAAATCAGAGGGTCTGAAAGTAGCGGTAATTTGTCTAACGCCAATAGAACAAGAGAGACAACGACCGCGGTAATAATATAAGCAATCACAATACGGAAGATAAAACCGCCAAGCCGGTGCTTTATATTTCTCTGAAATACACTCTCATAAGTGAAAATGCCGAGGAAAAAAACCGCTAAACAGAACAGCATGACCAAGTTTAACGTGGGCAACGTTTCACCTAAGCGCCATGCTTCCTCGGAGAAAGAGATGGGGACCGCAAGGGCAAATGCGCCGACGCACACCTGACTTGCATCTTCCATATTAAAATTCAACATGATGTTATCCAGCAACATGAATGTATAACGATTACCGTACAACATCATGATGGCTCATTACGCCAGAAAAAGAGAATTTTGTTATCGAGCTGCTGCAACATAAATATTTATGACTACTTGCTCCGCACGTCATTACCTAGCGATATTGGGCTTCAACCAATGGCTTGCCTTCGTGGTTAAGCAACCTTAATTCACCTTCTCTGGCTTCCAAGTGGGCGGTTGAGGGCAGGAAGGCCGGGCGGCGAAAAGTAAATTCAACGTCACTTACAGGGGAGTCAATGGCAGCAAACAAGCGGGCGACCGAGTACATGCCGTGGATGATTGGAGCCTTGAAGCCAAAGGGCTTAGCCGTCAACCAATGCAGGTGTATGGGATTGTAATCACCAGAGACAGCGGCATACCTGCGGGCCATTTTCGGCGTCAATGGTAGGGTATCCAGCTTTGTCCAAGCTTGTGATTCTCTTTCAACGTCCTTTCTTTCAGGGACTGACTGACGTCTGCTTACTGGCTTTCGGACTAAACAACGGCTGCGGTAACTGGCCTGACAACGCCCATCAACGCTGAACCGCCCTTCCAGCTCAAGTTCCATCCCCTTATCGGTTTGGCTGCACGCAACAACATTGAGCCTGAAGTCATAGGGCTTAGCGATTTCGAGTGGCGTATGTTGATGAAAACTGACATGGGTATGGATCATTCCCAGCAACTTCAGCGATACGTCAGGATGGGTGAGCAACAGCAACTGCGCAGGCTGTGTTGCGACAAATAAAAAAGGTAACGGCAAAGCACCATGAGGTAAGCCACAACTGGCGTTATAGCGATTGACGCTCTGGCTATCAAACACAAAGCCATCGATAGCAACGGTTATTGGCGGTAGGGGCTTGAAGCCTTTCTTCAGCGAGGCCTTCGCCAACAGCGATAATGATGACGGTAACTGGCTCTGCTGGCGGGTAATAGTGGTATTGATGGTCATAGGTTCTGTCATTTAATACAAGGCAACAAGGCCTATCAGCTCAACAGATAGCATGACACCAGTATCGTCAATCAACAATGATTTTGGTTCACATCGCTCTTAAGCATAGCGACTTACGACACAGCAGCAACAGCAACAGCAACAGCAACAGCAACAGCAACAGCAACAGCACAAGTGACAAACAAAACGCCAACAAATCAAATGAACAAACCAATAAACATGCCCAGAGCGTTTAAATCAACCACAAAAAGAACTAGAATCCAGCACCTTGTAAATTCAATATCGAAGTACCATGATTGATCTATCCGTTTTACCTGTTTATCTGACCGCTGTTATCGCCCTGCTATTGATTCCAGGCCCTGACATGCTGCTAATCGCCAGCTCTAGTTTGAGCTACGGTAAAAAAGTTGGGGTATTTGCCAGCCTGGGCAATGCAACGTCAGGATTGATCCTTACTTTACTGGCCGCCATGGGCGTCTCGGCGTTAATTGCCATGAACCCTATCGCCCTTCAAGTACTTCGACTACTCGGCGGTGCTTATCTGCTGAAAATGGGCTGGGACTGTATGCGTACCAATCCTTCTGACGCGCCAACGGTTGAACAGAGTAACAGCGTAGCCAAAACCCTTTATCGCCGAGCGGTGATCAGTAACCTACTCAACCCAAAAGCACTGATTTTCTTCGTCTTGTTCCTGCCGCAGTTTGTATCGACTCAAGCCACTGCAACGTCGGGCGAACAAATGCTGGTACTTGGTCTACTTCTTAACGTGCTCGGTCTGTTGTTCAACCTGTTCTTGGTCACCATGATCGGTAGTCTGGGCCAGCCACTGCTGAAAAATGAGAAGTTCCGTACCAACCAGCACAAATTCATGGGCCTGATCTTCTTTGTATTGGCAATTTGGTTATTGGCTTCTCAGGTGCCGGCAGTCTAAATTACGGCTTATATGACAAGGCATCATGACGGATGCCATTCAATGACAATAAAAGCGCCTCTCGGCGCTTTTTTCGTATTCGCTAATTATATTGACCTATTCAGTGACAGAGTAAACTCTGCTTACTTATCAATGAGAATAATTCGCGTCTCATAGGGCTGTAGTGTGACGTTGTTCTCTTGATCCGCAGTCATCGACTCAGAGTAGTTCGACAACAAGCACACACCGTTATTCACATCTAACTCAAGCGGTAACTGACATTCCACATCTTCACCGTAGTAGTTGTTCACACACAGCAAGATCTGGTTGCCTGATTCTCGCTTGTAGCAAAAAATGCGGTCGTGCTCTGGCATTAAATCAGTGTAATCACCGTCGGTGATCACTGCGACTTCCTTTCGCAATTGGATAAGCTGACGGTAGAAGTGGAAGACGGAGTTTTCATCTTCAACTGCAGTCTTGGCATTGATCTGCCGATAGTTGTCCGCGACTTGCAACCAAGGTGTCGCTTTGGAGAAACCGGCAAACTCGCTATCGTCCCACTGCATTGGAGTACGAGCATTATCGCGGGACTTCTGTGCCAGAATAGCCATCATTTCATCATGTTCAACCCCTTGCTGGTGAACCATGATGTCGTACATATTGGTACTTTCTACATCACGATACTGCTCAATCGAGGTATAACCTGGGTTGGTCATGCCAATTTCTTCCCCTTGGAAGATATACGGCGTTCCCTGCATCATGTGCACCGATGCCCCCAACATCTTCGCTGATTCGACACGGTAATGCTTGTCATCGCCCAGTCGGCTCACGACACGGGGTTGGTCATGGTTGCACCAGAACAATGCGCCCCAGCCCTTGCCATTCAACCCTAGCTGCCAATGGTTGAAAATCGATTTGAGCTGATGAAAATCAAATGGAGCTTTGGTCCACTTTTCGCCATTTGGATAATCAACTTTCAAATGGTGAAAGTTAAACACCATAGACAGCTCTTTGCCGTCCATTGAGGAGTACTGTTGGCAATGCTCAAGCGTGGTGGAAGACATTTCGCCAACCGTTACCGAGCCGTATTTGTGGAATACTGCTTCACTGATCTCCTGCAGGTATTCGTGAACACGAGGACCATCGGTATAGAAACGGCGACCATCACCACTATCATCGTTAGGAAAGTCCTGTTGTTTGGAAATCAAATTGATCACATCAAGGCGGAACCCGTCGACGCCTTTCTCTGCCCAGAAGCTGATCACGTCTTTGACTTCTTCACGAACCTTGGGGTTTTCCCAGTTAAGATCGGCCTGCTCTTTGGCAAACAAGTGCAGATAATATTGGCCAGTGGCTTCGTCCAATGCCCAAGCATTACCGCCAAATTTCGACTGCCAGTTGGTTGGCTCCGCGCCATCGACCGGATCTTTCCAGATATAGTAATCACGGTACGGGCTGTTCTTATCACCGAGTGCCGACTGGAACCAAGCATGTTCGGTAGACGTGTGGTTAACCACAATATCCATAACGATCTTGATACCGCGCAACTGCGCTTCAGCCAATAACTGATCAAAATCAGCCATGGTGCCGAAGTCTGGATTGATATTGTAGTAGTCGGAAATATCGTAGCCATTATCAATCATTGGCGAGCTATATACCGGCGTTAGCCAAATCGCATCGACCCCCAAGGTTTTGAGGTAGTCGAGCTTAGCAGTAATCCCTTGAATATCACCGGTTCCCTTGCTGCCACTATCGCAGAAGCTCTTTGGATAAATCTGGTATATCGTAGCGGTACGCCACCATTCAAGTTGCTCTTTCAACATCATAACCTGCACACTCAATAAATCAGAAGAAGGTAGCTGGCCCTCCAAATCGTTCCGACCAGCTACAAAATCACTCAGGGGTTGTCCTATTCCTAGACCATAAGCTAGGCCGTGGCTTCACTCAGCTCGCCTTTCGCTTCGGCACGCTTGTACATGAACAAGGTCAGTGCCAGCGGAACCACTACCGCCACCAGCATCGCGATGAAGTACACCAGCCAGTACTGAGGCTGAATCGATAGGATGCCCGGTAGGCCACCGACACCGATACCGTTCGCCATCACTCCTGCACTACCACAAATCGCGGCCGCAATCGCAGAGCCAATCATCGCGCTAAGCATTGGGAATTTGTATTTCAAGTTGATGCCGTACATCGCAGGCTCCGTCACACCAAGGTAAGCCGAAATCGCTGCCGGAACTGAAATTTCACGCTCATTGGTTTTCTTGCTGATAATAATGATGGCCACTACCGCAGAAGCCTGGGCAATATTTGACAGTGCAATCAAAGGCCAAATCGGCGTACCGCCCATCGACTGCATCAACTGCAAGTCCACGGCGTTTGTTGTGTGATGGATACCGGTAATAACCAATGGGGCGTATAGGAAACCGAAGATCATCGCACCGAAGATAGCAAAGTCACCGGTCATGGCAGCTTGTGCCGCATAACCCACACCGTCGCCCAGCATACGGCCAAACGGGCCAATAAATGCGTGAGCCAGAATAACGGCAGTAATGATCGAGACGAACGGTACAATCACCAGGTATAGATAAGCGGGGATGATTTTCTTGAGGTTGGTTTCAATCAATGCCAACGCAATACCGGCCAGCATTGCTGGGATCACCTGAGCTTGATACCCGACCTTCTCTATGGTGAAGAGGCCAAAGTCCCACACCTCAGGCAGTTGTTGCCCTATCAAGTAGGCATTCATCAACTGCGGAGAAACCAGTGTTACCCCCAAGACGATACCTAGAATTGGCGTGCCGCCCAGTTTCTTGACGGTGGACCAACACACACCGACAGGCAGGAAGAAGAAGATCGCTTCGCCAATCAACCATAGGAAAGAGTGGACGGTTGCCCAAAACTGGCTGATTTCAGTCAATGTCTGGCCATCGAACATCTTGATGTCGCCGATGACATTACGGAAACCGAGGATCAAACCACCGGTAATAATCGCTGGAAGCAATGGGACAAAGATTTCAGCAAGATGGGAAATCCCACGCTCCAGTACGCTCATGTTCTGGCGAGCAGCCACTTTGGCTTCTTCCTTGCTGGCACCCGAGTTACCGGTATACGCATTCAGCGCTTTATACACCTCATCCACTTCAGTACCAATCACCACCTGAAACTGGCCGGCATTGGTGAAACACCCTTTCACCATACCTAGCTGTTCGATTTCTTTAATTTGCGCCTTGTCGGTATCTGCCAATACAAAGCGCAAACGGGTCAGGCAGTGGCTGACGCTTGCGATGTTGTCCTTACCGCCGATTAACTCGACCAAACGCTCTATCTGCTGTTGGTTAATCTTACTCATGCCGATTGTCCATCGTTATTAAAATAGGAATGTGTTGGGTTGTCTGTCATTGTTCGTTTTAACTCTGTGGGAATGTTCCCACTCGATAGTAAGAATACTCTCAGATCCCCTAACTGATGAAAATGGGAACATTCCCATTACGTGAATCAGTTCACACCCTGTACCTATAGGTTAGTAGCGAAAATGTGATTTAGATCCGGCTTGATAGCCTATTGATCGACCTTGGGTTCCAACTTAATACGAAGCTTGCTGGATCAGGTGGGTAATGTATTTCTGGCCGGATAACTGCTTGATCAGCAACTGCGCGGACACTTTGCCTGCCTCAAAATAGCCAGGGTCAATGCTGAAGGTGTTCGGGAACAAAAACGACAGAAGATCCGTCGCTCCTACGCCGGAGACTTGAATGTCAGTACGGCCAAGTTCCTGCAAACGCTTGGCTACCCCCATTGCCAAGGTATCACTGGCACAGACTATCGCCTCGGTACCAGCCCCTAGCACTTGGTCGGTAATATGGTAGGCGCTGTCGTAGCTCAGCTGCCCAGTTTGATAGCGAGGTTCAATACCCAGTTTACGGCAGCGTTCAAGGTAGGCATTGAGGCGAAGTAAACCCGTTGTCCGGTCAGACTCATCAACCCCAATATAACTGATGGCTTGCTTGCCATTTGAAACCAGCTTATCCATCGCCAGTTCAATCAAGCCTTGATGATCATAGTCAACCGAAGAAATGGTATCGGTATCAGAGGCGATCACAACCGCTTTATGGCCGAGGTTTTCGATACTGGAAAGATCGCAGCCCGAAAAACCAAACACAATCACCCCATCAACATTGCGTTTTTGCAACACGGCCAGATGCTCGTTGGTCTTGTCAGCGCTGAACTGGCTTTCCATGATCACGGCGTCATAGCCCGCTTGGTAGATCACATCGAGGATACCACTGACCGCTTTGTTTTCAGACGGTGAATCCAAGCGAGACAGAATGATCCCCACCACCTTGGCGCTCCCCCCCCGCATCGCTTGGGCTGACTTGGACGGCACATAACCGGACTCTCGGATCACCTGCTCGACTTTCTCCCTAGTCGCGGGTTTAACCTTCGGATCATTAGTGAGTACGCGGGAAACGGTTGATTTGCCAACTCCTGCCAGCTTGGCAATATCAAGGATTGTAAGTTTTTGGGTCATCATCATTCTGGTTATTAGGGCAACAGCCTATTGTCACCGACAACGTAATAATTTCAATGCTTTTCCTGCAACAAAGCAGCAGGCTACCGTCGGTCACACAATTTTCTGCCATTATATGCGCCATATAGGGAACAAAATTTCATTCACCCTGACAAACAATGACACAGCCCAGACATTTCTTTGAATTTATTCAATTAGTTTATACCCAAACGATGCACACTGAACCACACACCTTGAAGTGATTTGGGGTATGTTTTCAATGATCTGGTTGGCCAAATGGCTCCCAGAACAGAGTATCAAACTGAAATAATATGGGCATACGCAACAATGCGACTTGATTTTATTGAACACTGTCCGCATATAATAAGTATGATAAATAAAAAGCGCCACTGATTGACGAATACGCTGGGCCAACTTTTGTACCCCATTATCGATGAGCCGGCACAGTCACAGAAAACGCTTAAGGATAATTATGATTACACATGTTGGCATTATCGATCAGGACCCCGTAAGACTGATCACCCCTCTTCTCGATCACGGCGTCCCAGCCGATAAGATGATTTTTATCGGTACGGAAGCCCAGCAGGAACAATACGACCGCCTATCATCTATTCTGCTACCACGTAATATTAAAGCTGAATTTTTCATCATCCCTGATTCCATCAACATCACCAGCATTCGTGCGCGTATTATCGAACTGGCTGAAACACTCAAAGCGGCGCAAACCGAAATTTGGTTCAATGCCAGCTGCGGCTTACGTCACCGCTTGTTATCAGCCTATGAAGTCTTTCGCACCTACCACTGGCCAATTTATGTGATTGAACCTTTCAGTGATGAAATGTGCTGGCTATACCCAGCAGACCGTGAACAACAGCAAGTCGAAGACCGCATCCAGCTAGCCGATTACTTAACCATTTTTGGTGCTCGCTGTGAACTACCGGAAAATCTGGTTCCTGAGGAGCTCAACGATCAACTGTGGGAATTGGGCCAACGCTGGGCAAGCTCTGCCCTTGAGCTTGGTCCTGGTCTTGCTACCCTCAACTACTTGGCGACAACTTGTCGCAAGGAGCAAAAGCTCGATGTTGGGCTGAGCGAGAAGCAACAAGGCTACAAAGAGCTGGGTATGCTACTCAACGATTTGGAAGAAACCGGTCTGGCGACTTACCATAACGGCATCCTGACCTTCAAGCATGAAGAAGCTCGCCGCTTTGCCAATGGCGAATGGCTGGAGAACCTGGTACACAGCACTGTCCGCGCTATCCAGAGTGATCTTCCGACTATTCAAGACCACTCGCTCGGTGTTCAGGTTTACCGTCAAATTGGCGACCGAGAAGTCCGTAACGAGCTTGATGTCGCAACCGTGGTGAACAACAAACTTCATATTATCGAATGTAAAACCAAGGGAATGCGTGACGACGGTGACGACACCCTGTACAAACTGGAATCACTGCGTGATCTGCTTGGCGGCCTGCAGGCCCGTGCGATGCTGGTTAGCTTCCGTCCATTGCGCCATCACGACCTGGTTCGCGCCCAAGATCTTGGCCTTGCGATTATCGGCCCCGATCAACTCGGCGATCTACAAACCCATCTTCATAGCTGGTTCAAAGATGCCGGTGGCCAGAGCCACAATATTGCCTAGTGTAAAACTAGCAAGAAAAAGCTAATCACATAACAAGAGGGGCGCGGTTGCAAAGACCACGCCCTTTTCTTTGCCCGGTGAACTATCTCGTGGCTAACTCTCGCTGTTCAGGCATGAAGACAAACAGTACCGAGGAGGCCATCAGCCCTACTCCACACATCACCCAACTAAGTGAAATGCCATAATGCTCTGACACAACCCCAAACAGTAATGACGCACATACCGCACCACTGGTTACCATCAATGAGCTAACCGATAGCATGGTTGATCGATGCCGGGCCTCCGTGTTGTCATTGATCAGCACACTCTGTGAACTATTCCCTAAGGTGAAACAGAAGAAGAACAGCAAATACAGTGCGGAGAAAGACATTGTGTCACTGCTATTTGCCATCATGATCAAAACAGCACCAGAGAACAGCCGAGTGGCGAATAGCAGGGTTTTATGCGAGCCGCCTACGAAGGTCAACAAGCGAATAGAGCACAATGACGACAGTGACGACATGAAAAAGTACAAACCTGCGATCACACCGAACGCCGTTATGTTATCCACGCCCACGTTGGTGCCCGCTGAATGTTGCATCACCCCCAACAAGTAAGGCTGCCAGAACGTCTCGACACTGCTTAGCACAGCACCGTATACGATAGTGGTTTGCATCAATCTTCTGATAACAGCGTGGGAAAATGCCTTTGTGATTACCCCAAAGGATGTCCTGAAACACATGAATTCCGCTTGGACTGAATGGCCTTGATCGCCCGCCTCGTTAATCAACCTGAGCGTGATAGCCAGCAGCACAATATTTGCAGCAATCACCACGGCAATATTGGCATCATATATACTTGCTATTTCAACGCCCGAACTTGCCATATAGTCTGGTAACCAACCGCCAAACACGGAGCCTGCTGCCAAGCCCACCGTCACGGATATGTTCACCCACGCTTGCGCCTTATGAAAGGTCAGTGTGCGCCCTAAATTATCAGAGTCCGCGACAAGGCAAAGCTGAAAGCTATCGTAGAACCACGCATCGAGAGTGCCGGAGTAGATAGCCCGAGACGCGCCAAGAAATAATGCTGCCACCAGCAAGGGTCCAAGTCCAGCAGCATAAAATAAGACACAACATCCCATTATGTTAACAAGGAGCGACAGCAAATACGTTGTTTTACGGCCGTATCTGTCTGCGACACCCCCTAGCGGCACTTCTAATAACGCGGTGCTGCCAACCCACACCGCCATCACAAAGCCAATGTCTTGTAGGCTCAGCCCTCTTGATTGAAACAGCAGAACCAGAATAGGAATAGAAATTCCGGTAATCATCCAGTGCATTGCTTGGTGAATGGCATAGCGCCTAGTCAGTGCTTCCCTCGTCACGTTTTTTCTCCACGTCCTGTGATAACACCAGAAAGGTTCTCATAATGATCCTTAAGTGCAATTTATAACGGAAAAGTGCCGTATAATGACCAATAGAGTATCACGCAACGATACTCTGGAGCGGAAGCTGGCAACGACGCTACTCGACAAAGCGACTCAACGAAATTATGCAAGAGAGATGGAAGAACAATGGACGATCAATTATCCCTCGAGGTATGCCGACAGTTAAAAAAGGAACTCAAACGA
The DNA here is from genome assembly GCF_003025555.1 of Photobacterium lutimaris. Classification (GTDB taxonomy): domain Bacteria; phylum Pseudomonadota; class Gammaproteobacteria; order Enterobacterales; family Vibrionaceae; genus Photobacterium; species Photobacterium lutimaris. The sequence continues at coordinate 298,398 of NZ_PYMH01000006.1, read as the reverse complement.
AAGCACATTACCTACAGGGGGCTATCAACCCGACTAAATATTTCAGAGGTCAGCATCAAGCGCTTGCTGAACAATCAACAACCCCTTTCAATGCAAAGGCTGATCGCCATCTGCAACATCATTGAGATGCCGCTTTCTAAACTGCTCGAAGAGGCAGAGAACAACCTGTTTAACATTCCATTGTTCACCACAGAGCAGGATCAAGCATTTTGGGATTGCCCTGCCTTGTTTACGTTTTGGACCAAACTGACTGAGCATCAAAGCGTCGAACAAATCGCTAGCAATTACCAGCTAGACCAAGCATCGGTTCACCGCTATTTAAGGCGGTTAGAGAAGGTAGGACTAATCGTGTTGGGACTAAATAACGGAATTAAGCTCTGCGTCCCAACCCATACTGCATTCGAAAAAGGTTCGAAGTTTCCAGAGTTTTTTACCCGCCAGGTGCTAACCCGCCTGCAAGAGCGAGTCATTAATATTCCCGCTACCGATCAAGATGCTTTTCTTATTACATTGAAAGCAGAACTCACCGATGAAGAGTTTCAGGAAGTCATCCATAAATTAGATGATTGGTTGTTTAACTTACTGCGTGAGAGCCAAGATTTACGTTCTCGCGAAGGTTTGGCAGTTACGCCCTTTACGTTTGGTTTTATGGCGGCAAAAGGCGCTTTCCATGATGAGTTACCCGCTATCCTACCTTTACAAAACCGCGCTCCCTTAACTGATAAGTGAGAGCGTTATTGGTGCACCACTGAAAATGAAACTGCACAAATTCGGTGCAATAATGCACCACTGTAGAGCATAACTCTTCATCTTAACCAGTGCACACCCAGCCCCGACTACCAACTAACCCTATGATTATTGGCACTTAATTTGCTTGTTTCTCTCCAGTGGCTTTTTTCCAAGGAGTGAAAATGATTAAAAAACGCTTTTTTAAAACCAAAGATGAAGTGGAAGTGACCTTCGAGTGGCCCAAAGGGGAAAGTACAATAGAAACAGTGGCTGTTTCAGGTGACTTTACCCACTGGCAAGCAACCCCGCTGAAGCTCAATAAGAAGAAAATCTTCAGCTTGAAGTTACGTCTGCCCAAAGATAGTCAGTATCAATTCCGATATTTAATTAATGGGTCAGAGTGGGAAAACGATCCGAGTGCAGATGACTATGTTCAAAATAGTTTCGGCAGTGACAATGGGCTGCTATCAACACACAGCAACTTGTAACACTTAGAAATATTTACCAATAAATACAAAGGGCTAAGAGTTATTTAGCCCTTTCATTCCTATAAAATCTATTGATCAAAATCATAATAGAGACCAAAGGGACATTTTCTACCTAAAACGGGAGAATTTATACCTTTTGACCATTTACTGATTCCACAATACTTGAGCTCATCTTTCACCAAGGACACTCGGATGATTAGCAGTAAGTGGATTGAGCTTTACCAATATATCAAGGGGCACATTGAACCGCTCCCTGATCCTGCCGACGTATTAACACCGCTGAATGAGCGCCTGTTGTTTCTACAAGTACAGTTTCCCAAGAAACAGCATCGCCAACACGCGAATTGGAATTTGGACGAGGCACAAGAGCAAAGTCATGCCGACTGGTTAGAGCATGAAGCTTTTACCTTTGTCATGAGTGACGAGATAGCACAGCTACAACTCACCCCTACCCAGCTAAAATTTTTGTTCGAAACCCTGATGGCCGCACAAATGTGTCAGCTCGCGATGGTGGCCATCAATAAGCATAAACACTTGCTAACTGAAGACGAATTCAAAACTGGCTGTGGCTTGGTGTACCAGCAGTTAGGTGATTACGACATGGCAAAATCGATGTTTGAAGAAGCGATCGCCCTCAATGCCGACAACCCATTACTGCACTGCCACCTTGGCTTCACCCATCTTTATCTGGGTAACAGTGAGCTTGCCGAAGAGAACTTCAAGCAGAGCATCGCCACCGATCCCGCATTTATCGGCGGATACCAAAACCTTGCCGGACTGTATTACCAAGAAGGCAAATTTGACCTTGCCGCCCAATATGCAGAGCAGGCCTATTCAAAAGACCAATCACTGATATCGACCTACATTACGGCCACCAGCAGCTATTTGGCGCTGGGAGCAAACGATCAAGCTGATAACTGGATCACTCGCGCCTTCGATAACAACGTTTCATCTATAGAACTGGTGCGACTAGCGGGGATTTGTGCCCATCAACAGGGCCGTCTCGAAGAAGCCTTAGCGGCGTTGGATCAATACCTCAGCGTCACCCCTAACAACTTTGATGTGCTCAATATCCGTACCCACATCAAAGCTGAACTCAAGCGCTATGACGACTTGGAGCCTGATCTACAGCAACTACTGACCTTTGAGCCGCATGACGAGTGGGGACTCGAACAACTTTTCCTTTGTTATTTCCATACCGAGCAATGGGCAGAGGCACAGCACGTCATGGTTGACCTCAACAAATTATCAGCCCACTACAAAATTACTCATCGAGCGCTTATCAATACCATCAACAAAAAAATGAGCCTCGACGTTGTCGAATTAACCTAATACACAGGGAGCAAACGTGAGAGAGAAAACTGAACAAGGCGTTGCCGATACGTCGCGGCGCGACTTCTTAAAGCTTGGTGGTGTGGCAGCAGCAACAGCTACTGTCGGGGCAGCAGCCGGTGCTGGCTTTGTGCTAGGGCGCGATCCCGATGCCAATGTTGGTTGGGGCCGTACCGAAGCGGGCAAAGACATGTATTTCAACCGTGAACCCTTCCGGGTGGATGTCCCACCAACAATGGAAGTGGTCAGTGAACCGGTCCGTCCGGAGTGGAACGACTTTCTGTTCCATCGTACCCGCGCCTTAGGCAAAGACATGAGCAATGGCTGGGTACCGACCCGAGACTGGCGTGATATCCCCAATGAACGGGTCAAAGAATACTATTCCCGTCACCCAGAACGCTGGGATGACATGTATCAGTCGTTCGAAGAAAAAGCCAAGCACGAACAGAATATCGAGCAACATCGAGACCGGTTTGCCCTCGCTTGGGCCTATTCCGCCGCTTACCTAAAAGGTAATAGCAGTAACTTCCCACCTAAACCGCAGGGTCATCCCGACGAGGTCGACTTCCAGTGGGTAAAACGCGAGCCCAAACCGTTTAAATCGCCCAAGCACGCTTCTGAGCTCATCAAGAAAATGGCGTTCAAGTTCGGTATGAGCATTGTCGGTATTACTAAACTAGACCCAAGCTTTGTGTTTAAAAATACCATGCGCGGTATGCCTGACTGGGACGAAAGCATTCCGAAACATTGGAAGAACGTCATCATCTTCGGCACCCCAATGAACTGGGATCCAATGTACGCGTCTATCGGTTACTCAACCTCCTATGATGGCTATTTCCGCGCCAAGAATGCCTCTGGCCTGATGGCCGCCTTCTTAGGTGAATTAGGCTATGCAGCCCGCCCCCAATGGCCTGGCTCGGACTACGAAATTGTTGTTCCGCCGCTAGCCATTCAGGCAGGCATGGGCGAAGCCGCTCGCAATGGCATCTTGCTCACCCCGGAACTGGGGCCGAATATCCGTCTTGCCGCCGTGATCACCGATCTGGATTTAGAGCCAGACAAACCTATCGATACCAAGGTGAAGCACTTCTGTGAAGAGTGCAAAATCTGCGCGGATTCTTGCCCAAGCGGCTCTATCAGTAAAGCAGATAAACCCGATGCGGTCGTCAGGGGGTTTCGCAAGTTCGACTTCAACCAAGACAGTTGCTGGACCATGTGGCGCCAGGGCCCAACCGAGTCGGCCATGGGGTGCCGGGTCTGTATTGCGGTTTGCCCGTATACCCGCAAGAACAACTGGATCCACGCACTGGTTAAAGAGACCGATCCACGAGACCCAACAGGCCTGACACGCAAAACCCTGTTGGCGATGCAGCATAACTTCTTCTACTACCCAGAAGCCGATGCGTACCACGGCGATTGGAACGGTGGACGGTTTGCAGGTTACCACCAGCCACCAGAATGGCTGCGCAGTGAAGACTACCTCAATGTCGAAAAAACTTGGGATTATGACGGTAACTGGGAGGGCTTCTAATGTTTCCGCAATCAACAATTCTAGACCCGTTATTCTGGATGGCCTTCGGCGCATTGCAAGTACTGGTCTTTGCCGGCGCCAATCAGTGGGCCAAGCAATATCAATTAGGCATGAACAGCTGGAAATGGGCCTTGGTCGCGACATGGTGGGCCTCATTGGTTCTCACCATCGCAGGAGCATTTACCTTGCTGGGTGAAAACGAAGGACTAGCCGGTTGGTACTTCCTTGGCTTTGTCGGTACTGGCCTGATCATCGCCGGTGCTGTTTTGCTAAGGGTACTCATTGCCTTGAAGCCAAAACATGGCATCGAGAGCTAAATTCATTTCGATATTAAGATGATAGGAACAAGCCACGGGGCATTCTCAATAGATTGCCTTGTGGCTTTCATAGCGCTATGGAAAGAAAGACCAAATCCCGTCGCAACAACACCGTCGATAAGTGCGTTAGCGTCTTGTCGATATTGGTATTAGCCTTTGCTTGGTACTTGGGCGGGCAACGCACCAATGACTCCCAGGCTCAATTTTTCGAGTTCGTCATCGCCAGTGACGAAAAACTGATTGAAGTGACACCTCAGCTCTATCAGATTGTTACAGCTGACCGCTCAGGGCATAGCACTCCTGGACTGAGCACAGACATTGAGCCGCAAACTAGCACCATACCCGAGTCTTTGAAGTGGATCGGCTTTGGCTCTGGCGTAGGCTATGGTGGCGAATTAACAATTGGTGCGGTCTTTACCCACCAAGGAGAAGTGGACACAATCGCCTTACTGAACGCCAAAGAAACAACGTCATATTTCGATAAGGTGGTCGAGCAGAAGCTACCTGAAACATTGCTCGCCCAAAACATCAAAACGGCCCTGTCGGTGGATGCGGTATCCGGTGCGACGCTTACCTCAGAAGCCTATATTCAGGCATTGAACCAAGCGGCGGATCCGGTACGGATGCAGCTTTTTGGCTACCACTTTACCGAGACAAAACCTGCATGGCATTACCTGAAATGGCTTGATGTGGCAGCCTTTGCTTTCTTCGCTGCGGCAGTATGGGTCAATCGCACCCGCTCTGAACACAAGGTCAAAATGAATGTAGCCCTGCTGGCTGGTGCTACCCTTCTGTTTGGTTTCCACTCCGCATCGCTTTATTCAGCGTCAACCATGGGAGGCTTGATTTTCGGTACTTGGATCGGCGGTGTGGCCAACTACACCCCATTTATTTTACTGATCCTAAGTATTGGCTACATCCTTTACTACAACCGGAACGTCTATTGCCAAAGCCTCTGCCCATTCGGCGCAGTCCAACAATGCTTGGCTAACGTCGGTAAGGCCAAGGCATCGCCGATGCGCCAAACGTTCTTTGTCTGGTTCCCGCGCTTCTTACTACTGGCAACATTATGCCTTGGGGCCTATTTCCGCAACCCTGCAGCCTTTGTCTATGAGCCCTTCGGCATCGCGTTTGGCATGATTGGCGGCATGTACCTGTTTATCCTAACTGTGATGATCCTCCTAACCTCGCTCATCGTGCGCCGACCTTGGTGCCAAAGCTTGTGTCCGATCAATACGTTAACCGACTTTGTCGTATTCAATAAGCACTGGCTCAAACAGGTCACCAAGCCTAAACGCGCGGTGAAAAAGCAGCGGCCAACAAACAAAAAACAAGCAGGAGGCGCCCAATGAGGCAGCGTATTTCCTTCGTTTTCTATTGCCTGGCATCGGGTATTATCCTGCTGCAAATTGCATCGAGCCTAATGGTATTGAGCGGTGAGAAAAACCAACATTCGTTAGTGCACATGGTGTCGCGCCAATCTGAATCGCAAACCAAAGTCATGGAGCAAAACACAGCGCCTAAAATCGACTTCCAGCAGATGGCTAAAGATTTAACGCAAGAAAAGTATTGAGGCTACTCAGCCATAAGTGTCAGTCCATTTGGAGTTTTGGGAGCTTAGATCATAATTTAAGCTCCTATCTTGAGAATACTATGAACAACAAGTGCATCCCTCTGGAACGTTTAAAGCGAGAAGTAAACCAGATCAATCCTTTCATTAATCGGATTTCAGATCTCTATACCCTAAGAGGGTTAGAAGCCGTGTCCCGACCACACCGCCTGAATTTCAGTGCATTCGTCTATATTACTGACGGGCAAGGTGTACATTACGTCGAGCACCAACAACATCGGCTGCGTACCGGATCCTTACTGGTCTTGGGAAAAAACCAAATCCACGCTTTTGCCAAAGAGCGATCTGTTGATGGCTATGTACTCTCCTTTGATTGCAGTTTTTTATCGACTGGCAGCAATGATCCCTACTTTGATCTTCTACTAGCCGCCATGGGCCACATTAACTGCATACACCAAGTTGAAGATGACATCGGGCTATTATTCAATGCCATGGTTGATGAGTTTAAATCCACCTCAGAGTTTAAAGATGAAATCATCCGCAATCTCATCCGTTCTATCATTCTCAAAGCGGTGGTACCGAGTTATCAGCAACAACTGCAATCAACTCAGCGCATCGGCCACAACGACTATTACCGATTGAAAAAGTATATCGATGAGCATTTTCAGGACAGGCCAACAGCAGGAGATATCTCATTAGCCTTGGGGAAAAGCATCAAGCAATTGGACAAACTCGCTAAAGCTCATGCCTGCCTGAGTGTCAAAGAGTTAGTTGACGAACGGGTCTTGGTCGAGGCCAAACGCCTATTGGCCTTCAGCCAGCATTCAATCTCTGATGTGGCTAATCGGTTGGGGTTCAATGAAGCCACTAACATGACCAAATTCTTCAAGCGCCATACCGATGTTAGCCCCAAAGACTTCAGACAACTGTGCAAGATGGGGCTACACCAAAAGTAACCCTATCCCATCACTAGTCTGAGAATTGATTGATAATGAGCTCCCTCAGCCACTTATGGCTCGGATCATTATCAAACTGTTTGTTCCATAACAAGAACTGCCCGCCGGGCTCCAAATCTAATGGCAAGCACTTGATCTCTATATCGGCACTCTCGACAAACTCTCGCACACATTCATATGGGTAAGTCGTTAGCAAGTCACTCTTTTCGCACAGCCTTACCGCACTGGCAATATCCGACATATTCACCGCATTGTTAATCTTCAACCGCTTTGAATCCAGTACCTCATGCAGCAGCCAGCTGGTCACCCCTCCGGTTACCACCTGGACATGGCGGTATTTCAAAAACGTGTCCAGATTCCATTCCTCCTGCAGTGCCGGATGGCCTTTGCGCATCACACAAGCGGAAGTATCTCGCACCAGCTCGACGTAATTGAGTGAATCAGGAATGGTCTGGACATGGGTTTTCGCCCGGTTGTCCCACTCAAAAATACCGATACCAAAATCAACTTCTCTTCGCAGCAACCGCTGAATGCTATTTTCATTCCAATCTCGGCTGTTGATACTGATATTCGGTGCTTCGGCTAATGCCGCAGGCACAAAGCGGGGATAAATGGTCGAATACGCCGTTTCAATCAAGTCGATATTATAGGACCGGGTGCTACTCTGCGGCTCAAAAAGATCTGGATCGCTAAGTTGATCGACCTGCAGCAAAATCTGTTGCAACTTAGCCTCTAGAGCCAGTGCTTTGGGCGTAGGCAATAGCCCTTTTGACTCTCGTTCAAACAGTGGGTCATCAAACACATGGCGAAGCTTTGTCAGCTGTTTGCTCACCGCAGACTGCGATAAATAGAGCTTATCTGCCGCTCGGCTAACACTGCGCTCTTTCAATAGCACATATAGGCAAATCAAAAGATTCATATCATTTTTTAGTAAGCGTGATAGGTCAATCATGATATTCCTTTGATTCAAGTGTTTAATGCGTAAATGTCACTTCTAATCATATCATGGTGCCGCTATAGTGCTTGCTAGAATCGACTAAGGGCTGTTCAACCGGCCCAGTTTAAAACAGATTGGAAAGACAATGACCGAATTCGAGAAAATGCTGGCTGGTGAAGACTTTGATGGTAGCGCTCAGAGTATCAATCACATTCGGGACAATGCGGCAAAAGTGCTGCTCATCCTGAACCAAACCATTGATGATACCCAGCGCAGTGAGCTACTGAGCCAACTGATGGGAAACATTGACGCATCGAGTATCGTCCGCTCCCCTTTCCACTGCGAATTCGGCAAAACCATCTTTATCGGCGAAAAGACTTTCATCAATATGAATGTCACCATGCTGGACGGCGCAAAAATTACCATTGGTAACAATGTCCTTATCGGCCCAAATACCCAATTCTACTGCGCCAGCCACCCCCTAAATTACCTTGAACGCCGCAAATGGGCGACCACCTGCAAGCCTATTACCATTGAAGACGATGTGTGGATTGGTGGTAATGTCATCATCAACCAAGGTGTGACTATCGGTGCCCGCTCGGTGATTGCGGCCAACTCGGTAGTCAATTCAGATGTTCCGCCTGATAGCCTCTACGGCGGTACCCCAGCCAAGCTGATCCGCCACATTCACGAAAATGAGCAAGATTGAAAACAGATATGGCAAGGTAAACCAGAATGAGCGGTGAGCATTTCAAAGGTCAATATGAGGTTGAACTCAAATACAGAGTGCATTCTAAGCCTGACTTTTTACAGGTACTCAGCACTGTTTCCCATGAGGTTATGGTGCAGGATAATACCGAGACCGATTGGTACTTCGACACACCAGAGCATTCTCTTGCAGCGCAAAACAAGAGTGTCTCTATCCGTGAAATGGAGCCTTCCGGTATAAAGTTATGGATAGTGAAAGGGCCGGAAGCTGACCGCTGTGAGGCAACCAATATCACCGATACGCATGCTGCTAAAAACATGCTGACCACCATGGGCTATGAGCCCTGCTTGGTGATGAATAAAATACGCAGCATATACTTCGTCGGTCAGTACCACATTACCTTGGACTATCTAGAAGGCATTGGGCATTATGCTGAATTTGCCATCATGACCGATGATGAGTTGAAATTAGCCACCTATAAAACCGAGCTAGAGCAACTGGCAAGCCAGTTTGGCTTGGGGAGCGGTGATCTCGAACATCGTTCATACCGCACACTGTATCAAATGCAGTCAACGCTTTAGCTCAGGTTTTCAGCTAAACCTTCGATTTAAGCTCCACCACATTGCCTTCGGGATCGTGGATATAAAGCGATCGACCAAAGCCTTCGGCCCCATAGCGTTCGGCCAATCCTTCGCAAGCAATGTTGTTTTGGGACAAGTACTCAAGAAGATCGCCTTCTGCGACAGGGGCGATTTGCAGACAAAAGTGGTCGAGATTACGACCATTCTGACTCGGCGGCTTGCCACCGAGTCGACCTAGCTGGCTGTCAACATTCACCAGATCAATCAGAGCGCTTCCAGCCCGGAGCTGCACTAACCCCATCTCTGCCGGCAGCTCGCGCTCTAATTGCGCACCCAAGACCTGACAATAAAAGTGGAGCATATCTGGTAGTTTGGTGGTTCTGAGCACCACATGATCGATCCCTTCGAGCGTTATCATTACCTCTCCCGTTACACTGTCATCGATACGAACAAAATCCCATAATAACCAGTTAGTACTTACAGCCCCCACTTATCAGTTAACAGCGAGCTGAAACTGACCAACGAGCCAATATTCAGTTTGGTATAAATCAGAAATTCCAGCGAATCTGGGCAAACAGCAAGGTACTGGCCGTTTCGCCAAACAAACTATTGCCACTGCCATCAAATCGCTGGATGACCCCCAACAATTGCCAGTCATCGGCCAGCGAATAGCTGTTACTCGCACCGACAAAATACGAACCGTCATCATAATACGATGCCGACAAGGTCAAGCGGTTCAGCGGCGTGATATCCAAGCTGGTATCAATATAACTTGTCCAGCGGGTAAAGCTCAAGGTTCTGGCTGTCAGGGGCAGATTCAAAAAGGCGATGGCATTTTGTGGGTCTTGCGGGTTCGATATATACAACACCGCGCCCCGTGCCATCCAATTTCGCTCGCCGCCAAAACTGTAATCGGTTTCAAGGGTTGCGACAGCAGTATGGACAAGCGACTGTCCCTGCCATTCATCCTTGTCAGGTTCGAACCAGCTAAACTCCCCCCTTACCCCTGCGCCTTCGATATCACCGGCAAAGCCTGCACCGACCACATTATCCAACAACGATTTTCCGACCAGCAGCTGATAGTCCCAACCGTTGTGATTAAACAAATAGCGCCCGGCATAACTGTTCAGATCGCTATCCGAGCGAGGGTTGACGACCACATCGACAGAACTGGCAAATCCTAGCTTACGGCTGACCATTACCGCATCGGACCCCGAACGCTCTTCATAGTCAAAATCGTAAATAGAGTAGGAGTTGAAAATATCATTCGGGTTCCACAGTGTCGCCATGGCCCAGTTGATCCGGAACCGCCCGCCACGTACCAGCCAATCATCATGCTGCCAATTGACATACAAACGGTCAAACTGGCTATTACCCACCACCCCTTTGTTGTCCAACCAATTTTTCGACAAATCCACATAACCGGTATCTATCGCAATCAAATCACCATAGCCGGGCAATTCAGCGGTATCACCAAACAATAAGCGGTTTCGCATACCTGCGTTAAACCGCAGCTGCTCATTGAAACGATATTCGAAATTAAAACGCTGATGGATTAAGTGATCGAGGCCATTGGAGCCAGTATCCGGCAATGTACCGGTTGCCATGTATTTCACGTATCCGTTGAGATCCCAGTCTTTTTCCGGCTCTAGCCCGGGGATCTGCGAATTTGCTGTGGAGGGGGCCAGCCCAGCCAGCACGAGAGCCGATGCGACGAGCAAAATTCTGGCATCTATAAACACGACCTCGCTCCTTTTGCAGAATCTTTGTTGTGTCCAACTCTTCACTGGCGGCGATCCTCTTTCAGCTGCCCGTCTTCAAAAACAATAACCCGCTTGGCTCGTTTAATTACCCTAGGATCATGGGTGGAGAAAATAAAGGTTGTCCCTTCTTTTTCATTGAGCTGCTGCATGATATCAAGCAGCTCTGCAGTACTTTTAGCATCAAGGTTGGCGGTCGGCTCATCGGCCATGACAAAACGCGGGCGAGGAGCCAGCGCCCTTGCCACCGCGACGCGCTGCTGCTGGCCACCGGAGAGTTTGCCCGGCCGTTTGTGCTGCTGAGTCGCCAACCCCACCTGCGCGAGAAGCTCGCCTGCCCGTTGGCGACATGTCGCTTCATCATGCCCTTGCAGTTGCATCACAAACTCAACATTCTCCAGAGCCGTAAGCACAGGCAGCAAGCTATAGTCTTGGAAAATAAACCCGATGTGATCACGACGAAACGCAATGAGCGTCTTTTCATCCAACTGGCAGATATCACAATCGTCGATATGCACACTCCCTGAACTTGGGCTATCAATCCCACCGATCATATTGAGCAATGTGGTCTTGCCCGAGCCCGACGGCCCCATGATTGCCACAAACTCTCCCTGCTCTACCGTCAAGTCCACGTTTTTCACCGCATGAACCGGAAAATCACTGTCGGGGTTGTAGGTTTTACATAACTGGCTTATTGAAATAGTCATCCGTTTCTCTCTATCCGCGCTGCTCTGTCAGAGCGTTTCTATTAATGCTTGTCCGACATCGCATCTACCGGGCGTTGCTTGAGAATTTGCCGTGCCGGGTAAAGCGCGGCAAGCAGGCTTGCCGCTACGACGGTGAAAAAGATCATCTGGTACTCGGTGAAGCTAACGTAAGGGTATAACAAGGTATCAACACCAAATGCCCCCAACCCTTCCGCCATGGCCCCGAGCGGGATCCCGGTGTACTGCAGCAAACTAATCAACAGAATACTGGCCAGCAAACCCAGTCCTGCCCCGGCAATCCCCAGCCACGCGGTTTCCAGCATGATCAATATAAAGACCCGGTGTTTTTGCATGCCTACCGCCATCAATACGCCAAACTCACGGGTGCGCTCAAATACCGACATCAGCATGATATTGACGATACCAAAGCCCATAGCAACAACGAATATGCCAAGCATAATGGCATTGCTCAGCCCTTGCTGATTGATAATCGAGGCCAGCATCGGCTGTACCTGCTGCCAGTCCCTGATGCGGTTTCCAATATCATTACTCGGGTTCTGATATATCGGGTTAGTCGTTGTCAATAGCGCTTCTTTCAGCCGTTTAGCTTGCACCATCGCCGCGTCGTCGCTATCGAGCAAAATAGCAACCTCGTGGGCACCTTCAATCCCCGCAAGGTCGGTTAAATCGGCCCGACGAACAAACACATTGCCATCATCGAAGCTGGTCGAGGGAGTCTTGAACATCCCCCTTACCCTGAACGCCGCCCCACTTACCTCGCCGGCCGCATCGGTAAAAGTCAGCACCACTTTGGATCCAATACGCAGCTTGAGACGAGACGCTATTTTCTCTGACACTAAGACAGGATTTCTCCCCTCTTCGCTTAGCCACTCACCTTGGGTGATATTCTCGGCCAGCGGGGTGACGGTTGATTCGGCCTCAAAATCGATGCCATTGATTCGGACACCACGATTACTGCGTGCCGACGCCACCATGCCATCGGCCACAAACCTTGCTGACCAGCCCTTTAGTCCAGGTAAAGTTACTATGGCTTTTTCCACATTGGTCAAATCAACAACCGTATTTTTGATATCGGGATCATCGAGATAACGCTGATTTTGGATTTGGATATGGCTGGTTTGCCAGGCAATGGCATTGTGGATCATGCTGCTGTACATACCAGAAAGGAAACCCATCATGGCGACCACACCCATCAGGCCAAATACCATGGCCCCCAGCATGATCCCGGTACGTAATTTATTACGCCAAAGGTTACGCCACGCCAGTTTGAACAACATATCAGTTCGCATGACTGCCCCCTTTCAATGCACTGACCACATCCAATCGGCGGATCCGCCACATCGGGTAAAGCAGGCAAATTGCCAATAACACCAACACAATGAAGATTTGGTCAAGCATCAACCAAGGATCCAGTGCCATCGGTAAAATGGGCTCCCAGCCCATTTCTAACACCAACTCCGCCGTTTCCCCCGTGAGCTCAATCGGGTTGAAATAGAACCACACCAAGATCGGCAGCGTGATCACCATACCGGCCACTATGCCCAAAATACCTATCATTACCGACTCGAGGCCAATCAACGCAACGATCTTGCGTTTGAGCATCCCGGTCGCCAACATGACGCCAAACTCACGCTGTCGCTCTAGGGTCATCATTAGCAAGGTCGCGAATAAGCCAAAGCCCACCACCCCGTAGAGCAAATACATAATGAAGATGCCGCCGGCCTTATCCATCAATATCTGCTGGGCCATCTCCGGCGCCAGATCCTGCCAATCCCTGACATTCACCTCACCTTTATAGTCATCATTTAACTGGTTGACTGTCATGGGTAATTGCGCCAGTGGTTTAACATCCATCACCCACGCCGTTACTTGCTCTCCTGTGCTGTACAGGGTTTGAGCCAACGCTATCGGCATATACACCAATTGGTTGTCGAGTTGAACCATAGGAAAGTCGAGGATCCCTTTGATCCGATACAAGCCTGCCGCAGTTTGCCCCCGGTATCCCTGCCCATACAAAATCAATTCATCACCGACACCCAACCCAAAGTAGCGAGCAACGCCTTCGCCAATCAGTACTTGCTGATCATCCGGTACCAGAAACTCGCCCTTCGTCAAACGGTTGGAAATACCGGAATAACGATCTTCTGCTATTGTGTCGACCCCAAGTACCATGACCCCTTTAGACTTATCCTCTGACGCGGCCAAGGCAAACGACTCGATACGCGGCAAGATACGACCGATAGTCGGATGAGACGACGCCGTATGGAGAAAAGCCTCATCCATCGGCAACAAGTCATCAATGCTGTGACTCTCTGCAAACGCAGGGTGCTGGAGCTGAATAAGGCCGGTGTAGAACCTTGCCGCATTTTCGATATTATTGGCGTAAGTACCTTCTTGCAGGCTGCGCATGAACAGCGACAATGCCAACGTCAGCGCCAAAGCGGATGCGGTTAAAATGGTCCGCCGCTTCTGCCGCCAGATATTACGCCAAGCCAATTTCTGTAACATGGTCCTTCCTTGTGATAATCACATTAGTCACGCAGGGCTTTCATTTGGCTTTGGGAGAAAAACTGCTCTTTGATTGGAAAATTAAACTGGGCCTGATGGGTAAGGATCTCAGTTTTGTTTCCCGGTTTATCCGCAGGGAGCATTTCCATTCGTGCGGCAACCTGACGCCCGCCCATCATCTTCACATCGTAGGTATTCATGGTATTGATAAGTTCATCGAACTCATCGTAAAACTCTACCTTACGTTGCAGGTAAGTCTTTTGTGAAACCCATAATCTCACCTTACTCCAAACGACAGGTGCGTTGGGCTTTGCTGTGGCATCAATTACCCAGCTCGGATCGTTATCGAACACTTCATTACCGACCATTCTATGGGTGTAGTCGACCACGATGGATGACTGGTTGATCAAATCATCGTTGGTGAAATCCGAGCCCATCCATGACTGGCCCAGCATCGAAGGGGCGATTTTAACAACTCGCTCAATACTCGGTAGCCAGTTCCACATCTCGCGATACCGCTTGAGAGAAGCACTGCCTTTGTCTTTGGCTGGAGCGGTGATCAACACCAGAGACAAGTCCTGTCCTTTTGTCCAGCTTTTCATGCTCATGGTGCGGGTCCAATCCGGACGGACGATTCTCATCGTTGCCTCGGAATAGCTTGAATCACCACGCATCTGTTGATCGGACTTAGTAATAATGGATGTCGCCGTCTCAGCCGCAACCCAAGCCGGGAAGTTCAGCAAGATAACCAGTAAAGCGGTAAGTAATCGCATCTCTAATCCTTTTATCAAACTGAATATTAATCGGTGAACCACGCATGTAGCAGTTCGCCATCAATTAAAGGCATACAGCCGGCTTCTGCACCAACCATTCGCTCTAGAACTAATTGTGTCGCTTCCACCTCTTCAACTACACCATCAAACAAATCTTGCATCTGCTCGGCTTGAAGCATTTTCCGGGTGAGCTCTTCAGAAAAGCCGTTAAGAACAGTTACCATTAATCTTGCCGTCACCGCAGGCGAAGGCACATCGAAGACATTTTCTTGATTGCCCTGAGTTAAAATCGTTTCATAATAACCGGCCAACAAGACACTGACTTTTTGCATGAAGTTATGCTTTAGCTGAAGGTTTTCATCCATATTGATGATTCTGACAAACCCCAACATGATCTCTTTCTGGCCAATTTCCCACTGGTTGGTTCGGCGCAACAAAAGAGTCCATTTGGTCAAAGCACTTAAACTGGGATCATCCACCAGCCCTCCAATCACCTGCCGATATTGCACCAGCATGTCATCGCTCCAGGCTTCCAGCACGGCTTGTTTGGAGTCGAAATGATGATAGAAAGCCCCTTTAGACACCCCTACATATTGGATAAGATCGTTAACCGAGGTGCTCGTATACCCCTTGGAGAAAAACAATTCATTGGCGGCCGAAATAAACTCGGCCCGCCGCTCTTGCGGCGATTTTACCACTCTGGCCATTGCGTACTCTCTACAGACCGACCGACGGTCGGTATGTATAAACTTTATGCCTTATCCAGAGATATCTCAAGTATTCAGGTCAAAGCTTGATACGGTGTTTTGTTACATCGTATTGACTCAACATCGTTTGCTTTATCTCACTTTGACCGCTGTACATTTCAGCCTTTAAACCGCTTCCTTTACATAGCTTTGCACTTCAACGGATCACGTTGACCTTGGCTGATTTACACTGCTGCAATGGCCTAACTTTTCTTATCACGATGAAACCGATCAGACCTAATTTAACCAACTATGATGTTACTCGCCTGCTTGAACGGCATCTTGCTGAAATAGAACAAAGAATGTGGCGCCGGATGATCATGATGTTCGTTCTCGTGGTGAGTATATTTTCTGGTGTGAATTATCACATCTATACTGATCTGAAGCAGCTATCTACCGACGCGATTCGCTACTCCATTGAAACCAAGCATCACCTTCTTTTGATTGAAAGTGTGATCAGCGAAGAGGGTGATAACGCAACAATGTCAGGGTAAGTTGTCTGAGAGGTTTACATGACATTCAAACAAGCAAGTATCGCAGCACTGATGCTGTCTGCCAGTTCGTTAGCCTTTGCCGATATCCGTATCATAGATACCCAAGCAGGCAGCTGGGTGAAAGTCACAGAAAATGGCAAACCTGCCGCTAACGCAAGGGTCAGTGTTAGCAATCCTGCCAACCGCGGTAAGGTGTATAAAACCAATGAGCACGGCGAAGTATTTATCCCCCTTCATACTCACAATTCAAGTGCACTGACTTATTCAGTGCTGACGGAAGAGTGGAATGAATACACCAGGCTAAGCCTGCATACGGACAGCTTCGATTGATGCCAATCAAGATAAATAAAAAGCCAGCTCGATTGAGCTGGCTTAATGTTAACCATCAAAAGGTTGATGATCAGTTTTTAAAGAATTCACGATATAGCATATACATATGGGCAGCACTCCATGAGAAGTTCGTTGCCCCCTGTACCGCGCCAGTTTCCGGGTTGTAGTTCTCACGAATCGCGCCGTCTTCAGTCATCCCTTCGGCATTGGCGAATAGTTCATTGGCCATATGCACAGCCTCGCTGCCATACCCATATTGCTCCATGGCACGTACACCGAAGTAGAATTGGTCTAGCCATACGCGACCACGCCAGTAGATATCAGCATGATAAGCAGGGTTGGTTTGCGATGCCGTCGGCAGCGAAATCCCCTCGCCGATATACTTTTCAGAGGTATTGAACTCATCTGGATTCATCATGGTTTGCACCACTTTATCGGCCAACTCCTGAGTCGCAGCACCATTGAATAACGGCCCCCAGCCTTCTGGGCCACGTCCACGCTCAACAATTGGCTCACCAGCACAGGCAATACCATTTTTCATCACAGGTACTGGCTTACCAGTTTGGTCCACATTCATGTGAATATCGTAGAAAAATTCAGTATCAGCATCGAACATACAGGTATTGATGTATTGCTTGATATCAGCGGCACCATCCAGGAATTCCTGACCACGCTGTTTGCCGGGAACATTGGCTGACACCAGGGTCGCCATTTGTGCCAAGTACTTGTTGTCAGAATACATGTACGACGCTTGGTCGACTGACTCCTGCAGCATCGAGAAACCAAGCAGTTCATCATTGCTGCCACGGTTTTCGGCAAAGCGGACTTCCCAATCTTTCTTCGCAATTTCGACATCGCCACCGTGTTCGGCATCAGCATAATCTTGAAGTTGCTCTGGCGAAATAAACCCAAAGCGAGCAGCATTATCCATGCCGGATTCCCAACCTGCCGCCTCTTGTGCACCAACGTGGAGCTCATCATAAATGACGTCATCAAGAATGGTATTGTAATTGTCCATTCCTTGAACTTTGTAGCTGTTACCGTCTTGCTCTATTACATCATCTTTAAATCTGATATTGAGATCTTCAGTCGTTGTCACCCACACATACATGTGGCCATCATCGGTATTATGCGCCGGATCCACTGCCGCACCATATTCCGGCACGCCATTGCCGTTATGGTCACGGTTCGTTAGCCACCAGTCATGGTAGGCCACCAGCTTAGGGTACATCTCATCAATCCACGCTTGGGCATCTGCAGGACGGTCGAATTCATGCTTCAGCGCGTTATAAACTTCCATCACCGACCAGGCCGCCAACGATGGTTTGGTGTTGCGCTCATTCCAGTTCTCAGAGCCCGCACCATCACGGCTTTCCGGTAAGGTATAGGTCACCACATCGAGCAAATAACCTTTATCCTGCGGTCTGATCGGATCGTCTTCCTGAACTTGGTATTCGAAAACTGTACGGATATTGTCCATCGCGACATCAGGGTTAAAGTGCGCCATGGCATAAGCTTGTTTCCACGTATCCCAAGGCCACGTCAGGTTACCGGAGAACCAACGAGCCGTTACCGATGGTGTGACCGTTGCTTGATGAACATCCCCGGCAGCTGATCGCCAGTTACCGTTCAAGGTCATAATGGCTTTTACGCCTACCCGTGCTTGCGCATCCGTGGCTTGGTCGTTCACCATGCCAGAAGACAAGTAACCTGCCCAACGCTCATCCGCCGCAATCATATAAGGCTGAGGGTTAGCGAGGATATCCGAAATTTTGGCTTTTTCTTTGCTGACTTCGTTGCTGTTATGCAAATGGGAATAAGTAGTGTAAATGCTGGCTGTGCCCTTTGCTGCTAGGGGCTGTTGCGCGACCGAGGCGAAGGAAATCTCATTAGGCATCACATGTGTTTGAGTACTGACAGAACGGGCAATGCGGAACTCGCTGTCATCGTCATTACGGATTGCCCAATTGCCTTTCATGTCACCAAAGGTGATGGTTAAGCCGTTATCTGTCGTGTGGATCTGACGGTTGTAGTCTGGGTACATCTGATCAACCGTTTGTGTTTCATAACCTTCGGTCGAGCGAGCTTTTTGCAACAGCTCACCATCCCACAACAGCTGCAGATCCATTTCTTGCGCTGTTAGGTTGGTCAATGTGGTTTCAACTAACGAGGTACGATCGGTGACAAACCGCAGCACCATTTGCACTTCAAGCTTGTCAGTCTTGAGGATCTGTACCAGCGCACCCGGTGTGCTATACACTTTGGCGTCCGCAGAAGATAAGTCAATGACCTCACCGCTGATGGTGTCTGTAATATGAAGTTTGTCGAAAGACTGACCTGACATGAAGTGAGCATATTCTTGAGTCACTTGCATGATACCGCCAAACGAGCCATAGCCTTGTTCATCGGCTGGCAACAAATGACCATGCCAAGCACCGTTGTCGACAAACGCGTTAAACTTCAAGTTACTGTATTGATCATAATCACGCAGGTATTCAGGTGAGCCACTGCGGTCAATCACATCAACGAAATCACTGGTTGGTAACCCTGCTACCTTTTCGGTCGTACTATTGCTGCTATTACACCCTGCCAATGCGAAGACAGAGCCCATCAACACGGCTAAACACGTTTTACGAAAAATCATTAAAAAATCCCCTAATGCCACCCGCCGCCGTGATCTGTTTGATTCTTGTGTTGGCTGACAGGCGCTATTTATTATTAAGACATAACAAGCTTGTTTATTTTCAACGGGGATAATAAAGAGTAAAAGTTTAAGTAAAACAGATCGCCGTCACAGGAAAATTTTTCAGTAAAATAATTAATCGAATCACGTTGAATAGCCATTCGTAATTCATTGAAAAACAATTCACAAACTCGTAAAAACTCGGGATCTGCATCACAGTTAAAATTTTACTAACTTTTCATTTTTTGAAAGCAAATCACTGTTAGCAATACAGTTTATTTGTTACTTAAATAAATGGATACTTAGGAAGGAATGTCGGCAAAGCTGGACTCAACATCACACAATACTGCTTGCTCGTTTTCATAAATAGTCGAAGCACCCTTTATTCGGGTAACAACCTCAACAACACTTCATTGCAAATGTAACTTGAACCTTGCTTATGTAACAGCGAAAGGCACAAGTCCAGCATTCAACATGAGCAAAATACAGACTGTATATTTATGCAGTCATCAATAGATGACAATCTGCACATCAGTCCTCGCCCTCCCGTAAAAAGGACATAAAAAAAAGCCAGCTCGATTGAGCTGGCTTCTCTATGATATTCGATTGAGTAATTTATACCATTACTCAGCAAGCATGCGGCGAGCAGCTTCAACTACAACCTTGATTGAGCGCGCTTCTGTTTCTTTCAACGTCGCGTGATCTGGTGTTTCTTTCTGAGTACGGTTGATAATAACGCCAGCAACACAACCCGCACGTAGACCAGAACTTGCACACATCGTTAGCAAGGTTGCTGATTCCATTTCGAAGTTCAGCACGCCCATTTCCTGCCACTCTTTCATTGAGCCTTGGAAACGACGAACAACGCGACCAGAGAATGTGTCGTAACGTTCTTGACCTGGGTAGAAAGTATCGCTTGATGCGGTCACGCCAGTGTGAACTTTAGCGCCATCGGCAACACACGCCGCTTTCATTGCAGTTGCTACATCGAAGTCAGCAACTGCAGGGAATTCCATTGGTGCAAAGTGCAGACTCGCGCCATCTAAGCGAACAGAGCCTGTAGATACGATCATATCACCTACGTTGATATGTGGCTGGATTGCACCAGTCGTACCGACACGAAGGAAAGTTCTAACACCTAGCTGTGCCAATTCTTCAACAGCGATAGACGTTGATGGACCACCGATACCAGTAGAACAAACAACAACAGATTTGCCATCCAGCTTCGCGCGGTACACCGTGTATTCACGAGAGCTTGCAAGAAACTCAGGGTTGTCCATTAGGTTAGCGATTTTTTCCACACGAGCAGGGTCACCTGGAATAATCGCTAGCTCTGCACCGTTAAGATCCGCTTTGTTTACACCCAAATGGAATACTGCGTTGTCAGACATAATCATATCCTTTCTATTCTATCGTTGCCGCCTGATAGGGAGTTTGAGGCCAGCGGCTGGTTAGTTTTGTTTATACCTAAATGATTTCAACAAGCCGTTTTTAACCGCTTAATCAATATATTGAAGTCACTTGGGTATAAACACATACTCATGAGAGAGTTCGTAAAGCACTTAGTTACGATAGCCGATAAAAAAAAGCTTTTGAGTGATCACAATCACACTAAAGGAAATTGCACCAATTTCACGTTGCACAAATAGGTGACTCAGATCACCAAAAAACGTTTGCTCGTGCGGTTTATCACACTATTTTTTCTTACTGAGTTATCCGATAATACCCGCTTATTTTCCTATTTCACCACACTGCCCCGTCAGTATAGTTAACTGCAAGGACGTTAATTAATGATCGACTTCGCCATATTGGCTGTTTTTATCCCTACTTTCTTTTTCGTCTCTGTGACACCAGGCATGTGCATGACCTTATCCATGACACTTGGCATGACTATAGGGGTTCGCAGGAGCTTGCCAATGATGTGGGGAGAGCTTATAGGAGTGGCGCTGGTTTCTATTGCTTCGGTGATTGGTGTTGCTGCCATTATGCTCAACTATCCTGCTGTGTTCTTATTCCTGAAATATGTCGGTGGCGGCTATCTATTCTGGCTGGGTATTCAGATGTGGTGCTCTCGGGGGAAATTGGCTATTCCAGATAACCTCGATAATGAGGTAGATACTTCACCAATCGGATTGGCTATTCAGGGCTTTGTTACTGCTATCGCTAATCCGAAAGGCTGGGCGTTTATGATTTCGTTACTGCCCCCTTTCATCAATACCGATAACGCCTTAGTACCGCAGCTATCGGTACTGATCACTATTATTTTGATCACTGAGTTCAGCTGCCTGCTACTCTATGCCAGTGGTGGCCGAACCTTGCGCCGGTTCCTACAACAACGCGGCAATGTACAGATGCTAAATCGTATTGCTGGCTCACTGATGATGGGCGTCGGGATCTGGTTGGCGGCAGGGTAACCCCGTTTAGGGCTGGAAAATGTAAGGCGTGGTTTTGGAAATAAGCACAAAGCCATGCTTTTCAACAATAGGTCGGCTCATCTCCGATGCATCGATAATGAGGTATTGTTTGCCTCGTGCCTTTGCTTCATTGATACGCTTATTGAGCAATAGCGAATAATGTCCTCTTCCTCTATATGCTGCTACGGTACTACCGCCCCAAATCCCAGCAAAAGGGCTATTGCCATTGAATACAATCCAAGCGGAAGTCACCGGCTTGCCGTTGTCATATACCACGTAGATTGATATATCATCGGGCGATTGGGTTTTCATGTTCAACAGGTGGGTATATTGCCAGTCATAGCTTCCGCCCCATACCTGCTCCTGCACGCTGACAGCATCCCTGATCCCTTTGGCGTCAAAGACCTCAACAAACAGGCTTTCATCAATCTTATTTTCAGATACCGTTGAGAGGTCTAATGCCATAAATGACTCGGTTTCTTGTTCTATAAAGCCACTTTGTATCAATAGCTCACCGATATTATGCGGTGAATCGGTACAATAGGTTTTCCACTCGAACGATTGGCCGTGTTCAATAAAATAAGCCTTCTCCCGCTCAATGACAGGTTTTGCATTTTCTTCTGTCACAGAGAAAAAGGAGACATAGCTGCCCTCAGGATTATCTGCGACAAATTTAACGATGTCGTCAGTCGCAATCACCGTACCGTCTATCGGCTTTATGATTTTTCTTTCATGCTCGTTATAAGCATGCATTACATCCATTGTATTCATCATGTCCTAACCTTAACTAACCCACTGAAATTATGTATTTCTATCTACCCTTCGTATTTGCTTATCATGCCAACCATCCAACACGGAAGGAGACACCGACCAGTACAAACAATACCGAGATCACTGTCACGGGAATAATATGCCAAGCCATATCCCATAAGTTAGCAGGGGACAGTTTTGGGATCACCCTGAACCTTGCATCCAGCGCAAAGAGTACGGTCGCTGCCAGCAAGAGTAACTTAGCCATGATTCCATGGGCTAGTGGAATACTGGTATCAAACCACAGCGTGATATCTGGCAACATGCGATAAGCCAGCATTAACCCCGTTACAACCTGAACGATTAACGCAGGCATACCGATTTTTTCATATACCTGCTCAAAATCCGTTAATTGCTGTGGGTTACGATTTTTTAACACCGACGGAAGGATCACCAGCGAAAGCACAATATGCCCACCAGTCCAAATAGTTGCAGAAATAATGTGTAATGAAAGTAACAAGCCAAACATGCTTTATCCCCAAATGATCATTGACAGTCATGATAAACCCATCATAACATGCATCCAAAATACAACTTAGTAAAGTTATCACCCAACAGCATCAGGAGAGAAGTCGAATGGCTATTTCATTTACCAAGATTTTTAAGAAAGACAACGAGAAAGCTGAAGATAAAAAACTTGTTGAACAACCTGCTTCAAGTGAAGCTCAGCAGGCTGAAGAGACTAAAACAGCGAAGAAGCACGGTGAACCCGGTTTTTGTTGCGGCTCTTGCTCGTAACCTTGCAATGTGAACAGGGGGTATTTCCTGCGATGCTCACATCAACAAAATGATACTCTGTTCACTTATCGGTTTTTCGTTTAAAGCCTGAATATAGCGCCGTCGCCTTGATTTTAGCGCCATCCTGGTAGGCGCTGAAAACATCGGTACTGTTATACCCGGAAAGATACAACCAACCGTGTATCAGTGACGTAAAAAAGGAAATAACA
The DNA here is from genome assembly GCF_003025555.1 of Photobacterium lutimaris. Lineage (GTDB taxonomy): Bacteria > Pseudomonadota > Gammaproteobacteria > Enterobacterales > Vibrionaceae > Photobacterium > Photobacterium lutimaris. Next base: position 275,055 of record NZ_PYMH01000006.1, on the reverse strand, counting down.
ATAATAAAAATCGGAAGTATACCCAGCATATCTATCTGAAAAATCACCAAGCCGATAAGAAAAAACAGGCCTGAAATAATGGCAATCGATTTATTTCTGGAAGATGCTTTCATCTATGTTCACCTCAATTTAAATATACAATAGAAGCGTACACTTTTCCTTTTACACAGTTTAAGACGTCGTCAACAATTACCGCTAAAAAGCGTTCGGCTATTGTTTACCAGTATGACATCGCGATTTCCTGCTCACCTTCAGTAACGGCAATAAAATCCAAGCAACCGTATTTTTCGAAGGCCAATTCGCGCATTACAGCAACCATTTCGGCGTACTGGGAGTCCTGATTACCGGTTTTCGCCCTGAAAATAACTGCAAACATTCACATCTCATTGGATGTAAGTGTCTGTAAATCAATGTATATCCCGCTAAATCCAGCGCCGAACCTTCTGACAATACTGGCGATACTCTGTACCGAACAAATCTGCAAGCAAGCGCTCCTCCGGTAATATCTGAAATTTGGTCAGGTAACTGACAAACCCCAACACCACCAGCACAGCTAAAATAGCGGAGTCTACGATCAGCCCGATACCGAGTAGCGCAACAGACATAGCTAGGTACATCGGGTTTCTTGAGTAACCAAACACACCTGATGTCACCAAAGTATTCACATTATCAAAGCTGTAGGGGTTAACTGTCGTTTTGGCACGCTTGAACGTCATGGTGGCTAACAAAGCTATCGTCAATGCTGCAGCTACGAGTATGCTGCCAGCTAAGAAGCCTTCATTATCCAACCTGATCGGATACTCTGCCGGCAATAAAATGACCGCAGCGAAAATATTGAACAGCAATAAAGGGGGGACCTTTAACTCGAGCATGGCACTCTCCTTTTCCAATCATGAAATAACTTGGGTATATATTATATTTTGTGCCCTTTAGGCAACAACATGACTTTAGGCACCCTAACGTGACTAGGCTTTTCTAGCACGTCAATAATAGCATCTGCAATATCTTCGGGTTGAAGGGTATCAGATATATTGAGCAAATGTTTTGGGTGGACTTCCCATTCTGCATGCAAATTTGTCTGTACCAGGCCAGGCTCTATACAGGTAATTTGGACATTAGTACCCGCCAGTTCCATCCGCAAAGATTCAGCCAATGCCTCAAGGGCAAAATTACAGCCGGCATAAGCTCCGGAGTTTTCTCTGGTCTTGGTACCCAGCACACTGGAAGTAATGAATATATGGCCCTTGTTTTTCTCTTTAAAGTACTTAGCAAACGTATAGATAAGACGGAAACTGGACTCGACTTTCAATCGCGTCATTTCACAGACTTTATCTATATTTATGGTTTCAATCGGGCCAGACTCTATCACTCCCGCATTGACGAAAAGCAGATCGACATTGCCGTACTCAGCCATTGTTTGCTGAAATAACCGCTCCACCGCATCATCTTCAAGCAGATCGCAATTAACAGGGAGTAACTCTGGCCTTGCAAGATAGCTTTGACGGGCAGTTCGACCTGCCGCTACCACACACTCACCTCGCGCCAGCAGTCTGTGGGTAATTGCCTTGCCAATCCCGCTTGTTGCTCCTGTTACCACTGCGATCATGAATCCCTCTTTACAGTCACAATATCCACACTTTTAAAGCTAAGATAATTTCATCTGATTATAAGTCGGGCTATGAATATGCTAAAAGGTTTCGCGTCACTTCACAGTTTCCGGCAATAAGCCTTAAAAAAGGCACCCGTAGGTGCCTATTGTTCACTGTTATCTAGCTTGCCGAAGAGACTTCAAACCGATCAACGAGCTGGTGCAATCGAATAATCGAGTTTTTTACCAAGGTTGTTCGGCGCGTTAATTGCTGTGAGGACAGTTCCAGCGATGACATACTGCTCTGTGCTTTTTCTGCTGTGTCGTTGTGACGCTCACTGGTAGAGGCAATGACATTAATGGTTTGGAACATGGATTCCACCGCTTGCTGTAGCTTGTCACTGCGCTGGCTTGAGTCCAATATCATCGAGCTTTGCTCGACATTTTGCACGCCCTGCTCCATATAGCTGACCGCCGTTTTGGATTGGCCACGCAATTTACTTACCGTTTCACCAATATGGTTGGCTGCGGTTGATGTTTTGGTGGCAAGGTTTCTCACTTCATCAGCCACCACAGAGAACCCACGACCATGTTCGCCGGCTCTAGCCGCTTCGATAGCCGCATTCAAAGCCAACAAATTAGTTTGCTCGGTAATTTCAGAAATAAGCCGAACAACCCCTTCAATATGTTTCATCTCGTCGTTAATTTCATTCACGCTATTTGCGGATGCTTTAACGATATCTTTGATCTCTTGAGTATTGCTTACCGCTTGCTGATACTCTTCCTGTGCGGAATCGACCATATTTTGCATCAATTCTTGTAACTGCTGCGCTGATTGCTCTGCTTTATGGATTTCAGCTTGCTGATGGCGGGTCAATGTTAACAATGAATCAATAGAACCTGAGGTTTGAACGGTACAATCATCCACCACACTACAGCGGCGCAGCATTGAATTACTCACCTGTTCAACTTCACTGGAGGCAAAGATAATGCCGCCGACCACTCCCTCGAGGTTATCAATGAAGCTGTTGATCCATCGACCTAAATCACCCGTCTCGTCGGGATGAAATTGCAGGCTATCAAGCCTGCGCTTTAGATCCCCATCACCTTCCGCAATGGTTTTTATCACCCCTGTCATTTGCTCAAGCTGCCTTACCATAGGCATTGCGACCATATACTTGAACACGCCGTAGCCAATCAGCAGTGACATGACCATCATCAGGCCGAGAGCTGGGATCCCCAATGACATAAAGTGCGCGAGAAACAAAGGAGGCACAACGGTAAACAGCCAAATCAGTAAGTACTTATTACTCAATTTCTTGGCAAGGGAACGGTGACGGTAGACCTCTTCGAGATCGGCCTCGCACATCATCCCCCAGCGATCGGGAGAGCCACGAAGCTGGAATGTCACCCCTTTCCCTATCACCGGAATATGGCGATAGTCGGAATAACCTGGATATTCCACATACAGGTTTGCGCCCTTGGCAATTGTCTCCCTGACGCCTGGATGCAGCTTCTTGGTCGCCGGGTCGGTGAATACAATTTCAAACTCGGTATGTTTATCTATCTTGACCGCCCCCCAATCAGTCCCAATACCTGATTTCAGGTTCTCGCCATGAGAAAACGTACTGTCTTCAAAACGGGAACGAGAAAGGGCAATGCCCGGCTGAATTGACGGTTCGAACTTCGAATCAACCATGAAGATGTAGTTATCACCCGACTCACTATAGATATGCCCCGCTTCTCGCTGGATCAAATCTCCCAGCACGTCATTCGGAACGCGGCCACACAGGCAACCGATGAAAGTGCCAGACACTTCTATCGGCTGATAGAACATCAATGTGACTTCATCGTGGAAACTTGAACTTGAAGGGCCCGGATCCAACGTTTGCTTATCGATATAAGGCCCATGCAGAAATTGCTTTTCACGCCCTTGGGCCAAGGCGTCTTGTTGGCGATGAACTTGACCTGCATGAGAGGGAAAACTGCTTGCCGTGATCATGCCGTCGGCATTAACAATAAATAGTTCTGAAAAGTCATTATTTCGTTTTAGCAATTGTGCCAAAACACTAGGCTGCTCTTGTGTTGGTTTTGTCGCGAGGTAGAACATCGCATCTTGTAGGAAGTCCCACTGTGTTTCTGTCCAAGTATGGAGCAGCCTTACCCGCGTATTCGAAATACTGTCGAATGTATCTTCAAGGTAAGTGATCTTATCTCGGTTTAGCCAGCACGCTTTGCGCATCGCCAGCTTACCATTAGGGCCAAAGATTGGGAGCCAGTTCTTTTCTTGCTGTGAGAGCTGCATTGTATCCATCCATAAACATCATCCTATTGTTTTAAATGCAAAAAAAATACCAAACTCAACAGTTTGGTATTTTATGGTTTGATAGTGGATGATAGGGACAACACACTGAAATAAATGATAAAAAACTTATCACAACCACTCACAATCCAAATTGGTGCATCACATAGGGCTGATGCACCAATTTGGAGCTAATCGACTTAGACAAGCAAAGCGAGTCTATTCTTTATACTTGAACTTAAGCAGACGCAGTGCATTCAAGGTAACCAAGGCCGTTGCCCCACTGTCGGCCAGCACGGCAACCCAAAGCCCCGTCATGCCCAGCAAGGTGGTGACCAAGAAAACCCCTTTCAATCCCAGCGCCAGGAACACATTCTGCTTAATATTCGCCAGGGTTGCTTTCGACAGGGCGATCATCATTGGCAGCTCTGCGACACGGTTATGGGTCAACGCCGCATCGGCAGTTTCCAACGCCACGTCTGTCCCTCCGCCCATCGCAATACCAATCGAGGCCGTTTTCATTGCCGGTGCATCGTTGATACCGTCACCGACCATGGCGACATTGCTACGCTGGTTGGCCAACTCGACATGCTGTACCTTGTCTTCCGGAAGCAAACCCGCTTCGAACGCAATCCCAATTTCGCCAGCAATTGCGGCCGCAGCTCGCGGGTTATCACCGGTCAGCATCACAGAGTGAATCCCCATCTCCTTGAGCTTCTGTACCGCTTTGGCACTGTCTGCACGCAAGTTATCACGCCAAGCAATGAGCCCTACCGGTTGCAAGTTCCGAAGAGCAACGACTAAGGTTTTCCCCTCACCTTCAAGCGCAAAGGCTTGTTCAGCTTGTTGAACCGACAACGTCACATTTTCAGGTAGACGATCTGCCGCCAACAGCATCAGGATATCGCCATCAGTATTGCCCTGAATACCTCGGCCCGGTAACGCTTGGCGCTCTTGCGCTTCTTCGACCTGCAAGCCACGATCTTTGGCGGCATTGACCACAGCCTGTGCCAGTGGGTGGGCGGAGCCCATCTCTACCGCCGCTGACTGTCGAAGCAAGCGCGCTTCATCGTCATCCCAGCTGACAATATCTGTCATCACAGGTTTACCTTCGGTTAGGGTGCCGGTTTTATCAAAAGCAACGGTTTCAATTCTGCCCAGTTGCTCAAGTGCAGCCCCACCTTTAATCAGGGCACCACGACGTGTTGCCGCTGCCAAACCTGATGTAATTGCCGCCGGAATCGAAATCACCAACGCACATGGACAGGCAATCAAGAGTAACGTTAGGCCTTTGTACAGCCATTCATCCCAGTTTTGCCCGAATAACATCGGTGGCACAACAACCACCAAAGCAGCCAACACGATCATCGCTGGGGTATACCAGCGGCTAAACCGATCAACAAAGCGCTCAAGCGGTGCCTTGCGCGATTCCGCATCCTCAATCAGGTGTAAAATACGATCGATGGCATTCTCGCCTTGCGCTGAAGTAATACGCAGGCGTACCACTTTATCCGCCACCAATGCCCCCGCCATTACCTGCTCACCAGGCAAACGTTCTACCGGTACGGACTCACCGGTTAACGCACTTTCATCAAAACTCGCCGCCGCATCCAATAGCTCGACATCAGCGGGCAAACGGCCGCCCGGTGCCACTTCGATAATATCACCCTGCTGGAGCTCACTGGCCGACACTTGCTCTTTGCTCCCATCAGGCAAAATACGACTGGCTTTTTCCGGCACCAAAGCCATCAGCGACTTCACCCCACTGCGCGCTTTTGCTGAGGCATAGCCTTCAAGCTGCTCACCGATGAGGAACAACAGCAGTACCATGGCGGCTTCTGCCGTTTCACCCAAATACAGAGCACCAATGGCAGCCACGCTCATTAGGGTCTCGATGGAAAATGGTGACCCACTTTTTGCCAGCCTGATGGCCTTGCGAGCGATGGGCAGTAGCCCTACTAAGGTGGTCGCCGTAAATGCAGCTAACCCCATGGTTTCAGACTGCCGACTGATCAAAAATGAGATCAGCATCATCGCCGCAATCATCACTACAGGCAGATTATCCTTCAAGAAGCTTGCGGGTTTGTCTTGTTCTGATGCGCCACCTACACTGAAGAGAACAAAGCCTGTTTCACGGCTTTTCGCCACAACGTCATCAGATATCGTGGCAGATTGACAATTAACGACTAGCTTTTCAGTGGCAAACATCACTTTCGCGGAAGCAACACCATCAAGGCCGTTAATGGCCTTCTCTAATTTTTTGGCGCAACTTGGACAGTCCATACCGCCGATTTTCCAACTTAAGGTTGTACGGTGAGGGGCTGGAGAAACATCGTCGTTCGGAGTATCACAGCTCTGACTCTCTTCGCTCGCTGTACTGCAACAGCCACTAGAACGACAGCATGACGATTCGGCCGCTGCCTCTGCGGGAGTGATTTTATTAACTGAAGACCCAAGGGAGGCACCGGAAGCAGGGTCGTCATCGCCCGGCGATAATTCCGATTCTTGCGAGATTGATGTCGTTTGGCTTGTTTGGCAGCTGCTTGATGTGCAGCACGAATCGGGGCTGCTGTTTTCAACCACAACCGAAGGCTGACCTACACCGGCCGCTTTCACTGAATGAACATGTAACTTCTTATTATTGCATTGGGCACACATGGCCTTCTCCTTGTCTTTGTTATCTATGGTTTGCTCACCATGTCTATAACTATAAACCTTGGAGCTAAGTCTAAGGTCAAGAGACAACGCTCAGAAAATGGTTTCCAGGCACAGATTAAACCATCAATCGGCTATAGACATATCACCGTTATTTTTTATACCCTCCCCCCCTGTTTTCCCTATCCCCTGCACGACTATGGCCAAAAAACCCGATCGCCGCACGGCAATGCTTCAGATCATCGAACAAGTTAAGTTCGAGCTGCCACTTTATGACTCTGATACGTTCATCTGTGGCCCTGATAACAGCTGTATCGGTTGCCCAAAAAAATTGATGGAAATGTTGGAATCGGAGGTATCTTACTGGGAGTGCGCATTAGAACGAGGCGATTCGCCAGATTTCGACGATATTTCACGCTTTGGCAAAATGTGCCGGAACATCAAGCGCGGTTTGGTTAGAAACAATATTGTGGCGGCCTAGAAGGCTGTTTCAGATACAAAAAAAGCAGGCGATGCCTGCTTTTTGTTTCAATAACGTCCTTAGCTCAAACGCCTGAACACTACGCCATTATCAAGGATCTCCATCCATGGCTGATAATCTATCCCCATATCAAAGATATACTCGGTGATAAGGCTACGTGCTGTCGTCAACAAGCTATCAGCTTTCCACGGTTTTTCGAAATAGCTTTCGATACGGGCACGGTTAATCGCTACGATGGTGTCTTGATGTGTGGCCTGACCGGTCAGTAAGACTTTTTTGGTCTTGTGAAAACGGGCATCCTGCGAGATCTCTGTCAATAGCTCAACCCCAGTTTTACCTGGCATCACATGATCTGAGATCACTAGCGCAATGAACTCGCCTTCGGCATCCAACTCATCCATCAATTCAAGCGCTTCATCCGCCGACTCACAATCTTCGACATGAAAGAAGTCATTCAGTGGTGACAAATCTTTCAATACAGCGCTGAGTACTTCCCTCTGATCATCAACGCAGATGATATTTAGTTTTTCCATAACCATTCCCTTACGCGATTGGCAGTTTGATACGAAATTTTGTTTTTCCTGGGTCACTCTTCAGTGCAATGGTACCGCCATAACTGTTGACGATCCGTTGTACTATCGATAAGCCCAGCCCTAATCCGAATGACAACCCACCTTTTTTAGTTGTGAAGTTGGGTTGAAATACTTTGCGCCGTGTCGTTTCATCGATCATCGGCCCATTGTTGCTGATGGTGATCAACAAGCGATTTTTTGAATGCCGCGTAATGATCTCGATCTGCGGTTCGGCGGTATGCTCCATGGCATCACACGCATTCTTGATAATATTGACCCATACCTGCACCAGCTCAGTGGTACTGGCGGTAATGGTCGGCAGCACTGCCGGGCGCAATACCACATTGACCCGCCTTAAGTTGCTTTGCAGCAAAGCCAGTGACTTGTGGATGGTATCGTTAACATCAACCTCAGGCTGGCGTGCATTGTCTGTCCCGCCGAGCTGCTTCACCGAACGGACAATACTGGCAGCATGTTTCGAGGCCAACCGCATATCATGCAGATCCCGGCCGATATCCCAATATTGCAAAGCCTCATCGAGATTATCAAGCCAGTAAGCAGGCACCTCGCCCTCTGGCACCGCGCGGGCAAGCTGTCTGGCCTGCTCCCTTTCGAGACCAAGATCTTGCTGTAGCTGCTTGGCGCGTTTGCGGGCCTGAGCCGAGGTCGCGGCCTGACCCTCGCAAATACCGAGATCAAGAAACGGACTCACTTCCGGTTTGTTCTCTTCCAAAAAGCGGCAAATTCCCTGCTGCAGCCCTTCAGTTTTACTGCTCAAGACCCCGACCGCATTATTGAGCTCGTGAGCAATACCGGCAGCGAGCTGACCCAAGGTCGTCATCTGCTCGGCCGCATAAAGCTTTTGCAATGCTTTCTCTTTTTCGATCGCCTGCAATCCAGTCATCATCTGCCGCTGGGCCAATTCATGAACCATAACCGGCATAAACTGCTCAGCCAGAGAGCCGAACGTTTCCGGTTCAACTGCCTGGGTTTTGAGATCAATCCACGCGATTTCGCTGTCTTTTTCCGCGACCACCGTGGTCGAGGCCATCAATGTTTGGGCGAAGAAGCTATGAACACCAAAGAACATCCCTTGCTCGACCCTGAATACTTTCGCCGTCACATCAGCGTCGTTCTTGAGGTAACCGGACAACTCGCCTTTCTTCACCCAATACAGTTTATCGTTGTACCCATCTTGTACCAGTACCTGTGTCCCAGACTTGATCGCATCGGTCCGAGCTGGGTCACAGAAGTACACATCGATGATCCGCTGCATGGCTTTTGGTTGATGCATGGTGGCTCTCTTAAATATGGTCAATCAGGTGCAAAAGCCAGATCATGGCAAAGCTGAGCACCACACCGACAACCCCGATGATCACCCCGACACGGGCCATCTGGCTACTTTGCACATGGCCGGTTGCATGAGCAAGGGCATTGGGTGGAGTACTGATAGGCAGAGACATACCCAACGAAGCAGCAAACGTTACCACCAGAATCAAGGTAATTTCGCCACCCAACGGAACCAACGACACCATAGACGTACCCAACGCGGCCATAATTGGCATTAACAAGTTCGCCGTCGCGGTATGAGACATAAAGTTGGCCATTACCAGGCATAGCAACGCCGCTCCGCCCAGCACGATGTATGGCGAGAAACTATCGAACGGAATACTGTGCACCATTAGCCTAGCCAGCCCGGTTTGATCCAAAGCCAACCCAAGTGCAATACCCCCCGACACCAACCAAAGTACATCCCAAGATATCTTTTTGAGATCTTCTTTGTTGATAATGCCGGTCAGTGAGAACACAGCAACGGGGATCAGGGCAACCGTATAAGAATTCATGCCGTGGGACGAGCCCATTAACCAAAGAATGATTGTCAGGGCGAAAGTGACATAGACGGTGATCGCTTTCGGCGTCATCAAGAATTTACCCTTGATGGTCAACTCAATTTTTTCCTGCTTGGCAGGGTAAAGCGCATTGATCAGCACCCATGCAAAAACCAGCATCACTGCCACAAACGGTACCCCGAAGAACATCCACTCACCGAAAGTGATCAGGTTGTCGCCGGTCAGATATTTCAGTGCGATGGCATTCGGCGGAGTACCGATAGGGGTACCGATACCGCCAATGTTTGCTGCCACCGGAATACACAGAGCAAACGCAATTTTGCCTGGGTCCTTAGCGCCAAATAATGCAATAACTGGAGCCAGAATCGACAGCATCATTGCCGTCGTCGCCGTGTTCGACATGAACATGGAGAAAATCGCGGTGATCAACATCAAGCCGAACATAACGTATTTAGGCTGGGTACCAAAAGGCTTCAGCAGCACACGTGCCAAGTTGACATCAAGGCGGAATTTGGTTGCTGCCATGGCAAGAAAGAATCCCCCCAGGAACAGCATGATGATAGGACTGGCAAAGGTCGCCATAATATCGCTATAGCTTAGCAACTCACCAAAATGCGGCTGCCCTTCTGCCGAGCGGAACAGGTACAGCCCTTTATCGGAGAGCAGCATGAGTTCCAAAACGATGATAACGACGGAAGTTGCATAAATCGGTATCGGCTCCAACACCCAGCACAGGGCCGCCAGCAAAAAGATCGCGATGACACGCTGCTGGACGACGGTTAAGCCTTCAACAGGAAATGCTGATGCCGGCAGCATCAGGATGATGAGTGGGATAAGAACGGGTATGATCACCCTAAGATATTGACGCATGTTTAGATTATTCCCTTAAAAACACAAAATCTGGCGTCTGTCGCTGCCATTAAAGCAAGTCCATGGGTAGATAAAGCAGCAGAGACAGAATCACCGGTAACGCTTTCGCTACCAGTAAAAATATAGGATGGGTAATTGTGCGTCTAAAAGTGGGAAGTTTCACCGAAACAGATCAATAAACCAGTGAAATACAAACCTTTTTAAGGATTGACATTCACCAAAACCAACATCAACTCTTCGTTTCTGCCGCAAGCGTCTCTTCAATCACCTCTTCACGCCCCATGTAAGTCCGTGACGAGCAAAACGGAGTCAATGGCACACTTGGCTCGAGGATTTCTGGCTCTTCCCGTTTTTGTTCATGTTCAGCGGCCATTTTCCTGACCTGAATGACTACCAATATGCCGCTGATAATACCAAACACAATGGTGCCGGCGGCCTGACCGATCAAGACCCCCTCAGCGCCTCCAAGCTTACCTCCCAGCCAGACAAAAGGAATTGTCCCCAAGGTTGCCTTACCCATATTGAGTACTGTCGACCATGTCGGCCGATTGAGGTTATTGAAAGCCGCATTGGCGACAAACATGGCGCCGTTGAAAATGAAGGTAATCGCAATAAAGCTGCAAAATACCGACAGTATGCTGGCAGCGTCACCCTGCAAACTGAATGCGGCTATCAACCAATCTTGCGAAGACCACAGAATGATGGATACCAACACGCAGTAACCACTGACAAACAACAGAGCATCTGACAGTGAACGCAAAATACGATCCCAGCGCTCGGCACCAAAATTTTGGCCGATGATCGGGCCTATTGCGCCAGAGAGCGAAAAGACCAACGCAAAGCTCACCGGCATAATGCGTCCAATCACAGCGTACCCAGCGACAAAACTCTCGCCAAACTGAGCGATATTGCTGGTCACAATGGCATTACCTATCGGCGTCGCGGTATTGGTCAGGATCGCCGGTAAGGCAATCGCCGAGATCGGTAACAAAGAGGAAAAAAACGCAGAAAACGTGGGGCGGGAAATCAAGTCATGATGGACAATAATGGCGTGGAGGGAGAATAGCATCACCGCCAAGCGGGCAAATACTGATGCTATCGCCGCCCCTTCGACGCCCATCGAGAAACCAAAGATAAGCAAGGGGTCAAGCACGGCATTCACGCCGCCGCCAATTAATGTGGCGTACATCGACCGGCGGGCATCACCAATACCACGCAGCGCTGCGCCGGCCGACATGGAAATGGCGATCATCGGCGCGCTTGGCAGGAGAATGGTCAAATAATCCGTGGCAACGTCTGCCACCTTGCCCTGTGCCCCTATCATCGCTAGCAAAGCTTGAAGATTGGACAGCATACCGTAGACAAGGGCAGCACTGACCATGACGGCAAATATCATTACGTTGACCGTAACCAGGCGGGCTTTATCCCGTTGATTGGCCCCCAAGGCTCGGGATACCAAGGCGCCCATGGCAATAGAGGTGCCGATTGAAGCTGAGGTCGAGAAAAATATCAACGTGCCGGCAAAACCAATCGCTGCAGCTAACTCAACCTCGCCCAAGAGGCTGATAAAGAACATATCAAGCAAGTCGACCAAAAACAGTGCCATCAAGCCAACGGCACCGGTCCCAGACATCACTACGATATGTTTCATTGGGGTACCGGTAACGAACTTGGCCGCTTGCGGTTGTGGTTTGTGATCTTCTGTGGAGGAGCGAGGCGGCTTGGGCACTGGCTTTCCTTGCGCGTTATCAGGGATACCCCAACGATAGGCCATTAAGAAAGGCGCACATGGCGCCTTTCATTGAGTGGGCTGACAGCCCTCTGAACCCTGCATCTTGAGGTAACTTGGGTATAGCGATTAAACGGGGTGTTTAAAACAATCAACAATTTGGTTGCTGATCGCGGTCAATACATCGCGACGGGTAATAACCCCCGCCAAGCGGCCATTATCCACCACCGGATAGATTTTTGGCTTTTGCCCAGCCATCGTATCAGCCAGTTCAATAATCGAATCTTCAGGTGATACCGTCAACACTTCAGAACGCATACATTCTTCAACCGTATGGGTGTCCTGACAGTAATAGCCCACTTTAAGCAGTTTATGAATCATGTCCTGCTCGGACAAAAAGCCAACCACTTTGCGGGATTCATCAATAACCGGCCCACCGATCTGCTTGGATGAAAGTAACTTGTCCAAAGCCTTAGAAAGAGACATCTTTGGCTCGAATGTCACCGGACGTACATTCATATAATCCTTAACCTTCAACGATTCCATACATCCCCCTAATTCAGGCTAGTCCGGCAATCCACGACTCTGCTGACTGACCAGACCATCAATTTTTAGATTGGCCTCCCGCGCCGGGAGCACCTCCTTTTGATCTAAGTGTCGTCTATTTCCTTGAAATTACTAAATTGAAATAAGCAATTTTATCAATAGACAGAACCTATCATTACCCCAAACCGTATTGATACCGCCGTGCGCTGGGCACATAGAGCAAAAAAAAACCGCCGTAGGAAACGGCGGTTTTCTCGTGAGTGAGATAAGCTCGATAAATTACATGAACAGCATGAATAACATAGCAAAAGGCAGCTGATCACCATTTGAGAGGATCACCTTGTCGCCCATTATCTTCATATCTAGCAGATAATGGGTGGCATTGCGTTCCACTATCAAGCTCTGCTCCAACATATCAACACGCTCGCTCAGCAGCGGATCGGCTTCAACTAAGTCTACAGGCAAGCTAAGGTGAATATCCCCGCCGAGTTTCTCGGCAATCTGACCAATATTCTGGGAAATATTGCTGATACCCGGCTCGACAGCCATGTTCAAACGGCTAGTTACCTGCCCTTCCGGGGCCAAAACACTTAAATCACCAATAGAGAAGGTAAGCCCTTTGGCTACCAACGAGTCCAATGCTGCAGACACTTCCATTGCTTGCTGTTCAGTCAATGGCTCTTCCAAGTCATCGGTCATATCACCCAAAAGACTCAACGACGGATAATTAAGCTCAGAGAAAGCCATTTGGAAGTTGAAGTTTTGATATTCGCTGCCGTCCAACATGACCAGCTTACCCACCTGAATATGGTTTGAATTAGAAAGCTGGAGTTCCGGTTTTTCTTCTCCCGTAGGAGTGTCAGGCTGAATAAGCACATTCTCCATACCGACGGCAAGCTGCGCCACACTCAAGCTCTGGTCGGAATTTAAGTCGCTAAAGCGCACTTCATCAAGGGTCAGAGACTGTTCACCAATCCAGAACTGACCGTCGAGATAGCCTTTACCACCACCTATCAAGCCCTCAAGCACCATCTTTTCATGGGCTGTTGTGATGAGGTTCGCTGATGGAAGTTGATACTGAAATTCCCCTGCGCCTTTGGCATTCACCGTTCCTTGCATAACAAACGATGACAAAGCAACATGGGTTCCGTTAATTTCTTTCTCTTCGATAGGATTGATCTGGAACGTAAAATCAGTTTTACGCGTCATCGCAGTGTTGGTCGTAAACGTCATTGGCGCAATCCCCTCACCCCACAACGTTTTGACCATTGGCTTGAGCTCATCATCCACCAGCAACTCACTGCTTGAAGAAACGTTCATGAAGCCGTGACTAACGTGGTGCTTAATAAACCAAACGGTCGGTAAGCCTTCATCTTCAAAAAGAAATTTCAGCTCATCCTTTAGCTCAATTTTTGATACCGCCTCGGATGTTAAGTATCCGCGCGTATAGGTGTCATTGGACACGGCAAGATACGGATTTTCATACTGACCAAGCGTATCAAGGTAAATACGCTCGCCAATTTGCCCCGTGGCAAAAGGCCAGCACAGCGCCACAGCCACTGCACCGCCAACCGCACCGATTTTTCCTAGCATTATTTTTAGGTCCCAGATCTGAAGATGGAAAACTCAGTCTATCATAGCTTGCTGAACATTAAATTTATCAATATTCATTGATTTAAAGGGTCTTTTTATCAGAGCCCCAGCAAATTAGCCCACAATCACACCCTGAACAATCGGTCACAGCATTCTCACACGATTGCTAGATGGCTCTCAGTCAAGAGTGTTTGATTCTTATACACTTAAAAACAAAGTAGCTAATAATAACGACCACACAGCAGTATTTTGACGTGAAGGGTATAACGGTGAATAGTTTTGCGATTGTCTGTTTAGACGACGATCCGCTCGTCGTGGAAAAACTCAATCAGGATTTAGCGGCTTTTGCCGACCTGTTCGACATTTATAATGCCTATAGCATTAACGATGCCAATGAGGTGCTTACTGATATTGCAGCCAAAAATCAGCGAGTAGCGATGGTGATTTGTGACAACGAACTCGGCAATGACAGAGGTGTCAATTTTCTGGTTTCGCTCGACCAGTACCCAGCCAGCAAGCAGGCCCGCTCAGTGCTTCTCAACGATATGCCTCAGCTTGATGTTATCATGCAGGCGGTCAATGAAGGGCGTCTGCACTATTGCCTGACCAAACCCTGGAAGCCGCAAGAGCTCAAACAAGTACTAATAAAAGAGCTCACACATTTCGTCTTGAAGCATCCGGATGAAGACTGGCTCAAGTACAGCCAGCTGCTCGATCACCGCCGGATCCTCAATGCCCATATAGAACGACAGATGTCGCGTTTCCGCTCGGGGTTTATCCAGCATAGCCACACCCTCGACGATACCACCTTGGCCACCCAAGTCATCGATGCCCTGCACGATTTCTTTGCCAGCAACGATGAAACCCGCGCTTGCCGCAGCTATCGGGCCAACCATATCCTGACCCAGGAAGGCGAAGCCAATAACTTCCTCTGGTTCATCACCAGTGGTGAGGTCGCGCTCTATAAGAAAGATGAGCACGGGTGTCGCCATGAGGTGGTCAGGGCAGGCCCCGGCCACCTCGTCGGCGGCATGTCCTTCATCTCAGGGGAAACATCGTTTTCAACCGGCGTAACCCTGTGCGGTACCGATGTCATCAAGCTCGACAGGGAGCTGTTCAACAAAGTCATGAACTCACGAAGTGAGTTGCTCCCGCTGTTTACCAACCTGCTCATGCGCAACTTCAACCGCCGCCTGAAAGGAAGCATCCAAACTGAAATGCGGTTGCAACAAACTCTAAAATCATTAGATGAAGCCTATCACCAACTGATCGACAAAGAAAAAATGGCGATGCTCGGACAGTTAGTCGCAGGTGTGGCCCATGAACTGAACAACCCTGTTTCTGCCATCCTGCGCGGCAGCGACACCCTGAAGCAGACGATCGGTAGTATAACCAAAACCACACTCAGTCCTGAGAACCAAGATCGTGGTAATGACATCATGCAGCAGGCGATGCTATCAAGGCCACTGTCGACCTCAGAAGCGCGGCAACGTGCCAAGCAATTAACCGAGGTGCTCGGTAACAGGCAACTTGCTCGCAAGGCGGTACAGATGGGAATTGATGACAATGACCATATTCGTGACTGGCTACTCCCTCAAAAAGGCAAACTGCCAGAAGTGCTAGCTGAGTGGGAGAATTACTACCAGATGGGTAACTTCCTGCGCTCAATCAATGTCTGCGCCCAGCGGATTGCGGATCTGGTCAAGAGTCTGAAAAGCTATGCGCGGCAAGATGATGAGTCGGTACATTCGATCGACATCCATGAAGGGCTGGAAGATACCTTGGTGATCTTCGAAAACAAACTCAAACGCCACAAGCTGATTAAAGATTACAGCCCGCTTCCGCCATTGCATTGCCAACCTATCGCACTGCAGCAAGTCTGGACTAATCTGATCTCTAATGCTCTGGATGCCGTTGATGAACCAGGGCAAATACAAGTCACCACCCGGCAAGTTACCGTCGATGGGCCGACCAACCAAGCAATTGAAGTCGTGGTGGAGGACAATGGCAAAGGGATCCCACAAGAACAGCAAGACAAAATTTTCGAGCTTAATTTCACCACCAAGCGAGAAGGCAACTTCGGCCTTGGGATTGGATTGTCTGTCTGCCAGCAGATCATCCATCAACATAATGGCAGTATCAGGGTCGAATCCAAACCCGGCCTGTTTACCAGAATGATAGTTACTTTGCCTTTGGGCGAGGCACTTAAGGAGAGCCTATGAACAAATATCTAATCCTTTGCGTAGATGATGAGCGGGAAGTACTGGATAGCGTCATCAATGATCTGCGCTCGCTGGAAGAGCATTTCGTTATCGAAGCGGCAGAATCAGTCGACGAAGCAAAAGAAGTCCTCGCCGACACCATTGCCGATCATGTTCCGCTTGCGCTGATCCTGTGTGACCACATTATGCCCGGTGAAACAGGTATCGACTTCCTCATTGAGCTCAAGCACCAAGAGGAGTCTTCCAATGCCCGCAAGGTCCTGCTGACCGGACAAGCCGGCCTCGAGGAAACCGTGCAAGCGGTGAACAACGCCAGCCTGGATTACTACATCGCCAAGCCTTGGAACGGTGACCAACTCAAGCAGATCGTGATTGATCAGTTGACCACGTTTGTGATCGACAATGAATCGGACAATGCGCTGATGGCATGGATCCAGATCTTGGATGCCAATCGGATCATGGAAGCCCTAAGTCATCGCCGGCTATCGCTTTCCGACGTATAACCCTACAAACTCAATTGTCATACAAACCTTTTCGGGACAGGGCGAAAGTGTTATCTTTGTCACAAAACGACAAGATCAATTACACTACTCCAAAGCTTATGCCTAGGTAGAGTCAACCCGAAAAGGTGATCCATGAAAGTTGCAGTCTTCAGCACCAAAAAGTATGACCAAAATGCCTTCGAACTGATTAATCAGCACTATCAGCATCAGCTCGACTTCTATGATTTTCGCCTGACGCCGCAGACCGTCAAAATTGTCCAGGGCTATGATGCAGTCTGTGCGTTCGTCAACGACGATTTGAGCCGTCCGGTACTAGAGGCTCTGGCGCAAAACCAAGTCACATTGATCGCAATGCGCTGTGCCGGTTATGACAAGATCGACCTCGAAGCGGCAAAGTCACTGGGCATTCAAGTTGTTCGTGTTCCTGCCTACTCCCCGGAAGCCATTGCCGAACATACCCTCGGCCTGATGTTGAGCCTCAACCGCCGGATCCATCGCGCCTACCAGCGCACCCGCGATGCCAACTTTTCTCTAGAAGGCCTGACTGGTTTCAACTTCCATGGCAAGACCGTCGGGGTGATCGGCACGGGGAAAATCGGTATTGCAACAATCCGTATCCTCAAGGGGCTTGGTATGAATATTCTGGCCTATGACCCATACGAAAACCCGATTGCCATCGAATTGGGAGTGGAATACACCAGCTTGGAAGCGATATACCAACAAGCGGATGTCATCACTTTGCATTGCCCGATGACCGAAGAGAATTACCACATGCTCAATGCCGACGCGTTCGCCAAAATGCGTGATGGGGTGATGATCATCAACACCAGCCGCGGAGAGTTACTCAACTCAAAAGATGCCATAGAGGCACTGAAAAACAGTAAAATTGGCTCTTTAGGTATTGATGTCTACGAGAATGAAAAAGATCTGTTCTTTGAGGACAAATCTAACGATGTGATAAAAGATGATGTCTTCCGCCGCTTATCGGCTTGCCACAATGTTCTCTTCACCGGACACCAGGCCTTCCTGACCGAAGAAGCCTTGGGCAACATTGCGGATACCACGTTGAATAACATCAAGCAGTTCGAGCTAGAGCAACGTTCAGGCAATGAGCTATTTTAATGCGGCCATGGCAGGCTACGGCCTGCCTTTGATAGCCATAAAGAACGAATGAAAGTCGGCGGTCACAAAATATTACTAATTTTGTCGATTTTTACGCCTATTACCTCAATAACAAAGCTACGAACCGCCATAAACTTCTATGAACACTCGCTTTTGTCTATTAAAATAGTTCAATTATTTTTAGCCTATTGGACAAATTTGTCATGCGTAAAATTCTAATTGCTTCAGGTCTTGTCCTGGCATCAGTGACAGCAGCTCAGGCGAGTGCCCAACCGACTATGAGCAATTTCAGCTACGACTATGCTGAAGCGCGTATTGGTGTTAGCCCGCTGACTTACGGTGCTGGCTTCAGCACATCAATCCACCCAAATGCTCACGTCACGGGTACTATTGATACTGAGTTCGAAAGTGACTGGGATTCTTCTTTTGGTGTTGGTTTTCACGCTCCTGTGAATAACTGGGCAGATATCACGGGTGAATTGAAAGCGCGCTATGCTAAAAACAAAAGCTCTCTAAAAAGCTCTAGTGGTCAGTTTGGCGTAGAAGTGAACTTGGGTGTTCGCCAATGGTTGGGTCCACAGCTAGAAGTTGGCGGTACTATCGGTCACCTTAACATTGACGAGTACGAAGAAGTCATCGGCAGTGTCTACGGCCGCTTCCACGCAACAGAACTATTCTCTGTTGGCGTTACCGGTCGCTTCAACGAGCTTTACGGCGATCAAGTCATGCTGTCGACGCGATTCAAGTTCTAACCTTCTCAGGTAGAAACATGCAGATAACAAACGCCCTGCTCACGCAGGGCGTTTGTTATTGTAAGTGTTAGCGGTATACACGACTACTGCACTTCACCCAACCAATCAATAAACGCTTTTACCCGCGGTGACGTCGCCATCTCATTACGGCACACCAAGAAATAGTTTTGTGGAGAAGGTACCGGAAGCGTAAAAGGTGTCACCAAACGTCCGGATTCTAGTTGCTCGGCAATAAATGATGCCCGCCCAATAGCCACACCAATCCCCCGCTCTGCCGCCTGCAGCGCCAAGTCAGCCCGATCAAAGGTACAACCGGCCTCCGGTAGAACAACGCCATTCTGCTGCGCCCAGTATTGCCACTCATCATTTTTTCCTGCCCTTGCCCATGGTGCGGCATCATGCAGCAGCATACAGGACATTAATTTGGCGGGGTTACCGTATAAGCCGTGCTGCTCAGCATAGTCATGACTACAAACGGGTACCATGCTTTCGTCCATCAGCTTGACCACATGCAGCCCGGTGTATTTGCCGTTTCCAAAATAGATGGCACAATCAAAAGACTCCGTATGGAAGTCCACCAGCTCATTTCGGGTCCGTAAATGGAAACGGAGTGCCGGGTATTTTTCCAAGAAGCTACTAAGGCGTGGTAACAGCCAACGCTGGGCAAAGGTTGGTGGCACCGATACGTTGAGGTCACCACTGAGCTCAAGAGTACGCAAGTCTCTCAGTTCATTCGCTATATCACCAAAATTGAGTGCCAGAACTTCCTTTAATCGCTTGCCCTCATCGGTCAATGTAAGCTTTCTTGGCTGGCGGATAAACAGCTTAACGCCTAGAGACTCTTCCAGGTTTTTGATCTTATGACTGACCGCACTTTGCGTCAGGCATAATATCTCCGCCGCACGAGTAAAGCTCATCTGATCGGCTGCAATAAGAAAGCAGTGGAGCCCGGACAACACCGGTCCAGTCAAACGTGGTAGTCGCATATATCTTTAAACAACATGGAGTTATCTGGACATGATATACCTAAATGTAGTGAGATTCCTCCTCCAGAGCCTCTTATTGGTATATGGACAAAAGCCACTACTGTTTGAAGTGGCTTTTTTATCAAATCAAATTAACAGTTACCACTTATTCAACATCGCGTAATAAGCGCTGCTTCTGCTCCTCTTTCAGCAATGTCCAGTGGCAGCCATCAATAGCTCCGGCAAACATCCATAGCAGCTTTAGATCAAGATCCTTACCATGGCTCTGTCGGACTTTACGAAAAACCTCCACGGCTCCCAGCGAAACGAAACTACTAACATCTGGGACACCGGCTTTTTTCACCATCCGCTCCAACGTCAAGCGCATATTTGGTAGGTCCCTAATTCTCTTGCTTTTATCTGACATTTTATAACTTTTATCAGACGCCGAGATGGTAATTGATTCCTTGACCAGGCTCGAACAAGTCTCTGCATTTGTTTGGTAGATATGAGTAATGTCGTAATAGTTTACAACCGCAGTGGTGCTGCGTTTAATGTGCCTGAATTTTTCGCAACCGAGTAACGTAAAATGTTGGTCGAGATTACTCCCCCCCCGAAGGAATATAGCCTTATCGGTGATGATGGCGTACATCGCATTCTTGATGAAGATGCCTGTACCACCGAACATGGAACGTTTCTCAAACCCGCCAAATTCGCGTAAATAATTAAATATCTCTTCCTTGAACCCTAGCAAAATTTTATCTCCCATTAATCGTTAATGGCTTATTTTTCCTGAATCGCCGCACTATATAGCGTCATTAAATTGACTTTGACACAGCACAAAAATAATCTCCACATATGAAACAATGAACACTTAAAAGTGAGAAATCAAACATATTACGGAGCGAAAAATAAGCACATTGGGGCAAATTCGACCGTATTTTTTTATAGTGAAAGTTGAACGTACATCCCAAAATATACAGTAGACACTATCTTTATTCTTATCGTAGTCATGCACGCCTCGAGTATCCTTATTAGGCAACATCATGAATGAAATCGCCCTTTATCCATCAAGTGTCCATATACTGCCAGGTGGCAGGGCCTCATTGACTCTGATAGAAAATCGATTTATGAGAATGCTAAAGGAGGCGTTGGCTCAAGATCCTCCTTTTGCGGTGTGTATGATCAACGAATCAGAAGTCGATAACGAGCTAAAACACATTCCAGCCATTGCAACCCAATGCAACATCATCAACTTTGATCAGCTGGAATCCGGCTTATTATCTATAGTGGTAGAAGGGACTCAGAAAATACGTATCCATGATATTCACCTCGAGCATGACGGCTTGATGAAAGGGGACTGTACCCGATACCCAAACTGGGACAGTGAGCCGCTAAGGATCAAAGATAACGAACTGGTTGAAAAACTAAAATTCTTCTTTCACTCCATGCCGGAGATCGCAGCCCTATACCCATCGCCACACTGGGACGATATATCCTGGGTATGCCAACGCTGGATTGAAGTGCTTCCGCTTGAGGTGCACTACAAGCAGCTACTGATCACGCAGGATAATGCTAAGTTGACCATCCGCTTTCTGCATAAGCTTTTCAACTCGCCTGAAATTTAGCCAGATAAACATCCTGCAATGTATTTATGCCATCGCTACTATCTATCCCTTCCCAGTCCCGATAGAATAGTCGCGTCTAAACTTTTCGTAATGCAGTAATGACTCACGTATCTTTTTTTTGGCTAAGACCTGAAAACAACAAGATAATCAAGGGATTGGAGTCAGAGTTTTGCACTCTAGTTAAATCAGCCGTTCAAAAAAACCGGCTTATCCTTCCCCCTATCCCGTCTGTTCTTAGCAAGCTTCAACAGCTGTGCAATAACGATGAAACAACTGTTCGGGATGTTGCCGATCTGCTCATCGATGATCCCGGTATCACCGCTTATATTGTCAAAATATCAAACACTATGATGTTCAACCGTCGCAATGTGATTTGTCATGATATCTATAACGCAGTCAGTCGGTTAGGCATTTTTAGAGTCCGGGATATTATTACCGCGAAGGCCATCGAGGAGCTAAAGTTACGCTCTCGCTTCAGCAAGGAGTGTAACCAACTTCTCAAGCAGAGTGCCATACGCTCACGGCAACTGGCAGCCACCATGGCGTTGATCAGCCATGATCTTGCCAATCACGAAGAGTTTCCCAAGCAACTTGAGCCAGAAAAAGCATTACTGGCAGGGCTATTTGCCGATATAGGCCTATTTAGCCTGATCCATGAATACCAGTCCTACCTAGATAGCGGCAACTACCTCGATATCGATATCGCCAAATATGTCTTCCAGCACAGCTGCCAAGAAGCCAGCAAGGTTATCCTTAAGCACTGGGGCTTTGACGATGATTACCTTGAAGTTGCAACCAACCAATCTCTTTGTTACCCGGCAAGCAGCGACGATACCGGCTATCTTGATGTTGCACGCATGGCCCACCACCTTCTGATGTACAAAAGCAATGATGATGCGATTGGCGAACATCACGTAGAACTTGATCTTGCAGGTGCCGAAGTCATGTATGAACTAACAAATCTACCAGCTCAAGAATTCAACCTTCGCCTCAAGACCGTTATCACCAACAGCGGCCTGTAATTCCTCTACAACATGCTATACCAACACTAATTGGCTGAGAATGGATATTGACCCATTCTCAGCCAACCTGATAAGCTGCTGAAAAGAGTGATATTGATCACTTCTAACAACATAATAACGGGATTATGGATAATTCCGTCTGATGCTCCTCGACCAAAAAGGACCAATATGTTCTCTGGCATGCTTTATATTTTCCTGCCGCTGATTATCGGCTACTTAATCACAGTCAATAAGCCTGCAGTACTGGACTTTATCAATACCCAAACCAGCAGGTTAGTTCTGGTTATCCTAACCCTTATGGGACTCAGCTTAGCCGGCCTTGACAATATTGGACAAAATCTAAACCAGATCCTCACTTATACCCTGGTGTTCTTCTCGGTGATCAGTGCCTGCAATCTGCTCGCCCTGCCGCTACTAGACAAGCTGATGCCAACGGAAACAGAACATGGTCACCAAACATTACCCTTACGCGAAATGATTTTAGAATCAATGAAGCTCATCGTGGTGGTTGCTGGCGGATTAATTGTCGGCTTAGTCGCAGGTATTGAGTTGGGCTGGGTCGATCAAGCCAGCGAAGTGATTTTGTTGCTATTGCTATTCTTGATCGGTATCCAGCTCAGAAATAGCGGCATGACGCTGAAACAGATCCTGCTCAACAAGAAAGGGATCATTATCGCGCTAACAATTATTGCAACCTCCTTACTTGGAGGCTTGATTGCCGCGTGGCTGCTTGAGCTACCCTACAACCAAGGCTTGGCAATGGCTTCAGGCTTTGGCTGGTACTCACTGGCGGGTATCTTGATAGGTGACAACCTTGGCCCGGTCATGGGGGGCGCAGCCTTCCTCAATGAGCTACTGCGCGAACTGGTTGCCTTAAGTTTGATCCCGATGATGATCAACCGTTATCCGAGTACTGCTATTGGCTATGCCGGGGCAACCGCCATGGACTTCACCCTGCCGGTGATCCAGAACTGCGGCGGCATACGCTGTGTGCCAATCGCCATAGTAAGCGGGTTTATCCTCAGCCTATTGGTACCCATATTGATGCTGTTCTTTTTATCGTTGTAAGAGCGGCTATTGGCTATTGGCTATTGGCTATTGGCTATTGGCTATTGGCTATTGGCTATTGGCTATTGGCTATTGGCTATTGGCTATTGGCTAAAAGAGTTTAAGCAAAGCTATTTTTGCGTCAACTCATTCGGCTCCTTGATTAGCAAAATGAGGGTACCCTAATTTTAAGGTATCCTCTTTTACTCTTATCAATGCTTCATATAACACAGCCTATCCTTGCTCACCTATCTCCTAAACACTAGCCAATAACGATGTGCTTTAGGCTAAGCCCCTTCACTGCAAGCCTGTAGTTTAACGTCATCGCCGATCTCTTTACCACTAGCCCATAGCCTAGCGCCTCTCGCCAAGCTCTTAAAAACAAAAAGGGAGCCGAAGCTCCCTTTTGGATTGTTGAATCAGTAATTCGTATTAGTTGTTACGAATCCACTCATCCATGTCTGATTTCAGGTTGTCAGACTTAGTACCGAAGATAGCCTGAACACCGCCACCAGCTACAACCACACCGGCTGCGCCTAGCTTCTTCAAACGATCTTGGTCAACATTGTCAACGCTTGCTACAGCAACACGTAGACGAGTGATACATGCGTCAAGACCTGTGATGTTATCTTTACCACCGAAAGCCGTTACTAGGTCTTTCGCAAGCTCAGAACCTTCAGCAGCAGCACTATCGCCAGCTTCTTCTTCTTCACGACCAGGTGTTTTCAGGTCAAGCTTGGTGATTACAGTGCGGAATACTACGTAGTAGATTGCAGCGTAAATTAGACCAACACCAATCATTAGACCCATCTTCTGCGCGTTACCAGACAGAACTAGGAAGTCGATTAGACCGTGTGAGAAAGACGTGCCGTGTACAAAACCAAGAGTGTTTGCAACAACGTATGCAGAACCTGCTAGTAGAGCGTGGATTCCGTACAGTACTGGAGCAACGAATAGGAAAGCGAATTCGATTGGTTCAGTAATACCTGTTAGGAACGAAGTCAGTGCAGCAGAAACCATGATACCCATTACTTTTGCACGGTTTTCAGGCTTAGCACACTGAGCAATCGCGATAGCAGCCGCTGGAAGACCGAACATCTTGAACATGTAACCGCCTGCTAGCTGACCGAAGCCATTACCAGCAATACGAGATGCTTCATCAGCAACCAGGTAACAAGTTAGAACGCCGTTTTGTGTTTCGCCTGCAGCGTTAACACACGTACCCGCTTCGAAGAAGAAAGGTACGTTCCAAACGTGGTGTAGACCAAATGGGATTAGAGAACGCTCAACGATACCGTAGATACCGAATGCCACTGTTGGGTTCTGGTGAGCAGCCCAATCAGAGAATGCACCGATAGCAGCACCGATTGGTGGCCATACGATAGAAAGAATAATACCAAGACCGATAGCCGAGAAACCAGTGATGATAGGCACTGCACGCTTACCAGCAAAGAAGCCTAGATATTCTGGAAGTTGGATACGGAAGAAACGGTTAAATGCCCAAGCCGCAACACCACCGACTAGGATACCACCTAGTACACCAGTGTCGATTGACTCAACCCCCATCACACCAGCCATGACGCTTAGTGTTGCTGTCATGATGCCGTAACCAACGATTGCAGCAAGACCTGCAACACCGTCGTTGTTAGTAAAGCCTAGTGCTACACCAACAGCAAATAGAAGGGCCATTTGGCCGAAAACTGAACCACCAGCCTGTTCCATCAAGTTGGATACGATTTCTGGGATAAAGCCAAGGTTAGCTGCGCCAACGCCAAGTAGGATACCGGCAACCGGTAGTACTGATACTGGCAGCATCAGTGACTTACCGACTTTTTGCAGGTTCGCAAAAAGGTTCTTAAACATAATGTGCTCCTGAGTGAGTGTTTTATTTAGATTTTCAGTCTTTATCAGCGGCCTACCCCCGTAGCCATCTGCTGATGAGACCGTCATTTTTAATACGGGTTAAGTATAAAATGTGGTGTTAAATATAACTTGATGGTCGTCAAAATTACCAATACGTCATGAAATATAATTTCAAAACTCAATATAGATCACAGTTGAAATTTCGACTACTAAACACACTAAATAAATATAAATAACTGAAATAAAACAACAATACTCCCAAAAACAACACCTACAACAAACTGTAATTATCTTTCAGTAATGTAAGCTGTGTTACTTTACGTTACAAAGCTAATTATCAATTTTAATTAGTGTTTTTCGGGGTTATTTGCAGGTTTTGTTGATATTTTTTGAGAATAGAATAGATAAGAAACATAAAGTATAAAAAAAAGGAGCCTAGGCTCCTTTTTTATCCCTACCTTTGTTTCGCCTGCGAAAAAAGAGTAAAGAAGTTATTGGTGGTAACCCGTTCGACTTCTTCTACCGAGATACCTTTTAGCAAGCCGACATGTTCAGCAACTTCACGCACATAAGCAGGCTGATTTTGCTTACCACGGTAAGGAATGGGAGCTAGGTATGGTGAATCCGTTTCAACCAACAGGCGCTCTAGTGGCAACTGGCTAACCACATGCTTAAGCTCGGAGGCTTTGTTGAAAGTAACAATACCTGAGATAGAGATATAGAAACCCAACTCAATGGCCGCCTGAGCCATTTCTAGACTCTCAGTAAAGCAGTGCAGCACGCCACCGCACTTTTCAGCACCTTCTTCACGTAAGATCTGTAAGGTATCTTCACGCGCCATACGGGTATGAATAATAAGAGGCTTATTGAGTTCAACCGCCAAGCGCACATGTTGACGGAAAATTTCTTTTTGCTGCTCAGCAAGCTCCGGTTGATAGTGGTAGTCAAGGCCGGTCTCACCTATAGCGACGACACGCTCATGCTGGGCAAACTCTTTGAGCTTATCGAAATCGAAGCCTTCTTCAATATCCAGCGGATGGACACCGCATGATGCAAATACGTTGTCGTACGGCGCAATCATCTCCATCATGGCTGGGAAGCTTTTCAGCGTCACGCCTACCGACAGGCAGTAATCAATGCCTCGGGCTTTTGCCTTGGCCAACACATCATCAATCCCTGTATGAAGTTGCTCGTAATCCAATTTATCCAGGTGACAATGCGAATCAACTAGCACGTTTCTTTCCTCAGTATTCTATACATTAACGATACCTCTTACATTGAGGCACTATGGGTGGTTCATGAAGCCTGTCAGCCAATCTACAATCAAGAGCTCTGTATTCAGCCCCGGATGGCGTTCCAATTTCTGGTAGAGGTTGTTGGCCTGCCTAGTTTGCTCAAGCAAGATCATGGGTGTCATTACCCCGGCAGCCTGCTCAACCAAAGGCAGTGACTCACTGTGGACCAAGTGCGACGTCACGCCCTGCTGCCACTTCATGCAATCGACAAGGAAGTAGCTCAGCCATTTCAGGCTGTGGTGGCCTTCTTTGGTACATAGCCCTGCAACATCATACAAACCGAAAAAGGGCGGGCGCAAAAATTCAGCAAAGGACGCCAATAATTTTGCGTAACGGATATCTTGACCCTGCTCAATAAACTGCTGGGTCGCAATCGGTGCCGAGCCATTGAGCCTGACGGTTTCCAGCTTGATACTTTGCATCAGCTGCTTTTCCACCCAGCGTTTTGTTTCCTGCTCTTGCGGCATCGCCAAGCGCCATTTGTTACATCGACTATTGATAGTCGGCAACAAGTTATCCAGTGACGAAGCCAATAGGATAAATTGACAGCCAGACGGTGGCTCTTCCAAGGTTTTCAGCAACGCATTTGCCGCTGCCTCCCCCATGGCATCCGCACCATCAATCAAGATAATTCGCTCACCACCGAGTTGTGAGGTTTCAACAGCCCAGCGGTTACATTGTCTTACGGCATCAACCCCGATCTGCTTACCTTCTTGGGCTGGTGCAATAAGGTGAAAATCAGGGTGAGTACCCGCTTCAAACAGCTTGCAGCCATGGCAAATGCCACAAGGCTCGCCGCCCATCGCTGCTGCCCCGTTCCGGCACAATACAGTTTTGGATAGATGCCTTGCTAATGCTTCACGCCCGCTCCCATGCGGTGCGACAAGTAGAACTGCGTGATGCATCCGCCCCTGAGCCAACAACTGTTGCCAGCCTTGCCATACCTTTTGCTGCCACGGATAAAGCATGTTAAAGCTGCTCCAGCCAGTGTTTAACCGCTGCACGAATATCAGCCGTGACGGCTTCCAGCGACTGGCTGGCATCGATAATGACAACACTCGGATCAGCTTCGGACAACTCCAAGAAACGGGCACGGGCACGGTGGAAAAAATCGATGTTCATTTTTTCGATACGATCCAGCTCACCTCTACCGCGGGCGCGCTCAAGACCCAGCACTGGGTCAATGTCCATATAAAGGGTAAAATCAGGGCGGAAGTCACCCAGTACCGTATCGCGAAGGCGCTCCATAACGGTACGGTCAAACCCACGGCCACCACCTTGGTAGGCTTGGGAAGACATATCATGGCGGTCACCAACCACCCATTGACCTTGGCTCAAGGCGGGCTTAATGACATTTTCCACCAGTTGCGAGCGAGCGGCATAAAGCAGTAACAACTCAGCCATGTCAGTCAACGGTTCGTCAGGGTGACCTTCCTTAACCAAGGCACGCATTTGCTCGGCCAGCGGCGTACCACCCGGTTCGCGGGTCGAGGTAAACTCTTCGATACCCTGCTCGGCCAGTACTTGGGTCACTTGCTGAATGGCAGTACTTTTCCCTGCGCCTTCCAGCCCTTCAATTACGATAAATTTACCAGTCATTATTGTTGTCTTAGTATTCTTAAATATTCACGCACAGCACGGTTATGTTCTGTTAACGTTCTCGAGAATTTATGGCCACCTTTGCCATCAGCCACAAAGTAGTAATAGGTACTATCATCCGGATTTACGGCAGCTAGAACAGATGCCTTACTCGGCATCGCAATCGGTGTTGGCGGCAAACCGAAAATGGTATAGGTGTTGTAGGGGGTTGGCGTTTGCAGATCGCGTTTGCGGATCCGGCCTTCATATTTATCCCCCATCCCGTAGATCACGGTTGGGTCGGTCTGTAAACGCATCCCCTTATGCAGGCGATTCATAAACACCGAAGACACTAGTCCTCGCTCATCATCAACCGCGGTTTCTTTCTCGATGATCGACGCCATGATCAGCACTTCATAAGCATTCTTCAGTGGGACTTCTGTATCGCGCTCGTCCCAGGCAACACCCAACAAGCTCTGCATGTCACGGTACGCTCGGCGAAGAAGCTCAAGATCAGAGGTACCCGCCGTGTAATGGTACGTTTCTGGCAATAAAAAGCCTTCAAGCTTTTCGACATCAGCACCCAGCGCCTTAGCGATATCGGCTTCATTCATCCCTTCGGCTGCATGAGTCACATGCGGGGCCTGCTGCAGTTGAGCTAGCCAATCAACAAAACGTTCACCTTCAACCAAAGTGATGGCAAATTGGTGTTCACGGCCAGAAGCAACCAGCACCAACACGTCTTTTAGTGTCATTGCTGGGGTAATTTGATACGTACCTGACTTCAGGTTTGCCAACTGTGGTTCTAGCCTCGGGATCCAGCGCGTCCATGGTGACTCTGCCATGATGTCTTGTCTGGCCAACTGATTGAGCAATCCGCGGTATGATGTACCGGCTCTGACCGTCAATAAGACTTCTTGTTGGCTTTCCACTTGCCTATCAAGCGATGATTTCACTTGCTGATACGACCAACCCAGTCCACCGGCAGCCACCAGACCTAGCAAAATTACAGCAATCGCCAATTTCTTTAGCACGAATACAACCTCTTGTTCAGCTCACCCAGCAAGGTCCGCTGAGTGAATATTATTCCATTGATTTCATTTACTGGCACTAACGCCATGAGGGCATTAGTAATAAAGACTTCATCAGCACAAAGCAAGCTATCGAGCGGCGAATTGACAATTTCTAAACAATAATCCAGTTCGGTTACCAACTGTAATATATGCCGCCGCATCACCCCCTTTACCCCGGACAGTTTCAGGTTCGGGGTATATAATGTGTTGCCTCTTCGCCAAAAAATATTCGAGGCAATGGATTCCACCACATTGCCAGCCACATCCAGTACCACGGCATCCAACCACTGGTGCTGCTCGGCTTCCCGCTTGAGCAGCACTTGCTCAAGGCGGTTAAGATGCTTGTGTCCGGCCAACATTGGCGAATGCGACAAGCGTTGCTGGCAAACGCCCAGCGCAATACCGTCTTGCTGCCACTGCCGATAATGAGCGGGCCATGGAAACGCCGACACAATTACCTGCGTTTTATCACAGCCAGAAGCACTGTACCCTCTGCCACCACTTCCGCGGCTGATCAGCACCTTGAGCCCCCCTTTAACTGGATAATTTTCAGCAAGATCATTGACGGTTGCCACTAACTCATCCCAGTTCGGTGGGGCAATATCCAACAGCGAGAGCGTTTCCTTTAACCGTTCCAGGTGAAAAGGCCAAAGCCGGATCTCACCACTTTCTACTAGCATAGTCGTAAAACAACCATCGCCATATTGCATCGCCCTATCGGTCACCGCTATCTGACTGTCAGGTTTTCCGTTGATCAGGATCATCTTGCTTCCTGCTCGATATTTTCAAAAGAAAGATAAAAAAACGGCCCGGTGCATAACACCGGGCCGCTCTATGATAACAGGTTATCGTTAGATTTTCTTGAACAGCAATGAGCCGTTTGTACCACCGAAACCGAACGAGTTACACAGTGCGTACTCAAGATTCGCCTGACGCGCTTCACCTGGAACATAGTCCAGATCACAGCCTTCATCAGGGTTTTCAAGGTTGATTGTTGGCGGAACAACCTGATCAACGAGCGTCATTGCCGTGATGATTGCTTCAACAGAGCCAGCAGCACCCAGTAGGTGACCCGTCATAGACTTCGTCGAAGACACCATGACTTTCTCAGCAGCGGCACCCATCGCGCGCTTGATACCAAGGGTTTCAGCAACGTCACCCGCAGGTGTTGAGGTACCGTGGGCATTAATGTAGCCAATCTTATCAGCATTGATCCCCGCATCACGGATACATGCTTCCATTGCCAACGCACCACCAGATCCGTCAGCACTTGGTGATGTCATGTGGTAAGCATCGCCACTCATGCCAAAACCAACAAGCTCAGCATAGATTTTCGCACCACGTGCTTTTGCGTGCTCGTATTCTTCAAGCATCATCATACCGGCGCCATCGCCAAGTACGAAACCGTCACGGTCTTTGTCCCATGGGCGAGATGCACCCTGTGGATCATCGTTACGGGTAGAAAGTGCTTTGGCAGCCGCAAAGCCGCCCATACCTAGCGGTGTCGATGCTTTCTCTGCACCACCTGCTAGCATCGCATCGGCATCACCGTATGCGATCATACGTGCAGCATGACCAATGTTATGAAGGCCAGTTGTACACGCGGTAGAGATTGCGATGTTTGGACCACGTAGACCGTGCATGATCGACAGGTGGCCAGCAATCATATTTACAATTGTGGATGGAACAAAGAATGGGCTGATTTTACGCGGGCCCTTTTCCATCAAAGATTGATGGTTAGCTTCAATCAAGCCAAGACCACCAATACCAGAACCGATAGCAACACCCACTCGGGCTGCATTTTCTTCAGTTACTTCAATGCCAGAGTCTTTTAATGCTTGCACGCCTGCTGCAATGCCGTATTGGATGAACAAATCCATTTTACGGGCATCTTTCTTCGTCATGTATTCTTCACAGTTGAAGTCTTTGACCATACCAGCAAAACGAGTAGCGAATGCACTAGCATCAAAATGTTCAATAGTGCTGATACCGCTAGTACCGGCTAGAAGTGCTTTCCAAGATGATTCAACAGAATTACCTACCGGTGATAGCATACCCATGCCAGTAACAACTACGCGACGCTTAGACACGATTTATTTCTCCGGGAATTGAGGATAAAACAGATTTCATAAGAAAAAGTCAGGCGGTCATGGTGACCGCCTGGGGGGAGTTCTTTAATTACTCAGAAGCGCCAACAACGTAGTCGATTGCAGCTTGTACTGTAGTAATTTTTTCAGCTTCTTCGTCTGGAATCTCAGTGTCGAATTCTTCTTCAAGAGCCATTACTAGTTCAACTGTATCTAGAGAGTCAGCGCCTAGATCGTCAACGAAAGATGCTTCGTTCTTAACTTCAGCTTCGTCCACACCAAGTTGCTCAATGATGATTTTTTTTACGCGTTCTTCGATGTTGCTCATTAATCTATTTCCTTAAAACAAGAATTCGCTAATGCGATTTGCTGTAGTTTATTCAATACTGCAAAAGTTGCAATACTCAAGATGCTGGTCAAACCACGATTTTCAGTGAAAACTAGTTGAGTTTGACTTGCATCATCAAGTTATGCAACTTTTTTGATTAAATCATGTACATGCCGCCATTGACGTGCAATGTTTCACCGGTTACGTAACCAGCATCGTCAGAGGCTAGGAAAGCCACAGCAGCGGCAATTTCACGTGGATCGCCAAGACGGCCAGCTGGCACACCAGACAGTGTCGCGGCGCGCTGATCGTCTGTCAGCGCCTTGGTCATGTCCGTTTCAATGAACCCCGGAGCCACAGCGTTCACTGTGATACCACGGGAAGCCACTTCACGTGCCATCGACTTGGTAAAGCCAATCAGGCCCGCTTTAGCGGCTGCATAGTTAGTCTGGCCGGCGTTACCCATGGTACCCACAACCGAGCCGATGCTGATAATACGGCCATGACGTTTTTTCATCATCGCGCGCAATACCGCTTTCGACAGACGGAAGATAGACGTCAGGTTAGTGTCCATGATGTCCTGCCATTCGTCATCTTTCATACGCATTAACAAGTTATCACGGGTAATACCTGCGTTGTTGACCAAAATATCAACATCACCGAACTCTTCTTTGATCTGCTTAAGCACAGCTTCGATCGATTCCGGCGACGTGACATTCAGCGCCAGGCCTTTACCATTGTCACCCAGATAAGCGCTGATCGCTTCTGCGCCGCTCTCAGAGGTTGCAGTACCAATAACTTTTGCACCACGTTCAACCAGAATCTCGGCGATAGCACGGCCGATACCACGGCTTGCACCAGTTACCAGCGCAATTTTTCCTTCCAGGCTCATTGTTAATCCTCTTTGATGAAATGGGTTACTTGGCAGCGTCAAGGCTAGCGATATCGTTTACCGCTGCGCTGCTCACTGAACGATTAATTCGTTTTGTTAGGCCAGTCAATACTTTACCAGGGCCAAACTCAAGCAGAGATTCGATACCTTCAGCGGCCATACGCTCAACAGACTCAGTCCAGCGTACAGGGCTGTGCAACTGCTTAACCAGCGCATTCTTGATCGCGCCAGGATCCGTCTCAGTCGCCACATCAGCATTGTTGATAACAGGCAGTGCCGGCGCTGAGAAAGTAATGTTCTCCAGCGCTTCTGCCAGTTTATCAGCAGCAGGCTGCATCAGTGCACAGTGTGAAGGCACAGACACAGGCAATGGCATTGCACGCTTGGCGCCCGCTTCTTTACAAAGCACATTCGCACGCTCAACCGCTTCTTTGTTACCAGCGATAACAACTTGGCCTGGTGAGTTGAAGTTGACCGGTGAGCACACCTGATCTTGCGCGGCTTCAGCACATGCTTTGGCAATCGCGTCGTTGTCCAAACCGATAATGGCAGACATTGCGCCAACACCTGCTGGTACCGCTGCTTGCATCAGCTGACCACGCAGTTCAACCAGTTTAACCGCGTCTTTGAAATCGATAACACCGGCACATACTAGTGCGGAGTACTCACCTAGGCTGTGGCCTGCCACAACTTCAGGCTGAGCACCGCCAACTTCCTGCCAAACACGCCAGATAGCGACTGATGATGTCAAAAGCGCAGGCTGAGTGCGGTGCGTTTGGTTCAGGTCTTCAGCTGGGCCGTTTTGTACCAATGCCCACAGGTCATACCCTAATACTTCAGATGCCTCAGCAAAAGTTTGCTTAACCACATCGTACTGCTCAGCCAATTCAGCCAGCATACCTACGGTTTGAGAGCCTTGGCCCGGAAATACAATCGCGAACTTAGACATTCGAGAATCCTTATTCTATGTAACTGAACACTCAGTTTTGCTAAATCGGATGAGATGGTCCCGCCACCCCACCCAAACTAAATATAAAGAAGGTGCTTAGAACTTCACCAGCGCCGAACCCCAGGTGAAACCACCACCGAAGGCTTCGAGCAGCAATGTCTGACCACGCTGAATACGGCCATCACGCACTGCTTCGTCCAGCGCCGTTGGCACGGTTGCCGCCGAGGTATTACCGTGGCGGTCAAGGGTGACAACAACCTGATCCATCGACATCGACAGCTTCTTCGCTGTCGCTTTGATAATACGCAGGTTAGCTTGGTGCGGCACGAGCCAATCCAATTCGGACTTATCCATGTTGTTGGCAGCCAGGGTGTTTTTAACCAAGTTAGACAGTTGCGTTACCGCTACCTTGAACACTTCGTTACCTGCCATGTACAGCCATTTGTCATCGCTGAAGTCTTGACCATGCTCAGGCACACCCAGACTTAAAAGCCCACCGAAATGACCGTCCGCGTGAAGGTGGGTCGAGATAATACCCGGCTCTTCGCTAGCACCGATAACAACAGCACCAGCAGCATCACCAAACAAGATGATCGTCGAACGATCGTTGGGATCACAGCGGTGCGATAGCGCATCAGCACCAATCACCAGGACATTTTTTGCCATGCCGGTTTTGATATGTTGATCGGCAACACTCAACGCATAGACGAAACCAGAGCAAGCTGCAGCAATATCAAAAGCCGGGCAGCCTTTGATATCCAGCATGCCCTGAACCTGACAAGCCGCCGATGGGAACGCGTGGCTCGCACTGGTCGTCGCGACAATAATCAGGTCGATATCATCTTTATCAATGCCTGCCATCTCAATAGCATTCAATGAAGCCTGATACCCCATTACCGCGACAGTTTCGTCTTCGGCGGCAATGCGACGCTCTCGAATACCGGTACGAGCGACAATCCACTCATCGTTGGTTTCAACCAGTTGTTCTAAGTCGGCATTAGAACGTACTTGCTCCGGCAGATAGCTGCCAGTACCTAAAATTTTGCTATACATGAAGACTAATAATGCCTCTCGAGTAAGACTTCTTCCAAACGGTCACTGATTTTTGTCGGTATTTGCCGTTTGACCTCGTGTACCGCTTCACCAATCGCATTAGTAAAGGCGGTTGTATCAGCACTTCCGTGGCTTTTCACCACAATACCGCGCAATCCTAACAGACTCGCGCCGTTATACTGGTCGGGGTTCAACTGTTTCAGGCTGTTAAATAGGTCACTAAACAGCCATCTAGCAATCAATCGCTTCAGTGGATTGCCGTAAATAGCACCTTTAATCGCACCAATAAACAGATTGGCTACCCCTTCACTGGTTTTAAGGCTCACATTGCCTACAAAGCCATCACAGACAATGACATCCGCCTTACCACTGTAAAGTTGATCACCTTCGATATAACCGATGTAGTTGATATCCGGTGACTCAGCTAGCATTTCAGCACAGCGCTTAACGAGATCGTTACCTTTGATCTCCTCTTCACCGATATTGAGCAAGGCAACCCGTGGTGGCGTTACATGGCCCTGTTCAGCCAATACCGCTCCCATCACGGCAAACTGGAACAGGGTATCGGCATCGCATGATACATTAGCCCCTAAGTCTAGCAGCCAGGTTTTGGTCTCGTTCTGAGTTGGAATAGCAGAAACCAGTGCGGGACGATCCACGCCGGGTAATTGCTTGAGGATATAACGAGACAAAGCCATTAAGGCTCCGGTATTACCGGCGCTAACACAAGCATCGGCTGTACCTTCGGAAACGGCTTCCAGTGCTGCACGCATGGATGATCCCTGACTCCGGCGTAAAGCCTGAGAAGGACGGGTATCGTTTGCGATGACGTGCTCGCAATGGACAATGCGAAGACGAGAGTGATTCGTTTGATTCAGGAGGGATAGTTGGGTAGTGATCGCACTTTGATCACCAAATAATATGACTTTGAGCTCAGGGAATTGCAACAGTGCCTGCACGGAGGCAGGCACTGTTACTTGAGGACCGAAATCCCCACCCATTGCATCAAGTGCAACGGTTAGACCACTCAAGGCTCAACCTTACTTGTTGATAACCTTACGGCCACGGTAGAAACCGTCAGCTGTCATGTGGTGACGTAGGTGAGTTTCACCACTTGCAGAATCTACAGATACAGCTGCAGTTGTTAGTGCATCGTGTGAACGACGCATGCCACGTGCTGCACGTGATTTTTTGCTCTTTTGTACGGCCATTAACCCTACTCCTGTTAAATTACTTACTTAGATTTTTCAATACTGCAAACGGATTCGGACGCTCATCAGCAACGGGGATCTCACCAAAAGTCATGTTTCCGCTGGCTTTACAGTCAGCTTCCTCATGCATAGCGACTTGAGGTAACTCCAGAATCAATTCGTCTTCGACGATTTGAACCAGATTGATCTCACCGTTTTCGTCGACATCAGCCGGCTCATAAGCTTCCGGTAAATCGTCAGCTGCCTCTGGTTTGAGGAGCGGACTGTAACAGAACTCAACACGATATTCGTGTTTGAATCCTTCCTGACATCTCTGACAAGTCAGCATCACTTCAACATCTGCGCTACCGCGCATAAATGCGATTCGACGCTGGTCCAAGTCAAATGACAAGGTGACGTTTGCATCACGTGTTACGCTCTGCGTTGACTCGCTCAAACGCTCAAGTAGTTCGGCTTTGATGATGCCATCATAGTCGAGTTTTTTTTGAGCAGCGCGAACCGGGTCAACCGTAAGCGGCAATTTTACCTTTTGCATAGGGCGCGAATATTAGCCTTGTAATCAGTTTGAGTCAAAGGAAATGTGCGTGAATTAACAGCATTTAGCCAATTCGTATACTCAGTGTCAGATACAAGCACTGCAGCACTGCCACTTCCACCATTTTGTCTGTTATCTGCCTATCCACCAATAACTTGTACGGCAGTTAATATCAGCTCAAATAACACACAAAAACTGGCGAAAACCCAACCGATAGACCTGCTTCACCTACCATTATAACGTAGCCATCGCAAAGCAAGGTGCGTAGACTACCACAACCTAGCATTAACCCGGTAATAGTCATGCGCCAACCTTTACTCTTGGCTTCAACCTCCCCTTTTCGTCAATCGCTATTGCAAAAACTCGGCCTTCCTTTTACGACAGCCAAACCCGATACCGATGAAACACCGCTCCCCGGCGAACAAGCACAGCAGCTCGTCACCCGCTTAGCCCAGTCCAAAGCCATGGCATGTGCCGGTGAGCACAGCGAGCACCTCATTGTCGGCTCCGATCAGGTCTGTGTAATTGATGGCGCTATCATCGGCAAACCCCATACTGTTGAGAATGCCTGTCGCCAACTAAAGGCAGCCAGTGGTAAAACCATCACCTTTTATACCGGCCTGTGTCTACACAACGCCAAAACCGGCGAGAGCGAGGTGATTTGCGAACCCTTCCATGTCCACTTCCGCCAGCTCACTGATACTGAGATCCGCCATTATGTTGAACGCGAGCAGCCGCTCAACTGCGCTGGCAGTTTCATGTGTGAAGGACTAGGTATCGCCCTGTTTGAGCGTCTCGAAGGTCGCGATCCTAATACCCTTGTCGGCTTGCCACTGATTGCGCTGCGAGAGATGCTCGCCAAGCAAGGCATCAGCGTATTGTAAACGCAAAAAAACGGCAGGAAGTCCTGCCGTTTGTCTGTACCGAATAGACGCTATAAAAAGCCGCTGCTTTATTACAGTGGTTTACGCCTCAGCTTCTCGACTGCCTGCTGCAACTTGTGCTCCATCGGCGCACTGATATCCATCAACTCTTCGCTTTGCGGGTGGGTAAACTTGATGTTCGCCGCGTGCAGGAACAACCGGTTCAAACCTACCTTTTTGGTAAACGCATCAAAGCGCGGATCGCCATAGCGGTCATCCCATGCAATCGGGTGGCCGGTATATTGGCAGTGCACACGAATTTGGTGGGTACGGCCCGTTACCGGACTGGCCTGCACCAATGTCGCCTGGTCGAGGCGCTCAAGTACCTTGAAACGGGTATCACACGGCTTACCATTAGGGTTGACCCGTACGATACTGTTCACCTCATTCTTCAGAAGCGGGGCGGTCACTTTCTTGCAGCTCGCCTTCCACTCCCCCATCACCAAGGCAAAGTAGTACTTCTGCACCGTCTTATTGCGGAACTGCTCCTGTAGCTTGCGCAGCGCAGAACGTTTTTTTGCCACAAGCAGAATGCCTGACGTATCGCGGTCGATGCGGTGTACCAGTTCGAGGAAGCGAGCATCGGGGCGCAATGCACGCAACGCTTCGATTGCACCGAACTTCAGGCCACTGCCGCCGTGTACTGCCGTACCGGATGGCTTGTTGAGGATCAGCATGTGGTCATCTTCATAGATAATGCACGCTTCAAGCTCTGCCACTTTATCCAACTTGGTGCTGATCGGTGCTTGGTCTTCTTTTTCCGGTATCTTTACCGGAGGAACCCGAACCAGGTCACCGTCCTGCAATTTGTATTCTGGTTTTATACGTTTTTTGTTCACTCGCACTTCGCCTTTACGCAAAATGCGGTAAATCATACTTTTTGGTACATTTTTTAGCCGTGCACGGAGAAAGTTATCGATCCGCTGGCCTGCAAAGTCATCAGATATTTCGATGAAGTGCACTTTTGGTTTATCATCTTTCATGGGTTTCATTCTAACATGCATGCAAAGCAGATTGCCGCAAAAAAGTCACCCTGCTATCATTGGCGTGCACAGGTAGGAAAATTTGCCTACTTTGCCGACAGGGTGAACAGAATAACACCCGATTGATGACTATATATACCGCTCTGATGAAAAACGCAGCATGTGGCGTAAGACGTTTCATTCTTCGGAGTGTTTTTTTAGTGTCCTTTAGCAACGAAAAAATTACTGGTGTGACAGATACCGCCGTAACCATCGGTGAACCAGCTGTGCATTTTCAGATCTAAACATCTTGGTACAGTTGGATGATACGTGTTGCCACATAGCACCCCTGAATTCCAGCCGTGAGGTTGCATTTAAGATCAGACTTGGGGTCCGGCACCACCAGTAAAGACACGTAACTAAGTGCACTAGCACATGAAAAAAAACGAGTACAATATAATGAAAAGAATGTTGATTAACGCAACTCAGAAGGAAGAGTTGCGCGTCGCATTAGTTGACGGGCAGAAGCTGTTCGATCTTGATATCGAAAGTCCTGGCCACGAATCTAAAAAAGCAAATATCTACAAAGGACGCATCACACGCATCGAACCAAGTCTGGAAGCAGCGTTCGTTGACTATGGTGCTGAACGCCACGGTTTCCTCCCTCTTAAAGAAATCGCCCGTGACTATTTCCCTTCTGACTACTCTTACCAAGGCCGACCTAATATTAAGGAAGTGCTGAAAGAAGGTCAGGAAGTCATAGTTCAGGTTGATAAAGAAGAGCGAGGCAACAAAGGCGCCGCCCTTACGACTTTCATCTCTCTAGCAGGTAGCTACCTGGTACTGATGCCGAACAACCCACGAGCTGGCGGTATTTCCCGTCGTATCGAGGGTGAAGAACGTACACAGCTAAAAGCGGCACTTAGCACGCTGGAATTGCCTCAGGGCATGGGCCTAATTGTACGTACTGCCGGTGTTGGTAAATCAGCTGAAGATCTGGAATACGATCTTAACTACCTACTTAGCCACTGGGAGCGTGTAAAAGACGCTGCTGACTCGGCTGCTGCGCCTTTCCTTATCCACCAGGAAAGTAACGTCATCGCCCGAGCTATTCGTGACTACCTTCGCCGTGACATCGGTGAAATCGTTATCGACAGCAAAAAAATCTTTGACCGTGCCCGCGATCATATCCAACAGGTTCGTCCAGACTTCCTGTCACGGGTAAAACTCTACGAAAACAGTGAAACACCGCTGTTCAACCATTACCAGATCGAAAACCAGATTGAGTCAGCATTCCAGCGCGAAGTTCGTCTGCCTTCTGGTGGTTCTATTGTTATCGACCCGACTGAAGCACTGACGTCTATTGATATCAACTCTGCCCGTGCAACCAAGGGTGGTGATATCGAAGAAACAGCACTACAGACCAACCTTGAAGCCGCTGACGAAATCGCACGCCAGCTTCGCCTGCGTGACCTTGGCGGTCTCGTGGTTATCGATTTCATCGATATGACACCCGTTCGCCACCAGCGTGAAGTTGAAAACCGACTACGCGAAGCCGTCCGCATGGACCGTGCACGCGTTCAAATCGGTCGAATTTCTCGCTTTGGTCTATTGGAAATGTCGCGCCAGCGTCTAAGCCCATCACTAGCTGAAGCCAGCCACCATGTGTGTCCTCGCTGTACGGGTACAGGTGTCATTCGTGATAGCGAATCACTGTCACTTTCAATCCTTCGTCTTATTGAAGAAGAAGCGCTGAAAGACAACACCTCTCAGGTGTTGGCAATCGTGCCGGTGGCGATTGCCTCTTACTTGCTCAACGAGAAACGTCGTTCTGTACAGTACATTGAGAAATCTCACAATGTACGTGCGATCATCGTACCAAACGCCAGCATGGAAACACCGCATTTCGAAGTGGTCCGTGTCCGTTCTGGCGATGAGCATGATGCGCTGTCCTATAACCTACCAAGCGCACTGGAAGCATTGCGTGAGGCGGAAGCGTCTGAGTCTTCTGCACCGCAAGAGCGTGCAACGAAGAAACGTGAAGAACCTGTTCTGCAAGGCTTCAGCGCACCGACGCAAGCGCCTGCGACATCGAAAGCCAAGCCTCAGCCGGCTAAGAAAGCGGCGGCACCAGCTAAAGCTGTTGAAGAAAAACCAGGTTTCATCAGCCGTATCTTCTCTGCGATTGCAAGCTTCTTCTCAGGTCCTGAGCAGGAAGAGCAACCTAAAGAGAAGAAAGAAGCTAACAAGCGTAACCATCGTGACCGCAAGGACAACCGCCGTAACCAAGACAACCGTCGAGGTGAACGTCAGGAAGGCCGTCGTGGTGATCGCCAGCAAGATAACCGTCGTGGTGGCAAAGATAATCGCCGTGGTCGTCAGGATCGTCAAGAGACTGACAGCAACAAGCAGCAGCAGGTTGCTGAACAGCGTGAACAGCGCCAAGCTCGTCGTCGCAATGAAAAAGCAAAAGACAAGCCGGAGCAAAACGCTGAGAAGCCAACCCAGCAGCAACGTAAAGACAAAGATCAGAAACGTCAGCGTCGTGACCGTGATGATGCCCAGGCTCAAAAGCCTCGTCACGAGCACGATCAGGAACCAAAAGTCAAAGCAGAGAAGCCGGTTGTTGAAGAGCAGCGTCAGGATCAGGAAAAAACGGCTAAGGTGAAACAGCGTCGCCAGCGTCGTGACATGCGTAAGAAAGTGCGCATTACTGATAATGTTGAAGTGAAAGCCGTTGAGACAATGACTCAACCAGCAGAAACTGAAGCACCAGTTGCAAAGTCTGAGCTACAAGAGCTTGGTACTGCCATGGCTCATGAAGCAAAGGCCGTTACTGAGAATGGTAATGAGAAAAACGGTGAGCAAGAAGGCCAACGCCGTAACCGTCGCTCTCCACGCCACCTTCGTGCAAGCGGTCAGCGCCGCCGTCGTATCCGTGACACTCGCCCAGAGAAAGGTGAAGACATGGATAAAATGGTAACAGACGCTGTCGGTCATGCCGTTGTAGAAGCAACAGATACACTTAACGATATCGAAAATGTTGTTTCTATCGTCGAGAAGCCTAAAGCCATTGTCCGCCTAAAAAGCGGTGTCGCATCGCCTGAAATGGCAATGGGTAAAGTATGGCCTTCTGCAAGCAAGCCAGCCGTTGCCTCACTTGACGCGCCATCAGCAGACGTTGTTGAAGCAACTGAAACTGAAGCACCAGCTGTTGTTGCTGAGCAAACAACCGCTGAAACCGCTCCAGTATTGGGTGGTGTTGCAATGCCAGAGCTAGCAATGGGCAAAGCCTTCCCGCTACGCGCTGATGTTGCAGAGGAAACAACTGAGCAAGCGCCTGTTGTTGAAACGCCAGTTGTTGAAACGCCAGTTGTTGAAGCGCCAGTTGTTGAAACAGTTGCTGAAGTTGAAGAGACAGTTGTTGAAACGCCTGTTGCTGCTGAGACACAATCTGCAGAATCAGACGTAGCCGCGGCGATTGCTGCTGCTCAAGCTGCAATGCTGGGTATGCAGACTCAACAACCAGCTGAAGTTGAAGCGACTGAAGCAGCACCCGCTGTTGAGGTTACTAAGCCTGAAGCACCAGTGGAAGAGACTGAAACCAAAGCGCCAGAAGCTGTTATAACTCGCGCGGAAACAGTTGTTTCTAACGTTGAAGCTACAGCTCAGGTTTGTGCAACGTCTCCGAAAGGACTGCATGCAACAGCTGCGATGGCTAAAGCGCCAGCTCCAGCAGAAGCCGCTGAGCCGACTGTGGTTGCTATTGCACCACTTCGCGACGCACGCTTTGCTGCTCGCCAGGCCGGTAGCCAGACGGCAACCAACCACGCGACAGCAGGGGCAAAATCAACGATGCCAACCGCTGAGTAAGTTAACGCTTGCAATCTAACAAAAAAGCCATGCATAATTGCATGGCTTTTTTTTTGCCTTCCATTCAGCCCTTGAGGCTGCATTCCTTTGCAACTGCTTCTATTTTTCACTAATAACATCACTGACATCAAACTTTCTTACACTAAGTAACAAGCGCGATGAATAATCCAGCTTGAAAGTTGAACTGAATCACAGATTTCTGTAGGATCCGCGACTTTGTAGCGCCTTAGTCGCCTAGCGGCTCCAATCAACCACCATAGTCAGAACAAACCTATAAGCATGTTTGAATTCCCACAATTTTCGAGACAATCCGTCAAGAATGACGTTCTTTCGGGGCTAACTGTTGCCCTTGCCCTAATACCTGAAGCGGTTGCCTTTGCCTTCGTAGCAGGTGTTGACCCAATGGTTGGCTTGTACGCAGCCTTCATCGTCGGTTTGGTCACTGCCGTGCTTGGAGGGCGTCCGGGAATGATTTCTGGTGCTACCGGCGCAATGGCTGTTGTTATGGTCAGCCTAGTTGCCGAACACGGTATCCAATACCTATTTGCCGCTGTCATGCTTGCCGGTGTCTTGCAGATCCTTGCCGGTGTATTCAAGCTCGGTAAGTTTATTCGCATGGTACCGCACCCGGTAATGATTGGTTTTGTTAACGGCTTAGCTATCGTTATCTTCCTGGCGCAACTAGGCCAGTTCAAGGTGCCAGATGCTTCGGGCGCGCTACAGTGGATGCAAGGTACTCAGCTCTACATCATGCTGGGTCTTGTTGCCCTAACCATGTTCATTATCCACTTCCTGCCGAAGCTGACCAAAGCGGTACCATCTTCGCTAGTAGCGATTATCACGGTAACAGTACTGGTGCACGGTCTTGGCCTCGATACCCGTACCGTCATTGATTTCGTTCGCACCATGAGCGGTGATGTCAACGCGACGCTAGCAGGCTCGCTACCAACGTTCGCGATTCCTGAAGTGGGTTTCAACATGGAGACCCTGCGTATCATCCTGCCATACTCTTTGATTCTGGCAGCGGTTGGCCTGATTGAATCGCTACTGACGCTGACTGTTATTGATGAAATGACGGGTACCCGTGGTCAAGGTAACCGCGAATGTGTGGGCCAAGGTGTGGCAAACGTCACCTGTTCGGTATTCGGCGCTATGGGTGGCTGTGCGATGATCGGCCAATCAATGATTAACATCAATTCCGGTGGCCGTGGGCGCCTATCAGGCATCACCGGTGCTGTCGGCCTGCTGCTGTTCATCCTGTTCGGCTCGTCACTGATTGAAGTCATCCCGCTAGCAGCACTGGTTGGTGTGATGTTCATGGTCGTGATCGGCACGTTCGAGTGGGCAAGCTTCAAAATGGCGCGCAAAGTACCAAAACACGATTTCTTTGCCATCATTCTGGTTACCGGTGTCACGGTTGCATTCGACCTTGCCCTGGCGGTTATCGTCGGCGTGATTTACTCTGCGCTAGTCTTTGCCTGGAAACATGCCAAGCATATCTATGCCTCCAGTTACCTCGATGACAACGGCTCAAAAGTCTACGCGCTTGA
Organism: Photobacterium lutimaris; assembly: GCF_003025555.1. GTDB lineage: Bacteria > Pseudomonadota > Gammaproteobacteria > Enterobacterales > Vibrionaceae > Photobacterium > Photobacterium lutimaris. Next base: position 231,436 of record NZ_PYMH01000006.1, on the reverse strand, counting down.
CGGTCCGCTATTCTTCGGCTCGGTGGCAAACTTCCTGGAACTGTTTGACGCTAAGAACGATCCTGCTGATGTGATCATTGATTTTGCCAAGTCACGCGTCGCTGACCACTCTGCGATCGAAGCCATTGATACCATCGCTGAACGTTACGCGACCCAAGGCAAGACCCTGCATATCCGTCACTTGAGCCCTGAGTGCCGCTCTCTGCTTAAGAAAGCGGGTAACTTGGTTGAGGTTAACATGATGGAAGACCCGACCTACAAAGTCGCAACCGATACCCTGGGTTAATCTGCTGTATTAACCACGTGCTCAATTAGCATAAGACATAAAACGCCCGCATCTATTTAAATAGATACGGGCGTTTTTTATAGAGGCAGTCACGGCATTTATAGCCTATCCAGTAATCCCTCAGAGGCATCCTCGACTAAATCAAGTACATAATCGAAGCCACGCTGGCCACCATAGTAAGGATCAGGGATTTCCACGACATCTGGCCGACCATATTCCAGAAACAGTGCCAGCTTACGATGCAAATGAGCCGGACAAGCACGCTTCAAGTCACGCAGGTTATCGTTATCAGCTGCCAATATGAGATCAAAGGCCTCGAAATCCCCTTCGGTGATTTGTCTAGCACGGATCCCATCGAAGCAATACCCGCGAGCCTCGCCAGCGGCTCTGGCGCGGTGATCCGGCTGTTCACCTTGATGAAAACCTATGGTTCCAGCCGAATCCACCTCAATATCAAGTTTACGCTCGACCACTTTAGCGCGCAGAACAGCCTCAGCCGTTGGCGAACGGCAGATATTGCCCATGCATACCACTAAAATCCGTTGTGTCATTATCACTCCTTAATCAGCTTGTATTGCTGAATTTGCTCGTAGCATATCATTTCATGAACATGTTCCTGCACACCTTTTGCGAATCGTAATCCCGCCCGCTGCGTGACAATTCAAAGCTCGGCTATCAACCAACGAAGATTCAAGCAATCACTGGTATATCTTCACAAGTTGAAGTAACGTAAATCTTTTCAGACTCTTACTGCAAGGTCGCTCACCATGACATTCCATTCTCAGGCGATTAAACAGCAGGTGCAGATATGCCTAATCGCACTCGCCTTCTTTACCCGTATTCCCATCCCTGCCGATACACCTTATTCTCCAGAGCTATTAAACAAAGCTAACCGCTATTTTGCCTTGATCGGGTTAGTTGTCGGTCTAGTAAGCGCCGCGAGTTTTTGGCTATCACAGCTCGTATTGCCGGTTTCTGTCGCTGTGATCATCGCTATGGCATCAAGCCTGCTGCTGACAGGTGCTTTCCATGAAGACGGTTTGGCCGATGTGTTTGATGGTTTTGGCGGCGGCTGGCAACCCGAGCAAAAACTCGAGATCATGAAGGACTCCCGGTTAGGTACCTATGGGGCCGCAGCACTATTTGTTGTACTTGCTATCAAATGGTCAAGCCTTAGCGCCTTGGCTGAGATCTCGCCGTCGTTGGCCGCGATGGCACTTTTTTGCCTCCATGGCTTGAGCCGTGCTGCCGCAGCAAGCCTCATCTTCAGCTACCCCTACGTTCGCCTTGATGAGGACAGCAAAGTCAAACCACTGGCCAACCAGCAAAGCCAACAGGATTTGTGGGTTTTAATTATTACCAGTTTGTTTATATTACTGTTATTACCACTGCCAATGGCACTATTGCTCACCATCGCCCTGCTACTGGTTCGCTATGCCTGCGGGCGCTGGTTTACCCATCAATTGGGGGGCTATACTGGAGATTGCCTTGGCGCATGCCAGCAACTTGCCGAGGTGGTTGGGTATCTCATTATTTTGGCAATGGTAGCCCCACAATAATAAATAAGGATCATCATGGTAGATCAAACCCAGAAAGACAGCCGCTACAAAGCACGCCAGCAAAAAGTCAAAGATGAAATTGATGCGCGTGTTGCATCGGCGCAAGAAGAAAAAGGGCTATTCCTGCTCATTACCGGCAATGGCAAGGGGAAATCCACCTCAGGGTTCGGCACTATTGCACGTGCTGTCGGCCACGGTCAACAATGCGGTGTCGGCCAGTTCATCAAAGGTACATGGGATTGCGGCGAGCGTGCGCTCCTTGAGCAGCACAATGTCGATTTTGCAGTAATGGCCACCGGTTTCACATGGGAAACCCAAAATAAAGCAGCGGATACCGCAGCAGCCCAAGCTACGTGGGCGGAATGTAAAAAAATGTTGGGAAGTGATCGCTATGATGTCGTCCTTCTAGATGAACTCACCTATATGGTGACCTATGGCTATGTCGAACTTGAAGAGGTGGTTGAGGCTATCACTAACCGGCCAAAAAACCAGTCTGTTATCGTTACCGGCCGAGGAGCACACCGGGAACTTATTGAAATAGCTGATACTGTTTCCGAAGTGCGCAATGTTAAGCATGCTTTTGAAAGTGGTGTAAAAGCCCGTAAAGGTGTTGACTGGTAAGCCGCAGAGAAGCAATCATCTATCCAAGTAGCCGCTCGAATAACGGCTGTGGCTACTCTCCGGTCTCGATCTTTGTCACATTTTTTACTTGACCCTTGGTGAGAATAAGCCAATATTTGGCTCATAACAGGTCTTTAATTCAAGACCAATTACAAGTCTTACAAGGGACACTAATGCCTTCACATTTACCAAAAAAATTCAGTGAGATATTCTTAAAGCTCTTCCATATTCTCGAAGCTATCTTGCTGGTCGGTATTACCTTGGCAACCTTGGTTGCCATGATCAATGAGTTCATTGTCATCTATACCAACCGTCAAATCGCACTGACTGATATTTTACTGATGTTTATTTACCTCGAAGTGCTGGCCATGGTTCAGCAGTTTGTCACCAATGGTAAAATACCGGTTCGCTACCCTATCTACATTGCGATTATGGCCATTGCCCGCTACATCACGCTAGGAATGAAAGAACTCGACGGCGCCTATATTGTCTGGCTGTCAGTCGCAGCCTTTATCCTGGCAGCAGCCACGCTCATTATCCGTGCCGGTCACCACTACTGGCCATATGAAGATGCAGAAGAGCCTGGCTATCGCAATTCACACGACTAAGTGGCCTTACGTTAGCATGTAAAAAGGGAGTGATGATTCACTCCCTTTTTAATATGGAATTATTCTTGATGCGATTGCGGCTTCTTAGGTTTGCCCAGCTTATTCTTGTAATAAGCCTCTGCTTTTTTGACGATTTTCGTATGCATTTTAGCCCTGAGAGACTCAAAGTCAGTTGACGTCAACACCCGTTTTAAACTGTTAATTGCTACCTCACAAATTATCTGTATTTTCTCACCCACCACGCACGGCTAATCACAACCATCAATCTTTAACCAGTGAAGATGCTTTTTAATCAATTATATACTCAAACAAACCGTTAATTGAACATTTTTTATACCAACCACCATAGCAGTTATAATGCAGGGCAACCTGAAGGGACAAAAAAGCCAGCAACCAAAGTTGCTGGCTTATCGCTCAGTGAAATTATTCTTGCCGAGTTGTTTTAAACGATAACTTGGGCGATGGTGTAACCAAAAGCACAAGCAGAAACCACCCCGATCAACCCCGGAACCATAAAGCTATGATTAAAGTACCATTTACCAATTTTGGTGGTACCGGTGACATCGAAATTACAGGTTGCGATATCTGACGGGTAGTTAGGAATAAAGAAATAGCCGTAGGTAGCGGGCATCAAACCAATCAGTAAAGCAGGATTCAAGCCCATTGCCATACCGACAGGTAACATCATACGCGCCGTTGCCGCCTGGCTATTTACCACCACAGATACAATGAACAAGGCCAAGGCGAACGTCCATGGGTAATCCTGTACCATTTCAGTAATACCGGTTTTAAATGATGGCATTGCATACTGGAAGTACGTATCACTCATCCAGGCAATACCGAAGATAGCGATCGCCGCAACCATACCTGACTTAAAGACCACACCTTCCGGGACCTTTTGTACATTGGTGCGAGTCACCAGCAAAATCAGGCCACCGAATGCCAACATCATCATCTGGATAATTACCGACATAGGGATCGCCTTGGCACTGTCACCAATGGTACGGATTTCAGGCACCATCGCGACCACGACAATCGACACTAATGCCAAAATAAATAACAGTACCGCGTGCTTAGCCGAGTTAGGCAATTTTTCATCCAGCGAAGTGGCTGTCGTATGAAGAATTTTATCTTTCCATAGCGGATCACGCAGACGACGCTGATATTCAAGATCTTCCGACAAGTCTGCACCTCGGCGTAAACTATACAGTGACAGCAGGAAGGTACCCAGTAACGTGGACGGTACGGTGACCATCAAAATGGTCAACAAGTGGATACTGTCCTGAACACCTGACAGTTGGGCGAGGTAGTACACCACAGCAGCTGAAATAGGGCTGGCAGTAATCGCGAGCTGGGAAGCCACGGAAGATGCAGCCATAGGACGCTCAGGACGGATCCCGTTCTTTAATGCCACATCACCGATAATTGGCATGATAGAGTAAACCGCATGGCCGGTACCCAACATAAAAGTCATCGTATAAGTCACTAACGGACCGAGGAACGTCACTCGCTTTGGGTTACTTCGCAGAATACGTTCGGCAACTTGCAGCATGTATTTCAGCCCACCTGCGGCTTCCAAAATAGATGCACAGGTGACAACCGCTAGAATGATCAACATGACCGTGATTGGCGGTGATGTCGGTGGCATCCTGAAAATAAAGACTTCAATCAGCAAGCCAAGACCAGATACCACACCCAAACCGATACCACCAAAGCGGCTACCAGCGTAGAGCACGAGAAGGAGGAATAAAAACTCCAAGTACAGCATATTCGCTATCTCCCTATATCGAAATTCAGCCCGCAAGGGCATTTAAATGAAATCGGGAGCATAATGTCAGTATGCAACTTGTAGCTATTTGATACTTATCAATTTCTACAAGTTCTTTTCTTCTCGTGAATTGAACTGTGAATAATAGCGTATAAACGCCGTACGCTAAGCGAACAATAGCTACAGAAATCGTACCAGTGACAAACTGGTTATTAACCTGAACGCTACATTCACCAACTAAAACCATGAAGAATCACTGAATAGGCAATGACTTATCGTAACGTTAAGGTACTTAGTTCAGCGATTACGTACTGAGTTATCCTATCGACTGGCCAGTGGCACAGCTTCCTGCGGACATTCAGATATGTGGCATAAGTTGGCATCAATATCTTGGCTGCCCAATAAGCGAAGCCATAAGTTCGGGATCTGGGCCAACCTCGCCTTTGCGCCTTCAACCCGTATAGGTTCGATAGCTGTCCATTCGTTGCTGTTGTCTGCCAAGGCAAACTGGAAGGCCAGCTGCTCACCTATTCCTAAGCGTAAGTCCGATGCCACCAACGCTGACTGGCGTTGTTCGTAGCGGATAAAACCACCGGTGAAATGTTCAAGCATCTGTTGATGCTCCGAAGCCAACCCTGCAGGCCAAGTGCCAAGTGGCTTTTGCAAAAAATCGATCTCAGTATCACCATCAATTACCGAGGATAAGCCTTCGAAGTAACTCTCCTCGTCTTGAACAACGATTCGCCAGAGAACAGTATTGAATGGGGTTGGGGTGATAAACACTGGCTGCCCTGCTAACGGAGTACCCGCTAACTGTTGCTCGACTCTGCTCTCAATCATATTCATCGCGGTTAATGACCAAGCGATATACAACGATGATACCGCTAATCCAACCGTACATAATTTAGCCATACGATCGCGCCACAACAGACTAGCCAGCAAGACCACCAGCAACGGAATAGTGTAAAGCGGGTCAATAATAAACAGGCTTGGAATAGCTATCGGTATATTGATAGGCCAAAACAGCTGAGTCCCATATGCCGTCAATGAGTCAAGCAGCGGATGGGTAACCAAACAAGCGGTCACCAGCAGCCAGAGATGACCGAAACTGAAACAGGTCGGCCGCCATTTCTGCCACAGCCAAGCCAGTAAGAGGGAGAATGGCATAAGCACAAACAATGAATGGCTGAACCCACGGTGCTTCACCATATCCGATACTGGGTCACCGTAGCTGAGCAATACATCGAGATCGGGCAGCGAGCCCAGTGCCGCTCCGGCCAACAAGACTTTTGGGGTACACTTCCTGCCAGCCACCGCACCGGCGACTGCCGCGCCCAGCGCCGCTTGTGTTACTGAATCCACAATCATTCCTTCTTCTTTTATAAGTCGACACCTTAGCAGAGCTATTAGTCACGACGCAACAAGTTACAAACTTGTTTAAGTTCGTCGCAAATTATGCAAAAAACCGGTTTTGCTCGCAGATCAAGCGCGCAATATTCGCTACGGTAATTCAGGCAACACCCATCAACTTTGAATAAAAGGAAGATGCAATGCCAACAAAAGTCTCTGAATACATGACCCGTAAAGTCATCACTACCTCACCTGATACAGGGCTGAGAGAAGCCTTCTTCTTGATGCGCGATGAAAATATCCGTCACTTACCCGTCGTGAATGATGAAGGAACGCTCGTCGGTATCGTAAGTGACAGAGAATTACGCCGTCCGGGCTGGGTTGATGAATCCCCAGAGATCGGCCATGAATACCATCTAACGGACGAATGGCATATCAGCGATGTCATGATCCGGGATATCGTGCATGTAAGAACCTACGATACGCTCACCAAAGCCATCGGCACCGTATTAGATTTTCATGTTGGGGCCGCACCGGTGCTGGACAAAACAGGACAACTGGTCGGTATGCTGTCGGCCATTGATTTATTGAAAGCCTTCCAGGATATTCTAGAAAACCAGAAGTCCTCGAAAAAGAATAAGCAGCTAGCGTAATCGCGAAAGTAAACACCTGAATAGCACCAAGCTAGAGGCAGCAGTGCGTTTAGCTTGGTCTTCGACTATTAGGTAGGGTTTTCTGTTCAAACTGGTCTATCTTTTCTGGTGACATTCTTTATTGAGAAAAGGCTATGTCATTAACAGTAACCAAGTCCTAATCTATCAGTAACAGAATTCAAAGAGTTGGTCAGTGGGTTATTACTGGCTTTTCCAGATTTGCACCTAGCCGTTGATGGCCAGGTTGTTGAACGGTGGGAGCAGTGGGATCAAATGGGCTTGCTCCAGCAGCTAGGTGCCGTCTAACTTGCCTATAAATGAAAGAAGGAGAGCAGCTGCTCTCCTTCTTAGTCACATTATCACCTGCGACATTAAGTGTTAATTAAACAGACCCTTCAGCAGCTTATCCGCTGCCTTCTTGATATTGTCGTCCTTGGCCTTATCACCCAACAACTTCTCCAGTCCGCGCTCGACTTCGCGCTGTGCCTTTTGCTCCAGCTCATTGTTTTGCTTGAGCAGCTGGGCAATATTGAGCGAGAACGCAGGCTCACTCCAGTTGCCTTTGACATCAATCGGCACGGTAAGATCAGCGACCTCATCAATCTCTTTACCCCCCTGCCCTTTACTGGTGGCAACCACGGAGGTATTCACTGCAAAGTCGATGGTTTCATTGACCAAGCTGGTCGAGCCGTTACCATTGATACGAATCAGTGGTGAGTCGATATCAAGATTGCTGGTTGAAGCAACACCTTTAGCCAGTTTGATGGTTGCAGTCATCGCCGAAAAATCGGTTTTCTTCTCTTCCTTAACGTATTCTGCTTTCTGGCCTTTAAGTGTCGCACGAGCTTCTCGGATCATTTCCGGTATATTGACACCATAAATAGCCCCATCGGCGAAACGGATGTCTATCGTACCAGCAATATTTTCACGCATACGCTTCTCGGCAAGCCCAGTACCCGATACATTCACCGAGATATCACCGGTACCCGCCAAGGTATCATTTTGTGCTACATCCACCAGCAAGGGTTGGATCTGTACACCTTTGATCTGCTTAGTCGCCTTGTAGGTCGGTAGTTGACCATTGGCATCAATCCTCGCCGTAGCATGGATACTGCCCTGATAAAGGTTGGCATCTAACCCACTAAGATCGAGAACACCATTTTTCACACTCAGCGCCAGCTTCACGTTACTCATGTGCGCATTGGCAGCTTTGAATTGATCAATAGCCACTTTACCAGCCAAATCGAGAGTCTTAAGCGCGCTAAGATCAGGCTCTTGGTTCTTTGCTTTACCACCCGCTGTATCTGGGCTCCCCACCTCAGAAGAGCCTGCTTCTCCGCTTTCCTGTGATGCAGTCGACTTCCCTTCTGCCGTGCCAAGAAATGCATCCAAATCAATCTTGTCAGACGACAAATCAAAGCGGATCACCGGAATATCAGCCGATTGAAAAGAGGCACTCCCCTTCAACGCCAACTCATCAACGGCGGCTTTCAAGGTCGCTAATTCAGCCAGTCCTTTCTCCAGGTTGTATTTCGCATCAGCTTCTAATCCAACCGTCATTTCAGGACGTGGCAAGCCGGCCCCTTTAAGCTCGGCATTCAGCTTGGCACCTTTCAAGCTAACGAGCTTGATCGCCTCATCAACCATCAACTGCGTAGAGCCTTGAGTAGTAAAACTCAGATCAGGTATTTCACCGTCAATAGCGAACTCAATCGTTGACCAGTCACCTAGCTTAAAGCGATCAAGCGAAATAGTAGCATTGCGGATATCATTAACCACATCTTTGGCACTTGCTGTTAACGATAGCGCTTTAATCTCGGCACCATCTAATTGCTCGGCAATCAGTAGCTTCGTTTGTCCCTCGGCACTGAAGCTCAGCTCTGCGGCGCTGCCTGCGATATTGAACTGGGCTGTCGTCCATTCGCCTGGGGCAAATTGGTCCAACGTAAAATCAAGTCGATCGATTTCCGTTTTACTACCCGCTTTATCATCAAGGATAAGCGCACTGGCATTGCTGATTTCAACCCCAGCCAAGCTGATCTGCCACGCTTGCTGTTCAGCTGCCGTTGTGGGTTCACTTACAGGTGGCTCTGCCGGCGCTTTGGCCGGCTCTTCAGCGGACTCGGTAGCTTCCTGACCTGATAAACCATCAAGGTTACTGACCCCGTTTTCGAGAGTCTGGATAAAGACCCGCCCGCCGAGCAAACTGACATTGCCAATTTCTAGCTGCTGGGAAAATAGCGGCATCACCGACACTGACAGTTCAGCTTGATCGAACTGGGCCAGATTCGGCTCGGCAAACCCTTGCGGGTTTTTGAATTCTGTCTTGCCGATATCAAATCCGATACTCGGGAAAAAGCGCCAGCTAATATCGCCTTCAATCACGAGATCACGCCCGGTCGCTTTTTTTACCTGCTCGGCAATCATTGGTTTGAACTGGTTCGGGTCAATCAACGCCACCAAGGCGGCGATACCGACAACGGCAACCACCGCAACAGCGAGCAAAGCCATTATTATTTTTTTCATTACATCCCCATCTTTCCATCCATGCTCATCAAACGAGCCTAGCGCCAAAGTTATCTGACCCCATTGTGGCATATAGTCCAACGACTTCAAGTGATTGAAGTCTATACCCAACACCCAGCCGCTATGTTTTTTTCAGGTAAAAAAATAGGCAGCGTAAGGCTGCCTATTGATAATCCATTGTCAGAACGAAACGTTAAGCACGTAGCAACTTGGCAATGTGTGCCTTCAGTACGTCGATCGCGATACGGTTCTTACCGCCGCGAGGAACAATAATGTCTGCGTATTGCTTGGACGGCTCAATGAACTGCATGAACATCGGGCGTACTGTTTTCTGGTACTGTTGAAGCACAGATTCCATCGTGCGGTCACGCTCAGCCACGTCGCGCTGTAGACGGCGAAGCAGACAGATATCAAGCGGCGTGTCCATGAAGACACTTGCGTGCATAATGTCACGTAGGCGTGGGTCCGTCAGCAGCAGGATACCTTCCAGAATGATCACCTTTTTAGGTGTCAGCGTGGTGGTTTCAGTCATACGCGTATGTTCGCTGTAACTGTACTGAGGAACTTCCACCGCTTCACCGCGGATCAACTGCTCAAGGTGATCACAAAGTAGGTCGTGATCCAAGGCATTTGGGTGGTCGTAGTTGGTCTTTACCCTTTCATCCATGCTTAGGTGGCTTTGATCGTTGTAATAGCAATCTTCCGTAATAACACCGATCTGATGATCGCCTACTTTTTCTTTTAGCTCTTTATAAACTGTGCTGGCAATCAGACTTTTACCGGATGCAGAGGCACCTGCAATACCGATAATAACGCATTGGTGAGAGTGTTCAGACATATCAGAATGCACCTGTAAAACAACGTGGCGTAGTGGACAAACCGTAATAAACAGACCATTACCCATCACTCACTGTGTTGGGAAATGGCTTAAATAGGCATAAATAAACCGCATGATTATAGGCAGATGTAAGGGCAGATGCCAGTAAAAAAGCGGCATCGGCCACGTTTGCTCAGAAACTCTGCAGCTTTGACAAAAGCAATGGTTTACATTGTACGAATTGTGATCTGTTCAGCCACCGGCGTACCTTGCCAATACAGACGGCTAGCAACAGAACCAGCCAGCTGAATATATGCCTGAGCTTGCTCTGAATCCGGTGATGCCGCCACCGTCGGCTTACCGTTATCGATGTCTTCACGGATTTTGATATGCAAAGGCAGTTGGGCCAAAAGCGGTATGGCATATTCCTGTGCCATGCGTTCAGCACCGCCGGTACCGAAGATCGGCTCGTGATGGCCACAATTACTACAAATGTGGTAACTCATGTTCTCAACCAGACCCAGCACCGGTACGTCGACCTTATTAAACATACTGACGCCCTTTATGGCATCAGCCAACGCCAAGTCTTGCGGGGTTGTTACGACAATCGCCCCGGTCACAGGAATTTGCTGGGCCAATGTCAATTGGATATCACCGGTACCTGGTGGCATATCAATCACCAAGTAGTCCAGATCCGGCCACCAGGTTTCGGCGATGATCTGGGATAAAGCCTTCGATGCCATTGGGCCACGCCAAATTGTCGCACTGTCTGCCGGCACCAAATAACCCACCGAGTTAGTAAACAAACCGCAGGACTCAATTGGCATCATCATCTTGCCATCCGGTGACTGCGGCTTTTCCTCCACCGTCCCCAGCATCATCGGTACCGACGGACCATAGATATCAGCATCCAGCAAGCCTACCTTGGCCCCTTGGGCCTGTAGCCCCAGAGCTAGGTTAACGGATGTCGTTGATTTACCTACCCCACCTTTGGCAGAGCTGACCACGATAATATTCTTCACCCCATTCAGTGGCTGTTTGTCACCTGAGGCCAACGGGGCGATACGGCATCCGATGTCAAATTTGATGTCGCTGGCAATATGGTGGAGCTGTTGCTGGGTGATGATCCACTGCGCTAAAAGTTCAGCCACTTGGCTAGCAGCAAACGGAAAGGTTACCGAAATTTTGCCGTCAGCCGACACCGATACCACATTCGTCGTCTCGGCCCATTCATCATGCAGCCAAGGGTGTTCAAACTGGTTCAACCAACGGCAAATATCTGCCACGCTTTCAAAACGGGTAATTGAGTCACGGCTCATGATCTTTTAGCGCTCCACATTTATTGTTTGTCTACATCCTAACACCGATGCCTATATAGCGCTCCATTTTACCGTGATTTACAGCAGATCCTCCTAGGCAAGGTGCTATCCATCAGGTAGTATTTACAGCTACGTTTTTATTACCCATCATGAGCGAAATAAGACATTATGGCTGCAAATCCAAGAAAAATTCTGGTGACCTGCGCCCTACCGTACGCTAACGGTTCTATCCACTTAGGCCACATGCTTGAGCATGTGCAAGCGGATATTTGGGTGCGCTATCAGCGCCTTCGCGGCAACGAAGTTCATTTCATCTGTGCAGACGATGCACACGGTACTCCAATCATGCTTAAGGCCCAGCAGATGGGTATGGATCCTGAGCAGATGATTGCCGAAGTGAGCAAAGAGCACCAGGCTGACTTTGCTGGCTTCGATATCAGCTTCGACAACTACCACAGCACACACTCAGAAGAGAACCGTGAGCTGGCGTCGTTCGTCTACACCCAGTTGAAAGACAATGGCTACATCACCAACCGTACGATTTCTCAGCTGTTTGACCCTGAGAAGGAAATGTTCCTGCCGGATCGTTTCGTAAAAGGTACCTGTCCTAAGTGTAAGTCCGACGATCAGTACGGTGACAACTGTGACAACTGTGGCGAAACCTACAGCCCAACAGAGTTGATCAACCCGAAATCTGCTGTATCTGGCGCCACACCAGTGATGAAAGATTCTGAGCACTTCTTCTTCGACCTGCCTCAGTTCGAAGACATGCTGAAATCATGGACCAAGTCTGGTGCCCTTCAGGATGAAACTGCCAATAAGATGCAGGAATGGTTTGAGTCTGGCCTTCAGCAGTGGGATATCTCACGTGACGCGCCTTACTTCGGCTTTGAGATCCCAGGCGAAACTGGCAAATACTTCTACGTATGGCTAGACGCACCTATCGGTTACATGGGCTCATTCAAGAACCTGTGTGATAAGCGTGACGATCTAAACTTTGACGAGTTCTGGAAAAAAGACAGCACTACAGAGCTTTACCACTTCATCGGTAAAGACATTGTTTACTTCCACAGCCTATTCTGGCCAGCCATGCTGGAAGGTGCCGGTTTCCGTAAGCCTGACAACGTATTCGTCCACGGCTACGTAACAGTAAACGGCGCGAAGATGTCTAAGTCTAAAGGTACCTTCATCAAAGCAGGTACTTACCTAGAGCACCTAGACCCAGAATGCCTACGCTACTACTACGCAGCGAAGCTGAACAGCCGTATTGATGACTTGGATCTTAACCTTGAAGATTTCACCCAGCGCGTTAACAGCGATGTGGTGAACAAGATTGTTAACCTAGCATCGCGTAACGCCGGTTTCATCGCCAAGCGTTTCGACGGCAAGCTGTCTGACAACTTCGCCGAGCCTGAGCTATACGCAGAGTTCGTTGCCGCAGCAGATCGTATTGCTGAGCTATACGAAACCCGTGAGTTTAGCCGTGCTATCCGTGAAATCACTGCGCTGGCTGACAAAGCCAACCAGTACGTTGACGAAAAAGCACCTTGGGTTGTAGCCAAGCAAGAAGGCAAAGATCAGGAACTACAGGAAATCTGCTCTGTCGGTATCAACCTGTTCCGCGTTCTGATGGCTTACCTGAAACCTGTTATGCCTCAGCTAGCTGAACGTACAGAAGGCTTCCTGAATGAGACACTGACTTGGGAAGGTATTGCCCAGCCACTGACTGGCCACGAAGTAACTAAGTTCAAGGCGCTGTTCAACCGTATTGATGCTAAGAAAGTTGAAGCCATGGTTGAATCTTCAAAAGAAGATGCAGCCGCTGAAATGGCAGCAAAAGAGAAAGCGGAAGCCGCGAAAACCGAGACTGAACTGAGCAAAGATCCGATTGCAGACGAAATCGAGTTCGATGACTTCGCTAAAGTCGATATGCGTATTGCCAAAATTATCTCTTGTGAAGCCGTACCTAAAGCAAACAAACTACTTAAGTTTCAGCTAGATATTGGCGGTGAAACCCGTCAGGTATTCTCTGGTATCAAGTCGGCTTACACGCCAGAAGAGCTAGTTGGCAAGCACACGGTCATGGTGGCTAACCTGAAGCCGCGCAAGATGAAGTTCGGTATGTCTGAAGGCATGATCCTCGCCGCAGGCCCGGGTGGTAAAGATCTGTGGATCTTGGAACCGCATGAAGGTGCCCAACCAGGCATGCGCGTCATGTAAGACGCAGTCTTAACGGACACAGCGAATAGAAACCAGTCCAAGTGGGCTGGTTTTTTTTGCCTGTCCCACTGGCAATTTGTTCAAAAATTCACCCAAAATGACTTTTTTACAGCCCACCAGTCATTAACATTTTTTACATATGTTAAAAGAGATAATAATGATGATATCTTATTTTCCAATTTTGAAAGTTGCCAAGGCGGTCGCAGAAATAAAATAAAAGCAAGATTGTAATCTTTTCCCCCCATCTCGCAATACAAAAATAAACCTATAAAATCATTGTGTTATAAAAACCCCCTATTCTTCACCGACCATCACCACAAACAACACCCATGGTAAATCCGATAAATACACTCGCATTTCCCGATGTGACGGAAATCATTTGTTACAATTAGACACCAACTGAAACAACACATTGATACCAAATGGGCTACATACGCATAACCTTAGGAGCTGTGCTTTAGATTAATCCTTGCCTTGGATGGGCAAGCAATTCAAAAGCGGGTCGAAGAATGAGCATGGGTTAGTGAACCCAAATCATTTAAACACTCATCCCCCAGGCAGTTATCAAGGTATTGTGATGCCACAGAGTCTATTACGTTACACCAACATACTCAGCATTGTTGGTGATTTGATCCGGGTAGAAGTACCCAACCTCTCCTCAAGCAATTCAAAGGCAAAGTACGGCGATCTTGCAATGATTGAGCAAAACGGTGAAAACTACTCGCTTGCTCAGATCATCAAAATCGACAATGAAGAAGTGTCCCTTCAGGTCTTTGCTGGCTGTAAGGGTCTATCAACCAACGCCGCCGTTTGCTTCCTTGACCAACCGATGCAGGTCACCTACTCACCCAACATCCTTGGCCGCATCTTTGACGGCGCCGGACAACCGATTGACCACGGCCCAGAGCTGGAGACCGATCCCAAGGTCGAAATCGATGGCCCCTCGGTTAACCCGGTTCGTCGAACACTCGCCTCCCGTATGGTGCGGACCAATGTCCCGATGATCGATGTTTTCAACACCTTAGTTGAATCACAGAAAATTCCGATTTTCTCGGTCGCCGGTGAACCTTACAACAAATTCCTTGCCCGTATCGCCATTCAGGCCGAAGCCGATGTGGTGGTATTTGCTGGTATGGGCCTGATTTATGATGACTACCATTTTTTCAAAACCCAATTTGAAGAAGCGGGTGTGTCATCACGTACCGTCATGTTCGTCAACCAAGCCTCGGATCCCACCGTTGAACGTTTGCTGGCACCGGACATGGCACTATCAGTCGCCGAGCATTTCGCTGTCGATGAGAGCAAGAAGGTACTGGTGCTTCTGACCGACATGACGTCCTACGCCGATGCAATGAAGGAAATTGGTGTCGCGATGGACAAGATCCCAGCCAACCGTGGTTATATGGGTGATCTGTACTCGCAGCTTGCCAAGCGATACGAAAAAGCGTGTGACTACAAGGGCGCAGGCTCTGTCACGCTACTGGCAGTGACCACTATGCCGGGTAACGACGTTACACACCCAGTACCGGATAACACCGGCTATATCACCGAGGGTCAGTTCTACCTTCATGAGGGTGTACTGGATCCATTCGGCTCCCTGTCCCGTCTTAAGCAGATGGTGGTAGGTAAAGAAACCCGTGAAGATCACAGCGCCATCATGAGTGTGATGATCCGTTTCTACTCCGATTCTGTGGAAGCCCAGCAGAAGCAAGCGATGGCATTTGAACTGTCAGAGTACGATAAAAAAACCCTGAAATTTGGCAAGTACTTCAAAGACAACTTCATGACACTGGATGTCGATATGAGCTTGGAAGATGCCTTGGATTTCAGCTGGAAGATCCTTGCTGAGTGTTTTGACCCGGAAGAAACCCTGATCAAAGACAGCTTGCTGGAAATGTACTGGCCTTTCCCAGAGCAGTTGGATCTGGAAGCAGAAACTACAGAGGGTTAACACATGGCAAAGGTAGCACTTAACAAAAGCTCGCTGAACAAACAAAAGCGGAGTTTGAAAACCTATAACCGCTACCTGCCTGCGTTGGAACTGAAACGTCAACAATTGATGCTGGAGCGGAAGAAAGCCGAGCAAGCCTTGGAGCAAGCCAAACAGCGTGTCGCCGAATTGCGTGCACAGGTTGAGGAAGCCATTCCCATGCTTGCTTGCAAAGAAATTAACGTCAACAACCTGGTCAAGGTCACCAACGTTAAGCTTGCCACCCAGAATATTGTTGGCTGCCGGGTCCCGATTATCGAATCGGTCGATGTCGCAGTGACCCCGTACAGTTATCTCGCCCGCCCACACTGGGTCGATAATGTGGTACGTCAACTGAAAGAAATGGTTCGCCTGCGTGTCGAACTGGCCGTGTGCCAGCAGCGCTACGAATTAATCAGTGACGCCACGCGTATTACCAGCCAGCGCGTAAACTTGTTCTCGAAGGTCCTGATCCCTGATACCCAAGATAGTATCAAGCGGATTGGTATCTACCTCTCAGATCAAGAGCGTGCTGCGGTGATGAACGCCAAGCTATCGAAACAAAAAGTGTTGGCGCAACATGAGAAAACGCAGGGAGGCCAATCATGAGTATCAAACAGTTAAAACGCTTAACGCTTGGCGGCCAAGCCTCTCGTCGGGATGAAATCCTGATGGCACTGCAAGCTCTGGGCTGCATGCACCTTATCCCGCTAAGTGAGGGTGATGGCGATAGCAACCATGCTATCGCCATGCAGCAACCCACCGACGCCAGCGAAGCCTTGGCATGGTTGAGCCGCGTTGAACGCAGACGCCGACCAGTCAGGGACAAGGATCTGGTTGATGTCGATGAATTGGTTGGACAAATTCTCGAGAACAAACTGCATATCCGCCAGCAGCAAGACAAGCGTGACTTACTCAAAGAGCGCCTGCAACTGTTACGCCCATGGGGGGAGTTTGAGCTTCCAGATATCTGCACAATCAATAATTTGCGATTCTGGTTTTACTTATTGCCACTGAAAAAACTTACTGCCATGGCAGAGGTCAATCTGCCTTGGCAAGAGGTACACCGTGATCAGAAAAACGCCTACGTGGTGATTGTGTCTGAGTCTGAGCCCGATCCGGCCTTGTTACCTGTCGAACGATCGCACATCGGTGGAAGCAGCCTTTCCCAAGTCGAAGAGTATCTCGAGATTGCCGAGCAACACCTTGAGGATTTACTGGCAGAACGCGAGGCGTTAACCCGCTGGATTTACCCGCTCAGCCAATCACTGGCTGCGAGTCAGGATCATGCCGAACTGCTGTTGGCCTCGTCAGGGGTACAGGATGAGGGCGAATTTTTCCTGATCCAAGGTTGGATGCCTGCCGATGCCCAAGATGCGGTTATCGAGCTGGCCAACGTTTATGGTTCCGCCGTGCTGTTTGAAGATCCCAGGGCCGATGACCAGCCACCGACCCTACTGGAAAACTCCGAGTTAACCGGTGGTGGCGCTGAGGCCATGGGCTTTTTCCAAACGCCTAACTACCGCGCATGGGATCCGGGCAACCTGGTGTTCTATTCATTCTCATTGTTCTTCGCCATGATCATGAATGATGCCATGTACAGTGCCATTCTCGGCCTGATCATCCTATTCTTCCGTGACAAGTTCGATGCCTCAGAAGAAGGCAAACGACTGAAGAATATGGGCCTGTTCATGTCTGGACTGGGCATTTTCTGGGGGGTACTCGCCGGCAGCTACTTTGGCATTGCACCCAGCGAAGGCAGTTTCTGGGACTTTTTCCACATCATCGACATGAACGATTATGGCGCCATGATGCGGCTTTCGGTCTTTATTGGTGTCATGCACCTGATCATTGCCAACACAATGACCGCCTACATCAACCGCTCGCAAAAACGTGCATTTGCACCACTTGGCTGGGCGGCCTTGATGTTCGGTGGCATGTTGCTCTGGTTTGGTGTTACCGGTGCCATATGGAGCTGGTTCGGTAAAGGTCTGGGCGGACTACTCATGCTAGGCGGTGCCGGTCTGGTCTGTGTTTACAGCAGTGACCGACCAATCAACAGCCGCAAAGATCTGGCCCTTCGCGTTCTCGATGGTGCCAAGGCGATTTACAACATCACCAGTGCCTTCGGTGACATCTTAAGCTACATGCGTTTATTTGCGCTGGGCTTGTCCGGTGCATCATTGGCGATGACATTTAACTCATTGGCAGGTCAAGTTGTTGAAGCCCAACCCGTTTCTGGGGTGCTCTTTGGCGGCCTGATCTTACTGCTTGGCCATATCCTGAACTTCGCGCTCTGTGTAATGAGCGGCGTAGTACACGGTATGCGTCTGAATGTAATTGAATTTGTTAACTGGGGCTTATCCGATGAAGGATACCCATTCAAAGCTTTTCGGAAGAAAGAGGATTAAAACATGGAACAATTTGTTATTGCACTTGGTTGGTTGGGCGCATTCGCTCCTGTTGCTATGGGTGCTATTGGTTCAGCAATTGGCTGTTCGATCGCTGGCCAGGCCGCATGTGGCGCCATGTTAGATGTCGAGTCTGGCTATGGTAAATACATTGGCCTTTCAGCGATGCCTTCCTCTCAGGTTATCTACGGTATCGTGATCATGTTCTCCCTGTCAGCGATTGGGGTTAACGCCGAGACAGCAGGCGGCCTATTCGGCGTCGGCCTGATGACCGGTTTTGCCTTGCTTTTCTCTGCTATCTACCAAGGACAAGCCGTTTCTGCAGCAATCAACGCGTCGAAGAACAAGCCTGAAGTCTTCGGCCTGTCTATCGCTCCAGCGGCCATTGTAGAAGGCTTCTCAGTATTTGCTTTCGTCTTTGCGCTAGTGATGGGTGCCAACATCGGCGCATAAGGAACAGACCATGCCAGTAGAAAATCATAATGCAACACCTGTTTCGACAGGGATCAAGCAACTGGTCGACACCCTTCGTCAAGAAGGTGTCGATGCCGGTAAAGAAGCCGCAGATAAAATCATTGCCGAGGCGCGTGAAGAGGCATCGACCATTGTCGCTGAAGCCCGTGACAAAGCAGGTCTTATTCTGGGTAATGCGCGTAAAGAAGCAGACTTCATCTCAACAGCAGGCAAGCAAGCTTTTGAAATGGCCAACCGTAATGCCATTTTAGAGCTAAAAGCCTTCTTGCAAGATGAGTTTGCCAAGCAGATCAAAGCAACAGTCGGCACCCAATTGACAGATGAAAAGCTACTTCAGCAAATGATTCTCGAAGTGGCTGGCCGCAACGCCATCAAATCCGATGAACCGGTTGAGGTTATCTTGCCAACCCGAGTGGTGGGGGTAAACGATCTCAGTGCCAACCCTGAAGAGCTCAAGGAAGGGACATTGATCCACTTTGCCGTAGCACAAGCCGCTGAAATGCTTCGTGAAGGAGTTACTTTCAATGTCAACGAAGATAACAAAAATGCCGTTGTGTTCCGCCTGAAAGATAAAGATATCGAAGTAGCACTGTCAGACGACACCGTCACCCAGATGATGCTTAACCACCTCCAACCGCGTTTCCGCGCGTTGTTGGAAGGTATCGTCAAATAAGTACAGAGGCAGGCTTGCCCTGCCTCTCCTTTAACAAGGAACGTATATGTCTGATAAAGCATATCATGGCCTGTTGACATCACTGCCGCATATCGACTCTCTGTTTAACAGTAAAATCACCCCGATTTCACGTTACCAGTTAGAGCGACGGTTAAGTGCCCTGTCATTTGATGAACGCAAGCACCTCAACATGATTGAGCAAATCATGCACTGGGATCGCACCAAGAATGATGCCGATGACGCTGAACTGATCAAGTTTGCTACCCGGGCGCGCAGTGAAGTGAAAAGCCAAGTGCTTCGTGACCTCATTGATTGGCGTTTAGATATGCGCAGTGTGGTTGCAGCACTTCGGCGCAAAAAAGCCGGTGAAAAAGCGCCCACCGGACCACGCTGGAGTTTTGGAACACGCTACGAGTTTATTCGCCGTAACTGGAGTGCACCCTACTTTAATCTGCATTTCACCTTCCCGTGGCTACCGGATGTCGCTCGGTACATGGAACACGACCAGAGCTTAGAGGTTGAAAAAGCCTTGCTCGAAGCCGTATGGGAGCAGCTTGATCGCATCAGCACCAAAGAGCGCTTTAGCTTCGAAGCCGTGGTGATTTACCTATTGCGCTGGAACCTGGTTTCTCGCTGGACGACTTACAGCAGTGAGATAGCCATCGAGCGATTCGACCAACTCGTGGAAAATGCACTGGGTGACTTTGCCAGTGATCTACCGCATTAATTTTGAAAACAGGTTGTTCAATGAGCACGGAATTAATCAATAAAACGCCGACTGCCCACGTTACGGCAGTCATTGGCGACACACTGACCATCCGCCTTAACGATGGCGATAAAGGCCAGTTAGTCAAAAACGAAGTGGTATATGTGCTGCCTAGCCGCAAGCAAACCGAGGGCCTTGATGAATTGCTAATGGCCGAAGTGCTGCGCGTGCGAGGCGACTCTGCCGATATTCAAGTTTACGAAGATACCCGCGGTGTTGCTGTGGGTGACAGTATTATCCAAACCGGAGAAATGCTAAGTGTCGATTTAGGGCCGGGGATCTTGGCCCAAATCTATGATGGTTTGCAGAACCCGCTTGAGCGCCTGGCACAAATCCATGGCAAATTCCTTAAACGCGGTGTTCAGGTTGATGCGCTAGATAAAGCCGATACCTGGGCCTTCACCGCCGTCGCCAAAAAAGGCGACAAGCTCCGCGCCGGCCAATCGCTGGGGACCGTTCAGGAAGGCCGCTTTACCCACCAAATTATGGTGCCCTTCTATATTAAGGGGGAAGTCGAGGTCACCTGGATCCAAGAAGGTAGCTTTACGATTGATACAGTTATTGCCCACATCACCGATAACCGTGGAAAAGAGCACAATCTTACCATGGTACAGAAATGGCCGGTGCGTCAGTCCATCGCCAATACCCTGACGAAAAACGGGGGCAAAACCCAGCGTAAATTCCCTAACGAACCGTTGGTCACCACCACCCGAACTATCGATACCTTTTTCCCAATTGCCCGAGGTGGAACCGGCTGTGTACCGGGACCATTTGGTTCAGGTAAAACCGTCCTTCAGCACGGGATCTCCCGTTATTGTGACGCCGATATCGTTATTGTGGTGGCCTGTGGTGAACGCGCCGGGGAAGTGGTAGAAACCATAGAGGAATTCCCTCACCTCCCCGATCCCAAGCATGGCGGTACCCTGATCGACCGTACCGTGATCATCTGCAATACCTCATCGATGCCGGTTGCTGCCCGTGAAGCCTCTATATATACCGGTTTAACCCTGGGTGAATATTACCGCCAAATGGGCTATAACGTACTGCTACTGGCCGACTCCACGTCCCGCTGGGCACAGGCCATGCGCGAAACCTCCAACCGATTGGAAGAGATCCCCGGTGAGGAAGGCTTCCCGGCTTATATGGACTCGGCTATCAAGGGGGTCTACGAGCGTTGTGGTGTCGTCGATAATGAAAACGGCACTGATGGCTCGCTGACCATGATTGGCTCGGTTTCCCCGGCTGGCGGTAACTTCGAAGAGCCAGTAACCCAATCGACGCTGGGTACCGTCAAGACCTTCCTCGGCCTGTCCTATGAACGTGCCTATAAGCGCTTCTATCCAGCTATCGACCCGCTAATTTCCTGGTCTCGCTATCTGGATCAGCTTGAAGGTTGGTACGCAGATAATCTTGGCCCCGAGTGGGTGCCGACGGTTAAAGAGATGAAAGCGCTACTCTCTACCGGAGACAGTATTGGCCAAATGATGCAGGTAACGGGTGAGGAAGGTATCTCGTTGGAGGACTACGTGGTTTACCAAAAAGCCTTGTTCCTCGATATGGTTTACCTGCAGCAAGATGCCTTTGATGAAGTCGACGCGTCATGCAGCTTCGAACGCCAGCAGTTTATCTTCGGCAAAGTCGTTAATGTCATTCGTACCAATTACGACTTCACTGACAAAGCTGAAGCACGTAAGTACTTTACATCCATGACTCGTTACTTCCGAAACTTCCATTACGCAAAAGACAATACTGCGGAGTATCACGACTATATTTCCCGTATTGATATGCTGCTGGAAGACACGGTTAACGCAACAGTATGATCATAATAAACAAATAGTTAAAACAAACGGCCAGCACACCTGCGATCAGATTGTGCTGGTCCGTTATACATAGAATGGTATGCCATCAATGCCCCCCTGGAAGATAAACATACACACCCCCTACCAATCGGATTTAAAACCTAGGGACGACCACCCAACCAGCATCATTCACCATTATCACCATAAACGGGCAGCAGTTTTAACCTTACCGTCACAGAATGTACGCTGCAGGTATATAACGCCATGAAATCCTGCAAAATAGAATGTTAACGGGTGCTTTTTCTGGCTCTTAAAATCAATGGTAAACTCGGCTAAACCTTAACGTACTGTCGCTCAAAACGACTTATTAGAACAAAAAACGGTCAGAAATCACCGAGCACGTTAAAATTCAGTTAATAAATATGTTTTCAGAATATCGTTCTGTCAGAAAAAGTGTGATCTGAAACATATCTTTGATTATTACACGGCATTTTACTTCGCTTTAACACGTGAACTACTGTTAACCTGCTCCGCGCTCTGATGAAAGATTTACAGAGTGAATAATTATAAGGAGTGTTTTATTCATGCAAGCACAAAAGAAAAAAATGTCCCTGACCGGCCGAGTCATTCTGGGTATGGTATTGGGCATTCTGACAGGATTCATTATTCGTTCGCTTTTTGCTGAATCATCTTTTGTCCACGAATATTTAGTCAATGGCCTGTTTGAGGTTGGCGGTGCTATTTTCATCGCGAGCTTGAAAATGCTAGTGGTGCCATTGGTATTTGTCTCTTTGGTATGCGGTACCAGTACCCTCAAAGACATCAGCACACTGGGTCGTTTAGGCGGTAAGACACTGGCGTTTTACCTCACCACCACTGCGATTGCTATTTCACTCGCCTTGATTATGGGTAACCTCTTCAAGCCAGGTGCTGGTGCTGACCTTTCTGCAGCGACTACATTTGCTTCCAAAGAAGCGCCATCACTAGGTCAGGTCATTATCGACATGTTCCCGACCAACCCAATCAGTTCGATGGCCCAAGGCAACACGCTGCAAATCATCGTATTTGCGATTCTGTTCGGTGTAGCTATCAGTGCTGCGGGTAAACCGGGTGAACGCATTGCCGGTATCTTTGCAGACCTTAATGAAGTGATCATGAAACTGGTTGCCCTGCTGATGAATATTGCCCCATTTGGTGTATTCTTCCTGATGGCAAAACTATTCACCGGCCTTGGTCTGGACGCTATCTTCAACCTACTTGGTTACTTCTTGGTCCTAACCGGGACCCTGCTGCTGCACGGCTTTGTCGTCTACGGTTCACTGTTTAAAATCTTCACGGGTCTAAGCCCGAAAGTGTTCTTGAAGAAAATGGAAGACGCGATCATGTTCGCCTTCTCAACCGCTTCTTCAAACGCAACGATTCCAGTGACCATGGAAACGGCAACCAAGCGTCTTGGCGTTAAAAACCGTATCGCCTCATTCACTGTACCGCTTGGTGCCACCATCAACATGGATGGTACGGCAATCATGCAAGGTGTCGCGACAGCATTCATTGCTCAGGCATTCAACATCGACCTAACCATGGGCGACTACATGGCGGTGATCGTTACCGCGACCTTGGCTTCTATCGGTACTGCTGGTGTACCGGGCGTTGGTCTTATCATGCTGGCTATGGTACTGAACCAAGTTGGCCTACCGGTTGAAGGTATCGCGCTTATCATGGGTGTTGACCGTCTACTAGATATGATCCGTACCGCTGTTAATATTACAGGCGATAGCTGTGTAACTTGTATCGTAGCCAAAACAGAAGGCGAAATGGATATCGACCGCTTCAACGACCCGCATGCGGGCGAGAAAGAAGAAGAGGTCCACCTACACCCTATCTCTAACTCGTAGTCACGCAATGACAATGAGATCGCTCTCCCCCTAATTCAAAGGCTCCCTTCGGGAGCCTTTTTTGCACCACTTCGAATCACACCTGCACCATTTTCACACTCGCCATAACGGTCTAATCAACAACAACACGTAACCACCTGAATAATAAAGGTTAAATATTTCCACCATCTGCTCCACGATGGAATAATGCTTGCAATGTTACTTATCATAATCAGACTTATGCGATTGGAAGGGAGACTGCATGCTTTATTTTATTCTTACCCTCTGTCTTATTGGCATAGCGCTTGGCGTTATCACTATCCGCTCCCGACAACAGCGGGATATTTTGCAAAGCCGCTTCAACCAAATCATCGGCCTACGTCAGTTAATCCACCTGCTGCGCTTCCATCGCCGCCAATCCCATCAGGCATTGAAAAGTACACCACTAATCACTCAAAACCTGAGTGAGTCCATTGCTATCAAGACCTTGACCCAGAGCCTGATCAACCAAGCGGAAACCACCAATAAACCGATGTATCGCATTCTCAATAAACAGCTCGATACTATTTTGAATGAGTGGCCCAAATATTCCGTTCAGCGTAATCAATCCACCCACGGAAAAGCGATTCGTCATGTGTTGTACCTCATTGACGATACCTTAACCCAGAGCCTTATCGACTCTGAAAAGGAAGCCATATTTAAAGACTATCAAGGTACTTGGCCTTTGATGCTCAATGCCATCGACAGTCTTAGCCGTTTTCGTTACGCAATAGAGAACTACAAGATGGGTAGTGATGTGATGGCAAGGGAGTTGGGGCTTCATGGCCAAATCCTAAAACGCAGAATGGCGCAGCTTCACCTACCTGACGATCCTGCTGTGCCCCCACTCATTATTGATAAGCTATTTTGCCAATACGAAAATATTGACTTGAATCGCCATGATAAAGAGCGGGTCAAGCATGAGCTTTATCAGTTTTCGTTGGAGGCCTCAGATACCTTGTTTCACCTGTTCGATTTGGTACTGGCCCATATCGGTCATGAACTATCGATTAAGCTGCCAGAGCTGGCAGTAAGAGAAGAGAATAAGGTGGTTCAAATGATTGCCCGGTACTGAGACCGGGCAATTGAAAGGTAGGAGCAGTAGGTAAAGTTATAAATTGACTAGAAAATCAGATGGGCAATCGCGACGATAATTGGCAATGTTACCAGCGTACGCAGGACAAAGATTGCCACCAACTCTAAGAAGTTAATTGGCACCTTACTGCTAAGGATCACCGAGCCTGTTTCTGACATAAAGATCAGCTGGGTAACAGACAGCGCGGCCACAACAAACTTGGTCATAGCTGCATCGATGCTCGAAGCGGCAATGATTGACGGCACATACATATCGGTGAAACCCACCAGCATTGTTTGTGCTGCGGCCTGTGCTTCAGGCACATTCAGTAATTCTAGCAGCGGCACAAATGGCGCACCAAGCACAGAGAATAATGGTGTGGTTTCTGCCACAACCAGACCCAAGGTACCGATAGCCATAACCACAGGCAGTACACCAATCACCATATCCAGCGCGTTATGAACCCCCTCTTTGGCGACCGAGCCAAGGCTCTTGACCTTGCTGGCTCTCTGTAGAGCCAAATCCATACCAAAGCTCATTGCCGATTGGCCTTCCGGTACCAACTCATCATCACGGTTTGGTGCGGTGCCATCAATGTACAAGTCTTTCTTGTATGATAGCGGTGGCAAGAACTGAATCACCATGGCAGCCACCACACCAGACAAGCAAATGGCTGCATAGAAAGGGACAAAATAGTTCTGCAAACCCACCTGAGTCAGCACCACCAGCGAAAACGAGATACCGACCGGCGAGAACATAGTGGCAACCACTGCCGCTTCACGGGCGGTGTATTTTTTCTGCTCGTACTGCTTGCTGGTCAGGATAACCCCTACCGTACCATCACCGAGCCAAGATGAAATACAGTCAATCGCTGCACGACCAGGCAGTCTGAATACCGGGCGCATGAACTTGCTAAGTAGTGTACCCAATAGCTCAAGCAGACCGAAGTTTAACAATAGGGGCAGCAATAATCCGGCAAAGATGAAGGTAACAAACAACGACGGCAGCAAATCATGCAGTACCAGCCCACCGGTATTTTCATTCCACAGCATTTCAGGGCCGATCTGGTGGAGGGCTACCAAGGTAAATACCGCACCTAAGCTGCGAATAACTAACCACGTTGGGTTCAAGACAAACAGGCGAGTTAGCAACGGAGATTGAGTCACAAAAGTAGGCTTTGCCACACTGGCCAATACTGAAATAAAAGCAGACAAACAGATAACCGCCGTTACCGCCGGAAGAATAGCTTCGCCGAGCAGCGCTTTGAAGCCTTTTGCCATAAGGGCTAGCGGGAAGGTAAAGTCACCGTTGACAGTCAACGGTGCTAAGAAAAAGAACAACCCCAGTATCGAGGGAATGGCGAACATCAGCACATTCCGGCTGGTCTTGTAGTTGTTTTGCGCTAAAAGGATATCTGTCATTCTACTGCTTCCTGAATGATTACACTTTCAATAAAAGTGCATAATTTCTCAATAACGCGATTATATCGAATATCCATTCTGACACAAGCATCAAGTGACAAATTAATCACATTTAACGCATAAAAAACCAAACCTATGTGTTGTAAGCAGCTCGTTCTGTCAATACTCTTTTTCTATGGCTATAAAAAAACCCAGCCATTGGCTGGGTTTTTGGTTATGTTCGACTTGAACGTCCGCGTAACAGATTAACCGATGTGAGTCGCGTTGTTCATGTACTTGCGAAGTAGCTCAGGAATACGGATACGACCATCAGCTTCCTGATTGTTCTCAAGGATAGCAACCATAGTACGACCAACCGCTAGGCCAGAACCGTTCAGGGTATGAACTAGCTCAGGCTTCTTCTCACCTTTACGGCGGAAGCGCGCTTGCATACGGCGAGCCTGGAAGTCACCGCAGTTAGAACAAGAAGAGATCTCACGGTAAGTTTCCTGTGCAGGAACCCATACTTCTAGGTCGTAGGTCTTCACAGCGCCGAAGCCCATGTCACCGGTACACAGGATCACCTTACGGTACGGCAGTTCAAGCAACTGGAGTACTTTCTCAGCGTGACCTGTTAGCTCTTCTAGCGCGTCCATGGAATCTTCTGGACGAGTGATCTGTACTAGCTCAACTTTGTCGAACTGGTGCATACGGATCAAACCGCGAGTATCACGACCGTAAGAACCGGCTTCTGAGCGGAAACAAGGTGTGTGCGCTGTCATTTTGACTGGCAGATCCGCTTCATCAGAAATCGTGTCACGCAGCATGTTGGTTACAGGAACCTCTGCTGTCGGGATCAAAGAAAGAGTACGAGGCTCTTCGTCGTTCACTTTCTCAGTCAGTGGCTGAGTGTGAAACAGATCGGCACCGAACTTAGGCAACTGGCCAGTACCGAATAGGCTATCAGAGTTCACTAGGTACGGAACGTACATCTCTGTGTAGCCGTGCTCGTCAGTGTGAAGGTTCAGCATAAACTGGGCAATCGCACGGTGTAGGCGAGCAAACTGGCCTTTCATCACGATGAAACGTGCACCAGACAGTTTAACCGCGCTTGCGAAATCAAGGCCGTCAGCCATTTCGCCTAGGTCAACGTGGTCTTTAACTTCAAAGTCGTATGACTGTGGCTGGCCCCAGCGAGAGATTTCAACGTTTTCGTTTTCATCTTTACCTGCAGGTACAGAATCGTCTGGCAGGTTAGGGATCGTTTGTACGATGGCATCTAGCTCAGCCTGAAGCGCAGCAAGTGCTTTTTTCGCGTCATCCAGCTCAGAGCCTAGGTTGCCAACTTCAGCCAGGATACGCTCAGCTTCTTCGTGATCGCCCTTCGCTTTCGCTTGACCAATGGACTTCGATCGGGAGTTACGCAGTGCCTGAAGCTCTTCAGTTTTGACCTGAAGTGACTTACGTTTTTCTTCTAGGGAACGTAGTAGCTCTACATCAAGAGTATAACCACGGCGCGCTAATTTTTCGGCTGTTGCGTCCAGCTCAGTTCGAAGTAATTTAGAATCTAGCATGCTAATCCTGTGCTCAAATGGCTCTAAAGTGCACATTATTTAGCCAAAGTGATGGCCAAATAATTTTTAATTCAGAAGGCGTTAGGCAACCTAACGCGGATCCCTAAACAATACCCAAAAAGCCCTATTATTGATAGCGCTTTGACGCGCTTTTTGCATCTAAAGAAGCAAGATAATCTAACTTTTCAGAAATTTTGGTCTCTAATCCCCGATTTGACGGCTGATAGTAGCGAGTGCCAGCTAACTCCTGTGGAAAATAACTCTCGCCTGCAGCATAAGCCCCCGGCTCATCATGGGCATAACGGTACTCCTGACCATACCCCATCTCTTTCATCAACTTGGTCGGTGCATTACGCAAGTGGTGCGGTACTTCATAGTCAGGATAATTAGCCGCATCCAACTTGGCTTGCTTAAAGGCGGTATACACCGCATTGCTTTTCGGCGCACACGCCAGGTATACGATCGCCTGGGCAATCGCGCGTTCGCCCTCATAGGCCCCCACCCGGGTAAAACAGTCCCAGGCCGAGACTGCTACCTGCATTGCACGCGGGTCGGCATTGCCGATATCTTCCGAGGCTATCGCTAACAGACGACGGGCAACATAAAGGGGATCGCACCCGGCCTGCAGCATTCGGGCAAACCAGTATAAGCCGCCATCCGGACTAGAGCCGCGAATCGACTTGTGCACGGCAGAAATCATGTCATACCACAGATCGCCCTTGTTATCGAAACGGGCTATCTTCTCGCCCGCCACTTCAGCCAACAGCGCGAGTGTGATCTGTTTGTTGCCCTGCTCGTCCTCATCCGCCATATCAATCAACTGCTCAAGGTAGTTCAGTGACATGCGGGCATCGCCCCCAACCAATTCGGCAAGGCGCTCTTTCACTTCATCGACAAAGATCAGATTGCTCTCCGACACGCCGCGCTCCTTGTCGACTAGAGCCTGCTCGATAACGTCGAGGATATCCTCGTTCTCCAGAGACTTAAGCTTGTAGACCCGGGCGCGTGACAACAGTGCGTTATTAAGTTCAAAGGACGGGTTTTCAGTCGTTGCGCCAATGAAGGTCACGGTGCCATCTTCGATATGGGGCAAGAAGGCATCCTGCTGGCTTTTATTAAAGCGATGGACCTCATCCACGAACAAGATTGTCCGGCGGCCAGCCATCTTGTTGTCGCGGGCTTTATCGATAGCCGCGCGGATATCTTTAACACCCGATGTCACAGCCGATACACGCTCAACTTCGGCATTGGCATAATGGGCAGCCACCTCGGCCAGTGTGGTTTTACCGGTCCCCGGCGGCCCCCACAAAATCATCGAGTGCAGGTGCCCGGCTTCCAGCGCACGCCTTAGGGGCTTGCCTTCAGCCAGAATATGTTTCTGGCCAATGTATTCCTGCACGGTTCGTGGGCGCATTCTGGCTGCCAGCGGACGAAAGTCCGACGAAAAATCCAGGCTGAAATTACTCAAAATCACCGCTCCTTAAACAAAATTAGGTGGTACTGCCGTACCACCTAAGTCAATCTGGTTCACTGTTTGCTATCGTCTAGGTGTATAACCTAGTCTATTCGCGTTCGCTTAATTGCGCTGGTCATCCAGCTCAACCCCTTGCGGCGGGGTAAAGGTGAACTGGCTCGAGGCTGGCGTTTTCTTCTGGAACTTGGTCAGTTTGAAGTTACTGCGCTGGCCATCTTGTTCAACGACAGAGAAACTACGCACCTCACCCGACAGGGCCACGGTCACAACAAACTGCCCCATCGAGGACGCACCGCTTTTTGGGGTCAGGGTAAAGGTATCAGCCGTTTGTGACACATTGTAATTCGCCCAATCCGAAGCGCTATTGCGGGTTAGCAATACAAATGGTGTTTGATCCGTTGCGTCATTAAGCCACATTGCTGTCACTTGCTCGATGAACGGGCTGTAGTACCACAATGTCTTACCGTCAGAGATCAAGATATTCTCATCTGGCGTTTCTGTGTTCCAACGGAATAGGTTTGGTCGTTTGATGGATACATCACCGGTACCTTCCACCAGCAGGCTACCCTCCGGGCTCACGACGGTCTGGGTAAAGTCAGCACTAAATGCATTCACTTTACCTAGACGAGTACTCAATTCCTGCTGCGGATTCGCCATTGCCTGACCGGCCAGCAACAAGGGGCTGGCGACCAACATACTCAAAAGCACTTTTTTAATCATTCTGTTAAACCTTTTCTGATGCCTGCTATTTGATCGTAGCAGGCATGGTAATGACGGGATGTCTTGTGTTTTATCAACAGCTAGTCACGGGGTGGAGGCGGCGGAGCCAAGACCTCACGGTTACCGTTATGGCCTGGTGCACTGACGATGCCATGGGCCTCAAGTTGCTCAACAATTCGGGCTGCACGATTGTAGCCAATCTTAAACCGGCGCTGGACACCGGAAACTGAACCGCGGCGCGATTCGGAAACAAATGCAGCCACTTCATCAAATAACTGGTCAAGATCATCTTCTCCAGCTACCGGAGTCTCTCCCGGTAATAGGCCCTCACTTCCTTGATCAGCTTCCAAGATCCCCTCGATATACTGTGGCTTACCGCGGGCTTTCCAGTCATTCACCACGTTATGAACGTCTTCATCCGAAGCAAACGCACCGTGAACACGGACGGGATGGTTACTCCCTGCTGGCAAGTACAGCATATCACCCATACCCAGCAACGACTCTGCGCCACCTTGGTCGAGAATTGTCCGCGAGTCCGTCTTGGTCGATACGGTAAAGGCCATACGGCTCGGGATATTGGCCTTGATAAGACCGGTTATCACGTCGACCGACGGACGCTGCGTCGCCAGTACCAAGTGGATCCCTGCCGCACGCGCTTTCTGAGCCAGTCGGGCAATCAATTCTTCGACCTTCTTACCGACCACCATCATCAGGTCGGCAAATTCATCGACGATGACAACAATGCTCGGCATTTTATCCAACAGCGGCGGATACTCGTCCATGCTATCGCCCGGCTTCCAAAGCGGATCATGGATGGGATGCCCAGCGGCAGCGGCTTCTTCCAGCTTGGCATTGAAGCCAGCCAGGTTACGCACACCACAGGCCGCCATCAACTTGTAACGGCGTTCCATCTCACCAACACACCAGCGCAAGGCATTGCCGGCATCTTTCATGTCTGTAACCACTTCGGTCAACAGGTGCGGAATCCCTTCGTAAATCGACAGTTCCAGCATTTTCGGGTCAATCATAATAAAGCGACAATCTTCCGGCTTGCACTTATACAGCAAGCTGACAATCATCACGTTCACCCCAACCGACTTACCCGAACCTGTGGTACCGGCAACCAGCAAGTGTGGCATCTTACACAGATCGGCTACCACGGCTTCACCAGCAATGTCGTACCCCAGTACAATCGGCAACGCGCCTTTCTTGTGTTGGAAGTTATCACTGGCGACAACCTCTGACATATACACCGTTTCTCGGTTCACATTCGGCAATTCGAGGCCGATATACGGCTTACCCGGGATCACTTCAACCACACGTACCGCAGATGCTGACAAGGCGCGCGCCAAGTCTTTGGCCAAACCGGAAATACGGCTGACTTTCACACCCGGTGCGAGATCAAGTTCATAGCGGGTGATCACAGGGCCAGGGTATACCCCAACCACCTTGGCTTTGATCTTATAATCAGCCAATTTCGATTCAACCAGCATTGCGGTCTGCTTGAGCTCTTCCTCGGTTGTCGACTGTACGTTTTGTTTCGGCGGAGCCAACAGATCAATGGTCGGCATCGGCGACGTCGGTTTGGGCAAATCCGCTTCGCGTTTCATCAAGAACGGGTTGTCCAAGCCTGCCGCTTGCGCTTGGGCTTTCTGGGCATCACGGATCTTCTTGAGGAACGCTTCTTCATCATTCAAACCTTCCCCAGTGCTGTTTCCGGTTTGATCATCGCTATCGACAGGGGCAATTTCACGCTCCGCCCGCTCTAGCTCTGACATACCATCCTGAACACCAATTTCGATATCATGCACTAACTCGATATCGTTTGGCACAGCGCTATTAGCCAGTACTTCTTGGCTATGTTCAACCACCGCAGTCTCCTCTTGTTGAGCTGGCTCATATACGCCAGCTTGAACAACATGAGGCTCTGTTGTAACAGGCTCAAGGTGAACCGATGATGAATTCTCTTCTGCCGCTGCCGGAATGAACTCATCATCATTAAACGGCATACCCACAGAAAGGGCAGGCTCTACCAGCGACGTTACTGCCGCAGCTTCAACCGCCGAATTTGTCACTGGCTCAAAAGCAGGAGCTGGCGCAGGCTCTCGTTCAGGCGCTGTCTGCTCTGCATTGATCCCAACGGAAGAAACCGAGCTTGACGCAACAGCGTTGTCTTGCGGCGTTAACTTGCCTTCATCGACATATACGGTGAAGTTCTCATCGATAGCCAGCTGTCTTTCAAGTTCGGCGATCGACATCCCTTTGGCTTGCTGGGTCGAATTAACCTCAACAACCTCATCTTCATTCAAAGCGGCGGACTGTAACGGTTCAGCCTGAGCAGCTGGCTCGCTATATAACGGCTGGGCTTGAACGGGTGTCGCTACATTCACCGCTTCTGCTGTTGGCTCTTGAACGACTGGCGCTTCGGCCATCACCTCTTCGACTGCAGTTCCTGTGTTCGCCTCAGCACCGGTTGCGACCACGCTTGCCGTCGCTGCTGTGGCAATCGCACTGTTAGCCTGGGCGTGAGACTGGGCTTGGGCCTGACGGTGACGCTCAGGCATCACAATTTTCGGTTCGCTAGTATTCAACAGCGGATCGGCTTGCTGGGTGGCGACATGCTGAGTGCCGTCCAGTAAAGGGTCACGCTGTGCCAACGGGTCAAAGCTGGGCTCCTGACGGGCAAAGCGATGCCGATCCTCAACCTGGGGCGGCGTTGTACTGCTACTTGAAGCCAGCAAAACATCGTCAGCATCAGGTTCTGACTCCGTTTGTTTCATCGCAAGTTGGCGGCCGAACTCAGTCTGGTGTTCATCCGGGATATCGGCAGCAAAAGGAGTCAGTGTCTCTGATTTATCAGAACGTACCTTGTTAAGCAGCCATGCCATAGCGCCAAGTACCGTCTCACCAATGGTATCGACAATAGTCAACCAAGAAATGCCGGTAAACAGGGTAAAGCCCACCGCCCAGGCAAACATCAGGACCAGTGTGGCACCCAACAAATTGAACATTGGCAGCGCCATATTCGACACGACATCGCCAATCACGCCGCCGGAGGAGAAATACCAGATATCATCGAAGTTAAGATCAGCAAGCCCGCAACTGGCAACAAAGATACACAATAGGCCAAGCAAGCGAGTACCATAAATCATGTAATCCAGCTTAAGAGGCTGCTGGCGCCTGCGGAACAATACCCAAGCCGCGAGAATGATCACCGCAGGAAGTGGGTAGGCAAGCGAACCAAATGCAAACAGCAAGGTGTCGGCAACCAGAGCGCCAAAAGCCCCAGCTTTGTTTTGCACCGGCCCTTCCCAAGCCGTTTGGGACCAAGAGGGATCGGCAGGATCAAAACTTAACAGCGCAACCATGATGAAAATCGCCGACAGGATGCCGATGATAAGAAAGCTTTCCAGTAAGCGCTGTCCCCCGGAAAGACGCATTTTAGGCTGCTTCTTGCCCTTTACTTTCCTCAAAAAAACACTCCGATGTAACAAATTGCTTGATGCCCAACCCATTCTGCCTTGGGCAGATACGTTGAATCTTTTTAACGGCTAGAACAAGGATGTTCCAACCCGGTGTTATTATTATGCCAATAGCTGGTAGCGTGTCAGGTGCCAGTAAAAATAGCGCCTTTTGGCCTAACGCATATCTTATACTAAATAGCGTCCAATTTTGCCATTTTGAATAGGTGAATATAGGAAGGGATAGCGAAGTTTTTACAGAAAGTGCTGAAAATACAAGCACCTTGAGTTAGCAATAACTAACCATTGCACTTTATCTAGGGTTGTATTAGCCCAGAAACAAATCAAGCGGCTGAACGCCGCTTGATTGATATACCCAAAGTGCTTGGATATAGCTCTTTCAACTGTGAAGCTTAACGTGTTTTGATCACAAGGTTGTTGGTCTGCTTCACTTCTTCCATCACCACGTAGGTACGGGTGTCGTTAACCCCAGGAAGGCGTAGCAGGGTTTCACCCAGCAACTTACGGTACGCAGACATATCAGATACGCGGGTCTTCAACAAGTAGTCGAAATCACCTGAGACCAAGTGACATTCTTGAATATCTTCTAGCTCTTGCACTGACTTGTTGAATTGTTCGAACACATCAGGTGCACCACGGTTTAACGTAATTTCAACGAAAACCAATAGGGAGGCATCAAGATACTGCGGGTTAAGAAGCGCGGTATAGCCACTGATGTAGCCCTGACGTTCTAGACGACGTACACGCTCAAGACATGGTGTTGGAGACAAGCCTACACGCTTGGATAACTCAACATTTGAAATGCGACCATCTTTTTGAAGTTCATTCAAAATGTTACGGTCAATACGATCCAATTCCTTGGATGGTTTTTTCTTGGTATCTACCATTTTTTATTCCACCTTCTTACTTCCTTGCAAAAAAATATACTACATCTTTCTATTTTTTAGAATCAAATACTCTGTTAGTCAAACTATACTGCCATTAGATCTGCATTTACATCCTTGTCAATAGCCAATCATTCTGGATGCCAAGGGAGGAGCAGCATGATTATTGGAGTTCCCAAAGAAATCAAAAATCACGAATACCGTGTTGGTCTAGTCACCAGCAGTGTCCGTGAGCTCACATCACTCGGCCATCAAGTCTTGGTCGAAACCCAAGCCGGTGTCGGAATCGGGCTGTCAGACGAAGACTATGTAAGCGCTGGCGCTACAATTATTTCTAACGCTAAAGAAGTTTTTACCAGATCAGAGATGATTGTCAAAGTAAAAGAGCCTCAAGCAGAAGAAAGAGCCATGCTGAATAAAGGGCAGATTTTATTCACGTATCTCCATCTTGCACCAGATTTTCCGCAAACAAAAGACCTGATTGACAGCAAAGCCATCTGTATTGCTTACGAAACCGTCACCGATTCCTCAGGCAAATTACCGCTCCTTGCCCCCATGTCTGAGGTGGCGGGCAGAATGTCTATCCAAGCAGGAGCCCAAACACTAGAGAATTCTAACGGTGGCCGCGGGTTGCTACTCAGTGGCGTTCCCGGTGTCGAACCAGCCAATGTGCTGATTTTAGGTGGTGGGGTCGTCGGCTCCAATGCCGCACGTATAGCGGTGGGAATGCGAGCCAATGTCACCCTGCTAGACCGCAATCTCGACACCCTAAGGGCACTAGATCGTGAATTCAAAGGAGCCGTGAAAGTCATCTACTCAACCACCGAGATCATCGACCGGCTGGTGCCGGAAGCCGACGTTATCATTGGTGCCGTGCTGATCCCCGGGGCCGCAGCCCCCAAGCTGATCACAGCCGATCACGTCAAGCATATGAAGACAGGTTCAGCGTTGGTTGATGTCGCTATTGACCAAGGAGGGTGCTTTGAAACCTCCCACCCGACCACCCATGCTGACCCCACCTATATCGTCGACGGTGTCGTGCATTATTGCGTGGCCAATATGCCGGGTGCAGTCGCAAGAACGTCTGCTTTTTCCCTGAATAACGCCACCCTGCCCTATGTAATAAAGCTCGCGAACCTCGGTTACAAAAAAGCGTTATTGGATGATCCCGGATTCCTTGCAGGAATGAATGTGATATACGGTAAAATAACGTGTAAAGAAGTCGCCGACAGTTTTAACTTGCATTATACCGATCCAACTGTCGCCATAAGCATGCATTAACCTTGGAAAACATATAGCTAATTAATATAGCTTATATCAAAACAATCTAAATAAGTTCCCCCCGGCTGCCGGGTGATTAGCTCGGCAGCGTGACTTTACCGAGAATTGACCGTGCGACAATCCCCTCTTTCCATAGCGCTTCAATTTACCTACAATCCCCTCACAAGATCAAAAATCTCATTCAGCCTGGAGAAGTAATGAGTAACGTAAGACATTGTAAACTGCTCATCCTCGGTTCTGGTCCTGCAGGCTATACGGCTGCAGTGTATGCCGCTCGTGCCAATCTCAACCCGGTAATGATCACGGGAATGCAGCAAGGTGGTCAGCTTACCACCACCACAGAAGTCGAAAACTGGCCAGGTGACGCTGAAGGCCTTACAGGTCCAGCGCTGATGGATCGCATGAAAGAACACGCTGAGCGGTTCGAAACAGAGATCATTTTTGATCACATTAACGAAACTGATTTTAGTCAGCGCCCTTTCCGCCTAAAAGGTGACAGCGGCGAGTACACCTGTGATGCATTAATCATCTCAACAGGTGCATCAGCCAAATACCTCGGCCTGGAGTCAGAGGAAACCTTCAAGGGCCGTGGTGTTTCAGCTTGTGCAACGTGTGACGGTTTCTTCTACCGTAACCAAAAGGTTGCCGTTGTCGGTGGCGGTAATACCGCTGTCGAAGAAGCTCTGTATCTGTCTAACATCGCTTCGGAAGTACACCTTATTCACCGCCGTGATTCTTTCCGATCGGAGAAGATCCTGATCAAGCGATTGATGGACAAGGTCGAGAACGGCAACATCATCCTCCACACAGATCGCGTACTGGATGAAGTGCTGGGCGACGAGATGGGCGTAACAGCCGTCCGTATCAAAGACACCCGATCAGAAGCGACGGAAACCCTCGACGTTATGGGTGCCTTCATTGCGATTGGCCACCAGCCAAATACCGGCATTTTTGAAGGCCAGCTCACAATGAACAACGGTTACATCAAAGTCCAGTCAGGAACTGAAGGTAACGCGACCCAAACCAGCGTAGAAGGCATTTTTGCCGCTGGTGATGTTATGGACCACACTTACCGTCAGGCCATCACATCAGCTGGAACCGGCTGTATGGCGGCACTGGATGCAGAACGTTACCTCGACGCGTTAGAAGAACAAAAATAATATTCACGGCCACCGCTCAAGGTGGCCTTTTTAGCCTTCACCTTTAAGCCTGCTCTCCTGAGCAGCGCAAGAATTTTATATGGATAAACAATTACAACGCGATTTAACCAAATGGTTGAAATCACAGAGTAAACTGGCGAAACGCTGGCTCATGCTCAGTGTCGGCCTGGGGTTCTTATCGGGGTTGCTACTCGTTGGTCAAGCAGCATTGCTTGCCCATATTTTGCACCAACTTATCATTGAACATACGGATAAATACCAACTGGTTTCAAACTTTGCAGGGCTCTTTGTCATTGTCGGGCTCAGGGCTGGCTGTAGCTGGGGGCGGGAAATTTTCGGCTACCGCTGCGGCGAACAGGTCCGGCTGCATATCCGTCAGCTGATCCTGCAACGCTTGCAGCAATTAGGTCCCGCCTACATTAAGGGCAAACCTGCCGGCGTCTGGGCTAGTCTGGTACTTGAGCAGGTGGAAGAGATGCAGGACTTCTTCTCCCGCTATATTCCGCAGATGTCGATTGCGGTATTGGTCCCTATGGTGATCTTGTTTGCTGTCTTCCCGCTCAACTGGGCAGCCGGCCTGATCTTTCTGATCACCGCGCCACTGGTACCCATGTTTATGGCCTTGGTCGGCTTAGGTGCTGCCGATGCCAACCGCCGTAACTTCAAAGCGCTACAACGCCTGTCCGGTCATTTCTATGACCGCTTGCAAGGCCTATCGACCCTACGCTTGTTCAACCGTGCCGAAGCTGAAGCTGAAAACCTGCATGCCGCTTCCCATGTGCTGCGCAAGCGCACCATGGAAGTCCTAAGAATGGCCTTCCTGTCATCGGCCGTACTGGAGTTCTTCTCAGCTATCTCGGTAGCAATTGTCGCGGTTTACTTTGGCTTCTCATTCATCGGCGAGCTGAATTTCGGTCACTACGGCGTACCAATCAGCCTGTTTACCGGCCTGTTCATCTTGGTACTGGCGCCGGAATTCTACCAACCACTGCGTGATCTGGGCACTTTCTACCATGCCAAGGCTCAGGCAATCGGGGCGGCCGAGTCCATTGTTGAGTTCCTCGACAGCGAAGTCGATGGTATGAGCCAAGGTCAAACCAACTTGGAGTCACCAGAAACTATCTCGATCACTGTCGAGCAACTGGAAGTTCTCAGCCCGCAAGGACAAGTCCTGGCAGGCCCTCTGAGCTTTACCATCAACGCCCATGAACACGTCGCGCTCATCGGCCCAAGTGGCGCGGGTAAAACCAGCCTACTTAATGCCCTACTGGGTTTCCTACCCTACCGCGGTAGCTTGAAAATCAATGGCACCGAGCTCAATGAACTCGATCACAGCCAATGGCGACAGACCATCAGCTGGGTCGGTCAAAATCCGCTCCTGCTGCACGGAACTGTTCGCGATAACATCACTCTGGGTAACCCATTGGCCACCGAAGAGCATATCAAGCAAGTCTCAGAGAAAGCCTATGCTGACGAGTTCATCCAGCGCCTAGAGCAAGGTTACCAACACCAGGTCGGTGATCGCTCGGGGGGATTGTCTGTCGGCCAAGCACAGCGTATTGCCGTGGCCCGTGCCATGCTGCAAAGTGGCGCTTTCTGGATTCTCGATGAGCCCACAGCGAGCCTAGACGCCAACTCTGAACACCTGGTATTGGAAAGCCTGAAACATGCAGTCAGCGGTCAAACGACCCTGATGGTAAGCCACCGTCTCGACCAACTGGCCGCGATGGACCGCGTACTGGTCATGGAAAACGGCAAATTGGTCCAAAATGGTCCTTTCGAACACATCCGCCAGCAAGGTCTGCTTGCTGAGATGCTAGCCCACACCAACAAGAGGGATCTCGATGCGTGATTTAATCCCTTACCTCAAGCTCTACCGTAAACACTGGTTTGGCCTAACACTTGGTATGCTGCTTGGGCTAGGAACCCTGCTGGCCGCGATGAGCCTGTTAACCCTCTCGGGTTGGTTTATTGCCGCGTCAGCCGTCGCGGGCCTGACTATTGCTCGTGAAACCTTCAACTACATGCTACCGGGTGCTGGTGTACGTGGATTCTCGATTGCCCGTACTGCGGGCCGCTGGGGTGAGCGAGTGGTCAGCCACAATGCGACCTTCAAGCTGCTGGCTGACTTACGCTTGTTCTTTTTCCGCAAGCTGACCCCCTTGATCCCGGGCCGCCAGACCAACCTGCGCGATGCCGACTTGCTCAACCGCTTGGTTGCCGATGTCGACGCGATGGACCACGTTTACCTGCGCTTGGTCAGCCCATTGCTGATCGGTGTTATTGGTTTACTGGCTATCACGGGTTTCCTCGCTTGGTTCGATGTCACTATCGGCCTGACCCTCGGTAGCATCTTACTCTCACTGATGCTGATCCTACCGGTTATCTTCTACCGCCTGGGTAAATCCAACGGTGAAACCCTGACGATGGCCAAAGCCAACTACCGGATAAAAACGCTGGACTGGATCCAAGGCAATGCCGAGCTGTTACTGTTCAATGCCGAAGATCGTTACTACCAAGCCGCTCTTAATGAGCAGCAAGATTTATTAGATGCACAGCGGAAAATGGCCAACCTTACCGGCCTTGCCAATGCCATCCTGATGGCGGCAACGGGCTGGACCTTGGTACTTATCACGTGGATCGCGGCTGATGGAATAGCCGGACAAGCTCCGGATCCATTTGTGGCCATGGTGGCCTTTGCCACAATGGCCAGCTTCGAGCTGATGATGCCTGTGGCTGGGGCATTCCAGTATTTGGGGCAAACCCTAACGTCTGCCCGTCGACTCAATGAGATCATTGAAGCGACACCAGATACCCCGTTTGATCCAAACGGTCACGCTGCAAAAGTTGAGGGGACGCTTGATCTCCAAAATATCAGCTATACCTATTACGGCAACGACGAGCCGGTCTTGAAAAATATCTCGTTGACCATCGGCAAAGGCGAGAAAGTCGCGCTGCTAGGCCGAACCGGTTGCGGTAAATCGACCCTGTTGCAGCTGATCACCCGTAACTGGGATCCGCAGCAAGGGCAAATCACCCTCGATGGTGTACCGCTGCCCCAATGGCAAGAAGCGCCGCTGCGCCAAGCCATTACGGTTGTTAGCCAGCGGGTTGATGTGTTCAACGGTTCGCTGCGCGAAAACCTGCTGCTCGCCAAGCCGCAAGGGACTGACGACGCATTATGCGACGTGCTAACTAAAGTTGGGCTGGACGCTTTGCTGGAAGGTAAAGGGTTAGATACTTGGCTCGGTGAAGGCGGACGCCAGATCTCGGGTGGTGAGCGACGCCGTATCGGTATTGCCCGTGCCCTGCTGCACGACGCGCCAATCCTATTGATGGATGAACCAACCGAAGGCCTTGACCGCCGTACTGAGCAACAGATCATGGCTTTGCTGCTGGAACACGCCAAAGACAAGACTGTGTTGTTCATTACCCACCGACTGGTTGGTTTGGAGCACATGGATCATATCTGTTTGATGGATGAAGGTGAAATCATCGAACAAGGCAAGCACCCTGCATTGCTGAGCGAGAATGGTCGATACGCCGAGCTTTGGCAGCGTATCTAATACCACATGCAATCATCCAAAACGAAAACGAGAGCCCGTTGGCTCTCGTTTTTTTTGGTTACAGGTTGCGTTTATACCGGCATCGTCCAATTTTCGTTAATACGGGCCGTCAAGATATGATCTTCCCACTTGCCGTTTATCAGGAGGTAATCTTTTGCTTCGCCTTCAATTTCAAAACCGCATTTTTCCAACACCGCAGCACTCTTGATATTGCGGGGCATGTAAGCCGCCATGATACGGTGAAAACATTGATCCTCGAACATCCAGCCATTAGCGGCAGTCAACGCTCTGCCCATTAGCCCCAGCCCTTGGCAGTCCTGATCCAGCGAATAGCCCACATGGCAAGCATGGAAAGGGTGACGGACAAGGTTGCTGTAATTCACGACACCACAGATCTCATCGCAGTCTTTTTGCTGGATAACAAAGTAGTAAGCCATTTTGTGCTTATGCAATTGCATAAGTTGCTCCAGCCGCCGCTGCCAGCCGGTTTCGGTAAAAAAGGCTTCTTCACGTAGCGGCTCCCAGGGCTGTAGGAAAGCCCGGTTACGCTGATAATAAGCAGTAATGGCCGCAACATCTTTAGGAGTCACAAGCCTAACCGTGGCATCACCAATATCGATTGATGTTGCCCGGCTGATAATCGAATGAAACAACAGCAGCTTATCCTTATGCTATACGTGATATTGAAACGTTAGCACAGCCCGTGGATGATGAATACACCTTCGCTATAAACTTATTTCATGACAAAGATTTGCCCGGATGTATGAACTATCATTGTGATAGCCGCGCCGCGTTTGACGCTAACCAACACAGTGAAGATTATGTATTACGACCACCTTGATACGGAATTGGGCAAAATATATTTATTGGCTGACGAGCAAGGACTCCGACAACTTACCATCGCCAGTGGCGGATTTGCCCCAGACAGCCATTGGGATCATAACCCGGATTTGATGGCGCCTTATATCACCCAGCTCGCTGAGTACCTCGGTGGAAAAAGAAAACAGTTTACCCTTCCCCTAGCCCCTCCGGGCACAGAATTCCAGCAACAGGTATGGCAAGCTATCTGCGAGATCCCCTATAACAGCCACCGCTCATACCAACAAATCGCCACCCACATTGAACATTCCACCGCTATTCAGGCTATCGGTATGGCCAAGAACGTCAACCCAATCCCGATTATCATCCCTTGCCACCGTGTCGCTACCGAAATCGAGGCTCAGCAAAGCTGTCGCTACGGGCAAGACTTTATCTGCCAGCTCAGAGAGCTTGAACAAGGGAAACTGACGTTGTTGAAGTAAGCCGGCTATGGGCTATGGGCTATGGGCTATGCAGGAATCTTAGAAAAGCTCATTCAGTTTTAAAATTATAGCTCTTCCTATCGCCTATAGCCGCTCTTGCCAAGGGCTGGATAAACAAAACGCCCGATGAAATTCATCGGGCGTTGGCATTAATGTAAGTCACCGTCGCTAATTGGGAACTTAATGCTTTCCAATCCCGTACTCACGCAGCTTATTGGCTACCGCAGTATGGGAAACCCCCAGTCTTTTCGCTAATTTACGTGTCGACGGATAGCTGCGGTACAAATTATTCAAGATACCCGACTCATAGCGCTTCATGATTTCGTCAAGCGAGCCATCGAGGATTTCCTCGCTGATCACTGTCGCTGATTCGTTTTCTGGCAGCTGAATATCATCGACGTTGATTTCCATCCCTTCGAGTTGGGTCATGGCACGGAACAGTACATTGCGCAGCTGACGGATATTACCCGGCCAGGCATATTGGCTAAGGTACTGGGCAACTTCGGCGGAAATCGCGGGTTTCGGCTGTTGTAGCTCTTGAGCAAACTGGCTCAGGAACAAATCGGCCAATGGAACAATATCCGCCGTTCTTTCACGCAGCGGAGGGACAGTCAATGCCAAGACATTCAGGCGATAGTACAAGTCTTCTCTGAATTTTCCGGTCGCGACAAGTTCTGGCAGTTTCTTCTGGGTCGAACAAATAACCCGGACATCTACCTTCATCTCCTGCTCTTCGCCAACACGACGGAACGTTCCGTCCTGCAGGAAGCGAAGCAATTTGATTTGCAGATGCTCTGACATCTCACCAACTTCGTACAGGAAAGCAATACCGCCATCGGCTTGCTCAAAGATCCCTTTCTTGCCCGGCTCGGTGGCGGTCGCCGCCATTCCGAACAACTCTGTTTCAGCGGCATTGTCTGGCATCGACATACAGTTGACGAGCAGGAACGGGTTATCGCGACGCAGTGAACGCTGGTGGCAGGCCCGTGCCAGCATCTCTTTACCGGTACCTGTTTCGCCCTGGATCAACAATGGTGCATCCAGCATAGCCAGCTTCTTCGACTGTGATACCAGCTGTTTAAAGCGCGAGGACTGGCCGACTAAGTGCTCAAAACCGTTGTCACCACTGAGCTGACGCATCGCCAATGGCATCTTGGCTTCCGAGAGGGATTTGAGCAGGATGACGGCACTGGCC
Organism: Photobacterium lutimaris; assembly: GCF_003025555.1. Lineage (GTDB taxonomy): Bacteria > Pseudomonadota > Gammaproteobacteria > Enterobacterales > Vibrionaceae > Photobacterium > Photobacterium lutimaris. The sequence goes on along the minus strand of NZ_PYMH01000006.1, from coordinate 188,592 downwards.
AGTACCTGCTCTTCTGTTTCGTCGGTTACATAGACGGGCATGATTTCCATCATGTAGTCGAGGCCAGAAAGCACCACCAGTTCGCTCCGGCGACTGGCATTGTCTTTTTCCAACCAGTTGTGAATATTGAAGCCGACGAAAGTCTGGATATGTTCGCCGACAATCTCCTCACGAGGTTTGCCGAGCAAAACTTCTGCAGCGTCATTAGCAAGATCAATCTTACCCTGCAGGCTGATTGAGAAAAACGGATCAGGCAATGCTTCCAGTAATGCTTTCAGCTCTTTGTGTTCACGTTCGCTAGGCATGAACTGGATCTTTCTGACATCAGTCACCCCATCCAACTGGCGGATTTGTGACATCAACTGGCTAAACTGCTCGAATTCAATTTCGGGGCAATTTAGGTAAATGATCCCAACCCGGTCAATTTCGATGCCCCGTAAGTCAATCTGCCGGCTCGCAAGGATATCCAGCAACTCACGGGTCATGCCAAGTCGGTCTTCACAAAAGACTTGTAGCCTCATATTTATTATCTTCCAAGGTGTCAGGAATTGTTGACACTAGAAGTTTGCGCCTTCCCTGTAGTGGAGTCAAGTCATTGACGTTAGGAGCTGAGAGGTTGCGCACTATCAATCCATGACCGAGCTGATATCGGCTTGCTGAATAAGATATTGGCAGAGGGATTAGGAGAGAAAAAATAGAAAGAAGGCCACAAATGGGCCTTCTTTTTTGGTAACCACCTTGATCTTAGCGCTCTTTGTGGGTCAACTGGCTAAGCAGATCTTTACGGATTTCACTCAGCTTGGGTTGCTGCTCGGGTTGCCACGGCAGTGGACGCATCACGTTAATCGCCTTGAGCCCAAGCCTACCCGTCAACAGGCCAACACCGACTCCTTGCGCGACCCGAGTGGACATTCTGCCGGCCAGATCCATCGACAACATGTCCATACCGCTATCGGCAATCACTTCGCTGGCTCCCGCGATCGCCATATTCGCCAGCACCAATTTAACAAGCCTGATCCGTGACCAATACCCCAGCTCGACCCCATAGACTTTAGAAACTTGGTCAATCAACCGGAAATTCCGCCAAGCCACCAGCAGCATATCCGCCAGGGCCAACGGACTGACCGCAACCATCACCGCAGCTTCACTGGCATATTTCGCCACCAGCTTACGCGCCAGCTTGTCTTGCTGCCCCAGTACCATACGATCATAGAGTTGCATCACTTCACGGTCGTTATGGGTTGCCGCTAATGACTGCAGCCATTTGTCATAACCAGCATGCTCTTCCATCACCAGTCCCTGCTTGGCTAGCCGGGTACAAAACGCCTTGGCTTGGCCAATGCCATCCGCCTCGAGCAACGCCTGTGCCTGCTCTCGTTCACCCTGACGTTGCTTGAGACGGCGCAAGCTCAGTAATTCACGTCCCAGTGCCGTGATCCCCGCCCCGGCAAAACCGGCAACAATAACGCTCCACCCCAAGGCAAGCCAATCACCGCCCTGAAAAGCCGTTACGACATAATCAACCGTCTGCCACCCCACCATGGCGGCACCGCCAATTAACAACCCTTTGAGCCATCCAGATCGGCGCTTGGGCTTGCCTCGAAGGGCCCGGTCAAGTTCGGCTTCGACATCCGGTTGTTCGGGATCTGCGGCTTCAGGTAAAAAGCTCTTCTCCTGCTCGGCGAACTGCAGCTGTGACGTCAGCTCAACCTCTGCGGCATCCGTCTCTGGCTTTGCGGGTTCATCAAAAACAATTTTACTTTTCAACGGCTCACTCATCGCAGTTTGTCCCCCAGCAGGTATTCCATCGCCTTATCCATCCGGATATGTGGCAATGGCTCGTCGCTTTGCATTTCAAGCGGACGGAAATTAATAAAATCAAAGCCTGATTGCTGCCAGAAAGTATCGTTTGGCAAGCGACGCGGCACTTCACCAGGAAATAAGGTCTTGGCATCACCGTCAATGTGATGTCCCCTCAGCGCGGGCACCTGACGACCGTGATAATCGACAAAACCCGGCTCGGTAGCCTGAATCGACGACAGGCTGACACAATCCATTTTGATCCCTTCAAATGATGCGGTCTGCCATGCCTCATTGACAAGCTGCTGTAGCAAACTCACCAAGTTGGGGTGTTGCTCAGGTGTAACATGATCGGCTTTGGTTGCCGCAAACAGTACCTTATCGATTCGGGGTGAAAACAAACGCTTTAGCATTGAGCTTCGACCATAGCGGAAGCTCTGCATCAACTGGTCCAGCGCCTGGCGCATATCATTGAATGATTCAGGTCCGGCATTGAGCGGCTGCAAGCAGTCAACCAAGATGATCTGGCGGTCGAACTTGGAAAAATGCTCTTTATAGAACGCTTTCACCACGTGCTGCTGGTAGTAACGGTAGCGGCTTTTGAGCATACCGAGATTGGTCTCATCACCGGCATCCGCCCACTGCTGCTCGGTGATCTTTTCGAGCCAGACCATCGGGAAAAACTGCAATACCGGAGCGCCTGCAAGTTCACCCGGCAGGACAAACCGGCCCGGCTGTACCCAGTGCAATCCACCTTCGGCTTTGCACTTGTACAGATATTCGGTAAAACGCGCCGAGATCTGTTCAATCTGCATCTCGTCTGCTGGCGCCAAGGGGTCGAAGGACTCGGCCATCGCCAGCCAATCCGATGCCAACTCGGCACGCTTACCTTTGAGGATCTGGGTTTGCTGGCGCGACCACGCCATAAAATCCAGCTCCAGCAGCGGTAAATCCAGCAACCATTCACCGGGGTAATCAACAATATCCAAATACAATGTTGCCGTTTCTTGCAACAGCTTCATCGGCCCGCGCTGGGGCTTGTAACGTAGTGCCAAGCGGGTCTGGCTGACATCGCGCGTTGGCTCGGGCCAACTCGGTGGGGTCGACAGCAGTGCACCCATCCCTTCTTCATAGGCAAATTTCGGCACATGCATATCAACTTGCGGTACCCGCTTGGCCCCCAGCAACTGATCATCTCTTACGGCGGTGAATAAAGGTAACCGCGGGTTGGTGCTCACGTGCATAAGCTGATTAACCAGTGACGTAATGAAAGCGGTCTTGCCCGCCCGGGACAGCCCCGTCACCGCCAAACGGACATGGCGGTCTAAACTCCGGTTCACCAATTTGTTCAACTCATTGCTAAATCGATTCATAAACTTTCCTGACAATTTCACTCACAACACGATATCTATCAAGGTGCTGCAGGCGGTAAATGCAACCCCAGAAAACAATCACTCTGACTATAATTCCCAGCGGATTAACCTTTGATGAATAACCCCGTTAACCTTTGACTAGGTTGGTCGAGACGAGATTTGTTGGGGTCGGATCGACTGGAAAAAGAAAAGCAGGCCATTGCCTGCTTTTTAACTCTATCAATAACTACAAGTTGCGGAACTCTCGGTCGACTTTGAACGCCGACGAAGTGACATAAGCCTCCATATCGCGCAACTCATGCTCCATATTGTCGAGCTCATTCTCAACATTCTGTAAGATTTGGCCTGCTGGTTTTCCTGCTTGCCATGGTTTTTGCTTAACCTGATGCTCGCGGAAAATCGTCTGCTGTTGGATGCGCTCCTCGGGCATTTTGTCGAGGATCAGCCAAGCGGCAACATAGGCCAGGGTAACGATGAATCCCACCCCGAGTAAAAACGCTGACACAGTGAGGATCCTCACCAACCAGATTTCCATACCAAAGTATTCAGCAACACCGGCACAAACGCCACCTAGCTTGCCGTTTTTCGGGTCACGATAGAGGGTCTTATTCATGATTTGCGCCTCCACTGCGGGACTTCCGCGTCAAGAATTCGCTCCAAGGTCACAATCCGCTCTTGCATCTGCTCTGCGCGAGCCACCAGCTCCTGTAGTTTTTCCTGATCATCACCAGACAACCCTTCACTTACGTGCTTCTTGCTACGGTAGTGGAGGACCAACCACAGTGGGGCAACGAAGATCATGAATACGACTAACGGCCCAACAATAAACCCCATAGACATTATTTTTCTCCTTTTATTCGCGCAGATTCAATTCATTAGATTGTCACAAAAGCCGCTGCCATCATAACAACCAAATTCCGTTAAGGTGAATTACTCTTTGTCCTTGAGGTTGGCTTTCATGCGCTCAAGCTCTTTTTCGATTTCATCTTGCGCCTGCAGATCGGCAAACTCATCGTTCAGGTTCTTGCCACGGCCAATGCTGTAACTGTCGGCTTCTGCTTCCATCTCATCGATACGGCGCTCGTACTGCTCGAATTTCGACAACGCTTCATCAACTTTACCGGTATCCAATTGACGACGCACATCACGACGGGTATCAGCCGCTTTATGGCGCATCACCAAGGCTTGTTGGCGGGCGCGGGTCTCTTGCAGCTTACGCTCTAACTCCGCCACTTCCGTTGCAAGCTTCTCGATGGTCGCATCTACCAGCTTGTACTCCTCATGTAGTGTCAACGCGACATCGTTGAGCTTCTGCTTTTCAATCAACGCGGCACGTGCAAGATCTTCACGACCTTTCTGAATGGCTAGGCTGGCTTTATCCTGCCAATCACGGCTCTGGGCCTCAATCGCCTGAATACGGCGCAGAAGCTCTTTCTTGTCAGCCAATGCACGGGCGGATGACGTACGCACCTCAACCAACGTATCTTCCATTTCCTGAATGATAAGACGGATCATTTTCTGCGGATCTTCAGCCTTATCCAGCAGTGAGTTGACGTTGGCATTAACAATGTCGGCAAAGCGAGAAAAAATACCCATAATTACATCTCCTAAAATATATTAAGGTCCTGTGGTCCTGTGGTCCTGTGGTCCTGTGGTCCTGTAAGCAAGCTTTCATTCCCTGGTTAACCGTCAAATCAGAAGTTTCCAGTAATGATAATGTCCCCATCGGGCATTAGTACCATAGAACCGCTCTACCCTAGTTATATCAACAAGTGTGCCAAGTTTTAGTTTGTTATATATCAGTCACTTATATTTACACCCCTAGCACCGGCCTGCTAAGGTGTATTTAATTACGCCAACTATTAGCGAGATTAACCATGCGAAAGACAGATAACCTCATCGGCGAATCCGAGGCGTTCCTTACGGTGCTGGATCAAACCTCGCGCCTTGCGCCGCTTGATCGGCCAATCCTGATCATCGGCGAACGAGGAACCGGTAAAGAGCTTATCGCTCAGCGCCTGCATTATCTATCACGCCGGTGGGATCAACCTCTTGTCTCGCTAAACTGTGCCGCATTGGGTGAAGGCGTGATCGACTCCGAGCTTTTCGGCCACGAGGCTGGCTCATTTACTGGGGCCAAGGGGCGTCACCAAGGGCGGTTCGAACGGGCAGAGAATGGCACCTTGTTTCTGGACGAGCTGGCAACAGCACCGATGGGGGTACAAGAAAAACTGCTCAGGGTGATTGAATACGGTGAGTACGAACGTGTGGGTGGCAGCAAAACCTGCCAAGCCAATGTCCGGCTGGTCTGCGCCACCAATGAAAACCTGCCGCAACTGGCCGCTGAGGGTAAATTCCGTTCCGACTTGCTCGACCGCCTCGCCTTCGACATTATCCACTTGCCGCCTTTGCGCGAACGGCAAGAAGATATTTTGCCCCTTGCCGAATACTACGCCGTAAAAATGTGTCGGGAGCTCAACTTCAGCTTTTTCGCAGGATTCAGCCAGCAAGCCCAGCACCACCTGCAAACTTACCCCTGGCCTGGCAACATCCGTGAGCTCAAAAATGTCGTTGAACGCTCAGTGTTTCGCCATAACCTCGAAGATGAACCGGTCGAGACCATTATTGTTGACCCGTTCACTCCACCTTGGCAACAAAATGGGGCAAACGAAAGCAACAGTAAAAACCATACCGAGCCCAACTCTTCCACAGATGGCCAAGCAATCAGTCACAGCAACGAAACGGAGCAGTTACCCATTGATTTCCGCCAGTGGCAACACGACCAAGAGGTGGCCATTCTCCAACAGGCGCTTGAGCAAGCACAGTTTAATCAACGCAAAGCCGCTGACTTGCTCAGCTTAAGCTACCATCAACTGAGGGGGCTGCTACGCAAGTACCAGTTGGTCGGAAATGAGTAAAAGCACTTTCTTGTACACTTTCTGGCCATAAAGAACCCAGAAATAGCAGGTATTTTAGTGAGGTGACTTGGTGACAGACTGGGTTAATGGTAAATTTATAGTCTTGTTTCCAAAAAATTTCTTACCTATGAGCGCCTATACTCGTCTTTTGCTTGTGTGCGTCAGCCTTGCCGGCCTGATTGGCTGTAGTGATGACCCGCAGCAGGATAGCAATATTCGCAGCCGCGGCTTCGTCTATTGCGGACAAGATAAGCCAACAACCTTTAACCCACAGTTAATCGATGGTGGATTAACGGCTGATACCTTGGCTGCGCAACTTTTCGACCGTTTGTTACTCCTTGATCCTGTTAGTCACCAGCCCCTACCATCGCTCGCCGATGGCTGGAGTACCAGTGATGATGGTTTGGTCTATACCTTTACATTACGGGACGGCATTGAGTTTCAAACCACCGATTGGTTCAAACCTACCCGCCAGTTCAACGCTCAGGATGTGGTATTTAGCTTTAAGCGGGTCATTCAACCGGAACACCCTTTCCATGCGATCTCCGGCGGTCGTTATCCTTGGTTCGACAGCCAGGGATTTGCCAGCCTGATTGAGGATATTGAGGTTGTTGACCCACTGACAGTAAGGTTTACCCTAAGCCGGCCTGATAACGCCTTTTTGTCCAACTTGGCAACAACCTATGCCGTGATCCACTCACAGGAATATGCCGAGCAAACTCTGCACGCCGGCAAACCAGACCAACTGGACTCCTTGCCTGTTGGCACTGGGCCGTTTTACCTTGATAGCTACCAAGCCAATGATTTTGTTCGGCTAAACCGCCACGAAGGCTACTGGCAAGGTCAGGCCCTGATGGAACAAGTGGTCTTCGATATCGCCAGCCGTGGCACGGGCACACTGGCCAAGCTACTGAGCAACGAATGTGATGTACTGTCATCACCGGTAGCCAGCCAACTGCCCATCATCAGCGACGACGAAGATTTTAACCTCAATGCCCAAACGGGTATGAACGTGGCATTTTTGGCGCTCGATAGCAATCAGCCAGAACTCAGTGACATTCGGGTTCGCAGGGCAATCAACCATGCCATCAACCGTGAGAATCTGCTCAACTCGGTTTACTACGGTACCGGTACCAAAGCCCGCAGCCTGCTGCCGCCAATGTCCTGGGCTTACAACCATGGCAGCCAAGCGCTGGATTACGATCCGACAAAGGCACTTGCCTTGCTCAAAGAAGCCGGTTACGACAAAAACCTGACCCTTACCCTGTGGGTACCGCTTGAGCCGCGTCCGTATAATCCGAGTCCGCGCAAAACCGCAGAGTTAATCCAAGCCGATCTCAATGCTGTCGGGGTCAAGGTAGACATTATCACCCAAGATACCGTCAGCCGTTTTAGTGCTATTGACAAGTACAACAGTGATTTAATTTTAACGGGCTGGATTGCCGACAACGGCGATCCGGACAATTTCCTGCGTCCGCTGCTGTCTTGCGATGCCAAGAAAGCCGGCCTGAATGTGGCGAACTGGTGTAACCTCAGTTTTGATAACCTGCTTGAGCTGGCCTCTAGAACCCCTAAACTGAACCAGCGACTCAATTATTATCACCTCGCCCAAGATATCTTGGATACCGAGGTACCGATTGTCCCATTGGCCCATGGCGTCCATTTTCAGGTCCACCACAAGTCCCTTAAGGGGTTGCAAATGAGCCCGTTTGGTACCCGCTCCTTCTCGACAGTCTTCCGGAGCGAGATCTAATATGTTTATCTATACCATCCGTCGGCTAAACCTCTTTCTGATTACCCTGCTGATCCTGACCTTGATCGGCTACAGTATTTTGCGCCTAGACAATACGTCGCTATGGAGTACCCAGCCATTCTGGTCCGGCTGGGCGATTTACCTCGAGAATCTGATGGCCGGCCACTTAGGCATGAACCTCCAAGGCGAGCCAATTGTCGACGAAGTGATGGCAGTTTTCCCGGCGACGCTTGAACTGAGTTTCTTTGCTTTTGTGCTTTCGCTGATCATCGGTATCCCTGTCGGTACCCTTGCCGGTGTCAAACGCGGCAAATTCATTGACACGGCCATCTCTTCAATCACTCTCGTGGGTTACTCTATTCCACTTTTTTGGTTGGCGATGCTGCTTATCCTACTGTTTTCACTTGAATTAGGTTGGCTACCCGTTTCTGGTCGCTACAGTTTGCTGTACGAAATTGACCATGTCACCGGTATTGCGCTAATCGATGTGATGCTATCTGACAAGCCTTACCGTGCTGAAGCCCTGATGGATACCATCAGACACCTTGTGCTGCCCACGGTGGTATTGGCAATGGCACCAACTACCGAGGTGATCAGGCTAACCCGTGCATCGGTATCTGATGTCATGGATCAAAACTTCATCAAGGTTGCCCAGACCAAGGGCTTGTCGATGTTTGAGATCATTACCCGGCATGTACTGAGAAATGCCATTCCCCCTATCATCCCAAAACTGGGGATGCAATTCTCGACCATGATGACCTTCGCCATGCTGACCGAATCCATCTTCAACTGGCCGGGGATCGGCCGCTGGTTACTTGATGCCATTTCAACCCAAAACTACGTCGCTATCCAAGCCGGTGTGATCACCGTGGGTACCTTTATCCTGATTGCCAATATCCTGTCTGACTTGACCGGAGCCCTTGTCAATCCTCTCGTACGCAAGGAATGGTATGCTATCAAATAACATCTATCAGGAGACCAAGATCCCGACCCAGCGTGAGCGAGCCTGGCAAAACTTCAAAAATAATTCCTTGGCGATGTTTGGTCTGTGGTGCTTGGTTCTGCTGACCGTCATTACATTGCTGGCACCTTGGCTAACGCCCTATGACGCCTTCAGCCAGGTGGGTGAATTGCTCATGCCGCCATCGTGGGATACTGCCGGTAAAGTCGAATACTTCTTCGGCACCGATGATCTAGGCCGCGATATGCTCAGCCGTTTATTGCTCGGATCACGCCTGACATTTGGCTACGCCGTCTTGGTGGCAGTCGGTTCAGCTGTCATCGGAATTCTGATCGGCGTACTGGCCGGAATGACCCAGGGTTTAAAATCCAGCTTCCTCAACCACGTATTGGATACGGTACTATCGATCCCGTCCCTACTGCTGGCGATCATCGTTGTCGCTTACATGGGGCCAGGCGAGATCAATATCCTACTGGCTATTTGGCTGGCACTTATCCCGCGCTTTATCCGTGCGGTATATACTGCTGTACACAACGAGGTAGAAAAAGACTACATCTTGGCGGCACGTCTTGACGGTGCTAACAATTTCTACCTGCTATACAACTCTATTTTACCCAATATCCTGACCGTGCTGACCAACGAGTTCACCCGGGCAATTTCGATTGCTATTCTCGATATTGCCGCGCTGGGTTTTCTTGGTCTTGGCGCTCAGGCACCGATGCCGGAATGGGGGGCGATGCTCGGTGATTCCATTGAGCTGATCTATCTTGCTCCATGGACGGTGACCTTACCGGGGCTGGCCATTACATTCAGTGTATTGGTTGTAAACTTAGTAGGAGAAGGACTCCGCCAAGCCATTAATGCGGGGATTGACTGATGCCACTTTTAGATATTCGTAACCTGACCATTGAGATTGATACGCCGCAGGGCATGGTAAAAGCGGTTGACCGCATGAGCCTGACCATTAACGAGGGCGAGATCCGTGGCTTGGTCGGAGAGTCCGGCTCGGGGAAAAGCTTGGTTGCCAAAGCCATTGCCGGTGTGGCCAAGAGCAACTGGCGAGTCAGTGCCGACCGCCTACGTCTTGGTGATATTGACTTGCTGACCCTATCAGCGCGCGAGCGGCGTCGGGTCGTCGGCCGGGAAATCGCAATGATATTCCAGGAGCCATCATCGTGCCTTGACCCGTCTGAAAAAGTCGGTGAGCAATTGGAAGAGGCCATTCCTTCTGCATCGTTCAATGGCTATTTCTGGCAACGGTTCCACTGGCGTCAGAAACAGGCAATCGCCCTGCTGCACAAAGTCGGGATCAAAGATCACCGCCGTGTGATGCGGAGTTATCCTTACGAGCTGACCGATGGGGAATGCCAGAAGGTGATGATTGCCATGGCTATCGCCAACCGCCCTCGCCTGCTGATCGCCGATGAACCAACCAATGATCTGGATCCGATCACCCAGGCGCAGATTTTCCGCCTATTGAGCCGAATGAATCAATTGGGCAACACAACCATCTTGCTAGTCAGCCACGATCTGACTACCGTTACCCAATGGGCAGACCGGATCACTGTTATGTACTGTGGTCAGTCTGTTGAATCAGCCAACCGACAGCAGTTATTGGAATCACCACACCACCCTTATACCGAGGCACTGCTGCGGGCCATGCCAGATTTCAACCTCGATGAGCTTACTCACAAAAGTAAACTGGAGACCCTACCAGGCTCTATTCCCCCGCTTCAGCACCTACCGATTGGCTGCCGGCTGGGGCCACGCTGCCCACATGCCCAGCGTAAATGTGTCGAAGTACCGAAGCGTAGAAAGATCAAAAATCACAAGTTCAGCTGCCACTTTCCGCTGAACATGGAGAGCAATACAAAATGAGTGCGTTACTTGAAGTCGAGAACCTCAAAAAAGACTACCATTACCGCTCAGGCTTATTCCGCCGCCGTACTATAGAAGCGGTAAAACCGGTTTCCTTCAGCTTGGAAGCCGGGGAGACCATCGCCTTTATGGGGGAAAACGGCTCAGGCAAGTCCACGTTAGCGCGAATGCTCTCTGGGGTAGTGGAGCCTACCGAGGGAGTGATCCGTGTTAATGGCGAGCCGCTAACACACCGTGATTACCAGACCCGCTGCAAGCTGATCAGAATGATCTTCCAAGATCCCAATACCTCGCTGAATCCACGGATCCAGATCGGTAAAATCCTCGAAGGCCCGCTGAAACGAAACACCAACATGACACCGCAAGCCCGTGAGCGCCGGATCATGGAAACCCTGAAGCGAGTAGGCTTGCTACCTGAACACGCTTATTTTTATCCTCAAATGCTCGCAACCGGCCAAAAGCAGCGCGTATCACTGGCACGAGCCTTGATCCTGCAGCCTTGTGTCATTGTGGCTGACGAAGCGCTTAACGGACTAGATATGTCAATGCGCTCCCAGATCATCAACCTGCTGCTCGAGCTTCAGGAAGAAATGGGACTATCGTACATTTACGTCTCGCAGCACATGGGGGTGATCAAGCACTTCTCCGACAGGGTAATCGTAATGCAGCACGGTATGATTGTTGAAGAAGGCAAAACCAATGAAGTATTCGGCAACCCGCAGCACGCACTGACCCAGAAGTTGCTCGACAGCCACTTTTCCGCCCCTTCCCATGACCGAAGCAATCGTATCAGCCGGGCAACACCGAAAATCGAGTGCTGATACTGCACGGTCTAACAGGACTGGATTGGGCTATAACAAAAACGGGGACTTGGCCCGTTTTTGTTATTCTTTGCCCAATATCAGACCGGCTAGACCAATATGACGGCCAAGCCACCAAGTACCACCGAGCCTAGCACCGGCAGGGCGACATACTTTCGCAATCCCGGCTCACCGATAAACCATGCCATCCCCATTTTTACCAAGCTATTTACTGCCGCTGCGATAAAAATCCCCATAGACGCCGTGGCTAGCATCTGGCCATCGTTACTCTGACGGCCAAGCGCAAGGGTGATGGCGTCAACATCGGTGATCCCTGAAATCGCCGCCAGCGCCAAGGTACCAGTATTACCAAACCACTCCTGTAGCCCATTCGCCAACAAGATGATCAGTAGCAATATGAGCCCGAACCCCAGCGCTGAAGTCAGCGCCAGTGGATTCTGTTTCATCTCGGGGTTGGTCTGATTGTCGGCTTTGTTGCGTTGCCATATCCACCATGCAGGCAGATAGAAGCCGAGCATCATCACTAACATCGGCAGCCATAGCCAGCCTATCAGTTGCCGGTTAACAACGGAGCACACAAACAAAATACGAGGGAACATGGTACCGCAACTGAGCAAGATCCCACTTGCCAGCAACCCATTGAGCTGAGGTTGTTGTTTAGAGAGGTGGGAAAACTGCAATGTCAGTGCGGTCGACGAACTAAGCCCAGCAAACAGGCAAGTCAGCAAAATACCCTTTTGTGCCCCGCCGATCTTCATTGCAAAGTAGCCGACAAAGGAAATACCGGCGATCAATACCACCATCCACCAAATCTCGTACGGATTGATTGCCCCCCATGGCCCCATCGGCTCATTGGGCAGTAACGGCAACAATACAACAGAGATCAAAAGCAAACGTAGGGCGGCATCCAGCTCATACTCCTGCAGTCGTTGCAGGGCATGGTGCAACTCTTGTTTGTTATCAAGGATTATGGCGGTGATCACCGCAGCAGAGACCGCCAAGGTGGGTTCGCCAACAATCGCCAACGCCCCAAGCAGAAAAGTGATTAACGCGCCCACCAACCCGGTGATGCTGAGGTTGGTTTGCCATCTCAATCGCTGTGAGTAGGCAACCGTCAGCACGATAGTCAGCGCGACGAATGACAAGCCGAGGAACAATTCGGAAAAGTAATCGGCCAGCAGCCCGCAGATACCACCGAGCAGCCCCACTAGCGAATAGGTTCTTATGCCGGCTATTCGACTGCCCGCCGCTTCATTACGTTCAACCCAGCCGCGCTGAATGCCAATGATAGCACCGAGCAGCAAGGCGATGCCCAGCCGGATATAAGGAGAGGTTAAGGCTAAATCCGAGTCCATTACGCCACCCAATCAGATCATCTTGATCTAGTGTAGAATGTGTAATGGCAAGCAACTGTCTGCTCTATCACGAATTTTATATCGGTAAACGAAAAACAGGCCCTCATTGAGGACCTGTCTTTGCTCAGCTAACCTATCGTCGGTTAAGCGAGTGTCTTATTGATCTCGGCCAGTACCGCCGCAGGATCAGCCGCTTGGGTAATTGGTCGACCGATAACCAAGTAGTCAGAGCCAGCCTGTACCGCTTCAACCGGCGTCATGACACGGCGCTGATCGCCTGCTGCGCTACCTGCCGGGCGGATACCCGGTGTAACTAACTTAAACTCACTACCGAGTTCCGTTTTCAGCATGGTTGATTCATGGGCCGAGCACACTACCCCATCAAGGCCGCTGTTCTTCGTCAGGCGGGCAAGATTCAAAACATGGTCTTTTGGCTCAGCCATGATGCCGATGCCTTGCAGGTCAGAAGCCTCCATGCTGGTCAGTACCGTCACGCCGATAAGCAGCGGGCGATCGTTACCAAACGGTTCAAGAATTTCGCGCGACGCTGTCATCATACGCTCGCCACCGCTGGCATGGACATTGACCATCCACACACCTAAATCAGCTGCGGCAGCCACCGCGCGTGAACAGGTGTTTGGAATATCATGGAATTTCAAATCCAGAAATACAGAATGGCCCCGCTCATGAAGTTTTCGCACAAAGTCAGGGCCAAAAAAAGTAAACATCTCTTTGCCAACTTTCAATCGGCAACTTCCCGGTTCAATCCGGTCAACAAAGGCTAGTGCTTCGTCTTGGTTTGGGTAGTCGAGAGCGACAATTACTTTTGGATCTAACATGGCATCTCCTGCTTAGTCATAAGGTCAAACTAGCCCAGCTCGCTGAGCGCGCTCAGGATTGTACATCAAAATAGTTTTTTATCGAGCATTAATTGAAAATTAACACCAAGCACCCAAAAAACGCACTCAACCTGTTTAGCCAATCGTTTATTCAGCTCACTAAACTTTTTACGGCTAATTTACTGACATAAATTGACCACCAAAATATTAACCTTCTATATTTGGCCAATATAAGCTTACTTTTGTTACAAAAAAGCCCACTTGGATCTCAAGCAGGCTTTTTATAATAGTTTTAGCATGTAAATTTGAGCTTATTCACCATCCAGTCCTCGGATAGGTTTAATTGCCCCCCACCCTTTACAGGATGGACATTGCCAGTACAGGGAGTGGGTCGCAAAACCACACTGGCGGCAACGGTAGTGAGGCTTAATTTTAAGCTGCTCCCCCACCAGGCCACGTAGCGTGGTCAAGCTGTCTTTCGCCCTGCCGTCCTCGGCCTCGTCCAAATGATAGTCCATCAGCTGATAGAAGCCTTTCATGGTCGGGTTCTTCTGCAACTGACGAGTCATGAACGTTTGGGCCATGGTCGGGCCTTCTCGTTTAGCAATTTCATCAGCCAGCATCAGTTCGGCCGTTGACCCGGCTTTTTGCTCAACACAGTAGCGCAGGTACTTAAGCCAGCCAGATTCATTGTCCATCGCTTCATAGCACTGCAACAGTAGCGGCAGCGCCTCACCGATAAACTCAAGATCCTGTTCGGCAACACATTCCAGCTGCTTAGATGCCGCTTTAAACTCTTCTTCAGCTATCAAGATTTTAGCCAGCATAATGCTAGCCCTGACACAGGTCTTGTCCGCCGACAACGACTTTTTGATCAACTGCTTCGCTTTATCAGGATTTTGCGCGCTCATTTCAAGCATGGCCATTTCACACCAGTAGTGAGCAATATCGTGCTTGAGTTTACTCTTACCCATTTTAACCAGCTGGGTCGCAATATGGACGGCTTTATCCCATTCCCGGGTCTGTTGGTAGATAGTCAGAAGTTGTTGCAAAGCCCCTTTGCGATGATCAGGTTCGTCCAGCAGCTGTTCGAAGATTTTCTCGGCACGGTCAAAGAAACCAGCCGCCATATAATCTTGCGCCAGTTGCTGCAAAGCGAGATTGCGCTGATCGATGGTAAGGTTTGGACGGGCAATTAAGTTTTGGTGAATGCGAATCGCACGATCAACTTCACCCCGGCTTCGGAAAAGATTCCCCAAAGCCAGGTGTGTGTCAATGGTTTCGCTATCAACCTGAAGCAGCTCAATAAACACATCAACTGCTTTATCAGACTGATCCGACAACAACAAGTTTAAACCAGTCACGTACTGGCGTGACATGTGATGAGACTGTTCTTGTTGCTTGTTACTAGCGCTCCTGTTACCCATGTACCAGCCGTAAGCGGCTGCGATAGGCAATAGCAGGAACAACAGCTCTAACATTAAATGTTATTCCTTAACTGGCTCGGCTCGTAGCTGATCCAATTCTTGTTGCTGCTTTTGTACTTTCTTGCTCAGGCGGTTTTTGGTGAAACGGGTCTTGAGGTAAAGCAGGCCACAAATTAGCCAGCCGATCACAAACCCGGAACCGAAGGCAATACCCAGCAACGTCGAAAGCTGGAATTCTCCCTGGGCTAACAGAAAGTCAAAATTAACCAACTGCTGATTTTGGGCACCCAAGGCAAGGGTAACCAAGAAACACGCAGCCAGTAAGAGTACAGTCAGTATCTTCATCGTGAATCCTTCTCACTTGAACGAAATGGAGATGATACCTATCTGGTAAAGGCAATGCCCTAAACAGAAAACATCTGGTATAAACACAGAAGGGTATGGCCTGATTATGCAAGATTTTGCCTCGTCAGACCATGATCAATACGCATAAAAAAACGGCATACTTAACAGCATGCCGTTTTTTTGTTCTATACGTGGTTAACTAGCAATCGACAAGTTAACACGGTCACGTAATTCCTTACCTGGCTTGAAGTGAGGAACGTACTTGCCGTCCAGCTCAACTTTGTCGCCTGTTTTCGGATTGCGACCTACACGTGGAGCGCGGTAATGCAACGAGAAGCTACCAAAGCCACGGATTTCTATCCGGTCACCCTCGGCAAGTGTCGTAGCCATATGCTCAAGGATTTCCTTAATTGCATCTTCTACCTGTTTGGCAGAAAGATGTGTTTGTTGACTACATAGCCTTTCAATTAATTCAGACTTTGTCATAAACACTCCGTTTTTAGTATGTTTCTCAATAGTATAACCGCTTGGGAGGAAAAGTGATCCCCCCTCGCTCAATTATTCGCCTTTAGCCGCTTTGAAAGCGTCAGCCATTGCGCTACCGAAAGAAGCATCGTCTTGCTTGTTCAGGTTAGCCATAGCTTCTTGCTCTTCAGCAACGTCTTTAGCGCGTACAGATAGGTTGATTACGCGGTTCTTACGGTCAACGCCTGTGAATTTAGCTTCAACAGAATCGCCAACAGAAAGAACTAGAGTTGCGTCTTCAACACGGTCAACAGATGCTTCAGAAGCACGTAGGTAACCTTCAACACCTTCGATTAGCTCAACAGTTGCGCCTTTAGCATCAACTGCAGTAACTGTACCAGTTACTAGTGCGCCTTTCTTGTTAACAGCAACGTAGCCGTTGAACGGGTCTTCTTCGATCTGCTTAACACCTAGAGAGATACGCTCACGCTCAGCGTCAACCGCTAGAACTACAGCAGAGATCTCGTCGCCTTTCTTGAAGTCGCGAACTGCGTCTTCACCAGCAACATTCCAAGAAATGTCAGATAGGTGAACTAGACCGTCGATGCCGCCTTCAAGACCGATGAAGATACCGAAGTCAGTGATAGACTTGATCTTACCAGTTACGCGATCGCCCTTAGCTTGCATTTCTGCGAATGACTGCCATGGGTTAGCTTTACACTGCTTAAGACCTAGGCTGATACGACGACGTTCTTCGTCGATATCAAGAACCATAACTTCAACTTCGTCGCCCACGTTAACAACTTTAGATGGGTGGATGTTCTTGTTAGTCCAATCCATCTCAGAAACGTGTACAAGACCTTCAACGCCTTCTTCGATTTCAACGAAGCAGCCGTAATCAGTTAGGTTAGTTACGCGGCCAGAAAGCTTAGTGCCTTCTGGGTAACGCTTAGCGATAGCTACCCATGGATCTTCGCCTAGCTGCTTAAGACCTAGTGATACGCGAGTACGCTCACGGTCGAACTTAAGAACTTTAACGTTGATCTCGTCGCCAACATTAACGATTTCAGATGGGTGCTTAACGCGCTTCCAAGCCATGTCAGTGATGTGTAGAAGACCATCAACACCGCCAAGGTCAACGAATGCACCGTAGTCAGTAAGGTTCTTAACGATACCTTTAACTTCCATGCCTTCTTGTAGAGAAGCAAGAAGCTCATCACGCTCAACGCTGTTTTCAGATTCGATAACTGCGCGACGAGAAACAACTACGTTGTTACGCTTCTGGTCTAGCTTGATTACTTTGAACTCTAGCTCTTTGTTTTCTAGGTGAGCAGTGTCACGAACTGGACGTACGTCTACTAGAGAACCTGGTAGGAACGCACGGATGCCGTTAAGTTCAACTGTGAAGCCGCCTTTAACTTTACCGTTGATGATACCAACAACAGTTTCAGCGTCTTCATAAGCTTTCTCAAGAACGATCCAAGCTTCGTGGCGCTTAGCTTTCTCACGAGATAGCTTAGTCTCACCAAAGCCGTCTTCTACTGCATCTAGTGCAACGTCAACTTCAGCACCAACTTCGATTTCAAGTTCGCCAGCAGCGTTCTTGAATTCTTCAGCAGGGATAGAAGACTCAGACTTAAGGCCTGCGTCAACTAGTACGTAACCGTTTTCGATAGCTACAACAGTACCTTTAACGATCGCGCCTGGACGTGTTTCTAGTTCGTTTAGAGACTCTTCAAAAAGTAGAGCAAAAGATTCAGTCATTATTTAATCTTCAATGTGATTAACAACCATGGGTATCCTACCGCATGGGGTTGGTAGTAATGTCAGTTATCATCCGTGACACCGACGCCATCTGCCGAATTATTCGGCTGATAATTTCGTTTCAATATGGGCCAATGCCAGTTCAATGACTTGGTCGATAGACATCTCTGTAGAGTCTAGCACCAAAGCATCAGCCGCGGGACGTAACGGTGCGACCGCACGATTGCGATCTCGGTAGTCACGTTCCTGAATTTCTTTCAAAAGGTGGTCAAAGTTAACATCTAACCCTTTCTGTTGCAACTGCTTCATGCGACGACTCGCACGTTCTTCAGCACTGGCATCGAGAAAGAACTTGACTTCTGCCTGAGGGAACACAACGGTTCCCATATCACGACCATCCGCCACCAAACCCGGCGCCTCACTGAAGGCTCGCTGGCGACGAAGCAACGCTTCGCGAACGCGTGGCAGTGCGGCCACCTTAGAGGCTGCCATGCCGGTTTCTTCCTTACGAAGTTCACCCGACACGTCTTCCCCTTCAAGAATCACCTTTACCAACTCACCTTCAGCCACGAACTGTACATCCAAGTGGGCAGCCAATGGGACAAGTGCGTCTTCAGACTCAAGATCAACCCCGTGGTGCAGTGCCGCAAGGGCTAGCACGCGGTAGATGGCACCAGAGTCCAATAGCTTCCAGCCCAGTTTTTCTGCCAACAGCATACATAGCGTGCCTTTACCGGCACCGCTTGGTCCATCGACAGTGATCACTGGCGCATGAGTAGACATAGGTAATCTCCAAACTTGTTTAAATCTAAGCAGTAATACCCATCGACACGCATTCCGTACATATCGATACTTATTACCGCTCTCAAACGGGGGCATATTATACGAGAAAAAAGTTGTGATACCAATCAGTAATCGGGCTTAAAACCAAATCCCCTCCCGGAAAAACAAAAAACCCGCCAGCCAGCGGGTTTTCTTTAATATATTGACAGCTTAGACAATTAGCTGCTCAACATTGCCAATTTATCGAAGTAATCGGGGAAGGTTTTAGAGGTACACTTTGGATCGTTGATGGTCACCGGCGTATCGCTCAGGGCCACCAGCGAGAAGCACATCGCCATGCGGTGATCGTCGTAGGTATCGATCGCAGCATGCGTAAGCTGTGCAGGCGGGGTGATTGTAATAAAGTCCTCACCTTCGACAACATCAGCACCAACTTTTCGCAATTCGGTCGCCATGGCTGCCAAGCGGTCTGTTTCCTTCACGCGCCAGTTGTAGACATTACGGATTGATGTCGTACCGTCGGCAAACAAGGCCGCTGTAGCAATCGTCATTGCCGCATCAGGAATATGGTTAAAGTCCAGATCAACGGCTTTTAGTTCACCGCGGCGGGCAATCACATAGTCATCGCCCCACTCAATATCAGCCCCCATCGCGGCCAGTGCGTCGGCAAATTGAACATCCCCCTGAATACTCTTTTTGCCAATACCGGTCACTTTCACTTCACCGCCTTTAATCGCCGCTGCGGCAAGAAAATATGACGCTGACGAGGCATCGCCCTCAACCAAAAAATCACCCGGAGCCTGATAGGTCTGGCCGCCTTTTACCACAAACTCCTGGTAATCGCGGTTCTCCACCTCGACACCGAACTGGGCCATGATGTGCAAGGTAATATCGATGTAGGGTTTTGACACCAGGTCGCCTTTAATGCGGATCACCGTCTGTGCCGCAGCCAACGGTGCAGACATCAAAAAGGCGGTTAGAAACTGGCTAGAGATTGAACCATCGATGTCTACTTCACCCCCTCTAAGGCCCGTGCCTTTGATCTTGAGCGGTGGGTAATTGTCATTTTCGAGATAGGTGATATCAGCACCCGCGGTGCGCAGGGCATCAACCAAGTGGCCAATTGGACGCTCTTTCATCCGAGGCTCGCCGGTCAGAACAAACTCGCCCTCGCCAAGGCACAGTGCCGCTGCCAGCGGGCGCATCGCAGTACCGGCATTGCCCAAAAACAACTCCATGGCTTGAGCAGGCTTGAACGCACCACCTAGGCCAGTGACTTCACAAACGGTTTTGTCTTCAGACAGTTGATAGCTCACTCCCAGCTTGGTCAAGGCTGTTAGCATATGACGGATATCATCACTATCAAGGAGGTTAGTCAGTCGGGTCTTACCGCTTGCTAACGCTGCCAATAGCAAAGCTCGGTTCGAGACGCTCTTGGAACCAGGCAAATTCACGGTGCCATTAATTTTACTGATCGGCTGTAACGTTAAACTTTCCATCTGTTATTTCATCAATCCTGTTTGGTCGCAGTCATTGCAGATTAACCAATAATGCCTCAGTTCGCTAGTACTGAATTTACACGCCTTGTTTAGCCTTTATCGCGACCAATAAAAAAGCGCCCACAGGCGCTTTTTTCAGACTAATCAAGATGCAGCTTAATCATCACAGCGTGATAAATAGGTACCATTGAAGTCACAATCAAGGTCGACCCAACGTCCTTCGTACTTGATCAGCGAGCTATCTGTTGCCTCATAGCCCCAGATTGTCCCATTAATTACTGGGCCTTCTAGCTCGATGTCGTCATCAAAACGATCCTCGCGCTCGATTTCGATCGCCACGTAACGGCCGGTGCCGCTGGCATCTTTCAGGTAGCGCCCTTCGACTTCTACCCAGCTTGTATCAAGGTTATCGTGATTCAAGCCATCGTCGAATTCCGTCTGGCCATTGAGTTCAATTTCAATGTCATTGATGGTGAATACGCCGTCTTGGTATTTGGCTTCACCGACAGCCTGGAACTCTTTGCCCTTGATGCTATCACCACCGTCCTCGAATTCGATTTCTGTCGCCACCAAACGCCCTGAGCGCAGCACCATCTCGACCTCGACCCAGCGGCCCGAAGCCAAATCCTCGCGGCGGCCATCGTCAAACTCAGTATTGTTGTTCACCTCGATACGCAAACGGCCGTTGAGCTCGATTTGGGTCAGGCTGTTGTTGACCCAGGAAATCACACCTTCGATTTCGGTATCGTCGTAGTCATGATCATCTTCGACATCCACCTCAGTGGCAAGCAAGGTCTTGGTATCGGTATTATATGCACCATAGACTTCGACCCACGCGCCGTTGCCCAGCTCATCGCGATCATCCACATCGGCATTGCTGTAATCGACTGTCACCATGCCAACCTTGAAAGTGTGGGTATCGAGCTGTGATACCGGCCCTTCGATTTCAACAAAACCCAGTGCAGGTACTTTCTGCACCGCAACCACTTCCACCGAGCCATCAGCCAGTGGGTAGGTGGTCACCATTACCCAATCACCCACATTGATACCGGTCAAACCAGCAAAGGTCATGGTGATGCCGTTAACCGTAAATGTATCGCCGTTGATTGCGCTGACCATACCGGTCAGTGAAGGGTCCAGCTTCATTGTTTCGATCTGGTTGTTGTCGGCGTCGATCTGAACACGCATACCATTGACCAGCTGATCAAAAGGCAATTCCACCCCATCCCTGTACATCACCGGCGCACCGTCACTGCGCAGTGCATACCCGTTCACGTTCAGGGTCTTGCTGCTGTGCGAGATGTTGGCTACCTGACCGTCGAGACGGCCCGTTTTTGTGTCCGCGGCTGAGCCACCCGAACCAGAACTTCCACCACAGCCAACCATCGCCACTGCAACTAGAGAAGCTAGTGCCATTTTTTTCATAATTTTCCTATGATTAATTGTGCGTAATTGAAAACTGGCGGTATCTTATAGCCGACGCCGTGAAGCAATCGTGAAGAAATCCGAGTGAGAAAAAATAAGCTGCCGTATGAAAGTGTTGATAGTCGAAGATAACCATCATGTCGCTGAAACCCTGGCTGACTATCTTGAGCTAGAGGGCTATACCATAGATTGTGCCTACCATGGTCTAAGCGCAATCCAGTTGGTCAAGGATAATCACTATGATGTGATCATCATGGATATTATGATGCCCAAGGTTGACGGGATTTCTGCCGTGAAAAAAATGCGCGAAGAGATAATGTGCGATATCCCTATTCTATTTTTGTCCGCAAAAGACAGCCTTGAAGACAAGATTGCGGCCTTTCAGGCTGGGGGGGACGATTACCTTATCAAACCCTTTGCCATGGAGGAGCTCTGTCTCCGGCTCCAGGCGCTTGCCTGCCGGGGGGCGCGTAAAGATATCGGCTTACTCTGTTTTGCCGATATCACCATTAATCAAGCAACCGGTGAGGTTCTACGTGCCGACCGACCGATTAAGCTAAGCCGGATCCAACTCAAAATCCTGTCGCTTCTCATGAAAAGAGCGCCCGCTATCGTATCCCGACAAGAAGTCATCGACACGGTCTGGGGAGAGGATGCGCCAGGCAGCGATGCATTGCGTAGCCATGTTTATGGCCTTAGAAATGCCATCGATAAAGACTTTGTAGAAACACGACTAGAGACTATTCATGGCCAAGGATACCGACTCAAAGCCTAAATCCTATCCCAGCATTTACCGCAAGATCCGCTGGAGCTTCGGTATACCCACGTTGATCATGTTCACACTATTCTGGTCGATGATCTATTTGGCCGAGAATGAATTAGAGATCATCAGCCTCCACCACTGGCTGGATACCGAGGCCAGTCGCTACAGCCGAGATTATCAACGCTTTGGTGATCAAGCCCAGCTCCCTAACGAAAAGGAGTTTTATAGCTACTGGAGCAAAGAAGCCCCCCCCTCATGGTTGAGCAGTTATCAAGAGCCAGGATTTTATGAACACCTACTAGACAAAGAAGACAAGCACTTTATTGTTACTGAGCACCCATCCGGTGATGGGCTCTTCTATATCGTGTTCCAAGATGATGCGGATGATTATCTCGATGAGTACGAGGCTCGCCTGCACGTCATGACATTCAGCTTGGGAGGCTTAGTCTCCCTCGCCGTGCTGATCTACAGCTGGTATTTTGTCAAAAGTGTCTCACGCCCGCTGGAAACCATCGAGCACAAAATCCGTAACATGCCACCCAATCAACCCGACTTCATGGTCGAGACCGACTACAAGGAGACGCGAGAGATCGAGCAAGCACTGCACGAAAGCAAAGTTGACATCGCCCGCTATTTTCAACGCGAACATGACTTCAGCCGCTTCGCATCGCACGAGCTCCGTACTCCGATCATGGTCATTCAAGGCTCGGCTGAACTTCTCAGCAAAGTACCTGACCAGCCACCGGTGGCAATCAAGGCCATCAATCGCTTACAAAAAGCCAGCGAAGAAATGCGCGAGTTGACCGAAGCCTTTTTATTGCTGGGCAAGGAGAGCGTTGACCAGCACCATTTCGGGACCTATCAACTTGAACATAATCTCCGCCAGCAACTCGATATCATGTCCCCCATCTTTGCCAAGCAAGATGCCAGCTACGTTCTGGAGATAATGTCACCAAGCACCATCTCCGCTCCTGAAAGCTTCATCAATATCGTGATGAACAATTTGATCAAAAACGCTTTCAGCTACAGTATTGGAGATATAGAAATCCAACTCTTTGGCAATGAGCTCACTATCATTAACCGCCATGATGGCAATGAAACCTTCAATGCAGGCTACGGCTGCGGGCTGGTCATCGTTGAGCGCATATGCGAAAAAATGGGGTGGCAATTTGCCACAGAGGATAATAATACCCACTTTAAAACCACCGTTGTGTTTCGCCAGCTCGACAATTCAAGGAATGGAGAAAATGCTAATTAAATGGCAGTCCAGCAACCTTATTACATGGCTGTGTACCATGTTGAGCGCAACACTATTGGCGGGCTGTACCGGCATGCCGCAATCTGTCGAGCCAGTCTCCCCCTTCAATATCGATAGGTACCTTGGTACCTGGTACGAAATCGCTCGGCTCGATCACAGCTTCGAGCGTGGTCTGAGTGATGTCAGTGCGGTCTATAGCCGCAATGATGACGGCTCCATCACAGTGATCAACCGTGGCTATCACACAGAAAACCAGCAATGGCAGCAAGCTGAGGGACGGGCGGTCTTGGTTGATGAACCCGACGAAGCCCACCTGAAGGTCTCTTTCTTCGGACCGTTCTACAGCAGTTACGTGGTTTTTTATCTCGAACCGGACTATTCGGTTGCCCTCGTCAGCGGCTACAACACCGATTACTTATGGCTGCTCGCCAGAGAACCCATCATGGACAAGGCAAAAATCGCTCGCTATGTTGCCATTGCTGAGCAGGCAGGTTTCGCAACAAACAGGTTGCTATACCCTGCTCAGTCACAGCATCCGTAACGAGCATCCCCATTTCCCAGATGTAAAAAAAGCCGCAGATAGCGGCTTTTAGTATTTCGATGCCAAAACGGCTATTTACGCATTTTCCTGCTCGAATTTAGCCATGAAATCGACCAGGGCCTGCACGCCTTCAACCGGCATCGCATTGTAAATCGACGCACGCATGCCACCGACTGCACGGTGCCCCTTGAGCGCTTTCAGCCCGGCCGCATCGGCTTGCTCTAGGAACAAACCATCTAGCTCAGGGTTTTTTAGCTGGAAAGGGACATTCATCAATGAACGGTTATCAGCGTGAACGTCGTTGCGGTAGAAATCTGATTGGTCAATGTAGTCATACAACACATTGGCTTTGACTACATTACGTTGTTCCATCGTTTCCACACCACCCAGCTCCTTCAGCCACTTGAATACTTCGCCGGCAAGGTACCAGGCAAAGGTTGGCGGGGTATTGAACATCGACTCTTTATCGACCTGGACGGTATAGTCAAGAATGCTTGGCAGAATCGACTTGGCCTTGCCCAGCAGATCATCGCGAACAATGACAATAGTCAGACCGGCTGGGCCGATATTTTTCTGGGCACCGGCATAAATCACACCGTATTTAGATACGTCAATCGGACGAGAAAGGATCGTCGATGACAAATCAGCCACAATCGGCTTGTCGGTTTGTGGCAAATCACGGATTTCCAGTCCATCAATGGTTTCATTGGGACAGAAATGAACAAACGCCGCCTCATCCGACAACGGCCACTCTGCAGCAGGTAGGATCGCTTTCTTGCCATCTCGCTCACAGGTGATATCGACCACATTCGGCTGGCAATACTTCGATGCTTCCTGAGCTGCGCTATGGGCCCAGTAGCCCCCGTCCATATAATCGGCGCTATCAGCGTCTCCCAACAAATTCATCGGCACGGCGGCAAACTGGGCACGTGCCCCACCATGGCAAAACAGAACGTGGTAGTTATCAGGAATAGAAAGCAGGTCGCGTAAATCTTGCTCGGACTGTTTGGCCACTGCAATGAATTCTTTGCCACGGTGACTGACTTCCATCACCGAAGTGCCTAATTCATTCCAATTAATCAGTTCTTGTTGGGCCTTTTTCAATACGTCTGCCGGGATCATCGCTGGGCCGGCGCAAAAGTTATAAACGTTGTCCATGGTGAAAGACTTGCTCCTGCTGGGAAAACATAAGGTTGTGACTAGAGATTGTGACTCATGTCTGTTTTTACACCTTTATGACGGTGCTGAAAAGGGGCAAGGCGAAAATAGTGGTCGCATCCTATTTGGCATCGCCTTCGGGCATAAAAAAACGCAGCCTGATGGCTGCGTTTTTATCAGACTAACTAACTGGTTAGTTATTCTTGCTCAGAAGAGTCGTCTGCTGGAGTGTCCGCAGCTGGCGTTTCGCCCTCTGCCGGCGCTTCTCCTTCGACCAGTTCCGCGTCTTCGATCAGCTCGTCTTCTTCCGGCTCATCGATACGCTGTAGGCCAACAACCAACTCGCCTTCAGCAGTACGGATCAAGGTAACACCCTGGGTATTACGGCCAACACGGCTCACTTCGGCCACACGGGTACGAACCAGCGTACCGCCATTGGTGATCATCATGAACTCGTCGCCGTCTTCAACCTGGACAGCACCGACAACGCTACCGTTACGGTCAGACACTTTAATCGACACAACACCTTGAGTCGCACGGCTCTTCGACGGGTACTCAGCAAGCTCTGTACGCTTACCGTAACCATTTTCAGTTACCGTCAGGATATCACCGTCGTTGTGAGGCACGATTAGCGAGACAACTTTATCGCCTTCCGCCAGCTTCATACCACGAACACCGGCAGCCGTTCGGCCCATACCACGTACTTGCTCTTCCGAGAAGCGAACCACTTTACCCGCTTCAGAGAACAGCATGATTTGGTCTGTGCTGTTGGTAACGTCAACGCCAATCAGCGAATCACCCTCTCGTAGGTTAACGGCAATAATACCGGCACTACGCGGACGGCTAAAGTCCGTCAAAGGTGTCTTCTTAACAGTACCATCAGCGGTTGCCATGAAGACAAACTTGTCAGCTTCATATTCTTTCACTGGCAGGATAGCGGTAATTCGCTCACCTTCTTCCAGCGGAAGGATATTAACAATCGGCTTACCACGGGCAGTACGGCTAGCCAGCGGCAACTGGTACACTTTCAGCCAGTACATACGGCCACGGCTTGAGAAGCACAGAATGGTATCGTGGGTATTGGCCACCAGCAGACGCTCAATGAAGTCTTCATCCTTCATACGCGTTGCAGCTTTACCTTTACCACCACGACGCTGTGCTTCGTAGTCGCTCAGTATCTGGTACTTGACGTAACCTTCGTGAGAAAGCGTCACAACAACGTCTTCCTGGTTGATCAGATCTTCCAGGTCGATATCGTGGCTAGCTGCGGTGATTTCAGTACGACGTACATCGTTGAACTGCTCTTTAACCGCTTCTAGCTCTTCGCGAATCACTTCCATCAGACGTTCTGAGCTACCAAGGATGTATAGCAGTTCAGCAATTTCTTCAAGCAGCGTTTTGTATTCGCCAAGGATCTTCTCGTGCTCTAGCCCGGTCAGCTTGTGCAGACGAAGATCGAGAATGGCTTGTGCCTGCTGTTCGGTCAGGTAGTACTGACCATCACGGATACCGTATTGCTCTTCCAGCCATTCTGGGCGAGCAGCATCGGTACCAGCACGCTCAAGCATTGCTGCAACGTTACCAAGATCCCAGCCACGAGCAACAAGGCCAGCTTTTGCTTCTGCAGGTGTCGGCGCGTTTTTAATCAGTTCGATGATCTCATCGATATTGGCCAGTGCCAGTGCCAAGCCTTCAAGAAGGTGGGCACGTTCACGGGCTTTGCGTAGCTCATAGATAGTACGGCGAGTTACCACTTCACGACGGTGGTTGACGAAGCACTTCAACATGTCTTTCAGGTTGAATGTCTTCGGCTGGCCGTTGTCCAGTGCCACCATGTTGATACCGAATGTGGTCTGCAGCTGAGTTTGCGCGTAGAGGTTATTTAGAACCACTTCGCCCACAGCATCACGCTTACATTCGATAACAATGCGCATACCGTCTTTGTCAGACTCGTCACGCAGGGCACTGATGCCTTCAATCTTCTTGTCTTTAACCAGCTCGGCGATTTTTTCGATCAAACGAGCCTTGTTAACCTGGTAAGGGATCTCGGTGACAATAATGGTTTCTTTACCATTCTTCTCAACTTCGATATTCGCTTTTGAGCGCAGGTAGATTTTGCCACGACCTGTCTTATAGGCGTCGACAATACCTTTACGACCACTGATCATCGCTGCAGTCGGGAAATCCGGACCTGGGATATACTCCATCAGCTGATCAATGGTGAGACTCTCATCATTGATATAAGCCAAACAGCCATCAATGACCTCACCAAGGTTATGAGGCGGGATATTCGTCGCCATACCAACCGCGATACCCGATGAGCCGTTAACCAGCAAGTTCGGGACCCGAGTTGGCAGTACCGCAGGGATCTGCTCGGTACCATCATAGTTAGGAACGTAATCTACCGTCTCTTTGTCAAGATCCGCCAACAATTCATGGGCGATCTTGGACATGCGCACTTCGGTATAACGCATTGCAGCAGCAGAGTCGCCGTCAATCGAACCGAAGTTACCCTGACCATCTACCAGCATGTAGCGAAGAGAGAAAGGTTGCGCCATACGTACGATGGTATCGTAAACCGCGCTATCACCGTGCGGGTGATATTTACCGATTACGTCACCGACCACACGGGCAGATTTTTTATATGCTTTATTCCAGTCATTGCCCAGCACGTTCATCGCGAATAAAACGCGACGGTGTACCGGCTTAAGGCCATCACGCACATCAGGAAGAGCACGACCCACGATAACTGACATCGCGTAGTCGAGGTATGAGCCTTTCAGCTCCTCTTCAATGTTTACGGGCGTGATCTCTTTTGCAAGATCGCTCATGGAGCCAATATCCCTCAGGTAATTTCTGTCGTATACGTATACTAAACGGCATAGCTAGCGCTAAAACGGGCTGAGAGCCAATTTAAGACGATATCTATAACGTCTAGTACCATACGTGCAAGGTGCGAGAATATAGCATATTTCAGCCCAGATAGGCACACCTTTCACTACTATGTTGTGAGTAATTTAGCGGATTGAAAAAAAATCGAAAGCACTAATCTAAGTATTACCTCGCTGACAGCCTGTTTTTTATTCAAAGCTTGTTTTTTATTACTTTTCGTCGTTTTGATTCTGGCACGATTAAATTGCAACCAATTGTAAATTATTGACCAAGATCGGAATTACACCACTTCTTCGCCGAGCTGACTGAAAGCTGAACAGAAAACTGATCATTATCAATTTTGCTTTCAGGCAGATCGGTACAATTGACCACGTAAGAACAAAATCTAAGATTTCAAAAATAACCCATAAGCGAGGTCAATTATGTTAGGCAGAGTAATCACAACACTAGGTATGTGTGTCATTGGTGGCAAATATCTTCTAATGCTCATTATTGCAGGTATTGCGATGACAACCGGCAGTGGACAGGCTGATATGATGCAGCTAGCCATGCTAGAACCAGCTGAGTAAAACCTATGCAAACACGGAATGTTTATCAGGCTTAGAAGTCACAGTGCGAACATAACGCATCACCGCTTTTGAGCCTGAATTGTTTATAAGGGCAGCGAGACACATTTTACTTCTCCTTTTTCGAAGCTGTTCGCCTCTCTTGTGACCGCATATGGCTAATTCTGTCGCTCTTCTTCCTTTCAGAGCGACAGCCATCCCCCTCTTAATTTTCTTTACATGCCAATAATTTCTCTCTAACACCTGCACCTTCAATAAGCTTGGGTATATAATGCCGCTATCAAAAAGGAATATGGCAAAGGTTCATGACCAAGCAGTTGAATGTAGACCCAGCAGAAATCAGTAAATTTGAAGACATGGCGTCCCGTTGGTGGGATTTGGAAGGTGAGTTCAAGCCTTTGCACCAAATCAACCCTCTACGCCTCAACTACGTGCTTGATCGTGCCGAAGGGCTCTTTGGCAAAAAGGTACTCGACGTCGGATGCGGCGGTGGTATCTTGGCCGAGAGTATGGCCGTCGAAGGCGCAGAGGTAACGGGGCTGGATATGGGTAAGGAGCCGTTGACCGTGGCTCGCCTGCACGCTCTGGAAACAGGCACCAAACTTGAGTATGTCCAGCGGACGGCAGAAGAGCACGCCGAGCTTTTTCCAGCCACCTACGATGTGGTGACCTGCATGGAAATGCTGGAACACGTCCCTGATCCCGCATCGGTCATCGCTGCTTGCGCCAAAATGGTCAAGCCTGGCGGCCACGTGTTTTTCTCAACACTCAACCGCAACTTCAAATCATATCTGTTTGCCATTGTCGGCGCCGAACAGCTATTGAAGTTGGTTCCCAAAGGGACCCATGACCACGAGAAATTTATCCGCCCGTCGGAATTGCTGGAAATGATTGACGCCACACCGCTGCAAGACCGTCATATAACCGGCCTGCACTACAACCCTCTGACCGACCGTTACTGGCTGGGCAACAATGTCGATGTCAACTACATCGTGCATACCACGCTGCTGTAGCCCCCCTTTTCGCTAGGGTGGATCCACCCTAGCGACTTTGATCAGCCACGCTTTACTTCATTAAGCACTTCTCCTTTGCATCCGCTTTTCACCGCTTCGCAGTCTGCAGCGAATTTCTTGCAATAGATCGCACTGATCGCTTTTTCCTCTACCGCCACGTATATACTCATTGATATACACAGTAATGCTCCCTTTCTCGATACAAGGACATGTATATGGCGATGAAAAAAAAAGCGGTATTGTTCGATCTGGATGGCACCCTGCTAGATACCGCTCCTGATATGGCACATGCGGCTAACCGGGTACTGGCCGATCACAACCAACCACCGCTGACCCATAAACAAATCCAGGCCAATACCAGCATGGGCGCCAAGGGGTTGCTGACAGCCGGGTTTGGTACCATTCCCGCACACCTTGATATCATGGCGCTGAGGGACGATTTTTTGCGCTATTACCAAGATAATATTTGTGTCAACACATCGCTCTACCACGGCGTGGTTGCCCTGCTTGAACAACTGGATGACAAAGGGATAGATTGGGGGATCATGACCAACAAGCCTGGCTTCCTGACCGATATGCTACTCCCCTTCTTCCCCGAATTGCTCCGTGCCAAAACGGTTGTCTGCGGCGATACCCTTGCTGTCGCCAAACCCCATCCCGAGCCGTTACTCCATGCCAGTAAACAGATGGGCGTCGATCATCGCGACTGCATTTATATCGGTGATATCGAAAAAGACATGATTGCCGCAAAAGCCGCCAATATGGCTGGCTATGTCGCTGGTTGGGGATATATTGGCGACGAGCACACGCCCTCGGACTGGCATGCACTCGGTGTACTCACTCACCCGAGTGAAATTTTAGCGGTTATCAGCAGCTCGAACTACTAGGACGTGCTACTAACTAACCAAGAAATAACCAAAAAATATGACGTTTATCAGTACGTATAATGCCTGCAAAAAATCAAGATTTTTTTTTTTGCAGGTGCTTTTTTTTACCTCAAAAAGTTTTGATTTTTCCTATGATATTGTCATACCTGCGCAAATCAGTCAGTGGGCACTAACTTAATTTTATGAATCCCCATGTTATCCACAGCCGGTTAAAAATTACCGCCTTGCATTACCCCCCTCTCACCACTATCTTGTAACACCATAAGCTCAACACCCCCATATATAGTGTTTTAACCGGCAATCATAAATCCAACAAAGATCACAATCTTTGCTAACATTATTGCTGAAAGTTACAAAAAGCACTGCTATTGATGGAAATCTGGGAAAACTACCAAAAATGAATCAACAGCTCACTGTTACCAAGCGTGATGGACGCACAGAAAGTATCGACCTCGACAAAATCCACCGAGTCATCACTTGGGCCGCCGAAGGCTTAGAGAATGTCTCGGTTTCACAGGTCGAACTCAAATCTCATATTCAGTTCTATGAAGGGATCAAAACTGAAGACATTCACGAGACCATCATTAAAGCTGCAGCTGATCTGATCTCTGAAGAAACACCCGATTACCAATATCTGGCTGCTCGCCTGGCTATTTTCCACCTGCGTAAGAAAGCCTATGGTCAATTCGAGCCACCAAAGCTGTTTGACCATGTGACGACGCTTGTCTATAAAGGTAAGTACGACAAGCACTTGCTTGAAGATTACAGCCGCGAAGAATTTGATCTGATGGAAGACTACATCGATCACTGGCGTGATATGAACTTCTCTTATGCTGCTGTTAAGCAGCTGGAAGGTAAGTATCTGGTTCAGAACCGTGTTAGCGGTGAAATTTTCGAAAGCGCCCAGTTCCTGTACATGATGATCGCCGCTTGCCTATTTGGCAAATACCCACGCGATACCCGCATGGCTTACATTAAGCGCTTCTACGATGCCGTGTCTCAATTTAAGATCTCACTGCCGACGCCAATTATGTCGGGTGTGCGTACACCAACTCGCCAGTTCAGCTCATGTGTACTGATCGAGTGTGATGACAGCCTGGATTCAATCAACGCAACAGCAAGCGCGATTGTTCGTTATGTGTCTCAGCGTGCCGGTATCGGTATCAACGCTGGCCGTATCCGTGCCCTAGGTTCGGAAATTCGTGGCGGTGAAGCTTTCCACACCGGCTGTATCCCATTCTATAAATACTTCCAAACAGCCGTTAAGTGTTGTTCACAAGGTGGTGTTCGTGGTGGTGCGGCGACCTTGTTCTACCCAATCTGGCACGGTGAAGTAGAGTCACTGCTTGTACTTAAGAACAACCGCGGCGTTGAAGAAAACCGTGTTCGCCACATGGACTACGGCGTGCAGATCAACAAACTCATGTACACCCGCCTGATCAAAGGCGAAAACATCAGCTTGTTCTCACCGTCTGATGTTCCAGGGCTGTACGACGCATTCTTTGCCGATCAAGTAGAATTCGAGCGCCTGTACGTGAAATACGAACAGGACAGCAGCATCAAGCGTAAAACGATTAAAGCCATCGAGCTATTCTCACTGCTGATGCAAGAACGTGCATCAACTGGCCGTATCTATATTCAGAACGTCGACCACTGTAATACACACAGCCCGTTCGACCCAAGTGTTGCGCCAATCCGCCAGTCTAACCTATGTCTGGAAATCGCACTGCCAACCAAACCACTGAACAACGTGGAAGACGAAAACGGTGAAATCGCCCTGTGTACGCTATCAGCGTTCAACCTTGGCGCCATTGATACACTGGACGATCTGGAAGAGCTGGCTGACCTAACGGTCCGTGCCCTAGATGCACTTCTAGATTACCAAGACTACCCATTGCCAGCGGCTTATCGTTCAACTATGAACCGCCGAACTCTGGGTGTGGGTGTGATTAACTTCGCTTACTACCTAGCGAAGCACGGCGTACGCTACTCTGACGGCAGCGCAAACAACCTGACTCACGAAGCATTCGAAGCCATTCAGTACTACTTGCTTAAAGCCTCTGTTGGCTTGGCGAAAGAGCAAGGTGCATGCCCGCTATTCAACGAAACGACTTACGCACAGGGCATTCTCCCTATCGATACCTACAAGAAAGATATCGATAAAGTGTGTAGCGCCGAATTGCGTTATGACTGGGAAGCACTGCGTGAAGAAATCAAGACTCACGGCTTACGCAACTCTACCTTGTCTGCCTTGATGCCATCAGAAACCTCGTCGCAGATTTCAAACGCGACTAACGGTATTGAGCCGCCACGTGGCTTTGTCTCTGTCAAAGCATCGAAAGACGGTATTTTGAAGCAGGTTGTGCCGGAGTACAGCAAGTACAAAGACAACTATGAGCTGCTTTGGAACATCGGTAGCAACGACGGTTACCTACAGCTAGTGGGTATTATGCAGAAATTCATCGATCAGGCGATTTCAGCAAACACCAATTACGACCCGAACCGACAGCAAGGCGGAAAAGTGCCTATGAAACTGTTGCTAAAAGACCTGCTTACAGCGTATAAACTCGGTGTGAAAACCTTGTACTACCACAACACCCGTGACGGCGCATCTGATAGCCAGGGTGATGTAGGCGCAGACGACTGCACAAGCTGCAAGATTTAATGATTTGAAACGGTGGGAGCTTCGGCTCCCATCGATGTTGAGGATAAGATGGCATATAGCACTTTCTGTCAAACAAATAACGACCAACTTAAAGAGCCTATGTTCTTTGGCCAGCCAGTCAACGTTGCGCGTTATGACCAACAAAAATTTGAGATTTTCGAAAAGCTGATTGAAAAGCAGCTTTCTTTCTTCTGGCGTCCAGAAGAAGTGGATGTGTCTGGTGACCGTATTGATTACAACAACCTGCCAGATCACGAGCGCCACATTTTCATCAGCAATCTGAAATACCAGACGCTGCTTGATTCAATCCAAGGTCGCAGCCCGAACGTTGCCCTGCTTCCGATCGTATCGATCCCTGAGCTGGAAACCTGGATTGAGACGTGGTCGTTCTCCGAAACGATCCACTCGCGCTCGTACACCCACATTATCCGTAATATCACCAATGATCCTGCCGTTGTGTTTGACGATATCGTCGATAACCAGCAGATCATCAAACGTGCCGGTGACATCTCCAAGTACTACGATGACCTGATCGCTGCGACCAGCGATTACCACCGCCTTGGTGAAGGTACTCACACTATCAACGGCAGCACCGTGTCGGTGAACTTGCGTGATATCAAGAAAAAGCTCTTCCTGTGCATGATGTCAGTGAACGCATTGGAAGCAATCCGCTTCTATGTCAGCTTCGCTTGTTCATTTGCCTTTGCCGAGCGTGAGCTGATGGAAGGCAACGCCAAAATCATCAAGCTGATCGCCCGTGATGAAGCCTTGCACCTGACCGGTACCCAGCACATCCTGAACCTGCTACGCACCGGCCAAGACGACCCTGAAATGGCTGAAATTGCTGAAGAGTGCAAAGAAGAATGCTTTGCTATTTTCCGTGATGCCGCCGAGCAGGAAAAAGAATGGGCAGAGTATCTGTTCAAGGACGGTTCGATGATCGGCCTGAACAAAGACATCCTGTGCCAGTACGTTGAGTACATCACCAACCTACGTATGGCAGCTGTGGGCCTTGAGCATGCCTATCCGGGGGCGACTCAGAACCCAATCCCATGGATCAACTCTTGGTTGTCATCTGACAACGTTCAAGTTGCGCCTCAGGAAGCGGAGATCAGCTCCTACCTCGTTGGCCAGATCGACAACGATGTCAGCGCCGATGACTTGGGTGACTTCGAACTATGAGTCGAGTCGCCATTCGCGTCAATGGTATCGAGGTTCACGGCAATAGCCGTGAGCCTCTGCTCAACCAGCTGGAAAACGCCGGCCTTCAACCTGAGTACCAGTGTCGCAACGGTATGTGTGGCGCTTGCCGCTGTAAGCTAAAAGCCGGAGCGGTCGACCAACAAGACTCAATGGCATTCATCGGCCCAAACGAAGTGTTGCCATGTTGCGCTATCCCCAAGAGCAATATCGACGTCGAGTTCGAATACCAACTTCAACAACACGATCAGCAAGCGAGTCTCTGAATCCACCCATTGGCCACTTTGGCCGATCCCATACCAACATTGGAATATCTACTCTTTACTCCCCGCCTGGGCGATACATTGAAGCGACTCTGAGTGGCCGAACACGGGTTTTCCTTCGAGCCAGCGACGGAGCATATCGAGCCCTAACGTTGCCAGTACATAGCGATAGTCACGCGATCCATAACGGCGTTTGGTCGACACGTGCTGCGACCACACCCCTTCTTGCGTCACCAATGCTACTGCCACACGGCCATCTTGTTCTGCCCCTATCGCTAAACCAATATCTGCTTGGTTCTTATCCCGCGCGATCTGAGCCATCGACAATGTCGCCTCTACCGGTGCCTTGTCATGATCCTCAGGGACACTGCCGTTACCCAGAATCCATGATTGAGCAACACATCCAGCCAAGTACTCGTCATCATATAGCCAGCTGGTTAGAAAGCCGCCGGTAAAATGTTCAGCAATTGCCAATGAATAGCCTTTGTCCGCAATAAGCTGGCTAACAGCCTTGAGCAATGGTTGATTGTACCCGACTAGGTTGTCACCAAGTTGGTCGGCAATCGCCTCGACCAAAGCAGGCGCTTGCAAATGTCCCGGCGGACAAAAGACTTTGACCTCGATGAAGGGGATTTCTGAGCGATAGCCGATCTCAAAGCCGGCCGGTAGGCGAATAGACTGCAGTGACTGGCCAATCCCCGACTCCGATAGCCCAAACGTGTAAAGGCGGATACATTCCCGTGCGCTGTCATTGGTATAGTTTTTATCCAGTCGCGGCAAAATTTGCTCATGGGTCATTTTTTTGAATTCACTCGGTACACCCGGCGTAAAGAAAACCCAGGCCCTGTTTATCCGCATCGCAAACCCACAAGCAGTCCCGATCGGATTATCCAGTACTTCTGCACCTTCCGGCAGCATCGCTTGTTTGAGGTTGGTTTCGGGCATGACACGGCCAAGCCGAGTATATTTATCTTCCATTGCCACAACCCACTCATCGACCAACTCCAACCCGACGTCGGCCGCTATCGCAGCAGCCTGCGCGGTCAAATCATCGGTTGTCGGCCCCAGGCCACCGTTAACGATCACCACATCGGCAGTCAGGCTACAGTGCTCGATTTCCTTGGCGAGCACATCGAGCTGATCACCGACTGTCGTCCGCCGCGACAGAGGAAAGCCCCGCTGAAAGAACAGTGACGACATCCACGCAGCGTTGGTGTCAGTAATGTCCCCGTGAAGCACTTCTTCACCCGTACTAATCATTGCGACTTTCAGCATATCTTTCCCCTGTTATGTCGACCTGCGACATCCTTTCTCTTTATCTATTTGCCTATTCAAGCATATCTCTAGCTATTTCAGTACGTTATTTTTCATTTATTCCATCATTGTCAATCCGTTATTGCCCTACGACATACCTCACCCAAAACACTGTAAAGCAAGGTTTACACCAACAAACACGAAAGTTGACAGTTAAATACAATCCCTATATTGTTCACAACCAGTGGCAAGCGTTAGAAAAAGATCGAAAACCACCATTAATCACTACAAGAAATGGATTAAACCATGAAAAACCATCATGCCAACACTGACTATCGATAGCCGCAATGGCTATATGAAGTGTAAATAAATACTGACACTTAATTGCCATTGTGGCCCTCTTTATCCAGAAAAGGGAGTGACCACAGGTGCAGACACCGCCTCCCGAGCACCAATACATCGAATACTCGGAGCAAAGAACCCCATGTCTATGAACAAGACTTTCGGCAGTATGCTGATCATCGCCGGTACTACCATTGGCGCTGGCATGCTTGCCCTTCCACTGGCCTCAGCCGGGCTTGGCTTTACCACAGCCACTTTGATAATGTTTGCGATCTGGTCGTTGATGACCTATACCGCGCTTCTGATGCTTGAAGTTCACCAATATGCCGATCACCAGGCAACACTGAACTCATTGGCTCGGGATTTATTAGGCAAAAGAGGTCAGTACCTAGCGAATTTTGCAGTCTGCTTTCTGATGTATTCACTGTGTGCAGCCTACATCGCGGGCGGGGGCGATCAGCTCAACGACAAGTTGACGAATTGGATTGGTTTGGACATCTCAGCTCAAACCAGTACGGTACTGTTTACGCTCTGTATTGCCAGTGTCGTTGCTATCGGTACCCACTCGGTAGACATGGTTAACCGGGTGCTGTTTACCCTAAAAACCATTGCCTTGGTTATCATGCTCGGCTTGCTGGCACCAAACGTGGAAGGGGGCTACCTGGTAAACATGCCGGTAGAAAAAGGTCTGATCATTTCAGCCTTACCCGTTATTTTCACGTCATTTGGCTTCCACGGCAGTATCCCATCCATCGTTCGCTACATCGGTTTGGATATCAAAGCCCTGAAAAAGGTCATGATCATCGGCTCTTCCCTGCCGCTAGTGCTCTACATTTTCTGGCAATTGACAAGCCAAGGTGTACTTAGCCAACAAGATCTGATGGCAAGCAACAGTCTGGGAGCATTTATCAGCTCACTGAGCGAGTTACTGCATAACCCAATGGTGAGTCAGTCCGTTTCTATTTTTGCTGACTTGGCATTGGCAACCTCATTCTTGGGTGTAAGCCTCGGTTTGTTCGACTTCGTTGCAGACAGCTTCAAACAGCACGATAAAAAACATGGCCGTCTGCAGACTGCAGCCATGACATTCGTGCCACCACTGGCTTTTGCTTTGTTCTACCCGCAAGGCTTCATCATGGCACTGGGCTTTGCGGCCATCGCTTTGGTTATTCTCGCTATTTTCCTTCCCGTTGCCATGGTCAGCGCCCAACGTAAGCAACTTGAAGTAAACAGCGTCCAACGAAACACTGGCGATCAAAGCATTGGCTACCAAGTCGCCGGCGGCAAACCCGCAATGATCGCTGCGACTGGTGCCGGTGTACTGATCATTACCGCTCAATTCCTGCAAATGGCGGGATTAATCCCTGCCGTTGGCTGACCCAAACCAAAGCGGCAAGTGTCATACACTTGCCGCTTTACGCTTCCCTACACTCCGACACACCACCCCACAAAAATTTGAGCAAGGCTACTAACACCAGCAATCATTCATAAAAATCGCTAATATTTACAAAAATTTTGCACAAAATTACCGAATAATAATAAATGACTACTAGGAATTTTGTGTTATTTCAGTGATACTTCCCGCACTTTTTTATCCTATCCACCTTGATCTATTGCGGAGCGTATCTTGCGCACTTCACTTCTGTCACCACTTGTTCTGGGGCTTGCTGCCAGCGCCCCTGCATTCGCATGGAATGAGAATGCCAATGTTGGTTCATACCAACAACCAACGTTTCTAAACAGCTACGCTAGCCAGCAACTTGCTGTCGCTAACGGGTACCAGTACACAGCCATGGATCAAGGCCTTTCACTGCAACCAGTCGCTACAGAACCAACTAGCAACAGACTACCCAAGCACTTGTCAGTCGCACCGGAGAAAGACTGGGATTATCTCATGGAGCAGTCATACACCATTCTCGGTTTAAGCGTGGCAACCGTTGGTTTGATGACTTTACTGCCAGAGAGTGTGACCAACTGGGACCCTGAGGATACAAACCTGAAAGGTCTGGGTAAAAAATGGTGGAATAACGTTAAGGAAGGCCCGGTCTGGGATAAAGACGACCACTACCTTAACTATATAATGCACCCCTATTTCGGTGGTGTTTACTACACCGCAGCCCGCCATTCGGGATTTAACGAATGGGAGTCATTTTTATACTCCGCGACAATGTCGACATTCTTCTGGGAATACGGTGTAGAGGCCTTCGCCGAAGTCCCTTCGATTCAAGACATTATCGTTACACCGCTGTTTGGTGCAGCCGTTGGTGAATGGATGTTCCAAACCGAGATGGACATCACTGCCAACCGCGGTAAGGTCATGGGTTCGCAAACAATGGGCGATGTCAGCCTGTTTCTGCTCAACCCTGTTGGACATATACACTACTGGGTTACAGACTGGTGGCGTGATGATGCCGATGTGAGTTTTACTTACACACCATGGTTCGGCAATACCGAAGCAGCCAACTTTGCATTGGATGCGGGTGCTGCCTACGATCCGATATTCATCGGCCTAGAAGTGAAACTGGCTTTACAATAAAACCAACAGCAATAGCAAAAAAGCGCGATCGTTATCGCCTTTTTTGCTAAATTTCAAGATGTTACATACATTATTTCACGTTTCGTGAATAAAGCTCACGATTTTATCCCGTATGCATATTTCGAACGCCGTTTTTGATATAGCATCTGACAAATATCACAATAAATAACAAAGCCTTGGTGATGAAGCAAAATTATTCTCTCTTTGAGTTCTTACAGACCCCTGTTTGGATTTTCGATATTCACCAAAAACGTATTCTGTGGGCCAACGCTGCCTCACTCTCTTTATGGGAAGCGGAATCAACCAGCGAGCTTACTGCTCGTGATCTCAGCCTAGATATGTCAGAGGCCGTCGTTGCCATCTTAGACGGCTACCTCAGCCGCTTCCATCAAGGCGAAAAGATCAAAACCTGGTGGTACTTCTCCCCCAATAATATGATCAAAAAAGCATTATGTTATTTTTCGGGTATGCCCGGCCCTGATGGCTCGACCGTCATGTTGGTTGAAATGATTGCAGAAGAAGCCAGCCTGCGCCGCGAATTAGCTTTCTCTGGCAGTTCAAACCTCGCGTTGTTGTTTGAAGAAGACGGTCACCTGATCAGTGCCAACAATTCTTTTACCCACTCTTTCGGTGAAGATCTAGACGATCTCGCCAGTTTTCTTGGTGATGCCCAATTAGCTGAAAAATGGCTATCCACCGCCAGAACGGAAGGGGTGTTGAAAACCAAACGACTGTGCTGGACAGGCAAAAGCCACAACTGGCTAAATATCGACGGTAAATGGCTGTCTGATAAACATCAGCTGCTACTGAGCCTCATTAACATCAGCCAGGAAAAAGAGCAGCTCCACAAAGCCAAATACAATGCCGAGCATGACTTCCTGACCGGGTTACTAAACCGCCGCGGTATTACCAATGCCATCATCGAAAACCAACACAGCCAGCGCCCTTATAGCTTGTTGTTCCTCGATATCGACGGCTTTAAACTGGTCAATGACACCTATGGCCATGCGATTGGCGACAAATTGCTGCGGGCTATCGCAATTCGGCTGCAGGAAGAAGTCAAATTCAAAGGGCTTCTCGCGCGCTTTGGCGGTGATGAGTTTATTGTCCAAGCCGAACACCGAAACATCGATAGTTCGCCACTGTTCGCCAAGCAGATCATCAAGGCCCTAAACCGCCCCTTCCACCTAAAAGAAGTGGGCGAGCTGTCGATTGGCTGTAGTATCGGTACATCGGATTACCCGACCGACGCAAAAGATATCGAAACCTTAGTGACTCAAGCCGATATGGCAATGCACCGTGCTAAGTTACGAGGCCGTAACCGCAGTCATCATTTCTCGCCAGACATGGCCGATGCCCTGTATCGCAAAATGACACTACGCCATCACCTGACTTTGGCCTTGGAAGCCGAAGCATTCGAGCTTTACTACCAACCGATTGTTGATATGAACTCGAAGTCACTCAAAGGCTTTGAGGCGTTAATCCGCTGGCATGATGAAGAGCTGGGACAGGTTTCACCGGGGGAGTTCATCCCATTGGCTGAGGAGACCGGTCAAATCGTACCGCTCGGTAAGTGGATCCTAAAAACGGCCTGCAAGCAACTTGCCCAGTGGCGGGTAAAGTACGGCAAGGCGTTCATCATGAGTGTAAACCTATCGCGCGCCCAGTTACAATCAAGCTTGGCACCAACCATCGAAGGACTTCTGAAACAGTACCAGATCCCGTCTTCACAACTTGCACTCGAGCTCACCGAGTCCACCATGCTGCAAGAATACGATGAAGCGAAACAATGCCTTGATGATCTCGCCTCGCTGGGCCTCGAACTCTATCTGGATGATTTTGGTACCGGTTACTCATCGCTGTCACAGCTGCAAGACTTACCGATCAGTACCGTCAAGCTTGATCAAAGCTTTGTGCAAGGTGAGCACAAAGGAAGCCAGGCCATTATCGAGGCGACACAGGCTATTTGCGAAAAGCTTGCGCTGAAAGTCGTTGCCGAAGGCGTCGAAACCGAAACCCAACTGCGCTACTTGCAGCAATGCGGTTTTGACTTCTGCCAAGGGTATTACCTCGGCCGGCCTCTGCCAGCCCACGAGCATGAGGAGCGCAACTTCTCCCTGCTCAATGATATCCCGGAAGTAAGCCACGCTGCGGGGTAAACCGCCCTCTCAGGGAACCGCTTTTGCTCGCGAACAACAAAGGCCAGTCACAACACATGACTGGCCTTTGTATTAAAGCTTGGCGGTAAACGTACGCCTCTAGATAAACATCGATGCTGATTTACATTTATCCCTTCAGCTCCGCATGAATCATAATATTGCGTGGGGTGATCGGCTTGTCACAAAATGTTCCGACCGTGACATCATAGCCAGCCTCTTCCATAAAACATGCCCGATCATAAACCAGCCACATCTCCAACGGTCGACGGAATAACTGGCGCAGCAACTCTAACCGCTCCACCCAATCAAACCGCTGTTCACCGGTATACTGCCAGTGGGCAAAATCGATATTATCCGGTAATTCCAATCCCTTTTGCTCTGCCGCCCAACGGCAGAAAGCCTCAAAACCGTCGTTGAACAACGCCTTTTGGACATTCGGTACCGGCAGGTACACATCCTCTCCGGTCACACTGCGCTGCAGGCTGTCAAAACCAAGCCGGAAACTCACCTCGACAAAACGTAAGTTGCGCACCCGGTTACCTGCCGTCACCGTCTCCTGCAACGGCAAGCGAAGATCATGCTTACTGAGCTTCAACACACTGTTTTTCGCTAGCGACGACATCGGCTGATACGCCTTGTCCCTGATCAGGTGATAGCAGCATGGTGAGACACTCACCGCTTGCCCCTTGCGCTCGGCAACACGCTGCAACAGTGAGACATGAAGATCACCACAGGCATGTAAAGCGACGGCATGCTGCTGCGATAGGATAAACTTGCCACTGTCTGGCGAAAACGCATCGCCATGGACAAATGTCATCGGCAAAGCCAGTTTGCGGGCGGCCGCTTCACCACTGTCACACAGCACCTGTTGCCACTCCAGGCTTGTCACCGGCGTATTGTGGGTAGCGGCAAGCACCCGGCCGAGGAAGCCTTTCCCGGCGCACCACTCCAGCCAGGGCAATGATAAGGCCGGTAGTACGCCGTTAAAGGCCTGCAACTGCTGCCATTTACGACCGGGAATACCACTCTCGAGACCACGCGGTGTAGTCCGCTCGATCTGCGGCAAAGCGTCTAGGGCAGCCAAAGCCTGCATCGCTCCGGCCTGCGGGATCCAATGACTTAATGCCGCGGCTAACTGTTCGGGGTTTTCCCGAAAACTCGCCAGTTGCGGTTCGTCCAAGCCAAGTAGCCAGTGTGTCAGCTCAGGGTGGCGCAGTTCCCATTCCGCCGGTGAAGAGGAGAATGGCATGAATTGCCACCACTCACGGGTATCCGTCAGTAAGCGATCGAGTTGGGAAAAGCGCGGGGCGTGCATGGTGTACTCTTGAGTTATTCAGAAAAAATCCGCGATATTGTAAACGGAAATAAGACAAATGGGCAGAAAGAGACAATTTCTTATCGTGAAAAAGACAGGCTGCCAAATGGCAGCCTGAACAGGATCATTTTACCGGTAGCGGTATCTTGGCAAACATGGCTTCTATTTCCGCATTGGTTTTCAGTGTCACCGCCTGATCAACGACCTCGCGGGTAAGGTGAGGGGCAAAGCGTTTGATGAAGTCATACATATAACTGCGCAGGAATGTTCCTTTCTTGAAACCAATCTTGGTGGTACTGGCTTCGAAAATGTGGCTGGCATCAATTGCGACCAAATCACTGTCAGTGGCCGGATCCAT
The DNA here is from genome assembly GCF_003025555.1 of Photobacterium lutimaris. Classification (GTDB taxonomy): domain Bacteria; phylum Pseudomonadota; class Gammaproteobacteria; order Enterobacterales; family Vibrionaceae; genus Photobacterium; species Photobacterium lutimaris. Next base: position 146,016 of record NZ_PYMH01000006.1, on the reverse strand, counting down.
CGCCATGCTGGCAATCACCCCAACCCCGATGCCAAGCCGGACATATGTCTTGATCACATCCGCATCGGTAGCCGTGAACACAATTCTCGGGGTCAGGCCCGAGCGGTTAAAGGCGCTGTCGAGCTCAGAGCGGCCGGTAAAGCCAAACACATAGGTAACTAACGGGTAAGCCGCCAAATCGTGGATGGTGATCTCTGATTTCTGGGCCAATGGATGATCCGCTTTCACCACTATCGAACGGTTCCAGTGGTAACAAGGCAGCATGATCATATCCTGATACAAGTGCAATGCTTCCGTGGCAATGGCAAAGTCAGTCGTCCCCTTGGACACCGCATCAGCAAGCTGATTCGGCGTTCCTTGGTGCATATGCAGTGTGACTCTTGGATAGCGGGCAGTAAAGCCCTGGATCACAGGAGGGAGTGCATATCTTGCTTGGGTATGGGTCGTCGCAATGTTCAGGTTTCCCATTTCAGGGTGGGTATGCTCACCCGCCACCGACTTAATGCTTTCAGCCCGTGATAAGATGTCCCGCGCAATCTTGACGATTGACTCACCTGCTGGCGTCACCTTCGTCAAGTGCTTACCGCTTCGCTCGAAAATCTGCACTCCAAGCTCATCTTCAAGCAGCCTGACTTGTTTACTGATCCCGGGCTGAGACGTATACAAGCTCTCTGCCGTTGCAGAAACATTCAGGTTGTGATTGACGACCTCGACGATATACCTTAATTGCTGTAGTTTCATGGTTCCGCCTAGTGATAGTCCATTATCATCTTTGCCCTCTCTCAGAGCTTCCCCCGAGCTATTTTTTGCAGGGCGTTATAACATAATGTTATATAACTTATAGACCCTGTTTCCCAGCATTGTGAGCCTAATTTCCGACAGCGAAGTGATATTAACCTCAAAAAATCACTTATTGCTCTCATTGTTAGCGTTTTCATGCTACTGCGCAGCATCGATATGATAGAAAGCGATCTCGCGGCTATGACCTATTATCGATATGGTGTATCTTATAAGGCTTCACGTTAGCACGGATGGTCCTCTACCCCATGAGCATGCCTCTAATTATTGGCCTGGTAAGCCTGTTGCTGATCTTGATTGTTGGCTACAACATCATTATTCAGTACCGACATAAACTGGAAAGCGCAAAGCAGCAGGAATTAGCAAAATTCATCGCGATTATTGATGCAACCGAAGAACTGATCAGTAACGCCCACCACCTTCCCTACAGCAAAGACTTACTGGTTTGCCTAAACAAACGGGTATTGTTCTCTTTGGAGTCGATGAGGGAAACGGATCAAACGGATAAGTCTTTGGCGCAGCGTATTAGCAATGTCGCCGAACAAATCAACCAGCTCCAAGCCAATTATTCGCAATCTGACGTCGCCAGCTTCAAGGTGCCGAGTACCGACAAGCAAGCGCTTGGCATGCTGCAGCTTGTCAAACGCCTGAAGAACGTCATCAAAAGTGAACATAGCAAAGGGCGTATGCCAACCCAGGCCTTTGTGACCGAGAATGCCCGACTCGAGGGTATCCAACTTCGGATCAACATCGAGAACGTGATCAAGCGAGCCAATGAGGCCCGCATCAAAAGGCAGTTAGGAACCGCCAAGCAGTTGCTGAAAAAAGGGATTGATGTCCTATCCAGCAAAAATGATGACTATGCCAATCAGGCCCGTGACAAACTGCAGAAAATGCTGAAAGACATCGATAGCAGCCAAAACACGACCAATGAGCAGCAGCGTCAACAAATGCTGGAAAAAGATCAAGACGAGCTCGATGTGCTGTTCCAGCCCAAACGGAAATGGTAACCGCCTTTCTACTGTGTATCTTCGACCAAGGCCACCATCCGGTGGCCTTTGTTTTGCCCGCCTTTCCCCATTTACCTCAAGCATTGATATACTGGACGAAAATCAACAACAAGACTCAACAAACCTAACCCATGAATACAACCCAGCACATGATCGACACCTTGCTTGAGCCAATCAAACAATTCCTGCAGTGCGAGACACCTGACGCTTGGATCAACGAAGCCAGAAAACCAGAAAATTTGACTGCGCTGCTGGTTGACCACTGTAACTGCGAGCTAAAAGCCAGCCAGACCGCGATGTTTCTGATCCGTAAATATGCAGTAGACGCGGAAAGCGGCAAGGCACTGCTTGCATGGGCCAAGCCTTATGAAGAGTTCGTCTATGGTATTGAGCGTGATGCACGTGGCTTCCATGGCAAGAAAAACGGCCTTGCCGCCGAGCTAACACCCAAAGCCGGTTTTGCCCATGGCGAAGAGCTGATAGACAAGATGGTTTGCCTTATCAAAGAAGAGTTCCACCACTTCGAGCAGGTACTAGAGATCATGGAAAGCCGGGAGATCCCCTACTCCAACCTTCATGCGGGACGTTATGCCAAAGGCTTGATGAAGATTGTTCGCACCCATGAGCCGAGTACCTTAATCGACAAGCTGATCATCGGCGCTTATATCGAAGCGCGATCGTGCGAGCGATTCGCTAAGCTTGCCCCTTTCCTCGATACTGAGCTGAAGAAATTCTATATATCTCTATTACGCTCCGAAGCCCGCCATTACCAAGACTACCTCAAGCTGGCCGAGCAAATCGCAGGGAAAGATATCAGCGATCGCATCCGTGCAATCGGTGCCCGCGAAGCTGAGCTCATCAACAGCCCTGATGATACCTTCCGCTTCCACAGTGGCGTTCCGGCATTCGCTACCGCTTAAGGCGATAGGCGATAGGCGATAGGCGATAGGCGATCCAGAATTGTGTACAGGCTTAGCCATACCAAACTCTTGCTTCTTTAGCTCTTGGCTTTTCCACTAGCCTCTAGCCAGAAAACAAAAAACCGCCTTTCGGCGGTTTTTTTTATCTCAGCTATTCAGCCTTTTCTTTCTTCGGCTTCTTGCGCTTGTCGGTAATTTCCCACTTACCGTCAATGAACAGCCCCGTCCAGCCTGATGGTTTACCATCAATTTCCGAGCGGATGTAGTTTTCTTTCGTCTTACGGCTAAAGCGAACCACTGTCGGACGGCCATCCGGATCTTCTGTCGGTGCATCAGCCAAATACGTGAACTTCGGCGACAGGCGATCTTTGAAGCGAACCAGCTCTTCGACCAGTGGCGCACGGGTTTCACGCGATTTAGGGAAAGTACTTGCCGCCATAAACAGGCCAGAAGCACCATCTCGCAATACGAAGTAAGCATCTGGATCCTGAGAGCAAGGCAACTCAGGTAGATGCACCGGATCTTCCTTCGGTGGTGCAATCTCACCGTTCTTCAAGATCTTGCGGGTATTCTTACAGGTTTCACTGGTACAACCCATGTACTTACCAAAGCGACCGTTCTTTAGCTCCATATCAGAACCACACTTGTCACATTCGATAACCGGACCGTCGTAGCCTTTCAGCTGGAACTCACCTTTCTCAACCACATAGCCATCACAGCTTGGGTTGTTACCACACACGTGCAATTTACGCTCGGCATCAATCAGGTACGCATCCATCGCCGTGCTACATTTCGGACAACGCTTCTTGGCACGCAGGGCAGCCGTTTCAACGTCCTCTTCCAGCACGTTGATGATACCGTCCTCATCACCCAGATTGATCGTTGTCTTGCAACGTTCCTTAGGCGGTAGTGCATAACCTGAACAACCGAGGAATACACCTGTCGACGCAGTACGGATCCCCATCGGGCGTTCACAGGTCGGACACTTGATATCAGTCAATACGATATTATTCGGCTTCATGCCGCCTTCCGCTTCATCCAGCTCCGCTTTCTCAAGCTCACCAGTGAAGTCACTGAAGAATTTATCGAGCACTGATTTCCAGCCCGCATCACCATCGGCGATTTTGTCGAGATTACCTTCCATACGGGCAGTAAAATCGTAGTCCATCAGATCGGCAAAACTCTCATCAAGACGATCCGAGACAATTTCACCCATCTTCTCGGCATAGAAGCGGCGCTGATCAACACGCACATAACCGCGGTCTTGAATCGTCGAGATGATCGATGCGTAAGTTGAAGGACGACCAATGCCTCGCTTTTCCAGCTCTTTGACCAACGCAGCTTCAGTAAAGCGTGCAGGTGGCTTGGTAAAGTGCTGTTTCGGCTCCAACGATTCAACCTTGAGCGTATCGCCCACATGAACCATTGGCAGCGTAGTATCTTCATTTTTACCAGACGGGCGCTGAACTTGTGTCCAACCCGCAAAGCGTAGGGTACGGCCCTTGGCTTTCAGGGTAAAGTCACCCGCTTCCACGGTAATCGTGGTGGAGTCGTATTTCGCCGGAACCATCTGACAGGACACAAACTGGCGCCAGATCAAATCGTATAGCTTGATGGCATCTTGCTCCATGCCTTCAAGGTTTTCCGCTTTCACGTCAACACTCGAAGGGCGGATCGCTTCGTGCGCTTCCTGAGCATTGCCCTTGCTACCGTACACATTCGGTGATGACGGTAGGTAGTTATCGCCGTACTCGCCAGCAATAAACTCACGTGCCGCTTCAACCGCTTCCTTAGACAGGTTGGTCGAGTCGGTACGCATATAGGTAATGTAACCAGCCTCATATAAGCGCTGAGCCAAGCCCATGGTGCGCTTAACACCGTAGCCTAGACGGGTACTGGCCGCCTGCTGCAGCGTTGAGGTGATGTACGGCGCTGACGGCTTGCTGCTGGTTGGTCGGTCTTCGCGGTCTTTAACCGTGAAGGCAGCCTTCTCCAGCAAAGATTTTGCCGCCATGGTATCGGCTTCATTTTCTGGGCGGAACGCCTTGCCGGCCTGCTGTGCCACCATCAAACGCAGTGCATCGTTGCCCGCAGTTTGGGTATTGGCATGCATATCCCAATATTCTTCTGGGTCAAACGCCTTGATTTCGCGCTCACGCTCAACAATCAGCTTAACCGCTACCGATTGTACACGGCCCGCAGAAAGGCCACGTGCGACTTTCTTCCACAACAGAGGGGAGACCATAAATCCGACCACACGGTCGAGGAATCGGCGTGCCTGCTGGGCATTAACGCCATCCATGTTCAGCTCACCCGGCTGCTCAAAAGCCTGCTGGATAGCGTTTTTGGTGATTTCGTTGAAAACCACTCGCTTGTAACGTGCATCATCGCCGCCGATGATCTCACGAAGGTGCCACGCAATAGCTTCCCCTTCGCGGTCCAAATCGGTTGCGAGATAAACAAAGTCAGCATCTTCGGCTAGCTTCTGCAGTTCGTTGACCACTTTTTCCTTGCCAGGAAGCACTTCATATTGGGCAGCCCAGTCATTATATGGGTCCACGCCCATCTTATTGATCAACGATTTGCGATCTTTATCTTTTTTGATGCGCGCTTTTTCTTCGGCGCTCAAGCCCTTAGTTGAAGTAGCCGCAGCTTTCTTACCAGTGCTACGTGCACCAGTTGGCAAGTCACGAACGTGACCGACGCTTGACTTAACAACAAAGTCCTTGCCCAAGTACTTATTGATCGTCTTCGCCTTGGCTGGGGACTCCACAATAACGAGTGATTTACCCATAATAATTCTATTACGTCCTCGTGCTTACAAAACTTAAAATTAAAACAACTAGTTGCACGCTAAAAACTAGAACTAGCACGGCAACGCTGGTACGCCAAACTGATTAAGTAACTATTTAAATCGCGAAATCCAACCGGTTGAGGACAGCTCCGGATAACTAGTTACGTAATGTGATTGGTATTTACATATTGGGCTACAATCGGAGAAGGTCAACTGCTTTTTGACAAATCAAGACCGTTTGGTTGTCCCTTCCCCACTTGTTAACAGCTAGTTACGTCATTCGATGAACAGGAAAAAAACGTGCCGACAAGCTAGGTTGCCACGCGATATTCCTCTCATTTATGCCGCTACACAGGAAAACATCTCCCCCAATGGGCGCTAATCATTACCACCTCAGCACCGGTTTGACTATAAAAAACCACTATTTTTTGCCATCGCTCACAATTTTTCGGCAATTCATGAGGTTAATGCCTAATCTTTATACCCTCCAGATTTACCCTTTGACCACACACAAACCATCACGGCCTTTATTTCAACATATAGCCAGTCATCGCGAAAAATCAACAACGCCACGAAAATGGCATCCGATATAGTCTTCATAATTTGTCATCCCGAATCAACTCAAATACACTTAGCCACCTTGGCCGGAGACCCAACCGGCGAACTGCTGTGAGATGAGAGAGACACAATGAACACCAAAGAATCCATTGCAAATGATGAGCTGCTGATGATTGCCAACCAGCTAATCCAAGATCATGAAGCCTACATCGACGGTATGCGGGCCAACTCCGTTGAAGAACGTGGCGGGGTATTGATTTTCAAAGGCGAGTATTTCCTCGATGACAACGGTCTGCCGACGGAAAAGACCACGGCAGTGTTCAACATGTTCAAATACCTTGCCCATCAGCTCTCGCCGAAATTCACCCTCGGCAAGTGATTTTTATTCTGGTCTAAGGCAAAAAAAACAGCCCCGTCAAACGGGGCTGATTACTTCTAGCAATACAACGTTTCTAGTGATGTAAAACGATTACATATCAATGGTCATCGTATCTTTGTCATCCTTAGATTCGTTGTCCGCACTCGGCCCCGACGGCGGTGCACCGCGCCCCTTTGGATCGGCACCAAACTGATTATCACCTACTGTGCCATCTAAGATACCCAGTTCAACAATCACAAAGATCGGCCCGATCAACGGCAAGAAGGTCAGTATTATCCACCAAGCACTTTTATTACGATCATGCAGCCGTTTTATATTCAGCGCCACTGACGCCCAAAACACAAAAATCAACACCATGATCGATAGAATATTAAGCAGCGGATTCCCCGCGTTTTCCGGCGTGGTATAGAGAAACACCGGCAACGATACCAGCAGCACGGGTATGCTATACAACCAGTAATCCCGGCGACGCATCCGTCCCCGAAATGAAAACAAGGCCCACTTTTGATCCATCGTAACCTCTTTATACAATTGGACGTTTAAACAATTGGACGCTGACCGCGACTGATCCATTTCAGCAATACATTATCAGCGGCGTCGCCTGTTACACCGGCCAACTTTTCCGCCAGCTTCTTGCGCTGGACATAACGTACCTGCAGCACTTCGCGATCTTTACACGATAGGCTGATGTAATCATCACTGGTACCAATCTCATCCACCAAGCCCAGCTCAAGTGCCTGCTTGCCGAACCAGTGCTCACCGGTAGCCACTTTGGCCAAATCTAACTCAGGGCGATGCGCAGACACAAACTCTTTAAACAGACCATGGGTCTCTTCGATCTCGCTCTGGAACTTTTCACGCGCCTTGTCGGTGTTTTCTCCAAACATCGTCAGGGTACGCTTGAACTCGCCGGCGGTGATCTGCTCGAATTCAATATCGTGTTTCTTCAAGACTTTGTTGAAGTTTGGCAACTGGGCAATCACCCCGATAGAGCCAACAACCGCAAACGGTGCCGAAATAATTTTATCGGCAATACACGCCATCATATAGCCACCGCTGGCAGCGACTTTATCGACCGAGATCGTCAGCTTGATCCCGGCCGCTTTTAGGCGGTCAAGTTGTGAAGAGGCAAGGCCGTAACCATGTACCATACCGCCCCCGGTCTCTAGGCGAAGTAAGACTTCATCGCCTTCCATTGCCACAGCCAGAATAGCGGTCACCTCTTCACGCAATGAGGCCACTTCGCGGGCATCAATGCTGCCATGGAAATCCAGAACGAACAGGCGAGGCTCACGCGAGTGCGACAAATCGCCTTCTTTGGCCGCTTTCTTCACTTCATTCTGTCTTGCCTTGTGCTTTTCCTTGTCCGCTTTCTTTTCAGCCTTGTCGCGTGCTTTGAGCAACGGCTTATCAAATAAGTGAGACTCCAGTTGATGCACAGTGTGCTTGTACTGCTCGGTCAGATCAGTGACCTCTAGCTCACCTTTCTGGCTACCATGGTGGCCTTTCACACTTTTAGCCACCACCAGAATCGCGATGAATGCGACAACCACCGTGGCAATCTTGGCTAGAAACAATCCATAATCAAACAAAAAATCCAATGTCGAGTCCTCATTTATTGGCATTAAGCCATTGTAACCAAGTTGTCACCCATACCGCTATCGCAATATAGCCAAACCACTTCAAGATGAGAATAGTTTGGGTATACAATGAGCTGACGAAAAAACCAATAAGGAAGTACACAGTGGATTATCAAATCGCTGAAAACTCACTGAAAGATAGAGTTATTCTGGTAACCGGAGCGGGTGATGGAATTGGCCGCCAGGCTGCCATCAGCTATGCCGCCCATGGGGCGACCGTTATCTTGCTAGGACGCACCGTCGCCAAATTAGAAGCCGTTTACGATGAAATCGAATCGCAGGGCTATCCGCAACCCGCGATTATCCCTATGGATATGATGGGTGCCACCAAGCAGAACTATCTGGATATGGTTGAAACCATCGAGGGCCAGTTCGGCCGCTTGGACGGAGTGCTGCACAATGCCTCCCTGCTGGGTGTGCTCAGCCCATTCGACCAGCTTGGCGAAGATACTTTTGATGATGTCATGCAGGTTAACGTCAAAGCCCAGTTCCTGCTGACCCAGGCCATTATGCCGCTGGTCAAAAAAGCCGAAGACGGCCGCATTGTATTCACCTCATCCACCGTTGGTCACCAGGGACGCTCCTTCTGGGGAGCCTACTCGATCTCCAAGTTCGCCACCGAGGGAATGATGCAAATTTTGGCCGACGAAATGGCCAATACCCCTGTGCGCGTCAATGCCATCAATCCGGGCGGTACCCGTACCGGTATGCGTGCCAAGGCTTTCCCGGCAGAAGACCCGTCATTGCTGAAAACGCCGGAAGAGATCATGCCACTGTACCTTTACCTGATGGGCCCTGAAAGCAAGGACGTCAACGGACAGTGTATTGATGCCCAACCCAAACGCAAGCCGGGTGCAGCAAGTTAATAGCTTGCTCCTAAACGGATGTGTTCCAAAACAACAGGCAACAAAAAAAGCAGCCATTGGCTGCTTTTTAAATTTATCGGCTGTTATCGCTGGTCTTACTTGCGTGAACGCGGTTTAGCCGGCTTATTTTTCAGCGGATTACGACGGTTAGCTGCATTACCTGACGGCTTGCGGCGTGAACCGTTGTTCTCTTCACCTTGGTTACGGCGGTTCGCTGTATTGCCTGACGGCTTACGGCGTGACTCACTGCTATCTTCACCACGACGGTTAGATACATTTCCTGAAGGCTTACGACGCGACTCGTTGCTGCTCTCTTCACCTTGGTTACGGTTTGTCGATCGACGCTGGTCTTGACGCCCACCACGGCGACCGCGGCCGCTATCATCGTTCAAACGTTCTTCATGACGGCGTACTGCACGACGGATCTGGCGAACGCCACGCTTGCGCTTCTGACCTTCAACCGTCAGCATAGTTTCCGTTTCAGGTGGTAGCTCGACTTTCTCACGCAGGTAGTTGACATCTTTGAGCTCAAGCTCCATCCAACCACCACGCGGCAGATCTTTAGTCAGGAAGATATCACCGTAGCGAACACGCTTCAAACGGCTTACTGTCACGCCTTGTGAATCCCACAAACGACGAACCTCACGGTTACGACCTTCGGTGATCACTACGTAGAAAGTATGATTCATACCTTCACCGCCAGCGTAAACCACGTCTTCAAAACGTGCCATACCATCTTCAAGTTTCACACCCTTAACCAGGTTGCGAACCATATCTTCTGTTACTTCGCCAAATACACGCACCATGTATTCACGCTCAACACTGCGGCTTGGGTGCATCAGGCGGTTAGCCAATTCACCATCAGTCGTGAACAGCAACAGACCTGCCGTATTGGCATCAAGACGACCTACTGATACCCAGCGGCCACCGTTAAGACGCGGCAGACGATCAAATACTGTACGGCGACCTTCTGGGTCATGACGAGTACACAACTCACCTTCCGGCTTGTTGTAAGCCATCACACGGCACACTTCTTCTGAAGAAGACACCAATTGGATGTTATGGCCATCAATGCGAACACTGACTGACAGATCATCCAGTCGGTCGCCGAGTTTGGCTACCTTACCGTCGATACTTACTCGACCGTTCTGGATCATTAATTCGATTTCTCGGCGAGAACCCTGGCCAGAACGCGCCAGTACCTTCTGTAATTTTTCACTCATTAGACAAACCTTTGTCGCCTTCACAGGCGTCGAAATATCATCATGCTTTAAGCCATCTTAAAGCGATGGCGGATTATGCCAAAAGCTTAGCTGAGATACCACAGAAAACACCGTAAACATGCGGTATTTCCTGTCATATCTCACCCACTGCACAATTAGATGCATAGCAATAGGTAAACCGAGATGCTTACTCAAATGGAGTTGGGTCACCGGCGCCAACCCGAGCCACTTCCATACCATCATTGCTGAAATCAATCACCGTGGTCGGTTGCTCACCGAGATACCCACCATTGATGATTAAATCCACCGCGTGCTCTAGCTTGTCGCGGATATCTTCAGGATCCGCTTCGGTGGTTTCGTTACCCGGCAAAATCAATGATGTCGACATCATCGGTTCACCCAGCGCATCAAGCAAGGCCAATGCAATCGCGTTATCGGGCACACGGATACCGATGGTTTTTCGCTTCGGATTCATCAAACGGCGCGGTACTTCCTTGGTTCCCTTAAAGATAAAGGTGTAGGCACCCGGTGTATTGTTACGCAGCAAGCGGAATGCAGCATTATCAACGCGGGCATACAGGGACAACTCGGAAAGATCACGGCATAGCAGGGTAAAATTATGCTTGTCGTTCAAACGGCGGATCTGGCAGATCCGCTCCAATGCTGATTTATTTTCCAGCTGACAACCAAGGGCATAGCCAGAATCGGTAGGATAAACGATCACCCCACCATTGCGGATGATCGCCACGGCCTGGTTGATCAGACGTACTTGTGGCGTTTCAGGGTGAACATAAAAAAACTGACTCATTCTTCCTCCATAGGAAATGCAGCCTAATCGCGCACTTCCTCATCTATGCGTTTCTTCTCAACGCTCCAGTCCAGCCAGACTTCAGTCACCCCCTTGGGCAACCACAGATTGCGACCAAGTTCGGTCCATGGCGAGGCATAATGGAAATCAGAGCCTTGTGAAGCTAATAGCTTGTAATCAATTGAATAATCCCCGAGCAGGCGTCGCTCCTGAGGTGACTGTTGAGGCTGCGACACTTCCATGGCATCCCCTTTGGCTTCAACAAACGCGGTTAGCATGCGTTTTTGCCATTTCGCGGTCATGTTGTAACGGCCGGGATGGGCCAGCACCGCCTGTCCACCCGATTGATGAATGGCCTCAACGGCCTCGGCCATCGAACACCAATTCGGCGGCACATAACCCGGGTTATTGCGGGTCAGGAACTTTTTGAAAACAGCCTGCATCGTTTTGGCGTAACCCTGCTCGACAATCCACTGGGCAAAATGGGACCGGGTTAAGGTTGCACCATTAGCAATCGCCTTGGCCCCTTCCAGTGCCCCCGGCATCCGGTTTTTCTCCAAGCGCTCTCCCATCATGGCAGCACGCTCTGCACGGCGCTGGGCCTGCTCTTCAATCAAGCGAACCATTGCTGGGTGTTCAGGGTCAATATTTAAGCCGACAATGTGAATATCAAAATTCTGCCAAAGTGTCGATATTTCAATTCCTTTGATGAGAGTCAGAGGCAGATTTTTAGCTTCTATCGCCTGCTCGGCAGCGGCGAGGCCAGCCACGGTATCATGATCGGTAATGGCCAAAACATCGACGCGGCGTTCAACCGCACGCGAAACAAGTTCTTCCGGTGACAGCCGCCCGTCTGATGCGGTGGTATGGCTGTGTAAATCAAACAACATAAATTATCTTCTTGACTTTACATTTACGAACTAGTTTACTAGTACGCAGTTACCCAGTATTACACTGAAAGGATATGTACATGGTACAGCAAATTCATCATCAGCTCCGTGCTTTCTCATCTTGGTGGTGGCACTTCCCAACGCGGGTGGTGTGATTAGCTGTGCCTTAAACAGATTACACAAACCCGCCATGACGCGGGTTTTTTTATAACCAAATTCAGCCAAACAAGAATTTTACCAGTGCGCCAACAGAGAAAGCGCCCTGAGAGGAAGAGAATATGATCATCGTACTAAAGCCAAATGCAACCGAACAACAAGCCAAAGAAATCCTAGCCCGCATCGAAGAAGCCGGCCTCAAGCCTCTCTACATGCCGGGTGTTGAGCGGATTGTGCTGGGTGCTCTAGGCGATGAACGTGTTCTCCAGCAACTTCATCTTGATGCCTATCCGTGCGTCGAGAACGTCAAGCCGATCCTGACCAAGTACAAAATGGTCAGCCGTGAAGTCCAGGCCCACGACACCGTGGTACGGTTTGGCAATGCCGCTGTTGGCGGTGACAAGTTTGCCGTTATCGCCGGTCCTTGCTCTGTTGAGTCAGAAGAGCAGTTACTGAGCGTGGCAGAAATGGTGAAAAAACACGGTGCTGTTGCTCTTCGCGGCGGAGCCTACAAGCCACGTACCAGTCCATATGATTTCCAGGGGATGGGCGTGGAAGGACTGAAGCTACTGAAGATGGCCAATGAACAGCTGGGGATCCCGACCGTATCGGAAGTGATGGAAGTCAGCCAGATGGATTCGATGTGTGAATATATCGACTGCCTCCAGATTGGCGCACGCAATATGCAGAACTATGCCCTGTTAAAAGCGGTTGGTGAAAGCAAAAAACCGGTCTTGCTCAAACGCGGACTTTCAGCCACTATCGAGGAGCTGTTACTCGCGGCGGAATATATCTACGATGCAGGCAACCCGAATATCATCCTGTGTGAACGTGGAATCCGCACCTACGAGACAGCAACACGGAACACATTGGATTTGAACGCTGTGGCTTACCTGAAGCAACGCACTCACCTACCGGTGGTCGTTGACCCAAGCCACGGTACCGGCGTCCGTGAACTGGTGATCCCACTATCACGTGCCGCTGCAGCCGTTGGTGCCGATGGCATTATCGTCGAATCACACCTTAACCCGTGTGAAGCCTTGTCGGACGGCCACCAGGCACTGACCGGTCCAATGTTTGAACAGTTGATGCAAGAGTTGAAACCGTTTGTAGAAGCGGCAGGGAGAACGCTGTGAATACTACCCCACTAGGCGTCGGCGAGCTGGAACTGCTCAGCCTCGATGTACCCTATGTTGCGGATCCGACTGAGTTGTATTACTCCGTCTGTGGCGACCGTCCACACAACCTATTGCTGGAGTCGGCTGAAATCGACTCCAAGCAAGATCTCAAGAGCTTGATGCTCATTGACGCGGCAGTCCGGATTGTCTGCCGCGGCAAGGTCGTCACCCTTGAGGCCTTAACCGATAACGGCTTGAATGTGCTGCAAACATTGGAAGGCAAGATGCCTTCCGATATCCATGCAACACGTCAGGGACGCCAATTGGAACTGACCTTCTCGTCAGCAGAACGCACCTTGGATGAAGACAGCCGCCTGCGCCAAACCTCATCGTTTGACGCGCTGCGAATGATCCAGCACGCCTTTAATATTGCCGGTCATCCTCGCGAAGCACTATTTCTCGGCGGATTGTTTGCCTATGACGTGGTTGACGGCTTCGAGCCACTCCCTGACGTCAAGCAAGACAACCGCTGCCCGGATTACCTGTTCTACATTGCCGAAACCCTGTTGGTCATCGACCACCAGCGCCGCAAAGGCAAGCTTCAGGCGACCCTGTTCGGTGGTGATGAGTACACCTCTAGCTATTTCGAACTGAGCCGCCGCCTGCAGCACATCAAAGAAGCCTGCCTGGAGCCAATGCCGCTACCAGCAGCCGAACTACTGGAGGAATGCGAGCCGGTCGCCAGTGTGAGCGATGAAGACTTCTGCCAGCAGGTTGTTGATCTAAAAGAGCATGTTGTGAATGGCGATGTATTCCAAGTGGTACCGTCGCGTCAGTTTACTATGCCGTGCCCGTCACCGCTCAATGCCTACAAAGAGCTGAAGGTCGGTAACCCTAGCCCGTACATGTTCTATCTGCAAGACGCTGATTTCACCGTTTTTGGTGCCTCTCCGGAAAGTGCACTCAAATACTGCACCGAGAGCAACCAGATTGAGATCTACCCGATTGCCGGTACCCGACACCGCGGTAAAAATCCTGATGGCTCGATCAATCTCGATCTTGATGGCCGGATTGAACTTGAACTGCGCTGCGACATGAAAGAAAACGCCGAGCACATGATGCTGGTTGACTTGGCCCGTAACGATGTCGCCCGTATCAGCGAGCCGGGTAGCCGCTATGTCGCCGATTTGCTCGCGGTAGACCGCTACAGCCACGTCATGCACTTGGTTTCGCGTGTTGTCGGTCAGCTACGTGGCGATCTTGATGCCCTACACGCTTACCAAGCCTGCATGAACATGGGCACCCTGACCGGTGCACCGAAAATCCGTGCCATGCAGCTTATCCGTGATGTCGAACAGCGTCGTCGTGGTAGCTATGGCGGCGCCGTCGGTTACCTGACCGGCCACGGTGATATGGATACCTGTATCGTGATCCGCTCAGCCTATGTCGAAGATGGCCAAGCCAGTGTGCAGGCCGGTGCCGGTGTCGTTTATGACTCCGTTCCGCAAGCAGAAGCTGATGAGACCCGGGGGAAAGCGCAGGCTGTGATCACCGCGATTCGCAAAGCACACAGTGCACCAATTGCCAGTGAGCACAGTGCCAGTACCACCAACACAAGCAAATCGCGCTAAGGAGCCACCGATGTCCCAACCCCATATTGTACTGCTTGATAACTTTGACTCCTTTACCTACAACCTAGTTGATCAATTCCGCTCGCTGGGCTGCGAAGTCACGATTTACCGCAATAGCCTGACGGTCGAGCAAGTCGAGCAGGCGCTGGCTGAAAAAAACAACCCGGTACTGGTATTGTCACCGGGCCCTGGTGCACCAGCTGATGCGGGCTGTATGCCAGAGCTGATCAAACAGGTTCGCGGCAAAGTGCCGATGATCGGCATCTGTCTTGGCCATCAAGCCATTGTTGAAGCTTACGGTGGTAAGGTTTCGGGTGCAGGCGATATCGTTCATGGCAAATCTGCCATGATGAGCCACACCGGCCACGCTGTCTTCGGTGAACTGCCGAGCCCACTGTCCATTGCCCGCTATCACTCGCTGGTTGCCGAGACCGTACCAGAGAGCCTGAATATCATTGCCGATGTCAACGGCTTGGTCATGGCAGTGACCAACGATGAGGATCGCGTGTGTGGCTACCAATTCCACCCAGAATCAATCCTCACCACCCAAGGTGCCCAACTACTGACCAATACGCTGGACTGGGTCACGTCGTCACCAAACAACGACCAATAATCTGCCGACCGATGAATCAGCTAGCATAGACAACAAGGATTTTAATTATGGATGCGACCATCTACACCATTGCCGACAAGCTTTACGACCAGCAGGCACTGACCCAAGAAGAAAGCCAGACCCTGTTCGATGCCATCATCAACGGCGAAGTCGAACCTGTATTGCTGTCGGCAGTATTGACGGCACTGAAAATCAAAGGCGAAACACCGGCAGAAATCGCCGGTGCGGCCAAGGCATTGCTTGCCAACGCCACCCCGTTCCCAAGCCCTGAATACGACTTTGCCGATATCGTCGGTACCGGCGGTGACGGCGCCAACACCATCAATATCTCAACCACAGCGGCTTTTGTGGCAGCAGCGTGTGGCGTTAAGGTCGCTAAGCACGGCAACCGCGGCGTATCGAGCAAGTCGGGTTCCTCGGACCTACTGGATAAGTTCGGCATTAACCTTGCGATGAAACCTGAAACAGCCCGTGAAGCCCTTGACGATCTGGGGGTGTGCTTCCTGTTTGCCCCTGAGTACCACGGCGGTGTTCGCCACGCGATGCCGGTACGCCAGACGCTGAAAACCCGCACTATCTTCAATGTGCTCGGCCCATTGATTAACCCAGCCCGCCCTAACATCGAGCTGATGGGGGTGTATGATGCAGCGCTGGTTCGCCCGATTGCCGAAACCATGGCCGCCATGGGCATGAAACGCGCCGCCGTTGTTCACGGTAGCGGCTTGGATGAAGTAGCGATCCATGGCGAGACCACGGTCGCTGAAATCATCAATGGCGAAATCACCGAATATACCTTGACCCCGGCGGATTTCGGCCTTGAAAGCCATCCACTTGAAGCAATCAAGGGTGGAGAGCCTGACGAGAACCGTGCCATTATTACCCATATCCTGACCGGTAAAGGTACCGATGCCCAAATGGGAGCGGTTGCAGTCAACGTCGCCCTGCTGCTGCGCCTGTTCGGCCACGAAGATCTCAAAGCCAATACCGAGAAGGCCATCAATGTCATGAAATCCGGCAAAGCCTTTGAGCTTGTCGGCCAACTAGCAGCACGAGGTTAAGCATGGAAACGGTTCTAGCAAAAATTGTCGCCGACAAACGCCTCTGGGTCGATGCGCGCAAAGCCGAGCAACCGCTTGAAACTTTCAAAGATAGCTTGGTACCTAGCGATCGCAGCTTCTACGACGCCCTATCCGGTGAGCAGGCGGCGTTTATTCTGGAGTGTAAAAAAGCCTCACCGTCAAAAGGCTTGATCCGCCAAGATTTCGACCTCGATATGATTGCCAGGGTGTACAACGGCCATGCCAGTGCCATCTCGGTACTGACCGACGAAAAATATTTTCAGGGTAACTTTGACTTCCTACCAGTGGTACGGAACCAGGTTCGCCAACCCGTGCTGTGCAAAGACTTCATGATTGATACCTATCAGGTCTACCTGGCCCGCCACTACAATGCCGATGCCATTTTGCTAATGCTGTCAGTATTGAACGACGATGAGTACCGTGAGCTGGCCGCGGTTGCCGAGCAGCTTAGCCTGGGGATCCTGACCGAAGTCAGCAACGAAGAAGAGCTGGAGCGTGCCATTGCCCTCAAGGCCAAGGTCGTGGGGATCAACAACCGCAACCTGCGTGACCTCAGCATCGACCTAAACCGCACCAAAGCGCTGGCCCCTCGCCTACCGGAAGAGACGATTGTGATTTCCGAGTCGGGGATCTACACCCACCAGCAGGTACGTGAACTGTCCGCTTACGCCAACGGCTTTTTGATCGGCAGCTCGCTGATGGCAGAAGACAACATCGAGATGGCAGTCCGTCGTGTGCTACTTGGCGAGAACAAGGTCTGCGGCCTGACCCATGCCGACGATGCGGCAGCTGCTTACCAAAACGGTGCCGTCTACGGCGGCCTGATTTTTGTCTCCGGCTCACCACGCCAGATCGATATCGAACAAGCCCGCATGGTGATGAGCGGCGCACCACTGAAATATGTCGGCGTATTCCGTAATACCGATCCACAAGCGGTGGCCAAGGCCGCAAAAGCCTTGTCACTATCAGCGGTTCAGCTCCATGGCGATGAAGACCATGACTATATTGCGGCTTTGAAGGGCCAGCTGCCAGCTGAGTGTGAAATCTGGAAAGCACACGGGGTGACCGATCATGCCCCTGTACTGGATGAATGGCAGGTAGACCGCCACTTGCTCGACAGCAAGGTCGGTAGCCAGTCTGGCGGAACCGGTATTGCCTTTGACTGGAACCTGATCCCCGATGAGCAAAAACAAATCACCATGCTCGCCGGAGGCCTTAATCCGGACAACGTCTGTGAAGCGGCAAGCCTTGGTTGCCAAGGACTCGATTTAAACTCCGGGGTAGAAAGCGAGCCCGGCAAAAAAGACCCAACGAAATTGAAAGCGGCTTTCGCGGCTATCAGAAAGTATTAAGGAAAATAAACCATGAGTAAGATAAGTGCCTACTTCGGCGAGTTTGGTGGTCAGTACGTACCGCAAATCCTCGTCCCAGCATTGGACCAACTGGAAGCCGCTTTTACCGAAGCCCAGCAAGATCCTGAGTTCCAGAAAGAGTTTATCGACCTGCTAAAAGATTACGCAGGCCGCCCTACCGCTCTGACGTTATGCCAGAACCTCACCAAGGGTACGAAAACCAAGCTTTACCTAAAGCGTGAAGATTTACTGCACGGCGGTGCTCACAAAACCAACCAGGTACTTGGTCAGGCACTGCTGGCTAAGCGCATGGGCAAAGACGAGATCATTGCCGAAACCGGTGCTGGTCAGCACGGTGTAGCAACCGCCCTAGCCTGTGCACTGCTAGGCCTTAAGTGTCGCGTTTATATGGGCGCCAAAGACGTTGAACGCCAAAGTCCGAACGTGTTCCGCATGAAGTTGATGGGCGCAGAAGTGATCCCTGTGCACTCGGGATCCGCGACCTTGAAAGATGCCTGTAACGAAGCGATGCGTGACTGGACCGCGACGTATGACAAGGCGCACTACCTGCTGGGCACCGCTGCAGGCCCTCACCCATTCCCGACCATTGTACGTGAATTCCAGCACATCATCGGCGAAGAAACTAAAGCTCAGATCCTTGAAAAAGAAGGTCGACTGCCTGATGCGGTTATCGCCTGTGTCGGCGGTGGCTCTAACGCTATCGGTATGTTCTCTGATTTCATCCAAGAGGAGAATGTTGGCCTGATCGGCGTAGAGCCTGCAGGTAAAGGTCTGGATACCAACATGCACGGCGCACCGCTTAAACACGGTAAACTGGGTATCTTCTTTGGCATGAAAGCGCCACTGATGCAGGACGAGCACGGCCAGGTTGAAGAGTCTTACTCGGTATCAGCAGGTCTGGATTTCCCATCGGTTGGCCCACAACATGCCCACCTTAATGCGATTGGCCGCGCAACATACGAAGCGGTTACCGATGACGAAGCGCTGGATGCTTTCCAAGAGCTCGCACGCAGCGAAGGGATCATCCCTGCGCTTGAATCCGCTCACGCGCTGGCTCACGCCTTGAAGATGATCAAAGAAAACCCAGAAAAAGAACAGCTACTGGTCGTTAACCTGTCAGGCCGTGGCGATAAAGATATTTTCACTGTACACGATATTTTAGATGCAAAAGGAGTGCTGTAATGGATCGTTACCAAGCCCAATTTGAACGCCTGGCGGCAAAAAGCGAAGGCGCATTTGTTCCTTTTGTCACTATCGGTGATCCGACCCCGGCACAGTCACTGAAAGTCATCGAGACCTTAGTCGAAGCGGGCGCTGATGCCCTTGAACTTGGGATCCCGTTCTCCGATCCTCTGGCTGATGGCCCAACGATTCAAGGGGCAACGATCCGTGCCCTTGAATCTGGCACCACCCCAGCGGTCTGTTTTGATCTGCTGAGCCAAATCCGAGCCAAGTACCCAGACATGCCAATCGGCCTGCTGATGTACGCCAACTTGGTGTTTGCTAATGGCATCGAAAACTTCTACCAGCAATGTGCCAAAGCGGGCGTTGATTCGGTATTGGTTGCCGATGTGCCGGTAAAAGAATCGGAAGAATTCCGCGTTGCTGCGGCCAAGTACGGCATCCACCCGATCTTCATCGCCCCACCAAATGCCGATGAGGCGACGCTGAAAACCGTGTCTGAGTTCGGCGGCGGTTACACCTACTTACTGTCACGAGCAGGCGTTACCGGTACCGAAACCAAAGCGGGCGCACCAATCAACCATCTGCTTGATAGCCTCAAGGCGCACAATGCGCCTCCGGCCCTGCTTGGTTTTGGCATTTCCGAACCACAGCAAGTTGCCGAAGCAATTGCATCTGGCGCAGCGGGGGCAATCTCTGGCTCTGCGGTCGTAAAAGTGATTGAGAACAACCTCGATGACCATGATGCCATGCTGGGCAATATGCACAGTTTCATCAGCAATATGAAGGCTGCGACGCGTAAGCGTTAATTGCCCCCGGGCAGCATGCCGACCTATATAAAACCGCCCCAAGTAACCTTGTGGGCGGTTTTTCTATGATACCGAGAATGAATACCTAACTGATTTATGCTCTGTTCGGTAATATTAATCGAGATCAAAGATCTCTTTTCCCTCCCCCCATACAGTAACCAACTTGTTAACGCCAGGTATCAATAATGACTAGATTGAAAGCCAATAACGCCAATCTGGTAAAAGAAGGATTGATTAACCTGATAATTCCGTGTAAAAACACACGCGCGAACTATTGAATTAACAATTACTACAATTACAGAACAAATCGCCAATAGATTTGCGAACAATATTGAACACAACTGAGGTATCTAACCGTGTTAAAAGAAAAAGGACTGTTTGGCAATATCGGCGTACAAGTCGTCATAGCCATGTGTGTGGGGACCCTGGTCGGTGCGATGATGGGTCAATCTGCCAGTATGTTTGCCCCGCTGGGCAGCATCTTCATCCATCTGATCAAAATGTTGGTGATCCCATTGGTTGCCGTGGCGATTATCTCCGGTGCAGCCGGCCTTGGCAGTAGCCAATCGGCAGGAAAAGTCGGCCTGTCGACGCTGGGCTTTTTCGGCCTGACTTCCGCGGTCGCTGTTGCGCTTGCCCTATTTATGGGGGTGGTCTTCCAGCCGGGTGTGGGTGTCGACATGACTGGCGTCGAAGGCATGTTCTCCAACGTCTATGCCGATAAAGGTGAAATGCCGACGTTCTGGGCAACCGTACTGGGTATGATCCCAACCAATGTTTTCCAATCTCTGAACGAAGCGAATATCCTCCAAATCTTGGTTTTCTGCCTTTTCTTCGGTATCGCTGTTTCAAAGTTGGAAAAAGAGCGCCGTGACCCTCTTATCAACGGTGTTAATGCCATTGTCGACGCCATGGTATGGATGATCAACGTCGTAATGAAAGTCGCTCCGTTGGGGGTATTCGGCCTGATGGCTGATGCTGTCGGTACTTTTGGCTTTGGTGCCCTGATGGTGGTGTTCAAGCTATTTGTGGTCTACATCATCGCGATTCTGATCTATGGCTTTATCTTCTATCCTGCCATGATCAAGGTCTTTAGCAAAACCTCACCGCGTAAGTTCTTATCGGCAATGAAAAAGCCACAGGCCGTCGCACTATCTACGGCTTCTTCAATGGCAACCCTCCCGGTGACCATGGAAGTATGTGAAGAAGAGCTTGGTGTGAAGAACTCTACTGCCTCGTTCGTTCTTCCACTTGGCGCAACTATTAACATGAGCGGCAATGCCATCTATTACGGCTTGGTCGCAATCTTCTTTGCCCAGATGTTCAATATTGAGTTGGGTATGGGTGCCTACATGGCCATTATCATCACCTCAACCCTAGGTGCTGTTGGTCAGGCCGGTGTACCGGGACCATCATTCTTGGTGGTAGCCGTATTGCTTGCCGCCGGTATCCCAATTGAAGGCCTGCCGCTGCTGTTTGCCCTTGACCGCATCTTCGATATGATCCGTACCGCCCTGAACATCACCGGTGATGCCGCATGTGCCGTGATTGTCGATAATATGATCAACGACGCACCGCAGGACACGCCAGAGCCGGAATCAAGCCACCGCAGCTAACTAAACGCGGTACTGAGCTCGGCTCACTGAGATAAAAAACAATAAGCTGTAGGTTTAAACCTGCAGCTTTTTGCTTACTGAGGTACTATGTACCCAGAAACCCTCAGAATGGTTAACAACACTTAACATGAAGCAACTGATTGATTTTATTCCTCTTGTTATATTTTTTATTCTCTATAAAACCCATGACATCTATGTAGCGACCGGGGCGTTAATTATCGCTACCGCTATTCAACTCGCTGTAACCTTGATGCTGTACAAAAAAGTAGAGAAAATGCAACTGGTGACGTTTGTCATCGTTGCCGTGTTTGGCGGGCTAACGATTTTCATGCACGATGACAACTTCATCAAATGGAAAGTCACCATTGTATACGGCATTTTTGCTGTTGGGCTGGCTATCAGTCAATTGCTAGGTAAACCGCTGATAAAAGGTATGTTAGGCAAAGAAATCAGCCTGCCGGATCCGGTCTGGAACCGAATCAATGGCGCTTGGGCACTGTTTTTCGTTGTATGTGCCGTCGTGAATGTCTATATTGCTTTTCGTTTACCGCTGGATGTGTGGGTTAATTTCAAAGTCTTCGGTCTATTAATCCTGACTTTGATCTTTACCCTTGCCACCGGCGGCTATATTTACCACCATATGCCAAAAGAACCTGATTCAGAGTAATACAGAGCCGCATCATGACATCAGAAAATAATATTCCTCGCGGGCAATTGCTGCTTCGCACCCTTGCAATGCCAGCCGACACCAACGCCAACGGTGATATCTTTGGTGGCTGGATTATGTCTCAACTTGATTTAGCCGGTGCTATCTTAGCAAAAGAGATCTCAGGTGGCCGCGTTGTTACCGTGTCTGTCGATAGCATCGCCTTCAAAGCCCCTGTCAGCGTGGGTGATGTTGTCTGTTGCTATGGCGAATGCAGCCGCATCGGTAACTCATCAATGAGTGTCGCGCTTGAGGTATGGGTTAAGCCTGTGGCAATTGATGGTGTTGGTGAACGCTACCGTGTCTGTGAAGCCACATTTAACTATGTTGCTATTGACAGCAACGGTCGCCCACGCCCAGTAAAAAAGTAACCGTTTCGTGCCAATCTCTATAAGTCATTGAGCGTTGCCATTTGCTATGTTAACGGCGGTCACAGACTTATGCAGACTGGTATAGAACAGTGCAGAAAGCCGCAAAAAAGTCCTAACATAATGCTAGGGCTTTTTTTTTCATTTATGATAAGAAAAATTTGTCACATATTGCCACCTCACTGAGTCTCACCCATATATAGAGGTCGGCAGTTACAAGGAGCGAGTTACATGTGGTACGTTATTTTTTCCCAAGATGTCGAAAATAGCCTTGAGCGCCGCCTGAGCGTCCGCGAGAAACATTTGGCTCGACTGAAAAACCTCCAAGAACAAGGCCGCCTACTGGTTGCCGGTCCGATGCCCGCCATCGATAGTGACAATCCGGGTGAAGCGGGCTTTACTGGCTCGACCGTGATTGCCGAATTCAACTCCTTGGACGACGCCCAAACCTGGGCCGATGCCGATCCGTACATCGAAGCCGGTGTTTACGAGAAGGTTATCGTCAAACCGTTCAAGAAAGTACTTCCATAACCCGTAATTTGAGATAACAACGTTATGCTAAAACGCACCCTCGTTTTATTAGGCGCTGTCTTGTTGGCTGGCTGTTCTTCAAATGCTGAGCAACAGGCCGTTTTGGATCTGGCGAAAGCCCGAGCCATGGCAATCAACAACAAAGCCCCATACGAGAAAATTGATCAATACCAGATCATGAAAGCCCAGGCGCGAGAAAATATTGTCGAGATCACCATCTTGTACGGTGGTGGCGGTAATACACCACCGACGAAGGCAGCCCAAAGTGCTGTAATCAACTACTGCAACAGCGTAGAGCTGAGTCCGATGGTTAACGAGGGGGTTAATTACAACATCGTCATTATGGATATGCGTGGCCGCCCGATGGTGACCCAGCCGATCACGGCTGAGATCTGTAGCCAAATCGTGAATTAGCATTAGGCTTTATAGACTAGAGCTAACCAACCAAAAGTGAAGCTTCAATCATCGCGGTTCCGGTGATTAGAAGTCAGATACAAAAAACGCCAGTCTTGCTGGCGTTTTTGCTTTTGCATCAATACGGCTACGACCGTTCAAACAACAACACTTTTAACCCACCTTCCGGATCGATATCTTTGAACTCCGGTGGATTTTCCAAGCGATGCTGATAAACAAGTTCAGGCGCTTCCGCAGCCATCCCCTCAATCAAGAAAGACGACGACACACCCGGATCGTTGACACAAGCCAACACCTGACCGTTCTCTGTCAGCAGATCAGGCAAGCGACGTAGGATTTTTTGGTAATCCTTGGTCAGGGCGAAACTGCCTTTTTGGAACGAGGGCGGGTCGATGATGATCAGATCATACTCGCCAAGTTTGCGCACCTTGCCCCATGATTTGAACAACTCATGACCAAGGAAGCTGACTTTGGACAAGTCATGCTGGTTCAAGTGGTGATTATCGCGGCCTCGACTCAGAGCGGCTCTGGCCATATCAAGGTTGACCACATGCTCAGCTCCACCGGCAATAGCAGCCACAGAGAAACCACAGGTATAAGCGAACAGGTTCAGCACCCGCTTGCCTTCGGCATGGCGCATGACCCAATCGCGGCCGTAGCGCATATCCAAAAACAAGCCATTGTTCTGCTTACGGCCAAGATCCAACTTGAACTTGAGGCCATTCTCCATCACATCCTGGTATTCGCGGCTCTCGCCCCACAGCACATCCATCGGTGAGCCCTGACGGTCACGGTGCTGAAGCAATAATGATGTTGCCCCGGACTGCTTCCATATCGGAGTGTCAACCAACGCCTCAAGCATGCGCTGCAATTGTGCCAAGAATTCTTCAGACGGCTCTTTAAAGAGCGAAACAAGCACTTGTCCGCTTAACCAGTCGACCGTCAATTGCTCAAGACCCGGCCAGCAGCGGCCACGGCCATGGAATAACCGGCGCACTTCATTTGGCGGTGTCGCCAGCTCAGCCATAAGATGTTGCTCAAGGTTTATTAATGCACTCGGTTCCATATTTCTACTGCGTTGGTCAATTCAGGGGCGGTAGTATAACAGAGCTGAATCAATCCATTCAGCCCAAAACGGCATAGCATCAAGCAACCAGCTTGAGGTTTTCATGTTCTGGTTGGCGGCAGCTAGCGAGGTGAACATATTCTGCCTGAAGGCGGGTTTGGCGTTGGCGGCGGGTACGATTTTTGACTATTTTACGTTGTCGACGAAATGACGCCAGCCCCCAAAAACGTGATTGGTTCTTTTTTTTCTTCAATCGCATACGAAGCGATACGGAGCGGGTAAGGCGCATATTGAATCTCGGTCTAGGTAAGTCCTAGACCGGTATTATAAGTGAAACCACACGGTAATGTAATTTGTGAAAGGTCAAAATAGCAGCAGTTGGTCGCCGTTCAGCAAGGAAAAATACGGGGTTTAAACAATTTATTATCATTAAGCCCTATTTTTCCACATCAATTTGACGATTAGTGGTTAAAGAGCAACCAACTCCCCCATTAACTCTGCCCGGGCGCTTCTTACTTCTTTCCAGGCAAAAGCGGCCAAGCCAGTTCCCAAGGCGCGGTCCATTCTGTCAACACTTGCTGAGTTTCAGCTACTTGCCACAGCTCCCCCTGGGTTGGCTGACAGATAAATTGCCATTGCTGCTCGGCATAGGGAAAGCGCAGCGCATAGGCATGAAGGTAGCCGCGGTCCGCCGATTCATTGCCGTAAATATTATCACCGGTGATCCCTGAGCCGACACTGCGCAGTGCAACACGGATCTGGTGGGTTTTACCAGTATACGGTTTACACAAAAACAACCGCCGGCCCTGGCCTGCGGCGGCTGAGAAAAACTGGGTGACCGCCGGGTTCTCGCGACTGCTTTCCAGCTTCCAGCTACTGCGTCGCGAACGGGTCATGTCACCGATGACAACACCTTGCTTTTTCTTTGGCTTCTTAGTGCCAATAGCCAAATAGAATTTCTCGACGTTGCGATCAGCAAAACACTGGGATAACGCGGCGGCAGCCTCACGGTTGCGACCGAGCAATAGCAATCCCGACGTCATCTTATCCAAACGGTGGATGAGATAAAGCTGCTTATCCCCACTCAACTTTGCCACTTCCTGCAACAGCATCACATCGCCATCATCTTTATGGACAGAAACGTTAGGGTGCTTATTAATCACAAGAAAGTCTGGGTGGGTATGAAGAATATCGAACATGTTGATTGGCTCTTGGCTGAGGGCTCCGGCGTTGGAGTGCGAAGTATACCGCTTATCGCTAATATTTCCACAGGGCCAGCAGCACCCAATAAAAAACGGGAGCCACTGGCTCCCGTTATGAGGTCCTAAGCTGTGTCCCTGCTGCTAGGTCCACAGCATAGTGAACTTACAGCTTTTTGGAAATCAAACCACCAAGACCAATAATAACAAGGCCCAGTACCATGATTTCACCTTTTCCGATATCAAAGCCAGCTTTCACACCAGCAATCGCCACAATCGCGATAGCGAATGGGATAACGTACTTCACTAAGTTGTACCATAGACCGAACAATGGGAACTTGAACTCACCATCATTCGTGATTTCTTTTTCAAGCTCGCTACGGCTCAGGCGCCAGCCAGCAAAGATACAGACCAGCATGCCGCCAACGGCCAAGAAGATCTTATCCGTTAGCAGGTCAAAAATATCGAACGCACCGGTCTCGAACAATGTTGGACCTAAGCCACCAAGAGAAAGCGATGCAAAGATACACAACACAGCCATGACAGCACTTGCCGAGAAAACAGCGGTTGAGCGCTTCAAGCCTTTTTCATCAATCAGGTATGACACGACCACTTCAAGCAGTGATACCGACGAGGTCAATGCCGCGACACTCAGGCCAATGAAGAACAGCAGTGCAAGCAGTAGACCCACGATGCCGCCCATTTCAGCAAATAGCTGAGGAACAACCACGAAGATCAAACCAGGGCCCGCTGCCGGCTCCATGCTGAATGCAAACATTGCAGGGAACATCGCCACACCCGCAAGAATTGCAACAGCGGTATCCATTGCCGTTACCATTGCCGTGGTTTGCACCAAGTTCTCTTTCTTCTTCAGGTAGCTACCGTATGTGATCATACAACCCATACCCAAGCTCAGGGAGAAGAAAGCCTGCCCCAGTGCTGCCAGTACAACGGTACTGTCAACTTTAGAAAAATCAGGTTTGAACAGGAACTCAAGACCAGCCGATGCACCAGGAAGACTTAGCCCCTTAACGGCAACCAAGATAAGGATAGCGAACAGTAGAGGCATCAGGATCTTACCTGCTTTCTCAATACCGCCTGAAATCCCTTTGATCACAACCAAGATGTTGAAGATAAGGTACAGCCCCATCCAGAACAGAGGTTGAATTGGGTTAGAGATAAAACTACCAAAGCTATCACCAATCGCTTCTGGTGTGCTCAGTAGACCTGTCGCAATTTTGTAGATGTACGCAATAGCCCAGCCACCGACGACCGGATAAAAGCCCATGATAAGTAGGCCACTCACTACGCCGATCACGCCGACAAACGACCAGCGGCGATCAGTTGATTTAAATGCACCTACAGCGGATAGCCCTGTCTTACGGCCCACGGCAAATTCAGTCAGCATAACGCTGAAACCGATAAAGATAACGAACAATAGGTAAATAGCTACGAAAGCACCACCACCACTTTCACCAGCTGTGTATGGGAACTTCCAGATGTTACCAAGACCTACTGCGGATCCTGCCGCGGCCATAACGAAGCCTAATTTTGACCCCCAGCTATCGCGGGGTTGTGTGGTTGTATTACTAGTAGCCACGTTCTCTCCAAGGTTTTGTTGTGTTTGCTAGAGTTTGCTAGTCATAGGCGTCGAGAATATGTTGTGTAAAGTTGGGTGTAAACTTATGTACACACTTATAAGGTTGTTATTAACGCTCTATATATGGCAAGTAAAACAGGTTGCGATTAGAATGTGAAGCCCGCGCTTCTAAATTTTGATCATTTACTGCTTTTCTACATCATTTCTTCGCGTTTTGCTTATATTTTGCACGAATGACGCGTGCTAATTTCACATTCCTCCTACAATTCAGTGATTTCCTCTTATCAAACTTAGCACATATTTCGCGTAAAATTTCGCTGGTATTCCTCTAGTTTCAATGCAAAATAGAGTAAAACTTCAAACGCATAAAAAAATACGTATGGAACAGTTCTATCAAGTTCTAGCTTGGGCCGGTGTCTTCTTCTATTGGTTGATGATCGCAGCCGTAACCATGCGCATTGTATTCAAGCGCAGGGTGGTCGGTGTCTCCCTCGCTTGGCTCATGATCATCTATATCATTCCAATCGGCGGGGTGATCGCCTACCTCTTGTTCGGTGAGCTCAATTTAGGTAAAAAGCGCGCCCAGCGAGCCAAAGTCATGTTCGAACCTTTCGCTGACTGGTTCCAACGATTAAATGACTGCCCCGGCCACCAGCCAGAACTCATGAGCGAGCATGCCCGTCCTCTTAGCGATCTGTGTGAAAACCGGCTTGGGATTCCAGCCTTGAGTGGTAATAGCCTTTCACTGCAAGACTCTCCGCAAACGATACTGCGCTCCTTGATCGAAGATATTCACCAAGCCGAAGCTTCTATCCATATGGAGTTTTATATCTGGCATCCAGGTGGGTTAGCCGATGAAGTGGCCACAGCGTTGGTTATGGCCGCTAAACGTGGCGTGCAGGTCAGGATATTACTTGATGCCGCTGGCAGCATGCGGTTCTTCCGCTCCCATTGGCCAAAGCTGATGCGTCATTCGGGCATCGAAATTGTCGAAGCATTGGCAGTAACACCATTTAGGATGTTCCTACGCCGAATGGACTTGCGTCAGCACCGCAAGATCGTTGTCATTGATGAGAAGATCGGTTACACCGGGTCAATGAACTTGGTTGACCCGGCCTATTTCAAAACGGATGCCGGCGTCGGTCAGTGGATCGATGTCATGGTAAGAGTTACGGGACCGTCTGTTGCAGTGCTCAACGGTATCCAAGCGTGGGACTGGGAAGTGGAAACGGGTAACCGATTCTTACCACAACTTCCCGAGTGCTCGCTACCCAGTCAGGCAGAAGCCTCGGATATGATTCAGGTGATCCCATCTGGGCCGGGCATGCCTGATGAGATCATCCACCAAGCGCTGCTGCTAAGCATTTACCAAGCCAAAGAAAGTGTGGTGATCACCACGCCATATTTTGTCCCGAGTGAAAACTTGCTGCACGCGATGAAAGGCGCAGCACACCGCGGCGTCACTGTCGATATCATTATCCCGGATAAGAATGACTCAATCATGGTGGAATGGGCCAGCCGCTCCTTTTTCTCAGAACTGCTTGCTGCGGGGGTCCGCATTCACCGCTTCCATGGCGGCTTGCTACATACCAAGTCCGTGGTGATCGACAGTACCCACTGCCTGATTGGTACGGTTAACTTGGATATGCGCAGCCTGTGGCTGAACTTCGAGGTCACATTGGCGGTGGATAATCCCGAGTTCACCAAGCAGCTTAACTGGCTGCAGAAAGAATATATGAGCGATTCAAGCTTGGTCGACAGGTCCAAATGGGAGGAGCGGCATATCAGCAACAAGCTGATTGAACAGTTCTTCTATATGTTCAGCCCGCTGTTATAGATTGATTGTTTTAGGCTCGAACTACGCACAATAAAAAAGGCCATAACGGCCTTTTTTATTTTTGTTATTTACCAATTCGCTTCGCCAGCAAGTCCAGTACCAAGCGGCTGTCAGCATCGCGGATAGTCGGCAGCTGGAATCGCGCCTCGCGGGTATCTTTGATTGATACCGTAGCACTGATCAACGCTTCCTCACCGCCGGCTTCTACCAAGCAGTGACCGAAAGCATCCAGGATACGAGAGCCCCCCCAGAATCGACTGTTGCCTTCCAAGGCACAGCTGTTTGCCATCATCACAGGCACACCATAGGTCATCGAGATAAAGTCGGTATTGGTTTTCCAGCCTTGCGGGTTAGAAAACTCATCAGACACAATATCAGCCGCTGAGTTAACCGGGGCCAGCATCAGTGCCGGTTTATCCAGCATTGCTAGGTGCGGCAAAGCCGGGTTCCATAGATCGGCACAAATTAGCGTGTGCATCGGCCAGCCGGCGATAGCCTCGCAAGGCTCGAGCGCTTGACCTTTGCTATACCACTTGGCTTCTTCCAGCCCACCGTAGTTAGGCAAGTTCATTTTACGATGTACATGCAGTACACGACCGTCTGTCACCATCGCCTGCGCATTGTAAAACTCACCAGCCTGAGCCTCTTCGATAAAACCGGCACTCACGATCATATCTCCGGCAGCATCAGCGAGCTGCTTAAGCAATGGATGATCGGTCCCCATCGCCACACCCAGCGTTTTTTCCCGCAAGCTATACCCGGTTAACGACAGCTCAGGAAACAGCAACACTTCAACACCTAGCTCGCGAGCCTGTTTGATATAGTTCAGGTGTTTTTGCAGATTGGCCTCGACATCGCCCAGTACAGGTGCGATCTGGGCAATACCGACATGTAATACTTCTTTAGTCATGATAAAAACCTTAAAAGGCCAGCGGACGCTGGCCTTTGGATAATTAAGGATGCGAGGTAACTGTATCGAGAATGATCACAGTAGACCGTTTTGCTCCAGGAACTGGCGCGAGACGCGCTCAATCGACAAACCGTCAACATCAACCAACGCATTCAGGCCCGACATCGTGTCATCGTTCATCAGCGCCGACAGCACGTTAAGCTGCGCAGCCAATTCAGGGTTGGCCGCTAGCGTATCTTGACGGACAACTGGCGTCAGGGCGTAGTTAGGAAAATGGTTGCGGTCATCTTTCAGCACATAGAAATCAAATGCCTTCACACGGCCATCGGTGGCAAACACCATTGTGATATCAACCACTTCCTGGGACAGCGCCTGATAAACCAAGCCTGAATTCATCTTGCGCAGGTTTCGACGCGGCATCTCGAATTCATAGGCAGCAAGCAATGACTTCAAGCCGTCCGGGCGCGCCGAGAACTCCACATTACTTGCCATCTGCGCATCTTTGCCATCTTCAGACTGCAGCCAGTTCATCATGTCGGTGATCGACTCGATCCCCTTCTCTTTGGCAAAATCCTTGCGCATTGCCAGCGCATAAGTATTGTTTGCCTGTGATGGGTCAAGCCAGATCAGGCCGACTTTTTCATCCAGCGCTTTTACCCGCTGGTAAGTCTCAGCCGGGCTCAACTTCTCGACCACTTTGTTGAACGTCACCAGACCGGTACCGGTATATTCCCAGTACAAATCAACCTGACCGTTCAGCTGCGCGGTACGCAATACCGTTGAGCCCATACCATCACGCTGGTCTACATTATAACCAAGGCCAGCCAGGTATTGTGCCGTCATCGAGGACATGATCAGCTGCTCGGTATAGCCCTTACCGCCAACCACAAGCTTGCCAGCGGCCTGTGCCGAAAAAGCACACGTCATTGCCACGGCAGCCAATAGAGAGATAACGCGTTTCATCTTTGTTTCACTCCGTGTCATTCGTTACGGTTAGGGTTCACACCCTTGCTCACAATCAAGAAGGTTACCATACCCAGTATTACATCCATGATCAGCGCCAACACCGCAGTCGGGATCGCACCCGCCAGCATCATCGGCGTGTCATAGAGATCGATACCGGCAAAGATCAGCTCACCCAGACCAGTACCACCAATCTGGAACGCCAGAGGCACCGTACCGATATTGATAGCAAATGCGGTGCGGATACCCGCCATAATGACGTACATCGCATTAGGCAATTCCACTTTCACCAACTGCTGAGCCGGCGTCAGACCAATACCGGTAGCCGTTTCTTTCAAGTGCGCCGGCACAGAAAGTAAGCCGGTGTAGGTATTGCGCAAAATAGGCAACACGGACGCAAAAGCCAGGGCAAATACTGCCGGCTTATCACCAATACCCAAAAAGCTCATCGACAGCGCCAGTACCGCCAGCGTCGGTACCGTGGTACCGATATTGAAGATCTGCATCACCACGTCAGCCGATTTTCGGCAAGACGGACGGCTAAGAATGATACCGACCGGCACACCCACAAGGATCGCAATTGAACCAGAGATCAGCGTCAGCTTGATATGGTGGCCTGACAGATACAGGATTTCGTCCCAGTAATAGACAAACTGCTCGACAAAGCCAGATGACTGCACCCAGATCCCTAATAGGAATACCGTGACCAGCAACAGTGCGTTGAAGTAAGGGCTTAAGTTAATTGACTTCATCCCTTACCCCTTTTTACGGAAACTGGCTCCCAGGTGGTGTGTAATACCACGCTGTGAAATCTCGCCACATAGCTGGCCCTGCTCATCAACGACAGCCAGCCAGCTAATATCATGGGCAAACATCTTGGAAACAACAGCACGCAAATCCTGTTCTTGCTTCATCAAGATAGGCAAGCCGTCGTAATGGTCGCTACATAACCCGCGCTGGCTCATCGCCACCGGTTTGGTGATCATACCGACAGGCTGCTGCTGGTTGTTCACCATCACAATCATGCCGTGGCCGTAATCATTCATGCGCTGCAGGGCAACCTCCAACGAATCACTCGGCGATACCGTTGGCACCTGACGCTCCATTACGTCACCGGCCGTCGATAGCTGAAGGCGCTTCAACGTGCGGTCGGTTCCGACAAAATCAGCGACAAAGTCGGTCGCAGGATGCGCCAAAAGCTGATCCGGGCTTGAGTACTGCTCAAGCTGGCCATCGCGGAAG
The DNA here is from genome assembly GCF_003025555.1 of Photobacterium lutimaris. Taxonomy (GTDB): domain Bacteria; phylum Pseudomonadota; class Gammaproteobacteria; order Enterobacterales; family Vibrionaceae; genus Photobacterium; species Photobacterium lutimaris. Next base: position 113,717 of record NZ_PYMH01000006.1, on the reverse strand, counting down.
ATTGCTACTTTGTTAGCCATCTTCACCGCTTCATCAATGTCGTGAGACACAAACATGATGGTTTTCTTCAGCTCTTTGTTCATCTTCAGGAATTCTTCCTGAATCACTTCGCGATTGATTGGGTCGATTGCACCAAAGGGTTCATCCATCAAAAGTACCGGTGCATCGGCCGCCAACGCACGGATCACACCCACACGCTGTTGCTGGCCACCTGAAAGTTCATTCGGGTAGCGCTTCATGAAGGCATTGGGGTCCAGTGCCACCATATCCAGTAGATCTTTCGCTCGCTGGGTACAACGCTTGGCATCCCATCCCATCAGCTTCGGGATCAGGCTAATGTTCTCTTCAATGGTCATGTTCGGGAACAGGCCAATCTGCTGGATAACGTAACCGATGTTACGGCGCAGCGTCACGGTGTCGATACCGGTGGTATCTTCGCCATTGATCAATACACGGCCAGATGTTGGAGTCACCAAGCGGTTAATCATTTTTAGCGTGGTGGTTTTACCACAGCCAGACGGACCCAACAGGACACAGATTTCGCCGGTCGGTACTTCCATGTTGATATGATCGGCCGCTGTCACCACACCCTGTGGTGTTTCAAATACTTTTGTCAGGTTCTCAAGTTGAATCATGAAAACGCCCTCTTAAATTCGTATATCTTTAGCCGTGAACGACGACACCTTTCGGTGTGAATTTCTTCTGGATTTTCGCCAAAACCGTGTCGGCAAAAATAGCCAACAGGCTCACAGCTACCGCACCAACAATCAGTTGGCGTGGGTCAGACTGGCTGATCCCTCGAGCAATGAAGGTTCCCAGACCACCGGCACCAATGTATGTGGCGATTGCCATCACGCCGATATTCATGACAACAGCGGTACGTACACCCGCCATAATCACCGGGATCGCGAGTGGAATTTCCACCAGTCGCAGGCGTTGCATGTTGGTCAGGCCGATGCCCCTTGCCGCTTCGCGCAAGGCTGGGTCAACGTTGTTAATTGCGGTGTAGGTATTACGGATAATGGGTAACTGCGAATACAGCAAAACCGCAATCACTGCAGGCAGATAACCAATACCCTGGCCGATAATCGACAGCACAGGGATCATGATCCCAAACAAGGCAATAGAAGGGATCGTAATGATAATGGACGCAACGTATAGCACCACATTGGCGACACGCTGATTCTGGGTAATTGCGATACCAATAGGTACCCCTGTCATCATGGCAAGACCAACGGCCAGGCTCACTAATGACAGATGCTCTACAGTTCGAGAGACAATGACATCCCAGTTGTCCAGAACGAAATTGAAAATTTCCAATTTGCACTCCTGGATTTACGAGTTGAACACAGATTGTTTAATGATTATTTCCGCTTAGGCGCCGGAAACATTGATACAACCACAAGGTTGTCAAAACAGGGGCTCCGCCCTGATAGACATGGTTTTCACCATAAGCATCACTTTTCTGACCACTAGTCATACAAGTGAAAAAGGAAGGGGGATTCTAGTGAGTTACCCTGACTACCTCAAGTTTTTTCAGAAATTATTTTGATCTCACCACTTATCGCCGTGCAAAAAACAAACATAAATTACTTAACATTCTGATTATTAATAAAAACTAAAAATATAAAAATACAATGAACTCGTTGTATTTTGTTGGGGATTCTTTGACTCATATTTAAGATAAGCAACTACAATTATACTCAGGTGACTTGACGCTACAGGGTTTAGCAGTAGCTTGCGGAACCAAGCACCTTGAAATTAACAAAATATATAATTCAGGATGAATGTTGTGGGAGGGCCAATGCCGCGAGCATATTCGAAGCTAATGATGTGTTATCTTCTTTTTTCAATAGGGCTTTTCGCTGCATTCGGAGCATGGAGTAAACCGATCCCACTGGCGATTACGGGTCAAAGCCTATCAGGTGACAAACTGACACTTGAGCTCGCGCGCGACCAACTCGAGCAGCTCCCCCAAACTACACTGTCAACCCATCTGCCTTGGCTTGAGCAGAGTGCCACCTTCGAGGGGGTCCGATTACTCACCCTCATCGAGCATTTGAATTTGTCGACCCGCAAGTTAAAGCTACTTGCCCTCAACGATTATTCCGTCGTTATCAGCCATGACTACATCACACAATACAATCCGTTACTGGCAATAAAAAAAGATGGCCAATATTTAAAAGTGCGCGATTACGGTCCTTATTGGCTCATTATCTCACTCAATGAGCACCCGGCAGCCGAAGAAACCAAGCATCTTGCCAACATGGTTTGGCAACTGACTGTTATTGAAGCCCACTAGTGAGTCGTAATATGGGAAATTGTCGTAGCCGTAAAATCACCTCCCTGCTCACCTACATAACCCCTCTGCTTATTATCAGTATTTTGATTGCGGTGGCAGCCTTAAAACGCAATTCAGACACCATTGCCAACAGTCAGAATGAAGCAGCGTGGTACGTGCTTCAGCTCAACAAGGAATATGCCGAGTTTCATCACCAACTGCATCGTTACGCATCCGGCAACAGTGATCACAATGATATGATGTTGCAATATGAAATCTTGTGGAGCCGATTTACAACCATTCTGACCAACACCCATATCAGCCACCTTTATCACTTTGATGGTGCCTACCACCAAATCAGCAAACAGTTTGCTTATATCCAGTCCATCGAACAACAACTCATTGCCCTAGAACCGGGCGATCCTGAACAAGCATTGATCACGCAAGTAAAAGAACGCTACGAAAACCTGGTGGTTTTCCTCAGCCACAAATTCCGCCTTTCTAGTGGGGATCTGTTGAAACGGGTAGAAGCGACCCAAACAATGAAATTACTTATCTACTTCCTACTATGTGCCATCGTTCTGCTAGGCGGGATTTTATTCTGGGCGCTATGGCGCGAATCAACATCCATGCGCAAGCTGGCGATGAGCGATACCCTAACCGGTATCCACAGCCGGTTGTGGCTCAACAATCACCTTAACGAGTTAGTTGATGCTCAGCAGCCCTTTCGGTTCTACCTTGTTGATTTAGATGGTTTCAAGCAGATCAATGACACCCAAGGGCATCACATAGGTGATCAACTGCTGAAAGTGGTGGCGACAAGGCTGGCGGCACTCAGCGGAGAGCATTACCACGTCGCCCGTATGGGCGGAGATGAGTTTGCGGTTATCGAGTCCCTCTCGGTTCAGCACGAAATCAATATCAGCCAAAAACTCCTCAACAGTTTCCAGCAACCAACAGTGTTGAATGGCAGGACTTTCGCAATTTCCGCCAGCATCGGCAGCAGCGAATTCCCACTCAATGCATCGAGCGTGAGTGAAGTCCTTCAACAGGCTGACTTTGCAATGTACGAGATCAAACAGCAAGGTAAAAATGGGGTACTGCATTTTACTTCCCCCACGATACAGACAACGAAGCCCGGTAGCACTTCTTCCAAAGTAAAACCATTTTCGAGGGGGATCTAAATCACCTCTAAACCTAAGCAATAAAAACAAAAATGCCCACCAATTGGTGGGCGAAAGTATCAATAATGCAGTGGTTGAAAAAGGCTTACATTGCCGCAGCGAAAATAGAAGAAATCTCTTCGTGGCTTGCTTGTTTAGGGTTAGTGAAACCACAAGCATCTTTCAGCGCATTATCTGCCAGCACAGCAATATCTTCTTCTTTGGCACCCAACTGCTGAAGACCCGCAGGAATACCAACATCTTTAGACAGTACCTGAATCGCTTCCAGTGCCGCATCTGCGCCCTGCTCTGCTGTCATACCTTCCACATTTACGCCCATCGCTTTTGCCACATCTTTTAGACGCTCTGGACAAACCTGTGCGTTGTAACGCTGAACATGTGGTAGCAATACGGCATTACATACACCATGTGGTAGATCGTAAAAACCACCTAGCTGGTGCGCCATCGCGTGTACATAGCCTAGCGAGGCGTTGTTGAATGCCATACCTGCCATGAACTGTGCGTACGCCATTTGCTCACGGGCTTCAATGTTCTGGCCATCCTTCACCGCAGTACGTAAATGGGCTTGAACCAATTCGATAGCTTTAATTGCAACAGCATCGGTAATTGGCGTTGCCGCAGTCGACACATAAGCTTCAATCGCATGAGTCAACGCATCCATACCGGTTGCCGCAGTCAAAGATGCCGGTTTAGCCAACATCAGCTCAGGATCGTTAACCGACATCAGTGGTGTGGTGTTTTTATCAACAATAGCCATTTTGATGTGGCGCGCTTCGTCTGTAATGATGCAGAAGCGGGTCATTTCACTTGCCGTACCAGCAGTCGTGTTTATTGCAACCAGCGGCAGCTGAGGTTTCGCTGATTGATCAACACCTTCATAATCGGCAATCTTACCGCCATTGGATGCCACTAATGCAATCCCCTTGGCGCAATCGTGTGGAGAACCGCCACCCAATGAAATGACAAAGTCACATTCACCGTCTTTCAGCAGTGCCAAGCCCGCTTCCACGTTTCCAATCGTTGGGTTTGGTTGTGTACCGTCAAAGACAACAGAATCAACATCACGCTGTGCCAACAACTCCGCTACCTGCTTGACCATACCAATTTGGCTCAGCACTTTATCAGTTACAATCAAGGCTTTTTTAAAGCCATGCGCTTTCACCGCATCAGCGGCTTCAGTCAGGCAGCCCGCGCCCATCAAGTTTACCGCTGGAATAAAAAATGCACTACTCATGATAGATTACCCTTAATTATCAAAAACTAATTACCTTAACCCACTTACAAATAGCATCTTTGTTTATGCTCAAACAGGCTAGACGTAATCCGTCTCACTCTTTGCGAATAAAAACTACCACCTGAAATGCGTGCAACAAATTGATCTTGGACAAGTTATAAATCGCCAGGAAAAATGCATCCTGTGTAGTTTGAACCAGATCACCAAATCAACAGGTTACATATCAACATTGTCCACCGCAGGAAACGCTGATATTCGATTTATCACTAAACATGACGGTAATTTGTGATTTGACACTCATAAAAAAACGCTGGCTTATGCCAGCGTTTATCTGATCCAACACATCGTTAGTTATTGTTTATTGCTTGATCCAAGCGTCTTGCCAAGCAGAACCGAATCCCGGCTCATAGTGATATGGCGAGTCAATATTACACCAACCCCCTTCAGGAAAAGGACGACACTGATAGGTGCTGCCATCACGACCCAGCACCACCGTCTGGCCAGGAACATAGCTACCGATCCCCTCCGGGTAAGCGTAGTCATAATCGCCACCACCTGAGCTATCCTTGATAGTCAGTGACTTGCTCTCAACCACCTTATGTTCACTGCTGTCTTGTTCGGCAGCAGTCACAACCACACTGAACGATCCGGTTTGGGTCGTAAACAGCGACAAGTCAATCTGACCGTTGTCGACAATATCACTGGCCAATGCCAACTGGTGACCAGTACTATCTAGCAGCTTCATATTGATTAAATAGCGGCCTTCAGACCCCACTGTGGCATTGATGTCGGTTTTACCGTCTGCGCCCTGGGTATAAGTGCTTTCTAAACCTTGAACTGTTACCGGGGCAGGTTCAATCACGTCCCCGTCGCGTACATCCAGGGCATAGTTGTATTCCGCGTTGATGACAAAGACTTGGTTGGTATACAAGTCCGATGGCTGATAAATGATGTCGCCTGATGCTTCTTCAATACCTACTTGGGTAACAGTCGCGTATTTCTCGTTGATCAACTGAGCCAGTTCATAGGACCACGTATTGATATTCTCGTTCGCTGCCGTGATAGCCAGTTTCTCGAATACAATCTCCGAACCTTGCTTATTGAAGAGGCGGAACCAAACGCTATCGCCATCTTGGGCTTCAACACCCGGTTTAACGTACTGGCCTTTGGAGGTCCACTCAGGTGGCAACACTTCACCATCAAAGCGAATATCACTGCAGTTATAGAAGCCCTCACCGGCTGGGTCATTGCGCTGCCAGCGAGAGACCAGTGTCGCTTCACCGCTGCGCCCGCTCGGAAGCGTTACATCGATGTAGTAGTATTTGCCGCTGCCTTCTTGTGTCACTTCCACGTTACCCGCAGTATCAATCAACTCCAGATCATCCCACCCCAAACGGCTATGGGCGGCATTGTAGCTAGGCTTGGACAGGTAGAACTGCCAGAAGCTCGGGTTATGCGGTGCCGTTGCACGATAACGCAAGGTAAAGGTTTCACCGGCTTTCATATCCGTACGCTGCCATTGCTGTGACGCAACACTCATCCCGCTCTTACGTGGATCGCCACCGGAGCAGATAGTCCCGTCTGGTACCGCCGCTTTGACCGCATCCATATTGGTGTAGTCCTTGGTCAAAGCCGCAAATTCATTCTTCTGCACCAAAGGATAAGTACCAGATTCCTGGAATGCAGCACGACAAGCTTCATTAGGGATCTGCGAGCCATCCGATGGCCCCCAGTGACCGCCATCTGATTCACAGATCACTTGACGTGCCGCCGGGAAATCGGCCCAGCCGTGAGCACTGGCATATAACGGGGAAAGGGCTGCCATGACCGACATAGCCCCCAAAGAAAGGGGAATTACTTTTTTCATGTTTAGATTCCATTATGATTATTTTGTTTAGCCTTCAGCTGACGATATATAAAGATAAGTCACTTCAAATTTGGTTCAAGTTGAACCGGTATATTGAAATGACTTAGGTATATTTATAGATTGTTTTCAATTGCCAGCAAAAAACAGTAATTAGTAATGGAAGGATGATCTCATTTAATTTCTATTTATTAAGATTAATAAAAATAATTTGCTGTAGTGAAATATTTAATTCATCAAAAATCATTTACCTCACCAATAATAATAGCGGCTTAATTTAAGTGGGTAATATTAGCCAACCATGATGAAAAGCTGAACAAGAACAACAAAAAACAAACAAAGCGACATTACTTTCCAGAACTTGACCGGACTCTTACTCTTCAATGGGCGCTTACTTGCCTGCTTTATTACCTGAGAAGATGGGTGATAGATATCACTCACTATTTCAGATAATGCCTCATAACGCTGGCTGGCTTGAGGGAAACAGCCTTTGCGGAGCACCACATCCAGCCACGAGGGCAAGTCATCACGATAATTCCCCAAGGGAATATATTGAGGCCATTGATTTAGTGACGTTGATGATTTTGATCGCTCTGAGGACTTAGGTGCAAGCGGTGAGAAAAATGTCGTTGGAAATGAATAGGGAAAATAACCAGTCAACATCTCGTAAATAATGATAGATATTGAATACATGTCAGACCTCATAGTTACTTCTTCCCCTAATAAACCTTCTGGTGATAAATATTTAATATCGCCAACAGGGAGGGTTTCTGTTACAAGAGTGTTTAGTTCATCAAAATTTTCTGAATGCACTGAGCCAAAGTCAATAATGATAATTTGATCAAATTGATTAACGATCAAGTTTTCTGGCTTAATATCACGGTGAATAAGTCTGTGACGTTGTAAAACTCGAACGGACTTAATTATTTCCTCCGTCATTACTCGCACTTTTTCCAAGTCAGGAAAAGGGTTATCTTCCATCCATTGACGTAGTGATTTGCCTTCTATCCACTCACAAACATGGTAGAGAAACGATGAATGGCGAGAAAAAGGATAAATCTTCATGATTCTGTGATGGGATACCTGTTCACCGATCCAACCTTCACGGACAAAGCCTTGCAAGTACACGTAATCTTCTGCAAAGTTCATCGAAGGCATCTTCAGCACATAGCGCTTATTATCAAACTCACTGACTGCCAGGTAAATATGGCTGCGCGGCCCACTGTGCAAGACCCGTAAAATTCGGTACTGATCAATCCGATTCCCCTCTACCATCACGGGGGGAATGGCCCGCCTTGTCAGCTCCTCGATATATTCATCCATAGTCAGCGTGGGAAGAGAAGTCACCTCCAGCAGCAAGCCTGATGCATTATCCTGACTTCCAGCTTCTAGCGCGGCATCCACCAACTGCGTTAATTGTTGTTCGGCAGGCAACGCTGATGGCGATAAAGCCGCTGAAGATAAATGGTGTTGGATCTCCGCTTCTCCCAGCCATTCATGAACCCCATCGGTCACCATTAGCAGGCGATCACCTTGTTCTACCCGTAATTGCTGGAAATCCACTTCGATATGGCTGTCCATGCCTAGCGAGCGGGTTAAAAAATATTGCTGGCCATATTGATGACGACGGTGATCTTGAGTGAGCTGGATCAGTGCCTGATCGCGGTATAAATAGACGCGGGTGTCCCCCACATGCATGATATAAGCGGTATTAGATTTAATGATCACCGCACAGAAAGTGGTTACCATGCCATTGTGCTGCAGTTCACTTTGGCTACCTTGGTTAAACAGCCATTGGTTTAAAGCATTAAGCACTTTTCCTGCTGATTGCTTTACCCCCCATGTTTTCGGGGTTGCATAGTACTCTTCGATAAACTGGGTGACGCATAATTGGCTCGCCTTCTGGCCTTGATCGCTACAGCTCACGCCATCGGCAAGGCAGGCGACAATCCCCTTGTGCAAACGCTCATCACGCCGCTTGGGCTGGTAAACCGCAAAGGCATCCTGATTGCTGGATTTACGCCCCGCCACCGAACACCCGCCAATATCCAGTTGCAAGGTATTGGTTTCCTTAACCTGTTGATGATTTTCCCGCTTCAAGTCAGCGGTTACTTTCGGGTGCATTATCTCGCTCATACACATCACCTTTCAAACTACTTAACCGGCTTACTCAACCGTTGCCGAGTAAGCCGGAAAGGCTTATCGATTAGCGACATCAATCATCATGATACTGCCGTCTTCATTCACTTCCGCAATCTGTCCTTTTGGCTCTTCCATCATCAACAAGGTGATAAAGCCGATTACCGCCGTTGCTGCAATCACATAGAAGAAGGTGCTGTAATCAACCACTGATAAAATAGTGAGATAACACACGGCCCCGACATTACCGTAAGCACCGGTCATCCCGGCGATCTGTCCGGTCATCCGGCGCTTGATCAGTGGTACGGTGGCAAAAACAGCCCCTTCACCCGACTGGACGAAGAAAGAGCATGCCATCGCGGCAACCACCGCTAGCCAGACCGGCCAGCTGCTGTCGACCTGCCCCATCAGGAAGTAACCGGCAGCCAATCCGGCAGTCAAGATAAGCAAGGTGGGTTTACGGCCAAACTTGTCAGAGATCCAGCCTCCGCCAGGACGAGACATTAGGTTCATAAAGGCATAGGCAGACGCAACCATCCCTGCCATCACAGGGGTTAACTCAAAGGTTTCCGAGAAAAACAGCGGCAGCATTGAAACGACAGCCAACTCAGAGCCAAAAGTCGCAAAGTACAACACGTTCAACACCGCAACTTGCTTGAACTTGTAGCGATGTACCTCGGGAACCGGTTTTTCAAACACGTTTTTATTGACGCGCCACACCTGTAAGACTTCGTAGCAGTAAATCAAGGCTAAAACGACATAGGTCCCCATGACGGTATCATCACCAAGCATTCCGATCCCCGACGGTGACAGTTTCCAAGCCAACAAGGCCAACGCCCCATACATAGGCAACTTCATGAAGAGCAACAGGAAGAAGTCACCTTTGGACGTCACCTCCATCGCTCCTAACTGCTTCGGCTTAAAATAGGTCGCCCCTTTTGGTGTGTCCGTCACGTTGGCATAAAACACAAAGGAGAAAAGCAGGCTCATCACACCGGTAATAGCCATGGCATAACGCCACCCATCTTCGCCACCGAACATAATAGCGACAGTGGGTAAGGTAAAGGCAGCAGCAGCCGAACCAAAGTTACCCCACCCGCCATAAATGCCCTCGGCCGTGCCCAGTTCATTATGTGGGAACCACTCAGAGACCAAGCGGATCCCGACAACAAACCCAGCACCAATAAACCCGAGCGCAAAACGGGCTATCGCAGCCTGAACAAAACTGTCGGCAAGAGCGAAGACAAAGCAGGGAATAGAGCAAACAGCTAACAGTGCGGAATAGACTAACCGTGGTCCGTATTTATCGGTGAGCATCCCGATAACCACTCTTGCAGGAATGGTAAAAGCCACATTGAGGATCAATAGGGTCTTTATTTCTGCCGTGGTTAATCCTAATGAGCTTTTTACCGATTGAAGTAGCGGAGCGAAGTTGAACCATACGAAGAAGGTAATGAAAAACGCAAACCAGCTAAGGTGGAGAATTTTCATTTTCCCTTTAAACGAAAAGATATTGAACTTGCCTGTTTCTGACATCTTGGTGTTTCCTTTTAATACTGACTTACCAATATCAATGCATTGTTCATACCAATATTATTAATCACAAAATATCAGCAACTTAAAATCAAATAATAATAATTACCAGATATAGAGCACCATAATGTAACAAAGCTTTATTAATAAGCACCACTATGAACCATGACAATATCTAACAGACACTTTATAGCATAACAAACAATTATAATTATCCATTATAAATATAAGGTTATGAGTAATATGTAAAAAAAATCACAACAAGCGCTGCGATTTTTCCATTAACTCTACTTCCTACACATTAAGTTGAATTTCATCCCCTTGGCACCTAACCGCGTACGTTTTCAACTTCATCTCTGGCAGTTCAATACATTGACCCGTTTGCAGATTAAAGTGCTGCTTATACAAGGGAGAGGCGACAACAATGTCATCCCCCTGCGATCCTAAGATCCCCCGTGACAGCACATTGGCCTCGCCAACCGGATCATAATTATCAACCGCATATAATGAATCCGTGCGATGACAGTAAAATATTGCCACTTGTTCATGCCCCCACAAGACACAAATCCCCGCGTTTTTACTTAATGCATCTCGATGGCACACGGTGTACCACTTTACCTGCTTCTGCTCCATGTTCACCCCACCCTCTACTTAGTAATATCAATGACATTGATTTGTTCGCCGACGATGCGTTGGGACAAAATCCCTTGCGGTAAATTGCCCTGCTGCCCCTTTTTATTCTCTGCCCTTTCCTTGCTCGTAAGCGGCCTACGCTGTCCCCGCTCTGACACATAGGCCAGTTGGCTATCTTGCAGCTCGCTATTGATAAAGTGTTTAAAGCGCAGCAGCTTCTCTGGCGAGGCCAAGGTCGTTTTCCATTCACACTGATATTGACCGAGCGTACGGGCCATCTCCTGCTCAAGCTCTTCAGCCAGACCAAGATGATCATCAACCACCACCTTTTTGAGATAATCCAGCCCACCTTCTAAGTTTTCCAACCATACCGATGTTCGCTGCAGGCGATCAGCAGTGCGGATATAGAACATCAGCAACCGGTCGACATAGCTCACCAAGGTATCGGCATCCAAATCCGTCGCGAGCAAATCGGCATGGCGAGGGCGCATTCCCCCATTACCGCAGACATACAGGTTCCAACCATTCTCCGTCGCAATCACGCCGATATCCTTAGACTGGGCTTCGGCGCATTCACGGGTACAGCCTGATACGGCAAACTTGAGCTTGTGAGGCGCGCGCAGCCCTTTGTAGCGATGCTCGAGCTCAATGGCAAAGCCGACACTGTCTGCCACACCGTATCGGCACCAGGTACTGCCGACACAAGATTTGACGGTGCGCACCGACTTGCCATAAGCATGACCGGTCTCAAAGCCGGCATCGATCAACAAACGCCAGATTTCGGGCAATTCATGCAACTGGGCACCAAACAAATCCACCCGTTGGCCACCGGTGATCTTGGTATAGAGGTCGAACTGTTTCGCCACCTGCCCCAGCACAATCAACTTATCCGGTGTGATCTCCCCGCCCGCGATCCTTGGCACCACCGAATAAGTGCCGTCTTTTTGCATGTTGCCAAGGAAGATATCATTGGTATCTTGAAGCTCCAGATGTGCGTCGGCCAACACATAGTCGTTCCAGTACGACGCCAGCATCGAACCCACCGCCGGTTTGCAGATATCACAGCCCAACCCGCTGCCGTATTCTTCGAGCAAAGTACCAAACGTGGTGATCTTTTTTACTCTGACCAGATCTGCCAGCTCCTGACGGGAATAGGCAAAGTGCTCACAAATATGATTGCTTACCTCGACGCCCATTGCAGCCAGCTCGACATCCATCACTTGTTTTGCCAATGCCGAGCAACCGCCACACCCGGTTGAGGCTTTGGTCGCCGTTTTCAGATCAGCCATCGATGAACAACCGTCCGCCACAGCCTGTCTGATTTGCCCTTTGGTCACGTCATAACATGAGCATATCGAGGCGCTATCGGGTAGAGCTTCTACACCCAACCCTGCGCCTTCCCCTTCGAGCTGGGGCAGAATTAATACTGCTGGATTTTCTGGCAGCGGCATATCATTGAGCTTGATCTGGAGCAATGACTGGTAGTTGCTGACATCCCCCACCAGCACGGCCCCCAGTACCTTGTCACCATCGGAAGATAGAATTAAGCGCTTATAGACTTGTTCCAAATCATCGCTGTAGGTGTAGGACAGCGCGCCGGGGGTTGCACCACTGACATCACCAATGCTGGCAACATCAACCCCCAGTAATTTAAGCTTGGTGCTCATATCTGCACCGACAAAAGACAAGCCGGTGTTAGACTGACAAAGATGGCCGGCCAGTACCTTTGCCATTTGGTAGCCCGGAGCCACCAGACCAAAAATCCGCTGTTGCCACAGGGCACATTCACCAATGGCATAGACATCGTCGGCACTGGTCTGGCAATAGTCATCAATCACAATACCGCCCCGCTCTCCGACTTCCAGGCCACACTGACGGGCCAGCGTATCTTGCGGCCGGATCCCTGCCGAGAACACAATCATATCGGTTTCCAGATAGGAGCCATCAGCAAAGTTCATCCGATAACGACAGACTTCGCCAGCGACAATCTCGGTGGTGGCCTTTTCGGTATGTACCGATACACCCAATGATGCTATTTGGCGCGCGAGTAAGTCTCCCCCGCCCTGATCCAGCTGGACCGCCATCAGGCGTGGCGCAAACTCCACCACATGGGTCTCGACTCCCAACTGTTTGAGGGCATTGGCAGCCTCGAGTCCCAGCAAACCGCCCCCGACAACAACACCCACTTGGCTCTGGGCCCCCGACTCGGCAATGGCATCCAAGTCTTCTATGGTGCGGTAAACATGGCAATGCGGTTGGTCGTTACCGGGAATTGGCGGGACAAAAGGGTAAGATCCTGTCGCCAGCACCAATTTGTCATAATGTTCACGCTGCCCACTTTGGGTAACAATGATCTTTGCGACGGTATCTATCTCGCTAACTTGCTCATTAAGCAGGTACTCGACCCCATTATTTTGATAATCCACTTCATTGGCTAACGCCAAATCTTGCGCGCTGTTCCCGCTAAAATAACGACTTAACTGCACTCGGTCATAGGCCAACCTTGGCTCTTCGGAAAAGGTCAGGATGCTGAACTGCTGTTGCTTGTCCTGAGCCAACATATCTTCAATGAACTTGTGCCCGACCATACCGTTGCCGACCACAATGATTTTTGTCTTATCCATTTTTGCTCTCCCCTGAGCGACTGACTTCATTACTTACTCTCTTTCGCTCTTACGCCGACAGCTGGAGCTGTTGTTCGGCAGCCTGGCTAACCCACTGCAGTTGTTCTGATAGGGCTACCACCTTACCGACAACAATCAAAGCCGGTGAAACCACCTGATGACGCTGCACCAGTTCTGGTAAATGCTGCAATAATCCGGTCACTGTCCGTTGCTCGGGGCAACACCCTTTCTCGATCAAGGCCACGGGGGTGCTTGGCTCTGCGCCACCGGCAAGTAGCTTGTCCCGGATCATGGCTGACTTACTGACCCCCATATAAAACACCAAGGTATGATCAAGCTGCGCCAGCGCATGCCAATTAAGATCCAATGACTGCTCGGCATGCCCAGTGACAAAGGTACAACCTTGTGCATAGCCCCTGTGCGTCAGCGGGATACCGGCATAGCTGGTGCATCCGGCGGCCGCCGTGATCCCCGGGACTACCTCGACAGGCACATCTGCGGCTTTCAATGCGAGCATCTCCTCACTACCACGGCCAAAGACAAAGGCATCCCCTCCTTTGAGCCGGCAAACCGTCTTGCCCTGCCATGCCAATTTGACCAACAGCCCATTTATCGACTCCTGACTGGCGCAGTGCTCCCCCTTCGCCTTGCCGACATACAAAGCTTGGGTGCCCGCAGGAAAACGTGCCCGTATCTCTTGGCTCACGAGGCGGTCATAGACAATGACATCCGCCAGCTCAATACTTTCTATCGCCTTCAGCGTCAGCAACATAGGATCGCCCGGCCCGGCCCCGACCAAGTCCACTTTCCCGACCCTACGCCCGGTTAAAGGCGATGCTCCTATTTGGACACTCTCTGCTGGGTAGATCCCAGCACGTTCTCTGATCGTTGGCATACATCTCCTACCCGTTCATATCCGTTGAAACTGTTACCAAGGTAGTGAGCAAAGACGATGCCAGCTCAAAAAAAAATAACCGACCAGGTCCAAAAAAAGATTTCAAATCATTGTTATTAATACCTTTAATCCAGTTTCTTCAAACATACCGCGATGACAATAGCCGCCTTTTTCCTCCAATCACTGCCCAGTCCCCGTGCAACGAAAGCCCTTTTTTGCACCAAAACAGCCACTCAGAAAGTACTTTATACAAGTCGGTATACCACTTTGGAGGTATCAACAGACTATTGAACTAAAAATACGCCACAAAGCCATTATATCCACCAGAAATAGAGCCAATACCAGTATCCAGAAAGCTGGCCTGGTTATTGCTCAACTCTTGCTCGATACACTGAATGTCAAAGCCAAGGAGACCAACAGGTGAGCCCAAAAGAAAATACCTGGATTAAATCGACCTGTGCCTACTGCGGAGTAGGCTGTGGCATTGAAGCCAGAACAAACAGTCATGGCAAATTGGAAGTTCGCGGCGATAGTCAGCACCCCGCCAATTTAGGCAAGCTATGCTCGAAGGGGTTGGCCTTAGGTGAAACCGTAGGGATAGAAGGAAGGCTGCTAAAGCCGCAAATTAACCAGCAAGATGTCTCATGGGAAGAAGCACTGGCTGATGTCGCAGGACAGTTTAACCGTGTTATTGAACGGCATGGCAAGGAGGCAGTGGCCTTCTACGTCTCGGGGCAATTACTGACGGAGGATTACTATGTCGCCAATAAACTGATGAAGGGGTTTGTTGGTAGCGCCAATATCGATACCAACTCTCGCCTTTGTATGTCATCCAGTGTCGCTGGACATAAACGGGCGTTTGGGGCCGACATTGTCCCGGGCTGCTATGAAGATCTCGAAATGGCAGATTTAATCATACTGACGGGCTCGAACCTGGCTTGGTGCCATCCCGTTCTCTTCCAGCGTCTGCGTGAGGCTAAAGCCAAACGACACTGCAAAATCATCGTGATCGATCCGCGCAAGACACCGACCTGCGATATTGCCGACATGCACCTTCCCCTCTTACCGGGTAGCGATATTGCCCTGTTCAACGGCTTGCTGGCTTTCCTCAGTGAAAATAACTCATTGGATTTTGAGTACATAGAAGCGGCGACCGAAGGTCTGGATCTGGCATTGGCGACAGCGTTCCGGTTTGGCGATATCGAATCAGTACAGGCTGTGACAGGGCTCGATAAAGCGCAGATCCTTACTTTCTACCAACTTTTTGCCGCCAGCAAGAAAACCGTTACGGTTTACTCGCAAGGCGTCAACCAATCCACATCAGGTACCAATAAGGTCAACAGTATTCTCAACTGCCATCTGGCTACCGGCCGAGTGGGTAAACCGGGCAGCACGCCCTTCTCCGTAACCGGCCAACCCAATGCGATGGGGGGACGCGAGGTGGGCGGACTGGCCAACATGCTGGCTGCCCATATGGATTTTGGCAACCCGGAGCATACTCAACAGATCAGTGCATTTTGGCAAACAGATAACCTCGCGTCGGCACCGGGCCTCAAGGCTATTGATATGTTCAACGCCATCGAGAGCGGGCAAATCAAAGCCATCTGGATAATGGCAACCAACCCCGCCGTCAGCTTGCCAGAAAGCAAGCGTATCAGCACCATCTTGGCAAATTGCCCTTATGTGGTGGTGTCCGATTGCATGGCCGATACCGATACACTGCGCCATGCGAATGTGGCACTCCCCGCCCAAGGCTGGAGTGAAAAGTCAGGCACCGTCACCAACTCGGAGCGGCGGATCTCCCGCCAGCGACGCTTATTGCCGTCACCCGGCGAGGCCAAACCCGACTGGTGGATCATCTGTGAAGTGGCCAAGAAAATGGGCTTTGGCGATGCCTTCGACTACCACAATGAAGCCGACATATTCCGCGAATATGCCCAGATGACAACGCTGGGCCAAAAGGAGGCAACGGCCGGTATGAACAGGCACGGTGTCTGTGCACTGTCCAGACCGCTGAACCTGTCAGGGCTTACCGGCTTGACGGCAAAGCAATACCATCAAATGCCGCCGCAACAATGGCCGGTCACAACCTACAACCAACCGACGGTACGGCTATTTGGTAATGGCGAATTTGCCACACCATCGGGTAAAGCGCAGTTTATCGCCACCGACCACCGGCCGATCGCAGCAACCACCTCCCGCCAATACCCTTTACTGTTGAATAGCGGCCGGATACGGGATCACTGGCATACCATGACCCGAAGCGGGTTATCCCCCCGCCTCAGCGAACATATCAGCGAGCCTTTCCTCGCCCTGTCGCCGCAGGATGCCGAACGGTTTTCAATAAAGCCTAACGCCTTGGTTAACGTCATCAGCCGCAAGGGTGAAATCTTGTTGCGGGCACGGATCAGCAAGGAGTGCCAATCCGGTCACGTCTTTGCCCCGTTTCATTGGAACAATTGCACCACCAGCATGGGCAAAGTGAATACGCTTATCGCCGATCAGCGAGACCCTCTCTCAGGGCAACCGGAGTTCAAGGCAACACCGGTGAGGATTGAGCCATCGCCCTACCAGAGTGAAGCGCTGCTGATCACTCAGGACAAGCACATTGCAACCAGCATGAGCCCCCAGCAACATTGGACGAGCCAGCGCACCCATAACGGTCACCTTATTCGGGTGACATCCCAACAGCAACCTGAGCAATTACATACCTGGCTAGCGGCGCAGATGACTCATGTTCAGCGCTACGCTCAGGTTAAAGATCAGCAGCTTATTAGCATTGAAGTGAACAATGAAAGCCGTTATGCCCAATTTCAAGGCAACCAGCTCCACAGCGCCTTCATCGTTAGCGATGACTTACACCCTAGCGATTATGATTACTTGTATACCTTGATTGGCAGGCCGTTATCAGACCCGCTCGTGCAAGCCCTGTTTACCGGCAAAGCACCACCGGGGCATCAAAACGGCCGGCTGGTTTGCGCGTGCAAGCAAGTAGGCGTCAAAACTATAGAACAAGCGATTCGAGCAAAGTCTTGCTGCTCGGTAAAAGAGATCAGCGATGCGACCCAGGCGGGGACAGGATGCGGGAGTTGCTTACCGGAGCTGACATTGATGCTTGAAGAAATACAGATCAAGCCAATATGAAAAAAGCCTCGTCTTTAGACGAGGCTTGGATAAATCGATCACGCCGCTATGGTTACCATAGGCCAATCAGTTTCCACCACGCTCCGCCAATAACCATAAATACGGGAATAACCACCAAGGTGAAAAGAAAACCAATTTTCCACCACTGCTTGAGCGACATGTAACCGGCACCAAACAAAATCGGTGCAGGACCCGACGAGTAATGCGTGGTTGACATATACAAGTTACTGAACATCCCCAAGACAATGGCCGCCAGCATCGGCGGCGCTCCCGCACCGATCGCAATAGCGAGAAACGCAGAGTACATCGCACTAATATGAGCCATTGCACTGGCCATCAGGTAATGGCTGTAGAAGTACACCAACAGCAATATGGCCAAGGTGACAATCCAACCAAAGCCAGCCATGGAAGCGCCGACCTGATCACCAAACCAGTTGATGAAACCGAGTGAATTAAGCTGGCCTGCCATCATCACCAGTACTGCAAACCACACGATGGTGTGCCAGGCTTCTTTCTCTTTCAGAATATCATCCCACTGGATAGTTCCTGTGACGAGCAGGAACACCAGGCCCGCCAGTGCTGTCACTGTCGCATGCAGCGACAATACCGGACCGAACACCCACAACGTGACCATACCGACGAACGTGGCGGCGATCAGCCATTCGGCCTTGCTCATGGCCCCCATCTGCTTGAGTTCATCGCGAGCCATCTGACGCATTTCCGGGGTGCGTTTTAGCTCGGGCGGGAAGAATTTATACATAACCAGCGGGATCACCGCCAGGCAAACCAGACCGGGAACAATCGCCGCCAGTGCCCAACCAGCCCAGGAAATCTCCACCCCCTGCTCCGCAGCGAAGTTTGCCGCCAGCGGATTACCGGCCATTGAGGTCAAAAACATTGCACAGGTGATCGCATTGCACTGGAAAATGCACTGCACCAGAAAAGCACCAATTTTATTCTCGGTCCCTTTCTCGGGCGTCGAATCATACGCTTCTGCCACCGAGCGGAACAGCGGAGAGATAATTCCCCCGCAGCGAGCGGTGGTACTCGGGGTTGCCGGGGCAAAAAGCAAATCCGTCAACACCAAGCCATATGCCAACCCCAACGAACTGTGGCCGAGCTTGCTTATGAACAAATAACCGACCCGGCGACCAAAGCCAGTTTGGATAAACCCGCGCGAAATGAAGAAAGCCGCCGCAATCATCCATATAGTCGGGTGTGAAAAACCTGACAACGCAGTCCGGATTGGCAACAGCCCAGTCAGCGTCGTGGCAGTCAGCCCGATCATCGCCATCGCGCCCAGCGGCAACGGTGCGATAATCAAGCCGAGCACTGTCGCGACGAAGATTGTCATCATTTGCCATGCCTCGAGACTGAGCCCGTCGGGAACCGGCATGAACCAAATCACGGTACTGAGTACCACCAGCACCGCCAGTCGGGCGCGGGAAGATTGCAACCATTGCATCGTAAATCACTCCTTAGGAAAGTAAACTACGCCCGAATTTACCCCGCCCGACAGCAAAAAAGTTGTGTTAGGTCAGTTTCTTGAACATCCACCCCAAGGCATTTTTAAAAATGTTTTTGCCCTCATCTTCCGATGAAATATTTATTGAGAAAAGAGTAATTAAGACTGTTAACAACATAAAAAAAAGAATAAAAACCATAAAAACCAGAGTGTGAGCCGGGTAATATTTCCGTACGATAGCGCTGCTTGGTAGTCATCATTCACGTAATCTGTCCCACACAGGGAGGGGATGTGTCGTTCAATAAGAAAATTATGATCTGCCTGCTGCTGGTCTTGGCCGCGCAGGCACTGGTCTGGTGGTGGTTAGTCACCCCCAAGGCGATGGTGGTCCTGCGCCAAGAAGTGGCAACTCGTGCCATGGTGCAATCACGGCAGATCGCCGAATTGCGTCCATTGCAGCGCAGCGTGGCAGCCGGTGATATCGAGGCAGTTGTCGATTTGGTGGATGATCTCTACGCCAATAGCGATGCCGATTTCATTGTGATCGGCGATAAACAAGGTATTCGCATGGCGCACCCGATTGCCGAGCGTATCGGCTTGCCCATCATGGGCGGTGATATCGATGCAGCCCTGACAACCGGTGCCCACTACCTGTCCGAGGGCGTCGGCTCGCTGGGGCGTTCTCTGCGCTACATCACCCCGATCAAAAATGATCAGGGCGACATTATCGGGATGATCAAGGTCGGTTACCTGATTGATACCCTCAGCCAGTGGAAGCGGCTGTACTGGGCACCGATCTGGATTGCGGTGATCACCACCATTGCCTTTTCCGCCATGCTCACCTGGCTGATCTCGCAATGGATCCGCCGGGGCATGCAGGGGATGGAACCACAGGAGCTGCTCCAAATGCTCGATGTCAAACGGGCGATCCTCAATGCTACCCACGAAGGGATTATTGCTCTTGATCACCAAAACCATATCCTCGAATGCAACCACAACGCACGGCGCTGGCTGGGGCTGAGCGAACGTCCGTTGCTCGGCCACCCGGTGGGCAACATATTTTCCAGCGAGGGGTTTTGCGATGCCCACCGCGCCAGCGTGGCCGATCAGATGGCCCAGTTCAACGGCCATGCGGTGTTGGCCAGTCGGATTTCTCTCGCTGCAACGAATGGCGGCTGTGTGATCAGCTTCCGTCGCCGTGACGAAATGAGCCTGCTTACCGAACAACTGAGCCAGATCCGCCAGCATACGGAAAGCCTGAGGATCATGCGCCATGAGTACGCCAACAAACTGACCATCATTGGCGGGCTGATCCAAATGGGCAAAAGCGACAGTGCGCTTCAGCTTATCAATACCCACTCAGAGGGGCTGCAGCAATTGGTTGATCGCATTGCCCGGGTATGCCAACTCGATATGCTCGCAGGCCTGTTAATTGGCAAGTGCCACCGTGCTATGGAGCTACAGCTAGACTTTGGGCTCAGTGCTGACAGCACCATCAGCCGCCTGCCGCCCCGACTTACCGAGGAGGCCCTGTGCGCCATCGTCGGAAACCTGGTCGACAACAGCTTTGCAGCCTGTCACATGGGCAGCGGCAAGATTGAGCTGACCATCATTGACGAGGGGCCAGAATTGATGATCACCGTGTGCGACAATGGTTCCGGCATTGAGCCGACCATGCTCAATCGCATCTACGAGCTTGGTATTACCAGCAAGCAGACTGACGGCCATGGTATCGGCCTGCATCTGGTCAAAACCTATGTAGAGGAAGCACAGGGCTATATCGATCTCGACAGCGAGCCGGGGGCAACGACTTTCGCCCTCTATATCCCGTTTCCCCAGCCGACCGAAAATAAGGATGTATCGTGATCAGCGTATTAATCGTCGAAGATGAAAACACCATTGCCGATTTGCACAGTCAATTTATTGGCTCGCTCGACGGCTACCGGGTCGTAGGGATCGCCAGCACCGTGCAGCAGGCCACAATGATGCAACAGGCCCTAACACCTGATCTGATCCTGCTCGACCATTTCTTGCCAGATGGCCAAGGACTTGGTTTGCTGCGGCAATGGCGTACTCTTGCAAGCATGCCCAATATCGTTTTCGTCTCGGCAGCTAACGATGTCGAAGTGATCCGCGATGCCCTCGCACTGGGGGTGTTTGACTATCTAATCAAGCCAATTGACTACCAGCGCCTGCGTCATACCCTAGATCGTTTTCAGGCCTATCGGCACTCGCTGACCAGCGAACGGCCACTCCAGCAAGAGGAGCTGGATCAACTGCTGATAGCCAACAGTCAGCGCCCGCACAATCGCCGTGAAAGCCACGGGGTCGACCCGTATACCCTGGATCAGGTCATGGCCTGCTTCCGCTATGTCACCGAAGAGCACAACGCTTCCACGCTGGCAGAACAGGCGGGGCTGAGTAAAACCACCGCCCGGCGCTATCTCGACTACGCGGTTCGTCAGGGGCGGCTAGTCGCCCACTTGCAGCACGGCAGCGTCGGCCGGCCGATCCGCACCTACCACCGCCCCCACCCCTCGCCATCCCCCTAGTCCATGTGAAGCCTATTTTGTCTGGCCGAACGACAGATGTAAAAAAGCCAGCAATTAAGCTGGCTCTTTTGAATATGCCGGAGTGCTTTGTCGCTACACCGTGCGACAAATGCAAAAAAGCCCAGCATTTCTGCTGGGCTTCTTCTAAATGTGGCGGAGAGATAGGGATTTGAACCCTAGATACGCTACAAACGTATGCCGGTTTTCAAGACCGGTGCTTTCAACCACTCAGCCATCTCTCCGAATTGTATCACCTTAAAAGATGATGGCGGTGAGGGAGGGATTCGAACCCTCGATACGTTGCCGTATACACACTTTCCAGGCGTGCTCCTTCAGCCACTCGGACACCTCACCACATTGTTGTTTAGACGCTGTGCGTCTCAACGGCGGCTAATGTAATCACTTAGCGTATCAGGGTCAAGTGCTTTTACCGAATTCTTTGCCAAGTGGTGAGGAATGGATCAAATTGTACCAATGTCCAGCAAAACGCTAAGCCAAATATCTATGGCGCGTGCTACATACGCAAGATACACTACAATTTAACACGTATTATCAATCTATTATCTCTCTGGCTAATTATATCTAACTATCTCATTCGCGCTTGAATCAATTTTTTTTGGAGTGTTATGATCTTCCGGCTATTTTCTGCTTTCGCCTTTCTCACACTGGGCCTGACAGCCACCTTCAGCTATGCGCTCGAGGGACATTATGATGTTTGGAACCAAACGCTGGATGAGCAAATCGAACAGCTTAGCGCCCAGGACAATACACCTGAAATCGTCAAAGAGCTTGATACCCTGCAGCATGCCAAGGGGATGATAGAGAACGCGGCCAGTTTTGATGATAAAACGCAAAGCTACCGCCAACTGATTGAAGAATTTCCAGCCCTCAGCGAAAAGCTAAAGCAGCAAGTCAACCACTTTTCCACGACCAAATTTCCTGACTTCAGAGCACTGTCGCAAAAGGAATTGGCCAATGCCATTAAGCAGCAGGACGCTAAAATAAAGCAGCTGGAGCAAACCCGTAACAGCAGTAAAAACGAGCTGGGAGCGATTGAAAAAGGGATTGACGAATTTTCGACTCGCTCCAACCAACTGCGCGATTTAATCAGGCAGGAAGAACAAGCGCTGCGGCAACTAGAGAATCAACCGGATACCAATAACCAGCAACTGGTCCATCAAATATCCCATCAATACTATGTCAGCGAACTGTATATGCTAGAAGCAGAACAGCTCAGTGCGGGTAACCGCCGCACCCTCGTCAAACAACGTATCGAACTACAGAACTTAGAGATCGATGCCCGGCAGGCTTATCGCAACACATTACAACGTGAACTCTCGCGTCAGCAGCGTCTTGATACCGATATATCCTCAGAGGAAAACGATCAGTTTGATTTAGATCTTGACGGTCAGCCCGATGGCCTCCGTCAGCTGACCATCGACAACAAACGTTACATTACGGCGTTAAAAGGCATCACATCACGAAGCGAGCAGGTTCAGCAAAACCTGACCACCACTCGCGAACAAATCCGCCAAGTCGAAAGCACTGCCGACGATCTGGAAACCATGGCTGAATGGCTCAAGCTCAGCCCGGCATTCAGCGAAAACTTACGCACCCGTATCAGCCGCTTACCGGCCAACCCGCCCATTGTTCAGCTTGATAAGGATATAGCCCAAAATCAAATCAAAAAATACGAATACCAACAACTGGCTGACTCACTTAAAGAGAATACCTCTTTCCCCGACACTCGCAATCTGAGTGAAGAGCAATTCTTGCAGGAAAACGCTCTGATTGAAGCCAACCAAATACTGCTCGAAAAACTCATTGACCAAACCGATACCCTGATTTATCAGCAAGCCACACTGAAAGTCTCCTACGAGCAGCTAAATAGTAATCTCAACGACCTGCAAACGTCAGCAAGCAAGCAATTGTTTTGGGCACCTGATACCAACCCGGTCAACATCAGCTTTGTTATTGCCACCTGGGAAAAGCTCAAGTGGTTCTTTTCTCCTTATCAGTGGATTGGCTTTATCAAGTTTCCGGCGGTTGCGGACAAGGTGAAACTGTCGTTTGCACTGACCATTATTGCCGTGATCATCCTGGGCCTAAGCTGGTGCCGCAAATATTGGAAGCGCTACCTTACCGATACCAGCAAGAAAATCGGCAAAGTCACTCAAGATACCTTCCGCTATAGCTACGGCAATGTCTTCTTCTCGTTTCTATTGGCATGGCCGATCCCAATCATTGTCGGTTTGGTTGGGCTGACATTCTCCAGCGGTTGGCAATACCCATTTGTTCACCATCTCGGACAGGCGCTGACGCTACCTATGGCCCTGGTTATGTTCTGCTTCATGCGCGAATTAGTTCGCCCCAAAGGTTTGCTCGTTAGCCATTTTGAATGGGAGCAAGGGCTTATTGCCCGCTGTTTTACCCATTATAAGCAACTACTTTGGGTATATCTGCCGATGATGGTGATCCAGCAATTTGCCCACCTCTACAGCGACATTGATGTAAATGCCACCTTAGGCCGGTTGGCATTTATCATCAGCAATATCTCGGTCAGCTATTTCTTGTGGCGGATGTACAACGAAAGGCTGCCGATGACCTATGGCAGCCTACCGGAAGGCAAAGCCCATATAGGCCATCACCTGTTTTGGTGGATACTGATCCTGATCCCGCAGGGGCTGAATTACACGGCACTCAAAGGCTACCTCTCTTCATCCCAAGATGTGATGGGCAAGCTGGAGTTCTCCGCAGTCATCGGGGTGATCACTATCTTGATCTACTACCTTATCAAGCGGCTGATGCTGATCCAGAAACGGCGCCTGGCTTTTGAGCGTGCCAAAGCCAAACGTCAGGAAATCATCGCCCAGCGGATCGCAGAGGTAGAAGAAGATAAAGAGGAGCACTTCGGCAGCAACGAAATGCAAATTGATGTCGAAGAGCCGGAAGTAGATCTGGATAAAATCAGTGCCCAGTCACTTCGCTTATTACGCTCGCTGCTGCTCTTGATTTATGTCGCCTGCCTGTCTTCGGTTTGGGCCGACTTCTATCAGGCTATATCCTACCTTGGCGATGTGACCCTGTGGGATGTGAGCAATAAAATTGATGGTATTGACGAACTCAGTTCCATTTCGGTCAGCAGCGTATTACTGGGATTCCTTGCTCTGTGGCTCACCGCTATCGTTGCCCGCGACTTGCCCGGCGCAATGGAGTTGCTGATCCTCCAGCACCTCGACCTGTCACCGGGTACAGGCTATGCCATCACCTCTTTAACGCGATATGTCGCTATTATCATGGGGATCCTGATTGGTTCGGGATTAGTGGGATTTGACTGGTCCAAAATGCAATGGCTAGTCGCCGCACTCGGCGTCGGCCTGGGCTTCGGTCTCCAGGAGATTTTTGCCAACTTTATTTCTGGCTTGATCATCTTGTTTGAACGACCGATTCGAATTGGGGATACCATCACGATCCGCAACCTGACTGGGATCATTGCCAAAATCAATACCCGCGCGACCACCATTGTTGATTTCGACCGTAAGGAAGTGATAGTGCCGAACAAAGCATTTGTCACCGAGCAGTTCATCAACTGGTCACTGTCTGATCCTATCACCCGTGTCACATTGTCAATCAGTGTCAATTACTCGGCCAATACCGATGTGGTCACCAAGTTGCTGTTTGAAGCTGCGGAAGAATGTGAATTGGTACTGGACAACCCAGCCCCTGAAGTCTTCTTCCTGACCCTGACAGCCGACAGCCAGAACTTTGAAGTGAGGGCCTATGCTGCTGAAACGGCACACCGCCTGAGTTTGACCCATGACTTGCACAACCGGATCAAGCAGAAGTTCAACCAGTACGGCATTCAGATAGCCAACCCTCAACTTGAAATCCAAATGAAACGCCGCCGCAACTCAACGGCATGATGCCGGTACTTCAATACTAAAAAAGCCCCTTTCGGGGCTTTTTTTTAATTCTTGCTTCGTTCTGCAGCGCGCTCGTTTTGCATTTGAATATAGCTGCCCAAATGCATCGAGGCTGGTTTGCCGCGTAGGATGTAGGGTAATTCAGAAGGTGCCATGGCCGCTTTGCTGGCTGGACGCATTCTCACATACATAACCCGAAACATATTCTTGGCGACCCCCTGACAACAGCGATCGACCCAAGAGAAGAAGCGACCGAAAAGACCAATTTTCAACCATAGAATAAACTGGCTAGCGCCTAACATTGCTGCTAGCGACCAATGTACCTCAATCATTTTACTTCCCCGCTATTTATCGTTTTGCTTGCAGAACTGACTGAGGTAACTATGCCAATAAAATCATGAATAATATGCCTATGGCTGTAACTGAATTTAACCTGAACTGGCCTCTCCCATCGAGCAAAAACCATTTTTGAAATCAAAGATCTCAATGATGAAAACAAAACAAACCATTAACATGGAAAGCCGCCTGAAACATAAGGGGCTGATTTAACAGTCAATCACTAAAAAAACAAAAGACAAGACATAACAAAACAACAACAAACCAATATCGCTCAGATCAGTTCATTGATATAAATCAACTCATCAACCTTTCACACCCGTCACAAACAGAGATATGTTTTTACAATTGGAAACAGCCTGTTCAATGCTTTTCCGAGCATTTTATTGCAACTTAGACACCAATAAACGCAAAAACCCCTGAAGGCATAAGCCCTCAGAGGTCATAAAATTAAATCGTCTTGCGTTATCTATTAAGCTTGCTGGCAGTAACCCGGTACTCGGAACATACGGCGGCACATTTCTAGAAACTGGCCATAAACCACTCCAAGCGCACCCGATACAAAAGCGTTACTTGTCACAGCCGTGATGATCTGATCAAAATCAGCACCGACGACCAACAAGATACACGCATATACTGGCGACTGAAACATCACGTAGGCCAACATATCTGATAGCCCTTTCATCCAACCCGCTGATGATAGCTTCATCCCTTGTCGGATCATCATGTCGCGAAAAACACCATAAGGCCAAGCTATCGCTATATTTACAGGAATCGACAAGGTTCTTGAGGCGAGTGACTGTTCGAATGTCATTCCAGAAACGAACACTTCTATCATCATGCCTGTAATAAAACTAAAAATTACCATCGCAAAAGTATCGGCGGCAGCACTTCTTACGTTAAATTGCCCTTTAACAGACATAACAAAACCTCAAATATAGTAAATATAACCAGACATTGAATACTGAGCAGTGAGATGAACTGGGTATCAAGCAATAACCCAGCTGATTTGCGTATTAGAACAGGAAATTTAAAGAATTACCCACCAAAGATCGCAATCGTTTGTAAGTTTACAACTAATTATGGCTCAGTCTTTGGCATGATCGGCTACCCCGGCACCACTGACGTGCCACAAACGTAAACAGCCATACCTCTAACCGCCAAAAACAAACATCTTCTTGGCAATCGAGGCGGTTTAATCGCTGGTTTAATGATGGTTTCAGAGGTTACAACCAATATTAAGCTAAAGACAAACGAGGTAACAATGTCATTATCCCGTTATACACCACAACAAAAGACAAACCGTAAGCTTTTGATTTAAATGAAATATAATAAAAATTAAAAAACATACCGTTGAGGAATAAATCTCATCAAATATTAATCCATATTTAATCCGTACGTATCAGATGAAAATTTCACAAAAGATAAGCTTTTATTCATCACGATTGCTAATAATGACAATAAGCAGCAATAAAAAGCAATTAACTCTAGAGGGGCGTAAGGGCCTTATTGGCTAGAAAGCATCAAAGTAGAAATAAAAAGCCCCAGCAAATGCTGAGGCTTTTTACCGATCCCCAAGCACCTTAACGTTACTTGGGTATCGACGCTGTGATTCTAAAACAGTCACTCTCGTGGCAGTGATTCTAGTACCTCAACAATGGGGTAATCAGCCGGACAGAGCGTGAACGCCTTGATCTCATCACACTCGACCCATGTCGCATCCTGATGGCTATGAAGTACTAGCTCACCGGATACCCAATGGGTCAAATAACCTTTGAGGTGAACGACTTTATCACCGTAGTCAAACACGCTGTCAGCAAGAAACTGCCCAGTTGCGCTTTCAATCGCCAACTCTTCCCGCAGTTCCCGCTCCAATGCCTGTTGGTCGGTTTCTCCGGCTTCCACTTTACCACCGGGAAATTCCCACAACCCGCCTTGGCTAGCATGCTCGTGACGCTGAGTAAGCAGGTACTTACCTTGTTTTTCTATCACGCCCGCTACCACCAATATGACCGGTTTGCTGTTACTCGACTCTGATGCCATCACATCATTTTCCACAGCACTGCTTGAACTTCTTGCCACTCTCACACAGGCAGGGATCGTTCCGGCCTATCTCTTTATAAGGGTTCACCGCTTTAGCAGCATTGCCCTGCTGAAGGTCGTCCGCCGCCATAACGACTTCGGTTAACATCAACGGCAACTGAGCATACAGTTCAGCAGGTGCTGGCATTCCGGTGACACCGGCTTCTTGCATCTGGGCCAGGGTATGTTGCTCATCCATCATCAGCATTACTGTGGTGATCAATGCCGATAACATCCGCATTGTGCCGTCAGTCAGCGGCTGCTCAGCCCAGTTTGGCTCAATATGTGGCCATACAGCCAAGAAACCTTCTGCAAATTGCTGCATTGCTTCGGTCAATTCACCCGCATCTTCAAAGCTTAGCTCTGGAGGGAGTGCATACTCACCGGCTTTGATATGGCGATACTGCAGTTCAAAATGGTTCAACACCGCCATTTTGTCATCTTGGCCCAGCGCAACCGGCTCACCTTCATCAATACCACCAGTCAGCAGAACGGGCAGCCAGGTTTCTGGCGCTAGTGGTTTTGGGTTTGCATTGGCAGCCAACAGCGCACCTTCAATAAAGGTTGCCGGCATTCCTTCCCAAGCCTCAGGTAACGTCATTAGTTGTGTCATGGTCGGTTCTCGTAGTCTGTTTCGTGGGCTGATTATATACCCAAGTCACCGCAAGTTGCAGGATTCGCGATTTACTTGGTCATATCGCTTTTTGCGCCAGAACAGAAAAATGCTGACAAAAAGACAAACCAGTTGAACTTTGCAGCAATTGGTGGCAAAAAGAAGGGGTTATCATCAGGATGGTGGAATTAAATGACAGGTAGCAGTGCAATCATCGCTGGCGGCAGTGGATTGGTCGGTGATGAGCTTTTACATCTTCTTCTCAAGCAACCGGACATAATGGCTGTTTACGCTCTTTCCCGGCGCGAACTGCCTCTGCACGGCAGCAAGCTTCATCAGATCATCCATCCCGAATTGCGTATCACTGAATGGGAAGACTCCTCCCCAACCCCAACCATCGGATTTATCTGTCTGGGTACCACCAAAAAGCAGGCTGGAACCCAAAAAGCCCTGGAAGCGGTGGATTACCAGTTGGTCAAAGACGTGGCAAAAAACATGAAGATACTGGGTGTCAGGCATATCGTAGTGATATCCAGCCTATTTGCCAGCCCTTGGTCCCCCTCTCATTACCTGCGTTGCAAAGGGAAAATGGAGCAAGCGTTGGTGAAAATGGACTTTGAACATTGTATTTTTGTCCGTCCAGGTCCGCTCAAGGGCGATCGTAGCAAGCCAAGAAACGACGAGCTGCTGGTACAAGGGCTCTTCGATGTCATCCATCCGTTGGTAATTGGCCCTCTCGCCAATCTGGCTCCTATCCCTGCCGAGCAAGTTGCCCAAAAAATGTTAACCCTAGCCCAAGAGGCCCAAAGGCACGAACTACCGAAAGTATTTTCCCTCTCGGGACGTATGCTTGCCCCAAACTAAGGAATATTCTGGTATTGGACAAGCCCGCCATTACCCACTAGAATCTCGCACCCAACAGGCACGACGCTGACAGCCCGGATCAGCCCTCGCCTATACTTTTGCACACTGCACAAAAGAGAAATCACATGCGAGTAATTCTAGGCCCGATGGAAGGTGTTCTTGACCACCTGATGCGGGAAATGCTGACAGACATCAATGATTATGATCTTTGCGTCACGGAGTTTGTCCGTGTGGTTGATCAGTTATTGCCAAGCAGTGTGTTTTACCGCTTGTGTCCCGAATTACGTCAAGGCGGAAAAACCGTCGCCGGCACGCCAGTTCGCGTCCAGCTTTTGGGGCAAGACCCTCACTGGCTGGCAGAAAACGCCCATCGCGCGGTTTCCCTTGGCTCTCCCGGCATTGACATCAACTTCGGCTGCCCGGCCAAATCGGTCAATAAAAGCCGAGGCGGTGCAGTTCTCCTCCAAGACCCAGACTTAATGTACGACATTGTCAAAGCAGTACGTGCCGCAACCGATCCCCGCCTGCCGGTCACGGCCAAGGTCCGTTTGGGCTGGGATGATCCCAACCACTGCTTTGAAATTGCCGATGCCGTCGCTCAAGCGGGTGCCGACGAGATTGCCGTTCATGCCCGTACCAAGACCGATGGCTACAAGGCCGAGACCATCAAGTGGGATTACATCCACCAGCTGAAAGAAAAAATGACCACGCCAATCATTGCCAATGGCGAGATCTGGAATTACCAAGATGGCCAGCGCTGCGTAGCGGCCACCGGCAGTGATGCCCTGATGGTGTGCCGCGGTGCGATTAACCTGCCAAACCTTGGCAATGTGGTGAAATATAATCAAGAACACATGCGCTGGGAAGAAGTGCTCCAGCTCTTGCTGAAGTACTCCACCTATGAAATCAAAGGGGATAAAGGGCTGTATTACCCGAACCGCATCAAACAGTGGTTTGCCTACCTGCGCCATCAATACCCACAGGCCAAAGCACTGTTTGCCGATATCCGCAAACACAACAAAGCGGGCCCTATTGTCGATATTCTCCAGCGCAGCTACGCCGAGCTCGCAGCCTGATTGCCAGCACCAACCAAACATAAAAAAGCCAGCAACATGTCAATGTGCTGGCTTTCTCTTTTTTGGCTAAATCGCAACGTGCGATAGTTACTTGAGCTGGTTTTAATGTAACGTATTTTTATCAAGCCCTGCGCTCACGTCGAATTTGCGCCAAGGCGTCCTGAACCGTATCCAGTTCGTTATCGGTTAATTCGCTAAATGCCGCCAAATAAGCAAGCCGGGTCACTTCCGTTTTGCGACGCCGCTCTTCGTGCTCATGCACCTTGTATGACCGGTTTGCTTGGAAGTGCTGAAAAAAACGTTCGATATCTTCCCCCGCCAAACTCGATTCCGGTTTGAGGTAGTCCGTCATAATTTTAACGAAGTCATCCGGCAGGTGGATATTGAACTTGGGATCCATCGAATAGATAAACGACAGTTCCATTGCCTGCCTGTTCTCTTCCCGGCAACGCCAGAACTGCGCTGTACAGCCATGGGTGATCTGGACATCCCCTACTTTATGCAGAGATTGCAGCGCTTTTCCTACGTCTGTCGCACTGCCCACCAGCAAACATTCAAATCCCTGCGAAATGGCATACACTCCGCACTCCCGTGGCAGTGTCTCACGATTGACCATTGAGCACTGGTGGCTTGGCATTGGAATTCTTGGCTTGTATGCCCGCCTCAGAGCACTCATTGCACTTACCCTACATCATCATTTTGAGTAAGTATCCATATGCAGACATTTTTTTCAAGAGTTTGATGCTAAAAGAAAATATAAATAAAAGTTTAAGTTCTGGGACTTAGGTCGATTTCAACCGAGGAAAGGGGAATTAAGCAAGCTTATCACCTCCCCTCTTGCGCATTATTGGCGATCAAAGAGGGAAGGAAAAAAGTGTTAGAGGTTAGCGATTCGGATGGTTCAGGATGTGGTCTTCCCAATCGATAACGTCAATCTCATACACCACGCTATCACGTACCGACTCATTCGCGGCATGCATGGCATCTTTCGAGCCAGTGAGCAATGGGTGCCATTCAGGCAGTGCTTTGCCTTCAGCCAGCAAACGGTAGGCGCAGGTTTCCGGCAACCAAACGAACTCGTCGATGCGATCGCGGGTCAGCTTGAGGCACTCTTCACCGGACTCAAAGCGGTTTGGGTAGTCTTTGCAAGAACAGGTCTTGTTGTCCAGCAGGCTGCAGGCAACATTGGTGTAGTAGATTTCATCGGTATCATCATCGATCAACTTGTGCAGGCAGCATTTGCCGCAGCCGTCACACAGCGCTTCCCACTCCTGATCGGTCATTTCCTTTAAATCTTTCTCTTGCCAATAGTGCGTCATCACTTTGCCTTCTGTTGCTCTCACCTTGCGACTTGCCAAGGCCTATCATGGAGGCGGTTTTATAGCTTCCACACCCACAAAGTGCAAGTA
This sequence comes from Photobacterium lutimaris, assembly GCF_003025555.1. Classification (GTDB taxonomy): domain Bacteria; phylum Pseudomonadota; class Gammaproteobacteria; order Enterobacterales; family Vibrionaceae; genus Photobacterium; species Photobacterium lutimaris. The sequence continues at coordinate 81,866 of NZ_PYMH01000006.1, read as the reverse complement.
CTTCTGGCCCTTTGCCACCAATATCACCATGTAATAAGAATCACTCTTATCCCTAACCGGTAAAGTCACATTTTTTTGATCCCGTGCGGAGAGAGTGGTAACGTTCGCAACCGTTTTAATTAGTGTAGATGAGTGGTAAATGATGGAGTGTCGATTAGGCTGTGGAGCGTGCTGTATTGCACCAAGTATTTCTTCGCCGATCCCCGGTATGCCGAAAGGGAAACCTGCTGGCGTTCGCTGCATTCAGCTTAATGACAATAATCTATGCAAGATTTTCGGCCAGCCAGAACGGCCCGCCGTCTGTCATCAATTTAAAGCCTGCTCGTCACTGTGTGGGAGTAGTAACAAGCAGGCATTGGATAATATTACCGAATTGGAAAGTCTGACCTAAACCGAAACCTTGCCGGTTAAGATACGCAAAACAGACTTGGCGTGCTCAACGGCCTGATGGCCTGAGTGCGTAAGGTAACCGCCATCTTCCTGTGTCACCAACCCTTTCGCATACAACCGCTGTGCTGCTTGTACCAGCTCAGGCATGGCATCACTGCGTACTTTTATCCCCTCCAAATCACTGTGCATTGGGAATTTCACTAGCAAGTTCATCTCGTGAACTAAATCGGCATTGTACGGCATGCTTTTCTCTCTTACTGAATTAACCTAACAATAATATTAGCGGCTTGGCAGAATAATTGTAGGTGTTGAGATCAATTCAGTGACATCACGAAAGCGAGCAAGATCATATTTTTGCTATAAAAAAACCGCCCAAAGGGGCGGTTTATTCAATCTTGCGCTTAACCGTTATGCTTGGATACCAACAATCAGCCAAGGCGCATTAGCTGCACGCAAATCACGCTCAAGGTGCCAGATATCAGTAATATCCTCTTCAACACCTTCCTGACGATCTTTGTAGCGGCCAGAGAATTTAATACTCAGCTGCGCGATATTGGCATCGTAGTCAGCACGTACCAGCTCGGCATCAACGTACATGACTTCGGTATGCTGTTCACCGTCAAGCTTGGCGCGCTCGGCAATCAAGTCATCAAGCAATGCCGGGCTGACATACTCGCGGATTTTGCCTAGCTCATTATGGTTCCATGCACCTTGGATTGTACGGTAATGTTCACGAGAGCCGTTTAGGAATGCATTCATATTAAAGCCTGGAGGCAGATTGAATGGTACGTCGCTATCGGTTGATACGTACTCTTCCTGCGCCATGCCACCCTGATTCGCCTGCTGGCGGAACTGGTTCGGTTGCTGCGGCTGACGTGGGGCGTTGCCGGCATACGCTTCGCGGTGACCCATCGGGGTCGATTTTGCGCTACGCATGGTTTTAAATAATTTGAAGATAACAAAGGCAATTAAGCCCATAATCAGAATATCCATGAACTGGATACCTTCAAACGCACCGCCGAAGAAGGCTGCAAGCAATCCACCGGCCAAGAGACCGCCCATCAGGCCGCCCATTAGTCCTTTCTTGCTTGATGTTGCTGCCTGATTCGCGCCTGGTTGCTGCTGCTGTCTCAGGGTGTCCGTTTGTTGCGGTTGTTGCTTTTTCACTGGCGCAGTTTTAAAGCTTTTGCCAAATGATTTACCGCCACCAAATCTCTTTGCCTCAACCTCTGGCGCGATAAACGCAACCGTTAAGATCAGGGCAAATATTGTGAAGATGCGTTTCATTTGAATGAATTACCTTTGCCTTATATCGAAGGTTGCATCGTAAACCGCTTCAACTGAATGTCAACCAAACCACATAAGCAAATTGTTACTAATATTTAGTATCGACGAAATTCTGTCTTGTCATGCTAGACTGGGTTAAGTTTTAACCTTAATAACTTCAAAGTGTTAATAATTTTTATCTAGACGGGATCATATATGCAAGATACTCACAGCAAACTGATCGGATATCTATTGTGGATTTTCGGTTTCACCGGTGCCCACCGCTTTTACTACGGCAAGCCGGTCACCGGCACTATCTGGTTTTTCACGCTGGGACTGTTCGGCATCGGGTGGTTGATTGACCTGTTCCTGATCCCTTCCATGGACAGAGAAGCCGACCTGCGTTTCCAGGGCGGTGATATCGACTATACCGTTGCCTGGCTACTACTGACGTTCCTGGGCGTCTTTGGTGTGCACCGAATGTACATGGGCAAATGGCTGACCGGTCTCTTGTATCTGTGCACCTTCGGCTTTTTCCTGATCGGAATCTTAATCGACTTCTGGACCCTCAACGATCAAGTCTCGATTCAAAACCAGGAGCGGCGCCGAACCTAGCGATGCTGTTAAAATAGTCAATAATAATGCCAGCATTCAAATTAGTGCTGGTATTTGCCATGACTAGGCTCACAACTCACCAAGTAATTGTCAGAAATAGTTACCGTAAAAGATAAGCCACTTGACCTATTCTTGTGGTTAACACTAGAATATCGAACAATGTTCTAATTATTTTTTGCCTTTCTGCAAAAAAACTTATTTTGCATCATACCCACTTGATTTGGGCATATTACAATTAAGCAAAATAAGACTTATTCGATTAAGAGTAACTTTGATGGCAAGACGAAACGACCATACTCGTGAAGAGTTGGTAAGTATGACACTGGAGCAAGTCAAAAACTTTCTCGCTGAACACCCCCACCATGAACTTAGCCTGCGCAAGGTTGCGGCAATGATTGGCTATGTACCAAGTACATTGGTTAACGTGTTCGGCAACTACAACCTGCTACTGCTGCACGCTGTTGCTCAGACTCTTGATGAGCTGTTCGCGGAAGCAGAAGCAGAAATGAAAGAAGCCTCATCAGCGGAAGATGCCCTAAAGCGCCTTGCCTTTTGCTACCTTGACTTTGCCTCGCGAAACCCATACCGCTGGCAGTTGATTTTCCAACACACCATGAACGGTGAAGAACTGCCTGAGTGGCAGTCGGAACGTATCAACAACATGACAGGTATGCTGGAAACATTGATCCAACAGATCAACCCTCAGCTTAACAGTGATGAAACCCTTGAAGCGAGCCGAGTGATCTGGTCTGGCGTTCACGGTATCACCTTGCTGTCAGTTGATGACAAACTGTTCACCTCCGTTCCTGTCGATGGTAAAGCATTGATTAATAACCTACTAGGCACTTACCTTAATGCTTGGAAAGGCTAATTAGCAGCGTGTAATTATGCCGTATCTGGCCTTCTATGAGGCCAGATACTTATATTCTCATGTCAACAAATGATAGTGATAACGTCATTTTTCAACCCGCAATAGCTGCGGTGATGACTTTCGGTGATCAAATCGAACTCAGGCTAAAGTATTCATGTCAGATCAGTCTCGACTTCTAACCCAGCGGCGATTCCTGCCCTACTTCCTTACGCAAGCCTTCGGGGCCTTCAACGACAATGTCTACAAGAATGTCCTGCTTATCCTGATCGCCTTTGCGGCACCTGGCACCCTGCCAGTCGACAGCGATCTGGTCATCAATCTGGCTGCGGGCTTATTCATTTTGCCTTTTTTCCTGTTTTCCGCGACCGCTGGTGTGATCACCGATAAGTATGACAAGGCCAGCATCATGCGGGTGGTCAAAATGGCTGAGATTGTCATTATGTCACTGGCGGCCTTTGCTTTTATCAGCGAAAACTACCTGATGTTGCTCATCCTCCTGTTCCTGATGGGTACCCAATCAGCATTTTTCGGCCCGGCGAAGTATGCCTTGCTACCCGAGCAACTCAAAAAAGAAGAACTGGTTTCGGGGAATGCTTTGGTCGAAACCGGCACCTTCCTCGCCATTCTTATCGGCACCCTGCTGGCCGGCGTCATCGCCAATGAAGAGCAGGCAGCCTATATCGCAGCAATCAGCGTGGTCAGTTTTGCGGTTATTGGCTATCTGTGTTCACAAGGGATCCCCTCGGTTAAACCGAGTAACCCCGATCTGAAATTCAAGTGGCAACCAATACGACAGACCCGCACAACGCTGGCTATTGCCCGCCAAGATAAAACCGTCTTCCAATGTATTTTGGGGATCAGCTGGTTCTGGTTCCTCGGTGCCAGCTACCTGACACAGTTTCCGAACTTTGCCAAACTGCACTTGGGGGGCAATGCCGCCTCAGTCTCCTTTCTACTGACTCTGTTTTCCATTGGCATCGCTATCGGTTCGCTACTTTGTGACCGGTTATCGGGCCATCGTATCGAGCCGGGGATAGTCCCGTTGGGCAGCATGGGGATCACTCTATTTGGTGCCGGACTGATGTTCAGCACGCCTAGTTCAATGCCTGAAACCCAATCCATTATCGAATTTGTCACCGACCCGCAACTACTTAGCGTATTTGTCTGCCTGACCATGCTGGGGGTATCTGGCGGGATCTTCATTGTGCCGCTGTATGCCATGATGCAACACCGAGCCAAGGAAACAGAGCGTGCCCAGGTGGTGGCTGCCAACAACATCTGGAATGCGATTTTCATGGTCATCAGCGCAATCAGCGGGATTGTGGTACTCGCAGTGCTGGAATTTACCATCCCGCAGTTCTTCCTGATCCTCTCGGTGCTGAACCTTGTCGTGGTGGCCTACATTTACGTTCAGACTCCCGACTTCTTCTGGCGCTTTATGGTTTGGCTGGTCAGTCATACCATGTACCGGGTAACCCATAAAAACTTAGCCAATATTCCAGAGAAAGGCGGTGTGCTGATTGTCTGCAACCATGTCAGCTATATGGATGCCCTGTTGCTCGCCGGCGCCTGTCCACGCCCTATCCGCTTCTTGATGGACAAGGACATTTACAGCTTGCCGATGATCCGAAGCTTCTGCCGTGCCTGTAAAGTGGTCCCTATTGACGCAACGGACAGAAGGTCGATCATGAAAGCCTTTGTCGATGTCAGCAAGCGTCTTGAGCGTGGTGATGTGGTCTGTGTTTTCCCTGAAGGTCAACTGACCTATGATGGCGAAATGGGGCCTTTCATGCGAGGTATCGATCTCATTATCAAGCGCTCTCCTGTTCCGGTCGTCCCTGTTGCAATTCAAGGGCTATGGGGCAGCTTCTTCAGCCGAGAAGGCGGTCGGGCATTACTGAAAATACCGAAACGTTTCTGGTCAAAAGTGACGATTGTTGCCGGTGAGCCTATTTCGCCTGAAGAGACTAACAGTAGCCATTTGCGTGAGGAAGTGCTGAATTTGCGGGGGGAAAATCGATGAATATCCTAGTTGTTAGTTCCCAAAAGAGCTAAAATTCGATATGTTAGTCGGCTTTATCAACGCACTGTCAGCACTCTCATCAACCCCTTGGTTCATTGGTTTGAGAAACGTTACGCTAGTCCAAATCATTAAGCCCTAGAACAGTTCAGTATTAATTTACAACTAATTTTTTGGGATATGACCGTGCTTAGACATAGTGCAACTAAAGATAAAAAGAATAAAAGCTTAGGTTTAGACAGGTATACATATGAAAAAAGCTGTTATATTAAATGATACTGCATTTGAATCGCATCATGGTTGTGAAACAGTTGTAAAGAACATAAAGGAGCTTTTACTTAAAAATGGAATAAAAACTATAGACACTCACCCAGTGGGAAAACCATGGGTCGAGAATAAAAGCTTTATAGTTAGTATGTCTCAAGCTGATATTGTCATTGTTAATGGTGAAGGAACTTTACACCACTCACAACCCAGAGCTAAAGACCTAATATCAGTTGGAAATTATGTTAAGGAAAAATTAAATATACCTGTAGTACTTATTAATTCCACATGTCAAGAAAATAACAGTGAAATTATTGAGAGTATAAAGTGCTATGATTTAATTTTTGTACGAGAAAGCTTAAGTCAGCAAGAATTAGCCAAGTATGATATAAAGTCAAAAGTAGTCCCAGACATGTCATTTTACTCTAAGTATGACTTGTCAAAAAAAGAAACTACCGGGAGAGTAGGTATTACAGATAGTGTCTATTTCGACTTAAGTGAGAAATTGTATCTTTTAAGTTTAAAAGAAGGATATGAATTCTTGCCAGCTAAAACGAACAGTAAAATTAGAAAAATTACTGTTAATTCTTTATTTAAACATGCTGAATCTAATTTATTCAAAGCAATAAGGTACCCATTTCACAAGCTAAAACTAATTAAATTTAAATATAAAAAAATCAGAAAGTTTTACTATTTAAATGACTACGAAAGCTATGTTAATAAGATAGCTAGTTCAAAGTTTATGATAATTGCCAGATATCATTCTCTTTGTTTCGCATTAAAAACCCTAACACCATTTTTAGCATTAAAATCTAATTCTCATAAAATTGAAGGTATTTTATCAGATGTCGGTATTGATAAATCAAGAATCGTATCTGAACCAGAGGTAGCCTCTTCAACATTTAAAGAACTTACTTCAGAAGAGGAGTCAAATATTTTAAAATATATAAATGAGGCACCTAGAAAGATAGAGGGTATGTTCAAAGAGATCAATAGCTTGATTGATAAATAACGATAGCATTCTGTCAAGGTGTTATTACCCTACACCTCTTTAATATATCAAGCTGATAAACCGAACCTTTTCTCGATTTATCATTATAAATAGCCATTCCAAATAGCAAGTAAAACTTGGGTTCGTGAAGTCGCTGTCACTTCCTCATAATTACAGTAGCAGTTAAGGCCCGAGGTGATCACCTCGGGCTTTTTTATTTGGGGGAAGATTAGTGTTGTTCAGTCAGCCATTGTGCAAGCTGCTTGCGAGATATTTTGATCCCCCCAGCACAAAGATGTGAAGGCAAAAGCAAATATTTCACCGGACGGCACAGGCCCATCACCTGTTGCTTCATGTAACCGTCTAAATCCTCATTTAGCGTTTCATCAAGTTCCGGTGAGGTAGACACGATAGCGACGGGGCGTTGCCCGTACTCCTTGTCTGCCATCGGCAGGACAAAGGCCTGATCGACCGCAGGGTGAGACAATAGCACTTTCTCAATCTCTTCCGGCTGGATATTCTCGCCACCGGAGATGAACATATTGTCTTTACGGCCAAGGATGAACAACTCTTCATCATGCCAACTGGCGAGATCTTTGGTCGCAAACCACTCCTGTTCAGAAAAAGGAAAGATAGTCCGATTACGGTAATACCCCATCCCCGACGCTTTCCCCTTCACCAGCACCTCGCCATCTTTGAGCATCAGCTCACGGTGTGGCAAAACAGCACCGACGCCAGCACTTGTATCGGCCAGCTTGGCCGTTACTGTCGAGGCCATTTCGGTCATGCCATAGCCGCACCAACACTCGATACCGGCTTGCTTGGCACGCTCGGTCAGGCTGACCGGGATCACCGCCCCGCCCAGCAATACTCGCTTCAATGACAGAGATGAAGCACGGTTATTCTCCAGCACCCGCTGGAGCTGAGTCGGTACCAATGATGCGTGGGTAACTTTACCCAGTGCCACGTCCAAATCCTGCGAGGAGGCAACAACAAGTTTCGCGCCGCGATATAACCAACGCCAAACAATCGCCATACCGGAGATATGAAATAGCGGCAATGACAACAGCCAGCTATCCTCACCATCAAATGCCATCCACTGAAGCAAACCTGCGGCACTGGCCAAATGGCTCTGGGCATTATGCACCACCGCTTTGGGATGACCGGTCGACCCCGAAGTCATGGTCAGGGTCGCCGCGCGAGATGCTTGCCAGGTGACCGGCACCATTCGCGGCGTTTGTGGTGGAAGCAGCTGTAACCGATGAGGCAACGCTTGTTGACCGGCTTGCTTGCTACCTTGGACACGGTCCAATGCGGCACCGGATTTGGCCGGATACCAAATAAAGTCACACTCAAGCAGTGCCAGTTGGTTGGAGAGCGCTTGCTGGCTCAAATGCGGGTTAAGCCCGACATAGCGGGCCCCGGTTCGCAAGATGGCTAACAATAACCAGATCACCGATACCGAGTTAGGGGCGACGACAGCCACCAGCTGATCACGCTTCAAGCCCTGCTCAACCAAGCCTTTGGCATATTCATCGACTTTTTCTGCCAATTCAGCCCAGCTAAATTGCTGCTCGTCAAACGAGAGAGCGACCGAAGACGGCCGCTCTTTTGCCCAGTGTTGCCATGGCCAAGTGGAAAACGTCACGTCCGCGACGGCCTCCACATGAACAGTCTTTCTTATTTCGACCATGCCACATCCAGATCAGACAAGGTTTTCAGCGGCAACTCACAATGAGGCCATGGAGTCTCCAGCTGGCTGAGGAACAACTGCATGGTATCAAGGCCAGGGATCACATCTGGCGTTTGCCATTCGGCAAAACGGGCTAGCTGGTTCAAGCCAAGGCTGCTTTCCATGCTTGAGCTGATCACCGCTGTCAAGCCTTGTTCGTTCGCCTGTTTAACCAGTTCGATACAGCGCTGTACACTACCGATCAGTGTCGGCTTAATCACAATTGCTACCACGCCCGGTTCAGCTTTTACCTCGAAGCCCTCATCACGCACGGTTTCATCCCAAGCAATATTAATGCCGGTTTCCTGCGCAAAGGCCAAGCTATCGGCTGGCGACTGGCAAGGCTCCTCAAGAAACGCGATACCACCTCGGTTCTCCGGTTTCATGTATTTGGCAAACTGCTGGGCTTTCAGTGGTGTCCACTGGCGGTTGGCATCCAAACGCAGGCGGATCCCCGGAATGGAGTCGACAAACATATTTGCGACCATGCCATCGCGCACGGCTTCGTACATGCCGACTTTGATTTTGGCCACTTTCTCGCCCGGCATGTCATTCAAGGCAATCACCAGATCATCGGGATCCCCCGCACAAAGCGGAGCAACCGTATAGTTACCGGCTTGTGGCAAGCCACCTTGAAGTTCAAGCTCTGCCATGCTCAGACCAAACGCCACAGATGGAAGCGCTTTTTCTAAATCGATCGCCTGACCTGATACCCACTGCTCCAGCAATGCTTGCGCCTGCTCGCCAGCTTGCTCTGCACTCTCTTGGCTAAACTCAGGCAATGGCGCGATTTCACCGTAGCCTTTTTGATCGCCGTCCTGCAGCTCAACAATCCAGCCGTCGCGATTCACCAATCGCTGGGTACGCAGGATCACACCGGAGTCCATAGGAAGCTGGTATTGGTATAGTTTCGCGCTACGCATCATAAAACTCCATCTGCCTTATTCTTAAAAGAATAAGCTTAAAATAATCTGCTTAAAATAAAATTGTCTACTGCTCTGGCAAAAGCATATGGCTGTTCAGCATGAACATTATGGCCGGCGCCTTCAATTATCTGGTAAGACAAACCGGAGCCTTCGGCCAGACGCGTAAACTTTTGATCTTGCTCTCCGCAAAGATAATGTACCGGTATGGTTAACCCGGTTAACTGAGACTGCAGGAGAGGTTGTTTGGCTAACGATGTAGCCAGCAACATATGTGCTATAGAAACACCAAGGTTATCACTGCGCTTGGCGATCAAACCTTGTCTTTGGTCATGATTCAAAGATGAAAAAACCGGTTGCCGGTACCAATCGGCCAGCACATCAACAATGGGCTGGGAAGCAAATCGTTGCGCCCAGCGCTGATCATTGTCCAACCTTGCAGCCCGCTCACTTTGCGGTAGCCCGAAATGCCCGCCTTCCAAAACCAAACCAACCAGTTTTGCTTTCTGTTCAACATCCTGATGGCAGGCATGATACATCGCCACCCTCGCGCCGAGTGAGTAGCCAATCAGGATATAGCGCGTCACTCCGCGCGCGCTCAAGGTCTCGGTTAGCCATTGGCTGGCTTGAGCGAAACCTTGCTGATCGCGGTCTTCAGTTTGCACTAATCGGCTATGGCCATGGCCGGGCAAATCGACGGTCAGGCAGGGATACTTCCCGCTCAGTTGATTAACGACCTGTAACCAGTCGCGGCCAGCCCCCAATAAGCCATGCACAAACACCAGTGTAGGTAGAGACGGTTCCGCTTGGGGGCTTAGGTCCTGATCTTTGGGATCGGGAGCTTTTGCATAAAAGGTTTCAGAGTAAAGTCGCATGCTTGATCTCGCTAAATATCGCGCGCAGCAATTGGCCACTTTCCCCGGCTGGAGTCTGCACTTCAACCAGTGTCGCTCCTGCCGTCGCCAACCCCTTTTCAACAGCCTGCTTGGCATCATCCAGTGTCGTCGGGCAGGCATACCCTAACCCGAACATTGCTGCGGCATGAGCAAAACTTAGGCCATGGGGCATCCGGTATAAGCTGTCTTTCTGGCTATCCGGTACCGGCAGCAAATCAAAGATCGCCCCACCGTCGTTGTTGGTCACCAAAACCACAACCGGTTGCTCGACATTGTTAAGTAAGGCCAGTGAATTGAGATCATAAAGCAACGAAGTATCACCCAAGACACACAGCATCGACTGCTCATCGGCACGCTGCACACCGGCAGCCGTGGCTATCAAGCCATCGATACCCGATGCACCACGGTTAGCAAACGTCGCGGCTCTTGGCATGCGACCGCACATGTCCAACAAGCGGACAATCAGGCTATTGCCCAAAAACAGGCTTGTGTCTGGGCTGACCCAATCCATCACATTGGCGGCCAAGCTCACTTCATTAAGCGCGGTATACTTGTTTTGGATAGTGCTAAGGCAAAGGCTTGAAGCCTGTTTAAGGTTATCAGCCCAACCACTCGTATTTCCGCCGGTTGCATGTTCGGATAGAAGGGTGGCAAAGCTGACGGTATTGACCTGGATACGGGCCGTTGCCGCAAAGCTGGGATCAAGCGCTGCTGGCAATGGGTCCACCAGCCAGTAATGTTGCCAGTTTTTCGAGCCCAGTAACTGTCCCAATCGTTTGGACACCAAACGACCGCCAAACTGAATAATACTGTCCGCTTGCAACAAATGCTGACGACATGCCTCGTTTTGCAGCCAGACATCAAATCCGGCCCAGTCACTGCTACCACCGGCTTGCGGGTCGGCCAACAGCGGCCAACCAAGCGCCTGTGCCAGTTCACCAATAGCCACAAGTTCAGTCGGTGCTACCCGCCCTGCAATCACAATCCCTTTCTTACCTTGCATTGCTTGCCACTGCTCAGCATCGAGAGCAACGCCATTTCGCTCGGCATCAACATACTGGGTAAAGCGTGAATGGTTAGATTGCCAATATTGGACCGGTTGGAGATAGTCAGAAAAGTCGCCCTCCTCACCATAGAGCGGCTCGGGGTAATGGCAATTGAAATGGACTGCCCCACCACGTTGTGCCTGCTGGTACATGGCTTTATCTACGGTAGATAGCAGCCATACCGGACTGATATCTTGAGTCGGAGAAGGAATATCTTCAAATGCGGTGACATGGGTAGAGAAAATACCATGCTGACGGATAGCTTGGTTGGCCCCACAATCGATCAGCTCAACCGGGCGATCTGAAGTGAGCAATACTAGCTTTTCCCCAGTCAGGCCACTTTCGGCGACGGAAGGTAACAAGTTGGCCACGGCGGTACCGGATGTCACCACGACCGCGACAGGCTCATGGGTTGCTTTGGCAAGGCCAAGGGCCAAAAACCCCAGGCCACGCTCGTCAAAATGAGTATGAATGGCCAATTTGCCGTTTTTAGCGGCTGCCAGTGTCAGTGGTGTAGAGCGAGAGCCAGGGGCAATACAAATGTGCTTTACCCCATGGCGCACTAATTCTTCGAGCATCAGCCCTGCCCACAACTGGTTCAAGGCAGCTCTTGTCGAAACCCCATTGTTCATGCCGTCTGGCGCTCCCAATCAGGCTCATCACTGGCCAGTAAACTGCAAAGCGTCGATGTTTTACGATCCAGCTCTTTCCACTCACTGTCTGCCGTCGATCCCGGAACGATTCCGGCTCCGGCGAACAAGTGTAACTCGTCACCCATGATCAACGCACTGCGGATAGCGACACAGAATTCACTGCGACGCGCGCCCAGAAAACCGACCGCACCACTGTACCAACCACGGGCAAAGGGTTCATGCTCGCTGATAAAGTCCAACGCTTTATCCCTTGGCAGACCGGCAATGGCCGCCGTTGGCTGCAGGCTATCGAGCAGTTCCGAGTTTTCAACGCCGTCATTAAGCTGGGCATCGATTCCCCGCTTAAGGTGCTGGACCTTACGCAGGCGGATAAGCTCCGGCGTCTGAGCCACATTCATGCTGATACAACGGGGAACCAAACGGTCAACGATATCATCAACCACTAAGCGGTTTTCATAACGGTTCTTGTTGTCATCAAGCAGCCATTGCGCCAAGCGGTTATCTTCCGCCATGTCTACGCCACGGCCGATAGTACCGGCCAGCGCCTCGGTAAGCAGATCTTGCTCTTGGCGCAGGAACAACCGCTCCGGGGTAGAACCGACAAAACAATGCTTGGCATCAAGCGCCATCATGAAATGGAAGCTGTTATGGTTGTTGTCGCGGCTTGCTTTTAGCAGCTGGGCCGGTGAGACAGGCGTATCAAGGGTCAGGGTCGTTTTACGCGCCAAGACCACCTTCTCGAACACTTTCTGAGAAATGGCATCGAGGGCGTTGCCTATCATCTGTGACCACCCCGCGAAGTCGGGGCTATATGTCCGGCCTAAAATCTTACTGGTGATCTGCGGAACTTCAACCGTAGCAAGCGTGAGCTGGGCCAAAGCCTCAACCACTTTTCCTCGGCTCTCGGCAGACAGGTTCACCGCAATATTCCAGCCACCGTCCAAACGGAAGATCTCCAACAACGGCAGGAAGAAGAAAGAAGGCATGCATCGTCTGTTACGCTGGGTGCGACCATCAAATGAACGCCCCCCCCAAATACGCTGATCGTCCGCCAAGATTTTCTCGGCAGCTTTAGGATCGGTAAATGTTTTAATTTGCCCGAGCGCCACTACTTCCTCGCGACAGTCACGGGACTGCCAGTAAAACTTAGGAAACAGGGGTTGGGATTCCATCCAATCAATCAGATCGGTATTGGCTGGCAGATCCAGCTTTACCGTGATTCGTTGAGTTGTTGGCGTGGATTGTCGAATTTTTTCAAGCAGTAACTCAACGGCTTTTTGTAACGCGGTCAAGGTAACCTCACTCAGCTCTCAAGCACAAAATTGGCTCATCCCTGGCTGATGGTAAATGGCTAATCAATTAGCATCTTTCGCCCTGTATGTGGTCCCCCAGCAAGTCACACAGCTGAAAGCAATAGACCACATACCGAATGTTCGCATTCTACCCCAGAACTCCCATTCTGACTAATAAAGTAATGACTCAACATGAATCTTCATATCTCATCACAATTCAAGACTCCGGCCCCATAATTACCGAGCTGAGCAGATAGCGGGCTAACGAGATATTATTTCGCCGTCAATTTCGACAATTCCGGCCCAAATAGCATCATTTTTTGCTGAAATCTCCAGCAATTCCCTGCAATGTAATATTTTATTCTACTCAAGGAGCTAAATACCCCCTGTTTCGCCAGCCAGCCAGTGGATCCCACCTGACAAGTTAGAATTTAATTATACAAACCACTATTTTACGCTACTTATTCCTGCAGGGTGTTTATTTATTACGGTTTTATAGTGTAATTTGTTGTAATTAACGGCTTGAAACAGGATACCACCACTAATGCAAAACATCGGGATGTCATCAAAACTCAACAATGTCTGTTACGACATTCGAGGTCCCGTTCTGAAGCATGCCAAACGCATGGAAGAGGAAGGGCATAAAATTCTCAAACTCAATATCGGCAACCCTGCGCCGTTCGGTTTTGATGCCCCTGATGAAATTCTGGTGGACGTGATCCGTAACCTGCCAACATCGCAAGGCTACTGTGATTCCAAGGGCATCTACTCAGCCCGAAAAGCGGTTGTCCAACATTACCAAAAACGCGGGATGCTTGATCTGGACGTAGAAGATGTCTATATCGGCAACGGGGTGTCCGAACTGATTGTGATGGCAATGCAAGCGCTGCTCAACAACAATGACGAAATGCTGGTGCCCTCTCCGGATTACCCGTTATGGACCGCCGCGGTATCACTGTCTGGCGGCAAAGCTGTACACTATACCTGCGACGAGCAATCCGACTGGTATCCAGACCTCGACGATATCCGTAGCAAAATCACCCCGAATACCCGCGGTATTGTGCTGATCAACCCAAACAACCCAACAGGAGCGGTTTACAGCCGGGACTTCCTGCTGGAGGTGGTGGAGATTGCCCGCCAGCACAAGCTGATCATTTTTGCCGATGAGATCTATGACAAGATCTTATATGAAGGTGCCCAGCACACCTCGATTGCCCCGCTGGCCGAAGACGTATTCTGTGTGACCTTCAACGGCCTATCCAAGTCGTATCGGGTATGTGGTTTCCGTGCCGGTTGGATGGTCTTGTCCGGCCCGAAGCATGTCGCGAAAAGTTATATCGAGGGGCTTGAGATGCTCTCATCGATGCGATTGTGTGCCAATGTGCCGATGCAACATGCCATCCAAACCGCACTCGGTGGCTACCAGAGTATCAACGAGCTGATCTTGCCGGGCGGCCGTTTGCTGGAACAGCGTGATCGTGCCTATGACTTACTGACATCGATCCCGGGCGTCTCCTGCGTGAAGCCCAAAGGGGCTTTGTACCTGTTCCCGAAACTGGATCAGAAGAAATTCAACATTATCGATGACCAGCGTTTCGCTTTGGACTTCCTCCAGCAGGAGAAAGTACTGGTCGTCCATGGTACCGGCTTCAACTGGAAGCAACCTGATCACTTCCGCATCGTTACCCTGCCTCGGGTCGACGACTTGGAGATGGCAATGGGACGCCTGGAGCGCTTCCTGCACGGTTACCGCCAGTAACGTGGCGATTGGCGATTGGCGATTGGCGATTGGCGATTGGCGATTGGCGATTGGCGATTGGCGATTGGCGATTGGCGATTGGCGATTGGCGATTGGCGATTGGCGATTGGCGATTCAGAAAACTATAGGGCAGGATGTCGAAATCAACCCCCTGCCCTTTTACTTAACAAATAACAGATTTTGGGCTCTTTTACCCAGAGCCTCTGGCCGCTCTTGCCCCTAGCCTCTAGCCTCTAGCCTGCTTCCCAACATTTTATCGTTTGCTTCGAGATAAATTCTGTTACCTTTAAAAGATATTTCATTTTGTATCCAGCCCTCACCGCCAAGAAGTATCACTATGAAACAAAGCCATTTTTTTGCTCATCTTGCCCGAATGAAACTGATCCAGCGCTGGCCGTTAATGCGCTGCGTCGAAACCGAAAATATTTCAGAGCATAGCCTTCAGGTCGCTTTTGTCGCCCATGCCCTCGCTTTGATCAAAAACCGTAAATTCGGCGGCAATACCAACCCTGAACGCATCGCACTACTGGCCATGTTCCACGACTGCAGTGAAGTGCTGACCGGGGATATGCCCACGCCTATCAAGTACTACAATCCGGCCATTGCCGAGGAGTACAAAAAGATAGAGCTTGCCGCCGAGAAGAAGTTACTGTCAATGCTGCCCGAAGAGTTCCGTGATGACTACGCCCCGCTGCTCGATAGCCATCAGGTAGACAAAGACGACTATGCTATCGTCAAGCAAGCCGACAGCCTGTGTGCTTACCTAAAATGCCTCGAAGAGCTCAATGCGGGAAACCACGAATTCACCTCGGCCAAGAATAACCTTGAGCAGACCCTGAATGCCCGAACAACTCCAGAAATGGAGTATTTCCTGAAGACGTTTGTCGACAGCTTCAACCTGACCCTTGATGAGATCAGCTAATGACAGTTATCTCCCTCCCACCTGAATTCAGCCAACAATGGGAAACACGCAAAAGCAATGAGCAGAAAATGCGGCGCAACGACCACCGCTCGGCGTACCAGCGTGACCGTGCCAGGATCCTTCATTCCGCCGCGTTTCGGCGGCTGCAGGCGAAAACCCAGGTCCACGGTGCCGGGCATCATGACTTCTACCGCACCCGTCTGACCCACTCACTGGAAGCATCACAAATTGGCACCGGTATTGTGGCGCAGTTGAAGATAAAACAACCGGAATTTCGTGACCTGTTGCCGTCTAACAGCCTGATGGAAAGCCTTTGTCTGGCTCACGATATCGGTCATCCCCCTTTCGGTCATGGCGGTGAAGTCGCCCTTAACTACATGATGCGAGAGCACGGTGGGTTCGAGGGAAACGCCCAGACATTTCGGATCGTCACCCTGCTCGAACCGTATACCGAGCAGTTCGGTATGAACCTGTCACGGCGAACCTTACTCGGACTTCTCAAATACCCCGCTTTTATCAGCCATACCCGGGCGACAGAGATCCCCGCGGATGTCCATCATTTCCGCCACCTCAAGGCCAAGGACTGGTATCCCGCCAAAGGCATTTACAACGATGACAGTACAACCTTTGACTGGGTATTGGCCCCCTTATCCGACCATGACTGCCAGCTCTTCGGCCAAATGCGCGGTGAGCGCCCCAAGCCGAGTGAGCACCTGAAGACGCGTTTCAAATCCTTGGATTGCTCTATCATGGAGCTGGCCGATGATATTGCCTATGGCGTGCATGACCTGGAAGATGCAATTGTGATGGGGATTGTCACCCGCGAGCAATGGCAGGAAGTGGTTGCCAGCAAGCTGGCCGACTGCGGCGAACCGTGGTTGGAAGAGCGTATCGGGGTATTGAGTGACCAGTTGTTTGGCACCCACCACCAGCGCAAAGATGCGATAGGGGCGATGGTCAATGCCTTGCTGACCTCTATCCATATTGCCCCAACGATCCAAAATGGCATCGATAGTTTCGAGGCACCACTATTACAATGGAATGCGTTCTTATCTGAACCGATGGAGCTGGTACTTGACGTGCTCAAACAGTTTGTCAGCCAATATGTGGTCCATAAGCCCGATATCCAATTACTGGAATACAAAGGCCAACAATTGGTGATGGAGTTATTCGAGGCCTTTGCGTCGGATCCCGAACGCTTGCTGCCGGAAAATACCCGTGAACGCTGGCGCCACAGCAATGACAAGGGAGAAAATGCCCACCGGATCATCGCCGATTATATCTCAGGCATGACCGATGGCTTTGCCCAGCGGCTATACAGCACCTTGTTCCACCCAACGTCCGCCAGCGGCATTGGGTTTCATGGAGGGGATTGAAAGTAGGAGCGAGAGCCTAGTTCCTTGATCCTAGAGGTAGAGCCCAGGGCCTAGGAACTCGCATCCAGGAACTAGGATCTATAGTTTTTTTCAAACACCCCTTGCGGCATCTGCTGGATCTGGAACTCGATCATCTGGTTGAACGCTTCGAGCAGCGGGGCGAATTTATCGTCGTCCCCTTCCAAGGCGCTCAGGGCGAGGTAGCCGGCCTCTACGGTCGACACGCCCTCTGATTTAGGCGATTTTCGAATACGGTAATTGCCCTGATCGACATGACCAAGCGCCACCGTGGGCAATTGCTGCAAGTTTGCCGATAGCTGCCACATTTTGTAGGCTTTCTTCCAAGTGCCATCAAGCAAAATCAATGTCCGCTTGGCTTGCATAGCGTGAGTTTGCTCAGCGCCAACAAGGCTCGAAATAGGCGCCGCTCCTTCTCCCGGATACACCACCCATGCCTGACGACCCTGTTCAGCCAGCAAATGGTTAATTTCCTCATGCTGTGAAAAGTCTTCCCCCACCCACAGTTTGGCGTTAGGAAGCGACAAGGTCAGGATCCTTGCGGTACCAATTGCACGCTTTACTTCCGATGGATGTTGTAAAATCCACAATTCAGTTTTAGCATCAAGCTGTTGGATCCAGCGGCAAATACATGCCTTGGTTGCTTTACCGCACTTTTCACAATATCGACTCATCGAGGTAGCCTTGTCTATTCGTATCTTCGTTTTCATTATCATCGCTATGATGACCGTTGCCCAATTACCCAGTATCCAGCCACTGCTGGTTTGGCTGCGCCCTGCTATCACGCATGGCGAAATTTGGCGGCTAGTCAGCGGGAACCTGACCCACACCAACTGGGCACACATGATAATGAACAGTCTCGGCTTGGCAATCATTACCTTCATCTTTCGCCGCTATCTTAGCGCAACACGCCTTGCCTTCCTGATCCTATCCACCGCAGGCTTTATTGGTGTGGCCTTGTGGTTCAGCCCGATGCACTGGTATGCAGGGCTATCAGGCGTACTCCACGGGGTATTTGCCTGGGGGGCGATACAAGATATCAAAGCAAAAGATAAACTCGGCTGGCTATTGCTGTTAGCCGTTATCGCCAAGGTAATATGGGAGCAGGTAGCAGGCGGTTCAGCCAGCTCAGCCGAGCTGATTGGTGCCAGAGTCGCTGTTGAAGCGCACTTGGCCGGTACGTTGGCCGGGGTGTTTTTTGCCGTTGCAGAAAATATAAAAAAGAAGATTGCCATTGATAATTAGTTGCACTTAGAATACACCTTTTCAGAGAATACTTGAGTATTTAAGATCAATCAGGATAAGTGTAGGTATTCCAATGTCATTATCGTCTGAAGCTTTGTACCGCATCAATATTTCACTGCCAACAGGTATCGTGAGAGTGGGCTCAAGAGGTAAATACAAATTCCCGCTCGAGGCAGCCAAGCGTATTGCCAAAGAGTATGAAGCTGATGGCTACCCGATCCACTTTTCACCGGCTAGGCCACGTTTTAGCTATCGTGCAAGCAAATAAACGGTACAACAAAGGAGAACAACTCACCTCTCTCCTTTGAAACTAAGCAGCCGCGCAATGTAATGATAAGCGGCTAATTATTGTAGCTTAATGCGTTCACGGTTTTTCTCAACCGTCGACGCGCCTATCCCCTTCACCTTACTCAACTCATCCGCTGACGAGAAAGGTCCGTTCGCGTTGCGGTATTCAATAATACTGGCCGCTTTGTCTGGCCCAATCCCCACCAATAACTTATCCAGCTCTTCTGCATTGGCATTATTGATATTTATGGTAATTTCAATTCCCTCATGACTATCACCATTGGCAGCAACGGGTAATGCCAAGCCGATGCCCAATGCAACAACCAACGACATAGATACGATAGTTTTTTTCATTATCTTTCTCCTTGTGTAATTCAGGAGTAAGGGTGGCGTTAGTCTGTCTGGCTGTACATGAGAAATATTATCCTTTGCACAAAAAAACGACGGGCCGCACAATGGCGGCCCGTCTAGCAACGTATTAGTTACACTTAATTCGTTGTTGTATCTAGCACAGGGTAAGACACCTTGGCAGCATTACGCAATACATCTAACGTTGCCATGACATCTTGCTGGGCATGCATTTGCTCAAGTTGTTGCGCCATCTGCGGGTCAACACCCTCAACATCCGCTTCAACCACTTTGTCCAACGCGATGATTAGCATATTACCAGCCGTATCACGGGTCACACCGTATACCGATGACTCTGCTGCAGGCTTGGCAAGACCAAACGCGACTTGGGCAACCAGGCGGTCAGCCCCCATACGGTTGATCAATTCAGGCTCAGAGAAGCTCAGGCCTTCATCCGCCAATACATCGGTACTGCCGGCACGCAAAGCAGCAACAAGCTCATCCGCCTTCGCGTTAGCCGCTTCCTCACCTTTAACAGCCGATAGCTGCTGCTTCACTTTCGCCGACACCTCGTCAAATGGCAGGACCATTTCTTCGCGAGAGTCATCGACACGCACAACAACAACATGCTCTGGACCGATCTCGATAATATCTGAGTTCAGGCCGTCTTCACGGACTTCAAGGCTGAACAACGCTTGCTGTACTGCAGGGTTGGCTAGCACGCCTGGCGCATCAAACTGGGAAATGAAATCCGTGGTCTGAATCGTCGCATCCACGGCTTGCGCAGCGTCTTCTAGTGAGTCAGGCATTTCGAATGCTTTCTCAGCCAGTTGAGTCTGAAGATCGTAGAACGCTTCTGCCGCGCGCTGCTCACGCAGCTCAGCAAGGATTTCATCGCGAACGTCAGCAAATGGTTTCACTGTCGGCTCTTTGATGTTGTCCAGTTTGATGATGTGGTAACCGAAGTCAGACTCAACAACACCAGAGATCTCACCGTTGTTCAGGGCAAATGCCGCCTCTTCAAACGTAGGATCCATCACACCACGCTCAAACCAATCCAGCTGACCGCCCTCTTTACCGCTGAAGGTATCATCAGAAGAGGTTTTCGCCAGTTCAGCAAAGTCAGCGCCGTTATTTAGCTCAGCCAACAGGTTTTCAATCTTGGTCTTCGCTTCGCTACCTTTGCCCTGAACCAAGATATGGCTTGCTTGGCGTTGCTCTGCAGTGCCATATTTGTTTTGGTTCTCGTCGTAGTATGCTTTCGCATCGTCTTCCGAAACGCTTAGCGTCTCTTTCAGGTTGGTACCTGACAATTCGATGTAAGCCGCTTTCACTTGATCTGGACGAGTAAACTGCAGCGGGTTCTGCTCATAGTAAGCCTGCGCTTCCTCGTCAGTCACCTCAGCCTTGTTGGTAAACTCAGCCACATTCAGTGTCAGGGTACGAATTTCACGCTCCTGACGCTCAAGCTTGGTCAGTGCCGCCACTTCGTTACCCAATGCAAAGTCACTGCCTTGGATAGCCAGCAACAACTGCTGACGAAGCAAATCAGTACGCATGGATTCCGCAAACATATCAGGCGTTAGACCCGAACGGCGAAGCAGAGCATTGTACTGCTCATTATTAAAGACACCATCACGCTGGAATTCAGGCATAGAAAGAATAACCTGAGTCACCTGCTGATCGCTGATACGCAGACCAAGTTCATTGGCACGCTGTTCGATCAACAGGTCATTGACCATGCGATCTAGCACACTGCGGCGGAACTGCTGTACGTAAGCAGGATCACCCATCAGGGTCGAGAAATAATCGCCCAGTTGTGCCTGCATGCGGTTACGTTCGTTCTGGTAAGCCATTTCGAACTCGCGCTGGCTAATCTCGCGATCGTCCACTTTCGCAGCAACTTGCTCGTTTCCGCCAGCAAGGTAACTACCTACCCCTGCAAAAACAAAAGAAAAAATAATCAGACCAAGAATAATCTTGACCCAAATACTGCTCGCGCCTTCGCGCATACGCTCCATCATAATTTGCCGTATCTCCTACCTATTCGATTTGGCATGGTAATACCAACCTGGGATAAGCCTAAAAGACTGGTGAAGTCTGGATGACTTCGAAACCATCGCTTACCTGTATTGATATTAGTGAAGAATGCTAACAGGCGAAGACCTGAAAAATTCACACTTTTCCAAAGTAAAAAAAGCGCACCGACAGGATGCGCCCTTTATCATGCCAGACTGCCCATTAAGACAACCTGAATGTTCGTTTGTTCACACAAACCGGCGGGCAATGCCCCACGCTTAGTTTACAGAATCTTTAAGCGCTTTACCTGCTTTAAAGCCAGGTACTTTCGCCGCTGCGATTTGAATTTCTTCACCAGTCTGTGGGTTGCGGCCAGTGCGCGCTGCACGCTCACGTACAGAGAAAGTACCGAAGCCAACAAGCGCAACCTGATCGCCAGTTTTCAGGCTATCAGATACCGCATCGATGAATGCATCCAGAGCACGACCTGCAGACGCTTTAGAAATATCTGCGTTTTCAGCGATTTTATCAACTAGTTGAGTTTTGTTCACGATCTATCCCCTCTATGAACATTATCCGTTTGCAGCCTTCATGGCAAAATATACATCACGGACAAAAAGAATCAGTTTCATTATATCAACACCGAACACAGGTTCACGTGTAGACATTGATTTTATTGAGCTAACGGCAAATTAGAACACACTTATAGCCACACAAAAAAACGCTGACAAGGTTTTTATCCTCGAAAGCGTTTTTTCATATCTTAACTTTGCTGCACGTCACTGTTTTGGGCGTTTACCAGCTCAATACCCGTTGGATTATTCTGCAGTGCAACGGTTAGCACTTCATCAATCCAACGCACTGGTCGCACTTCCAGATCCGCAATCACGTTATCCGGAATCTCCTCCAGATCACGCTCGTTTTCCTTCGGAATCAGTACCGTTTTGATACCACCGCGGTGAGCTGCAAGCAGTTTCTCTTTCAGGCCACCAATAGGTAATACCTCACCACGCAGGGTGATCTCACCGGTCATGGCAACATCGCCGCGAACCGGGTTACCAGTCAGGCTAGAAACCAACGCCGTACACATGGCAATACCGGCACTCGGTCCGTCTTTCGGTGTCGCCCCTTCAGGCACATGGACATGGATATCGCGCTTCTCGTAAAAATCAGGCGCAACACCCAAGCGCTCGGCACGGGTACGAACAACCGTCATCGCCGCCTGAATCGACTCCTGCATCACATCACCGAGGGAACCGGTGTAGGTCAGCTTGCCTTTGCCCGGCATCGACTCGGTCTCAATGGTCAGCAGATCGCCGCCCACTTCGGTCCACGCCAGACCGGTAACCTGGCCAATACGGTTATTTTCTTCCGCTTTACCGTAATCAAAGCGCTGAACACCCAAATATTCTTTCAGGTTATCCTGAGTAATAACAACTTTTTTGGTCTCAGGGTTAAGCAGGATCTCTTTCACGGCTTTGCGGCACAGTTTAGACACTTCACGCTCAAGGCTACGTACACCCGCTTCACGGGTATAGTAACGAATGATACCAATCAGCGCGGAGTCATCCACCTCAATCTCGTGTGGCTTGAGGCCATTACGCTGGACCTGCTTCTCTAGCAGGTGGCGCTTGGCAATATTGAGCTTCTCATCTTCGGTATAGCCCGACAGACGGATCACTTCCATACGGTCAAGCAAAGGACCTGGGATGTTCATCGAGTTCGAGGTCGCCACGAACATCACATCAGAAAGGTCGTAGTCGACTTCGAGGTAGTGATCGTTGAAGGCATTGTTCTGCTCAGGATCCAACACTTCTAGCAAGGCTGAAGAAGGATCACCACGCATGTCCGATGACATTTTGTCGATTTCATCAAGCAAGAACAGCGGGTTCTTAACTTGAACCTTCGACATTTTCTGGATCAGCTTGCCCGGCATCGAACCGATATAGGTACGACGGTGACCACGGATTTCCGCTTCGTCACGTACGCCGCCCAGCGCCATACGGGTATATTTACGCCCGGTCGCGGCAGCAATTGACTGACCCAAAGAGGTTTTACCAACACCAGGAGGACCAACCAAACACAGGATAGGGCCTTTCAGCTTGTTGATACGGCTCTGAACCGCTAAATACTCAAGGATGCGCTCTTTGACGCGCTCAAGGCCGTAATGGTCGGCATTCAGCACTTCTTCGGCCTTGGCTAGGTTCTTCTTCACCTTGGAGCGCTTGTACCAAGGCACACTCAGCATCCAGTCAATGTAGCCACGCACCACCGTTGCCTCGGCAGACATCGGCGACATCATCTTCAGTTTCTGCAGCTCTTGCTCTGTCTTCTCGCGTGCCTCTTTAGGCATCTTCGACTCTTCGATTTTCTTCTTCAAAGATTCGAATTCGTCCGGTGCGTCATCCAGCTCACCCAGTTCTTTCTGGATAGCCTTCATCTGCTCGTTGAGGTAGTACTCGCGCTGGCTCTTTTCCATCTGCTTCTTGACGCGGCCACGGATGCGTTTTTCAACTTGCAGCAGGTCAATTTCAGATTCCATCATCGCCATCAAGAACTCGAGACGCTCTACAACATCGATGATTTCCAGCACCTTCTGCTTGTCAGCAAGCTTAAGGGGCATGTGGGCAGCAATGGTATCAGCCAAGCGAGCGGCTTCCTCAATGCCATTTAGCGAGGTCAGAACCTCTGGCGGGATTTTCTTGTTGAGCTTGATAAACCCTTCGAACTGATTGATTGCCGTTCGAACCAGCACTTCCTGCTCGCGCTCATCCATTTCCTCGGTAACCAGGAACTCGGCCTCAGCACTGAAGAACTCATCATCACGCAGGTTCTCGACTTTAGCACGCTGCTGACCTTCAACCAGCACCTTCACCGTACCGTCTGGCAGTTTGAGCAGCTGTAGAATAGTCGCAATCGTACCTACATCGTATAGGTCGGTAATCGAAGGTTCGTCGGTCGCCGCTTCTTTCTGAGCAACCAACAAAATTTGCTTGTTATCATCCATCGCCGCTTCAAGGCAGCGAATAGATTTATCCCGGCCTACAAACAATGGAATGACCATATGCGGGTAGACCACCACATCACGCAGTGGCAGAACGGGGATCTCAAGGCGTTCCGAACGCTCCAGGTTCATAATATTCTCTCTTCCGTTCACTCTTATTAAAGAGTATATGGGGGCATGGGCGCAAGATTCAACGGGATATGTAGCAGAAAATAAAAAAGGAGGCGATTGCCTCCTTTTTTTAACCGCTCTGGGCAGATTTTACTCAGCGCCTGCTGCTTGACTTTCGGTGTTCTCGTAAATCAGTAGAGGCTCTGATTCGCCCTTAATTACTGATTCGTCGATAACAACCTTGCTCACGCCTTCAGCTGAAGGTAGCTCATACATGGTATCAAGCAGAACCGCTTCAACAATCGAGCGAAGGCCACGTGCACCTGTCTTGCGTTCCATTGCCTTGCGGGCAATAGCAACAAGCGCATCGTCACGGAACTCAAGCTCAACATTTTCAAGCTCCAGAAGTGCCGCATACTGCTTGGTAAGGGCATTCTTCGGTTCACGCAGGATTTGTACCAGTGCGTCTTCATCCAGCTCGCTCAAGATAGCCGTGACAGGAAGACGACCGATGAACTCAGGGATCAGGCCGTACTTAACCAAATCTTCAGGTTCTACCTTCTCGAACAGATCACTCAGGGTATTAGATTGATCTTTCGAACGGACATCTGCACCGAAGCCAATACCAGTACCGGTTGCTACACGCTGGTCAACCACCTTGTCCAAGCCGGCGAACGCACCGCCACAGATGAACAGGATTTTTGACGTGTCCACTTGCAGGAATTCCTGCTGTGGATGCTTACGGCCACCTTGCGGCGGAACCGATGCTACCGTGCCTTCAATCAGCTTCAGCAACGCCTGCTGAACACCTTCACCCGAAACATCACGGGTAATTGATGGGTTGTCTGACTTACGTGAGATCTTGTCGATCTCATCGATGTACACAATACCGCGCTCGGCCTTGGCTACATCGTAATCACACTTCTGCAGCAACTTCTGGATGATGTTTTCAACATCCTCACCCACGTAACCGGCTTCGGTCAGGGTGGTGGCATCCGCCATAGTAAACGGTACATCCAGCATACGTGCCAGTGTTTCTGCCAGTAGCGTCTTACCGCTACCCGTTGGGCCGATCAACAAGATGTTACTCTTGCCCAACTCAACACCATCACTATTGGTATCGCCATTGCGAAGACGCTTGTAGTGGTTGTACACCGCTACCGCGAGAACTTTCTTCGCATGAGACTGACCAATAACGTATTCATCCAGGTTTGTACGAATTTCCTGTGGTGTCGGAAGTTCATTGCCATCACGCTTTGGCATTACTTCTTTGATTTCTTCACGAATGATGTCGTTGCACAGGTCAACACATTCATCGCAAATATACACAGAAGGGCCTGCAATCAGCTTGCGAACTTCATGCTGACTTTTGCCGCAGAAAGAGCAGTACAGCAGTTTTCCACTACCACTCTCTTTTCGCTTATCTGTCATTCGCTAACCTCTATTCGGGTCTTACCCCATCATTGCCTTTGTTTTGAGTGTATAACAACTCAAGTCTTTTTGCTCCGCGCAAACGGCTAAGTCGCTGCACGGAGGCTAAAAACTTAGTCACGTTGACTCAAAACTGCGTCGACCAAACCGTATTCTACAGCTTGCTCTGCCGACATAAAGTTATCACGATCGGTATCACGCTCAACCACTTCTAGTGGTTGGCCAGTGTGCTCTGCAAGCAAACCGTTTAAACGTCCTTTGATCGTTAGGATTTCCTGAGCATGGATCTGGATATCAGAAGCCTGGCCCTGGAAGCCACCTAGTGGCTGGTGAATCATCACGCGGGAGTTAGGTAGGCAGTAACGCTTACCTTTGGCGCCGCCAGCCAGCAGGAATGCACCCATAGAGCATGCCTGACCCATACAAACGGTGCTGACGTTTGGCTTGATGAACTGCATGGTGTCGTAGATAGACATCCCTGCAGTAACCGAGCCGCCCGGTGAATTGATATACAGGAAAATGTCCTTGTCAGGGTTTTCAGACTCAAGGAACAGAAGCTGCGCAACGACTAGATTGGCCATATGATCTTCTACCTGACCGGTCAGGAAGATCACACGCTCTTTCAATAGTCGGGAATAGATGTCGTAGGAACGTTCACCACGAGAAGTCTGCTCGACCACCATAGGAACCAGCGCATCTAAGATCGGCGACATGGCGTTTTTTTCTTGGTAGCTCATAACGTTATTTCCCTAAAATAAATGGCCCGAATGAAATTACTCTCACACGGACCATTGTTAGCAGAAGATTTGAAGTAAAGTCAAATCCCTACAGTAATTTCAGCAAATTATGCAGCTGGCTG
Organism: Photobacterium lutimaris; assembly: GCF_003025555.1. Taxonomy (GTDB): domain Bacteria; phylum Pseudomonadota; class Gammaproteobacteria; order Enterobacterales; family Vibrionaceae; genus Photobacterium; species Photobacterium lutimaris. The sequence continues at coordinate 55,527 of NZ_PYMH01000006.1, read as the reverse complement.
TTGGTTCATCAGATCGTTGAAGCTAACTTCTTTATCTGAAACCTGAGCTTTAGCCAGTAGCGCATCGATAGCTTGCTCTTCTAGAGCAACGTTGCGCATGTTGTTCATCATCTGCTCGTTCTTCTCGTAGTAAGAAACAACTTCTGTTGGATCTTCGTAAGCAGAAGCCATTTCAGCGATGATCGCTTTAACGCGCTCTTCGTCCGCTTTTAGCTCTTCAGACTTGATCACTTCACCAAGAAGTAGGCCAACAACTACGCGACGCTTCGCTTGCTCTTCGAACAGCTCACGAGGAAGCTCTGGTGCGTTAGCAGCATCACCGCCGAAGCGCTGAGTTGCCTGCTGGCGTAGAACGTTGATTTCCTGATCGATAAGAGCAGCAGGAACAGTGATGTCGTTCTGCTCAACTAGGCCATTTAGAACCTGATCTTTGATGCGGTTCTTAACAGCTTGCTTCAGCTCGCGCTGCATGTTCTTACGAACTTCAGCTTTCAGGCCTTCAACAGAACCGTCTTCAACGCCGAACTTAGCAACAAACTCTTCAGTCAGCTCTGGAAGTTCCTGAGCTTCAACTTTGTGTAGTTTGATAGCGAAAGTCGCTGCTTTACCTTTTAGGTTTTCAGCGTGGTAATCTTCAGGGAAAGTCACTTCTAGAGAGAACTCTTCGCCCGCTTTCTTACCAACGATACCGTCTTCGAAACCTGGGATCATTCGGCCCTGGCCCATAGCAAGAGCGAAACCTTCAGCTTTACCGCCGTCGAATTCTTCACCGTCGATAGAACCTGTGAAGTCGATAGTTACGCGGCTGTCAGCAGCTGCTGCGTCTGCAACTTCGTTCCACGTTGCCTGCTGCTTGCGAAGCGTGTCTAGCATTGTGTCAACGTCTTCGTCTTTCACTTCTACTGCTGGTTTTTCAACAGTGATGTTTTCTAGACCCGCTAGCTCGATTTCTGGGAAGATTTCGAAAGACGCTTTGAATACTAGGTCTTTACCTTCAGCGATCTCAACTGGGGTGAAAGTTGGTGCGCCTGCTGGGTTGATTTTTTCTTTAACGATCGCTTCGATGTAGTGACGCTGCATCACTTCACCTAGGATGTCCTGGCGAACAGAAGCGCCGAACATACGAGCAACCATTTTAATCGGTGCTTTACCAGGACGGAAACCATCGAAACGACGATTCTTAGCAATTTTCTTCAGCTCAGCAGCAACAGCATCTTCGATGTTTGCAGCTGGAACTGTGATAGTTAGATGGCGTTCTAGACCTTCAGTGGTTTCAACGGTAACTTGCATTTTATTTAACCTCAAAACTTACTCAGTATTCTCTGAGTGATGTTGCCGATCAGTCATGCTGACGGTGGCATCCTTTCGTGTTATGGCCAGCAACCACGGCCAAACCATAACGCCTTAATTCTGTGAAGCGCGGTATTATAACGGTCCTCAGCCCTGCCGTCGAGACAGAGTGGCCGCACCGCAATCAAACCTTTCACACAAGATAGGGGCAAAAAAACCATTTTCAAGGGAAAACCCCAAAAAAAACGTTTCCTTTTACGTTTTTTTGACCGTACGCTGTTTTAACTGTCTTTTTTCCCGCCTAAACGCCGAATTTTTACCGTATAAATATCGTCCAACTGGGTAGCCAGAATGAATAGTGATCCGAAATGCATGGTGATGCGTACTGTTTCATAACTAGCCAGTGGATATAGCGATGTTTATAGGAAAAAAGAAGGTTTGGATTGTGGGTGCAAACGGGGGGTTAGGGCTTGCTCTTACTCGACATATTCTCGCTCAAGGCTATCAGGTCACCGCTTCAACGCGCCGCTCTTCAATGGCCCTGCAGCAATTACAGACCAGCTATAGCGGCCAAATGACCACCGTTGTCGGTGATCTGCGCCAGCAAAACTCTGAGACCTCGCCGCAACTCACCGCCGTTTTCGAGCAGTATGGCTTACCGGCATGGACAATCAATGCATCCGGGCTACTGCATAGCGCTCCCTCTGGCAGAATGCCGGAAAAACGCCTATCACAGATCAGTGAACCTTTCCTTGCCGACAACATCCATGCCAATACCTACAGCAGCATTGCCATTGCACAATTTCTCGACAGGCTCTACAAGCGTGAGGACCCCTTTCGCTTCTTATGCTTATCCGCCATGGTTGGCTCCATTGCCGATAACCATGCTGGCGGGTGGTACAGCTACCGAATGAGCAAGGCTGCACTCAACATGTTCGTCAAAACGCTTAGTATCGAGTGGCAAAGGCGCTTTCCCCAAGCCTGCATCGCCGCACTTCATCCAGGAACAACGGATACATCACTATCCGCCCCATTTCAGCACAGTATCCGCAGTGACAAGCTTTACTCACCGCAACGTTCTGCCGAGAGAATTTTCCGGGTACTGCGGTCCCTTACCCCAGCGGATACCGGTAAGTTCTTACATTGGGATAGTACAACGCTTCCATGGTGAGAAATAACAGGGGGCAGCAAGCAACATCAAGGAGGTACAGGAAAAACAGGTTTTGATACAGGGAGATTGATTCGCTAGAAGTAGCAGAAAAGGATGTAACAGGTAAATGAAAGGGGGAGGATGGCACGCCCTGTAGGATTCGAACCTACGACCACATCCTTAGAAGGGACGTGCTCTATCCAGCTGAGCTAAGGGCGCTTTATCCGGTGTAACGCGAGGTTACGGGACGGAATTATACGTCTCCATCAATGAACGTCAATGCCTTTTCCCCTATTTTCTCTGCATTTGCGTTTAAGTGACTAAACATAGAACAAATTGAATGGGCTATGGGCGCATCCATACAAGTTACAAATACCCACACTAAAGCAGCAACTATTACCAAAACGTAAACAAACCAACAAGCAAACGTTTGCGCTATGGATTTCGGTAACATTCTCTGCGACAATACAACATCTAGGTAGCACTGATGATACCCCCTCAAGGGGGCAACCAATCAAGCTGCCCGCTTCGCGCTCAGTCACTTTCAGTCCAAAGGATAAACATGGCCGCTCAAATCATTGATGGAAAACTTATTTCGCAAACAGTTCGTCAAGAAGTTGCTGCCCGAGTCAAAGCACGCCTCGATGCAGGCCTTCGTGCCCCGGGATTAGCCGTTGTTCTGGTAGGTCAGGATCCCGCTTCGCAAATTTACGTAGGCAGTAAGCGTAAAGCCTGTGATGAGGTCGGTTTTGTATCCAAGTCCTTTGACTTTCCTGCTACGACAACTGAAACGGAATTGCTTGCCCTGATCGACGAGTTAAACAATGACAACGAAGTGGATGGTATCTTGGTCCAGCTTCCCCTCCCAGCAGGTATCGATACCACCAAAGTGCTTGAGCGGATCGACCCAGAAAAAGACGTCGATGGCTTCCATCCTTACAATGTAGGTCGACTGTGCCAGCGAATTCCCAAGCTGCGTTCATGTACCCCGAAAGGGATCATCACCTTGCTTGAACGCTACAATATCGCCCTTCGCGGTAAGCATGCGGTAATTGTCGGCGCATCCAATATTGTCGGCCGCCCTATGACACTTGAACTATTGCTTGCAGGTGCCACCACCACCACCTGCCACCGCTTTACCCAAGATCTGGAAAGCTACGTACGCCAAGCCGATATCCTGGTCGTCGCGGTGGGTAAGCCTAACTTTATTCCGGGCGATTGGATCAAAGAAGGGGCCACCGTGGTTGATGTTGGCATCAACCGCTTAGATAGCGGTAAGCTAGCCGGTGATGTCGAATATGACATTGCCCGCGAGCGCGCTCGCCATATTACCCCTGTTCCAGGGGGAGTCGGCCCGATGACAGTCGCAACCTTGATTGAAAATACACTGCTAGCCTGTGAGCAGTATCATGAGAAGTGATTAATTGGCTAGTGGCTAGTGGCTAGTGGCTAGTGGCTAGAATATTAAAAAGGGCCGGGTGTTGTAATCAACACCCGGCCCTTTTAACTAAAACAAACGCTTTGCCTATGGCCTCTAGCCTTTCGCCTGAAGCCTTTCTTTCAAGAACGCTGTAAATTCTTTGCCCAGGGTCTCGTGGCGCATACCGTATTCAACAAATGCCTGCATGTACCCTAGCTTGCTGCCGCAGTCGTGGCTCTTGCCTGACATATGAAAAGCATTCACTTGCTGATCTTCCATCAACATATCAATCGCGTCAGTCAGCTGGATTTCATCACCCGCACCTACTGGCGTACGGGCCAATAAAGACCAGATTTCAGCCGGGAGCACGTAGCGGCCAACAATGGCCAAATTCGACGGTGCTTCTTCACGAGCAGGCTTCTCTACCACTTTTGTCATCGCCGCCGTTTCACCTGGTTTCAACTCAGCACCGTTGATGTCGGCCACGCCGTAGCTAGAAACCTCAGACATCGGAACTGGCTCAACCATCACCTGGCTGATCTTAGTCGAATTAAACGCATTGACCATTGCCGCCATATTTTCACGACGTAGATCGCTGGCAGCCTCATCCAAAATCACATCTGGCAGCACGACAGCAAACGGCTCATCACCGATCAACGGGTGGGCACAAAGCACGGCATGACCTAGGCCCTTCGCCTGCCCCTGGCGTACATGCATAATAGTGACACCTTTTGGACAAATCTTTTGTACCTCATCCAGTAACTGACGCTTAACACGCTTTTCAAGCGTCGCTTCAAGCTCAAAAGAGGTATCGAAATGGTTTTCGATAGAATTTTTCGATGAGTGGGTAACCAATACGATTTCTTTAATACCAGCAGCCACACACTCATTAACAACGTACTGAATAAGAGGCTTATCAACAATTGGCAGCATTTCCTTTGGAATAGCCTTGGTTGCCGGAAGCATTCGGGTACCCAAACCAGCGACAGGAATCACCGCTTTACGGACAAGGGAAGACGTAGACATATTATTTTCCATTTAAAATTATTCAAGCCACTATAACAAACTCATTGCAATCGAATCCAACTTTGCAATAATCACGGTTCACTTTTTCACCAAATCTTCATTCTGAACACTGACCTTCACCGGCTTACCCAGCAATTGAATCATCATAAATGAGCGTTTTTCACCGTCAGGTTCTTGATAAATTGCCTCAATGCCTTTGAACTGACCCTGTGTCAGCTTAAGTGACTCACCCGGCTTAGGAAGGTCTGATAATTTTTTTTGGTGTTCTTCCGAGTCTTCATTAATCATCAAGCTATAGATAAGATCAGGGTTTACCGTCTGCGGCCTCGCGCCTTGGCGAATAAAGTCTGCAACGCCGCGCGTAGATCGTACAGTGGTATAACTGATATTTTCGGGATCAAAATAGGCAAACATATAGCCCGGGAACAACGGCTCAAAAGCGGTAACGCGTTTTCCACGGACTATTTTATCCACGGTTACCTGAGGGTAATAACACTCAACTCCTTGACGATCAAGATTAATCACCGCACGTTCTTGTTCACTGCGCTTACAATATAGTAGGTACCAATCTTTCATAGCAATCTCAGTCAGTTAATCCTCTCGCCTGAGGCAATTATACCTAAGCCACCCTAGCCGACAATGTTTTGCCTACCCTCAAGACCAATATCTCAGCCCTTTAGATGCTAGTGCACAACCCGCCAATTGTGTAACAACCATTAACAGGAAATCATTGCGATACATAACCCCAACAAATAATAAAAATAAAGATGAAAAAACCACAAAATTAAAAAAAGAAAGGATAACCTTTACATCACTTATGGTAAATCTGAAATTTCAATTTTGGACGAATAGCAAACAACCGCTTACTAATCAACATGTTGCATTGTTTTTGATTTGTTTTTGATTTGTAACGATTTGCAGTTTAATAATTTGTCATTTATAAAAGGAGCGACATTAGCAAACACAAAAACAACTAAATTTAGAGAATAATTATGAGCAATCTGAATAGTGGCACGTTACTAGGCCACCCTAAGGGTTTGTTCTTACTGTTTGGAACCGAACTGTGGGAACGTTTTTCTTACTATGCGATGCGTGCCATTCTGGTGCTTTACCTCACCGACAAAACCATCAATGGTGGTCTAGGTTGGTCGACACAAGACGCCCTTAACCTATACGGTATCTATACCGGCCTTGTGTACATTACGCCGCTCATCGGTGGTTGGATCGCTGACAACTTTCTTGGACAACGCCGCTCAATCATCATTGGCGGTATCTTGATGGCCCTAGGCCAGTTTACCCTTGCCCTTCCAAACAGCATGGTCGACCCACATTCTGTGACAGCCTTTTACCTCGGCCTTGGCTTGCTAATCATCGGTAACGGTATGTTCAAGCCGAACATTTCAACCATGGTGGGCGATCTTTACCAAGACGGCGATAACCGCCGCGACGGTGCATTCACTATCTTCTACATGGGGATCAACCTTGGCTCATTGCTGGCCGGTATTATTGCAGGCACCGCCTCTGCCGCCTACGGCTGGAAAGCCGGCTTTCTAACGGCGGGTATCGGTATGTTGATCAGCTTGGTCACCCAGCTGATTTTTGCTGAACGCCTACTGGGCAACATTGGTAAAGAACCTGCGGCAAAACGTGCGGCAGCGATGAATAAGTCAGGCAAACAAGAACCACTGACCAAACAAGAAAAAGATCGCCTCAAGGTCATTATGATCATGGGTATGTTCGTCGTCATTTTCTGGGCAGGCTTCGAGCAAGCCGGTGGCCTGATGAATATCTTCTCGCAGCAGTACACTGACCGAATGATCGGTAGCTTTGAAGTACCTGCTGCATGGTTCCAGTCACTTAACCCGTTCTTCGTGATCACCCTTGCACCACTGATTGCGTCAATTTGGGTAAAAATGGGGCCTAAAGAACCAAGCTCCCCAGCTAAATTTGCCATGGGCCTGTTCTTCCTGGCTGCCGGATTCATTTGCATGATGGGTGCAGTGATGCAGCAAGGTGGCGATATCACCGTGAAGACATCCATGTTCTGGCTAGTCGCGGCCTACTTCTTCCATACTCTGGGTGAGCTATGCCTATCGCCAATCGGCTTATCGATGGTGACCAAACTCGCGCCGCTACGTCTTGCCTCTTTGATGATGGGTGCGTGGTTTGGCTTCAATGCCATCGCTAACTATGTCGCTGGTATTATCGGTGCCCACGTGGGTGAAGCTGGCCCTATGGCGATCTTCAGCGGCATCGCCATTGCCGCAACCGTTGCCGGTGTCCTTCTACTACTATGCTCTAACCAACTTATCCGCTGGATGCACGGTGCCGAAGGTAAGGCCGTTGAAGAAGACGCAGAGCCTCAGCCGGTACAGGCTTAATTTTTTCGCAACAAACCATGCTTCACAACGAGCGTGATACACAAAAACGGAGAGCCTGGGTTCTCCGTTTTTTATCATCCAAGTAACCTCAATTATTGGCTTTTCGCTTGAAGGTTAAGCTAAAACTGGCCGAGCCGGTTTCACTCAACGACAGCCGCCCGCCAGAGTCTGAAAGCTTAAGGCTCACACTATCATTCTTGCTCGCATTATTGCCCAGCCATGGCTGGGCTGCGACAACTTGTTCCCCGTCACTGGTTTGCAACCGCGCAGAAAGACCGGCAGAGGCAATGTTCATGGTCCTGTCCGTCACATCAATAATACCAAAAATGGCTTTGATCGGAGAAGCATAGCCTGAGTGACGCATCCCCTTCTCAATGAGCTTAATGAGCCCTGAAATCGTATTTTGATCACCCATACGGGTACGTAAATAATCGTTGAAAAAAGCCCTGATCAACAAGGTAGTCGCCGTACCGTTATCACCGCCCGTCGCCGAGTCGACCAAATAAAATGCCAGCCGACCATCCATCAGCCAGGTGTAATCAAGCAAAACAGGCTGAACATCCGTTGCCTGCAATATGCAATAATTTAACTGCCAGTCACCGAGCGAGGACTGCGTTTCAGGCATCAACCCCAACAATAACTCCCGAGCGGCCCTCGGGTTCGCTTTAAGCTCCTCAATATGCCACGCAAGCTCTTCATCTACGATCGTTTCATCTTCGATATTTACCCATTGGCTTGAAAAGCCAAGGTTTTCCGTGACTGAATCTTCCGATTTGAGTACCGACATAATCGCCGATTTAAGCACCATGATGTTATCGAGCGGTTTGATGAGAAAATCCTTCACACCATGGCGCAAGGCTGCCGCCACATCAGACATATTACCGGTACCAGAGATAACGATGATCGGCACCATCGGATACTGCAAAGAGACTTCCTCAACAAACTCCATCCCCGTCAATACCGGCATTGCTAAATCACACAGCAGAATGTCAGGCATGTCATCACGCAATGCCTTGAGTCCCTCCAAGCCATTTTCCGCCTCACGCACCCGGCAACCCTGACTGATAAGGAAACCAGAAAGCATGGTTCTAAATACTGGATCATCTTCGACGATCAGAACGTCTTTATCTTCAAGCAAAGCCTGCTCCCTGACTGAAGAATGGTAATGGTGCTTGACACCTCGGGTGCCGCCTTGCTGGGAATGTGTACTCATGACAACGCTAACCACAGGCTTGACTAACCTAACAAAAGCATAGGTCGAAATCCGCAGATCGTCAGGGGATTCATACTTTCCATGCTGAAAATATTGAAAATTGTTAACAGCATCAAAGTTTAAATTTTTCAATTACTAAGAATCAGACTCCAGTAACTTGGGTATACCTTGAAAAGAAAAATGCACGATATCTTGATTTACAGCAAAAGTTGTCCTGAAAACGTCATCTTTTTGCATATTTTGTTATACAATTCACCATTATAAGTTTTCAGTGTTGTACAGTTATGAAGCTTGACGATTTAAATTTATTCCGCATGGTTGTGGAAAATGGCAGTTACACAGCGACGTCTCGTAAGACCCAGGTGCCCGTTGCCACCCTGACCCGGCGTATCCAGGCACTTGAAGAGTGCTTAAATATCCGCCTACTAAACCGTCATGCAAGGAAGCTATCACTGACAGAAGCCGGACAGAAATTTTACGATGAGTGCAGCCCGTTGCTACAGAGTTTGGTCGATACGGCCGAGCATGTTAGCGAAGAGTGTAAAGGGGCAGCCGGTAAACTTAAGATTGCCGCGCCGTCGAATCTGACCAAGGTGATGTTGCAGCCTTTGCTCAATACCTTTATGCAAGAACATCCAGCGATCCATATTCAGCTGATGATGAGCAATGATCCTGAAATTCTCGACCCAACCGATTGGGATGTGATTTTCCGGGTCGGCCCACAGCGCGACTCCACGTTGATTGCACGGAAAATCAATGCGGTGAAAGATATTCTAGTCGCCAGTCCAGATTACTTAAGTAACAATTCTGAGCCGAAGCACGCTCAAGATCTCCACCAGCACCCATTGCTAAAGGGTAAGCCGCTACTGCGTTGGCGCCTGACCAACAGTGACGGTGAAACAGTGACGGTGTCAGATCGTGGCCGCTACGAAGCTAACGAGCTCAATGTCGTGCGCAAGGCGTGTATGGCAGGACTCGGGATCACCCTGATGCCGGATGTGATGCTGGAGAAATACATCTCCTCCGGTGAGTTGGTCCAAATCCTCAAAAACTGGTCATCAAACCAACGTGATGTATACCTGATGTATAACCACCGTGATTACCAACCAGAGAAACTGCGGATTTTCATTGAGTTTGCCAGCGAATACTTCAAACTCTAAGTTCTAGCAGTAGAAAACGACCTTCCCGCATCACCCAATCTGCGGGGAGGTAACATCCCGCCCAAACGCCCCTCTTACCTTAGATAACTCCGAATATTGCTTAGTTTGCGATTAGATAACGGTACTTCCTTGCGAACTGTTTCAACCCCGACTAAACGTTAATAGTACTGGCATGAAAATAAGCACGACTCAATGAGGAAGCGTTATGATTCTGGGACATTTATTTGGTTTGTACACCCACCCCAAGCAAGAGTGGCGGGCGATTGACAAGGAACATGAAGGGATACAAAGCAGTTTAAGCCATATCTTACTGATTGCTTTACTCCCACCCGCGTTTGCTTTCATTTCCAGCGTCTTTATTGGTTGGCGTATTGGTGTTGGTTCACCTATCTATCTGACCCAAGGTAGTGCGTTGGCCATGTCCGTCGCCATGTATTTTGCCTTAATTGCCGGGGTCTTCGCCCTCGCCTACCTCACCTACTGGATGAGCCATACCTTCGGTTCGACACCCACTTACACCCAAGCACTTGAACTGGCCGCCTATACCGCCACACCGCTTTTCATGATCAGTATCGCGGCTATCTATCCGCAAGTCTGGTTCCTGATGATTGCCGGTCTGATCGGGATAGCCTACTCGGTCTACCTACTGTATACCGGCGTTCCTATCCTGATGCATATCCCTGAAGAGCGAGGATTCATTTATGCCAGCTCTATCGTGACCTGTGGGTTGGTGCTGCTGGTATCAATTATCGCAGGCTCGGTGATTCTGTGGAACTTGGGCATAGGGCCGCAGTTTAGTCACTAGGCTAGAGGCTAGAGGCTAGAGGCTAGAGGCTAGAGGCTAGAGGCTAGAAATAACATACAAAAAAGCGAGAGCCAATGGCTCTCGCTTTTGCTTTTTATCTATTCCTAGAGCCCCGTGCCGATAGCCGCTCTCGCCTGCCTCTTACACCCCTTCGTTATGCAACTCAAGGTTCGCGAGATCTTGCTGGATTTCACGCTGAGTTTTCGCATCTTCGCTGCGCAGCGATTCCAAGAAATCTAAATAGCTCTGGTCGATATCACCAGTGACATACGAACCACTGAAGACCGACGTTTCAAATGTCTCGATATCAGGGTTACCTTCAGCAACGGCATCAACCAGATCTTGCAGATCTTGGAAAATTAGGCCGTCAGAACCGATCATCTTACTGATTTCATCGACTTCACGACCATGGGCAATCAGCTCATTCGCCGTTGGCATATCGATACCGTAAACGTTCGGGAAGCGTACCTCAGGGGCTGCAGAAGCCAAGTAAACCTTGCGAGCACCGGCTTCACGGGCCATTTCGATGATCTGCTCTGATGTTGTTCCGCGGACAATCGAATCGTCCACCAGCAATACACTCTTGCCCTTGAACTCGGAACGGATAGCATTTAGCTTACGGCGAACCGACTTACGGCGCATTTGCTGGCCTGGCATAATGAAAGTACGGCCCACATAGCGGTTTTTCACAAAACCCTGACGGTATGGCTTGTCTAGCGTACGGGCAATTTCCAATGCACTATCACAAGATGTTTCAGGGATCGGGATAACCACATCGATATCTACATCAGCCCACTCGCGCTTGATCTTCTCACCAAGCTTCTGGCCCATACAAACGCGTGCGCTGTAGACCGACACTTTATCGATGAACGAGTCAGGGCGAGCAAAGTAGACAAACTCAAACACACAAGGGTTTAGCGTTGGGTTATCTGCACACTGCTGGGTAAACAGTTGACCGTCAAATGATACGTAAACCGCTTCACCCGGCGCAACATCACGCATGAAGTCAAAACCAACCGCATCCAGTGCTACAGATTCTGAAGCAACCATGTATTCAACCTGGCCTTCAACTTCACGTTTACCCAAACACAGCGGACGGATGCCGTGCGGGTCACGAAAAGCAATCATACCGTGGCCGATAACCATAGAAACCACGGCATAAGCACCTTTAACCATGCGGTGTACTTCGCGAACCGCATCAAAAATTTCTTCAGGCGTAATTGGATAGGTTTGGGCACTTTCCAGCTGGTTTGCCAATACGTTCAGCAAAATTTCAGAGTCAGACGTTGTATTAACGTGACGACGTGCTTTTTCGAACATCTGCTCTTTGATTTCAGCCGCGTTGGTCAGGTTACCATTGTGAGCCAGTGAAATACCGTAAGGTGAGTTAACATAGAATGGCTGGGCTTCTGAGGCGCTAGAGCTACCTGCAGTCGGATAGCGCACATGGCCGATCCCTACGTTACCCTGCAAACGTTGCATGTGCTTAGCTTCAAACACATCACGGACCAAACCGTTCGCTTTACGTAGACGAAAACGATTGCTTTCTAAGGTAACAATACCAGCCGCATCTTGGCCGCGGTGTTGCAACACGGTCAAAGCATCATAAATAGACTGGTTAACCGGGGTTGAACCCACGATTCCGACAATACCACACATGTCCTAAATCCTCGTCACGCTTTAATTGAATTTCAGCGGGCATTCGACTGTGCCAAATACCCGCTGAAAGCTTTTCCATTGGGTATCAGCTTAATAAACTGAACCCGTTACATTCCACACCGTTCGCTATAGTGCGCCCGGTAAAAAGCTTGATGTGTCCTTTAAGTACGTGAAGAACCATTCAATCACAACGCCAAACTGGGGGATCAACTGAGACTGCAACCACCAGTCTGAATCAGCAAACCCCGTGAAGGCGTCGATGAAGAACAGTACCGCGGCAACAATCAATACGCCGCGTATCCCTCCGAACACTATGCCCAGTACCCGGTCTGTCCCTGACAGACCCGTTTTCTGTACCAGTTGTCCAATCACATAGTTCACAACTGCCCCGACTATCAGCGTGGCAATGAACAAGGCAGCGATTGCGCTGCCGTTACGAAGCATCTCGTCGTCAATATTAGTGAAGTAGGCCGCCAGTTGAGTATAAAAATTACTTGCGACAAAAAAGGCTGCAAACCATATCACTAACGAGAGCGCTTCCTTGACAAAACCTCGGATCACACTTACCAAAGCCGAGAAGCCTATTACGCCTAAAATGACGTAATCAATCCAAATCATCATTTATTGAATTCTTATTGTTGATGCGTATTCTAACAGAAAAAATGAGAACGCAAACGTTTACCTAAGGGTTAAGTGGATTAAATCTGACCAATCGGCCTTTTAATCCGGTCAATTTTTCCAATTCATTGATGTCAGCCGATAGCTTTTGCTTCGACACATCAGGACCAACGACAACCCTGGCAAGATCGCCCTGTTGTGGTTTCTTTGGAAAAACATGCGCTTGATACCCCGCCTTGCGAAGACGCTCAACCAACTGGTTCGCGTTATCAAAATTGCGGAAAACCCCCAATTGAACCACCCAAGCACTGTCTTGGTTACCCACTTTAGGCTTAGTGATAGGTTGAGGCTCAACCTTTAATGGCTGGTTAGCCGCCTCGATGGCCTCTGCAGTCACCTCAACTGCCTCTTTCCGCTGCGGCTCATCAATCACGACCGTGACCGGTTCCGGGGGGAGATCCACCTCGGCAAACTCCGGAGCAGGGATCGTTTCATACTCTACTTCAGCGATGGTTTCAGGCTGCAGCGGAATACTGGCAAATTGCTCTTGGTAATGCTGTTTTTTGCCGTCGAACAAATCGGGAAGAAAGATCACCCCGACTGCCACCAAAATGATTGTCCCGACCAACCGGCTCTGAAATTTACTTGCCACAGTTACTCCTGGTTCTTTACTTCAATGTGACTGGTTATCTGACCTACAGTGTAAAAGGAGCCAAATACAATTACCATATCGTCAGCCTGAGCCTGTGTCAGCGCTTTGTCATAAGCCGCTTCAGGGGTTTGATATGTATCGGTTCCCGAGGGTAGATGAGTGCGGATCTCTTCGGCGGTCGCCGCTCTTGGGCCTGTCAGCGAGGCGGGATACCAACAATCAACCACGTCCGTCATCTCAGCAATGGTAGCAGCTATATCTTTGTCGTGGAGCATCGCCACCACGGCATGCAATTGCTTCTTACCGAGCTTGTTTTTAATGCCCTGTAGCTGAGTGGCAAAATACTGTGCCGAATGCGGATTGTGGGCCACATCCATGATCACCAACGGCTGCTCTGATACTGTTTGCATCCGCCCCGGTAACGTCGCCTCTGCCAATCCCTCAATCACGTTTTCATCGGTAATGTTGAGCTCTGCAACTGCCAGTGCCATCAATGCGGTTGCCGCATTAGGCAATGGTAGCGATGGAAGCGGCAGCTTCTCTAGGGTAAAGGCACCACTTTGCCAGTTCCAATGATCCGCTTCGACACTGTACTCAAATTGGTAACCGACCTGAAAAAGCTTGGCATCGATATCATCGGCGTGGGCAGGTACGGTGGCCGGTGGATTTGGTTGGCCACATACCGCCGGCTTGCCGCTGCGGAAAATACCGGCCTTTTCGTAACCGATCACATTAATGTCATCCCCCAACCAGTCGACATGGTCAACTGCCAGGCTGGTGATCACCGACACATCATGGTCAACAATGTTCGTTGCATCCAAACGACCGCCAAGTCCTACTTCCAATAAAACGACATCAACCTGGCGAGACTTGAATAACTGCAACGCAGCCAAGGTGCCAAACTCAAACAGACTCAAGCTGGTTTCACCACGCTGTTGTTCAATCGCAGCAAAAGCTTCGCTGTGGGCACTGTCTGGCAACTCAACACCGTTGATTCGAACCCGCTCGTTATAACGAACAAGATGAGGGGAGCTATATACCCCAACACGGTAGCCGGCTTTGAGCAGGATCGCTTCCATCATGGCACAGGTCGACCCCTTACCATTGGTCCCAGCGACGGTGATCACACAAGGAGCAGGCTTGATTAGCTCGGCTCTCTGAGCGACCGCCTGTGCTCGGTCAAGGCCAAGGTCAATGGCGCTAGTATGAAGTTGTTCAAGGTAAGTCAGCCATGAGGCCAAAGGAGAGTTTGCTTGAGGTACTGTCAATCCGGACATCATATTTCATTTCGCTGTAACAATATGAGCCCTAATTTACCACTGAACGCGGCCAGACCAAACTGCAATGTATTGATTATTGATAGTAAGGGGCCTACACAAAAACAAAACGGGGCCTAAGCCCCGTTTTTTGTCAATAACGTCAAGCGAAACCGCTTAGTCTTCGGTTTGCTCGTTCTGCTCTTCGGCCTTCTCGTCAGCCACTTTGGTCGGCTGCTCGACAGGCACCACCATTGGCGATTCAGCCTGAGTCAGCTTAGCCACAATGCCGCCGATACGCTGGCGCATTTCACGGCGGTCAACAATCATATCGATAGCACCGTGTTCAAGCAGGAACTCACTACGCTGGAAGCCTTCAGGTAGCTTCTCACGCACAGTTTGTTCGATCACTCGCTGGCCCGCAAAACCAATCAGCGCTTTTGGCTCACCGATGTTGATATCACCTAGCATCGCCAAACTTGCCGATACCCCACCCATGGTCGGGTCAGTCAGTACCGAGATAAAAGGCAAGCCCTTATCAGACAGGCGCTCAAGCGCAGCACTGGTCTTCGCCATCTGCATCAGCGACATCAGTGCTTCTTGCATACGGGCACCACCACTGGCAGAGAAACAGACCAAGGCACAGTTATTGGCAATCGCCTCGTCAACCGCGTGAACGAACTTGGCACCCACGACAGAGCCCATAGAGCCGCCCATGAAAGAGAATTCAAATGCACAGGCAACCAATGGCTGACCTAGCAAGGTTCCTTTCTTCACGATCAACGCATCTTTCTCGCCGCTCGCTTTCTGAGCAGAAGACAGGCGGTCTTTATATTTCTTGGAGTCACGGAACTTAAGCTTGTCTTTTGGCTCAAGATCAGCGGCAATTTCAACCTGCCCTTCTTCATCGAGGAAGGTGTCCAAGCGACGACGCGCTTTCATGCGCATGTGATGGTCACATTTAGGGCAAACTTCCAAGTTACGTTCTAGATCGGCGTGATAAAGCACTTGTTCGCAAGAAGTACATTTGGTCCACACCCCTTCAGGAATAGACGCTTTGCGAGAAGAAACAATATTGCTTTTAGTAAGGATCTTTTCCAGCCAGCTCATGAATGACCTTTTATCTATTATTTCCCTGCCAATAGGGTCTTAGCACAAGTCTTTGCAGCAGAGAATTACATATTCGTTAATTTACCGAGGTCGAATTAAAGCACAAACTCGTCTAACTGTAGATAAAAAACTGGTACTACAAGTTAGCCCGAGACAAATCTGACCATTACCTGACCAGATTAATCTGGCAAAAACAGCGGCCCAACAGGTACTTTCGGCAAGTCATGCTCTTGAGGATAGTCAACGTCCACCAAGTACAAACCTTCCGCTTTTGCCGTTGCTCCTGCCAAGGTACGATTTTTCTGGGCCAGCAACCACTGGATCCATTCCGGCTTTTCTTCGCCACGGCCGACTTTAATCAGGCTTCCCGTAATATTGCGAACCATATGATGAACAAAGGCATTAGCCTTGATATCAATGATCACAAAGTTACCCTGACGCGACACGTTCAAATGCATTAGGTTACGCCATGGGCTACGAGATTGACAATACACAGCACGGAAGGATGTGAAGTCATTCTCACCCAACAAGTACTGACCCGCTTCGTGCATCGCCTTTTCATCCAGTTCGCCATGATAATGGCTCACACCCTTGGCTAAAATAGCAGGACGGAAAGCATGGTTATAAATAATATAGCGGTAACGACGTGCCGTCGCCGTAAAACGGGCATGGAACTCGTCATCCACCACCTTGGCCCAGCGAACCGCAATATCTTTAGGTAAGTGGGCATTCACCCCCATGCTCCACGCTGCCATTTTTCGGTCAACGTCAACATCGAAGTGAACCACCTGACCGGTACCGTGAACCCCAGCATCAGTCCGTCCCGCACACTGCACCTCAATTGGCTTATTGGCAATCTTGCTCAGGGCCTTTTCCAAGCGCTCTTGGACACTGTCTACGTCACGCTGGCGTTGCCAACCGTAGTATTTCGCACCGTCGTACTCAATACCTAAAGCTATTCGCATAATATTCTTCGTCTTGCTGGCGGCCAAAGGCCGATTTTCAAATTAAGGGGAGGATTATAACAAAACGATGGGCGATGGGCGATGGGCGATGGGCGATGGGCGATGGGCGATGGGCGATGGGCGATGGGCGATGCAAATTTTTTGCAAGAGCCTGACCATGTCAAGCTCTTGTTTCTTCTCTTCGCTCTTCCACTAGCCTATGGCCGCTTTAGCCTATCGCCACGTTTTACCTCAACTTCGCCAACAGCGTTTTTGCCTCTTGCTGTAGCTCAACATCATCGCCTCGGGCGACTTCTTCGAGTAACCCGCGAGCACCTTCGCTATCGTTCATCTCAAGGTACGCTTTAGCCAAATCGAGCTTACTGGCAAACTCACCTTGGCTGTCGATATCCAAGCTGCCAATATCGGCCAGCACATCGGGGAACTCATCCAAACCAACATCAAGGTTCAGCGGTGCTTCATCCAAATCACTATCGAACTCCTCACCGTCAAGATCCTTCATCAGCTCATCAATACTGATATAAGACGCTTCCGATGGTTGGTGATGAGCAGGCTCTGTGACCTGAGGCTCAACCACCAATTCACTGGCTGCTTCTTCCATCGCAGACTGAAGCTCGTTTATCTTATCCTCAATTAACATTTCTGAGTCAGCACCGTCATCAACCATGAGATCATCTTCGTCGAAGGCCGGTACGTCTTCGATATTCATCTCTGGTTGATCACCCCAGTCCTCACCTTCCAGTTCGGGTTCAGGGCTACTCGCCGACCAAATTTCATTCTCTTCTGCCGACAAGTCTTCGTCTGCAGCGCCGCTACCGGCCAGATCTTCCGAGCGACCCACCAGCTGCGCACGTTCCCAGTCTGCCTGCAGCTCGGGATCGTTTAGCAGCGCATCCATGTCCAGCCCTGCCGAGTCGACAAACTCATCGCTCAGTTGCGCAGCGGGAACATGGGGGGGAGTAACCTGGGTTACCGCGTCTGGTGCTACAGCGTCTTTTAACTCAGCGGCTTGTGACGCTGGCGGTTGCGGTCTAAACCCCTGCTCTACCTCGTATTGTTCGAGCTCATGCTGCTCATCGAATGAAGCCTGCAAGGCTTCGTCCTCATTGAATTCAGGTAAGCTTGCCGGGTCGAGTGTTTCGAACTCAATATCCGGGTGACCATGGAGCGAGTATGGGCTAGCTGGCACATGTTCTGGCTGAACGTGTTGCTCTGCCGCCGCAGCCACCAGTGGCTCTTCATTGGCTTGAGGTTTCTCTACGGCTTCAGCGGCCTGCTGTAACTGGCGAACGATATTATCAAGCATGGCCTGCTCATCGTCTTCGCTCAGCACCTGCTCTTGTTCAAGAACCGGTTCTAGGTCCGGATCGTTAAATGCCGCCTCTTCGTCGAACTCAGGCAGGTCATCAAGGGTCAGCGGTGCCTTATCGAACTCTTGGACCGCTGGCTCTTCAATGATTTCCTGGGCAAGCTCCTCATCCAGTTCGGCCAGCAGCGTTTCCTCATCAAAGATCGGGAACTCATCGTTGCCGTCTTCTGCTTGCTCAGCCTGCTGAGGGCTCAGTTCCTGATGCGCTGACGCCTGATTATGTTGCTCGCCTGTGTCATTCTCCAGGCTCTCAAGCAATTGTTCAACCGTTTGGCCGATGGCTTCAATTTCAACCCTGTCATCCAGCTCTTCAGCATCCAACATACCGGTATCGGCCGATGCAAGAAGCTGCTCAATCTCATCAATTTCTGGTAACGGCTCTGGTTTTGGTTCTGGAACGAGTTCTGCTTCAGGCTCGAAAGCAGGCTGTGGCTGTCTCTCTACCGCCTTCGCTTCAACCGGTTCGTCAGCCGCGGTATGTTGCTCTAAAATATCATCAAGCAGCTCAGTACTGTCCGCTTCGATGCTGATATCATCGAGCACCAATGGCGCTTCTACTGCGTCACTCAGCCCTGCGTCATCGAGCCCGGTCTCGTCAAGTTCATCGGTATCATCCGTATCGCCTAACAGCTCGTCCAACAACTCGGTGCTGTTTTCATCTATCTCAATATCATGGTTGACCAACAAGCTGTCCGTTTCCGGCTCATCGAGCAACTCATCAAGCAATGCTGTACTGTCCTCTTCCAATTCAATGTCGGAAGTGAGGTCATCTTCATCATCAAGCAGTTCATCGAGAAGCGCTGTCGGATCGCTAGCCGGGACATCCGCGACACTGTCGACAGCGTCATCCAGCATTGATGAGAAATCATTATCCATTGCTGGCGAGGCCATCATTTCGATATCGGCTAGAGCCTGATCAACCGCGGCCTGATCAGAGGTGGTCTGATCGGCCAACGCGGTATTGATGTCATCGCTATCACCATCAAAGTCATCACCAACGCTATCGAATAAGGCGTCCAGCTCATCTTGGTTGGTCATCTGCTCAGGCTGCGCGTCTGGCTCTTGCGCCTCATCAACGACCGTAGAAGAGAACAACTCGTCCAGCATGGCCTGATCGACAATCTGCTCTTCGTCGGCCGACGGTTCTGCCGGTGCGCCCAAATCAAGCTCATCACCGTCATAAGATAGGTCAAAGCTATCTTCGTCGTCCTCATCGGCCTGCAATGACTGCTCCCACATCGCGGCCAATTCTTCATCCGCGCTTAGCTCAGGCTTCTTGTCCATTTCATCAAGCGCCCGCTCCATATCTTCCAGACCAATAGCCTCATCGTCACTATTGACCGAAATGCTACTCGCCCCCAGATTACCGCCAAGATCACCGGCGATATCAAAGCTACTGCTGTCTTCGTTTGACGACAAAGAGGAGTCAGGGCCAAACAAGCTGCTTTCAGGATCATCGAACGGGGAATCATCATCACCGAACAAGTCATCGAGCTCTTCATCGTCACCCAGTGTCAGGCTCGGTACATCTTCGTCATCAGCCGGCATGGGTGGCGGCGGAGGCATCATTGCGGCTTCATCTTGGCTTTGCGGCGCATCCAGTGATTTCACCTCACCTTCAGCTTCACGCTTGCGACCAAGCAGGAAGTAAGCCAACAAACCGGCAATCAAGCTGCCAGGGATCAACGCCATTGCAATCAGCATCAATGGGTTGGAAATCATACGGTCGAACAAGCTCGGCTGCGGCTCGGCAACTTGTGTTTGTAGCGCACGCTGTTGGTCGATAAAGCCTTTGATCTGCTCGCGCAACACGTCATCGTCACTCACCTGCTGTTTCAATGCCGACACTTCATGCTGCATCTCGGCAAGGCGCACACGCAGCAAATGATTACTCTCAAGCAATTTGGTCATCTGCTCGTCAGAGGCATCGAGCTGGACTTGCAGCGCTGATGGCTTGGGCGGGATCAGTGTCGCTTTAGGCACTGACTCTCGAGCCTTAACCGACGTTTCAACGACGGGCTCCGGTTTTTGCTGTACCTGCGCGACCACTGTCGGCACGGTTTTAGGTGCAGCGCTCGCAGCCGCTTTCACCTGAGGTTTCGGTGCTTGAGCAACGGGTGCAGGCTGCGGTACCGCAGCCGATTGTGGCTTCGGCGTGACCGGAGATGGCGCGGCAGCAGTGCGAGGCTGGCTCTGCGACGGGGAACGCTTATCGGCTTCCAAACGCTGCTTAACCACATCGATACTTTCCCGGCGCATTTGCGCTTCAGTCGGGATAGCCAACATGCTGCCAGGGACCAAGCCGTGAATATTACTGTTTTCAAATGCCTGTGGATTCTGGCGGAAGATAGCGCCGATAACCTGATAGATAGAAACTTGATTGTTCGGCCGGTAGCGAGTCGCAATAGACCACAGCGTCTCGGCATTGGTCGTAGGGCCGTAGCGCAAAGCATTGGCAGACGACGGTCCCGACGCTCCTGTGTTAGCCGGCAATGAAGAAGCGGTAGGCTGTATACCTTGAGTGGGCCCAGTAATACGAACAGTGTTCGCATGAACGGGAGAATAAATCACAGCGGTGGAAAATATTACCGGCAGGAAATAACGTTTTATCATCGTCGAAAGATCAGACACTGCCTGTCATCCTCTTTGGAAGGAAAATAGCTACGAATGCATAGCACACGGCATGAATATAAAATGCATATTCACGACAGCATAATACAAGATTATTTAATTTCGGCCTATTCACAATAATCTTTAGCGTGACTTCGCCACCTAATCATCACGACGGGAGCAAAATCGCATTATTATGAAGCGACTTAAATGATTGTATACCCAACTAACGTCAAGGTGCTTGTTTCTGAAGAAATATACTTGATGATAGGTAAGGCTCCTCGTTGAAAATACAACAGCGCCCTGTTTATAAAAACAGGGCGCTGTATAGTCCTCTTCGAGTTGGCTAGTCTCTAGCCTTAGGCTCTGTTACAGGTACTCTTCAATCAGCTTTTCTGCAATCTGGACGCTGTTGGTCGCCGCGCCTTTACGGACATTATCGGCAACGACCCACATGTTCAGGCCACAAGGATGACTGATGTCTTCACGGACACGGGCAACCATTACATGATCTTTACCGGTCGCATCACTCACCTGGGTCGGGTAGTCATTACCGTGGAAGACTTCAATACCTTCGGCATTTTCCAGCAAGCTAATCGCTTCTTCGACATTCACCGGCTGGCAAGTTTCAACGTGGACGGCTTCGGCATGACCATAGAACACTGGGACGCGAACACAGGTCGGGTTAACGCGAATATTGTCATCACCCAAGATCTTCTGGGTTTCCCACACCATTTTCATTTCTTCTTTGGTGTAGCCGTTATCCATGAACTCGTCGATATGCGGCAAGCAGTTAAAGGCAATCTGCTTGTCGTAAACGTTAGTTTCCGCTGGCAGGCCGTTTAGCAGCTTGGCCGTTTGGCCAGCAAGCTCATCAACACCTTTTTTACCGGTGCCCGATACCGACTGGTATGTCGCCACATTAATACGCTCGATACCGTAGGCTTCGTGGATCGGCTTCAACGCCACCAGCATCTGAATGGTCGAGCAATTCGGGTTGGCGATAATGTTGCGGTTACGGTACTCCGCAATCGCATGCGGGTTTACCTCAGGGATCACCAACGGTACATCGTAGTCGTAGCGGAAGCGGGACGTGTTGTCGATAACAACCACACCGTAGTCGGCAGCGGCTGGTGCCCAGCGCTCAGATGCCTCGGCACCGGCAGAGAAGATAGCGAGCTGGACTTGGCTCCAGTCGAACTCTTCCACATTGGTGACACGTACAGATTTACCTTTAAAGCGCAAGGTTTTGCCTGCACTACGCTCAGAAGCAAGTAAATAGAGATTGCGAACAGGAAAATTGCGTTCCTCAAGAACTTCTACAATGGCTTCGCCGACAGCGCCGGTCGCACCGAGTACTGCAATATCAAATTCCTGGCTCATGGCCTTTCCTCTACTGTAAAACCTAATTTAGCCAGCGACTCTACCCCAAAATGGGCCTCGCCCGCTACTGTAATCGCGCTATATTCGCGGCGATCCCAGTAATTTTTACGCATCCGGTCAAAAGCGCTCGCCATTTCCGGGCTACCTTCTGCAGTTTGGCTCATTTCGCGACGGAACACCCCATCATCACGGCGCACATCGTAGACAAGCTGGGTCAGACTGAATAGGGTTGGCTCATCCCACTCTCGGCTCAAACTCAACTGTGGTACCGGGGCGATCGGTAACAAACTGGCTGCAGTGACCTGCTGATCCAAGCCAAGGAACTGGCAGTAACTGTTGAAGACCATGGTCGTGCCACGCGCCTTACCTTCCAAGCCATAGCCGGCGACATGCGGGGTCGCAAAAGCCAATAGTGGCAGTAGCTCGAGATCAACCTGCGGTTCGTGTTCGAAGACATCCAGCACAGCGGTGAGTTTTTTGCCCTCACCGGATTGGCTTTGCTGCAAGGCACATTTAAGTGCTTGGTTATCAGCAACCGGACCACGGGCGGCATTGATCAGTATTGCACCTGGCTGTAAATCCGCGAGGAAACTGCCGTCTACAAGGTGATGCGTCGGGTACTCGCCATCGCGGGTGATCGGGGTATGCAAGGTGATCACATCACATTGCGAGCGGATCTCTTCCAGCGAATGAAAAGTGCGGCTATCGCCCTGCTGCTGTTTGAGCGGATCATTAAGCAGGTACGGGATACCCAGCGCATCCAAACATTGGGCAAGGTAGCTACCGACATTGCCAGCCCCGATAATCCCTACCTTCTTATCGAAAATCGAAAAGCCCTGCTGCTGGCCGAGTACCATCAAGCTGCTCAATACATATTCAGCCACCCCCACCTTGTTACATCCCGGAGCAGCGGTAAAAGCAATGCCCTTGGCCGCCAATGTTGCGTCATCAACATGATCCTGACCGGCCGTTGCCGTACCGACAAACTTCAGTTTATTGGCCTTGGTCAGCAAGGCTTTATTAACCTTGGTTACCGAGCGGATCATCAGCGCATCAATATCCACCAAATCCTCAGCGGTCATCGTTCTGCCCGGCTTGCTGATCACTTCACCCAACTGGCTAAATAGCGCCTCGGCATAAGGCATGTTCTCGTCAATGAGGATTTTCATGGGTCGGTTTCCTTATAAAGCGGTTCTGTTTAGAGAAATGTATTAGATTGGGAGGTGATGGGCAATGGGCAATGGGCAATAGGCAATAGGCAACAGGCAACAGGCAACAGGCAACAGGCAACAGGCAACAGGCAATAGGCAATAGGCAATAGGCAACAGGCAACAGGCAATTCAATAATTAGCCCCTGCCATCTTCTACATCAAGTTTCGCTCCAACTATGCTCTAGCATCTGACCTTTGGCCAATAGCCAAGCTCTTTGCCTCTAGCCCCATGCATAAAAAAGCCCAGCAGAAATTCTGCTGGGCGAACGTCCAGGAAATAAAACACCGACTGGGATCATAGACAGCTCCCGCAAAAGAAAATACTATTCACACAGCCAATGTCGCGTCTGTTTTTTAGGCACTGACTCAAGATCGTAACAGCTAAAGGAGTCTCCGCAAAAAGGTCTTCTAGCTGAATATCTTAGTCAGTGCCACCCCTGGAAAATGACAAAAGTCGGTTACGCTTCGTATTTCTTGATAACCAATGTGGCGTTAGTACCACCGAAACCAAAGCTGTTGGACATGACAGTCTTCAGTTCTTGCTCGCGTGTTTCGGTCACGATATCAAGCCCATCTGCTGCTTCGTCCA
The DNA here is from genome assembly GCF_003025555.1 of Photobacterium lutimaris. GTDB lineage: Bacteria > Pseudomonadota > Gammaproteobacteria > Enterobacterales > Vibrionaceae > Photobacterium > Photobacterium lutimaris. The sequence goes on along the minus strand of NZ_PYMH01000006.1, from coordinate 31,660 downwards.
AGTTATCAATATTGATGCTTGGGGCGATAAAGCCGTTATTTAGCATCAACGTTGAGTAAATCGCCTCGTGCACACCCGCCGCACCCAGTGCGTGACCGGTCATCGCCTTGGTGGCAGAAATCGCCGGGCTGTTATCACCGAACAATTCTTGGATAGCACCTAGCTCTTTCACATCACCGACCGGCGTTGATGTACCGTGGGTATTGATGTAGTCAATGCTGTCTACATCTTGCATCGCCATCTTCATACAGCGCACTGCGCCTTCGCCTGACGGAGCTACCATGTCATAACCATCAGACGTCGCGCCGTAACCAACGATCTCGCCGTAGATTTTCGCGCCACGAGCCAATGCATGCTCCAGCTCTTCGACAACCAGCATACCGCCACCACCAGAGATAACGAAGCCGTCACGGTCTGCATCATAAGTACGTGATGCCTTTGATGGGTCGTCGTTGTACTTGGTCGATAGTGCGCCCATGGCATCGAACATCATGGTCAATGACCAATCTAGCTCTTCACCGCCGCCGGCAAAGACGACATCTTGCTTGCCAAGCTGGATCAGTTCAAGCGCATGGCCAATACAGTGAGCCGACGTTGCACACGCAGAGCTCATAGTGTAGTTCACACCACGGATTTTAAACGGCGTTGCCAAACACGCAGACACTGTTGAAGACATCGTACGCGGTACCATGTACGGACCCACACGCTTCACGCCCTTCTCGCGCAAAATATCGACGGCCGCTACCTGGTTGTAAGAAGACGCACCACCCGAACCCGCCACAAGGCCAGTACGGTCATTTGATACCTGATCGTCTGTCAGGCCTGAGTCTTCAATTGCTTGTTCCATTGAAAGATAAGCAAAAGCGGCAGCATCGCCCATGAAACGCATCTTCTTACGATCGATATGCTCTGAAGGGGTCATTTTCAAATCGCCCCAAACATTGCTACGCAGCTTCATTTCTGCAAATTGTTCAGAGAAGTTGATACCGGATTTACCCGTTTTCAATGACTCCAGCACTTCTTTAACGTTGTTACCAATGCTGGACACAATACCCATGCCTGTAATTACGGCTCGTTTCATGATGAATTCCTACTGTCATTTATACCCAAATAACCTCCGTCGAAACAATCAACAACCAGAGGTAACTTGGGTATAACGGTGACGATAATAGCGGGTTTATCTGTCAAAAGTGGTCAGCTTTCCTGTTGATCAGGTACAATCCACGGCAATATCACCCGTTACACCAACAATATCACCCGTTACACCAACTATGAGGCTTCCCCCCTTGTCTGATAAAGCTCAAATGTCGCCTGATACCAATAAACCGTCCCTGAACGAAAAAACCTCGGCAAAAATCGAAAATGCCGTCTTGGACTGGAATGAATCAGGCACGCCTGTTTCTAATGACTTTGACGATGTGTACTTCTCCAATGCCAACGGGTTAGAAGAAACACGCTATGTGTTCCTGCACCAAAACGGCTTGCCTTCGCGTTGGGAATCTTTCGACCGCCGCCGCTTTGTGGTTGCTGAAACAGGATTCGGAACCGGCCTCAACTTCCTTGCCGTCTGGCAGTGGTTCAAAGCATTTCGTCAAGCAAATCCGGATGCCTCCACCAAAGAGCTGCATTTCATCAGCTTTGAAAAATTCCCGGTGACCAAGGACGATCTGATCAAGGCCCACCAATCGTGGCCCGAGCTGGCTGACTTAGCAAGCCAACTCCATGCCCATTACCCTCCAGCCGTGGCCGATTGCCACCGTATCGTGTTGGAAGATGGCATGATCACCCTTGACCTGTGGTTCGGCGATATCAAAGACTGTATGCCACAAGTATGGACAAACAATGACGGTATCGTCGATGCCTGGTTCCTCGACGGCTTTGCCCCGAGCAAAAACCCAGAAATGTGGAACCAAGATCTGTTCAACGGGATGGCCAAACTGGCCCGTGTCGGCTGTTCTACTGCAACGTTTACGGCGGCAGGTTTTGTTCGCCGCGGCCTCATTGAGGCCGGTTTTGACATGAAGAAAGTCAAAGGTTTTGGCACCAAGCGAGATATGTTGGCCGGCAGCGTGACTGAGCGCAAATACGGCAGTAATGTCAAACCTTGGTACTGTCGAAAATCTGCTCACAACAAAACCGAACAGGCAACTGAGGTCGCCATTATCGGTGGCGGTGTTGGCTCGGCGACAACGGCAATAGCACTGGCACGGCGTGGAATTAAAACCACCCTGTATTGTGCCGATGCACTACCAGCCGAAGGCGCATCGGGTAACCGCCAAGGTGCGGTGTACCCATTGCTCAACGGTTCAAACGATGCCCTATCGCGCTTTTTTGCCCCCGCTTTTCTCTATGCTCGCCAGTTTGTCGAGCAAGCTGCCAAGCACAAAGAGTTCGCCCATGACTGGTGTGGTGTGACCCAACTGGCCTGGGATGACAATGCCACCAGCAAGCTGGGTAAAATGCTGACCGGCGGCTTTCCTGAAGCGCTTATCCGCCAGCTTGATGTCGAACAAACCGAGCAAATAACCGGCCTTGTATCCGGCCATAGTAGCGTCAACTATCCGCTTGGTGGCTGGCTATGCCCGCAGCAACTCACCCGCGCCTTAATTGAACAGGCACAAGAGATGGGTTTGCTTGAACTCAAAACTCAAACCGACATCCAGCAGCTCACCCAACAGGACGATGACCAAAACAGTCAGCAAGGTGAGCAACGCTGGCTGCTGACCGACCAACACGGCCAACGTTACCTGCATAACACGGTGATTGTGGCAAACGGCCATCGCTTTGCCGAGTTCCCACAGACTCAGGACATTCCGGCCTACTCCGTGCGCGGTCAGGTGAGCCACATTCCAACCAATCCGACACTGAACCCGCTGAAAACCGTGCTTTGCTACGATGGTTACCTCACTCCGGTCAATGCTACCGGTGAGAGCCACTGTATCGGCGCCAGTTACCGCCGGGGCAGTACCGACTTAACCTTCAGCCCTGAAGAGCATACGGAGAACAAGCAGCGCTTGGTTGACTGCCTGCCAGAAGCCAACTGGCCGCAAGACATTGATATGTCGGGTGAACAAGCTCGCGTTGGCGTACGGTGTGCCAGCCGTGATCATCTACCGTTCGTGGGTGATGTTTGCCAATATGACAGCCTGCTAAGCCAATATGCTGACTTGAAAGACCAACAGAATAGTGCAGAAGACGTACCGGTTTACCACAACCTGTATGCGATGATTGGCTTGGGATCACGCGGCCTCAGCTCTGCCCCGCTGCTGGGTGAACTGCTGGCTTCGCAAATTGCTGGCGACCCGCTACCGCTGCCGAACTCGGTATTGGAAGCACTGCATCCGGGGCGGATGTGGGTGAGAAAATTGGTGAAAGGGAAGAAGGTTTAATTCTGGCTATTGGCTATTGGCTATTGGCTATTGGCTATTGGAGAAAACCGCCCATGGCCTTTCGCCTCTAGCCAGACCCTCTATTGAGCTTGTGTGACTGGTGGTGCTGGGTCATCCCCACCGCCTGAATCGGACAATGCAACACCAATCACAACCGCTGCAGCACCCACCGCCAAAACCGTTGCGGTAATGCCACCCGCCGAGGCGGCAAAAGCGGTGTCGATACCCGCAGCCTTACCAGTTTCTTGGCTAGCAGCTTCTACCGAAGCCTTTGCCTGCTGCTGGCTTGCACTGGCCTGAGTGCTGGTTGAAACATTGTCTGCTGCAAACGCAGACCAGCTTATAAAGCCCGATATAAAAATTGCCGCCAGTGAAAACTTCATCATGACTATCCCCAAAGCGCAACATATAGTTATTGATATGCTTATAAGTATAGATGGAGATAGAAAAGACGAAGTATGTCTTGAGAAGAGTCTTGAGAATGAGAAATAGGCGATGGGCGATGGGCGATGGGCGATGGGCGATGGGCGATGGGCGATTATGAATAGGTTTTTTGCCTATGTCTAATCAAAGCACCTAGCTGAGCTGAAATATGACCAGCCCTTTGAATTAATGAATTAGCCGTGGATGGCCTCAAGTATGACAAGTCTCTTGCCAACATTAACTGTGTTACCAACTCACCATTTGAACCTTTAGCGATAAAGAAGAAACGTACCGCCTCTTTATCACTAAACCGCTCATCCCCTTCAGCAATATTAGACGGGACAGATATGCAGCTGCGGCGGATTTGATCTTTCAAGCTGTAGTCCTTACAGCTATCAATTGCCTTATACACATCCAGCGCCTGCTGATAACTGTCCTTCCATACTTTCAGCTTTTTATAATTCATCCTTGAATCAAAGGTTCCTTCTTGCCAATAGCCAATATAGCCTGCTTTTATCAATCCGCCCCAAACAGATCGCGGGTATAGACCTTATCCGCGACATCGGCCAACTCTTCGGCCATGCGGTTAGAGACAATGACATCAGAGAGTTGCTTGAACGCTTCAAGATCTGTCATCACTTTAGACTGGAAGAATTCATCGTCTTGCAAGACCGGCTCATAGACAACAACCTGGATCCCTTTGGCCTTGATGCGTTTCATGATGCCCTGGATAGAAGACGCCCGGAAGTTATCAGAGCCCGCTTTCATGATCAGGCGGTAAACGCCAACAACCTGTGGTCTCTTGGCAATGATTGAATCGGCAATAAAGTCTTTACGAGTGCGGTTCGCATCGACAATCGCGCCAATAATATTGTTAGGCACTTTTTGGTAATTAGCCAATAGCTGCTTGGTATCTTTTGGCAAGCAGTAGCCACCGTAACCAAACGACGGGTTGTTATAGTGATTACCGATACGTGGGTCTAAGCCAACACCTTCGATTATCTGACGGCTATCTAAACCATGGGCTTCAGCGTAAGAATCCAACTCATTGAAGTAGGCCACACGCATGGCGAGATAAGTATTCGAGAACAGTTTTACCGCTTCGGCTTCGGTAGAATCAGTATAAAGCACAGAAATGTCTTCTTTCACTGCACCTTGTACCAGCAAGTTGGCAAACACTTCTGCCCGCCCAGACTTTTCGCCAACAATAATGCGTGATGGATGAAGGTTATCAAACAGCGCTCGGCCTTCGCGCAAAAATTCCGGCGAGAACAGCACATTGTCACAGCCGAGCGTTTCTTTAATACTCTGGGTATATCCCACAGGTACCGTCGATTTAATAACCATTACCGTATCAGGGTTAATAGCCATCACATCTTTGATCACAGCTTCAACCGAAGAAGTATTAAAGTAGTTGGTCTGCGGGTCGTAATCTGTTGGTGTCGCAATAATAACAAAATCTGAATTTTGATAAGCCAATAATTTATCAGTCGTCGCTTTCAGGTTAAGCGTTTTCTCAGCCAAATACTGGGAAATTTCTTTATCTTCAATCGGAGAGACGGACTTATTTATCAAATCCACTTTCTCTTGGATGATATCTAGCGCCACGACTTCATTATGCTGTGCCAAAAGCACCGCGTTTGACAGGCCTACATACCCTGTGCCCGCAACCGTAATCTTCATTACTCAACCTCAATAATATAAGCATAAATCGCAATACAAGCTCTTAAGCTGATATCGCTATCTACTTACTGATTTGTATACTTAATGAGTAACGATAGTACATCAGTAACATAATAGAGCATAGTGATGGCTTTATTTAAGGGACGCGATGATGTGCAGCATCAAGTCGTGGATGTTTTTTGGTCAGCAGCAATCACAATGTCGCAATCTGGATGTCGAGACTGTAGAACTTGAGCCAATTCATGTTGAGCTCGATAATCACCATGGACAAGATGGATCTTTTTAGGGCCTTGCTCGATATTCGCAACAAATTTCACCAGGTCTGATTGATCGGCATGGGCAGAATACCCAGAAAGATTGTGTATTTTGGCCTTAACATCGATAGTCTTGCCGTTTATTTCAACCCTTTTCTGTCCACGAGAAAGCGCATAGCCCAAAGTCCCCTTGGCCTGATACCCGACCATAACCACATCCGTGCAGGGCTCAGGCAACAGCGCTTCAAGGTAATTCACAATACGCCCGCCGCTGCACATACCACTGGCAGCGACAACAACAGCAGGCTCTTTCGTCGACGACAGGCGATTTACGATAGACTGGTGCTGCTGGTGAGAATCCACTGTAATGCATTGATCGAATGACAACGGATGACGTCCGATATTTTTCCGCGCAATGGCCTCTTTCTCCCACAAACGGTAAAACATCTCGTACTGTTTGGTGACATCGTCAGCCAAGGGCGAGTCAAGAATAATCGGCAGCTCCCGCCACCGGCTACGATCCGAGTCAGCCTGCAAGCTGGGTGAAAATGTCTCGGCAATCAAACTTTCGATATCAAACAGCAACTCTTGGGTGCGGCCAACACTAAAAGCAGGGATCAGTATTGCCCCGCCATCGAGCAATGATTGATCGATGATTTGTTTAAGGTTTTCACTTCTTTCTGTATGCCTCTGGTGCTGACGGTTGCCATAAGTACTCTCCAATACCAGAACATCGGCACGCACGGGAGAGACAGGATCCACCAGCAATGGGGTATTGGAAGGGCCCAGATCACCGGAAAACACCACCACTTGGCTATCAGGCAGCACCACTTCGACATAAGCCGATCCCAAGATATGCCCCGCTTGACGAAAATAGATCACGAGCCGATCACCATTAGGCAATATCACTGGCGCTTGGCAATCAAACGGAACAGGCCTCAGTAAGCTTTTACATAGCTGAAGAAACTGACTGCGCTGTGCTTTATTAAGGTTGAGCTGTATTTTCAAGCCATCATCAAGCATTAACGGAAGTAACGCTGCAGTTGCCTCTGTCGCATAGATCGGCCCACGGAACCCCGCAGCCAATAACCAAGGAATACGGCCTATATGGTCGATATGGCAATGGGTCAGCACCAAAGCCTGAATATGACCCACGGGAAAATCAATATTCAATGAACGAGGGGCTTCACTGCCCTGAAACAGGCCACAGTCAATCAATATGCCATTTCCCCCCCACTGCAATTCATGACAAGAGCCAGTAACCCCCTCATAGGCGCCGTGATGGATAATTTGCATAAGCTTGCCCTCAAAAATTCAGTGGCGCGATCTTCTCCTAATACGCTTCCAACAACATAGAGAAAAAAAACATGCTCGGCACATCTCACAAAAAAAACAATTAATAGTTAGCACAACTACATTTTTGCTTACGTCACATCAAAGAGTTTCACGGCTAGAACATCCAGAACAGCACTATCATGGATAAATTCCCCCATGGAAAGTGTCAAAAAAGTGACTAAAATAAAATGTAAGCATTGCGTTTCCCCCCCCTGAAATCTGTGAGCAGGGTTCAAATTCTCCAAACATTACAAGGTTTAACTTTAATGACATATGCCACAGGTATACTATTCGTGAGTTGTCAATTTTTGATAGGGGTTATTTATGGACAGCAGACTGGCCGCTATTCTATTAGTGTCATTCTTTTGTCTGATTGCACTAAGAAAGTTCGCCATTGCCATTGCGCTGGTTGACTTGCCATCAGAAAGAAAGCACCACAGAGGCAGTGTTCCGCTCGTCGGCGGATTAGCTATCTTTTTTACCGTTGCCCTATTTTCACTCTTAACACCCAGTATCGGGGGCAACACCGCGCTTTATTTACTGTTTGCTGCCATCCTCATTGCCACTGGTACACTTGATGACAAATTCGATATCAGTGTCAAAGCGCGGCTAATCATTCAGCTCATCATCACCCTTATGATGTTTCGCTTGGGCGACATCCAGCTGTCCACCTTGGGCAACATCTTGAGTTGGGGAGACATTACTTTCACCAACACGTTGGCCATCATTGTGACCTTCCTCGCCGTTGCCGGCGCGATAAATGCGTTTAATATGGTTGATGGAATAGATGGCTTATTAGGTGGCTTATCGGTAATCACCTTTTCCTCAATGGCCTACTTGTTTAGCTTAAGCGGTCAGAGTGACCTCTACCAACTCAGCCTATTGATAGTCATCGCCACGCTGCCATACATCCTTCTCAACCTTGGTTTTCCCTTTGGGACAAAACTGAAAATTTTCATGGGTGATGCGGGTAGCATGTTTATCGGCTTCACAGTGGTTTGGCTATTACTGTCAGGTAGCCAATCGGAAGTAAGCAGTTTCCGCCCAGTGACTGCGCTATGGCTAATCGCCCTACCCTTAATGGATATGGCCGCCATCATGATCCGTCGAGTCAGGAAAGGCCAATCCCCCTTCAAGCCAGACCGTGAACACCTGCACCATATCTGCCAGCGGATCGGGCTGAGCTCAAAAATGACCTTGCTGACCATTTGTACTGTCGCGGTTTTCTTTGCTGCTATCGGTATTGTTGGCGAACTAAGTCATATCAGCGAGAGCGTCATGTTCTTCAGTTTTGTACTGATGTTTGCCGGTTATTATGCGGCAATCTGCCACATCTGGCGTGTTACCACGTTTATCAGAAAGGTCAGTACGTTGCTGCCTTTAAACAAAGAAACCCCCACGGTTTCCGATGGCGAACAACGGTAAACAAAATTCAATCGCAAACTGTGATAGGCTTCGCGTCCACATATCACAACTTTGCAACAAAAAGACACCAGGTGGCTGGCTAACTGGCTGAATACTTCTATACTTTTAATAACACCTTAAAAAGCAATATGTTATAAGAGTATATAAGGAGGCACCATGATTCATCAGCCAGCGAAGACTCCTCACCGTCCATCGGTGCTTTCTAGCAATGTAACAGATTTGCTTTTTTCGGTATTACTGAAAGCCAGTTTGTTTATGGATGAACTGGAAACCTTTGACCGAGAAGCGAAGGCCATTCGTCGGGAAGATAGGAAGAACGGTGTTTGAAATATAAAGCTTGTGCAAATAGCCTTTGCTATCAGATACCTCGCAACACACCTCTGACATCCATTTAAAATCAAAAACTTAAATAAAAGCCAAATCTCATTGAGACATTTTTAGCGCTCAATGAGACAAACGCTTTTTGTCTGCTGGTGTATAGAAATCTGAGTTTTGGTGTTGAAGAATATCAACAAAAATCAGCAAAAAATTGGCTTAATTTTCGTGTTAGCACGCCGATAGCATAACAAAACCAGCTATGAAAACGCATCTGTGACAGAGCATAGCCTCTTCAGCCATAAACCTGCAACTTGCTCTAAAAGCGATATTCGTTCATTTTTCATGCACATTATTGCGATACTCTAATCCTCTCAATATGAACAAAGACGCCTAACAAAATAGGGACTCATTATCGAGAGGAGATCAGCAATGGAAGCCATTACTCAGGAAAGGAAGTCGACGGGTTTGGCCAGCAAAATGGCCACCTATTGTTGGTGGAAAGCTATTGGTAAGATTGATACAAGCAAAGATAACCTCATTGATACCCTGGATAGCTCAAAAGTCTGCGGGTTCTTAAAAACAGTTTCCAAAGGCCTTAAAGAAATACACACCCTACCCAAAGCCTTAGGCGACAACCCTATTGAGCCTTTTTACGGTGAAGACAGTGAGTTAAACCGTAAGAACTACCCTAACACCGCAAGTTATCTCATCACCCTATTGAAAGCCGCTTTTGACCTGTCACCGTTCATGATTCAAAAAGAGATTGAACGCTTAACTATCCTACCATCGCCAATGAGCCCAACCCCCAACGAAAAGTGGTTTTTCATCAATGGGATTTGTACCAGCAAAGATATGGCAAAAGAAAATGCCCGCATGCTTTACAAAGTCTTCGGCCGTCCTATTACTCCGCTGCACAACCCAACCAATGGCATGATCCCTGATGTATTTGAAGCCATTATCGGACGTGATTTTGACAAATATACCAATATTGCAAGAACCGCTAAGAACCTTATTTGGGATGAATTACAGCAGCTGAAAGTCCATACCAACGATAAAAATACCGACACCAATCATCACCATAAAATTGTCGTTATTGGTCACTCCCAAGGTGGGATCATTCTCTCTAATGTCATAGGCCAACTCATTCTGGAGCATAACAAGGACTCATTACTCAATCACCTTGAGGTCTATACATTTGCCTCTGCCCATGACGAGTACCCTTCATTTGGTAACCAGAAAGGCCCACCAGGTTACCAACTCCCTTTTACCGAGCATTTTGCCAACGATGGGGACTTTGTCGCAAGACTAGGTGTACTGCATGAGAACTATAAAACTAAAGGGAACGTTTTTGAAAAGAAAGGAACAGGGCACCTGCTGAATTACCACTACCTTCGAGATTTCCTTGAAGGCAAATATGATGACACTCAACCTAGTCGCCTATCTACTTTACGAGGTGGAAAACGCTAGTAACGTGAAGGAGACAAACCATACAACTGCTATTTAATGTCGGAGCGGCCTTTCAAGGAAGTAAGCCCAAGGCCAATGACGCTCTTCAAAATCAAACAAGGCAATAACGCTCAATATCTTACCGAAAAAATACCTACAAACTTTCTGGCAAAGACTAAGGTAGGTATTTTGGATCTTGCTTGAAACCGCTGTGTGGTAGTTCACAAGCTCCAATTATTGATTCATTTACCGCACAGCCATAGAGGAACAGCCGGATATTTTGCCGGTACAGACTTTCTAGGTACGCAATCGTCTCTTGTTGCGAACTATCTTCGATTTTGAGCGGATAAAAGAAAAACGGCGTCATCACCAAAGCATTGAAACTGTCTTTGAGCAAAATGACATCTAGGTTGGGATCAATAAAACCCTTTCTTTGAAGGGTGGAAAATATCTTGATATGAAAAGCATCGGTATAAGCCAGTATCGATTTATCAATATAACTACGCCTTGGACCGTCATTTAGCACCAGCGTCTTATAGATAATGCCCAGAAGTTCAGGGTGTTCAATATCCAGGTAGAAGATGGTCATAAACAGTTCTTCGATGGTATTGCGGTTCGAAGATGCTTTTTCCAACTGGTTCAGTTTGGCAAAAAATGGTGAGTAGATATCGTCAAATACCGCTTTATACAGCCCGGCCTTGTTTTCAAAGTAATAGCCAATCAACGCGACATCTACCCCAGCTTCCCGAGATATCATACGGGTAGTGACCTTGTTGTAAGGGCATTTCAAAAACAACCTTCGGGCCGTATCCAATATGGCTTGTTGGCTGCAAGGCTGATCGGCTTCCTGCCTTGGGCGTCCTCGCGCTTTGACCTGGGTCGTCATACTACTCCCTTCCCTTATCCAAAATATATAGGCCACAGGCATTATTAAACCTTAACCGGCATGCAAATAATCTCTGCACATTCATATTTCAAATAATTGCACGTCCTTGCCCATATGACATGTGACCTAGCTCAACCATGTTATTTACGTATTCATCAAAACACGATGTTTGCGGAATAATAAACCCAGTGAAATGAGATCGCTGTCGCCCCGAACGCTCTTCCAATCTCCTTACAATAGTCCTGTACAAAAAATATGCATTTATTCTCTGGTAGCAAATAAAAATTCGTCAGCACCTGAAAACCAGCCACATATTCCAGGGCACCCCAAACAACAAGTCCCTACAGCAAGAAATTTTGGCAATAGAACATGGTAACAGGCGCTTATCTGTTAGATGGAATACAGAAAGGAATCAAATATGGAAATGCCTAGCAATGAGAGCAGTGCCCCCAGCAACGAGATCCCGGAAAGCTCTACCCCCAATCAGCAAATTCATCCACAGTCCGGCTTCTTCGAGCGTCGCTTTAAGTTAACCGAGCATAAAACCACGTTTTCTACAGAAGTGATTGCGGGTATCACCACATTTATGACGATGGTATATATCGTTTTTGTTAACCCGCAAATCCTATCTGCCGCCGGTATGGATCCCAGCGGAGTCTTTGTTGTCACCTGCATGATCAGTGCCCTTGGCTGTATCGCCATGGGATTGATTGCCAACTTACCCATCGCCCTAGCGCCTGCTATGGGGCTTAACGCCTTCTTCGCTTTTTCCGTTGTCGCCGGAATGGGGATCAGCTGGCAGACCGGGATGGGGACCATTTTCTGGGGCGCGGTTTGCTTTACCCTGATGTCCGCCCTCGGTATCCGTTCGTGGATCCTCAGCAACATTCCAAGCTGCCTGCGTATTGGTATTCCCAGTGGTATCGGTCTTCTTATTGCCTTGGTCGGCCTGAGCAATGCCGGTATTGTCGTCGCCAGCCCGGCCACCATGATCACCGTCGGTGATTTAAGCTCTCTTCAGTGTGTACTGGGCGCGTTAGGTTTCTTTATTATCGTAATCCTGGCTTCACGTGGTATCCATGCCGCCGTGTTAATTTCGATTGTCGTGGTGACGTCCATTGCCGCCCTGATGGGAGATGTCGAATACACGGGGATTGTCTCCATGCCACCCAGTATCGAGAGTACATTCGGCCAGCTGGATATTGCCGGTTCACTGGATATCGCCCTTGCCGGTGTAATTTTCTCGTTCGCCCTAGTGAGCCTGTTTGATAGCTCCGGCACCATGATAGGAGTTACCGAAAAATGCGGCATCACCGATGAACGTGGCCGGTTCCCGCGAATGAAGCAAGCCCTGATGACAGACTCAGTCACCTCTGTGGCAGGTGCTTATATGGGAACCTCGACCGTGACAGCCTATATCGAAAGCTCTGCCGGTGTTGCCGTTGGCGGCCGGACCGGGTTGACCGCCATTGTCGCCGGGCTGCTGTTCATTGTGGTGATTTTCTTCTCGCCGCTGGCTGCCATGGTTCCGGGCTATGCCGTTGCTGGCGCACTAATTTATGTCGGTATTTTAATGTCTTCTGGATTGGCAAAAGTCAAATGGGACGATATGACCGAAGCGGCTCCGGCTTTTATCACCACGGTAATGATGCCCTTTAGCTTTTCAATCACCGAAGGGATCGCCACCGGTTTTATTACTTATTGCGTCATGAAAGCAGGGACTAACCGCTGGCGCGAAATCCACCCAGGAGTGGCCATTGTGGCACTGTTGTTCATTATCAAGTTTGTCTTTGTCGATGGTCATTAACCGGGAGCAAGATAATGTCGAACCTAAAACACAAGCATACCCAACAGCTTTGTCAGGAACAGTTGCAGCAACTGCTGGCAGTGCTCCGCGGAGAAAAACCCGCGGAACTGAAGTTGACCAACCTATCAGTGCTCGATCTGGTCAATGGGGAGATAATTCCCGGGCCAATCGTCATCGACCAAGGGTACATTGCTGCTATCGGCCCAGAGGCCGAGGGATTACAAGCAAAACGCAGTGTCGACTGTAACGGCCAGATTGCGGTACCGGGGTTTATTGACGGCCACATGCATGTGGAAACCTCCACCATGACCCCGTTCGAATTTGAACGCACGACTTTACCGCTCGGTACCACCAGCATCGTTTGCGATCCGCATGAGCTGGTCAATGTGATGGGCAAGCAGGGGATCGAATGGTTCCTGCGCTGCAGCGAAAAAATGGTGCAGAACATGTTTGTCCAGATCAGCTCCTGTGTACCGGCCGTGGCCGATCTGGATATCAACGGTAGCGATTTCACCCTCGGGGAGATGGAAATCTACCTTGAGCACCCTCATGTTCTGGGCTTAGCTGAGGTCATGGACTACCCGGCGGTGATCGGCGGTAACCCAGCAATGCTCAATAAACTGGCCGCCTTTGGTGAACTGAACATTGACGGGCATTGTCCGCTACTCAGCGGACTGGATCTATCTGCCTACAGAGCTAGCGGGATCCAGAACTGCCATGAGACCACCAACTATCAGGAAGGGAAAGAAAAGCTGGCCAAAGGCATGGCCGTGATTATCCGCGAAGGCTCAGTGGCCAAAAACCTCGATGCCTTGGCACCGTTGATCACCGATTACAGCTCGCCGCTATGCCTGCTGTGTACCGATGATCGCAACCCGCACGAAATAGCCAAAGAGGGCCATATCAACTACATGGTCAAACGGCTGATCCAACAACATAAGATCAAGCCGCACCTGGCCTACCGGGTCGCTTCCTGGTCCGCAGCCCGGCACTTCGGTCTGGATCGTCTGGGCCTGATTGCACCGGGTTACAAGGCCGATATCAACTTGCTCACCGATCTGGAACAAGTCGATATCCAGCGAGTCGTGATCGGCGGCCAATTTGTTGACGAGCTGAAACTGGACGAGCTGGTCTCGGGTAAGTTGAACTCCTCCGCCCCGCCGCTGCAAAGCACGATGCGCCATAACGTTGTTGCAAGCGATGAACTAGAAATCCCCCTCACACCCGGCCATTACCATGTCATTGAGATAGTCAAAGACGAGCTACTCACCAACCACCTTGTTAGTCATTACGACGGCCGGAAATTTGATACGCCCGGCATCAACAGGCTGGCGGTCGTTGAGCGCTATGGCCACCAACTGCCGCCTGCCATGGGATTGGTGAAAGGGTTTGAACTTAATCGGGGGGCGATTGCCACCAGTGTGGGCCATGACTCCCACAATATCGTGGCTATCGGGGCCGACGAACAGAGCATGGCTCTGGCCATCAATCATCTGCTTAAAATCGGTGGCGGCTACTGTGTCGTCGAAAACGGTGCGGTGACCGCTGAACTCAAGTTATCACTTGGCGGGATCATGAGCCTCGACAGCTCGGAAGCGATTACCAATCACATCATAGCCTTGAAAGCAGCAGCGAAGAACATCGGCGTTACCGTTGCCGAACCCTTCGTGCAGATGAGCTTCCTCGCCCTACCCGTAATTCCGTCGCTGAAAATGACGGTGAAAGGCCTGGTCGATGTCGAGAAGTTTAAACTGATTGACCTACAAGTCGAAGCCCCGCTCTAACTAGAAACGCCCCCAAATGCCACCAGATATTCTGGTGGCATTTGCCTTCGTACGTCTAAATATGGCTATCTGTAGAAAAAATGAATCACTTAATAGGGAGTATTTAATCGTTTTATAAGAATTGAACGGTGTAAATTAGAGCTGAATCTTCAGTGAGCCTGATTGTATCAATAACGCCCACCATCATAACAAGCCTATCCAATGACCAAAACCAATACCCAGAAGTGCGTAAAATAATGTCGATATGGTAGATATCCTCAGCAACTTTCTTTCAGGTTTCGAATTGCTGGACATAAACACTAAAGCTTAGAGAAATATCACCAAATAGTTATCAACTATATCGCAATTAATTTCGACGTCATCGTAACCAAACGCCTTACCTTGTCTCAAAACCTAAACAATACAAATTGTTATTCGCTGGATAGGTGAGGCTGGAAGTATTATCGATTTAAAGAGCTTATCACCGTGTTAGTTTTCAACAATTCATTCGCAGGATGAATGAGACCTTAATGTATTATATTAAATAGTAAACCGTTGTACTTTGTATGTTAGCAATCAAATGAATCACAAACTATTAATGATGCGGTGAATGAAACCGATTTTTCAATAACTTTAAAGTCAGAATAATTTCAATTAAATAATTCGTGAATATTGTTAAGGGGGTTAATATGATGTAACCCTGATGAGTGAGCAACATCCAATTATGTACATGTTGTGTTTATTTAACCCCCCGTATGCGTCATGTATCACATACCAGCGCTTGCTGTGATGTAATCTATATTCCCCTTCAGTATAATGCATGCATCGTCAGTATTGTTCTGGCTACCCATAATCAGACTCCACCTTATCGCCTTATAAAATATGGAGGTTGTGTTGGTGTACGGTTAAATTTCAAAAAAGTAGTCTTCATCATTATCTTACACCTCTTCAGAGAACGAAGTGCAAAGCAATAATTGTAGAGTCTAGAAAATGATTCAGGTAAAGCTGTGATGCTTTAGGGGGTTTTTATATGTTTTAATCGAAAGTTATCATATTGACTTATAGTTACTATTCTTCTAACTGTCATAGCTATAGGTCTAGCACTTACATAATATGGAATATCTATACTTACTTTAAATACTAGGTTTTCTCCTGGATTTATTGTGGTCTGGAACAAGTGCACCCACAAATAAACAAGGATGTTCTATATAATCAGAAATCAAATAATAAAATATTGTCCGCACTTTAAGTCACTGCATCACCCTGCCTGACTTTCAGCCTTTATAGCAATCCAGCGTTTTTTGTTGGATAACAATTCACTTTGTGGGTCTTAATCTGCAAGGTTTTTACAGCTGCAAATAATTTACGTTAAATGGTAATTTGAAATGGAACGAGTTATAAATTCAATTAAATTGCAACCTGACATTCCTGTCACCTTAGAGCAAGACCGCATAGATAAAAAATATAAAAAACTACGTAAAGAAATTCTAATTTCAATATTCTTTTCTTACGTCGTGTTTTATTTAACAAGAAAGAACTTTGCTGCGGCGATGCCAGCTATTTTCGAAAGTACCGACTTAACCGCCACAGACTTTGGTGTTATGTCGTCTATGTTCTACATTCTGTACGGCGCAATGAAGTTTGTCGGCGGGATGATGGTCGACAAAATCAATCCTAGAGCCATGACGGGGCCTGCGCTGATTGCCATCGGTATCATCAATATCTTATTTGGTTTTTCAGAAAGCGTGACGGCATTTTTCATCTTCTTTTGCTTAAACGCAATTGTACAGGGAACCAGCTTCCCGCCTATGGCTAAGATGATGGCGGAGTGGTTCTCAAAAAATGAACGTGGCCGCTGGTGGGCTGTCGTTGAGGGAGCGCATAATGTTGGTGGCGCACTGGCACCAATACTGACGGCATTTGCTATTACCAGCACCGGTGATTGGCGTATGGGTTTCTTTGTGCCTGGCGCGATCTCCTTGCTAATGGGCCTGATTGCTCTATTCACCATCCATGACAGACCGCGCTCAAAAGGGCTGCCAACGGTGGGCGAATGGCGTCAAGATGAAAGTGAAATCCAACACGTCAAAGAGAGCAAGCCGGATGTGAGCTTTAAGGAAATGTTTTTTAAACATATCCTGAAAAACCCGTTCGTCTGGCTGATTATTGGTGGTGATACGTGCGTCTATATTGCCCGGACTATCCTTAATGACTGGCCAACTATCTATTATACGCAAATGCTTGGCTGGGACTTAGTGACCGCAAACTCGATCGTCAGTTGGTTCGAAGTCGGCGGCTTGGTTGGTGGTCTGTTAGCCGGGTATTTATCAGATATCTTGTTCAAGAACAATCGTTGGATGACCGGCCTTATGTTCGCGATTGCGCTATGTGTGTCGCTCGCGCTCGTCCCTATGGTTCAAGGCTTATCGTACATGTATACAGCCGTGCTATTTGGCATCATCGGTTTTGCACTGTATGGCCCCCATATGTTATTCGCTGTAGGCTGTTTAGATGTGACCCATAAAGATGCATCGGGCAGCGTAACGGGCTTCAGGGGCTTGTTCAGTTACTTGGGCGCTGCACTTGCAGGTGTACCTGTTGTCATGATCAAATCGAGTTTTGATTGGGATGGTGTGTTTGTTTATGCCTTAGGCTCGATTATTGTCATGACCGTTTGTCTGGCTATTCTCTCATTCACACACAAACTAAAATAGTTTATTCAATGCGCTTTCCTCCCGCTTTTCAGGGGAAGGCCATACTGACTCGTACTCATGGTGTATATAGTGAAAAATAACAAAGAAAATTACGTTGTTTCCCTTATTGAATCAAACGATGGATCCCTTATACAAAAAATTGAAACCATTATTGGCAGCTATGACTTCGTTATCAAAGGCCGACACACACACCGATACTTCGATGGCGCGTTGAGTTTTGAAATTTGTGCTGAGACTTCAAAGCTAACCGACTTCAAAAACAAAATCAGTGAAATATCTTCTCAGTATAAATGCGATGTTTTTGTCCAGCCGTCTGACTTAAAACCCCGTGGGCTTGTTGTCTTCGATATGGACTCAACCCTTATTCAACACGAGGTGATTGTTGAATTGGCTCAGGAAGCCGGTGTTTCAGATGAAGTTTCTGATATAACAGAATCCGCAATGCGCGGAGAAATTGATTTCAGTGAAAGCTTCAGGCGTCGCATGGCATTGTTGGAAGGGATCGATATTTCCGTACTTGATAGCATTTTTGACAACCTGAATATGACACCGGGAGCATCGAGGCTACTGACCTTTTTGAAAGAGCATGGCTTTAAAGTCGCCATTCTTTCTGGTGGGTTTACTTACTTTGCCGAAAGGATCAGAGATAAGTTCGGGTTAGATTTTGTCTGCGCCAATGAGATCATCGTGAAAGACGGTAAGGTAACGGGTGAAGCGGGCGATCTCATTGTTGATGCCGATGTCAAAGCCAATACACTGCAGCAATTGATGGAGCAATACGCGTTCACAGCCGATGATGTTGTTGCCATCGGCGATGGTGCTAATGACCTGAAGATGATCCACAAAGCAGGACTGGGTATCTCATACCATGGCAAAGCATTGGTGAGAAGGGAGTCGCCATATTCCATCAATTACTCAGGATTAGATGCTGCCATTGTATTTCTACAACATAATGATTGAGCCATAGACAACCGACCAAATAGATAGCCCTTAATTACTTCATCAACCGAAAAGGCCAGTGGCAATTTCACGGTTGGCAGAAGATCATGGATATGGATTGCCAGTTCAATCTCTTCCAAATAGCCAAAGTGCAGCAACACCTTTTGCCCCTCAAAACCAAGAATACTTGGCAAAGAGAAAGTCCAAAAGGCTAGCTCGGAACTCTTGGAACGATCCTGCTCTGACTGCTTTATAAGTTGCTGGGTATCAAACGATGCTTTAGTGAAGGCTTGAGCCGTATGCTGTGAAAGTTGCACGTACGTTTCTTAGGGAGACGGCACTTGGTAACAGGTGTCGTCTACTCGACAAAATGTGTTACGCCTTAGGGCTGTAATGAGCCAGCAACACGTAGCTGCAACATAGCGATTTTTTGCAGCCCTTAAATCAAATGCTGAACACTAAAGACTAGAATTGTATCGGTATATTATTATGTTATTTTATTTCTCTGACTCAACGAAAGTTTGCCGGTTACTGAACGTAATAGAAGTATCTTCCCCTTATGAAGGCGTATTTCAATTTAACCCTCGATCTATCAATACAACACGAATAAAAATAACGCCAAAAGCGTTTGTAGGATCACTCAACCACACTCATCAGAATAACTATACCCTCACCTTTCGTAATAGTTTAGAAAAAGGCTCTCCGGCCATTTTGACATTAGACTGTATCAAGAGAGACGATTTAAAGAGTAGTGCCAAGGAAATGCTAAATGAAGTGCAAGCCAATAAAGCGAAATGTCAGGAGCTTGAAGAACCAGAACCAGTTCAGGGAATTTTAATTCCTAATATAAACGATCTTTGAATAGCACCTTGATACCTGTAGAAACACATACCAAGGTGGCTAAATTACTTACAGCTTCTTCGCCCACGCTTTGGCTGATTCATCAATCAGCTCATAGGCAAAGTCGAACGCTTCGCGGCTCTGGCGGTATGGGTCAGGAATATCTTTTTGACCAATCCACTGACCAAATAGCATGGTTTTGCCACGTGCTTCCGGTGCAATGTTGGTTACTGCTTCGATATGGCCTTTTTCCATCACCAAAATCAAGTCGTAATCGCGGCAAAGCTCGCTAGTAAGCTGTTGGGCCACATGCCCTTCCAGACTAACACCGTGCTCAAGCGCGACTTCAGCAGCGGTTTTATCAGCCGGTTTACCCACCATCGCACCAACACCGGCGGAGGCAATGTGCTTATTAGGTAAGTGGTGCTTCAAAAGGTATTCACCCGATGGAGAACGGCAGATGTTGCCAACGCAAACCACCAGAATTTTATTAAACATACTGTCCCTTATATTTCAAAAGCCGGTCTTTCAGACGCAAGAAAGTGGAACGGTGAGCAAGCCTCACTCCCCTTCCCGCATAACCGTTTTACACTGCCAAGCAGTCTACATTAAGTGATACGATTTTTCAGCCCAGTACCTGTAACAAACTCATCGCCAAGGTGCAAAAATCGAGCACCCAATTTCCGTGGGCCTAAAACGCAAAAAGGGCGATTCCCCAGAGGAGAATCGCCCTTTAATAATTTGACAGTTTTTCAGTTAAGCGGCTTTCACTGCCTCGGCAATATGTTCAGCCCACTGCTGCGCCATTTCTGCTGATTCTGCTTCAACCATCACGCGGATTAACGGCTCGGTACCAGACTTACGCAGTAAGATACGGCCTTTCGGTGTGTCAGTACCCACTTCCATCGCTTGCTCAGCTTCAATCACGGCGCTTTTCACCAGATCAGATTCAAGCGGCTGATTTTCACCACTAAAGCGAACATTGATCAGCACCTGTGGCATCATTGGCATATCAGCTAATAGTGTATCGAGGGTATTACCGCTGCGCTGAATGACTGCCAATACTTGCAATGCTGCAACAATCGCATCACCAGTGGTCACCAAGTTACGGCAAATGACGTGACCAGAGTTCTCGCCACCTAGCCACCAATTGCGCTCAAGCAACTGCTCCATCACATAGCGGTCACCCACGTTAGCACGGACAAACGGAATACCCAGTTTAGCCAGCGCCACTTCAAGGCCCATGTTGGACATCAAAGTACCTACTACGCCACCTTTCAGCTGGCCATCAATCAATGCTTGCTTAGCCAGTACAAAAAGGATTTGGTCACCATCGGCTACGTTACCTTTACTGTCGACCATCATGATGCGGTCACTATCACCATCAAGGGCAATACCCAAGTCAGCTTTATGTTCAACAACAGCCTTTTGAATAAGCGCCATTGATGTGGCACCGCACTTGTCATTGATATTCAAACCGTTGGGTTGATTACCAATCGCGATAACCTCAGCACCCAACTCACTGAATACCGACGGAGCAATGTGGTATGCCGCGCCATTGGCACTGTCGACCACAATCTTCATGCCCGCCAAAGACAACGCAGATGGGAAGGTGCCCTTACAAAACTCAATGTAACGGCCAGCCGCATCTTCCATACGGCGCGCTTTACCCAACAAGTCAGACGATACACATTCGATGTCTTTATCAAGCTCAGCTTCAATCGCCAGCTCAACCTCATCCGGCAGTTTCTCACCACTTTCCGAGAAGAACTTAATCCCATTATCGTAATATGGGTTGTGAGACGCACTAATCACAATACCGGCTTCCGCACGGAATGTTTTGGTCAGATATGCCACCGCTGGGGTTGGGATAGGACCGGTCAAGATAGCGTTGATACCCGCAGCCGACAGGCCTGCTTCAAGCGCGGATTCCAACATATAGCCTGAAATACGGGTATCTTTACCAATGATCACTTTCTTGGTGCCCTGACGAGAGAGAACACGACCTGCAGCCCAGCCAAGCTTCAATGCAAAATCAGGGGTAATTGGGTAGTCACCCACTTTGCCGCGCACACCATCGGTGCCAAAATATTTTCTAGTCATTCGTTTGTATCTCTGAATTATTTTTCTGTATGTATGAAGTATTCTTACGTTGGATAGCCTTGCTCTTGAATAATGATTGCTATTGATTAGCTTTATGAGTGAGCAAGCTTTCTAACTGCTAAATTTCTAGCGAGACGTTTCTATTGTGTTATTTGATTTTCACTGGACGCTGCCAGTCATTTTTAACCTTCGGTGCGACACGGGTGATCACCAACTCGTTTTCACCAACATTCTTATTTACCGTCGAACCCGCACCGATTGTCGCGCCATTAGCAATGGCTACCGGAGCGATCAACTGGCTATCTGAGCCAACAAAGACATCGTCGCCAATGGTTGTCTTAAATTTATTGGCGCCATCATAATTACAAGTAATTGTACCTGCACCAATATTCACCCGCTCACCGATTTCAGCATCGCCTAGGTAAGTCAGGTGGTTCGCTTTAGAGCCTTGGCCCAACGTTACTTTCTTAGTCTCAACAAAGTTACCAACGTGGGCATCATTTTTAAGCTCAGTGCCAGGACGAAGTCGACTGAATGGACCGACGGTACACGCCTCACCAATGATCGTATCTTCAATAACACTATATGGGCGGACCAACGTATTATCAGCAATAATGCAGTTCTTCAGAACCGAACCCGCACCAATGATAACGTTATTCCCCAGAGTGACATTACCTTCAATTACCACATTGATATCAATATCAACATCCGTTCCGCACTGCAGTTGGCCACGCAAGTCAAACCGACTTGGGTCTTTAAGCATCACACCTTGTACCAGTAACTTTTCAGCTTGCTTTTCTTGATAGGCACGCTCAAGTTTTACCAGTTGAACACGGTTATTGACCCCTTCAACTTCAATCGCATCGACTGGATGTACAGCTTCGATCGCACGTCCTTCATCATGAGCGAGGGAAATAATATCTGTCAGATAGTACTCACCCTGTGCATTGTCATTGCTGAGCATTGAAAGCCATCGCTTCAAATCTTTACCCGTTGCCACTAACACACCGGTATTGACTTCATTAATCAACTTCTGCTCTTCAGTGGCATCTTTTTGCTCAACAATAGCAACCACAGGACCATTTTTACGAATAATGCGACCATAGCCTGTTGGGGCATCTAACACGACGGTCAACAATGCAATGCCACCTGTCGGCTGCGCTTCAAGCAAGTTCTTCAACGTCTCAGGGCTAATCAATGGCACATCACCATATAACACCAACACTTTTTCATCATCAGAGAAATGTGAGGATGCTTGGTCAACAGCATGCCCGGTTCCAAGTTGTTCAGCTTGAAGCACCCAGTTGGCATTTTGATTAGCCAGCACTGATTGCATCATGTCACCACCGTGGCCATATACAAGGTGCAACTGGTTAGCATCGAGTTCACGACAAGCATCCATCACATGGGTAACCATAGGTTTACCGGCAAGGGTATGTAATACTTTCGGCAGGTTTGAGTACATCCGGGTCCCTTTACCTGCGGCTAAAATGACAGCACTAAAATTCATTTAAAACTCCAAATAAAAAATGCTGCGACTTTTTAAAGTCACAGCACTCAAAAGTTAAAACTACCGCAAAAGTTTATTTCGTATTATTTTTCAGCGTTGGTTTGAGTGGCTTCCATATTGAAATCAATTGGCTTATTGGTGCCAAACAGCTTATGGATAAACGTCGTAATGCGCCAAATATGGCTAATTACGAAGAAATATACACAGAAGGTACATAAGAACGCGATGAACATCACCGACTCGCGTACACCATTTAAATCAGCCCATATACCAATAGCAGCCATAATGGTTGCCAAGCTACAAATCAATACCAATGACTGGCGTGATGAGAATCCAATGCGCTGACAGATATGGTGTAAATGCTCACGGTCAGGCTTGAATGGCGAATGGCCTTTACGAATACGGCGGATCATAATCGTGACCATATCCATAAGTGGAATAGCAATCAGCCACAATGCCGTTACCGGTTGGAAGGCATAAGCTTCCGCTTCTTGTGAACCCCGGATCAACATCCATACCACAGCAAAGCCGATGAACATACTACCCGCATCGCCCATAAAGACCTTAAAGCGGCGACCTAGAGGCATACCCAAGTTCAACATGATGTAAGGGATAAGCGCCGTCACAATCAACAAGCATACTGTTGCTAGGTAAGTATTACCTGAGAAGTAAAACACGCCACCCAATGCCCCAAAGGTTACTGAGGCCAAACCACCTAACAGGCCATCAATACCATCAACCATGTTAAACGCATTGATAGCACCAATAACCCCGAAGACGGTGATAACACCACTTAAAAGCGGAGAAAGCATGATGGTATCACTACCCATCAGGTAACCGAGGTTATGCAGACTGTGCTCGCCAATGTGGATCATAGCAAGAGAAATTAGCGCCTGGACCACAAGGCGGATCTTAAAACTAAGATCAAAGAAATCATCAAGCGCACCCAAGACCACCAAGATCACGGCACAGCTTAAGAATAAAATCAGATTATTTGAGATCGGCAAAAACAGCAGGAAGCTGATCACAATAGTAGAAACGACAGAAATGCCCCCGACTAGAGGGATCACACCTTGGTGCAATTTCCTTGCATTGGGTTTATCCACTAAACCAATTCGCTTTGCCACCTTACGGAATATAAATAGGCTGCAAAACGACAAGATAAAGACAAAAATAAATGCGGTAGTTGTCATCATTATTTCTTATTTAATTGAACAATCAACGGGTAGTTTTCAGTAATAATTAGTTACAAACAGATTTTAACTCACCAGTTTTAAATTATCACCACTCTTAAAGAGTGACTCAAGATAGGTGTTGAAGTCTTCACCTAAGGCACCATGACGAAGGCCATACTCAACAAAGGCCTTCAAGTAACCTAGCTTATCGCCACAGTCATGGGATTTGCCAGTCATATGAAACGCTTCAACGGTCTCTTCAGCCATTAGCATATCAATCGCATCGGTTAGCTGTATCTCATCACCAGCACCAGGAGGAGTAATCGCCAACTTGTCCCAAATTTTTGAAGAAAGCACATAACGGCCAACAACCGCTAGGTTTGATGGCGCATCTTCGACAGCTGGCTTTTCAACCATTGCCTTCATTGCATGAGATTGACCACCTTCAAGTGCAGCTCCTTCACAATCTACAACACCGTATTTTGACACATCGGCCATTGGCACAGGTTCGACCATGATCTGAGATGCTGAAGCTTGTTCGAAACGCTCAACCATTGCAGCCAAGTTTTCGGTAGACTGATCAGCTGTGTACTCGTCAAGAACGACATCAGGAAGGACAACAGCAAACGGCGCATCACCTACGAGCGGCTTAGCACAAAGAACAGCATGCCCTAGCCCTTTAGCGTGACCTTGACGTACATGCATAATAGTCACATCTGGCGGACAAATAGACTGCACTTCATCAAGCAGCTGACGCTTAACACGTTTTTCCAGCGTCGCTTCCAGCTCGTAAGAGGTATCGAAGTGGTTTTCGATCGCATTCTTAGATGAGTGAGTCACCAGTACAATTTCTTTGATGCCAGCAGAAACACACTCTTTAACGATGTACTGAATAAGCGGTTTATCCACCAACGGCAGCATTTCCTTTGGAATCGCTTTAGTTGCTGGAAGCATACGCGTGCCTAGCCCCGCCACGGGAATGACGGCTTTTGTAATTTTTTTCATCATATTCCTTAATAGAGTTAACGTACCTGTCGCTCTATAGAGATAGGTCCACAATACCAATTTATCTATGCATATTAAAAAGCCGGTAAGCAAAACCTACCGGTTCATGGTAATGGTATTGCATGACAATGCCTAGTGCCTATGTTAATTAAGTACTAATTAAATATTGATAAGAGAGTGATTTTAATTCACCACACATGGACAATTCAGTACTCGAATAGATCCTTATCCAAGAAGCGAAGTTTTAATGCTCTCCATGCTAAAAGCACTATTGGGGACTTTTAAACTGTATCAAACGCGTACTGAGCTCGCGCCCCTAGTCAAATATATCATTAAACAATTGTTTTTATTTAAAAATTAAGATTGAAAAACGACCAAGAAAGCAGCCAAGTACAAACTCAATTAGAGGTCTTATAGCTATATCTGAATCTAAAGTGCCTTCTGACGTAGGTTACTAATCATTATTTAAATAATCAACGATCGAAGATGAAATATTCCCTACTGCAAACTCTTTCTCTAATAACTTATACCCAGAAATTCCAATCCTCTTTCGTAAATCTATATCATTTTGCAGGTTGCTAGCATTTTCAAAAAAGGCATCATCCTCGCCATTAACACTAATCAAGCCTGCGTGATTAGTATTAACTAAATCCATTAAGTCGTTTCCTTTATTCACACTACCAAGTATTGGCAATGATTGAACCATATACCCTAATAATTTACCTGGAAAATTATGAGCAGTGTGCTGAGCCGATAGAGAAAATAACCCTACATCGACTTGAGCCAAAATATCTTTGAAATCACTTTGCGAAACCGAAGGTAGGTAAGAGCAATTGGTTAATTCCCACCTTTCTATCAAGTCATTTACCAGTTTAACTTCGTCGCCTTGCCCCAGGAAAAGGAAATGCGCTTTGTCAAAGCATTTCATTCTTTTGGCCAGTCGCATCAAGTTAGACATATCCTGAGCGTGACCAATGTTACCGCCATAAAAGTAAATAACTTCGTCCTGTAGTCCCAATAGCTCTCTCAAGTTACTCGCTTTATTTGAGGGGTAGTGTGGCGATAAGTTAGCCCAGTTTCGTAATATCGCGGTTGGATATTTAATTTTTGTGTTAGAGTTAAAAATCTCTAGATTTTTTTCAGACATAACGCCAATAATATCGGCCTTGCGATAACAAACAGATTCAAAAAATCTAAAATAACGTTCAATCAGAGACCCCTCTCTCATCAAACCTGAATCGATAGCCCATTGTGGAAAGAAGTCACGCAAAATTAGATAACTTTCACACTGGCAACGCTTTTTAAGTTTCCCCACTAAAGAGCCAAAAAATATTGACGGGGAATAGTAAACAATCCCATCAAACGTATTTTTGTCTACTTTCCCTTGAATAGCATACCAAGCTCTATGTGAAAGCAACGTTTCATTAATAGCTCGTTTAACCTTTGGCACGTCCTTGATTTGACCGGAAAGAAAACGCCAAACAGCAACACCATCATGTGAGTCTTCAATAAGTGTTGGCAGCCCTTTTTCAAAATGAGGAGTGATAACAGTCACTGTATGCCCTTGCTCTATCAATTCCAGAGCAAGTTCATGCATCATCTTAGCCCCAACACGCGTACTGTGGGGCAAATAATCATCAATGATTAACGCCAGTCTCATTAGTACTCTTTCCAGACTACACGCTTAACATAATCCGTATAGGAGTGTACTATGCGAACAACTTTATCCGAGACATTCGGCATTGAGTAATCGTAAACCTCTCTCAGTAAACGCTTTTCACCACTTGGCTGCAACTCTAAAATAGCCAACCCCTGCAGTACACGCTCAACCTCAAGGCCTACCATCATCACAAACGCTTCTTCCATTCCCTCAGGACGCTCGTGGGCTTCACGAAGATTCAGCGCAGGAAAGTTCATGATCGATGATTCTTCATTGATGGTGCCGCTATCAGACAGTACAGCCTTGGCGTTCTTCTGGAGGTGATTGTAGTCATGGAATCCAAGAGGCTTAAGAAGCTGAATGTTCGAGTGGAACTCTATACCTTGAGCTTCAATGCGATTACGAGTACGTGGATGCGTCGAAACTATAACCGGCAGGTCGTAGTACTCAGCCACAGTATTCAACGTTACTGCCAATTTCTGCAACTGCTTCGGAGAATCAACGTTCTCTTCACGGTGTGCACTCACTACAAAGAATTCACCCTTTTCAAGATTTAAGCGTTTTAGTACGTCTGAGCTATCGATTTGAGGCATGTAATAATTCAATACCTCAAACATAGGACTCCCTGTTTTAATAACTCGGTCTGCAGGCAAACCCTCTGCGATGAGGTAGTCACGCGCAATCGTGCTATACGTTAGATTGATATCAGAAGTATGATCAACTATCTTGCGGTTAGTTTCTTCAGGCACACGTTGGTCAAAACAGCGATTACCCGCTTCCATATGAAAAATCGGTATCTTACGACGCTTTGCCGGAATAGCTGAAATGCATGAGTTCGTGTCCCCCAATACCAACATTGCGCTTGGTTGTACCTGCTCAAGTACTTCATCTACTTTAATAATTACCTGGCCAATGGTCACTGCTGCATTCTTACCCGCCGCATTTAGGAAATAATCGGGTTTTCGTACCCCCAAGTCGTTGAAGAATACTTCGTTTAGCTCATAGTCATAGTTTTGACCGGTGTGGACTAGAATATGTTCGCAATGTTCATCCAGCTTAGCCAATACACGTGACAGTCGGATAATTTCTGGACGAGTGCCCACAACCGACATAACTTTTAATTTTTTCATTCTTGTTCTCTTATTACAGTGGTTTTGCAATCGTATCAGGTGCATCTCTATCGAAGACTTCGTTTGCCCATAGCATCACTATAAGCTCATCATCTCCAACATTCGTAACAGCATGACTCCAACCTGGAACAGTCTCAACGACCGTAGCTTCTTCAGAATTCACTGTAAGTTCATAGCGTTCACCTGTAACAACGTGCTCAAACTTAAACAGCGCCTCACCCTTAATCACCAAAAACTTTTCATTCTTAGAATGATGATAATGACCGCCGCGGGTAATACCTTTATGAGCGGTGAAGAAAGAAAACTGTCCCGACTCTTTGGTCTTTAACATTTCACAAAAAACCCCGCGTTCATCACCGTATTTAGGCAAGGTATAGTGGAACTTTGAAGGTTCGAAATAGCTCAAATAAGTTGAATAAAGTGCACGAGTCAAACCGTTGCCCACATGCTCAGTCACCAAGTTAACTCTGCTATCACTAAATGCCTGTAAAAGATCTGCAACTTGACCTACAGTTGTATTGTATTCCATCGGCACTTGCTTAAGTCCACTCTCTACTCCACCATCAAGAAGACCAATAAGCACTTTACAAACATCGTCAATGTAGACTAAGGTAACCGGAGCACTTCGATCATGAATATTAATATCAATATCATTAACGATGTTGTGACAGAAGGTTGCTACAAATGAGTTGTAGTTAGGGCGACACCATTTGCCAAACACATTAGGAAAGCGGTAAATAAAAGTACTAGCCCCCGTTTCACTGCCGTATTTAGATACTAGGGCTTCAGCCTTAGCTTTACTTGCACCATACGCATTATCCAAGTTTGCTTGGATTGAAGAACTCAACATAACCGGCGTGTTTCGATCATTGGATTTAAGTCGATTTAAAACAAATTCGGTAAAGTTTGCATTACCTTCTGTGAATTCAGATTCGTCTATAGGTCGATTAATGCCCGCTAAGTGGTAAACAAAATCAGCAGTATCTAATGCATGCTCAATTTCATTTTTAGAAGTATCTTTATCAATATACTTTACAGAATCGTAGCCTTTTTCTGACAGCATCACACACAAGTTTTTGCCGATGAAGCCTTTGGCACCCGTCACTACAATATTCATTACACGCCCTCAGGAACTACTGTACTACCCGTTTCAATATCTTTGATAAAACTTAGCTTACGAAGAAGTTCGACCATACCATCAACATCCAAGCGCTCAGTGTTATGGGAGTTATAGTCCTCAACCGCAGAGAGGTCTTTATCTCCTTCCTCGTTAAACTTTGAATAGTTCAAATCACGGTTATCCGATGGAATACGATAATATTGACCTTGATCCTGAGCTACGAACATCTCTTCACGACTACACAAGGCTTCAAATAATTTTTCTCCGTGACGAGTACCAATAACATTAACAGTATGCTCAGGTTTATTCGCTACTTTGAGAAGTGCATCAACCAATGTTTGAATCGTTGCTGCAGGGGCTTTTTGGACAAAAATATCACCATTAGAACCGTATTCAAATGCGTGAATCACTAAATCGACAGCATCATCCAAAGTCATCATGAAACGCGTCATATCTGGGTCAGTTATAGTAATTGGTTTGCTTCCAAAAACCTGACGAAGAAAAAGTGGGATAACTGAACCACGAGAGGCCATAACGTTACCATAACGAGTAGCACAAATGGTTGTATTTGTGTGTTCCAAATTACGGCTCTTAGCTACAATCACCTTTTCCATCATGGCTTTAGAAATACCCATCGCGTTAATCGGGTATACTGCTTTGTCTGTACTCAAACAAACAACTCGCTCTACATTATTCTGTATTGCCGCTTCTAAAACATTTTCAGTTCCGAGCACATTAGTTTTCACCGCTTCTAAAGGATAGAACTCACAAGATGGAACCTGTTTAAGAGCCGCAGCATGGTAAATATAGTCTACACCTCTTAGCGCATTGTTCACACTTTGAAAATCACGAACATCACCAATATAAAATTTTAGCTTTGATGAGTTATATTTTTTTCGCATATCATCTTGTTTTTTCTCATCACGAGAAAAAATACGAATTTCTTTAATATCTGTCTCTAAAAAGCGATCAAGAACAGCATTACCAAAAGATCCTGTACCACCAGTGATTACTAAAGTTTTATTATTAAACATTTACATCATTCTCTTTTTCATAAATTTTTGAGTCAACAAGGAATCGATACCAGAAAGTTTGCAAAACATAAAACATCAAACCTTCCTTACCATCTAAAAAGCCAAGCCTTAATAAATATCTGTATATAAACATAAGGAATGATCTTAAAAATAGTGGTAGCTTATAATATTTATTTTTTAGCAATCTATTTTTTTTTGCTTCACCCAACTCATAACTTTCTACACGTCCAGATAAAGACTTATAATATTCAATTACTTCTTTTTCAGAATATCGATTATGCTTATCTATCCAACTATTTATTCCCATTAAATTATGATCAATGAAATCAAATTTAAGAAAAGTTGAATCACCATCAGTCAAGACCATATGCTCATCCATCTCTCGATCTTCACAACGAGCTTTTCCCTTCCGCCATATTCTAAGTAAAACCGTTGGATAGTAACCTCCGTGCTTCATCCAACGACCAAGGAAGTAAGTTCGTCTTTTTATATTAAAACCATTGATTTTTTTATCAACTTGATTTGAAAAAACTTCCTTAATTTCGGCGACAAGCTCAGGTGTCAAATACTCATCAGCATCTATCCTAAAAATAAAATCATTTTTAAAATCAATATTATCTATCGCCCAGTTAATCTGATTGGAGTGATTAACCCAAGAGTTTTTATAAAACCTAACTCCATTTTTTATTGCTAATCCCTCCGTATTGTCTGTCGAATATGAATCAACAATAACTATATCATCAGATATACACTTAACTGATTCTAAACACCTCTCAATATGTAAAGACTCATTATATGTAATAATTAAAACACTAATCATCTAAACTTCCATGTAAAAAACGTTGAATAAAAGTATTTTCAGCCTTCAAGCGTGCGGGCTTAAAAGAACGACTATCAATCAAATAGGATTTCATAGATTTAACTGTATCTTCTACATCATTAATATTGATATAATTGCACTCATCAATTACATCGTTAACATAGTCTAAATTAGGAGCAAAAACTGGAATATCTAACATAGCGGCTTCAATTAATGGCAAACCAAAACTTTCTAAACTTGAAGGAAAAACTAAGGATCTAGATGAATAATAAATATCAATAACCTTTTCATAAGGAATTAAACCGTAATTATCAATATTAACAACACCAATCTCATTGATATGATCTATCTTTTCTAATAAGTTTTTATATCTAGTTTCAATAGGGACAGTTAATGCAACCTTGCAACTCACATTCAAATTAGATAAATTGAAAAAACAATTAAGTAAAAAGTCATGATTTTTATGTAAACTAGGAAGCCCCACAAAGCAGAAGTCATATTTCTTAGGTAAATCAGCCTTATATAATTCATTGTAGAAAGGTAATATCGATATATCATAATTGTAATAATCATGAAAAGCTTCTTGCATTGTTCTTGATTGACAAGCAATCAGTGATACGTTTCCTTTGAAAAATGATATATAGCATTTTAATAAAGAATTTTTAAGAAGCTCCTTAAAGCTTTTATTGTTAACTTTTGAATTTTTATTAACCAAATAAGCATTGTGTATATATAAAATAGAGCTTTTACATTTTACTAATGGTGGAAGATTACCAAAAAACAAAACACGATTATATTTTTTAGTAAAAAACAAAGACATAAATAAATTCTTTTTTCTTACTACATTAATATTTTCATTTATATATAAGCTTGTTATGTTA
>NZ_PYMH01000051.1 GCF_003025555.1 Photobacterium lutimaris | reverse complement strand
ACACAAGACACTTGAATGTGTGTTGCTTGAGAACTCGTTCCTACTTATAAAGTAGAAACTATTTAGTATTGAATTCGAAAATTCAATTTACTAGTCAGCTTTCCAGATTGTTAAAGAGCATGTGTTTATCTTTCGAAATCCACTTTCTAAAAACACTCGTCAGAATGCATTTAAAGAGTGGTGGAGCTATGCGGGATCGAACCGCAGACCTCTTCGCTGCCAGCGAAGCGCTCTCCCAGCTGAGCTATAGCCCCAACGTTTTACTTCTTTGGTAGAAGTTCTCTAGAAGAGAAAATGGTGGGCGATACCGGGCTCGAACCAGTGACCCCCTCCTTGTAAGGGAGGTGCTCTCCCAACTGAGCTAATCGCCCACGATAGTTTTAATTCCTTCGTGAGAAAGAATGGTGGGTCGTGCAGGATTCGAACCTGCGACCAATTGATTAAAAGTCAACTGCTCTACCAACTGAGCTAACGACCCGTGGCGTCCCATAGGGGAGTCGAACCCCTGTTACCGCCGTGAAAGGGCG
>NZ_PYMH01000050.1 GCF_003025555.1 Photobacterium lutimaris | reverse complement strand
CTGGCTTTCCAAAAACGGCTACCTTTTTCATTCAAGTTCCTCCTAGAGACTATTTCCCCAAAGGTAGAAAAAGAAAACCCACCTTCTAGGGTGGGGTCGATTTAGCCAAAGCACACAAAAATCCCACCATTCCTAAGAAATGATGATAATTCGATTATTGAACTGCGCTTGATTAAATTTCATACAGCTACTTTTATATAAATGCGTTTAGTTGTCAATTTTTCATTGCATAGAGATGAATCGGGCGCCAAAGCATATAACGCCCTGCTAAGAGGTTAACAAACACAACCACTTAGCTAAAAATTACCGCCGTAAACACCAAGGCGGATTAAACCATAAATGCCAAACGTTTTGGAATCCAGTTGAACAATTTGTTGAACCAAGCCGCTGCGCGGCAGAGTCCCTTGATTCCATACACTGACCTCTAAGACCTTACCTTCCCGGTAAGACTTGGAGGCGAACCATGAACACCCAACAACAGCGCCATTTCGAGGCGCTATACCAGCAACACCTTGATAATCTTATCCTACAAGGCAAGCGCCCGGCGACCAT
>NZ_PYMH01000005.1 GCF_003025555.1 Photobacterium lutimaris | reverse complement strand
ATAACCAATCTTCGTTACATTGTCAGAGCCGCTACTTTATTCAGGCTCCTAGGTTCATCTGGTGATACAGATGGTTCACTCGTTGAGCGGTGAACAGCGCTTCATACGACCTCACGTCGCACGCCCCAAAACGTTTTAGTCGAGCTAACCGGGATCGTAAAGTAGATAGGTAAGTCTATTGTCTTGTATAACATCGACATCCATCAGGATTTATCACCCATCATTTGACATGAGTTTATGGCGTGAGTAGCATTCCTGAAACCTACTTAAGTCTATGATAATATGAAATTTAATATCCTAATACTCCTTGCTGTGCTTTCCGGCTGCAAACCTGCTCCAACCACAGACTTGGAGGAATTATTCGGTATACATATTGGTAAACCTTTACCTGAAGAGTATTCAAATACTGAAGTAACTGAATACCCAACGAAACTATTAAGCATAAAGATAAATAGTCATATAGATCTGGCAGAATTTTTTCATAATATCTCAGTTCAAGTTATTGCATCTGATAATCGAGTCTACTCAATAACTGCAGAAAGAGAGATAGTGAATATGACTGAATGTCAAAAAAAACACTTAAAACTTAGCAAGATTTTAGATAGGACTTACAAAGATTTAAGACAGCATCGCGAAGTAGAGCTAGGTGGCAAAGTAAGAAAAGTCGATGATGGATATAGATCTCTCGATGGAAGAAAACATTTACGTACAACATGCTCGATTACAGATAAAGACGTTGTAAAGCAATCTATATCTCTATGGGAGACTGAGCTAGCGAATTATTCAAAGGAGCTTTGGGATGAGTATTTGGCTCAAAACTAGCATTTTTGGTTATCGCAATTACCCCAATAAATTTGAACTAAACAATGATAAGTAAGTGTTTTTAAATTAGAGGTGATTTGTTATTTACTAAGGCCTGTAACTCAGAATTGTCCAGCGTCGTGCCAGCCTCTTCATCTGGCACACACACATCTAGCCTGTGTGTGATCCGATAGAACATCAATTGTCAGAAAGCCTAATTGGCTGAATATGACAAAAGCCTTCATATAGAAGGCTTTAACTTTTCCATTCACCGTTAATGAACACAGCTCATGTAGTTTTCACTGGCTGCGGCTTCGGGAATATTTGTGGCTGTTGTTGTCGCAGCCATATCCGGATACATCGGAATGGCAAGGGCGTTATTCTGTAGAGCTTATTTTCTTGTTTTATCCCTATACCCTGCGAGTGCTTTTTCCAATGCCTTGCGGTGCATCTTCTGTCTTAACTCTTCAAAGTCCATTTTTATCTTCACGTCGTTAGCGCTAAAAATATAAAAGCCCCTGCACTGCGTCACCCTCACAGTCGCACACTACAAAGGCCCCCCATCAAAATGCCTACTTGAAACCGGTTACTTCACTAGCTTACAGCTACCGAAGGTACCTGGGTTATGGAAGTTTGGTTTTGGCGTATTTGGATCAACCCAAGTCATCCAGCCCATATCCAGGCTGCCGTCAGGTTGGGGAGTAAACTCGGCGCGCATTAGGGCACACAGTAGCTCTGACTTGTTGTCATCCTGCCACAGCCCCAATTTGTCCAACGTCGCAAGCGGCAACTTGCCTTCTACGATATAGCCGTCATCTTTGATACTTGCTTTGGTTTCCAGCCCCGGCCATTGCCAGCTGCTATCAAGCGACGCGCGCTTCTTGGCTTCCATGTCATACGATGCCTTGGCGCTGAATACGCGGGCTTTCGGGTCGATTTCCATGGTGTAGTAGCTTGATAGCGTTGCATCTTTGGCTAAGAAGATTTCCGCACGGTCAGAGTCCAAAATAGCGCGTTCTGGATCGGTGCCAATTGCCAGGTGCTTATCGGCCACACGGTAGCGGAAGTACATTGCCTGCTCATCCCACAGCGCCTTGAACTCGGTTGCCGGTGCCATTTCACTACGCCAAGGGAAAGTAAACTGGGTTAACGTTTTTGCCCCTGCCCATGCACTATCTTCACCCTTGCCGTCAATCACTGGCGCTTGCTCGGTATATTGAACGTAATAGGTTGGCTGTCCCTCTTCTGCTGCCGCCTGACCGGCAACCATGCTACCCACTAACAGGGCTGATATTCCCAACAGCTTTTTCATTGTTATATCCTTCTTTTGGTAATTATAAAAAAGCTGACCTTATTGCGTTGAATAACATCAGCTTTTCTTGTTCACGTTTTGGTTAGTTATTCCTAGGCCGTTATTCCACCAAGGAAGCCATTTCTGTTGCCGCCAGCAGGAAGGCACCAGCGCCATAGTCAATGTTATGTTCGAACTTCACATCGCGCGGGTTGAATGCCGGTAGCTGCACCCAGCCCATCATGCCGTTGTCATGGATACAGCTTTCCAAAGCCGCCCATGCTTTTTCGACAACGGGCAGGTAGGTTTCACGGTCAAGGTGGCCATGATTGATCCCCCACGCTAGTCCATAGCAGAACAAGGAGGTCGCGCTGCTCTCTGGGGCTGGGAAACTGTCTGGGTCAAGCAGACTGGTACGCCAGAAGCCATCGGCCTGCTGGTACTTGATAACCTCGGCGGCTAAGTTTTTGAACAGATCAAGGTACGGTTGCTGCTGATCAAACTCGGCCGGGAATCGCGCCATCAAACGCGGAACAGAAGCCAGCATCCAGCCAATACCGCGTGACCAGAACACCTTCTCGCCGTTCGCTTCGCGAAGCTCTGCCCCACCGTCACCGAACTCATCACGGTACTTCTGGCCTATCTCGGTTGGCATGTAGCGGTAATCACGGTAAAACAGCTTGGTATCCGGATCGTAAAGGTGATCAACCGAGTCCCAGAACGCCGTATGCATGTAATCGACATACTTACGCTCACCCGTCACTTTCGACAGCGCGGCAAAGGCCGGTGGTGCCATGAACAGGGAGTCGACCCACCACCAGTCGCGATGACCCGGTTTCGGCTCATCGAGCATGATGTCGAATGCCTTAATGGTCGGCTCCAGCGCTTCAGGAATGTTGATTGTCGGGTAAACATCCAAATAGGCTTGGGTACAAACATGATCATCAGCAAAGCGCGGAAATGCCCCAGTACGGAAGCCGGTATGCAAGGTATAGCCCATCACCCCGTCAAGGTATTCGCTATCGTCCGTCGCCTTCCAGGCTTCCGCTACACATGACCAGAATACCCCACGCTCCCAGTCTGTATCCTTGATAAAACGGGTCGCGCCACTGCGGCGAATTACCGAACGAGTCTGGTTTGCGGCTTGGTAGCGGTAGACACGTTTTAGCTGCTTTAATACATTTTCTTTCATCAACGTCATGTCATCACCTATTATCGAGCCAGCCAGCCGCCGTCAACTGCAAGCGTGTAACCGGTTACGTAATCTGAAGCTGAGGAAGCCAGGAAGATTACAGGCCCGGCCATATCAGAAGGCAGCCCCCAACGCCCCGCGGGAATACGCTCCAAAATGGCCTTGTTGCGCTCTTGATCTTCACGCAGTGCCTGAGTGTTATTGGTTGCCATGTAACCCGGGGCGATGGCATTCACAGTGATATTATGCGGAGACAGTTCAGTCGCTAGGGCACGGGTGATCCCCATGACCGCAGACTTAGACGCCGTGTAGGAAATAACCCGGATACCACCTTGGAACGATAGCATCGACGCAATATTGATGATCTTGCCGCCATTACCTTGCGCAATGAAGTGTTTGGCAACTGCCTGAGACAGGAAGACAACCGCTTTTTGGTTAATAGCGATAACGTCATCCCAGTTCTCTTCAGAGAAGTCCACCAGATCTTCACGGCGAATAATGCCGGCATTATTTACCAGAATATCAACACGGCCCATTTCAGTTACCGCGTGATCAACCAGTGAGGTCAGTGCTTCTTTGTTCGAATCAGAAATCAGGTTGGCTGTGATATAGCGGAACTTACGTCCCAGCGCTTCAACTTTCTCGCGCGTTTCTTCAGCTGGGACATAACCAATACCCAGAATGTCAGCACCCGCCTGTGCAAGGCCAACCGCCATGCCTTGACCAAGGCCCGTATCACAACCTGTAACGATGGCAACTTTGCCTGATAGATCAAACATATTCATTAGGAGTTCCTATTTATTAGCGGGCAGCATGGCAGGCAGCGGAGGTTAGCTGTGCCATACCGCAAATTGTTAGGGAGGGTTATTTCAGGTCGCTCATCGCAACATGGTCCATATCGTGGAAGGTCTGGTTCTCACCGACCATACTCCAGATAAAGGTGTAAGCTGCCGTCCCCACACCAGAGTGAATCGACCAGCTTGGGCTGATCACCGCTTGCTCGTTACGGATCACGATATGGCGTGTTTCCTGCGGCTCTCCCATGTAATGGAACACCACGCTATCGTCCTGCATATTGAAATAAAGGTAGACTTCCATACGGCGCTCGTGGGTATGGCAAGGCATGGTATTCCATAGGCTTCCCGGTGCCAGTTCGGTCAACCCCATAGAAAGCTGGCAGGTCGGCAGTACCGATGGGTGCAAATACTTATTGATGGTACGGACATTACAGTTTTCTTGATTGCCCAAGGTCTCAGGAGCCGCTTGTTCACGGGTGATCTTGCGGGTTGGGTAGGCATGATGGGCCGGTGCACTGTTAATGTAAAAACGTGCCGGCTTTTGTGGTGAAATGCTGCTAAATTTTACTTCTTTGGCCCCTTTACCGATATAAAGCGCTTCACGAGTACCAATTTCAAATGTTTCGCCATCGACCAACATCACGCCCGGCTCGCCGATATTGATCACGCCAAGCTCCCGGCGCTCCAAAAAGTAATCAACACCCAGGGCTTTGCCACCCTCTAGCTCAAGCGCGCTGTCGGTCGGCACCGCGCCACCGACAACAATACGGTCAATGTGGCTATAGGTCAGGTTAAGCTGACCGGCCTGAAACATCTCTTCGATCAGAAACTGCTCACGCAGGCCAGCGGTATCTAACTGCTTGGCATGCGCACTGTGGATAGGTTGACGAATGTCCATTTTTACCTCTGTTATCATGATTATCAAAGCCAGCAGTCTGGGCCTACGCCTTAAATGCCCACTGCCCTTTGATCAGTGTTCCTTGCACATGAAGGTCAGCGTCCATAATGGTCAAGCTGGCCTCCATTCCCTGGGCAACGGTGCCCAAGCGTTCTGTCAGTCCTAGGTAAGTTGCTGGCACATGCGATGCCATTTGCACCGCTTCCCATACCGGTACACCGGTTAGGTTAACCATATTGCGCACCGCCTGATCCAAACTACAGGTACTGCCTGCCAGCGAACCACAAGGACTGCGAGCTTCACCGTTGGTCACGCTAATCATCTGGGCACCAAGTTGGTACTCACCATCACTCAGTCCACCGGCCCGCATGCAGTCGGTGATCAGGGCAATTCCCTGATATCCCTTGATTCGATAGGCCAAGTTCATCATCACCGGATTCACGTGCACACCATCGGCAATCAGTTCCGCCAGCATGTCGTGATACAACACCGCGCCACAGCAACCAGGCTCACGGTGATGAAGCCCCCGCATGCCATTAAACAGGTGCACCCCGCAGTCAGCACCGCGCTGGTGCGCTTCAGTGACTTGTTCATAGGTTGCATCGGTATGTGCAACGGAAGGCTGGATACGGTGTGTCGATAACCAACTGATCGCGTCCATCGCCCCTTCGGCTTCAGGGGCCAAAGCGGCCCTCAGTAGCGACGATCCCGCACTCTCTTTCAGCTGTTCCAGCTCAGCAACGCTAGGTGCTTTCAAAAAGGCCGGGGGATGAGAGCCACGGTGAGGCTCGGTGAAATACGGCCCTTCCAGAAAGCTGCCCAGCAACTCGGCACCCTGCTGCTGCGATTGCTCGGTAAATTGTCTAACTGCTGCCAAGGCATCGATAATGTCCTGCCAAGGAGCAGTCACTGTTGTACCGACCCAGGCCACGACACCGGTTTGTGGTAGCGCATCAGAGATAGATTGCAGTGCCTGATCGGTCGCATCCATCACATCAAAGCCGTTTCGGCCGTGGATATGGATATCGACAAAGCCCGGCATAATGGATTGCCCGGCTAAACGAACCACCTCGCAATCTGTCGGTATGGATGATGTAACATCAGCAATCAGGCCATCTTCAACAATCACCACGGTATCGGTTTGGATACCCGTAGGGGTAAAGACCTGATCAGCAAGCAAGGCATAACGCATAATTACAGTCCGTCTTCACATTCCAGTTCAGGCTCAGGTGCCATCACAGCTTCCAGCTCTTTACGCATGTTTTGTAGGCATGAGCCACCAATTTCCAGCAAGATCTCAACCAATTCGACCAACTCTGCGCCATCGCGCTCAAACGCCGCATTGGCTATCATTGGCAGGTTCACCCCAGCAATCAGCTCGATGTTGTCAGTGTCCATCATGATGGTCATTGCGCGGTTACACGGTGAACCGCCCGGAATATCGGTCAAGAACAGCACCCCTTCGCCGCCATCGACCTGCTTGGCAGCATCACGCAACGCCACTTCCAGCTCATCGGTTGACATTGACTCGACAAAATCCACAAATGCCATCTGATCTTGGTCGCCCGCGATGGCTTTAACGGCTGACGCCATGCCTGACGCGAAGTTGATATGGCCAGAAACTACAATCCCAATCATTTTTACATCCTTGAAACTCAATACTTAGGGCTCAATACCCTGAGACTAAAACCGTGAAGTGAATATCTTGAAGTTAGTACCTTGAAGGCCTGAACCTTTAAGCTAATAACTTGCAGCAAATAGTTTGAAAAATAGGGGGAGTTGCCTCCCCCTAGCGTTGACTTACATCACTTAAAGAATGCCGAAGAAGTGGCCTACCACACCCGCAGCAAGGGTGGAGAAGATGAGTACCGGAGGCTTGGCCCAGAAACCGGTGCCTTTCACCATCTTGAACATGAAGAACACCAAGCACAGCGGCAACAAGTTCGGCATAATCTTGTCAAACAGGGCCCCTTGCAGATCGACAACCTTGCCTCCGAGCTCCAGCGAAGCGGTCGTCTGCACCTTGATAAAGGTTGCCGACAGCGCACCAATCACGAAAATACCCATGATATTGGCTGCTTTGGCTAGCTTCTCGGTTGCATCACTCATGTTCACCATGGCTGCAGTACCGGCCTTATAGCCCATAAACATCAGGCCAAAGTACACTGCAAAGTGAACAATCTGGTACAAGAAGAAGAATACAAATGGACCGGCAATCGAGCCTTCCATCGCAATCGACGCACCCAGCGCAAGTGTCAGCGGCATTAGGGTCATATGGTCAATCGCATCACCAATACCGCCTGTTGGACCCATACCGGCGACTTTCATGACGTTAACGGTTGATGGCTTTTCCTTGTTCTCTTCCATAGCAATCGCAGTGCCGAGCAGGAAGGTGAACAGTTTCGGACTTGCATTAAAAAACTGCAGATGGTTCTTCAACGATTTCGCAAAATCACGCTTGTTGTCACCGTGGATCTTTTTAAGCGCCGGAATAATAGAGTAAGCAAAACCACCCGCCTGCATACGTTCGAAGTTAAAGTTACCTTCCATGAACAGACCGCGCAGTGAACACATCCATAGGTCACGCTTGGTGATAACTTTACGTGGCGTCGTGTCTTCGTATGAATCAATATCATCAACCAGACTTTCTACCTTGGTGTTTTTATCGGCTAGCTTGCCTGCAGTGATATCAGATGCCATCTTCAAATTCCTCGACTTGGTTGTTGTTAGATCCGTTGTTACCGCTGAAGAAGTAGTACAGTGCTGCTGCGGATGCGCCTAGGACTGCCACAGCCATGATTGGTAGCTTGAGGTAGGTGGTCATCACGAAGCCGATAAAGAACACACCCGCCACCTCTTTCGACCACATGATTTTAAGCAGCATGGCGAAACCGATAGCCGGAACCATCTTGGCCCCAATACCCAGGCCTTCTAGCAACACTTTTGGCGCGTTTTCATCAATCCAGCTTGCCGCATGCTCACCGAAGTACACCGTAATAAAGGCAACGAGTGAATACATAAGGGCACGCAGCGAAATCGTTGTGATCAATAAGCGATCAATGCCGTCGGAGTCGCCCTGCTCGGCAAAGCGGTCTGCTTTACCCATAGTGAAGGCTGTCAAAGCGAAGAAACCGATTACCAACATCTGCATCAGTACTGCGATAGGCATACCCACACCCATTGCGACTTCTGCTGACTGACCCGTCATAACAGCGAAGGCAACGGCGGCAATAGTGCCCAACGTTACATCAGGCGGCTGAGCACCGGCGTTAGGCACTAAGCCCAACCAAGCCAATTCCAGGGTAGCACCGGCAATCAAGCCGATTTGCATATCACCCATGATCAACCCGACAACCGGGCCGGTAATGAGCGGACGGTGGATGTTCAACGCGACATCGTATTTATCGATACCACAGAAGAACGCCCAGATTGCGACCAGCGTAGCTTCAAAAAACATGATTTATTCCTTTTGTAAATCTCTGTTTAGCGTGAATGTTAACTGCACTTAGGCAGTTTCTTTGGCCAGTTCAAGAACATTTACTGGCGTTTGATCAGGAGTGTTCTGCACCGTACATGCCACCCCACGGGCAACCATACGCTCGAACGCATCGATATCTTTGCTATCTACCGATACAGTTTTGGCGATCTGACG
The DNA here is from genome assembly GCF_003025555.1 of Photobacterium lutimaris. GTDB lineage: Bacteria > Pseudomonadota > Gammaproteobacteria > Enterobacterales > Vibrionaceae > Photobacterium > Photobacterium lutimaris. Next base: position 321,586 of record NZ_PYMH01000005.1, on the reverse strand, counting down.
CTTGCCTTCATGAAAGTGCATATTGCCAACGTTGCAGTGAGTAAGAGGGACGCCACCTTCAACCAAACGGGCAACATCGGTCGGGTTGTTACACAGAATAAAAATTTTCTGTTTAGGCGATGCTTTGTGGATCACGTCGATGGTTTTCTGGATAGAGAAGAATCGCACAGCATATTCCCCACCCGCCGAAGCCTTCATGCCTGCCTGCATAAAGGCAGCGTTAGGGCCATCTGCAGCATCATCGTTAGCAACCAGAATTAAATTCGCCTCAGTATGTTTTCCCCAAGTAATACGAATTTGACCATGAAGAAGACGTTCATCGATACGCGTCCATACAATGTTAGGTGACGTCATAGTAGTTAACCCTTTTTTATTTATTTTGTGTGCTATTAATTAAGTTCGTGAATTGTTACACCCTGAACAACACGATTAACCTCACCGGTCGGACATGGGTTATCAGGCGTATTACCTAATATCAGTGATTGATGAAAAGCATAAATTTGGGCAATGATTAAATATGGGAAAATCAATTCAACATCGCTAGCGTTTTCCATACCATCAATATTAATAAAGTCTCCATTAATAACGACATCATCTTGCTGGGCCGTAATTGCTAATACTTGATTAGCAATTTTATCGCGACGCAATTCAGCTAATAAATCCAAATCATACTTACGCGTATAAGGATTATTCGAAATAAAGACGACGACTAATGTTTCATTATCAACGATCGATTTTGGTCCATGTCTAAAGCCAAGAGGTGAATCAAAGGTTGCCACAACCTTCCCTGCAGTCAGCTCCAGCAACTTAAGTGCCGATTCCTGAGCTAACCCTTGCAGGCTTCCACTGCCCAAATAAATAACTCGTTTTGCATTCTTATTAGCGATTATACTGATTGAAGAATTAATTTCTTTGATCAAAGCCTCAGATTGCTTACAAACACTTTCAATTTCTTTCGTGTAATCGTTATTACACGTCAATACCGAAAATGCGGCCAGCATCATCGAAGAGAAACTCGAGGTCATAGCGAACGACCGATCATTGGTTTCTTCTGGCATCAAGATCGCTAGTGAACCCTTGTCATTGCGGCATTCCTCATACAATTGACCTTCACTGTTACAAGTCAATACGAGGTGGTAGCACTCGGACAACAGTTGGTTAGCGAGCTCGACAGCGGCGACACTTTCGGGACTATTGCCGGAACGAGCAAATGAAACCAATAACGTTGGGATATTTTCGGCAAAATACTGATAAGGATTAGACACAATATCGGTAGAAGCTATAGCTTCTACCCGGCGATTTAGCACTTTCGACAGCGCCGGGGCCAATGCCCGTCCGGCAAATGCCGATGTCCCTGCACCCGTCATCACAATACGCAAGTTTGGCTTAGCATAGAGTGGCTCCAAAAATTCTTTGGTTACCGCTTTGCACTCCGTTACGATTGACAAGGTTTTTTTCCAACAGTCAGGTTGCTGTTGGATCTCTTTTGCAGTCCAAAAAGCTTTTAAGCTTTCAAGATCTTTATTATCAAGATCTAAATATTTCATGATACGCCCTATTATATTAAAACTGACAAGCTGCAGAATAAACACGAAGTACTTGCTGTACTTTATTAATTACGAAATCTTTAGGTGTATTTTCTATTTCACCGTTTCTCAGGGCATGGAATTGCTCAGGCAAATATTGACTGATTAAAGGCAATGGCATAGTTTGTTGCGACAAGTTACTAAATAACTTATCTTGTGCCTGCTGAATATTTTTATCCGGCCAGTAGTAACGAATACGGTCACTAAAACTATAACTGCGGGCAAAACGTTGCTGATTAGCATCACCATGATAGTATTTCTTCCAGAAATCGGGATCGATACACATAGTTTGTTCAATATGCTCTTTCAAATTAGAGCAATGAGCTTTCGGCACCATTTCTTCTTCGATAGCACATAAGTTAAACAGTGCTTCTCGCATCGCAAATGTCAGGGCTGGGCCCACTTTCAAAATAGAGAAATGATCTCGTACTAAATCTTGGTACGCCTTCTCAGGCTGATAATCGGTCGAGTGCGCCTCAAACACCAAGTGGTCATACTCTTCAACCACTCGGCTCAACGCTTGTGCCTTCTCTGGACAGTAATCAATCACACCGGTGTGATCAAACTCCACTCCAGGCTGTACGACCAGCCCAATAACACGCTGCCAGCAATCAGCAATACCCGCTTGCTCTAAGGCCGCTAGATGGCTCCGAATGGTCTTTTGTGCGGCTTCAGGATGAGTGACTGCGACGCCTTCCAACAGCTCAGCCGCCCCACCTGGTACCGGGACTTCTGTACCAATCACATATACAACATCACTTTTACCGAACGAGTTCACAGCCGTTTCTTCAGCGATCTTGGCAAGGCGCGCAGCACGTTCAGCCACAACGTCATCGGCCAGCGGTACCGGGTCACCAGAACATGACATACTGCAATCTAGGTGAATTTTCTTAAACCCTGCAGCCACGTAGGCTTTAATTAGCGCATCGGCATTCGCCATTGCCTCATCAGCAGATAAATCCTGCCAGCGGTTCGGTCCTAGGTGATCGCCCCCCAAAATCAACTGATCAGAGGGGTAATTAAGTTGCTCAGCAAGATCGAGAACAAAGTTGCGGAAATCAACAGGGGTCATGCCAGTATAGCCGCCGAATTGATCCACTTGGTTTGACGTTGCTTCAATCAGCAACGGAGAATGATCTTGCTTCGCCTGACGTATCGCAGCTTCAATCACAAAAGGATGCGCCGAGCAGACAGAATAAATACCATTTCTGCCGCCAGCCTTGTGACGCTTTACGATATCAAGAAGGGTGTTCATGTACTAACTCCACAATCAGCATCTGGGCTGCTGCTATGGAGTTAGCGCATCGCTTAGAGGAAGGAACTAATCTGTCTTATCAACAATGACCACATTCACTTTCATGTCTCGCAATCCTTGTAGATACTCTTCCGGAATACCGGAATCGGTCACCAAGGTGTCAATATGCCCAAATTCTCGGATCATATGACAACTGCGTTTGCCAAATTTACTGGAATCCGCAATAGCAACAACATGTTCGGAAATTTCACACATTAAGCGGTTTAGACTCGCTTCCTGCTCATTGTGAGTTGTAATTCCCGATCTAAGGTCAAAGCCATCCACACCCAAGAACACTTTATCAAAGCGGTAGTTTTTCAACCCGTTCTCGGCCTGTGAACCCGAAAAAGACAGCGCCTTCTTACGAAGTACACCACCTGTCATCAATACCTCAATACCCGGTTTTGACGACAACTCCATAGCCACATCCAGACCATTGGTCATTACCACTACATCCTCAACATTACTCAGGTTTGAGGCAATCTCGCGTGTAGTAGTACCCGAATCTAGAATGACTGTGTCACCATCTTCAATCAGCTCCGCCGCTGCTTGTCCCAATACCGTTTTCAAACCGGCATTTTGACGACGCTTTTCATGGACGGTTAGCTCTGCAATCACCCCAGTATTTGGAATCGCGGCACCGTGCGAACGCACAACATAACCGTTCTTTTCCAAAAAGCTCAGATCACTGCGAATAGTGACACTGGAGACACTAAATCTCGAAGCTAGGTCCTCGACACGCGCTTTACCTTCTTGGTTCACCACGTTGACGATTTCCATTCGCCTTTCGACAGCACTTTTCATTACTTAGTCTCCTGCTGAAACCAGACTTTCGTTTGGTTTCGATATAAGCTTACAATCAAAAACAAAAGGCACAATGGGCAGAATACAAACTTGCGATCTCTTTCACATACTTTCGTTAATTTGCCAGTTTATTTACACATACTTTCGATTCAAAGAAAAAAACAGCACTCCGAAAGAGCTCACTTGCCATAATGCATAAATAGTTGCCAGTAATAGTAAATTTATCGCAAATCAAACCGTAAAGCAAAACATACCCAGTTTCACTTTGAAAGCATACGACAGCTTGATGTTATCTTTTGTGATCAACAACAGAGTCAGCAAACTTTCGATAGTTTACGATATTAATATAAAAGCACCTAAACGTAAGAAAAAGAAACACTTTTACTTTCTTTTACCACTTACATCACACTTTATATGCAAATTGTAGCTTACTTTAAAGGAGACAAATGATGTCCATATCACGCCGTGACCTTTTGAAAGGCATAGCAGTCACAGGGGCGGTAGCTGCCACTCCGGCCTGCAGTTCATTGACGGGCAGTCAGCCCGCTGTAACCGCCAAAGCCGAAGGCAAAAAGCCTAATCTCTTGATTATCTTCCCCGATGAATTTCGAGCCCAGTCACTTGGCTTTATGGATCAGGACCGTTCATTGACTCCATATCTGGATAAATTTGCCAAGCAGAGTGTGGTACTGGATCAGGCTGTGTCCAACTTCCCATTATGTACCCCGTTCCGCGGTATGTTGATGACAGGACAGTACCCAAATCGTAACGGGATCCAAGGCAACAGCCATACCGCAATGCCTGGTAATTTCGGTGGCAAAGATTTCGGTATCGAGCTGAAAAAGAATACCCTGACTTGGTCCGACATAATGAAAAAGCAGGGCTACAGCATGGGCTATATCGGCAAGTGGCACCTCGATACGCCTGAAGCTCCTTTCATTCCAAGCTATAACAATCCAATGGAAGGGCGTTATTGGAATGACTGGACGGCCCCTGACCGTCGCCATGGTTTCGACTTCTGGTACTCATACGGGACCTATGATCTACACATGAACCCGATCTACTGGACCAACGAAACACCAAGGGACAAACCGCTTCAGATTAACCAATGGAGCCCAGAGCACGAAGCCGATATTGCGATTAAATACTTACGAAACGAAAATGGTCAGTACCGTGACAATGACAAGCCCTTTACTTTAGTTGTCTCAATGAACCCTCCGCATTCCCCTTATGACCAAGTTCCACAAAAATACTTAGACCGATTCAGCGGTGAAACGTCCGAATCACTCAATACCCGTCCAAATGTCGTGTGGGACAAGGACTACCAAGAAGGTTACGGACCAAAATACTTCAAAGAATACATGGCAATGATCAATGGTGTGGATGAACAGTTCGGCCGTATTATCAACGAGCTTGATCGGCTCAACCTTTCTGAAGACACACTGGTTGTCTTCTTCTCTGATCATGGTTGCTGCTTGGGTGCCAACGGCAAACCCACGAAGAATGTCCACTATGAAGAATCGATGCGGATACCGATGATCTTCCGCTGGCCGGGTAAACTTTCTCCTCGCCAAGATAACCTCTTGTTCTCAGCACCGGATATCTTCCCGACCATGTTCGGCCTGATGGGCATGGACGAATATATTCCAGACACTGTCGAAGGGGGTAATTTTGCCAACACCCTCCGTGGTGAAGCTGGTGATATCCGCCCTACCTCGCAGTTGTATACCTTCGTCCCTTACGGAGCGCAGTCTTACGGCCGCCGTGGCATTCGTACTGATCGCTATACCCTGATGATCGACCGGAAGATCGGCAAGCCGTTGACCTACGTCTTGCATGACAACGCTAACGACCCCTATCAGATGGCGAATATTGCCGAAGGAAATGATGCGTTGATCAGCCGGTTAATCGAAGAGGAGCTTATCCCTTGGCTTGAACATACTGGCGATCCTTGGCGCCCGGCCGAAGTGCCGGCCAGTGTGCTTAATGCCTATACCTAATCCATAACTCCCAGCCGCATGCTGGGAGTTACAGTTCACCAATAAGCCTAGAGAATAAAATGAATAGACTTAATATTGCTCTATTAGCAATCGCTATGGGAAGTAGCCTACCGACTTTTGCGATTGATAACCCTGAATCACTGATCAAAAAAAATGGAACTTTACTTTTCAGCGATGATTTCAGCCAAAACCTATCTCAGTGGGTGATTGAAAAAACAGATGCATCCGACGTGGGTATCAAGCAAGAGGCGCTCGACATTGATGACGGTGCCGGTGTTACGGTGTGGTTTAAGCACGACATTACCACACCGTCAGTGATTGAATTTGAAGGTACGGTAGTCATGGCTAACGGCCCAAACGACCGTGGTACTGACCTTAACTTCTTCTGGATGGCCCAAGAACCTGGGAGCCAAGATTTCTTTGCTAAGTCTGACTGGCGTGCAGGTGACATGCGAAAATACGATCCGATGCAACTCTACTATATCGGTTACGGTGCCAACGACAACAGCACCACTCGTTTTCGTCGCTATCCCGGGGATGGTACCCGCCCGTTGCTGCCTGAGTATGATGTAACAGACAAGCAGTTCATGAATATTCCCAACCACCCGACCAACATCAAGATCGTTAGCCTCGACGATCAAATTCTGGTGTTTAGCAATAACAACAAGCTCTATGAGATCAACGATAAAGAGCAGTTTAAATCCGGTAAGTTCGGTTTCCGGACATGGAAGAGCCACCTGAAAATCGACAATTTCAAGGTCTATTCACTCGATATGAAGCAACAAGGCTAAGTTTATAAGGAAGTAAACAATGTCACTCACTCGCCGAAACTTTATCAAAGGTGTCGCCGGTGCCGCCGCTGCTAGCAGTACATCTGCTGTAGTACTTACCCCATCCTCGGCTATGGCATCCCCGGCCACTCAAACAATCAGCAAACCCAAAAACATCCTGATCATTACCGCCGATCAGCTATCTCGCCATGCGATTGGCGGCTATGGCAACAGCGATGTATCCACCCCTACTATCGACAGCCTCATCGCCCGAGGGACGCGTTTCAACGCCGCTTATACCGCCTATCCTCTATGTGGCCCTTCCCGAGCCTCGTTCTGGACTGGCCGACTGCCGCATCAAAATGGTGTACATGGTAATAACAGTCCAAACATTCCTTCATCTATGCCGACCCTCGGCCAATTGTTCCGCGATGCAGGCTATGATGCGGTCCATTTCGGCAAGCGTCATGACTTTGGCTCCTTGCGTGGTTTTGACTGTGCGGAGCAAATCGAAATGGAAATGGATGCCCCCGAAGCGTTTCCGGTGAACTACGACTCGCGGGAAGATCTATACGCTGAACAGGAAAGTGTGGCGTTCTTGCACAAAAAACACGATAAGCCTTTCATTATGGCCGTTGACTTCAATAACCCGCACAATATTTGTGGTTGGGTCGGCGCGTTTGCCGGGCCTCATAATGAAATCCAAGGCATCGGCCCGCTACCGCCATTGCGTGATAATTTTGAAAACCTCGATCCTATCACCAACCGGCCACCAGCCGTCCAGTATCTGTGCTGCGGCCATCATCGCATGCACGAAGCCGCCCATTGGAGCCCGCTCAATTATCAGCAGTATCTGGCGGCCTACTACCACTACACCCGCATGGGCGACAATAGTATCAAGAGGGTTCTAGATGCCCTCGCGCAGTCAGATGCCGCCGACAATACGCTGATTGTCTTCTTCAGTGATCACGGCGATGCCATGGGTAGCCACCGTCAAGTCACCAAAATGAACTTTTTCTATGAAGAGGCAACCAACGTTCCTTTTGTGATCACAGGCCCTGGGATCCCACAAGGCCAACAAAATGATGAACTAGTTTCGCTGTGTGATCTTCTTCCTACCTTGTGCGACTACGCGGGCTTAAGTATTCCCGAGCAACTCTATGGCCGAAGTGTGCTACCGCTTATGGACGGAAAATCGCCTGATGACTGGCGCGAAGCCGTCGTCAGCCAATGGTACACCAGCCGCGAAACAACCATCGAGCCGGCTCGGATGTACCGCACAAAAAACCATAAATACACCGTCTACCAAGAGGGAGGTGAAGAACTGTTCGACCTAGTTCGTGATCCAGGTGAGCGCCAGAACCTGGCCAACGATCCGGCTTACCGTGACTTGCTTGACCAATACCGAGAAGGTTTTACGCATTACACCCACGAGCAAATCGATCCCTTCAAGACCCAAGCTGTCAATATCGACCCAGCCTGGCGCCACCATACACCGGGCTACCAACATCATCACGGCGACTGTGCCCTAGACGCCTACCTCAAAGCCAAAGAGGCTGACACAGTGACTTAAACGGCGCCGCAAATTGGCTAGGTAATCGCAAATAACAAAAATGGGCTCGTCAATCGAGCCCACAGCCTAATACATATAGGCAACAACACAACCTGGCATTAAATACTTATTTTACTCAGTGCGTAATATTGAGGTATCGACTAAATTTCATCATCACTGATATCAATGAAATGAGACAGCACAAATGCTGTGCTGTAATCACTTTGTTTATTTATTTCATTCACAACAAATGTAGTTTCATCTTTCTCCAGAGGACCAATAAGAATACGGTATATCCCAGCAGAGCGAATAACTGATGTTTGCTCGGGGAAAAATGACCTCACGTCCCTCAATACATTTTTAGCGTTATCCTCATCCAACGTTGCAAAAACCTGAACATAAAGCGCCTCTTCTCTTCCTAAGGTACTTGAGATTTTTCCTGTCGAAATTTGTACATCAGAATAATTTGATGAGGTCGTTTCCAAAGCATAAAATTGCCGCTCTTCAAGCTCCACTGAGATTGGTAGAATATCTTCAGATGTCATTTCAGGTATGGCATTAATCGCTGTAACCTCAACAGCAGGTCTGCTGGCAGTATCATCAAATGCAATATCATCATTATCTGTTCCAAACCCTGACTCACTGATTGTGTATTCAGCCGTATTTTCACTCAATGCTGGCTCATATACAGTTTCAGTATATGTCGTATTAATATCAGGCACACACTGGTCAGAATTTAAAGCTGTATGATATTTTTGATAGGGATCGAGTTGTATACACCCAGTAAGCATTATTGATAATATTAGAGATAGTTTAATTTTATTAACCATAGGATTAGCATTCTAATTTTTAGATAAATTTGGTATAAGTTTTAGTATCTAACATTAACATTCCGTGTTTAAGAAATGAAAAACCTTCTCATTGATACCATTCCAGTTAATATTATCAAACTTCTATAAGATGAGAATGAATAACAGTTATTCGTTAATGATGCAGATATTATAAAGTATTATATTTTATTACAATTTGTTATTCTATAACTAGCAAACAATTTAAAGGTTATTTATTTACCCTCAATAGACATTCGTTAATCTTTCCAGTCAATCCCGGTTCGATTCTCTCCCAATTAAAGTATTCTATATCAGAAAAAGAGTTATTCCATGGCTCAATACTCTGAAATTGGGAGTAATTAGGCAAATCGCTCTTCCAGTGATTATCGCTAAGACCCTGTGCATATCCATAACAATACATATACTGCATATATTTCTTGCTAAATGGTGCTTCTGACGGTGCATCTGGAATTCTATGGTCAATATATGAAGAATTGAACGATGCACCAATCAATTGACTTTGCTGATAAATATTCGTTAGATTACTCCGTCCTTGGTACTTTATCATCGTAGATATCGAACGGCCTGTAATATTAGTTAATGTTGGCTGTGTTGGTTCCCAAATTGCACCAATACGCGAGTTATTAATCATCCATATGTGACTTTCTCGCTCCTCTGGCAGATCTATACCTAGCTTGGTAAAATATCTATTTTCAATACTAGCAAATTCCTCAACATCCATATTTTCTGGGATAAAAAAGGCTTGAGCTATGACACCGCCATCAACATGTAACTCATCATATTGAACACCATTGATCTGCATCGGTATAAGAACCGGTTCAAAAATACCTGGAATTGAAGCTGAAGCTATGATCACACTTTGAAAGAGAAGCTCTGCCTCCTTTGTATCATGCATGGCGATCTCCCCCATATTCCATATGACTGGGCGCTGTGCATCAAGGTTTGTCGTTTTGACTAGAAAAGTTCTACCTCGCAAGTACTCTTCTTTGACTTTATCCAACAGGTCACGATCAATTTCCTCTCTTACCAGCTTCTCAAACCTGGCTGTATTCAGAAGTGAAGAGCTAGAAAATATTTCCCACACATATCGTGTCTGATAGAGATCTTGATCTGATAATTGTGTGTAGAAATCTCGTAGCTTGTGATCATACTCTTCACCTAAAAACGCGTATAACCCTATAATTGCTCCAGTACTAATGCCTGTAACCATCCGGTAATCAGGTCGTTTTCCACTATCTGACAAGCCATTGAGAAGTCCTGCACCATATGCACCATTTGCTCCTCCACCAGATATAGTCAAATAGTGTTGAGGTCTAAAGTTACCAGCCTCATCAACAATGATATTTTTATCAAATGTATTGCTTCGCAATTTCTCATCAAATACATATTGCTCAATTGAGAACGGTGTATCTCCCCAATGTCTAAGCGTTTTGGAGTTAAATAAACCATAATCCATATTTAAATAAGCAGGCGCTGGGTTTCGTTGTAAATCACTAGTACAGCCGATTAAAAAAGCGGATAAAATAAAAGCAATAATCTCTTTATTCATATCTATTCCAATAAAACCAGCACCAATTATCTTAAAATTATAGCAGAGTTTATTTAGTCTAAAATTACATACTCCATTTTAGAGCATAATAATTATTTGATATTATCATTCTCATTTCCAGTCGACTATGAATAAGAGATATTCAATTTTGGCAAATTGTTTTTGGGATGGTCATATGAAAATATTACAGTTTGGCGTTTAATTCAATATTGTGATAAATAGCACAATTATAGAAAAGCCCTCGATATTTCGCTCGGATGCTCACTTGAACTCTCAAGGTAACTCTCCGGCCGCAATATCAAGGGCAGGTTGCAGTATGTAATAAGATGGGGCTTAGCTAGCCGTTAACGATACGCAAGTGATCAACGGTGCTTGCTCCTCGGTATAGTTATTGGCCGTACCGCCATTCTGGTAAAAACGTACTACGTTGTAGTTCTGTGTTGCCTGATCAGCCGCCAAGCGACTGGCGCTACCATAAGGTAGTTGCACTGTCGCACCCAGCGGCCAGCCGTATACCGGTGATAACTCAACCTCCAGATCAACATTGGAAATCAACTCTTTGGTCAGCTTGATCATCGAGTTAGCGCTGCTTGCCGGCGGTTGGTTGCCATCGGCTTCGTAATAGTTGGGAACATACTTGCCCGCCGTGAACTGGCTGATCGGTAGGTGCCAGTCCCCACTGTTCTGGTAGAGGTTTCGGCACGCGTTTAACGCTGGTGTTTGGCCATTGGTGATCTGAGCAAACAACGCCCAGTCAATACCATTGGCAGCCAAAATCTCGCTCGCCTGCGGCAATCCGGCCCCTAGCTCACCTTTGTGGACAGTTTCTGCCTGGGTCAATGGACGATGGTATTTGTAACCGTTGAAGTCAACAATTCTGATTGGCTCAATGGCGCGCAGCGCTGCATTGCTGGCATCGGTCAGCAAACCGCCGGAAACACTGTCAAAATCGGCCGCTGACACACATTTAGCGCCATAAGACTGGGTATTCAAACAATATTGCACCCCTTTGCCGATAAAGTGTCGGGCATCCACGGTATGGCCCTGTGCCGCCCAGTCGTAATCATCAACAACACCATTGCCATTACCGTCGTTTCCTTGTGCCCGCACACCGATAATGTATTCATTGCCCGTTGCTTGTTCGGTCGGGTTGCTATCACCCGCCGGGCCATTTTGATTACTGGTATCAACCAGCCAACGGCCATCGGTATTGGCATCACCATCGTAGCCATAAACCACGGCCGTCAATTTTTGATCGTACTCAAGGGCACCGGTCAATGTGATCCCCATTGGCTCAACGGCCGGGGAACAATAAGCCTGATCGGCTGGGGTACCAAGGTAAGTTACCGGTGTCACACAGTATTCAATCATTTTTCCGAGATCATCACCCGACAAAGTGTACTGGCAGCTTTGTGCGACATCACAGCCCTGCTCGGAAACGTCACCATCGACTTTCCACTGGGCGGTCGATTGACCTTCTTCTGCGCCTTCAGCTTGCTCGTACTGGTATTGTCCCACCAGTGTTTCACCGACCTCGGGTAAACCACCTGACAACACAACCGCCTCGACACTGCTTGCCTGCGGCGGGATTTCTACCTTGACAGAAATGGCTTCATCCATTTGCTGGCAAACTTCCTCCCCTACCGTCGGCGATCCTGTTTCAGAAACAGGGCTAACGCAAAAAGACAGATAGTAACCGCCATCGGCATTGACGACCGAATAAGCCGTTTCCGTGGCACCTTCAATCGCATTGTTATCACGTAGCCAGCGATACTGACTGGTACCCTCAAGGTCACCATCTGCATCAAAATAGGTGTATTTCCCAGTCAACGTCGCCCCGACAAAGGGCTGTCCGTCAATCGCGACGCTGCCAGCTTCCACTTCCGGTGCCGAGCCAGGCTTCACTGCCACTGGCGCAGTCAGCTCAGAGCAAGCAATCTCGCCCGCGATCGGAAAATCCTGCTGCGTTTTAGGCTCGACACAAAATGCCAGCTGTTTGCCCTCGGTTTGATGCGCCAGCAAGGTTAGGCGGCTATCATCAGCGCCGCCTATCGCTTCGCCGTCAGCCAGCCATGACAAGACAGAATCACCTTCGGCAACTCCCTCAGGATGAAAGTACTGATACTCCCCTTCAATGACATCACCGACCATAGGGGCCATATCGCCAATGGCCACGTCATTGGCCTGCGGCGGGGTGCCCAACGGCGGCTGTACTTGCTTCGGCTCACTGCACGACTGAGCACCGATAGTATTGGCCGTCCCTTCGGCGACCGGTGTCACACAAAAGCGGACCTGCTCGCCCAAATGCTGTTCAACCAAATACAGCTCCTGGGCGACTCCGATTTCAGTATCATCGGCCAACAACCAGCGGTATTGACTGGCACCTTCCGGACGGGCAGCCGGATTGGGATCGAAATACTGGTAAATACCTTTTACACCGGCTCCGACATGCAACGCCGGTATGGTTACTTCGCCCCTTACCGTCGGCGGGTACACATTATCCTGCTTACCTGAGATATCCTTGTTATCTTCAGCTCCACAGCCTGCCAGCAAAGTGGCAATGGCCAGGGCCAAGGTAGAGTGTCTTACTTTCATAACCTTCTCTTTTCTGATTGGAAATGAATAGTCCGTTTACGCCGATTCCGATAAATGGCGAGCTGGGCTAATATTTCGTTATAGTCAAACGCAACCTTTCAACTATCTTCGATAGCTTTCGCATAACTATATACCCAATCAAAATTAAAGTTTACCTTTCGGTAACGCTTTTGTGATCATAAAAACGAAAGAAAACAAAAGCCAATTAAAAACGAAAAAAGCGCCTATCGCTAGGCGCTTACATTACGTTTCGAAAAAAATTGGCTTATATCTTTTGCAACCGTGTTTGGATCGGTAGACCATCCTTGCAACGGAAAGTCACCACAGTCTTTTTCCCCTTGTGCTTCACGGCAATCCGCTCATCAGCCTCCGCTGGGTTCCAACGCCCTTTCAAGGTAATAGCCACAGGGACTTCTTGGCTCAGGGTGTTTTTCTCCATGTTCAAATCAGGATTAGCAACACTCAGGCTCAATATTCCGTCCTGCTCTTTGGCCATGACCACGGAGGAGGTACTGATCGCTCTGATCCACTTGTCAGACGTTCTCACAAACTGGTACGCCGTATAGCCGGTTACGCCACTTTGATTATCATGAACAATGTGTGCCGTTCCGTCTTTGCGCAGCACCTGGTAGGGCTTATCCTGTGCCAATGCCATTGACGCAGCCAACGCCTGCATTTTTTCTGGCGTTGCATCAAGCATGATCATGTACTCGTATTCTGCACCGGACGGCGCATTACCGTGATTAATCCATGCCGATACCATATTGCCGAAGGTCGGCTCCTTGGATATGTTATCGCGCGACTCCTGATGTTGGCGCCTGATCTCAATACTGCCGCCTTTAACCACGAAATAACCGTTGCCCATACCATCTATCAGCCAGCCACCAGGCTCAACCGTGGTGCTAAACGGAAATGCCGTCACCTCCTCGCCATTGATGATCAGCGTCTGGGTTTTGTCAGTCAGGCCGTATTGAAATAAGGTGGTCTCAGTTGGGTACTCACTGCGGCCGTTGGCGATGTTACTCCCCACCATGACCAATCGGTTATCGAAGCTAAACACCGATTTCTTGGCCCTAAACGACGGGTCGATAAACGCCGGCCAACGGTCAGGGTTTTCGAGGGTAAAGCCAAAGGCACCATAGCGCCCGTCCAGTTGAGTCGAGCCATTGAACCGAACATTATTGGTCAGCATAGTGGTATGTTTGCGCGGCGCATCCAGCTGCTCCCACGGCAAATGGATCGTTGTCGCCCCCGGCATTCGGTTCCAATCCCAGCCATCTTGGCTAAAGCCGTAGTCTTCTTCATCGCCCCACTTTTGGATTTGCACACTGCCGTGACTCTGGTAGCGGCCATATCGGTTGGCATTGTTATAGATCTCCGACGACCACACATACCGGTTCCAGCCTTTCATCGTGACCATCTTGTCAGCGTATCGGTGGATCCCCATTGCGGCATAGTTGAAGCTATATGCACCTTGGGGGTGCGCTTCTGGCATCACCCGCTGACCGAATTCCCCGGCAAACCGCTGAGGATCATCGCCGCTGATCCGTAAATACGCCTGTGCCAGCTCGGTATCGGCCTTACCTTGCTCAGTCCCTGCCAGCGCCAGCCAACGGTAACCGTCAGCAATCTTATTGAGAGAAATGCCGAAGAACGGACGACGGCCATTCGTTCCAACGCCGGGGTTCGGGTTGCTATACACCCTCGCCGCCAGCATCACCTTTTTCAGGTACTGCCGCGCGGGCTCGGACAGCTCGTAAGGTGTTCCCCTTAGCAGGTAAGCAACATGGGCAGCCGAATTAAAGGCGGCAAACGAATACCCTGGGTAATTCCCCTTGTGACGAAATGCGGTGCCATCTGGACGGAAACCGTCTGCATAGCCAGCCGGTGTCTGCGCCATATTGCCGGAGATAAACTTACCGAACTTGTGCATCAGGGCCACTCGCTCCTGTGCATCAGGCTCCAGCAGCAGCATGATCATATGGGCACGAGCCAAGGTATTGTAGTAATCCATGTCGGAGCTTTTTGGCCCGACTTCCATATCAAAACCGCGCTCTTTGAATTCCCGCGAGTACCACAGCAGTGCCGAATGGATAGGCTCCAGCAAGCCGGCTTCTTTGAGCGGCAGCTCCATCAGCAGCATCGACGCATACCAGCTCCGGGTACTGTATCCCCAGTGGTGGGTCGCCACCAGCGAGCTACCATGCTGGAAGCCCTGATCAAGCAGGTGTTCGGACATCAGGAGGTATTTATCACGCATTTCAGCACGCACGGCAGGATCATCGGTAACGTGCCAAACCCGAGCCATCTTTTCCATGAGCTCCGAGAATTTGCGCAAATCGACATACGCCTTCACCCGGGCTTTATCATCCGGGCTCAAATGGGCTTTCTGATAAATTGTCAGCTGCTTCTTGGTCACGACATGCACGCCGTTAATGACACCATTTTCCTTGCTCAAGCCATACGTGCGATATTCCTTGCGGATAGCATCTAGCGCTTTCTTACCCACCTTCATATCACCGACGTAATAATCGAGTAGCTCTTGCTTGATCGTATCTACCGCAGCCAGTTCCTCGGCCGTGACATCAGGCAGGGTTTCAGGCAAACCGTAGTCAATCTCGGGCACGGTGATCCTCGTGGTCACCAAATCATCAGACCATTGGTAGCGAATATCATCAATGCTGACCATCAGGCGATCGATAAACAGCTCCCCTCCTTCCGCCATGCCTTTCGGGGTAATGGTCACCCCCTTGAGGGTCGAAGCCGGCATCCCCTGCATATCACGGTGAAAAGCCATACCTGGCGAGCGCCAACCGGTAAAGTCCAGTTTCATGGTAAAGCGGCTATTTGCAGCCGACCCGAACTGGAACTCAAGCTCACCGTCACTGGGCTTTTCATTGTAAATCCATACCGAGAATACCGTCGAAGACTTGCGTCCATAGGCTTGGAAGGCTTCTTTAGGCGTGTAATAACGGAACTCCGTATCGAGCGTTAGCGGCGAATCCGGCTGCCACTGCCATACCAATGACTGGTCCCCGTTTACCGCCCGGCGATCCGAGACTGAAACGGTCCCCTCACCAGCTACCGTGACATAGTCGGGTACCGCCTCCCCTTCAAATGAAATGATCTGTGCTTGCATCGGGTCGTATGAAGCGGCTTGTTCGACAGCACTGGCCGGGGTGATAGTGCCTGCACCCTCAGTCTGGCCGCCGGCATATACATTGCCGGATAACGCCAGTGAAACCGCGGCGGCCAATACCGATATATAACTAAATCTGTTCATGCCTTTTCCTTAATCATTACAAGCAAATTGCCTGTCGTGCGCGCAAGCAGCCACTTGCGCGCCACGTATCCTTATTGCTGGGTCAACAAGACTTGCAGAGGCTCTGCCCCAACCGTACTAAAGCGTATCTCCGTATGGCCGTTGGTCATGTCATGCAACGTAACCCCTGCTGGCAGCGCAGAAGCCGCCATCCACTGGCCACGCAGTACCATCCGGTTATCCACCGCCTTGAACGGGTTATCTTTCCATTTGCGGGAATAAATACTGACTTCTTGCAAAGTGCCTTCCGCGTCATACTGGGTGCCGTCCCGCCCCTGGTAGAGGTTGAGATCCGGATTCACCAGCGATAACTGTAGCTGACTCCCCTGTGTGGCAACCATGACCATGACCATGGCCGGTGCACCGACTTGTGCCACTAGCCCGGAGTCAAACTCGGTATCTGCTGCAAACACCGCGTAACCGGTCGTCTGGGATTCGCTATCACTCACGACATGGGCACGCTCATCCTGCTGGACGATCTGATAAGGCGCATGCTCAGCGCTTGATAGCTGGCGGGCGAAAGTGTCCAATTGTTCCTGCTCTGGCTTTACCAATACGGCATATTCATAGTGCCCATCGAGCGGCGCTTTGCCGTGGTCGATCACCGCTGTGGCGAAGATACCCTGAGTGGTCGAGCTGTTTTTCTGGTGTACCGACACCTGCTCGCCTTGTGACACCCTGACATCTTGCGCTGCAGAGACAAAATAAGCGTTGCCATCAGGGTCCCGTAACTGAAGGAAGCGTGTCGGCTTAACATCTACCTGTTGCTCAGAGGCGGCGAATGGTAGGCCATTCACCGTTGCCCGCTCGCCATCGTCATACACTGCATGCTGGAACAAGGTCGTCTGAGTGGGATAAGCGGTCTGCTCGGTGGTGATCCCACTGCCGAGCGCGACAATCCGGTTATCGAAGAAAAAAACCGACTTGTGAGCCTGAAAGCTGGCATCGTATTTCGGGTGCCCTTGCAGCACCATGGCATATAACCCGTTTTCCCCATTGCCCACCCCGCCAGCGAAGCTCTGCTCTGAAAGCAGCATCTCTTCCAACCCGCTAAACGTATCAACGTTGCGCAGCTTGGCATTGAGTGCCTCATAAGGCAGCTGGACGGCAGTGGTTCCCGGCCAGCGATTCCAGTTCCAGCCATCATGGCTGAACGCCCGGGCCTCGCTCTCGGGCCCCATGATTTCGAGCTGGCCGTAGTTGATATAACGGCCGTAGCGGTTGGCATTGGCATAGCTTTCGTGGCTGACCAGATAACGGCTAAAGCCGCGCACTGCCGCTACCCAATCAGAGCGGCGCTGAATCGTCATGCTGGCAAGGTTCATCACCCAGTTACCCTGCGGCGCGACCCCTGACTCCATCCCTTGCTGCACCAGATAGCGGCCGAACGCATCATCTTTGCCCGCCATCCGCAAATAGGCAGCCGCCATATCCAGATCAATAGCCTGAGTGCCATCAGGCGAGCCGGCTAACGCCATGTGCTTGAACGGCACCAATTCGATGGATTGCTCACCGTCGGGGTGGCGGCCAGTGACAGACATCAAGGTCAGCTGATCATTACTGTAGATTTCTGTCATCGCGACAGCGTGTTTGACGGTTTGGTGTGCCTGCGGCGTAACAGAAAAAGACGTCCCAGATAGCGCTTCGATCACAGGCGTGAGCCCTTTCAGCGCCCCCTTGGCATAGGCAGGATAGTGCTGAGCATGGTGGAACACCGAGCCGTCAGTTTTGAACCCACCCCCTAGCCCGTCGGAGCGGGTAATCGACTGGGACAACCAGAAACTAAACTGGGATAACCAAGCCTCTCGCTGCTGCGGATCAGGCTGCATCAGCACACTGTATAACATGCCTCGCAGCTGAGTATTCATGATATCGACATTGAAGTTGGTCATCTCCTCTACCGGACGGTAGATACGGCCAGTGCCGGAATACCACGCCATCATGTCACTGACTTGCTGCGCCAGGCCTTCCCTCGCCAAGAGATCCCTGCTGAGGTAATGGGCTTGGAACAAGGCCCTGAGGGTATACCCCATGTGGTGGGCAGTTCCTAGACCACTGCCAGCTGTATACCCTTGCGTAATCGCATAATGCGTAAGTTTCAGGTACATAGCCTCAATAGTACGACGGTCTTCATCGACCAAATCACCTTGCAGCGCTTGCGCCAGTTCAAGCATATACTCACCATACTCTCTGAGTAGCTTGATACCGAACACGGTATCGAACCCTTCTTGGTTCAACAGCCCCTTGTTGACCCCCTTATCGAGAAATGTCTTTAGCCGGTTGCTGTTATCTAATGGCAAGCCCGTGATCACCCCATTGTGCTCAGCGAGCTGGTAGCTGTCGTAGCGTACTTTAAGCGCCTGTAGTTGCTTGTTAGAGAGTGACTTGTCGTTGGCCAAAATAAACTCATCGAGGGTCTTTTCGATAACCTCAACCTCAGAGCCAACCGACACGGATCTACTCACATCACCATCAAGGACGCTGTGGGTATGCTGCTGAAGGAATTGAGAGTAGCGGTACAGTGCCAGCCAATGGCGGTTCGGTGCCACATCCGCTGCCACATTGACATAAGGCACGACGGCATCCCGGGTTGGCCAACGGGGGTCAACCGGAATACTGGTCATCAGCTGATCAAGGTAGATCTTGCCAGATCCCCCCGCTTGCGAAGTTTCGATAATCAACTGATCCATCTGTTTGCTCGGCTGACCCTGCATATCAGAAAACGGCACCAATAGCTGGCGCCATCCCACAAAGTCCATATTGATATCAAACCAACTCGCCTGCTGCCCCTGCGCCAGAAAAGAAAACCGCAGAGTCCCTGCTAACGGTGATGCGTTATAAATCCAGGTCGTAAAGGTGCTTTGCGACTGATCGGTATTGTTTGCCACAAACGGCTTGTAGCCAATCGGCTGGGTAAAAGTCAGCGTATTGCCCGGTGAAAATTGCCAGGCCAAACTATGCTGACCATCTTTTTGCAACGTACTCTCTATGGCAAGCAGGCTGTCGTCCGATGCAGTCACTGTATCGGGCATACCATACTCGAAGAAATACATGATACCGCCTGGCTGGCGATAGGATTCACTGTCCACCACCGCAGACTCTGCTGCCAACGCCTGGCCTTGCAGCCCCATTGCGACAGCCAATACCAACATTTTTACGTGATTCTTTTTCATTTTGCTGACTACCATCCCTGATTAAAACGAGTACGTGCCACGGCCGTAGTACATAGTGGTTTCCTGGCTATCGCTCCATAGGTATTGGGCCCCGATATGCCAGGAGAAGCTGGTGTTGGTTTCCCAAACCAGATCGAGGTGAGTTTCGTAAAAAAAGTCATCGGCCTCACTGACCGGCAGAGTGAAGCTGCCACCACCACTGGCCAGCCTTGCCGTAGTCGTCAGGTTGTGGTCAAGTAACTCCTGCTGCGCCTTGAGTTTTAGCTGGGAGGCAAACACCCCGACATTGGTATCAAGCCGGTGGGCAAGTTCCAGTCCGAACCCGAGGTTGAGGGTTTCATATTCTTGCTTGTCGTAGGCAAGCGCGGCCGGAGAACCCGATGACTTGGTCAACTCACCGGCTTTGTTATATTCACGGACATAGTTTTCTTGGTAGTCTTCGACCTTGACCAATGCATAGTCAGCATAAAGGGACGGCAGGAAAGTTACCTCGCCGAGATAGACCGGAAACTGCCAGTCAAGCAGCAGTGCAAAGCTTTGACTGTTGAATCGCGCTGTCGCTTGTGATTGACCACCAGCCATCAAACTGTCACCGATAGAGCGCTCGGAACGATTACTGTTCCAGCCCACCAGTCCCTGCGCTGAGAAGTACATATCATGCCAGTGGTAAGTACCATATAGCGCCGCTTGATAAGTATCGATATCCAGCTGCTGGTTATAGAGCCGGCTTTGACTATTGATTGACTGTTGACTAAATGCGACACCAAGGATCGAATCTTCGGACAGCACCCGGTCGTAACCTACTGCGATCCCCGATGAGTCAGCGTCATAACCATCAAAACGGTTGGTCCCTTCACTGGTTACAAACGAGGTTGAGTCCGTTCCGAGATAGGACACCCACAACGAGGTGCGAGCTGAATCACCCAGGATGTAGTCAGAAGTACGCTTGCGCACTGTGTTAGCAAAAACATTCTGCGCGGTAGCCACATTGTAGATGCTAGCGCCACTCCGGTCGGGGGTTATCTCTCCGGCCAATCTCGCCGCTTCCTCGCTAGTGGTCACCGCGGCAAACAAATCCAACAGCTCCTGGTTATTGTTTGCCAGTGCCTGCTCTTCCAACAATTTCAGGACATAAACCTCGGTCGAGTCTGCGCCTCCTGCGGCGGCGAGATCAGCAATGCCAGAAGACGCTGCCGCCGTGGCAGTGTATGCCAGCCCGATCCCTGTAAAAGCTAACCCAACGATCCCCCGGTGTAACCTTCTACCGCACTCAACAGCCATTCCCTATCCCTCTCAGCTGACACTTATCAAATAGCAACATACACATTTTCGCTTCTTTGTTATGAAGCAACCCTGCTTATGAAAAGCTTTATTATACTTACGAAAACCTTCGTTTAAGTGATCAATGTTTTAATTTGCTTATTTTTAGTTTTCTTTTTGTTTCGTGATGGAGAACACGAAAGAAAATGAAAGCAAAAATATAATAGACTCAACTTCTGCTGCTACAAGCAGACGGCTGAAAGCCACCTGAGGGTAACTGAATCATTACAATGGAGGTCCCGAGACTCATGTCTGTCGCTAAGGGAATACATCATCGACGTGTTAAACCAATTTATTCCGCAATGCTTGCCATGCTGGTGGGTATGTCTGCCATGCCATTAACTGCGATGGCTGATACGAAAGCGCTGTATAACCAATTCATCAAGGACGGTACGGTAACGGTTGTACTCCTCAACCACGGCAAGACGACCGAGAAATACTTCCGTGATACTAATAACGACATTGACGGCATGGATCGGCAATATGAATGGGGGCAATCTGTCGGCTTATTCTTCCGCTCAGGAAAGGTTCCAATCCTGAGCGACAACGTTACCCTAAGCGCCAACTTGGGCTACAGCTATATGTTCAAGCTCGGTGATTCCTATCCTGGCGATGTACATAACTGGAATGCCGGTGAAAAAATCTTTATCAGCGAAGATTGTTTTTGGTCCGGTGGCGAGCCGGGGAAAGGCCAATATAAATGCAATGAAACCAGTGGATACGGTAAGCTGCCCGTTGCCAACGTACAAATGAACTGGGGCAAGGAACGCAGCCAGAGCGGCTTTATGAAGATCGGTGATGGCTTCTACAATACCGGTATGATCACCACGGCCACTGATGATGACGCCTTGCTGTCGAGTTATCGCGGCGTCATGGTGCAGCAGCATTACAATGGCTATATCTTCGACGGTGCCTATGTGATTGGGTTTATGTCTGGTAACGACGATACCATGCGCGATCTAAGCGGTAATGCCAACTACTACGCGCCCGACCCACTGAGCTATGACTACCTCTATACCTTCAGAATGCGCAAGAAATTTGATGAGCCGGGCGGCTATCAAATCGCTTACGGCGAAGCAAAAGATTACCTACGTCGCTTCCACTCCAGCGCCTATTACACCTTAGGTATTACACCACAAACTAACTTATTCATGCAGGCGCAGTATTACTACAACCACAAGGCCGGTGATCTGTGGGATCAAGATGTTGAAAAAGGTCTGGCTGCGTTTGACGAATATGCCTCGGCACTCTCTTATGAGTTTCGACTCAACTATGACGCCTGGCAGTTGTTATATGGTTTTACCAAAATTAACGCCCCGCGTGAGAACGGCAGTGCAAATGGTGCCTTCAGCTATGGGTTCGGTAACGCTAAAGGTTACCTCAAGCTGCCTACCAGCGGGAACTACCACGGCTTCCGTCGAGATGGCGAGGAAGCGATGGTGGTTGGGGCAAAATACGACTTCCGCCACCTCGGCTTGCAAGATCTAAACCTGGAATACCGCTACCACTGGGGTAAGGCCCCAATTCAGAACAAATACAGCGGCGATACCGACTACGGCCGGGAAGAGGAACATGCTATCACCCTCAACTATTACCCGCGTTCAGGGTTATTACGTGGGCTGAATGTTAACCTCAAGCAGGCGTTTTACCGACCTGATGAAACATTAGGGCAACTGCAACCTGGGGACATCAGCGAAAAAGCCGATAAAACAGCAACGAAACTGATTGTCAGCTACAGTTTCCGGATCTAGGTAATTGGCGGTATTAAAAAAGGAGCCTATACGGCTCCTTTTTCCTTATCGTTGCTCAAACAAAGCATGCGCTTTTTCCAGCGCTTCTATATCATCGCTACAAATCAGATCTTTTAGTGCGTCAAACTTACTCTCGGGCCAATCGTAAATTTTCAGGGCCAACAGCCGTTTTATGGTATCAGGCGCAAAACGTGTACGAATGGTTTTAGCAGGGCTGCCACCGGCAATCGCATACGGCTCAACATCTTTAGTGACCACGCTATTGGCAGCAACTATCGCCCCTTCCCCAACAGTCACGCCCGGCATGATCATGGCGCGCATGCCTATCCAACAACCATCGCCAAGATGGGTATCCCCTTTCGACTGATAGGCCTCATCAATTTTGTCCATAAAAGGATAAAGTGAAAACCAATCGGCACGATGGGTATGGTTACCGCCCATCAAGATCACCGCCTCAGCGCCAATACAGACGTAATCGCCAATATACAGCTTATCGATTTCCCAGCGCGGTTCACGGTGGCAAGTTTGCTCGTCGCCATGGAGGTAACGTACGACAGAACGCTCGAAACCATTGTCGTAAGCATCGCTGTAGTAACTGTGAGTGCCTTTGATGGAAATATTTTGGTTTTTAACGGTCTCATGGAGCATTTCCATTTTCGACCAATGTTTGTTGTTCATCATCGCTTAGTTCTCATTTCTTTGAGGAGAAATACCAATCTGAATACACCGTTGATCAAGCCATTGAGCTTTTAACTAGCAAAACTGATCAAATATTTATGTAGATTGGAATAACAGTTAGCCAAAAAACAACACGCAGAGAAACGAGCATAGTCCAACCTGCACACGTTTCTTCATAAAACGAATGCGATAGTCTTTGTTCTCTCAGGCTGTTTTCTTCGGCAGTAAATAATTGAAGTTTATCTACTGCCTGCGCTAAGCGACTTGGGGCTGCTTGAGGTAAGCAATTTTGGCAACGAAGATGCACGCAAGCGTGCGAGTTAACATCAACATTTTGTGCACCTCCGTAATTGAATGGAATCGAATAATTCAAGAGTGGCTATCTTAGCGATATGCCGCTCGCAGTCAATCTGAACCAACCAGTTGCAAAAGAAAACTAACGTTACCGATACGTTAATAACACCTAATCAAACAGCTCTATCACTAACTTATTGTTCTTGATAACCAAATTAGGCTCAGCCGATTTTATCAAGGCTTCCTGCACGGTTGAACTATCTAGCTTGTACACCGGCTGTTTTGATAGCGCGTAGCCAATCATGGATACTGCTGGCTTTAATAGCTTTTTAACTTCAGGGGTCAGTTGTTTACTACTTTCATCAAAGCGCTCTAAACGCAGTGATTTCAAATACACCTCCCCGCTGTCTTTGTCATATTCCGGAATAGCGCTGAACTCGACATCCAAATCCAACCCCATGCTTTGCAGACTTAGCATCTGTACCTGCGCATTAGTGCTGGCGAACACAGACACCCGGTCGGCATCAGCCCGGCCAATTTTAACCTCGAGATCTTCAACCGCCACCTGGGCGTACATGACATTTTCGACACCCACGGATTGGTCCAGGCTGACGGAGTCTTGCAGGTAATTAGTCATATCCTGCTCACTGATGCTGTAACTGGCGCAGCCCCCAAGCAAAGCGGCAGCCAATGCCACAGAAAGTATTTTGGCTTTTGTTTTTATCATCATCACTACTCTTTGTTGTCTACCCTTCAATTGTTAGCACAACAATTGAAAAGTGTTTCACGCCTATTTTTGCTGGCGTTTTGTGTTAAAGCCATCAATACACTATCCCTGTCCGTATCACGTCATGGCGAGGTCAGTATTCCATGGCAACAAGCAAGATCAAAAAAGCCAGCAACACTCTGCTGGCTTTGCCATCAACAAGACTCAAATCCAGCCGAATTACATTTGAGCAAGCTGTGACTTTCTTTCCTTATTCACCACACAGAAGTTTCCGCGTTTGGTGCGGCACTTCGAGCAACGTTCACACTCAACCGGTGATCTATCCCCCTCTTTCCAACGCTTGACCAAATGCGGTTCAGACAGCAAAGGACGTGAAAGCGCGAAATATTGGATATTGGTGTTTTCGGCAATGTGTTCTATTGCCGCAATATCGGTTAGGCCACCGACAGTAATAACCGGAACACTGACTTCCTGACTGATAACATGCCCGTATTCATGGAAGTAACCTTCTTCCTGAAGCGTATACCCATCAAAAGACTGGCCTATCATGGTGTTGGCTTTGCCGTGAATATTGCCCGAGATGATGATGGCATCAACGCCAACTTCCTCAAGTTTTTGGCAAACAATGCGGGTTTCATCAAAGGTCTGGCCGCCGTCAAAAAACTCTGAGGCCGTCAGTTTGACGAGGATCGGAAACGCATCACCCACCAGCTTTCTGGTTTCAGCATAGATCTCCATCAAAAATCGCAGGCGGTTCTCTAGGCTACCGCCGTACTCATCTTCACGGCGGTTGTAGTAGGGGCTTAGGAACTGATTGATCAGATAAGTGTGGGCGGCATGGATTTCAATACCATCAAACCCGGATTTCTGCGCTCGCAAACTCGCTTCGGCAAACGCTTTGACGATGTAATCAATTTCGTCCTTGGTCATCGCTTTACCGCACGTTTGGGTACCGATCTCTGGTACTTCACTTGGCGCGAAAATGACCCTTTCACCGAGGTTAAACGTGGTCTTAGTGCCACCATAGGCCAGCTGCATGACAATTTTGGAGTCATAGTGATGCACTAACTCGGTCAGTTTTTTATATTCGTCGATAAAGGAGTCGTTGTAGATCCCCATCATGCCGGCATTGGGCTTCTCTTCTTCAACAATATTTGCATAACCCGTTACGATCAGGCCGACTTCACCTTGCGCGAGTTCTTCATAGATAGCGTAAAGCTTATCCGTCATATGGCCATCTTCTGTTGCCATATTTTCCCAAGTCGCGCTTCGCATAAAGCGGTTCTTCAATGCCATGTTGCCAATGCGGGTTTCTGTAAACAAAGTGCTCAAGACCAATCCTCTACAAATATCGTGTGGTACACCCAAAAAGCGGTGGCCGATAATACCGAGGATCCTCACCATAATCTATGCTGAGCCGCGGATAATCAGCTCAGGAGCCAATACCACCATCTCAACCGCTTGAGCTTGTTCGCTGAGTTTCATTTTCTGAACTAGACGCTTACCGGCTTGCTCGCCAATGTCTTTGGCTGTTGACGACATAAAGGTCAGTGGAGGATGGGTAAGTTCGGCTTCTGCTACATCATCAAAGCCAATGAGCGCAACTTGTTGGCCGATATAGTTATCGCGCCCGACGGTACGGTTAGCCCGCTCAACACCGTATACCGCCCCCAGCGCGGTGGCTGGCCGATGGCACAAGATAGCGGTGATTTTCGGATGTTGAGTCAACAGTTCTTGAACCGTATTGGCAGCCGCTTTCTGGCTGCTCTCACATTCAACAATCCATTCGCTTTTAAACGGCAGGCCATATTGGATCAAGGTCGTGCAATAACCGCCGATACGTTCTGCGCGAGTCAGTGAATCCCCTTGCCCGCCAACGTAAGCAATATGTCGGTGACCCTGCTCAACCAAATGCTGGGTAGCTAGCTTGGCGGCCAACGTATTATCGGGCACCACATAATCGATATCGTCATTGACGGTCGCCCGCGCGACACAAACCGCTGGCACTTCAGATTGTGCCAGCATATCAATCACGCTTTGACTTGCCCCTCGCAGTGGGCTGAATGCCACGCCGGCCACGCCTTGTTGAAGCATCGATTGTACGCATGCTTCCAGTCGCTCAGGAGAATCGCCGCACTGGGCCAAAAATAACATGAAGCCATGCTTTTCAAGGATCTGACTAAAACCTGCGGTGATCTCGGTATAAAAGGGATCGGTAATGTCCTTCAACACTAAACCGACCAAATTGGATTGGTTCGAGCGCAAATTCGCGGCAGCCTTATTACGCACATAACCCAAGGCCTTGATCGCATCATTAACCTTGTTAATCGTCGCCTCGGAGATCCGCCCCTTATTACCAAGCACCAACGAGACTGTCGATACCGACACCCCTGCATATTCAGCAACATCTGTGATTTTTACTTTTCTTTGGCTCATTAGCAGCACGTATCCGTCTTCGAGACACCAAGGATATTACATGCAAGTAAAACGTTCTATCGAGCTTTTCACACTTTTACCTCGATCACAGTTTAAATCACTCGTGGAAAACCGATCAGATTTCGTGATCCAACCAGCGAAATCAACTGATAAAACGTTTTATCCTATTTATGTGAACACATTTAGCACGCTGTTGCATGAACAAGAACGTCTCTGCACCAGCGTTTTTTTACAAAAGTTTGATAAAACGTTTTATCAACTCTACCTACGACAATAATAAGGTTAGGGGTTACCCACTATGTCCAATACTTCTAAGAAAACAACCTTATGGGAGTTTTTCCAAAGCCTCGGAAAAACCTTCATGCTACCGGTAGCCCTGCTGGCATTCTCCGGTATTTTGCTCGGTGTCGGCAGCTCGCTGTCGAGCAGCGCGGTAAAAGAAAGCATTCCGTTCTTGGATTTCATGCCACTGCAGCTACTGTTTATGTGGATGACCAAAATCGGCCTGGTTGCCTTCATCTACCTGCCAATCATGTTCGCCGTCGCCATTCCGCTTGGGCTGGCACGTGAAGAAAAAGGCGTGGCCGCCTTTGCCGGCTTCGTTGGCTACGCGGCATTGAACCTATCTATCAACTTCTACCTCACGGTGGCTGGTGTACTGGGTAATGCCGAGCAAGAAGCCGCTTACGGCGTGAAATCGATCATTGGTGTCGACTCTATCGACACCGGTATCTTGGGTGCGGTCATTGTCGGTATTATCGTGGCGAAACTGCATGCCCGCTTCTACACCTACAAGATGCCGGATGCGCTGGCCTTCTTCGGCGGCGCCCGCTTTGTTCCTATCATCACCACTGTCGTGCTGGGTGTGGTTGGTCTGATCGTTCCGTTGATCTGGCCTTACTTCGCCGCAGGCATCAATGGCGTCGGTACGGCGATTTCTCATGCAGGCCCATTTGGTCCATTCCTGTTCGGTGCGGGTGAACGCCTGCTTCTTCCTTTTGGCCTACACCATATTCTGGTTGCCTTAATCCGCTTTACTGAAGCCGGCGGCACTATGGACGTGTGTGGCAATACTGTTAGCGGCGCACTGAATATCTTCTACTCTGAGCTGTCTTGTTCAACCACTGACAGCTTCTCGTCTTCAGCAACCGCCTTCCTGTCTCAGGGCAAGATGCCAGCCTTCCTCGGCGGCCTGCCGGGTGCAGCTCTAGCGATGTACCATTGCTCTCGCCCAGAAAATCGCGGCAAAGTAAAAGCACTGCTGCTATCGGGTGTGGTGGCGTGTGTGGTCGGTGGTATCACCGAGCCGCTTGAGTTCCTGTTCCTGTTTGTTGCACCAGCACTTTACCTGATCCACGCAGTACTAACGGGCCTTGGCTTTATGGTAATGGGCCTGCTGGATGTCACTATCGGTAACACCGACGGTAACATTATCGACTTCTTCATCTTCGGTATTTTGCAGGGTACAGCCACCAAGTGGTACCTAGTGCCTGTTGTGGCCGGGATTTGGTTTGCGGTCTACTACTCGGTATTCCGTTTTGCCATCACCCGCTTCAACCTGAAAACACCGGGTCGTGAAGTGGAAAGTGCCGAGCAAATTGCCGCTGCTGTAACCGGTGAGAAAACCACTGGCTATAAAGGCGATATCATCCTCGAAGCCCTTGGCGGTGCCGATAACATTGAGTCACTGGACAACTGCATCACTCGCTTGCGTCTTTCAGTAACAGACATGTCGCTGGTTAACGATGCGGTGCTTAAAGCCAACGGCGCTTTGGGGGTGGTGAAGCTTGATGCCCATAACCTACAGGTGGTGATTGGTCCTCAGGTTCACTTGGTGAAAAATGAGATTCAGGGCCTGATGCCAGCTTAATCTTTCTCAGCCAAAACCATTATATCGGCGGGGAGCCCAACTCCCCGCACGGTATAAGACTGCGCTTTGCCTAATCAGAGCGCAGTCTTATACGTTGTTCTGCGAGGCACTTATGTTTGATTTCTCAACTCCCGTTAACCGCTATGGCACTTACTGTACCCAGTGGGACTATGTCCAAGATCGCTTTGGTGAGGCCGACTTACTCCCCTTTACCATTTCCGATATGGATTTCGAAACCGCCCCCTGTATCCAACAAGCCTTACAACAACGCCTAACCCATGGCGTACTGGGTTACAGTCGTTGGAACCATGACGACTTCAAGCAAGCCGTTACGGGTTGGTTTACCAAACGCTACCAGGCAGATCTTGACCAAGAAGCCCTCGTCTACGGCCCGTCAGTGATCTACATCATTTCCCAGCTCGTTACGCAGTGGAGTCAGCCAGGTGACGGCATTTTAGTCCACACCCCAGCCTATGATGCTTTCGGAAATATGCTTGAAGCCAACCAGCGCCAATTGCTGCCAAGCCCGCTGCTCAAAACCGCGCAGGGGTATGAAATAGACTGGAAGCAATTTGAACAACAAGCGGCGCGGCAAGAATGCAAAGTCCTTTTGCTTTGCAGCCCGCAAAATCCGACAGGCAGAGTATGGCGCAGAAATGAACTAGAGCGAATGGCTGACATTTGTCAGCGCCATAGTGTGAAGGTGATCTCCGATGATATTCATATGGACATGGCTTACTCCCAATACCTTCCATGGTCTGAAGTCGCAACGAACAAGGATTGGGCCTTGGTGAGTTCAGGCTCAAAGTCATTCAATATTCCGGCTCTGACCGGTGCTTATGCCTTTATCCCCGATGCGACATCACGAGAGCAGTACCTAAAACAACTCAAGGCGGCACATGGGTTATCATCACCTTCTATTCTCGGCGTTATCGCCCATATCGCCGCCTACCAGCAAGGCGATGAGTGGCTGGATGCACTCAAGGGCTACTTACAGCAGAACTTAATAACGGTGGCTGAGCGCCTTAACAACGCATTCCCGGAAATTAACTACCAAGTGCCAGAAGGAACCTATTTGGCTTGGATTGACCTCAATCCACTGAACATTGATATGGATGCCCTACAACGAATCCTTATTCACAATCACAACGTCGCGATCATGCGTGGTGATACCTATGGTGACGAAGGAAAAGGTTATATCCGCTTGAATGTCGGTTGCCCACAAAGCAAAGTGGATGCCGGGTTGGATGCCCTGATCACAGCAATTAAGCAGCTTCATCCATAACCCAAACCAGATAGCGATGCCAATACAATATACATCAGTGTTAGTATCGCTACCTCACAATTTTATTCCGCAACAGAATATTCACAGTGACTAACCATTCATTTTTGATAACCTAATCGCTCACCTCTCGAAGCGATTGCTTTCAAACTGTTGCACCAGTTGAAGCAATCAGAGGCCGATAACCGCTCCCTTCAGCTACGGCTTGAAAGCAAACGCCAATTTATCTTGGAAAACTGGGGCGGTATGAGCTCCCATATTTTTCAGAGCCTTAACGGCACTAAGGCACAACCCCCCTCTTAGTGCCGATCAGCGCTACAGTGCGACACGTCCATAAATACTGCCACAAGCAATATAGCAATGTGTACCTATACGAACCATTTTTCTCACCAAATATTTAATATCTAACATTAGTCATTTGTAATAAATCACTTCAAAATAAAAACACGAACACAAAAATAAACATCAAACAAAATTAAAGCGTTTTGAACATGTTTACTTCACCTTTTCATGGCATCAAGAACTAAATATAAAGTTATATAAATAGATGATGGCCATATAACATAAGAAATTAATTTTTCCCTTAATGAAATCTTAACAAGATTTTTTCTAACAATTTTATTCAGGCGTCTTATGGAAAAATCAATCAGCCTACTTTTATTTTTAATTACTCGTTATCCGTTAACCTCCCGTGCAGCTTTCGCAGGTGATTATCGTATTGGCTTTGGTGTGAGTCAATTTGAGGCACTTGGAAGTGTAAATACAGAAAGACTTTACTCTTGAGTATAAATACAGTTGGAATGATATTGTTGAACCTCAATTTTAATTTCACAAGGTGCTAAAACACGCTTCACTACAGCATCGGAGGAGCAAATATCGATATAGACCAAGTTAGGTTAACCGCTTAACTCGTAACATTGTTATGAGCATACGACATTCTTGATTATGTAATAACTAAAGTATTCCTAGCAATGCCAGTTGGCAGCCCCCGCCATTGTTGCGGGGGAATTTTTTATTCTTTAAAATCAATAATGCTAACAGTTTCATATGATTAAGTTAGCTTACGTAATTACATTTATTACGTATAAGTTTGATCGCTAATTTAGGCCAAGAATAAATATGCATTTAATGTATCATAAAATTGAGCAAAACCATGTGCAGAGCAATTTTCACATTGCAACCTAGTCGGTTATTCAAATTACAATTGGTTATGACCAATATAACTATATTAATAAGCTCACTTGTGTTGATGCTTGGCCTCGGAACGCCTATCGGAAGTGTAGCCGGATTTATATTATTGATTGCTACCATCTACAGAGTCATTATTGGTTTGTATAAATACCATGTGTATGAGAAAAAAACTTTAAACTAGATTAGACAAATCGTTATCAAGCCAAATCTGTAACACTTTAAAATTTAATCACATAAGCAAAATATATCTTATTGTAGATATAAGTTGCGTATTCCCGAAAAGTTAATGATACAACCCAAGAGACTACCAATATGAATAAAACACTATTGTCTGTCGCAATTGCAGTTACCTCATGTGCAGCAGCAGCTGATTATGATTCATTAGAGTACATAGGTAAGCCAGCAACAAAACATACCATCGAAGCCAACAGTGCGTTAGACAAAACGCTACCGTGGCATGACACATCAGCCTTTGAACGATCTGAACGTGGTTTGATTGCTGCTTTTGGAGAGCATAGCGCAGCAGAACTGCGTAATTCACGCGGCTATCTGGAAGTAGACGACATCCGTCGTGATCGCCCTGAGACGGTAAATCCTTCAATTTGGCGCCAAGGGGCAATGAACTACGCCTCTGGGGGGCTGTATGAGGTGACAGACGGTATTTACCAAATCCGAGGTGCCGATCTTTCAAATATGACAATTTACCGTTCTGATAACGGTTACATCATCCATGACCCACTGATCACAAGAGAAGCAGCTTCTGCCGCTTGGGACTTTGCCAAACAGCACCTGCCGGCAATCAACGGTGAACACAAAGTTACAGGCATTATCTACTCCCATACCCATCCGGATCATTACGGTGGCGTCCGCGGCTTATTTGAGGATGGTCAGCTGCCTGAAGGCGTTGATGTCTTTGCCCCAAAAGACTTCATGGAAGAATTGCTTAGCGAAGGGCTACTCGCAGGCAACGCTATGGGCCGTCGCGCGCAATATCAATATGGAAACACCTTGCCTGACTCGGCTTACGGTGTTGTGGATAATGCCCTCGGCATGGGTATGTCCAAAGGTGAAATCACCTTGATCCCGCCGACAGTGATCATTGAAGACCGTGAAGAAACGATCACTATAGACGGTTTGGAAATGTTATTCATCAATATGCCTGGAGCTGAAGCACCTACAGAGATGATCAACTATGTTCCAGCTTATAACTCGCTCAACACTGCGGAGTTGACCTATGACGGCCAACATAACATTTACACATTCCGCGGAGCACAAACCCGCGATTCACTTGCCTGGACCAAGTATCTATCCGAAATAAAACTTCGATTTGCGGATAAGGTTGATAACATCCATGCGGCCCACTCAGCGCCGGTTTGGAACAACCCCGGTACAGACGAAAATGAAATCGCTGAATACCTAACCATGCAGCGTGATAATTATGGCTTCATCCATAACCAGACATTACGACTTGCTAACCAAGGGGTGAAGATTAATGACATTGGTCGCGCGGTAGAGCAAATTGTTCCTGATTCACAGCAACAGACTTGGGCTAGCCGCGGCTATCACGGTTCATACTCCCACAATGCGCGTGGTGTGATTAACCTGTATTTAGGTTATCACGACATGAACCCAACCAACATCAACCCTTTGACCAACGTTGAACGCTCATGCTTATACGTACAAACGGCAGGTACGGACACAGTGTATAAGCAAGCTCAACATCACTTTAATCAAGGTGCCTATCAAGAAGCCTCTACACTATTAAACGATATCGTCAATTGTGATCCTTCAGATACCAAAGCACGTGAATTGCTTGCTGATAGCTGGGAGCAGCAAGGTTACCAATCTGAGACCATGGCATGGCGCAACTCTTATTTACAAGGCGCTTCAGAACTTCGCACCAATCATATTCCAGAAGCACTAAAAGCGGTTTCGTCTGACATTATGTCGCAAATGACGACTGCTGGGTTCCTGGATTTCATGGCCGTATCAGTTGATGCCAGCAAGGTTCCAGCTGATATGGCATTCAACTTCAACATTATCCACCCAGAGATAAATGAAGTTCATTATGTTGAATTCAGCAATGCGAACCTAGCACCGCTTCAAGTTGAAAAAGCTATCAGCGATGTTGATCTAACGCTTTCAATTGAGCGTGCTGATTTAATCGCAATTATCACGGGGCAAGCTTCACTCGAACAACTTATTAAAGAAAAGAAAGTCAACGTGAACGGTGACATTTCTGTAATTAATAAATTGAAAAGTGTATCGGTACATTTTTCTCAAAATTTTGAAATCGTCCCAATCATAAAGTAATCGCTTCTGGGGGAGCGCCATCACCAGGTTCGTAGACTCCCCCTTATTTCAAAATGGTAATAATTTATGGTGAAGTACATAAATCGTAACACCCTTGAATTTATTCGTGAAACAAACATTTTAAGTAAACGGCATGAACATTCACTTATCAACATATATATAATTCGTGCCAAATGCTTAACGTGTGAAAAGATTCATTCAATCCCTAGTTGCGATTTTTATTATGCGCTTTGTACTAATGGCTGTAAAAAGCAGAGGAATAAATGAAAACAAATACTAACAACTTAATCGTGACTATCTTTGCAGCCATATCATCATGCTCTGCCTTTGCTTCACAACAATCAGATACTTTACAAGATATGTCCGACCCGATGGCTGTATTTTCTCAATTTGGTGTAGGTTATGGCGACAAAGGTATTAATTTAATGTTAGGCCATGCTTATGACCCTGGAATTGAAAACAGAAAAGCCATGCACATTTTTGAAATGAAAGGTATCGGTGGAGAATCTATCGGATGGCGTAGTGATAATAATAATTCAGTGAGTGAACTTCGCTATCGTCATTTTGAAGTAAGCCTCGAAACAGGAACTGGCACCAATCTTGATTTGAATTACAACATTGATTCAGGCATTGGGACCGGTACCTATGGCTTAATTCAAGCCTTGCCAGAAATCAGGAATTTTCAAGCTTATCCGATGCTTGCTATCGGGGGTGCCGTTGTTGATCTAAATAAAAATAACGCTCGTATCGAGACGGAAAAAGGGGCTATTGGTGGGCATCACTTATTAGGCTTTTACGGGCTTGCTGGCATGTATAGTCGATATAATGTCACAGATAACATTTGGCTCAACTATAACCCTATGTCTCTAATGGGAGCCTCGGGAGAACTATCAGGAGAAACACGTTTTATGCACGAGGCAGCTATCTCATATCAGATAACCTCTCGCGCTAACATTAGATATTTTGCTAACTGGTCTGACAAAGTCAACTATGCAGATGGCGACCACCGGATAATGTATACCTATCAAATTTAAATGAACTTTTCAGGTTATATTATTCACACATAAATAACAAATTTTGGATGTAAGTATGAGGGCCTAATGAATAGTGTTAATACTGTGTCACATTTGACTATTTTAAGTTATTTGGTGCTAACACTTGGTGTTTGCTTGGGATTTTTTGGTTTAGCTTCCCCAAGCATCGCTAAGTTAGCATTTTTCTTAACCATGCTGTCAATTCCACTTTACCTATTCGGAAAAGTCATTGAAGCAATAAAAGAAAATACCAACACGAGAATAGATATTTTTAACGAGAGCAAAGATGACATGCCTGTGATTATTAGAAAAAATGTCATATAAATTCTTTCTAACAGGATACCTGAGATAACTATCACATTTGCTCAAAATAAATCGGCGTAATCTATGCAACTTATACATTATCACTGCACAGAAAATTATGATTACGCCGATTGATTCCTTTGACCCTATCAACTTTCGCCATTTCCTTCATCAATACCCAGAGCTTTCACACCATGAGCGTCAAACCGCAGCGCTGATCTGCCAACAGCTGCGTCAATTTGGTCTTGCCCCTAAAACTGACCTCGGAGGCCACGGTATTGTGGTGAAATTCGACAGCAATAACCCCGGTGAAACCAGCCTGTTTCGCGCCGATTTCGATGCCCTGCCGATCCATGAACAAGCATGCCACCATTATGCCTCCTGCCATTCGGGGATCATGCATGCCTGCGGCCATGACGGACATACCGCTTCCTTGATGATGGTCGCCAAATACCTCTGCCTACATCCACCAATCACAGGCAAAGTCCTGTTACTGTTCCAACCAGCAGAAGAAACCGGCACCGGCGCTGCAGCCATGTTGCAAGAGCCCTGGCTCGCCCAGCAACATATCGATAATGTCTTTGCTTACCATAACCTGCCCGGTTACCCGCTCAATACGCTTGTCATCAAGCCCAACACGTTCGCTTGCGCCTCAACCGGCGTGACTATCGAGCTGTTTGGCAAAACCTCCCATGCCGCCAAGCCCGAAGATGGTTTAGCCCCAACCTTAGCGATGACGGAAGCCATCAAGCTGATCCAACACTTGCCAGAGCAGTTTCCCGATGTGTTCACACTCACCACAGTGGTTCATGCCTCTCTTGCCGCAACAGCTCAAGGGGAGACCGGGTTTGGTACCGCACCGGGTTATGCCAAAGTACTTGCGACACTGCGCAGCGATAACAGCCACACCTTGTTTGCCATGAAGTCCCTTATCGAACAACAAATCGCTGCCCTGTGCCAGCAAGAGCAGCTTGGCCTCGAAGTATCGTGGCAAGAATGGTTCAATGCCGCGGTCAACTCACAGCCACATTGCCAGCAGGTTATCCGCCAAGCCAGATTGCTAGCGTTGCCGGTCAATATTATTGAAGAGCCAATGCGGTGGTCGGAAGATGTGGCGGAATTTCTGGCTAAATGGCCCGGTGCACTGTTCTGTCTTGGCAGCGGTGAACAACATCCGCAGCTGCATAATCCCGACTATGACTTCCCGGACGAACTTATCGCCACAGCGAGTCAATTGTTCTGTGCATTGATTAAAGATAAACATAGCAACGTAAGTGAAATGGCGGTCGATTAACAAATCGGAACGATTAATCGGCAAGAAGGCTCTAGAAGTTAGCAGAAAGATTGAAATATAATAATACAATTCATGACTTCTGATAACCATTTTAAGCCAAGGAGCCCTCTTGCACCTCTCTCCATTTGTTAAGAAAAACCTCACAACGGCATGGCCATTGGCCATGAATGCACTGTTGATGCAGTCGATGTTATTGATCGACACAGTATTGATCTCACCACTTGGAGAAGCTCCTGTTGCAGCCATTGGTATTGCCACTGCCATTGTTGCTTTCCTGCTCGGTTTTCAGAATGCGCTAGCAAACGGCACCCAGTTGGTGATCAGCCGGGCATATGGCTCAGGCCGCTCCGACGCGCTGAGCGACTCGATCCTAAGCGGAATAGCAATAAACTTAGGTGTTGCAATGCTGTTTTCGATGTTGCTGTTTGTGTTCGGAGAGCAATTGGTTGGCTATATCACCCAAGACCCTGAATTGCTTAAATTAACAGTCGGTTACCTTAATATATCCACCTTAACCTTGCTGTTCAGCGCCATCACCCAAGTCATGATTGCCGGTTTCAATGGGTTGGGTAAAACCAAGATTCCTTTTAAGGGCTATCTGGTTGAATTACCAATCAATACCGTGGCAACTTACCTACTGATCCACTCATTTGGCTTTGGTGTTACGGGGGCCGCATTAGGCAGTTTAGTCGCGATAGTGGTACGCACCAGTTTCCTTGCTTACTGCGCCAATTTGGATGACATGTTCACCCTGCGCAAGCCAGAGAAACTCGGTCATTTCGCTGACCTTACCAAGCGCCATTTTGTCGAAATTTTTCCGATTGCGGCCAATATGGCTATGCTGGCGGTCGGGGCAACGATCTACCAACTGCTTTACTCGCAACTAACTCTTTACGCCTATGTAGCCATCACCTTGATTATGCCGTGGATCCGCATGGGGACCCAAATGACAACAGCGGCAGCCCATTCAACGGCTATTCTGATCAGCCAAGCCATCGGGGCCAATAATCTTGATGAACTGCGGGAAAATGTTGATACCAGTATTAAAATTGCAGTAATCCTGTCTATCATCACTTGCGGCTTGTTCTTTGTGCTCAGTTTATGCCTGCCGTTCATCTATCCAGAAATGAAGCAGGAAACCTTTCAAGCTTTGGCAATCATAGCCCCACTCTACATCTTTCTGCCCCTAGTTCGTGGCTATAATACCGTCCACGGCCACGCCTTGCGGGCCTTGGGCAAGACCAAAGCCGTCTTTGTCATCAATTTCTCCGGTCAATGGTTGGTATCATTACCGCTGCTGGCAATCTTGCTCCAATTCTTCGAGGCGCCGCTGTTCTGGGCGTTTGCCATCATGCCATTCGAAGAATGTATCAAGGCAATTCCCTTCCGCCATTTGGCCCGTAAAACTCTCAATGAGTTCGATAGAGACAAAGCAGCAGCGTTGAATTACCTCTAGAGCAAAACGATTCCCAATACAAAACACCAAGTTAGGTGTCTCTATTGGGCTTCTGCGCTACTTTTTTACGTCAAAATTTAACTAAGGCCTAGATTTGGCTCAGATCAAAAAACTGTGAACTGGCGATAATTTCAAAGCATTCTACGATTGCTTTAAGACGGACAGATGTATATCCTTAAGCCATATAGTCATACAATAGTATTTTATTAGGAGTCTTAAATGACTAAACCAGTAATTGGTTTCATCGGTCTTGGCCTTATGGGCGGCAACATGGTTGAGAATCTTCAAAACCGTGGTTACGAAGTTAACGTAATGGATCTTAATAAAGATGCAGTGGCAGCAGTTCTCGCTCGTGGCAACGCATCTGAAGCGGTTTCTGGTAAAGAGCTCGCTGAGAAAAGTGATATCGTTATGCTTTGCCTGACAACGTCTGAAGTTGTTGAAAAAGTAGTTTACGGCGAGATGGGTATCCTAGCGGGTATGTCTGAAGGCAAAACGCTAATCGACTTCGGTACGTCTATCCCAGCTTCGACTAAGAAGATCGGTGCTGACCTTGCAGAGAAAGGCGCAGGTATGATCGATGCTCCTCTAGGTCGTACTCCCGCTCACGCTAAAGATGGTCTTCTTAACATCATGGCTGCTGGCGACATAGAAACGTTCAACAACGTTAAGCCAGTTCTTGACGAGCAAGGCGAAAACGTATTCCACCTAGGTGCGCTAGGTTCAGGTCACGTTACTAAGCTTGTGAACAACTTCATGGGTATGACGACTGTTGCAACTATGTCTCAAGCGTTCGCAGTGGCTAAACTAGCAGGCGTTGACGGTCAGCAACTATTTGACATCATGTCAGCGGGCCCTTCTAACTCACCGTTCATGCAGTTCTGTAAGTTCTACGCTGTAGACGGCGAAGAGAAACTGGGCTTCTCTGTTGCTAACGCCAACAAAGATCTTGGTTACTTCCTTGCGCTTTGTGAAGAGCTAGGCACTGAGTCTCTAATTGCACAAGGTACTTCTACAAGCCTACAAGCTGCTGTTGATGCAGGCATGGGTAACAACGATGTACCAGTAATCTTCGACTACTTCACTAACCTTAAGAAGTAATTCGAACGTTATTTGACTGCGGTGCTGTGGCTGTAATGGCTACAGCACCGCTGTTTATTTAGGCCCAATATCTCCTGCTCCCAACCACTCAACCACTCAACCACTCAACCACTCAACCTTCTCTAGTTTGTTGACCGGATTAAGAAATTTTGTCACTGCTTTTTCCTTTTATATACTTATAACCTAATCGTACCGACCAAAGAGCAAGAGAAATGTTCAACCGCGAATTAGGAAAGATATGCCTGTTCAGCTCACTTCTTCTCATCGGATGCAGCGCAACCAAGAGTGTCGATAGCAATAGCCGTGCCTCAGCTAACCAGACGGTTAACGCCAGTATTATTGCCCAATGGGTTGATGACAGCATCTTAGCACCCGAAGGGCTTTCGCTTGAGCAAGACAATATCCGTTACCTTACCGGCAGTGCGGATCTTAACAACGATGGCGTTGCCGAGCATTTTGTCTTGATACAAGACAGCTACTTTTGCGGCAGTGGCGGGTGTACTGCAGCTATCTTCGACCAAACAGGCAACATCATTAGCCAGATGTCAGTGGTAAAACCCCCAGTCCTTTTAACGGATAGCACCAGCAACGGTTGGCAAGATTTTATGGTGTGGAGCAACGGCGCTTTCCGCTTGATTAAGAACAACGGTGTTTCATATCCAAGCAACCCCTCGCTCGAACCCAGTATTGATAGAACAGCCAACCAACAATCTGCTATGGCAAAAGTGATAGAGACGGAGCTCTACCAGCAAGATGGATATGACATAACGCCTTTTAAAACTTTAAAAATATGGGCTCCAGCAAACGTTTATGATTTTACTTTCAAACATTACGGAGACCCGCATGCTGTTTATCACGCGGATGTTGATATGACGAGCGGGAAAGTAGACATCAAAGCGACTGCATCAGAGTAGCTGTCGAATAAAGCGGGGGAGTTCAAATGGCATATATGCCATTTGAACATTTGTCACACATATTCCTTCTTAATAATCAGTGGCCAATAGCCTGATTCGCCAGTTTTTCGGGTTTGTCGAATATGGCGAACTTGGTGATCATCTGTTCAGACTCTTCATTCATTCCCACGACATCAACCATAGAGCCTGCCTCCATAAACTTGATGATCACTTTATCTAGTGCCCCAACGGCGGTGATATCCCAGAAATGCGCATCAGACAAGTCTATCGTGACGTACTTCGTTGGGTGTTTGAAGTTGAACATATCGATGAAGTTGTAGGCTGAGGCAAAAAATATCTGACCATGCACCTTATGTATTGTATGTTCATTGAGAACCACCACATCATCTGTCACCTTCATGATCTTGCGGCTGTGGTTGGCATAAAAAACGGTCGAAACAACCACACCGACGACGACACCAATCGCAAGGTTATGGGTTAGGACGACGGAAACGACAGTCGAAATCATCACTGCATTGGCATTCAGTGGGTGATGCTTGATATCAATGATCGACTTCCAAGAAAACGTACTAATAGAAACCATGATCATGACAGCGACCAATGCTGCCATCGGAATTTGTTTCAGGTAATCACCAAGGAACACAACCATAATGAGTAAGAAAACCCCGGCAGCCAAGGTAGAAAGCCGCGTTCTACCGCCCGAACTCATGTTGATCATCGACTGACCAATCATTGCACATCCCGCCATACCACCGAACATGGCAGAGACCATATTCGCGATCCCCTGGCCTTTGCACTCAGCATTGTTGTCACTTGGTGTATCGGTAATGTCGTCAATGATTTTTGCCGTCATCATCGATTCAAGCACGCCGACCACTGCCAATGCGAATGAATACGGGAGGATAATGTATAGCGTTTCGATTGAAAACGGGACATTTGGGATCAAAAAGACAGGAAGAGAATCAGGCAGTGCCCCCATATCCCCCACAGTACGAACATCAATCTTAAACATGACGGTACAGACTGTGATCGCAATGATACACACTAATGGAGAAGGCAATAACTTGCCAAGCTTAGGGATATACGGAAATAGGTAAATAATCCCCAACCCAGCTCCTGTTAACGCATAGACATGCCAAGTAACACCTGTCAGTTCTGGCAATTGCGCCATGAAGATAAGGATAGCCAGGGCATTCACGAAACCTGTCACAATGGAGCGCGAAACAAAACGCATGAGATCACCCAGCTTGAGCAACCCAATGGTGTATTGCAGGATCCCAGCCAAAAAAGAAGCGGCTAATAAGTATTCCAGGCCATGCTCTTTCACTAATGTCGTCATTAGCAAAGCCATTGCACCTGTCGAAGCGGAAATCATGCCCGAACGTGAGCCAGTGAAAGCAATGACTACGCAGATTGAAAAGGATGCATAGAGGCCAACTTTAGGGTCTAAGCCTGCGATGATTGAGAATGCGATAGCTTCTGGTATGAGGGCTAATGCCACCACAATTCCCGATAATAAATCTCCTTTGATGTTGTTGAACCAATTTTCTTTATAAAAACTCAGCATAATATCTCTTTTATATTTCATGTATTTAAAGCGAAAAAAAGTAGAGATATTAAGGTTATGGCGGCGTGATAATACGCTTACCCTCCATTTAAAAGAATAATAAATAAATAGCGAATATTATGATGAAAAGTATTACTACATTGAGGTGTCGAAAATTAAGGAAATCATCGCTAAGAACAAAGTCTATTCCATCAATGGATTTATTTATTTCTTCAATATTTTCAAAGTATAAGTCAAGTTCATATTCATCATGTTTCAATATTTGACCCTTGTATGTGGCGAAAGAAATGACCAATAGCACCTTGCAGGAAGGAATGAGATGCCATCGGTCATTTGTTCAGTTGAACTTAAATCTATAATAAAGCTCAAGATCTTTTTCCATCAGCTTAAGAGCTTTCTTCGCTAAACCAGTAGGATTACGGCGCCCTTGCTCCCAGCTTTTGATCGTTTCTTGGCTTAGTCCAAGTGCTTCGGCAAATTCATGCTGGCTAACTTTTAGTCGCATTCTTATAGACTTGATATCAATATTTTCACTATGACATTCACTACCCATAATTAACCTCCAGCCAGCACAGGAGGTACATTGTACTCAGACTTTTTTTTATTACAACAGGAAAAATGAAAATAAAATGCTTATCTAACATTCCAAAAATTATCAGTTGATATAATTACTCTTTAAGGTAATCATATATTAGTTCTAAAAAGATGATTTAATAAAACAATATATTTAAAAAGTTTAAATAATATGAACTACGCCCATATCACTGAATTAAATGAACTTAGTGAGGAAGCCAAGGCTTTTCTCGTGTACTTTGTGTCACAAGATTTAATCAATGTGGCAGAGAAACTTTACTTTATAAGGAATGACGTCCCATTTGGAAATCAAACGATTAAGTACATGACAACCTTCAACAACGACTTAAATGGCCGTATTGAATACTGGATAGTATTCGATAATGATCAAGCAGCCGGTGTTGCCCAGCGCCTAACTTACGATGATAACTTTGAGACCTCGTTTATCCACTTCAAGATTAATCCAGAGGAAGATAAATACCTAGCAGCAAAAATAGCTAGCATGCCGCCAGTAAAGATGGATTAATGTGTCTCCCTTCCCCTGACAAAAATGTTTTTTTTAATAAATAGTAATAATGGTGACTAGATTTGATGAGTATTAGCGGTTTTAAAATTAGGGCACTAAGGCTTCACAAGAAAATGAAAAGTGAAGAGTGTGCCAGCCATCTTGATATCACGCCGACATACCTTTCTCTTATCGAAAATGGTAAGCATACCCCCTCAAGAAAAGTGATCGGCAAAGCGGTTCGCTTGTTTGATGTACCACCGAGCTACTTTTTAGAGCTATCTGAACCACTTCGCGAAGCCATTACGGTTGCGAAAAACCTCAGTGATGTAGAAAAGTTGTACTTAAGCTCGATGCTGCTGAAATAAGCATCGTACCTTAGCTCATTGACCCCTCATGGTATATGAAGAACACATAGAGGGATCCCGTGTTTTTACAGACACACATTGCTTGTTAATTTTTCCGTTGGGCTAAAAGCCTGACATCCTCGCCCTTCGGCGAGGATCAGTGGTTAAGCGGCTATTGGCGTCCATACATCTGTTCAAAATGAGGGATCTGTTTCTCCCATACCGGTATCTCTGCACCGATAATGGATTTGAGCGTCTCGATAAACAGTTTCGTTTTGATGGGGGCATCCCGGTGTGGATATACAGCATAGAACGTGCCAAAATCATCGAGATGCAGGTGAGTCATGATCGGAATAAGTTTGCCTTCCAAGATTTCACCTTCAATCATCTGCGCAGTAACAACCGCCAACGTGTTCCCAGCCACCGCACTCTTTGTCACCATTTCAACATCATTCACTCTATATGCGACTTTTAGCTGAAAAGACTGCTGCTCTTGGTTGTCATCGACATAACTGAATGTATCTAGCAACAGTCCCGGGCCTGAATACACGGTAGCGGGTAATGACTCCAGCTGTTCAACTGTATTTATTTCACCGTAATTTTGAATAAAAGCAGGAGAGGCGACAATCAACAGTCTATTACGCGCAATTTTCCTCGAAATCAGACTAGAGGCTTTCGGCTTACCGATACGAAATCCGATATCAAACCCTTCGCTGACCATATCGACCACACGATCTTCTAAGCGTAATTCAATGTCCACATCAGAGTATTGTTGCTGAAAAGCCAACACGGCTTGCTGAACATGTTGTCGGCCGAACAAGGTTGAACTGGTAATGCGCAATACGCCTTTAGGTTCGGCATGGTAATTCTGTGCCAACCGATGGGTGTTGCTCAACAAAGTCCGCAATGACTTGGCTTGATTCACCATTTCGTTGCCAGCGGCAGTTAAAGAAAGCGAACGTGTTGTGCGATTGAGCAATCGCACACCCAGCTCCTCTTCCAACCGGCTTATATGTTTAGAGATCACCGATCTATCAACGTTTCTTTGCTCGGAAACTTTGGTAAATGAGCCGAGCTCTACCACCTCAAGTAACAGCAGTAATCGAGTGGGAAAATCCATACATCCTCTTTGTTGCCTTTTAAGCACCAATTATATGCCAATATGAGCATTTTTCTTCATCTATTACAAACATATAGTAACCACATATTGAGGGCATACACTTAACAAGCCTATTACGCTAAGTGAGGAAATACCATGAGCAAGTTATCGATTAACCATGACAACGGCATTGCAACAGTAACCATCAACAACCCACCGGTAAATGTATTAACGATTGATTTAATAAATGAAATCAATGCTTTTGTGTTATCACTTACAGATGACCGAGAGACAAAAGTCGTCGTGTTCAAATCACTACACGCGCAGTTCTTTTTGGCTCACTTAGATTTGAATGTGATTAACGGCACGCAGGGTGGCCAGGCAGCATCGATTGAATTCAATCATATGATTGCCAATATCAAAGCAATGAAGCAGGTATCGGTAGCCGTTGTCGACGGTGTCGCTCGAGGGGGCGGTAATGAGTTCGTTATGGCGTGTGATTTGGCCTATGGCACGGAATCTTCAGCGTTTGCTCAGCCAGAAATTCACGTAAATATCCCGACAGGCGGTCAGGGTGCCGTACAGTTTGCCCGAAGAATGGGGAAAAATAAGGCGCTGC
Organism: Photobacterium lutimaris; assembly: GCF_003025555.1. Classification (GTDB taxonomy): domain Bacteria; phylum Pseudomonadota; class Gammaproteobacteria; order Enterobacterales; family Vibrionaceae; genus Photobacterium; species Photobacterium lutimaris. The sequence continues at coordinate 277,416 of NZ_PYMH01000005.1, read as the reverse complement.
AAGCCCTACTGATGGGGAATGATTTTACTGCCCAGCAAGCAGAAGCGCTGAACATTATTACCCAGTATGTACCAAAAGCTGAAATGGAGAGCTTTCTCGCCCAAGTACTTGGTGTGATCAGCCAATTAGAGATCCGCGATATCGTGATGTACAAAGAGATCATCGAGGCGTCAATTAAAGATGAAAATGCAGGATCAGAGCTAGAGCTACGCTACTTCCTAGACCGGGCAAAAGAAGAAAAGACCCAAGCCATTATTTCAGCCTTTCTGAAACACGGAGGACAAACGGAACGAGAAGCAAAAGATATCCAAGGCATCTTTGTCGATACGGCTGCCGATTTGGCAAAATAACCGCAAGCCCCCAAGTATATAGGCAAAAGCCGCCATAACATTGTGTTATGGCAGCTTTTCGTCAACGCTGAGAAAGCTATTTAGTTAAAATAAGTCCCTCACCATTTGGCGAACAGTAATGTGTCAGATATTGAAATGAAAGGATGACGACACAAAAACTGATTCCGACACTTAGAAGTAGACTCGAAAACCCGCTCTTGCTTCCAGCTCGATATCCAGCTCATCCAAATATACCGCAGGCGTCAAATCAACATAGAAGCCCATAGGACGTACGCGAAATTCCGCCCCGATACCCGGTGTGATCGCAACATAGTGTTTGTTTCTGTCTACGTATTGTCCCCCAAGAAAGAGGTAAAGAGGTGTCCCTTGTACACCATAGGTTTTATTCACACCGACCCCGAACTGATCATCAAGGCTGACATTGACCCGAAAGCCATTGTGTTTCATATCTAGCCCCCAGAAAGGGTCGCCAACAGACACGCCGATCCCGGTCCCGGCATTGGCATTCATTGACGCGCACAGCCCGAAAGCGAGAAGGAGGGGCATTATCTTTTTCATGTTATTTCCACTGCGATAAAAGGCAGGATCTTAAAGCGACGGAAACGATTAAATGTTAAGGAACAAGAGAATTAACCGACATTTTACACTGCCGGTTGATATTTCAGCATCGGTGGTCAAAGACCAACCAAATTAAAATTAATTAGGCACTTAGGAACACCGAACAATGCGTATTGAATAAGATTACCAACTATTTTTTGCCTCGGATCGCTTTAAATGTCTCGAACATAAAAGTCGCTATACCACCAGCGGGATGTGAATTGGCATAGTCCTCTAGAGGCGCGACGAAGTTTGATTTGAATTTGTCTACAGCCTCATCTGATGAATCCGCATAAATCACATCACCCTCAACCTCGAAACCCACTTCCAATAACTGCTGTTTCTCAGCAGAAAAGCTGTTGCTTGCCATTTCAATATACGTAAACGCTTTACGGTTTGAATCTGGCTTACAAAAGAATTGATACTTTGCCATTCGTTTTTCCCTGCCACTTTCGTTGATAGTTACTGCACTTCATCATTCTATATGAAGGCGTTTACAGGGATGCATTGAAAGCTATTTTTTGCGAGCCATTAGGGGCATAGAGATATTCATCTACCTAAAGTGTCCCCAAAGTGACCTCAGGTATGGAGCATAACCCCATGAATGCGTTTGCTTACCGATTAATGGCATAAAAAAGGCTCACCGAAGTAAGCCTTTCCGCTGCTAAGAAATTTCCGACAGTCACACAGATTAATAGCTGAGTTCAAATTTAACCGCGCCGCTATCGATATCAACCGTGCTGTCATCGACCATCGCACCACCCGCCTCGACAGAAATACTAAAATCATCCGTCGCATTGAATTTCAGGCCAGCCCCGAATTCGGTAGGATCTTCAATATTCTTATTTTGATAAATACTGTAATTATCCCGTCCTGTATTATCGACTGGGCGGCTACCCTGACCGATAAACTCTAACGGCTGCTTCAATTGTGATTCTTCGATAAAGATCTCGCCCAACTCACGCTCTTTAACCGCGTGCGCACCACCAGATACCAGCAACAATACCAACAATCCATGTCGCCACAGAACCATCATGCATACTCCACAACTAACAACTCACAACATCCCACGGTAAAAGCTCATCACCACATATTTTCATGACGGTGATATATGAAGTCACATGGGTATATCTATTTAATAAACCATCATCCGCAGAAAAACAATCCTATTGCAAGGCAATTGCAGAAAGTAGTGACAAATAGGTATCAGTAACACTGCAACCTATTATACCGGATAGATAACCCCCAAAGACGCAAGCTGTGATGCTCCTGTGACTTCCGGTAGATTACTTGGTTGACCATGGATACGCTGACGAGCCAACCAGGCAAACGCCATGGCTTCCATATAGTCAGGGTCAATGCCAGCATCACAAGTATTGGCCACAGACCAAGCAGGCAATAGCTCAGCAAGGCGAGACATCAGAAACGGGTTATTCACCCCACCACCACACACCAACAAACGTGGCTGCTCACCATGGGCAAAACAGGTTACCTGTTCGGCAATCGTTTGTGCAGTAAACTGCAACAGGGTTGCCTGCACATCCTGCTCTGGCACCACATTACCCAAGCGGGTCAGTTGCTCTTCCAGCCAGGGTAAATTGTAGTGCTCGCGTCCCGTACTTTTCGGGTATGAGCGGCCCAGGTAGGGGTCTGCCATCAACTTGGCAAGCAAAGAAGGATTAACCTTACCTGACGCAGCAAAGGCACCCTCTTTGTCATATTTCTGGCCATGATGGAGGTACACCCAAGCATCCATCAACATATTGCCCGGCCCGGTATCGTAGCCAATTACTGGCTGTTCGGGTTGCAGCACCGAGATATTGGCAATACCGCCGATATTCAATACCACCGTTGTCGAGTCTTGTTCGGAAAACAAACCTTGATGAAATGCAGGGACTAAAGGCGCCCCCTGCCCACCTAGCGCCATATCTTTACGGCGAAAATCGGCGACGGTGGTAATGCCGGTTTTCACGGCGACGATATTGGCATCTCCCAGTTGCATAGTAAATGGGCATTCACCATCCGGTTGATGGTATACCGTCTGCCCGTGGTTCCCCACCGCAGTAACGGCGGAGGCATCAACCTCAGCTTTTTCCAGCAGTTGATTTACCGCATCAGCGAACAGGTGCCCCAATTGATGATCCAACTGTCCAATCTGCCTGAGGTTTGTCGCCTGCCCGATGCAAACGTCAAGCAATGCTGATTTCAATGTATCAGGCATCGGATAAGCATCGGTTGCCAACAGTTCAGGTTTTGATGCTTGGGCTGCATGACTATCAAAGGCCACCAAAGCAGTATCGACACCATCTAGGCTGGTACCTGACATTACACCAATATATAGTTCACGGGTCATAGCGTTTCCTTTCACAGACGCGACGAATTCAAGGACAAGCCGATGAATTAACCCTCATCCCCTTCCTGACCTTTTTCATTGCTTGCCGTTTGGATAGGACGCGCAATATGAGGTGACTGGGTAAGCTGTACCTGCATCGACACCACATTATTGATCATATTAAGCAAAGAGGCCCATTGAACGGTTTTTTCTTTTTCAAACAGGCTCTCGAAATTATCCGGAGTCCACTCCACAAACGGTCGTGGATTCAAGGCTCGTCCCAAAAAACGGATCTCGTAGTGCAAATGGGGGCCTGTCGACAAGCCGGTATTGCCCGTCCAGCCAATCAATTCACCTTTGCGGATAAACTCACCACGCTTCACATTGAATTTCTTCAGATGAGAGTACGTTGAGGTGAAGCCCATGGTGTGATCCAGCTTGAGGAAGTTTCCCGATCCCTTGTTGCTTGGACGGATCACCTCTATAACGCCGTCTGCTGGTGCGTATATCTCAGTACCGGTATTGGCGGCAAAATCCAAGCCCAAATGGCGCTTGCGCTTACCGGTAACCGGGTGGACCCGGGTACCGAATTGCGATGACATCCTGATCCCCGGGGTCGGGTTGCCATTGGGGATCATGCGGAACAAGGTCCCCCTTACCGCCGAGCTGATCGCGGCGCTGTCTACCCGCTCCTCAAGGCTGACAACGTCACCCTCTTCGGCGGTTTGTAGCCCAAGGATGGTTTCTACATCATCAATCCGTAGAGAAAGCGCATCGAGTTCTGCTTTCTTTTCATTGAGCTCTTCAATCAATTCACGGTTACTGGCACTTTCCTCAGACAAGGAAGCACTGAGCTGCTGGGCCTGAACATTAAGAAGATTAAGCTGCTGGTTGGAATGAAGCTTCTCTTGATAAAGGGTATATACATTGTACCCACCAGCTGCAGCGGCAGACAAAATAGCCGTGGTCGCAAGGGCGATATAACGTTTTTTGAAGCGGTTAATAAGATAATGTGAGGTGCCACGATGATCGGACACCGAAATACAAATATTTTCTGACATGATGACTATTCACGACTCGTCGAGATGTTGCTGCAAATCAGTTAGCTGTTCCAGCTCACGATGTAATAGTTCATCAGTGCCAACATTTAATTCGACCAAACGCCGGAGGTGCCCGGCACTTTCTAAATCAATATGGAAGATATGCATACGTAAATAAGCAGCATCATGGTGAACCAACTGGGTTTCCATCCGCAGCTCGATATCACAGTCGTGCAGGCAAAACGATAAAAAATATTTATCGTCAGCATCTTGTGCAGACCAGCTCTCCGGCTTGGCCAGCAAGATCCCCTGCAGGGACAGGTCTCGTACTTCCGCTTGCCATTCACCATTGGCATTCATCAGCGTAGCCGGAGCCTGATATAAAATACGACTAAAGTGACGACGTTCAACCATAATCACTGCATTCTTTGTTGTTTTATTAAATTAATTGTAATGATTATTCGCTGATTAAACCAGATTTATCCGGATACCGAATTCAACTATATTAAGATTTTATGATCTCAATACCGATAAAACACTGTTCAAAGGGTAAATTCACCGGCAGGAAGTGTTCGATTAATGGAAAATTAAAAATCGCCATTATCCTAGCCAATATTCAGGCGACAAAATAATGACGATTGTATCAATAGTTCTGCATATCGTCGTGATGGTCCCAAGCGCTACGGCTGTAATGCTTTGAGGCAATCCAGGGTTATGTCTTGCTGATAATCAACCCCAGCGAAGCCAAAACCATTGAGCTCCATGAAGTCCTGTTTATAGCCCGTATAATCACCCAACTCAGTGAAATTTTCAGCCGTCATCTCGGCCATTAGCTCGCTGACCTGTTGCTGCACATCAGGCGCTAATTCCCAATCATCCATCCGGATCAGGCGATGCTCATCGGTTGATACACCTTGCTGGGTGTTTTTATCGGTATAAAATCGCGCATTGAACAATCGCTGCATTTGTTCAATGCAGCCTTCATGGGTGCCCTTCTCTTTCATCACCTTGAACAAGGCAAGAATGTAGGGCGTAAAAGCCGGGATGAACACACTGGCTTTGGTCACCAAGGCTTTACACACCGCGACATGGGCTTGCCCACCGATCGCGGCAAGCTGCATATTGATCTCTTCGGCAGTGTTATGCATGTGCTCTTTCGCCCGGCCTAAGGTGCCGTGGTGATAGATAGGATAAGTCACTGCTGGGCCTATATAGGAATAAGCCACGGTACGGCAACCTTGCGCCATAACGCCAGCGTCAGATAAGCACTGTATCCAACTGGCCCAGTCTTCACCGCCCATGACTTTGACCGTCTCAGCAACCTCGTCATCGGTCGCGGTTTCAACGGTCATTTCCGCCAGGCTATCGGTTTCCAGGTTCAACGTTGGCCCCACCACTGGCTTACCCGTGGTTTTGATCACCGAGCGCCACATATCACCGGTTTCAGGGTTCGGTCGTACGCCAGTTGCCAGGCTATACACCACAAGATCAACCTGGCCGCCAAGATCGTTTCTGATCGCCTCGATCACTTGCTGGCGAACCGGTTGTGAAAATGCATCACCAACAATATTTGTGCAATCCGGCCGGCTTTCTCGGCTTCCTGCCTGAAAAAAATATTGTTATACCAACCCGCACTACCAACCCCTTTGTCACTAGGGCCGCGCTCAAACGACACGCCAACGGTGTCGGCTTCGGCACCACCAAAGGTATGAGCAATACGTGAAGCCAAACCAAACCCTGAAGAGGCTCCCAATACCAACACCCGCTTCGCACCTTGTTCAATCGGCCTGGCCTGTTTCACATAATCAATTTGCTTTCGTACCGCTTGCTGGCAGCCATAAGGGTGGGCTGAGCGGGCCACCACGCCTTTGATCACTGGCTCAATAATCATTGTTTACTCCAAAACGAATCACTAAAAACCACAACTTATGCCACCCTATCGAAATTTTATGGATAGCAATAGCAAGGAAATCAATAAATGCCGAGAGCCCACTATTTAATTGATGCACAGTAATTTAACGCCGAGGTACTTGGAGCCCACTATTCACTGAAATGCTGCTTTTCATGTTCAAGTAGCCAAACCTTGATATCCAGCCCACCGGCATATCCCGTCAATTTACCTGAGCTCCCGATCACCCGGTGACAAGGCACAATAATGGGAACCGGATTTTTGCCGTTAGCCGCCCCGACAGCTCGAACCGCTTTGGGGTTACCAATATCATTGGCAATATCACCATAAGAGCATGTATCTCCGTACCCGATGCCGTTCAGCGCCTGCCACACTGTTTTTTGAAATGCCGTGCCTGTCATAGCCAGTTCAACGTCAAACTGCTCTCGCTGACCATTGAAGTATTCTGTCAGTTGCTGGCAGCACTGCTCTGTTGTCTCAGAAGGCTGCTGTTGTAGTTCAGGATCAGCGGCAAACTCAATCGCGGTAATCGCTTTCGCACTCGCCAATACATTCAGCCAGCCGATAGGGGTATTGATCAGTTGGTTGCTCATAATGTTTTCCATAAATATAAGGTTAAATAACTTTGCCAAGGCGCAGCCAACTCTGGCTGGAAAGGCTGCATACCGGGTTTGTCTTGCCGCTGTTCTTGCAGTTGCTGCAGCGCTTTTTTCACCCCCAGATCACCGACAAGGAAAATATTGGGATCACTTAAGCCACGCATCTTCAGGTAATCCACTGTCCATGGCCCTATTCCAGGCAGAGCCAATAACTCATCCGGCTCCTCAATACCCTGCTCAGCGACATAACGGCCAAAGACCCGCAAGGTCTCCCGACGACGCTCAGGCATACCCAGTTGGTTCAAGTCATAGTCACCAAAAGCATCAGGCTCTGGGAAGAACAATCGCTCAGGAAGATTGTCCGGATTCATTAAAATCAGCTTCTCAGTCAGATTACGTGCTGCTTTTACTGATACCTGCTGGCCCAAGATAGCTCGAATGCCTGCCTCAAACGGACTCCAAGTCCCCGGCAGACGCAGGCCCGTTTGGCTCAAGACTTGCCCCATTGCCGCTTCAATCGCGCTATCAATCAAGCCTGAATCCGCATCCAAATCCAGACAGCGGCGAATATTGGCAATCGCTCGAGGTAGGCACTGTAAATCAGACAGACATAACTCAACCCGAAATCGCGCTTTGTCTGCTTCATGAAAAGCGGTAAACCAGCCCTGCCCGTATTCTTTGCCGAACGTCCTGCCATAGCTGTTTTCGTCCAGCCACTCCAAGCCTGCAATCAAACGAGAGGCAAAAAACGCTTGCACCGACTCCCAATCATAAGGCGGGCGATACGACAGGGTAACCGTCACTGTCTGAGTTTTGTTTTCAGTATGACGACCCAGCTCTACGTCATTAAGCTGCTTACGCACTTGCGACGGCGTCAGTGAAAAATGTTTGTGGAAGCAATCATTGAAGCGGCGGATGCTGTTAAAGCCGCTCGCCAACGCAATGTCAGTAACGGGCAATTGGCTTTCATGCAGCAACTTTTTAGCCAGCAGGCATTGTTGATAGAGGCTATAGGTCTTAGGAGATAAGCCCATCTCATCATTAAACAGTTTTCGCAGGTAGCGATCGGTTACGCCTAGGCGTTCGGCCAGTTGCACCAAGTCACTGTCGATCAATGCCCCTTCATCAATCAAACGCTGCGCCCTGACAAAGGTTGTACTCTTGCCCTGCCATGCCGGAGAGCCTGGTGCACTGTCCGGACGGCAACGCAAGCAAGGTCGGTAACCTGCCAGAGCGGCAGCCACCGCCGAAGGGAAATACTCAACGTTTTTTTCCAATGGGGAGGGCGCGGGGCATATCGAACGGCAATATATACCGGTGGTTTTCACGGCGGTAAAGAACAGTCCGTCATAGCGTCGGTCACGCGCCAAGCGGGCTTGCTGGCATTGGGCGGGGGTCATCATGGTAGCGTATCCTTCGGCTCGAGATCGTTTGCAGGGTGATTAATGCTTCTTTTAGTCTACCCCGCAGCAAGGACAATACTAGCCATTTCCGGAACCAAATAGATAACCTATCTCAGTTTCACCGCCGTCCCATAAACTAAGATCTCAGAAGCCCCCTGCATGATCGCACTGGTGGTATAACGGACATTGACTATCGCATCGGCACCTAACGCTTCAGCTTCAGCAATCGCTCGTTGGGTCGCCTCTTGCCGAGCTTCTGTCAGCATTTCGGTATAGCCACGGATTTCACCACCGAAGATGGTTTTGAACCCGGCCATGATATCGCGGCCAACATGCTTAGATTGCACCACATTGCCTGTGACGGTGCCTAGCACTTCCTTGATGTCGCGGCCATAGACTTCTGGTGTCGTAACATAGAGCATATTCATCATCCTTATCTATTCATACACAGCAATCATTTTTGACTGTGGCTCATTACAAAGGTTCAGATAGCAAAAAGCCAGCAGAGATACTGCTGACTTCCAATCTATCCATGCAACCTCTTATTTGTCGAGGGACATCTCTGATTACCACTCCACGTCATCAAGATAAGTCAACAAGCGCCGCCACGACTTATAATCGGCATCCTGACGGTAGTTGTCTGACCCATACACAGTGAACGCATGCGGCGCACCACTGTATACAATCATTTCATTGCTCACGCCGGCTTTTTCAAGCTCGCCCGATAACACGGCAAAATCTGACATCGGGATAGCCGTATCCGCGGCACCATGAAGGATCAGGATACTCCCTTTTGCTTTTGTATAATCTTGTCCTTCAGGGGTTTTCAGCCCGCCATGGAAAGTGGCAAAACCTCTCATGTCTGAACCGGATCGGGCCAATTCCAAGACGGCAGCACCACCGAAACAATACCCCACCGCAACGGATTTATCGGTATTGGCCCCCAGCGAGTCCGCCATTTGCAGCGCACCATTCATCAAATCACGCATTTTCTGCCGATCTTTGTAGAGCTCTCCGGTATGCTGGCGCTTATCTATCACTTCGGTCGGCCGTACACCCGCTCCAAACAGATCAGCAGCAAACACCGTATAACCCTGTTCTGCCAGCATCTCAGCCCGCTTCACTTCATAGTCAGTCAAGCCATCCCAGTCGTGGATAAGCAACACTAAAGGCGCATCCTCCGAAGGTGAAATATAGTATCCCTCATAGGCCTTATCATTGACCTTGTACTCGACCGCCCGACCTTCGGCTGCATTCGCCCCTAAAGACACCACTGTCAGCAATGCACCCAGCATCAAATGTGTTCCCATAGCCTGCTCCGATTGTCCTTATTAACGGTAAACCACTGCGTTTCCAGAAATAAGTGTAGGCAAGCACCGCCAAAAGTGTAGACATGACCAGGCGACAATCCTGTTTCATTGTGTGAATAAATCCATTAGGTTAGTACTCAGAGACTTGGGTACATTGACACGGAAGACACCATGACAGCCTTTTCAGAATTTATTAAACACGTTGGCCGCGGAGAAAAGGGGCGACGCTCGCTCACCCAAGGCGAAGCGCGTGAAGCGCTGGATATGTATCTCGACGGCAACGCCGAGTTATTGCAACTTGCCACTCTACTGATGCTGCAACGAGTCCGTTGCGAAACCAGTGAAGAGGCCGCCGGGTATATCCAATCATTACGCGGCCGTATTTCACCAAAATGGCAGGAGCTAGATGTCGACGTTGACTGGCCTTGCTTTGCCGGTAAACGCCGCCAACCACCTTGGCTCCTGCTGGCTGCTAAGTTGCTCGCACAAAATGGTATCCGTGTGATGCTGAGCGGTCATATGGCTATCGATGTGATCAAATACCAAGTTGAAAGTGCTTGCCCTGCATTAGGTATCTTACAGGCCAAGACGCCGGATGAAGCGAGACGGATCCTCGCCGAGGAGAATATTTGCTATATCCCCCTCTCAAGCTACTGCGAGCCACTGATTGACTTGCTGGCACTGCGCAATTTAGTGGGACTGAGAACACCGCTTAACACCGTAGCCCGGGCACTCAACCCGACAGCTGCACCTTATGCGGTTCATGGCATTTTCCACCAAGGCTATGAACAGCTCCACGCCGAAGCCGCCCAATTGGTGGGAGACAAAAATATGGTCGCCTTCAAGGGAGAAGGCGGCGAGAGTGAACGCAACCCACGTACCGCATGCCGTTTATCGGGTGTCACTCAAGGTCAGCTTTTTACCGAAGAATGGCCAACTTACCTGGAGGGCGCCTCTGGTAAACACGGCGAGATCAGTGGTGATTTCTTACAGAAAGTCTGGCTCGGCGAGGCAGAAAACCATTACGGTGTATACGCGGTAATTTCTACGTTAGCGATTGTGCTGAAGATGATGGGGATTTGCAGCGGTCAAGAACAAGCACTCACGATGGCCCGAGAGTGGTGGGAAAAGCGTTCAAGATAATTCGCTGAATAACTGAAAACCACATTTGGTAGTCGAAAATGGGTAAATTATCTGCATTCCCGACCTCTTTGCCACGAGATTGAATGTATGAAAAGCCAAAGACTACCAAGTGTCCTCCTAGCCCTAACGTTAAGTTCGATATCAGCCACAAACGCCTCAGCACATTCTCTGGCTGCCGTCACCTCGGCCGGACAACTTCATGGTGTGCTGGACTCATGCCAATTCTTTGAAGCGTTGCCGGAGATGACGATTCAGCGTGTCAGCGATTACCTGATCCAAACGACACTCAAGGCAGACAGTACTGATCATCACATCGCATGGGTTGAAGCACGCGTTGAAGGGCGGCAATACGCTGATAAGCTGCATATTGCCAATGACAACCTGCATCATGCCAAATGCAACGGCATTGTAGAGTCATTCTGGAGTGGAACCTTACCTACAATAAACAGGGGCTAAACCGCCCCTGTTTATCATCCAATTCAACGGCCACCACCTACTTGTTCGGAGTACGGATATGGAATGTATCGACTTCTGATGACAGCTCCATCATACGCAGTTTGATCGTATTCATCTCATCATGAATATCGGTGATCGCCGCCATCGTATTACCCGTCAGTTCGAGCAGACCATCAACATCCGCATCCACGCTCTTCGCTGTTTGAGATTGCTGGCTCGCCGCCGTGGCAATACTAATATTGAACTCGGCAATTTCATTGACGTTGCCAATCAGTCCTTCGACCAATAATTTGGCTTCTGACACTACACCTTGGGTTTCCACGGTGGCTTCACGGCTCTGTTGCATGTTGGTATAGGATACTTTGGCATTCTGGGTAATACCGTCGAGTAAATGGCGAATATCTTCGGTCGCGGTTTTGCTACGCAGTGCCAAGGCCCTAACTTCATCGGCGACAACAGCAAAGCCTCGCCCTTGCTCACCCGCCCTTGCCGCTTCAATCGCTGCGTTCAACGCCAATAAGTTGGTTTGTTCAGAAATGGCATTGATCGTATCGAGAATAACACTCACCCCTTCCATCTGCTGCTCAAGCGTCTCTATGCACTGATACGTTTCATTGACACTGCCCAGTAGCCGCGAGGTCGTCTGTTGAGATTGTTCACTCTGGACATAGCTAGACTCCGCACTTTCACGAGCCAATTCGGTACTGTGTTGCGCCTCATGGGTAATACCGGCAACCTGTTCACTGGTTTGCGCCATTTCTGTCATTGCGGTGGCAATACTGTCACAACGGGTATGTGTTTGCTGACTGTCCGTACTTGCCAGTGCAATTAACTTCACCATCTCTGCCATCTCTTGCTGGGTTTGGCGCGCGACACAATGTGCCTTGTGAAGCGTATCGCTTACACTATCCGATAATCTATCCAGTTTCTTACCGACCTCCCCAATTTCATCAACACGGCGATCAGCAAGGCGAATGGTCAGATCTTTCGTTGCCGCCATCTTTGATAGCTTGTCTGAAAAGACAGTGACACGCAGAGCTAACCGCTTGAGAGAAACAATGGTGAACAAGATCAAAGGAAGAATAACGAGTGCAACGAGACAGGCAAAGAACCACAATTGATTCGTCACCTGCTTCCTCTCCGTTTGCGCTTTTGCTGTTAATTCAGTCGCCATCTGATCACGCAGGCCTTTTACAGCAGCAATTCTTTCTGTGGCTAATTCAAACCAACTCGGTGCATTGGGCCCTTCCACTGCCGCTAATGATGTTTGCTGGGCAAGAAACTGCTGTTGAATAGTCATCACTCTCTGCCACGTCGATGAACGAATGATGGCTTCAAGTTGCTGTGAGTTTTGCCCACTCAGCAGTAAGCGGGCCTGACGGGTGGCGTAGGCTTCATCATTGATATACGTCTGAATTTGCGCATAACGGCCGAGGTCAGCTTGCTGGCTGGCGAATACACCATTGAGTGCCCCGCGCGCCATCCCTGCCTGCTCTTTGGTGATCAACAACTGCAGCAAGCCCTGTAATTCCTGCTTGAGTTCAGCATTGGTTATTTGAGCCAGTAATATGGCGAGGTTATCCAGTGCCAAGCGGTTTATATTTGAGTAATAGCCAAATGGGGAGTCGACCAGCTGCAATGTATCTACTTGCTGCCGGATTGCACGGCGCCTATCCAATTGCGAGCGAACCGCCTCCAGCAGCGGCTCAACGGCTTGGCTATCCAAGTACTCGGGGGTGAATGCCAGCAATGACTGATAAGCATTGTCCGCAAGAGTCCTTTGTTTTCTTAAAGCTTGAACCTGAGGGCCCACCCCTTTACTACCGATCACACCCGCTGTTAATCCACGCTCAACCGCAAACTGATGGGCCACCTCATCATAAAGGTTAAATAATACAACGGTTTCCTGAGCGATATCGGCTTGAGAGCGTTTATCCATTAATTGATGGGTTTGCCAACCAATTACAGACAACAGCAGCAATGTGGGAATAATGAAGGTAACGAGTAAGGTTTGGCGTATGGTCAAAGAGTTGAGCGTGCTGGTCATAGTTAACCTCTTGATATGTGCAATTCCTTTTACGCATTCAAGATAGCAAATTGTAATAATAATATCTGATGGTTTAATCACCAATTGAAAAAATAATGAGTAACATCCCAAAAATGGTGAAACTTACATTACTCCCATTTTTTTCTCATAGCTGCACCAAATGCTGACATAATATAAAACCCAATCAATTAATTACCATACAGCGGCTTCTGCTTTGCGAACAATCAATAAAAAAACAAATTAAAACATAACATTGCAATTCAAATAATCATTTCCTTCCACCATTACGGATAGAATCCCCCCTCAAGGTATACTGATAATCCTAACAGCAATAACCGTTACAACTAAATAGCCTTAAAATATATTGTTGTGCTATGCCTCGGAAAATAATAGTCAAAATTGTCACAAGTCATAAGTAAATTATCGAGGTGATTAATATATATGAATATAAAAATACACAATGACAGATAATAACTATTGCTTATTCTGCTTTTTATTTACCCTTTCGTGGCTCAAAATAAATCTTAACGGGAATAAGGAATAAAGATGATAAGGAAAACACTATTATCAGTCGCTCTTGCTGCTGCGTGCAGTGTCCCTGCTTACGCCATTAGCGTTGATGACATCAGTCAACTAGGCAACGGTCTACAGGTCACTTACGGTGTTCTTGACAACACCCAAGATGACTGGCGTACGTTCCGCGGGGAGATATCTTTTACCAACACCAGTGCAAAAGAGCTGCCAGCTTCGGGTTGGGCTATCTATTTCAGCCATATCCGAATGATGAAAACACTTGCTACACCCGCTCTAAAAGTCACCCATATCAATGGGGATATCTTCAAGCTGGAACCTACGGCACATTTCACTCCTTTAAAGCCCGGTGATACCTTCCATTTTGAGTTTGATGCTGGAGACTGGCAGGTTGCTAAAACCGATGTCATGCCTAACTGGTACCTTGTATCAGAAGACGCTGGTCAAGAAGTCACAGCACTGATCGCCAGCACCAGTAATAAAATCAACGGTAAAGTTCCAGTCAAACCTAGTGAGGAACTACCGTTTGTCGCGGACTTTGATTCACCTGAGAAGTGGAAGCGCTACGGCAGTAATTTAATCACCGATTATTATGATCCGTTTACCGCACAGAACCGCTTCGCGCGTAATGCCGATCTCAGTGTAGTAGAAAACATTCGCGGTGTTATCCCTACCCCAGCTTCAATAACCATCGGCACGGATCAGGTTAGCCTCGATAGCTCCTGGGTCGTAGTTTTCGACAATGGCTATGAAGAGCAAGCCCAATACCTTGCCAATCAGCTCGGCTTATCAACCGCAGCATGGTCACCGCAAACTCAAAAGATCATCCATATTGGCTGGGGTCAGATTGCCATTGATGGCAATAACAAGTGGGCCGAAGCCTACCAACTAGACGTTGATAGTGCAGCAGAAATAATCAGCATCAAAGCTGTTGATGAGGCTGGCGCATTCTATGCTGCCCAAACCTTGCTCCAGCTCAAAGATGGCCAAGCTATCCCTGCCGCCAGCGTTGTCGATGCACCGCGATTTGCCTACCGTGGGCTTTCGGTCGACTCCAGCCGAAACTTCCGTAGCAAAGACTCGATATTGCAGCTTCTTGAGCAAATGGCAACTTTCAAGCTCAACAAGCTTCACCTCCGACTTGCTGATGATGAAGGCTGGCGTATTGAGATCGCTGAGTTACCAGAATTAACCGAGGTCGGTGCCAATCGCTGCCACGATCTGACAGGCACACAGTGTATATTACCTTTCTTGGGGGCTGGCCCTGACGGAACGACAGAATCCAATGGCTATTACACGGCACAAGACTATAAGGAAATCCTTCGCTATGCCAATGATCTAAATATCGAGGTAATCCCTGAGCTTGATATGCCTGGCCATGCCCATGCCGCTATCAAAGCAATGGAAGCCCGTTATACAAACCTAATGGCGCATGGTGACATTGCTGGTGCCGAGCA
The DNA here is from genome assembly GCF_003025555.1 of Photobacterium lutimaris. GTDB lineage: Bacteria > Pseudomonadota > Gammaproteobacteria > Enterobacterales > Vibrionaceae > Photobacterium > Photobacterium lutimaris. The sequence continues at coordinate 262,242 of NZ_PYMH01000005.1, read as the reverse complement.
GTATCTGCTCACTGACCTTGAAGATAAGTCTGATTACCTCTCAGTTCAGATGTTCAAAGACAACGCAATGAATGTCTGTATGGACTCGACCTACCGTTTTGTCGATACCGTCGTGGCCAATCTAGTCTCGTTACACCAAGATATTCAACCTCTTAAAAAATTCCACTTCGGTGGGGATGAAATCGCCGGTGCGTGGAAAGACTCCCCGATCTGTCAAGATTTCATTGCCAACAATAGCGACGGAATTAACAGCGTTGCCGATCTTAGCCGTTACTTTGTCGAGCGTATTTCGACAATCACTGCCAACTACGACCTCAACCTCGGTGGATGGGAAGATGGTCTGATGAACGAAGGGAAAGTTTACCCCCGAGCCCAACTGGCGAATACCAAGGTATCCGGCAATGCATGGCAGAATATTTGGGAGTGGGGTGTCGCTGACCGTGCCTATAACCTCGCAAACAACGGCTTTGATGTGGTGTATAACCAAGCGAGCCACATGTACTTTGACCACCCTTACGAGCCGGATCCAAACGAGCGTGGCTACTACTGGGCGCCTCGATTTACCGATACCCGTAAAACCTTCGGCTTTATGCCGGACGATCTGTATGCCAATGCTGATTTCACGCGTGCTGGTGCGCCGATAACCAAAGAGCAAGTGATTGACGCTGCAAGCGTGAAATCACTTACACGTCCAGAAAAAGTGATTGGTTTACAGGGCTCACTGTGGGCTGAAACAGTACGTACCGAGGAACAATTCGAAGGCATGGTATTCCCTCGACTACTTGGTGTCGCTGAGCGTGCCTGGCACCGTGCTCCTTGGGAAGCTGATGACCTAGCGAAAGTGGTTGTTGACGAAGAGGCAAGAAAGGCTGACTACAACCATTTTGCCAACTTGGTTGCACAAAAAGTATTCCCGAAAATGGAAGCTGCAGGCATTGCTTTCAATCTTCCTGTTCCGGGAGCCACTATCAAGTCCGGTTTGCTGCAAGTAAACTCTCCCTTCCCGGGTCTGGCCGTTGAATATTCGACAGATAATGGGAACAGCTGGACCGTGGTGGATCTTCAGGCACCGCCTACCGTCACCTCAGGAGTTAAAGTTCGCTCAGTCTCTGGCGAACGGACCAGTCGAGTCACAACTGTGCGGTAAATTATCAGCCCCAGAGTAAACTTAGGGGCTGGTCCCCCAGCAAAACGACCAACCGGTTACCCTCTACGGTTTTATACGCCCAAGTTACCCACTGTTTTTGTGGATAACATAAAACAGACGTTTAAAAACAGCAGGTTAGTATTTTCAAGAAAATAGCGATATTTTTTAGCTGCAAAATAAAAGCCGCACCATTGCAGTGCGGCTTAGTTTTATCTCTATTCTGTTGCCCCAGTCTACCTCGCAGTACACACAGAGCGGTGATTGAAATACAACTTGAGGCTTCGCCACTCATTACGTTGAGTATGCCGTATCCGATATAGTCACAAATTTAAATCGGACATCTTTTGTGTTTGGCGAAGAAGTACTTTCGTTTTTTGTCACTTAACCAAATTGTAAACTAAGCAATACCGACGCTTAGTGCGGTTGACTCACATCAACCTATTACCTGTACCCTTGAGCCACATGTACGAAAACAGCTCATTCCTCCGAAAGCTAAATATAAATCAGCTCATTTACAGGTCACAAAATAAATATGGTACTAAATTCCACTTTTAGCAACCTTGATTCGCCAAATCTTCTACCAAAATGTGATCAAACCCAAACTGTGTTTTGATCCCCCCCCCGTAACCTCACAGTCAAACTGGTGTAGAATGCCCCTTCTCAAAATCTGTTTTACGCTCAACGAAGGTTTTAATAGCTAAATGACAGCATTCACCAATGCTTTGATACATATTCCTACGGCCCAAGCCGCGCTGGCCCTAGCCTCGATAGGGACTGGGCTCGCCTGGTCACTCTACTTCCCTGACCATGCCGATTGGTACCGCGGGATTGGTGCGCTGATCGGCGCGATCCTGCTTATCCCCGTCATTGTGAAGTACCTGCTCAACCCCAAACGCTTTATTCAGGATCTCCGCCACCCTCTATACGGTAGTTTGATGGCACCAATGTCGATGACTATGCTGGTCTTATCTGACTACCTGTCTTCACTCCATGTTGAAGTCGCTCGCTTTCTTTGGTACCCGGCACTGACCCTGCACATGTTTATGATGGGTTTCTTCTTTTTCTGCCAAATCAAAAACTTTCGGTTAACCAACATGTACCCTAGCTGGTTCTTGTATCCAGTAGGGGCAATCAGTGGTACTTTGGCTGGCCCGCAACTTGGCCACCACGATTTCGCCCTGGCCATGACCGATGTTTGCATCGCCATTTACTTCTTGATGCTGCCCGTTGTGCTCTATCGCCTGTGCTTTGCTGGACGCTTACCACGACCAGCTAGGCCGACTCTTGCGATCATGGCCGCTCCGGTCAATTTATCCCTGACCGCTTACCTATTGAATGTCAGTGAGCCAGACCCTGTCTTGACCGGTGCCTTGGCTGGTGTGGGGATCACCATGACCATCCTCGTCTACCTGTGCTACTTCAATTTGCTAAAGCAACGATTCCAACCTTCACTGGCTGCCGTCACCTTCCCGTCGGTGATCAGCGCCGTTGCCCTTGAGCGCCTCACCGATTGGTTTGCTATCTATTACCCGCATTGGTCATGGCTTGAGCGACTAGGTATTTTTGAGATGGTCGTTGCCACCGGCCTCGTCCTGTGGGTTGGCTGGAACTACCTAGGCTACTACTGGCCTCGCACAGCCCCTTCCAGATTGCTTTCTAGCCATTGAGACTAAAACCACCGTATTGAAGCGGGCTTTTATGCCCGTTTTTTCATGGGTATATATACTTAAAGTGTAAGACCTGTCCAGCAGTCAGATAGCCTGTCTATTGACGCGAACAGGAACAAATTCACATTTGCTTGCGGAGGTAGACGATGAAACACCTCGTTTTAGTTGTAGCTGTCCTCAGCTTAGCGGCTTGTAGTGGCCAGTCCTATGACACAGAACTGGCGAAAGAAAACCAATGGAAAATGCTCGGTGTCAAAGACGGTGAAAATGGTCGACTAGTGCGCACCGAGCCAGAGCTCAACAAACTTAGCGACTTGCCACAGGGAGCTATTGACGATTATCGCCTTGGCTACCAACAGGGTATTGAAGATTACTGCCTGCCTTACAAAACATACAAGCACGGTAAAAAAGGACAACAATATACAGGCCAATGCCTAAATACCGAAAATGAAAAGCTTGCTATTCAAGGCTGGGAAGCCGGTTATAAAGAGTATGTTTCAGAACAAGATCTACTCTGGTTAAATAACGAGTAAACATATTAAAAAAGCGGCTCATCTTCATGAGCCGCTTCTTCATTTATACCTTCACCGATCGCCAAAGGGACGACAGTTCATTGTCATTTTATTTTTTAGCGTCTTTTTGCTTCGCTTTCTGCTCTTCTGCTTTTAGACGAGCCAGGTAGATTTGCGGTAATGCTAACATCTCAATCATTTTGCCACCTCATCGTGAAATTATTCATCAATAAACGGCTAAATAGTATCCCGAAACGTGACGGAGCTCAAATTAATCCATTGCTTTCATGTAATAAAACAACAAAAATTGGCAACTTGGACGAGAAGACATATTTTAATCCAATCAGAAAGCCCCCAGTAAACACAAAACAAAATAAATTACTTTTACTTGAAAAAGACACTTTCTAATGTTTACCGCACCAAGAGATTCTGCATACATCACACAAATAAAAAAAGAACCCTAGACAACCAACCAAATGCAACTAATTGAGCATCTGTGTCAACTTATATTCAGGTAAGACTACTATGCTGGTATCAGTATCTGTTTAAGGAGAGAACGATGAAATTATCTGATATCAAGAGCCTCCGGCAGCTTAGCAGCCACTACCAAAAAAATACGCAGGGCAGTCTTCATCGTCGAAGAAGAAGCCGGGTGAGAGAAGAAAACCCAATTGAAGATTTGGCCGACACGACAATTTGGTCAGGACGTAACCGCCGTTACAATACCGCCAATACTTAAGCCTGATAGACGCCTTGCCCTGTTATTTGTGTAGACAAGAAAAAACGGCCCTGAGCTTTCGCTCAGGGCCGTTTCCCGTTCCTAATACCCTGGGTTCCAATCAGGATATTCACTGGGCTTCCCCAGCAGGTCTCAATCACGCAAATGCATTAACAGACCTTTACACCACCCTCCCCCGTTCTAAGGAGAGTGATCATTTTATTCGCAATTTGATGCTCTCAAATCTTGAAAGCAATTTATCACATAATTTTATTAATGCAAAAAAAATTTGATCAATTACTGTTTTTTTTGATTTAACCCCTGATATATAGTCAAAGCATCACATCAAGCCCAGATTATGCACAAGATTCAACCTAAGTTGGCCATTCAAGATGCCTGATCAGCGGAGCTGCACGATTAAGTGTTGCCCAAGACACAGTATGTCCCTGCTGCTGAGTGCAACCGAGCTTAATGTACCGATCCTTCTCTCCGGCAACCTCCACTGCAATCGGCTCATCAATTGAAAAACTCAACTTGGCCAAATCGTAATACAATCCCCACCCTTTCTGCTTCAAATAGGCTTCCTTCAGAGTCCAGAACCGCATAAAACCTTCACTCTTTTGGTCTGCCGGCAAACGCACTAGGCTTTTGCGCTCAGCATTCGTCAGCACGGCATACTTAAGTGATTCAATCTCGCTCACGGACATACGGCTCGTCGATTCAACATCGACCCCCACTTCGCCATAACGGCTTACCACCAAGGCGCTGCACTCGTCACTGTGGCTCAAGTTGAAAAACAAACCTGTCTGTCCGCTTAGGTATGGTTTGCCATAGGGGCCTTGGGAAAAGACGAGCTCGCTCCTGGTGCAACCAAGATGGTCGGCTAAAATCTGACGCATATACCAATGGCTGACCGTATACCTCGCTTTGTCCTTCTCGAACACAAACCGATCAACTTGCTCCTGTTCGCACATTGCAAGATCACGATAAAGCCGAGGCCAGCTATCGACGTTATTGGCCATGATATAGATGATATCGTGAGCCGATATATCATCGGCGTAACTCTCCCCCCTAGGCACGGAACCTTCTCCGGTCTGAAGTCACACTACCCATCTGCGTTTCTACCAAACCACAGATCCGGGGATACTCGGCATTAAGGAAGAAGTGCTCGCCGTCGAACGCCGTAATCGCAAACGCTCCTTGAGTATATTTTTCCCAGCCTTCGATATCGTCCCTATCGGCAACTTCATCGGCGCGACCATAGAGCGCATGAATTGGGCAGCTGACCGACTGAGAGGGATCAAAACAATGGGTTTCGTGCATCTTGAAATCGCCGCGAAGCATCGGCAATAGCAGCAGCATAGTTTCTCGATGCTCAAGGATCTGCGGTACCGTCCCGCCGTATTCACGCAGTTCACTGACAAACTCAGACTCAGACAAGGCATGCAACTGTCGCTTCTTGCTCTTCCTTTCGGGTGAACGAAAGCCTGATACGACTAAGAGTTTAGGTGAGCAACCGTAATGTTTTTCCATATAACGGGCCAACTCAAAAGCAATCAAAGCCCCCATGCTATGACCGAAGAACACGCATGGCTTATCCATCAAAGCCTTTACTATCGGTGCCAGCGTTTCAACCAACAGAGCAAGGTCGGTTATCACCGGCTCGGAGAACCTGGCCTCCCGACCCGGTAGCTTCAACGCCCACACTTCCGTCTGTGGCAGGTGCGCTGGCCACTGGCGATAGATGTTGGCACCGCCGCCAGAAAAAGGGAAACAAATCAAACGGTAATCACCATTGTCGTGATTTGAAAAATTGGCAAACCACGTTTCGATAGCTTGCGCTGGCTTTTCATTGACAACTTTCAACTGAGCTTTCATTTTTACTTTCAACATCCTATGTTTAATATCACTGTTCAAATACCACAAATTGATCGGGATAGCGGGCTATTTCTTCAATCGCCCTGGCCGGAAAATGCCGCTTGTAGGGCCGATATGTCTTGGTGATTATCCGACGATTCTCATGGTATGAATAAGGGGTCATATTCGGCTTACCACCACGATCGGATGATAGGTGGAGATCACAACATAAACGCTCCTGGAGCGTATCAAAGGCCCAGTCATCCAAACTAATTTCAAACCCGCGACCATTGGCATACCGGCTAAATCCCATGCTCCTCTTGCCTGGAGTGAAAATGATCTGCCAGCAAGTCCTGAAACTGCCTGCGCCGCAAAACAACTGCAGCAGTGAGTCCCAGCGCTTACCCGCAATCGCCACTCTAGCCAGTCCCTCGCTGACAAATTGCTCGGGGGCCTCACCATCCTGAAAGGTCTGACTGTAGTCAAACAGCCGGCAATAACGGGCACTTGAGGTACTGGAGCAAGGTATCGGCTGCTTCGATAAACGATACTGTTGATAATACTGGCGACTGCTGGCCAAGCTATGATTGGTCAACACGAGTGGCTTGCCGGCTTGAAAGCGACTCACCTCTATCTCGCCGTGGACAAATTCAATCACTGCGCCTTGCCCGGTACTATCGGCAATCACGTAGTGAAGCGGGATGAATTGGCTATGTACCTTGATAGTCGTCAGACCTGCCAGCACCTCATCAATGTTGGCGCAGGTATCGAGTTGGTACTGGATCCATTGCAACTCGCTCAAGGTAGGCTCCAGCAAACTCAAAGGCGGATAGGCAGCATCGCGCTGCTCGAGCAAGTGGATACTCAGTCCCATTTCGTTGATTCCCCCGCAGGGGAGCTCGCAGCCGAACTGAACCAATGTGACGGAACCATAGCGGCTGTGCCAGCGAAACTGCCCTCCAAGGGGCAGTTCGCTCCATTTGTGCAGGTTGCGGGGATTGATCACCACCATGCCATGATCAAACTGAAAATCATAATTGACACCCAGTACCGAATTTCCAGTGGCCATCAAGCCCAATGCCGAGCACATCACTATTCTCCTCTATACCATAGTCAACGCCTGAGGTTGCTCATTCTGGCTGTGGGCTTCAGCCAGCACAGTCGATAATGTCCGTGCCACCTCTCTAACATAGGGGGCAACAACCATTGTCATATGGGTCCCGGGAACCATACGGCATTCGAGATCCGTAGCAACATGATCCCAACCGAAAGCCGGGTTCTTGATATCCGGATGCTCGCTATAGCCGGTAAACTCGTAATCGTCCAAATCCTGCACCCGAATAAGCTTTACTTTTCCATGGTACGGTTGTGGCTGATATTGACGTTCTGCACTATCGGCTACCTTGAACATATCAATAATTTGTTCCAGCTGCTCACGCGCAGCCCCGCTCTCGGACATATCATTGATGCTTCCCGCTTTTTCTAGTACTCGTTCGAACTGAGCCTCAGGCTCTAGTCCGTTGAGCTCATTCGGATCAATATCCAAGCTATTGCCAAAGATCTGACCGATCCCCCGTCCAAGGAATGTAAAGATCCCGGCAGCATCGAACTCATCTCGAAGCAAATCTGCACCATAAACGGCTGACGGCACTGGCGTATCCATCATTACCAACACAGCCACCTCTTCGCCCATTGCAACCAACTGCTGCGCCATCTCATAGGCAACGGTGCCGCCAAAAGACCAACCGCCGATATAATAAGGCCCCTCAGGCTGGACCTCTCGGATTGCTTTGATGTAGTACTCAGCCATCACGTCAAAGCGTGTATATGGCTCGCACTTCCCATCAATGCCTGGGTGTTGCAAGGCATAAAAAGGCTGCTCTTTACCCAACATCCTTGCCAGTTCGATGTAGCAGTGAACGATCCCTCCGGCAGGGTGAACGCAGAAAAACGGTGGCTTGCTCCCTTTCGGTTGGATCCTCACCACCGGCGAATGGTTGACGACCTTCCCTCCGCTACGGCGCGCTTCGGCAATCCTTTCCGCCTGCTCGGCAATCGTTGGGTACTGCAACACTTCAGCCAGCGGCAACTCTATCTCGAAGAAAGATTGCAATTCCGCCACCAACTGAATGGCCAACATCGAATCCCCGCCCAGATGGAAGAAGTTTTCATGAATACCGATCTTTTCTAAGCCATACAAATTCTGCCAGATCGCCGCCACTGACCATTCGATATCGTTCGTCGGCATCACCACTTTATTATCTTGCGCTTCCGAAAAGAGCGTTTCGTGCTCCTCGCCAGCATCGCTCCCATCATCCGTAAGCCAATAGCGCTTGCGCTCAAATGGATAGGTTGGCAACGGAATACGTCGCCGTGACCGGCCTTGGTGCAACGGCTCCCAATCGAGAGTCCCACCGCGGGTCCACAACTCGCCCAGTGCACTCAGAAAATGGTCGTCAGCCCTGGTCGCCTGATCGGCACGCGGTAATGCAGCGATAACCGGCCATTCTTGCTCCGCGTTTTGTTTCATGCTCTGTTTTGCCAGTGTCGACAGAGTATTTCCTGGGCCAACTTCTACAAATAACGGGAACTCCAAGTCCAGTAGACTATCAATACCTTCAGCAAACCTTACAGCCTGCCTCAAATGCTGCCCCCAGTATTCAGGGTTGGTTGCCTGTTTTGCCTCGATCCAAGTCCCGCTTACATTGGAAATAAACGGTATGGTCGGGGCCTGTAATTGAATATTCCTTACCGCTTTGACGAAAGGCTCAACCGCCGGTTGCATCATAAAAGAGTGGAAGGCGTGCGATGTTCGCAGCTCTTGGCATAGCTCTCCCTCGTCTTCCAGTGCTTTCACCAGCAGTGAAATAGCATCACTCCGCCCTGCGACCACACAAGCATTCGGAGCATTGACCGCGGCGAGGGAAATATCCTCCGACAACAGTGGCTCCACCCGCTCCTCAGACATGCGGATCGACAGCATCGTACCCTCAGCCATTCCTTGCATCAGCTCACCACGGTAGGCAACAAGGCGAAGGGCCTCGTGAAATGTCATCACCCCTGACAGGGCTGCGGCAACATATTCGCCAATACTGTGCCCGATCAACGCCTTTGGCTTGATCCCGAAACTCATCAATAACTTGGCTAAGGCATATTCGACAACAAACAAGGCTGGCTGGGTTAATCGAGTCTGATTTAATTCGACAGCAGAGCCAAGCTCCGTGACAAATAACAAGTCACGAATACCCTGCCCGGCTTGCTCGACCAGTAACACCTCAGCTTCATCGATCACTTCGCGGAAGGCGGGATAAGCCTGGTACAGTTCCTTTGCCATACCAGGATACTGACTCCCTTGACCGGAAAACATGAAAACGATATCAGGTTTATGATCAGTTAGCCCTCCGGCAACCATGTCGTTATGCCACTGATCACGCATAATGGAAGCTACATCATCTTTTTCGCTGACCGCAAAGGCGGCACGATATTCAAATGGCTTACGCCCGACCTGCAGCGTATAGGCGACATCGTCCAAATTCACCTCTGTATTAGCCCTGAAATAATCAGCAAGATCCTCACAACGCGCCTTCAATGCCGATGCGGTTCTCGCCGAGCATAACAACAACTGCGTTTGCCTAGATGGCACCGAGGCTACCTCAGGCGGTGCTTGCTCCAGCACAATATGGCCATTGGTGCCGCCTATACCAAATGAACTGACGCCCGCCCGACGCGAATGGTTATCCTCTGGCCACGGTTTGCGTTCACTGGGAACATAAAACGGACTCGAGGCAAAATCTATGCGGGGGTTCGGCTGACTGAAATTGGCATTGGGCAATATCTCAGCCCTGTCAACCGACATGGCTGCACGGATCAAGCCCGCCATTCCAGCGGCTGTATCCAAGTGGCCGATATTAGATTTTGCCGAGCTGATTGCACAATATTGTGTCTTCTCCGTTTGCTTGCGGAACACCTTGGTAAGCGCCTCGACCTCTATCGGATCGCCAAGGGCGGTCCCGCTGCCATGACCTTCAATGTAACGAACTGTCTCCGGGCTGACTTCCGCAATAGCCTGCGCAGAGCGGATGGCCGCCGCCTCACCCTGAACGCTTGGCGCGGTAAAACCAACCTTGCTAGCACCATCGTTGTTAATTGCCGTCCCCTTAATCACCGCATAAATCCGATCGCCATCCCTTTGAGCATCTTCTAGTCGCTTAAGCACGACCACACCGCCACCGTTACCACTCACGGTTCCGTTCGCGTCCGCATCATAGGCACGACAATGGCCATCCTTGGAGAAAATCGATCCCTGCTGGTACCAGTAGCCCGCATTCTGGGGCACCCTGACAGCAATTCCCCCTGCCAGCACCATATCCGACTCTCCACTGATCAAGCTCTGACATGCCAAGTGGGTGGCAACCAAAGAGGTCGAGCATGCCGACTGCACATTGACACTCGGCCCGCGCAGATTCAGCTTGTAGGAAGTGCGCGTAGCGACGTAATCCTTGTCGTTATTAAACAGATGCTGTAAGGCATTCTCTTGGGTAATGAACGACGGATCGATAGTCAGCTTCATCACCATGTAGGAGTTGAAGCCGGCCCCGGCGTAGACACCAACGGGGCCGGGTACCGCATCTGGGTTGTAACCGGCATTTTCCAGAGCGGTCCAAGACAACTCCAAAAAAAGGCGGTGCTGCGGATCCATGATTTCCGCCTCCCTCGGTGCAATACCGAAGAAAGCAGCATCAAAATACTCCGGCTTATTAATCACCCCTCGTGCTTTGATATAGTTGGGATCCTTAACCATCGAAGGATCGACACTCTGGCTATCGAGCTCTTCATTGTTAAAAAAGGTAATCGCCTCCTTACCCTCAGCCAGCAATTGCCAGTACTGCTCGATATCCTCAGCCCCCGGGAATTTTCCGGCCATCCCTACAATTGCGACTTCTAAGCCATTTTCCGGCAAAAATTCCTTATTTGACATTCTTCGAGAACTCCTTGTCATTACTTGTACCCGCCGACAGTGAACGGCGGCGCATCAATCTGTTTGTGCCGATTTTGCGGCGTTCGTTATGCTGTGTTTCGCGCGCTTTTTCCTGCTCGGCTTGCGCGGCCTGCTGTTCATCAAACATGTACCCCACCAGGGCAGAAATGGTCGGATACTCAAACAACGTCACCAGTGTGATATCTCTGCCAAGTCGCTCGGCAATCAGTGACTGCACTTTGATCAGTGATAACGAGTGACCTCCGGCTTCGAAAAAGTTGGTGCTTCTCCCTATCACATCTACCCCGAGGACCTCTTGCCAGATGCTGGCAATACACGCCTCCTCCTGGGTCTTCGGCAGTACCGCATCCGTCACCTGTGGGCTAAAGGCTGGAACCCGCAAGGCCTTGCGATCCAGCTTCCCATTCGGGGTCAGCGGCATGTCGGCCAGCATCACGAACTGGCCCGGCACCATATAAGCCGGTAATGAGGCCGCCAAAGCGCTGCGCAATGCCGGCTCATCGAACCCACTGCGGTCAGTCCCGGCGACAAAAGCCACCAAACGCTGCCCGCCGGCATCCTCATGCAAAACAACGGCAGCCTGACCTGAGCAATGCTGGCTGATTGCGGCCTCGATCTCGCCCAGCTCAATCCGCTGGCCTCGTAACTTAACCTGAAAGTCCAACCGGCCGATGTACTCGATCACCCCAGGCGCGGAATAGCACACCTGATCCCCTGTCCGGTAGAGCCTCTGGCCGTCCTTATCACTAAACGGATCGGGAACAAAGCGCTCTTCATTCAATTCAGGACGATTCCAATAGCCCCTCGCCAGCTGACAGCCCCCGATATACAACTCTCCCTTGGCGCCAAATGGCACCGGAACCAGATGTTCATCAAGGATATAAAGCTTGGTGTTCGGCACAGCACGACCAATCGGCACCCCCTTGCTTGGTGATGGCTCGCTGCATTTCCAGATAGAGACATCAATCGCCGCTTCCGTCGGGCCATACAGGTTTACCAGTTCCGCCATTGGCAGCTTGGCCGCCACTCGCTCAGCCAAATCGCGCGGCAGCGCCTCGCCGCTGCAAACCACATTGGCCAACGAACGGCACTGTTCGACGCCCGTCGAGTCGATGAACAGCTGCAGCATGGAGGGCACAAAATGAATAACCGACACCCCTTTAGACTGGATAAGCTGGCGCAGGTAGTTGTTGTCAAGGTGCCCCCCGGGACGAGCAACCTCCAAGCGGGCACCGATGATCAGCGGATTAAAGAACTCCCATACCGACACATCGAAGCAGAACGTCGTTTTTTGGACAAACACATCGCTACGATCCAGCCCCAGCATTTGGGTCTGCCACTGGAGTCGGTTCCATAATGCGCCGTGACTATTGACCACGCCTTTGGGCCGTCCGGTCGAGCCCGAGGTGTAAATCATATAAGCTGCTTGATCCGCATCGAACTCGGCCTCCAGTGCGCTTTCGGTATAGGCCGCCAGCTGGCTGTCCATTTGGTCAAGGCAGCATAGCTGCATGGCCAGATCGTCGGGCAGGCGACTGATCAGCGCGCTTTGGGTCAGCAGCACCGAAACAGCGGCATCCTCCAACATATAGGCCAAACGCTCGGCAGGGTAATCCGGGTCGAACGGCACATATGCGCCTCCCGCCTTAATCGTGGCCCAGATCGCAATAACCATCTCCAACGACCGCTCGGCACAAATCCCGACAAAGGTTTCCTTGCCGACGCCCTGCTCTCGCAGCCAATGGGCAAGCTTATTGGTTTGCCTATTGAGCTCGGCATAACTGAGCGTTCGGCCGTCAAACGTTACGGCCTCGGCACTGGGGCAGTGCTCAGCCCAATAGCGAAGGGCATCAACAACATTACCGGCGGCATACTCGCTATCGGTCTGGTTCGGCTCAACGACCACCAGTTGCTGCTGTGCCGCCGGCAAGACCTGCTGCCGTGACAGTGGCTGGTGGGGGCTATCGATCATTTTGCTCAGCAGCTCGACGAGATACTCCAGCAAAGATGAAATCGTGCCGTGCTCAAACCGGCTGTCGTTGTACAGCAGCTTGAAGTGCAGCCCCTCGCCAGGATTGACTATCAGAGTTAGTGCATAGTTCGTCACTTCATGGAAGCTGATCTGCGAAATATCGAAGCCGTCATCATGCTGCTTGAGGATTTCATCAACCGGGTAGTTTTCGAACACCACAATACTTTCGAACAAAGGCAGATCGAGCGGCACGTTTGTTAGCCCTTTGATCTCAGCCAACGAAGAATATTCGAACTGGCGCATCCCGGCCTGGGCCAACTGGATTTCCTGCAGCCATTCGAGCAACGGCTGGTCAGGATCAATGTCAAACCGGACCGGCAGGGTATTGATAAACAGGCCGACCATTTCCTCGACCCCGGTAAGCTCAGCCGAGCGCCCCGACACCGTTGAACCGAACACGATATCGCGACAGCCAGAGTAGCGGTGTAACAGTAGCGCCCATGCTCCCTGTACCAATGAGTTCAGCGTGATATGGTGCTGTCGGGCAAATTGCTCAAGCTGGCGTGTCTGGCTGGCAGACAAACATTGATGGCGCTCATTGTTCGGCGCGGTGGCGGCTCCCCTCGCCGTATCCCGGGGCAATGGCGTCGGCTCGGCGAACGTTCCCAGCTGCTCACGCCAATAGGCGTTTGCCGCTTGCGGATCCTGATCCGATAGCCACTCAATGTGGCCTCGGTAGGCGTGGTAGCGGAACGTCGGCACTGGCAGAAATTCACTGGCATAGGCGTAATCGGTAAACAGCTCCTTAAACAACTGAGCCATACTCCAACCGTCCATCAAGATATGGTGATGGCTCCAAACAAACTGGACAACATCGTCGGCCATCCGGATCAGGCTCAAGCGCATCAAGGGGGCTTGCGTCAAATCGAACCCTTGCTCTCTGTCCGCATTCAACCAGGCCGCGAGTGCCTGTTCCTGCTCTGCGGTAGACATATGACGCCAGTCCAATTCAGTCCAGCGGATGTCCGGCCGGCTCTGTACCACCGCAACCGGCGCGGCAAGCTTTTGCCAAACATACCCGGTTCGTAGCACCTCATGGCGACCAATAAGCCTTCCCCATGCCTCCTGGAAGGCGTCCCGCTCAAAACCGTCACCGAAGCGGCAGCGGAATTGGTTTACATAGACACCGCTTCCCTGCTGGTAAAGGCTATGGAACAGCATCCCCTGCTGGGTCGGTGTGAGCGCGTAGATATCATCGATATCACTGGCAGCAAGCTTGTCCAGTTGCTGCTGGTTGAGCTCAACCGTCGGGAAGTCCGATGGCGTATAGCCAAGCTTAAGGCTATTGCCACAATGACGGGCAATATCAGTCAATGCCGTGCGGAAGCGGCTGGCCAGCTCGGCAATCGTTGCTTGGGCATGCAAACAGCGGCTATAGCTCCAGCGAACATGCAACTGCCCCTCGACCAGCCATGCATCTATGACAATCTCATGTCGCCGATGGTGATCCGCTGCCCGGTTCGGCCCGGCACTGCCGTATTCCAGCTGGAAGGGGGTGTCCGCGCCTTCCGAGCCATCAAGCCTACCGAGGTAGTTAAAGGCGATCTGCGACTGACAGTCCAGCGCATCATCTTGCTGCAGATACCGTAGCAAACCGTAACCCAGTCCACCGTCTGGTATTGCGCGAAGTTGCTCCTTAACCGCTTGGATCTGTGCTTTGAGCCCAGTCTGCGGCAGCTTCAAGGCGACCGGGTAAAGACTGGTGAACCACCCAACGGTACGGGATACATCTAAGCGGCTCCCCTCTCGGCCATGCCCCTCGAGATCAACGCGCACCCTGCCGCTAGCGCCAGCAACGGCCAGCGACAATGCCGTGAGCAACAAATCATTGACCTGGGTTCGGTAAGCCTTGTTGGCCGGGCCGACGATCGCCGCCGAGACCTCGGGCGATATCGCGTCAACCCAAGCATCCACTGAGGCTTCGACATTGTCCTCGGGCGCAGAGGTGACATCATGCGCCACAACCTCCCCTTTGGCCTGAGCGGCAGCTAACCAGTAATCATGCTGGTTTTCGACACCTTGGCTCTGTGCACGATCTGCCAACTCTTCAGCCCATTCGGCCACCGAGTGCGTCTTCTCCGGTAACGCGATCGGCAGCCCGCTGACAGCCTGCTGATAGGCCGTATTGAGATCCTCGATCAGTACACGCCAAGAAATCCCGTCCACAACCAAGTGATGGACGATCAGGGCCAACCGGCCAGCACCGCCGACTCCAGCGTCGAACCACAGCAACTGGATATTTTGCCCTGCCGACGGATCGGTCTGCGCCTGATGCCGCCCTGCAACGTGCTCTATCTGCTCAGCCCAACCGCCTTCGTCGCCGGCAACATCGTAGCGGTGGACGGGCACCTCCATTACGGGTTGGAGGATATGGGTCTGCCACCTCCCCCCTTCATGCTCCAGCGCGGTGCGCAGTGCGTCGTGATGTACCACTAGGGCATTGATCGCCACCTTCAGTGCCCCCGCGTCCATCCCTGCCGGAGCCGAGAGCAGCATCGCCTGGTTGAAGTGGGTGGTTTGGGCGGGCTGTGCCGACAGCCACCAATGGGCCATCGGTAACATCGGTACCCTTCCCACCACCGCAGCCTGCTCCGCTTTGGCTACGCCACCACTTTCACCAGTACTGGCAATCTGTGCCAACTGGGCTATTGTCGGCTGTTCAAACAGCTGTTTTGCCG
The DNA here is from genome assembly GCF_003025555.1 of Photobacterium lutimaris. Lineage (GTDB taxonomy): Bacteria > Pseudomonadota > Gammaproteobacteria > Enterobacterales > Vibrionaceae > Photobacterium > Photobacterium lutimaris. The sequence goes on along the minus strand of NZ_PYMH01000005.1, from coordinate 246,632 downwards.
TAAAGAGGTACCCTGCCTGCTTCGCCCGGGAAACAAACTGGATTGACAAAATAGAGTCACCACCGAGTTCGAAGAAGTTATCGTGAATCCCCACTCGACGCGTTTGCAACAACTCCCGCCACAACTGTGCCAGCACGTCCTCCCGCTCATCGCGTGGGGCAACGTAATTGTCGTTCCCCGCTAGGGCCAAGTCCGGGATTGGCAATGCCTTTCTGTCTACCTTGCCGTTCGCGTTCAGTGGCCAACACTCCAGCTGGACCCACAACGAAGGAACCATATAGGCAGGGAGGGACTCGGTAAGTTTCTGTTTGAGTTCGGCTTCATCAACCGGCCCGTTGTCCTTAACAAGGTAAGCCAGTAATTTTTGATCCCCTCTTTCGCTCAGGAAAACCGTCACTAGGGATGTCGCGCCGCAGGCTCGGGTGATCGCCGCCTCGATTTCGCCAAGCTCAATACGCTGACCACGTAATTTAACCTGAAAGTCTACCCGCCCGAGATACTCGATCGCTCGGTTTGGCAGATACCGAACCAAATCGCCGGTTTTGTACATCACCGCGCCTGCCTTGGAGGCATAGGGATCGGCAACAAACACCTTCTGGCTGAGTTCTGGCAATTTGTGGTAGCCCGTTGCCACCTGCTCACCGGCAATGTACAACTCACCGGTCATGCCGGCCGGCAGCAACTGCCGATCCTTGTTGAGCACGTACAACTGAGTATTCGGCACAGGATAACCAATCGGCACGATCTCCCGGCCGGCATCGTCACCACAGTGCCAGCGTGAAACTTCTATTGCTGCTTCGGTCGGGCCGTAGAAGTTGAACAATGAGGCACCAAGACGGGCATGGAAACGTTGCTTCAAGGAATAACTCAATGCCTCACCACTACATACCACCCGCTGCAATGAGGTACATGTTTCCACCCCGTCAGCTTGCAAGAAAACCTCGAGCATTGACGGGACGAAGTGCATCAGCGTGATCTGTTCGTGCCGGATCAATTCGACCAAATAGTCAGGGTCAAGGTGTCCGCCGGGCTTGGCCATGACCAAGGTTGCACCGGCGATCAGCGGGCTAAAGAGCTCCCATACCGACACATCAAAACAGAACGTGGTCTTTTGCAGCAGTTTGTCATTCACCCCCAGCTGGAACTGCTCTTGCATCCAATGCAGGCGGTTACACAGCCCTCGGTGGTGGTTAATCACCCCTTTGGGCCGCCCAGTCGAGCCTGAGGTATAAATCAGGTAGGCTGCATCGTCCATCGCGACGGAGACATCAACGGGCAGGTAAGAGTACTGGCCGATACGGTCCCACGCTTCGTCCACTGCGCACCATGTCACTTCCCGCAGTGCCAGCCCCTGTAGCCGCGCAAGCAGCTGTTGCTGAGTCAGTACTAGGCGTGCCTCGCAGTCCTCCAGGATGAAACCTAGCCGCTCGGCCGGGTAGTCCGGATCCAAGGGTACGTAGGCACAACCGGCTTTCATGATCGCCAGCATCGAGATGACCATGTCTACTGACCGCTCCATGCACAGGCCAACCAGATCTCCCTTACCGAGCCCTTGCTCCACAAGCCAGTGGGCCAGCTGATCACTCTTTTGCTGCAACTGCAAATAGGTCAGCGACTGATCCGCGCACTTTAGCGCCACGGCACTGGGCGATAAGCTCACCTGCTGCGCCACCAACACCGGTAACGACAGTGATGGATACTCAGCCTCTTCACCCCGGCTCATCGCCAGTAACGCCGCCGCTTCGTCCTGTGGCAGGTAAGCAAGCTGTGAAACCGCACGATCCGGCTGGGCGGCAATGCTCTCAAGCAGGCAAATGAAATGGCTCAGCATCGTCTCCGCAGCATTCGCTGCGACTTTCTCCGGATCGAACACAATCTTGAAGGACAGCTGATCGCCAGGCATCGCAATCAAGGTGATGGGATAGTTCGTGATCTCATCGAAGCGCACCGACCGGATCGCCAAAGGCCCTTCCTGCTTCATTAGCACATCACCCATCGGGTAGTTCTCAACCACCACGATAGAATCGAACAACGCCTCGCCGTTTGCCAGCGGCGACCAAGCCTGAATATCCACCAACGGCGTCTGTTCGTGCTCCATGATCTTCACCTGCTGCTTCTGGATAGCCGCCAAAACCGAGGTGACTGAGCTTGCGCCCTGGATATCCATTCGCATCGGTACGGTATTGATGAACAGCCCGACGATTGACTCGATCTCGTCCACCTCAACCGGACGGCCTGCTACCGTCATCCCGAAGACAATATCTGACTCACCGCTGTACTTGTAGAGCAACATTCCCCAAGCAGCCTGGATCAGTGTGTTTAGCGTACACTGCTTGTCCTTGGCCAAAGCGTTCAGTGCCGAGCCCAGGGCACGATCACAGTGCTGGACATACAGATTTAGACCGTCGGCCTCCCGGCCGCCCGTTGCTGCCGGGGCGGTATCGACCATGATGGGCGTCGCCGACTCCATGCCCTCGAGCTGGCCGCGCCAGAATGCTTCACTGTCCTTGTCGCCTTCCTGAGCTCGCCATGCAATATACTCTTGGTACGATTTGACAGGGGCGAGCTCGGGAGCCACACCATTTAACAACGATTCATAACAATGGAACACCTCACCCAAGATCTGAGCCAGGCTCCAGCCATCAAACAGAATGTGATGGTGGGTCCAGACGAACAACCAGCTCTCACGGTCGGTCGGCAGCAGGTGCATGCGCATCGGTACGGCATTCAGGTCGAGCCCCTTCTCACGATCAGCCGCCAGCCACTCGTCCAACGCATCCATTTTCAAAACAGCCTGAGGCTGCGGTGCAAAATATCCCGCCGAGCGGTCCACAACGATCTGGGTGGGCTCGTCACGGTCCTGCCATAAGAAACATGAACGCAAGGCCGGATGCCTTGCCAGCACGCCTTCCCATGCCAGCTGGAAAAGTGACACCTCTAAATTGTCACCGAATTCACAGCAGAACTGATTCACATATGCATCATCGTCGTTGTCATAGAGACTATGGAACAACATCCCCTTTTGAGTCGCACTCAGTGGGTACGCATCGACCATATCAGGGTATTCGGCGACCAACCTATCGACCTGACACTGGCTGAGATCCAGCAAGGGAAAATCGGACGGCGTATAACCCTTGGCATCCGGAGCACAACAAGCTGCCGTAATTTCAGCCAATTGAGCGAGATACCCTTCAGCTAGCCGGGCAACGGTCTCGTCACGATGGATGGCACTGCTGTAACTCCAGCGGAATGTCAGCTGCTGATCCGTTTCCCAGGCGTCAATGATGATATGGTGTGAGCGGCGATTATTTTCGTCCGCAGTCAGTCCCACCTCATCATCAACCAAGCTGAACCCTTCGTCTGCACTGGTTGGAGAGAAACGGCCAAGATAGTTAAACGCAACCTGCGGCTGGTAAGAGAGCGAGCTCTCACCCACCAGGAAGTTGAGAAGGCCAAAGCCCAATCCTTGCATCGGGACACGACGCAGCTGCTCCTTGACCGACTTCAGCAGCTCGACGCCTCCGGTCTGGCTGACCTCTAGGCATACCGGATAAATACTGGTAAACCACCCTACGGTTCGAGAAATATCGAGCTCCGGGAAGATATCCTCCCTCCCGTGTCCTTCTAGATCGAGTCTGATCGCGGTATTGCCAGACCAGACAGCCAGCGACTTGGCCAGACCGGCAACCAGAATATCGTTCACCGATGTCTTGTACGCCTTGTTCGCATCCCCGAGAATTTGTCGTGTCGTCGTCTTATCCAACGTCACGGTATGGATCTTCTGCGAAGCGTATACATTGGCCTGCTCACCCTCGAAATCGGTCGGCAGAGGTGCAAGATCAGCGCGGGTGGCCGCCTGCCAATACGGAAGCTGTGCTGTGATGCTCTCCGACTGCGCGAAAGCCACCAGCTTCTCGGCCCAGAGTGAATAGGCATGGGTTTTGTCCGGCAGCGCCACATTTTCGCCTTGGCAGATCTGGTGGTAAGCAGACATCAGATCATCGAGAAGAATACGCCATGACACGCCGTCCACGACTAAGTGATGGATAGCTAGTACCAACTTCCCTGAATGATCATGCTGTGGAGGGATCCATGCAGCCCGAAGGTTTCGCCCGTCAGCCGGACGGAGGCTGGCCTGGATACGCTGGCCAACTTGGCGGATATATTCACGCCTTTCCTCACCCGTCGTACCACTGCGGGCAACCTCGACACTGACAGACTCGGCCTTAGCCATGATGTCGGCTCGGTAGCGACCATCACCTTCGACGAGCCGTAATCTCAACGCATCATGATGCCTGATGACGGCATTCAACGCTGCCGTCATCGATTCAACACAAAAGTCCTGCGGCGTACGCATGACAAAGGCCTGGTTATAATGGTTAGGGTTCTCAGGCTCCAATGCCAGCCACCAGCAGGCCACTGGCATCAGCGGCATTTCCCCGGAGACCACCCCTTGATCGACAACCTCAACCTCGCGCACGGTTGCATCAAGGTGTTCGGCAAGCCCCGCAATCGTCGGATACTCGAACACCTCTTTAGGCGCAATTCTCAAGCTGTGCTTCTTGGCCCTGGCCACCATCTGAATACTCAGGATGGAATCCCCGCCCAGCTCGAAAAAGTTATCATCGATGCCAATCTGGGTAACCGACAGCAGCTGGCCCCAGAGCTCGACCAGTACTTTTTCGGTGGCGGTCACAGGCGGGCGGTATTCACCCGAAGCTTGTTGCCCCAACTCAGGGGCAGGAAGCGCTTTGCGGTCAACCTTGTTGTTAATTGTCAACGGCACCGTCTCCAGCGGAACGTAAGCCGCCGGCAACATGTAGGAAGGCAGGACATTGTCCAGCTGCTGGCGAAGCGCATGATGATCCAGCGCCCCCCCCGCTTCGGCAACGTAGTACGCCACAAGCTGCTTTTGCCCGTTTAGCTGAGAGGCGGTAACCACCGCTTCACTCACCCCGGGCAAGGCGCCTAACGCACTTTCGATCTCACCCAGCTCGATCCGAAATCCCCGGATTTTGACCTGCTGATCAATCCGCCCGAGATAGTCTAGGCTACCATCCTCCAGCCAACTGACCAGATCCCCGGATCGGTACAGCCTTTCCCCATCCTTTAGTTGCGGATGTGAAATAAAACGGGCCTGGTTGAGCTCGGGACGCCCGAGGTAACCCCGGGTAACCCCCGCACCGGCCACACACAGCTCCCCAGGTACCCCGACAGGAACAGGCTCTAGGTGATCATCCAACACCATGACCCGCAGATCAGGAATCGCCTGCCCAATCGCGCTGGCGGCAGCAGACTGTCCAAGATCGGCCTCTCTGATCTCCCGGTAGGTAACATGGACGGTGGTTTCAGTGATACCGTACATGTTGATCAGGGTGGGCTGATCATCGCCATAGATCTCAAACCATGGTGCCAGCGCCTGGTAATCCAGCGCCTCCCCCCCAAAAACCACGTACCGCAGGGCAAGCTGCTTGGCTTCCTGCCGCGGCAAGGACTTGGCGACCGCTGTCAGCTGGCGAAAGGCCGACGGCGTCTGGTTAAGTACGGTCACCTGCTTATCAGCCAACAAGGTGAAAAAAGCGTCCGGCGAGCGAGAAACCCAGAACGGGACCACCACCAGCTCGCCACCATAAATCAGCGCCCCCCAGATCTCCCATACTGAGAAATCGAAAGCCGCCGAGTGGAATAGGGTCCATACGTCGTTGGCGGTAAAACCAAACCAGTGGTCGGTCGCCGAGAACAAGCGCACAACCTGGCGATGTTCAACAACCACCCCTTTCGGGTTGCCTGTCGAACCTGATGTATAAATGATATAAGCCGCATTCTGCGAACTGACATCCACGGCCAGCTCAGCGGAACTGTGCGCCGGGCTAAGTGACGACTCACTCATGACCTGACAGATCCCCGGGGCGATATCCGCCTTCTCTTCAGTCGCGATCAGCACACGCTTGAGGCCTGCATCCTCGATAATGTATTTCAAACGCTGGGATGGAGCATCCCCATCGAGCGGGACATAACATGCCCCCGCCTTGAGCACGGCCAAAATGGCAACGATCAGTTCGGTCGATCGGGGAAGGCAGATCCCCACTTTGTCTTCCGGTTTGATCCCATCAGCAACCAGCTTGTGCGCCCAGCGATTGGACAGCCCATCGAGCTCGCCATAGGTCAACGAACCGGCCTCGTCACTGACGGCCACCGCCTCCGGCCTTAGTTGAGCCTGCTCGGAAAACAGCTGATGAAGACATTGTTCAACAGGAAAGCACTGTTCATCCTTGCCCGTCAGCGCCATGACCTCAGCCAGCTGGTGCTCAGGAACCCACGGCACCTCACCTACCGGCTTGTCCATCTCGCCGGGAAGGTGACACAGGATATGGCGGTACTGCTCCAGTAGCCTCGTCGTTTCAGCTTCAGCGAAACGCGAGGTATCGTAGCTAATGCGCAGCGCTAACTGCACACCGGGCTCAATCACGACTGTCAACGGGTAATTAGTCGACTGGTGTACTTCAAGCTCAGCCATCCGCCCGGCATGGGAGCCGATCGGATAGGTTTCAACCGCCAGCATACTGTCAAACAACGCTGTACCTTGCGGCACCTCACTCCAAGACTGAATATCTTGCAACGGGGTATATTCGAACGGCTGGGTCTTCAGTTGCTGTTTCTGCACCGTCTTGAGCCAGTCCGCGACTTTTTGCTCGGGCAATATCGTCGTTCGAACAGGCAGGGTATTGATAAAGAGGCCAACCATCTTATCAACATCTTTCAGTTCGGCTGGACGGCCGGAGACGGACATCCCAAAGACGATATCGCTGTCCCGGCTATGGTGATGCACCAGCAGCGCCCATGCCGCCTGCAGCAGTGTATTGAGTGTCAGCCGCTGCTTTTTTGCGATCGCCTGCAGGCTCGCCGTCTCTTCCGTCGATAACTGGTTAACCAGCGTGTGGTACACCGGGTTATCCTGCTTGACCGCTTGGCTGCCATTGCCCACCACATTGGGGGCATTGAATCCATGCAGGTAATCGCGCCAGAACGTTTCGGCCTGGTTTAAATCCTGCTTCGATAGCCAGCTAACATAGTGGCTATAAGGCGGCAATGCCGCGAACTCGGGCTGCTGTCGGTCAAGCAGCGCTTGGTAAGCACTGAAGACATCCTTGAGCACCAAATACGACGACCAGCCATCAAGCAGCAGGTGATGATAAGACCAGCAAAACCAGTAACGGTCGTCTTCGCGCTTGATCAACGCCGCCCGCATCAGCGGCGGCTTGTTGAGATCAAAGCCAGCCTCGCGATCGGCCTTAAGGTGCTGCTTAAGCGCCGCTTGCTGTTCCGTTTCAGGCAAGTGTGACCAATCAAACGTGGTAAACGGCATCGTGACATCACGGAAGGTCACCTGCATATTTTTTTCGGCCTGTTCCCAGAAAAATGCCGTGCGCAGTACCGGGTGGTGGCTGATCACCTGTTGCCAAGCCTGCTCAAAAGCCGGCACATTGGCGATGTCCGCGGGCCATGTGAACTGCTCGCAATACATCCCGGAGTGGGGGGCATATAGGGTATGGAACAGCATCCCCTCCTGCATCGGTGAGAGCGGGAAGATGTTTTCTACTGATGTTTTATTCATTTTTCTGTCCCTTGGAACAAGTCGCTCATAAAGCTATTGAGTGCATCTTTATCCATCCCGGCATCAGGGAAGTCGGTCGGGGTGTAAATCGTTGACTGCGCCGTCTGTAACTGATCCAGGCTGCGGTTGAGCTCACTCACCAGGCTGTCATGCAAGCGCTGAATGACACTGGACGCGATCCGTTCTCCATCGTACAGCCAGAGCACCTCCCAGGACCGGTCAGGCTTGAACATGCGCAGCTGGATGGGGTGTTCCGCCACCAAGCGAGTCTCTTGCAGGGCAGGCACCACTGTCAGCAGATCGCCATCTGCCCCCCTCTGTGCTAATTCGAAGTCAAACAGGATCGGCGAGCCAGGCTGCGGCCGTGCTTCGGACCCATTGTCAAGGCTATCAGCCGCCTGCTGCCGGTATGCTTCCTTCACCTGCGTCAGCAACGTGAGCTGATCAGCGCTGGGATCAAGTTGGTATGAGGTCGGTGTGACGACAGCCAAGTTGCCGAGGGTATCGTCCCATTGGCCTGATGCATCCAGGCGGCGGTAGCTATTTTTCACCGCCAGTGCGGGTGACGGCTGCCCGAGCACCTCAGACACTGAACTAGCCAGAGCTGCCAAGATCAGCTCCCCTGCCGCAATGTGGTGCTGGGCAAGCAGGGCCTCTGTAAGCTCAAAGTCGGCCGGCAGGGCCTGCTGCAAGAACTTGGGCTCTGGCGCCTGCGACGCCGCGGTGATAGGCCAGCTGTCAGCCATCGCCAACGCGTTCGGGCTTTGGGACGAGTACTGCTCATGCCAACGGGCATAGCCCGGCCCTTCCGGCAGAGACGCCGGCTGGCCAGCCAGTCGTGCCCCCAGGTATTGCTGCAAAACAACAACCGTTGACGCATCGACCAATGCCCCGCGGAACAAAACAGTCAGCCTTGCTCCGCGATTATCACTACGGTAACCGGCTGCAAACGGCAGCTCGGGATGCGCGGCCAACCGTTCAGCCAAGAGCGGCCACACCTCTTCGCCGGCATCAAGTGTCTCAAGGCGAATATCCAAAGACTCGGGATGGACAGGGAGCAATTGCTGTTCGCCGAGCTGATAGCGGAAACAGCTGGCCTCCGCCACTATGCTCTCAAGCGCCTCGACAAGGTTTGACAATGCCAGGCCTGGGTCGAGGGCTAGCTCAATACCACTGTCGACGCTGTGAACCTGAGCCGGAGACAGCGGCAATGAGGTCACCTCTTGAGCACCGCCCTGCACTTCAAACACCGCCTCAGCAACCTGCGCCAGTTCGGCGATAGTTTGATGCTCAAACAATTGCCCGGGATTAATGATGACCCCTTTTTCACGGGCCACAGATACAATCTGTACCCCCAACACCGAATCGGCGCCGAGATCAAAGAAGTTGTCATGCCGACCGATCTGGTTGAGCCCCAGAACTTGCTGCCAAATCGCCGTCAGAGCCTGCTCAACCTCGCCTTCCGGCTCAACATAGGCGGTATCAAGCTCGGGCCTGTCGTGCATAGTACGATGGGTCGACTGACTGCTCTCGTTGGCGCTTTCTGCACCGAACTGCTGGGAAGCAATCTGCTCAAAGAGCAGTGGCAAATCGGTGGTGGAAACCACCAGCTGCTCGGTATGCTCGCCCGCTAGCAGCCTTGCGAACACTTCAGCCCCCTCGGCCGGCATGATAGCGGCCGACTCCTCATCGCCCCCTGCAAACAAACTGCTCTGATCGTTCGCGAGCGGTTCGGCGGACACGCGGCGAAGCACGAACTGCTCGATTTCCGCGAGCAAGATACCGTCGCTGTCGAGCAACTCGATAGCGAGCGTCACACTATCGTTGTCGCTCTGCGCAGCCTGGTAGCGCATATGGCTATAGAGTGATTCCGTCAACGGCCGGTAAACCCGCATCCGCCCGTATGAAGCGGGAAGGAATAGGGCGCCTTCCGCGGCAAGGTGGTCTGGCACGCAATAGCCAGCCGTCGGTCCAGTCGCGACATCCAGCAGCGCAGGGTGGAGGAAAAAGGCGTCGGCATCGTCGCGGCAGTCCGGCTGGAGGGCAAGACGGATCAAGGCCTCACCATCGCCGTAGGAAACCGCCTCGACGCTCTGCCAGTGCTTGCCAAACATGATGGCCCCCGACTCGCCGTCCTGATCGCCACCAATCGACAGCCCGTCGCTGATGTGGTGGGCTAAACGCTGCCTGATACCCGCCAAATCACGCTGTTTCACCTCAGCCGGTTCAACCGCCGCCAGTTTACCGAAGACGTGGGGGTGGCCGGCTTCGTCCTTGACATCAAACACCCACTCGCCAGACTGTTCGCCCAATCCGAGAACCATATGCTGCTTGGCCCCTGGGCTCAGTTGCAGCGGGGTTGTGAAGAAACAATCTCGGAGCTCGACCACCGCCTCCGGGGCCAATTGCTGGTGATGAACGAAGGCCGCCCGAGCCAACTCAAGATAGAGGGTTCCCGGTACGGTCGGCATATTGTTGATCTGGTGCTCGTTAAGCAACCACTCGCTGGCAGGATTGAGCACCATGGTATATTCACCGGTTGCAGTATCCCCACTATGGAGCAAACGGTGGGAGATATTGCTGGCTGGCAGGGCAGTCTGCTCAGTTTGACTCAATTCGCTCAGCATGTTCTTTGCCATGCCCACTTCTTGCCATGCATCCCAATTGACCGATATCACTTTGCGGGCATGGGCAAACTGGCCCGACTTCGCCATCACATCAAGGAAATTGTTAGCGGCACAATAGTCGACCTGGCCAACGCCGCCACTGACGGCAAACAGCGATGAGGCCAACATGACAAAATCAAGCGCCTCGCCCTGCGTGACCTTGGCCAGCACCGAGGTACCGTATAATTTGGCATGAAAGACTTTTTCGGCCTCTTCTCGCTGCTTAAGCTGGATCAGCCCGCCACCGGCAACCCCTGCACAGTGCACGATGCCATGGAGTCCACCATGACGCTGCTTGATCCCTGCGATGAGAACTTCCATCTCGGTCTCATCGGCCAGATCAGCAGCCGCGACCTCGACCCGGCTACCCAGCGCCTCGATGGCCTTGATCTTCAACAATTTCTCGACAAGCTCCGGGGAAGTATCGCTAGCACCGAGCAAGGCTGCCCACTGCTCGCGCGGCGGCAGGGCCGAGCGGCCAAGCAACACAAGGGTTGATGGCTTGAGGGTGGCGAGTTTATGCGCATGCACCAAGCCGAGGCCACCCAGCCCTCCGGTGATGAGGTACACCCCGTGTTCACGCAAACTTTCAACACCATCGTCACTCGGCAGCACGTTGAACGGCTGGTAATCAAGTGTCCAGCGATGACGATTGCGCAGCGCCGCATCTTCGCCGTCGCCTGACAGCAATTCCCGGCCCAATAAGGCGGTATCGAGTTGCAGGACCTGTTGGTAAACGGCAATATCAATGATCCGACAAGACAGGCTCGGGAATTCCAGCGGCAAAACCTTGCGTGGGCCCAGCACGGTCGCGACCGCTGGGCGCAATGATTCACTGCCGAGCACGTCGTAAAGGCCCGATGTCACGATCTGAACTGACATCGCGGGTGGCTCAGCTAAGCTACCCAGTGCCTGGCTGAGCCAAAGCAGGCTGAAGAAGCCTTTCTCCTGCTGCGCGGCCAACTCCCCCGTTGCGTCGGTGTCGGGTTGCAACGTCAGGGTATGCACCACGCCTTCTGGCAGCCGATCTTCTGCGGCCAGTTGCGAAATCAGCTCAGCGAAGTGCTCGGATCGGGTCACATCGAGCGTGAACGCATGGTCGGCCTGCTTGGCAAAAACCTCCCCCTTGGTACATTGGGCGTCGATAAGTGCTACGCCCTGTCGCTTGAGCTGCTCTGCCAGCGCCCGCTCCGAGGCGGACCCGCCGTGGAGTAACAACAACCGCTGTCCGCTAACCACTTCTCTGGCCGGCATGCCACGCGTCCAAGACGGGGTGTAGAACCACTCCTCAAGCGGTTTCCTTTTACCCGCATCCAGGGCCAACGCCGCTTTTCTCTCACTTTGCGTCTCAACCCAGTAGCGAGTACGCTGGAACGCATACGTTGGCGCGGACACCCGCAATCGACGTTGGAGGCTGTAGAAGGCATGCCAGTCAGGCTCGTGGCCAGCACACCAGAGATTCCCCACCGCTTGCAAAAGGCTCTCAAGCGCATCTGTTTTCATTTTCGGGTGTGGCAGACAGTTGGCCGTTACCGACGCCCCCTGCCCCGCCAGGCTCAAACGCGTCAATCCGGACAATGAGGTTCCCGGCCCGACCTCTAGGAAGATACAGTCTCCCTGCTCGAGCAAGGAGTGGATGCCTTTGGCAAATTGCACCGTCCCACGCAGGTGGGCCAGCCAATATTCTGGATCCATCGCCTGCTCGGCGGTGATCCATGTACCGGACACATTGCTCACGAACGGGATCGTCGGTGGATTTAGCTGAACATCTGCAAATTCTCGGCGCAGAGGATCCAGTACCGGCTCCATCATGGCGGAATGGAAAGCATGGGAGGTGTGCAAGGGCTGCACCGTTACCCCCTTCGCCGCCAACCTGTCTATTGCCTCGTGACTGCCCGACAGCACACACAGCTCAGGTCCATTGACTGCAGCCAGATCCAACCCGTGGCCGAGCATACCCTCAGCCTCCGAGGCCGACACCCTTACCGCCGCCATGGTACCCGGCTCCTGTTGTCCCATCAAACTGGCGCGCCTGGCGACAAGTCGGATAGCATCATCGACCGAGAACACGCCAGCAAGGCAAGCTGCCACCCATTCGCCGATGGAATGGCCAATCATCGCTCCGGGAGCGATCCCCCAGCTAGCTAACAGTTTGGCCAGCGCGTACTCGACCACGAACAATGCCGGCTGGGTGATTTCTGTCTGCTGCAGGCGAAGCGCAGCCTCATCAACTAGGTTTTCAGTAAAGAGGATGGAGGCCAGATCAATTCCAGTATGGACGGCCAACACACTGGCACAATAATCAAACGTTTCCCTAAAGACAGGCTCACTGTCATACAGCCCCTGCGCCATACCAACATACTGAGCACCTTGGCCGGGGAACATAAACACCAGTGGTGTAGTTTCGGGCATTGCTGGAGACCGCGGCGAGTTAAGGCCTTTTCTTAACTGTGATATCGCCTCGTCGGCAGTGCTGGCGACGCACTGGAACCGATGCTCAAAAGGATGACGGCCGATATGTAGGGTATAAGCGATATCGGCGAAATTGAGATGTTTGTTTTGCTCCAGATAATCAGCCAGGTTACCTCTCTGCGCATCGAGCGCTTTTGCCGACTTAGCCGACAGAGAGATCAGCTGATAGTGGCGACCATCATCCGACGGTAGGACCACCGGCGCTTCCTCAACAATGGCATGGGCATTGGTGCCACCCACGCCAAACGAGCTTATCCCTGCCCGCTTGATCCCGCCGACCCCATGCCACGGTACCAGCTTGTCGTTGACGAAAAACGGGCTATTGGCAAAATCTATTCTTGGATTCGGCTTGCTGTAATTCAGGCTTGGCGGTATTTCACCATGCTTCATCGCCAGGCTGACCTTCATCAAGCTCGCCACCCCAGCGGCAGCGGCCAGATGGCCTATATTGGTCTTCAGCGAACCGATGGCACAGAACTGGTTCAGATCGGTGTACTCGCGATACGCCTTACTCAAGGCCTCGATTTCAATCGGATCGCCCAGTGGCGTCCCCGTACCATGGGCTTCGACATAACTCAGCGTATCTGGAGATACGCCCGCAACCTCTAGCGCCTCGGTGATCACGGCAACCTGGCCGTCGACTCCCGGCGCGGTATAACCGACCTTGTCCAAACCATCATTGTTGACCGCAGTACCTCGGATCACCGAGTAAATCTGATCACCGTCAGCCAACGCTTCATCCAGCCGCTTGAGCAAGACCGTGCCAGAACCGCCAGCAGAGAAAACCGTTCCTTTAGCCTTGGCATCAAATGCTCGGCAATGTCCGTCCGGTGCTGTCATCGACCCCTCTTGATAGAGGTATCCCTGTTTATGGGGGACCTGCAGCACCGAGCCGCCCGCCAGGGCCATATCACATTCACCGTTGAGCAAGGCCTGGCAGGCCAAGTGAATCGCAACCAGCGAGGTCGAACACGCGGTCTGCACACTGACGCTTGGCCCTTTTAGGTTGAGCCGGTAGCTTACCCGTGTTGGCAGGTAATCGACTTCATTGCCGATCCCCACCAGAAAATCACGCTCAGAATGCATCAAGTGGAATACGTTATAGAGCAAGTAACGGCTCATCAGAGTGCCCGCATATACCCCGACTCGGCCGGGGTAACGGTAAGGATCATAACCACCATCTTCCAGTGCCTCCCATGAGGTTTCTATGAAGATCCGGTGCTGCGGGTCGATCAGTTCTAACTCGCTGGGATTGAAGCCAAAAAATCCGGCATCAAATCCTTCCGTTTCTTCGAGGAAAAAACCGGCATTGACGTAATTGGGGTTCTTCATCTGGCGAGAAACATATTGAGCGCTGATCGGATCCAGCCCTTCCAGACATCCACGCAAATCCTCTTTAGACAGTGTCGTAACTGACTCGACCCCTCCTTGGAGATTCTGCCAAAACTGATGGTGGTTTTCGGCACCGGGAAAGCGCCCGCTCATACCAATTACCGCAATACGATCATCAAATTCAGTCACATTGTTCATTTTTTCAAATCCATTTGATTATTTTTTTTCCTCTCCAGCGCAACCTTCCTACGCTGCCCCTGTGCTAAGCGGCGCTTTTCTCCCACCGAACGGCCCTGACGTGTCGGCGCCGTTGTGACCGCTTTCTCACCGCTCAGTTTCTGCGCCAGTAAGCGAATACTCGGTAGAGTGAAAAACATCTCGACCAAGGTCATATCAGTTAAAAGTTCACGCTTTAACCTGTTATGAACTTGCACCATCTGGACGGAGTTCCCGCCGATATCGAAGAAATTGTCATCGATACCGACACTATCAAGACCGAGCGACTCGGCCCAAGCTTGGGCTATCACTTTTTCAATGTCGGATGAGGGGGCCGCTTTAGCGACATTTAGAGTCTGCTCTGTACGGTCACTTTCCGGCTCAGGCAAAGATTTACGATCAACTTTGCCATTGGCGGATAAAGGTAAGGCATCAATCATCATTATGCTCCCGGGTACCATGTAACGTGGTAATTTTTGGGCCAGTGTGTACTGGACTTTCTCAGGCAGGGACGCCGTCTGGTGGCTTGCCACCGGCTCTTCGTTACTCGCTGCAGGGTGCTGTTTAATCGGCCCGCCAACCAGCATATGCAGGTAGCGGTGACTGCTATCGAGGTTGAACAGTTCTGCAATACGGCTGAAATCAAAAGCACCAATCTGGCATAGCCCGAGGTTGTGTGTTTCAGCCTCGGTCTCCAGCAGCTGGCTAATAAGGCCGGCTTCAATCAAGCAGAAATCCTCGGCATGATGGCCATAGAGAGGGGTTATCGCCTGCTCCTGGGCAATCAAGAAGATAGAAAAAGCTGACTGCTCAACGGCCTGGCGATTGAATTCGTCGTGAACGCTGCTCTGTATCCGCGCATCACGGTTAAGCGGTACCAAGCTATGCCGCTCAGGGTGGAAGTAATATATCCCGCCCACGATGCCCTCAATTCTATTAGGCTTGACATAGACATATGCCTGCACCGGATAGAGTCCGCCAGCTGAACCAAAGCGGTATTTTAGCTGCCCGTTGTTATCGATTGCTGCCAGGCCTTCGATCAAGGCTGCAAATTCAGCCAACTTCACCTCCGTGGGGGCAAACTGGCGGTGGGTCCGGCGGCTATAAAAGACACTGTGGTCCTCGGCCAAGTAGTCACCAAGGAGCACCTCGCCATCAAATGCCTCGCACTGCCGGATCCCGTGCCTGGCTAATCGAAAAGCAAGCCGCTTGCCCGCATCGAGGATCACCCCGTCATCGCTGACCTCGGCGGCTTCAAACGCTGCCTGCGTAGCAGGAACTACATAAGCCACCAACCGCTTATTGCGCGTACTATCGCCGTACACGGTGACCACTGAGCTACTCACCTCTTCCATTTGGTTAATAACTGCTTCGATCTCGCCCAACTCGATGCGGTGCCCCTGCAATTTGACCTGGAAGTCCTTGCGTCCCAAAAACTCAATGTTGCCGTCGGGCAGCAGTCGGCCTAGATCTCCGGTACGGTAGATTCTCTCCCCCGAGAAAGGGTTGGTGACAAACGCGGCATTCGTTTTCTCTTTATCCTTCCAGTAGCCGAGGCTAAGCCCTATCCCGCCGATACAGATTTCACCGGGCACCCACACCGGGCACGGTACGCCTTCGCTGGACAACACTTGCATGGTTTGGTTCTTCAAGGCCTTTCCATAAGGAATACTGGTCCAATCCGGTGCCACGTCGACGATGGGATACGAAATTGACCAAATAGAAGCCTCCGTGGCACCGCCGAGGCTGAGCAACTGAGTATCGGGTAGCAACGCCTTGCTGCGCTGCGGCAGATCGACCGGTATCCAATCACCACTCATCATGACATGCCGCAATGACTGAACTTGCTCGGTGTTATCGGCCTGAAGATCGGTGATCAGCAGGTCATAGAGGGTCGGTACGGTATTCCACAGCGTGATGTGATTCTCGGCAATCAGCTGCTGCCAATGTTCAGCTTCAACCCGACGAGAAGCGTCAGGAACGATCACCTTGCCACCGGCTGCCAACAGACCGAAAATATCGTATACCGACAGGTCGAAACTGAGCGACGATACCGAAAGGATGCTGTCACACTCCGTGACACCCAAACGCTCATTGATATCCAGCAAGGTATTGACCGCCCCCTGGTGATCGATCATGACCCCCTTGGGCATTCCGGTCGACCCGGAGGTAAAGATCACATAGGCCAAATCCGTAGGGCGGCAGCCGACATTCGGCTTGGTTACTGCCTTACCCCAGTATGGCGTATCTTCCATGACCGCAGCACTGACCCAGTTCGGCCAGTCAAAAGCCTCCCTCCACTGCTGCTGGCACAGGGCTAGCTTGGCTTCTGATTGCTCCAGCAACTGCATGCATCGAGACTCAGGTAAGGCCGGATCAATCGGTACATAGGCTGCACCGGCTTTCAAAATTGCCAGTACGGCAACCACCTGCTGCCAGGACTTTTCCATCACCACAGCGACCAATTGGTTGGCTTCTAACCCTTGCTCAATGAGGTAGTGAGCAACCTGATCACTCATGCTATCGAGTTCGCGGTAGGTCAAGCTCCGATCACTATGCACCACAGCTGTGTTATCAGCCCGGCACTGGGCTTGTCGCTCAAACAACTGGTGCATGAGCGCCTGTCTGACAGGCGTGGCGGTATCGTTGGCTTTCGCCACTAACTGCTGGTGCTCCCTCGGGGTCAGGGAAACCCGCTGCTCTTGCCACGCCTGCGCATCGGCAGCGAGCCTGCGAACAAATTGCTGGTATACAGAGAACATGTTATCGAGCATACCGGCCGGAAACACGTCTTCAACCGCATCCCAATCAACCACCAGCATTCCCCGGTCAAGAGCTATCTGGCAATCAAGCCATACCTGCGGAGTCTGAGTAATGACATAGTTTTCTTCACCCAACCACGAGAAAGGAGCCACACTGTCGCTTTGGCTAATGGCGCTGGTAAAGACCATCGGCATTGCGGCTGCGGCTGGACTGTCATTACGACGGGCAATATCTCGAATCACATCCACGCCCGAATAAAGGCTGTAGTCGATATCTTGCCATAGTTGAGTTTGCAGCTTATTTGCCCGCTCTTTAAAGCTCTGGTAAGCGGTCATATCGACTTCCAGCAACACGACAGAGGTAAAATCACCCACCAGCATATTGACCTGCGGATGAACCGGATGGCGGTCGAACAGCGTCAGGTTCAAGGTAAAGTGCGGATCCTTGCTCCATGTCGCAAGCACAGTGGCATAGGCTGCCAATAACGCCACCGACGGCGTCACCCCGGCACTGCGGCACTGCTTGCCAAAGTGGCTCCACTCCTCTCTATCAAGACGAAAGCTGCGGCGGCTAAATAGCGACGTTTTGCCCTGCGTCTTTTGGGCTACGATGGGAAGCTCCGGCGCTGCGGGGAGCACATCAACCCGCTCTTGCCAATAGGCTTGAGCTTCTTGGTAGTCCTGCCCCTGGTGCTTGCTGTGCTTATGATTTACATAGTCTCGGAAACTGGCTTCCAACGGCTCAAACTCCAGTCCGGGAGTGCGGTACAGTTGCTCCCATTCACTGCTCAGGATATCTAAACTCCAAGCATCGAGAATAAGCACGTCAAGACTGATGTGCAGCCGTGCGCGATTTGCTGACAAATGGCTGATCCGCATGTCAAACAGTGGCCAGGTCTCAGTATCAAAGACCTGGTGAGACATGGCGCCCCGGGTGGCCAGCAAAGCGGCATCACGATCTTCTGCCGCGCACTCGCACAAATCTTCCTCGGCCATTTGGTATTCCGGAACCTCTGGTAATACCCGCTGCCTGCCATCCTCATCCACGACAGCACGAAGCATATCGTGGCGTTTGACCAGCTGATTCCACGCCCGGTTGAGGTGCGGCAAATCCAAGTTTTGGCAATCAACCTCCATATAACCGTGGGCTGCAATCTCGCCCAAATCGAACCCTTCTCGGCGACCTACCCAATAAGCCTCCTGCACTTCCGTTAACGGAAAGGGCTCGAACCGTGCCTTCGGCGCGAGCGGTAACTCAGCCTTGTCTTGACGAGGTTGTGTCTGGCGAATCTTTTTCAGCAATGCAGCCCTGCTTTCTGCTGATAACTTACTCAGTTTGTCGCGAAGCGTGGCGTCAGGCGCTGAGCTTTCAGGGGATATCTCACTCATCGTTCAATACTTCCTTTAACAATCCTTCAAACTGTTCGGCATCTAAGTGGCCGATTTCATCCATAAATTCTTCAAGCTCAAGTGAGTCGCCTGTTGCCAGTGAATCAACATGGGTTGCTAATTCAAATAACCTAGGCGAGTTAATGACATCACTGAGATAAATTCTGATATCGAACTCTTGTTTAATTTTCTGAACCAAGCGCATCGCCAGGAAAGAATCGCCGCCTAATGCAAAGAAATCATCATCAAATGTAATTTCATCCAAGTTCAATACTTGTAGCCAAATATTCTTCAGCGTTATTTCAGTAAGGGTTTCTGTTCTATTTTCCGAGCATCCATCAACCACCACTTCAGGTGCACACTCGACCCAGGTCAATTTTGACCTATCAACTTTGCCATTGATGGTCAAAGGCAGTTTTTCAAGCACCTCGATGTGTTCAGGCAGCATATAGCCAGGCAGCAGGGCACGTAGCTGTCTATTGAGCTCATCACTCAACAGACCAGCGCTGTGTGTGCGATGTTGACTGCCAACAAAACCAATCAAGCGATAGGCTCCCTGGCCATTGGCAATAGCCTTCACAACCACTTCATCCACATCCGGTGACTGGGCAATAACAGACTCGATTTCACCCAGCTCTATTCTGAAACCATTTATTTTGACCTGATGATCTTTGCGTCCGATATATTCAATATTTCCGTTATGACGATAGCGAACAATATCGCCAGTGCGGTAAACCGCTCCCTTTTCTTTATTTGGTAATTTGATAAATGATGTTTTATTAAGCTCATCCCTATTCAAATATCCCGGCGAAACACTATCCCCTGCGATATATAATTCACCAGAAACGCCGATCGGCACTTCATTTAATCGTTCATCAAGAATATAGAAGCGAGTATTATCTATCGGCTTACCGATATGTACGTCGCGAGCACAGTGTGGCGGCAGTTCGGTGTAACTCACATAGGTGGTACATTCCGACGGCCCATAAAGATTAAATAGCTTAATTCCTTTGTACTGAGAATATATCCGCTCGACCAAGCTCGGTTTCAGCGGCTCGCCAGCCAAATTGACAACCGCTAGTGACTCTGGCAGCAAACCCCGTTCTAGCATCTCTACCATGACCGACGGCACGGTATTGAGTAACGAGTAACTCCCGCCTTGATCAGAATCAATCACCTCGAGGGCATTTTCGACCAATGTCAGCGCACCGCCAGTACTCAATGGCAAAAAGATTTCGAACACAGACAAATCAAAACAAATTGACGTCGAGGCTAGGACCTGCTTCAGTTCATCTCGACTGAATGTGTTTCGGCCCCATGCCAGCATTGCTGCAGCATTGCGATGGGTGAGCCTGACGCCCTTAGGCCTGCCGGTTGAGCCCGAGGTATAGATCATATAGGCCGTGCTATCTTCGGCAATCGCTATCTCCAAGTTCTCAGTACTGTATTGACCGAGTTGCTCGATGACCGTCTCGATCTCAACTAGCTTGGTACTTACAGATAACCTATGTGGCGTAGTTTGGGCTTGACCAATCACCACATCCACACCGGCGTCATCAATCATCATCGCCAGCCTGTCCTGAGGGTAGTTTGGATCCAGGGGAATGTAGCTGGCACCGGTTTTGAGTACGGCAAGCAACGAAACGATAAGTGCCGACGAACGGTCAAGGCATACACCAACGCGATCCCCAATCTTTACACCCTTGTCAACCAGGTACCTAGCCAGCTGATTTGCCTTCTCATTAAGTGCTTGATAAGTAAGGATCTCATCACGACAATACAGTGCCATCTGCTGGGGTGCTCCCCCCGCCAGCGCCTCAAAATCGGTAACCATTCCCCGATTACCAACCTGATAATCGGTCTCGGTTTGGTTCCATTGATCCATCAGGGCCTGTTCTTGGCTGGCCATTACCGATACCTCTTTCGCCGAAGCGTCGGTGGCGCTGAAGAAGCGGTGTAATAGTGCCTCCATCCGCTGCAGCAGCCTTACTGCGGTCTCATTGCTAAACAGCTTGCTGTTATAATCCAGCACCAGCTCAATCGCCCCATTCAGCTCCATGGCATTCATGGTGATATCGTACTTAGTGAACTGGATTGGCGGAATGGTGAACAGAGCCGATAGCGGTCCAAAATCGGGCTGCTCCACGGTTTCCATATTGAACAAAGCTTGGATTAAGGGTGCCCGGCTAGTATCTCGCGGTATATCCAGCATCTTCACCAAGTCGGCAAACAGCAAATGCTGATGTTCATAAGCATCGAGCAACTCGCTGCGCATTTTGGTCAAGTAACAGCCCAAGGTTTCATCGCTACCCACCTGGCTGCGGATGGGCAGCAAGTTGAGGCAATAGCCAATCAGGTGTTCAGCCTCTTGGGCGCTCGGGCGAATGGATACCGGTGTGCCGACCACAATATCGTCCTGGCCTGAAAGGCGATGGAGCAGCAAAGAGAACGCCGAGAACATAAACATAAACGGGGTACAGCCCCTTTGCTTGGCGAACACTTTGATCTGCTCGGTAAACGCAGGTTCCAACGTATGTACACATCGGCCACCGTTACAGGCCAGCACCGCCGGGCGCGGGAAGTCTGTCGGCAGATCTAGGGCCGGGGGCAACTGGCGCAGCTGATGCTGCCAATAGGCTTGCTCCTTGCTCAGTTCCGGCTTCTGCTGGAGCCACTCACAATAGGAGTGGAAGCCCATAGCCGGGGCAAGCGGGATACCTTTACTACCTGCATTATAATGTCGGTACAGCTGACCGATCTCATTGATCAATACGTGATATGACAGCCCGTCGATAATCGCGTGGTGCGCAACAACCACTAGGAAATGGTGCTCATTGCCAAGACGGGCCAAGCCAAAGCGGACCAAGCTATTGGTCGGCTCCAATGCAAAAGGTCTGGCGATTTCCTCTTCCAGCAAGCGGGTCAGGCACTGATGGCTGGTATCCCCTTCTTCGTCCAGCAGCCATGTTGCCAATTCAACCGTGGCGCCGGATTCGAAAGCCTGCTCGCCTTCGGTGATATTAACCCTAGTTCGCAAGGCCGGATGGCGCCCGACTACGTGCTCTATCGCCTGTTCGAGGGCAGCTACGTCCAATTGCCCCAGTAACTCCAACACTATCGGTTCGTTATATGCACTGGCGATATCCCTCGCGGCTTCGGACGCCACCAGCACATGCTGCTGGGCCGACGTCAGGGGAAGGCTCGATACATTGTTGCCCGCATCACCAAGCTGCGCCGCCGGCCCTGCCGGTGAACCAAAGCCCATTGACGTGACCCCCAACGGCTGAACATCCTTTCCGATCAGGAAGCCCGTTTCGACCAGGCCGCGGACACAGTCTTTGATTGACGAGACGATATAAGCAATGTCGTCATCGGTATGGGCCAGGGATAGGAAACAGTTGCGCCCCTCCCAAATAAACAGACCACGGTATTGCAGGTGGTAATACAAGATCTCCAGATCCCCGGTATACTGGAACCGGAACAAGGAGCCGCAGTTGAGTACCTTCAGCGGGGTCCCGATTTCGCCGAAGAACTGATTCAATTCGTCGGCCAACCGATCGGTTTTCGCATTGAGCCGCTCCTGAAGCGCTGGACCTTCGTCTTTCAGGCGCTGCAACGCCGCCCTTGCCGCTGCAAGCATCAGCGGGTGCTTGCAGAACGTCCCCGCAATGAACGTGGTATTGCTGCTTTCAGGAGCAGAATGGTCCCCGTACTGCCAAAAGCCACCGTCAACAACATCCATGACCTCGGCTTTACCGGCGACAATGCCACAAGGCAAGCCCCCGCCGGCGATCTTGCCGTAAGTTGCCATATCAGCTTGGATTCCATACCACCCTTGGGCGCCTTGCTGATGAATACGGAAGCCGGTCAGGACTTCGTCAAAAATCAGCACATTGCCCTGCACAGAAGTAAGCTCACGCAGGGTCAGCAAGAACGCTTTCGGCTGAAGTGTCGGGCGGCGGCTCTGGACACCTTCGACCAGAACTGCGGCAATGTCGCCACCGTGCTCGCGAATATAGTCAATCGCCACCTGCTCGCCATAAGGCAGTACCACTAAGTCATCAATCATCCCCTGCATGACACCCGGCGCGACCGGTACCGACTCGGCATTGTCTTGCTGGTGGTTTTCCCGTCCGAGAATACCGTCGAAAGTCCCGTGGTAGGAGCCACTGAAAATGACGATCTTGCTGCGATCGGTCGCGGCCCTGGCAATACGGCAAGCCGCCATCACCGAGTCTGATCCGGTGTTGCAAAATGTCACCCGCTCCATCCCGGTCAATTGGCACATTAAATCGGCAACCTCGCCCACCAGCGGAGACTGTGGCCCCAGCGGCATCCCCTCATGGAGCTGTTCGGCAATTGCTTGATTGATAAAGTCCGGATTGTGACCAAACAAGCTGGCGCCAAACCCCATGGTCAGATCAATGTATTCATTGCCATCAACATCGTTCAAACGCGCCCCAGAAGATTGCTTAACCACCAAGGGGTAGAGCATTTCCTTGGTGCTGACCCGAAACCCGGCCACCGTTCGATTGTCCGCCAGCGATGTGCGGTATTGCTGGGCATAGTGCTTCGAAGATGGGGTACGGCGGTTAAAAGTATGTATCCACTGATCAAGCAGCTGCTTCTGCTGCTCGCTGTAACTATTTTCGTCATCGGTACGCGGACGCCACGGTGGCAGCACGACTTTCTTTGCGCTGGCCTTCGCCTCTGGTTTGCCGCTCACATTGGCCACTTTATTACTGCTGTCGCTAACGGTTTGACCGGTACCCAGCAGTGCCAGTTGGGACTGGACCAGTTCCGAAACCAGCTTGATCTGCTGCTCGAACAATCCATGATATTGAGGGTTGGTGGCACGTTCCGGCAAAGAATGCGATACCGGCAAGCTAGCCGGCTCGCTGACTTCTGCACAGCACGCGGCAGTAGAGCTGGCTGAGACTGGCGGCGTGGCAACTTGGCTTTCTACCGCATGTTCGGCGACAAAATCAGCCAATGATTGGACATCCGTCAGCTGCTCAAAAATTTGTCGAATCGAAAGCTGCACCCCAAAGACGTCTTCAATTTGGCCTATCATCCGCACCAAAATGATCGAATCGGCCCCCAACTCGAAGAATGTGCTGTTGGGATCGAGCGACGAACGGTCGATCTTAAGCACGTTGGCAATCAGCCCGACAACCGGTTCGGACGATGCCTCCGCCCCGTTCTTGCTCTCTGCAACGAGCGGAGTGCCAACATCCTGAGACGGTGACAACTGACTGGCCACCCAATACGGTTTGTGGGTAAACGGATAAGTTGGCAACGGTACCTGACAACGACGCTTGCCCCCCAGGGCTGCAGACCAGTCGACATTCGCCCCGCGGGTATACAACCCTGCCAGTACCCGCCCAAAGCTTTGCTCAAGCGGCTGTTCGGTGTCCATACAAGCAGCAACGCCCTCTTTACCGACACCCGCAAGCTGCCTGACAAGTTGCGAAAGTACCGGTTTGGGACCGATCTCAATGAAAAAGTCACATCCGGCATCGACGGCGGTCTTGACCCCTTCGGCAAACTGGACCGGGGACAGCAGGTGCTCAGACCAATAGCGGCTAGCAATCGCCCTATCGCCGTCATGCTGTCGGCCGGTCACATTCGAAATCAAAGGATAACCTGGTGCCGAGAAGCGCATGGCTGCCGTAAACTTATCCAGCTCGCCAGCGACATCAGCCATCAGCGGCGAATGGTAAGGCTTGTTGACCTCCAGCCGGCGATAGACAATACCTTCCCCCTCTAACCGGTAGCAACAGCTCGAGATATCGGCTTCTGTCCCTGACAGCGTAATGGCTCGAGGGGCATTGCTGGCCGCAATGCTGACGCCCTTGCCCAGTAAGGGGAGCAGCTGCTCAGCCGTTGCCGATACCGCCAGCATCGCTCCAGTCGGAGAAAGTGCATCGATCAACTCGGCCCTGCGGATCACCAGCTCAAGGCCATCTTCGAAACTCATACAGCCCGCAATCACCGCACCGGCATATTCACCTAGGCTATGGCCAACAATCACCGCGGGTTCCACTCCGATGGCTAGCCACCAGCGGGCTATGGCAACTTCAAGCACATACAGCGCCGTTTGGGCAAAAGGCGGGGTCGCCAGCAGCTGCTCAGCGCCGGCATTCCCTGTTAGCAAGTCCAATAAGCCGCGGTGGCCATGGGCCGTGATCACGGTATCGGCCTTATCAAACAGCGCCCTGGCCTCTGGTAGTTGTTGATAGAGGGCTTTGCCCATCCCGAGGAACTGGGAGCCTTGGCCGGTAAAAACAAAACCGATACGGGGTTGACGGTCGGGACGAGCCTGGCCTATCAAGCCACTCTGCTGCGGCAGAGCCTCGATGGCCTGCTGTACCGAACCGGCAACCACGGCCAAGCGGTGGGTATGGTGGCTGCGTCTGGTAGCCAGCGCATAGTTTACGTCAGTCATTACCGAAGGGGCATGTTGCGCCAGCCTCCCTGCCAACTGCTCAGCCAGCGCCTGCAGGCTTGAGGAAGACTGGGCTGACAATAACGTTACCTCGGGACTGAAGTTCGTTGCCGGCTGACTGCTAGCAGCCTTGGCTTCGCGAACGATCACGTGCGCGTTCGCACCACCAAAGCTAAAACCACTGACCCCCGCGACGCGTGGCAACTCGGCCTTCCACTTCCGGCCAGCCTGTAAGAGCTCAATCCCTGAATGCTCTAGCTGGATATGGGGGTTTACCTGCTCAAAGTTGGCTAGCTTGGGGAGCCATTGGTTCTGCATCGACAGCACGGTTTTGATCAGTCCGGCGATACCGGCAGCGGCTTCCAGGTGGCCAATGTTGGTTTTCGCCGCCCCCAATGCCACCGCCGTTTTGCCAAATACCGCCTTCAGCGCATTGATTTCGATAGGATCACCCAGCGGGGTACCGGTACCATGCGTTTCCACGTAGCTCAACTCACTTGGGCAGACTTGGGCATCAGCCAATGCCTGGCGGATCACATCCTGCTGGGCCAGGCCATTCGGGGCGGTAATACCGTTACTCCGGCCGTCTTGGTTGGTTGCCGAGCCGATGAGCCATGCCTGAGGTCGGCTGTGCGCCAGGGAAGAACTGTCCGCCCGCGCCAGGATCACCACTCCGCACCCTTCGCCCCTTACATAGCCATTGGCCTTGGCATCAAAGGTATGGCAAGCCGCATCTGCAGACAGCATGCCGGCTTTGGTCAGCGCTTGGTTCCACTCAGGATTGCGGATCATGTTTGCCCCGCCGACAATAGCCAGCTCACACTCCCCCCGCTGCAAACTTTGCATGGCAAGATGAACAGCAACCAGGGATGAAGAGCAAGCGGTATCAACAGCTAGGCTGGGCCCTTTCAAATCAAGGAAATAGGAGATCCGGCTGGCCGCCAAACTGTGAGAGGCGCCGGTACAGGCATGGGCATCTATCGCGGCACCTTGCTTGGCAAGCTCGATGGCATAGTCTGACGCTGAAATGCCGACAAAGACACCTGTCCGGCTACCCGCGAGTGAGCGTGGTGGGATCCCAGCATCTTCGAGTGCATGCCAAGATTGTTCAAGCAACCAGCGTTGCTGGGGATCCATCTGCTCAGCCTCGAGGGGGCTGATCCCAAAAAACTCCGCATCGAACCCTTCGGCATCGTCGAGGTAACCTGCGTCCGGCAACTCACCGGCACAACGGATACTGCTCTGTCCTTCGGCCAACATGGCCCAGTATTGCTCTCGGTTAGCCGCGCCGGCAAACCGACAGGCCATGCCGACAACCGCAACGTCATGCTCCTGCGAGCCGCCGGCCTTGCGGCCCTCACCCTCAGAAACCGTCTCACCAGCCAGCGCCCGCGCCAAGTCTCGAGTCGTCGGATAATCGTAAAATACTGTCGGCGAGACAGCCTGGCCGTAGAACTCCTCCAGTTCACCAGAAAGGCCAACCAAGGCTCGCGATCCCAGCCCGAAAGAAGAAAAAGGCGACTGGCTGTCGATGTCATCCACCGGCTTGGCCGTTAACTCGCCCAATTTAGCGATCAGCCATGCCTCCAACTGCTGAGCAGTGTACGCGGTCCCAGAGCGCATCGCGGAAGCAACCGCTTGCGTGCCTGGTTCCTGAGCTTCGACAACCGGCAATAGCGCAGCGCTGTACCAGCTCGCGACCTGCTTCAAAGACTGTCCGAGGAACCCCTGTTTATTCGCGGCACGCTGCACTTTCCCCGATGTCGTCTTCAACAAGGCACCAGGGCGAAGAAGTACAATGCCGGCAACCTCCAGGGCATGATGCTTTGCGATCTGATCGCGGATCACCTGAAAGATTTCCTCACCAGACTCCGCTTTAAAATTGCGCTCAACCTCCTGGACGACCCCAAGGTGGTCTTTGCCGTCGATTGTAATGGGGAAGGCCGCACAGCCACCGGCTCTCACCAACGGATGGCATTTATCAACAGTCCATTCAATGTCCTGTGGATAGTGGTTCTCCCCATCGATAACCAGCAAATCTTTCAGCCGGCCGGTCATATACAGCTCGCCGTCACGAACGAAGCCCAAGTCTCCGGTTCGAAGGTAGCACTTGCCGTCGTCGACTTCAGTGCTGATTTTGAAGTGGAATGCATCGGCCGTTTTGCGACTATCCTTCCAGTAGCCTTGGGAGAGGATGTCGCCCTCAACCCAGATCTCGCCGATCTTGTTGTCCTCACATAAGGCAAAGTCCGATGGGTTGACGATCTTGACCACTGTATTTGGCGCGGGAACACCGCACGAGACGATCTCCCTTGCCGTATGCACGTCGGCAGCATCACGGATCCAGCCCTGCTCGAGCGCATGGCTATCGGCATACACGGTTCCGGGGATCCCTTCTGCTGGCGTGGACGTCACCTTGCAGGTTGCCTCGGCGAGCCCATAGGCAACACAAAAGGTTTCAGGGCGAAAACCAACGGGAGCAAACTTGTCACTAAACTGACTGAGGGTTTCCGTTCTCACCGTCTCGGCTGCATTTTGGGCAACTCGCCAATTACCCAGATCTAACTCTGACAGTTGCTCCTCGCTCACTTTGCGGAGACATAAGTCATAAGCAAAGTTTGGGGCCATTGTATGGGTAGCCCGGTGCTCACTCATTGCTTTAAGCCACCGGTATGGCTTCTGAATGAAAGTAACCGGAGACATGATATAGGTTGAGAATCCGTTGTAGACAGCCTGTAACATACCGTAAATCAAACCGAGATCGTGAAAGTGGGGCATCCATGTCACCATCCTCGAGTTTCGGTCATGACCCCACCGGTAATCAAAGCTGAACATGTTTTCAATCAGGTTGCGGTGGGTAAGTACGACACCTTTAGGCTCGGATGTAGAACCGGAAGTAAACTGCAGGTAGGCAACCTTTTCCGGAGTGATAGGTACCGGTTGCCAAGCTTGCTCGCAGCGCGATTCCAATGTATTAGTCGCAACCCAGTTGTAATTATCAAGCTCTGGGATTTTTTGCTTTAAATTTGCGAGCTTATTTAGCATCGTTGATGTGGTGAGGATCGTCGTGGTACCGGCTGACTCTGCTATCTTCATAATCTTTGGCAACATTTCAGGAAGCCTAGAAAAACCATGCATTTGTACCGGAATACCAATAATTCCACCGTAGAAGCAGGCAAATAATGATGTGAGAAAATCAAGTCCAGCGGGATAAAGCAATACTGCGCACTCGTCAAAAGATAGGTGCTCTTTAAGCTGAGTAGCATAAGATTTTGATATGCTGTCGAGCTCCGAAAACGTCAAGCTTTCAGATACAGTCTCTCCCCCCTTGAGAAAACTATAGACTGTAGAATCAGGATCAATTTCAGCTCTTCTGGATAATATTTTTACCAAATCATCGTATTCATTACCTAAAACATCACTTTGCATGGTCATTTAAACGTCCTGTTAAATTATATACCGAGTTCAAAACTGTCATTCAGTTTTTAGATGCAATTAAATAGACCTCCCCACGTAAGAAGAAGTCTTTAATATATTTAATCCGATTTATTAGAAGTAGTACTTAACGCCAAGATACAATACATTTTCTATATAACGAGTAAACTCACTACGTTTATCATCACCATGAGTCAATATAAGATTCCCCGAAACACCCACATTATCATTCAAGTAATAGTTAACAACTGAAGTCAACTCACTACTTTGTGTATCGATATCGTGAGCCAGAATAAAATTCACACTCAAATCAGGAATCACATCGCGTTTAAAGTATTGTGCATAAATGTAATTCCTACCTATTGTCCGCATTCCTGGATCAGAGGCTATATAGAGTAAATATTGAGATAAGGCACCTAAATGACCAGAAACTAGGTTTCCGCCTGCGGCTTGTGCCAAATCATAATAGATATCCAGCTGACTTTTATTATAACCCTCTTGGTTGTAACGGTATTCAAGGTTATAGGTCGACCCTCCCATCGTAGAGTAAGACAGGCCGACAACGCCATCCGTATAAAATTGCCTATTTGACGTTGATATCTCGAAATCATAACCTAGTGCATTGCTGCTTTTTACCGGTATATAGACTGTACTTCTATCTTTCACTCCGATATCTGTATAAAGCATCACAGAGTCAGAGACGGTCCACTGCCCGAACATGCCAAATAGATTTGTCTTATCCTGCCTTGAAATTATCGCTCCGGCATAGTAGCTGTATGATATATAGTCAGCTTTAATACTCAGTGTCTTCTCAAAGGGGTGAATAAGATTTTCTGTTCGCCCTTCGTTATAAGAATAAATCAATGATGATGAGAAACTGTCACCGTGATAGCCATCCAGCCTAATAAAGTCTAACGCTGGCTCCTCAACAAATGGATTGGATTGATCCGTTGTTGCGTAGAAAGGGTTGGATGGTGAGGTGAACAATGATGGTCCCCAAAAGTCCAATTCACGATAAATAGAGAGCTTCCAATTATCCAGGAGATAGCTAACATTATATTCCTGTAAATAGATCTCGTCATCAGAAATAGAATCAGAGTTAACTTTGCTTTTGGTGTACTTTATATTAGGTGCTAATGAAACGGTAAAGTCATCAAACTCGCCGAATATATAACCTCTGAGCAAGAGAGTATTTTCATAGTCTGGTAGTTCACCAATTGCATTCCCAGGGTTGAAGTAAGAATGATTATTTAGATCATATCTCGTTGTGTACGCTTCGGCGTTAACCCGATAGGAAACAGCACTTTCCCATTCAATGGCCCCTGTCTGGGTACTCAGCAACAAGCCAAGGACCATAAAGTATCGATTCATATTTTGGCTACCCTTGCATCAATGCCCGCCGATCGAAGCGTGAAGCCGGTATTGTCCTTGCCTCAATATCGAAGTACTTCATAATAGTCATACTGTCTTTACGGATTGCATCGTATACCTTCATTTCATCGATAAACTTTAATTGCGAATCCAGCAAGGTAATCGTATTACCGTAACTCATCAATGCATATTTGATCATCTTATCAGAGGCGGTAAAGAAATCAGACTTAAGCGCAAGATGGCTATCCTTGGCAATATAATACCTGACCTGTTGATATGTGACGTTCTTTTCTTTTGCTGTTAACCACAAAACATAGCTATCAATACCTTCGACCTTAGCTTCGCCAATCACAACGGCATCGTAGTCTCGACTGTAGTTGGTTGTGGCAATATCACCGTTATTCGCCTCCCCCAGCAACCTTTGCCTAGGTGATATCGGCACGGGACGCTTGGTAGTCGGTGACAAGAACCACATATTTCTTGACCGGACAAGTATGCTGATCCCCCGAGAGCGGGCTGGCGCTGTAAATGAAACTAGATTATCGTCACCAGCCGCTTCGATAAGCATACCAAAGCTGTTGACCTCCTCGCCTTCTTTGAATGAAGTGAGCTCCGCATTGAACCGAATGCCATCAAGGTTTCCCCCTCTGGCCATGTCACTTCTCTTGAGTAAATCATCGGCATCCAGAGAGATTGACTCCAGTGGCCTGATATCAGTCACGATTGATTGATCCTGATAGCTCGTCAAGCGGCTCAGTGGCTCTGCCTGTGCAGACATCACTGCAACCGCTGATAGTACTATGGAGAGTAAGTATTTATACATGACCAAGTGCCTCCGTTATCGGCTTCTTGGCTGCCTTTTTCGCAGGCAGATAGGAAGCAAAGGCCGCCAAGGCAATAAACACAATGGACGTCGAGATAAGGTTCTCGATCAATAGATCAATAATCAAGTTCACTTCGGACGAAGAATCTGGAGCTAGATAACGAATATCAGCATAATTTATTGCGCCACCGATAATATAGGTCGCGATGAGGCCGACAACACTCCCTATCGCGACAAGTAACATCCCTTCGTAGACAAATAATCCCGTCAGGGTTCTTTCTTTCATGCCAATCGCACGCAAAGTGCCAATTTCACGGGTACGCTCGACAATCGCCTGTCCCATAGTATTGAGTACGCTAAAAAGTACAACAAGCACAACAACCAGGCTAATAAATAGATGCATCATGTCGAACAAGCCTTTGACTTGAGAGTAGTACATCGACAGCTCTTTCCAATCCTTGATCTCGACATCCAGCCCCGACTGCTCTAGCAATGCAAGAATATTCGGCATTGCGGCCTCCGCCTGATCAGGCGTCTCCATCAAAATAATGACCCTGTCCGCCCCCTCAACATCATAGAGCTCTCTTGCTAGATCCAATGGAATAAGGACGAACTTATCGTTGGTCGCAACACTGCCTGTATCGGTCATGTCTGCGATATTGACATCACTCGCACTCATCATGCCATCGATGGTGGCGGCGACAATGACAAGATCTTGTGAGGCATAATTATCGGGATCGACATCCAGCATTTTGGCCAATCCGCTACTGAGCACGGCCCCTCGGTCATCCGTTGGATCCAAATAACCCGGCGCGTCCTCATAAATGTCCCCCTTTCTCAGCTGTAACAGGTCATCAGCCAAAATCCCTTCACTCAAAAATATATGGGATACATCACCATTACTGATTAAGCCATTAATATGTAACCGGGGACTGATCATCTTTATTCCATTAACCTGGACTAGGCGTTCAGTCATCGTTTCTAGTTCTTGACTATCAAATACGTACTTTTTGGGTTCAACCGAACCTTTCTCGTAAAAATCCGTTTTGACAATAGTCAAGTGACCTAATCTTTCACCTATAATTGCCTCTTGCTCTAGCGACCGATAAATGTATGTAAAGTATCCTTCAAATAAACTTAAAGCTATAAATCCAATACTAATGCTCAGTAAAGTCACGACACTTCTACGCTTGTTCTTAAGAATATTACGTGAAGCCATTTTGACTTTAGTTATAAAACTAAATGCCATGTTTTCATTACCTATTTGCTATGCACCGATGAGAGAAAGATCTGACTTATTACTAACTTTCTCGATAGGAGATGGATACACTTTCCCATCTCTCAAATAAATATTTCTAGAGGCGTGCTGCACCAAGTCCTGATCATGCGTAGATAAGATAAACGTTACGCCATGATCTCGGTTTAATGACTTCATTAACTCAATAATTGCCAGCGATGTTGTCGAATCAAGGTTAGCCGTTGGCTCATCGGCTAAAATAATACTGGGATCACTCACTAAGGCACGAGCAATTGCGACTCTTTGCTTTTGTCCACCACTGATATTATCAGGAAGTCGTTGTAATTCATTCTCCAACCCAACTTCGACAAGAATTTCACGGGCTTTATTTCTTGCCGCTTTTTCAGGCTCCCCTTTAATCAGCAATGGTAGCATGACATTCTCAACAGAGTTTAAGACAGGAATAAGGTTAAAGCCTTGAAATATATAGCCTAATTTATCACATCTAAACTCACTACATTGGTTGCTCGTCAGTTCATTAATACTAACACCATCAATAGTAACCGTCCCTGATGTTGGTGAATCGATTAAACCGAGAAGATTTAGTAAAGTCGATTTACCACTTCCTGACTTCCCCCAGATACAAACAAATTCCCCCTTATTAACCTTAAGGTTCAAGTCATCAATAGCTGTTACGGGTACTCCACTGGTATCATAAGTCTTTACCAGATTATGTAAGGTAATCATCACATTCATTCCATGAAAATAATGTCAATTACCGTACCACTCAAAAAAATAATTAACAACAAGAGTAGTATGTATTTTTTATTTTAATCAATACACTTCACACAACAACAATAATAATATTTACAACTTTGATTATAAACAACCAAGTCAATATAAAATCGACAAGTAACTGCATTACAAACAAGAAAACAAAATCATTCAACAACAATAAATATGAAAAACAACAATAAAGTTAAAGCTCTAAAATTCAAAAAATAAAGACAAGATCAAAAACAGTGAAAACAGTGAAAACAGTGAAAACAGTGAAAACAGTGAAAACAGTGAAAACAGTGATATAAAAGCCAACTGCAAAGCACTAACACGAATAAAACAGACATATATACTATTAACTCTTTAATATAGACTAGAATATATTGCAATCCATTTATATAAGACAATCTAGTTAAAGTGATTTCTTAAAACACAACATAAAGACTTATTAAAAATATGATATCAATATTGATTTTTAGTTTCATCGTTACAACTGCTATATAACCAAGTAGAATAATTAATTCTTACTGATAATCTCGATATTAAACTGTTCTCTACTAATTCAGTTTTCCAATTTATTAAATCAAGATCAAATACTGCCTCATCACTACTTTTCATCTTACTAACATAAAAAAGCCAGCACTAACGGTTAAGGCGGATAGATAAGCGCTCCCCCCCTACAGCACTTAGGAATTGTCAAATGGTGAAGGCTATCCAAATCGGATATGGCCATCATCGTGTAATTTTCTCCAGGCTTCTATGCAACATATAGGGCAAATTGCTGATTGCCAAGTTATCCGGTGGCTAGTTTTGAGGGTTAACCGCCAGTAACCAACATATTGTGGGCCACGATATAGATAATCGTTTAGGCCTTAGAGGGGCGTTGTTGATCAAATCATTGCTCAAGGCGCATTTATACCAAGGCTTCCCCGCAGTTATTCAGCGGGCTGATGCGCAGGCATACCCAGTCTTATGACTTTGTTCATCGCTTTCACTCCGGCCAGTACTTCGCCTACCTGTGCATCATAATCACGTAAGCTCAGCTTTGGATTTATGAGTTGCTTATAACGATACATTGCTGTTTCTGACAAAGAACGCTGATGATAACCGTTGTCCTTTTTCCACTGATTTAAAGTATCGTTTTTTAGTGCAAAAACTGCGTCATTACGTGGGTGTCCTTCTTCCCAATAACCAGCATCAGCTCGAGGCGGGATGGTGGGTTTTGCACGCTTCTTACGAAGTAGTTTATGGCATTCCTTGGTGTCATACGCTCCATCGGCTAACACTTGCAGTAACCGCCTTCGCAATGGGTTAAGTAACGTTGGCAGAACTTCATTATCGCCAACATTAACCAGGCTAACTTCAGCGGCAATAACCTCATGGGTGTCAGCATCGACAGCTAAATGCAGCTTACGCCAAGTCCGGCGCTTCTCTTTGCCATGTTTGCGTGTTTTCCACTCACCTTCACCAAACACTTTAAGGCCTGTAGCATCAACAACATGGTTTACCGGGCCACGGCTTGGGTTACGGTACTTCACTGGAACTGTCTTCTCTCGCTTGCTGATACTGCTGTAATCTGGTGATTTCAGCGGCACATCCATCAAGTCAAATAGCGAGTTAATAAAGCCTTCTAAGGCTCTGAGTGACACACCGAAAACGCCTTTTAGCATCAAGCCAAAAGGTAAGTGAACCACGATTTACCAGCGCTTGATTGTACTGCTTCCAGTTCGTGATTTTCCGATGCGGTTTGCTCATGGTGTTATTCCCAAATAAGTGCTTATGGGATCAGATCACCGATACTTCATAAGGTTCAATCGATTTGTTCAACAACGCCGAACAAACCTGGCAGTGACAAAACGCAGCTCCGTGTAGGCCAAGTCGTCTGTGTTATTAACGGTATTGTTGTTATCTTGATGGCCCAGCTATTTAGCAGCCTGAAAGAACTTAGCCTGTTTGACTTGATGATGACAGTGGCAACACTGGCTCAATCGCCAATTCTTGTTCCGCTGTTTATGGGCATGTTCATCAAGAAAACGCCTAAGTGGGCAGCATGGGCAACCGTGTTATTCGGTATGTTTGTTTCTTTCCTATGTATCAAGGTCTTTACCCCTCAAGCGCTTGGCCAGCTAATCGGTGTTGAATTTACCGGTCGTGAAATTGGTGAGCTACGTACCATGATTACTATTGCGGCGCACCTGTTCCTGACTGCAAGCTTCTTCTGGGCAACGACATTGTTCTATAAAGAAGAGACTTTCAGCAAAGAAGAGAAAGAACAAGTCGACACCTTCTTCGAGAACATCGAAACTGAGTGCGTTGCCGACGGCTCACAAGATGAATTCGACAAAATGCAACGTGAGAAACTAGGTAGCATCACCATGATGATGGGGGTTGGTCTACTCGCCATGGTTCTACTGCCTAACCCATTATGGGGACGAGCATTGTTCCTAGGTTGCTCAGGTATCATTTTGCTTACGGGCTACTTGCTTAAGAAAAGCGCCCAAAGGAAGCCGGAGTCAACCGGGGAGCTAGCCTCACAAAGTTAATCCCAAAACATCCCTTATCAATGCCGCCTCATTCAACTGAGGCGGCATTTTATTTTCAACAGCGTTCCATGCCAACTCGGCTAAATCGTTCATTGAAGAGCATGTTATGAAGAAGCCTTTTCTTGATCAGCACTTTTTGCTGCATACCCCAACAGCGCAACACCTATACCACAGCTATGCCAAAGATCTTCCCATTATTGACTATCACAATCACCTAAGCGCGCAGGATATCTATCAAGATAACCACTATCGCTCCATTGCCGATGCTTGGCTTTCTCACGATCATTATGTTTGGAGGGCAATGAGAGGAAATGGTATCGATGAGCACTACATTACTGGTGCTGCAAGTGACTATGAGAAATTTCAAAAGTGGTGTGCAACCGTCCCATACCTCGCTGGCAACCCTTTTTATCATTGGGCTCATATGGAGCTACAACGTTACTTTGGCGTCACTGACCTGATCTGCACTGAAAACTGCGACAAGATTTGGCGGCAGTGCAATGAGCAAATTGACGGTGACGGCTTCTCGGCAAGGCAGTTACTAGAACGGATGAATGTCGAGTCGCTCTGTACCACCGATGATCCACTGAGTGATCTTCGTTACCACCGTCACTTAGCGGAAACCGACTTCGCCGTTAAGGTACTGCCTACCTTTCGGGCCGATGATATTTTCAATATCGACAACAGCAAAAAGTTTGTCAACTGGGTGGCCAAGCTCAGCTCACTGACAGACTTAAGAATCAACAAGATTGAAAGTCTTTACCAAGCATTAGATCTGCGATTTGATTATTTCCATGAACATGGCTGCCGCCTATCGGATCTTGGACTTAAAACCGTTCCCTATAGCGACTCATCAACCCTCAAAGATGCCGACCGTGCCTTGAGCAAGGCCCTGGCCGGCCAGCCGTTGTCGGACAAAGAAATCAATCAATTCAAAACCAAGCTTTTCCAGTATTTGGGGCAAAAAAACTACGATCTTGGTTGGGTGATGCAACTCCATATCGGTGTACTGCAAGACACCAACCAACGTCGATTTGAACAGCTTGGGGGCGCCACTGGGTTCAGTGCGATAGACGATACCTGCATTGCACAAAACCTAGGAAAGCTGCTCAGTTTGTTGGATTATCATCGTGCTATGCCCAAAACCATCCTCTATTGCCTAAACCCTAAAGATAACTATGTGCTCGGGACGATGGCTGGCGCATTTCAAGACAGTGACTTTGGTCCGGGGAAAGTGCAGCTGGGTGCTGCCTGGTGGTTCAACGATCAAAAAGACGGCATTGTTAACCAATTAAAAACACTGGGTAACCTTGGTGTACTCGGGCGATTTGTCGGCATGCTCACAGACTCAAGGAGCTTCCTCTCCTACCCTCGCCATGAGTACTTCCGCCGGATTTTATGTAACTTGATCGGCGAGTGGGTTGAGCTAGGTGAACTCCCCGATAATGAAGCATTACTCAAGCGCATGATTAGCGACATTTGTTATTACAACGCAAAGAGCTACTTCAGCTTGTAATTGATCACTTAGGCACCGTTATAATTACAGCCAGTTTACGCATAAAAAAAGCCAAGTCGTATTACGACTTGGCTTAACTCTCAATATAACACTAGTTAAAAGCGATTCCTTACACGCCTCAACCATGAACCAGTTGTTTGTACCTGTCTCGTAATTAACGGCATCATCGCACTGGCTATTTACAGCAAAGCGCATTGACAGTATGTCAGTAAAATCACCCAGCTTTAGAAGAGACAACAAAAAACCCGCCGAAGCGGGTTTAAATAAAGCTATATTCGCAAAAATTAATACGTTTACGCTTTAAATTGCTCTGGGATATCAGCAATATACAGGCTTGGTACACCTTCAAAATCACTGGTAAACAGCACACCATTATCGTTTGGCGTAAATGATGGGTGCGGGTGGGTGATCTGGCGGTCACCGTCTAGTACTTCCCATGACGTTGAGTGCTTCGCCAGACGAACCGATGTCTTGTTCTTGGTGTTTAGGATATACAAGAATGGGTCATTCTCGATGTTGTAGCCATCACTGTCAGCCACATCTACTGGCGCATCACAACCATCACCCACCATTAGCGAGCCATCAAAGTTGCTCATTAGGTGTGAACATGGCGGCATCACCATCACTTTTTCATTCTCAAGCGTTACAGGATCTGCTTTATAGATCACTCGCTCAGTCTGGCCTTTGAAATAAGAAACATATGCCATTGCCGAGCCATCTGGAATCCAGAACTCATGAGTACAAGACTCACCTTCCTCATGCTCTTTGATCTTGCGAACGTTTGAACCATCCTCGTTAACCAGCCACATGCGCGCATCAACCAAATCATGCGGTCCTTCATGGCAGAAGCCAACAGTTGAATCATCGAAAGGACGATAGATAGGGTGGCCTAGCCATGCATCATCTTGGTGTACTACTTCCAGATCACCCGTTTCGATGTCCACTTTAATTAAGCGGCAGGTAGGGTTGGTATGATAGAAATCTTGGAACTTCTGCCAATCAGTCAATGGCTTCCAGCATGACTTCAGAATCTCGATACCCACGAGTTTGGTACAGTCAGAGTTTGCCACCCACGTACCGTAGCCCTTCCACTCGCTATCTACGGTATAAACAACCGTTTCTTCTAATGTTTCGAGATCCACCTTCATCAAGTGAAGCTCGTTTTTCACATAGAAAAAGTGCTTTTCATCAGTAGAAATGAAACCGCCAAAGGTATTATCCCCTGTGCCTTCAGTCAGCTGTATCGCCTGCTGCGTTTCTAAATTAAGTAGGTAATAGTTACGGTTACCGTCGAAATCACCAGCAAACAGCAACTTACTGCCGTCATTGGTAAAACACTTTTGGTAGAAGTAATTTCGGTGGCAAGTGATGCCTTTCGGCGTCAAGCGAGTTACCTTCACCCCAGTATCACTGTCTTCAAAAGACTCAAAGCTCAGATCAATTTTACTACCCTTGGCCATTCTATTTCTCCGATTCATGTTCTCAAGTGACTAGCTAGCAAAAAGTTAATACACCAAACATAAAAAAATTAACAATTAAAAAATCAAAACGTAGTTTCAATACCACTTATTATACGTCTACTCGAGCACTGACACACGAAGGAAATCAAAACAGCGGTTCATTTTGCCTATATAGATATAGTAAATGTGATATTGATCACCCTACGAGGCGACCAGC
Organism: Photobacterium lutimaris; assembly: GCF_003025555.1. GTDB lineage: Bacteria > Pseudomonadota > Gammaproteobacteria > Enterobacterales > Vibrionaceae > Photobacterium > Photobacterium lutimaris. The sequence goes on along the minus strand of NZ_PYMH01000005.1, from coordinate 208,353 downwards.
GTGACAGTTATAGGTCGCTAATCCTATCGAACGATATCGCTTGGCACTGTGAATAGCTCACCATTACACGGAAAAAATGAAACATCATTTCTTTTTTGTTGAAATGACGCGCAAAGATGATATCCTTTCATCAAGCTCAACCAGCCACTATCACGAGGAATTGGCATGATACTCAACGCATTTAATCTTGATGGCAAAGTTGCCATCGTTACTGGCTGTAACCGTGGACTGGGGCAAGGTATCGCACTGGGGCTTGCTCAAGCAGGTTGCAATATTGTAGGGGTAAGTTCGTCTGGCAGTGAAGAGACAAAAGCCAAAGTCGAAGCACTGGGCCGCAAGTTTATCGATGTCCGCGCCAATTTGATGAAGCTTGATGACATTCCTAGCATTATAGAGTTAACGCTAGAGCAGTTCGGAGCCATCGATATTCTGGTCAACAACGCCGGAATTATTCGACGCGAAGACGCAATCAACTTCAGTGAGCAAGACTGGGATGATGTCATGGACATCAACCTCAAGACCACCTTCTTCATCAGCCAAGCGGTTGCCAAACAGTTCATAGCCCAAGGCAAAGGCGGTAAAATCATCAATGTGGCTTCGATGTTATCTTTCCAGGGTGGTATCCGTGTCCCTTCCTACACCGCGTCAAAAAGTGGCGTGATGGGTGTAACGCGTTTGATGGCTAACGAATGGGCGAAACACAACATCAATGTCAACGCGATCGCCCCAGGCTATATGGCAACCGACAATACCGCGCAGCTTCGTGCAGACGAGCAGCGTAATGCACAAATCCTAGATCGAATTCCAGCTGAGCGTTGGGGTGAACCCGCAGATCTCGCCGGCCCTGCGGTGTTCCTTGCTTCAGAAGCCGCCAATTATGTTAACGGATTCACAGTGGCTGTGGATGGCGGCTGGTTAGCTCGATAAGCCATTTTCAAATTAAAAAGCCAGTCAAACAAAAAGGCCAGAGCAATGAAAGATGCTCTGACCTTTTTTTATTTCGTAAAGATTATGCCTCTACGAAATCCTTACGCATTGGCGTAAAGGTATCAATCAAAATACCCGCCTTCAGGCAACGGCAGCCGTGCAAAATTTCAGGCTCTTTGTACATGGTATCGCCTGCTTTGACGATTTTCGTATCATTACCAATGGTAAATTCAAACTCACCAGACAAGACATAGGTCAATTGCTCGTGCGGATGAGTATGCAGCGCACCGATTGCACCATCTTCGAAGTGCACTTCAACTGACATCATGTTGTCGTTGTGAGCCAGGATTTTACGGCTGATGCCTTCACCCAAATCTTCCAGTACGACATCGTTATTAAATACAAACATTTGAACACCTTTTCTATGGTTCTGAGTATCACTTGCTTGGCTACATCTTACATCAAACACCAAACAAGTGAAATAATTGAAATCACGTTTCACTAAATAAGGATAACAAAAAGGTAAACTCCACCATCTTCCATCGAAGGTAAAGACAAGGCAGGGAGCCACATCAAAACAAAACACCAAAAAAGATGATAACAACAATAAAACAAAGACTTAAATAGAACAAACCGCGACTAACTAACAGGATAAGTACAAACACAGCAGAAAACCAGTGCACTACATCAGTAGAATCCAATAGCGAGCCTTGGTAAATCAGCGCAAAATCACAGTTTAAAATAATTTAATTTTTATTTTTTTGAAAAGCCTTTTCATTTTTAAATCTCTATCTTATACTTACTGCATCAACGACAGAGAGATATTGTTATGAAAATCGCACTAATGATGGAAAACAGCCAAGCGCCAAAGAACGCTATGGTTGCAGCTGAACTAAACAACGTTGCTGGTGGCCTTGGTCACGACGTTTTCAACGTTGGTATGAAAGATGAGAACGATCACCACCTAACGTACATTCACCTAGGTATCATGGCGAACATTCTTCTCAACTCTAAAGCTGTAGATTTCATTGTCACTGGTTGTGGTACTGGTCAAGGTGCAATGATGGCAAGCAACCTGCACCCAGGTGTTGTTTGTGGTTACTGCCTAGAGCCATCTGATGCGTTCCTATTCAACCAAATCAACAACGGTAACGCTATCTCTCTAGCGTTCGCTAAAGGTTTTGGTTGGGCTGGTGAGCTAAACGTACGTTACATCTTCGAAAAAGCGTTTACTGGCAACCGTGGCGAAGGCTACCCTATTGAGCGCGCAGCACCTCAACAAGCAAATGCAGCGATCCTCAACGACGTAAAGGCAGCTGTATCAAAAGATGTTGTTGAAGGCCTACGTGCTATCGATCAAGAGCTAGTTAAAGCAGCTATTGGTAGCACTCAATTCCAAGAATGTTTCTTCGCAAACTGCCAAGATGAAGACATCAAAGCATACGTACTGGCGCTTCTTGAGAAATAATTTGTCATTACACTGAAAACACATAGATTGCGGTTTTCGAAATGATTAAGGCTCTGGGCATGCTCAGAGCCTTTTTGTTTATTAGTCTCTGTTAACCGGGCGTAAACTAGAGCGTGCTTGATACAAGCCTTGGCATTTATTGTAATAATCATAGGGAAGGAAAGCATACTCTGTTAGACTCCCATGCCCTCTTTTCCTCTGGGTTTAAGAGCCTGTAACACTGCCGTGTTTGATTGAAGACTAGAGCGTAGATCCCCAACCAGCCTTGGTTAACTAGATACTTAGGAACTCATTATGATGACTGATGAAGAAAGAATTGAATTACAACAGAACAACCCATTGCACGGTCTTAAGTTAGAAACGCTACTGCAAGAGCTGGTCGACTTCTACGGTTGGGACATTCTTGATACGGCAATGCGTTTTAACTGCTTTAACACCAAGCCATCGATTGCCAGCAGTGTAAAGTATTTGAAGAAAACTGACTGGGCGAGAGAGAAGCTGGAAAACTTTTACCTATACCGCTTTAAGCGTATGCCTCGCGCTTCGAGCGAAGAGTTTGAAATGTCACCACGCGCTCGCACCTTCCCGCACGGTCTTAAGCCGAAAGAGCCGATGGAACTGACGGTTGAGTCAATTTTAAAATCACAAGCGAAAGCAGCATCAGCCCACAAAGAACGCTCATCACGTGGTCGTCACTCGCGCCGATAGTTGACGTTGGCTGCGGTATTAAGCCGTAGCCTTAAGTCAATTGCGAAGAATCAGCTAAACCTGATTTACCTGTTGTTCCAAATTCGGCCTCTCCAGTTTGGAGCAATAAGGCCTGCACCCAATGCCCCCCCAAGGGGAGAGCTATCACGACTTATAGCTTGATCATAAGTATTGGCCACAAATGCTCACGAGATCACTCGGCGAGCGAATAATAAAATCAGGCTGAACAGCCCACTCTTCAGGTACTGCACCACTGTATGCAGCTGCAACTGAAATGACAGTAGACTGCAAACCCAGTGCAGATTGCAGGTTTCGGGCAAATTGCACATCGGCTTCATGATCACCAACATACATAATCACCTTCTTTTCGGGGTTATCGAACAACCTCTCAACGCACATTACCCCACCCTCAGGTGACGGTTTCTGGCTATTTCTAGAGACATCATCATAGCCTATTATCTCTTTGAAATAGGTATCGATCTGCGCCTCTGATAAAACATTCAAGATGTTCTTTGACGAGTTCTGCGAACAGATACCATGTGGAACAGCAGATAAATCTCGCACAGTATCATCCATCCCAGCAAACAGTGTTACCGGCATGGTATTGCTCAACTGGTGTTCCGCCCATAATGAGCCAGCAGTCAACATTTCCGGCTCAGTCATTCCATAGTATTTTATATAGAGCTCTTGCCAGTTTTTTGCCGCATGATTGACTTGATGGTACGCCGCTTCACTTCGGAGACAGCGAGGAAGGTTATCTCCTGTCAAATGCGGTGCGACGATGGATAAAATAGATTTAGTAATATCGATATTTTTGGGCACAGAGTTAACAATTGTGCCGTCATAATCCCATAAAATCGCATCTAGCCTCATAGCGCCCTCATAAACGTACATAGTAAGAACCTAAAATATATATGATTAATGACGCGCAAACTCGTAAATAGCGTCCACACAGAGAAACGATGCGTTGACGCTATTATCAGCGATAATTCGTTATCAATGATGATGTAAGCTATGGCTGCCAGGGAGGCTATTCAGAACGGATACGTAACAACGATTGACGCATCTATATGGGGATGTAATGAGTTTGTGGGTATTGGCAAGATAATGCAAAAAAGGCTGTTAGTTTCCTAACAGCCTTTTAAGTCAGAGTTGATTAGCTACTTGAAACGGTAACCTGCTGAGAGGATTGATTAAGTTGCGCACTCCTCTTCAAACCATATCCCACAGCAAATATCACTGCAGCACATCCTAAGAAAAGCAACCGTCCCCAAAGTGGATTTGGAATCAGCACCATTAAGGTCAAGCCCGCAGCCATGTATATGACCAATGTGCCAAGTTTTGCACGTTGCATACAGTCGACAATATCTTGGCCTTCTTCAGAAACACACTCGGTCTCCAGGTCCTCAAAAAACTCTTTCGTAGTCTCAATGTATGGGTCATTTTCTTCTTTGTAGAACAACGTTGTCAGGCAGAAGAAACCAGCAGTAAAAATAAGGTGAGCAGCAATAGTGATCATCGTGCGCATTTCACCCACTTCACGACCTGTTAGCTCTTCAATACCGAACCAACCAGCGACGAAATGCGGAGTAAATACCTTCACTACAGACCAAGATACCAGCATACCAACTACTACCGTTGCCCATGGCGCCCACTTAGGGGTCTTACGAATGACGATACCTAGGAACAGAGGAACCAAGATTGGCGACTGCAGCAGCGTTGCAACTTGCATCATTAGGTCAAACAGACTTAGGTGCTTCAGTGAATTAAAGAACTGAGCCATTAGGATGACCAGAATACCATTCACGAGACACGCTATCTGGCCTGCACGTAATAGCTCTCTATCGCTCGCCTGACCTTTTCTAACAATGTTTGAGTAGAAGCTACGAACAAAGATACCTGAGTTGCGGTTTAGTGCTGAATCCATCGAGGACATTGTGGCAGCAAATAAACCCGCCATTAGCAACCCAACCGTACCGATAGGCATAGTTTCACGAGCAAAAACTAAATAAACTGCATCACTTGCTTTGGCGCCAAGTTCAGGATAAGCCGAAGCGGCTTCTGGATACAGAATTGCTGATGCCCACGGTGGAATGAACCAAATAATCGCACCGAATACCATCATAACTAGCGCCATTGCAGCGGCTTTAGTTGCATTCTTGGAGTCTTTAGCGTTCAAGAAGCGATAAGACTCTTGCATGTTATTAATACTTTGCAACTGTTTAACCACAAAGAAAATAAACGTACATACAAGCAGCAGCGGATAGTTCATATCTGGTCCCATAATGAATCCACCAGGGAACTCATTAATGATCTCACTTGGACCGCCAACGAAATAAAGAGCAACGCCAGCACAAGCAATAGAAATGACCGCAACAACCAGTGTCTGGATGAAATCTGACGCCACGACACCCCATGCACCACTCAGCAGGGAAATCACAAGCACTGCGGCACCCGTGACATAGATAGTCGTGATGATATCGGCATTAAATACCGCTGAAGCAAACACGCCTAGGCCATTTAGCCATACACCCGCGTTAATGACACTAAGAGGAATGATGACCCAAGTAAAGAACTGTTCATTAACCGAGCCGAAGCGACGCTTAACACCTTCAGTTGGGGTATCCACACGCATCTGACGAAAGCGACGTGCAAAGTAGAGGATGGCAAATACATACGCCACCATGTTACCGATAAATACCGCCAGAACCGCAAAGCCATCATTAAATGCTTTACCTGCAGCACCGGTAAATGTCCATGCGGAAAACTGTGTCATAAACGCGGTCGCACCAACCATCCACCAAAGCATTTTACCGCCCCCACGGAAGTAATCACTGGTACTGTTACTTGCCATTTTTTTGAATAACAAGCTAATTGCCACCATTAGGGCAAAATAGCCAGCTATCACTAGATAATCATATTGCATAATCAACCTCAAAACGCCGTTTTATTTTGAGTGGATTATAGTTTCAATAACCTCTGGTTTCCGTGACAAAAATCGAAACAACGGTTCATTTCCTGACTTTTGCGTAAGAATGTGATCTCAATCACTGTCGTAGGTATTGTTCTATTCATTTATCGACACGAAACAGAAGCAGTCTTCTGCTGGCGATATAACCGTAGCATTGTCACCACATTCACACTCAATAGGGTAGCTTCAAGCAACGTACCGCCAATCGAGCCCACCACGATATTGTTACAGAGCCAGCACAACGCCCCAATCAAGAACGCTAGACGCATCTTGATCCCTTTGAGGCAAAATAATGCGTAGGTGCCGATACATGCCCCTGCAATCGGCATCAAATCCAGCCATTGCTCCGCCAAATAAAAACCAACCGCTAAGTTACAGGCAACAAAGAAATAAGCGAGGCCCCTCGACTGGAACTTTACTGACAGAGCAGTACGAAAAGCCGACAGCAAGGAGCTAAAACCCGCCGTCACGGCGCCAAGCAAGAAAAAGTGCAGCATATGGTTGATATTAAAAATCACCATCACCACTTTGAGTTTCTGGTCGTCTTTTTGGTAAAACGCAGTGATTCCCAATGCAAAACTGACAAATCCCAGGACTTGTGCAAGCGATAAATCACCCATCACTATCCGGCCCCTTTACTAACCATCACCAACAACGAAAACAACGGTTTTAACCTGCATGGCTCAATGAATTCAGTTGATATAAACAAAAAACGGCCGCACCCATACAGGTGCAGCCGCTGTCAGATATCTTTGTGATTAACGAGCTAACCAGCCGCCATCAACAGCCAATGTGTAGCCATTTACGTATGAAGCCGCATCAGAAGCTAGGAATACACATGGGCCCGCAAGATCTGAAGGCTCACCCCAGCGATCCGCTGGAATGCGCTCTAGGATTTCAGCATTACGCGTCGCGTCAGCACGTAGCTGTGCCGTATTGTTGGTTGCCATGTAACCCGGTGCGATCGCGTTCACGTTGATATTGTGCTTCGCCCACTCGTTAGCCATCAGGCGAGTCACGCCCATTACACCGCTCTTAGACGCTGTGTATGAAGGTACACGGATACCACCCTGGAATGACAGCATCGACGCGATATTCACAATCTTGCCACCGTGACCTTGAGCGATGAACTGCTTAGCAACAGCCTGAGACATAAAGAACACAGACTTGATGTTGATGTTCATTACGTCATCCCAGTCAGATTCGCTGAAGTTGATCGCATCTTCACGGCGAATGATACCGGCGTTGTTGACCAGAATATCGATTTTACCGAACTTTGTAACCGCCTGATCAACGATGCTTGCGATGTCATCCGTTTTCATCAGGTTAGCGCGGATATCAAGGAACTCACGACCTGTTGCTTTGATTTTTTCAATTGTTTCAGTCGGTTCAACAATGTTGACACCAACGATGTTACAACCAGCTTGAGCCAAACCCAATGCCATACCCTGACCAAGACCGGTGTCACAGCCTGTTACGATGGCAACTTTACCTTCTAGGTTGAATGTATTCAAAATCATGTCGTTTCCTCGATGTGTGTCCGCAGTCGTCAGACCCCGAACAAGAATTTGATGTTCCCGTTAATGTGGTGCAACTATATCAACACCAAAAACCCACATCAAGTTTTTTGAAAAGCCGTTTTAATTTTCACCTTCTCCTTTGATCGCAGTCACACAAACCGGAGTAATTCGCGCTGATTCATATTTTTTGAAAAAGGTTTTCATAAAAATAGATAGGAAAAACGTTAGGACGTATAATGCAGGTAACAACGAATATAAAGAAAGGAATGATAGATGGAATCCGCAAAACAGCCTGAAGCCGTCTCCTCAGTCATGAAGGTGTTCGGTATCCTTCAGGCACTGGGCGAGCAAAAAGAGATTGGTGTTACCGAACTATCTCAGCGCCTAATGATGTCAAAAAGTACCGTGTACCGCTTTTTGCAAACCATGAAAATGCTGGGTTATGTCTCTCAAGAAGGTGAAACAGATAAGTATGCGCTGACTCTGAAGCTATTTGAGCTTGGTGCAGCCTCATTAGAACATGTGGATCTGGTTGATCTGTGTGACAAAGAGATGCAGCTGATCTCCCAGCAAACCAACGAGGCCCTTCACCTTGGTGCATTGGATGAGAATGCCATCATTTACATCCATAAGATTGACTCTGGCTACAACCTCCGTATGCAATCACGCATTGGCCGACGTAATCCTCTCTACAGTACCGCTATTGGTAAAGTACTGCTGGCTTACCGCAACGAAGAATTCACTCGCAATGCATTGAATGGCATTGATTTTATCAAGCATACTGATAAAACACTGGAAAATATAGACCAGCTGTTAAGTGAGTTAAAAGCCGTCAAAGAGCAAGCCTTTGCCGAAGATAACGAAGAGCAAGAGCCGGGCCTGCGCTGCATGGCTACACCTGTTTTCGATCGCTTCGGCAATGTCATCGCTGGCCTATCGATCTCACTACCGACTATTCGCTTCGATGAGAAGCGCAAGGCTTATTATGTGGAATTGCTTCAGAATGCTAGCCGTAGAGTTTCAGAACAGCTTGGATATCACAACTACCCACAATAAATAGAAACGGTATTTCATTTTTATTGACTTGCAAGAGCTTATTGTTAAAAATACCCTCAACAACCAATCTTGAGGGTTTTTTTATGGCTTTAAAACGTGTTGCTGTGATCGGTGAATGTATGGTCGAACTGCAGCGTAAAGGCGAGCTCATCAAACAGAGTTTTGGTGGTGACACGCTCAATACTGCACTTTACCTTTCCCGCTTGACCCACCAGCATGGTGTCGAGACAAGCTATATCACAGGTCTCGGCACTGACAGCTTTAGCCGCGACATGTTGGCTGAGTGGCAGCAAGAGCAAATCAATACCGAATTGGTCTTTCAATCCGAAGAAAAGAACCCTGGCTTGTATCTGATCGAAACTGACGATACCGGCGAACGCACCTTCCACTACTGGCGCAATGACGCAGCCGCTCGCTATTGGCTTGATAACATCGACAGCCAAACACTGGTCGAAAAGCTAAGCGGCTTTGAAATGATTTACCTGAGCGGGATCAGCTTGGCAATTTTGCCAACAGCTGCCCTGGATAAGCTTTTCCTAGTTCTTCAGGCTAGCAAGGCGCAAGGCAGCAAAATTGTTTTCGACAATAACTACCGTCCTCGCTTATGGCAAAGTGCCGATATCGCAGCAAAACGCTACCAAACTATGCTGTCATTGACCGATATCGCCCTACTGACCTTTGATGATGAAATCATGCTGTATGGCGAGCATTCTGTTGAAGAGTGTATTTCCCGTACCCAACAATGTGGTGTGAGTGAAATCGTGATCAAACGCGGCGCTGAAGACTGCCTTGCGATTACTGCTAATGGTAGCCAGTCAATCGCAGCGACTAAGGTCGACAACGTTGTCGATACCACTGCCGCCGGCGATTCATTCAGTGCCGGTTACCTGGCAACACGCCTGACCGGTGGTAATACCGAACAAGCCGCAAAAAATGCCCACTTATTAGCTGGCACCGTGATCCAACATCAGGGCGCCATTATTCCAGCCACAGCAATGCCTGTGTTATTCAATTCGAATTAAGGAAGACATCATGACTACGCTAAATGCTCGTATGGCCGAGCTGAAAGTTATCCCTGTAATTGCTATCAAAGATGCTGATAAAGCAGTAAAACTGGCTCAGGTGTTATCTGAGAACGGCCTGCCTTGCGCCGAGGTGACTTTCCGTACCGAAGCGGCCGTACAAGCTATCCGCAACATGCGTGATGCCTACCCTGATATGCTGATTGGTGCTGGTACTGTGCTAACTGCCGAGCAAGTAGACCAAGCTATCAACGCAGGCGTAGACTTTATTGTCAGCCCAGGCTTCAACCCAACTACCGTGAAATACTGCCAGCAGCGTGAAATGCCAATCATCCCAGGCGTTAACAACCCAAGTATGGTTGAGCAGGCCATGGAGCTTGGTCTTGATACCCTGAAATTCTTCCCAGCAGAGCCGTCTGGTGGCGTTAGCATGCTAAAAGCGATGACTGCGGTATACCCTGTTAGCTTTATGCCAACCGGTGGCGTAAGCCCATCCAACGTGAAAGACTACCTAGCCGTTAAGTCTGTGTTTGCATGTGGCGGTACTTGGATGGTTCCGGGTAACCTGATCGACGAAGAACGCTGGGACGAGTTGGCGGAGTTGGTTAAAGAAGTGGCTAACGTAGTCGCTTAATGATCGCATTACCTTAGTACGGCTCAACATTTAATAGGTAGAGGGACGAAATTTCAAAAACGCATAGACACATCTATGTGGCTCCAAACCGTCATCCCTGACGGTTAAGTTTTTGAAATTTCCCTCTGCCTTTCTCGTTATACTGTCTTGCTATTGCCCTGCCCTTCCGCTGCAAACTTCCAGCCTGCTGTTACACTTGAAAGACCCTTAAATGTTTTCCAGCTAGAAGTCTTTCACAATGAAGAACGCCAAACAAAAGTCTCGCTATCTGCTCCCTTTAAGACTCACTATTTACAGCTCCGCATTGTTCGCTGTGGTTCACCTCTATGCAGAGCAAAGCAAGCTGACTGTCGCCATCTCAACCGATATGCCCCCTTATGTGATGCAAAGTGGTAGTGAAGGGCTTGAAGTGGATATTGTCAGGCATGCATTGGAAGGATATGAACTAGAGTTTGTCCAAATGCCGCTGAGTGACGTACAAAACGCAGTACAAGACAAGAAGGCCGATGTCGCTATTGGCGTATTAGTGGATGACGGTGACATTTTTTATTCAGATCACCTCGTCACCTTTGTAAATTTCGCCATCACTAAAAAAAGCGATGATCTCGCAATTGATTCTATCGATGATCTCAAAACCCACCCGGTACTGACTTGGCAGAACGCCTACCTTGAGTTAGGTGGCGAATTCCAGGATCTGTTCTCTCCGGGCTCAGAATACCGCTCCAACTACCATGAATTTGGTGACCAAGCCAAGCAGGTCGCGCAATTCTGGAAAGCAGACAAGCAAGTTATCGTCATCGACCGTAGTATCTTTGAGTTCTTCACTAAGGTCATGAAACAACCTATTGATAGTGTTAACTATCACAGCCTGTTCCCACCCGTGACGGAATTCAAAGCCAGCTTCAAAGACAAAGCGATCAAAGATTCATTCAACAAAAAGCTTAAGGAAATGTGCCAAAGCGGCAAGTACGTCAAGCTGCTAGAAATGTATGACGTCGAGTTGGAAACCACAGTGTGTGACAAACTGCCGCAATAGCTAGCCTAGAATATAGAATCGAACAAAAATACCACGGACACGCTTGTGTTCGTGGTTTTTTTATAAACAGCAGGCCCCCAATAAGATCTATATCAGAATAAAATACATATCCCCATCCCTTATATGAGCGCAGAGTCATTGTGACAAAAAACCGCTATTAACCATAGAGAATTTTCAACAAATAGTTTGCATTTTTCACTCAATATTTATTTCTTATTTATTTTCAATAACCTCAATATTTAGATAGAAATAATGAAACATCCCGAAACAAACTCGGACACCCAATGTCCGATTCCTCTTTATAATTGGGTACCAGCAACCAGATCTCATCACGTTCTCCCACTATTATTTCCCCACAAAGGAGGTTCCATGCTCAAGCAACAACGTATCAATACTATTCGCTCTTTATTACTTAAAGAGAAACAGGTGTCGGTTGCTGAGTTAGCAAGATTGTTTGAGGTAACTGACAGAACAATCCGTAGGGACTTAAAACAATTAGCAGAATCAGGCGTCGCAGAGCTGTTCTTTGGTGGAGCAAGATTCGCAACTATCGAAAATAATGCTTTATTCAAGCAAGTGGGTATTAACAATATTATGAATGCACTCTCTAGCAAATATATTAATGGTCAAAATGGAAAATCACCAAAATCTAATCATATGTTGGGTGTTTATATTCTTGGTTCTTTTAATATTGATATTGTATCTGAAGTGCCTGACTTTCCGAGAGAAGGCGAAACAATCCATTCCCTTTCCACTGGGTTTTATGCTGGGGGAAAAGGCTCAAATCAAGCAACAGCAGCCGCAAAAGTTAATGACCACGTACATTTAGCTGTGAAAATCGGTGACGATGAATTTGGCAGTAAAGCACGACAATATTTCTCCAGTACGGATATCCATTCATTCTCTATTTTCGAAGACAAGGAAACGCACACGGGTAATGCCTCTATCTTTGTCTCTCAGCAATCAGGTGAAAACTTTATTGCGATAGATTTAGGTGCCAATAAAACCATTACTGACCTAGAACTTCATCAAGAATATGAGCTTATTGAAAACAGTAGGGTTTTTCTCACCCAACTCGAAAACAATTTCGAAGCGACAAGACAAGCGATTGAATGTGCGAGTGCTACCGGGTCATTGGTGATGCTTAACCCTGCTCCTTATATCGACGAATGCAAATCGATTATACATCTAGTTGATATCGTCACCCCCAATGAAACCGAAGCCCAAGACATGACGGGAATTGAGGTCACCGACATTGAAACGGCTAAGCAGGCTGCTCAAGCCATCCATAACATGGGGGCCAAAGTTATCGTCATGACGATGGGCAGCAAAGGTGCACTGATGTTCGATGGACAACAATATCGGCATTTCCCACCTTATAAAGCCGTCGTTACAGATACATCCGGCGCTGGTGATTCATTCAACGGCGCACTGGCAGCTAGCTTAGCTAACGACCTACCTCTTGATTATGCAATTAAATTTGCTTCTGCTTACGCCTCTCTTGCCGTCGAGCGAAAAGGCGCCTCGAACATGCCCGAAGCATCACTGGCCGAAGCTCGACTAACAGAACAGGAAAAAATGTAATGGCAAACCACGAACTAGCTCTAACGCAGATGAAAGCTAAATTCTCTTCAATGACCCTCTCTGAGCGGATGGCAAAGATGGATATCCCTACTTCTGGGAATATTGCTACCGTTATTGATAGTGATACCTTCAATGAAATTGATGATCAGTTCGCCATTGCATGGGCAATGCTTAGGCATGATCGTATTGATCTGCAAGCAATTTATGCCGCTCCTTTTACCAACTCGATGTTTAACGATAGCCATGAAGCCGTCTCAGATCCTAACGTGGGAATGACACTGAGCTATGAGGAAATTGAGCGCGTTATTGATCGAGTAAAAGTAGAGAAAAAACCTGAGATCTTCAAAGGTTCAACTCGCTATGTATACCAGAGCACCACTGCGGAGCGTTCTGACGCCGTCAATGATTTGATTGCCAGAGCCCATGCCTGCGAAGAGGTACTTCAGGTGGTCAGTATTGGCGCACCAACTAACATTGCACACGCTCTTCTTGCAGACCCATCAATTACCGACAAGATCCACGTATTGTGGTTAGGTGGTCACAGTTTTGACTGGCATGACACCGAAGAGTTTAACCTGCTGCAAGACAAGGATGCGAGTCGAGTACTATTAAACTCAGGTGTCGCCCTTACCCTATTTCCTTGCATGGGGGTCACCAACACCCTAGCCACCTCCGTACCGGAATTGCAGTACTACCTTGCAGGTACCAGTGAAATTGGCGATTACCTCGCACAAGAAGCACCTAAGTGTCCATGGATTGGGTTTGCTAACCGAAAAGTGATCTGGGATATCGCACCGATTGGTTACCTTATTGACGCTAGCTGGTACACCGAAACATTTGTCGCCTCGCCGATACTAAATGACAACTTAACATGGAGCTTTGATAACCGCCGCCACCCTGTTCGCGTTATTAAGTTTATCGAGCGTGACGAATTGTTCGTCGATTTATTCAATCGATTAATCAAAGGGTAAGCATAGAAAATGCAAACACTAATTCCTCTTTTAGGCATGGCGGTTTTACTCTTTATTGGTTGGATATTTTCATGCAACCGAAAAGCGATTAAATTACGCACGGTAAGTATTGCCCTTATTCTCCAGGCTTCAATTGCAGCATTTATTTTATTTGTACCAGCAGGCCAGGTCATATTGATCGGCATTTCAAGCGCCGTTAGTTCAATCATGGACTACTCTGGCGAAGGGATCCGATTTCTGTTCGGAGAGTTAGGCGCTTACGGCTCTGGTTTTATCTTTGCCATTCATGTGCTACCAATCATTATCTTCTTTAGTGCATTTATGTCAGTGCTCTATTACTTAGGCATAATGCAACGTCTTGTAAAATATATTGGCATGGGTGTTCAGAAAGTATTAGGCACATCTCAGGCGGAATCAACAGCCGCAGCAGCCAACATATTTATCGGCAACACCGATGTCTTTGTCATGATGAAGCCATATGCCCCAAAAATGACTAAGTCAGAGCTTTTTGCGCTGATGACCGGTGGCTTTGCATCTATTGCTGGCTCGGTGTTGGTTGGCTTTGCGGGTATGGGGATTGAAATTAAGTACTTGGTATCTGCAGCCTTTATGTCAGCTCCAGCGGGACTGCTATTTGCAAAAATCATCTATCCTGAGACCGATGAGCCCGTCGAGGTCGATTTCGATATCTATAACGATGAAGACAAGCCAATCAACATCATCGAAGCGGCGACCAGCGGCGCATTCAGTGGTTTGAAAATGGCGTCAGCCATCGGTGTCATGCTGCTGGCACTAATTGCTTTGATCGCAATGTTTAATGGTATGCTGGGCAGCTTGTTTTCACTGATCGGTATTGACGGTGTAACTCTTCAGGCTATCTTTGGCTATCTGTTTGCACCTATCGCCTTCCTACTCGGCGTTCCTAGCAGTGAAGTCCTCATTGCCGGCAACTTCCTTGGTCAGAAACTGGTATTGAATGAATTTGTCGCCTTTATGAGCTTCTCTGAAGTGCGTGAAACCTTGAGTCATGAGACCCAGGCCATCATCACCATGGCACTGGCTGGCTTTGCCAACCTCTCAGCACCAGCTGCGATGATCGGGGTCCTAGGAACAATTGTCCCTAAGATGAAACCATTTATTGCCTCTATGGGATTCAGGGTCATTCTAGCAGCAACACTTGCCAACTTGATGAGTGCTGCTATTACCGGTTTATTCATCTCTTTCGTATAAATTAAAGTGGGAGTCATTGTGACTCCCTCCTATTTCAAATATCTCACATTAATTCGGCAATAAATAGCTGAGGACTTTGTGATGCCTAAATCCAAAACAATATGGTGAAATAAATAATGAAAAAGATTCTTGGTTCATGTCTTTTATGTTGCACGCTCGCAACAAACACAGCCATTGCTGATGAATATTCAGGTTGGGGAAACCTTCACTTTGATTACCAAGCATGGGGACATGGTGTCTCTGAGAGTGAATTTGATCAAGCATTGATCGGTATTGAAGGTGGCTTTAATTTCGAGTGGGGCGAACTGTTTGGTTTTTATGACTTCGAAGGGCTTGATCGAGATTCAGGTAAGCAAACAGCAACTTATAATTTGCAGGCACATACCTATCTAGGTGATTCAGGCGCAAGTGTTTTTTCTAAAGTTTACAGCTCCCATGGCACTGAAATTAAAGAGACAAACAGTTTCCTCGGCTTTGGCTATACCGATATCAGTGGTGACGGTTGGTGGTTTACACCTTGGGTTGCAGGTAACTATACAACGGTTTATAACGAGTTTGCGGATATTACCAACGTTAACGGATTCAATGGTGCAACATTAGGGTGGAGTGCAGGGTATGTCTTTGAGGCTTTTGGGCAGTCTTTCTTATTAAGTAACTGGACAGAAATTGAAATGTTCAGAAATGATGAATATGCGCAGAATAATTATGGAGAGACAGGAGTGAATGGTGGTCTTAATTTAGGTGTTGATATTACTAAAAATATCAATGCAACCATAATGTACCGGTACTATTATAATAAACTCGGCGCTGATGGCTATGGTGATATCATGATTTACCGTTTGGCATATAAATTTTAATTGAATACACACAGCCATTTATTACGAGTGTAAATAATGCTTAATCCGTCTATCCAAATATAAGTTAAACCATGCCCATGCTACGAGGATAACGATGCATGGGCACAACCAATACCATTGAAACTAAGTCACTCTTGCCTTTCGGCCCGTCATGAAGACAACCGAAATACCTGCTTACATTTACCGATAAATAGCAGCCAAATGCTACGAAAACGTCCGCTTTTGTCAGCTTTGTGTTATTTCAATCTGCCCACTAATTACAAACTGTATCCCACCCTCCATAATCCTCACGACTCCTATCCACACAGTAATAACGACAATGAAAAAGATACTCTCGACGGCTATTTTTCCTTTGCTGATCACCGCGCCCGTGATGGCCAACGCCCACCATGGCCCCAGCTACCACACGCACCACCATTACCATAATAGCAATCACAACCCTTATCAGGGGCCTCGGGTCGGGCTTGGGATCTCGTATCTCTCAGACCGCCACATCGATACCGATACCGGCTTCAAGCTTGAAGGGGGTTACGATTTCAACCGCATTGTTGGGTTTAACCTTTCCTACGAGGAATCAGGGTATGATTATTACCGTGGCTCTATTGATTACAGCACCGTGAAACTTGGAACAGACTTGGGCTATGCGTTCCCTCTCAGCCCAAGCGTGTCATTGAAGCCCTACGTATCACTTGGCTTTCATCGCACCACCGAAGATAACCGCTGGTGCTCAAGCAAAAACTGCTATTCCACAAATTATTCTGATACCGATAGCTATTACGGTATTGGTATGCGCCTGACCGCAGACATGTTCTACATTAATGTGTCTAACGAAGTGCTTAATATGGATGTCGGGCGTTACCGTCACGAGCTAGATCAGATCGCAGTGACTTTCGGCCTGAAGTTTAGATGACAAAAAAGGCCTGGAGATCCGGGCCTTCGTGCTTCAGAAGAAGTCATCCAACAAATCATTGATGATAACCATGTCGTTTTATCATCAGATACCTTAGTTCCACCCGACAACCGCGCGACGTGGAACCTCTATGACTTCTGCCCAGAGCATGGAGTGCGCCTGACCAGGGATCGCAATAAACCCGAAGAGCACTGTTGCCCTGTCGATAGCAAGGGCTTTACCGGCGAACCTTACGACGGCGCGTGGTGACGCTGGCGTCAGGGCCACAGCGATTGAAAGCCCAGTTGTTGAATCTCCCCTTGAAGGGCCGTTGGCTCGGATGTCCCAATGCCAGGTGGTTGAAGCCACAGAAAACATCACACGATTTGATTATGATGTCGGCCAAGCAACACCTTACCGCCAGTACATGAGTGTTGAAGGTGGCGAGCAGTGGCTAACCGGATTAGCGCAAGATAACCAGAGCCTGCAAGTCAACGTGGATTTTTCAACGGGTTTCATCACCAAGCAATAAAAAAAGAGGCAGCCTAGTGTGAACTGGGCTGCCCTTTCTCTAGGCTTTCATCGTTTATCGTCATGAAGGTGACGTCAAATGAGCAAACTCGAAAATTAGCTCTTAGGGGCAGCCTTCAAGCGGTAACTTGGGCCGATTTCATCCGCGGTCAGTACATGAAGTTTTGATACGTCCGCGCCACCTTCAGCGAACTGGTAGAAGTCGCCAACCTTGGTGTAGTTTGGTTTTTGTTGAGAGACGCCCTCTGGCACCCCGTCGATACCATGTACCTGACCAAAGTAGGTTTCGCCTGAATACATTGGCTCAGTCAACGGCGTTGCAAGATCAGCTCGTAATGCCTGCAAGGTTTCATCGAGGTTATACACGACGTTCTGGCTAAACTGGATCTTATCCCCAGTAAAGACGGTTTCCACTTGGCTGTTATCAAACAGGCTGACACGGTGGCCCTGGTTGCCGTGAACCATACCGAACTCAACATCAACCATGGTATTGTTTTCCACGATGACATTTTTCGGTGTCCACTGCTTGTTCAGCTCTTTGCCCTTGACTGCTTGGTCAAGCTGCTCGTTGTTCTTCACATCAATGATGCCGGTGTTGATCACCACACCACCGCGCACATCGGCGTTACCGGCGATCTGGCCACCGGAACCGCGCAAGCCTACAAGATAGTTATTGCGGACAACATGATTTTCATCGTAAATACGGATACCACCAGTATCTTGCTTGTTGTTACCAATGATCACGTTGTTCTCAACCGTATTCGCTTTGCCGTGGCGTAGCGAAATCATCGCGGCGCTTTCAAAAATGGTGTTGCCGGCAATGCGGTTCTCGCCCGATTTTATAGAGATCAGTTCACGCTCACCGTCGGAGTCCACCAGCAGATTGTTCACGAACTGGGTGCGAGAAGGCCACTGGCTGCTCTTCGAGTCACCGATGCGGATCGCTTCCCAACTGTTGCCGTTGTATCGTACCGCCTCTTTGATCGCCAACTCGTTGTAGCGATTCTTCTTCTGGGAATAAAAGATGTTGCCTTCGATAAGGTGGTTATCCGCCTTATCGTCAATATTCTTCTGGATACCAATCAAGGTGCCGCGTTTGTGCTTGCCCTCGAAGCGGTTGTTGACAACCTTGCTATCTTTGCCCCACAACGACACCCACAAAAAACGTGGGTACTCACTACGCCTTTCGTCCGGTTCGTACGTGTAGTCATCATTGAAGTAGTAGAACGTTGAGTTCTGTAACGTATTGCGCATACCTTCCAGACGCACGCCACCAAAGCGTTCAGCTGGACCACCTTCCGTGAACACTAGGCTATCAAGCGTAATATCGTCGCCTTTGGCTACCAGCTGTACCAAGCCAGTCAGCAAAACCGTACCGGCTTGCTCTGCTTTCACCGTGATATCATCCGCAGTCAGGTTTACCACGCCCAAGTTAGCATAACGACCCGGCGCAATAGTGATCACTTCGCCCGACTTGGCATTTTCAAGTTGCTGTTTCAGCGCCTTAACGGCGGCTTCATTGGCAGACTCTACGCTTGCGATATCAACGACTTCGCGGGTCGCGGCTTCAACTAACTGCTCAGCAGTGAGTGATTGCAGTGAAACGTTAGCCACTGATGGTTCAACAGCGTTCTCAGGCCGCTGAACGGGTACCGAGGCTGATGAATCTTGAGTTGCATGCACATTGAAAGACAGCGCAGCCAGCAATGCCAGCGTGATAGGCGTGTGTTTTTTCATTTTAGGTTCCTTATTCCGGGCGGCAGGATTACCGCCCGGGAATTACAGGGAGGGGGTTACAGTTTTGGATACAGCAGGTATGCGTCTCGCTCGGCCCACACTTGGGACAGGTTATTTAACTCGGCATTTTCAAAACCAATCTTCTCGATAACCTGATCGTAGTAGTCGGTACCCCAGGCCAAATCTGCTTTGCGATATACCGTCAACATACGGTAGGTCTGGAAACGGCCCTTCTTCACATCGTTGTCAGCGTGCGGCCAATCTTCGATACGCTGGTATTGCGCCACGTAATCAATCGCCGACTTCATGCTGCGACCACGATAATCATGGTTCCAGATATCGACACCCAGCTTATCGCCAAGTTGCGCCAAATACGCCATCGCATCCAGGTTGAAGTAGCTATAGTGGTAGCCTCGGGTACGTGCCAGCTCTTCTGGCTGAGTCCCCTTGCTATCCAGCTGCTCGCGGATACGCCACTTAGTTTGCGCAACGGTCATCTTGGCAATGTCTTCACGGCCGAGGTAGTAGGCAATACCGGCAATTTGGGCCTGCATCCAAGTGCCATGGTTGTTTGGCGAAAACTGCTCAGCCGTACCTTGCTCGGAAGTGATCAGCCAATCAAGGAAGTCATTGAGCCATGCCCGCATCGCCGTATCGTCTTGCTCGGTCCAGTGATCCGACAGCTCAATCAGTGCCAGAGCATCAACCAAACGGTCAGAGAAACTACGTGAGTCAATCATGCCACTGCGACGCTGGTCATCGACACCCGGAACCGCTTGTGCGTAACGTACATTCGGGTTCATGCGTGTCTCAGGGTTAATAAACCAATGACGAAGCATGTCAGCGGCCTGCTCGGCGTACTTTTCCTCACCCGAGAAGTAATACGCCACACCTAACGCCCTTACCGAGCGAGTGAACAAGCCAATGCGCACTGAGTCAGTAGCATCTGTTTTCGAGTCCGGATTGGTATTGCCATCATGGCGAATCCAAGGCAAACCGTCTTCGGTCTTCTCGTTCGGCCACCAGTATGGGCTGATAGAGAAGTAATCATGCTTGTCGCCGCTTGGCGGCATCAGGGTCTTGTCGGTCACCGACAAGGGCCCTACTTTCATTGCCGCTTCCGCTTCGTCCAGCAGGCGCTGGTAGCTTGCCTGCGCTTCTTCAGTCGCCGTATCGTTGTGAATACGCGCCTTGCTCTCGGCAATCAAATCAGCATCGAAGAATACGGTATTGGGTGTACCGTCTACAGCAAACACTGGAGCGGCAAACAAAGCACCGGCAATAGCCATTGAGGTTAACGTACGTTTCAACATGCTCACTCCTTAATCCTGTTCAGTCGCTAGTTCAGCATTTGCTTCGACTTTCTCATCCACCGCCTTAACCAGCAGCAGACCAACAGCCAGAACAATGGCACCACACAGAACAAAAATCATTCGGCCCCAGAATGGGTTCGGCAGGACAAACATGGCCATCACACCCACGCCCGCTGTCGCGATCAGTGAGCCCAGCATGCGGCGCTGTTTGTTATCCAGCTTCTTCTGTTCAGTGGATTCAGCAACCAACGGTGTTGCTAGGTTATTGAAGAAACGGTCAACGTCCTTCTGGCGCTCTTCCGTTAGCGGCTTGTAGAACACAGTCGATACAATGAAGAAACCAGCAGTGAAGATCAGGTGACCAATCAAACCGATAGCGACTTTCAGGTCAGCCCATTCTCGGCCTGTAAGCGGCTCAAGGTCGAACCAGCTCTGAATCATGTCTGCGGTAATAACAAAACCAACGAAGTATGAAACGATACCACCGACAACCAGCGTACCCCAACCAGCCCAATCAGGCGTCTTCTTGATGAAGAAACCACAGAATGCAGGAATAGTCATCGGGAAGCCGATAAGTGCCCCCACATACATCATGGTGTCAAACAGGCTTAGTCCTTTCAGTGAGTTGATAAATAGGGCAACCAGGATGATTGCGATACCGAAGAAAGTAGAAGTCAATTTAGAAACAACCACCAGCTCTTTTTCAGACGCATTTGGACGTACGATTGGCTCGTAGAAGTTTTTAACAAAGATACCTGAATTACGGTTAAGACCAGAGTCCATTGAAGACATGGTTGCTGCAAACATCGCGGAGATAAGCAAACCAACCATACCTGCAGGCATATACTGCTCAACAAAGTATAGGTAGGCAAAGTCACCCGCTTTAGAGCCCGCGTCTGGGTATTGAGCGACGAGGTCAACACCTTGACCAGCGATGAACCAAGAAGGCATGAACCAGATTAGTGGACCCATCGTCATCAGGATACACGCTAGCAGTGCTGCTTTTTTCGCATTCTTAGAATCTTTGGCCGCTAGGTAACGGTATGAATTCAGCATGTTATTGGTGATACTGAACTGCTTGAAGAAAAGGAAGAATGCCCAGATACCAAAGATGCTTAGGTAGTTAAGGTTGTTACCTGATACAAAAGATGCACCGTCTTCCAGAGGGAAGTTGTTAACGATCTCGCCAACACCACCACCCTGGATAATTGCGACAATCGCACAGGTAACGGTTACTGCCATGATGATAACCATCTGCATAAAGTCAGATGCAATAACCGCCCATGAACCACCTGTTACAGACATGATGAGTACAACCAGACCCGTTAGGACGATTGTCATGGTCATATCGAAACCAAAAATACCGGAAGCAATAATCGCCAGACCATTTAGCCAAATACCCGCAGTGATAACGCTATTTGGCATACCTGACCAGGTAAATACCTGCTCATTGTGCTTACCGAAACGCAAACGAATCGCTTCGATAACGGTAACCACACGCATCTGGCGGAACTTCGGCGCGAAGTATAGGTAGTTCATCAGATAGCCAAAAGCATTAGCCAAGAAGATGATCGCAACAGCGAAACCATCGTCATAGGCTTTACCCGCCGCACCAGTAAATGTCCACGCACTGAACTGGGTCATAAATGCCGAAGCACCTACCATCCACCACAGCATGCTGCCTCCCCCGCGGAAGTAGTCACTGGTGGTATTGGTAAATGTTCGGAACATCCAGCCTATTGCAATCAGAAATAGAAAGTAAATACCGACGATCATGATATTAAGATCCATCGTTTGAAGTCCTTTTGAGTAGTAATTTGCTTATACTATAAAAACTCCAACGGCAAACTTGTACTACAATATTCTTTAATCGGGATAACGATCACGAATAATTCACCCCAAAAGTAACACAAAACAATTAAACCCTTTAATTTCAGCCACTTAAAGTGTTTACATGTGATACTAAAGAAGCTCGACTATGTTTATTAAAATTAATATGTCTTACTATTATTGATCTGCTTCACGTTTACGACCATAAAATCAATAACAAAAATACTCACCACCAACCATCCATCCAATTGAATTATAAAGATATTAAAAGCAAGCCGTGATCATACTCACCGTTGATCATGATCACAAACAGCCCTAGACCCTGATTGACAGCAAAAAACAAAATAATAGTATTGTATTACTTATTTGATAACACCTTACAATTCAGGAATAAATATTATGTTCAAACACTCTCCCCTGATGATACTTATTGGCTCTTCGCTTATTGCAGGTCAAGTCAGCGCAGCTTCAATCGATTTCCGTCACGAATACAAAGGAAAATCAGAGCAGCATGCTAGCCGGGTTAAAATCAACGAAAGCATTGGTGATCTGTATTTCAGTGGTGAACTGAAGTTTAAAGGTGCTGATGGTAAGTTTATGGAAGACTTGCAAAACAATGGCTGGGAGTTTGACTGGGGATACCGCTTCCGTAACGGCAATTGGACCCTTCAACCAGGAATGCCAATTGAAGGCCGTAGCAGCGGTATGACTTATAAGCCG
This sequence comes from Photobacterium lutimaris, assembly GCF_003025555.1. Classification (GTDB taxonomy): domain Bacteria; phylum Pseudomonadota; class Gammaproteobacteria; order Enterobacterales; family Vibrionaceae; genus Photobacterium; species Photobacterium lutimaris. The sequence continues at coordinate 185,349 of NZ_PYMH01000005.1, read as the reverse complement.
CAAATTCGTTTAACTTACGCCTTTGAACAAGTAGAAGGCCTGACACTAAGCGGTCGCTACCGTCACGACTTCAAAACCTACAGCAATAGTAACAGCACAGACAAGCGCCACCGAGTGACCGGTAATGTGGGCTACCGCATGAACGATTGGCAGTTCGGCCTAGAAATGAACTACTACAAAGCGGAAGGTTACGAGCTTTACGATGGTAAAGACACTAACTACGAAAACAACATCAGCATCCGCTACCGCCCTGGCGCTTGGAGCCCTTATGTTGAGTTCGGTGATGCGAACTACAACCGTAAAGATGCAAACGGCAACAATAATGACACCCGAGAACTACGTAGCCGTGTCGGTATTACTTACCGTTTCTAATCAGTCACTCATTCAATATCGAATTTCGATAAACGGTATACCGGTCCCAAAGAGGTTTAGCTACGATATTTAGTCACGATGTCTAAAGCAGATAACGCACTTACCGTACATCGCTCTAACAAAGCTCTGACAATTTTGTCGCTAGTAATTGCCCCTAACGGCAAAGTTTATTACGATAAAAAGCCGACGAAAGTCGGCTTTTTTGCCTGACAAATTCGAAACTACTCAAGTAAAAATACGAAATCCAGTATACTGTAGTCATATAGTCATACATATTGTTATCGAACCAAGGATTAACATGTCTTCTAGTTTTACCGCGATTGCGGGATCCAAACGCAGCCTGCATGTTCAGGTGGCCCGTGAAATCGCCCGTCGCATTCTCTCTGGCCAACTTGCGCAAGGCCAAGTGATCCCTGGAGAAATGACGCTTTGTGAGCAATTCGGCATCAGTCGTACCGCTTTGCGTGAAGCCGTTAAGCTTCTGACTTCAAAAGGCCTTCTTGAATCCAAACCAAAGATCGGTACCAAAGTCGTTAATCGCCTGAACTGGAATTTCCTAGACCCTCAACTGCTGGAGTGGATGGAAGGTTTAGAAAATGCCGAGGTCTTCTATCACCAGTTCCTAGGCTTGCGTAAAGCCATCGAGCCAGAAGCATGCGCGCTTGCTGCCCGTAATGCGACTGCAGAGCAACGTATCGAGCTATCTGAAACCTTCCAACAGATGTGTGATATTGCTGCTGACTTTGACCAAGGTCGCTGGGCAGAGGTCGATATGCACTTCCACCGCCTGATTTTTTTCTCAACAGGGAACGACTTTTACCTTCCTTTTGGTAATGTTATGGCGACCATTTTCATGAGCTTCATTCACCATTCATCAAAGGATGGCGGCGTTTGTATTAATGAACACCGAGCTATTTATGATGCCATCATGGCAGGCAACGCTGACAAAGCCCGTGCTGCATCGCAATTCCTGCTTCAAGAAGAGAAACATCGCCTGCCAAGCGAAGTCATGTAACTCGCCGTCTCACGCTAACTGTATATACCCAAGAGGCACCCTAAGTCGCTTGGATATATACAGTCATTTTTCATCTCGCTCCCTCATTCTGAGTTCTTAACACCACAGGCCTGTCATATCAGCAGCCACTGTTAAGGTTGATATCCTTGATCATTGTTCTGCCTTTTCCTCCGCGCGCACATTAGCCGAATCCTGTACCAATTTGAATAAGCACCTGTATAACTTTTATTACAAAATAGTATATAAAAACATACTAACCTCCCGTTATCATACCCACTCGAGGAATCGCAATCGATAATTGAAGAAGGTATTTCATGCTCAACTCGCTCAAAGGACAAACGGTTATAGTCACAGGTGGAAGCAAAGGGATCGGCAAGGGCATCGCAAGGGTCTTCGCCCGCCAAGGTACCAATGTGGTTATCGTTGCTCGTGGTGAGGAATCAGCACAACAAACGACGACTGAACTTAACGAGCTGGGGTTCAGCACTGAATATTTTCTTACCGATGTCAGTGACTGGCAGCAAATGCAGAAAATGGCAGAATATGTCAAAGAAAAATATGGCCGTATTGACATTCTATGTGCCAATGCTGGGATCTTCCCGCAAGCTAGCCTTTGCGATATGGAACCTGAGGATTGGGATCAGGTAATGAACACCAACCTCAAGAGCCTGTTCCTAAGCGTTAAGGCCGTTACCCCATTTATGAAGGAACAAGGTAAAGGCCGGATCATCGTAACATCCTCGATTACCGGACCTATCACAGGCTTTCCAGGGTGGTCCCACTACGGCGCCTCGAAGGCCGGTCAATTGGGCTTTATCAAAACGGCAGCAATCGAACTTGCCCGCAGCGGCATTACCATCAATGCGGTCATGCCAGGCAATATCTATACCGAAGGGTTGCAGGACCTTGGCCAGGACTACCTCAATACCATGGCCGCTTCCATTCCGCTCAATCGTTTGGGTGATGTCGACGATATCGGTAATACTGCACTGTTCTTTGCCTCCGATGAAGCCGGCTATATTACCGGGCAAACCCTGGTCGTCGACGGCGGTCAGATTTTACCTGAATCGCTGGAAGCGCTAGAAGGCTTATAACGCAATCACAGCGCGCCATCCGGTGCGCTGCTTCTACACTGCATATCGGCCGCAAAAAAACGATTAATTTCATATTCAACTTTACCTTTTAGTTACTTCTCTTCATATTAAAGGCAAGGAAGAACAACAAAAAATTCTGCAATGTGTTGGAGAGTATATGGATGTTATCAATCAACTTTATCCTTCAGATAAACAACTAGCGAGACTCAATACTGAGCCGGACACTGGCGAAATTCACCTGCTTAATTTATTTAAATTCCGTGAACAAGCTGAATATTCTGATGGCCGGACAACCAACCTCTCCGGCAAAGAAGCCTATGAAATTTACAGTAAGTCGATGGTTGAAGTCCTGAATAAATATAGTGCCGAAGTGGTATTCTTTTCAGACATTACAGGGTTAATCATCGGCGAAGTTGATGAATTATGGGACGCTTTCGTCATTGTAAAATACCCGTCACGACAAGCATTGTTAGACATGGTCAACTCCGATGAATTTAAGGCATTTAGTATCCACCGAGAGGCCGGGCTAGAAGGGCAATTAAATATAGAGACCAGCATACCCTAGGGGAATATAAAAAATAATGGACTACATATACTCGCTGGTATTATTTGCGGTTGTATCATCAGCAACTCCTGGCCCCAATAATATTCTAGTAATGACATCAGGTCTAAACTTTGGCATTAAAAAAAGTTTGCCTGTATTGTGCGGAATATGTATCGGCTTTTCCTTTATGCTGCTGCTTGTCGGTTTTGGTTTCGGTCAGGTCTTCGAACTATTTCCCAGCATGCACACCATCATAAAGATATCAGGTATTCTGTATCTCCTTTACTTAGCATGGCTTATTTCAAGCTCAAGTGGTGGGCTTAGCTCAAAAGAACAATCGCAGCCATTAACCTTTCTTAATGGTGCCTTATTTCAATGGATAAATACCAAAGCATGGGTGGTAGCCACCGGTGCCATTGCGGCTTTCACGGTATCTGGCAGTGAATTTACAACTCAAACACTGATTCTCGCGAGTACATTCTTGATTGTGTCTTTTCCTTGTGTAGGAATTTGGTTGTACTTTGGGTCATGGCTAAAAAAGCATTTAAATAATCACGTACACCGTAGATGGTTCAACTTTTCCATGTCGGGCTTATTGGTACTCTCAGTACTGCCCGTTATTCGTGAACTACTCAAGCCATTTGTTTGATCCATTACCACTAAGGAGAATACCATGTACCAACTGTATTATTACCCCAATAATGCCAGTTTAGCTCCCCACTTATTGCTACACCATATGGGACTGGAATACGAGTTGGTGTTGGTCGACAAGAAAGCCAATTCACAAAAGTCCCCTGAATACCTGAAACTCAATCCGGCAGGCCGGATCCCTACCTTAGTTAATAATGGCATGGCACTTTTTGAAAGCCCGGCTATCTGTATCCACCTATGTGAACGACATCCAGAGCATGGTTTAATACCGGAACTAGGTAGTCAACTACGTCCTTTATTTTTCCAATGGTTAACCTATCTTAACAACACCCTACAGGCAGAGTTGATGGTTCGCTACTACCCTCACCGCCACACCAATGACGAAAGTACCATTCCCAATGTCATTGCCGCGCAAGATGAACGCATCGCCGATGCTTTAGCGGTGATAGATAACCAACTGGCAGGCAACACCTACTTATTAGGTGATAACCTCACCGCCTGCGACTTCTTCCTGTTCATGCTGGCGGAATGGTCACTGCCTATCAAGAAATCCCCCCTGCACTTTGTGCATTTGGCTGCCTACCTCAAACGGTTGTCACAACACCCAACGATCCAGTCTGTCAGTGCATTAGAAGACATCGATCTCACCCCATTCCAGTGACGTATCTGGTTAAGGTCTCCGCCTGCTCCCAATAACCGAGGTAGCTTCACTGCACCCCGAGTTGTTCATGAGTGTATGCAAAAGCAACGCGGGAGGTTTTGGCTGGTGTTTGAACGGCTAAATAGTTGAATACAAGCGGAAGCAGAAAACAACTTCAGGCGTGAAATACAGGCAAAAAAATAGCGCTCCGTCCTAGAGCGCTGTTAGACAAGGCAAAGCTTAAGTTAGGAAGTAGGTTGTTATAATAAGTCAGTCTCAGGGTAGCCATTGAGGAACGGCTATCTCGATTGATGCGTACATCATAAGGCAACACAGACAAAAACGCAAAACGTTAAATCAAAAAAAATAAAACTTAATTTCATAAACAAAGAGGGTAGAAGGGGAGAGAGGTTAAAAAAATAGCGCTCCGTCCTAGAGCGCTGTTTAACAAGGCAAAGCTTAAGTTAGGAAGTAGATTGTTATAATAAGTCAGTCTCAGGGTAGCCATTTGAGGAACAGCTATCTCGATTGATGGTCTCATTATAAGATTACGCCCCTTGTAATACAATATACCAAGAGCATAAAAGCGTTATAATTTAAGATTATTAACAAAAGCATTGCTAGAGCGTGACGTGTATCATGCTTTTTTGGTATTCAACATCACCACCACCCCTATTAATAATACAAAAGACCTAGCAAATTTCTGATTTGGGCTTTGAACCAACCTAGGTGTTATAGGCGACACTCAGGTTATAGACGCAAAAAAGCCGGGCAAGCCCGGCTTTTCATTAATCACACTTAATGAGTGTTTGTTACAGCTGCGCGTATGGACCTTCCCAGCTAAAGGTCTCACCGGCAAAGCTCACTTCATGCTTGCCGTCTTGCAGACCACCGATTTGGTTCGATACGGCATAGGTCAGTACCTGAGCGTCAACAAGGTGAAGACGAACCACTGATGCAACATCATCCATACCCACCACTTCAACGCGTGCAACCTTACCGCGAGCATCAACCGATGCTTCAACCGCTTCGTTGAAGTAACCGTGCGTTTCTAGTACGTTGGCGAAAAGATGAGATTTCGCTTTCTGACGCAATACGAACATTGGCTCAGAACGCAGGTTGAAATCAGGGTCATTCGCACCAAGACGGCCGAAGATCACTTCACTATCGTTACCAGCAGAGCTAACTAGGCTGTAGTAGCTGCTGTCAGCTAGCCAGCTAACCAGCGTACTGTCAGCAGACACTTGGCCTTGCGCTACCTGCCAAATGTGCTGGTAGCCGTCACTTTCACCCATAGGCTTCAAGCTAGCATTGCCTTGGTATTCGAAATCGGTACGGATGATCTGCCCCTTGTGGTGAACAGGGAAGTCATACTCGTGCTCGTCTTCAGTGATCAATCGGTAAAGGTCAATCACCAAAGGGTTCTCAATACCGTCCACTTTCACCAGTAGCACGCTACGCTGCATATCAACACCTGCGTAGTATTCGCGTACGATGCCGCTCATGCCCTGGAAGTCTTCGTTGTCAGTTTTGAAGAAGTGCAGTTCACCGTTACGCGATTCAGCCATTGCTGTGTTGAATTCGTTCTGGGTCTTGCGATCAACAACGACTGTGTTGTGCGCAATAGTTTGCTTACAATAGCTCTTGTTCTCTGGAATGTAGCGACCACCGAACTTAGGCTCAACGTTTACCCAACGACCAAAGCCGTAATCGTGAAGCGTTTCATGGCCTTTGTTGAATATGCTTAGGTGCAAGCCGTCGTAGTGGCCGTGGTCTAGCGCAGAGTGGTACTGGTGATCAGAGCCATGCTGGCCAAACCATAGCAACGCCATCGTGTCTTGGTCTTTGCTGTCACGGTGACGCAGGATAGTCAGACCACCCTTGTCGCCGTCAGGGCCGTCTGTTACGAACAGGCTACCCCAGTTGAATGCCGGGATAGATTCTTCTTTTGCTACCGCGTCAGACAATTTCTTACCAGAAATATGTACCCACACATCTTGCTGGTGTGCAGCCATCGCCAACAGGTTGGCATCTTCTTCGTAACGGCCAAAACAAGCACTTGTACTAATTAAAACGCCTTCATCATTGATATCCATCGTCTTAGACGAGTCGTTCAACGCCGGTAGCGTACCGTCAGGGAATGCCGTTGACATTACCGCATAACTCGTTGTTTTAATGACACCGTCTTTGTGGGCGAAAATACCCACTTCAGGTTGACGACGCTCAATAGCTTCAGCAAACAGTTGGATTGGGCGCAAAGAGAAACGGTGGTAGTAAGGGCCTTCCATGTAGTAGCCATCTGGCGAGAACAACTGAGACAGCTGGGCCAGGAAGCCACCGCTGACGCTGTCGCCCTTCAGACCATACAGTGCTTTATCAACAATTTCTTGATTCTGGATGGCATAGCCACAAATACCCACACCCGCAACGGCCCATAGACCGTGGTTGTGAATAATGTCGAAGTCGTGCGCGTAAGTGTCGACAAACATATCTGCCATGATCTGGAACAGATCGTTTTCGATCAAGCTACGCTCATCATCAGTCAGCGTGTGGTGGATACAGCTGTACGCACATGATGCATAAAGCATCCACATGTTCTCGTTCAGCGTCTGGTGGAAGATACGACCTGGGTGGTTACTGTCAAGGCTGACGTTCAGCTCAAGTGACGGGTAAACCTCTGCATACGCTACCAATAGGTTACGAATGTAGTCACGGTACGCTTCGTTCTCGGTGATCAAGTACAAACGACCAGCAATATCCATATGGATGTAGTTTTGCTTGTGGCGGTTGTGCTCATAACCACCACCCTCGCCATGGCCTGGTACTTCAATACCAACCGTTGCGATGTAGTCTTCCAGTTGTTCAATATCACGGGCAAGTGCATTGCCCATTAGGGTATCTTTACCCAGATCTTCGCGAAGGATTGCGGCTTCGTCAAAGCTGATCAATAGTGGTTGGTACGTCATTATTTCGTCTCCTGCTCAACAGCAAGGAATCCTTTCCAGCTATAAGTCTTGTCGTTAATGATAATTCGATGTTCGGTTGTGTCGGTCACATTTGGCTGGTTGCTCACCATCACAATAAAGCGGATACCTTCCCCTTCAATGGCAACTACTGAGCCTGTCTCGTTGTGCGCGAGAACGTCAATATTGTTAAGCTTGCCACGGGCATCGACAGACGCTTCCACCGCTTCATTGAAGTAACCATGGGTCTCCAATGCCGAGGCGAACAGCAAATCTTTGCCGGTGGTTCGCATAATAAAACTGGTTTCATGACGCAGGTTAAACTGCGAATCATTGGCACCGGTCTGGGTGAAGATCACCTCATTGTCAATGCGTGAGCTGGTGCCAAGCCAGGTATAGTAACTATTGCCTTGCAACCAACTCACTAAGGCATGGCTACCCGCTTCGCCGCGGGCAAGGTTCCATAGATGTTGGTAACCATAATTATCACCCAATGGGTGTAATTCAGAATTAGTCTTGTATTCAAAGTCGGTGCGGATGATCTGACCTTGATACTGGTGCGAATAGTCATATTGATGCGGCTTATCGCTGGTCAAACGATACAGATCAATCAGCAACGGATTTTCCAGCTGGTCTGATTTAAGCAGCATCACAGTACGCTGCATTCCCACACCGGGGTAATGTTCGTCAGCAAAGGCACTCATTGCTTGAAGTTCTGTGCCTTCCCCAATAAAGAAGTGCGGCTTTCCGTGCATGCGGTCAGCACGATCGACAGCAAAATGGTTCTGGCAGCCTTCATCTACCGTCACACCATTGTGGTTAATCGTCTGGCGGGCGTAGCTCTTGTTCTCATCAAGGTAGCGGCCACCAAACTTCGGTTCGATATTGACCCAACGGGCAAAACCGTATTCACGCAGAACCTCTTGACCACGGCTATAAAATGCAACACCCAAGGTATCAAAGTGGCCATGCCCCATACCGTGCTGACCGTAGTTCATCGAAAGCTGGCAAATGTCTTTGTCATTGCCTTGCATACGCAGGAAACCTTGCGCACCACATGTGCCATCAGGACCTTCATTCAACTCAACGCTTGGCCAAAATGGCGGCTCAATATTCGCTTCGGCATCGCACGCTTCAGACAATACTTGACCGCAAGGGTGCATCCACACCTGCTCCTGAATTTGTGCCATTCCAAGCAGGTTCTTATCAAAGCCGTAACGCTTGAAGACCATGCTCACCGCGACCACGACCCCCATATCGGTGATCCCCATGGATTTGGATGCATCATTCAAGGCCGGAAACAGACCATTGGGATAAGCCGTCGCCAGCAATGCTTGGGTGGTCTGCTTAATCACCTGCCCTTTGTAGTTGTAGATATCCAACTCAGGCATATGGCGGTGCAGCACCTCAGCAAAAACCGCCAATGGACGAATGGCAAAGCGATGATAATACGGCCCTTCGATATAGTAGCCCGATGGCGAGAACAGTTCTGACAACTGTGCAAGAAAACCACCAGCCTTACCGTCACCCTTCAACCCATATACAGCCATCTCAAGGTATTTGCGTTCACCGATGGCAAGACCGCAGATCCCCGCAGCGGCTACAGCCCAGATACCATGGTTATGAATGCGATCAAAATCGTAGTCATATTTCTCTGTGGCAACGTGAAGCATGGGTTTGAATAAGTATTCAACGATGTGTTCACGCTGCGAACCAGTCAGCCATGTACTAATACAGGAATAGCCTAAACTTGCATACATAAGCCACATGTGCTCGTTCAGCATCTGATGAAACAGGCGACCAGGGGGGTTAGTGTTACGCTGAACATGAAAGTCGAGCTGTAAGTATTTGTCTGCATATTGGGTCAACAATTGTCCCGCATACTCGGCATAACGCTCATCTTTAGTGATCAGGAACAAACGACCAGCAAGATTAATGTAATGGTAGTTTTGCCGATGCTTATTATGTTCATAGCCCCCGGCTTCACTTTGTCCGGGAACATCCATTGGCAACCCCATATATTGCTCAAGATCAGTCTGGAGCCTCTCAATAGTTTTTCCCATTAATGACGAACTACCGATTTCTTTATATAAATCAGCAACTTCATCGTGATTGAATAATACTGGCTGGAGAGTAGTGTTCATGTTGACCTCTAGATTAGAGCGTATACGCACCTCTTCGATACACATAAAATAATACAAATGGTTTTTTGTTTCACTACTGTTTTGAAAAAACTCGACAGCTATCACATTTCAATACCCGTATTGATCCACATCAAAATCAACACATAAGGCATTGTTTATTAAGGATATCGGCAGGGCTATGAAGGTAGTGAACAATGAAGCACGTAAAAATAAATATGATGGCGGTCACGAAAACAACCCACTTGTATTACAATATAACTTTTCAATTATTACACTACCGCCAATTCGATAAACTTAAGGCTGAAAAAGATGACCATTGATACTTTCGTAGTTCTGGCCTATTTCCTATTTCTGATCGCTATCGGGTGGATGTTTAGAAAATTCACCACCTCTACCAGTGATTACTTCAGGGGGGGAGGCAAGATGTTATGGTGGATGGTAGGTGCTACCGCCTTCATGACTCAATTTTCAGCATGGACGTTTACTGGTGCAGCAGGGAAAGCATTTACAGATGGTTTCGCCGTAGTTATTTTGTTCTTAGCAAATGCCTTCGGTTATTTCCTCAACTATCTGTATTTCGCACCAAAATTCCGTCAGCTACGCGTGGTGACAGCGATTGATGCCATCCGTATGCGTTTTGGTAAAACCACAGAGCAATTCTTCACTTGGGGGAGCATGCCTGACAGCCTGATTTCAGCAGGTGTTTGGTTAAACGGCCTGGCAATCTTTGTTGCCGCTGTATTTGACATCCCAATGGAGGCAACCATTGTCTTTACGGGTATCGTCCTGATGGGGATGGCGGTAACAGGTGGCTCTTGGGCCGTTATCGCCTCTGACTTCATGCAGATGCTGGTGATCATGGCGGTAACCATCACGTGTGCGATTGCAGCGTACTTCCACGGTGGCGGTATTGGTAACATTGTTGATAACTTCCAGGGTAACTTCCTGATTGGTAACAACCTGAATTACATCAGTATCTTCATCCTTTGGGTTGTCTTCATCTTTGTTAAGCAGTTCGGTGTGATGAACAACGGCATCAACGCTTACCGCTACCTTGCAGCGAAAGACAGTGAAAATGCGCGTAAGGCGGCAGGTCTTGCTTGTATCCTAATGGTTGTAGGCCCAATTATCTGGTTCCTTCCACCATGGTACGTCAGTGCATTCATGCCTGACTTTGCTGCGCAGTACGCATCAATGGGTGACAAAGCCGGTGATGCCGCTTACCTTGCTTTTGTGCAGAATGTGATGCCTGCCGGTATGGTTGGTCTCCTCATGTCTGCCATGTTCGCTGCAACCATGTCTTCAATGGACTCAGGCCTGAACCGTAATGCGGGTATCTTTGTTTGTAACTTCTATCAGCCAATCTTCCGCCCACACGCGAACCAGAAAGAGCTGATCATTGTTTCTAAACTAACCACTATCTTGATGGGCTTCATCATCATCTCGATTGGTTTGTTCATTAACTCACTGCGTCACCTGAGCCTGTTCGATATTGTATTGAACATCGGTGCATTGATTGGCTTCCCAATGCTTATCCCTGTCCTGCTGGGTATGTGGATTCGCAAGACTCCTGACTGGGCCGGTTGGTCAACACTAATCGTTGGTGGTGTTGTTTCTTTCATCTTCGGTATTGCACTAAAAGCCCATCACATCGAGAGCCTATTCGGCCTTGAACAGCCACTAACTGGCCGTGAGTGGAGTGACCTAGTGGTTGGCCTAAGCCTAGCAGCACACGTTGTGTTTACAGGTGGTTGGTTCATTATGACCAAATTCTTCTACAAAGGCTTGACCGTTGAGCGTGAGAAAGAAGTCGAGAAACTATTTGAAAACTGGAATACCCCACTTGTATCTGGTGGTGACGAGCAGCAATCGCTAGATACAGCCCAGCGTTCAATGCTTGGTAACCTAATCAGTGTTGCAGGCTTCGGTATTCTAGCAATGGCCTTGATTCCAAACGACCCATCAGGCCGTGGACTGTTTATTTTGTGTGGCTCTATCGTACTAACGGTCGGTATCTTGCTGGTGAGTGCTTCTAGAAAAAAGCCTGACGCCGCAGCCGAGACGAGTGCGGCTTAAACAATAACATCAGCAAAGGCTGACCCTTTGTACCCTACTTTCAATTGTATTATTTTAACACATTATCTTTCGGGAGAATCACACAATGTTTTTCGAGATCAACAACACTCAGTGGGAAGACCTAGGCGATGGCATCAAACGTAAAATCGTTGGCCACACTGAAGACCTTATGGCGGTACACCTAATCTTCGCAAAAGGCGCAATCGGCCACCCACACGCCCACGATATCCATGACCAGATTGGCTACGTGGTAGAAGGTAGCTTCGAAGCTGAAGTTGACGGTGAGAAGCGCGTACTGAAAAAAGGCGACGCTTACATCGCTAAGAAGCTAGCGGTTCACGGTGCGGTAGCACTAGAGGAAGGCAGCATCCTTCTAGACATGTTCTCACCTGTTCGTCAGGACTTTTTGAAGTAATTCCCCTTATGGGAAGGTCACCAGTGCCCTTCCCATCACCTTTTTCCGGAGTATGTATGGCTACAATGAACATTGCCATTCTTGGCGAGTGCATGATTGAACTGCAACAAGCCAATGACCAACTAACCCGTAACTTTGGTGGTGATACCCTTAACACAGCGGTATACCTGTCTCGTCTTACTAAGGACCATGACATCAACACCACTTACGTAACAGCCCTAGGTAACGACAGCTTCAGTGATGAAATGTTGGCAGCTTGGAACAAGGAAGGGATCAATACTGACTTGGTGCTGCGCCTTGAAGGTAAACTTCCTGGCCTTTACTACATCGAAACCGACAGCACTGGCGAGCGTAGCTTCCACTACTGGCGTAACGATGCAGCAGCAAAATACCTGCTTGAACAAGAGCAAAGTGCAGATCTGCTGAACAACCTAATGGCTTTTGATGCGATTTACCTAAGTGGTATCAGCCTAGCGATCCTAACGGCCGAAAGCCGTGAGCAGTTATTTACTTTCCTTGAAGATTTCAAAGGCAAAGGTGGCAAGGTATTGTTCGACAACAACTACCGTCCAAAGCTATGGGCCTGTGTGAAAGAAGCACAAGAAGCCTACCTTCGCATGCTATCCCTTACTGACATCGCACTACTGACGTTTGATGACGAGCAGCTGTTGTTCGGCGATGAAACGCTCGAAGAATGTATCGAACGTACCCAAGGTGCCGGTGTTACAGAGCTGACTATTAAGCGTGGTAAAGATGCTTGCTTGGTTGTGACCAGCGAACAGAACGTATTTGTGCCTGCACTTGTTGCTGACAACGTTGTCGACACGACTGCGGCAGGTGACTCGTTCAGCGGTGGCTACCTAGCCAAGCGCTTCACCGGCGGTTCAGCGACTCAAGCCGCACATGCTGGTCATCAGGTTGCCTCGACGGTTATCCAATACCGTGGTGCTGTTATCCCTGCCGACGCAATGCCAACGATTTAACACACGACACTAAGTGAGAGTAAAGAATTATGAGTAACCTAAACGACAAACTAGCTGCGCTGAAAGTCATCCCTGTTATTGCTATCAAAAACGCTGAAGATGCGATCCCACTCGGTAAAGCCCTGGTTGACAACGGCATGCCTTGTGCTGAAATCACTTTCCGCACAGAAGCAGCGGTTCAAGCTATCCGCAACATGCGTAAAGAATTCCCTGAAATGCTGATCGGTGCTGGGACGGTTCTGACTAAAGAGCAAGTTGACCAAGCTATCGATGCCGGTGTTGATTTCATCGTAAGCCCTGGCTTCAACCCAACAACGGTAAAATACTGCCAGGAAAAAGGCGTTGCTATCGTTCCTGGTGTTAACAACCCAAGCCTGGTTGAGCAAGCAATGGAGATGGGTCTACGTACCCTTAAGTTCTTCCCTGCTGAGCCTTCTGGCGGCGTTTCAATGCTTAAAGCACTGACTGCTGTATACCCAGTTAAATTCATGCCAACTGGCGGTGTTAGCCTAAGCAACATCGATGACTACCTAGCCGTACCTTCTGTACTGGCTTGTGGCGGTACGTGGATGGTTCCTGGTGACCTTATCGACAACAAGCAGTGGGCTGAGCTAGGTCTGCTAGTGAAAGACGCTGTTGCCAAAGTACAGTAATTGCTCCCCCCCGATGAATTTTCTGATTTTAGTCGATCATTTTGATTTTTATTAGTTACTTGCCAAAGTAATTACATTAACGGATCCATTTGCCCCAGTCATAGACTGGGGCTTTTTTTTATCTGGATAAAGGCTGCAACAAACAGGCGCAAGTACAGGCAATAAAGGCGCTATATCAAAACGAATGAAAAAATGTCACTTAACCAACAGGCGGGCGGGGATAGTGATAAACCTCAGGCGGCGGCCTGTCGATCATTTCCGAGGTACGGTACAGCTCCATATATTGACGGTTGATAGGCGGTTCAGCATCGCTGCGAGTAAACATACGGCTTTCACACCCCATCAAGGCCAAAAAAGCACATCCTATTAAGAATGCTTGAAAGCACAACGTTATGCTGACTCTTTCCCGGTCTTTCATCAGATGCTCTCACTCTTTGGATCGCATCTTAACTATAAATCAGATTCTCACTTTCTGGAGAGCAAGAGAAAACAAGCGATATTGAAACCGCTTAAATGTAAAGTATAAAGGGCGACTCAGGCCCCTCGTAAAACTTATCCGTTGGTCGTCAATTCATAGTGGTGGATGTCATACACCTCTTCCAGCCTAGGTTTCGATTGGCCAAAACACTTGCTCATCAGTGCCAACAGCAACTCGCCGGTGGCAACCGCATCAATCAAGGCACCATGGCTAGGGTACTCCGGCAAGCCATAGCGCTGGCGGATAGAAGACAACCTATAGTCACCTTCTTCTCGCATATGGCGATTGGTCACCAGCATTTTCTCAATCAGCAAGGTATCCAGCCATAGCAATGGCGGCATAGCGATGCCGAACCGCTGTTGCAGGTAGTGCTCAAGGAAGGACTTTTCGACGGTCAAACCGTGGACCAACACAATCTTATCCACCATTGTTGCAAACAACCCTTCCATCGCCTCATCTAACGCCTGGCCGGTTGTCAGCATTTCTGGGGTAATTTGATTGATAACCGCCGATTGGGCATTGATGCCACTGCTGTCTTTGATAAAGGTTTCTTCACAACTGCTCAGGTTAAGCATCCCCTTTTGCATCTCGACATAACCAATACTCAAGATCTGATCTTTGTTGGGGTTAAGCCCTGTCGTTTCGAAGTCTAGGCACAGAATATCGATCTCAAATAACGAGGCATTAGGTGCGAGCAGCTCAGTGCTAGGCAACTGGGCAAGCAACTCGAAAGACGGATTAGAGGCGTGAGTATCTCGCCATTTCGTTTGGGCTCTGGCTAAACGGTTCAGCGGCTTAAAATACGACAGCATGCGTTTCATTATACTGAAATTCCTATTCTTATTAGGCTTGGCTGAAACGCAGCTTTACTGCATCCTGATGTTCCGCAATGATCCGGAATGCATCCTTAAGGTGCTTACGCTCAAAGCTCCCAAACATATCAGGAGAAATGTGGTTATCCGCCACGTCGCCATTTTTCAGGGCCTGAAGTTGATGGCTATAGCGTACCCGGGTGATAAAACGGTACGCGCCAATAATATCCTTAAGGCTTTCTTCGCTCAGGCTGCCGTGATCAAAAGCATACTGAAAGCGCTCCTCGGTACCGGTCAGGGTGCAGCCCACTGACAAACTGTAGATCCGCGCCAAATCGACGATCAAGTTCAGAGCGTACTTCTTAATATTGAGGGTGTTGCTCTGATCACCATTTTTTTCCAATACGAACTTATTAAAGATCCCGAGTGGTGGCTGGGTAGCAACGGTATCCTTGGTCAAAATACTCAAGAAACTGCTGTTCTCTCCCAGTAGGCTCATCAAGTGCGCTTGGAGTTCTTCCGATAACTCAGTTTGCCCATAGATAGCCCTGACTTCCAAGAAAACCGTAATATTAAGCAGTCGCTCGTACTCTGGGTTTTCCGCCCATTTTGAGTAGTAGGTCTTCCACACCGACAATGGCTGGCACCACTTTTGAACCGATGCCATATAGTTGCCGCTACACAAACTATAACCACAGGCGTCCATCCACTTGCAGACATCCATCGCCAGCAACTTGAAATACATCCGCTGATCGTCGCTCACATCATCAGACAAGATAATGGCATTGTCCTGATCCGACAAAGCATGGACCTCATTACGGGCGTGGGAGCCCGCAACCACCCAAGCATATTCACACGGTGGTGGTCCCATCTTGGCTTCGACTAATTGCAAAATACGGCGATTGAACGTATCCATGATCATCGCCATGACCTGGCCGATGATCTCGGAGCCGACATTCCCCTCAATAAGGGCTTCAAAAATGGCCTGCCGCTCTGGCGCCAATTCCACCAGCTCTTCCAGCGAGTCGATATAATTGATTTTTTCAATCAAGAAGATTGCCTGTACTCGGTGTTTTTGCACTAAGTGGGTTGTTGTCAGCACCCCGACCACTTGACCTTCTTTCACCACCGGCAAGCTGCGGACATTGTGCTGCATCATCAAAGAGGCCGCTTTCATCACCAAGTCATCCGGCGCGACAGTCAGTGGATTGGGTGTCATCACTTCTTGGATCTGCCGGCTAGGATCAACACATTTGGCCAGTACCCGCTTGGCCATATCCCGATCAGTCATCACCCCGACAAGGGTGTTGCCATCCTTCACCACAGCAACGGGCGACGGCGTTTCAATTGTCATTCGGTAGGCGGCCTGTTGGATCGACATCGTTGCCGAGACAACAGCGACCTTATCACTGGCAACCTCTGCGACGGTTTTGAAGAACAAACCCTTTTCATCATCCGACCACACCACACTCAGTGCGGATTGAATACGTACTTGCGCCTGAGCAGCAAAGTGCTGGGCATATTCCGGATAAGAACGCAGGATATGCTTTAGCTTGCTGTGTGGAATCAAATAAAGCAGGGCGTTTTCCATCGCAGTTGCCGTATAAGCCATCTCCGCTTTGCTACTGTCACCTTCGGTTTGCAGGAAACTAAAACCGAAAATATCTTGCTCACCCAGCTTGGCCCTGAGCACCCCATCAGATTTACGCTGCTCCATCGCACCGGTGCGGATGATATAGAGATAGCACTCTTTCTGGTCGGTCGAGAAAGCGATACGCTCCCCCTGGCCGAGATAATTAATCTTGATACAACCCGCGATTTTTTCGAGGCAGTCCTGAGGCAACTTATCGAAAGGATCGACATGGGTCAGAAACTCAATAATGTTCGGCAGCAAGGTGTGAGACATGGCAATTTCCGGTTGGGAGAGATGGGCGAGCAGAGCCTATCCAAAGACAAACTATCGATAGAGATTATAATAATACAATTGGGTTTGATTCGAAATACAAGTTCCTACCATGACGTGGCTCGACATCACGGTTCACAGCAAAGACTGTTGGTATCGGAATTAAGTGAGTGTTGTGACTGACGAACGGGCTACCAGCCGACCAGCAACAGTAGGGGGTTGCTCGATTGGCAGGGGCTTACCTTCAACAATGCTCTGTACCCGCTTAAGGCAATCATCAATCAAGGCCTCAGTGGGATAACTGATACACGTCAGCGGTGGATACAGTAAACTTGCCAGCGGTGAATCTTCCAAACTGATGATCGAGACTTCCTGCGGCACCGCAATATTGAATTCACGCATTAGGCGCATCGCTTGGGCAGCATGGCTATCTCGTTTCACCACCAAAGCCGTGTACTTGGTAAAGCTGTTGATCAGGGCCAGCAACCCTTGCTCAACATCGTTTTTGGCTTCCACCACCAGCAGGCGGTTGAACGGGATAGAAAGGTTTTGTAGCGCACTGCGATAGCCATCCAGCATCTGCTGGCTGGCGGCCTCCTTGGCATCATCAACGAGCAGGGCAATGTGACGGTGACCTTTACCGAGTACATAGCGACAGGCGCTTTCGGTAGCAAAGGCATAGTTATAGCCACTGACTACGCTGCCTTCAATGCACACATTATCAAAGTGGACAACATTAGCGGGCCGAGGGCCAGCCGGTGGTGCCCCCATGACAATGATGGCTTCACACTGATCTTGCAGCTCATCAATGACTCGGCGCTGATCTTCGGCATCACTGGCATAGTGGAGCAGCATAAATTTATTGAGGGACTTTAAACCTTTGGATAGCAACGGCAGGTAGTTGGCAACGTTGGTTGCCTCTGCCGATGGCAACACGACACCGATATAGTGAGAGACTTGCTTCGCCAAGTTCTGCGCAGCAACGTTTGGCCGGTAGTTTAACGCCTCAACAGCCCTTAGTACCGCCGAGCGGCTCTCTTCCTTTACCCCACGCGTACCACTGAGCACACGGGAGACCGTGGCCTTAGACACATTGGCTAGCTTTGAAACATCAGTGATAGTTGCCATGATTCGTACTACATCGTTGTTACCCAAAATTCCCTACTGCACCTGGCCGGCCTTTGCCCACCCAGAAGCAGCACATATCTATCATACCATAGCCCCTACAACATTCATTCCACCACGCCAAAAAATCTCTTTAATCTCGGGGGGTTTCCGTTGGTTTCCCAAAAGACATGCAAAGCAGTTCAATCGCAGTCAAACGCCTAATAGCCCACAACCGTTCAGGCAACCTCGGCATGCATCGACGGCAGCCATGCAGCCCCGCGCGCACCACTGCTGTCACCAAATTTGGCTTTAACAATCTGGGTATTGCTCAGTAAACCCAGTCCCTGAAATAAAACGCTCGATACCGTTATCTTTACCGCAGTAGCAAGGCTGGTGGGTATGCGCCAGCAAAGCACCGTGTCATCCTGCGCGTCCAGCACCACGCCCTCAATTTTTGTCCCGCCGATACCCAGTCCTAACTGCAACATCTGCCCTCCCCCTCAATCTATTCTTTACTATGTTTGCTTCAGCATGGCTCAGCTATCTCATCTCACTGGGAAGAGAACAAAAAAGCTCGGCGATAATGAAACGTTACTGATGGTAAAGGTGTTTATGCAAGAGGGCCCATTGTCCCTCTCGCTTTGTTTAACTCACTGAACTTTGCGGTGCAGTTCGATGAGCTCTGCGACCAACTCTTTGGCCAGCATAGAGGTCATTAGGTGGTCTTGGGCATGAACCATAATCAGTGTCATCTTGGTTTTCCCCTCACCCTCATCAGCTTCAATCAACTGGGTCTGTACCAAGTGAGCTTGGTTAGCAAACGTCTGGGCTTCCTTCATCAAGCCCTCGGCCTCATCAAAATGACCTTGCTTGGCATGACGCAGTGCTTCGTAACACAGGCTACGTGACTGGCCTGCATTGATGATGATACCCATAACCTGTTCTTCTAAATCCATTTCTTTATCCCCTTTACAGCCACCCCGCTGCTAGGCAGCAGGGGTTGTTATGGCTTGATATACATAATTTTTGCTTGTGTTTAAGCGGTAACTGGTTGGCCTTTGGGTGCTTCTTCTTCCGCTCTATTCGCCGCTTCTTGCTCAAGCAGTTGCTTTTCGTACGCCTTCAAGAAAGGCATGTACATCAAGGCCGCGGATGCCATACAAAGCAGGCATAGAATGACTGGGCTGAATGACCAGTTCGCCGCCCATGAAGCACCGATAGGGCCAGGTGTTGTCCATGGCGTTAGCGATACCACGCGGGCAACCAAATTAAGGTCCAGAGCGATATATGCCAGCGTGGCGTTAACCATCGGGACCAACACAAATGGTAGGAAGAACAATGGGTTCATGATGATTGGTGCGCCAAACAGGATTGGCTCGTTGATATTGAACATCCCTGGAACCACACCCATCTTACCGATAGTGCGAAGGTGAACAGCTTTGCTACGCAGCAGCAGGAAGGCCAGTGGCAAGGTTGATCCCACACCACCGATCAGTAGGTAGTGATCCCAGAAACCCTGCACGTAAATGTGAGGGATCGCTTCACCTGCCGCCATAGCCGCTTGGTTAACCGATAGGTTCGCCATCCAGAATGGGTTCATGATACCGGTCACGATAAGCGCGCCGTGGATACCGGCAAACCATAGGATCTGACACACCAGTACAGATAGCAGTAATGCCGGTAATGTATCGGATGCTGCAACCAGAGGTTCGACCAATGCCATGATCGCCTGGGGGATGATCATGCCGGTTTGCGACTCAATAAACAGGTTGAGTGGGTGCAGCGTCAAAATCAGCACCAACACCGGGATCAGGATTTCAAACGAGCGGGCGACACCGGTCGGTACCTGAGGCGGGAGACGGATAGTGATGTTATTGCGTTTCAGGAAGGCATACACTTCAGTGGCATAAATCGCGACGATCAATGCTGTGAAAATACCTTGCCCTGAGAAATATGCGGTTGAGATCAAGCCATTTTCTAGCGGTGCAGCCACCAGCATGAACGCCATCAACGACAACATACCCGTTGTAAGAGGGTCAAGATCATGGTGGCGTGCCAAACTGGCCGCCACCCCGACCGAGATAAACAGGGTCATTATCCCCATGCTGAAATTAAACGGCAGCATCAAGGTTTCAAAATGTCGTTCAGAAAAGTCCAGCCATGCGCGGGCAAAGCCCCACGTTGTCTCTTGCGAAAACGGAGGGAAAATAAACACCAGCATGAATGAACCAACAATCATGAAAGGTAATGCGGCGATAAAGCCATCACGGATAGACGTGACGTATTTTTGCTGGCCGATGGCACCGGCCATTGGAGTGATTTTCTGCTCAATCACTCCGATCAATCGGTTGTATAGGGCACTCATAACGATTCCTTTATTCTTGTCTTTTGTGGTCATTAACCGCCAATAAGCGACAGGGCAAAATCCAACACCTTGTCGCCTTTCTGCATCCCGTAATCCATCATGTTGATCGGCTCAACCTTAATGCCATGGGCGTCAGCTTTCTTTTGCAAATCCTGTTGCATGTATTTCACCTGCGGACCAAGTAATACCACTTCGTATTTACCGACCTGCTGATCAAATTCCGCAGCACCGTACGCCTTAATCTCCGCCGCCAAGCCACGCTTATCCGCTTCGGCGACCATTTTTTTCACCAATAAACTGGTCGACATACCCGCTGAGCAACACAACATGATTTTTTTCATTTTAAAGTCCTTTATCAAATGATTTCGCTCTGGAATATACGATCTACGGAAAACGTTGGAAACCGGTTGCCAAGCGATCCGTTTCTAATTGTGAGAATGATCACCAGAAAAGCCGAGATGTTCTGGCAAAATGTGATCCGCTCAAGGTTAAGACCGGAAACTGTTTCCAAAGGATTAGCGAAACTTATGAACATCCAAGTGATGAATGTCGCGGCCAGTGTGATCGAACAACGTATATCACCCCTGGCAAACTGGCTGACACGCAGTAATCACATCACCGCCTTAAGAGATGGCTTTTCATTGGCCATGCCGTTTGTGATCGTCGGTAGCTTGCTGGTACCCTTTATCTTTCCACCATTTTCCATCGACTACACCAGCAGCGTCGGGCAGTTATATCTCACCCTAAGGCCCCTGCTGACACCAACGTTCGAGCTGACAATTGGCTTGATTGCGCTGATTGTCGCCTTCGGCTCAAGCGCCAGCCTTGCCAAGCAATACCAAATCCCTGAACGCTTATCCGGCCTCACCGGCTGTTTGGCTTTCTTGCTGTTTATTGGTTTTAGCGGCAACACAATGTCCAACGTCTACCTTGGGGGGATGGGGATCTTCACCGCATTGATATCAAGCACTTACTCAATTGAAGTTATTCGTTTATTTTACAAAAAAGGCTGGTGTATCACTCTGCCGGATGAAGTACCGATCATGACCCGCAATGGTTTTCGGTTGATTGTGCCGCTGATGTTTATTCTTATCTCCATTAGCATTATCAATGCCTATCTGCAGGTACACACCGGGTTGATTTTGCCAGAACTGATCGCAGCCGCCTTCCAGCCGTTAATCGTTGCTTCAGATACCTTAACGGCAGTATTGATCTCACTTGTTATCTGCCATTTACTGTGGTTTATCGGTATCCATGGCGCACTGATCATCACCGGAATCATGAATCCGTTCTGGATGACATACTTGGTTGAAAACCAGCAGGCCCTAGCCAACGGTGCCGAACAACTGCCCCATATCTATATGCAGGGTTTCTGGGATTACTACCTCTTGATAGGCGGTATCGGCTCAACACTGCCACTCATATTCATGGCCATTAAAAGCCAATCTAAGCAATTGAAGTCAGTCGGTAAAATCGGCCTCATCCCATCACTCTTCAACATCAATGAACCGATCTTGTTCGGCTTTCCGATCATCATGAACCCGCTGTTCTTGATCCCCTTTGTCGGCGTACCTCTGATCAATGCCTGCCTAGCCTGGTACCTCACTGACATCGGGATTCTCGACAGGATGGTGGCACTGCTACCGTGGTCGATGCCGGCACCGCTCGGAGCGGCATGGGCAGCGAACGGCAGTTGGAAAAACATGTTCATGTGCCTGTTTGCAATATTCAACTCATGGATGATTTACCGCCCATTCTTCAAGGTCTATGAAAAGCAGCTTATCGAGCAAGAAGCCCTCCGACAGCGCTAAAAACACACTAGCCCCTCAAAACTGCCCTCCCTTTACAAAGCCGCCTGATCTAGGCGGTTTTTTTGTTTCGATCCACATCACAGAATCAACGATACCCGGTCCGTATTTTGTGACCACTCTCATTTTACGGAAACCGGTTTCCGTTTTAATCTATATTTTCTCAGTTTATGCCAGTAGATTTCCCCACCACCAGAACAACTAACAGGCAGGACACAATGACGACCCAACATTTTCTTGTACTGGATATCGGCGGCAGCGCTGTCAAATATGCCGTGATGGATAGCGCCGCGACCTTGCTCCGCAAGGGCAAGTTCACCAGCCCCAAAGCCTCTCTCGATGACTTCTGGCTTGCGTTAGACAGAGTAGTTTTACCCCTGCGCCAGCAATATACCCTCAGTGGCATTGCCATCAGCGCCTGTGGCGCAGTGGACTGCAACAGCGGTGTGATCCATGGTGCCAGTGCCCTGCCTTACATCCATGGCCCCAATTTCAAGTCCATCATTTACGAACGCTACCAATTGCCGGCAGAGCTAGAAAACGATGCCTGCTGTGCCGCCCTTGCCGAATTATGGCAAGGCTCAGCCCAGCACATCACAAACTGCTGTCTGATGGTGATTGGTAGCGGGATCGGTGGGGCAATCGTCAACAATCGTCAAATCCAGCACGGCCACCAGCTCTATGGCGGCGAATTCGGCTATATGATCACCGGAGAGAAAAACGGGCGACCGGTGACCTTCAGTGACATGGCCTCAACCCGTGCCTTGGTTGAAATGGCTGCAGAAAAAATCGACGTGGAGGAAGAGAGCCTGAACGGCAAGATGGTGTTTGATGCCGCTGACAATGGCGATGTTCGTCTTGAAGCTGTGGTCGAGCAATGGTTCCGCACGCTGGCAACAGGCTTGTTCAATATCCAGTACTGCATTGATCCTGAAACCATCATCCTTGGTGGTGCGGTCAGCGAAAGACCGGATCTACTAGAACACCTTAATCGCCATCTTGATGAACTCATACAGGTGATACCGATTGCCAGTATCAAACCCAAGCTCGCGACTTGCCAGGCCGGCAATGATGCCAACCTGATCGGTGCCCTATTCCATTTCTTGCAACGGCAGGCATAACCCATACCAAACAAAAACATTTTCCGGCACCACCTATCGCACAATGACTGAGGCAACTATGACAACTTACACTTTTCCAGAAGGTTTCCTGTGGGGCGCAGCAGCATCGGGGATTCAAACAGAAGGCACTACCAATAAAGCCCATCCATCAATCTGGGATACCTGGCACGAGAACAACCCTGAGCGCTTTTTCAAAGAAATTGGTCCAGCGAAAGTGTCCCAAACCTACGAGCGCTTCCAAGAAGACGTCGCACTGATGAAAAAGATCGGGATGAACTCTTTCCGTACCTCGATCCAATGGTCACGCCTGATCAAAGACTTCGAAACCGGTGAAGCCTGCCCGGATGCGGTCACTTTCTACCTTGCCTATATCGACGAGATGATTGCCAACGGCATCACACCGATGATCAACCTTTACCATTTCGATATGCCGGCCGAGCTGCAAGATCAGTACGGCGGTTTTGAGTCCAAGCACGTTATCAAGTTGTTCGAGAAGTTTGCCCGCACGGCATTCAAACACTTCGGCCATAAGGTCAAACACTGGATCACCTTCAACGAGCCGATTGTGCCAGTTGAGGGCGGTTACCTGTATGACTTCCATTACCCGTGCAAGAAAGACGGCAAATTAGCGGTGCAGGTGGCTTTTAACACCATGGTTGCCCATGCCAAAGCGGTACTGGCCTATCATGACATGAAATTGGATGGTGAAATTGGCGTGGTATTAAATCTGACACCGTCCTACACCCGCAATGGCAGCGACGCCGACCAAGAAGCTGCATGGTATGCCGATCTGCTGTTCAACCGCAGTTTCCTCGACCCTATGGTGAAGAACACCATCCCAGAGGAGTTGTGCCAGATCCTGCGTGACAACGACATCATGCCTGCATTCAGTACCGCAGAAATTGATGAAATCAAATCTGCTGAGGTCGACTTCCTTGGCGTCAACTACTACGTACCACGCCGCGTTAAAGCCCGTGAAGCCGAGTACACGCTCGACTATTTCACGCCTGAGAAGTACTTTGAGAATTACATTAACCCACAAGGCCGCTTCAACCCGTTCCGTGACAACAACGAAATCCTGCCAACCGCTGTCTACGATATCGCCAAGAATATCCAGGACAACTACGGCAACATCAAATGGTACCTGGCCGAGATCGGTATCGCGATGGATCTGGAGTCAGAAGGTCCAGTCCAACACGATGGCATGATTGATGATAGTTTCCGTACCGAGCTGATGACAGAGCACTTCATTCAACTCCACCGCGCGATAGAAGACGGTGCCAACTGTTTCGGTATCCACCAGTGGACGTTCATTGACAACTGGTCTTGGCTCAACTCCTTCAAGCGCCGCTACGGCTTCTACCGTTTGGATTTAGAAACCGGCAACCGTATCCCGAAACGCCACTCAACATGGTTCAAGGAGCTAGCAACGACCAACCAATTCACAGTGTAAATCGCGTGAACCAATCGGATCCCACCAAGATATAACAGCCCATAAAAAAACCGCTAGCATCACTGCTAGCGGTTTTTTTTAATGTTACTGCTTAGTTCGCAATTAAGCGTGAAGCAGTTCCATTGATTCTTTGGCGATTACCCATTCTTCGTTGGTTGGGATAACCATCGCCACTGGCGTGTTTGGTTTGGTGATGATACCAGCGTTACCAAAGCGCGCTGCAGCATTGCCTTCTTCGTCTTCACGGTAGCCGAAGATCTTCAGGTTCTCTAGGATCTTGCTACGGATTGGCTGAGAGTTCTCACCGATACCTGCAGTGAAGATGATAGCGTCTAGCTCGTCTAGCGCAACCATGTAAGAACCGATGTACTTAGCAACGCGGTAGCAGAACAACTCAAATGCTAGCGTTGCACCTTCGTGGCCATTTTCCATCGCTTCGATGATACCGCGACAATCGCTTGTTAGGCCAGATACACCGAGAAGACCCGACTTCTTGTTCAGCTCGTCGAACACTTCTTGCTGAGACCAGCCTTTCTTCAGTAGGAACTCAATGATACTTGGGTCAAGGTCACCACAACGAGTACCCATCATTAGGCCAGCAAGTGGTGTAAAGCCCATGCTGGTATCAACACTCTTACCGTTCTTAATTGCACATACCGATGCACCGTTGCCAAGGTGAACAGAGATGAAGTTGCTCTCTTCAATTGGCTTGTTAATCACCTTCGCGGCTTCGCGGCTAACGTAGTAGTGACTAGTGCCGTGGAAACCGTAACGACGGATACCGTAGTCGTTGTATAGCTTCTGAGAGATAGCACCAGTGTATGCTTTAGCTGGCATCGTCTGGTGGAAAGCGGTGTCAAATACGGCGTACTGAGACAGGCTTGGGAACGCCTTCATCGCAGCGCGCATACCGATAACGTGAGCTGGGTTGTGAAGTGGGGCTAGATCGCTCAAGTTGTCGATCTCTTCCAGTACTGCATCGTCAATCTTAACAGTCTTCGTGAATTTCTCACCGCCGTGAACTACACGGTGACCGACTGCAACGATATCTTGCTTCATGCCTTGCTCTTCAAGCAGGGCAACGATGCGATCAACGGCCTGCTGGTGATGGTTACCTTCAGCATCAAGCGCGTGCTCATGCTTTTCACCATTGATTTTCCAGCTCACTACGGCTTCAGGCATGCCAAAGCATTCGCCAAGACCGCTCAGGGTCGCTTCGCCGCTGACAGTGTCGATAAGGGCAAACTTAAGTGAAGAACTGCCAGAGTTGATTACAAGTACTAGAGAGTTGCTCATGGGTTATCTCATCAGATTAAATTGGGCTCTAGAACAATATGTTCCGTTACACGTCTATCCGGTCTGTTGACCTATCTAGAAGAAAAAGTGTGGAGCAGCATTTTCTTCTAATTTATAGCTTTTGATTACATTATTCAATTTTTTTTGAATAACTCAACTTTTGTTTCGATAATTTTGAATAAAATTGAAATTTCACTGGTTCAGATCAAGTTTAAAGCACCGAAAACGTTTTCGTGCGCCTATTTTATAACCAGAGCCAACCAAAACACGTAAATTTTTGTTTATGCAACTAAACAAATTATAGAAAAAAGAAGAGCCCAAAAGGATAAAAAAGAAAAGGGCGAAGCCAAAAAGCGTTCGCCGTAAATCTAATGATATAAAATATATCGTAACTAGCTGATTAAGCGGATTTTATCATGGTCCTCTCGGAACCATTCACTGATATAAGCGACCAAATGCCGGATTCTTGGATTGATATGGACGTCATGGTGACACACCAGCCACCAGTTCACATCAGGTAAAGTAAGATCAGACAAGGGGATAGGCTCTAATTCCGGGTAGCGTTTGGCGATCGAGTGAAAGACAACGGCAATACCCGCCTTCGCTCTCGCCAACTCTAGCTGCATCTTGAAACTGTCGGTTCGAAAGTTGAAATGTGACTTATTAAGCGGCTCTCCAAACTGACTAGCCGTCTCAATGTAGACTTCCTGCTGATCATAACCAATGATCTGATAATTGCTGGTGTACATTTCACGCACCGTGGCAGGTTTGCCAACCTGCTTCAGGTAATCCCGATGAGCGTAAAAACCTATCTCCTCACTGTGCAGCAAGCTAACCACCAAATCCGATTGCTCTGGTTTGACTTTCGATATCAGCACATCAGCTTCACGCTTGTTAAGATTGACCTCCTTGTTGGCTACCAAGTATTCAATTTCGATCTCGGGAAACTGTCGTTGGAATTCATTAAGCAGTGTTGGCATAAAATAGAAAGATATCGTGTCGCTGGCTGCCAACCGTACATGACCCACATGTTTACTACTGCGGGCAGACGCTTTGGTGATAAAACCATCCACCCCCCTGGCCGTCTCTTTTGCCGCACTTAATAGCTCATTGCCCTCCAGTGTCATGCCCAACCCCTGCGTTGAGCGATCAAAGAGGTTGAAGCCCACCTTCTCTTCGAGGGCTGAAATATGCCGACTGATTGTCGGCTGTGACATTCCCAACTTCTGGCCAGCCGCCGACATACTCCCTTCTTCGGCAACGGCAAGAAAAATACGAATGCTGTCCCATTCCATGTTATGCATTCTCAAATACCCACTATGTGTTTTTATCTATTCACTATACCGTCAAAAAGCTCTTTACTAGGGAATATGAGTTTGAAATGAATCGCACGGTTGGAGTGAAACATGAAGAGAGCCTTAGTATTAGGTGCTGAACATGAAATGGGGGCACTACTTTGCCAATCGCTTGCGCAATATAATTGGCAGATCACTGCGACGATAGCCGATCCCAGTCAACCTTTCTCTCTGTCAGCGAACCTGACACTGGCCGAACTCACCAAGCAAGATGGAGAGTTGCTCGATGACCTGGTGGCCGACACCGACACTGTTTTCCTGCACCTGCCTGATCCTATTTTAGACAGGCGGGTGATTTTTTCTCTCGATGAGATCTTGAAGCGGGTGATCCGATGTCAGCGTAACTTGGTTATCACCACCAATGCGTACGATACCCGCCAGCCTTGGCTAGACCGCTTAATTTTCTGGAAAAAAAAGAAACCGGTTGATTACGCCTTACCAAAAAAAATACGTACCCAGTTAGAAAAGGCCGCGGCCGCAGGAGCGAATATTAAAGTTCTTTGTTTCGGGCATAACCTGAACTTCTCCCTCGATCAGAGCTATCTCGGGATTTTGGTCAAAGAAACCAACCATAAACTCATTCTGCAGTCCCCCAGTGCCTATGGGGTCAATCATTACTGGACATATCTCCCAGATTTAGCAGAGAACATTGCTCTGCAAATCACGACCGAGCCCACGTTCACCTGTCCGCTGGCTATTGATTACTACCCAGGCCATCAGGCCAGTATCAAAGATATAGCCCGTGGCTTGGCACTCAGTACCGGAAAGCCGGTGACGGTCACTCCGCTGCACTGGACTTTACTGGAAGCGTTCTCATTGTTCTCGCCGCTGTTCCGTCGCTTTATCAACATGCGCTCCTTATGGCAGCAAGGGGGGAAAATACCTATACCTCCCTCGCCGTGGCAGCAATCCATGCTCAAGCATACCCCGCTGGAACTTGCCTTGCAGCGTAGCTGGCATCAGCTGAGGCACCCTTCCTGCTAGGCCTGAACAGACCCCTAGCGGGAGTATTACCTTACTGAATCGCAGCTTAATTGCTATGAATTAGTTATCAAACCGGTCACATAACCCACACTCTGCCAATGCAATCGCGCCATAAAATCAATACGATATATACCACGTCACCCAGTCAGCTTAACCACCATGCCTCAAATTCCCTGCGCGTCGATGTCGATCCACAAAGGCTGGTGCGACATGCTACAACAAACGGCGGTTCAATTTGGCCTCAAGCCAGAGGACTACTTTCCGGACGACGAATGGGGCGAGAGAATTCACATTCATCCCGCCGACCTTCGCGCCTTCGGTGCCAAATTCAACCAGCTGTGCCAAGACAGTGGAGAGCCGCTATTACCTGTATTTGCAGCCAAACATGTCTCGCCGCTTACCTTTAGTTGCTTTTCGCTGGCATTGTGGACAGCCAACAATCTCAACATCTTTATTCAAGACGCCTGCCAGTACTGCATCTTGATTGGCTCTCCCATCCGGCTAAAACACCACATAACGCCACAAGGCAACAACGAGCTGTGGGTGATCAACCATGATCCCCACAACGACAAGTCAAAGGTCTCTGATCTTGGCTTTATGATGTATATCGCCACCCTAATCGAGATGATCCAGCAAGCCACCGGCGGCATGCACAACCTGGTATTGAAAATCAGCCGTTGGCCATTCAACTCTCAGCTTCAACACCAATTCGAGCAAATGATGCAGTGTAAAATCGAGATAGGTTCGCCGATCATCAAAATCAACTTTCCAGTCGGCGCTGAGACCCTAAAACTAAAAAGCAGGGATCCCGATGTCTATTCCGCCTCCGTTCCCCCCTTGCGCCAAGCTGTAAGCAAACTGGCACAACACGATATCATTCTGCATATTTACCGGTTGTTAGATAACGAAGTAAACCTGCAGGCCCTCTCGCGGGACAAAATCGCAACGCAGATGCTGATGAGTGTGCGAACACTCAACCGTCGCCTTGCCGCCTTGGGCTGCTGCTATCGCCAAGTACTTGAACAATACAAGTTGGAAAAAGCACTGCTACTGTTAAGCCAGCCCAATATCAACCTAACCGATATTGCCTTTCGGCTTGGATTTGCCGACCTCAGTAGCTTTTCCCGGGCATTCAAGAATTGGACAGGCCACAGCCCAACGCATTTCCTGTGATCACCCGCCAGCAGATAGAAATACAACAACGGCCAGCAAGCTGACCGTTGTTGTATTCATTATTGTCGACTTTATCTACGACTCAAAGTGCTTATAGCGCTCGAACAGGACGTCGATATCGTTGCTGCACATCACGTCCATGTTCTCCTGTAATCGTTTCACCGGCCAGTCCCACCATTTCATTTCAAGCAGCATCGCGACATGCGGACCGCTAAAACGTTTTTTGACTTCCTGGCCGGGATTACCAACAATCACAGCATAAGGTGCGACATCTTTCGTCACGACAGCCCGTGCACCGATCACCGCCCCGTCACCGATGGTAACCCCAGGCATAATGACACACTCACTGCCAATCCAAACATCGTTGCCGATCACCGTATCGCCAGCGCGTTCGAAGCCCGATTTAACCTTGTCACCAAATTTACTGACATCAAAGGGAAACGATGAAATCCAATCATGCCGATGACCCTGATTCCCAGCCAGCATAAAGGTAGCCCCAGATGCTATCGAGCAGTACTTGCCGATAATAAGCTGGTCGACTTCACCGAAAATCCCAGACTCCCACACCGCTCGGCTAGAGTGATCGCCCAGCAGATACCGAACACAATGATCCTCGAAATGTTTGTCATGGTAATAGCCGGAGTAATACGTATGCTCCCCGACGGTTATGTTTGGATTCTTTACATGTTCCCTGACTTCATAGCCGCCAAGCCATGAAGGAAATATGGATGAAGTCATAGCCCCCCCTTATAATTGTCACCACTGCCTCACCCGGCGTTTTCAACCAAGACTATCAACACAGGCACCTGCCCATGCAAACAAACCCGCTTTATTCCGCCTACCTCGGTGAACTTTACGGCATTGCCTTTTTTACTACTTTTGCCAACAAGTATAGTGACGATAGCCACATCCATAAATGGCAACGTCTAATAAAGGTCGAGCAAATCACTGCTACCAAGCTGAAAACAGGATTAAAGGCTATCGGCATTAACTGTCCAGACCATGTTGCTGAGATGAAAACCAAGGGATTGCAAGATGCCGAACAGTGGCTGGCGCTTGATTGGGAAACGTTAGTTGACACCCTTGAAGAATGGGTTGAACCTTATGCCCTGCGTTACCGCCAGCAAGCTGCCAGCGCCACCAAGCATCATGACCTGTACCAACTGGTCGCCCAGCACGAAGATGCAATCTGGGCATTCTTGCATGCTGAGCAAAACGATGTCGGATCGGGTGCAGCCATCCTTGATGCCTTTATCACCCAATATAAGTAGGCCGAAGCGTGACTGGCGTTCAATGCGTGCTGAATCAAATTATTCTTAATCTTTTATAACCAGTTAGCGATACAGCTAGCAAAATATCAATCTCTATATTGTCGAATACTCAGGGCTGGATTAACAATCAATGCAGCAAGATATACAGGATGAAAATATGAGTAAGGTTCAGCCCTATCACGCCCGTTGCGTGATCTTTGATTGCGACGGCACCTTGGTAGACAGCGAAAGGCTGTGTAACCAGGCCTTAGTGAACATCTTTTCCCGGCTTGGTGGACAACTGAGCCTCGACGAGTGTATTGAGCATTTCCAAGGCGGTAAGATTGTCGATATCCTCGCCGAAACCCGCCGACGAACTGGGGTCACGGTGTCTATCGATACGCTTGAACCTATGTATAGGGAAGAGTGTCGTAAACTATTCAACGCCCACCTGACGCCTATCGCTGGTGTGCCGAATTTGCTCGAAGAGCTCACACAATTGGGGATCGATATGTGTATCGCCTCCAACGGCCCCATCCATAAAATGGAACATACCCTGAGCCTGACCAAGATGCTGCACTATTTTGAAGGCAAGCTCTTTAGCGGCTTTGAAGCCAGCAGCTGGAAGCCAGATCCGGATTTGCTGCACTTCGCCGCCATGAACATGGGCTACCGACTGCAAGACTGCGTGTTTGTCGACGACACCGCACGCGGCGTGCAGGCTGGGCTCAATGCAGGGATCCCAACCTTCCACTATGCTGCGCCGCATGCGCCTGAAATCAAGGATCCAAGGGTGATAACCCTAACCGAAATGCCACAGCTACTGGACTATATCCAAGCCCAATAACGTAAAAAGGCCCAGCTTCGTTGCGATATAGCAACGAAGCTGGGCCTTTGCGGTAAGCATTCGTCCGTCAGGACGTATCTTTCTTCGTTTCACTTCCAGAAAGAAGACTGTCCCATGACGCCTGCCACGGTTGTTGCTGATAGCCCGATATTGATGCGTGACTTTGGGTACTCTGAGCGCTAAACGAAGCCGGTGTATCAGCGGTAGCCTGAGTTGCGACAGCATCCGTTTCGGACGAAACCCTTTCCGCTGTATAGCCATTGTGACCAAGCTCACCTGATTGCGCTGTTTCAGCTGGTTGCAACGATGACATTTCACTGGCCAGCTCACCCAAAGCCAAGACATCGAGCATCTCATCCGTTGGCCGGTATCCCTTTCTACCATAGAGCCTATCCAACAAATGGATCACCGTGTGGGCAGGCATGTCATCGCCTTTTTTGAGCATTTTATAGACTTTGTTCGCCACATTCTGCACCGCGAGTATGGTATCAATATCAAGCAGCTGAACCACTTCATCTCGCGCTTCCTTCGCTTGACTATAACCATTCACATAGGCCAGCGAGTACCAGATATAACTGATAGCCGCATCAGTCATATTGGACCGATTATGCATTTTAGCCACCAGCAACTGTGCCTCACCGTCTCCTCTTTCTGCCGCCCGCTCCAGCCAATACATCGCGCGGCGACTGTCCTTGCTCACACCAACTCCCGCCTGGTAACAAAACGCTGTTTTCATAAAGCCATCGATATCCTCCAGTCTGGCCGCACGAAACCGCCATATGAAGGCCTCCCGCGGCTCATGTGGATGGGCAAACTCCGACAGATACCAATCACCAAGGAATAACATGGCAGCGATCAACTGTTTATCTGCCGCCTCCAAGACCTTTTCTAAACCCGATTCGACATCAATATCCGTTCCCTGACCACGGATCAATACCAGTCCGAGTTCAAATAACTCTTTCGCCTCACCACGCTTAGCCTTGATAACCAGCTCCCAATATCGCGACTTTGCTTCGCCATCAGGATCGTCAATATCCGAGCGGCACAACCGTGCCAGTGCATTCTGAGCGATGATATTATCTTGCTTGGCCGCCTTTTCGTACCAGTTAATCGCTTCCCGGACATTGGTGAGTTCATATTCCTTGGCCAAGGATAACTGGCTCGAAACATGCCCAGTCTGGGCCTTGAAGATCTTATCTTCTCGCTCAGCAATTTTGGCTTTTTCCAGCACGAGCTGGTAGCGGGCTTCTTTCTGCCGCTTTTCAGCCAAAAGCTGCTGCTGTTTGCCCCGAGAGGCAAAAACACGGTAGAGGATCCACGCCAGTAGGCCCGCTGAAAGGCCAGTAACAACCATTAGATAAGGCATATCCCCTCTGCACGTCTTATTTATTTCTATAATACCGAATATCGCTATCGCATTCGGTGAGACCACCGCTCTCTACCCCAAAAGCAACGGTCTTTCTCTCGTTAACTGTTTATATCGACCAACAGGTCAATAACTGGAGGGTTGATTCCCCAGAAGTATCCCCCCTATCCTCCTACCAATATTGCTTGGCGTCAAAATAAAGCTAATAAAAACAACATTAAAAGCAAAACAATGCTAATTTTATTTATGGTTACCACTATAGGTAACCATGAACAAATTGATTGCCTTTTAAGGACAAGGAGCAAGGATGTTTCTCGACTATTTTGCCTTGGGCGTATTGTGCTTTGTCGCGATTTTCCTGTTCTACGGGATCATCGCCATCCACGATATCCCCTACGAAATCTCAAAAAAACGTAACCATCCCCATCAAGATGCCATTCACTATGCCGGTTGGGTCAGCCTATTTACCCTGCATGCGCTTTGGCCTTTCCTTTGGATCTGGGCCACTTTATGGCGTGAAGATCGCGGCTGGGGGTTTACCAAAATCCAAAACGAGCAGAACGAATTGCACCATGACATGCTGAAATTGTCTGAACAGGTCGAAAACTTGACCAAAAAAGTCGCCGAGTTGGAAGTCATGCAGGTCAAGCAGTCCAGTTACGGTAATTCGACAGACAATCCACAGGGAGATGAGCACTAATGGATCTATTACTCATTCTTACCTACACCGCGCTGTGTATTGCCATCTTTAAAATCTTCAAAATCCCTCTCAACAAGTGGACGGTACCGACTGCGGTACTCGGCGGCATCATCCTGATTGGGACATTGATATTGCTGATGAACTATAACCACCCGCACAGCAACATGGGCGGGCAGTTTTATGTTACAACCCCCATTGTGTCTGGCGTGAGAGGGAAGGTGATAGAGGTCCCAGTTGAGGCCAATACCCCAGTTAAAAAAGGCGATGTACTTTTCCGTATCGATCCCACCCTATACGAAGCAGAAGTCCAGCTGCAGTTAGCGACCCTTGCTGAAGCGAAGCAAAATGTCATGGGCCTTGAAGCGGCATACCACGCCGCCAAAGCCAGTACCGAGCGGGCGATAGCCGAACGAGATCGGACTCTGGCCCAATACCAGCGCTATGAAAAGGGGTTTAAGCGCGGGGCGTTTACCAAATCGGACGTGGATAACCGCCGCCAATTCTACCGCAGTGCCGAGGCATCACTCTCCGCAGCTCGGGCGGAAGAACAACGCGCCAGACTCGCCTACGAATCGCAAATCATGGGGGAAAACACAGCGATTGCCAAAGTACGTGCCCAGTTGATACAAGCCCAGTTCAACCTCGATGAAACCGTGGTCCACGCTCCCACCGATGGCTATGTTACCCAGGTAACGTTGCGGCCCGGCATGATGGCTGTTCCCTTACCACTAAAACCGGTAATGACCTTTATCCACCAGGAAGAGCAATTCTTTATCGGTGCCTTCAGGCAGAATTCACTGCTCAGGCTACGCCCTGGGTTCAAGGCTGATTTTATCTTTCGTGCCCTGCCTGGCAAGACATTCCAGGGTGAAGTGATCGAGGTATTACCGGCTATTGGCGAAAGCCAGGTTCAAGCCTCGGGCGTACTTTATGGCAGCGATCAACTGCTTCGCCAAGGCCGCCCATTGGTTAAACTGAAAATCACCGATGATTTGAGCGAATACCACCTGCCGCAGGGCGCCAATGTCGAGATTGCGGTTTACTCAGACAGCTTCGAACATGTCTCGGTAATGCGCAAGGTGCTGATCAGAATGAAGAGCTGGCAGAACTACCTATTCCTTGACCATTGATCCGGCAAAGTCACAAAGAATACAAATAAGATATTGGCCTTGACTCTAAGGCCATCTAGCCAATAAGAACCTTAGCGAACAATTTGTTTGCTTTGCGCAGAAATGCTTTCACTCATCAGCATTTCTGCGATTGTTTTTTGGAGGAACACAACCTTTGGTGCTCTTTAAATACATCTACATTGCGATATTTGAAAAAACCGGTCGAACAACATAAAAACCTCCCCCTTAAACCTATAGCCAGTATATGCTTTTAGTATTAGCGGCTTGCAAGACGACTTTATGCCACCAGCTGGCAGAGTTATTTTAAGGACGTACTATGTTATCGATCTTTGATATCTATAAAGTGGGTGTTGGCCCATCCAGCTCCCACACCAATGGGCCAATGCTGGCCGGATTTGATTTCTGCGTGAAAATCGCAGCCATATTAGACGATGTGGCTCGGGTGCAGGTGGACTTATACGGTTCCTTGTCTCTGACCGGTAAAGGGCACCACACCGACCGCGCGTCAATCTTAGGCTTGATGAACAACAAACCTGATGCAATTGACATTCAAGCAGCCAATCGAGCGATGGCTGAAGGGGTCGCCAACAAAACCTTGCCACTTGCAGGCAAGAAGACGATCAGTTTTGATGTCGATACTGACATGCTGTTCCACAGCGATAACCTGCCTCTGCATGAAAATGGCATGACCATTACCGCCTTCGACCAATCAGGCAAACAACTTTTCATCGAGACCTACTATTCGATTGGTGGCGGTTTCATTGCTACCGCTGACGAGCTACAAAACGGCAAAGCCACCAGCGAGGTCACAGTACCGTTCGCATTTAACTCCGCTGAAGATATCCTGAAAACCACCGAGCGCGAAGGGATCAGCATCGGGGCGATGTTCCTGCGCAATGAGCTGGCTTTCCGCAGCCAAGAGGAATTGGATGCCAAAGCTGCTCAAATCTGGCAGGTGATGTCAAGCTGTATGGCCCGTGGTTTTGAAACTGAGGGAATACTGGAAGGGGGCCTACATGTGGTGCGCCGCGCGCCGGCATTGCTGAAAAAGCTCGAGTCCAATCAAGAGATCGAAAACGATCCGATGGTGATATTGGATTGGGTAAACCTGTTCGCCTTTGCCGTCAGCGAAGAAAACGCAGCAGGCGGCCAAGTTGTCACCTCACCCACCAATGGGGCTGCGGGGGTGATCCCTGCCGTGCTGATGTACTACAACAAGTTTATTCGCGAACTGAACGATAAACAGCTCAAGGACTTCCTAGCTGTCTCTGCGGCCATTGGCATGCTATACAAAATGAATGCGTCTATCTCGGGGGCTGAAGTGGGCTGTCAGGGAGAAATTGGCGTGTCGTCTTCGATGGCGGCGGCGGGGTTAACGGCGATTCGCGGCGGCAGCAACGAGCAGATCTGCATGGCGGCAGAAATTGCCATGGAGCACTCGCTGGGAATGACCTGCGATCCAATCGGTGGACTGGTTCAGATCCCATGTATCGAACGCAATGCGATGGGCGCGATGAAAGCGATAAACGCCTCGCGTATGGCGCTCAAGCGCAACAGCAAGTCGCGTATTTCCCTCGACAAGGTCATCGATACCATGTACCAAACCGGTAAAGACATGAACAAGAAATACCGCGAAACCTCGCTAGGCGGCTTGGCAATGATCCACCTCGCGCCACCGTGTGAGTAGGCCTCTGGACCGAGGCGGAGGTCAACCAATACTAAAAAGGCCGGCAATAATGCCAGCCTTTTATCTGCTTCTCTACACTTAGAAGCAAGGTTAGAAGACGTACGCGAAGTTGAAGCCACCACCGTTGTCGGTACGGCTAGATTCACCACGGAATTCATTCAACTCGTTACGCTTGGCTTCGAACGACAATACCGTTTTCGGCGTGAAGGCGTAAGACAGGCCGACAGCATAGACTTGGCGGTCGCCAGTCACATCGCCTTCACCATCGAAGTCAACATGCGAGACATAAGCGTATGGACGAAGACCTGAGTCCAGCGCGTAGTGGGCATACACATCGACGGCGTTGGCATCAGCCCATTCAGTGCGAGGGCCCCCCTGCAGACCCGCTTTGTGGATGTTTTCACCCTTGGTGTAAACCGCTGCTACTTTCAAGCCACCAGCCACATACTGACCACCTACGGTCAACGCTGTCTGCTTGTCACCGTCTTCAAGGCCATTAACATCGCTCGCTTTTGCCACTTCGACCTTGTTCTCAAGGTAAGCCACACCCAGGCTCACACCCGAGTCAAAATCGTAGCTGGTCGATAGCGCGTAGTTGTAGTCACGCTTAACGGTATCGCTTTGAACTTGCTTGTCTTCATCTTCAAAGCTGCCAGTTTCACCATTACTGGTAAAACCGTAGTGCGCCGATACGTTGACGCCGTTGTTGCTGTAACGATAGGCGACCAAGTTATCACCACGGCCCGTAGCCGCAAAACCGCCATCTGTCCCTTCTGAATAGATAGGCGTGGCATCCGGGTCAATGATGATCAGGTTATCCATGTAACGCGCAACATCATGGTAAGCCGACCATTGCTTACCAAAACGCAGGCTACCCAGCTCATCGTTATTGATGGTTACATAGCCCAAGCGGTTTCGGAAGTTGCTACTGCCCGAGGTTGGGTTATTTAAAAACTGATCCCACTCGAACTTGGCATCCAGTGTCCAGCCTTCTTGTAACTGGCGCTCAAAGCCCATGTTCAGGATACTTCTTGTGGCAGAGAAAATGTCATCCTCACCCCAGACAGGTTGGAATGCATCAAGGACGAAAACGCCACCAATATCGAATTTGTTTTGGTCATCTTCATAAAGAGTAAAAGCCGATGCTTGACCAGCGAGTAAAAGGGTAGAGATGACAACAGAGGAAATTTTCAGCTTCATTTAACCGGTACTTCTAGTGATAGTTTGAACAATAATGCGTGTTTGCCAGCACAAGCTATCAGAACCACCGCAACAATGTAATAGTAAACTAGTACACGGATAGGTTAAATTTGCGTTGCCCACTTCACAAAACCAACTTATAACCCTTTAAAGTCAAAAGCTTATACAAAAACGGAACACTCAAATATATTTTTATCAAATTCGTTCAAGTGATTAAAAATCAGTCAAAACAACTGTATAGGCTTTGCTTTACCGATAAAAAAACGGCTTCTCAAAAGAGAAGCCGCTTGCTCTAAGACGGTTTACGCCAAATCGATTACTTAAACTCAACCAAGTTTTTCTGGTAAGCGTCGAACTGTGCTTCCACTTCTTTCGATGCACCACCAGTCATCTTGCTCACCACAACAATGGTGATGGTCGCAAAGATAAAGCCTGGGACAATTTCGTAAAGATCAAAAATACCGCCAGTCAGCTGTTTCCAAATGACTACGGTCAGTGCACCGACGATAATACCGGCCAGCGCACCGTTGCGGTTCATCTCTTTCCAGAACAAACTCAGCAGCAATGCCGGACCGAAGGCAGCACCGAAGCCTGCCCATGCGTATGACACAAGGCCAAGTACAGTGCTATCTGGATTCATAGCCAGCATCAGCGCAATAATCGACAGGACGATAACCGCAATACGGCCAACGGTGACAATCTCTTCCGATGTTGCTTGTGGGCGGAATACCTGCTTATAGAAGTCTTCTGCCAACGCCGATGACGATACCAACAACTGGGAGTCCGCCGTACTCATGATTGCCGCCAAGATAGCCGCTAGCAAAATACCGGCAATCACAGGGTGGAACATAGAGTTCACCAGTAGCATGAAGATACGTTCACCGTCATCCAAATTACCGGCTAGCTGGTTATCAACAAACAAGATCCCCACCAAACCCACCAACACGGCACCGGCCATCGACAAAGCAGTCCAGCCTACCGCAATGCGGCGAGCGGTTGTGATATCAGCGTTGCTACGGGTTGCCTTGAATCGCGCCAAAATATGCGGCTGACCAAAATACCCCAGGCCCCAAGCCGCCAGCGAGATAATCGCAATGGCCGATAACGGTTCACCCTTCACATCATTGAACAAGGTCATCAGCTCAGGGTTTTTCGCTTCCAGCGCTATGGCCAGATCACCCGGGCTACCGTTCATCGCAGCAATAGGCACAATCAGCAATGCCGCCGACATCAACAAGCCCTGCACCAAGTCGGTCCAAGAAACCGCAAGGAAACCACCGAACAACGTGTATGAGACCACACACACCGTACCGACAACCACCGCGATAGTGTAATCAAGACCGAAGACCGTCTCGAACAACTTACCACCGGCAACCAAACCCGAGCTGGTATAGAAAAGAAAAAACAGCAAGATAAAGAATGCTGAAATAGTTTGGAGCAGCTTGGATTTATCGTTGAAACGGCGAGCCAGAAACTCCGGGATGGTCAACGCATTATCGGTCGTAATACTGTAAGTACGCAGGCGCTTGGCACAGATCAGCCAGTTAAGCCATGTCCCTAGCAACAAGCCGCCAGCCAGCCACAGGGACTCGAGACCTGCCGCATAAGCGTAACCAGGCAGGCCCAGAAGCAACCAACCACTCATATCCGATGCTCCAGCAGACAACGCTGCAGGCCACGGTCCGAGTGTGCGTCCACCGAGGAAATAATCGGCTGAATTAGACGTACGCTTATAAGCGATGTAGCCAATGGCCAGCATACCGATCAGGTAGGCGACGAACGTTGCTGTAATAGCAAAGCTATTCTCTATCATTGTTTGAGTTCCCTCACTTAAAGCCCCTGTTCGTTGCAGGGGCATTTTGGTTATAACGCTGACAATCAGCGATGGGTTGCTGTCAGCCGCCGGCAGGTTGCAAGCTAGTCCTCCTGCATATAGCGGCACAACCCAAAGTTAGTGTTCCTCACCACTCCCCAATTCCAGCAAGGTGGCATTACCACCAACCGCTGTAATATTGATAGTCCGTGTCCTCTCGGTCACAAAACGCAGTGAGTATGTTGGGCTGCCGATCACCGGAAGCTTGTCGGTATCAGTTTCACTGATAAGCTGAGCAAGCAAGCCGTCTCGGGCAGCAAGTTGGCGCGAAAGCGCCTGGGTGGTTGACAGCTTGCCGGCATAGGCCACACCAGCCACCGAAGGGTGGCTGACCAAGTCAGCAAGCTGATCGTTATCGATAGCAGTGATCACACCGCCAGCACAGCCGCTTTGTTCTAACTGTGCGACCAAGTCTTTTGCTTTCACCGGGTAATCTGCAGGCAGGCAGACATACACGGTATTGCCTGTTACTAATGCTGCAGAAAGCTGCCCTACCAGGGCCACCATAGATGTGTCACTGTCAGCAATGATAATAAAGCTGCCACGTCCAGCACAGTAAAGCTCGTTGGTTTCACCGGTTGGACCCGGCATCAACAAGGTGGGAGCCACATGCTCTTTAGCATGACGACACTGAAACTCCACCATGGCATGGCTTTCGGTGGTCAGTTGTTCGCTCCAGTGACGCAGGATGCGGGTTCGTACTTCATAGCCTAGGTTGTTCCAGCCTTCCCATGCCGCCGAGCTTTTATTTACCAATGTTTGAATAGTCATGATCACTCCTTAAATCTCTCGACGGTTATTAGGCTTCAACACAATCTTGGGTAAAGCGGTACAGGTAGTGCGGGCCACCTGCTTTCGGGCCAGTCCCCGACAGTCCCTGTCCACCGAATGGCTGGACACCAACCACCGCACCCACCTGATCCCGGTTGATGTAGCAGTTGCCGACGCGAGCACGACGCTCGATATGGCTGTAAGTTCGCTCATTGCGGCTGTGTACACCCATGGTCAGGCCAAAACCGCTATGGTTGATTTGGTCGATCACCTGATCAAGCTCGCTCGCCTTGAAGCGGACGATATGCAGGATCGGGCCGAAGTTTTCATTTTTCAGAACATCAATAGATGGAATTTCAAACGCCGACGGTGGCACAAAGTCACCGTGCTGGCAGCTGGCAGGAATATCAGCCTGCGCCACTAACTTGGCTTGGTTTTTCAGCGACTGGATATGGGTTAACAGCTTGTCGCGGGCCGTTTTATCAATCACCGGGCCAACGTCTGTGCTGTGCAGTTCAGGACGTCCTACCGACAGCTCGGCCATGGCCCCTTTGATCAGACCAATCACCCTGTCGGCGATATCCTGCTGGATAAACAAAACTCGCAGCGCCGAGCAGCGCTGACCGGCTGAGGCAAAGGCAGAGCGCACCACATCACGGACGACCTGCTCAGGCAAGGCCGTACTGTCGACAATCATGGCATTCTGACCACCGGTTTCGGCAATAAACGGGACCGGCTCGCAATCACGGGCTGCTAGGCTGCGGTTGATACGCTGGGCCGTTTCAGTTGAACCGGTGAACGCCACCCCGGCAATACGGGTATCGCCAGTCAATGGCGCCCCCACCTCAGCACCGGTACCCGGCAACAACTGGATAGCGCCAGCAGGTACACCCGCTTCAAGCATCAGCTCAATCGCTCTGAAAGCAATCAGTGAAGTTTGCTCTGCCGGTTTGGCCACCACGGTATTCCCCGCCGCCAGCGCGGCAGACACTTGACCAAGGAAAATGGCCAGCGGGAAGTTCCACGGGCTGATACAAGCGAAGACGCCACGCCCCTGATAGCTAAGCTGGCGAGTAGTACCGTCAAAGCCCATCACAGGTTTTGGCAGGGCAAACTCTTGCGATGCCTGATTGGCGTAGAAGCGACAGAAGTCTACCGCCTCGCGAATTTCATCAATACCGTCCTGAATGGTTTTACCCGCTTCGCGATGACATAGAGCCACCAGTTCACCGGTATGCGCTTCCAGCAAATCAGCCAGACGCTGCAAACACTCTGCACGCTCGGAAGCGGGACGACACGACCACTGCGGGAAAGTATCCGCTGCGATAGCAATCGCTTGTTTAACCTGCTCTTGATTAGCAAAGGCCACTGTTCCCACGCTCTCGCGGCGGTCATACGGCGCGGTCACAGCCACAGTACTTTCACTATCTATGACAGCAACCCCATTGATAATCGGGCCGGCCTGCCATTGATGATGGGCAAACGCCTGAACAGATTCGCTAAACGGCTGCCATTGCGAGGCAATATCAATGTTGATCCCAGCAGAGTTCTTACGCTCGTCACCGAAAATCTGCGGCGGTAACGGGATCAGACTGTTGTGCAGGGTAGGACGTGACTTCAAGGTATCGACCGGATGCTGGATCAGGCTTTCTACCGGACAATTGGCATCAACCAAACGGTGAACGAACGAGCTGTTAGCCCCGTTTTCCAATAGGCGGCGAACCAAATACGGCAGTAGATCCTTATGGCTACCAACCGGCGCATAGATCCTGACGTTGGTCTGGTGCATCTCCATCACGTGGTTATACAGTGCATCCCCCATGCCATGAAGACGCTGGAATTCAAAGTTTCGGTGTGATTGGGCCATCGCCATCACCGCCGATACCGTATGGGCGTTATGGCTGGCAAACTGAGGGTAAATCAGACCATTAAGGTGGGAGGCCAACAAGAATCGGGCACAGGCCAGATAAGAGGCATCAGTGGCTTCCTTGCGGGTAAACACCGGGTAAGCACTAAAGCCACTTTGCTGGGACAATTTCAGTTCGCTGTCCCAATACGCCCCTTTTACCAAGCGCAGCGGGATAACATCACCCTGCTCTTTGGCCAATGCTGCCAACCACGCCAGTACCGGCAAGGCACGTTTCGAGTAAGCCTGGATCACCAACCCAAAGCGCCCCCACCCTTTTACTTCATCAGAGCGGTAGAGTTTTTCGAATAGCTTCAGTGAAAGCTCAAGACGATCAGCTTCCTCGGCATCAATGGTAATGCCGACATTGAGTTCACGGGCACGCTTGAGGAGCGACAGCACCGACTCGTACATTTCATCCAGCACGCGGCCTTCGTTAGCGACATCATAACGTGGATGCAACGCTGAAAGCTTGATAGACACTGTGGGATCAGGCGAGCGGGTGTTGCTACCACTGTCACTGGCATAGCTGTCACGACCAACCGCCTCAACAGCCATCACGTAATCTTTGAAATATTTCTGAGCGTCTTGGGCAGTTAGGGCAGCTTCGCCCAGCATGTCGAAGGAATAGGTAAAGCCTTGGTCACGTTTGCTTTTGCCATTTTTCATGGCTTCGGCAATGGTACGTCCAAGTACAAACTGGTGACCCATGATCTTCATTGCCTGGTTCATGGCTTGGCGGATCACCGGCTCAGACATCTTGTTAACAAGGCGGTTGATAACATGGCTTGGCGTGCCGTCTTCCTTGGCATCCAAACTCACCACCTTACCGGTCAGCATCAGGCCCCAAGTAGAGGCGTTAACAAATAGCGAATCAGAGCTTTTCAGGTGCGATTTCCAGTCTGCCACGCTGAGTTTGTCACGGATCAAGGCATCGGCCGTGGCGGCATCTGGGATACGCATCAGCGCTTCAGCCAGACACATCAGCAAGATCCCTTCTTTGGTGTCCAAGCTGTATTCAAGCAGCAGGGCATCAATCATCTGGATCGCGTTCTGATCGGCTCGCACCCGCTCGATCAGACTGGTGGCTTGCTCGGATGTAAACTGCCGCTCTTGCGCTGTTGGCTCGGCCAACGGCATCAACTGCGCCAGCCATTGTGATTCATCCACGCTGTAGAGTGGCGAAATCAAAGACCAGAGCTCATCCAGTGGACGCTCAATAAACCCAGGCTGAAGTACTTCTGCCGCATTGAACATAGTGATTCCCTCAATAGTGTACCGGATCAGGTAGACAGCATTTTCAGTTACTGACAGCCCCTACCCAAGAAAATTGTTACATCAGTGTTACCAATGAGGGGATTTTATTTTCCGCCACTCCGATAGTCTTGCTATATTCTCCGATACTTTTTAGTAAAAGTCCGGCTTTTAACAAAAATAGACAGAGATTCTTTAAAAAATATGCATTTTTCCATAACCAGCAGCCTAACACTGCTGAAAAATCATGCAAACACAGAACGATGATCAAGAAAGAGCGGAACAATGATCAAGCAAGATCAGCCCGTGGAAAGCCGCCAGAGCGACCCATCGATAAGATAGGCAACTAAAAGGGTATATAGCCAAATGACTTCAAGTTGCAGGATTCAGAGCTCCTTGAAGTTATTTGGCTATGTAAAGCAGGAAAGTCAGTCGGTTCAGTTAAGAGCCGCTATAAGTTTTAACATACAGGCAGATGTTGATGATGAGATTAATTTGCAGGGTTGTCACGGCGATAACGCGCCGGTGGCTTGCCATACAGCCGGGTAAAGGCTTGAGTAAAACTGCTCTGGCTGGCAAAACCCGTGCTCTGGGCCACTTGAGCAACACTTAGCTGAGCCTCTTCAATCAGATCTCTTGCCAGCTCCAGGCGCTTGTTCAATACGTACTGATGTGGGGTGGCCCCTGTCTGCTCTTTGAACAGGTGGTGAAATTGGCTTTCTCCCAAAAAGACCAGGCCAGCCAACTGGGCAACAGAAATTTTCCTGGTCAGGTGCTGAAGAATATACTGATCGATCACGTCCATGTTCAATCGGTAGGTCTGGCGATCAAGTTTGAGCGGCTTGAAATGGCGATGCAGCACGCACATCAAGGTATCGGTACACGCTCTGCTAAGCAGCAGATCATCGGGGTGGGCTGCCATCTCGGCAGTCAGCGCTTGAATAAGGTTCTGCGCTTGGCGATCAAGATGGAAATAACCCGATTGATCAAACAGCTGTGCAATATGGTCTTGGGAATAAGATGCCTTAAATTGCTCAGCAGCAACATTCAGTACCAAAATTTCATTATTGCCGATGCCGGAAAAGGCATGCTCTGAGTCTGCCGTTACCAAACACCCCTGACCGGGGCATACCAGATTACCCGCCCCTTCAATATCAAATTCCGTTTGCCCCGATAGGCCAATGACCACCTGATTGTAACCATGGTTATGATGATCCATCTGCTCTGGCAGTTTGACGATTTCTGAAGGTTTGAACATTGGCGTGTTTAGCTTTTCTTTCATGCTAAATAACCGAAGAATATGACGGTGATTCGTAGACAGATAATACCATAGTTCCCCCAATTGCTATACCCAGCCCACACCAGCTAACAATCATGGCTGTCAGCATTGAATCCCTGAGCGGTTATATCGGAACCATGATCAAGTAAGGAGATTTTACGGCCAGTGTCATTCTGATGCTATTTTGTTGATTTAAAAACCAGCTATCGATATGTTCACCGAACAAAGCTTGAAGCG
The DNA here is from genome assembly GCF_003025555.1 of Photobacterium lutimaris. GTDB lineage: Bacteria > Pseudomonadota > Gammaproteobacteria > Enterobacterales > Vibrionaceae > Photobacterium > Photobacterium lutimaris. The sequence goes on along the minus strand of NZ_PYMH01000005.1, from coordinate 140,444 downwards.
CCAATCCATGACTGACCAGATAAAGCAACCATTTATCAACCTCTTAACTAAAAGTGAGTGAGCTAGGCCCAAATTCCCTCGCTAGCTGCTGGCACTTTGACCAGTCAGTGCCAGGGATTCACTTGATCATCGTTCTGGGAAAACAGGCCAAGATCGTGATCTCACTTGATCATCGTTCCAGTCGGAACGACATTGTCCGTTATTGCATTGCTCTTGATCATCGTTCCATCTACTTTCAGTAGGTTGCCAGCCTCAGAGACCAGAAAAAATCGATCGAAACAATGATCTTTGATCCTGTTTCCTATCGCGAAGCTAATTGTGTTACAAATAGCATTCTGAATAGGAATAGGCGCTCATGACCGAACTGCTTGCACAACTACATTATTCATTTTCCATCACCGGCCCCATCTTTCTCATGCTTGGACTGGGGATCTACCTCAAACGCATCGGTATGCTGACGGAAGCATTTATCGAAACCGGATCCAAACTGGTTTTCAACCTAACCTTACCCGCCATGTTGTTTTTGAGTGTTTCCCGCTCCAACATCTCTGAAATAGGGAACCCTGACTTATTTCTGTTTGCACTGGCAGCAAATATTATCACTTATCTACTGTTCGAATTGCTGGCAAAACAAGCCATCAAGCAGCGGCAAGATCGTGGGGTCGTTGTTCAGGGGGCTTTTCGCGCCAATACCGGCATCATTGGCCTTGCCTATGTCAGTAATGCCTTCGGCGACAGTGGCCTGGCACTCGGCTCATTGTATGTTGCCGTCATCACCGTGGCTTATAATATCCTCGCCGTGATCACCTTATCTCGTTCAAACCCAAATTTACCGAGCCTCAATGCACACTTCCTGCTTCGTTCCATCATAAAAAACCCTTTGATTATCAGTATTTTGTGCGCGCTTCCATTTTCCATCTTTGCTATTCCATTACCAGAGTTAATCACTCAATCCGGAGGGTACTTCGCGGGAATGACACTGCCACTGGCGTTGCTTTGCACTGGTGCAAGCCTCGACTTCAACCAATTGCGTCAAGAGCCAACCAATACCCAATTTGCCAGTGTCGGCAAACTCATTATTGCTCCACTGCTTATCACTCTCGCCGGTATTGGGTTGGGCTTTAGGGAACTCGAACTTGGATTAATTTTCCTGATGAGCGCCGCGCCAACAGCCGCTGCCAGCTATGTTATGGCACGAAATATGGGAGGTAACGCCTACCTCGCTGCAAATATTATTGCCGTTACAACGCTCGGCTCGATATTCACCAGTAGCGTAGGGATCACTTTGCTGAGGACATTTAATTTAGTCAATTAATTAAGGGGAATTTCCCATTAATAACTAAAAGGGTATTACAATGTTACAAACGGCTAATTACCTTGCGTAATTAGCCGTTTTTATTTAATAAGATATTCCTATTCGATAAAAGCTTGCTTGAGCATGAAAATATAATTCCCATGTATTATGAATATAAAGCCATATGCCTGCAGGTGTATTCATATCTAGACACCCGCGATTGTCTCACCCCATCGATGCTCATTTTTCCATCAAAAAAGTGAGTCAAGACAGACACAAAAATATGCAAAGCAATTGAATAAGCTCTCGTTTTTCTACAAGCCATCACTGTCATCTCACAACAATAATAGTATCCGTCGCAAGGCGGGCACTTTTATGCTTCTTGTTTTACAGCGCACAAGAAAAAAACACCAACCACACAGGCGGGTGGATGTCAATAGGTGATTTCCCCCCTTACTAGCCTATCGCACTATTGTTATAGTGCTTTCCGTCGACAGGGAGACGGTTGTTACCGCCTTCTGTCTACAGTATCCAGCATTGGATACATGCCAAGCGGGTTTACTTTGGTATACACCCTCATACTAAAGATTATGAACCTGATTGGATACCTCTTCTACACGTCGTACAGGATTGTGCTCTTCGGAGTCTAACTCTTGTCTTTGCCGACCTATTAGGTCGGCTTTTTTTTATCATTTTTTACAAAAGTGTCCAAAAACCCGTCATTAAGATATTGTAACCTCTGACTATTCAATTAAACTTCACTGTTGCAACTGCTCTATTCTATTAACTCAGGCACACGTAGTGAAAAATAAAGTCGACCCCTCTTTACTACATATATTTAATCAGCTCCCAGGATGCTGGGGATGTAAAGATAAGGATTCTGTCTTCGTTTATGCTAATTCCGAGTACGGAAACATAATTGGTGTTGATCATCATTTAGATTGTATCGGCCGTACTGATTTTGACATGCCAAGTCCGACAGTTGAATGTGCAGAAGCGTTCAGGGAGCAAGATAATCTTGTGGTGGCATCAGGAAAAAGAATGCGGGTACTGGATATCCACCCTTATTCTGACGGCAGCTGGCGTGCACACTTATTCACTAAAACGCCTTGGAAAAATGATGAGAACGATATCGTCGGAACCATTTTTTCAGGTGTCGAACTCAAGGATACGGCAGTATTAGAAGTTGGCCACTGGATTTGCCGGGCAGCCGGTATCGATCCGAAAGAACAAGCCTCCTTCAACCTTGATCTCAACCACTGCGCCATCAATCTTAATACCCGCGAATCCGAGGTCCTCTTTCTGCTGCTGTATGGCAAAAAGCCACAGTACATGGCCAAGGTGCTCGGTGTTTCGGTTAAAACAGTGGAGAATTATGTGATTCGACTGCGCGAAAAGTTCAATGCCCGTTCAAAGAACGAATTGATCGACATTGCGCTCGATCTCGGCTTTGGCTCGCATATCCCAGAAAGTATGCTGAAACGCCAGCTATCGGTGATTTTAAAGGAATAACCAGACCAACTTTGTCATTTGTAATCACAAAAGACGCAGACTTAGTTTGCCTTTTTGCAATCCAAAGCCTGTTTCCAGATCAATTTTTGTACTGGGCGGATTATCTATAATCTGCCCAGTCATTACATTTACCGGCCTAAGTGCCAACGATATGCTGGAAATACTATGAAGCAATTTACAATCACCTATGTTGTACACCCGCACTTCAACATCCCTTGCAAATACCAAATCCAAGCGGTGAGTGAAATCGAGTCCATCTCCAGTGCCGAAAAAGCCCTTAAAGTTCGACACCCTGAAGGGGTAAGCATCGTCACTAGCCAACAGCAATTGGCAGCATAAAAAAAGAGCAGCGAATCGCTGCTCTTTTAGTTCTTAGCCAACTGATACCAATCAGGATAACTCGGTGATCAAATATTGATATAGATTGATATGATCATGGTGCCAGGCGCTCAATGTCCCATTGTTGCGCTTCGTCTTGGGTCCGGGTATACAAAAATCGGTCATGCAAGCGGTTTGCACCGCCCTGCCAGAATTCAATCGAATTGATTTTTACCCGATACCCCCCCCAAAACGTCGGTACTGGCACATCACCTTTGGCAAATTTGTCTTTTAACTCGAAAAACTTACTTTCCAAGGCCTGCCTGGCAGAGATCCGCTCACTTTGTTTGCTTGCCCATGCGGCAATTTGGCTCTCTTTTGGCCGTGACGAGAAATACTTCAACACTTCCAATTTAGACAATTTTTCCGCACAGCCGGTAATGTGCACTTGACGCTCAAGGGGATGCCATGGGAAATGCAGGCTAATTTTGCTGTTGTCAGCCAAATGCAGCGCCTTGCGGCTACCTAAATTGGTATAAAAGACAAACCCATCTTTATCAAAGTGCTTCAATAACACAATACGCTGATAAGGCTGCCCATGCTCATCGACAGTCGCCACCGTCATCGCTGTCGGATCAGTCAGCTTTGCTTCTATCGCCTGCTCAAGCCAAGTATTGAAAAGTTGTTCCGGCTGCTCCGGCAAATCATGACGGCGCAAACCACCTTGCGTATAGTCGCGACGAATATCAGACAATTCCATTGTTATCTCCGCTCATTTTCTAGATGTTTCTTAAACGCTGAAATTGTGCGCTTTGTCTGCTAGAAACACAAGTAAATAGCCTAACAGTCCCAATCAGTACATGACTATGCAACCAAGCTCGACGTTTCCAGCTGATGAATTTGCTACATTGGCAAGAAAAGGCCTTCCTATGTCGAGTAAAAAAAAATTCGCCTGCATTGCCCTACTGATAGGCTGCGCCGGTGCAATGCTCATAAGCTGGGTCACTTTGTCACAGATCCAACGTCACCTTAGCGATAAGCTCATTGTGGACGTCACTCAGCTTGGCACCAAGATTGACAGCCAACTCGAACGCTACAGCCAACTCCCCGATGTCCTTGCCAGTGATCCGCGGTTGCTCCCTCCCCTTCTAGCCAGTCGCAACCCTACTCCAACGGCCAGCGAACAATCACAAGCCGTGAACCAGCTTCTTGCACAGTGGAGCCAAACTTTGGGTGCAGATACCTTGTACCTCATTGATATGAATGGCACAACGCTCGCGTCCAGCAATTGGCAACAACCCGATTCATTTGTAGGACAAAACTTCAGCTACCGCCCCTATTTCCAACAGGCCGCTACAGGCCAGCGCGGCCAATACTTTGCGTTAGGTGCACGGTCGGATAAACGGGGATATTATTTTTCTGCGCCGGTTACGGTAAACCGGCAGCCTGTTGGCGTTCTCACCATCAAGGTGGATCTGTCACTGCTCACCGATATCTGGCAGCACGACGATATTGAATATGCGATTACGGATCGCCTGGGGATCATTTTCTATAGCTCTGAACCCCAATGGCTTTATCACTCGCTGACGCCGCTGGACGAAACCACTAAGCAGCGGATTAACCAATCACGGCAGTATGGCCATGTTGATATTGCGGCGCTTACCCAGGCTGAAAGTCTCATGGCATTAAACCAGCAGCCCGTCACTCTGTACGGAGCAACCGCGACAACATCGCATACCTATATCAACGCTCAGCATGATATGGAAAAAGCAGGCTGGTACATCTTTGGCTTTACACCGCAAACAAAAGCCTTTGAATATATGGGGCAGGTACTGCTGTTGTTTGTCCTTATCTATTCCTTGCTGTGCGTCGCTGTCCATTCCTGGTGGCAAACCTATCGGGCGAGGATCGATCTGGCCAACCTCAACAGTCGGTTGGAAAGGCGGGTAAGCCAGCGTACCCGACGGTTACAAGAAACGAATCAACAGTTAAAAATAATTCTGAGCCAATATGAGCATAGCCAGGCGGAGTTGAAACAAACCCAGGATGAGCTGCTGCAAGCCGCCAAGCTCGCGATGCTGGGCGAACTTTCTGCCAGCATCAACCATGAAATCAACCAGCCACTTGCAGCAATTCGGACCTATGCCGAGAACGGCAGGAAGTTATTAGAAAAACAGCGCTACGATACAGTCAGTGGCAATCTTGACGAAATCATCCAGCTTAACCAGCTGATCACTGACATCATTGCCCGGTTCAAGATCTTTGCCCGCAAGCGAAATTTGCGGCAGGCCTCGCCTCGTACCAATGCCGGAGATTCTATCCGCTCTGCCTTATCATTAATGCACACCGCGCTGATCAAACAAGGGATCGTACTTCGGTTGGAGGACTTCCCAGACAAAGTGATCATCAATATCGATGCAGTGCAATTCGAACAGGTATTGGTTAACCTGTTGCAAAATAGCCTGCAGGCACTCAAAGATCAGGCGGAGCCTCAGGTTGGCATCACGCTGACAGTCCATTCAGGCCACGCCGAATGTCGGGTATGGGACAACGGTCCCGGATTAAGCCAAGAGCAAAAAGAGCAGGTCTTCTCACCATTTTACACCACAAAAGCAGACGGCCTTGGCCTCGGGATGACTATATCAAAACGTATTATCGACGCCTACCATGGCACACTCAGTGTCAGTGACCACCTCGGTGGAGGGGCTGAATTTACCCTTTGCTTACCATTAGAGAGCGAGAGTACACCATGAACACCCCAGTTATCTTTATCGATGACGAAAAGTCCGTTCGACACGCCCTGGGTCAAACACTCGAGTTGGAGGATTACGACGTCACACTCTTTGCCAGCGCCAAGCCCGCCTTGGATCAGCTCGCCAATCAGTTTCAAGGGGTTATTATTTCCGATATCAACATGCCCGGCATGGATGGGCTCACCTTTCTCAAGCAGGCGCTAACGTTAGATCCCGAGTTTTCCATCATCATGCTCACTGGCCATGGGGATATTTCCATGGCCGTTGAAGCCATGCGGCTTGGTGCTTATGACTTTCTCGAAAAGCCTTTTTCAACAGAGCACCTTCTTGATGTCGTCAAACGGGCTGCCGAAAAGCGTGAGTTAGTACTGGAAAACAGGGAACTTCGGCGTGAACTTGAAGTGCAGAGTGGACCCGGTCCACGTATTTTGGGCAATGATCCGTCCATCAAGCAGCTTAGGCGGATCTTATCTCACCAGTCAAAAACACACGCCCCCCTGTTTATCCACGGTCCCAGTGGTTGTGGCAAGGCCTTGGTTGCTCGCTTTGTCCATGATCATGGTTTACAGCCACAACAACCGTTTATTACCATTGATTGCAGTGCCCCCGGTGCCGAGGCGCAACTGGGGGAGCTTATCGGCAATCACACAGATCAACCATATGGCTGTGGAGCTCAACCGTCACCACACTTTGCCACCCTCTACCTTAAGCACATCAACCTAACGCCTCAGCAAGTTCACCCCGCACTGGAAGCTTTCATTGAAACACTATGCAAAGGTAATGAATCTGTTCGGGTAATTGTCAGTGCCGATACCGACTACCACCGACAGAGCCAAGCCGGCCTGCTGCACAGTCTCTATTTCAAGTTGGGTTTCATCACATTGGATCTGCCACCGCTTCATAAACGGCGGGATGATATTGCTTTGTTGTTCCATAACTTTCTCCGTACGGACTGCAGCCGTTTTGGCATCGAGCCCCCACATATCGATGCGCGACTTGAGCAGTGGTTGACCGAGCAGGATTGGCCGGGAAATGTGCGGGAGCTGCGGCAATTTGCCGAGCGCTATGCCTTGTTGGGATCCAAGGCTATCGGCACTCAAGATCAACACGGCAGTGACCAATCACCAACAGCAACATTGGCGATAAGAGTAGCCGATTTTGAATGCAAGGTACTTCATGATGCACTCAACCGTCATCAGGGAAGGCTGAAGGAAGTGCAGCTCGAACTGGGACTTGCTCGTAAAACCTTATACGACAAGTTGCGAAAGTATCACATCGACAAGAAAGAGTTTAAAGCCTAGCCCCCCACCGCCGGAACCACAAGACAGAGCCCGATGAAATCCATGGCTGATTTACACTATTATTCGAACTATCTCCAGAAAACAAGATGTTAATCGGCCCTTCTCGTCTGCAAGCTGGAAATTTTGATACCTTAATTAAAGCGCTAGAATTGACAACCTCAGTCGCCTGAACGCTTCCCCATCAACCATTTTCTCTTCATGCTTGCTGAGATACACTATGAACTTATTTCGCTACACTTTTACTTGGATTGCGAGTACTTTCACCGCCCTGTTACTGTGCTTTATGGCTTTACATATTCTGAGTATACGCAGCGCTCTCATTGAGCAGTCACAGCAACAACTTCACTCGAGCTTCGCTTATTTTGAACAGCGGCTGGGATTATCGGATATATCGGCCCCCCCGACCGAAGCGAACTATACGATGCTGCTAGAGCAACTCGGTCGGTTCTCCCCGCGGGTGGAAACACAACTGCTGGTATTGGCATCCAACCAATCACTTTCATCACCGCCTTTACGTCAATCAATTCAAACTGCTTCGCAACCTCACTTTTTCTGGCCGGCTTTGTCGATGCAACGTACCTTGTTCGCCAACAGTGCTCAAGCTATACGGTTTACGGCTACGATTCCGGTAGGCACCGTTACAGCATCGTTTTGGCTCCAACTTTTACCAGGATTAGCAATGGGGACCGGGGGCTACCTACTCGTGTTGTTGCTACTGTTTGTGCTGCTCAAACGAAAACTCCAACCGTTGACCCAACTCGCCCAGCAATCTTCGACGCTAGGCCATCGCTCACATTCACTTCCACCGGTTTTATTAAATAGCATCGAGGCAAGAGCCTGGGTCAAGATGTTCGGTCATTTTAAAAAACAGCTCGATGACATTTTTCAACAACAGGCTAATGAAGCCAACAAACTCAAAGCCCAGGCCTATCAGGACAAAGTCTCAGGCCTTGGTAATCGCCATTATTTCATTAATCAACTTAATGCCTGGCTCGATAACCCACAGCAAGGTGGCCTGATTTTACTTAAGTCGACGCTACTTGATGAAGTGTATCAGCAAAACGATTTTGAAAGAGGGGATGGCTTCACCCGTAAGTTTGCCGATGAGCTTAATACCAGCATCATCCACGCCCAAGTCTATCTAGCTCGATTGTCCTATGATGAGTTCGCCGTTTTGTTACCCAACATTGCAACACAAAAGTTGATGCATGTTGCCGAAGCAATGCTTGAAGTACATCGACAACAAGAAAAGACATACCGTGGTGAAACCACCGACAGTGCATTTTTGGGTCTGCTGATGATTGAGTCTGCCAGCAGTGCTAGCCACATCCTGGGCCAGCTGGATAATATACTGGCTCAAGCGACCCGCAACCCCGCACAGCCTATCCAGCTAGCGGATAGTCAGCATCAGGTACCGAGTTTTGGTAAACAGCAGTGGAAATCATTATTGCTCAACGCCATCGACAACAACGCAATGAGCTATCAGTACCAGCCGGTTGTCAATGAACATCAACAACCCATTCACTTCGAAGTTTTCTCGTCGCTCAAAGCTGAACAGTCACGCTACAATGCCAACCAGTTTCTTGGTGCGATTGAAGATGTCGGAGCCGGAGTACTGCTCGATAAACATGTCATTGCCCACCATGTGAATATTTTGAATGGTGATCAGGCCCGGGGGCCATTTGCCATCAACCTCACCATTAACAGTATCACTGATCCAGCCTTCAACCGCTGGCTTGATCAGCTCCTGTCGCGTAACCAACACCTATCACAGCGGTTGTTTTTCGAAATCCCAGAAGCCTGTTTCATTCGGACCCCGGATGCTTGCGGCTTATTGTGCTCAGCCATTCGCTTTTACAAATTCCGCTATGGGGTGGACGGCTATGGCCGCTACTTCAAATCACTGACCTATCTCGAAGAGTTCCGTCCCGACTACGCTAAAGTGGATTTTTCGTATACCCATCAGCTCAATGATGAATTGAAGAAACAGCTACTTTCATCAGTATGTCGAACCGCCCACAGCCTCAATGTCATGACAATTGCGACCCGCGTAGAAACGGAAACCCAGCTCGAAAGGCTATCAGAGTTATTTGTCAGTGGCTTCCAAGGTTTCTTCACCGAGCAGAAATCTAAAGAGAAGCGCCTACCTAAACAACCGCATCTGCATTATTAAGCTTGTAAGTGGCTTTCAAATTTACAGTGTAAATTAGATTTACACTGTAAATTTAAATAGCCCAGTTACAGTGGCGAGCACTGAAAGACATGTTCAAAGATATGAAGTTTGGAAGGGCCATGATCTTGAGTGATGAGAAGGTGTTCTTTTTCCAAACAGCTTTGAACCCCCGCATAGAGCCGATTCAGTGCGGTGATCGTCACCCGCGACCGCAGCTCGTCGTATTCGCCTCGTAACTGTTGGTAGTCAGCATGAAGCAAATCAATCTGTGACTTATGTTGCTCCGCCGCATTGTTAATCCGTTCACTCAATTCGACTGGGCGCCTATGCTCAGGCAGTTTCAACAGTTTGAGCTTAGCCTGTTTAATTTTCTCGACGTTTTGCAGTTCAACCTGATAGTCATGATGTTTATCTTGCAGTTGCTGTAACAGGCATTCAAATTTAGTAAATGCAGTTACCACCGTAGGAACACCTGACAGAGCACCAAGATTGATCGCCCTGATACTATACCCAGCCTCAGTCACCCCACCACTCAAGCTCCCTTGACGCTTGAATTGATCCATCACAATGACTTCACCCTCAGCGTGGATAGTGCTGTGAAGCACATGCAAGGTGAACAACGCATTTTGGCCACATGTAATATCTGCAAACTGGGCAAACTTACTCGTGACACTGCCTGCGGCCTCAATAGTGCAACCAAGCTTGTTACCTTCTAGCTTACGGCCAATGATTCCCTTAATAATTGAAATATCGCCGCCCGCTTTCAGTTCAGCCAGTTCAACAAACCCTGCGACGGTAATATTCCCCGAAGCTGTGACCTTCATGCCTGGTGTTACGTCGCCGGTAATCAGGATACTACCGTCGAAGTTAATATGTCCTGTTGCGACATTCACGCCTTTAAGGGTCAATGCCTCATCAACCTGCATTCCACGGGGTTTGGCAACGGGGATCCCGGATTTCTCGGCCAGAAGCAAGTTCGAGTCTTGTTCGCTGATAATTGTCCCGTCTCCGGGTTGGAACTCGCTGTCCTTACCCGGTTTGGCCGGTAGGGCCTTCCCTTCAACGGTAAAGCCTGCGACACCTTCGGTCGCAGGAATGCGCCGCATCAACGTCTGGCCAGCTCTAACCGTGATTAGCTCGCCCAAATCACGCATATCTACCTTACCATCATCGGTCGCTTGCGGTTTCAAAATACGCTGGCTAGCATCGTCGACCAACGACTCGAACCGAACATCCACACCGTTTTCAGGTAAACGGCCAAAAGCCACTGGCAAGGTCAGTTTTTCACCGGGTTGTAGGCTCTGGGCTCGCTGTAAAAGCTGGTGAAGTTGCGTTTTTCGGATGCCTTTGACGATTCTGTTCTGCTTGAGCGCTTCTAAAATATCGGCCCCAGTAGCATGATTACCGCCGTAAGGTGCCGTGACAGTAATCGCAGCACGCATAAAATCTGAATCAGTCTTAACCACGAGGCTGGCATTACGCCGCTCCGCGATAACAATAGGCTCTGGGTAAGCGGTTTCGGGACTGGGCTCATCGTCACGAATGGTGACAGCAAGAGCTGAATCTATCGCTTTTTCATAAAAATAGAACTTCTCAGCACCAAGGCTAATCAGTTGTTCGATTAACAACTCACGTGTTGGGACCGATTGATTGTCTGCGTTTGCCGCAAATAACACTGATTGTCCATCATCAGCGATACGCAGAAAAAGATCTGCCATATCAACTCCTTTTCTCTGCTATTGGCGAACAATAAAGTAATGGTGCTCCTCAATATTACAGTAACAAATCAGTTACCTAGTACTTGTTCAGTCACAAATTTATGTGAAATATATCAATATAACCAACATAAACAATAGATTGCATATTGATTTAGGCCAAATATTCACGACAAGGTCAGACCAGTGCAATGGTGCGCAACTGATGTGCCGTCAACCACTGATCCGTAATGAACATATAGCTGCGATGATTAGGGTGCTTTTTATTAACCGAGACTGTATCTTTGCGCAAATAACCTTCCAGCATACCAACCGGTTGGAGATACAGTTGATAGCTGGCCGTCAGTGGCAAGGGAACAGATGATTCTAAGTAGATTCGATGCCGGGTGATTCTGTTTACCGTCACTTTAACGCCATAATCATAGCTATCGATAGTTTCACCACTGCTAAGCAGTTGGCCAAATAGGCGTCCAGCGATACCCCCTCGGCCTACGGAGTAGCACTTTTCGAGCTCTGGATCTTGATAAACAGAGGGATAAGTTATGTCTTTTAGTACCGGAGGAACATCTTTTATTAAACTCATGCTGACTCCTTATTATTATATTTTTGCCTATCACCATCGATGGATTTCGGCTATCAAGCAGCACAAAACTCAAACCAAAATTTAGAGGGATTCTTTAATCCTAGTCAACAAGGCAAAATAATACAAATCAAAACGTAAAACCGTTCCTGCTAGAATTTACAGTGTAAATTTAGATAACAAAAAAGGCGGCATCGCCACCTTTCTTTATTAACCGTTTTTGAGAGCATAGAAGATGCTGAAATTTACAGTGTAAATTAACTCACCTCAATGACTGAAACTCCGCGATAGAAGCATGGCCACGAGACTGGAGAAACTCAATAAACCGAGAAGCACTGGTTGAAACAATCGAATCTTCGTCAATATTAACTTTCTCGAACAGCGCAAGCGCAGAGTCAAACTTACCAATGTCATGAGCAAAATGTGCATCAGACCCTGTTGTAAAACTCACGCCGACCTCTTTGCCAATTTCGGCAATACGTTCACACCTTGGCTGACTCCCCATTCGAGACCCAGACAAAGAAGAGTTATTGATCTCAACCAACACATTGGCTTCTGCCGCTGCCACCAAAACACGTTCAAAATCGAAATCGAAATTGGGGTTACCTAAATGACCCAGCGCATCAACTCGACCAGACTGAATAACATTAAGCAATGCTTCGGTATGGACAGCCGACGAAGACGGGGCAAACACCGGCTCATGAAAACTGGCCAGAACCCAGTCAAGATGACCTTGCACTTTAGTGGAAATATCGATCTCACCGGCAACGTTCATAATGTTGGCCTCAACACCGCGCAGGATACCCACGCCATGAAGAAAACGGGGCAAGATCCTCTGATTGGCAAAATGCCAGAAATGAGGTGCGCCCGGCATTGAGGAAGCGTGATCCGTGACACACAATAATTGCAGCCCTTTCTCGGCAGCCGCTGCAGCATTTTCTAATACTGTGCTATATGCATGCCCGCTTGAAATGGTATGGCTATGGGTGTCGACAACAAATTTCATTACTCGCTCCTTGCTATAGAATGCGTTTGAAAATCAGCACTGACAAAATCACGTAATGCTTGTTCTGCTTGCTTACGACCGGTCAGTTGGAATTGATGAACAATGTCTTGCCATGTTTTTCGTTGAATAACTTTCGCCACTGCCAGGTTTAATGTTACTCCCTCAGAAAGCGATCCGGTTTGAGCTAAACGCTGATAAAGATATTGCTGCAGCGCTGGCAACACTAATTCGTATCCCAGACCACCTTGGCAATATAGGGAAAGCTGGTGTTCAACCCATTCATTGGGAAGGGCTGCGGGCGTCACTTCAGACGATAACGACTCGACCAACAGCGGCCGAAACTCATCGGTTGCCATGTCACGAAAGGCTTCACAGGCATTGGCCGTCAACCCCCTCGCAAATAGTACCCTTGCTTTGGCAAACCACTGCTGACTCAGTTCACCGATAGGTTGTACACACAACAAGGACGGATAACCGCTCGAGGCATCTTTGTGTAATCCCAAGCGAACAGGCTGGTATCCCGCGCGTTGCCAAAAATACAGAAGCTCAGTTACATAGCCAAAGCTGGTACCAAGAAAATCATAACGTCCTTGTGACCAAAACCTGACAGCAGACAATAACCGCTGACCAATGCCTTGTTGCTGAAACTCAGGATGAACCGCAATTCGTAGTATACGGCCAGAACGTTGCGTTGCGGCTTCAGAAATACCGAGATGGGCAGCAAGAGACTGGGCAAGCAGATGCCCCCTTGGTCTTCTCACGCCAAGTTGGATTTGCTCGGCAAGCTCTGGAGAAAAACCACCTTCATCAACAATCAGACAACATGCCAACACATTATCGCCATTGCGGTATACCCATATATGTAAGCAGTCATCATCGAGTAAGTTCACCAGATCTGCAGGGGAGGTTTGATAGTGCGCATTAATCAACAAGCCAAATAAAGAAGAGAGTAAATTATTCGAACGGAGCAACTCGGCTTTATCAATACATTCGCAGTGTGCCGTACTGGGATCGAGTCCTGACGCGGCTGTTTCGGCATCAAGCAGCAACGCATTGAAGACCCACTTTTCCAACGGATCGTTGTCCGCCCAACGGATCGCTTGCTTCATCTCAAACGCACGCCATTGCGGCATCACATCATCGAGTTGTTGACGGAACTTAACGGCAAAACCGCGTCCCGTCCCCTCGTAACCATGAACAGTACTGGAAAAAACCAAGCGACCATAATTCTTGAGCAGCGCATTAAGAACAGGAGCAGGAATAGCCGCGGCTTCATCGACCATCACCAAATCAGCTGCTGGTTTTTCTGACAACAACGCATCCGGCGCGATAAAAGCGATCGAACCTTTGCCAAGCTCGAGAAACTTTTGGTTGCTAAACGGCACCCCAAATTGCTCAGCAGCGTGGCGAAACACCGTCTGGCTGGCAACAAAAGACGGTGCGGTAACCACGATATGAATGTTACGTTCGGCCAGCAAACTTGCTGCGGCTAATCCCAACGACGCCGATTTTCCCCGGCCACGATCAGCGGTTAAAACCAAAGGTCGCTTACGGTGGCCTGTTACTACCCGGCGGATAGCGTCAACAGCACTCGCTTGGCAAGCGGTCAACGTACCAAAAGGGAGAAGAGATGCTGTTTCGACACCGCTGTCCGCTTTTGCTAATTCATCAATAGGCAATGCAGGCAAAGGCAAGCCCGGCTCCAACATCATGACCTCGGGCTGCTGCAGCAATAAGCTCAACCGCTGGGTAAAATTCGAACCGCTCTTTTCGAACCACTCCGTTGGCAATAACAACAGCAAGATCCCACCGCCGACGACGGTACCGGATAATGCGCCAAGGGCTTGGGCATCCAGGCCATTGTGTCCGTTGACAGTCAGCATCTGACATTCACGCCCTAACCAGTGTTTGGCTTTCTTGAAAGGAATGGCATCCGTATCAGCACTGATCGGCTCACCACAAAAAAGTGGATTAACATAAAAAGGGGCAAACGCATCTATAACTTGTGCGGCCCAGTCCGTTCCTCCTTTGGCAACAACGAGGTAACGGATATTATGTGCAGCCGCACTCACAGAGAGTGAACGGCAAAAATCAGAAAGTTGGGACATGCTAAGACTCAATGGCAAACAACACCCCCGATAATACCAATATCCGATAGCGGAGCGAAAAAAAACCACGCTCGAAAGCGTGGTTTTAATCAACATACTGAACGGAATATTCTATTTCAAATAATCAGCCAGATACGTGAGGATTTCATCGGCTTGGCGCTCGGATAATTTCTTCAGCTTAAGCTGAAGCTTATCACCGTCACGCAAATAGCTGATTTTCCCCTTCACCAACTCTTGCGGTTTAGGCTTCTCGATCTCAACTTTTGGTTGGAGTGTCTCACCAATCTGCTCAAGTTTGCTGGTCACTTCGCGGGTAATGCGGGTGATACCTGAGGCATCGATAGACTTCCACATCGCTTCGTCACCAGCAGATATTTCGCTCACAAATGTTTGTTGCTGATCGTTGTTGAGGCCGAAAAACAGGCGGTGAAGTTTCACAATCGTCGGTCGGCCAAGTTCACCGACACTCGGATAAGCCATCAACAATTCCATCGGTAATGATGCCGCTTTCAATGCCCCACTAACCAAGGCCTCGCTGCATTGACAATACCTTGCTAGCTCTTTTTGATCGGCGACTTTACCGGTTTCAAGTAACGCCTGCATTTCCTTACCCCGCTCAAACAATGACAGCGGTTTATGTGCATTGGCGACATCAGAAAGGAATTTAGCATGTTCGCCGTTAATTCCCTTACCCACATAGATAAGGAAATCTTTTTCAGCCAAGATACAAGACATGCGACGGCGGCTACCATCAAGTACCTCGATCCGGCCATCTTCCAACCAACGACCAACCGCTGGGTATTGCTGCCCACGCTCTTTAAGCGTGTTTAGGATATCGGCCAGCGCATGCTCGTTAAGGAAAGCCTGTTCACGGGCATTTTCGGCAAAAACACGCGTTTTCTCAGCAACCTGGTCGGCTTGGATTTTGATCAATTCAAACGCAACGGTTTCCTCGCCGGCTACAGCCAGTTCAATAACGGATGCTTTATCACGTGCCGCTGTTTGGGCCTCTGTTGGCGTTGTTGCACGTCGTTTGTCGGCTTTACCGAACAAGCGCGCATTAAGATCTTTGGTTTTAATCGCCATCCACTCATTACTCCCGGTTCAGGTTAGCCCAGTGAGAGTGCATTACACGCTCTAACTCTAGGCCAACACGTTGGATCGCATCTTGCGCTGTTGAAAGGGTCTTTTTGCCCCCTTCAAATTCGGCCGCCGTTAGGTCGAACACAGTGCTATAGGTATCGGCACAAGTCTCAAAGGCACGGCTTCGCGGTACCGTAGCCATCATGACTTGTTCACGAAGCAGGTAATTCATTTCGGTGAGCACCGAAACCTGCTTCTTATTGTCATCCTCGAACATAGTCGGCATCAGTCGGATAAACTCCAAACCGTGCCAATCTTCAGGGAACATCTCGTAAACTGTAGGTAAATGCTGGAAAAAGTTAACAGTAGAAGCCCAGTCAAGGCGCTTTGCCGCACAAGGAATGATCAGTGCATTTGAAGCATACATGGCATTCCAAACCAGCGGATCAATGTGCGGACCGGTGTCGATCATGATGATGTCGAATTCATCAGCAATAGGATCGATAACTTTTTCCTTAAGCAGGCGCACAATGTTCAAGTCCTGATTTTCTGCCAGATCCTGCCATGCATCGGCATTAAACATGGCATCTTCAGGGAAGGCTGCAATGGTTTTCAAATTCGGGTATTGGGTTGGCATCACCACATTACCCATCACGAATTCCTTATCGATGGCTTGACCCTCAGGCACATTTTCCAGCATGACATCAACCGCTGAATAAATGGTTTCCTGATCGCCCACACTGATCTGCGGGTTAAGGAACAAACGCAATGAACCCTGTGGATCAAGGTCAATCAGACAAATTCGGTAGCGCTTGTCCAGATCCAATGCAAGACATGCTGCTAGATGTACCGCTGTCATCGATTTGCCGGTACCACCTTTCTGATTCTGGACATTCACAATCCACGGCTTGCGACCGGCACCTTCTCGCTCGTAAAAAGCCGGCTTTTTTGTCGCATCCATCAACTGATGGGCTTCTTCCAGGCTAATAGAATAATGATTGGCATTGTTTTTAGTAAATTGATGGCCATTCGCTTCCATACGGGAAATAGCATCATCCAATTTGCGGCGGGTAAGACCCGAGCGACTTTCCATCAATGCTTTTGACATCGGGGGGAACGCTTCTTCGCGGCGCTCTTCCAATACAATCTCAATTCGGTCCGCTTGGACCTGCTTCGTCTGCTCGGCGATATTGAGCAAGTTGTCTATGGTTTGTTCCCTGTTCATTGTCTTTATTCACCTTGAAACATTTTGCTTTATTGTACAGCAAAAAAACACCAAAACAATAAAAAGCTGAACGTAGACATGTGATATTTATCTCAGCATAAAGCGAAATAAAGCGTAAAAAACCGACAAATTCCAGTCGAATGTAGATGACAAACGAGAGTGATTGACTTGGAAATACTCAAAAAGTAAAAGTGTTACGGCGTCACAATTTTACAATGTAAATCCTAATTAAGGGCTATTACCCGGAAGCGTGGCTTTTTTGGCTAGTTTACGGACGCTGTCACTTTGACTCAATTTCATCCTCATTTTCCACGATGAACCGCTCTCTATGGAAATTGGCAAAATTTATAATGAAATCGAACGATTTCATTATGATCAACCAAATACAGCAAAAGTCCGTCCGCGTCGATCAGCATGAAATTAGCGGCCTGGCTTGATCGACACTCACTTGAATGCACATCGGCTTGATCATCGTTCCTGTATATTGAACAAGATCACGAAGCATGATCAAGGTAGAAATCCAGCGAAACAAAGCCCGGACAGTGCGCAAGCTTGATCGGAAAAATGATCAAGTGATTGACGGTGTAAATTGATCTTAGAACGCATCTTCCCGAAAGCATGAAGATAACCGGGTAAATTACGGTGAATGTAGGTCTGATAAGGGCTTAGCCGACAAGAACACGACTATTTTGCAGTACCAAAGGCTGTAAATTGCTCTTTGATGTTACAATTGAAATGCACGAGCAATGACTTGATCATACATCCGCTACGGACACATGATAAATCTCTGGTAGAATACGGCGAGTGTCAAATCAACTATGGTCAATATTTCTTCGCTAAAGAGTGCACCTAGGCAAAAAGCACTTAACATCACGTTAAATGACACCAGCGTGATCATCTTTCCGGTGCCCAAAAGGGTAAAATGGAAGACTAGGGCTTCTCTGATACACCGAAAGAACCCATTTTAAGACTGATTTTTAATTCCCCCTGTGGATAACCTGTGGGTGCACCATGATCATGCTTTCTTACTCTTGATGATCATGTTTGCAGATTGATGATGATCATATTTCCAGCCTCTTGATGATCATCGTTTCAACTAAGCGTTGATCATCTTTCCAAAAGTATCATGATCATGCTTTCGATCTGGCTGTTTTTTATCTCCTTTGATTTCAATGACTTGCGGGCGTGTGAACGTCCAGATCATAAGATCATATAATCAATAAGATCAAAATAAACAATAAGATCAGTTTAAAAAAAGCCAATAAAAGATCTTTCTTTCTTGTCATATTTCTATTAATCTTTCACGGAAAAATGATGCATCTACGGCTAATGACAAATGAATTCCGCGCTTTCATCAAAGAATAACAATCCTGAGAAGATATTGATCCACGCTCCACGATCCCACAAAGATGGGCATTTGTTCTCGATCCCGGCAAACTTGATCGATTGGCTTCCACAGTACCAACACTTCAAAGGTGTCACCAAAAGCATCATCGAGTTACTCAACTTGATTTCGCTACGTGGCTTATCTACTCATGATGGTATGGTATCGACCACCGAGTTGGTTGAAGCAACGGAAGGCCATTTGACCCGAGCTGCGATCCAGCAACGCTTAAGAGCGGCGGTTAATATCGGTCTGTTCAAACAACAGCCCGTAAGGTTTGAAGAAGGGCTTGCGGGTAAGACCATGTTGCATCATTTCATCAACCCAGCCATGCTGATCTCACAGCTTGGCACCGGAAGCTTGAATTCAGAGCAATCCAAAGCCAAAGAAAAACAAAAACGTTCAAAGGCATTGGCACAAAATCATGTAAACCGCCAATTACTGAGTGAACATGGTTTGGGTACACCGCCAAGCATGCCGGATGAAGCTGATCAGATTGTGATCTCTCCCACCAGCTGGGCGGGGATCATCGATCAGGCACTGGCCCCACCTCGCACCAAAAAGAGCTATCAGAAATCTATGGTGGCGATCAGTGGTACCAAGGCGATCATCGAGACACGATCTTCAAAATCGATCATGACCGTTGATGATCTGATGACCCTGTTTGCCTTGTTCACCCTGACGGTGCAATACCACGATCATCACATTGCCGATTATGAAATCCAGTCACGCAGTATGGGCAATAAAACGCCGGTATACATCACAGATATTCTTGCACTAAGGGGCAAGAAAGACAGTGGTCCTGCTCGTGATTCTATTCGCGAAAGTATTGATCGTATTGAGTTTACTGATTTCCAGCTGCATGAACTGACCGGTCGCTGGATGAGTGAAAATATGCCGGAAGGGTTCAAGAGTGACCGTTTCCGTTTCCTGGCCCGAACCATCACAGCATCCGAAGAAGCACCGACCGAAGGGGATGATGGTGAGATTAGGATCAAGCCAAATTTGTATATCTTGGTGTGGGAGCCATCATTTTTTGATGAGCTGCTGACCCGGGATTATTTCTTCCTGTTTCCGCCGGAGATCCTGCGCCAGCATACCTTGGTGTTCCAG
Organism: Photobacterium lutimaris; assembly: GCF_003025555.1. Lineage (GTDB taxonomy): Bacteria > Pseudomonadota > Gammaproteobacteria > Enterobacterales > Vibrionaceae > Photobacterium > Photobacterium lutimaris. The sequence continues at coordinate 120,879 of NZ_PYMH01000005.1, read as the reverse complement.
CTCTATTCGTTCTTCAGAAGCAGGATGTCACGCCGCTACACTGACTCGATGATGCTGAGTGAGTTGAACCAAAAGTTGGCCCGCAACATTGAATGGCGTCGTTTTTCAACCGACTTGATCCGCGAGCTGAGCAAACTGGCCGAAGATAAGATCACCGATCATGTATTTGCGGTTAACTTGTGGGGGTATCATTTGACGATCACACCGCACGAGGAAGGTAAGCGTTATTGCGATTACCAAATCGATATTCGCTGTGATGTCGATGAAGTGATCCGTTTTTCTCGGGCGAAAACGACCAATGAAGGCAAGCGCACCATGGCACCGACCATGCCAAACCCGCTACGGAATGAAATTTTGCCGAAGCGGGAGCTTGATCAGCTTTCCGAGATCATTGACGGTGAATTTGAACCGATCCAGCGCAAAGAAGGCCGTCCGAAGGGACGCTTGGGTCGCCGTGTGAAGCTTCGTAAGCACTTGGTTGAGATCAATGCGGATGAATTGACCATTACCTTGTCGAAGTATACATCCTCAGAAGCCCTACAGCGCAGTATAACGGCGTTATCGGCAATGAGCGGACATTCTATCGCCTCAATAAGTGAAGAGTGCCACAGCTTATTGGAGAAGCTTGATTGGCTTCGAGTTGGTGGCGATGTTGTCCCATACGAGACCTTGAGTAAAACGATTGAGTTGTACAACGCTCAGCAAGACCAGGGCCATTTGTCGATCGAGCGGCTTATCTCAGGTCTGGCAGTAAGGCGTAAAGTCTGCAAGTTGGTTTATGAAGGCCACGTCAACGAACAGGTGATGCATGCGCTGAGCGATATCGCCAGCGGCAGCTAAGTTCGCACTATGAATAATATAAAAAACCGGTCAGTGACTTACTGACCGGTTTTTTTATATGCCTGTTGTTCAGCTAACTTGGGTATATTATACCTACGTTAGCAATATTCTGATCATATGTGTTACTCGATGTTGATGGATATGAATACATCAAAATACAGTGCCTTATATCTGCTCCTTTTAATTCTCGTGGGTCGGCCTGAATATTGGTGAGTTTGGTGTTATTGCGATTAATCCAAGTTATAGGATGTGTCATGGAGTGGCGGAAAATGTGTCGGCGCTGGCAGGGCAGTTTGTTGCTCACTGTTGTTGGGGTTGCTTCGGCAACCTTCAGCGCAGTGGCGGCAGAATCTCGCCCACAGATCGGCGTGGTACTCAGTGGTGGTGGTGCTAAAGGGGCTGCTCATATTGGCGTACTATCGGTATTGGAGGAGAACCGGATCCCGGTTGATGTGGTCACCGGTACTAGCATGGGGGCCTATGTGGGTGGTATGTATGCCATGGGCCTGTCTGCCCGAGAAGTGCAGCAAAAAACGATGGCTGCTGACTGGCAGAGCGGCTATAACGATCGTGTGGGTCGCAATGATTTGGAGTTGCGGCGTAAACAGCAAAATGACAATTACCAAATCTATACCGATATCGGTATTGATCTTCAAGGAAACTACCAATCCAAACCCGGTGCCTTTCAGGGGCAGGGCATGGCTATTTTGCTTGGCCGCCTGACCGACAATCTCCCTGCGCTCGATAGTTTTGACGATTTGGCGATACCGTACCGGGCAGTAGCAACAGACATCGTCCATGTTCTGCCGGTGGTGCTTGAAAGTGGGCACCTGGCCACGGCGATGCAGGCTTCGATGACGGTACCGGGTGCTCTTCAACCGATGCGGGTTGGCAACCAGATCTTGGTGGATGGCGGTATCGTCAACAATATGCCCGTTGATGTGGCTCAGGCGTTGGGCGCCGACGTGATCATTGCGGTTGATCTTCGTGATGCGTTATTCGTAGAAGACGATCTCAACAGTGCGTTCAATATTATCGGTCAGCTCACCACGTTTATGACCAATACCAGTTCCGATCAGCAAATGGCGTTGATGGGCGAGGGGGATGTCTATCTTCAGCCAGATGTATCTTTCATGTTGGCTCCTGATTTCGACAAAATGGAGCGAGCTTATGTTGCCGGTCGCAAAGTGGCGCAGGATGCACTGGTGCAGCTCAAGCGCTATCAGCTATCAGAACAAGATTACCAAACGTATCTGAGTGATAAACTGGATCGTCGTTCACAGGTGCTGGCTAGCTCGGCTTACTATATCGACCGGATTGAGGTGAATAATCACTCCAAGCGCTCTGATTTGGCATTGCTTGAAATCATGGATCTCAAGGCGGGTCGGGTGATCACCAACGAAGAGATGGATGAAGCGGTGAAAAGGCTCAACCGACAAGATATCTTCGAGCGTGTCACCTATCAAATCGAGCATCAGAATGATGAGAGTACATTGGTGATGGATGTCCGGGAGAAGTCCTGGGGGCCGGGTTACCTCAACTTGAAGTTTGCGTTGGAAGATGACTTTGCCAACCGCTCGGATTTTGCCTTCGGCACCCAGTATATCTATACCAACCTCACTGATAAGGGCGGGGAGTGGCAGTTTGAATGGTTGCTGGGGAGCTGGAAGAAAATTGATACCAGTTTCTATTTTCCGCTCGATTACCAAAAAAATACCTATACCTCATTCGGTATCAACTGGAATCGCGAAGTGCGTGAGTTTATTTTGTCGGATGAGCAAGCGGACATGATTGGCCGAGAGCCGGGCACGTCGGCCAAAACCGAGTACAGTGTTTACAATGGCTATGCTGAGCTGGGGTGGAATTTGCAACCATGGAGTTCGCTGGCGGTGGGTTACCGGGGGGGGGTTGGTGAGGTCAGCGAAATCAATATCGCTAATAATCAGGACTATTCGGTCCATGGGCCCTATGTGTCTTTTGTCTATGATGATCTAGACAGCCTGTTCTTCCCGCGCGAAGGTTTTATGCTCCATACCGAAGTTGGGCTTGGCGCCAGCCGCAGTTCGTTCAATGATGAAGGTACGATATCGAGCGACAGCGTTTACGCACAAATGAAGCTACTTAAACCGTTTAGCTATGAAAGGCATAGCCTGATCGCGACCATGCAAGCGGGTGGTTATGATGGCGATGATCTGTTGCCGGTTTATGTGCAGGACCTGGGGGGGCTGTTCAATCTGTCGGGTTACCATCGCTATGAGCTCAATGGCCGGTACAAGCTGTTTGGTGCGTTAGTGTATAGCTACCGGCTACTGGATAATAATTTCGGTGCCGTGTCGGTTCCGGTGTATATCGGTGGTTCGTTGGAGCAAGGCGGGGTATGGGATGATAAGTCGGACATTAGTGTTGACTCCAGCTTGGCGGCTGGAAGTTTGTTTGTGGGGTTAGATACCCCTATCGGACCGGTATACCTAGCCTATGGCATGGCTGAAGGGGGGCAGAGTTCCTTCTACCTCTCGCTGGGCACCACGTTTGACTAGCGAGGCATAAACCCTTAGTTGTTATGAACTGAGGTTGCTCCCTGCATTTCCGAGCCGTCACTGAGCTGTTTCATGAAAATTGGAACCGTGACCTCATGGGTAGACATTGCTTTGTTATTTCTGACATTTTCCTGACAACAGAACGTTGTGCTGAGGCAAAATATTCTACGGATATAACCTTTGTCCCTTTCGATGAGTTAGGTTTTCACTGGTATGGATACTGGGTTGACCTAGTCACCCTCTCGAAATGCAATATATGAGTTATTTTGCGAGCCATCGACCGGCTCGCTTTTTTTTGCCTGTAATATGGCTTCCTGCCCCGCTCATTCTTTCCCGTCTCTTCAATGGTCAATTTCACCGCCCACCAGCTTCTCCCTTTCTATACTGACTATATCAGCTGTAATTTTCCCATTCCCCTCAGAAGGATACTGCGTGCGTTTGAAAGGGACTCTGATCAGTATACTGCTCCTCGCTTTGCTGGTAGCGGGTATTGCCTACAAGGAATACTTGTCAGCTGGTGTGTCCGCCGTACGTTCAATGCCGACGCCAACGGTGGTGGTGGCTGAGGTGCAAAAAAAACTGGTCCGGCGTGAAGTGGAGGCGCTGGGCACCGTAAAGTCACGTGAGTCGATAGTGCTCACGGCCAAGGTGACCGAAAAAGTCGATAGGATCCTTTTTGAGGATGGCCAGTCCATTTCAGCAGGCCAGTTACTGGTTACTTTGCATGCCGACGAGCAGCAAGCCAAAGTACGCGCTGCCAAGGCTAATCTCAAAGAGCAACGCCGCGAGTACAAGCGTATCGAAGGGTTGGTCAAGCGCAATACTATTGCACGCTCTGAGCTGGATGCTATCTATACCGATATTGAAGTGGCTAAGGCGGTGCTGGCTCAGATTGAGGCCGAATTAGCGGCAAGGTATATCCATGCGCCGTTTTCCGGTGTATTGGGGTTTCGCCAGATCAGCCCCGGTGCACTGTTGACTCCAGGGGTAGTGATCACCACCCTTGATGATATTGCCACGGTAAAACTCGATTTCTCTATTCCTGAGGCGTTTTTCGCTTTAGTTAATCAAGGCGCGGTGATCGAAGCCAGCACCGCAGCGTATCCCAATGAAATTTTCCGTGGTCAGGTCGCCAGTATTGAGAGCCGTATTAACCCCCAGACCCGCGCAATGGTGGTACGGGCCGATATTGCCAACCGTGACTTACGGTTACGGCCCGGCATGCTGATGACCCTCTCCTTGATCGTTGGTGAGCATCAGGGGTTGGTGGTACCGGAAGAAGCGCTGGTTTCCCGCCAGCAGCTGCATTTTTTGTTTGTAGTGAGTGAAGATGGCACTGTCGAGCAGCGTGAGGTTGAACTGGGATTTCGCCGTCGGGGCGAGGTTGAAGTGCTGGTTGGCATCGAGGAAGGTGAGCGAGTGATCACCCGCGGGATCCATCGGGTGAGGCCGGGGCAGAAAGTGGAAGTCCGCGAGCAAGAGCGTTTTACCTTTAGGGAGGCTGGCTGATGTGGCTGTCGGATCTCTCGGTCACCCGTCCGGTACTGGGCTCGGTGATCAGCCTTCTGCTGGTGGTGTTTGGCTTGGTGGCGTTTGAGCGGCTGCCGCTGCGTGAATATCCCGATATTGACCCGCCGGTTGTGACGATATCCACCAGCTATCGGGGCGCGTCGGCAACTATTGTCGAAACGCGGATCACCCAATTGGTGGAAGATAGGATCGCCGGTATCGAAGGGATCCGCTCTATTAGCTCAAGTAGCCGGGATGGTCGTTCCAGTGTGACTCTGGAGTTTTCAATCGGTCGCGATATCGATGCCGCGGCTAACGACGTCCGTGACCGTATTGCAGGTATTCTCAATAATTTACCCGATGAAGCCGACCCGCCGGAGGTGCAAAAGGCCGCCGCTGGCTCGGAAGTGATCATGTGGCTTAACTTGGTCTCGGACAGAATGGACACGCTGGCGCTGACGGATTATGCCCGTCGCTATTTGGTCGATCGATTCTCGGTGCTCGATGGGGTCGCGGGGATCCGCCTTGGCGGCGGCAAATCCTACGCCTTGAGGATCTGGATCGACCGGCAGAAATTAGCGGCTAGGGAGCTGACGGTTACCGATATCGAAGATGCGTTGCGCGATGATAATATCGAATTGCCCGCAGGCTCGGTGGAGTCGGAGAGTCGCCAGTTCACGGTGCGTACCCAGCGCAGCTTTGTTGCACCTGAAGATTTTGTTCGCTTGGTGGTTGGCACTGGCGATGATGGTTATTTGATCAGGCTCGGTGATGTAGCCAAGGTCGAATTAGCTGCCGAAGAAGAGCGGATCACTTTCCGTGGTAATACGCAGGATATGATAGGGATAGGGATCACCCGCCAGTCAAAGGCCAACACCTTGGATGTGGCCAAAGCGGCCAATAGTTTGGTCGATAGGCTCAATCCTACCCTGCCACCAGGAATGGAAATCAAGCGCTCCTATGATTCCTCGGTGTTCATTCAGGCCTCGATTGACGAGGTCTACAAAACCCTGTTGATCGCCCTCGGGCTGGTGGTGGTGGTGATTTACCTTTTCCTGGGTAGTGTCCGTGCCATGCTGATCCCCGCCTTGACCTTGCCGGTCTCGCTGATCGGTGCCTTTACGGTGCTCTATGCCTTGGGTTTTACCCTTAATCTGTTGACCTTGCTGGCACTGATTTTGGCTATCGGTATTGTGGTCGATGATGCCATTGTGATGCTGGAGAATATCCATCGTCGTATCAGTAGCGGTGAGCCCCCGCTCAAAGCGGCGTTTCTTGGTGCCAAACAGGTCAGTTTTGCCATTATTGCCACCACTGTGGTGTTAGTCGCGGTCTTCCTGCCGATTGGCTTTCTTGAAGGGGATCTGGGTAAATTATTCCGTGAGTTCTCCATTGCTATCAGTGCCGCAGTGATGCTGTCATCCTTGGTGGCGTTGACGCTGAGCCCGATGATGGCCTCGAAACTGATGCAGCCGGTTGATAAGGAAAGCGGCTTGGTCAGGCTCAGTGGTCGTGCAATGGCCGCGCTGACGGCGAGCTACAAGGGGATGCTCGCCCATGCGATCAAGCGTCCGCGCAGAGTTATTGTGGCCTTGGTGCTGGTGTTGGTTGCCTGTGGGTGGCTGCAGCAGCATCTGCCCACAGAATTTGCCCCACGGGAGGACAGGGGGGCGATGTTTATTATCATCAATGGCCCGCAGGGGGCGAGCTTTGATTTTATCCAGCCTTATATGAACGAGGTCGAGCACCGCCTGATGCCATTGGTGGAAGCAGGCGAGATCAAGCGCTTGCTGATCCGTGCGCCGCGGGGGTGGGGACGGATTGCCGACTTTTCCAATGGTTTTGCGATTGTGGTGCTGGAAGATTGGGCCGAGCGCCGCCCGGCAGGAGCGATTATTGGTGATATCCGCAAGCGGTTGGGGGATTTGGCGGGGATCACCGCTTTTCCGGTGATGCGCCAGCCGTTCGGTCGCGGGGTCGGTAAGCCGGTACAGTTCGTATTGGGAGGCGGCAGCTATGAAGAGCTGGCCCAATGGCGGGATCTCTTGCTTGATGCGGCGGCTAGCAATGCCAACATTGTCGGTCTGGATCATGACTACAAGGAAACCAAGCCACAGCTGCGGGTTGTGATCGATCGCGATCGGGCCGGCGATCTCGGGGTGTCGTTAAAGACGATAGGCCAGACCCTTGAATCCATGCTCGGATCCCGTCAGGTAACGACCTACACGTGGCGTGGCGAAGAATACGATGTCATTATTGAAGGCCAGCGCGAGCGGCAAAATACCGCCGCGGATTTAGCGAATTTATACGTCAGGGCAGAGCAGGCCGAGGCTCTTGTTCCGCTGTCGAGCCTTATTACTGTTGATGAATATGCCGGCGCGCCGCAGCTAAACCGTTATAATCGGGTGAGGGCGATTACCCTCGAGGCTAATTTAGCGGACGGCTATACCTTGGGCGAGGCCCTTGGCTACCTCAATGGCTTGGTTGATGAATTGCTGCCTGCCGATGCGGTAGTCAATTACAAAGGTGCGTCGAAAGATTATCAAGACTCCAGTACGTCGATTGTATTCATTTTTGCCCTGGCGCTAGTGGTGGTATTTCTGGTGCTGGCGGCGCAATTTGAAAGCTTCATCCACCCATTAATCATCATGTTTACCGTACCGCTGGCTACCATGGGGGCATTGCTCGGGCTGTATTTCACTGACCAGACCCTCAATATTTACTCACAGATTGGTCTAATTATGCTCATTGGCTTGTCGGCCAAAAACGGGATCTTGATTGTTGAGTTTGCCAACCAGCTACGCGATCAGGGTATGGCGTTTGATGACGCGTTGCTTGAAGCGGCGTCCGAACGGTTGCGCCCGATATTGATGACTGCCATTACGACGATTGCTGGTGCTGTCCCATTGATTATGGCAACTGGTGCTGGCGCGGAAAACCGCATTGTTATCGGCATTGTCGTATTGTGTGGTATCACTGTGGCAACCCTGTTCACCTTGATAGTGATCCCGGTAATGTACCGCTTGCTGGCGCGTCACACCCAAAGTCCCGAGCATGTATCGCGGCAGCTGGCCCGCCAGATGGAGGATCGCTGAGGTATGCTAGAATGTCGAAAAGGCACCGTATACATCAATAAAAGTGCGAATTTATACGGAATTTGATGTGTCTGGTACGACAATTTCCCGCCTTTCCGCTACTATCACGACAGGAATCGCGACAAGACTTAATCTGGTGATATTGATATGAAAATTTCTGTTGATGGCGGCTCATTCAAAGTCGCAATCGAGACTGAATTTGCAGGGCTGATTGAAGAGTCAGTGGCTATTTTTAACGAAACCTTCGAACAGGCGAAAACCAAAGACAAGACGATTTTGCGTTTCTTGCAAATCATCATCGAGCACCGCGACAGTGATGATGCGATTGGTTATGCCGTTTTGGGTTTGCTGGGCTGGTACCACATCAACATCAACCCTGTTGAAGACCAAGACATTGAACTGAACCTGCCGAAAATCCTACCGCACCTGATCAACCCTGCTGGCGATCTGACGGCCACCAGTGCCACCGAAGGCAGTACCTTTTTGCATTGATGGGATACGGTAAGATATTCTGAAATTGATAGAAGCCAGTTGGTATCGCCAGTTGGCTTTTTATTTTTTATCTAAATGACAACGCCAAGGAATATTATTCGAAACCCCTTGATTAAAAATCATTTATATTTCTCCATGAAATTTTTTATTGTACGATTCAATATAGCTTGAGCTTCTCTATTCACTTTTCTCCGTACTTGCTGCGTATCTTTTCTCATCATTTAATAATCTTTCCACATACGCGGCAACGGTAAATAACTTTGCAAATAAATCGCTGAATAAACGTCCGGTGTACTAAACAATAATGATGATTGTCACACTCCATTTCGGCGCTGGCGACGATGTGGGCGCTCAAAGGGCTTTATGGTGAATAAGGATCTGGAAGAGGGCTTAGAACGGGTAATGGGTAAATACATCCTCGATGATCAGCGCTTCGAATTCACCCTCCATCTTGCGAAATGAACGTTTGGCTTCAGCCATCAATTCGGCGTGCTCACCGGTGAGCTCGGCCACGGTCTTGGCGAGCATGCACATGCCGCTTGGTGCGTCATGCTGGGTACGACTAATCACCAGCTGCTTCATGAACAGCTTCAGGACCCCGATGGGGGAGCCGCTTTTTGGGTACAGATCAGGTGATAGCAGAACGATGATCCCCTTGATCATCGTTCCTAGTGGTTATTATTTCTCGTTGAATATAACTTGGTACTCACCAATGCCGTCGTAGCTAATGGTGGTCGATTTCTCGAACTCAACTTCGACGATACCGCAGTATGAGCCGGTGATGATAGCTTCGCCTGCAGAGAAGTGCATGCCACGGCGGGTCATATAGTTGATCAGCCAATACACTGGGTTCTGCGGCATAGTATTAGGGTGCACGCCAGCGAAAGTTTGTACTTGCTCACCTTGCGTGACCGTGATGTCGATATTAGCCGCCGCAAACGCTTTTTCGCGTTCAATTTCAGGACCGATAAACATACCTTGGTTGACCAGGCAGTCAGCCAGTTTCTCAAAGAACTCCGCGCCGCTGTCATCAGCAAAGCGAGCTTGCATCAATTCCAGTGCCATATGGCATGGGCCAATTGCCGCGTTGATTTGCGCTTCGCTGTAACCTTCTGGATTAGCAGGCAGATCAGCATTTAGGATAAAAGCAATTTCAGGTTCAATGCGCACTGCGTTGTTATCGGCAAACAGCTCACAGCTTTCGCCTTGTTGAATAGTCTCAGCAAAAATTGGTGCAACCACAAACTTGTCGTCTGAAAGCGGTAGTAAGCACTTCCATCCACCCACTTTGTCGTTGTGTTGGTCAATCATTGAGGACTGGATTTTCAGAGCATCATCAACGTTGGCTGGACGGTGTTGTTCTTCAAGACGTTGTGCTTTGGTACCTGCCACACGGCGGTTCAGCAGTTCGGTCGCTGCTTGTTCAAAATTCATAATGGTCATATTGTATTACCTTTGGGTTTATCCATAGATAATATCGGGATTTACTGAGGCTGGGTAGTGAAATCATTCATTCTTGCTGCGGTGCTGAGTTTGGCAATGAGAAACGTATGATGTCAAACATAGGGAGATACCAATTTAATGACAGTGATAAATTGGTATATTATTTCCTTTTTAAATAGTCATCATATCTTTATTCAATGCGTACATAGTGGCTTTTCACCATTGCATTTACCAGCACTTCACTTTGTTTCAGTTTAAAGTTTATTGGTGAGGGTAAATCGCCAAATAGCGGGCTGCCTCCGCCCAGTACGACAGGGATGGTCGTGATGATCATCTCGTCGATGAGATCCTCGGCCAAGAAGTTTTGTACTGTTATCCCGCCATCGATATACAGCTCCTTGAAGCCTTTGCCGTTTAATTCAGCAATGATGTTTTTCAGCTCCCCGCTGACCAAAAATGCTTTGTCCTGAAAGCCTTCAGGGATCGCTTTAAGGCTATTGCTGATCACAAATACCGGTTTGCTGTAAGGCCACTCACAGTCAAAGCCACATACGGTCTCAAAGGTATTCCGTCCCATCACTAAGGCATCTACCCGTTCCATGAATTGATGGAAGCCGAAGTCGCTCCCATCAGGATTAGGAACACTGTGTAGCCAGTCAAGGTTACCGTTCTTATCGGCGATATATCCGTCGAGACTGGTTGCGATATAGACAATGTTTGCCATGGTGATCTCCTAATTGGGGTTGCTCTGTTGATCGGCTTGGAAGGTCAAAGGTGTTTCGTATATAATATTCTACAATGTAGAATATTGGTAAGTTTATTGAGGATCGATGATGACTGTCAAGGGCAAAAAACGGGGAAGGCCAACCACCTCGGCTGTGACCTTGAGTAAAGAGCGGATCATTGAGTGCGCTAACACATTGATGGAAAAAGACGGCAAGATCCCCAGCATCCGTAAGCTGGCCGCTAGTCTCGACGTGGATCCGATGGCGATTTATTACTATTTCGCCAATAAGCAGGCCCTGCTGGAAGCGGTCACGGTCTCGTTGGTTGAAAAAATTTATAGCCCACAGCCAAGCGGGGATTGGCAGCAAGAGCTGGAAAAACTGTGCGAGAGTTACCTGAATTTACTGGCGCAATACCCGGGGTTGCTGGAAACCTTGCTAGGAATGACTTCCTATGGTCCGGCAACGGTATTTACCGAGCGGTTTGATTTGGCCACCGCCTCGTTGTCGCTTGATGCCGAATTGCGCCAGAATGCACTTTCGATGCTGGCAGACTATCTGCATGGCTATGCCTTGGCGATGAGCTGCCAATCAGGTCATGAACTCAAGGTTGATATGCTGTCTGGGCCTTTGGCGTTTTATATGCGGGCACTGCAGCAGGTGTAAGGTTAAGGGGGGGGGATTTAGCTACCGCCTCTTGATCATGTTTCCAGCGTTGGGCAAACAAAAAGGCAGCCTGTTGGCTGCCTTTGTTGTATGTACGTGGTTAAGCCGCCTATTAACGCTGCTCTAGCGGATAAGAGCGGTAGCTCCACATGCCATAGGTACGTAGCGCGTCACGGTAGATACCCAGCAGCTCACCTTCAGAAGGCACTTTCAGCTCTTCCAGTGGCTTATCGGCCGCCGAGACTGTATCAAAGTTGATGCCTTTAGGGCCGGTTTGCCATGTCGCGATCTCGAACAGTGATTGGCCGCGGCGGACGTGGCTAGCCGAGCTGATAATCGTGGCATGGTCGATATCATGTCGGGCAAGGGCATAGCTGCTGTACAGGGCATTTTCGACCGTGCTGCGGGCATAGTTGTCTTCGATAATACGGTCACGGGCAATGCCTTTCTCAACCAGCCAGTCTGCCATTAGCTTGCCTTCGGTCTTGTGGTTTCTTGGAACGCCGCCGGTTAATACGATCATCGCGTTTGGCTGTGCTTTGGCCATCGCCAGTGTCATTTCAAGGCGCTGGACCAAGATATCATGCATACTGCCGTCAGGATTCAGAGCGTAGCCAAGCGTGATGATGGCGGTGTTGCCTTCATACGTTTTATCTTGCTTGTCTTTAAGCGGGGTCGCGATGATACGGTTAACGGTATCAAAAATTCGCTGGATATCGTCGGCGCGCCCGGCATTAAGGGTTTTCAAGGTTTGCATGTGCTCAAGCGAAGCTTGGCTGTTGCCCTTGAATTGCTGCCAGACGGCAAGGTAGGCATGAGCATCGACATCTTGTGGAGCAACGGATAGGACCTGTTCAAATAGCGTGATCGCTCGGTCGACGTTCTTGTTGTAGATCTGGGCATTAGCTGCAGAAATCAACAAGTCTGTACGGTAAGGCTCTAGCTGGTAGGCTTCAAGTAAACGGTTGGTGACTATTTCCATGTTGCTTGGCATTTTTGCCGTAAACCCAGCATGGGAAATGCGAGCTGGAGATTTAAATGCAGTAACGGCATCGGCCAGTAGTTGATCAACGACTTGGCGCTTGGTGGTAAATTGGCTGTATTCAGCGCTGGCTTGGATACTCTGCTGAGGGGCTGTATCAGCTGCCAGAATAGACGTCGAGGAAAAGCTTAATAGGCCTGTAAGGGCAATAGCTATAAGGTTCTTTTTCATTGTATTTTTTAGTATGCATCGCAAGGTGGGCAGCAATATATGGCATTGCCAGTATGAAAATTGTGATCTGGCAATAATTCTATATATCTTTATATCAATGAAATCACAAAGTGATATCCCGATCCCATATTTGCATGATGAATAAATTGTTACCCATTGCTTTTGTGAATGATTAACCGCTCTCTGGCAAGTGTTGCCACGGCCTGATATATCGCATCGCCACATCCGGCATGATTACGTAAATCGACTTCCCTTTCTTCAAATTGGCCATTATTCCGACAGTTGAAATAAATTTCATTTAAAATACCAAGATCATATTTATTGACGATATGTACTCGCTCGCGAATAAGGCGGGGGAACTGGTTGATGGTAATATCAACAAATTTATCGTCCACCTCTAGCCAAACATGACTGAGAATCTCTGGGTAGTCAGCGAGGTTATTTCGGCACCATATTATTTTGGGGTGATAACCCTGCTCTCTTAAATACATCGCCAGCATGTTGTTGGCCAAATCACAGGAGCCAAACGGGAAAGTATTGAGCTCTTGCCAGCGAGGGAGATCGCAATAGCGGTATGACTGAGTTTCTATGATGGTGATAAGTGCATTCCTAAAGGTATGGATATGGTATTGCATCTTACTTCTCCCTTTCCCTGTTATTCCCTATTCAATATTTGCCAAATCTAGCGCTACTATGATTATAGGCATGTAATTTGGCTTGTTGCTTTAACTGTAAGCATGAATGGTAATTACTCTCGTTATGCTTTTTATATTCTATATTCACTATAAAGTGTTAATGGTTATCCTTTCTATGCATAGACGTATGATGAGCGTTGCTTTTTATCAATTCTAATAATATATAAAAGTCCCATGAGAAAGTGAGAATTATCTTGTTTTTGTTTTTTTACTCCTACTGTTTTTCTTGTTTATTATTGTTGTTGAGAAATGTTTTTAGCGAAAAATTACTTACACTTTTTGTGGGTGTAATAAATATGTTTGCTAAGGAGATTTCTAATCTTATTGATGTCCAGAGCTAAGCTTTTCACTTTGAATTGAATTAAAACTGACATTTCTGATTGGGTCAGTTGTTTTTAATTATAAAAATATAAGTAGTTGGAGCTTATTGATGAGTATTAACACGGCTAGGTTAAAAAAAAACAATAAGGGAGTGGACAAGATATCACTCCCGCTTCTCTTAGGCATCATGAGTGCCGGTGTCTTTTCAAGTCATGTACATGCGAATGATTTAACCTATTTAGAAGAGTTGGGTAAACGGCTCTTCTTCGAAGATATTTCACTAAATCAAAACATGTCTTGTGCCACTTGCCATGCAGGTTCGGCGGGCGGCACCAATGGGGATTCAGTAACCAATAATACTGATGTTGCTGTTACCGGATCCGACGGTGTGGGGGTTGGTAATTTAAGGCCACCCACGAATCAGTACGTGCAATTTCGAACCGATGCCGGTGATATTGTTGGCTTAGGCAATTTTGCACTGTGTACGGTTCCATTTCTCGGAGATGTTGCGTGTGGTGGGGCATTCTGGAATGGACGGGCTGAAGGTAATCTGATTGAAGCTTTTCATAATATTGACCCCTTTGCCGGAGTGGGAAGTGAATATGAGGGAATGTACCGCAAATATATCGGCCCGTTGTCTGACCAAGCCCATGCCAGCCCATTTATCAACCCAGTAGAGCAGGCCTTGGAAACCAAACAGGATGCTTGTAGGCAAGTTCGGGATGATACCGTATGGGGGGAGCAGCTGTACGAATATGCTTGGGGCACGGAAATGAAGTGCGGCAAGAGGCAGATTGATAAAACATTCGCCCGTTTTGCGATTGCCCTTTCTGCGTGGCAAATGTCAAAAGATAACAACCGTTTTGATTCTAAGCGTGATATCGCATTGATAAATGATGCTGATGGTCAATTTCCTTTGGATGACTTTACGGAGCAGGAAAACCGTGGCCATGACATCTTTTACAATGTGGGGCCGGTAAGTGGTAATTGTGTTTTCTGTCACCAGAGCGATCCGGTGAATGCCGGTGGCGTAGGGCCATTCGAGCGCTATACCAATGATCAGTTCTTCAATATCGGGGTGCCGAGAAACCATGATATTCCGAATAACCCTGCGCCTGATATTGGGGTAGAGTTGATTGCTCCCAATTTGGGCCTGCCGTTTGGGACAAACTTGGGTAAACACAAGGTGCCAACATTGCGTAATGTTGATAAACGCCCTCACTCTGGTTTCGTTAAAGCTTATACCCATAACGGCTGGTTCAAGAGCCTCGAACAGTTGGTCCACTTTTACAATACTGCGAGGGTGAAGCCGACTTGTGCCGAACATATCAAAACGGCTGAACAGGCAATGTTAAACGGCTGCTGGCCTGAGCCAGAGTTCAGTGTGAACCGTCCACCTCCGTTTGTGGTTGGTGGTTTGGGGCTATCGCCTCAAGATGAGGCTGATTTGGTTGCCTACCTGAAGACTCTCAGTGATGGCAGCTCGGTACAGGGGCCAGGTCGGTACCGTTTGCATATCATCAATGAAAGCCGCTTAGACCATGGTGATGATGGCAGTTCTTCAGGACCTCTTGGGGGGCTGGAAGACAGGGCAAATGATGCCTTTGGAGGTTTCTAACACCATGTTTTGATGAGGGCATTAATCAATCAAGCACCCGAGCAGCTTTGTCTTGAGCCGCTCGGGTTTTGCTTGTTATGCCGTGCTGCCATTGTTTAGGCTTGGGCAATCTGTTTGAGGTACTCGGCCTCGGTGTAGTAATCCGCCTTCTCAGCCTGATCAAGAAAGACCAAGCCATTGAGATGATCCAATTCATGCTGGAAAATCCGGGCAATAAAGCCTTCCATTTGGGTTTTGACTTCCTTGCCCTCAAGGGTGTCGTAGCGTACTTCGATATGGGAGTGGCGATTAACCAAGGCGCGGATCCCCGGAATACTCAAACACCCTTCCCAGTCTTTTTCCATGCTCTCGCTCGCCCAGACAATCTCCGGATTGAGCATCAAGGTTGGCTCCATCATCGGTGCATCGGGATAGCGTGGGTTCGGGCGGGAGGCGACAATAAACGCGCGGATAGACTCATTGACCTGTGGGGCCGCGATACCGACACCGTTATGCTCCAGCATCTTGTGCTGCAGGGCCTTGAAGAAAGGGGCGAAATCCTGATATTGGCCTGCCGAAAGCGGTGCGGCATGTTTGCGCAAGATAGGGTTACCGAGCTGGGCGATGGTGAGCGTTTCCATGGTGTTAATCCTTTTAGCTGTTTCTCTGTAAAGCTTATAGGGAGAGAGGAAAAGCGGCAACAGGTAAGAGGGGGAGTCACGCATTGTCATCGAACAGGCCCTGTAGAGAGCCTGTTTGATGATGGGGAAATGGAGGTTTACATCATCGCAAACAGCAGGAAGACGATGGCGCAGCCAACCAGTAGAACCAGCGGATAGGCCTTGCTGTTGTGCGGCTCTTCTTGCGGTGGCTCTTGCATGGCTGCCGCAGCAATCGGCTCGGCGGCTGAGGTGGTATTGGATGCTGATTCAGTGCCAACTTCATCATCTGTTGCCTCTTCACCAAATAGTGCCATTACTTCTGCCTGGCAGCTTGCTGCCAAGAGCTGCTCCCTGAAATCGTCATCGACCAGCGATGAGGTAAGGGTCGTCAGCACTTCCATATGGGTCGAGCCCGCTTCGGCCGGCGGGATCGCCAACAGGAATATCATGTTGACGGGTTCGTCTCCATCAATCCCTTGCCATGGCATTTCACCTTTGACAAAAGCGCAGGCAAAGACCGGCTCAATCACCGCTTCGGATTTGCCGTGGGGGACCGCCAAGTATTCACCAAGGGCTGTTGGCCCTTCCTCTTCCCGTTTGAGTACGGCATCAAGGAACATCTGGCGATCGGTCAGTTTGCCCGCTTGGTCGATTTTGTCGGTCAGGGTTTCGATGGCGGTAATGCGGTCATCGAACACCGCATCCAGCATGATCAGGTTATGTGATGTTAGTTGGGCCAGTTTCATGGTTTTACTCCTTATTGCTCATGCTGCTGATTTTGTGCGGGTACTAACCAGGTAAATTGATAGGGTGCTAGGGTAAATTGTGGTTCGAACGATTGCTCGCTGATCAAATCCGTACCGCCCTGCGTTAAGGTTACGGCTTGTGGTTGGCTGGTCAGGTTGAGGATATAGGTAATGCGCTCTTTACCCTCGCCACGGATCAGGCCGAATAAGCCTTTGCCCAGGTTCAGCACCGTTTGTCCTGACTGTGGCGAAAACGCGGCATGTTGCTGGCGTAGCTCCAACAGTTTGAGTATTTCACTGTAAACCTGCTGGCGTAATGAACCTTCAGTCGTTAGCTCGCTTTCCAGTTCGTCCAGGTTGAACTTTTCGCGGTTGATACGGCGGTTAATACCGGAGTCTTCCATGGCTGCGATGTCATTTTCACTACCTAGCAAGCTGTGATAGTAGATGGCTGGCACACCAATAAAGGACAGTAATAATGATTGGGCGGCAAGGAATTTCCGTGCTTTGTTGATGCTGTTATCGCCGGGTTCGGTGATCGCACTGAGATAGTTGATATTGAGCTCGTACGGTGACTGGGTGCCGTCGCCGTTGTTTTTGTAGCTCACCCGTCCGCCCTTACGTTCGACTTCGCTGCACATAAATCGGCGGTCTTCATCGCTCAAGATCCCCTCGCTCGGGCGTACCCCGATACCGTCATGGCTGGCGAGGAAATTGAAATAAGTGGTCTGACGGCCTGCACTCAGATTATCCATGGCTTCACAGGTCAACCCTTCGGCCCACTGGGTCAGCACCGTGCTGTCCTCGGAAAGAAAAGCGTGCAGGGTCAGCGGCGGCAGTGGGAACTGGTAGACCATATGGGCTTCATCACCGTCACCGAAATAGGCCACGTTTTCCGGGTGAGGAACATTGGTTTCGGTGATCAGCAAGGTACCGCTGGCTGCGATATCCAGCACTAAGCGCCACAGCTTGATAATGTCATGGGCTTGCGGCAAGTGGATACAGCTGGTGCCCAATACCTTCCAGATAAAGCCGATGGCATCAAGACGGATTGAGCGGCCACCGTTGGCGGCATACATCAGCAGAATATCGATACTTTCCAGCAAAATTAGCGGGTTGGCAAAGTTGATATCGATCTGGTCGTCCGAGAAGGTGGTCCAGACATGGGCGGTTTCACCGTTGGCCTTGGTAAATGGCGTCAGCAAAGGCAATGCTCGTGGGCGGGTGACACTGCTGTAGTCGTCGCTGGGATCGGACTCAACGAAGTAGTTCTGGTAGCGCTCATCGCCGGCCAGATACCCTTGGAACCAGTCGCTGCTCTTGGAGATATGATTGATCACACAGTCATACATCAGGTTGAAATGCTCCGCCAGGGCATTGAGCTCATCCCAGTCGCCGAGGTTGGGATCGACCTTGCGGTAATCAACTACACTGAAGCCATCATCAGAGGTATAGGGGAACATTGGCAAAATATGAATGTTGCTGATCGCCCCTTTTAGGTACTTATCGGCGAAAGCTTTCATGGTGACCAGTGTTGGCTTGCCGTTTTCGCTGATGCTGTCACCGTAGGTGATCAGGTAGCTGGTGGTTTGGTCAACCCATGCCGGGTAGGCCGGTACTTTGCCCTGCCATTTGTCGATAAGTGCAAGGATCTCAGTGGTGATCTGCGGCGCTTGCTCTTGGCCGTAAATATCGGCCACTTTCTGGGTAATCGCTTGGGCAAACATTAGCAACTTTCCTTATCAAACGGTGAAGCGACAGCGCAGCTCAACTGCAGGTCGATAGTATTGTTCGGCGCGACCACAGGCTTGTCATCGGCAAGTTCCTGCTCGCGGTAGTTGACGATGGTGGCATTGGCAAAACCGTTGAACTGGTTCATATCCAGCTCAATGGCTTGCTCGGTCGGATTGAACAGGCGCAGCACGATGGCATTGGCGTCGTAGAATGAGTGCGACACGCTCGACAGTTCCAGTTGTTCTTTGATCGCTAACAGACTGAACTGTTTCGCCATTGGCTTCTCGTCGAAACGGACTTGGAAGCGCTCCAATCGGTTTTCGAAGCTGTTGAGGCGCTGTTGCTGGTAGCTGAATGGCTGGTTGAGGTATGCCGTTTCCAGTTCGCGAATAACCTGATGCGATGCATTTTCTGTCATGGCGATAGCAAAGCTGAAGCGCATGGATTGCTGTAGCTGGGCATCCGGGGTATGAACCACGGTGTTGTTGATCCCCGAGGCCCGTCCCGGACGCCATAGCAGGTCGTCCTTGCCAAGAAAACCAACGGCTTTAAACAGAGTCAGTGCGATTTGGTCGTATTGGTTTGTGTGAGCGGTTTTGAGGATTTGGTATTCCTTAATCCCACGGCCAGTGATAACCAGCGCTTTGCTGTTTTGCTCAGCGCAAGAGGTATTGGTTATCGCGACAGCGCCCTCGGTGGTTTCAATATCGACCGGGCACTCGCGGAAGCGTTCGCGCCAGTTGTCATCGGCGTTGAACAGCACAGGTGCGATAGGGCGTTCAATGGTGGCAAACGGCAAGGTACTGATTGAGCTGTCGGCGTTGATATCGCTGTTGATCAAGACACGAACCCGGTGGTCTTTAACGTGGTTGACCGTGTCGATATCGGCCTGCAGGCTCTGCTCGCCATGGTGCAGGGTGAACGTCAGCTTGAATACAATTTCGCTGTTAGCATCGCCTTGGCGACGGTCTTCCAAATCGTGCGGGACTAAAATCCGGCTTTGCAGGGTCATTTGCTGCATTAACTCACCACACTGGCTGCCAAGCAGTGACAGGGGCTGGGAGTAGATCGGCATATCGCCTTCCAGTGGCGAGAAATCATAAGAATCGCCGTCATCCGCCTGGTTTTCAAACTGGATCAAGTTACTGATGCTACGGCCACTTTGCTTGTCGGTCAGTATCAGCTCGCCATTGACCAGGGTCAGGGCCAGCTTGTCGTTTTCGATCACTGCCGCCGTGCCTTGCTGAGCCGTGTCCATCGACGTCGCTTCGTTCACGCTCAGGGTCAGGTAGCCAAGCGGCGGGATTTCCTCGAGCTTGGCCTTGAGTTCGAAGCGGTAATACGGCGGTACCGCCACTTCCTTCTCGCCATCTTTGGTCACTTCGATAACCTTGCCGCCATCGAGAGTGTCACGCTTGACCTGCTCTGTGATGATCGGTTGGCCGTTATGTTCTAGTGCAATATCGGCAAAGGTACTGAACACCACGATATCGACGATACCGGAATAGGGCTTGATGCGATTGTTGAAGACGATAACGTCACCCTCGCTGCACACTTGGCTGGCGATATCTTTGACGATCAGGTTATACAGGCCGTGGCAGATTTCCTCGGCTTGTTTCAGGCGGTGCATGATATCGGCATTGGTTGCATCACTGTTGCAGCCCCCCATACTGTCGTGGGCATGGCACTCTATGATTTTTTTCCAAGCGATATCAAGCAACTCGGTATGAACCGTAATGCCGTGTGCTTTGGCTATTGCCGTGATAGGTTCGAGTTTTTTCAGCAGAAACTGCTCGATGTCGAAGTTGAGCTTCTTGATGTCGTAACGCACCGAGCCAATGGTTTTGTGGATGCGGGTATAGCGCGGGATCTTGAATTCGCCTTTGAAAGTGTCGAAGTCGCTGCTATTGCGACGCAGATAGTCGACATACTCTTCCATTGACGAGATCACATAGGTATCCCCGGTGCTGCTGCGCGCCGTCGCCTTGGCCAGGGTATCAGGTAAGTTAGGGTCGATATTGACCTGATCGCCACCGGATGGGATCAGGACTTCATTAAGGCCGGCAAGGGCTTTGATTTTTTCGACCATCGGGAAGATTTTGTTGTCGAGGTGGGCAGGCTCTGCCACGATATTTTTGGCGGCACCATAACCATGAACCAGATTGTAAGCAAGGATGCTATCGCCCCCCGCTGACTGCCAGAAGAAGTTAGATCGTTCGACCTGCTGGTCGTAGTCGATACCGCGCCAGAAGATGATGTTGTCGATCCCGCACCCTTTGAACAAGGTCGGCATTTGGGCATTGTGGCCAAAAGTATCCGGCAGGTAGCCGACAGTCATGCTGTGGCCCAGTTGTTCGGCGACATGCATACCGTATTTCAGGTTACGGATAATGGACTCACCCGCCACATTGAAGGTATCGGTTTGGGTATACCAAGGGCCGATGAATAGGCGTTTGTCGCTAACCAGTTTTGCCATACGCTCACGCATGTGCGGCATGACTTTGAGGTAGTCTTCAACGATGGCTGATTGCCCATCAAGGTGATAGCAGCTGAAGCTCGATTGGCTTTCTAGCGTCTCAATCACCTTGGTGAAATTGTAGGTTGCGAGGACATCACTGTCTTGTTGGGTGAAGTACCACTCACGGTCCCAGTGAGTGTGGGGGATGACATGTACTTTGGCCATGCTGACTTCTCTTCTATCGTATTAATTCGGTGTTACTGGGGCAGTATGTGCTGCCCCATATCGGGTGGTTACATGCTTGCTTTTGACTGACTGTTCGACGGCTTAATGGCTGCCTTTGGGCTGCGGCTTGGTACACAGCAGTAGGGCGATGGCAATAAAGCTAGAGCCGACAATGACCGAGAGGGTATAGCTCAGCGGATCGGAGGACAGGAACCAGCCCCATACCGCAGGCAGTGGCAGGCTTTGCCAAACATTGAGGACCACGGCAAGTTGGGTACCGATGATTGAACCGAGGATCATAATCGGGATCATTTTCGGATTTTTCAGAATGAACGGGATGGCACCTTCGGAGATCCCGATAAGGCCCAGCATCAAGGATGTTTTACCAACGGTCTGCTCTTCGCGGTTAAAGACGCGAGGGCGGAATTTGCCATCCAGCAGGGCTGCGATACCAACCCCGATAGGCGGAATGACAATCCCGAGTTCGCGAGCGATCAAGTCGAAGTTCTCGCCCATGCCGTTGAGGCCAAGGGCCACCGAGCCTGCTGCTTTGTTGATTGGGCCACCAAGGTCAAACGCGGTGCCGGCAGCAATTACCATCGAATAGATACCGCGACCCGCATCGCCGGCTTCGGTGAACAGTTTGACCATCGCCATGTTGACGGCACCGAAGAACGGGTTGATCGCGTACTCCATGGTCAGCACCATGACGACACCGCTGATCAGCGGTACCAGCAACATGGTTTTCAGGGTGGTGAGGTCGGTTCTTACCTTGATGGTGTCATTGAGGTAACGAACCAGATAACCAATCAGGAAACCGATGGCGATAGCACCGAAAAAGCCCGACGGCGCCCAGTGTTCAATACCAAAGAAGCGCTTGTAAACTTCATCGCTCATTACCCCACCGATAAAGGCCGGAACAAGAGCCGGTTTACCGGCAATGGAGTAGGCGAGGTAAGCGGCGAAGATCGGGTACATGAACTTGATGGTCATGAAACCGAGGCGGTCTAGGGTTTCGACCGGAGTGCCTGAGATATCGACAAACTCACCGGTGATCTTGGCCACGGCCATCAACAGGCCGCCGAGCACCACAACCGGTAGCATGTAGCTAATACCGGTCATGATATGGCCGATGAACACTTGGTAAGCTGAGCGTTTTTCCTGAATCGGCAGTACAGCACCTGATGTGGATTTATCTTTTTCGCGCCTCATGGCTTCTGGTAGCAGCACATCGACGTGTTTGATCAGCTCTTGGGTGCGTACCTGCAGCGGGTTGGCATTGTCGAAGCGATCCATGTCCATAATGGGTACGTCAACGGCCAAGACAACGGCATCGGCACTGGCAATATCCTGTGCGGTCAGTTTGTTTTTAACGCCGTCACTGCCTTGCGTTTCGACTTTGACCTCATAGCCTTGCTTTTCAGCCCAGCTTTGAATTTTCTTTGCCGCCATAAAGGTGTGGGCGATACCTGTAGGGCAAGCCGTTACTGCGACCAGTTTTTTCTTCGCCATGGTTTATATCCATTGTTCTAAACTGTGGCCAGTATAAAAAGCAGCGTTCGGCAAGCGGTATGGTTTCTTGGTACAAGGTGAGTATGACGATACTTTTGAGAGCTTACTCACGGATTTTCATCCGCTGTTCGCGCTTAATATGCCCATCAATGACGTGACGACAACAATAACAATGAATACTTTCCGTGGCACCGAACGCATCATCTATGAATTTATTATTAGCCACGCTAAGCAACTGAGCGAGATCTCTGCCAAGGAGATCGCCGCCAAGGCACTAACGACCACAACATCGGTTAATCGGGTGTGCAAAAAAATGGGGTATGCCAGCTATACCGAGTTGCGGTACAAACTGGCTGCAGATTTAGCTCGCCAGCGTTCGTCATCGGAAGATGAGGGGCTGGATCAAGCCGTGATTGCCAAGTTGGCGTCAGGGTTAAAAGCAACCAATGTGGTATACCTCTATTCCCGTGGCGCGTCGATTGTCAGTGTTAATTACCTGTCCCGTTTTCTCTCTCTGGCCAATATTCCTCACTTGGTGATCACTGATATTCACCAGTTGACGATGGCCAAAGCCGGTATTTTGGTACTGATCAGCAAGTCGGGCGAAACCAATGCGGTAGTCGATATGGCCCACAATGCCAAACGCAAAGGCATGAAGGTGTTTTCGATTAGCCTGCGAGGCTCAACCCTGAGCCAGATCAGCCATCTCAATGTGAACTTGGAAGAGCAGATAGACGGGATTTCACTATACAGCCGGGAGAGCCAGCTGCACATTTTGGAGGTGGTGGATAAGTTGGGGGAGCAGTTGCTGACTTAACGATATTCAATTGATTTAGGCAATAATGCCCTTTAAAGCATGAGCTTAACTGTTTTGCATTGTTGAGAAACAGTTGGGTTGTTATTATAATTATATGTTACTGTTAATAATGTTAACTATGAGGTGTCGTGTATGAAAAACGAAGTAATGCTTTTTTTGGAGCGTAACCCTATACGCTCTTGTGAAACTGACGAAATCTATTTGACACGGATTACAGATATAGCAATTGAAGAAAACTTGGAAATGAAGAGCTTCTTTCTTGTTCTAGGGGACAAATATCCTCAAAGCTGGAAACAAATCGCTACATTGCAAAGTAAGTTGTCTGACGAAAATTAAGTAAGTATTTATTATCAATATGGTTTTAGTCAAAAAGTAAGAGGTTACCCACTTTTTAACGTGGGTGCCTGACAGAGTATTATCTGGGCTAAATTTTTTTTTCAGCCCAGATTGATTTCCCACCTTCAAATGTGGCTATTGGTGCTCAACGCGACCATCGTCAATCATCCATACACATGATCAGTACCGCTGCGAAAGCCAGAAAGGCTGTCATCATCAGGAACACATCGTTGTAAGCCATAATAGCCGCATCACGCTGCATGGTGGATAGCAGAGTTGCCTGAGCTTGTTGCATCGCGGTGCCTGCATCACTCCCCGCCTTAATGAAAAAATCACTCTGCTGCAGCAATTGCTGCCAGCCATTGGTGCTGACACTTGGCAGTGATTCCTTGATGTGCCCGAGGTGTTCCCGGGTTTTGTTATCCAGCAGGGTGGCAATAATCGCGATACTGAATGCCCCGCCGAGGTTACGCATGACATTGGTCAGCGTCGATGCATCCGGCGTATCGGCTTTGCTGATGTGTTTCATCGCTACCAATGACAAAGGCACCATGATAAACGGGCTACCGATGGCGCGGAGCACCATGGAGAGGATCAGCTGTTGGCCGCCGAAGTCGACGGTCATGTGGGTGTTGACGTAACAGCTCAAACCAAACATGGCAAAGCCGAAAGTGACCAGATACTTAGGTTTGATGAACTGGACCAATTTAGGCACGATAGGGAACAGCAACAACTGCGGGAAGCCCATCCACATCAATACTTCACCGATTTCCATCGCGTTGTAGTGCTGGATTTGAGTGAGATAAAGCGGCAGGACATAAATCGAACCGAGCAGCGCCATCCCGAGGATCAAATAGGCCAGACACGACATGGCAAACTGTCTTTCGCGCAGCAAACGCAGGTTAACCAGCGGTTTTTTGTGCTGCAGCTCGTTAATGACGAAATAGACCAAGCTGACGGCGGAGATGATTGCCAGAGTGACAATAAAACTCGAGCTAAACCATTCTTCGCGGTTGCCTTCTTCCAACACTACTTCTAAACAACCAAGCCCAAGGGCCATAGTAACAATCCCGAACCAGTCGGCTTTGAGCAAGGAGCCGAGATTGAGCGGTTCATCATCCAATCCGTAGCGGATCATGGATATCACCAAGATCGCTGGTGGGATGTTGATATAGAAAATGTAATGCCATGACAGGTTTTCAGTTAGCCAGCCACCGAAAGTCGGCCCGATAGACGGAGCAAAGGTAGCGGTCACACCGAACAACGCCATCCCGACGGCTCGCTTCTGAATTGGCAGTAGCTGAATGACCAGCGAGAACGCCAGTGGGATCAAGGCACCGCCGCTGAAGCCCTGCATGGCGCGAAACACAATCATTGAGCTCATGTTCCATGACAATGAGCACAGGAAGGATGACAGGGTGAAAATCACTGTCGTCCAGGTTAAATAACGGCGTTTGCCCAGCGCTTTTGATAACCAGCCACTGAGCGGGATCGCGATCATTTCTGCCACCAAATAGGAGGTGGAAATCCACGAGCTTTCATCCAGTGTGGCAGACAGTGCCCCTTGAATATCTTTGAGCGAGGAGTTGGTGATTTGGATATCCAAAATTGCCATAAAGGCGCCAATCAAGCCGCCGAATAGCGCAATCCAGTGGCGACGTGGAACATGGAGCGATTCGCTTTCAGCAGCTTGTGGCTGCTGGCTTGTTGTGATCTCTGCACCCATGACTTAGCCTCGTGTATCGACAGTCGCCACGACGGACAAACCAGGGATCAACCGGCCTTTCAGACTCTGTGGGTCCGGAATGGTTATTTTTACCGGTACCCGCTGAACTATCTTGGTGAAGTTACCGGTCGCATTCTCGGGCGGTAATAGCGCGAATTTCGCGCCGGTGGCCGGCGAGAAGCTATCGACCACTCCCTGCAGAGGGTGATCGGGGAAGGCGTCGAGCTCTACGGTGACACTTTGGCCCTGATGGATCCCACCAAGTTGGGTCTCTTTGAAGTTGGCTTCAATCCATACATTGCTGGTCGGTACCAAACTCATCAATGGCATACCCGGTTGAACATAGAGGCCAACCCGAAGGCTGCGTTTGCCAACAATGCCATCAACCGGCGCATAGATGTTGGTGTAGGCAAGGTTGAGTTCGGCCTGTTCAAGCTGTGCTTGTGCTTCGGTCATTGCCGCTTCGGCTTGTTTGACCTGACTGGCAATCACCACGAGTTGATCTTTAGCACCTTGGTAGCTGGCATTGGCTTCTTCGAGCTGTGCTGCGGTGACCTTCTGGTGCGAGGTCATGCTATCGAGTTCATCTTGTGATGAGTAATTGCGTTTGAGCAGGCTGCGGGTTCGGGTCACTTGTTGTTTGGCGCGATCGAACTCGGCTGTAGCTGAGGCGATTTGGCTTTGTACTTGACGGATCTGGGTTTTTTGTAATTGCTCTTGGGCATGAAGGTTGTCGATAGCGGCTTGGCTGACCGCTAAATTCGCCTTGGCCTGATCCAATGCTGCTTCGAAGTCGCGGTCGTCAATTTTGGCCAGCAGATCACCGGCTTTGACTGGCTGGTTATCAGAGACAAATGATGCAGTAATATAGCCGCCGACTTTTGGGCTGATGTTGGTGATATCACCCTGTAGGTAGGCATTATCCGTTGATTCGAAATATTGGCCATAGCCAAACCAGTAGCCACCGCCTAGTGCGCCTAGCGAAAGCATGATCAAGGTAGCGATCAGTGGCGCTTTTTTCTTGTGACGCTTGGGAAGCGTGTTTGGCGCTGCTTGTGAATTGTTAGGCGCATCTGCTTTGGAAGCTTGGCGTTGTTCGGTCATTTTACCCTCGTTTTTATACCCAAGTGATATCAAGCTACAGGTTCTCTGCGGGGAATATTTGGGCTTATAAGAATTGGCTTTGAAAAGTGTGTCAAATTGTAAATGATATCGATTGGTTGATAAGATAGGAAAAAAGGGAAACACTGTTGCACAAATTGTACTAATAGGCAGAAGGCTGGGTTGTGATGGATTTGAATTCGGTAGCGATTTTTTCACAAGTTGTTGATTGTGGAAGTTTTACACAAGCGGCTGATGTTTTGGATATGACCAAATCGACCGTTAGCCGCAAAGTTGCGGAGTTGGAAGAGCACCTTGGTGTGCGTTTGATCACGCGCTCTACCCGCAGCTTGATTTTAACGCCCGAAGGTGAAGCGTTTTATCAGTCCTGTGTCCAGATGCTGGAGATCATGGGCCAGGCCGAGCTTGAAGTCAGCGCCAATCAGGATTTGATCCGAGGTCGACTGTATGTCGTGATGCCGGTCGAATTGGGCCATCAGGTATTGGGTGGCTTATTGAATGCATTTCTAAAGCAATACCCGCATGTTTCCCTCCATGTCGAAATGACCAACCGCGAAGTCGATATTATCGGTGAGGGGATCGATCTGTACGCCCAAGTCGGTGAGTTGGATGATTCGAGTTTAGTGTCGAGAAAGCTGACGGAGTCTCGCCGGGTACTGGCTGCCAGCCCTGAATACCTTACACAATATGGTTTGATTGACAGCCCTTCGGATCTCAAAGCCCCGCACCATCAAATCAAGGTCCATAACAAGGCGGTGAAAATCCCCAATTGGCATTTGATGCACGAAGGGGGGGCGGTGAGTATTGATCTGCCTTACCGCCTGAAGGTCAATACCATTACGGCATCGCTGTCGGCTTGCCTTGACGGCTTGGGGATTGCTCTCTTGCCTGAATTTATCTGCCGGGAACATTTTGTGTCAGGTAAATTGATCCAGCTGCTGCCGGAATGGGAAATGCCTTTGGTGCCTCTGAGCTTGGTCTATCCACAGCGTAAATTGATGCCCAAGCGGCTGCGGGTGCTGGTGGATTTTTTGGTCGAGCAGTTTGAACAGCGCATGAAAAAACACCCCATTAACACCGAGTCGTGATAATGGGCGTGAGGACGATGTAGACGTGTTCAGTTTGCAGCGATCTGCTGTGCGTTGTTTGATTGTGTGTCGGCCTCAAGCTCGACACTGGCCAGATCCTCTACTTCGGCATCGAGGATCTCATAGCCCTTGAGCTCCATGCAGCGACGTAATACTAAAGCTTGGGTTTGGGTTGCTTTGACTGAACCTATTGCTGCGCCGGTGCCTGCGCCGAGCGCGAGTCCCCATACCATACTTTCACCCATGCCAACGTCATCGGTAAGTAACCCACCAATTGCACCTGCAGCGGTACCTATCAACGCCATATTAGTGGCGCTGGTACGTACGGCCTCGCTTTTATCGACTTGCTGTGTTTTTTGGCGGCATTCGGCCAAGTCTTGTTCGTATTCTAACTGGGTATTGTCGTGCGAGCCGACAACTGGAGCTGCATTGTATGAACAAGCGGAGAGCAGGGAAGTACAGATGATTAAAGTAAGTCTATTCACTGGGCTGGTGCCATATATCAATCGACAGATGGCGGTATGATATTGTGAAAACTATTCATCTTCAATACAGTGTTTTTTATTTAATGTTTCTTGATGCGAACAGAGCAATAAACTGGCGGGGTGGCGAAAAAATTTACAATGTAAATTGTTTTCGGGTTCGGGCTAGGGTTACATCCGGTGGCGATAACCGACGGTAAAGGCGATGTCGGTGCTGTTATCCATATTGAAGACATTTTCAATCATCGAAAGCTCAATCGCCCCGCTTTTGGTGTGGTAACGGTAGCCCAGCAGAAATTCGGTAGAGGGCTCACTCAAATCCGATGTGGCATCACTGGCCCCTTCATAAACATGTACTTCCGTGAGAAAGCGGTGCTTAGGGCTGATCTGGTATTGGTAACTGACGCCGGTGGAGAAGGCAAATTTGTTGTATTTGATTTGTGCCAGCACTTCATCATCATGGCGGTAGGAGACACCGAGTAGGGTATAGACGCTGTGCTTGCCGGTTCGGTAGCTGTAATTGAGCTGCAGTGCCTGCTCGAAATTACTGGTTTTGAATGGTCCGCTGCCAACATAGTTGAAATATAGCGAGCCACCCAGCGATAAACCGTGATGACGGTTTTCCAGCAATTGGTAACTGGTATAGAAAGAGAAGGCATTGCTAATGGTCTCGCCTTCAAAGTCATGGATTTCGACGCCGTATTGCGGCACCGAGATATCGAAGGAGTGGTCATCGACTTCATCGCGGCCATTTTGGCCGATACCAAACCAGTCGTGGAACGCCTTGGTCAGGGTATCAAGGTGGTTGTTTGCGGCAAAGCGCCAGGTGTAATCGAGCTCCAATGCCCATTTGTTATTTAGCTGCCAAAAGCTACCGATCGAAAGCGCATTTTGGTAGTAATCGGCGCTGTAATCATCGGTATGCGCCCAGACACTGGCAATAGTACTGGTGGCGTAGAGTTCGACGGTATCTGGCGTATGACTGAAACCGGTTCTCACCAGCGGTGTTAATGCATTTGATTGCAAGGGGGACTGGGCATAGGTTTTTAGCGGGCCATAATCGGCATAGCGTTGTTCATTGTTGGCGTAGGCTTGGCCAACAAAGCATGTAGAAGAAAGAGCAATGAGCGCTGAGTATTGCTTATAGTTTTTATCCATAGGGGAGCCAATGCAGATTAAATCTTGTCCTTTGTCCCGTTGTTATACTCATCGAGGCTTTCGCTGCGCTGAATATGTAACAAAGTAATGCAAAGCTTTTCAAGATATTAGATCTAGAGTATAGCTCCCGGATAGGGTCACGATGATTTAGTTGTAATACCGAATTTTTTACTACGCTTTTAACTCAGTGTTTAGCTACAAAATGATATGCGGCAGATAGCGCGACATATCTTGGGTTACCCTTGAGCTATCTTCCCTGATGGATATCCCTCCGGCTTTATCATCAACCAGCCAGCTGCCTATCAAGGTGTAGGCGTTATTGAATTTCGGTAGTGGGTGGTAGGCCTGATAGATCACGCCTTCGTCGCCATAGGGGCCATCGACCCGTAAGGTTTGCTTGCCGTTTTCGACAATGGTGATATTGGCTCCTTCCCGCGCGAATATGGGCTTAATCACGTAATCCTTGAGCTCGCCAAGGCCGGGATCATCGGCAAAGAAAGCTGGAAGTAGATTCGGGTGTCCTTTGAACTTGCGCCACAGCATCGGCAGTAACGCCTTGTTGCTCAGTACCGATTTCCACATCGGCTCCAGCCAGTTGATCGAGTTGGATGGCAGATACTTGGCATACTCTTCTCTCAGCATGAATTCCCATGGGTAGAGCTTGAACATCCAACGGATAGGTTTGTCGGTCATGTCGGTAAACTCTTTCTTGCCGTTGAGCCCTATATCTTCGACAAACACAAAGGCGGTAGACAGTCCAGCTTCCTTGGCGCAGTCTTCCATGTATTGCACCGTGCCCCTGTCCTCAACGGTATCTTTACAGCAGGAAAAGTGCAGGGTTTGCCCCGGTTGCTGGCGTGATAGGCTTTGGAAGCGTTCAATCAGCAATTCTTGCAGCAGGTTGAACTGATCGGCATCACGGCGAATCGCCCCGCTGTTGACCATATCTTCCAGCCACAACCACTGCCAAAACCCGGTTTCGTACAGCGAGGTCGGGGTATCGGCATTGTTTTCATACAGTTTGGCAAAGCCGGTTCCGTCATAGGCAAAGTCGAGTCGGGAATAGAGCGAAGGCTCTCGGCTGCGCCATGAGTCAAGGATCGGTTGCCACATTGCTTCTGGTATTTGGAACCGCCGCAACCAGTATTCGTCAGCGACAACTTCATCGACGATCTCCAGACACATCTGGTGGATTTCCTCAGTCGGATCTTCCAGATCGCGCTCTATTTGCTCTAAGGTGAACTGGTAATAGCCGGTTTCGTCCCAGTAGGGATCACCGTACATGGTGTGGAAGCCGAAGCCGTATTCTTTGGCTAACTCCCGCCAGTGGGGACGCTCTTTGCTGTTGATCCTTAACATATCTTTTCCTGTACGATTCGATGAGGCTTTGGCCAGTATGACATGGAGTGAAACGAAGATGAGCGACAAGTCGTGAAATTTTAGAGTTAGGGCACTGTTGGTGTGCCGAGGGGGAATGTCATGAGGGTAAGGAGTCAAAATATAAACAAAATGATGCTTTTAGGTATTTATTTACGCCTATTATCATCTTGTTACACACTCTTGTTTCTGCCCCCGATTTACGTGAGCTAGATTGATATATGTCACATTTTTGTGCGTCTGGCGAGGTATAGTAGCCCCCGTTAAATTCAGGTTGCATGCTTCGTACCTGTGAAGTTTAACATCACTACAAATAATCGTTCGGGTAAGTTACTGGTAAATAGTTATTGTTCACCGTTCCTTGAGTAGCCATTTGGCCAGCCAACCTTTTGCTTTAACTTGGTGCTTACCCATTTTTTTCCTCTTGTTCCTCCGGTTTCCTTGTTGCCCGCCCACCAGCGGACAGGCAACAATATACTGCTTTCTATTATCTATTGCTGAGTTTTGATCCAGTTTTCAATACTGGTTTCGACGACTTCCATTGGTTGATCGCCGTACTTCAATAATTGGTCATGGAAGGCGGCCCACTCAAATTGACCGCCTAATTCACCTTGCGCTTTCTCCAGCATATCCTTAATGACCAAGTAGCCCGATTTGTAAGAGACGGCTTGGCCAACATAAGCGGCATAGCGATAGCTCTCTGATTCGATGTCACCATCACCCAATGCCGAGTTTTGATCCATGTAGTTCTGGGCTTGTTTGATGCTCCATCCTTTGGCGTGGATGCCGGTATCGACCGCTAAGCGCATATTACGAAGCTGGGCTTCATTGAGACTGCCGAAGTACTGCAGGGCATTACATTCTTCCGCATCGGTATAGATACCGCCTTGGAAAGTGGTGTAGTCAAGATCGAGTTTGCACATCCCGGTGGCGTTAACAAATGTCGGCTTACCGTTATTGTTGAGCTCACCATAAATGCCCATTTCCAGCCCCAACCATTCTGTGTAGAGTGCCCAGCCTTCGGCATAAGCGGTGTACCAAACGTTCTGGATGTAGTCGGGCTTGTCTGCTGGTGGGTATTCAATCGAATAAGCATTCTGGAAGTGGTGTCCTGGCGCGGCTTCGTGAAGCAACAAGGTCGAGACATTCCATTTTTGTAGGCTGTAGTCTGGGTTGGTGTTGAGGTTGAACTCATTGCCGCCATATGAGCCGACCCCGTCATACAGTTCACGATTTGCTGGGATCGGTACAATGGTGTAATCGGTTTTGATTGGCTTAAAGTACTTGGCAACGACATCGTTGGCGTCGGTTTTAAACGTGTTGTAGTCGACGAGAGCGGCTTCACAGGCACTTTGAGAAGACGCGGTTTTACAACGCTCAGCAAACTCGGTACCAGAAACGTTCTTGCCATCGCGGCCAAAGAAGAACTGCTCAGTGTTGAGGTAATCGAAGAACTCGTTGAGGTTGATGTTGCCGTTACTGTCTCGAAGGTTAAATGTCCGTGTGCTGAAGGTACCATCTGCTTCACGCCACTTGGCCTGAAGAGTCGCTCCACGCTTACTGGCAACAAGCTCAGCAACGCGAATCATTTCGGCTTTGGCATCGGCCACCAGATCTTCACCGAGCTGGCTGAGCGCCATCGCCGGTTTCCCCGTGGTACTGTTACGGTCTAGTTGC
Source organism: Photobacterium lutimaris (assembly GCF_003025555.1). Taxonomy (GTDB): domain Bacteria; phylum Pseudomonadota; class Gammaproteobacteria; order Enterobacterales; family Vibrionaceae; genus Photobacterium; species Photobacterium lutimaris. The sequence goes on along the minus strand of NZ_PYMH01000005.1, from coordinate 88,626 downwards.
CACTGGTACCAGGCTTGGCCGTTAGGCAAGTCACCCCAGCCGATATTGGTGTCTTCTTCTGAGCCTACGCCTCTGGCCCCATCGACATAATCTGTTTTGAGGAAATCGACTAAGCCGCTGACCGCGTTGGCCGCATCATCAACAGCCTTTTCATATTCGGCGATAAAGCTACTGTCATATTGATCGCTGTGCTGCCTGATGTCTTTTAAGCCGAGCCGCAGCAATCCATAGGGATCCGTGTCGATAGCGAGGGCTTTCTCGGTACTTTCAATCAAGCGGTTGGCCAGGATTTTAGGGAGGCGGGCTTGGTCGACAATACCCATGGCATATTGTGAGTGCAGGTTATTGGTCCAGGCGGTGAACTCACGAACAACTTGAATGTGCTTGTGGTAGTCATCAGCACTCTCTTGTTCTGCGCCCGCTGTGGTCGCATTCCAGTCGATGTAATTGTAGAAATGGGTAATTGGAATAGCGAAATTACCGAATCTCGGGTTGGGCAGTGAAGCGCCACGGATGGCAATATTGCGATCAAACTGGAACGTGTCGAAGTAGATTTTATCCTCATCCGATAACGCGCTACGATCGACTGCTTCCAGTTTGTCCAAGTACATCCGATCTACGGCTTGGCGCGAGCTGGCCATTTGGTCGGTCACCTGACCAAATTCGGTACTGTCGAGGGTATCGATAGCATCTTGGTAGTCAGTAAAGACGGCTCGCATCTGTTTTGCCGGGGCCTGGCTTTGCTTTGGCTGCTCAATGTAGGTGGTTTCATCGTTACAGCCGGCCAATGCTGTCAGGGTGATGATAGCAAGGGCGATTGGGCGAAGCGGGTATGGCTTGTTGGTTTTCATTGTAATCCCTTATGGTTGTGTGATCGTACCTTGTTGTTATCCCTTGGGATGCTAAGAGGGTAAGGGTTTTGCTCACGATGGTGTTGCGAGGATGATCACAGCCGGTAGCTGTGCTTTTTTATGCGCATTTCGCATACAGTGAGAGGGTGATTAAGTGGTGATGTAATATTCTGCTCGTCAATGGGATCTTCTGTCCATCCAGAGACCGAGCTGCATAGATGAGCAACCGAATGAATAAGCATAAGACGATTGGCAAAGTGGAAAAATGCTGCATTTGGAGAGCAGATCATGGTTTGGCATCAAATTGTGATGTCTGTTGCGAATTTTATTCCGTGAGCTCGGCGATGATTGGGGATGAGGTTAAGGATTGAAATGAGTAGGGCTACTGTGCAGGAGTGAAAAAAAGGTCTCTTTAAGTCGTTGGTTAGTGATGGTTGGAGGGTAAGAGACCTTTGTACCAATGGCGGACGCTAATTTCACGTAATGGGTACGAACATCCCGAAGGAATGCAAGAGAAATAGTATGCCTATTTATTAGAGTAAAAAATCTAATTGACGAATTAATGAACAATGCCCGTTGGCGGTAGAAGAATGCTCGCTGTCGTGAAATGGTAAGTCTCCTCACACAAAGGTGGTTACTATTTAACCAAGTTAGGGCGAGGGCCCTTCAGTCATTAAAACGCCATTTGTGAGGTTGGTTGTGAACGCTCAACAATTCTTAGTAACACTCCCGGGCAAAAGTTCGATGGATACTTTTATCAAGGCAATGTTATTGCTGCTGGTTGTTTATTTTTGCTATCAGGTCCTGCAGCCATTTTTACTACCCATCGTTTGGGGAGCCATTATCGCTATTGCCCTGATGCCGTTAGTTAAGTGGTTGCAACGTCGGTTCTCACTTTCCCAAGGTAAGGGAAGTATGTTGGTCACCTTGGTCACGCTTGCCGCACTCATTGTCCCAACGGTATGGTTTTCCGGTGCGGTGGTAACAACCACCCAGGAAGTGGCTACATCAGTCTCTGCCGGAACATTAGTTATCCCGCACCCAGAGGCTTCGGTGGCTGAAATACCGGTTGTGGGTGAACCGCTGCATAAGGCTTGGAGCCTATCTGCAACCAATTTGGAAGGGGCGTTAGAAACCTATGCACCTCAAGTGAAAGCGTTTGTTTCTAGTGGCTTATCCGCGATTGGTAGCTTGGGTGGTAGCGTGGTTCAGTTTATTATCTCGATTCTTATTTCCGGTGTTGTGATGAGCAACTCTGGTCGCTGTAAAGCCATGGTAAATAAAGTGGCTGGTCGATTACTGGGTGAGAAGGGTGAAGAGTATGTCGGTCTGTCTATCGCGACCGTACGTAGTGTTGTTCAAGGTGTCATTGGCGTTGCGGTTATTCAGGCGGTACTGGCTGGACTAGGCATGGGGATCGCAGGTGTTCCGGCGACGGGACTATGGATGCTAGCGGTATTGATTTTGGCGATTATCCAGCTGCCACCGATTCTGGTGCTGGGTCCGGTGATGGCTTACTTGTTTGCTGTCGAGACAACAACCGTCGCTGTTCTCTTTGCTGTGTGGGGTATTTTGGTTAGCGCAAGTGATGCCGTACTGAAGCCAATGCTGATGGGCCGCGGTGTTGATATCCCAATGCTGGTTATCCTGCTTGGTGCGCTGGGTGGCATGATGATGTCAGGTATTATCGGGTTGTTCGTTGGTGCGGTTGTGCTGGGACTGGGTTACAAGCTACTGATGACATGGCTTGAACAGGCAGAGCCAGTTTCACCAGCGGATACTGAAGAAGAACGAAACGAAACAGCATTGCCTGTAGTGGTAACTGTTTAAGCCAACAAGAATGAATAAAAAGAGAAAGGTCAATACCATGGGTATTGACCTTTTTTTGTTCAGTCTGTTGTATCGTTGTTGCAACCCCATTCGCAAGGGAGTTCGATAAGAATGTCTGAGAGTTTTTCCGGGTGCAACATTTCTTCGGGAGGGATGTTGAATTGGGTTGCCATGGTTTGGTTAAACAGCTCCCAATGGTTCAGTAAACACTGCTCTTCACTGGCTCCTTCCCACGTATCCAAAACGAATGGCTTCATGCTGGCGGCGCCGTGGGCATACATCATCATCTGCCACTTCATTTCCCACACCTTTATCTGTGTGGTCGGGCAGTCCCGGTTACAATTCTCGACTAGCTCATTGACGAAACTTTCAAGTTCGCCGTTGCTATCGAAGAAATAGTCCATCAGCACATCACCTTGCCTTACGCCATCAGCAATCAGTTGTACTGGTTGAGGGTGAGCGAGCTGCTGGGCGAGCAACATAGTAATAAAGCGATAGAGAATAATGTTGCTTGGTAGCTCGGAAGGAATTTCATCCAGCAGCTTGTACATGTAGCCCAGAAAGTAAACTTGCAGGCAGTCACTGATACTGTGCCAGATCTTTTCCTTGCTGCCGAAATGGTGGCGGATCAAACTGTGCGACACACCCGCGCGTTCGCTGATGTTCCTCAGTGACACCCTCTCATAACCCAGTTCGCAGAACATTTCCGCGGCGGTCTTGATGATCAGCAGCTTGGTTTCTTCGGCGGCCTGTGCGCTGCGGCGGCCCTGTTTTCTCTCTGTCATCATTATATCTGTTTCATAGCCCATGCCATTTTTACCAAAAAAACGCGGAGACGTCATCTGTGTGTTCACAATATTCATTTATTGTACAGCTGTAAAATATAGTTGATCTCAGGCAAGATCAACCTATACTGCACGGGTGTGTAATATAAATCTCAGAGAGAATCGCCTGTGAAAGGAACGTCCATTACGTCCACCCCATTTGTCAGGGTGGCAACCGTGGTGTTGCTGGGAAGTATCCTAGCCGGATGTAACCAAGCCAACTCGGAAATAACAAAAGAGGTCGTCAAGCCTGTGAAATTGCTGGAAGTTCCGGTGCCAGCCAATCAGGCAAGCAATGCCTTTCCTGGAAAACTGGAAGCGACGCAGCGTGCCCAGCTTTCTTTCCAAGTACCAGGAGAAATCGAAAAGCTATCCGTTAGGGTTGGCCAGCGTGTTGAGCGCGGCCAGGTACTGGCAGTCCTAGACGATAAGGACTACCGCTTGGCCTTTGACGCCAAGATGGCAGAGTTTGAATTGGCACAAAGTCAGTTTCAGCGCGCCAAGCAGTTATACGGCAAGAAGCTGATCAGTACTGATCAGTTTGACCAGCGCGAGACTGCTTACAAAACTGCGGCAGCCAACCTTGAACAAGCCAAGACCGATGTTGAACATACTTTGATTAAAGCCCCTTTTAACGGTGTCGTTTCGCTGAAATTTGTTAACCAGAATCAGTTCGTTGGTGCTAACCAGGCGGTGATGAATATCCAGAATGTGGATGAGATGGATGTCAGTTTCAGCTTGCCAGTACCGTTTGTGAAACAGTCGAGCCTATCGTCTATCCGCAGTACAGCGGTGTGGGTTGAAATGGATAACCAGCCAGCCCAGCCCATCCAGGCCCAGTTCAAAGAGCTTTCTACCAAGCCGGACGGTGATACCAACAGCTATACCGCGAAAGTGACCCTTTCCCGCCCTGAAGCCATGAACCTGTTATCAGGCATGGTTGGTCAAGTGCATTTTGCCAAATCTGAACTGGCAACCGCGTTGCGTCTACCGGAAGGTGCTTGGGTTGAGAAGCAAGACGGCCAAGGGACACTGTGGCAGTTTGACCCTGCGACCGGCGTGGTCGATGCCTTGGAAGTGGAATTGAACGATGAGGGTGAGGTGACGTCAGGATTAACGCCAGGTGCCTTGGTCGTGGTTGCTGGAGCGAGAGATTTATTACCCGGCCAGCAAGTGCGCTCTTGGGAACGTGAGGGGGGGATCTAAGATGTTGAAGAAGATGTCCTTGGCCGTGCTTTCGATGATGGTGTTGGCCGGTTGCCAAGAACCGCCGCAACAACAGCAAACAGCTTCCCTTGCGGTTTCGTCTGTGCGGGTCGAAAAGCCGGTTACCAGCCAGTTCCGCACTTTTAAAGGACAAGTTGAAGCAGCTGAGAACACCCCGTTGGCTTTCCGTGTCGAAGGTGAACTGCAGCGTGTGTTGGTTAAATCAGGTCAACAGGTCAAGAAAGGCCAGTTACTGGCTGAACTGGATGCTGATAAGTTTGAGCAGCAGCACAATGATGCGCAAGTGCAGTTCCAACTGGCTGCCAAGCAGCTGAAACGTGGCCGTGAGTTGTTCGAGCGAAAGATGATCTCCAAAGCTGAGCTTGATGAGCTATCTGCGAATCATAAGCTGGCAAAAGTGAACTTCAATTCGGCTGAGCGTCGTTTGGGCTACACCCGTTTGGTGGCGCCGTTCAATGGCATGGTGGCGGATGTGCCGAAAGAATCTTTTGAGGCGGTGTCTCCGGGGGAAGCCGTTGTCAGCCTGTACCAAGACGATCTGCTGTATATCAATATTGCCGTGTCCGATAACGTCTTGGCCACACTTAACCCGCAGCAAGCCAACCACAGCTACCAGCCGGTAGCCCGTTTCGGGACAGAGTCGCAAACCTATCCGGTGAACTACCTCGAGCACACCAGTGAGCTCGAGCCCCAAACCCAGACCTATCGCATGTGGTTTGAAATGGCGCAGCGAGAACCAGCCATTTTACCGGGTACCAGTGTGTCATTGCGTGTTGATATGGCCGAGGCCGGCCTGAGTACCCAACAAGGTTACCAGCTTCCTATGACGGCCATTGATGCAGGGCGCGAAGATGGCCAGTTCTTTGTTTGGAAGGTTGAAGGCAATCAGGTTTACAAGATGGAAGTGGGGATTGGTCAGCTCAACAATCATGGTGCCATCGTGAGCAGCGGTATCAGTGAGGGTGATCGTTTGGTGACATCGAGCTTGCGTAAATTACGTGATGGGATGGACGTGACATTGTTAGTAACAGCGACCACAGAGGCGCAAGCCCAGTGAAGTTGAGCATGCCTACCGTTCGTCGCCTCCTTATCCGCTGGGTGGTTGGGTGTGTGATAACACTCGCCGGCCTTGCTTTTTTTACTGAGCTGGGCCAGCTGATGGCTGGGAAGCTGATTGAAGAAGGCATGCAGTATTTAGAGTTATCAATTCAGGCCAAGCCCGTTGTAATAACATCGGTTGGGCTTGGGGAAGAAGATTGGGGATTGACTATGGCAGTAGCCATCATGGGAGCAATACAGTGAATATTGCTGAGTATTCAATAAAAAATAAAGTCATTAGCTGGCTGTTCATCATTATTCTAGCCGTAGGGGGCGTTACCTCATTCTTGGATCTGGGAAGGTTGGAAGATCCGGCGTTCACCATCAAAGATGCAATGATTGTTGCCACCTACCCGGGTGCTACCTCGACGGAAGTTGAAGAAGAACTCACCTATCCGCTGGAAAAAGCGGTACGCCAGTTACCCTATATCGATAAAGTTACCTCGACCTCGTCGGCCGGGATGACCCAGATTACGGTGAGCATGGAGATGATCTACGGCCCGGATGAGCTGCCGCAGATCTGGGATGAAATGCGCCGCAAGGTCAATGATTTGCGTCCGACCTTGCCATCGGGTGTTAGCTCACTACAGATCATCGACGACTTTGGTGACGTGTATGGCGTGATGATGATGCTGACCGGTAAGGGGTATTCCTATGTTGAGCTCAAACAATATGCCGATTACCTGATCCGCGAAATCGAATTGGTTGACGGGGTGGGCAAGGTTAGCTTGGCCGGTGATCAACAAGAACAGATCTTTGTTGAGATCTCAGTTGAACGTATGGCGGCACTGAATCTCGACATGAATACTGTGGTTGGTTTGTTGAACCAGCAGAACAGTGTGATTGCATCTGGTGAGCTGATGATTGATGGCCAGAACTTAGTCATCCGTCCGAATGGTGAAATGAACAGTGTTGAAGCGTTGGAAGACCTTGTTATCCATGGCCGAGATACCGGTAATTTGATTCGTTTGAAAGACGTAGGCACCGTATCTCGCGGGATCCAGGAAAAACCAGGTAATATTGTCACTTATAACGGCGAACAAGCCATTAACTTGGGTATCTCGTTTACCTCTGGGGTCAATGTTGTTGAAGTCGGCAAACAGCTTGATGCCCGCTTGGCGGAGCTGGAAAATATCAAGCCTGCTGGTGTAGAGCTCAATTACTTCTATAACCAAGCGCAGGAAGTGGATAAGTCGGTACAAGACTTTGTTATCAGCTTGGGCCAGGCGGTGGCAATTGTTATCGTTGTGCTGTTGTTTGCCATGGGACTTCGCAGTGGCGTGATCATCGGTTTGGTATTGCTACTGACCGTATTCGGCACTTTTATCATGATGAAACTCAACGATGTTGAGTTGCACCGTATTTCCCTTGGTGCCCTGATCATTGCGCTGGGTATGCTGGTGGATAATGCGATTGTCGTGGTTGAAGGGATCCTGGTGGGCTTGAAGAAAGGCCGGACCAAGGTACAAGCCGCAGTCGATATTGCCAAGCAAACACAATGGCCATTGCTGGGTGCCACGGTGATCGCCATTACGGCCTTTGCACCGATTGGTTTGTCTTCGGACGCCACCGGTGAGTTTATGGGCTCCTTGTTCTGGGTATTGTGTTATTCCTTATTCTTGAGTTGGGTCACTGCACTGACGTTGACGCCATTCTTGGCGGATCTGTTATTAAAAGATGAAGACAATGCCCAGCAGGATGAAGAAGATCCGTACAAAGGCGTGATGTTTACTGTCTTTGGTGCTTTGCTGAAATTCGCTTTGCGATTCCGTTGGTTGACCATGGCCAGCATGGTTGCCCTGCTAGTGACGGCTGTGATCGCGTTCGGTCAGGTGAAGCAGTCATTCTTTCCGCCATCCAACACGCCGATGTTCTATGTCGATATGTGGATGCCGGAAGGGACTGATATAAGAGAGACCATGGCGCAGACCGAAAAGGTTGAGCAGTATATCCGTAACCAAGAGGATGTGGCGTTCGTGACGACCTCTGTCGGTCAGGGGATGCAGCGATTCATGCTGACCTACCAGCCGGAGAAAAGCTACGAGTCATATGCCCAGTTGCAGGTCCGCACCACCGACCGTGACAACATGTTCGATTTGCTGCACAAGCTCGATGCAAGCTTGCCTACCAAGTTTGATCAGCCGACTTTCCTGTTCAAGCTGATGGAATTTGGCCCATCGCCAGCCTCGAAAATTGAAGCGCGGATCATCGGTCCAGACCCGCAAACGTTGCGTGATATCGCGCTGCAGGTCGAGGATGTATTGTTGCAAGATCCAGGCGCGCGCAATGTTCGTCACGACTGGCGTGAACGTACCAAAGAGTTAGTGCCGCAGTTTAATGAAACCAAGGCTCGTCGTTTGGGGATTTCCAAGGAAGATTTGTCCAATACCCTGCAGATGGCTTACGGTGGTAACACGATTGGTTTGCTACGTGACGGCACTCATATGCTGCCGATCATTACCCGTCTGCCGGAATCTGAGCGGATCGATTACGATACGCTGCAGAATCTTCAGCTTTGGAGCCCAGTACAACAGGCCTATGTGCCGATTGAACAGGTGATTGATGGGGTAGCTCTTGGTTGGTCAGAGCCGCTGATCCAGCGTCGAGACCGCAAGCGTACCCTGACGGTTCTGGCTGACCACGATGTGCTGGGCGACGAAACGGCGGCAACCCTGTTCAACCGTATTCGCCCGCAAGTGGAAGCGCTGCCGCTGCCGGTTGGCTATAGCATTGAGTGGGGCGGGGAGTATGAGTCATCGAAAGATGCGCAGGAATCCATGATGGCCTCGATGCCGATGGGGTACCTGTTCATGTTTGTTATCACTATCTTCTTGTTCAACTCGGTGAAGAAGCCATTGGTGATTTGGGCAACGGTACCACTGTCGATTATCGGTGTGGCCTTTGGCTTGCTGTCGACCAATATTCCTTTCAGCTTCACCGCATTGCTCGGCTTGCTGAGCTTAAGTGGTATGATATTGAAAAATGGTATTGTACTGTTGGATCAAATCAATATCGAACTGGAATCGGGCAAGGTGCCTTATGATGCCATTGTTGATAGTGCCATTAGTCGTGTACGCCCGGTGAGCATGGCGGCACTGACGACTATTTTGGGTATGATCCCACTGGTTTTCGACGCCTTCTTTAACTCGTTGGCGATCACCATCATGGCAGGCCTTGGCTTTGCCACTATCCTGACCCTGATTGTGGTGCCGGTATTGTTTGCCTTGTTCTACAACGTAAAACAACCAGCAAACGCTTAATTATCTAGTCGTGCCAGCATAAAAACAAACCCCGTTGTGCGTTCGCACAGCGGGGTTTTTTATACGGTTATGATTGGATTAGTGCCTGAAGAATAACTGGCTAAATGGATTGAGCAAGGTCGCCAGACCGGAGGTGAAGTGCAGCGGTGCATTTAATAAGGTCAGGCATAAACAGTCCTGCCCGTCTCGGGTACGCGGTAAATGCTTGTGTTCTTTAGTTTGTACAATGAAATCACCCGGTTGGTAGGTGCCGCTTTCATCGTAGAACTCACCGGCAAGGACTAGAGTGATTTCTTGCCCCTGATGGGTATGTTCTGGCAATGCGCTGTTCGAATCCATATAGATGAAATTCATTTGGCTGTCACCGCAGACGTCGACTTGAGCCCGCTTGATGTTGCCGGGCAGCCGGGACCAAGGGCCTATCTTGTCGTTATGCTGCTGTAAAATCGATGGAAGTGAATATGCTTTGTCTTCCAGCGCCAATTGGCAAGCAGGGGCTTTGTCGGGCACCGGTATATCCACAGCCTCTTGGGCCATAATATCCATCATCATCGCGTTCAGAGACGGTGATAATGGCACGGGCTCGCTTTTCTCAAGTTGACTGGCTTGCTCGGCCTCGATGGATGCCAGTTTCTGGCGGCAATGAGGGCAAAACTCCAGGTGAGCGTTGAGCATAATGCTTGACGGCGACTCTAATTCACCGCAGGCATAGTGGCGGAGGAGGTCATAGTTAGGATGAAAGCGAATATTAGCCATCGAGGGCCTCCTTCATTTTTTGCAGGGCAAGACGTAGTCGGCTTTTAACTGTACCGAGTGGTACATCGAGGGCATCGGCAACATCTTGGTGCGATGCACCTTGCATACAGATCATTCTGACAACCTCAGCCTGGGCTGGCGGTAAAGCGGCAATAACACGTTCGAGCTCGTTGCTCACAATGGCATGAAACTCAACAGGCAGCTTGTCTTCATCTAACTCTTCGTGGAGGATTGGCCAGAGATCGTCACCTTGCACCCAGTCCTGCTGGTGCTTGGATTTTCGAAGCAAATCAAATTTAACATTCCTGGCGACAGAATAAATCCATGTCAGGGCCGCCCCTTTGGATTCATCATAGAGATGAGCTTTGAGCCAAACCTTAAGCATGGTTTCCTGGACGATTTCCATCGCCATAGATTCATCGCGCAATTGCTTGCGGGAAAAATTAAGCAATTTCGGGGCGACGGACGTAAACAGCTGTTCGTAGCTGCGACGACAGCGGGTATCGGCAATATTGTTCAGTAGCTGAGCCACATCAATAGTGGGCGCTTCATCGTTGATCATAGATTCCTTGCTGATCCCGGACTGCATGACTGCATGTGTTCTCATTGTAACCCTATCTGCAAAGCATATGTCTGTTTGCAGTAAACGCCAAAACTAATTGAAACGATCACTCTGGCGGATGATTCCTTTCAGGTATCGAATACATAGTTGGGCATCAGGGGATTTAAGCAACCGCTGTTTTTTGTCTAACGGGATAGGGAGGATCTCCAGCCAGCGCCAGCACACCCAGTTGGTGTTGAGTTGATGGGGCGTGCCCTCAAGGAGTGCTGCAGAATATGCTGTTTCATGTTCAAGCTTGATCGGGTGATGACGTTCACTAGGATGAAATTGATGGGTACATTCAATGAGGCGAGCAACCAAAATGTCATCCATGGGGAGATAACTGTTTTGCCATAGTGGGTAGAGCTGTCCTTCGAGTTTTTGCTGTTTGGTCACTGGGGAAGTGACTTTGCCCCAGTGTTCAATTGCTAACTTGAGTTTAATTTGACTCTCGCTGAGCCAATCTACATCTTCAATAGCAGCAAACATGATGATGTCACCACTATTGTTGGCTGTTTGCCCTGAATAATCTTGCATCACTAACCACAACCCGCCCTCGCGCAGGCCGTCAGATACCGTATGTGTAAAGCTGTATCCGGTACCACTGATTCTACCATTACCCATCGGCATTAAGTGTTCAGTGCACATTAGAAAGGGTAACTGTTTAAATTCGTTGCTGATTAGCGACACGGTGTGATCTCCTTTTTTTATGTTTACGCGGTGAAAGCATGTTTGGATGACTACGCATTTCCGATAGGAGTGAGAGAATCTTAAAAGTGAGATTTTTTTTTGTGATCGGGAGAAAGCAAGGCATGCGTAACTAATGCCACAGACAAACATTGAGGAACGCTCTGATGAATGCCAAGCCACTAACACTCGCTGTAATTTCCGCCATTGCTCTTGCTGGGTGTCTAGATAGCGATGACGACGACACAACAACTGCGACTTCCAAGTTGCGCGTTACCCATGCAAGTAGTGATGCACCACTCGTTGCCATCAACCTCAATGGGGAAACGGTTGATGGGTTGGAGAGGGTCGACTACCAAGTTGCCAGTGGATTGCTGACCATTGACAGCGGTGCCTACGAGGTTGCTGTTGAAGCCCTGCTGACCGGAGAAGATACCCTCGAGGTGATCAACGAGAATCTCGATTTTGCGCCGGATATGCAATACGACGTCTTTGCTGTTGGCCAGACAGCAGATATCGCGCCAGTCGTGCTCAGCCGCGAAGATATTGCCCCTACAGGTGACGAGGTCCGTTTAGATGTACTGCATGCCCATCCTGATGTGCCACCGGTCGATATTTACCTTACCACCGATGACGAGATCACCGATGTAGACCCGGCTGTACCCGGACTGGGTTTTGCCATCGACAGTGATATTCTTCCTGTAACGGTAGGTGCCGGTACTTATCGTATTCGTATCACCGTCAGTGGTTCAAAAGATATCGCCTTTGACAGTGGTGAATTGGATTTGGCTGGTGGTAGCGATTTAATGATCTCTGCGGTACCTAATGTAGGAGGCGGTGCGGTATCACCCGTGAATCTACTGGTTGCTGATGGTGAAGCTGTTGCGGTACTGCGAAATATTGGAGAAAAAGCCACAGTTAGGGTAGTACATGCTGTTGATGATGCACCAGCGGTCGATGTATTGGCTTCAGGTGCACCGGTTGATGGTTTGACCAATATTGAATTCAAAGAATTCCGCAGTTTGGATGTCGATGCCGGTAGCTATGATTTGGCAGTGGCCGCTTCATCTGACAACACTCTCGTTGTAATTGAAGCACCGGGCGTGGAATTTACTGCAGGCAGTGCAACCAGTATTTATGCCATGGGTAAATTGAACAGCATTACCGACGAAACCATCGAACCGGTAGTAATAGAAGAAGATCTGCGCTCGGTTGCAACCTATGCCAAGGTACGTGTTGTCCATGCTAGTCCAACGGCAGGCGGTTTGGGGTTAGTGAATATTCACGCCTCTGCCGATGGGATGTTTAGCGAGTCGACCGTTGTGCTTGAAGGCGTTGATTTTACCGATAGTGCGGTAATCAACGTACCTGCTGGGACTTATATGCTGGCCGTGATCCTGCAAGGCGATGATACGTTCACCCCGGCAGTGGAGGCTACAGCCATGGTTGAAAATGGCGGTGTGTATTCTGTCGTTGCCACCGACGACTTTGCTGGCGGCTTGTTACTCAATGTCGATAATTCGGCAGATGCAGATGCAGATGCAGATGCAGAAACTGAATGATCACTCGTAGTACTCGTTAGAGAAAGCCATCCTTGGGGTAGGCTGATAAGTTATGGGGGGCTAAGCTAATGCTTGGCCCCTTGAACGTTGTTGGCTTGATAACTGTTGGGCGTTTCTGCCAGTGGCTGTACTCTATTGTAAGTTTGCCAACTAACGCATCACCAATTGCCCACGAAAAGACAAACTGCTTAGGGAAACGGTCCTTACTTAGCGGGCGGTATTCCTGCCATGATTGCCAGACTTGCCTATCACGGACTGCAATATGCGCACAGATACCATCCGGTGATCGTTTTGCCAAGTGGTGACGGCAGTTATGGTCATTAAAGAAACTTAAGATAAAAGCCAATATGTAGTCTAAATTCATGACGCTTTCCTTTATTGAATTTGATTTCAATAAAGGAAGGCTTACCCAAGCGTTTTCAGGTCAAAAAGATTAAATCACTGTCTACCGTTAGTAAGGAGCTGGCCGAATGATCAAGTCAACACTATTGCTAGCTAGGTTTTGTTGGCAGTACAGTTTGGATTGATAACTTGTTTCTGCCCTATTATGAGTTAGACACTTGATTAAGCGGTTGTTACCTGTGAATGTTAGTTTGACAGTAAACCGCGTATAAGTGATTTAAGACTAAAAAATCAAAAAAGTGTTCCGCTATAGAGGAACTTATACGTAAAACCAAAAGATAGAGTTGGAAAATTGTAATCGATGCTCTTACTATTAATTAAACTTGCATTAATAATCTCTTAGTTGAATATTGATTGTTAATGGTGTTAGTAAGCTGCATACAAAGAATGCATGCTGAGGCCGATTAAGAGTTCAAGGTAAAGGGAGCATTGATCTTGAGAGTCTATATTGCGATTTTATTGTTAGGAGTTGCCACAAAAGTAACCGCTAGTGTGCCCGATTTAAAGGGTACCAAAGAACTATGTCATAGTTCAGCTAAGTTGTTCGAGAAAGGTAAAATGAAAGACCTAGCAGACACTCTGGTGCCGCATTGGCCGATTAATCAGGAAGAAATTAATAAGCTTGTTCACCAAGGAATATCTCAGTTTGAACTATTTACATTTAGATCTGGCTCTGCATTGGGAACTGAGTTTATTGGAACCCGAAAAGCCGGTTCAAGCTTTGTGATGCACACTTATGCTATTAAATTTGAATATCACGCTATGCGGTATAATTGTATTTTCTACAAGCCAAAAAATGAGTGGGTTGTAAATACCATTAATTGGGATGGGAAATTAGAGCCCCTTTTTAATCAATAGATTATTGGCTTACTTAACTCTCTGAAGGAGTGATACCTATAATTGGTAATGCTTTTCAGAATATGAGATTAAGTCGTCACCATACCTCTCAATGATGTAAATTTTTCAAGGGAAAAGCGCAATGGAAATTACACACATTGAGGCCTGGTGATTTCTGTAACTAGGTTATTTATGAGCAAACTATATGACACATGGCATGTGGCTGTACATACGCTTATCCCTGTATGTGTTTTTATAATATTTTTTACTGCTTTATTCAAAAAATGGAAGAGAAGAAAGCAAGTCATGATTCTATTTTTTTGTGTCATGCTGATCAGCTTTTTTTCATTACTGTTTCTTAAACGTATGATTAGAAATGAACTGTCAGAACAGTTGAGTGAATACAGTTTTATCGTAGGCTCAACTCTTGAAGTTGATGAAAAAAGATTGATCAGTGCATTAAAAAATCAGATATACATTTCTACCAATAAAACTCGACCAGTAGATAGAACCACATTGCGTATTGTTATTCATTCTGGAGAGGTTGAGTTGTGGATATCTCGAGACTCTGATAACCCAAATATATATTGGATATATCATCCGAAGTATTCATATAGCCGTAGCAATGAGATCGGTAAGATTCAGGTTAGATGAACTAGATAGCTAGGTCATCAACTCCCTTGATTTCAGGTGTAAGGGTACACTAATTCCTCTGATGTTACACATGTAGAGCAAGAGGTCTAACTCAAAATTGTCCAAAAGTGAGTTTAAAATCATCAAATTGATTATGTGATCAAATTGATTATGGGCCTATTTCAACTCAACGTGAAGCTTCAATACTGCAGCGCTAGGAGTAACCACCTGAATTTAGGTGCATGATTTTAAAGGTAAAAAAGCTCATCATCACACCATGCAAATGCAATCTCATGAATATCTAGACACCCTCTTTGAACGAGCATCACCGGACAGCAAGGGTGCACAACAACCGCTAAAGCATTGAATTCTGGCCTTGGTAATCCAGAGCAGATGCACTACGACGTAATGATTAAGGAATCAACTTGTGAGACCGATGCTCACTCGGCAGGACTATTAACGATCATGAGTGTTGACTCTGGTCATATGCTTGGGGTTGTTATTCAGCTCAAAAATCGAAACTCTGGCTTTGCTGGCATCGCCATGAAATAAATGGTACTTAGTTTTACTCAATGACCAGCTAGCTAGCGTTAGAGGCAACCGTTAGTTGCTTTTTTTTCATGATGGTATCCGCAAGCAACAGCATGGCGACCGGTACCAAGAGGCCCACGGCCTGATTCATTACCCCCATGTGAGCGGCAACCCAATCAATATGGGCAAGCACAAATTGAAGCAGGATGCCTGCCCCAGCGGTTACAGCCACAGTGAGGTAAGCGTGGAGCTTAGTGACCTTTCCGACAAACAAAGCCCACAGGGTTGGCATTACCATCGGGCCGACAAACAGGCTGGTAATGCTGACAATCAGTTTTTCGGCACCGCCCAAATATGGGATGGCAATACTGATTCCGATGACCAGTATACCTAGCATGATAGTCATTAGGCGTCCGACGGTGAGCAGCTGCTCATCGTTGGCTTGCGGATTGATGTGCTTGCCGTAGAACTCGGTGGTTAGGGCGCCGGAGAACACATTGAGTTCGGAGGAGGCCATACTCGCAGTGGCTGCCAGCATTGATGATACTACTAGGCCTAGCATGCCGACGGGCAAGACAGCCTGTGCCGATAAGATGTAGGCCTGCTCAGGGTTGGCATCCGGATTGATGGTGCGGTAAATGATTGGTGGTAGCATCCAAAGTACTGGTGTGATGATGTACAGCGCGCCGAACAGGTAAGAGGCCTTGCGCGCATCTTTTGGTGACTCGACACACAGGTGGCGCTGGACGAAAGCCCACTCACCGCCCACTTTGAATACGTGTACCAAAATCCAGCCGAAGATGAAGATTTGGGTATAGTTGCTGCTGAAGAGTGATAGGTGTCCTTCAGGCAGGTGGGCGAGAATGTTTTCGCCACCCCCGCCCAAGCTGTAAATCATTGGCAGGATCAGGCAGACCGACAGCATGAGTATCACAAATTGGGTGAAATCAGTCAGTAGTACCGCCCATAGGCCGCCAAGGAAGGTATAGAGGATGATCACCGTACCGACGATGATGATCAGCCAGTTAACACTTAAAAAGCCATTGTCATCGGCAAAGACGCTATCGGGGGCTTGTGGGAGCAGTGAGTTGACAATCACTGCCACTGAATACAGGGCTACCGAGACGCCAATAATGCGGGTAATGATACCCAGCCAAGTATACATTTGCAGTACGCCTTGGCCGTATTTCTGACCGACAAATTCAGCCGCCGAGGTCGCGCCGGATTCCTTCCATTTACCGGCAAAGAAGTATCCTGCGATCAGGGCTGCGATCCCCATGCTCATACAAACAGTAATGGCCACCACACCAAGGCGGTAGGCGACGCCGCCCCATACCACGAAGGTGCCGGCAGAGAACATGGTCATATACGCCGAGATGCCAGATATCCACCACGGGGATTTCCCGCCGGCAGAAAACATATCAGCGCTGTTGGTCATCCGTTTGGATGACCAAAAGCCAATCCCGACCAAACCGGCCAGAAAAGCGATGAGGACAATTGCGTCTAAGATGTTCATCGTTTCATTCCTATATTGTTATTAGAATACTTTATCTTCGACGATTCGGGCACAAGGATCGCTATGGGTTGCCGTCAATGCCGTATCTCATGATTTCGTTCGATGGCAAAGGTTCAGCTAATAAAGTAACGAATTTATGCTCTGTGCGCAGGCATTTGTTTCGGTATAATGTCTACAGTATTGAGATTCACGCGCTGTTAAGTGTGCTGGATGTCGTTAAGCTAGTATTTTTGACTGAATAACCTGAAGCCTAGGCTGAGATTTAGACCGAGGCATGGAGTAGTAAAATGGCAGCGACATTAAAAGATATTGCCAAAGTGGCAGGTGTTTCGGCAGTGACGGTGTCGTATGTACTGAATAATAAAAACCGGGTCAGTGAGGCGACCAAAGCCAAGGTGATGGAAGCGGCCAAGTCGCTAAATTATATACCAAACCGTGCGGCAAAAATGCTTGCTAGCAAGTCGACCAAGCATATTTGCCTTGTTATCTCAGGCCCGGATTATGAATACCTGACCAACCCGTATATTTACAAGTTGGTTAATGGTGTCGGCTCGTCGTTGAATCAACATGGCTATGAGCTGACCCTGCGCATGGCCAAGACGGATAATGAACTGGCGTTTATCCAAGGTGAATTGAGCTCCAACCTTTACGATGGGTTATTGATTTGGGGTACCCGAATGCCAGACGAGCAGTTCCTGTCGCTGTTTGACCACCGGGTGCCGATTGTTTCTATCGCCCGTGATCTTAAGGACGATACGGTCAATGCGGTGTTGGTTGAACACTACCAGTCTGCCTATCGGATGACCCAATATTTGATTGAGAGTGGTTACCGGAAAATTCTGTTCCTCGGGAAGTTGGATGTCATCAAAGCGGCGCGGGATCGCTTCGATGGATACCGCCAGGCTTTACTGGATCACGGCATCGAGTTTAATGAAAGCTGGGCATACAAGGCGGATTACTACCAAGAAGATGCCTACCGCATTGTGTCTGAATTGAAGCAGGTTGATTTTGATGCGGTATTCGCCGCATCGGATTTGATGGCGATCGGTGCGATGAAGGCATTATTGGAAAAGGGATTGTCTATCCCTGCTGATATCGCTGTTGCCGGGTTTGATAATATCCCCAACAGTGACATGTTGCCGGTCGGGTTAACAACTGTGGATACACCAATATTCCAGCTGGGATCGCAGGCTGCAACCATGCTGGTCAACGTGGTCGAAGGGCGTGAAACCGAGCGTAAAATCGAGCTCGGGACGGAATTGCTGGTTCGCCAGTCTACCTAGCACACCTGCTACACCTAGATCACAGCGAATTTCCAGATTGGGCGGAGCCCTTTATCCGCCCAATAGGGGGATGGCTTAGTAGGTTTCTTTTTTGGGTTTCTTATCTTTTTTATTGCCTTTACCCGGGTTGTCATCACCGTGAACACTGCGGTTTTCTTGATTCTTTTTCCATTGCTCACACTCTTCAGAGGTGATTTTGACATTATCAGATTCGAGTTTCAGGCAGTCTTTACTGATTTCGAATCCGTCACCGGAAATCTTTACATTAGCACTGACTCCTATGCTAACGAGAAGGGTAGCTAGGCAAGCAACATATCGGGACATTGCAGACTCCTTGTTGTTGAGATTACAACAAGTGTAGGCCAATGAACCTGTGAGCTTGCAAATCGGCGTTATTCATACCTGTTCAGAAAAGAACAAGGGCAGCAGCTAACGCTACTGCCCTTGTTTTGTATATGGGGGCAAGAAGATGCCTTACTGCCGTCCGTACACCTTGACACCGGCCGATGAGTCCTCGGCTTTGCCGAAGACTTCCAAGCTCTTCACGCAGCGGGTATAGGCAAACTTGCGCCAGTCCGTTTGGTCATGCTTATCCAGTTTGCGGTGGAAATGGATGGTCTTGGTATCGTCATTGTTGAAGGTAACCACCACCCGCTCTAGGCGCATATCGCGCTCTGCTTTCACCTTGATGGCATCGACCCGGCGGCATACCAGCAAGGGGATCTGTGCGCCGTGATCACTTTTGCCGAGCAAGATAGTTCTGCCTAGGGTGATTTTGTCGTCGGCCTGGGCAACAGTTGAAGCACTGAGCAAGCCAAGGCTCAATGCTAAAAACATGAAATGTGTTTTCATCGATCATCTTCATAAATAACAGCGAGGCTGTTAAGCAAATTACAGTGGTGAGTTTGGTTGCTCACCGGTTGTCGGCGGAATATACCTGCGATCATTTCTATCAAAGACAGGGCTATGTAAAATGTTGCTGCTACTCCTCTTTTTTTGCCTCGTCCTGGAGGGGCATTTCTGTGGAACCGGCTTTGGTATCAGCATTTTCAACGTCGTCATCTGCTGGTGCCTGCCGAGTGACAGTGATTTTATCAGCCCGGTTACCATCGACCTGGGTAACTTCAAAGTGCCATCCTTCCCAATGAATACTGTCGCCGACAGATGGAAGCCCACTCAGACTCCACATCAGCATGCCGCTCAAGGTGTGGTAGCCGTGCAGTGTTTCGTCGGGTAAGGCATCGATCTCGAGCAAATCTTTCATTACCAAGATGGGGATCAGTCCGTCCATCGACCAACTGCCGTCGTCATTTTCTACCGACCAGATATCTTCTGGGGCACGGGTTTTGAATTCGCCGGCCAGTGCTTCGAGAATGTCTTTGGGGGTGACAATACCTTGGACATCCCCGTATTCATCGACCACGAACACCATGACATCGCCGGAATGGCGGAAATGCTCCAGCAGTTGGTTTCCGGTCCAATTTTCCGGGATGAACATAGCCGGTAGTAGGTAATGGTCTATTGGGCAGCGTGGCCGGGCAATGTGATATTGCAGTAACTGCTTGGTGGTAATAACGCCCTTGGGATTATCCATACTACCTTGGACAACGGGAAAGTGCTGGTGGCTGGATGCGACCAAATAGTTGAGGTTGCTCTCGCTGGGCTTATCGAGATCCAGGGCCACAATTTCACTGCGTGGTGTCATCAACGAGGTGACCTTACGATCATCAAAATGAAAGACATTTCTAACCATCGCATGTTCTTGTTTTTCAATCACTCCATTTAGTGAGCCTTCTGCGAGTATTGCTTTAATATCTTCTTCGGTCAGCGCATCGGCTTGGTTATCTTGGTTGTGTTTTCCGAGTAGCTTTAAGGTGAACTCGGTCGAGGCTGTCAGCAAGAAAACAAACGGCCGCGACAGGCTGGCCAATACGGTTAGCGGGCGTGCCATCAGGCGGGCAATGCTTTCTGGATTGAGCTGGGCAATGCGCTTTGGAACCAGTTCGCCAATCACAATGGACAGGTAAGTGATACTGACAACCACGATGGTGGTTGCGGTAACCGAACTGGTTTTGGTATTGAGGCCAAACTGCTGTAAATGTTCAGCCAGTGGGCCAGCAAGGGCAGCTTCGCCGAAAATCCCGTTGAGGATCCCGATGGCGGTGATACCAATTTGTACGGTAGACAGAAAGCGGGTTGGTTCTTCGCCGAGTTTGATGGCACTTACCGCGCCTTTGTCTCCATTGCCTGCGAGTTTTTGCAGGCGACTTTTCCGTGCAGTGACCAGAGCGATTTCTGACATGGCAAATACGCCATTGAGCAGAATAAGGCCGGCCAAAATAAGCACGTCCATGAGGTTCTCCTTCATGTTAGAGGCAACTGCCTCTAAGCATATATGTTGGGTTGAAAGTAAGTTGTGACGTGGAAAAGAAGTGTGAACATAGCGAGTCAGCTTGGGGATGAAAATAGAGAAATATTTATCTTCAGCAGTAAAAAATTTTATTAAGATAGCGGCAGCAAAATAAAGGAAAATTAACATGAAGATAGAGATGACCTTCTCAACCAACCGATTGGATGCCGTGACGCTTGATCAATCGATGCCGGGGATCCAAGCGGAAATCCTGACCCTGTTTACCGAGTCTGTCAGCCGTTACCTGCCGCCCTCTTGTCAGAACTTTACCTCCACTGATGATGTGGATCGTTGGCTGGACAGCATGGCGCAAACGGGTGCCGTATTGAGGCTTACGCATCAAAAGCAGGTTGCGGGGTATCTATTTGTTTTTCCAGAATCAGATAATGGTTACCGCTTGGGCTATGTGCTGGCTGAAGCCCAATGGGGCAAAGGGTTGGCCACCGAGGCAATGCAGGGGCTGGTGTCTTATTTGAGTGAGCAACAGCACGCTGTTAGGTTTATTGCCGGTGTGGAGCCTGACAATGCGGGATCGGTTAAGGTGCTCAAGAAGCTGGGATTTGCTTATGATTATTCCGAGCAGGACGTGGACTATTACTCGCTATCCGTTGTGCAATAATGGTTGCAGCGACCACACGCCGAACGCTGACAGCTCGGCGTGATAGATTCATTGCTCATACACTTAATTGTCTTGCTGCGGTAAGTGCCCTGTTTTCACCAAGATAACCGTTTCTTGCTCGACAAAGGGGAAGTGCTCACTTAGGTGTGGACTGCGCAGCCAAGTGCCTGTCGAGTACTGGCCAAATTCATCCTGAAACTGGCCGGAGAGTACCAGTATTTCCTCCCCTCCCCAGTGTCGGTGAGGCTGGAACCGTTCACCGGCTGGCCATTTTACCAAGGCGGTGTGCTGGTGGCCGAACTCATGCAGCGGCATGACTCGCAGACCGCCGATGCCCGTGAGCCAAGGTGTTTGATTGGTATCGGTGCGGATCTGTTGGCTGTCTTGTGGTAAAAACTGGTTGAGTTTAACGAAGAGAGTACAGCCCTGCTTGCTGAACGGCGCGTGTTGGCTCCCCGGTGGATTACGGATATAGGTGCCGGGACCGAAATCACCGGTTTCATCCGAGAAAACGCCGTCGATAACAAAGATTTCCTCGCCCATAGGGTGAGGGTGGGGGGCAAATGACGAGCCTGCCGCATAGCGCACGATGCTAGTGGTGTGGCCTGCCTCTTTGGCTTGCCGTTCAAGCGGCTTGCGCCATACTCCGCTAGCGGGGCTGGGCAGCCACTTCATTTTCTCGGTGTCTATGACCAAACGTTGCTGAAAATCCATATTGAGCATATCTCCCCCGATGTGGTGTGTTAAGAGCATCGTCATTTGCATTAAGGGTAAGGCTAGTTTCGCCCGGCCACTACCATGCTTGATTGCCATATAAGTATCATAATCGGCCACTGAATGGTCAATGAAGACTTTGGGGGGGAAGTAACCTGCCGTATTAGCCTGATAGCGGAAATTAAAAAGCGCCAAACTTATCCGGCGCTTTCATAGGGATTGAGCTTACTAAATGTGTATGGAAAGGTTAAAGCTCAAATTCTGGCTGTTTTTTCTTCACGGCATCATGAGTGCCAATATACAGTAATGTTTGCTCACCGATTCCACGCATGAAAAAAGAGAGACAAGCTGGGCATTGAAGTTTTTCTTGTCCGGTTGTGGTGAGTGGCTTTTCATGCCATTTACGCCTAACTCGGTTTAAACCAGAGGTGCAATAACATTCTGGGCATCGAATTTGTACTCTCATAACATCGTCCTTCTGACCGCTCTGCTTGGTTGTCAATTAATCAGAAATGGGCGGTAAAAAACTTGATGCGCATCTTGTTTCTTAGCTGGGTTTATGGCGATGTAATGAAGTTTTTAATAAGTGCGACCAAGGTCTTAGAGGGTATTAATACGGCGTAACCTGCAGTTACAAAGAGACATATTTAGACGAGAGTAAACAGACTTTCCGGTGGGTGGAATAGTAAAGCAAATGACACGATCCCTGTGTGCAATTACCCGTTGGGGTTTGGGTAACGTTATTCGCTGCCCAAAATCGCTTGGCGCTTGCTCATCAGCTCTTTTGACATGGATTGAGCGGTAATACGCATACCTTTTTGCTCTAGACCGATCAGCAATTGCATGCGCAAGTTCTCGGCACGTTCTTCTAACGACTGACGCTCTTCGACGGGCTTCTCAGCCGCTTTTTCATAGCAACCCACAATGGATTTAAACAGGTGCGATTCAAAACTGGTTCTCTCTTCGGGCTTGATAGCGCGAGATTCATCGACTTCGCCATTGGCTTTGCGGCGGTTGTAATCTTGAATTTGGTTTTCAGCGATTAGATCGAACACACTCATAGCAATACTTTTATCGGGGATAATTCGCGACCATCATAGCCGCGTTGCTTGAACAGATACTGAAAAAAGCCTTGGGGAAGTGTTTCTAAATGTGTTTGGCTAGGATCAGGAGCGCTAGGGCTATGCTGAGAGATAGAGTGGCCTGAGCCATAGCCAGGCCACTTGTTAGGTACTTGCAAGTAAATCGATGAGCTTACGGGTTTTCAACGGCATGACGGCATTGTTGGGATACACGGCATACAGTTCAGTTTTCCAAGTAAAGTCATCCAGCAAGCTGATCAGCTCTCCAGATTGAATATGGGCTTCGGTGATAAAATCGAGGGTTGTGGTTATGCCCAGTCCTTTTATTGCGTAGCGAGTAAGTAATGACTCACTTTCGGTTTGAATAAAGGGGGCTATTTCAATTTTTATTTCCTGACCACCTTCATTGAACATCCACCTGCCCTTAGTGAGGCAGTGGCTGTAGTTCATACATTTATGGTTGGTGAGATCGGCTGGCTTTTCCGGTATACCGTACTTATCTAAATAGTCAGGTGAGGCGACAACATACGTACCGATATTTTTAATTTTTTTACACTTGTAGGAACTGTCTTCAAGCTCCCCTATCCTCAAAACGACATCGACGTGTTCATGGATCAAATCGCCGATTTGGTTATCAAAGATGATATCAAGCTCTAGCTCTGGGTAGGCCCGTAGGAGTTGTTCGAAGGTGTCGGTAATATGGCTATCAAACTCCAGTACCGCAGGCATTTTCACCCGCAATTTTCCCCTGACGATATCTTTACGCTCGTCAATGAAGCCGTAGCATTTATCAACGCTGTCGAAAATCTCAGTGCAACGCTCATACAAGAATTGCCCTTCTTCGGTGAGATTGATTTGGCGGGTGGTTCGCTGGATCAGCGAGCAGCGTAGTTCATGTTCAAGTTGCTTAACGTGCTTGCTGATAACCGATTTTGATAAGCAGAGTTTGTCGGCAGCGACAGAAAATGAGTTGTTCATGACCACGGTATAGAAGGTGGCCAATAAATTCAGGTTCATGGTTTTCACCCGTTATTTCCTTATGCGTCATTTGAAAGGGAAACGTTTATGTTTTGGTGATTATCGTTTCTGTATAGCGAATAAATTGGCTAAGCAGGAGTATTTTCAGTGTTTTGATGATGGTTATGTGAAATGTCACATTATTTTGCACTCAGGGGAAACTATCTGTTCTTGATAAGTTGATTAAGTTTTCATGGCGTTTCAGGGAAGATTTGTGGGCCAACAAAACGTTCTCACAATAGAGGCTCATATGAAACAAAATACCTACCCTGAACATGACGTTGCTGATCTTTCTCTTGCGCCACTTGGTCGCCGACGTGTTGATTGGGCTCGAAACCACATGCCGATCATGCGCAGTATCATCGAGCGCTTCGAGAAAGAACAACCATTTGCCGGATTGACGATCGGTATTTGCTTGCACGTTGAAGCTAAAACCGGCGTTTGGTTGGAGGCTCTAACCAAAGGGGGAGCAAAAGTGGTGATCACTGGCTCTCCTGGTTCAACCCAAGATGAAACGGCAGCGGCATTGGTTGAAGACTATGGGGTGAGCGTCTATTCCCGTCGTGATGAGAGTTTTGATGATCATATCAACTATTGTCGCAAGGTGTTATCACATCAGCCAGATATCATTGCAGATAACGGAGCCGATTTACACGAGCTGATTTTCACTGAATCTGAGTTTTCTCATTTCCAATCATCATTGCTTGGCGCAACGGAAGAGACTACAACAGGCGCTAACCGTCTGCGAGAAGATTTTCATGCCGACAAATTCAGTACCCTGATCATCAACGACACCCAAGCCAAACGCATCATCGAGAACCGCTTTGGTGTGGGCTCATCGGTCGTCGATGGCATCATGCGTGCGACCAACGTGATGCTGCATGGCAAGAAAGTGGTAGTGATTGGTTATGGTTACTGTGGTTCGGGGACAGCACAGCGTCTAAGAGGCATGGGCGCACATGTTACCGTTGTTGAATCAAACCCTTTGACGTTGCTCGAGGCGCACATGGAAGGGTTTTATACCGCCAAACTGGAAGATGCATTGCCTGATGCCGATATGGTAGTAACGATCACCGGACGTGATAATGTGCTGCGCAAAGAGCACTTTGAGTTGATGCGCGACAACACCATCATTGCCAATGCGGGCCATTTCCAGCGTGAAATCAACTTGCCTGACCTGGCCGCCATCAGTCAAAGCCAAGATAAAATCCGCCCGCATGTGACGGCTTATCAGCTGGAAGACAAACAGCTATTTGTGCTGTCAGATGCCAACCTCGTAAACCTGTCGGCAGGCGATGGCAACCCAATAGAGATTATGGATCTGGGCTTGGCGCTGCAATCGCTAAGCTTGGAGCGGATTGCCCTCAATCGAGAGTCGCTGCAAAACATCCCTCAGCCAGTACCTTTTGATATCGAAATGCAAGTGGCTGAACTTGCAGTAAAACACTGGATTAACCACTAATTTATCATCGCCCCGGACTTGTTCGGTCCGGGGTATTAGTCTCTCTCGAGTCGATAGGTTGTCGCTATCCACCCTATATAAGGCAGCCAAACACCATGGCTAACCTTGTGAGTGTAACGATGGCTGCTTTATGTATAAGGGATTTAGCGCTGAGAGTACCCGTTTACCATGCGGGTTGCTGGTAGGATGTTTTGATTGCGGCGTGGAAATTTGGACGGTTCAAATTTTTTTTTGAATTTTTTAAAAATAATGCTGTACATAAAGCGCCCAGCTGTTAATATCCCTCTCGTTCTTTAGAACAAAGAGTTATTCAATGCAACATCAAGTACAAGTTAAACCTTTAGCTACTTTTACGTTATCGTACTGTATCTCACTGTTTCCCTTAGATTGAACGTAACATTAAATAATTCACTAACCTATCATATCGCATAATGCGATTAGTTTATTAATGAATTTATAAGGGGCAGTCCATGTCTAAGTCAACTGGTATCGTTAAGTGGTTCAACGAAGAGAAAGGTTTCGGTTTCATCACTCAAGAAAACGGCGGTGCTGATGTATTCGTACACTTCCGCGCTATCGCTTCTGAAGGCTTCAAGACTCTTGCTGAAGGTCAAAAGGTTTCTTTTGACGTTGAACAAGGTCAAAAAGGCCCACAAGCTGCAAACGTTGTAGCTCTGTAAGCCGAAACTTACTTTGTGATAAAATGCTGGCTTAGGCCGGCATTTTTTATATCTGTCATATCTGATCCTACGTTCTCCTCCAATACCTTCTCTTACCTCTCTTGGTTGCGTAAATATGCAGTCACCTCTTGTTCGATAACACCTCGCGCTCTCTTTAATCAAACCAAGCATCAATCGCCACATCTTGATACTCGGTATACCGTTATGTGAAATAGCAGAAATAACGATCGCCCTGGTGGTTTCCTCTGCAGTTTAATGCTTTCCCAGTTATTGATTATGTTAAATTAAGGTTTTGAAAAACAATTTTAGTGACCTTTATCACATTGTGTGGTCAATTCAGTTTGGTTTGGCCAGATTTGTGTTTTATTCAATGTAGAGTGAGAAGTTATTCAGTCTTACTCGTTAGTAGAGGCGCAT
Source organism: Photobacterium lutimaris (assembly GCF_003025555.1). Taxonomy (GTDB): domain Bacteria; phylum Pseudomonadota; class Gammaproteobacteria; order Enterobacterales; family Vibrionaceae; genus Photobacterium; species Photobacterium lutimaris. The sequence continues at coordinate 62,327 of NZ_PYMH01000005.1, read as the reverse complement.
TGTCTAACAGTAGTTTAGTGAAGGTCGACAGCCAGAGAAGCTAAACGAAAGGAGCCAATGCCGAAGCAGTACCGGTCGTCAGCCATGCTGCTGGGGTTGTTCTTAATAGGAGCAGCACTGTCATCCAGGCCCTGCCTGGATGGGGAGCTACCGCAATTTTTGTCATCGAACAGGTAAGTTCGTCTACCTACTTTGTACAGCCTTTGTCTGCTCGCGTGTTCCTATACGCCCGCCTCTTTAATACTCAAGTCACTCCAAATTGCTTGACGTTGCTTGGGTATATACCTTTTTGTTTTTCAGGAGAAGTCTACGAATGGCTGATTACGGATTGTTGTCCATCGTACCTGCGGTGCTGGCATTGATACTCGCCTTTACCACTCGGCATGTTGTTTTAGCCCTAGGAGTGGCAGTGATCAGCGGCATGCTGATCTTAACCAAGGGTCATCCAGTCGATACTGCGTTGATGTTCCTGTCTGATGGGCCGTTTACTCAGCTAGCCTCGGGCAGCAATGCACAGATCATTATTGTTATTACCATCATTTCGGGTTTTATCTACCTGGTTGAACAAAGTGGCGGTATGGCGGCGTTTTCGTCCATGGCGACCCGTTATGTGTCATCGCCGTTGAAAGCCCAGCTAGCCACTTGGGCAACCGGGATTGGGATATTTTTTACGGATTCGGGCAACTCGTTGATCCTTGGTCCGATGTTCGCGCCAATTTACCAGAAACTCAAATTGAGCAAAGAAAAGCTGGCGTTCATTATCGACTCAACCTCATCGCCAGTTTGTGTGCTGATCCCAATCATCAGCTGGGGGGTGTATTCGCAAGGGCTGATTGAAAATGCCTTTGCAAACATGGGTCAGCAAGTTGATGGTTTCACGATGTTCTTGCAGGTGATCCCCTATCAGCTCTATGCCTTGCTGGCATTGTTCAGTGTCCCGGTGTATGCGGTGCTGAGAAAAGACTGGGGCCCAATGGCTGAAGCCGAGCACCAAGCCCGCCAGCAGGCGGTAATGAGTGAGCCGTCATCAGACCAAGAGCTGCAGGTTAAATCTGGTCGAATATCATTGATTGTTTTGCCGCTGACGGTGTTGTTTGGTTCGCTGATTGCCCTGTTTAGCTACAATTACCATCTGCACGGTACCATTAACGGCCCGGTGATCCGCGCGTCGTTGGGAACCAGCTATCTGATTGCCTCGGTAACGGCAATTGCCTACTACGCCTACACCAAAACTATGACCGCTTCGACAGCCTTCAATACTTTTGTGTCGGGAATGCAGCGAATCATGCTAATTTTGGTTATCTTGCTATTGGCATGGACCTTGGGTGACATCTGTAAATCTCTGGGAACCGGGGATTATATCAGCCAGGTGATGAATGACCGCCTGCCGGTATTCCTGCTGCCTGCAATGATCTTCGTTATCGGCAGCTTTATTTCGGTTGCGACAGGTTCGTCGTGGGGCACCTTTGCCATTTTGATCCCGATTGCCGTTCCGGTTGCCAGTGCGCTCGGTGCTGATCCGTTGATTTGTATCGGTGCTGCGCTTAGCGGTGGTATGTTGGGCGATCATTCTTCACCGATTTCAGACACCACGATTTTGAGTTCGATGTCTACCGGGTGCGATCACGTTTCCCATGTCCGTACCCAGTTCCCATATGCCATTTTGACCGGGGTGACCGCCAGTATTGGTTTTATGGTTGCCGAGATCACCCGTAGCCCGTACACCATTGTATTGGCCGCCGTATTGCAAGTTGCGTTGATTGTTTTGATGGTGCGCCGTCAGGCTTCGATAAGCCGCCCTGTTACCGCTTAATAAGTATCTGCTTAAAAACATCTGTTTATAAAGGATTGATGATGAACACACTATTTTGGCTAAGAGATGAAGTAAAAGTTGGTGAGCACAGAACAGCACTGACACCAACAGGAGCCAAATCACTGATTGATGCGGGTGCGCAAGTGATTGTGGAGCGCAGCACAACGCGCATCTTTCCCGATCAGGCCTATGTTGACGTCGGTTGTGAACTGGCAGATGGACATAGCTGGACTGAAGCGCCGGATCACGCCTATATCCTGGGGTTGAAAGAGTTGGCAGACGCCGATTTTGCACTCAAGCATCAGCACATTTACTTCGCCCACGCTTTCAAGGGACAGGATGAAGCAGTACAGATCCTATCGCGATTCAATGCCGGTGGTGGTCAGATCCTTGATTTGGAATTTCTGCAAGACGAGCTAGGCAAGCGCGTTTGTGCCTTCGGCTATTGGGCGGGTTATGTCGGTGCGGCGATTGGTTTGTCCGGCTTTATCCACCATTTACAGTGTAAAGACGCGTTCGGAGCGGTGAGCAGTTACCCAGACCGCGAGCATTATCTAGCGGTACTGGGAGCGCAGGTGGCGACATTGGCTGATAAACCTAAGGTATTGGTTATCGGTCAATTTGGTCGTTGTGGCCGGGGTGCGTTGGATTTGTTTGCTGAGTTGGGTATCGATGCTGACGGTTGGGATATCGAGGAAACCAAAGCCGGTGGCCCATTCACCGCCATCAATGACTACGATATTTTGGTTAACTGTGCCTACTTGGCTGAAGGGACGCCGCCGTTTATTACTAAAGAGAGCCTAGGCGATTCACCGCGCTTGAGCATGATCAGTGATGTCAGTTGCGATCCAAACAATCCAGATAACCCAATTCGTATTTACAACCAATGCACCAAGCTGGCTAAACCAATTATTGAGTCGGATGTTAGTGGTGTGTATGTGCAGGCGGTCGATCACCTACCGACCGTACTACCCAAGGAAAGCAGCGAAGATTTCGCCGGACAGCTTCTGCCTCACCTGCTGACGCTATGTCAGGGTGACGATCCAAACGGTGTGTGGGCAAGGGCTCGTGATTTCTATGCAACGGCGCAAAGCAGCATCGACTAACCCTTTGAGCTGCCATACCGACCGCTATTTCAATAGCAATATTGGTTAGGTTACTAATGGATCCGGGTGTAGAAATACACTCGGATTTTTTATGTCTTTTGGTTATGTATTTTGGTCTAAACCAAGTGCCTCTGAGCCTAGATAATCACTAGAGGCACTCGGTGTATTGAGAGGAAAGGAGCAGAAGCTTTTATGCCGGCACCTTATAGCAGTAACAGCTTGGCGGTGCCGAGGAAGGCAAAGAAGCCGACCACATCGGTCACTGTGGTGAGGATCACCGAGCCGGCCAATGCCGGGTCAAGTTTAAGTCTGTCGAGCACGACCGGAATCACGACACCGAACAGGGCCGCAGTAATGATATTGACCACGATACCGACCGAAATAATGACACCGATAAGCGGTGATTGGAACCACAAGCCAGCCATGAGGCCGATCAGCACCGCCCACAGCACGCCGTTGAGAAAACCAATTCCCAACTCATTGCGGAGCAGTGAGCGGCGGTTACCGGGGGTAACCTGATTCAATGCCATACCCCGGATCATCAGGGTCAGGGTTTGGCTGCCAGCAATGCCCCCCATCGAGGCGACAATCGGCATCAGGATCGCAAGGGCTACGACTTGGGCTATTACATCTTCGAACAAGCTGATGGTCATAGAGGCCAGTACCGCAGTAATAAGGTTGATCCCCAGCCAGACTGCACGCTTCTTGGCACTTTTGGTGATCGGGGCGAACAAGTCGTCCTCTTCACTCATACCGGCATTGGCCATCAAGGTGCTTTCATAATTCTCTCGCATCAGCTCGAGGGCTAGATGGGTATCGACTTCACCGATCAAGGCAAAGTTCTCATCAACGATCGGTATACTGAATTGCTGGCTGTGCTCTACGGCTTCTACCGCTTCGGCGAGCGAAGCATCATCTTCCAAGACCAGCGTATCGGTATCGGCCAGGCTGCTCAGCTTGGTGAGTGGTTCGGCTTCGACCAACTGCTGGTAATTGACTGTTCCGACAAACTTGGTGTCACGGGTCACGACATAAATCGACGCGGGGTATTGGTAGCCGTAGCGCTCCAGTAGCACCTTGGCACGTTTGGCCGAGATCCCCTGTGGCAGTGAAAGTACCTTGGGATTGGCATAACGGCCAATTTGATCGTCATCGTATTGGTTGGCGCGATCAAACAGTTCAATGTCTTCTTTACTGAGCTTTTCAATTGCCCGCTCAATGATGTCTTCCGGCAGCGAGTCAGCCCATTCAATCAATGAGAGGTTATCGAGTTTACCGAGTACCAAATCCAATTCGGCATCACTCAATGATTGGATTACCCATTCCCGCGTGTCGCCGCGCATCGCGGTCAGGACATCGACATGATCATTGAGGGGAAGCTGACGCCAGAGCTCCATACGCTGATCGAGCGGCAGGGCTTCAAATAAGGTTGCGAAGGCACCGGCTTCCAGTTGTTGAAGCTCAGGTTCATTGAAAATTTGACGTTGTTCGTCGGTATCTGCGGCAGAGATACGCTCTATGAGCAGGCTTAAGTCAATGGTGTTGCTCATGCAGGTTTCCTTGTTGCAAACGCAAGCAGCCAGCTAAGGTTGGGCTTGTTGTTTTTGTTTTTATGTAATGGGGGCTGGGGTCTATACCCAAGTAACTTGGGTATAGAGTATGGTTTTCACTTTTGTCGGTCAATTGTGATATTGCTAACTGTCGCTATTATGAAATCAGGCTAGCTTAATAGGTAGTGACCGGATAGGAGACAGTGAATGGATAAACAACAGGTTCCCGATGCACTCTATGATGATGCCTTAGCGTATTTTGGCGATAGGGAAAGAGCCGATGATTGGCTGCACACGGAAAATATAGCCCTGGGGTTGGTCTCTCCGGCGAGCCTATGTAAATCTGAAGCGGGAAGGGCGGAAGTCAAAGAGTTACTTCGCCGATTAAAGGCGGGTGATAGCATTTGAACCCATGGCGAGCATCATGCATTGCGGCTCGCCATTCGATTAGAAATGAGCACTACCCAATCTGCAGCTGTGGAATGGTTTGGAATGTCGCGTCGAAAACGCTCAGATCCCCTTCATCTAACTTTCCACGGAAGCTTTCCGCCTGCTGATAGAGGAGAGCAGCCTGATCATTTTTCCCACAGATCAATAACGCATGGCTTAACACGGCATTAGTGAAAGCTTGAATCCAGTTAGCCCCCTTGCCGTCAAAGTGATCATAGGCTAGCTGGGCGTACTCCACACTCAGTGCGGAGTGGTTGACGGCCAATGCTCGTGCCACTGCTAGGTTAGCCAGCTCGATATTGTCTTGCGTACCGACTTGTTTCCAGTGGCTGAGTGAGCCAAATGCGTATTCCAATAGCTGTAATTGGTCGCCTTTTTCTTCGGCCACCTCCGATAACGACCAAAACTTATTGTTGTGCTCGATAGCAAAATAGCGCCCTAATCGCTCGATGTCCTCTTGGGTTGGCTTTCCCATATATCCTCCTTGTAAGATCGAATTTATGTATACCCAGTTAGTTATTCCCATGCACGAGCGGTTACGGCTTTTTGCTTCTCATATCACATTGCGTTTTCTGGTAATAGAGATCACTCGCAACGGATGTGAAAAGTGTTTTGGGTATACGGATTTTCTCCGAGAGATGCATCAATTAAACCAGCGCCAATCGCCACCGCAGGACGAAGCCGGTTGGATAGCTGAGAGGACCGATCTTATACACTCGTACATTGCCGTTGGCGGGTTTGAAACACGGGTGTTGTCGTATTGACATCCGACCAGTCTCAAATGTGAGAGATGGACTACTATTAATGTAGTCGTGCCAGTATGGGTTAAGGAAGATGTAGCTATGATGGATGCAGATACAATGTTACCTGTATCTACTCGCTAAAATTTGACTCGCTAATTGTGTCTAGATTTGGACACTCGCAAATTTCGCTCAGCCTCGGCTGGGCTTTTTTATTTCTGCCCGTTGTGATTTCGACCCTTTAGTCTCTTCCACGGTCCACCATCATTCTGCGATTGCCTGAACTGAGCGTCCTGATTTTTTAGTCGCCTTACCCTAATCGGTATTGTTGAGAATAGCTTTGCGGGTAAAACCGTGACTGTCGGTCAGCAACGATGAAGCCTCTGCCGCATTCACGCCAGCTAGCAGCATCACAATAGCTGTCTTGCAATGACCGTCACAGGCTTCGAGTGCTTCAATGGCCTGCTCGCGTCTACAGTCTGTGGCAGCCATGACGATGCTCTTCTGCCGCTCGACCAACTTGGCGTTAGTCGCTTCGACATCCACCATTAAATTGCCATATACCTTACCGGTTTTGATCATCGCGCCGGTGGTGAGCATATTGAGGATCAGTTTTTGTGCTGTACCGGCCTTCAAGCGTGATGAACCGGTGACGACTTCCGGGCCGACAACAGGCGTGATAGCGATATCTGCCGATTGACCCATAGGGCTCTGTGGATTGCAGCTGATGCAGGCAACCGTTGCGCCAACAGATTTTGCATAGTCCATGGCACCGAGTACATAGGGAGTCCGACCGCTGGCGGCAATGCCGACCAACACATCTTTACGACTGAAGTTAAGCGCCTGGAGATCGCCTGCCCCCATTTCACGGTTGTCTTCGGCATTTTCGACCGCTTTGAGAATCGCTTGATGGCCGCCGGCAATAAGCCCAACCACTTGCTCCGGCTTGCTGCCAAAGGTCGGTGGGCATTCACTGGCATCCAGAATGCCCAAGCGACCAGACGTACCTGCACCACTGTAGATCAGCCTGCCACCTTGCATAAAGGCGTCGGCAATGGCATCGACCGCACGGGCGATCTCGGGCAGTACCGCTTCGACGGCAAGCGCGACTTTCTGATCTTCTTGATTGATGACGTTAAGCATATCAATGGTTGATAGCGTATCAATCTCGGCGCTGGCGCTGTTACGGCGTTCAGTCACCATCTTGGTCAAATCAATTTTCATTCTGGGATCCGTTTCAATGAGGTATTACTGTTTTATGTTATCGCTAAATTGTATGTTACGGCCAATGATTATGTTAAGGCAAAGCGGGTGAGATCAAACCGGTTGTGTCCAATACCTATCCGCTGGAGCAAATTCATAATAAGTGTCATTTTTGATGTATCTTTATGATTCGTGTTGATATAACATGCATTTAAAAGTTTTGTTTTGGGTGCCAACACCACCCGCATCATAAGGACGTAACAACAATGAGCGCTAAAATGACTTTTGCGATTATCTTTTCTGCAGCCATTTCGTTGTCGATGATCGCGCCACTACTTATTTTGGCTTAAGCCCCGCCTTCTCTTGCTGCTGGTGCTATCCAGCAGCATTTCACTTTTGTCGCTGCTCAATCCCCTTTTTCATCGCCAAACCACAATCCCTCTGTGCCATAATTAGCCATTGCTGATTTTGGCTATATTTTTTGGGTAACGACAATGGATAATAAAAAATGGATGCGTGTATTGATGGGCGCTTCAATGGTGCTGGCATTGAGTGCGTGCAGTACCAATTACGTCGATAGTTACGTTGCAGCCAATGATTGGCAATCGCTGGGTGAGCAAGATGCATTGAAAGGTCATCGGGTCAGGGATCTCACTTCACTGGCAGATGGGGATCTATTGTCGGCGCAACAAAAATACAGTACTGGTTATGAAATTGGCCGAGCCGAATTCTGTGATATTGATAATGCATGGCCGTTGGGCAAATCAGGTCAGAGCTATTTCGGTATTTGCGATGGCATGCCTGATGGCAGCGAATTCAGACAGCAATACAATTATGGCCACAATACATTTGTGATGGAGATGGAGCGCGAGAGCTCATCTGATGGATTTGGTTTTGGGTATTAGTCCAATGTAACCATTGATCAAAGTTTATTACTTTTAAAAGCCTTTAACAGACATAGCAATATTGTTTGTTAAAGGCTTTATTGTATCTGGAAGACGTAAAAATTCGGGATGATAGGTGGGGGAAGAGAAAAACCCAAGCGAAATGCAAGGTTTGTTTTGCATTGCTTTTGTTTTCAAATCATTGAAAGTATTAGCCTTGCTCGTTTGTTACTGTCAAAGCATGCGTTTTGTGCATGTTAAAAATGAAAAGCGTTCATTTTTATCATGTGGTGATTTGTCCTACCATTCAGTCATCAAGATAAAGTGAACAAATCGAATCTAATTTGTGTATGAAGCTGTTTGATAAATAGCTTTTTAATAATACTTGGCAGGGTGTTTTGTCCAGCCATTATTTATGAAAAGCATTATAGGTTTTGCTTTGTCTCTATTTCGGATTTTAAACAATTAAAGTCTTATTGAACACGATTATTGTTAGGTATTAACTATGACTATTCCAACTACTGAAATGCTTCAAGCGTGGAAAGGTTTTACAGCTGGTGATTGGCAGACCGAGGTCAACACCCGTAATTTCATTCAGGCTAACTATACACCTTATGAAGGTGATGAATCTTTTCTTGCTGAGGCGACGCAAGCAACGGTAACGCTTTGGAATAATGTCTTAGAAGGGATCAAAGAAGAAAGCCGCACACATGCGCCGATTGACTTTGATACCGAGCTGCCATCGACGATTATTTCTCACGATGCCGGCTATATCAACAAAGAGCTAGAAACGATTGTCGGCCTGCAAACCGACAAGCCACTCAAGCGCGCCATTATTGCCAACGGTGGTATCCGTATGGTGAAAACCTCGTGTGAGGTATATGGTCGAGAATTAGATCCTGGGGTTGAAAAAACCTTCACCGAATACCGTAAAACGCATAATAAAGCGTGCTTTGATCTGTATACCAAAGATATTCTGGCGTGCCGTAAATCAGGGATTATTACTGGCTTGCCCGATGCCTATGGCCGTGGACGTATTATTGGTGACTACCGCCGTATTGCCCTTTATGGTATTGACTTCTTGAAAGCCGATAAGCATGAGCAGCTCAAGTCGACTCAAGCCTTCTTAGAGCTGGGGCAAGATCTAGAAAAGACGCTGCGTCTACGTGAAGAGTTGGCTGATCAGATCCAGGCCTTGGAAGATATTTGCACCATGGGATTGAAATACGGCGTTGATATGTCGACGCCAGCACGCTCAGCGCAAGAAGCTATCCAATTTACGTATTTTGGCTACCTGGCTGCGGTGAAATCACAAAACGGCGCGGCGATGTCCCTTGGCCGTACCTCCACCTTCCTTGATGTTTACATCGAGAGAGATATGGCCAATGGGGTATTGAGTGAGTCCCAAGCACAAGAGCTGGTCGACCATTTCATTATGAAGCTGAGAATGGTGCGTTTCCTTCGTACGCCAGATTACGATTCGCTGTTCTCTGGCGACCCAATCTGGGCAACCGAAGCGATGGCGGGAATGGGTGTTGACGGCCGTACATTGGTCAGTAAAACCACCTTCCGTTACCTGCATACGTTGTACAATATGGGACCGGCGCCAGAGCCTAACATGACGGTGCTTTGGTCTGAGCAGTTACCGGAAGGGTTTAAGAAATATGCCGCTAAGGTGTCTATCGATACATCATCTCTGCAGTATGAAAATGATGATTTGATGCGCCCTGACTTTAATAATGATGACTATGCCATCGCATGTTGTGTCAGCCCGCAGATCGTTGGTAAAGATATGCAGTTTTTTGGTGCCCGCGCTAATTTGGCAAAAGCACTGCTTTATACCATCAATGGCGGTGTTGATGAAAAGTCAAAAGCTCAGGTGGGCCCGAAACAATCTCCGATTGCCGATGATGTATTGGATTTCGACACCCTTATGCCACGTTTTGATGCCATGCTCGATTGGCTAGCAACGCAGTACGTGACAGCGTTGAATATTATCCACTACTCGCACGACCGCTACAGCTATGAAGCGTCACTGATGGCACTGATGGACCGAGATGTTAAACGTACAATGGCATGCGGTATTGCTGGCCTGTCGGTGGTTGCAGACTCCCTTGCTGCGATTAAGTTTGCCAAGGTGACACCGATCCGTGACAACGATGGTCTAGCGATTGATTTTGATATTGACGGCGATTATCCGACGTTTGGGAACAACGACTCTCGGGTTGATGACATTGCCTGTGATCTCGTTGAGCGCTTCATGAAGAAAATTCAGAAGATGAGTATGTACCGTGAAGCGACGCCAACGCAGTCAATTCTGACCATCACATCCAATGTGGTGTACGGTAAGAAGACCGGCAATACTCCTGATGGTCGCCGTGCCGGTATGCCGTTTGGCCCGGGTGCCAACCCAATGCATGGGCGCGACCAAAAAGGTGCTGTTGCCTCGCTGACCTCGGTGTCGAAGCTACCGTTTGCTTATGCGAAAGACGGTATCTCGTATACGTTCTCTATCGTTCCTAATGCATTGGGTAAAGATAGCGACACCCAGAAACAAAACTTAGCAGCGCTAATGGATGGATACTTCCATCATGAAGCGGGAGCAAACGGTATTGATGTAGAAGGAGGCCAGCACCTGAACGTCAATGTGATGAATCGCGATATGTTGCTTGAAGCGGTAGCGAACCCAGAGAAATACCCGCAGCTGACCATCCGGGTGTCTGGCTATGCGGTACGCTTTAACTCGCTGACCAAAGAGCAGCAGCAAGATGTGATCACCCGTACCTTTACCGACAAACTGTAGATGTTTATTCGCATTGTCGGAAAATAATAATTAACACGTTGAGTTAAGTAATCTGTGACTACCTAGCTACTTGTTAGCAAAGCTTGGCCTGCTCTTGAGCAGGCCTTTTTTAGTTTAATCAACAAACGTCTAAGGCTTTATAGTTTAAGGTTATAACTTCAGTGTAGAGAGTCGTGCCATGTATCGGATTTCAGAATTAGCAGAGCAAGTGGGGCTATCGCGTTCTACCTTGTTGCTTTGTGGTGCGATATTCCTTTGGTGTTAGATCTAGGTTCTTTTTGAATACTGTGTACATGTATTGCAACGATGGGTAGCCACACAGTGACGCTATTTCGTTAATCTGCAACTCAGTAGACCCCAAAAGGTGGCAAGCCCGATGTAGTTTGGCATTGTGTATTTCCTGGTGGATCGAATGCCCTCGTTCATCTTTAAACCGAGATTCAAGGTTTGAGCGAGAAATGCCAACAAAACTCAATACTTGGTCGACCTTAATGCCTTTACAGGCGTTATGGCGGATATAGTGCATGGCCTGAATAACATATGGGTCTTTTAATGCATGAAAATCAGTGCTTTGACGCTCATAAATTTGTGTCGGTGGGACAATAATTCTAGGTTTTTTATTACTGTCCACGGATTGAGGGGCGGTCAATAAATTATGTAGCAGTTTGGCTGAACGGTAGCCCATTGCTTTGCACCCTTGCCCGACAGAGCTAAGCGAAACGCGGGTTAGGTATCGGGCTAATTCCTCATTATCAATGCCTATCACTGCTATTTTATCGGGCACCATCAAGTTGAGGTGGTCACATACTTGAAGTAAATGGCGTGCTCGTGAATCGGTGACGGCGATAATGCCGGTTGGTGTCGGCAAACGCTGGAGCCAGTCAGCAAGACGATTCATATCGTATTGCCATGTCTGCGGTGTTGTTTCGTTGCCGCGATAAACAGCCCCATCATAGCCTTCGTCTTTTACTATCTGGCTAAAGGCTTTTTCCCGTTCATGAGCCCAGCGCTTTGATGGGGTATTAGGCAAACCATAGAAGGCAAAGTTTTCAAGGCCTTTATCGCGTAGGTGATGAAATGCCATTTTTACTAAACTGTGATTATCTGTGGCTACATACGGAACGTTTGGATAATCTTCGCTACTTTGATAGGAACCACCGACACCTATCGTGGGAATCTTGAATTCGGATAACACGCTTTGAATTTCTGGGTTATCAAAATCAGCGATGATCCCATCACCCGCCCAGCCTTTGATGTCATCGAGGCGGGTGAGGAAGTCCTCTTCCAAGAAAATATCCCAATCACATTGTGTGGCCTGAAGGTATTCACCGATCCCTTCAATAATTTGACGATCGTAGACTTTATTGGCGTTAAAAAGCAGTGTAATGCGGTAGCGTTTATTCATGCCGTTTAGGGTTCTAACTAAAAAACTTAACCAGATACTAGCAGTCGAAATTGAGACACTTTGTGACAGATACCTCAGTCGTGAAATCAGAGAAATACGGTAACAAAAAACATAATTGTTCTAATCGCAGAAGTCCGCGAGCATGGAAGACATCGAGTGAAATGTGGTTTTTTGAGGAATACATGATGTTTATCGGTATCGATTTGGGTACATCGGGTGTCAAAGTTGTTTTGTTGGATGAGAGTGGACATATCATTGGTGCCGAGACGGTGGCTTTAACCGTATCACGGCCTGCACCTATGTGGTCGGAACAAAGTCCTGAAGACTGGTGGTACGCAACCAGTGAAGCGATTTCATCCCTGCGGGAAAAAGTGGACTTATCAAATGTGCGTGCTATTGGTTTGTCGGGGCAGATGCACGGAGCCACATTGGTTGATAGTCATGGAGACGTGCTTCGTCCTGCTATCCTCTGGAATGATGGTCGTAGTGCTGCTGAATGTGCAGAGTTAGAATGTATGGTGCCTGAAAGCCGTCATATCACCGGCAATATTATGATGCCGGGATTTACCGCTCCCAAGCTGAAATGGCTACAAAAACATGAACCAGAGTGTTTTGCTAAAATCTCTAAGGTGTTATTACCTAAGGACTACTTGCGTTTTCGTTTAACCGGGGACTATGCATCTGACATGTCAGATTCTGCGGGTACTATGTGGCTGGATGTCGGCAGACGAGATTGGAGTGATGAACTACTGGCGGCAACAGGGCTTACTCGTCAGCAGATGCCGGAGTTGTTCGAAGGCAGTGATGTAACAGGAACGCTTTCTGAACCTCTTGCCCGTGAATGGGGAATGCCTTGTGTACCTGTTGTGGCAGGTGCGGGGGATAATGCTGCAGGCGCGATTGGCGTTGGTATTACCCAACCGGGTCAGGCAATGCTATCGCTTGGAACATCCGGTGTGTATTTTGCCGTAAGTGATGGCTTTTTAGCGAATCCAGAATCTGCTTTACACAGTTTCTGTCATGCTCTGCCGGGGACCTGGCATTCCATGTCTGTGATCCTCAGCGCTGCCTCCTGCCTCTCTTGGGTCGCTGAATTGACCGGGGCAGAAAGCGTACCGGCGCTGCTTGAACAGGTGGAAACTGACGCCGCTGAAACGTCCGATATTATTTTCCTACCCTACTTATCGGGTGAACGTACGCCACATAATGATCCAACCGCAAAAGGTGTATTCTTTGGGATGACACACACCACAACACGTGCCGATCTGGGCAAAGCCGTTCTTGAAGGTGTGGGTTTTGCGTTTGCTGACGGCTTAGACGCGCTGCATGCAACGACGCTCGTTCCGGAAGAAATCTCGCTGATTGGTGGCGGTGCGCGGAGTGCTTACTGGCGTCAGATGCTTGCCGATATTTTTGGCAAAGCGTTGACCTACCGGACCGGTGGTGACGTAGGTCCGGCTTTAGGGGCTGCCCGTCTTGCTTATCTTGGCGTAGTGGATCAGGCGACACTTTCAGAGGTTTGCCCAGAGCCTGATTTAGTTCAGGTGCATCAACCGGAGCTAGAAAAACACGCGATTTATAATGTAAAGCGTGAAAAATACCAAGCCTTGTATCAGCAGTTGAAAGGCTTATTTTAACCCATTGAAAAACGCCATCAGAATTTAATGATGGCGTTATTGTGTTTTATACACCGTATTTCAGAATCTTAGTCAAGCAAGAGTTAGCCCCAAGTCAGTTAGCCCTCATTTCTCTCCTAGCTTATCTCCGAATATCCCGGCTAGCACATAAATGCCCCATTGCTATTTAGAACAAAAGATCTAATGCTTCCCATTATTCGAATCTTGTATAACCAGAAGTTATCAATAGTGCAGATAATAGTTTTTGGCCCTATTATCCAATCCAGACCTGTCTGTTCACGATGTTAATCATCCACAATTTTTCGCCCAATCTCAACTAACTTGTCTTTCATCCACTGTAGGAACAAGTCGTTAGTGATTCCAACAGACCAAGACAAGGATATTGGTATATTAGGAAGCATAGGAAGCTCTATGCTTTGATAGCAAGATTGAAGAGTGATATCGGCAACAAATTTGCTTGGACCAATTAGTATCGCATCAGTAGAAGAGAGAGTTTCTAGAGCTAGCCATAGCGATGCCTCATCAATTAATATTACGTTTTCTCCTACCAGAGTGTTATAGGATTTATCATATTGATGTGAGCCTTTTATCCTTATTAGTGGGTATTTGATAATGCTCTGTTCTATATCCGCGACAGACGAAAAAATAGGATGATTTTTTCTAGCGACAAGTGCGTTGGGTAAATGCCCTAGTATCTCTGATTCATGATCTTCTGCGTGTTTCGGAAGCATTCCGAGTGCAAAATGAATATCACCTCTCACCAACTTTTGGATATTCTCTTCACTCCAACTTTTGCACGTGATGGTGACGTTAGGCGCACTTTTAGCTATTTCACGCACTACTTGAGATACCCAGCTTGAGCTGCCATAGTCTGAAAACATGATAGAAACATTTTGCGATACTTCTTGTAAGTCCAGACTTTCTGAAGCAATTAGATCCCGGATTTTGTTACACACGGAAGTCACTTCGGCGTGAATTTTCAGCGCTTTTGGAGTGAGCACTTGTCTATTTCCAACGCGTACTAGCAGCGGGTCCTCAAAGACTTCTCGAAGTTTTGCTAGCTGCTTACTTACCGCAGGTTGGGTAATGTAGAGCAATTCTGCACTTTTAGATATGTGCTTCTCCTCAAGAAGAACCAGCAACGTTTTCAGCAAGTTAAAATCAAGTAGTTGCAACTTTTTAAATTCGTCATTCCTCACGGTTATTTCCTTGATGATTATTAATCACTACAAAGTATACAGGTGGCACATATACTTCAAGAGGTAACTTTGTACTAGGGGAATAAAGATGAGTAAGAAAAAAGTCGTAGCAAGCTCGATCGCTGGTTTGTTATTGCCTTCTCTGTCCTACGCGGCAGATGTACAACCAAATGTCGTTATCATGATGGTGGACAACCTAGGGTTTGGTGAACTTCAATCTTATGGCAGCGTAAGAGGAGTGCCCACACCGAATTTGGATCAGCTTGCCAAAGAAGGTATACGGCTTACCAATTTCAATGTTGAGCCACAATGTACGCCAACCCGTTCAGCCTTTATGACAGGTAGACGCCCCTTAAGAACTGCGACGACTGAAGTTGTTTGGGGAATGGACTATGGCATGGTGAACTGGGAAGTCACTATGGCCAATAAGTTCAAGGAACTAGGTTACAACACTGCTATATATGGTAAGTGGCACTTAGGCGATACAGAAGGAAGAACCCCTTTAGATCAAGGCTTTGATGACTTTTTCGGTGTATTGAATACCTCAGATGAATCTATTTACTCATCCCAACTTCATTTCGATAAAGAAGATGGGGAGATACCACAGATTCAAGATACGAAAGATGGAAAAATACAAAACGTTATGGATTTTAATCTGGAAACTCGTCGCACCATTGATGGTGAGATCACAGATAGAGCCGTAACATACATTAGTGAACAACTCGAAGCTGGAAGTCCGTTTTTTACGTTCGTCTCTTTCACTCAACCTCATTTACCAACCATCCCACACCCTGATTTTGCAGGTGTCACAGGGAAAGGTGATTACGCAGATGTGTTGCATGAATTGGATCACCGTGCAGGTCAAATTATAGATACGATTGAAGATGCTGGTGCTCGCGATAATACTCTTATTATTTGGCTGTCTGACAATGGTCCAGAGTGGCACTATCCACATCATGGTATCTCTGCGCCTTGGCGTGGGGGATACTTTACCGCTCTAGAGGGGGCGATACGAGTCCCCTTTATCGCTTCAATGCCGGGAACGATAAAAGAAGGCAATGTGAGTAATGAAATCGTTCATGTTGTTGATGTAATGCCGACTGTTGGTGAATTGGTAGGATACGATATGCCAACAGATCGTCACATAGATGGCATCAACCAGTGGGCTTTCCTTAAAGGAGATATGAAGCAATCAAATCGTGATGGCTTCTATATCAGTAATGGCCAAATTTTCCAAGCTTATAAATGGAATGACTGGAAGCTACACTTCTATGAGCAAGACATCATGCCAGAAGCACCGGTAAAACGTCAGATTCCAGCAATTTACGATCTTTCGAGTGATCCACAAGAAATGTATGACTTACGAGATGATGCTGTTCGTATCCTTCCTACAGTAATTAAGCGAAGCGTAGCCGCTCAGCAAAACCTTGCGACAGGTTGCGACACGATTCCATTTCCGGCACCCAATGGGTATGAACCAGATTGTAAAGGTGCTGACTTTAGCAAATTTGTTCCAGACGGTTATCGTAAAGCGGAGAAATAGATAGCCATATGGTTTTTTAAATTTCACGATTCAAAGGCAGTATAGCGCAAGCAATACTGCCTATATCACGAGGTAATGTAATGGAAGTGTCAAAATCAGTCCACGTCATGAGCAAACCAACAGGTTCAGTGTGTAATCTCGATTGCGATTACTGCTTCTACTTGGAAAAAGAGAAGCTGTACCCCGAACGTAACGCAAATTGGCAAATGTCTGATGAGACTTTAGAAGCTTATATAAGACAACATATTGAAGCACAGCATACTGACCACGTAACCTTTGCTTGGCAAGGTGGTGAGCCGCTAATGATGGGGATTGTTTTTTTTCAGCGAGCCCTTAAGTTGCAGCACCAATATGCCAATGGGAAAACTATCGATAATACGCTTCAAACCAATGGAGTATTACTCAATGATGAATGGTGTGCTTTATTCAAACAGAATAATTTCCTTATAGGTATTTCCATAGACGGGCCGAAACATCTGCATGACAAACATCGTACAACTCGAAGTGGTAAGGGGTCATATCAAAAGGTTGTTGAAGGTATAAGACTACTTCGTATTCATGGCGTTCAATTTAACACTCTAACTGTTGTAGGAAGTCACAATGTTGACCATGCTATTGAGGTTTATCAGCATCTAAAATCTTTAGGAAGTGATTGCCATCAGTATATCCCATTGGTAGAACGAACATCTGAGCAGCCAACAAAGGATGGCATTTATCTAGTAAGCCCTGAACACAACGTGGCAGCAAGTGTTACCGATTGGAGTGCCCCATCACTAAAATTCGGTCGGTTTTTATCTGCTATCTTTGATTACTGGGTACGTAATGATGTCGGTACTATCTTTGTTCCGTACTTCGAAAACACATTAGCAGGCTGGGCTGGAGAGCAAGGAAATATGTGTACCCTTGCTCCACGTTGCGGTAGTGCTTTCGCCCTTGAAGCAAATGGCGATGTCTATAACTGTGATCACTATGTTTACCCAGAGTTTAAACTTGGCAACCTTCACTCTAGAACGTTAAATGAAATGAATTTCAGCCAGCAAAACTATGAATTTGGGATGAAGAAAAAAGATCTCAACGCCCAATGCAAGAGCTGTTCATTCTTGCAGCTTTGCAATGGTGGTTGTCCAAAACAGCGCTTTGTTCCAAGAATTGGTGATCACGCCCATAACTACCTATGCGAAGGTTACTACCAATTTTTCAGCCATACTCAGGGGAAGATGCTTGAGATGTGCAAACTATGGTTTGAAGGCCGTGCGCTTACAGAAATAATGGCCAATAAAAGGTGATGTGTATTGAGAACTGTTCTTATAGCTTACACTCAATATAGGCTTCTTGTGATATGTGAACTAATCCGTGATTTGCTAATTTAGCAAAGTTTATTAATCATTTCTGTCTAAAGGTGAGTTGAGTCAGCAAATCGACTAACAGGTTTTGTCCAATTTTTTAATAACGACAGCCACCGATGTTTATTTAGGTGGCTGTCGCTTAATTTCAGGCTAGGTGTTAGATATATGAGTCAGTAGAGATCACTTATACAGAAATCCTGTCACAATATTTTCCAATCGTTCTTGTTTGCCGGATACGGGCTTAGGTTGAATATCGTTCGTTAAGGCGTGATCCGCAAGTGATGCCAGAGACAAATCACCATTGATAATGTTCTTGCCGAGTTCACTATTCCAGCCTGCGTAGCGTTTCGCGACATGCTGACCCAACACATCATTTTCAATCATTGCCGCCGCACGCTCTAGTGATAGCGCCATCACATCCATTCCCCCGATATGACCGTGAAAGAGGTCCTCTAGATCAACCGATGGACGACGAACACGGGCATCGAAGTTGAAACCGCCGGTAGTGAAGCCACCGGCTTTCAGGATTTCATACATAACTAGGGAGTTCTCTTCAACGCTGTTAGGGAATTGATCTGTATCCCATCCCAGCTGAGCATCACCACGGTTGGCATCAATTGAACCGAATAGGCCAAGAGATGTTGCTGTTGCTACTTCATGATGGAAACTGTGGCCGGCAAGGGTTGCGTGGTTCGCTTCGATGTTAACCTTAATTTCATTTTCCAAACCAAATTGCTTCAGGAAGCCATATACCGTTGCGGTATCATAATCGTACTGGTGTTTAGTTGGTTCTTGTGGTTTAGGTTCAATTAGGATCGCACCTTTGAAGCCAATCTTATGTTTGTGCTCAACTACCATTTGCATCAGGCGGCCTAGTTGCTCACGCTCTTGGCGTAGATCGGTATTAAGCAATGTTTCGTAGCCTTCACGGCCACCCCATAATACGTAGTTTTCGCCACCAAGGCGTTGAGTTGCATTCATGGCGTTGAAGATCTGTGTTGCCGCATAGGCAAAGACTTCTGGATTAGGGTTGGTCGCAGCACCATTCATGTAACGGGCATTTGAGAAGGCATTTGCCGTGCCCCACAGTAGCTTAAGGCCTGTTTCATCTTGTTTACGTTCAAGAATATCAATCATTTGCGCAAAGTTATTAACGTACTCTTTCAGGTTGCTACCTTCAGGGGCGACGTCTGTGTCATGAAAGCAGTAGTAAGGTACGTTTAGCTTGCTAAAGAATTCAAAGGCAGCGTCTGCTTTAACTTTTGCCATTTCCATTTCGTTGCCAGCCGTTAACCAGGCGTGCTCGAAGGTGCCTTCACCGAATACGTCAGAACCTGGCCAGCGGAAGTTGTGCCAATAGCAGGCGGCAAAACGTAGGTGCTCCTTCATAGTTTTGCCAAGAATAACCCGTTCTGGATCATAATGACGAAATGCTAGAGGGTTGTTACTTGTAGTTCCTTCAAATTGAACTTTGCTCACATTTTTAAAAAATTCTGTCATCGCCATAATTCCAAATAATAGTAGTGGACTCTTTGCTCTCTATATTTTTACTTTTTAATAAAGTTGGCAATTATGAAATTTAACTCTCAGTTTCATGGATTTTGTTATTGTGCTCTATATCTCATTTTTAGTAATGGAAATAATCATGCTTGTTTTTATACCCTTTAAAAACAATGATTTAATTTTTTGTGTTGGAGTTTTCATTCCACTGTAATCACAGGTAACATTATAAAAAAATCATAAAGCTGTAACGTGATATGATAATTGAAAATAATAAACTCATACTGAAAAATGAGTAGCGTAAAGAATACAACTCCCCCTACAGAGTTTTAACATTATAGGAAATCATATGTCCTTAAATAAAATAAGTTTGAAAGAAAAAATAGGGTTTGGGCTTGGTGATGGTGCCAATCTTATTGTTTTATCAACCGTTTTCTCATTCCTTACCTACTACTACAGTGATGTTGTCGGAATCAGTATGGCAGCAATAGGTACGATGTTTCTTGTTGTTCGTATTGTTGATGCAGTTACTGATCCATTAATGGGATATATATGTGATCGAACGGTGAATAAACATGGACATTATCGCCCTTGGTTAGTTCGTATGGCTATTCCCTATGGCATTATGATTGTTTTAGCGTTTTCGGTTCCTACCAATGCGAGTGATTTTACAACCATCATGTATGCAGGGATTACTTATGCGTTACTAATGATTGTTTATACCGCAATTAATATTCCCTATTGCGCATTAGGAACCGCTATTACCAGTGATCAAAACGAACAGCTTTCTATTCAATCGATTCGATTTGTTATGTGTAGTGTTGGTGCATTAATGGTATCCACCATGCTTGTACCTATGGTTAACTGGCTGGGAGCGGATGATGAAGCTCGCGGGTTTCAGTTAGGCATGACTGTTCTGGCCGTTATCGCTGTTATTATGTTCTTTATCTGTTTTAAGACGACGAAAGAACGGGTAATAATAAAAGAAGAAAAAATGCCTTTTAAAGAAGGGCTTATGGCACTACTGAAAAACGATCAATGGCGAATTATCGGTTCTATTAACTTCCTTTTCCTCGTCTCCAATGTTGCTCGTGGCTCCGTCTTTATTTTTTATGCAATTCACATCATGGAGCGTCCTGACCTGGTGCCTCTACTACTGACTCTGCCAATTTTCGCTGAGATGTTGGGGAGTATGATGGCCAAGCCGCTTGGCGATCGTTTCTGTAAAGTGAAGCTCTATATTGGATTCCAGTTTCTTCAGGCTGTATCTTGCCTGGCTATTTTCTTCATCGATCCATCATGGATCACTATTGTTGTTATCTTCGTTGTATTCCGTGCCTTCATTGCTCAGATGTCTAACCCGGTCCTGTGGACGATGTTGGCAGATGTTGTTGATTACGGCGAGTGGAAAACGGGCAAGCGTCTGCCGGGCATGACGTCTTCCGGTAACCTGTTTGGTATTAAAATGGGAATGGCGATAGGTGGTGCGGGTGCAGCATGGGTATTGAGTGCATTTGGTTATGTGTCGGGTGGCGAAAGTCAGACCGAACAAGCCTTGATGGGCGTGATGATTGTGCTGGCGATTGTTCCCGCCTTAATTCATTTATTAATGGCATTTGTCATGAAATTCTACAAGCTTGATAAAACCTATGTTGAGCAGATTAAGTCTGAACTAAATCAGAAGCAAAATAACAACAATACTGCTAACGAAGAAGTATTAGAGCCAACTCTAGCACAATCATAAATTATACAACTTAAGAGATATTTGTATGTCTATATCGATGACACCAACTTATAGATACATTGCACCTAATATCATTCATGTTAGCCGCGGAGTGCCTACTGAAAGCCTGTTCGTTAAAGAGCAAAATACTTACGAGAGTGAAGAACGGCGTATTACCGTTCAGCAGGATAATAACCAATTAACATTTTCTGTTGATGGCCACGCACCTTTCTTAAGTGAAATTACAGCGCAAGCCCATTCAGCCGTGAGCCAGGTCTTTGTTTCTGCTGATACATCACCTTTGTTCGGTTTGGGGCAACACCCAGAAGGTGTTTATAACTGGCGTAATCAAAAAGTACGAATGTGTCAGAGCAACAAGCGTATTTCTGTTCCTTTTATTATGTCAGCTGATGGGTGGGGGATCTTGTGGGATAGCTCTTCTGTTACGCATTTTGAAAGTGAGCAAGAGCGCATTTCATTTTCCTCCGATGGTGGCCAAGGGATCAGTTATTATGTGATCTGTGGTCCTGAGTGGGATCAGATCATTCATGGTTACCGCCTTTTGACTGGCGATGCGCCGTTATTTGCCCGTTCGGCATACGGCTATTGGCAGTCAAAAGAAAGATACTGTGACCGTAACGAAGTAGAAGCGGTAGCCAGTGAGTTCAGAGCACGTAAATTGCCGATCGATAATCTTGTTCAGGATTGGAAATATTGGGGAGAAAACCCATGGTCTAGCATGCTGGTTGATGAAGCGGTTTTCCCTGATTTAGCGGGTATGATCACCGATATGGAAAACAAACAGAACATCAATCTGATGTTCTCTATCTGGCCTGTAATTGGCGATAATTGCCCGCTTTCGGATGAGCTTGATGATCACGGTCATCTGTTTGACTGCCCGCACTGGTCGAACGGTCGATTCTACGACCCGTATAGTCAGGAAGCTCAAGATATTTACTGGAAGCACCTTAAAGCAGGATTGGTTGACCAAGGTGCGTTCTATATGTGGACCGATGGCACCGAGCCTGAGCTGATCTCTTCTATTTGGACGGAAGAAGAGAGCTTGGAAGCGGCATATTTGCAAAAGGATACCGCTGCAGGCCCATGGCGCGAAGTTGCCAATGCGTATTCGCTGGTTCATGTGAAAGGTTTGTATGAACGCTTGCGGAAAGAGCGTAACGATAAGCGTGTCTTTATTTTGTCGCGTTCAAGTTATGCCGGCCAGCAGCATTATGGCGGTGCGGCATGGTCTGGGGATATATCGTCTTCATGGCAAGTGCTGCGTGAACAGATCCCGGCTGGCTTGAATTATTGTGCTTCAGGTTTACCCTATTGGGCTACTGATATTGGCGGATTTTTCACCAGTGGCTTTGGGGCTAACTTCCCTGATGGCTGCAAAGATAATGCATACCGTGAACTTTATGTACGTTGGTTCCAATATGGCGCATTCTGTCCAATTTTCCGCTCTCACGGAACAGGCACGCCTCGTGAAGTGTGGCAGTTTGGTGAGCCGGGGGACTGGGCTTACGATACGATTGAACAGTATCTGAATTTACGCTATCGCTTATTGCCGTATATCTATTCTGAAGCATGGAGCGTGACCAATAATGGTTCGACGATGATGCGTGCGCTGCCATTCGATTTCCGTAAAGATACAACGGCTCATGATATTGACGACCAGTTTATGTTTGGTCAATCATTGCTTGTTGCACCGATGACAAAACCGGTAACCCACCAACCGGTTTGTGACTGGATGCCTGTCGAAACCAAGCAAATGACCACTCCGGATGGCCAACCTGGTTTACTGGTTGAGTTTTTTGACGGCACTAACTTTGAAACGTTGAAGAATTCACAAGTGCATACCCAAGTTGACTATAACTGGAGTGGTGCTGCACCTGAAGGTGTCCGCAACGTTGACTACACGATCCGTTGGACGACTGATTTGACGGTAGGGCAAGATGGCGAATACGAGATCTGTGTTCGATGCACTAACGGCACTCGCCTGTTTGTTGATGGTGAGATCATCATTGACTCATGGGAAGAAGGAGCGGAATACGAGCGGATCTGCAAGCTCGATTTTACGGCCAATACCAGCAAGCGTGTTGTACTAGAGTTCTTACATACTTCTGGTCCGTCAAAGATGTCACTGTATACACGGCCACCGAAGGGTGTTGCGTTTGGTGAAGTGCTTGTGGAGCCTAAACGTGAAGTCTACTTACCAGAATCTCAAGGTTGGTGGAACTTCTGGACAGGCGAGTTCTATACTGGCTCGCAAACCATTATTGAAGACTGTCCCATCGAACATTTGCCGCTGTTTGTCAAAGCGGGAAGCATTATTCCATTCGGCCCTTATGTACAATATCACGATGAAAAGCCGCTTGATGATCTAGAGTTGCGCATTTATACCGGAGATAACGCAACATTTACGCTTTATGAAGATTCGGGTGATGGTTACCAATACGAGGATAAGGAATATACAGAGATAGTATTCTCTTGGGATGATAAAAACGGTGAATTGACGGTGAGTGATATTATCGGCTCATTTAAAGGACAGCTAGAGTCAAGGACCTGTAAGGTTTATCTGTCCAATTCACCTGACGGTGGGATGGATCTTGACCGAGCTCCTGATGCCGTATTTGAATATACCGGCAAACGTCACAGTGTGAAACTATAAGAAATAAGCATCACCTATAAATGTAAATGAACATTGCCTTGCACTTAACGGTGCAAGGCCTATTCCAATGCGAGAAAATCATGAAAATAAAATACCTTGCCATGCTAGTGGCATTTTCTTCTGTGCCTGCTTTAGCTGAACATTTTAATGAAGAAAAACATGGAGATGATGAAAGGAATATATATACCTTAGAAAATCAGCCTTTTTCTGTGGCTGAGATGGAGCATGACTTAGGTTTCTTTGGTTATATTAGAGCGGGTTCAAATATTAATGATAAGGGATATACAGCGACTGAAAGTATAGCTAAAAACCAGCTTGGCCGATTGGGTAATGAACCGGATAATTATTGGGAAATAAATTTTTACGATCGTATGAGTCATAATTCAGGAGCCTGGGCTGAAGTTAATTTCATGATGGCTAACTGGGATAATGTTAATTATAATTCTACTGGAGTATCGGGTAAAGACTATGGTGTTCAGCAGTTATATGTTGAATTAGGTGGTCTACCAGAGTATGGCGATATGGTGTTCTGGGGGGGGAAACGTTATTTCAACAGAAGTGATGTTGGTATTACGGATTTCTTTTATATTGATTATTCAGGCTCGGGTGGTGGTGTAAAAAATGCGTTTGCCCATGGATTAGAACTTGCTTACCTTGTGCGTGATAATGATCAATTCAATGCTGATGAGGCCAATATTACCGATGGACGAGGTAATATTCAAAACCTCTATGTTGGTTATTCCTTTGATCAATGGAAGATTGAAGCATTGGCCATGTATGCAAAAGGAAATGGTAAGTTAAAGCATGACAATGGTGATTCACTGCCAACATCGGGTATACAGCTTAACGGTGTATACAAGGCGTCTGATTTTTATGGCCTGGGTGAAGGTGTTTCGTCATACACGTTTCAAACCGGCTATGGTTTAGGGGCCGGAACTGGTCTGGGCTTAATTCAAACTAACATGGATAATACCGACAGTGATTACTCGGTGAGATTCCTTACTCAAGGTGGAATGGAATTAAGTTCATGGTCAATTCTTCCTGCGTTCTATGTACAGCATGATGTGCGGGATAACAGCGATGATGATAAAACAACGTTATCTGCTGTTGTCAGACCTATCTATAAAGTAAACCAAAACTTCTCCATTCAAATTGAAACCGGTATTACCTATGATCATTACTCAAAAGGAAAAGATTCAAGCGATCTTGATAGAAATGCCTTGGAATATAAGTTGACTGTTGCGCCGACGTTTACACTAGATGCCTTTGACTACGATGCTCGCCCGCAGATAAGGACCTTTGTTTCTGCATTCGGATGGAATGATGCTGCAAATAACCGTAAGGATGAATCACTATATACAGGTTCAAACGGAGAAGTAAGATTCGGTATTCAAGGGGAAGTATGGTTCTAGATAGCTAGATTAATTTTCTCATGGCTTTTTTAAAAGTTAGCCCATATTGGTTGGGGATTATAATTTAATAAACCTAGGCACCTAGATTAGCCTGTTTCCTTCTTTGCATTAGTTGGTTAGGGCTTAATAGGTGCCATTATTTTAACGATAATGTAATAACGTCTATTTTCAGGTTTTTTATACCGAAATGAACATATTGAATAGCTAATACAGAGTTAGTTTCCTTCTTAGCGGCTTCGAGTGTACGCCATTTTTATGATGCACATAATATTGGATAAATCAGTTGCCGTTGCTTGGTGGCGCGACGCAGAGGTTTTCTGTATAAGTGTTATTGACCTGTCTAAGGCTTTATAGTTTAAGGTTATCACTTCAGTGCAGAGGGCTGCGTCATGTATCGAATTTCAGAATTAGCAGAGCAAGTGGGGCTATCGCGTTCTACCTTGTTGTATTACGAGAAGCTGGGCTTGATTACCGGTAAGCGGCTCGACAATGGTTACCGCAGTTATAGCGAGCGGGATCTACAGCGGCTGCGCTTGTTGCAGCAGCTGCAGGCCGGTGGGCTGACCCTCAAGGAGTGCCAAGCGTGTCTGGAGGCGAAGATCGATCGCCAACTGCTGCTTGACCGCATGCAGCTTCTTGATAAAGAGATTGCTCAAAAACAGCAGTCTCGGGATCTGCTGGCTGCGATGCTGGGTGAATCGGATATGACGGCATGGCATCAGTCGTTGGAGCAAACCGCCCCTGATGCGCATTTAGATTGGTTAATGAAACAGGGCTTTGATGAGAAGCAGGCCCTGAGACTGAAGTGGTTATCAAAAGACATGAATACACACGAGCAATATATGGAAGACTTCAATACGATTTTTGAAGGCCTGGATCGCTGGGGGCCGGGATCTGAAGCTGAAACTATCAAGGCATTCAACATGTTGCCATCGGTGCCGCAGACAATATTGGAGATTGGCTGTGGGCAAGGTATTGCGACCACAGTACTGGCCCGTCAGTCAGCGGCAGAGATCACCGCGGTCGATAACCATCAAGGCGCGCTGGCAAGGCTTGCAGAGAGAGCCGCTGAAGCCGGTGTAGCAGAAAAGGTTATTACGCAGTGTGCCAGTATGACTGACTTGCCATTTGACGATGCCAGCTTTGATGTTATCTGGGCCGAGGGCTGTGCCTATATTATGGGAGTGAACAAAGCTTTCAAACAGTGGCGTCCGTTGCTAAAAGAGAAAGGCGTATTGGTGCTCAGTGATTTAGTGTGGCATACCGATACACCAAGTGCAGAAAAAAAGGCCTATTGGCAGGCAGAATACCCAGATATGACCACGGCTGATGAGCGGATCAAGCAAGCGCAGACGGCAGGTTATGATGTTATCGAGAGTTTTACTCTAAGTGATGAGGCTTGGCTGGCGTATTTCGAACCGCTCCAGCAGCGGGTCAATGGATTGAAAAAAACAATGGCAGGATCGCAAGCGATTAAAGATATCCAGACCGAATTGGATATCTATCATCAGGGCTTCGAGCAGTTCGGTTATCAGCTCTTTATCTTGCAAAAACAATAGAGCGGAACAAGCAGCAGGCGGTCGCCAGGGTGGCCCATGACCACAATACCGGTAGGTTTTGCGGCCAGCGCTTGCTTGAGATTCCTGATCTAAGGTTATGAAAAATAAAATTTTATGTCATGTCTTTTGTCGAAAAGTTTGACGGGTTTCTCAATCCGCATCCGTGAGTTTACTGCTTAGCGAGGAAAGCCCCAGCAATGTCATTGCTGCGGCTTTTTGTATTCGTTGAGGTTAATGGTTATCTACCATCCCGGTTTTATTAGGCGCAAACTCGTTTAGTTCGCGTTGCTGAAACTATAGTGGATGAAGCCAGCTGCTCCAGAGATAAGAGTGGCGAGTGAAAAAATAATAAATCCCATACGTTTCTCCTTTTAAGCTCATAAAGCTATATAACTTGAAAACATCATGTCATATCCGGTTCAGAGTCGGTAAGGTCTAGGTATCACTTTTTGATGGCACTATCAGCTATGATTCGTTTTAGCTCACAGAACTGACATTTTCCACTGAGTTTGATGGAGGTTTTTGCCTTTTGGTGGCGTTTTATTTTGATTAGTGGCGAAATAATGAAATTAACTTATTGCCCGCCAATTACCTGAGGGATTACGAGGGGGAATGAGTGTCGTCATGGGCGAGGTTGGGGCATTCAATGGCTTTATTCTGCCGGTGACCCTCGGCATCAAAAAGGTACCCGTTGCTCAAAGAAAACAGCCAGGGCCTTGCTCGTTGTTTAAGTATAAAAGCCAGCAATGTACTGCTAGCTTTTATTTTACTTTAACTAATAGAGGAGGCTTAACGCCAGATGGCAAGTGGGTCTTCTGAACGCCACCACGCAGGAGTTACCCCACACTCGACATCTTTTGCATTGGGATATTCACCAAAAAAGATATTTTGATAGTAGTTTTCTGTGCCGACGATGCGATCATGTGAAAGGCAATTTAGTACTTCACTATTACCTAGTCTTTTTCGTATTTCTTGGTCAAAAATATTTTCGAATTTTTCACCTGCCCCATGTGTCATTCCTAGTTTCTTCCTAGATATGATTTCAGCTGGTAAATCTGATGTCAGTGCTTTTCGAAGAATAAATTTTTCCAAGTGGTTATCAGTATAATGTTTGAAATTTGCAGGAGTAGACAGTAGCTCCTGTTGTACTTTTCGATCAAGATAAGGGTACCTAACTTCAAGGCCGAAGTGTGATATCACCCTCTCACCAAGTAACTCTGTCCGGTGCATTTCAGATAACTGCTTGAATGTTTCCTCATCAAACTCTTTGACTGAAGGTGCATCTTTAAAAAACCAGTACCCACCAAGCATTTCATCGGGACCCGTGCCATCAAGTAATACCTTGACATCGGTATTGTGGGCGACGTATTGAGCAACTAAGTAAATTAGGACAAGATTAGGAACCATTTCATAGTTGTAAGTTTCAGATACTTTGATGACATGGTCAATAAGGCCATATATTTCGGGCAGGCTAGTACTTATTTCGTGATGCTCAGAACCAATTTTTTCAGCGACAATTTTAGCATATTTAATGTCATCGTTGGGCAGGCCATCAATTTTTAATGTGAAGGTTTTGAGTGGAGTCTCTGACATTGATGCTGCTAGTGCAGCAACGCCACTCGAGTCGAGACCTCCAGACAGCAGACACCCAACAGGAACATCACTCTTTAGACGAGTTTTGACGGCATTGTGAAGGGAGCCTCTGACAGCCTTCGCTAGTTCTTCAGTTGACGTGGCACAATCTTTCTTTCTTATTGAGTTTGGATCATAGTATTTATCAATATCAAGCGTAAAATGACGATTAAGAGTCGCAATATGACCAGGAGGGAAGTGCTTAACATGGCTTGTTGTTATGGCTTTTAATTCCGATGCAACAGTTAAAAAACCCACATCCTTATCATAACTGTAATATAGTGGACGCACACCGACAGAATCTCTTGCGATAACAAATTTATTTTTTGATGCGTCGTATATGATTAAAGAAAACTCCCCCTCAAGTAAGTTGATAAAATCTAAATCATACTTTTTATACAGAGGAAGGATAACTTCACAATCGGAAGTTGACTGGAATTTAAAATTACTTAAGTGCGTATTGACGATTTTTTCGTAATTGTAAATCTCACCATTAACAATTACAAATGAGCCATCATGACTATAAAAAGGTTGATCACCTTTAGGGTGCAGATCATTAATAGATAGACGATGAAATCCATAAGCAACGTTTTTTACTTTGGTAAATTCATTTAGTGTTCCGAATTTGAATAAGCTGTTATCCGGGCCTCGATGTTTTAACTTACTAAAGCTGTTGAATTCATCGGAGATAATGAGATTATCAGCAATGGAAAGGTATAAACCACACATGTCATATTCCTCTGTCAAAAAAGTCCATTTTTTTTCATTGTTATTAATGATTTTTCCGCGGCCTCAAGGATAAGTTTCATCTCTTTTTCGTTGTGAGAGCAAGATAGCATCCCTGTTGTTTTCCTCATTAAAATACCATTTTGTAATAACAATCTTTGGAAGTGATTTGTTAGTTGTAAATTACGATGACTTCTTAAGCTATTGATATGATCAAATGTGCAGTGAAAGACACTCGCTTGACCATAAACTGATCCTGGCACTTCGAGTCTTTGCCATATAGTCGAAAGTTCTTCTATCAACCGGTTTGTATAGGCGTTGACTTGGCTGATTGCTATCCCATCCTCTAGTTGTTCAAGTGCCGCGAGCCCTGAAGCAGCCGCCAGCGGGTTGCCGTTGAATGTACCTCCGTGATGGACTCTTGTCTCGTGAGGGCTGTCGAGGAAAGAAAGCTGACGCATAAGCTTTCTCTTTCCACATACTGCCGCGCAAGGAAGACCTCCGCCCAACACCTTGCCAAGCGTTGTTAAATCGGGTGTAACACCAAGTAGCGATTGCGCCCCTCCGGGCGACCAACGAAATCCAGTCACAATTTCATCAAAGATCAGTACTATGTCATGCTTGTCACAGTATTCTCTAAGAAATTGAAGAAACTCTATGTCGAATAACTCTAGGCCTGCCTTACCGCCGCTGGGTTCTAAAATAATACATGAAATTTCATTTGTATTTATGGCTGTAATATCTTCAATACTGTTGGGACGGCAGACATGTGCTAAGTCATATGTGCCTGACGGGATCCCGACAGAGTCAGGCCTAGAACTGCCAGTGATGCTGCCTATAGCTAAACTATCATGCCAGCCATGAAAATGGCCTGTAAACCTGATGTACTTATCTCGGCCAGTGTAAGATCTTGCAAGCCTGACAGCTAGGTGGGTTGCCTCTGAGCCTGTCATGGTAAAACGTACTAATTCTGCACAAGGAACTAACTGACATACTTTCTTAGAAAGCGATACTTCTAAAGGGTTACACAAGCCTGAATGTAATCCCAGTGGAGCTTGTTCACAAATAGCGCGGGTAACGAGGTTATTATTATGGCCTAGAAGAATAGAACCATTTCCTAGTACTAAGTCAACATATTCATTTCCATCGATATCCCAGCATTTAGCACCATCAGATTTTGTTACGTACACCGGAAAAGGCTCAATATTTACGACATCTCGGGTAATTCCGCCTGGTAAATAATTGTTTGCTTGGTCAAATAAATTTTTTGAGTGATATAACCTATCGTGGTTAATATTGCTATGCATGCTAATTTATCTTCTAAAGGTTTGATCTAATGTGACCTTTTGATTGGTAGAATTATTTCTTGAACCAATAATTAAAGCACAGGGCACTTGGTACTCACCTGCTGGAAATGATTTATTCCGACTTCCTGGAATAACGATACTATGAGGAGGAACGATTCCTTTGTATTTTTTTTCCTCTGTTCCGGTGACATCGATAATCGGTGTCGAAGCCGTTAGGGTAACGCCCGCACCAATGACGGAGCCTTGACCGACTCGGACACCTTCAACAATAATTGATCGAGACCCAATAAAACAATTGTCTTCAATTATCACAGGATTATTAGAAATAGGTTCAAGTACTCCGCCAATACCCACACCTCCGGATAAGTGAACATTTTTACCTATATAAGCACATGATCCCACTGTTGCCCATGTATCTACCATTGTTCCTTCAGAGACATAGGCTCCAATATTGATAAATGAAGGCATGGCGACAGTTTTATTTTCTAAAAAACTACCATAGCGAACAATTGCGCCTGGAACAATTCTTGAGTTGTTATTACCTTCGATGTTTTTTAGAGGTATACAGTCTCTATAAGTAAAGGGAGGTAACTCAATGTTGTCAATTTTTCTTGATTTAAAATATAGGAGAATGGCTTTTTTTATCCATACATTCGTTTTCCATTCATTATCGACCCTTTCTACGACTTGAATCAAACCATTATCTAAGTCTCGTATAATGTTTTCAATAGTTTTGATTTCTTCATTACTTACTTGTTGTCCAGTAGACGACTTATTGTAAATTTCATTAACTTTGCATTCTGAGTTCATAGTCATTTTTTATAACCAAGAGCAATTAAACGATTTTTTTTACCTGTTAGAGGGCGGTTGTATAAATAAGATAGCGTTTCTATGCCTGTGAAGTTAGAACCCTCTAATTGATTTTTTAAATAGGAATCTGAAAACCAATAAAAAGAAGGAAGATCGGGATGTATTTGAATGTCCTGAGATAGTTCACTGGCATCATTGGATATCATTACCATACCGCCGAACTTTAGGCTGGTTAATATTTTATTGAAGAGGGTTTCAAATCCATTGATTGGATCAAGTAAATGACCGAGTATTCCATCACAGTATACGAGATCATAGGATTCCTTTATTGGATCCCATTCGTTTAAATTGCAAACCATGGCATCCACACCTTTAGATTTTGCGTACTGGACAGCTTCTTCATTGATGTCGAAAGCAGTGACTTGATGCCCCGCTTTTACTAAAAGCTCTTCTATTGAAGCATTTCCACACCCTAAACTAAGTATCTTCAATCTGTTGGTTATTTTACTTCTATTTAAAATGAGATTAAGCATCCAGTTACGATATTTCTCATCATAGGTTGAAGGTGTTATCGAATTACCTAACGCGCCACCACGCTCCCAGACATCATAAATACTCTCACCATTTGAATCCTTTGCTGTATAGTAATTTACTGTTTCCATAACGAAGTCCATTTTGCCTGTATTGATAAGTATTGTTTCTGAGATGGATATTTTTAATTTAGTCCATAATAAAAAGGTCTTTTTCTAGCTCTCTAAACGTTTTAAGATCTTTAGTTATTTGCTCTTCAGATTCATGTGAGAGCATTAATAGTCCGGGCTGTGAAAATATATCTTTTGTAACAGGAACATAACTTCCAAGAGCTGGTAGCCCTGTCAAATAATCAAATGAAGGTAAAGCGTGGATTTTACTAACACCATTTAGCTGCTTTAAATAACCCTCGCTGTTGCTTATAAGCGCAACGGCAAGTACTTCTTTTTGATTTACCTTGTATTTTGTGAATGATGGTTCTTTTGGGTTGAGGTAGCAATCTATCGCAGCACTGACGTGTGAAAACCCTTGTGCCTTGAACATGGTTTCATGATTGATCCCTCCCGCTGGTCTCGAACCAACTTCTATCAAGGTTGGTATACCGTCATTAACCATAAGCTCGACATGACAAGGACCATAATTGATATTCAATGCATCTAATACATCAAAAGTGTAATTGACAATGCTTTGTTCTAATTCAGTAATATTATGTATGAGCTTTTCATGGTCGTAAATGTATTCTGACCCAGTATCAATTCTATGATCTATCCATATTTCAACAGCATAATGCTTGCCATCATAACTGACGGTATTAACAATATACTGTTTGCCATTTAGTAGCTCTTGTACAATAACGTCATCATTCGTTTTGCCAAGACGATCTTCTTTAAGGTAAACATCATCGAATGCCTTTTGAGCTTCATTCTCGGACATGCAAATATAGACGCCATCAGAGCCAGCACTCGCTGTAGGCTTGATGACGACAGGAAAACCTATTACTTCAATAGCATCAGCCAGTGCTTGATATGAGCTGACTCGATACGTTTGTGCGGCTTTGACCCCATGCTTAACAAGCGATTGCACCATTTCATATTTATCTCTTCGTGCTTGACTGTACTTTGTTCCATTCGACGGTGTTCCAAGGTGCTCGGATAGTTGATCGGCAAGCTTTACGCCGGGTTCACAGCCAGCAATGATTACCGCTGGTTCAAGCACTTTAAGCTCATCTAATAACGTATTTAAGTCACTTTCATAGATAAAGTTTTCTTCGTACTTGCTTTTGTCAAATGTCTTAAGATAAAAATCGGGAATGATACGGCTGCTTTGTACGTGATATGTGACAACACCGATTTTATTTAATAAATCAACATATAAACTGCCACTGGAATAGCCATCGACAATGATCCATGGCCTTTTGCTATTGATGTTTTTCATATTATTAATTTCTCAATTTTTGACTATTTTTATAGTAATCGAAAATACCATAAATAATTGCAATTATAACAACTGAAGATGAAAAAAATATTGTGTCTTTAGGTATTGAAATATCACTATTATAAAAGAAGTATATGATGAGGCTAATGATTGGACAGGTTGATATTATCACGTGAGTTATAATTGGCTCACAAATATTAACACCAATTTGAAATAGCCATAAGCTAAGTATCGTCCCAAATCCAATGACGAATGCGAGTAATGTTAAGTTATCAATGAAAATATCTATTACTACTGGTGGTGGAGAAGAAAATATGGCTGAAAAGAATATTAGGATATAAAATCTATGTGCCATTATTTTAACGGCGGTACAACCATTTTCAGCCAATCTCTTTGAGAATACCGTTGTGGAAGATATTGATAATGACGATATAAGTATAATTGTTAAGCCAGTAAATATTGATGTTTCTTGAAGTTTTTCTATATTATATCCGGACCAAAAAACAGCACATAAAAATAGTGAGATAGTTGCGATGTAATCACCTTTTGATAACTTGCTTTTTGGTCTTAGTCGTTTATTTACGATTAGCGTGGTTAATGGGATTAGTCCCGCATATAATGCTGATACAACAGGAGCGCTAAAAAACTTCAATGAATAGAATAGCCCTAACCAGTTTCCAACCGTTACTATATTTAGCCATATATTGTCTTTGAAATAGTTTTTTGTTTTCTTATTTTTTTCTGTAGATATTATTTTATCATTAATTATATAAAATAAAGCAACGCATGTGAAAACAATTAAAAGATAATCAAAGGTATTTGATGTTTTTAACCCATCCTCTAATACAATATCTTTGGTGACTGAAAGTATGCAATACAAAAAAATGTATATGTATCCTAAAACTAGCCCGTTCAATATTTTCTATCACCTAGTGTTTAATTACAAAATAAACTTTTTATAACATATCTATGAAAATAGTAAATATCAATTGAAGTAATTATAAGTTGGCTTTTTTACAGAGCAAGTCTAAGATATTTCTTTCTATTAATCATTGTGTGACAAATCTTTGTGGAGATGCTTCGCATTAAATCTATAAAATGATTTTATTTGTTGACTGTTAATTATTTAATCTTGGAGTGGTGATGATTGGTATTAATAGGTATAAGCTTGATATGTTTTTTTATATTCCATCCTAAATGGAATTGATGATATTCAAGATAAGCTATCTTGCTATTACTTTATCCCATTTTATATATCAAGTCAGATTAGCGCTTTTATCGTCGAGTTCAAGGCCCGCGAGATAGTGGCCTTAGGACAGGGAGTGGGGTTTGGGTGAGGCGAGTCCATTGGCTGTGGTGACCACTGCCAAACCGGTAGCCGTGGCTGCGACTTGGGGTCAGCAGGGATTAGCACCTCAGCTGTCGGAGCTGGTGAAAGCGTGTTTGAACAAAGCGCCGGATATTCAGGTAATGCTGCAAAGCTAGTGTCGACGCTTGGCAGGGGGGCAATATTTGCGTGCACAGGTGTAGACATAAAAAAAACAGGCTTACCGAGGTAAGCCTGTTTGTTAGTCCAAATGTGGAGCAGTTGGAATTGGGTGAAGAATATGGATTAAGCGTTTGCTTGCGCTTCAGTAGCAGCTGGAGCAGGTACTTTCTTGCCAAGTTTCTTGGCCATCACTTCTTCCATTTTCTCTAGGCTGACACCTTTGGTTTCTGGAACGAACTTGACCACAACAAACATACAAATCAGTGACAGGATGGCGAACAACCAGAAGCTGAATGCACCGTTGAAATGCTCTCTCAGGAAGGCATTGTCATTCAGCATCGGGAACGACTGGGTGACGATGAAACCAGTGAACCACTGTGCACCCACCGCAATAGACATTGCACGGGAGCGGATGCTGTTCGGGAAGATTTCCGAAATCATGGTCCAGCATGCACAACCCCACGATGTCGCGTAAGAAACAACGTATAGACACAGTGCGAACAATGCCGCGTAGCCTTCAGTGCCAGTGTAAAGTACATAACCAACAACCGTCATACCCACCGCACAGCCGAAGGTGCCGTATTTCATCAGTGGCAAACGACCGACTTTATCGATGAGGTACATACCTAGCGCGTTACCTAGGATGAAGACAATACCGACGAAGGTGGTCTGGAATAGGGCGTTTTCAGTACTACCGGTAATCGGTCTTAGGATTTCCGGCGTGTAGTACATAATCACGTTGATACCGGTTAGCTGCTGGGCGGCAGCCACGAAGGTACCGATCACCAAGATAGCAAACAGAAGGGGTGAACGCAGGCTGACTTGCTTCTTGCCTGGTGCGTTTGAATCTGCCAGTGATGCTTGGATCTCGCCGATCAACTGATCAGCATGCTTAGGATTTGAAATACGCGACAGGGTATCTTTGGCTTCGGCAACTTTACCTTTTAGTACCAGCCAGCGTGGTGATTCAGGGATAAGGAACAGTAGACCAGCAAATAGTGCGGCAGGAAGCACTTCTGAGCCCAGCATCCAGCGCCAGCCCATATCAACCAACCAGGCTTCACTCATGCCTTTGGCAATCAGGTAGTTAACGTAGAACACCCCTGTCTGACCGATAACAGCAGATTGTTGGAACATACTGACGGCACGGCCTCGGAAGTCTTTCGGCGCCACTTCAGACATGTACATTGGTGAAACGACACAGGCTAAGCCGACCGCGATACCACCAACGATGCGAAGCATGACATAGAAAGTAAAGGTGGTGGCCAGTGCCGAGCCGATGGCGGAAATCATGAAGAGGATGGCTGCCATGAAGAGGGTTTTACGACGGCCATATTTAAGAGCGGACCAACCAGCGCTGACGGCACCAATAATACTACCTAAAACAACACTTGATACGGCCCAACCGGTTTGTGCAGAGGTTAGCCCAAAGTGTTCACGGATGGGGCCGATGGCGCCGGAAATAACAGCAGTGTCGTAACCTAATAAAATACCCCCTAGGGCTGCGATACAACAAATTCTAATTATGTAAGCAAAGTTATGTTTTCGGGCCTCGGCCGCGGTTGTGGGTGACATGTGTTGCTCCTTGATTTTTTTCCCTTCTCTCACTCAACCATCGAATAAGCACGAGCTGGGTAGCGGTCCGATACGCTTATTACTGTAGGGTATAGGTATCGGCTGTTTTATTTCACCCTTTTATCTGTAGTAGTTATATGTTGCTTTGAAAATAATTTTTCATAAGGTGATGGTTTTATCATATGGACATCATCTGCTCCCGGCTATACCCAAAGTGATCTTTTATTCGTAAATGATATCTTGATCAAATTAAGAAAAATATTTTTCAAAATTTATATTTGAGCTAACATATTGTTATTAATGGGTTTTATTGGTTTGTGATCTTGCTCAAAAAATCGTCTCAGGCCGCGTGGTTGCTGGGTTTTTTCTATTTTTATCGAAAAAGTGAAATGCTTTTTAGTGATCGAAAAATATTTTTCATTTTGATTTTTTTAGTTATAGTGATTCCCAAGTTAAGCGAACGGTGAAGAGAGCGAAGTTCTTTACTTGGATATCAAAAAAGCATAATCCAGAGAGCAAGCTAATCACCTCATCACGTTATATTTTTTATTTAAGTTATTGTTGGAGAACAAACATGAGCAATGTGCAATACGGAATCAGCCCACTGACTTGGACTAACGATGATATGCCAGAATTGGGTGGTGAGATCCCATTGGAAACATGTTTGAGTGAGATGGCAGAAGCAGGCTTTACCGGTACTGAGCTAGGGACTAAATACCCACGTGAGCCAGAAGTACTTATTCCTCTTCTAGAAAAACACGGCCTGGTTCTCGCTTCTGGCTGGTACAGCGGCAACCTGATGACGCTAACCGCAGACGAAGAAATCGCAGCAATGCAAGAGCACATCAAGTTGCTGAAAGCGGCTGGCTGTAAAGCGATGGTATTTGGTGAGGTGAGCAACACGGTTCACGGCGACATCAACACGCCACTTTCTCAGCGCGTGATCCTGACTATGGATGAGTGGAAAACGTACTGTGAGAAACTAACAACCGTTTCTGAGTACCTACTCAACGAGCATGACATCAAGCTGTCTTTCCACCACCACGTGGGCACTATCTGTGAAACAGAAGACGACATCAACATCATGATGGAGCTAACTGGCGATGCTGTTCACCTAACACTAGACACCGGTCACATCACATACGGTGGCGGCAACCCTGTCACCATGATCAAGCGCTGGGGCCACCGCATCGGTCACATGCACTTTAAAGATCTACGTCTAGAGGTTATGAAGGCCGCTCGTGATGCAGACAAATCATTCCTTAACGCAGTTCTTGATGGTGTATTTACCGTTCCTGGCACTGGCGACGTTGATTATGACGACGTATTCGCTGCACTGAAAGAGCGTGACTACAAAGGTTGGCTACTGGTTGAAGCCGAGCAGGATCCTGCCAAAGCCCACCCACTGACTTTCGCGAAAACTGCCTTTGAAAACATCAATGGCTACGCGAACAAGTACGGCCTGTAACAAAGAACCCCTGGGGGTATTAGCCCCCTAAAGTATCCCCGGCTGCACCAATTGGGAGGTGGGGCCGGGGTAGGGATACCCCATCGGGTACTGAATATCGAGGAAGACAATGAATACTGTACGCCTGACTGTTGCTGAAGCGCTTGCTAAATACCTTGCAGCACAAATGATTGAAATTGATGGAAAGAAAGAACAACTTTTCGGTACGGCCTTTGCGATTTTTGGTCACGGTAATGTGACGTGCTTTGGTCAGCAGCTAAAGAATATTGAAGATAAAATCCCAACCTGGCGCGGTCAGAATGAACAGTCGATGGCAACAGCGGCCATTGCATACGCGAAGGCTAATCAGCGTCGCCGTATTGGTATTGCAACCAGCTCAATTGGCCCTGGGGCAACCAACATGGTGACTGCTGCCGGTATCGCGCATACGAACCGTCTGCCTCTGCTACTTATTGCGGGTGATGCTTATGTTAGCCGTCTGCCAGACCCCGTTTTACAACAGCCGGAGAACTTCGAAGATCCGTCTGTGACTTCAAATGACGCATTCAAGCCGCTAACGCGCTACTGGGACCGCGTGCTATCGCCATCTCAGCTAATGCACACATTGCCGCAAGCACTCGATACTATGTTAGACCCTGCAACCTGTGGGCCGGTATTCCTCGGTTTGCCGCAAGACATCCAAGGTGTTGCTTACGACTTCCCTGAAGTCTTCTTTGCTGAAAAGACGCATCGTATCCGCCGCCCAGAGCCTGAAATGATTGTTCTGGAAGAAGCGAAAGAGATCCTGCTAAAGGCGAAGAAACCGCTGATCATCTCTGGTGGTGGTGTTCACTACTCGCTTGCCACTGACGAGCTGGCAGCCTTCGCAGGCAAGCACAATATTCCTGTGGTCGAGACCATTGCCGGTCGTGCCACAATGCTACAAGACAACCCATTGAACGCAGGCCCAATCGGTGTAACTGGTTCAGATTCTGCTAATCACATGGCTAACGAAGCGGATGTGGTACTGGCTATCGGTACGCGTTTGCAAGATTTCACCACAGGCTCTTGGACAGTATTCAAGAATCCAGAGATGAAGCTGGTCAGTATCAACGTCGCTAAGTTTGATGCGATTAAACACATGTCATACCCAGTACTGGGCGATGCGAAGACATCGATGACTAAGCTATCGGCTCTACTAGGAGACTGGCGTTCAGGTGATGAGTGGTCTGACAAAGCCAAAGCAGAAGCCGATGAGTGGAAAGCACTGGTTCATCGCCGTACCCACCCACAAGAAGGCGACTTGCTACCAGGTATGTCTTCATACGCGGAAGTGATCGGCAAGCTGAACAAGTCGATGGAAAAAGGCGATACCGTACTGACAGCTGCAGGTGGTCTACCGGCTGAGCTTTCGATGAACTGGCAGAACTACCAGATTGGTAAGTTCGACATCGACTTCGGTTACTCGTGCATGGGCTACGAAATTGCCGGTGGCTGGGGCGCGAAAGTGGCTAACCCAGACAACGATGTAGTCGTGCTGGTGGGTGATGGTTCATACCTTATCCAGAACTCAGATATCTACTCTTCAGTTCTGACTGGCCACAAGATGATTGTGGTGGTGTGTGACAACGGCGGCTTCGCGGTGATCAACAAACTACAAAACAACACCGGTAACGAGTCATTCAACAACCTACTTGAAGACTGCCGCCGCCCAGATGGCGAACTGGCTCGCGTCGATTTCGCTAAGCACGCAGAAGCACAAGGTGCAATTTCCGAGAAACTGACCTCTATTGACGAGTTTGACGCTGCCTTTGCCCGCGCGAAAGAAGCGGACCGCACTTATGTGATTGTGGTTGATATCGACCCTGTATCCCCTGCGGCATGGTCTAAGTGTGACTGTTGGTGGGAAGTAGGGCTACCTGAAGTGACTCGCAACGAAGAGACGGCGAAGAAAGTCGCTGACTGGGAAGAAGGCCGAACTGCCCAGAGACGTGGAGTATAGCGTCGCGGTGTATAGGGCTGAGGCTTTCAAGACCATAGCGTCTAAGCGATAACGAATTCCGAACTTTTAAACTTTAATATTTCCAATAATTTATCCGCAGGTATCACAGACAGCCTAGCTACATAAAGCTTAAGGAGGTCGTGATACCAGCCAAGGAGTGAACCATGTTTAATGAAGAACGTCATTTTGACCAACCAATCCGCTGGGCAATGGTAGGTGGTGGCCGTGGTAGCCAGATCGGTTACTCACACCGCAACGCAGCACAGCGTGATGGTCTGTTCAAATTGGTTGCCGGTGCTTTCGACCTAGATCCTGCACGCTGCCGCGATTTTGGTGAAAACCTGGGCCTTGAAGGTGACCGTTGCTACGCCAACTACCAAGAGATGTTCGAGCAAGAAGCACAGCGTGAAGACGGTATCCAGGCTGTGTCTATCGCCACACCAAACTCAACGCACTATGCAATCTGTAAAGCAGCGCTAGAAGCGAACCTACACGTAGTCTGCGAAAAGCCAATCACTTTCACGACTGAAGAAGCAGAAGAGCTGAAAGAAATTGCAGCGAAAAACAACCGTGTTATCGGCGTAATGTACGGCTACAGCGGTTTCCCAATGGTTCAGCAGGCGCGTGAAATGGTTCAGCGTGGCGACCTAGGTGACATCCGCGTTATCAACATGCAGTTTGCCCACGGCTTCCACAACGAAGAGTACGAACTGAACGATCCAGGCTTGAAGTGGCGTGTAAGCCCAGAGGTTTCTGGCCCAACTTACGTACTGGGTGATATCGGTACTCACGCATTCTACCTATGCGAAGTCATGACTGGCCTTGAAGTTGACCGTCTATCTTGCATGCGTCAGAGCTTCATCAAGTCGCGTACTCCACTAGAAGATAATGCGCATGTAATGATGG
Organism: Photobacterium lutimaris; assembly: GCF_003025555.1. Classification (GTDB taxonomy): domain Bacteria; phylum Pseudomonadota; class Gammaproteobacteria; order Enterobacterales; family Vibrionaceae; genus Photobacterium; species Photobacterium lutimaris. The sequence continues at coordinate 21,921 of NZ_PYMH01000005.1, read as the reverse complement.
AATTCAAAGGTGGCGCAGTCGGTACCCTTTGGGCATCAGCAGTGAACTCGGGCTCTATGCACCAGCAGAAAATCCGCATCGTCGGCTCTAAAGCGTCTATCGAATGGTGGGATGAGCAACCAAACCAACTTCACTTTGAAGTTCAGGGTGAGCCATCACGCGTTCTTGAGCGTGGCATGGGTTATCTACACCAAGATGCACCGGGTGTGGCATCAAACCGTGTTGGTGGCGGTCACGCAGAAGGTTACTTCGAGTCTTGGGCAAACCTATACCACCGCTTTGCGCTGGCATTCGATGCGGCAGATCGCGACGACCAAGCTGAGCTAGCGGGTATCTGGTTCCCGGGTATCGATGCCGGTATTGAAGGTGTACGCCTGTGTGAGAAATGTGTTGAGTCAGCCGATCAAAATGCGGCTTGGGTAGATTACGAGTAATAGGAACGGACCATGACAAAGATTGCACTTCAGCAAGACCGTAAGCTGGATGCCATCGTGTTGGGACGTGCGGGCGTAGATTTATACGCCCGTGAATCACACACGGACATGGCTGATATTTCAGGCTTCAACAAATTCGTCGGTGGCTCGGCAGCCAACATCGCAGTCGCGGTGAGTAAACTTGGTGGCAAGGTCGGGTTTATCGGTTGTGTCGCTGATGATGCATTCGGCGGCTATGTGAAGCAGTACATGTCAGGTCAGGGGATCAACCTTGACGGCATGATGACAGACAACTCCGGCTCGCGCACTTCGGTTGCGTTTACCGAGATGAAGCCAAGCGACTGTACGGTATTGATTTACCGTAACAAAGCCTCTGACTTGACCATCAAGCCAGAGCAGGTCGACCCAGCGTACATCGCCAGTTCGAAAGTCTTGGTGGTAACGGGTACCGCGCTTTCTGAAAGCCCGAGCCGTGAAGCAACGCTTATCGCGATGGAGCATGCACGCCGCAGCAATACAGTAGTGGTATTGGATGTCGACTACCGCCCTTATTCATGGCGTACCGATGTCGATGCCTCTATCTACTACGGCATCGCCGCAGGCCTATCGGACATTGTGATCGGTAACCGCGAAGAATTCGACATGATGGAAACTGTGTTGGCGCCGGGCAATAAGGACGACGATGCAACCGCAGAGCGTTTCCTTCGCGCCAACACCCAAGTGGTGGTGATCAAAGCCGGTGAGTTCGGTTCGAAAGTGTACTGCCGCGACGGCCATAGATTCCAGCAGGGCATCTTCCGTGTAGACGTGCAGAAGCCATTCGGCTCTGGCGATTCATTTGCCGGCGGTTTGATTTGGACGCTGGTTAATGGTGGCGAGCTGGAAGACGGTGTTAAGCATGGCTCAGCAGCTGCAGCGATTAATGTTAGCGGCAACAGCTGTACCGAAGCGATGCCGACCAAAGAACAGCTATTCGATTTTATTGAGACCAGAGAACAAAGCCTTTAACTGTCGCTATTCGCGTTAAGCCAAAGGGCATTTTGGTCAGCCGGGTCAGGACCGCACAGGTTATTCAGTCTCTTGTCGGTACACACCATCGAGACCCGGCTTTTTTATTCCCTAAATATTAGAACACCATAATTACAAGGCTGTACTGATTAATGAGCAAGGTTGATCAGGCAGTGAGGAGAGAGAGTCATGGGTAAGCATATCCCGCCGTTTGATAACAAAAATCAACCAATCATTGATGCGAACGATGAAGTCACGCCACTGTGTTATTTCAACCAAGTACGCCTATCACAGGGCGAGCAACACCAGCATGTCGTGGAAGGCTACGAGTCAGTGATCGTATTGGCTGGCGGTACTTGTTCAATCAAGGTAACCAACGGCGAGAGAACAGACGTCTTCGACAACATCGGTCAGCGCAAATCTGTGTGGGAAGGTAACCCAGAATCGGTTTACGTGCCGGTTGGCTACACTGCAGAAATCGAGTGTGTCAGCGACAATGCTGATGTGATGATTGCCGGTGGTAAGTTCGAACAGTCGCTTGAACCTTTCTGCAGCCGCCAAGATGAAGTCGATATGGTGCAGTACGGCTCGGATGACACCAAAACCCACCGTAAGATCAAGCACGTACTGGGCCAATCCAATGCCGATAAACGTGGTCGTTTGCTGGTCAGTGAGTTGTTCACCGTTGGTGCGGGTGGCTGGTCTGGTTTTCCTCCTCACAAGCATGATGAAGATCGCGTTAAGCCTGACGGTAGCAAAGAGACACTGTACGAAGAAGTGTACCAGTTCCGCTTTAATCCAGATTTTGGCTTCGGTGCCCAGTTCCTGTATGAGCACGAAGATGACTTTGGCCCGGTTTACCACGTGCGTACCGGCTCTGTGATTGCCATCGACAAAGGCTATCATCCTAGCGTTGCAGCACCGGGTTATGAAATGTACTACTTCACCATCATCGTTGGTAAAACTGAAAAGTCACTCATTCAGCACTTTGACCCACACCATGAATACCAAGTTGAGACGATCCCTGGCATCAAGGACATGATCGCCAAGTTCAAATAAGACCGGAGGCTTACCGATATGCTCGTCAATTTAAAAGATCTTTTGCCTGAGGCTGCGGCCTCCGATTACGCCGTACCTTGCTTTAACGTGTTTGGCTACGAAGATGCCCGCGCGGTGGTTGAAGCGGCCGAAGTGGTAAACAAGCCAGTGATCTTGGCTTGCAACAAAGATGTGGCCGATTTTTACGGGGTAGAAACCGCCGCGGCAATGTTGCTGCCATTGGCAAAAAACAGTTCGGTGCCAGTGTGTCTGCACTTGGATCATACCTACGAAGAAGAGATCGTCTTCAAGGCATTGAAGGCGGGTTTTAGCTCGGTGATGTTTGATGGTTCTCAGCTATCGCTTGAAGAGAACATTGCCCGTACTCGCGCGGTGGCCGATGTTGCCCATGCACTGGGGGCGTCGGTAGAAGGTGAGATTGGTTCGGTACCTTATGATGAAGGCCGTGACCACATCAAATCTATCTACACCGAAGCCGAAGAAGCGGCGCGCTTCGCTACAGAAAGCGGTGCAGATTGTGTCGCTGTGTCGGTCGGCAACGTACACCGTTTGACGGAACCAACATGTACCATTGATTTTGGCCGCTTGGACAAGATCGCCAACATGGTCGATATACCGCTGGTGATCCACGGAACCAGTGGTATCCGCGATGAAGACATGGAAGTCCTCAAGCGTACCCGTGTATCGAAATTCAATATCGGTACCTGTTTGCGCCAAGCGCTGGGCAATAACCTGCGTGATTTCATGAATGAAGAGCCTGAGAAATTTGACCGGATTTACTTTATGCAAAAGGCCATGCCTTTTGTGAAGGAAGAAGCGATTCGTAATTTCAAACTGCTGTCGTAACAACTGTCGTAACAACTGTCGTAACAACTGTCGTAATTAATTTGGCCCTGTTAATCGCAGGGCATTTTTTTCTTGTCGGTATCAGCGAGGGAGAGCACCAACGTATGGACGCCGCCGAACGAGTCGCCACGGGCCTAAGCACCAAAGAGATAGATCTTGATACATTGAAGGACCAAATCGTCAGGCAATATGATGATCTAAGTCCTCGCCTTCAGCAGGTGGCAGATTTTGCCATGGCGCAGCCTATGCTGGTAGCCGTTGAAACCATGGTCACCATTGCCCAGCAAGCCAATGTGCCTTTGTCTACCCTCAGCCGTTTCTCTAGCGCCATGGGATTCTCTGGGTTTAGTTCGATGCAGGCTGTCTTTCGCAATCACTACTTCAACCGTCCGCGCGATTACAAAGAGCGGGTACGCAAAGCCCGAAACGAAGCTGAGTTTGGCCCCGATTCCGCTGCGGCTGTTTTCCATGATTTTGGCGCTGCAAACATCGAGGCGATGGAGCAATTGCAAATATCCGTGTCGCCACAAAAACTCGACAGGGCGGTCGGTTTACTGGAAAGGGCCGAAACCATTTATATCCAGGGCATGCGGCGGGCTTATCCCGTGGCATTCTATCTTTGGTATGCCTTGATGAAATCCGACAACAACGTGGTACTGATTGATGATAACGGCGGGATGTTATCGCCATTAACACGCATGATGAGCGAAAAGGATGTGTTAGTTACTTTTACGTTCAGCCCTTATGCGAGTGAGACCACGGAAGTTATTGAGCTTGCGCACCACAAAAACGTACCGATTGTCGCTATCACCGATAATCAGATGATGGAGCAGGGCAACAAAATGGATGTCTGTTTTGAGGTACAAGAGGGGGATAACTTGGGATTTCGCTCGCTCAGTTGCTCGGTCTATCTTGCCCAGACACTGGCGGTAAGTTTGATGTGTAAAGATACAGAGTAGAGCCTGAGGCTCTATTATTCATCGTTAATGTTCTTCTTGCGGTTATAGATAGTCCGCCAAACGGCGGGAAATGATGCTGATCTGACAAACAACGCCAAGCAGACAAAATAGAAAATGCCGACATTATGTCGGCATTTTTTATGGTTACCTAACCGCGCACCATGCCGCTAGGGCAGGCGGTTGATGTGCAGCGGGCTTTGCTCTGGCTGTGGCAGGTTCATGCTAGACAGCATCGATAACCCTGCTGGGGTGATCCCGCCGGCGTAGGTCTTACCGCCGTCTGGTGTGCTTGACGAGGTCTCGCCGGCATTCCAGACGGTGAAGAACTCGCTGAGATCATAGCCCGAGGCATAGGACGCGCAAACCATGAGCTGATCGGCGCTGGCAAGGCCTGTTTCCGAGGCGCTGCAATAGTTCGTGTCCTTATCGCCTTGCTGATCACCGCGCGACTTGCGGTGCATCAGTTTGAACATGTTCCAACCCTGATCGGCGTTGTAGATCGTCGGTTTTTCCTCATTCGGCTGGTACCAGTTATCAATGGCGAAGTGGGTTTCGGCCCAGATTTTTAGCTGGCCGAACATCACCAGTCGTATCCCCGCATCGCCATGGGCCCAGGCATGGCCGCTGTTGGCATCGAGCCAGTATGGCACCTTCTGGATATCGGCCCGGATACGATCCATCTGCGGGTTGCCGTTGCGTCCCTCGAGCTCTTGCATATACAACGCCAGGATATTATTGGTGACCTCGGTGCTGCCATCAATCACAAACGGTGCCGCCGCGAGGTTGTGTCCCGTTTCGTGCCAGAGCAACCAGTCATCAACAGGCTTGGTCGCAACGGTATTCGACTGGGCATTGAACGATGCACTCATCACTGGGTAGCCCGAATGTGCCGCTCCGATCGAAATCTGGACATCGTTGACGAAGTGGTGGCGGAACCCCGGCAGTTTGTCATGGGTAAAGCGTTGGTGCTGCCCGTCTGCCGTGGTTTCGTCGCGTCCGTAAAAATCGCTCGCGGCATCGGCAAAGCGGTTCATCTGCGCGCTGAAGGAGTCCAGATCGCTGGCGGCAAGGTTGTTCACCGGTGCGGTGTAGACGAAGCTGCCGGTATCGATCTCGGCAATCGGCGCAGTGGCTTCCTGCAGAGTATGTACCCACTGGCCGTCTTGCCAGAAGGCAGCCTTTTCGACCCCAGATACAGTGAAGTTAGCCTGGCTATGCGGGCCGGCCTGCAGCTCAAGGGGCTTGATGTAGATTAAGCCCCCATAGGGCACTTTAAGCGTGGTTGTCGACCCGTCGTGTGCGAAGGTTTGCTGCATTCGCGGCGGACGTCTGAGGTTGGTCTCATGCTGCGGGCGACCGGTGATGTCATCGGCCAGCATCACGGTTACCGTTGCCTTGACCCCGCCGCTGACGGTGACAGGCTCCAATTGCTTGGCCCACAGGCCAGTCGGCTGCATGTTACCGGCCGAAAATGAAACGGCTTCTCCGGCGGTTTCAATCGTTACTGTCGCAGTGGTTGCTGCACCGGTTCCGCGCATTGGGTAGGCCGTTGTGTCGACGGTAATGTCATGATCCCAGAACGAGCGCCCCAGCATGATACGCGTTAGGGGCTTTTCCATGTAGTTAAGCGGATAGCTCGGGTTGAGCTCGCCGTTTTCATGGAGCATCTGGTGACCGATTAGCTCGGCCTTGAGTGTATCAGGGCAGGTTAAGCCACCGCCATGTTTGTCATTGGTATAGCAGTTCAGGTAGCTGACCAGGGTTTCAAAGCCCAGCTCATCCTGGCTGTTGGAGGTGAAGGCGTACGGGTTGTCGTTCCATAGCCATACCGACAGGTTATCAAACGCCTGGTTCAATTCGGCGGTATTGAGGCGGTGCCCCTGGCTCCCCTTGGTCCGGTAGTAGATTTCATGATCGGCCAGCAGCTTGATATTGCCGCCGAGGTTGGCCGCCTTCACCATCGAGGCAACGACATCCGGGCTGATCTCGTAACGGTCGAAGTCTGCCCGGCCGTAGGTACCGCGCACAATCCAGCCGTGGCCCTGGCGGGTTTCGATACAGTTGAATTCGTAGGGGTAGTCGCTAGTACAGACCGGCACGCCCTCGAAGGCGGTCTGCAAGGTGGTGATGGCCGCCAGCCGCTCTTCATCGGTCGTAAATGCGATGCGGGCATAGTGAGTTTTGCCCTGCTCGTCCGTATAAGTCGGGATCTCCAGTGCAGACATATCTTCTGGTTTGTTCCAGTCGATGCTGCCATCCGGGTTGACAGTAAACGGCGGCTTGCCGTCGACATCGGGGAAGCGTTCGTACACCACCGAATCCTGGCTGAATATAGCGTGCGGGTTAGGGCGAGGGGCATTGCAGTAATAGCTCGATCCGCAGTTTTCTTGATCGGTTGGCGTAACGTTCTCGCCGCCGAGGGCAATCCCGGCCGCGTCGGCCAATCGCCCGATAGGCTCGGGATTCATCTCAATCAGGCCGTCCATGAACAGGACATTACCGCCAGCATCGATGTAGCGGATCAGCGCAGTGATGTCATCTTGCGACAGCTTGGGCTTGGTGATGTCGGCAACAAATTTCCATGTCATGCCGTCCCCCTCGTTGCGCGTCTCGTAGGCCTGCAGGATCAGGATCGGGGTATCGGCTGGCGAAATACCGCCAAACCCGTCTTGGCTGAGCTGGGTGACAGAAGCAAAACCGAAGGATTGGTCGATAAAGAACGGGTATTTGACACCGTCAGGCCAACCTTTACGCGCCAGGGAGGCGGTGTCGATATTGGTGGCGACATTGACGCTGCTGCTCGGGCTGAACCACTGGAACAGGTTATCGAAGAAACGCTTCATGCTGAGGTGATCGTTTCTTGGGTCATCACTCATGTCACGGCCGGTGGTGCAGACTTGGTTCTCCGCGTCGGCATGCAGCTGATCGTCTGCCCAGTAGTTGGCCGGACAGGACAAGATGCTCGGATAGAGGCTCGATCCCATAAAGACCACTTTGCCCTTGCCGATTTCGCCGGAAACCACAAAAGGCAGGCCGAAGGTGGCATTGTCCTTCGAGACTTCGGGAATGTTTTTGACCGGGTACTCGGAATGGGTGGCGATATAAGGCTTGCCGTCGCGTGTCCAGGCTTGCTTGTCGCCGAAGTTGACCTGGCGGTTGATATCAGAGCGCGCCATCATGATCGGAAAAGCGGTATTGGACAGGTTCAGGGCGCGCGAGGCGCGGGTATAGCCGGTTGCACCGTAATAGCCCATATTGTCATTGAACACATGGAATGCGCTCACGTCACGGAAAATTTGGCTGAGCGAGTCGGTGACGTAGCCACGGTTGTCGGTTGCACTGTAGAAGGAGACTGGGCTCAATGAGTAGCCGCCCCACTCTTGCTTGATGGCCTGATCAATCGTAGCGGTAAGGCCAATGTCGAACTGGGCCTCGAATTCGTTGGGCAGGGTAAAGTCACTGCCTACCAGTACACCGCCATTAGGCAGGTTGAGATTGATCAGCTCGTTGATGACATTGGGGTAGGTTGAAAAGGTGGTGTTCACTTTTTCGGGGATCAACAGGGTATCCCCCTCGACAGTGGCATAGCGCTCCAGTAGGGCCTGAATGTTGTCTTTCTTGATCAGGTTATCGGTGACGTCGGTAATTTGGTAGTTGAGCTGGTTGCCCGACACCGAGCCGAACTCGAAGGTCTCGATACCAAAAGTCAGCACATCGCCCCAGAGGTATTCGAACTCGCCGTTCTCGTCGGTGACGCCGGTCGAGTTAAGCGAATAGAAATGGATCCCGGAAATAGCCCGGCCGTTGGTATCGGCGAGACGGCTGCGGGTGAGTACTTTGGCATCGGCGCTTGGCTTGTAGGCCAGTGCCTGCTCTGCCGCAGAGGAGACAAAGCCAGCGTTGAGATCGTTACTGCCTCCCGAAACGGCCGGGGTCAGGCTTGGGTTGGTGTGCGAGCTTGGCGACTTATCGATATCATCGGTCGCTTCTTGTTGTTTGTCGCTTAAAAATTGCTCGACAGCGTCGTTATTGTCGAGCTGAAGGTAAATATCGGCAATGTCATAACTGTCCAACTCTTCGAGGCATATTTCATTGGGTTCACTACAGCTGCTGATACTTTGCAGTACTTTTGTCACGTTTTCGCCGTGAAGTGTATTCAGTTCAAAGGATGCCGGAATAACATCATTGGCGATTGTCTGCGGCGCTGGCATTGGGGCTGCAAATTCGCCCAGCTCGATAGCACCGAGGTGGCAGCTAAATATGCCGCCCTGCAGTACGCTAAATTCACCGTCAGTTAATTGCTGGCCATTACACGCCACCTCTCCGCGAATGACGTTACCAGATGCGAGCAGCGCACCGTTATATTCTTGCGGCGGAAGAACAGGGGTCGTTGGGAGATGAGGTTGGGTAAAGCCGTCATCGTCCAAGCAGGAGCCATCGGGGCAGGAGGCGGTCGGGATAGTGCGTACTGTTATTGTGATCTTTGCCTGCGCGGTAGATTTGCCATCAGAAACATGAACTTTAAATGTATGGACACCGATATCTGAGGACTTTGGCTTGGCGATCAGCACGCCGCTGGCAGACTCGATGGTCACCCACGCCGGGTGGTTGGATAAAGCGTAAGAGAGGCGGTCGTTGTCTTTGTCTGAGGCGTTGACTTTATGTTTTAGCGTCTCTAGCTCATTCACTTCAAGCGGTGTTAACGCGCTAATAACCGGTGAATGGTTGACTGACTCCGGAACGATAGGGGGCGTTTCCGTTGTTTCATCATTACAACCAAAGAGAGCTGCTGAGATAACAATAGCTAAGGTGGAGTTCTTCAAGTTAACAATATCCAAAATAACGTAATTAACGGCGATTATGTGCCATTTAAAATGGTAATGTTGGGGAGTGATATTTTGAAATGAAAATATTTATTCGTAGCAATGAGAGTTATTATATTTAACCTTTTTGACCATGGTGAAATAAAATATCTAGTGAGGCTTTGTGGGTCGTTAGTGATATTTTTCTACGTTTTTTGTACGGTTTCTTTCAATGAGCTAGAGCAACGGTAGATCGGACGTTGGCATATTGGCCCTTTCCAGTGCCTGCTCAATGGCCGGTACCGGTCCGAGCCTCATGTAAGCCATCGGTGTCATGGTATCGACCACCTGCACTTCCTGCCGGAAACCGGTAAGAAACCTGAACGTGTTCATGCTACTACTAAAAATGCGTAAGGAGACGTCATGCGCCAGGTTAGTCCAAAATTACAGACATGGTTAGATAACTTCAACACTGCCGCCAATCTGCTGATTGACGGCGGCTTCAAGCCAACCGCGACCAACGCCCGCGAAGGGTTAGCCAATCTGACCATAGAGCTGGTTACCGAGTCACCTGATGTGGCTTGGGTACAGGATGATTTAGTGGCCGGCGACGCGTACCACGTGCCAGTGCGTATCTACCACCCCGAGCCAGAGACCGCACTGCCGGTACTGGTTTACTACCACGGCGGCGGCCATATGGCAGGCAGCGTGACGGTGTATGATCCTATCTGCCGCAAGCTGGCATTGGCGACAAAGCATATCGTGGTCTCGGTTGATTACCGGCTAGCGCCTGAGTGCCCTTATCCTGCCGGCCTTGTCGATGCGTATGCTGTGGTGAGCAATGTCTGGGCGACGCTCGACAGCCGCCAGCTGAACTACCTGCCGACACTATCCATTGCCGGCGACTCCGGCGGCGGTGCCCTGGTTGCCAGTGTCAGTGCCAAGGCCCAGAATGACGAGAACGTGACGATTGCCAAGCAAGTGATGCTGTATCCAAGTCTGGATTACACCATGGATAGCGGCTCGATGGAGCAAAACGCCACGGGCTACCTGCTGCAAAAAGGAAAAATTGCCTGGTATTTCGACAACTACTTCCAGAACGGTGAAGATCGCCGTGCCGCCTCGCCGCTGTACCAGCCGATGAGCGCCGCACTGCCGGAAACCCTGCTGCTGACTGCCGAGTTCTGCCCGTTGCGTGATGAAGGGATTGCCTACTGCGAGGTGGCGCGCAGCGCCGGAGCACAGGTGGAGTACTACCACTTTGCGGATATGATCCACTCTTTCCTCAATATGGAAGATCTGGTGAAGCAAGAGTGCGAGACCGTTTATCAAAAAATCAGCGAGTTCCTTAACCGCTAATTCTTTGTTATGGGGCCATATCATTACAACAACATGGCCCACTTTCACTGAATTATTGCAAGGATCGTTACCGAGTAAAGCTCTCGAATAACGACTTCTTGGTCAACGATTTCTTTACTTGCTCTAGCCACTCGGCACCGTCAGTGTCAAAGTAATCCCGCGTTGTCTCGTAGCCCAATGTGTAGAGTGTTTTCAGGCTTTCGTTATTGACGTTGAATGCTCCCCATTTATCAATACCTTCAGGTGAGAGGCTGATATCGGGGAGTTGGATACTTTTGAGCAGGTGGGCCGAGCTGTAGATCTCAAACACCCGGTCGATAACATCAAAGGCATCGGAAAACTCATGGTTGGCTTTATGTTCCAGCGGGCTTAAGTACATGCCAAGGTGGGCACGGCAGAGGTCGCGGATGAGATCGGTCGGGTAATTATTGGTGATGCCACCGTCGGCAAAGAGCTTATCGCCGATTTTTACTGGGGTAAACATACCCGGATAGGCCGCCGAGGCCAGCAGAGCCTGAATGAGTTCTCCTTCCTTGATCACCACTTGTTGTGCGGTATTCAGATCGGTCGTCGCCACATAGAGCGGGATATCGAGGGCATCGAAGGAATCGCTTTTTATCCAACCGTGGAAATGGCTGTTAAGCTTTTCTGAGTTGATTAATCCCAATTTGTTGAAAGAGAAGCTGCTGACTTTAAACATCTGGCTTTCAACAAAAAAAGTCAGGATTTTTTCCGGACTATGCCCGGCAGCGTATAGCGCACCGACAAGCGCGCCGCCGCTGGCACCGGATATCACATCAGGTTTTACACCCTGTTCGTCGAGGTACTGCAGCATACCGATTTGCGCCATGCATTTCGCGCCACCACCAGACAGGGTGAGTCCGAATTTATAGGGTTTTGAGTTGAAGAGTGATGACGGCAAAATCTCTATCCTGTAATAGCCAGCATTAGAGACAATATATCACCAAGTAAGCAAGCTTCATGACGATATTGTGTTAAATATCGTATCCGGTTAAAAGGTGAGTACGTGCTTTGATGCGTTCTTGACTTGTACGATCTTTAACCCGTATCATTTGCGCATCATATCTAAAGAGTTCAACGCCATAATGAAGTACTAACATCCTGATTTTCCAATTTAGACAAAATTATTGGGACACTTGGGGTTAGTGGGCGTTGCTTCGTCATTGCAATCTTGCAAAAAATAAAACGATGATTACCGTTCAGCTTAGTTGCTGACTGCATTCTATTTTGATCGTTTCTAAGTAACGGCTATGCCCCTTTTACTGATTTACGTAAAGGGAGGTATTTTCATGCCTGCATCAATTACACCGGTTTTATTGACACAAAAACTGTCATTCCAGCTCGATTCAGGGGAATGGCTATTTGAAGATATCAACTTCAGCCTCAATCACCGCCTCATCGGGCTAGTAGGACGTAACGGCGTAGGAAAGTCGGTATTCTTTTCGCTGCTGCTAGGAAAGTTGGTTCCGACACGAGGTAATGTTACTCGTCAGGGGAAGATTGCATATTACGCTCAGTTACCTTCTGAATTGTTGGGAGCCGAGTTGAGCATCGCACAATACTTAGGAGTCAGCGAAAAAATTGCGGCGCTGAAATTGATTGAGTCTGGTCGTTACGAGCCCGAACTCTTTGAGGTGATCGCAGAAGATTGGGATGTAGAAACCCGAACCAAACAGTTATTAACCTCGTTAAGAATCGTCCCCGATCTTGAGGCGTATTGTCATACCTTGAGTGGCGGTCAGATGGCACTGTTACAGCTCCACCAGTTGTTTAATTCTGAGGCGGACATATTGCTACTCGATGAGCCGTCTAATCATTTAGACGCTGAAGGCCGGCAATGGCTGATTGAGAGGATGAAACAATTTGAAGGCCAGGTATTGCTGATCAGCCACGACAGGGCCCTGTTACGGCATGTTGAAGGGATCTATCAGCTCACCAGCTTGGGTCTCCGCTTTTTTAAAGGTAACTATGATGCCTTCTTTGAGCAGTCTACGACTCAGTCAGACGCGCTAGATAAACAGCTATCGTCCCTTAAATCCGAGCAAAAGAGGCTGGAGCGTCAAGCACAAGCAAACAAAGAAAAGGCACAGCAGCGTGAAGCTCACGGTAACCGATTAAGAAAGTCGGGGAGCCAACCTAAGATATTGCTCGATGCCATGAAAGATAAAGCAGGGCAAAGCCGTTCAGCCGCGGTGACGAACCAGCAGAACTTAATGGACCGCAATCAAGCCCAGCTCAATATTCTGACAAAGCAAAAAGAAACCTTAAAACCCCAGGCGATGTACCTGCAGCAATCAACGCAAACTAAGAAAAACACCTTGCTGAGCGTTGAAGACTGTCGGTTGGATTTTGGCTCAAAGGCCTCCATTTCATTCACTCTGTCCCAGACCGAGCGGTGTTATGTACAAGGGGCGAATGGATGCGGTAAATCAACACTGCTGAAAGCGATTCAGGGCGAACATTCCAACTTTAGCGGGGAGATCAAGTCACGGGTGCCAACGGTTTATCTGGATCAGCATTTTGGCTTATTGGATTTAGACGATTCGATGCTGGAGAGCTTGATGAAGCACAGCAGGGGGCTGACCGAAAGTGAGGCGCGTATTTTGCTGGCAGGGATCGGCTTTCGCCGTGATTCAGTCTATCGCAATGTTGGCAAACTCAGTGGCGGCGAGAAAATGAAACTATCCATGCTGTTGGTTAGCCATAGGCCGCATTTGCCTTTGCTATTGCTTGATGAGCCAGACAATCATTTGGATATCGAGGCAAAACACTTACTCGCGATGGCGCTGAAAACCTATAAGGGGGCGTTCCTCTTAGTGAGCCATGATGAAGACTTTGTGGCTGAGGTCGGTATCAATAGGTGCATTAGGTTGAGATAAAGAGTAAAAATGCCGAAGGTTGTCGGCATTTTTAATCTCGATCAGAATTTCATCGATATATTCGCCGCGCACCTTGGCAAACAGCTTTTCGTCGCCTTTTGCCTTCGCGATTTCAAATGTCGCACTTGTTATCTGAAATTTGGTATACAAGCAATAAAATTGTTTGTATCGGTCACATTTATCGTAAATAAGTATATCTTAATAAGAATAACTATAGGATAGTAATATCATTGCTTTTTCTTATAGGAACATTAGATGAGCGTGTACCTCAAATTGCAATCTACTCCGGTGCTAGCGCTATTAGCCTGGTATAATTTAGATCACAAACTTTCCTTTCACCTGTCTTCAGAATAAACGTTAGAAGCGTATTCTTGCGCCACCTTAAAAATACTCAAAATATTTAAATTAATTGTTGATTTTTCAAGGGTTATACTTGCGAAAGCAAAGGTGTATTAACACTCTTAACCTTGAATCTCGACTAAATATCTTAATTTTGATTTTCATGTGAGAATGTGAGGTGAAGATGTGCGTTCAATGGGCAAGTCCATTGTTGCCGTTGCCGTTGGTCATGCAGTGGTACAATGAAGACGATAAGCTATCTGACTTTTTCCCTTTAAGGTGAATATTAGGAGTAGTTACACTCCTACATTTTAAATTGAACTAATACTTTCGATATTCCGTTATTAATTTAGCGTGACTTTACTCGGCCATAAATCTAATTAGATAGATGTAAGCTGAGAAATGTTATTAGTTGATACCTATTTATACAAACAGATCACTATTTTATGGTGCTATTAAGTACCAAGTGAAAATAAAGGCATTATTATGGAAAACTTTAAACATCTACCAGAGCCGTTCCGTATCCGTGTAATTGAACCTGTAAAACGTACGACTCGTGAATACCGTGAACAAGCGATTTTAAAAGCGGGGATGAACCCATTCCTGCTAGATAGTGAAGATGTCTTTATTGATCTGCTGACTGACAGTGGTACAGGTGCTATTACCCAGGACATGCAGGCAGCAATGCTTCGTGGTGATGAAGCATACAGCGGCAGTCGTAGCTACTATGCGCTTTCAAATGCGGTAAAAGATATTTTTGGTTATGAGTTGACGATCCCGACTCACCAGGGCCGTGGTGCCGAGCAAATTTACATTCCAGTTCTAATTAAAAAACGTGAAAAAGAGAAGGGACTGGACCGCAGTAAGATGGTTGCCCTGTCTAACTACTTCTTTGATACCACACAGGGTCACACGCAGGTGAACTGCTGCGTAGCGAAAAACGTGTACACAAAAGAAGCGTTTGATACTGCAGTCAATGCCGACTTCAAAGGTAACTTTGACTTGGTTAAGCTGGAAGAGGCGATCCTTGAAGCGGGTCCGGCAAATGTCCCGTACATCGTCAGCACCATTACTTGTAACTCTGCGGGTGGCCAGCCGGTTTCTATTGCTAACCTGAAAGCAGTGTATGACATCGCGCAGAAATACGACATCCCGGTGATCATGGACTCCGCACGCTATGCTGAGAACGCCTACTTTATTCAGCAGCGTGAGCCGGGTTATCAGGATTGGACTATCGAAGAGATCACTCGCGAGTCTTATAAGTATGCCGATGGCTTGGCAATGTCTGCCAAGAAAGATGCCATGGTTCAGATGGGCGGTCTGCTGTGTTTTAAAGATGAGTCCATGATGGATGCGTACACCGAATGCCGTACTCTGTGTGTGGTTCAGGAAGGCTTCCCAACTTACGGCGGCTTGGAAGGCGGTGCGATGGAGCGTCTTGCCGTTGGCCTCTATGACGGTATGCGTCAAGAGTGGTTGGCATACCGCATCGGTCAAGTTCAATACCTTGTCGATGGTCTGGAGGCGATCGGTGTTGTTTGTCAGCAAGCTGGCGGCCACGCGGCATTTGTTGACGCTGGCAAGTTGCTGCCGCACATCCCAGCTGATCAATTCCCGGCCCATGCACTGGCTTGCGAGCTTTATAAAGTAGCAGGTATCCGTGCTGTTGAAATCGGCTCGCTGTTGCTCGGTCGTGATCCGGCCACAGGCAAACAGCACCCATGTCCGGCTGAGCTGCTTCGCCTGACTATCCCGCGTGCGACTTATACTCAAACACACATGGACTTCGTTATCGAGGCATTCCAGAAAGTGAAGGAAAATGCAGCGAATGTGAAAGGCCTCGACTTTACTTACGAGCCACCGGTTCTCCGTCACTTTACAGCCCGACTCAAAGAGGTTGAGCCTGTGAGACAGGAAGCGCCGAAGAAGGAAATGAAAGTCTTAGAAGAAGCTTAATAACAATAGAGCGCAATCCTTCGGGGTTGCGCTTTTTTCTTAAATATAAATAAAAATACAGTTTAAGTTCATTATTTTAATAACGTGAAATTATAAGAGTGACAGAATTATGGATAAGAGTTTGTCATTACAAGCACGCGACAGTGTTAAGGAAAATAATCCGTCATTAATCGGGGGTGCATGCATTATTGCCAGTGTCTGCGTTGGTGCAGGAATGCTAGGGCTCCCGAGTGCGGGAGCAGGTGCATGGACAATTTGGTCAGTTCTCGCTATTACATTAACCATGGTCGTAATGACCGTTTCGGGTTGGATGCTACTGGAGGCATTTAAACATTATGACTTAAAGGTTTCTTTTAATACGGTAACCA
Source organism: Photobacterium lutimaris (assembly GCF_003025555.1). Taxonomy (GTDB): domain Bacteria; phylum Pseudomonadota; class Gammaproteobacteria; order Enterobacterales; family Vibrionaceae; genus Photobacterium; species Photobacterium lutimaris. The sequence continues at coordinate 5,891 of NZ_PYMH01000005.1, read as the reverse complement.
AGGACATGCTTGGCGATAAGGTCAACATGTTCAATAACCTGACGGTGTACTTTGTCGGTGGTATTTTATTGTATGCCTACATCACATCTTCCGGTCTTATTCTTCAAGATATTTTGGGTTTCGATAGCAAAATTGCCTCGATATTATTTGTGTTAGTGTTCTCTGCCTTTGTTTGGCATTCAACTCGGGCTGTCGACCGGATCTCCGTTGTTCTCATCACATTTATGGTCTTAAGCTTTGTATTTGGTGTGTCAGGGTTAGCTGTCAATATCGATATGTCCATATTGTTTGACACGATTAATGAACAAACGATTTACGCACCTTATTCCATGGCAATGTTGCCTGTTGCATTAACATCGTTCGGCTATCACCATTCAGTGGCTTCAATGCGCGCATATTATGGCGAAGAGAGAAAGGCGAAAAATGCGATATTAGGCGGCACTGTAATCGCATTAAGCCTGTATACCCTATGGTTGTTCAGTATTTACGGGAGCTTGCCGAGAAGTCAATTTGGTCCTGTGATTGAGCAAGGCGGTAACGTGGATGCATTGCTGACCGCATTAGGCTCAGTGATTGAGTCTGAAAAAGTAGCCAATGCGATCAATATTTTCTCAATGGCGGCAATTCTGTCTTCCTTTATTGGTGTCGGGCTTGGGGTATTTGACTATTTGGCCGATCTGTTCAAGTTCGAAGATACTAAACAAGGCCGTGCAAAAACCTGGTTGGTGACTTTCTTGCCACCTCTGATCATGTCGCTGCTGTTTCCTTTTGGCTTTGTTATTGCCATTGGTTATGCCGGTGCCGCTGCAACAGTTTGGACATGTATTATTCCAGCTCTGCTGGTGAGAAAGTCACGCTCACTAGAGAATGGCAATGACGGGTTTAAAGCGCCAGGTGGCAAAGCCATGATAATGCTGGTGATGGGCTTTGGTGTGTTAACGGCAGTGTTCCACTTCATGTCGATGCTAGGCATACTCCCCGCATTTACAGGCTAGCCAATTTCAATTGCACCGTGTGGCCGAGCAATATATGCCGCCTGTGGTATACCAGAAGATCAGCCCACAAACAGCCGAAAAATTTAAGAACGCTGGTGAGGATAACGTCCCTTCAGCGTTTTTTTGCCTCTCACAAAATAAAATTTGCTTCTTACATACTAATAATCGAAGGCGGAAATTAGGCAATAGTCATCATGATTGATGATCGGACTACGGCTTTGTAGATCAATATCTTGCTTTATTCTTTGGGCCATAGATACTGACAGAATATTTGGCTCTTGCCTGACTTTATAGGGATAGTGGGTAATGGAAGTTCTACTGGTTCTTGTTCATGTGGCGTTGATTTGGATACTCGCTGTAGCAACGCCTGGGGCTAATGTACTGTTAACCATTAATACCGCACTGCAATACAGTCGTAAACTCGCGATGTTTTCCGCCTTTGGGGTCAGTACGGCAATATTGCTGTGGGCCTTTTTGGGCGGTTCTGGCTTAGTTATCTTGCTGTCGACTTTCCCTCAATTATTTAGCGTGATGAAAGTCGTGGGTGGTAGCTACTTATTGTATTTGGGCCTTCGCCAGATTTACCAAACCCGCAAAACAAAAAGGTTAGGTGAGTTACCACAAGGCCAACAAATCCTATCACCATCGAACAGAAAGGTGTTCATCTCAGCCTTTATTACCAGTATCCTCAACCCGAAAACCGGTTTCTTCGTAGTCAGTTTATTCAGCGTTGCCATGCCTGGGAGCATGCCTGGGACTTTGCCTGGAAGTGAGCCCGGAGCGATGAATACAACGATGATCCTAGCCATCATGCTAACCATGTCGTCAATCACGCTGTGCTGGCATTTATTTCTCGCCATGGCGTTCTCACACCAATCTGCGAAAAGTGTTTATGCACGTATTTCCGGTGTGATGGACTATGTTACCGGTGGACTCTTTACCGTATTTGGTATTAAAGTCATGGCCTCATCATGAGGGCCGTTGTCCCCCTTTTTAAGCCGCTCGCCTGATTTTATTTTTGGCTTTATCGAGCATAAAAGGGATAAGGAAAATAGCAAAACAAACCAGCCATGGTCGCACATCATCCTTTACATAAATTCCATACCCAGCCGCCGCCAGCAGGTAGATAAAGGGGATGGTCTTGCTGTGTGCTTTAAGAAGCCTCAACGCCAGAAAATAGCCCGCAATCGCATTTAATCCCAGCCACACGAATGATTCCGTTGCACCAATCGATGCCTTGAACGGGGCAGGCAGGTAGATCTGGAAATACCCGCTCATCGGTGACAGAGCATCCGCCGCCAAGTGGATGCTGATCCCTGCACTCAGCCCCGCAGCAATGGGTTTGGCATAGTTTGAGCGCACTAACACCATCACGAGCAATGGCAACAGTACGCTGTGAGTAACAACTGAGCGGTGATGGAGCAGGGACATCAGGTGCTTGTCGATATCAGGCCAGTACCAACCCAAGTATAGAAACAGTGCAAAAATCACCAAGTGTAAGTGCTTCATCAAATGTCCCTTGAAAAAAGGAAATCATAACTTAGCAAAGCAAGGGGGGATAGAGGGGGAAAGTTGCGTGTAGGGAAAATGAAATATTAGGCACTTTCAGAGCGAATGGTTTGTGAGGCTGGTTGCTCTGAAAGTGTCTATTTGTAAAAAGGTTAGTTTGTGGTGTCTATTCCCAAAACTTCCACCATTTTTTGCTGTTTTCTTCTCTTTTTTCCTGACCTTTTTCTGATCCTTTACCCTGCTCATTTTGTACCTGAGCAACTTTCTTTTCTCTTTGTTTTTCAAAACCAGACTTTTTGCTGTTTAGCTTTTCTTTTAGTTCATCAATTTCATTTTGTTCGGTCTTTAGCTCTTCAAGCTCACGTGTAAGCTTTTGTTTGTCTTTTTTGTTTTTTACATTCTTCGATTTTTTCTTCTTTTCTTCGATCAGCTCTTCAAGTTCATCTTCACGATTTTCTATATCACGCTCGGCTTTCTGAAAATCATCAATATTCTTTATTTCTGAGAGGTTTGGCTTACCTTTACCGGCCCACTCTGGCTTTTCAGCGAATGTAAGAGGGGACATAAATACCAAAATACTTGCTAACGCAACGATCTTTATTTCTTTCATAAAAAACACTCCCTTGTTGTATGTCGTTTAACATATCCGTAACAGGCATGTCATTGCAAGTAAAGAATGCTGGTGGCTCATTTTCGTCGCTGATATACAGCCCCATTAAATTCCCTAGAAACTCAGCGTGTCGTCCTGAAACCATCGCGCCAAACGAGCGCCCGATAGCAGGGGCCCACGGTATCGCTACATTCAGAAGAATGTACCGCAAGTAAGAGCACAGACTGCCCATCAAAATCGACAGTTTTCCATTTGTTGGCGAGAAATTCATAGGGTTTACCATCAACGACGACCCATAAGAATGTGCCCCCAGAGCCACCCCACATGGAAGCCGACGTTGAGCAGGAGAACTGTGAGGCATCCACGATTTCTTCTGGTTGGCCATCACCGGTCAAGTCATGCAATGAGATAGCCTGCTCAGTCGCGTTGAATTCACCATCCTCAAAACTCGCACATTCTGTTTTGGCATTCTGAACAATCTCGCTCGCGGCTTGAGATTGATCTGCGCCAAAAGCAAACGGGGACAAACAAAGAAAAATCAGGCTTATAGATAGAATGGTCTTCATTCAAACTCTCCTATTTTCAGTACACAGCACATTAAATGTAGCAATGAAGAAGGAAAAAGCCGCTTATTAAGAAAGCGCTATTTGCGTCGAGATCTTGCTGCGATTAATGACGATGGGAGAGGCTGGCAAATCAAATAAGGAGAGTTGGTGACGCCGAACGGATGGACGTTAACCCCAGATAGGGTTGTTACGGGGAATGCTTTGATAGAAATGGAGCAGAGCAGGACAGAAAATCCCTATGTGCAATTTTTGAAGTAGCTAGAATCATTAAGTGCTGATATATGAATTGATGAGTTATTGATATGTTTGATACTATGTAACTCATTGATTCAGCTTGTACAAAGGAGTAATTATGGCTGAGAAAATGAAAGACTCAACAATTGTTGGTGGGGCTACTGTTATTGCTACAGGTGCAACCGCAGCAACGACGGCGTCAGCTGTTGTTGGTGGCTCAGCTGCGACAATTATGTCAGCGACTGCTGGTACTACTGGAGCAGCATTAGCAGCTACAGCAGGAACAGCTGGAACGGCAGGTGGTGCTGCAATAGCATCAGGAATGGCAACTATTGGTAGCGCAGTCGGTGGTGGTATGGCAGCTGGAGCGGTTATCACCGCAGCAGCCCCGGTAGCTATCGTTGGCGGTATTGCTTACGGCTTATGCCGCTGGCTACGAGACTAGCTAAACAGTTCGGATCACAGTATTTATAAAAAGCCTAAAGAATTAGGCTTTTTTAATTATCAACAAAAGTAAACGTGCTACTTCTAGATGCCAAGAACGTTTATCTAGCACTGTAGAGTTTCACCCCGTATTACTAGACGGGGTAGGTCGAGTTGCGAATTACACTTAAATTTAAAAAAATGTTACGTTTTGTCTCGCTTCGTTATTTTATCGCACTCTTCAATTAGTGAAGAGTAATAATGTGAAACTTTTTCTGCTGACTCTTGAAAATCCTGACGATCAATTTTATCGCCATAAGTGATATCACAATATTGGCGTAAATCCCTAATTGTTGATGAAAGTTCTGGATAACGAGCAAACCTGCCTGCGATATATTTCAGATCCTGTTGAACCGGAGGGTAGTCGCTCTTTAAAATAGATGGTGATGAATAGTTTAGAACTATTTCTACAGCTAACCCTGCCTTCTCTTCTAACTCATTTATACGGTCTAACTCCTTAGACCATAGCAACATCCTCTTCTCTCTTAATATCGTAAGCTTTGAGTTAAATACAAGAGACACTATTGACGTACAAGCAGCAACTATAGCTGCATAAAGTGTGACTTCTTCTTTAGTCATAGATCCTCAAAAAACATAACGAATGACATGGACTCCCCCTCATCAGGCTCTGCCACACTTGGTAAGTCTGACTACAGTTCTTGGAGGCCACCATGTCACAATCAATTTATGGCATTGATTTAGCCAAACATTCGTTCAGTATCCACGGTGAAGATCACCATGGCAAGATACTGATCCATAAAACAATAACTCGCTCAAAAGTCCTTGTTATGTTTGCCAACATTCCACCTGCGATTGTCGGGATGGAAGCCTGCGGAGCTTCCCATTTCTGGGCTCGAGAACTGGCAAAACTCGGCCATACTCCCAAGATAATGGCATCGAAATATGTGGCACCTTTCAGGACGGGTGCCAAGAACGATCTCAACGATGCTGTGGCTATTTGTGTGGCTGTCACCCGCCCTTCAACGCGCTTCGTTAAGATCAAATCGCCAGAGCAACAAGCCATCCTTTTCCTCCACCGGGCACGTGATAACTGGGTTCACGAGCGCACTGCGCTGCTTAATCAAATGCGAGCCATGCTGGCAGAATTTGGCATCATCGCACCCAAAGGCCGACATGCCTTACAAACAGCCATCCCTGAAGCACTTGAAGATGGAAAAAACCAGCTGCCCGATTTAGCCAGAGCTATTATCTCCGACAGTTACGAGCACTTGCTGAGTATAAACCAACGTATTGCCGACCAAGAACACTGCTTCAATATGCTCGTTTCTCGTAGCCATAATGCACAGAAAATAATGAAAGTTGCAGGTATCGGCCCAATTACCGCCACTGCCGTTATCGCCAGTATTGGTAAAGGCGAACAATTTGATAAAGGCCGAGACTTTGCCGCTTGGCTCGGGTTGGTACCGTCACAATATTCAACCGGTGGTAAACCCAGACTTGGCCGAATAACCAAAAAAGGAGACAAGTACCTCA
>NZ_PYMH01000049.1 GCF_003025555.1 Photobacterium lutimaris | reverse complement strand
CCTCATAAATGTGGAGATACACAGCTATGACTAAACAAACTGTCGTTGTTGCCCTTGGTGGTAACGCCTTACTTCGTCGCGGCGAGCCTTTAGAAGCCAGTATTCAGCGTCAGAACATCGCCACAGCGGCCACAACCATCGCCGCAATCGCACAACAATATAATGTGGTACTCGTACACGGTAATGGCCCTCAAGTAGGATTACTCGCACTCCAAGGATTGGAATATAAACAGGTCATGCCTTACCCATTAGACGTATTGGGATCAGAAACCCAAGGCATGATCGGCTATATCTTGATGCAAGAGCTTAAAAATTTACTACCACAGCAAGAAGTCTCTTGCATGCTCACCCAAATGTTGGTTGATCCGCAAGATCCGGCTTTTTCCGATCCGACCAAACCCATCGGACCGGTGTATCAAGAAGCTGAAGCACGTGAATTGGCTGAAAAATTTCAATGGACAGTTACAGCTGACGGCCAATATTTCCGCCGTGTTGTTCCGAGCCCACGAGACATCT
>NZ_PYMH01000048.1 GCF_003025555.1 Photobacterium lutimaris | reverse complement strand
TAACGCCTGCAATAAGGTGTGCCCCACAGAACCAACAAAGCACACTGAACTCCGTACCAAAACCGCCGAGTGTAACGCATCACCTTGATTGCCTTGTTATGTTTTGAGACTCGTCATGCACCAACTAAACTTTCATCTGATGATTGCATTAACTTTTTTATACTTCTTATTGCAGCAGAAATAATTGTAACAATTAGAACAGCAATCAAATTGACAGATAGTTCTACTGAATCAAGTTTGAAGCTAATGTAAAAGCTCATACCAACATTTAAACTAAATGCCCAAGAACTAGTTGAGAACCCAAAAACTTGTAATAAAAACAGCCAAAATGATAATTTTAGAGCGATATAACTACGCTTGTAGATTTTATAAGCGCAGAAACCATTCAAAAATAGCATGGCAACCAATACCACAAAGAAAACATACTCTAAAGCTGACTTTCCTCCAGCTAAATTTAAGATGAGTAATCCAAGAAAACAAACACCAATCAAACTGTTAATAGCTAACAACCAGTATGTGCTTTTTGTATATTTATTGTGTTTTTCGAACATATTTAACCTTAAAAACATAAC
>NZ_PYMH01000047.1 GCF_003025555.1 Photobacterium lutimaris | reverse complement strand
ACTTGATAGACACCTTTTAGTTAGACAAAATGACTAATAAAGAGGTGCTTATGAACAGCAAACGATATCCAGAAGAATTCAAAATTGAAGCCGTAAAACAGGTTACAGAAAAAGGCCATAGCGTGGCCGATGTTGCGAATCGTTTAGGCACAACGACCCATAGCCTTTATGCTTGGATCAAGCGCTACGGCCCTGACTCCTCCCAATACCAAGCCCAGTCTGATGAAAGTGCAGAAATCCGCCGACTCAAAAAGGAATTACAAAGAGTCACTGAAGAACGAGACATATTAAAAAAAGCCGCGGTGTACTTCGCAAGCCAGTCCGACTGAGGTACGCCTTTATTAAAGCCAACCAACCTATTTGGTCTGTTCGGCGCATGTGCAAAGTGCTTGGCATACATCCCAGCGGATATTATGCCTGGCTTAAGCAGCCCGACAGTAGACAGGAAAAGCGGCGCAAACACCTTCTCGGGCTGATCAAACAGTTTTGGCTGGAGTCTGGCGGAGTTTATGGTTACCGAAAGATATACAGTGATCTGCGTGATGAAGGTGAGTTCTGTGGAATTAACCAGGTTC
>NZ_PYMH01000046.1 GCF_003025555.1 Photobacterium lutimaris | reverse complement strand
GGTAAAGGCGAACAATTTGATAAAGGCCGAGACTTTGCCGCTTGGCTCGGGTTGGTACCGTCACAATATTCAACCGGTGGTAAACCCAGACTTGGCCGAATAACCAAAAAAGGAGACAAGTACCTCAGGACATTATTGGTTCACGGTGCCAGGGCTGTTATCTCGGCCATTGGCAATAAAACCGATCGGCTTAGCCTATGGTGCAAAAGCCTGGTCGAACGACGAGGCTTCAAACGCGCCATTGTAGCGCTGGCAGCCAAGAATGCGCGGATAGTTTGGTCGTTATTGAGTAACGACACCGAATACCAACCAATATAAAAGCCAAACCAATTTCAAAAGGAATAAATAGCTTCAACGGGTCATTGCAATAGCCAATGATGATGTAAGGTTCAGACCTTTTGCGGGAAAACCTGATAATGCGGCGGGCACTTTAGATGCCTTCTAACGAATGAGGAACCGCAACCGCGTAGTGTCATCAGGGTCATGGCAACAAAGCCAGTAAATAGACCGAATGTAGAGCGGCAGTCCCAACCTTCCATTACCTGACGCTGTTGTTGACAATCGGGGGAGTCCATGTAGCC
>NZ_PYMH01000045.1 GCF_003025555.1 Photobacterium lutimaris | reverse complement strand
GCCTATCAAACACCCTCCGAGCAATTTACTTAATAAGGTTATACGGGCTTGTCCAACAACCGGATAGAAGTGTCGGCTGCGCGACACGTATCCTTATTTGTTATATGCGTACTATTTAGCTCGCGCACAGACAAACTTATTCAACTCAGAGACTGTTTTGATAATGTAGATTTCTTTACGATTAGAGTAGTCCATTAACTTAGATGTAAATTCATCGTTCCAGAACTCAGGGCTTAGCTTGAGCATTTTATAGCTATTCAAAGTGCCCTTTATAACTGAACTTCCATCAGGCCACCCCTCAGGCTTTACAAAAAGTCCTTTTAGAAAGCGTTTAGTCACAAACCAATAGCTCACTGAATATGGTAAATCTATGTAGACGAGAGTATCTGCTGCTTCTATACGTTCATTAAAAGAACGTATAGGACCAAGCCCATCAATGACCCACGACTCTGAGCGAAGAATATCGTTGTGGACAGCATCAAATTCTTCTCGAGCGACAAATTCACCGTTTGATTTGTAAACAATTGAATCTAACGGATGAAGCGGCAAACCGCTTATTTGCGCTAATGCCTTGCTTATTGTTGATTTTCCACTA
>NZ_PYMH01000044.1 GCF_003025555.1 Photobacterium lutimaris | reverse complement strand
TGAATAGCCACCGACTCAGTAGACACTAGTTAGCCTCTCTTTGTACTGCTTTTCATACTCTACAGGCGACAACTGGTTATTGGAACCGTGTCTACGTTTAACGTTGTAGAACATCTCTATATATTCGAAGATATCCGTCCGAGCTTCTTCTCGAGTGGAGTATATCTTCCGCTTAATTCTTTCTCTTTTTAGCAGTTGGAAAAAGCTTTCGGCGACGGCATTATCATGGCAGTTGCCTCGGCGACTCATACTTGATTCAAGTCCATGTTGTTTTAAAAAACTATCCCAATCATGGCTCGTGTACTGGCTTCCTTGGTCTGAATGCACAAGTACATTTACTACTGGCGAGCGCCGCCATATAGCCATTAAAAGTGCATCCAGAGCTAGCTCTTTAGTTATTCTGCTCTTCATTGACCAACCAATTACCCGTCGAGAGAAAAGGTCAACTACGACGGCTAGGTATAGCCAACCTTCGTGAGTTTTTATATACGTAATATCAGTGACCCAAGATTGATTCGGAGCGGAAGGGTTAAACTCTCTAGCCAATTTATTAGCAACCACAACATTTTCACCACCTGCTTTCGCTCTGGGTTTTCGGTAGCCTCTCTGCGACTGTATGCCTTCTCGTTTCATCAAGCGG
>NZ_PYMH01000043.1 GCF_003025555.1 Photobacterium lutimaris | reverse complement strand
ACGTCCTTCATCGCCTCTGACTGCCTAGGCATCCACCGTGTACGCTTAGTCACTTAACCATACAACCCCAAGAGGTTTCGTATGGCAACAACCAAGGTTCACTCTCTCGTTAGAGAGAATTTTTTGTTTTCGCCGGACTCTTACACAAGACACTTGAATGTGTGTTGCTTGAGAACTCGTTCCTACTTATAAAGTAGAAACTATTTAGTATTGAATTCGAAAATTCAATTTACTAGTCAGCTTTCCAGATTGTTAAAGAGCATGTGTTTCATTATCCCCGAAGAGATAAAAAACCACTTTCTAACGACTTTGCATTCAAAGTGTTTAGAAAGTGGTGGAGCTATGCGGGATCGAACCGCAGACCTCCTGCGTGCAAGGCAGGCGCTCTCCCAGCTGAGCTATAGCCCCAACGTATCGAAAGACTTCACACACACTTCCTCTGGGAGAGAAAGTGGTGGGTCTGAGTGGACTTGAACCACCGACCTCACCCTTATCAGGGGTGCGCTCTAACCACCTGAGCTACAGACCCAAGTCTTTCACGTTCTTTTACTATTAACCAAGCAATCTGTGTGGACACTGCATAAAACGCAGTCATATCGTTAAGGAGGTGATCCAGCCCCAGGTTCCCCTAGGGCTACCTTGTTACGACTTCACCCCAGTCATGAACCACACCGTGGTAAAC
>NZ_PYMH01000042.1 GCF_003025555.1 Photobacterium lutimaris | reverse complement strand
GTTATATGCTTAGGGAGGAATCTTGGTCAAGAAAGGTCTAACTTCAAACCAAATAATTGTATTAATACCTTTCTGTATTATATTAGCATTAATACAAGTGGCTATTTGGTCTGATATATTAGTGTATAAAGCTCCTAGAGATGTATTATCAATAGTTTCCGTTTTATTATTTTCTTCCATATTGCTGCTGTTTGTTTTTTCTTTACTGCTAAACCGAAATTTCAGAAAACTATGGTTTTCAAAAGAGGGGGTAAACGGAAGAAAAAACAGACCAATTTTAGCTGCTATAAGCGTGTTTGTTATTGTTCCTTTATTTACGCATATTGCGGTAATTAGGGGTATTCCTGCTGTAATAAATTTGGCTCCTTTTGGAATTGGAAGTCAGGTAGTGACAGTGGTTGAAACAACGTCATCAAAAAGTTGTCGTCGTGGCGCGGAAATAAATGAATTTTCAGGATTTATAAACAATGAAATATGTGGGCTACCTAGATGGGCTTGGGAATCATTAAATCCTGGTGACAAACTTGAGTTAATTGGTAAAAAGTCACCAGTAAGCTTTTCATATCAAAAATTCATCATCATCAAAAATGGGGAAGAAGGTGAATTTTAGTTCTTGCGCATCACATATAACAATCAAATCAAGGTGATGCTTTTTACTCGGCATTTTTGGTTTGAAGTTCGGTGCGCTTGGTTGGTTCAACGTGGCACACCTTATTTGGGGCGTTAT
>NZ_PYMH01000041.1 GCF_003025555.1 Photobacterium lutimaris | reverse complement strand
TGAATTTTAGTTCTTGCGCATCACATATAACAATCAAATCAAGGTGATGCTTTTTACTCGGCATTTTTGGTTTGAAGTTCGGTGCGCTTGGTTGGTTCAACGTGGCACACCTTATTTGGGGCGTTATGTACTTCGGGGAAATATGTTCAAATTAACGTGTTTAAATAAAGCTGAAGAGCTTAAGCGCTATTGTCAGAGGTGGTTAGATTATTTGGCATCTCAAAAGTTCGAACTGGCAGACAGCCTAATTGATGAAGCGAATTGTTATGGTCAGATGTGGAAAAAACATCTGGTTTTTGACGCTATCAATGACTATTTTGGCGATGAGAGGGAAGTTAAGTTTGATAGTTGTAGTATAGAAGTATGTAATCCCAAATTTTTAGAAGCATATGACGGAACCTTGATGCTTGATTTTGACTTGATGCTAAATGGGGAACTATCTGATTTAACGGTTCAGTTTGAGTTTAGTCCTGTTGATAATTGCATGTACAAAGTCTCAATCCATGACATCCATGTTTTGTAGAAACGTACATAACAAACGCTTCAAGTCGATTCGTAACGCTCGGTACTTTTGGCGTCAATTTAGGGTTATGTGATTACGGTGTCCAATCTAAGTTCAGTGGAGCGTCACTCACAACTTAAGCGGGCGTTATGTTTTTAAGGTTAAATATGTTCGAAAAACACAATAAATATACAAAAAGCACATACTGGTTGTTAGCTATTAACAGTTTGATTGGTGTTTGTTTTCTTGGATTACTCATCTTAAATTTAGCTG
>NZ_PYMH01000004.1 GCF_003025555.1 Photobacterium lutimaris | reverse complement strand
CGAATATATAGAGATGTTCTACAACGTTAAACGTAGACACGGTTCCAATAACCAGTTGTCGCCTGTAGAGTATGAAAAGCAGTACAAAGAGAGGCTAACTAGTGTCTACTGAGTCGGTGGCTATTCATATTTCTCAGCTTTTATTCCCTATAATGAGTACAAACTTCCTCATCAAACATCTTCCACAGGCCTTAGATACGATATAATTCATCGCTTTTTCTTAAGGCACGAGGCACTGAAACACGAAAAATCAGAACTAAGTGCAAACCTGGAAAGAAAATGGTCATACCTTGCCAGCATTGAAAGTTTCAATTGGGTAAATACAAAAGATGTTCGGCAAGTTGAGTGGCTGATTAATTACATCGACAGCCACCAAGGCATTCAAAGCAGTGTTACCAACAGCTTAGATCCTAAATCACAAATCTTGGCCGAACGTCTCAACCTAGCGATATACCAGTTCGATAATTGGAATGTGTCCCCTGCTGATAAACAACTTCTCATCATCAAAATGAAAAGAGCCTGGAGCCAAAAAAAGCGCCGCGACAAGCTAGAAGGTCGCAAGGCATACAGTATACTTATGAGTACCGATGTTAAGTCTAAGTTAGATGAAATGGCCTATGAGCAAGGCTGCCACCGCAACACCCTACTGGAAAAAATCATAAACGATAGCTACAACACATTTAAAGGCATTGGTTCAAAGTGGTAATAGGGCCTATATAAGACATCCCAACTATTCGCATGCAGTAGAAAATGTTAATATCATCACATTAATTGCTGATGTGGCTATGGGTGACTTGAACTTTGCCTTTGGTACCCAAAAATTGAATTTCATTACTTGGTACCCCACTTGATACCCCACCAGCCTAGCCATAAAAATAAAAGGTATATTTTTCAAATGGTTAACAACAAAATTCAATGGTTCCCGGGTCACATGCACAAGGCCCGCAAAGAAATTGAAGAAGTCCTACCGAAGGTAGATGTGATCATCGAAGTACTTGATGCCCGCATTCCATTCAGTAGTGAAAACCCACTGATTAAAACCTTCCGCGAAAAAAACAATAAGCCGGTTGTTAAGGTTCTGAATAAGCGTGACCTTGCTGATCCTGAAATGACACAGCTATGGATCGATCACCTAGAGAAAGAGCAAGGTGTTAAGGCACTGGCGATCACTACAGAGAACGTCAGCGAAGTCCATAAAATCATGGATCTTTGCCGCAAGCTCGTGCCACACCGTGAGGAAATGGGCAAAAACATACGTACCATGATCATGGGCATTCCGAATGTGGGTAAATCCACCATCATCAATACCCTTGCTGGCCGTACCGTTGCTATCACGGGTAACCAGCCGGCAGTAACCCGCCAGCAACAACGCATCAACCTGCAAAACGGTATTGTGCTGTCTGATACCCCTGGGATCTTGTGGCCAAAAGTTGAAAACCCGCACAGTGGTTTCCGTCTGGCGGCAACAGGCGCGGTTAAAGACACCGCGATGGACTACATTGATGTTGCCTTCTTCACTATTGAGTACCTAATTAAGGCATACCCAGATCTGATCAAGGCGCGTTACGACCTTGATGAAGACGAAGTCTCTGACAGTGAAATCGAGTTAATGGAAGCCATTGGCCGTAAACGTGGCTGTTTAAGATCGGGCGGACGTGTCGATCTTCACAAAGCTTCTGAAATTCTGATCAACGAACTACGTAACGGCACGCTGGGCCAAATCACCATGGAACGTCCGGAGATGATCACTCAGGAATTGATTAACGTAGAGATTGAAGCCGAGAAGAAAGCAGAAGAAAAAGCGAAGAAAAAAGAAGAACGCCGCAAGCGCTACCTGAAAAACAAGCGTTGATCTTATCGCCATATTCTCTTCAAGGGACATAAGTGAGCTTTAAGCTGGTGACTTTCAATATACCCGTTTTCAACTCCTCGCTTTCAAACCCTCACATGTGAATGCATGTGGGGGTTTTTCATTTCCAACCATCCCAATACCCTCCCTATATCGCACACTGGTTGCGGTATAGAGCGAAAAGTTAGAAAATAGCGATCATTCGTTTTACGGTGAAACTTTTCCGACCTAACACGGTCTGAATGACATTGTAAGTTCTCTCTTGGCTAAAGTGGCAAAGAGACCATAAAATCAAATTCTTACTGAGATCGTTAATGAGCCAAGCGGTAAACCAAAACCAAGCAGCCAAATATACCTTGCTGTTAGTGTTGGTCGTGATTTTTGTCTGTTCCGGGCAAAATTTCGGCTATACAACCGCGTGTGCAGCCAATGATCTAACCTCTAGCCAGATAAGTCTGCCAACCGACGCGACGTTCGTATCGAGCCAGATGAATGACTCGACAGATCATAGTAAATGCTCGCTTTCTGATCACTTATTGCAAATGCATCAGCACTCCGTTGAGCATGCTATCGTTAGTTTGTTTATCGTTGTAATGGCTTTGCTGATCTATGCTGCTATCACCCAAGCAACCCCGATATTCACAGAACCCATCCACCCCACACGGCGGCGTCACCTGACGTTGTGTGTGTTCCGAGAATAAAACAAAGCCAATCATGTTCATGTATTGCGTGAGTTCGCTTTTGTTATTCCTGGAGTTATTACATTGAAAAATATGATTATTAAACGATTATCCTTACTTACCACTTTGATTGCTTTGGTGGGTAGCCTTTTCTCATTCTCAGCTTCTGCCATCGAGTATTCAACCGGTTGGTTACAGAACCCTGACCATCCTCCTGTCGAGCTTCGTTATATGCTGACAGGACAACAAAACCCTGAAACAAAGACAGTCGAAGCCCTATTAGAAGTTAAGCTAGACGGTGATTGGAAAACCTACTGGCGCAGCCCGGGTGAAGGTGGCGTGGCTCCCTCTATCGATTGGTCGTTGTCGAATAACCTCGAAAATATTGACTGGCATTGGCCGATGCCAAAACGCTATGAATTTCTAGGCGTCGAGACCCTCGGTTATAAACACACCATTATTTTTCCGATGACACTACATATTGAAGATATGTCAAAGCCTGTTTTTCTATCAGGTATCTTAACCATGTCTTCCTGCACCAATATTTGTGTGCTAACTGATTACGAGATCACGCTGGATTTCACCCCCGCCGATCTAACTGCATCTGAACAAGCAATGCACTTGTACAACCAAGGGATGAGTCGCGTACCCACAGAACAACCAAGCGTAGCGATCAAAGCGCTGTCGTGGGATAAAGACAGCAAGCTCATGTCAGTCGTTGCCACCAATATCCTTGGCTGGAACCAACCTGACGTATTTATCGATGGTGAATCTCAGAACGTTCAAGACGCGTCATTCCTAAAGCCAACCGTTCAGGTAAATGGTAATACCCTAACGGCCCAAATGAAGGTAAGTAGCTGGTTCGGAGAGCCAAAACTGCTTGGTGAAACACTGAATGTCACCATCAGTGATACTGATTTTTCAGTTGAAACCCAAGGCATTGCCACTGATACCCCTGTTACCCTGACAGCCAGTAGCAACAACTTGCTTGAGATTATCGGCATTGCCCTGTTAGGCGGTTTGATCCTCAATATCATGCCGTGTGTTTTGCCTGTTCTCGGTATGAAACTCAGCAGCGTTATTGCCGCCAAAGGGCTCAAGAAACGTCAAATCCGCATGCAATTCCTATCTTCAGCGGCGGGTATTCTCACTTCATTCTGGCTACTGGCTGGCTTTCTGATTGTGCTCAAATTATCAGGCCAAGCTCTGGGCTGGGGAGTACAGTTCCAAAGTCCATACTTTATCGGTGCCATGGTGATGATTACCGCACTGTTTGCCGCGAATATGCTGGGCTTATTCGAAATTCGTCTATCAAGCGGCACCAGTACCTGGCTGGCAACAAAAGGCGATGATTCCTACTTGGGCCACTTTGTTCAGGGTATGTTTGCGACCCTGCTAGCAACACCATGCAGTGCGCCATTCCTAGGTACCGCTGTTGCTTTTGCACTGGGTGCCGACGTTATCACCTTGCTCGCCATCTTTACCGCCCTTGCAATCGGCATGGCTGCCCCTTGGTTGGTGATTGCCCTCTTCCCTCGACTAGCCCGGTTACTACCAAAGCCAGGTATGTGGATGGGTAAGCTCAAAACCCTCTTTGGTTTAATGATGCTGGCTACAAGCCTTTGGCTACTGAGCCTAATGGCGAACTTCTTTTCCACATTTGCGGTTGCCCTGGTGGGTGTATTATTAGTCGTTGTACTGCTATGGCGATTAGGCAAGATGAAAGGCCGTAAGCCCGTTATTCTGGCCATGGCATTCATCATCGTTGGCACTGGTGGCGGACTGATCGCTGGCAGCATGACAGCCAACAATTGGGCAACACCATTAGCACAGGATCACGCTTGGCAACCGCTTAATATTGACGCTATACAGCAACAGGTTAGCCAAGGCAAAACCGTCTTTGTCGACGTAACAGCTGATTGGTGTATTACTTGTAAGGTCAATAAAGTCAGTGTCCTGCTACAAGATCCCGTCTATTCTGCCCTTGAACAAGACAATATCGTATTGATGAAGGGAGACTGGACCAAGCCATCTGACTATGTCACCGGATTCCTACGCTCCAATGGGCGCTTTGGCGTTCCGTTCAACATTGTATATGGTCCCAAGGCACCGACGGGGGTTGCACTCCCTGTCATTATCACCAACAACGATGTTATCAAGGCGATAGAAACAGTAAATGGTACAGGGGCTGAATAATGGCTCCATCTTCGTCAACTGACAGCAAAGCCAAACCATCCAGAGTCGTACGATTTCTAAAAGAAGCCGGTTTGATGCTACTGCTTTTGATCGCCGTAACGACGGGCCTTGATCTATGGCGAAGCCAAAGTATGCCGCAAGGCTCGGTGCCTATTCTGGTTGCTCAATCAACCAAAGGGGAAGAAATCGACCTGATTGCCCGCAGTCATGAAAAGCCCGTGATGGTGTATTTCTGGGGTACATGGTGCAGTGTGTGCCGTTTTGTCAGTCCTACCATTAATTGGCTGGATGGAGACTACGATGTCGTCTCAATTGCCGTAAACTCGGGCGATAGTCGTCGAGTCAACGGCTACCTTGACCATCACGGTTATGGTTTTACCACCATTAACGATAGCCATGGTGTGTTAATGAAGCAATGGGGGATCTCTGCGGTACCTTCTATCTTCATCATCAAAGATGGTCAGGTCTCTTCGGTAACCACCGGCTTTAGCACTCCGCCGGGCCTATGGCTCAGAATGCAATTGGCATCCTGAAAATAATGTCAAACACAAACAAACAGCCCAGTCTAAGACTGGGCTGTTTAATATAAGGAACGCATCTTTAGTACAAAAAAGCACTAGTTACTCCCATTCCCAATGCCTACCTTCATGGCCGTCTGAAAACATCATTCGATACCCACTAATATTCCTATGAGGAATGTCCTGCATGATTTTATGAAACTGCTTAGCATCAACGTGGATCAGATTTTCATGATCCCCCGACTCGATGAACAGTTCATCTTGATCAAACAACATATCATCAACCAACATATCAATCTGATAAGGTTGACCGATTGACGGGACCGCACCGGGCTCACAATCTTGGAAAATTGAGGTAAGTTCATGCTCACCAACAAGAAAGAATTGTTTCCCCATCATGCGGCTGATCTTATCTATCATAACGCGGCGATTAGAAGGAACGACTGCCATCAAGAACTCACCTTTCTGATCTTTTAGCAGCACAGCCTTCGCGACCTGTGATGTGGGTACATGGGCCGATATGGCCGAGCTAAATGACGTATCGGTATGTTTATGTCGAGTTAAACTAAAGTCGACATTGTGGCTATTGAGGAATTGCCCTACTGTCAGTGCCATAGCCATAAGATCACCTCCTGATCATTCATCAAGCCGCTTCCACCAACAGAAAACAGACCTGATGGAAACTAGACTTACAGCCTCAGTATGGAAGGAGATAGCCAATTTCGCGAGTAAATTACGCCCGAGACTCGTAAACAATTCCTCACAGGTTAAGGCGTGTTGACTCACCCTGACTTCTGGATCACACGCCTCGCTTGCCAGTACGTACTACGCCAGTAGGGGTTTTTTAGGTTCGAAATCATAACACCTTGTGATGTTGAGGCATGAAGGAAGCGGGATTCGCCGAGATAGATACCTACATGCCGTAAGCTTCGCCCGGTCTTGAAGAACACAAGGTCGCCCTCTTTCAGCTCCGTAATTGCAACCCAATTACCCTGCCTTACCTGTTCACCTGTTGTTCGTGGCAACTTCTGCTGGAAAACTTCTGCCAGACCAACTTGTACAAATGCAGAACAATCAATCCCCGCCTTGGAGGTTCCCCCTAAGCGATATGGCGTGCCACGCCACTGTTGGTAGACTGAATCAAAGGAGGGCGACTGATTAATCGGAACATTCATCTCAACAAATTCATAGCGAGGATGATTTGTCTGCTGAGCCTCTGAATTAGCATCACTCCCGGCTGAATCAGGAGAAGAGGAACAGCCTGAGAGCCAGATTGTCAAAGCCAGTGATAGCGACAACTTCTTCACTGTAGTTGACTCCTTTGCTACGTCAGAAAAGCCTGACTATGAATTTTTTGTGGTAGTAAGCTACTAGATTAGTCAATTCAAGCAGATTAAAAAACATTATTATTGGTTCGAGTTAAAAAATTGACATAACTGATGAGAAAGACAGCAAATAGCTTTAATTGTTAGACAAAAAAAATGGCTGACAATTGTCAGCCAACAAAACTCCACACAACAGAAGAGATAGATACCATGCACTCCCCCAACCAAGGAAAGCATATCGTATCTATCGAGAGTATTTATCGCTTTAACTCAGCCACTTATCCAGTACTTTTTAGCTAGTACACCCACAACTGCGAGCAACTTCACGCTGCCCCCCACTGGCGTGCACTATTTTGTCAATTCTTACTTGTTTATCTACTTATTTGTTTTTATTAAGAAAGTTATCAAGAAGAAGACACTAACCTCACGCCAAAGCTGAACAAAAAACAAACAACTGTTACACTTCATTAATTATTTGGATAAAACATGCGCTTATCTACTGGTCATACATCTAAAAAGATTTCATAATGCACACAGTTTTCATTAATCGCTAAGGAGTAAGCGTGCTTGCATTCTTCCGCATTTTCCTCGCGGCCATTTTCATTATTTTCACTACTCTCTTCGCTCTGGTTTACTGCACCTTGTTTAAACCTCGCGATCCTAAGCACGTACATTTTTTCTGTCGCTGGTTCAACCAACTTCAGCGTATTGTTAACGTTGAGCTTATTCACCGCGGCCAAGAAAAGATTGCTGACACACCTAAAGCCGTTTATGTGTCTAACCACCAGAATATCTTCGACTTTGTCACCTCTCCAGGCATGCTTCCACCTCGAGCCGTCTCAATCGGTAAAAAAAGCCTGCTGTGGATTCCTTTCTTCGGCCAACTGTATTGGATTACTGGCAATATCTTAATTGACCGTGAAAACAAGTCGAGTGCCCGCAATACAATCCAGCAAGTTGCCGATGCTATCCACAAGCGTAACCTGTCGGTATGGATGTACCCTGAAGGAACACGTAGCAAAGGTCGTGGCCTGCTTCCGTTTAAAACAGGGGCCTTCCGCATGGCCATTGAGGCTGGCGTCCCAATCGTACCTATGTGCGTAAGCTCGGTTCACAATAAGATCTCCCTGTCGAACCGTGACAATGGCATTGTCATTGCCGAAATGATGGAGCCTATTGATGTCTCTGGCTACGAGCTTAAAGATGCCCGCGAGTTGGCAGAACATTGTCACCGGTTAATGGAACAAAAAATTGCTGAGCTGGATACCGAGGTTGCTCAATTAGAACTCGCTCGATCTGGTGATGACGTGAGGATCAGCTCATAGCGTTATACCCGATGAATGCAAACAGGCTTGCCATGAGGCAAGCCTGTTTTGTTTGAAGTTGCTCAGCCCTGTTCGACTACTTATCGGTCAGTAAATCAAACCCATTTTTTAACTGCTCACTTTGCAAGATCCGTCCGTGTCCTAATCCCTCTGTCGCGATCAGTGTGACGTGTTGATTCTCACTTGCGAGTTCAGAATAGGCAAAAGAAGCAAACCGATCATATTTGTCATGCACTATCACCGCTTTGGCTTGTCGACCATTTAAGCGTTCGAGTGGATTAATACTCTCTAACGGATATTGATATTGCACGGCAATATCATCAACCACACCATGAAACAGTTTCATCGAATAACCAGACAGCTTAACTGTCGATACAAGGTTTTCGGTATAGTTCAGTACAGGAGCCACCAGCAGCACCGGCTTGTCTTGCAATAGTGGATGCCGACTCTCCAATACCATTGCACCACCCATGCTATGAGCGACAACACCCGCAATAGACTCCTGCTGTGCCAAGATACTGTCAAAAGCAGCAACAAAGCCCGGTAAATGGCCAAATTGCCCTTCACTCTCGCCATGGGCCGGGTTATCGAACGCTAACGCCCTGTAGCCTGAATGGGCGATGTGCTCCATCAGCGAATAAAATTGCCGAGCAGAGCCTGACCAGCCATGGCCCAATACCCATGTCGGGCCTTCTCCGAGACTGTATGTCATCATCATCCCTTCTGATGTCTTAATAGGGTTACGAACCATGCCAACAGGTTCTTCCATGGCCTTGTTGCTTCTCGCTGGCGTCAATAGCACCTTACGGGCAACACGTTTAGCATGCTCAGGGGCAATACGGTGATGCAAACGGGTCGTCAGGTTAATTAGCTTCCTGCGCATATCAAAGCCTTGGCTTTTCTTGAAATAAATTTTACTGCTCATTACTGTTATCACCTTAAAATAGAACGACCGTGCTTTTAATGTTGATGTTTATAATCGTCAAAACAAACTGACTAATACAGGGCTTACTGGAACGACGGCACACGCCACTGAGCGAACAGTGCATCCACTCCTTGCCAGAAGCGCTGATGATCGTCAGTCTCCAGTTCCATACTGAGAAACAAGTGGCTACTCAGATACACCCCATATAACTGGTATACACACTGCCAACTATCCAGAGTCGGTACAAACTCACCTTGCAGCTTACCTTGCTCAAGCTGCCGGTAAAGATAATTGAGCCAGCGCTTTGTCACCGCTTTAAGCCTTAGCTGAACAGACTGCTCTTTGTCACCGTGCTCCGTCCAAGCATCGAGAAACATACAACTGCCCTGAAAGGAGCGATTCCATGCTAACCAATTTGTTAGCAACACCCTCAGCTTCTGCTCAATAGACTCAGGACGTTGTAACCTTGCAGGTTGTATCACCCGCTCCACAAATAGCTCACCGGCATAGTCGAGAACTGCAATTTGTAAGTTTTCTCGTGAGTTAAAATGCGAAAACAAGCCGCTTTTCGACATCTCTGACGCTTTGGCAAGCTGCCCAATCGTCAAGCTATCCAGCCCCTCTCGGCTCGCCAATGAAAACGCTGTATGCAAAATATGCTGCCGGGTTGCTTCTTTTTTACTCATTAGCTGCGAATCCATATGTCAGGACATCTCTTTAGCGGTGTCACCATTATTTCTCTCAGTATTTTTTAGCACGATCGTACTTTTTATGAAAGTTATTATTTTGAACAACTTGATATAATGTTCAGTCCTAGATAGACGCGCGCTATCTAAACAGGCAATTAACGTTCAGCGAAACGGAACAAGCTGTCTATGTGGATCGGACAGTTCCCTACCTGATGAACGATATCTTCAGCTTGCTTAAGTGAATCGTAACAGCAAGGGATCCCATATGTATCCGTGATAGGATATTCATTTCCCTCACCATCAATAAAATTCACACTCCAGCCAGCACTTAGATAGTCATGTACCAAGCGTGCTTCAACAATTGCATTGTCTGCCATTAACTTACGACACTCTGACAGGATCATAATACCCTCCTCGCAGAAAGAGGCCAAATCCCCCATAGTCACCTCTGACACTCATGATCTAGGCTGGGAGCTCTGGCTCATCGAATGTTCAGTAAAAGTATAGCAAGGCTACAAAAAAGGCTACCAGATGGTAGCCTTAAGAGTGATTGCAGAGCGGGGACGATTACAGGTACATCTTCGCTACATCAGAAGGCTCAGACTCTGAACCCTCAAGCTGAACTGTCCAGTTCAATCCAACCAGAACACCATCTTCAGACAGTGTAATCATCCAATCTTCAACAAAAACATCTAGCGGGATCATTACAGCGGTAAACTCAGCCCACTCATCCACACAGTGAACTTTGGCATCGGCTTCATTCGACCAGAACGGCATTACTTCAGATTGCTCGAACTCGCTAGAGTCAACAGAAAGCCAGTCACCTTCTTCGTTACAAAGTCCCCATACTTGCTGAGTATCTTTGGTTTCTTCAACAAACAGATCGCAATTTGCCTTAATATCTGTGGTTAACTTAGTCATTCTATTCTCTCTTATAGATATTGATATCCAAGTCGCTTGGACAACATCAGTAACTTGATGTGGAGTATACTCAAGTGACTTCAAGTTACAGGATTCAGAGCCTCATCAATGGGTCCATATTTGACACCGAAATAGACGTATTGATGAACTCCCAAAGGGCGAGTTTACTTGGATGTTATGTCGCGTTAGCCATTTTAGATTTAGAATCGCTAGATCTGCAAATCGCTGCCTTGCCTAACATCTAAGTCTTTTCCGCTGAACAAAGCACTTCGAAATTACTTGGGTATCATAATACCAGAGATTTATGGCAGAAGATGTACAAAATCTCGCTATATCTGCTGCTAACTACATCAGATCATTACCTGTTTGGTGTTTGGGTCGAGAATTGAGATACCGCTTTTCAAAGAAATGTATCCAGCAAACCTTCGCCTTGTATTGAATAGGCTAAAACCTCTAAATATTGAACCTTGAAGTAACTTGGGTATAGATAGCTATACTTGTTTAGATCACCGGCACAACAACCCCAAACGGGCAGTAACAGAGGGCAAAACATGGCAACCGTTGACTGGCTATCAAACCTTTGTAATCAAACTATTTTGAATCCACGCTCTCACCTGGTAGAAGCCCATGAATATATTGGTGAGCATGGTGAAAGAAAGGTTGCTGTTGACTGTGCCTGCGGGAACGGTAGAGACACCTTATACCTGCTTGAACAAGGTTATCATGTGTACGCTTTTGACAACGATCGCCCTCGCCTAAAATCCCTTTCAGAACACCCTTTGTTGGGCGCCCATCCGAACCTTGATATTCAAATCAGTAGTTTTGCCGATTATGAGTTCCCCCGAGCAAACCTGATTAATGCCAGTGCTTGCTTGTTTTTCTGCACGCCTCATGACTTCAACACACTCTGGGGCAATGTCTCCAGCAGCCTCAAAAAAAGTGGGATTTTTTGCGGACACTTCTTGGGAAAGGAAGCGTTAGAACCTAATGAAAAGTTACCGATCCTCACCCATAGCCAATTCGAACTCGAGCAATTATTTGCGGATTTTTACATTATTTCTTGGAAGAAAAAGCAAGAGTATTCAGCCAACCTAACAGGTAAAAAACGGCTCTGGCTAATCCACACCATCATCGCGATGAAAAAATAGTCTCTTAAAATACACCGCCAGCAATCAATAATTTAAAGGTAAATTATTCACCTGACTAATAACCAAAAAACCACCAAATAATGTTTAAATTTTGTTCTTATTTGGCGAATTCTATGCCAGAATAGCATTCTCCCAAAAGGTTTCACCCACGCTCTCTGCCGTATAAACCGACTCTCAATCAATACATTGATTCGAGTGGCTTGGGGTTTTTGTCTTTTATATACTTTATGTAGGTTAGCTTGTATGCACACTCAGCGTACCGGGAATGCCCTTGCTGCATTTTCTTTTGTGCTGTGGGGGATCCTCCCCCTTTATTATCAATATCTTCCAGGCGCAGACATCAATGATTTGCTGGCGTTGAGGATCCTTTTTTCAATCCCGTTTATGCTGTTTGTCATGTTACTATTGCGCCGACCGCTGCCAAAGCTCTCAAAACTTTGGCAAGACAAACACTCTTTAGTCATGTCAGGCATTGCAGGACTAATCATGTGTGTATCATGGTATGCCTTTACCTGGGCAATTACCCATGACCAAGTACTCGCTGCCAGCTTAGGCTTTTTCATCAATCCGTTATTTGCGATAGCCTTAGGCGTGTTATTCCTTAAAGAGAAACTCAGTAAAGCACAATCGATGGCCGTTGTTCTGGGGATAATTGGCATTGGTTACCAAGTACTCCATTACGGTGAGCTTCCCTGGATTTCATTAATCATGGGGAGTTTCTTTGCGATTTACGGTTTATGCAAAAAATATATTCGCTACGATGCTCTCACATCAGTAACACTTGAGGCAGTGATACTTGCGCCTTTTGCCTTAGTGTATTTAGCGTACAGCTTTGTCAATCTGACCTCGACAGCCCTGTTTACCGACACGACGACCTTGCTACTTTATATTGGCTCGGCACCGGTAACACTGGCTCCGTTAATTTTCTTTGCGCTAGCGATAAGCCGTACAAGTTTAACCATGGTTGGGTTAATGCAATACATCGAACCCACACTGCAGTTCTTACTGGCGGTATTCCTCTTTGGCGAAGTGTTTGACCAAGTCAAAGCTGTCAGCTTTAGCGTTATCTGGCTGGGCCTACTATTGTGTAGCCTTGAGGCATTCAGCAACCTCGCTTTAAGGCGATTAAAAACGTCATAATCTGGCCTTCCAAAAGCCACTGAGAGGTTACATCGGCAAATCCAGTGGCTAGGCAGCAAACATAAGATGGCAGCTATTGTATAAATGATTTTAAAAGCCATACTAATTGCATGGGGTTAGCAAATAGGCGCGTTGAGGTATGGATACCCACGAAATATTCAACAATAGCTATGCACGCTGCCAGCGAAACAAGCAATTCTTCTTTATTTTTTATCATCACTTCTGGCAAAAAGACCAACGATTCAAAAACATCTTCAACGGTGTGGATTTAGAGCGCCAAGTTAAGATGCTCAAGTTATCTATCGCGATGATAATGCTGGCTTCGTCATCAGAGCAAGCAAGAGAAGGTCTTCGGCGATTCGGTAAGGCCCACGGCCCGGACGGCATCGGCGTTCGACCTGATGATTTTGAAGTTTGGTTGGACTCTCTCATCGAAACCGTTCAAATTTGCGATCCAAAGTTCAATGATGAGATTGCCATGGCCTGGCGGCAATGTTTCAAAGAAGGGATCGCTATAATGAAAGAAGAATGTCTATAGAGACTCCCTATGCCTTCCCATTTTCGGCCTGAGAATTCATCGACGCCAAGCGCATCATCCACCAGTAAGCGCTCACTGTTTGACTGGCGATATATATTACTTATCGTTATCGCACTGTCACTCGGGATATTGGCTCTCTATTTCTCACCTATCAGACAGAGCCGTAACTTTTACGACTATGCAGACCAACGATTACTACTGGGTATCCCCCACTTTTGGAATGTCGTCAGTAATTTGGGGTTTCTCATCGTTGGCATCATCGGACTGAGGGAAAACCAGCGTAACCCCTTTGCCATCAATCAGCCACTGTCCTTTGCCTACCAACTATTTTTCATCAGTCTTATCGGCGCTTTTTTAGGATCAAGTCTTTACCATTTGTCACCCGGCCCATTCACTTTGATGATAGACCGAATCCCCATCACGATCGGCTTTATCTGCCTTTATTGTATTGTCCTTACCGAATACTTATCACCAACACTCGGCAGAGCTATATTCCTGCCCACGCTAGCATACGGAGTACTTTCCGTTATCTATTGGTATATGACCGATGTCATTGATGGTCGCGGTGATATGGCTCCCTATGTGCTGGTGCAACTGCTTCCCGTCATCCACATTCCGTTGATTTTGTGGCTTTACCCAAACCAGTCTAACCCGACGAAATACTATCTATGTGCACTGGGTTTATATGTGCTGTGTAAACTGGCAGAATCGAACGACGATCAAATATATGCACTCACTTCTCAGGTAAGTGGCCATTGCCTGAAGCATATTTTAGCTGCACTCGCAGGCTATAGTGTCTATCTAGGTTGGAAGTCTACAGGTACAAAAAAGCCCCGTATCTAAACGAGGCTTAACCAAGTGCTAATTAGGCACTATTTTTCACCGATTCCGCGATGTTCTTTTTTTGCTAGCGTGATTTTTCCGAAGCCTAGTTTACGGAAGTGACTATCTCTAAAGTCCCTCATCGCTTTGCTACCCGATGATACCGCTTCTACTTGCTGTTCCATTCTAAGGTAATTGGTTAAATCAATGCCTTCTGCTGCTGCAACCGCCTCATGAATCGTATGATACTGAGAGTATGAAAACGTCAGCGTTTTCTCTTGTTCTTTAAAGGTATAAATAATAGTGCGCGACATAACGCCTCCAACAGCAAAATCAAGAGAGGGAATTTACCCTACTTCAATTTCAGAAGAAACCTTTTTTCCGGTTTGACGAGAATGTGTTGGTACAATGTGCTCGGCTAAAATCTGTGCTTTTGTCATCGGCCGATAGAAAAAGAAGCCCTGCACATACTGCACGCCTTTACTTTGGATAAAGCTTAGCTCTTCTACCGTTTCAACACCTTCAACTACAATCTTAGCTTGTGTGATATGGCCAAGTTGTACAACGACATCGAACAAATTTCGCCCACGCTCAGTATCTAGATTTTCTACCAGTGAGCGATCTATTTTGATCTTGTCAAATTCAAAGCGGGAGAGGTAGGCCAGTGAAGAGTAGCCAGTACCAAAGTCATCCAAAGCTACAGACACCCCCAGCGCTTTAATATCTTGGATCACTTGAGCGGTTCGCACTTCATCCTGGATCAGCATCTCCTCGGTAATTTCGATTTCAACCTGATCATAGTCCAACGCACTGTTGTCTATCACCTGCTTGATCGATTTAACAAAATCTTTTTTCAACACCGTCTCTGCTGAAATGTTAACCGAGATGGTAAAGTTTGAGGTTTGGGCCAAATCAGAGGCATCAGAAATGGCCTTTTCAAACACCCAAAAATCCACATCAGAAAGAAGCCCTAGCTGTCCGAACGACTTTAAGAAAGTTGGCCCTTTTATTCGACCTTTTACATCTTCATGACGTATCAACGCTTCAAGTGCCACGACTTCAGCACTGTGAATATCAACTTGCGGCTGATAATGGAGCAAAAAAGACCCACTGTTTTGAAGCTGTTCGACTTCACGCTGTGCATTAATATTATCTTGAATTGAGGGTATGAAACTGTTTAATTTGGACTTTATCGGTACCTCACCACCTTTAAAGAAATGAGTCTGGAACATAGATGATACATCTACGCCCAACGACCGCTGATCCATAACCTTGAAAAAAGGATAATAAATCACGACCCCTACCAAAATAAGAAATAGCTGAAAAACAGCTACCGATACAGCACCACCTGATGCAACATAACCATTAATCACCGGAGGTATCAGCCAACTATGTACCTCACTTAAAGGTGGGATCAAACCTGTTAAGGTCGCCCCATACGCCAGCATGAAGCTAACCATCGGCACGCATAAAAAGGGGAATATCATTATCGGGTTGAATATGATCGGGATCCCAAACAGTATTGGCTCATTGATATTGAAAATAGTTAGAATAAGCGCGGCTTTTGCTAGTAACTTATAGCCTTTGCTTTTCGAAAAGAGCAACATGCACAATACAAGACTAATAGTATTACCACTCCCCCCCATACCAGTAAAAAAATCATAGAAGTTAGTACTAATAATATTTAGGTCTGTTCCAAAGTTTTTCCAATCAGCCATATTTGCAATGCTAATGTCATATAACTCTGTTTTATACATATGAAGAATATTATGGCCATTAACGCCAAAACTCCATAATACCCCTCGCGTAAATTCATATATCAGACCATCATAAAAAGATGTTGGATCCAGTGTTGGTAATACTATTGCAGGATGAATAAACGTTGTATATATCACCACAGATAGATGTGAACCTATGATTAACGTTGCTAATGTAATAACACAGGTAACTATCATATGAACGGATGTATCGGCAGCAATAATAAATTTATCAAAGCTAAACAAACGAGTCTTGTTCAGCTTAAATATAATGTGGCACGACACATATGCGGTTAAAAGCGATATCGCATAATTATTTGGCAAGGCTATGACTGGTGATATGAGGCCCCATTGCTGCGATACAATAAAAAATGAAGCAAGTGCACAAGAGATAGGTGCAGCTTTAGGTAACCTAAGTAGTGATGCATAATATGTGGCAAAGAATATATTAAGTAATAGCGGGAACATGTGCCCCGTCATCTCCCCAACATAACCCAGCGTTACACTGACATTGTCGTAACCAAACTTGCCTGAGAAAACAGAAAGCAAGTTAAAAAATGCAGCTATCAATGATACAGGCAAAGCCATGATAAAGACATTGCTTATAGCAACTAGAAAGGGATTAGTAGATAACTTTGAAAGTAAAAGAGGCAATGTACATTATCCAATTAATAAAACACTAAGCCGCATACACCTAGTCATAAATGCATGGTAACAACCTCACTGGATGTTACTTTACATCATATCAAATTAGATTTATTAGCACACTACAATTACGTTATATATATCATATTATTATATCATTAGTAGAAAACATTATTTCAACCAGGGGATAAATAAAATTAAAGCATGTTTGACGCTTTACGCATCACCCTTGATTATACCTACTAACAAAGAACAATACCGAATAGATATCAAATGATTATTTTAAAAACCAACTAATTACCGATATATTTAAATAAACTAAGAGTAAAAAGCAACGCGAATATATCACTAAGGTAAAAAGCAGAGAATCATTAACTGCCCAGTACAATGATTAGAGTCATCCATACCTAACAATCATAACCTCGTAAACAAGCCCTATCTATACAAGTTGTTTTCCCAGAGTTATGCACAGAAACGGTGGATAACCCTTTAATTCAAACAATTATTTAACAACAATGGCTACTATTTAGACTACCGTTACCAAGTAGCCACTTAAGTTACAGCGTAATGCTGATCGCTTATTTATCTTTGTCCTTTAGGTAGTGGATAACCTGATTGCTGCTTCCTCGCCATACTAATTCAGGGTCATGCAGCGCCTTCTCGAACTTCCCATCGACCACAACGTCAACATAGTCGAGCACTGCTTTCTGCTGCTCATCAAGTTCTGCCAACAGGTAACCCGTCCATAACCAAATGTCTTTACCACTACATTCAGCCTGCACACGTTTTACCAGCTTCAATATCGTTGGAACATTCACAGGATGAAGAGGATCACCGCCTGATAATGACAAGCCGCGCCGCTTTATGCGGCTATCGTTCAGGTCCGCAATGATTTGATCTTCTATCTCCTGAGTGTAAACATGCCCAGCGTCCAAGCGCCATGTGCTCTGGTTATAGCATCCTCGGCACTGGTGTACACACCCAGATACAAACAAGGTACAGCGTGTACCAGGACCATTAATAACATCAACAGGGTAATAGTTGTGATAATTCATTGCGACTCCAAATAAAAAGTGCCGAATGATCGGCACTTAATGTCATGTCAGTTTGTGGATAAACGTATAGGTCTACATGTGTTTCACACGACGTTTAACTTCTTCTTGCTTACCGAAGTTAAACGGGCGTGCATCTGGACTCCCTAGGTATCCACACACTCGACGAGTAACCGATACCTTCGACGGTTCATGATTGCCACATTTCGGGCATGTAAAGCCTTTGCTTGTACAATCAAACTCACCATTGAAACCACACTCGTAACACTCATCAATCGGTGTATTTGTGCCATAGTATGGCACACGGGTATAGCTGTAATCCCAAACGTTCTCCAGCGCTTCAACGTTATGCTGAATATTCGGGTATTCGCCATAACAGATAAAGCCACCATTTGCGATTTCTGGGTATGGCATTTCAAAGTCGATCTTATCGTAAGGGTTGACTTTCTTTTCAACGTCCAAGTGGAAGCTGTTGGTGTAGTAACCTTTGTCAGTTACGCCATTTACCACACCAAACTCTTTCGCGTCGATAGAACAGAAACGGCTGCACAAGTTTTCACTTGGTGTGCTGTACAGGCTGAAGCCGTAACCCGTCTCTTCTTTCCAGCTGTCAGTAGCGGCTTTCAAACGCTCAACAATCGCGATCGCTTTTTCGCGCAGTGCTTCGTTGTCGTAGACATGCTCGTCTGTGCCGTATAACGCATTGATCGTTTCATGGATGCCAATGTAGCCCAGAGAAATCGATGCTCGACCGTTTTTGAAGATCTCAGATACGTTGTCGTCTGGCTGCAGGCGCACGCCACAAGCACCTTCCATATAAAGGATAGGGGCAACACGCGCTTTAACACCCTCGAGACGGCTGATGCGGGTTTCTAGCGCACGGCGCGCAAGAACCAATTTCTCATCAAGCATAGCGAAGAACAGTGCTTCATCACCTTTCGCCTTCAGTGCGATACGTGGTAAGTTCAGACTCACCACACCAATGTTGTTACGACCTTCGTGAATAAGCTCGCCATTTTCTTCGTATGGTCCCAAGAAGCTACGGCAACCCATTGGGGTTTTGAACGAGCCCGTCACTTCAACCACTTTGTCGTAGTTAAGGATATCCGGATACATACGCTTAGATGCACACTCAAGCGCCAGTTGCTTGATATCGTAGTTGGCATCACCTTGCTTGTGGTTCAACCCATCTCGGATTGCAAACACCAATTTAGGGAAAACAGCTGTCTTGTGGTTTTTACCCAATCCTGCGATACGGTTTTTCAGAATAGACGACTGAATCAAACGTGATTCCCAAGATGTCCCTAAGCCGAAACCAAACGTAACGAATGGCGTTTGCCCGTTCGCAGTGTGCAAAGTGTTTACTTCGTATTCAAGCGATTGGAATGCGTCGTAGCACTCTTTTTCAGTTCGCGCCTTAGCAAAAGCTTCTGGTTCTGGAATGTCCCACTCATTGGCAACTTTTAAGTGCTTTTCATAGCTAACTGACACGTATGGTGCCAATACTTCGTCAATACGGTTGATCGTAGTACCACCGTAAATATGGCTGGCTACTTGTGCGATGATCTGAGCCGTTACTGCGGTTGCTGTAGAAATTGACTTAGGCGTATCAATTTCTGCATTACCCATTTTAAAGCCATGGGTCAACATGCCATTCAAGTCGATCAGCATACAGTTAAACATAGGGAAGAAAGGTGAGTAATCCAGATCATGGAAATGGATATCGCCCTCTTCATGTGCCGAAACAATATCACGAGGTAGCAAATGCTGCTTTGCGTAGTGTTTAGCCACAATACCAGCAAGTAGATCACGTTGAGTCGGGATCACCTTACCATCTTTGTTGGCGTTCTCATTAAGTAGAGAAGCGTTGCTTTGATCAATCAAACCACGAATTTCGTTATTCAAGTGGCTCTTCTTCTCGCGAGCAAGGTCACGGTCGTGGCGGTACTCAATATAAGCACGTGCAACTTCTTTGTGTGGACCATTCATCAGGTGATTTTCAACCGCGTCTTGAATAGCGTGGATCTCCACCTGCTCCTGGTCAGCGAACTGGGACAGTACTTGCTCAGCAACTGACTCAGCATACGTGGCATCCATTGCCTCTACAGATTCGGCAGCACCAAGTACCGCTTCTTTAATACGCTTGGTATTAAACGGTACAAGGCAGCCATCACGCTTAATCACAACAGGGTTCACACAAGTCTCCTAAAAATGACAGTGTCACGAAAACCACTAAATATAGGGCTTACTAAATTGACCAATACAAGATGTGGTGTATTAAGCGAGAATTCAGGAATGGAAACATTGATCTATGTCAGTATTTCACTAAGAGCGTACAGCTAACAACCGATGTTTTCGATTACCTCTCAAAACTGAGATTTTCACTCGTTTCATTGCAAAATTGTCAACCCATATATTTAGTACTCAACGCTGAAATTTCAGAAAAAAAACTTGAATATTTGTTAGAGTTTTAGTTCAAGTTCAGCATCTCTCACACAAATATCTTGGCCACTGCTGAGCTGCTTTTTGTCGGTTATCCTCCCTGCACTCTATACTCAAAAGCATCACTGTGGAGAGTATTGCCTATGCGAACAGCCTTGCCTTTCTTGTTCATCACTGGCGTACTAATATCTTCATTCTGCGGCGCATTCCAAATCACACCGCAGATATATGAAAGGTATACCGGCGATCTCCCTGTTATGGAGGAAAAGCGTGTTATCCGCGTGCTTGTCGCTGCCGATTTGGGCTTTTACTATCTCGACCGGGGGCAACCGAAAGGCTTAATATCTGAAATGCTTAGGCTTTTTGAAAAGTTTGTCACAGAAAAAACCCAGCTAAAATACCGTGTACAAATTATCCCCGTTCACCGAGATCAACTACTCCCTGCTTTAAATGCCGGTATTGGAGATCTCGTTACGGCTAACCTCACCATCACCCCCTCTCGCATGAAACAGGTTGATTTTAGCCGTCCTATTTTTACTGATATCCAAGAATTGTTTATTACCCATTCAATACGAAGCCCTATAACCAACATCAAACAGCTCTCGAAAAAGAGTGTTTGGCTTCGAGCTAGTTCGAGTTATTACCAAAGCATCCGTCGAATTAATAAACGACTGGAAAAACTCGGCAAGGAGCCGATGTATGTTCATTTTCTGGAAGAAACGCTTCAAGATTTTGAGATGCTGCAAATGATTCAAGAAGGCATTATTCCCATGACCGTGCTTGACTCACACAAAGCAGAGTTTTGGGATTTAGTGAGCGATGATCTTCAGATCCACTACGAGTACCCGATCCGAAAAAATGGTTCAATCGGTTGGAGTTTTCGTAAAAGCAGTCCTGAGTTTAAAGCAATTGTTGATGAATTTATCGAAAAAAACCGCCGTGGCACCCTAAATGGCAACATTTTGTTCGATCGCTACCTCAACAGTAAAGCGTGGTTCCAGAAGGTCATGAGCCCAGACAATATCGATAAATTCAAAGAGCTTGAAAATCGCTTTATTCGATACGGCGATATGTATGATATCAACTGGCTGATCATCGCCGCCCAAGCCTATCAAGAATCAGGATTTGATCAATCCAAGCGATCACACGCAGGTGCGATAGGCATCATGCAGGTCCTTCCACAAACGGCCAGTGAGCCCTACATCAATATTCGCAACATTCAAAACATCGAAAACAATATCCACGCTGGCGTGAAATATATGGACTTCATCCGCGAGAGATACGTCACCGATGATGACACCGATGAGCTTAACCAACTGTATTTCGCCCTCGCAAGCTACAATGCGGGGCCGAATAGAATACGTCGGTTGAGAAAAGTGGCTGAAGAGCGCGGCTATGACCCAACCAAGTGGTTTAACAACGTTGAAGTCATTGTCAAAGAAGAAGTTGGCATGGAGCCCATCACCTATGTAGGTAATATCAACCGCTACTTCACCATTTACAAACAGATTTTCTCGCTGCAAAACGCCGCAGGCCAACGCATGGCAAAGACCAACCGCTTTCGTTTCAACCTCTCTCGCTAGTTTGCTTACGTTTTATACAGGTAAACCTCGAATCCAACAGACGATGAGATCAACCTCTCGCTTTCATCACGCTGTCATTTAATGTCACTACTCTTACCAGTACAAAAGTAATATACCCAATCACCGTGAAGCTGCTTGGGAATATGCAGTTAAGGAAAACGCTGCTTGGGAACAACATTGCTATAGGCCTCTGCTATAGCACTCAACAAGGCATATATTTATGGATATATTAAACAATACAACAATTGTTGTACCGACCGATGAAGAGCTATTGGGTAACTGTCCCGATAGCCTGAACTTGAATGATGAAGAAGGCGAACTCGCCAACGATATTATTGTTCTATAACAGCAACTGATTCTAATTAAGCAATGAGCTAGTATTATGCTAGCTCATTCTATTTCTACAGCCTTTCAATTCACTATTTAGCCGTTCAAAAACCGCCCTTAGGGTAAAGTGCCCAACGTAAAGCTAATTAAATTAAGCTGGTTAACCGGGTATTCTAATCACGCCTGAGTGGACGAATTACACTTCCAACACGAGGGCTCTCTTATTAGTGAGCTCAACTATCATTTGGTGTATTCATTAAGAACCATTTGCTGCCTCAAGAAAACGCGTCTTCCATTGCAGCTTTCGAGCCTGTACGCATATGAAGTAGTATTGCTTGTCATCCTTCAACTTGCGGATGATCGCCTTTCTAACTTCTTTAGTTAACCAGCTTGAAGGATTCGCTCCCACAGGCATTGGTCTTGGAACTAGCTCCATAAGGTCGGAGCACTTTTTAGAATCTTGAAGCATCAAATAAGTGACATCGAATAGTTGTTCATTCATTGGCCATAGTTGTGCTTCTGCCCCCCAAAGTTGAGTGAGATATGCTTTTAATTCATGTTTTTCGTTTACAGTTAGCATGGTGCGTCCTTAATTGATTTACTAAGTTCTGGTAAAGGTCAGCATCTTTTGTAACTTCAATGCGTTGCACTGAATTACTCGAAATCATGAACAGATGACCTGTGTTGTATGATTTGGAGAAAAAGTGATAGACGTGTACATCCCCACATAAAAAGTTATCTACAGGCAATGTTATGCCTAAAGCTGCGTGCTGCTCTTTTGCTAGGGCGCTTAGCCAGTCAGGAAGTGTCTGCATTGTTTCAGGTTCAAATAGAGAGCGAAAAAAGAGAGGGGCTATACCTGTAAGGTTAATGGCTGGCGCAAATGCTCTTTCTGGATCTATATGTTCATGCATCATAGTTCCGTCATCATACCGTATAAGCAATGAACTGAGGCTATGAGCAATTGTATTGGGTTGTGAAAGTGTTAGTGTTATTTCTGGAGTTAATTTTAGCTTCATATTTGCCAAGGACGGAAAACTAGCCAGTAAGATAAAAAGTGGAATAAAAACAAAGCGCATTATCGCGAACCTAGGTTGACAAAAGGAAAGATCATGATATCCCAGTGCAGGCTTTCTGTTTGAATTCTAGCGTCTCTCATGGGGAGGGGGCGCAACTTTAAATTAAGGCCATGCGCGTTTCATCATTTAGTTGGAGTGAAATCACGCTGTGGATTCGAATTTATCTAGGTGCCACATCCTAAAAATAGTTGACGGTTCAAATACTAGCCGGCTTCTACAGACACATTGTTGGTATTACGAAAAGGAAATAAAATGGCCCTTTGGTGAAAGTGAGTGTTCAATCTCCGAAATACACAAAGGTGCAAAGACGTGCCAGCGATGATCATCACAGATACGTCTCTGGGCATAAATAAATTAGACGCCTTACTAATTTAGCCATCAATGAATTAACTCAGGTATCGCAAACTGGCTTAACATACTGCTGAGTATTGGTGGTACCTAAACAGCATGGATGATGGCATTAAAAAAAACCACAGCATGGTGTCTGTGGGTTTGCGCTATACGGTAAAAATGGTCACGTTCGTCAATCTCGCCTTAGCGGCCGAATAACAGACTCCAACCCTTCAATTTTCATCTCAAGGGCCAACGCCATCAACAAGCCTAGTTCGCCTTCTGGAAATCCCTTCTTTTGAAACCACAGCAAATATTCTTCCGGCAGGTCAATTATTACCCTGCCGGCATACTTGCCAAAAGGCATTTTCACATTCGCAAGTTTTATGATTTTTTCTTTATCAAACACGTTGAGCCTGTTAATTATTCATATCGGTATGGGTAAATCAGAGTACTATTTTGCCAACCATTCAGCACAAACGATGACATCATCACCAACGGTTACCTGGGCAAGATACTGCTTATTTGCTTGCACCTTACCCACACCAGATGGGGTACCCGTCATCACGATATCACCATCATTCAATGTCATGAAGCTTTGGATTTCTCGCAAGATGACATCCGGCGGATAAATCATCAAAGAAACCGTACCTGATTGTGTTAACGCTTGATCGATGAAAAGACGTAGGCCCAATTCACCACGCTCAGCTGATGGTAAAGGCACGAATTGGCTAAACAGCGCGGAACCATCAAACGCTTTGCTCCGCTCCCACGGCAATCCTTTTGGTTTTAATTGGCTTTGCACACCACGCTTGGTAAGGTCGAGGCCTACCGCTACCGCATCGAATCTGCCATTGCGGTACAGAAATGATAACTCAGCTTCGTAGTGGATCTCATCGCCATTATGTGAAGCGAACAGCGTCTCTGAAATGGCAGAATTAGGCTTATTGAATAACACCATCTCATCAGGTATTTCATTGCCTAATTCATGAATATGCGCCACATAATTACGCCCAACACACACCACTTTA
This sequence comes from Photobacterium lutimaris, assembly GCF_003025555.1. GTDB lineage: Bacteria > Pseudomonadota > Gammaproteobacteria > Enterobacterales > Vibrionaceae > Photobacterium > Photobacterium lutimaris. The sequence goes on along the minus strand of NZ_PYMH01000004.1, from coordinate 332,593 downwards.
TTTGGTGTAATAACTTGCTCTTCCACAATAATGTGTTTCATCTCAATCCCTTCCATCATTCCTTTCTAAAAAGTATCACCGATATAAAAAGCCGGCAATGGCCGGCTTTGAAAAAGTATGCGTTACAAGCAAGGGGGGGTATGTAAGTGCTAAACGACGCCTCTGCGTCAGCTATTCCGCAACAAACACTAAATTTGCGTTAACAGGCACCGTCAGCAATATCGAATTGAGTTTAGCAATATCTTTTAGTTTCCCTATCCCTTCATCAAGACCAAAAGCCCCCGCTTGTACTTCCACTGGATTGATCGTTGAAACCAACAGACCACCATCATCAAGTCCCGTAACCTGAACGGTGGCGTTTAACGCCTCAGACTTGCCATGCAAATCGATCTTGAACTCAACATCCTGCACCACGGTTTGTCCTGCGCTCAATCCACTGATAGCCGCACTGTCCACTTTAGCTTCGATGGTTGTCAGTGGATATTGTTCTGTATCGAAGAGCTCTTTCTTCATTCGTTCATCACGGATCTGAATCTTGGTATCGACACTGGTCAAATCAATCGCAAGCGACACCTCACCTTTATCCGAAATGGAACCACTCAAATTACGAAAGCCGTGTTGCTCCATCACACTGTCATTTTTTACCGAAGAGAACCCCACAGAGGAGTGAGTACTATCTAACTTCCAACCTGCCCACGTGCCTGTTGCTCCAAGCATAAGGGTCATAGAAACGCTGCCCAACAGAACCTTTTTCTTCCACGTTAACGCCATTGACTTCCCCTTCTCTCGTTATTTCTTTGAAATATCACTTAGAAAATATAGGTCAGTTCTTTACTTAGCGTTAATTGGCGGAAAGGAAACTCTCTGACCTTCTGCCGTTAAAATAGCGATATCGACAGGTTTACCGTCAGCATCTAGCCTCACTTCTCCGATTGCGCTTCGGTTGATCAAACGGTGGTTTCCCGGTAAATCGGGATCACGTTTGAAGATCTTGAGTCGTTTACGTTTGGTCAGTAAATTGAGGGGGGAACGCGGGCTGTACAACATGCGATCCATAAAATCGCAAACGCGTAGTAACGCGTTCGGAAACTCATTTTTGATCCCGCTTGAAGTGATTTGGTAAATATTCGGGCTGCTGTTTCGAAAGCGGAGTTTGACGTCATACACAAACGAATAATGTACGTCACCCGATAGAATGACAAAGTTAGTCGGGGTTTTGGTATGAGTGAAAATACTAATAAGCGTATTGGCTGATCCCGGGTGCGCCATCCAGTTTTCCGCATCAATCAATAATGGCTGACCAAGCCACGTCATACCACGCTGCAAGGATTCAATAAACTTCACCCCAAACATAGGCGCGGCAGAAACAAGAATAACTGCAGGTTCATTAATCAGTGACATCTGTAGTTCGCTTAGCGCTTCCCAGTCCATCAGGCCCGAAGGCTTGTTCATTTTCGATTCGGAGCGCCAACGGCGGGTGCGGGTGTCCAGCACCAGCATTTTCGGTGAGGTACTGATAGTGTAATGCCATTGCTCAAAGCGGTAGAGAAAATCTATCAAGCTATCTTGGCTATCACTGCTCGGATGATCGAAATATGCCTCTATATGACTGAAAAACGTCTCGTCGAAATTTTCAGGGGCATTCCCCCACCCTTGGCATAGCCAGTAACTGATTAAACCGTTGCCAATTATCCGTCGAGAAAAATGATTGTGGTATGCCGCTTGCTCCCACCCCACGGTCAGGTTCCAGTCATCGGTTATATCGTGGTCATCAAAAATCATATAAGTGGGAACATGTGCCATTAGGCGTCGAACTTGGGGTAATCCCTCGACAAAATGATCAATTTGAACTTTCTCATCAATCCAGAGCTTTTGCCATTTCGCATCCAGTGTATTGCCTTGCCACTGAAAATGATTTTGCTCTAGCTTTGCATTGTCTACGAACTGCCACAGCACGGGTGACCACACTAACAGATACATCGCATTGAATTCGCTCAGTGTGATCAGGTGATTGCCAGACTCTCGGGAGCTAAATACTGGCGACTTGCGTCTCAGCCAGTTTGCAAGGCGAGGAACACGCTCAATGATTTCATGACCACCTTCGAGATAGTCTGGCAATAGCTTGTCCCTGCCGTAAAAATTATCAGCATGTTCAAATAAAGCTTGTGTATTGGCTACCGGCGCTTTATCAAAGCTTTCATCGTAGAGGCCCAACAAAGGGATCACCTGCTGGATAGCATCTAATGTTGAGCCAGCAACATGATCAGCATAAATCTGATCACCACTCATCATCAGCAGTGACGGTCGCTCTTCAATACGCTGGCCCGCAACTTTAGTGTCCGCTGCCACCAAGCTGTCTTTACTTGGATAATGCGGGTTTCGGCAAGAACCATGCATCACGTAATCGGCTTGGGTTTTAATGATAAACATCGGCCGTGACTCCCCACTATAGAGCAGGTCGGGCATCAAATCGGTCAACAATCCATCTTGTGTTTCAATTTGGTATTCCAGCGGAGTGTTTACAGGGAACTCACCAAAAAATGTGACCTGATATACCCAAGCACGCTCACCAATTCGAATGTGCTTTCCTTGTGAAAACTCACCGTCAAAGAGTGGTGATTGCTCAGCTTGGTGGTAGAGAGTAAACGTCCCGGTAAGAGGCTGAGAAACGGCAAACCACAGGGTTAGCTCCTGCGAAGAAACCTTACGTAAAATGGGCCCGGCCAGGATGAGGGGCAATGCAGTTGCTGAGCGGGGTAACTCTGTGGTTAATGCTGATTTAACTGTCATAAGACACCGATACTCTTTACTTTTTTATGTGTTATTTTTGTATACCCAAGCGACTTCAAGGTACTGAATTCAGAGGTAACTTGGGTATATGACATTAACAGCAACAATTTGTTTAATAAAGTTAGTCTCATGTAACCGAGTCGACGTCTAGAACATTTTAGTCAACTCGGTGTACATCCAATTCATGACTTGACCAACCCCCTTGTCCCGTCGCTTCACTGCACCTATTTCCACCATTAAAGGCTCTGGGATTTCTTCGGTTGACAGCTCAACAAGCGCATCGACATACCATTCCTCTTGTGCAACATGCTCAGGGACCAACGCCCAGCCGACCCCTCGTATTACCATCGAGGAAATCAAATAATAGCTATCAATATGCCAATAATTGGAAGAAATTGGCTTCGCTTTGCCTACCCCCATACGATCGCGAATGACCAGTTGCCTGTGTTGGGTAAGGTCAGAAATTTTAGGTACTGGAATTGCAGCTAACGGATGCTCTCGTGAAACAATCAAAGCATGCTTAAACTGGCCGATTGACGTAAATTCCAAACTGTCAGGTAAGACATCCTGATGAAATAACACCCCCAAATCGGCCTTCTCGGTCGCCACCCACTGAGAGATATCTTGCTGTGAGCCATTAATAATAGTCAACTTCAACAATGGATAAACCCTTGTTAAAGAAGCAAATAAGCTTTCAAAAGCAGTGATAGGCACAGCTTCATCAATCGCAACGGTAAATGTCGCTTCCTCACCTGATGAAACGGTCATAGCTCGTGCTGACATTCTCTCACACTGAGCGAGTACGGCTTGTGCTTCAATATACATTTCTTCCCCTTCAGGGGTCAGAACCGGTAGACGGGCACTACGGTCAAATAGCTCAAAACCTAAATCCAATTCAAGGTTATTTATCGCAGTACTTACTCTCGATTGTGCCTTGCCGAGTTTTCTAGCCGCCGCTGAAAATGAGCCCTGCTGGACAGCACATACGAACGCTTCCAGTTGATCAATCGTCCAATTCACAATTATTTACCCGCTATACCTATCAATCCCATCACCATTCTATCCGAAAAGCGGATAGATACTAACTTCAACCAATCTCAAAAAAAGCGATAATGCACCCAACGTTATTACAGCACAAAGTCCCTATTCTAAAGACAGCGACGCAAGAGAAAGTCATGCAAGAGCAATTCAGTCACGAAACGCCAACAAACATTCAAAGTATCAGCAAAACCTTTTGGCGATATGCCATTCCTTCCGTTGCAGCCATGCTTGTAAACGGCCTCTATCAAGTGATTGATGGTATTTTCGTTGGTCACTTTATTGGCTTTGAAGGCTTAGCCGGTATTAATATGGCCTGGCCTGTTATTGGCCTCATTACCGGTCTTGGGCTTCTTGTCGGTATGGGGACGGGAAGTCTAATCTCTATTTACAAAGGTGAAGGTAACCACAGTAAAGCGCAACAGGCTTTATCGACTGGCCTTGGCTTAATCGCCATTGCTGGCCTATTGGTCATGATGGTACTGGCCATGATGGGGCCCTCGCTGTTGATTGCCCAAGGGGCAACAGGTATACCACTGGCGATGGGCACAGACTATATTGAAGTGTTCACTTGGGGAGGCGTGTTTACTATTGCCGCCGGTGCCTTACCGATGCTGATTCGTAACGACGATAGCCCGAATTTTTCAACGGCTTTGATGATGGCTGGTGCCATTATCAATATTGTCCTTGATTATATTTTCATCGCCCACCTCGATATGGGACTAAAAGGCGCTGCGATTGCCACTATCATCGCCCAGATTTCTATCACCATTGTGGCAGTGACGTATTTTTTTACGCGCTATTCAAAATTAAGGCTCAGCCTGAAGAATTTCACGCTTAATTGGAGTATTGCAGCCAACGCCATTAGCCTAGGTACATCCAGCTTGTTCATGTATGCCTATTTCAGCTTTATTGTTGCGGTACACAACAAGTTACTGATGGATTACGGCAGTGCGGTTCACGTTGGGGGATTTGCGATTGTAGGCTATCTGATGACCATGTATTACCTGCTTGCGGAAGGTATTGCCAGTGGTATGCAGCCGCCTGTCAGTTATTACTACGGAGCAGGGCATGGCAAGAAGATCCGTGCAACGTTAATCCTTGCAAGCAAAGTCGTGGTACTTACAGGCATCACCTCGGTCGTTTTATTAAACTTATTCCCGAATACCTTAGTCAACTTGTTCAGTAACGGCGATCCATCACTCGCCGCCGAGACAGTCAATGGCTTACGCCTGCATCTATTTGCTATGTTCCTGGATGGCTTTATTGCGCTCGCGTCTGTCTACTTCATGTCTGTTAACCAAGGAGGGAAGGCTGTGGCTATTTCAGCGGGAAACATGCTGGTACAGCTGCCCTTCTTATATTTCCTGCCACAATGGCTTGGAGTCAATGGGGTTTGGTTATCGGTTCCTCTGTCTAATATTCTACTGGCTGCGATTGTCGTACCGTTGGTATGGCAGGATATTCAGAACAAACAACGTAGTGACATTTCACTTCGTACCGTAGCTGCATGACACAATTTCAGCTGATTTCCAATAAAAAAGTACACGCAGATAGCGTGTACTTTTTCTTTTCGCGGCTTATCAAGGATAACGTCTAAAATATCCCTTTCTTTTTGATCTTCTGTACGTGTGCAAGCCGTTCATTCAGGTCGACAACCGGCGAATCATTATTAGTAGATACGCTCTGGCTACCAATATTGCCAGTAGGTATGGCACGAATTAACGCTGCTTGTGATACAAGCTTCTGTTTTAATTCTGCAATCTGTTTCGATTGCAGTTCAAGCATTGACACTAATTTTTCATTTTGCTCATAAATCCCGTCCACGCCACCCATTCCAGCATCACCGGATGCCGGTTTTTCAGCTGCGGCTGAAGAAATGGATGAAGATATATGATCACGAGTCAGCTCAGCTTCTGCTCTCAATTGTTCGCCAATTGATGCTTTTAGTACCTCAAGCAATTCACTTTGTGCTTGCAGGCTAACCTTTGGCTCAGATTTCGTAACTAAAAAGCCTAGTCCATGAAGCGTCTTTTCCAGCGTGAACTCTGAAACCTGTGACTCTGTCACCTGCAAACTCAATTGCTGTGACAATTCAGGACTTAGCAAGTGCATGAACAAACCACTTAAATAGACCTGCTTTTGCACATTACGTGCATTGAGCAACGCCAAGCCACTCTCTTCACCAGACTCAGCTTTCAACCGCGTAAAATCATCTGCCCATTGATGAAGCACTTTGCTAGCATACAAGTCGGCTGGGTTATTCAATGGGTCGAGATAAATAGAGTAATTTATCCGCTTAAGACGTTCAGCCATTGACGGCCTCTTGCTCTGGCATAGTCACCGCTTCGCCATCGGCGTGATACAAACACAGCTCTCTAGCCAAGGCTTCTTGCGGCTCATCCACCAGCACCACACGTTCACCCAATGTCTCATAGGCTTTTTGCACTGCCGGATAAATCAAGCTCGCACCACCGCCAACCAAATAAACGCGATTCGGGTTTTTGGCGAACTTCTTCGCCTCATAAGCAACCTGCTTACCCAGTTCGTCTATTTTAGTGTCAATCTTCTCGAGAATCACCGGGATCTGACTTTCGTCGTTGACCACTTCTCTGACAAAGTCGTAATTTGTACGTTGCTTGATTAACTCGTTGGCAACTAAGTAGCTCGAATCACTATCTGCAACCGCCAGAGATTTTCGGGCAACATCGGTTACCATGGAAACACCGATCTCGTTATTGCCATAAATCGCTGAAACGTCATCAAATTCACCGACAATCACCCCCATATCCAGTGTGGTACCGCCAATATCGATGACCAAAGAGCGGTTAAACTGGCTTACTGACTGCATAGTGAGAGTCGACAGTACCGCAGGCAAACTTTCAGGCATCACCTCGACATCGATGATATCGAACAAGTCACCTTTATTGAGCTCAATCTGACGCATAAGATTGTCACGCTTGCGGGCAATCTTATTTTCATTTTTTTGGCAGTCTTCGGCGTTGTAGTATTCAGTAATAGGCAGTGTAACCACCAACGTCACCGGCCCCGGTTCAACACCCGTTTGTAGCAGCGCATGATGCACGGAAAGCAGATTCAAGTCATCGTACTGATAATCGACATGGGTTGTTTCCAACGCCTTATCGGAGGTCATATCGTAGGTATATTTGGTTGAGCCAATCGTATAGTTAAAGATCTTTTTGTCTTTTCTCAGTGCGGCACTTTTCCAGTTTTTACGAAATGAATTCGGTGAGATAACCGTGTGTAATTCACCATTTTCAATCCAACTTACTTTAACGTTGGTTGAACCATCATCAACCGCAAATTTACGTGGCGTCATTGTGATCCTGCTCTTTTCTCAAGGGGATATAAGTTTGTCTGCGCGGAAGTAAATAAAAACCCCACGCCAATGGCAAACCTAACACCATAGATTTGAAGCAGTTCAGCAAAACAAAAAAAATCAGTACACCTTGTTTAACTATCCCGAAATTTGGTCGATCAGCCTAAACGGACGCATTTATTGGCTTGCAGGCTATTTTGATAAGCACCCCATAAAAAAACAGCGCCCCCAGTAGCCGCTGTTTTCCAATTTACGTCAAGATATCGTAAGGCTTCGACCAACGATAGCGCGAGGATCGTTATCATAGGTTCCATCACATCACTGACCACGCCTTGAGACATAAGCCAATTTAGTGCCGTTAACATCAACTCGACACACAAACTGATCTTACAACGTCGAAGGATTCACTTTATTTACAATATTGAAAAATACATCATCACTCACGCCCGAGTTATGTGCTTGAAATGGCCCAAAGCCGTATTGTAAGACGCTAATTGAGCCTCGGAGCTAACTGGCAATGTCAACGCGTAATCCAACAATAAGTACTCTGCCTTATTCTGCTGAATTTTATTGACGGAATAGCTAATTGACTCTTTAGATTAATAATAACCTTGTACATTAGGCGCCGCATTGGCATGAGCTGCGGTCATGAAGAGAAGAGCACTGATAATTGATCTTTTCATTTTATCCTCTACTTCTCAAAATTTGAGACCAATGCCCTTACGAAAAAAACAGCCACTTACTGGTGACTGTCTTTTTATTTTATTCCTTCGAATCAATCGCGCGTCAATTTGAGTTCAATTCGATCCCACTCAACTAACTGCTCTTCCTTTCGTCCAGTCTCTTCCGACAGCATATTAGCGCTACGATAGACAACAAAAGGTTGCAACGTCTCCCATTCACCATCATAAGAGTTAAACCTATTAATTTCTGATTTATCAAGAACCCTATAAGTCAGAAATAAACTTGTTGGCCCATCGTCACATTGCGTGCCGTCATAAAAGTTAACCGCTTTTTTCTGTTCAATTAAATTATCTAAATTACTTTCATTAACGTTAGAAGTGCAACCTTCATAACGCTGAACATACAAGCGTACAGTCCGTTGATATTGAGCGCCGGTATTGCCGATTAATTCATATGACAAGACTTCGACGGGTAAAACAACACCATTTCCATATTGACCGAATTCTTCCCTTGTTGGATGCCCAAACTCTGTACCAGCAATATATAATTTGGTTTTTTCAAACGTCTTATCATTATAATCCACTGAGCTTTTCATAACAGTCAATGACTCTGAGATGATAAGATCGCGATTTGCTTTTCCTTTTGCTGGTGGTTCCACAGTAATATAGCTGACAGGCTGCGGTTCCATGTACTTATAAAGATCACTTGGCTGTTCACTAACCCACAGAGAAAAAGCTTTCTTCGGTGCATAATCTAACAGAGAAATCTCCCCAGAATCTGCTTGTACTCGCAAATAATCTCCCACCCAACCACCAGTAGGACTCTCCATACTGTAGGTTCTTGCTCCGTATGCAGTTGGGAGATCAAGTGTTACTTTTTTCAGTGGTGCGTATTCAAGCCTATCATAGCGAAGTGCAATACCTGGGTTATCTGCCAAATCAATAAATGCTGTCGCTAGCCCAGAAACCGATTGGTAGTTTCGTGTTTCCGCAGCATCAAAATATACATGGAATGTCCCGGTCGAACGAATAGAAAGGTTGCCTTTTCCTACTAATTTGACTGGTGATGTATCGGGGTCATTTAGCCTAAAAGTGATATCCCCTTTAAGATTATTAAATATTGGTGTAATCACCCCATCCGGTGAATATGTCGTGTTTTCGTACGATATACTTACTGGGTTCACCGCTTTTTCAATCGTTACAGCGAACGGAATAGTAGCAGGGCTGTATTTATCATTCCCTAAATCAGTAATTTCAACTACAGCATGGCCCGCGTTGAGAATCGTAATATCCCCGCTGCTTTTATCAACGGTAATGACATCACTCTCACTTTTCTCCCCAACCAACATATAGCTTATATTGCCAGTACCTCCGCCAATTGCTGGTGAATGAACGGTAGGCTGGCCCTCAACGAATGTTCGCGTTAAATCGCCATCAACGCTTAAGCGAGAATCCGCAGGATTCACCACAACACTCATACGCTTTGGTTCAGAAGCCAGATAATTTTCACTCTCCTCACGGACAAAGGTAAAATTGGCGATACCACTACGCTTTAATTGGAAGCACTTATTTTGAACATCATATTCAGCAATATTGTTGTCATTACTTGAAACAGGTGTCACCAGTAACGTGCCCACTCCCCCTTCAACAGCAACATCTTCACAATGATTAGGCAAGTAAGTCGCTTTCACATTACCTACCAATAAATCTGGACCTGGCGCCTTGAGCACGTTCACTGTCAGTGAAACAGGTTTAGATGGCAAATAGTTCTCCCCGCCATCATCAACAGCGGTCAGCTTTGCGGTTCCAGCCCGCAAGATGGTTAATGTATTACCTTCTAAGGAAACGACATTCGTATCACCGCTTAGTGTCAACTTACCTAATTGCCCCTTCATGCTAGGGGTTACTTTACCATCGTTTGCGTAGGTATAGGTCACCTCTCCAGCATCAACCCCTGGGTGAATGGCAGGATTAACCATGACAGTGAACAAACGCTCATCAGCAGCAAAATTAGTGTCTAAATCATCGACAGCTTTCACCTTAGCTTGGCCGACGCCCAACAAACGAAGCAATCCGGTTTGCGCATCAACTTCGACAGCATCGTCACCATTTAGCACCTCAAAATGAACGGGCGCGACACTGTTGTTAACGGCAGGAGAAAAAAGCTGCTCACTGTCAAACAAGACAACGGCATCAGGTACCTCTAAATCTGGACGCTGACCAAGCTCAATACGCACTGTAAAAGATGTTTCTTGCTTAGCATAGTTAAACTCGCTGCCTAGGGTCTGTGTTGCTCTGACAGTGGCCTCACCAACTCGCAAAACAGTCATCAAGCCGGTGTCTTCGTTCAGCGTCATAATCGGGTCAGCATTTTCCCCATCAATGAGTTCATAGTGGAAATGGCCCCCTTCAGAACCACTGATCCTTACTGGATTCAGCGCCAAGCCAGTTTGGTATGGACGTTCAAGCGGTGAAAATTCCAAGGTATCAGGCTCAACTGCTTCGATCGTGATCTTGGCAGATTTAGTGGTTTCAACGTAGTTTCGATCCCCCTTATCGGTAATCGTAACCTCAACCTCTCCCGGTATCCCTTCCGCAACTATAGTACCGGTTGCTGGATCGAAACGAACCAATCCCTCTGGTTGAAAATCGATACTTACTTCACCTTTTTCCCCGAGAAAAGCTAGATAGATATTTTGATTAGAAACGGTAGGGATCGTGATATCAGAAAACGAGAGTTCCTTATTCTCTGCCTGCTTAACGACCACTTTAAACGTTGTGCTTGATGTTTTGTAATCGCTGCTACTATCAACCACTGTAATCTGAGTTTCTCCGGCAGCAAGTATTGAAATGACACCGGATTTTGGATCTATTTCGATGACATCCTCAGGTTCACCAGCAGAAATACGATATTCCGTATTCCCCACTCTGTGACTCACTCGGGGGTAAGCGATACCTTGCTCAGAAAAGGTTAAAAAAAGGTCTTGAGCAGACAATGCTTCGCGTTCTTGTTTTACTTGAGGTGTCTGTACTGGCTCAGAATCACTTGCCCCCCCACCGCCGCCACAGCCAAACAAGAGCAAAGCCAGTAAAACCAATGCGGCTTTTATTTTTATATTCATGTCATATCACCTACAAGACAATAATTACCACTTTAGAGGTAATTATTTAAAGAACATTGTTTTTTTGTTGGCGCATTATAGTTCCATTAATCTTTAAGCTTCAATAGGTTAAATGATTGTATATGTATAGATAGGTACATGGGTTTTATAAATTATGTGGCGCAATAATAAAATATTTATTTAAAATCAATAGATTAAAAGTCAAATTAAATTGCATTAAAAATACATCTAACTTATATACCAATCAAATTTTCCATTTTTGAACATGTATTATTGGTGATAGTTGAGAACAATGCCCTTGAAAAAATTAAATTTCCAAGGGCATTAAATACAAAAGAATATTAAGTCATCCTGTTTCATTGAAGTACAACAAACCAACATCACTTAAAGATATTAAGTCAGCTTTGTAGCAACTGAACCGTGGTCACGATCTTGTCGTTCAAATGAGGGTGAATAATTCCGCCATTTTCAGGGTCGAAATTATCATAAAAGCTCGGTACCGACAGGGTTGCCTTCACCTCAGCACCAAAGAATGGCATAGAAGCCTCAGCTGCGGCCAATACGTTCTTGGCGCCACCTGGGCCGGGAGAAGTCGATAGCAGTACAACAGGCTTGTCTTGATACACTTTAGGCTCGATACGCGAAACCCAATCAAACAAGTTTTTATACGCCGCGGTGTAGGATCCATTATGTTCGGCAAATGAAATCAGTAACGCATCTGCAGATTGCACCTTCTTGAGAAATGCATGTGCCTGTGACGGTTGACCTAACTCTTTTTCTTTGTCTTGGCTAAATAGTGGCAATTCAAAATCATTCAGATCTAAGACTTCGACATTCATGCCTTCTATCTGCGAGGCAGCATAGGTGACAAGTTGTTTATTGATAGAGGTTGAGCTGTTACTTGCAGCAAAGGCGACTACTTTCATTCTGGCTTCCTTATCATCATGTATTATTTTGCTTGTTCGCTAACATTAGCAACCCATATTAGTGAAGTAAACCAGATGCGCTATTCTCCTTGCAATTTATAAAACCCCATAAAAAAAGGGGAAAACCACCGCTCTCCCCCTAATTAAAAACCGATTTCACAATATCACTAGTTCACAGTATCTGTTATCTCATCAACTTATAGCGATAAGATCACGCCAGCGATAGAGGCGCTCATTAAGTTTGCCAGAACACCTGCAGTGATAGCACGGAAACCCATTTTAGATATAAAGGTACGACGCTCTGGAGCCAAACTACCCAAACCACCAATCAAAATAGCCATGGTAGAGACATTTGCAAAACCGCACAGGGCAAAAGTCACAATAGCCAGAGAATGCTCACTCAACTGATCTTTCACTTCCATCATCTGAATGAATGCAACAAACTCGTTCACAACAATCTTGCTACCAATCAAAGAGCCGGCCACCAATGCTTCGTTCCATGGTACGCCAATCAAGAAGGCAATAGGTGCGAAAGCATAACCAAGGATCAACTCAAAGCTCAGCTGCATACCGAACAGCTCACCAATATTACCTAGTAGGCCGTTAAGAAGCGCAATAACACTGATGAAGGCTAACAGGGTCGCACCAACGGCTACGGCAATGCGTACACCCGACATCGCACCATCGGCCAAAGCTTCAACAACATTAGTCGCACGTGGAAGCTCAACAGAAGTAATTTCATCTTCATCATTACCCTGAGCGCTGGGCGGTACCATCATTTTCGCCATCAGCAAGCCTGCAGGTGCCGACATGAAGGCAGCAGCAATCAAGAAATTCAATTCTACGCCCAATGACGCATAACCAACTAAGGTGCCACCAGCAACAGATGCCAGACCACAGGTCATCACTGCGAAGAACTGTGAATCGCTCATTTTGGTCAGGTACGGTTTTACCACCAAGGGGGCTTCAACCATGCCGACGAAAATATTGGCTGTCGCCGATAGCGATTCAGCACGGCCTGTACCCAACAAACGCTGAAGCCCGCCGCCGATGATATTAATGACTTTAGGCATTAGACCAATGTGATATAGCGCAGAAATAAGTGCCGAGAAGAAAATAATGATACCAAGTACATTGATAGCAAACACAAAACCGACACTGCCCGTCGCCAATCCACCAAACAAAAAGCTGATCCCTTGCTGGCCATAATCAATAACGCTGGATACACCCGCCGTCACTGCATTCAATACTTCCTTACCCGCTGGTACATAAAGCACTAGCAGAGCAAAGATGATCTGAAGGCCGAACGCGAGGGAAACGGTTCGGAATGGAATATTGCGTCGATCTGTTGATATGAGATACGCAAAAACCAGAATGGCTAAAATACCCAGTAAGGAGGACATGAAATAAGCACCTTTGCTCTAAATGTTGAGCCGCGCATTCTAAAGAGCAAAGGTTTGCGTACAAGAGGCGTTTGCTATCCGTTTGTTACAACCCAATCAGGCCCATGAAACAGCCAACATTAAAATATTGAATTGATTGAATTTAATTTAAATAAAAACGTGATTATTGCCAAGTGGAAAAAGTATTTATGTCTTCACGGACAATAATGTGCTGCTACCTGCTGGAAATATCAACAATTATTAAAGCATCACCTAACGTTTACGGCTTGAATCCAAACTTTAAAGCTTCACCCAAGGCTTTAGCGCTTCATCCCAGTATGGTGCCTCACCAATATATTTTTTAAAAAAAGCGATCACTGCGCTGATCTTGCGCGGCAAATGTTTCCGACTTGGATACACAGCATAGAACGGCATGGTCTGATTTGCGCTCCAATCCGGTAGCAACTGGATGAGTTTTCCATCCCTAAACTCATCTGTTAATAGATAACTCGCTAGGTACGCTACACCCCAGCCAGCAACAGCGGCATCGCGTACCGCCTCAGCCAAGTCAACTCGATAGTTTCCAGACACTTTAACACTCAATGACTCACCCTTTTTGATGAAGTCCCAACAACTATAATCACGTTGTCGGCTTTGATAGGTCACGCAGTTATGGCTGACCAGATCGGATGGGTGACTCGGCGCGGCATGATCCATCAGGTACTTTGGTGACGCGGTGACAAGAAAGCGGGTTTCTGCCAAACGCTGTGCAACATAGCCTTCTGGTATGTGTTCATAGTTGGTGATCCATAAATCCAATCCATCTGCCAACATATCAGCTCTGTGATCAAACAAACTCAGCTCAACCTGTAAATCAGGGTATAGCTGACGAAGCTTTTCGATTGCGGGAATAATATGCATGGTGCCGAACGATTGCGACAAGCCTAAACGAATCACTCCCGATATATCATCACGTTCAAGTGCCATACTGTCGCTAGCTTCGTTAACCGCAGACACAACTTGTTTAGCATATTGGGCAAAATGGTGGCCAGCTTCTGTCAGAGTTAAACTTCGCGTTGTACGTTGGATAAGCTTGACGTTCAATTCACTTTCCAGCGCGCCGAGTTGCTTGCTGACATGGGAGGTAGATACCCCGAGATTACGTGCTGCGGCGGTAAAGCTACCTGCCTGGACTAGGGTATGAAAAATCACCATCTGGCTGGCTCTGTCATGGATCACTGCTATGCCCTCAATATATTACCTACAGACCATCCATGGTGGTTATTCCAAATAAGTGGAATAAAAAGCTCGCCAGTTTACCTACAAATGCCCCCTGAACAAGAGAAAATCAGTTTTATCTCAGCCGTACGATATTAAAGATATATGCCTATTATTATCCCTATGCCAATACTTTTACGATTAACTCTGCTTCTCTTCTCGTGTGGTGCTTCTGCCACTTTTGAACGCCCTGTGGCGCAATTTGAGCACGAAGCGCTCGGCACCTGGAAGGTTAAACACTTTCAAGGGCGCACCCAATATGTCCAAGTTAGGCTTGACGGCCAACGTGTGCTCAAAGCGTCCAGCAACAATAGCGCTACCCTCATATCTAAACCCATACGTATCGATCTTGAAGAGACCCCCTACCTCAATTGGTCATGGCGGGTAGAAAATCAGTTGCATGGGATCAATGAAACGACCAAGGACGGGGACGATTACGCAGCCAGGATTTATTTAGCCAGCGGAACCAATATGCTGTCTTCATCCAGCAAGGCGATAAACTATGTCTGGTCCAGCAACCAGCCTCGATTCTCACGATGGGTCAATGCGTTTGCCGGGGAAAAAGTCCAAATGATGGCGATAAGAGGCGCAACTGACGACATATCTCAATGGCAGAATGAAAAACGTAATGTCTACCAAGATTTCATCAATATGTTTGGGGACAAAGGAAATGAACACAAAAACCGAAAAGCTTATCGGTATATCAATGCTGTTGCCATCATGACGGATACCGATAATAGCGGCCAGGCGGTCACAGCCTATTATGGCAATATCTTCTTTTCGACCAAATAAATCGCAATAAAAACAATGATTACCAGCAACGACAACCAATGCAAACACTTACTGAACACCACATGGCAACTGGTTACACTTCCAAATCTCGCCTCTCAGGCCCTTCGTAACTCCAAAGCAAATTTCGCGGAATTGGCCCTTTATTTCGGCCCCCCTGGTTATTTTGCTCCCAAGCATGGGCCAATATGCCAACCGAACGCGATAAACAAAATAGCCCCCGAGCCAATGGCGCAGGAAAGCCTAACTCGGCATAAATCACCGCTGTCGCACCGTCGATATTCATCGGAATGCGCTTTCCCTTCTGCTGGAACAAGTGGTTTTCTATACCCATGGCGATCTCTGCAAACTGGCCGGTAACCGTTCCGGCATCAGCAGCTTGTTTGACCAGCGTCATAAGTGCAGGTGCGCGCGGATCAACCGGGTGAAAACGGTGCCCGAAACCCGGAATGAATTTACCATGAAGCTCTTTATGCGCAGCCACTTCTGTTTCAATGGCTAGATCAAGTGCCTCTCCTTGCTCACACCGAGCTGCAATAGCTTGATATAAAGCGACGGCTTGTTCACCCGCGCCGCCATGCACATCACCCAACACATTGACGGCTGAAGCCATCGCATTGTTCAACCCTACACCGCAAGTTGTAGCCATTCTGGCGATAGCGATACTCGGTGCCTGAGGTCCATGATCGACAGCTGACATCAATGCTGCATCCAGCAGTTTTGCTTGTGAGGGAGCTGGCAGTTCCCCCCTGAGCATCAGCCAGATCATCTGAGCAAAGCTGACATTACCAATCAGTTGTTCTATCGGGTAGCCATAGTAGCGAATCACACCCGGCGACATATCAATGATATCAGTCTTCCACCAGTCACTGACCTCACGCCCTATCCCTTGCTCCGGCCTTTCGATACTCATATTGCCCCCTGCTCCTGTAGCCGTTCTATTTCATCCTTTGATAACCCCAATTCCGTCAACCAGCGTTCGGTATGCTCGCCTAACTGAGGCGGAGGTGTGGTGACAGCTGGTCGCTTGCCGTCGAGCTTGAAGCCCGTTCTGACATAACGGACATCTTGGTTTACCCCCGGAGAATCGATAAAGCAGCCGGTAAAGTCGCGCCCTTTTACCTGAGGCAAATCCAGCGCCTGCGGCACGCTCAACACTCTACCAGCCGGTACACCGATATGGTTCAATGCCGCTTCCCACTCTTTTGCCGTTTTCCCTGCAAATGCCGCTTCGATATGGCCCGTTAACAATGCGCGATTTTCCAGCCTTGCCTGTCGCTCGGCAAAACGCGGATCCACAATCAAATCATCCCGTTCAATCAACCTGCACAAGGCTTCAAACTGCTCTTGTTTGTTAGCGGCAATGTTCAGCAACCCTTCTCCGGTCTTGAATGTCCCGGAAGGGCTTGCAGTCACATTGTTATTCCCCAAAGGCTGCGGGGCTTTATCGGCAACCAAATAGTTAGATACCGCCCACCCCATGGTCGTGAGGGTCGATTCCAACATAGACACATCAATAAACGAGCCTTCCCCTGACGCTCCCCGACCAGCAAGAGCTGCGCTGATTGCAAAGGCAGCGGTCATACCACCGATAGTATCTGCAATAGGATAGCCAACACGGTAAGGCGCATTTTCCGGATCGCCCGTGATGCTCATGACTCCGGACATGCCCTGAATAATTTGATCGTATGCCGGTAGATGACGCATCGGACCATCAGCACCATAACCTGAAATCGCGCAATAGATGATGCTAGGATTGACCGCTTTTAGCTCGTCGTAACCCAAACCTAATCGGTCCATTACACCCGGACGGAAATTTTCAATCACCACATCAGCCGTTTCCACTAGCTGCTTAAAAACTGATTTACCCTCGTCAGTTTTCAAGTTCAGTGTAACGGACTGTTTACCCACATTCTGGGCAAGAAACGAAATCCCCATCCCAGATTGGTTAAGAGCGGGTGAAGCACCCAGCTGGCGAGCAAGGTCGCCACTTTTCGGCACTTCGATTTTAATAACTTCAGCGCCTAGGTGCGCTAATTGGTGGCCACAGAAAGGCCCTGCCAGCACATTGGTTAAATCCAACACTCGGTATTGATTTAGTGGTGTCAGCATCCTTCGACTCCATCGTATTTATTGCTATAACTTGGGTATATATATGTTGTTACTGCTGTTCTGGCGCAGCCACGTCTTGTTCCGCTTGAGTTTGCTTAGCTTTGCGTGCTTCCCATAAGTTACTGACCACCGGCATCATCAAGGCCAATACGGCACAGATCATGATGGATAGGGTCAGTGGGCGCTCCCACAGGAAGGCGTAGCTTCCGTCAGACAAGGTCAGCGAGCGGCTTAGGTTCTTCTCGAGTATTTCGCCAAGGATGAATCCCAGCAGCATAGGGGCCATAGGAAAGTGGAGCAGCTTCAAGAAGGTTGCTATCACCGTGATGATGACCATCATGTGAATATCAAAGGTATTGAAGCTCACCAGATACACGCCAGTGATAGAGAAAAACAAAATCAATGGGATCAGGATTGGCCGAGGAATGGCTAACAAGCGCGAAATATACGGAATCAGCGGTAAGTTCAGGATCAGCAGTACCAAGTTGCCAAAGTACATTGAGATAATCACCGACCAAAACACATCCGGATTATCAACAAACAAACGCGGACCTGGCTGAATACCATACGCAATCAATGCGCCTAGCATAATCGCCGTCGTGCCCGAGCCCGGAATACCCAGTGTTAACAGAGGGACAAAGGATCCTGTTGAAGCGGCGTTATTGGCAGACTCTGGCGCTGCCAGTCCACGTAAAGCACCCTTACCGAATTTGGTTTTTTCCTCTTTGCTGGCAAGGTTTCGCTCCATGCCATAACTGAGAAACGAAGCAATTGTCGCCCCTGCACCCGGCAGTACCCCCACCAAGAAACCGAAGACAGATGAACGGCCAACCGTCGGGGCCACATGCTTCACTTCCTCTTTGCTCAGCTTCATGCTGCCGAGGGAGTCCATATCCATTTGCGCTTCTTTTTGTTTATGCTCACCTCGTAATACCGTCATGATCACTTCAGTCAGGGCGAAGGTTGCCATGGCCAGCAGCAGGAAGCTAATACCGTCAATCAGATTAATGTTATCGAAGGTAAAGCGCGGGATCCCAGACATCACATCGTTACCCACGGTGGCAATCATCAGGCCGAACACAGTCATTATCAGTGCCTTGATCACCTGCCCTTTACCTGAAAAAGCAGCCACAGCGGTCAAGCCTAATATCATCAAGGCAAAGTAATCCGACGACTGGAAGCTCAGCGAGACTTTAGCCAACGCTGGTGCAGCAAAAAGTAAAATAATTGCGCCGATAGTCCCGCCAGTAAATGACGAGTAAGCGGCCAATGCCAATGCCTTGCCCGCCTGCTTGCGCTGGGCCATAGGATAGCCATCAAATGCAGTCACAACCGTACTGGCACAGCCTGGGGCATTGATCAAAATTGAAGAGGTAGAACCACCGAAGATAGCACCGTAATAGACGCCCGCCATCAAGATAATGCCCGAAGAGGGATCAAGGCCGTATGTAATAGGGATCATCAAGGCAATCGCTGAAATAGGCCCCAATCCCGGTAGCATTCCAATGAAGGTGCCGGCAAAACAGCCGACCACCACCATCATCAAATTAAATGGCATAACTGCCGTTGTCAGTCCTGACATCATTCCATCAAACATGGATATATTCTCCCTATTACATGAATGCCCAAAGTCGGCCCGGCGCTAAATAAATGTCCAGTAACTGGGTCAGGACATACCAAAATCCGGTCGCAAACGGCACCGAAGCGATAAACAGAATTTTCGGGCGACGCTCACCCAGTAACCAATAACCGCCAACAAGAAAAAAGATGGTTGAAAGCAAAAAACCAGACCACTCAAGGGCAAATGCAAACAACACCATCAGAACCAGTAACTTACTGATTATTTTGAAATCCAATCCCGCAAAAGACAGCATTTCAGAGGCTTTAACCTGCGCCTTTCGATGAGCGGCGACTAGCTGCATTAGCGACAGTGCTATCCCCAGCACAGCTAACATAGTTGGCATGGATTTGGCGTGGAAGGGTTCGTATTCATCACCAGGAAACAAATGAATTTGATTGGCGTAATAACCGTAGGCAACTGAAAAGCATAAGAAGATCAAGCCGCCGATATGATCTTTGGTAAGCGTCATGGGTATATCCCCTGATAGGTATTATTAGACATCTATCGCCGTAGAATTGGCAGAGCAGGCTCCTGCTCTGCCGGAAGGTAAATCACAGCGTGATTTGGGAGACTCACTCAAAGCGTTAGTTCAAGAAGCCCAGCTCCTTCATTAAACTGCCCATCTCTTTTTCTTGTTCTTGTAAAAAGGCTTCAAATTCTGCACGAGGCTTGAAGATCTCTGTCCAGCCGTAACGGTCACGCACTGTGGTCCACTCATTGGTCTGGTACATTTTCTCAAGCACACTGGCAAATTCATCGGCCTGCTGATCGCTGATCCCAGGTGCAGCAAAGAAACCGCGCCAGTTAACAAAGGTCGCGTCATAACCCAACTCTTGCAGGGTCGGCACATTCGGCGCAACTGTTGAACGGGTATCACCTGTCATCGCCAAAATACGCACTTCTCCGGCTTCAGCGAGGCTCAGCGCCTCACTCAACCCCGTTGATAGCACTTGGGTTTCACCTGACAACAAACCCGCCATCGCTTTGCCGCCGGCATCATAGGCAAGGTATTTCACCCGGCGCGGTTCCCCACCTGCGGCCTT
The DNA here is from genome assembly GCF_003025555.1 of Photobacterium lutimaris. Taxonomy (GTDB): domain Bacteria; phylum Pseudomonadota; class Gammaproteobacteria; order Enterobacterales; family Vibrionaceae; genus Photobacterium; species Photobacterium lutimaris. The sequence continues at coordinate 312,469 of NZ_PYMH01000004.1, read as the reverse complement.
GAAGGCCAATGCCGCGACAAGGTGATCCATACCACCTCGCGAGGAGCCGCCGGCAACAGACACCGAACGTGGATCTTTCTTGTAAGCTTCAGCGAGCTCATTAAACGATTGATAAGGCGAGTCTTTGGCAACGACAAAAGCGGCGTAATCACCAATGGTGGCGGCTACAGGAGTAAGGTCACGAAATGACTGAGGGAATACCTTCGAAAGAGAACGGATAACTATAGGGGTCGAATTCACCATCAACGTATCTTGTGACTGTTCTGCAGTTTTGATCAAATACGCAATCGCCTTGCCGCCACCGCCGCCCGACATGTTTTCATAAGACACGGTATCGACCAAATCTGATTTTGAGAGTGCCTCACCGGTACCACGTGCTGTGCTGTCCCAGCCACCACCTGCGCCACCCGGCACTAAGAAGTGGATTTCATCGACCTTGGCCTGCGCTGAGCCCATGCTCATTGCGGATGCCATTAAAGTCGCCATTAAGGTTACACGGTTGCGGGTAATAAACTGAGTCAGCATAGCTCTTTCCTCGTTGAGTGTTGTTTTTATCCTTCAACACAAAGGTAAGCCAGCTATTGACCAAACTAAAGATTGTAAAATTATTGTGAATAACGGCTGTATTTTTCATTTTGTTCATATTGTTCACAGCACAGCCCGGTAAAAACAGGTAGAGTTGTTGCATCTTATCCGGTGAAAGGAATCACCTGCTCCATGTTACAAATGCTCTCGCTGCGCCACTTACGCCTAAAATGGCGTATGGTATTGATTTTAGGTGTTATTGCCATACTCCAAACAGGTATGCTCGGTCACTTTGCCATTCGCTATCTTGATAGCGTTCTGGATGAACAAATTGGTCAGCAAGCAATGCGGGTAGCATTGGCTATTGCCGCTTCACCCGATGTTATCCATGCGGTAGAGGCTAAAGACTCAGAGTTTTTGCAACCTTTAAGTTACAAACTAGCCCATTCAGCAGAAGCTCGGTTTGTAGTGTTTGGCGATAAAGACGGTATTCGCTTAGCCCACCCCTTCCCCCATATGATTGGCAAATCCATGGCAGATGATGACGGAGATACCAACGCTCCAGCACTGCTGCAGGGAAAACCCTATATTTCCAAAGCACTCGGCAGTATTGGTTGGTCAATGCGTGGCAAAGCACCGGTATTTAATGCCGAGGGCACCGACGTTATCGGTATTGTCTCGGTTGGCTACATGCTCGACACCGTAGACAGAATTGTAAGCAACCATCGCTTGACGATGTTCTTTGCTATTGGCGGGGCGTTTCTTTTTAGTGTCTTTACCGCTGTATGGTTTGCCTCCCACTTTAAAAGAGCCATTTTCAACCTAGAGCCAGAGCAAATCGGCAGAATGTACCAAGAACGAAATGCGACCCTAGAAACGGTTCGCGAAGGCATTGTTGCCATCAACCATCACGGTATAGTCACGACGTTCAACCACGCGGCCATCAAGACGCTGGAGCTTCCAGAAGACGGCAGCTATATCGGAAAACATATCCAATCTGTATTGCCTGACAGCGGAATGCTTGATGTTCTTGTACAAGGCCAGCCACAGTATGATCAAGAAATATGGCTGCATAACCACTTGCTGATTGCCAACCGGATCCCACTGATCCAAGGCGATCAAATTACCGGAGTCGTATCAAGCTTCCGGCTGAAGAATGAAGTCGACTTGGTCAGCCGAAAACTCACCCGGATCAAACAGTATGCCGAGAGTTTGCGCAGCCAATCCCATGAATATAATAACAAACTCCACACTATTGCCGGACTGATCCAAATCGACGCCAAAGACGAAGCGCTTGCGGTTATTGGTCAAGAAACATCGAGTCACCAAGCCTTTATCCAGCAGTTGATGGAAGTGACCTCCGACAGCATCCTCGCCGGTTGCTTGCTGGGTAAATACAATCGAGCTAAGGAACTCGGACTAGAATTAGTTATCGATCAAGGCAGTCAAATGTCAGCACTGCCTGATGCCCTCCCCCGTGAGCAACTGGTCAGTATTTTGGGTAACCTTATCGACAATGCACTTGAAGCGACCCTTTCCCACCAAGGGAAAGGCGGTACAGTGACAGTGATCCTCTCCGACTTTGGTAAAGAGTTAATTTTTGAAGTTGAAGACCAAGGGCCGGGCATCTCCGCGGATGAGCAAGACAAAATCTTTACCCGAGGCTATTCAACGAAAAGCCAGTCACCCCAAAATATCCAAGGGCACGGCATCGGGTTGGATTTGGTAAAAAGCCTGACTGAGCATCTCGGCGGACTGATAACGGTTGAATCTATTGCATCACATTCAGAGAACGGTGGTAGCCGATTTACCTTATATCTGCCTAAGCATTTCACACAAAATAACCATAATAATAAAACGACGAAACACAAGGAGGTGTAGCCATGACAACCGCCATTCGCATTGTCATCGCCGAAGATGACCCGCAAATCGCAGAGATTCAAAGACGTTTTATTGAGCGTATCGAAGGGTTCGAGGTGATTGGCATCGCCCACGGAATCGATGAAGCCAGAGACTTGATTGAAGTTCTCCAACCAGAATTAGTCTTGCTGGATAATCAATTTCCGACCGGTACTGGCCTTGATCTACTTAGAGAGTTACGGGCTGATGGCTGCAACACCGATGTCATTTTGGTTACGGCAGCTAAAGAAGTCGATACCCTGCGCCAAGCCATGCACAGTGGTATTTTCGATTACATCCTAAAACCCTTGGTATTTGAACGTCTGCAGGCTTCACTGCAAAAGTTTCGAGGTCACCTAGATAGGTTTTCTGACATTGAGTCACTACTACAAAGCGATGTCGACGGGCTGTTGCAAGCAACACCCGATGCCACAAACCAACAAGGTATAGCAGCCTCCGCAGTTACCCGGTTACCCAAGGGGATTGACGGTTTAACCCTCGATAAGATCCGCGCGGTTTTCAAAGATCAATCAGCGTTATTAAATGCAGAAGAGGTCGGGCAACACATTGGCGCCAGTAGAACAACCGCAAGGCGTTACCTCGAGTATATGGTCAGCACCGATGAACTGAATGCGGAAGTTTCATACGGCAGTGTCGGCCGCCCAGAGCGACGTTATCAGCTTTGTTCTTAAGTTACCGCTGAAATAACAAGGGAAAGCCTAATGGCTTCCCCTTTAGTTTTGGCTATTACTCCGTAGAAAAGAGTCGTTAAACAGGTGTTGCGCTGCTTTCCCTGCTGCGAAATGCGTTGAGTGACGTAATCACAATCACAACCGCCACTGCTGCCAATTTAATCGCGAGTCCGCTGAAGATCAGCGCAAATGGCACCACCAACAGTATCGAGCGCTCCAATACCGACAACGGCTTAATGAGCCGCCCTTCAATCGCCCCGGCAAAGGCGACAATAAGCGCGATGGTAGTCACTATCGCGAACATAAAGCCAAACAGGTTTTCACCATCATAGATAAGCGGCGAGAACGCCATCATCAATGGGATCAGGAAGAAGCCCTGCGCCAGCTTGAATGCCTGTACCGCAGATTGCATCGGAGATGCCCCAGCAATACCCGCACCTGCAAACGCAGCCAAGGCAATTGGCGGGGTTACATTTGAGGTTTGCGACAACCAAAACACGATCATGTGTGCGGTCAGAATACTCAAACCAAGCTCAGTCAATGCAGGTACCGCCATAATTGACAGTACGATATAGGCCGCTGTCACTGGTAAGCCCATCCCGAGAATCACTGCCGCAAGCGCAATCAACGCCATCACCGACCATAAATACCCCCCCGATAGAGCCATCAGGAACTGGGTAAATTGCAAACCGATACCGGTCTGGCCCACGACACCAACCACAATACCGGCAGTGGCACAGGCAACAGAGATAGGTAATGCCAGCAACGCACCTTCTTTCATCCCCTCAAGGAAAACTCGAAGGCTTATACGACTGTGCTTACGGCACATCGCGGCGACCAAAATAGCACTACAGCCCGCAATACCGACCAGTACTGGCGAGTAGCTCATCAGCAACAGGCTCGTGATCAATACCAACGGCACAATAAAGTGCCAACCTTGTTTCATCACTATTTTAAGTTGCGTGACTTTGTCCATCCCTTTCAGGCCAAGCTTACAGGCCATCAAGTGGACGTAGAGCAAGGTACAGCCAAAATACAAAATGGCCGGGGCAATCGACACCAGCAGGATTTCACTGTAGGCAATACCGGTGAACTGGGCCATGACAAAGGCACCCGCCCCCATCACTGGTGGCATGATCTGCCCACCAGTCGACGCTGCCGCTTCAATACCTGCCGCTTGCTCGGGCTTATAGCCCAGCTTTTTCATCATCGGAATAGTCAAAGCACCAGTGGTCACTGTATTGGCAATCGCCGATCCCGATATTGACCCTAATGCCGCCGAAGCGACCACACTGGCTTTCGCTGGGCCGCCACGGTATTTTCCCGCGACCGCAAACGCAGCATCAATAAAAAACTGTCCAGCACCGGTAACTTGCAAAAAAGCGCCAAACAACACGAAAATAAATACCACCCCAGCAGCAATAGCCAGCGGTGCACCGAACACACCGTTAGTGGAATAAATATGGAAACGGATGATCTCATCCAACGCGAAACCTTTACTCGCAACACTGGCCGGCAAGATGTCGCCAAACATGGCATAAGACAAGAAGAATCCAGCAATCACCACCATGACCATACCGACGGTTCGCCGTGTCGCTTCCAACAAGGTCACAATCAAAATAGAGCCCGCCAGAATATCATTCGCCCCTAGCCCATCAAGCAAAAAACCAATGTCATCGTAGTCAAAACGAACGATGTGCTGTGCAGCCCACAAGGTAGCCAATACCATAGATAAATCGACCAGCCTTGCTGGCAGGTAGAAACGGTTGTCCACTTTCACCAAAGGTTTTACGAGAAATACTAGAGCAAGGATCCAGCATAAGTGAACGGGGCGAAATACAGGAGCGGAGAGGTTGGCGGTCAGTCCCTGCCAAATTTGAAACACTGATAAAGCAACAGCGGCGACAGCTGCCAATTGTATCAAACGCTCAGTCACCCTGTGATTTAACGCCGAAGAATGGGTCATTGCGAACTCCTTGTAAACTGCAATGTTATTAACCCAAGCGTTTTCAATTAACTTGGGAATATACCTCCCGAACAACTTCGGGAGGTATGGGTTTACCTATCATGATGCCAATAGGCAAAAGACTTCGGGTTGTTTATTTTTTCTCATCCATAAACTGCTGAGAACCAGGGTGCAGTGGGATACCTGCCAGCTTGTTCATGTTTTCAACGGTCGTAAACTTGGTTACGCCGATAGACTGGCGGATCTGATCGATGTTATCGAAAGCCACCTTGGTCATCTCGTAAGCCAAGTCTTTATCCAGGTCCCCTTTCACCACCAGTACATTCCAAACGGCTGGCGCCTGGAAAGCCGGAACATTACGGTAACTATCAGCACTAACATCCAAACCGCTATATGATGCATTGTCTTGGTTAATTTTCGCTATTTCTTCATCGCTGAATGACAAAATACGAATATCACGCGTCAATGCCAATTCGGTGATTGCACCGACACCCAAGCTTCCTACAATTACACCAGCATCAATCTGACCATTCGCCAATGCTTCAGTAGTCGCGGTATAGTTCAGCGCCTGACCGCGTACGTCACCCTCTTCAATACCTAAGGTTTTCAGAATGTTCAACGCACTCACACGCGTACCTGAGCCCGGCGCACCCAACGCAACACGTTTACCTTTTAAGTCAGCAACAGACTTGATGTCTGAATTCGCAGGCACCATAAACTGGACAACATTCGGGTATAACGCAAACAGCACAGAGACATCCATCTTACGTGGGAACGGCTCTGTTCCTTGATAGGCTTGTTGTACAACGTTCCCCATAGCGATACCGGCCAGTTGTTGCTGGGTAGATACTTTGATGACATTTTCTACCGACGCCGCCGTCACTTCTGCGCGCATATTGAAGCCATCAATATTCTCACTCCAGACCTTGGCCAGCAAACCGCCTAAAGGATAGTAAGTCCCACTTTGGCTACCGGTACCTATGGTGTAGTTAGCCGCCGCAACTGGCAAAGAAACCGCCAGTGCCAGAGAGATAATCCCTTTTTTGATCATTGAACGCATTGAGTACTCCTTCTCATTCAGAATGCCTGATTGTTGGTATTGTCCTTGATACAAATGTATCAAGCTCGACACATACGCATCAGGTTTAATTGTCATATCGATGTTGCATCAAAAGAAACTGCATTTAAATGTTAAAAATGTGAAAGTTGTGAAAATGAGATATTGGTGGTGTTAATAATATCAAGAGCCTGTCCTCCTCCAAATGGCTTCTAAACTATGAATACCTCCTTATTGTTACCACCTGTAAAAAGTAATTTGCATTTAACTGTAATTATCACCACCATGGAAATGGTTATACTACTCGCATCTTGATACCGAATATCACAAAGAAAGCAAGAGAGGATAACAATGGGCTGGCTTTTTCTACTATTGGGCGTAATGGCAGAAGCAACATCACATGTTGCACTACGTGCAACGAATGGATTTACTAACTGGCTCCCCAGTACCATCGTTATTTTAGGCCATCTTATTGCCTTCATTTTCCTTGGCCAGGCCATGAAATCATTACCCGTTGGCATCGTTCACACCATCTGGACAGGGCTAGCTATCGTCGTAGTCACAGCAATGTCAGGGCTCATATACAAACAACATCTTGATGCCAAAGTGTGGTTGGGCATGATTGTCGTTGCGGCTGGTATTGCCATCATCAACCTTGCAGGTGCCCCGCACAGTCATTAAATACACCGAAATAATGACATTGATGGCGTTGTAATCAGGCTTTTTCACCTTTTACAAACATTCTAGATTTGGAGATATCAATGACTGAAGAACGCGCCATCAATCTTTACTACTACCTTATAAATAATAAAGCTCCGAAAAGAGAATTAGATGTGGTTATCAACTTATTAAACCAGCAATACCAAATTGATTTAAGTCGTCTTGAGCGAAAAAGACACCGCCCTCAAAATCGATTCGATATCAATAGTTATGGTGCAGGCGGTTCACGAACCATGAATCAAACTCGTCAACTTGGACAGTAATCATTCCCTTACCCTACCTCGCACCGTTACACATCCTTACATTTATCACTGAAAACTTGCATACCTTGACGTTTTTACTGTTCCAGAATTCAGACAGAAAACCTCTCATTTAAAAACAGTGTTTTTTAAAATCAAGCACATAGACCGAACCGCTTAACCGCTAAATCCAGAGCCAAAAAATACAGGTACCTTTACAATTGGACATATAAAAAACACCGTTCAATTCATTCAGGAATGATTCAGTTTGATGTTGCTAAATTAGCGCCATAATAAAACGCCATCACAGCAGTGATGCAGCCTTAAAGCATATTAATAAGCAGGAATCATCATGAATACATTCGCCAAATCTTCTATTGTTTCAATCATCGGCCTAACCCTTCTAACTGGCTGCGTAAACCCAGACAATCAAGATGATCCAAATGCACTAACTAAACAAGGTGCTGCCGGTGGTGCCCTTCTAGGCCTAACACTCGGGGCACTAACAGGCGACGCTGACCTTGCTGTTAAAGGAGCGATAGCTGGTGGCGTTACTGGCGGTGTAGCTGGTGCTTCTGCTGATATCCAAAACAACCGCGACAGTCAGCGCCATGACAGCCGCAACGATGCCCTCGCGCAAATTGGTAATGGCGGACAAGCTACGGCAAGCAATACTCAGCCACAAAACTGGGACAAGCTAGATAACTTCACTGGCAACTGGAATGTCAATATTTGGAGCGGAGCAACCGAGCAACCAGTGAATGCAACAGCAAAGGCAAGTGGCTCACTGGCAAAAACCACAGAAGCAAGCGTTACTATTAACAACCTCACCGTAGATGGTCAGTCACAGGCACTCTCTTTTACTGCTAATTTTGCCTACACACCTGAAGTCGGTTACAGCCTAACGGTAACGGATAATGCGAATAATGTTCCGGTTACTTTTGCTGGTGAATATCAACAAAACATGAACCGCTACAACTTTTATCCAACCAATGCTCAGGCAAGCATTTACAAAAACGTTGATTCTTCAACTGTACGCGTAGAGCTAGGCTTTGCGGGTCCAAGTGTATGGATGGTTGATACCTATGCTCAAGTCAACGGCCAAGAACAGAAGATTCAAACATACCGCTTTACCAAAGGCTGATGAAAGACAGCAAACTCTTGGCTGAACACTAAGTTTCCTGTAGCGCTGTGTCTTTAAACAAATAAAAAGACACAGCGCTTTTTTTACAGCGAGCATCCTAGGTAGCCTACCGTAACATGTGTTCCTCTACCTACCTCTGGGAAGTTTTCAGGGAAAGGCTGACTGTCGTCATATACGCTATCGATATTAGTATCAAACTCCAGATCGCCTTGCAGATCAAAGCCTTCATACCTAAGCATCAGCTTTCCGACATAAACATAATCCACATGAACATCCAGCTCTTGGCCTGAAGTAAAGTAGCCTCCAGGCGCAGCTTCGAATGACACATCAAATTTCTCCCGTCCCCCACGCACCTCAAACCTCGCATCCATACTGGTATCGTAAGCACCGCGTTTTTCGCATTCAATTCTCGTTCTGTCTTCATCTTTCGCAATACTACTGCCAGAGAAGGCAACCAAACTCACTATTCCGACTGCTGTTAATGCACCTTGAATGACGTTTCTCATAACTTCACCTAATCAAGTTGATTCAATCAAACATGCCACTGCTTTTCCAAGCGGTACTATAAACATCCTTGTTTCACGGGTAAGAGACAAAAGGATCAATATTGTTCCATGTCGATAGTGAGAAAATTTGAATACAAAATTCACTCTATGCTTACAACAAACCTATGGAACAAATTCACGCTTAGAGCCTCTTATAAACATGAGTAGACACTCTCAATCACAGCATGACTACAACCAGCTCGTGGATCAGTACTACGTAAAGCTTTACCGCTTTGCTTATAGCTTGACGAATTCACAAGCCGATGCCTGTGATCTTACCCAGCAGGTATTTTGTATTTGGCTAGAGAAAGGACACCAGCTGCGCGAACCAGATAAGGTAAAAACATGGTTGTTTACCACGCTGTACAGGGAGTTCCTGCATGCAAAACGGAAGTTAGGTCTGCTGACGAGCGATGAAGATATTATTGAAAACATTGCAGAAGAGTTGGAAAACCATGAATCGCTCTGCATCAACCCAAATATGGCAATGGCTGCCATAACAAACGTGACGGAGTTTTACCGCACCCCCTTGATTTTGTTTTACATGCGGGAGCACTCATATCAAGAGATTGCAGATATTATTGGTGTTCCGATAGGCACGGTTAAGTCTAGGATTTCAAGAGGTAAAGCAATGTTATTCAAAATTATTGAATCAGATTTATCCGACTTCGACGATAGCTTGGAGCAAGTAGGAGCAGAGTAATGGACAGCAATAAAATCAAGTCGATATTACGACTTTATCGTCCTGACGTTGATGAAGAAACCAAGCCTATCTCGGAAGCTCTGGCCCAAGTAGAGAGCGACCCTGAACTTAATGCATGGTACAAAAAACACTTAGAAAACGAAAGTGCAATCAGTGCTCAGTTAAATGACATTGCAATTCCAATTGACCTAAAAACGCAGCTTAAGAAGCAGTACGCGCCTAAAAACACGACATCAAGACGCAAATCTTGGTTAGCACCACTGGCTCTTGCTGCTTCTATATTGCTGCTAGTTTTATCGTGGGGAAAACTTTCGCCGCTAGATAAACCGAATTTTGTGCATTTCCAGCAAGATATGATCGCCTTTGCTACCCAACCTTATGAAATGGATATTTTGGTGGAAGATCTTGATTCAATAAACAAGGGGTTTGCAAAAGCAGGGTGGCCCACCAACTACACCACTCCCAAGGCGCTTAATAGTCTGCACGCCTTGGGCGGCGTCACACAGGAGTGGGAAAACGAAAAAGTATCGATTGTTTGCTTGGAGGACGAGGCAGGCAAATACATTTGGTTATTTATCACTAAACTCAATACGTTTGGTAAAGATCGTGCTGTGATTCTGAACGCAAAGCTTATTAGTGAGGTGCCGCTCCTTACCCATGCTTCATGGCAAGATCAAACATTCACCTACTATATGATTGCCGAAGGTGATGTTGAGTTTATAAATAGTTATTTATAACTTTCTCTCAACACTGCAATGGCAAAAACCAAGAAATAAACCACACTTTGTTCGAGATTTAGTTCGCTTTAAGCGCTGTCATAATCCTGATTCTTTTCTCGAGCATTAAAGATGGTAAAGCCAATTTTCAATAAGGTGTTGGCTGACAATGCCAACCTTACAGACTATAAACACGCACAAAACCAGATCCCCCCTCTTTGCACTCAACCTAAGAGGCTATCATCTGGCGGGATAAACATTGGTTACGAGGCCATTGACCGGCACCTCGGAACACCTTTCGAGGACAAGGTCGCTATTCGCTGGATAAGTAAAAAAGATCAGATCGTTGAGTTTAGCTATCATCAACTTAGCAAGCAATCCAGTGCTTTTGCCGACCTGATACATCATCTTGGATTAGCATCCGGCAGCCGTATCTATAGCCTTATCGGACGCAGGCCAGAGTTATATATCACCGCGCTGGGAACACTAAAAGCGGGTTGTGTTTTTACCCCCCTTTTTTCAGCTTTTGGCCCCGATCCCATTCGTTCAAGAATGGAGATTGGCGACGCTAATGTCGTGGTCACCACCTTGGCTCTATATCGTAAAAAACTCAAAAGCTGGTGGCGGGAGCTTCCCCACTTAAAAGCAATATTGCTTATTGACGGCAATCCAGACAACGAGCCTGATTGCTTTGACTTTCATTCACTCCTCGCTAACGCCACTCAGCAAAGCACGACGGCTAAAACTCAACCTGAAGATATTGCATTACTGCATTTTACCAGTGGTACAACGGGTAAACCCAAAGGCGTTATCCACGTTCACCAAGCTGTTGAACACCACATGATATCAGCCTACTATGCCCTCGACCTCAAGCCTACCGATACCTATTGGTGCACCGCCGACCCCGGCTGGGTAACAGGTACGACCTACGGCATTATTGCGCCTTTATGCCTCGGGGTCACGATGATCGTTGACGAAGCCGAATTTGATGCAGAACGTTGGTACACCCTTTTGCAAGACCAACACATTACTGTTTGGTATACCGCCCCCACCGCGATTCGTATGCTAATGAAAGCCGGTGATGCACTCCCCGCCCAGTTCGACTTATCAGCATTACGCTTTATGTCCAGCGTTGGTGAGCCCCTCAACCCCGAGGCCGTGGAATGGAGCAACCGGATCCTAGGTATACCATTCCACGATAACTGGTGGCAGACCGAAACGGGGGGGATCATGATTGCCAACTATCCGAGTGAACCCATTAAACCCGGCTCAATGGGGCAGCCTCTCCCTGGCATTGAGGCTACCATCATCAATACCGATGACAGTAATCAGCCAATTGAAGAACAGGCACCGATGATCATTGGCGAGCTAGCAATAAAGTCCGGCTGGCCATCCATGTTCAGAGGCTACCTCAATCAACAACAGAAATACGAAAGATGTTTCACCAATGGATGGTACTTAAGTGGTGATCTAGCAATGAGAGACGAAGATGGCTATTTCTGGTTTGTCGGGCGTAAAGACGATCTCATTAAGTCATCTGGCCACCTTATCGGTCCCTTTGAAGTAGAAAGCGTTTTGATGGAACACCCTGCCGTTGCAGAGGCTGGGGTTATCGGCGTACCGGACCCTGTTGCAGGCCAATTAGTGAAAGCCTTTGTCGCCCTCAAGCCCGGCATCAGTGCTGATGATGAGCTTCAGCAAGCATTGTTAGGCCTTGCACGGAAAAAGCTTGGGGCTGCCGTAGCACCCAAAGAAATCGCTTTTCGCAAAAATCTACCAAAAACCCGCAGCGGCAAAATCATGCGCCGGCTGCTAAAAGCGAGGGAGCTTGGGCTACCTGAAGGAGACACCTCAACGTTGGAGAGCGACGAGCAATGACAAACAGACTCCATGTCAACCGCCAACACCTTATCGAGCAATTACGCCAAATGCTTCGAATACGGCGTTTTGAAGAAAAATGTGCCGAATTATACGCCCTGGAAAAAATACGGGGCTTTCTTCACCTCTACATTGGGGAAGAGGCGATAGCCGTTGGCGTAATGTCAGCCCTCAGCCCTGAAGATCAAATCATTGCCACTTACCGCGAACACGGCCATGCCCTAGCACGGGGAATGAGTATGGGGAGCATATTGGCAGAGATGTATGGCCGCGCTAATGGCTGTAGCCGCGGCCGGGGCGGCTCAATGCATTTGTTTGATAAACAATGTCACTTTTTCGGTGGTAACGCGATTGTTGGCGGTGGGCTCCCACTGGCAACGGGGCTGGCTATGGCCAACAAGAAGATGCAACGCGATTCAATTGCCGTGTGCTTCTTCGGTGAGGGGGCTGTCGCCGAAGGGGAGTTTCATGAAAGCCTGAATTTGGCCGCTCTGTGGCAGCTTCCCGTGCTCTTTATCTGTGAAAACAACCGCTATGCAATGGGTACCGCTCTTACCTTTTCAGAATCGGAAACCAATATCGCCCGAAAGGCCCAGAGCTATGGCATCAACGCCGTTCAGGTCGATGGCATGAATGTCGTCGATACCGAAGCGGCCACCATAAACGCACTGGATTATATCCGGCAGGGCAAGGGGCCTTATTTCATTGAATGCCAGACCTACCGTTTTCGCGGACATTCCAGCTTTGATACACAGCTCTACAGGGACAACGCTGAAATAGCACTTTGGGAACAAAAAGGACCGGTGAAGAAATTAATAGAATGGTTACAGAAAAATAATCATTTTCAGGACAGTGAACTCATCGCTATCGAAGCCGAGATCGCTCAAGAGATTGAGGCCGCTATTAGATTCGCCGAGGCTGGAGAGTTGGAGCCCGTGGAGGGCCTCACCCAATTTGTCTACAGCAATACCAGCCATACATCAGCCCCCGTGATCAATACACAGCAAAGAAGTGAACTCACCTACCGCGAAGCATTACGAAACGGCCTAAGTGATGCCCTTAACAGTGATCCGCGAATTTTCCTCATGGGAGAGGACGTCGGTCGGTACGGAGGGTGCTACGCCGTTAGCAAAGGGCTGTTCGATGCCTTCGGCCCTGATCGAGTGATTGATACTCCCTTGTGTGAATCTGGCTTTGTCGGGGTTGGTATCGGCGCGGCTCTCGGAGGAATGAAACCCATTGTCGAAGTCATGACCGTAAATTTCAGCCTACTGGCAATGGATCAAATCATCAACAGTGCTGCCACCCTCCTTCACATGTCAGGAGGGCAATTTAATGTCCCTTTGGTGATACGCATGGCTTGTGGTGCGGGGAAACAACTCGCGGCACAACACTCCCATAGCTGGGAGAATTTTTACGCCCATGTACCAGGATTGAAAGTTCTTAGTCCGGCTACACACAATGATGCAAGACATATGCTGGGGTTGGCCTTATCGGATCCCGATCCCGTTATCATTTTCGAACATGTCATGCTTCTCAATGAAAGTGGCACGATCAGTGAGCAACCTGACGGGCCAATGGATAAAGCACTGGTTAGGCGAGAAGGCTCAGACATCACCCTTATCACCTATGGAGGGAGCCTACTCAAAGTGCTACAGGCTGCAGACATACTAAGCAAAGAGGGGATCGATGCTGAAGTCATTGATTTACGTTCTTTACGCCCTATCGATAGCCAAACCATCGTCGCCAGCATTAGCAAGACACACCGTGCCGTGATCATCGATGAAGCTTGGTATACCGGTAGCCTTGCTGGTGAAATCAGTGCCATCATTATGGAGCAAGCGTTCTGGTACCTGGATGCCCCGGTAGGTCGGGTTTGCACGCAAGAGGTACCGATTCCCTACCCCCAACATTTAGAACAAGCTGCACTTCCACAGCCTCAGCAGATTGTTGTCGCGGCAAAAACGGCGCTAGCAGCCCCGCAGTGGGAGGATACAACAGGGAAGCATCATGATGAACAATAGCTCCCCCTCCTATCCCCTGGTTGACATCACAATGCCCGCTTTAGGTGCCGACATGCGCGATGGCACCTTAATTGATTGGCAAGTAAGGCCAGGGGATCAGGTAAAGAAAGGCGACATTATCGCCGTTATTGAAACAAACAAAGGCGCTATCGATATGGAGGCCTACCACGACGGCATCATTACCGAACTACTCGTCATGCCGACTATCAAGCTCCCTGTTGGCAGTGTGATGGCAAGAATGGCTGAGACAACCAGCCAATCACCATCAAGCAAGACAACTCATGTATCGCATCCGATAACCTCAAGTACCCACACCTCACCCGAACATGAAAGTCATGACATGACTGCCCAGTCGGCTCCTATTGCTCATCGGCCTTACCTCCCCCCCCATACTGGGCGCCATGAGTCTCTGGGCTCTACACGGCCAATGGCCTCTCCAGCGGCTCGCCAACAGGCTAATCAAAGGGGGATAACACTATCCGGTTTACTAGGAAGTGGTCCAAGCGGGGCAATTCTTCTTCGCGACTTACCTGCTGTGCCGGAAGCGCAAGCGAGCCGAGATGTAGATAATAGAAAATCAACCATGCGGCAGGCGATCAGCGATGCGATGTCCCTATCTAAACAACAAATCCCTCATTACTATCTCTCGCTTGAGATTAATCTAAGCAAGACACAACAATGGCTTATACGGCAGAATCAACAACGTGAACCAGAACAGCGCTTACTTATCACAGCCGTCATTCTTACAGCCATCGCCCGGCAGTTACCGCGCTATCCGGCCCTAAATGGCTTTTACCAAAATGGCAACTTCACGCCATCCCAAGCCATCCATATCGGAAACACCATTAGTCTTCGTGATGAAGGGCTCGTTGTACCGGCGATCCTTAATGCGGATCAACTGAACTTGGATCAAATAATGGTCTCTCTGCGGGATCAGACCGAAAGGGGGCGGCGAGGCCGCCTCAGAAGTTCAGAGCTGGGAAGTGCCACCGTGACAGTAACAAGCATCGGAGATAGAGGCGCTGACGCTATTACCGGTGTTATCTATCCGCCACAAGTCGCCATTGTTGGTCTAGGCCGATTACGCCAAGCCCCCATCGTGGATAGCGGAAATATAGCAATCGGCGATCTAATGACCGTTACCCTTTCCGCGGATCACCGCGTTAGCGACGGACTCGTAGGCTCCCGGTTCCTCAACGCGATAGCTAAACAGCTTCAACACCCAGAGGATCTTTTATGACGGTGAAGGATACGGCAAATTACATCGCTAGCGCGCTTAAACGCATAGCACCTGAAATTGATGTCACCGAGATCGACCCGGAGGAAGATCTACGGGATGAGTGCGACTTAGACTCAATGGATTTTCTCAACCTCCTAACCGAAATCAAGCAGCAATCAGGTATCAGTATTCCTGAAAGTGATTACCCTAAAGTAAGAAGCTACAACCAGCTATTAAGCTACCTTCAAGCCCATAACCAATAACTGGATACTGTGATGAACTCGACGACTTCTGCGCCACAGATATATTGGTACTCTCAATTACGCGCCCAAGATATCGCCTTAGTCGGTGGCAAAAATGCCAGCCTAGGGGAAATGTACAACCAGCTTCACCAAACAGGGATCAGAGTCCCTAATGGCTTTGCGACCAGTGCCCAGTTATTTCGCGACTTTCTGCACCAAAATCAACTTGAGCACCCAATCAATACTCTGCTTGACGCCATGAAAAATGGTACGGCCACTCTCACAGAGGCTGGAGAAGAGATCCGGGAGCTGATCAACCACGGTGAGTTTACGGACGACCAAGAGCGTCACATTCTTGATGCTTACCACCAGTTAGGGCTGCAAGTCGGGCAAGAGGGACTGGCCGTTGCAGTGCGCAGTTCAGCCACTGCCGAAGACCTACCAGAGGCCAGTTTTGCCGGTCAACAAGAAAGCTACCTCAATATCCAGGGTGACCAGCATGTTCTTGATGCGTGCAAGCAGTGTTTTGCCTCACTGTATACTGATCGGGCCATCGTCTACCGCCAAGAACAAGGTTTTCCCCACCAGCAAGTCGCACTTTCTATCGGTATACAGCAAATGGTTGAATCTGAATGCGCTGGCGTCATGTTCACTCTGGATACCGAGAACGGTTTCCCTGATGTGGTAATGATCAGTGGAAGCTGGGGACTGGGTGAAAGTATCGTTAAAGGGACCGTCACCCCTGATAAGTTTATGGTCTACAAACCCCTGCTTGAACAACCCGGGTTATGCCCAATTATCGAGAAGGTACGGGGAGATAAACAAAAGAAAATGGTATTTGCTCATGGAGAGCCTTCCCTCTCCCCGACAATCACGATACCAACAAGCGTTGATGAGCGACAATATTTAGTGTTGACGGATGATGAAATCCTACAGCTCAGCCGCTGGGCGGTGCTCATCGAGAATCACTATGGCCGAGCCATGGATATAGAATGGGCCAAAGACAGTCAAACGAAACAACTTTGTATCGTTCAAGCAAGAGCAGAAACAGTAGAAGCGCAAAAGAGCCATGATGTTTTAGTAAACTATCAGCTGGATCACACTAATGCCCCTATCCTACTTGAAGGTGCCAGTGTCGGGGGCGCCGTTGCCAATGGCAAGACCTACACCGTACTTTCTCCAGACGACATCGAACAGTTTCCAGAAGGCGCGATTTTAGTAACGGAACGTACTGATCCAGACTGGGTACCACTGATGAAGAAAGCCGCAGGGATCATCACTGATACCGGCGGGCCAACAAGTCATGCCGCCATTGTCAGTCGAGAGCTTAAAGTGCCGGCCATTGTAGGCACCGGAGTGGCCACTCAGATACTGCCTAACGGCAAACCCGTCACTCTAAGTTGTGCCGGCGGAACGATCGGACAAGTCTATGACGGTATCGTAAACTTTACGACTCAACGCATTGACATAAAATCTCTCCCTTCTACCCGCACTCAAGTGATGATCAATGCTGCAATGCCCGACGGTATCTTTCATTGGTGGCAATTACCTTGTTCCGGCATCGGTTTGACACGTATTGAATTTATTATTTCAAGCCAGATAGGGGTTCACCCAATGGCGTTGCTTCACCCAGATAAAGTGACAGATCCCAATGTCAGAAAAGCCATTGAGCAACGATACAGCAGCTTTACGAACCCACCTGATTTTTTTGTCGACACCTTAGCGCTTGGCATCAGTAAAATTGCGGCTAGCCAATACCCCAACCCCGTCATTGTCAGGATGTCCGATTTTAAGTCCAATGAATACCGCGGGCTTCTTGGCGGAACGTTTTTTGAGCTTCACGAAGAGAACCCCATGCTCGGGCTGCGGGGGGCATCACGTTATTACCACCCGAGTTATCGCGAAGCGTTCCAACTCGAATGCCAAGCTATTGCTGCTGCACGGCATGACAAGGGGTTCGACAATATTATCATCATGATCCCATTTTGCCGCACGGTCGATGAGGCAGATAAAGTGCTAGAGATTATGGCCCAAACAGGGCTTCAACGGGGGAAAAACGGCCTGCAAGTTTATGTTATGTGTGAAATCCCTTCGAATGTGATCCTGGCAGAGCGCTTTGCTGAACGCTTTGATGGCTTTTCCATCGGCAGTAATGACTTAACCCAACTTGTTCTGGGCATAGACCGCGACTCCGCAGAGCTAAAACCCATGTTTGATGCCAGAGATGACGCCGTCAAGCGCATGATAGAACATGTGATCACCGTTGCCCACAGCATGGGGTGTAAAGTCGGGATCTGCGGCCAAGCGCCTTCCGATCACCCGGAGTTTGCCGAATTTTTGGTAAACTGCGGTATTGACTCGATCTCCCTCAACCCAGACTCATTTGCCAAGGGCTGCCAGGTCATTGCCCAAGCAGAGCAATCAATTCATTCTGAGGATTAACAGGCAATATCATAGCGCAGGAGTTCTGCCCAAGAGAAGGTTGGGCCATGGCTACAAACATACTTTTCGTTGAGGTAGCAATGGCCACACAGACCAACGGCACAATGCATACGGCGCTCGATCGACAAAAATATCGATTTAGGATCAATACCGTATGCAACAAGGTATTCCGCGGCCACCGTTTGCATTGTTTCTGGGCCGGCAAGCAACACCCTATCCGGCTGCTCACCAAATGTGTGTAACACCTTTGGTAAAATCCCCAGTGCGGTACCCTGATAGTATTCACTTTCGCTCAACCCTGTCACATCTTCGACCACGTTAAACATTGGGACACTGTGCTGCCAACGCTCACGCTCTGGATTCAGCATTAGCGAAGCCCTATTACGTGCCGCGTAAACAACTTCCATCTGGATAAAGTCCTGACTATCCAACATCTGTTCAATCACACTCGCAAGAGGGGCGATCCCACAGCCACCACCGACCACAAGAATACGTTTCTGTGTCAAACTATCCATTGGCCAACCTCGACCAAACGGGCCTCTGGCACCGATCACATCCCCGACGCCACACCTGAACAAAGCTTCTGTCACGCTCCCGGTTTTGCGAACCAGGGCCTTGAATAAGCCTCGTTCATCCGGCAGGGCTGTAAAGGTAAACGGCGCCTCACCGACACCAGGCAAGCAAAGCATGAAAAATTGCCCACTTTCAGCTTTCAGCCATGGGGCCAAGTGCTGCTCAGGATTCTGAATACAAAACTGATAATGACGTGTGTTTTCACCATCATCATAAAAGTCCAAAACTTTGATTGGGTTAGGCGTCAGGCTAAGCATCGTCAACAATCCTTTTCATCACGGCATGAACCCCTACCACACCGGGGCAAGTCAACTCACATCGACCACACCCGACACACCCATAACGGCCGAATTCAGGTATAAAGTCATCGCTAAACTTATGGTACCAAAAGCGCTTCACCCGCAAGCCTGCTTCTGCCGTCGGGTTATGAAAACTTGCCTCACGCTGGAAGCTCTCGTACAAGCAAGAATCCCAAAAACGAACTTGAGTCACCGATGCCTCAGACGAGGAGGTCTTTTCCTCCGGGCGGGTAGCGAAACAAGAGCAGGTCGGGCACAGTGTTGTGCACCCTGAACAACCGAGACATTGCACTCCCAACTGTTCCCACAACGACTCGGGTACAAGGTCTTGATTCAGTTTACTGATTCCATCGAGAATATACGTGTAATCAGAAAAGGACTGCTCACAATGGCTGATATTTTCCCACCTCAAGCTGATATCATTTGGCGATGCAGAAACTAATTCCATGCCTTGCAATGCCGTTTCCCCCAAGGCAGACAAAACCACCAGCAACCAACGCTGTGAATCCACCGGGTGAAGCAGTAAGTCTGCAGTCTCATCCCTTACACTTGGCCCCGCATTGACCATGTGGCAAAACCCTTGCTCGCAAGGATTGATACAGTCAACGCCAACCAAAAGAGCCTGCTTACGCCGAGCCTGATAATAAGGGTCTTGCTCAAAGAAGATATCTTGATAATGGATTGCCATCAAATCACAGCTCTTTACACCAAAGAGCACAAACGGATCTGGTGCCGGCAACACCTCTTTAAAAAACTCACCGTCAAAGACATATAACGGCTCCTGCTCAGCAAAGAAAAATGATTTGGGGGACTGCAGGGGTTTTTGTTCAACCATAGGCGGCCAATTGCCACCAGAAACTAACTGCCAGTGGCTACCCGCATGTTCATCATCAGCAAGTGCCACAGCTTGGTATATATCTCGAGATTGTGCCAAGTGTTCACGTAAATTATCTAGCGACTCCAACAGGTAAGTACTGTGCATCTTTACCCCTCCCCTGTTAACTGCCATACCGGGCTAGGCATATGATCTATCGGTAATGCCGTCACGGATACAGCACAGGCCTTTAACTCAGGCATTTTGGTGATTGGATCTAAGGCAGTATTGGTTAATTGGTTCGAAGGCGCTTCTTTAAAGTGGTATGGCATGCTGACCACTCCTGGCGGGACATCTTTGGTGATCATGGCCCTTGTTTCGATATATCCCCGCCGAGAGCGCACCCCTACGGGATGATAAGGATGGAGTGATAAGGCCTTGGCATCAAGCGGGTTTATAAATAAGATGCCCGGCGGTGTCTCTCGTTCAAGTAATGGTGATTTACGGCTCATCGAACCACAACCATAGTGAAAATGCAGCCGGTTAGTGGTTAACAGTAATGGGTAGTCTTCGTCTGTTGGCTCGTCGATTGGTACATAGTGGGCTGGTGTCAGCCTCGCTTTGCCAATGGGGAACTGCTGCTGATGTAAAATTGCCGTCCCCTGAGGTGCGCTTTCGTTACAAGGCCATTGCAAGCCAAATCCCTGCTCCAGTTTGGGGTAGTTCATCCCTTGGTATTGCGGTGTCAGCCGCGCCATTTCATCAAACACTGACTCAGTATCAGGCCAGTTTAGCCTATCACTGCCCATTGCCTTGGCTAATGCTTGCAACCACTGCCAGTCGCCCATGGCTTCACCAAGCGGTGGAATAACAGGATGAATACACTGCACCCTTCGCTCACAATTGGTAAATGTACCCGATTTTTCTGCAAAAGAAGCCGCAGGCAATACAATATCAGCCAGCTTGGCTGTTTCTGTCATGGTCAGCTCTGCCACCACCAGCAAATCCAGCGCCTGATATGCTTCGCGAACATGATTTTGATCTGGGTCGGTAACAACAGGGTCTTCACCAAACAAGATCAGGCCTTTAAACTGACCCGCCAATGCCGCTTTTGTCATCCCCATCGACGTCAACCCGGCGCTCGTGGCAACGTCACCTCCCCAGGCAGCAGAAAATTTCGCTTGAGTCTCCTTTTCGTCAGCAAGTTGATAGCCGGGATAAACATTGGGCAAGCATCCCATATCGCAAGCACCTTGAACATTATTTTGTCCCCGCAAAGGGTTGATTCCCGTGCCCGGCTTACCAATATGGCCGCAAACCAGCGCCAAGTCGGCAAGGGCCATCACATTGGTTGTCCCGCTCACAAACTGGGTGATCCCCATCCCATACAAAATCATCGAGTGCTCAGTCTGGCTGTATAGCTTTGCCGCCTGTCGGATCTGCTCGGCATCAAGGCCTGTGATCGCTTCAACCGACTCAGGTGTTACTTTTTCAACGTGCTTCTCAAGCTTTTCAAACCCTTCGCAGCGCTGCGCTATAAAGTCTTGATCATGCCAGCCATTGGAAATAATGACTTGTAGCATCGAATTAAGCAGAGCGGTATTCGTTCCTGGTTGAAGTTGCAGATGAATATCAGCAAGCTTTGCAAGTCGTGTCACGCGGGGATCGACCACAATAAGCTTGGCTCCGGCTAACTTGGCCTGGATCACTTGCCCACCCAGAACACTATGGTTTTCAGTTGGATCGGCACCGATAACCATGATGACATCGGCCTTCGACACATCATCGGTGCTGTTCGTCATCGCTCCCGAACCCAGTACTTGCTTGAGCCCCGCGACAGTGGGGCTGTGACAAATTCGGGCACAGTGATCAACATTGTTGGTTTTCAGTACCGAACGAGCAAACTTTTGTGCGGCATAATTATCTTCATTGGTCGCTCGAGCACTACTGATAATGCCTACGGCTTGTGGCCCATCGTCATCGATTATGTCTTGCAAGGCACGGCTAATAGAAGAAAGTGCCTCTTCCCAACTGATATGGACAAACTTATCACGCTCTCTTCGTAAAGGATGAGTAATACGGCTCTCCGATGAAACCGCATAAGCCGTGCTCCACCCTTTGTCGCAAAGCTTGCCGCGACTGATTGGATGATCCCATTGTGGCGTAACGCCACACACTTTCCCTTTCCAATCGCTGGTTAGGTACATACCACAGCCAACACCACAGAAAGGACAGACAGTTTTCACAACTTTGGAATGCATGCTGATTGCCTGATCATTATTGCCAGCTAAATTATAGCACCACACCAATTACTGCTTACGTAAGTAAATGATGTGATAAACCAGCCCGACTAACACACTGCCACCCACTAAATTCCCCAAAATAACCGGAACCAAATTGCCAACAAACCCAAGCATAGAAACAGAATCGGCAACGTCAACCGTGCCCGAGACTTTGAGTAACATGGCTAAAGGAATAAAATACATATTCGCAACACTGTGCTCAAAACCAGCCGCGACAAACGCTGAAATAGGAAAGACGATTGCCACTGCCTTATCAATCACACTTCGTCCAGCAAGCGCCATCCAAACCGCCATACAAACCAAAACGTTACACAATACCCCTCGGAAAAAAGCGGTCCAAAACGGTAACTCGCACTTAGCCGCAGCAATTTGCGCGTACATGGCCGCTATGGCCCCATCATTCATGGCGGCGTGATCAGAAAAGAAGACAAGGAAAGCAAGACCTACCGCCCCCACCAAGTTAGCTAAACTGACGATCAGCCAGTTTCTCAGCAGTTCTAGAGTGGTTATTTTCTTATCCGCCCACGCCATGGCGAGCAAATTGTTACCCGTAAATAGCTCAGCTCCAGCAACAATCACCAATAGCAAGCCAAGAGAAAAGGTCAATCCTCCCAACACTTGCTGGGAGGCGAACCCCAAAGAGGCGTCAGACTTCACCAAGGTGAAATATAAGCCGCCAAGGCCAATAAAAGCACCGGCCAAGACGCCGAGCATGACCATTGAAACCAGTGGCAACCTTGCTTTTACTACCCCGATATTATCAACCTTCTCGGCGATCTGTTTGGGGGAGAACGCGTCAAAACCAAAGATGTCAGCCATTCGATAATTTCTCTTTCCCATTATTCATACACACAAGCTAGACCAGATTGCCTAATAATCAATCATAGACAGAATCCGATTGCTGGATAGGTTGCCATGCATGAGCCGCCCCTCCCCTGGCATCATTACTCAATACAGAGAACTTTTGAGGCAGTCAGTAGCCACCCCGATGGGCTAAGCACCTCGGAAGCTGATCACCGCCGTCGCCATCACGGTCCGAACAAGTTACCGGACCCGCAACGCCGTTCGATATTGGTTCGGTTCCTATTCCAGTTCAACAACCTGCTTATTTACGTGTTGCTAGCCGTCATGCTGATAACGAGCCTACTTGGCCATTGGCTAGACACCGGGGTCATTGCAGGGGTTGTGCTGATCAACGCCATCATCGGCTTTATCCAAGAAGGCCGCGCAGAAGATGCACTCAAAGCCATTCAAAAAATGTTATCACCGAGCGCAGAAGTTATTCGCAACGGCCAGCAACAAACCGTCGCCGTGGAGAACTTAGTCGTCGGGGATATCGTATTACTGCAATCTGGGGATCGAATACCTGCCGACTTGCGGCTTTGCCGTGCCAAAGGGTTACAAATTTCAGAAGCAGCCTTAACGGGAGAGTCTGTCGCCGTGGATAAGCAGAGTGAACCGGTTGCATACCAGAGCGAATTGGCAAACCGTGCTTGCATGGCCTATTCTGGCACCTTGGTCACCCACGGTATTGGAACTGGAATTGTCGTCGCAACAGGGGTTAGGACTGAGTTGGGGCAGATCAGCGAACTCGTCTCAAAGGTTAGATCAACCCAAACCCCGTTGCTCAAACAAATTGCCCTCTTCAGTCGCTGGCTGACAGCCACTATCCTGACATTAGCAACCGCCACCTTTTCCTATGGAGTCCTGATCCGGGATTACCCCTTAACCAATATGTTTCTTGCCGCTGTCAGCCTCGCCGTTGCCGCGATACCTGAAGGGCTACCGGCTATTATGACTATCACCTTGGCGATCGGTGTCGAAAGAATGGCCAGGCGTAAAGCCGTGATCCGTCGTCTTCCTGCCGTCGAAACCTTAGGGGCTGTCACCGTGATCTGCACCGACAAGACGGGGACACTGACCCGCAACGAAATGACCGTCAGAACAATTATCACCATCGACAACCAATACACGCTCAGTGGCACCGGTTATGATCCACACGGTATTCTGACCTGTGGCAATCAAACCGTTTTCCCCGAGACCGGATCCCCTCTCTTGCAAACAATCGAAGCTGCCGTTCTGTGCAATGACGCGACACTTCGCCAAGAAAAGCACGAATGGCACATCCATGGGGACCCTTTGGAAGGTGCCTTATTAGTCGCAGGTACTAAGATCGGACTTGATGCAGCCGGTGTAAAAAATCAATATCCACGCACTGATTTGATCCCCTTCGAATCTGA
Source organism: Photobacterium lutimaris (assembly GCF_003025555.1). Lineage (GTDB taxonomy): Bacteria > Pseudomonadota > Gammaproteobacteria > Enterobacterales > Vibrionaceae > Photobacterium > Photobacterium lutimaris. The sequence continues at coordinate 288,229 of NZ_PYMH01000004.1, read as the reverse complement.
GCACCGCTTTATGGCAACGTTACATCATAGCCATGATGGACAGGCCTTTATTTTCCTCAAAGGAGCACCAGAGCGTATTCTGGAGATGTGTCACCAGCAACTCACCACTTCCGGTCCTGCATCGCTACAACCGGACTATTGGCTCGCGATGATCGAGCAACAGGCACAAAATGGCCAACGACTATTAGCGATCGCTTACCGTACAGCGCAAAAAGATCAAGTTGAACTGACTTTCGGTGATATAGGTGATCAATTCATCATGTTGGGGTTGTTTGGGTTGATTGACCCACCGCGCGAAGAAGCGATTGAATCCGTACATATCTGCAATGAAGCCGGCATTCGAGTTAAAATGATCACAGGTGATCATGCACTAACGGCTCGAGCCGTTGCCCGCCAGATAGGGCTCTCAAATGCCCAAGAAACCCTTACCGGCCATCAAATGGACCAACTCAGTAATGAAGAACTGTTCGAGCTTGTCAACCGAATCGATATTTATGCCCGGGTTAACCCCAAACACAAAATGCGTCTAATCAAAATACTACAACAACATAACCACATCGTCGCCATGACCGGAGATGGCGTTAATGATGCACCAGCACTAAAGCGGTCTGATATTGGCACCGCTATGGGTAAAAATGGTACAGAGGCAGCAAAAGAAGCGTCTGAGATGGTATTGGCCGACGACAACTTTGCTACTATCACCGCCGCAGTCGAAGAGGGACGGGCTGTTTACGACAATTTACGAAAAGCAATCCTATTCATCCTGCCGACCAATGGCGGTGAAGCCCTCATCATTCTCACCGCTGTCTTACTTGGCTTTCCGCAGTTACCCTTAACTCCAGTACAAATCCTATGGGTAAATATGATCACTGCCGTGACATTGGCACTGTCACTCGCTTTTGAGCCCAAGGAGCCGAGTCTTATGCAACGCCTTCCCCACCCTCCTAGCCAACCCCTGCTCAATAACCACCTTATTTGGCGAGTGGCCTTTGTATCCGTGATAATCATGGGCGGCACACTGGGACTTTTCCAATGGGAACTGACCCATCATTCTGATATTGAACGCGCTCGAACTATTGCAGTGAATACCCTTGTCATGTTTGAAGTATTCTACCTCTTTAATTCCCGCTTTATTCTGGCCCCTATTTGCCGCCGTCAAGACATTGTGGGAAACCGCTATGTTCTTCTGGCTATCGCTGCTCTCAGCGTTTTCCAGCTTGGCTTTACCTACCTTCCTGTAATGCAAACACTGTTCGGCACCTATGCAATCGAGATGAGTGCCTGGCCACAAATTATCGTCGTTGCCTCCAGTGTTTTTATCCTCGTCGAAGTCGAAAAAGCCATTATGAGAAAGTATCAAGCGAAAACCCGACCGCCCCGCTAATCACTGAATCAAAATCAACGCCGCCACTATCGAGCTGGCACATTGAGATCAAAAAAAACACATAAAATCAACAAACTCAATTACATGCTTGTTCTTGCCTGCTACTATTCTTGCATCATAACAAGACTAATTGTCGATTCATGCCGACCACGATTCCACCTTCATTTATCAACCTCGGCATCAATCAGGTAATAACAGGCTATACCTCATCGCGCCTAAGCACTCTATGCCATTCTATTTATGAAATAACGATGACTTAAATAATCCATATTGAATAGTATTTTTACAGGCATGAAGCCACATGGAGAACGTAATGAAAACAATAAAAAGCATTTTACTCGGCAGCCTATTCGCTCTGACCAGTTCAGCCTATGCCCATGAATACAACGTTGGTGATTTACAGATTGACCAACCATGGTCAAAGCAAGTCCCACCAACCTCACAAGTTGCAGCGGCTTTTTTCAATGTGATGAATCACAGCAATAATAATGATGAACTACTCAGTGCTTCTTCACCTATTGCAGAGAAAACCGAGCTCCACGCCCATATGCATGAAGACGGCATGATGAAAATGCGTGAAGTAGAAATAATCGATATCCCTGCCCATGATTTACAAGCTCTTAAACCAGGTGGTTATCACATTATGTTCTTTAACCTAAAAGAAGTACCGCAACTGGGTGAAAGCTTCTCGCTGACCCTTACCTTCAAAAATGCAGGTTCGGTTGAAATCGATGTAAAAGTCGAAGAGGCAACGTATATACCAGAGGGTATGAAAGAAGTGGAAATGAATCACAACAAGCACTAATTCGATCTCAATCGGTGCAAGCTTGCCCCCTTGCTGCCGTTACGAATACTTACAGTTCTTTTAACGGCAACCTATAGCCAGACTGAAAGCGTTACGTATAATACGCCCCTGTTTGAGGGAGTAGCTATTTTGCATTCGATGCAAAAGGTTATGTCAACATATTTGGCCACATGCCATGGCATAACCAGTTACCGATATTTCAGGTAGCCCAGCGAGACTCGGACAATCACGCACCAAATGCGAGGGCTAGGTGTGGGGTTGTTCGTGTTTTTTATAGCCCTCGCCTTTAGTAAGACCAATGAACACTTTTCTTATTGCACTTTCTGCATTAACTATCGGCTTTGCACTCTTGTCCTTTAGTGCCGATAGGCTTATTGCATCATCCGCTACCTATGCCAAGCACTGTAATATTTCTATCGTTTTTATCGGTATGACCGTTGTCGCCTTTGGCACTTCCGCTCCGGAGCTATTAGTCTCAGCGACCGCCGCTCTCAATGGCGCAGGCGAGCTAGCAGTAGGCAATGGACTAGGCTCAAATATTATCAATATTGGCCTAGTGCTATCGGTATGCATTCTTTTTAAGCCATTAATTGTCCATTCACGTTTTATCCGGCGCGAGTTCCCCATTCTGGCAATTGCAATGGTGCTGTCATGCCTGCTCATGGTAAATGGAAAGCTAGCCACTCTCGAAGGTGTTATCCTCCTTTCTGGCCTGCTGGCGTATTGCCTGTATCTCGCCTATTCTGCAAGGCATGAGCAATCAGAGCCTGAAGAGCTCGATTTCCTCAACATTTCAAAATCCCGTGCGGCTTTTGAATCTCTTGTCATGCTTATTATCCTACTCGCGTCATCCAAACTCATGGTCTGGGGCGCTGTTAAATTGGCAGTCATCGCGGGTATTAGCGAACTAACGATTGGCTTAACCGTCATTGCATTTGGCACTAGCTTACCTGAGCTGGCGGCCGCTCTTGCTGCAGTGAAGCGGGGGATGCATGACATCGCTTTTGCAACCGTTATTGGCTCAAATATTTTTAACCTGTTAGGTGTCATCGCCTTCCCTGCCCTTATGGGCGAGGGTTTGACACTGCCTCGGCAAATTTTGACCAGAGACTTGCCTGCGATGGCACTCCTTACAGCCGTGCTGGGTGGGATATTCATGTTTGCACTAACAAATAAGCGCTGCGCTACTACTACAGCTAGCTATCAAGTCAGCCGTGTGGGCGGGGGGATACTCTTGCTCATCTTCAGTACTTATCTGTGGTATCTCGCCAGCTCATTCCAGTAATCACCCTCGGGCATACCTCACACATGGCAAGGCATTGATTAAGCCACGTACAATCAGCCTTGCCACGACTTCACTTGGCTCTTTTGCTATGACATAAATCATTTATTCGCATTCGTTCACCATTTACACTGTAAACAGTGAATAATCTCTATAAGTGATATGTATGCGTTTGGACGACCTAAAACTCTTTACCACTGTGGTAGAGCTCGGTAGCTTCTCTGCTGCAGCCAATGCTCTCGATTTACCCCGTGCAAACGTTAGTCGCCGGATCGGTGAGTTGGAAAAACACCTCAATGCTCAGCTATTTTTCCGTACCACCCGCAAAATACGCCTTACCCAACATGGTGAAGTACTCTATCATGAGTTGTTAAAAGTGGTTCAGGGCTTAGAAAAAGCACAGGAGGCCATGTACCAACTCGACAATAAACCCACCGGGAAAGTAAAAATCGGTGCGCTCCCCGACAGTGAAGAAGTGCTTCAACCCATTCTCAATCAGTTTCAACTGCAATATCCAGACATCGAACTGGATGTCCGCTTCAGCACCAATGGCTACCAAGACCTCTATGAGCAAGGTCTTGATCTCAGCTTTCATGTTGGACAGTTACAAGATTCCAGCCTAGTCGCAAGGCATATTACTTCTATTCACCGTTTTTTATTGGCTAGTCCTGAATACATCAAGCAACACGGTGAACCCAAAAGTATTGATGAACTCGCCGAGCACCGTTGTATTTGTTATCGCAGACCCGATGGGAGAATCGAGAACACTTGGCAGTTTACAGACTCAACCCTCAACGTTAAACCTATCCTCACCAGCAATAACACCGGTTATATTCGGCGCTCAATGATTGCAGGCCAAGGGATCAGCTTTTTGCCCTTGCTACTCGCGTTGAATGCGATGGAGTCTGGGGAATTAATACGGATTTTACCTGACTGCCAGTCACAATCCGAAGATGTTTGGCTCGTTTACCCCGACCGAATGGGGGTCAGCCGAGCAACACGGGTTCTGATTGATCACCTACTCGAACACTTGCCCAAAGTCTTTTGATTGTCGCACTTTTTGTATAAAAATTCCGTGACAATTCAAATTAGCAAGGGCGTAACAGTCTATATTGTCACGTATTTTATGACAGTGTTTCACAGCATAGCCTGATTATTCCTCCCCACTTAAAACTTAAAATAGCACCGCTTTAAACAAAACAGCTATTTTTGAGTGGATTGGAATATGAAAAAAATAACTCCCCTTGTGTTGGCACCAGTTGCCATGCTTATGCTGAACGGCTGTAGTGACACGACAACCTATGCAAATGATAAGCCGCCGCGCCCGGTACAGGTCATAGAACTCGGTAGCCAACATCAATTCAATACCCGACAGTTTTCAGGGGTATTAGAAGCAATTGATACCGCTAACCTAGCCTTTAAGGTGCCGGGCACTATTACAGAGGTAATGGTAAAAACCGGAGAGCAAGTAAAACAAGGTCAAGTTATCGCCAGGCTTGATCCTCACGATTACCAAGTTGCAGTACTCGAACTGGAAGCTCGGTTAGATGAAGCAAAAGCAGCCAACACCCTCGCCGATATTGAACTAAAACGGGTAAAACAAGCGACCAACGACAATGCCATCGCAGCCGTCAATCTTGACCGGGCTGTATCTGGTTACAAGCGAAGCCAAGCGATGGTCAAGGTGGTAGAGCAAAACCTCCAGAAAGCCAACGATGCGCTCGCCTATACCCAATTAACCGCCCCGTTTGATGGCGTTGTCGGTAAGCGTTTCAGTGAACAATTTGAGCAGGCAGCACCGGGGTTACCGGTATTGACCCTCCACCAGCCAAGTCATCTACAAGCCGTTGTTGATATACCGGAAAGCCTGATCAACCAATTCAGAGAGCAACCTTCTGGTACTGTTTCATGGTATGGCAATACCGACATTATCCCAGCCACGCTAAAAGAGGTTAACACCCTGCCCGATCCGATTAAGCAAACCTATCAGATCACCTATCAGCTGGATCAAAGTGCATTAACGATGATAACTGATGCTCTGCCAGGGAAAGCCATCCAGTTAAATGTCGCGTTTGAACAAGGTGAAGGCCAGTATTGCATCCCTTACTCAGCCATTATTCAAATCGGTGCAACGCATACTGTATTTACTATCGAGGACGGAAGAACATTCCCGAAAGCGGTGAATATTGAATCCCTCCAAACAGACCAAGCCTGCGTGACCGGCGATCTTGGAGCCGGTGACAAAATTATTACCGCTGGCGTACATTACCTTCGACCGGATCAACCTGTCGGTAAGCTGCTTACGACAACACTCGTCACCCCGCAGCACATCCACCAAGATGTACTGCTCGCTTCAACGCCAGGCCAGTCAAAATCCATGCTGTCAAAGCACGAAACGCGATAGGTGACAATGATGAACCTTGCAGAATTTGCAATTCGACAACGCACATTTATCGTATTCTTTAGTGTGTTGTGTGTCATTGCCGGTATCACTTCCTATTTCAAGCTGGGTAAGCTTGAAGACCCTACATTCACGGTCAAAAGCGCCGTTGTTGTCACTCTTTATCCCGGTGCATCCGCGCAGGAGGTTGAACAACAAGTCACAGATAAGGTCGAAACCAAGCTTCAAGAAATGGAAAGCCTTTGGAAGCTTCGCTCCTTGTCCCGCCCAGGAAGCTCGATGATTTTTGTTGATCTTCAGGAGGCAACCAACTCCAAAGATCTCCCGCAGCAATGGGACTTACTTCGCCGTAAGGTGAATGATGTAAAACTCAGCTTACCGCCCACAGCCCAAATCAGTATCGTGCAAGATGAGTTCTCCGAAGTTTACGGCATGCTGTTTGCGATAACCGGCGAGGGAGTCGAGCCCAGTGAGCTTCGTCTGTATGCAAAAGAGCTTCAACGTCGCCTGAAAGCGGTTGATGGCATTAAGAAGATTGAGCTGCACGGTGTCCGTAACCAAGTGGTGAATATCGACTTACCTGATGAGCGCCTGGCCGATTATGGTCTCTCTTCCGCGCAAGTGATCAACCAACTTGCTAGCCAGAACATGATTTACGATGCCGGCAAATTCAAAGCCGGGATCGAGCGTATTCGTATTGACCAAGGCAGTGAATTTACCAATCTGGATGATATTAGAAACTTGATGCTCAAAGGCGGTTTAGGCGATTTGGGAACCGGTTTGATCCGCCTTGGTGATATTGCAACTGTTTCAATGGGCTACCAAACTCCGGCGTTATCAGAAAGCCGCTTTAATGGCATTGATGCCATCACACTGGCAGTCAGCCCGAACTCCGGCATTAATGTGGTATCACTCGGTGATCAGCTCAATCAGGTTATCGATGAATTCCAGCAAACCCTGCCAATCGGCATTGAGATAAACACCGTCGCCTTCCAACCGGAAGAAGTACAGAAATCGATCAATAACTTCGTATCCAACCTTATCGAAAGTGTACTGATCGTGGTGGCAATCTTATGGCTGTTTATGGGACTGAAAAGTGCCGTCATCGTTGGCAGCAGTTTAATGCTGACTATCCTGCTGACCCTGATCTACATGAAAATAGACGCCATCGATCTTCAACGGGTTTCGTTAGGTACCTTTATTCTTGCACTGGGTATGCTAGTTGATAATGCTATTGTCGTGACCGACATGATCATCGCCAAGATGAACAAAGGCATGGATCGCCTTAAAGCGGCCAAACAAACCGTCCAGGAAACCGCCGTTCCGTTACTTGCCGCCACATTTATCGCAGTGATGGGCGCAAGTCCCGTGATGTTTTCCACAACCGACTCGGCTGAGTTTGCCAGTTCGGTATTCTGGGTTATGTGTGCATCGCTGTTGCTATCTTGGCTCATCGCAATGACGATAACCCCCTTGATGTGCTGGGCGTGGATCAAACCGAAAGAAGGGCTAGCCCAGCAAGATAAAGAGCTGCAGCAAAATACTAAGCCTTCGCTGTACCGAAAAGCGGTTCACTACACGGTGCGCCACCCACTTAAAGGGCTAAGCCTATTGGTGCCACTACTCGGTATCACTGCCTTTGTTGTGCCCCATATCGCGGTCAATTTCATGCCGACCTCTGACCGCCCTATCGTGTTCCTCGATTACTGGCTGCCTAACGGCGCACAGATCGAACAGACATCTGCAGATATGGAGCGAATTGAAGATTGGCTACGCGATCAACCAGAAGTGAAAGACTTTACCACCTTTGTCGGTGCCAGTGCGCCAAGATTCTCTGTCACTGTCGAGCCAGAGCCGTACGATTCGAGCTATGGCCAAATCCTGATCAATACCCATGATTATGACAGCATTGCGACGCTAGAACGCCGTGGCGATCAATGGTTGAACCAGCAGTTTCCGCATGCTGAACCTCGCTTCCGAGCACTCAAACTTGCCACCAAGGACAAATTCAGCATAGAAGCTAGGTTTATCGGTCCTGATCCTGACGTACTGCATGCTCTTTCACAACAAGCCCAAGCCATTATGCAGGCCCACCCGAATACCAAGTATGTACGTGACGATTGGCGTCAAAAAAGCAAAGTGATTGTGCCGCAACTTAATCAAGAGCAAGCACGTCGTGCAGGGATCAATCGCACTGATGTTGCCCTGGCTATCCAGCGTGCTACTGAGGGGGTAACGTTAGCTCAGCTACACCAGGGTGATGAACTGATCCCGATCAAGATACGTAGCGCAGATGCTGACATCAACTCGCTAGAAACACTGCCGGTACGCTCGCTGATGGGCATGCATTCTGTCCCGCTAGGACAAGTGGTCGACACCTTCGAACTCAAGGATGAAGAAAGCATGATTTGGCGTCGAAACCGTGTTCCGGCGATCACCGTACAGGCCGCTGTTGACGGGATGACAACCTCGGGTGTACGTAAACAACTGGCGGCTGAGATTGAGGCTATCGAACTGCCGTATGGCTACCACTTTGAGTGGGGCGGTGAATATTACGATGAAGAGCGAGCGATTACCGATACCTTAAAACAGTTACCCAAAGCCCTACTTATCATGGTGATCATCCTCGTTGCGCTGTTCAACGGCTTTAAGCAACCCATCATCATTCTGACCACGGTGCCACTTGCTGCGACAGGTGCAAGCTGGTTCTTGGTAATGGCTGACAAGCCCTTCGGCTTTATGGCGTTGATAGGTGCGATAGCCCTATCGGGGATGATCATTAAAAACGGTATCGTCCTGATGGATCAAATCGAGCTGGAAAGAAAAAATGGCAAAGGCTTGGAAGAAGCGATTGAGGAGGCGACGTTAAACCGCACCATGGCTATTTCCATGGGCGCACTAACAACTGCCCTTGGCATGATCCCTCTGATGTCAGATCGGTTGTTCGACCAAATGGCAGCAACTATTATCGGTGGTTTGGCGGCAGCAACCGTGTTGTCTCTGTTTGTGATGCCAGCGCTATATCGCCTATTTTATCGAGCCGATTTAAAACAACACGCCAACGATGCCACGGTTACCAAGGAGCTGCCTAATGAAAATGCCTAAACTATCTGCATTAGCCGTCGCCCTGATATTAACCGGCTGTGCGTCTGCACCTGACTACAAGCAGCCGAGTAATGCGCTAACGGAAACCTTCTTGAATCAATCGGTTGAGGGGGTTCATTCAGGGCATAACCTAGAAGGTCAACTAACTAATGCTCATTGGTGGTCTCAGTTTGATGACCCGATGCTAAACCAATTGATTGAGGACGCCCAAAATCAGAGTATTCCTCTGAAAGTGGCTTCTGAGCGGATTAAATCGGCACAAGCTTTCAACCGGATTGTCGAGTCTTTCAAAGTACCAACCGTTAACTTGGGAGCAGGCTACACCTCGTATGGCATCAGTGACAATGACCCTTTGCTTGGTGCTGCAGTCTCATCCAATAACCCATTGGGCACTGCACTTATCGACAGTGATCAGAGTGCCTTTCATGCTGGAATGACCATAGCTTGGGAGCTGGATTTATTTGGCCGAATCGACAACCAGGCCAAGGCAGCCTCTATTCGTGCCGAGCAAGCAGAAATCATGCGACAGGGACTAACAACCTTGATCACCAGTGATGTGATCCACAACTACCTCCAATACCGGGGAGCGCAAGAACGCAAAGCAATCGCACTCGATCTGGTTAACGATCAGCAACAGACACTGGAATTGGTCGAAAAAGTCCATCGCAGCGGGTATGGGTCACAACTGGATGTTGCAAGGGCAAAGGCCATGCTTGCCGCGACAAAAGCGGTGATCCCCCAATTGGAAACGGCTGAAAATGCCCACCAACAGCGCTTGGCGATCCTACTGGGCGAGTCACCAAGTGCAATGCAGAGCAGACTCAATGCGATCTCACCATTACCTGCGTTTAACGGGGTGATACCTACGGGTCTCCCCTCAGATCTTCTGCAAAGAAGACCTGATCTGCAAATCGCAGAGCGGGAAATGGCGGCCCAGAACGCTGAATTAGCCGCTGCCGTCGCCAATCAATATCCGAAATTTTACCTAACGGGTTCGCCGGGTGTATTGGCGAACGATTTTGATGACTTGTTCAACAGTAACTCATCAACATGGTTAGCCAGTATTGGCGTCAGTTGGAACATCTTCGACGGCGGCCGTACCGACGCCATGATCAAGCTTCAGGAATCACGCTTTGAAGCCAGCGCTCTGTCATACCAACATGCAGTGAACAGTGCTATTGGAGAAGTGGAAACTTTACTCAATGGCTATGGTAACAGCCAGCAGTATCAAGCCCTTATTTCCGAGGCAAAATCGGAAACAGACACTGCGGTTGGTAAAGCTATCTCGCTCTATAGAGCAGGCTTGATAGATTACCTCACCGTACTTGACGCCCAGCGGCAACAGCATGCGATGCGTGACCGAGAAGTCGCCGCTCGCCTGCAAACCGCGAATATGGTCGTTGGCTTGAATAAAGCGCTTGGAGGTGATTGGGAAATGTAATTTTTGCCCAGCAGGTTAATTGCTCGACCACTCATAACAGGCCTGCTGGGCCTTTTTCTTCTACACGGTATATCCTTTTCGCATGATGCCCTCCCCCCCCCTTGCTTCAGCCCTATGAGCAGGGTAAGTCATTTCCTGCTTGATTGGTCTGATGAGTTGTTAAATAATGATTTGATAACAGAAAGATAGTCTCGCTTTTCATCCATATAGGGATATCAAGATGAAACTGCACCAAATAGATGGCTACATCCAATCGATATATCTGGTCGAATACCGCTATGGCCTGCTGTTACTTGATGGTTGCTGCCGCGCTGACATCCCTATCCTGCTCAATTTCATTTCAGACAAGCTTAATCGACCAGTGAAAGATCTCAAGCTGGTCGTCGTCACCCACATGCACCCTGATCATGCCGGTGCCGCCCATCGACTACGTAAACTGACAGGGTGCTACATCGCTGCAGCCAATGTAAAAGGGCAATGGTATCAGGGCCTTGATGGCGCGCTCATGCACTGGACGGATTTGCTGCTCGCCAATTGGGTTGCTAGAAGAATGAAAAAAACACGCCAGAATTTATGGTATGACGCAAAGTTAAAACCCGATTACTTGTTGGATGACCAAGAACGTTTACCCGGCTTTCCCGAATGGCATGCCTTATCAACACAAGGGCATACTGACCGTGACTTATCGCTCTACCACCCAAACTCTGGTCAAGTTTATATCGCAGATTTGATGGTACGAGTGAAAGGACGCTATATTCCCCCCTTCCCCGTCTTTTACCCCAAGCGATATCGGCAATCAATCAATAAGATCATCGCGTTATCACCCAAAAGCTTATTGCTTGCTCACGGTGGCGAAATCGTCCCAACACCGGAAGATTACCAGTATCTGCTTGATAAATCGCCCACGACACCAACCACACATTGGCGCTCGGTAAAAACCAAGTTCAAGCGTGCATTTTCTGCAACATGAGTTACCGGCAATACCGATAAGATTAAGATACACTCGTTAAGCCAACGTGCACCACCGGAAAAACGATGACGATAAACACAAGTACTCACACAGCTCGACCTTGCTTGATGTCAGCCTGGTCGGAACATGCCCAGGCTCTTGGTCACTGGCTAAAAGCCAAAGCGAAGGATGAACCCTTGGCAGAAGATCTGCTTCAGGAAGTGTTTATCCGGGCAATGATCAAAGATCATGCGTTTTGCTACATTGAAAATCCCCGCGCTTGGCTATACCGTGTCGCAAACAATCTGCTTATCGACCACAGCCGAAAAAGGCATCCAGTCCAGTTAGAGCAAGATATCGAGCAGGAAAACGATTCCGAGGCAGTTATCGACACCCTCACCCAATGCCTCACCCGCGTCTTATCAGAGCTGCCAGAGCAAGATAGCCACGTATTGAGAGCTTGTGACATCCAAAAGATGCCACAACAAGAGTACGCAAACCAAAACGGCTTGACCCTCCCCGCCGTAAAATCCCGCCTATTACGTGCTCGTGGAAAACTCAGGCAACAACTGGTTTCCTCCTGCAAAGTGATGTTGGATGCGGACCAGCATGTGTGTTGTTTTACACCGAGAGAAGGGAGTTAGCGAAAGATTGATTCTTTCTAAGCCTAACTTTTATTCATGAGTCATTTTAGTTGCAAGCGCAAATCGATTCCACGCATTAATCATAATCACCTGCATCATCGCTTGTGCAAGCAACTCTTCTCCGAGTAACTCAAGGCATTGCTGATAAGTCATGTCAGAGACTCCAGCATTTGCGATCAGCGTCATTTCGTCCGTTAGTTTTAGCAGTGCTCTTTCAGTCTGATCAAACAACGGAGACTCTTCCCATGCAGAGAGAGCAAACAGTTTTTGCTGATCGATACCAATCTTCAATGCTTCGGCAGTATGCATTTGGATACAGTAAGCACACTTATTGACTATAGATGCTCGTATCTTCATGATTTCTTTTAACTCGCCAGACAATTCAACTTTAGATAGGTAGCCCTCAATAGATAGCATTGCAGTTAAAGCTGCCGGTTGGACTTGAGCAATATCTATACGTTTTGCCATTTTTGTATCCTCAATCTAATTAATGAACACCGCCTTATTGCGATGGGGGCATTGTGCATCATTCGATTGAGGAGCAGAATATATGACAAACCTGAATCAGTTTTGCATATAGTGCAAAGGTAGAGCATGTTAGAGTTAATTAAAGTATTTGAGCAAGTGGTGGAATCCGGAAGTTTCTCTCAAGCGGGCAAAGCACTCAATATGGCTCCCTCTTCCGTGGCGAGAAATGTGGATAGCCTTGAAAACAGACTCAAAACGACGCTTTTTAAACGCAGTACTCGGCAGCTGATCCTGACTGAAGAAGGTCAATATTTTCACCAAGAGTCCGCCAAGATCTTGCAAGATACCAATAAATTGTTAGCTGAAATGCGAGGGAATCATGGTATTCCTGAAGGTGTTTTGCGTATTTCTGTTTTCGAAAGCTTTGGTAATTTGTACCTCACATCATTAATTCCGGCGTTTCTTGAACTATATCCCAAGATACAAATTGAGCTAGAGCTGGACAACAATGTGGTTGATTTAAATAGTGAAAACATTGACATTGCTATCCGTATTGGCACACCGCAAGACAGCCGACTTAAAGCGCGTCACTTGCTCACCAATTACACGTCACTGGTTGCCACTCCGTCCTACATACAACAGCATAGCCCCATTAAAAAACCAGAAGATTTGCAACATCACAATTGTTTGCTAATCAGCCATGAACGCCAAAGAAACTATTGGTATTTCAGCAAGAAGCAAGTGAATAAAAAGGTATCGGTAACGGGAAATTTGATCTCGAAAGGCGGCTCCCCTTTGCTATATGCAGCATTGCAAGGAAGTGGCGTGCTCTTGTTATCAGATTGGATGTTGAATCCCTACCTCGAGAATCAACAGTTAGTTAAATTGTTACCTCATTGGACTGCGACACACAGTGAGCAAGGAAGTGGTGAGATTTTTGCTATATATAAAAGCACTCAGTACCCCAAGCCCCATATTCGAGTGTTTCTTGATTTCTTAGTGGAGAAACTGAAACTTATGGCGCTTGTTAACGCCCGATAGTGAGCCTTCACCAGATGCTGATATATTCATTCAATGGCTTCACCTATCTCGTTTTATCAAAATGGCTCAGGCTGTATTACGGCGGTTATGAATGGCAAAGCGGGCAACATCGGTAGCCCGTTTTTATTGACTGTAATTAGCCGATCACTTTCACCCGGCCAACATCACCACTTTCTAAACGCACTTTAATTCCGTGAGGGTGATTTGGCGATTTAGTTAAAAGATCTTTTACAATACCAGAGGTTAATGTTCCGCTACGCTGATCTTTTTTAAGAACAATTTTTACTGCTAACCCAGGGTGAATATCGGCTCGATTGGTTCCACTCATTCTCTCTTCCTTCGTGCTCAGAAAATTTCTGATTAAACGCTTATCATCGATAAGTGTTGTCTGCCAATGACAACCCAAGCCACTTTTAGGTGCTTGGGTATACCATCGGTTGCTTGTTTGGTTATGAATTTCTCAACCAAACATCAGCGTTGCCAAGACCTTTCTTCTTACGCTTTTTCTTACCCGTACCTTCCGGTTTTGCCATCGGCTTATTGGCCTCTAACATCTCTTGGGTAATGGTTTCATCAAGTTCAAACCCTTCCACCTGTTCACGTTCAAGGCGGATCTTATTCTTCTTCTCGATAACTTTGAAATGATGAAAATCTTCATAATCAATCAATGACAGAGCGAGACCAACTTCACCAGCACGGCCACTTCGGCCAATACGGTGCATGTAGTCTGATGGGCTTCTTGGTAGATCAAAGTTAATCACTACCGGCAACTTTTCGATATCTAAACCTCGGGCCGCGATATCCGTTGCAATCAACACATCAATCTCACCTGACTTAAATGCTTCCAGAATTCGGGTACGGTAGCCCTGCCCTTTATCACCGTGAAAAACTTCGGCTTCAATACCACGTTTATACAGTTTATCGGCTAGGTGCTCACAGCTGTTCTTGGCATTGACGAAAACAAGCGCTTGTCGCCATTGATGCTGCTTGATCAAATGCGCTAGTACCGCTGTTTTTTCGCCTTTATTGACGTTAAAAACACGCTGTACAACGGTGCTGGCATCATCACTTTGTAGCTGAATTTCAACAGGGTCATTAAGCAGTTCCTGTGTTAACGTTTGTACTTGCTCAGGAAATGTCGCTGAGAACAATAGCGTCTGCTTTTGTTTTGGTAATTGACCCAACAATTCAGATAGCTCTTCAGTAAAGCCAAGGCTCAGCATTCGATCAGCTTCATCAAGCACTAAGGTCTTGACCTTATCGAGCTTAATCGCATTACTTGACATTAAATCGAGTAATCGACCTGGCGTGGCAACCAAAATATCGGTGCCACCACGTAGTGCCAGCATTTGAGTATTCGCAGATACGCCACCAAAAACAGCCACTGTTTTAATAGCACCGTTAAAGTGCACAGCGTATGACTTAACACTGTCAGCAACCTGTTTAGCCAGTTCACGCGTTGGTACTAAGATAAGTCCAGTGACATAGTTACCTTGGCTACCCTTAGGGTTCTCTTTGTTTTTTTGCGTAAAGAGATCCTGCAACATTGGCAGTGCAAACGCCGCCGTTTTGCCCGACCCCGTATTTGCGCCTGCAATTAGGTCACGCCCAGCTAACACACTTGGGATAACTTGCGCTTGAATAGGTGTCGGCTGGTGATACTCCAGCTCTGTTAGTCGAGCTAACAAAGGTTGAATGAGGGCAAGTTCCGAAAAGCTGGCTGGCGTTTTGGCAGTAGTCATTGGGTAATAAAGGCTCTAGCAAAAATATTGGCGTGCATCTTAGCGTATTTAAGCCCTACGAAGTAGCAGAATGGACATTATAGTCGCGCAATGAAGTCCGTGTAAGTTTTATTGCATTAAAAACGCAATTGCATTTTTGAGTCTCGCAGAAATCAAAATTGATATCTAACTTAATATAAAGTGAATGTGTCGCAACTAATAACGCAGGAAATTCTTATGTTAAAGGCTCAACTTAAACGTGTCTCTTTGCTAACTGGTTTACTTGTTTCATCATCAGTCCTTGCAACAAACGGCGCTTATAACACTGACATTCCATCCGGCATTATGACGCCAGATAAAGTGGAAACCAGCATTGGTACACTGAGCTTCAAAGATGGAGTGCCCAGTGAGGACACCATGAATCTCCTCTACAACAACCTTGACACCATGCGCGCTACAGAGGTGTTTTTGAATGCGATTCCGATGGCATCGCTAGAAGCACTAAGGATTGGCCATGAGAAGATGGGAATAACTCAATCGAATCAAGTCATGCTCTTTGATAACTTGATGGACTCTAACCCGCTGTTCCTCACTGGCAATACTGATACGGTTTACGCGTCTGCCTTTTTGGATCTTGAGCGAGATGGCCCAACGGTAGTCGAAATTCCACCGGGCATGGGGCCAACAACGGTTAACGATGCCTTCTTTCGCTTTGTAACCGATATGGGGGTGGTGGGGCCTGACAAGGGTGAAGGTGGTACATACTTGATCCTTCCTCCGCATTACGACGGCGAAGTACCTGAGGGCTATCATGTCTCGTCATCAACCAGCTACGTGAATTGGTTCATCGCCCGTGGTTTTTTGAAAGATGGCAAAACGGATGCTGCAGTGAACGCATACCACTCTGGATTGAAAATTTATCCGTTATCAAAGAAAGATGATCAACCCAAAATGACATTTATCTCAGGCAGCGGAAAATCGTTCAATACCATTCATGCCAACAATGAGCATTTCTACGATGAAATTAAAATGGTTATCGATAAGGAACCGATTGAGTTTATCGATCCAGAATTACGGGGCTTGATAGCAACCATGGGTATCCAAAAAGATAAGCCATTCGCACCGGATGAACGAATGCAAAAAATCCTTAAGGACGGTGCAGCGCTAGGCAATGCCACTGCTCGAGCGTTAATGTTCAATCCTCGTACCGAAAACGCGTATATCTGGGACGACCGCCAGTGGAAAACAGCGTTTATCGGTAACGATTACCAATGGTTGATTAATGAAGGCAATGGAGGACGCAACCTTGATGCTAGAACTTACTTCTTCTATATGGCCACAGTAAATACACCGGCAATGGCATTGAAGATGATTGGTAAAGGCTCACAATACGCGATGATCGATAAAACCGAACAAGGGCAATTCTTCGATGGCGGGAAGAACTACATGTTGACCATCCCTGCAAATGTACCTGCCAAAGATTTTTGGTCCATGGTTATTTACGACACGCAAACCCGTTCACAATTGCAAACCAGCCAGCCGTTCCCAAGCAAGAACGACAAGCGTGACGAAATGATTGAAAACCCAGATGGTTCCGTTGAGCTGTACTTCGGCCCTACGGCACCAAAAGATAAAGAAGCAAACTGGATTCAAACCGTACCAGAAAAAGGTTGGTTTGCCATCTTACGTATGTACGGTCCGCTTGAACCATGGTATGACGGCAGCTGGAAGCCGAGTGATATGACAGAGGTCAAGTAAGCACA
Organism: Photobacterium lutimaris; assembly: GCF_003025555.1. Taxonomy (GTDB): domain Bacteria; phylum Pseudomonadota; class Gammaproteobacteria; order Enterobacterales; family Vibrionaceae; genus Photobacterium; species Photobacterium lutimaris. The sequence goes on along the minus strand of NZ_PYMH01000004.1, from coordinate 271,225 downwards.
ATAAGCCAGCCTTGTAGGACGCTACAGGGCTGGCTTTTTCCGCACCTGTTAAATCACCTCAAGAGGTAGAGCAGATCTAGGATTGAGGCGCTATTCCCTTTGATATTGGTTTATCACATTCTCTATCGTCATTATTCCAAACATGATCTTTCTGACAAAGGATTCGGAACTGCCAACAAAGTAAAAATTGGGGTGCTGGGACCAAATTTTTTGTAAGGCAATATCGAGTTGAGCGGCTTGTTCTGAGGATTCATTTCTCACCGGATTATTGCTACTGATATCACGCCCTTTGGCCCCCGCTGATTCAAAAAAGATAACAGCATCATAGCGGGCGATCTCCTCTTCGAAGGTCGAGTTAACCTCGTTGAAAAAATCACTTTCCGTCCCCGGCCAATAGGCTAAACCATCAAGTGACCCCCGATCGCACACGAGCAACCTATCTGGAAAATGTGCTTTATTGATATCTTCCAGATTTTTCTGCAACTGGAAAATCGTTTTCTGTATTGTTTTTATGACGGCTATGTCGTCTGAGCGCGTAACGCCGCCGGAAAAAAGTACGGTAGCAGCCTCCGGGACAACGGCGATTTGATCACCGAGCTCTCGACGAAAAAGATCCAAGGCGGTGGTTTTGCCCCCTCCTGGACCACCGGTGACGACCACTTTCAGCTTATTTCTCATCATTGGCTCTGGCTCGCTAGAGATTAATTAAAAGCTTAGTGAAAAAACCACGTACGGTGGTAAATAAGCCGATTTTTAGGGGCCCCCCCTTCTTCTCACTCACCTCTATTGTCAATTTCCTAACTTATTTCGAATCCTTTTCAGCCTTACTTCGTCTTTATATGCAGTGAGTCATTTTGATAAGGACAAAGTATGTTCCACGTTTTCACCGATATCGCCTCTTGGGTGGTTTACTCTGTACTTGGGTTATCCCCCGAAACCCAATTAGCAGGCGCTCTGCACTTCTTCATCGATGACACATTAAAGATATTCGCGTTATTGCTTGTGATGATTTACGGCATTGCTTTAATCCGCGCCTCGCTCAATGTCGAGCGGGTGAGAGACTATCTGGCAGGCAAACACCGAGCGTTAGGCTACTCGCTAGGTTCTCTGTTTGGTGCTATCACCCCATTCTGCTCGTGCTCCAGCATCCCGGTTTTCCTGGGATTCACTTCCGCCGGGATCCCGCTGGGGATCACCATGGCATTCCTCATCACTTCTCCCTTAATCAATGAGGTTGCAGTTCTGTTGCTGGTCAGCCTTCTCGGCTGGAAATTCACCCTGCTCTATATTGCACTTGGGATATCTGTCGGGATCCTAGGGGGGATCTTCCTTGATGCCATCAAGGCCGAACGCTGGCTTCAGCCTTTTGCCGCCAATGCCTTAATTCAAGGTAAGAAGCAACAAGGAAAGGCAATACAGGGAAAAGTACAGGTTAAGCAAGATGACAATCCCATCCCACAAGCCACTGCAGCTTCCCTGAGCTTGGCTGAACGGCATACTTTTGCCAAAGCAGAAGTCGCCACCATTTTCGGTCGGGTGTGGAAGTGGGTCATCATCGGTGTTGGCTTAGGTGCCGCCCTACACGGCTTTGTCCCCGAAGGTTGGATAGCGTCTTATTTGGGAGCCGGTCAATGGTGGTCTGTGCCTGCAGCCGTGTTACTTGGTATTCCTCTCTATTCCAATGCGACCGGGGTGATTCCCGTTATGGAAGGCCTGATCACCAATGGACTTCCCATCGGTACGGCTTTGGCTTTTTGCATGAGTACAGTTGCAGCCAGTTTCCCTGAATTCATCTTGCTTAAGCAAGTGATGCAATGGCGTTTGCTCGCCACATTATTTGCCGTTTTGTTGGTCGCATTTACCCTCGTTGGCTGGGTATTGAATGCCACCTTTCCTGTCATGTAACCCATTCAATCAAACTAAAGGATCAAACCATGAAAAACGTAAAAGTACTCGGCTCTGGTTGCAAGAACTGCAAAGTAACTGCCGAGCTCATTCAAGATATCTTTCAACAGCATGGCATTGCCTTCGAATTAGAAAAAATTGAAGATATGGCCGTCATCATGGCCTTCGGGGTAATGTCTACCCCTGCCGTTGTTATTGACGATGTTGTGGTACATAAAGGCAGCGTGCCGAAGCGAGAAAACATTGAAGGTTGGTTAACGCGATAACGCTCAGTTAAACAAACGTGTTCGAAAAGGTTAGTGATGATTTACCAGGAAGAAGCGCAGAGAAAGACAGCAAGGTCACTGTCTTGGATCACTAACCGTTGCGTCACTGACGTCGCTATACAGTGATCATCAAAACGTTTGCTTGCACTCCACTGATTTTCGTTACTACACTGAAAGTCATAAGCAAGCGGCTTCGTATAACCCCATAAATACGGTATGGGGTTTCTACCAGAATCCGTAAAATTCTGATTACGAAGAGTTAAGCACCTTTAGACACACAATCAATACGCCTACATCTGTAAAGCTTGTATAGAATTATAATAAGGGCTTGATATGAAAAATTTTATTAAAGGACTTCCAAAAGTAGAGCTGCACTTGCACATTGAAGGCACCCTAGAGCCTGAATTAATGTTCGAGTTAGCACAACGCAACAAAGTTGCCATTCCGTATTCTTCGCCTCAAGCAGTACGGGATGCCTATCAATTCCATAATTTGCAATCCTTTTTAGACATCTATTATCAAGGTGCCAACGTCCTTATCACCGAACAGGATTTTTTCGACCTAACCTGGGCCTACCTGCTTCGCTGCAAGGCAGATAATGTCATTCATACGGAAATCTTCTTTGACCCTCAAACCCATACCGAGCGTGGCATTGCCTTCAAAACGGTGATTGACGGTATTACACGGGCACTAGAGCAAGCTCGCACCCAACTTGATATCTCCAGCCAGGTGATAATGTGCTTCCTTCGCCACTTGGATGAAGACGCCGCTTTTGAAACCTTAGCGCAAGCAATGCCCTATAGAGACCGAATCGTCGCGGTAGGGCTAGACTCATCTGAGTTAGGTCACCCGCCCGAAAAATTTGCCCGGGTGTTCCAGGCTGCGAAAAAGGCAGGATTCCTCACTGTTGCCCATGCTGGCGAGGAAGGACCAGCACAAAATATACTCGATGCTATTGACCTACTCGGAGTCAGCCGAATTGATCATGGGGTACGCTGTGTAGAAAACGCAGAATTAGTCAAACAACTGGCCGAAAGTAGGATGCCACTGACCGTTTGCCCACTCTCCAATACCAAACTAAAAGTCTTTGAGCACATGGGACAGCACAACATTGTCGATCTGCTTGAGACGGGGTTGTGCGTGACTATCAACTCTGACGATCCCGCATACTTCGGCGGCTATATGACCGATAACTTTGTTGCGGTTGCCGATGCCCATCAACTAACTCAACAACAGATCGCCCAATTTAGCCTAAACGCTATCGAAGCGAGTTTCATCGAACAGGCACAAAAAGTGACGATGTCACGGAAGGTGCAACAATATATAAATAGCTTAGAGGGCTGATAGGATCTAACTGTCCAAACGTTGACCAAAAAACAGCCCGGCAATGACCGGGCTGTTGTGTTTAGGGCATGTTGACCTGATGGTTACTGTTACTCTGGATCTTTAGTATGGAACAGGGCCTGCCCTTTCTTGTCCGCATCCGACCAGAAATTAATATTGAACTGAGCGTCATCACTCATTTCAATGCGATGCCAATATTGAGGCGGACTCGTCGCAAATTGCCCGGCATTAATGACGACCTTAACCTCTGGCTCTGTCGCTTCACTGTCAGCAAAGCCAAAATAAGTGACCGTCCCTTCCATGACACACAGCTGACCAAATACCCCGGCAGCAGTATTATGGTGACTGAGCAATGCCGCTGGTACCGTTTCCTTGGTAAAGAAAGGCGTTGAACGCTGTACTGTCCAATGTGCAGGAATACGTTGATGGCTCATGATGACCTCCAATTCAATTCTGAATTTATTAATGGTTTAATTCTTTCAACAACGCAAATGCATTAGGCAAGTGCTGCTGAGTAACCACATAGCCAGTCAACTGCCCTTGTTCATTACGGGTCCGCACCGTGCTTCCCAGCTTATTCGCATCAATTTGCCAGCTTAGCTCTTCATTGCCACCAGCAAGCACGGTCTGCCCCGCAAGCTGAATAGGGAAGTCAGGGGTTTTAACTTTCACCATCATTGCCGGTAATACCAATGCTGTTGGTTGCCCCAGTATTGTTTTGGCAAGTGCATTAGCACTTAATAACGCCGGTTGCAGATACGCAAGCACCTTTCCGTTGATCTCTGCGCAATCCCCTAGCGCATACACATCAGCCGCAGAAGTTGCTAGCTGGTCATTAACGACAATCCCTTTTCCAACCCGAATACCCGCGTTTACTGCCAGTTGGGTATTAGGTTTCAAACCTGCCGCTGAGACTACCGCATCAACCTCTATGCGCTGGCCAGAAGCCAGCTCGACATCAATAGCACCATGTGGCAGTTTCGCCAGTTGGTCGACCTTGTCAGAGAGGTAGAAATTGGCTTTTTGTAAGGCCATTACCCGTTCAAGTTTTAACGCAATGTACTCCGGTAGCTGATTAGCCATCAACGTCTGGCAAGGGTCAATCACCGACACGGTTTTACCGCTGCTAGCAAAGTCCATCGCCAGCTCAGTACCAATCAAGCCACCTCCGATCACCGCAATATGTTTGGCTTGCTGCAATATATTTTGGGCATCGGTATATTCAGATAGGCTATTGAGTGTCAGTACTCTGTCTACACCATCCCCCCTCATAGGGGGAATAAACGCACTGGCTCCTGTTGCTAGAACCAGCTTTCCATATGCGTATTGCTGTCCATCTACCACTATGCGCTTTTGCGCGGTATTAATGGCTTCAACATGGCAGTAGGCATGCAGATCCACTTGGTATTCCGCCGTAAAATCGGTGCTGTTCATACGGATCAGATCACTTGCCGTCTGCTTTTTCGAACAGGCATGACTGAGATCCGGCTTGTTATAATCATGCCCTGCGTCTGACGTAAATACATGGATAGGAATCGTCTTATCCTGACGGCGGATAGCTTTTACCAATTGGTATGCAGCAAATCCGCTACCAATAATCACAAGTGGCTGTGCCATCATCTACGCCCCTTTCACTGGTTCAAATACATCTTTACCAAGCCCGCACTCAGGACATAAAAAGCTCTCTGGTACATCAGACCAACACGTACCGACCTCGATCCCTTGGTTCGCTTCGCCGATGGCTGGGTCGTATACCCAGTTACACACCGTACACACCATTCTTTGGCTATCGTTTAGCGGTTGAGCCTCACGGATTACGACTGACTCTACCGTCGCTGGCCTTGTACTGTCGGACTCTGACATCTCAACGGGGGCAGGAGTGTCTGTTGCGGGCAAGGTCTTCAGTGCCCATTGCTTCGCAATCATACGACCATGCTCACGACATTCACGCATCGCTTTGCCGTCTGGCTTCCATTTGGTTTTGAGACCTAATGTTGTTTCAAAGCCGGCATCGGTCAGGCGTGAGTGAATTCGGTCAACCGCACCGCCATTCCAGCCATAGCTGCCAAAGGCCCCCGCTTTTTTGTTTTTAAAGCGAAGCCCTGTGATTTCTTCCAGCATGCCTGCGACTTTTGGCATCATTACGTTATTCATCGTTGATGAGCCAACCAGCACCCCTTTTGAACGGAACACGTTGGCTAAAATTTCATTTTTGTCCTGACGGGAAACGTTAAAGACTTTCACCGCTACGCCCGGATCAACATCGTGAATCCCTTGTGCAATCGCATCAGCCATCATTCGCGTATTGTTCGACATAGTGTCGTAAAAAATAGTGATGCGATCTTCCTGATAGTTATCCGCCCACTCCAGGTATTGGTGGATAATTTGAGTGGGATTATCTCGCCAAACAATACCGTGTGAGGTCGCAATCATATCGACCGGTACATTGAAGCTCAGTACTTCATGAATTTTTGCCGTTACTAGGTTGCTAAACGGGGTAAGTATGTTGGAGTAATAACGCAGGCACTGCTCCATCAATTCATTTTGATCAACGTCATCATTGAACAGGCGCTCATCACAGTAATGCTGACCGAATGCATCGTTACTGAACAGCACCGCATCACCGGTCAGATAGGTCATCATACTATCTGGCCAATGCAGCATTGGCGCTTCAATAAAGATAAGTTGCTTACCATTACCAATATCCAATGTCTCGCCGGTCTTTACTATTTGGAAATTCCACTCTGGGTGATGATGGTGACCGACAATGGAATCAACGGCATTTTCGGTACAGTAGATCGGTGTATTAGGAATACGCGCCATCAAATCAGAAAGAGCACCGGAATGATCTTCTTCGGCATGGTTGATCACAATAAAATCGATTGATTCGAGATCAATTTCCATCTCTAGGTTTTGGATAAACTGCTGGCTGAAGCGATGGTCAACGGTATCAATCAGTACTGTTTTTTCTTCACGGATAAGATAGCTGTTATAACTTGTTCCTTTGGTCATTTTATATTCTGTACCGTGGAAGTCTTGAACTTCCCAGTCGCGTTGGCCTACCCAGTGAATGTTGTTTTTAACATGAATTGTCATCTTGATACCTTATCTTTTTATTGTGGGTGCTACATGCCACCCGAAATCTGATCAAGATATTGCACTGACCGTGCCAACTTTTCATCTAGTTGAAATATATGGACTTATGCTAAAGATCAAATAAAAACTGTCAATTTGACAATAAAACAACACTGTCATAAGCACAGTAAAGTGTCATAATGACACCCTCTAAATCAACCAAAAACATGATGATGAAAAATACGCCTAAAGAACTCACTCAACTCGCTTTGGATCTTACCCAGGGGATTTCCAGCCAAGACCGATTCGAACGCCTGCTCTCTGTCATCAAATCGCTTTTTGGTTGTGATTCGTCGGCCCTGCTTGCTTTTCGTGACCAGCATTTCTCCCCGCTTGCGATCAATGGACTATATGAAGATGTACTGGGGCGGCAATTTAATATCAACGAACATCCCCGTCTTGAAGCGATTGCCAGAGCTGGAGATATCGTCCGCTTCCCGCACGACAGTGATCTGCCCGATCCGTATGACGGGCTTATTCCCAGCCACCAAGGTAACCTCCATGTTCATGCCTGTATTGGCTTGCCTCTGATTGCCGATGAAACGTTGATCGGTGCCCTGACCATAGATGGGTTTAACCCCCACCAGTTCGACAGGTTTAGCGACGAAGAGCTACGCATTATCAGTGCCCTTGCTGCTGCGAGCTTACATACAGCCTTGCTGATGGAGCAGCTAGAAAGCCAAGCGGTAAACATGCCTGAGCCCCATGGGCAAGCCGCTATCCAAGCAAACAAATCAGCCCAGTCTGGAAAGGTTGAGATGATTGGTAAATCGAAAGTGATGGATGATCTGAGAAGCCACATTCAAGCCGTAGCCGCAACGGATCTATCGGTATTGGTCACAGGCGAAACTGGCGTCGGCAAGGAGCTCATAGCCGCCTCCATACATCAATCGTCCCATAGAAGCCAGCAAGCATTGGTCTACCTCAACTGCGCTGCGCTGCCAGAATCCGTCGCCGAGAGTGAGCTGTTCGGCCATGTGAAAGGGGCTTTTACTGGCGCAATCAGTGATCGTAAAGGTAAATTCGAAATGGCGGATGGCGGCACACTGTTTCTTGACGAAGTCGGTGAGTTACCCCTATCCCTGCAGGCGAAGCTGCTAAGGGTATTGCAATATGGCGATTTACAACGGGTCGGTGACGATAGTGTATTGAAAGTCAACACCCGCATTATCGCTGCGACGAACCGTCAACTTCATGAAGAAGTCAAAGAAGGTAAGTTTAGAGCCGATCTTTACCATCGTTTGAGTGTCTTTCCTATCATGGCCCCGCCACTAAGGGAGCGGGGCAACGATATCATTTTGCTGGCTGGTTTTTTTATTGAGCGCAGCAAAGGCAAGCTGGGAATCAAGTCAATGCGGCTGAGTAGTACGGCGGTGGCGCAACTCTCTGCTTATACGTGGCCGGGTAATGTCCGCGAGTTGGAGCATGCTATCAACCGTGCATCTGTTGTTGCCCGTGCTGAATCGATGAACTTAGCGTTCATCGAACTGCAACCGCACCACTTTGAGCTCATGAGTCCCCCCCAGGCACGATTTAAAGAGACCCTTTCGAAAGGAGCACTTCCAGAAGCCTCTCCTTCACATCATGAGAATGATAAAAGCCCAATATCAGTCGAAACCAATATTGGGCTTAAAGAAGCAATAAACCACTTTCAATACCAGTTTATTGACCATTGTTATCAACGAAACAATCAAAACTGGGCTGCAACAGCCAGAGAGCTGGGGCTAGACTCAGGTAACCTTCACCGCTTGGCAAAGCGACTAGGGCTGAAATAAGTTAACCACTACACAATGAAAGTGGATACCTTATCGTTCAAACTTGTCGCCTGCTGGCTTAGGCTCTCAGCTTGTTGACGAGCTTGGTGGGCATCATCGGTTAACTGATCACTGACATCTTTGATGATGGTAGTATTTTGAGTGATCTCATCCGTCACGTGGGTCTGCTCTTCCGCCGCTGTTGCAATTTGGGTCGCCATATCACTGATCATCGCAACTGAGGTGTTGATTTGCTCTAACGCCACAGTCGCTTCATCGGCGTCGTTCACCGTACATTGGGCCAGCTTAGAGCTAGTTTGCATCAACTCTACAGCTTTGGTGGTGATCTGCTGCAAGGTAGCGATCATGCTTTGGATTTCTTCTGTAGAGGTATGGGTGCGCTGAGACAATACACGTACTTCATCGGCCACAACCGCGAACCCTCGGCCTTGCTCACCGGCACGGGCCGCTTCAATTGCAGCATTCAACGCCAGTAGATTTGTCTGCTCAGCAATCCCCTGAATGGTAGACAAAATGCTGTTAATCCCTTGGGCATGCTCATTCAACTGGCCAATTACCGACGATGCTTCAGTGACCTCATTAGCGAGATTAGAAATCGAATGACGACTTTGGATAACCAGTTCACGCCCGCTGTTAGTATGAGAGGTTGAATCTTGTGCCGCTCGTGCGGTTTGCTCAGCATGAGATGCAATCTCTTGTGTCGCTGAGGCCATCTCCGTAACGGCCGTAGCAACCATGGTGATCTCGTCTTGCTGACGCTGTAACTCAGATGCTTGTTTATCGGCAAGAAACTCGCTTTGTGATGCGCTTTCTCCCAGTTCTGCACCCTGTTTACGAACATGGCCAATAAGCATCTGAAGGCTAGCAACAAATTGGTTGAAGCTTCTTGCCAGTTCACCGACCTCATCTTCAGTATCGATATTAATTCGCTGGGTCAGATCGCCGCCACCTTGCGCAATCACCTCCAACGCTGAAGAGACTTGCTGTAATGGCTTGAACAAATACATACACAGTAAGTTAAACAAGAAGGCACAGACGACAACCACGAGTAAAGTCATGAACAATTGTTCATATAAGGTACTGTATAGCGGCTCCAATACTGATTGAGCATCAATGACAATGACGGATTGAAGCGACTTACCTGCAATAGGGGCAACATATAAGTAACTGTCAGTCCCATTGACCACGACGCGCTCAACATGGCGACCATTTGCCAAACGAGACAGCAACTGGCTAGTTAAATCACTATCTTTGAAGTTGGTCGGTTTACTCAGCAGTGAAATATCCGCATGAGCAAAAATAGTACCTTGCTTATCGGCAAGAAACATATAACCCGACCCCGGCAATACAACATTATTGAGCTGCTTAATAATATTTAGTATTTCTACATCCGCACCCAATACTGCTTGGTTACCTAGGACATTAACCGCCTTACCCATAGACACCACGCTCGCCCCTGTCGCGGCAGCAACTGTTGGGTTTTCAATCGTTACCTTGCCATTTTGTCCAATGGCATTTTGATACCAGTGCCATTGGCGAGGATCATTATTGCCTAGTGGTAATAACACCTGGTTGGCATTAACTTGAGTACCGTCGGAAAAGGCCAAAAAGACATTGTCGAACCCTGCAGAGTATTTAACTTGCTGTAGGTGAGTTGGGATATCTTTTGCCTCGATATCTTGCGGAAACGCCGAGAGCGCCATAGCTTTCGAATCTATCCAATCAGTAACATAGTCATTATAGGCCGAAGCAACACCACGTAGACGGGTATTAAGATCTTCATCCAAACGGTTAAGTGAAGAGACAAAGGAGAGAACAGTGACCAAAGTGCCACCAAGGATTATGGCAATACTTGCGGATACCGCAAGCTTCTGCCGCAAAGATAAACGTAGCATCATTTCCCTTTTATTATTAACTACCATGCATTATTTAATTCACGCTTCGAATTATTGCATTTTTACCTTGCTGAGAGTATCACTTAATAGCATTTTTTAACGGCAACATTCAAAGCTGTAGCGTATTTTGATCTCTGTCATGTGTCATAGTTGATAGTAAATGAGTACAAAGTATTCCTTAATGGAACCAACCTCACACCTTGAATACCCATAAAAAAAGGCCCCTTTCGGGACCTTTTGCAATAAGCATTCTAAATTCACTCTCTTGCATATCCATTATTATAATGGCGAACGTCGGGCACAATATTATGCTTATTAAGCAATCGGTACATGGTCGCTCTTGAAACACCAAGATCTTTTGCTGCCGAAGCCACTTGTCCTCGATGGGTCTCTAGCACTGCCACCAACACATCTTTTTCGGCTTCGTCTTTGATATTGCGCAGGCTTTGTTTGAGGTTGGATTTGCTTGGTAAGTCAAAGTGTTCAGCTTTCACTTCATTTCCCTCAGCAAGCAAAGCCGCACGTTTCACCTGATTAATGAGCTCACGTACATTGCCTGGCCAGCTGTAACGCAAAAGTAGTTGCTTAGAATCTTCAGAGAACGATGAAGCCATCGTACTGTATTCTCTTGCGAATTTGGTCAAAAAGGTTTCGGCAAGTAAGAAGATATCAGAACCGCGCTCACGCAATGTTGGGACTTTAATATGGAACACATTCAGACGATAAAAGAGTTCTTTGCTAAATTGTCCATTGGTCACTGCAGCTTCTAAATCGGCACTGGTGGAGGCGATGATACGTACATCCCCCGACGCTTCCCCTTCTAAGCTGTCGCAGCTAGGCGCCTGCAGATACGTTAAAAGGGACTCTTGTAGCTCTTTGGACAATTCGTCAACATTATCCAACATCAGTGTTCCATTAAATGGGGTACCGTCTTCTTGTCGATAACTACCATCAAGGAGTGCCATGTTATCGTCATCCTGACTCAAGGCCGCACAGTTTAACGCAATAAAAGGAGTGTTCTTTCGCTTGGAGAGGTTATGGATAGACTTGGCAATCAGCTCTTTGCCCGTTCCGTTCTCCCCCGTGAGGAAAACGTTCACTTCGGTCATTGCAACACGACGTACCATATCACGTAGCTGTTTGATGGATTTAGATTCACCATACAAGCCCATGTCATGCTGGGTAGTGATCTCTACCCATGAGCTTGACTCAATCTCAAGCATACCCAGCTGGTGTCCAATCGTGCTCAGCAGATGGCTACTTGGAATTGGTACTGTAAAGTAGTCAACACAGAAGTTATTTATAAACTGGCAGATAGCATCTGTTTTCAGCTGTTCCTTCTTGATGATTGCTATCCATTTAACTTGCTTGGTTTTATTTGCCCTCAATGAAATGCTGTTTAAGCTAAAATCATTATTACTTAAATCAACAACACATATACACGGGCTGTATTCTTCCAAAATTGAATCAACCGTGCGTAGATCATAACAACAGTGGGTTTTCCATCCAGATTGTTCTAAAAGCGCAATCCAAGGTTCGTAGTTACATCCTAGAGCTACTAAACGACCATCTATTGATTTATTTTGACTTTGAGTCACCATCGAAGTCACCTTCTATCAACTTATATTTATTGTGTTTGTGATTAAAATATAGAAGATATTTTTGTGTTTTGATAAGTGTCAAATGTAAGATATTGCCGCCACCTAGTAGCATCCATTAGAAAATCACATTAATTGTTATAAATATCAGTAAGTTATTTACCAAAAAAAAACACAATTAAAATTGAACTTTTCCTTGATAGCAACAGTTTCACAAGGCATAAAAAAAAGCATTGTTAAGAAAACAATGCTTTTAAAGATAAAAAAGTACTAAACGTCAATTTTTTAATGCAAATGATTTAGTATCCATTATGTAAAATGGCATGCTCTAATCGGTTGTTGAATAAGTTATGCCGATTGAAGCCCTCAATATCAGCCTCAATATCCAGCACTGTTTCAACTTTAATTGCTGTATTATCGACAGAATTTTGAACAACAGTGCCAATGGCATCTTGCGTCGAACCTATGTTGAAAATATTATTTTCACCCACACTAATAACCTTTAGAGGGTCATCGAAATCATAAGTTCGAGTACTATCATGACTCGTCAGGATACCATTACTGATCGTGAAGTCAGCGACATGGGTATTCAATACTGTTTCACCATTAATTTCTGTCGTAACAGACAGACCAATATTAATAATATTATCGTTGACCGAGACAAAACCACCCCTTAATGAAGACATTTCTTCATTAGATAATGTGGTCAAACCCAAATCATCAATAGTAAGGAAACCAATAGATGCATGGGTAATAAGAGCCGAACCCCCTATTGCCGACGCAACAATTAACTTTGTTAACCTTTTCATACTAGCCTCTAATAATCATTACTACCAGGCAGAGTAATACTAAACGTTGATAGTGAGTCTCTTACAACAGCCTCTGACAAGGGAGATGAGTTATATATATTATAATTATCTGCGGTGATAAAACTACCCCGGCCCAACTCGACTCGATTTTTCACCAACAAAACTGTTCCCTTGTAGACTTGTTTAAAATCAGCAATAGGAATAAGTAAAGTTCCTCTAGATGGGTCGCCTAAAATTACATTTTTTTCATTCATTCCTTTGATCACAACAAAGTGCATATATCCATCAAAGTTAACGATAGTAATTGCCGGGATACGTAAATCATGGAATTTTTCTAGAGGTATATTATAGCCATTTGCTTCAAGACCAACAGATTCAAGGTAATTTTTCATATCTAACATTGAAAACCCTTGCTTCTCGATCTGATCTTTATCTCCATGCTCGAACATAAATTCGAAGATGGTATTTTCCTGTGATTCAATATCGTAATGATAGGTAAGCAGTGACGCTACAGCCGCAGACCCACAGCTAAAGTCATATTGCTGCCTAAAAACATCCCCAAATAATTGCTCTTGGTAACTTTTAACTTGCACATTATATCCCCCCCTACTGGGGAAATAGTCAAGTGCGTAAGAGCTTGCTGATGCTATTACGCTGATAAGCATGATAATTGACTTTTTCATACACAAACGCCTATCAAACAATACAATGAACGATACTTTTACCTAAACTAAAATAAAACAAGAAAGGGCCTTTCGGCCCTCGTATTTTTAGTATGAGCCACCACCACCCGGTAGGCTAGCTCCACCTGAGCCAACAAGCGCTGCATTTGTGCTTGTAGTTTGTTGTACCATTGAGTTGTTACCGACGTTCTGACCAGCAATATTGATACCAGAAGCCGCAGTATAGCCGTTATACATTGTGTTCGAATGATCAACAATCACATCAGTGCCTTTGCCTTGACAACATGCACCTCCGTAAGCCACGGTGTTACCCATTACAGCACCGTCAATCATCGATTCTGCCATCAACTCTTCCCACTCATGATGACCGTTTTCAATTACTGACCAATCATTTTTTGAGTTATCTTCTAGGTCAGCATAATAAGAATTACCCACGTTTTTCATGATTAACTTATCGTTGTCTTCGTTACCAACGTAGTCTTCTGTGTAGGTTTTTTCGATTGTTGCATCGGCATTCAACGTCAGTGTTTCGTTGAAGCTTCCTTCGATAGTGACATCATCGAAATCGTCATAGCCACCATAACCATAATCATTTGCCATCGCGAAAGGTGATGCGACTAGTGCTGCTAAAAGCATAATTTTATTTTTACGCATGATTTTACTCCAAATTTGTATTTTTAATAGTTTTACAAGTCCGTTTGGTCAAGACTAATCTCACATAATTATTTTATAAACCAGAAGCATTTTTGTTACGCCCTGCGAAACCAAAGGTATATAATTTGGTTTTATTGCTAAATAAATATCAGCAAAGATAGACTAACAATTACTTCAATGTAAGGTTTATCACGGTTGCATTTTGAATCAATACATTACTACCGGTGTTTTGCACGATATTATAAACTCCAGATGAATTACTTAACGCACCACCGTTGAGTATATTGTCACCAGAAGTATTATTATACGCACTATTACCTGTAACATCGCCATACATTTCTGAACTAGCCTGGAGACTTTCACTTTCTAATTCATATTCACCACCACGAGAGTGGGTCATGAAGTCTTCAGTCAAAATTTCAGAGCTTGCTAGAATATCCAACTCATCAGTAGCTGCTGCATTAAAGGTTATAAGTGTAGCCACTATCAGTGTTAAATATTTCATGACATCCTCCTGAGAGCTGCAATGCAGCTCTCAGTTTTGTATGTATTAATTACCCGCCAATACAGCATTAGTGCTAGCACTTTGTTGTACCAAAGAGTTATTACCCGCATTTTGACCCGCAATATTGATACCTGAAGCTCCAGAGAATGCACCCGACATATCATTACTATGAGTCACATTCAATGAAGAAGAGGATGGTGAACCGTAACCGTAGCCACCGTATGGGTCATAGCTGCTCTCACAGCATGCACCACCATACTCAACTTCAGAATATGTTACGTAGCCATGCAGTTCTGACTTAGCGACATGGAAAGTTTGCAACTCCTTGATATCGATATCTTGACTGTAATCATTCATGCTGTTATCAGTCCACTCTTTACTGTAAGTGTTATTAACATCTTTCATTTTAAGAGTGTCGTTATCTTCATTGTATGAATCAGTAATTGAATAATCTTTATCAGTACTTAGGGTGAGAGTTTTATCAACGTCTTGATTAAATGAATCAGTAATTGTTTTATCATTACCGTCATCATATGATGGGTAATAAGGGTTATAAGGTTGCTGGTAATCGTTCGCTAGCGCAAGTGGTGAACTAACAACTGCTACTAAAAGTGCGATATGTGTTTTACGCATGGTCATACTCCAAATATATTTAGTAGTTATTTTCTTATAATCACTCGCCGTGTTTGCGAGATAACTTAACTATAGTGCTGGCCAAAGAAGTTCCTGTATTATTTTTAATAATTTTTTGTGCTTTTTATTATGAACTTTTCCTTTTAATTCCTAACGTTTATAACGTATAAAATATGAAAACAAATCTCACATTTTCAACTCTTAGAATAGATAATCAAATAATAAACACTGTTATTATTTCTTATACATTGGAATTATTTCTCATATAATTTACATTTACCCACTATCTTAGATAAGAGATAATTTCGAAAAATTCTCATAAATAATACTAATAATAAGATTCTTAATTACCATAAAATTCTCATGTCTACTATTATTTTCTTATCTAGCAATATGCTTTTTTTATTGCATATATATAAGCAGAAACCACAACATATTTTTTGGGTAAGCTAAGAGTATTAAGTGAGGAATTCGTGAGTATTTTCAATAACAAAAGCTGTATCGCGCTTCTTGCTTTGATTTCAGGAACAGTCGCAGCAGAAACAGAGCAAGCTACAAATTCTACAGAACCCAAAGCAAAGCCGAAGCGAGTACAGACCTTTGGTGATCTCCTTGATCCCGACTTACCCGGTGTATTGACGCCTAAAGGGTCATTCGTGCTCGATACCAGCTTGTCTTTTACACAAAATTCTTCAAATACAGTCTCGGTCGTGGGCTATACCGTCCTTCCTTCTCTTATCGTAGGATTAATAGAAGCTAACGATACCGATCGCACAACACTGACCTTTGGTGTTACTGGACGGTACGGCATCACCAACCGTCTTGAGGTAGAGGCCCGGATCCCGTGGGTTTATCGTTATGACTCCATCTCACGAAGAAGTGTTAACTCAGGCAGTGACTCTGCCGAAACTCGCACTTTTAGCAGCAATGACATCGGCGATATAGAGGCTGCTTTTAAATACCAAATTAATATGGAAACCGCACCGTACTGGATTGCAGGGCTCAGGTTTAAAACCACGACAGGTACGTCGCCCTATGATGTCCCAGTTGATACGCAATTTGGATTTGAAGAGCTCCCAACAGGCTCAGGCTTTCCGAGTATTGAGCCGAGTGTCACCATGATCATGCCAATGGACCCAGCTGTCATCTACGCCAACCTCAGTTACATTTGGAACATTGAAGATGATGTCACTTCAGAAATTGATGGTGAGTCTATCAGTAATAAAATCGACCTCGGTGATACCATTGGATTCAGCGCTGGTATGGGCTTCGCTGTTAACCCTAAATTCTCTTTCAGCTTGGGACTGAGCCACAAAACCATTTTGAAGTCCAAAGTCGATGGTTCAACCCCCTCTGATGCCAAACTATTACAACTTGACTCCATATCCATGGGTGCCAACTACGCAATCAATCCCGAAACGACCTTGAACGTTGGTGTTAGTGCTGGCTTGACCGCGGATGCCCCAGACTTCCAACTGACTGTCCGTGTTCCATATACCCTACGCTAACCCTCGCCCCTAGAAATGCCGGAATTTAATAGCCTTTCCCATTGCGGGTAAGGCTATTTTCATGACTAAAGTCTAATTTTCCTCTATGCTATGACGCTACTACTATGTGTAACAGGAAAATAAGAATGTCCACGCCATTAGAACCAAGCCAAATTCAACAGATTCAAGGTTATGATGCCGAGAAGCGTTATAAGTATTTGGTGAAAGAAACGGTTAGCAACCGCGAAATCTGGATTCTGACGGATGAACACGGCTGCGTCATGCTCAATACCGATGATGAGGACTGTGTACCTGTATGGCCAAACAAAGAATTTGCCGAATCTTGGGCGACCGGTGAGTGGGAAGAATGCAAAGCTGAAGCCATTTCCCTGAATAAATGGCACAGCCGCTGGACGCATGGACTGGAAGACGATGAACTTGCTGTCGTTATTTTTCCAAATCAAGATGAAGATGGCCTAGTGGTGTTCCCTGATGAGCTGGACTTTGAACTGAAGCAGCAAGCAAAAAAAGTCCGGTAACAACTAGCAGCGCGATTACAAACAGTTACTCTGGGGCGAGGTCAATATCTTTCGCCCCTTCTTTAAAGGATATTTGCCATGGAAGCACTATTAGAGAAACTGAAATCCCAGCCTGACAACGTTTCTTTTGCCGAAGTAATGACAATCATCGAGCATTATTACACCTATCAGCCTACCGCTTTTACCAACGGTTTAGGCAACGAGACCCTCTGCAATAAAGCTGCCACCAATGAAGGATCCTGCCGCATTTTTGCCTTTGCCAAGCTCCACCAACTATCTGAAGCAGAAACCCTTGCCTGCTTTGGTGATTATTACCGCATTGATGTTCTGCAACACCCAGATGCGACCGATCACCAAAACATCCGCCACTTCATGAAATATGGCTGGCAAGGTATTCAGTTCGACGCCGCACCTTTGGCTGAAAAGGCTTGTGCGTAAGACGGTTCTCCTTCAGGGCTTAGCTTACAGTTTTTTTTGGCAATGAGAGCACTTCTCGGGTGGCTTCATAAAAAATGGCGACCGTGATGGGCTACCACATTCATCACAAAACTTGGTTGAACGTATTGTCAGCCATGTTAACGGCACCATAAATACCAACAACCCGACCATCATAGGTAATGGCGGTTGCGCATAGACAATCACAGCACCGATCACTACATTATTTACAATGGTGAATATCGGCCACAGCTTGCGTTTTCTTACGACATCCGTACCTTTTTGGAACAACATATAGCTACCCGCAGCCATTGCGAGCCAAATTGCCGCAAAGATAATCAATAAATTTTGTTGCATCATTTATCTCTTAATTAACATCACTGCCGTATTCTACCATTTTGAATTTATAAGACACATAAAAGGAGATATTCCTATTTATGGGCCAGCTCACACTGTAAATATGCTGATTGGGAAGCACGTCACAGGATGATACTTTGCCCCCAGACTTTCTACTACGTTCATATTGAAAACCCAGCCTTCGCCCAGATATCTTATATGTACCGCTTGACGTTGAAGCGGTGATACTAAGGAGATCCAATGATCGCGAAGTCTTTATTCAGAACGTGTTTCGTTCTGTTATGTGTTTTCGGACGAGGCCCTGTGGCCAATGCAGCTGTACCACAATTAGCTGATTCGGAATTTAAACTTCCATCCCCAACACAAGACACCAAGGATAACTTCCAACGTTCCCTTAGCGGTTTATTTTCAATACCGAGCTTCCGACAAGAAGCATTAAGCCAGCCTTACAGCCAATTCGATACACTATACCTGCACGCTCATGCTGCCCAGAAAGAGCTCGAGCAGATGCTGACTCAAGTTAGCCTTCACACTGAAGCAAAGCCTATCATTCCTGGTGTAAAATCCCGCGAACGCGCAGAGAAGAAGATTGCTACCGAACTCAAAGGCCGGCCAGAAATGCTGACAGACCTTGCCCGTGGTACGCTGGTCGCCAATAGCATTTCCTCGCTAGTCGATGCCTTTAACCATTTGAATCGTGAAAGCACCATTGTCGAAACCAAGAATCGATTCAAGCAACCCGCCTCTTCTGGTTACCGCGATCTGAAACTACTGGTACAGCTTCCTCAAACAGGCCTGATTGCCGAAGTACAGCTTCACTTGGATACCATTGCAGAAATCAAAAGTGGCCCGGAGCACGACATCTATGAAACTATTCAGCACATTGAGCGCCAAGCTAGCCAACAGTTGCGTCAGCTGAATGACATTGAAGTGGCAAGAATCAAAGTGTTAAGACAACAGTCCCAGCAATTGTACCAACAAGCCTGGCATCAATACTTACAACCTGACCCCCTAGCAATAGCAAGCTAGCAGATATTCATATTAAGGGAAGCAATTTGCTTCCCTTTTTATTTCAGTCAATTACCGGTAATTTTGTCAGGCTTCTGTTAACTCCTACCAATGTATTTTCCAAGTTCATCCAGCGTTCAGATAACTTTGATAACCTAGCAAGCATAGAGTAGCTAGCAACTCAAAAAATACGTCACTTTTTCTTAGCAGGCCCTGTCCGCGAAGACACACCTTTTTACGTATGATGCCTGAATTGTTCAGGCAGCAAAGGAGTTGTTTGATGCATTTTAAATCTGTACTTCGAACGTGTTTTGTTCTGTTTTTTCTGACCCGTGGGTCAGCGATGGCAGCACCATTGATGGCAGACTACTCTGGAAATGATTATGAGATATCACCAAAGCATTCTGAAGCCAGCAAAAAGTCGTTCCAAAAAAGCCTGAGCGGACTTTATAGCATTGAGAGCTGGCGCGCGATTGATATTCAACAGCCATATACTCATTTCGAAGATTTATACAACATCGCTCCTTCAGCCCAGCAAGAGCTGGCCAACCTGATGAACGAAGTCGGCTTGATGACCAATACTGATATCGTGCTACCTGATGTGAAATCAAGAGAGCGGGCCGAAAAGAAAATTGCCACTGAGCTCAACGGAGATGCCAGCAAAATAACCGACTTGGCCCGAGCATCACTGGTTGCAGATGATATCCATGGTCTGGTTAATGCTTTTGAACTCATTAGCAAAGAAGCAACCATTGTGTCAGTTAAAAATCGGTTTAAGACCCCAACGGATTCTGGTTACCGTGATTTGAAATTGCTGGTTCAACTGCCTGATTCCGAGCTAATTGCCGAAGTTCAGTTGCACCTAGATGCTATTTCTGACGTTAAGAATGGTGAAGAGCATAAAATTTACGAACAAATTCAGCATATCGAGCGAACGGCACTAAGCCAGAACCGCCCTCAGAATGAATTTGAGATGGCTCAAATCAAAAAGCTAAGAGCGACATCGAAATCGCTGTACCATGATGCATGGCAGCAGTACCTACAGCCAGTAAGTATCGCAGTATAACTCTTCCCCCTGAGGTCACAGCCAACGACATTGTGGCCTCTCTCCCTATCCCACGCCATCCACAAAGAACCGAAACTATTTCAGGTTGTTTCAGTATTGAGCGAGATTCTCATTTTTGACTACGCTTTTATGTGGTGGCCAAGAAATCTTTACTCAGCTTTCACCCAACAGGGGACAAAGCAAAAACGCTCCCCCTAATACCGAGACTGCGTTATGACAAATCGTTACCAACCGATAGATTTCACACTGCACAATTATCTCGAACAAGCATGTGATGCCCATTATGATGTATTACTTGAGCTCAGGGATGATAGTCGTGTGGAAGGGCAATGTATCAATACTGAGGTACACCCAGATCGCTCTGAATGGCTCGTTTGTAAAACGCGCTACCAATACACCAAGATACGCTTAGACTTCATCACACGAATGAAGTCATTAACGCCTGGGGCGAGTTTTTCCGAAGTCATTCCGGCAGCGCAGGCTATCTTCAAAAGCTAGTCTATTATTGTGACAAAAAAGAGCACCGAAGTGCCCTTTTCCTATGCAGGTGATGTACATAGCCATTAATTCAATAGAATTATTTATGTGCCGATGATTTATGTACCATGATGTCCAAAATCTGGACATCCGTTTGGGTCATCGCGCCATTGGCCAACGTTGACATATTGCGGATTGAGGCATCAACATCATCCGCAACAATACCTTCATTGCCCGTTACGCGAATGCCATCCAGTGCCATCAATGCCGCTTTGATAGCCGCACTGGCAGACGATGATACCTTCATTGCACAACTGGCCTTGGCACCATCACAAATGATACCCGTGATATCGCCAATCATGCTGCAAATAGCACTAGTGATATGGCTGAACTGACCGCCAAGCAGCCAGGTCATGCCGGCCACTGCTCCCATCGAAGCTGTTGTTGCGCCACACAGTGCCGATAACTTGTTCTGGTAACTCTTGATATAAATAGCCATCAGGTGCGACATCATTAGAGCACGAACTGCCGTTTCATGATCGGCGTTGATATGCTCCGCCACTACCAAAACAGGCATAGTTGCGGCAATCCCCTGATTCCCCGAGCCTGAGTTACTCATCGCCGGTTTCATCGCGCCATCCATTCGGGCATCTGAAGCCGCTGATGTGCGACGCAAAATATCAGTCAACAAACCACCAGACAACAAGCCGCGATCGACATTACGCTGGAAGATCGCTCCAATTTGTAAACCGTATTTACCGGTCAGACCTTCTTTTGATAGCTCGTCATTTAGCGAGTATGCCTGCGAAATAAAATCAATATCAGCTAGCGGCGCGTTAAGAGCAAACTCAAAAATATCTTCGGCCTTAACTTGTTCGAAAATATTATTGCCAGCCATTGGTTGAGTGGTATTTTGGGGATCCGCAATAAACACCGCGTGACCATTTTTCTCGATAGATATCACCCGCGTATGACTATCGGCAATGATCACCGTTACGGTATCCGTACCATTACTCACAATCACCTTGGCAAACAAAATATTGCTGACATCAGCAACACCTACTGATACCGCGTTGTTTTCGAGCATCACTTTGGCTAAAGCTACGTCTTTCGGAGTGATATTTTTCAATACTTCTAGGCCGGCATCAGCATCGCCGGCCAATGCCCCCACCGCAGCAGCAATTGGCAAACCGACCATTCCGGTGCCCGGTACAGCGACCCCCATACCATTTTTCATCAAATTAGGTGAAACAAAGGCCTCTATTTGGGTTGGATTACTATTGAGTTCACGTGTTGCCATCGCAGCGGCCAATGCGACAGAGACGGGCTCGGTACAGCCAAGAGCTGGCACAACTTCACGTTTTACAGTCTCAATGAAACCATTCCATAGATGCTTTTTCATGTTCATCACCTTCATGACTCTTGTAGGGTATCAGGCTTATTTAAATGCAAAATGAGGATATATAAGCCCTTGTCTTTATAAGGTTAATGTACCGCTATCTAGAGAAAAAAAGTTTCTCATTTATCCTCCCTAAACACTTCTCTATAGAAAACTATTCTCCATAAAGGAATAACTGTGATACCAATCATATACTTTAACGTCTAGCCGCAAATAGACACACTACCGTTATAGCAAGCTCAATAATATTGATAACTCGAATTCTGGACGTAAAAAAACGGCCGTTAAGGCCGTTCTATTTGCAGAGGCACCTAACTGCCTAATTTTGGGTTTTGACTCAGATTAGCTCGCCGCTTTTAGTGGTAACATCCCGGTTTCCTGCCTGCCCAGCAATTCACTAGCAATCGTTTTCAGCAAGAAGGTTTCACGCTCAATCGACATGCCTTTTTTATCACTGTTAGCAATAGTGTGCTCATTATGGGCAATCGCATCAAAAATATTAAGCCAAACCGGCTTCATGCCATTCTTCACTTCATAATCTTCCAGCCTGGTATCCCCAAGCTGCTCGTCGATTGTGCAAACGTAGCAGTATGAGAGCATATGCATGATATCAAAGTCTGGTTTATGCCAAGGGCGGTATTCTTCGTAGATGCCAAAGTCTCGGATATCCCGTATGTTCTGGGCTCCCGTTTCTTCCTCCAGCTCACGGATCAAACCTTCAATGGCATCTTCGCCGTCATCTATACCGCCACCGGGCAAGGTATAGTCATGGTAACGTTCGGTATACAACATTAAGATATTTTCACCGTTAAGAATGATACCTCGTGCCGCCTTACGGTGAAACGTCTGTTGCTGGAGCTCAGACGGTTCCAGGTGTTGTAAATCAGGATGCACGGTTGATTTCAGTAGTCGCATGTATATTTTCCGAACGTTTCAACAAGCGGTGCATTCTAGCTGATAACCCTTCATTACCCAAGTCAAAGCCTACGGACCCAAATACTTGGGCATACACAAATTACTTAAGTACATAGGTGTTCATTCGTTTGACCATTGTCAGTCCAGCGGTGCAATCATAGAGCCGCAGTGCCGTCAGCGTAAATTGTAAGCCCAGCACAGAGCGATTGTATATATTTCCATTTTCGCTAAACACTGTGGCTATGGCCTCTCGGAGTAATTGGTTTTTTGTCTTTGTTGGCAAAGAAAATTGCCATTGTGTGGCTTTGGGTTTTTCAACATCGATTGGACAGGGAATATGACCGGGATAGGTTTGCCAGGGGGTCATCAAGGCTTGGGGGTAACACTGCTGCAACCACGCCATATATACCCCGTGCTTTAATGCCCATTGGGTTTCCATCGCGAACATCGCCTTGAGCACGGATTTACTGTAAAAAGGCAAACAAAAGTCCAACTGGAAACGATCCATTTCTTCGTACGGCAGGGCTAAGTGATGATGTTGATCGTTCTCCCACAAAAATAACTGATAGGCTTTTATTAAAGGCAAATGCGCATACTCCTTGAAGCTATCAATGATATTTTCCCTGAGGCGCTCTTGAAGGATTGCTCCCTGCTTGATTAAACGGTTTGGTATATAGGCCATCTGCTGTTCTAGGTAGCAGTCAACCAACAATTCTAGGTTCTCTTGCTGGCATGCTTCAATCACGGCTTCACCCGTGTATATTTGCCCGACGCATACACTCCCACCATTACCTGACCAGAAAAGGCGTGGCCGTGCTAATTTATCGTAGTATTCAAAGCTATCCGGCTGCCAGTGTTGACCAAGTCGTTGTTCAACCGTTAATTCTTGGGTATCGGTCACCCGCACACTATGAAGCGGGATATGATGATAGGCTGCAAACTGCTGTCCATAACTCGCGTCTTGCGACTTGCTGCGCGAAAAATTCAAGCATTCTAATTCGACGCCCCGCCGCTGCAACTCCGAAGCAATAACCCGTGAGTCCAATCCTCCGGATAATGTACTGACGGTCGAATGATCCGAGCCAAGGTAACGCTCAGTGGCCTGTTTAAAACCAGCATCTAAACGCGCTATGCCTTCTTCAAGTGAACAGGAGGGGATATCGGCATCAGACCATTTAAAATAACGTCTACGTTGAATACCGACAGACGACGTTTCCAGCATATTCAAGTCAGAAATTTCTAGCAATTCGCCAGGTCGAGAGGCAAACACCTGACTGTAAGGTGTCTTGCTTGCTAATGGGTAACCCAAGGTGGCTATTTCTGTCAGCGCTTCTAGGTTGTTCTCGAGCGGAATGCCAAGTTCAGGGAACAAGCGCAAGCAGGTACTGAATATCACCGCTCCCTGATACTGCATAAAGTAGTAAGGCCGAATCGCTAGGCTATCGGTATATATCGATAACTTTGGACTATTTTTCTGATACAGAAATACACAGAAAGTCCCCTCGGCCTCAAGCAAGGATTGCTCGATATTGGGGCTTTCGAGCAATGACGCCATATCGCTTTTAATCGATGAAGATAACAATGGGTGTCCAGTCCCAACGACAAACCCCTTTTCATCATCAGCCTTGGCTGCTTCGCCATAACACTGATAATCAATCTGGCTCAAAAATAGGTGGGAGTCGGAATAGCTATGGCGATCGTCACCCTGATCACGTGATATATGTCTGTCTATATTATGCTTTACCGCTGTGAGCTCTGGTGTCCAGCGGGTAGTAAAAATGCCTGCGATGATACTCATTGCCTACTCCTTATTATCTCAACAATGAGTAATACAATTTATGAGCCAATGTGATTAACGGCTAGTGGGTTGAAAATAAAGATATTAATTATTGGTGTTTTATTAACACAGCCTTTTTTGCTTATTGCAAAGCAATAATGAAATGACAATTAACTCCAAGCTATTAATAATACTTAGAGTTAATATCTTATTGTGACAGGCTCTTAATCCAGCATATCAGTTAAATTGAAAAAGACGCTTTAAGAAGCTTTCAACTTTTTTCACACAGCCTTGCTTAAGTGTCCCTTGAGGATCCCAAGCGGGAAGATGGGTTTGTCCCACACAGCTTTGTGATAATACGCCGCGTTGATCACGGTAATAATCAAACTCGGTGATTTGCTCAGGCGCTCGCATAACGAAAGGTTCAGGGTCACGATTTTGGATATAATCCGCATACAAACGCAGCGGCCCCGAAGAGCCAGTCAGTTTTACCGCCTTGTTATCATCTCTTCCCATCCAGATGGTCACCACCTCGCGCCCATCAACACCGACATACCAACTGTCACGGCCTTTGTCGGATGTACCGGTTTTCCCTGCGAGACGAGAAGACGGTAAAATTTGATTGAGATACCGCCCGGTACCTTCACTTACCACCCGTTGCAAACCATACATCGTTAACCACGAGGCTTGTGGCGAAACGGTTTGAGTCGAAATCGGTAACGACTGATAAAGTATATTACCTTTACTATCGACCACCGCACCCAGTGCAGATAACTCTGTCCGATGACCACCACTGGCAATAGTCTGGTACATTTGAGTGACTTCTACTGGTGTCAAGGTAAACGCCCCAAGCAGTATTGACGGTAACGCTGGTACCTCATTTTTATCGATACCGAGTTTTTCCATCGTATTTATCACTTCATCCAAGCCTACTGCCATTCCTAAATTCACCGTCGGGATGTTGTATGACTTTGCCAACGCAGTATAGAGCGGCACCTCACCACGATACTGACGATCATAATTTCGTGGCGACCAATTTTCCCCATTCTGACCTTTTAGGGTCAATGGCCGATCTTGAAGACTTGTTGAAAGAGAGAAGCGTTTAGGTCGCTCCAACGCCGCCAAATATATCGCCGGTTTTACCACAGAACCAATCTGACGTTTGGCATCAACGGCACGGTTGAAGCCATCGTATCCAGGCCGGGATCCACCCACCATTGCACGGATTTCCCCACTCTCTCGGTCAGCGATCACTACTGCCGTTTCAAGTTGATCGCCGGCTTTAGACTCAAGCTGAGGGATCACTTTACGCACAGACTGCTCGGCCATCTCCTGAGAACGAGGATCTAATGTCGTAAATAACCTCAGTCCCTGTCCTGCCTGATAGTTTTTTACTTTTGCCGCCAACTCGCGCTGTAACTGACCAAAGTACGCAGGCTGGCGGTTTGATATCGTTCCTTTTTCTTGAATATCAAGTGGCTTATCTACTGCAACAAGATAATCCTCTTGTTCCAGAACTCCGCTTTCGAACATAAGTTGCAACACCAAGTCTCGGCGACGCTTTGTACGATCAGGGTAACGCCATGGGTTGTAATATGATGGGCCTTTCACCAAACCGACCAATAGCGCTTGCTGATCGACCCGCAATTCTGACAATGGCAAGCCAAAGTAAAAGCGCGAGCCTAGCTCGAAGCCATGCACCGCATCGCGGCCACTTTGGGCCAAATACACTTGATTTAGATAGGCATCCAGAATTTGATCTTTGCTGTAACGATAGTCAATGATCAGCGCCATATAGGCTTCACGCGCTTTTCGCCACAGACTGCGTTCACTAGTCAAAAACATGTTCTTGGCCAATTGCTGAGTCAGGGTACTGCCACCCTGTACGGTCCGTCCGGCCTTAAGGTTAGCAATGAATGCCCTTGCAATCGCTGTCGGAGAAACGCCGTCATGTTGATAAAAATCACGGTCTTCTGTAGCAATCAAAGCATCTATCAAGGCTTCTGGCATTTCATCTTTCGGGCGGTAGAGGCGCTGTTCATCTGTCTTCGCTTCTAGCATACCCAGCAACTTAGGCTCGACCCGGATATATCCAAGCTCTCGATTGGAATCAACCTCGGTGATCGATTTCACTTTGGAATAGTCAAATTTGACAACAACATGCCGCGCATCTTGCTGACCATCACGAAATTCAAAAGGACGGCGGATAAACTCAACCTTCAATCGGCTGGTCGAATAGTCCCCAGGGCGAGAGGGATTGCTGACTTTGCGGTATTTAAGCGCTTCCAGTTCGTTAATCAAATCGTCATAGCGGATCACAGCCCCAGGCTGTAGCGCCAATTCACGCGCATATACAACAGAAGGTAATTGCCACAGCTGCCCCTCGAACTTTGCGGTGACTTCATCATTGATATCAACCCCCATCTTTACCAGTCCAGCAGCGGTAAGCAGACAGACGCCGAATACGGAAAATTTCAATTTACGGTATGAGCGACGTGATTTGCTTACGTTTTCAGGCGCTGAAAATGCTGATGATGGCTTGTTCAGTTCATTGACTTTAGGATCATTGATTTGAGGATCATTGGACTTCTGGTGCTTGGTCATAACGTCGCTTTCGTGGCAAATTCGCGCCGACCATACCGCAAGGTTCACTTTATTTTGTCAGTACTTTGTCAAAGCACATTACTCCTTGAAGCGAGCTGAACCGTCATAAACAGCCTAACCCCACCTATTGGCTGGAAATTACGGACAAAATCACGCAAAATACGCGCCCCACAACTGATAGCCAAGCAGAGATAAAATGGAACGCGATTATAAACTAGAGTGCCTGATGACAATGCCACGCCATGAATTAGAAGAATTCAGCTTGCGTGTACTTGGTCGTATGGTACCTGAAGAGACGATGCAAGAAATCTTTACCTTTGAGCAGGAAGAGATTGACAGCGAAGATCGCATGAAATCTGCTCAGTTTGATGCCATGCTGCGTATGACGGCTATTGCTCTTGGCGAAGTCAGCACCGCTTTCGAAGAGTCAGACAATGCCAAACAAAATACGGTACGTATGACTCGCCTTGTACTTTGGCACTTCTACGCCATGTCGTTCAACTTGGAAGAAGCGGTTACTCTTGAGCAGCACTGTGAAGAAGTGGAAAAAGTATTAGTTAACGCACCAAAAGACGCATTTGGCTGGATGAAAGCACTGACTGATTTGCTTCATACCTATGCAGAGCTCAACGAAAAGCGTACCAAGTAAGCGCGACGCCCCACCATATACACTCTTCCCCAGCCAGAGCAGCTCTCTGGCTGGGGTCGATTGGTATTACGCTAACGATGCCTGATGCTTACTGATCAAGTCATTCATCGCCTCTTCGGCCCGCACCTGTACATGGTTGAAACAATCTTCGTGGCTCATTGCTTCAACGACCTCGTAATAACATTTGAGCTTAGGCTCGGTCCCTGATGGCCTAACCACGACCCGAGAACCGTCATCGAGGTGATAAATCAACACATCACTGGGTGGCAAATCTATCGGCTCTACCATTCCGTCGGCATGGAAACGTTGAGATACTTTCAGGTCATCGGTGATGGCAATACCTCGCCCTGCAATTTGCGTTGGTGGCGTTGCACGGAGTGTGTCACCAATCGGTGGTGAACCCTGCTGCAAGGCAATGCTGCGCTGAGCGTTGATATACAATCCATGCTCGCGATAAATTGATTCAAGCTGATCCCATACCGTTTTTCCTTTCGCGATAAGTTCCGCTGTTAACTGTGCAAAAGCAACGAGCGCAGACAATCCGTCTTTATCCCATACGACATTACCCACGGTGTAACCGAGTGCTTCTTCATAGGCAAATAAGAACTGACTGTCATCGGTCTGTTTCTCCATTGCAACATTGGTCAGCCACTTAAACCCAGTTAGCGTCTGAAAGTATGAAGCTTCAACCGACTCAGCAATTTTCTCCAGCAAAGTGGAAGAAACAATGGTTGTACCCACCAAGTTCTGTGTCGGCACGGCATGGGTCAATAAGTAATGACCTAACAGCACACCGACCTGATCGCCAGTCAGCATTTGGTATGCCCCCTCCTCTGTCCGCACGGCGACAGCAAACCGGTCCGCATCGGGATCATTGGCGCAAGCCAACATGGCTTGATGTTTATCAGCTTCGGCGATCACCAAGTCCATCGCCCCCGGCTCTTCAGGGTTGGGAAAATTCACAGTCGGAAACCGGCCATCTGGTTCACGTTGAGCAGCAACACTATAAACCTTGCTGAAGCCTGCATCAGCCAACAGTAATTCGGCCAACTCTGCCCCAACACCATGCATTGCCGTATAGGCCAAACTCAACGCCTCAGGTTCATTATGGTTGGAAAGCAACACGCTAGTATTAAGTGCTTTTCGGTACGCCATGTAGAAATCGTCATTTAGCCACACCAACAAACCTGCCCGTTCGGCATCACCAATAGCGTACACAGGCAAGGGGTCAGTCGCCGCAATATCTATCTGCTGGGCGATACCCGAGTCATGAGGGGGAATGATTTGCGCACCATTGCCCCAGTACACCTTGAACCCATTGTATGCTGGTGGGTTGTGGCTAGCAGTAACAACCACACCTGCAGCAGCATTGAGATGACGCACACCAAAAGCAACTACAGGCGTAGGAGCCTCTTTTTCAGTCAGGTAGACCCTTATCCCCAAAGACGCTAGCATTGAGGCTGCATCATGGGCGAACTGACGGGAATCAGGGCGGCCATCGTAACCAATCACCACCCCCTTTGAAGCTGACTGGGTATTTTCCTGAAGCAGATATTTTCCCAGCCCTAAAGCCGTTTCTTGAATGACCAACCGATTCATCCGGTTTGGCCCGGCACCCACAATACCGCGCAGCCCGGCTGTACCGAAGGCGAGACGAGAAGAAAACCGCTCTGCCAGTTCGGATTGGCAATTAGCATCGACTAATTGTTGCAACTCTTCTCGTGTACCAGGATCTGGATCCCGAGCTAACCATGTTGAGACTTCTGGTGACATGTCGACATTCCCTATAAGTAACCATTTGGAAAAGTATAGAGCGTGTGCCACAAGGGACAATTATATTTGTCTTAAAAATCAGACTTAACAAACTGAAAACTAAGTCATTAGAAGCCGTGGATTTTATTGCAGACATAAAAAAATCCAGCCCTTTAGGGCTGGATTTATCATTTATCACACTCGATGGTTAAATCTGAGTTGATTAATCTTCGAAGCGAGGCTTACGGTCACGCTGAGGTGCGCCATGGTTACGCTCACCACGGTAACTACCACGGTTATCACCACCACGGTTGCGGTCGAAACGACGCTCGCCGTCACGACGTGGACGATTGCCATCGCGGTTACCATCACGGTTGCCACGGTAGCCACCACGGTTGCCGTCACGGTTACCGTCACGACGGTGCTCACGTAGCACATCGTCAGCAACAACAACAGCTTTTACTTCATTCTGACGAATGCGCAGTTTCTTAAGCTGAGAAGCCACTTCGCTTGTCATTTTCTTAGGAAGCTGAACATAAGTGTGACCTGGAGCTAGTTTAATCGCACCAATGAACTCTTTGCTCAGACCTAGTTCGTTTGCGATAGCGCCAACGATATCTTTAACCTGAACACCTTGCTCACGGCCAACTTGTAGCTGGTAAGTATCCCAGTCAGCGTTGTTGTAAGTACGACGCTCTCGACGTTCGCCACGCTCACCACGTTCACCACGCTCACCACGCTCACCACCACGACGCTCACGACGTTGCTTCTCACGCTCGATAGCAGCGATCATCGGGTCTGGGCCTTTGTAGAACAAAGGACGGTTACCTTGCTGACGCTTAAGTAGCATCGCAGCTAGAGTAGCAGCATCAACCTCGATGGTTTCTTGTAGCTTCTCTACAAGCTCAACAAACGCTTCTAGGCTAGATTCTTCTTTCTGAGCTTCTAGCTCCTGACCTAGGCGGTTCAGACGAGACGCAGCAACAAGATCGCGGTTTGGAAGTTGGATTTCTTCCATACGAGACTTAGTTACACGCTCGATTGTACGCAGCATGCGGATCTGGTTGGTACGAACCAACAAGATCGCTTTACCTTCACGTCCAGCACGGCCAGTACGGCCAATACGGTGGATGTATGACTCAACATCGAATGGGATGTCGTAGTTAAACACGTGAGTGATACGCGGAACATCAAGACCACGAGCGACAACGTCAGTCGCAACTAGGATATCGATAACACCTTTTTTGATGTGATCAACAGTACGCTCACGCAGTGACTGAGGAATATCACCGTGCAGTGCTGCAGCTTTGAAACCACGAGCAGACAACCAATCAGCTAGACGCTCGGTATCCTGACGGGTACGAACGAATACGATAGATGCATCCGTTTCTTCAGTTTCAAGAAGACGCATCATTGCTTCGTCTTTCTCTACGCCTTTAACTACCCAGAACTGCTGCTCAACCTGAGAAACAGTACGGTTTTCACCAGCAACGTCAATACGCTCTGGGTTACGTAGGAAGCGGTCAACAATTTGCTTAACGATTGGAGGCATAGTTGCCGAGAACAATACGCGCTGAGCTGACTCTGGAGCTTGTTCCATGATCCACGTTACGTCATCAACAAAGCCCATTTTTAGCATTTCATCGGCTTCATCAAGTACAAACGTACTTACTTCATCAAGGTGCAGGCGGTCACGAGAGATAAGATCTTTAACACGACCTGGAGTACCAACAACAATGTGGGCACCATTTTTCAGTGCACGCATTTGATCAACGATAGATGCACCACCGTAAATCTCAAGAACTTTAAGGCCCTTGATGTTTTGACCTAGAACTTTAATTTCAGCAGCAACCTGAATTGCCAATTCACGAGTTGGAGCCATAACAATAGCCTGAGGCTTATGCTGACCAAGATCCAACTTGTTTAGTAGAGGCAAAGAGAATGCCGCTGTTTTACCTGTACCAGTTTGTGCTTTACCTAGTGCATCAGCACCAGTAAGTAGAAGAGGAATAGACGCCGCCTGGATAGGTGTTGGCGCAACGAAGCCCATTGAGTCTAGTGCGGATAGTAGTGTGTCGGCCAGTTCTAACTGACGAAATTCTGTAACAGATTCTTGCATTGGGATCCCAATAAATGATCTAACGTAAAACGGGGCCCCTAATGCTAATAAACGGTTCTGCAACAGCAACCACAAGCTTGGGCCTCGACTAGAGGCGCGCATTGTGCGCCATTACAAGATAAAAAGCCAGAAAAAATTGAGCACTGTCACAAATTAACCTTCAAGCACCTATTATTTATACAATAAGTGCAACAGGTCAGCCATTTTCGAGGAAAATTAGATACTCACCTCATTTAAAACACCTTCAAATTGCTAATTATTAACCCACTTTTGTTATCAATCCTTCCTTTATTACCCTTCAACACCCCCTCAGCGTGATCAGCAAGGAGCCCAAAACCCTCCCCCTCCTTTATATACCTCTTTAAACAAACATGATAATCCGGTGTCAGTACGGGGTTGAAGCTTGGTTTTATGGGCTGAAAACTTTATAGTGTCCGTGTTAATAACCTGAGACCGGGCATAATGTTTCAAGATAATCCTTTACTAGCACAGCTTAAAAAACAAATTCAGGAAACGCTTCCTAAGAAAGAAGGCAGCATCAAAGCAACCGACCGTGGCTTTGGTTTTCTTGAAGTCGACAACAAGGAAAGCTACTTCATTCCACCTAACTATATGAAAAACGTGATGCACGGTGATCGTGTTATGGCCGTTATTCGTACGGAAAAGGAACGTGAAGTTGCCGAACCGCAGGAACTGATTGAGCAATTCGTTACTCGCTTCATTGGACGAGTAAAGCTTATTCGCGACCGCCTGCATGTTATTCCCGATCACCCGCAGCTGAAAGATGCCATTAAAGCTCGCCCTGTTAAAGGCCTTAACCCAGAGTTACTGAAAGAAGGTGACTGGGTTGTTGCCAACATGACACGCCACCCGCTGGTTGGTGACAACAAGACTTTCTTCTGCGAAATCAAAGAAAAGATCACCGACAGCAATGATAAGATTGCGCCATGGTGGGTAACACTGGCTCGTCACGATCTTCCAAAAGCAGAACCTGCACCTCAAGATAGCTGGTCAATGCTTGAAGAAGGCCTTGAGCGCGAAGATCTGACCGGACTTCCTTTCATTACTATTGACGGTGAATCGACCAAAGATATGGACGATGCAATTTACACCGTTGCCAAAGATGATGGCAGTTTTGAAATCACCATCGCCATTGCCGATCCAACCTCTTATATAGATGTTGGTGATAAGATGGATAAAGAAGCCCGTGAACGTGGTTTCACCATCTACCTACCAGGCAGAAATATCCCGATGCTTCCTCGTGAACTGAGTGATGAGCTCTGCTCTTTGCTTGAAAATGAGAAACGTCCAACGCTTTGCTGCCGTGTTAGCATTAATAACGACGGTGTTATCCAAGACGACATTCACTTCTTCGCCGCTTGGATTAAGTCTCAAGCCCGCTTGGCTTATGATAATGTCTCGGATCTGCTTGAAAACGGCACCAGTGAGAATTGGAACCCAACCGAAACCATCCTAGAGCAAATTAAAGCGCTTCATGGTTTTGCTCTTGCTCGCAGTGAATGGCGTGCGGCAAATGCTGTTGTATTCCCAGATCGTCCGGACTACCGTTTCGAGCTGAGTGAAGATAACGATGTTGTTGCGATTCACACCGACCCTCGACGTACAGCCAATCGCATGATCGAAGAAGCGATGATCACTGCAAATATCTGTGCGGGTCGTGTGCTGAAAGAAAAATTCAGCATGGGTGTTTATAACTACCACAACGGTTTCAATCCAGAGAAGCTTGATACGGCGATGGACTTTCTAACCAAAGCCGAAGCTCCGTTTGAAAAAGAACAACTACTGACATTAGAAGGCTTCAGTGCACTTCGTCGCTGGCTAAATGATCAAGAGAGTACGTATCTTGACAACCGCCTGCGTAAGTTCCAAGCATACAGTGAAGTCGGCAACAAGCCTGCTCCTCACTATGCCATGGGCTTGGATGTCTACGCTACGTGGACATCACCAATCCGTAAGTACGGTGACATGATCAACCACCGCCTGCTTAAAGCGGTTATCTCAGGTCAAGAGCCAAGCCAGACACCCGATGACAGCGTTGGTGAAGAGATTGCGATTCACCGCCGCAGCCACCGCATGGCTGAGCGTGATGTTGCCGATTGGCTATATGTTCGCCTGCTTAAAGATGCCGTTAAAGAAGCAACCGTATTTACTGCTGAGATTTTCGACATCAACCGTGCAGGTATGCGTGTTCGTCTACTGGAGAATGGTGCTGCAGCTTTCATCCCTGCGCCATTGATCCTTGATAACAAAGAACGCATCGAGTGTAACGGTGAACTCGGTATCGTGAACATCGACAAGGTAAAAGAATACCAACTTGGTGATCAGCTCGAAGTAAACATTGCAGAAGTGCGCTCTTCGACTCGCCAACTTGTTGCTAAGCCTGTTAAACAGTTCCCGGCACCAGAAGCTGAGAAAGCACCTGCGGAGTCTGCTGAAGCTTAATCAGCCATCTTGACAAAATAAAAGGGCCAGCGCTTGCTGGCCTTTTTTCCATTTCCACTTTATAACTACATTAACTACACCAGTCACATGCTCAGTGGCTCAATGAAAAGTCAGCTATGCCAAATTACAAAAACGAAGAAGTACATCAGCAGGTCAAACAATGGTTGGAAGACGTCGTCATCGGTCTTAACCTGTGCCCGTTTGCCGCCAAGCCGAATCGCAATAAACAAATTCAAATCTTCATATCTGAGGCATCAAATGAAGAGGTGCTCCTTGAAGAGATCTACCAGCAGCTGCAGAAGCTAGATAATACGCCAGTAGAAGAATTGGAGACCACCCTCGTCGTCACGCCAAATCTTTTCCGTGACTTTGCAGATTATAACCAATACCTTGATCTTCTCGATGCGCTGCTATTCCAAATGGGCTATCAAGGCACTTACCAAGTCGCTAGTTTCCATCCTGATTACTACTTTCACGGTACCGAACCTAATGATGCAGAGAACTTAACCAACCGTTCGCCTTACCCGGTTTTTCACCTTATCCGCGAAGCCAGTATGGAAAAGGTGTTGAAGCACTACCCTGATCCTGAAGGAATTCCAGAGCGTAATATCGAACGAGTGGAGAATCTCTCACCACAAGAAGTAAGAAAACTCTTTCCTTTCATTAAGTGACCTTCTTTTTATCGAACAAACACTAGGCTTGCTCCAAGCCTAGTGTCAAAATTTAGACAGTATACCAACCTCTCAATTTCAACCTAATATCAAAAACCATTAACAAACCAGTGCTATAAACTTAACTGATAATAGACTTTTTATGCATACTGATGTAGTGCAGTATATAATTATCAATATAGAGATGAGTGCTGTTCTCGTTCAGTGATTTTTGATAACAACATGAGTAAAGGTAACTAAACTAAGTAATGCAGCCATTTTCTATTCCCCTTAGCAGAAGTGCTTTTTTCCGTTTTGGATCGCCAATCCTATTAGCATTAGCTCTACTTGCTGGATTACACCGCGTACCCCAGTTGTCTTCAACAAGCGAAGTTTTGCTCATCTCGCTCCCTTACATCCTTTTCCCTGTCGCCGTTTTTTTAGGGGAACTGTTTAATCAATCGCGCACTTCATTAGCTGCAATCATATTACTGCTCAGTTACTACATCATACAAACATGGCTTCAGTCACCGCTGTCCATCCAATCCACTAAACTGACTTATACACTGTTATCACTACTGCTACCGTTGAACTTGTTAATCATTCACCGTCTTCCCGAACGGCGCTTACTGACTCGATCGGGTATATTGTTTCTATTCATCATATTTGCTCAGTTTATCTGTTCGTCTGTTGCAATAAGCTATTTATCAGCTTTCGACTTATCAATGGTTTGGCAAAAATACTTAATCGGATTTCCTTTAATATCACGGCTACCTGTGGCTATCATTTTACTGTTTATCGCCTCGATAACATTACATGCTATGTTAATTTTCAAACGCAACCAGCCTCATGATCATGCATTATTTATCAGTACCCTATTCTCAGCAATAACACTTACCTTTTTTCAGTTTCCTATGATATCAAGTGTTGCTTACACGGTTTGTTCTCTTTTATTGCTGACTAATCTGATCAACTGTAGCCACGAGTTAGCGTATATTGATCAATTAACGGGGATTCCTGGACGACGTTCATTAGACACCGAAATGAAGTATCTTGGCGGTACATACTCTATAGCAATGATCGACATTGACCACTTTAAGAAATTTAATGATACATATGGTCATAAAACAGGCGATGATGTTTTACGCCTAGTCGCCAGTATTATTGCCAAAGAGGCTAACCTTGCTAAGGTATACCGATATGGCGGTGAAGAATTCACTATTATTTTTAAAGGTAAGGCCCAGGCAGATTGCATGAGACTTTTAGAACAGATAAGAAAAGGTATCTCTGCCTATCCTCTGAAAATTCTCGCCCACCAGAACAATGAAACCACAAAAGACGCGCAAACAATTTCCACCAATATAACAGTGAGTATCGGCCTGTCAGGTAACCACAATATTGATAATCCGCACTCAGTCTTGAAAGCAGCCGATAAGGCCTTATACCGCGCCAAGTCCAATGGTAGAAATCAGGTTGTTCAACGCTAGTCTCCCTCAAAGAACTCTAAAGCTAAATATAAAAAAAACCCGAACAGAACTGTCGGGTTTTGGTTACCAAACAAACTTACTCTTTAACAAAGGTAAGTCCAGCTATGCAGCAACGCCAATATAAAGTGGAACTTAGCTTCCCCTAACAGATCGGCGGCCAAACCATTGTTAGGCACTAAGCCCGGGAGCTGCTTGCTAAGTGAAAACAAGCATATTGTTATTATTGCGCGGGGTAATTTCTTATACCCCAATAGAATGATTCTATCAGCCCAAACTCAAATGTAAAACACAAAAGATGGTAGACATGCTCAAAGATCAGCATTTGCTCAAATTTTAATTATTCGAGTGGATTGATAATCACTATGTTAACGTAAGCCTTAAAAGACAACTTAAAACATACAGATACAATACTCGTTTATTCTACTTTATAGACAAAAAAAGTGACCATCATGATGATCACTTTTATAAAAATGAGGCATATTTACTTATTCGAGCCTTCTTTCATTTCTTTTTTCAACTTCGTGCACTCATAGGCAGGAATAGCGGTTACACCCAGTATCTTCCCTTCATACATACATATGATTTGTGGCGTTGAGACCGTACTACCACCACCGTGACCAGAGGAAGAGTTGGCAAAAGCAAAGCTAGAGAAAACAAGCATCATCAGAACAAGTAATCTTTTCATTAGAAGCCTCTACGAGTTAGGGTTTATTTACAACGTGAACCAACTTTAAAAGCGTAGCAGGTATTGCCTGAAGTAAAAGTTTCGTGGCGTTTCCAATACTGGGTTTCATGTTTTTTAATGGTGAGAAGCGCAAGGGCAATAGAGACTAAGTATATTATTCAGATATCCCCCCACAAAAAAACCGGATGCCAAGGCATCCGGTTTTCATTATTAACACGTTTAACTGTATACGGCTTACCCTTTCACACCGCCTGAAGTCAAACCGCCGACCAAAAACTTCTGGGCTAGCAGGAACACGGTAGTAATCGGAATGGCCGATAGCACTGCCGCCGCCGCAAAGTCACCCCATAGATAGTTCTGAGGGTACAGGTACTGCTGCATACCAACGGCCAGTGTATAGTTGTTGACATCAGTCAGTAGCAGTGAAGCTACCGGTACTTCAGTAACTACACCGATGAATGACAGGATAAATACCACAGCAAGGATCGGCACAGATAGTGGCAACAATACCAAACGGAATGCCTGCCACGGTGTGGCACCATCCAGTGCTGCCGCCTCTTCCAGCGAGCCATCAATCGTTTCGAAGTAACCTTTAATTGTCCATACGTGTAGTGCAATACCGCCAAGGTAAGAGAAAATCAGGCCACCGTGGGTATTAAGACCCAAGAATGGAATGTACTGGCCTAGACGGTCAAACAACGCGTATAGAGCAACCAGAGCAAGTACCGCAGGGAACATCTGGAAGATCATCATCCCTTTCAAGATGGTGCTCTTGCCTTTGAAGCGCATACGGGCGAACGCATAAGCACTGGTTGTCGACAGAGCAACAATGATTACCGAGGTAATGCCTGCCACTTTCACCGTGTTCCACAGCCATAGTAGTACAGGGAATGGCGGTGGTGTTACGCTGCCATCGCTGTTTGTTACCGAGAAGCCCAAGGCTAATCGCCAGTGATCGAGCGTTGGGTTGCTTGGAATTAGCTCACCACCAGCGAAGTTACCTTCACGCAGGGAGATTGCAACAATCATCAGCAGCGGGAAAATCGTTGCCGCCAGGAACAAGCACAATCCAATGTGTGTTGCCCATACCCGGTATTTTAATGACTTAGGTTGAACCATTGGCATGACGTCTCTCCTTAGTCCTGCTCAAGCTTAGTGTTGGTAAATTTCAGGTTAAGTAGTGCCATACCACCTACCAAGATGAAGATAATGGTTGCGATTGCACCGGCTAGACCGAAGTCTTGACCACCGCCACCTTCGAATGCAATTCGGTAGGTATAACTTACTAGCAAATCCGTGTAACCTGCAGGCTCTGACGTACCGACCATGTTCGGACCGCCTGAGGTCAATAGCTGAATCATTACAAAGTTGTTGAAGTTAAACGCGAAGCTGGCAATCAGTAGCGGCGTCAGCGGTTTAATCAACATTGGCAAAGTAATATTGAAGAAGTTCTGGATAGGACCGGCACCATCAATGGCCGATGCTTCATACAAATCTTCAGGAATCGACTTCAACAGGCCCATACATAGGATCATCATGTAAGGGAAGCCAAGCCAGGTGTTAACCAGTACAACCATCACTCGGGCCATAACAGGGTCAGAGAACCACGATGGTTTGATGCCGAACATGGCTTCAAGCAGCATGTTTATCTCACCAAAGCTCTGGTTAAATAAACCCTTGAAGATAAGAATCGAAATAAACGATGGCACTGCATAAGGAAGAATAAGCAGTACGCGGTAGATGCCACTCCCTTTCAACGGTTCCCACTGTACGATAACAGCCAGAATCATACCCAACGCCAGCGTCAGAGCAACAGCAAGAAAGGCAAAAACAACAGTCCAGACGAAGATGCCAAGGAACGGTTCTTTGATACCATCATCGGTCATCACGCGTTTGAAGTTTGCACCACCAACGCCAACCACGAATCCCGGAGAAATAGGCTTTTCTACAAACTCGCCATTGGCATCGACCGGCTGGTAGAAACCAATCTCGTAATTTGGCTTGAATAGCTGGTTCGTTTGGTTATTGAACAGCGATTCACCGTCTTCCTGCATGGTGAACAAGGCCATTTCAGCAGCAAACTTACGCAGGCCACTCATGCGAATATGTTCACCGCTAGGCATCTCCAACTCTACCTTGTTAAGGTTTGAGCGGTTTTGCACGATAGTACGAATGATTTCTTTCTCACCCTGTACCACGTCTACCTGACGCAGATGCATGAACTCTTCTGCTGGTGGATTCGTAATATCAAAAACATCAGAGGCTAGTAGTTCACCATCGGCTTTAATGATGAGCTGATGACCATTATCAACCTTATACAAGTCAAAGCCGTAGCTTTCACCTGATAAGAAGGAACGCTGCTGAAGCACAGTTTGAGCACGCTCAAGAGATAACTGGTTGGAAGCACTGTAGTTAGTAAATGCTAAGCCAATCGTATAAATCAATGGGAAGATAACGAAAATAATCATCCCCGCAATACCCGGGTAGATATAACGGTGTGCGTAGGTTTTCTTACTACCAAAAATATAAAGAGCAAGAGCTGTGAGAACAACGGTAAGAAGTGCGAAGGGAATTTCACCCTGAGCATACATTAAGACAGTAGCATAACCGTTAACCGTACCGATCATGCCTAGCAGTGACCATTTCAGCCACTTACGATAATTAAATTTCGAACTTTCTTGAGGTGAATCCAGAAGTTCTGCACCTTGAACTGACTGCATCTCAGCTCCTTGCTAACAAAATGACAAATAAAAATAGGGAGAGTTACCCCTCCCCGTAAAAGGTATTACTTAAGAATGTGACCTGCAGCGGCGTCTAGGGCATCATCAACCCCCTGGCGACCGTCAACAACGTTCTGAATGGCGTTACCTTGTGCGTACCAGAAAGCAGTCATTTGTGGAACGTTTGGCATGATTTCACCGTTCATTGCGTTGTCCATTGTCGCGGCAATACGGGCATCTTTATCAAGCTTCTGCTGGAAAGATTTCAGTGCAACAGCACCGAGTGGTTTATCAGCGTCAACTTTCGCCAGACCTTCGTTAGTCAGTAAGTAGTTTTCGATGAATTCAACGGCTAAGTCTTTGTTAGGGGAAACGGCGCTGATACCTGCTGTAAGAACGCCTACAAAAGGTTTAGACGGATTGCCATTTAGCTTAGGTAGTAGAGTGACACCATAGTTGATACCAGACTTCTCAATGTTGCCCCAAGACCATGGGCCATTGATTGTCATCGCAACAGTGCCTTTGTTAAACTCGGCTTCAGAGATGCTGTAGTCCATATCTGGAGAGATAACTTTCTTATCAACCAAAGACTTGATGAAGTTCATGCCGTATTTCGCACCCGCGTTATTTACACCTACGTCTTTCACGTCGTAGCCGTTCGCAGTAAATTTGAAGGCATAACCACCGTCAGCAGTTAGGATTGGCCATGTGAAGAACGGTTCTTTCAAGTTCCACATGATCGCTTTCTTACCATCTTTCTGAAGCGTCTTGTCCAGTGCTTCGATGTCTTCCCAGTTTTTAGGTGGGTTTGGCACAAGATCCTTGTTATAAATCAGAGAAAGTGCTTCTACAGCAACAGGGTAACCGACATACTTACCATCGTAAGATACCGCATCCCAAGTAAAATCGATGATTTTATCTTTCATCGCTTGAGAGGGATTAATGTCTGCAAGTAGGCCAGCTTTTGCATAGCCACCAAAGCGGTCGTGAGCCCAGAATACGATATCAGGGCCATCGCCAGCTGCAGCTACCTGCGGGAAACGCTCTGCAAGGTTATCAGGGAAAGCGACAGTAACTTTTACGCCAGTGTCTTCTTCGAACTGTTTACCTACTTCTGCCAAGCCGTTGTAACCTTTGTCACCATTAATCCAAATGGTAAGTTGACCTTCTTCAATCGCTGCATGTGCAGAGACAGAACCAAGAGCAGCAAGGGTACATAATGCGACTGTGCTGAGGACTTTCTTCATTATTAACATCCTTCATGATTGTTATTGGCTGTATTGCACAAGCAACTCTGCAATACAAATTTCAGTCTGTATCTTCCAACAGTATCAAGCACTCGGCATCATCCTGTGTCCTACGCCCCCACCCCCTAAGTGTGAAAAGCGTGATCTCCGTCGTTTCGCTTAGTGATGCAGATCTAATAACGACGTTTGATTGTGATACAGCGCACATACTACTGGGAATAAAAGATACCTTCAGCCCTTACAATGACAAAGTGTGATCCAAACACTCCTCCCCCCCTCATCCCCCTTTTTATTTATTGATAAGGAGGATGTTTTCACGCTTATCCTCAGCAAGAATACAACCATACCCACTGGGTAGTTGAAGACACTGTTCTTTTTGTTAGGTAATGCACTTTTGCACTAACCACTCTTTTTAAAGACGACAGCACCATTTTATTTCTTGGGGAAGTAGATAATTTGGATTTGGTCAGGGTAGACGCCTATTCCCTTAATGAATGGCGTTCTACCCAGTTTTTCTTCAATTACGCTGAAAAATTCTTTACCCGCAAGGTCACGCGCGAATAAGATGAGGCCTTGCTGGCAACAACAACTTAGAGGAATAGGCTCGATGACGAGTGTTA
The DNA here is from genome assembly GCF_003025555.1 of Photobacterium lutimaris. Taxonomy (GTDB): domain Bacteria; phylum Pseudomonadota; class Gammaproteobacteria; order Enterobacterales; family Vibrionaceae; genus Photobacterium; species Photobacterium lutimaris. Next base: position 229,567 of record NZ_PYMH01000004.1, on the reverse strand, counting down.
CTTTACGAAATGTATGTAAAGCATATGGAGATAACCTGATTTCCAAGAACGTTGATCTCGATATTGCAGAGGGTGAATTCGTTGTCTTCGTAGGTCCATCAGGCTGTGGTAAGTCAACACTTCTACGTTGTATCGCTGGCCTAGAAGACATTACTTCTGGTGATTTGTACATCGGCGAAGAGCACATGAATGACGTACCTCCGTCAGAACGTGGCGTGGGCATGGTCTTCCAGTCTTATGCACTTTACCCTCACCTTAATCTGTTCGACAACATGTCTTTCGGCATGAAGCTAGCTAAAGCCGACAAAGACGAAACCAAACGCCGTGTTGACCACGCAGCAGATATCCTTCAGCTTGGCCATCTTCTTGAGCGAAAACCAAAGGCCCTTTCTGGTGGTCAGCGCCAGCGTGTTGCAATCGGTCGTACCTTAGTTTCCCAGCCAAATGTTTTCCTACTGGATGAACCGCTTTCTAACCTTGATGCCGCGCTACGTGTACAAATGCGTATCGAAATTGCCAAACTGCACAAGCAGCTCGGTTGTACCATGATCTACGTCACCCACGATCAGGTTGAAGCGATGACCATGGCACAGAAAATCGTGGTCCTTGATGGTGGATATGTCTCCCAGGTTGGCAAGCCTCTAGAGCTTTACCACTACCCGCAAAACCGCTTTGTTGCCGGTTTCATCGGCTCACCAAAGATGAACTTCATGAGTGTATTCATCGAACAAGTCGAAGCTGAGCGTGTTATGGTTCAAATGGCTGACGGCAATGCATTCTGGATCCCTGTTGATGGTACAACCGTGACCAAAGGCGAGCGCATGTCATTGGGTGTTCGCCCTGAGCACTTAGTACCCGCAGGCGAAGGCGACGCAACGATTGAAGGTAAAGTACAGGTCGTAGAAAAACTTGGCTATGAGACCCAAGCTTACCTACACCTTGAGCACATGGATGCAGACTTCATCTATCGCCGCCCTGATACCATCAACGTTGATGCTGGCGATTCATTCAAAGTCGATATTCCAGCGCACCGCTGTCACCTATTCCATAGCGATGGCAGAGCATGTCAGCGCCTATACAAAGAACCTTGCGAATAAAAAAACCCGTTTTCTTTTTTAACAAAACAAGCGCTGTTGATTAAACCAACAGCGCTTTTTTTATGGCTTGCCGATGGAGTAGCTATGACTATGCCTCTTGACCCACTCAAGAAAAACTATGACCCAGATCGGATGATAGTCCATAAAAATATGCGGATGCCTCAACTAAACCGTCACCGCAACGTACGTGTTTACCTGCCATTCGATTACGATACCAGCGCTCAGCACTACCCTGTCATTTACATGCATGATGGCCAGAATGTGTTTGAACCCGAATTGTGTATTTCTGGCGCCAGTTGGCAGGCAGCAGAACAGCTGGACGCGCTACAGCGCCAAGGAAGAACCAGCGGCCACATCGTTGTCGCTGTAGATTGTAGCCAGCAAAGAGACCATCTAGGACGCCGCGATGAGTATTCACCTTGGTCTTTCAACCCTCCGGCTGCACTTGCTGATTGGGAGCAAGGCAAAGAGCCGCAAGGCGGCGAAGGGGACGCCTATTGTGATTTTATCATCCAGACCCTCAAGCCTTATATTGATACCCATTACCGAACTCAGCCTGAGCGAGAGTCCACGACTGTTGCCGGTAGCTCGATGGGCGGCTTTATCAGCCTCTATACAGCATTGAAATACCCAGATGCCTTCTCCAAAGCCGGCGTTTTCTCACCGGCCTTCTGGTTTGCCCCAAATGAAATGAAATCGTTCATTGAAGAAACCTATATTAATCAGCCTATAGCGATTTATATGGACATCGGAACCAATGAAACCAGTGACCATTCGATAAGTTCCTTCCCTGCCCTATACCACGATTTAGCGGTTGAGTTTGCCAATAGGCTTAACCACAAATCCGCACAGCTGCAGTGTCATTTTGTGGTCGATAACGGGGGTATCCACAGTGAAACCGCTTGGGCACGTCGCTTTAGCGCAATGATAGAAAAATTGCACATTCATTGATCCAAAAGCCTTCAAGCTCAGTATTGGGTGGAACGGGAGAGGATCCGCTCCTACACTGAAAATGAAACGGCAAGTTGGTTGTACCACTTACCTGAGTGGGTATAGCTTCAAATGGAGGATCATAACATGAGCAGCCATGATAGGATCGAAGATATCGAGCAACGCCTTCACTTAGCTTATCAAGAGGGCAATTATCAAGAAGCAAAAGCACTTGAGGCCAAGATGCAAAAGCTTAGAGGGCAGCGAAACCTATACGATGACAATGAGCCCTACTCCCTTGAAGGGCGTACCTATATGGAATCCGACTGAAAATCGTGCTGCTCCTTTAGCCACCGAACTAACCGACGACCAAACAAAAAGCGCTGCAAACGCAGCGCTTTTCATTTTAGCCTTTTGAGCACGGACTAACTAAATACCCGATAGCCCAATACTGTTAATCTGTTGCCAGCGCTAGATCGGCATGCTCAACTTGCTGCTGCAGCACATGCTGACCTTGCAATACGGGAAAGACCAATGAAAGATCCGGCTTGGTAAAACGAAGATCACCCATGACTGACGCAAAGCTCGGCTGGAAAGGCTCAAGATCACGACGCTGACCATTCACGGTAACCTCTGTGCTAACCGGATCAAAGTTGATCTGAGCGGGTAACTCATCAGCATTAATCAAGAGTTGATACTTCGCTTGGTCTTCTGACATCAAATGCAGCTCAAGTTGCACAGGACAATGTGCCTGATACTGCAATTCAAAACATTGCTGACCGTGTTCATTTTGCTGGTAACTAACTAGCAGCGCATTAGACTCGCCAAAACGAAGCTCGGCATCGAACTGCTGCCATGCAGACGGTAAACAAGGTGCCAACACGATCTTGCCTGATAGTAATTCAGGCTTAAAACCGATGTAGTCCTGGTAACCATTACGCGTAAACTCTGACACCGACCATGCCTGAGCATAGGTTCCCGTCGTGGTCAGGCCGCCTTGAACATTCAAAAACGCATCAAGGTTTTCACTCATTGCGCCACGGTGGCCCAAATACAAAATCTGCTCAGACAGGTTCTTGGTTAGCTGATAAGCAAAATCGGCATAGCCGTATGCGATCAGGCTTGAAACAGTAAAACCCGCATTCCACCCCCAAATGGTACCGTTATGATAGGCTGCATCTTTGTGGTATTCGTCACGGTTGGCATGGTATGGATGGAAAATAGGATCATACTGCGACAATGACGTGATCCCCCACGGGAACAGCAATTCGCTCACGGCATTTTTCACCACCTTGGCACCAATACCTTTTTCCAGCAAACCATTATCAAACGGTACCGTTACTGTCATCAACTGGTTAGATCGAACCTGCAAATCACGCTGATCATCACTATAAAGGCGATCCGCTAACTTTTGCTGTTTATGATCCCAGAATAGTCTTTGGAAGCTCTCCCTTACCTGCTCGGCCATTTGATTGTAATGCCCACGACCCTGCTCATCACCGGTTAGCTTCGCCAACTCTACTGCCACCAATAAGCTGGTATACCACAAAGCCTGGATATCATTGGCGCGAGTACCACGGGCAGACCAAGGCAGTTTACCTTCCAGTTTGGCATCCATCCAGGTATCAGGATCGCGGTGAGTCATGAGCCCATGCTCATCAAGATAGTGCTTTTCAATACCCGCAATATAGGTTTGAACCACAGGGTAGATCGCCGCGGCGTAGTCTCTGTCGCCGCTATAGCGCAGATAATCCCAGATTTCCCGTACCATCCACGGCGTGCCGTCTGTGGTGTTATAAATTATATTGGTTAAGCTGGTAACACGGTTAGGGATACGGCCAAAATTAACGCTGCTTTCATTATTCAATTGCATTGAGGCGAAATTATCAATGATGGTCTTGGCATCTTCAAAGTCGCCATTGACCAAGGTGATCCCCGGCGCCGCAATAAAAGAGTCTCGCCCCCAACAGTCTTTAAACCAAGGCAGACCAGCCCATATTCCTTTACCAAATTCCGTTGAGACGAACACTTTCCCCGACGCTTTCGCCCACATCAAGGCACGGTTGTATTCCCTATCAGATGTCCAAACATAAGAATGGGTCAGCATGTCATACACCTGCTGCAGGTGAATGCTCACTCCATCATTATCAACTAGCGCTTTTGCCTGTGATATTGCCTCATCTTCACTTTCGGCAAAAGCCAAGTACACAGTCATCTCTGTGTGTAGCTCAGTCGAGGTCAATAATGGTTTAACATGGTGACCACTCAGGTGAAGTTTGTCTTTCAGATCTGGCGTTTCGCCAAATGTGGTTTCTTTAAAACTGAACGCCTGATTAGCACAAAGGGCTATAAACGATGGCGTGCCCGGCTGGCGCAACTCTTGCGCGAGTGAGTACACCACCCCACCCTCAAATGCCGTCACTGAAGAACTATCCATCGCCAAATTTAGCTGAGGGGCTATTGTCAGCGTAGCGGGCTTATCCGCGCGTACCGTTATTGCGGCACTGCGCTGGCGGCTTTGCTGCCCCGAAAACAGCATGAAAGTTTCTTCAATATTGTTACCAGAGTCATTGCTGAAGGCATGAGTAACACCGTACGGATAGATACGCGCTTCAGTCGCCGAGGTTTTATCATTGAGTACACCATCGACAAAGGATGCCGTCGCGCCTAGGTACCAACCTTGTTTATGGCGGTACTTACCGGCGGCCACATACCCATGGGTGACACCATCGAAATAGCCATCAATATTATCGCCAAACACAAAAGGAGCACTTTGCTCAACCCTGATCGCCAGTTCATTGAACAACGGTTCTGGATCCAGGACTTTATTTCCCTTACCAGCCACTTGCCCCTGACCTGCCATCACTGCAAACGAGGCACTGAACAGTTCGCGATTTGGCTCGCTATCAAGATTTTCGCCACCGGCTTCAATCACCATTTCCACGCTTTCATCTGACACGTTTACTGAAATTGTGTATAAGCCAGTCTCTGGCGCCATGAAGGTAAGATCATTACCAATCCCTTTGGCCGGGATCAGCGGCAGAAACTGTTCTAACTCGCAGGCAACCGCTTTATATTTATCGGCAGCAAAACTAAGTACTTCGCTCCCCTGCTGATCAGAAATCTTAAAATTATGAAGATCAGCAGAAAAACAAACGACAGCCTGATAACAGCCGTCACCAATATACGTCATTGGCGTGTCGTCACCCCACCCATTAAACGTCCCTTTGACATATAACGGCTCGTGAAAAGGTGCTTGTTCAATTGTGCTCACGTGTAATCCTTGGGTAATCGTTCATTACAAAAATGCGCAGACTCTCCAACAAGAGCTGCGCATAATATTGATGCCTATTGTTTATCTAGACATATCTAAGGCGTGTTAGCGGATCTGCGAAGCCGCAGTATCTAATGCTTCTTGGACAGTTTGGCGACCAAGAAGGGCGTTCTCGATAGCGGCACCTTCAGCAAACCAGTAAGCGGTCATTTCAGGGATATTTGGCATGATTTCGCCGTTTTCCGCATTAGTCATTGTCGCCGCAATGCGGCTATCTTTAGACAGTGCTTGCTGGAAAGATTTCAACGTCACAGCACCCAACGGCTTGTCATTGTTAACCTTCGCCAAGCCTTCATCTGTGATCAGGTAATTTTCTAGGAACTCAACCGCTAGGTCAGTGTTAGGGCTTGCCGCGTTGATACCCGCACTGAGCACACCAACGAATGGGTTTGATTTACCACCATTCAGTGTTGGGAATACCGCAACGCCATAGTTGATATTGGATTTCTCAAGGTTAGCCCAAGACCATGGGCCATTGATGGTCATCGCCACATTGCCCTTGTTAAATTCAGACTCAGAAACGGCATAATCCATATCTGCCGAGACAACCCCTTTATTCGATAGGTCAACCAAGAAGCTCAGGCCAGCAACACCCGCTTCGTTGTTTAGACCAATTTGCTTACCATCAAAGCCCGTTTCTGTTTTCTTGAACGCGTAACCACCGTTCGCTGAGATCATCGGCCAAGTAAAGTATGCGTTCTTCACGTCCCACATAATGGCTTTCTTGCCTTTAGCCGCCATTTGTTTTTCGATATCGTACAGCTCTTCCCACGTTGTTGGTGGCTCAGGCAGTAAATCTTTGTTGTAAATAAGCGAAGGTGATTCTAGTGCGACAGGGTAACCCACCAGCTTGCCGTCATAAGTTACGGCATCCCAGCTGAAATCAACTAGCTTGTTTTTAAATTCAGCAGATGGCTTAATTTCTGTCAGAAGGCCCGATTTTGCATAGCCACCGAAACGGTCATGGGCCCAGAAGATAATGTCAGGACCGCCACCTGTAGGCGCAACTTGCTGGAATTTAGCTTCCAGTGAGTCCGGGTACTGAACATTTACTTTTACCCCGGTATCTTCTTCAAATTGGCGACCGACTTCAGCTAAACCTTCATAGCCTTTGTCGCCATTAATCCAAATAAGAATTTCACCTTCCTGCATCGCAGAGGCAGCCATAGGAAAAGCAAGCGCAGCAGTCAGAGAGCACAGAGCGAAGGATTTCATCACACGTTTCATAGATATTTCCAAATTATTTTTATTCGACCCGAGCATTTTCCTCCTCCCACACGAGATGAGCATCCTCCCCCGGCCTACGCCCCCCAAACCCTAATTCAAGTCTGTGAAATTGAACACATTTTGTAGATATTGCGAAGTGACCAATAACACATCAGGGGATACGTCGCAGACACACCCAAACGGATACGGATACATATCCCCCCTTGAATAGCATTAATTCTAAAAAAAAACAGGCAACCAATCGGATATTGGCTGCCTGTATATGTACATTGCGTTTCGTCGTTAGAATATCAAATGAAGGTGCCCTTCATGGCCTCCAGCCATCGGTATGATTGTTGATGGCTTGCTCCACGGTGCCAATGGAATGGAGCCATTAGCGTCATGACTGCCGGACGGAATGCTTTGGCCACCCGGCAACTTGGAATACAGCAGCGCATCCTGAAACCATTTTTTGTTGCCAACGTACACCCCTTTTACTGCCAAGGTATTAACCAAGTCCTCAGCATAAGTTCGGTTAATTGTAACCCAATCACGCACTTTCACGACATTAGGGCCATCCAACTCCCCTTTACTGACTTCACTGGCCGCAGAATCAAAGGCTGCTTTGATGTATTTTCCGTAGTTATTACCACGCATGGCGGTTACAAACGCACCGTTTTCATCAAGATAGTAAGCGTCCACATCTGTGCCGTGCTTGTGCGATTTATGACCGATATTGCGTCCATGCTGGCCAGAAATATCATTAAACATCGTCTCGCCGAGCACCGAATTAGCATTGAGGTGTGTCAGAACAGCAGCCTGTCCCCAACCATCCCCACCTTTACTCGCATCACGGTAGCCATAGCGACGTGAAAGCGGCGTATCATGAACATGTGTCGTTTCAAAAATAGGCGTAATCAATGAAGAGTTGTTAGCAAAAGAAAGGTCAACAGGTACCGATGACAGACCAGAACTGGTGGTCAACGCAATCGAAATACTGGTATTAGCATCGCTGACCAGTGCGCCATCAACAATCGGCATCTCGAAGACGGTTTCAAGTACGCCTGGCGAGACTTGCTTGAAATCATGGTTATCGAACAGCACAACGGTTTGATTGCCGACCGTCAGTTTCGACGATGCTTTGTCGATCACCGCATCGGCTGGGGTATACTCGATTCTGGCTGCGATTGGCACATCCTCATAACTATCCGTTGCCGTCGGCACACTTAGCACATGGCGATTGCCGCTGCGCGTCAGGCCTTTCACATGGCGAAAGGTTTTTACCGCAATTTCGGACGATTCGGCGACAAACATAATGGTCACGTAAGTCGGAACTTGGCTGTCTCCGATATTTGCGGTCGCAATCGTATAGTCACACTCCATTGCCCCCGATTTTTCAATGGTCGAGGTCTTGATCATCGTCCCCCGGGTCGAGTGCGTATTATTCACTTTCCCGCTCATTGACTGATTGTTATTGCCGCAAGACCAGGTGAATGCCCAAGTGTCGTTATAAATATTATCAGGATTCGTTGTGTAAACCGGATACTCGTTAGTGGAGACATCGACAACAACATTGAACGCGGTGATCTCAGCCGGGACATTGAAACTATGTGTTCTGCTGACAGTAACATTCTGCGTACCCGCTACCACCTGATCGTCAATCAGTATTTGACTTGAATCTTCCGCTTCAACTGAACGAGGCTTGACCGTTTGCTGGTGCGGTACTGCTGAGCGTGGATGAGGGATATATGGCTGGTTCGTAGCGGTAACTCGGGAATATGCTTGCTCCCCACTAACTAAAGCCGCCTTCGACGCTATACCGCCGTTATTAGCCACTAGCTCGACCTCGACAATACTTCCCGCAACATCTACGGCAAATAACGCAATCCCCTTAAGCGGCGGCTCGCCGGTATCAACAATACGTAACTGGTAGGAATCAGTAGGGATTGACGGAAACTCATACGTACCCGAATCGCTGACAGTGGTTTCCATGTTGATATTATGGGTGAAGGAGCTCAGCACCAGCCTTGCCGTCGAAGGTAAAGCGACTGCTTGGCCGTTGAGGGTTACCTCGCCTTTTAGTGAATTGGTACCGGGATAAAATTTAACCAAGCTATCGAAAGACTCATCGTTATCATTGAAGCCACTTATCGATAATATCTGCTGACCATCTCCGAGCAGCGCATCAAAATCTGGTTTCTTGCTGGCCAGCAAAGTAATCGTACCGCCGTCGATAGCAAAGTACTCTGTCACATTGTACACATCGCTTCCGCTATCCAACATCATATGCAGGTATTTGGGATCAACCGTCTGCAACTGCCCGACAGCGTTGACTACCGAAAAGCTAAACAGGCTGGTCGCCGAATTGACAGGGTAAATATACCCGCTGTCAAAGCCTGACGGGATGAGATCAAGCGCTATCGCAATGGGGGTCTCATTACCATCATCATCAACAAGGTAACCCGCCACTTTTTCTACAAGTGGTGCCATGCTAGAACGAACATCGACGCGGTAAATCGCGGTTTTGTCACTGCCCACCTGAAAGCGCAATGTCTGGTCCTCACCGCTGTCATTGGGCGAAATAAAACTCAACGTTCCATTGTTGTAGTCAAGCGACTGCACTGCCGACCCATCAACTTGGATGACAGTTTCAGATTGTGGAGGGGTTGATAGCGATTGGACAATATGCGAAAGCGGTGCGGCATTATCCATGACCAAGCTTTCGACATCTTCATACGCGTAAGCGCCAACCTCAATGCTCTCCTTGGCTTCGGAACTGTTAGACCGGCAAGTCAGCTCAAATTTATGGGTACCTTTATCAATAACAGAAATAGTCTGGGTACCGGAAGTAGGCTTCTCTCCCTCCCAAGCCCCGCTTGCCACACAAGCACGGGCATTCTCCGCCTTCCACGTAAGCGTCACTTCGCCCTGCTCGATAATTGTGTCATTGTCAGCACGATATACCAAAGATACCGCCGGATCAGCGTCCGAGTCTGATCCCGAATTACATCCTGCTAATACTGACGCAATCACGAACCCTAACCACGGTTTTTTAATACTCATCAACTTTCCTTATTTAGGTTAACATCCTTGCTTTCACTGCCTGTCAGCACCAATCCCGCACGGCGGCGACCCTTTATCCTTTACATTTTCAGGCCTGTTGGTGGCTCTCTCAAATCAAAATACTCCAGCGGCTTTATCGTATTGATCCTGAATTGCGTTCAGTTCAAGGGCAAAGTGCTTCTATTTGAATTCGGGGTCTTCATCAGTGACTCTCAACAGCAGTCAATTAGCTCTAGGCTACTGTTTATGCAACAGCGCTGTCAGAAGAAACCATAAAAATAAATCAAGTTTCCGACCCACCACGACTTTGTTGACTAAATCGTACTGAACCACCGGCAACTATCGTGATCTAAACCGGTACACCTTGCTCTGGAAGTGATATGAAGATAAATAAAGGAAGGACGGGGAGTTCATGGCATGAGAATAATAGGCTGGCCGATTGGCGATGTTGTCGATATACCCAATACAGCTACAGGAAAAACAAACATGCAGCTGTACTGGGTTAAAAGCGCGTGCCGGTTATTTATCCACCAACCCCAATTTGTTCGATAGAGGATCGATAGCCCATCCCTGCAGCACAACAGAAATCAACACAATAAAGAACACCATATGGATCATCTCTTGTGAACCTGGAACGCCAGCAGAGGCCGGGATCAGGGCGAACACAATCGGAGTGGCACCTTTAAGACCAATTGCTGAGATAAACAATCTCTTCTTAAACGACACCCTTCTAAATGGCAGGTAGCTCAGGAAAACCGCCAGAGGTCTAGCAATGAATATCAGCGCGAACGCCGGTATAATTGCTGCCCACATATCGGCGAATAACTCTTTCGGGAAAAATTGTAAACCGAGAATAATAAACATTAACGCCTGAGCAAGCCACGATAAGCTGTGAAAGAAGTGCTTACTAACCTCTCGCCCTCGCTTAAGTTCATTACCAATAAAGACACCTGCCACATAAGAAGATACAAGAATATTCCCACCCAGAAGATCGCTACCGTATGCCGCGATAAAGAAGCTGGCAAGGATAAACACAGGGATCAGACCATACTCCTCAAGCTTGATTTTGTTAAGCAACCAAACGCAACACCAACCAATAAGGTAACCCGCACCTAAACCAACAATGATTTGCTGTACAAGCTCTATTCCTATGCTAAGACCGCTTATCTGCTGGTCAGTATTCACCAACATTTCGGTGAGAATAGCCACCAGTAGCAAGGCTACGGGGTCATTGGTTGCCGATTCAAACTCCAAAATGGTATCGGTTGATTCTTTAAGTTTGAGTTTCTTTGATTCAAGGATAGAGAATACAGCAGCGGCATCAGTTGAAGAGACAACCGCCGCGAACAGCAAACATGTGATGATATTAAAATCAGTGATGAAGTACAGCAACCCACCGAAAATGACTGTGGTAAATAACACCCCGACACTAGAAAGTACCCCACCTTCTTTGTAGGCCACCTTGATACTGCTTTTTGAGGTATTCAAGCCCCCGACAAAAACAATCACATTCAGGGCCAAAGAGCCGATAAATGAGGTTAACGCCAAATCGTCATAAACAAAATTAAATTCACCATTACCAAACAATAAGCCGACACCGATGAATATCAGTAGTGAAGGCAAGCCCAATGTTTTTGATGGTTGATGAAGAAGGATCCCGATAGCAATCAAGGCCGACATCCCTAGCATGATTAATTCTGTACTCAATAGACTTCTCCCAATAACACGGATGAATAACAACTTGGTAACTCAAATTGTACCATGCGCACTATTGCTTAGAAGATAATGTTTGCTGACAAATTGAAATTATTATAAAAATTGATGTTACCAAATATTAACTATTTTTGTGATCTACATCTATTTATAGTTGTTTCGCATAGTAACGTTCCAATAAAAAAGCCACATTGCTGTGGCTTCTTCCGAGATGTGTAACGAGCAACGGGTTGTGATTACTCCGCGACTAACGACAACACCAAGCAGTCAAGCGCTCGCACATCAAGTTGGAGACTCCCCAGCCCATTTTCTACCACCAGCACGGCATCAGTCTTAGCATAGAGCTGTTCAACCAAAGCATACTCACCATCTGTAAGCTGCCATTGATCAATTAATGCCACCGGCAGTGACAACGTCACTCTACCTTTTGCCTTTTCCGCAAAATTGGCCAGTATCACTAACTTCTCGCTGTCATCAAAACGACTGAAAGCAAACAGCTGGTCATCATACCCTACGCCATGCTGACGGTTATGAGAATGGAGTTCCTGGTACTCCTCCATCAATGCAGAACTAGTCAAAGAAAAGTTCATCAAGCGCTGGTAGAAATCACGCAGCCCGCGCTCCTCTTCCGTTAGCAGCCCGCCGTCAAATTCGCCGCAATTCATCCAGCGTTGGTGGGTAGGTACACCGAAATAATCAAAAATGGTAGTACGAGATGCTAAGCCAAAGCCTGCATCTTCAACCCCAGCTTCACCAACTTCCTGACCAAAATAAAGCATGGTCGGTGATGTGCTCAGTAACGTTGATACCAACATGGCAGGTTTACCCTTGTTAGCATCACTTGCAAATTCCGGACTGGCAACACGCTGCTCATCATGATTATCCAAGAAGTGAAGCATATGATGTTCAATATCCATCAGTTGCTCTTGAACCTCAACAATCGCATCGGTAGAGCCCTTGCCCTGCATGATTAATTTCAACGCATCGTACAGATCAACCTTGTCATAGAGGTAATCCATTTTGCCTAGATGGATGTAATCACGGTACAAATCCGGCTGGTACACTTCAGCCATCAAGAAAGCATCAGGGTTAACTTGTTTGATTGAGGAGTTCATAAAACTCCAGAACTCAACCGGTACCATTTCCGCCATGTCATAGCGGAAACCATCGACCCCCATCGCCAGCCAATACAACGCGATATCACGGAACTTGATCCATGAATTTGGCACCTCTTTATCTTGCCAAAAGGCAAAATGCGCGGCGTGGTCTTGCTGATCATAGCCTGCAGGCAGTTCATTAAAATCTTTGCTGCCATCAGGACGGATACCGTAATTCACCTTAACGGTTTCATACCAGTCATCGAACTCAGGCTTCGCCAACCTTGACCCATTACCGGTCCATTTGGCGGGTACTTCTTCAAACGGCTTAGTCATCAATGAATGGGGTTCACCACCAAGAGGTAAGTAACCATCCTGTGCGTCTGGAACCGAGAATGCCTCTCCCGGAATATAGTAGAAGTTATTATCTTTGTGATAAGCCACACTGGTGTCATCAGATGCACCGAAATCTTCAACGCCTTCCGGATTAGTCAGGCTTTGATAGCGCCTTGCTACATGATTAGGAACGATATCAATAATGACTTTCAGGCCATGTTTATGCGAACGCTCAATTAACGCCTTGAATTCATCAAGTCGGTTGGCCGGGTCAATGGCTAAATCGGGATTGACATTGTAGTAATCCTTGACGGCATAAGGTGAGCCTGCCCGGCCTTTTACCACACTTGGATGATCGTTTTCGATACCATACTCAGTGTAATCTCGCACCAAAGCATGATGCGGTACCCCGGTATACCAAATGTGGGTCACACCCAGCGCTTTAACTTCACTGAGTGCCTTATCGGTAAAATCGGCAAACTTGCCAACACCGTTTTCCTCTAGCGTACCCCAAGGTTTGTTGGTGGTATTGGTATTGCCGAACAAACGGGTGAACACCTGATATACCACTTCTTTGTTTTGCTTAGTCGCGCGCTTTTTAGCAACGAATGAATGCGTAGAATCTGTCATGAAAATAACTCAATATAAGCAAATAGAAGAACGGGCAGACGATCGCCTACCCGACATACCCAATTTTCTGCAAGGCGAGGATTCGAAAAACACCTTGTTCTAGTAGGTATTGTTTAAATTTTATCCCCTTACTTTTTAATCAACTCGAGGAACGTCGCTTCCGCCGTGCTTGAACCTGCTCGTTTGGCTTCTTCCATCAAGGTCAGGGCTTTTTGCATATCATTGCTCTCTACAGCCGCTTTGATCTGGCTGTTATAGAAAGCCTCACTCTCCGGTAGCATCTTCGGCGCAGACGGAGCCGCAATACTCGCTGCAGCGACTGTTGTTGCCACTACAGGTGCCGCAGTTGTCGTCGTCGGTGCCACCGCTGATTTAGGGGCTGCCGTTGCTCGGTATGAACGTAGCGCGACAGGTTTAAGATCTAGCTCAAGTGAGCCGAATTTCTGATGTTGGATAACCGGATCAGTCACCATCGGGCGAGCCAGGCCAAGTTCTTCAGCACGGATGCGCTCAGGGTGTGGCACTTCAATTTGTCCTTCGCGGTATTCAAGCGGAGAATACACCACCATATATGGCGTTGCCGTTTGGCTCATCTCAAAGCGCTTGTGGTAACTATTAAACTGGAATAATGACGACGGTTTAAATGCAAAATCGGTCAACTCATAAGACTCAACGACTTGGAAAGTCGGACTGAGCAAAAGTACTTTTGGTGCAAACACACCAGATGTGCGCATCCAACTTTTTAGGTCGATACGCAAACGTTCAATATTTTCTGGCAGTACAAAACCCGCAAAGTAGCTTTTTCCTTCGGGAAAATCACCTATTTGTGAATGCTCATCAACAGCAAAATCAATGCTATTTCCACTCATTGGGACCCACGAAAATTCACTGTAAGCATTACAACAAGCAGGTTGAGAAATCGTAACGTCTTTCACATTTTCTGTCGTTGGGGTGCTTGCACAACCAACCAGTGAAGCCGTCAGCAGTGCCGCTAATGTTAGTTTCATTATTTTCATTCTATCTCCTACACCCATACAGCAGGGTGGGTATATATCTATTTGCTTTCACTAATCTACTTTAAAAAGCCAATAGGTATATAGCCAATGTAACTTAAAAAGGCAGCCCGAGGGCTGCCTTGATAAAAACGTGATTTAGAACCAGATTTCAGTGTGAACACCGATAACCGTTTCACTGTCACCATTACGGATACCAATCTGTTTCGCACTCGCACGATCATCAGCCATGATGTGGCTTACGTATGGTTTGATCTGTGGGCGGCCAAAGTAATCAGCGTTAACTGTGATTGGAGCAGCTAGCTCAACGTTATAGATTTCGCTCTTAACATCATCACCACTACGTCCCCAGTAACCATCTTTACCGTTTTCATAACCGTATGAAGCAGTCATTTCAAGACGTAGGTTGTCGTTAACTTTGTAAGACGGACGAACAGCAATTAACATGCGCTCAAGATCTTCAGCACCCCACAATTCATCCAGCGCAGCGATATAGGTTACTTCCGAGCCCATCTGCCAATTATCAGAAATGTTTAGTACGCCGTAAGATGTAAAGAAAATTGACTCTGCATTATCATTACCGCCTGACCAGCTACCAAAGTTCACACCACGGTTTTGCGCAATACCTGTACCGTAAGCAACAGCCGTTTGTGTCCAACCGTCTAGGCCGTAGTAGTCACGGTTATAGGTAATAGACGCGCCGATACCGTCATCATCACTGTTAGCTTGTGACATAAACTTCAAGTCAAAGTCAAAGCTACCGCCAAGTGCCTGAACACCGTAGTAGTACAAATCTACAGAAGTTAGTGTATTGCGATCAATTCGATTGCCATCTTCATCTTTTTCAACATCGTTGATCGTACCATCAGCATCGGCTGAAACGACTGCGAGACCCGCCGTATTGCCGCCAAGCTTAGTTTGCACACCGGCACCAACACCTGAAGACTGCTTCCAGAACTCACCAGAAAGAATACCCGCAGAACGGTTTAGGAAGCGCTGACCACCCCATACTGATGTGTCTTCACCCAAGAAAGAAATACCACCAATTTCAACAAAGGTTTCTTTAATTTCAAACTGACCGTCATGGTGTTCTTGCTTTTGGCTACCAGGAGATGAGTAAGCATATGAGTTACCGTTACCGTACTCTGAACGTACTACGAAATCAGACCAAACACCGTTTTGGTGTTCTGTACGCTTCTTGATTACAAATTCAACTTGGTTTGTACTCTGTCCGTGTGTACCAGCAGTTTTGTAATCTGGCTTACCATACTCTGTATCGACTGTTTCACCTTCAACCATGCGGTAGTTCATAGATGCGTATCCATGTACTTCCCAACCATCAGAGATGATATCAGTGGCAGATTCAGCGGCTACGTTGTGTGAAGCTAGCGCGGTAAGTAATGCCGCTGCTACAGGTACTAACTTGTGTTTCATAGGAGTGTCCCTTACTTATATTTTTATTGTGATGGCTATCTAGCAATCTTTCGGGACTCATATTCAGTCTTGATACAGTTTTCGACATCCTCCCGAAACAGGGAGGAGGAGGGAGGAGGAGAGGGGCGTAGGAAGTGGGGGTGAGAGGCTTTCCGTGATAAGCCTCACGAAGGTTAGGCGTAAAACTGAAAGAAAATTACAGTTCAAGCCATAAAAACACGAAGCCAGTCACTTTTAATTACTATTATTGAAATTATTGGTAACTCAAATTTATTTAATTTTTTTTGAAAAAAAAACTTTCCTTGACTGACAGAATTTTCTCGCTTAAATAGCACTATAGATATGTAAAATTAGCAAAGAGATGTACAGGATGTTCGCTAAATTGGCTCAACCATTTCCGCTAGGGGCTACATTATGTGATCAAGGTTGTAATTTTTCTATTCATTGCCCGGATAACAAAGAGATCCAATTGGTTTTATTTGATTACAACAACAAAAAAACCACTATTGATTTAGAAAACCAGCACTTAGATATACATTATGTTTTTGTAAAAGGAATTAAAAAGGGACAGGTATACGGTTACCAAATTAAGGATAAAAATGAATCTCGCCTAATATTAGACCCTTATTCCCAAGCGCTAAATAAAGTCCCCTATTATATTGAACCCTTTACGGCCGATAGGAGTTGGCACTTTGCCAAGTCGGTTGTCGTCGATCACAGTTTTGACTGGGATGACACTTGCCCCCCCAAAATACCTTTTGAAGAAACCATCCTTTTCGAAACACACGTTAAAGGATTTACTCAGCAGCACCCGAATATTGAAGAAAAGTACCAAGGCACCTACCTTGGCTTGTGCCAGCCAGAGATGATTCGCTACTTCAAAGAGCAAGGGGTTACAAGCCTTCAGCTCTTGCCGGTCACGTCCTGTATGTCTGAACCTCACCTACTAAAAATGGACAAGGTCAACTACTGGGGGTACAACAGTTTATGCTTTATGGCTCCTGAACCACGCTATGCGACTGCCGATCCGGTCAGTGAAATGAAAACCATGGTCAGGGAGCTCCACCGACACGGTATTGAAGTGATTATGGATATCGTGTTCAACCATACCGCCGAAGGTGGTGAAGGCGGCCCCAAGTTCCACTTCAAGTGCCTAGATAAAAACTATTACCAGCTGGACACACACAAAAACTACAAGAACCACACCGGTTGTGGTAACACTTTTGACCTGACTTACCAGCCAAGCTTAACTATCGTACTGGACACACTGCGCCACTGGGTGACCCATTATCAGATTGATGGCTTCCGTTTTGATTTAGCCACCACTTTGGGCCGGCACGGCGATCGCTTTAACACGCAAAGCGCCTTCTTCAAGGCTATCGCGCAAGACCCAGTCCTACAGCGCGTGAAATTAATCGCCGAACCCTGGGATATTGGACCTGATGGCTACCAGCTTGGGTACTTTCCACGCGGCTGGAACGAGTGTAACGATAAATTCCGAGACACCGTAAAAAGTTATTGGCTATGCCA
The DNA here is from genome assembly GCF_003025555.1 of Photobacterium lutimaris. Classification (GTDB taxonomy): domain Bacteria; phylum Pseudomonadota; class Gammaproteobacteria; order Enterobacterales; family Vibrionaceae; genus Photobacterium; species Photobacterium lutimaris. The sequence goes on along the minus strand of NZ_PYMH01000004.1, from coordinate 212,184 downwards.
AGAAAACAACGTCAAAGAGTTTGCGACCCGCATTATGGGCTCTCGAGACCTATTCAGCGCCGGCAGATGGCCCGACAAACTCCCTGTTAACTTTGTTTCCTACCATGACGGCTTTACCCTTCAAGATCTGGTGTCCTACAACCACAAGCATAATCATGCCAACGGTGAAAACAACCGAGACGGGCATGGTGACAACCGATCAAACAACCAAGGCGTTGAAGGAGAAACCGCTAACTACGCGGTACGAAGCCTCAGAGAACGTCAAAAGCGCAACCTCATGACAACCTTGCTATTCAGCTTTGGTATTCCTCATATCCTCGCGGTCGATGCCCTCTCCCATACTCAAGGGGGGAATAACAATGCATATTGCCAGGACAATGAGATCAGTTGGGCAGATTGGACACCCAGCAAGGACAAAGATGAGTTCAGCCAGTGGCTGGCTATCATGTTGGAACGACGAAAGACGTATATGGCACCGTTCATTCGTGCTTTCAGCGGCGATAACAGGGGCCATCACCGTATCCATTGGAATCGTTCTAACGGGCAACCCATGAACGCTGAAGACTGGCAAGGTCTTGAAGCCTTCTCGCTCTATCTTGGCTTGTTTGATTCCGGCAAAGAGCTATTGTTCTTGATCAACAGTTCTACAGTCCCTACCCGCTACCGTCTACCGGAAGGCAGCAAATGGCACGTGATTTGCGATACGTCTGAGGCAACACTTGGATCTCACCAAGTGCAAACAACGTATATGCAAGGCGCACAGTCACTGACGATTTTGAATCGCGACTAGAGCGCTGTAGCAACACCAACCAGCCCGCTCTAATAAATATTAGTTCGGGCTGATTGATTAACACATTTTCCCAGACAGGTTTGCTTTTGCTTGCGTCATTAACTCTTCAGGTATATTCAGGCGCTTCAAATAGGCTTTCACTTTCTCATCCCCATTAGAAAAACAATCCTTACCAATCGCAGCTTGTAACGCCCTCTCCAGCAACCTAAAGCTTCGGTACTCACCAATGCCAAGCTGATTAGTTTTGAGATAGTTGTCGGCAATTTCCTGTTTCGAGGCCCCCATCAATAGCTGAAGAAACGCACAAGTGACGCCCGTTCTGTCTGATCCCAGCCGGCAGTGGACTAAATATGGCCCCGAGTGTCTGGCAACAACCGCTATCAGACGCCGAATACCATCTTCAAAACCCAGCTCATCATCGTTTAGCGCCTCATTTCTGTCTGACATGAAATATACGGTCTCGTAGGCCATAGGGACGCTGTGTACGTTACCCTTTTGCCAGCAGCGTTGATAATAGCTTTCAGGGGCCGAAGGCATAGACCGAGCTAGCACTTCTTCACTGTCTGATAAATTGATAACACTGCTAATCCGGTGTTGCTCGGTGAGTGCCATCGCTGTTGCCTGTCTGACAGGCTCAATCACTTTTAATACTGAATGATTAGCCCTAGACGGGGTCACAGGGTGATAAGACCGGTAAAGCCAGCCAGGTTTTAAATCACCACCATCAACCGAACGAAAGTTAGCGAGTTGATAGTCTGATGAAAAATGTGTTTTTTGGTTTTTTATAAAAAAAGAATGCTTGGATGCCTCCGATATCTCTTTTAATTGACACTCAGAAGGCTTTTCAAGAAACAATAAATGGTTAAGCCCACCATTGCTTTGGTTATTAAAGCAGTAACCATCCTGAACGTTATCTATTTCAACAGCAGCCTGTGCTTCCTCGCTCCAAATAACGTATTCAATAAAACCTGAGTTGCCGATTTTATTCACTTCATTTACGTTTTTTTTCAATTGATATTCATTGCCACACCGTTCAAAACGAAAACCTTCATCGAGCTTCCAGTTAGTAAACGTGCCTTTTAAATATAATTTCCCATAAGTGCTCGAGAGAGTGAATAGAACCTGATCACCTTGAATTTGATAATGCATAATTTTGCATTTTCTCCCTAAAAAAAGGGCTCTATTTCAGTAATGAAATAGAGCCAAGCCTAGCAGTAGTAAGACAATTAACCGCAGTTAACTGGATTTAGCGACCTTCAGGTAGCAGTACAGCAAAAGATTCATACGGCTTGAGCGTAATCGTGGCTGATAACACTTGATGGTGTGCATAGTTTGCAATGACACACTCGACTCGCTCTGCCTGTAAATACTCAGGCAACGCCAAGGTGACTTCTTCTGCCGTAAAGTTATTGAGCACAAACAAGCGCTGGTTTGCATCAGAACGCACATAGCCAAAGACTTTGTCGTGATCTTCAAATACTGGCTCAAACTCGCCGTAGACAATAACCGGTAAGGACTTACGCAGTTCAATCAGTTTTTGGTAGTGGTAGAACACTGAGTTTTGGTCGTCTAGCGCAGCGTTGACATTCACTTCTGGGAAGTTTGGGTTGGCCTTGATCCACGGCTCGACAGATGAGAAACCGCCGTTATCGCTGTCGCTCCATTGCATTGGCGTACGTCCGTTATCACGGCTGTTTTCATGCACCGCTGCCAGCATTGTTTCCGGTGCGACCCCATTCTCCGTTCGCTCTTTGTAGAAATTCAGCGTCTCGATATCACGGTATTCATCAATGCTATCAAAGGCGACATTGGTCATGCCGATCTCTTCACCTTGGTAAATGTAAGGCGTACCTTTCATCATATGCAAAGTCGTTGCGAGCATTTTTGCCGACTCCACGCGGTACTGTCCATCACAGCCATATTTCGACACTACACGGGGAAGATCATGGTTGTTCCAGAACAATGAGTTCCAGCCTCCATCGGCCAGTTCAACCTGCCACTTAGTTAACACTTTCTTAAATGTCGGTAAATCAAGCGGAATCGGCTGCCACTTATCACCATGCTTCCAGGTCAGGCTGATATGCTCAAACTGGAAGACCATCGAAAACTCTTCACGGGCAGGATCGCTATACAGTTTGGCAATCTCCGGTGTGGCATCCCACGTTTCACCCACGGTCAGCAAATCCTTATCACCGAAGGTCGCTCGGTTCATCTGCTGGATAAGCGGGTGCAGGCGCGGGCCATTACCCGTTATTTTCTTATCAATTTCCTTACCAATAAGATCAATAACGTCCAAGCGGAAACCACCGATCCCCTTATCAATCCACCAATTCATCATCTTGTGCACTTCCTCTTGAACCTTGGGGTTTTCCCAGTTCAAGTCAGGCTGGCGCTTAGAGAAAATGTGTAGGAAGTATTCGCCGGTTTGCTCATCGAACTCCCAGCCGCTTCCGCCAAATACAGAGCCCATTTCATCCGGCACCCCACCCCCTTCTGCAGGTTGGCGCCAAACGTAATAATCGCGGTAAGGGTTATCTTTTGATTTACGCGCTTCGATAAACCAAGGGTGTTCATCGGAAGTATGGTTGACCACCAAATCCATAATGATACGGATGTCGCGTCTTTTCGCTTCAGTAAGCAGTTCATCCATATCGGCCATGGTGCCAAATTCTGGTGCGATATCTTGGTAATCAGAAATATCATAGCCATTGTCATCCATCGGTGATTTGTACACCGGCGACAACCACAGGACATTAACACCCAGGGTTTTCAGGTAATCCAGCTTGCTTATAATACCCTGAAGATCTCCCATACCGTCATTGTTGCTATCGCAGAAGCTGCGTGGGTAAATCTGGTATACAACGGCATCGTGCCACCACTTAGGCGTAATATTCATGGCAAACCCTCAATAAGAAGTCATGGTAACGTATTTGGCCATATTTTATGACGCCCCCCTTGTTATGGAAAATACACTCCCCCCTCAATGATATAGATTTTGTCTATATCACAAAGATAATTAACGACCGAGATCACAAGTTAGTCCCCTTTCGCTTTGTGATAGATTTCAAAAAGTGTGAGACTGCTTGCAAAGATTTTTCACAGGTTTCTATCGATGGACAAGCACTACCGCCAGTTTCTCGTCATTGCTGAACATGGCAGCATCAGTTCAGCTGCTGAACAGTTGAACCTGAGCCAGCCGACGCTCACCAACAACATGAAAAAGCTGGAAAAAAACTTAGATGTCATCCTCTTCACCCGCCGTTCGAAAGGCGTTGATCTCACCGAGTACGGTAAGTTGCTCCATGAGCAATTACAGGAATTGAGTCGCCGTCACGATACCATGCTGGATAAGCTCGCCGATCTGAAAGCAAGGAAAACAGAAAAGATCAAAATGGGTACCGGTGACGCCTGGTGGGAAGTCTTTGTCAAATCCGCATTACAACGCTATTGCGAGCAACATCCTGGTATTTCCATTCAACTGGAGTTTGGTAATCACCTCAAGTTAATGGACATGTTGGTACACGGTCATATCGACTTGTTCATCGGGCACGAAATTCACGGCCTTTCCCGCCGCTGCAACGTACAATTCACCCCCATACTGCAAGATCAAGAAGCGCAGTTTGTACATCGTTCTCACCCCTTATTGCTTAGCGGTAATCCAGGCGATAACAGTCATATGTACCCACTATTGCAAGTCACGCCAGATCAAGACAGCTATCAGCACTTGATTGAAAACCCGCAACCCAAGCAACAAGAAAAAGAGCGGAAAAAACTCAGTGAGCGTATTACATATGAAATCAATTCACTCAGCGCCAGTCTCGATTTACTTACAACCTCCAAAGCCGTCATGCCGTATACAAAAAGCATGGCGAACTACTTCGAGCAATTTGATATTGTCCCACTCCCCAGCACCTCCGCGCCACAAACAGGTATCGTTGGCATTTATCACCTCAACGAACCGAACGCCTCTCACATCACTGATATAAAAGAAATTTTATCACGTTCGCAGTAAAACAATATCGCCTCAAGATTGGAGTCAGAGCTTAATGTTGGCAGTCACTTTTGCAGCGTCGGTGATCACCATAGGAAGGGAGGACTGGCCAATATGGCGGTCAAGTTGCAGTACCGGAATTTGTTTACTCAGATTTTGGTAATACGCGTCATTGGTGTGGCTTGAAGTAATTACCAACCCATCAACTTGCCGCTTGATCAGCCCCTCGGCATAAACGCTCCAACTCTCGAGATATTGAAACAAGGACCCTTTGCGAGTTTCGTCTTTGATCCGAAAAGTTGATGCCCGACCATTAAGCACCATACTTGCGGTTGTTTTGGAAACCCCTGCCAGTTTGGCAATATCGGCGATGGTTATACGTTTTCTTTTTCCACAACTAACCCGCTTTAGCTTTATCTTGGCTTTCACTATGTTGATAGCGTACAAAATGAAAAGGAAAACGTCAGAAGATTAGAAAGGACTATCTTTGTCGAGTTCACCGCAAATGCCAGATACGGCTAATGCCATTGCCGATTTAATCACTTGCTCCTGGCGAGCAAGCTGCATCTGATAAAAAGCAATATCGGTATCATCATCAGGTGGTGCTACGTCCAATAATACAACCCCCATGGTTTTCACCATATGTAATTGCTTGACGGACTCGAGAATAGCTGGCTCTGTGAAGCTATACTCTTTACCTTCTTTATTCAAAAAATCACGCAGTTTAATGATTGCTTCAATATCGTGGTACACATTGTCTTCAACCACGCCTAACCCAAATAGCAGCTTTAACCGAACAGTAAGTTCGCCTAAAGGGCCAGATTGGCTTAGTAACGGCTCAACAACAGATTTCACCGCAAAGTCATCTTTGCGGAAAACCCGTTGGATCAAGCTTTCAACCGCTTCATCAAACACATCGACTGAAGTGATGAAAAAACCTCGTACGGTTGGGGCATCATTGAGACGCTCTAAAATGTCAGATTCTTGGTCACTATGTGCCATAAATTATGTATCTCTGTAACAAAAGGATAGCACGTAGCTTCCTTAACCTGTTGTTATAAAAGTGATTGTATCACCTCGATTGGCACTATTTCACATTAAGATGCCTTTTCTTGCGTATTTTCACTTTTCTCTTCCGTATTCGGTTCTATTTTCAATAAAACCCCGGCAACAACGAAAGAAACAACCGTAGCCGAAACAATCGACAGTACCACACCAAGTAGTGATGACTTGGGTGTTAACAACAAAATGGCAAAAATTGAGCCGGGAGAAGCTGGAGACACCATCCCTGCTTCAAAGAACGACAGCACAAACACCCCTGTCATCCCACCAGCGATCGCCGCAATAATAAGGCGAGGCTTCATCAGAATATACGGAAAATAAATCTCATGGATCCCGCCGAGAAAGTGAATAATGGTTGCGCCACCGGCCGTTTGTTTAGCCATTCCTTGGCCAAACACCATATAAGCCAACAAGATACCAAGTCCAGGTCCGGGGTTGGCCTCAATCAAGAAGAAGATTGACTCGCCAGCTTCGCGTACCTGCTGTACACCCAGTGGTGACAAAATGCCGTGGTTGACAGCATTATTCAAAAACAGGACCTTGGCCGGTTCGACAAAGATAGACGTCAAAGGTAACAGGCCGGCATCGATCATGACATTCACGCCTGTTGCCAAAGCGACTGAAATAATTTTGACTGCTGGGCCAATCATAAAGAACGCAATGATGGCACACATCATTCCTATGATGCCGGAGGAAAAGTTATTCACCAGCATCTCAAAACCACTCTTGATCTTGCCTTCTACCGCTTGATCAAACTTTTTAATGAGCCAACCGCCCATCGGCCCAAGGATCATCGCTCCCATAAACATAGGAATATCAGTACCAACAATGGCACCCATTGTTGTCACGGCCCCCACAACAGCGCCGCGCTCCCCACCGATCAACTTCCCCCCTGAATAACCAATCAGTAATGGGAGTAAATAGATGATCATCGGTTCAACAAGTTGGGCTAATGTTTCGTTAGGCCACCAGCCCGTTGGTATAAACAGTGCCGTTAAAAAGCCCCAAGCGATAAATGCTCCAATATTTGGCAGCACCATATTGGTAAGAAAGCGGCCGAAGCTATGTATTTTTATTTTTGTTGTTGGTGAAAGCATAAATCATCCCATCATTTTTCTTTCTTGAACCACTATACCCAAGTCGAGAGACACCACACAATTGCTTATACCCAAGTAACTTCAATAGACTGAGTTCAATAATGTAAAGTCACTTGGGTATATATCACAGTATTGATTTCGTTAGCTTCAATTACCAATATTCAAGTTCACATACCTACGTCCAAGCCCTTCATTCTCATCCAATCAAAAAGTCCCCATATGAACAAGCCCGCTTTCGCCTTGGTAAATGCAAGCATTGATCGATAAAGCGTTGGCCCCGAACAGAAGAGTGGAGGGATAGCTCGCTCTCGAATAGTTGCATGGTCTCAAAGTCGATGCCTCGTTCCTCGCAAGAAACCCTTAACACACGGCTTTCATTAAGCGTTTCCTTGCTCCAACGCACTTTATAGATATAACCAGTGCCTTCGACAAAACAGCAGCCCTCGACAGCACCCACCCACCCAGAGATATCTTGACCAAAATCAGGGTCAATCATCCCGTGATTAACGATAACCGTATCAGCAATACTAAATTTGTGCTTCACCAGATGCATGACCTCTCCCCCATTTCCTCGCCCAAGCTTGTTCATTTAATAACAACAGTAACGCGAGAAGGAGGTACGATTGTACCTCCTTGAATTTGTATAACTTAAAACGTGTTGTAAAGTGCTTCAATCTGTTTGGCTTCTTCGCCTTCGGCATCCAAGCCCGTATATCTGGCCAGTGTCGGACGCAAGCCAATTTGTTTAAACGAAGTCTGCAGTTCGATTGCCTGTGGGTCAGTATCGTTGGTGTACTTAAATGCAGCGGCAATGCCTTTTAACAGCGTACCATTTTCAACACCGTACTCCATGGTACCCAGAAGAGGCTTGATAAGACGGTCATTTGCCCCCAACTTACGGATTGGCTGACGGCCAACACGATCAATTTCATCACGCAGGTATGGGTTGGCAAAACGGCTAAGAATCTTATCAATATAGGCGTTGTGCAGTTCACGGTCGAAACCGTAACGGCGGATCAGCACTTCTCCACTTTCCTGCATTGCTGCTTTCACCTGGTCATACACTTCCTTGTCTTCAATCGCATCACGAATAGTCTCGTGGCCTTTCAGCGCACCAAGGTAAGCCGTCACAATGTGGCCTGTGTTCAAGGTAAATAACTTACGTTCAACAAACGCCATCAGGTTATCAGTGGTTTCCATCCCTTCGATAGCCGGGATATCCCCTTTAAACTGCTGCTTATCGACAATCCACTCGCTGAAGCTTTCGACGGTCACTTCTAATGGGTCATCATTCGCCGCTTCTGATGGCGGCACAATGCGGTCAACCGCAGAGTCAACAAAGCCCACCAGTTCATCTGCTTGGGCGTGGTAACGGCTGTTTAGATGCTTGTATACCTCTTCTTTGAGATGAGTCGTACCACGAACCATGTTTTCACAAGCAATGACGTTTAGCGAGTTGCGATTACCCGAATCGAAGCGTTGCGTCAGACCAGTGGCAATGGTTTTTGCGATAATATCCAGTACGTTAGGCCCAACAGCGGTGGTAACCATGTCGGTGTTGATGATTTGGTCAATCACATCCTGGCTTGTTGAATTAACGGCTGTAACATGTGTAACGGTATCAATTTTACACTCACTGCCGACCACTTTTACTTTGTAAGACTGGTCATGGCTTAGCTGGTCGACTAACGGCTCATCAACGTCAGCGAAAGTAACGGCAACATTGGCGTCTGCCAGTAATTTACCAATGAAACCACGACCGATATTACCTGCACCAAAATGTACTGCTTTCATAATATTTCCTACCAAATTAACTGTTACCAAATGCCCCTTTGACCTTGAACACCTTTAACGTATCAACAAGGGGGGGGGAGAGGCCGGAGGGGGAACACCGGCCTCGGTGTGACTCAATGATTGTGTGGATTAAGCGGCTTTCTCGCCGGCGAGTATTTCTAACACTTCGCTGACATCACAGGTCGTGGTCAAGCGCTCAATCGCGTCTGGATCATCAAGTGCATTGGTGATGGTAGTAATTACCTGAATATGTTCATCATTCTTGGCTGCAATGCCGATAACCAATTTCGCTACGTCGCCCTCATCTTCTGTAAACTGCACACCTTCCTGGTATTGGCAGATAATGATGCCTGTCTTCATCACCTTATCTTTGGCTTCAACGGTACCGTGAGGTACCGCAATGGACTCGCCAAGATAAGTCGGAACCAGTTTTTCTCGCTCGAACATGGCATCAACATATTCTTCTTGTGCGTAACCCAGTTTGACTAATTGCTCACCGGCGTAGCGAATCGCCTCTTCTTTGCTGTTCGCCTTCAAACCAAGGTGGATATTTTCAGCCTGAATCTGGAATATCTCAGTAGGTTGCTCAGCATAGCTATCATCGTTAGCGGCTAGCACAGAAACGTTGATTAACTCGCCATCGTTGGCAGCTTCAGGGCTACTTGCAGCCACAATACTGGTGACTAGGTCGTTGTACACCTGGCTATCAAGGAAGTTAGTTAGCGAAAGGTGCTGGGCATTAGCGGCGTGCTTACGAGCACGGTCAGTCAAATCTTTATGAGTAATCACGATATCCACCTCTTGCGGCAAACTGTTGATAGCACAGTTGGTTACACTGATATTTAGGCCCGCTTCCTGAACTTTCTTGCGAAGAAGACTGGCCCCCATCGCACTGGATCCCATACCGGCATCACAAGCGACGATGATGTTGCGCACATTGGCTAAGTTAAAACTCGATTCAGCTAGGACGGTTGCCGGAGAGCCTTTAGGTGAGGCTTTCATACCTTTCATCTTGCTGGTTGCTTCCGCGAGTTCGTCACCTTCTTCATCGGTCACTTTCTGTGTTTTCATCAGTAGCGCAGCAACACAGAAAGACACAGATGTGGCAGCGATAACAGAAAGGATGACACCGACAAATGATGCTTTAGGAGTCATCAGCAAGATAGCGAAAATCGAACCAGGTGAAGCCGGAGAGACAATACCTGCATCAAATACTGTCAGGGTAAATACACCCGCCATACCGCCAGCAATTACCGCAAGGATAAGACGAGGATTCATCAGGATATATGGGAAGTAAATCTCGTGGATACCACCGAAGAAATGAATGATAGATGCACCACCTGCGGTTTGTTTTGCCGTGCCGCGACCAAATACCATGTATGCCAACAGGATACCAAGGCCTGGGCCTGGGTTTGCTTCAATCAGGAAGAAGATTGACTGGCCAACTTCATTCGCCTGCTGGATACCCAGAGGAGAGAAAATGCCGTGGTTAATCGCATTGTTGAGGAACAGGATTTTCGCTGGCTCGACAAAAATAGACGTCAGAGGAAGCAGGCCTGCGCTCACCAGCATGTTAACCCCACCAGCCAATGCTGATGACAGCACCTTCACGAATGGACCAATCATGTAGAAGGCAAGGATGGCACATAGCATCCCAACGATACCGGCCGAGAAGTTGTTGACCAACATCTCGAAGCCACTCTTCACTTTGCCGTCTACCCAGCGATCAAAACGCTTGATAGCCCAGCCCCCCAATGGACCCACCATCATGGCACCCATGAACATCGGGATATCGGTACCGACAATCACACCGATTGTTGTGATGGTACCGACTACGGCACCGCGTTCACCACCAACCAATTTACCGCCGGTATAACCAATCAACAACGGCAATAAGTAAGTGATCATTGGACCTACCAACTTAGCCAGTTCTTCATTTGGAAACCAACCTGTTGGAATGAAAAGTGCTGTAATGAAGCCCCACGCGATGAACGCGCCAATATTAGGCATCACCATGTTTGATAAGAAGCGACCAAAATTTTGTATCTTGATCTTTGCATCTGGTGATATCATATCGATTCCCCGTCTGATGTTCAGTTATGAATTTTGTGTTAGGTACGGTTCGCCAAAACCGTCCAATTGCTTAGTACCCAATTAATCTAACACAGAATTTTCAAGCCGAACTGATGACGGGTTTTTTGTGAGCTATATCCCCGAAACATCCCTTCAAACGATTTTCTCCGTGATCCACATTGCAGAACGTCAATGTAACTTTGCTACAATTCAGCAGCTAAAGATTTGTCAATATAAATTTCACCACCTAGATCACAAAACCCAGACGAGCAGATATCAATCAGTTAGTGAGATAGATCACACTAACGGCAATTAAGCTCTACTAGACAGAACCCTATAGCGACCCAGATCACATTCCTTAGCCGAATAAAGGGCATCTCCGGACTTCAATTCATTCCACGATTACATTTTGTAACTCACTTTCAGTTGTACCCAGCATTTTCTATCGATGGACATAGGCCTTTAACAAAAAAAAGACCGGCTTATGCCGGTCTTTTTTCATGCTTGAGTGCCTGTCAGTAACGGTATTCCCAGGTTACAAACCCAAAATAACCATCATATTTCTGATTAACATCACCCATATAAGCGGTTTCACCATTGAACAAGTAGTCATCTTCAGAGAAATTCTCATAGCGCATATCTACGCGAATGGTCTGATTCTCATCAAGACGATAGTCACCTTTCAGCTCAACACGGTGGCCTTTAGAGCTGTTATTCGGATAACGGTAACCGGATCCTGTCGTATCCGTTTTTCCCCTGCCATAGTGGTAACTGTAATCTAGAGCGATATCCAGCTTCTTAGAGAACAAGTTATCACGACTCAAGCCTAGTCCAACGGTCTTAATATCATCCTCAATCGAGGTTGAGTAGCGCCCCCAGTCAGGTGCGTTGCTATTGGCATGCTCCTGCTCTGAACGGATCGACTGCTGGTTGTAATAGGCATAGCCGGTTGTATCGTTTTCAAGATAGACATTGATGCCTAGATCATAGCCGTAATCCTGCCCCTCACTCACCCCAACATCCGGTGCTGGGTATTGCTCGTCGCCATACCATGCTTCGGCTGTTAACTGGACATGCTCGGTAACATCGTAATTGGCATTACCGCGCAGTTCGATACGATCTCGATCAGCGAGGTAATACTGGCGAAGATTCACATCGCTGCTGTTGGAGTTATGCCAATCTGAACCATCCCGAGTCTGATAGGAAAGTTTAGCGCCCGCATTCCAATCAGCATCAGGACGATAGCGAGCACTCAGGTACAACGTGTGATCTTCCGTCCTTTCCCGATCGGCGTATTCACGCTTATCATAACGGTAGTCATAACCCGCACTCATGCGCAATGATCGGCTGAAACGGTGATCGACAGCGGTACCTAATCGGCTTTGGGTACGATCATACTCTTTCCGAGTCACCCCAACTAACGCATCCAGATCAGAGCGATCATCACGCTCACGATAATCTGCCGTCACTTTCAAGCTTGTTTTGCGGCTTAAGCGATTGAGATAATTAGCATCGGCCTGCCACGTGTTGACATGTCCTTTGAACTTGCTCTTTCTGTTATGGGCATCAGGAAATGCATCCAGACCACCATCAGATGTCGCTTGCGACCACATAACACGGCTGGTTAGGCTCTGCCTGTCCCAGCGATAATTGCCCGACAGGGCAAGCTGATGGAACTCATTATCCGGCTCAAGCGAGAACTGGTTCATGTAAGGATCACCACTCGGCCCGTAATACAAAGCCGTATAGTCATTCCTAAAGATCGATGTGCGGTAAGCAAAATCCACCATCCAGCGATCTTCCAAATAGCTCAGTCCAGCACTGGCATTCAAGGTCTCATGCTCAATCGGTTTTTGTACATAACCCGGTACGTTGCCCACACCAGGGATTGTTGAGGTATAGAAGGATTTCGTTCCTTCTTTTTTCTCAAATATCATATCGGCATGAGGGCGCCATGGGGTATGCGGTGTATATTTCACCCCAATATCCAGTTTCTTGCGTGTAATTGACTTATCAAATACCTTTAAGTCACCAGCAGTCTGAACATTACTACTTCCGCTGTAAGCGCTAAGACTTGAATTATTCCAGTAATACGGTGTTTCGCTGTAACTGCCGCGTACCCGAAGTCCATCGTAATGGCCAATTTCACCCTCTAAAAGAAAGCGATCGAACCCCAAGTCCTCAACTTTTACCTTCTGGTAGAAGCCATCATCATCATGCCGCTCGAGATCAGCATTGAAACTGCCGACCATGCCTTCACCGGTATTTGCCGGTACCCAATTGTTAAACCGGGTTGAACCGCCGTTGTCGCTGTAACCAGCGCCAAAACCGACGGTTCCTGTCCACTGACCATCAGTACTGCAATCGCTGCAACGCCAACGGCTGGTATCGGCCTCACCGGCATTCTGCAGGGCATAGTCTCCCTGCGCCAGCGCAGGGAAAGCCAATGCCGCGGTGATTGATAACCATAATGGAGATAATTTCATGACACTCTCCTTAGTATCTCAATGCGCTTCCGCGAGGGTGGTTGGAGCCGTGAACCTGGTTATGACAGTTCATACAGCTTCCGCCCCGCACTCGCAAATCATTCTCAGGGATATCAACATTGGCGTGAGGCACTTTGTGACAATCCTGACAAAGCTGAGGAAGACGCTTATCCAGCATCCCGCTGTTGATCGAGCCATGCGGGTTGTGACACAAGGTACAGTCTTCCGTTACCGGCTCATGCTCCCACAAGAACGGACCACGCTTTTCGGCATGGCAGTCGTAGCAGGTTTCATTGATCGACGAGAAGTTCAGGCTGTACTCGTTCACCGTCTGATGCGGATCGTGACAGCTCGAACACTGCATATCACCGTTTAGGATCGGGTGGCTGGTACGCTTGTGGAGATCCGATTTGGTCTTCGAGTGACACGACGTACAGGTCTCAACCTGCAGTTTCGGCGTCATCATAGGATCATCCTTCTGGTGAACCTTGTGACAGCTCGAACAAGACAGATCTTCAAACGCGTGCTCGCTGCTGTGCCAGGCCGATCGGCTTGAATCGGTATGACAAGACAAACACACACTGTTCTGCTTCTCCGATGACACTGGCGAATCCGGGCCGAATGTGATCATCGGCTCGCGCATCTGACCCCTGCGAGGGTTTCGAGGGTGGTTGTCTGCTGGACCATGACAAGCTTCACATTGCCTGTCGCTCATCGGCCCATGCTTGTTGGCAGCCATTCCGTGAATATTGTCAAAAATCCCTGTTGCAGGCTTTTCAGACTGATCGTCATGACAACGCATACAGCCATCAGCCCCCTGGCGGGAATATTTGCCATCACTGAACTTCTTATCCAACACCGCCTCGATCTCTTCACGAGGATCAACATCTGCGGCATGCACCGATGCAACCATGCCCACTAACGCAAGCATCACCGCTACGAGCCACCGCTGAATTGTTGTATTCATTAGAGTTTCCTATTTTCGAACAGTTATCCGGGGGCACGCCCCCGGATAAGCTCACTTAACGGTAGTCGTAGATGTTATGGACACGATCAACACCTGCTTCCTGACCAACGCCATGACACGACGCACACTGCTCAGTACCGGTTGCCTCTTCGGGCGTATCTGCCGCAAACACGGCGCCATTACGCAGCATGTGGCTGATAGCTTTATCACCGAGAGCCGGGGTGCTGGTGTTTACCTTGCCCAAGGCAGACTCAAGGTGACAGCTACCACAAGTCACCAACGCCGGGCTGAAGTACTTCGCTTCGCCGCCAGCATTGATCGCCGACGGACGGGCGTTCTGCTGGTTTGGCAGGTGGTACTGCTCGGCGGTGTGGCACGACTCACAGTTGTTCAGGGCCCCAGGGAAGTCAGAACCCCCTTCGCGTTTCGAACCAAAGGCATGGAACGAGTGAACATGATATTTCAGATCGCCAGGGATCCCATCGTACCAAGAGACACGCTCAGCATTGTGACAGCTTGCACATTGGTACAGCTCCGTCGCAGCATGATTTTCAAGGTGGATGGTGAAGCCCTCGTGACAGGTCGAACACAGTTCCTTTTCAGCGCCAAAGACAAACTGGTGATTATCGTTAAAGCCACTCTGGTCAAACGAAGCTGTCGTGGTATTGGCTGCAATCAGGCCACGGTTATTGATGTTTTCAAAATCAGTAAACGAAGCACATTCCATCAGCTCACCACTACGGCGATCGGCACACAGCGGCATCTCAGCTACCGAAACGGTCAGGATAGAACCGGCTTCAGGCTGTTTGTCGTCTTCACCGAACGTTTTGCTACAACTGAACCAGCCATCACCCTGAGCCTCACATGCATTGCCAGCTAGGTTAATGGTATTAGGCGCAACAAAGTTCAGTGGTGACGAATAACCGATTTCCGCACCCTGACCATTATCCCAGTTGATCAGCAAATAAGCCTTGCCAGTCTTGATAAATGGCGTCAGTTCCGACATCGCTTCGATACCGCGACCATCTAGCATGACGCGAGCACGTACATGGTAAGTCGAAGCAGAGAAGCTGGCTTCGTCGATAGAAACATCGACTAAATCACGCGCCATCTCTAGGTTGTCAAGACGTCCAAGGTGAACACTGCGTGCACTGCGCGCAGCATCCGAACCGTCGTTTTCATACGGCTTGTGGCAACTGGTACAGCCTGATTTGCTCCAATCAGTACCTAGACGACCAGGGTGGGCAGAACTACCAGATTGGCTTCCTTCCAAAGAGGTGTCACGGTACAGGTGGCAGGTCTCACAGGTCTGCTGGCTCGGATGCTCGAACCAGTTGTTGGCATCCGGTGTTTTCTCCGACACCTCGTTGTGACAGGTGGTACAGTTACGCGCATCCTGCGGGAACGGGCTACCAACGACAACCGGGTTGCCTTCTTCGTCTACAACCGGCTCTTTATCGCGATCGACTTCGAAGATGTTTCCGTGTTTCTGGTGCACGATCGCCGACAACGGGCGGCGGCTAGGTGCTGCACCCGGGTTACTGTCGTTGTGACAGGCTGCACACACCGCGAAATTGTTATCAATCGCGCGATAGCCCGATGAGTGATAGAGAGGTTCACCCATATGACAACTTTCACAGTTTTCATACTCGATAATATTTCTCGACACCGTCTCCACTGCCGCGGATGGGTCAGGCACCCATTCATGGACATGGGTAAAGCCATCACCCTGCTCGCCGTAGGCCATCACGATGCGGTGCAGCTTGTCGGCATCCCATGGAATAAATTCACTTCCTTCAACTCTGTCATCAAGATGCGGTTCAACCACTTTCAGAATATCCGGAATGGCGAAAGTGTATGAATATCCATCATCTTTCTCTTCCAGAACCCCATCCGTGACCTTCTCCATGCCAGCTTTACTATTTGAACTACTGGAGTGATGGAAGCTTTTCCAGTAGCTGTTGCCATCGCGGCCACTGCTACTGCGCTGAGGCATTGCCTTTAGCACTGCGATTCTGAAATCTTTATTCAAATCGAACTGGTACGGCTGGCCAAACCCGTCATAGACAGTAAAGTCGACGACCAGTTTCGTCTCACCGGTTTCTAGAGTCTTCAGCTTTGGAGTGCTGACATTGACCGTAAAGTCACCTTGTATCGGTGGCGGCGTATTTTGATCTTTTTTGTCTGTATTACATGCTGCAAGCAAGCCACATAGCAATACAACCCACACTGCTTTTAGTATCTTCATCTTCTGATCCTTGATGAGGATTTATTCTTATTGGACTAATGGGTGCTGATATCCATATCCAAGTAGCAATGATACCGATCTCTATATCGACACACGGCGAACAATCCAACAACAAGGCCAAAGTTAAGCTTACAGTCAACACAACACACATAGAAGGATCATCACAACAACTAATAAGCGATTACCTATATGCAGAATGTATCATTACGCCCCAAGACATACCTTGTAGATGAAACATTACAATGCCAAATTCGAAAAATTGATCTTAGTTACATCCACCACAAATTTTAAAATATAAACCAACACCCCTAAACGTTTATTCGTTCAAGTATTTACTCTAACCACCACCTCTCTAACAATTATAATAAAATCTGTCAAGCACGGATTTTGCGACTTTTACCCCAAAGATTAGGATTTACCGAAAAACCCACTAAAACATCATAAAAACAACAGCTTAAAATAATCACCATCTTAACCAGTATTTTTAATACACCTTAAAAATCAATAAGATAGCTATATTTATGTATTTCACCGCAATATAACCACATATATTAATAATGAGTTAAAACATATAAAATCAATATATTAATAGCAAAATAAAGTCACTACAAAATAAACAACTTAAATCGAACTAACCCTTAATGATTATTTACAATTTATCATAACCACACTTTTCCCATTAGAATATAATAATTTTGAAAATAATTGTTGCTGCGGAGTTTGCTTGTATGTCTTTTTTAACTAAAACAAAAAAAACAGCTTTGTTCATTGCTCTATCTTCTAGTTTTATTACATTTAACGCCCACGCTCTTTCAGATGAACTGATCCAGAGCTGTGAGTCTTGTCACGGTGCTGATGGGGTCAGTTCTCAAACAGATATTCCTACGATTTCTGGTATTCCAGAGTGGAACCTCAGCGATCAAATGCTGCAGTATTTAGATGGCAGACCTGCCAAAACCGTGAACTATGTTCATGGCGATACAAGCCAATCCGATGACATGGCTAATATTGTCGAGTCACTAAGTGAAGATCAAATTGAAGCTCTAGCCGCTCACTATGCTGAACTACCTTTTGTCCGTGCTCAGCAGCCATTCGATGCCGATCTAGCCGCCATGGGTAAAGAGCTTCACGACAAGAGTTGTGCTCGCTGCCACGCAGACGGTGGAAGTGACCCGTTTGATGAAGCATCCATTCTTGCAGGACAGAAAAAAGGTTACCTACTAGCCAGTATGATGGAATACAAAAATGGCCAGCGTGACGCTGATAAGGGCATGGTAGATGCAATAAAAGCCATGAGCGATGACGAGATCAAAGCCGTTGTAGAATACTACGCTAGCTATCAATAATAGAGAGAATGACCTTGAGTAACCCTCAACAAAAGAAATCCTTATGGAGTAAGCCAAGCAAGAAATGGTTGCTAGGCATTCCAATCGGAGGCTTTCTGGCTTTTATCTTGGGAGCTATTGCACTAGGTGGTTTTCATTATGGAATGACTTACACCAATAACAATGATTTTTGTTATGGCTGTCATGTCGGTATGGATACGATTGTGGAAGAGTATGAAGCTTCACCACACTTTACCAATACTAGGGGCGTCGTTGCCGCGACTTGCAGTGACTGCCATGTACCACAAGAGTTTTTTCCTAAAATGGCCCTTAAAATTGGCGCCAGTGTGGACATTATCCACATGATAACGGGGAAAATTAACTTGGAAAACTTTGAGTCAGAACACCGCCCTCGTTTAGCCGAGAGGGTCACCCATGAGTTCAAAGAAAATGACTCGAAGCAATGTCGATATTGCCATGACGTAACGACAATGGATTTTGAGAATCAATCTCGTAATGCCTCTCGTCGTCATCAGACAATGGAAGCTCGTGGCCTAACATGCATTGACTGTCATGCTGGAATTGCCCACAAGCTGCCTGAATAATCGGGCTACGCCTCTGATTCAATCATATCAGGGGCGTTTTCTATTTAGCTTTCATTATCTTGAGTCAGCACACCACGACGGATCTGATCTAATTCGATAGACTCAAACAGCGCTTGAAAATTACCTTCCCCAAAACCTTCATTACCTTTGCGCTGAATGATTTCAAAAAATACAGGCCCTATAACGGTATCGGTAAAGATCTGTAGCAATATGCCTGTCTCATCACCATCAATCAGAATCTTCAATTCGCTGAGCTTGGCGACATCTTCATGATGCCCCGGTACGCGCTTGTTGATCCCTTCATAATAGGTATCGGGAGTATTCATGAAAATCAAACCGCCCGACTTCAGCTTGGATACCGTCCCGAAGATATCATCCGTACTCATGGCAATATGCTGGATCCCTTCCCCGTTGTATTGGTTGAGGTACTCCGCAATTTGCGACTTGTCATCACGAGACTCGTTGATCGGGATCCTGATCTTGCCACACGGTGCCGTCATCGCCCGCGATAGTAATCCCGTCATTTTACCTTTGATATCAAAGTGTCTAATTTCCCTAAAATTGGCAATTCGCTCATAAAAACTCGCCCATAAATCCATGTTTCCCTGCTTCACATTGTGGGTAAGGTGATCAATCACTAGCAACCCCGCATCGCGATCTTGCATACGAGCCTGGTAGTCGGGATAGAAATCAAAATCGATATCGTAGATATTGCTATCGCCATATCGATCGACCAAATAAATCAGTGACTCGCCAATTCCGTAGATGGCTGGAATATTTAGCTCCATCGGCCCTGACTGCGGCGGACAAGCCGTTGCGCCTTTATCAACCGCATACCTCAGTGCTTGCGCGGAATCCGCGACCCTGAACGCCATTGCATTCACACTGGCACCATGAACACCAGCAAAACCCGCCGCCTGAGAGTGCTGCTCTCCATTGATGATAAAATTGACGTCACCTTGACGGTATAACCATACTGATTTGTGTTTATGCTTAGCGACTTCAGCGAACCCCATATCATGAAAGAGTTGTTTGAGGTTTGCTATCCCTTCAGACGTTGGGGCGGTATATTCCACAAACTCAAAGCCGTCTGTCCCGAGTGGATTCTCAATCATCTTCATCATCCTTTCTGCCGTAAATCAACATGGTCGCTAGACCTTATCTAAACAATTAGCAGTTCGGTTATAGGTTGAGAAATTCGTGCTGCAAACAATGTTGCGAAAATGTAAAGCGCAGACGTAAACTCTCATTGCCAGTTTCAAGCACTCACTTTTTGCCGAGCATGAGCAAAGCATCATAAATGACATTTTCTTGTTATTTGTCAGTGAGATTTTCCTTGTCTCACCACCAAAATGGAAAATTTCGCACTACAGTTAATGGAGGGGGTAAATATAATATGACAGTGACAAAGCGGGACCAGCTCAAGCTACCAAAACGGAAAAACCCAGTGGTACAACTCTCACCCGAAGTAGAAATTTACCTGCCTACATACCATTTTTTAGTTAACGAATTTGAACATGCCAGAAGGCACGAGCTGGGAATAATCCGAGATGATCACGAAGAGTTTATTCATCAATATCGAGTGGCACTGCGAAGAATTCGTGCCCTTATCAACCAACTCACCCCCCTATTCCATCGACAGGAAAAAGTGGTTTTGAAAAAAAGCCTAAGACAGCTCATGCAACATACCAACTTGATGCGTGATCTGGATGTTTTCTTGCTACATATGGAGCAGTATTTTTCATTGCTGGAGCATCAACACCACAAAGGCTTAACCCGCTTCTTTGATGATATTCAATCCCAGCGCAGGAAGTCTCTGAAATACCTTAAAGAGTGGCTGAAATCAGAAGAATACAAGTCTACATGCAAGCAGGTACTTACTCAGCTTGATAACATGCGAGACAACCCCACCGCCGAGGGACAGTTAGCATGCAAAACCACAGCGCATGGTTTTTTATGGCATTACTTCAAACAGATAGAAAGCCAGTGCCACAACATTGATGCCAATAGCGATGATGCTATCATCCACCAGTTACGGATAGACTGTAAAAAATTTCGTTATTTACTTGAATATTTTACGCCGATTTTATCCTTAAAAGAGACCAAACAGCAGGTACTCCAACTTAAAGTACTGCAGGATAGTTTAGGTAGCTTTAATGATTCATCTGTCCAACTCGCATTTTTCAAGCACTACTTGACTGAACATGGACAACAAAGTGGGCGCTACAAAGCGATTGAGGAGTTGATCGATATATATGGGGATTATCATTTAAAAGCAAAACAGCTAACAGTCGATCAGCTGATCCAGTTCAGGCAACCCAAGAGTATTGACCTGTTTTATACCCTGTACCAAGAACCGTCAACTTGGTAGTACCGCACCTTCTAGCATGGTCGTTGCAACCTACAAATAGTGCTAACCCATACACATATATGGGCTGACACTATTTAGTGACTAGCGATTAAGCGCGCGGACAATATCTTTTTCTATCGCCTCAGGGGTTTTGGTTGGAGCAAAACGCTTCACCGGCTTGCCGTCACGTCCCACCAGGAACTTGGTAAAATTCCATTTGATTTTCTTACCCATCAACCCGGGCAGCGCGCTAGTAAGGTATTTGAACACTTCGTGGCTATCTGGACCATTCACATCCACTTTTTCAAACATCGGAAAGCTGACGCCATAGTTTAGCTGGCACACTTGTTCAATTTCGTTATTCTCCCCCGGTTCTTGACCACCAAACTGATTACAAGGAAACCCGAGGATCATCAGTCCTTGGTCTTGATACTTATCAAACAACATCTGTAACCCTTTGTACTGAGACGTAAAACCACACTCGCTTGCCGTATTCACTACCAGTACAACCTTGCCTTCAAACTCACTCATATCAACAACATCACCGTTGATCTTACTGGCAGAAAGCCCATAAAAGCCTGACATAGCGTTTCCCTCTTATGATTAGAATCTTATTTCTATAGTCTAAGTGAATGATTTAGAAAGTGAGCTCTAATTTTCGTATACTGCTTAAAGCGTACGTTTACCGATAGCCCAGTATGAAACCATTAAAACATCTATTAAACGAGTTTGGCTTTGAGCAACTCCCATTTAGTGACGCCGAGCGAGCGTTTGCCAACGGGTTCATTGAATTTCGCTCTGATTTTTTCCTTCGCGTTTGCCAGCAAAAAGCAGAAAAGCTTCAGCAAGATCTCGCACTTGGCTTATTCACTCAATCTTTCCAGCAGATATTGGATGAGTTTCAGGCGACCCGGAGCAAAATCTCAGAAATGGATGCGCTCTTCCAGCAGCATGTAGGAGACGAGCACGCCCAGAAGTTCCACACCATGAATGAAATGGAAGTGAAGGCCATAGGTATGACTTGGTTTTTGTGTCAGGGCTTTAATGGCATTGATTTTAGCTATGCCAATGATCAAGCCACTGAAATAAGCCAGCAACTCACGACAAACGGCAGCCAGCAAGCTGAAGCGCTTCGACAGCAATTCATGCAATCCTATTACATTGGTGTTGACCAAGCTCACACAATCAAGCCCAGAAAAGGCTGGTTATTAACATTACAAAAAAACATAAAATCGTTTTTTAATTAAGAGGTTGTCCAGGAAAGGCAATAACAACGGATTCCGTTTTCACATCTCATTGGCTTTACCCATTGAAAAACAATGGTTATTAGTAAAATTAGTGTACGAATAAAAAATTTAAAAAATTTTCCAACGGTAAATAGTTAAGCCAAAAGATAATTAACAAAATAACATACAACTTTTACACCATCGATCGTTGCACGGTTTTTACCCAGAACGTATGATTATTGCACTTCAAATATGTTGTTCCTTAAACGATTTATTGCTCGCCTATCATGGATTTGATAGGCGTTTTTTTTAGATAATCGGACGGAACTGAATGTCTAGGTAATGTTCCAATTTTTGCTGCAATAGCTGTTTCTTCTCATCGCTCAAGAAGCTGGCCTTAATCGCATTTTCACTGAACCTTGCCACTTCCTGTTTAGTCAAATCGAAAGCCTCAGCAACCGCCAAGTAATTCTCATTGAGATAACCGCCAAAATACGCGGGATCATCTGAATTAATCGTTACCAATACACCTTGCTTCAACAAATCAACAATGTTGTGATGCGCTATGTCATCAAACACATTCAGTTGCACATTGGACAGTGGGCATACGGTTAAAGGAAGTTGGTGCTCAACGAGGTAGTCAACCAACTTAGGATCATCGCTACATCGCACACCATGGTCGATACGATCAACCTTGAGTGCATTGATCGCGCCCCAGATATAATCGGCGGATCCTTCCTCTCCAGCGTGGGCAACGGTTTTAAACCCCGTATTCCTCGCCATCGCAAATACACGCTCAAACTTTTCCGGTGGATTACCCGACTCAGACGAATCTAACCCCACCGCCACAATGTCGTCTTTATACAGAATTGCTTGCTTGAGCGTTTCAATCGCCTCATCTTCGGATAAATCACGCAGGAAACACATGATCAAACCCGAAGTGATGCCAAGATTGGCTTCTCCGTCCTTCAAAGCACGAGTGACCCCTCCAGTGACGGTATCGAACGGAGTACCTGTTTGAGTATGGATTTGCGGGTCAAAAAATACCTCGGTGTGAATAATGTGCTCTTCCTTGCAACGTTTAAGGTAGGCGTAAGTCAGATCATAGAAGTCCTGCTCAGTTTGGAGAACTAAAGCACCTTGATAATAGATATCAAGAAAAGCTTGGAGATCATGAAATTGATAAGCCGCTTTCAGAGACTCAATAGAAGAATAGGGAAGTATAACGTTATTTCGCTCGGCCAGAGTGAACATCAACTCTGGCTCGAGTGTTCCTTCAAGGTGCAGGTGCAGTTCAACTTTTGGCAACCCGCTAATAAAGCCTTTCATCACTAACCTCCGTAAAAGGGTAAGCCCCCTCACCCTTTGCACACAGACCCATTAAAATAGGTAATGTCTTCACTCACTACTCGGTCAGGTCGGTATCAATCCAGTATTTTGAACCGGAAATGTTGGCATCGAGCAACAGGCCTTTTTCACCAATCTGATAAATGGCCATGCCGCCGTTGTACTTGGCTGCCAACTCGGCACTCTCAGTCCCGGCTACAGCCCCCACTTCTGACGTCGCTTCCCAACCGTCGGTAACAAATCCATCGAAGGTTTGTTGATCTTCAAAGAAGATAACTTGCTGATAGAACTTACCGCCAAATCCAGCCGCAAGCCCTGCACCAAACATCTTCATATAAGTATGTTTTTCTGTTTTGCGGTTCACGGCAACACCAGCGCCTTGGTTGGTATGAAGCATAAGAGAAAATTTGCGAGAATCGAAAACGGCATAGCCATAAGCACTATCGAACAGAAGCTTGGCTGAAGGCTGTTCGTTGAATAACCGCACCAAGGCCGTATCAGCCATGGTATTCAAGGCGAGACGGGCTTCCTCAGGGGTTTCCGGTTCTAGCATCTCATCCAGCTTGGCATCCGCGACATCCAACCACTCTTTGCTTTTCTCGACAGAAGCATCCGTCCACTCTCCGGCAGTGTTATAGGCATCCTCTCCCCATTCAGATATGGAATCCCACGTTTCCTTTGAGAAATCCGACACGGAATCCCAGGCTTCTTTAGAGCCTTTACCGACTTCTTCGCCAAGCTTTGAAGCGGCATCTTTAATTTCATCCCAGCCAGCATGAACCGGAGTGATCGCGAGTGCCAATACCGCAAGAGCTATTTTCAGTTTCATTTGATTTCTCCTCGCATGTTCACGTTAATAGTAGCTCCTCTACAATTTGTAACAACAGGCTATCAGCATGATTGAGGTACATATGTGTGGAAAGCAGTCTAAAGAAGACGTTGAAATGACGAAACTATTTTGAATGGCATTGAAATCAAGCTGTGAAGCTGAGCTTGTAAATGGTTCCAAAATGTTGATTGTCATCGACAAAAACATATAATTTTATCAACCTCGCTATTTCGGAAATCAGCATGCCTCTGTCTAAAGACGCGCTTAAAACCATTCATGTCATCGCTAAATCAGGTAGTTTTGCCGTTGCCGCTGAGCGGCTCAACCGTGTACCTTCAGCCGTTAGCTATACCGTAAAAAAAATGGAAGAGGAGCTTGGGTTTTCATTATTTGACCGAACCGGTCGGCAGGTAAAGCTGACACCTGCGGGACAATATTTTATCGACCAAAGCCAGTGGATGCTCGACTCCTACGAGGAATTGGTTCGCAATACAGCCATGATCAGCACAGGGGTTGATGTATCATTTTCGATTGCAATTAATAATATTATTAATCGTGATGGCCTCATTGATTTAATCGAACAACTAAACCATCAATTTCCTTCGACTCAAGTTTCGATCAAAACGGAAGTTTATAACGGTTGTTGGGATGCGTTATATGATAGGCGAGCCGATCTTGTCATTGGAGCCCCCCACTCAGCACCAAAGATGGAAGGTATTGTCTACCACTCCATTGGCGACATTGAGTGGGATTTCATCGTTGCACAATCGCATCCACTGGCGAGCCAGATCACAGTATTAACCGCAGAACAGTTACGGTATTACCCTGCCATCGTTGTGAAAGACACATCACAACATATCTCACCACAAGATACCTGGTCACTCACAGGGCAGAAGATCATTTACGCCCCAGAGTTAACAACCGCGATAAAGATGGTTGAGCGTGGTGTCGGGATCGGCTATATCCCCCACCACCGCATTAAGAGCTTGTTGGATCAAGGGACGATCATTAAGAAAGCCATCGTGGAACATAAGCAGCCAACACAGCTATTTTATGCCTGGCATGCTAACCGTGAAAGCCCCGTATTAAACTGGTGTATCGAATATTTAATGCAGCCAGAAAAAACCAGTCTGTGGTGCCGTTAAAAACGGCGAGCTCACTCCCCGTGATCCAGTTCTGATTTTCCAGCATTTACCCCAGTAAAAAAGCTGA
Source organism: Photobacterium lutimaris (assembly GCF_003025555.1). Taxonomy (GTDB): domain Bacteria; phylum Pseudomonadota; class Gammaproteobacteria; order Enterobacterales; family Vibrionaceae; genus Photobacterium; species Photobacterium lutimaris. Next base: position 186,782 of record NZ_PYMH01000004.1, on the reverse strand, counting down.
AACGACACATCAGTTTTTTCGATGTAAGCCAGTAAACTGTGATTTGTCCCCAGTCACAGCCATTGAACACCATAATAATGTGATGAGTCACGCATCAATGCATGACTCATCAAAATCTTTGATTTTAGAGGTCTGATTTACTCACTTTTTTAATTAGTCACAGCTGGATAATATCAGTTCTGTGCTAACCACTAAGAGTTAGCCTGACCCAATAATTAAAGGTTATTAAACTATGACTAGAACATTTAATGCCGAACCCTTTGCCCTAGAATTTACACCTGAAACGACAGCCTTAGTCGTCATTGACATGCAACGTGACTTTGTTGAACCTGGTGGTTTCGGTGAAGCACTAGGTAATGACGTTTCTCTGGTTCGCTCTGCCATTGAGCCTTGCGGAAAAGTGCTTCAGGCAGCGCGCGATACCGGAATGATGGTTATTCATACTCGTGAAGGTCACCGTGCCGACCTTAGTGATTGCCCACCAGCGAAGTTAACTCGTGGCGGCAAAACGTTTATTGGTGAAACGGGTCCAAAAGGACGTATTCTTATTCGTGGCGAAGAAGGCCATGACATTATTCCAGAACTCTACCCTATCGCTGGCGAGCCTGTTATCGATAAACCCGGTAAAGGGGCTTTCTATCAAACCGACCTTCACCTGATTCTGCAAAACCGCAATATCAAGACCCTGATTGTTTGTGGCGTGACAACTGAAGTCTGTGTTAACACGACAGTACGTGAAGCAAACGACCGTGGTTATGAGTGCATTATCCCAGAAGACTGCGTTGGTTCTTATTTCCCAGAATTCCAGAAGTATGCACTTGAAATGATAAAAGCTCAGGGTGCAATTTTCGGCTGGGTCTCTAACGCTGAAAATATTATCGAGGGTCTAAAGTAAGCTGCAGCAATGATCCTTGCGCTTACTAAGGGATACCTTTGCCCAACTCAACCATTCAATGGCAAGGTACACAGTGTCTTTCGGCGGTCAGTGAATATAAAGACAGACCTAAAAGAGACACCTTGGGTATCCCTACTCGATGACACATTACCAGCGACCCCCACTGCATATCAGTGTGACTTTAGGTCGCTACAAGACTTAACCACAATGGTAAACGTGGGCGATACCGTATTTATGCGAGGGGAGATAATTCGCCTTAAGCCGCCTTCTAGATTGGCAATAAATACTGTCGTTGCAACCAATTGGCAGCAAGCACCACCTTTGCCTTTCATAAATAAAAAGAGAGTTTGGCATAACATTCTCATCGCAGAAAGAATATTCGCAGAATATATTTCTGAAAAAGAAAAACAGCCATTTATCTCTATTTCTGAATATATACAGTACCTAGGATTAAATACACCGCGTTGTATTTACTCTTTACCAGAACAATTAGTCGAAAACATAGGTCGTGGTAAAGGACTAACACCATCAGGTGATGATTTCCTGCTCGGAGTACTAGCCGTATTATCTTACGTAAGAGAGGCACACCCTGATGCAGCCACCACCTATCAACGTTTTCAAATACAAGTGCCTAGAGATATTAGCAAGACAACGGATATCAGCGCACATTATTTAACGCTAGCACTATCACAGCATTTTTCAAAACCAGTGCAATGGCTGGTTTATTACTTATTTACGGCGACAGATAGGCTAACAATTGAGACCGCGATAACAACCAATCTACTTATTGGTTCAAGCTCCGGTGCCGATACGATTGCAGGCATTGTGTACTGCATAAATAAATTATTACTGAGTTAACACGTTTAAACTGACTGGTATTTATATGGTTATTAAATATAAAGCGTTTGAAAATCTTTATCAGGATTCTGTTTCCCTGATGCAGATTTCAGCCCGCCTTAATAAAATTGATGGCATCGAGGAAGCTTCGGTTGTTATGGGGACAGAGGCAAACTTATCCCGCATGGCTGATGCCGGTTTTGGTACTAATATCACGGCCAAGCCTAACGATCTCGTCATTGCGGTTAGAGGTGATGAAGATGCATGTAATGAAGCCATTGAGCACGCACAAACTGCGCTGACAGCCAAGCCCGATACAGACAATGATGGCCAGCAGTTCTCGCAACCTCTCACTAGTTTTGCACTTGGTTTAGAACAGCACCCCGACGCTAACCTCGCCCTGATTTCCGTGCCTGGAGAGTACGCGGCAGCAGAAGCGATGAAGGCGCTGAGACTTGGCCTGAATGTCATGATGTTCAGTGACAACGTGTCACTCGATGATGAAAAACGTATCAAACAACTCGCGCAACAAAAAGCATTAATGGTCATGGGTCCAGACTGTGGTACGGCCATTATTAATGGTATTCCTCTTGGTTTTGCCAACGTTGTCCGCCGTGGTGCCATTGGTGTTGTCGCGGCTTCTGGTACTGGTTTGCAAGAAGCAACCTGCCGCATTCATCAGCTTGGCGAAGGGGTATCACAAGCCTTGGGAACGGGCGGCCATGATCTGCATCAGGACGTTGGTGGCATTTCAATGTTACATGGCCTGCAGGCACTTGCCGATGATGATGAAACACAAGTTATCGTATTGATCTCCAAGCCACCAGCTGAAGCAATTGCTGAATCAATCCTTGCAAGCGCATCGAAAATCGATAAGCCCGTTGTCGTGCATTTCCTCGGTGCCAGTCACACTGAGCCATCAGTAGAGAGTGTTTATTTCGCTGACTCATTAGCGCACTCTGCTGAAGTCGCAGTTGCAATCCTAGGCAATCAAGACATCCCACAAGCTATAACACAGACACAAATCAGCCTAAAAGCAGCAGAACAGCAGATCGAAAAATTCAAAACCCAGCTCACAGCCACTCAACGTTATATAAGAGGGGTGTTTGCCGGCGGTACCTTCTGCTTTGAAGCCCAGATCATTGCTTCTCAGTATGGACTTAACGCGTACTCAAATACCCCAAGCAAGGGTAATCAGTTGCTTGATGATGTCTGGAGCAGTCAACAGCACACTATTGTTGACCTTGGCGATGACGACTTTACCCAAGGTCGCCCTCACCCAATGATCGACCCAAGTTTACGTAATCAGCGCATTCTTCAAGATGCCCAGGATCCGAATACTGCTGTGGTGCTGTTTGATGTTGTCTTAGGCTATGGTGCCTCTGAACAACCTTTGTCGGAACTCCTTGCCATTATTGCCCAAGTTCACCGCGAGCAAGCCGCTCCTCCTGTCTTTATTGCGCATGTTTGTGGCACCGAACAGGATCCTCAATCACGTGACTTGATCCGTCATTCACTGGCAGAAGCCGGTGTCTTGCTGGCTGACAGTAATGCCGATGCTGCGCATCTCGCCGCTCATATTGTCTCTCAACTTGGCTAACTAGGTAATTTTCAATGAAAGCACTTTTCTCTCAAAAGCTTACAGTCCTTAATGCCGGTCTAGCGAGCTTTGCAACTAACATTGAGCGCGCCGGCGGTGATGCCATTGCCATGAACTGGCAACCGCCAGCTGGTGGCGATCGTGATGGCGGCCTCGCCCTTGCTGATTTACTGAACCAACCTGAAATTGAACTGGCCAACCAAACAGCTATGCAGCGTTATCTTGCCGCCCAGCCATTGCTCGTTGATGTCATGCTCGCAGGTGAAGCAATACCAGCACTTTCAGAGAAGAAACTGATTTTACATGCAGGTCCTCCGATTGCTTGGCAAGACATGTGCGGTCCTGTTCAGGGCGCGATTTTAGGTGCCATTTTATTTGAGAAATGGGCACAAAACCTTGAGCAGGCTGAAGCATTAGTCCTAGATGGTGAAGTTATATTTGAACCTTGCCACCACTATGATGCCGTTGGCCCAATGGCAGGTATCATCAGCCGCTCTATGCCGTTATGGGTTGTCGAAAATCCAGCGAATGATAATGAGCGTGTATATAGCAACTTTAACGAAGGTCTTGGCAAAGTATTACGTTTTGGTGCCAACAGCGAAGCCGTTATTGAGCGCCTTGAATGGATGGGCACTGAGCTTGCGCAGGCAATGAAAGCCATGCTGGCGCAGTCAGGTCCAATCGAACTGAAGCCGATCATGGCCCAAGCGCTACATATGGGTGATGAAGTCCACAACCGCAATGCGGCAGCAACAGGTTTACTGCTAAAACAACTGGTACCGGCTCTACTAAAAACCTCACAGCCCCCTGAACAGATTCAGCGTGCTGTCGGCTTTATTACTGCCAATGATCATTTCTTCCTGAACCTCTCGATGGCTGCTTGTAAGAGCATGCTTAAAGCCGCCGAAAACGTACCGAGCAGCACCATGGTTACCGTTATGGCCCGTAACGGTGTCAATTTTGGTATCCGTCTTTCTGGCACTGGTAACACATGGTTCCAAGCCCCGGCGAACCCCGTTAATGGGCTTTTCTTCCCAGGTTTTGGCGTTGAAGATGCAGCGGCTGATTTGGGCGACAGTGCTATTACCGAGACAGCCGGTGTGGGTGGCTTTGCGATGGCGTCCTCGCCAGCCATCGTGAAATTTGTCGGTGGTACACCAGCAGATGCAACAAATAACAGCCGCTCGATGCAAGCGATTACGCTGGGTGGCAATCCGGCCTTTACCCTACCTGCACTTAACTTTGCACCAACCGCTGCAGGTATTGATGCCCGCAAGGTGGTTGATCATTCCGTACTGCCAATTATCAATACCGGTATCGCCCACAAGCAAGCCGGTGTGGGTCAGATTGGTGCCGGTATCACCACAGCACCGATGCAATGCTTTGTTGATGCACTGCATTCACTCGCTACCCAACACTACCGCTAGGAGCCCAAGATGAATAAGAAACCCTTAGCCGTTGTCGCTTTTGGCGGTAATGCCCTGATTGACGATAACGCACATTGCTCTATTCAGGCTCAGTACCAAACCGTGACCAATAACGTTGGTTACCTCGTGGATTTAATCGAGCGTGGTTGGGATTTGGTCCTAACCCACGGCAATGGCCCGCAAGTCGGATTTATTCTTCGTCGCTCAGAATTGGCTGCCCATGAAGTTGACCCGGTACCGGTCGACTATGCCGTCGGTGATACCCAAGGCGCGATCGGCTACATGTTCCAGAAAGCATTAAACAATGAATTACAGCGCCGCGGGCTTACTCGCCCAGTGGTAACACTTGTGACGCAAACTCGGGTTGATCCTCAAGATCCGGCGTTCCAAACACCGAACAAGCCCATTGGCTCATTTATGGACAAAGCCACTGCCGAAAAATACGCAGCAGAGCTCAATTGGCACATCATGGAAGATGCCGGCCGTGGCTGGCGCCGCTGTGTTGCCAGCCCAAGCCCACAAGAAGTGATTGAAATCGATAGCATCAAAACCTTACTGGATTGTGGTTCATTGGTCATTGCCGGTGGTGGTGGTGGTATTCCGGTTGAGCGCAATGAAAATGGTGACTTGATCGGTGTCGAAGCCGTGATCGACAAAGATGTATCTTCCGCGTTGCTTGCCAAAGAATTACAGGCCGACATGCTGATCATCCCGACAGGCGTCGAGAAAGTCGCTATCAACTTTGGCACTCCCGAGCAGCAATGGCTGGACAAGCTCACGCCAAGCGATGCAAAAGCTCTTGGCGAACAAGGGCAGTTTGGAGAGGGCTCTATGAAGCCTAAAGTCGACGCCCTGCTGCACTTTCTTGACGGCAACCCCGCAGGTGCAGGTGTGATCACCAAAGCCAGTACATTAATCCAAGCTATCGATGGTACGACAGGCACCTGGATTCGCAATAACCACTAATTCAACTTGGTCCGGTATGACCGGACCACTTTTAACGGAGTACACCTTATGTCGAACACTACCCTTTTAGCCGTAAACGGCACGTTAATGCGCGGTCTTGAGCTTAACCCAAACCTCACCAATGTCGGCGGTAAATTCATCCGTGAAGACCAAACCGACAGCCACTATCGCCTGTGGTCGATCAATGATGTCCACCCTGCGATGATCCGCACCATTGAAGCAAACAACAATGTTGACCTCGAAATTTGGGAGCTACCAATGGAAGCCTTCGCTTCGGTACTTAGCAATGAACCAGCTGGTTTGTCTATCGGCAAAGTGAAACTGGCCGATGGGTCTGAAGTATTAGGTGTTCTTGGCGAACTTTGGCTGGTTGACGGTCAACGTGAAATCACAGCTACCGGTGGCTGGCGCAACTATATTCAAACCCAAACCGTGCTGGAAGAATAATAAAACAGCTGCAAACCATCACGTTATTGCCCATGGAACATCTCAAACCGAATTAAATCGTGAACGAAAGGCATAATCATATGAGTAGTAGAAATAAAACGGATTTATCCAATACTGCGTCCGGTTTCCAAATTGCAATGATCCTGCTCGGGATCCTTGTTACACCGGTACTGCTGGCCTCCTCTAGTCTTGGAAGCCAGATGACATTAGGCACTGCTGCAGCTGTTATCGCAGTGGGTAGCATTATCTTGACCGTGCTCGCTGTGATCAACATCTCTATTGGTGAGAAAGCACGCTTGCCAACCTATGGTATCGTGAAATACTCCTTTGGCAGCAAAGGGGCTACAGCCATCAATATAATCATGGCCATTAGTCTCTTTGGCTGGATAGCCGTTACTGCCAATATGTTTGGCCATAGTGTGCACGATCTTCTTGCTACCCAGTTCAATCTTGATCTTCCAGTTCCTGTTATTGTTGCAGTTGGTTGTGTCATTTTCGTTGCCTCTACTGCTTTTGGTTTTGAGGCGCTGGGTAAGGTGTCGAAGTTTGCAGTACCTATCATTGCCCTGCTGATGTTTGTTATTTTGTACTTGGCACTTAACAGCTCAGTCTCTGTGGCAGAAAAACTCAGCGACTTGAGTTTCGGTGCAGCTGTATCTTCTGTAGTGGGTACCATTATTGTACTGGTCGCCACCTCACCAGATTTTGGTAGCTTTGTTCGTAACCGTAAACACGCCATACTCGCTGGTATCCTGACGTTTGGTTTAGCTTATCCAGTATTGTTCTTGGTAGGTGCGGTACCGGGGTCCATAACCTCCGAAGGTTCACTGCTAACGGCAATGGCGGTTATTGGTACAACACTGCCGGCTGCTATTTTGTTGGTTTTCGCCTGCATCACAGGTAATGCCGGTAATATGTTCCAAGGCACGCTTGTCGTTTCGACTCTGTTCTCTCAATTCCCTAAATGGAAGATCACAGTGGCACTCGGTATTCTTGCTACCGTTGTGGGTAGCATGGATATCATGGCGTGGTTCATTCCATTCCTGTTGTTCCTGGGTATTGCCACCCCGCCAATTTCGGGGATCTATATTGCCGACTACTTTATCAACCGCCGCAAAGGCTATGACGAAGCAAGTCTGGAAAACGATCCTGCAATTAAGCCGCTCACATTTGTCGCTTGGGGCGCGGGGTCATTTATAGGATTTTGTACCGTCAATGGCTGGTTCACATTGACCGGTATCCCTTCTGTAGACTCAATCCTTGTCGCATCACTTGGATACGTCCTATTCTCACGAATTGGCACTTCCAAAGATAAGCTGGCTACTAACAAGGCTTAATCGAAAGAATAAACGTGGATAATTATCCTTAATCAAAATTCCCTTAGGCATGCTAAGGGAATTTTTTGATCTATGCCTTAGCTGCGGCCAACAGAGCACCGCAACTGATAAACATCGAGCCAAAAATGCGGTTGAGCTTTTTTACTATCCTTGGAGATCTGATGTAGTAGGACAGTTTGGCGGCTAAGATGACATAGAGCAACATCACACAAGTATCGACTGCGATAGTCGTTGCTCCCATCTGGATAATCTGAAGGTTATGTGAACCTGCAGGATCAATAAACTGCGGCAGCAGGGCGGCAAAGAAAATAACTGTTTTTGGATTACTCAGATTCACAACAATTGCCTTGCTGAACAATTTCCATTCAGAGATTTCTAATGGAACACCAACTGGATTAGTGGGCGTATTTTCTCGGAACTTTTGGATTCCAAGCCAGATCAGATAAGCGACCCCAACCCACTTGATTACCGTAAACGCGATAGCCGATTGTGAAACAAGTACACCGACCCCCATGCCGATGAGGATAATATAGAATGCAAGGCCAAGTTGCAGGCCAACAATCGATATCACTGATTTTCGAAAACCATATACCATACCATTGTTGATTGAATTAATCGTACCTGAACCAGGTATTAGGCTGTATATAACCGTCGCGCTGAAATAAGCGACCCAGATTTCAATATTCACAAACAATTCCAAAATCAAGGAAAATAACTAAAGTAAAAATAAATTACCGTATACGTCAGTGACTAGGAAATAGGCGTTACTGGGAGAGAACACGAAACGTCCCCCCCCTCTCGCCAACTAAATCACTATCATTGCAGTTAATTATCACACAAATCATTTACGTTGCATATATAGCTGAATTTTTAACTGGCAGAGTATAACACCCAGGGTGACACACAAGAGCTATAACCAATAAAAACAATGAATTAAAAAATATCACTCATGCGAAAAATTGGACTACCAGTTACGTAAATCGGATTAAGGAAAGTCATCAACGGCGGCTTTTGTTATACACCCCAGAGGCATTGTTACCACCTCAACACCCTTGTTTGCCATGTGTTGAGACTTAAGCAAGAGAAGTAACGCGAATGTTCTCACTATTAACCTTCGAATAAAACCCCAGTTAATAGCTTGGCTAAAAGAATAGAGAGGGTAATCGTTTAATACCCTGAAAATTATTCAATGCAAAAACGCCGACTCATTACGTCGACGTTTTAGTTTATTGGCTAGTGTTGAAATCAGCTTTAATTACTTTTTCTTTGGTCGGAAAGGCTTCATCACCGCTTCGTTACACTCGAGGTATGGGCCTTCCATCAAATCGATGCAGTAAGGGATCGCTGGGAATACGGCATCCAAACATTCACGAATCGATTTTGGTTTACCCGGCAGGTTAACAATCAGACTATCACCACGCAGACCGGCAGTCTGGCGTGACAGGATAGCCGTCGGTACGAACTTCAACGACTCAGCGCGCATCAGCTCGCCAAAACCCGGCATCATGCGATCACATACTGCTTCTGTCGCTTCAGGAGTCACATCACGCTTAGCTGGACCGGTACCGCCTGTGGTTACAATCAGGCTGCAGGCTTGCTCATCGGCCATCTTGATCAGCGTCGCTTCAATCACATCCTGCTCATCAGGAATGACTTCGTATACTGGCTCCCACTTCGAGGTCAGGTAGTCGTTCAGTGTATCGATAATCGCCTGTCCAGAGATGTCTTCGTATATACCTGCACTAGCGCGGTCACTGACGGTCACGATGCCGATTTTTGCTTTAGTCATTGGTTGTTCCTCAGGCTGGGCCTTGTTATCCATTCATACTTTCATGCAAGCAGGAAAGTAATGTTTCTTCATGCATGCAAGTTTAAGAAATTCTCTTGGATTGTTAAACACCTAATCGGAGTTAACTCAACTATAAGCCGCCCATTAAGGTGTATTTAATCTCTAGAAAATCCTCTAGCCCTTGTCTTGCCCCTTCACGGCCTAGCCCTGACTCTTTTACCCCTCCAAAAGGTGCAACTTCGGTAGAGATCAATCCTTCGTTGATCCCGACCATGCCATACTCCAGTGACTCACTGAATTTAAAGGCTCGAGACAGCGATCGAGTATAGGCATATGATGCCAACCCAGAGCTGACATGATTAGCACGGCGGATCACTTCATCGTCATCAGAGAAACGGAACAATGCCGCAACAGGACCAAAGGTTTCTTCCGAAGCAATCAGCATGGAGTCGTCCATTTCAGTCAATACCTGTGGCGGAAAGAATTGGGTACCTTCAGGTTGAGGCAAACCATAGGCAAGCGTCGCACCTTTCGCCAGCGCATCATCAATATGGCTTTGTACTTTTTCTACCGCTGCAGCATTGATCAACGGGCCAAGATTTGCACCGTCTTCAAAACCATCTCCCACTTTAAGCGCTTTGACCTTCTCAACCAGCTTCGCGGCAAATTCATCATAAACCTTGTCATGGACATAGATACGGTTGGCGCAAATACAGGTTTGCCCGGCATTGCGGAATTTGGCGACCATCACCCCTGCAATGGCTTTATCAATATCAGCATCATCGCAAACAATAAACGGCGCATTACCACCCAGCTCCAGCGCCAACTTTTTCACTGTATCAGCCGATTGCGCCATCAATAGCTTGCCAACCCCGGTAGAGCCAGTGAAAGAGATTTTCTTGACGATAGGACTCTCGGTCAATGCGCCACCGATAGCGCCTGCATCTCCGGTAATAACACTAAACAACCCGGCAGGGATCCCAGCCCTTTCTGCTAGCTCGGCCAACGCCAGTGCAGTCAGTGGGGTATCCGGGGCCGGTTTCAATACCACGGCACATCCCGCTGCGAAGGCAGGCCCACATTTGCGAGTGATCATTGCCGCAGGGAAGTTCCAAGGCGTAATGGCCCCTACCACCCCGATAGGTTGCTTGGATATCAATATCCTGGCGTCCGGCTTATGGCTTGGAATTAACTCGCCGTATGAGCGCTTCGCTTCCTCTGCATACCATTCAACGAAACTGGCGGCATAAGTGATTTCGCCTTTTGCTTCAGCCAGCGGTTTCCCCTGTTCTAATGTGAGGATCGTCGCCAGATCTTGGGTATTTTCGACAATCAAGTCATACCAGCGTCGTAGAACTGTCGCGCGCTCTTTTGCTGTTCGTGCTGCCCAGTCACCCTGCACCTTATCGGCAACATGGATCGCTGCAAGCGTCTCATCACAGCCCAAGCTCGGAACGGTTGCAATCCGTTCTCCTGTAGAGGGGTTTGTCACTGGTGTATAGGCATCATCAATTGCAGACACCCAGTTACCTGCCACATAGCAGGCCTGTTTCAATAATTGGGGATCATGTAGCTTCACGAACTATTCCTCTCGAGGACATCAATTTACCAAACAGCATAAAGACTTAACGTATGATAATGAAGTTAGCTTGATCGTGTTTTCAGACACTGATGACAATTTATGACGAAGTTGCCTGTCACCGCATTACATTCGTTAACAAAATCGCAATCACAGGGAGATATCAGGTAATTGAATACGATTGCGTCAGGTTACACAGTCAATTATTCTGTTTGAATAAAGACAAACACACACAACAAAAGACAATCGAATGAAACGCGAACATAACTACCCAATTGGCACGCCGGGCACACCTTGGGGTGATGAAGAAAAAGCACAATGGCTGGCACAAACAACCATTAAGCGTTCTTATCAAGAAGAAGTGGTAAGAAAAATAAACGCACTTGAAAACGATTTTGACATCACCCAATACGGTGCACTTAGCTACGATGAAGAAAAGTATCCACTCTTTGCCATCAAAACTCGCCACTGGGATAGCAATAAGCCGATTGTGCTTGTGACTGGTGGCGTTCATGGTTACGAGACCAGTGGTGTACATGGTGCACTCACGTTTGCTGAAGCCAAAGCCGCACAATACAGCGAACAATTCAATATCGTGGTTGCACCTTGTGTGAGCCCTTGGGGTTATGAGGTGATCAACCGCTGGAACCCTAATACAGTTGACCCCAACCGTGCTTTCTATGCCGACAGCCCATCCGAAGAAGCGGCTAGCTTAATGGCGATGGTTGACAGCCTTGGCGGCGAAGTACTGGTCCATATCGATCTGCATGAAACCACAGACACTGACGAATTGGAATTCCGCCCAGCTCGTGAAGCCCGCGACGGAAAACTCTTCATTGAAGACGGTGTACCAGATGGCTTCTACACCGTTGGTGATAGCGAAAATCCACAACCAGAATTCCAGAAGGCGATCATCGATTCAGTCCGCAAAGTAACTCATATTGCGCCACCAGATGCCGATGGCAATATCATCGGTAGCCCAGTACAGCAAGAAGGTGTGATCAACTACCCGCTTAAGGCACTTAGTCTGTGTAACGGCATTACTGCTTGTACTTACGGAACGACCACTGAAGTCTACCCAGACAGTGAGCGAGCAACCCCAGAACAGTGCAATGATGCTCAGGTCGCCGCAATTACCGGCGCACTGGATTATGTCATCAAACAATTAGGCTAATAGCCAAGCTGAAATAAGTCGCTAAGTCGGTAGCACCTGAAAAGCTCCCCAAAAGCTGGAGCCAAATACTCCAGCTTTCTTATTGCCGATTACCAAGCCCCATTTCCAGCAAAAACTGACAATACCTTCAACCCACCTCACAAGTTCCGCTCCCCCTCTCGCTTTATCTCATCACTAAGCCAATAAAGCATCTATAATTTAATACTTTCAATATGTTGTTCAGGTGGTTATGCGCTTATTCGTCGTCACATGGGTCGTATTGTTGAGTGCGTGTACCTCTTTCAACTCAAGTCTGTATTCTCAAAGCTTGCAAAGCTGCTTGAGCCACCTAAGCGCGTTCAAAAAAGAAGTGAATCGACAGCAGGTCAATGATGGGCAGGTACTCAATCACAAAGCATTCCCCTACTTGGCCTTTGACCGTTTCAGCCAATCACAACTTGAGCAAGTGACCACCGACAGGGATCGCAGCCAGTGGCTTGATTACACATCACAACTCGCCACTCGCCAGCGTCAAGCGGAATTCAATAATCTGCTTGTTAACCGATTCGACCTGCAGGTACTGGATAATTGCGCAGATAAACTCACGGCTGAAGCAAAACACAATGATCTTGTATGGGAAAGTCTCATTGAGCAAAAAATCTCTATCCCTGATAGCTACGAGCCTTGGCTACGTGTTTTTGGTCTTTACCCGATAAGCCGTCAAGTTGCCCAGTCCTCCATTGATAAAGAAAAAAAACGAATATTGCTGGGATTTAGTGACACCTCCATCCACACAACCAGCTATCGCTTGCCAAAAACATCACTTCCCGCGCAAGATATTGAAACATGGTTCAATGATGCCCTACAGCACTCAACCTTGGGCTGGCCCATGCTAACCGACGCCCAGATATCGCAGCTCTATCACTATTATTCTCCGTTGATAAATGTAGAACATGGCTCTGATGATGATATCCCTGGCACTGTGCATTATTTAGCGAATGAACAACAACCCGCAGTTGATCCCTCAAAGCCTGCACTCTACGTGCATCACAGCTATACCCAACTATATGGTGAGACCTATTTGCAACTGAACTACAGTCTTTGGTTTGCTAACCGTACGCCGACATCATCATTCGATCCCTACGCAGGAAAATTTGACGGGGTATTACTGAGGCTAACGCTCGATCATCAAGGCCGCCCGCTACTGCTCGATTCCATTCATCACTGCGGGTGTTACCACATGGTTTTTAACCTCACTGACCGTTTTGGCTTCGAAAATGCAAACCCCGATATCGAAACGCCCTTGCTGTTTAAGCGGGCCGTCCCATCTCATGCATCATCCTGGTCGGTTACCCTGTCACAGGGGGAGCATATGATTAGACATATCGACTGGAATAAGCAGGCTGAGGCAGAAGCCAAGCGTCAAGCCCGAACTCTTGCTCGCCTCGATTATGATCAATTGCGCCAGCTCCCCACAGGCCACCACCACACGGTTAGCCTCTTTAATCCACGAGGTTTACTCCCAAGCAGTGAACGCTTGGAAAGCGTTTACCTATGGCCATTTGGCATTCCATCAGCGGGGGCGATGCGCCAGCTAGGTCATCATGCTATTGCCTTTGTCGGTGTCCGCCATTTCGACCAACCCAACCTGTTCGAGCAAATCATACGACCAGTAAAGCCTTGACGGTTTTGTCGCGAGGGAAGCATGAAAAGATGTTAGGATGAGCAGTTATCAGTTTGAATGCGCTAGTAAAGGAGCGACCTGTGCAAACCTCTTTCATCGACGGTGATTTAGTTTACCGCCAGCATATTTTTGACGTCCCACTCGACTACACCAAGCCAAATGCACAAACCATCTCGGTCTTTGCCCGCGAAGTTGTCGATCTTGCCCGCCAACACGATGAACTCCCTTGGCTGGTGTACTTCCAAGGGGGCCCGGGCTTTCCCTCGCCTCGCCCTGACAGTCGCTCTGGCTGGCTAAAACGCGCATTGCAACAATATCGCGTGCTGCTGCTCGATCAGCGGGGTACGGGGAACAGCACAGTAATTAGCCATCAAACATTGGCGCACATGTCACCGGCAGAACAAGCTACGTACCTTGGCCACTTCCGTGCTGACAGCATTGTGCGTGATGCCGAAATAATTCGAGAAAAGCTCGGCGTTAAGCAGTGGGCAACGTTGGGGCAAAGCTTTGGGGGCTTTTGCTCACTCACCTACCTCTCATTCTTCCCACAGAGCGTAAGCCGGGCGTATATTACCGGTGGTGTGCCATCGCTGACTCGCCATGCTGATGAGGTGTATCAGGCAACCTACCAACGAGTACAGGATAAGAACGAGGCGTTCTTTGCCCAGTTCCCAGCCGCCCAAGCTCAATGCCAGAAAATTGCTGATTATTTGCAGGATAACGATGTCCGTCTACCTAACGGCCAACGCTTCACTGTAGAGCAATTCCAAATGATTGGCATCAACCTTGGTCGCAGTGGTGCCAATCTACCGATGTACTACCTGCTCGAGGATGCCTTTGTTGATGCTAACGGCCAAGAAACCCTTAGCTATGCCTTTCTTAACGCCATGCTGGCTGAGCAAAGCTATCAGACCAATCCTATCTATGCGATTTTGCACGAATCTATTTACTGCCAGCAGTCAGCATCGAATTGGTCAGCACATCGAGTGCGCAATAGCTTTCCGTCTTTTAACTACCAGAAAGGCGACACTTTTTACTTCACTGGTGAGATGGTTTTCCCTTGGATGTTCGATCAATTCGACTGCCTTAAGCCTTTACAAAAAGCAGCCAACCTACTCGCGGAGCGTACCGATTGGGCTGACTTATACGATGTTGACGCACTCGCAAAAAATACCGTGCCAGTGGCCTGTGCAGTGTATGCCGAAGACATGTACGTCGAGATGCAATACTCGCTGGAGACCTTGAAAGCCATTCCCAACAGCAAAGCTTGGATCACCAACGAATATGAACACAACGGACTTCGTGCCGACGGTGAGCGAATTCTGGATAAACTGATCCAAATGGCCGATGGTGTGGCAAATTTGCCGTAATGACTGTTCATCAGTAACTTCAAGTTGCTGAATTTAAGTACCTCGAAATGACTTGGATATAACAGTATTTATCCCCTTTTGGGTTTTAGCCATTCGGGGATAATTTGGTGCATCTAACGAGTTAAAGAACCTTTTACCACCAAAGTTTTGCAAGGTTTCTGTTAGAGTTACTGAATCTTTGCTGAATTTATGCCAATTAAGCCGCTTAAGCACTACCTTTAAACAGTACACTAGACCTAATTGAATCTCTCTTCGTAAATTGATACAGGAAACGTATGACTTCCCTACGACTGTTGACCACCCTGTGCTTGGCAGCCTTTGCCACTTCTCCCGCCATGGCGAAAAACACCCAGTACGAAAGCATCATTGAAAGCCGCACTACAATCGACAATAAAGTAGTGTTAGGCCGTATCGAGCTTGTTTATTTTCCTGCAATTGAACTGCTCGATAACATCGGCATTCCTGCTAAAATTGACACCGGCGCTGATTCAACCTCTATCCATGCCGAAAATATCGTCATTAGTACCAATGAGCCAGTATTCAAGGGATTAAATGGTAAAGAGCTCCTCGATGCCATCGCAGTCGAATACGACGCTTTGGGTAGCACTCAGCTGCGTGACCGGAAAGACAAAAACAATATCATGGTGAGCTTTGATATCAGGCACCCATACAGCGGTGAGCTGATCCGGCTGGAAAAGCCTCTGTTTCGCTTAGCCATGATCAAAAGCCGTGGTGACGGTCACTTAGCCCGTCCAGTGGTTAAACTTGACCTAACCATCGCCGGAAAAACCGTCCCAACCGAGGTCAACCTGGCCAACCGCGACCGCTTCTCTTATCCCATTCTGATTGGTAAAACCTTCCTGAGAAATACGGCTTGGGTTGATGCAGGCTTTGATTACTTACAGGCGCAACCCGATGCCCAGATCATTGGCCGTAAAGAACATGCAACGATCGAAAATGTACCACTCGAGGTCAGCACCTCTTTCGACAGCCAATACAGCATTTTGCACGCCCTTGATATCAAGGTTAACGAAGAAAAAAAAGCCGTTAGCTTCACGCTAGAGGGCCGAGATAAAACCCGCCAAACAATATCCGCACCGCTCAGCCGAATCCTTCACTTTAGCGATGCACAAAGACCAATGGTCTATTTGCCGGTGACATTGGGGAACTCAAAACAGTATATTCAGGTATACCTTAAAGATCGCACCCAAAACCACAGCCAGCTACGCCTTGGCACAGAAGCCCTCAACCAGTATTTCGTGGTCAATTTAGGTGCTAGCTACTTGGGTAAGTCTGACTTGGCATCCATTTCATCAATGGCGAAAGACGACTCTATCTTAATGATCAGCGGTGAAGAAACCGTCAAAATTGACGGTATAAACATCCACGCAGGCCCTTCAGGCATAATAAAAACGCCATTACTTAAAGTATCGCAGATAGATGAGCAGCGAACGGAATACGGCCGCATGATCCAGTACACTATCAAAGATGCCAATGGCAAAAACCATAAAGTTGATAAACCACTAAAAAGAAAGATCCGCGTCGGTGACCAAGTACGCCCGATTGTCGGAACAGAAATTTCACTGCCTTCATCATTGCTACTGCGAGATATTGCGCTGGAAACCCTCGAGCAAGACGATAGCACTTACGGCCAACTAGAAATCAGCCCCAATTTGATCCCCGGGAATTTATTGGTAAATACCCGTACAACCCACCTTCTCGATAAGCAAGCTCCTAAGCAAGCAGGCTATATCGAGCAGTTAACGATGGATGAGATGCAGTTCCCGGTTAAACTGGATACCGGTGCAGATGTCAGCTCAATGCATGCCACCGATATCAACACCTTTACCGATAATGGTAAAGAGATGGTCACGTTTACTTATAGTAACCATCAGGGCAATGAGAAAATCTATACTCGCGAAATCGTCAAAACAATGCGAATCAAGGCACGTACCGGTGAGAAGGCGAGCAGCCGTTATGTGGTAAAAATGACGGTGAAGCTGGGGGATACCGAAAAGGAAATTAACGTCAACTTACGTGACCGAAGCCGTTTCGAATACAGCATAATTCTGGGTAAGAATTTCTTAAAAAACAATATCGTGGTCAGCAGTGATGCGCAATTTATCCTGACCAAGAAAAAGTAAATACACATACCGCTGAGCTAAGACAAAGGCGCTTTTTCAGCGCCTTTGTCTTTCTAAACTAACGCCCTCCCGATAAAAGCGCCATGCCAAAAACGCCTGAAAGTAAATCAATGTCAAAGTGCAGGACTTTTTGCGTCGATTAATTACAATTGTTAAGTTAGTGAAATAAATCTTTAGGGAATGAGTATGAACACTCAAAAGCTCGTATGGTCCGTTGCTGGGATGCTTATTACGCTTCCAACGCTTGCCGTTGGCGTGTCTGAATGGCTCCATTGCCCGATTGTTGAACTCATGTCCTTGTAGGCAGCGGAACGCATTCATATTCACATCGTTCTAGATCAGCGCTGATTTTTTGTCGTTAATCGTCAAGGTACGGATTGGTTTTGCCGGGGAGCCGACACACACAGTATTCGCAGGCAAGTCTTTCGTCACCACGCTACCCGCACCAACAACAACATTATCGCCAATCGTCACCCCGGGGCAAACCGTCACATTCGCACCAAACCATACATCACTGCCAATCGTAATTTCCTTGGCAAACTCTTCACCCGATGCACGTTCAGCCGGATCAAGCGGGTGCCCTGCTGTCGCGATCACGACTCCCGGCGCCAGCAAGCAGTTATCACCAATATTGATCGGCGCACAATCTAAAAGCGTACAACCATGGTTAGCATAAAAGCCCTTGCCCACTTTTAAGTTGTAGCCATAATCACAATGAAAAGGAGACTCGATCCACGCGTCTGTTTCTTTACCCAGAAGCTCATTAATCAAGGCCCTACGCGAAACCTCCTCAGTGGGGCATACCTGGTTCAAGGCAAAACACAATTTCTTCGCTTTTTGGCGCTCTGCAACAAGTTCTTCATCCCACGCTTGATACATTTCACCCGTGATCATCTTCTGTTTTTCTGTTAAAGCCATGTTTGGAACGGTACCTTATCAATCCGGCGACACCGGGCTATAAATAGAAGTCATAATTATTCCTCAGCGCTCTCACTAATGCTGCTTTTACGCTGGTTTACGTTATCAAAAACACGCCTGGATCACATTCGGTAAGACGAAATGGGAAAGTTCCCAAGCCTACTAAATCGACATCACAGTTAATGATACATCCAACGATGGGTGGCAACTTGTAGCCTTTGTGCCCGATAGGATTATCACAACGAGTAAACAGCAGCGACAGAGATTCAATAAATATCTGCACATATCTCTCCACCCAACAAAACATGCCGAAGTCACTCGCATAAAAGGAATTTGTCTAAACTCAACCGACCAGGCAAACATTCTGTTAAATATTAATATCACCACCCCATTCAGCGACTACTACGGATATCAATAAGATTCTCAGTATTTACATTGGAATCCTAAGGAATTCAAGGTGTTCTCCCCCTGCCGATCACCACTAACTCTTCATTCACAATCACATTATAGTGACTTGGATTTAAGCATCTTGTGCTAGCAAAACAGAGATTCCCTTGTCCAAAAAACTGATGCTACAGCTTGGTCATGTAAGTATCACAATCGACACCGGGAATCACACAGGGTTGGCTTAGCACAAACTAAAAATATGAATCTGAATAAAGGAATAACGGCATGTTGAAAAAGAACTCACTCGTCACCTTAATCGGCTTTACGATGGCAGCCAGTAGCCTTGCGATGACTGTCCAACCAGACCCTGATACCCCGGGGGGCTATCTTGTGCTGCGCGCGGATATATTAGCGGCGGAGCAAGCTAAAACAACCAACCCTATGTATGACATTTGGGCTCAGGCACTTAGAACCCTTTCCAATGACAAAGTTGAAGCTATACAACCCGGATTAGCGAGCAACCCGGTCAATGTGGTTCGAGCAGAAAAAGTCTTCCCTGAAACAGAGTGGCACTATCTCACCCAAATGGCAGCCCCGGAATACTCCTATACCCGCTTTTTGAGAGCAATTGGTAAGTTCCCCGCCTTTTGTGGAGACTATACCGACGGAAGGGATGCCGATGCGATTTGTAAGAAATCCATTGTGACCGCTTTCGCCCATTTTGCGCAGGAAACTGGGGGGCATATTGCAAGTGATAACACCTGGGATAATCCTCTCGGTTTGGAAGAATGGCAGCAGGCGCTGGTACACGTTCGTGAAATGGGTTGGTCGGAAGGTCAACCTGGCTATACGACAGGGTGTGGTCAGAACGATTGGCAGAACAAGAAATGGCCATGTGCTGACGGACAAGGCTACTTTGGTCGAGGGGCGAAGCAACTCTCCTACCATTTCAACTATGGTGCCTTCTCAGAAGTCATGTATGACGGAGATGCTACTGTTTTACTCAACAACCCAGGGCTCGTTGCTGACTCATGGCTCAACTTGGCTTCAGCTATATGGTTCTACTTGACGCCACAAGCACCAAAACCAGCAATGCTCCATGTCATCGATCGTACTTGGGTTCCTTCGCAGCGAGAAATTGATGCCGGTATCGGCTATGGCTTTGGTACCACCATCAATATCATCAATGGCGGGATCGAATGTGGTGAGCATAATGCTGATAAGGGACAACCCGTTAACCGTATCCGCTACTGGGAAGGCTTGTCAAACCACTACCAAATCGATGTTCCTGCCGATGAAAAAAACACTTGCTGGCAACAAACGCCTTACGCCAGTCTTAATTTACAAGGGGCAACCGATGTGCTTTACACCAACTGGGATGGGGATTGGACATATCATGCCGATCGCCCTGGAGGTGTGTCGTTCGAGTGTAAGCTAGTCGGTTATCAAACCGCATACTCTGCATTGGTCGAAGGCGATTATGAAAAGTGTGTGGCAAATCTTTATGATTCTCACGCCGGCTGGCCAAAAGTGAAAGTGGTGAATGATTTAGGGCCTATCGATCCTCCCACCGAACCACCGGTTGGCGGAGATCACCCTGCATGGAATGCCACTGACGTTTATCAGGCTGGCGATAAAGTTAGCTACAAAGGCGTAAACTATGAAGCTAAATGGTGGTCACAAGGCAA
The DNA here is from genome assembly GCF_003025555.1 of Photobacterium lutimaris. Lineage (GTDB taxonomy): Bacteria > Pseudomonadota > Gammaproteobacteria > Enterobacterales > Vibrionaceae > Photobacterium > Photobacterium lutimaris. The sequence continues at coordinate 166,561 of NZ_PYMH01000004.1, read as the reverse complement.
TGAGCCAAGCCAAGGTGGTCCTTGGAAAATAATCTAACTGCTTTTAAAAAATCTGGCTAACAACAACGCCCACCATTGGGTGGGCGTCTGTTTGCAGGTAAGCTCAATATAGTGATGAGCCTTTTACAGCAATCACTTCCATTTATCCCCAAATAACGTCAAGGTGTTTAGGGATATCCCCACTATTCACCGTAAATATCAAAGCCAAAGTATTTTGCTGCGATTTTGTCATACGTCCCATTGGCTCGAATGGTCGCAATAGCCTGGTTAAACTTCTCAGCCAGTGCCTTATCGTTCTTCCGCATTGCCAATGCGGTTCCTTCTCCGATGTAAGCTGGATCGGTCACCGCCTCTCCAACAAACTCAAAGCCTTTCCCCTGCTCTTTATCAAGAAACGCGAGAGCAAGTTGATCTGAATTTCCAAACACGGCATCCAAACGACCGCTTTGCAGATCAAGGTAAACCTCATTCTGCCCGTTATAGCGGCGGATATTAGCGACATCACCAAATTTATCCGTCACATAACGGTCGTGTATTGTCCCTAACTGAACCCCAATGCGCTTGCCCGACAAGCTTTGCTCATCAATTGCAACACCAGCGCCCACCCCAGCGACAAACCGTGCGGGGGTTTGATAATATTTGTCGGTAAAGAGTACACGCTGCTTACGCTCCTCTGTGATGCGCATCGATGCCATAATTACATCCGACTTACGTGCTAACAGTGAAGGGATCAAGCCATCCCAGCTTTGTGATACCCACTCACATTTCAATTTCGCTTCTTCACAAAGAGCATCTGCAATCTCGATATCAAACCCTTTCGGTGTCCCCGACTCGTCCTTGTAATTGAATGGCGGGTAAGTGAAATCCGAAGCCAGACGGACAGGCTTTTGTGCCGCAACCGCTGAGCCTGATACAAAAGAAGCCAGCATTAGTGCTAATGTCAGTGTTTTTTTCATCATAAGTTCCTTTTATATTCTCTCTGCTTCCATCTGTTTAAGCGCAAGAAGCGTTTCACGCATACTTTCCTGTGAGCCAATCGTGATCCTGACGCAATTGGACAAGGCAGGCTCGTGGACTTGGTTTCGGGTCACTATCCCCTTGCTACACAAGTAGCGGTACATACATATTGGTGTGTTGAATTTCACCAGTAAAAAGTTAGTCGACGAGGTAAAGACCTGCTCGACAATCTCAAGTTGGTTAAGCTCTGAAGCAAACCACTCTCTGATCGTAATGAGATCATCTGTTTGAGTATTCATCTGGCAGATCCCCTTTTCCGTCAATGCGGCCAAGGCAATTTCAGCGGTCGGATCAGCAATAGGGTAAGGCGCAATCAAACGCGTCACCATGTCCATCACACTGTCATCTGCCAGCAAGAAGCCACAGCGCACCGAGGCAAGCCCAAAGGCCTTAGACAAGGTTCTGATCACAACTAGGTTTGGGTATTGCTCAATTAAACCAACAACGGTGGTTTGCGGAGCAAATTCGATATAAGCCTCATCAACAACCACTAACGCTTTATCTTTCGCCAGATCCAGCAGAGTAATAATATCTGTCTGCGAAATGATGTTACCTGTTGGGTTGTTTGGTGAGCAAAGAAACAGGATGTTCACCACATCTAACTGAGATATAATTTCCTCCATATCTAATTGAAAATCAGATAATAAAGGAACTTTTAGCGCTTCCACAGCAATCGAGTCCGCGCAAAACTCATACATCGCATAAGTCGGAGGACACACCATGACTTTGTCCACGCCCGGCTGGCAGAAAGTCCTCACCAACAAGTCGATAGCTTCATCAGCACCACGCACCGCAACCGCCTTACATCCCATCGCAGGAGCGTGGGTTTGGCAATATTCCAAATACGCACTAGCAAGCTTGTCTGGCAAGAAATCTGGATACCGGTGGTATGCGCCTTGCTGCCCTTCATAAACGCAACTGGCCTCTAATTCATTCGCATTTAGCCATAAATGACCTTCGCCGCCAATCCGGCGGGCAGACTGATAGGGTATGAGTTTTTTTATCGCATCAGGCGCAATTTTTTCTGCCAATGATTTCATCTAGAGACTCCATTCGTGAAAATGCTTTAATAAATCGCCCCACAAAAGCATAAATAATCACAATAAAAGAATTTATACTCAGTATAAACAGTTTCTTCTTGATAAATGAATCGATAAATCGGCATACTAGCCATGACAAAACCTCATGGCTTAAAAGGAATGTAGCGTATGAAGGATCTCCCTACTATCAAAGAGCTCACCGCCTTTTTGGTTACATCTAAAACACTCAGCTTTACCCATGCGGCAAATGAACTGAATCTGACCCAAGGTGCTATCAGTCGCCAAATCATCGCCTTAGAGAATAGATTGCAGACCAGCCTGTTCAAGCGCCAAGCCAGAGGCCTAACCCTTACTGACAAGGGACGGGAATTCCTTCCACTGATAGAAAAGGCAGTGAACCAGATACAACAAGCCGTCACCAACGTCAGTGCCGATGAGAGCTTGATAAAACTAAAGGCCCCGAGCTGTATCACGACATGGCTATTGCCAAAGCTGATGGCCTTCCAACAAGCCCACCCTGATATTGACGTCGAGCTAACCTCTGCCATTAATCACAGTGTGAACTTCTCAACAGAGCCCTTTAATGCTGCAATTTGCTACGGCCATGCGCCACAGTCAGCCGAGCTAACGTCTAATTTATTGTTTGAGGAAGTCCTCGCTCCAATGTGTTCACCAACGTTAGTTTCGGGTATCAAAGGAGAAATGTCTGCCGATTCTATGCGCCAATACACTTGGCTGCATGCAACACCGGATCGAAGTGACTGGAAACTATGGCTAAACAAAACAGCTAATGCCCATTCCGGGCTTGCCAGCCAGAACCAACACTTTGCCACACTCGATTTAGCCGTCAGCGCATCACTGCAAGGTTTCGGCATTGCGATTGGTGATGTCACCCTAGCCAAACCAGACATAGAGAGCCATCGCTTGGTCATACCAAATTCGACAACAGTGGCTTCAGGCAAAGGCTATTATTTGGTGTATCCGGTAAGCCAACAATCAATGGCAATGAAGCGGTTAATACAATGGCTGACTGACGAATAAAAACAGCCACACATTAAAATCCATTATATTTAGGGGAATGAGATGTCAGCAAAGGTTAATGAAGAGCCAGCGCAAACAGTATCCCTCCGCCAGTGGTTCAGATTAATTGTGGTGTATATCTTAATCCCGCTGATTTTATTTATATGCGCTGGGGACCTCGGCTGGTGGCAGGCGTGGCTATTTTCCATTCTGATCTTGGCCGCGGGTATTGGTGGACGCCTATGGGCTGAACAACGACATCCCGGATTAACAGCCGAAAGACAAAATATTGAAAATATAAAAAACGCAAAAGCCTGGGACAGAGTACTTGCTCCACTGATGGCGGTGAGTGTTGGGTTTCCGGTGGTCATAGTGGCAGGGCTGGACCACCGCTATAACTGGTCCTCCGAATTTGCCCAATGGCTTATCGTAATTGGCTTCATTTTGATCTTGTTCGGATACGCTTTCGCTGCATGGGCATTGGCAGAGAACCGCTATTTCTCAAGCGTGGTACGTATTCAGACGGATCGAGGGCATGTAGTGTGTGACAGTGGCCCCTACCGGTTTGTCCGGCATCCAGGTTATGCCGGAAATATTCTTGCACTGTTCGGTATTGTTCTTGCTCTGAGCTCTGTATGGACATTGATTCCTGCGGCGGTGGCATCATTGATCGCGATAATGAGAACCGTACTTGAAGACCAGACGTTACAGGATGAGTTGCCGGGCTATCGAGACTATGCACGGCGCGTGCGCTATCGGTTGATCCCTGGGATATACTGAGAGACTTGAGTGGTGATGTCCCAGAGTATAGATTAAGCTCAACAGAATGAGTGGCGCGCCGCGTCAGCTGCCCTCTTCAGGCTGACACGAAACTTCCTATGTCTTCGTGTCAGCCTCATTTATCCCGACTGTAAACTCTCCATTAGTCACGTTGACGGAGATAACGTCTTGATTAACATTGCTTGCAATAAAATTGAAGGTTCTGCTGATTTACCTACCGAGTTCACCTTATTCATCTATAGTTACCTCTAGTACTCCGCTGCCTGCCAAATAAGTAAAGAAACTATTTTCAGTATCTTGCCATCTTGCAAAAGAGTTAAAATCGGACGGGATAAAATTATAACTGCCAACACCAGTATAGTTATCAATAACTAACTTAATCACAGTTCCATCAACAATTAGGTGGCCTGAAGGTGAAGTGAAAATTGTAAATTCAGCGTCCCACGGATCACCATCTATGTCTGCAGGCATGAATAGCTCAACACGGATAAAAATTCCGCCATCGTTGTTATCGTTGTCACTATTGCAGGATGTAAGTATGAGAGCTGATGGTAATCTTAATCATCAAGACCTTTAATTGGGCTCATCGAGTGATAGACGGTTTTCACATCGCCAGTGATAGACAACGAACTTAAACCATCAATAAAGAAACGGCTGGTCATTGTGTGCTTGCCTCCATTGATGAAGATTTCGATCACCGACTTGTCGACATAAACTTCGATGGTTTGCTTGATGTTCAACCTCGGCGCTTTTCTCACACAGCCAAACTCTTCCGCGTAGAGCTGAGACATCTTGCTCCGATCAAGAGTAAATTCCGTCGCCGTGGCACTGAACACGATGTTATCGCCTGCGGCGTTGGCAAGCTTCAACTCAAACTCGTCAATTTCCGCTTCCGTATCCGTTTCGAGCTGAACCATGAAGCTCGTCGTATCCAGTTCAAGAGCCTTCTCAACCGCGACAGCTTCGCCTTTCAACGCTTTAAGTTCAGGTAAAACAGACTGAACAAGATAGCCACCTTGGATTTGAAGTTCACGAGGTAACGAGAGCATACCCGCCCATTGATGCTTGATAGATGGTGTATCAATCTCAGGCAGACCTACCCAAGCAATCATTATCCGACGACCTGAATCATCCAAGTAAGTCTGAGGTGCGTAAAAATCAAATCCGTAATCTGGCTGCGCGATGTCTTGGTGGTTCTCCAATTCCGCTGAATCTACATTTAGGCGATCGCCGACTATATAAGCCACAGAATAGATATTTTTGAAATCGTATGGGTTATCGCTGGACACGCCCTGCGGAGAAAACAGCATCACCGACTGGTTATCTATTTCAAAAAAATCTGGGCATTCCCACATATAGCCAAGGTTGTTGTAACGAGTTTGAATTGGGCCTTTGTGCTGCCAGTTCATCAGGTCACGGCTGCGATACAACGCCATTGAACCAGTCTCTTCGGGAGTTTGAGCCCCCACAACCATCAGATAGTCATCACCCTGCCTCCACACTTTTGGGTCGCGGAAATGTTCTGTGTAGTGCTCGTTTTCGATAACCACGCCATGCTTTTCTATTTTGCCGTCGACAGACATCTTCGCAAAACACTGGGTTGGCACTCGCAGCCAATTTTCATCACGTTTGTTGCCAGTAAAGAACAACAGTACATTGTCGTTTTCAACCAATGCTCCACCAGAATAAACACCGTGAGAATCGTAATCTTGGTCTGGGTGCAGGCCAATACCGTGGTCTTCGAAATGAATGAAATCTTTGGTAGAAAGGTGATACCAATACTTCATGCCATGGACAGGGCCAACTGGCGTCCACTGGTAAAATAGATGGTGTTCACCATTAAAGAAACACAAGCCATTCGGGTCATTGAGCAGGCCGAACTTAGGCGCAATATGGTAGTCAGGGTATCCAGCGTCTTGTTTGCGAAGCTTTACCATCGCATCAATACTGTCTTGAGAAATCTGCTCTACACGACGATATCTTTGCTCTACTGTCCAGTTCGAATTCAAACTCATACATTCCCCTCAGTGTTCGCCATACTTGAGGAATCTTGCTTAGTCGACTGAGCCGAGGTAACAAACTGATCAGAGTTAATAAACTGAGCAAGCGCGTCTTGTGTTGGAAGGGCTGTCATCGCCCCCTTTTGCGTCGTTGCTAATGCACCACAACCATTCGCCCACTGGATTGCAGAATCAACCACTTGTTGATTGTTCCACTCTTCATGTTGGGAAAGCTTTGCAAGTAAGCCACCAACAAAGGCATCACCTGCCCCAGTGGTATCGACTGGAGTCACTGAACGACCAGAAATCAACTCGCCTTGGTTTTCAAAGACTCGCCAAACGCCTTTCGCGCCCTGCGTAACCAGAACTAGCGTGCTGTTAAGCTCTGCTATATGAGCCAAACCTTGTTCCATCGACGTCGAATCGGTCAAGAAATCCAACTCTTCTTCTGAGAATTTAATCACATCAGCCAACTCAACCGCTTTCATAACAACAGACTTGATTTCAGACGGGTTTTGCCACACTTCATCGCGAAGGTTTGGATCGAAGCTGATGTAACCGCCCGCAGCTTTCATGCGCCGGATGGCTTCAAACGTGCTGCTTCGACTTGGTTCATTGGCCAAAGAGATTGAGCAGACATGTAGCCACTCGTTTTTCTTAAATTCGGGAATGTCTTCAACAGACATAAACTGGTCGGCACTTGGCTTAACCATAAACGTAAAGCTGCGCTCGCCTTGGCCATCAAGATCAACCACCACGGTTGACGTGCGTTGTTCAGGGTCCTTCACCAAACTCTCGGTATTCACACCTTCCTTTTGCAGAGTCACTTCCATAAAAGTGCCAAACGGGTCGTTACCCACTCGGCCGAAAAATGCGCTTTTGCCTAAAAGGCGAGAAATCGCTACCGCGACATTGGCAGGAGCACCGCCCGGACATTTCAATAATGTCGCGTCAGTCTCCGGAATGAGGTCGACGACTGCGTCTCCAGTTACCCAAACTTGATTCATCTTTCTTACCTTAAAACTGAAAATCATGACAACCGAATACAATGTGATGCTTTACGCTGTCATGTAAAAATATAAAAAGGCTAGCCAAGCCAAATCACCTAGCTAGCACCGCAAAGCTTAGGAAATGAAGCGGGGGAACTTCGCTTCTAGGGAGAAATGTTAAGCTGTTGCTTTAATGTTTTGCTTGCTGCGTTCACGCAGACCTAAAACAACGGTCAGAGCAAAGGCAGTCACGAACGCGATAATCATACCTACCACGTAATAGCCAATTTTTTCTGGCGATATTGAAATGATGCCAGGAATACCCGCCGCGCCCAGTGCTTGTGCTTTCACATTAAACATAGTGATAAATGCACTTGAAACCGCAGCTGCACAAACCGCAGCAATGAATGGGTAGCGAAGCTTCAAATTCACACCGAACATTGCAGGCTCAGTAATACCAAGTAGACCTGTCACACCAGAAGGAATCGCAATACTCTTCATTTTTGTATCGCGAGTCATGAAACCAACAGCCAGTGCCGCCGCACCTTGTGATACGTTAGACATCGCCGCGATAGGGAAGATGAACGTGCCGCCTGTCGTTGCGATATCCGCAAGCAACTGAGTTTCGATTGCGATAAAACTATGGTGCATACCTGTGATTACAAATGGCGCATAAATCAAACCAAACACCGCACCACCAATGAAACCAGCGCTGTTGTATAACCAGTTCAGGCCATCACCCAATAGGAAGCCGATATCACGTGTAAATGGACCAACAACGGTGAATGTCAGTAGACCAGTCACGAAGATTGCCAATAGTGGCGTAAGCAAGTTATCCAGAACAGAAGGCACCACTTTACGTAGGCCAAGCTCAACTTTCGCTAGAATAAACGCAGAAACAAGAACTGGCAGTACTGAACCTTGATAGCCCACTTTCTCAATCTCAAAGCCTAGAATGTTCCAAACTGGAATGCTGCCCGACACCGATGCGCCACCGAAGCCCCAACCATTAAGAAGGTCTGGGTGAACCATCAACATACCTAAAGCCGCGCCGAGGTATGGGTTACCACCAAACTTCTTGCTCGCTGAAAATGCTAATAAAATAGGTAAGTACACAAAAGGTGCATTAGCAAATGTATTGATCATGTTTGCTAAGTCGGTCAAGCCCGGGTTAGCGTCGATTAAAGATTTGCCATCAATAAACAAGCCTTGAGCCGTCAATAGGTTGTAGATACCCATCAACAGACCACCAGCAACAATCGCAGGAATAATAGGTACAAAAATATCAGACAGGCCTTTCACAGCGCGTTGCACAATATTTTGGTTATCAGCACCCGCTGACGCCACGTCGTTGGTCGACATTTCCGTCATTTCCGTCAGCTTAGCCAGCTCAGCATAAACTTGGTTAACGATCCCAGACCCGAAGATGATCTGATACTGACCTGCCACTTTGAATTGGCCCTTAACCCCTTCTAGGTTATCGATCGCCTGTTCGTCAATTTTGTCTTGGTCTGCAACTGCAAGACGCAGACGAGTCGCACAGTGTGCGAGTGCGGTGATATTACTTTTACCGCCTAATAGAGAGAGCAGCTCTTTTGCTATTTTTGGATAATTCATTACATACCCCATTGGATTATCATTTGAGCCTTTGAATTTCTCGGGAACGTTTGCAAAACAAATTTTTGCCTAGAAACAACAAATGATCAAAGATAACTGCTCAATAGTGTGAGAATGATCTTCAAATTATCTCCCTAAGATGAGAAGACAGGGTTAAAATCTCCTGATAACAGGAAAATTTGATGGTCTGTTTGCAAACCGTCCCAAAACTAAAATTACAAATGGATATTTATAATGGCTAGTCTTCATGATGTCGCTCGTCTCGCTGGAGTTTCCAAGTCGACGGTCTCAAGAGTAATCAACGATGAGTATGGCGTGAAAGAAGCGACCAAGGTTAAGGTTCGTAAAGCGGTAGAAGAGTGTGGCTATCTCCCAAACCAAGTCGCTAAAGACTTAAAGTCTCAGAAAACCAATCTCGTTGGGGTGATTGTTCCTAGGGTTTCTTCCCACGCCACCTCTCAAGGGGTTGACGGTTTAACCGCAGTATTAGAGCAAGCGGGCAAGCATGTTCTATTAGCGAGTACACACCAAACACACCACAAAGAACTCGAATATATTCAGATATTTAATCAGAAACGTGTTGAAGGCATCATCCTGTACGCGACCCACCTCGACAACAAATTAGTCAAAGCGATTCAAAGCTCTGCAGTACCGGTGGTGTTGGTTGGTCAAGACGGTTCGATGTTTAACATCCCAAGTATTGTGCACGACGACACTCGTGTAGGGTTTGAAGCAGGTAACCGCCTCATCTCGAAAGGTTGCAAGCATATGGGGTTCATCGGCGTACAAGGCGATGATATTGCGGTTGATAAGATGAGATCGGAAGGCTTCGCTCAATCGCTTCAATTCAACGACCTCACACTGCAATTTCACGCCCGTGGTGACTTCACCATAGATTCAGGTTACAAGCTGGCTAAGCAGTCTCTCAAAGAACACACCAAGCTCGACGGCCTGTTCTGTGCAACTGACCGTATCGCAATAGGTGCGATCAGAGCCATTCAGGAAGCAGGGCTCGTTCCTGGAAAGGATGTATTGGTTCTAGGTGTGGGTGACGATGAACTCGCTTCAGTATGCACGCCAACGCTTTCTACGTTTAACTATGCGTTTGATAAAGCGGGAGAAAATGGAGCCAAGCTGCTACTCGACCGTATTGAGAAAAAAAGCTTTGAAATGAGTAAGATGGTGTTGACCTTCACCACCATTGACCGAGAATCTTGCTAGCGAGTTACTTTAGAAATTAAGTCGCTCCACAAGATACAAAAATGCCAACCTTCGAGTGAAACGATAAGGTTGGCATTTAATGATGCGAATATCACATCATGATTAAAGCTCTCTATCTAACGATATATCCGGAAGTTAGAACCAAGTTTCCATCTGCAGTGCAAATAGAACCTCGCCGCCCTTTCCCATCGTTGCTACGTCCGCTTCAGTACTGATCGAGTAACCATTCAGATCTTCACTCCAATCAACATAGCTCACAGCGAAACGCAGTTCTGGTCTATCAAAAAAGCCGGTACTAGTTGAAAGCTTAAGTGTCGGCGCAATTGTGGCTTTATAGAAACCACCGCTTGCTTGTTCTATGGAGTTGTCCAAATCCATGTACTGCAGTGAACCTTCGTAAACCATCTCAAAGTTCTCTGTGAACTCTTGAGCCAATCGAACGTTCAAAGAAGCCCATGTAAACTCATCATTCTTTTTCAGACGGTCTTGGCTATGCTCTGCCATTAATGCAGGCGCTAGACGCCAGTTGTCACCAAGGCGAGTCACACCGTAGCTAAACAGACGAACAGCTTTTGCGTCATCCAGTAGATCACCATTTGAGCCGATGCCTTTTAGCTCCGCACCTAGGCCGCTACCGACTAACATACCCGTTTTAGAGAAGCCTTCGCTCAAACCAAAGAAGTTGTCTCCATGGTACACAAACATAGCGTGTACACCACTTTCAGCAGCGCCATTTAGGCGGTTATCGTTGTCTGCTGATGTCATGCCACTCAACATCACTTGCCATTGGCCAATACGGTTATTCATGGTTGCAATGTAGTTTTCTACATCTGTCGATGAGCTATCAATCTCACCAAAATCTCGGCCATAAATAGAGAAATTAGCTTTCCAGTTGTCGCTCATTTGAACGTCGTAAACGCCTGCACCAGTACCTGACAAGAAGACAATATCCGAATCGAAAAAGTGAATATCAAAATTGTCGCGATCGAATCGTTTACCTGCCCAGAACGTTGCTTCAGAAAACGCTTCAGATTCAGAGAACATGCTCAGACGATTCAGTTCTGAATACACTTGTCGTACATTCAACTGGCTTTCGCTGGCAGTCCATTCGTTATTTGTCTCAGTACTGTCGGCTAACATGATACGAAACAATGCACTAGAACCATCATCCGCAAAACGTTTATGAATCAAGTTCGCTTCAACGTAATGATCATCTTCAAGACCAAGTCGTCCAACTGGCGCACCAATCGCACCCGCAGCCGTCATGTAAGGTCCAGTGCCTGCCGCGCCGTTGAGGTCGTCGTTGATCAATAACCCCGAGCGTGCATAACCGTGAAACTCAAACGAAGAAGCCTTTTCATTTGCCTCAGTAGAAACCTGCTCTGTTTTTGCAAGCCTTTGTTCTAATTCACTAATACGTTGCTCGAATGCTGCAACGTCTTCACTTGCTAATACTGATGTTGTCATTAGCCCCATTGTTACAGCAACCGTTAAAGTGTGTAGTTTCATTCTTATGTTCTCGCGTTAATTGTTTTGGATTAGCTGCAAACGTTCCCAAAATAATTCGTAAGCACATGTCGGCTTATACTTTTGATGTACAAGCTCTATATCGAAGAAAAAGTAGAAATAAGCTGTGTTGATTACTTCACTTTTGTATCTTGGTGGATAATAGATCGATATTTTCGGGAACGTTACCGAAAATGCATAATTCTGATAACTTTGTCACAAGTGAAATTGATTGATGAGCGAAAAATAATGTATCGCGCACATTGATAGCTTTAGAAAGGTTGTCGATAAACTTGTGTGCATGGTGCGCAAAACGTGACAAGCAACACAATAACGATCCACCTTAACTGATGAATGACTCTGTTATCGAAAGTGATGTCAGTTTTGTTCAATCCCATAAATGACGATTTAAAGGTAAAAGTAAAGGTTAGAAATACCCCAACATGGTTATGAAAGCGCCCGGCCTGCTCCCCACTTTCTAATCCATCCAAAACTTAGTAGTGTCCATCTTATAAGAAGGAAGGTGAATATGAAGAAGCGATTCAACGAACAGCAGATCATAGGCATTCTCAAGGAAGCAGAAGCCGGTATTGCGGTTAGAGAGCTGTGCCGCAAGCATGGACGAATCAGATGCCCGTCGCTTGAGGACACTTGAAGAAGAAAACGCTAAGCTGAAGAAGTTGTTAGCTGAGTCCATGCTGGAAGTGGAAGCCCTAAAAGTCGCTCTTAATCAAAAGTATCGACCGTTGAAGGCAAGTGGGTATATTTGCTTAGAAATGGACTTTAGCGGCAATGTAGACTTAGCTAGTATTGATAGATATTGTCCAGTCCCGCGCAAATTGCCCCCCCCCCCGACAACGATGGTCGTTGACGCTTTAGGATAAGAGAAGTTATCCGATGCATAGGTTCTGGGTGGTTTACTCTAACGAACCTCTGTCCATGACTTTGCTAGCTAGAATGTCACGCTAGCTTTCCTAAAATCCTAGTTGGCCAACAACATTCGAAAGGAGGTTAGCATGAGGAAGCAATCATCAAGGGCATGTAGCGGTATAAAAATGCCATTCCAGCTTCAAGAAATCTGGCGAATCAGAACTCGATTAGAGCTTGAAAACGATTTGATGCAGCTTGCACTGCTTAATCTGGCCATTGATAGTAAATTGAGATCCAGCGATTGACTTCAACTCCACGTATACGACGTATCCTCCCAAGGAGTGATTTACGAAAGGGGGCAATGCATCCAGCAGAAAACTGGTACTGATGTGCACTACGAAATCACGCCAAGAACTTAGCAAAGTATCTGCATATGGATCTATTCAGCCTCTCTAGATGCAAGTAATTACCTTTTCCCGAGTACTCGACGAAAGGGGCAACCTATAAGCTACTCTTTTTATCGTTAAATCATCAGGAATTGGGCGATCAAACTAGGGTTGGGGCATTCTAAGTTAGACAACACAATCTGTTACCTTGCCGTTGAGTTGGAAGATGCACTGAGGCTTTCAGAGCAAACCGACTACTAGAGGTAATATTTCAGGCTTTTTAATACACTGAAAAGCCTGTGCCCCAAAGTGTTGCAAGTGTTATTGTCTTTAATTGTGAATAGTTTAATTACTAAAATTAATGTAATGTATCTGCTTTATTTATTATGAACTTTTAAATTATGAGTGACGCTTTTAAGACACTATTAAACCTGCGTTCTCTGCGCGCTGCTGCACGAGAAGAATTTACGTTAGAACAACTTCAAGAAGCCCTAGAGAAACTGCAAGCTGTGGTTTCTGAGCGTGAAGAAGCTGAAGCTGAATCTCACCAAGCAGAGAAAGAAAAAGAAGAAAAATTACAGGCGTACCGCGCTATGCTGATTGCAGATGGTATTGATCCAGAAGAGCTGTTAACAATCTTGGCCGACACACCTAAAAAAACTAAGCGTGCACCTCGTCCAGCTAAGTATAAATTCACCGTTGATGGTGAAGAGCGCACCTGGACAGGTCAAGGTCGAATGCCTGCGCCTCTGAAGGAAGCTATCGAGAATGAAGGAAAATCACTAGATGATTTTCTGATCTAATCAGGGTGAAAGCCCCAACTGTTGGGCTTTCGCTTGAATCCAAACTCTTTTTTAACAGTTGGTTTTGTTATTACTTAACTGACTTTGTAAGTCTTTTCTGCCCCAAAATGTGATTCACGGAGCAGTCTCATACTCTACAGACTAAATGATAGTTGACCTAATTTTAGTAATTAGGTTTCCGCAAACTCATCGACCAGAAAGTCGATGAGTTTGTGGACACGTTTTGCAAGATGCTTGCGGGATTGGTAAAGGATGTTTATCGCTAAATCATCCATCACGTAGTCCTCAAGCAAAAGGGTTAACTTGTGTTTATCAATGTAAGGCTGAACGATTACAGATGGCAAACACGTGACTCCCTCGCCAGAAATAGCAGCCTCTAACAGCACCATGACGTCATTGGATTTGAATTGACCAGACACAGGCACCTGTATGGGGAGATCTGTACTTGCATCCGAGTTATTGCGCAGACACAAGTTACTGCCTAGATTGATGTGCAGTAGACAATTATGAGTGACTAAGTCGCGAGGTTTAGTGGGTCTTTCATGGCTTTTCAAATAACTTGGTGCAGCACAAACTACAGAGTGGCAAGTAGTTAGTTGGCGAGACACCATCCGATGATCTTGTTCTTTGCCTATCTGGATAACGATATCAAAAGGCTCTTTTGCTAAGTCAATATATCGCTCAGTAAGTATGACTTCTACCGAAATTTTGGGGTAAATTGAGATAAATTGGCGTATTAATTTTGCTATGTGGGATTGCCCAAAAGACACACTACAAGCGACTCGAATCAAGCCTTGAGGTTCCGCGTCATCTCTGCTTGTGATATGCGTGACACTATCATTTAGTGATAAAATTTGTCGATAATATGGTAGGACATCTTCCCCCGCACTGGTTATTTGCAATCTTCTTGCATGTCGACTCAGTAACGTCACACCCAAGCATTTCTCAAGTGATGCGAGGTGTCTCGTTGCCATGGATCTTGACATCTCCAGTTTACCTGCCGCTGCGGTTAAGCTGCCTAAATTGACCACTTCTACAAACACGCGCATTCCTGTGATTTTATCCATAGCACACCTCTTAACTGTTCGATTTGTGCAACTCAATGTAGCACAAAAAGCGGTTTATCCGTGCATTTAAAGAAATTATGATAGTTTCAACTCACAATTAGGGTACTTAATCATGTCTAAGTTTTTAACTAATTTAATCGCCACTTGTTGTCTTTTTAGTTCAAGTGCATTCGCACAACCTTTGACACCAGACGATCTTGTGGGATGTCCATCTGAGACTATCAACGCCGCATTTTCTGAATTTGGCCGCACTGGAAAAATGGATAGAGAGCTTAACCGTTGGCTAAATAATGCAGAAGGACAGTATATTAAACCTTATGAGGCATTTGATAATGTTTATTATGTCGGCGTATGTTGGGTGTCATCTTGGCTTATAAAAACAGATGACGGTGCTGTATTAATTGATACGCTTACGGGGCCGTTTTCTGAGCAGCTCATTCGCAATATAGAGAGTGTGGGCGTAAAACCAGAGGATATTAAATTGGTTCTTATGACGCACGGACACTTTGATCATACGGGTGGCGCAAGTCATCTGAAAGAGCTATCTAATGCTCAATTTGTTATGACGGAAGAAGGTTGGCTAGAGGCCTTTGAAGATGTAAATAAGAAACCAAAAGCTTACTGGGACAGTCGTTTTCTAACTGAAGCGGATATCGTCGCTAAAGATGGTGATTTGTTCACTGTGGGAGGCAAGGAGTTTATATTGTTGAGTACTCCAGGTCACACTTGGGGTACGGCCTCTTATGTTTTTGACGTTCAAGATGGCGAAAATACATATCGAGCTATCTCGATTGGTGGTTTAGGGTTAAATGCTATAGACGGGCCAGAACAGGTAGAAGCTTACATCCAAAGCATCGAGCGAATTGAAGAACTCGTAAATGCTAGCGAGCACCCAATCTCAGTTCATCTAACTGCGCATCCTTTCAGCAATGGAATGACAGAAGCAAGTAAACTTATTGATTCTAGGGGAGACGACTATAAACATCCCTTTGTTGACAAGCAAGGCTTAATTGAGCAACTACGCACGCTTAAAAAAGGTGCTGAAGAACGCTTGGCATTTGAGAAACAGAAACAATAACTTTTACTATTTCTTTAGGAGAAAAATAACTCCTTAGTCGAAGGTTTGCTGTTATTTGTGACATGGAAAACATGATTTTATTAGCGATAGTTTGCCAGTAGAGGTTGCAAGATACTTTTTATCTCTATTTAATGGTTTAGTGCATTTGTACTAAACCACTAATTTTGTCCAAAAACGTGCCAGCTGGCAATTTTTAGTGCTGTGTGATTTTCAGTGTTCTGTCAACGTCTGAGCCTTGGCTGTTTTCATGATGTGGGCACACGCTTGCAACTAAGCGGTTTGCTTAACCGCTACCTGTGCTTCTTGCTCACTCTCTTTCGCGTAGCGATTAGCCAAAATGGCACAATAGAAAATCTGAATTTGATGGTAGAACATAATCGGTAGCAACATCATCCCCAGCATTGGGTTAGCACCGAAAATAACTTTGGCCATCGGTACACCGGCCGCCAAGGTTTTCTTGGTACCACAAAAAACGGCAGCAATTTCATCTTCTCGGTTAAAACCAGCCTTGCGGGCAATCCATTGCATACTGTGTACCACCAACAACAGAATAAGGGTGGTGAACAGTAAGGTCATTGCCAAGGTACTGAGGGCAAAATCAGACCATATCCCATCTTTCACCGAGTCGCTAAATGCATTGAAGACGATAAGCAAAATCACCCATTTGTCGATTTTGTTAATGATTGATTTACGTTTTTCCAAGAGCTTAAGCAACACAGGCCGTAGCAATTGCCCGACAATCATCGGCAGTAACAGCATCGAAGAGATTGACACCACGGTATCAATTATATCCATCTCTACCCCTTCCATGCCCATAAACCACTGGATCAACAAAGGGGTGATCAACACACCCAATACGCTGGACAAGGAAGCATTAAAAATCGCTCCCGGTACATTGCCTTTGGCTGCACTGGTCATGGCCACCGATGAAGATATCGTACTTGGCAAAACGAACAGATAACAGAAACCAAAAGCCAATGCAGCCGGCATCATGGCATGGAACATATTACCGAAAATAAGCCAGAGCAAAGGATAGGCAATAAAGGTCGCGCTCTGAACAAAGAGATGCAGCTTCCAGTTCGTGATGCCGGCTTTGATCGCTTGTGGCGACATACCAACACCATGGAGGAAGAAAATAATGGCAATACCCACGGCCGTCACTTGGTCTAAATGCAGTATCCCCCCCGACTGACCCACTGAAGGCATTAGGGCTGCCAGCGCAACCGCTGTTAGCATCCCGGTTAGAAACCATTCTTTCTTGAAATAATTGATTACTCGTTTAATCACACTCTCACCTTTCATACTTTCATGCCATTTGACAATGCACGCCAAACAACTCGCCATCCATTGGCAACGTTTAGGTTATAGGATACGCTGGTCATGATTTCCTGCTATCGCCAAGAAGCTAACTTTTATCTCATACAGGACAAGATGACCCATTATATTCCCAGCGGGCTATCTAACAGTGCGGCACGTTGCTTGAAAAAACAGAACAGGAAGATTTGTCATGGTTAAACCGATACTCAACGCCAGCCAGAGACAGCATAGGCAAGTCCCCTTGCTTAGAGAGCTTCCCCGTCCCGTTTATGCCCGAGTTGAAAACTGGCAGCAATCTGGTAGCCAAACCCACTGGCATACCCATGGTTGGGGCCAGTGGTCCTATGCCGCTGAAGGCATGCTCATCGTCCATACCCGCCAGGGCCACTACGTTGCTCCGCCCCAGTTTGCAATTTGGATCCCCGAGGGTATTGAGCACAAGGTGATATCCAATGGTGCTGCGCAAATGCGCAGCCTATATATAGAAACCAAGTATTTATCCGATATAGTGTGGAGCCAACCAAGGGTATGCAGTATCACTCCCTTGGTCCGTGAACTGGTCCTCCAGTTCTGTGCTCTACCAGCCAATTATGACTGCAATAGCGCTGATGGGCGATTGGCTCAAGTGCTGCTCGATCAAATCGCTTGCCTGCCCCCCGCTGCAACCCAACTCACACTACCAGGCGATAAACGCCTTGCGACTCTCGCAGAGCTTCTCCAAATGCACCCCGAGGAGCCGAGAAGCATCGAGCAACTCGGCGAGCTCGTTGGCTTGTCTGGTCGAAGCGTCAGCAGGCTTTTCAAGCAACAAACTGGGCTGACGTTTCAACAGTGGCGTCAGCGGGCCAGATTACTCGACGCTCTGAACAGGCTTGAATCTGGCTCACCGGTCACACGGGTATCTATCGAATGCGGTTACGACTCCGTCTCGGCATTTGTATCAACCTTCAAAAAACAGTTTGGCGTTACGCCCGGAAAATATCTCCGAAAAGAATAATGTCATCCACTCAACCTTCGTACCGTCCAGCCAACTAGTGAAAACACACTATTCGTATTAGTCTTTAAAGACTTTACAGCAAAAGGCAGACACGATGACGACCAGCAAGGAAATCCATTGGCCTGAGTATTACCACCCCAAACATGCGCAATTGCATGTGAGAAACGAAACGCTGATCCCCGCTCAAGCTGATACCATCTGGTCATGCCTAATACATGCTCCATGCTGGCCTCAGTGGGGGCGCGCCCAAACGTCAGTTCAAATTCTCAACGGTGATGGTATTGAACTGCACAAGGGCACACTTTTTCGCTGGAAGGCCAGAGCCCTACACTTTGATTGTACGGTTGTGGAATATATCCCCCACAAACGGATTGCGTGGAAAGGCAAGTGCGGTGATGTCGATATGTACCATGCGTGGCTCATAGAGCCAACCGATGATGGCTGCGTTGTTTTGACAGAATCAACCCAGCGTGGCGGAATGACTTGGTTGACCCGATTATTCACTAGCCGAAACATCCACTCCTACCACAAACGATGGCTGGATGGACTCAAAAAGCAGCCTGAATGCAAGAAACAGAGCTCACCTAAAGGTCAGGGCGAAGGGCTAAAGTGATCGACTCAGCCACTCCTCGCTATTGGCCCCAACAACACATTCATTATTCACTCGCAAGGCAAGACGTTGCTGACACCGGGCAGAAACTTGCGCAAAACGTTGCTCTGGCAATGTTCGAACTGATTCAACCAAAGCTATCCAGTGCGGTTGCTCTTGAACAGCCAAGGTGTAGTAGACCCACTTACCTTGCTTTTCCTGCGTCAGTAATCCTGCCTTGTACAGCATTTTGAGATTGCGAGAGGCGTTGTATTGACTGTCGCCAGTCACATCCATGGCTTCAGCAACGGTAATTCTCCTACTATATCGCACACCTTACCCCTTTCCTGCGAGGTAAGGTGGCTTGTTCTCATTACCAGCAGGATTATGGCTTGAGTTTTAGTACCTCATCAATATCCTTGGCACTATGGCGCTCAGGGACTTGCTCCCACTCTTCCCCCCAAGTACGGTTAACCATTTTACCGCGCTGTACCGCAGGGCGGCTATCAATCTCCTTGGCCCATCGGACTACGTGGGTGTACTGCTCAACCTGCAAAAATTCAGCAGCATCATACAGTTTGCCTAGTACCAGATTGCCATACCATGGCCAAATAGCCATATCCGCAATGGTGTATTCGTCACCTGCGACAAAAGCATTATTTGCCAGCTGCTTATCGAGCACATCAAGCTGTCGCTTGGCTTCCATGGTAAAACGATCAATTGGGTATTCGATTTTTTCTGGCGCATAGGCATAGAAATGACCAAAACCGCCCCCCAAGTATGGCGCAGAGCCTTGAAGCCAGAATAGCCAATTCATTACCTTCGTCTTTGCGGTCACATCTTGTGGAAGAAAGTGACCAAACTTCTCAGCGAGATAAAGTAAAATGCCACCAGACTCAAAGACGTTAATCGGCTTTTCAACGGAATAGTCAACCAGCGCAGGAATTTTAGAGTTAGGGTTCACCTCAACAAAACCGGATGAAAACTGATCGCCTTCGCCGATCCGTATCAAGTGAGCATCATATTCCGCTTCTGATACCCCCGCAGCCAGCAACTCTTCCAACATGATCGTGACTTTCTGACCATTGGGCGTAGCCAGCGAGTATAGCTGCAGCGGATGGGAGCCAACAGGGAGTACCTGTTCATGCCTGGCCCCTGAATCTGGTCGGTTGATGCTTGCCCACTCTCCACCACTTGCACTGTCGTAAGTCCAAACTTTTGGTGGGTTATATGCTGTACCCATTTGCTACTCCTCGCTGACTCATTACAGTAACTTCCTGCCCAACGGGCGCATCGTTTAGTGCTGTTTTAGCAACGCCTTCACAAGGCCGTGAACAGT
The DNA here is from genome assembly GCF_003025555.1 of Photobacterium lutimaris. Lineage (GTDB taxonomy): Bacteria > Pseudomonadota > Gammaproteobacteria > Enterobacterales > Vibrionaceae > Photobacterium > Photobacterium lutimaris. The sequence continues at coordinate 146,925 of NZ_PYMH01000004.1, read as the reverse complement.
CGTTCAAGATTAAATATTCCGCTAACTATCCAGCTTAGTGCAATATTTTGCAATACGTGTTCATGGATGGTGTGATTTTGAGACTATATTGATTACCACTTTGCAGGGCATAAAAAAGGAAGCCAAATTGGCTTCCTTAAAACGTCTACATTGACCAAAATGGCGTTTAGCAAGCGTTGAATGCTGCGACATAGGCCTTCGCATTATTTCGAATTTCATCCCTTGTCATACCCGGCTTATACAGCGCAGCCCCTAAACCAAACCCTTGTGCGCCAAGGTCGGTATACGGCTTCATGCTCTCAGTTGTAGGGCTGATCCCCCCTACAGGCAAGCAAATAGTCTCAGGTGGCAGCACCGACTTAAGGGCCTTGAAGCCTGAGGTGCCAAGCATAGTAACAGGGAACAACTTGATACCTGTTGCTCCAGCGGCAAGCGCGGCAAATGCTTCAGTTGGAGTAACTACCCCAGGGAAGGTCACACACCCCGCTTCGATCGACATTTTGACTACTTCTTCGTGGAAGTTAGGCGTCACCACTAAGTTAGCCCCCGTGTCGATAACTTGCTGGGCAAGCTCTGGTGTTGTGACGGTACCCGCACCGATGTAGTAATCATGGCCGAAGTGATCCACCAGCGTCTTGATACTCACTAGTGCATCAGGACTGTTTAGCGGTACCTCAATCATGGTAAAGCCCTCTTCGATAAGCACTTGTGCCACATCGATAACTTCAGACGGTGTTACACCACGAATGATTGCCACAAGAGGCAAGTTTTCAGCGAGATTAAATGATTTAGTTGTCATTGTTCATTACCTTCTGGATTGCAGCCATACCGGCAATGAAACACTCATCACCATTGATATACGTAGATTCGAGACCCAATTCTTGGCAGGCAAGTTGATAGCGTTCGCACAACTTACCGCCTCCTACTAAGTAAACTTGTACCTGCTTAGCTTCTAGCGCTTTCAGCTCATTACCAATTAACACGCCGGATAGGTAATCCAGTACTTCTGCATCGGTAATGTTGTTGAACAAGCGATGGGTTCGCGCCATGAATAAGGTATTGGTTAACTGCTCCCCCTGCCCTTCACGTACGCCTTTAAGAAACGCCAAGTTATCGGTTAGCGCCCCCGTTTCCGGCAAGCCTCGTCCCAAAATCGTATGCGTTGAAATCACAGAGAATAGTTCACCGGTCATATAAGACGAGAATTCAACCAATTGACCCTTGTTAAAGGCCGCATGCTTACTGTGAGTACCCGGCATAATCGCAACTAAGTCAGCCATGCCCGTCAGTTTCGCCAGACCAAACAACTGCACCTCTTCACCACGCATCACATCGAACAGGCCTTCAGCCGATTGATGGCTGACACCAGGAACGATGGTTGCTGTTGCTCCCCATGGCAGCTCAAAGCGATAGGCATTATGCGCAAGTTGCTCAATGCCAACAGACGTCGGCACATACTCCACATTGGCCCAGCCTTGCTGTGAGCCCACCATACCAGCCATGTAAATTGGCAGGTGTTTATATTCGGCTAGCCAGCCTGACAACACATTTTCCAGTTCAATGGCGAACGCGCCTTCTTTCACCTGCAGCAGGCCCAGCGACAACTCAACTTTATCAAGTACATCACCTTGCTCACCCATCGCAAAAGCACGGAAGTTTGTTGTTCCCCAGTCAATAACAAGCCAATGTGCTGGTAATTGTTTTTTTATCATTCGATAAGATCCCTACTATTGCCCCGTGATTACGGGGCAAAATATTAAAATTCAGATAATTAGTTGATCTTATAGCGCTCGATAATCTCTCGGTTTACATCAACACCAATGCCCGGCTTAGTCGATATTTGGACTTTGCCATCCACCATTTTGATACCGTCACAAATCAAGTCTTTGCGGAATGGGTGAGAAGACTGATCATACTCAAGCATTGGTTCAATCGGATTCAGTGAAAGCGGTGCCGCCGGTAATGACGCAATGAACTGCAGTGATGCCGCAATGCCAATGCCTGAGCCCCAAACATGCGGGATCATGCGGGTATTGTTAGCTTGTGCCATCGCCGCAATTTTCTTGCACTCAGTAATACCACCAGACGAACACAGATCGGGCTGGATGATGTCCAGCGCATTACCTTCAAGCCATGGGCGATAACCTGTCTTACCAAAGACCTGTTCACCCGCCGCAATATAGGTTTTCGATAGGTTTTTGATCTGCTGGTAGCCTTCCAGATCTTCCGGTGCCAGCAACTCTTCAAGGAAGTACGGGCTGTACTCTTCGGTTTCCTTGATAATACGGCGCGCCGCGCCAACGCTGTAGGCACCGTTGGCGTCAGCCATGATCTTCACATCATCACCAACCGCTTCGCGGATCGCGCGGATCAAAGCAACATCCTCTTCGATACCAAACCCGATTTTCAGCTTGAATGCACCAAAACCAGACTCGACATGTCGATGTGCCTCATCGATAGAATCAGCAGGGTAAGTCGCTCCCTCAACGCGGTAGAAGCCCGTCGCGTAAGGTGTCACTTCTTTACGGAAAGCGCCGCCAATCAGTTTATGGATCGGTTGGTTGAGTGCCTTGCCCATAATGTCCCACAGCGCAATATCGACACCACTGATAGCATTGACCGCTGAGCCGCCTTGGCCATATGGACGAGTCAGGTTGTACATCTCTTCCCAAAGAACCTCGACATCGAAGGGGTCGCGGTTAAGAAGCAGCGGCTTGAAAGCATGTTCAATAAACGCTGCAGCTATGTGAGGAGGCTGCAGGCCATGACACAGCGCTTCACCAAATCCGGTGATCCCTTCGTCTGTCACAATCTCGACAATCAGTGAGCTACGGTTATGTACCCAACCTTGCGAGAAATAAAACGGTTGCTCCAGCGGTACAGAAATCGCGTGGGGAATAACGTTAATTATTTTCATAGTGTTACCTTTTTAAATCAGTGCCAGAGACAGTTGCGGAATGAAGATGACAAACATCAGGGCAATCAGCATGGCGACAAAGAACGGTACAATGGCTTTGGACAAGCGCTCTACGGAGATCCCCGAGACGCTCGAGCCGACAAACAGGTTCAAACCAAGCGGTGGCGTAATAAAACCGATTGCTAGCGTCACGACCATAATGATACCGATGTGCACCGGATTGAATCCGAACAGCATGGCAACTGGCACCAGTATTGGTGTCAGGATGATGATGGCAGCAACGGTTTCCATGAAACAGCCCACAACAAGCAGGAGTGCAACCATCAGCAGAATAAAGACAATTTTGCTATCAGAGAATGCGAGCATCGCATTGGCGATTTGCGTCGGAATTTGTTCAAGTGCAAGGTATTTACCAAAAGCGGTTGCAGTCCCTACAATCAGTAGAACAATCACCGAGGTCAAAATGGATTTAGTAAATATCTGAGGCAAATCCTTGAACGTGATTTCCTTGTACACAAACAGGCTGACAATAAGGCCATACACTACCGCGACGACACTGGCCTCAGTCGGAGTAAAGATACCGCCGTAAATACCACCGAGGATAATCACCGGAATCAAAAGTGCTAACTGGGCATGTTTAAGTTGTTCGAAAACTTCTTTAAAAGAGAATGGCTCATCAGAGCCTTTGTAGCCTTTCTTCTTCGAATAAATGTATGCCCACACAATCAAGCAAAACGTCACAAGAAGACCCGGTACAACACCTGCAATAAACAGATCACCGATAGAGGTGCTGGCCGACACACCGTACATCACCATAGGGATACTCGGTGGGATCATCACGCCAATCGCACCAGCGGCAGTCACGACGGCCGTCGCAAAGCCACGGTCGTAACCATACTTGATCATCGCCGGGATCATGATGCCGCCAACCGCAGCAACCGTTGCCGGGCCCGAACCTGAAATTGCCGCGAAGAACATACAGGTAATAATCGAGGCAATCGCAAAACCACCAGTGATGTTTTTCACTAACGAGTTCGCGAAGTTCACCAAACGCTGCGAGATCCCTCCGCTGCCCATAATGTCACCGGCCAAGATAAAGAATGGCACCGCCATAATGGGAAAAGAGTCAACCGATGTAATCAGTGTGCTGACGAGGAAATCAACGCTCAGGTTGCCCGTTGAAAGAATGGTAACCAATGTTGCGATACCCAATGCAATCGCAATCGGCACAGTGTAGACCACTAAAAACGCAAACGTTGAGAACAGAATAAATATAGACATGCTTCCCTACCTTATTCGCTAACTTTGATTTGGTCGAACTTGATTGCCTCAAGCTCATCAAAAGTAATTATCATTTGCTGGATCAAACGAAATGACGTTAATCCAAATCCAACAGGCCCTGCCAAGTACACAATCCACATTGGCAATCCTAGCGCTGGCGACGTTTGACCAAGGTGATAAAGCTCCAATACCATCTGCGTTGAATGGAAAAGAATGAAACATGAAAAAGCAAAGAAGACGAGGTCAGCCAGCAATGACAGGTATTTCTTTTCTTTTTTATCCAGCAGCATTGCAATCGCATCAATTTTGATATGGCTCTTACGAGAAGCAGCAAAGCTCACACCAATATAGACCAACCAAATAAAGCAATAACGAGCAAGTTCTTCCGTCCAAGAAATGGGGATATTTAAAGTACGCGTAACAACCTGGGTAAATATCGCGATAACCATCACCGCAAGTAAAATACAAGCCAATGTATTTTCCAAGTATTTATCTAACCATTTAATCATAGGGTTTCCTTATTCCGCTTGGCCGTTAATTCGCCAAGCGGAAATACCGACAGAGTGGTTTATTTAAGTTACTTAACTGCTGAGTCTTCTTCAGCTGCTGCAATTTCTTTAGTGAACGAGTCGATAATGTCACCGCCAATAACATCACGGTATTTATCGACAACCGATTCCGTCGCCTTACGGAATTCAGTACGTGCTTCAGGGGTTAATTCTGTCACCTGCATATTAGCTTTAATTGTTGCCAAGCTATCGTTATTGACACGGCGGTTAACCTCACGCTGGTAGTCCCCAGCCTCTACAGCGGCCTGACGTACAGCAGCTTGATCATGAGCACTTAGTTTGTTCCAGCTTGCTTCACTGAAAATCAACACCAAAGGAGTATAAACGTGGCCGGTATCGGTCATCTGCTTTTGTACTTCATACAAGTTGTTCAATGCGATATTCGGGTATGGGTTCTCCTGCCCGTCAACGGTACCTTGCTGGAGTGCGGTAAACAGTTCGTTGAATGCCATTGGCGTTGGCGTTGCACCTAGTGCTTTCCAGGCATCAAGGTGAAGTGGGCTTTCCATGGTGCGTACCTTCAAGCCTTTTACATCCTCAACATTTGTCACCGTGCGGCGAGAGTTAGTTAGATGGCGGAAACCATTTTCCCAGAAATCCAAACCGATCAAACGACGCGATTGAAGCATCTCCAACATACCATCGGCAAAATCACTGCGTAGTACTTTATCGGCAACCACTTCATTAGGGATCATAAAAGGAAGATCAAAAACATTATATTCCGGATAAAAGTTCGCCAATGGCGCTGTCGATGGAATAGATACATCCAATGTCCCCAACTGCAGCATTTCAATAGCGGCTCGGTCATCACCTAATTGCGCAGAAGGATAAATATCAACCGTTAAATCTGTTGATTTCTCAACAAGTTCCTTAAATTTACTAGCCCCGTCATAAATAGGGTGCTGAGTATTAGAACTCATACTAAAACGTAATGTTTTAATTTGAGACTCGCAGGCTAAACTTGTGGTTCCTGGTGTATTATTGCCATTCATTACAATAGCTGAGCCAATAATGGAGGCGATAAAAAGCCCACCAATGGCTAGAATTTTACCCGATCTAGACATAGCATCTTCCTAATAGGTATTCTTATATAACGATAGTTCGTTATTGGTAGAGGTTAATTAATTTGTTCAGATATCTTCTGACTATATGATTTCATTAAGGGAATAAGAGCCTGCATTCTTTCATCAGGCATATATTCTTTAATACTGGTAATAGAAATAGCAGCAATAATATTGTTATATTTGTTGCGGATAGGTACTGCTACACATCGTACAAGATCTTCATTATCTTCAAGATCAAAACTGTAATCTTTTTTGGAGTATTCAGCCATACGGATTAGCATGGCTTCCAAGTCAACGCCCTGTTGTTTTTTGATTAGACGTTGCCACTCTGTTTTTGGCATATCGACCATCAACGCTTTCCCTATACCGGTCGCCGCCATTGGCAATCGGTCACCCACTTGGGAGCGAAGCTGTATCGCCCTTTCGCCCGGGATCTTATCGAGATAGAAAATCTCATCCTCATCTTTGATCCCTAGGTGAACGGTATCTTGTGTTTCTTCAGCCAAAGCTCGCAGAAAAGGCTTGGCAATCTCTTTAAGCGGCATATCCTGTTGGGCACGGATCCCTAATTGGATCATCTTCGTACCCAGCACAAGACCAATTCCTTTCACTTCTCGAATATAGCGAGCTTCAATCAAACCCTGCAGAATTCGGTGAACTGTCGATTTTGGTAAATCTAACAACTCACAAATATCTTTCAATTGGCGGTGACCGTCGGCAATAGCATCGATCACTGAGATAGCTTTGTTTAATGCCTGATTACCTTGTTTTGAACTCATACTCACCCCCAATTTCTGATGGGGTAAATATAACGTGCTGCAGTTTTTGAAAATGTGACCATGCTCAACGTTCCATTTTGTGGAATATTGTTCCCACATAGTGGAACTTTTACTAAATTGTGAACGAATATCGCCGACTATGTAACTTGTTTCATTGTATTTCACGACAAAGAATATTTTAATACTTCCCCTTATTTATTAGTTATTTATTCCATATTGATATGATTTTTTACAAACACCACTAGCGACGCAAACGATTGCGCTGTATATTCCCCGCCGCAGACAATTAAGCGCTTAAGCTAAAACAAGGATCCCCCATGCTATCGCAATCTAAAAAAGTGTTATTCACCATCGGTGCACTACTACTTTCAACTGTCGCAACGGCTTCAACCGTGAAGAGCGTCACCGTCCCATCACACGAAGCACCAAAGCAGCCAATTTTGATCCAAGGCCCAATGCCTATCGAAGCGGAGTACTTCGCTGACTTGCTTAAGGATGTTCGCATCGAACACAGCGGTAACTTTACTTTCTATATTGGTATGCTTAACGACTATCCAATCGTAGTGACCAAAACCAGTAAAGGTGTAGAGAATACGGCAGCAGCAACAGCGATTGCTATCGAGCGCTACAAACCACGCGCCATCATCAACCAAGGTACTTCTGGCGGCCATGACAAGTCACTCAATGTTGGTGATATTGTTCTAGGCAAGCGGTCATTTAATGCAGGCAACTTCAAGACACCTCGTCTTGCTGAAGGCGAAGGTTCTCACCCAATGGATTGGATCCCGATGGATGTGATGGCGTCTGAAAGCAGTGCAGGTGAAGGTGATGCTGCGGCGGATGCTGAAAAGGTTCGTTATTATGCAGGTAACGAAGATCTGTTAGCTTCTGCTCACGCGGTAAAAGAAACGCATATACGCGGTAAAGTTGTTGAGGGGACTATCGCTTCAGCAAACTTCTGGAACAATGAAATCGATCGCATGAACTGGCTACACGAAAACTACGGCACCAGCGTTGAAGAAATGGAAACCGCTTCTGCAGCAATGATGGCTGAAGCCTACGGCGTTCCATTCCTAGGTATTCGTATCCTATCGAACAACCTGACAAACGGTGGCAAGTACGACCCATCAACAGCAACGGATAACCAGAAGTTCGTGAAAAACGTCGTTCTACACTATATCTCTACACTGTAATCACCGTTCAAATTTCTTATCGCAAGCCCGCTAAGCGTATACTTGGCGGGTTTTTAATACTTTAAAATCAGCAGCTTACCTCCAATCACATTTACACATCAAAGTAATAGGTTGAATCGATTAGCCTATTTTTTCAAATATTAGACAATGGCCAAAAGTTAAAAAAGAGCCAGTCCCGTATGTTTAACAAACAATTTGAACAAACAGTCAAAGCTTCCATCACTCACATTCAGTCTCTACTGACCATCAATTTTGACAATCCACACCTAAAGAACCATAAAGTGGTCTTTGATGATTACTACAAACCTTGCTTTGAAGTACATATTCAAAACCCAATGAATAACACAGACAGTATTGAATTAGACTTTGAGCAACTTTCATATTACTTAAAACATCCCAAAGATCTTATCGTCTACTACTACAAGGAAAGGTATGTCGATTATATTGAATGGCTTAAAACGGGTGGGTTGGTCCAGTGCTCTGCTATTACCACCACAGGCATCCGCTGCAAAAATTACATCAACAACAAAACATATACCTTACACGAACACATCAAGTGGAAACACAAAGGTCGAACGTGCTCAAAGCACCAAAGTGAACCCGAAAGCTAACGTTAACCCGCTCACACTATCTTAGAAAACAGGATACCTGTGTGATTAATCGTGACGCTTTCACCTAAATCCGCATGCCAATATAACTGCCAACGTGAACAAAACAACAACAAGCATGAGGTCTAAATGAAACCTACAGCAATGGCAGTAGTACTCTCAGGTATCCTATTTGGCGGCTTGGCTAACGCCAGCACAAACACGAATGAAAGTAATATTATCCATAATCCGGGCTTTGAAGATAAAGGGCTGGGATGGAGTTATTGGTTTGCCAATATTCGTAGCGACGGTGCCTATGAGGGAACGTACCGTGGTCGTATCGCTATTGGTGCCGAACACCATATCAGCCAAGTGATCACCGTGCCAGAAACGGGCTATTACGATCTATCCGCCTTTATCCAGAACGATCAACAAGGCGGCCAATTTGGCTTGAAGAACTTGGCAGGAGAAATCTTGCTATCAAAGCAGTTGGGAGCAAACAGACAATACTCACTAAACAAAATCAAGCATATTGCGCTTGAAGAAGGCGAAGTGCTTTCTGTCTTTTTCTCCGGTTCGAACAAAACTGCCGTCAGCATTGATAATGTCACTTTAGCTAAGTCGAAAAAAGACAAGCTACCGACATTCAACCAAATCATTCAATTCAATGTCGCGGAGCAGTCCGGTTCAACCACGATTAATCGTAATGAACAACGCATTGAGTTTTCAGTACCCTATGGCACAGACGTAACCCAATTAACGATAAACAACTTATTGGCTTCACCGCAAAGCCAAACTAGCCTGCGCCAAGGTGACATTGTTGATTTCTCGAATCCAATAGCGGTTGATGTCATCAATGAAAAAGGAAAAAGTGAAACTTGGACGGTTAGCGGCCAGATCAGCGAGAAAGAAGTCACCATTTCATCCTCTAACACCGAGCTTGAAGATGCCTTCAACTGGGCCATCGATAAAACTAAGCAGTTTGTGATGACAGGGCAAAGCGGGTTAGTTAACCGTGATGAACGTAACAATGATGGGAGTGGCACTGCTGACTATATTCCTTCCTACTGGGCAGGGTATTTTGACCGCACCGCCTTCTATTCTCGCGACTTCCTTCACCAAGCCAGTGGTGGCTGGTTAGCTGGCCTAGGGGCAGAGAACCTGTCTATGTTCCAAACCTTTGCCCGTCATTCTACCGAGCCGCGTAAGTGGTACACCTTGTGGGCCATCAACTTCGACGGCACCCCACACACTATCGATTACCATCACGATGAATACTTTGTCCGTGAAGTACCGGCACAATTTGAATTTGTCGAAAAAGCCTTTGAACAATATCGCTGGACGGGTGATGAGCGCTATATCAATGATCCTGACTTATGGCAATTCTACACCAAAGTACTAACCGACTATATCGCCCTGCATGATGATCAGGAGCCAAATGGCATCGCCGAAGGTTACGGTGGGATCTTCGAAGGATCGGCCACTTACAACGAGCGCGGAGAGTTCCCCATTGAAGCCGGCGACGGTATCGGCTCGCAATATCAAGCGACGGTCGCTTATGCGGCAATGCTTGAAGCCAGAGGCGAAATGGCGCTAGCCGCAGAATGGGAAGAAAAAGCCACGGAACTCAAGCGTTTCTTCAATGAAGAGTGGAGCATAAAAGATCCTGCCAACCCACTGGATAATTACGTCAACATTATCCAAAAAGATGGCCTGCGCCTTAACGACTTCGGTAAGGAAAACAGTTGGTTCATGCCAATGAAGCTGATTACCGAGCCTGGGGAGCGTAACGATAACTACCTGAGCTTTATCTCTGAAAACCTCGGTGAGGGCATTGGTTCAACGCCGGAAGCGCCACACAACATTGAGGCTTATACCTATATTCCTGAAACCTACTTCCCCTATAACCAAAATGAAGAGGCCTGGAAATGGATGAACTATATCATCAACAAAAAGGATCAACCTCATGAGCGCCCAACCCAGGGTACCAATGGAGACTATCCGGAAATCTCCTTTACATTCATTTCAAACACAATTGAAGGCCTAATGGGGATTGAGCCAAATGCGCCTGAAAATCGGATTGTGACCGCCTCTCACCTACCACAAGATATCGAATGGCTTGAAGTCGATTACCTTCCTATGGGCGAGCATGAACTGGCTATCCGCCATAACGGGTTAACAGAGACAAGCTTAACTAATACCTCTGAAGAAACTCTCGTGTGGGAAGCACGCTTCTACGGAGAGTATGACAGCATTGCAGTCAACGGTACCGCTACGGAAGCTATGAAGAAAAAGGTTAACGGCGCTAAACTGAGCTATGTCATCATAGACGTACCTGTAAACGGAAAGGCAATGGCTAAAGTGCTTTCCAACTAATCACGCACATTAGTCATTAACCTCAATGTCAGGAAGGTGAGTCGTCTTCCTGACATAACTAACGACAACCTCTAGTCATCTACAAGCTTCTGCGCACTTACCAATTAGCAAGCAGATATGCGTGACAACCGGTTCGTTGCGCTCACTACGGCCAGTAACGAGGCTTTTGTGATATTTGAGTGGCGGCCTGCTCCAAACAAACTCTTCTCGTTCGCGTGTGCAACCTCTACGTAAGCAACTGCCGTTGCTTCCGAACCACTATCGGTAGCATGCTCACTGTAATTGACAATGGAAAGACTCAACGCGAAAGTATCATTCATTCCATTGACAAACGCAGCAAGTGGCCCATTACCTTTCCCATATATCATGATCTCCTTACCATTATGTTGAAGAGTAGCTTCAATTCGGCAAGTACCATCCGCGTTCTGCCTTTCCATATAACCAAATAAAGAGAACGGGTTATTGGCATCAAGGTACTCAGCATTAAATGCCTCCCAGATATTTTCTGCTGTAAGTTCTTTAGGGTATAAGCAGTCACTTTCTAAGAAGTGGGAGAATCGGCTTGATATTATCAGAGTCACACTTCATAGTTGAATTCACGAATAAAATCTCCACAACGTAATTGTATTACCAACTGATATTAAGACTTGCGAATGAGCGACCGAATACACTCAAATGACAAAGCTAGCATCAGCATTCCAATAACCAGCGAGAAACCGACACCGGCTATGTAGTCTAGTTGATCAGGGGTAACCCCCAAAAAGGGCTCTTTAGTCTCTACGTGAGCGTTAGTCTTAAACTCTTGGCGTACCTGAGTCACTTGTTCTGGGGTTAAAATTATGTCTTTCATAGTAATTTTCACTTTTATCGAAGACATCATAAGTTATAGCTTAATCAGTAGGTAAACTTACACATGCATTTATTTGCTAAATAGTCATCGCGATACTAGGTCAACCAACAATAGAAAACAATGTTTTATCACCTTGTATCGAATAAGAGATTAAACATCAGTCAAGTACACAACGCAAAAACGAGCAAATATTAACCACCACGTAAAACTAACCTGCGACATTACTCGCTTTTCGCCTGATAAATAAAAAACACTGTTTACAATGCCTTTTCAGCTTGTATAGTTAACGCCAATAAGTTGACATATAAGACATAGAGTGATGAATAATAAAGGCTTCACACTAATAGAAATGGTCGCCGTCATTATCCTGCTAGGCATTCTTGCGGTCACCGCTGCCCCGCGACTTTTAGCGCTTACAACAGATGCCAGAATAGCAACATTAGACGGTTTTAGTGCTTCGTTTGAGGTAGCCAATGAGCTAGTCCACAGCAAGGCAATCATGAATGGTTTGGAGGATAATGCTAATACTGTCAAACTTCCAGGGACTAACATTGGCGTTAATAATGGCTATATGCTGCTAAAACAAGAGAGTATTGACGAGGCAATGGACCTCAGCGGCGTCAGTTTTACTTTTTACAGTGACGGTAAGGAAGCTTATTTCTATCTTGGTGAAGTAGCGAAGTATCCAAAACATATACAAGAAGAGCAATGCTACGTTCATATCCAACGAACAATAGATCCTGCGACCTCCCAACTATTTCCGCCCGTCGTTATCAAAAATTACCAAGGCTGCTAATCAGCTATAAAGACGCCATAAAAATGGGTGGCGTTTATCATGATTATTCCACCGATATGATAAATGGCCTTACCGACTGAAGCACTTCTACGGCATACTCAAGTACTCATATTGATAACTCCCCCTTATAACTTTGGCGTATAAAAACACTAAGCACTTGCGATATTACGCCTATAGTTAAGCTAGCACCTTGGCTTAGAGGGATCTTTAATGGCAACAGGTTTGTTTCTTTTTCAAAATGATTTAAGACTGCATGACAATTCAGCACTCGCCCTAGCGACTCAAGAGGCTGATCATCTCATTTGTGTTTATTGCTTACCTGTCTACAATGCCAATCGCTATCCCTACCATATCAGTAAGCACGGAACCTACAGGAAACAGTTTCTCTTACAGTCACTCCATAATCTTGCAGAGCAACTCAGTCAACGAGGGCAGAGTTTGCATGTCATACTGGAACACCCACTAAATGCTCTACCGGAGTTAATCAACCAATATAATGTCTCTATGGTTTATACCAGCGAAAATGTTGGTGTGTATGAGCAACGCAACTGGCACACGCTTAAAGGAAGGTACCCGTATATCACATTTAGAAACATAGCAACGCATACCCTGTTTGACAAAATCGAATTACCTTTTAACGTAAATGAGTCGCTGCCAGCCACCTTTAGCCAATTTCGTAGACAGGTTGAAGAGCTAGATATTCGTTCACCGATAACCACCATCGCCAAACTGCCTTCAGCGCCAGGCAGGCTCAAAGCTTTTGATGTGGTCAGTCCAATGATTAACCCAAAGCTGTTAGCTGACTTTGATGGCGGTGAGACAGCGGCCCTCAAACACCTTGAGCACTACTTTGCCTCATCGGCACCCAGTACTTACAAGTTGACCCGAAATGAACTTGACGGCTGGGAGAATTCGACCAAGTTTTCACCGTGGCTGGCACTAGGGTGCTTATCTGCGAACAAGCTTCTCAAGCACCTAAGACAATATGAAACAGACATCGAATGCAATGAATCCACTCAATGGATAAAATTCGAACTACTTTGGCGCGAATACTTCCAATGGTATGCCCACAGCTACGGGTCAAAACTTTATACTTTTTCAGGTATCACATCGACGCCACCCCATACCGCCTTCTACCCTGAGCGATTTCGTCGTTGGAGTGAGGGGAACTCACCCTACCCTATTGTTAACGCCTTGATGAATCAGCTACGGAATACTGGCTATATGTCCAATCGAGGAAGACAAATAGCGGCGAGTTGCTTGGTGAATGAACTCAGTGTGGACTGGCGCTATGGCGCCGCATATTTTGAAGAACACCTGATTGATTATGACACGGCTTCAAACTGGGGTAATTGGCAATATATAGCTGGGGTTGGGGCCGACCCACAGCAAGGGCGCCACTTCAATATTGTAAAACAAACAGAGCTCTATGATCCTAAAGGAGAGTTTATCCGTAAGTGGAATGGAGACAATTATGACGGCCATATCGACTCCGTCGATGCTACTGGTTGGCCTATTCGTTGAATACAGGTGAGAGTGATACTGAAATGGCGGCTCAGCAATACAGAACGCTCAGATTGATCCTCGGTGATCAACTGAACATAAATCATTCTTGGTACACCTCAGTTGATGATTCTACCCTCTATCTAATCGCTGAGCTGAAACAAGAAGCTGACTATGTCGTCCATCATATACAAAAAATATCTGCCTTTTTCGCCGCTATGGAGCAATTTGCTAGTCAGCTTCAAGGAGCTGGTCATCACGTTGTCCATTTAAATCTCGATCAATCGGCAAAGTATGAAAATTTACCCTCGCTTATTTCAGCCTTGGTAAAACAATACCAATGCACTCACTTTGAATTTCAGCGCCCTGATGAATACCGGCTTTACGAGCAACTTCATTCTTTAGCCGGTTCCCTAAGCCAAGCGAATATCCACTGCAGAGAATATGATACGGAGCACTTCCTACTACCTTTCAAGGAGATTCAGGAAAACTTTCCACCAGGAAAGCATGTTTTGATGGAGTACTTTTATCGCCGTATGAGGAAACGCTTTGATCTGCTGATGGTTGATGACAAACCGCATGGTGGGAAATGGAATTTTGATAAGAGTAATCGTAACAAGCTCAAAACTCATGAACTTGAACAGATCCCGAACCCACTGTGTTTTGCCAATAACGTTAGCGGTATATTAAATAGAATTGCAGCTCACCAAATTCGAACCATTGGTCAGGCTCAACCGCAACTTTTGTGGCCGGTCACCGCCATTCAAGCCAAGCTTCTGTTAAATTACTTCTGCCAACATTGCCTGCACCAATTTGGCTGTTTCCAAGATGCCATGACTGAAAACTCACCACATAGCTGGAGCTTGTATCATTCTCGGCTTTCTTTTGCCTTGAATTCAAAACTTATCTCACCGAAAGAAGTTATTGATCAAGCCATCACAGCCTATGAACAAGATAGCACTATTGATATTGCACAAATAGAAGGTTTCGTTAGACAAATACTGGGATGGCGCGAGTATATCCGAGGGATTTATTGGGCCAATATGCCTCACTACAAAAAAACCAACGCCTTGAAGGCAACCCGAGACTTGCCAGCGTTTTTTTGGACTGGGAATACCCAAATGGCCTGCATGAAATCCGCGATAACACAATCTCTGGATTATGCCTATGCCCACCATATTCAGCGCTTGATGGTAACGGGGAATTTTTGCCTACTCGCTGGTATCGCACCTGATGAGGTCGAACAGTGGTACCTCGGAATATACATTGATGCCATTGAATGGGTTGAAATGCCGAATACCCGCGGCATGGCACTCTTTGCCGACAATGGCATCATTGCCACTAAACCTTATGCGGCCAGTGGCAATTACATCAACAAAATGAGCGACCACTGCAAACATTGTTTTTATGATGTAAAGACAAAGACCGAATCAAACTCATGCCCATTAAATAGTCTATATTGGAATTTTCTCCACCAACATGAGTCTTGGTTAGCCAAAAACCACAGAACAAGAATGATTTACAGAAGCTGGGACAATATGTCTGAAGAAGAGAGAGAGTCTATTTTAGATAAAGCTAAAAACATATTAGCCAATATAAACATGCTTTAAAAAATATGCTATTCACTGCAATATTTCGCCACCCAAAAGCACTTAATCGCCCAATCGATTAATAACTTGACACATCAAGAAAAACAACATTACCATTTATTTCAGAAATACATCAACCTGGCATTATTTATAAAGCCCATATCAACCACAGGCTTTTTTTGTGAGCAACATCACATTTAGTGCCCAGCAATATGTATATTATGGCGAAAAAATCAATCATCAAAAGGATTTTTGTATGAAGTGCTGTGATAATCCAGCGGCTATACAAATGAAAAGAAGCCTCATCCAAAAGTTTTTCTATAATGCCGTTTATAAGTGTAGAAACTGTGGTGGCAAAATTAAGCTATAACCAGTAACTATTATTTACTCTCAACATTAACAGCTTATAAAAATGACAAGTTCTACTATTTCATTCATTAAGTGCTATTAGCCATATATTAAACAAAAGCAAATTCTCACACCGAAAAATGAATCATTAGCACTTTATTAATAGTAGTTTTTAACTGTATTTTTAACGAAGCTGCACTGGATATTTCAAGCATGCTTTTTGATAACTTAACAAAAACACCTCATCTAAAAGAAACGGGCTTACTCAGTGACTTGAGCCAAGCGGGTACCGGTATACCTTCATCGCCGAAATCTTTAAGTTGCCCCCATTACCGTATTGTTCTCGCCTGCAGCCGCAGCCAGCTTAAGATAAAGAAACCGATTGAATTGATTGTATTGTAATTATCTCTGATTTGTGCCCGGATTTAACGTTAAAAGGATGAGCGGTTCACACCGCTCATCCTAACTTACACAATCATGAAAGTGATAGGATGCCTCATCAGTTATGATGCAACAGGTTCCGAACTCACTTCTTGGTTTTGCTGTCGACGCTTCACTATCAGTAGCACACCTGCACATAGCATGCCTGCTGATGATACCGTCAGACCAATACCGAAGATTATCTGATAGGCCTCGATCTTGTCGAAGGTATCGATGATCCAACCGTTAAGCGCATATGCCCAGAACACAGACGCGTAAGCGGCAAACGAACCGACACTCATCGCTGCACCGCTACACCGCTCAGGTACACCCGCTTCTGCAACTGGCGCTAAGATAATGCCTTTAGCTAAAAAGATAGAGAACGAGAAACACATCAGCAGGATGATATTCATCATTAGCATACCTTCACCTTTCGGCATCAATATGGTACCTAATAGGCATAATGCTGTTAAACCAAGACTAAACATCATCATCTTCGTCGATGACTTGAATAGAAAATCAGACAATGAACCAGCAACAAGCCCCGCGATAACCCCCATTGCACCAGTATTGATAATACCGAACATCGCTGCCTGAGACGTACTTAAACCAAATACAGCTTGTAGGTAAGGTACCGTGTAAATCAAGGTAATGTATGTCCAGTACACAGTCATCGACGTTAGTGCAGCCAACCACACTGTTGGCATTTTTAATACATGAATAAGACCTTGTAACGCGGCTTTATTCTTGGATTCGCCTTCTTGTACTTCCAATTGGTTATTAGGTACATATTTCCAGATTAGGTAAATCATTGGAATGATTAGAAGGGTATAAAACAGAATCGCCCCTTTGAATACCAAAATAGAACCACCAACCAGTGCCATGATACCCACGATAGCGGCGTTCATGCTCATTTCCAACGCACGACGGATAGATTCTAGTAAACCAAAAGCCATACCTTTATTGTTGTCCCCCGACATTAGGTTGACACCGTTGACGACCGCAGGCCAGAAGATAGCATCAGTGATACCCCAAATACCGGCAATAATCGCCAATATGGTGAAGTCAGGCTGAAATAGAATAATAAACATCATACTGACTAAACGAACAACAAGGCTGCTCATCAAAATAGAGCGTACTGAAAATCGGTTATTTACCCAGCCCGCTGGAATGTAGAAAAACATTGCAGAGCCGATTAAGGTAAACAAAATACCCATCTGGGTATTGTCGATATTGAGTACATCCAATAGTAAGTTATAGAATGTACCTTTAAACGCTTCAAAAGCGGAGTAGATGATCTGACCAGACATAACCACCGACAAAAAGCCATAAAAGCGCTTGTTAGAGTCAAAACCTATTTTTTCAATCATTCTTTTCATAGCAAAACTTCTTCTATTTAATTGTTATTTTAGTGTTATCGTCATTTTTGTATTTTATATTTTGACGGGAATTGATTTGATATATCGGTGAATACACCATCAACCCCCCAATTGAATAACTGATTGGCTCGAGCAAGATCATTTACGGTATAAACATTAATTTTGTAGCCAGCAGCCTTGAACTTTTGAACTTTCTCTTTCGTCAAGTTGACATCTTCAGGGTGAATGTACTCCGCTTGACAAGCTTCTAGGATTGAACACCAATCATCCCATAAGTTCGCATCTTCAAATAAACAAGCTACTGCGGTTTCAGGTCGACGACGCTTGAACTCAACAAGTGCTAAGTGATTAAAGCTAGAAACAATCAACTCGCGTTCAGGATTCAGCTGTTCTAAATCACGAATGACATTCGTGAGTAGCTTATCTGTCATCTCCCAGCCTGCAGTACAAGACTTGATCTCAACGTTGAGGTTAAGTTCATGTTCATTAGCAAGCGTAACGAGTTGTTCAAAAGTGGGGATTCTTTCGCCAATAAAATCATCATGGAACCAGCTACCTGCATCAATGCTAGGCAAGTCGCTTACCGTGAGGTCATATAAACTTCCACAGCGATCAGTACAACGATCCAGCGTATCGTCGTGAGATAAAACGACCGTTCCATCGGCCAAGATGTCAACATCACATTCAATCCATTGAATTCCATATTGCTTGCACATGGAAAATGCCGACAGCGTATTTTCAGGTGCGAGAGCTGACATTCCACGGTGAGCAAATACTTTTTTCATTTCGTTACCTATATCATTTTCGAACGAGCATTGTCGTGGTCGAAAATATACAGAAAGCTATGCATGGAAAATGTGATGTATATGCAATAAGAGCAAGCCATAATGTGATCTGATAGACAGAAAGTGAAATAAAACCAGCGAACACATCAATAAATCACTAAATACCACTCAAAAATCGACACTTAATCCAGCATATAAACCACAGAGCAGCATATTGCTTTGAGGCTTTCTCAAAAGAGCATGAATAATTATGGTACTAGTTTCTAGACACTGCGCTAAGCAGCTATATAAGCATAACTCTGTGGCCTAAAAACCATCTCGGCAATAAATATTAAGTAAATTAACGCCGCTAATTGAACGCATTTCATGCGAGCGAGAGAGTGCTTCGCATTAATAACTATACAAACCTGACTATCACCACATACACTGGAAGCGAAATCACATTTTGAAATATATTAAATACGCCAAAAGCTAAAGTTTTGGGAGTAAGATCGCAAACTCAAGCGTTGTGAATAAATAATATTCCTTTCAGGGTTTAATTGATAAGGAAGAATAATGATGTGTTGCGATACTCCTTTTGCTCAACGAATGAAAAGAAACCTATTAGATAAAATACTGTATAACTCAGTATATAAATGTAGTAACTGTGGCAACATCATAAAAATACGCTCTTAGTCGATGACCGATTACATTGTCGGATAAACAGCCACCTTGCTTTTAATTTACTTTTCTATTTTCTTTAATTGAGTGGGGCTATACCCAAAATGTTTTTTGAAAACTTTACAAAAGTAGCTCACGTCAGTGAAACTGACTTCGTGAGCAATATCTGCAAGGCTATAGAAGGAGTTTTGCAAGCGCCAATGGGCATGGGTCATCCTCATGGTCGCCCAGTACTCGCGTGGCCTCACCGCCAACTCCTTTAAAAACACCCTATCGAGTTGCCTCCGGCTTAATCCCAACTTACGTGACAGCTCCTCAATACTTAGCGGCACCGATAAGTTCTGGCGCATTAACGAAATGGTACGTGATACATGGCGATTATGTTGATGCGCTTTATTTACATCCCCCCCCAATGATTTCAAATAGTGGTTTCGGCTTCGGGTTTCATCAATCAACATATCAGCCAATCCTTTTAAAGCCCTTTCTCGACCACACAGCCCAGCCAATAATTCAATCGCTAATTCAATAACAGCCGTTCCTCCTGCGCAGCTGATCCTCTTACCATCAATACAGTAAAGTTGATCCGCTCTTGCTTTTAATGTCGGAAAATCTGTCTCAAATTCCTGCAAGTGGCGCCAGTGAACAGCAACCTCACAGCCATCTAAGAGCCCTAGCGACGCTAATGTAAAGCAGGCGTTATCTACCGTAACCAAAGTAACCCCTCTTGCCACCGCTTTCTTGAAAAATGCGCTGTACAATGGCGCCATTGCTTTCATCTGGCCTGCACTACGCCCACCAAACACCACAACATAGTCATATTGCGCTAAATTGACATGCTCGAAAGCCAGTTTAATTGAAAGGTGGACACCACTACTTGAGACTACATCCCCATCAGACAGCCCTGCAATATCCCACGAGCAATACTTCTGCTCACTGAAATCCTCTTCATCAGCAGAAAAACGCAGCTTATCGAGAAAACTGCCGAACGGCAGCATGTTAAACGTTGGCAATGGCACCAACAAGAAGCGCACATCAGGCGGTACGCTTGGCGTGCTACCGAAGAGTCTGGCTGTTTGAGATGGCAATGAATGAGAAGACATAAAGAGAAAGAGTAAGACCAACGTGTCTAAATTTTACCTTACATTGTCCAAATAACACCAAAGTATTTATCAGGCTCGTTCGTATACTGACAATCAATATCTTTATTGGACTAAGGTCATTGCATGACATTGGAAACTTGGGTGCTGTACTTGGTGGCAGTCACTGGACTGGCTTTTGCTCCCGGCCCAAATGGGTTACTGGCACTGAGCCACGGGGCCTTATACGGGCGCAAAAAAACACTCCCAACTATTCTGGGCGGCGTTACCGGTTTTATGGGTGTTATCGCCATCTCGATGTTCGGCATCGGCTCGTTAATGATGGCATCAGCACATGTACTCTCACTGCTCAAGTGGATCGGAGGAGCTTACTTGGTTTATCTCGGGATTCAATTATGGCGGTCCCCCACAATCACTTTAGAAACAACATCGGCCAACGATCTTGGCAATACAGCTAGATTCAGACAGGGGCTTTTAGCTGCTATCGCTAACCCCAAAGTCATTTTATTCTTTGGTGCATTTTTGCCCCAGTTCATGACGCCAGAAACTTCGCTGCTTGCGCAGTTTATAATTCTTGCGGCGACATTCGCTGTGGTTGAATTTAGTGTTGAGTTCTTTGTTGCCTGTATCGCACACCAACTGCGGCCATGGCTACAAAAAAGCGGGCAGCGCTTTAACCGCGGTTGCGGTTCGGTCTTCGCTCTACTTGGTGCGAGCCTACCGCTAAGCCAATAAACTCTTACCCAAGTAACCGCAAGGTGCTTGGGTATATTCCCGCAAGATACCGGCTTCACCGACATTCCAAGCAGTTCGATGTAAATCCGATATACTTATAGCCAAGCTATTTTGTGACATAGATAACACTTTAGTCTTATGTAAGTGTTCCGGCATTAGTCATGTTGTTGGCGTTGGAGGTAGATGCGTGATGTTTTCGTTGGTGCAAAAACTCTTTCCACTCTCCTTAGTTATCCCGTTATTACTCAGTGGCTGTAGTTCTAATCCTGACACCGTCAGGCGGAGCGGGGAATACAGTTTCTACGACTCAACCCAACGTTTCATTGCTCTCACCGATACCCGCCGAAACGGGGCTGTTGTCGATAAAGGCGTGTTCTACCCTAAGAACACATTTGCCTATACATATCGCTATTGCTCAACAAGCCCTAAACAGGCTGCCAATGATATAGCTGAGTACCAAACATTAGCCAAACGGGTCTGTGATACCAACGGAGGCCAACTCATTGATCAAGATAGTGGCAGCTGGTGTGTCAGCGCAGCCAATACCCCCAACGAGATGCCGCTGTTCTCCGCTAAAATTACCAGCACAGCGCTTTGGGCGGATTTATGTTTAGATGGTCCCTTTGTTACTCTACGGTTGAATGAAAATACCCAAGTCAACCAGAACCAATGGTACGAAAGTGCACAGGTCCTTGGTTATGAACCCTATTCACCACTGCGTCAATTAGCACCGACAAGTGCCACCATGCATGCGATTAACCAACCGGCTTCACCAACAACAGCGCCATGGGGTGAAGAAAGCAAGTATATCTATTCCAGTGTTGGAGCAACGGTCTGCTTATATGATCACCCGCATCAAACCAATCTTGGTCATACCTATCGCGGACAAGTCTTTAGTGTGAACAATGGCTTGGTTAAAGTATCAGTACAAGACAAATTCAAGGGCGATATCAGAACCGCCCCCGCATTAGAGAGAGTTAGCTGGCACCGTAGCTCTTACATTACAGCTCCTGCTAACTCGTGGTTCGTTTGCTCATAACTTATTCCCTCTCCTAAGGGAGAGTGTTCACTCTCCCTTGTATTTTCCTGTGTGACAACTAATCATGAAATAAGGCACAAGTTGTTAAGCGGATAATACCCTCACAGCGATCATAAAAATCACTCTCTTTGCTGACTTTCACATCATTCTCTTTTTTTGCGGTATATACTTTACTTGCTGATCAGGAGGCTGAGTATGTTTGAACGGACACAATTCCTTACTTTAAATGATCACCCAGAGCTAGATTTAGAAAAATGGCAAAAAACCGTCGATTTAATTTCGCAGCTCTTTGACTGCAGCTGCGGTGCTATTGTTCAGTTGCGTAATGATGAATTCTTTACTGTACGAACAAGCCGAGGAAAGGATAATTTTCTCAAGCCCTGTGATGCCTGGCCTTATGAAATGAATAGCTTCTGTCGGCATGTCATTGAAAAAGGCGCCCCTCTTTACGTCGCCGATCCCGCTAACCACCCAACATGGCGCCAAATCCCCTTTGTAAAAGAAGGACCTATTCGTTCCTATTTTGGTATGCCGCTTTACTGGCCTGACAACACCGTGTTTGGCACTATCTGCGCCATTGACACAAAGCCAAGTCAGTATAATGACACCCTCTTTCAGCTTCTCGAACAACTTAAAGAGCTCATTACAGCTGATCTCAAACTCATCGATGCCTATGAACAAGTTAGAAAACTGGCGATTACCGATGAACTAACAGGTGTCTATAACCGACGTGGGCTCTCTGTGTTGGCGCACAAAATCATGCGCAAATCCCACTCCCCCTGTACCCAAACAAGTACAGTGGGATTGCAACAAAAGATCAAATCTATTGCCATCGCCTATTTCGATTCAGATAACCTGAAACAGATAAATAACCAACTCGGTCATGAGTGTGGCGATATTGCGATCCAAACGCTGGCAACGGAAATTAAAAAAGTCACCCGTGCCAGTGATATTGTCGCTCGGGTCGGTGGCGATGAGTTTATAGTGCTAACTCAAGACACCAACGAGTCAGATCTCAATGCACGCTGCCAGCAAATTGAGGCTAACTATCAAGTGACCCTGGCCAAGCACAAAGCCTTTGCAGGTTATCCCCATAACTTCAGTGTCAGCTATGGTTGTATGAGCGTGAAGGAAAACGAAAGTTTAGATCTCACTGAATTGTATATTCAAACCGATAAGCGTATGTATGCCAATAAAATGAGTAAAAGAAGCGGCTAAATATCAAGGCGGATAACATTAGTCCAGTAACTGTTACCCGCTGACCAACAACCTTTCTTTAGTTAGGCTTTAGTTGTACTTTACGTAGAGCATTTTACGCAGACTATCGCAACGACGGCTATCTAAACGATCACCTAAGTAGTCACCATCCTCCGCGGATTTTTTCATGATCAATGCTTTTGCTCGGTCACTATCAGGCAGCTTTTTATATTCATCGTAAGTGTGAATCTTGAGGATTTTATATTTTGAATGCTGACTTGATTTCGCGACATTCTCATAGCAATACATCATTGCGCCTGCATTAGCCCCCACTTTGGCAGCATCAGAAACCGCGTAAACATTACTTGTCATTAGCATCAAAGTACATGCAACAGCAACAGCCTTCATTTTTTCCATTGTATCTCCGTAGAATATCCATTGGCACCCAAGCCAGAAACATTTTCGCAACCAGCGAATTAACGTCAAAATAGCAAACACCAAACGGTAGTAATTACCATATGGCGACAGTCGGAGGTAATAATGGAGAGTTTTTAAATGTGGCAGAGACGCTCTGGGTACGCTGGATTTGATTCCAATCCCTATGTACTTAATTTAACGCATACAAAAAAGCCGCTGATTTCTCAGCGGCTTCTTCTAATTTGGCGGAGTGCTCAGGGTGTGGCGGATTTGAACCAAATATTCCAGATATAAAAAAGGGCCTGCATTACTGCAAGCCCTTAGAATTTGGCGGAGTGCTCAGGGTGTGGCGGATTTGAACCAAATATTCCAGATATAAAAAAGGGCCTGCATTACTGCAAGCCCTTAGAATTTGGCGGAGAGATAGGGATTTGAACCCTAGATACGCTACAAACGTATGCCGGTTTTCAAGACCGGTGCTTTCAACCACTCAGCCATCTCTCCTTTGTGCGGCGTATAGTAATGTAGGACTTTCTTATTGTAAAGCCTCTTTAGTTCAACTGCTCAGAGTATATACAGCTCTATTGATTATCTGACTCACTAAACGCCTAAACCATCAACTAACCAATCGAACAAAGACCATCCATTCATAAAATATATCACTCCGTGAACCAAGCTCACAAAACCCCAGTGGATCAAAGGACTAATTCCATTACCATTAATTTAGTGCTCATATGCAACCAATAACCACAATGCAAATGTAGCATTCTCCCGATACTCACAATTACCAATAAAAATATTAAAGCCAGAAGAACCCACTCATCTTTCTTTGATAAAGGAATTATCCATGAGGAAAAAGCTCAGTTATCTCGCCCTTGGGGCATGGGCACTAAGCTGTTCATCAGCCCTTGCCGATCCACTTGCACTTGAATTGGAACACCTAGCCAACCAGGCAAATCAAGCATTGAGCGATGTCTATGCCGCTTCAGAGAGTGCCGGTATCACAGAGCTGGGGGACTGCTCTTACAGCTGTGGCGGACACCCAAATTGGGATGCCACAGCCGGATACTATTTCGTCGATGTCAATGGTGTTAAAGTCTATGTACGATATGGCGCTCCCGTTCGCTTCTCTACCAGTATCTACCGCAATGAAGGGGGCCAAACAGATTTCTTCAGCCAGCTTGCTGGCATCAATATCGATAATTACCATACCGGTGTCACTCGACAGGATAAATGGCCTGATTTCTTCGTCGATAAAAGCCTCCCCTCAGACTTTACCGAGCAAGCGCAAAATTCACATAGCGGTTGTTTCTTAGCGTACCAGCCGGTTAATAGTTACGCTCCTCAGGCCAGTTTCTACGCTGAAACCTCGGGTTGCCCCGACCCTATAGACGCTGCAATTGAATCAGGAAACGCATTACTGATCCCTGATAGGGATTCAGTGTTACAAGCGGTCCTGAACGTCATTGACGCTAACCGAATGCAGTACCAAAATGCAAAAAATACTATTTTCAATCTCTCGGCTAATGGCATTGCTAAAGAAGATGGCAGTAGCTTAACGAACCTTTCATGGGACCCGACACATGATGCGAGTACGTTTGTTACCACCTATGGCGTTAATGAGGCCATCCTGTACACCAATGATGTCTATGTGTCAGGAAATACGGTTCATGAAAAAGCCATCGGTGTGATTGGGGAAACAGCGGATAGTCGTTACCTCGTACTGGGTTCTAACCCAATGCGTACTTGGCAGCGTGGCTTTGAGACCAATGAGCAAACACTCGCCTTCCTTGAAAACAGTATTCAGTGGTTAACGGGTAAAACGCAAAGTGACATACTCACCAACGGCCTAAACGTCGTGATTGCACAAATGGAAAATGGGTATTACTTTCCTGATGAAAGTGCAACGCGAAACTGGCTCGATCACCGCTTCCCAAATAAGATCACTTACAACCCCGCTAGAAGCTGTAACGGTGATGTGTTAGCAAGCTGTATTACCTCGCAGACTGATTTACTGATCATCTCCCAATACCTTCGCAATGGCGAGGACGCAGAAGCTATTGCAGAACAAGTCAGTTTGGCACAAGCGCAGGGTATTCCAGTCATGTACCTTCACCATGATGGCAACCAGACGGCTTTGGGCAAACACTTATTCCAGCATTTCAATGTCAGTTATGAATGGGATAACTATTGGAAAAAATTAGGGCTTAAGGGTTATGACATCACATCCCGTAAGGGGTTATTACCAACCGATGTCGAGCAAGTCAAAACCATGGTCACGCACTTTCTGAACTTGAGCTTTAGTACCGACTTAAGCCAATGTAATTCAAGCTGTTCAAATATAGACAGCTTCAAGGATGAATTTCAAGAAGCCGCTACCCATATCCGAAACATGGCCAACAAGTTCGACAGCAACAAAGTCGACTTATTCAAACAAGAAGGATTTAAGTACCAGAAGCTTCTGATTTTACTTGCCGACTATTTCCGCCAGTCCGTTTCATTTCCGATGAATATGGCTTCGACCGATACAACGACGTTTATGGCGTCTTATTTTGCCGATCACGTCCAATACAACTACCGTGAGATTAACCCCGCACAGCCTGATTTAGGCAACTTTAGCCGAGGGGACTTTAGCCACATCACACCAAGCGGAAGAACAGTCACACTCACCAGTAAGGCACACTTCCAATCAGCAGGGGTTTACGCATTACCCGGCCAAACGTTCGAAGTGACCAGGCTGGATACCAATGCTGCGGCGAGCACCACCGTCTTTATTAACGCCTTGCGCTCATCCGCTTCCAAACCTTTTTCCACCAGTGGCTACAAGCGTCCGAAGTACCTGCAATCGGTTAAGATTGCTCTTCATCCAGGCGAAACACTCAAGGTGACTTCCCCCTATGGTGGACCGGTACAGATTGGTTTCAGTGGTGAAGCCGGACTTCCCGTCACCCTCGCTTTCAACCAAATTGGCCGTCATCCTCATTGGCGTAGTAGCGAAGACAACGACAGCTTTGCCCTGGCCATCGAGCAAGGTGGTTTTGACTGGGCTGAAGTGGCGACGCCATATTTTGAGGTGCATTCAACCTTATCGAAAATGCACTCCACTTTATCGAATGCCAACTGGTCTACAGCCGAGGACTTAGCGAACGCTACCGATGCTTATATGCATGATTTCCCACACCTTCTCGCTGGATTCAAAGGTGATGGTATTACTGAAATTCCGGAGATTCATGATTTTGCAGCCCAGCAGGGTTGGACGATAGACAGCCATACTATTGTGAAGCATATGAATGCGGATCAGCCAACCTGTGGTTATGGGTGCTCAGGCAACCCATATGATGCAGGCTGGGCCTTCAGCCCAACAGGTCACGGTGACATCCATGAACTAGGCCACGGTTTAGAAAAGGGACGTTTCCGTTTTAGTGGCTGGGAAGGACATGCCAGTACCAACCCGTATTCCTACTATTCGAAATCCCAATTTTTCAAGCAAACAGGAGAAGCACCAAGTTGTCAGAAACTCCCCTTTGAATCCATGTATGAAACACTCCAAGCAGCACAAAGCCAGCCTGATCCCTTTACATATATGCAGCAGGCCAACTTAACAAAATGGAGTCATGGTGTTGCGATTTATGTCCAGATGATGATGGCAGCGCAGAGCCAAGGGGTGCTTCAAGATGGCTGGCACCTGCTCGCGCGCCTGCACATCTTAGAACGTGAATTTAACCGAGCCAAAAAGAATGAACCCGAATGGTTACTCAATAGGGATAACTTAGGATTTGGCCAGTATTCTTATGATGAAATAAAGTCCATCAGCAATAACGACTGGCTTGCCGTTGCTATCTCTTATGTCACCCGCCTAGACTATGGTGACTATCTATATATGTGGGGAATTTCTGTCTCTGAAAAGGCTCGACTTCAATTAGCAGGACACGACTTTGCCGATGTCACCCTTCAGTACTATCAAGCCGATGGTAATGACTACTGCTATGGCCTAGACAAGCCAGCGTTACCCATCAATGGCACTATGCGGTGGTCTGGTATCGATCCAGGTGAAGGAACTGATATTGCTCTTGGTAAGCCAGTAACCATCTCTAGTTATTACGATGAAAGTCGCTTCCCGGCAAGCTATGCCGTAGATGGCAAGTCTTCGACATTCGTCCATTCACAGCGTGGAAGCTCGGAATGGTTGGAAATTGATCTCGAAGAAGGTTTTCAAATTAGTGCGCTGATACTGACCAATCGTGGTGATTGTTGCCAGTCTCGTACCGAAAATATAACGCTTACTTTGCTCGATGACGCCAGAAATATCCTGTGGTCTTCAGGCCCATTAGGCATTCAAGACGAGTGGTTATTTAATGCCCAACAGGGTTTACCTAATTCGCTAGTTCGTTATATCCGACTGGAATCTAACAACCAATATATTAATATCAGCGGTCTTATGGCTTACAGCCAACAATAACCTAAAAACCGCCGCAATCTAACGATCGCGGCGGTTTACTTATCTCTATCTCATCAAGCTAGCGTATCAAGCTACCGCATCCCTAACTCTTCGATACACGGTTACCAAAAACAATACCGCCGCCCCACTGAGTAAACCAATGGCGGCATTCACGAATGCCGGAAGCATCAAGGCTCCACCCGGTACGACGGAGGCTTGCTGAACTAGGTGGTCGATCAATATATGGGAGTGCGGCATGCTGTGTACGACGATACCGCCACCCACCAAGAACATCGCGATGGTGCCGACGATAGCGAGAAACTTCATCAGGTATGGTGCCGCCTTGATCAAGCTCTCGCCAAACCCTCGTTTCAAAGTACCCGGCTCGCTGGTTCGGGCAAGGTACAAGCCCGCGTCGTCCAGCTTTACGATCCCGGCCACAAGGCCATAAACCCCAATGGTCATCAACAAGGCGATGACACTGACCACCAGCACTTGGGTCAGCATGGCGGATTCTTGCACCGTACCTAGCGCAATGACAATAATTTCAGCCGACAAGATAAAGTCGGTTCGAATTGCCCCTTGGATTTTCGTTTTTTCAAACTCAACCAAATCTTCAGCAGCATCCATCAACTCCAGTTCATCGCTATCCTTTGGCCCCACAGGGTGAAGCATCTTCTCTACAACTTTCTCGAACCCTTCAAAGCAAAGGAACAAGCCTCCGAGCAACAACATCGGGGTAATTAACCAAGGGGCAAATGCACTGATCAACAATGCTGCCGGTACCAAGATCAGCTTATTACGAAAAGATCCCTTGGCGACAGCCCACACCACGGGAATTTCTCGCTCTGCACGCACACCAGACACCTGCTGGGCATTTAACGCCAAGTCATCCCCCAGTACCCCTGCCGTTTTGCGGGCAGCTACTTTGCTCATTACCGCAACATCATCGAGTACGGTGGCTATATCATCTAGCAGGGTTAATAAACTTGCTCCGGCCACTAAGCACCTCTTTTATCTTTATTATCATGATAATGCGATTGTTGATTTAGATTCACTAGATCGAAAAATCGCAGCCTTGCCTCTATCGCCCCAATCATTCTCGCAGAACCAAGCACCTTGACGTGCTTGGGTATAACTGTAGTGAATATTTATAGATTCTAGCCACCGCAAAGCCGCATTAAAGGGACGGCATCCATTCAAGATTATCACTGAAGAGCTCGCGGCATTGGGGAGCCCTCGCTAGAATGTAACAATATATTACCATTAATCAGCCACTTGGTAATACTCTGGTAATGATGGAGGAAGTGATTGCCAAGCTTCCCTCTCCAGCATCTTTTCATAGCTGTATTCAAAGAGTCCTGTCATGAACTCATCACTGTAGGGCGACGCCTCTTGCGGAGGCTGAAAGTCCTCATCGATATAAGCCAAGTTAAATTTCATACCTTGTTGACGGGCATTGTGGTAGATATGTTCGACATCTCCTATGCCTTGATTAAGCATAAGAGTACTGATTGCCCTTTCGCTGATATGGCTTAATCGATGAGAGACCGGCTGGAACTCCGATTTCAAACTACCATTGCGGATCACATAGAGATTTTGTTCAACCCCTACATCACGCAGATCGACCCATGACGGGGCAAAAAAGACTTGGCGCACCACCCCACCATCAACATGCAGTTCATCGAACTGTTGACCACCGAGTTCAAACAGTATTTTCCTTGCCGGAAATGCCCCGGGTATAGAACTGCTGGCAATAATCAGCTCCTGAATAAGTGCTGTCGCTTGCGGAGTACCATGTTCGGCTATCCGGCTGATATTCCACAAGGCAAGACGTTGATTATCAATGTTTGTCGTTCCTATAATCAAGTTCCGCCCACTCCGACTCTGGTTGGCAATTTCAGTAACTAAATCGTCATTCACAATCTGGCGGACTTTTTTCTCAAATGGCGAAGTATCAAGAATCGACTGATGCCTAACGAGGGAGAATATATTTCTATAGCTAAATAGATCGTTAAAGTCTGTCTCAGTATATAGTTCAGTCAGCACATCATCGTATTCACTGCCGAGAAAGGCAAACACAGAGACGATTGCCCCTGTCGAAATACCCGTTACGATATCAAACGTTGGCCTGTCGCCTTGTTCTGTCCAAGCCGTTAAAATACCTGCTGAGAATGCGCCATTGAACCCGCCGCCAGACAACGCTAAATAATTAAGGCTTTGCTTTCCTTGATGCTCCTCAATCCAAATGTCAGTGTTAGTTTGGATCATGGTATTTAACCCTTCAGGATTAAATTCATCCCACATCCGAATCTCTTCAAAAGATAAGGGCATCATGGTATAGGTTAGAGGATCAGCACTGCGCTCCGTGCTGCTGCAGGCGGAGAGAAAGATAACTAACAACAAGTATTTCCAGCGCCGAACCATACTATCTCCAAAAGATTGCATCCAGTTGCATTGAGATATGTATTGTATGGGGACTGGCTGTCAGGTGACTGAATAAAACCGTCAAAGCTGTTATTTGGGGCTTTTTTGCCGATAAGGCTAAACAATTGAAGCCTCATGTTACATAGCGAGGCTCCATTGAAATGAATGGTTAATGAGTATCAAGATAGGCACCCGCTAAGCGAGTTCGTTATAACTTAAGTTAGCAAGCCCATTGCTTGTATCCATCAAAGATACCATTACGACAATACGATATTCCTAGCTGTTCCAGCTCAATCAAATGGTTATTCAATTTACGTAAGAATTGATACCACTGGCGTGATTCAGACCATGTGACTTCTGCAGCGGCGAACAGTCTTGGGTAAAGTAAATAGTCAAGCGTGTGCTCATCCACCACGGTTTCAGACCACAATGCCACTTGCACACCCAATACTTTATCTTGCTTATCGGCAGGAATATTAGCGAGCGGATCGTAATGATAGACCTTTTCGAGCGGCAGTATTGCAGCCCAATCAAGGCCTGGTTCATCAACACAATGACTTTGTACCATATCAAGATATAGGAATTGCCCCGGCTGAAGCACAACGTCGTGGCCTTTTCCAATACACTCCAGCGCCGCCTTTTCACTTTGCCATGAAAAGATCACCGTCTCTGTGCTGACTTTCTCACCATGAACAACCTCTTCCCAACCCAGCATCCGACGCCCTTTTTGCTCCAAGTATTGCTCAGCAAAGCGTAACAGATGCCCCTGTAACTCTTTCGGGTCGGTATATCCCAACTGAGCCATGAGCTGCTGGCAACTCGGACTTCGGCTCCATACGCCCTCAGGTACTTCATCAGCCCCAACATGTATATAGGGTGCGGGAAAGAGTTCACACACTTCATCCAACACAGTACGAAGGAAGGTGTAGGTTCCGTCCAGTCCGGGTGACAACACATTATCGTTAAAATGCTGAACACTGATATATTGTGACTCATCTTGGGCGTCATACAGCAGTTCTGGCAGGGCTTTAATGGCCGCACGCGAATGACCTGGAATATCTATTTCAGGTATCACGGTGATACCACGCGCCGAGGCATATGCGACTACCTCTCGGATATCTTGCTGAGAATAAAAACCACCATAGCGTTCAGTTAAATGACTAAATTGCGCTGGCAGCTGCTCATTTGGCCCTCGCCATGCCCCTATTTCGGTTAACGCCGGATAAGCATTAATTTCAATGCGCCAACCTTCATCATCAGTCAGGTGCCAGTGGAATACATTAAACTTGAGTCTCGCCAGCTGATTAATAATTTGCTTAACTTTGCTAACTGAATGGAAGTGACGGACACAATCAAGCATCATCCCGCGATAGCCGAGGCGTGGCTTATCTTGGATCGTGAGACAAGGCAACACGAATAGCATGCTATTGTCAGACTGTAGCGGGATCAACTGCAGCAAACTGGCAACAGCCGAGAAGAAACCACACTCTTCACTGGCTTGTATCTGAATATGATCCGTTTTGACATCAAGACGATAACTTCCCTCTCTGCACTGGCTGTCCATCTGAAAACTAATCAATCCACTGCGACTAAACTCATGGTGTTCAGTAAAGGTAAGATGATGGCGCTGTACCAACTCGTCCGCAAACCATTGCAGCGCTGCTTGCGCAAGCGGGGTGCCACATTGGGTCTGACACCGGCTATCTAATGTGAAAGAGCCCGATTGCACCATCAGCTGAGCTGGCTGAGGTGTAATAGCAATAACCGTTGATTTTACAAGACTTCTATCGGTGCTCGCATCGCGGAACGGCATACGGTCACGGATCTGCAATGGCGCAACCTCAACCTTATGCATGGCATATTGACTAACTGCGACCGCTTCAGTGATACCGTGACCTTGCAGCGTAATATGTGGAAGGGTAACCTCAAACTCGGTGTAGAAATGCTGCCCGGGTGCAAGCACTCGGGCTGACTCAGGGGGAGTAAGTCGGCAAAGACTACCGACCTGTTTAAGGCTACCGCATGTTAGGGAGTTAGCAGCAAGGCGGCGAATACAGCTAAACGCTAGGTGCCAATCATCTAGGATGCTGTCACTTTGATTGCTCAGGGTGACAGACAAACGGCTGCCCGCTTCACCATTGGCAATCAAATGGTGTTCTAAATGTAGACGCATTCCAATGTCTCTTTCACTAATAATCAGAATAACAAATAGAGGGGCAGGCAAGGCCTGCCCCTCATAGGGGGACCTACTTCAATACCTTACTTAAAGATAAAGCTACGGATCTGTTTGGGCTTAAATCGCCCAAGTCCGAGTTGGCCATTGAAAGATTGTGCGTCGGCAATAGGTTGCTCCAACAGGTTAACTTCTGTCACTGAAGTCTCAGCAGTCGGTACCTTTAAATGGCCAGCCACAGTAACAGTTTCGCTACTTGGGTTGTAGAGACGAACAAGTGTTCCGTCACCCTCTTCCGTAGGTTTTATTGCACTCACCACGAGATCCGTACTATCGAGTTCAATACCGGCACGATGATCCGCAACCTCTGTCGTCAGTGGGTGCATAACAAAATACTTCAGCGTATTGGTAAACTGGTTAAGCGATTGATTTTGATAAACCAATGGCTCAATTGCATACGCCTGCCACAGTGTCTGTACACGTGCTGGATTGAAGTTACCTTCAATTACCAAGGCACATTCACAATGTAATTCACCCTGCAACTGGCTATCCGGTGTCGGGATATACTTAAACTGCTGGCCTGAGGCAATACCAGGGCGACGGATCAAATCAGGCTTACCCAGCCAACCAACACTGCGGAATAAGGTCAGGGCAATTTGGTTATTTGCTCTGACTTCGTATTCCTTAATTCCTTTTGTCAATAAGGTAAGGCTGCAAGACTGATCATGGATGTTAACGAGGTGCAACATTGGATAAATCGGGCTAGGCTCTTCTTTCCATCCCTGCTCGCGCCAATCATGAAGACGCTCAGGCACATTGACACGCTCGACAACACCGAATGGGGTATCAGACCAGTTAGTGGTGGTTTCAAATGGCGTCGTGACGACCAGCTGTACACGGTGATCTTTAACTTGATTGTCGAAGTTTGCATCAATCGTCAATGGTAGAGCGGATTCATCGCCAGCGACTGCATGTTGCAAGCGAAGAGTCATGGTGTAAGTCATCGGTGCTGAGCATTGCTGCTTAGCACGCTCGGTCAGATCTTCAGGTAATAGCCAAACGCCATTGATCACCATTGACTCCGAAAAACCTTGCTTGACAACGTTTACTGTCGCCTGAGACCAATCGAGTTGAATCAACCAATCATTCTCTGGTGGCGAATAGTCATAGGTATCACCATCATCACCCATATCAATCAGGTTGATGCAGTCATTCCACGCTCGGTTTTGAACTTTATCCAGCAGTACAAACTGCCCTTGTTCAAAGCTTAAGCGATAACGGTCATTTTCAATCACGAGCTGATCTGAAGCGATAGCTGTCGTTTTAGCATCACCTTCACCCTCGACTAACTGCACGCTGGTATAGCCTGAAGCCGGTAACGGGTAATAGAACTCAACGTCACTTTGGTAGTAGTAGAGTGACGGATCATTTGTCGACTCATCACGCTGAATGCTTCCACGGTAAACGCGCTTCGAACAAAACACATCAACCTTGATCTCTTGCCCTTCCATATCCAACAGGATAAAGCTTGGTGCCGACGTCGAGATCGTCGTCTTGATCAGAGCATTTCGAGCATATGGCAGGGTATTAAACAGCGTCACCCGTCCATCTATACCGCCTTGCTCTGCGGTAGGCTGCGATTCGGCCAGCTTTCTAACCAAATAGTCCACGGCAGAGTCTGACGCCTGATCTGCTTCTTCAAAGCGCGACAAAATAATCTTATTGGTTTTATCTGTATTACAGCCACCTGCACTATCATGGGCATGGTTACGCAGAATGGTTTTCCAGATATTGTTCATCAGCGCCGGTTTGGTCTCAATACCTTCCGCGCCAGCCATCACCATCAACGGCTCCAACAGGTAAGAAAGACGTCGCTCTACCCTATCGTTTAGATACTTATGATCATAACGAGAAGAATAGATTGAGCGGTGAATTTTCGACACCTGGCCATCAATCAGCTCACCGCTAATTGTTGGTAAATGAAGGTTTTCAGCTTCGATATCCGCAAAGAGTTTGTCGTAACTACTTTCAATTAGCTGGTAGTCTTTGTTTGACGCATTGCTGATATCAAGGCGTGACTTGAGCTCCTTGTCAACAAAGCGTTGATCGCCACCCAGTGGAATAGCAATGTTCGCAGCCAATGAGCCATCTTCAGCCTGATGGCACAACGGCGTTGGATCATCGGAATACATAACATGTGAACCAACAAAGTAGCCGTTCTTAATGTTGTATCCCAAAACCTGGCTTCCATCTTCACTCTGCCAGTTAAACTCACGAGCTTGGCAAACATCAGTAGAAAGACCACGCCAGAAGACCGTTTTATCAATACCAACGCCTTGATAGATCTTTGGCATATCAATACTTTGACCAAACGCATCCGGCACATAGCCAATGGCCATCACAGGGCCTAACTCTTCAGCGAGGCGGATACCTGTTTGTAGGTTACGTACGATAGATTCACCGCTGATGATCAGCTGATCCGTTTGCGTATACCAAGGTCCAATCTTCAGCTTACCTTGCTGAACCAACGTACGAAGGCGTTCAAGTTGCTCAGGGCACTGTTTAAGGTAATCCTCAATAATGCTCAGTTGGCCATCCAGTAAATACGTGTCATTTTCGTCGTTTTCAAGCGCTGACATGACCTCGTCCATGTGATAAACCAGTTGAATCAAGGATTCGTGCGTTGAAAAATACCACTCATAATCCCAGTGGGTATGAGGAATAACGTGAAATACTTTCTTCATCATTCAATTCCTACTCACTCAGGCAATAGCAGCAGAAATAGTTAAATCCACTTCTTTACTGTCTTTTTGATTCAGCGTTTCCCTAAATTGGTCATTCATCATGCAACGAGTTAGCTTAGTCAAAATTTCCACGCTCTTTTCATCACCTTCGGCAGGAATGCTCAATGCCACAGCCGTTCTAACCGGTTCATCGTCCATAGTCTCCCACTCGATAGGATGGCTAAAACGCACCACAAATACACCCGCATTTTTCGCCGCTTTGGTTTTGCAGTGTGGGATCGCCATGCCATCTTTAAAACCGGTACTTGACTGGTTTTCACGCGCTTTCAGCCCTTTAGCATATTGTTTTTCCGAGGAAACATAGCCCAGTTTATGTGCTTCTTTAGCAATAAACGCAATCGCTTCAGCTTTCGACTTAGACGTGGTGTCCAACAATACGTGTTCAGGTTTGAAGACTTCTTTCGAGGCAACATCACCAAGATCCGATACCGTCGTGCTAGCACCATTATCTGAAGTGACAGGTTTTCGCCATAAACCAATGATGAGTGCTGTCAGTGTAATACCTGACATCGTACATAGGATCCAGGTGACAAACGGAATTGGCTGTTCGATATACCCCACGAACGTACCCAATGGAGAGCCGATACCACCGTAGAATTTAACATCGAAGAAGCCCACTAAACCGCCGGCCAATGCCGAACCCGCGACACTCGCGGTGATCATTTGTACTGGGTGAGCAGCCGCAAATGGAATTGCACCTTCCGTTACACCAACAATCCCCATACCGAATGCGGAGTCAGCAGAGACTTTCTCAGTCGCTGTAAACTTATTTTTGAACAACTTAGATGCAAGGAAAATACCCAGAGGAGCAACAGAGATAGCCGCCTGTGCCGCTGTGCCCGGTACAAAGTTGGCACCTTCAATACCGTATTTTGCAACCGTATCTGTCCATACCGCGGTACCAAAGATTAAAGCTGTTTTGTTAACTGGACCACCGAAGTCAAAACCAATCATCGCACCAATAATGGCACCGATAATAAAGGTTGAAGATGCATAGGTAGTTGTCATCCATGTCAGCCACTCATAAAGCGAGCTCATACCCGCAGCAATAGGGGTACCGATCATGTACTTAACAATAACGGTGATTAAAAAAGTGGCAATAAGAGGGATGATCATTATTGGTAGCAATGGCTTACAAATCTTCGGCCAAGGAACCATTTTCAGATATTTCACCATATAGCCGACTAAAAAAGCCACGAGAATAGCAGACAGGAAGCCGCCACCCGTATCGGTACCTAGAAAGCCAGCATCGTTAGCGATATATGCCCCAATCATTGCTGGTGCAATCGCAGGTTTAGATGCGATAGAGTTAGCAACAAAGCCGGCAAAAAGAGGGATCATCAACAAGAAGCCCACTTGACCCACTTTAAATAAGTGGAACATCAAGTCGCCCATAAACGTACTTTGATCAAAACCCCATGCCACTAGACGACCTAAGTCATCACGCTGAAAGGCAAAGACATTGGCAATTGCCAATAATAAACCTGCCGAGATAACCATTGGTACCATGTAAGAGATACCGCTCATCACGTGCTGGATAAAACCATTCTCAGATGTCTTACCCAAAGTGATATTACCCACTTCAGTACCTTTACCGCCAAAAACAGTGCCTTCTTTCATCGCGATGTCAACCAGCGCTTTGGCATCTTTCATCGCAACCTTTGGCCGGGTGACATAAATCTTCTTGCCTGCAAAGCGCGCTTTCTCAACCTCGACATCAGACGCGAGCACCACAACATCGGCATTAGCAATCTCTTCTTCAGTCAGCACGTTCTCTGGACCGATAGAACCATTGGTTTCAACTTTAATGTTGAAGCCATGCTCTTTACCAGCATCTTCCAACGCTCGGGCGGCCATGTAAGTGTGAGCGATTCCCGCGGCACACCCTGTTACCGCTACTACATTAATTGTCATTAATTGAAGCTCCATAAACCTTATTACGTCAATTCGGCCGCCATTATGTAAGTATTTTCAGGAATATTTTGAGATCAAAGCCACACTTCTCACTTTACTGTAAATTTTTTCATCAAATACGTGGCAAAATAGCTTCAGACACACAACAAACCGATAAAAAGCGCTAAAATAACGAAAAAATGAAAGTGGCGTGAAAAAATTTTCATTTAAGGAGTGTAAATTTTTTCACAATCGTTCAACCTTTTGCGCTAATCCCTTAAATAAAAAAGAAGACGCTGAGAATGAGCTTAAATTTACGTCCATCAACAACCACCAAACAGCAGAGCATCATTGAGAACGACCAACCTGATCCGCTCTCTCGCCATTTATCTCATCTTATTGAGCAACAAGGTGCTATCAGCACTGTCTATCTAGCAGCACCAGGCCAAAACCGTCCTGCTAAAGCATGGCAGCTTAACATGCCACGTATTGATATTGTGCTGACTGGAAGCATAGATCTGGTGTATTCCGTTAGCGAACACAAGAGTCTACAAAAACAGTTTTCAGCAGGCGATGTCTTATACATCCCCAGTATGGGTTGGAACCAACCGCTATGGAGAGAGCCCGTAACATTACTGAGCCTTAATATCGCCTCTCATAAGGTGGGGTTTAGCCTGTACAGCTGGGATGGAAGTAACTTTACAGAAAACCATAAACGAACATCTGTTCACCGTAATCAAGCGGTAGGTAATGGGCTCATTCAGGTCTTACAGACACTTGGATCAACCCACTCTAACAGCCATACAGCAAGCTTGGTGCTACGCTCGCTGCTTAGTCATTTTCTGGTCATGGAAAGAGCTCCAGAAAAGCTCCCAAGTCGACAGGAAGAGCTATTTCAAAAAATCACAAAGCACATAAACGAGCACTATAACCAAGCATTAAGCCGAGAAGAGGTTGCTAGGGAGTTCCATATTTCAGCCAACTACCTGTCGTATATATTCCAGCACCAGGGAAAAACCAGCTTCAAGGATTATCTTTGTCACAAGCGAATGGAAAATGCACAACGTTTACTGGGGGGTAACCATCATCGAATAAAACAAATATCTCAGCAGTGTGGTTTTTCCGATACGAACTATTTCTGCCGGCTTTTCAAACGAAAAACAGGACTGACGCCATCCCAGTTCAGAGCCGGAATAGCAGCATAACTATAAACTAAACAACACTAGGGTGTTTCGTTCAGTGAGAATGGTATGAAAATAGACAAGACGGCGGTTTGCAAACGTGTAGACGCCAGTCCCCCCTTCACAGGTCACGGGAGGAACATGGCGATGACAGTCTACTTGGCCAACCAAGCAGCGCCGCGTACACCGCTGCTATCACCATAGACTGCACGTCTTACAGTCACTTTGGGCTCATTTGAAAATATGTATTTATTCATCGCACTTGGTAGATCTTGGTATAGGCGCTCAATATTTGACATACCGCCACCTAACACAATGACATCAGGGTCAAGAATATTGCTTATTGAGGCAAAACTTCTCGCCATTTGGTCAAGCATTAACTGATACGCTGCCACCGCTTGTTCGTTGCCAGCATCAACCAATGCCATGATCTGCTGGGAATTCAGGTCAGCCTGATACTTGTGGTTATATTGCGCGGCAAAGCCAGTGCCAGAGATATACTGTTCAATGCAGTTTTTCTTACCACAATAACATTGACCAATATCGCCATCAGTTTCAGGATTATACCCCGGCAGAGGATTATGGCCCCACTCACCGGTGATCGCATTAGCCCCCGTGATTATACTTTGATTAACAACAATACCACCGCCACACCCGGTACCTAGGATAGCACCAAATACAACAGTACCGCCCCCTCCAGCACCATCGACTGCTTCAGATAACGCAAAGCAGTTCGCGTCATTGGCAATTCTTACTGTTTTTCCTGTTGCTTGGCATAGGTCGCCAATAACGTCGCGGCCATTTAGAAAGGTGCAGTTTGCATTTTTCATCTTTCCCGTAGTAGGGCAAATAGCACCAGGAAGTCCAATCCCAATCCCACCGAAAAAGCCAATCTTATTCTCAACGTCCATGAGCATTTCACGAATCTTTATGAGGAAAGCAGCATAGTCACCAGGTGTTGGTTGGCGTAATTTGAATAGCACCTCACCTTGATCAGACAGTACCTGAAGCTCAATTTTCGTTCCACCAATATCAAACCCTACTAGCATAATTTAATCTCGTATATCCATGACAAATCACTTTAAATAAAAGATTATTGCAAATAATAATATTACATACACAGAGTGTAATACCATAATTCAACGAAGATCTTTATTAAAGATAAGTTATAAAAAATAAGATGTAGTAATTATGTTTTTACATCTTATTTTTTATAACTACCATTGAGCGGGTTCATTTATTATCTTATGATAAATGATAATAGTCTCTCCTTGTAAATTTTACGGGAATAGAAGAGACCACAGGTAAATATAAGCAAGAATGGCTTTTAATTATCTTATCGTCATGTCTACTATTCTTCGAAACTTTGCTCGGTGGTCACCCATTTCTGAATAGAGTCACGGAACAAGGAAACATAACGGAAGTAAATATGATCAAATGCAATTAACATAGGCAACTGTCCAGAAATCATCCCTGTGGATTCCTCCCCTTTCAATGACACCGTTAGTAGCGTTTTATCTGCACAGTCGAGTAGTCGTGACTTCTCATTTGCCGTAATACACAGTAACTGAACACCTTTCGCTTTCATTTTCTCTGCTGATTGGATCATTCTGGTATTATTACCCTTCAGGGAGAGTAGTATCACCAATTCACCTTTACCAAGAATAGAACTGATCATTTCGATTGAGTCATTATCATGAACAATCTCAACAAACTTCCCTAATCGAGTTAATCGAAACTTGAGATCATGGGCAGCAAAAGAACTATAGCCCAACCCGAAGACATAGATAACACGATGTTTGTTTATCATTTCACTGAAGAAGTCAACATCGTTTTGGTTAAGGCGCTGATCAAACTGCTGTAACATTTCAAAATACTCATTTTGCAATGTCCGTGTTTCTGTAAACTCTGGATGCTCAGAGTCCAACTGGTTTTGATACAAGTATAGAAATTCTTTGAAATTATTCAGACCAATTTTTTTACAAAATCGAGTAATAGAAGCAGTTGAAACACCAATTTCTAAGGCAAGCTCTTCAATGTTCTTGGTTGGGTTAAGAGCAAGAAAATAGTCCGCAATTTTTTGATCGGTATTAGTAAATTTAAGACGGGCATACTCAAATAACAACCTGAAATCTTTTATCATATCTATCCGCTTAGGTCTTTCACTGCCAATCAATGAGAACAAAAGACAATCTACAATGAAAATAATTTCATTTCAATGCGGCATAGTCGTTTCGCCGGTCCTTAGATGCCACTCCCCCGTCAGTCAAAGGATAAGCCTAAGCCTATCCTTTGTTAACATTTTCAACAGCTACCACAGCACAGATTAGAAGTAGTACTCAACCCCAAGACGTACTTCGGTGATATCTGATTCATTGATTTCCATTTTCTTCACTCGGAAGTACAGCAGCGCTGGATCATCCAAGAAGTAGATAGCTTGGCCTGATAAGACGTTATCCGCAGTTCCACTCACTTTTCGGTTATCAATTTCAAGATCGTTATTAGCAGCATAACCTACTTTGAATTGCCAGAAACCAATATCATAAAGGGCACCCACAGAGTATGATGTTTGCGCTTGCTTTTCACCTATAATGTCTTCTATCGTTCCCGCATCTGACGTACCGTTGTTGTAGTCCGAATAGTCCGCAGACATCACTTTGTATGCACCAAAGAGCCCAATGCCATTCGAGAAAGCCAATTCAAAGCCAGTCACATAAGTTTGGTAATCTGAGTTTGCCGTCATCAGAGAACCTGATTCTTCTAGTTCAACTAAGCGCTCAGTACCATATTCATAACCCGCATGGAGTTGTAAAGGGCCATAGTTATAATGGACTGAAGCGCCGTAGAAATTACTGCTCGAATTTTCCAAGTTATTACCGCGACCTACTGCTAACGTTGTAGTCAATCCATTCCAGTTCGGACTACTCCAGCTAACTTGATCAGCCTGCCTATCGTAATATGCGCCACCAGCAATATCGTCTCCCCAGTCAAATACATTTCCCAGACCTGGGTTTGAATAAGGCCAATCAATAATGGCATATACCGGTGTCAGAAAACGACCAAATTGTACCCGTCCCCAACTGTCATCTTCAAACGCGCCAAAAGTATCTCGAAATCCTAATTGACCATCACCGCTATTCTCCCCTGAACCAACGTTGTTCCCCTCAATTTGCCATATCAATCTTGGACCACGCTCTAATTCTTTCGCGCCACGGAAGCCAATTCGTGATTCATTATCCAAACGATTTATTGTATCTTTGCCATCTTCAGCATAACTATACATTGAAATGGCAACTTGACCGTATAGCTCAATATCATCATTTGCTGTTGCAAGAGAGGATAGTAAGGCTGCAGCACACATTACAGCACAATACTTAGCTTTCATAATTTGTCCTATTATTAATATAAAAAAGAAACAGACTAAGTACGATAGGCAAGTAGCCAAAAATGTAAAAATCAAGTTATTAAATATACTTAGCTGGTATTGAAATAATATCTAACTGAGTCTTTTTTGAATATTGGACATTTATCCACTTCATAGCACAGAGAGCTAATACGACAAAAAACATGATCCCGTTCATACTTCAGCAAAATGTAAGTAAATCCATTGGTATTTAATAAAGCCATGTCTAATAAATTGCGTTATTAGACATATGTCCAGTATATTGGAGTTTATTCCACTTTATGCCTCGATGAAGTTTAAATACAATATCTATCATTTAAAATTCCCATTAAACAAACACTCACCAAGGAGTTCGTTTTGTCCACTTTGTTACTTGATGGTAAATGGAAGCTGACATCACCACAGCATCCGAACATTGATATTTCTTGTGCACTACCAGGTGACATACACTCAGCATTAATACATTCCGGACTGCTTGAGAATCCTTACCTCGGCTGTAATGAACAGAACGTTCAGTGGGTTGGAGAGAGTGAATGGCACTTGGAGAGAACCTTTCACATTGACGCCGAGTGGTTCGAGGCTAACGCCATTGACTTAAAGTTAGAGTTTGTTGATACCCTCGCCGAATTCACAATCAATGGTCACCCTGTTGTCAGCTGTAGCAACATGTTCAGGCGTTATACTGTGGATGTATTGCCTTATCTAAAGCCGGGACAGAATGAGATAAAAATTGAGCTAAAGCGTGCAGATATTGAAGCCGCCGAACGCGCAAAACGACTCCCTTTCCCAGTGCCGTGGGCTGTGGGCAACAACCAAATACCCCATATGAACACGCTGCGTAAAACCCAATGCCATGCTGGATGGGACTGGGGTATTTGCTTGCTCGTTAGCGGTATCTACCAGTCGATTGTCCTTGAGCCAGTTCATAAAACCCGCCTGAACCGGGTTCAGACTGTACAACACTGGCAAGACGATGGCAGCTGTGAGCTAGAGATCAACGTAAGCTTTGATGTAACTGCACACAGCGACGAACCAAGTACGATAAAAGTTGAATTTGACGACCAAATCTACCTCCTCCCGGTTGATATGGCTACATTGGATACACAATGTACAACTTTCACTGTAAGTGTCGCCAAGCCTAAGCGGTGGTGGCCAGCAGGCTATGGTGATGCATATCTCTACCCACTGACTGTTACTCTGAATCAACATCAGATCAGCAAAAAGCTTGGTTTGCGTAAGCTAGAGCTAGATACTTCTGTGGATGACATTGGTAGCGCGATGACCTTTGTTGTCAACGACCAGGCTATCATGGCTAAAGGTGCCAACTGGATCCCGTTAGATGCGCTACCTTCCTCCCATACCCCTGAAAACTATCGCCGCCTACTAGAAGACGCAAAAGCCGCCAACATGAACATGATTCGAGTTTGGGGCGGCGGAATGTATGAACATGACATTTTCTACGAGCTCTGTGACGAACTCGGCTTGATGATATGGCAAGACCTTATGTTTGCCTGTGCCCTTTACCCTTCGACAAAAGAGTTCATGAAGGATGTAGAGCTAGAAGTTATTGATCAGGTACGTCGCTTATCAGACCACCCTTCGCTTGCTCTTTGGTGTGGCGACAATGAAGTGATCGGTGCTATCGGTTGGTACCCTGAGTCAAAAAATAATCGCGAGAAATATGTTGTTAACTATGACCGACTGAACAACATGCTTGCACGTGTCGTGGAAGAAGAAGACCCAACCCGCCGCTTCTGGGCTAGCTCACCATGTAACGGTGAACTCGACTTTGGCGATGCGTGGCACGATGATGACAGTGGGGACATGCACTTCTGGGATGTTTGGCATTCGGGCAAATCGCTTGATGCATACTACAGCGTGAAACCTAGGTTCTGCTCTGAGTTTGGCTATCAATCTTGGCCGTCACTTCCTACGGTAAAAACCTATGCGGAAGAGAGTGACTGGAATGTCACATCGCCGACATTTGAGCAACACCAGAAGAACGGACGTGGTAACAGCATTATTACTGAAATGTTCACCCGCTATTTCCGCTTCCCAACCACCTTTGAAAATATGCTTTACCTTAGCCAGGTACAGCAAGCATTAGCGATCAAAACTGCCAGTGAGTACTGGAGAGCACACAAGGATCATTGTCGAGGCATTCTTTATTGGCAACTAAATGACTGCTGGCCTGTCAGCTCTTGGTCGAGCATTGAATATACCGGGCGCTGGAAGCAACTGCATTACCATGCAAAACGATTTTTTGCACCACAGCTAGCGACTTTTATCGAAGAAAATGATGTGATCACTCTACACGTCATTAACGATCAGCACCGCCCTGTTACGCTAACAGGAACAGTGAGAAAGATAGGTTGGAACGGCGAGGTGCTCCAGTCGTGGCCGGTTGAATCAGCCTTGGTCGCTGATGGGGTTACTCAACCTTGGTCAACCACTCTGAACAAGAGTAATCCGCAAACCGATTACTTCCTGCATGTTGAGCTTCATGACAAAGCGCAAGTTATAGAGAACACATTCTACCCTGCACTGTACAAGCATGCTGACATTCAAAAAAGCAACATTGAATGGACAATCATCAACGAAGAAGGGCAACACTACATTGTACTGGACTGCGACCAACCCGCCCACTTCGTCCATATTGAATTTGATGGTGAAGGTCGCTTTGAGGATTCAAGCTTTACCTTGTTGCCAGCGACAATCACTGGATCGCAACGCAAAGTGAAATATCTTGGTAACGCATCTGTTGATACCTTGCTGGCAGGAGTGACAATCTATGACCTTCGAAGCACCTATTAAATCGCTTATCGCAACGAAGTAAAGTAAACTGGAGC
The DNA here is from genome assembly GCF_003025555.1 of Photobacterium lutimaris. GTDB lineage: Bacteria > Pseudomonadota > Gammaproteobacteria > Enterobacterales > Vibrionaceae > Photobacterium > Photobacterium lutimaris. Next base: position 102,176 of record NZ_PYMH01000004.1, on the reverse strand, counting down.
CACTACTAATTCGGCCATAAACCGGATTATAAATAAAAGATAAAAGCCGACGTATTCGTCGGCTTTTATTCTCATCAGCACATATTACTTCTCTACGGCTGCGTCACTATTATCCTATCCCTGCGGTTATGAAAAGCATCTAACCACCGGGGCGAGGCTTTGCCCGTGTCTGCGAGCTGGTTTCAACATGGATTGAAATTATAGTGCAGAGAGGAATTTATCAATCTTCTCTTTATGTGCCGCTTCAACCTCTGGGGTTGGAATGGCCATGTCTTTATGTGTGAAGTACACCAACAGTGCCATTTGTGCGGTGAGTCGGTTTTCAGCCTCATCAAAGATCAGTGAATTATCCGCTTCCATTACGCCACGGGTACACTCGCGCTGATCATTGGCTGGCAGACAGTGCATGAACATTGAGTTCGGCCCAGCTTTCGCCATCATGGCTTCTGTCACAACATACTCTGGGATGAAGGTTGATAGGCGAATCTCTTTCTCATCTTCCTGACCAAACCAGTAGAAGCTATCTGCGACGATAATATCGCAGCCTGCCACCTCATCGGTGTTGTCAGTAATGACCAACTTACCGCCTGATGTTTCACAGTTTCCTAGCGCAATATCAATCCACTTCTGTGGTGCCTTGAAGCGTTCAGGACAGATATGCTTGAAGGTCATGCCAAATTTAGTGCAGGCAAACATCAAAGAAGACGCTACATTGGTCGCATCCCCTACAAACGCCACCGTCAAATCGCTGAGATCTTTACCTTCTGGCAGGTGCTCTTTCATGGTGAACAAGTCAGCCATGATCTGGGTTGGATGTAACCAATCACACAATCCATTGATAACTGGCACGCTGGCATACTTAGCCAGCCCTGCGACAGTGTCATGTTCATCAACACGCGCCATAATGACATCCACCATACGCGATAGCACACGGCCTGTATCTTCGAGCGACTCTTTAGCCCCTAAGTGAATATCTTTTGGTGACAGAAACAATGCATGGCCGCCAAGAATTGTTGCTGCCGTTTCAAAAGACACACGAGTGCGGGTTGAAGGCTGCTCGAAAATCATCGCAACAGATTTGCCTTTGAATAGCTGAGGAACGGCGTTATCTCGGCGCGCTTGTTTCAGCATTGCCATCAGTTCTAAAATTTCTTCAAGTTCTTGTTTGGTAAAATCCTGTGTTTTAAGAAAATGGCGCAGGTTAGGTTTAGTCAGTTCAGTTGCACTAGAAGATGGAAGTCTCATTTTCGTATCCTTTTACCAGAGTTAATTTATTCGTCCAGCAATAACGCTGTGGTGTATTGCTTGGTTGAATTCAGTATCTAGAAAAAGAAATAATAATTCTAAAATTAGAATCACTAATCGGTACAGTCATTTCACCTTGAATAACTAGATTGACACATGTCACATCTATTATATTCATCTTACACTGATTATCGATATTCTATTTTAATATTTCCTATAACAACAAAAACCCACTACAGAAAATAACTGTAGTGGATTCAATCTAATAAATCTATCTTTTGACTATAATGTAATTAGTTTATCAATACTGCCTTCGGTAATTGCTTCGGCAAATAGGTACCCAAATAAGCCTCGGTGATCACTATCGCTTCTCGCGCCATTTCAGGTGCGATCTCACCATTTTCTCTATAGTTCATCGAGTAAACTTTATCTGCAACCTGCAGCGCTATAGCAAATATATTGACATCACTCGGCAGCTCAGGGAGAGTAAAATATTGTCGGTAGATATTCTCTACTTTCTTTCCCAATAGTAGATCATTTTGTGCATCAGCCTGCCTGACGGATGAGTAGGTATGTTGCCCTAATAATGTGTGCTGCGCCAAAGGAGCCAAACGATAATAATCGACAAAGCTCTGCTCTATCATTCTATTTATATCAGACCAATGGTGAACATTTTCAGCCACGATAGCGTCGTCTAACACCCGTTCAAAGTCATCAAATACCTTGTTCATTAACTCACAAATCAAAGATTCGATATTCGGATAATGATGATAAACCGTTGATGCAGCAATAGCCGCTTCTTTAGCAACATCATAAATGGATATTGAATTCACCTCTCTTTGTGATGCCAGACTAATCGCTGCTGAATGGATCCTTTCAAGTCTCTTCTCTGTCGACTCTTTTCGCATTAAATAACCTATCCGTGTATATGTGTACCAGAACGGCTTGCCATGATATCTGAAGCTTTATGGAGTGAGCCAATATGCGCTGTACCTAACGAATGGCTGGCAAACTCACAACATGCCTCAACCTTAGGCGCCATTGATCCCGCAGCAAACGTATATTGCAGCAACTGCTTAACCGTTACATCGTAGAGTGGCTGCTCAGTTGGCTTGCCCCAATCCACGCAAACATAATCACCATCAGTCAATATGAGAAAGTGCTCTGCATTCAACTGCTTGGCTAATGTCGCAGCAGAAAAGTCTTTATCAACTACCGCCTCAACCCCGTTAATTTCACCTTCATGCTCAATCACCGGGCAACCTCCACCACCACAACATATTACTGTATGACCGGCATCGAGTAATGTGCGTATACTATCAATTTCGATAATTCCTTTGGGGAATGGCGAAGGAACGACACGACGCCAATACTCACCATCGGGCTTGATTTGCCAGCCATATTGCACAGCCTTGGCTTGTGCCGTCTGTTTATCGTAAACCGGCCCTATGAATTTATTTGGCTTACCAAAGGCAGGATCATCTTTATCGACCAAGATTTGTGTCACAACCGTGCTCACCTGGCCATTGCGCATATATTTCCTCATGCTCTGGGCCATCATATAACCAATCATGCCTTGGGTTTCGGCGCCTAATACATCGAGCGGATAAGGTGGCGCATCGGCATAGGCTAAATTTTGTAAGGCCAGTAAGCCGACTTGTGGGCCATTACCATGCACAACAACAACCCGATAGTCTTCACTTAATTGGGCTAGCGCTTTGGAGGCAACATCAATATTACTGGCTTGGTTTTCATAACTCATTAATTCGCCACGCTGCAAAAGTGCATTTCCGCCAACAGCAACCACAATAATTGGTTTTCCCTTTTTCATATCGTTTATCCACCTTAGCTATCAACAAGAAACTGATAATTAATCTAGCGCTAATGATAAACATCATTATTTGATTAGAATCAATTTTCTCTACCAAGTAGCATTGATACCTTTTAATCATGGTCGCAATCACGCCTTTGGCTTCCATATATTTACGATGCCCGATAAGTGATTCTAATAACGAATGTCAACGCTCATTAGGCATAAGATTTACTTCGTTAAATAAAGAATTAGACATCAAGCATAAATAACGTGTAACAATCACGGAGATATAATTATGGAAACACAAACTTCAGGCGGAAAAATGGGCGTCGGCAGTCTCGCCCTCTTCAGCCTATGTGCTGTTATCGTCGTTGATACCTTGACAGCTTCCGCCTCCATCGGTGCAAGTGCCATCGGGTGGTGGCTGGTCACCCTTATTGTTTTCGTCATTCCCTACGGATTAATCACTTCTGAACTTGGCACCACTTATCCGGGAGATGGCGGTATTTACGATTGGGTCAAAAAGGCGTTTGGCTACAAATGGGCAGTTAGAACCACGTGGTTTTACTGGATAAACGTCGGGCTATGGATGCCTGCGGTCTACATCATGTTTGCCGGTATGTTTGCTGAGCTCTTTTTCCCAGGGCTTTCCCTTATCTGGCAAATCGTCATCTGTATTGCGTTAACTTGGCTCACCATCTGGATCTGCAATGTCTCTGTGGATGTTGGCGTCTGGGTCACTAACATCGGGGCAATCCTTAAAGTCACGGTTATTTCCGTACTCGGCTTCGGCGGTTTCTTCTATGCCGCTAAGCATGGTGTGGCCAACGAATTCTCAATGTCTACAATGATGCCGAGCTTAGACACCGGTGTCGCTTTCCTTCCAGCCTTGGTATTCAACTTGATGGGCTTTGAACTGGTCGCCACCATGACCAAAGAAATGAAGGATGTCCGCGATATGCCAAAATCCATCTTCCTTGCCGCAGCTATCACTGCTTTCCTATATGTCTTCGGCACTGTTGGGATCCTAATGGCGCTACCGGTTCAAGATATTGGTTTGGTTGCTGGTATTGTCGATACGCTTCGCAAACTCTTTGGCACGGGTGTATTCGGAACGGGTATGGTTTACCTTATCGGTACCATGGCGCTGTTAACCTTCATCGGTAACATGGTGACTTGGACTATGGGTGCCAGCCGTGCCGCAGCAGAAGCGGCCAATGAGGGCGAACTACCTGAAACCGTCGCCAGAATGTCTGAGAAACACGACACCCCAGTCGGTGCCAACAATATTACCGGCATGCTCTCGACGGTGGTGATTCTGGCATATGCCGTGTTTGCCCAAACCAGTGATGATCTGTTCTGGTCAGTGTTTGCTTTCTCCAGTTGTATCTTCCTTCTTCCTTATCTGTTTATGTTCCCTTCATACCTGAAACTACGTATCAGTGACCCAGACACAGCGCGCCCTTTCCGTGTACCGGGTGGACTAGGCGTACAGTGGGCATTAAGCATCATCTGTTTTATCGTCATCGCCCAAGCCGTGATCCTCTTTATCTTCCCTGAGCTGATCGATATGACCGTTAACTGGACATACAGTGCACCTGTCCTTATAGGGGTCATTCTGACCGTGGGCATCGGCGAATATTTATTGAAGCTCGCCGTCAATAAAAAGAATGCCCAAAAAACAAATCAACCAAACCAGCAACCTTCTCATAGCCATTAAGATAGGATGTATAGCCATGAGCAAACGAATTGATTCAACACCAAGACAAGATGGTTTCAGAATGCCCGGCGAACACGAGCCCCAAGCCGCGGTATGGATGGCTTGGCCAGAGCGTACTGATAATTGGCGCTTTGGCGGAAAGCCGGCACAAACCACGTTCGTCAATGTCGCCGAGGCCATTTCCCAGTCGACTCCAGTAAACATGGTCGTCAGTGCCCAGCAGTTTGAAAACGCACGGCAAATGCTGCCAGATAACGTTCGGTTAGTCGAAATGAGCACAGATGACTCGTGGATGAGAGATATTGGCCCTTCCTATGTCATCGACAGCGAGGGACATAGGCGCGGCGTCGATTGGCATTTCAATGCATGGGGTGGATTAGTTGATGGACTTTACTTCCCATGGGACAAAGATGACGCTGTCGCACAAAAGGTTTGCGAGTTTCACGGTGATGCCAGTTACCGTGCGCCAATTGTTCTCGAAGGCGGCTCTATCCACGTTGATGGTGAAGGTACCCTGTACACCACTGAAGAATGCCTGCTCCACCCTAGCCGTAATCCAGACTTGTCCAAAGAAGAAATTGAGCAGGTACTATACGATTACCTCTCGGTAGAAAAAGTCATCTGGATCCCGAGTGGTTTATACAATGACGAGACCAATGGTCATGTCGACAACCTTATTCACGTTGTTCGTCCCGGTGAAATTGTACTGACTTGGTGTGATGATAAAACTGATCCGCAGTATGAAATCTCTCGTCATGCTTTAGATGTACTAGAGACACAAACTGACGCGAAGGGCCGTAAGATTAGAGTACACAAATTACCTATGCCGGGACCTTTGTTCATATCAGAAAATGAAGCCAATGGCGTTGATGTCTCAGAGGGTATGGAGCGCACGCCAGGCGAACGTCTGGCTGGCTCTTATGCCAACTATCTGGTGACCAATGATCAAATCGTCTACCCGCTACTGGATGACAATTTGGATTCTGAGGTGGAGGATTTACTGAACAATCTTTACCCCGGCTACAAAATTACAGGGGTCGATGCCCGGGAAATTTTGCTAGGTGGCGGTAATATTCACTGTATTACCCAGCAGGTTCCTTGTATCTGATTAATAGATTGAAACCGTTGCTTATTTAACCAATGAAAAGCGGACCTGAAAAAAGGTTCGCTTTTCGCGCTTTCTAAACTGACTATCCGCTGACACTTTCCTGACACAACACAAGCGCAAAAATCGTACATTCCGCACCTTGTTTTTGTCCCTTACTATTGCAGTTTAAACGATGAAAAAAATCACTTTGCTTCTGGCCCTATTTGCATCTGTTACCTTAACCGGCTGCCAACTGACCCATATCGAAGGAGAAGTTGACGGTGTGAACATCAAGGCATCAACCAAAGATGAACACCACAGCCATGGAAACGGTAACTTCTGCCCGCCAGGCCAAGCCAAGAAAGGCAATTGCTAATAAGCAAGCAGATTAGAGCCGCATCATCAATGCGGCTCACGATTCAAACTTGCAACAATCGGTCAGAACTCTTTATATAGCAGCCCGTTAGGTTATACTGATTCAATCACTTGTAGCTTTATGGAGGAACTCATGGATATCTCTAATCAGATATATTGGATCCTATTGCTTGCTGGGGCTATCTGCTTCATTGCGATACGTTTGATCGAAAAAATCATTAAGCGCAATAAAGACAAAACAAAGAGTCGTAACCAATAACCCCTTTCGTTTATCTATAACCCTTAGTGGATATAGCGGTAGACATCCAACCCGTTTATATCGATATCGGTCTCTTTCGCACTAACAATATCTGCCAGCAACTTGCCCGAGCCGCAGGCCATCGTCCAGCCTAATGTGCCATGACCGGAATTGGTGAACAGGTTCTTAATCGGTGTTTTACCAATAACTGGCGTGCCATCAGGCGTCATCGGCCTTAATCCCGTCCAGTATTCCGCTTTCTCTATCTCGCCTCCTTGTGGAAACAAGTCCTGAATAACCATTGTAATGGTTGCCTTACGCTTTTCAGCCAAGCCTAAATCAAACCCAGCCAGTTCTGCTGTACCGGCGACTCGGATCCGATCATTAAACCGAGTCATCGCCACCTTGTAGGTCTCGTCCATCACCGTTGATATCGGAGCCGCATCGCCATTTTTTATCGGCATGGTCAGCGAGTATCCCTTCACCGGATACACAGGTACCACAATCCCTGCTTGGGACAAAATCTGAGGCGAATAACTCCCCATCGCCACCACAAAGGCATCAGCCTTGTGCTCACCACGGCTAGTATGTACCGAGGTAATTCGATTGTCGTCCACCTCTAAACGGGACACATCGGTATCAAACAGAAACTTAACCCCTGCTTGTTCTGCCAAAACGGTAAGTTGCTGACAAAACAGGTAACAATCCCCCGTTTCATCATCCGGTAGGCGTAAACCACCCACCAGCTTTTCTTGTACCGATGCCAGCGCGGGTTCTGCGGCAACACAGCCGGCAACATCTAGCTCCTGATAACGCGTACCGCTTGCGGCCAATAATTCAATATCTTTGGCTACCGCTTCCATCTGCTTACTGGTGCGAAACACCTGCAATGTGCCCTGCTGACGGCCTTCGTAGTTCAACTCAAGATCATTACGCAGCTGCTTCAGGCACTCACGGCTATAATTTGCGATGCGCAGCATGCGAGATTTGTTTACCTGATAACGGTTGATATTGCAGTTAGCCAACATCTTGCTGGCCCAGAGGTACAACTCAGGCGAAACAGATGGCTTGATTTTCAACGGTGCATGCTCTTGCATTAGCCACTTCATCGCTTTCACTGGAATCCCCGGTGCTGCCCAAGGTGATGAATAGCCATAAGAAATCTGCCCTGCATTGGCAAAGCTGGTTTCCTCGGCACTGCGAGACTGGCGATCAATAACGGTGACATCATGACCGGCTTGGCGCAGATACCATGCCGACGTCAACCCAACCACGCCACTACCCAATACAATAACTTCCATCTGAACCCTCAATCAAACTCATCCAGCAAATCTGGATTAATAACGCATTATTGTGCGAGCAAGAATCCTTGATTTACATTCTGCTAACAATCGATATTATTTAAGGGCTGCATTTAGGAAAACTAAACACAGATAGCGTTCAATCCGTATTAAACATGCCGAGGTATCTCGTGAGAGCAAGTACATTTGCCGGTTTGGCAACCTTCGCCGTTGTCGCCAAGCATCAAAGCCTGACCAAAGCGGCACAAGAGCTGCACCTCACCACTGGCGCACTAAGCCAACAGATTAAACAGTTGGAGCAGCGGCTTGATCTCACCTTGTTTCACCGTCATTCAAGGGGGCTGACATTAACGGATGAAGGTAGGCAATTATTTGCCGTGGTTGATCTGAGTATTCATAAAATCAAACAAGTATTAGCAGAGCTAAAGGCGCCTGAAACAAGTTCGGAGATCCGTCTCAAACTGACCCCGTCTTTTGCCTTCAAGTGGCTGGTGCCCAAGTTGCATGACTTCAATCGACAATACCCAGATCTGAAAGTACAAACCTTTGCCGACGGTGCACTGGTTGATCACCAATGTGATGATGTGGATTTGATGATTGATTACTGCCAGTTCGGAGCTGCATATGCAGACAGCGATTCGACAAACGGTGAACTTTTGCTTGAAGAGCACCTTGTTCCGGTTATGAGCCCAGAGTATTACCTCGACCATAGCTGGCAATCTGATTGCATCTGGCAAAACGTCACTTTGCTGCACGATGCGATGCCTTGGCAAGGTGCGCAAAAAGATCAAGAGTGGCAGTACTGGTTTGATTCGATGGGGCTCAAACTTTCTCATTCACCCCAGGGACATTATTTCAACCGAACTGATATGGCGATGGCAGCAGCAGAAGCCGGGCTCGGCGTGGCTCTAGCCCGACAGGCGTTACTGGGTAGTGAAATTGAGCAAAAGCGGCTAGTTGCACCATTCCCTGCCATTAAGGCCAAAGCGGGTTACTTCCTTTTTCGCCAACGGAGCACACCAGCCGTAGACTGCTTTTGTCAGTGGCTGAAACAGCAGCCCTCAACGCTATTCACATAAACATCAAGTTATCTTGATATTGGTACTATTGATGTCAGTTAAATTAAAGTCGGCACTATCGAGATCAAACTGGTTCTCCTGTTCGACTTCCTTCGCTAGCCAGCGGGCAAAAGCCTGAAATTTTGGCCGCTTCTGCATCCCTTCAGGACATACCAAGTCATAACCTAAGCCGTTATTTATCGATTCAAACGGGGCAACAAGCTCGCCAGTTCTAAAATAAGGCAATACAAACCGAAGTCGTCCCATTGCAACTCCTAGGGACTGCCTTGCAGCCATAATGTCATGTTCATAGTGGTTAAAAGTACATGTATTGAGATAACAATTGATATCTCCCCCCATCGCCTTCAACCAGCGAGACCATATTTGCGAGCGTTCACCATGGATAAACGTCACTTCCTTTAGCCCATGGATATCACCACTGGCCAGATTGAACTGCCGTGCATAGTCAGGGGTACACACAGGGATACGGCGTTCGTCAAACAACCTAGTGCTGTAACAATCAGGGTAGTGCCCGCTACTATAATAAATAGCGGCATCCAGTGGCTCATATTGAAAGTCAGGTCGATAACCTTTTACCTTCATCCGCAAATTCAACTGTGGATATAACTCGCGAAACTTCCCAAGCCTTGGCATCAACCAACTGCTAGCAAACGCAGGGGAGGTACCGATATAGAGCTCCCCGCTCAAATCATTGCTGATGATATCTTCAAGCTCACTGAAGATGCTTTCAAACGACTGGTTCAAAGTCAGGAGCAACCTTTCCCCTTCCGGCGTCAATTCCATTCGACGGGTCAACCTGACAAACAATGGGAAGCCCAGCTGCTTTTCCAAGTTTTTGATCCTATGACTTACAGCCCCCTGAGTTAGATTCAGCTCCTGAGCGGCTTTGGTAAAGCTCAGATATTTAGCAACCACACTGAAAGAATGCATGTTAGCCAATAGCTGTTGCTTTCTTTCTACTTTTTCCACCCAACCACCAACCAAATCTATCTATTAATATTTTTAATACATTGTACTGCATTTTTCGTTTGTCCGTCGCTCTGTAATTACCGATTATCCCCCCCATAAATTCACGGGTCATATCTGTCAAAAGGATTGGCAGGTGGTTTATGCTGCCTGAAAAAGTTTCTTCGCCCCACAAAATAACAAGGTAAATCATGAATATACTTGGATATCTACAAAAGGTCGGAAAGGCCCTAATGGTACCAGTAGCCACCCTTCCAGCAGCGGCTATCCTGATGGGAATTGGTTATTGGATGGACCCCGTTGGCTGGGGTTCAGAAAGTGTCGTCGCTGCCCTACTTATTAAATCAGGTGCAGCCATCATTGATAACATGGCTGTCCTCTTTGCTATCGGTGTTACCTTCGGCCTTAGCCGTGATAAAAGTGGCGCGGCGGCATTGTCCGGCTATGTCTGCTTTATGGTTCTGACCACTTTATTGTCACCAGCTGTGGTCGCCCAGCTTCAAGGGATCCCTGCCGATGTCGTACCTGCGGCTTTCGATAAGGTTGCCAATCAATTTGTCGGTATCCTCGTCGGTATTGTCTCGGCTGAGATCTATAACCGTTTCCATGAAGTCGAATTGCCAAAAGCGCTGGCTTTCTTTAGCGGCAAACGCCTAGTTCCGATCCTCACCTCTATTGCCGGTATCCTGCTTGCCAGTATCTTGTTGTTCGTATGGCCGGTGATTTACGATGCCCTGATCGCTTTCGGTACCCAACTTCAATCCATGGGCGCGCTGGGCGCAGGCTTGTTCGGTTTCTTCAACCGCCTGATGCTAACCATCGGCATGCACCATGCTCTGTATCCGGTATTCTGGTTTGATGTCGTCGGCATTAATGACATCCCGAACTTCCTCGGCGGGGCACAATCAATCGCCAACGGTACTGCGGTTATAGGTCAAACGGGAATGTACCAAGCCGGTTTCTTCCCAATTATGATGTTCGGCCTACCAGGTGCAGCATTGGCTATTTACCAGTGTGCAGACAAGAAAAACAAAGACAAAGTCTTCTCTATCATGCTTGCGGCAGCGATGGCCTCTTTCTTCACAGGGATCACCGAACCACTAGAGTTCAGCTTCATGTTCGTCGCCCCTGTGCTGTACCTGATCCACGCCGTACTGACAGGTATTTCACTCTACATCGCAGCGACAATGGAATGGATGGCAGGTTTCGGCTTCTCGGCAGGTTTGGTTGACCTCGTACTTTCTAGCCAAAACCCACTAGCAACCAAATGGTACATGCTGATTGTTCAAGGTTTTGTGTTTTTCGCACTTTACTACAGCGTATTCAGAGTCACTATCACCAAATTCAATCTGATGACTCCTGGACGTGGCAAAGACGAGCAGAGCGGTGTAAACCAGGACGACATGGGGGAGTTAGCCAATGCCTACATCGCGGCTATCGGTGGCAAAGAGAATATCCTAGAAGTCGATAACTGTATTACCCGCCTACGTCTGACGGTGAAAGACTCTTCAATTGCAGACAAAGAAGCAATGAAGGCGCTGGGTGCCGCTGGCGTTGTTACTATCGGTGCTGGCGGCCTGCAAGTGATTGTCGGTATGGGCAAGGTTGATAAAGTCGCTCAGGAGATGAAAAGCCAGTTGAGCTAATGCCAAACTGACTCGATAACAGTTCCCCCGAGAGCGAAGCACTTAACGCATCACTTCCCCCGATGCGCACCAAAGTGTTTCGCTCTCACCCTTTCCGCTTTACCAACTAATCACTACTCGAAAAATCACATCACAATTTTGCTTTATGTGTATTTTTATTACCTGATAAAAGTGCTGTAATTAAGATCCTGTTTAGTAAAAGATCACATCGTAATAAATGTAAGACCCGATACAAGCAACGCTGTTACTGCCTGTTAAAGCAATTATCTTTGATATGGGGGCTTTTCTGCTGATTAGCTCTCACTTTACAGGGGGTAAAAATGAAATTTAATACACTTAAAATAAGTCTAATAATAAGTGGTGTTTGGATCAGTTCGAGTGCTATCGCTATCGATGGCTTTGATTTCCCATCAAAACCAACAAATAATGGAGACAATAGTGTATCTTCTTCGGCGGCTAACAACCCTTTTGACCTGAAACCTCTAACGCATAGGGATTTTCGTCAGTCCGATCCGGCTCAAGTCGAGTTAGGTAAGAACCTATTTTTCGATAAGATATTGAGTGGTAATAAAAATATTTCCTGCGGGACTTGCCATCATGTTTTAACAAATACTGGCGATGCCTTATCACTCTCTGTGGGTGAAGGCGGTAAAGGGTTAGGCCATCCAGCCAGAAACACTGGCAGTGGCAATCATGCCATTGTTCAACGTGTTCCACACAATTCACCCGATCTTTTCAACCGTGGGCTGCATGACATTAACGTATTGTTTAATGATGGTCGTATTTTTCCTGATCCGTCATTTGCCAGTGGCTTCAATTCACCCGCAGGCCATCAACTGCCCGTAGGCCTAGATAGTATTTTGGCTGCCCAAAATATTCTTCCGCTCACAAATGTGACAGAAATGGCAGGGCAAGTAGACCAATATGGCGTTCCAGAAAATGAGGTTGCAGAAGCCGCCGCCAATGACATTTTTTCAGGTTCAGACGGCGTTTGGGAAATTCTCATCGAGCGGCTAAGAGGTATTCCGGAATATGTCTCTATGTTCCAAAGCGCATTCGATGATGTGAACAGTGCTGCGGATATCAATATTACTCATGTGGGAAACTCGATTGCTGCTTATATCGGTACAAGTTTCCGCGCTGATAACAGCCCATTTGACCGTTTCTTACGAGGTGATCCCCGCGCAATGAGCCTTACAGCTCAAGAGGGGATGAGGCTATTTTATAACGGCAATCCACGAAATCGAAAAAATCAAACATGTGGTAGTTGCCACAGCGGTACATTGCAGACGGATCAAGATTTTCATGCCATTGCCATGCCCCAAATAGGACCGGGTAAAGGCGATGGTCACAACGGTCGCGAAGATTTTGGCCATTTCCGCGTAAGTGGAGATCACAACGATTTATACAAATTCCGAACGCCATCACTGCGCAATGTTGTGCTTACCGCCCCTTACGGACATGTTGGCGCATACAGTACGCTGCGAGGAGTCGTCGAGCATCATGTCAACGCGATTGACTCTTTGTATAACTACGATACAAATCAGGTACAGATGCCGTCTCGCCCTGACTTGGATGCGATTGATTTTGACGTGATGGATAACGAGTACCTCGTCGAGAAAATAGCCAATGCCAGCGAGATAAACAAACTTAATTACAGCAAAGAAGACATCAATAAAATTATGGAATTTCTATATGCGCTAACGGACCCAGCCAGCCTGGATATTCGTGACCAAGCACCCAAGCGTGTTCCAAGTGGCCTGCCAATCGCTGACTAGAGTGAGTCCTTTTTGGACTGTGTTAAAGATGGTAGACATGCTCAAAAACAAAAGCCCTAGGCACAAACCTAGGGCTTTACTATCTTGATCAGTCTACGACTTTTTATTCAATCGCTTACAGCTCGATAGTGACCATTTCACCGTCAACAGTCAGCATTAGCGTGTTGCCTTCAAGCTTGTGAGACACCTCAACCTGCTCGCCGTTGTTCTTGTTAGGAACAAGTAGCGTTAGAATGTTGTGCTCTTTGGCAGCGCCGAACTCAACGTCTATGTGACGGTGGATTTCTAGATCCTTATACTCGTATGGGTCAACGTCGCCGAAGCCTTCAACATTCTTCACAGAAAGGATGTTGTCTGCTGACTCATTGATGAAGTTCACGTCTAGGTGCGCTTTCTCGCCACGGATAGTGAACGACTTGTCAGCCACTTCGTTAGCGAAAGTCGTGTGCATCAGCCAAGTCATGTCTTTCTCTTCAGTAAGCGTCGCCTTGTCTTGCATGACGAATACTTTACCTTGAACGAACCAGATCTTACGCTTGTAAGACTCGATTTCAGGTACGAAGTACTTGTAAGAAGCCGTCGCGTCGCCTTCAACCATCTTCACATCAGACTCAGTATCGTAGTCTGAGATTGTACCGCCCGCTTCGATACAGAAGCGGTCTTGGTGATCTTCGTAACCGGTGTTCTTGTTCTCACCATACTGACCCTTACCGCCGAATAGAGGCAGGTTCTTAGAGAACGTTTGACGACGCCACTTAGTGTGCATGTCGACACCGAAACCACCGTAGTAACCGGTGATCGCAGCCAGTGTTTCACCGAATGCGTGTAGAGTGAACGCGTTCTGATCACCGTGCGAGTGGCTGATAGAGCCAAACGGCGAACATTTGAAGACCATGTGAATGTGGTTATCACGCTCAGTCATCTTGTTGTGGAACGCCGCCCAACCTGTGATTGGGAATACTTTCAACAGTGGGTCGTTTGACGGTGCTTTCTCTTCTGGTGCATCCCAAAGGATGTTGAAGCGAAGATCGTCGTAGCCAAAGTCCCACCAACCGAAGTTGTAGAATTTAGTGTGCGCTTCTGTGTCACGGCCTTTTAGCTGGTTGTAGTACCAAACGTACTCAGGCTTCTGGTTAACACCCGCGTAGTGCTTGATGTTGTAAGCCAGTTTTAGGCCTGGGAAATCACCGATTGAAGACTGATCACAGAAGCTTGCGCGCTTAGAGTGAACAGGCATACAGTATAGCGGGAAATCACCGGTGTTTTCGTAGAATGTCTTGTTGAACATGTCTACGCCACAGTAAGCTTTCAGTAGGTCGAATGCTTCGCCTAGGAATGCCGTCTGGGTGTTCCAGTAGTCAGGACCTTCAGCCCAACCACCGTCTTCACCGCCCCATGGCGGGTAGTGTACTGCGTAGTACTCTAGTGCGTATGCAATGTACTCGCCTGCTTTCGGGTGATCGTGGTAAAGCGCGATACACGTTGGGATGATAGCAGAAGAGATAGAGCGAACACCGTGGCTGTTTAGCGGGTTGTTTAGAAGATCAACCGTCACTTTTAGGTGATGCATGATTTCATCTAGACGCTCAATCAGCGCATCTTGAACTTGCTGGCGCTCTTCGTCAGTGAAGTGAGCGTGTAGCCAGTCGTAGCCCCAAGCCATAGCAGCGATAACGCGGAATGCCGCTTCGTCGTTGTAACCACGAGACGTTACGCCTTCTGGATCGTAGGTAGAGAGCTTTAGGGTCCAAGCTTTTGCTTTAGCAATAAGCTCTTCATCTTCTTTTACGATACCTGCAATAGCTAGGTTACGTGTCGCGTTAAGCGCCATTTGGCAATCAACGTACATCTGGCGCCAGTAAGGACGCCATAGCGATGCTTTACCAACCGTCTCTTCTGGGTAAGGCTGAGGCTCTTCATACGGGGCCGTCTCTAGGAACTTAGCCGTAGAGTTGTTGAAGAAATCATCGAACATGCAGTGTGATTCATCAGCCTGTACCTTCGCTTTAAATTCAGCGAGATCTTTCGCTTGAACCAGAAGACGAGGACGCTCTTCGCTCAAGTTGTCTAGGAATGTTAGATCGAAGTCACGCTTTTGTACTTCGATAGGGAGTAGGTCTACAAGGTTACCGGCTGAAGTATCATTCTCCAGCTTCATCTTCCTGATCGCATCAAGAGACTTTTGGTTGCTCATGCTAACTCTCTTATTTCAATAAAAGTATATGGGAAAGCTTAAAAATCAATTAATGCTATTGTAATACAATAAGGGGAATAGTCATCACCCAGACACGAAATTTTACGTATTTCGTGATGTGGTGATATACAACAAAGCGCAATGGTGGCACCAAAGTAAAACTTTGTGCGCTATTTCCGATACGATTTTAATCTAGGCCAATCTCCCCATGATGGGGAGATAGAAAATGGAAGGGCATTCAATAAAATCAGGATGAAAGGGTTGAGAAGCTCTGGCGGGTCACAGGTCCCCAATATGGGTCCTGATAGATATCTTCGACATATTGCTCTTGGGTAAATGCACCAATTGCCCGGCGCCAGAATGCGATAGCACGCGTTGCCCCCTCAATTTGCTTGCTTTCCCACTCTCCCGGCATCATGGTAAACAGCTGATGGGCAAACTGCTGCCCCATCCTGTTCTTGCGGAAAATAGGTACAACATAGAAGTCGCACACTTCATAATGACCCGGTGCGGTTTCCGCAATGGCGGCCAAACCTGCCGGCGCTCGTTCGATATAGAGCAAGAATCCCCCGACACTACCGCCAATCAGGGTATCCATAACAAATAGACCATTCTCATCAGGCACCTTCTTGGTATATATAGAAAATTCAGCTTCATAGGGCTGGGACAAGTTGAGGTAGACCTGCATATTGCTTTGAACGACGTTAACAATATTCACGACAACTTCCTTTGGTTATTATCTGACTTTTCTCAATAGCACAAGTCAGTAACCATAGGCTTAATCCCCAAGCGACATCGAATCACACAAGCTCATTGTCGACATTGGTCAACAGCCATTGCGCTTGCTCTCACGCACACCCGCTGAAGCTTTAAGTATTAGCCACCAAAGACTGGTTACTAACAAGTACCTCATTAGATCAGCGTAGACGAATTGCCCTGCTTCCACAGCATGCGTTTTCAATATCACTTGGGCTTTATTGGCTTAACCACAATTCAAGCTGTTGAGTGACCTGCGGCGAGTTCAACAAATCATTGTGCTTCATCTCATAAAGCACTTTCTGGTCGGGCTCTGCAAACATGAGATGACGCTCATTGACCGAGTGGCACCCCAGGGCACTGTTTAAAGGCACAAGGCCATCGCCGATTAATCGTTCAGCTAACAAGCTCCTCTCACTTGCGGTTGTGGCAGCTATCGCAAAACAGCCAATGCCTTGCGGTAATGGTACACCACACCGCTCATCGGGCAGATTGTGAAAACGGTCGGCTCCTTGCCAATCCTCGTCAATAACATTGCCATAGCGAAGATCGGTGATCCCGGCACTACGCAGGTTGCTGAGTAGATTAAAAGGCGCGGTATACGGTGTTTTACTGAGAATAACGCCAAACTTATTACCTATCCGCTCTAAAGGAGCCCCTTGGTGAGGCGTTCCCAGAAACACCATTTTTTTCACTATATCGGGCCACTGCATGGCATGCTTCTGGCCATAATGAACGGCGCTTCTTGCCACTAAGCCACCCATGCTATGGGCGATAATGGACAGCTCTTCTATCGGCGTTGGCCACTGTTTAACAAATTGCTCGATAAGCTCAGATAACAACCTTCCGTTTTGCGATGTATGCAGCCCCGTATTATAGCGAAGGTAAACGGGTGTATAGCCCAGAGAGGCTGATAACTGCTGCCCATGATCGACCTCGATCCCATCATGTTTTCCCTGCCATAGCCGATCATTCATGCATAAACCATGGATCATCAACAGCACTTTTTTTTTCGCCTGTGGAATAGGGAACGTTGCTAACGGTGCGTCTAATGGCAAACTCTCGTCTAACAGCAAGGGCGCTTGCTGATAATAAAAGGTCATCGGGATCGCAAATTGATTGTTCTTTGCCACCAGCTGATCGCCCATGACACCATTTAGGGCTGACAGCATTGAAATGCGTGCCACGGTCTCGGGTTTGCCTTCGTCGAGTGACTCAAGCCAAGGTTGTTGTTTTTCTAGTATTTTATCAACACCATTGCCCACTAGCTCGGTGACTGTATAGATATTCTTATAGACAAAACCGGTGAGGCCCCGGGCTTTATCTGGTGCTGACCCACTCGGCATCCCCATCGTACGCCAGACAGACTGGTGCACCCCTTCGGCGATCCGTGTTGCACTTATTGTCGCTTGAGTCGCTAATTGCCCGATCCCTCTAAGATCAGAGGCGTAAAAATGCTTGAATCGCTTTGTCGATGCTTGGGTAACCATTAAGAACTCCATTTCGCGCAGTTATTGTGGAGAAACGCGGAGGGGGGGAACAATCTCATGCGTGTATACCCAAGTAACTTGGGTATATAACATAAGCTTCCAAGCTCATAGTGAGGAAATAATCTAGAATTGTGAACCTAGATAATTCAAATACCGCTCTTTCCGACCAAAGCGTTATGATTTAGTTGAATTTGCTAACCTTTGTTTTGCCAACCATTGTAATGCTGTTTCAGTAAGCTGCTCGGTATAGGGGTTGATCTTCCAATGATCAGGACACCACCCTTTCACAAATCGCTGGAAGTCTGCCCAAGCAACGCTGTATAACGGTCGCCAGTGCTGCTCGACATCATCACCATCAATATCGGGGTGATACTCAGACAAGAACTGTTTCAATGCAGCAAAGTACTCATCAAGGTAAGCTTGGATCTGGCTCTCACTTTCGTTAAAGTCCAACACACTGCTAAGCAGCAAACAGACATCCTTCATACCACAGCCACCACCAACATATTGAAAGTCGACCGCGGCAACCGATATAGCCTGTCTAATACAGCCACCTTCTGGATCACGCCCCCTTGGTGTGAAGCAGAAATTAGCCAATTTAGCATCACCATGCACCAAGGTTTGGTATTTACAGCAAGCCAAGGTGGTATCTATCGGCTTGGCTGCTGCTTTCAAAGACAGATCATCAAGCGCAGCCAGTTCATCTGGCCGGGTTGCCAAATGCCAATAGGTACCTACCGGCCATAATCCTTGTGGCATAGTCTCCAGCCCTTGGGACATAAATTGGGCATGAAATTTGGCTAACCAGCGTAAGCAAGCCAAAATGGCAGAGCTATCTATATGCTTATGAACTTCGCTGTATCCCAGCGTGGCTAAGTCTTCCAATACCAGCAGAATTTCATTATCTTGCTGCTCCACCATCAAACACTTGGGCACTGGAGCTAAACATTTGTTGGCATAGTCGCGATACCAATTCACTTCGACCTGGTAGGAATCCAGCTTACGCTGGTGTGACCGCGACGTATTCCAGCCCCGAGGATGAGCATGTGAAGAGGCTGTCGATTGTGGCAAAAGAATGTACTTAACGATAACTGAAGGTACCTCCCCACCGTCTAAATACAACCTGACCAATTCACCATAGCCGCTCCATAAGCTTTGTATTGGCTCAACTCTCACCACGTTGTTGGCACCGATTGATTGTGCAACATTTTCAATAATACATTCTGGAATATTCATAATATTAATCAAGATTCTAGCTGCTATCACCTAGCACTTTTCGTTTTTCTCGAAACCCATAATGTTACACGTTGGACGAATGGGCAAATGTTGAAGCTCACAACTTTAAGCATTTCGAACTCTCTCTGATTGCTTGTATACCCGTAAGACGGGCACCACTCAGTGAATAAACAGTCCAGTTAAACGCAAGTATAGTCACTTGGTATCAATAGTAACTTGGCATAATCGTCCCCTAAACTGTCACTATTTTCATATTTTTAACCTGCTCTAATAGTATACATTTGAAAACGATCACAAGTTGAAACGTTTCGATTGATGATGGTGAATTTATGCTGTACTGTTCATAAGAAATAGAGTTAACACGATATAAGCGGTCTACTTAACTTGATTTAAGCCACTTTAGATGCAAAAAAGACAAGTAAAGCAGACTTAACAAATAGAAACGTTACAACTAAGATTCAATGGTCAGGGACATAACATCAGATACGCAAGGAATAAAAGATGATGTCATCCAAAATACATAAACGGAAGAACTCCCCTCTCTGGCCTGTTACAGCTTCTCTCGCAATGTTGTCCCAGCCATGTACCTCAGCAGATCATGCAGCAGTACCTGAACCCCAGAATCATTTGTTCGTAGCCTCTTTGTCTAGAGCTATGAACATTCCGTCAATACATATGGGAATGCGTAGAAAGGCTAGCCCCCCCATAACCAATCATGGTGCGTCTTTTTAATAAAGACACACCATAAAGTTAAAGTTCGGCTAGAAAACCAACATAAAATTATAACTATAATACGTACTAACATACTATTTAGAAGAGAAATCATGATAAGCAATCTCGAAGTCGTTATTTTGGCCAATTTGTTAGAAAGAGAATCTACTGGCTATGAACTGACAAAAATAATAAAAAAATCACCTTGGAAAACATCCCACCAACAAATTTACAGAACTTTATTAATGCTAAAAAACAAGGGGTATCTTTCGTGCAAAAACGTATACCAAACAAAAAAACCTAATAAAAAAATCTATTCCATCACGCAAGAAGGAGAGATAATTGTTAGCAACCCCAAATTACAAGAAGCAAAAATCAAGAGCACACAAGACGAAGCTAACTCTAGGTTGGTTATAGGAAATCCTCAATACTTTATAAATATGCATAGTGAAATATCAAAGAAAGTTGACGAATTAACTGATATAAGAATTGTCTCTGATCCTTTAACGCAGTTAGCTATAGATAGAAAAATAAATTTACTTCGTGCAGATTCAGAATGGTGCAATCACGTTGTTAAAATATTATCTAATAAAATAAAGGCCGCAGCATGAATTATATCGCCATATTCCTCGATGATAAAGGAAGAGCACTATCCAATAACAGTGGTCAATATATCAACATCCAACTAGGTATGTTTGATGATATCAGTCAAGCTACTGATAGTGCACGTGATCTCTTTGGCGGGCACGAGATTAAAAAAGGACTAATTTGGAATAGTTCAAGGAGCGGTGGAGTGTTAATCACTACAGATACTTACTGACATAAGTGATTACTAGTAGAAATCTTCACCACTCACCTACTTTACATTCATTAACACCCAAGCACACATTCACTTGGGTGTTAATTTCATATAATTAGGGATCTTTTATCTTTTATCTTTTATCTTTAGTATCATCAGAGTTGTAAAAATGGATCAGCTTATAACGATGTTCTCGAACACCATAATGACGCACGACATTGTGGAAACCAGGGTTTTAATAATAATGATAGTATAGGCTGTCACGCCAGAAAAAACCAATAAGGTCAGCGAATAATCTATATTCTGCACCAACTCATCTATCATTGCACCCGCTTTATTCTTGCCGGATAGTTAATTACTTCACCGACCACAATAAAAAAGCCCGTTGAAAACCGTGCTTTCAAAGGCCAGCGCATTCAACGGGGTGTTTTTTATACATCAATTATTGGGAGTAAACGATTTATACATTTCAATAACGTCTTGGTAGTACCCTTTTTCCTTCAGATACGTTTCAACCTGATTATTAATACTCGATGCCAAGAAGGCACATACAAACATCCCTTGATCAAGCGAGATAAGCTTTGTCGACATATTCCCATCGGTATCAACCGCATCAAACCAGCCATATGGCGACTCAATGTTTGGGTGCTGTCGCTTGATTGATTTAAGGCATGCTATAGCGCTCTCTGGTTCAACCATAAAGGATAGTGCTGTCGCATGAGGTGTACCGGTATTGCCACCTGCAATAGGTAGCTTAAAACGGACCGAGGCTTCAGAGAGCTCAGGAACACCAAAAGCCTCATAACTATCACCCGTTGTGGCTGCCGAGGAAACAAATGGGATCTGATAATGCTCAGAGTGAACTCGCTGAACCCTCGTCATATCTTCGACGATCGAATAATCCGGTATCAGCTCCCTTTCATTGAGCCAAATGGCGGGCAACATACCCTGGAAATACGCGCCGTCCCAAGTCAACATGGGATAAAGGGTTTGCTCATTTAAGGCATAGGTCCCCGTATAGAGTGCCATATTGTTAAAGCCTGACTTAGGTACTGGGCTACTCGTGGCTTTAGTCATTAAGTGAGCCCAGATCGGCGCTAATCGGCTCTCATTCGCTTTTCGATCAATATAATATCCCAGCAATGTCCCTTCTTTGGTCGACCAGCCAGCATGGAGCAGGCCTTCATCAGGATCATAGAATGCTTGCCATCCCGGTATTTGTCTCTGCAAAATATCGTCAATTTTTGTGACGATATTAATCGCTAACTCTTCACAAGCGTCCAGGTAAGCCCCTGATACGGCAGCCAGTGCAAAGGCTAAATTGGCGTTATCGACCGCAGGAACAATCCCTTCATCTTGGGGCTGCAATTTTCCATCAACAATATCGTATGGCCAATAAAACAACCCATTCCAGGTTGGCGCACCGAGCAACACATCGAGCGTTTCGTTGATTCTAACGAGTGCATCAGAGTTACCGTTTTGATGGGCTGCAGTCAGAATATTGAGATAGAGTCCTATCTCAGTGGTGTTGACGTAATATTGGGGGTCAATATCAGAGCCCGTCACAAACAAAGTATCGTAAGGCACCTTCGCTTGCTCATCGACACCCACCCCGTCTAGGAAGAAGTCCAAGTTGCTTTGTAGCTCTTGTTCAAAACCAGGTGGATAACAAAGCGGGTGTAAAGCCAGCTCGTTAATTTTAGCGACGTTCGAACAGAGTGAGTTTAAAGGTGCAGGATCTTGAGTGTAATGTGACATAGTAAAAGAATGCTTTACAAGGGCAGATAAGGTATTTGCCGAACATACCACATACTTTCCCCGACCTGCCTAAACCAATTTCCGATTTGTGCCTACACCAACATACCTTAAAAAAAAGCCCCCCATACATGGCGTATGAGGGGCTTATTACATTACACTAGTCGGCTTTGGCGCTTATCCCTGAGATATCCAAGGTAACCTCCATCCTTGTGTAATTTAGAAACCTAATTTTTTACGTTCTTGACGGTTCATGAACGGGTATGGCGCTTCAAAGTAATCTTTAGGTACATCATAACGCTCACGGGCATTCTCTAGCTCTGTCGTCATCATGGCACGTACTTCAGCATACTCAGGATCTTCGTACACATTGTTTACTTCGTTAGGATCTGTCACCAAGTCATACAATTCGAAGAAACCTTTGCCATCATGCTGTGAGTAGAAATCAATCAACTTGTAACGGTCACTACGTACGCCATCATGACGAGGTACATTGTGTGCACCTTCCATGTAGTAGTGGTAGTAAACGACTGGACGCTCTTCTTGCCACTGGGCATCAGACGTCTGGCCTTTAAGCACTTTCAAGAAAGATTTACCCTGCATTTCCTCTGGTGTTGGCAAACCTGCCGCTTCAAGGAAAGTTGGACCAAAGTCCATGTTCTGGATCATCGCTTGCGGACGCTGATTGCCTTCGATCTGACTCGGCCAACGGATCATAAATGGCATCTTGAAGCCTTCTTCATACATGTAGCGCTTCTCAGCCCAGCCATGTTCACCAATGAAGAAGCTCTGATCTGAGCTATATACAACAATGGTATTTTCCGCCAAGCCACTTTCGTCTAGGTAATCAAGAATACGGCCAACGTTTTCATCAATGGTCATCACAGTACCCATGTAATCACGCATAAAACGTTGGTACATATATTCTGTACGGGCAACTTTCAAATCACGCGGAACATTACCCCAGCGACGTTTATACATAGGATCTTTCATCTTTTCCCAGTAATCTACGTTCGCATCATCATAGGCTTCGTGGAATGCAGCTTTCTGCTCATCGGTTAAACGGTTCATCCACTCGTCAAAATGCCAACGCTGATCACCGTTCATGCTATTGATCCACTCTTCACGTACACGCGCTTTTTCTGGTGTAGTCGGTGCAGGTGGGAAAGCATTGATACCTACTGGCGTCATACCGTAAAGCTGCATCCAAGCATTCTCGGCATGCTCACCACGGGTTTTGTAATCATCAAACAACGTATCAGGGATCGGGAAGTTATGATCCATGAACGTTGCCATGTGGCGTGGTGGTGGACGACGTGGAGTATGTGGCGCTTTATATTGAACCTTCAGTAGGAACGGCTTATCTTCATCCCACGATTCTTCAAGCCACTCCAAAGACATATCTGTGATCAGATCTGTTGAGTAGCCTTCAATGACACGGGTTTTACCCTCTTTGTCAATGAACTCAGGGTTATAATATGTACCCTGACCACCAGCACCGTTAAGTACCAAAGAATATCCAAACTCGTTGACCGGTGTTGGGTGCATATGCCACTTACCAATCAGAGCTGTCTCATAGCCACTTTCTTCCAGAAGTTTAGGGAAGATAACCTGATTAGGATTCCAACGAGAAGTATTATCAAGTACGCCATTTTTGTGAGAGTGCTTACCTGACATTACCGAAGCTCGGCTTGGCTGACAAATAGAGTTGGTTACATATGCACGCTCAAAGATTGCACCTTCATTGGCAATACGATCGATATTTGGCGTTTGACCTAAAGTTGGGTTGTAAGCGCTGATAGACTGGTTAGCATGGTCATCAGAAAAAATAAATAGAATGTTTGGTCTTTCTTGCTCTGCTGCAACACTGGTCATTGCAGATGTAGCTAGTAATAAACCAATCCCCTTCGAAAGGGTTGAGCGTTTAATATTCATATTGTCCTTGCCTAATATAAGATTAAACAACTTGATTACATCAAGCTGTTTTTTTACTTAACGCATAGTGATAAAACCATCACATGTGCCTTTCCATGCACTAACGACTCAGTAAATAACAGGCCAAACCGCCAAGTTAATCGAATTGAGTGAATTACATCCATTTCACACAAGCAAATATAAACGTTTCGACTAACACCGTCAATTAAACAACCGTAAAGTGTGATCCGTGTTAAATACTAAAAATAGCGTAAAAAAACTGTAATGATTTTTGTATAGGGTAAAATCTCAATAGCTTTCTATCTTTATTATAAAAAAACTCCCAACCATATAGTTGGGAGCAGACAACAATGATGCAAATTGTAAAAATTACCCTAAGAAAATGATCAATTCATTAACTACTCAAAATAGTTATTGTATTTATTAAAGAACTCCATACCTAAATGCTCTGGCATGGCCGCCATGCCAAATAAAAACGTTGAAAAATCAACACCCTCAATAAATTCCGCTTTCCAATCTGGCTGGTCATGGCTATAACGCCATAGGATTTCATACCCACCGTCTAACTCATGCTTTGCATTAATAGTGTTATCACGGTAAGTCGAAATTAAATCATCTTTGGCTCTATCATTAAATGGAATATAACCAGCTAGAATATGCGGTGATACGACTAAGTTATGGTTAAATTGACGGTCACCTTCAAAGTGAAAACGGTCGACACAATAACCGTTCGGACAAGAACCGGCACCACTACCCCACTCATAATCTTTTAATTCCACACCTTCAACATCGACATCACGCCAGAATGCGAAATCGGCCTTTGCTGAATTTTCCAATGCTTTTACAAACTGAGGATTGTTTGAAAAATCATGCATCAAATAGTTATTGAAGAGAAAATTAAACTGGGAGGTGAACCACGTTTTCCCTTCAGACAAAACCGGGATGTCATTATATTTCGCAACCGGCAGGTATTTGGTTGATGAATACCAGATATCCCAGAACTTTTTAGCATTGGCCGCATTCGCAGCGCTGTCTAGATCATATGCTTGCTGGTTTGCAAGGCCTGCTACCAGCATATATTCATTAAATGCCTTAGTGCGATAAGGTTTAAACGTACCATCGGTATGCTGGGCAAGGTAAATACGCCCGGTTTTCACATCGGCGATATAAGGGGTGAGATCGGTATTACTGAACAAGAAATCGGCCAGCTTGGCAATTTCTTCGTTTTCGCTGAAGTAGTTTTTCACAAACAGGGCGCCATAAATCATGATGGCACTGTCTACCGGACTCCAATCGTCACCGACAGCTTCACCGGTTTGGGTATTGTAGAAATGAATGAAGGTATTGGTCGCATTTTGCGGAACCGTAAAGTTAGGATCCTGCCCCGCCAGTTTACGCAGTGTCTGCAACGCCAACTGCTCGGCTTCCGGCTCCCAACCATTGGCGTGGCCGATTGTCAGCGCAACCAACCCCATACCAGAGTTAGCGATTGAACCAATATAACTACGGTCACCGTTCAGGAACAATTTGTCCTCGTAGGTACCGTTTTCATTACGGAGTTGCTGCCAGTAAGCATAGCCACCACGGTAGAGGCTATCAATGATTTCTTGATCACTTTTCACTGTTTCGCTAATAACCGGAGCAACCTTGGCCGTTTCTGCAAATGCAATACCCGGCAATAGCATTGTTCCCACCAACAGTGCAGCTAACTTTTTCTTCATTTCAAATCCTTTAACCCAAAAGCACATGTCATGTGCTAACTCAGTAACATTGCCTCTGAATAACAAGTTACACAGCATCAATAATTCAAATGTCTGAACCCAATATAAACGTTTCGACACAGGATTCAATTTGAAAAGGGGCAGAGTGTGCGTTGAGTCACGCCGAATATTTGTAGCGATATGTAACGAAAAAAGTCTGGACGGCTAACCCGACCAGACTTCAAGCTGTTGTTTAAAACAAATATCGCGAGTTATTTGATGCCTAGCTCACGGCGTTCTTTTCGGTTCATGAATACATACGGGACTTCAAAAACATCGTCAGGCACTTCGTACTTGGCGCGCAACTCATGTAAGTGCTTGTGCATCATAGTGCGAACTTCTGCATATTTCGGATCTTGATACACATTGTTCACCTCGTACGGATCAGCCTCAAGATCATACATCTCGAACCAGCCCTCACCGTTGTTCTGCGAATAGAAGTCAATCAGCTTGTAACGGTCAGTACGCACACCATCATGACGCGGCACATTATGCGCACCGTGCATATAGTAGTGGTAGTAAACCGCAGGACGCTGCTGTTGCCACTGCTCATCAGAGACCTGACCTTCAAGCAGGGCTTTGAAAGATTTACCCTGGATCTCATCCGGAATCGACACCCCTGCAGAGTCAAGGAAAGTCG
The DNA here is from genome assembly GCF_003025555.1 of Photobacterium lutimaris. Taxonomy (GTDB): domain Bacteria; phylum Pseudomonadota; class Gammaproteobacteria; order Enterobacterales; family Vibrionaceae; genus Photobacterium; species Photobacterium lutimaris. The sequence goes on along the minus strand of NZ_PYMH01000004.1, from coordinate 75,652 downwards.
GTGCGAAGTCGATATTCTGGATCATCGCTTCAGGACGCTGGCCTGGCTTGATGTGTCCCGGCCAGCGGATCAGGAAGGGCATTTTCATTCCTTCCTCATACATGTAGCGTTTCTCAGCCCAACCATGTTCGCCAATGAAGAAGCTCTGATCTGAACTGTACACCACAATGGTATTGTCAGCGATACCCGCCTCATCGATGTAATCAAGTACGCGGCCGACGTTTTCATCAATACCCAGTACCGTTGCAGCATAATCACGCATGAAACGCTGATACATGTAGCTTAGGCGGTCCGCCTTTTGTTCAGTGGTCAGGTTGGCTCCACGACGTCGCTTGTACTTGGGATCTTTTTGCATATCCCAGTATTCGACGTTGATGTCATCGTAGGCGGCATGCCAAGCATCACGCTGCTCCTGATTCATCCGGCTCATCCACTCCTGGTAGCGTTTACGCTCGCGAGGTGTCATGCTGGCCAGCCATTCTTTGCGCACTTCTTTACGCTCCGGTGTGGTCGCTGCCGGCGGGAAGGCATTGATCCCAACCGGCCCCATGCCATAAAGCTGCATCCATGCGCTCTGCGCATGATCACCACGGGTATTGTAATCATCGTGCAGTGTCGCAGGCTCAGGGAATACATGGTCTTTAAAGGCGGTTAGATGCCGCAGGGCCGGGCGACGAGGAGTATGCGGTGCCTTGTACTGGATCTTTAGCAAGAATGGCTTGTCAGCATCGTCACGCTGCTTCATCCAATCGAGTGACATATCGGTGATCACGTCCGCCGAATAGCCTTCCACGACGGTTTTTTTGCCTTTATTATCGACAAACTCCGGCTGGTAGTAAGTCCCCTGGCGGCCAGAGCCACTTAATACGATTGAATAGCCGAACTCGTTAACCGGTGTTGGCTTCATGTGCCACTTACCGATCAGAGCCGTGTCGTAACCGGCCTGCTCCAACAGCTTCGGAAAAGCAAGCTGGTTCGGGTTCCAGTCAGCCGTATTGTCTGTGACGCCATTTTTGTGGGAGTGCTTGCCTGTCATCACCGATGCACGGCTTGGCTGGCAGATCGAGTTACCAACAAACGTGTTTTCAAAAATCGCCCCTTCGTTGGCAATACGGTCGATATTCGGGGTTTGGACCAAGTCTGAGCTGTACGCACTGATAGTCCGGTTGGCATGGTCGTCGGAGAAAATGAAAATAATATTGGGCTGCTCGGTCGATACAGGAGCGGCCTCAACAACCTCAGGCATGACAACGTTTGTTGCCATCAATACGGCCATCCCTTTAACTAATTTGGTGTATTGAAAATTCATAGCCAGATCAAAACCTTTTATACATAAGAATCATAAGATGCATACCAATTGAACATCCAGCATAAGATTTCCCGGTTAAAATTAGCTGAAGAAAATAATCGATTTATGCGTGATACATCACCACCAATATAAACGTTTCTACAAACACCTTCAAATCGCGGTTTCATTTATGTGAAGCACGTAAAAGTATCAATAAAAATTTATATAATACATAATGTTATGCACATTAACAGATGCCAGAGAGGTACACAGCGGAGCTATAGTTGCCAATTGAATAAGAACAGTTATTCAGGAATGACTCTAAAACCGTGGTCAATTTTACTTGACCACTACATTTATCATTCTGTTGCTTAATCGTACTCTACTGAGAACCATATTAATTCCCAGTAGTAACAAAGAGTAAGGTCAAGAAATACTTCTTCTATTTGTATCATTAAATAGGAAAAATATTCTAATGACTTATATTACGCCAGTTATTATCATATTTATAAGTACTACGATCCCAGCCCCATTGTGATGGAAGATTTGATTCATTCCATTCATCATAGGCTTTTCTTAAACGAACCACTTGTTCAGGATACTGATCAGCAACATCAGTCAGCTCGCTGATATCTTGTTTGATGTAATAAAGCTCCATCTCATCACTGCCATTATTCAAGTTAGGCATGATCAGCTTCCATTCTTTATCTCGAATAGCCGCTTGCTGAGGCGTCAGCCAGTAGAGAAAACGATCATCCAGTTGCTCTTGCTCACCCATTAATCGTGGTAGAAGATTGATACCCTCAAGCTGAACGTGTTGATCTTTCGATAATTCGATTTGCGCCACGGCCAGCATTGTTGGTGTGATATCCAGTGCTATGGTTGGCTCATCAATTACTTGGCCAGCGGGGATTTTACCTTTCCATGTAATACTGAACGGCACACGAATACCACCGTCCCATAGTTCACGTTTAGTTCCACGAAGCGGCGTATTGAATGAACCGTTATCTCTTGGATCTCCACCATTGTCAGACATAAATACAATCATGGTATCTTCAGCTAAACCATGTTGCTCAAGTTTGTCGATCATTTTACCTATATTCATATCCATATTGTACGTCATGGCTAAGAACTTACGGCGCAGCTCGTCTTCAACATGAGAGAACTTGGCTAAGTCTTCTTGCTTAGCTTGCATTGGGCCGTGCGAGGCATTAAATGGCACATACAGAAAAAAAGGTTCTTCTTTATGACGCTCAATAAAGTTAACCGCTTCATCTGCAAATACATCAGTCAAATAACCATCAAAATCTTCAACCAGTTCATCATTACGGTAAATGGAGGAATAAGCATGCTTTTTAGCATTCTCTAGATTCCGCCCCGTAACAAAGTAGTCAGCAGCACCGTTGTTAAAGCCAAAGTAATAGTCAAATCCGCGGTTATGTGGCCAATACTTCTGATCTTCCCCATCATGTGATTTGCCAATGAAGCCCGTGGTGTAGCCAGCATCCTGGAAGAAATTACCAAAGGTTTTCGCCGATAGGTCTAAGCCTTGTTCGATGTCTTTTTCAAGAATAAATGGACCAATATTATCTACATAGCCATAACGCTGCTGATATCGACCAGTGACTAGACCTGCGCGAGACGGACCGCAGACAGATCCGGTTACGTAACCTGAAGAAAAAACAGCCCCATCAGCCGCAATTTTATCCATATTGGGCGTAATGACATCTTGACTGATATTTTGGAAACCCATGTCAGCAAAACCGATATCATCAACGTAGATTAGCAATATATTCGGTTGTGGCGCACTATCTTGCACTCTAGTCACTTCACCAGAGGAATCACAACCTACCAGCATACCTGACACAGTTAAAGCAAGAGCATGCTTCATTAAATTACTGTTCATTATTTTTTAGTTTCCTTCATCATTACAAAAAAAACTACCGCGAAGAACGCGGTAGTTTATTAACAGTTAGAACTGGTGATTTATTTTATGGCTATGGAATGTACACTTTGCGGATAACATCCTGTGAAGGAGTCTTAACAATCTTCACATCAGCAACGCCATATTTAAACCCAGCAAAATTATGCCCTTCAGTATCATCTGTTGATTGAGCCGAAGAAACCAACTTGTTAATGTGCTGTAGAGTATTCAAACGAATTCTGTCGCTGTAACTGCCATCAACTGTGTACGTAAACAAGTCTTTCATTGGGATACTGATTTGATATGCAGTTGCACCTTTATTGACATCACTCATGATGACACCAACAGAAGTTGACTCTAGTCGGCCAGTACTGCCCTCTGGCGTAATGCCATCAAACTTAAAGAAAATCTCCCACTCATCGTGTTCAGGTACTACGCCTGCACCCGATATGAATAGTTTAAGTTCCAGAGCACCACTTTCCATGTACTGCGATAAGTCAACCGCCTTGAACTCTTCAAGTGCAGCAATCTCTAACGGGAAGAAGGTCTTATTATCGGGTTTATATTCACCACCGTCAGCAGCCACATAGTGGATCTCAGCAAACTGAGCTTCAGTATCTGGCCAACCGCCTGGCTGCCCATATGATAATTTACCGTTATTAGCTCTAATACCCGTCGCCCAACCTGTCGTCTCACCATTCTTCACTGTATAACGGAGAATACTTTCTTCACTGCTTTCAATACGAGCAGCATTTTCACAAGCTAAAATGTCTTGGAAAGCCCAGTTCTCAGGCACTGAGTTCGCCATCCAACGCACATCCTTTAGCTTGTACTGAACAGGACCGGTGGTCTCAAACTCAATCGCGGTTTCTAGCTTGGTATGGTCAACATCAGTGCCATCAAAGAAACAGCTCAGCGGTAATTTTATTTGTTGTAGTGCTTGAGCCCCTTTAGTTGCAACAATAGCACTAGTCACATCGACTGAACTTGCGTTACCAGCCTCATCGCGAAGCGTAATAGTGGCTTTGGTTAATGTATCACCAATGTCAACAGTACCTTCAGGCTGGATTTGGAAAGACAAAGAGCCTTTATTCCAGTTCTCGTGCGCTACGTCACCGTTAGCCCAACCATGATATGTACGTACCGTATTGACAGGCTCTTCAGAAGAAAAGAGAACGCTGGCTGTATTTGTTGTCGTGTCACGAGTTGCATCCGCTACGACCGTGACATTTGCTGCCCCAAAGTCAGTAAAGTCAACGCCTTCGATAGTAATGTTGCCGCTAGTAGTCATACCATCTGTAACCACAACTTCACCGTTTGTAGAATCTTTAATCTTCATATCAAACGGCTGTCGCCAATTTGCTTCAGACTCTTTCGCATCTGCGCGGTATAGGTTAAGGCCAAAATCGGTTGCTAGTGCAACATCGCCACCACCACCGCCACCATCACCACCACCACCGTTACCACCGCCGTTACCACCATCGCCGTAGTTATAATTATCGTCTAAACAACCACTAAGAGCGATTGCAGCACTGATGATAATTGCTAATTTTGCTTTTGAATTAGTCATAGTTAGTAGCTCTTTTATTTATTATTCTTAGCCCAAGCGTTATATTGCTTAAGCTCTTTTTCAGTGATTGTAGATAGAAGACTTTCACGGTATTTTGTCCATAGTGGTTCACGTGCAGCTTTGAATTCTGGTGTATTACGCCCGTATTTTTTTGCTGCTTCTTTAGAACCGCTTGTTAGTTCCATCTTTAAATTTTTAATTTTTTGAGCATCTGAGTTACTTAAGTTAAGTACTTTCGTCATTTGCTGTACTTCTGTATTAATACGCTCAACATCCCGTGCTGGTAGTCGAAAATCTGATGCAAATGTAGAGAATGAAAGCATTAATGCTAAAGCTGAAGTGATAATAGTTTTATTCATAATCTTGTCCTATATTATTGAACAGCGCAGGATGTGTTTAAACGTTTCGCTAAGATGTAGTCATTAAACTGATTATTTTAACTGCGCGCAAGTCGCCATTACGAGAGTGTGACTCACTTATCAGAATTATTTCACTGGGCTCTTGAGCCTTGAGACACCACTCCGCAGCGAGCACTTTTGAGCCTAAGTCGAACTATTTAGTGCAAAAAACCCACAAAACAGGGCGTTTAAGTGAAGCCTGTCACATTTCACTCTCTCAGCTCCCTTAATTAGACTTCCCTTAGGGGGCTACTTGCGCGCGAATTATGGTTTTAATTTTGTGCTTATACCAGGAAAGCAATCGAAATATCACATGACAAAACCGAGATTCAGTTCACATTAGACAAATGCAAATTATTTGAGCCACGTCACATAAGATACAAATAACACTTAATAAACATAAAGATACAAGCAAAAGTCCATGTCGGATGTAATTTGACATAGCTATAGAAACGATTATATTGAGCCATAATTAAGCACAACACGAACTCTACAACGCAGCTCATAGGCAGTAGAACAGAATATTAAAGACTTTGGATAATCGAATAATCCATAACTAACCAAAAAATATATTGATTACTTAGGGACATTTTAATGAATATCAAACCAATAGCTTTTGTGATCACTACATTGATTGCATCTGCGACAGTGTGGGCAGAAACTAATGATAACAGTTTAATACTTATGGATCCGAACGATCCAGTTATCGATGCCCCTATTCAGAAGAGTCGTTCAACTAGAGCGAAAGGCCCGATGAGAACAAACTTCTTCACAGGCTTTGAGTACAGCGACAATGTTTATGAGCTCAGCCCCAGAGGTTCGAACTTAAACTGGGTCATTGCTGATGGTGGCACGAGAATAAACAACAACCTTCGTATGCGCTATGTTCTTAGTCAATCGCATGAAGACAAAAAAGCTAAAGGGCCTGGCGAGGCTAAGAGTGATTTAGGAGCAAGCACAAACTTCCGTATTATGCCTCGTTATTCAAACTGGGTTAACCCAAGATTCAGCTATTTTATTGAACCTCAGTATGCTCGACGATCAACAAATAGCGGTGCTGGTAATACTGAATATGGTCTAAATACGGGCATGCAGTATAGACTTGGTGCTAATACTTTTTTCTTTAGCCCAAGCTATAAACACCTAGTATTGGAACGCTATAGTCGTGATAATAACGGTTTCAATCCTGAGCTTGTCAGTGAACAAAATAAAAATATCGTTAGTGGTGAATTCAACTACACATACCGCCATTCTAATAAATTAAACTATGGTTTTAATATTAATGGTAATACAACCTTAGATAACGATAGCGACCATTTGGAACACAAATATACACGAAGTCGTGCTTGGAATATTCGTCCATTTATTCGTGCAAGCCACATGTACGGAATCACTACTGAATTCAACATAAAATATGGAAGCCAGGAGTCTGGTCCAAACTGGCACGGTTCTGACAGCCTAGATTTTAATTTAAATAACAACAAGCAGCTGAATCGTAACCTTCGCTTAGTTACAAACTTTGGTTATACTACAGCCGAACCTCACTCAGGTGTCGGTTGGGGTGAAAAAGAGGGTTATAAAGTTAAAGTCGGTTTAAACGTCTCCTTCTAAAAACTAACAATATATCCCAAAAGATTAGCACCTCAACTAAATGATAATGTTGAGATGCTAATCTTTAGTTCTTTGTACTCAAATACTATAAGTAATATCCTACACATAGATTTCATGTCGTTAGCAAACATTTGTAATGGTTATTAAATATATCAAAATCACTCTATTGCATAATCATACTCATAGCCATGCATTGTATGAAGCAAATTAGAATAGCCATTATTCCAATCCTCCAATTGTAAATCATGCAAGCCTTGTTCATATTGAGAAATAAAATAAGGGTTTAGGTTATCACAAACATTGGTAAACTCAGCCCCAGCCCATGCTGCATCATACCCGTTAACACAAAATAAATTTAACCCATCACTATACCCCTGCTCGAACTCTTGAACACGACTATCTGAAAGATTGGCGGGTAATTTCATATGCTGCCCTTCAAAGGCTAAGTTATACCCTTGTAAATACGCCGTATCGTTACCTGTTTCGAGTCCAGTTGAACAAGCCGATAGCAAAAAGACCCCAGTTAATAGAATTATGTTACTCACTCTAAACATATACCTCTCCTAGAAATTAACGTTACGTTAATAATGCAGCTCAGCATTACTATAGTGATGTTCAACAACAATTTACGTAATAACAAGATATAAACCACACTGAGACTATAGCATGAAATTTCCAGCATACTCACTGTCGAAACAGCTTTGATATAACCCTTCCTTCCTTTCGAAAAAAATAGAAATGTTTATACATAGATAAATAAAGGCTGCTGACGTGAATCATTCATATGTAAAACTATGTAAATAGTTAGTATCAACGAATAATTTGCGAAACGTTATTATCGACAGGCTGAGTGACTGGACGGACTATGCCGCGTTTTCTGAAGAAATCTAAATACATATGTTCAATTGCCTCCGCCTCAGTAGACACGAGTTAGTCTTCTAACTAAGGTAAGGCTGTCAAGCCGGGGGCTCCCCCCCCTAACTTAGAGGATAAAAACTTGCCGGTTATAAATCGCGACAGCCGCTTTCATCGCAGATACCATCAGCCTTAAAGTCACCATACATAGACTCTATAGCAAGCCAGGCATCGATACCTAATGACTTCTCCACATAGTTTTTAACGTCTTCTCTAAGTTTTTCTGCAAGGAAAGAGCCTACAAACATGCCCTGGTCTAAGCTAATAAGACGACGTTGTACTTTGCCCTCAATATTCAGTGCATCATACCAACCATAATCGCTGACTACTTGAGGATGGCTATCTTCAATTTCAAGCATCAATTCAATCGCATGTTGCTTATCCAACAGAGCATATAGAGCACTAGCATGAGGAGTCCCAACACCTTCTTGAGATGAGTGAATTTCATTCCTGTGGAAATGTTCACTCATCGCATCTATGCCATATTCAGAATAACCTCCAGAAATAGTGGCTGATGAAGACAGGAATGGGATTTTATACTGACGAGTATAATCAATTTGTGTTTGCGTCGCATGCTCAAACAATTGAGAGTTTCCAGATAGAACGGGTTCATCAAACCAAATTGAGGGTAACATTGCTTGAAAGTAAGCACCTTTCCATGTCAGCATTGGCTGTAATACACTTCCATTACTTGCTTTATAGTCAGCGTAATATAAACGCATATTATTAAACACAGTTTCCGGGATTGGTTTTTCCATCTGTTGAGTCAGCAAGTGTGCCCAAATTGGCGCTAGCCGACTTTCGTTAGTTTTTCTATCTATAAAATAACTGGTGACACCAGAGCCACTCCCATCGGGTAGCTCATCTCTATATCCTCCTCGTAATAGACCCTCTTGGTTATCATAGAGAAAGGACCATGCAGCAGCTGAATCTTTAATAAGCGTATCAAATCGGCGAGCGAGGCTTCTTAAGTCAGGTTCAGAATGCTCCCAGTATGCGCCCGCGACAGCAGCCATTGATGTAATAAGGTTGGCAGCATCTACGGCAGAAGAAACGGCTTTCGGAAGTTTCTCTATTCTTCCATCCGCTTCAATTCTATACATCCAGTAAAAATTACCTTTCCACTTGGGCATTTTTTCCATTGTATGAATTAGGTAGAAAAGACGCTGCTTCGCTTCACGTGATCCAGCCTTTTCCATCTCAGTAAGAACATTAAGGTATAAACCTAGTGCAGTAACATTCAATCGTCCGGTATTTTTTTCTATTAAACCTCCATGCTCATCGAAGTTTACATTATCAAAAGGAACTTTCGCTGTTGCACTTACACCTACACCATCTTGAAAAAATTGCATATTACTGTCTAAGTGTTGCCTAAAGTTGTTTGGATATAGCTCTTCAGCAACGTAAACAATGTTTATAGGCTCTGATATGGGTGGTGTGGATGATGACTGTGAGTCATCTGAACCGCTATTACATGCGGCAAGAGTGATAGTCATGATGGCTAGACTTAAAGCTCTATATTGAATGCTCATAAAAAACCTGACAGTGCGTTGATTAACGTTTTCCAGTAAAGCGTTACTAGCGTGAATATATAGGCTGATATCAGAACACTCAACAGAAACGATTCAGCCGATTGATCTGGGCAACATTTTTATGTTGTCTAACCGAAATGATGAACGAGGACAGTTAGAGAATAGATAATTATTCGCTATTAATATTGATCCGCCTGACTCAAGGTTGAGAGCCCAAAATGTTGCTTTTATAAGCAGCTCTTCGCGTATCGTCCCAGAACTTACCGGGTCTGGAGAGGAATTACACCTAAAAGCAATATCAAGCATTCACCACGGAGGAGAATAAACAGCACGCACAATATACCGTGCCTTATCACCGTTAATAATTTTGGACTTAATGGTTGCGTGACGTCACATTGTCAACAACCAATGTTTGCTGTTTTTAATAGCTAAGGTAGATTTAATGCAATTCGAGCGAAACGTTTATATTGAGGTTTTCATACACATATACAAGGTGTCTCAATTGAATTCCAACAACTCGTAATACACTGTCAATAGCAACGTTTTTTTCCTGTTATCTCATTTTATTCACGTTAAATATTGTCATAACAGGTTGATAAAAACACTTATTTATCAAAAGACTGGACTTATAACATGAAAGCAAATTTTGCCAAGAAGTGTCTTGGGCTTGCAGTTGCCTCTGCATTCTCTTTAGGGGCTAACGCTTCTGCAACTAATACAGACACGGAAGCTCCCCAACAACAGCCAAACGTAGTCTTAATTTTCGTGGATGATATTGGCTACGCCGACATGGGTTTTCAAAACCTCCGCGATGACATCGTCACGCCAAATATGGATAAAGTAGCGAATGAAGGGGCCATTTTTACGGCAGGATACGTAACGGGTTCGGTATGTGGCCCCTCACGTGCAGGCCTTCTAACCGGTCGTTACCAACAACGTTTCGGTTATCACGATAACATCGGACCATATCTTCGTGAAGAAGGTCTCGAACGAGGATTAGACCTTTCTCTTAAGACATTCGGTAATTACTTCCAAGACGCTGGCTATACTACAGGCTATATCGGTAAATCTCACGATGGTGACGAAATGAAATTCTGGCCACACAATCGTGGCTTTGACGAATTTTACGGTTTCAACAATGGAGCGGCTGATTATTTTGTAAGTGGCAAGAATGTCGAAAACGCTGAAGAGAAAGCATATTCTTCTCTACACAGAAACGGTAAGCTCGTTGAAAACTTTGATGGTTACCTAACAGACATTTTCGGTGATGAATCCGTTGACTTCATTGAGCGCCATAAAGATAGTCCATTCTTCCTTTATGTCCCTTTCAATGCCTCACACGGTCCAATGCATGCAAAAGCAGAAGACCTGGAAAAGTTTTCGCACATTAAAGATCAGCTACGCCGTAAGTCAGTGGCTATGACTTACAATATGGACTTGAACGTAGGGAAAATTATCAACAAGCTTGAAGAGCACGAGCTTATGGATAATACAATGATCATTTTCCTATCCGATAACGGTGGAAAGCCATCGAACAATGGCTCCATTAACCACCCACTAAGAGACACAAAAGGTACTACTTATGACGGTGGTATCCGCATTCCGTTCTCTATCACTTACCGTGGGAATATCCCCGCCGGTCAAGTAATCGATGATCCCGCCGTGTCTCTTGATATCCTCCCAACCACTCTTGCTATTGCCGGTGTAGAACCAAAAGCTGAGTGGGAGTTGGAAGGCGTTAACCTAATGCCACGTCTTACGGGTCAACAAGAGAAGCTAGATTCACGTTTCCTATACTGGAAAACGCCAATGCGTGCAGCTATCCGTGATGAAAACTGGAAAATTGTCATTCCAAACCACATGGTGAAACGCCCTCGTGTTGAACTTTATAAAATCAGTGAAGACATCGGTGAAAAGAACAATGTTGCAGATAAATATCCAGAGCAAGTCGATCGCTTAATGGCTGCATTTGAAGCATGGGATGCTAAAAATGAAGTGTCAGCTCGTTGGGGGTGGAACCGTGATCGATTCCCATACGGCGAAGGCTGGCGTGGTAAATGGTAAAAGCTTAAAGGCCTGTATTTAGCAGTTGGCTTAACAAGCTACACAATAATGAGGCGCAAGCTAACGCTTGGCAGCCTCATTATTAGCTTTTACGAATGATTAACCGTTACTAATCCAATAGCACTAAATGCCAGTAATCACAAAGAGGTTTGTCACTCAAAGAAAAACCATCTCATCGCTCTATCCGCCTCACGTATTGGCAAAGGCAAGCCGAACTGTCTGCGCATTAAACCTCTGACCGACGAGGAAAACAATAATGAAAAATGTTTTTAAGAAAACAGCCGTGAGCATGACGGTATTGGCAGCCCTGGGGAGCGGAGCTGCCTTCGCCCAATCCATCGAGCAGTCGCAAACACAACCCAACGTGGTTATTCTGTTCGCTGATGACTTAGGCTATGCCGATGTGGGTTATCACAACTCTAGCAAAGATGTCGAAACCCCAAACATGGACCGCCTTGCAGCCAGTGGCGCCGCACTGACTGCTGGCTATGTAACTGCCCCGGTATGTGGACCGTCTCGTGCAGGATTAACATCTGGCCGTTACCAGCAGCGCTTTGGCTTCCATAACAATACCGGCCCGTTCGTCCGCGAAGAAGGTATCGTTCAGGGCACACCAGATGGGATGCTGAACAACAACTTTGGTTACTACTTCCAGCAGGCGGGTTATGTCACAGGCATGGTGGGTAAACACCATGATGGCAAACAGCGCAAGTTTTGGCCCCACCACCGTGGTTTTGATGAGTTCTACGGTTTTAACAATGGGGCGGCTAACTACTTTGTTGGCCCGCAGAACCAAGAAACAGCATCAAGTAAGCCATTCTCTGTCATGTACCGCAATGACAAAGTCGACGACAACTTTGATGAATACCTGACCGACCGTTTCGGCTCGGAAGCCATCAGTTTCATCGAACGCCACAAAGACTCACCGTTCTTCCTTTACGTTCCCTTCAATGGTGTACACGGCCCTCTTCAGGCAACAGAAGAAGACCTAGAACGATACGCGCACATCGAAGATAAAAAGCGCCGTAAGCTACTGGCAATGAACTATAACGTCGACCGAAACATAGGCCGCATTCTCGATACTCTAGAAGAGAACGAGTTAACTGAAAACACCATTGTCTTCTTCTTGTCAGACAACGGCGGTAAGCCAAAAGGGAACGCGTCTTACAACCTTCCACTACGCGCGCAAAAGGGTACGCTTTGGGATGGCGGGATCCGCATACCATTCGCTGTGTCATGGCCGGGAACAATCCCTGCAGGACAAACTATTGATGAACCAATCATTTCGCTGGATATCCTACCGACAATGGCAGCCGCCGCCAACGTCGATGTCCAAGCTGATTGGAATCTAGATGGTGTTAACTTATTACCGTTGCTTACCGGTGAGGATAAGTCTTTAGAAAACCGATTCCTATACTGGAACACCAGCATGGCAGGCGCAATTCGCGATCATGACTGGAAACTCGTGATGCCAAACATTCGTAATCAGCGTCCTCGTGTACAGCTATTCAATATCAGTAATGATATCTCTGAGTCCAAAGACTTGGCCAAAGAGCACCCAGAACAAGTGAAACGCCTACAGGAAGCATGGAATGCCTGGGACGCTGAAAACGAAGCTGCCATGTGGGGCTGGAACCGAAATATGTTCCCTGTTGAAACTAATTGGCGAAACCTAAACAGCCTCTAATGACCGACTAGACAGCGCCTCGGCGCTGTCTTTTTTTACCCGATTTTATCATTTCGACTACATACCCGATTCAGCTCACATTCCCAGACATGCAAACCACGCAAAAATTGTGGCTTAAAGGGCTTTACGGTAACCTCAAACCAACTCGAAACGTTTATACAAATTAACACATAAACGCTCTTAACTGATAGTCAATCATAGGTTGATGCTTCACTCGCAACCACTGTCAAGGATGCTTCGACAAGTCTCGGAGCTAGCCCAATAACCTATGGTCATAACGTTATAAGGTAAGCAATGTCTACGTTTAAACAATGTCATGTGATGGCGAAACCAAGCAGTTCAGTATGCAACCTTGACTGCACTTACTGTTTTTACCTGGAAAAAGAGAACCTTTACCCTGAGCGCAAAGCCCGCTGGCAAATGTCGGATGAAACGCTCGAGGCCTACGTGAAGCAATATATCGATGCAAACAGTGGTAGCGAAAGCATTGAATTTTCATGGCAAGGTGGCGAGCCAACCATGATGGGGCTAGATTTTTTTCGTAAAGCTGTCGAACTACAGCACAAACACAAGAAAAACCACCGCATTACCAATGCCTTCCAAACCAACGGCTTGCTTATTGATGACGAGTGGTGTGAGTTTTTCAAACAGCACAACTTCCTTATCGGTGTTTCCATCGACGGCCCAGCACACCTTCATGACCACTTCCGAGTGACCCGTGCAGGCAAGGCTAGCCACGATAAAGTCATGGCCGCAATCACCAAGATGAAAAAGCACGGTGTCGATTTCAATACATTGACCGTGCTAAACAGTGAAAACGTGAAATACCCTGAAGAGGTTTACGACTTCTTGGTGGGTATTGGCTCCACCTTCTTGCAGTTTATCCCAATCGTTGAACGCGAAGCGAAGCAAAAAACAGAAGAAGGACTATTTCTTGTTAGTCCTGAGTACCAAGCCGAAGCGGATGTCACCGAGTGGTCGGTTCCGTCACTGGCCTATGGTGAGTTCCTTAACCGCGTCTTTGACCGCTGGGTCAAGAAAGACGTCGGTCGTATCTTCGTCAATACCTTTGATTCAACCCTGGCAACCTGGTGCAACGAGCCTTCGGGCATTTGTGTCCAGTCTGAAACCTGTGGCCATGCCTTTATTCTTGAATCAAACGGTGACATGTATAACTGTGACCACTTTGTTTACCCTGAACACAAGCTGGGTAATATTCACAGCGATCCTATCCAAGATCTGAACCAGACCGACAAAGCGGTTAAATTTGGTATGGATAAGAAAGACAAGCTAACGCTGCAATGCCGACGTTGTCCATATCGCATGCAATGTCACGGTGGTTGCCCTAAACATAGATTCGCTCGCTCAGAGGCAGGACAAGAGGGGCATAGCTATTTCTGTACTGGCTACTATGCCTTCTTCAAACACACTGAGACGAAAATGAAGCAGATGCGTGATCTACTTATGCGCGGCCGCCCTGCATCAGACATTATTTACCTCAACTTACAGCAAAAAATGGTCGCGAACACATTTACCGGTGGCCGTAACTCGCCTTGTCCGTGTGGTAGCGGCAAGAAGGTTAAGCGCTGCTGCCAGATTGTTTAATTAATTCAACACTAAGAAGATAAAAGAGCCAGTATTCAATGACGCTAACTATACATGGAAACAAGAAATGGACCTCATTAGCTTTAGCGATTTCAGGTTTAATTTACTCAGGTAATATTCTGGCAGCCCAACAGGTTGAGCCGCCTCGCGATAATCTGGAAAGCCAGCCAAACATCATTGTGATTTACACCGATGATCAAGGTTGGGGCGATGTCGGTTATCACGGATACGATGACATCCATACCCCCAATATCGATGCATTAGCCGCAGGGGGTGTACATTTTCCCCAAGCTTATGTCAGTGCTTCCGTGTGCGGGCCATCTCGTGCAGGGTTGTTAACCGGCGTGTATCAACAACGCTTTGGCGTTTACGGCAACTTTGATCAAAATCATGTCCCCCGTAGTCAGCCGCTTATGATGGAAATGATGCAAGATCTCGGTTACAGCACCGGGGTTATTGGTAAATGGCATATGGGTGAGCCAACCGGCAGGCCCAATGAACGTGGGGCTGACTTCTTCTATGGTTTCCATGGCGGCTCACACAACTACATGTTTTCTGATGCCGAGGAAGGGGGCAAACCGTGGCTATCCCCCCTCTACCGCAATACAGAAAAAGAGCCACCAATCCAAGAAAGCAATGGATATCTCACCGAGATCTTTACCGATGAGGCCGTTGCCTTCATTGAAAAAAATGCAAACAAGCCTTTCTTCTTGCATGTCGCCCATTTTGCTGTTCACCATCCCTGGCAAGTTCCTGATGGATATATTGAGCGATTAGACCAGCTCAATGTTCACCATGAAGAGCGACGTTTCTTTGCCGCACAAACATTAGTATTGGATGATGGCATTGGCGCGATCATGGATACTCTGAAATCCTACCAGCTTGACAAAGACACTCTGGTTTTTTTCATGAGTGATAACGGCACACCTTCCGGACAAGGTTTTGAAGAACCACGTAAGAAAAAGCGGGGGGAAACGACCATGTCTAGCCCTGGGCCTTTTAATGGGTTCAAAGGAGATACCTATGAAGGCGGTATTAGGGTTCCATTTATTATTCATTACCCCGCTCAAATAAAACCGGGAATGAAATATGACCCTATGGTTAGCTCACTAGATATTTTTCCGACTATTGCAGCACGTTTTGGCATTAATAAAATAGAGGCAAACGCTCACGCTGAAACAATACCATTTGATGGCGTTGATCTTTTCCCTTATTTATTAAGTGAAAAAGACGGTGAGCCTCATCAAACCCTTTATTGGCGCAGGGACAATGACTACGCTATCCGTGACGGTAACTGGAAGCTCACAGTCAATGATGACAATGGCCCACGCACTATCCGGCTGTTCGATATGGATACTGACCCGGGTGAATGGCACGACCTAGCTAACGATAAACCCGATATTGCCCAAGCGCTAAAAGATAAATTCGATACATGGGAAGCAACGCTGCCAGTTAATAAACTGAGTGTAAAGCCGACTAACCGTAATGTTGGTTTTAACGATGGTAACAGAGTAAACGTAACAGAGTTTAATCAGAAACTGAATTAATAGAACTATACCCTGCCGCTCGATAATTAACGAGCGGCATTCAATCTCAATATACGTAATAACTATCAGTTAAGGTTTGTGGGAGCCTGAACATGCCTTCAAGAACACAAGCTGTCATATTTTTTCGCGCCTGTGCAATAGCGTTGCTTTTGATCGGTTGTGTACAAACACCTCAAGAACACACCAATACTGTACCTGTAATTTCACCCTCATTCAGTCTTTCAGGCACTGCAGAAACCGATGAATTTTGGTGGACAGAATTTGATGACCCGCAACTAAACCTACTTGTCAGTAATGCCCTTAGTTCAAACTTCAGCCTGCAATCAAGCCTCGCCCGTGTACAGAGAGCAGCAGCAACGGCGGATGTCAGAGAGGCAGGTCGATACCCTACCGTCAATGGTGTGGCTGGCAGCAATGTCCGCCGCGAGCGCCAATCGATCGGCGGCGAAATTACGCAGGAAACAACGGATAACCTCAGGCTCAACGCTAGCTGGGAGCTCGATTTATGGGGGAAAAACCAAGCCAAGGCATCGGCGGCCTATTTTAGTTTTCTCGCCAGTGAAGAGCAATTACAGGCGGCAGCGCAAACTCTCGCAGGAGATATCGCCAGACGTTGGTATCAGCTTCTCGAACAGCATCAATCCATGGAAATTCTGAAAAAGCAGATCAGCAATACCAAAATCATTGCCGAAATTACGGGTCATCGGTATCGCACCGGACAGGGCAGTATCAGCGCCTTATGGCGTCAAGAGCAACTTTTAGAGAGCTTGAAAGCACAAGAGAAGCAAGCCCGTAAAAACGTATTGATCCTTGAGAGGCAAATGAATGTCTTACTCGGACGCTCGCCGACGGCTATTATTGACTGGAGCTACTCTGCTTTCCCTGCCCTACCGCCATTGCCAGAGACAGGCCTACCGGCAACCTTGTTAGACAGAAGACCCGATGTCCGTGCGCTCTGGTATCAATATGAATCCAGTCAGCAAAATGTCTCAGCAGCGGCAGCTGCCCGGCTTCCCAACATATCCATCAGTAGCGCTGCCGCGAGTAGTGACTGGACAAATGCTTTTGACATTTGGCGACTTGACCTTGGTGCCCAGTTGAACATTCCGGTTTTTAATGCAGGCAAACTCAAAGCGGAGCAGAAAGAGGCTGAAGCCTCCTCTTATCTGGCTTTTAACAACTACACCCAAGGCGTTCTCAGCGCGATAGAAGAGGTAGAAGTCAATGTCCTCTCTGAGCTAAGCCAACAAGAGCAACTCGATTCGCTACGCCGCCAAACCCGGCAAGCCGAGAATATCCTTGAAGTCGAATCTATTCGCTACAGCCGGGGCATGCAAGGCTACCTCGATGTCTTAAACGCCCAGGAAAAACTATTCACCTTACAAAAACAATCGCTTAGCGCCCAACGGCAACTATTTCTGCGCCGCATCGCTACCTATCAGTCTCTTGGCGGCCAACTCATCTCTCTATCTAAAGACGGTGCGATTGAACTGCAACCACGAATGGAATCCTAACCATGACTACTGAGGTCAACGCTTTGCCGAATAAAGCGATCCCAAAAACACCTTTGCGCTATTTAGTAACCGCCCTAAAGATAATCATCCCCTGTGGTGTGCTTGCCGCTGGGATTTATACAACGGATCTGTTGCTGCAAGGCAAGCCCAAGCATCACCGTCCAGCCGGCCAACCACCCGCAAGATTGGTTGATGTCTACCATGTGGAATACAGCGAGGAAGCCCCGACTATCGTTGCCCAAGGTGAGGTCATGGCAAAGCGCAGTGTTAACCTACGATCTCAATTACGCGGGACAATTACTGAGCTTCCTCACCATTTAATTCCCGGCGGCTTTGTCCAACGAGGGGAAACGCTGGTCACCTTAGACAAGCGCGATTATTACTTAGCCGTAAAGGAAGCAGAAGCGTCACTCGACAGGCAGCTGGCGCTCTATGATGTAGAAGTAGGCCGTCGCCGAGCCGCCGAAATGGAATACCAGCTTTCAGGCCAAACTCTCTCTGATGAAGATCTGGCACTGGTACTGCGCCATCCCCAACTGGCGCAAATTGAAGCAGATATCGCCCGTAGCCAAGCAACATTAGAAAAAGCGGTGATCAACTACGAGCGAACTCAAATCACGGCTCCCTTTGACGGCCAGATCATCAATATCGACGCAGCCGAAGGAAGCCAGGTACGCGACAATACCATTCTGATGGATATTGTTGCTACAGATACGTTCTGGTTGAAAGCCAGTATCCCCGCACAACAACTACAGTGGCTAACCATTCCATCCGCCGAACGCCGCCTATACAGCCAGCAAGCCGCCTGCTACGGCTCGCAAGTCATTATTAGAAACCCAAACGAATGGGGCAATGACAACTACCGACAAGGCTGTGTCACCAGTTTGCTACCGGAGCTCGATAAACGCATCAAAACCGCATCGGTACTGATAAGGATCGATGATCCTCTCGCCCAGAAACCCGAGAACCATGGTAAACCAGCGGTTTTACTCAATGCTTTTTTGCAAGCAGAGTTCAAAGCCACCCCTATTATTGATGCGGTAAAACTACCACGCCGCTACCTGCAAAAAGATCAGTATGTCTGGCTGATGAATGATGAGGAGAAGCTAGAGGCACGAAAAATCGACGTTGCCCACCGAGGTCAAAAAAGTGTGTTGATTACCGGAGGATTAGAACCGGGAGATCGTATCGTCACCACCCCACTCATTGGTGCTATCGAAGGGATCGCACTAAAACTGCGCACCCCCGAGCAAGTGATGATCACAGCTGATAGCAACCAAGCCGCCGCACCTGATAGCTTAGATAAAGTCCCACTACCAGCGCAGGGGCAAGAGTCATGAACCAATCAAAAGGTGCCATTGCCTGGATGACCCACAATAGGGTCACGCCAAACTTGCTAATGCTGTTCTTTATCATTGGCGGACTCTTGATGGGTTGGCAGATAAAAAAAGAGGTACAACCCAACACCCAACATAATTCTATACGGGTCTGGGTGTATTACCCCGGTTCAACACCAGCAGAAATGGAGCAAGGGATCACCCTACCGATTGAGAATGCAATCAACGGTATCGAGGGGATAAAAGAAATTCATTCCTGGGCCAATTCAGCGGGTACCAATATTACCGCTGAGCTCATTAACAATGTCGATGTTGAGCGGGTAAAGCGGGAGATAGAAAATGCGGTTAATACCGCGCAATTACCCGCAGGAGCAGAAAAGCCCAGGGTGCTCCGCAACCAAAGCCGTCAGGAATCAATGGAGCTGGTGTTATATGGTGACACCGATCCTGTCGCCCTGCGAGAAACCAGCACTGAGCTACAAAACATCCTACTACGTTCACCTGAATTAACGCAGGTCGAAGTCAATGGCTTCTCAAAGTATGAAGTACAAATCCAAATTGATACCCAGACTCTTGAACGCTACGGCCTGACCTTAGATCAAGTCGCACGAAGTATCAGTAGCCATGCAGTGACACAGTCAGGTGGCCGGATACAGTCCAGCGGGGGGGATATTTTGCTTCAGCTGGATGAGCGTCGGGGATGGGCAAAAGAATTCAACGATATTGTTGTCCTCCAGACTCCGCAGGGGGGGCGCGTCTACCTTGAAGATATAGCCGATATTCGAGACGGTTTTGCCAATAAGAACAACAGTTCATTTTATAATGGCCTACCATCTGCAAGTATCCGGGTATACCGGATTGGCGATCAAACACCAGTCTCGATTTCTGAAGCCGTTTATGACCGTCTGCCAGAACTCGAAAGCGCACTACAACCGGGTATGACGCTGAATATCGTCAGTGACGATGCCATCATCTTCCAGCAGAGAATGCATTTGCTACTAAAAAATGCGTTTTCCGGGCTACTGCTGGTCTTGTTCGTTCTCGCCCTGTTCCTCGATGTTCGCCTCGCATTCTGGGTGACTGTCGGTATACCGACCTCCTTCCTTGGATCTCTGCTCTTTCTCCCCGCGATGGATGTCTCTATCAACATGATCTCCATGTTTGCATTCATCATTGCCCTCGGGATCGTGGTCGATGATGCCATTATTGCAGGAGAGAACATTCATGAAAAAATGAGCCAAGGAGTCCCATTTGCCAATGCTGCGATTGAAGGGGCGAAAGAGATCGCCACCCCGCTGACCTTCAGTATCCTCACCAACATCATCGCGTTTATCCCTATTTGGTTCCTGCCTGGAACCTTAGGAATGATGTTTCAGGTTATTCCTTTGGTCGTTGCTTGTGTATTTATTATCTCTTGGGTCGAGGCACTGTTTATCCTGCCAACCCATTTGGCGCATATCAATAACCACCAACAACCCAACTGGGTCAAGCCTTTCACCGTCATACAGCACTATGTTGACAAAGGGCTGCAGTGGTTTATTTCACGCCTCTATACCCCGACCCTTAAGCGATTACTGGCCCAGCGCTACTTCGTTATAAGCAGCGGGGTTGTCATGCTGATGGTCTCTATCGGCTACATCTCAGGTGGGCATCTAGGGTTTACCACGATGCCGCGTGTTGAAGCTGAATTTTCTCTCGCTCGTGCCTTTATGCCTGTCGGCACCTCTTACGAGGAAGCAACCGAGGTAAGGCACACGCTTGAACAGGCCGCAATGCAAGTCATTGAACAAAACGGTGGAGAAGAACTGGCTACCGGCGTCTCAACCCACATTCGTAGCCGTGACGGTGAATTTATTATTATTTCCCGCATTTTCCTTCAACCCTCGGAGATCCGTGCTATTCCAACACGACAAGTATCGCGAGCTTGGCGACAGGAAGCCGGTGATATTCCAACGGCAAACGCCGTCAGGTTCTCGGCAACAGGCAACGGGCCAGGTGCCGATGTTGCCGGCGTCACCGTCGAGCTTACCCATCGCAACAATGAACGTTTGCAGATGGCAAGTGAAGATCTCAGTGAGATTTTGGCGGGCTATAACGGTGTGGTCGATATTGAAAACAGCTTCATGTCTGGTAGCCAGCAGATAAAGCTATCCCTGTTACCTGAAGGCAAAAGCATGGGGTTAAATGAGCAAGACCTCATCCGTCAAGTTCGTCACGCGTTTAACGGTGTACGAGCGATGCGCCAACAACGCGGCAGTGATGAAGTCGATGTTAAAGTACAACTTCCCGACTGGCAGCGCTCGAGTGTCTATCACCTTGAGCACCTGCCGATCAAAGTGGGAGACCGCTACCTGCCCTTGTCCCAGATAGCCAGTGTTGAACGTGAATACTCAGCATCAACCATTCAGCGACGAGAAGGGCGACGTCGAGTCACCGTCGGTGCCGACATCACCCCTTCATCAGAAGCGATGGCACTATCACAAACCTTGGCCAATGACGTTTTTCCAATGCTTCAGCAACAGTATCCGGGGCTCGGTATTGGCTTTCTAGGCGATCAGGCTGAGCAAAAAGAGAGCCTTAGCAGTCTCGCAACCAATGGGGCGTTGGTGTTGCTCGCACTCTACTGTTTATTGGCGATCCCTTTTCGCAGTTATACCCAACCGCTGATCATCATGACCATCATTCCATTTGGGATCATCGGTGCCGTGATCGGGCACAGCCTGCTAAATTACAGCCTTAGCATCGTCAGCCTGCTGGGTACCTTGGCACTCAGTGGCGTCGTGATCAATGACAGCTTGATTCTGGTGACAGAAGTGAACCGAAACCGGGAACGAGGACGGCCCCTCGTCCAATCAATCCTTGCTGGCAGTTCACGGCGCTTTCGCCCAATCATGCTAACCACTTTAACGACATTTGGCGGGCTGGTTCCGATGATTATGGAAACCTCAAACCAAGCGCAGTTAATGGTGCCAATGGCGATTTCACTTGGTTTCGGCATTCTGTTCGCCACCTTCATTACCTTGGTGCTTCTGCCCTGCCTCTACCATGCACTGGAAGACATAAAGGCTCTGTTTCCTTTTACCGCCAAGTCGGAAAAAGCGGTACTGATTACAGAACAAGCGCGAGAACCGGATAGTTTGCCCCAAGAAAGCCTGCCCAAGGAGAATGCCAGCCATGCAATCTAAACAATGGTGCCGTAATGATTCATTCACCATGGTCGTATTTTCATTCGCCTTATTCTCATCAACAGCATTCGCTGACGCACAGGACGGGCTGAGTGATGAGGTCGTCACCCTGAATCAGCTTGCCACTGACATATCTCAGCCTACGGCTATAAAAGCCCCACAGGGCAATATCGGTCAATATCGTACCCCTGATTCTCGCAATGACGGACTGTTAACTGCAGATATGCATGGTATGGGT
This sequence comes from Photobacterium lutimaris, assembly GCF_003025555.1. Lineage (GTDB taxonomy): Bacteria > Pseudomonadota > Gammaproteobacteria > Enterobacterales > Vibrionaceae > Photobacterium > Photobacterium lutimaris. The sequence goes on along the minus strand of NZ_PYMH01000004.1, from coordinate 53,237 downwards.
ATCGATACCCAGCGAATCAACCAGCTTCGCCAAGACATTACAGCCGGAAATTATGGCCAAATTGACAGCTTGCTGATTCATCACAAAGGAAAGCTTGTTTCTGAAGATTATTGGCATGATGGTGGCATAGATAAACCGCATTTCATGTTTTCTATCACCAAAAACATGCTGTCCAATGCCATCGGTAAAGCCATCGAGCTTGGATATATTGATAGCGTCAACGACCCCGCAATCAAATACCTTTCCAATATCGATAGAAAGCAACTCGCCGCCGGCAGCGAATTTATCACCTTGCATGACTTACTCAGTATGCAATCCGGTATTTCTATTTCCAACAACCATGCCGCTCACCAAGCATCAATCACTGTCGATAACCATGCGGCGTTATACCTCACGTTATCCGACAATGTCGTACCGGGGCAGCGCTTTAAATACCAAGGCGCGGATACTGACATCCTCAACCATGTCCTATTCAATACCACAGGCAAAGATCTCGCCGCTTTTACTGAAGAATACTTTTTTACCCCAATGGCTATCGACAATGCCTACTGGGAAGAATCGGCCTGTGGCCTAACCAAAGCCAGCTCAGGGCTCCATATGACCTCTCGAGACATGCTGAAATTCGGCATGCTTGTGTTAGGCGAAGGACAGTTTAATGGTAAGCCGTTACTGACAAAAGGGTGGCTAGATACCGCGACCACACCCAAGACTCGAAACGGCAACTATGGCTATTTCTGGTGGACCCAAAACTTCCGCTTAAATGGAAAAGAAATCAACACTATTTCGGCAAGGGGTGCCCGTGGCCAGTTCATTTTCGTGAATCCTGAACTGGATCTTATCGTCGCTGTCACGAGCAGTAATACCGGTCAGCAACGACGTGTACCTTTGCAATTTGTACCTGAATATATTTTACCTGCAATCCCACCAGCGAAAGAGTCTAGAGACGACGATAAGTATTTCTCTACTGGCTGATTATTAAAAAACATTAAACCCAACTATCGAGCAATTAATATTAAAGGAACCTAACATGAAACCTCGTTTAATAACATTAGCCATAACCCTGACGCTCGGCGTTATGGCCTCGCAAGCAACAGCCCAAGAAAGACAATGGCTGGCGGGCGAGCACCATGCCCATACCCACTGGAGCGTGAAGTGGGATAAATCCACTACGCCATGGTCGCCGATCAAAGGGGGCGACAGCCTCCACACTTACCTCAACAACGCCCAAGCCGCCAAGAAGTTTGGCTTGAGCTGGCTGGTCAATACCGACCATGGCGGACCGGAGCACTCCAAGCTGCTTCACGACCATGCCTATCCCGAGCTGCTACAAGCCCGCGAATCCGTACCGGAGGTCCACCAGTTCTTTGGCATTGAGCTGGACGTGCCAGATGGTGAGCACGCAACCGTGATGATGCCGATCAATGCCGACGAGCGCGACGTTCTGGTCCAGTTCCAGCGTGACTACTCTATCAGGGAGTACCAAAAGAAAACCCGACAGCGCAACAATGTCGCGCACATGCAAAAAGGCATCAATTTTCTGGCCAGCCAGAATGAGAAGCCGATCATCATCAAGAACCACCCGAGCCGACAGGCAACAGGGATTGCCGAATGGGCCCGGGTTACCCCAGAAAAACTGATGACCTGGCACCAGACCGATCCTGACGTCTTTGTCGGTATGGTCGGCTCTCCGGGCCACCAGGGAGCGAGAGGGGCCCGTGGTGCATACTATAAATTCGGTAGCTTCAACGGCACCGACCAGATGACCGGTATCGTCGGCGGGGTATGGGATCATATCCTCGGCCACGGCATGCGCTTTTGGATCAGCTCGTCAGCCGACTCGCACAAACATGTCGGCGTTGGCGGCCGCGACTTCTGGCCAGGCGAGTACAACAAGACCTATGTCTACGCCCGCAACGAGCCGGCAGATATCATGGACGGGATCCGCAACGGTCGCAGCTTTATGGTCTTTGGTGATCTGATCAGCGGCCTCAATGTAGGACTGAGCAATGGCGAAGATAATGGCAAGGGCAAAACCAATGCTTCACTTGGTGAGACCCTGCTGGTGAATAAGCAGCAACAAACACTGTCACTGAAACTGGAAGTCAACCTCAACAAAGGCAAGAACGCCAATGGTGATGCACCAGAACTCAACCGTATTGACGTGATTACAGGCGCCGTATCCCCAGCCATTGCACAAGAACCCAACGCGAATAGCACCACTAAGGTCGTCCAACGTATCGATAAGTCGCAGTGGGAAGTGAAAAACAACACCATTGCTTTGACTATCGATATCCCACGCGAGCACAACAATGGTTATTTACGACTTCGGGGTACCAATACCGACATCTTAGAGCCGAAAAAACAGCAAGGCAATCAAGACCCTTGGCAAGACTTGTGGTTCTACTCCAACCCTATTTTCTGGCAACAACAATAGATTTGAGAGTACCTTCCATGAAAGCGCTCACAAAGCGGTACTTGGAGTGCCCTGACTTTTCATGACGAGGGCAAACCTCACTTTAGATTGCCTCGAATCTCTCCGGAATCATTCCATTGAGGCGGGAGTGAGGCTGAGTGCTTCCTAGCAGATGCTGGCTGACGGGCATGAAGTTGGTCAGCTTTCTGCTAGGTTTGCGCTTTTTTCATTAACAAATGAAGGAAAATAAATGAAAGTCTGCGGGTTATTATGTGGCTGTTTATCTTTAGTGAGCGCTGGAGTGTCAGCTTTCAGCTTCCCTGAAGCTCGGTTGACGAACGATGCGGTAGAAATGGCGATCTATCTACCTGATGCCGAAAAAGGTTCTTATCGCTCCGTTCGCTTTGATTGGTCAGGCTTAATTCACTCACTTAAGTTTGAAGGTGTGGAATACTTCGGTCGCTGGCGCCCTGAACCAGTACATGATCCGGAACTGCACTTCAGCGTGAAAGGGCCGGCTCAGATATTCGATAATCTAGGCTATGGTGAATCCGATACTTTTGTTCGTATCGGTATCGGTGTTCTGGAAAAACCAGAAGACGAGAAACGGTTTAACTTTACCAACCCCTACCAGATCCTTGACCATGGTGAATGGCAAGTGAACGCTTTGGAAGACCGTATCGAGTTCGTACACACGCTACAGGCAGACAATGGTTATGGCTATCGTTATCAGAAAACGATTAGCTTGAATGAGCAAGGGTTTACCATGTCGCATCGCTTGGAAAACACGGGTGAGAAACCGATTGAAACCAACGTCTTTAATCACCACTTTTTTGTCATTGATGACCAGGATGTTGATGAACAGTATCAGGTATTTTTTCCTTTTACACCGAAAAAACACAAGAGTGAGTCACGTGTAGAACTACAAAATGATAGCCTCAAGATACTTGACGCAATCCGCGATGATAAGCGACTGTACGTTCCACTGACGGGGTTTACCAATACCCCTGATGATCACCAGTTTCGTGTCCATCACCGTGAACTGAACAGAGGCATTGATGTTCAAGTAGACCAGCCATTAAACAAACTCGTCATTTGGGCGAATGACCGTTCACTGTCTCCGGAAAACTTCATTGAGGTCAATGTACCTGTCGGGCAAAGTTTTAATTGGATTGCAGAGTACCAAGTTTATTGATCACCCGCCCGTAGACAATAAAAAATGCGCTACTGGAAGTCACAGTAGCGCATTTTATTATCTCATTCAGCGACAGCCAGCATTGGCACAATCTGGTTATTTGGCCATCTTGGGGGAGGACAACTTGGAGACACCCGTCTCGTTAAATGCCTCGACCGCGAAATAATAGCCTTTATGAATGTCCAGTGAGCGAATCTCCTTTTGACCAGCAAACTCATCACCCCATACCTGATAGGTATGATAAAGCTTATCCGGAGCAATACCGAAGCGTACGTTATATCCAACAGCGCCTTCCACCGCCTGCCAAGCCACAAATACATTGCGGCGATCAGTATCTCGCATCACTGTTACTTGTTCAGGCATAGCTGGCAACTCATCATTGGCAGAGCCAAACACCCGTAATCCGTTCAACGCCAGATGTTTCACCCCAACATGAACATTCTCAAAGCGCACGAAACGGGCGGTGACCGGCTCATCCAATTCAATGTAGATATTTGACCGATTTTCCTGCTTGTCGAGGTTATTGCTGATCTCCGTCCAGGTTTTATTATCTCTGGACAGCAAAAGACGGTAATGGGTATAGATCCGCTGCTTATATTCCGCAGTCCTGTTATCTCTCGGTAACGGCGCCCGATACTCTTCACCAGCCACCATGTAATCGGCATAGTTGATTTGAATGGCATTGACCGTTTTATCGCCTTGCAGATCGACCACAACATGCTGGGCATCATTGTTCTCACCCGCAACCCAGAAGTTGCGTGGGTTTTCATCCGTCACAAAGCTCGCATCAAAAGTACGGCCATTCTCGGGAGGCAATTCGGACGTCGCCCAAGCAGGCTTATTGTAGGACAGTAACATCCAGCCGGTGAACAGCTCGTTGGGGTCGCTGTACTTACCCGTTGGCGCAAATTGCGGGAAGTCAGCAAAACGGGCCGTTGAATATAAAATGCCATCGTCGTCGATTGCAGACGGTAGAATCACATTTCGCCGCTCGAACACCCAATTAACCCCAAACCAATTAGAGCCACTGCGCCAGATATTACCAAAGGCATCTTTAAAGGTGTTGCCATGACCAGCGCCATGGACATAGCCTCCAGGCTTATAAGTCACCGGGTTGTGCTCCTGGTAAGTGAACGGCCCCAAGGGGGACTTGCCGATATAGACCCCATCGCCATACACGTTTCCATCTGAACCGGGGCCCGCGTAGGAAAGATAGTAGGTATCGCCATGTTTAAGCATTTCCGGCCCTTCCACGTAGGGGGCTTGAGGGGAAGTATGGTCAAAGCCCATCCGCTCCCAACCATGCACATCTGGATGCATCGCCAGCAGAGGCTTGGCAAAGCGATCGATATACAAGCCGTCTATATTATTTCGATTGATTTTAGCCCCCCACAATGGATATAAATTTGAGGAGCCCCAGTATACGTACCACTGCTCACCCTCGTGGTAAAGCGCCGGGTCCCAGAGGTTTTTATCTCCGACAACAGGGAAGCCTAGGTCCTCATCGGCCTCCTTCCATTTACCTGATGCCGGGTCATCAGAAACGAACAGCGTTGTCAGGCCGCCTTTACGATTGGATGACAGTAGGTAGATCTTACCATCCTTCGCCAACGCTGCCGGTGCTATCATATCTTTCCATTCCAGCCCGCTCTGCGGATCTTTCTCGGTAGTAGGATCCGAACCGGAACCCGGCGTGAAGTAGCTGACTGGCCATTCATCAGTCGGCTCAATATGCTGCCAGGTCACGAGATCTTCGGACATCCAATATCCCCGCCCCTGACTGGCAAACAAAAAATAGCCCTGATGCTTGCCACCTTTTTCAAAGCTAACGACAACCGGATCTGCGCTTTGCCGGGTAACCAAGCCTTCAGCCTTAATGAATTGGCGACGTTCCGGAATCCTTTCACCATACTGATATTCGAGATCCATAGGATTAATATAAGTACGATCAGCCAACACACCAGTACTAAACATGGACAAAACCACTAAAGATAAAATTTTTCTCATAAATCCCTTTATTTACGATTAATATTCAAGTATTTGGTACTCGAAGAGATAACCGTCATACAACATATAAAGTAAATTATAAGGAGACGGATAAAATTAAATATTTCAACACTCAGGTTAATAGCAAAGTGCCAGATTTATTAACCTGACACTAAGGTGATTCAAACTATAAAAACACTCATTAATTCATAACCAACTGGCTTACGGAGAATGTGCCACGTCGATTTGAACTAAATTCAAAGCGCCATTGTCTTGCCGTTTTGTCAGCAGCAAACCCTTGATTCGCTTTATGGGCTGGCAATGTCGTCAGTTTCTGCCACTCTCCATTTTCATCGAGATAAGTCACAATCAGTTCAATGGAATTAAAAAATGCTGTTTGTCCCAAGCGTTCTTCTATCACTGGTTTTATGTGCTTAATGTGTTGCGGCTTTCCATAATCAACTTCGAACCACATATTTTTAGGGTTACGCGGTGAAGGTAGCCAGCGAGTTTGGCTGCTACCATCCAATACTTTGTCTGCAAAGTGCGCCTTTGGATGCTGTCCTTTGTCCACATAATTATTGTGACTACGCACAATTGGGAATTCAGTGGCCAATGGCTCTTCGCTGCGAGCATAAAATCCCGCATCAAAAAGCTCAAGGCCATAAAAATCAAAAATACCGGTGGCTGACGTTTCTAAACGTACTTGCGTTACCCCGGATTCAGTCAACTCAATTTTCCCGACGTGCAGGTTTAGAGGCTCAGGGAACTCTCCCGTTGCAGGCAAAGTAAGTGGGAACCCTTTATCACCAACATAAAGGGTGATTGCCTGTTCTTGTTCACTGCGATAGGTAGAAACAACATCAAAACTCCCTGTCTGGCGAGTAATGGTGACGTCCCACGATAACGCCTCTTTTTCACCATTCAAAAACTGGCGAGCTCCGCGGTAAACAACCGCTTTGCCATTATAATCTGCATTCATTGCATGCAAGCCAATGTTGCTATCCGGTCCTTGTATTGCGTCTCCCAACGGAAGAATAGTCAATTCTCCCATGTTGACTCGAGTAAAGCCTTCAGTAGCAGGGGTTAACGTCAGGGTTTGCTCACCCGCTTGAGTAACAACAATTTCTCCAACAATGGTCGGCTTCGGGTATTTACGGCGCATATTCTCATCACCCGTGGCTGGTATGATCAGGTTGGCCGTATTGTCACCCAGAGTTAACTGCATGCGGGATTCATCCAAGTTTCCGTGGAACATCTGCACGGCATAACGTCCAGGTTCAGCGAAGTCTACTTGCCAGCTGGCAGCGCTTTCAGCCCCTGACCAGTCTGTTAAGCTGTTGTACCAGGTGTTATAATGAACATCCGTGGTCTTAGCGTCTAATGAACGAAGTACCATACCATCAACCGTCATCACACCCGTGACTTCTTCTATCTCCAGCTCACCCTTCACTTCCAAAACAACCGTCGAGCTGTATTGGTCTGGAGCCTGAGCAGGGACAACAAGAGTTACCCCTTTATCATTGTGGCTGATCTTCAGCGGCGTTTTGTCGTTATCCGCTAACAGGTACGCTGACAGTTTTTCATTGGCAACACCGAGCACCTGTAGCTCACCATTTTTCGGCCAATCGTAAACATGCAGATACAACGTTACACCATCATCATGTACACGTTGTGTTGTTGCCCCACGAAAAGCTTGTTGGAATAAAAACGGGGTGGCCGTTGTTCCGTGAATCGACTCGCCGTTGACCTTCATCCACTCACTAATATCCCGCAAACGTTCGATAGATGCTTGTGGAAAACTACCATCGGATTTTGGGCCAATGTTCAGCAAGTAGTTACCGCCTTTGCTGACCACACCGGTCAGGTTATGAATCAATTCAGCCGTACTCTTCCAGTCTTGGTCTGAGCGACGATAGCCCCAAGTATTATTCATCGTCATACAGCTTTCCCAGTAGCTATCGAGCTGGGGGACTGGTGGAATGGATTGCTCATGGGTATCAAAATCACCGAATTGAAGTGCATTCTTACGGCTGGCGAGTCGACGATTAGAGACGATATGCGGTTGATTCCCCCATAACATGTCTGCCATCTTCTGAACCTGAGTATCCGATATATTTTTAGGCATATCCCACCAGAACAAATCGAGATTGCCATAATTGGTCGTTAATTCTTCAAGCTGCGGGAAAGCAACGTCACTCATATAATTATTGAATCGTTCTGCCCATTTAGAACGGTCTAGAGATGGGTATGGGGAGTAAGAACTATCCCAATGCGCTCCACCTTCATCACCATGGTTTCCCCAATCTAAAGATTGTGAGTAATACAAACCAAAACGTAAACCTGCATCATCAGCGGCTTTTTTCAGCGGGGTTATCGCATCTTTACCCCATGTTGAATCTTTAATTCCCCAATCACTGGTTGCTGTATCAAACATGGCAAAACCATCATGGTGTTTGGCCGTCAATACCATATAAGTCATACCGGCATCCTTCGCCAATTTCACCCATTCAGCGGGATCATAGGCAACGGGGTTAAACTGCTTCGCTAAATCGACATATTCTTGAGCAGGTATACGGGCGTTATTCCAAATCCATTCAGCATACCGGGGCGTATCGACTCCTTTGTACTCGCCTTCAAACATGGAATAAACACCCCAATGAATGAACATGCCAAACTTAGCGTCACGGAACCAAGCCATACGAGCGTCACGGGTCGCATTGAGATCTTGTCCAGCGGCAATTAATGGGGCCTCACCAGCCTGTAATGGCGCTGGTTGTACTAACTGAATAGCAAGGCACCCAGCTAAAACAGATAAGCGAAATGGTAATCCCTGCATCATTTCTACCTTCATTTGTAATTAATCAAATTTATCTATTGAAAAAAAGACTCGCTGCTTTTTATCAGCGGCGAGTCTTTCATTGGCCTAACGGCAATTAGCAATAATTACTTAACCGTTATTGTGTCGGTCATTACAATATTGTCCGACGCATTACCAACCCGGATTTCGTATTTGTCACCTAGCATCCAGCCTTTGGTTTTTTCGTCCCAGTAGGCCAAGTCAGCGGTATCGAAGGTTAAGGTAATATCACGCTTTTCACCCGGTTCCAATGACGCGCGCTCAAACGCCTTCAAACGTTGAATCGGCTTTTCGCTGCGCTCAAACATATCGGTCACGTAGACTTGAATGACTTCATCGCCAGCCACTTTGCCGGTGTTTTCTAGCGTTACTGTGACATTGACTTGGCCATCTTTAGCGATATTGCTGTCGAACTTCAGATCTGACATAGCGAACTGGGTGTAGCTCAGGCCATGGCCGAAGGCCCAAAGAGGCTCTTTGTCAAAGTACAGGTAAGTACGGCCTTTGGTGATATCGTAGTCGCCAAATGCCGGTAAATCACTCCACGACTTCACAAACGTCAATGGCAATTTACCGCCTGGGTTATTGTCACCGAACAACGTATTCGCGATGGCAGCACCACCTTGCTCCCCTGGGTACCAGCTTTGCAAAATGGCCGGTACATTGTCTTTTAGCCACGGACTTTCAATTGAAGACCCTGATTGCAGTACCACGGCAGTTTTTGGGTTGACCTTAACAATGCTTCTTAGCAAATCAATTTGCTCAGAAGGCAGGCCTTCTGAAGTGCGGTCAATCGACTCTCGTTCATATTCAGTCGATAAGCCCATAACGGCAATAACAACATCGGCTTTCTTAGCCGCTTCAAGCTCTGCGCCTTCATAAGTAGTGCCTTCTGATGGCAGTTCCCAGCCAAATTTGACTGAGCGTGCAGAGCTGCCGCGTTTTTCCATAGCTAACACAGTAAACGTGTAAGTTTTCTGAGAGTCCAATTCAAGCTCTACTGTTGTTCGAAGTGGCTTGCTGTTATTACCGTGGTCTCTAAATATAGTGGAGCCATCAATATCAAACACCATTTCATGGCCTTGGGATTCAACGCCTAACGTATACAGACCACTTTGAGGAGGTACAATTGTCGTTGTATATTTGACGGCAAAATTCTCGTTGTTTAGGTCTTTGTGCGGCGGTTTGTTACCAAAGTCGAAATCAATATTGCCAACCGTGTTATTGGCGACAGGTTTACCACTGCCATTTCGGTTGGTGTAATAATCAGCGGTCCAAACACCTAGCCCTTGGTTATCAAGTAATGTAATACTTTCTAGTGGGATTGGGTTAAGTTCACCTTGATTTTGGGTCCATGGTACGTACATGACGTCGACATCATCACCAAGATAATCTCGAATGCCTTGCAATGGCGTGATAGGGTTTTTAGCTGTACCAGAGTAGGTACCGAAGTTCAAAACGTTAGCGTTAGGGCCAATGATTGCGACAGATTTTGTGGTAGATTTATCGATAGGTAATAGCGGTTGGCTATTCACTGGCTCATTTTGCAGTAAGACCATACTCTTCTCTGCGAGCTCAAGTGCTAGCGGCTTAAATGTGGTCATTTTTTCAAACGGGATGTCTTTCCATGGTGACAGTTCTTCTGGATCAAACATACCCAAGCGTAAACCGACACGCATGGTATTTCTAAATGCTCGGTCCAGTTGCTCTGACGTGGTTTTACCTTGTTCGATTGCTGTGAGCGCTTCCTTGCGGAAAATACGGGTGTTATCAAAATCCAGCGTTTCAGCATTGAGAACTGCGGCAGCCGCATCAACATAGTTGTCATAGATGTCGTGACCGTGGAAGCTGCGCTCGCCCCATCCTTTTGTGGTCATCAGTATTGAGCCATAGTCACCTAGCACGAAACCATCAAAACCCCATTCTCCACGTAATACATCTCGAACCAACCAAGTATTGGTAACCGCAGGTTCATTATTAAGCTTGTTATACGCGGTCATCACAATTTGCGCATTCGCATCTTGGACAACTTGTTTATAGGCCGGGAAGTAGTATTCGCGTAACTGTTTTTCTGAAATATCGGCATTACCGTTAAAGCGATTGTGTTCTTCGTTGTTGGCCACAAAGTGCTTGGCCCCGGCAGCTGTCTTGAGGTATTTGGGGTGATCGCCCTGTAACCCTTTGACATAGGCACTGGCCATCACACCATTGAGTAACGGATCCTCACCATAGGCTTCTTGGGTACGCCCCCAACGCGGGTCGCGAGCAATATTGATAACAGGTGACCAGAAAGTTAATGGGCCACGCTTGCCATCTTTAATCACAGGTCCATTGTGATATTGCGCTCGAGCTTCATCGGAAACAGCATCTCCCATTTGCTTGACGGCCTCCGGCTGCCATGTCGCAGCCAAGCCAATAGACTGGGGAAATACAGTTGCTGCATTTTGCCGTGGAGATGCAAGACCGTGCAGGGCCTCACCTGGCATAAATGACTTCAACCCATACCTTGGAACACCCTTGTTCCACAAGGTGATCATATGACCTTTTTCTTCATTCGTTAGGCGGCTACTAATATCATCCAACCGCTCCTCTAATGGGAGAGTGTGATCAAAAAAAGCAATGTATTCCTTACTCTCTGCATATACATTGGTAGCGGCAAAAATCAGGCCGACACTCAGTGCTATCGTTTTGTATTTCATATTGTTCTCTTTACTAAACAGTGAAGCGTTTAACTTCTGTTGTTAATGATTCTGCAAGTTCTGAAATCGATTGTGATGCTTGTTGACTTGATGCTGAATGGCCTACTGTCTTATCCGCCAAGGCGTTAATTTCAAAGACATTCGTATTTACCTCTCCAGTCACTACCGCCTGCTGTTCAGCAGCAGACGCTATCTGTATATTTTTTTCCGCTATGCTGGCAACGGTTTCAGTGATCGCCTGAAGCGCTTCACCTGCCTGCTTGGTTTTGACCGTACTTTCGCGGGCATATTGATCACCTGACTCCATGCGCTCAATGGTGTGCTGACAACCGGTTTGCAGGCGAACAATTGTTTCTTGAATATCTTCAGTCGCACTTTTAGTTCGCTGCGCCAGGGTTCTAACTTCGTCTGCGACCACAGCAAAGCCACGACCGTAGTCGCCTGCCCGTGCCGCCTCTATGGCAGCATTCAACGCCAGTAAATTGGTTTGATCGGATATGTCGCGTATCGTATCCGAAACACTGCCGATATCTTGGGAATACTTGCCAAGTTCATTAATGGCGACTTTGGCCTGCTCAATTTCATCAGCCAAATCAACAGACTGGGCAATAGCCTCGTTAACGACCCCCACACCACTTTGGGCTAGCTCATCAGATTTTTGGGAAGCTTCGGCTGCAGCAACAGCACTGAGGGCAACATCGCTTACCGTTGCTGTCAGCTCTTCAGTTGCCGCTGCGATTCTTTGAATTTGCGCCTGCTGTGAAGCTGCATTGGACGCAGTCTGCTCGCTCAGCTGAGTATTTTGCTGAGAGGCAAGGTTTAATTGGTTGGCAGAATCACCAATCAAAGAGACGGTTTGCTGGAATCTCGCTGCAATATTATTGACAGCATCAGCGATAACCGTGAACTCATCTTGGCCTTTAACCTGTGCTCGACAAGTTAGGTCACCCTCAGCAATGCTGTTTGCTGTTGACTGCAGCCCCTTAAGCGCAAAAACAATGCGGCGTACTGTCAGAAAGGCAATACCTATCAGTGCCAAGGTACTGACGACCAGAGCCGTACTCATACTAAATACAAATCGTTGACCGTTACTGACAGCTTCAGAATAGGTATCTCGTGCCTCTGTGGCACTCAAATCATTCATCGTACTGATCAACGTTTTAAGTTGTTCAATTTTGGGGTTGACGTCGTTGAGCAGCAGAACGTTAGCTTGCTGGTATTCCCCTTGCTCAAGTAACTCCACAATCACCTCAAAACCTGAGAAGAAAAGCTCATCGGTCAAGGAACGGGCCTGGGTGGCAACCTGCTCCAGGCGTGATCCCATGTGAAATGTCATCAGATCAAAATACAGCGCCTGAAGATCATCATAGCTTTCGTGGATAAAATCCGTGTGAAGTGAAATAGGATGAGCATGGTAACTGACGCTAATTGAAGCAGGGTCATGCTGAATCGCAAGCAAAGAGTGACCCCTTGCTTGTTCAACCCGCTGCTGAATATCACTGATGGTAATGACCTTAGCCAAATCATCTTCAACCAATCGCGAGGTTTGAGTCGATAAATGATTCAAGCCACTTAACCCTTCAAATCCCACAAATGCAATCGAGCAAAAGGCAATAGCAATGGTAACAATCAACCGATTGGTGATTTTTCTCGTCCATGTGAATAGTGATGACATACTTGTTTATTCTCTTTTTATGTAGGGTATTTAAAAACCCGGGCTTAGCGCCTAAGCCCGAGTCATTGAATTACGTCAAGTAAAAACGGATAAATACCGGCCTGCATTCATTGGCAAGCTACCTGAAAACTTTCAGGAAAAAGCTCTTCTAACGTTGGGGCAGGTTTATATTCCAGCGGTAAATTGACCCACTCATCTCGAGGCGGTACATCATATTTTGATTCCAGTTTACCGATTTCGGCTTTGAGCCGTGCAATCTCCTGCTGATAGCGGGGATCGTTGATTGCATTATTCATCTCAGTCGGGTCTTCATCGATATCGTAAAATTCCCACTCATCAATATCGTAATAGAAGTGCATCAGCTTATAGCGGTGGTCACGGGTACCGTAATGCCGAGTTACATCATGCATCGCGGGGTATTCATAGAAATGGTAGTAAAGCGACTGACGCCAGTCGACTGGAGACTCACCATCCAGCAGCGGTACCATAGACTCCCCCTGAATGTCAGCAGGCACATCAACGCCAGCATATTCAAGAAATGTCGGGGCATAATCGATGTTCTGCACCAAATGCTCCACCACCGTTCCCGGTTTGATACGGTTCGGGTATTGGATAAGTAGAGGGGCGCGGAACGACTCTTCATACATAAACCGCTTGTCGAACCAGCCATGCTCACCCATATAGAACCCCTGATCAGAGGTATAAACCACAATGGTATTATCCGCGAGGCCATTCGCTTCGAGGTAATCAAGCACCTCACCCACAGACTCATCAACCGAAATAATGGTCGCAAGGTAATCTTGGAGGTAACGCTGGTACTTCCAAATGGCGATGTCTTCTTCGCTCATGTTGGCTTCGTTGGCATTAAACCAATCATTGCGCGCTTGGTAGGCTTCATCCCACGCCTGACGCTGCTCGGGCGTTAGACGGGCTAACAAAAATGGCCAGATATCCTCACGCCACTCCGTCTCCCCGACTCCCTTGGTCATTTTCAAATCATGACCTTCTTGGGCATCTCGATAAATCGTCATGGTCTGCATGGCGGCCGCCGCGCGACCTTCGTAAGTATCAAAGTAGTTGTCGGGCACCGGGAAGGAAGTGTTCTCAAACGCTCTCATATGTTGCGGGGCCGGCATCCAATTGCGATGTGGTGCCTTGTGGTGCAACAGTAAAGCGAATGGTTCATCGTTTTGCTGTTGTTGCTCCAACCAACGCAGCGACTTCTGGGTTATGAGTTCGGTGGTATAACCATGCTCACGCTTAACCCCCTGCGCTGTGATAAAGTCCGGGTTGTAATACTCACCCTGATCATTCAATACCTCCCAATGGTCAAAGTCGATACCATCCGGTGTGAGATTAATGTGCCATTTACCAATACATGCCGTCTTGTAGCCATTGGCTTTGAGCAGTCTTGGCCAAGTCGGCTGATGACCATCAAACAACTGCCCGTTGTGGTTGAAACCGTTTTTATGACCAAACTTTCCTGTCAGCATCGCTGCCCGAGAGGGGCCACACAAGGAGTTAGTCACGAAAGATTGGTCAAACCGCGCACCATTTTGGGCAATGCGGTCTAGATTGGGCGTCGGTGCCAAGTGGGCAATATCACTGTTGTAGGCACTGAGTGCGCGAATGGCGTGGTCATCAGACATAATGTAGATGATATTAGGGCGTTTCTGATGAGTATTCTTTTTTTGCATTACCACGAACCTTATATCCAAATTGCCAAATTAATGACTACATTAAAGGTATTTTTCAGTACCGTATTACCTCTAACTCATAGGATAATTAGAGTTGTTTTTGCCCCATAAGGCGTCACATGTGTAACACTGCACCAATCTTGCTGCCTCAAACAGCCCTTTTCTGATTGTCCTAAAATGGCAGTCAACTCGGCCTCTCTACTTATTTAACGAATAAGGCCGTGATTGCAGCTATTTTAATTGATCAACGTTGATTTACATACCCCTTTATAGAAACATTTCGACAGCTTTAATGACTACTTATAAAAACAAACAACAAAACCACCCATAAAAAAACCAATACTAACCAATAGCTTAAGCGTAAAAACAGAGAGGCTAGCATATTTAACCACCGTAAAAACAAGCTGATTTGCTCTTAAACAAAAAGACAAAACCGTTAAGAACCTCACACTTGTAGAAACGATACAAGAGAGTGAAAATTGATTTTACGACAAGCTTTTCGCTTCATTTAACAAAGTACAGCGAAAAGTGAAGAGGGAATGACAAAAAAATCCCTACCAGGTTACTGATAAGGATTTAAATCTAAGCTAAAGAGCATTCAAGCTCTTTGAAATAATGCTTCGGGGCTATAACTTTATTTGAAATGAAGCATTCAAGGCTGCATTACTATCGCCACCCACATAAACATCAACGGCTGAACCTTCTAACGAGAATGCCTTATCAATACCATAGAAACGCAATTTTTCCGCCGGTAAAGATAACGTCACGTCTACCGTTTCACCCGGTTCCAATGTCACCCGGCTGAAGTCTTTCAATTCACGGACTGGTCGTGTAGTCGATGCCACCTGCTGGCGGATATAACACTGAACCACCTCAGTCGCGGTACGGCTCCCTTTATTGTGTAGGGTAACGGTGGCTTCTACCGTCTCTCCGACCGTCATCGCTGTTTTGCTCAAACGCAGGTTCGAGTATTCGAACTCCCCGTAGGTCAAGCCAAAACCGAATGGGTAAAGCGGGGTATCTTTCTGATCTTTGTATGGCTGATAGTCAAGGAAGTCGCGCATTTTACCGAGCGGCTTACGGGCGTAGTACATTGGGATCTGGCCCGTGCTACGTGGCACCGACATCGGCAGTCGACCTGATGGTGATACATCACCGAACAATAGCCCTGCCACGGCGTGACCGGCCTCAGTACCAGACTGCCATGCATACAGGAGTGCATCGGCATGCTGCTCTGTTGCCGCTGACGGCACAGGGCGGCCAGTACATTGCACCACAACCAGCGGTTTGCCAACTTCACCTATCGCGCGGATCAGTTCTTCTTGACCGGCAGGTAATGTTAGCTCGGCAATATTGCGTGCCTCACCGGTACGGCGGTGACTCTCACCCGTACAAAGGATCACGATGTCAGCACGGTGGGCGCATTCCACCATTTCATCGGTAAATGCGGCCTCTTCGGTCAGCAGTTCAATGGTGCAATCCAGCTTGGAGGTCCATACTTTAATGCCTTCATAAATGCTGGTCACATCCTCCGTCTTACCGTCTAAACACCAAGAGCCCAGGTGCTGGCGTTTGGAATGGGCATGCGGACCAATCACCGCGATGGTCATCGGTTTAGCATCAATCGGCAACAAATCATGGTTGTTTTTCAACAGCACCATGCTTTGCTCGGCCACCGTTTGTGCCTCGGCAAGATGCTCCGGATGACGCATCACACTCTTGTGTTTGAATTCATCGACATAAGGACGCTCAAACAGTCCTGCGTTGAACTTGGTTCTTAACACACGGCGAACAGACTCATCGACAAGCGCAATATTAATCGCCCCTTTGTCGAGCAGTTCTTGCAGGTGTCCTTCATACGCTTCATTGGTCATCGCCATATCAACACCGGCTTTAAGCGCTTGCTCTGCCGCGCCTTCAGCATCTTTAGCCACGCCGAAATAAGCAAGATCGGAGATCGAGCCCCAATCACTGATCACCATGCCATCGAAACCTTGATCTGACTTCAGCCAACCGTTGATCAGCGACTCACTACCTGAAACTGGTGTACCACCCAAGTCGTTAAAGCCTGACATCACCGTTTCAACCCCGGCCTCAACCGCAGCAGCAAAAGGTGGAAGGTAGACATTGTGCAGTGTATTGTCAGAAATTTCAGTGGTGTCGTAGTCACGGCCGCCTTCTGATGCACCATAGCCAACAAAGTGCTTGGCGCAGGCAACCAAAGAGTCTTCATCCGCCGGCGAGTCGCCTTGGAAGCCTTTTACGACCGCTTTGGCAAACTGGCTGGTCAGATACGGGTCCTCACCACTGCTTTCAATAACCCGGCCCCAACGCGGGTCACGGACAATGTCCAGCATAGGCGCAAACGTCCAATGAATGCCTAGGGACGAAGCTTCTTTGGCGATACAACGGTAGGCTTTTTGAATTTGGCTAGGGTTCCACGATGCAGCCTGTGCCAGCGGGATCGGCAACACAGTTTGCTGGCCATAAATCACATCACGGGCAATGATTAACGGAATGCCCAGTCTGCTACCGTCAACGGCAGCACGCTGAATTTCATTTAATTGGCTTGGACTAACCGTTTCACCTGGTGCATTACCCGCCCAAGCAGTATCAGCGAGAATACGTGATCCCCAGCGACCTTGGCTAATATGTTCCAGATACGTTTTACGATGAATATTGTATTCCAGCATGGGAGACTGGCATAACTGGCCAATTTTTTCTGCCACGGTCATTCGTGACAATAAGTCCTCAACTCTATCTTCAACAGGTAAGGTACTGTTCTTATATGGCAGGTCCATACAATACTCCGAAATCTATGAGTGCTAATTCATCTCAACAGAGATAATTTAAAAAGGCCGCCCGAGTTGGGCGGCAAAAGAGTAAAATTGATTATTTAAAATCAAAGTCAGGGAATGCTTGTTTTAGAAACTCATCCATCTCAGCAGCAAGTGCTTCATTGCCGACTAACCTTGCGCGTTGAAGCTGCATATAGGCCACTTCAGGCACGTACTTGCTGTCTAGCTGGACATAAATATCGATGAACGCCTGTAGTTCTTCATCTGCAATGAGTGGGATCAAACGTGCAGGGGCGATCAAGGCCTCTTCGTAGAACGAAGGACGAATACCAAAGAGTGCATGCTCCCAGGCCTCAATAACTTGCTGATAACCACCGAGGTATTCCTCATCAATGCGAAGCTCCAGCTTATTCATCCCTTTCAAGGCGATAACATAGTTTTCAGCCGCTTCCTGCTCAACCGCATAATCGAAATAGCTTTTCGACAGGAAATAAGCCTTACCCCAAGCAGCCCAATAAGCAATTAAGACAACAGAAAGAAGCAGTACGATTTTTTTTAACTGTGAAACGGTCATTACTTCACTCCCACCCCGGTGAATGCCTTAATGAAGTTCTTCTGCATAAAGAAGAATACAAAGACGACAGGGACTGCAATCATTGTGGTCATGGCCCATACCTGCTCTAAATTACCGGCTGGAATATCTTGCTGGAATTTAAACAGTGCCAGCTGTAGCGTCAGCATTGAATCGTCACGGATATAAAGTAGTGGCCCCATGAAATCGTTCCATGCCCCCATAAAGGTCAGGATCCCCACGGTTGCCATCGCTGGACGCATCATTGGCAGCACCACTTTGAAGAAAATCCGCATCTCGCTGGCACCATCAATACGGGCAGCCTCAAGATAAGCCTCATCGACCTGAGTCATAAACTGGTACAGCAAGAAGATGTTATACGCACTGATGGCACCTGGAATGATCAGAACCCGATAAGTATTCACCCACCCCCAGTCATACATCATCATGTATACCGGAATAGTGAACAAAATCGCTGGCACCATCATTGAAGACAGGATCAAGCGCAACCAAACTTGGCGGCCCGGCATCTTGGTTTTAGCGATAGCAAAAGCCACCATCGCCGACAACAAGCAGTTTAGTACCATGATTGATACCGAGACAAAGATTGTATTAAAGAAAATACGCCATAGATTCACACTATCAAAAACTTCGATATACCCCTTGGCTGACCATGAGGTTGGCAAGGCGTTCGGTGAGTGCATGATTTCAGAGCCCGACTTAAACGAGTTGATGATCATAAAGAAAAACGGATAAAGAACGATTAAGCTGGCAGCCGCCAAGCCAACATAAATAAGCAACTTGCCTTTATTGGAATTATTCATGGTTAATCCTTACCCTTAGTCAATTTCAACTGAAGCATGGTCAATACGAAAATCACAATCGCTAGCAGAAGTCCAATGGTTGAAGCTTCACCCATCTTCATTTGCTCAAAACCTGTCTGGTACAAGTGAAGTACAGGGGTCAATGCCGAATTATGAGGACCGCCTTGCAAATCGAAATTCATAAAGACTTCGGTGAACATCTGCAAACCGTTGATCACGTTGATCGTCATAACAAACACAATCTGAGGTTTGATTAATGGCAAGATGATCTTAGTGATTTTCCGCCACCAGCCAGCGCCATCGATATCAGCAGCTTCAAGTAGCGAACGGTTAATACTGGCAATACCACCAAGGAAAATGATCATCTGAACACCAAACCACTTCCAGGCACTGAACACCGCAATCACCGGCATCGGCAGCCATTTTTCAAATTTCCAGAATATTGGCGAATCCAACAGGTTCCAGTCCATCATTAACGATTGGATGGGCCCAGAAGGACCGGCAATGAAATCAAAGATAATCATTGCCACTGTGATTGAGGTCACAACAGGAATAAATAATACCGTTCGGAACAGGCTTGATAAAAACGTAATTTCGTTCAGCATCAGAGCTGCACCCATTGCGCAGATAAAACTTAGCGTAATGAAAATAATTTGGTTAAAGAAAACGTTAAAAATTGATTTCCAAAATTTAAAATCTGTTGCCGAGCTAATCCAATTACCAAGGCCAACGAACCGAGTATTTTCTGGGTTAAGAATATTTATATCTAAAAAGCTATTTTGTAATGACAAAAAGAATGGGTATAGCATAAATATTATGAAATATGCTACCCACGGTAACATAAACAGGTATGGCACCCAGTAACGTTTTATGTTCATGGCTTTTATTCCATCTAAAATTAAAATCTTTGGGAGGCTGCAGTTCACTGCAGCCGATATTCGCAATAAAAGGGAACCGTTAACGGCGCATTATCTTTTTAACATCTTCCGTTGCGGCTTTCACTGCCTCTTCTGGCGATAGCCTATCCATAACAACCGACTGCGAATAATAATTTAATATAATGCTGGAGACTTCTGATACTGCTGCATTTGATTCATTCATCACAACATTTTGCAGTTGGTCAACAAACGGCTTGATATCGGGCGTCTGAAAATACTCGTGATCCTGCAATGACGTTAGTGTTGGTAAGTTCTGCAGGGCCATGTTCGCTTCGAGATTAAAATCATCTTCCATCAACAGTTCAATCAACTGCCAGCTGCGCTGTTCAACATGACGGGTGTTTTTGAACACCATCAATGCACGACCATCAAGGTTTGAATAGTGTGTATCACCCTTTTCTCTGACCGGGATAGGTGCAATGCCGACATCCTCACCAATAACCATTGGCTTACCTGCAGCATCTTGCAGGTTAGCGCGCCATGCTATGCCATACTGAGGCCAAATACCGATTGTACGAGAGAAAAAGTTCTGCTCCATCGCTAGCGGGGCAAATTGCTGCAGCTGCTTCATGGTTTCAAGGAATGGCACCATGCCTGCTTCTTCTTTATCGAATACTGGGTGCGTACCGTAGCGGTTCAGTAGTTGGTACTCACCATCGTTGAAGTTGTAATACATCGGCGAAAGCATGTTCCAATACCAGCCTCCACTTGCCAACGCATCATTCCATAGTGCGACACCGTGTACGCGGCTACCATTTGAACGTGCAGGTAAGTTATTAATTTTCTCAGCGGCAAACAATAATTCATCCCAAGTCTGAGGAGGAAGTTCTGGGTCTATTCCAGCCTCTCTAAACAAATCTTTGTTATAAATCATCATCTGAGTTGTTGCGTGCCACGGGATGTAATACTGGCGGCCAAAATGTTGTTCCATGAATTGCGGTTCGATACGATCTGTCATGTCATCGAAACCATCAAAATCATCAAGATACATCAAGCGACCTAGTTTGGCATATCTTGGTACCATATAACCAAAGATCCCAGCATAAACATTAGGATAATCACCTGCTGCCATGCGTGTCTCTAAATTACCGTCATTGGTTAAAATTAATTCAACATCAGGATAACGCTTTTCATATTCAGGTTTAATGACTTCATTAACAAATGCCATCTGGTCACCCGATGACACCATAAATTCTATTCTTTCTTTGGCACAAACAGAACTTGCCATGGCAACTAAGAGAACTGTAAGCCACTTGTACTTCATTTCGCTATCCTTATAAGGCTATATAATATCGCCCAAAATCACAAAACATGGCTGTTGCCATGAATTTACTCATGGCAAACAAATTATTAAATATGTTTCTTTGACCTGAAAGAAAGAATAAACAAATATAAAAACTACACGGTTTCTCGATCAACAATTTGAGTCGGTAGAATTGTTACTTGCTCTATTTCTTTTTCACGATTCATCGCACTAAATAGTACTTCAACCGCTTTGACACCCATTTCATACTTATGATGGGTAACAGTAGTCAATGCTGGGGTCACTCTTTCAGATTCTCTGATATTATCAAAACCAATAAGCTTTAATTGCTGTGGAATTTTAATACCACTTTCATTGGCTGCTCTGATGACTCCAAGAGCCATTTCGTCATTTGCGGAAAAAATTGCTTTCGGCACTTCACCTTGCTCAATAATTTCCTTCATCTTTAAATACGCATCTTCTTCAGTAAAATCAGATTTAATAATCAGGTTATTATCAAATTTGACATTATAGAAGCCTAGAGCGGCAATGTAGCCTTCTAAACGTTTCTGGTTATCGTATGAATCGTTCGGGCCACAAAAGTAATGTACTTGTTCACAGCCGTTCGAAATCAACTGCTTCGTTGCGCCAAATGCACCGCCAAAGTTATCGATCAAAATATTGTAAATGTGCTCAGCTTTAACTTCACGATCCAGAGCAACAATAGGTAAATCGCTTGAAGCTACTGTTCTTAGGAACTCATCATCAAAGGCATTGCTTAGGATGATAGCACCGTCAATCATGTGGTCCTTGAGATAGCGGTGTGCTGTCGATTCAGCACCACCAAACAGGCTACATGCAATTAAGTCATACCCCATTTCGTGAACTTTGCGTTCAATACCCTGAACGAGCTCGCTGTAGATAGGACCAAACCAAGAGTTGAAGAAGATACCGATGGCACCCACATTTTTCTGTCTTAGACGTTTAGCATTGCTGTTTGCTGAATAGTTCAGCTTTTTTGCCACTTCTAACACGTGATTGCGAGTTTTCTCGCTGATGCGATCACTGTTATTAATCGCATACGACACGGTAGAAATAGACACTTTCGCTTCTCTAGCGACATCTTTGATTGTAGGTCTCATTAACTAAACCTTATTCCTTTAACTTAAACCGTAAACAGTCACAGCCTTGCTTACTAAAATGATAATTTGTATTTGCAACTAGTTAACTGGAAGTATAACGGATCATGTAAAACGTTTCTACAAATCGAAGGAGAGTAACATTGACGCATAACACAGAATACAACAGACAATTTGGTTGACACCCCGGTATCCGGGGTGTCAGGCCCAATGACTACAGCCAGATAGTCAATGTGTTTGCTGTCTCTTGTAGCCCAACCGTCACAACCTGCTTCTCGATAAGCGCACCACCGGTACGGTAAGTATTCTCTGTTAGCGTGGTCGCAAGCTCGTGGCCATTTAGCTCAACACGTTTCGGCGTATAAGTACCCTGCTCAGGGTTGATAACCAAGGTACATGGCTTGCCATAAAGCGTGAAGTCCAAGGTCACTTTACCCATCTGCTTAGCAATAACCGGATCAAGTACCAACGCGTCGTTCTCAAAGCGAATACCCAGCACATTGCTGATCACCTGGTTGATGTAGATACCAGGGCCACTTGAGTAAATACGCCAGCCACCTTTCACTGTGACTTCGCCTTTTTTCAGCTTGTCGAAATCACGGTACGCTTCGTAGCGGTCATTGAACTTACCGTCAGAGCTTGAGAAATAGGCGTTAGACTGGCGAACTTCTGCGTTAGGCACTGCACCCTGAATACCGACAGGAACAATCTTGTACAGGTTCTGTGCAACTTCGTCTGCCTTACCCATCTTACACAGCGCTTCAATAAAGCGAATGTGTGCGTGACAGTACTGTAGGCCTACTTCACGGCCTAGGTTTGCAGCAAGCTCGGCACGCTTAAAGTAGCTCTGCTTACCACCTTGGTACTTCGCCATTTTTTCCATCAGGCGAACACCATCAGGGTGAACCAAGTTCTCTTCTATGATTGCCATGTGCTTGTCAGCCATCTCTTTATCGAATGTTTCCGAGATGATTGAACGTGACGCTGGAAGTAGGCGGTATTTGATACCCGTTTTCTTATCTGAAGGATGAAGTAGGTATTCAACCTGATCGACGTCTTTGTTCGGCAAGTGGATAAAACCAGCAATCACCCCGTCTTTAATCAACAGGTTGTTGTAGTCTTCTTCCATTTCAATTGCCAGTTTATTGATTGTATGAACAAAAACTGCGTAATCAGGTTTGCCTTCCAGAGCCGTACTCATGGTTTTCAGTGCTTGCAGGGTAAGCGGGATAGTCCAGCCGCTGACCATGTTCTCACGAAGTGCTTGGTTTGCAGGCTGTAAGGTATCATCCCAGTCACCATCGCCGTAACACGATAGAGAAGTACCAGGGATCAGGTTATCAATAATGTGCTTAACCTGACGCTCAACATGGGCAAACAGCGTGTATTGTTCGGTGGTAAACGCAAAGCCATCTTCAATGCTGGTGTATGGTACTTCGATGTTCAGAACATCCAGGTCACCCGTTGCGGTGATGTAGTCAGCAATGGCTTTCAAAGGCCAAACAACGATATCACCATGGCAATCTTCCTGTTGGATCTTGGCGTACTTGTCGAACATGAACCACTGCGGCCACGTACCTGTTTCGATGTGTTGGTGGCTATAAATCGTTGTCAGCAAGTCAACTACACGGTCATAACGCTGCATCGACATGAAGAACTCAAACGGGCCCTGTGACACATCACGTGTACCCCAAGCGGCACCAGAGTACTGCTCCAGGCCATGCGGCGTACTGTAATGAACCAATGCATTATGGGTAAACCACTGCATCGTGTCGTTCAGCTTTTGTGCGTTGTAGTTGTCGTTCTCGAAATCAATGTAGAAGTTATTGATCAACGCATTTTGCGATGTTAGGTATTTTTCGACTTCAGTTTCGTAGTCCAGCGCAACCGGCGAGCTCAACCCTTCAGCGGTTAGCGAACCCAATACGGTCAGGCTTGCCTTACCCTGTACCTTGCCTTGGAAAAGCACATAGCGAACACTGTCTGCCGCTTTAACCAGCGACACTTCAGCCAGACAAGTATCAGCACGCATTGCATATTTGATCTCAGGGTGAACCGAGTTCATCAATTCAAAGTCACCGGATACCGTTATGAAATCATCTTGATGCTCAACCACTACGGTGGCATCGTTTTCATTGTTACCCATCACCATTTGGTTGGTCACGATAACTTCAAGCGCATCAGACAGGTTAACGGTTTCAATATCCAGCTGGATAGACGATGAATCCTGGGCACTGAAGCTCTTTACGACAATGTAACCTTGCTGGTATTTGTACACCCAGCGCGAGAAGTTCAAGCCAGTCTCGTAAGCGGAAGGCATGGATAGAATACGGAAGTCTTCACCCTCCTTGATCCAAATACGCTGACCACTGTGCTTGAACAAGTTCAGAGAAGTACGATCAACACCCAGCAATTTGTTGAATGATGTATTGCCGATAACAACGTGAGAGTTGAATACACCATACATACCGTGTGTTGAGCTCATTACCGCGTTCTGGAAGTCCTGACAGTTACCTGAAGACACCATGTGGCCGGTTGAACGCTCCAGTACTCGCTCTTTCTCAGGCAGAGTAACGTAGCGGCTTTCACCTTTTTGTTTGCCGTAGAAGAATGACAGTAGCTTGCCATCTTGCTCTTCAGCAAAGCGACGCTCTTCACCAAAGAATGTCTTAATTTCTTCAGCTGTTAGCTCATCACCAACCAGTACGTTGTAACCGTTAAGGAAGAATGAAGGCAGCGCCTGTTCAGAGACTTCAGCCGTTTCTGGCGACAGGTAAGCGTCTTTAATTGCATCCAGCGCTGTCGCTTCAGTGACATTCGAGCCCGGCAAGTTGTTACCAAATGCAATATAGAACACAGACTCAGCACGCTGGGCTGGAGCCAGTGTGATATCGGCGGTTTGCAGTGCCACATAGCCCATTTCAAACTGAAGTTTTTCATTCGCCAGTGACGGCTGAGAAAGGACCATTGGTGTTGGCTCAAAACGGTAGTCTTTACCGAAGAATTGGTAGCCATCAGTTGAGTAGCCAACAATGGTATCTGTCAGCGAGCCAATCTGTGAACATGGATTGCCCGTACTTTGCGGTAGGTTTTGGCGTGAACATACCACGTAACCGGCTTGCTCAAGATTAAAAACTTGGTGGTCTAGGTATTGGCTGACATAACACTCATTGCTCTTTACGCCACCTTCATCTGCTAGGGCCAGATCTTGACCAAACACAAGGTCATATTTCAGGGCATCATCATGCAGGTTCTCTACCTGAGTGGTAAAGAATACTTTTTCAGACTTAGCATCCAGGCTAATAACCACAACAGCACGGAATGTTTCTGTTGTCGTTTCCCAACCAACTAGACCTGCTTCAGTACGGAAAGTTCGCATATTGTGGTTAAGGTGCATAAGAGGCATAAATGAAATACCTGCATCACTCTTAACTCGGATGTAAACATTTGATAATGCACCTTCAAATTCACTTGGTTCAAAAAGGTTTAACATTACATTGCCAGATTTAATATTCTTCAGAACATTATGCTCTGTAAATTCTAGGTCAAGTAAACCATTTGAAACCAAGTGGTTTGAATCAGAAATTGTATGGATCATGAAATTAAACTACCTATACTTTAATTTTAAAACTGTCACTTATTCTGTCGGAATAAAAATATTTTCTTCGGTGCTTTTATCAAAAATATGGCACTTATCCATATTGAACGAAATACGGTGCACGCTTTGTTTACACAGCGACACATCAGGGTTTACGTGCTTACAAATCATTTGCTTACCTTCAAAGTCTAGGTAAACAAAAGACTCTGAACCCATTTCTTCTACTTCGGTGATATTGGCGTCATAACCATTTTCACCAGCTTCCATAGAAATATGTTCAGGACGTAACCCTAAGAAAACACCATGGTTATTATATTGCTCAGCCGTTACTTGCTTCTCTTCTGGCAATTCGAATATATGACCATTGATATCTACTGCCATTTTATTGGCATCTGTTTTAATTAATTTACCTTCCAACATATTCATTGTTGGAGAACCAATAAATTCGGCAACAAACTTATTAACAGGCTTGTGGTATAGATTCATTGGTGTGTCGACCTGCATAATCGCACCACGATTTAACACACAGATTCGATCACCCATGGTCAATGCTTCAACCTGATCATGTGTCACATAGATCATGGTTGCAGGACGGCCACTTTGTTTTAGTTCATCATGCAAGCGAGAAATACGCATACGCATAGACACACGTAGCTTGGCATCTAGGTTTGAAAGCGGCTCATCGAACAAAAAGACTTCAGGCTTACGCACCATGGCACGGCCTAGAGCAACACGCTGGCATTGGCCACCAGACATTTGTCCCGGTTTGCGATCAAGAAGTTCTGAAATCTCAAGGATTTCTGCCGCTTCTGATACTCGGCGCTCGATTTCATCTTTTGGCTTTTTACGGGTTTCTAGGCCAAAGGCCAGATTCTCACGCACTGTCATGTGAGGGTAGAGCGCATAGTTCTGGAAAACCATCGCGATACCACGATCTTTCGGTAGAACATCATTACAATGCTTATCACCGATGTGAAGATCACCACTTGAAATGCTTTCAAGCCCGGCAATCATTCGCAGTGTGGTCGATTTGGCACAGCCCGAAGGACCAACCAGCACCATGAACTCACCATCCTTGATGTCCAGACAAAAATCATGAACAGCGTGGTAACCATTCTTGTAAATTTTGTTTATGTTTTGCAGCTTGACCTGGGCCATAACCGTACTCTTCGTAGAAAATTGTTTGTGTTGAAACGTTTCTACAGATATTAAGTAAACACCCAATTACTGTCAACAAAAGGTAGCAAATCAGGTACACCGGTCACACTTTTTTATTTGCCTCAGACCCAACCTAACCAAAAAACAAACAAAAGCCTTTAAAAACAACAATATAATAACCGACCACTCACTTGTGGACAACGCGATAAAACGCAGTAACAATAGATTCAAAAGCACTATTTAGACTGTTGAACACCAAGCATTACCCAAAAACTTGATATACATCTAACTTTTTGATTTTATGGCCATAGAAATCAACGTCTATTTATTTCACTGCTTTCGAAACGATTTAGTTACAACTGGACCATATGCCTT
Source organism: Photobacterium lutimaris (assembly GCF_003025555.1). Lineage (GTDB taxonomy): Bacteria > Pseudomonadota > Gammaproteobacteria > Enterobacterales > Vibrionaceae > Photobacterium > Photobacterium lutimaris. The sequence continues at coordinate 26,068 of NZ_PYMH01000004.1, read as the reverse complement.
TCAAAACGATAAAAATACTGAATCTCGAGTAACGTCTGACCATCTATTAAGATCAAAAAAAGCCTAACCGCTTACGGTTAGGCTCCATTCACTCATAGAACTGTATGTGAGTAACTACACCACTAGTAACATTGCCTACCATAATTACAGTAGTTATCGTCAAGCAGCTTTTGCTGGTAGACACGCACGTTATCCAATATCACATACCCTCGTTCGGCACTGTTATTGTTCTGCTTCATTCGAAACACAAGGTTCAACGCCGTTTCCCCCGGTCGCTTGCGCGCGGTGACAGTCACCTCTTCAGGCGTATCGTTGTCAATAAACCCAACATCTCGCCAGTCTGATGTCGGTTTTGAATCTGAGTTAGGCGGGCTTTGCGGGTCGTCGATATCGAACTTAATTTCAAATTTCGCGTCAGCAAGTTCACGCTGTCCAACATCAAAGCGGACTAGGTATCGCGTCCCTACCGGATCATTTGAAATATCTATCCTTCGCTCTGCACTTTGCCAGCTTGTCACACCACCGCTTAAATCGAATTTCAGCGACTTGCTACCTTGCATCACCTCGTTGGCATTATCGGTTATAGCGACATGACTACTTAACAACCAATCGCTACTGCCTTGCTCAAAATCACCATTCGTGAATGCTTGTTTCGCGCCAAAAGACTGCAGCCCCGTATTACCAAACACAAAATGACCGTTGCCTTCGGTCAGGTATTCAATATGCAGGTAATTAGCCCCTTTCGGTTGTTGGACAGCAAGACTTACAACGCGGTTTGCCCAATTGCCAAACACGTTGCTGCTTTCAACTCGGCTAGAAATGTCTATGTCAGCAGCGTTACCTGTGCTTGACCAACTTAAACGTAATCTTGCTTTACCGGCTTGGCCCTGTGGCTCAATGTACGTCGATACACGATACTCACTCCCTTCTGTTCCATAAGGTAAATGGACCGCTTGAGCTAAGGTTGTATTGCTCGTCAACGTTGCACCATTACCATAGATGCTGCCCCCACGCATCGCATTGCCTGATTGGGTTTGCCAGCCAACATCGACCTCTTGGTCGAAGTTAGGATTCTTGAAAATGACTTTCCGCTCATCCAATGGTGCCGTAATGTTGTGGATCCCAACCAGATCGTCTAGCTCTACCCAGTCACCTTGTGGGTCAACCACGTCGAAATCAGCGAAAACCTCACCGGTTGGCACGATAAACGGCGAACGATGATAGCCAAACTCTTCAGTAGTGCCATCGGACCGTATACCCGTTATTAACCTTGGTGTCATGGTCGAATAAAGCACCTGCTGCCGGCCTTGTTCGTTAAAACCAATCTGGACTTCAGGACGATAGAATGTATTTCTAAATTTCTGCACCACACCAGGTTGAATAGTTTCGGCGAGCCCGATTGCGCCATACCAAAAATCGGCAATACCCACGCTCATTTTGTTGTAATTGGGCATGTGGGCAGACCACCGCATTAACAAGTGCGAGTCTTGGTCTCCCGCGCTTCTCATGGTCTGGCGACGTCCGTCGCGGTAAGCCATATAGGCACCAATAACGGCATCGGTTTTCCCTAACTGGCCAAACCCACTCACCGCTGGGAAATGAATAAAATCATCAGGGTGATCGGTCGGACCGTCATTGTAGTAGTTGCCGTTCGAATTAGGACTATGACCGGCAGAGAATCCGGCAAAATACGTAAAGCCCAGCTCATCGGTTTCCGATTGGGTCAGCGCATAGTAGTTATTATTTTGTTCCGCCCACGACTTACCATGGAAGTGGTGGTCCAAAATAAGTGGTCCGCCCATGATGATAAACGCCGAGTGCGATGATTTAATCACTGGCTGATCTAGCAACTCGTAGTCATAGCGGAAGTTTTCTCTTTCATAGGTAAACTTGCCATAGTTACGTGTCGCGATGGGGTCTTGGGCTGCTGCAATATCACCGTACAACCAGGTCTCATTGGACATGAGGCGATTGAGGCGAACCGGGCCGAAGTCGTCTGAGTCCCATGTGATACGCTGCTCAGCACGCACTACATCCCCGGAACGCTGGAACACCTGCTGAAGGTATTTGGCGTAACGAACAATATTGTCATTATCCGGATACATTTCAGCCGCTTTGATAGCCGCAGGTAAGAACTTCATACTGATGTACACTTGATACTGCGGATTACTGGCGTTGATTGTCCCATCGCTGTTGTAGTTACGCACGAAGTGACCATCGACACTTTTTACCCCGCCCTTGCCATCCTCATGCAGGCCTGCATGGCGTTTAATCAAGAGTTCAACGTATTGCTCGATTTCAGGATCGTGCTCAACTTGATCGGCAACCATCAGCAAGTAAAGTGCCCAACCTACATTATCCGCAATGGGGCTCGTGTTGGGATTGCTATGCTCAAGTTTTCGGTGCAAAAAGCCTTCCGGCGAGGCAAAATTGCCGGACATGTCCGATGCGGTTAGCCCTTTGACGGCAGCGACATACTGCATAAGCTCATCTCGTGTCCATTCGTCAAAGCTTAACCGTTCATCGCTATTATCCCGCAACATATAAGCACTATCGTCGGCAAATAGCATTTGGCCATCTGCTGTTAGGCTGAAATCATGCCATTGGGTTTCTGATAATAGATACGGGGAAGGCGATAATTCACCACGACTGCGTACCTGCTCGATCGGCGAGAAAAGAAGGCCCGTTCGATCATCATAATCAAGGCTAATATACAGTCCTGCAGCTTCTGCATTGCCGAAAACACGGCTAAACGCAATGCCGGTAAGGTTGTCTTGCTGGAAAATACGCTGTGTTGATTGGCTCTGGTGGGGCAATTTATAAACGCTACTTGCCGTTTGTAAATACACATTGCCCGCTTCCATATCGATGGCTATATCCTGGACAGCCCCTGTCACTGCAACCTTATCAACGGCAAGCTGGCGATCATGCTGATCTACTTCAAACGCGGCATTGCGATCGGCATCAATCCGATAGACCGCTGAATCCCCCCCGACGAACAACTTCGATGAAAAGTAGTTCATACCGACACGCGCTAAGTGGCTTGCACCTTTTTTCTGTAGCGATAAGCGATGAAAAACGGTCAATGACTCCGTATTGGTATTGTACGCAACAATCGCATCATCCCGCTGTCCAGCTTCACTGTCACAGACCGCAAAGTAGAGAAAACGGCCAGATGGCGTTAACGTCATTCCACACAGCGCATTATCATGATTGAGGTTCATGTCAGGCAGCAGGTCTACAATATCAGCCGCTTCAATACGGTGTTTTAACGCCTGATGGACATCCCTTATCTCGATATTCAGCCCCGCTGGATCAGCAACCGCATAGCTGCCCGACACTTTCGCGGTCGCCACGCTTTGGCTACTTCCACCGTTAAAGGACCAAGAATTGATTGATACATCGGGAGATGGCCATTCTTCAGCTGGCGGTAACGTACCAGGCTTACCATTGCTCGAATCCCCTCCTCCTGAGCCCCCTCCACCACAACCTGCAATGGATGCAGCAAGTAAACTTACAGAAAATAGCTTTTTATAATTATTCGTGACCTTTATTTTCATTGTCACATTACCTCTTTGTTCACGCCCTATCCTCGCCAGCATGCCAATAGTGAGGCAATTGGTTATAACGCATGGTACCAAAAAAGCCTCCCGCCCTTTCAACGTACACACTGAAAAAACAGGAGGCCCCATCAATATTGCGCCAAAGTAATTTGCTGCGTAGGGATATTATATTTAACCAGCCGGCAGCCCTTAGGCCGCCGCCTAGAACGCACTACTTAAAACTATGGGGAAACAACTCTTCCAATGATGGATTTGGATGGCGGTCAAGGGGTTCATCACGCCACTCCTTCAGTGGTGGCACGCCATATTCATCCTGCAACTGAGCAAGACGGTGAATAAGACGCCCTACTTCTTCCTTGTAACGAGGATCGTCAATGGCATTGACCATTTCTGATGGGTCAGCTTCCAAATCATAAAACTCCCACTGGTCATCCGGATTGTAGAAATGGATCAACTTGAATCGTCCATCCGACACCCCATAATGGCGGGCAACATCATGAAACCCTGGGAATTCATAATAGTGATAGTAAAGCGCATCGCGCCAACCGCTATGACCTTGGCCAGAAAGCAGTGGCAGTAATGACTTCCCGTGTATATCCGCTGGGGTTTCAAGACCCGCGAGTTGAATGAATGTTGGCGCGTAGTCGATATTCTGAACCAACTCGTTGACAACCGTACCTGGTTTAATCACGCCAGGCAGCTGCATAACGAGCGGTGTAGAGAAAGATTCCTCATACATAAAGCGCTTGTCATAAAAGCCATGCTCACCAAGGAAGAAACCTTGATCGGAGGTATAAACAACCAAAGTGTTATCACTCAAGCCACTTTCCTCGAGGTAGTCAAGTACCTCACCAACACTCTCATCGACTGCGACGATGGTTGCTAGGTAGTCTTGCATGTAGCGCTGGTACTTCCACTCCGCCATCTGTTTTTCAGACCAGTTGGCTTCATTGGCATTCATGTAATCATTACGGGCTTGGTAAGCGTTATCCCATTCGGCACGCTGCTCATCGGTTAATCGTGCTAGCAAGTGCGGCCAAATATCTTTGCGCCATTCCCCCTCACCTTCTGCGACGGTCATTTTGATATCATGGCCATCCTGAGTGTGGTTCGCTATCGTCATTGTCTGCTTGCTTGCAGCCACCCGCCCTTCGTAACCATCAAAGAAGTTATCTGGCAACGGGAATTCTACATCTTCAAACAACTGAGTATGGCGAGGCGCTGGCATCCAGTTTCGGTGCGGCGCTTTATGGTGCATCAGCAGGGCAAAAGGTTTCGATTTATCTCGTCCTTTATCAAGCCAGGCTAAGGTTTTATCAGTGATCAAATCGGTGGTATAGCCCATTTCCATCTTCACACCGTCAGCGGTGATAAAATCAGGGTTGTAATATTCACCTTGGTCATTAAGAATTTCCCAATGCTCAAAGTTAAACCCATTTGGAATGCGGTTAATATGCCACTTACCAATCATGGCTGTGGCATAGCCTGAATCTTGAAGGGCATTTGGCCAGTTAAACTGGGTACCATCAAAGATCTGGCCATTATAGGTAAAGCCGTTTTCATGGCCGAATTTGCCAGTAAGCATTGCCGCTCGACTTGGGCCACAAAGGGAGTTCGTGACATAGGAACGTTGGAATTTAGCACCATTCGCTGCAATTCGATCGAGATTCGGGGTTGGGGCAAGCTTTGAAATAGGGTGACCGTAGGCGCTCAATGCCTGTACGGCATGGTCATCAGACATGATGAAGAGGATATTCGGTCGCTCTGGGCTGGCACCGGTCTCTTGCTCTGCCGCCACCGCAGAATTCACTAACGGCAGGGTAAACACACCCGCCACCAAACTTGATAACAGCGCTTTTTTCATAACGATTTCCTTTGAAAAAGCCCGTCAGTGACGGGCTAAAGAGTCTTACTTTTCAATAAGTTCAAAACTTGCTTTTTGGACGTTATCTGACGCGGTACCGACAAAGACATCAAACTTGCCAGCCTCCACTCCCCAGCTCATATCTGCGCGATAGAAAGCCAAATCTGCGGGCGTTAACGTGAAGGAGATAGTTTTCGTCTCCCCTTTGTCGAAATGCACTTTTTCAAAACCTTTCAACTCTTTGACAGGGCGAGTAATCGAACCCACATGCTGGCGGGTATAAAGCTGAACCACTTCCTCGCCGGCATAATCACCGTTATTGCTCACATCCACCGAAACCGTTAACTCTCCGTCAATGGAAAGCTCCTCGCTGCTTAGCTGAATATCCCCATAATCAAACTGGGTGTAGCTTAGGCCGTGGCCAAAAGCATAAAGTGGCGTATTGGGTGAGTCATCATAGCGGGACTTGTAATGCTCTTGGCGCTGATTCGGGTTATCAGCAAAGTAAGGACGTCCCGTATTTTTCTCGTTGTAGTAAATTGGCACCTGCCCAACAGAACGCGGGAAGGTCATAGGCAGCTTACCTGATGGCGTATAATCACCAGATAAAACATCAGCAATCGCATATCCGCCCATGGTTCCTGGATACCAAGCATGTAAAATTGCATCAACGTTTTCATCTGCCCAGCGCAAATCATTTGGACGACCACTCATGACCACCAAGACCATTGGCTTGCCAAGCTTCTTCAGCTCTTCCATCACCTGCTGCTGATTACCCGGCAGAGTCAATTCAGTGCGACTTGACGCTTCACCGGACATGCGCTGTTCTTCGCCCATCACCATCACAATCACATCCGACTTTTTCGCCGCACTGATCGCCCGCTTCATTTCTTTCTTCAACGATGAATCATCTGCGGTAATACGAGGAACACCAATTCCTTGTAATGCCTCTATATCGCCTTTATCCGTCACATAGGCATAGCTCGCACCTTGGGCATAATTTATTTTGACCTCTTTGCCAAAGCGCGCCTTCAAACCTTCCAGCACCGTTACAGGTTGTGTCTTGCGATCACCTGCTGCCGCCCAGTTACCAATCATGTCGAACTTACTGTCAGCCAATGGACCAATCAAAGCAATAGCGTTGATGTTGTCTTGCTTTAGCGGCAGAGTCTGTTTGTCATTCTTGAGCAGAACAAATGATTTACGAGCAACATCTCGCGTCGCTGCTAGGTTTTCTTGATTGAAGATTTCACGCTCGGCACGCGATTCATCATTGTAGCGGTATGGGTCCTCGAACAGGCCAAGGCGCCATTTCATTTCAAGGATCTGGCGAACAGCAGTATCAATTTTATCTTCTGATACTTTTCCTTCTGCAACCAACTCTTCAAGGTAATTGATATATAGCTGGCCAACCATATCCATATCAGCCCCGGCGTTGAAGGCAATTTCTGCTGCATGCTTCTCGTCGCGAGCATAGCCATGCGGAACCAATTCATTGATAGCGGTATAGTCGGTCACGACAAAGCCTTCAAACCCCCACTGATCACGTAAAATATCAGTCAACAGGCGCTTGCTACCGGTGGCAGGAATACCATTCAAATCGTTAAATGATGTCATGAATGTGGCAACACCGGCGTCGACCATTGCTTTAAATGGAGGCATCTGCGTGGTCCAAAGCTCATGCTCTGAGACGTCAGTAGTGTGATAGTCTCGTCCCCCTTGGGACAAACCATATCCGACAAAATGCTTCGCCGTTGCCATAATGGTATCTTCTTGGCTTAAGTCATCACCCTGGAAGCCTTCAACACGAGCGACCGCCATTGCTGTAGATAAAAAAGGATCTTCACCCGCAGCTTCAGACACACGCCCCCAACGAGGATCACGCACCAAGTCAGCCATCGGAGCAAACGTCCACATAATGCCATCAGCAGATGCTTCTCTTGCTGCAACACGGGCACTCAGTTTGACTGCATCTAAATCCCATGTTGCTGCCTCGCCAATAGATTGAGGAAAAATCGTTTTATGGCCATGAATAATATCGTGACCAACAATCAGCGGGATACCAAGGCGTGTTTCTTCAACAGCGATACGCTGAAGCTGGCGGCCGAAGTCGGCACCATAGGCATTAAAAATGGCACCAACCTGTCCATCTTTGATTTGCTGCTCGTAGGATTCATTAATAAAGGGACCTGTGACATTTCGAAAGCCGCTTTGCAAGTCAAGTTGCCCAACTTTTTCATTTAACGTCATCTGGTTAATCAGGCCACCAATGTAAGCGTCCATTTTCTCTTTGTCATCTTGCCAATGTGCCGAGGAAGCAGGCTCTGTGCGCTCAACATTAATCATGTCACTAAACATTGTTGAACTTGCCATTACATAACCACCCATTGTCATACTCAGCGCGAGCAAAGTCGGCTTAATCACTGTTTTCATACCATTCCCGAAAAATCTTAAAACCTATCTGGACGCTTTGTCCTACTTCAAAACAATCGCATCCAACCAGCTAAAAGGCCGTATCGTTTCGAATAGCAACCAAACATCAAAAAAATTAAAAATCAATAACTTGAAACCATAACAACCAAAACGAACAAGCATAAAAGCGCTACAGTCAAGCCTAAACAATACAATGGATACTAATTTAGTCGAATCATTTCGACAACTTTATATTTCCAAAAATGAGACCCAATACCCATTTAAGATTGCGTTCTTGGTTAGGTAGAAAATAAGTGGATAGCAGACACTGAGGTAAAGGGGGGTGATTTCGTCATCAAGCCAACATCGTATCCATCTTGGTTGCAAAATGCTTCTAGGCCAGTGACATGACCAAATTTCCCCCATAATCGACGCCTTAATGATAAAAATATAATGAACAGATTAAGAGCAAAATTCTAACGACCAGTTTAATTAAACGTATAAATACGTATTATACAAATCGATTAAACATATCTAACTCAATTTAAACTTATCGGAGACAGAGGAAATATGACAAAAATAAAAGATTAATAAAACAACAAGATAGAACTGAAACCATTATAAAACGATGAAATTAAAACATTATCGACAATAAAAAATATCCTTTAGAACATTATTTCAACAAAAATCTCATTCCGAATGCGGGACCAATATATTCATACCCGCTATTCTTTCTAAGGCATTCACAATTCCCTTTTACGTTAATCTTTAAAGCAAACTTAACCAACCATAAAAAACGGCAGCTAATTGCTGCCGTTTTCCATTATATAAATAATAAGATATCCAAGTAACATCAAGGTACTAGGCTCAGCGGAAATGCCTAGGATGTGAGCCTTTCTCCCGGTTCTATTTGTGCGAAATCGTTTGTTGTTTTAACGTTTTCTCTCCGCTCCTTGAGGCGTGCAAGTACGGCAATTCGCTCACGCTCACCATCCGTTGGCATGGTGCTATAAAAGCTAGCAAAATACGCATCCATCAATTGGCTGCATGCTTTCTTCACATCAGGCTTAGCGTTTGCCCAAGCCCTAACAACGGCTTGATGATCTCTTTGCTCCAGTGCTGCTCGAAGACTATTATCAGCCTTTGTGAACATGCTCTTAGCCTTTAACCCATTAAGCTGCTTATGAGCCTTATATAGACGCTGAAGCGTAACCAGCCACAACACACTGACAATCAGTGTGGCATAGCGCCAATAATCACCATCAACTGTTTCATCAGTATCCGTAACCTGCAGTGCCAGCGTTTGAGTCTGGTTCGGCAGTATATTCAGCCCCAGCCCGTCAATCGATGCCACGGCCATATGGTTACTGCCAGTATCAAACCAAGGTATTGCAATAGCCGGTATTTCAAGTAACCCCTCTGAGCGCGGAACAATAACCTGTCTAAGCGTCATACTCATGCCGCTGCCATAAGCCTCAAATTTCGGCTGCTCGCTATAAACATTGACATTGTCTGGATAATCAACGCTCAGCTCAGGAAATGAGTCAATACTGCTACCATCAATAGACAAAGTAAGAGTACGGGTAATTGAATCACCAACCTGGAAAACCGACGCGTCGGTTGACCACTGCTGCCCTAATGTTACCTTGCTGGACGGCAACCACCGTCCCTTGTAGTTGTCGGGAATAGGGCGGCTTTCCAGAATAACGGGATTCGACCAATTCCTTACTCGACGACGGGTGCCGTCGTCATTAACGGCGACATGCGTTAATGAAGCACCATCCAATGGCAATCGGCCAATTTGCTCGGTAGAGAGAAAAAAGCGGTAGGTTGATATTCTGAATTCATCATCACCAACAAAGTAATATTCATGATCTTGCCCTGCTCGTCTCACCGTCACCGCATCACCGCTTGGTGGATTCACCCTGGAGAAATGCACATCAGCACGAGATTCTACCGTGAGCACATACTCTGCCTCTGTTTGGGGGTAGACCACGTCTCGCTTCAGCTCCGCAGTGAGGCTTATCAGATCATCCAGCGATGAGTGGTTTCGCACATCTGAAGCCATGACTGCCGGTGTCATTGCCAAGCTACATAGCAAGAGCACTATTCTTCTAATCATATTTCACTACCACTCAATCTCGGTTTGTTCTGAAGGTTGTTTCTGCTCTGCCTGCAGCAGCAATAAGTTTCTCAGCAGGAAGGTACGATCATCTTGGATCTGAGTAAGGCGGTTTAGCACGGGGTTGATCTCACCGAGTTCACTCAACTGGTGGCGAATCGCCTCCATGTCTTCTTCCGTTGGCGTACCGAAATCGATATCTATGTCGCCGGCCGTAAATTTATCAGCATCATATTCACCTGATTCGCCAAACTGCTGCTGAGGTGGATGAGGCTCTCCCCCGCCGTCATCGGAAAACTGGGGTTCATCAGCATTGCCGTCTTCTGATTGACTGGCTCCAGTCTGTTCGCTGGCACCTTGCTGATCGGATTCATTTTCAGTATCGGGATCAGTTTCTAGATTATCCTGTCCGCCTTCTTGCTCTTCATCAGCATTTTCATCTCGCTCTTGATCGCCATCACCTTCACTGTTTTCCTGATCATCGGTATTTCCATTATCGCCCGCTTCACCTTGTTGCTCTTGGCTTTCTTGGGCCAAAAGGGCTTCTTCAACCAATCCAAGGTTCCGCTGCGCTCCTTGATGGGTCGGATCTCGCTCAACCACTGCGCGGTACTTTTGGGCGGCATCTTCCAGTCGCCCCAATTTTGCCAATGCATTACCGTGATTGTAATCGCTACTGCCGTCTGCCACTTGTGAAAAGGCTTCAACAGCACTTTGGTAGTCACCAGCTTCATAGAACGCCACGCCTTGCCATAGCGGATCACTAAAGGCATAGGCAGCATCAACGTAACGTTGTTGCTGGTAGTAACCATAACCATGACGATCAGTATTTTTCCATAGCTGACTTAAGCCAGCCGCTTCCACTTGGGACACAGGCAGTAACAACACCAGTCCTACCGAATAGACAGCGCCACGACGGAATGCCAACAGTAAAATGCCCGCTAATGGCCACAGTAACCAATAACCATCATTAATAAACTGTGCCGATAAACTGTCTGATTGCTCGCGTAACTCACCGACAGTACGGAGCTTTTGTAGAAAAGACTGCAGTTGCTCAATATCACTTTGTGAATGCTGGTAGGTGACGGCGATCCCGCCAGTTTGAGCAGCCAACTCCCTGAGCCGTTCAGGCACAAGTCGGGACACGACTGGCTGCCCATCATTGCCGAGGTACGGCGTTCCGTCCCCACGGTATATTGTTGCCCCTTGGGGGGTACTGATGCCATAAGTCGAAAGGGAATAATGCGTACCAGCTAGCAGGGCCTCAATGGCTAAACTCTCAGCTTCACTGATCCCCGATGTCACCAATAAAATATCACCGTAGCCAAACAGGGCTTGATCCAATAGTTTTATCGCCTCCTTCACACCGGCGGCGGCATTTTTTCCCTTCGTTGGCATGACTTCTGGGGACAAATGCTCAATGTGGGCCAAAACGGTATTATTGTCATGGGTTAAGGGGCTGATGGTGTACCCTTCATTCGAATAAGCAACTAGGCCGGTGTACCCTTCATCGAGCAACTTGATCAAGTCTGTCGTTTTGTAAAATGCTTGCTGAAAGCGATTGGGCGAGATATCCGTGGCGCTCATCGCTTTGGACATATCCATCACCACGACCCGCGCTCGTTCAAGTTCAGAATGCGGCCTATCCTGTTCACGCCAATGCGGACCCGCCATTGCCAACATGGCGAGTAGCCAAGCCACTATAAGCCATGAGCGGATGCGGTTTTGCGATTTGCCTGTTTGTTTGAGTAGATGAGGGGCAATCAACCCCTGTTGCTGTCGACGACGATCCACCCAGTAGATGGCTGGCACTACAAATAAACCCAGCAACCACATCGGCGATAAAAAACTAACCATATTGCCTCCGGTGAACAGCCAATAAGGCGATAAAGACCAGTACGGTCAATAATGGGTAATGGAATAAGTCATACCGTGGCTGCCACGTTTGCTCAGCATCAGAAATCGGCTCTAGGCCATCAATCAAAGAGTACACCTCGGCGAGTTCCTCACGGTTACGGGCCCTGAAATATTGCCCGCCAGTGAGTTCGGCAATCTCTGTCAGTAATTTTTCATCCAAATCCCAAGCGGGATTGGTTTCATGCAGCTCGCCAAAGGCGTTTTCTACCAACATCGATTCAGCGCCGAGGCCAACACTGTAAATGGTGACGTTGCTTTCTTTGGCCAGCTCAGCGGCAGCCATCGGTTCTACCGCCCCTATCGTATTGCTGCCATCGCTCAACAAAATCATAACTCGCTGAGGCGCTTCACTGTCGATAAAGGTCTTGGTCGCTATCGCGACCCCTTCACCTATGGCCGTCATATACCCCACCAGTCCCAGTACCAATTGATTGATCTGTTGCTCCAGGTTGCGAATATCCAATGTCAGTGGCGTATGCAGATAGCCATGATCGGCAAACAAGACCAAGCCCAGCCGATCTCCCTCACGGCGACGGACAAAGTCCACCAGCACACTCTTCATTGCCGTCATTCGACTGATGGGCTCATCATTGCCGCTATTCATATCTTCAATATCCATTGAGCCTGATAGGTCAACGACAAGCATGACGTCACGGTGCTCCATCGGAACACTGATCGGTTCGCCAAGCCAAACCGGCCTCGCCAAGGCGATAACCATGCATAGCCAAGCCAGAAGAAGCAGCACCATTGGCAATTTATTGGAATGAACACTATTGCTGAGCTCATCGGGAAGACGGCCTAACTGGAGCAAGGTTGCTGGCTGCTGCTCAGCCACGAACCGACGCACAAGCCAAGGGAGGGGTAAAAGCAGCAATAAAGCGGCATAATCAAACGCTATCATCTTCCCTCCGGCTGACACTGCATAATCCATGATCGGCTTGCTGTGATAAAGGCATCCCAATCGCTGGGATCAATAGGCTGGCCCCGGTACAGACCTGCAGACCATTGAGATTGAAGCGGTAAAAAAAGAGGGGTGGCGTTTTGTCTATCCAACCATTTGAGCCATGCATCACCGGTTAGCCCTGCGATTTGATCTCGTGGGTAATAGGTTAGGGCTACGCGCCTTAACAAGCGGTCCAGTGCCGGAAGGTTTGGCTCGCTCTCCAACGTATCAAGCAGCATTAACGCTTTTCGTCTTAGCCTTCCTTTGAGGTAGCGATAGAGCGACCAGCCCAGAACAAGCACGGCCATTGCACCCAGGATCAGCCACGCCGATAACGGTAGCGGCCACCAACTCGGCTCGGCCGGAATATCTAATGGTGCCAAGTTTAATCCGCTATCCACGTATACCTCCAAGCTGATCCAATAAAGGCTTACCTGCCGATACGTGGTAAACCGGGGACCGAAGTTGATTGGAGAGCGCCGTTAGGCGTTGCTGGTGACGCTCAAAATCATGACGTAGCGAGGCCAACGTTGATTTACGCCCGAAACTCACCTGCAATGAGCGACGGTGATCGCCTAGCCAAAAGCGGCCTCGATATGCCGTTTCACCCTGCTCAATAGGGTCAAAAACATGCAGAAGCCTTAAATGATTGTGTTGTGCCAGTTGTTTCAATCGCTGTTCAGCACCGTCTGACAACTGATTAAAATCGCTGATAACAATGAGATCACTCCCTTTCGGGCATAGCCGATGTAACTGACTCATTGCCGTTAAAAATGTGTCGCGGCTTTGGTTTTTACCCGTTTCGAGAGTTTGCTCATGGACACGCTTTATCGCATTGACGATTTGCAGTGGCCCTTGCTGGCGTGCGGTGGGGGGACAATCGACAACTTGCTCCCCGCCAATCACAACAGCACCAACCCGATCTTTTTGCGCGACGGTTAACCAGCAAATTAAGCTGGCTATATGAGCAGCTTGAACCGATTTATATAAAAGCTGGGTGCCATATTGCATCGTAGACGATAAATCGACAGCCACCATTACCGGACATTCTCTTTCTTCGGTGTAGAGTTTGGTATGTGGCTTTCCTGTTCTTGCCGTTATCCGCCAATCGATTGATCTGACATCATCCCCTTTTTGATAAGGGCGAACCTCAGCAAAATCCATCCCTCGCCCTTTTCCCGTACTATCGTGGTGGCCGCTTAGATAGGACCAGATACTGCGAGCAGGAGGAAGCCAGCGCACTGACTGTTTTTGATAGTGCAACAGCTCTGCCAGCGACAAATGAATACCATCACTATGAGCAGGCAGGATCATGCGCTGGTTACCCATGTCAGTAGCTTTTTAATGATCACATCATTATCGATACCTTCTGCCTGCGCCTCATAGCTACGTAACAATCGATGGCGCAGCACCGGGTATGCCATGGTCATGACATCATCAGGAGTGACGAAATCACGCCCAGCTAACCACGCATGTGCGCGGGCGCAGCGATCCAACGCCAGCGTCGCTCGCGGGCTGACTCCCATCTGCAGCCAACTTGCCAACTGGTCGTCGTACCGTTCTGGAGTACGTGTTGCCATCACCAAACGGATGATATATTGCTCAATTTCTTCAGCCATATAAAGTTCAAGCACTTGTTGGCGTGCAGTGAAAATATCCCGCTGTGATAAATGTACCGGATCTTCACTTTTCACCCCCAACGCCTCACCGCGATTCAGGCGCAGGATCGCCAACTCACTGTCACTGTCGGGATATTCAACTTGAAGTTGTAACAAGAAACGGTCGAGCTGCGCTTCAGGAAGCGGGTAGGTCCCTTCCTGCTCAATCGGGTTTTGGGTTGCCATCACCAAAAACAAATCAGGCAATGAATAGGTTTGCTTACCGACCGTTATTTGCTTCTCTGCCATCGCCTCCAGCATCGCGGACTGCACTTTTGCCGGAGCACGGTTGATTTCATCAGCCAGCACTAGCGAATGGAAGATCGGACCTTCCTGAAAATCAAAGCTGCCGGTTTCAGGTCGGTAGATATCGGTACCGGTTAAATCGGCCGGTAGTAAGTCAGGGGTAAACTGCATTCGCTGGAAGCTGCCTTCAATACAATCAGCAAGCACTTTTACCGCACGCGTCTTTGCCAGCCCTGGCGGACCTTCCACTAAAATATGGCCATCCGCCAACAGCGCAATCAGCAGCTGTTTAACCAAGTCAGGCTGACCGATCACCTGTGATTGAAGATAACGATTTAGAGACTGGAAAGTATCTGTTAGCGAATGAACTGGCATCGGGGACCTCTAAAGGAATCAAAAATCGAAACGTTTATACTACTTTCGGCAAGAGTATCAATTTATCTGTCGAGGTGTAGCGTGAAAAATCAGATAATGTGAATGTAATCTCACTATTCAATCGGTGTAAACCCTGTAATAGCGAGTAGTTAGAAGTTAATTGTTACTGTCATGTTTATAGCGGATCAACCCAAGAATAATAATTTAAACATTTCTACTAAAAACGCTACAAAACGGCCTTGACGTTCTTAGCAGTACTATCGAAACACCACTTTGAATTAACGCATCGTGGTAAATAACATCTACCGCTAGAAGGTTACAGCCTGTTCGATATCATGATCCTATTCACCGCCATTTTCCTTGGGATTGGGGGAATAATCCTGATCTGTGGTTGGGTATTACATTACCAATCAAACCGGCTTCATAAAATCCACCTTGCATTAAACGCTCGGTAGATAAAAGCCCAGAGTACATGACGTACTCTGGGCTTATAGCAACCTCAAAAGTCACCGATAAACTAGTTATGTAGATTGAAGTTGCGCCACAGTCGGAGTGGAAACACCGGCCGAACGGTGTTGCCATTTATCGACCACCAAGGCGGCAATCAAATCACCCTCCACGTTCACAGCAGTACGGAATGTGTCCAGTGGGCGCTCGATGATCAACAAAATCGCTATTGCTTCTAATGGAATACCAGCAGCCAACAATACCAACTGCATACCGGACATGGATCCAGAAGGCATTCCCGGCGCGCCGACAGATGACACCATCGCCATGATAAATATCATGATCATTCCGGTCGTAGTGAGGTCTATACCAAACAACTGTGCCAGGAAGATAGCGGCAACACCTTCAAACAGTGCCGTACCGTCCATATTCATTACCGCACCTAGCGGCAGTACCATACTGCTGGTACTCTGCGATACGCCTAGTTCTTCTTCCGCACTTCGCATCGCCAGTGGCAGGGCCGCCGTACTTGATGATGTTGCAAACGCCATCGCCATCGGTGCCGAAATTGCTTTAAACAATGTGGTAAAGCGGATCCCCGTCGCGACTTTGGCAATCGTGGGCAACACCACCGCGCCGTGAACCACAGTAAGAACAAAAACTAGCAGGGCGAACAAGGCAAGCTGGCCAAACAATGACTCCCCGCCTCGAACTGAAAACTCAAACACAATCGCAAAGACGGCCACCGGTGACAGACGGACAATCCCGCGCACCATGGTGTTGACCCCTTTGCTCAGCCCACTGAGTACCTCAAAAAGCGGGTGCTTGCTTGGCAGTGACGACAGCAGTGCAACACCTAACAAGAATGAGAAAAGCACTATGGCTAACAAGTTGCCATCAGCTAACGCGGCAACTGGGTTAATCAGCGCCATATTCAACAACTTTGCGGCAATTGCATTGCCATCAGCCGCCTCTTCACTGATCAGCCTGACACCATCTGCAACAGGAGCAAACTCGGTCAAAGGCTGCCATGCCGGCATCAGCAACGAGGCACCCAAACCTAGGCTAATCGCGATAAACGTAGTAAAGCTGTAGAACAGCAGTGTGCTTGTGCCCAATTTCCTCAACCGGACCGTCGAACCAATGTTGGTAATACCTTCCAACAGCGACAGCATAACAACTATGCCCACCACCATTTTCAGCAGCCCAATATAGCTGGTCTTGCCCAGCATCAGTAGCTGGTACCAGCCCTGTTGTGCAATATCGGCCGTCTCAGAAAAAGTTAAAGCAAAAAGCCAGGCCATCAGTGCCGCCAGCAATAGCTGCAACGGCAATGAGCGACGAAGTTTAGTCCACATCGTTGTTGTTCCGATTTTAATCATTTTAAGATGTTGTATACTCAAGCAGCATAAGCGCTTGGGTGTACTGATGCTGCAAAGAAGCGACGCTGCCTCTCTGCGGGCAAGACAATTTAAGAAAGGTTGCCTTTGTAGTAAGGGTTCAGGGCACACTTAATGCGTTTTAATACCACCAGCGCCGTTACCCGTCCCCAGCCAAACAGCACTCTTTGGTGCAGGCGGAAAATGGTGTCGTACAAGTTGCGGACAAAGCGTCCCTTTAGTACCACTTTGTCATTCATTAGCGCGCCCACCGCATAATCATGACCGACAGCAATGACCATACCGCCATCATTAAAGATAAATGGCTTCATCGCCTTACCTTTTAGTAATCGCTTGAATTGCTGGGCTAAGTGACCTGCAGCCTGATTGGCTGCCTGGGCTCTAGGCGGAACAAATGAGCCATCTGGTTGCGGGCATTCTGCACTGTCCCCCAGCACAAAAATACGGCTATCAAGGGTCGATTGCAGGTTGGCACCCACTTTTAGCTGGTTTAAACGATTAGTCTCCAGCCCATCGAGTTGTGTCAACCACTCTGCACATTTAATACCGGCTGCCCATACTTGTACGTCTGCGGTAATACTCTCACCCTCTGCAGTGACTAATTTCCCCTCTTCCGCACGTTGCACGCGGGTATTGGTACGTACTGTTATGCCTTGCTTTGAGAGTGCTTTTTGCACTTTCTCTGACATGCATGCAGGACCTGCTGGCAACACACGTTCAGAAGCTTCAATCAATGTAATTTCCAACTCCGCACCATGGCGGTAGCGCTTCAGCTTGTCACTGACCTTGGCCAGTTCAGCAGCAAGTTCCACGCCCGTTGCACCAGCCCCAACAATCGAGATACGGTGCTTGCCTTCCATACTCAGTAGCGGGTTAATTTGCTGCCACGCCGACTGAGCCTGCTCTGAAGAGTCAAGGAACAGGCAATGTTCGCTGACACCCGGAGTCTTGAAATCATTGCTAACAGCCCCTACCGCGATAACCAAGTAGTCATATTGCATGAGAAACTCTAGCCCACGCGTATCACGTAGTTGTAGCGTTTTGGCTGCTCGGTCCAACCCAGCCATTGAGGCCTGGATATATTGATAATCATTACATGCAGAGTGCTGCAAGTAACTCACCGCATCCAATTCGGCATCAAATGTACCGGCAGCAATTTCATGTAAACGGGGCTTCCAATAGTGGTGTGATGACGGCTCGACCAATACAATTTCATGCTTAGCTTTGCGACCAAAGCTTCGTCCCAGGCGAGTTACCAGCTCTAGGCCTGCGGCACCGCCTCCCACAACAACAATTTTAGACATAGTGTGCTCCACCATTGATTGTGTCGTTCTTCGACACAACATAATTCTGATAACTCGTCTTAGCAGCGAGTATTGATTTGATGGGGTGTATTATATTGATACGAACAATGATGATAATCCTGCAAAACGGCAAATTACTATTACCTATAAGTAACAATAAACAGCAGGCATAAAAAAACCGCCGAGCAAAAGCAGGGCGGGAAAAGCAGTACATACAACAAAATTTAACGAGATAGCGGCACCCTCGTTAGAGGGCACCAATCTTAAGCGAGCGAATACGAAAAGGGGGTTACTTGTCGAAGTGAAGAACAGTACGAATACTCTTGCCTTCGTGCATGAGTTCAAACGCTTCATTCACATCTTCAAGCGCCATCGTATGGGTGATGAAATCATCAAGTTTGAATTCACCCTTCATGTAACGCTCTACGTACTCAGGAAGCTCAGAGCGACCTTTCACACCACCGAATGCTGATCCACGCCATACACGTCCCGTTACCAATTGGAACGGACGGGTAGAAATTTCCTGGCCAGCACCAGCTACACCGATCACAACAGATTCACCCCAGCCTTTGTGGCAACACTCAAGTGCCGAACGCATTACGTTGATGTTACCGATACACTCGAATGAGTAATCAACACCACCGTCAGTCATCTCTACAATGACATCCTGGATCGGCTTATCGAAGTTCATTGGGTTCACACAATCTGTGGCACCGAGTTTACGAGCCAGCTCAAACTTGCTTTCGTTAATATCGATTGCAATGATACGGCTCGCTTTGGCCATCGCAGCACCAATAATCGCTGATAGACCAATACCACCTAGGCCAAAGACAGCAACTGTTGCGCCTTCTTCCACTTTAGCGGTGTTCATTACCGCGCCCATACCGGTGGTAACACCACAGCCAAGCAGACAAACCTCTTCGAGAGGTGCTTCCGGGTTGACTTTCGCCAATGAGATTTCTGGCAATACTGTGTATTCGGAGAACGTCGACGTCCCCATGTAATGAAAAATAGGCTGACCATCTTTAGAAAAGCGGGTTGTACCGTCAGGCATCAGGCCCTTGCCCTGTGTTTCACGAATTTTCTGGCACAGGTTGGTTTTACCCGACTTACAGTACTTACACTCACCACACTCTGGCGTGTAAAGGGGGATAACATGATCACCGACCTGAACACTGGTCACGCCTTCACCGATAGATTCGACAATACCGCCGCCTTCATGGCCAAGGATACAAGGGAAGATACCTTCAGGATCATCACCGGATAGTGTGAATGCGTCGGTATGACAAACGCCGGTAGCAATCATGCGGATACGCACTTCGCCTTTTTGCGGCGGCATCACATCAACTTCTTCCATTGATAGTGGCTGACCTGGCCCCCAAGCAACAGCAGCGCGTGATTTAAGTGTTTGTGCAGTCATGTCTTTTTCCTATCTATAGTCTTACATAATTCGTTGCGAACGGTGTTTGCCGTTCTGATGGGGTGTATTATATTGACTTTAGATATGATGATAATCAGGTTAAATTGCAAATTACCTTTACACGCAGGTAATAATAAATCGATATCCTACGGAAAAGTTCACTTACCGCCTTACTTGTCCCTATCTCGAGACTAGCCCAGTGTCGAAACTAGCCCTGTGTCGAGACTAGCAACCTCACGCCAAACAACCCGAAAAGGCTTGCGGCAAGCCGGCTAAACCACTTACGGA
The DNA here is from genome assembly GCF_003025555.1 of Photobacterium lutimaris. GTDB lineage: Bacteria > Pseudomonadota > Gammaproteobacteria > Enterobacterales > Vibrionaceae > Photobacterium > Photobacterium lutimaris. The sequence continues at coordinate 6,109 of NZ_PYMH01000004.1, read as the reverse complement.
CCGGTTTACTTGCCGACAGTTTGCGGCTCATTGATGACGACGCCCAAGCGATAAAATGGCACCAGATCATTCCGGTAAAATTGAAAATCAACCCGAGAACCAGAAAAGCCAGGGCTTTGTTCTCACTTGCTCCAGAGATAAATTGGGGCATAAAGGAGAGGAAAAATAGCGCTACCTTCGGGTTAAACACATTGGTGATTAGCCCTTGGGTGTATATGCTCATTAATGATTTCTTTTTCGATTCAATTGACTTTGATTCTTTAGACGTCGACTCCCCCTGCGATTGACTGTCTTTGAACATGCAAATCGCCATATAAATCAGGTATACGCCGCCGACAATTTTCACGATGGTAAAAGCAGTCGCCGACGTTGATAGAATTGCCGACAAGCCTAGCGACGCTGCAACGATGTGGACAAATATCCCGGTGCCGATACCAAGCGCAGCAGCCGAGCCCGCCCTAAAGCCCTGACTCGCTGCCCTACCGGCAATTAAAATAGAATCAGGCCCGGGGATCATGTTAAGTACAATCCCAGAAACCACAAACAACCACAGATTTTCTATCCCGAACACTGCCTCAACTCCTCTTCCTTGTAATATTTGTTCGTTATTAACCGGCTAGCAGAAGCTAGATTTTACTCAGATGACTTTTGACGATAACTGACCACTCAGCTCATCGATATCAATGAGATCTACCTCTCTACCCAGTACCCGCTTGTATCGTATCAACTCGACAACTGGGATCGTTGGCACTTCAACGCCCAAATAGCTACCAACAACTGACTGAGAAAAATCCGTGCTAAGTTCAACCCATTCACCCTTGCCTGCTGCTTTGATTTTGGTGCCGGGAGACAATCCAACTTCGATTTTCTGCCCCTTATATATCAACTGGAAATATTCCAAATCCCATGAGCCTTCAATATAGTGGGTTAAGGGCTTAGAAATATAACTACTCATCAATGGCAGGATTTTATTGGCGTCAGCTTTACTAATATAGAGATCAATATCCGCCACCTCCCTGCTACCACCATGAATGGTTGCGGCAAGACCGCCGACTACCTGGAACTGCACCTGCTGCGAATCGAGTATATCCTTTAACCACACCAGTGCATGTTTTACTTTTTCGCTCATCCTAAACCTTCCTGTCGGCAACTCCATGTGCTTGGATTCAGTATCTATAGCTAGGACAGACAAAGCAAGAATTTGCCTTCCTACTGGCTATCTTGATTAGTGCCATATTACATATAAATGAACTGTCGATAGAGCTCATCTAGTTGAACTCGGATTTCATTGATCTGCTGTTCATCACAGGCGTCTACGGCCGCAAGCAGGTGCTGCTCTTTTGCGGTGATCTGCTGGCACAAGACAGATAAGTTTTCACAAAATGTCACCGAGTGAGTCCGTTGTTCTTGTGGTGCAGCTTGCTCTGACGCCTGCTTACGCAAAGATGACTTAGGCGTGATCCCATGGGTTTGATTAAAGAGCACTTGACGCTGCCTGCGGCTGCTTGATTCATTGATTGCCTGCTGCATGGCAGGGGTCATTTTATCAGCATATAAAATAGCCTTGCCGTTAGCGTTGCGAGCAGCCCGTCCGATTATTTGGATCAGAGCCTGTACCGAGCGTAAGAACCCCGCATGATCCGCATCGAGGATAGCCACGAGCGAAGCCTCTGGAATATCTAATCCTTCGCGCAACAAGTTAATGCCGATCAAGACATCAAACTCCCCTGCACGCAACCCATTGATGATATCGACCCGATCTGCGGTTTTCACATCAGAATGTAAATAGCGAACTCGGATCCCCTTCTCAACCATAAAGTCATTAAGATCCTCAGCACTTTTCTTCGTCAGCGTGGTGACGAGTACCCGTTCATTCTTTGCTACCCGCTGCGAGATCTCCCCCAGTAGATCATCGATATGATCCACTGACGGCCTTACCTCCACCTCAGGATCAAGCAGGCCGGTAGGACGAATGATTTGCTCAATCGCCTCCCCCTTTGAACGATTCAACTCATAATCACCGGGCGTCGCCGACACAAAGATGGTTTGAGGTTTGATTTTTTCGAACTCTTTAAAGCTCAAGGGCCGGTTGTTCTTCGCCGACGGCAAGCGAAAGCCATAATCAATCAAGGTTTCTTTACGGCTTTGGTCCCCCCGATACATAGCTGAAATTTGCGGTACCATCACATGGGACTCATCAATAAATAGCAAGCCATCCTTCGGTAAGTAATCAAGCAGCGTCGTCGGTGGCAAGGCTGGATCTCGGTCATTTAGGTAGCAGGAGTAGTTTTCGATCCCGGAGCAATAGCCTAGCTGCTGCATCATTTCGACATCACTCATGATACGCTCATACAAGCGTGCCGCTTCAACAAGGCGGTTTTCGCCGTTAAGCTCGGCAACCCGCTCTTCCAGTTCACGAAGTATTTCTGTACTGGCCGTTTGGATCTTTTCTCGCGGTGTAGCATATAAGGTTTTTGGCGATACAAAATAATGATCAATTTCACCAAGTTGTTTTTCGGTTAGAGGATCTATCCACTGCAGGCTCTCTACTGTGCTATTCACTAACCCAACCCGGATCGCTTTGTACTCAGAGTCTGCCGGGAAGATATCGACCCAATCGCCATGAACTCGGAATGTTGCCCGTTCAATAGTGCGCTCACAGCGGCTATATTGCAGACGCTCTAAACGGCGAATAAAATCGTCCAGCCCTATCTGTGTTCCCACCCTAAGAGGTATTTGCAAAGCGCGATAGTCATTGGGATCTCCCAAGCCATATACCGATGAAACGGATGCAACCACAATAACATCTCGACGTTCAATCAAGGATTTGGTGGTCGATAGACGTAATCTTTCAAGGTGTTCATTGATCGCTGAGTCTTTACGGATAAAACGATCACTGGCCGGAATATAGACCTCTGGCTGGTAGTAATCGTAATAGGAGACGAAGTACTCCACGGCATTTTCAGGAAAGAAATGCTTCATTTCGCTATACAGCTGTGCCGCCAAGGTTTTGTTATGGGCAAGTATCAAGGTAGGGCGCTGCACACGGTGAATCACATTGGCCATGGTGAACGTTTTCCCTGAACCAGTGATCCCCTGCAGCGTTTGGTGTGTTGCACCATTCTCCAAGCCAGAGATCAGCCGTGCTATTGCTTCAGGCTGATCACCCGATGGTGGATAGTTGGAATGCAAAATGAATGATCCCTTCGCCATGATAAAGCCCCTAATCTAATTTCGACACGTTAAGTATACTTGCTCACCCGCTCACATAACGGGGTGATAAAAGATGGAAGCAAGCAGGATCAGTGCCCTGCTTCTTCGTCCTGCCCCAAACCAAGGAATTTTAATCCTAGGCTCAATAGAAGAATGGATGCGGGTAAAACTAATATATTCCAGCTCAGGTTATTGAAATTAACCAACACCAGCTCTAAGAACTTCACAAACAAAATCACAATAATGACTTCAGCAAGAATATTCTTTAAATGGCCAATATTCGGGGTTTTGATCCATTTCAATACCTGTGTACTTTTCTGCTCATCGGCTGTTTTATCCGAGATAAACAGGGTAAATACACCGTGAGAGAAAATGAACAAGACCAAGGCAACCAAGAAGGTATCTAGGGATTTGATCAGGTAGCTAATGGCAATATCCGCTTTGTCGAGGTGCATTAGCTCAGCTTGAGGTGCTGCATTGAAGATGAAAACATCAAAGGCAGAATACGCTTTCGACGCACCGATCATGATCAGTAGCATCGACCCCAGCATAGAACACAGGATCACGATCCAGCCAATGTAGCGGAAGTTATTAAAAATCGTTTTTTTCATGTCGGCCCCTCTTTTTGATGAGGCCATTTTACTTATTACTCAAAAGCGAACAATACAGGAAAAATGCAAATAATCATTACACACCAGTAATAATATTCAGTATGAGCTTGATTCGGCTACCTCCTCAGAAGGTTGGCCCCCTAATTCACCACAAAGCCCAACCAATCTTGGTAACGTTAGAGACTTAGGCGCTCGCACTTTCCCGCGAGCGCGCATCCCGAGATCGCCAGCGCCGCTGATCGATTCAATTTATTGCACCAATAAAAAAAGCCAAGTCGGTGACCCTACTTGGCTTTTTTCTATGCGGCTAGTTCGGCTTCAGCAATTACTTGGCCAGGAAAGCTTCTAGCTCTTCGCTGCCACCGATATGCTTACCGCCGATGAATACCTGCGGTACCGTGCTACGACCTGAGATGGCGCGCAGGCTAACCGTTGTTGCATCTTTACCAAGGACAACTTCTTCATAGTTAAGTCCTTTGTCGATCAAATTCTGCTTCGCTTTGGTACAGAACGGGCAACCAGGCTTAGTAAATACCGTGATTGATTCTTGTAATTTTTGCTCTGGAGCGATGTACTTCAGCATAGTATCAGCATCAGAAACGTTGAACGGGTCGCCTGGCTCATCGTTTTCGATAAACATCTTCACCACCACGCCATCTTTAACTAGCATGCTATAGCGCCATGAACGGTCACCAAAACCAAGGTCATTTTTTGCAACTAGCATACCCATACCCTTCGAGAACTCACCGTTACCGTCTGGGATGAAAGTGATGTTTTCTGCTTCTTGGTTATCTTTCCATGCGTTCATTACAAAGGTATCGTTAACAGAAACACATAGGATGTCATCAACACCGTGCTCAGCAAATACTGAAGCTAACTCGTTGTAACGAGGCAGGTGGCTAGAAGAACAAGTCGGGGTGAATGCGCCCGGCAATGAAAAGACGATAACGGTTTTGTTTGCAAAAAGTTGTTCCGTTTTTACGTCTACCCACTGGTCGCCTTGGCGAGTGTGGAACGTGACCTGTGGTACGGCTTGACCTTCTTTAGATTCGAACATAATCAATTCCTTAAATTTTTCTAAGTCGCTGTTGCAACTGGAGGCTCATCATCATTGCTCCTTGTTGATGAGTTCATTATGCCACTTTAAGAAAATAGGTCACGCTGATTACATTGATTGATTCAATAGATAAAATCTATCGAAAGAAACAGGCCGTTGGCGACCTTTCATTGAACCGCAGATATAAAAAATGCCGGCCATAGCCAGCATTTTCTTAAGCAAAGTCTTCTACTTATAAAGCAACGACATTCGCTGCTTGAGGGCCCTTTTGACCCTGTTCAGTTTCAAAAGAAACTTTTTGGCCTTCTGCGAGCGTTTTGAATCCCTCAGAAGCGATAGCACGGAAATGAACGAATACGTCAGCACCGCCGTTATCCTGAGTAATAAAGCCAAAACCTTTCTCTTCGTTGAACCATTTTACGATACCAGTACTTGAATTAGACATATGATGCCCCTTATAAAAAATCGTTAATAAATAAGCCGCCAACATGCGACAGACTAAGCTGTTGAATTATTTAATGTGACGTTAAATATAAGGGAAACTCTGAGGTACAAAACGGTAACGTAGATGTAGCTAAAGGTTTAACTTGTACTTGATGTTGCATTTAATAACTCTCTGAACAACAGAGCGAGAGAGATAATAACACCTGTACATTTTTTGTACAGTTTAATTTTCAACCCCACTTGAGAAAGCGTTGGCAGAAACGACCTTTCCGTGTTCTGTATTGCATGTACGTTAGGGGGTGGCCACATCTTTGCTTGCCAATGTACGTCCTGATGAAACCAGCAGTCTTGAAGCAAGATCCTCTGGCTGGGTTTACGTTACTCGTTGAATCTTCATCATTCTTACGGGTGCACCCAATGCAAAAAAACCAACATTTTCTGCTGGGGTTTTTCTAATTTGGCGGAGTGCTCTGGGTATGGTGGATTTACTTCGCCCTGCGGGCCGTTGCTTTAAAACGCCTTCGGCTAGCAACGTTGTCTCGCTTCGCTCGGCTGAACCCAGTCTAGGCTTCTTCACCCTATCCCTTTCTTTGCCAGACTACAGATGCAAAAAAGCCAGCAATTAAGCTGGCTTTTTCTAATTTGGCGGAGAGATAGGGATTTACTTCGCCCTGCGGGCCGTTGCTTTAAAACGCCTTCGGCTAGCAACGTTGTCTCGCTTCGCTCGGCTGAACCCAGTCTAGGCTTCTTCACCCTATCCCTTTCTTTGCCAGACTACAGATGC
>NZ_PYMH01000039.1 GCF_003025555.1 Photobacterium lutimaris | reverse complement strand
AGTTGGTGCATGACGAGTCTCAAAACATAACAAGGCAATCAAGGTGATGCGTTACACTCGGCGGTTTTGGTACGGAGTTCAGTGTGCTTTGTTGGTTCTGTGGGGCACACCTTATTGCAGGCGTTATGTGTACACGGAGACTCTACCAAAAGGACTCGGTATTAAATGAAAATTGTAATAGTTACAGATATCTTCGGACTATGTGAGTCGATTGATAACCTAATCAAGCATCTGGCTCATTATATGATAAATCCTGTGGTTATTGAGCCATATCAAGGCATGCGTTATAACTTTCTTAGTGAGCAAGACGCTTATGAAGCTTTTATTGAGCAATGCGGTCATGATAAATACTTCTCTTTTGTTTCTAAGTCTCTTTCAATAGAGAAGCCGGAATTAATTATTGGTTTTAGTGCAGGAGCAAGCGCGGTGTGGAGGGCATCTAATTTGGATAATTTAGATTGCAGGGGAGCAATCTGTTTTTATCCGGCACAAATACGAAATCATCTTGATATTAAGCCTAAAATTCCACTAAAGGTGGTTTTCCCCTGTACAGAAAGGGCATTTGATGTGCTCGATATTAGCAATAGGGTTTCGTCCTATGAAAATGTAAACACAGACATCACTCTTTTTCAGCATGGTTTTATGAATAATCGTTCTGCGGCATATGATTTATCGGGTGAGATGTATGGTTTGAAACTTATCGAAATGAATATATCATCTTAGCGTATCGGTGTAAGCGTACACATAACAAAGCAATCAACACGATGCTATTTACATTCGGCATTCGCGGTTTAAAGTATAATTGGTTTTGTAAGTCGGTCTTTCGCACGTGTTATTGCGGCTACATGGACTCCCCCGATTGTCAACAACAGCGTCAGGTAATGGAAGGTTGGGACTGCCGCTCTACATTCGGTCTATTTACTGGCTTTGTTGCCATGACCCTGATGACACTACGCGGTTGCGGTT
>NZ_PYMH01000038.1 GCF_003025555.1 Photobacterium lutimaris | reverse complement strand
CGCGTAGTGTCATCAGGGTCATGGCAACAAAGCCAGTAAATAGACCGAATGTAGAGCGGCAGTCCCAACCTTCCATTACCTGACGCTGTTGTTGACAATCGGGGGAGTCCATGTAGCCCTGTTAAGGGGTTGATAAATGTTTGGCTAAAATGTGTAGCGAAGCGAAACCGAGCCAAACTTTAGCAGTCCCGCTTGAACAGCTTGTTATATGCAATTAACACTATCACTAAGACAAACATTTACTGATTTTCGAACAAAAGAAGAAGACTTTCCTTGTAGTTGCATAAACTCTTTCATTTCGTTTAGTTGCTCTTTATCAAAAGCTAACACACCGGCTTTTGAAGACGCTGGGATTCGTAGCTCACTAGTTACAACATATGCGGTTAAACCTTGGATAACTACACGTTGGTCGGTGAAAGTACCGTATGATTTACCATTCTGTTTTGCACACATGATACGACCAACTGATGTTAAATGGTCATTAACATTTATTTCTTGAGGGCCATTGTAAAGAACATCTGTACACGACTGTTTAGCTAAGCTAAACATACTCTTTTGAAAATTCTCAGCCGAGGTTTTTGATTGGATAGGTAATTTTTGTTCTGTAATTATCCAGTTTGTATCAAATGGTGTTTTTCCATTTGGCACCCACTCTTTAATGTATTGATCCGTTTCTTCTTTATTTGTCACTTGAACCCAATTGTCTTGGGGTAATTTTACAGATATCCCTGTTACTTCAGTCTTAGGGCTTGTAGATGCACAAGCACCTAAAATTAGTGACAAACTTAATATTGATACGACTTTATTCACCGCACTCTCCTTTGCATATAACGAATGACATGGACTCCCCCTCATCAGGCTCTGCCACACTTGGTAAGTCTGATTAACAAATGCTGGAGGCCACCATGTCACAATCAATTTATGGCATTGATTTAGCCAAACATTCGTTCAGTATCCACGGTGAAGATCACCATGGCAAGATACTGATCCATAAAACAATAACTCGCTCAAAAGTCCTTGT
>NZ_PYMH01000037.1 GCF_003025555.1 Photobacterium lutimaris | reverse complement strand
TGGAGTCCGTAAAAACCCCTTGGGTGTTGTATGGTTAAGCCTCACGGGCAATTAGTACAGGTTAGCTCAACGCCTCACAGCGCTTACACACCCTGCCTATCTACGTCGTAGTCTTCAACAACCCTTTAGGAACCTTATAGGTTCAGGGATGACTCATCTCGAGGCTCGCTTCCCGCTTAGATGCTTTCAGCGGTTATCGATTCCGAACTTAGCTACCGGGCAATGCGTCTGGCGACACAACCCGAACACCAGAGGTTCGTCCACTCCGGTCCTCTCGTACTAGGAGCAGCCCCTCTCAATCATCCAACGCCCACGGCAGATAGGGACCGAACTGTCTCACGACGTTCTAAACCCAGCTCGCGTACCACTTTAAATGGCGAACAGCCATACCCTTGGGACCGACTTCAGCCCCAGGATGTGATGAGCCGACATCGAGGTGCCAAACACCGCCGTCGATATGAACTCTTGGGCGGTATCAGCCTGTTATCCCCGGAGTACCTTTTATCCGTTGAGCGATGGCCCTTCCATACAGAACCACCGGATCACTATGACCTGCTTTCGCACCTGCTCGAATTGTCATTCTCGCAGTCAAGCGGGCTTATGCCATTGCACTAACCTCACGATGTCCGACCGTGATTAGCCCACCTTCGTGCTCCTCCGTTACGCTTTGGGAGGAGACCGCCCCAGTCAAACTACCCACCAGGCACTGTCCGCACCCCGGATAACGGGGCGACGTTAGAACATCAAAACTACAAGGGTGGTATTTCAAGGACGGCTCCACCATATCTAGCGACATGGTTTCAAAGCCTCCCACCTATCCTACACATGTAGGTTCAATGTTCAGTGCCAAGCTGTAGTAAAGGTTCACGGGGTCTTTCCGTCTAGCCGCGGGTACGCAGCATCTTCACTGCGATTTCAATTTCACTGAGTCTCGGGTGGAGACAGCGTGGCCATCATTACGCCATTCGTGCAGGTCGGAACTTACCCGACAAGGAATTTCGCTACCTTAGGACCGTTATAGTTACGGCCGCCGTTTACCGGGGCTTCGATCAAGAGCTTCGACCGAAGTCTAACCCCATCAATTAACCTTCCGGCACCGGGCAGGCGTCACACCGTATACGTCATCTTTCGATTTTGCACAGTGCTGTGTTTTTAATAAACAGTTGCAGCCACCTGGTATCTGCGACTGCCAGCAGCT
>NZ_PYMH01000036.1 GCF_003025555.1 Photobacterium lutimaris | reverse complement strand
TAGTTGGTGCATGACGAGTCTCAAAACATAACAAGGCAATCAAGGTGATGCGTTACACTCGGCGGTTTTGGTACGGAGTTCAGTGTGCTTTGTTGGTTCTGTGGGGCACACCTTATTGCAGGCGTTATACGCTGTAAATACTACTTACACGTAAGCAGCCAATTTGAATCCCAGACCGGTTTGGTTTTATCAGCAAAAGAGCGGTTCGTGGTCGGATCGCCGTTAACCGTCAAAGCCGGGCAAACAAGCCGAAAAGCGCCAGAGCAAATCAAACAGCCTTTGGGCTGTTTGCTAAGGTACGTAGCGAGGTGCGGCTATTGGGGCGGTTTGGGTGGCAGCTTATAACAAGGGTTTTCAAGGTGGACAAAAAACGCGGTCGCAGTTTTTGTTTATTCAATTTTCGTGTTTAAGGTGGCGGTTTCGCAATTTGCTTGCGTTTTTTGCCCCTTAAAACAACGTTATACGCTGTAAAGAATACTTACACGTAAGCAGCCAATTTGAATCCCAAACTGGTTCGGTTTTATCAGCAAAAGAGCGGTTTTGTTGCCAGCTCGCCGTTAACCAACAGAGTAGGGCAAACAAGCCGAAAAGCACCAGAGCAAATCAAACAGCCTTTGGGCTGTTTGCAAAGGCACGTAGCGAGGTGCGGCTATTCGGGCAGTTTGGGTGGCAGCTTATAACAAGGGTTTTCAAGGTGGACAAAAAACGCGGGCGCAATTTTTGTCTATTCAGTTTTTGTGTTTAAGGTGGCGGTTTCGCATTTGGTTTGCGTTTTTTGCCCCTTAAAACAACGTTATGAGACGGGAGCCTTAGTCTTGCCGATGAAAAGGAGTATTCGTGAAAGATATTTGCTTAGTTCAAAATAACCGGCCATCCCTTTTGGTTGACATTGGACTCACCCTAGGGAAAGTTGGTGTTAATATTGAGGGGCTGAGTCACTCTTCGGTTGATGAGCTGGCAATAGTTCATTTTCTTGTTGAAGATGTGCAAGTGGCAGTCGATGCTCTGGCTGAAATAGGTATAGAGTCTGCTGTAGTTTCAGACGTTTTTGTTTTCGACAAAGATGCTGAAAATGTTACGGGAAAATCAGGTTCGTTTGGACAAATTTGCAACACGCTTGTTGAACATAATCTGACAATTAAGTTTGGCTATCCAGCAGAAAATAATCGCTTTGTATTCGGTATTGATGATATAGAAAAGGCAACTGAACTTTTGTCATCCGTCTCATAACAAACGCATCAAGTCGCTCGCAGGCTCGCTGGGACATCAAAACTACACGGCAATTAGTTTTGGTGCTTCGCCCAGTTTAACCAATCGCCGCTTAAGTTTTGCTGCCCCTTATGCGGGCGTTGTGCGTACTGAGTCCGAAATTTTTTGCACGGTTCATCAATAGGATCGCGGCTTTCGTAGTTTCGGCTTAGTAAGCGTGAATTTCTTCTTTGTTGCCTTTTTGCTTTCGTATCGTCAGGTTC
>NZ_PYMH01000035.1 GCF_003025555.1 Photobacterium lutimaris | reverse complement strand
AACCCCATCAATTAACCTTCCGGCACCGGGCAGGCGTCACACCGTATACGTCATCTTTCGATTTTGCACAGTGCTGTGTTTTTAATAAACAGTTGCAGCCACCTGGTATCTGCGACTGCCAGCAGCTGAGAGAGCAAGTCCCGTCACCGCCGGCAGCGTACCTTCTCCCGAAGTTACGGTACCATTTTGCCTAGTTCCTTCACCCGAGTTCTCTCAAGCGCCTTGGTATTCTCTACCCGACCACCTGTGTCGGTTTGGGGTACGATTTCTTATAATCTGAAGCTTAGAGGCTTTTCCCGGAAGCATGGCATCAATGACTTCATCACCGTAGTGACTCGACATCGGGTCTCAGCCTAGTGTAATCCCGGATTTGCCTAAGATTACAGCCTACACCCTTGAACCTGGACAACCGTCGCCAGGCCCACCTAGCCTTCTCCGTCCCCCCATCGCAATTATAAGAAGTACGGGAATATTAACCCGTTTCCCATCGACTACGCCTTTCGGCCTCGCCTTAGGGGTCGACTTACCCTGCCCCGATTAACGTTGGACAGGAACCCTTGGTCTTCCGGCGAGGGAGTTTTTCACTCCCTTTATCGTTACTCATGTCAGCATTCGCACTTCTGATACGTCCAGCACACCTTACGATGCACCTTCAACCGCTTACAGAACGCTCCCCTACCCAATGTGAACAAGTCACATTGCCGCAGCTTCGGTGTATAGCTTAGCCCCGTTAAATCTTCCGCGCAGGCCGACTCGACCAGTGAGCTATTACGCTTTCTTTAAATGATGGCTGCTTCTAAGCCAACATCCTGGCTGTCTGAGCCTTCCCACATCGTTTCCCACTTAGCTATAACTTTGGGACCTTAGCTGGCGGTCTGGGTTGTTTCCCTCTCCACGACGGACGTTAGCACCCGCCGTGTGTCTCCCGGATAGTACTTACTGGTATTCGGAGTTTGCAAAGGGTTGGTAAGTCGGGATGACCCCCTAGCCTTAACAGTGCTCTACCCCCAGTAGTATTCGTCCGAGGCGCTACCTAAATAGCTTTCGGGGAGAACCAGCTATCTCCAGGTTTGATTGGCCTTTCACCCCTAGCCACAAGTCATCCGCTAATTTTTCAACATTAGTCGGTTCGGTCCTCCAGTAAGTGTTACCTCACCTTCAACCTGCCCATGGCTAGATCACCTGGTTTCGGGTCTAATCCTAGCAACTGTACGCCCAGTTAAGACTCGGTTTCCCTACGGCTCCCCTAATCGGTTAACCTTGCTACTAAAATTAAGTCGCTGACCCATTATACAAAAGGTACGCAGTCACCCAACAAGTGGGCTCCTACTGCTTGTACGTACACGGTTTCAGGTTCTATTTCACTCCCCTCACAGGGGTTCTTTTCGCCTTTCCCTCACGGTACTGGTTCACTATCGGTCAGTCAGGAGTATTTAGCCTTGGAGGATGGTCCCCCCATCTTCAAACAGGATATCACGTGTCCCGTCCTACTCGTTTTCACTGATAAGATGCTACCGGTTACGGGGCTATCACCCTGTATCGCTGTGCTTTCCAGCACATTC
>NZ_PYMH01000034.1 GCF_003025555.1 Photobacterium lutimaris | reverse complement strand
AACCGCAACCGCGTAGTGTCATCAGGGTCATGGCAACAAAGCCAGTAAATAGACCGAATGTAGAGCGGCAGTCCCAACCTTCCATTACCTGACGCTGTTGTTGACAATCGGGGGAGTCCATGTAGCCCTGTTAAGGTGTGAGCAACGCAATGCCGAAGCTTCCGCATACCACCTTAAACACTAAACGCAACGCATAGTAAAAATGCCACGCGTTGCGAATCACTCTTAAACAGTTTGTTATAAAGCTATTTCACGAAGGCTTCGTCTAACTGCTTGTAAAGATTTAAAGACTTTTCAGACTCTGTTTTAATGTTTTCGTACAAACTACCTGCGATAACCCTAACTGCGTGTTTTTCATTTTCGTTTAGGTTCGGGTAATCATATCGTTTGAAGTTGTCTAAAATTGCCTGTTTTCGAGATTGAAATACTTCGGTCTCTCCACGCTTCTCACACACAAGCTTTAGATGACTTACCCAATCACAGTATGACTTGTCAGGATTCCGCTCACGTTTATTGCATGATTTACAACAAGGGACAGTATTTCCTGGGTGGTGAAGGCCATATTCCGTTCGGTTGAACATAAATACGTGCTCAATTTGTAATTTATCGTGTTTTTCACCACAGTAAGCACAGCATGATGCGAAATGGCCATCTCGTATTTCAAGCCAAATAGCCTTACCTTTACCGCTACCCGTGTTAAATGAATGTCCTAAATAATGCTCCCCGACTTTTGTTAGGAAAGCCCTAACAGCAGTATTGGCTGAGTCTGATGCTGTATTGTAAATTGCCATACTTCTTCCTGCTTTATAACGCCTACAATAAGGTGCCCCACGCAAAACCATCAAAGCACACTGAACTTCATACCAAAACCGCCGAGTGTAACGGGTCACCTTGATTGCCTTGTTAGCTGAAAATCTCAAGAGGGTAATACTTAGCCCTCATCAAAATTAAAATAAACAACTTGGTGACTAATCAACTTTCTAACTCTTACAAACTCACCAGTATTAACTGTATCCCCAACATTAGTAACTTCACCTGTTTCCATGTCTTTCATTGCTGGAGTTTCTATAACTTCATGTACTGATGTTCTATACACTTCTCTAGAGGTTGTATAATAACCATCTAACTTTTCTGGATTAAAATATTGAACACTTCTATTTTCAGATGAGCTTCGATGTTTTTTTAACACATCAAACACACTTAACTCACCATCATAGGTAACATATGCTGTATTATTGTAGTCATAGATGTATTTTATGGTTTTATTTTTGAAAATGTACGTAAAAACAACAACGAACCTATCTTCAAAATCACGAGTTAAATCATAGTCTAACCCATCTATCTCATATGGTTCACTTAAAAACCTTGCAGTTCGTTTATTGAACATCGCATAAAATTTGTTAGTCACTTTAACAAGGTAACTAAAGTGTTTATCCTGCAAGTATTCAATATTCGCATACATGTTAACTGTAACGTCTATGATGAAATCATCACTATTTCTTTGTATTGAACTGTAACAAATGCCTGCATTAGCAAATTTCTTACAACCAAATGCGGAGGAAAACTCTTTATCAAGTTTGTCTACAATGATTTCATTGGCAAGAGCCATACTTGAAAAAAGAAAAGCAATAATAACTAAAATTTTCACTAAGACTTCCTTTATGTGAAATCAGCTAACGCCTGCAATAAGGTGTGCCCCACAGAACCAACAAAGCACACTGAACTCCGTACCAAAACCGCCGAGTGTAACGCATCACCTTGATTGCCTTGTTATGTTTTGAGACTCGTCATGCACCAACTA
>NZ_PYMH01000033.1 GCF_003025555.1 Photobacterium lutimaris | reverse complement strand
TAAGTATGTGATGTACATCATCGACCGCGGTGAAAACCTCGACATTGATGGCTCAGATATTTTTGTACCCACCTTTGAGAATATGCGTACCAAGTTAAAGAGTGAATTCGAAGGTGAGTTGTCACCAAAGTTAATCGATAAGGTGATGACTGAAGAGTATTCTGAGAAGTTTAGAGAATACTGGGACAGCTTCAACAATGACATTTCTGATTCTGGAAAACATTGGACTTCAAGCTTCGATACTCACGAAGCTCAGCGTTTTGCTATGGAAAATTTCAACTCTAATATTGACTCAAAAAAATTTACAGCAAGACAAAATATTCTGTCCGAAATTGGGGCATGGGAAGTATTTAAAGGTGATGGTCTAACTGAATTTAATGGTATAAAGTCTAAACCTGGTGCTTTAGAGATACTGGAAATTCAACATATGCCAGAGACTATAGAAGAGCTAATCACCCGTGGCAAAATCTTAAAAGTTGAACTGTATAAATAGGGATAATAATGTTAACATTTGAGTTAATCAACAATAGCACAACTAGATCTCAAGCTAAATATCACTCAATGTTTCACCTTGATTATGCTGAAAATAGATTAATTGAAGTCTACTCAAAATCAGGCTATCTAATACTCATGTACACCAGCAAAGGAAAATCAGAAGACACGCAAAATCAATTGGAAATACCAATACTTTCTTTGCTTTGGATAAAAGAATCCATTCTCAATGGTTTTTGGAAAAAGCCATCAGACGGAGGGTTTCCTAAAAATAAACATGCATGTAAGGCTATATTTGAAACTGAGGTTATTTTAATTAGTCGAAGTATGAACGCTGGCTACCCAGGGAAAATGGGGGTTAAAATTGTCAATAAAAGCAGATCTAGTCACATTTTACCTACATGGCCACAAGAAATTCAAATCACTGATGACGCTGTGAAAGCACATTTATTACCAGTCATTGATAAACTTACAGAAGGCATTGATTAATGCCAAACACTAATGAACAACTCCTCGATGTTATAGATAACTGCAACATACTCCTTAACAAATTTGCAGGTTATGACTCTACCGATAATACCGCTGAAGGCCAGATGATCGCCCAGCTAAACTGGCTGAAAGAGCGAGCAGAGAACCATGACCTGCCCCTGCCCGTACAACCAGAGATGCTGGGCACCTTGAGGTATATTTACATGGATGGCACGCTTAACTTTCATGCCAGCAACCCAAATGATAGAGAGTGTATCTATTGGGAGATGGAAATTCCGATGAGAAAATTATTAGCCTTAGCAAGGGATGGTAATTTACTCTTCAAAAAAGAATATTATAAATATATTCCATTGTGCATCGATGCTTTGCTCCTAATACTCAGCAGCCCTCCGAGAAACCTAGTAGCTAATGAACGAAAGTTTTGTGAAGACTTAAAAGAAATAAAAAAGTTAGTTGCTGAAAATAAAATACCACTTCCTCAAAGAACATGTATGCCAGAATTTGAAAGTTTTATTTACGCCAAAAATTCACTTGCTGATATAAAGGAAGCACAATACTTATATTACATTGTCGACGATTTAATTTATAGCGGTGTAAGACCTGATACTTGGCTTACCCCAGAAGATGCAGAAAGAGAAGTGAAGTCTTACTTCTCATTGTAGTCAGCATTATATGTAAAAAGTATTCGAATTACCCGTACGGCCCGTCACAACGTGCTATGCGGTAGCTGTTGTCAAGGCTCTCGGATTTGACCCAAATTCGATTACTAAAGAAACCCTAGCAGAAGCCTATGACATAGCCAGTTTCATCAAAAATGATCCGGCAACCCAGAGCGCTTTGATGAACTTTGCGACGGAATATGCCAAAGCACAGCACTTAACTGAGTGGGCCTATATCGGGGGTGGCACCGTATTTGAAGTTGTCCTGGCTGCGCTGTTGGCCGCTTCGACAGGAGGCTTGGGCGCAGCAGGGGCTACAGCCAGCAAGGCACGCCATACCGGTAAGCTTGCTGAGCTTGGTCAATGACTCAGAATCCTAACGAAACAGCTAAAACAAAAAGCCCAATACAAGGTCAAGCGCGGACAAACCAATGGCTTGGTCGAGCACCGGATTGCAAAGCCGAATGGGGCTGAGGTGCCGTCAAAAATCAAACAAAATAAC
>NZ_PYMH01000032.1 GCF_003025555.1 Photobacterium lutimaris | reverse complement strand
TGTCGAGTAGACGACACCTGTTACCAAGTGTCGTCCCTCTAAGAACCCAGCGTGCAACTTTCACCGCACTAGGCTCAAGCCTTCACGAGAGCACCAATTGGCACCCAGCAACTTATAAAGCAGTGAGAGCAGGCTCATGCCAAGAGTTACGGAATTGCTTCTTTGATTTTCTCTTAGCCAAGTATTCTTGGTATTGAGGATCAAAAGGCGTAGCGGCACTCCTGATTTTCACATGTCTCTCTATTGGCACCTTAGCTATTTGAAACAGATTGAACTGACAATCCATATTCATGATCTTCTGCCAACCGTGAAATTGCCATTGACCTTGGCGGTTGATGAAGTATTTAAGGG
This sequence comes from Photobacterium lutimaris, assembly GCF_003025555.1. Taxonomy (GTDB): domain Bacteria; phylum Pseudomonadota; class Gammaproteobacteria; order Enterobacterales; family Vibrionaceae; genus Photobacterium; species Photobacterium lutimaris. The sequence goes on along the minus strand of NZ_PYMH01000032.1, from coordinate 1,813 downwards.
CGATCCAAGTTCTAGATTTTGTTGGATGACGCCTTTTAGCCCAGTGCCATAACGTATGGAATAGCTTGTGACCTACATATCCGAATACCTGTTTGGCCACGCAGTGTCGATAGTAATTCGACCAGCCCCTGAGTTTCGGATTTATCAGCTTGATAAGATCGTTAACGGGGATGGTTGCATGCTTTTTGATGAGTTCGCGCAAATTACTTAGGAACAGTAGCGTGTTGGATTTACTCGGTTTAATGAGCAATTTCCCTTTGTACTTCCTATGGTTAAAACCTAGGAAATCAAAACCACGACTGATATGGGTAATGTGCGTTTTCTCTTCGGAGAGTGTTAAGCCTCTTTCTGCTAAGAAATCAGCAATCAACGGTTTGATATCGTTCTCCAGCACTTCCTTTGAAGCACAGGTGACGACGAAATCGTCGGCGTATCCAATAAAGTTGGCTCTTGCCCCCTTTTTGAGAGCGGTAGACTTTATGCGCAGTTCAAGTCCTGCAAGGGTCATTAGCATCAAGGTGGGGGATATAACCCCGCCTTGAGGTGTTCCCTCATCAGTACGATAGAACAGCCCTTTGTCCATAAAACCAGACTTTAACCATTGTTCCAACATGCGTTTATCCACGGCAATGTTGTTCATAAGCCATTGATGCCCAATCTTGTCGAAACAGGCTTTGATGTCTCCCTCAAGAACCCATTGAGCTGATTTCTTTAATGCCAGACACTTGAAGCACTGTGCGACTGCATCGGCAGTGCTGCGGTTTGGTCTAAATCCATAGCTGTTAGGGTCGGCAAGTGTTTCTGATACAGGCTCCAGAGCAAGAAGATGAAGCGCTTGCTGCGCTCTATCGACCATGCAGGGGATACCCAGAGGTCTGAGCTTACCGTTTTTCTTGGGGATGTAGATACGCTTAAGCGGTTTGGCTTGATAAGCTTTCCTGCTCAATTGATGGACTGCTTTCATACGGCGCGTATCTGTGTTCCAGATGACGCCGTCTACTCCAGGCGTTTTACTGCCTTTGTTTTGTGATACCCGCTTAACAGCAAGAAGTTTTGCCGAACGCGAGTGGGTCAGTATCCACTGCAACGCTTTCGCTTTGCCGTGTTTACTTTCTCGTGTTGCCTTTGCAATACGCACCTGAAGCTTTAAAACATGGGATTCAACGGCCTTCCAATTGATGGATTGCCATTGAGCACTGTTAGGAGAGGCACTAATCTCTTTTGAAATCATCATTTGCGTTTCTCCTTGAATAAAGTTCTTCAAATTATCTTGCAACGGAAGACCAGTCGGAAGTCAGCCCACTTTCGTGATCAGATATAAATCTGTATCTGCATCGTTACAATGCAGCGTTCGCTTTTTCCAACATCCTCTACCTGCATCACTATCGGCCACAAAGGCTTTCCCGAAGGGAGTGATACAGGCTTACCGTGTTCCGTATGTCGCGCAATGTCAGGGTAGATGCCCGCTATGGTGCGGAGAGTTCAATGATCACGAAAGAGCATGGGGCAATCTCTTTCCGACTCTCTTGCCTTTTGGCTACAGCGTATTAACCACTTCCGCTGTTTCAACGTATAACGCACCTTACGCGGATTCACGTATGTTCATCATGCTGACTACCTAGCACTCACCCAATTTTGTGGTTATCAGGAGGATCGTCCTCTCACGATTTCAATCCCGATTGGCCTATAACCAATCTTCGTTACATTGTCAGAGCCGCTACTTTATTCAGGCTCCTAGGTTCATCTGGTGATACAGATGGTTCACTCGTTGAGCGGTGAACAGCGCTTCATACGACCTCACGTCGCACGCCCC
>NZ_PYMH01000031.1 GCF_003025555.1 Photobacterium lutimaris | reverse complement strand
ATAGCGCCTCGAAATGGCGCTGTTGTTGGGTGTTCATGGTTCGCCTCCAAGTCTTACCGGGAAGGTAAGGTCTTAAAGGTCAGTGTATGGAATCAAGGGACTCTGCCGCGCAGCGGCTTGGTTCAACAAACGCTTCAAGACGGATTCGCAACGCTTGGCAGTTTTAGTTTGATTCAGCTTTCGTGTTTACGGTGTAATAGTTAAGTATTATGGTAGCGTTGCTCACCACTTAAGCGGGCGTTAGCTGCTCTAAATAACGACTGTATGTGATTACCATCCAAATATATTGTAATTGATATTTTTATGGGCATGATTTTGAGTTTAGTCGCTCTCGAGGACAGATTTCTTCAAAACACGGTTAAAGCAACCAATGTATCCTGAAGGTTATTTGTTCAAGATAGGGATGTAAAATGACTAATAGTACGTGTCCAGCTATTGTTAACATGACTTTTGACAAAGAAAGTCAAGACGCAATTAATACAATAAATGAGATGAATCAGACTGTTAAAGAAGGGTGGGTAGCAATTGTTATTGGTCAACTTGCATTAATTTTTGGTGGTTTGGCTGTGAAAACTCAAGGACCTTCAACTTTTATAGAGAAAAGTTTTGCGTTCAAAACTGTATCAAGTGATATAAGCCAAACATCGTATAGTATCTACTCAGCAAACTGGGAGTACTTTTTTAAGTCACTTTCATCTTTAGATAAGTATGCTAGTAATCAAATAAGTACTATTGCAGGCCTTCAGATGATCAGAAGTAAAATCAGCCCTAAAGAAAGATTATTTTGGAAGGCTGTTCATTATGGGTGCAAAATAAAATGAAGTTTAAATATTTTGCAATTGTTGTTTCGGTGTTAATGTACTCCTCAATCAGCAATGCAGGTGTGGCTGATAATCTTGACTTTGGTTCAGCTCTTCTTCAACAAAAGTTCGTTGACTATGAAAACAAGCACTCAGAGTGTATCTCTAATGGCCAGGTTGATATTCTCCCTGATTCAGTGATAGTCAAATTGAAACATCTACCTAATGTTGCGGCGGAAGGGTTAGGTTATTTGAGTCAAGAGGCTGTTAGGGAATGCTCTCAGCCAGAATATAGTGATTTAATGAGGATGTTGTTAGTGCTGGAGATGTCAAACACCTCGACTAAGAAACCTAACCACCTTTCAAAACAAATTACTACTATTAAGAAGCTTATGTTTTCAGTAGTAGATCTAAATGTAGAGAAAAATTACCATGACTTGCCTGAAGGTATTAAGCATGAATTACACTCGATTGAGTTACTAAAGAAACCATTTAATCTCATTGACGCATATGAGAGAGCCTGGAATTAACACCTCAAAATTCCAGCAGCTAACAAATAAGGATACGTGTCGCGCAGCCGACACTTCTATCCGGTTGTTGGACAAGCCCGTATAACCTTATTAAGTAAATTGCTCGGAGGGAGTTTAATGGGCCTTGCGCCCGTGACTTTGCTCAAGACGAGCGCAGCCTAGAAGTGATAATAATGCTATTCACTTCAGTGGCTTACTGCCTGAGTTCGGTGTTACGTTGGCGTTCTCCTCGTAGGTGTTGAGTGCCATTATCCTTATTCAGTCTGCCTTGCGGCTATCTCGGTCGGGTGGCGCCGACACAGCGCATAGCATGCTGGCAACATGGGCAGTCCCGTTTTGCTTTCTGGGGCTTGGTTTGTTCAGGTAACTGCCATGTCGGCAAGCTGAGCAACATTAGCTGGATGGTCAGCCGCAGTGCTTTCGCACTGCCATGTAGCAAGCCATAATCCCGCACCCGCTGTAACCCTTTTGGCAGCACATGCTGCAAGATAAGCCACAAGAACTGCACAACCGGCAAGGTACGCGTTGCCGGTCGCTGGGTCTGGCTATCGGTATAGCGGAATGTCACCTGATGGTCATTGAACTTGATAATATCATTGTCGGGTAAAACGCCCCGGTATAGGTAGCGTGACTGGCGAGTCATGGTGATGAGCAGTCCTACTTCATCAGGCGTCAAAAGGTCTGGCAGTCGTTTGACCTGCGGCGGTTTGACGATATTGAGCCAGATCCATTGTCTACTGAGGGTATAGCGGTAGAAGAATTGCAAGCCGTAGCGGTCGAGTTTGACGGTACTCCATGAGTGGGTGCGGATGAGTTGGCGGAAGTAGGTACGTAACTGTTCGGTTGTCAGGTGATCTGGCGGGCAGTCAAAGAAGGCAGAAATACGACGTACCGCACGGCTGTAGGCATCGATGGTCGCCGGGCGCTTGCCTTGTAGGATAGGATTATCAAGGTGTTGCTGGTATAGCGCCTCGAAATGGCGCTGTTGTTGGGTGTTCATGGTTCGCCTCCAAGTCTTACCGGGAAGGTAAGGTCTTAAAGGTCAGTGTATGGAATCAAAGGACTCTGCCGCGCAGCGGCTTGGTTCAACAAAAACATCAAGGTGACGCGTTACACTCGGCAGTTTTGGTATGGTGGCCGGTGCGCTTGGAGAGTTCATCGTGGCGCACCTTATTGCAGGCGTTAGGCACTTAATAAAATATGTAACTCCTTCTTAAATTTTTCGTAGTTTCTCGCAAAAGATAGCTAGCTTGATTCTCATGTGCCTTTACTTGCGTATCATCATGCCACATGATTATTTTAAGTAGGATACAGCAATGGGAGATTCAACGTGGAAAGTGGTTTTTGGTGAGATAGGTATCACGAGTGACCCTGTTTATACACAAAAAGTGACAATTTTTAGTGCAAAGGGTGAAGTGCTCGGTACTTTTAAAGGTAGTTCAACCCCCAATCCTTTCAAGCCTAGTGATCCGTCAATAAAAGGAGAAGAGGCATATCCTTTCGTTAGTAAAGGTTCATATGGGTTAACGCATGGTACTCATAAAGGTAAGCCTGCTCTTGTTGTCAATAACAATCAATTTGTTTCTACTCGCAACAAGAATCCTAATTTTCCAGATTATGGAAAAAGAGCAAACTATATTCATGTTCATTGGGGGTATAAGACCACATGGAAAGGTTCAGCTGGTTGTCCGACAATTCATCCTGGTCAATGGAAAGACTTCTTGGAAAAAGTACCAAGTGGCTCAGGAATCTTAGTGCTGCCATAATTTGTTTTGCGTCTTTTTCGGCTGTTGCATCTGACAGAGTAGATGCTGCGACGGAATATCAGTTACTTTCAAAACAGTATGAGCAATACTATTTAAACAACCGTTTAGATGATGCTATGGAAGTGGCTCTTAAACAGTTGGATATGGATCCAAATGATTCAGTTGCATTTTTACGGCTAGCATTATCAATCCGTAGTTCATGTGACCAAGTAAAGCCGTATTACAGTCAATATGGTTCAATGAATCAGTTTAAAGATGTAACAGGTTTAGCGAGGACGATCATTCAGAAAGAGTGTGGGATAGACCTGTGAGTTGTGCCTAACAAATAAGGATACGTGTCGCGCAGCCGACACTTCTATCCGGTTGTTGGACAAGCCCGTATAACCTTATTAAGTAAATTGCTCGGAGGGAGTTTGATGGGCCTTGCGCCCGTGACTTTGCTCAA
>NZ_PYMH01000030.1 GCF_003025555.1 Photobacterium lutimaris | reverse complement strand
ATACACTAATATATCAGACCAAATAGCCACTTGTATTAATGCTAATATAATACAGAAAGGTATTAATACAATTATTTGGTTTGAAGTTAGACCTTTCTTGACCAAGATTCCTCCCTAAGCATATAACGCCCGCTTAAGGGGCAGCCAACGCCACTACTATCTTTCCGCATAACACCGTAACCACAAAAACCAATGCATAGTAAAAATGCCGCGCGTTGGCTGTCCCTCTTGAAGCGTTTGTTATGTGAATTCTCGATTGAAACGTCGAACTTTTGTACGCACATTTTTCATAGGTGATGACGTATTAAACTGAATCATACGCCCCAAAGTCCATTGTTCATACCACGCAACACCATACAAATTATGGTTACTTAAACTTGAAATGAGTAAAAGTATCTCGTTAACCGTAGACTCAAGTTCAATGAGTAAATCATTGTATTTCCACTCACAATACTCTTCGTGGAAGCTTTCAGCGAGTGAACCTAATTGGTTCCATTTATAACCAGTTTCCGGAAAATCAACATGTTGGTTTTGAGATCTTAAGTGATGCCATTTAAGAACGAGTCTTCCCCAACCAATCAAGTAAGCCACTGTATCACTAACGCTAATGACTGTACCTTTGACGTTTCCCTCTATTCCAGGTTTGCGAGCTTTACTTTCCGGAATTGAACGATAGTCAGCCATGAGTTTCGGAAATATTGAGTTTATAGCTAACTCCAATTCATCCTTATTTCTTGGCACAGAAGACATTTTGACCTCCATTCACATAACGCTTAGCTAAGCTGCACAAAGCCTTGGCATAAACTTTTGCGAAGCGAAAATGCCAAGCGTGTAGTGTCTGCTTAAGCGCTTTGTTAGCTGCCTTTAACAAGGAATACGCCAAATAACCTGCCTAACAGCGTCTGCTCTACCTGCTGATATTTCCTTACTAGGAATTTTATTTTCCAAAGCTGGTATCGGGCTATCCATCCATTTTAATGAGTTGTCTCGTGAATGATAGTAAATGCTTATGGCAATATCCCTATTTCCACCACATTTACATAAAAGCTCATCTTTAAATGTACAACTCTCAAAGTTGTCTTCAAAGCAGGCTACATATTTATTCCAACCTTCAAAATTCACTATGACTCCTTATGACAGCTAACGCCGAACATAAGGTGCGCCACGATATACTTACCAAGCGCACTGGACTCCATACCAAAACCGCCGAGTGTAACGCGTCACCTTGATGTTTTTGTTATTCGCTGCTGACGCTATCTTTATAGCTGCATTTGGGTGTAGTATTTGAATTATCATTAAATGAAATAACACAATCTATATAATTACTCCCTCCTTCAAGATAGAAATACTCTAAAGAAAATAAGATTTCATTATGCTTAGATGAAATTGATTCAACAAAAACACCAGATGACTCGTTGAAGCTTAGCTCTTCATTCGCAACAGTTACTGAGTTTATTTTTATACTATCAATAACACGAAATTCAGGAGTAATTATTTTGTCAATTTCTAATATTGGATTGACTTCCATATTATGCTTTATGACGCGAACCAAAAAGTCATTAATTCTATATGTTTCAACTTTATCTATCGATGCAGGTAACATGCTAGAATTTGAAGACACGGTGAATAGCAACATGCAAAAAGGTATTATTTTAGAGATCTTAACTTTCAGAACGTGAAAATACAATTTACCTAACATACTTCACTCTCTTATTAAACCTATCAGCCGGAACTCTTGCCCATAGCGATCTGTTCGTTATGATTTTTTTAAAACCATCAAGATCATTATTAACAATGCTTTCTTGCAAATACTCTCTAGCTGCTGGCGTATAATCACCACGAAATTTCAAGTCTACTAGCACTTCCTTAATTGTTTTATCTAAATTTGACCAGTCTGTATTGCCATATTTCTTAACAACATCTGCTTTAGTGCAAATCCTTTTCACTTCTGAAGCTTCAAAATCATAACTAATTTTAAATAATTTTAGTTGAGCATCAGTCGAAATTTGATAGTCAATCAAATCATTATCAATGATAAATTGTTTTGCTTGCTGACCTTTTAGTGAAATAGCATTCACTAACTTAGATATGACATCAGGCCTTAGGCCTGCTGATGCAAGATCCTTACGAATCAGAGCTGATGTTTTCCTCCTCAAGTCATAGCCTCTACCTACAGTAACACCAGAACTTTCACTTGGAACATGTAATTTTCTGCTGTGATATACTCCACCCTCATTCCCTTCTGCATTCCAAGTAAGTACACCTTCTTTTGGTGGATTAATGGACATCGGTTTAAAAACAGAGCGAACCAACTCATTCAGAGATTTTACAATTTTTCCATTTGGTTCTACATAGTATTTCGGTTTGGAGATCTTAAGATGCTTATTCTGATACTCAACTAATTTATCAATTAGCTCACTATCACATTTTCTGTAATGGCTAATGTCCTGCTGGTATTTTTACGAGCATATACATTCAATAATGCTTTTATCAGTTTGACATCATTAATGTTATTTTTCTTATTTAAACCAACAAAGCCTATTATTTCAAATGACAAAGCATACTCCAAGTGATTTATTTATGAGTGAATTTTGTCAGCATAACCGCTTAAAATTACATGATAAATATAAAATCACGAGGCTTTAAATATTTTAGATATACCACACATCCTGCTGCAAATCACAAAGCTATCACCATTACAAATTCAAGCGAATAACGCTTGCATAACACGTGCTGACGACCAACTTTACCAAACCAATTACACTTCAAACCAAAAACGCCGAATGTAATAAGCATCGTGTTGATGCGATTGTTGTGCGTGCTTACTTTCGGCTTGGCTAGCTTGGTAAAGAACTGCCCTGCCAACATTTTTTTAAGCCCTGATTCTAATTTACGGATAGTAATTAAGCGAACAAAATGTTCTTAAATTGCGAGAGAAAGTGAATGGAAAATAGATACATTTTCAACGACATTTGAACGGCTTGCTTTCAGCTAGTTTGGAGCTGATAAACTAAATACACTCGCCACAATTGGGATTGGAAATGCTGCGAGAAAAACACTGATGCTGACTAAAATGAGGCATAACCAAAGAACAATTGAAGCGTAAAATAGCTTCTGAAACGCCTGAACTTAGGGAAATAAGGGCTAATTTGCCGAACCTGACGATACGAAAGCAAAAAGGCAACAAAGAAGAAATTCACGCTTACTAAGCCGAAACTACGAAAGCCGCGATCCTATTGATGAACCGTGCAAAAAATTTCGGACTCAGTACGCACAACGCCTGCAATAAGGTGTGCCCCACCAAACCAGCAAAGCGCACCGAACTCCGTACCAAAACCGCCGAGTGTAACGCATCACCTTGATTGCCTTGTTATGCGAGAAGAACTTACAGCGATAACTCAGTCTTTAGATAAGATCTACTCACAGATAATTTTTCAAGTGCAGCATCCTCCGGCTCATGCTCTACAACTAACCATTCTAGTGAAGAATTATCATTTAACTCATTGACAATACTTGCTACATCAACCGAACCTTGACCTAATGCTACAGACTTACCATTAAGAAAGTCCCTCAAATGTGCATATGAAATTCTATGTCGATATTGCTTCAAGAAAGTAACTGGATCTAATCCAATCATATGAAGCCAACCAGTATCCACACAAAATTGAATCAGAGATGGATCAAGTTGCTCTAATAGAATTTCAAAAGGACTAATTTCGTCTTCTGCGCATTTAAATTCAAAATCATGGTTGTGATAGTGTATTTTGATACCTTCGGACTTCAACAACTCAGCTTTCTCGTTAAGAAATGCGCATGTCTTTTGAAAGTTACTTAAACTTCGATCATGCCATGCCAGAGGGCCAGATATACATAAATTCTGACAGTCATTTGACTGTAAGTGACTTATAATTTCTGGTAAATCATTCAGAGCATCAGGGCCTGTATGCAACGCTGAATACTGTAAATTATATTTCTTTGTATATGTATGAACATCCATCAGGAATGGCATTTCAATAGCTTGATAACCAATTTCAGCTAAGTGTCTGAAAACATAATCAGGTTCACTTAAAACATACTCTTTTTCAAAAGCATAAAGTTGAACACCTAGATACATTCTGCGCTCCTTCGCATAACGCCTGCAATAAGGTGTGCCCCACTGAACCAGCAAAGCACACTGAACTCCGTACCAAAACCGCCGAGTGTAACGCATCACCTTGATTGCTTTGTTAAATTTCTCATGCTTCGATTGGTTCAGACTGCTCTGATTGCTCTATTTTTATCTCCTCGGCTATTTTTCTCGCGGCATATACAGGAAAATTTTGAGCTAATATAAAAAGAGCGAATACCCCAAGAGCAATAGCCGATCCGATAAGCTTTACCACATTGAGAAAATTAGCCACAGGAGAAAAGACTAACAGTAGAATGCAACCTACGGCTATTAGAGAAAACATACCCGCAATGAAAATATTATAATAAAACCCTAACTTTTCATTCCATGTTTTATCACGAACAAACACTTCATTATTACTATTTAGGTCTAGATATGGCTGAGCTCTACGAATTGTTGTCCAATTAATATTATGTGAGGTTCGGTCATGAAGTGAAATCAAAGAATTCCTAAGTGTTTTTTCGGCATAAATACGTGTTGCAACTTTAAAATAATATGTATTTCTCTGCTTTTTGATTACAGCCAGACAACTCGAATCAGCAGTAGACTCTTGAGAAAGATATAGTTCTAACTTTTCCAATCGCTTAGTTTCTTTACGTTCAATTAAATTAAATATCTTAGAAAAATCACGATTTAATACTAACCACAACAAGACTATTGTCGTAATGATGAACCCAGAAGGAGTCTGAATTATATTCCCAATTGCATCTACAAATTCTGGAATACTCTTAACTACTTCTGTCACCTGTTCTATATCATTTGGCTCTGCCAATTGATCCTCCTAGAAATTTAACGCCCGCGATAACAGGCGTGTAAACAATTGAATTTGTGTTGGAAAGTGTAATCACAGCTGTCGAGAATTGAACCTGACTGACCGTTTACACGTCCTGTTAATTGCATTGTTATAGCTCTGATTTTACGGCGTTTTATTCTTGCCCCGGCTCTTGATCCTGCTCTGAAAAGGCGGCTTACTAGCCGCCGCTCTCGGCTTGGTTTATGCACCGAGAAACAACAACCGGTCTTGAATTCAACTTACTGGAAAAGGGTGCTCAACCGGATTCAGCCACAAAGCCCGTTTAACCGGTTATTTGAAAAAACCGCCAGAAACCGCAACCCGACCTGAAATTCGAACCGGTTGCCTGTTTTAGCTACCAAGAAACAGCAGTCAAACCAAAACTCGAAACCGGTCTTGCTACAACATACTCAACACAAACAACCGGTCTGGAATTCAATCAACCGGTTATCAATAAAAACCACCGGCTACAGCGAGCGGATTTGCATGACACAACCGGTCGTAAACTGAAAAAACCAACAGCATATAACGCCAGTTATAACGGGCATGTACTAATTGAAATTCGGTTGAAAAACGTAATCACGGCGCTAGTTTAGAGAAACTGACGTCGAGTACATGTCACGTTAATAACCTTGTTATTGCTTGCATGTTTATAGCGTTTTGCTCGTGCCCCGGCTCTTGATCCCGCTCTGAAAAGGCGGCTTGCTTGCCGCTGCTCTCGGCTAGGTTTTATCAAGCGGGAAACAACAACCGGTCTTGAATTCAACTAACTCGAAAAGGGCGCTCAACCGGCTTCAGCCTCAAAGCCTGTTTAACCGGTTATTTGATTAAACCAACAGAAACATCAATCAGACCTGAAATTCGAATCGGTTGCTTGTTTTAACCACCAAGAAACAACAATCAAACCTGAACTTGAAACCGGTCTTGCTACAACATACTCAACACAAACAACCGGTCTGGATTTCAATCAACCGGTTATCAATAAAAACCACCGGCTACAGCGAGCGGATTTGCATGACACAACTGGTAGTAAACTGAAAAAACCAACAGCATATAACGCTAAGTTAAGACGCCACAACGCTAATGGCACTACAATTCGCGAAGCGAAAGTGCCATGCGTTAGTGGTCGTACTTAAACGCCTTGTTATATGAATTATTAGACGAGAACCTGGGCTTTACGTCTATAAAACATGAAGCCTGAATTTTTGAGCTCTTTCACCTTTAAAAATGAGATGAATTGTTAAGGTGGACAACTACCGCCACGTTGTTTTCTCGTATGGCAATGGTATTCACCTGTTTTTCTATTGTAATGGCATCCACAACTATCTGTACCACCACTATGCGACAATTCAACTTTACCTACATACTTAACTGATTGTGCATAGGTACTTCCGTTAGCGAAAGTCAACAACAATACTATCAACGCATATTTCATAGGCTAAACATCCTTTTTTTGCTTGGCGGAGTTTAGTGTAATAGTATTTGAAGTAGTATAACGTGATATTCATCGCAATGAATATGCAACTAGTGATTAACAAGCATTAGATTTGATGACCTTTCTGAAATTCATATAACGCCCCAAATAAGGTGTGCCACGTTGAACCAACCAAGCGCACCGAACTTCAAACCAAAAATGCCGAGTAAAAAGCATCACCTTGATTTGATTGTTATATGTGATGCGCAAGAACTAAAATTCA
>NZ_PYMH01000003.1 GCF_003025555.1 Photobacterium lutimaris | reverse complement strand
CCACTTCCAGATTGAACGCACCCAAACTGGCGGTTTCAGTGCCATCACTGACCTTAATCATGATGTTCGAGGTGGTACCGACATCATCGTTAGTCGGTGTACCGCTGAGCAAGCCGCTCGCGGTATTAAAACTCGCCCACGATGGCTGATTTTCAATGCTGAAGGCCAGGTCATCGTTGTCGATATCACTCGCCGTCGGCGTGAAGCTGTAACTGGCATCTTGCTGCACACTGGTGCCCGGACTGCCTGAGATCACCGGCGCGTCGTTAACGTTCACCACTTCGAGATTGAACGCATCCAAACTTACCGTTTCTGTGCCATCACTGACCTTGATAGTGATGTTCGAGGTCGTGCCGACATCGTCATTGGTCGGTATGCCGCTCAATACACCCGAAGCCGCATTAAAGCTCGCCCACGATGGCTGATTTTCAATACTGAAGGTCAGATCATCATTGTCGATATCGCTCGCCGTCGGGGTAAAGCTGTAACTGGCGTCCTGCTGCACGCTGGTAGCTGGGCTGCCACCGATTTGCGGTGCATCGTTAACGTTCACCACTTCCAAGTTGAAGGCTGCAAGACTTACGGTTTCTGTGCCATCACTGACTTTAATAGAGATGTTCGAGGTAGTACCGACATCGTCGTTGGTCGGCGTGCCACTCAATACGCCCGAGGCCGTATTAAAGCTTGCCCACGCAGGTTGGTTTTCGATACTGAAGGTCAGAACATCGTTGTCGATATCACTGGCGGTCGGCATGAAGCTGTAGCTGGCGTCCTGGTTGACCGAGGTCGCCGGCGCCCCTGAAATGATCGGCGCTGTGTTACCTGCCGACAAGGGTGTCACCGTCAGTCTGAAGGTTAGGTCATAATCGGGAAAAACAGCACCATCTAAATACAGTTTTCCATTAGGATAAAATGGTGGGTTTCCGTAATTAGCTGACTTGTTACTATCCGAATAGTTAATGCTATGACAATCAGCAGGCATTAGCGTAAAAAGATAAGTATTCCCTTCAGTAACAGGTACAGAGTCGGTAAGGGAAATTTCACTAAAACTATAACCATTCTGCTCTGAACTGGTGATGAACGTATTAGTGAAATTCCATTGTTGTTCACTACCTATTGACGCACCTTTACTACCACTAAATTCATAAAATTGAATTGTACATGTAGATGATTGGTTTGAAACAAGTTCTACTTTGGTAACCACACCTGTTGCAGGAGCTTCAAACGTCTGCCCCCACTCCGAACCGTACTGGCTAGAAGACCAAATATTAAACGCCCAGCCATTAGTGTCATTTACCACAATCGCACTGTTCACTTGCCCAGAATATATCAAACCCAAGGTTGCACTATAAAAAATTATAGCTCTCCAACAATTTCTCAAGCTATTTGGACCAAATCTAAACAAACCATCCATATCTATTTCTCCCCCAGTTACCACATCCTTGTGGTGCTCAGCCCTTTATAGTGATCCTCGACAATTATCTATGATGAACTAGACCCCCTTCCTTAGTTGCGCGATGGAAATACCCCCACTAAAGAAATGATGTGGTAAAGACCCAAATACGGATTTCGAATCCCAAATGCTTGGTTTGAACCTGTGTTTCCAACTGCCACCGTTCCGCCACCGCTGCTGCTCCCCTGCACGCGCACGCCACCAAGAGAAACAAGATCAGCATCAGCAGGGTTTGCGGCATAGGCTGTTTGTAAACCCATACCTTCGGTCACATTCGCTAAAACAGCATTGTCTTTAGCAGCCGTATCGCCCGCTTTTTTTGAGGCCATCACTGACACCTCAACGCTACCGCCACCGCCAGACGGGTTAAACTCAGCCACATGTGAATGTTGAGGAAGATTGTTTAAACTCAGCGTCGTAAGTTCAGAACCATAGCTCTGGCCCCACATTATTGTTGACAAACCTTTTCCTTGCCCCACCCCCACAGGCGAACGCCCCTGTAAATCAGGTAAGCCAAGTGTTGTTCTACCATCCCCACCAAACGTGGTTCCAAGCAAGGCAAAAACCGCCTCATTGTTATTAATTGGCAGCAATTGCCCTTGACAAAATGAACTGCCTTTCGGGGCAAAGTTGAACCCAACGGTATGAATACTTCCTATATAGGTTTCCATGAACTTTCTCCTTACAATTAATGGAGATAGTCACGACTACATAACTGTGAACTATCAGCAAGGTGGCGAATATTGCTTCGCCTACCCCAAAATCATCCCAGCATCTAGCTGGTAAAATACGGCGAACTGATAGCCACTGTAGTAGCCCGATTGGGCGACGATCACATCCAGGCTCACTGCGCCGTCTTTAGCGGCCACAATCAGCCCTTTACCTTTATCAACCGCCAGCACAGTACCCGGAACGCATCCAAAGCTAGGCTGCGAGCTGGCAGAGATTTGCATGACGTTAAACGTACCACCATTGACATGGACCGCCACGCCACCATGGTGAGGATTACCGGCCCGTGCCGCACCGATAAAATCGGCCACGGTATGCTCGGACCAACTAAGCTGGGCATTGTCAGCATTAACTCTCGGAGCCAGCGATACCTCGCCTTGCTGCGCCCGCCATTCAATGGCACCAGCTTCGTAGCCTGCGATAAAATCGGCCACCAACTGCGGGGCGGCTTGCATCACGCGAAGACTGAAGCTCTGATGATTATCAAAAGGATGAATAACTAGCGGTGATTGCAAACCTATCTCACCACTATCCATCTGCTGAGTAAGGCGGTGCAAAGTCAGTTGGGTTCGGGTAAGGTTATCGCGCAATTGCCAATAGATGGGGTTGCTACCCCGGTAGACAGGCAGATCGGACGCATGAAGGTTAAAAATGTCCCCCTCAAAGTAATCACAGACCTGGGCTTCGATTTTATGAGAAAAGCCAAAAACTAACCCCGCGCTGGCTTGCCAATAATCGAACTGGGCCAACAAGCATGCATCATTTAGATCAACTTGGGGAATATCTGCCTGTACCAGTTGCTGGCGCAGTTGTTGCAAATCGCCGACTAATCGGCTGTCACCGAGATCTTCTAGTGATAACGTCACCACACCCGCCAGCCTGTTTTGACTCGCGAGCAACTCAATAACAGGGATACTGACGCAACTGGTAGTAAAAACAACGACCTTGTTTAAGCGTTCCATGCTCTGATCCTTTTGCTAGCTTAGGCTTTGACGGGAATGAACCGAGGCAATCCCGATAATTGATAATAAAAGCCAACCCTCTCCCCACCTCGAGCAACAAAATACTTGTTGTCGGGAACCGAAGGCGTGGCATCGACGTAAAACGTCATGTCCGGTAAAGGGTGAGTAATACCGGAGTCATACTCATCAACCACTTCGTCGCCAAAGGCATGGATACGCGCATATATCGCAAGAATTCGCTCTGGCATATCAGTGACACCATCAGGTAACAACAGCGTGCCCGCCTGAACGACCTCAATATCACCGGACAGCGTAATGGGTTGCATCGCAATCAATGCTGTTTTGGATATATGTAATATTTCACCCAATTCAACTCGCTGCTCACGGGCAGATAGGTTGGATGAATGGGTATAGGCGGCAGACTGCCACTGTTGGTTAAACTCCGTGTCGCCGTGTACCATGATCGCCTGTACAGAAATGGACTGCGGCACTAAGAAGCCATCAAGGCTCAGGAACTGAACCTGGTGCCGGGCAATGCTTAACTGCCCCTCTTGGGTAAAGCCATGTTGCAACGCCTCAAGCAACAGAATGTCTATCGCCCCCTGCGGCTCGTACTGTGTGGCATCTGCCTCGACGATAGCTTCGACATAGTCCGATACATTCAGGTCTTTAACCAATTGGTGCAATGACTGAATCGCGCCTGGCTGTATATCGACAAGCACGACCTTTAACTGACTACTGTCGACCCCACCTTCGTCTTGGTAATACTGCAACAATGGCAGTAACAATGGGGCAAAGGGACCACAAGCCGGATAGAGCAAACGCACTTGCTTCCTGTTGCTGAGCTTGGCTTTGATCGCTTTATCTAACCCACGAACGAACCCACGTATTCGGTAAATATCTTTGATGGTGGTACTGCAATTGAGTGGCGACATAATCAGCCCTGTTGCGCTGACATATTGACGGGTCAGAACATCTTGGCTCAAAGCCGCCTGCGCCATTGACAACATGGCCTGATCGTACATATCAGTAAAAAGTGCAGTTAACTGCTCATGCACGGTCACGCTGTCAGTCAACACAGCCGTCATCGCTTGGGTAAAGCTCTGCTGCAGTTTCAACTTGCGCTCGGCCTGGGATAACTGTTGCTGCGCCAAGGACTCCAGTTGCTGACGGATGGAAAACTTCAACAGATCATCAACGGCGGGATCCGCAAAATCGAGCTCGGCCACATTTGAATGTTTCACCTTCTGTGCTTGTGTTTTCATCTATTTTCATACTCCGTCGTTGGTTGAAGTTGTGCCATGAGCCAATCATTGACAATACAATCGAAAACCAGGTGAATACGAGGCATATGGCCTCGGTGATAAACAGCATGCTCTGCGGCCGCATTGATGTACCACAACTCTCCTTCAGACATTTTCAAACGCTTACCCCCGACAACGAACTCCACATCCGGATCAGTTTTCAGACAATAGTGAAGTCTTGCTTGACCGTTTGTAAGCACTAATCCGTTATCCGTATGGGGCAAAATCATTGAACCTGGGTTTAGTTTCATCAACCGGGCAGATAATATTGAGCATGGAAACGAAGTTAAAAATTGATAGATACCCGGCAGCGAGCCAAGAATAGGGAAATTGTCATATTCTTCAGAATTGGCTGACTCTTCAAAATTAAACGCTTGCAAAATGGGGGAAGAAATCTTGTATTTTGCCAACCCTCTCAACGGCAGCACACACCATTCCCCATCAAAGCACCTTTTATTAACGTGACTTAACCACTTAGCCTCATCAACTTTATCTAAATCAATCGTTTGCTGCTTAGTACTCAGCAAGGGCTTTGGGGAGTATATTTGAGTAAAAATAATGAAACCTTCTACGCACTGTTATCAGAGTAAATAAAAGCTTAGAACACCAATAAGGAACTTGTTGCACAATCGCTGTGTATGAGATAGCGATCACAAATGACCATAAAAATAGACAAACATCATCAAGCTTCTTACTCATTTGAACTATCTCTCATCAATTGTTTGGGCTATAGCACAAGTTTTGAAAGTCTAACGCGGTGAAATATCTCACAGTCCACGACAACTGTTAGAATTGAGGACTGAATTAACCACTCTCAATTTCAATGACACATCACCGCATTACCAGCTTCGAAGCCGGAAGGATCATTGCCCTTCTCGGCGTTATCGCTATTCATAGCCAACTCTTTATGACCGTCCCCTTGATTAACGGAGAGCCATGGCTAGGCCTACTCATTAACCAACTCAGTCGATTTGCCGTCCCACTGTTCTTTATTTTGGCTGGATATTTCATCGCTCCGAAACTTTCCGCTTTGCCAGCAGGTACGATGAAGCAATACAGCCTGCCATTGCTGAAAGTCTGGCTGGTATGGAGTGCAATATATTTCCTTGTGCCCTTTAACCTCCAGTTAGCCTGGGAGGCAGGTTATCTGGCTGAGCGCAGCGGCTATTGGCAGTACTTGCTCTCCCAACCGCTCAATACCCTGTTTGAAGGCAGTTTGGTTCATCTCTGGTATATCCCTGGTTTGATTTGTGGGCTTTTGATTATGGCAATTTGTTGTCACGTCAAGAAACAAAGCTTGATCATGCCTGTTGCGATAGCACTTTATCTCTTTGGACTTACCGCTGGTAGCTATGAGCCACTCACTGGTATTGAATCTCCGCTGTTCACTCGCAACGGGCCATTCATGAGTATGCTGATGCTCACTATTGGCTTTATGACCAAACAAAAAGGATGGCAAATAAGCGTTGGTAAAGCGACGGCTCTCGCCATTGCTGGAATGGGGTTACATTTGGCAGAAGCGGTGTACTTGACGAGCTATGACATACCTTTCAATATGCATGATTTCCTCATTGGGACCCCTTTCTGGGCGGCAGGGCTATTTTTCATATTGATGAGCCATCCTCAATTTGGGCAATCACTGGTAAAATTCAACATTAGCAAACAGGTACTCGGAATTTACCTGATTCACCTGCTGATCATTATCTATTTAATGCGTCTCCTTCCTCTGCTTGGTTTAACAGGCTACGCCAATGACATATTGCGTTTTGTTCTCACATGTATCATTAGCTATGGCTTAGTTGCACTGATAGGTAAAACGCCACTTCGCAGTGTCCTGCTAAGGTAAGAACCAGCAAAAAAAGAACCCGGCAGGATAAGGCATCCGCCGGGTTCTTCATTTCAAAGTTTGTTCTCTATTGTGTAATCACTTTAGAAACTCCATGCTCCATCAACCACAGCTGGAGGTTAGGCGCCTTATTGATGTAATGGCTCAGCATATCACATGGCTTCTTCGCTACATTTGTAGCCTTCAAAGCATGGTCAATGAGTGCTAATACCGCCTCATTTTGATCATCATGCAAATACTCCAATGACGGATGTGTTTGATCCAAGCCAAGAGCAAACTGAGCTAGCTGATCAATATCAATGACTAGGCCATCGAAGTATTGCAAAAACTTTTCAGCCATCAGTGCATTGGCTGGTAGTTCAGCCATCAGGTGGACCTTAAGCCCCTGCGCTCCTCGGCATAACCCTTGCTCTGCCAGTAAATCAATGGCTGTCGCCGCCTCACTGAAAGTTCTAACAAATGGGATAACCAGCTCGATATTCGCCATACCTTCTGCAATGCGGGCGCGCTTAATGGCTTCACATTCCAGTTCAAACGCTTTACGAATCGCCTTGTTCGCCCAGCGAGAAACGCCTCGTTGGCCAATAAGAGGGTTTACCTCTTTGGCTTCTAGTTCTGAGCCCAGAAGCGATTGTCTCTGGTATGAATCCGCGCCAGCAAGGCGTACTTTAAGCGGTTTATCCCCAGCCTTCTGTGCCGCAGTGATGAACTTCTCTGCCAATGCAGAGACAAAATATTCGGCTGGGTTCCCCTCGGTTTGTGCCAGTAACTGCTGCTGAGTTTCTGAGGACAAGTCAGCAGGATATGCCGCTGCCAGAGGATGGATCCCAATTTCTAACAAAAGATCATCAACCGATAGCAGGCCAATATCAGCTCGCATATCTGATAATTGCGAAGAGGATTTAAGGATTTCAGAAAATTGTAAACCTGACTGAGCGCTGTTTGTCATAAGCCACCATAACTACTTTATCTTGGTTCTTTATCAATCAGGAAGAAAATATATAGGGATTCATCAATGAGCCTGAGCCTGTGATTCCTTTGGTATATCGACTTCCATTTTTACCCACACAATATGGGTAGATATTCACATAGACCCAACATACTGACTCATGCCATCTGACGCAAGTAGCGATGATGAAAGTTTTACTCTTCCGCAGCTCCGATAAGAGCAAGATCGTGAATTATTCAAAAAACCAAGGCATTTAATGCTACGTCCATACTACTTAGGTATCTATATAGATGGCATACTTCAATTGCTCAAAATGGCAGCATGCATTGATCTATTTTGATAAAAGACGAAGTAAAAAAGAAAGCACTAGAATAAAAATCTAAGTGATATCACAAGTTTGGTTTATTCCTGCCAACTTTTGGGCTATCTTTACGCGTCAATAATTTTTGTAATACCGAGATAGGCAACACTATGCCAATGAAAACAGATGAACTCCGCACCGTTAGCCTTGGGCTTATGCCAACGCCTGCTGCGGTAGAAGCTGCTTACCCAATCACAGATGAAATTGCGGAGCATATCGCCCATTCTCGTCGTCAAGTTGAAGCTATTCTCACGGGTCAGGACTCCCGTCTTCTTGTTATCGTTGGTCCTTGCTCTGTCCATGATCCTGATGCCGCTATCGACTATGCAAAACGCCTTCAAGCTGTTCAGGAAAAATATAAAGATACGCTATTTATTGTTATGCGTACGTATTTTGAAAAACCGCGTACTGTTGTGGGTTGGAAAGGTTTGGTCTCTGATCCTAACCTCGACGGCAGCTTGGATTTAGCCAAGGGTCTACACACAGCCCGTAAATTGCTTGTTGATATTAATGCGCTCGGCATGCCGACAGCTACCGAATTCCTCGATATGATCACAGGCCAGTACCTTGCTGACCTGATCAGCTGGGGTGCTATCGGCGCGCGTACAACAGAATCTCAAATTCACCGCGAAATGGCTTCTGCGCTATCCTGTCCGGTTGGATTTAAAAATGGTACCGACGGCAATATCAAAATTGCCATCGATGCCATTCGCGCCACACGAGAATCGCATGTCTTCTGCTCACCAGCCAAAAACGGTGAAATGACCATCTACCGTACATCAGGTAACCCTCATGGCCACGTGATTCTTCGTGGTGGTAAGATGCCAAACTACCATGCAGAAGACATTCAATCATCTTGTGACACATTGGCTTCATTCGATTTACCAACCCGTTTGGTTGTCGACTTCAGCCATGGTAACTGCCAGAAGCAACATAAACGCCAACTTGATGTTGCTGCCGACATTTGCCAACAGATTAAATCAGGCAGCCAGTATATTGCGGGCATTATGGCCGAAAGCTTTATCGTTGAAGGAAACCAGGCTGTCGATACCGACAACTTAGATGCATTAACTTATGGCCAGTCGATTACTGATCCATGCATCAACTGGGACGATACGGTTATCCTGCTAGATATGCTTTCTAATGCAGTAAGTACCCAGCAATAACTGACTCAGGTATGGCCATTGAATGCCATGCCCTAATACAAGATATAATTAAATCACTAAACAATTAGGATTAAGCACATGCCATCTTTTGATATTGTTTCTGAAGTCGACTTCGTTGAAATCCGAAATGCGGTAGAGAATGCCTCTCGTGAGCTTGAAACTCGTTTTGACTTCCGAGGTGTAGAAGCAAGCTTTAAACTCGAAAAAGAAGTCGTTAAGATTACGACAGAATCTGATTATCAGCTAGGTCAGCTCATCACGATTCTTCGTGGTAACCTTGCCAAGCGCCACGTTGATGCTCAATCAATGGATCAAAAAGACACCACACGTACCGGTAAGTCTTTTGCTTGCAACGTTGAATTCAAGCAAGGCGTCGATACTGCCGTAGCGAAAAAAATCGTCAAAATGATTAAGGATGAGAAGCTAAAAGTACAAGCTTCTATCCAAGGCGATAAAGTACGCGTAACAGGCAAGAAGCGCGATGATCTACAGGCGGCGATGGCACTTGTTCGTGGTGCTGAACTGGGCCAATCATTCCAGTTTGATAACTTCCGCGATTAAGCAGTACGCCCGAACGAATATAAAACCGCCGCTAGGCGGTTTTTTTATTTGCGCTCGTGGGTTGTCAGCCCAAATTTCAACATGCTCAATTTTGTTTATTATCTAATTATTTACATCATCTAACCCTTAAAGTAATGGCGACCAATCGATAATCCAAAACCAAATACAATTAATATCTGTTAACAAAACTCAATACACCCTCACCAATAGACACAAAAAATCATAACTGGATATTTTATGGTTTTAAACAAGTGCCTGAATATTGTGCAAACAGACTCGTAAAAGCGAAAAACCATAGTTGTGGTACGGATAATCCCCTATACTTGCCGCGTCCTATCTAGGGTTCCAGTTGTTAATTTTAAAGGTTTTAATAAGTTAGAGATTTAGAGCAGTCATTACCAAGTTGCATTGTGCATGCATGGAATTAGCGCTTTTAGACCCAGGACGTCGATATAATCACTTTTCTGTTTTAAAGTGATTCCTCCCACAATTTGCTCCTAATATTGTTCGTTTGAACCTGCAAATAGTTGTTTGCAAGCTGCTCTGACTCCTTTGCTGACATTCCATCAGTAAAGCAGGGAAGATACACAGAAGAGAACCCCTTGAAGGCTATATACACTATACCTATAAAGGAGATGTCCATAATGGACACTGTGAAAAACAATACCGCTCATTCTCAATCAACCACTTCAGCAAAGCTTGGATGGAAAAAAGCCGATACTCTATGGGTACTTGGCCTGTTTGGTACCGCTGTAGGCGCAGGTACCCTGTTCCTTCCAATCAATGCAGGTGTCGGTGGCCTGATCCCGCTCTTAGTGATGACAGTACTTGCGCTACCAATGACCTACTTCGCTCACCGTGGTATGACACGCTTTGTGCTTTCAAGCTCCAATCCTGGCGCTGATATCACTGAGGTAGTAGAAGAACACTTTGGTGCAGGCATGGGTAAAGTTATCACTTTGCTTTACTTTTTTGCTATTTACCCAATCCTGCTGGTATACAGTGTGGCACTGACTAACACGGTTGAAAGCTTCATGATCAACCAACTAAGCATGGTTCCACCAGCGCGTTGGATCCTTGCATTGGCGCTGATTATCGGCCTGATGGCAGTTGTCCGTTTAGGTGAAGAACTTATCGTTAAAGCGATGAGCATTTTAGTTTTCCCGTTCGTAGCGGTTCTACTAGCATTAGCTCTGTACTTGGTTCCAGAATGGAATGGCGAGATATTCAACCATGTTATGCCTGCAGAAGGTGGGATGACGTCAGTATTTATGGCGGTATGGTTAATTCTTCCTGTGATGGTTTTCTCATTTAACCATTCACCAGTGATTTCATCTTTTGCAGTAGCAATGCAAAAAGAACACGGCGAAAATGCTGAACCTCAAGCGCGTCGCGTACTTCAGCGTGCTCACATCATGATGGTTGTTACCGTTATGTTCTTCGTGTTCAGCTGTGTGCTTTCTTTGTCTCCAGCGAACCTCGCGGAAGCGAAAGCACAAAACGTTTCAATCCTGACTTATCTGTCTAACCACTTTAATACACCAATGATTGCTTACGCTGCACCTATTGTAGCGATTATCGCAATTACCAAGTCATTCCTTGGACATTACATTGGTGCGAGCGAAGGCCTAAATGGCTTAGTCCTTAAAGTCGCGCGAGGACGAGGCAAAGAAGTGGGCCCGAAAGCCCTAAACGCTTTCACTGCTACCTTTATGCTTGTTACGACTTGGATTGTGGCAACAATCAACCCAAGTATTTTGGGTATGATTGAAAGCCTTGGTGGTCCTATTATCGCCATGCTGCTATTCATCATGCCGATGTATGCGATTAAGAAAGTTCCGGCGATGCGTAAATACTCTGGTGCTATCAGTAACGTATTTATCGTAATTATCGGCCTGATCTCTATCTCAGCGATTTTCTACTCTTTGGCTCAGTAAGCCATAAAATCACTATTATTCAAGGCCATCATCCGATGGCCTTTTTTATATCCCACCCCGTCCTTTCTCCCACTAAGCATATTCGATTTTTTCTAACATCTTGTTCGTCAATGGCTACTGTTTGTTACCGTAAACTCTGCATACACTGAAACCATACGCAGTTTAGGAGGCAATTATGGCTATTCGACAAATCCAGTCCCTCATTCCCGCCCACCCTTCCTCTGATGGTGACGGTGTCCGAATTCAACGAGTCCATGGGTTTAGTAACCCTCTATTCTCACCCTTCTTGATGATCGATGAGCTGAAATCAGAAAGCGCAGTAGACTACATAGGTGGTTTTCCATCTCACCCGCATCGCGGCATAGAAACTCTGACCTATATGCTAAAAGGCCATTTCCAGCATAAGGATCACATGGGGAATGTTGGAGAGCTCAGTGACGGTGGAGCACAGTGGATGTCTGCAGGAAAAGGCGTGATCCACAGTGAAATGCCAATGATGACTGACGGACAGCTTCACGGCTTTCAGATCTGGATAAACCTACCAGCAGCCAAGAAAATGCAACCTGCGGATTACCATGATTTCCAGTCTGACGTTATCACGCAATACCAGCAAGAGGATGGCAGCCTTATCAGAGTTATTGCCGGAGACTTAACGATCAAGGGAATAACCTTTTCCGGCCCATTACAACAAACAGGGGTTCCTGTAACGATTGCTGATTGGCAAACAAACAAAGCAGCGACCTTCAACAGTTGCCTCAACCCTGACTTTCAAGCCATGCTGTACGTTTATAGGGGAACGATAAACATTGGGGAGAAAGCGATAAGCGCAGGTACTCTCGCCATGCTTGGTAGTGGTGAAGGCTTGGCTATTTCAACCCGAGGTGAGGCTGGCGTATTGTTGTTATCAGGGCAGCCAATCAACGAACCTGTCGTGCATTACGGTCCGTTTGTGATGAATAGCATGGAGGAAATAGAACAAGCGATTCAGGATTATCAACAAGGCCTGTTGGTGTGAGAACCACTGTGTAGGCGGCTCCGGTGGTAAAAACATCTAGCCGCCCCTTTGAGATAGTGGTTTTACTACAACAATAATAAATCGCTATTGTGGATCTGAGCCCTTCATTTTTTCTTGTGCCAGTTGGGCGAAATATTCCTTCGTCAGCTTGAAAACCACAGGGCTTAACAGTGACAGTGCAATCAAATTCGGGATCGCCATCATGGCATTGAGCGTATCGGCGAGTAACCAGATAAACTCTAACGAACTGGTTGCCCCAATCGGCACGGCAATAACCCACAACACCCGAAAAGGTACGATAGCCTTTACACCAAATAAATATTGGACACATTTTTCACTGTAAAAGCTCCAACCTAATATTGTGGTAAAGGCAAAAATAGACAGCGCTATTGCAACCACATAATTGCCAATTCCGGGTAATGCAGAGGCAAATGCAGCCGATGTTAAGGCTGCTCCTGTTTCACCACTAAGCCAGGTACCTGAAACGACAATGGCTAAGCCTGTGATGCTACAGACAATAATCGTGTCAATAAATGTGCCTAGCATGGCTACTAAGCCTTGAGCTACCGGGTTTTTAGTTTGCGCGGCAGCATGAGCGATGGGGGCACTACCTAGCCCTGCTTCATTAGAGAAAATACCACGGGCAACACCAAACCGGATTGCAGCCCACACTGCCGCCCCGGCAAAGCCGCCTTGTGCGGCCACTGGCGTAAAGGCGCTACTAATAATTAAACTGAAAGCCGCCGGAATATCGGAAATGTTCATCAGAAGAACAATCATGCCGGAGGCGATATAAAAAGCAGCCATCAATGGAACCAACTTACCGGCAACATCAGCGATACGCTTGATCCCGCCCATAAGTACGAGCCCAACTAATATCATCATTATCAGCCCGGTAACCACTGGAGAAACACCAAAGCTCGATTCAACAGCAGCTGCTACAGAGTTTGACTGTACGGTATTACCAATACCAAACCCGGCTAATGCCCCAAAAATAGCAAATGCCGTCCCCAGCCAGGTCCACTTACTGCTCAGACCGTTTTTGATATAGTACATAGGGCCACCAACATGGTTGCCATTAGCATCCGTTTCACGATATTTTACTGCGCATACCGCTTCGGCAAACTTCGTTGCCATACCGACTAATGCCGTACACCACATCCAAAATAAAGCACCCGGCCCACCCAAAAATATAGCCGTCGCTACACCGGCAATATTACCTGTGCCGATAGTGGCAGACAAAGAGGTCATTAAAGCATTAAACGGGCTGATCTCCCCTTTGGCCTTTTCTTCTTTCTCAGGGATCCTTCCTGCCCAGAGCAGCCTGAAGCCAGCGCCTATTTTCACAATCGGCATTAACTTTAAGCCAAGAGTTAGATAAATACCCACCCCAAGGATAAGCACCAACATGGGTATTCCCCACACAAAGCCATTTATAGCTGAGACAAAATTCGCGATTGAATCCATCCTTGCCTTCTCTTTTTATATTACATACCCCAAAAAACATAGGCGTCATTAACTATAAGTTCAACATCGAGGCGTAGAAAGACAATGCACGAGAGCAAGCAGGAAGGAGTACAGCATGGGCATTAAAAAAGCTTCACGGGGAAGCTTTTATCATCTCTTAATTGGGGGCAGTATTAATCATACAATGATGATTCACCCTCTGGCCGGGTTTTGAAACGACGATGGAGCCACATATATTGCTCTGGCGCTTCCATGATTGAACGCTCAACGGCCTTATTAACATAGGCGGCTGCAGCGTCAGGATCATTATGAGGAAACGCATCCAGTGGCGGGAAGACTTTAAGTGTATAACGCCCTGAGTCGGTATTACGCACCATCGCAAAAGGAACTACCGCACAATGCGACGCATCCACCAGCAAACTTGTACCGGTTGTCGTACACGCTTGCTCAACCGCAAACAAAGGGGCAAAAGTCGAGCGTCGCTTACCATAATCATGGTCTGGGGCATACCATACGCGCTCACCTTTGCGTAGTGCACGCAACATGCCTTTCACATCTTTACGATCAATCATGTATTTGTTGGAACGGATACGACCTGTAAACTGGAAATAATCAAAACAAGGGTTATTATTTGGTCGATATACACCTACACCTGGTGTTTTCATACCGAAGGCACGCGCACCAAGCTCAAGGTTTAATGAATGCACGGCAACAAGCAATACCCCTTTACCTTCCGCTTCAAGTTGATGGATATGCTCCATGCCTTCATAAGTCACATGGCGTTCAACGCGGATGTCGGGCCAAAACCAAGCCATACCCGTTTCAAACATCGCCAAACCGGTATTATCAATATTCTTTTTCATCAATATATCGCGCTCTTGTTGCGACATATCAGGGAAGCAAAGTTCTAGGTTACGAGCGATGGTATGCTTACGCTTTTTAATAATACGCATTGCCAACCGTCCAAGTCCCTGCCCAAGCCGAAACTGAATAAAATATGGCAACCAACTGATGAGGTACATCACTCCGACCATCAGCAGGGTTAACCAATATCGTGGATGTAAAAGCGACTTTGTAAACGTAGGCGCTGTAAATTTACTCATAAGCAATGGTATCCCGTTATTATTTTTATTCCGTACCTATATTTTATCCGAGCAACCAATGCCAGAAAAATTCATTGACGGAATTTATATCGAACACTGCATTCTATTGTGTGGCGATCGGCTATGCAAGGGGATGAAGTTTTGTACCATTAATTTTCAGTTTACATTAAGCGAGTGAGCAGAGATGAAGCAATACATGTTGCAGGAGTAATCAAATATAAGGCACTTATTGTGGCCAAATCAAATAACACCGAAGCCATCAAACGACAGAGTCGGCGTTGAGATGTGTCAGTATGAGTCAGTATGAGTCAGTGGGGTATTTATAGAATAAAGGAGAGCGGCCGAACAAAGCCAATTTACAACAGTTGGGGAAATTGAGAATGGTGACTTGAATAAACAAGCCACCAACTTGCGTTAAGTGAGCCTTTTACAGACTGATGGGGTTAAAGAGCACGTGAATGTAATTCAAACCCTTCTTGACTGTATAGAGATGGCTCACCTTCAGGGCGAGTTTTAAAGCGACGGTGTAACCACATGTACTGACAAGGCGCAGCCAGAATCGCATTTTCAACCGCTCTATTGATAACAACGGCCGCTTTTTCCGGGTCATTGCGCGGGAACTCTTCCTGCAACGGGGCAATAGTTATCACATAATCCCCTGAATTGGTTTCGCGTACCATTCTAAACGTCATCACCTCACAGCCGCTGTTGTCCACTAGCAGGCTAGTTCCTGTCGTCGTACACGCTTTTTCAACAGCAAACAAAGGGGCAAAAGTCGAGCGTCGGCGACCATAGTCATGATCAGGTGCGTACCATACACGAGCTCCCGTGCTCAATGCCTTCAACATCCCTTTGACATCTTTACGGTCGATCAATGTTCGGTTGGAGCGGGCCCTTCCTCGGTACTGCACAAAATCAAAACAAGGGTTATTATTCGGACGGTATATCCCGGTCCCTGATTTGTGAATCCCAAACGCACGTGCCGCGAGTTCTAAATTCAATGAGTGTACGGCAACGAACAATGCACCTTTGCCTTCTTGCTCAAGCTTTTCGATATGCTCCATGCCCTCGATGCGAACATGGCGCTTAACCCGTGCATCTGACCAAAACCAAGCCATGCCAGTTTCGAACAAGGCCAGTCCCGAATTATCAATATTCTTCTTAACGATATCTTTCTTTTCGTTTTCAGTCATTTCTGGAAAGCAAAGTTCAAGATTTCGCTCAATAGTAAAGCGGCGCTTTTTCATTAGCCCCATGGCTAAACGTCCAACCCCCTGTCCTAATCGGCGCTGAACAACATAAGGCAGACAACTCAGCAAATACATCAACACGATCAGTATTAGGGTTGGCCAATAACGTGGGCTAAGTAGATTCCAAGAAAAACGAGGTGCAGCAAATTTGCTCATAGATAGTTATCGCAATAAATAATGTCTAATTTAATCTGAGTGCTTTGTGAAAACACCGTCAATCACTTGCGAATCATACGCTGGCAGCGCTCAAAAACATAGCTAATTTGTGTGACACAAGCACTTTTATGAGCACAGCCTGAAAAAATGACAATTTAAGAATAAACAAATGAAAGTGAACGATGTTTTTATTTACTCACTAACAAAAAAACGACTTAAATATCCATACCTTAAGTAAGGTGTCTATTTTAGCCGTTTTATTTGATTAATTTTGGTAAAACTCTATTTTTGAAATTTTCAGTTAAAAGCCTTCAACCCCTTTCATGTCTGGCAATCGATGTGCAATACCTTTATGGCAGTCAATACAGGTTTTAGAGCCATCAGCCAGTGAGCTTGAATGCTGCACCGATGCGCGTTGGGACTGCTGTGTAAAATCCATATAACTGAACTCATGGCAGTTTCGGCATTCAAGTGAGTCATTTTTCTTCATTCGAGTCCACTCCCGACTTGCCATGTGTAGGCGTCGAGCCTCAAATTTTTCAGGGGTTGATATCGCGCCGGTGATCCATGCCCAGACCTCTTTAGAAGCCTGCATCTTGCGGGCCATCTTATCAGTCCAATCATGCGGTACGTGGCAGTCTGAGCAGATCGCCCTCACCCCTGTACGATTATTAAAGTGAATCGTGCCCTGGATCTCCTGATACACGTTATCCTCATGGCAACTGACACAGAATGGTTCTGAGTTTGTAAATTCCATCCCGGTGTTAAATGCCCCCCAGAAAATAACCCCTGCGATAAAACCACCTAATGTCAAAAAACCAATACTGAAATACTTCGCGGGTGAACGGATCAATGTCCACCATTTTTTTAACCATTGCCACATACGCCTCCCCCCTTACTTCTCTTGATCGAGCAGCGTATCGAGATCGGTAAATGAGTTACCTACCAATGGTTTAGCATCGGTTTGTACCACATGACACTGCTCACAGAAGTAACGCCGTGGCGATAGCTCTGCAAGAAAGTTACCGTCTCTATCCATGTAGTGAGTGACACTGATCATTCTCGCCTGTGTATCTTCTACCCGACTACGGGCGTGGCAGGCCATACATTTATTCGCATTCAAATCTACTTGGTAATTATCGATCTTATGAGGGATCAACGGCGGTTGCATTGGATAGCTCCGCTTTGGGATCCTGTCGTTATTAACTGTTTTGTTCATTTGCGGTGGTTCTGGTTCACCATTGAGAGCGTATTGACGTGTTGTTGCCAATTCATCCCCTTTGATAGCCTCCGTTGCCGCAATAACAAGCCCGGTAAAAAACAATAAAAGTACAGCAAATAGTTTATTCATGGTTGTACCCCTATGCCTTTACCACTTTAACCGCACACTTTTTAAAATCGGTTTGCTTAGAAAGTGGATCGGTAGCATCCAGTGTAACCTTGTTGATCAATTGGCTTGCATCAAACCATGGTACAAAGACCAGCCCTTTTGGTGGCTTGTTCCTACCACGCGTTTCCACCCGGGTAATAATTTCACCCCGTCGCGAAACCACCTTAACGGCATCACCACGCCGCATGCCCCGTGCTTTCGCATCTTCTGGGTGCATAAACACCTGTGCATTAGGGTATGATTTGTGTAACTCTGGTACTCGCCGTGTCATTGACCCCGAATGCCAATGTTCCAATACTCGACCAGTCGATAGCCACAAGTCATATTCTTCGTCAGGGCTTTCTGCCGGTGCTTCATATGGCAAGGCGAATATCACAGCACGACCATCAGGCTTACCATAAAAATCAAAATCACTTCCTGGCTTAGCATACGGGTCGGAGCCTTCCTTGAATCGCCACAACGTTTCCTTGCCGTCAACAACAGGCCAACGTAAGCCTCGCCCTTCGTGGTATACCTCAAAGGGCGCTAAGTCATGGGCATGCCCGCGACCGAACTGAGCATATTCCTCAAACAACCCTTTTTGCAGGTAAAAGCCATAATCCGTCGACTCGGCGTTGCTGTGTCCCTCTGCAATGTCTTCCAACGGAAACTCGTTAACTTGGCCATTGGCAAACAACACGTCAAAAAGGGTCTTGTCTTTGTAACTTGGATTAGCATCGAGCAACTCCTTCGGCCAGACCTCATCGGTCTTAAAGCGCTTAGAAAACTCAACCAATTGCCAAAGATCCGATTTCGCCTCTCCCGGCGCATCCACCATTTGGTGCCAAAGCTGAGTTCGACGCTCGGCATTACCATACCCTCCTTCCTTTTCTACCCACATTGCAGCGGGTAAGATCAAATCTGCCGCCTGAGCTGTTGCGGTAGGATAGGCATCAGACACCACAATAAAGTTGTCGGGGTTTCGATAACCAGGCAGGGTTTCTTCATTGATATTAGCTGCAGCTTGCAGGTTATTGTTTACCTGTATCCAGTAAGCATTGATTTTACCGTCTTTGAGCATCCGGCTTTGCAGTACAGCGTGTGCACCGACCTTGCCTGGTATAGTGCCATCCGGTAACTTCCAGATTTTTTCTGCAATTTTCCGGTGCTCAGGATTGTTGACCACCATGTCGGCAGGAAGACGATGGGAAAACGTACCGACTTCTCGAGCCGTACCACATGCCGAGGGTTGACCGGTCAATGAAAAAGGACTGTTACCCGGTGTTGAAATTTTACCTGTCAGCAAGTGGATGTTGTAAATCAAGTTATTGCACCACACACCGCGAGTATGCTGGTTAAAGCCCATGGTCCAGAAAGACATCACCTTGGTATCGGGATCGGCATAGAGCTCAGCTAACTCGATCAGTTTATGTTGCGGCACGCCCGACATTTCACTGGCTTTTTCCACTGTGTAATCAGAGACAAACGCTTTGAATTCATCAAATGTCATTGGCTCGGAGTCACCACTATCAGGATTTTTGGCTTGCTGTTGCAGTGGGTTATCCGGCCGTAACCCATAACCAATATCCGTCGCTCCCCGGCGGAAATTTACATGCTTGCCGATAAAGCTATGATTTACTTTATCGTTCGTGATGATGTAATTCGCTATGAAGTTGAGAATGGCGAGATCAGATTGAGGGGTAAATACGATAGGAACATCAGCTAACTCAAAACTACGATGTTCAAATGTAGAAAGTACCGACACCTTGACATTGGGATTGGATAATCTGCGATCGGTTACCCTTGTCCAGAGTATCGGGTGCATTTCTGCCATGTTTGATCCCCAAAGCACAAACGCATCAGCAGCTTCGATGTCATCATAGCAGCCCATTGGCTCATCGATACCGAAAGTACGCATGAATCCAACAACCGCCGAAGCCATACAGTGCCTTGCATTGGGGTCAATATTATTCGATCGGAAACCTGCCTTCATCAGCTTCGATGCCGCATAGCCTTCATAGATTGTCCACTGCCCCGACCCAAACATACCGATAGCTTCTGGGCCTTTTTCTTTTAGTACCGCTTTCCACTTTTCGGTCATGATATCGAAAGCTTGATCCCAGCTGATTGGGGTAAAGTCCCCCTCTTTATTAAACTTTCCATCTTTCATTCTTAACAGCGGTTGGGTCAGGCGATCCTCACCGTACATGATCTTAGATAAGAAGTAGCCTTTGACACAGTTGAGACCGCGGTTTACCGGTGATTTAATATCACCATGGGTAGCAACCACCTTGTCATCTTTAACCCCAACATTTACTGAACACCCAGTCCCACAAAATCGGCAGGGTGCCTTTTCCCAGGTGATATTAGTTTTCTCAGAATCAGTAACCACATTACTCGCCACAACGGGTATCGACATACCAGCCGCTGCTGCTGCGCTGGCTGCAGCCTGCGCCTTTATGAACTTACGCCGGGAACATTTCATTGCTTTCTCACTCAACTATTGCTTCACGGTAAAACACTCAAATACACAAGCTTTTGATATTTTTATTTTTACTAGCCTGCTAATACCTGTAAAAACCACACAAAAAACCCATAGCCGCCGACAACAGCAACAGCAAGAATCGGAAATAGTACAATGGTAATAAACAGAAAAGCCTTTAGTTCAGAACGTTGCCGGTTAGCATCACTCATCTGTAACTCCAATTAGTATGGGTACTTATAACTCTAGCTAGCTTCCGAGAATTTGATAACTTGGTGAGATAAAAACCTTCGCTGAGAACCGCTCGCAATAATAGTACGGGTGATCTTTTGTGCAACAAACGCAATATTGATGTTAGGGTGATTAGACAAGCGTTGTTAAAAAAGGAGTCATGGAATGACTATCAGTAAAACGAAATCAAGCTTTTACCGGCGACTATATGTCGCACACCTGATTGATTCAGGGGTAGCAACCGTACCCGATATCCTTGAGTATACCGGTATGCCACGGCGCACAGCTCAGGACACGATCAAGAGCCTTAGCGAACTTGATATTGTGTGTAGTTTCAAGCAAACAAAAGGCGATCGCAATCGCAGTGGGAAATATGAAATAGAAAACTGGGGGGCGATCAACAAAACGTGGATCGCCGAAAATATTGCTGAAATCAAATCGGTTCTGAATTACCCATAATCACAGCAAGTTGGTGGCAGGTTATTTTTTCTTATCCATCATCGCTTTAAGATCGGCAAATGGATTAAACGTCGCGGCTTGGTGATCATCTTCACCCGCTTTCACCACACTGCCCATCTGGTTGTCGTGCTCGGTATATTTTTCATGTTCATGATCATGACAGAACAAGCAGAGCAACTCCCAGTTACTCCCATCTGCAGGGTTATTAGTATGATCATGGTCAACATGGTGTACTGTCAGTTCACGCAGGTTTGAATAGACAAACTCACGGCTACAACGGCCACACACCCAAGGGTATAGTTTCAGTGCTTTTTCTCGGTAGCCTTGCTCTTGTCGGGCATACGCCGCACTGGTTCCATAAAAATCAGAAGACATTTTCTCACCTAGGATTTAATTTTGGTTTCATCGCTAGTCTAAAGGATTTCGTATTGTAGTGCTGCTAAACAATAAGAAATTCATGAATAGTCTCACTGAATGAAACATTTTACGCTAAAAATGAAAGCTATGATTGCTAAAATTGACAAGATAAAACAGTGTATCATTTTATAAACGACCAAATGACAGAGTAATGTCAATGTTAATTGGTGCTAAATTAAGCGACAAGACGGCTAAATGCTTAATAGAGGGCAAAAAAATACCCCCCTTGGATGTAATGCACCTTGATTATGATAATATTTGCCCTAATTTGTGAATTAAACTCTCATTCATATAGAGAAGACGACATATGGCTTTTGATTTTTCTGAACTAACTGTGGACTTATCGGCAATGCCGACAACGATTGATATGGGCCATGCTTGGCTGGGCGGATTAGTGCTCGTCATGCTGGTACTTTATATCTCGAAGAAAGGTAAACCGGTCGAAGTCGAGAAAGTTGTTGAGAAAGAAGTCGAGAAAATCGTTGAGGTTGAAAAACCTGTCGAGAAAATCATCGAGGTCGAAAAAGTTGTTGAAGTTGAAAAGATCGTAGAAAAGATCGTTGAAGTCGAACCTAAACTTAAAACATCGACACCAGATGCTGCACTGCAACTTCTTTCCCTGCTTCAGCAAGAAGCACGCTTTATTGACTTCATGCAAGAAGATCTCAAAGGTTTCAGCGATGCTGAAATCGGTGCTGCTGCCCGTGTTATTCATGAGGGTGGCCAGAAAGTACTCTCTGAATACTTCAGCTTTGCCCCTGTACGCGCCGAAGAAGAAGAATCGCGTATCACATTACCACAAGGCTTCAACGCTTCTGAAGTTCGTCTTACAGGTAATGTTGTTGGCGAGGCCCCATTTACCGGAACCCTAATCCACCGCGGCTGGAAAGTGACCGACATTAAACTGCCTAAACTGGCTGAAGGTCACGATGCAAAAATTGTTGCCGCCGCTGAGGTAGAACTGTGATGCAAGAAATTCAAGAACATCGTTATAGTGTTGGTATCGACCTTGGTACCACCCACTGCGTATTATCTTATGTTGATTTGCAAGACGACGACGCTAGCGTTAATGTCATGCCAATTGCCCAACTTACTACCCCGGGTAATGTTGAAGAAAAAAACCAACTACCCTCCTTTATGTATCAAGCTCACGAATCTGAGCTAGCCGAAGGTGATACCGCCCTACCATGGTCAGCTCACCCAAATGCGATTGTTGGTGCAATGGCTCGTGGCCTTGGTAGTAAAACCCCTATTCGCTTGATCGCCAGTGCGAAAAGCTGGCTATGCCACGGTGGCGTTAACCGCCGTGATGCCTTCCTGCCTTTAAATAGCCCGGAAGAAGTTGAAAAAGTCTCGCCGGTTGAAGCGACACGCCAATACCTTGCCCACCTTGCCGAGGCATGGAACCATCAACACCCAGAAACACCGCTGTTTGAGCAAGACGTTACTATTACCGTCCCTGCATCATTCGACCCAGCGGCTCGTGACTTAACAGCAGAAGCGGCCCGTGAAGTGGGTTTCAAGCACATGACATTGCTTGAAGAACCACAGGCTGCCGTATACAGCTGGCTCAAGAACAACGACGATACCTGGCGTGATCAGGTTTCTGTTGGCGATGTGATTCTGGTTGTCGATATCGGTGGTGGTACCACTGACTTATCTTTGGTTGCAGTGACTGAGGAAGAAGGCAACCTAACGCTAAACCGTGTTGCGGTTGGGGATCATATCCTGCTTGGCGGCGATAACATGGACCTTGCCCTTGCCTACCGCTTAAAGATGAAGCTGGCACAAGAAGGCAAGCAACTTCAGCCGTGGCAAATCCAAGCGATCACCCATGCTTGTCGTGATGCCAAAGAAGCCCTGCTAAGTGACGCAGAGCTTCAAGCTGTACCGATTGTGGTCCCTAGCCGTGGCTCAAAACTGCTTGGCGGCACACTGCAAACCGAGCTTACCCAAGAAGAAGTACAGCAAACGCTGGTTGAAGGCTTCTTCCCACGCAATACCATTGAGCAGCACCCAGTTGAGATGCAGCGCGGTGCACTGACGCAAATGGGTCTGCCATATGCTCAAGATGCGGCAGTATCTCGCCATGTTGCAGGCTTCCTGAGCCGTCAGTCTTCAGCAGTTGATGAGCTGTTTGAAAAGTACGACCAACTACATGAAGGCTTTATCCGTCCTACTGCCATCTTGTTCAACGGCGGTGTACTGAAGTCTGACTTGCTGTCTGAGCGCCTGCTTTCTATCATCAACAGCTGGCTAACAACGGCTGACAGCCCAGAAGCGAAACTGCTTGAGGGTCTTGACCTTGATCTTGCAGTTGCCAGTGGTGCGTCTTACTACGGTTCTGTCCGTAAAGGTAAAGGCGTTCGTATCCGTGGTGGTATCGCTAGCAGCTACTATGTGGGTATCGAAAGTGCCATGCCGGCAATCCCTGGCATGGAGCCACCACTGGAAGCACTCTGTGTTGCACCTTTTGGTATGGAAGAAGGTACACATGCCGAGGTACCTAGCCGCGAATTTGGCTTGGTCATTGGCCAGCCTGTGCAATTCAAATTCTTCGGCTCAACGGTTCGCCGTGATGACGCAGCAGGTACCCACCTTGATTGGTGGCAACCAGAAGAACTTGAAGAACTACCGGCTATTCAGGTAACGCTGCCGGTGTCTGAAGGCCGTTCGGCAGGCGAAATTGTACCTGTACGTCTTGCTTCTCGTGTCACCGAATTAGGCACCCTTTGCCTTGAAGCCATTCCGACCGATGGTGGTCAAAAGTGGCAGGTAGAATTCGACGTTCGCGAAAAATAATTTGCTAGAATAGTCAACGGCGCCTCAGGGCGCCGTTTTTTTATAAGTCTTGATGATAAATCTAGTTGACTGCATGGACAGATCAATCCATTAGATGTAAACAATATATTATTGAAATCAAAGATTTGTTCGTAAAGATAAAGCCTTCATTAATGCACTCAATGCCCTTTTGGGATACTATCTAAAGCCTTAAAAAGTATTAAAACAACCCGTCTGGAGTAATGAATGACTTCTCCTCGCTACCTTGTCGGTATTGATCTCGGAACAACCCACACGGTTGTTGCCTACACGCCGATTTCAGCTAACCTAGAATCGAGCCCAATCGAGATCTTTGAAATAGACCAACTTATCGCCCCTGGCGAGGTCGCACGTAAACCTCTTCTTCCTTCATTTCGCTACCACCCTGCCATTGGCGAAATTGACCCATCTTTAATGGTACTGCCATGGGATATCGAACCTGTAGAAGGTGATATTCAACACGCTATCGTTGGTGAACTTGCTAGGGAGATGGGCGCCAAGGTTGAAGGACGCCAAGTTGTCAGTGCCAAAAGCTGGCTATCACACACAGGTGTCGACAGAACCGAAGCTATTCTCCCTTGGTCGGCCAACAACAGTGTTGAAAAAGTTTCACCTGTCATCGCCAGTGCCAGTTATCTTAACCATGTTCGCCAGGCATGGGATTACCACCACCCAAGTGACAAGCTCCACGATCAGGAAGTTGTGATCACCGTACCGGCCTCTTTTGACGAAGGAGCACGGGCATTGACATTGGAAGCCGCCAAACTGGCTGGCTTTGGTGATATTCTGCTGCTTGAAGAGCCACAGGCAGTCTGCTACGACTGGTACGCAAAAAATAAAGATCAAGCCGAAGTACTGCTTAAAGACATTCCGTTATTAATGGTCTGCGATGTAGGCGGTGGTACCACCGATCTGAGCTTAATCAAAGTGGGTACTAAGGATGACAAGCTGACTCTGGATCGAATCGGCGTTGGTGATCACCTTATGCTGGGTGGTGACAACATTGACCTTGCCCTCGCCCATCTTGCCGAGCAACGCCTTCATGGTGCCAGCAAGAAACTCAGTGCCTCCGGCCTGTCTAAACTCATCCAACAAACTCGTAAAGTCAAAGAGCAACTGCTATCTGGCAACGCTCCTGATACCGCGAAGGTAACAATGCTAGGTAGTGGTTCACGTTTGATTGGTGGCGCTAAGAGTATTGACATGACGCGCGATGAGGTCCATAAAATCGCGTTGGACGGTTTCTTCCCGCAAACCGACTTCGGCGATCAGCCAAGTCATCGTCAGGCAGCTGTTATCGAGTTCGGCTTGCCGTATGCCGCGGATCCTGCGATCAGCAAACACCTGGCCCAATTCATTGCGTTGCATGATACGGTTTGCCGTGAGTCGCTCCAAGATTCTCCCCTTTCACCAGATGCCGATCAACCCGCAATTCCAGTTGCAGTGCTTCTAAATGGCGGGGTATTCAACAGCCCACTGTTATCTAACCGGGTACTAGACACGTTCTCACACTGGAAAGGTGACAATGTCACCCAGCTGGATAACCCTCACCCCGATCTGGCTGTGGCTTATGGAGCCGTCGCCTACGCCAAAGCACGGCATGGAGCGCAACTCAAGATTGGTGGGGGTTCTGCCCGTTCGTTCTTCTTGGTACTTGAGAACAAGAAGCGCGAAAAACAGGGGCTATGTCTGCTACCAAAAGGCATTGATGAAAGTACGGAAATTCGCCTGAAAGACCGTAAGTTCGCCCTCACATTGGGAGAGCCGGTCCGGTTTAACTTGGTTTCATCAACTGATGATAGTCACACCCAAGCCGGTGAGATATTTACGATTAATGAAGAGAGCTTTGTTTCGTTGCCGCCTTTCATTGCCACGTTAGACAGTGATCGCGATCGTGCCGAGCTGGCTGCCAACCAGAAAGACCGCGAAGAAGTCACTCTAGCCTGCCAACTCACAGAAGTCGGTACCTTGCAGCTAGAGTGTGTCAGTACCCATGATGACAACAAACGCTGGAAAGTCGAATTCGCTATCCGTAAAGATTTAGCCAAACTCCACCGCGATGGCAATAATTCAAATCTTGCCGAGTCGGCTCTACCTACTCGTATGGATGACGCCATTGCACTGGTAAAACAAGCTTACGGCGGCAGTACCAAGAACAATGACCCGAAAACCATTAAAACGCTGCGCAGCCAACTGGAGAAAGCACTAGGTAAGCGTGACAACTGGGAAACCCCTTGTCTGAGAGAGCTGGCTAATGCACTTCTCGATAGCAAAAAGCGGCGTCGTCGCTCTGATCTCCATGAGAGAAACTGGCTAAAACTAACCGGTTTCACCATGCGTCCTGGCTTTGGCTATCCATCTGATGATTGGCGGATGGAGCAGGTATGGCAGCTTTACCAACACGGTATTCAATCCAGTACCAGCACGCAGACTTGGAGCGATTGGTGGACATTCTGGCGCCGTATTGCGGGGGGCCTAAGCCAAGAGAAGCAATTGGTTATTTATAAAGACATTGCTAAGTACATCAACCCCGCAGCAAGCCGTAACAGTAAGCTGGCAAAAGAACTGCAGGAACGTAGCTACGAAGATATGGTGCGCCTGGCTGCAAGCTTAGAAAACTTGCCATTTGACAAAAAGCTCCAGCTTATTGAATGGATCTTCGGTCGATTGCAGAAACCACAATATTCCCAAGCGCATTGGTGGGCTATTGGCCGTATTGCAACACGCAGTCCTTTCTATGGCAGTGCACATAATTTGCTCACACCGCAACACGTCGCATACTGTTTACCAGAGCTGATGGAGTTCGACTGGCGCAAGGATCCCAACATCGCTTTTGCCGCTGTAATGATGTCTAGAATGACTGGTGACCGCACTTTGGACATTGACGAAAAGAATCGAAATGACGTTATTTTGAAGCTAAAATCCAGCAAAGCGCCAGAAAGTTGGATAAAGATGGTGTCGACCGTCAAGGTCTTGACAGAGAGTGAAACTAAGCGCGTATTCGGTGATGCACTACCAACAGGATTATGCTTAATCGATTAAGGTTCTGTTAGGGTTCAGCTGGTAATCTCATCAATCATAAATGAGAACTAATTTTTCTTCCTAAGAGATTTGCTCTGGGAATGTTTTTTGCCTAGCGAGTACACAACACATGAACCGTTCACAATATCGAATTATCGCACAGCGGATTTTTAAATCTGATAATCAGCGCATTGCAGTTGAGGCTGTGATCTTCGAAGGCCTATCTAGCTACGAAGCTGAGAAGCGCTTCGATGTGCCAAAAGGCACACTTTCACGCAACGTACGTAAATACAAGCGTGAAGTTGAATACCTAAATACGGTTGTAGCGGCCTAGTTTATCGGCTTAAATCTAAAACGGAGAATGATGACATTCTCCGTTTTTTTATGTGCGCTATTTATACGTGGTTTCCTGCGGCTACATCATACGTAACATATCATCGCGCCCTCTTAGCCAACAGCACATCAAGTACAAAGCAGCACCAATACACATCATCACTAGGTGTGAAATAAAACCGAACTCAGCAAAAACAACATACGCTGATGAGCCGGTCAAAATTGAAAATGGCAAACCATAGATTTCTGATAGTACCGCACCAGCTTCGCTCGACCCTGTTGCCTGAAACATGGCAATTTTAAACAGGATCACCGTCAGAATAGCCGCAAGCAATGGGTACCTGGTTAATTGCGACAAAGCCATAAGACCAGCTCCAATCGGGAAAAGTGCAATACTCATCAAGGCCAAGCGACCAACAAATTCAAACCAATGGCCGATGAGATTCACCACAGAGATCCCCCAGCTCACCATCATTTCTTGCGGTAGCCACACTGTCGCCATTATCCAAACTATAAAATCAGCCGCTATCATTAAGGCCGCAGCAATCAGCGGAATGACAACGAGCGCAAAAACCAATTTAACAGCGATAGCCTGATGATCTGAAACGGGCATCGAACGCCAAAATAGCAAGCTGCCCTCTTGTTTCTCTTTACGTAACGTCTTCGGTACATAGATAAAAAACAAAACAAGGTAAACAATACCGGCAACCACTTCATTAAGCTTGCCGACTAAGCCAGCAAACGTTCCTTGCGCGATTCCCCAGTCAATTATTCCCTGACCACTTGACTGCACAGTAAAAGAAGCATTATCCCCTTTCATTACGAAGGCAAAATTAATAATGGCAAAAGCCAGCAACAGCAGTGGTAGGCGAATCACAATACGATGCTCAATCAGCTCTTTTTCAAGTAATGTTAACCAAGCTTTCATACTTCCTCCTGCTGCAAGGCAATGAACACTTCAGACAAAGAAGGCTCACTGACTTCCCCTATCGACGACAGCTTTTCACCTTTTACATTTTCATAAATATATATCGAGCCTTTTACACCCTGCTGTATATATAAGGGCCTTGCCGCGTCGGCTTGTCGCTTGTTTTCTTCGTTCACAGTCACCTTATGAAAACGGCCTTTGAGCTCGTCAACAGCACCATGCATAACCGCTTTACCTTTCTTAAGGATTAGCAAATCAGTTAACAGGTGTGAGACCTCATCAACCTCATGACTCGCAATAATCATCGAACGCTCACCTTGCTTGAGCCAATCAACCAACTGGTTGTAGAAACGCTCCCTGAACATCAAGTCCAAACCAAGCGTTGGCTCATCCAAAATGAGCAAACGGACATCAGCAGACATGACTAACGCTAAATGCAACTGCACCTTCATACCTTTCGAAAGGCGGCCAATTTTGGTTGATAGCTGAATATCAGTTTGTGCTAAATATTTTTTTGCGCGCTCAAGATCAAAGTTAGGATGGACGCCTGCACTGTATTTTACGATTTGTTTTACTGTCATCCATTCCGGAAGCACGGCGACGTCAGAAAGGTATGCTAAGTCACGAACAATCTTTACCCGCTCTTTTCTTGGTTCAAGACCAAAAACATTTAATGTACCGTCATATTCATGTGCGCCCAGCAAACATTTTATAAGCGATGACTTTCCAGCACCATTATGCCCTAGGATGCCTAGCACCTGCCCCGGGGAAATTGAAAAATTAATCCCCATCAGCGCGCGGAATTTACCATAGCTTTTACCAAGCTGATATGCATTTACCAACGTATCCACTATTTAACCTTTTTATCTTTTCGTCCATTTCTACATAAGCATACTATCAGGTTCGCAATAGCCCTAATACACTTTGTTGTGCATAATATTAGATACGGGTATGTGGTATTATTTACAATAATAAAGGCAGGTGGGTACTGTGGATATATGACATAAAGAATGTGCCAACCCAGCGATTGGCACATTAAAGAGGTATACTGAGCTCACCCTAAGTGTGGTAGAGTGAGGATATCCGAAACATTGCTATGTTCGGAGCATTACTGTACCAGCCCTATAACATGCAAATTACACGCAGGCTAATATCGACAATTAACAAGTTTGAAAAGCGGTTTTATTCTTCGACTTTCCCAACGAGCTCGTCAGGTTCAACGCCGTCTTTTTCCATAAGAGCTAGAATCTCCATCATTCGAACTTGACGGGCTTCTTCTTTAAACTCATGGAGAACAGCAATAAGGTTGTTAATTTTGTGCAACGGCATACGTTTAATCACAGCCTTTTGACGACCTGGGACTTCATCTGCAAAATCGATAAGTACCTGGCGGTAGTCAACACGCTCTTCTTTTGTTATAACACCTGTTTTTGTATCAACTTTTACAGTTTTAGCTTCAACGCTATTAAGCATTGCTGATAACGCTTTTTCAGCAGCTGCAAAGTTATCCATCAATATTACCTCTTAAATTGAATATCATACATTAAAGCCAATGTTTAATAATTGGGTCATTCAAGCTGTTTAGTGATGATATGCAAATAACATTCAAATGATTTTACCTTGCATCAAGAGCAAGAAATTCTTTTCATATTGAACCACAATCAATGCAGCACATAGGTTGTCAGAAGCAATGAGTGGCAATCGTTAGGAACTACAAAGGGTAGATGCGATGATAATACCTCGAGTAAGGATCCTTGTGAACATAAATTTAAGGAAATTATCAAATATTCAGCAAACAGCAGGGTTTTCCTGCTTATAGACAGTGTGGACTAGGGAGAACACTTTAGCAAATTAATCCACATAGGCCTTTTTTATATTTATCCATTTCTACATCCAAATAGCTCTCGCTAAACAATATATACCCAAGCAAACATCCAGGCGATGGGCTCAGCGAGAATACTTGGATGGTCGCGAGTACCCATCAGTCCTCCCCACCTTCAGGTTCCCGCCATTACGTCCATAACCGTTTCAAATAACCTCGAAAGAGGCTTACTTGCCATTTCGCGATTTCCCTTGAACTAAACCCATGGATGATGCTCTGATTCCAGGAACCAAAATCATTGAGGTATCGGTAAATTTAAAAGTAATAATGAGAGGCAGGTATTATTTTCAAACATTTGCCCTATTGCTTTATGGCCATCGTACTGTAAAATTCACACTGTTAATAGCTAACACAATGAATATAAAGCCTTTTGGCGGACATTAGCGCAGTTTGGTAGCGCACTACTCTGGGGGAGTAGGGGTCGCTGGTTCAAATCCAGTATGTCCGACCAAAAAGCTTTATCCTGCCCATAGCCGCAGCACTGTCAACACAACTTCTTCATGAAGGGTCTATTCTACGCTGATTTAACACAACATATTCAATGAATTAGGTTAAACTACCCCAGCCTACTGTTTATGGTATTTATACCAGAGCCAAGTAAAATACTCGTACGTTGATTTTTTATGTCAAGCCGAGGTATCTTCAACGATTAGGCGTATCATTACATTGTTTTCAGCACTCTTAGCAATACAAGGGATATAACAAGCACATGCTTTTTTTCGTTAGCCAGCTGCATACTCTACCTCTGGCTCTATTATCAGTCAGTCAACAATCCAAAATGCTATGAAGCTATTGAATGTTTTACGTTTTTCTGCCATCGGCTGCATTCTGATCATTTCGTGCATTTTGTTGATCGATCGTTGGTTCTCCGATCAAGCTTCGCCACGTATCTTTGATAACACCCAAACGACCCCTTCCCGCTCTGTTGGCCTAGTGCTAGGTACCAGCAAGTATATCGCTAAATCACTCAACCCTTATTACCAGTATCGAATAGATGCCGCTAAGCAATTATATAAAGAAGGGAAAATCAATATTTTGCTGCTCAGTGGTGATAACGCCCATCGTTCATACAACGAACCGTGGACCATGAAGCGCGATTTGCTTAAAGCCGGTATACCTGACCAAGACATCGTACTGGATTATGCCGGGTTCCGGACTTTAGATTCAGTAGTCAGGGCAAAAAGTGTTTTCGATGCTAACCATTTTGTCATTATTACCCAGCGCTTTCACTGTGAACGAGCGCTGTTTATCGCAGATCGCAATGAAATCGATGCAATTTGCCTTGCCGTTCCTGAGCCCAAGGGCATGGCCGGATTAAAAATCCGCACACGAGAAGTTCTTGCTAGAATCAAGGCGATTATCGATGTCTATATTCTAGATATGCAACCCAAGTTTTCTGGCCCTAAAGAGCCGATAGAAAAAGAAGTCCTTGAGTTTGAAGGCCCTTACCTTCCGAAATAAGCGTAATCAGAGACTAATGCAATTATTTGGTAATCGATGGCTTAGGGGCAGGCTGAGACTGACTGCCCTTTGGCGTATTATCAAACGACTTAATAAACTTTGCCCTTACATTGCGCACATGCAACTGGGCATCCTGCCTAATGCGCTTTTGAATCCCTTGCTGTTTCATATTACCTGCCAAAATTAAACAATTATCCTTCATATTGCGTTGGAATATGATACATCTAGCATAGGAACGGGAAAATAGGCATAGAGTGCCACGACTTGTCATTTAGAGCGATATCACAGACTGCAGCAACTTTCGCTCAGTTCCGCGCCACTATCGTAATATACTGGCTGATCCTCATTATAAAATGGGTGATTTTATACACATTCCCACTTTATAGCCTCACACTTCAGTCAATCCAAACGCCAAGCGACCAACAAATAGACACACCTCTATTAACAAACCAAAAACAACTGTTAACATTCATCTCGAGTCAACTTAATGCAAAAGATTGCACTAAATAACTATAATCAGATGAAAGGAAACAACGATGACAGCCTTGACGATGACACTACGCAAGTGGCTGTTTGACCGGAACAGTATTATTCTTCTGGCAGACATAGCCCTCTTTACCCTACTTTTTAACACCCTACCTTTTGAAAAAGACGTGGTCGTTGGTCTTAGTATTCTTGC
Organism: Photobacterium lutimaris; assembly: GCF_003025555.1. Classification (GTDB taxonomy): domain Bacteria; phylum Pseudomonadota; class Gammaproteobacteria; order Enterobacterales; family Vibrionaceae; genus Photobacterium; species Photobacterium lutimaris. Next base: position 326,106 of record NZ_PYMH01000003.1, on the reverse strand, counting down.
TTTTGTTGCGGTACTTTGGCTGACTGAAGCTGTCCACGTTAGTATTACCGCTATCTTGGTCCCTATCCTTGCTGTCGGCTTCGATATCTTTCCTACACCAGCAGCGCTAAGTAATTTCGCCAACCCGATCATCTTCCTCTTTCTAGGGGGATTTGCTCTTGCAGCAGCACTACACAAACAAGAACTAGACAAAGCAATTGCAGATAAAGTATTGATGATTGCACAAGGACGCATGTCAGTCGCTGTCTTCATGCTCTTTGGCGTTTCAGCGGTACTATCCATGTGGATCAGTAACACGGCAACAACAGCGATGATGCTTCCATTGGTACTGGGTGTATTAAATAAAGTTAATGCCAAGAGCGAACGCAGCACTTATGTTTTCGTACTGCTTGGTATCGCCTACTGTGCGAGTATCGGTGGTATAGCGACGGTAGTCGGTAGCCCACCTAACGCTATCGCGGCAGCAGAAGTGGGGCTGAGTTTTACTGAGTGGATGGCATTTGGCCTTCCAGCATCCATTGTATTGCTACCGATAACAGTTGCTCTGCTTTACTTTATGCTAAAGCCAAACCTTAACCACACCTTTGAGCTTGACCACAAACCTGTTGAATGGAACAACAGCAAACTCGCGACATTGGTCATTTTCGCTATCACTGTTACGCTGTGGATTTTAAGCAAGCCAATCAACGGTATGCTTGGTGGGCTCAAAAGCTTTGATACGCTAGTCGCTCTCTCCGCCATCGTTATGCTTGGTGTATCTCGCGTGGTACAGTGGAAAGACATCGAAAAATCAACGGACTGGGGTGTATTACTTCTGTTTGGTGGTGGTATTTGCCTGAGTAATATCCTAAAAGCCACTGGCACCAGTGTCTTCCTAGCGCACAGCCTGAGTGGTTTCCTAGAGCAAGCAGGCCTATTCTTCACTATCTTGGTCATTGCTGGCTTCGTGGTCTTCCTCACCGAGTTCGCCAGTAACACCGCAAGTGCAGCGCTATTGGTACCAGTGTTTGCAACTGTCGCCGAGGCGCTAGGCGTTTCACCGGTTATTCTATCTGCCTTAATTGCCGTTGCTGCTTCTTGTGCATTCATGCTACCTGTTGCGACGCCCCCGAATGCCATTGTGTTTGGTTCTGGACACATCAAACAGTCCGACATGATGAAGGTCGGTATATATTTGAACGTGCTTTGCATCGGGGTACTTTCTGCCCTTGCCTACCTGTTCTGGTAATCAAACTTAAATAAAAAAGGGTGGTCCTATGACCACCCTTTTTCATTCTTACTCAATTGAGAAGAAAACTTATACTAATCTGGATAAATAATTTAAGTCGATGATTATGACTGCTCATCTGCCGGAAAACGCACCCCTAAAATAGCTCGGGCTTGCGTAGTAATCGCACTGACTATCTGAGTGCGAATAAGCCCTTCATGGCTAACGCTACCCTCGCTATACAATCGAGCAAATTCTTCAGCTTCATAGCGCATTGCATTTTCATCTTGCTCTACGGTTAAATCAACCACGGGTTCATCTCGACGACATAACTTCACACTATGGCACTCTGAAATAAAATCAATCAGTAGCGTGCCCTGCTCACCTTGGATCTCGCTAGCAATGAAACCATCACTGACTTTTGAATGAGCTATAGTGGCATCAAATTCCGGGTAGTGCAGTACCAATGTACCGTGAGCATCTACGCCTGAATCTAACAAGCTCCCCTGCGCTGTCATGCTGTTCGGCTCGCCAAACAAGCTAATAGCACTACTGAGAGGATATACACCAATATCCATTAAAGAGCCGTTTGAAAAGACCGGATTAAATGTGTTTGGGTTCTCGCCATCTAAATATTTCTGATATCGAGAGGAATATTGGCAATAAGAAAAATAGACTTTACGTAAACGCCCCAGCTTAGGCAGTGCTTTTTTAATGACCTCAAAATTAGGTACATAGATTGCTTTCATCGCTTCGAATAACAATACCTGATGCTCTGCCGCAAGCTCGACCAACTCTTGAACGTCAGTAATATTGGAGGCTAACGGCTTTTCACCAATGACATGCTTACCGGCTTTGATAAAAACTTTTGCCTGCGATGCATGTAATGAATTAGGGCTGGCAATGTATACCGCATCAATGACATCACTGTTTGCCAGTTCGTCTAACGAGTCATAACATTTTACTGGCTCATACTTGCTTGCAAAGTCCGACGCTTTTTCCAGTGTTCGAGAATAAACCGCCGTTAGTTGGTAATGGCCGGTTGATAATGCTGCGTTAATAAAGCGATCGGTGATCCAGTTTGTACCGATTACACCCAAACGAATCATTGGCTATTTCCTTGTGGTTATTGATTATATACCCAAGCAACTTCAAGACCTTACTTAGGTATACACAGTTTACCAAATACTCATAGTGCACATAACTACAATATCTTCATGTAAACAAACCCTAAGCCTTGTGTTAACAGTCAGTTATGGTTTACTTTGGTTTAGTCGAATAATAATTACGAGTGACGCTATGTATTATGCGGAAATTACCGGATGGGGGAAGTGCCTCCCTCCTACGGAGCTCAGTAATGATGAGCTTAGTCAATTTGTTGATACGTCAGATGAATGGATTCGAACTCGTACAGGTATCGAGTCCAGACGAATTAGCCATGTGAATACCTCAGATCTGGCTCGTGTTGCTGGAGCTCGGGCACTTGCAGCTGCTGGGGTCGATGCATCTGAGTTGGATCTAATCATTATTGCAACTTGCTCGCCAGACACCCTAGTGCCAAATATCGCGTCTAAAGTGCAGCTCGATCTGGGGGCAACGAAAGCAGCCGCCTTTGATATGAATGCGGCCTGCACCGGGTTTCTGTATGGTCTGGAAACGGCAACCAAAATGATTCAAGCAGGTAACTATCAGCATGTTCTGGTTGTTGGCGCTGAACGCCTTTCATGGTATCTCGACTGGAGCCAGCGCGACACTGCCGTACTATTTGGTGACGGAGCTGGTGCTGCAGTCTTAAGCCGTTCAACGCAACATTCGGGGCTACTTGATGCACAATTAGGGTGTGACCCTGAAGGAAGAGATGTTCTTGCCATCCCCGAATTTGGTACGGCAATGGATCGTTTCAACCCTGACGCTGGGCATTTTGCCTTTAATTTTGTAGGCAGAGAAATCTTCCGCCGCGCGGTGCGTGGTATGGGTACCGCTGCGAATACCGTATTACAGCGAGCTAATTTAACCCAAGACGATATTGATGTTGTCATTCCCCACCAAGCAAACCAACGCATAATTGAAGCGCTGTGCGACCATGCGGGTATCCCACAGGACAAAGCCTTTATAAATATCCACAAGTACGGCAATACATCGGCGGCCACTGTGCCTATCGCACTATGCGAAGCCGTTGAACAAGGACGAATAAAAGCTGGTGATACCATTTTATCGGCCGCATTCGGAGCAGGCCTGACTTGGGGAGCTGCAGTCATTAAATGGGGACAACGTGTCACCCCCGTTAACAAGACGGATATCGAGCTGCCAGAGTGCCACCAAACGGCGACTGAATTACTAGAGAACGCCATCAAACACTGTAAAAAATGACCATAGATAAAACCAGCAACAAGGTTGCTGGTTTTATCTAACTATGCCGCTATACCGTCGCTTCCTCTACCCTATTCCTTCCCTGCTTTTTCGCCTTATACAACGCACTGTCGGCTCGCTGGATAAAGTCCTCGATGTCCTCTCCGGGAATATACTCGGTCACACCGACACTACAGGTAATATAGAGCCCATTCGCCCATTGATAACTTTCAACAATCATCCTGACCATCTCAGCAAACTCCTTCGCTCCTCGAAGGTTGGTTGCAGGGCAAAAAATAATGAATTCTTCTCCCCCCCAACGTACGACAACGTCGGTTTTTCGGGAGCGTAAGTTCAATACCCTACCGAACTCTTTCAATACCTCATCACCACCGTGGTGCCCCAAAGAATCATTGATCTTCTTGAAAAAATCGATATCGATATAGACCATCGACAAAGCGTGGCAGTTTCGTTGCGAAAAATCCACGATATCCCTTAACCAACAGTCCACGGCATGACGGTTTTGTGTCCCCGTCAGGTTATCGGTATAAGCCAGTTCCTTAAATGCTAAAGACTCTTGATAAAGATGCTGGTTAGCTTGTTTGAGGTACTCTGATTTTGCCACCATTTCACTCACCTGCTCGGCAAGGCGCCGCCGCTCATTAATGAGGAAATAGATGGCAGCAAAACCCCACATCAATATGTTGAGCCGTAACAAAGTCGCTTCCGACAACCAGTGGCCATAAAATACCAAGCGATTGAGCCGGATAGCGTAATTTGCAGGCTTGATATAACTTCCTGTCGCAATTTCTATTTGAACTATATTGTCAAATTGCGGACCAGCATTTTCAATTGGCACTTCATAATCAGCGATCCACCAAGATAATACCTGATACGACTTGAGTGGAATAACTTTCATACCATTACCTACGCCAGGTGCGTACTCAATGGCATTAAATTTATAGGATACGGGATCATCTTCAGTGGAGTATTCTGGGTCGAAGTTACGCAAATAGATACGAAGACGCTCATCGTCGTTCAAGCTGTAGTAATCGACATCAATACCGATTGAATGATATGAAGATAAATCTAACCCATGAAAGTTGTCATCTAATGCCAGTGATATCTCACAAAATGGCCATTTACCCTTAGCACCGATTTCGCAATTGAGTGCAATAGACTCGCCATCAAAATCAATACTTGATTGGCTATTACCGTCTTGCGCACTATCGTCAATACTCACATATGCTGCGTTCCTTGCATTGATACTCAGTTCCTTATCAAACCCACCGACGTAATGAAGAAGAAAAGTTAACAATGAAAACGTTAGCAGAAAATAAGCCGCTACTCGTACACGTCGTCTTAATTTGTCCACGGAATACCTACGACTACGAATGATCAAGCATACCCATTACGGATAACAACATGCTTGTGACAAACACAATAAGGCACACTAGCAGATGAAGTTGCCTTTACCAATAACCTAAATTATCAATGCAAAATAATAACTTAAAACAACGTATCCAGCCACGACATTACGCTTGCAACCTAAGTAAAGTTCCCTTGATGACACAAAAAAGCACCACGATAAGTGATGCTTATTTTTCGAATAAAATATATTCTCTTTCGCTATTTCCGAGCGCTGTGGCGACCTCGGTTCTTATGTATATGCGATTTCGCCTTAGCTCGGCGTTTGTCACTTGAACGTCCTCGACGACGATTTTCAGGTGGTTCAATCGTAGGGTCCGGTTCATACCCTTCTAGCCACTGCTGTGGCAGCCGTGTATCAAGTAACTCTTCAATTGCCCGCAGCGCCCATTCTTCATCAAGGCTCATCAGAGATATCGCATGGCCTGTTTGCCCCGCTCGGCCGGTACGGCCTATACGGTGCACATAATCTTCGGCTTTGAACGGCATTTCGTAATTGATGACATACTCCAGCTGCTCAATATCGAGACCGCGGGCAGCGACATCAGTGGCAACCAGTACCCTTGCTTTACCTGACTTAAAGTCTTCCAATGCGCGCTGGCGTGCGCCCTGGCTCTTATCACCATTGATGGATACCGCTTTGATGCCATCTTTACCAAGCTCTTTGGCCAGTTCATCCGATCCCTGCTTGGTTTTGGTGAACACCAGTACTTGCTGCCAGTTGCGTGAACCAATTAAGTAAGCCAGCAGTTCACTTTTGCGGTGTTTATCGACCGGATAGACCATTTGCTCAACCGTTACTGCGGTACTGTTGCTTGGTGTCACTTCGATCAGTTTGGGATCATCCAGAATATCAAAAGCCAGCTTTTTGACCTGCTTGCCAAATGTTGCGGAGAAGAATGAGGTCTGACGCTCAACCTGCATGCGCTTAAGAATACGCTTGATATCATCAATAAAGCCCATATCCAACATACGATCGGCTTCATCTAGAACCAGGTAGCTGCTCTTGCGGAGATCAACAGTGCGTACATGCGCATGATCAAGCAAGCGTCCCGGCGTCGCGACAAGAATATCAACGCCAGACTCCAACGCTTTGACCTGCACTTTCATGCTGGTTCCACCATAGGCAACAGCAACCTTTAGCGGTGTGTTCTTTGCGTACACACTCAAGCTATCGAATACTTGCTGTGCTAGCTCCCGGGTTGGCGTCAAGATCAAAGCCTTAACCTGCTTTGCTTCAACTGCCGTTCCACTTTCCAATAAGCGGTGGATAAGCGGAAGACCGAACGCAGCAGTCTTTCCTGTCCCCGTTTGAGCACCGGCCAACACATCGTGGCCTGCTAATATTTCGGGGATAGCCTGAAGCTGTACTGGTGTTGGCTGCTCAAAACCGAGTGATGACACATTTTCGACGAGTTGGTTATTCAACCCCAGCGATTGGAAAGACATGCAAAATACCGACAATTTTCAAAAGAAGCGGGATTCTAGCAAAAAAGCAATGAAAGTGTGAAACGATAAAAAAAAACACCGCAATGCGGTGCTTTTGAATTAACGAATAGTAACGACAGTTTATACCCAAATAACGGGGTATATGTATTACTTTATATTCAGGAATGCTGCACCGCGAACACCGCCAGAATCACCGTGCTTTGCTTTGATAATCTTAGGGCACTTGGCCACAGACAGCAGATACTTAGGAATACGCTTTGGCATCTCTTCGTAAATCAACTCAAAGTTAGAAAGGCCGCCGCCAAGTGCCACGACATGTGGGTCAGTGGCAGTAAATAGGTTTGCAAAACAAATAGCAAGTAGCTCCATAAAGCGCTCCACATGCTCAACAGCCTTTGCTTCACCGTCTGCATGCGCTTTGATGATCTCAACCGCTTTCTTCTCTTCACCGTAGTAATGCGCATAAAGAAGCTCGAAACCACGGCCTGACAAATAGCTATCTAAACAACCTTTCTTGTCACAACCACAGCCGAGCAGCGGTGCATTATCACCTAGATGGAACCATGCATCGAGTGGTAGTCGGGTATGGCCCACTTCACCAGCAACGTGGTTTCGGCCAGAGAACACCTTACCTTCGTAGATAAAACCACCACCAAAGCCTGTGCCTAGGATTAGGCCTAATACAGAAGGCTCATCCTGCAGATCTTCATCCCAAGCTTCAGACAATGCAAAACAGTTTGCATCGTTTTCAATTTTGACCGTACGACCAATTTTCGCTTCAAGATCTTTACGTAGCGGCTTGCCTTTTGCCGCTGGTACGTTAACCGTGAGAACTGTACCGTCATCGGCATCTTCCATTCCCGGCAGGCCTAAACCGATAGTGCCCTCGCAACCATATTCTGCATCATATTTATTGACCAGACTTGCGATAGTCTCAACTAACAGCTCATAGTCGCCGGTCGGGGTTGGCACACGTTCAGTGGCAACACGCTCAAGTTGTTCGTTAAACGCACCAAACTCAATTTTGGTTCCACCCACATCAAAGCCGTAGTACATCCTGCACTCCCAAAAATAGTAAAAAAACCAAACTGAAAAAATTATCCACATATCTACACCTACAGACTGTGACGAGGTGCAGGTTTAGCGGGGATCTATGGTGCTATCTATCGCGTTTGCTGAAAGAAACATCAAAATGCTGCATTATTCAGAGAATATGTGTAATCAACTCGCGACTAGACGTAACTTCCCATGTATTTATGTAACTGGCTGATGGCATTATCATCCGGTAACACGCGGTTCATCTTACCGGTCATGTAGTTCTCACGGAAAACATCGAACCACAGATCCAATACATCGGCATTCTTCTGTTCACCAAATAAGTCAACAATACGAGCCGCAACTTCAGCAGTTCCTAACTGATTTTCCTTTGAGGCTTCACGTACCTTGTAGCGCGACGGCTTTTCTGGGTTAATCGACAATACCGGAAATTGATTCAAATAAGGGCTCTTACGGAACATCTTCTTGGCTTCAGCCCAACTGCCATCAAGCATAATAAACAGTGGTCGTTTGCCCGATTCAATCTCCACTCGCTCAGCAACACGTTCTGGGGCTGCGTATTCCGCGGGAAATACTACATAGGGTTGCCACTGCGGGTCTTTCACCAATGCAAGCATCTCTGGATTAGGCTCTGTCCGGGACCAAATATAGGCATAGGTATCTTCAAACAAGTCAGCGATCAAACGGCCGGTATTACTTGGCTTTAGGACCTCATCATCATACATCACCAACAGAAAGGCAGCGTTGGACGAAATGCTAGGCTTGCTGGAGCAAATACACAAATGTTTGCGTAACATACAGAATAAGCAGCGCTCTACTTTACCGCCGCGGGCAAGGAACGGACGAGTAGAGCGAGCAAGACGCTCATCATATAACTTGTGGACAGCATGGATACGCATTACAGCTTTACCTAAATACAAAAAACGCCAGCATTCTACTGGCGTTTGTATACCCAAGCTAGTTCAAAATACACTTTTAGGGCTGCAGTCGGTACTTAGCCAGCAAGTCTTGCTGCTTGTGTGCTACATCCGAGACCCTACCAGCCTGTTCCACCAGCGTCTTAAGTTCTCGACTATTTGTTTGAGCTTTCAATGACACCAGCTCAACACTGTGGCCCACTTCAATGGATGCATTTTCCTGCTGCTGGGTTGCAGCAGCAATCGCGATCACCTTATCACTGATACTCACAACCATCGATTTGATTTGGTAAATTGAAGCCTGAACTTCACTACTTAACTCAATTGATGATGTCATCTCTTTCCGGCTTACCACCATCGCATCATTCACCTCTTTTGCTGCTTGGTGAAGCTCGCTAATAGTGGTACGGATCGAAGCGGTTTGCATATTGGTTTCGCTGGCGAGTTTACGCACTTCATCAGCAACGACAGCAAACCCTTTACCCTGCTCACCCGCGCGTGCAGCTTCAATCGCTGCATTCAGAGCCAACAGGTTGGTGTTATCAGCAATAGCACTGATCAACGCAACAACTTCGGTAATTTTATCGACATGGCTATCCAGCTCTTTCATCCGCGTTTCATTAACGGCAAACCGTTCGTCCAGCATACGCAGACGAGACGTACTTTCATCGATAATATCTACCCCCTGTTGGGCCATATCGTTCGCTTGCTTAGCTTCTTGTTCTGACTCGTACGTACTGACAACGATCTCTTTGATTGACACTTCAAGCTGAGTGATCGCAGTCGCGATAGCCGTCAGCTCATCGCTTTGATCTTTAATTGCAATACGAGATTGCGAGGCTGCCTTCTGGCTGGTTTCTGAAGCCGCACTTAACTGATAGCTATTATCAACCAACTGACCTAACGTTTGACTATTATTGCGGTTAGATTGGTTGAGTAATGTTCCCAACATGGCAAATTCTTTCGGTGCATCTTGCGTTGCCATGACCGTTAAATCGCCATGACTCGTCGCCTTGACGACCCGATCAATCCTTTGCAGTGAACGCTTTACTGAATGGCTGATCCAGCCACTGGAAACGACAGCAACAATCAAACCAGCAATACTGAATGTAATGAATAATGCCATTGCCTTTTCACTGGCTTGTATTACCCCCGCCTCACCTTGTTCAATTAACCGGTTGGCACCATCGGTCAGCGTACTAATTTGGTCAGCCATTGACGCGATTTGTTCCTGAGCATCCTGCACTTTGCCTGCCTGGTCCTCTTGCAGCGCCAAGGTACGCAACTGCAAGGCGACAATACCAGAATCCTCAAACAACTCTTTCACCATAGTCAACGGGACAAGAATACTGGTGTACTCTGAGATATTCGCGTCAATACGGTTCATTTCCCGCCACGCATAGTTCATTCCCGATAGGTTTGTACTTTGTAGGCTGCGTACAAACCCTTCGGCCGTCGACAGATCTTGCTCCATCATCAACGCCATTAAGTGAGTGGTCATTTCCAATGAATGGTTGACGAAATTGCTAACGTGATTAATCCCCTCCAGATTATTGGCGAAAACTTCCGTACCAACGCGATTCATTTCAGTCCTGACCGATGACACGGCATAGTTCATCATCGCCTTATCTGATTCGATCTCGCTTTGATTAACCAGGATATCTTGTTGAGATTGGTAAAGAGTAGCCGCGGCCTCCCCAACAAGTTCAGCTTGAGTGGCCAGTGTACGAATATCATTGCTCAACCATCCGAGTTGATTTTGTTCGGCTAGCCGTCGCAGTTCGCTCAAGGCCATGCTCATTGTCTGTTGCTCTTCATTGAACGCTTGGTGGGCAATATCAAGCTCTTCAACAGATGAACTATTAATCATTTCACTAAGATGCCGAGCTGACTGTAAGGAGGCCCGAACGATGACACTGCTATTCATGGTTACAGGTAATGCTTGATGACTCAGCAACTCAAATTCTTGTGCGACGTTTTTTAAGCCATTATTCCCGAAGTAAGAAAGTAAACCGCCCGTTGCTACCAATAATAGAAAGACAATTTGAATTGAGGCAACGATGGAAAGACGCGTTTTGGCACGCTTTGGGGTTTTCATGCTGATCATATCCCTGATTGAGTTCAGCCATTATCGTGGGGTTACATGCCAGCCCAACGACAGATACGTAATGGTTTCATCTCGTTATTTCATATAATTGGGGGCGGACATCTTGGAGGCAAACTTACTTAATAAATATGACAATTAGATTTCAATGATCATTTTCATTATTAATAACAATGGATATAACAATAAATACCGTCTTAAATACCCGTTGATACTCAGGGGGAATGGACTTGACGCAGAGCAGAAATAAAAAAAGCAGCTATATGCTGCTTTTGTTCGCTTATCGACTTATCGACTTATCGACTTATCGCACTGTCAAAAAGGTTTTTGACAAGTCCAACATAATCTTCGAGAAAACGCACTTGCTCATTGGTTGGACAGCGGCTCCAAGCACCGGCAAGTACCTCACTTAAGTCTTCCATCACCGCATCGGCTTCTTGCATTAGCTTGAAACGGAAATCAGCCTCCAGATCAGGATTTTGCGAAAAAACGGTCATCAAATTGGTTGCGATCATATCTGTTACTACGTCTTCAACCGTCTCTTCACAGCCTTCAGCTTCTGCATTTTCAAACAGAGAAAGGTGCTCTGTAAAATACTCAATAAGCGCGTGATAACCTTCAGATTCTACAACCATAATCCTATCTACTCTTCCGTTGATTCTTGACTCACGTTTACAGCTATCGTTTAAACGACACACCATGGTTATCGATAATAGCTTAAGCGCAAATTTGAAGGGTATTTTATGACAAAACAGGCTGATAATATAGGTAAAAATATCATTCTCACCCTAAGCTTCTATGAGATTCCGCGCATAGCGGCACATTGTTCCGTCGTTGACTGGTAGAGTGTACAGCGGTTTCGTCCTTGCCGTTTTGATTGATATAGAGCACTATCGGCGCATTCCAGCCATTGTTCATAAGAATTCATCCAAGAAGCCCACTCACAAATACCTAAACTTATCGTTACTCGAATATCCCGTACATCCACCTTCACGAGCGACTCTTGTATTCGGTTCCGCAATCGGTGGGTAAAATACTGGGCTAATTCAGCCGTTGTTCCTGGCAGGATCACACCAAACTCCTCGCCTCCGTACCGACCTGCAATGTCAGACTGACGTTTTGCTTTTTTCAATAAACTGGATATCGATTTAATTACTGCATCACCGGCGACATGGCCAAAAGTATCATTTACCTTTTTAAAATGATCAATATCGAACATCACCAAACTAGCCACACTCTGACTATGGCGACAATGGTCAAACTCATTGGACAAACATGATTCCCAGTGGCCGCGGTTATGCAGTTGGGTTAACTTGTCCGTGATGCTCAAATGAGTAAGCTGTGCATTGCTTTCCCTTAGATGGGTTTTACTTCTCGCAATATCTGATACATCGGTAATCGTTAAACAAATATGCCGATATTCACCGTCAAGCGCCTTGAGCGGAGTCAGCGTCATGTTTTGATACATGGCAGCCATCCCTCCCGTCACCGGGCTGAAATTGATGAAGTGAAATATATAGGGTCTATCTTCCCAACAGCTAAAAGAGCGCGTGCCGAGCTTAAATGTGGACTGAATTTTGTTTTTTAGCCATTCCTGCGGTAAATCCGGTATGACCTCAAATATATTTTCGCCCATAATTTGATCAGCACTGATCCCACTATAAGCCTTCATGAAAGTATTCCACGTCATCACGCGGTACTCCCTATCAAGCATAACGACTCCCGCATCAATATTATCGATTAACTGCGCGGTAAGGTGGAAATCAGATAAGCTCTCGGGATAATTCACGATAGGGTCTCCATAAAACGTCTGATAACTTGCGTTGAGTTATTATCCATCATCAGCAACACATCACAGGCCATGTCCAGGTTTTCAGATTGGTAACTGTACTCAATGGTAAAGAGCTCATTATTCGCTGTATCACTCACACCTCTGACCATGTATTCTTCAAGGCAAATCGGTTGCCGAATAGAAAACGGAATATTCATCTGTTCAGACAACGACACCAAAAAGGAAGACACCATTAAATTAGCAATGTCAGTCATGACTTCGCTGTATTTATCGTCGAACGAGCTAAACCCCAACCTTTTACCAAACAAAGTAATATCTTGACCATAAAGGCACACCAATGCTTCGCCATGAATACCGCCCCCCACAAACCGTTGGGCAATAGGCGTTGAGTCTGTACGCTGGATCTGATTGCTAATCATCATTTCCAAATCCCCTGCCCCCAACATCGCTACATTGGGCACTGGCATAGTGATGAACTCACCACAGTGATCGGAAATAATGGCTGCACCTTTACCTAAAGCAATATTGGCGACTTCTTTAAACTGATTAAGGTAATCATTTTCATCAGCACAGTTACTCGGATCGTGCTCGTATGTTAGGGACAAAGGCTGCGCTTTTTTATCAAAAGCAATCCCCAGTTTCTTCAAGGTGGCAGATAGCTGTGATCGAGAGAAAGGTTTGGCAAGAAAGTAATTCGCTCCAGCATCAACACAACGCTCTATCGCTTGCTGTTGTACATCAGCAGAAAGCACAATCGTTTTTGTCGGATACAAATTAACAGGCAGTTGCTGTAACACACCAAAGCCATCTAATACCGGCATAGTCAAATCAAGGAACATCACATCAATATCGTTTTTAGCCAGACAATCCAAAGCCAGCTTACCGTTATCAGCGAAGTACAAAGTAACGTCGCCGAATTCACGGAAAAACTTTTGCATTGCTCGGTGTACGAGCCGTGAGTCATCACAAATTAATACTGTTTTGTTATATGACACCAAGATATGACCTAGATTGCTTACCAACGCTAATAATGATAACGCCTTTAGCTGAATTTTATATTTTTTGGCATGATTAAATTATCCACTTAGTGACATGGATCGACTTTTATGAAGATAGGTGGATATATACAATTCAATAATTTAGCGAGAATCTAACACATTACATATTAGCCGTTACATTCGTGTGGTTTTTTGCATTTTGATTAACAGGTATGATTGAACACCACTATCTCACAAGGACATATCACAATGAAAATTATTCGCCTGATCCTTGGCAAGCTCATCCTATTGCTCAACGCTATTTTTTCTCCAAAGCCCCAACAACGCGCTCAAGAAGATCAGCAACGAATAAACCAAGCACTAGAATCGATGGCCCTATATCAATTCGAAACGTGCCCATTTTGTGTCAAAGTACGTCGTGCCGCAAAAAAAATGAACCTTCCGCTAGAAACCGTAGATGCTAAGCAACCTGACAACGAACAAGCATTACTCAATGGCGGCGGTAAACGCAAAGTGCCTTGCCTGCGAATTGAGAACGAGTCAGGTGAAGTAACATGGATGTATGAATCCAATGATATCATCCACTACCTCGAGCAGCGCTTCACATAGTCTTTGGCCTTGCCTGCGACAAGAATGTAAAGGCTTATGGGTAAAAAAGTGAACTACGTCAATCCCCTAAGCCATTTCCTGTGCAATTCTTCGCTTTTAATGCCACACTCCCGTTCTTTTCCTTGAAACACTAAAACTAAATGAAAAAAACCAAAGTCATCACTACCGACGATATTCTCCTAAAGCTATGCCAATCCTTTTCATCTGTACTGACAGCCGCCACAGATAGCCCAGTCAGTTACTCGGCAATGGTACAAAAGATCAATAAAACTAGCCTGAAGCCTGATATCGGGTGTTTTGTTCTGTTTGATGGTGGCTTTACTGGACTTGTTGTCACCAACTTTTCGCATCAAGCTGCGTTAGAGCTCTACCAAGATTATATGCTCAAAATGGGCATGTCAGCTGACGATCTCGCCATCCACCATTCCTCAGATGAAGTGGCTGATGTACTTGGTGAGCTTATGAACCAGGTTGTCGGCGATTTCACTAGAAAAATCCGCCGTGAGTTGCAAGTTTCAATTACTCAGAACCAACCCAAAATGTTGGCCCTGAATAAACAGATACTGTTATCCGTCGATACGAATCTTGATCGTCCTCAGGCCCGACGAGTCAGTTTTACGACGGAGAAAAATAATATTTTCTATTTGGAGCTGGCTATGGACAAAACAGAGTTCATCCAGCTGGAAGAGTTTGACCAACATGAAGAGTGTGATCCGGACCGAATCATCGAGGCGGCACAACAAGGCTCTCGTAACCCCTCTAATCCAGTCTCAGCAGCGACCGATGTCGACCTCGACCTGCTTGACGAGCTTGGCATCTAACCACTTTCTGTCAGCTTCATATGGTGCACCAGCAGGCAACGTAGCCTGCGGTGCCTCGTCCACTCACCGATGAAACAAATAGATTGGCTCAGCTTTGCTAAACTGTTGTAAAAAATGGTTAGAGGCTGTGTTTATGTATCGTCAGCGTTTTTGCTCTCTTATTCTTGGTGCAATCATATGTACCCCTTTTCCAACGCACGCAGAAAAGGTCAATTACAGCGAGCTCGAAAACGGCGACACGATTACTGTCACTCTAGATCAATTGCTGCCAACCCAAGCGGTTCTAGACTATGACCAAATCTATGCCAATCTTCAGCGCTATAAAGCTGATTTAAAAAACATGTACAACGATCTGTGTCGGTTAAATGGTGCCAAAGCAGTAAAGAAATGGGATGACAATTCCATGCCGACAGACCCTGAGACTTACCAGTGTTCGGGTAAGACGGCGCAGAACAAGGAGATGTTAAGCACCGTGGTCGTTGGCCCTGAAGAAGGCGCCCTCTACCTGACAGAAGGGCTAACCCTACTTTCAACATTTTGGGGGATGCCCAATGGCGGCACCAGCGTTCCTATTACGGTCAAAGTAAACCATAACCTACTAGGATCTGGTGATGACTTCTGGGCAGAAATGAACAACGATAACGAGGTATGGCTGGTTAATGATAAAGGGAGGGAAATAAAGCCTAAAGATCTCCCTGAATACATAGGGATGAAACAGCTTAAGCACGACAAATATCTTTCACTCGTGAGTTTTCTTAGTGGTATTAGCTATGCGCCACCGAAACCTAATGGCAAAGACAACAAAACCGCTTCCATTCCGTTCTTGGCATTAAATTGGGCGCTCGAAATCCGCCAGCATATGAAAATTTCCGAATACGATCTCAACGACCCTGAAGAGTATGCGACCGCCCTTACCGAAGCTGCCACCATCATGGTCGATCTGCCTAACGATGAAGTGATCGGCAAATCCAAACGTACTGCCATTGAAATGGGACAACTCGATTTAGTTGACAGCAAAGCGCTACAAGAGTTGGTGACAAATGAGAAGTCCTCTTTTGGTCTTGCTATGGCCTACCGCTTAGCTAAGAAAGAAAAGTCGACACCTAAAGCCATTTTAGAAGAGCAAGAAGCCGAGAAAGAAAAGAAAGATCAAGCAAAGGAGGAAAACGCAGAAAAAGCCAGTGCCGAAGAGGCTGACAACGAGGGCAGTGATGAAGATACATCAGATAATGACAGTGAGGCTAAGGAGTAACCTCACTGTTTCTCGTATTGAACACCCGTGGTGATACGCAATAAAACGCGCAAAACAACAGCGTCTACTTACGATGGTTCTTCGCCAAAAAGGCATCAAGCTTGTTGCCGAAGTTTTGCCTATCGGTCTGGTTCAGTGGCGCAGGGCCGCCGGTTTGCACACCAGAGCTTCGCATGGTTTCCATAAAGTCACGCATCTGAAGACGTTGTTTGATCGTGTCTTTAGTGTACATCTCACCACGTGGATTTAGCGCGTGGGCACCTTTAGTGATCACTTCATCAGCCAGTGGAATATCGGCGGTAATCACAAGATCGCCAGGCTCAGACTGCTGAACAATATAATTATCAGCAACATCAAATCCGGACTCAACCTGAATCGATTTGATATGCGGTGATGGCGGAACACGGATATACTGATTGGCAACCAAGGTCACAGCAACCCCTACCCGATTAGCTGCACGGAACAAAATTTCCTTAACGACATTAGGACAAGCGTCGGCATCGACCCAAATCTTCATACTTTTTCCTTTTTCTATAAAGATGAAGCACACTAATACCTATCTATATGGGTATAGTACTTCACCATCATATGTAATAAAAAGCCGCCATTTAAGGCGGCTTTTAAAAGCAAATTCAACTAAACGTTGATTAGCCAACAAGGCCTTTCTTCGCTAGGTACTCTTCATAGGTACCGTGGAAGTCTTCTACGCCATCTTTGGTAATCTCAAGGATACGCGTTGCAATCGAAGAAACAAACTGACGATCGTGAGAGACGAACAGTAGTGTGCCCTTGAAGTTTTCAAGTGCCAAATTCAATGCTTCGATAGATTCCATATCCATGTGGTTGGTTGGTTCATCCATCAGAAGGATGTTTGGTTTTTGCATGATCAGCTTACCAAACAACATACGACCCTGCTCACCACCAGAAATCACTTTTACAGACTTCTTAATGTCATTTTGTGAGAACAGCATACGACCAAGAATGCCACGAACGGTTTGCTCGTCATCACCTTCTTTTTTCCACTGACCCATCCACTCAAGCAGCGTCATATCTTCTTCAAAGTCAGCGCTATGGTCCTGAGCGTAGAAGCCAATGTTATTGTTTTCTGACCACTTAACCATACCATCCATCGGCTCCATCGCACCCGCAAGGGTGTTCAGCAGCGTCGATTTACCGATACCGTTTTCACCAATGATAGCGATACGCTCACCCACTTCAACCAGCATCTTAACGCCGTTGATAAGGATATTATCACCGTAGCCTTGCTTAAGACCTTCGACTTCCAATGCGTTACGGAAAAGCTCTTTTTCCTGATCGAAGCGGATAAACGGTGTTTGACGGCTAGATGCTTTCACTTCATCAAGCTGAATTTTATCAAGCTGCTTTTGACGCGACGTAGCTTGTTTTGCTTTTGATGCGTTAGCAGAGAAGCGGCTTACGAACGTTTGTAGTTCCGCCATTTGTGCTTTCTTCTTCGCATTATCAGAATGTAGACGTTCACGAGCTTGCTCAGCGGCGATCATGTACTCATCATAGTTACCAGAGAATAGGCGAAGTTCACCGTAGTCAAGGTCAGCCATGTGGGTACAAACACTGTTTAGGAAGTGGCGGTCGTGCGAGATGATGATCATGGTGCAGTTACGCGCCAAAAGGACCTCTTCCAGCCAGCTAATTGTATGAATATCCAAGTTGTTCGTTGGTTCATCAAGAAGCATGATTTCAGGGTCTGCAAACAAAACCTGAGCCAGAAGAACACGAACTTTCAGGCCAGGCGCAACGGCACTCATTAGGCCGAAATGTTGCTCTTCAGGAATACCAAGACCAAGTAGAAGCTCACCAGCACGCGCCTCCGCTGAGTAACCGTCCATTTCGGCGAACTCAGTCTCGAGGTCGCCAACACGCATGCCGTCTTCGTCAGACATTTCTGGCAATGCGTAAATGCGGTCGCGCTCTTCCTTTACTTTCCAAAGCTCTTTGTGACCCATAATAACGGTATCAACCACAGAGTATTCTTCGAAAGCAAACTGATCCTGACCCAACTTAGCCATACGCTCGTTTGGATCGAGTGAAACAGTACCGCCTGACTGCTCTAATTCGCCGCCAAGAATTTTCATGAACGTTGACTTACCACAGCCGTTCGCTCCGATAAGGCCATAGCGGTTACCGCCACCGAATTTAACTGAGATATTCTCAAACAGTGGCTTGTCGCCAAACTGCATCGTGATATTAGCTGTAGAAATCAATGTACTGTTCCAATAATGATGTATATCAAGCAATAAAAAAGTCGCCATAAAGACGACTTCCTCACCATGTGCCCGAAGTATAACAGGTTTTGTGAGCTTCATCACGAGTAGATTTCATTCTTCCCACCGCCCTGCGGGTGACTCTGTCGCTGAGATCGGCGACATAAAGCAACTCACTCATTTGCATAAAAAAACTGGAATATAAACTAAACCAATGAACAATATATTGTAACTTGTGATCTAATTGTTCACATCCACCAACACCAATAACAACACCACTATAAACAATACACAAGCATCATCCTTTATTGTTATTTTGTTTTTATATTATCTAAATCTTCTTATTTCTATTCACGGTTATTTCCCGATTAATTCCCAGACAAACTTTGTTACACACCTCAATATGACCTAGGTCTCAACACACATGAAGCATTTATCCTTTCAATCATCCTTTTCAGTAAAATTGATTCAGGCATTCATTACTCATAAATTAAAGTTATTGAGTTAGGTTTGTCTATTTCCTATACGTTTGCACTTCCACATCATATTTTGCAGTTAAGTCAGATGTTATGCGTGCGTTAGGAGATATGGCTCGATATGTTGCAGGAGCAATATTTGATACAGGGATGTTAAATTGAACCAATGTTGTTGATACTTTACTTTTAGCTTTATATACACATTACATAATTAGCTATCAACATTCTGTACTTATGAATATTATGTGAGATTAAATATGTTCATCCCATTGCTATCGCTACCCATCATATTTGGCGCGGGTTTTTTAATTGTAAAAAAATATAACACCCAGGCTGCACTTTTTGCCGCTGGCCTATTAATGATTTTAATTGGTGTTGTTTCAGGTAATACCGACTTCCTACCATCAGGAACAAATTCTTCCGGTGCGGTTGTTTTTGACTTTTTCCTTGTAATTAAAGCACTCTCCTCTTCAACCTTAGCCAACCTTGGTTTGATTATCATGAGTGTGGCTGGCTTTTCTAGCTATATGAACCACATCGGCGCTGCCAATGCCATGGTTCAAGTATCAACCAAGCCACTGTCGTTGATAAAAAGCCCATATGTTGTTCTCGCTTTGACATACGTCCTAGGCCAGATCATCAATATCTTCATTCCATCTGCTGTTGGCTTGGCAATGCTTCTGCTTGTTGCTATGTACCCTGTACTGGTGCGTATCGGTTGTACACCGGCATCTACCGCCGCGGTATTGGCAACAACTGCGTGTCTTGATTTAGGCCCTGCTTCAGGTAACTCGCTAAAAGCAGCTGAAGTTATCGGCATTGATGCGGCAACCTACTTTGTTAACCACCAGATGATCGTTGCCCCGGTTGTCATGGGTGTTATTGCTGTACTGCATTTCTTCTGCCAGCGTTGGTTTGACAAGAAAGATGCCGAAAAAGGTATTACCAATGAGTTGAAAGAAATCGATCAAGATATCGTAGCCGCACCGAAATGGTTTGCTATCTTGCCTATTCTTCCACTTCTGATGCTTCTGACATTCAGCAGCTTTGCCATCTCATGGATTAAGGTTGATGTTGTCACAGCAATGTTTACCAGCTTGTTCATTGCCATGGTGTGTGACTTCATTGTTAACCGTGACGGCAAAAAAGTGGCGGCGTCACTGAAAGTGTTCCTCGATGGTATGGGCAAAGCCTTTGCAAGTGTTGTCTCATTGATTATTGCCGCACAAACCTTCGTTGTTGGTTTGAGCACGATTGGCTTTATCAGCTTGCTGTTGGGTGCAACATCAACCGCAGGTCTCGGTTACCTGCCGATGATCATCGTGATGGTTACCATTATTGGTGCAACCGCTCTTCTATCTGGCTCGGGTAATGCGCCGTTCTTTAGCTTCGCGGATCTAGCGCCACAAATTGCCTCGACTTTAGGTGTATCAACGGCTGCCTTTGCACTGCCTATGCAGTTGTCCTCAGGTATCTTCCGTTCATTCTCCCCTGTCGCTGGTGTTGTTATTGCGTGTGCGGGTGTTGCTGGTATCTCACCAATTGAACTGGTTAAGCGTACTGCGATTCCAATGATGGGCGGCTTGGTTGCGCTTGTTACGATGAGTGCCATGCTGGGTTAATGCCAACTCAACTAATAATTCATAATAACTAACGTTTTATGAAACATAAAAAAACGGGCTTGAAAGCCCGTTTTTGTTTATTCGGTAAGGATTATTCCCAATCCAAGATAACCTTGCCTGACATGCCTGAGCGCATAATGTCAAAGCCTTCTTGGAAGTCATCAATCTTGTAGTGGTGAGTGATGATTGGTGTTAGATCAAGACCAGACTGAATCAAGCTTGCCATCTTGTACCATGTTTCGAACATTTCACGACCGTAGATACCTTTGATGATCAAACCTTTGAAGATCACCTGAGTCCAGTCAATGCCCATGTCTGATGGCGGAATGCCCAGAAGTGCAATCTTACCACCGTGGTTCATGCTTGTTAGCATGCTGTTGAAAGCAGATGGTACACCTGACATTTCAAGACCCACATCGAAACCTTCGGTCATGCCCAGCTCAGCCATCACATCTTCCAGTTTCTCTTCCGCCACGTTAACAGCACGGGTCACACCCATTTGACGAGCAAGATCCAAGCGGTATTCGTTCACGTCAGTGATAACAACGTGACGAGCACCAACGTGCTTAGCAACCGCTGCAGCCATGATGCCGATTGGACCAGCACCGGTGATTAGAACGTCTTCACCCACTAGGTCAAAAGACAATGCCGTGTGAACAGCGTTACCGAACGGGTCGAAGATAGACGCTAGGTCGTCAGAGATACCTTCAGGGATCTTAAATGCGTTGAACGCAGGGATCACAAGGTATTCAGCAAATGCACCTTCACGGTTGACACCAACACCGGTAGTGTTACGGCAAAGGTGAGTACGGCCGCCACGACAGTTACGGCAGTGACCACATGTGATATGGCCTTCGCCCGATACACGGTCGCCAATTTCAAAGCCACGGACTTCCTGGCCAATGCCAACAACTTCACCCACATATTCGTGACCGACAACCATAGGAACAGGAATAGTCTTTTGCGACCACTCATCCCAGTTGTAGATGTGAACATCAGTACCACAGATAGCAGTTTTCTTGATGCGAATAAGTAGATCGTTATGGCCAAGCTCTGGCTTGTCCACTTCAGTCATCCAAATGCCTTGTTCTGGCTTAAGTTTGGAAAGTGCTTTGATTTTCATTATATGTTCCTACTGCAGGGTAGATATGCAAGGGCTGATACTATGCCAGCCCTTGGCCCTTGAACTACTGGATAATGGGATTAAATAATGCCCATGTCCTTGCCCACTTCGATGAAGGCATTGATCGCTTTGTCTAGCTGCTCTGGAGAGTGCGCGGCTGACATCTGAGTACGGATACGTGCTTGGCCCTTAGGTACAACAGGGAAAGAGAAGCCAACAACGTAAATACCCTTCGCCAATGCACGCTCGGCGAACTCAGCGGCAACTTTTGCATCACCTAGCATAATTGGGATGATAGCGTGATCGGCACCGCCCATCGTAAAGCCAGCCGCTTCCATACGAGTACGGAATTGTTCAGCGTTTGACCATAGGCGGTCACGCAGGTCGCCACTTTCTTTTAGTAGATCGATAACGCGGATAGACGCATTAACAATCGCAGGGGCAACAGAGTTAGAGAATAGGTATGGACGAGAACGCTGACGTAGCCAGTCAATCACTTCTTTCTTACCTGATGTGTAGCCACCTGAAGCGCCACCCATTGCTTTACCTAGCGTACCCGTGATGATGTCGATACGGTCAACAACATTGTGGAACTCGTGCGTACCAGCACCGGTTTTACCCATAAAGCCAACAGCGTGAGAGTCATCAACCATGGTCAATGCGCCGTATTTGTCTGCTAAGTCACAGATAGCGGGGAGGTTAGCCACGACGCCGTCCATTGAGAACACACCGTCAGTCACGATAAGAATGTGGCGAGCACCGGCTTCTTTTGCGGCAATCAACTGCTGCTCAAGCTCTTCCATGTTGTTATTCGAATAACGGAAGCGCATCGCTTTACATAGGCGAACACCATCAATGATCGACGCGTGGTTTAGCGCATCAGAGATGATTGCGTCTTCTTTGCCAAGGATTGTTTCAAACAAACCCGTGTTGGCATCGAAACAAGAGGTGTAAAGAATCGTGTCTTCTTTACCTAAGAAAGTGGATAGTTTCTGCTCAAGCTCTTTGTGAATGTCTTGAGTACCACAGATAAAACGTACAGACGCCATGCCGAAACCGTGCTCATCCATACCGGCTTTACCCGCTTCGATAAGCTCAGGATGGTTAGCAAGACCAAGATAGTTATTCGCACAGAAGTTCAATACTTCTTCGCCAGTACTGATAGAAACAGCAGCTTTCTGCTGAGAAGTGATAATGCGCTCAGACTTGTAAAGACCTTCAGCTTTTACTTCTTCGATTTGCTGATTGATTTGATCATAAAATGCGGCAGACATGATGTTCCTCACAATAATATCGTTCAACCGGCTGCCACCAATTGACATCCGGTACAAACACACGGTGAAACCGTCTATTTGAGCAATATTTCCATTTATAGATTAGGTGATTTACCTGCAATTATTGCAATTTCACAGGATCTTTGAACTCTAGCCATTCTAATCAAAGAGCAATCAGACTATTATCCCCTCTCGTGGAAAAGGTCTCGTGAATTATGGACACAAATAAACTTATTGCCTTAATGCCAGAGCTGGCAGTATTTAAAATTGTTGTTGATGAAGGCAGTTTCACTGCAGCAGCAAGAAAGCTGGGAGTGACCCCTTCGGCCCTGAGCAAACAGCTTTCCCGGCTAGAGCAAACCCTATCAGCCAAGTTGCTCGTACGCACCACCCGCAAGCTGGTCATTACCGAGTCGGGTAAAGGTATTTACAACCAATGCGGTACCTTACTGGAAGCGACCAAACAAGCGGTCGAATTCACGGTCTCTGAACACGAAACGCCATCCGGATCGTTGACAGTGGCCGCTCCTAAAGCGTTCTTGAGTATTGTTTTACAGCCTATGGTACTGCCGTTTCTCACTCAGTACCCTGAAATCGAGTTGAAACTCAAAGCGCGCGATGGCGATATCGACCTTATCTCTGAAGGGATTGACGTGGTGTTCCGCCTGACGGAAAAACCGACCGAAGGGTTAGTGCTAAAACACATGGGAAAAGTCAGCCTGAGCCTCTGTGCCAGCCCCGATTACCTTGATCAAAGAGGGATACCTAACCACCCAACCGATCTGTTACAGCACGACTGCCTCTACCTCGGCGAAACACCGACTGATCATATTTGGGACTTTGTCAACGATGGGGAAATGCACACAATCCCTGTTTCTGGTAGATATGCGGTCAATCACTCCCAAATGCGCCTGCGTGGTGTCATGGATGGCTTAGGTATCGGTATCTTCCCAGACTTTGTCATCAAAAGAGCCTTGGCTGAGGGTGACGTGAAGCCGGTATTGGAAGACTGGACCATCAAGGGCAACTACCAAGGCGACATTGCTCTGCAGTTTGCCCATACCAAATTCATGCCTGCTCGTCTGCGGGTCTTTATCGACTATGTCGCAGAGCACATGGCGAAATACACGGTTTCTTGAAGTAGGGTCCTCCCCTACTTTCCTTCCTTGACCCACCTATCACCCAAGTCATCTCACTGAACCAGGCGCGTTGAAGTTACTTGGGTATATACTAATAAACACAACAATGAGACAACACTCGCACCTTTGATCCAATCCGACATGAAAGTCGTTAGTTATTGGCAGCAGCGCTGATTTATACAGCGTCATCACCCGCTTTCCCACCTACCATCAGGAAGGAAGACGACAATGAGTAAGCTGTTAACAAGTCTATTGGCGATAATTCTGGTTGGTTTTAGTGTTAGCGCCCTGTCCTACCCTACGGGTTCTATGCATTGGAATCACCGTAGTATTTTGTATTTCGCACCTGAAAAAGATCAGCATGTAAATACCTTTATCAAGGAATCGCTGATGCATGACTGTATGCTACAAGAGCGGGACATCGTAGTGGTGGTCATGACCAAAGACGGCTATAACAAACCAACAGATGTGTTCAGCCCGGAAGACATCGTGCGCTTGGAAAAGCTCTACAACATATCTCGTGATACCCATACCGCTATATT
Organism: Photobacterium lutimaris; assembly: GCF_003025555.1. Classification (GTDB taxonomy): domain Bacteria; phylum Pseudomonadota; class Gammaproteobacteria; order Enterobacterales; family Vibrionaceae; genus Photobacterium; species Photobacterium lutimaris. Next base: position 301,705 of record NZ_PYMH01000003.1, on the reverse strand, counting down.
GATAGGTAAAGACGGATTAGAAAAACACCGATGGAATAAACAGACCAACTGGCAGCACATCTCCCAACTTGTTGACAGCATGCCACTGCGCAAAAAAGAAATCGCTTATACCTCTAACAGCCGCTGCTCAATCTAGTTGCGGCTGACATTTTATCTACATATTTTCGACTCACTCACAGATCGACTCTACGCCCCCTGCTACGCCTATATTTTTTGCTTCGGGAGGATTCTATTTTCATGCAAAAGCAGTAAGGTATTGGGCACATCGACTTTTGAGGGCGGAATAACAATGATGACCAGGCCTTTTTTTTACCACGGACAGGACACCCACTGGGTAACGGTTTCAAAACACTCTCTAACCCTAACGCTTGTCAGCGAAGCTGACACACTGATTTCCACAATTTTCATTCGTTGTGAACCAGACAACGAAGAACTATTGATAGATATGGAAAAAGGGAAGGCCGAAGGTAGGCTCCAGTACTGGCATGGCCAAATCCCACTGAACCATGATAAAGCCTTAACCCATTACTGTTTCAAAGTGATGCAGAACAGCCGCCAATGGTGGCTGGACAGCAAGGGGGTCAGCCCTCGAATGCCTGGTAGGGAGTCACATTTCAAATATAACGCCCAACATCAGCCACCGCTGTGGGTCAAAAGTCAGGTGTTCTACCAAATTTTCCCAGATAGATTCAACAATGGCGACCCATCGATCAGTGTGGTGGATAACGAGTACTGCCTAAAGGGCGATGAACGCCCGACTATCGCCAAAGAATGGGGGGCCCCCGTATCGGGTTCGCATAATAGCAATGGTCCGAATGAATTCTACGGCGGTGACCTCAAAGGGATTGAAGATAAAATTGATTACCTTGAAAAGCTCGGCGTGACGGCACTGTATCTGAACCCTATTTTCGAAGCGCCGAGTAACCATAAATACGATACCACTGATTACACCCGTATCGATCCACACTTGGGAAATAACACACAGTTTGCCGCCATGGTTGACAACCTCCACCAGCGTAATATGAAAATCGTGCTGGATGCGGTGTATAACCATACCTCAGTCAACCACCCATGGTTTAATCGCTATCAGAAGCAGCAAGAGTTCGTCGGCGCATTTGGCAATCCTGACTCCCCTTTCCGCAATCACTACCAGTTCGATGGTGACAGCGAGCATTACATTGGTTGGAAAGGTATAGATAGCTTACCCAAGCTCAATTTTTCGAACCCAGAAGTCCAAAATTATATTTATGCCGGCGACGATGCCGTGATCAAGCAATGGCTTCGTCCGCCGTACAACATTGATGGCTGGCGTTTTGATGTTATTCATATGCTCGGTGAGGGCGTAGGGGCTGCCAATAATGCCCATTATGTCAAAGCCTTCCGCAATGCCGCGAAATCAGTCAATCCTGACTGTTATATCTTAGGTGAACACTTCTTTGAAGCCACCAGCTGGCTGGAAGGTGATCAGGAAGATGGTGCAATGAACTATTACGGTTTTGCCCACCCGGTGAGAGCATTTTTTGCTAATAAAGATATCGCCTATCATAACTGTAAAATTGATGCAGCTGAGTTTGCACAGTGGCTAGAAGAAGTTCGCGGTAAAGTGCCGTGGCAGAACCAACTGGCACAGCTTAACCAGCTGGACAGTCACGATACCATGCGCTTTTTGACGACATTGGAAGGCGATCAAGACACCATGAAACTGGCTCTACTGATGCTATTTACCTATGTCGGCACACCGTGCATTTACTACGGCACAGAAGTAGCACTAGAAGGAGGCCATGATCCGGATAACCGCCGTTGCTTCCCTTGGGAACGAACTGAAACCTCAAATTCTACTTACGACTTTATCAGCAAGCTCATCGGCACCCGTAAAGCCCACCTTGCTTTGCAGGAAGGAAGTCTGCACTGGCTGCATGCCGAGCAACAACAACTGGCCTACGCCCGAACTCTGGGGAGTGAAACACTGCTTACCTTAATCAATAACAGCAACGCATCAAAAGCGCTGACCCTGCCGGTTTGGCAGTTAGGTATCGCTGATAGCGCCGTTTTGACCGAGTTGATCACTGGCGACGAATGGGAATGTAAAGATGGGGTGCTCAATATCACTCTTGCAGGAAAAGAAGGCTTACTCCTGACGTTGTAATGCACCACAGAGTAATAATCAATAAGCCCTGACTGTGAACTGTCGCATTATAGTCAGGGACTTTTTTAACTCACGGCATCCGTACTCAGTACACCGAGTAAAGTGCTAAACAAGTTAATTTTGATAATGGGTTTCGCGAGGTAAGCATCCATCCCCGCATCAAAGCAGTGCTGTTTTTCACTTTCCATCACATTCGCTGTGAGCGCAATGATGGGAACCTGTCTACCATTAGTGGTCTGCCTTATCATTTCTGTCGCTTCCAAGCCCCCCATCTCCGGCATTTGACAATCCATTAAAATCAAATCCGGTCTGCGGTTTTTCATATAATTGACAGCTTGAACCCCATTATCAACCACATCGATGTTGGTTAATCCCATCGATTTAAGGAAAGCAATCACCAACTGTTGGTTCACGTGGCTGTCTTCCGCCACTAAAATACGAGTATGAGCAAACTGCGATAAATCACATTCTGTACTTTTAGGCGGCTCCAACGGCTTGATACCACTGACCGCTAACGCTTTTTTAATCGAGAGTCGAAATGAGAACTCGGTCCCCTCACCTTCTTGGCTGATCACCCCGAGCTTTGCCCCCATCAACTCACATAACTGGCTGGAAATAGTCAACCCAAGCCCTGTACCACCGTACAGCCTTGAAATAGAACCGTCAGCTTGCGTGTATGACTCAAAGATGCTTTCAATCTTATCAGCAGAGATCCCTATACCACTGTCAGAGACCCGAATGCATAAGTCCGCTTCATGAGCTTTATCTTGCAAAATCTCGACCGATACATTCACAAAACCACAGTCGGTGAACTTGACGGCATTTCCTAGTAAGTTTGTGATAACTTGCCGCAAATGCTGTTCATCACCATTAAAGTAACAGTCCTTTTCGGCCGGTAAGCTAATGTTCACTGCAAGGTTTTTTGCTTTGGCATCTAATCGAACCGTTTGCACGCATGAATGGATTAGCTGGCTCATGTTAAAAACCGTTTCTGATACTTCAACCTTTCCGCTTTCAAGTTTAGAGTAACTTAAAATCTCGTTGATAAGAATTAATAACGAACACGCAGATTCTCTAATGTACTCAACCTGCTGACTCGACTCATGATCCAGGTTCCGTTGTTGCAGGCACTGAACAAAACCAATAATACCATTCATCGGCGTTCTGATTTCGTGGCTCATATTTGCCATAAATTCGCTTTTCACTCTAACGGCGCGATCCAACTGTTCGGCTTGGGATTCTAGTGCTTGGTTAAGCTCTAATAACTTTTTGTTTCTAAAAAACAACTTAGCATCTGAAGCCTGTATCTTTCTCGCTAAGCACCCCACCTCACTATCCGACTCTGTAAGTTCAAGTAAACTGACTTCCCCTTTCCCCACTAAAGAAAGCTGTTCAGTAATCATAGAAATTGGTTTAGTGACACGGGTATAAACATAATAAAGAATAAAACACAGCATAAGAATGAAAGGCAACGAGAGCTGTATTAGGGAAATCAGCAAATCTTTTACTGTATAAGAACCTTGATAATAAACGGTATAATGGGCAATAACTTCACCACCAAACGATATATCGCTGACAATATTAAAATGAAAGCCTGAATTGAATACTCCCGCTTGCTTAGCGTCGGTAGACGATAATCGACTAACAGGGTTATTCTGATAGCGATGGCTCAATTGGCCTTCAAGATCAAAAATACTTACCGCCGAGATTTCATCATAATTAGAAAAAAAACGGTTTAACTCAATGGAGCTTTCAAGGTCGGGTCTTAGAAACGTATCGATAACCAACGGTGAAGAGGTATTCATTAGCACCTCAACATTCCTTGTCACACGCTTTAGGTTTTCTTGGTAGGTGAAAAGCAATGATACGAATATTGAGGCCAACATGATTAAGCCAATAACAACAAAAAGTCTGCGAGCCAGTACACCTTTGGTACACATGGCGACTGTTGATTTAATTCGACGGCCCGCCATATTATTACTCCCTTTCAAGTTCTACCGGTAACTGTCTCGTCGTCCAGTCAATCCAAGAGCCATCATATAAAGCAACATCAAATCCCGCCCTTTTAAGAACGTAAAAACCCAGTGTGGAGTTTCTGCCTAAATTACAATAGGTAATGTATTTTTTATCTCGTTCTAGGTGACTGATGGAAGAAGCCAATTCAATATTACTTTTTACAACCTGCTGCCCCGCTTCATCCTTAACCAAGGATGAAATAGGAAAATGTAAAGCCGAGGGGATCCTGCCATAAGTACTGCTCATGGATTTTCGCCCTTGGTATTCGTCTAAGGTTCTAACATCCAATATGGTGTAATTTTTCGAATAAGTCGCCAACTTGACGACGGTGGTACTGGCATAGACCGATGCATCAAAATTAGGCGTGAATTTGCTTCGCTTAATATTCTGTGCTTGGCGTTCAATCGGTTGGCTCTGGGACCATGCTGAGTAGCCGGGTTCGAACACCGTTACATTGTCATGACCATAAAGTGTCAAAATCCAAAACAAGCGAGCCGCACTAACAAGATCGCCATTGTCATACACGATAACCTGCTTCTCCCGTTTCAGTCCTTTCTCTCGAAGCAACGACGTAATTTGCGTCCGACCTTTTACGTACAATGCCCTGTCTTTATTGAAATACGCTTGGCCAAACGGAAAGCTAATAGCACCGGGAATATGTCCAGTGTCATATTCCTTTTTACTCCTACCGTCATAGATGATGAGGCCAGTACTCTCTAACTGGTTTGCAAGTTGTTGAACCGACAAAGCCGATGCGGTCGATGGCACCAACAACAAAGCAACGAACAACAATATAAAAGTAATTCTCATGACTTAACCTATTTGCTCTCTGGGCCAAGGGCCGCGCATTATTAGTAATGACTAACACACCAGCAAAATACGCACCAAGTTAGCGACGCAGTAATCTTTTGTTTATAAAGAATTAATTGTTATCGCAAGCACTGATTTGCAGATATATTCAATTTGAGAGTCAAATTGCTAACGTATTTGTTAACGTTCAAAAATAAGTCCTGCCATATTTTACGGTCCACAAGTTAGGGGCTGTTAAAAGCTTGCACCATGTCACTGTTTCAGCCTGCGCGAGATCACATTTATAAGCCAATAATTTTACTAGGATAAAAACCACACAACCGTTACACTCACCGCCATAAAATTATAACAAAAACATTACAACCCGCTCTGCGGTCTCTTCCCTAACGTGAAAGGTCCTAACTAACGATGAGTCCAGAAAAATACCTTCTCGACTGGCAAACAAGCCAAACCAATGCTGAATCTATTTCCCCGCTATTGGGTCAGCTTTATCGGCAAAAAGGCGTTGAAGTCCTGATGTTCGGCAAACAAATCGTAAATACCTCAGTCATCGATATCGTTAAATCCCACCGTCTTTCCCGCCGCTACACAGGTTCTGAGCTGTCACCTACACAAACATTACCGCTGATTCAAGCACTAACGGCCCTAGACCTATCACCTTGCCGTGTCGATATTGGCCAGCTTGCGCACAGCTACTGGTCAAACAACGAAGGTGAAGCCAATATCAGTGATTACCTACAAACTGCATTATTGGAATCACTAAACAGCACCCAATCTGTTGAAACACGCGATGTGGTTCTTTATGGCTTTGGCCGTATCGGTCGACTACTTGCACGACTATTGGTAGAAAAGAGTGGTCAAGGTTACCCACTTCGCCTTAAAGCAATAGTGGTTCGAGGTGGCAAAGACGGCGACTTAGAGAAACGTGCTAGCTTGCTCAGACGAGATTCGGTGCACGGCCCATTCAATGGCAGCATCACGGTTGATGAGCACCGCAAAGCGATTATCGTCAATGGTAACTATATCCAAGTCATCTATGCCGACAGTCCTGCTGAAGTCGATTACACGGTTTTTGGTATTCATAATGCCCTCGTTGTCGATAACACAGGCATGTGGCGTGACCGTGAAGGACTAAGCCAGCACCTAGGTTGTAACGGTTCGGAAAAAGTTCTACTAACCGCCCCGGGTAAAGGTGATTTGAAAAATATCGTCTTCGGCGTCAATGAGTCTGTGATCCAAGAAGACGATACCATCATCTCGGCGGCCAGTTGTACTACCAACGCCATTACCCCGATCCTAAAAGCAATCAATGACAAGTACGGCATTGATTCCGGTCATATCGAAACGGTGCACTCGTTTACCAACGATCAAAATCTCATTGATAATTTCCACAATGGCGAACGCCGTGGTCGTTCTGCATCGCTGAACATGGTCCTAACCTCTACCGGTGCGGCGAAAGCGGTCGCCAAAGCCTTGCCTGAGCTATCAGGAAAATTAACAGGAAATGCGATTCGGGTACCAACCCCCAATGTTTCTATGGCCGTTGCTAACCTGAACCTCAATAGTCTTGCAGAAAAAGACGAGCTCAATGCCTACCTGCGAGATATGGCACTTAACTCGCCACTTTCAGGCCAAATTGACTATACCGAGTCGACAGAAATCGTCTCATCCGACATCGTCGGTTCACGTCATGCCGGTGTCGTTGACGGTGCAGCGACTATCGCCCAAGACCAACGCTGCGTCCTGTACATTTGGTACGACAATGAATTTGGCTACAGCTGCCAAGTGATCCACTGCATGGAGCAGATGATGGGCGTGCGTTACAAAACTTACCCCGAAGTGAAGTAGATTCCCTTCCATCACAATAATAATATTCCTAGCAAATTTTGCCGCCACGTTTACTGGCGGCTTTTTTTATCAACCATACGGTTAAATAATCAATCCCGTTAAAAGTACTTAAAACGACAATTAAAAATAAAAAGGCTCACATTATTTGTGAGCCTTAATAAACAGCTAATTTAAACAGTACGGAATTACTGCTTACCTAGATGCAACCAGGTTTCAACCACGGTATCTGGATTAAGGGAAACCGAATCGATCCCTTGCTCCATCAACCAATCAGCTAAATCATCGTGATCGGATGGGCCTTGGCCGCAGATCCCGACGTACTTCCCGGCTTTGTTAGCCGCTTTAATCGCCATCGCCAGCATTGCTTTGACGGCTTCGTTACGCTCATCAAACATATGGGCAATTTCACCGGAGTCTCGGTCAAGCCCCAAGGTCAATTGAGTCATATCATTGGAGCCAATCGAAAAACCATCAAAGTACTTTAGGAAGTCATCGGCTAAAATCGCATTGGAAGGCAATTCACACATCATGATCACCTTCAAGCCATTTTCGCCGCGGCGAAGATCGAACTTCGCCAGTATATCAATCACCGACGCCGCCTCGCTCACGGTGCGAACAAACGGGATCATAATTTCGACGTTTTTCAGCCCCATGGTTTCACGAACCCGCTTAATAGCGTCACACTCAAGTGCAAAACAATCTTGGAATTGCTCTGAAATGTATCGTGATGCACCACGGAAGCCAATCATCGGGTTTTCTTCCGTCGGCTCGAAGTTAACACCACCCACCAAATTGCGATATTCATTCGACTTAAAGTCAGACATACGAACAATCACGCGCTTTGGCCAGAAGGCCGCTGCCAGCGTTGAAATCCCCTCGGTGAGTTTTTGAATATAAAACTCAACCGGATCTGGGTAACCGCTGATTCGCAGGTCGATTTCAGCTTTCAGCTCATCAGACTGCTGTTCATAGTTAAGCAACGCTTTGGGGTGGATACCGATCATTTTGTTAATGATAAACTCCAACCTTGCTAAGCCGACTCCTTCGTTGGGGATACAAGCGAAGTCAAAGGCTCTATCCGGGTTGCCGACATTCATCATCACTTTCAGTGGCAAGTCAGGTAGGTCATCAACCGCGGAGCGTCGCACTTCAAAGTCCAACTCACCTTCATAGATATACCCTGTCTCCCCTTGGGCACATGAAACGGTGACACGCTGGCCGGTTTGCAGAAAATCGGTCGCATTACCACAGCCAACCACAGCCGGAATACCTAACTCGCGAGCAATAATGGCTGCATGGCAAGTTCGGCCGCCACGGTTAGTGACAATCGCCGCCGCTTTTTTCATCACCGGTTCCCAGTCAGGATCTGTCATATCAGCAACCAGTACATCACCCGCTTGTACCTGATCCATCTGTGACAGATCGGAAACCACACGGACTTCACCACTGCCAATTCGCTGGCCAATTGCTCGGCCTTCGATCAGAGCATGGCCTGTTCCATTAAGGTGGAAACGCTCCATCACAGTGGCATCATCGCGCGAGCGAACCGTCTCTGGTCGAGCTTGAACAATCAATAGCTCACCAGTGATGCCATCTTTGGCCCACTCGATATCCATTGGTCGTCCATAGTGCTTCTCGATAATCAGCGCTTGCTTGGCCAAAGATTCGATTTCTTGATCGGTTAAGGAGAATTGCGATTGTTCTTGTTTGGAGGTATCGAGGATTTCAACCTGCTTTCCTAAAGATCTGTCGTCGGTATACACCATCTTGAGCAATTTAGAACCGATAGTACGACGTACAACGGCAGGGTTACCGGCCTGTAAAGTTGGTTTGTGCACATAGAATTCGTCAGGATTCACAGCCCCCTGGACAACCATTTCACCAAGGCCCCACGAAGAAGTAATAAATACCACCTGGTCAAAGCCAGACTCGGTATCCAAGGTAAACATTACGCCAGATGACGCTTTGTCCGAGCGCACCATTCGCTGGATGCCCGCTGATAATGCAACCCCTTTATGATCAAATCCCTGGTGAACACGGTAAGAGATAGCGCGGTCATTAAATAGCGAAGCAAAGACATGTTTCACCGCTTCGATAACCGCATCGATACCACGCACGTTAAGAAAGGTTTCCTGTTGACCCGCAAAAGAAGCATCAGGCAAATCTTCCGCTGTTGCTGAAGAGCGGACGGCCACTGACAGCATATCGTCACCCTGTGCCAGCTCTAGGTAACACTCACGAATATCCTGCTCCAGTTCCTGTGGAAACGGTGCCTCTAGAACCCAATTTCGGATAGTCTCGCCAGCTTGCTGCAAGGCATTTACATCTTCGACGTCAAGTTCGTCGAGTAACTGGTAAATGCGCTCATTGAGTGCGTTTGCTTCTAAGAACTGATTAAAGGCATATGACGTCGTTGCGTAGCCATTCGGTACTTTTACCCCCGCATTAGCCAAATTCGCCACCATCTCGCCAAGAGATGCATTCTTACCACCGACCTTGTCAACATCATTCATTGACAAAGCATCGTACCAGACAACATTCTGTTGCACGGCAATTCTCCTTATTGGATTCAACAGTTTAAAGCAGGTAACCCTTTAGTAAACGATTGCGTTTTACTGCAAAAAAAAGCAAAAAATCAATTTTCCGCGCAAACCATCAATCACGTCTCCTTAAGTGCACTTCACCAGATGTTCACGTCGGCAAAGTACCGTTACCCTATCGGTTATTGTTATAAATATAAGTGCTAAAATTCTGTCAAATCTTTTAATTTTCAATGACTTGAAAACGTATATGTATATACGATACCGCTGGATATACGCACATATATAAACACTCTCTTATTGGCGGTAGGTCTACATGTCGCAGCATTAATGCTCTGTAGCACCTAACTTCTGCTTTCAGTTTTTCACCTCTAATCAACTTTATCTAGCAAATTATCAAAAAAATTTGAAGCCCATCAGGTTTTTGATCTAGCTCAACATTGGTAGGTCTGTGAGATATTCACCGTAAAGATCATCTTTTAACCTTTAAAATCAGTAAAATAGCCAACATTTAGAGTGGTTATCAATCAACCAATTTATAGTGATGAAAATACAAGCTACCTCAGCAATACTTGAGTTCACACAAGCCCCTTATCTCCCTTCATATCAATATTTGTAAAAACCTATAAAAGCTGATGTGAAATTATCGAACACAAGATTGCATAAAAATGTGATGATAAAGAGAGAAAGTTGTCTGTTAGACGATTATATTGAGTGCTACGCCACTTACCGCTAAAAAATATATTCAAGGATTAAACTTTTAATGCAATCCAAAACCAAGTTTCGTAGTGTATTCTTTGTTTCTGACGGTACGGCGATTACCTCGGAAACCCTTGGCCATGCTGTGTTAGGTCAATTTGACATTACTACTCGTCAAATGACCTTACCGTTTGTTGAAAGCATTGAACGTGCCAATAGTGTGAAGCAACAAATCAACCAAGCCTACGACAAAACAGGCATTGAGCCATTGGTGTTCTATTCCATTGTGCTCCCAGAAGTTAAAGCAATTATTGAGCAGAGCAACGCCCACTTCTATGATGTACTCAACGCGCTAGTTGCCCCCTTGAGTAAAGATCTGCAGCTCGCACCGCAACCTCAACTGCAGCGTTCTCATAGCATTGGCAAAGATGCCGACAGCTATCAAGACAGGATTGCAGCGATCGAATATACCCTTGCCCATGACGACGGCGTGTCGCTCAACAATCTGGAACAAGCTGATGTTATCCTGCTTGGCGTATCACGCTGCGGTAAAACACCGACGTGCCTCTATCTTGCGATGCAATTTGGGATCAGGGCTGTTAACTACCCTTTCATCGCAGAAGACATGAGTAAGCTTCGCCTCCCTACAGCCATTGAGCCCTATCGTTATAAAACCTATGGACTCACTATCGATACAGAGCGGTTAGTCGAAATCCGCCACGAGCGTTACGCCAATAGTCACTACGCGAGCGTTGAGCAATGCGAGAGCGAGCTCGGAAAGGTTGAGGCGATGTTTCGTCGCGAAGCTATTCCATATCTTAATACCAGTCGCCTCTCTGTAGAAGAAATTGCCACTCGGTTACTCGATATCAGCGGCCTGAAACGTAAGATGTGCTAACCCAAATCACTGGATTATCTCAGTGTCTGTTTATCGGCGAGTATTCTGTTTTTTACTACTCGCCGTCGTTATTGAGGATGATTATCACTATCTGACCGCAAAATCTCAATATTGAGAGATAAAAAAATACAAAATTTCAATCACTTATTAATTTCTTATTTTTCTCCCTATTATTCATCAAAAAATTATCAATTCTTGAAATATGCTTACTCTGAGCTTCAAAAAAATAATAACGAGGTTCCAAGATGATTAGGGTTGCGCTTACAGCGATATCAACAGTATTTCTAGTTGCCTGCGGTGGTTCGTCAAGTGATTCGACAAAGCCGACCGTCGATACGATGGATGATGTTAGTGTTAGAACAATTGGTATTGATAAAGTAAATATATCTGGCGAAGACGTTGACTTCTATATTAAAGAGTCAAATGTCAGCGGAATTTTATTTGATGAAAACAATAAAACACAGTCCGTTTCAGACTCAGATTCTTATTATCACAAGATCAGCTGGTCATCAGCAACACCTATGACAATTGATGTTGGTGTTCAAGATACTAACACTCATATTAAAGAGTCAAAATCTGAAGATATACTGCTGAATAACAATGAAAAACTTTGGGCCATCGCATGGAGTGACAACGGTGAGACTACCTTGTCGACGAATGTACAAAACCCAGCTTCGATTGAAGATAAATACCGCGTTCGCATCTTTGCCGTAGAAGATGCATGGGTACAAGTTGTCTCAACGGCAGTATCCAGTACAGAAGTTAAGAAAGGTAATTTCTCTTCTCAAATGATTATAAGCAATTGTAGTGGGGAACTTTACTTAGGTGCAAACCAGCGCGACATTTGCGATTTAGATATAGGGAAATCTTATTTATTAATTGTTGACGGGGAAAATGTGCTATTAGCAGCAGAAGAAAAACAATAACTATATATAACAACTATAAAATGATAATTATAATTTAGGGTAAATATAAAAATAATATTGCGCTTTGTATTACACGCAAGGAATGCCTACATAATATATACGTCTGTCTTAACAGAGATAAAAATATAATTTTACTTCATGGAATGATAACTCTGTTAATCTCTAGGAGATTTTTGGGACAAACGCAAAGAATACCGTAGGCAGCGGTGGCATAAGCCCCGGCATTTTTGCCGGGGCTATCTTTATTTAAATCTTGCGAATATCGGTACTTACTTTGCTTCGGCTACAGCTACCAGTTCTTCATCAGACTTTTTCAAGAACGCATATGTCACACCCGTTACAATCGTACCGGCCGCAATCGCCACCAAGTACATCAGTACAGGTGAAATCGCATTTGGAATAAACAGAACGAACAAACCACCATGCGGAGCCATTAGTTTGGCACCAAACAGCATCGACAGCGCACCTGTTAACGCACCACCCGCCATACAGCTTGGGATAACACGCATTGGATCACGCGCTGCAAATGGAATCGCACCTTCCGAGATAAAGCATAAACCCAATACGAAAGACGCTTTACCGGCTTCTGATTCACTGGCGTTAAACTTACGTTTGGCCAAGAACGTTGCCAAGCCCATACCCAGCGCAGGCACCATACCGGCAGCCATGACTGCCGCCATCGGCGCGTAAGTTTGTGACGCCAGCAAACCAACACCAAAAGTATATGCCGCTTTGTTGACCGGCCCGCCCAAGTCGAAACACATCATACAGCCCAGAATAATACCTAGCAGTACAGCATTAGCAGACCCCATGTTGTTGAGGAAATCAGTCAGGCTAGTCATTGCCGTGGAAACTGGACCGCCTACCACGTAAATCATGATAAGACCTGTCACCAAACTCGATAGCAACGGAATGATCAAGATTGGTTTCAATGCTTCCATCGATTGCGGTAGCTTAACGTGCTCTGCAATAAACTTAGCACTGTAACCCGCAAGGAAACCTGCAACGATACCACCAAGGAACCCCGCGCCCGTTGAGCTTGCTAGCATACCACCAATCAAACCTGGTGCGAGACCCGGACGATCAGCAATCGAGAAGGCAATGAAACCTGCCAGTACTGGTACCATCAGCGCAAATGCCGAGCCACCGCCAATCGTCATCAGAGCAGCAGCCAGTGTTCCCTCTTGTTCAAAAGCGGTAATACCGAATACAAATGACAACGCAATAGAAAGACCACCAGCAACGACCAATGGCAACATATGGGAAACACCGGTCATCAAGTGTTTGTACGCACCGGTCTTTTCTTGCTTTGCATCTCTCTCAGATGCCGCACCCGCTTGGTGCTGATAAGGTGTCGCTGTTGAGAATGCTTTTTCAAACTCTTCTGTCGTTTTCTTCAGAGCCGCACCAGTACTGGTTTTATACAGTTTTTTACCCGCAAACCGAGCAAGGTCCACTTCAATATCTGCCGCAATGATGACCAAATCCGCTGCCGCAATTTCTTCTGCGGTAAGTTGGTTCTTCGCACCGACTGAACCACGAGTCTCAACTTTAATCTGATGGCCCTGACGCTTACCTTCCTCTTCCAAAGCCTCCGCGGCCATAAAGGTATGCGCAACACCTGTCGGACAGGCGGTAATCGCTACAATTTTCTTGCTAGCCGACTCACTGCTTTCATCTTCGGCGACACAAGTCACCTGAGTTAAAACTGTCGCATGGTTAACGGCATGGGAAAGCGCCCCTTTCGGATCAGCCAACACATCTTCAATAGAGATTTGGGACAGCTTCTTACCTTTGAAGCGGGTCGTATCTACAGCGGTATTCGCAGCCACGACGATGCAATCTGCTTGTTCGATAACAGTCTGGCTCAACGCCTTGACTGGCACCACAGAAGACTGGCATTCAACTGCTGCTGTCCATTTAAGATCTGCTGCTGCTTTTTCAATTAAGCCAGCGGCAATAATGCTATTTGCAATGCCACTCGGACATGCTGTTATTACTGCAATTTTCATTTCAATACCCTCTGATCCGAATCAGCTATTCACGTTATTGAGTTGGACATTTTCTTTTACTTTCAGCACCTGGTTGATATCTTCTACACCAACCCCTACTTGGCTGACGGCCAATGCCGACAATGCTGTGGCAAAGCCCAATGTCTCTTTTTTATTCCACTGGTTGATCTGTCCCCAGCACAATCCTGCCACTAATGTGTCTCCAGCACCCACAGTACTCACTACACTCATTTTCGGTGGCTGGGATCTCAACCAGCCTTCACTGTTAAGCCACATCACACCTTTTGCACCCAGAGATACAACCACGTTGGCAATACCTTTTCCTGAGAGTTGCTCAGCCGCTTCCAACAAAGCATGTTCAGATTCAAGTTCACGTCCGGCCCAATCAGCAAGCTCTTCGTCATTAGGTTTGACCAACCAAGGCGAGGCATCCAAACCTGCGGCAAGGGCAGCCTTGCTGCTATCGAAGAACACCTGCTTACCGTTATCGTGCAACCATTGGATCCACTCAGCGCATTTTTCAGGGGTTATACCTCGAGGGAGGCTACCTGCAATCACGAACACATCATGGCTCTCGGCCAATGTGTACAATGTCGTTTCGAAAGCCTTGAGATCGTCTTCACCCACTTCGACACCCGGGAAGTTGATGTCACTAACCTGGCCATCTAGTTCTACCAATTTGACGTTTATTCGGCTGGCACCCTGCACCCGTACAAAAGCGTCTTTTGCACCGAGCTCTGCGAACAGCTGGCAGAACGGCTCTTGATTATCGGCACCCAATAGGCCGGTCACAGTGACGTCCGCACCTAATTCTGCCAGTACTTTCGCGACATTCACGCCCTTCCCTGCTGGGTGCAATGTACCGGTATTAACTAAATTCACTGTGCCTGGGTTAAGAACATCGAGACTACCGGTGAGATCCAAGGCTGGATTAAGCGTAACCGTCACGACCTTTGGCTTGCTATTGATACTTTTAGATTCAGTCATACCTATTTACCTTCACCAAGGCCATCGGCAATTGCTTGTCCTATTGCGACTAATGCTTCATCTGCATCATCACCCTTTGCCGTGAACTGTAATTCGTGGCCTTGCTTCACGCCTAAAGCAATCACCTTCATCAGGCTCTTTGCATTAACCGCTTTACCTTCGCTATTGAGGTTTGAGACCAAGATGTTGCTGTTGAATTTCTTGGCAACGCTCACCAGCATGGCGCCTGGACGGGCATGCAAACCGTGCGGATTGCGGATCTTGAAGACGTCAGTATTGCCATCCAGTGCTTCTTCGGTCAGAAGCGTCACGACCTGTTCGGCAGTAGAAGTGAATAACTTGCCGGCTTGATTGGTGAACAACAGCTGGGCCAGGTAATTCATGTTGTTAATATGTGCACCATTGCAAGCAGCAACAAACAAAAGACCTTTTACGGGGAAACCGGCTTCTTCAATAGATGTGGCTGGTGTAACAAATGACAAAGCCGTACGACTGACCCCTTTGCTGCTTTTTGCTACCCACAAACCCTGACCCAGGTGAGTCGCACCAGATGCAATCGCATCGGCAACAGTCTCGTTACTGGCCGATTGATGGTTTTTCACCAAACCAGCAGCAACAGCGGTTAGCTGAACGAGATCGGTAGCAGGAAATGTAAGCTGGATATAACTTTCATCAAAATCAGCTTCCAGTTGTGCTTCACCATTTAAAATAGCTATCAAGCCTTCAGCACTGTCACTTGTTTTCAGCTTCTCCTCTACCCCATCAGCAGACAACACTTTGGTTAACTGCTTAAGGATACCCAGGTGCTCATCAGATTTCGCCGCGATACCAATCGCAAGATACACGGTTTTACCATCGCCCCAGCTAACGCCTTGTGGGAAGTGGTGGACGCGTACTCCCGTTTCTTTAACTAGATCACGGGTGTCTGTTGTGCCGTGTGGAATCGCAATTCCGTTACCAAGAAATGTAGAGTTTTGCGCCTCGCGATCCAGCATGCCGCGAACATAGCCTGTTTCAACTAGGCCCTGCTGTTCCAAACCAGCGGCAATCGCTTTAATCGCTTCCTGCTTATCTATTGCTGATTGTTTGAGCTGAATGTCTTTTGTTGAGAGTGACAGCATGTGTTTACTCCAGTTTCGTTAAACCTGGTGAAGACCGGTGGCCTTCTCTCCCCGTCTACACAAATATAAATCAAAATGACCAACTGCATATTTTGCTGACTGAATCGATTCAGCTTTTGGTCAAAATAAAATTCCAGCAGAGTTTAGTTCAAAATTATATCGCTGCTGAAACCATTCAGCTGACATGCTGAATGGTTTCAGCTAAAATTGCAAATGTGCCTACGAGATCGTGAGTGAATTTATGATCCGACGCACATAAGGGTGCAACTATATGCGCACAATTCAACGAGTCAGCCTCTTTCTGTTCGTGATACGAACCAGTAGAATGAAAGTTGCCTGCTAACTGTAACCAACAAGAATCAGAATGAAGCTAGACGAAATTGCAAAACTTGCCGGCGTATCCCGTACCACAGCCAGTTACGTGATAAACGGAAAAGCACAGAAGTACCGGATCAGTGAGAAAACCCAGAAAAAAGTGATGGCCGTTGTGAATGAGCACAACTTCCGCCCTGATCATGCAGCGACGTCCCTTCGTGCAGGAAGCAGCCGGTCTTTCGGCTTGATCATCCCCGATCTTGAAAACAGCAGTTATGCCAAGTTGGCTAAACTCCTCGAGCACAATGTGCGAAAGGCCGGTTACCAGCTAATCATCTCCTGCTCGGATGATGATGCTGAAACTGAAATGAAAGTGGCTGAAACGCTGTTGAGCCGGCGCATAGATGCGTTGATTGTGGCGAGCGCCCTGCCGACCGATAGCGACTTCTACCAACGAATCCAAAAAGGTGGCGTACCTGTTATTGCTATCGACCGGGCGATGAATGATGAAATGTTTGCCAGTGTGATCAGTGAAGATCTAGATGGTGCTTTTGATCTCACCTTGAGTCTATTAGACAAAGAAATCAAAACGATAGGGTTAGTGGGAGCCGTACCAGAGTTGGGGGTATCAAAAGAGCGTGAACAAGGCTTTCTATCGGCTATCCGTTCGTACAGCACCCAAAAACAACAACCTGAAATTAGATCGCTAATAGCCAATGGCGATCATTTCAGCCAGCAACAGGGTCAGCGGCAGGTACAATGCTGGATCGACAATGACTGTATGCCAGATGCGATTCTGGCGACCTCCTACACCTTATTTGAAGGTGTACTCGATTGTTTGCTAGCCA
Source organism: Photobacterium lutimaris (assembly GCF_003025555.1). GTDB lineage: Bacteria > Pseudomonadota > Gammaproteobacteria > Enterobacterales > Vibrionaceae > Photobacterium > Photobacterium lutimaris. The sequence goes on along the minus strand of NZ_PYMH01000003.1, from coordinate 284,539 downwards.
ATCCGGAATTAATGCAGAAAACCCACCTGGCGACATTTGGTGATAACCGCCTACTCGATTTCTTGCCAATAAAGATACAGTCATTACCGCAGCAGTTTGAGCTCATAGCCGACAATGCATTGGAGCTGGCACTCAATGCCATCGCGGGCCGTTACCGCACCGGAGTGGAAGTGATCCCGCGAAAAATTAAGCGCCGATAAAAAGCATGCTTGGGCCCGTTGAATAGACCAAGGCCCAAGTCATCATGTTTAAGCGGTATACCGCTTTACCGCCACCTTACCTAACCGGTACAACCGCTTTGCTTGTTTCGTCAGTGCGTCGCTCTTATGCTCAATACGACGCCGGTTAAGCTGAGTATTTACGCCATCTTGAAACGCACTCAGAAGTGCCTCTGCCAAGCAATCCATATTATAAGGTTGCTCATTTGGCGGCATCGCGACGATAACGTCATCGTCAGGCATGAGCTGTGCTTTATTGAAATCAAGCGCCGCTTTTATCGTGTTGGCTTTCGCTGATTGTGGCGCTGACAAATCATAAGGCGGCTGCCACTCTGAGGCTGGAGATAAACGGTCAACCTGATTAAGCACCATAACGATTTTTGGCTTTTTACGGCTACGATTCTCAGCCTGCTGATAGTGTTCATCAAATTGCTGGCGAAGTATCACATCGCTTTTTCTCGCTGGCTGATTGGCTTTCAACACCCAAAGGACAATATCACTTTGCGCCATTTGCTTAATCAGTCGTTTATTGGTCGACTCTTGCCCATCAATACCCGGAAGGTCAACCAAGTGGATAATATCAATTCCATCGACATAACAACGATGAACGACAATATTTTCCGTTGAAGGGATAGCGCTCACTTCAGCCACCATATTGCCAACAAACGTATTGACCAAAGAAGACTTACCCGCACTCACCTGACCAACAATAGCCACCCGGAGCGGCTTTAGCTCCTCAGCAAAGTGTTCGCTGTCTGTATCGCTGTTGTTCAGCTCTCCTTCCGCGGCTTTATATCGACCACTGTATAGGTCGATTGCTACTGACAGAACTTCCTGCAGCAGGACTTTTTTCAAATTGTGCTGGACTTCCTCACTAACTTCATCAAACAAACGGCCCAGCAATTGCCCCCTCGCCTCTGCGACCAAGCCTGCTGGTGTCATCGCTCTAAATACCCGGTATACATCATAGAACTTCTTGGCAGCGCCAAGCTTTTCTTTATGCTGGTACCCTTGCTGAAAGTAGGACAGCTTCAATGTTTCTGCGAAGGGAATATGATTAAGCAGAAAGAGACGGTAGCGATGGCTCACCTTCTCCAGCATCAATAGAAATTCCGGCGCGGTAAAAGACAAGGCTTGGGTATCGCGTTCAGGATAATATTGACTCGCAACCGCCATCGACAACGCTAAGGCATGCTCCCTTAACCCCAGCCAACTGTCATCCTGTTCGAGGTGGTGGGCTATTGCTGGGTTGAGAACATGCCAAACCTCAAGATCAAATTCACCCCACTCACCGGATGGCGCGACATCATAATCACCACCGAGCCGAATACCCTCCTCTGAAGATTGCCGACGCATCTTCCGCAGTGAAATCGCGCCCGCAATAACGACCAATGAGGAAGAGGCAATCAATACCGATAAGAACAACCATTGATCATCTTGAATAATCCGAAATAGCCCCCAGCCGGCCAACACGAATACCGGTATGATCAGCGAGGCAAAAACTAACGGCGCAACGCCTGATGAAATGCGCGTCAGCAAGCTGACGCTATTGATGGTCTTTTTCATGACTGTCTTTTGCCTGCTTTAACGCTTGTTCGAACACATGGCGAATATCACTCTCACTAACCGTTTCCCCGCGACTGATATGATAGAGATACTTGCAACCCGCTCGGCCTATCGCATAGGTAAGACCAAAGCTAATCGCAACCGCAACCGCGCTGCCTACCGTCTGCCCATATACCGGAATAAACTTCGCCAACTGCCTCACGCCCAATTTAGTGGCGTATTTCAATGCAAAGCTACTGCCTAAAAGACCTGCGAATTCTGTAAAACGCTTTCGGTTCCACTCCACCCCATATTGCCGCGCCAAGCTATGCAGCATTTTTCCTTGAATGGCCGGCACCGACACCAAGCCTACACCAGGAAGCGCATCTGAAGCCGCCGCACTGCCGGCATACCACATCACTTCTTGTTGAAGTTTATGGAAATTACTTTGCTCAGCATTACCATGCTGCTGTGATTGCTGCATCAGCTGAATAATCGGCAGCATTTCTGCTAGCTGCACATTCAATGCTGATAGACCAAACAATTCATTATTTTGGGCTGCTACACTCTCAGGATTGGTGGCCTGGAAGTCCACATTAACCGACATCAACGTCGTTCCCCATACTTTCTCCACCTGCGCTTGGTTATATCTAATCGCTTGGAGCCGTTGCTCTGGGTCGATAATTGACAAACACGCAGTATGGACCACCAGCAGACTGTCAATACGGCCATCTTTGCGGATTTTCTTCAACGCCGATAGCACATCACTCTGCTCCGGCTCTTCAGCTTTCATGACGACCAATAACGCATGACTTTGTGCCTGACAGGCCGATATATCCTCAGAAGGGTCATAATCAGCTTCTGATAAGCCACGTGTATCAAGAAAACGCAGCACTGGGTTTTCAGCGGGAAAAGCATATTCAACAGCGGTCTGGGTACACGGCTGGAAGCCATTCCCCACTTCTACCCACTCATTACCGGTGACTGACGCAACAAGCGTTGACTTACCCGCCCCGGTCTTTCCCAGCAACCATAGCGTTGGCAAAGATGACTCCCACTGCTGGTTAGCCGCTTGCAGGGCGGGATCTCTCTCTGGGTTGATGTACTGGTAAATATTTTTGAAAAAATGCTGCATTAAAACCTCTTACTCACCATCATACACCTGATAATACCTGCATTTATGCCAAACACAATTACCGCTCAAGTCTCTGGCTAACCGTTAATAAGGAGGGCATTATTGCGCTTTCGCATAAGTGGCGTGCAAACAATATAAATAATATATATCAGTTATTTATATTCAATTCCTGTACGATAAATAGATTAACTTTAAGACGAGCATGAGATAAATATGCAATACACTGTTGGGGTAAGGTCAATGTGTGCCTAGGGCGCAAATCGTTGGTTACTTTTATATAAAAATAACCAACGATAAATAACAACACTGAAATTAAGGTACAACAATGACATGACTTACATACCGATAAACGGTTAGCTTCAACTCAAAAACAAATCTCGCTGCAGAGAAGCCCCTGGCTTACAGGCATAGTCAGAAAAATCAGTAACACCTCGATGCTGCAATACCTCTTCATCAATAAAGAACCGCCCCGTACATTCTTTCGCATCGCGAGTGATAATTTCATAACACGCATCAGCCATGATTGCTGGATGGCGAGAGTGCTCCATGATTTTTTTGCCATTTTTCATGTGGGATATTGCTGACGTAGCAATCGTCGTTTTGGGCCACAACGAATTGGCTGCAATACCATACTCTTTAAGTTCGTTAGCAAAAGTCATGGTCATCATCGACATGCCATATTTTGAACTGGTGTAGGCACCATAGTTCTTAAACCATTGCGGGCTTAAATCAATCGGCGGAGACAGCGTCAAAATGTGTGGATTAGAGGATTTACGTAAATACGGTAAACAAGCTTGAGTTAATAAATACGTCCCACGCACATTAATCGAGAACATCAGGTCAAAACGCTTACTTGGGGTATTTTCCATGTTCTGTAGATGAATGCTGCTGGCATTGTTGATCACTACATCAATGCCACCGGTTTGCGTGACAACTTGCTCTACCGCACTAGCGATTGCCGCTTCATCTCGAATATCTAACACAACTGGAATGGCTTTCCCCTTCCCCGCTTGGTTAATTTCTTCTGCTGCGGTATATATGGTGCCGGGTAATGTCGGGTGTGGCTCTGCGGTTTTCGCCGCGATGACCACTGTCGCCCCTTCTTGCGCGCATCGCTTGGCAATCGCAAAGCCAATGCCGCGAGAACCACCGCTGATAAACACCGTTTTATTCACTAGAGAACTCGATTGGTCGGTAAGCGGCTTGCTGAGGTTCTTCTCACCTTGTTTTACTTTCGGCATAGAAATGGTATTCACCATCACTTCTAGCTGGTTTATTGCTCGTCTTGCTTTATCGAAAAAATTACTCATTACCACGACGTCCTGTTGTGTTGTTTATTGGTGCCATAAATGTCCACTGTATTCAAGGCACCGATGTCTATCCCAAAATCAAGTATAGAGTAATTATTCAAATGACAAGCAAAGAAAAGCTGGAATACAAAAGTGACAAAACACAATCGATATTCCAGCAGCTATCTATACCCCTAACACTCTACAGTTAAATTCAGCGGCGCTTAAATCAGTACTATTCGTTAATCAGGATTTTGCTCGACCTTGGCTGCTTCATCTGTCTCATTGCCACTCTCCTTCTCTTGCGGTGACACCTTCATCCAGGAAATGAACAGCTCATACCAAATGGCCAAAACCACCGCACCAAGGAAAAGTCCGATAATACCAGCAGAGATCATACCGCCAATCGCACCAATCAAAATAACCGGCATGGGGATTTCCACCCCTCGTCCCATCAATAATGGTTTGAGAAAATTATCAGATAACCCAGCCAATAAGACCCAAACAGTAAAAATAGTTGCTGGCGTGGTATCCATATAAGAAAAGACATACACGATGACCGGCAATACGATGAGCAAAGCGGGTAATTGCGCTATCGCCAAAATAAAGACAGCAAATGTGATCAGACCAGCCGCAGGGATTTTAAAAACAAACATCGCAGAACCAATCAATACTGATTGAATAAAGGCGACCCCAACAACGCCCAATAGTACGCTACGAATAGTCGCGGCTATTAATCCCGCCCACTCTTCGCCATGTTTGCCTACCACCCTGACCGAAATCTGTTTTACTGCTTTTGCCATCGATTCTGAGTAAGCCATGAAACCGGCGGCAATCAATAATGAGATGATAAACATCACGATGGTTGCCAAGCCACTTCCCAATGCGCCGGCAAAGGCACTCACACCCGCCTTAATTTCTTCGCCATAGCGCACCAGGGCTTGCTCCATATTGGTCGCAAATAATGCCCATGCACTATAAAGCTTCTCACCCACCAGCGGAATTTCAGCCACTTTCGGTGTTGGGCCGGGTAACTTCACCGTTTCATTTTGTAATAATGCCGTCAACCCAACGACCCCATCAAAGATCGAGCCCATTACAACCACTAACGGCACGACTAAAATGGCAATGCCTATCAGGGCTAGCAGAGTCGCTGACAGTCCTCGCCGCCCTTTCATTACGCCTTCAAGCTTAAGGGTCAGCGGCATCAAAGCCACCGCAATGATGGCCCCCCAAAGTACAGGGATGACAAAGGGCTTGATGATGTCATAAGTCCATACAAGCAGGATTAACAGCAGTCCAATTCGTATTGAGGACTCCAGCATATTATTGATAAATATCTTGCTTTTGTATTTTTCAAGTTGTTTATCCATCGTTGTTTTCCTGACTGTTTTGGCTGGCGCCGACCAGGCTGGCTACAACAATTGCCATATAGAACACACCAGCAATCGCTTCTAAATACACTATGACCTGAGCAACGGGTGAGATTGGGCTCATGTCGCCATAACCCAATGTTGTTAGAGTGACAAAACTAAAATATGCGGCATTGGAAAAGTTATCCCCCCAATTTTTGGCTTCTAAGCCAGTGAAGGATTCCGGGGAAAACTCGAGAATAAGCAGATAGGCAATGGCCCACATTAAGCCGAGAAGTAAAAACAGAGCCAGCGAACCCACGACCTTGTTATTATCAATCGAGCCGGTAAACAGGATCTGCCGCATGGTAGATTTGAACGTACCGAAAAAGAAACTCAGCATCAGCACCAGCATAGCGATATCGACTTGCTTGAAATCAAACAACTGGTTAATAATCATCAGCCCAATCCAGGCCACGGCAAGGCTCAGCAAAAAGCGATACCAACCTGAATCAAAACGTAAACTCAACAAGCAGACAGCAAAGGTCAGCAAAGTGATCCCCTGCATGATTTTATCCAGCCAAGTAATTTGCAGTACCTGATCGAGTGACGAACTCACCAGCAGAATAATTAGAGCGATAGTGAGGTAGTAAAAATTATTTTTCTCAGTAATTTTCTTACCCATTTCCCCTCCTAACACGATGATTGTTAATGCCCTGACTCTGAAGCCTGATTCTCTTCCATCACCATAATCGATGCCGTCATACCGAAACGCAGGTTCACGCCCTCAGGTAATGCCGATAACGTAATTTTTACCGGGATCCGCTGTGCCAAGCGAATCCATTGAAAAACAGGATTGACGCTTGGTAGTAAGTTATAGCCCACGGCACCGTTTTGCGGGGCGATCCCCCACCCGACAGAATCAACAACGGCCTCAATCGGCTCTTCTGGATAAGCCATCAAGGTCACTTTTGCCTGATCGCCTATGGCGATATTGGATAGTTGGTTTTCACGAAAATAGCCAAACACCCAAAAACTGTTTACATCTACCACAGCGAGTAAAGGCTGATTGGCGACGGCTTGCGTGCCTTCTCGAATATCCAAGTTAGACACATAGCCATCAACCGAGGCGAACACCTGGGTAAATTCCATATTCAATTTGGCTGCGCGCAGTTTTTGCTCGGACACTTTGATTTGAATGAGCGACTCTTCATAAGAGATTTGCCGACGGGTAATGTCCTTCAGTGATACAGCCCCTTTATCTTTACGTTGAATATCGAGTAAGCGGTCTAATTCGATTTTCTTGCCTTTCGAGCTTATTTTCGATTTCTCAAGAGAGGCTTCTGCTTGTGATAGCGCCACTTCATACGTGGTGGGATCGATTTGAAATAATAGCTCACCCTTGCGCACAAATTGATTATCGACAACAGGCACATAAACAACAGGTCCTGAAACCCTGGGCGCGACCTTAACAATATTGGCGCGGACTTGGCCGTTGCGAGTCCACGGGTTGTCGAAGTACTCTTGATATTTCTGGTAACCATAGTAGATGGCACCACCAATAATGATGAGATTTAGCGCAATAACGAATAGCTTTTTTATACTCTTCATATGCACACCTAAAACTGAATAAAGTAAGCATCAATAGCAACGGTATAAAGCACCGTTATTGCCAAAAATGTCATCGATGGGTAGGCAATCAGTCGAGATAGCCGCGTTTTATTTAAAATCACTACCGTTATCCAAGTCGCAATTACAGACAAGATGATGACAAGTAAAAAGGGCGAGTAATACACATCTCCCCAAGACATTTCATGCGGCACTTCCATTATGGGCCTCCAGGATAACGTTGCTTGGTCGGATCAATCGGCTCACCAAAGGGGGATACGGCTTTCGGCACTTCATTGGGCGACAAGACAGGAAGCTGCGTTTCATCCAGCATCTCCCCCCAGTCAGTCCGGCTCTCCATTTGCGAACGCAATGCATCATTGAGGTATGGCCGGCCGGTTTCAGCTTCCCATCCGCCGCCGAGTGACTTATAGAGAGCGATCACTTGATTGGCGACATTCCCTTTCACAGTGGCATAGGCATCTTCGCTTCGGGTCATCTTCTCGAGTGAGCTGAGTAAACGATCGAAGCTAATCTGACCATTTTCATATTGGGTTAATGAGATGTTGTAAGCACGTACTGATGCGTCTACGGAGCGGAAGGCAAGCTTTTGTTGATATTGATTGAGCTGGTAAGACTCCATCGCATTTGTGACCTCCTGTACCGCCAGCAGCACCTGCTTGTTGTAATTAGTCAACGTCTCTTGGAAGCGAGCGTCTTGAGCCCGAACCGTATTTTTCACCCGGCCGTACTGAAAAATATTCCACGAAAACGCGGGACCAAGGGAAAGATTGAGTGAATCACTAAAGCTAAAGTCATTACCTGCCGGAACGGTACTGTTGATACCGATGACACCAAACAAGGAGAACTGCGGGTATAGATCTGCTTCGGCAATACCGATTTGGCTACTCTGCGCATGGGCTTGTAATTCGGCTAGTTGAAGGTCTGGCCGGCGTAGTACCAAACCGGCATCGACTTGTGTACTGATAGGTAACGTGGCAGGTATCAATGAATATTGGTCGTAATCGCTGGTTAGCCTGCTAGTGCGCGTATTTTCATATTTATTGTCGAAGGCTTTCACTTTGGCACTTACCCAAGGGCTATCCAGCAGCACCATCGCTTGTTCCGGCAGAATGCCAAGCAGCACGGCAATGGCATTGCGCGATTGCATCATGCCGATTTTCAGACTAGGTAATACCGACTCGGTGTTATACAGCTGGGTTCTCGCCTGCTGAACATCCAATTCAGTCACATCCCCCGATTCATATTGAATCTCAGTGATCCGCTCAACGCGGCGCTGAATTTCAATATTTCGCTCAGATAGCAGCACCCGCTCTTGGAATGTCCGGTAATTGATGTAATTTCTAGCAACTTCTGAAGTAATGGTGACCAAAATATCGTGATAGGAAGCGATAGAGGCATACAGGGTCGCCTCAGCTGACTCGACGCCAAGCACATAACGCCCCCAAACATCCAGCTCCCAACCAGCGTCGAAGCTCAACGCAGCATTATCGAAGGTGTTCTCGTTTTGATATATTTTTGCCACACTCCCCGATACATTTTGTCGCTGTGGGTATTGAAATGATTCCGCGATACCGACGGCGGTCCGGGCCTGCAGGATCCTCAACCCCGCGGCTTCTAAATCGAGATTTTGCTGGCTTGCGGTTTCCACTAATTCATTGAGTACAGGATCATTAAATTGCTGCCACCAGCGAGCGGTTTTGTTTTTGCTCTGCACAAGGTCCGATGCAGACCACGATGTTGGCAACGTAGCCGGTGCCACGCCTTCAAACTTCGGTCCCAATACCGTACAGCCTGACGTAACAAGCAAGGATAATGATGTTATGCAAACGCCGATCTTACTTACCACACCCTGCCCCCTAAAATCGCTTCACCGACAATTCTTCCCAAACAACGTCATCGCTCGCCTGCTTGCAGCTCAGCAATGATTCAAAAATATTTTTCTTCAAGTTTAGAAAAATATAAAAGCCGGCAATGTCTGAATTAGAATACTTCTCCAATTCAAGATGAGAAAAATACTCATCGAGTCGAGCTTCTAAGTCTTGATAGTCTTGTTTTAAAAGCTCAGCATTGCGCCGCTCAGTTTCCGGTCGGTCCGCTATCCATAAAGCCTGTGACAATGCAGGGATCACCGTATCCCTATTGCCTTTTTGAGCCTGGGCCAATAACGGATTTTCATTCAATTTTTTCCGCGCTTTGATAAATGTCATCAAGTGATGGTGGAATAAGTCACATTGGGAGATATAGCGATTAAGCCGCTCAGTCGTGAGTGATGGATAAGGATCAGTGTTAAATTTCGATCCCCATACTTGCATCTTTTTCAACGCGACCACCATTGTGGTTACCCGCCAAGCCAATTGTATCTTTTGCCATAGTGACAACTGCTCGAACTGAAGCAACCGGATCACACCTGTCGCATGACGAAAAAAGCGTTCCCTGAACACCAACAACAAGTGTTCTGGACGACTTGAAAACGGTAAATAGTAGGAAATCACCACTGACAACACCGTCATGTAAAATAAGGTGACAATCGTTAAGGTGATGCCGAAGTGATACACCATGTTGTTATCGATACCGAGGGTGAACATCCCTAACAAGAAAAAGATGGTCACAGGGCCTTTGAGCACATAGAAGCCGACAAAGGTATAAATGAAAATAAACAAAGCCAGCTCTGCGCCTAGGGTTAATTGTGGCAATAGAAAAACATAGGCCGGTACAGAAAAAACAAAACCCAGCGTAAACAATATCAATAGCATTACTGGGTGGAACGGTAGAAAAGAGAGAATAGAAACAAACAGTGTGCTAAAAATGACAAAGTTATAGCCACCCGGCGGATTAAACTGAATCCAAAATGCGGCAGCGATCCAATAGGTCACAAATACCTTAATGCTAGACTTTGCATTTTCAGCATCCCACCAATTAAAATTGGGCTTGGCTTTTAATGGCGGTAAATCGAAATCGACGGTTCCTGTCAATGAATCGATACTGCTGATACAGCTTTCAAGCTTGGCCAGACGCTCTCGTAATTGGTTGATCAAATACCCCGAAGATAATGCCTCACCACGATACAGGTGCCCGGCTTGTTCCAACCTATCTCCATCATATTCAACAGGGTCCAAAGGCTGGGGAGAGTGTGCAGCCTGTTTTTCCCATGCATCAGGGAGCCTTTCAAACAGTTGGATCACCTCTTTGCGTAACTCATCAAAACCCCTAATGTATTCTATTGGATGCGCTCCTGACCGCGATTGTTCCTTGGCTGCAAAAAGAAGTAATTCCGTGATTTGAGCATACAACGCTACCGTGCCATCCCACTCTTTTTTATAAGCAGATACTTCACTGCACTCACTGTTCAGTGTTTGGTATCTAGTCTCAAATGCTTGCTGGGCAGCAAATACCGCTTTACTGAGTTCTGCCAAGGTTGGAGAGGCAGGGCCAACGTCGGTATCGCCGTTATCCGAACTATCCGCAGGCTCTGCCAGCGGCTTTTGCTTCGGCGGGACACTCATTGATTCAAACAAGTCTTTTTGCACACGAGTCAGATCATCACCTAACTGACGCAGATTTTGTTCGATCTTGGGCGGAAAGAGAAAGACACCAACGAGGGTATAAACAACGACCCCGAACACCGTCATAAAAGTACGATCAATACCGTAAATAAAAGCGCCCTCGGCATTGCCCCCGTTGTACATCATCAGGATCATAACGCCGGTGAGCATAAACAATGTCGGATCATTCAGATAGGCTGAACGGATATAGAACACGACCACCACAACAAGAGAAACCGCCAGCATATACAGCAAACGATCCTGCGCGAACAGTCCGACTAACAGCAAGCCAATAATGCCACCCGCAATTGTACCGAGTACTCGCAACGTCCCCTTTGCCATGGATTCACGACGACTACCTGTTGATGCAATCAACATTACGGTCGTTGCAGCGGTTGAAGGTTGTGTCCACCCCAAAGCCATTGGGATCATATAGGCTAATGTAAGACTGGTGGCGACACGGAAAGCAAACTTGAACTTATCGCTCAAGCAAAAAGGGATTAGCCAGTTTCCCAACTGGAAAACTGATAATTTATCTCTGATACGCAGTACCTGAGTGTTGGCTTTGCTCACCCCACCCCTCCAGCATTAGTCATTATGTCCGTGTGGACATAACTACAATGCTAGGATATTTTTGGTAACACTCAGCAAAAAAATTATCTTAGCTATCGAATTGTTAAGCTGTTAAAACAATTATCACAATAGTAAGAAATAACTTATAACTGCGTTAGTTCCTGCGGTTTAGAGAATATGAAGGCTGGCATATGCGTTTCCAATTCCATTTTAGAGCCATAACCCCAAAGCACACCTGCTGACGTTAATCCATTCTTATGTGCTGCAGTAAGATCGACATAGCGATCACCGATCATCAGGGACTTCTCAGTAATCACGCCTTGCTCCTTGAGTGCCTGCAGCTGTTGCCACTTTTCTACCCCAACATCCCCTCCATCGACAAACTCAAAGTGCTCAAGTAGGCCGAACAGCGCTAAAATCTTGCACGCAAAATCAACACGTTTGGACGTACAGACGCCTAGGCGATATTTCCCTTCCGATTTCAATGTATCAAGCGTGTCTCGCATACCAACATAAAGTTGATTCTCTGAATAACCGATATCGGCATAGCGTTGACGGAAGGTAGCAACAAGCTCAAGGATCAATGACGATTGCTTTGATCCAACAAGATCCATGAAAATTCTATCCAGCGGAGGACCAATATAGCGGGCAATTTCATCTTCGTTTCGTGCAGGGTAGCCATGGGCAATTAAAGCATGGTTCATCGAGCGCACCACCCCGACCTTGGGATCGCTGATAGTGCCATCTAAATCAAAAATCAATGTATCGAATTTCATGATCTCTCCCCCGAATAATGCCGCTACCATTCTGACGTCTTGCGTGGTTCAGTAGAAAAAACCCCAGCAATAAGCTGGGGCATGTAATCAATTACTGGTGATCGACGACTCACCTATTGGCTCTTTTACCAAAGGCGGTTGCTGAAGCGCATTGACCGCATTAAGCAGTAGCTTCACTGCGGGTAGCATGCGGCTCTCATCAATATCAAAATCACCGTTATGATGGCCAGCTGTTAAGTCCGAGCCAACCAGGCAATAGATCGCCTTACCGCCACGAGACTGAACACGATCAACCAAATATCCCGCATCCTCACTGGCACCGAAGTCTTTTTCTCGAACCACTTCGGTAAACCCACTCTCCGGGCCAACACCCTCGAGCAATTCAACTAATTCAGGATCATTCTCAAGGCCAATCGCCTCGCCTTGGGCACACAGATTAACTTTTACCCCGTGCATCATAGCTGCAGCTTGGGCGATATTCTCTACCTGCTGGAACATATAGGAATTAAGCGCACGATTTTCACCGCGGGTTTCCCCCAGCAACACTGCACTGGCCGGAATCACATTGCGCCCATCCCCCGCATGCATTTGCCCAACGTTAATACGGGTCATGCCATCACGATGACGCGGAATTGCCAACATTTGATTGACCGCCGTACAAGCCGCAGCAAGGGCATTTTGCCCAGCATTCGGCTCAATACCGGCGTGAGCCGGTTTCCCCACAAAATGAAGATCAAACTTGGAACTACATAAAAAGTGTTGAGGATCACAAACCAACGTACCACTTGGCACATTCATTCCGATGTGGGCAGCAAAGAAATAATCGACATCATCCAACCAACCACTTTCGGCGATTGCCTTACCTGCGCGGCAACCTTCTTCAGCAGGCTGGAAAAGTAATTTTATTTTCCCTTTTAGGAGGTGTTTATTTTCAGCCAGTACCTCGGCAACCCCTAGACCAATCGAAGCATGGGCGTCATGTCCACATGCATGAGCAATACCAGGGGCCAGAGAAGCAAAACCAAGAAAACGCGGTCGATGAGCATCTTCCTCGCTTTCCATCACTTCTACCGCATCGATATCAAAGCGGAGCGCAATCACAGGGCCTGGTTTACCGGTGTCCAGTACCGCACCAACCCCGGTGATCCCATCCATGTGGGCCAGATACGTAATATCAGCCCCCCAGCTTATTGCCCGCTCTTGCGCTTCAGCGACGAGCACTTCATTGCGTCCCATGATTGAAGAGCGCGAAATGATCTCATCACTGAAGTGCAGCGAGTAGCCCAAGTGTTCAAGGTGGCTAGCGATACGACTTGTCGTAAAGAATTCACGCCACGCGGCTTCTGGGTAGCGATGAAACTCTCGGCGATGATTCATTAAGCGCTGCGACAGCGTCTGTTCATCGAAATGCACGTTACTTAACACCTATTTTTCCTAATAATCTTTTACAGGGCTCGGCTTCAATAGCCCGTCAGCTCCATAAATCCTTGTCCTGTGTGACTACCCGTAACCGTTATAGGCCCTTCCCAGTACGAGAAGATGAAGGGAAGCCACTGCTCCTTTCGGACCACATCCACTTTAAGCTCTATCGCCTTTGACGGCACTTTGACCCGCCATACCACAGGATACGTCTTATCTGCATGTTTAGTAAATGATACCGGTGATAGCTGAATATCATCAGCTGACAATAGTTCAGTCGTACCATCAGGCCAGCTGAGCGAGCCAAAATAATACGGCCGGGTATCTTTTTCCCTGATCTGGTACAGCATTAACGCACTTCCATCATCAAGATGGATAGAGAACCAATCCCAACCTATCTGATCCTTTGAAAGACCACGGCTACTCCATTCACGGTCATACCAAGCATCACCAGATACCTGGTACAGCTTGCCATCCAGCTCCAACTGTCCATCAATCTGCAAAAAAGGTGCGCTGAAGTAATAAGATGCAATATCTTCCGTAGCGTGTTTTTTACTATAGCCTTGCTCGCCCTGCAGCACGATACTACCTGTTTGCTGAATGGCTAATTTACCCGCCATACCGCTATTGTCTGCGAACGATAAAATACCGGGAAACGGTGAATCTGAAACAGAGCGCCACTCCCAGTTATCCAGCCAAGCTCGGTAAGGCTGACCTAAGACACCGGCCTGTCCAATACCGCCACGGGCAAAGCGCTCCGCAGACCACGTTTTGTCTTTACTGGTCACCACCGTATGCGCCATATATCGCTGAGGACTTTTCCACCCCCGGCCAGCCTCTGTGACCGAGCGGGAGCGGAACAAAGTCCACTGCAAACCAAACTCTTCTCCGTCCTCAGATTTCAGGTTTGCCGTCAGGTACCACCATTCCGTTCTGAATTCAGGGTGCGGTAAATGATCTCGAGGAAACTGAAATTGATAGCCCGGCGTAACTTGCGCAAACTGGTCACTATCCTGCCCTACCATCATCGTAACAGAGGGGTCAGCCTTTGTTACCGGCCTGTCGTAGCTCAACATAAACAATGTGATGATCAGCGCTAATACCGATAAGGCCAGATACCAACGAGGAAACTTGTTTCCCTTCATTAGAATGACTCCCTTAATGACATAATGGCTGACTGCTTCACCAAACGCCATACGGGCCATGCTCCAGCAAGCAACAACACCAATAAGGCCGAACCTAAAGAGAACAGATAATTCGTTGGAAAATACTCAATCGGCATCGTCCAGCCAAAAGAATACTTAAGCACTACATCAATCAACAATTGGGCTAATACCAATCCCAGAGGCAAAGCTATCAATGCCGTCAACACCCCGATAACGAGCAACTGACCGCCACCGAGCAAGGCCAACTCCCGCCCCGTCATACCCATACAGCGCAGCAATGCAAACTGGCGAAGGCGCGAGGTTTCACCTGCCACCGTAGCAAAGAACAAACCACACACGGCCACAAATAAAGTAAGCTTGCCAAGGGTTGCCGTGACAATAAAGGTACGGTCAAATACGTTCATCGCTTGCAACATCAATTCATTATTGTTCCGAATCCGCTCTGGTGGCAGACGGAAGGCCTCACCCAACAAGCGGATCATGGTATCAGCCTGAGAATGGTCATCCAGATGTATCGCCAAGCTAACCTGACCTTTATTCGGCCATACCGCTTTCCAGCGTTTTTGAGACATGATTATTTGGCCATGGGGATTGCCATAATCATAGAAAACCCCTGCGACCCGCCATTGCTTATTGAGCGGAGGAGGAAGGTCTAACACTTGTCCCGGCTTGATATTCTGCTTCAATGCCATCGATTCACTGACAAGAATGGCACGCTCATGATGGAGCATCTGCCAGTAATTGGGAGCCGCAACTTTCACGGCCAAAGCCTTTTTCTCATCGGCTGTACCGCCAACACTGACAACTTGTAGTGTCCCCGCTTCGGTTGGCAGTACCTTACGCCACTGCCACCAAACCTGTTTCACTTCATCCTGATTTTCCAGCCATTGCGTCATCCTAGGTGCCATATTGACCGAAGGGCGGATATAGATATCAGCAGCCAATCGCTGTTCTAACCATGTTTGGGTAGTATTCCTGAAGCTACCGACCATGGTTTCCATCCCAATATTCGATGCCAATGCCAACATAAATGCCATTGAGGCAACGCCGCGATAGCTCAAACTGGCGGCGGCATCAGAGAAAAACCAGCGCAGGCGCGCCGAGCGTGCCGCAATACCCAAGACCCGAAACAGTTGCCACAGTAGGAATGGCATTACCAACGCCGACGCTATCAAAATGCAGGCAATCAAGACAAAGCCGGCCTTTTGACCATGTGGCAGCTGATACACCGCGATGGCAGCGCCGATAAACAGGCACGAGAATACCGCTTGAAGTGCAAACTCGCGCCCACTGAACCTGATCAGAGACATCCGAGTCGACAAGCGTGCAGGCTGAGTCCTTATTAAGCGTACTAATGGCCAACCACAGGCCAATAAGCAACCACCGACGGCAATCAATACCGAAGCAAGGCCCCACTCCCACTGCCAGCGAACAACAAGACTGACATTAGCCCCATAAAGATCGTTGAGGCTTTGCGCCACAGACGGCAACAACTTCTCCGCCAACAATAAGCCAAGAAGGTTACCACCAACCAGTCCGACAATAATCCAAACAATCAGCTCGACACTCAATGCCCGCACCAACTGCCCTGAAGAAACACCGGCTTGCCTCATTAACCCTACCAATGGCTGACGCTGAGAAAAAGACAGTGACATCGCTTGATAGAAGATGAATAGGCCAACGACAAAAGCCAGCATGCCCATTGCAAATAAATTCAAGTGAAACGCATCCGTCAGCGGCTCTAGGCCCGCCGTTTCTTGTTTCTCAAGCTTCAATGCTGCCGGTAACTTACCTTCAAGCCGACTGAGTGTTCGGGCATCCAATTCACCGCATAAAATAGAGCTCAACCCTGAGCTTGGCTGTAACTGCCTGAGCAAGGACATATCAGCAATGAGTCTAGGCCCCTTAATCCTTTCTTCATTTAATACGCGCAGTGGCCCGATAGTCTTTCCAGACTCCAGTAAAAGTGTCTGACCGTCTTGAAATCCCATATAGTTGGCAAGTTGGTCGCCCACCAGCACAGGATACGGCGGCTGCATTAATGACAGTATTTGCTCTTGGTTACCAGAACCAGCCATCGTGTTTTGACGGAAACTCGAGAACAGGGCGACAGGGTCAATACCAACGAGTTCGACACTGCGGCCATTTTCTAGCGAGATACGCTGTTCATCCAACGGTACGCACTGACTAAAACCTTCACGACGAAGCTGGATATAAAACCCCTGAGGCACCTTCAGTGCAGGTTGACTGTGACGAATACGATAAGGAAATGGATTTGAAAAAAGGAGTTCACCGTCACGGTAGCTTTCTCGGGCCTGCTGGTTAACCCCCATCACGCCAACAAGCAAGGCAATGCCTAAGGTCAACCCCAACCACACAAGGACAATTTGAAGTGGGTGACGCTTGTAATGCCCCCAGAGCGCTTTAGCTACGGGGCTTGACATGCAACAGCCCTCCTTGCAGGCGAATACAGCCATTCATATGCTTGGCAACCTGCTTACTGTGCGTTACTAACAGCAACGTACAGTGCAATTGTTTGGTCAGGTTTACCAATAAGTTAATTACGGCAGCTGCATTTCGTTCGTCCAAACTGCCGGTCGGTTCATCAGCCAATAAGATTTGTGGTTCCATGTAAAGAGCCCGGGCAATTGCAGCCCGTTGTTGCTGCCCCCCCGACATTTCTTCAGGGTAGCGGCCTAACAGCGGCATCAAATCTAATGCGGCTATGATTTGACGCCATAGTGCCGGTTTCTCTGGCAACCCTTTAAGCTGGCGACAGAAACGAATATTATCGGCAGTGCTTAAGGTCGGTAATAAGTTGAATTGCTGGAATACAAGCCCAATATTGTTACGACGAAAAGCAGTTCGCTCTCGCTCTGAGATCGAGTGTATCGGCTTATTACCTAACCATACTTCCCCAGAATCAACAGAATCTAAGCCTGCAATAAGGTTGAGCAGTGTACTCTTACCCGAGCCACTCTCACCCATTAATGCCAGTTGCTCACCCTGCTTTAAATCCAGCTCAGCTCCTTGCAAAACTGAATGGTATTCATCCCCATCCATGTACCCTTTGCAAAGGTTGACCAGTCGTAACATTATAATCCCCAGAGGTAGGAAGTCTTTGAACTGAAATTTACAGTAAACCGATTGTTCTATAAAGCACTTTGAAGAACATGGAGATAAAATACAACTAATCCATTACATCTGGCCTACATTTTCGGCAAACCCCCTACAAGGGACTCACAAAAAGACTCTACTTAATACCAATTACTGTTATATTTTAGTGTAAACCCTACTTACATTAAGTTGCAGGGAATCACTGTGCTATTAAGCCCAGAGTAACTATCCATACTAACCAGCAACCCTGTGACACGGAGCCGTAGTTTATGGAGCAAACAATTTTAGTGGTCGGCGCATCAGGTTACATAGGAAGTCACCTTGTGCCGGAATTGGCTAGCGCTGGCTACAAAATTAAAGCCACTGGTCGCAACTTAAAATTGTTAGAAAAACGCGGGTGGCAAGAAATACAAAACATCAGCCTTCACCAATTAGATCTCAATGAAGCCAACAATTTACCTGAGCTGCTTGAAGGTGTAGACAGTGTGTTTTTCCTTGTTCATGGTATGAATCATGGCCATGATTTTATTGATATTGAGTTACAGGCGGCTCAAAACTTCAGTAACGCCTTAAAACAATCTTCGGTCGAACGAGTGATCTACCTCGGTGCCCTGCAGCCTGCTGATGGCGAACCATCCGAGCACCTGCAAGCCCGAAAAGCCACAGGTGACATCCTTAGAGAAAGCGGTAAAACCATCACAGAATTACGAGCCGGAATCATCGTCGGCCCGGGCTCTGCGGCATTCGAGGTGATGCGGGATTTTGTTTTCCACTTTCCAATTCTCATCACACCTAAATGGGTGTATTCCAAAAGCTCACCAATAGCACTGCGTAACCTGCTGTACTATCTGCTGCAGTTACTGCATTTCAAGCCAACTCGCCATCAAATCATGGATGTAGCTGGACCAGACAATATCACTTACGCCCAACAGCTAAAAATGATCGGGAGGCATTTAGGCAAAAAAGCCCGTATCTTGTCGGTTCCCTTTCTGACTCCAAAGTTCGCGGCAAGGTGGCTACGTATTGTGACATCGGTACCGACCAATATTGCTAAGGCGCTGATAGGGGGACTCGGACATGATCTGCAGGCAAATGGCACAGCCCTACACTCCCTAATTCCCCAGCATCTGCTCAGCTACGACGAAGCAGTCGAAGAAACCCTGGGGCATGAAAATGAAGTCGTCAGAAGTGATATATGGGGCTTTGACCCGGATGCCCTCGCCCGCTGGCAACCCGGCTATGGTTATTACCCCAAGCAAGCAGGATACCGTTTGAAAACCGATGCTACCGCTGAGCAACTATGGCACCAAGTACAGCTCATCGGTGGAAAAGAAGGGTATTTCTATGCTAACTACCTATGGCGGATACGGGAATGGATGGATTTCGCTATTGGCGGCAATGCCCTCAAGCGCTATCGCAGGGATCCCAAGCAGCTGGAATTAGGTGACAAAATCGATTCATGGAAAGTCATCAACATAATACCGAATGCGTTTTTGTCACTGCTATTTGGCATGAAGGCACCGGGACTGGGCCGATTGGAATTCACCATTGAGGATAAAGGTGATTACCGCGAGATTGACATCCGAGCCTGGTGGCACCCAGCTGGGTTCTCAGGTTTACTTTACTGGTTTGCCATGATGCCGGCCCACCTCTTTATCTTCCGTGGTATGACTCATGCGCTAGTCGAACGCTGCCACGCACATGCCCAAGAAGGCAAAACCGAAACCATATAATGTAGACTGCCGCCGTATTATTGAAACCAATAACGGGAACCACAAGGTTCCCGTTATTCATTAAAAGCAGTCGTTTATTTTTGCGTTGGTAGCTCTGGCAGGTGCGTGCCAGCATTTCGCGGGAACAGCTTATACTCACCGTGGTACTTCACAATCGACTTATAGTCCGTCACTTTGTAAAGCAACAAACCTTGCCCATAAGCAACATCGATCAACGCACGGGCATCACCTCGAACAAACAGAGATAACGGTTTCACCATCTCACCCGCTTCATCAAAAGCAGCCGCATACTGTGTCGAGCAAACAACCAGTGACGCCTGACCATCAGTATGATGGGTTACCTTGCGGTTGACTTCATGCTCGGTCGTAACTAGCCAGTCTTGTTCTTCCAATTGCTCATAGAATGCTTTTAGTTGCGCATCGCTCAGCGTATTCGCGATCTCTCCTTCATGAGGGATCCCTTCGTAGCAAGCTTTGATCTGTTCAAACTGGCTCTTCAGTTGCGCATTTTTACCCATACTACGCGCCTGCTTCTGCCAAGCAACCAACGTCTTGGCAACAACATGCTCATAACGCTGCTGCTTGATGACCTTGGTCACCCAAGCATTGAGATACAGAGTCTCACTCACCGGGTTTTTAGGTGTCTTTCCAGCTTGCTGAGAATCAACCAACTCTTGCAGCCCCTGCGAAACAACCTTATATATTTCTTGATAAAACGTAGCCATTGATAACCTTTATGCCTCTCGTGAAAGGAACCAATAAAACAAAGCTGAAAGCACAGCACAGGCCGCCATTGTCAGCGCCATCGGCCACGGCGTATTGTTATGCATTAAAGCGACCAGCCCGCCAACAACGGTACCGGTACCAAAACGCAACGTTCCTGCCAGCGACGACGCCGTACCCGCCATATGAGGATAGCGAGCAAGCAGACATGCCATGGTGTTACTGCCGATAATTGAGATGGTTCCGACAAATAGCATGACAGGGATCACTACCCCCCACAAGCCCAAGCCAAGCAGCTGGCCACAAACCAAGCCAAGACCGGCGATTAACTGCACAGTCAGGCCAAAACGTAGCATCCAATGTGATCCTAACTTTTTCACCAAACGACCATTGATACTGGTCATCAAGATCAAACACACCACATTCAGACCAAATAACAGGCCGAAGTACTGTGTACTGACATGGTAAATATCAATGTAGATAAACGAACCAACAGTCAAGAAGGTAAACATACCAGCAAACGAGAAACCACTACAAAACACGAGGCCGACAGCCACGGGGGTGGTGAGCATTTTTGCATAGTTACGCAGGGTTGAACCAAGATGAAACGGTAAGCGTTTTTCCTTTGGCAGCGTCTCTGGGATTTTGGTCGTTACTGCCAAACAGATAATAATGGCAAAGAGTGCCAACACCCAAAAAATCGATCGCCAACCAAACCACACAGCCAGATAACCACCTAGCATTGGTGCAATCAAAGGCGCAACCGTCATCACCAAGGTAATGAACGACATCATTCGGGCAAAGTCTTCACGCTCGAACATATCCCGCACCAAGGCTTGGATAATTACTGCCGCAGCCGCACCGGCAAAGCCTTGCGCCGCCCGAATCCACGTCAATTCAATGATATCTCCGGAAACAGCACAGAAAACAGCAGCGATGGCGAATAGAATAATTCCTATAATCAGAATGGGTTTACGACCATAGCTATCTGCCAGTGGACCATGTACCAACTGACCGACGGCAAAACCTGCGGTATACGCAGTCAGCGTCGCTTGTACCAACCCGGGATTAACCATCAAATCTTTGGCAATGGTTGGCATCGCCGGAAGATACATATCAATAGCCAGCGGCGTCAGTGCACCAATTGCACCTAAAATTATAATAAGTTGAATACTTAGTTTTTGGCTGTCTGTCGCAGTCATGTGTTCTCAGTTGTGCTGGAAAAAGTCAAAGACTTGTATTGTACGATGAATTGGCTGAATACACTCTTTCCTTCTGGGAAATAGTGCGTTTCTACCATGTCATATTGCAGGGATAAATAGAAATGGAGAGATGTATAGAATGTAGAGGGATCACTAGCATAATCCCTCTTAAGTTATTCAATTATTATGTGCTGTTACTTGGAGAAAGACGCGACTTCTTCGGCCGTCAAAGCGCGGTATTCACCCGGTTCAAGATCTTCATCCAACTCCACGCTGCCGATCTGCTCACGGTGCAAGGCTTCAACCTTATTACCGACAGCAGCGAACATACGCTTCACCTGATGGTATTTACCTTCGGATATTGTAATCAACGCTGCTTTTTCATCTAAGATTTCTAGCTTCGCAGGACGAGTAAGATCTTTTTCACTGCGCAATTGCACACCTTCGGCAAACTGCTTGATAGTTTCTTCTGGAATTGGATCAGCCGTTTCCACGTAGTATACCTTTTCGCATACATGGCGAGGAGACGTGATACGGTGTGACCACTGACCATCATCTGTTAATAACACCAAGCCTGTTGTATCGCCATCAAGTCGACCAGCAACGTGTAGTTTTTCCGGGCTCACTACATCAAGCAAGACAAAAACCGTCGGGTTATGGTCATCCACGTGGGAACAAACAAAGCCCGATGGTTTATTGAGCATGAAATATCGTGGACCATCAAAACGCAAAGAGCGGCCATCAAACTGAACGTCGCAATCATCGGTCACCTTTAGGGAACCATTTTTTACAATGTCACCGTTCACTTCAATTTGTTTGTTTTTTAATAGCTTACCAGCTTCTTTACGGGTAATTCCAAGTGTCGTGCTAAGGAACTTATCAAGCCTCATTATTGGCTCCAGATGGTACAAAAGCGCGTATCATAGCAATTCTAAAGAGGTTAGGCATTATCCTCGGCGTGTAATGGACTAAAATAGAAGCATCTGAACAACGAAACCACAAAGCACCCTGCTTTGTGAAACACAATTTTCCCAAAAGTTCAGTGCAAAATCTCAGAACGTAACTAACCTCAAAGTCTCGAACTTTTTTCGATGTATCTGTAAGAATCAATAAACGTATTCAGGCAATGGTTACGTATAACAAGTATCATCTACGCATTGGTTATACCGACTAACTGTGAAGGTTACGATATGAATATTTCACTTGTTGCGCCAAGTATTTCATCTATGGACATGCTGCTTACTCTGGTTGAGGAACTGTTTGAATATGAAGTACTACCGAAAAAGAAAGAACAAACTCAACAGGCTATCCAACACCTGATCACTAACCCCGAGCTCGGCCAGGCTTGGTTTATTGAAGTGGACAATGATGGCGAAAAGCTCATTGCCGGCCATATTATTATTAGCTATAGCTTCAGCTTGGAGCATGGTGGACGAGTCGGCTTGATCGATCAGTTTTACCTTAAACCTGAATGGCGACAGCAAGGGATCGGGACGATTTTACTGCCACAAATCGAAGCGCATGCTGCTTCTGCTGGGGTTAACGCCCTTTCGCTTGAAGTCAATATCGGCAACAAAGGTGCACGTAAGTTCTATGAAAAACATGAATTTGTACCCCGTCGCCAGTTCTGTATGATGACAAAAATCATCACCGCAGAAGAAATGCCACTACACATCGCCTCTTAATCTATAACCCGAATACATCAACACCTGCGGGCAGTTTACCCGCGGGTGTTTTCATTCTATCGCCCTACCTGTACACTTACACAGTATTTTCATTTCCGGGCTTTCACCATTTATGTATACGCTCCGCCCATACCAGCAAGACAGTGTCAATGCGACCATCCATTACTTTAGAAAGAACACCTCACCGGCCGTACTTGCCCTGCCTACAGGGGCAGGTAAAAGCTTGGTCGTGGCTGAACTTGCGCGTATTGCCCGAGGACGTGTACTGGTGCTTACCCATGTCAAAGAGCTGGTCGAACAAAACCATAGCAAATATGAAAGCTATGGTCTCAAAGCCTCTATCTTTTCAGCCGGACTAGGAAGAAAAGAAACCGATCGCCAAGTCGTCTTTGCCTCTGTGCAATCAATGGCCAACAGCCTTGACCAATTTGCCAATGAATTTTCATTGTTGGTCATTGATGAATGCCACCGTGTGCCCGATGACGAGAACAGTGCCTACCGCCGGGTGATTTCACACGTACAAAAAATCAACCCCGGCATTAAGATCCTTGGCCTAACCGCGACACCTTATCGCTTAGGAATGGGGTGGATTTATAAATACCACACCCGTGGTCAGGTCCGTACCGAGGGAGAGCGTTTCTTCAGGGACTGCATTTTTGAATTGCCAATCCGCTACCTGCTCGATGAGGGCTTCCTAACCGAACCCAAAATGATGGATATGGCCGTAATGGGCTACGACTTCTCCCAGCTAAAGCCCGGCAATAATGGCCGTTATAAAGAAGCGGATCTCGACAGTGTGATTGAACAGTCTGGTCGCGCAACCCCAATGATCATCGATCAGGTGATTGACTACGCTAAGAACCGTCGAGGGGTGATGATTTTTGCCTCTACCGTCAACCACGCCAAAGAGATCATGGGTTATCTCGAGGGTGAAAACGCAGCGTTGGTCATTGGTGATACCCCGTTAGATGAACGGGATCGTATCATCGAGCAGTTCAAGAACCGTGAAATCAAATATTTGGTCAATGTTTCAGTATTAACGACCGGCTTCGATGCCCCACACGTCGATCTTATCGCGATATTACGCCCGACAGAATCTATTAGCTTGTACCAACAAATCGTTGGCCGAGGGCTGCGTCTGTTCGAAGGCAAACAAGATTGCTTGGTACTTGAATATGCGGGTAACTGTTATGACCTTTACCAACCCGAGGTCGGCGATCCCAAACCGAATAGCGACAGTGAAGTTATTATGGTTCCCTGCCCTGCTTGTGGTTTCAAAAACAGCTTCTGGGGCAAACTCGACCCTGCCGGGTTTCTGGTTGAGCATTATGGCCGCCGCTGCCAGGGCTACTTCGAAGATGACGATACTGGTGAGCGTGAAGAATGCGGTTATCGTTTCCGCGCTAAGTACTGCGAAGAGTGTGGCGCAGACAATGACATCGCCGCAAGACGCTGTAATGTCTGCGATGCGGTGATGGTGGACCCCGATAAGAAACTGCGTGACGCGTTGAAGCTCAAAGACGCAATGATCATGAACTGCCACGACCTCCGTCTTGAAGCGGGTAAAAACAAATACGGTAAACCCCAGCTTAAAGTCATTTACATCAGTGACGAAGGAGCAGAAATCAGTGAAGTGTGGCCACTATCAACCAAGGTCCAAAAAGAGATATTCACCAAGAAATTCGTCAATCCGCACCTTGCCGATCGCCACCGTCCCTTTACCGATACGGCACCGACAAAAGTCGCCAATAACGAGCACCGTTTCCGACCACCTGAAATCGTTATTGCCCGTAAGAACGGGCGCTTCTGGGCGATTCGCGACAAACTATTTGACCTAGACCAATATCAAAAAGCGTAAACCGTTTTCACCCCTTCCATAAAAAAACCGCACAACAGCAATAACTGTGTGCGGTTTTTTGTCTAAATAGATGTTGAATTAGAAGCTGTAATCGAGGTTGATCCCCCAGTTACGGCCAGGTTGTGTTCGGCGGTCAACACCGTCTGTCGAAGCCGTTGTGCCTTCTAGGTCTTGATATTGCCAGTACTTCTCATCAAAGGCATTAAATAGGCCAGCACGTAGGGTTAGATCCTGCGTAGGACGGTAGTAACCCGTTAGGTCAACAACGGTGTAACTCGGTGCCTCTAGGTTGTCAGTCTCTTCCCACTCATCTTTTGCTGATACCGCAGTAACAGTCAATGCACTCCCCCAGTTTTCTGACGGTGCATCGTAACCAACACCGACAACAGTCGTGAACGGTGCGATTGTATCAAGTGTGTCACCCGTTTCTTTATCTTCACCATCCAAGTAAGCCATCGACAAGCGAGCATAGGTTCCCATTGGCGCACCGAAAGCTTCATCTAACCAGAGGCTACCTTTTAACTCAGCACCATAAATACGCGCTTTATCGATATTCTCATTGGTCGTTACATCAATACCGTTCACTTCCTCGGTCTTTGACTTAATGAAGTTATCGTAGTCGTTGTAGAATGCTGCTAACTCCAATGCGCCAAGGCGATTGTTTGCTCGCAGGCCAATTTCATAAGACTGGCTTTCTTCCGGTTTCAGGTTCGGGTTAGAGACAATCTTGTAACCATGAGCAGCATTGTCTTTGTCGTAATAAAGCTCATAAATGGTTGGCGAGCGGAACCCTTCACTGTACTGGGCATACGTACTAACATTTTGATTCCAGTGATAAACAGCGCCTAATCGTGTCGTTATGGCATCACTGCTATGTTCTTCTAAGCCGGAAGATGAATCCGGTTTCGCCCTGTAATCGTCGTAGCGGAGGCCCGCTGTCACAACCAGCTTCTCATCCATCAAGAACATCTGGTCCTGCACGAATACAGCCCACTTCTCCTCGTCAGATTTAGGGACTTCTGACGAACCTGGCATGCTGGTGCCTGTATCCAGAAAGTAATCTGTATAGTCCAGCTCAAACGACGCGTCTGATGCATCAATACCGTAGGTCAACTCATGGCGACTTGTTGCCAATTGCAGCTCTTTTTGCATTTGAACATTAAGCTGTAAACTTTCATCGGTCCCTGAGCGGGCGCGGTTACGGTTTCCATAGGTATCAGTATGATCGAAGTTATTATGTTCAGTTTCACTCTTAGACCAGTTAAGCTTCCACTCTAATGAGTCAAAAGCGACGTTCCCAGCCAGCCACTCGTGCTCAAAACCCAGTCGTAAACGATCATCCTTATCATCACCTTTGACGTTGGTATAGACAAAGCCAGGCATGAAGCCACCGCCACCGTCGTAACCTTCACGGCTCAATGTGGTCACCATCTGATCGCGAGTATAAAATTCACCGGTTAAGCCAACACGGTGGTCCGCGTTAATTTGGTAAAAAATCTTACCCAGCACATTATGCGACTCGTAGCTCAGTGGATCTGCGGCACCACGTTCAGGACCGGTAATGCTAGCCCCGTCACCGTGTGTTTCAGTTTCATTACCATCGCGATAAGTGTAAATCACCATGGTTTCAAGATCGCCAGTACGGTTGGCCACTTCTACGGTTGCTTTATATTCATCACTCGCGCTGGCATAACCCGTTTTTAGACCAACATGGGTATCATCCCCAGCGTCAAGTAAATCCTCTGGGGTCTTGGTGCGCATCAGTACGGTACCACCAAGCGCATCACTACCATATAATGTTGATGTCGGCCCTTTATTGACCTCAATAGCTGTTAGCGTATCAACTTCAAACGTGTTGGCGTTTTTACGCATCACATCAGCACCCGGATTGTAAGATGCAGGTTGCTCTACCCCATCCACCAGCACTTTCACTCGGCTACCACTCATACCACGAACGGTAATATCTTCCATGCCAAAACGGCCTTGCCCATTTACCTGTACGCCCGGCTCATATTTCAACGCCTGCTTAACATCCGTCGCTAAGTTCTGCTCGATATCTTCCGAAGACACCTTAGAGACTGACGATGGAATGTTTTTGATACTTTGCTCTGAGCGGGTGCCCGAAACAACCACTTCATCAAAAACTGAATACTCTTCTTGTGCGTATAGAGCCGGTGAAAGCGCAAGAACCACTGAACTTGCCAAAAAAGTAAGCTTGTAACTCATATTCCCTGCTTAATGATATTTTAGTTGGTAATGAAACTGGCAATAATTATTACAAACACAAACGATAATTACTATCATTATCATGCGTATTTTTGGTTTTTCTTTTCTTTGATTGCTTTCGCTCTCAAATATCATCTAATCACGAGAAACTTTTTTGCTTCAGGCTATTAGGTATAATCAGTGCGTGGCTTATCGCCAAGCAATTGTCTTTTCGTGCTAATCGCTTAATTTTTAAGTCATTGAATAAAAGGAACGCTTTTTTCCTTGATGCATCACAGTATCGCTGCTATTCTTCGCGCTCGTTTTTACGACATTGAGTAAGGTCGCATTACTCAGTGAATTTAATTTAAAGAGTATTTAAAATGAAATTTGAAGCAGTAGTACGTACTGACCTTGGTAAAGGTGCGAGCCGCCGCCTACGTCACGCAGGTAAATTCCCAGCAATCGTTTACGGTGGCGAAGCAGCTCCTGTATCTATCGAGTTGAACCACGACGAAGTGATCAACCAGATGGACAAGCCTGAGTTCTACGAAGGTCTAGTTCTTGTGATCGACGGTCAAGAAGTTGCTGTTAAGCCTCAAGACATCCAGCGTCACGCGTTCAAGCCAAAAGTTGAGCACATGGACTTCAAACGCGCTTAATAGCCGTTGATTCATACTCAATATTAAAAAGCGCCTTTATGGCGCTTTTTTTATACCTGTCTCTCAACTAAAACAACTCTTGTTGAGGGGAATGACCATTGTCTGAATCGTCTTGACGGCCTTGCTGTGCTTTCGCCCTCATCACTCTCTGGTAGCGCTGCTTGCACAGTCTAACGACGTTTCGCTTCTGCTCATTGGTCAGTTGCTGCCAATGAAATCGCTCGTCACGACTGCGAAAACAACCTTTACAATATCCTCGGTCATTGGTCTGACATACCCCAATACATGGGCTGGGAATCGTAAAAAAATCGAGTTGTTCCATTCCTCTTCCCATCGTCGTTAAGTGATTACTACTAATGATAATAATCTCTAATGACATTTTCCCCAAATTAACCAATAGATATAAAAGTTACTCGCAATAAGCAGGAGAATTTCTCACCAAGAGTGAATGACCATTCATGGCCTTGTACTTTTGTTAATAATTTTGCTAGTCTTTTATCGTTATCTGGATCGATAGCATTCTCTAAATCGCAGTCAAATTTTTTTCCAATGACTGCTGTTCAACCAGGAGGGAACCATGGATTTCTTTGTACCATCGGCATCTAGCCCACAGCAAGCAGAAGCAGTATTCAACTCAATCGCTAACCACGTGTCTGCCCCAGAGCAAAATCAACGCATTTACAAACTTGTATGGCAGCATGAAGGTGCTGAATGTGCTTGTGAAATCGGCAAGCCGCTTCCTGAAGTATTCAGAACTGAAGAAACTGTACTGGCTATTTTCGAGTGTGATGAGGTATATAAGATCTGTACCCCGAACCGCGGCGCGATCAAATTTGATCCTATCCACGCCATGAAGTCTTCTGTATCCAATGTCGAGTACTTCGGCTGATCCCGACGATCTCTTGCTAAAGCAATAAAAAACCGCATATGAATGCGGTTTTTTTGTTTTCGTTTTACACCGTCACTCCAGCTTCTGCAAAACTCGCCATATTATTATAAAACTCAGCAGCAGCTCGAAGCAGCGGAACCGCTAACACTGCACCAGTCCCTTCCCCTAACCTCAAGGATAGATCCAGCAACGGCTCGGCATCCAGTTGTTCAAGTGCTATTTGATGGCCTGTTTCATGGGATTGGTGGGCAAAAATCAAGTAATCACGGCAGGAAGGGGCTATTTTTGTCGCCAGTAATGCTGCAACCGTCACAATGAAACCATCAACAAGGATTGGAGTACGTTGCTTTGCGGCTGCAAGGAAGCCTCCCACCATTTGCACAATTTCATAACCACCCAACTCAGCCAGCAGAGTCTGCGGGTCATTTGAGTGGCAACGTTTGATACCTTGACCTACCAATCGCTTTTTCTTTTCCAGTTGTTCCGAAGACACACCCGTGCCCAAACCAACGCATCGTTCAACGGGCTCACCGGTAACTGCAGCAAGCAGCGCTGACGCACTGCTAGTATTGCCGATCCCCATTTCACCAAACATGATCAGATCACAGCCTTGGTTTATCACAGCCTGAACGACGGATTGCCCCCATTCTAAGCCTTGCTGTACCTGTTGCGGTTTCATTGCCGGTTCAATGGCTAAATTTCCCGTCCGCTCACCAAGGCGCTGTTTGACCAGCAAAGGAGATTCAGACTCAATGGGCAGCAAAATACCGCAATCAATGACTTTTATCGCCACATCATTAGCACGGCAGAAACAGTTAACCGCCGCGCCTCCGGCCAAAAAGTTTAGTACCATCTGTTGGGTAACGGCACTCGGGGCGATACTCACCCCTTCTTCAGCAATACCGTGATCACCGGCAAAAACTAGAACGTAAGGTTGCTCTAATGTGACTTTATCAACGGCTTGTGCTTTACCTTGGCTCTGAATAAGCGCCAATTGGTGAGCCACTTTTTCCAGTTGACCCAGCGCCCCGAGCGGTTTGGTTTTTTGATCTATACGCCCTTGGATCTCGGTGCTATAACGGGTATCAAACATCTATTCTATCCTTGGTTTAAATTTAAAATAGCCCTAATTGCGGAGCGGTAATATCATCAAAGTGTTTACCGATGAAAGGCAAAATACCATCTGCTACGGGTCTTAGCTGCTTATCAATATAATGCTCGTAATCTATCGGGCTTTGCTGGGCTTCTATCGGTTCTGGGCCATTAATCGTGATCACATACTCAATCCAACCGCCGTTTTGATATTGCAGCGATCGGCCTTGACGTTGATTCACGTCATCAGCCATTCTGGCAGCCCTGACATGAGGTGGGACATTCTTTTGGTATTCCGACAAGTTACGCCGTAACCGCTTGCGGTAAACCAATACATCGTCATATTTCCCGGCTCGGGTATCTTCCACATACTGCCTGACGTACTCTTCCACTTCCTCGTCGTGAAACACATGATGATACAAGGTTTGCTGGAAAGTCTGTGCCAATCGAGTCCAGTCAGTGCGTACTGTCTCTAGCCCTTTGTATACCATTTCCTCCTGACCCTTATTGATCACCAAGCCGGCATAGCGTTTTTTACTACCCGTTTCCTGACCACGGATCGTCGGCATCAAGAATTTGTGATAGTGGGTCTCGTACTCCAGCTCCAGCGCGGACTCAACGGCATACTCATCTTGTAAGTGTTCAGTCCACCACTGATTGATATGCGTCACTAGCTGCTGGCCAATTTCATCGGCTTTTTCCGCTGAATGGGCGTGTTTGAGTGACACAAAAGTCGAGTCGGTATCACCATAGATCACCTCGTAGCCCTTCCCTTCAATCAGCTCACGGGTGGTTTTCATAATTTCATGCCCACGCATGGTGATCGATGAGGCCAAGCGATGATCGAAGAAACGGCAGCCTGATGATCCCAGTACACCGTAAAAGGAATTCATGATGATTTTAATCGCTTGTGAAAACGCTTTGTCTCCATCGCGCTTGGCTTGATCCCTTGCCGCCCACAACGACTCAATCATCTTCGGTAAAAAATGCCTAGTTCGATGGAAACGTCCTCCCCTGAAACCAGCAATCGCTTGATTGTCCTCTTTGCCTTCCTCGAGCAGTAAACCTTCAATCAATCCAAGTGGATCAATGCGAAAGGTACGGATTATCGACGGGTACAGCGATTTGAAATCCAGCACCAGTACCGATTCATACAGGCCGGGTTTCGAATCCATGACATAACCGCCAGGGCTTGCTATCCAGTTTTCGCTATCTAAACTTGGGGCCACATAGCCCGCTCGGTGAAGCTGAGGTAAATATAGGTTGGTAAAAGCCGCAACCGAACCGCCGATTCTATCCAGTTCTACACCGGTCAAACGGCTTCGCTCGATAGCGAACTCAAGCAAATGGGTATGGTCGAAAATGCGCGAAACCAACTTGCAATCTTGCAGGTTATATTTTGCCAGCGAGACTTTGTCATCACGAAACATCTGATTGATTTCCGCCATACGGTCATGGACATTATTTATCTCTTTGCCCTCTCCGAGCAGCTCTCGCGAGACTGACTCCAAAGACCAGGAACGGAAATTGTAGGTTGCGGTTTTCAGGGTATCGATACCATCTAATACCACTCGCCCCGGGATCGAAATAAAACCTTGATTGGGGTTTTGATTAGACTGTCGCCAATGAGGTGGCTGCTTTCCCCTCCCCATACGCAACGTAATCGCATTCCATTCCGCCCGTTTAAGCAGCAAGCGGAAGTCAAAATCAATCACGTTCCAGCCGATCACAATGTCTGGATCGAATTCTAGAAACCATGCTTCTAAGGCAAGTAATAACGCTTTTTCTGAGTCTACCCACTGAATCCAGTCGTGTGCGCCCTTATCGCAAGATGCCTCCCCCACCATAATCACTCGGCTGTCTTTGTCGCAATGCAAACCAACCGAATATAGCACTCCTTTTTCCGAGCATTCTATATCCAGCGACACAACCGATAGTTGAGGCTTATACTCGGCTGATTTCGCTTTAACCTGATGAAACTCATCGAAGCCGGCCTTAGTCGTCGGCTTACCGGAAAAAGCAATACCACCACAAATAAAGCGCTCCATCAAATAGCGGTCAGCTAAACGAATGTCAGCCTCGAAGGCTTCTATCCCGGCCGCACGTAAGATTTGAGAAAGTTGAAGACTGTCTTTTATCGAATGGCAATAACATGCGGCCATATCTTCATGCTGGAAGCTTTTTAGCGCCAATGGTTTCCAATCAACACGCATGCCTGCTTTATGGAGTTCGCTTTGGGCCATCACTTGATCTTGCTGGCGAAAAAAGCATACCGGCTTATCATTATTGATCACCAGTCTGGCTGGCCCATTGTCGGTGCTAACCCAAAGCACAATCTCTGTTTGACCACGAACATCGCGGCCTTGCCTTGTTAGTACAAAGCCTTTTGACTGAGTTTGCAAAAACACCTCGTTAGTATGGTATTAACCAATTTTACGTTCAATCTTATCAAATTCAGTGACTATCCACTGACCGAAGTCATTAATCATAAACAGTACGGCCTTTTTAGGGACTTGCTGACCTGAGACCAACATAAAAAGACGCTCAATCGCCAATTTGTGCTGAGGGTAATAAATCAGAAATTCCTGCGCGGCGTACTCTATCGACAATGCTAATTTTCCAGAACGATGAAAGACCAAGGAATAACACGACCAAATCATTTTTTGTGCTACATCACGGCATAAAGATAAGTAATGGGAAACAACCCGTGTAGCCATGATATTGCGGCGGTAACCGTTAAGTTGCAGCGACAAATCATCATTCATCGACTTGCCAATTTCCCAGCTTGGCTCAAAGCAGCCAAATCGACTGGATAGATCATCGCCAAACACACACACACAACAATGCTTCAGCCAGAATCCCCACTTAAAAATCGCTGCGATATCCAGCACCTCATGCTTTGCCAATCGTGTCATCTGTACAGCAACAATCTGTGGACATTGATGATCTATACGACTGACAATACTATTGAGTACAGCTTGATCCGATGATGTCAGCGGGTTAGTCGTCACTATGGTGACATTAAGATCTGATTGCCCAGGCACGGCTTCCAGCCTAACAATGCTACCCGCAATATAGACACTATGGAGATCGGGTATACAACATTTGAGCTGATAAACCAGTTCATCAACCGCCTGTTCGAACATCGGTTGAAATGTGGGTGGGCACTCCAAAGCAGGTAAAGCTCGTGTCACTGATATTCCTCTAAATTACTGCAAGCTGGCAAGGGCCTGTTGACCCTTTCGGGCAGCGTTTGATCAACTGCCGTAATGATATCAAATCGTAGGCCATCATTATCTAGCACCACCTCTAATTGAACATTAATTACACACCTACTGACAGATAATTGTCATCACTCACACACAAAACGACAAGATTATGACCAAGTATTAAAATATTAATAATTCCCCATATTTCCATATAATTACTAATAAAACTATTATAGTATTTGCGTACTTTTTGACTTTGACTCAACATAATGAATATAAAGAATCAATTTTTTATTTTTATTTGTATGATATTCACAGGCTTAGTAACATTCTTTGCCTACATTAATGCCTATGCGATTAGCAAGTCAGAAGACACGGCCAAAACATTACTGTCATCAATAAGTACAGAAATTACCACTATAGAAAAGCAATTAATTTCTATCGCTAAATTATACCCTGACTGCAGCGAAGAAAGTCGAAATGCACTCGAGGCGATGACATTGAAGAAGAGTGTCATTAAAGAAGTTATTTTCATCAGAAACAACACAACTATATGTAGCGACAGAAGCATGACTCTTACAAAAGAAGAAGTTGCTGATGTTGAAATAGAAAAAATACCGGCTGGAAAAAAATATTCAATATATCAAACCCATGACAACGACAATAATACATCCATTTTTTTCATGATGTATATAGAATCGGGTTGGTATCAAATTCATTTCGATAGGAATTTCTTACAGTTGTGGCTAAAAGAAATTGCCAGTCGTCATGAAGTTTACGCTTATATGTACAATAACCATCGGACATACCTATCGAATATAGAATTTATCAATATCGATAAATTGATATTTTATAAAAATCAAGAAGAATCAAAACGATACCCTGTCGGTATTTCCGTTGGTTATACCAGTGTGTTGTTGTTTAATCTCATCATGCATTTTCTACCAACTGGTATTTTATTAACTATTGTCAATGCGGTTGGTGTTACTTTCCTCGCACATTACTTTGTTTTAAAACGCGTCCCTATAGATATCGAGATTCAAAAGGGACTCAATAAATCAGAGTTTTATGCTGAATACCAACCTATTGTCTCTACTAACTCAGGGCAATGGATAGGCGCAGAATTACTTGTTCGGTGGCAACATCCAAAAAAACAGAAAGTCATGCCAGCTGAATTTATACCGGCAGCAGAGCAATCAGGGCTGATTAACGACATAACACTACAACTGCTTGAGCAAGCAGCAAAAGATAAAGCCTCCATGATGGCAATGGATAGACCATTTTACTTATCTATCAACGTAACCGCATCTATGATTGCCTCGCCACACTTTGTTGAGGCAATCACAGCAATTATTACACGCAATCCTCGGCTACAAAGCGGGATCGTTATGGAGTTTTCAGAGCGTGAAAATTTCTCCAATACCGATGTCTCGCTGCTGCAAAATGGTATGCAGGCACTGCGCGATCAGGGAATAAAGTGGGCATTAGACGACTTTGGAACGGGTTATGCCGGACTGTCTACCCTCCAAGCACTCAGTTTTGACATTATCAAGATTGACCGAGCATTTGTCGCGGCTTCATCCACAGACTCAGTCACCAAGTCAATCCTTGGTAACATTGCCCAAATAGGTCATAACCTTAGTTGCCATATAATTGCTGAAGGGGTCGAAACTTTGGAGCAGGTTGAGCACGTTAAAGCATTAAACATCCAAAGTTGCCAAGGCTTTTTCTATGCTAAACCGATGCCTTTTGAGCATTTTTTAGCTAAATTCAAAGTGCACTCGGCACTTCCAGAAGAAGTTAGCTCTTCAGTTCAGGAAATTGTTGGTGTTCAGGCTTAACCGTGGTAATTTTCGGTTTTTACCAACAGAAAGATATATCCCATGCCAAGAGCTAGTGAAATTAAGAAAGGTTTTGTCATTGTAACCGGCGGCAAAACGTTGTTAGTCAAAGATATTGAAGTTACAACACCTGGCGGCCGTGGCGGTACAAAAATCTATAAAATGCGTTGTTCCGATCTAGCGACAGGCCACCGTGTTGACGAACGCCTTAAAGCTGATGATGTGGTAGATACTCTCGAAATGACTAAGCATGCAGTTGCTTATTCGTACACTGAAGGTGAAAGCATCATCTTTATGGATACAGAAAGCTACGAGCAGTACACTTTCAACGCTGAAGATATTGCTGATGAAATGCTATTCATCACTGAAGACACCCAAGGCCTTCATGTCATTTTGGTGAATGACAAAGCGGCAGGTCTAGAGTTACCTTCAGCGGTTGAACTGGTTATCGAAGAGACTGACCCTTCAATCAAAGGGGCATCAGCATCAGCACGTACTAAACCTGCTCGCTTTGCAACAGGTCTGTCAGTACAAGTACCTGAATACATCTCTACAGGTGAGAAGGTTAAGGTAAACGTTCAAGAACGTAAGTTCATGGGCCGTGCTGACTAATTAATATAGTTAGACTATTACCAAAGGGAAGCAAATCGCTTCCCTTTTTGTTTTTAGGGTGATCGCTTCTCAGGTAATTCGCGCTCAAGGTTGATAACCAAAGGCCGAAACTTGCACCTTCATATTGCTTGGGTATACTGCGATTTCAATTAACCAATGACAGATAGAGTTCATGGACACACCAAACCTAATTTCTTACGACGATGTTATCGATGCCGCTTATGATATCTTCCTTGAGATGGCTTCTGATAATCTTGAGCCTGCCGACGTATTGCTCTTCACTATGCAATTCGACGAGCGTGGTGCTGCTGAGTTAGTTGAAACAAAAGATGACTGGGCTGAGCACGTTGGCTTTGACGTTGATAACGAAGTGTATGCCGAAGTGCGTGTTGGTCTGGTTAATGAAGAAAATGACGAGCTAGATGATGTCTTCGCTCGCCTTCTTGTGAGCCGTGATCCTGACAACAAATTCTGCCACGTTTTGTGGAAGCGCGACTAAGCCCCAAGCTCATAGAAATACAAAAAAGGCGGAACCATCTTCATGGCTCCGCCTTTTTATTTGTCTGTCTCGTTAAACCAAAACTGGGGTGTCATGCTGCTCACTGCGACGTACCCACAGCAAGCTCAATACAACCAGTATCGCCATCACCACCATTACCGCCCCTAAGCTATACTGATCTTCTGCTCGCATCATGGATGCTGCCAAAGTCGCCAGACCTGCACCAAGGTTTTGCAACCCCCCTAACACCGCACCCGCTGTTCCTGCATGGTGAGGAAAAGGTTGGATTGCTGCTGTGGTCGCAGCCGGAAATAGCACGCCAGCGCCAATAAAGTATACAAAAGCACCGCCAATCAATGAGCTTACGGTAACCAAACCAGCCATACCCGGAATAAAGATAGCCAATGCACCTGCAATAATCGCTAGCATCCCCAAGTACATCACGCGTGTGTTACCAATTTGTTTGGCAAGTACTGCCGATAACCAAGAACCAGCAAGGTAACCTGGGAGTGGCATAATAAACAATAAGCTTACCGTTTTCGGATCCAACTTCAGTACGCTACCCAGCAGGACGCCTGCCGCCGCTTCAAACACTGCAATACCTGCAAACGTGGCGATCAGACAAAGGACATAACCTTGAAAGCGACGGTTACCAAGCACATAGCGGTAGCTTACCAATACTCGTTCATGACGGCGGTTCTCTTGCGGTAACGTTTCAGTAAACATCAACATCATCGCGACGGTAACAATCGTACCGAAGATCAATAGGAACCAATAACTTGCCTGCCACTCAAATGCAGATGAAAGGAAGCCTCCCAACACTGGTGCAATAAGCGGTGAGAAGATCACTCCCATACTGACCAAGCTATTTGCACGGTGTAGCTGCTCACCATCAAAACAATCGCGAGTGACAGTCCGGCACATTGCGCCACTGCAACCTGTACCCATCCCCTGTACGAAAGTCGCAACCAGGAACCATTCAAAACTAGGTGAAAACAGTGCAGCAATAGACCCTGCTAGGAAGATCACCATACCAACAATAATAACTGGACGACGCCCTATTCTGTCAGATAACGGTCCATAGACAAATTGTGACAAGCCGTAAGGGATCAAATACGCAGCCATCACCGCTTGTAGGTATGCCGATTTTACTGAGAAATAATCCGACATTGCAGGAATTGAAGGCACATACATGGTTTGGGTCATTTGCCCAACAGCAGCAAGAATGATTATTAGAAATAACAACCGTGCCATGCTTGAAGAAGGTAATTGCTGTTTCACAGCCGATATCCTCATTACAGAATAATATTTTGGAATGCTGCGTCATCTTTGATGAATTTCATTAACAAACAAAATTTAATGCTATTTTTTGGAGTTGACGCGGAATATACACTCGATGAGGTGATCTTTTGCAGACTCAACCCCTGATACGTTGATCGGAATATTATAGCTGAACTTCAAGTATGGCAAGCAGTTAGGCGGCTGTGTAGCACGATTGTTTATTATCAATCGCATTACTTTAAGTAATGATTAACCACGCTAATTTGCTTATGTTCCTCGCGTAAAACAACCACCATTAAAAAGCGGGCGTAATATTC
This sequence comes from Photobacterium lutimaris, assembly GCF_003025555.1. Taxonomy (GTDB): domain Bacteria; phylum Pseudomonadota; class Gammaproteobacteria; order Enterobacterales; family Vibrionaceae; genus Photobacterium; species Photobacterium lutimaris. Next base: position 246,967 of record NZ_PYMH01000003.1, on the reverse strand, counting down.
AGTGAATAGGACGTCGAATTTTATGCAAAAAAAACCCTGCGAATGCAGGGTTTGATAGACGTCTGAACAGGTATTAATCAAAGTGGAAGCGGTGTTTACCGTGCGCTGCTTTGGTTTTTAGATAGTTTTCGTTACCATCTTTGACATGCGCTTTTGTACCCACAACTTCTGAAATCACAATACCCAGAGACTCAAGCTCATGGATCTTTTTCGGATTATTGGTGATCAGACGAATTTCTTTCAAGCCCAACGCAGCCAGCATATGGGCTGCTTCAGAGAATTCTCGAAGATCATCACCAAAACCTAAGTGATTATTTGCTTCATAGGTGTTCATGCCCTGACTTTGTAGCTCATAGGCGTCAATCTTGTTGTAAAGACCGATCCCACGCCCTTCTTGACGCAGGTACAGTAGAACACCACCTTGTTCGCCCATTTTTTCGATGGTTTCATCTAGCTGCTCACCACAGTCACAACGCGATGAATGAAAAACATCCCCCGTCAGACATTCAGAATGCATGCGTACAAGTGGCGGTATAGAACGCTGATCGGCATTTTGGAAAATCACGGCAACGTGCTCTTTGCCTGATTCTAACCCGTTAAATGAAAGCAGTTCAGCAGGAATATCACTTCTTTGACCGACTTTAAAAGGCACACGGGCCCTTACTTTAACCATGTTGTTCCTAAGTACTTCTACAGCCAAACTAGCAGCGGCATTAAACTCGATACAAAGCCTACGGTTAAGGCTACAGGCTCACTGTTTGACTGACTATTCTTTACACAACACCCAGCGGTTGAATACTCGATAATACGGTTATCGCTAAGGCATTACTCTTTAACTCGGGTTGATAACTCGGGTTGATATACCCAAGTAACTTCAAGGCGCTTGAATAAACTCTGAATCCTTCAACTTGAAGTCACTTGGGTATAACTCGTAATGATATCTAAAATTATTGCACTAAAACAGCATAAAGGCATAGGTTGCTGGTTATCAGAGCAATATTGGCGCACCATGACGGTTACGTTATAACATAACACCACCAAGCAAAAAACCATAAAATGTCTAAGGTTTAGTCGGCGCTTACTCGGTAATAAGCTTTCAACCTGCGACTTTGAAAGAGACAAACTGACATCAAAGTAAAGCAGACGACCGACGCCATGATCAGCGACATTCGTAACCAATCGTCACCCATCATCAAACGGTTCGAGATCAAGCTATAGGTAACTTGTAGCCATTTCAGCGCAACTAGCACGAGGCTTATTGACATCACACGGGGAACCCAGCGATGGCGGATAACAAGTAATACGGGGAAGACGGCTAACAACAAGCTGGGGCCCCATGCACCGTAGCGTAAAAAGTGTGCCGCTATTAGCCAGAAACTCGCGACGATAGGGAATATCCGCATTATCATTTCATCACCTCCACTAAAGAAGCATTATATATATACCTTTGAGCGATAAATATAAAGATATATTTGATAATCAATACGTTGCTAGTATCAATAAATAGCCACCATTATAAGACTGCAAATTTTTGCTATTAATCATTGTGTTCCCTCTGTTATATCCTATAGAGTTGTGTTTCAATAACGCCCTTTTTGAACAACTCATATCCTATTGATGAACATGACTCTTTGGTTACGTTGGCGATTCCCTATCCTAGTTTTTATACTCGGTGCTACAACTATTGTTATGTCAGCACAACCGATACGCTATAACTTGTTCAAAAATGAAGTCGAAAAACGACTCGAAAATATCCATATTTTTTACCAAGAGAGATACCTGGATGTTGGGCGTGAATTACAAGACCTCATCACAGGGCTTAACTTTACCTGTACCCAGCAAGATATCTCCTTATTACGAGAGACCATTGAACAATCAACCGGTATTCAGCTACTAGAGCTGCAGACGGAAACCGGCCATTGCTCTGTCTATGGAAGCAATGTTCCACTGATCAAGGACTTTGATAAAGACAGCACTGTTATCGGACACGATACTGTCGCCTTTAGCTATAACGTCGCGCCTTATCACAACCACCGTCTGAAGCTTCACTACCGCCTGCCCGAAGCAAGCTTAATCCTGATCACAGAGCCAATACAACATGTCTTCACGCAAAGTGAAGTATGCAACAACTGCACAGCAATGACCCTGAGCAAAGGTGACGAGGAAATTCAGGTTTACCCTAAGCAAGGGACTGACCATTATTTCCACATTGCGACTAGAGCTTTTGGCCCCAACTTCGCTTTTAACGTCTATGCGACAGAGGAAGGGATCAACTATGTCACCACGAATGATTTGCTTATCACTCAGATGTTACTGTTCTTTATGCTGCTATCAGGTTGCTTGCTGATTGGGTTATACCGTACACCAGAGCGAACACTAAAAGACATGATTGCGGATGGCTTATTAAAAAAAGAATTCATTCCTTTTTACCAGCCGATCATTGATACAAAATCCGGTAGGATGACCTGCTGTGAAGTCTTGATCCGCTGGCAACGCCCTAATGGTGAGCTCATTTCACCGAATCAGTTTATCCCTAGTGCAGAGCACAACGGGCAAATCAAGCTATTAACAGTTTACCTGCTTGAGATGGTTATCGATCATTTTCAAGACGAGCTCATTGCTGACTCTGAATTTTATGCCAGCATTAACGTTACACCACAACAATTGGAAGATGACGAGTTCCTAAACACAACGATCAACCTACTTACGGAAAGGAAGATCCCTGCTCATCGCTTGGCGTTCGAAGTGACAGAGCGGATCCCATTCAAAAACTTGTCAAAAGCCAGATCAATCATTCAACAGCTGACAGATTTTGGCATCTCCATAAAACTTGATGATGCTGGCACCGGCTATGGTGGGTTCAGCTACCTACAAAACTTGCCAATCGATACATTGAAAATCGACAAAATGTTTATCGACACAATTGGTACCAATGATGTGAAGTCAAATATTCTTGACTCCATTATCCTATTTGCCAAACACGCTGGACTCAAAGTTATAGCCGAAGGTGTTGAGACACAGGACCAAGTTGAATACCTACATCAACGTGATATTCATTTGATGCAAGGTTTCCATTTTGCCAAGCCGATGCCGTTTAAGGAATTTAGAGAGTATTTACAACAAGATCTGAGGAAATTCTCTCGCTAATTTAGCTGTGATATTAACCAACCAAGATTTTTTTGCGCAACTTCAATTGTTATTTTTTCCAGAAACTCTAAAATTGCGCGGTTACATTCCTGTATCACCTGTCACAATACAGGCTCAGGATAAATTAATTAGTCTTGCTGCTTACAAGCAGTGATTGACGCAGTAAAGGAAACGACATGATTCAAGTAGTTGGTCACAAAAACCCTGATAGCGATAGCATCTGTTCAGCACTTGTTGGTGCTGCTCTTCTTAAAGCTCGTGGCGTTGAAGCTAAAGCTGTTCGTCAAGGTGAAATCAACCGCGAAACACAGCACATTCTAAATACAGCCGGTGTTGATCAACCTGAAATGTGTACGGGTGTTGCAGGCGAGAAAGTTTGGCTAGTTGATTACTCTGATCTAGCACAAGCACCGGATGACATCGCTGATGCTGAAATCGTTGGTATTGTTGACCACCACCGCCTAGGTGATGTGATGACAGTGAATCCACTTGAAGCATGGATCTGGCCTGTTGGTTGTACATGTACCATCATGTTCAATCTATTCAAGATGGAAGACGTAGAAATCACTCGCGAACTGGCGACTCTGATGATGTCTGCAATCCTAAGTGACACCGTTGGTTTCGCTTCTCCAACTTGCACTCAGAAAGATAAAGATGCAGTGGCTGAGCTTGCTCCACTAGCAGGTGTTGAAGATCTAGACCTGTTTATCAAAGAGCTACTGATTGCAAAAACTGACATCCAGGGCCTATCTGCTGCTGAGCTAGTAGAAAAAGACCTTAAAGCATACCCGTTCAAAGAGCGTAATGTTGTTGTTGGCCAAATCGAACTTGCGACTCTTGAGCAAGTTGAAGACATGATTGCAGATCTTGAAGCTGATCTTCAGCGTCGTTGTGACGAAGAAGGTCTAGCAATGGCGGCGCTAATGCTAACTGACATCACTAGCAGCACAACGCGTCTACTGTACAAGGGTGAGTGGAACGACGTGCTAGATACACATGCGAAAGACGGCATGTTGATGATGGAAAACACGCTAAGCCGTAAGAAACAAGGCTGGCCTTGGCTACAGAACGTACTTGCTTAATCGCCAGTACTTCTTGCTAGTTGAAAAAGGAACGCTTCGGCGTTCCTTTTTACTTGGGTTTATACCAAAAGCGATTATCAGTTATCGCTTTACCGCCGTGGCCTCATTCAAAATATCAGCAAAATGAGATATAAACTCACGCCCTATCAGTTTCCCCTCGCGATAATCTACCTCCAAGTCATCTTTACCGCTCAGCAATGCTCGACTCTTCAAACCTTTTTCTGGTGCAATTTGAATAATTTGCAAACCTTCAGGAGGAGACAGCATAAACTCATGCGAGCCTTGGTAAGTAGTATAGTAACGGTTGAGCATGTCAATAACCTCAAGCCGTTTATTACTGCCTGTCAGTGCTAAAAATCGCTCGATGTTGTCAGCCGACAGTAAACTCCACCCTTTTCCCTTGTTTATTGATTCCGCTTCAGGGCCGGCATCTGTTTGCCCAGTTTTTACTAATGGGGTATCGCGCCAGTTCAGCTTCCAGCTTTCGAATTTCGTTGTCAGCTCTCCATGTAATGCTTTCACCTTGTCCAACGATTCGTTCAAACTCAGCCGTTCAATATAATCAGGGAGAGCAATTTCAACTTTTCCTCTCCAATCATCAAAGCGGCTACTTTCATCTTGAGGTAACAACACAGGTTCAGTTCTAATGACAATGACCAAATCAGCGCCGCGCTGCCAAGCCTCCTTTACCGGCACAGCAGCACTCACTCCACCATCAACCCATTCCAAGTCGTCAAAGTTAACGGGTTGGTTATAAATAACAGGTATGGCGCATGAGGCCCGCAAGACGTCACACCAGTTATCCTTGTACATGGGCATGTAGATATCTTGCAGGGTATCTTTACGGGTGGCACAAGCTAGCGCGCGTCGATGACGCAGTACTTCCCTTGCAGTCGTCACATCTAGCGGAAGAGAACCTTGAGCGCGCACTTCGTCGAGTACCCAGTCGAGGTTCATCGGTTTCTGTTGGCTAAGGTACTTATATAAATTGAAGAATTCATTATCGGTCGTGTAATTAACAATGAAATCATAACCGAATCGAGGCTGACGACTGATATAAGAAGACAAATTTAGAGCGCCAGCAGAAGTGCCAATATAAAGTTCAAACGGATCAAAACCACTTTCCAGAAAAGCATCAAACACCCCGGCTGTAAAAATGCCGCGCTGACCGCCTCCCTGTACAACAAGAGCTATTCTTTTCTTTTTCACACTGAGCAACTGGCGCGAAAAATTGTTAATTAATGGTAAATCGAACGCTTTTAAGCTAAACGGCAAATGATTTGTCATACCCCTGACTCACTAACTACAGGAATCCTTGCAGGCAGTATACCGACCTATATTGATAAACCCTAACCTGTTCGATGTTTCATTTATCTATTAACACCTTAAGCAGTAACCGACACAATACCAAACCCCATGATGACAGTCATTATGATGATTGCCGTGAATACAGCTAGCTTCAATTCAAATTCCATAACAACACTCCTACAGCAAATAAAATTAACAACTTGTTAACTCTATTTTAGGGAGAGTTCAAGATTCTGGCTAATGAAAAAGCAATAATATAAGAAAGCTGTCACACTTATACCTATGTTTGCGTTATGGGGTAATAGTATGAAAGCAGGACATTTATTGATAGTTATCGCAGGGATGTTGACGGCCTCGCATACAGTATCGGCCAACACTATCTATGTGACGCCATACCTCGGCTACACATTTTCCAGCTCAATCACCGATGATAATGGCATTAACATTGAGCCCGAAAATGATCTGCATTACGCAATCGCGATTGAGACTGACCTCGACAAAGGCCGTGTGGGTTTATTTGTCAGCCACCAGCCGACAGACTATGAAAATTTTCTAAATTCTGGATCGTATACATACGTACATTTTCAAAGTTCGCTGCGTTTCGAAGCTTCTCAGCGCATAAATACTTACTTAGGCGCAAGTATAGGGACAACGATTATCGACGCGGATTGGAGCGATCAAGACCTGGTTTTCTCCGGTGGATTTTTAGGTGGTCTTGAGTATAAATTCAACCCCAATTTTTCCATCCTACTTGAAGGTCGCTGGCTAGCCAACCTGATGGAAAGCGACACCACAACTCTCTGTAATCTTCCCGAAGGCAACCAAACCTGTAATATTCGGGTGCATTCTGAGTGGTTAACCCAATTCCAAACAAACCTAGGCTTTACCTACGCGTTTTGAGTTCTGCTGACCTACACACCCGTGAACAGGTTCATTGGTGTGTAGATGAGCTGAAAACTGGCTAATTTACAGACTAAATCAATGAGTTTGTAAAATAATATTTCCAACCACGTATTTTCTATCTCGCTAGTTTTTCCCACCAACAAGAACCAGTTCACAGTTTTCTTCACTAGCAAATCACCCAAAAGCGAAAATTAACAACTACTCAAACCTCTCGCTACAACCTTACTCTCTATTGCTTTACATGTTTACTCTAGTTAATCTCGTCTCATCAGCGTGGTCTTACCTTTGATTCTCACGCTAAGTATCGATAATAATTGGACTAATTCTCTGACTAATCCTATTTCCATAGTGATTTGCAGTACATAAGGAGATGTATATGAAACGTGAACAATGGGGCTCACGTGCTGGATTTATTCTGGCAGCTGTCGGCTCTGCAATAGGTCTAGGGAACATCTGGCGTTTCCCTTATATGGCCTACGAAAATGGTGGTGGCGCCTTTTTTATCCCTTACCTTTTTGCCATGCTCACCGCCGGTATCCCTTTTATGATTATGGAGTTCAGCCTTGGTCATAAACTTCGTGGTGCCGCACCAAGAGCTTTTTCCAAACTCGGCCTAAAGTTTGAGTGGTTAGGTTGGTTTCAAGTCTTTATTGCGGCAATTATCGCCGTTTACTACGTGGCGATTATCGGTTGGGCAATTTCTTACCTGAGCTATTCATTCACCCAAAGCTGGGGTACGGATACCAATGCCTTTTTCTTTAGTGAATACCTGAAGCTAGGTGACAACAGTCCAAGCAAACTAGGCAGCCTGCAAAGCCACATTGCTATCCCGATGGCAATTGCCTGGGCGATCACCTTTGCTGCAATTTTCACCGGTGTCAAAGGGGGGATTGAGCGTGCAAGCAAAATTATGATGCCTTTGCTGTTTATCATGGTTATTGCGTTGATCGCGCGCGTTGCCTTCCTTCCGGGTGCACTCGATGGACTAAATTACTTATTCCAGCCTGATTTTAGCAAGATCATGGATGCCAAAGTCTGGTCAGCGGCATACGGTCAAATTTTCTTCACCCTGAGTGTCGGCTTTGCCATCATGATAGCTTACTCTAGCTACCTGCCGGAGAAGTCTGATATCAACAACAACGCCTTTATGACTGTCCTCATCAACTGTGGCTTCTCTATCACAGCCGGTGTATTGATCTTCGGTGTATTGGGCTACATGGCACAAGAGCAGGCTAAGCCAATCACAGAGGTGGTGTCGGCGGGTGTCGGCTTGGCATTTGTCACCATTCCCGCAGCAATTAACTTACTACCTGCACCCTATATTTTAGGTCCACTGTTCTTCTTGGCTTTGGTTGTTGCAGGCTTAAGCTCGCACATTTCAATTATTGAAGCGGTTACGTCAGCCATCATCGACAAGCTAAACATCACTCGCAAGCTTGCTGCTTCTTTGGTGTGTGGTAGTGGCTTTGTAGTTTCCATGGCATTTGCCACCAATGGCGGCTTACTACTACTTGATTTGGTTGACTACTTCATTAATAACGTTGCCCTTCTGGCTAGTTGCTTGGTTGAACTCATCGTCATTGCATGGCTGCTGAAAGTGTCTGATATTCGTAGCTATGTAAACAGCATCTCAGAGTTTGGTATCGGTAAATGGTTTGAAATCTGTATCCGATTCCTTAGCCCTGCAATGCTGGCTGTTATTCTGGGTACTAACCTCGTTAACACATTCAATGATGGCTATGGCGGTTACGAAACCTCTGATCTTCTGATGTTGGGCTGGGGCCTTGTTGCCGCAATGTTTATTGTTGCCGTCATTATCAATGTTTCATCTAAACCACAGCCACAGCAGGAGGCCAAACTATGACCACAGGTGCGATAATTATGATGCTTTTCGGCTTGGGCATTACATGGGGCGGCGCTGCATACTGTATTTCCGTCGCGATGAACAAGCAGAGCAAGTAACAAGCTCACGCTAACCGATTAAACAAGGAGGCTATTGCCTCCTTGTTTTTTTGAGTAAAGAAACTGAACAACCCGAGCATTTATGTTAACAACAATCAATTCTGTTAAAGAAATCTTTTCCTTATGGCAATCAAATAGCTACAATCGGGAGATTCAGGAGATTGCGGCAGATAAAAGCACAGAAAAAAGCAGCTGCCTTATATCTAGGTGATTTCAAGTTGTAAGACTTGGAGACAGCATCAATACGCTCAGTTCAAGGAACAGAAATGAAGTTAGCAGCATTAATACTCTCAACAGCACTTATCCCTTCCATTGCTTTTGCTTCTTCGACAAATTGTGAAAGTGAAAAATACCATCAGTACATTGATGCCTCCCTCAACTGGTATGAGAGCCTCGTTGAATTGGCAGTAGAAAAAGATCCGAGTCTTAGCGACGTTGGTCAATGGTTTCTTGAAGGCCGCAAGCATCACTTCGAATTGAACCGCGATGCCTTTGATTGGTATCTCGCCAATGACAAGGACAAGCTATCGCTTTCTCTCCCCGTTGAATCATGGCTGAACCTAACACAGCAAGATGTCAAAGCCTTATCCGCAGAACAGAATTCAAAATTGGGCAAAGCGGCGAAACTGGCCTTCGACGACAGACAAAGTAATCCCCATCCGCAAAACTATGCCTTGCGAAGTGCTTTCGCCGAATTGCTCACGCACCCGGGAAATATCGAAAAACCACTTAATGCCTATAACGAAAAAATGGCAGTGATTGCTGATATGAAGTGTAAATAAGCGTAGTATCTGATACCAGACACGAATTGCATATTCACTGGGCCAATATCTACCTCCAATTGTATACCAGTGCTGATTGATACATGGCGGATAATGTATTCTGCTATGGCTAAGCAACTCTTTTTCTGGATGAATCTCTGCTCTTAGGAAGGATCCACGATGATACACCGGTACATTAACGCATTATGCTTTCCCATACTGGCTTTTGGCATAGCCAGCAATGCACAAGCTAACCAGCCACAGCGATGGTCTGCTGGTTTTAATGCTGATATCTCGCTATTAGCGGGGTATTCGGAAAGCCGCTCTCCGTTTAATACTGATGACAGCACCATCAGTGATTATGGTAAAGCAGACAAAGAAAGTAACTTCCTTGTCGCTCCACTTGGGACCATTAGCTATACCAACCAAGCACTAGACAAACAGGTTTACTTCGGTACCAGTCGCTCTGACTTGGCGTTCGGTCGCTTCCATGTCGAATTAGGCTACAAACACAAGCTTGATAACAAGGGAGTATTGGTTTTTAGCTATGTTCCAGGCTTATTAACGAGTGAAACATGGCAAGACCCTTACCTACGAAACCAAAGCAGAGCTAAAACAGACAGTAAAATTAAAGGGGTACGTTTCCAATATAATCAGATCCTTGGCAGTAATTTCTCACTAGAACTTTCAGGTGGCAACCAGGACCTCGACGAAGAAACCAGCGGTTCAAGCCAAACCACGTTGTCTGATGCTCAGAAACAATCACTCGACAGGCAATCTGACATTTACTATGCCCAGCTAAGCCACTTCATGCCAATACGCCGAACACAATTCTTGCGCTCAGCCATCAGCTATACTCGCAATGATGCACAAGGCAATGCGATGGCCAGTGACAGCTACGGCGCAGAGCTCGGTGTTGTACAGCGAGTCAACAAAGCAAGCTTTGCTCTGACACTAAGCTACAACTATATTGACTTTGATGAACAAAACCCAATATTCGAACGTACACAGCAAGATGATAAGTGGGGTTTGTTCTTGGCGTCACAATACGATGCGCCTATGGGCTGGAAAAACTGGAACTTAGTCTCGCTGATAGGCTATAACCAAAGTAACTCAAACATCGCATTTTATGATGAAGAGAGCTTACTTTTTACCGTCGGTATGAACTACCGGTTCTAATTTTTTTTCGACAGCAGCGGCAAATTGCATTAAATTAGCTGCAATTTGCCGAAATAGTTACAAGTTATTAATCGTTATGGCAGTAGTGGATCACAAAAAAGCCGATGCAACCCAAGAGTCGTTGCATCGCATTTTTACAGTGCCGGAAGCACCTGAATCGACCTTAGGTCGGATTGAAAAAGAGATTTCAGAAAACCTGAATGCGTTTTTGCAAACGCATATCGCTGCCCGTGAAAAACCTCTGGCAGAAATCGAAAAAGACTTCTCGTCTGCAGATATACCTGAGCGCCCGAGCTTTGTCTCTGAGCATACCCATTTCCTATTGGACAAACTGGTTGCCCAGTCAGTGCACACATCTGCACCGACATTTATCGGCCATATGACGTCGGCCCTGCCCTACTTCTTGATGCCGCTGTCCAAGATTATGATTGGCCTGAATCAAAATCTGGTGAAGATCGAGACCTCCAAGGCATTTACGCCATTGGAGCGGCAGGTATTGGGGATGCTTCACAATTTGATTTACCACGAGGAAGACGCCTTTTACCAACAGTGGATGCACAGCGCCAACCACTCACTAGGCGCCTTTTGTTCCGGTGGTACTATCGCCAACATCACAGCTCTTTGGGTTGCGAGAAACAGTGCATTAAAGCCTGACGGAGAATTCAAAGGGGTCGCGCAAGAAGGCTTATTCAAAGCAATGAAGCACTATGGCTATGAGGATCTGGTCGTTTTGGTTTCGGAGCGTGGCCACTATTCACTTAAGAAAGCCACCGATGTACTGGGCCTAGGCAGAGACTGCCTGATCCCAATCAAAACTGACAGCCATAACCGCGTGTGTGTTAACGAAATGCGCGCCAAGCTTGATGAGCTAAGGCAGAAGAACATCAAGGCCTTTGCAATTGTCGGGGTAGCTGGTACGACGGAAACAGGTAATATCGATCCACTCGAAGATCTGGCTGATCTGGCGCAGGAATATGGCTGTCACTTTCATGTCGATGCCGCATGGGGTGGCGCAACACTGATGTCCAACACCTATCGCTCTCTGCTTAAAGGGATCGAACGGGCAGACTCAGTAACGATAGATGCCCACAAACAGCTCTACGTTCCTATGGGCGCAGGTATGGTCATCTTTAAGAATCCAGCCTTAATGACGGCTATTGAACATCACGCTGAATATATCTTGCGTAAAGGCTCAAAAGATCTGGGTAGCCATACACTGGAAGGCTCAAGAAGCGGGATGGCGATGCTGCTGTATGCCAGCCTCAATATTATCAGTCGGCCAGGCTATGAAATGCTGATCAACACCAGCATAGAAAAAGCCCAGTATTTTGCATCGCTAATCAATGAGCATCCTGACTTTGAGCTGATTTCTGAACCTGAGTTATGCCTACTGACTTACCGATATGCACCCGCTCGGACTCAGGACGCCCTTCGTCTTGCCGATCCCGAACAGCGTGAAGAGTTACTAGCCGCCCTTGATGATATGACCAAATTCATCCAGAAGCGCCAACGTGAATCCGGCAAATCGTTTGTGTCTCGTACGCGTATTACACCAGAAGCGTGGGACCGTAGGCTAACAACGGTTTTCCGTGTTGTGCTTGCTAACCCGCTAACCACAGAGCAAATACTCAAAGGTGTACTGGAAGAACAACAAGAAATAGCCAAGCAAAGTTTGATTAGTTTTCCTAAGATCAACACGCTAACTGAGAGCATCCTTAATCAACAAGTCGCGCTTTAAGCGGGATAAAAGCGCACTCACTTGCTAAGATAAAGCCTGACTGAAGTCAGGCTTTATTGCTTCTGTTATCAGAAAAGTGAATTCATATTTCTTCATAGACTGTGCTAAAAATAGCCATCTCCCTTAATAAAAACGCCCACAGCAGTTAACCGCCTGCTAATTAACCTCTTGAGGGTATAATTTACGACCAAACAGTCACTCTACCGAGTAGATAACTGCTCTCCACACCACTGCCCGCGCAACAATAAAAACCGTATAACCCAACCGTACATTAACTTTTAACCATAAAGCGCAAATTAAATTGCGAGAGTCTTGTTTATGAGAGCCTCTTCGCTATTCACATCACGCAATTACGTTTGATCAAGATCAACATAATTGCCGATAGAATCACACGAAAAAGGCCGATACCCTATGGATACCGGCCTAGTTATTACAAAATATTTCAGCGAGTCAGTAGTGCGTTGACGGGTAATTAGTCACCCGCGAACATGTAACCTTCGCCGTGTACCGTCACAAATATCTGTGGGTTTTTCGGATCAATTTCCATCTTCGAACGCATACGGCGAATGAGGACATCGATGGTGCGATCGTTCGGCGCTTCAACACGGTGGCTTAGCATATTCAAGATACGTTCACGACTTAACACCACATTAGGATGTGAAGAAAATGCCACCAACAACTCATATTCGGCCTTGGTCAGTTTTACCGGAACCCCGTTATGAGTAAGCGCACGTTTGTTGATATCAAACTGCCAATCACCAAAGCGAATAATGCTATCTTCCTGCATCTCAACAATGGTTTCATCACGTGCTTTTTCGACCAGAGAGATACGCCACAGCAGGTTTTTCACGCGTACCAGTAGCTCGCGAAGTTCGAATGGTTTAGTGACATAATCATCGGCACCCATTTCTAATCCGACGATACGATCAATACTGTCTGTACGTCCTGTCACCAAGATAATACCGACTTCAGAGCGGCTTCTGAGCTCGCGTGTTAGCATCAAGCCATCTTCACCCGGAAGGTTAATATCGAGCATGACCAAGTCGATTCTTTCACTGGCCATAACCTCACGCATCTGCGCGCCACTTTCGGCCTGACTAACTTTATATCCCTCGTTTTCAAAGTACCCAACCAATTTGGTACGGGTAACAATTTCATCCTCTACTACAAGTACGTGATGACTCATTTCTTTCTCTTTATGTCTTATTTACTGTTCTATAAAACGTTAGCACAGGAAGCGGCTATTCACAATTTGTCATAATCAAGCAAATCCTGTTCACCGCCGCCATTAACCTTATTCACATCGTGGAATTAAGATTACCCCATAAAAATTTAAACGTCACCGTAGTTTACGGCAGGCATTCATTCTAAATTGGAATATTCCACTATGAAAAAACTTTGGCAAATGTTAACTAAGCCTAGCAGCAAGTATTCGATTCTTGCGCTGGTCTTGGTTGGTATTGGTATTACCTTGGCGGGCGTTTTGACCGTACACAAGAGTTTTGAATTCGCTTCTACAACTGAATTCTGTACGTCTTGCCATACAATGGAACAGAACTACGAAGAGTACAAACAAAGCATTCACTTTAAAAATGCCTCAGGTGTTCGTGCCGAGTGTGTAGACTGTCACCAGCCAAAAGATTTGCCAGGCAAGCTTCAGCGTAAACTTGGCGCATGGAAAGATGTATACAACCACTTCATCACCAAGAAGATTGATACCCCAGAATTGCTGGAAGAACACCGTCTCGAACTGGCAACCGCCGTTTGGGATCGTATGAAGAGCCAGAACTCTAAAACCTGTAAGAGCTGTCACTCTTACGATGCAATGGATCACTCCAAACAGTCTGCTCAAGCTGCGTTTGAAATGAACAAAGCGGCAGCTGAAGACATGAACTGTATCGAGTGTCACAAAGGTATTGCCCACGAACTACCGAACATGGCGGGCGGCTTCCAGAAAGACTTCGAAGAGCTTCAAGCGACGGCTAACACGCAAGGTGCCGTTGCAGAGACCCTTTACTCACTCAGCGAAAAGAGTATTTTTGCCGTTGCTGATGCAAACAGCACCGTATCAGGCAACCTGTTACCAGCCTCTGAAGTTACTGTGCTTGAGCGTGATGGTGACATGATGAAAGTGAAGATTGATGGCTGGCTTGAGAAAGAAGGTCGTGGTCGAGTGCTTACTGAATACATGGGTAAACGTGTATTCAAGGCGACAATTCGTGGTGATGTGAAAGCTTCAGAGCAACTTCTCGAAGAGCAAACAGATGCGACAACCAACATCGTTTGGCAGCACGTTTCTGTTGAAGGCTGGATCACCAAAGATGACATGATTGATGACATCCAACCAATCTGGAACTACGCAGAAGGCATGTACGGCTCTACCTGTACTGCATGCCACGCAGCCCCAGCACCTGGGCATTTTACTGCAAACGGTTGGATCTCAAGCCTGAACGGCATGAGCGCATACTACCGTCTAAGCAAAACTGAAGAGCGTACCCTACTGAAGTACCTTCAGAACCACGGTAGTGACACCGGCGGCGCTGGCGCACATTAATTCCTGTTAGCAGGGGGGGAAGGCATCTTCCCCCTCCCACGCACAAAGAATTCAAATTTAAGGAATTGCTCAATGGCAACTCAAATTCTAAATAAAGGCGTTTCTCGCCGCCGCTTCTTATCTGGCATGGTAGTAGCGAGTGCTGCATCAGTTGTTGGTACTAGCCTACTGGCCCCACGTAGCGCCATGGCTGCAACCGAGACCAAAACAAGCTTCTCTGGTGAAGTGCTCTCTGGCTCCCACTGGGGTGCGTTCCGAGCCAAAGTCGAGAACGGCGTATGGGTTGATACCGTACCATTCGAAAAAGACAAGCACCCAACCACAATGATCGACGGTGTGCGTGAAGTTGTTTACAACCCAGCACGTATTAAGTACCCGATGGTTCGCCTAGACTGGTTGAAGCACGGTTACAAATCAGACACAACCCAGCGTGGTGACAACCGTTTTGTGCGCGTGCCTTGGTCTCAGGCATTGGATTTCTTCTACCATGAGATGGAGCGAGTCCAGAACAACTACGGCCCAAGTGCACTATACGCCGGCCACACGGGTTGGCAGTCAGTTGGCAAACTGCACTCTGCTGGTACCATGATGATGCGTGCCATCGGCCTGCACGGTACATTCCTAGCGAAAATGGGGGATTACTCAACAGGTGCTGCACAGGTGGTTTTGCCATACGTTGCCGGTGCAATGGAAGTTTACGAACAGCAGACTTCTTGGCCGCTAGTGCTTGAGCATTCAGACACCATCGTGATCTGGGGTTCTGACCCGATTAAAAACCTGCAGGTTGGCTGGTTGGTTCCAGATCACAGCCCATATGCTTACTTTGATCAGCTAGCAGAAAAAGTTAAAAACAACGAAATCAAAGTTATCTACGTTGATCCCGTTGTTTCTGACACCCAGAAGTTTGTCGGTGGCGAGCAGGTTAAAGTGAACCCACAAACAGATGTTCCTTTGATGCTGGCGATTGCGCACACGCTATACACAGAGAACCGCTACAACAAAGAGTTCCTGGCTGACTACACCACAGGTTTCGACAAATTCCTGCCATACCTACTTGGTGAGAAAGACGGTGTTGCGAAAACACCAGAATGGGCTGCGAAAATTTGTGGTATTGATGCTGATACCATCCGTGAGCTTGCTCGTCAAATGGCTTCGGGCCGTACCCAGATCATCGGTGGCTGGTGTCTACAGCGTATGCAGCACGGCGAGCAGTACGCGTGGATGCTGGTTGTTGTAGCCGCAATGCTGGGCCAAATTGGTCTGCCAGGTGGTGGTTTCGGCTTTGGCTGGCACTACAACGATGCGGGCTCGGTAACGTCTGCCGGTCCGTTGATGTCTGGCTTTAGTGGTGTTACCGGTGTTGCTCCAATCCACAACGGTTCATACAAAGGTTACTCAAACTTTATTCCTGTTGCGCGTTTTGTTGACTGTATTGAAAACCCAGGTAAGACAATTGAGTGGAATGGCCATTCAGTTAAATTCCCTGAGATGAAAATGGCGATATTCTGTGGTAACAACCCGTTCCACCACCACCAAGATCGTAACAAGATGATCAAAACGTGGCGTAAACTGGAAACGGTTGTTTCTGTAGACCACCAGTGGACAGCTACTTGTCGTTTTGCCGATATCGTTCTACCTGCAACCACAACGCACGAGCGTAACGATATCGAACAATACGGTAACCACTCCAACGCCGGTATCATTGCCCTACCTAAAGTCGTAGAGCCAATGTACGAAGCGAAAGACGATTTCGACATCTTCCGTGAACTGTGTCGCCGCTATGATCGTGAAGAAGCCTTCACCGAAGGCAAGTCACAGATGGAGTGGATTGAGCAGTTCTACAACGGTGCCCGCCTGCAAGGACGTGGTATCGGTGTACGCATGTCTAACTTCAATAAGTTCTGGGAAGAAGAAGGCTTCATCGAGTTCCCTGCTGGTACTGAGTGGGTTCGTCACGAATCATTCCGTAACGAACCGGATCTTGAGCCACTAGGTACTGCAACCGGCCTTATCGAGATCTACTGTAAGACTATCGCCGATATGAACTACGACGACTGTCAGGGCCATCCAATGTGGTTCGAGAAAACTGAGCGTAGCCACGGTGGTCCTCGTTCAGATAAATTCCCGCTGAACATGCAAAGTACTCACCCGAAACACCGCCTGCACTCGCAGCTGTGTTCTTCTACTGAGCACCGTGCAACATATGCGGTTGCTGACCGTGAACCGGTTTACATCAGTACGGAAGACGCAAAAGCACGTGGCATCAAGTCAGGTGATATCGTACGCGTATTCAACGACCGTGGTGAAGTTCTTGCTGGCGCAGTGGTATCTGATGACTACATGTCTGGCGTTTGTCGTATCCACGAAGGTGCATGGTACAGCCCACTTGAAGGTGGCAAACCAGGTACTATCTGTACTTACGGTGATCCAAACGTACTGACTCAGGATATCGGTTCATCAAAACTGGCTCAGGCAACTATCGCATCCTCTGCACAGGTAGAGATCGAGAAGTACACGGGGACGGTTCCAGCCGTTACCGGTTTCCACGGCCCAACAGCCGTTACTGACATTAACCCACTCTTCCCAGCAATGGATCTAGAATAAGTTAGTGTCCCGGGCGGTATACTACCCTGCGTGCAGGACGGTATACCGCCCGACTCGGAGGCTTCGGCCTCTGAGTATTTTTTTACTTTTATAACAGTGTGTTTAAAGAACCTATTCACGTATAATAAATGCATAATTTATTCTATTTGAATATGTTTTCTATACGGCGAAACTAGCTAGCCGTATGCCTTGATTTGGAGTGATCATGAAAGAGTTTATTGCTTTCAACGAACAGCGCGCAGAGATTTATTGGTGGATGTCATCCCTTTTCGCTCGTGAGCTAACCGAGCAGGACATCGAACAGTACCGTGGTGGCGACATGGTCACTTTCTTGTCAGGTTTGGCCATGACCCCAGAGCTTAAGCAGCCGGTAGAAGCCTTCCGCGAAGCCGTAAAGCGACTGGAGAGCCGTGAAGATGCCCAGCTAGAGCTTGCCGCTGACTTCTGTGGCCTGTTCCTTAGCACACCCAAATCGGGTGCCCTGCCTTATGCCTCTATGTATGTAGGCAAAAGTGGCCTGATGAACGACAAGCCGGCACAAGATATGAATAAGCTGATGGAAGAGTACGGCATTGCCCAGCGCAAAGAGTTCAATGAACCAGCCGATCATCTTGCTGTCGAGCTCGACTTCATGGGTAACCTAATCATCATGGCCAACCAGCAAGGTTCAGAAGAACAAGCCGAGCCGGTCATGCAAGCTCAACTCAACTTTATCAATACCATGCTACTCAATTGGCTGCCGGCATTCAGTGCAGAAGCGAAACAGCGCGATAAGTTCGGCTTCTATGCCGCTGCCGCCGCAGTTCTCGTTGCTTTCTGCCAGTTGGACACCCAATTCCTTAAGGGCGAAGAACACTAACCCTGACTGGCATCAGCCAGCAATTAAAAACACTATCTCAAGTTTATTGCCGGCACATGGATTGCCGGCTTTTTTATGCTTGTTCAGTCTTTATCCAGCATACATGACACAATACTGACATTCCGCTTGCAGCGCTTTTATACATTGCAGTCATAGCGATGATAACCCTCTATAAAGGTTAATTTATGCAAAACAGCAAAACGTATACCCAGCAACAACCGAATTCAGTATTGAACCTATTAAAATACGCTCTACCACTGATGCTTGTGACTATGTTCGCCTTCAGCCCTGCATCCAAGGCCAGTGACGTAGCAACAGATACCGTTGCCAATCAAAAAGAAGCAACGTATCGTATCAATGCGATCCAGCGCGACTTAACAAGTATCCGCCAGCAGACACTGCAATCTAACCCTGGGCTTGTTGAACAAGCAAAAGCATTCGAAGCTGCATATCAAGAAAAAGCTAAAGAAGTTGGCTATAACCCCGACGAGTTCATCAGCCAAGCGCAAGAGATTCAAAACAAAGTTCGTAATGCTGAAACCAGCGAAGAAGAGCGTGAAGCATTGATCAAGGAATTTGCCGCTGCTAAACGTCAACTGGCAGAACAACGCGAAAGCATTCTTTCTGACGCGACCTTGATGGCTATGCAGGAAAAACTTCAAGCCGATACGTTTGCCGCAATGAAGACGAGTAATCCTGAAACTGAAAACCTGATGAAAGAGCTCAATACCCTGCTTGAATCTCTTCAGTAAGCCGCAAACTTGCAGCATCCCCCTAAAAAATACCGCAGCCATTCGCTGCGGTACTTTTCAATGGCCATCCTCATAGTCACTCATATTTATGCCCATCTCTTCTGCGACTTCGACCCAGTAAGGTTCTGCCTCGCAGACACAAGTATCACACCAATCCGCGATACCTTCATGCATACTCAATGATCTTTTATGGATTTGATTGCCCTGCCCTACGTTATCCTGCTTTACATGATTAGTCGCCATAACGCCTCCTTGAAAGCCTTCATCTGCAACAAATTAACAGTGCTAAAGCCACGTTCCAACCGGGTAACACCCGCCTGTTTAAGTATAGAAGTTATGCACACTCGCCTAATTGGCCAAATAAAAAAGAGGCAGCATCTCTGCTGCCCCTCAAACATATTGATGATTAGAAGTACGAAGTTCTAAGCGGTACGAAAATCTATAAACTATGGCTGATTTGCTGGAACCATATCTGGTTCATCCGTCATGTTACGAGTCACGTATACCGCAAGTATTAAGGCACTTAAACCACCCACTAGTTTGCCAGCCACTACCGCCGAAATCATGTCGCTGTTTACCGCCGCGGTGAAGCCAAGGTGATCACCAAAGACAAACGAACCACACACCGCAAAGGCAACATTAATAACCTTACCGCGGTTATCCATATCTTTGAAAATATTAAACATCGCAATGTTGTTCGCCATTGTCGCCACTAACCCTGCAGCTGCCGTTTCTCCCATCCCCATCGAACTACCAAGTTTGATCAGCGGTTTGTTCAGGTGCTTAGTAATAAAGTGTACCATCGGGAAAGCACCGGCCAATACAATGGCGATAGCACCAACAATTTCGATACCGTCAGAGATAGGTGCCATACCCGGGATCAAAACAACCCCTGTTAATGTTTCTACAACAATCGCAGCCAGTGCAATCGTAATAACAGCAATCACCCCTTTACCAAACACTTCAAAGCCGCGGATCATCGCTTCAGGCTTGAGCCATAGACCAACGGCAATCAAACCGGCCACAATAACGATAGGGACTAAATTCCCCAAGATCATGGCCATATCAAAACCTGCGACCAAACCACCTACAAAACAGCCAACAGGAATGGTGGTCATACCGATTAGCACACCACGGGCCAGATATTTAGTGTCTTCTTTTTGGATAATTCCTAAAGCTACTGGAATAGTAAATACCAATGTTGGCCCCATCATGGCCCCAAGGATCAAACCTGAAAACAAGCCAGCAGCTTCGGTTTCAGCCATACTTTGTGCCAGTGGGTAGCCCCCCATATCGTTAGCCAATAATGTACCGGCAAACATCGCGGGATCGGCACCCAATGCGGTGTAAAGCGGCACCACAACCGGACTCAGTAAGTTAGCTAAAACCGGAGCCAAACTCACGACCCCGACCATTGCTAATGCAAGTGCCCCCATTGCCATGAAGCCTTCATCAAATTGCTGTCCGTAGCCCCAACGGTTGCCGAGTACTTTATCTACTGCACCCAACACCATAAAGCCCACCATAATGTATAGAATAATGTCATTCATGATGTACCTTCCTTTTCCCAAATAATGATTTTCATCAGTTGCACGTGATGGCTACTTTTTCCAAGGTGTAAGAAGCCCGCCCTATGCAACTGCATACGGCTAAAAAGTGAAACGTGTTAAATCGTATTGCTCGCCTTGTTAGGCGCTAATGTTTGGTAATTATTCGCTGGGTTATATTTTTCCTTCTAAAATTTCTTTGCGTGGCTGTGCAATCACTACCTTATCGACCAACACACCTTTGTCCCTAATTCTGTCGGCTGCAGCGTCTACCGCAGCTTGTACAGCAGCCACATCACCGGTTAGAGTGACAAAACCTTTACCACCAATGGCCATTGCCATATGGACTTCTAGCAATTCAATATTTGCAGCCTTCACTGCTGCATCAGCCGCTTCAACAATTGCAGCAACAGAAAATGTTTCAACAATACCCAGTGCTGAGGTATGTTCGACAACGCGGGTACCCGCAATAGCTGGAAACACATCTGGATGAACATTCGCAATGATCAGATCATCTATCACCTCACCACCGCCAACCCGCAACCCAGTTTCAACCGCGGCATTAATAGCGGCCACATCCCCACTCACCATGACCATAAACTTGCCAGGGCAAATCGTGCGGTTAAATAAAATCTCGACGTTGGCCGCTTTTAGCATGGCATCTGCAACCAAGTAGCCCCGAGCAATAGAGTTGAGTTCAATACAGCCAATTGCATTTACCATTTGTTTTTCCAATCTATTTCTAATTGCATTAAGCCACCTATTCTGTGACTGCCTGATAGTTAATGACGACAGAATCACCTACTGAAGCAACGATACCTGAGATACTGGCATGCACAGCGATACTGAGTCCGCCTTCTGCAGGCTGGCCGATCATCTGTCCTTTAACTACCACATCGCCCTCTTTGACAATGGCTTGAGCAGGCTTTCCAATATGCTGCGCCAACGGAATACAAACCTGTGCAGGCACATATTCACATTCTCGGTAAGTGGCTTTTACCCCCATGTATTGGCTTAACTCCAAACGCTGGGCGAGCCGCTTAGTCGGCACTCCTCGATACTCCCGCAAAGGATGCACCTCGGTTGTTTTTGCTTGCAGCTCCGCTGGCGTTTGCCATTGTTGCTGCTCACGTAACGCCCGCTTGGTAGTGCCACATACCCGGCTCGGATCCAGCCCTTCCGGACACGACCACATCGTACAAAGGTTACACTCGCAGCATGCTTGCGCCGCCAAGGCAAAGCTCTGGTTATTGCCGCCTGAAACCTGAAGCGAACGCATCGCCAAATGCGGTTTAATCGGATAGCCCAGCAAATTCCGCGGGCACATGGATGTACACAAGCTACATTGATCACATGCCGCTTTGCCTATCCGGCGAAGATCGGCTTCACTGCGCAATTTGAAGCGAGCTATTCGTGAACTTTTCGGCAACACCAGCAAACCACTGGAGACTTTCGTAATTGGCTTATCCAAATCCTCCGTCACCGAGCCCATCATCGGGCCACCTTCAACAACGACGCACTCGTCACGGGTCATACCACCAGCAAGTACGATAGCCTCACGGTAAGTCATTCCAATGGGTAACCACGCCGAATACGGTGACGGTACTTCTCCGTGAACGGAAATCATAGTTTCTGTAACTGGCAAGCCATTGGCCGCACGAAACACATTGATAAAGGACTCAATGTTATTAACCATCACCCCGATATCTTTAGGTAACCCGCCAGCAGGAATGCGTTTGCCCGTTGCATGGAAAACCAACTCAACTTCATCACCGGCAGGATAAACGTCTTCCATCAGCAGCAATTCGATATTGGCTGGCAACAATGCGGTCAGTATCGCAATGGTATCGGTATTTTTCTTTTTAATACCAATGATCCCACGGGATGCACCGACCTGCTTCATGGCCAATAACATCCCGCCACACAACTCGTGTCCCCACTGCTGCATCAAGACCTGATCTTTATACAGCAGTGGCTCACATTCAGCGCCATTGGCCAACACCAGCTCAACTTGGCAATCAAGTTTGACGTAGGTCGGAAAGCCAGCGCCCCCCGCACCGACGACGCCGCCTTGTTGAACCAGGTTCAATAACGGTTCCACATCGACCTCGCCTAGTTAGCTATTGGATTGCGAGCAACATCAAGTACGGCAGCCTCAAACGCATCACATGCCGCTCGGCACGCCGCTTGTGAACCGGCTAAATGGCCGCCACCAAAGTTAGTTTCCGACGGCGGCGCAAACAGGTTCACCAACTGAACATCAGCGGCTTTCAGCGCTGCATCCAGGGCGTACATTGCTTCTAACGGAGGAGCAATCAAATAAGCTAGAGCTTCGCCCTGCTCTACCCCGGCTTCGGCGGATAGATAGCTGCCTGTTGATGACACCAAATGGGCAAAAAAAGCAATATCACCATTTTCATCAGCGCACTGGAAAGCGGCTTCGTCTTCGATAAACGCTTTGGCTCGTTCTAGGCCAGCAATGACATCTGCCGGGCAACCACCAGCCAAAATACCGATCACTTCACCGGATGTCGGGCCGGATGAGTGCGCAGCACCGGCATAAAATGAACGGGCATAAACCACATCTACATTTGCCGCTTTGGTTGCTTCATCCAAGGCGCAATAGGTCACGTCATCACAATCAGAGGTGATGATACCTATGCTGTTGTGATGGGGCTGAAGCCCCATTTTTTCCTTGTACACCTGATCGACCGAGGCAATCACACGGGTAGCCAATACTGATGGTTGAATTTTGTCTAAAATTGCCATGCTTCGTTCCTTCTTAGCGCTTCAAGTTAATGCCACTGGCTTTCTGCGCCAGCATGGTTTTTACCAAATCGACGATCACCGCCGCTGCTTCTACTGGTGGTGTCCCCCCTGCGTGAATATTTGATATTACAGTGCGATCCGACTCGACCGTTTTATCTGTTGGCTTATAGATCGCATAACAACTTAAGGATTCTGATTGCCCCAACCCCGGACGCTCTCCAATCAGCAGCAAGTTAACTTCAGCATCAAGCAACATGCCAATTTCATCTTGTGCTTTTACCCTGCCGTATCGCAGGAAGAAAGGTGTGCCCACATCTAATCCAGCATTCTTTAAGCCATTGATGAGTGGCGGAAGAATTTCATCATGGTTGACGGTTACGGCGTCCAAACTCAGACCATCGGATAGCACAACCTGTACCTGTGGCGATTTTTTGCAGTTATCACGGATCAGCATCTTGGCATCATCATTGAGTTTGCGGCCAAGATCCGGGCGGGTTAGATAAACATCTTTATCAGCAGCACAAGACTGCACTTCCAGCAGGTTACGCTCTTGCAACCATGACGATTCGACATTCTTAATCACCGTATCTTTAGAACGTGAGTGATCGGCCAAAAATCGCAGTAAAGCCGTTGTTCTTGGACGAGGGCCGGTACGGCCAGTTCCCACCCGAGCATCCGTTTGTGACATCAAGTCATCAATCACTTTGCTGTCAGCGGCATCACGAATACCGTTCCACTTCTTAAAGCACTTATCACCCAAATCTGGTAATGATTCATTACTGTTATTACTCTGCTGTGTTACCTGAGCATCAACCACCTTGGTTACCGCTGCTGGGCTGACATCTTTTTCACCTAGCTGTGCAAGTACGGTGGCGACAATATCCTGAATCTTCTGTTCGTTCATTCCTAGCTACCCCTTATTTGAAGAAAACTGATGGGTCGCCCGCCTTGCGGGTTAAGCGGCCATTTTCCATGAAGCCCATGGTTTCCATCCACGCTTCAAACTCCGGCGCCGGACGCAATTTCAAAAGCTGCCTCACCGTGGCAGTATCATGGAATGAGGTGGTTTGGTAATTCAGCATGATGTCGTCACCAAGCGGCATACCAATGACAAAGTTAACTCCAGCAGCAGCCAGAAGGGTCACTAGGTTTTCGTTCGAATTCTGATCCGTATCGGCATGGTTGGTGTAGCACGCATCACACCCCATCGGAATGCCCGACAGCTTGCCCATGAAGTGGTCTTCCAGACCAGCCCGGATAATCTGTTGGTGGTTGTAAAGATATTCAGGGCCGATAAACCCGACGACGGTGTTGACCAGGTGTGGGTTATAACGTTGTGCCAATGCATAGCAACGCGCTTCCATGGTCATCTGATCGGCACCATGGTGGGCATCGGCAGAGAGCTCGGATCCCTGCCCGGTCTCAAAATACATCATGTTCTCGCCGGCCAAGTTGCAATATTGCTTACCGACCTCATAGGCTTCGTCAAGCATATCGACACTCACGCCAAACTCCGCCAGACCTTTTTCTGAACCCGCAATACTTTGGAATAGCAAACCACCAGGCGCGCCGCGGCGAACCGCTTCCATCTGGGTACTAATGTGCGCCAAGACACAAGGCTGGGTTGGAATATCCCATTTCGTGATCACATCTTGAATGGCATTTAGCATCTGGGTGGTATTTTCGACGCTATCTGTCACCGGGTTAATACCAATCACCGCATCGCCACAACCATAGGTCAAACCTTCATAGGTTTGTGCCAGAATCGAATTGACGTTATCGCGGGTATCATTTGGCTGTAGACGACAGCTAAAGTGCCCTGGCAAACCGACGGTCGCATTGGCTTTGGTGATAACCGGCATCTGACTGGCGCCATACATCAAGTCACCATTCGAGCACAACTTACCAACGGCTGACACCATTTCTGCGGTCAAACCTTTGCGCAGACGCTGCATGTCTTCGTTACTGACATCACTGAGTACATATTCACGTAGCTCACTCACCGTCCAGTTCTGAATTTTCTCGAACATGGTGCGATTCAAGCTGTCTTGATTAATCCGAGTGATCAAGTCGGTTTCGTAGCTGACAACCGGATTTTCACGCAAATCTTTCAAGGTCATTTCCGACAGCACGTGTTTAGCCGCGACTCGCTCTTGCGCCGTATGCGCCGCAACGCCCGCCAAAATATCGCCCGAGCGAAGATCTGACGCTTTAGCAAGTACATCTTTCACATCCCTGAATTGGTAAGTTTGACCAAACAGGTGGGTTTTTAACTTCATGTAACAACTCCTTTTAAGACGGGAAGGCGAGAGATTTCACAGTTAATGGCACAATCTCCCCGCCGAAGTAACTGTTTCCAATATCGATATAGTCACCCTCATGGGTGATCACTTCGTCAATGACCGTGATAGGCAGAGGATGCAGCTTAGGCTGTAATTCCATCCCCAACGCTTTACCAATATCGTTATGTACAATGACAAATGCCGGATCCTGATGATTGCCGTAGTGCTGGTAAAACTGCGCTAATTCAGCCGCGACATGCTGCACGGTTTGGTAACGTATTGGCATTCCACGATCGAGTGCTATTGCATAGCGGTCACAGCCTATGGCCAGATCCATTCGCTCAGCAGCAATAACAATTTGATTGCATATTTCTGGCTGTGGCTGTTGCCAGTCCACCGCAGGGTGTACCACAGGAATATTTTTAAGTGGCAGTTCGTCAGAATTAAGCCAGATCGTTGAGCCCGATAGTGTCAGTGAATATGCACCGGCACCAATGACCGTGGCGCGTAATGTCTGGTTTGGGCGGCGTATCGGATAATGAGCCAACCTGCCATGGCGCAACAATGACAGCGCAAGCTGAGGGCCAATATCGCCAAAATTATCTATTTGCGCGGGGTTATCCGCATGGTAGTAACACTCTCCGACGCCACCACTTAGAAAAACAGCATCAAGATCTTTATGTTCTGATAAAGCCGATGTTTGCAGCAGCTGTACTGCCAGTGGCGATAACTGCCCCTCCATGACTTCAACAATCAAATCGGCCATCCGGTCAACCATGCGCTTGAGATGATCACCGGTGATCTGACGCGGGTGTAAGGTTTCCCCAAACAAGTCCTGCATCACCGCTAAAGCCGGTTTATGGACATATACCACATCACCGCTGTCATTGAGCTCAACCAAGCGGCCACCGATATTGAGGCAAGCGGTTTCGACAACCCGGCCACAGTCAAACACCACATAATTGGATGTTCCGCCGCCAATATCGATATTCATCACTTTAAGGTGACCGTTAAGGGCCAGTTCCTGGGCGCCACTTCCGCGGCCCGCAATAACCGATTCGAGATTGGGTCCTGCTGTAGCAACCACAAAATCACCTAACCGCTGCGACAAATCCATAATTGCATCACGGGCGTTATGCGCTTTTGCCGTTTCACCGGTAATAATGATCGCGCCGGTTTCAACGCCGTCCGCAAGACCGGCTTGATCAATTTGCTGTTCAATAAATTGCTGTAACCCTGACGCATCAATCGTGCCCTGACGATTAATTGGTGTGAACGTCACCGGGCTCTGATAAGCAATTTCACGCTCAATAAATTCATAGACCGGCACCTGAGAGGCAGGCGCACGGTTAACCACCGTCAGGTTAGAAAAAATCACTTGGGTTGTGGTGGTACCAATATCGATCCCGACACTATGGATAACTTTTCTATCCATCAGCAATATCCTTCCGGCAAGGTGCCGGAAATGACTTGCTGCAATAGTCCTGAGATCTGCGCAGGCCTCACATCTCTTGGGTTGCCCTGCAGGCAGATGTCTTTCATTGCCTGTTCCGCCAACAAAGGAATATCCCGCTTGGCAATATCAACATCAGCAAGTGAGGTCGGCAGCCCCAAGTCCATTACCAGCTGACGCACTGCCAACACCGCCGCCCTGCAGCGCTCGCGCGGGGTCATGGAATCACGCCCGACACCCAGTGCATTGGCCACTTCTGCTAATTCGGCTTCACAGCTAAGGGCATTAAAAGCCATCACATACGGTAGCAAGATGGCATTGGCAACCCCGTGAGCAAGGTGATAGCGAGCCCCGACCTGATGAGAGATAGCGTGGGTCAAACCCAGCCCTGCATTACTGAATGCCAAACCTGCTTTATAGGCTGCGACGGCCATGTCATACCGCTTATCAATATCTTTGCCATAGCCTGCGGCAACGGGTAGTGCTTTACTGATAGCTTCAATCGCATGATAGGCATACGCTTTGGATAGCGGATTGGAAAAGCGAGAAATATACGCCTCTATGGCATGGGTCAGTGCATCGATACCCGTAGCAGCAGTGATCTCAGCAGGCACGCCTAGCATCAGGGTCGGATCGATAAGTGCCATATCTGGCACTAAAGCCGGCCCCTTTACGGGTACCTTGATACCCAACGCCAAATCTTTAATCACGGTAATATCGGTCACTTCTGAACCGGTACCCGCCGTGGTCGGAATCGCTCCCAGCCCGACTCGCCGTGATGCAATACCACCAACTTGATAATCGGTCAGTTTGCCTTGGTAATCACCAATAACGGCAATGGCTTTGGCGGCATCCAACGCCGAGCCACCGCCAACACCTAGCACAAAGTCTGCGCCACAAGCCTTGAGGATGTCGTTACCGCTCTTCAGGCAATCACTATCGGGCTCACCGGTAATATCGGTAAACAGTGTCAAAGAAAGTCCAGATAACTTGATAGCCGCTTCACAGCTTGCCGTTAAGCCAAGCTGGTAGACTTGCTTGTCGGCGACGAGCAGAACATTGGACGCACCAAGCTCTTTAAGCACATCCCCCAGTTGGTTGATGCAGTAGCCGCCTGTTACCGTGACGGCTGGTGAGCGGAAAGTAAAACCACGGTGAGGCCGGTATTGAGTTAGCGTTTGTTGGACAATCGCGGCGACATCGGCTTGTGACACGGTCATCGCTTACTCCTTACCTTCAAGCATCAGGCCATAGCTCGCTATGGCAAGTGGTGTCAGGTACAGGGCGCATGAAAACTCAACGACATTGATTGTTGGAAATGCCTTACGGAAAATATCGCTAAAGCCCGCAATCAAGGTGCCTCCCCCCGTCAAATACATCGCGGTTGGCTGGTGACCAACCAAATGATCACTAACAATGTCAGCCATTTTTTCAATAACAGGCTTGGCCATGGTGGCAATAAGTGGGTCTTCATGGCTGCGGCGCTTGTGTTGTTCTGCTTCATCCATCTCGACCCCAAGTCCACCCGCAATTGTCAAGCTGACATGGCGACCGCCCGATGGCTCGTCGAGGGAGGTGACCAACTCGCCATTGGCTATAATGGCAGTCCCTGTGGTTCCGCCACCGACATCAATCACCGCCCCATCTTGGATTTGCAGTAGCTCAGCAACGCTGCTTGGCTCATCAATCACATGACTCACTAACACCCCGGCGGATTCCACGACATTGATAGAAATCCGAGGATCGGTGCCCGGCGGGTATGATGTAATTGCATGCTCAACATTCACACCCAGCTTCTGCTCAACTTTACGTAACTGCTCCCGCACAATCCGACAAGCACCGACATAATCAACAACGACACCATCTCGCACCACATCGGCCCAATCTAGAAATGCAGCAACAGGTAGTCCGTGACCATCAACCACCACGGTCTGAATGTCTGCTGTACCTAAGTCGATGCCAACATGCCATTGCTGCGGTGCAGAAATCGGGGACTCGTCATTGACCAGTTCATCAATGAGCATCAGGTGTTGGTTAACACGTTCGCGCAAATTAGTCATAGCTATACAATCCTGAATGCATCTACTGCGGTACAACGGCGCTTGCGGGTGAACGTCAACGCATTCGTCACCCCTTCCCCTGTAGGGGTCGAAATCGTCATGGTTGTCCAACCTTCCCCACCAGCACCAATTGCAGCAATCGCAGGTCCATTTTTGGCAAGCAGGCTACAATCCATCTCAAAGGCCATCCGAGTTAGCACATCAATATTTTTTGAATGAATGGCTGCGGTATGGCGATTACCACTTTCAAGCTCTACAGCCCAATCAATTGCCTGATCAACATTCTGGGCCCGGATCAATGGGATAATCGGCATCATCTGTTCAGTTGTAGCAAAGGCGTGCTCTTTATCAGCATCAAAAACCAGCAGACGCGTATCATCAGGGACCTGGATATCAGCGGCAGCGGCAATTTTGGCCGCATCTCGCC
Source organism: Photobacterium lutimaris (assembly GCF_003025555.1). Lineage (GTDB taxonomy): Bacteria > Pseudomonadota > Gammaproteobacteria > Enterobacterales > Vibrionaceae > Photobacterium > Photobacterium lutimaris. The sequence continues at coordinate 217,580 of NZ_PYMH01000003.1, read as the reverse complement.
CTACCCATTTAGGATCGGCCGATGGATGCTCTCCGGGATATCCCTTGAGTACAACACGCGCGACTGACTCTGCTTGCGCTGGGGTTAATTCAAACGCACCGTGCTGACACATGCAGGCTTTCAGTTCATCGGCTATCGATGCAACCGCAATAATTTCTTTTTCCGTCGCACACACGATGTTGTTATCAAACGATGCGCCTTGCACGATAGAAATTGCGGCACGTTGCAAATCAGCCGTTTCATCCACCACCACAGGCGGATTACCAGGACCTGCTGCAATAAGACGTTTATCCGTAACTTTGCGAGCAGCATCGACAACGGCGTCACCACCAGTCACGACCAGCAGACCGATCCCTGGATAGCAGAACAAGGCTTGAGCATTTTCTAGGGATGGCGTAGCAACCGTGGTACAAATGCTGGCTGGGCCACCCACACTTTCACAAGCCTTATTAACCAGCTGGATTGCATACTGCGACACCTTCTTAGCAGCCGGGTGAGGAGCGAAGACCACCGCATTGCCCGCAGCAATCATACTGATCGCATTATTGATCACCGTACAAGATGGATTCGTACTTGGAGTAACTGAAGCGATGACCCCCCAAGGCGCATTTTCCATCAAGCTCATACCGGCATCACCTGAAACCGCCTGCGGGGCAAGAATTTCAGTTCCGGGAGTACGCTGGGCAACTAACAAGTGTTTGGCGATTTTATCGTCGATACGGCCAAACCCCGTTTCTTCTACTGCCATAGTCGACAGCTCTTTAGCATGCTTTTTGGTCATTCGTCGAATGGCCAAAATCATTTCATCCCGTAAAGCCAACGAATGAATTTTTTTCTGGGCAAGCTTCGCTGCTGCAACAGCGCCATCCAATGTGGGATAGATACCGTAATCACCGACCTCACTACCAGAAGGCGTACTGGAGACATCTAGTTGCATCACTACACGTCTGACAATTTCTTCTATTTGCTGCTGATCCATAATGAACCTACTCCAAGCAACAGGTTAAATTTTCCGATAAAGCTGTTCGCGTGACGCGGTGACTTCATCAATGATCCCCACCACGCAGAGATCAACCGGTGAACCGGTTTGCAAATCGCCGTAAGCCGCTCGGGCCGAACTGCCCGAGACCACCATCACCCACTCGTCTTCGCCCGCGCCAAGCTGATCCATCGCAATATGGAGCTCACCCATGCCACTACCCTGCTTATCGATAAACTCGACCAAGCAGAGCTTATCCATCCGCATGTGTTGACTCCGGACAGTTGCAATAACATGGCCTATGACTCTCGCGATGCGCATACGAATTCCTCATGCTGTTAATCCCTCAGCACATGCCAAGGGAAAGCCATTACTTCACTGTGATCGGAAATACTTTTTCAAGATCTTGATGAGGGCGAGGAATAACGTGGACAGCCACTAGCTCACCCAAACGCTGCGCGACAACAGAGCCTGCATCCGTTGCAGCCTTGCACGACGCAACATCGCCACGGATCAGCGCAGTAACATAACCAGAGCCAATTTGCTGATAACCAACTAACTCAACACGTGCCGCTTTGACCATCGCATCCGATGCCTCGATAAGCGCAGTCAAGCCTTTCGTTTCTAGAATTCCTAATGCGTCCATTTGTCTGCTCCTAAATTATTTGGTTTCACTGCGTGATTTTGTTGTTGCTGGTTTTGCTTCCACTTCGGTAGTGATCGGGAAGATGGCTTCCAAATCGCCGTGAGGACGCGGGATCACATGAACGGCAACCACTTCGCCAAGGCGTTGAGCGGCAGCAGCACCGGCATCTGTTGCCGCTTTGCAAGCCGCCACATCGCCACGTACCATCGCAGAAACGATGCCAGAGCCAATTTGCTTGTAACCCACCAACTGAACGCGAGCTGCCTTGACCATCGCATCAGATGCTTCGATCAATGCAGTCAGTCCTTTGGTTTCAATAATGCCTAACGCTTCCATTAGTTATTCCTCAACATTTGTTTGTTTAAAGTTATCGACACAGACAGGACGCCAATACCGAAATATCTACGATATCGTTCGCACTACAGCCGCGAGATAAATCATGTACAGGTGAAGCCAAGCCTTGCAGCATTGGCCCCAACGCAATATATCCACCTAACCGCTGGGCAACCTTGTAAGCAATATTGCCAGCGTTAAGGGAAGGGAAAATAAACACATTCGCCAGCCCTTCTAGTGGGCTATTTGGCATTTTCTGCGCCGCAACCGCAGGGACAATGGCAGCATCAAACTGCACTTCACCATCGATGATTAAGTCCGGGCAGCGATGGCGAACCATCTCTGTTGCTTCGGTGACTTTGCTTACGACGGGGTGCTCTGCACTACCTTTGGTAGAAAATGACAGCATGGCGACCCGCGGAGTTTGGCCAGTGATACGGGCAAAGTTTGCCGCTGTATCAATAGCGATATCGGCTAACTGCTCTGCCGTCGGCAACGGGATCACTCCCGCATCGGAAAACGCGTGTACGGCTTGGCCATCTGGTGAGAGCATCAGAAAAAAGCTCGATACCGTTTTGGAGTTCGGCGCAATACCAACACCGCGAATAGCCGAACGAATGACATCACCCGTTGTCGATACGTTACCGCCGATACAGATGTCGGCATAACCGTAGGCAACCATCATCATGGCAAAATCCAACGGTTGTTTAAGCCGGCTACCTGCTTCCTCAACAGAAACCGGCTTACGCTGACGAGCCACGTAGCTGGCGACCATTTCATCAAAACACCCAGCCGACTCTGGAGACAGTAAGGTCAAACAAGGTACTGCGATCCCGCTGCGGTGGGCCAAGTCACGTAAACTGAACGGGTTACCTAATAAAATCGGCTCTGCCAGCCCAGCCAATTTCATTTCATTGGCAGCATGGAGCAGGCGTACATCCTCAGCATCGGGAAAAACAATCCGTTTCGGTTGCTTACGACAGGCTGCCCGACAGGTTTCAAGCAACTTCATGGCCCAACTCCTTGAGGATGGCCTGATGGCCTTTTTCACACTGCAATACCAAAATCATCACAACATAGACCGCACTGGACAACCGGTTCAAACCCGCCACAATGTCATTTCGACTCAGCTGCATACAGTCATCGAGATAGACCTGGCTGGCAATCAGCTCAAGCTCGCGAACCAACGCACGTAAATAATTCAGCTGAGCAACCGTGTGGCCATAACATGCATCCGGCAACAAATGGTCATGTCCGAGGTAAACCAATGGCTTATGCGACCAGCGATGTACCTCATCGGCACCGAAAGAGCCAAGGCTCGGCAATGGCAGCGCTTGCTCGGTCACCTCAGCTTGAAGTACTTGCCCTAAATAAGAACGAATATCTGCCATAAAGCCCTTTAGCTGTTCCGGCAGGGCTTCCATCGTGCACTGGGTCACCACACAAAAGCAGATGCAACTATCAAGCTTGCCCCGCAAGGCAATTCTGGGGTGAGTTTTGGGCACCAGCACTTGATCGTTGAGATGGGTCATCAAGGCCGGCTTATCGGCAATATGCGATCCGCACATCACACACGCATTCTCAGGAAGTACATTATTGGTTTTCAATGGGTGTACCTGCTCGGCGGGTTCCTGGGCCTCGCCTTCTCGGCTAGAAAACACCTGTCCGTTGTCACTACGCCACTTCACCGTAATTTGCCGCTCAGTGACCATCTGCTGGGCTGCGGGTGTAAAGCGGGTTCCTACCGGCAAAAAGATCTCACCGCCAACACGTAAACCAACATGCTGACGTAAATAATCTTCAGTGATAAAGGCAGGAGTGGCTTTGCTGTCCATGATTACGCCCACTCAACTGGGTATGTAATGTAGACATAGCGCACATGGGTCGGAGTACCGAACTCCACCGAGCTCCCCTTAGGAATGAAAATGACATCCCCCGGCTTACCAATCGTGGTCCCAGAGGCCGTCTTCACATGAAACTCCCCTTCCAGTACCACGTTGACTTCGTCATAGCATAGGGTCCAAGGGAAAAAAGCATTCTCCCATCCCATGTAGCCGACCCCCATGTTGCTGTTGTCTTGGGCACCAATGACATCGGTTAGACCGATATTCTTACCAGGCGCGCCATCAAACTCACCCAACTGGACCGCGCTGCCTCTTACCAGAACAATGCCATCATCATTGATTTGGCGGGCTGACGGCGGTGCCTGTACACCGAAATCTTTCAGCGCTTTACTGATCAGTTCTTTTATCAACGAACTCTGATCACTGTCCACGCTCGAAAGTTTCGACTCGATCTCAGACTGGATCTTGGCCGCAAGCTGGTTCGAGCATTCAGCGTCGCTTTTCTTTACTTCAGGCAATGCCTGGTTGCTGACTGCATTTACCGCTGGTACCGTAACTTGTTGAGGGCATGGTTCCGCGTCGAGCAGTTCAATCTTCTCGACGTTGGCGACATCGCGCGCTTCCGGTGTAATGATGTACTGCGCTACTGGCACAACCAAATAGCTTTTTTTATTCGCTTTTGCTTTACGTATATCCGCAGCAGAAATTAACTGTTTCATTACCGCTTCCCTTGCAATTAGAATGGTTTCACTCAGCACTTACCGGCTGAAGAGAAAGTAAGTGCTCATAGAGTTGGTCAATCGACGAAGGGTCATAAATCGAGGTGCGAAAATAAGGTCCGGCTATCCCCTGTCCCTTCAATAGGCGTTCAGCCCTATCACAATCGGCATTCTCAGCATCAGCCTTGCTGATCACCGCCACAATATTCTTATTCGGGTACACCCGTAACAAACCGCTCGGCGCACTGACGCGTTTCGCATCGGCTGGCTGCAAAATCACAATGGTTTTTACCGTCGAGATAGTCGACAGCAATGCACCATTCCACGAGCGGTTATCAACAAACTCCCCAGGAGTATCAATAACACTGCCCTGATAAAAAATAGCGGCCTGCGTTTTACCTGTATTTGTGTCTTGATTAAGTATCTTATTAATCAGTGCAGACTTACCTGCATCCACCTCACCAATAAAGGCGATATTCGTTATTTGTTGGTCAGCCATACTATGTCCTAGTTATTTCACAGGTGTTATAAGACAGCGTCCTATTAAGTACAGAGATAACTGTATTTAGTGCTTCATCAACCGATGCAACACTACCTGTAATAACTAGAGCCCCAGAAAACCGGTCAAGAAACCCAATATTTACATTTGCAGATTTAGTTGCAATATCGCCGGCAATAATAGATGTTTCGCCAGGAGTTAGCGTTAAAATGCCTATCGCACCTTTACTTTCGACGCCAACGCGCTCGCACAATTCTTCAGTCGGGTTTGCAACTAAATGAGCAAGCGTCACCTGCTTACCCGGCACAAACTCCTGGATAATCCGTTCCTTACCAGATGAAAGATCTAACATTAGTGGGTACTTAGTATAAAAACACTAAACCAATCTACACCTCTGCGAGGCGCTTTTATGAAACCCCTGTCACACAACTATTTTTTTACTTCTATTAATTATTAAAGTTATCGATAAAACATGACAGCAATCACTTAATCGCTTATTAAAAGACTTTAACTGCACTTAAAAAAAACAATTAAAATAAAATCAGACAACCAAAAAAATTAGTATACTTAACGATAGAGCAACAGAGATTAATGATTCATTTTGAATGTATCTATCAAAATGATAATTAAACATACCCTCTTGTTCGTTTAGATAAATATATCAACACAATTAAAAACATACTTGACGTAAAAATACGGAGGCATAAAAAAAGCTGATGAATAAACACCAGCTTTTTAAAGTATAAATATCCCCGGTATGGGTAAGATTACAATTTCACAGGCTGATTGGCTTTAAGCAACTTCATACCTTGAATGTGCTGGATAAACCATTTCACAATAGCCAGTACCGCAATGATAAGACCGACAACGGGAATGACCTGCAAGATCTTGTGCAAGATAGGGCTATAGACCCAGTACTCAGCCCCGGCAATGATCCCAGTGGTTGTCGCTGCCGTTACACCAAGCACAACAAAGAAAGTGAAGAAGTAGAAGAAGGTACGAATGATGGTGTAATAGTGGCTGTAGCTCAGCTCATCAGTGCCCTTGTTCAGCTTATAAGCCGAGTAGATAACGGCAATGATGCCTGAGATCATCAACGTCAGCGGGGTTAGGAAGCTAGCGATATACGCAAATCGCACTTCGCGTCTTGGATCGGTAGACATGACTTTATCCATTGATAATTATGTTTACCCTAATTATCACACGTATTTTTGCGCTATCAAGTTTGAACGTTGAAGACGCTGATCACGATCAAGCCTATCCGCTATAGTCTGTTATAGTCACTTAAAATAACAGCGCAAATAAACCAGCCTAGGTGAGCATCCTAGGCTGTTGTTAGATAATATCTTTTTAGGCCTTTACCGTTCTTCTGTCGGCTGAGTGACTTCGCTGCCGTCTTTGATACGACGGTGGCCTTCTTGTAGATGTACAAAATCCACTAAATCATCACCACTGACTTGGAAGGCTTGGCCAAAGCCCTTAACGAACAAGCCTTGAGTTGGTTCAAACCGGAACATTTTGAAATCTTCCAAACCACTTAGGCCATCAATAATTTCACCAAAACGCTCTTTTAGCTGTTCAACAGCAGCGAGCCACTTTTCAGTCTCACGCTCGACTACTACCACGTTGGCTTCGAACGTTAAACGCTTACGTGCATAAATGGTTTTAGATGAAGCTTCGTCTTCAATCATCATCAAAGAAACCTGAGGATTCTCCAGCAAATTCCGGGCGTGCTTGGCAATCTGGCTGATCAGCACGTAGTAGCCATCGTCAAGCAACGCAAACGGTGCATAACTTACATTCGGTTTACCATCAGCATCAACAGTCGCCAGCTGAATCGTCTGGCAAGATTGGCGGAACTCTGAGATTTCTGGGCCTAGACGGTTTTGAAGGCGCTCTTGCTTTACAGCATTCATTCTGACTTTCTCCGTTATTATACCCAAGCTACTTCAAGTTACTGGTTCATCGAGAATTTAGAAGCTTAGAAAACTCGCCCTTCGGGAGGGCGTCAGCCCATCCACTCCTGCACCTTGAGGAAACTTGGGTATATTATTATTTGAATTTTATTTTAAGTGCTTGGAATTTTTCAATCTGCTCAGGGAACAGCTGACGTTTTTTATCGCGACCTAGATACACTTTGAAGACACACTCACCGCCTTTAGCAAAGAAACCAATGAAGTAGCTTTCTTGCCCCATGAATGGCTTACTAACCAAACCGATATCTGTCACTAGATCTAGGCGAAGATGGCCATGTAATTCACCCTCTTTACCCATCAAATTGTAGTAACCACGCGCCTCTTTACCTTTAGGAAATGGGGCTTTTACTTCGAAAATTGAGGCCATGGAGTGAACGATAGTCGTCACCGGCCCCCATGTTGGCAAATCTTCCAAAATCGCTTGTGCATGTTCACCCGGTAATGCAACCACCAACTCTTCAGGGAAGGCCATTACGACTTCACCTTCAGTCACACCTAAAGTGTCTGCAATCGCCATTGCGTGCAGTTTCGGTTCAACGGCAAGTTGTTCAGCCACTTGGGCTTTTAGCGCTTCAAATGAAATTTTATCAAACACGATTTATCTCCAAGTACATCAATGTACAGATCTTTTAATAGGTTATATTTAATTCGTTTATGCGGCGACTTGCTTAATCGCACTCTGTTGCAAAACTTGAATCAACGACTGTGCCAAGGTCACAGACCAGAACGTTCCGGCTAACGTCAACGAGAGGTACTGATCTTCCATTTTCACCAAACCGTTCTTTTGCCATGCTTCAAACAAGGGTTTGCAAAATCCAAACAGATCTTGGCCAAACTTTTGCTGGAAATCTTTTGCAGACAGGAAACCGCGGTCAAAGCTGGCTTTAATTTCGGAATGTAATGCAGCCTGAGGGCCAGACTTCGTCATCATGGCTAACGGAAGCTGTTCAGCTTTAATTGCTTCGATATAAGCATCCAAGGTTCTGTGCTGCATGAAACCGAACCCACCGACGTTACCACCAGCACCCGCGCCTAAAGGCAAGACTTCAGCAGATGTCTTAGCGAGGCTGTTATAAATGCTGCGCTCTCGGTTATCACGAGCCCAATGGTTTCCACTTAACCGGCGTAGATGGTGCTGCGCCATAAAGTTTACGCCATATTCAAACATGGAGGCTTTAGTCGGCGTATCTGCAGGCTCAGGAAGGCGGCCTTGTTCTATCATGCCTTTCATCGGTGTCCCCCCCATCTCAATCAGCTGATAGAGATCAACACCATGCGCGCCACTGTCCAGAAAGTCAGCAAGATCTTGCTGCCAAATTTCCATATTTTGATAAGGCAGACCGAACAGTAAATCAATAACGATCGGCGCGGCGTTGGTTGCGCTGAGAGATTGAATACGTTCGATTACAGGTTCACGATCATCAAGGCGCTTCGCTTTGCGGCGAACGGTTGTATCAAAACTCTGGACACCAAATGAAAAGCGGTTGAAACCACCTTCTAGTGCACCGTCGAACATACGGTCATCGAAACGGTTGATGCGCCCTTCAAGGGTAATTTCACAGTCGGTGGTCAATGGAAAGTGAGCTTTCACCATTTTACCCAAACGTGTCACTTGTTCAGCTGAAAGATCCGTCGGCGTACCTCCGCCAACGTACACGGCCCGAAAGGGCGCAGCCTGGGTCCAAGCCATAGCAGCTTTCGCTTTCAGCTCTACCATCAACGCCGCGAAATAATCATCAATGAGTGATTGGCTAGAGGCATACTGAAAGAAATTACAGTATGTGCAACGAACACGGCAAAATGGAATATGAATGTAAAGGCAGCGGCTATTAGGGCTTTCCGGTACCGTTGAGAGCGCTTTCAGTGCTAAGCCCTGCCGCTCTTCCTCTGCGACTATTGACGACATCCCCCCCGCATGCGCAGAGCGCTTGTTGGCAAAGGCATACCGGAGTGGATCGGGCGTATGTTTTCCGACGATCCCTTCGGTTAGTAGTTCCGGCGCCAATACAGCAGATTGTAATGCTTGTTCTTCAATCATCTACTTCTTCGTCGAGCTAGTTTCCTAGCCCCTCCTCAACAGGCGAATGCCTGCCTGTTTCCCTCACTAGAGCAGCAATACTTTGCTGTTGATTTCTAGTACCACGTTGAGCAAACGAGATACTCAAGTCACTTCATTCAATTTGAAGTGACATGGGTATTACGACTTCCTTTGGGCTCAGCCCTATTTTTTGTGGAATGATAACCACTCTTGTTTGAAGGCAATCATAAGTGCCAATAAATGATATTGCAAATGATAATTGATATTATTACGATTACGTGGATAATGAGTGCTATTCTTGATTCGAAGCGTTAAGTGACAGATCGCTGATAAAGCGATTTTTCAACATTAACAAACACATATAGCATTATTTCGCATGGTTGGAGTTGAACAGTGAACGCAAAGAGATATGCCATAGCCGGTGCTATATCCGTGCTTGCCCACAGCCTATTACTTTCTGCTGTCCCAAACACAATGGCGATGGCGATGCCTGTTGGCACAGAGTCAACCAAGGTATCGCTAAACCTCGTTTCGGCACCCACGCCTCAACCAGCGGGGCCTGTTACAACCGAACCGCCTGCACCTAAAGCCCCTAAAAAAGTCGTCAAAGATGAGACGGCAGTGAAAAAGCTGGCCAAGAAAAAGCAACCTACGGCTGAGACTAAGAAGATCAACAAGCCCGCTCCCAAAACAAGCATTGATAAAAAGGTCGAGCAAAAAGTCACTAACAAAACAGAGCCTGTTGTAAACCCAGTTGAAATAAACAAACCAAAACCAGCACAAGAGTTAACTAAAGCCACTGAGCCAGTACCGACCGTTCAATCCCAAGCTGCATCAGGGGTAAACAGCGAGCCTCAACTCGTCACCAAGCCAACGTTTGCCACGCGCCCTAGCCCGGTGAAATACCCTCGTATTGCCAAGCGCCGTGGACTTGAAGGGCAAGTACTGGTTGAAATTTGGATTGATGAATCCGGCAAACAGGTAAAACAAAACCTGCTGAAATCATCCGGTACAGAGATCCTTGACGAGGCAGCAATAGCTGCAATTAAGCGCTGGCGTTTTTCATCCCATATTGTTGATGGTCAAGCTATTGCCCATCGCGTACAAATTCCTGTCCGATTTAAGTTGGACTAGCATCTAGTTGGATTCACTCATGGAAATGTTTTACTCCCTACAACATCAATTTGGCCTAATGACGGCACCTTTGCTGATTTGTTCAGCGCTAACATTGATGATCCTTCTTGAACGCTGCATTCAAGTATTGTTATGTACCGGCGTTGGCAGAGGAAAAATTCATGCACTATTAGCGAAACAAAGCCGAAATAATGAAGTAGGACTTGATCAACTAGCATCATCACTAAAGAACCAACGCCCTTTGCTATTTAAAGGCGTATCGATGCTGATCTCACACCGCCATTTCTCCAAAACCTTACGGGAAGATGCTGCTGGGATCTGGCTACAACAGAAACGTTCTCAGCTACGTTCTGGTTTACGACTACTTAGCCTTATTGGCGTGATCAGCCCACTGCTTGGCCTACTTGGTACCGTTCTTGGCTTGATTGAAATGTTCAAAGGTATTGCCGTCAGTTCTGGCTCAGTCACACCCAATGATCTTGCTGACGGCCTAGGTCTTGCCATGCGTACAACCGCTGCAGGTCTCCTGATTGCCCTACCCGCTATTACCGGCTCCCAACTACTGGGCCTATGGGCTGATAAAGTCACAGCAAAGCTCGAACATAGCCTTAACCACTGTAACCTATGGTTGGAAGGCTTAACGCTTGATGCAAATTGCCAACCTAGCAATGAAAGTCCCAACAATGTCGAGGCGGCATCATGATCCGAACTCACCAAGGCGTGACCAGTGATAACGATCTCAAGCCCGACCTGACCCCGCTGCTCGATATCATATTTATCGTCATGGTATTCCTACTACTGACTGCCAGCGTAAAGCTGCAATCGTTGGATGTCGAACTGCCACAGACAGAAACACAAGCACTGCAAGAAACACAATCAGATCCCATTACTGTCAACATCACCTCTACAGAGCCTTACTGGGCGCTACAAGGTGCTGAAATCGAAAGTTGGGATACCTTCAAGACCGCACTTCTCAAGGAAGTAAAAGCCAACCCAGAGAAGCCCGTTGTTATTGGTGCTGACAAGGCTGGCTCAGTTGAAAACATGCTAAAACTCCTCGCTTTTCTTCAACAAAATGAAATCAAGGCGACACAGTTATTAATGGAAGAGGATAAAGAATGAAGCGTTTTGCTCTGGCTACCGCATTACTTCTCGCTGCAAATTCATCATACGCCAGTGAGCGCATCATCAGCGCAGGGGCCGCAATTACCGAGCTTATCAATGCAATGGGGGCACAAGAACAACTTGTTGCCGTTGATATCACCAGTCAATCACAGGTTAAGGGTGAGTTGCCTGTCTTGGGCTACCACCGTCAACTCTCGGCTGAAAGCTTGATAGCGCTTAGCCCAACCCGTCTATTGGGTTCCAATGAGATGGGCCCTAAAACAACCTTAGATCTCATTCAGCAAGCAGGTATAAAGGTTGAGGTAGTCAACTCTGGCGAAACCGTTGATGATCTTCTGTCCCGCATTGAACAAGTCGGCGAGTTAACTAAAACTGAAAAAGAAGCCCACGCTCTCCAGGCACAAGTCCAGCAAAAGGTCGATTCCATTCATCAGACCCTCGCCCAGCAAACCGTAAAGAAAAAAGTTCTGTTCCTGATGATCCACGAAGGCCGTCCAGCGAATGTTGCAGGCCGAAATACAACTGCAGATAGCGTGATCCAACTTGCGGGTGCCATCAACCCTGCAGCGGCTGCTGTTGAATCCTACAAACCTATTTCACTGGAAGCCATGGTAGACATGCAGCCTGACATTATTTTGCTGAGTTCACGTACCCTTAGCCAAATTGGCTCAGTGGATGATTTGCTAACACAAATGCCTTTGCTGGCAGCGACACCAGCAGGTCAAAAAAAAGCGATTGTCACTATTGATGGAACAGCACTGATCGGTGGTCTCGGCCTTAAGAGCCTGAGCGAAGCAGAACGTCTAAACCACGCGTTCTACCCTCAATAACGGTTAACCGTTTATTTTAAGCACTATATCTATGATGCAGTTACAACGAATTCCCGCCAATATCGTCTTTCCAGTTGGTATCACATTACTGGTATTGGCTGTCACATCATCCATCGCGGTTGGCCCGATGAACATCAGCTTTGCCGATAGTTTTAAAGCACTATTGCCATTGCCATTGGATTTACCCGCCCATATTGAGATTGTCATCCATCAGATCCGCCTACCACGGACACTATTGGGTATGGCAATTGGGGCTATTTTGGCGCTATGTGGTGCCGTTATGCAGGGCCTGTTTCGAAATCCGCTCGCCGACCCCGGCATCATTGGCGTCTCCGGCGGTGCTAGCCTCGGTGCCGCACTTTCCATCGTTATATTCGCGCCGCTGGCTGCCAGTTTTCCGTTATTACTGACACTGGGCACCGTCCCTGTTTTCGCCTTCTTTGGCGGCGCAATCAGTACCTTCGTCGTTTACCAGCTTGGTACAGATAAAAATGGTACTTCGGTAACCATTATGCTGTTAGCCGGTGTGGCGATCGGTGCCCTGTCAGGTGCTGCACTGGGGTTAATGAACTACTTTGCTGACGATCAGGCACTTCGTGATCTCTCGCTATGGACCATGGGCTCGTTAGCAGGAGCAACATGGCCGGGGATTGCTTTGGCCTACATGACACTGTTCGGCCTGTTGGTTGCTTTTGACCGCAACGCTAATGCGCTCAATGCCTTCTTATTGGGTGAAGCCGAAGCTAAGCACCTTGGGGTTAACGTACAACGCTTGAAACGTATGCTGATTTTACTCTGTGCTGCAGGGGTTGGTATTGCCGTTTCCCTTACCGGTGTAATCGGTTTCGTTGGGCTTATCGTACCGCACATTGGTCGTATGATTTCAGGCCCCAACCATAAGACACTGCTGCCGCTTTCGGCCTTACTAGGTGCCCTGATCCTGCTCGTTGCCGATATGCTAGCCCGTGTCGTTGCCGCCCCCGCTGAATTGCCTGTCGGCATTATTACCGCCTTGCTCGGTGCCCCATTCTTCATTTACCTCCTTGTTAAACAAAAGGGTAAGCTGTCATGAGCTACACCGCCAACACACCTCATCAAGCTAACATAAGCACCGGAACTAACGTCGCTATCAACGCTGAACATTTGTCGCTGCGTCTTGGTGGGAAAACGTTGCTCGATGATTTTTCACTTCAAATCAAAAGCGGTCAGCTAACGGCATTACTTGGCCCTAATGGTGCTGGTAAGAGCACCTTATTGAAAGTGCTGTGCGGGGAAATGGAAGCCGAAGGCGAGGTAAATCTTTTCGGTTACCCTCGCCATGACTGGCCGACATCACAGCTCGCTCGCCACCTCGGTGTTCTGCCTCAGCACAGTTCGTTGAGTTTTGCCTTCACAGGCCAAGAAGTGGTCGAGCTCGGTACACTGCCGCTAGCACTTCCCAATGCCCAAGCAAAAAAAATTGCCCACGAAAAAATGGCAATGGTGGGTGTCACCGAGCTTGCTTCCCGCCTCTACCCAACCCTGTCAGGTGGTGAAAAGCAGCGGATTCACTTTGCCAGAGTGCTGACTCAATTAAGCCAAGCCGATGAGCGGTGTATATTGATGCTGGATGAACCCACATCGGCTCTCGATTTGGCCCACCAACACAACGCATTGATTGTGGCTAGGCAAATGGCAAAGGCCGGTGCCGCCGTGATCATAGTGATCCACGACCTGAATCTAGCTGCTCAATACGCAGACCGGTTGGTCATCATCAATCACGGTAAAATCCAAGCAGACGGTACCCCAGAGCAAGCGTTGACAGCAAAAAACATTGAATCCGTTTATGGTTGGCCGGTATGCATCACCCAACACCCTGTCGATAACTATCCTATCGTATTAGCAGCAACAACTTAGCCATAGAACATGATTATTTTGCAAGCACAATAGCGATAGCAACTCATGAAATTTGCAATTTGAGATAACAAACATTGCACTATCGGCCACACTAAGTAAAATGTGAACGCAAGCGATTAAACAATGCAACACATGCGATATGGCATGTCACGCATACAGCATAATTAAAGAAACGAAGCCGCCCATTCGTGATGCGGCCTTTTGCCGTTTCTGCTGATTGTACCCAACAGAACAATGAACTACTCGTAAAGTTAATGGTGAACGAGTTTATTGTTCTGTTGAGTAACGTATTAATTTACAAGGTTCTCTGACCTTTATTATTAGAAGAATAACTATGGCAACGATTAAAGATGTTGCACGTATGGCAGGTGTATCTACAACCACCGTCTCTCACGTGATTAACAAAACACGCTTCGTCGCAGAAGCAACCCAAAAGAAAGTACTGGCTGCAGTTGAAGAACTGAATTATGCACCCAGTGCGGTTGCGCGAAGCCTGAAATGCAACACAACAAGAACCATTGGTATGTTGGTAACCAAATCGACCAACCCATTCTTTGCCGAAGTGGTACACGGCGTGGAAGAGTTTTGCTACGGTGCCGGTTATACACTGATTTTATGTAATACCGAAGGTAACCTAGTCAAACAACGTGATTACCTGCGCATGCTGGCTGAAAAGCGTGTAGATGGCCTGCTGGTGATGTGTTCTGATCTCGACGAGCAGTTGTTAGAATTGCTCGAGCGCCAGAAAGACACCCCGATGGTGATCATGGATTGGGGTCCAGAAAGCCCGCACACCGATCAAATTCAAGATAATGCCGCACTTGGCGGTTATGTTGCCACTAAGTTCTTTATCGAGCATGGTCACAAAGCCATTGGCTGTCTGACCGGCCACAGCGAAAAAGCGGCTTGTCGCGAACGCCTGCAAGGTTTCCGTAAGGCCATGGGCGAAGCAGACTTGCACGTCAATGAAGATTGGATTATTGAAGGTGACTTCGAGTGTGAATCTGCTGTTGCTGCTGCCAAGAGATTCATCGCGATGGAAGAGCGCCCTACCGCGATTTTCTGCTTCAACGACATCATGGCAATGGCGATGATATCCACCTTCCAGCAAGCAGGAATTAATGTTCCGGAAGATGTCTCTATCATCGGCTACGACAACATCGATTTGGCGCCGTATTTCTCGCCGCCACTAACGACAATTCACCAACCGAAGCGTCGTCTCGGCAAGAGTGCGATTGAAATCCTTATGCACCGCGTCAAAGATAAGGATCACGCAACTCAGGTGTTTGAAATGATCCCAGAGTTGGTGATTCGTAATTCGGTAAAAAACTTAACTAAGTAACCGTCATCATTTACTTTTTTAGACTTAAAATGGAGACCTTCGTCTCCATTTTTTTCCGCTGAGTTCACATACCACCAACCATTTTTAGATGAAAAAATTCTTTCTAAAAAATAAGATTAGATCGATTTTTGGAATAAGCATCACATTTCCAAGTTGCGATCAAGTTCAAAAATATCTTCTGAGATATTCTTAAATTGTCACGAACAAGGCAAACCTATCGAAAGGTAGGGACGCAAAGCTTCCGGCCTAAGAGTCGTTGGGTATTTTTAACTCAGTCAACTTATGGTAGCGGGGTTGCCGATGGATATAGCAACTAACGTCAGGAAACTCTTACTTTTTCCTGACAGTGTAATGTGTTGATATTTGCTATCCTTGAATCCTCGCTCTGTTGTTAGGTGACCCTAGAATTTTTCACCGAGAAGAAGCATGGACAAACCAATTTTAAAAGAATCTTTACGCCTATTTAATTGTTTCGATAACGTTAAATCTCGTTCTATGTTTGGCGGTTTTGGAATTTTCGCGGGTGAAACAATGTTTGCACTCGTGGTAAATGACAAACTTCATCTTCGCGCCAACGCAAAAAACGAACAAGAATTTAAAAAGGCGGGACTTAAGCCGTATATATATAAAAAGCGCGGCTTTCCTGTTGTAACAAAACATTACGCCATTCCTGAAGAGTGGTGGAATGAAGCAGGGAAAATTATCGAACAAGCAACTCGCTCTCTTGATGCCGCTAAAGTTGATAAAGAAACCAAAGAGAAAGCATCACCTGATCGAATAAAAGACCTACCCAACCTTCGCCTGGCGAATGAAAGAATGCTAAAGAAGGCAGGGATTTGTACTGTCGACGAGTTATTGGAAGCAGGTGCCATCAATGCCTTTAAAGCATTGCAAACCAGCCATCAAGGCACGGTAAGTATTGAGTTACTGTGGGCGCTTGAAGGTGCAATTAGCGGTAGACACTGGTCGGTTATTCCCAAAGATCGCCGTTCAGAGTTGCTAGCAAAATTAAGCTAGATCAACAATATTCATATATAAAAAGAGATCGTTCAGATCTCTTTTTTGTATTTATTGCGCCAATAATACGAGTCAATAATCAACCATCGCAGTGACAGCTTTTGGTCAATTTTAGTGAAAAATTGAATCATCTCACAATGCTGTTTATAAATCGCTCAGCAGCCTTTTATTGCAAGCTCACGCTTGTAGAATATGCGAAACGTATTTTTTGGGGGGATTTATGAACTGTTCAAAACCTTTTCCAGGCCAAAGTGAGCAGATGTTCAAGGATAAATTTGGTAAATGGCCGCGAATTATGCGCTCGCTTGTTTTGTTCAGCCTACTTCCTCCGCTTGTCGCTTTTATCCTAGTACAGAATAACCTCACCACTTATCAATCACTTCAGTCTTTGCTGACCTCGGTTGCCAGTCTAAATGCCATTTTATTAGTGTGGGGACTGTTGCTCAAAATCAGGGCTCGCAAGTATTGGTATCGCAACTATCACATTGGAAAAACCATGCTTGTGGCGATCCTTCCGCTCATGGCATGCGGCTATATCGTGGTGACAGAGCTCTCATCCAGCAAGATTATCACTCAGTCCAAACCCCAAGTTGTTCAAATATCCGTCAATTAAATACGATTTCTGCAATTCATTGAAATTAATTGCATCCTAGTAGGGTCTTTGTCTTATAACTATCTGATAATTTCGGTAATAATTATTACCGTCACCCAGATAAGCTCACTGTAGCTTAATAAAGAGACAAGGGATCATCGTGCGCATTTCCACCAAAGAAAATTATTCGCTATTTATCAAGCCACTACTATGGCTGCAAAAACGCCATTACGGCAAGGTCCTCAACCCTGCAAAGCTATGGGGGCGACGCCCTGCCCTGTTCTGGCTCGTTGCCGGATTTTTTGGTTATTTAGACCGCCGCTCATCCCCATTAAAACCTGTCATCCGCTCACTAGTCTGCGTAAGAGTGTCGCAATTAAACGACTGTGAATTTTGCGTTGATGCCAATGGCATGAAGCTCGCCGAACGTTGTAATTCTATCGAAAAAATCAAAGCGCTTTCCACGTGGCAGCACAGTACACTGTTTGATGAGCAAGAACGCGCGGTACTGAGTTACACAGAAGCCATGACAATAACCGGGCAGCGCGTTACCGACGGCATGCTCTCAACGCTAAAACAATGGTTTGATGAAGATGCTATTGTTGACTTAACTGCTTTGATTGCATTTCAAAACCTTTCGGCAAAATTCAACACCGCACTCGATGTACCAAAGCAAGACTTCTGCTCTCTGCCGATTCAACCCGGTGAGCAGCAAGCTGCTGATGACCCTAAACAGACGGACAAATAATCGGAGCTAACCATGGACAAAAAAAAACTGCTGGTGATCAGTATTATTGTTTCCTTGATTGCAGTGTGGTTCGCATTCGATCTGGGCCAGTATTTCACCCTTGAGCAAGCAAAAGCCCAGCAACTGGCTCTGACCGACACCATTCATGCGAAGCCATTTTTATCAAGCATGCTCTATTTTGTCCTATACGTCGTTGTTACGGCCCTTTCGTTACCGGGTGCCGCTGTGATGACCTTACTGGGTGCCGCGCTGTTCGGGTTCTGGTGGAGCTTGCTACTGATCTCTTTTGCCAGCACTATCGGGGCAACCCTCGCCTTCCTGTTTAGCCGCTATATCCTACGTGATTGGGTGCAGGCTAAATTCGGTCATCGCCTGTCAGCCATTAATCGCGGGGTAAAAAAAGACGGTGCATTTTACCTGTTTACTCTTCGACTGATCCCCGTATTTCCTTTTTTCATCATTAACTTGCTGATGGGTCTGACACCTATCTCAACACGCATGTTCTACATTGTTAGCCAGTTGGGTATGCTCGCCGGTACCGCCGTCTACATTAATGCCGGTACTCAGCTTGGCCAGATCAACAGCCTTAGTGGCATCATTTCTGCGCCTGTTCTTGTTTCGTTGGCGTTACTGGGTATCTTCCCGCTCTTGGCCAAAGCGGTCATGCAAATCGTTAACAAGCGCCGTGTTTACGCAGAATGGGAAAAGCCAAGTCACTTTGATCAGAACATGGTAGTGATCGGCGCAGGGGCTGGCGGTTTGGTTAGCGCTTACATCGCAGCAGCCGTCAAAGCGAAAGTGACGCTTATCGAGCGTCACAAAATGGGGGGAGATTGCCTTAACACTGGCTGTGTTCCTTCCAAGGCTATTATCCGCGCAGCTCATACTATGGCGGAAATCACTCGTGCCAATGAGTTTGGTATAGAAACCAGTGAAGCCAAGGTCGATTTTGCCAAGGTGATGGCTCGCATCCATAACGTGATAGCCAAAATTGAACCTCATGACAGCGTGGAGCGTTACAGTAAGCTGGGCGTAAACTGTGTCTCGGGTGAAGCCACTATTCTGTCGCCATGGGAAGTCGAAGTGAATGGCGAGCGTATGACCACCCGTAATATCGTGATTGCGACCGGAGCACGCCCGCTGGTACCGGGGATCCCGGGTCTTGATAAGGTCAATTACCTCACTTCCGACTCTATTTGGTCTTTGACCGAACAGCCTAAACGCTTGCTGGTGTTGGGGGGCGGACCGATTGGCTGTGAGCTCGCTCAAAGCTTCCAGCGCCTTGGCAGCGATGTCACCCTCGTCGAAATGGCAGAACAACTCTTGATCCGTGAAGACAGTGACGCTTCAACGTTAGTGAAATCGAGCCTTGAAAAAGATGGCGTAGACATTAAAACAGGTCATAAAGCGGTTAAGTTCAGCATTCATACCGATGAAAACGGCCAGCAACAACAATCTGTTTTACTTGAAACGGCTGGCGACGAATCACTGACCATTGAGTTCGATGCCGTAATGCTTGCGCTTGGCCGAGTTGCCAATGTACAGGGCTTTGGTCTGGAAAAACTGGGGATCACCACCTCTGAGCGCGGAACCGTTGAGGTCAATGAGTACCTTCAGACAAAATACCCGAACATCTTTGCTGTCGGTGATGTCGCAGGCCCATTCCAGTTAACCCATGCTGCCGCTCACCAAGCTTGGTATGCCGTGGTGAATGGCCTCTTTGGTCAATTCAAGAAATTCAAAGCCGATTACTCGGTATTGCCAGCAGCAACCTATACTTCACCAGAAGTGGCGCGTGTCGGCATCAATGAAAAAGAAGCTAAGCAACAAGGTATTGATTTTGATATTGTTACCTATGGAATTGATGATTTGGACCGTGCTATTACCGATGGCGAAGACCACGGTTTTATCAAGGTGATCACGCCTAAGGGTAAAGACAAAATCCTTGGCGCAACGGTGGTTGGCAACAATGCCGGTGAATTACTCGCCGAGTTTACGCTAGCGATGCGTCATGGCTTGGGGCTCAACAAAATCTTGGGGACTGTCCACCCTTACCCAACCATGAGCGAAGCGGCTAAATATACCGCTGGAGCCTGGAAGAAAGCCAATGCCCCGCAGGGGCTATTGACTCTGGTTGAGAAATACCACCGCTGGATGCGCAAAGATCAACAGGTCGCAACCGACCAACAAAATGTCAATACAACGACCAGTGTCCAAGTTGACACTGTTGAAACACCTCCAAAGCGTAGCAGTGAAGGTGCGCTGAGCGAATAATAGGGATGGAAGACAGGATCATGAAAAAAGCACTCCTCGGGCTAGCGCTTGCGCTGGCCTCTGGCCTTAGCGCAACCCAAGCCGCTCCGGCAGCCCAGCAAAGCTGGGATGATGTAGTCAAGCAGGCGGATGGACAAACGGTCTATTTTAATGCTTGGGGTGGCAGCCAAGAGATCAATGACTATCTACGTTGGGCTGGTCGTCAATTGCAGGCGCAATATGGCGTCAGTCTAAAGCATGTCAAAGTCGCTGATATCGCCGAAACAACCCAGCGCTTGTTAGCAGAAAAAGCCGCCGGTAAAAGTGAAGGTGGCAGCGTTGATCTGGTTTGGATCAACGGTGAAAACTTCCGTTCCATGAAGCACAGCAACCTGCTTTACGGCCCGTTTACCCAGCAGCTGCCAAACTGGCAATATGTTGATACCCGCTTGCCTATTGATGAAGACTTCACCGAACCCACCGCTGGGTTAGAAGCACCTTGGGGAGTGGGACAGCTAGTCTTTATCCATGATAAAGAGACACTGAACAACCCACCGAAAAACTTTGCCGAGCTGCTCAGTTTAGCGCAAGCATTTCCAGGCAAGGTCAGTTACCCGCAACCGCCGGAATTTCACGGTAGCAGCTTCCTCAAGGCCGCTTTGTTGGAGCTGAGTAACGAATCGGATTCGCTCTACACTGCTATCGACAGTCAAGCTGAGCGGCAGCGATTTGAGCAGGTCACGGCCCCATTATGGCAATACCTTGACCAGCTCCACCCCGTCGCCTGGCAGCAGGGTAAACGCTTTCCATCTGGCACCAGTGAAACCATCCAACTTCTTGATGATCAACAGCTTATACTGGCGATTACCTTTAACCCCAATGCAGCCAATGCGGCAATTGAGAACGGTAATTTGGTGGAAACGGCACAAACCTATGCTTTTGAACAAGGGGCATTGTCCAACATTCATTTCTTGGCCATACCCTGGAACGCTCAAGCCAAAGCGGGCGCCCTGGTTACCATCAATTTCTTGATGAGCCCGGAAGCGCAGGCACGTAAAGCCGATGCCAAAATCTGGGGTGATCCATCGGTTCTCAAACAAGAATCACTGAAAAACAGTGGAACCCAAGGTTTTTCACTGTTTAAATCTATCCCTGAGCCACACCCAAGCTGGTTAACTGCCATCGAACTCGAATGGCAAAAACGTTACGGCAGCTAAAATTAAAAGGCTAAGCCTAAAGGGTGGGAGCTGACTCCCACCCAACGAGTAATTTATGATTCATCTGTTTTTTATTGTTGCAGTTCTTCTGTGTTTCTTGCCTTTATTACCGGGCATCATAGGGTTGAGCCTCTCTTCACTTTCTTGGCTCCCTACGCTGGGCTTTGAAAGCGTCAACCTTAATGCATTCTCCGAGGTGGTAACATGGCCTAACCTCACGACATCTATCGGTCTCAGCCTCCTTTCTGGGCTTGGCAGTACTGCGCTTGCCCTGTATTTCACCTATGTCATCCTTAAACGGTATTGGGGCACCAACCGCTGGCAGACGTTAGAACGAACGCTCTCGCCTATGCTCGCCATGCCCCATGTTGCTTTTGCCATTGGCTTCGCTTTACTGTTTTCGCCTACGGGCTGGATTTTCAGACTATTTGAAGCCTTAGGGATCGCCGATACAGCTGCTATCGCACTGCTCCAGGGAAACCTCATTCAAGACAACTATGGGATAGGCCTAATGCTGGCACTGGCCATCAAGGAAACCCCATTTCTACTGATCATGAGTATTCCAATTCTCAAGCAGCTTGACGTGGCCCAGCTCAGCGCGATGTCAGCCAGTTTGGGTTATAGCAAGTCAGAATCTTGGCGTAAGGTTATTCTGCCGCAATGGCTTCCTAAGCTGCGTTTATCCCTATTTGCCGTTGCTGCATACGGCCTGTCTGTTGTTGATATCGCCTTGATCTTGGGGCCAACACGCCCCTCGACCTTGTCAGTTCTTGTATGGCAATGGTTTAACGAACCCGACCTACTCCTTGTCCCCCGTTCGGCCGCTGGCGCTTGCCTGCTTGTGATGCTCACAGCAACAGGCCTTGGCTTTATTCGTGCTATCGAGTGGTTTTTCCTGCGCTATAAGCGACATTGGCTGACCCAAGGAGCAACCCCTTCTCAGCAAGTCACGAGAAAACCAACCCATCATTTGGCCTTGTATAGCCCGTTTATTGTGATCCCGGTGCTGATCATCCCATTATTGGTTGTCTGGTCATTTGCCCAACGATGGCGCTTTCCAGACTTACTGCCAAGCCGCTATAGCGGACGGTTTTGGCAGCAAGAGCTTACAACCTTAGCCGAACTTATGGGAACCAGCTTAGTGCTGGCGTTGATCTCCAGCATCATGGCGTTGATCTTGGTGATCACATGCCTTGAATACCGCCAGAAATACCAACGGGCTATCCCTGTCTGGCTGATCGCTATTCCTCTCGTTACCCCTCAGCTGTCCTTGTTGTTCGGGATCCAAATAGTCACATATTTAATCCCCGGTCAGCACTATTCGCTTTGGGTGATCTGGAGTCACCTCATTTTTGTTTTCCCATACATGTACTTGGCGCTCGATGGCGCATGGCGTAGCTATGATGTTCGCCTTGACCAATGCAGCCGAAGTTTAGGCCTAACTGCATGGCAAACCTGGTGGCGCGTAAAACGCCCACAAGTCCAGTCCGCTATCATTTTCGGCCTTGCCATCGGGATCAGTGTCAGCCTCGCCCAATATTTACCTACGCAGATGCTCGGGGCTGGCAGGATCAGTACGGTGACGACCGAAGCCGTGGCCCTTGCCAGCGGTCAAGACCGCCGGGTAATGGCAATTTACGGCCTTCTTCAAGGCGTTCTTCCATTGGTATTCTTTACGCTTGCGATTACAACTAATCGCCTGAGTTATCGTTGGCGTCACTATCGTCAACACTCTCGACAAATACCGTCTACATCCAATAAATCAAAGGAGTACACTCACGGATGACATTATCTGTGAATAACCTCGCAATCCAACTTGGTGATACCTCCCTTTTTTCACCTGTGAGTTTTGACGTTTGCCCTGGTGAGGTTTTCAGCTTAATGGGCCCAAGCGGTTGTGGGAAATCAACCTTACTGAGTGCTATTGCGGGACATCTCGTCAATGACTTCTCCTTATCCGGCGATGTAACACTCAATGAGCGCAGCGTCATCGCGCTGGCCCCTGATCAACGCAAGATAGGTTTACTGTTTCAAGACGATTTGCTTTTTCCACATCTAAGCGTGTTAGAAAACCTCATGTTCGGTATTCCACGCCATTACCGTGGTGAGAAGCGGGTTAAACGGGCCGAATCAACGCTCGCAACCCTTGGTTTATCGCAATTGGCTAATAAGCAGCCCAGTGAAATATCTGGCGGACAACGTGCAAGGATCAGCTTAATGCGTATGCTTCTCTCGGAGCCTCAGGCCGTTCTGCTCGACGAACCGTTCAGCAAGCTCGATAAAGCGCTGCGTAATGAATTCAGGCAGTTTGTCTTTGATCAAATCAACAATCGCCAGATCCCCACGATCATGGTTACCCATGATCGGGATGATATCCCACTGCATGGCCGTGTATTGGATTGGCCATGGACTAACGCTGTTCAGGAACAACAAGCATGCTAGATAGATACGCGATCAAGGTGATCCGCTGGCCACTTACCACGTTTTCGGCACTACCGGACAAACTCGGTATTACGGCAAACCAAGTGACCGTAACCGGTTTTGTCATTGGTTTATTTGCCCTACCCGCCTTAGCTTTAGAAGCTTACAGTTGGGCACTCGGCTTTATTGTCATCAACCGTATCTTCGACGGACTCGATGGTGCTATAGCTCGACGGCAAGGCATCACTGATTGCGGCGGTTTTCTCGATATTACCTTGGATTTTCTGTTCTACTCCATGGTGCCCTTCGGCTTCGTTTTGGCTAATCCAGAAGCAAACGCCATTGCAGGTGCTTTTCTTATCTTCTCATTCATCGGTACAGGATCTAGCTTCTTGAGCTTTGCTATCATGGCCGGTAAGCGCAACATCGAAAGTCCAGTCTATAAGCAGAAGTCGCTGTACTATATTGGTGGTCTGACTGAAGGGACCGAAACCATTACCTGCTTTGTTCTGTTCTGCTTGTATCCTGCACACTTTGCCACCATCGCTTGGATATTTGGCGCGCTTTGCTGGATCACGACTGTTACCCGTATTTGGGCCGGGTATCAAACCCTTAAAGAAGCCTAAAACAAGAAGGGAATACAGACCAATCACATAAACAAAAACAGCTACCGAAGGTAGCTGTTTCTTATCTACTGAATTGAAGCTTAGATAAATTACGCTTGGACTGGTTTTACATCAACCATGTCGTTCTCAACAGCATCTTTGTTGAAACCGTCATGCAAGCGGTAGTAGCGTTGGTAAACGATACCACTTACTGCCATCAATATGGCAGGCAAACCAAACATCATAAAGTTCAGCCCCATAATGGTATCAGCTGTTTGCTCGACATTTGGTACATAACCAACCACTGACAAGCCCACACCGACGATAAAGCCACCAGCAGCACCGGCGAATTTAACTAGCATTGTCTGCACAGAGAAGATAACACTCTCACTGCGACGACCTGTTTTGTACTCACCATAGTCAACAACATCGGCAAGCATTACTGTTTGTAGTGCGTTAGCAATACCCACACCGAACTTAATTGCTGCACCCGCCAAACCGATAAGTAGCGTACTGCCAGGGAACATGACAGCCATTACAAGCAAAATGATGCAAGATAGAATTGGGAAACCACATGCCATTTTCCACAAGTGCTTACGTGGAAGTTTAGCGGCAATACGAGGGAACAAGAACACACCAGCAACTTCTGCTGCACCCGCTACCATCATATAGACAGGGAACAGTTCTGGATTACCCAGTGCGTAAGAGAAGTAGTAGATAGCAAAGCCACCAACAAGCAGGTTAGCAATCTGGAATGATAGCACAGTACCAATCAGTGCTTTTAGCTGGTCGTTTTTACCAATAATGATAAGTACATCTTTGAAACTGAATTTTTCTGCAGGTTTTGCATTGGCCGGCGCTGCTTTTTCTTTTACGTTACGGGCAATCAAGAAAGCACTCATCACGAACAGTACTGCAATCAGCATCGCCATATTGAAGAAGCCATCGCCTTGGTTACCGTCACCCAAGACACCCACAATGTGAAGGCCGTAAGTACCGGTGATAAACCATGCTAGGCTGGCAAATAGACGTGGCCATACAACCAGCTTTTCACGTTCTTGGCGCTCGCTCGACAGCGCCGGGATCATTGACCAGTACGGGATATCCATAATGGTATATGTGAGGCCCCAAAGAATGTATGCAGCTGCAGCATAAAGGTATAGAGCAGGACCTTCGAACATGTGAGTGCTGAACAGGCCAACCAATACGATGGCATTCAGCAATGTACCAATCACAATCCACGGGCGGAATTTACCAAATTTTGAACGGGTGTTATCAACAATCACCCCCATCATTGGATCAGTAACCGCATCAAGAATTCGGGCTGCAAGGAAGATAGTACCCACAAAGGCAGCAGACAAGCCTGCAACATCGGTGAAGTAGAACATCAAGAAAATATAAATCGGTGCACATGCGAAATCTTTACCTAGCGCACCGAGACCATACGATAATTTGGTTTGTAATGTAATTTTGTCAGACATTTTTTATCCTTCATTCTGTTCCACCCCCTTTCCCTAACTAAAAGGGCGCGTACAGAGTTCATTATTGTATCTTTATTAATTAAGCTCTGGGCTCATTAGGTATATTAAGGATCTACAGAAGGATAACTGTGATCTAAGCCCCACCCATGGAAACGTTTCCATGAGTTCCATGAATAGAATGACAAAATGAGATTTCGATCACTTCGCATGCTTATCGCTATATTTTTAATGGAATGAAGTGCTGTAAGGTAAACAAAAAAAGGGGCCTGACTCGGCCCCTTTTATTCAAATAAAATCAAAGATAGATTTTTATTCCGTAACTAACCTGATAAGAATAGCGCTTTCTGCATCAAGGATTGGCATTGCGAGTCCCACTTTCTGGCACCACTCACCTGTAAGCGTTACCGGCTGTTGCGTCCAAGCAGGTTGCTGGTTCACCAAGCCTGCATGGAAGTTAGCAGGCTGATCAATCACCGATATGGTATAGGCTTTATCTGTATCTAGACCTGGGATCCTCAGCACACCACTGAGTGAATTGGTCGGCATCGCAAGTTGCGCCACCATGACCAACGCTTCGTTACCATCGTCGCTGACAACCGCTTTTGCTAACTGGGCATCGTGGTCATCCACCGGAATGCGTACGGACTTACCGCGATGAAGTAACGAACGATAAGTCTTGTGTAATTTGATATAACGCTCAAAGCCTGCTTTTTCTTCAACCCCTTCTTTCACAGGATCCAACTCGATCCCCATATGCCCGAACAAAGCGGTTAGTCCACGGAACTGGATATCATGGGTACGGCGGGTACTATGACAATGGCGGGCACCTATGTGGCTTCCCATCACTTCTGGGGGGAAGAAATAGCTGAACCCCCGTTGGATTTGCTGCCTTTCAAGCGCATCGTTGTTATCCGATGTCCAGAAACGATGGGTACGTTTAAGTACTTCGAAATCAATTCGGCCACCACCCGCAGCACAAGACTCAATTTCAACCTCAGGATGACGTTCACGGATCTGCTCTACCAATTCATAATAGCGCTTCACCTGATTATTCCCCGCAGCACGCCCTCTGTGTCCTGGTTGAACAATCTCACGGTTCATATCCCATTTGATATAAGCGATATTGTAGGCAGACAGGAAGTGATCCAGCCTCTCAAGCAGGTAATCAAACGCCTCTTCATTTTGTAAATCAATAGCATATTGGTTACGGCCCGTTGGCTGCTCGTAGCCTTCGATAGCCAATACCCAGTCAGGGTGATTGCGGTACAGATCCGAGTCCTTGTTGATCATCTCTGGCTCAAACCACAAACCGAACTCCATGCCCAGCTTATTGACATGACTGACGACCCCCTCAAGTCCCTCGGGGTATTTAGTTTCGTCAAGATACCAATCGCCCAGCGCGGCTTTATCGCCATCACGACCGCTAAACCAACCGTCATCAATAATGAAGCGCTCGACGCCCATTTTTGCGGATTCTGTTGCCATATCTTTGATATAAGCCGGATCGTGGTCAAAATATATGCCTTCCCACGTATTAAGGTGGATTGGCCGTGGCTTTTCACTGATTTGTGGCGCAAGAATCGACTCACGAACATGACCATGGAACTGCTGGCTCATGCGATTTAAACCCGCCGCACTGTGTGAGGCATACAGTACTGGTGTCACGAGAGTTTCGCCTGGCTGCAAAGAGATTTCACCTGGGAAATATAATGCCTCAGCCTGCACAACACGCCGTCCATCGGCTTTGACATCAACACGCATGCGGTGATTACCACTCCAGGCTAAATGGAAGCCCCAGACATCACCATCACACTCTCCGAAGCCCTTGGTTCCAGCAATCAATGCAGGATAATGTTCGTGTGATGTGCGGCCACGACGGTTTTCTTGCTGGTAGCCACCTTGAGATAAGGTTTGGCGCACCTGCTGAAACTCTTTCACCCAACGACCATAGTAGGTTAGTAGCTCATTGGCCCGCTCAGGAATCGGTAAGGTATTTGCCAAGCGGTTAACCTGATACTCCCCTTCCCCGGTATTGGTGAGTGTTTGCTTAAGTTGGACAACATCATTGCTATCCAACGTCAAATTTACCGTTAGCGCTAGCCCTGAAATAGGATCGTGGCTTTCAATAATAAGGCTACCGCTTTCGTGTGAAATAGACTTGATGGTAAATGCAGGTGCCCAGTCTTGCCCATTACGGTGACCTTCCAGTGCTGGACTACCAAATACGCCTCTTGCTAATTCAGGATGCAACGAAACAGGCACATCATTATCTAAGCGGCCATAAGGAACAGGACGTTTCAAAGCTAACTCAGCCCCTTTGGGGTGGCCTGAAATAGCCTCTCCCCAATAGAGGATTTCTGCGAAATTCCCTACTTCAACAATCAGTTCAGACTGCGTACCTTTCAAACGAATGATTTGCTTATCCATATTCATGGTTTCCTGTTAAGCATGAAATTTCACCCGATCATAATGAAATACCCGGCAGATACTGTGAGCCACCCCGCACACTGGAAACGTTTCCATAAATCACGATACCGTAACCAGCTTTTAAGCAGGACTGTGCTTTTATTTGAAAATCATTCCTGCCAAAGAAAGGGATATCCTAAGAGGTATGAAATAAACGGAGTCAGAAGTGACCCCGTAACAGGAGGCTATACAATATTGTTAATACGTCGGCTGAGCTTTCTTATCGGTTACTTCTCTCTTCAACTCATTACACTCGGTAATTAACAAGTGTTTATGAATGAGCTTACCATCAATCACACAGGGGACGCTCGGAATCCCCCCAGTACCAGAGCCTCCCCCGGCCTGTACCGAAACGCTGAAAAACATAATTACCAGTAAACCAATTAGCTTTTTCATGAAATTAACCTGCATAAGTAAAAGGCATCTATAAGGATAGATGTTTTTTGCTAACCAGTGCATACAATGACCTGGCAATAGTTTGGTGATGTGATGGGTTGTCAGTTATGTGCGGCTTCGGTTCGCCGACACTAAATTTGACATCTTAAGATAAATTTTAATTATCATTTTTATAATTATCGATAATTTCAATTAATAACCATCCATACATATACTCTCTCCATCGAAACAAATCACGTCACAATCATCTGAGTCTGGAGCAAATTATGAAAATGAATCACGTTGGTATCATGGTGGGCGATATGGATAAAGCGGTAGAGTTTTATACCAATGCTCTTGGCCTAAAAATCGTCATGAACAACACCAAAGTTATTGAAGAACGTGAAACCGCTATCGGTAGAATGTGTATCGCGGTATTTGGCGAAGGCTTTAAGGGCTTTAACATTGCCCATCTCGTAACAACAGATGGTATCGGGGTCGAGCTATTTGAAATGAAAGCGCGACAGGAACGCCACGAGGTCGATTTCTCTCGTCTTGGTATTTTCCATTTCTGCCTTCAGACCGATGATTTCGCTGGTGTAATTGATAAAGTAGAAAAATTCGGTGGTAAAGTACGTATGGACATCATGCGCTACCACCCAGAAGATGATAACAAACCAGCCAAAATGGTTTATCTAGAAGACCCATTTGGCAACCTATTTGAACTTTACTCACACACTTACGAAGAAACTTACGCTTCTGATTACGAGTAAATGTTCGCAAAAACATCAACAAAGGATTGGCTCAATGCCAATCCTTTTTTTGCATTCGGACACTCCCTGCTGATGACGACTCACTTTGTATCACCGCTCCCTATCATCCCATTGATACTGTTAGTAATATGGTCGAAATAGTCGAATACTTCTGAGTATCGCACGTTACCAAAAAGGCCAATACAAAATAACGATGTTTTATTCATACCATTTCTCCTATATCAAAATAAGGAAAAGGTTAAATATGGTGGTAATTGCATAAATAATCGTGACACTACATCGCTTTCAAAGAGCAAGTATTAATGCTTATATATCAGCAGCTTAAACCCATGGCTTCACTTTCAAGCCATTATCGTCAATAAAATGGCTAACCGTTAAACTCTTATTGAACAATGGCTATGATCTAAGTATTAAATATACCCGTTATAAATACCCGCATCTTTGCCGTGCAATTATTGAATGCTCACATTTAGCGCTCAACTTTAGAGACAGCTCTCACACCTTCATCCGTGTTTTGTGCATTATTGTCATTACATTGGTAATTTCCTTTTTTTAAGAATTATGTAGGTTGGAAATATGACTTCTGTCGCCTTAGTTGATGACCATATTGTGGTCCGCTCAGGTTTCGCTCAATTGCTGTCAATGGAACCAGATATTCAAATTCACAGTGAATTCAGCAATGCTCGTGATGCATTTCGAGGACTGTCTGATTCTGATGTCGACGTCGCAGTGATCGATATTTCGATGCCGGATGAAAGCGGGCTGATTCTGCTAGAAAAACTGCGTAGAAAACACCCTCATTTTAAAGCCATCATCCTCAGTATTTATGACTCCGCCTCCTTTGTCAGCAAAGCAATTGAAGCCGGAGCTTATGGCTATCTATCTAAACGCTGTGGCCCTAGCGAGCTCGTTAAAGCAATACGCACCGTCGCTAATGGCGACCGCTACCTTTGTGCTGATGCTCTGGTCAACCTCAGCAATGCATCGGCAGGGCCCAACGTATTGCAAGATCTCACCAAACGAGAGCGCGAAGTGTTCGATCACCTGATCCTAGGCAAGGATGTCAAAGAAATAGGCAGTGAACTGTATATCAGTCATAAGACCATACACGTCCATCGGGCAAATATTCTTAGCAAACTCAATCTTTCCAATAATGTTGATCTCATTCGCTTCGCCCTCCAGCATAAATTGCTCACTGATGGGCCAGTATGAACGAAATAACCCGGCAACGGCATCTGCCACAGCTCATCCTGACGCACGGCTTTAGCTATGCTTTCGCTCTGGTTTTGTACACCATCAGCTGGTTTTGCCTCTGGAATATCAGCCGCTACCTGGTACCAGATCTTCTTTTAGCGGGCCTTTTTCTTCCCACAGGACTCAAGTTAGCCGTCTATGCCCTAAGCCCACGCCGCTATTGGCTGTTGTTTACCCTTGCAGAAGCAGGACTGATCGCGCTAATGCTTCCCGTTATTAGTGATAACAGCGTGCTCTACCTGCTCATGATGTTCTCCTTCTTTTGCCATGCTTCAGCCATCGCGTTTCACCCTATATGGCACAAGTTCGATGTGTACTGGAAACAAATTCTGGCGCTGTGCTGCTTTGCTTTTGCTTACTCCTGCATCTGTGGCATCGCCCTTTTGCTGGTCACCAAACCCATTGGTTTCGGCTTTGATTACGTGCTGGAAGGTGCCGTCTCAGCATTCACCGGCGGCATCTTGCTAACGCCCTTTTTCTTCCTGCTTTACGACTATTTGCATCGCCAGATATGGCAACCTCTCAGCCCCAAGCTTGTACATCAGGAGGTAACACTTCGCAGCTCTGCATTTATCTGGTGTCTGGTGTTTTTCACCATCGGACTCGTGGCAGAGTTGACCTTGCTAGAAGAAATGAAATCTCTTTCGCTACTCTTGTTCCTGCTGCCCAATATTTTTATGGCTTATCGCTATGGTTGGCAAGGTGGCGTACTGGCAAGTGTAATGAACAGTATCCTTCTTGCCACTGCTCGCCAAATCTCTGGCTCCTTTGATACCGACCTAGAATTACAAAGCTTTATTGCCACGCAAGCACTTATTGGATTGGGGCTAGGTATCGCTATCAGCCGTCAGTACCTACTTTCCCAGCAACTGAAACAGGCCAATAAAGAGCTGCAAAAGGAGCTGTTCTTCAAGAAACAGCTTGCGCGGCAGCTGGTCCATGTTGAAGAAGATATTCGCAAATCCGTCGCAAGAGAATTGCACGATGAAATCGGCCAGAATATTACCGCCATTCAAATCCAATCAATGTTGGCTAAAAGGTTGGCTGAAAACGCTGAAGCCGAAAAAATCGCTACGACGACGAACGACCTCGCCATGCGAATTCACTCCTCCACCCGCCAACTGTTAAAACAACTTCGCCCACAGGCATTGGATGAGATGGGGCTAGAGTTAGCCATTCGTCAATTAGCTACGGAGATGCGCTTTCGAGAACGAAATGTCGATTTTAAGCTCAATTTTGGCATTTTGGCTGAACGCTTGGATGAGGTAACAACGGTTACCCTTTATCGTGTAATACAAGAGCTGCTCAATAATATCTGTAAACACGCTCATGCAACTGAGGTTCAGCTCACCTTGGTTCCGGGGAGCCAGTTCAGTTTAGAATTGCGTGATAATGGTGTCGGTCTACCGAAACACTGGCGGGAGAAAGGGCAAGGATTACGAGGCATTGAAGAGCGAGTACAGGCTCTTGGAGGTCAACTGACGATTCAAAGCAGTTCGCTTGGTAGCCGTATAATTGTTAACTTGCCCACAAAACCCGAGCCCCTTCAATCAAACTAGGAATTTTTCCTAGTCATTTATGAAACTGTCTCATTCTTTTCATTCACTTTATCAATAACATTTCATTCAGCACTTAAGGAGAAGTGATGACGTTTGCAGCCGTACCTAGCCCTCGTCAAGTTAACGAAAGCTATCGCTATTGGCGTCTTCATTTGATGGCCGCAATGTATATCGGCTACGGGGTGTTCTATTTCACCCGAAAAAGCCTGAGCTTTGCCATGCCGGTGATGCTATCCGATCTCGGGATGAGTACTGCTGATTTTGGCCTCTTAGGCACGCTTTTTTACATCACGTACGGCGCATCGAAATTTCTGTCCGGGATGGTCAGTGACAGAACCAAACCCAACTACTTCATGGGGCTTGGTCTAATTGCCACCGGGATCATTAATATCCTGTTTGGACTCAGCTCATCGCTTTCAACGTTTGTGGTGCTGTGGACATTAAACGCGTTATTTCAAGGCTGGGGGTGGCCACCTTGTGCAAAATTGCTGACCTCTTGGTATTCGCGCTCCGAACGGGGGTTCTGGTGGTCAATTTGGAACACCTGCCACAACTTAAGCGGTGCTCTCATTCCGATCTCTATCGGGATAATTGCCGTCAACTGGGGCTGGCGCTACGGCTTCATTTTACCTGGGCTACTAGCCATCGTCGTTGGCACCGCACTTTGCTTTCGGCTTCGGGATAAACCACAAACTCTCGGTCTGCCGAGTGTTGGGGCGTGGCGAGATGATGAATTAGAGAAGCAACATGAGGCCGAAGGCCGTGGGCTGCCTTTTAGGCAGATAGTCAGAACCTACGTGCTGGGTAACAAGTATATCTGGTTGCTTTGTAGCTCTTACTTGTTGGTGTATGTGGTACGGATTGCCATCAACGACTGGGGCAATTTATACCTGACCGAACGCCATGGTTACCAACTCATTACCGCCAATACCGCAGTGTCGATGTTTGAGGTCGGTGGTTTTCTTGGTTCCCTGTTTGGTGGCTGGGGCTCGGACAAGTTTTTCCGAGGCAACCGGGCACCGATGAACCTTATTTTTGCACTGGGTATTTTTATCTCCGTTGCCGCCCTGTGGCTAACCCCACTCAATAACGTCATGGTGCTTTCAGGTTGCTTCTTCTCCATTGGCTTTTTTGTCTTTGGGCCACAAATGATGATTGGGATGGCCGCTGCAGAGTGCTCACATAAAGATGCTGCAGGTACAGCGACAGGGTTTGTCGGTTTGTTTGCCTACCTTGGTGCCGCACTGGCCGGTTATCCGCTGGCGGTACTCATAGAAAGATTTAGCTGGGAAGGTTTCTTCGGTGTCATCACGCTGTGTGCAGCGTCGATCGGACTGCTGATTTTACCTTTCGTCAAAGCACAACAACGGGCAGGGATCGCCGTTCCTTAAGTATTTTGACTCCCTCTCGTTGTCCCTTATTCCAACCCCCTACACGTTGGAAACAACAAGAGGAAATAATAATGAAAGTTAGAACAAAACGCTCCCTGCTTGCCGCCTGTATCCTTAGTTCAACGTTTGCCGTCCCTCAGGTGATGGCTGAGGGCCGGTTAGTCGTCTATTGCAGTGCAACTAACGCAATGTGTGAAGCGGAAACCAAAGCTTTCTCTGAAAAATACGACGTTAAGACGTCATTCGTTCGAAACGGCTCGGGTAGTACCCTTGCCAAGATTGAAGCGGAAAAGAAAAACCCGCGTGCTGACGTTTGGTACGGTGGCACATTAGATCCTCAATCCCAAGCCGGCGAAATGAACCTGCTGCAAGCCTACCCTTCGCCACAGCTCGACAACATTATGCCGGATTTTCGTGACCCGGCGAAACGCAAAGGTAACTACTCATCCGCCGTCTATATGGGCATCCTTGGCTTTGGTGTTAACACCGAGCGTTTAGCTGAAAAAGGTCTGCCAATCCCACGCTGCTGGAACGACCTGACCAAACCAGAATACACCGGCGAAATTCAGATCGCCGATCCGCAAAGCTCAGGCACAGCCTACACCGCGCTGGCTACTTTTATTCAGCTTTGGGATGAAGACAAAGCCTTCAGTTACTTCAAATCACTCGATAAGAATGTATCCCAATACACGAAATCTGGGGTCACTCCTTCTCGCAATGCGGCTCGTGGCGAAATAGCAATTGGTATCGGCTTCTTGCATGACTACTCACTAGAGCAATCCAAAGGCGCACCGCTTGAATTGATCTCTCCTTGTGAAGGCACAGGTTATGAAATTGGCGGCGTAAGCGTGATCAAAGGCGCACGTAACTTAGATAACGCCAAGAAGTTTGTTGATTTTGTACTGTCTCAAGAAGGCCAGGAAACCGCTTGGAAAAAAGGCCAATCGTTCCAGATCTTGACCAACATCAAAGCCGAGCAATCACCGAATGCGCTCAATCCAGAAGATCTGACATTAATCAGTTACGACATGGATAAATATGGTTCGTCTGACGAGCGTAAGCGTCTGATTAATAAGTGGGTGAACGTGGTTAAGATGGGCGAATAATCCTGAAGGGGCTGCAGAAGCAGCCCCCTGATCCTCTCCTTTGGCTAGGCCAAAAAATGTAACATTTCAGGTATATACAATGAACGAACTTGCCGCACACATCACCCCAAGTGCCATAAAGCGAGACCCTGTCTTCTATTGGATATTGAGTTTGCTCGCAGCTTTTATCCTGCTACCGGTTTTCGCCCTCGACTGGGGCTTATTTGAATCCACCCAGGAAGAATTTAGAGCTGCAATGGGATGGAGCAGCATCAACATATCTTGGCTATGGTTTGCCCTACCTGTAGTTTTGTTGATCCGCCCAGCACAAGTACAAGATAAATATGCCAAAAACCGCCACTACTTCGACATCGTCTATTCTGCATTTTGTATGTTGTTTGTCGTGCTTTCTTCTTGGTATACCGCACAAGGAATGGGCTACGCCACCATCGCATTGTTTGTCGTACTCGGCGCGGTAATGACATTGGCTTTCTCCCGCCTTGAATTTCTGGGTGGTGATACCTTTGTTATTGGCTCTCTGATCACTATCATCTTGCTGATCACTACCTTTATCATCTATCCGAGTATCGCCATCTTTGTCCCTATGTTCAAAGACGAAATGGGGAACTTTGTTGCTTGGCAGTTTCTCGACATACTTGGTCGCGCCCAAATAATCCAAATCATCATGAATTCCGTCATGCTGGGGACCTCTGTGGGGATTGGTGCAACCTTCTTCGGCCTGGTATTTGCCATATACACCACCCGTATTGCCAAGCGCAGTGCTTTTATCGCCCGTATCTTCTCGATTCTGCCCATCGTAACACCGCCATTTGTCGTCGGTTTGGGTGTAACCTTGATGCTAGGCCGCTCAGGGTACATTACTGAACTGATGGCTGACTGGTTCGGCCTGACCCAGACCAACTGGCTTTATGGTTTTACCGGGATCTGGATGGCGCAGGTTCTAGCGTTCGCGCCAATGTCGTTTATGATTCTAGACGGTGCGATGAAATCCTTGCACCCTTCTCTGGAAGAAGCGTCCTATACACTGCGCGCTAACCGTTACCAGACCTTCTTTAAAATCGTGATGCCTTTGCTAAAACCCGCATTGGCAAACAGTTTCCTGATTATTTTTGTTCAATCTCTGGCCGATTTTAGTAACCCATTGGTACTGGGCGGCAGCTTTGATGTACTGGCGACGCAAATTTACTTCTACATAGCTGGAGCCCAGCTAGATTACGCCTCTGCAAGTACGTTAGGCGCAGTATTATTGCTCTTCTCGCTGGCCATTTTTGTGGTGCAGTATCTGTGGATAGGCAAGCGCTCTTACGTCACTATTTCGGGTAAGTCTTACCGTGGTGATGTGCAGCCGCTACCAAACACACTTAAGCACACGGTCTCCGGTCTGCTTTATTTCTGGATGGCGTTTAACGTTCTGCTTTACGGCAGCATCATCTACGGCAGCTTCACGGTAAACTGGGGGGTGGACTACAGCCTTACTCTGGCGAACTACATCAATCTGTTCGGCATGGGTATGAGTGAGGGAGCTTGGCCATCACTTATCACCACCATGACATACGCTGGTATCGCGGCACCGCTGACAGCGTTATTTGGCCTATTGATTGCTTACATCGTGGTTCGTCAACAGTTCCACGGCAAGAAGGTCATCGAATTTGCCACCATGCTCTGTTTTGCCGTCCCAGGAACCGTAGCGGGTGTCTCTTACATCCTCGCCTTCAATGATGCGCCGGTTTACCTCACCGGTACTGCCGCGATTGTCGTGATTTCCATGGTCATGCGTAACGTTCCTGTCGGTATCCGTTCCGGCATTGCAGGCCTTGGCCAATTGGACAAATCATTGGATGAAGCCTCACTCAGCTTACGCGCTAACTCACTGAAGACCATCACCCATATTTTGCTCCCACTGCTGCGTCCCGCCATTCTGTCGACGCTGGTATACAGCTTTGTTCGGGCGATGACTACTGTGAGCGCCATCATATTCTTGGTCACCCCAGAAACACGGGTGGCAACCTCTTACATCCTAAACCGGGTCGAGGACGGTGAATACGGTATCGCCATCGCTTATGGCTCGATCCTGATCGTGGTTATGCTAGCCATCATTCTGATATTTGATTTTCTTGTCGGTGAAGCGCGCGTCTCGCGCTCCAAAGCCAATAACGAAGAGTCGTAACTGGAGAAAAACTCATGGCAACTGAAAATTTTGTAGTGCTTAAAAACATCTGTAAGCGCTTTGGAGACAAAACCGTCATTGGCAACCTCGACCTTGAAATTAAAAAAGGCCACCTTGTTACCCTGCTGGGCCCATCTGGCTGTGGTAAAACCACCGTGCTTCGACTGGTAGCCGGATTGGAAAAACCCAGTAGCGGACAAATCTTTATTGATGGAGAAGATGTCACCAACACCTCTATTCAACAACGTGACATCTGTATGGTATTTCAGTCCTATGCCCTTTTTCCGCATATGTCCCTGCATGAAAACGTGGGATATGGACTGAAAATGCTTGGCCTTGATAAAGCCGAGATCAAAAAACGCGTTGATGAAGCGCTAAAAGTTGTTGATCTAGAAGGATTTGGTGAGCGTTTTGTTGATCAGATTTCAGGTGGGCAACAACAGCGGGTCGCACTGGCACGCGCATTGGTCCTCAAACCCAAAGTGCTGCTGTTCGACGAGCCGCTAAGTAACCTTGATGCTAACCTGCGCAGAAATATGCGGGAAACCATTCGCGATCTACAACAGCGTTTTAATATCACATCACTTTATGTGACCCACGATCAATCCGAAGCTTTTGCCGTATCAGATACCGTGATTGTAATGAAGGATGGCGACATCATGCAGCAAGGCAGCCCGACGGATTTATATAAACATCCTTCATCGATGTTTATGGCTAACTTCATGGGTGAAGCCAACATGTTCGAAGGCCATTATGATGGTGAATATATTGATATCCACGGCTATCGTTTACCGGCAGCGAGAGATAATGTTGTCGGCATTGAACCGAATGACTATCAGATTGGCGTGCGTCCAGAAGCCATTTTGCTGGCTGAGGAAGGGGAACCCTGTCAACAGTGTAAGGTTATCAGTGCCGCCTATATGGGCTCGATGTACGAAGTCGTCGTCGAATGGCAAAATCATGAGCTGTTACTTCAACTGAACTCAGCACAGTTCAATGCCAACTTTATCGATCATGCTTACTTAACGATTAACCCTAATGGCGTGTTCATACTTCCCCCCGAACAAAGCTAAGGGTATTCGTCTAGTCTAAGCCGCTCAAAAGAGCGGTTTTTTTATATTACAGCTATAAAAAGCAATAACATAAAAAGGGATGAAAGCATTCCAAGAGTTCATGGTACACCCAGACCGATTAGATAAAATTCTAAAACGCCTGGAGCTAACACGTGCTCGTACTTTCGATAAGTAAAAGCAACGGGGTGAAATCGATACCACCCCAGTAAAAATGCGGTGTTTTGAGTTAAACATACACTCAAGGAGTTTCACATATTACTTGAATTCACACTCATTGCTGACGTATTCTGTGATTATTGTGATTCAAAGTGAAACGTTATCCTTGGGTTCCTAACTCAAAACACTCATAGATAGCTTCTCTACTTGGCTTACCGAGCAATCAGTACTGCTTGGGAAAGAAGTTAGTTTCCATTGATCAAAAAAGCCCAACCTTATGTTTTGTTGGGCTTTTTATTTATCTCCTCTCCTTACCACCCCATTCTATGTAATCGTTTCCGGACGATGAACGTCATCACCTGTATAAAAAACCCTCAAAAACAGCCAAAAGACGTCGTTTATGTGACCTGAATTACAATTTCATCAAATGTTTTGCCTTTGTTTGATAAAATCAGTCAAGCCTCACTGTAAACGTTTCCAGAGCGATGTTAGGATCAGTCTCGAGTTAGGACCCATAAATAAAAAAACATAATATGGAGACGTTTCATGAAACAGAAGATGCTAGCAAAAGCAGTCGGTATCGCTTTGGTACTTGCCCCACTAGCCAGCCAAGCAGCAGTGGAAAATATCACTTACTTTGGTTATGCAAAATGGGGAAACATCTACACAGACAATGATGATCATAATAATGGCAAAGGTGAGCGCAATGATGTGATCCGTGCCAGTGAAGGTTATGGTAATTACCGTTTGGGTAACGAGCTGAATTGGTGGGAAGCCGGTCTGAAAGCTGATGTATGGCAAAACGGTGACGCTTATTTTGACACCACCCTTTATCTTGGCAGCGGTGAAAGCTGGGGTGATGTCAGCATCATCCAAATGTGGTCAGCAGGCCACGGCCTTTTCGCCTCGCAGCCAGATGCCAAAGTATGGGCCGGTGAGCGCTTCTACCGCCGCCACGAAGTCCACATGATAGATATCAAGTACTGGGATACATCAAGTACAGGTATTGGTATCGAGGATTGGGATCTTGGCTTCGGTAACGGCCACATTGCCTGGATGGCACCAAATTCCAGTGCTGATGGCCGTAGCTTGCATAACATCGATGCCCGTATCAGCGATATAGCGATCAACGACACCGCAGATCTGACCTTTGGCTTGAACTACATTTTCACCCAAAACTCTAGCTATGAAGAGTCCGATATCACCACATCCGGTGCCATGCTATCAGCTCTTTACCGCCAAGCTTGGGACTACGGTTCAAATACTCTGGCCTTCCAGTATGGTACCGATGCCCTAGCCGGTGGTTTGATGAGTGCCGAAGGTGGCTCTAATCGTAAATACAGCACAGGCGTAGAGCATGATGGTTACAGCTGGCGTGTTTTCAACTCCGGTGACCTGAATGTCAATGAAGATTTCCAGGTTATGTATTCCATCGCCTATCAGGACAAGAACCTAGACAACAACGACGGTGAGAAATGGTTCAGTGTCGGTGCCCGTCCTCAGTACAGCTGGACAGATTATATGGCGACCGCACTAGAAGTCGGTTACGAAACCGTCGAAGCGCAAAATGGTGCAGGTACCAATGACATGTATAAAGTCACTGTTGCCCAGATGTTCCAGGCAGGCAAAGGCGTATGGGCTCGCCCATCACTGCGTATTTTCGCCACTTACTCAGAGAAGAATGATGAGTGGAACCGCGATGGTAAAACCTACGGTACTGCGATGAGTAACGTCAGTGGTAAAACAAGTGTTGACGAAGTGACCTTTGGCTTTAACGTTGAAACTTGGTGGTAATAGCCCGCTAGCGGCGGTCTGACTTGAAGTGGTACAGGCCTTATGGGGTCTGTACCCTGAGGAAAAAACATGAAGAGAAAACAGTTGGCAACCATACTGCTTGGCTTGAGCCTAACCGCTTGCAGCAGTATTCCAGACACGGTACTCAATACCGATCTTAACCAATCGGCTTGCTGCGATTCTGTCGCTGAGCTGGCTATCCAGCCTCTTGCGCTGGACAGTCAGCAATATGTCACGCTGGATGGTAATGGCGAAACACTGCCTCTTACATCAGGTCGTACTCCGGTCAAAGCGTATGCCTTACCGCAAGTTGCTTCCCCGTTCTTACTCACTGTCAGAGCTCCGATCAAAGACAACCAGGTCATCGCACCAGCTGTCGCTATTTATGACACTCAGTGGCAGTTGGTCGAACACTACACCACCAATGACTTTCAGTATTTCACTAACGACTTAAGTGGTGTCGAGCGTATTGAAGGAAAGTTCATCCTCAGCACACAGTTGGATCAAATGGCTTATTTGGTGATCCAGCAGGATCCCCCCCAAATAGGTAACCAACTCACGCGGATCCACCCAGAACAAGAATTTGCCGAATCACAAAACATAGTCGGCAACAAGCGATTACCGCTCGTCGCGACACTTTCTCCAGTCGGTATCGTTGAAATCACCACGCAACAACACTTTGGCAACCCTGTCGTCGATATGCTTGCAAACCTGACAGCACAACAGGCATCAACAGCCGCAGCTGTGCCTGTCACCAACGTTGAACAGGACAGACAACCAGCCCTTTCCGTGCAACCGCAAACAACTCAGTCAGCCCCACAGAGCTGGCACTATTTTAAACAGCATATCGACCAAGCAATGAATGACGGAAAGCTAAAACAAGCGGTTGATTGGGCAAACCTTGCTGAAGAAGCAGGACATTCACAGGCCAAAGATTACCTGTTGGATACCTTGGCTCAGTAACAGCTAGAGCACACCAAATTAATGGCAGTGTGGCAGTCACCATAGCCGTACTGCACAGTAACTAAAATTGACAAGAATAAGTAAGATCACTTTAAGTAGGATAACGATGACGGCATTTTCTAACATTATTCAGCGCCGAGACTGGGAAAACCCACAGTCAGTGAACATCCATTGTTTGTCTGCGCACAGCCCATTAGCCAGCTACCGTGACATTGACAGTGCCCGTGACGGGAAAAATGCCCAGCGCCAGTCATTGAATGGCGAATGGAAATTCAAACTTTTTGACGCTCCAGAGCACGTTAACGGTGAGTTCGTTGTCCCTCAATTCAACGATCAGGAATGGGATAATATTGCAGTCCCATCTAACTGGCAGCTCCACGGTTATGACAAACCTATTTACGCCAACGTCAAATACCCGTTTGAGGTTAACCCGCCGTTCGTTCCAAAAGACAACCCAACCGGTTGCTACCGTACGCACTTTTCGGTGGAAGAAGGCAAGCTAGCACAATCACACCGTATTATCTTTGATGGCGTGAATTCTGCCTTCCATTTGTGGTGTAACGGACATTGGGTCGGTTACAGCCAAGATAGCCGCCTGCCTGCCGAATTCGATCTCTCCCAGTACCTTGTTGCTGGCGATAACAGCCTCTGCGTAATGGTGATCCGCTGGAGTGACGGCAGCTACCTCGAAGATCAAGATATGTGGTGGCTAAGCGGTATCTTCCGTGATGTGACCCTTCTGACCAAACCTACGCAATGCATTGAAGATGTGTTTATCACACCTGATCTCGATGCTTGCTATCGCGACGGCAGCTTGTCGGTTGTTACCCATATCAAGGCTTCAGCTGATCACCAAGTACAAATTCAACTGTTTGATGGCGAGCAGGCCATCACTGCTCCCGTGATAGACCGCCCGAATAACCGCCGTATTGATGAGCGCGGTAGCTACAACGACATTGTTTTCCAAACACTTTCAGTACGCGAACCAAACAAGTGGAGTGCTGAGGCACCGAACCTGTACCGCTGTGTTATCTCGTTGCTGGATGCTGATGGCAACCACATTGAAAGTGAAGCCTATCAAGTCGGTTTCCGTAAAGTCGAAACCATCGGTGGCCAGCTTTGCCTCAACGGCAAACCTCTGCTGATCCGCGGTGTGAACCGCCACGAGCACCATCCAGAACTGGGCCATGTGATGACTGAAGCGGATATGATCAAAGATATCTGCTTGATGAAACAATATAACTTCAATGCCGTTCGTACTGCCCACTACCCTAACCATCCTCGTTGGTACGAACTGTGTGACGAGTACGGTTTGTATGTATGTGACGAAGCCAACATCGAAACCCACGGCATGGAACCGATGAACCGCCTGTCAGCCGATCCGATGTGGGCACACGCTTACATGAGCCGCTATACCCAGATGGTACAGCGCGATAAAAACCATCCGTCCATTATCATCTGGTCATTGGGTAATGAATCCGGTCATGGCAGCAACCACAATGCCATGTATGCTTGGTCGAAAAATTTTGACCCATCACGTCCGGTTCAGTACGAAGGGGGCGGCTCCGATACCACGGCGACTGATATTATTGCCCCAATGTATGCCCGGGTTAATACCACCATTGCCGATGAAGCCGTACCAAAATGGTCAATCAAAAAGTGGATTTCATTGCCTAACGAAGAGCGTCCATTGATCCTGTGTGAATATGCTCATGCGATGGGTAACAGCCTCGGTAGCTTCAATGAGTATTGGGATGCATTCCGTGATTACCCTCGCCTGCAAGGTGGCTTCATTTGGGATTGGGTTGATCAAGGCATCAGCAAGTATGACGACCAAGGCGAACACTTCTGGGCCTATGGGGGAGATTTTGGCGATACAATCAATGACCGTCAGTTCTGCATCAATGGTCTGGTGTTCCCGGATCGCACACCTCATCCAACATTGGAAGAAGCCAAACACTGCCAGCGAATGATCACCGTCCAGATCGACAGTGAAGAACAATTGGCTAACTGCGTGGCGTATACCCTGACCGTAACCAACGAAAACGCGTTCCGAGCAACGGATAACGAACAGTTGACATGGTCACTGCTTGAAAATGGCCGTGTGATTACCTCTGGTGAACAGCAACTTGACGTTCCGGCAGATAGCCAGCGGACACTTTGCATTGATGTCGACTTTAAACCTCGCTCGGGTGCGGTTTATCACTTAAATACCGACATCGTACTGATTGAAGCAACCGTATGGGCTGAAGCTGGCCACACTATTGCCAGCGAACAATTCGCGGTTACCAACCGAAACTCGTTGGCTTACCCTTCGATAACACAAGGTAATGCACCTATCGCAACAGAAAGCGATGACGCTATTTTGGTCAGTAGCGAAAACGGTATGCATCACTGGAGCTGGAACAAAGCGAGTGGCTTATTAGAACAGTGGACTGTTGAGGGTAAACCTCAATTCGTCACCTCACCAGTCGATAATTTTTTCCGTGCACCACTGGATAACGATATCGGTGTCAGTGAAGTTGACTCTATCGACCCAAATGCTTGGGTATGCCGCTGGAATGCTGCGGGGATTGGTCAGTGGGATCGTGAGTGTGTCGATTGCCAGGTCAATACGCTTAACCATCAAGTCAC
The DNA here is from genome assembly GCF_003025555.1 of Photobacterium lutimaris. Lineage (GTDB taxonomy): Bacteria > Pseudomonadota > Gammaproteobacteria > Enterobacterales > Vibrionaceae > Photobacterium > Photobacterium lutimaris. Next base: position 174,174 of record NZ_PYMH01000003.1, on the reverse strand, counting down.
CGTAACGTCAACGTTTGTCTATACCTTCAATGGTAAGGTACAAGTGATTACGAGGTGGACCTACAGCTTGGGCAATAACGGCGAAACCAATATTGATGTCTCGGTTCAACTCTCCGATGAGCTCCCGCCGATGCCACGTATTGGTATCGAGCTAGCCCTACCTCTACAGGATGAACAGCAGCACGTTGAGTGGCGAGGTCTTGGCCCATTCGAAAACTATCCCGACAGGCTATCGGGAGCACGTTTCGGTCATTACACTGAAGCGGTTACAGCCATGCACACGCCTTATATCTTCCCAACCGATAGTGGGCTGCGTTGTGGTTGTCAGTCACTGACCGTTGGGACCCTGAACATTTCGGGTGACTTTCAGTTCAGTGTCAGTCAATACAGCCAGCAACAACTGACTGATGCTAAGCATACCAATGAGCTGAACACAGAACAGCAGTTATACCTGCGTGTCGACCACCAGCATATGGGTGTGGGCGGTGATGATTCATGGAGCCCAAGTGTCCATAAGGAATTCAGGCTGGCTGACAAGCAATATGCTTACAGCCTGACTCTAGAGCCAAGTAAACACTAAAATCTAAACATAGATTTTAGCTCTGTCGTGCTGCATTGACTTCCCCCTCAGTGTGGCACTCTTCCTCTTTTCCTCCCCTAGTGTCTCGTCCTATTCACTTATTTGGCTATAAATCATACGACTCTCAATTCTGTAGAGTGACTCACCTTACAATAATTAATTCAGCCAATGAAAAAACACCGGCGAAGGTTTGTTTTATATCGCTAACCATTGTTTAATGAGCCAGCAATAAAGAGAGAGGGCTCTATGGCTACCATCAAGGATGTCGCGAAAGAAGCAGGCGTTTCCGTCGCTACGACTTCACGGGTGATCAACAACGCACCACACACCAGTGAAACGGCTATCAAAGCCGTAAAAGCTGCAATGGCAAAGCTCGGCTACAGGCCCAATGCCAATGCCAGGGCTCTAGTGAGTAAATCAACCAACACCATTGGCGTACTGGTCAATGATGTCTCCGCCCCCTTCTTCGGCACCATGGTTAAAGCCATTGATACCATCGCCAATCAGCATGAGAAGCAACTGCTGATCGGTAGTGGCTATCACGATGCCGTTAAAGAGCGTAATGCGATTAACCTATTGATCAACAGCCGCTGTGAATCACTGGTTATTCACAGTAAAGGATTGGACGATCAAGAACTCATCGATTTAGCGGCTGAAATTCCGGGACTGGTGATAATCAATCGTATCGTGCCACAGATCGCCTCGCGTTGTATTGCACTCGATAACCGCAAAGGATCGTACCTCGCCACTGAATATTTGATCCGCCATGGTCACAAGCATATCGGTTACCTGTGTTCCAGCCATGACATCGAAGATGCCAGGGACCGTAAAGCGGGTTATCTCGAAGCGTTAAAAGATCATGGACTCGAAGTCCACGAAGAATATATTGAATACGGTGAACCAGATGAGCTTGGTGGTGAATACGCCATGACTAATTTGCTCTCGAAAAACCTTCCCGTGACTGCCGTGGCCACCTATAACGACTACATGGCGGCAGGCTGTTTATCCGTTCTGCATGAAAATAATTTGCGCATCCCGGAAGATATTTCCGTTATTGGCTTTGATGATGGTGATATTGCTCGATACGTCCATCCAAAACTGACCACTATCCGTTACCCTATTCAAGTTATGGCCGAACAAGCGGCAAAACTGTCTTTGCAACTGGCAAGTGAAAATAAAAATGCATCACAAGCGAGATTGTATAACCCGACATTAGTCCGTCGCTTATCCGTCGGTGTCGCCCCGCTGTAGCCATATCGTCTATGAGCCAGTCCGATAGGAGCGGCTCATATATCCAAATAACTTGCCCCCCGCTCATCATATACCCCTTCACATCTCCTTCAATTCCCCCTAAAATTGCCAGCCAATTTCGATTTGGTATGTAACCATGAACCGCAAGAAGAAAATTAACGAAGCGCTGAAGAAAAGGCAGAAGAAAACAAACGCCAAGTTGCACCGCAGCAACAAGCCGCGCTACATCTCCAAGGCCGAACGCGCCAAGATGGAGGCTGAAGCCCAGCAAGCTGAACAAGCACAAGATGTTAACCCTGCGGAAAGTGCTGAAAGCGAGCAACCGGCGGAATAACTCAAAGCGGTTAATAATGGGGCTTATCGCATCCATTCATGATGGAGCTGCTCGCTGTCACCCAGATAATCGAGCAGCCAATCAATCGCTGGGTTTTGGCTTTCTTTATTCCAGGCTAGGCAACACGGGCTAACCGGTGGTTTCACCGCGAGTTGTTTCTCCACCAACTCCCCGCTTTCAATAAGTGGCAAAGCCTTATGCTCTGGCACCACACAAATCCCAAGACCTGACTTCAAGCACGACATTGCACTGTGCCAGTTAGGTACCATGATTCGACGCTGGTTATCCATCAACCAAGTTACTCGCTTAGGTAACACCCGTGACGTATCTTCAAGGCAGATAGCCGGGTACTCGACAAGCTCTGCGGCTTCTAACGGATAATCAATTTCGGCGAGTGGATGATCGGGGCTAACAACAAACCGCCATTCCAACACCCCCATATCGCGATAATCAAAGTAACCGCTCACGGGCACTGCCGCCGTTGCGCCGATAGCAATATCTGCCCGACCATCCGACAACGCATCCCATACACCGTTGAATACCTCCATCGTCAGATGCAGCTCCATATCCGGAAACTGCCGATAGAAATCCCGTACCAATGTATTTACCCGACTCTCACGAACCACCGTATCCAGCGCCACCGACACACTTTGCGACCAGCCATTGGCAACACGCTGGGTTTGCAATTTCAGCATCTCCATTTGCTTAAGAAGCTCTCTGGCTTCCTCAACAAAAAACGCCCCAGCAGGTGTTAATTGCACTTGCCGATGAAGGCGAACGAATAAATCGACAGCTAACCGCTCCTCTATCACCCTGACGGTATAGCTAATTGCACTGGGTACTTTGTGCAATTCTTCAGCAGCCGCCGAAAAACTTCCGCGTCGAGCGACCACATCAATCACTTGCAAATCGTTATAAGAAAACATCAGGCTCTTCCTTTCGCTTGTACTCAGCCCATAAAAGCTGCAGCCAAAATTGCTTATTTTCACAGCAACAATGCAACAAGTTGCGTCTAATAGGTGCTATCTGCGCAATACTCAACCACACTCAGTGCGCAAGAGAATATCACGCAGCACTGATGAAAAAACAATCAAATCAATTTTTTTGAAAGCAATGTTTAAATTTTACCGTTTCACACCATAAAAAACCATGTATAGACTTGCCACAAAGTACAAAACAGCTAATGACATAAAACTATGACCAATCAACCTTCAAAAATGACCACTCTGTGGTTTGCGTGTTTAAGTATGCTGGGATTCCTAGCAACTGACATGTACCTTCCTGCTTTCGAAGTAATTCGAGAGGATTTTGATACATCACAATCACTTATTGGCCTAACTCTGAGTATTTTCTTGTTAGGTATGGCACTCGGCCAGCTTATTTACGGCCCACTGTCTGATCGTATTGGTCGTATCAAAGTGCTAATGGGCGGTATGACACTCTTTAGTATCGCTTCAGTATTCTGTGCCTTTGCGCCGAACGTTGAACTAATGCTGGCAGCACGCTTTGCACAGGCTCTAGGGGCATGTAGCGCAACTGTTATCTGGCAAGCTGTCGTTATCGACCGATACGAAGGCAAGGTCTCTGAACGCGTATTTGCGACCATCATGCCGTTGGTCGCCCTATCACCAGCACTTGCTCCACTTGCAGGCGCAATGCTTGAACATCAGTTTGGCTGGCGTAGCATCTTTATCGCTCTTGTTGGCTTTGGTGCGGTTTTGTCCATTATGACGCTTAAAGAAACTGAAAGCGCTAATTTGGATAAAAAACAAGAAAAAGTGTTAGTGCAACTTCGCCGTGATTATGCCCAAATTCTGAGTTCAAAAAAATTCATTGGTAACATGATCATTTTTGCTGCATGTTCTGCTGCTTTCTTTGCGTACCTAACGGGCTCGCCATTTGTAATGGCCGCTATGGGTTACTCAGGCGCAGATATCGGTCTGAGCTACGCGCCGCAAACTGTTGCGTTCATTATCGGTGGCTACGGTTGTCGTACCCTACTGAACAAATACGATAGCCAGCAATTGCTGCCGTGGATCCTTAAGCTGTTCTTTGCCAGCGTAACCATTATGTTCATGATCTCAATTCAGACTGAACCAACGACTATTTGGCCAATCCTAGTCCCATTCTGCTTCCTAGCGGTTGCTAACGGTGCAATCTACCCACTGATCATCAGCAAAGCGTTGGAAGATTTCAAAAACTGCAGTGCGACAGCAGCTGGCTTACTTAACTTCCTACAAACAATGGTGTGCTTCGCCGCAAGTGGCTTGGTATCAGCATTCGCAATGCACGGCTTGATAACAGTGACCATTGCAATGTTTATCACAGGTTTTGTGGCACTTATCGGTTATGCATTTGTGGTTAAAGCCCGCCGCGAAACAGCTGAAATCGCCCAAACGGCATAATTTCATCACACGGTAAACCCCATACATCCAAAGGCCACTTTCTTAGTGGCCTTTTTTTCGCCAGAAAAATGCGTAATTATTCCCACCGCGCTTGTTCACTTTCTTTCTCTTTTCACATCTTCCACGTCATTACTGTATTTACAGTAGTTTAAATGGCAAAAAACCCAAAACCTAGAACAAAAATCAAACAAAAATGCAACCTGTGGAATTTTTTATACATTTTTCTTGCATAAGATCTCACTCTGGGTAATATAACCATCAAGTGACGTTTAATGCAGTAAGTCAGCATGAGTATTCAAGTTAAGAGTGTTAATAAATTCTATGGTGATACCCAGGTCCTTCATGACGTTGAGTTCACCTGCGGCAAAGGCGAGACCTTGGTATTGCTTGGCCCAAGTGGTGCAGGCAAGAGCTCTTTGCTAAGAGTGCTTAACTTGCTGGAAAACGCCAATAGCGGCCAGCTACAGGTCGCCAATGAAGCCTATGATTTTTCTCAATCAATCTGTGAAAAACAGGCACTAAAGTTAAGACGCAAAGTCGGCATGGTGTTTCAGCAGTATAACCTTTGGCCTCACCTAACAGTGATGGAAAACTTGATTGAAGCGCCGATGAAAGTTGCAGGGATTTCTAACGTTCAGGCAACTGAAGAAGCCATGGCATTGCTGACGAAATTACAGCTGGCAGATAAAGCAGAAGCTTGGCCTCTGCAACTCTCAGGGGGACAACAGCAGCGAGTTGCCATAGCCCGTGCCCTAATGATGAAGCCAGAGGTACTGCTATTTGATGAGCCAACTGCTGCGCTCGATCCTGAAATTACCAATCAGGTTGTCAACATCATCAATGACCTTGGTGAAACAGGTATCACCCAGGTGGTGGTAACCCATGAAGTAGAATTCGCCAAGAAAATCGCCAGCCACGTGCTGTACCTTGAAAAAGGTCACATGGTGGAACACGGCACCAAAGAGGCATTTACCCATCCGGCTACACCGGAATTTGCAGAATACCTCACCCACTAAATTGATTTATATACCCAAAGATATTGGGAACATACCCTATTTTCAGCATCACCTACCCACGTGATGCTGCACCTAACGACGCACGGAGTATCGCGATGAAAAAGATTGTATTGGCAACATTGATTGGTTTGGTTTCAGCTAACGCTGCCGCTCAAGAAGAAATTAAGTTTGCGATGGAAGCAACTTATGCCCCATTTGAATACGTTGACGAGAATAATGAGATTCAAGGCTTTGATGTTGACCTGGCCAATGCGCTATGTGATGTCATTGAGGCAAAATGTACTTTCCACAACCAACCTTTTGATAGCCTGATCCCTGCTCTAAAATTCCGTCGTTATGATGCAGCTATCTCGGGTATTGATATCACTGAACAGCGTCAGCAAGTGGTGAACTTTACCAATGCTTATTACGACAACTCAGCCGCTTTCGTTGCTCTTGATGGCAAAGTAGCAGATCAAGCCTCTCTCAAAGGTAAGCGTGTAGGGGTACAGAACGGTTCAACCCACCAAAGCTACCTGACCGAACAGCTTGATGGTGTTACCGCCGTTCCTTATGCAAGCTACCAAGATGCCTTTATCGATATGCAAAATGGTCGTATCGACTCTGTATTTGGTGATACTGCCGTGGTGGCTGAGTGGTTCAAAAAGAACAACAACCTTGTTTATGTCGGTGATCAAGTAACCAACGCCAAATACTTTGGTAACGGTTTTGGTATTGCCATCAATAAAGACAACCAAGAACTGCTGGACAAACTGAACACGGCACTGAAAACCGTGAAGACCAATGGCCAGTACGATGAAATCTTCAACAAGTACTTCGGTGAGTAATTTATGGCGTTATCAGGTTATGCTCTGACGCTACTTGAGGCAAGCTGGGTCACTATCCAGCTTAGTCTAGCCAGCGTCACTGTTGGATTGGTCTTGGCTGTATTGTTTGCCGGCGGTGAAATGTCACGATTCCGTGCCATTGCTTGGCCTGTTACCGCGCTGGTCACCGTGCTTCGGGGCTTACCTGAAATATTGGTTGTACTGTTTATCTTCTTCGGCTCAACACAGGTTCTGTTTTTGCTGACAGGGGATTTCATCGAGGTCAGCCCGTTTTTATCAGGGGTTATTGCCTTATCCCTCATTTTTGCCGCTTACGCCTCCCAAACATTGCGCGGTGCGCTAAAGGCAGTACCCAATGGTCAGCGTGAGGCGGCAAGTGCACTGGGGATCAGCAAACCGCGGGCGTTCTTTAAGATTGTTCTGCCACAAGCCGTTAGACATGCCCTCCCCGGCTTGACTAACCAATGGCTTGTACTGCTCAAAGACACTGCGCTTGTTTCTTTGATTGGTGTCACCGATCTCTTAAAACAAGCTCAGCTGACAGCGGCAGCTACCCACGAAAGTTTTACTTGGTATGCCTGCGCAGCGGCTGTTTATTTGGTCATCACATTGATCACCCAGCGTGTGGTTAAGCAGCTAGACAAAAAATTCAGCGTACAAGATGGCAACTCACCACAAGGCGCGTCTGTTAAAAGTAAATCAATACACGCTAACCCAGTAAAAGGAGCAAGCGCATGAATGAACTGCACGTTTGGCAACTGCTCGAAGGGTTAGTCGTTAGTCTTGAGCTAACAGCCGTTTCCTTGCTCGTGGGTTGTACATTGGCGTTATTGATGACTTTAACGCTTATCTTAAAAACGCCCGGCCTTCACTGGCTAAGCCGGGGGATCATTACCTTATTTACCGGTACGCCGTTGCTGGTACAGATCTTTTTGATTTACTACGGCCCGGGTCAGTTCGAGTGGGTACGTGAAAGTGTATTGTGGTACTGGCTACGCCAGCCTTGGTTCTGTGCAATGCTTGCACTCGCACTTAATACAGCAGCTTACAGTACCCAACTGTTCAAAGGCGCATTCAATGCTATCCCTTCTGGTCAATGGCAAGCCTGTAAAGCCTTGGGGATGGATACCAAAGCAACACTGGGTGTGCTGCTGCCCTATGCGATTCGCCGCGCCATTCCCGCTTATTCCAACGAAGTGATTCTTGTCTTCAAGGGCACATCACTTGCCAGTACCATCACTATTATGGACATCATGGGGTATGCCCAGCGAATCAATGCCCAGACCTACGACACATTAATGGTCTTTAGCGTCGCGGGTGCCTTTTATTTGACAGTTAATGGCGTGCTTACCCTCATTTTCAGACAGGTAGAAAAAAAAGCACTTGCGTTTGAAGTCGCACGATAAGTAGGTTTCGACAAATATGCTCTTTATATAAAGCTGGCAGACGCCAGCTTTTTTATTTCGAGTAAGCAATGTCCACAGAAATATACTCTGTAATAAATCATTTCCAATCAAGCCTGCACTGAAACATATTTAATATCTTACTTTTGTCCAATAAATTGAGATGCTGGATTATGTATAGAACTCCCTTCTCGTTTACATGGTTAATATTCATATAGATCTAGATCACACTTTAAATTGATCAACACACCAACAATCTCGTTGTTATTGTGTTTTATTCTAATAAAGGAGATCAAGAGAGCAACAAAACACAAACCTATTTAACCATAATTAAACACAAGACCCTATTAACACTTCTTCATAACTACCTATAAATAGTTATATAAGATCGCATGCCATTCATCTTTCCGTTGCAGATCAAAAAAGGGATAACTAGGTTAAATCAATATCTTTTGCCCAATTGAATCACCCCAGAAATATATTCTAAGATCCCCTTAAAACATTTGTTAACACTTTTCTTTTCGCTCAATTAACAAAGTAGAACGGGTAAATCTATGAACAATGGAATCAGCACAGTTGCTAAGGATGAAAAGCAACGTGAGTGGCGTGCTTTCTTTTTCATCACAGTATTTCTCTTTCCCATCCTCAGTATTGCCGCCGTCGGTGGCTACGGTTTTTTCGTATGGATGATGCAGATCTTCTTTATGGGGCCTCCTGGCCACATGGGATAAACCGATATAACAACAATCAAATAACCACACACTGAGTACACAACATGAAAACATTTCTCACTAAAACTTGGCGGACATTTTCTCGGCCAAGTGTCCATATCAGCCTTGGGGTATTAACCCTTGGCGGCTTTATTGCCGGGGTTATTTTCTGGGGTGGTTTCAATACTGCATTGGAAGTGACCAATACCGAAGAATTCTGTATTGGCTGCCATACCATGGAAAACAACGTATACCAAGAATTACAAGAAACCGTACACTGGAAAAACACGTCCGGTGTTCGCGCCACCTGCCCTGACTGTCACGTTCCGCATAATTGGACCGACAAGATTGCGCGTAAGATGCAAGCCAGCAAAGAAGTGTTCGCCCAAGTATTCGGTGATTTAGACACCAAAGAAAAATTCGAAGAACGCCGCGTTGCACTGGCCCAACATGAATGGGATCGCTTCTCTTCCAACAAATCGCTGGAATGTAAAAACTGCCACAACTACGACAGCATGGATTTCGACAACATGCGCCCAACGGCACGTATCCAAATGAAGCAAGCCGCCGAACGTGACCAAAGCTGTGTCGACTGCCACAAAGGTATTGCCCATAACCTACCAAAGAACATGGACAGCTCTGGCGGCATGATTGGTGAGCTAGAGCAGCTTGCATCAAGCACCAAGTTCGAGACAGGCCAAGAGTATGTCAGCGTACGCCATCTCCCCCTTTATGAAGAAAAAGCCCTTACGACAGAAGCTGGTCTGCTAAACCCGGCATCAACAGTCAAAGTCATAGACCAAACAGCGGATGCTATCGAAGTTGAAGTCTCTGGCTGGCGTAAAGACAAAGGCTTTGGCCGTGTGATCCAGGAAGATTTCGGCATGAATATTGCCGTTGCTTCACTGCTGAAAGAGTCAGCGACTAATGATCAGGTCGTTGAGAAGTTCGAGCGTAAAGAAGATGACCTTACCGGCCTGCCTTGGCAACGAGTCACCGCCAAAGTGTGGATGAAGAAAGAAGCACTAATGGCCGATGCGCAACCTATTTGGGATAAAGCCCGACAGTCTTACAACACCAACTGTTCTGTGTGTCACACCCAGCCGGATGAAGCGCACTTTGATGCCAACACTTGGCCAGGCATGTTCAACGGCATGATGGCATTCGTTAACTTCGATACCGATAGCAAAGCCTTAGTATTGAAGTACCTGCAGAAACACTCATCTGACTTTGCAGATGGCCACCACTAAGCGATTGACGGAGTAATTGAATATGTCTGTAAGCAGAAGACGCTTCCTACAAGGTATGGTAGCCACTAGCGCCGCATCAGTGATCGGCCCTAGCCTGTTAGGTGGGGATAAAGCCATGGCGGCTGAAACTGTAGGAACCTGGAAAGTATCAGGTTCTCACTGGGGCGCATTCCGTGCCCATATCTACGGTGGTAAACTGCAAGAGATCAAACCGCTTGAGCTGGATAAGCATCCAACCGAAATGCTCAACGGTATCAAGGGCATTCTTTACAGCCCATCCCGCGTGCGCTACCCGATGGTTCGCCTTGATTGGCTGAAAAAGCACAAATACAGTGCTGACACACGTGGTAATAACCGCTTCGTCCGTGTGACATGGGATGAAGCTATCGATTTGTTCTACCGTGAACTAGAGCGCATCCAGAAAGACTACGGTCCATGGGCACTGCACGCCGGACAAACCGGCTGGCGTCAGACCGGTCAATTCCATAGCTGTGGTAACCACATGCAGCGTGTTGTTGGTATGCACGGTAACTACATCAAGAAAGTGGGTGACTACTCAACCGGTGCAGGCCAAACCATCTTGCCTTACGTACTGGGCTCAACTGAAGTGTATGCACAAGGTACTTCATGGTCTGAAATTCTGGAAAACAGTGACAATATCGTGCTATGGGCTAACGATCCGGTGAAAAACCTGCAGGTTGGCTGGAACTGTGAAACCCACGAGTCATTTGCCTACTTGGAGCAACTGAAAGAGAAAGTCGCCAAAGGCGAAATCAATGTACTTTCTGTTGACCCAGTGAAGAATAAGACGCAGCGGTACCTGAATAACGATCACCTGTTCATTAACCCGCAAACCGATGTGGCGTTTATGCTGGGTGTGGCGCATACACTCTACACTGAAGCGCTGTATGACAAAGAGTTCATCAAGATGTACTGCTTGGGCTTTGATGATTTCATCCAGTATGTGATGGGTGAAACCAAAGATAAGATCGAGAAGACACCAGAATGGTCAGCAGAGATCTGTGGCGTTTCAGCCGATAAGATCCGCGAATTCGCCCGCATGCTGGTCAACGGCCGAACCCAGATGTTGTTTGGTTGGTGTATCCAACGTCAGGAGCATGGTGAGCAGCCATACTGGATGGGCGCGGTTATTGCTGCCATGGTCGGTCAAATTGGCTTGCCGGGTGGTGGTATCTCTTACGGCCATCACTACAGCTCAATTGGTGTTCCTTCTACGGGCTTTGCGGCGCCGGGTGGCTTCCCACGTAACCCAGATGAAGGTCAGAAACCGAAGTGGGACAACAACGACTTCAACGGTTATAGCAGCACCATTCCAGTTGCACGCTGGATTGACTGCCTGTTAGAGCCTGGTAAGCAAATACGCTACAACGGCTCCAAAGTCACCCTGCCAGACTACAAGATGATGGTGATCAGTGGGTGTAACCCTTGGCACCACCATCAAGACCGCAACAGAATGAAGCAAGCTTTCAAGGCACTGCAAACCGTTGTGACCATTGATTTTGCTTGGACAGCAAGCTGCCGTTTCTCGGACATCGTTCTTCCTGCCTGTACCCAGTGGGAACGTAATGACATCGATGTCTATGGCTCATACAGTGGCCGTGGTCTGATTGCAATGCAGAAGTTAGTCGACCCGCTATTCCAGTCAAAAACCGACTTTGAGATCATGACAGAAGTGGCTCGCCGTTTCGGCCGTCACAAAGAATACACCCGAGGTATGGACGAAATGGAGTGGGTTCGCCAGCTATACAGCGAGTGTCGTGACGCTAACAAAGCCAAGTTCGACATGCCAGAGTTTGATGAGTTCTGGGCACAGGGTTACTTCGATGCCGGTACAGGTAAACCTTGGGTTCGCCATGCCGATTTCCGTGAAGATCCAGAAATCAACCCACTGGGTACCCCTTCTGGCTTTATCGAAATCACCAGCCGTAAGATTGACCGTTTTGGCTACGAGCACTGCCAGGGTCACCCAATGTGGTTCGAGAAGAGCGAGCGTTCACACGGCGGACCGGGGTCTGACAAGCACCCATACTGGCTGCAGTCTTGCCACCCGGACAAGCGCTTGCACTCACAGATGTGTGAGTCGGAAGACTTCCGTGCCACCTACGCGGTACAAGGTCGTGAGCCGATCTACATCAATCCGCAAGATGCCGCTGCCAAGGGCATTCAGAATGGCGACCTGGTCCGTGTATACAACGGCCGTGGCCAATTGTTGGCTGGTGCTGTATTAACCGATAGCTACGCACCGGGTGTCGTTCGCATCGAAGAAGGTGCTTGGTACGGTCCTTTAAGCGAGAAAGTGGGCGCAATGGACACCTATGGTGATCCGAATACCCTGACGCAGGATATTCCGTCTTCTGAGCTGGCTCAGGCCACCAGTGCCAACACCTGTTTGGTTGAGTTTGAGAAGTTCACCGGTACCGTTCCACCGGTCACGTCGTTCGGCGGGCCGATTGAAGTGAGCTAATCCTCACTGATAGGAAAACGAAGGGGGAGTCGCCAATGGCCACTCCCTTTTTACATCTATGGTAACGGTTACACTTCTCTTTCTCTTTGATTTTTAATCAATATAGTGAATAGCACTGACTTTTTAGTGCAAGATGATTGCACCCGTTACATAGTCGGTGTTAAATAGGTACCAAGTTTGATTTGAGCTAGGATGTGTAGCCATGGCTACGATTAAGGATGTGGCAAAGCTGGCCGGTGTATCCGTTGCGACAGTATCACGAGTGATCAATAAATCCCCAAAAGCCAGTAAGGCCTCGATTTCGTCGGTGACTCAGGCGATGAAAGAGCTTGGCTATCGCCCCAATGCCAATGCCAGAGCCTTGGTCAGCCAATCCACCAATACGATTGGCGTGGTTGTCGGCGATGTCTCCGATCCCTTCTTTGGCTCCATGTTAAAAGCCATTGACCAGATAGCACGGCAAAACGGCAAGCAAATTTTGATCGGCAATGGCTATCACAACGCCGCGACCGAAAAAGAAGCCATTGAACTGCTTATCAACAGCCGTTGTGAATCACTGATCATTCACAGCAAAGGCCTGAGCAATCAAGAGCTGATTGACTTTGCCAATGAGGTACCGGGAATGGTGGTTATCAACCGTTATATTCCTGAGATAGCCCATCGCTGTATTGCACTTGATAACCATAAAGGCTCATATCTCGCAACTGAATACCTGATCAAGAACGGCCACCAGCATATCGGTTATGCCTGTTCAAACCATGACATTGAAGATACCGAGCAGCGCCTCGCCGGATACCTCGATGCACTTAGGGCCTATAACCTACCCACCGATGACAGCTATATCGAATACAGCTCACCCGATGAAGCCGGTGGTGAGCATGCGATGATGAATCTGCTTTCCAAAAACCTGCCAATTACGGCGATTGCCGCTTACAACGACAATATGGCCGCTGGGTGTTTATCGGTACTGGAAGAAAACGGTATTTCCCCACCACAAGATATCTCTCTGATCGGTTTCGATGATGGTATCATCGCAAAATATTTGAGCCCGAAGCTAACCACGGTTCGCTACCCGATCAACATCATGGCTGAACAAGCAGCGAACCTTTCGCTGTCATTGGCAAAAGGTGATGAAAACAAGACGTGTACCCGGATGTTTGTCCCCACCCTAGTACGACGCTTGTCCGTCACTCAGAAATAACGCGATCGCGACGATCAAAGAGCAATAAGAGGAATGTATGCTTAATCTCGACAAACAGCTGGCCTTTATCAATGAACTGGATCGCCTTAAAGCGATCTACCGCAAAACCATGGTAAAACCAGATAACAATCGCCAGGAAAACAGTGCTGAGCACAGCTGGCACATTGCTCTTATGGCGCAAGTACTAAAGGACTATATCGAAGAGCCTGTCGATGTGAATCGCGCAGTCATGATGCTACTCATCCATGACATCGTTGAGATTGATGCAGGTGATACTTTTGCTTTTGCTGAGCAACATGAACTAGACGGCCAGGAAGAAAAGGAAATTGCTGCTGCCAACCGTTTGTTTGGCCTACTGCCAGAAGCGCAGTTCAACGAGATGAAATCGCTATGGCTGGAATTTGAACAAGCTGAAACCGCCGATGCCCGCTTTGCCAAAGCGATGGATCGCATTTTGCCGCTGATCCAGAACATGTCCAACGGAGGTGGTAGCTGGGTTAAACATACGGTAACCAAGCAACAGGTCCTAAAACGTAATGCGTACCTAGAAAAAGTAACGCCTAAACTATGGCAATACGCTTGCGAACAAATTAATTTAGCCGTAACGAATGGCTGGCTGGTCGACGACTAATCGTTTTCTTAGTAGAAAATGACAAAGGCCGGAAAGACTTCTGAATATCTTTCCGGCCTTTTTCTTGTTGAATCATTTACAGTAGTCATACCACGTTTGGCATGCTGGATATCCGTTTCCAACTCTTCCATAAAGATTCTATTCGGTTACTTATCTTTGCTAATTAGCGCCGATTTGTAAGCAAGGTTACCTTCTACATCCATTGCCCTGAATTTCACACTACCTGATCGGTTAGATGCAATAGTCACATAAGCCCTACCATGCTCATCCGTGGTGAAAGAGCCTGTACCTGGAACATTGGTAGTAATTGTAACGTTGCTAGCTGGTGCTCCGTTTTCACTTACTTTTACCCATGCACCTTCATTTTGTGGCGTAACATCAAGGTTTAAATCAGCCATCACTGGTGAGCTTAGTAATACAGTCGCAGCAATCATGGTACCTGTAAGCTTAAGCATAATATTTCTCCGTTAATATATTCGTTTGGGTTCGGAGTTAAATTTAGCTGGGGCATCAATATAATGAAACATAGAAAATCAATCATGTCGTTCGAATTATTCGAACATGATTTATTGTCCTGACAGTGCTTTACATTTGTATACGCATGGCTTACAAATAACCAATTTAACTGATAATCATTAATTTACAGAGTAATAATTCTAAAATTACAAATAACCACTATATTTTACCGCCACCCACTTTATCCTTTACCAAGCACAATAAAGCTATAGAGCATAAGAAATAACAACTTCATATAAGTCGTTTTATTTCTCAAAAATAATACAAGCACATGGTAAATGAGCGTAAAAGACCGTCAATCAAACGATATTTTATTGTGTTTTTGTAAAGATAATTTACGCACGTCGATCAGCATTCTGTCTTAGAAATCATAATTTAAACTGATCGTACTGTAGAACTCACCATTATTTTGAACTGATGCCACTGTTGAGTTATAGATGTACTCCATATCCCATTACAAAAAGACATCTTCCATCAACTGGTTTTTAAAAATACCTTTTATCAATTATCGACAGGCATACCTTCATCGCACTTCTTGCATTCCAGCCTATAACCCAGCATCGATTTTCTACCTGTTTTAGAAACAACCCAAGGACGATTGATAAAGGGTGGCTGATGTCTGACATGCTGGTTGTGGCCGCACTCTAATTCAGCCACCCAATGATTTTCTTCATCCAAATGATAATTAATAATGGCTTGTCGCATCGATATACCCAGTATCCTATCCAACTATCGATCTGCTGGATGGTTAACACCATCATTCGTCACCACATCACCTAACTCAAAGGGATTGACACCTTCCAGACACCCTATGTTGTAACCATACTCTTCGGGATTTGAACGTCTTTGGTGATGAGTGTAAATGCCACATTCAGAGCAGAAGTAGTGCTTCGCGGTATGGGTATTAAATTGGTAAAGTTTAAGAACATCTTGACCTTTAATTATACGAATACCATCAAGTTTTACCGACCCCACTATTGCCCCTTTACGGCGGCAAATGGAACAATCGCAACGGCGAGGATTTTCAATACCGTTAGGTAGTGTCAATTCAAGCTCTACGGCCCCACAGTGGCATGTCGCCCGATGCTTAGTTTGAATTTCCGTATCACCTACTCTTTTGATCATGTTTCTTCCTTGATTCACAAGTGCTGTAATTCGTTTAATATATAACGGGTGTTTTAATCGATAACTAAGCTACCGTCAGCATTGAATTCCCAGCAGTCTCCATAAGCGACTTCCCATAAATACCCATCGGGATCGGAGAAGTAGCCGCTATAGCCGCCCCAAAATACATCTTGCGCCTGCTTTTCAATTTTACCGCCTGCTTGCTCCGCCAGCGCCAATACCGCATCCACCTCTTCTCTTGAGCGAGTATTATGAGCCAAGGTAATACCGGGGAAGCCCGCTTTCACCGCATTGAAATCAGGTGACACATCTTCTGCCAAAGCATCCAATGGGTATAACGCCAAGCACACCCCACCCGTTTTAAAGAATATGATGCCGTCTTCTGGCTTTTTCGGCGATGGGAAACCCAGTTTACGGTAGAACTCATACGACGCCTCAAGGTTTGCTACACCCAATGTGATAATACTGATTCGTGGTTCCATCCTTTGCTCCTAATAACGATATCATTCATAAATTCAACATGACAAAAATGTCATGTTGGCGTCCGGTTTTGGTCACCATCAGTTCGGTATTCTCTCTAACGTAAAGTCAAACACTGAGAGGACACTACTATGAAATTACTTAAATCAATTGCCGTCGCCACAACACTTGTAATGTTTAGCTTACCATCAATGGCTTCCACTTCATTGCTCCCAGGTAGCAAATACAGCGTGCAAAGCAATGAGCGTGTAATCAATACTACAACCTTTGAAACCCGTGATGCAGCCTACGCTGAAGGCCAGCATGTACTGAATGTGTTAGAAACCAGCAAGCCAGAAGAGTTACACAAAATGCTGCGTGTTATGGCATGGGGTCCACAAGAAATTTCTAGCCTGCGCATTCAAGACAACGGTTATGTCACCGTCGATGAGATGATGAGTTCTGATGGAAATGTCGAATACCGTGCAAATGTCAATGTTCGTTATGAGCACTTCCGCTACGATAATAACTAATAGGTATCAGATGCCTACCTAGATATACCCAATACGAAATGGACAGATTAAGGGGTTGAAGGACCCACCCCTTGCAACCATGTTTTAGAACTGACTTGAGGTAAAAATGAAGTTACTGCTGATTGAAGATGAACCAAAGACCGGCGAATACCTTAGAAAAGGACTCACCGAAGCAGGCTACATTGTTGACCTCTCATCAGACGGCGTTGATGGCTTATACCAAGCGACCAGCGCCAGCTATGATCTCATCATCCTTGATGTCATGCTGCCACAACTCAATGGCTGGCAAGTATTAACCACACTCCGTGCCAGCAATATCGAAACACCGGTCATTATGCTGACCGCTAGAGATCAGGTCGAAGATCGAGTAAAAGGCCTGGAGCTTGGTGCAGACGACTACATTGTAAAGCCTTTTGCCTTTGTCGAACTCGTCGCTCGAATCAAGAATACACTACGCAGAAAACAACCCACGCCTTCAAAAGAACTTGCCCTTGAAATAGCCAACCTCCATCTTGATTTACTCAAGCGCAGGGTGACCCGTGCTGGTGACAGCATTACCCTCACTGCCAAGGAATTCTCCTTGCTTGAATTATTGATGCGACGCCAAGGCGAAGTGTTATCACGCTCAGAGATTGCCTCTATCGTATGGGATATGAACTTCGACAGTGATACCAATGTCATTGATGTTGCAGTCAAAAGACTTCGAGGCAAAGTCGACAAAGACTATAAACCCAAGCTGATCCATACTATTCGCGGGATGGGGTATATGCTAGATGAACAAAATTAAAGGCAATCGACTCTTCAATTCAATGTCAGCAAAGCTCATCATCTCATTTTTTACGGCCTCGCTCCTTGTGCTTTGCACCTTAAGTACCGTCATCCTTTACCAATTAAAGCACCACTTTTATCAGCAAGATCAGTATACCCTTGAGCAAAAGTTCAAAACGATCAACACGTTGCAATTACAGAACGATTTCATCGCCAAGTATGGAACCTTCTTTGAGTTGGGCGAAACTAAGCTATGGTTGATCAACAATGGGGAAATTCGGCACCAAACCGAAGATGTTGACTTACCAGAATTTTTCCTCGATAACCGCTCAAAGAAGAGCGTGGATTGGCAGGCTAACGATGTTCGCTACCGCGCATTTCGGTTCCCGGTAGATAAAGAGCCAAACGTCGATGTTATCTTAGGTATTAATATCAATTACCATCATGTCTTTCTGACAAGCTTTACTACCGTACTCATTTGGACCACTTTGTTTGCCAGTATTATCAGTGGCATTTTCGGGTGGCTGATCGTCAAAAAAGGCATGCGCCCAGTCAAACACCTCGAAGAACACTTACAGCAAATTTCGACGGAGAAGTTGGATCTACGCATTGAGCCTGCGTTGTTTCCCAGCGAGCTCCAACAGTTGGTTATTGTTTCTAATGACATGCTGTCACGGCTTGAGAACGAATTTGAACGCTTATCTGAATACTCATCTGATATTGCCCATGAACTACGCACGCCAATCAGCAATATGATGACCCAGACCCAAGTGCTCCTCACCCATCCTCGCACAGTCGAAGAGTATCAGGAGAGCTTGATTTCAACGTCAGAAGAGCTAAGTCGTTTAACCAAAACCATTACCGATATGCTGTATTTGGCTAAGTCTGAGCATAATTTGTTGCAGACAGCCAATGAAGATATCGCCCTTAGCCCTCTGATTGAAGACTTGGCTGAATATTATGAAATGGCCGGTGAAGAAAAAGGCGTCACTATAAACCTATCGGGATCTGGCTTTGTTCACGGTGATAAAGAGATGCTCAAGCGCGCCATCGGTAATCTAATGTCCAATGCGGTTAGGCATAGTGATGATAATGAAGCGATAAATATTCAAATCAGTGAAGTAGACAGCACTACTCGGGTGGCCGTTATCAACAAGGGAGAAACCATCCCAGCAGAGAACCTGCCTTATATATTTGAACGCTTCTACCGCGTCGATAAGGCCAGAATGCACCGAGCCACAGCTGGCGCTGGATTAGGGCTTGCGATTGCCCGTTCTATTGCCAAAATCCACCACGGTGACATTCTGGTGCGATCCGATAATGGCATTACCAGTTTTGTTTTGTCGGTGCCTAAACAAACCAACGTAAAATAATACAGCTAACCAAAGCAGGGAGCCCCGCAATAAACATCATTAGGCCGAACTGATAGTTGTGGTGGATTTGCGTCTGTTGATCACTTTTGAAGTCATGATCTGAAACCATAGAGCTTGACTGCTTTGCGGCTGGGTCGTCATTCCATGTTCGACTCTCTCGACCACCATCCCAAGTCAACCCTGCGATGGCCCAAACGACTATTACGATATAGAACAGAAAATCGCTTAGACCCGTCGTTTTAAAAGCGGGCACATACTGAGATAAAACCATCACCACAATTGCAGCAATTAAATTAACTATCGCGATTTGTTTAATCAGCCTTTTCATCATATCCCTTGAAGTAAAAGGAAAAGCAGAATACAGCCTTCAACGTTATCATTTTCTAAGACAAAATAAAAATGCTCAAAAAGCAACCAAAAGAAAGCCCACGCGGTTACGTGAGCTGACAAAAAATCTTTGGGGCAATATTTTAATCTAACTGCTCGCCATTCGTTTCAATGACTTTTTGATACCAGTAAAAACTGTCTTTCTTATATCGCTTGAGCTCTTTCGCGCTCTCTTCGTCACGGTCGACATAAATGAAACCATAGCGCTTAGCGTAGCCGTTTAACCAGCTGAATAGGTCTTGGCAAGACCAAGTGCAATAACCGATAACCTCACAGCCATCATCAATAGCCTCTGAAATCGCTTCGACATGGCGGCGGAGGAAGTCGATCCGGTAGTCATCGTGTACCTTGCCTTCTTCTGTCAGTGTATCGAATGCTCCAAGGCCGTTTTCACTGATGAGGATAGGCAACTCGTAGCGAGAGGTGATCCGACGCAGCGCGACCCGAAGACCATTTGGGTCAACCGCCCAATTCCAGTCCGTCATTTCTAGGTATTCGTTATCCGCCCTTGCAAATAGCTTATCCGTCGGGATGTCGCTAATTTCTGATACCACCGAGACCTGTGAGGCATTACCCGTCTGAGCTGTTTTTTGCTTATTCTCTGCAGCAACGAATGTCGCAGACTGATAGTAGTTCAAGCCCATGAAATCACATACACCGGCAGCCAACAGTTCTTTATCACCCGGTTGGAAGTCGATATGGATATTCAAGGTCTCCAACCGCTTCAAGGCAATTTTAGGATAACGGCCTTTGGCATACACATCCATCCAAAACAGATCTTGCAGTTCTTGGGCATCTTCCGCAGCGATGACATCTTCAGGTTTCGCTGACTGTGCATAGGCAGGGCTGTAAGCAAAGCTGGCACCAATTTTGGCCTCGATACCCATCTCACGGAATTTTTTCACTGCGCTGGCATTGGCTAAGTTAGCAATATGATTGGCATTAACAAAGCGTTGGAAGTCAGAAACTTTCGGCGGGTGAATAGCCTGCAGGTACCCAAGACTGGTAAAGATATTCTGCTCATTGAGACTGACCCAATACGGTATTTTATCGCCGTACTCTTCAAACAGCACTTCACAGTATCGAGTAAAATCGTCAATGATGTCACGGCTCTCCCACCCCTGATACTCATCTTGTAATGCCTGCGGCAAATCCCAATGATAGATCGTCAATATCGGCGTGATGCCATTCGCAATCAGGGTATCGATGACTTTGTGATAGAACTCCACTCCTTGTCGGTTAACCGTACGGCCATCAGCCATAATTCGTGGCCAAGATACCGAGAAACGGTATGCCTGCAGGCCCATTTCCTTCATCAAGGCAACGTCTTCTTCAAAGCGGTGATAGAAATCTATCGCGACCTCACCGGTGGTATTTTTGAAAGTATTCCCTGGTACTCGGGAGTATACGTCCCAAATGGAATCTCCCTTGCCATCGAGGTTTGCAGCTCCCTCTATCTGGTATGCTGCCGATGCACTTCCCCACAAAAACTCTTCTTGAAAACTCATAATCCACCCTATGATCGACCCTGTAATCCACTTTCGTGACCAAGGGCATGCCTATTAAATGTATTCGCTATGCTAAAACCAGCTTTTACGATTAGTTGCACACAGCGTTGATAGCGAAACACTAAACAAAACCATATGGTTTTACACCAAGAAAGGAGCAAAAACACAACAACGATCACACCCAGTGTGGTTTTGGGCGCTGTCATCAACGCAGAATTAAGGTATTCTGCTCATCCAACCTAAACAGATACAGAGCAGTAATGAGCAAATATCAGGCTATCTATCAGCAACTTAAAGCTCGCATTCAATCTGGCGAGTACAGCCCTACAGTGAAACTGCCTGAAGGAAAAAAGCTCGCCGCCGAGTTTGAGTGCAGTGAAATCACACTGAAGAAAGCGATGGATATTCTGGTGAAGGAAGGAATGGTTGTCCGAAAAAGAGGGGCCGGTTCATTCATTAAAAGTACGCCGCCACAACAACCAGATAGCCACTTGCTAGGGACCAAGTTACGCTACGAAGGTACGGGGAAGAAAGTCACCACAGAGGTAAAGCAGTTTCGAATTGTTGAAGCCGACCATGAAACTTCCGAGCTTGTTAGTGGGGCTGTCGGTGATCATCTTTTTGAAATCATCCGAGTACGTTCAATCGATCACCAACCAACCATCGTTGAATATACCTATATGCCAACTGCCGTTGTGCAGGGGTTAACGTTGGAGCAAGCTGAAGATTCCATCTATGGCTACATAACCGACACCCTAAACCAAGGGATCCACAGTGCAAACCTGACGATCACCGTTGATCAAGCCAACAAACAAGAAAGCCAATGGTTAATTATTCCTGAGGGCGAGCATTTAGTTACCGTCGCCCAGCGCGCCTACCTAGATAATGGACAGCTTTTTGAACACTCCGTTGCCAAACACACCTGCGACTCTTTCAAGCTATCAACGACCTATGTGAAGTCACTACAGTTAAAGTAATTGATATAGCGCCCACGGTACAGTGGAAGTGAGACGCTATACCCAGCTGACCTCTGGGCATAACATTGACTACTGGCGTTGATAAGCAAACGTCAAGTTGCATTGATGCAGACCAAACGTTGAATGGTCAATTGATTAGACGGGGATTATTATATCCAAATATCAAGCAATTCATGTCTGCATTGCTAGACTCAAGTAAGTTGGACAATAAGTTTATAATTTACTTACTTTTTGTGGGGACATGGAGGAAACCATGAACGCTCTATCTATTAAGCAACGCTTGATGCTGATCATTCTGATCGCGGTAGTATCCCTCATTTCAGCCACCTTGTTTGCCCTGTTTGATAAGAGAGACAGCATGCTTGGTGAACGCAAACATCAAATTCAAGTCCTTGTCGAGTCTGCTGAAACACTCGTCTCGGATCTCTATAATCAGGCTCAACAAGGCGAAATAACAATTCAAGAGGCACAGAAAAGGGCAATATCGGCACTTAATGCCATGCGCTATGGCGACAATGGCTACTTTATGGTGTACGACATGAAAAGCACCATGATACATCACCCTATTAGCCCACATTTAAACGGGCGAGATCTCTCAAAATTAAAGGATATCAACGGTGTACTTATTGTCAGTGAGCAAGTCGAGGCAGCCAAACTAGGTGGCGGTTTTGTGACTTACCACTGGCAAAAAGCAGGACCAGATAAAACTCCCTACCCTAAAGTGGCCTACTCACTCCCTTTTCAACCTTGGGGCTGGGTACTCAACACCGGACTTTATGTCGATGATGTTGATACCGTATTTTACCAAAACATAAGAGATCTCATCGTTTTGATTGGTTTATTGGCTAGCGGGCTGATTGTTGTCTCACTCTACATAACCAAAACCATCACCTCACCACTTGCAAAGCTGCAATCTCTTATTCTACAAGCAGAAAGTAATCTTGATCTTACTGTGCGGATTCCCAAACAAGGTAACGATGAAATATCTGATGTTGGCTTCGCGTTCAATAGCCTGATGGCTACCTTTGAAAATACCTTACAGGGGGTTCATCGTGGAGCCGAAGTACTTGACGAACAAGCAGCGAAACTTGATGTACTAGCCAACCACATCGTCAGTTCCTCTAATCGTCAATCAGATGATACCGGCTCCATCGCCGTTGTTATTGAGCAATTCAGCCAGAGTATTCATACCATTTCACTTGATGCCGACAAAATAAAGTCCCTCTCCAATGACAGTGGGGAGCAAGCGAATATCGGAGCCTCAACAATGCTTAAAGCAATTGACAATATCAGTGTCTTGTCGGAAAAGTCCCGTCTTTCAAGTGATGCTGTCTCTGAGTTGGGTCACCATTCCAAAGAGATTGAGGGTATTGTCAGTGTCATCAATGATGTCGCGGAACAAACCAACCTCCTCGCCCTAAATGCGGCAATAGAGGCCGCTCGTGCCGGTGACCAAGGCCGTGGCTTTGCCGTTGTCGCCGATGAAGTCCGACACCTTGCAGTCAGAACATCCGACTCGACTAAGCAAATAGCCTCAACCATACAAGAGCTACGAAACGGGATTGAGTCAACAGTCGACCATATAGAAGTCAGTCTCTGTGCTGTTGAACAAAACTTGTCACAAACCGTGGAGGCAGAAAAAAAAGTGCGCTCGATGCAGAGCATGTCACAAGATCTAATGTTATTGATCGACGAAGTCACCGGCTCATTACATGAACAGTCCAGCGCAAATCAAGAGCTTGCTGAACGAGTGCAAAAAATTGCCGAGATGGCCACTAACAACCAGCATTCTGCCAATGATGTTCAAGGGGCTGTAAAGCAAGTCAATGACCTAGTCGCTGCATTCCACAACTCTATTGGCAAGTTTACCTTCTCGGCAACCTAACCTTTTACGGCTTTTATCTTCACCTAGATTAAGCCCTGCAATGCAGGGCTTCTTATTTAGAGCAACGTCAACTTGTTAAGAAACTTTCTTTAGTTTTTTCACTTTGCTCTGTTTTAGCCAAGAACCATCTTTATGACGTGGGTGAAAATGCGCTGGTAATACATCGTCAGCTTGGGTCCATGGTGCTTCTTTCAAAGCCTGCTGCATGTCCTCATATCCACAATCGCGGCGTAACCGAATAGAGCGGCGAGAGAACTCTGTATCACTAAGTGGGATATGGCCATGTAGAGGATCAAAAGTAATATGAACAATATCAATTTTACTGCCCGCTTTTAAAGCGGTGACATCCGGCACCTGGGCGCTCGCAATTAATTCTGGCACTGTCTGTTTTAAATGATCGAGATTACGTTTGGCCACCAGCGCTTCGAGATGCTCACAAGTACGACTAGCATATTGAATCTCTTTCTCGCGCCATATCACTTCCGACATGGTTTTGGGCAGATCGCCATTGGCGTTCCAAAGATCGACCATGAAAATCAATAAATCTTCGTCTTCTGCTAGATCGAGAATACCAGTAAGAGGCGTGTTGGACACCACCCCGCCATCCCAATAATGATCTTCACCGATCTTTGTGGCAGGAAATCCCGGCGGCAGGGATCCACTCGCGACAGCATGAGCTGGTGCCATGGTATCGGATTGACTGTCAAAGAATACCAACTCACCATCAGTCACCCGCGTCGCCCCCACAGTGAGACGCACTTGATTGCTATTGATCAAGTCAAAGTCAGAGAGATCATCCAAAGTGCCAAACAGCGGTGCAGTATTGTAGAAACTTGTCGCTCCTTCACCAGGAGGTGCAATCCAAGGATTAATTAATCGTGGAGAGAAAAAGTTCGGCTGGCCAAAAACTAACGCTGACGAGGCACTTAGCATATTAAACGCTGAGGCAAATTCGGTGGGGATTTTCATATCCGTCCCCGATCTTGAAATCATCTCCCAGAATGTTTCTAGCTGTGTAAGCCGCTTTTCAGGTTCGTTTCCAGCCAGAATGGTGGCATTTAAAGCCCCAATCGAGATACCTGCAAACCAATCCGGAGTGAAGCCCGCTTCTTCCAATGCCTGATAGGCACCGATATGATAAGCCCCCAGCGCCCCGCCCCCTTGCAGTACTAAACACACCTTGGGCTTTTTTCCAATACTTGCTGTCTTTGCCATGCTCTTTTCCTTGAGTTTATAAACACTCATTTGTCTTTAGTCCAAGACATTGAGCACAACCAGTCAGGTTTCTCGTCAACGCGCAAGTACGGAAAACCCATCACAGTTTGTAGTTAGGACGTTTCACAAACCAACATGGTAATGAGTCATAAACATATAGGGCTAAGGCATCAGTGATGTACTAAGTGCAGTCACACCAACGGCTGTCGTACGTTACAAAGTATTTTGCGAAGCACTTAATCGAAAAAAGTCATACGTTAATGACCAAGATCAATTTACTGCAAACCGGTTGGTCGTATGTTGGAAACATGTTAAACAAAAAGGACGAGCGTATATGGAACTTATTCAAGATCCAAGATGTTATACCGACATCTGTATAGACGGAAAATGGTTTCATCATGACCATTGTACCGATACAGCCTACATGCTTTGGGGTGGTTCTTCCCCTTATATCCAATTAGACAAAACCCCGAAAACCGAAAACGAACTCATTGACCTTCTCAGTCATATCACTCGACGTTAGGGCTCACCGAAGAGAATGACTTATTACCTTATATAGCTGGTACTCAAATAAAAGTACCAGCTTGTGCCGTATAACAACGAAGGGCTCGTTTATTCATTACTCACGAAGCGTTTGCCTAGCCTCGTGAAAGCGAAATAAATGGGTACATAAATCACAAGTAATATCAATGTATCGAGCAAAAAATGTAGCTCTCCCGCCTGCAATAAAGCACTAACGAGGACGTTCTTAACCGTTATTGCACAAAACACCGACACAAAAGTGACGATAAAAGTCATCGTATTTTTTTTCATTTTTTAACCAAATTCGCAATAGCAAAAAATCAGTATGAAATTATACCGATTGTTAGAAGCTGACGCATATTTATCTGGTAACAACACCCATAAAAAAGCCCGCTCATTTGAGCAGGCAAACCCCAATTTCAACAAAGGAAATCAAAACGACTAGAAGGTAAAACGATAACCGGTGTAGTGAGCATAAATTTGTTTTGGCCGCAGGATGCTATCACCAGGCCACTCAGGGTGATTCGGAGCATCTGGCAAATATTCAGTCTCAAGGCAGAAGCCTTGATGAATTCTATATTCTCCCGATGTACCTTTCGTTCCAGCTAAGAAATTTCCTGTATAAAGCTGAACCGCTGGTTTGGTCGTTTGTACCGCCATTGTGACTTTCTGATCCGGTGAGACCGCTTTAGCAATATCACTGATACCATCCGTTAGTTCTGGAGGCATAATAAAAGCATGATCATATCCTTTTGCTAATACCTGCTCAGGATCGCTCAGTAAGTCTTGTCCGATAGATTTCGCCTCGCGGAAATCAAATCCCGTTTGATCAACAGGTTTCAATACACCGATTGGGATCCCAGCATCAGATGTCGGTACAAAGTGATCAGCATTAATTGTTAGCTCATGCAGCAAACAGTCATCACCAGCGTCTTCACCAGCAAGGTTGAAATAAGCGTGATTGGTAAAGTTGACAGGGCAAGGTTTGTCACCCTCAGCTTGATAACTAATAGCCACCGTATTATCAGCGGTTAATTCAAAGGTTACTTTGACTTGTAGGTTACCTGGAAAGCCTTGATCGCCATCTTGCGACAATAGGCTAAACACTAACTTTGAGTCACTTGGTGATTCTATCGTCCAGCGACGCTTATCATAGCCTTCAGGTCCCCCATGCAGTGTATTACCTGCATGGTTAATTGCAACTTGAGTCGTTTCACCGTCAATCGTAAATTGACCATGGGCAATACGGTTGGCATAACGTCCTACCGTTGCGCCAAAATAGGCTGTTTGCTTGCAGTGATCAGCCATGGTGGCACAGCCGAGTAACACTTCACGCGCTTCACAACTCTTGTCGCCTTCCCCACTCACTGGCACAGTACAACTTAGCCATGTCGCACCAATATCCATGAAGGTTGCGGTCATTCCTGAAACATTGGTCAGGGTAAACAGCTTAGCAGGACGGCCATCATAGGCCGCCTCCATGGTCATGGTGTCGTGCAGTGCTAACACTTTATGAGGTAGTGTCATTTGTAATCCTTATTTGAGCATCTCAACTTAGGCAATTGCGCCAGCACCCGCTTTTGCTTTACACACATAGATCGTTTCTTTTAGGCCAGTCTTCGCTTCATATTTTTCCGCAAGTGCAGCCGTCAAGTCATCAACCAATGCAGGTGGCACAATAGAAACAATACAGCCACCGAAACCACCACCGGTCATACGGACACCACCCTGCTCGCCAATGACCTCTTTCACGGTATCAACAATAAAATCAATTTCAGGGACTGTAATTTCAAAGTCATCACGCATTGAAGCATGAGATTGTGCCATCAGCTCACCCATACGCTTCATATCACCTTGGCTTAGGGCAATGGCCGCATCTTCTGTACGGTCGTTTTCAGTGATCACGTGACGAGCCCGTTTGGCAACCGTTTCATCCAACTCCTCAACACGGGCGTTGAACTGCTCGAGAGTAACGTCACGTAGCGCTTTCACACCGAAAATACGTGCAGCTTCTTCGCACTGCTCGCGGCGGGTGTTGTATTCGCTGTCGACCAAACCACGCTTCTTGTTAGAGTTGATAATCACTACTGCCATATCTTCCGGCATTGAAACTGCTTTGGTTTCTAGTGAACGGCAGTCGATTAGCAAGGCATGGTTCTCTTGACCTTCGGCAGAAATCAACTGATCCATGATGCCGCAGTTACAGCCGACGAATTCGTTTTCCGCTTGCTGGCCGTTCAGTGCAATCTCTTGCTGGCTAATTTCAAGAGCGAATAGAGTTTTGAACGTTTGACCAATGACCACCTCCAGTGCCGCTGATGAGCTCAGGCCTGCGCCTTGTGGAACATTACCGCTTACCGCAATATCTGCACCCGCGAATTCGTAACCACGCTCGCGTAGACACTTGACCACTCCTTTGATGTAATTGATCCACATGCACTCTTGATCGAAAGTGATGTCAGCTGTTAGGTCGAACTCTTTGGTCTGGTTGTCATAATCCACAGAAACAACACGGACGATGTTGTCATCACGACGAGCAGCAGCAACAAAGGCTTGATAATCTATCGCACACGGTAGTACAAAACCGTCATTATAATCGGTGTGCTCACCGATCAAATTTACACGGCCCGGCGCTTGGATAAGGTGAGTCGCTTCGTAACCCAATACAGAAGAGAATGAGGTATTAACAGCGTCAATGAGTAGTTGCGTTTTAGACATAATATATTCCTATCTTTCTTTATGGATTACTTTGTATTTGTTGTCGTTGTTTCGCGGTAATGTACGTCGCTTAGGGCACGCAGTTTGTCTGCCGCCTGCTCTGCAGTAAGGTCACGTTGGCTTTCTGCCAACATTTCGTAACCCACCATAAATTTACGCACAGTGGCAGAACGAAGCAGTGGCGGATAGAACAGCGCATGCAACTGCCAGTGTTCTGTTGAGGTATCGCCCTCTTTGAAGAAAGGCGCATAATGCCACCCCATCGAATAAGGGAATGAGCACTTGAACAGATTGTCATAACGGCTGGTTAGTTTTTTGATCGCGACAGCAAGATCATCACGCTGCGCCTCAGTTAAGTCATTCATGCGACGTACATGCGTTTTCGGCATCAGCATCGTTTCAAATGGCCAGGCGGCCCAATAAGGCACAACAGCAATCCAATGCTCAGTTTCAACCACTGTACGTGAACCATCAGCCATTTCAGCTTCTGCATAATCTACCAGCAAATTTGAGCCTTGCTCTTGGTAGTAAGCACGAAGATTGTCGTCTTTGCGCGCGATTTCGTTTGGCAAGAAACTGTTCGCCCAAATTTGACCGTGCGGGTGTGGCTGGGAGCAGCCCATAGTGGCTCCTTTGTTTTCAAACGCCTGAACCCAAATATATTCTTGACCTAACTCTTCTACTTGCTCGTTCCAGGTATCAATAACCTTACGAATCATCCCTACAGGTAATTCAGGCAATGTTTTACTGTGATCAGGCGAGAAACAGATAACACGGCTCAAGCCGCGAGCACTTTCACTGCGGAACAACGGGTTGTCCGGTGTCGGCGCTTCCGGGGTGTCAGGTGTTAAGGCTGCATGATCATTGTTAAACACATAGGTATCGGCATAGTCTGGGTTTTTGTCACCCGATACTCGGGTATTGGTCGGGCACAGAAAACACTCGCTATCATACGCTTTGTCTTCCGCTTGTTCTGGGGTCTCATCAGCACCCTGCCACGGACGCTTGGCTCGATGTGGTGAAACCAGAATATATTGGCCTGTCAAAGGGTTGTAGCGACGGTGAGGGTGGTCAACGGGATTAAATTTTTGTTCAGACATTATATAAACTCGCAACTACAGGTTAACTGTAAAAAAATAAAAGTAGGAACAGGCAAACATTGGGGTGAAGACGCTGCCTGCGCCCTAAAATCATATAGAGGCTAATTAATAGCCATTTGGATTTTCAGACTGCCAGCGCCATGTATCTGCAGCCATGGCTGTCACATCAAATTTAGCTTCCCAGCTCAACTCAGCTCGAGCTTTGGCCGTATCAGCCCAGCATTCTGCAATATCGCCAGGACGACGAGGACAAATTTTGTAAGCAACATCGTGACCACACGCTTGGCTGAAAGCGTCAACCATCTCAAGTACACTGCTGCCCTTACCTGTGCCCAGGTTGTAGATGTGAAGGCCAGCCTTTTCACCCACTGCCCGCAAGGCAGCTATATGGCCATCGGCCAAATCCATAACATGTATATAATCTCGAATGCCGGTACCATCAGGAGTTGGGTAGTCATTGCCAAAGACAGAAAGGTATTCGCGACGGCCTACCGCCACTTGGGCGATGAACGGCATCAAGTTATTAGGGATACCTTGTGGGTCTTCACCCATAGTGCCTGATGGATGAGCACCTACGGGGTTGAAATAACGCAACAACGTAATGCTCATTTGTGGAGCGGCTACTTGGATATCACGAAGGCACTCTTCCACCATGTATTTACTGCGGCCATATGGGTTAGTCACTTGACCTGTAGGAGTCGTTTCTTTGATTGGGATTTCTTCGGGATCACCATAAACTGTTGCTGATGAGCTAAATACTAAGCTGTTTACCCCAGCATGTTTCATAGCATCCACCAGCATCAATGTGCCATGAACATTGTTGTCGTAATATTCAAGAGGCTTTTCAACGGACTCACCCACCGCCTTCAAGCCAGCGAAATGGATAACAGAGCGGATATCATTCTCGGAGAAGACCTGATCTAAAACCTCACGGTCACGGATGTCGCCATGATAGAAAGTCGGCTTAGCCCCTGCCAGTGCTTCAACTCGCTCAAGCACGGCTTCTTTACTATTGCAAAGGTTATCCAGAATAATTGGTTCGAGGCCTGCTTCAATCATTTGTACACAGGTATGGCTGCCGATATAGCCCATACCACCTGTTACTAATACCTTCATCACTTTCTCCCAATGCGTTGTTAGTGACGTGTTCAGTTGTCACCACACCCAAATCACAACTTCTTGTTCTTAACTGCGGACAATATTACCAACAAGAAGAAAGCGAAATCTGTGATCAAACCCACACAGTGTAAACGTTTCCACAAATATCACCACTATCGTCAGCATCTAAGCTATCAGAAACAAAGGGAAAGTGAGACGCCAATCAAAAAAAACTAAAATATAAGCACTTAATGATAGCTTTAGGCATCAGAGCCGATTCAATCTGCGAAAAAGGCACCAAAGAATAGTGAAAACGATTAACCACAAGAGAAAGAAAGCGTCTTCTTAGTCAAAATCGTGACATAGCAGACAAATTCATACATCCAACCTATGTGTTATGATGAATATGTCTAGTTTTGCTTACTCCGATGCAATCAAAAGCATAAAAAAGCTATACTAATCTTGTTGATATGCGTCATGGTGAAGTATGAAAACAACTATATTACGGTTTTTACTCTTTTTTATTCCATTACTGACTATTACGTCAGCGTCTATCTTTTATATCTACAGTGAAGATTTAAACCAGATCAACCAACGTATCCAAGATCGTGAGAATAGCCGTCATCAATCATCGTTACACATCACCCGCCTGCATTTCGCTCCGATTATTGAAGATTTGAGATATCTGACAGAAAAAGCCAAAGAGCTTTCCAACACATCATTGGATATTGAAAGGCAACACGAAATTCTGACGGCTAGCTTCCTACGCTTGTCAACCACCCGCCATTATTACGATCAGGTTCGGCTTCTCAATGCCGAGGGCCAAGAAGTCATCCGGGTTAACAAGGTTGGCGATAGTGCAACGGCTCTTCATCCCAGTCAACTTCAAGACAAAGGCCAACGAGACTACGTCAAAAAAGCGTTGAAGATCCAACCCGGTGGTTTCTACACGTCTCAGTTTGACTTGAACCAGGAAAATGGCCAGATAGAATTACCCCACAAGCCAATGTTGCGCTTTGTCAGCCATTTCAAAGTGAATGGACAGAGCTGGCTAATCACCCTCAATTACTTAGGCATTGACTACCTAGGGGAACTAGAAAGCCAATATGGATGGGACCAAGTACAAAACTGGTTGGTGAATAATCACGGACAGTGGCTGCTTGGTCCAACGAACGATAGTGCATGGCAGTTCATGTCCCCCCTCAACCAGCCAAAAGAGCAAGATTTCCACACCCAGTACCCGCAGTTATGGCAAGACATTAATCTTAACAATTCAGGACAGATCATTATTGATGATCATCTCTATACCTATACCCGTTTTTTTTCCGGTACAGCTTTCGGTGGAGAAAACAGCTTCACCTTACCTTTCCAAGGCTCAGACTTACCATGGACCATCATTTCACGCGTCAATATGACAGAAGCGGTCACCGAGCTGGCCTTTACTCAAAAACGGATATTAAAGCTGGTCATCTTCACAGGGCTCGTGATCAGTTTAGCTTCAGGGTGTTTGGTATTAGCTTGGCACTTATCTCAACTCCTCAATACACAGCGTAAGATGACACTGAAAATTGAAGACACAGCCTTGCAGTATGCAACAGTATTACGTCATGTCCCCGACGGTTTAATGACTCTTGATCAAGACATGAAAATTGTCACCGCCAATAACACAGCCATACAAATCCTCTCCCTTGGAAATAAAGAAATACGCGGCTGTACCCTGACAAAACTATTGCCCGGTTCACAATCCCGGCGGCAAGTCGAAGCCATTATTGAACAACTGCATCAGCTAAGAGAGAGGAAGCAACCAACAATAAAGATCCGATTGCAATTTAACAATTTAAAAACTAAGCATATAGAGATCATCGCGACGGAAACTACTTACAGCTCAAGCCGGGAGATTTTGCTCAATCTCCGGGATGTGACCTATTGGATTGAACGGGAAGAGAAGCTCAAGAGCATGTCACGGGCACTCGAGCAAAGTAACGACTCGATTATCATTACAGATCGCAGAGGTGTTGTTGAATATGTAAATCGCTCTTTTGAAAAGCATAACGGTATAACGTCGAAAGATATTATCGGTAAACAGTCCATTGAGCTACTGAGGAATACACTCAATAACCTCAACGACGTCAAACATGTCCAAAAGCAGTTAAAAGAGGGCCATGTCATTGAGCGGGTTATTGCGCATCAGCAAGGTGATCAGCAGATCATATACGAAGAAAAAACCATTGCCCCTATCCGAAATAGTCGAGGCAAGATCAGTCACTATATATCCACAGGTAAGGACATAACAGAACGCGTCTTGTTCGAGAATCGCTTACATCGCTTGGTCCATTACGATCTATTGACTGAACTACCCAATCGCACTCTCTTGCAACAACAGCTCTGTGCGGCGGTGAAATGCAATAAAAGCACGGGTGAGAATATCGCCCTTCTCTCACTGGATTTGGATTACTTCAAGCAGATCAATGATTCCTTAGGCCACGCTGTCGGTGATAAGGTGATCCAAGCAGCAGCCAAGCGCGTCCACCGCCTATTAAGAGAGACCGACATACTGGCACGCCTAGGTGGTGATGAGTTTGCCATTTTACTGGCACAAAATGCCAACCTACAGAATGTTACCAATATCGCCACTCGTATCCTTAAGCACATTGCCGCCCCGCTGATAATCGAAGGCAAAGAGCTGTTCTTGACCGCGAGTATTGGCATTAGCTTCTTTCCCGATGACTCAGAGGCACCTGAAGACCTCAGCAAATATGCCGATATCGCTTTATATCGGGCAAAGGAACAAGGACGTAATCAGTTTTGTTTCTATACGTCGGAAATGGGTATACATAGTGTTCAGCAAATTCAATTGGAATCAGAACTTCGCCGAACGTTGGGTTCAGATCGCTATGAGTTTTTCTACCAACCTAAAGTAAACGCCAAAGATCATGCCGTATGTGGAGTGGAGGCTCTACTAAGATGGCGAAATAAATATGGTGAGCCTGAATCTCCACTTAATATCATCCCTATTCTTGAACGTTCTGGGGTTATTATCGAGGCTGGAGAGTACCTCATTAAAAAAGCCTGCCGACAATTGAAAGTCTGGCAATCAAAGGGAATTTACCTCAACTTTGCCATTAATATCTCAGCCCAACAGTTATTAGGCTCGAATATTGTCGAGACTATTGATAAGGCCATCATCCAAACTGGGTGTGACCCACAGTATCTCGAAATAGAAATCACCGAAACGGTTATCATGTCAGACGTCGATACCGCTCTGGACAAGTTAATTAAACTTGAAGCACTGGGTGTAAAAATCGCCATTGACGACTTTGGAACCGGTTACTCTTCGCTGGCTTACTTGAGCCGTTTCCCTATTCATATACTCAAAATTGATCGTGAATTCATTAAAGATCTCCCTTGGAATGAAGACAACACCACCATCACCCGCTCTATTGTTGAGCTGGCACATAACCTAAACATGCAGGTTGTTGCCGAAGGTGTCGAAACTCAATCTCAGTGTGATTTTTTAAGCAGTATCGGAGTGGAAGAGTTTCAAGGCTACTTATTCGGCCGCCCCCAGCCGGTTCATGAATTCGAGCAACATTATCTGCATACGGATAAAAGTACGGTGTAAGTCAAGAAAGGCTATTGCAGCAGTAATACTACTTAGCAATAGCCTGATACTCACGTATCTTGGGTGTAATATTGGCACCTTTGACTATTCTCAGCTTAAAACAGCAAAAAAATTGATCTCACACGGATTATATACGCTGTTTTATTACTCACCACTCCCAACAAATCAATCAAATCTATCGTGTAAGAGCACCTCTGATAAAAAAAACAAAAAAATATCGATAAGAAAACAACCATTCAGGTGAGTATTAAGCCCAATCTTCTAATTCGATTACTAACTAATCGACAAAATTAGTGGCGTAACATATTAATTACAATAATTATTGGTTTATATATTCCGCTTTTTTCGTATGGATATTCATCACTTCAGCATTAGCCTACTGATTTTAAAGCAGTCGCGTTTTCGCTATGAGACTTTTCTTGTTTTTAAAGCCTATTATCAATAAAAAACCACCTCCTCACCAACAAGAACATACCAATAACAAAGCAGCCTACAGCTTTGCCATCCAATATACATAAATATCATAATCAAAACATAAACAACTAAGCTGCAACTACGGGTCTACACTATTGAGGTTGAAATGGCAATATAGGCAGTCGCCATTTTAGGGGGTAAAATTAACGCCTAAAAAACAATGAAAAGACA
Organism: Photobacterium lutimaris; assembly: GCF_003025555.1. Taxonomy (GTDB): domain Bacteria; phylum Pseudomonadota; class Gammaproteobacteria; order Enterobacterales; family Vibrionaceae; genus Photobacterium; species Photobacterium lutimaris. The sequence goes on along the minus strand of NZ_PYMH01000003.1, from coordinate 139,630 downwards.
TAATCATGAATTCAGTTATACAAGTAAGCGAACTTGAGTCGTTTCTCATTGCGATTATTGTGCTTTTTCTTGGCTACTTCATTAATAGCAAAGTAAAGGTATTCCGGAAGTACAATATTCCTGAGCCTATTGTTGGCGGATTGATTGTTGCCGTACTAATTGCAGTTTTACATACTCAAGGCATCGACATTACCTTCAAACTAAGCCTCAAAGATACACTGATGCAGATGTTCTTTGCCACGGTTGGTTTGGCGGCAAGTTTTAAACTATTGGCCAAAGGCGGTTCACGGGTTTTCTTGTTCCTGGGTATTGCAACACTGTACATCATTATTCAAAACGCGGTTGGTGTTAGCCTAAGCACCATGCTAGGTCTTGATCCTCTTCTTGGGCTTATGGTGGGCTCTATTACCCTATCTGGTGGGCACGGTACTGGAGCTGCTTGGTCGCAGACTTTTACCGAGATCTACGGCCTGCATACCCTCGAACTGTCGATGGCCGCTGCAACGTTTGGGTTGGTGATGGGTGGCATCATCGGGGGGCCTGTTGCGCAACGCCTAATCAACAAGTTCTCACTAAAATCTGAGTTTGGTGCAGGTGAAAAACACCATATCGAACACCCAGATCTAGTGACATATAGTGATCACGAAGAGGATCGCATCACTGCCAAGAACACCATTGAGGTGCTCTTCATCTTGTTGATTTGTGTTGCCGGTGCCGCACACGTCAAGGAATTAGTCGACAGCTTTGGTATCAACTGGCTACGTATCCCTGACTTTGTGTACGCCCTCTTTATTGGTGTCTTCATTACCAATGTCTGTGAGACGAGCAAAGTCTACAAAATTAATAATGAAACCGTCGATGCACTAGGTACAATTTCACTGTCACTGTTCTTGGCCATGGCACTAATGAGCCTTCAACTGTGGGAGCTTCTCGGCTTAGCCCTACCAATGATTGTGATTCTATCGGTACAGACAATCACGCTAGCTGCCTTTGCCTACTTTGTTACCTTCCGTTTAATGGGCAAAACCTATGACGCAGCGGTAATTGCAGGTGGTCACTGTGGTTTTGGTATGGGCGCAACACCGACGGCGGTGATGAACATGGGGGCCCTTGTTTCACGTAATGGCCCATCACCCCAAGCGTTTATGGTTGTGCCAATCGTCGGGGCTTTCTTTATCGACATTGCTAATCTCATCGTGCTGCAAACCTATATCAGCTTCATCCAGTAACCTCCCCTTCAGCCGGGCCTATTAGGCCCGGCTTTGCCGTTCGGCATCTCCAAGCTATTATTAATTTATTGGCCCTGCTTGTGGTTGATTGTTGATGGGTCCATCAACCATATTTATAGCGAATTTCTGAACAACCATCTTCACTCGTTTTAGGGTGCGCTTTGTGGGTAGCCACAAAATTCTGTGGTATGAATGTTAATTTTATGCCTATCGTCTAATTCGGTAGGATCGTAATAAGCGTGGGAGTATCAATATGTTAGGTGAAAATCATGCACTGTTTATCGAGTACCCTGAGCATCAAGATAGAATTAAGGAGCTGAAGCAATCCGACCAAGATTTCAAACAAATGGCTGACCGATACCACCAGCTTGATCATAAGATTAGAGGCCTAGAAGGTAACAACATTCCCACCGACGATCATCACTTCACAGAACTCAAATTAGAGCGCGTGCAACTGAAAGATAAAATCTACAGTATTCTTTCTCATTGATACTACCCTGTCCGTGTTATTTATCATGTTCACTTCACTGACTTACAAGCTGTGAAGTGAACATAAATTCATACTTACCCGCGAATATGAAATGCCTCCCCAAAAGCAACATAAACCTCTGATTAGAAAACAAAATACTCATTAACAGCATGTGAACAGATAAAACAACCACAGAAACATTTGTAACCAAATATTTCTAGCGGTTTCCTATTCAAAAAATGTTGATAGAATCCGCGCACCTTTAGTGACAATCAACTTTTGTTAATAAAGACAAAATTTTTTTGAGCACAGTATGCAAGCCATACTGCTTTCCTTGTAGTGACTGAGAAAACGATGACTAAATTCGATAAAGCAAAACAGATCCTGCTAGCAGGCTTCTGTATCAACCTATGTATGGGCATTCTGTATGCTTGGAGTGTATTCAAGCAAGCACTTGTTCTCGATATGGGCTGGTCAGATGCTGATGCTTCTATGCCATACTCAGTTGCCGTAATTACTTTTGCTCTATCACTTTTGGTAGCTGGCGTGCTTCAAGACCGTATGGGCCCACGCAAAATCCTTATCTTGGGTACTGTGCTTGTTGGTTCAGGTATGATCATCTCCAGCTTAGCCACTAGCCCACTTCTGCTTCTTCTTACTTTCGGCCTAATGACTGGTGCAGGTATCGGCTTTGGCTACGCATGTCTTGCGCCGTCCGCGATGAAGTGGTTCCACCCTTCTAAGAAAGGTTTGGTGAACGGCCTAATCGCTGCTGGCTTTGGTCTGGCTGCGGTATACCTTGCCCCGCTAACATCTCTGCTGATTGACTCTTTCGGTATCAGCACCAGCTTCCTGATCCTTGGTGTTGCGATTCTGCTTATTGCTGTTCCGCTGGCAAGCACTATCACCAACCCACCGGAAGGTTACAAGCCTCAAGTACCGGCTAACTACAAAGCTAAAGCGGCTAAGCCTGTAGACATCCAATGGCGTGCAATGCTGAAAACACCTCAGTTTTACTCACTGTGGGTAATGTTCGCAATGGCTTCATCAGCAGGCCTGATGCTAATTGGTAACATCACTTTGATTGCTTCGCAGCAAGCAAATATCACAGAAGCAGCGTTCCTCGTTGTTGTTCTGTCTATCTTCAATTCTGGTGGCCGTGTTGCCGCAGGTATGCTGGCTGACAAAATTGGTGGCCTACGTACACTTACCATTGCGTTCATCATGCAGGGTGTCAACATGGCACTATTCGCAAGCTTTGACTCTAGCTTCACGCTAATGATCGGTGCCGCACTTGCTGGTGTTGGTTACGGTACACTGCTAGCGGTATTCCCAACGCTAACGGCTGAGTTCTATGGTTTGAAAAACTACGGCGCAAACTTCGGTGTGCTATACACCGCATGGGGTGTGAGCGGCTTTATTGGTTCAGCGATCACTGCTATCGCAATGGGCGCATCTGGTAACTACACTCTAGCCTACTCTATCTGTGCGGTTATGATGGCAGTTAACGTATTGCTGTCTATTCTGACTAAGCCTGTTGATGCAGAAGCGCTTGAGAAGAAATTGGCTAACGCCTAAATTTTAATAAACATCATAGAAAAGCACAGCCTTGCTGTGCTTTTTCTATTTTTGTCTCATGTCAGGTTTATTATTCCCCCTTTCAAGATAAATCCCATACCTTTGTATTAAATATTACGTCCGCAAATTTAACACCTCTGCTTCACTATTAAGTTAATTAATCATACCTGTTTGTATTGGCTGTTTTTATTCTGCTTTACCAATTACAGCCTCTCCTTTATTCCTTGTATTTATTTGTTACCTTATTTTCAATAAATGTATCATTTTTACACACCATTCTAAATTACGGAGCTTATATCCATAAATAACACTCGTTTCTTTTTTATCGATTTACTATTTTCACAAAAATAATAATTAAGACCTAAAATAACATCCATCTTTATTGCACGGGAAATTCTCGTAGATAAAAGCAATATTTCGTAATGGACGTTAGGGGTGAGTGATGAACAATAATACGTTATATAAACGTCATCGACTAACAGCCTTAGTAGCAGCTTCAATGTTAGGGTTAGCTACCGGTATCGCCAGTGTTCATGCCGAAGAAGAGGTCGAGACACCAGATTTATCTGGACTTGGCTCCCTTAAAGGCATTCAACCGGCTCCTGTACCAGGGCTCGATGAGTATGTAAAAGACGAAAAAGCAGCTGTATTGCTAGGTAAAGCGTTGTTTTGGGATATGCAGGCGGGTAGTCAGGGACAAGCTTGTGCGAGCTGTCACTACAGTGCTGGTGCCGATAATCGAACGAAAAACCAAATCAGCCCTGGGCTTAATAATGTTGATGAGACCAAGCGGGAAATATTTGATCCAACCCGCACTGGCATAGGCGGTCCTAACTATACGTTGGTACCGGATGATTTCCCATTCCGTGTATATGCCGATCCTGATGATCGCAACTCACAAGTTTTATTCGATACTGATGATGTTGTATCTTCACAAGGTGTGGTCGGGGGGGTATTTGACGAACTATATGGTGGTTCATATGGCGACCCCAGATACTCAGACCGTAGAGAAAGTTGTGAATTAGTCAAGGATATTTTCCATGTCGGTGGCGTTAGCACTCGCAAGGTCGAACCTCGTAATACGCCGACCGTGATCAATGCTATTTTCAATTTCCGCAACTTCTTAGACGGCCGTGCAAATAATACTTTCAACGGCGTTGACCCATTCGGGCGACGTAATCAAAACGCAAAAGTGTGGCACTTCAATCCATACACCGAATATGTAAGTATGAAAGAAGTTAACCTCATTAACTCAAGCGCGGCGTCACAGGCTGTTGGGCCTCCGGGCAGCGCATTTGAGATGACCTGCGCCAATAAAGCTTTTCGTGATATGGGTAAAAAGTTACTCAACTTGAAACCCTTAGGCTTACAGCAGGTTGACCGTTCTGACAGTGTACTGGGGGCTCACTCCAGTTATCCGAACGATGGTCTGCGTAATAGATACCGTGACATGATCAAAGATGCCTTCAACATTGAGTACTGGGGCTCAAATAAAGACTTTGACGGCTACAGCCAGATGGAGCAGAACTTCAGCCTATTCTGGGGCTTGGCTATCCAGTTATACGAGAAAACGTTGATCTCTGATGATTCACGCTTTGACCGTTTTATGGATGGTGACAGCTATGCACTGAGTGATCTTGAAAAACAGGGCCTGGAAGTGTTTGTCGACAAAGGCAAGTGCGTCAATTGTCACAGTGGTCCAGAGTTCTCCAAGGCCATGACACATTTAATAGCAGAAGAGCAAGAAGAAGGCCTGGTTGAGCGGATGCTCATGGGGGATCAAAATACCTCTCTCTATGACAACGGCTTTTACAACATTGGCGTTACACCAACGAAAGAAGATCTTGGCCTAGGGGGGAAAGACCAATGGGGTAACCCGCTATCGCATACCGAACAGTATATTCAGAAACTGTTAGGCAACAATGTACCAGATGATTTCGAGGTTGACCCTTGTACTTTTGAAGAAAAGGTCATCGACCAAGACCCGTGTAACTCCGCAGAGCAAACTGAAGCCTTGAAACTTCTGGTTATAGCAGGAACAGAACGTACGGCCGTTCACGGTGCATTCAAGACGCCTACGCTACGCAACGTTGAGCTAACGGGTCCTTACATGCATGACGGTAGTATGGCGACGCTTGAGCAGGTCGTTGAGTTCTATAACCGAGGTGGTAACCGTACCAGCGAAGGTAGTGGTGACTCAACTGGCTTTGATGGCATCTCTTCTAACCTTGACCCTGATATTCGTAGCTTGGGATTAACGGATTACGAGAAGAAAGCGCTCGTTGCCTTTATGAAATCCCTAACGGATGAACGTGTACGTCAAGAGAAAGCACCGTTTGACCACCCACAACTGTTCATTCCGAATGGTGTTGAAGGGGATGAAAACTATGCCGAGACCAACATCAATGGCTCACCCCGTGAAGAGTGGATTGAAATCCCGATGATCGGCTCTCACGGTCGTGCCGCGAAAGGTTTAGAGCCGTTAAAACCTTTCCTCGATGGTGTTAACTCTGATTACGATGCCCCTGGATACAATGAGCCTGAACCTGCGCCCGAGCCTAGCTATATTGTGGCTAAGGATGATGCTTTTTCAGCTAAATACGGCCGTACAACCGTGATCAAACCACTAGAGAATGATGTAGCAGGTAGCTACGATATCGACCTACGAAGTGTGGTGATTCATGATGCACCAAGTAGCCTTGATTGCCGTTACTACATCCGCTCTGACGGTAGCATTTCAATCACACCACTAAAGGACTACGACATGACAATGACTTACAGTGTCAAAGACAGTAAGGGCAACGAGTCGAACGTAGCAACAATGAACATCAATGTATACCGCTAAAGGTTAACCTAGCAATATCCTCTAAAGCCCCGCCCTATGCGGGGCTTTCTTTTCTCACCACCATGTTAACAAGTTATTAACTAGAACTATTTCAAAGTGTTTCTATACTAAATAGTGACAAAAAAACAGACAGTTATTTTTTATGGCTGAAAGAAAGTGCCTTCTAGAAAGATAAATCATGGGGCACACTTTTGGAGATAACTGCTAATAATGACGATAAGAAGCGTCAATTCTCATGATAAGGAATAACAGGACGTAATTATGAAGCAAAACCTTACCTCTACCTTGGCAGTATCCACTTTTGCTCTAATTATTGCTGGCTGTGATAGCGGTGGTAGCAGCAGCCAAGACAAAGAAATGATCCAATCGCTACAGACCAAAGTCGAAACTCTTGAACAGCAGCTCGCCCAAACGTCAGATGGCGCAATCGCCGCCGTGGAATCTGGCTCTGAAGAACTAAAAGCTAAAATTGCCGAACTGGAAAGGCAACTGGCAAGCAAACCCGATGATAGCGCAGCAGCACCTTCAACCGCCACCGGTACCCTCGCTCGAATCCAAAAACAGGGTTACATTCAATGCGGTGTGACAACAGGTTTACCTGGCTTCTCAAACCCGAATGAGAAAGGTGAATGGGAAGGTATCGATGTTGAGTTTTGCCAAGCCGTCGCCGCCGCAACGCTCGGTGATAAAACGAAAGTAAAATACATCCCATTAACGGCCAAAGAACGTTTCACAGCCCTACAGTCTGGTGAAGTTGATCTGTTATCTCGAAACACAACCTGGACCCTTCATCGAGATACCGCTCTAGGCATCAACTTTGCTGGTGTGAACTACTATGATGGCCAGGGGTTCATGATCAACAAAGATCTTGAAATCGAGAGTGCCGCTGAGCTTGATGGTGCTGCGGTCTGTGTCCAATCTGGCACCACGACTGAGCTCAACGTAGCGGATTATTTCCGACACCGTGAAATGAAATACGCACCGGTTGTGTTCGACACCAATGTCCAAACCGTCAAAGGCTTTGAAGCCGGCCGCTGTGACGTACTCACCACCGACCAGTCCGGCTTGTATGCCCTTCGCTTGAACCTGCAAGATCCCTCTTCAGCGGTTGTATTGCCCGATATCATTTCTAAAGAGCCTCTTGGGCCTGCCGTTCGCCAAGGGGATGACCAGTGGTTCAATATTGTGAAATGGACACTCAACGCAATGATCAACGCCGAAGAGTTAGGGGTTTCTTCTCACAACGTTGATGACATGGAAAACTCTAACGACCCCAATATTCGACGCTTAATCGGTATTGATGGCCCCAAAGGAAAGGGGCTCGGCCTAAACGATGATTGGTCTTACCAAGTTATCAAACAGGTCGGCAACTACGGTGAAAGCTTCGAACGTACCGTCGGTATGAGCTCTCCACTTAAAATCAAGCGCGGGATCAACGCGCTATGGAATGATGGCGGGCTCCTGTACGCGCCACCTATGCGCTAGCACTTGGCGTAACGTTAGCCCATTTGGAGAGGGGAACGGCCCCTCTCCTGCCATCATTATCTCTTACACAGGATGTGTGTATTGGCAGCGAAGAATAGCAACCTCTTTTATAATCCGACATTTCGTTCCCTGCTGTTCCAAACTCTCGCGGCAGCAGCCTTGGGTTATTTTATCTACTCAATCATCAACAACGCACTAACGAATCTTGATCAGCGCGGCATTGCTACTGGGTTTGGTTTTCTTACACAGGAAGCGGGATTCGGTATCGGGCTAAGCCTGATTGATTACGACGAAACCTTCAGTTATGGCAGAACGTTTTTTGTTGGCTTGCTCAATACGGTACTGGTCTCTGTGCTGGGGATTTTGCTGGCAACTCTTTTGGGTTTTATCATTGGGGTAGCACGACTTTCCTCCAACTGGATGGTCAGCCGTTTCGCTGCGGTTTACATCGAGACCTTTCGCAATATTCCTTTATTGCTTCAAATATTCTTCTGGTATTTCGCGGTACTACAAGCTCTCCCCTCACCCCGTAACAGTATTAGCCTCAGTGAGAGTGTGTATCTCAATGTCCGAGGTTTGTATTTTGCCAAACCCGTTTTCGAACCGAATGCCTACTGGATTGGACTGGCACTCATTGTTGCGCTAGTACTGAGTATCAGCTACGCCATTTATGCCAAAAGAAAACAAAAGGCGACTGGTAAGCAGCCTCCTATTCTTTGGGTATCGTTAAGTCTGGTTATTATATTTCCGACGGTCAGCTATTTCGCCAGCGGTCAACCGATAAGCTTGGAATCTCCTGAACTGAAAGGATTTAACTTTAGGGGAGGGATCAGCATCATCCCTGAGCTGGCAGCCCTACTGCTCGCCTTAAGTATCTATACCGCTTCATTCATTGCTGAAATTGTGCGAGCAGGGATCAACGCCGTCAACCATGGACAAACAGAGGCAGCTCTTTCACTCGGCTTACCCCAAGGAAAAACCCTGCGTTTGGTTGTGATTCCCCAAGCCTTACGGATCATTATTCCCCCGCTGACCAGCCAGTATCTTAACTTAACCAAAAATTCATCATTGGCAATGGCAATTGGCTACCCTGATCTCGTCTCGGTGTTCGCAGGAACCACACTCAACCAAACCGGCCAGGCCATCGAAATCATTACCATGACCATGGCGGTTTACCTAACGCTTAGCCTGCTCACTTCGCTGCTTATGAATACCTATAACCGAAAAGTTGCGCTGGTCGAGCGATAGGAGCGAGTAATAATGCATCAACATCAATTTCGTCCAGACTTACCCCCGCCGTCCAATACCGTCGGTGCCCTCGGATGGCTAAGGAAAAACCTTTTTTCCAGTGTCTTGCATTCTTGCCTGACCATTATTTTGGGCTATTTTGCCCTATTCTCTATTTGGAATATCATCGACTGGGCACTGTTACAAGCTGATTGGTTCGGCACAACACGTGATGACTGCAGTCGAGAAGGGGCTTGCTGGGTATTCATTTCCGTTCGCTTCGAACAATTCATGTTCGGTTTCTACCCCGAAGCAGAGTTATGGCGACCGACACTGTTTTACTTCACCCTTGCTGTTTTCATCACATTATTAGCGATTGAAAAAACACCCGGACGAACATGGATCTGGCTGTTCTTCGTCAATATCTATCCCTTTATCATCGCGGGCTTACTCTATGGCGGCATCTTAGGGCTTCCTGTCGTTGAAACCCACCTTTGGGGTGGCTTGCTGATCACCCTGATCATTGCCATTGTCGGTATCGTTGTCTCGCTACCGATAGGCATCGCACTGGCTTTGGGAAGACGCTCGAATATGCCAGTGATCCGCAGCCTGTGTACTGTCTATATCGAAATTTGGCGCGGCGTCCCCCTTATTACCGTACTGTTTATGGCTTCCGTCATGCTTCCACTTTTCCTCAACGCCGAAACCGAGACCAACAAATTGCTCAGAGCACTGACTGGGGTTGTGCTCTTTAGTGCAGCCTACATGGCCGAAGTTGTTCGTGGCGGACTGCAGGCTATTCCATCAGGGCAATATGAAGCAGCAGATGCACTAGGACTGAACTACTGGAAGAAAATGTACTTTATCGTTTTACCGCAAGCACTGAAGATCAGTATTCCGGCAATAGTGAATACTTTCATCGGGCTGTTTAAAGACACCAGCTTAGTACTCATCATCGGTATGTTTGACGTGCTTGGTATCGGTCAGGCTGCCAATACCGACCCCAAATGGTTGGGCTTTGCCACGGAAAGCTACGTCTTTGTGGCACTGGTCTTCTGGCTGTTTTGCTTTGGCATGTCGCGATACAGCATCTATTTGGAAAACAAACTTCATACCGGCCATAAGCGGTAAGTCATCAAGAGGGAAACTATGACAGATAACGATAGCCAGACAATAATGCTAACCATGGCCGCGGTGAATAAATGGTATGGGGAATTCCACGTACTAAAAGACATTAACCTCACCGTCAAACAAGGGGAGAAAATTGTCATCTGCGGTCCTTCAGGCTCGGGGAAATCAACATTAATCCGCTGCATAAATCGCCTAGAGGAACACCAACAGGGACAGATCATTGTGGCAGGCAATGAGCTCAACAGTGATCTGAAAAACATTGAACTGGTGCGCCGGGAAGTTGGGATGTGCTTTCAGCACTTTAACTTGTTTCCCCATTTAACCGTACTTGAAAACTGCACCTTGGCACCGATCTGGGTGAAGAAAATGCCTCAACAGGCGGCCGACAAAATCGCCATGCAATATCTGAAACGAGTAAAAATACCCGAGCAAGCCCACAAATACCCAGGCCAATTATCAGGTGGGCAACAACAACGGGTAGCTATCGCCCGCTCATTGTGCATGTCACCACAGGTGATGCTGTTTGATGAACCGACATCAGCCCTAGACCCAGAAATGGTCCGTGAAGTACTGGAAGTCATGGTTGAGTTGGCCAATGAAGGGATGACCATGATCTGCGTGACCCACGAAATGGGGTTCGCCCGTCAGGTTGCCGATCGGGTTATCTTCATGGATATGGGTGAAATCATTGAAGAAAACACCCCGCAGGCATTCTTCGACAACCCACAGTCAGACAGAACGCAGCTGTTTTTGAACCAGATCTTGCACTAATCCGTACTAAGATTGATGGTTAAGTGGCCTGATCACACGGGAAAACAAACACTTAAGGAGGCGCAGCAAGCATGTGCTGTAACATTATTTTACAACTTCGACCACAAAGAAAAGGAATTGTTAAGTATCATTCAGGTCTTATCGTTAAACTGGTGATTATTGTTTGGGGACAGCCACATTAATTTGACAAACGGCTTGCAATAGCGATTAAATGCCCCAATATACATTCATATTAGCAATCACATATCTAACCCTGAGGGGACTATTTATGAACGATCGTATAGTCAATCGTGGCACAGCTTACGAAAGCGTACTTTCTACGAACAAGGTTCTACGTAACACTTATTTTCTTCTGTCTCTAACGCTTGTATGGTCAGCTGTCGTTGCAGGTTTTGCAATGGCGATGAATATGCCTCACCCAAGCTTAATCATCACTCTGGTTGGCTTCTACGGTCTGATGTTCCTAACAGAGAAAAATCGCGACAGCGGCTTGGGTATCGTATTTACCTTCGCTCTGACTGGCTTTATGGGCTACACATTGGGGCCAATCCTCAATATGTACGTAGGTGCTGGCATGGGGCATGCAATTGTCCCGGCACTCGGCGGTACAGCACTGACCTTCTTTGCGTGTTCGGCATATGCTCTGACCACTAAGCGTGATCTGTCTTTCCTTGGCGGCATGCTATTGGCTGGTTTTGTTGCCATTCTTGTGATGGTTGTTGCAAACATCTTCCTACAGATGCCAATGCTTTCTCTGGCCATCAGCGGTATGTTTGTTCTGTTCTCGTCAGCAGCTATCCTGCTTACAACACAGAACATTGTTCGCGGCGGTGAAACAAACTACATCTCTGCAACCGTAACGTTGTATGTATCTATCTACAACCTATTCCTGAGCCTACTGCAAATCCTAGGTATCATGGGTAGCAACGACTAATCTCTGATTCAGTCATAGATAACTAAAAAGCGCCGAAAGGCGCTTTTTTTGTCGCCGCAGCCTTGCAGCGAAACCTGAATATCACTATGCTTTGGCCGTTCTATATGCGAGGCAAACATGCTTGAATTTGAAGGTAAACAAATCGAAACCGATGCTCACGGTTATCTGAAAAACACCGACGACTGGAGCGAAGATCTGGTTCCTCTTCTGGCTGAAGAAGAAGGGATCACCCTGAGCGAAGCCCATTGGGAAGTCGTCCGTTTTGTTCGCGAGTTCTATCAGGAATTCAATACCTCACCGGCCATTAGAATGCTGGTGAAGGCGATGGCTAAAAAATACGGTGAAGAAAAGGGCAGCTCACGTTACTTATACAAGCTGTTTCCGAAAGGACCAGCAAAGCAAGCAACGAAACTGGCCGGCCTACCAAAGCCTGTTAAGTGTATCTAACCACTTGCTGGTGATTGCTCATCTGGGCGAGTGGTCTCCTCTCGCCTATCCCCTCTTTCCTGCTCGCTGCAGCCAAACTTCCCTTGTTCGCACCTTGGCTACATAATCTCAAAGCCATCATAGTGCCGCCAGTCAATTTGCTCCCAGCTTACATTGTCGACCCTTGATGTTCTCGGCCCCGTATTCAACCAGGTAAGTAGCTGCTTGACCTGCCCTTCCGGCCCGCAGACCATCACCTCAACACTGCCGTCAGGTAAATTTTTGGCGTAGCCTGTCAAACCGCACTTCAGCCCTTCATGTGCGGTATGAAACCTAAACCCAACGCCCTGAACCATACCGGTAATCAGCGCCTTCACACAGATTTGTGACATATATCACCTCAAGCTTCCTGCTTTTCACTCGATAACAATATAATATTGCTCGCATAAAAATGCTCTAAGCTTTTGTTTTTAGGAATCAATATGAAAGAAGTTGCCTTTAGATGGATTGACCGCTACTTAATCCATATCACCTTACAGGAAAAGTTCTACTTACTCTTCCTGTTGCCAATTATTGCATTGATAAGCGTAACTACAATACTAGCTGATAGTGCTGGTCAACAACGTATTGAAATCACGACACAACAACTAGAAACTACCGCCTCTCTCCTCTCCCAGCAACAAATAAATCAATCAGATGCATATCAGCTATTATCCAACACCAACCTTCACGTTGGACAGGGTGAGAACTCTGTATTTGTCAGTGGCATGAATTACAGCATCACTTCAAATGGTTCTGCAGATCTATTTTCACATGTAAGCTCAGGCCAATGGGCAATCATGGCGATTATCCTGCTAATCACACTGGCTGCGATATACTACATCATGACCTTTATCGGCGGTGCGATGTTCACCACCAATAAAGCACTACAAAGTCTTGCTGATGGCGATTTAACTAACCGCCTTAATTTTTTCAAAGTTCGCGATGAATTTAGCACCATTGCGATTACTATTGACCGAGTGAGTGAACGAGAACAACAACTGGTTAAGGCCTCCCAACAAGCTACCGCGTTAATGCAGCAAATCAGCCGCAATTTGCGTCAACGCAGCCTAGGCAGCGAGCAGCTATCCACTTCGCAGCAGCAGCACCTTGACTCTCTGGCCAGTGCGACTGAGGAAATGGCAACCTCCATCCGCCAAGTTGCGGACCACGCCCATCAAACCTCCGAACAAACCCGTGAAACGCAGGATGTGTCCGAGCAAGGTCGCGCTCAAGTCAACCAGACCCGTAATGCTATCTGTCTATTAAGCGAAGAAATCACTCAAGCGGCGAATGCCGTTGCCGAGTTAGATAGCAACGCCGCCAAAATCGACGCTGTGGTGACCACCATCAATGGTATCTCAGAGCAGACAAACCTGCTGGCCTTAAATGCCGCCATCGAAGCCGCTCGAGCTGGAGAACAAGGCCGGGGCTTTGCCGTTGTCGCCGATGAAGTGCGTACTTTGGCAGGCCGAACCCAAAGCGCGACTGTCGAAATCCAACAGATGATCGAAGCGCTTCAGAAAGATAGCCAGCAACTCATGTCGGTGATGAAAAAGACCGTTGAAAATGCTCACAATAGTGAAACACTGATGGAGTCAGTAGACAGTGAGATTTCGCATATTACCGAGCGTAACCAGCATATTTCAGACCGTAGTACCGAAATCGCCGCCGCTGCCGAGCAGCAAGGTGCCGTCGCTGACGACATTGCCAAGAATGTTGAGCAAGTTCGCAGCCAGTCACAACAAATTTGTACGGCGATCAATGCCTCTACTAGTGAGATCGACCAGTTGAACACGCAAGCTGAAGCGCTTGAGTCACTGATGCGAGGACTGAAAGTCTAATCTCTACCATATACCCAAGTTACCTCAAGGTGCAGGATTCAGAGGGTTGTTAGCTCATTCAATGCAAGGCGAAGATTTGCAGGAATGGCATTCCCTTTTAAAATCGTCAACGAAGGAGAAGTAGCTTGGGTATATACAGTACCTTCCCATTAGGCACTGCCACTATTGATCCATATAAATTTGATTTTATGTGGTTTCGACAACATAATACGCCCCCATTCCTTACTCCATACTGGGCAGTCATGACAGTTTCAATTTATCTGGTTAAAGGCCGTGAAAAATCACTTCGCCGCCGCCACCCTTGGGTTTTCTCGCGCGGTATTCAGCGCGTCGAAGGTAAGCCATCGCTTGGCGAAACCGTTGATATCTTCGACCACAAAGGTGAGTGGTTAGCTCGCGGTGCATTTTCTCCGCAATCTCAGATCCGTGTTCGAGTATGGACCTTTGATAAAAACGAACAAATCGATGTGGATTTCTTCGTCAACCGCCTTAAATCCGCTCAGGGTCTGCGTGATATTCTTGCTGCCCGTGATGGCTTAACCGGTTACCGCCTTATCGCCGCTGAATCTGACGGCCTACCAGGTATCACTATTGACCGCTATCAGGACTTCCTCGTCTGCCAGCTGCTAAGTGCAGGCGCTGAAGCGCAGAAAGACGCATTGGTTGAAGCACTAAATATCTGCTACCCAGAATGTAGTGTTTATGAGCGTTCCGATGTATCAGTACGCAAGAAGGAAGGTCTTAAGCAGCGTACTGGCGTACTGTCTGGTGAAGAGCCACCTAAATTTGTCACCATTGAAGAAAACGGCGTGAAGATCAATGTCGATATCGTTGGCGGCCACAAAACCGGTTTCTACCTTGATCAGCGTGATAGCCGCGAAGCCGCTGTAAAATATGTCAACGGCAAGCGCGTGCTTAACTGTTTCTGCTACACTGGCGGATTTGGTCTGTATGCACTGAAAGGCGGCGCAAGCAATGTCGTGAACGTGGATGTATCGCAACCAGCACTAGACACTGCTCGCATGAACGCTGAAGCGAACGGATATCCGCTGGAGAACGCTGAATTCCTTAACGCTGATGTGTTCAAATTGCTACGAGAATACCGTGAACGCGGTGAGCTGTTTGATGTTGTGATCATGGATCCACCAAAGTTTGCCGAGTCGAAGTCGCAGCTAGTCGGCGCATGCCGCGGCTACAAGGACATCAATATGCTTGCCATGCAAATTCTAAAACCGGGTGGTACCCTGTTGACGTATTCTTGCTCTGGCCTGATGGATAACAACCTGTTCCAGAAAATCATCGCCGATGCTGCCCTTGATGCCAAGCGTGAAGTCCAGTTTATTGAGCGCTTCGGACAGGCTGCGGATCACCCACTAGACAGTGCTTACCCAGAAGGTTTCTACCTGAAAGGCTTCGCCTGCTACGTGAAGTAATCGTGCGCTAACAGAGCCGCATTTGCGTAAGTGTAAAGAAGCCAACATTATGTTGGCTTCTTTATTTTAGTCGGTTAGCATTGCCGCAGCAGAACCGCACAAGGTCATCAAGAACAGGAACCACTTCAAGGTTTCCGGCCTCGCTGAAATCGCCATCTTCACCGCAAGATGCGATCCCACCATTGTTCCCCCAGCTAACATCAACCCCGGCCCCCACATAACCAGATCTTCAATGATAAATAGCACTAAAGCCACTGTTGTGAACGCTAAAGCACACAGCATTTTCAATGCGTTTGCTCGCACTAAGTCATAACGAAGCGTCCCCGCCAAGGCTGCCAGCAAGACAAAGCCCACCCCAGCCTGTACAAAGCCACCATAAAAACCGGCCAGACCCAGCCCCCACCATGAACTAGGGGTATTTCTTACTTTCTTGGGTTCGCTTCCTGCCGGTGGGGCAACAATCGAAGGACGAAGTAAAATGACTAAGGCCATGGTTAACATGGTGCCAAGCAACAGCGGCTTGATCCAACTTGAGGGCGCATATGTCGCCCCCACCGCACCCAGGAGACCACCGATGATTGTCGGTAATAAGATAGGGCCGGTATCTGACATATCGAGCTTGCCGTGCCGCCGAAAACCGAGTAAAGCTGTAAGCCCTTGTACCGCTACCCCCACCCGATTGGTCGCATTGGCAACTTCAGCGGGTATACCCATAACCATTAACGCCGGCAAGGTAAGATTGGAGCCCCCACCCGCTAAGGTATTGATGATCCCCGCGAGGAACCCGGTACCAAGTAGCAAGCAAATCTGTAGTAAAGACATATCCATTGTTTTGTTCAATCCGTCGTAATGAGTTATTTTGTTTTGACCAAATATACCCAATACACCAAACAAAATGTTATATTTACTGATTAATTGATTCAGTATTAAAAGAGCATCAAAGTCATTATTCAGCTCTTATTCAGCAACCTAGCGACAAACTGCTAGGATAATATCAATAAATACAATCAATTTCGGACATTGTTTTTCAAGGAACCGCTATGAAATTTCGTACCGCGTTAATGGCTATTGCAGCATGCGGCATCAGCTTCTCCTCACTGGCTGACGTTAAGCTTGACCTCCCATACCAAGCTGATCTTGTTCTGGTTAATGGCGTACAGAAAAGTGGCAATGACACAGTAACGCTACCAAATGGTATCAATCAGTTTGCCTTTACTTACGTTGATTCACTCCGTGATAACGGTGATGACTATCTCTATAAGTCTGACGTTATCGTGGTTAAATTTGACGCCAGTGATGAAAGCTTAAAGCTTGATCTGCCAAAACTACGTACTGCGCAAGACGCACGTAAATTTGATAAATCGCCTAAGCTCTCATTGGTATCAGCCAATGGAGAAACAGTCAGCTTTGAGCAAGATAAACTGATTAAATCTGGCTTACAGTTTGGCCGCGATTTTGAAAAAGAAATAGCCGTTTATAACCAATCAGGCAAAGTCGCTGCCGTAGCGACGTCAGCAGCGGCAGTGCCGGTAACCCTCCCAGCAACTGCACCGTCAGCTACGTCACCGAAACCGCCTGTTGACCAGCAGCAAACACGTAATGTAGCTGAAAACATGCTGAACTACTGGTATGAGCAAGCTGACGAAACAACGCGAGCGCGTTTCAAGGCGAAAATCAACCAAGAATAATCCTCCTATATAAAGAGCCTTCGGGCTCTTTTTGCATTTGACCTTCTCGACTTTCGTCTTAACGCCCTCTTTGCACTAACCGCCTGCATATCACACTGAAACCGATCAGCCATTTCATGGTTACCCCCTGCAATACTTTATCTATTAGCCACCTCCACCAAGTAAGATTCAGCTTCCAACACCTTTCTCTTTGGATGAACAGATTCCAGCCTGAAATTTAGTTATTGGTGCAAAATAACACTATTTACATTACATAAAATAAGCAGCTTTTTGCGATGCAACATGTGATTCATAACAATTTAACCGACCAAATTTGATATTCCCCTTATACTTTTTTCACGTCGCAACATAAGACAGAAATGCCGTAATCAATTTCTACTAACCCGTTTCAATAATGAAGGGAGTATTCAATGGAACACTTGAAACAAGGACTGGCGATAAGCCGAGCACTAAAGCTCAGTACACTCGCCGTTTCATGCATGGCGGCAATGAATGCCCATGCAGCAATGGAATGTGAAACCGTCGAAACATGGAATAGTGCCGTCGCTTATAACGGCGGTGCTCAGGTTCAAGAAACGAATAAAGTGTATAAGGCAAATTGGTGGACGAAAGGGAATGCACCTTCAGCCCATTCAGGCCCCCACCAAGAGTGGTCATTTGTCGATGACTGTTCAAACGGCGTAGTAAACCAGCCGCCTGTTATTGCGATCACCTCTCCTAACACTGGCACGTCCATCATAACGGGAGACTCCGTAACCATCTCGGCAGATGCGACAGACAAGGATGGAACGGTAGCCCGTGTTGACTTCTATGTTGGCTCATCAAAGCTAAGTTCAGTAACCCAACCCCCTTATCAGATAAACTGGACTGCCGTCACCGGTAACCAACTGCTAAGAGCAATTGCGACCGACGACGAAGGGGCCTCTACCGAAACATCTGTTGCCGTTATTGTGCAGGATACCGCCAATAGTCTCCCCACTGTCGATCTTGCCCTCTCAGCATCCAGTATCGAGCTTGGCAGCTCTATTATCCTTACCTCTGTTGCTGAGGACAGTGATGGCACCATTGATAAGGTCGACTTTTTTGCCAACGGCTCGTTGATTGGCACGGTTGCTACCGCCCCTTATACGCTGAACTATACGCCAGCTCAATCTGGCACTATCACCTTTTTTGCCCGTGCCACAGACAACCTTGGCGCGACATCGGATTCAAGCTCAGCAACACTGGCCGTTAATGGAGGGGGAACAACGCAGAGCTGTCGCCCTGACGGCCTGTATCAAACAGAAGGGGTCACGGTCCCATACTGTACAATATATGACGAGCAAGGCCGTGAAATCATGGGGGCCGATCACCCACGTCGTGTCATCGGCTACTTCACAAGCTGGCGCAGTGGCGACGATCCCCAAGCGGCCTACCTCGTCAATGATATTCCGTGGGATCAACTTACCCATATTAACTATGCCTTTGTCAGTATTGGCAGCGATGGAAAAGTCAATGTCGGTAACGTTGCTGATCCTGCCAACCCAGCGACAGGTAAAGAGTGGCCAGGCGTCGAGATAGACCCAGCCCTAGGCTTCAAGGGCCACTTTGGTGCGCTCGCCACCTATAAAAAGAAACATGATGTCAAGACCCTGATCTCTATCGGCGGTTGGGCTGAAACCGGTGGTCACTTCGGTGCCGACGGTAACCGAGTTGCTGACGGGGGTTTCTATACAATGACCACCAATGCTGATGGCTCGATCAACCATGCAGGTATCGAGAAATTTGCCACGTCAGCGGTCGAAATGATGCGCCAATACCAATTCGACGGTCTGGACATCGACTATGAATACCCAACCTCGATGGCAGGAGCCGGTAACCCCGATGACAAAGCCTTTATGGAGCCTCGCCGTGCTTACCTATGGGCTTCTTACCAAGAGCTAATGAAAGTACTACGCCATAAACTAGATAACGCTTCAGCGCAGGATGGTATCCATTACATGCTGACTATCGCTGCGCCTTCATCTGGTTACTTGCTACGTGGTATGGAAGACTTTGATGTCACCAAGTACCTCGACTACGTCAATATCATGTCCTACGACCTACATGGCGCGTGGAACGATCATGTTGGCCACAACGCAGCACTGTTTGATACTGGTAAGGACTCAGAGCTGGCGCAGTGGAACGTATACGGCACCGCCGCATATGGCGGTATTGGCTACCTAAACACCGATTGGGCATACCACTATTTCCGTGGTTCAATGCCTGCAGGCCGCATCAACATCGGGGTACCTTACTATACCCGAGGCTGGCAAGGTGTAACCGGTGGTGAAAACGGACTATGGGGCCGAGCTCCACTACCTAACCAGTCTCAGTGTGAACCAGGCACCGGGGAAGGTGAAAAGAACAATTGTGGCTTCGGTGCCGAGGGTATCGATAACCTTTGGCATGACAAGAATGCCGCCGGTGATGAGATGGGGGCTGGTTCAAACCCAATGTGGCATGCCATGAACCTTGCCCAAGGGATCTTTGGTAGCTATAGCACAGCTTACAAACTAGACCCTGCCAACAACCCGGCTCATCAGCTAACGGGTAACTATACCCGTCACTATGACAACGTTGCCGTCGCACCATGGTTATGGAATGCAGACAAGAAAGTCTTCCTATCGACAGAAGACAAGGCCTCCATCAATGTCAAAGCGGACTATGTCGTTGACAAGGAAATCGGCGGGATCATGTTCTGGGAGCTAGCCGGCGATTATAACTGCTACGTCCTTGATGCCAATGGAAACCGTACCACCGTCGATACGACAGAGAATGCATGTAAGACAGGCAATGGTGAATACCACATGGGTAATACCATGACCAAAGCCATCTATGAGAAATTCAAGTCTGCGACACCTTATGGCAATAAGGTTGCCACAGGTGCAATCCCGACTGAAGTGCTTAATATCGACGTCGATGTATCAGGCTTTAAGGTGGGCGATCAGAACTACCCTATCAACCCGAAAATTACCTTTACCAATAACACTGGTCAAGATATCCCGGGCGGAACGGAATTCCAGTTCGATATCCCGACATCAGCACCCGATAATGCCAAAGATCAATCTGGCGGTGGCTTAACCGTGATTGCATCAGGTCATAGCCGCGCCAATAACATTGGTGGCCTTGACAGTGTAATGCACCGCGTCGCATTTACACTGCCTGGTTGGAAGAGCCTACCTGCAGGCGGTACCTATGAGCTTGATATGGTGTACTACCTACCGATTTCAGGCCCAGCCAACTATAGCGTTAGTATTAGCGGCAAGGACTACGCGTTTAAGTTTGAGCAGCCTGATTTGCCACTTGGCAATATCGGCGACGGTAGTGGCGATGGCGGTAATGGTGGTGGCGACGGAACTTGTAACACAACGGGTATCAATACTTATCCTAACTGGCCACAAACTGATTGGGCTGGTAAACCTAGCCATGCGAACCAAGGTGATAAGATCATCCACAATGGTGTGCTATACCAGGCAAACTGGTGGAGCAGCTCAACACCAGGTAGTGACGGCAGCTGGTTAACAGTGTGTACAATTTAACCAGTAGGCAGTAAATATGATGCGCAGGGCTTTTCCTGCGCATTTTTTATCCAAACAGTTGCCAAAACAGTTAGATCGCCTTTTTAAAAAGCACATATCACGCCCCTTAACGGCTATTTATCACACAGCAATTTCTTTCACTGAGCCTGTTCCCTGCAGTGAAGGAGTAAAAAAATGCGATAAAGAGCTCAATTTTCAACCAAACAGTCAAAATGCCAACATTTCTTTGTTTTCAAAATATGACACCGCATTTAGCTTTAACAAACAATACATTATCATATTGACAATTGTAACAATGATGGATTTGGGTGATTTTTTCACCTTTAAGACAATATTTCATATAAAAATGACAATCGCTTTTAATTACTTGTAATTAATTATTTTTTAAACAACCACAAACAATAAAACAGAATTTTTTTGCTTTTATCACGTCCTTCCCCCCAAATTTCGTAGCATCAAATGTCTTTTTTTTTGTGTTAAAGTCAGCCTCAACCAACCACAACGACAAAATTGAACATTTTACAGGGACAATGAAAAAGCTAACCGTACTATTTGTGATGGCATTAATGATTCTGCCATTGCAGGCTACTGCCAGTGTTATAAAGAGCCAGACTCACACCAGTAACCAGCACGCTGACATCTTAGCTAAAGATGTATATAACAAAGCAAAGTTAAATGGAGTAATTAATTATCAAGTATTTAAGGAAGCCTACGAGGCTTATTACAATACCAAAGGCCGCAAGAAACCGGTTCTAACGATCATTGATTACAGCCTTCCTTCAACGAAAGAACGCTTCTTTGTCGTTGACCTGAAGAACAACACACTGCTATACCGTACTTTTGTTTCCCATGGCGTCAATAGCGGCGGTAAAAATGCAACAAAGTTTTCTAACATCGTCAACTCGCGTCAAACGTCTTTAGGTACCTTCCTGACTGATACCACCTACTATGGCGGCAATGGATACTCACTCCGCCTTGATGGTATGACGCCCGGCATTAATGATAAAGCAAGAAAGCGCTACATTGTTATCCACGGTGCAGATTACGCGACTAAGTCTTTTATTAACCGCCATGGGTATTTAGGCCGCAGTTGGGGATGCCCAGCATTGCCGACAGAGCTCTCTAGAGAAATAATCGATATTATTAAAGGTGGCAGTGTCATCTACGCACGCGCTTAATTTCACTTCCCCTGTATTATAATCTTAATAAACAGCAGCTTAATCAGGCTGCTGTTTTTTTATGAATGGCTATTTAGTCTATTGCTAATATTAATTAACACTGATGGTTAATTTACCTGACAGCCAAAGGTAATATGTTGAATTATATATTTATTAAATCATACATTGATGCCTTACTTTATTCCATTATACTTTATTACTCACTAACAAACCTGTTATAGCAACTTACTTAATTAGCAGTAACTTCTTAATATTAGTGACTAATCACTATACCCAAGCTACATCAAGATGCAGGCTCAACGAGAACGTATAAGCTTGTAGACGAGGTGTTGTTTGGAACAATCTTGTAGCTCTACACCGCAAAACAAGAACCAAGACGAATATGCGCAAAAAAAATCCCTGCACAGGCAGGGATTTAGAATCGTTTTTTTGATTATTGCGGTGTTGTTACGCTAGTACTTTCTCTGGCGCAATATACGC
Organism: Photobacterium lutimaris; assembly: GCF_003025555.1. GTDB lineage: Bacteria > Pseudomonadota > Gammaproteobacteria > Enterobacterales > Vibrionaceae > Photobacterium > Photobacterium lutimaris. The sequence continues at coordinate 117,313 of NZ_PYMH01000003.1, read as the reverse complement.
AAGGCCTAACGCTTCTGATACTTCTTCACAAGTGATCTGGCCACGATATACGTTCAAACCGTTCAGCAGATGCTTGTCTTCTTGCAGTGCCGCTTTGTAGCCTTTATCTGCCAATTTAAGAATGTATGGCAGGGTGACATTGTTCAGTGCGAAAGTAGAAGTACGAGCAACGGCCCCTGGCATGTTCGCTACACAGTAATGAACAACGTCGTCAACAATGTAAGTTGGATCGCTGTGAGTCGTTGCATGAGATGTTTCAACACAGCCACCTTGGTCAATAGCAACATCTACGATTGCAGCACCTGGCTTCATCTTTTTGATCATTGCCGCTGTAACCAGTTTCGGTGCAGCAGCACCTGCAACCAGAACACCGCCAATAACAAGATCCGCTTCTAACACGTGTTTTTCAATTGCATCTTTGGTCGAGTAGACACACTGTACTGAACCGCCAAACTGAGCATCAAGCTGACGTAATACATCGATATTACGGTCTAGTACTACCACATCAGCGCGCATGCCTACCGCCATTTGAGCAGCATTGGCACCAACAACACCGCCGCCGATAATTACGACTTTCGCAGGCTCTACACCCGGTACGCCGGCTAGCAACATGCCGCGACCGCCTCTTGATTTCTCAAGCGCTTGTGCACCGGCTTGAACTGACATGCGACCTGCCACTTCTGACATTGGAGCCAATAATGGTAGGCGCCCTTTATCATCTGTAACCGTCTCGTAAGCAATACACACAGCCTTGCTATTGATAAGGTCATGCGTTTGTTCTGGGTCTGGCGCAAGGTGAAGGTAAGTAAATAGGATTTGGCCTTCACGAAGCATGGCTCGTTCTACCGCTTGTGGCTCCTTAACCTTTACAATCATTTCTGATTCTGCAAATACCGCTTCGGCTGTTGGCAGAACCTGGGCACCTGCTTCAATGTAGTCCTGATCGCTAAAGCCGATACCAGAACCCGCATTGGTCTCAACGTATACCTTGTGTCCATGAGCTACAGCTTCGCTGACTGAAGCCGGGACCATACCCACACGGTATTCGTGAACTTTGATTTCCTTAGGTACACCAATAATCATCTTTTGTTTCCTTGCTGCCTCGTTAAAAGATATACACACAATAAAGTAAAAACCTTGGAATGTGTGACCATTTTTTAACTTATAGCCAACAAATCAAACTGAAATTTTATCCTGATGTAGCACAAGAAACTGTTTTTGAACTTGGTCACACAAGAAAAAACCAACATCAACCAACAAAACAGACCAGTCATCTGCATAAACCATTAAAACCAGTTAATTAAACCAATATGAAAGCAGTTTAGCAGATATAACCACTACCAAACCAGATAGATGCATTCGTTTTTTTTGTTGTTTTCAAGTGTTTTTTTCAAAAAAAGTGACATTAAATCGGTTAGCTGCAACATTTTTCTCTATTTTAAGCGCCAACAATAAATGGCTTTCAATCTAGAGCCGCCACGCACAAGGAAACAAAAACAGAACATATAAATAACAAAAAAGCCGCTAAAAGCGGCTTTTTTATGAGCTATACCAAAGGTTAGTCATCAAACTCCCAAGGCATATCTGGTAATGCGTCCAGATTTTCACTGTAGCGTTTCAAATCGAAGCTACCGCCATTTTTGGCCACATCAAACACTTCAATAGATAATGCACAAGCAATCATTTGAAGTGCCTCTTCTCTCGGTGTACCCGTCATCACCAAGCGCATTAAGGTTTCTTTCACCTTAATTGGATTACCATCTTCAAGCTGGTTTTCTACTGTTTCAACTAGCATATCGCCAGTCATGATATCTTCATCTTGCATAGCAACGCCTTTTACTGAGCCTTTAAACTAGGCCTATTTACTTAATCTTGGGAACCTTGCCTATATCATAGCCAAAGATACCGTTGTTATGCGACAAGCCATTTCACCTGCTGCGCTTGTGCTTCGATCAAATTGCCATAACGGTACGGTGTCAGGTCTACACCAACAGGGTGTAGATCATTAACCACCACCAGCCTTAACCCAGCCGCATACGCCGATTGCGCACCGGTCTGGCTATCTTCAATCGCCACAGCCTGATGTTCCGATACGCCGAGGGTACGGCAAGCCAATTGATAAATCTCAGGGGCGGGTTTGTTCTGTGCGACATCATCACCGCAAAATACATGATCGAAGTAATGTAACCAGCCTAGATGGGACAAAATACCCTCAACATAATTTCTTGGCGAACCGGTGACCACTGCCAATGGCCGTGAACCATGGAGCGACTTGACCAAGTCAAGAGCCCCCTCTTTAGCAGGGATCCCTCTTTCTATAATAGCTTGATAGGTTAGCCGCTCCATTTCAGATACTACAGTAGCTGTGGTATGCGGTATGGAAGCGATTGAAGTAAAATGTTTAGCGACTATTTTCCAAGGAACGCCAGCAAAATCAGCCAAAAAGTCATGGGCTGATATGTCAATATTTAAGCCAGATAGGTACTGGCTCCAATTCTGAGCATGGAAAATTTCCGAATCGACCAACGTACCATCGAAATCAAAACAAACTGCCTGCATGGGCTTACTCCACGAACAACAAGGCCGACATTTTACTCAGTTAAGCTCAGCAAATCCAAGCCAGGATGACTTTTCCATCTGTATACCTTAAATAAGCTTGCGACTTCACTGGGCGATGACCCTTGCTCTAAACACATTGACGAAGGTCTGAATTCACCAACTTAAAGCTACCTAGCTAACTCTACCCTTTGAGAATAGAAAAGCAGCTCTCAAAAGGGACTGCTGGACTAAAGAAGAATCCCTGAACAAAGTGGCAATTCATTTCTCGCAAAATATCCAGCTGCTTTCGCGTTTCGACACCTTCGGCTATCACCTGAATACCCAGTTTATGGCTCAAATCTATGATCAAGGACACCAAGGTTCGGTTATCCTGTTTGTCGATTTCCTCAATAAAACTACGATCTATTTTTATAATATTCGGCCGAAGATCGACCACCGAGCTCAAGGAAGAGTAGCCAGTACCAAAATCATCCAGTGCAATTTCGATCCCTCTTTGCTTATACGACGCCAGCAGAGATTGAATATCACTACTTTCGCTCGATGCCGTCGACTCAGTGATCTCCACCACAATAGACTTCAGCGGCAAGCCATATGATTCAATGACCTCCCATATAGGAGGAAGCCCATTACTGCCGATAAATTCTTTCACAGAGCGGTTAATGCTCATTGTCACATCAGAGAATCCGGCTTGGTGTAACTGCTTAAGGTCACGACAGGCTTGGTGCAGAACAAATGCCCCCAACGGTCTTATCAAGCCATAGCGCTCGGCAACAGGAATAAACTCTGCGGGAGAGATCCATCCATCAACGTCATCGTTCCATCTGATCAAGGCCTCGAATCGATTAATTTTTCCAGTACGCGCATCGACAACAGGTTGGTAATAGACCGTGAGCAATTTGTCGGAAATTGCTTTTTTGAGCCGATCTCGCATTTTTAATTTTCCAATATAATCAGACTGTAATGCGCTGTCATATTGGCAGACCCCATTTCGCCCCTGCCCTTTCATGTTATACATAGCATAATCTGCATTCTTGAGCAGTTCGCTATGACTTTCACCACTCTCGGGATAGGTCGAGATCCCAATACTAACGGTGGTATTCACTTCAATGTCATCAAGTACAAACGCTTCCGCCACACGGTCAACGACCTGCTGTCCCCATACCCTTGCTGCGCCGGAAGTCGTTTCAGGCAGCAGAACACAAAATTCATCACCACCATATCGACAAATATTGTCTGCAACCGGGAAAACGTTTTTAAGACAGCTGGCAATATGAACTAAGACTTTATCACCAAAGTCATGGCCATAAAGATCGTTGAGTGACTTAAAGTCGTCCATATCAATGAACAATAGCGAGAAGGTTTGAGCCCGTATGTCATCGATAGTAGCGATATGCTTCTTTACGCGCTGAACAAAGCTACGACGATTTACGAGGCCGGTAAGCGGATCTTTATAGGCAAAGAAAGACAGCTGCTCTTCGGCTTTTTTCCAATGACTAATATCACGGAATACTGCCACGAAATTAACGATCTCGTCATTGTCATCGCGGATCACATTGATCGATATTTCTTCTGGATAGATCTCACCATTCTTGCGTCGGTTCCAGACCTCGCCTTTCCAATGACCGTAACGGCTCAGGTTATACCAGAGAAACTGATAATACTTGTCATCATGTATCCCCGATGACAGCACGCTAGGTGACAGGCCAAGCAGTTCTTTCTCGCGGTAACCCGTTATTTCCTCGAATGCACGATTGACTGAAATGATCTTGTTCTTTTTATCAGTGATCAATATGCACTCTGAGGTGTTATCAAACACCACCTGAGCACGATCCAACTGGCGTTTAGCTTCGATGGTATGGGTGATATCACGCTGAATACCAGCAACTTTGGTTGGTTTGCCGCTTTCATCCCGAGCAACAACACCCCCCTTTATGGTTAACCAACATTCATTGCCATCTAGCACCATACGGCTACTGCTCTTTAGGCGAAATTCAAACTGAAACACAGAGACATGCTGTTGGTGGATAAAACGATCAAAGTAATCAACACCCTCGTTTCTATCTTCTTCAACAATACACGAGAGCCACGATTTGAGATCGTCACCTTCCTTGGGTTTTTCATGGCCGAGTAAATGCCAGAACTTAGCGGAGGTCGCAAACTCCCTACGCTCAAGATCAAACTCCCAAATCCCTTCTTCTACAGAATTAAAGGTTGTTGTCAGTTGGCGGGAGGCTTTATTCAGCTTAGCGGATATCTGATACACATCGGTGACATCATGGACAGTGCCACGCATTTCAACAGCCTGACCTTGCCTATTACGTATCACTTCAGCCCGCTTACGTAGATACTTGATGGTGCCATCCCAAAGCTGGACTCGGTGGACCAAATTGTAATTGACCTCATCACTCTCAATCGAGCGATACAGTGTGTCGAGTACCCACTCACGATCCTCTGGGTGGATTAAAGCCGACAGCATTGACAATGTCGGCAGGAGTGACTCATCTTTAATGTCATAGATGCGATAGGCTTCTTTGCTCCATTCAAAGTATTGCTCTTGGAGATTCCAAATCCAGCTCCCCACTTTTGCAACCCTTTGGCCTTCTTCCATTTGCCATTGCAACTGTGACTGGCGCATCAACAGAGCTTCATAGCCGACTTCGCAGCCAAGATACGTCGAAAACGTATTACAGTACTCAAGCAGCGCATCAACCGAATGGAAAGGTCGTTTGAATAAGCAGGAGAGAACACCAACTAACTGATGGTTACGAGCAAAAAGGGGGATACTAACGAAGGTGTCTACTGACTCATTGTGTTTATGGGAATAAAAAGGATACGTCTGATCAAGCTGACCCTGGATAATAAGGGGCTTCTTACTCTCTACCACTTTAGCTTCGGGTATTTCCGCTAGAGGAAAATAATCGCTTTCTCCTATTTCCCCCTGAAAACAGCTCGAAAGGACACGGATTCCGTCACAATCGTCATTGATAAAGCCAATAAAGACAGTGTCCACCGCATAGGCCTCATACAAACTCTGGCCAATCGCTTCAAAGAGCTGGTGTCCGCTAAGTTGGTTAAAGGTATTTATTTTATTGTAGTCCATCAGCATTTTTACTATTACCAAAACAACCTTTCAGCCTGCTTAATAATAACACTATCATTTCACCCAATTCGGACTTTACCCCATGACCCCACGATATAAAAGCAGACCTAGGGATTCGCAAAAGAGATATAGCAAAAGATTGATTAACATCACCCCAATGAAAACCAACCGTTTACATAACATGCAAAATGATATCCGTATTCCATTGCAGACATAGCAACCCATGACTTAACCATCCAGTCGAGATTTAGCTCACGACGGTCAAAATTCGGAAAAAGGCCAAAGCAGTTAGTTACTTCGACCTTAATCTATTATCACTCGTCACTGCTTTTTAACGACACATATACCCCGCGATATACTTATCAAGATCATTCAGTAGTCTACTGGCATCCCAATGGCTCCAGTTACTTGGTTGATAGCCATAACGGCTATAACCAGATTGCTCAAGCATGGTCTGTGTCTCTTGCATTGCCGTTTGTGCTTGCTGGCAACCATTTAAGCCATATTGTTCATGCAGTTTTGCACTAAACAACCGAGAAGCAAGGTGATCAGCACTACCAAATGAAGAATACTTATCTAAGACTTCGGTTGCTTCTTCACAAGTATCAACGTGGTATCCACCAAGCATATAAGTATGCGCCTGTAGATCATCACGACTCAAGTAACTGCCATAAATAGGTTTATCATAACAAGCTACTGGCTCTGTTTTCTTAACCTGCCTATTGTCTACCTGGAAGAACAAGGCCTGCCCTGGCTTCACGGTAAAGTTAACACACAGCGTTAGATCATCGTAAATAGACTGGATTGTAGTATCGGTCTAGTTCAAAGAAGCAGCGCTGGCTCCTCGTAACTGTTACTACAAAATTTAGCTAGGCAGTTTTAAGTAAACTTGCTAAATACGAGACATTACGTTCTTTGAGTCAAGTTGTTAGCAATGAGAACAAAAAATGCCGATGGTGCTAGTGACTCAGGTGCTTAAACTGCAGCTCAACCAGGCGCTGATATAACTCACTACTTTGCATTAATGATGCGTGATTGCCGATATCGGCCAACCGTCCTTGCTCAAAGACGGCAATTTGGTCAGCGTGCTGAATCGTCGAAAGTCGGTGTGCAATAATAAGGGTCGTTCTCCCCCGCATGAGCTCTTCCAAGGCTTGCTGAACGTGGTATTCGCTTTCGCTATCCAGTGCGCTGGTCGCTTCGTCAAGCAATAGGATTTTCGGATCTTTTAAGATCGCCCTAGCAATGGCGATTCGCTGGCGCTGCCCGCCTGATAACCTGACTCCCCGCTCACCGAGAAAGCTATCGTACCCATCAGGCAAACTCATGACAAAGTCATGGGCGTGGGCTTTTTTCGCAGCCTCTATCACTTGCTCATCTGTCGCTTGCGGATTGCCGTAGCGAATGTTGTGGAAGACATTATGGCTAAACAGTGCAGGCTGCTGTGGCACCAACGCCATTTGTTGACGTAGCTTGCTGGGATCGAACTGGCGAATATCAATACCGCCTAATGTCACCTTGCCTGACTGCGGATCGTAAAAGCGCTGCAATAATTCGAACAGGGTTGTTTTACCCGCGCCTGAAGGTCCAACCAACGCAAGCACTTTCCCCTCTTCAGCTGTTAGCGTTAACTGCTTGATCGCTGCCTGATCCGGCCTTGAGGGATAACAAAATGTCACATCGTCAAACTCTACTTCCGCTGACAACGTCTGAGGTGACACTGCACTTTGGTTTGGCGCAACAATATGACTATCGACATGAAGCAGTTCTATCAGCCTTTCCGTGGCTCCTGCTGCACGTTGAAGCTCGCCCATGACTTCAGAAATGGTAGCCAGTGATGAAGCAACCATAATGGCATAGAAGACAAATGCCCCTAAATCTCCCGCCGACATCACACCATGGATGACATCACTGCCACCAACCCACAGCATGCCTGCAATCGCACTGAAAACAATGACAATCACACCAGAGATCAGAATCGCACGCTGCATCACCCGCTGGCGGCCGATGTCGAATGCCTTTTCAACTTCAGTTGCAAATGAGGCTCTTTCTTGCTCTTCATGACTATAACTTTGCACCGTCTTGATGTGTTCTATCGCCTCGCCGGCATAGCTCCCTACGTCAGCCATCGAGTCTTGGCTCTGGCGCGACAATGCTCTGACTCGGCGACCATAGATAAGAATAGGAACAAGCACAAACGGCACCGAGGCCAATACGATTAATGTCAGTTTTATATTGGTGGCAAAGAGCATAATAATAGCGCCAGTACACATAAAAGCACTGCGCATCGCCATCGAAAAAGACGAACCTATAATGCTTTGTAGCAACGTCGTATCCGTGGTGAGGCGCGACATGATCTCGCCGCTGCCATGGGTTTCAAAATAACTGGGGTGTAATGTGATGACATGATTGAACACCGCAAGCCTAATATCTGCGCTGACTCGCTCACCAACAGAAGACACCAAATAAAAACGAAAGAAGGTGCCAATAGAGATAAGCACGGTGACAACAAGAATAAACTGGATAGCACTGGCAAGTTGTTGGGACGATTGTTGCGAGAAGCCTTCGTCAATCAATATACGCACACCATGGCCAACGGAAAGCGTTAAGGAGGCAGTGAAGATCAATGCCACCAGCGCAGCCAGCACCCGTCCTCGATATGGCTGAACAAACTTAACGAGCTCAAATAAAACACGAAGACTTTTACGCTGCCCCTTTGGGGTTAACATGTCATTTTGAACGTGACTGCTTGACGGTGTTTGACTAGACGATTCCATAGATGTCCCTTTCGTTTTCCCTTTAGCAAGCTTATCACTAAGCGCTCTAGGAATTCGTAAAGGATGCAATTTCAGAAAAAAAAGCCTCAGTCATTCTGCTGAGGCTTTCCTTTTCGTCACTATTACTCTATCTCAACCGGTGGCCTGAATACCATTTCATGCATAACGACGTCTTGTGGTAGTTCCAATAACAACGCAATCGTTTCAGCAACGCTTTTCGGATGCATATATTGAGGGCGGTCAACTTCTCTAAAATTGGTATCGGTACCGCCAGGGAATAACGAGGTCACTTTAATGCCATGAGGTTGTGCCTCTTTCATGAGGATCGCACTAAACCCCGCCAACCCTTGCTTCATCGCTGTGTACACACTCATTGTTTCATTTGAACGCTTGGCGACAGTACTGAGGACATTAATGATTTGACCACTCTTGGCGAGTTTCATCACCTTCAATGCTTCACGACTGAGCAAAGCAGGCGCTCTCAAATTAACAGCATACTGGTGGTCGAATTCTTCCACTGTGAATTCATCAATTCCACATTTACGCGAGTTCATCCCGGCATTATTTATCAGTACATCCAATCCACCGAGCTTTTCAACCGCTTCCGTGAAAAGTTCAAGGGGTTGCTGTGAATCACTCAGATCAGCCTGGATCGTATAACAACCCGTTAGCTTGCAAAGCTCTGCCAACTTGTCACTATTTCGCCCTGTCGCCACCACCATATGCCCTTTTGAGCAAAGTGTTTTGGTTAACTCGAAACCAATACCGCTGGTCGCCCCTGTTATTAGTACACGTTTCATTCTTATCCCTATTCAGCAACCCTTAACGATGACTAATTACCAGTCTGTCATATTAATAGGGATAAAAGAATACGGGAGCATTTAAACGTAATTACCCTTCTCCCTAAACAGGCTTAAGCATTTGCATATCCGTACCATAATCATCAGATAGATATTCCATATTGTGCACAGACCCCATTTTTCAAAACAATGTATAAAGCATCAGGCTCACTAAGATAACCATCAATGTAATAATATACGTTGTTTTCTCAGATATCTTGCCGAGTAAAGAAGCCGCAACAGGAACGCCGATGAACGAGCCAACAACAAACCATATTGCGGTATACACATCCGCCTGCCCTCCTTTGGCATAGCCTAGTGCGGCGAAGCCTGATAAGAACAGGGCCAATACCACCGATGAACCAATCGCTTTCTTAATATCAAGGTTTAAGACATTGTTGAGAACAGGAAGTAACAAAACACCGCCACCGACACCCGTAGAGCCTAAAATTGATCCACAAAACATACCGGATACTAACGCTTTTCTATCGCTGTTGTTCACAGCCGAAGACGTTTGATTGGTGTTTGGCGAGCTTCTGAATTTATAAAACACGGACACCAAAGAGCCAATCATCACAACCGTAACAAGACTCGTAATCATTGTTTGTGTTGTTTCTTGATGCAGTGGATGCTCATTAAAATAAATCACAACCTGTGTCACCAGTAATGTTACGGGTAAAGCACCAGCAAACAGTATTGAAATTTTCCGCCATGATACATTCTTGGCTTTAACATGAACGATTGATGCATTCACCTTTACCAATGCGGATATCAAGCTTGCTGTCCCCACCGCGAGTACAGGAGGCATACCACAAAATAGCTGCAGCATAGGGATTAACAACACTCCCCCGCCGACCCCGGTTAACCCTAAGCACAAACCAAAAATACTCCCCAACGCTATTTTTAGCATTAAGGCCTCTGTCGCTAGTACACCCACGAAAAGATCTACCATCTCCATGAAATGCAATCCCCAATAAACAATTGTAATTAAATGCTTGCAAACGTTTTCATTAATATTGATTTTACGGGATCAACAAACGTAAACTTTATGGCGATGATCATATTTGCTTATCTTATTGTCAGGTAAAGTACTCTTAAAACCTTTCTCAGGCATAATCTAATAATGGATATTGATATTCGCAGGCATTTAACTGATCAAACAGAAACCATTGACGTTAGCAAAAAACAGGTCGTTTACCATAATGGTCTGCCAGCTAAAGGGTTTTACTATCTAGAACAAGGTTTAGTCGGTCTGTATCAAGTTTCAGAAAATGGGAAAGAGTCGCTGCTAAGAGTGTATGGGCCGGGCTCTTACTTTGGCTATCGGTCTCTATTTACTGCGCAAAACTACCCGTCAACAGCCAGAGCGATGATAGACAGCACTGTTGTTCGGATAAATGTAAACGATTTCAAATCTCTCGATACAACGGCCCCGAGTTTAGCCCGATTTCTGATGGCAGAAGTCTGCTCTGAGTTAGGGGAAGCTGAAAAACGACTGATGCAATTTAATGCCTTCAGTGCCAAAAAACGTATTCTCGATACGATTTTTTATATGTTTCAAACATACCCTGAATACCCTTGGACCTACCGTGAGATTGGTGAATACAGCGGTACAGATACCACGACAGTGATAAGGTATTGCAAAATACTGAAAGAAAAAGGGATTCTTGACAAAAACAGTCGAAAGCCACAACCTGTTAATCTGCAGCAATTGGCAGACTACCGTAAGTCACTACTAATTAAATAGCCAACCAATGAAACGTATCAAACAACGACTCCCCCGACAGACTTGGCGCAACGAAGGGAAAGCGCCAGATTACCGTTTTTCTCTAGCAAACGAGCGAACCTATCTGGCCTGGATACGTACTGCTCTTGCACTACTGGCCGGTGCTATCGGTATTGATCAGCTTACCCCCGACCTTGCCGATCCCCTTGTCCGGGTATTGATATCATCCTTTTTGTGTCTTTGCTCAGGCTTTCTGGCCGTTTTTGCATACCGCCGTTGGTCGCAGAATGAAAAGGCTATGCGAACCAATGCCCAATTGAAATATACCGGCTTTCTCAAAATCATTAGCCTTGTTATGCTATTTCTTACCATTATCGTCATCTTGGTTATTCTACTTTGAGTAGGGATCCGGGCTTGCAGCCAGAGCGAACGACGATGTCCTGGCTGAGAACCCAGCTGGTATTATTCGCATTAGGACTACTATTCCTCAAAGTCACCCAGCAAAGTGACATCACAGTTTTACCCGCAATAGGTGTTATCACAATGCTGTCGGCAATATTGGGGACGTTTTACTGCCGTTATCGTTTTACTCAGATATTCGACAATGACATGACTGTTTCAGCCAAGGAGTGCTGGGTTAAATCATATCTGTCACTGCTGATTGCATTAATAGCAACTGGCTATTTTGTCTATCTGTGGGTACCAATAAGTTAATGGGGAAAATAACGGCGTATCCGCCGAGGAATTGTCGAATACCAACTGACAGTTTCATCAGCCGAGAAAGACAATGTAGTGGAAAGAAGACCTAATGGAAATAGAGAATGATCTAGATAAAGAAAAGCCCCAGCATTTCTGCTGAGGCTTTCTTATGTAGATGGTGCCCCGGGCCGGACTTGAACCGGCACAACGCGAACGTCGAGGGATTTTAAATCCCTTGTGTCTACCAATTCCACCACCAGGGCACGCAATTCTTTGCGATGCGCTAACTGAAAAGTTAAACACCATCTTTACCTTACCGCTGTTGCCGTAAGTATTATATCTGGAGCGACACACGAGGTTCGAACTCGTGACCTCAACCTTGGCAAGGTTGCGCTCTACCAACTGAGCTAGTGTCGCATTGGTCTTTTTAGGCTTTGCCCTGAAGACGAGATGTACTTTAACCGATTACAGAAATGAGTCAACGCGTTTTTTTAGTCTTTTGATTCAACTGGATAAAACTCGATCAACACCCTGCAATATGTCACATTTTTCAACCAGCAATTTGCAATTTATAAGTGGCTCTGTTTTCTAAATGCCCCTAAAAATGCAGCCCGCTCTGTAGGCCGGCTGCATGCGTTTTAGCTAATTATGCTTTCGCTTTTACTTCTGGGTGAGCCGGTAAGCGAATGGAGATAATCGTTGTCACTATCAAGAAGGCAACGGATACCCACAAGCACGCAGCCAATCCAGCCATTTGATAGATTAAGCCTGAGAGTATAGTACCAATCAGGCGGCCCATGGCATTGGCCATGTAGTAGAAGCCGACATCCAACGATACACCGTCATCTTTGGCATAGCTCACAATCAAATAAGAATGCAGTGAAGAATTAATCGCAAAGACTGCGCCAAATATCAGTAAACCCACAACAATAGTCAGTTCCGGCTGCCAGTTAAGCTGCACACCCAGTGCCACTGCCATGGTAATAATGCTTAACAGCCCTGCCCACCCCATCGCAGCGCGACCGTCCGGAACCGTTCCTTTGGCTTTACCGGTAATTTTAGGGGCAATGCCCTGAACAAAACCGTAGGCAATCACCCACAGTGCCAAGAAGCCACCCACCATAGTATGGTCCCAATCAAAGACCTGACTTAGGTAAATTGGCAGTGCGACAACAAACCATACATCCCTAGCACCAAACAAAAACATACGGGCAGCAGAGAGAATATTGATGCTCGAGCTTTTCGAGAAAATCTGCTTAAACTTGATCTTGTTTTTAGCCTTACCCATGTCTTTTTCTAGCGATACAAGACTTAAGATAAGTACCAATGTCAGTACTGCCGCCATCGCCAGCACTGCACCTTTGAAACCAACCACCGCAAGCAGCAGACCGCCGATGAAGAAGCCTGCGCCTTTCAAGGCATTCTTAGAACCGGTCAGAATAGCGATCCATTTGTACAGTGCTCCTTGCTGCTCACCGGGCACCAGCGTCTTAATTGCACTCTTGGCACTCATTTTATTGAGATCTTTGGCGATACCTGACAAGGCTTGAGCCAACATTACCCAAGGAACGGTTAAATAGGCAGACGGAACCGCAAGCATTACCAAGGCACCTACCTGCATGGCCAAACCGATATTCATGGTACGGTTCAAACCCAGCTTCGCCCCTAACCAACCGCCAATTAAGTTGGTAACCACCCCAAAAAATTCATAAAACAAGAAGAGTGAGGCGATTTGAAGCGAAGAGTAGCCCAGCTGGTGGAAATGTAGCACCACCAACATACGCAATGCGCCATCGGTAATGGTGAAATTCCAGTAATTGAAGGTAACCAGCATATACTGGCGCACATCTTTGGAGAGGTTGGCAATAGCCGAAATCATGCAATAACTCGCTTCTACTTTTTGTTGCTAAGGCCGCTGCTCACGACGTTGAGTGAAGAGCGGCCCATTTTGGCGGGTTGGCTTATGCTAGGCCAACCTTGCGGATCAGCTCAGAAGTACGTGTCGCGTAACCCATTTCGTTATCATACCAAGCGTACACTTTCACCATGCGATTGTTCACGACCATAGTTGAAAGCGCATCAACGATAGTCGAGCGCTGATCGCCTTTGTAATCGATCGACACTAGCGGACGGTCTTCGAAACCAAGAATGCCCGCAAGCTCATTTTCAGAGGCTTCTTTAAGCGCAGCATTCACTTCTTCAGCAGTAACATCACGGCTCAAGTCAAAAATGATATCGGTCAGAGAGGCATTCGCCAGCGGTACGCGAACAGCGTGGCCGTTAATCTTGCCTTCTAATTCAGGGAATATATCAACAATAGCCTTGGCTGAACCTGTGGTGGTTGGGATTAAGCTCATACCACATGCGCGGGCACGGCGGAGATCTTTATGTGGCGCATCAAGGATAGTCTGGGTGTTGGTTAGATCGTGAATAGTCGTGAACGACGACTGCTCAATACCAAACTTCTCGTGGATAACCTTAACTACTGGGGCAATACAGTTAGTGGTACAAGATGCCGCTGTCACAATCTGGTGCTTATCGGCATCAAACAGGTAATCATTTACACCCACAACAACGTTCAATACGCTGTCATCTTTTACCGGTGCGGAAACAACCACACGCTTAACACCCTGTGCAAGGTACTTGTTCAAGAATTCCATTTCACGGTGAACACCGGTTGCTTCCAAGACAACATCACAACCTGACCAATCAACCGCATCGATATCACGCTCTTGGGTACAGCGGATCACTGCGTCAGCAATCTGCATTGATTGTCCGTCAGAAGTAACAGCATGGTGCCAACGGCCTTGTACTGAGTCGAACTCTAGCAGGTGAGCCAGTGTCTTCGCATCACCCGCTACATCATTGATCTGAACAAACTCTACTTCGTTCCAGTCAAACGCTGCACGCAACGCCAAACGACCAATACGACCAAAACCGTTAATACCTACTTTGATAGCCATAATCCACTTTCCTTAAACCGTTAACTCGAACATATGATAATTCATATATATGGTATGGCGAATATACTAGCCAGATCCAAGCAGCTTTACCAGATCTTTTTCCGATTATTTATCGTATCTATCGGTGACAACTTATGTCGTTAGGGAGGGGACAATTATCACAAAGCAAATTATAGCTGAGCGATTTCTGGGTACCTGAAAGCCATAACGCAGATACAAAAAAGCCCTGCATTGCAGGGCATTACATTCGGTGTGCTATGACTGCAGCGATTTACTTGTATTGCTGGATGTAGTCAATATGCGGTTGGCGCTGGAAAGCACCAGGGCGAAGTGCTTGGATCTTCTCGATGGATGAGCTCAATTCAGCACCACGCGATAGCATAATACGCGCCGCGATCAAGCCAGTACGCCCCGATCCTCCCATACAATGAACGACAATCGCATCTCCATTGTCCAACATTGCCTGAGCGGCTTTATTTGCTTCAGGGAAATTCGCATCAAATTGCGCCCCCGGAGCACAATCATCTTCAATCGGAAGGTGGAACCAACGCATACCTAGGGCACGGCACTCTTCTGCTAATGCTTCCAAGCCCCCCTCAGGGAGATCTTCTGGCTCCAATGCCGTCAATACTGCGGTTGCGCCCGCGTCCTTCAATTGCACCAGAGAATCGTGCAGTGATACTTCTTTTGTTCCTGGACATGGGGTCAGTAGCAACGTGCCGCTATCCTCTAAAGGGAGCGTCCAGAACGGATGTGTGTTTGACATATTTGCGCCTATAATAAGTAACTTCTAATTAATCTCTTCAATCGCTCGGTGATACCAACCTGAGTTATACGACCAAGCGTTTTATAATCTGTGAATGCTGGATGCTTAGCTCCATTTGCTAAAGCCCGGCTTTTTGCGCTCACTGCGCTGGCTAAGCTTTATCTTCTCGCCATTGATCATACCGGGGTTTCCATTTCTCACAGTTGAAAGTATATGGCGGATCCAAGTCGGAAGTTGTCTGGCTAAATGATAGAAGATCCACTGCCCTTCCCGCTGGGTTTCCAATACGCCGCCATCACGCAGCAATGCAAGATGACGAGAGACCTTCGGCTGGCTAACATCAAGCACATCGACTAAATCACCAACAGTAAGCGCCTGCTCATCTTCAATCAGCATCAAAATACGGAGGCGAAGCGGATCACTCAGAATTTTAAACAGTTCAACGGGACCAATTACCGAGTCCTGCTCTTCCCCATTTAACATCAAGAACAGGGCTATTCGGTTTTCAAGACCATTAAGCGTATCGCGGAAAGATTGCTCACCGCTTTGAGGTTTGGGATCTTTGAAGTCCCAGTGAAGAAGTGCGTCTGAATCTGCGAATAAAGCACATTCATTACTGGCTTTATCACACAGCGTAATAACCGTATCGAAATGCTGCCCTTCAAGGTCTCCTGCCGAACAGCTCTTCAAGTTATCGCTGCTGATGCCGCGTTCGGCCAGTACACTGTATACACGGGGATCGACTCCCTCTGGCGTCATCCCTGCACTGACAACTTCGTAATGCTCGCCCGCCATATGCCGCATTGCAGCTTCGGCCAGCTGAGAACGGGCTGAGTTTCCGGTACATAAAAATAAGATACGTTTCATGCGACTCGCGGCAAGTGACTTACATATGGAAAACATTATATATGCTTTACCTTATATGTAAATCCTTTGATGAATGACCCGCATTAATTCTCTATCGCTACACCGTATGCTTGAGTACCCACTCACTCACTTTTGCCGCCACAGCAGGATGATTGAGTAAGTCGAGATGATCCACGCCTCCGATAACCCACTTATGATCGTCAGGATAATTCAAAGCCATTACCCCTTTCGAGCTATCAGCCAACGCACTTGCAACAGGCACGAGTCCATCGCCTAGTCGTCGATTACTTTCATCGTGGACATTCTTACCAAGACAAGATGCAATCGCGTAACACTGAACACTTTCCGGTAGTGAAGGACGCTGTATAAGCGCGGTGCCTACAGCCTTATCATGATCAGCTTGCTTCACAGGGATAGCAGGGGCTTGCCAGTCTTCATGGACAATATAGCCTCGGCTGAGATCTTTGCTGCCGCTACTTCGAATTTCCCCCAGCTTTTTGAGAAACTTCAGTTGGGGGGTGGCAGAAACTTGTTCATCGATCCAACAAGCAAGCTTCGCCAGTGGTGCGCCATTATGCGGTGTACCGAGGGTAATGAAGGTACATAACACATCCAGCCACTGTAATTGGTTTAAGCCTGCGTAATAACAAGCGCTACGGGTTACCAATCCCCCCATACTGTGACCTATTATCACCAGCTCTTTGACTTCGCACGGCCAAGCCTGAAGCAACTTTTCTAACCGAAACGCAAACTCTTCACCATTTAAGGAGATGTGATTACCAGTGTTGTACCACAAGTAGATTGGTGTATAACCCGCATTGATAAATTGCTTACCGTGATCATGCCCTTTCCTGATCCAGCCTTTGTCAGCCATGCACCAACCATGGACACACAGCACGATGCGACTCGACGCCTCTGGCAATTGACGTTCCAGCTCTTTCGGATCATCACTGAGGTGTTGGGTATGGTCAGTCAGCACCATCGGAATGGCAAAGCGGCTATTCCTCTGGAGCAAATGGTCCCCGACCAAACCATTGAAGCTTGCTAACAGCGCATCACCCTGCGCCGGCGGTAATCCATGCTCAAGCAACTCGACAACACGTTGTTTAGCAAACTCCGAGTTTTCTATCACTTTGCTAGAAATATCGTCCTTGAGGTTTTTGAGCTTATCGCTCCATTCATTTTTAGAAATCATTACTACCTCAAATAAACTTCCTTCTATATTGTTCGATATTAAGCATATGGATTAGAATTAACAACCGATTTTAGCTGATATAGTAACTGGTATTTCCAGTTATGAAATCAACAGATAGGATGAAGGATAAAATAAAACAACAGAATATAATAGAATAAAAAATTAGAATATTCATACTAATGTTTAGTTTATATAAAAAAAGCACAATGAAAATAGTCTCATCGTGCCATTCCATTTATTATGACAACCTACCTAAGCAACACAGTCTTTAACCGTTTCTGCGGTTGCTTTCTTAACTGAAATATCATTTAAGATCATGTCTGCGGCTTTTTCTCCAATCATAATGGTCGGTGCATTGGTATTGCCCCCCACTAGAGTGGGCATGATCGAAGCGTCGACAACCCGTAAACCTTGAACCCCATGAACACGGAGTCGTTCATCAACCACAGCCAGTGCATCATGTCCCATTTTACAGGTGCCAACAGGGTGATAAATTGACTCGGCCTTTTGCCTAATGAACTCCGCCAATTGTTCATCCGTCTGTACGTCCTTCCCTGGAAAGACCTCTTTGCCACGATAGTGGCTAAAGCCGTCTTGCATTAAAATTTGCCGTGACAACTTGATAGCTTTGAGCATCACTTCCATGTCTTCAGGGTGACTTAAGTAATTGGCTGAAATACATGGCGGCATCAACGGGTCGGCACTGCTCAGTTCCAAGCTACCACGGCTTTTCGGACGCAAATTACAGGCATGAAGCGAGTAACCATGCTTGATGGTTTGCAAGAGGTTCAAGCCATGATTGTCCAGGAAACAAGGGGAAAAATGAAACTGGACATCGGGTTTATCTAGTTCGGGGGAGGTCTTGGCAAACCCCCCGGCCTCAGCAATGTTGGTGGTAAAGTTTCCTTTTCTAAACAACAAGTAATCAAATACACCTTTAATCGCTCTGGCTAATGCAACAGGCGAAAAGCCAACTGAATGGAAAGTACGCTCGCGTGTGACCACCAAGACGTCTAGGTGATCTTGAAGGTTCTTACCCACCCCAGGCAAGTGATGTTTCACTTCAATACCGTGTGCTTCCAACTCTTGACGATCACCGACGCCAGATAACATCAGCAACTGTGGACTGTTGATTGCCCCACCGCTTAGTATCACTTCTTGCCTTGCTGTAACCTGTTGCTTCTCCCCTTTTTCAATATACTCAACGCCGAATGCTTTTCCCTCTTTAATCAGCACTTTAGTGGTGGTTGCACTGGTGATAACTGTTAGATTTGACCGTTGCTCTGCCGGTCTTAAATAGGCCACCGCCGAACTACAGCGCTGACCGTTTTTTTGAGTGACCTGATAATAACCAACACCTTCTTGTTCTTTACCATTGAAGTCTGTTGATATCCGATGCCCGGCCTGCTCAGCAGCCTTGATAAACGCGTCCGACAACGGATTATTTATCCTAAGATCAGAGACATGCAAAGGCCCATCAGCCCCATGATAATCATCTCCACCGCGCTCTTGGGTTTCGGATTTCCTGAAGTAAGGCAACACCTCATCAAAGCTCCAGCCTTGATTACCCAGCGATGCCCATTCATCATAATCACTGGCATGGCCGCGTATATAACACATGGCATTCGAGGAAGAGCTTCCTCCCAACGTCTTGCCCCTAGGCCAAAATAACTGGCGGCTTTTGAGGTTTGGCTCTTGAGCTGTGTAATAGCGCCAGTTCATTTTCTTTGAGTGCATCATCCCTATGATACCCAGAGGGACATGAACAACCGGGCTACTATCTTTTGGGCCAGCCTCAATGAGGCAGACTTTTATAGATGGATCGGATGATAATCGATTTGCAAGCACGCATCCTGCCGAACCGGCCCCTACAATAATGAAGTCATACATACCATTCCCTCAATGTAATATCATTTATATGCCAGCCAATTATTTAATCCAGTCTTTGTCATCTAATTTTAAGTGTTATTTAATCATAGTGTAGTTTAATTTTTTGATGACAAATACAGCACAGGTTTGCATTTATTTTTCCAATAAAAATAAAAAGTGATCCATATTAAACTTTTTGCATTTAGTGCAAGACAAGAACTCAGACCAGTGTGATTATGTATAGGTTAAAGGAATAAAGCTATTACTAGCGTTTTCTTAATTCTTAAACCTAACGGTTTACTCTAATCCATTGACTGGATAATTAGAGTTTTCATCAATTATCTCTGCACACTATTTCGTGCTGGCTAGGAACAAGTAAAGGATCACATCATGGCAGATTTAAAAGCGAGTTTTGAACAAGCTCAAGTTGACGTTAAAGCACTGACTAAGCGCCCATCTAACGATGAGCTACTCGCACTCTACTCTCTGTTCAAGCAAGCTACAGACGGTGACGTTAAAGGCAAACGTCCAGGTATGTTTGATTTCAAAGGCGGCGCAAAATACGACGCTTGGGAAAAACTAAAAGGTATGGATGCAGAAACCGCAATGCAGCAGTATGTCGACAAAGTTGGCGAACTGACTGCGGCGTACGCGTAAGCCGTACTGAGAAGCTCCACACTCTCAAACAAAGGTCGCATTGCGGCCTTTTTTTTTGTCCTTCTTAACCCACACTCTCCATGAAAAAGGCCTGCGTAAGCAGGCCTCATCATTCATTTCAAGCAACAACAATTAGCACTAACTAGCACTCTTCGCTTTTCTTACTCTCACTTTTTTTGGCGCTTGGTTGAGATCGTCTTGGTTGGTTGCCGGGGTTTCCGGATCAATCTCAACCGTTGCCGATAGCATTTCGGTCAATTTCGCCAGCTGCTTTTCAAGCTCTTCAACTTTACGTTGCTTTTGCTGGTAGAGCTTCTCAAACTCATCATCTTCCGGCGTCAGAGATTCCTGGGCTGCTTCAACAGCAAGCTCAACCGCTAATGATTCGTCATGCTGGTAACCCAACTGCTCGGCCACTGCCTGCGCAGCAGTTTCCATCACTTCTTGCTCAATCTCGGCAAACGCATCACACATGTAGTCCGTGATCACATCGAAGCCCGGTAGCGATTGGTTACATGCCACCAGCGAGAAGTACATCATGTCGGCATTACTGAAGAAAGTGATATTCAGAGTCTGACCCGGCATCAACAATGATACTGGGTACTGCTCACGCACTTTGGCACCCATGAAATAAAGCTCTTCTTTGGCCCCTGGCACGTTGGATATCAACAAGTTACTAGCAGGTGGAATGAAATTATTCAGGCCGAACTTACCACTGAACAGGGATACGCCATTAACCAATATCGAGTAATTGATATACGCATCCGGTGAGATATTCAATGCTTCATTTTTCAGGTCCGTCGTCGCATGCTGAATCGATTCCAGACGCTCAAGAGGTGACAAGCCCTGCTTACCCAGCTCAACATGGCCAATTGACATCTTGTTGCCTGACTTACCTTCTTCACCTTTCGCACGCAAATTCATCGGCATCATCGCGACCAGAGGTTTGCGGATAGGGATCGCACGATCATTCAGGTAGCGGTTAAGCGCGATATCACTGATGGTAAACAGGATATCGTTCATTGATGCCCCAGTGATCCGGCTGATGTGCTTAAGCTGAGAAATGGAAAAATGGCCCAAGCTAACAGCACGGCTACGTTTAGGGCTTAAGTTAAACGGCGTTTTAGGTGCAGTAAATGGGACTTTCAAGTCACAATCAGCAAGGTTTACCGCTTTTAGCGCCAACTTGCTACCTAACCGAAACATGGATGGGAGCAACGAGATCTGCTTGGTGGCCGCGACCGCCGTTTTCATTACCGTATCGGTAAGGTGTGTTTCCTCACGGCGTTGGCGTGGTGTTTTTCTCAAGTCACATTGCCACAGAGGCTTAGTGAATGACTCTTCAACCGATGTGGCACAGCTTTGCGTAAAAATCTTACTGGCTTTCACACCGTCTGCCATTGAATGGTGAATTTTCAATACCAGTGCCACTCGATTATTCTCAAGGCCACCAATCACCCAGACCTCCCACATGGGACGGCTGCGATCCAATACTTGGCTGTGTAGTCGCCCGACGACCTGCTGCAACTGCTGCTCATTACCAGGCGATGGTAGCATGGTAATGCGAAGGTGATCGTCCAAGTTAACGTGATTAACCGTGGTCCAACTAGGGCGGCCTGTTAGCGACCAGTTTAGTTTCCAATTGAATGGGGGCACCACTTCAGTCTGCTGAAGAAAGCTGGCGTATAATTCTTGAGCGTAGGTCCCGGCATGCTCTTTAGGCGGGTCAAGAATAACCAAACCAGTAACATGCATAGGGGTTTTTGCCGTTTCAAAGGCAATGAAGCTGAAATCCAGCAGAGACAAACTCGGCATAAATCTTTTCCTTTTTTGCGTTGTGGCATGGTCTGATTGATGGCGTAAACTGCTCTTATATCGTATCGCGGTGTTACCACCACCAATCAAGGTCTGTCCCTTTGCCATTGTCGCCTAATGTGTACAGTCCGTTACTTTGCAGCCAGTTTTTCTACAATCTCTTGTAGGTGGTCAACTTTCTTCTCAAAATTACTCATACGATCGCGGTCAATACCGCAAGTCGAATTAAAACCACGGTTGAATTGCGATTCAGCTTGACCAAACAATCCGCGCTTGGTGTCTTGTATGCGCTCAACCATTTCAGTTTCCACTTCACTGCCTTTAGAAACTAAATCTTGCAGTTGCTTAGTTATCATATGCTGCGCCATACCGACTTGCTCGGTACCTTTGCTGTATGCACCAAGCCCAGCCCAAATGACAGTGCGAACTGAAGATTCACCCATCTGGGTGGCCGATTTAACACTACCAATAAGTTTTTTAGGGTTAATCATCATTTTATCCTCAACAAATCAGAGAGATGTAGTACCCAAATAACTTGGGAATACTCGATGCTTCAACCCTACCAAGCAGAATTAGATCAATCTTTCTAATTCAAGAAAGGAATTGGTAAGTTGCTCACACATCTTCCTACAGATGAAAATCACTGGCTTCAACGTATAGCAATACACTAGCAATGCTCATTGCCCATACACGTGACAAAAGTCCCAAAACAAGACAATGAGTAAATTTGGGGCCTTTTTTACCCAAAAATAGAGTGAACGCTCTAAGTTCAGGGGTAACAATGGGGAGATAACAACTATAAGAACTTATATGAATAACATCGAACAAGGAATGCACTATGTCAGTTTTAGAAATCGTAGATTCATCATACCCAACCTCACCCCTTGATACGTCTGTCCACCCCGATAAAGCTCCCGCTACTGTCGTTGCCACGGCTGACGAGATGGTTGATCAAATCATTGCGACAGTGGGTAAGAATATTGTTTTGGGTGCTCCGCTTGCTATCGGTAAGCCTGTTAGTTTTGTTAACGCGCTTTATCAGCGAGCCAAAAAAGACCAGAGTATTAACCTGCGCATCGAAACCGGGATCACCCTTGAAAAGCCCGTAGGTAAAAGCAAAATCGAACGCGGTTTTCTGGAACCTTTTGTTGCCCGTGAGTTTGCTGACGTGCCAGACATCGACTACGTCATGGATCTTCGGGCAGGCAAAGTACCAAGTAACGTCACCATCAGTGAGTTCTTCTTCAAAGCCGGTAGCTTCATGAACTCGCCACAACAGCAGAACTACACCTCTACCAACTACACCCACGCCGTTCGTGACTTACTTGATAAAGGTGTTAATGTTATCGGTCAGCTGGTTGCCGCCCGTACTATCGACGGCGTAACGACCTACAGCTTATGCAGTAACTCCGATCTCGCTTTGGATTTTATCCCTGAAATCAAAAAGCTAAATGCACAAGGCCGAAATATCGCTATTATCGGTGAAGTAAACAGCAATATGCCATTCATGCAAAATCATGCTGAAGTGGCTAGCTCTGCATTTGATTTCATTTTGGATGGCAATAGCCTGCCAGATCACAAAGACTATCAGCTGTTTGCAGCGCCTCATGCCAGCATCTCAGCTGAAGATCATATGATTGGCCTCTATTCCAGTGCCCTGATCAAAGATGGCGGTACCCTGCAGGTTGGGATTGGTTCGCTCAGTAGTGCACTTAGCTATAGTGCCTTGGTACGCCATCAGAAAAACCGCATCTACAACAAGATGCTATCTGAGCTCAATGTCTACGAAAAATTCCCTATCTGTAAAGAAGTGGGTGATACTGGCGTATTCGAACAAGGGCTTTACGGCTGTAGCGAACTGATGGTTGATGGTTTTGTACACCTATACCGAGCCGGTATCTTGAAGCGCGAAGTATTCGAAGATCTCACTATCCAACGCCTGCTCAATGATGGTTTGATTAATCATGATGTCTCTGTAATCACTTTGCTCGCACTACTAGAGCGAGAAGCGATTTCAGCCGAGTTAACAGCCGCAGATGTGACTTACCTTAAACGCTTTGGTATTTTCAACAACAAGGTCGATTACGTTGACGGTAAGCTAGTCACCACCGACGGAACCAGCAAAGCCAATATCCAAGACAAAGATGCTCTGGAGTGGATCACCAAATACGCACTCGGCCAACGCCTCAAAGGCGGCACGGTCATGCACGGTGCTTTCTTCATTGGCCCTAAAGACTTCTACCAAGAGCTGAATAACTTTACTCAGGAAGATCACGACAAGTTCTGTATGACCAGTGTGAATTATGTCAATGACTTGTACGATCACTTCCTTGGCAACCAACAGCTCAAACAAGCTCAGCGCCAACATGCTCGCTTTATGAACTCAGGCATGATGGTGACGCTGGATGGCTCAGTGGTATCTGATGCACTTGAAAACGGTCAAGTCGTTAGCGGTGTTGGCGGGCAGTACAACTTTGTCGCTCAGTCAGGGCAAATGCGTGAGTCTCGTTCTATCATCAAGATCCGCAGTTGTTCGTTCCGTAAAGGCAAATTGCGCTCGAACATTCTGTTCAACTACGGCCACAATACCATTCCACGCCAGTTGCGTGATATTGTGGTAACGGAATACGGTATTGCTAACCTCCGAAGCAAGCCTGATCACGTGGTATACACCGAGCTGATCAAGATTGCCGACTCACGTTTCCAGCAGCAGCTACTAGAAGAAGCCAAAGCCGCAGGTAAAGTAGCCAAGGATTACCAAATCCCGAAAGAGTTCGCCAATAACACCCCGGAGGCTATTCAAGCTTTCTACAAGAAGTACACCGACCAAGATATTTTCGGGCCATTCCCATTTGGCTGTAGTTTTACCGAACAAGAGCTGAAACTTGGCAAAGCCTTAAAAGCGTTGAAGTCTAAGTGCGCAACACCAGCAGGCAAACTAAAAGCAATCGCTCAATCTTTGTCTGCACCTAAAGCAGGCCACGATGTAGACATTCTGCTTAAGCGTGTCGGTCTCGACAAACCTGAGAGCCTTCAAGAAAAAATTACACGCAAGTTAGTGATCGCTGAACTAGTGAAGTGATCATTGCGTTAATAAAGACTGGGTCCCCGACGGCCCAGTTTTCTTATATAGCAATAGAGAGCAATGAGGTATTCAATGTCGAAGAAAAGTAAAGAAATGGCGCTGTGTCCGTATGCCGCCGTGTGGGGATGCCCAAAATGTCCGGTTAAGAAAGTCTGCCCAGGGAAAACAACCATCGGTGATCAGCCGATAAAGCGTAAGGAAGATTCTCACAAGTAACCCATAATTTTATCTCCCAGGTGCAGCCCTACCTGCATCTGGGATTTATACAAAAACAAGATTTACTCAAGCCCCTCAAGAATATTGTCTCATCTGTTATAACCTTCTAAAAAGCATATGCTTTCTTCTGGCACATAATATCCACCCCTGACTATGATTAAAATAAAACCACCGAAAGTCATAGCCCCAGTAGCGTCAATATACAGGGGAAAGGCGGTGAGTCTCTGAGGGGGGAAATCTATGGAAATGATGAAAGCCATTCTGTTTGGTATTATCTTGTCATTAACCGTCGGGCCAATAGCCATTTTGGTGCTCAACAATGGGATACACCATGGTTATGTGGCAGCGGTTCGAAGCGCTGCTGGAGCAGCCTTGGCGGACTATTGCTACGCATTGATCAGCTTCGTATCCGGCAGCCTGCTGATCAGCCAACTCGACCAATACCATTATCAGATCATTCTGCTCTCATCTTGGGTACTTATTTTCATGGGGTTCTATATGATGTTCAACGCCATGAAAAATACCAAGCTGCTCGCAAAGGTACATCGCCCGGCCAAAAAACTCGGGTTCCGTTCAGCCTTTTACCTCACCCTTGCCAATCCTATCGCCATCATCGCTTTGTCGGCATTTATTGGTCATTCTACCGAGCAAGTCGATTTAATCTTTGCCATGCAGTTAGCTGGCGCCATCTTTTTTGGCAGCTTAACCGTTCAGTGCCTACTGGCCCTTTCCGGATTTGCCTTCAAGGATGATGACAGCATCACCTTTCCCTTCTACCTACAACTGTTAGGCGGGTTGGTCATTTGCTTGTTTGGGGTCAATAATTTTATCGAGTTGGCAGGATGAATACATACAAAAAAGGCCTAGCGTTACCGCTAGGCCTTCAATGATGGAGGCGCGTCCCGGAGTCGAACCGAGGTCCACGGATTTGCAATCCGCTGCATAGCCACTCTGCCAACGCGCCAAATTGTTCAAACTCACCCACTAGGCGGTTTGTTCGGTTGCTGCCACCCACAAGGCACCAGAACCTGATATATGGAGGCGCGTCCCGGAGTCGAACCGAGGTCCACGGATTTGCAATCCGCTGCATAGCCACTCTGCCAACGCGCCAAATTGTTCAAACTCGCCCATTAGGCGGTTTGATCGGTTGCTGCCACCCACAAGGCATCAGAACCTGATATATGGAGGCGCGTCCCGGAGTCGAACCGAGGTCCACGGATTTGCAATCCGCTGCATAGCCACTCTGCCAACGCGCCATCAATTTTATTCTTACCGCTCGATTCGGCCAATGCCGCTGCGGTACGGAGGTGTAATTTACTGATTTTCAGGGATGAGTCAAACAAAAATACAATAACTTGCGTCAACTGAACAATTTCCAACACATCAAGCCAAAAAAACGACCTCTTTCGTATGGAATACCATCAATTGCTGTTTTGACTAAGAAAGGTTGATAGTAGCAGAATCCGATCACTTTGCTATATGCGCTGCAAACCAAAAGAGGCCCACCAGAAGTGGGCAACTAACAAACACAATTTCGAGGTGAGAAACCTCAGTTATTCACTGACTAATTCAACCGCTTCACGAACCAAACGGCCAATTTCGTCCCACTCGCCATTTTCAATTAGCTTTGGCGCCACCATCCAAGTACCGCCGCAGCAAATCACCCGTTCGATAGCTAAGTAATCACGCACATTGGCCTTACCGATCCCCCCCGTAGGCATAAAGGACACATCCACGTAAGGTGCCAGCAGCGACTTGACCATGTTGATACCACCTGATGCTTCAGCTGGGAAAAACTTCAAGAACGTCAATCCCAACTCCAACGCTTGCTCAACTTGGCTTGGGTTGTTGACGCCTGGTACCATCGGGATCCCTTGCTCTTGGCAATAGCGAACCGTATTAGGATTAAGGCCAGGCGCAACCACAAACTCAGAACCGGCCGCTTTTGCTCGGTCAACCTGCTCAGCATTCAGGACTGTCCCTGCGCCAATGCACATCTCTGGATAGGCTTCACGCATCAAACGGATAGCTTCAGCTGCGGCTTCAGTGCGGAATGTCACTTCTGCAACCGGCAAGCCATTTTCGACTAGAGTCTTCGCCAGAGGCACAGCCTGAGACACATCGTTGATTTGAATAACAGGGATAACTTTGAAGGCTTTTAATTTCTCGATGATTTGCTGAGACATGTTCCAATGTTCCTATAATCTTTTACATTAAATCGTTCATTGCATCTGCCGGAATAATCGCGCCGGGATGCTGAATAACAATTGAAGCTAACTGATGACCCAGTTCAGCTGCCGTGGTTTCGCTGCCACCACTTAAGCGGCCAGCCAAATATCCTGCAGCAAAAGAATCACCGGCGGCACAGGTATCAATCACTTTTTCGACTTTGTTTGCCGCGATATATGACTCATGCGGATGGGCAGATTGCAGCTCACTAACAACTAAGCATGGCTCGCTTCCACGTTTAATCACCACTTCCTGACACCCGAAGGATTGGCATCGGTCAATAATATCTGTCTGCCCCCAGACCAAGTGATCATCATCTTCAGTGATCAAAGCAATATCCACAAACGGCAGAACTTGTGAATACCAATACTGAGCTTGCTTTGAGGTCCATAATTGAGGACGGAAGTTATTATCGAATAATACTTTTCCGCCTTTCGCCTTGTGTTTTTCCAACAAGGTGATCAAGGTTGCTTTGGCATCTTCAGCTAAAATCGCCACACTGATCCCGCTGATATACAAGGCATCGAATTCATGTTTTTCGATAGCTTGCTCAAGCGGTGATGTACCGCTGGCAAAATAAAATTTCGCCGCACTGTCGTTGCGCCAGTAATGAAAATGACGCTCACCGTTTGGCTCGGTTTCAACCAAGTAAAGGCCCGGTAACTTATTCTGTAGTTTGCACACCATCGACGTTTCGATATTTTCATGCACCCAAGCATTCAACATATCCTGGCTGATGTTATCAATACCCAAGGCCGTAGCGTAGCTGACAGCGATATCACGGCTCGTGCCCAGACGTGACAAGTACAGCGCGGTATTAAGCGTATCGCCACCAAACGTCCGTTGTAGCGGTTGACCACTGAGTTCAACCATACACTCACCAAAAAAAGCAATTTTCACACTGCCACCTTTCTATTTATTCGAACTGTTATTAAAGCGTAATTGAAGATGCAGGCCTTACATCACAACAAAGGCCTGCATTTTGACGAGTTTTAGAAGATTATTTTGCAGTGGCTGGTTCAGCGTTGATGCCTTGCTCTTCAGGCTTTTCCATCTCTGCGCGCTCTGCATCAAGGATCGCCTTGGCTTCTTCTTTAGAAACCGCATTGGCTGGCGTTACTAGGCTCACTACCACACCGGCAATCAAAGCCGTTGTCACGGATGGGATCACCGGGTTACCCCAGAATGCCGTCCACTCCGCATTGAACATGATAGAGAACGATGCTGCCGATGCACCTGCTAAGGTCGCCAGTGCACCCTGCCAGTTGTAGCGGCCCCAGAAGCGACCCAACATACCGCACACGAACATGCCAGACATTACCGTTGAAATCATCTTGGTGATGTAGCTGATAATGTCATTTGAGGTCAGGGCGAACAGTAGTGCCAAACCGATACAGATAACCAAAGCGATACGCGAGTAAGTCACCATCTTGTCTTTTGACGGCACTTTGCCGGTAAACATGATGTAGATATCACGCAACAGGATAGAAACACCAGCAATCGCATCAGAGCTGGCGCTCGACATGGTTGCTGATAGACCAGCGATCAGAACAATCATGCCGATACCCACTGGAAGTACAGTGGCTGCCACATACGGGAAGGCAAAGTTCGCATTGTTCAGTTCAGGGTTAATCGCATGCGCTGACATACCGATAACCGCAGGGATGATAGAGAAGAACAAGTACAGTACACCCGACATCACGAACGAGCGGCGGATAGTCGGGACATCTTTACCCGAGTAGATACGCTGGCGGAAAGAAGGCGTTGCCAAGATACCCACACCAACCACTAGTGCCAATGATATGCCCGGGATCATGCCCAGCTTTTGCAAGCCAAGGAAGCTAACCGACGAAGGCTCCATGGCCGCATACAGGTTGTCTAGGCCACCAATGTGGTCAACCGACATTACCGCCATCAAAATGAAGCCACCAAAGAGAATTACGGCCTGAATGGTATCGGTCCAGACTACCGCAGTGTATCCACCGATAACAACGTATATGGTGAAAGCAGCGGCAATAATCAACTTCGCCGTGTTGATATCAATATCTGCAATCCAGGCAAGGTACATACCGCCACCTAGAATGTGGGCCCCCAACCAGCCGATAGAGGCGGTAAAGATCAGAATGCCCACGACATTTTTGACAACTTTGTTGGCACCGACATAGTAAGACAGCTCTTCACTCATGGTCATGAAGTTCAGCTTACGTACTGGGGCAAACCAGTAGGCGAGCAGTAGAATACCCAATGCACCGCCGATGCCGTATAGTGCACCCGCCCAGCCATTGTTGTAGCCAAAGCCAACCGCCCCCATACTCGAGCCTGTACCCACCATGGTGGCTACTGTGGTACCCAGTACCAAAAATAGCGGAAGACCACGACCTCCAAGTAAAAAATCTTCGCCTGATTTCTGGTTACGCGATACAAACCATCCTAACCAGATTAAAAAAACCACATACGCACCGAAACCGGTGAGAAAGAGTGTACTGTTCATCCCATACCTCTTATAATTTTAAATCCAGCCTGAACGGCTGGTATATGCTTTTATTTGCTTGGGGATAGTCTCATCACTTACTACCCCATGAATTACTGAACATTCAGTATTTTGCTTTTTTAGGGTTGGTACTTTGCCAACCTTTTTTCTTTGGCCTTCCGGCTCTTGTTGTAATAGCTCGCCAACGTCCGTTGTGGTCTGCGCCTTTTAACCAGCGCTATTGACCTGCGTCTATCAAGTAGGCTTCTGTTGACCCCGCGACTTTATTGTTTATATGCGGGGCCCGAAGATAATGCCTGAATTAACGACGATCTTCGCGGTAGCACGTCACATCGACTTCAACTTTTACGTCAACAACCAAGTCACATACCATGCAGATACGTGCCGGTGGGTGCTCACCGAAGAACTCTTTGAACACCTTGTTGAATGACTGGAAGTAACGTGAATCTGTCAGTACCACTTTCACGTGTACGACATGTTCCAAGCCGTAGCCTGCTTCTTCCATGATATCGACACAGTTCTGAATCGCTAGGCGCGACTGATCAACGATGCCACCTTCAACTACTTCGCCGTCTGTCATCGGTGTTTGACCAGAGACATACAGGAAACCACCCGCCTGAGTTGCACGAGCAAAAGGTAGGTGCTGACCGCCAGTGCCTGTACCGCCTTCGATGCCGTAGCGTGTGATAGTCATAATTTTTTTCTCCAACGTTGTGTTACTGAGTTCAATTTGCTGTCCCTGGGTGTTTAGTCCTGGTGACGGTGTAAAAAACGACCATGGCGGTTATTACTCACCTGACCGTCTTGATAACTGATGCAGCCATTAACCATGACTACGTCAATTCCTTTCGCTGCTGCAATCGGATTTTCGAAACTTGCAACATCGATAATGGTATTGGGATCAAACATCACGATATCGGCATAGGCCCCTTCGCGGATTTCCCCTCTATCTTTCAGGCAGTAGCGCTTAGCCGACATACCTGTCATTTTGTGAATCGCCTGCCCTAAGGAGAACAACTGGCGTTCACGGCTGTAATAGCCCAGCACCCGTGGAAACGATCCCCATAGGCGCGGATGTGGGTGTGGGTCATTTGGCAAGCCATCTGAGCCCACCATGGTTAATCGGTATTTAAGTACCCGCTCAACATCGGCTTCATCCATACAGTGGTATACCGCGCCTGCTGGCTGAAGTTGCTCGGCCGCTTCCATTAAAGGCAGATTCATATCATCGGCAATCTGCTTGAGCATCTTCCCAGCATGCTGCGGGTGGCTCTCTGACCAAGTGATAAAAATGTCTATCTCATCGGTCACTTGCTTGAGATCAAGCGTTGATGAACTGGCTGAATACGGGTAGCAATCGCACGCGACATCTTGGTGCTTGGCCGTTTTTTCCATCAAGTTGAGTACTTCAGCAGTGCGCCCCCAGTTGCCCGCTCCGGCACATTTGAGGTGAGAAATCACCACAGGCACCTTGCCATGCTTACCTGTTGTAAAAGCTTCCTCCATTGCATCGAGGATCTGCTCGAATTCAGTACGCATATGAGTGGTATAGATGCCATCGAACTCAGCCAGCTCTTCGGCTAGGGCCATCACCTCTTCGGTTGGCGCCTGCTTTGCAGAGGCGTAAGCTAACCCTGAGCTTAATCCCAATGCACCCTGTGCCATTGCATCGTGGAGCTTGGCTTTCATTGCCGCGATCTCTTCGCTCGATGCTGCCCGGAACAAATCATCCATTTCGTTGTTACGCAAAGTGGTATGGCCCACCAGCGCAGCAACATTCACAGCAGGTTGAGCGGCCATGACGGCCTCGGCGTAAGAAGCAAATGTTGGGTATTTAAAGTCTTGCTGCTTACCTAACAGGTTCATTGGATCCGGTGGATCACCAGCTAAAATCGTCGGTGACGCGCTGATCCCACAGTTACCAACGATGACGCTGGTGACCCCTTGACTGATCTTCGGTAGGCAATCGGGGTAGCGGATCACATTGGTATCATCATGGGTATGGACATCTATAAAGCCCGGCGCCAACGCCTTACCCTGTCCATCAATGATCTCAGCAGACTCACACCTAGCAAGATCCCCTATAGCTGCAATACGATCCCCTGTAATAGCAACATCGGCGTTGTAAGGCTCACTACCCGAGCCATCAACAACTTGAACATTTCGGAAAACGGTATCGAACTGCATGAAACTTCCTTCTTTATGACGCTAATTCTTCACAACCGTTAGCCCGAACTGTTCGGTCTAGGTTGTGTCAATCGCCGAGAGGCTGTCTATCCTCTCCACCCCGGTGACTGTCTAGTGCCAGCTTCAAGCGGCGCAGCTTATCTCGGGTTCGGCGTTTGTGGCTCAAGGCCAGCTCCGTGGACAACACATCAATCAAGGCCATCATGGCGTAACGTGATGCCGACGGTTTGTAAATAAAATCGGTTTCCTTGGTCACTATTGGCAATACCAAATCACTGACTTCAGCCAATGGCGACTCTTTCGGTGTAATTGAAATCACTTTCAAGCCGTATTGCTTGGCAATCGATGCTGGCTCTACCACTTCTGGTGTGTAGCCGGTAGCGGATATCACCACCATCACATCATTGGCATCGGCGGTTGAAGCCACCATTCTTGCCAGCAAGCCATCGTTGTATGCCGTTACCGGGTAGCCCAAACGGAACAAGCGGAACTGCAACTCCTGCGATAGCATTGTTGAACCACCACCCATACCGACGGCCAAAATTTGGCGAGCGTTTTGCAAAATGTCGACGGCGGTTGCAATGTCCTGCTCATCGACAACCTTGCGATTTATGTTGATCACATTTTTGATCGACTCATACACCCCTTGGATACCCGACTGATCTGGCGATTCATGAATGAAGCGCTGACCAATTGCCAATGACTGCGCCAATTTGAGCTTCAGATCGCGCACATTCTTACAGCCTACGGCTTTGGCGAAACGGGTGATCGTGGCTTCACTCACCCCAGCTTCTTCTGCCATCTGGGTAATGCTATACCCCGAGGCAGCAGCCAAATCATCAATCACCAACATGGCGACTTTCTTCTCGGCTTCCCGCAACTGCGAAAAACGCTCAGTAATTCTTGAAACGATATCAACTTCGATTGTCACGGCTTTCACCTTTCTCTCGACAGGGCAAATAGTAATTTCAGGGCAGGTTAAAAACAGTGAGAAACAGCACAAATAGACCAGTAATGTTTGATACTTTCTAACACCGATAATATTATCATCACGCCAAAAGGCAGTAACAACAAGCCCTGAGGGCTATGTTAGGAGAATAATAAATGACCCAAGCAAATAAAAAGCATGTTAGTAAATACCAAGACACCCATCACAAAAAATTTCCCGTAGGGACTAAAGGGATATGGGTGGATGAAAAAACGGAGGGAAAATACAGCCTAATTAACGAGGAAATAAGCTTACCTGCAGCGGTTATCAAGCAACAATCCATCGATAACAACCTTAACTGGATGCAACAGTTTGCTAACCACCACAGTGTGAAGTTATCGCCACATGGCAAAACAACCATGACCCCAGCTTTCTTTGAGCAACAACTTAAAGCTGGCGCCTGGGGCCTCACGGTCGCGACAGCGCCTCATGCTGAAGTTGCCGCAGCTGCGGGTGCCAAGCACATCATGATGGCAAACCAGCTTGTCGGCAAAGCTAACATGGCGATGATCAAACGCTTATTAACCCAGCACGATATTAACTTCTATTGCTGTGTTGACTCCCAAGCCAATGCCGAGCAACTGTCTGAATACTTTGCAAGCTCAGGCGTTACTGTCCAGGTACTGATCGAATTCGGTGTCGAAGGCGGACGCTGTGGTTGCCGCACACCAGAACAGGTGGTCTCGTTGGCACAATACATTGACGCATTGCCGGGCATTACCCTTGCGGGTATCGAAGTATATGAAGGCGTGATCCATGGCGATAACGCCGAGCAGGCTATCCGTAATTTCTTGGCAACGACTGTAAAAACGGTCGAGCAACTCAAGGAAAATGGGTTAATCCATCTTGATAGACCAATAGTGACCGGTGCGGGATCTGCTTGGTATGACGTGGTGGCCGAAAGTTTCACTGACTGCCAGCACTTGTTGGCGATCATCCGCCCTGGATGTTACTTGATCCACGACACCGGTATCTACCAAGACGCCCAAAACAATGTGATGGCAAGAGCGCAAACTAACCAAGGTTATGCGTGTGATCTTGGTGGCGATCTTGAATCAGCGCTGGAGGTATGGGCCTATGTGATCTCCCGTCCAGAGCCGGGAAAAGCGGTGATTGCTCTTGGCAAACGTGACGTGGCTTTTGATGCAGGCCTGCCAATTCCTGAGCGAGGCTACCGCGATGGAAAAAGTATTGAGGTAGGCGGTTTGCAAGCCACTGCAATTATGGATCAGCACACATTCGTCACCGTGCCGGAAGGTCGTGAGCTTCATGTAGGTGATGTGATTGCCTTTTCCACCTCTCATCCGTGTCTAACATTTGATAAGTGGAAATACATCTGTATTGCCGATGAGGAACACCAAGTAACCAGTGTGGTGGAAACCTGCTTCTAGCGGATGATGCATCCAATTTAGAACAACAAGCCCATGAACTAGACCCATAGCCGCGTTGATTACTTTCCCATCATCGCAGCGGTTATAATTCAGGCAGCAATACATCTATTGCTGCCTATTCATTCAAATGCACAATTAAACCAACTAAAACCCTGTTTTTAATGAGGTTTATTATTGATAATCCTTTGTCAGATAAATTGGAATGTGTATTATCCCTACATAATTTCACGTGCCACAAAGGATTAGGCCTGTTTATGAATTTCACTTATCTTATTGAAGGTACGCTATTTGGTTTGATCGTACTGCTTATTGGCTTGGCAGGCGGTTTCTTCTTTACCATGGCGACGGTAAAGCCCGCAGAAGGGAAGAGTATTGTTGAATCTCGTATCGAATTCGGATTTTACGGCGTGGCCAGCTTAGTCTTCGCCGGCCTGCTTACGGATATTATCAGCTAACATTTCCTTGCTTTTATATGTCTCATTTAAGCTTGATAAAGCTCTAGCGGTAACCCATCCGGATCTTGAAAAAACGTATACGGTTTGCCCGTGTATTCATCGATCCGGACTGGTTCTACTTCTATCCCTCTTGATTCTAAATACCCACCCACTTGCTCAACCGAGTCCACGACAAACGCTAAATGGCGCAGTCCCCTTGCTTCTGGAAAACTCGGTCTTTCTGGCGGATTAGGGAACGAAAACAACTCTATCTGGCTGTTATCTGGTAGTTGCAGATCTAATTTCCATGAGTCTCTTGCCTCGCGGTAGTGCTCAGCCAATACAGTTAAGCCAAGAATATCAACGTAGAATGCTCTCGAGCGGTGATAGTCCGAACAGATAATTGCAGCATGATGAATCGCCTTTAACATGAATAACCCTTTATTAATCATTAGTATAAGTAAGAAATTTTCACTCTCTCACTCCATCACCACAAACGCAACAGAGCAGTACTATCCTTCAGTAAAGCAAATAAATACAATGTATTCTCATGCTATCTATTTACACACTAGTGTTTTATTTATATGTTGTAACTGATTTCGATATTTACGTTCAGGATAACACCATGTTTAAACCTACTTGCCAGCTTTCAGTTTGCAAGCCTGTGAAGATGACAGGCGGAACGTTTGTATCGCGCGAAATTATTGCTGCTATTCTAGTGATTATTAACTAGGCTGGCGGCTATTCACCCGTCAGCCAGGCTGACGGGGAGCAATGTCTTAACCTACCTGTTTTTCTTCAGCCTTTCTGACGGTCCATAACAAAAACTGAGTAATATCAGAGGACTTGTCCGAATGAATAAACACAACACCCTTGCAATAGGCCTAATGACTTTTGCGATGTTTCTCGGCGCTGGGAACATCATCTTTCCGCCTTTACTGGGCCTGCAAGCCGGTACCCATTACTTGCCAGCTATGCTTGGCTTTCTTATCACCGCAGTGGGCCTACCCGCTCTGACGTTAGTCGTTCTTGGTCGCCTTAGCCACAGCCAGCAACTTACCGCAGCCCTGCCAAAGCCAATGGCCACGGGTTTCTGGGTATTGCTGTTTACCGCCATCGGTCCAGCGTTTGGTATGCCGCGTGCAGTCACAGTCGCCTATGAAATGGGTATCGCGCCATTTACTAATGGCGATCTCCTACTGCCCTTCTCGCTGATTTTTGTGGCAGTAACCCTACTCCTCGCTTTCCAACGGGGCAAGTTAGTCGACTACATTGGCAAAGTCATGACTCCCTTACTGGTTTTACTTCTTGCCGTATTAGCCGTTACCGCTTTTGTCGCACCTGTTAGTCCAATGACCCTGCCAAGTGGTGATTACCAACACCAAGCCGTAACTCAGGGGCTTATTCAAGGCTATATGACCATGGATGCGATTGCCGCCGTTGGCTTTGGTTGGGTAATCATCAAAACGATTCAAGATAAAAGCGTGAGTCAGAATAAGGGCGTGAGCTCACGTGGGGCCTTATTCTCCAGCACCGTAAAAGTCACCCTGATCTATGCCGTGCTTATGTCCGCCTGCTATCTCGCAATGGGCTATGTCGGAGCCACTTCTTCGGCAGTCGCAAGCGGCGCAACCAACGGCGGAGAAATCCTAACCAACTATGTCGCGAGCCTATTTGGCATCTACGGTCAGTACCTACTTGCCGTCATCATCATTATGGCCTGTCTGACTACCACCGTTGGCCTAACCAATGCGTGTGCCGAATACTATCAACAGACCTTTAATACGCCATTCTCGGTGACGACGGTGATCGTGTGTGCACTTACCGGCCTGATTGCCAACTTCGGCCTAGATCAGATCCTGGAAATCAGCCTACCGGTGATTTTGGTACTCTGCCCGGTTGCCATTGCGCTGGTTATCACAGCCTTGGTGGTTAAACCGTCACCGTTCCAGCGACCTATTTTTGTCGCAACCGTCTCAGTCACGCTGGTGTTTGGCACCATAGATACCCTGCATATTCTTGGCCTGATCCCGACTCAATGGGAAGCGGTGCTGAGTGATTTCATGCCTCTCTATGCGGCCCATGCAAGCTGGCTGCTGCCATGTTTGACAACGCTGCTCTTTAGCCTGTTAGCCAACGCGTCGCTTGCTCGCCGTGAGAAAACAGTAACAACCACTTCGGCGAAATAGGTATAAAGTCAGCGATCACGTCGCTAAAAAACTAAAAAAGCCGCTACTTCACAAACAGTAGCGGCTTTATCTCAACCCGCAGTTTTAGCCATTTAATACACTGATTGCACCTCAGTAAAACAGCTCCACCAGCAGATAAAAAAACCACAAAGCTCACCCAATACCTATATAAATACCAAGCAACCCAAACCTTGCAGCTCAATAATTAAGCGATAGCCAATTTTGTGACTTTTTTCACTTTTCCTGTTTACAGTCCAGAAAAATGCTTATATGTTGTATACCCAAGTGACCTCGCGTTGCTTTGTTATATTTGTTGTTCGCATTAGGAAATCAGCACTATGCTAAGCCTTATTACTCAAACCGCTGCTACTACCGTTTTGGCTCGTGCCAAGCGCGCGGTTTTGCGTACAACACAATCAGTCGTCTCTGTCGTCGTCCTAGTCATCTAGGCTGACGGCTATTTCCGTCAGCCAGGCTGACGGAGAATCAACATATCATCACGTTTATCTTCCCAGCCCCTGACGGTCCCAAGCATTAAAAGCAAACACAGGGCTCGTCCAATGAAGACCAACGATACACTCGCCATCGGCTTGATGACCTTCGCCATGTTTCTCGGCGCTGGCAACATCATTTTTCCACCGTTCCTCGGTTTAGAGGCTGGCACACAACTACTGCCTGCTATGGCTGGTTTTTTGATCACGGCTGTCGGCCTGCCCGCACTGACCTTGATTGTTTTCGGTCGCCTGAGCGACAGCAAACAGCTCACTAACCCACTGCCCAACTGGCTCGCCACCCTAATTTGGGTCGCCTTGCTTACCGCTGTTGGCCCGGCTTTCAGTATGCCTCGAGCAGTAACGGTGGCTTATGAAATGGGGATTAACCCGTTTGTCGACAGCGATCAGCTACCTCTTTTTTCCTTCATTTTCTGTAGCTTGACTCTACTGCTGGCCTTCCACCCCGGAAAGCTTGTCGATTTCATTGGCAAGATCATGACCCCCTTGCTGATCATCATGCTGTGCACACTTGCCATTACCGCTGTTATCAACCCATTGTCTGCACCGCAGCCTCCGCAAGGCGAGTATATTGATTTCGCCTTTACCCAAGGGTTAGTGCAAGGTTACATGACCATGGATGCTATCGCGGCGGTCGGCTTTGGTTGGGTGATCATCAAAGCAATTAACAACAAGGGTGTAACGAACAAAAATGAGGTGGGTAAATCGACCTTTCAAGTGGCGATGATTTATATCGTGTTGATGGGAGCGTGTTATCTGGCGATGGGTTATGTCGGCGCCACATCGAGCCCTATCGCCCACGAGGCAACCAATGGCGGGGAGCTGCTTAGTCTGTATGTCGCCCACCACTTTGGTGAATACGGACAGTTGCTACTGGCTGCGATTATCATCATGGCATGTCTAACAACAACCGTTGGCCTGACCAATGCGTGCACCGAGTATTACCAGCAAACATTTGGCGTGCCGTTCCGCAGAATCGCAACCATTGTGGTTCTGCTGACTGGCGTTATCGCCAACGTCGGACTCGATCAGATCTTGGCGTTAAGCTTGCCGGCAATTCTCGTGCTTTGCCCTGTCGCTATAGCCCTGATTTTGTGTGCCTTGTTCTACCCGGGCCAAAAAAAGTACCGGAGCACATACATAGCAGCCATTGCTACCGCTTTCGTCTTCGGCAGTATTGATGCTGCCAGCATCCTTGATGTCGTACCGAGTGCGTTGGACAAGAGTTTTAATGACTGGCTTCCGCTTTACTCTGCCAATGCCAGCTGGCTGCTGCCGTGTGGCGTGATCCTACTTTCAAGAAAATTGGCGTACTCTCGTAAGCAACAACTCTCCATCGTAAATCATTAAACACAAAAGGGGAGTCTCCTTTGGAGGCTCCCCAACGTTTACCCCGCTATAGCCCGCAATTCGTAACGAACGCTCTACGCGTCTTCAATATGGCTAAGGTTAACTTCGGTCGTAAACTTAACCGTCCTTAGGGAAATTGACGTGTGGAATTTTCTAATATTCAGATCTTTACGCAATGAGCCTTCGATAAAGTTTTCATATTCTGCAATGCCACGCACCTGAACAATAAGCAAAAAGTCATAGCTCCCTGAAATTTGATAGCACTGACTGACTTCTGGGTACTTCAATATTGAGCGGCGGAAGCTGTGGTAAACATCTCCCCTATCGCTGTCCATTTCAATGGAAACCACGAAGGTCATCATATTTCCAATAAGCTCAGGGTTGATGAGCGATACATCACCAATAATCGCCCCTTCTTGCCGCAGCCGCTTTACTCGCTTGAGACAAGCAGGAGGAGAAAGTCCGACTTCTTCAGCTAAATCAACATTCGCGATTCTATTGTTCTTTTGCAAAATCATGAGGATTTTGCGATCTATCCGGTCTAAATCCATAATTTCTTTAATGCCCCAAAATGCAAAACATTTTCCTCATTATTTTATGACAAAAGAAATATTTGATACT
The DNA here is from genome assembly GCF_003025555.1 of Photobacterium lutimaris. Lineage (GTDB taxonomy): Bacteria > Pseudomonadota > Gammaproteobacteria > Enterobacterales > Vibrionaceae > Photobacterium > Photobacterium lutimaris. The sequence continues at coordinate 77,788 of NZ_PYMH01000003.1, read as the reverse complement.
CATTTTGCCATTTAAGAAATACTATTAATCACGCATTTCTTATCATATCACTCTTCAGAAAATTCGATAGGACACAAGAATGGGACGCGTCACCAAAGAGCTTATCCAGTTAGGCCGCGACATAGTTTCAACCACAGTTTCATTGTTTAAGATAATGATCCCAGTGATTATTTTGATCAAAATAGCGGATGAACTCGGTGCAGTAACACTACTCGGTGAACTCCTTGAGCCACTGATGGGGATACTCGGATTACCCAGTTCCATGGCACTGGTTTGGGCTACCACTATGCTTACCAACCTTTATGCGGGGTTACTGGTGCTTATCAACACCGATGCCACACTTACCGTTGCTCAGGTTACTGTATTAAGTAGCTTACTCTTAATAAGCCACGGGCTACCTATCGAAGGGATGATATCTAAAAAAGCCGGTGTACCCATGTGGGCAGTACTAACGTTACGGATTGGCGGTGGTGTTACCTTTGCGTGGCTTCAAAATGTTTATTACGAATATTCCGCCAAAAATCAACATACCGCCCAGATCCTTTGGCAAAACGAACCGGTTGTTGGCGAAAGCTACCTGCAATGGGCCATGGGCCAAGCCCAAAGCCTATTCAGCATCTTTCTGGTCATCGCTGTACTTATCACCCTACTCCGACTGCTGAAACTTCTAAAAATCGAACAATTAATGTCACTTATAATGATGCCCTTCTTGAAGATTTTAAAAGTCAGTAAAGATGCTGCCAACTTAGCGGTTATCGGCATTACATTAGGCCTATCCTATGGCGGGGGGCTCATTATTAACGAGAGCAAAAAAGGAAATTTAACCGCAAAAGATGCGTTAATCACTGTCTTGTTGCTCAACCTGCTACACAGCATTATCGAGGATACAGCCTTAGTGCTGCTTATCGGTGCTGACTTGAATATGGTGCTCTGGGCTCGGATTGTTTTCTCGGTCTGCGTCATGGCCATCATTTCTCATGTGCATACGCTGTTTTCAAGCAGAAAGGAAAAGCAAGAGTTACATTCTTAGTCGATGATTGAGCAATGACTCCGACATACCCAAGTAACGACTCTAGTTACTGGGTATGAAGGTATAAGAGACCGGGGGTGGTATTAACCTCTATTGTTTAACGAGCTCGCTGCTGGCGACGAATTGTTACCCAGATGATTGAACCAAATAAGCCTAGCAGCAAAAATGGTCCACCCCACAGTAAGTAAGTGTGCGGATTCAAACGTGGTTTGTACAACACGAAATCGCCAAATCGGGATGTCATGTATTCAATCACATCTTCGTTACTGTCACCGGCATTAACCATTTGATAGACCTTGAGCCGCAGGTCTTTCGCCACCGGTGAGTTTGATTCAATCAGGTTCTGGTTCTGACATTGCGGGCAGCGCAAGCGGCGAGACAGCTCGATAGCCCGCCGCTGCTCGGCTGAAGAGCGAAACTGGAAGGTCTCGACTGATTCAACCAGCGCCATATCAGCGGCTACAAAAATTTGATCTGTTTGTGCGACTGCCGGTACGCTCACGGCCAATAGACACATGCTGATAACCACCAGCAATGACTTGATTCGGTAAACCACTTCCTTACCCATTCGTTCTCTTTTCCTGTTGCACTTCCTGTTGCAAAAGCTCAATCACGGGTACGAATTCCCGCAGCCATACGCCTTCATCCAATGCCCCCAGATAGCGGTAACGGATCATGCCCTGGCTGTCGATCAAATAACTTTCCGGTGTACCATATACACCCAGGTCTAATGCGAGTGATCCTTTAGGATCATACAGCACCGCTTGATAAGGGTTGCCGCTCTGGGTCAGCTCCCGCAATGCCGACTGGCGGTTATCACGATAATTAAGCCCTACAATCGACACCTCACCTTGATGTGCCAACTGCATCAGGAAACCGTGCTCACTTTTACAGATACCACACCAAGAAGCCCAAACATTCAATAACTGCCATTGCCCAGTAAATAGTGTCTCATCTGCCGTGACGGCGGGCTCCAACAGCTCCAAGCTAAATGGTGGCATCGGTTTTTCTTCAAGCTTGGGAGCATGCCCTTCTTGAGTGGATGTCATTGCCAAGCTGATGATCACAAGCATCACCACCACAACAGCTAGCGGAAGATAACGGCTAGTTACTTTCATTTCGAGTACACCTTGAATCCTTATCGACCATTACTCCAAATCACTAATTCCAAACTATTACTTCCAAACAACGATCGTTTCAATCTTCTTGGACTGCTGCAGCTTGTGTGGCACCCGCTTGCCAGCAAGACTCAGCACCGCCATTGCCCCACCAATCATCATTAAGATACTCCCCAGCCATAACCATCGTACATACGGCTTGTATTGGATCCGCACCGCATAGTCTGTACGGTTAAGCTTTTCGCCCAGCGTAATATAGATATCACCATGCCAGAACCAAGCGATACCCGGTTCACTCATGTTCATTGTGCGCACGGTATAGTGACGGCGCTCTGGGCGGATAGTCGCAATCAACATCTCTTCTTTGGTCACCGTGATCTGTGCTTGTTCTGCCGTATAGTTCGCCCCAACCAGCAAGTCTGTCTGCTGGTAGGTAAAATGGTATTCATCGAGAGTAACACTGTCTCCCGGCCCCATTTTGCTGCTAATTTCCTGATCATAGAAGCTCACCAAGGTCGCGCCAATGATTGTCGCCGCGATCCCGGTATGGGCAATGACCATAGCCGCCTGCTTCCACACAATCCCCTTCATGCCTTTCGCACGTCTAGCATGGATTCGTATGTACATTGCTTGAACAGCGGTTGAGGTAATCCAAATCGCCGTTATAAACGCCAAACACACCGTAATGTTCACCCCTCGCTCAAACATCACAGAAAGAGCGACACCCAAAACAATGGATACCGACATCGGTGCCAACGAACGAGTGATCACATCATCCAACCCAACCTTGTGCCAACGTACGACGACGCCTAGCCCCATAAACAGGAATAAGATGAAGCTCATCGGGACAAACATCGCGTTGAAATACGGCGCGCCGACCGAAATATTGCCCAGCCCCAACGCCTGGAATATCAATGGATAAAACGTCCCGAGCAGCACAGTAAACATCGCGACGACAAACAAACTGTTGCCCACCATAAACATGGCTTCTTTGGTAAAAAAACCAAATTTGGCGGCAACAAAGTAACGGCCCGATCGAATAGCAAACAGTGACAAGGCAACAATCAGGATCAATGCCAACATGGCCAGTAAGGTCACACCGCGAGTCGGGTCAACGGCAAAGGCATGAACCGACGTCAATACCCCGGAACGAACAATAAAGGTGCCGAGCAAGCTGAGGGAAAAGGTCGCGATGGACAGCAATAAGCTCCAACCCGACAATGCCTTGCGGGATTCAGTGATCATCAAGGAGTGGATCAACGCTGTCCCCGTCAGCCATGGCATCAAAGAGGCATTTTCTACCGGATCCCAGAACCACCAGCCCCCCCAACCTAATTCGTAGTATGCCCACCAAGAGCCCAACGCAATGCCACCAGTAAGAAACACCCAAGCAGCAAGTGTCCAAGGTCGGCTCCATTTTGCCCACTCACCTTTGCCGTGATCGCCCGTTAACGCCGCAATGGCAAAAGCAAAACTGACCGCAAAACCGACATAACCTAGGTAGAGCATTGGCGGGTGAAAGATCAACCCTATATCTTGCAGCATCGGATTCAAATCGCGCCCTTCAAGCGGCGTCGGGAACAGCCGCTCGAACGGATTGGATGTCAGTAAAACAAACAGACTAAACAGAAGGATCAGGCCAGAGAGTGTAATCAGCACCCTTGCAATAAACGCCTCATCCAGCTTCCGACATGCTCTGGCAACACAGGCTGTCCACAGCGTAAGAGAAAATAACCAAAACAGGAATGACCCTTCATGGCCGCCCCATACGGCAGCTAATTTGAAGAAAATCGGCAATTGGGTGTTGGAGTGATGAGTAACATAGGCGATTGAAAAATCATCCAACGCGAAACTCACGCCCAATAAGACAATCGATAGGCCAATAAAACCAAAGGCGCCATAACTTAATGGCCAAGCGTAGCGAGTAAGGTATGAATCCTTTCTGACTAATCCTACTGCGGGAACGGTGGCACCAAGTAAGGCGAACACCATACCTAGGATTAACGAAAAATGTCCAACTTCAGGGAGCATCTATATTCCTTGTTACTAAATCGCCACAGCGCTAACTGTGGCGATTCTATTTTTTGTTGCAACCTACAAGGTTGTCATTTGCCCAGCATACAGCACAAACGTACGTAACATCAGTACACCGATCAAACTTAGTGTGGTCACCAGCATAATGAAGGCTTTGTTATGCTTAACACCCGCAGGACTAACCGCATTCAGCCCCAATGGCACCAGCATTCCCATACCGATAACACCATACCAGAACCAGCTAGCCCAGAATCCGCCACCGATCGCCGACAGTGCTGCGACCTGACTTTGGCCCCCACCGAAGTACAAACCGGAGAAGAAAGCAAAGATAACGAACAACTCAAACATCACCACCGGACGCTCAAACTTGTGAACCCAACTGACACTGGCACTCTTCGCCGACTCTTTGAAGAACACCACGCCAAACAACAAACAAGCGGCCGCACCGGAGGACAAGCTCGAGAACAAAAACAAGATAGGCAATACTGGGTTATTCAGCATCGGGTAAGTCTGAAGCGCCGATAACAGGAAGCCGGTGTAGGCTGCCAGTAACAATGCCAGAAAGCCCAAGAACAGCTCAATGCTGTTTTCGAAGCGGTCCAATACCTTCATGACTTTTCCGACAATAGGCAATCTATCGCCCAACAATGCCAGCAATTCGTTCTTGTAGATAATGGCAATCCAAGCGAACAATACCACCATGTACACTTGGAATAGCACCACCCCCATCGACATCACTGACGTTGGGTTATAGAAGATCATTATCTTCCAGAATGACCATGGCTTGGTCAGGTGGAAAACCAGAATCAACAAGCCGACAATGATCCCAAAAGGAGCCAGAATCGCTGTTGCCTTGATAATACCATTGCTCGCCGGATACCCTTCGATCACCTTACGCTTGAGGTAAATGGCAATCATAACGGCACCGGCTGACATCCCTGCTAAGAACAGGTAGACCGCTATGATCCAGTCCCAGACCAGCGAGTCAAAATAAAAGGCATCTGCAAATGTCGTACTCATCCTTTTATCTCCCCTTTTCCATGTGGCACCTTGTACATCTTAGGCTGGGTGCCGAGCTCGACTTTTTGTCGGTAAACCGGCTTCTGCGTGATCATCTGGCTGATTTCACTGTTTGGATCGTTCAAATCGCCAAATGTCAGTGCCTTGGTCGGGCACGACTCCACACAGGCTGGCTGCTTGCCTTCCTTAAGGTTGGTCTCACGGCAGAAGTCACACTTATCTGCCGACTTGGTTTCCGGGTGGAAGAAACGCACCTGATACGGACAAGCCGCAAGGCAGTAGCCACAGCCGACACACTTAAAGTTGTCTACAGCAACAATGCCTGTTTCGTCATCCTTATAGGCAGCTCCCGTCGGGCAGACATGAACACACGGCGCGTTATCACAATGCTGACAAGAGATACGGGTAAATTGATAGTCAACATTCGGATATTCGCCCTGTGGTTCACTGCGGACGATCTCCAGTCGCGATACCCCTTCAGGTACATTATTCACTTCACGGCAGGCATCGGTACATGCCGTACAACCAATACACAGTGTTTCGTCATGGACCATACCGTAACGCTTCACACCATCATCCATGGTGGCCGCCAAAGATTTACGGCCCACCAGGTTTGAAGCTCCCACCCCTGTAGTGAAGATGACTGCCCCGGCACCGGCCAGGAAGTTACGTCTTGAACACGTCATAATCTCTCCCCTACTCTTTAGCTTTTATCTGATCAGAGTGGCAATCGACACAAAGCTTGATTTTTGGCTTTCTCTCGATACCTTTCATTGGATCAGACGTTGGGTGGATGTTATGGCAAGAAGCACATGAGAGATCGAGCGCATGGACATCGTGTGTCCAGTTCACTTCACGCAGATTCTCCGGCTCATGACAATTCACACAGGTTTCATTTTGCTGCGTGATCCAAGCGACATCAGCCGCCGGTTTTTCACTGCCGGCAACAGATTGCGCCGGTGCAAATTTCGTGACCTCTGATGCGCCATTGCGGTGATCGCTACCTACATTGCTGTGGCAGTCGACGCAAGTCACATCACGATTTGTGTGCGGGTTAATAGCGGTGCTGTGCGCACCTTTGAGAACGTCTTGTTCATCTTTATGGCACTGGGTACATGCGTAATCCCTGTCCCGATTGAATTCGACGACATGTCTGCCGGACTCCGAAGTAGTAACAGAAGGGCTGGCTGCTGTGGCTTCTGTGTTCTGGGAGTCTGCGGCAACATTGATTGAGAAACCCCAAATACACATAGCGACAAACAACGTCAACATGCTATTCAGGGCTACTTTATGATTGCCCATTTTTCACCTTTTCATCTTCCACAATTACTTTTAATCAAAAATCAAAAAGTAACCGGTGCTGATATTACAAATTAGGCACAATAGTGCCCGTTTGATTTCGCAATTAATAATCCATCGCATTTGAAATCAATTCTTATTTGCATCAACTTTAAGCCACAACGCTCAACAAGCTTATTAAACTATATTTCAGGATGTGAAAATATGCGACAAATAACAAATACACTAAAAGTAATATTGAATATGATTATTTTCTGATTTAGATCAATCTCAAAAAACATGCTAACGTGTTGTTTTACAATAACATTAATAGAAACCCCAGACTCAATAATAAAGGGTTATGTAAATACCCCCTTAGGGGTATATAGGTAAATTATTAATCTACCTCGCGTTATTCACTTTTCACTTTTGATCCAAAACAAAAAATAAATCGCTTTTATCTCGTTATTTCTCCTTTCTGATATCCTTATTTAGAACTCTGATTCTGTTTGCATCGAAAGCCGCTCTCACAACGCTTGGCTCTACTTACAACAAGAATTATGGAGTGCACATCGTGAGTAATAAATGGACGAGAAATACTGCCGCTGTTGCAGCATTACTGTCTGCAATATTTCTTTCTGGCAATGCGTTTGCTACTGAGCAACCCGCTGAAAAAGAAAGAATTGAAGCACGCAACGAAGCTTTTGCCGCTGAGCATGCAGACCAATACAAAACTTGGGAAGCAACCAAGGAAAGCGAACAGATCGAAGATGCCCTTGAAGGCGACCCTAATATGGTCATCCTTTGGGCCGGCTATGGCTTTGCCAAAGACTACAACAAAGCCCGAGGCCACTTCTATGCGGTAACTGACGTTCGCGAAACCCTACGTACTGGCGGCCCGAAAGACGAAAACTCTGGCCCAATGCCAATGGCCTGTTGGAGCTGTAAGAGCCCAGACGTTGCCCGTGTCATTGATGAACGTGGCGAAGATGGCTATTTCGACGGTAAATGGGCTCGTCTAGGTTCAGAAATCAACAATGCCATCGGTTGTGCCGACTGCCACAATACCAATAGCGAAGACTTCAAGCAGGGTAAACCAGCCCTCGCTTTGTCACGTCCGTACGCCGCCCGAGCAATGGAAGCAATCGGCAAGAAATTTGAAGACGGCTCACGCCTTGATCAACAAGCGCAAGTGTGTGGCCAATGTCACGTTGAATACTACTTCCAGAAGCAGAGCAAGAACGCCGTGAAATTCCCATGGGACATGGGTACCGGTGTGGATGAAATGGAAGTGTACTTCGATAATATCGGCTTTAGCGACTGGACGCATGGCGTCTCTAAAGCACCGATGATCAAAGCGCAGCACCCAGAGTACGAAACATGGCGTGACGGCATCCATGGCAAGAACAACGTGACGTGTATCGACTGTCACATGCCGAAAGTGCAAAACGAAGACGGCGTTGTCTTCACTGATCATAAAGTAGGCAATCCATTCGATCGTTTCGAAGACACCTGTGCCAATTGTCATACCCAAGACAAAGAAACGCTGCAAGGCATCGTTTCTACCCGTAAAGCGCAAGTGCTAGAAATGAAACTTCGGGCCGAGAAACAGATTGTCGCTGCACACTTTGAAGCGAAAGCAGCATGGGATGCAGGGGCTACCGAAGAAGAAATGAAGCCAATTCTTACCGATATCCGCCACGCACAATGGCGCTGGGACTACGCGATTGCTTCTCACGGTGTTCACATGCACGCACCAGAAGTTGCCCTACGCGTTCTAGGTACGGCACTAGATAAAGCGGCTGACGCCCGTGCTAACGTAGTCCGCCTACTGGCTACCAAAGGCATTACCGATCCAGTTGAAATTCCTGACATCTCAACCAAGCTGAAAGCCCAGCAAGCGCTAGGTATGGATATGGATGCGATGAACCAAGAAAAAGAAGACTTCCTAAACACTGTTGTGCCGAAGTGGGAAGAAGAAGCTAAGGCTCGTGAAGCAAGCTATGACCAGTAAGATTGAAAAGTCTTAACTAAATGAACAACGCCCCGATATATCGGGGCGTTTTAATTTGATGACTGCTTACCTGACATCTAGCACAAAGTGAAAATCACAATGCTGATTTATCGTTGCCAAGGCAGTTACGACAAAACTCAATAAACTGTTAGGGAATGTTAACCCACAACTATAACTTGGCTACTAATCATAGAGAGTGTTATATCATCACTTCACAAACCCTACATTAAAGCCTTAAAATTCAAAAAGATAAGAACACCCACTCATTACACACTCAAATTGCAGGAAGTGATAAAACCAAAATTTAACCTACATGGGATATTTGACACTCACCCATCTCTAAGGTTTATAATTCAAACGATTCTGGCACAGGCTTTATTCAATGCGTTTACCTCGTTTCATAACACTGTTGTTGCTACTAACAATTTCCCTATCAGGGGGAGTCGTTGCCGCACCAGTAAATTATGAATCCAGCAATATCGCGCAAAGTATCACTCCTGTGAATACAAGCGATTGCCATGCTACCGACACGCATTGCGAACACCATAATACCTCACATCACCCTAGCTCTTCACATCACAACTCTTCAATTCATAGCAATGTGGAACAGGTGCACACCGCCTGCCCTCACGATGGACTGCAAGAATGCTGCCTGATGACTCCTTGTAGTTTTTCCTCAGCGGCCTTTACTCACACATCAGTCAAACTGCCAAGTTTCAATTTTAGTCATCAACGCCCATTATCTGGCGTTTCTTTCTACCTTTCAGCCTCTCCGAATAACCTCTATCGGCCTCCAATAGCCTAACTATTCTCTTATTTATTAATGATGTATTGAATGCCAAGGCTTCAGTACGCCTGTTATTCACTAAATAAAATGAATAGTAATGAAAATCAGACAATTAAATTTAGTAGCAGCACTCTGCAGTACACTGCTGACTGTGCCTGCAGCATTGGCATCGCTAACTCTATACGAAGCAGTTGATATTGCCATCGAGCAAGACACCACCCGATTACAGCTAGATTACCAATCCCAGGCGATTCGCCAGAGCGCGGTGGCAGCTGGTCAATGGATGGATCCCAAACTGAAAGTCGGGGTGGGTGGGCTTCCCGTAGACAGTTTCTCCATGAATGACGACATGATGACAAATGTCTCTGTCGGCTTGATGCAGACCTTCTCTCGGGGAAATACCCTTGCCTTACAGGAGACTCGCGGCGGCATCGAAGCTGATAGCATGGAGCTCGCTATGGACCTTCGGGCCCTCGAACTGTCACGGACGATCACCGACCTATGGATCGAACTCTATTATTTGCGGCAGTCCCATGAGCTGCTCCTTACTCGCCAAAACCTCTTGGAGCGTCAACATAGTGAGGTCATAGAGTCTTATGCCCTGGGGAATAATGCTGACGCAGAAGCGGTATTAGCTGTTGAAATTAGTCAAGGGCGTATCGAACAACAGCTATTGGCAAACCAGCAACTTCAGCGGGTCCAACTGGCACGCTTGACCGAATGGCTCGGGAGCGATCTCGCTGCCGTCGACGCCAGCCACCTACCTGAATGGCCAACATTGCAGCAAATGCTACAAACGCCTTCCCGCTGGACCGAACAGTTGTTATCTCACCCGAGCGTTCGTCAGCTAGACAAGTTGATCGATCTTCGGGCAAATGATGTGGATATTGCCAACGAGGCATATAAACCCGAGTTCGGCGTCGAAATGATGTATGGCTATCGCCAGGCAGAGGATATGGGTGGCCGTCAGGCTTCTGACCTCGTCAGTGTGTCTCTGACGATGGATCTGCCCCTCTTTACCAACAAGCGCCAAGACAAGCGTCTCAATGCCGCCCAGCTCAATATGGTCGCGGGCAGAGCACAGCGCGATACATGGCTGCGCCAACTGCACGCAGAAATAACTCGATTGGAACAGGAAACAGCCATCACCCAGCAGCGAATTGATACCTATCAAGATCACATCATTGCGCGCAGCAAAACGCGTCTCGCCACAGTGGAAAGCAGCTATGAAAGTGGCTTTGCTACTTTTGCCGATGTGATTCAAGCCTCAGATGAGCTGCTAACCGTAGAAATGGAGCTCGCACGGGTCAAAGCCGATCATCACCAACGCCTCAACCAACAGGCTTACTTTCTGAACCGCTACTTCTAAAGCCAATACCAACAGGAACATGAATAATGAAAAAATATGTTTTTACCTTTTTAGCTCTGAGCATCAGTGCTGGTGTTGGCTTTACATTAGGCAAGCACACAGATAACTCCCATGCGCATGCAGAACATAGCGGGGAAAAGCAACCGCTGTACTGGGTTGCGCCGATGGATCCTAATTACAAACGCGACCAACCGGGTAAATCACCGATGGGCATGGATCTTATTCCGGTCTATGAAGAAGATTTACAAGGCGGAAATGAACCTGCAGGAACGGTCTTTATCGACCCTGCAGTAGAAAACAACCTTGGCGTAAAGAGCTCGCCAGCAGAATTTCAAAGCTTAACGCACCCGGTTGATACTGTGGGCTACGTTAGCTTTGATCAACAACGCTATTGGCAGGTCAACCTGAGGGTCAATGGCTGGGTCGAGCGCTTATATGTTAATACTACCGGAGAGAAGGTCAGTAAAGGGGATGTGCTCTTCACGCTCTATTCGCCTGAATGGGTAAAAGCCCAAGAAGAGCTGCTCAATGCCGTACGCGGCAACCGCAGCGCAATGGTTAATGGTGCGAAGCAGCGCTTGAACGCCCTAGGGATGGATGATGCACAGGTGTCTCAGGTTATGCGATCCGGCAAGCCCATTCATCATGTCGCGGTTAAAGCTCCAGCAGACGGTATTATTGATGCCCTGAATATTCGCGAAGGGGCATTTTTGTCACCTCAGCAGACCGTCATTAGCGGTGGTGCGTTGAATACGGTCTGGGTCGAAGCCGAAGTTTTTGAACGACAAGCAGATCAGGTTGAGGTCGGCTCTCGTGTCAGCATGACAATCGATGCCCTGCCAGGCGAGCAGTGGCAAGGCTATGTCGATTACATCTACCCGGTCCTGAACTCTGCAACGCGTAGTATGCGGGTACGAGTAGTATTTGATAATCCCGACTTGCGGCTAAAACCTAACATGTACACCAAGCTAGTGATAGAGGCGACATCTAAACAGAAAAGTCTCGTTGTTCCTCGCCAGGCAGTGATCCGAAGCCGTGATATGACCCGTGTTGTCTTGGCGCTCGGAGACGGTAAATACCGCTCGGCCCGGATAGAAACCGGAAAGGAAAACCGTGAATGGATCGAAGTGACTGCCGGCCTGGCTGATTCAGATAGGGTCGTGACATCGGCACAATTCATGCTGGACTCAGAATCATCACAAAGTGCTGACCTAAACCGGATAAATGGTGTCGGAGCTGCGCCTGTAATGGTCGATGGTCTGTTTGTTGCCTCTACCGGTCAAAACCGGGTTCGAATTTCCCATATGCCAGTACCTGAATGGAATTGGCCTGCGATGGAAATGGACTTTGATGTATCTGATGATGTTAGCTTCACGACGTTTTCAAAAGGTGAGCCGATCCGCTTTTCACTGCAAAAAGAGAAAAACCAATTCCTCATCGTGTCCCTGTCTGATGAAAAACCACAGTTACCCGACGATTTCATCCTGAACGACAACAGCATGATGGATCACAGCGCAATGGGCCACGACATGATGGACCACAGCACTATGGATCACAGCGCAATGGGCCACGACATGATGGACCACAGCACCATGGATCACAGCGCAATGGGCCACGACATGATGGACCACAGCACCATGGATCACAGCGCAATGGGCCACGACATGATGGACCACAATGAGGATGGCAAGTAATGATAAACAAGATTATCCGTTGGTCGATCACCAACCGATTCTTTGTCCTCATCGCTGCGGCCATGCTGGCAGCGGGCGGCCTTTATTCGGTAAACAAGACCCCTATCGATGCTATTCCGGATCTGTCGGATGTGCAGGTCATCATTAAAACCAGCTACCCGGGACAAGCGCCACAAGTTGTCGAGGACCAAGTGACCTACCCGCTATCGACAGCCATGCTGGCAGTACCAGGCGCACAGGTCGTGCGCGGCTTTTCCTTCTTCGGTGACTCGTACGTTTACATTATCTTTGATGACAGCACCGATATGTACTGGGCTCGCAGCCGGGTACAGGAATACATGGGGCAAGTTGCCTTACCGGCGGCAGCCAAACCCGAGCTGGGCCCGGATGCCACTGGGGTGGGCTGGGTGCTGAGCTATATCCTGCAAGATAAAACCGGTCAGCATGATCTGAGCGAGTTGCGCAGCCTACAGGACTGGTTCTTAAAATATGAACTGCAGACTGTCGATGGTGTATCAGAGGTGGCGACTGTTGGCGGTATGGTTCGCCAGTATCAGGTCCAGATTGACCCTGACAAGTTACGCGCCTATGACCTGACACTGGCCCAGGTCAATCAGGCTATTCAAAGCGGCAATCAGGAAGTGGGCGCCTCCGTGATCGAAGTCGCCGAGGCTGAGCATATGGTGAGAACCACAGGCTACCTCCGCTCTGCGGAGGATATTGCCGCCCTGCCGCTCAAACTGTCAGAAACCGGCACGCCTTTGATGCTCGGTGATATCGCGGATATCTCAATGGGACCACAGATGCGCCGCGGTATTTCAGAGTTCAATGGTGAAGGTGAAGCTGTCGGTGGCGTCATCGTTATGCGATACGGGGAAAATGCCCGTGAGGTTATCACCAATGCCAAAGCGAAAATGGCCGAGCTGGAACGTTCGCTGCCTGATGGCGTCGAGATGGTCATCACCTATGACCGTTCTGGCCTGATTGACTCGGCGGTTGATAATCTCAGCAACACTCTGATCAAAGAGTTTGTGGTCGTTACGCTGGTTTGTGCGCTTTTCCTTTTCCATATTCGCTCTTCGCTGGTCATCTTGATCAGTTTACCGCTTGGTATTCTCAGTGCGTTTATCATCATGCAATGGCAAGGTATTAACGCCAATATCATGTCTCTGGGTGGGATTGGTATTGCCATTGGAGCCATGGTAGATGGTGCCATTGTAATGATTGAAAATGTCCACAAGCATCTTGAGCGAAACACAGATACCAACAAAGACCGTTGGGAGATCATTACAGAGGCCGCAGAAGAGGTGGGCACTCCCCTTTTCTTCTCGCTGCTCATTATTACCCTCAGCTTTGTTCCTGTCTTCGCCCTGGAAGGCCAGGAAGGCAAGATGTTTGCGCCACTGGCTTTTACTAAATCCTATGCCATGGCGGCGGCGGCTGGGTTGGCCATTACACTCGTCCCTGTACTGATGGGGTACTTTGTTCGAGGCCGTATCATGCCCGAGCAGAAAAACCCAATCACCCGTATGCTTATAGCCAGCTACCGCCCAATGCTGAAAATCAGCCTGCGCTACCCTAAAACCATGATCGCGATGTCGTTGGTGTTGCTGGCATCGGCCTGGTACCCGTATAGCAAAATGGGCAGCGAATTCATGCCTCCGCTCGATGAAGGCGATCTAATGTATATGCCGACAACCTATCCGGGGATCTCAATTGGTAAAGCACGGGAGTTATTGCAGCAAACCAACAAGCTGATCAAAACCATCCCTGAAGTTGAGACCGTGTGGGGCAAAGCCGGACGTGCCGAAACGGCAACCGACCCCGCTCCGTTAACGATGATAGAGACGTTTATCCAGCTGAAGCCGCAAAGTGAATGGCGAGAAGGTGTCACCACAGACACATTACGCAATGAGCTTGATAGTTTGGTGAAATTTCCCGGCCTGAGTAACGCCTGGGTCATGCCAATCAAGACCCGCATCGATATGCTCTCAACCGGGATAAAGACGCCGGTGGGAATTAAGGTTTCAGGCCCAGATTTAAAAACCATCGAAAAAATCGGCAAATCACTCGAAGACGTTGTCGGCCAAGTTCCAGGGGCTGTATCGGTATACGCTGAGCGCGTAGCCGGCGGTCGTTACGTGACTATCGATGTGGATCGTCACCGCGCGGCTCGCTACGGTTTATCCGTCCAAGATGTCCAGCAGGTAACCAGTGCCGCCGTCGGGGGTATGAACGTCGCCGAGACCTTGGAAGGGCTAGAGCGCTATCCGGTGAATGTCCGCTATCCGCAACACTATCGAGATTCTGTATACAGCCTGCAAAATCTGCCTTTAGTCACGCCATTCGGAGCGCATATCACCCTTGCTGATGTGGCCGATATCCGCTACGAGGATGGCCCTCCGATGATCAAAACCGAAAATGCTCGTCCCAACGGCTGGATATTCGTAGATATCGAAGGCCGCGATCTCGGTAGCTTTGTCGAGGAAGCACGCCAGCGTGTTGCCGAGGAGATAAGCTTGCCGGCGGGCTATGCCATCAGCTGGTCAGGGCAGTACGAGTATATGCAGCGAGCCATGGAGAAACTTAAAATTGTGACCCCTGTGACGCTCGGCATCATTTTTATGCTGCTGTACATGAGTTTCCGCCGTTTTGGTGAGGTTGCCATTATTGTTGGCACCCTGCCACTAGCCCTCGTTGGTGGCCTTTGGTTGATGTACTACCTTGACTACAACCTCTCGATTGCTGTTGGGGTTGGTTTTATCGCCCTGGCAGGCGTGGCGGTAGAAACCGCCATTATCATGCTGGTCTACTTGAACCAAGCCTGGCAGCGCAGGATAGAAGAACGAGAACAACAAGGTAGTCACGTAACATCAGAGGACCTGGAACAAGCCATTTTAGAAGGGGCTGGACAGCGCATTCGCCCAGTCATGATGACAGATCTAACCGTCGTTATCGGCCTGATCCCAATTATGATCGGCAGCGGCACGGGCTCCGAGGTGATGCAGCGCATTGCCGCCCCTATGCTGGGGGGCTCGGTGTCATCGGCCCTGCTAACCCTGCTGGTGCTGCCATCTATCTATAAGCTTTGGAAAACCTACTCTCACCGCCTGCAAACTGCACCGGCGGCTGAGGTTCAATTAAATATCAATTAAAGAAAAACTATTATGAAATACTTCAACAAAATCGCACCTGTAGTTGTCCTAATGGCTTCGTTTGGCACGTCAGCAATGACGGCTGAAGAATTTACCGCTCTTAGTCCGCAACAGGCATTGAAACAGTCTCACCAGTGGCACCGCACAGGTGAGGCAACCGTTAAGGTGATGCCTGACAGCCTAGAGGCAACGCTGCCTTCTGGCGAGGAAGCGGCCATTCCGCTTACCGAGGAGTTCCTGCTTTCTATCGCCCCGTATATCAATTATACCCATCCTTGTACATACCATGTGCCGACAGGGTGCCAGGGTGAACTGGTAGAAGAAAAACTGCACCTGATGGTTAAAGACATGGCGACGGGAAAAGTCGTGAAGAATGAAATGGTCACTACGCAAAAAGATGGTTTCATCGATATCTGGATGCCACGAGACGGTGAATATCAGTTTATGTTCCACAAAGGTAACTTGATGGCATCAGAAGTACTTAGCACCAAAGGGGACAGTCGCACCTGCATTACCACGATGAACCTGGTAGCCATGTAACCCCCTAAACCGACTGGCTGGGCTGGCTACTCTTGTAAGCCAACCGTGTAAAAGACGCTGGGCCTAGAGGGGATGAAACCAACATTCACAAAGCAAGCTACAGCCAGTTAGACCATCTCGGATAATGAACAGCGCCCCGATATCGCGGGGCGTTGTTTTTCTGTCAGTCGCGCATACATACTGATTAAAGTGCTCAAACAAAAAATCTAGGAACAGACGAATTCGTTTGGGCTGATATTGCCGGCTCTTTTTCAAATGCCATCCGAATATGATCATTCAATCGTTTCAAAGTAGAACTTATATTCACGTACACCCTCTATATAAATCCCTTTGTCTCTCAGCTCAAGATACTGCTGAAGTTTAACCGTTCTGAAATCCATCGCTTTAAGTGCAAGGATTATGCGGAGTTCATCCATTGAACGCGACTTAGATCCAGCGCTACAATTTCCACAGACAACATGTATCTTTGTCTTAAAACCAGTCTTATCAAGCCAGCTAAGCTCTTTCGGCTCTTTACGCTCCCCGCAGAAGTAACAACGACTGTCCTGTTTCAATGCAGCCTGTTCCCTTAGCACTTTAGGGCTCTGTGGTTTGATAGACGGGGGAGTATGGGTCTTCTTACTGCCACTGAACGCAGAGAACTGAACAACATTAGACATTTGGGTAACTCTCTCTAATAAAGGTGTATTCGAATGCTTCGCAATACCAAAAAAAGACCTAAATATTGAACACCGGCATTACTTTGCGCCTTGGCCGTAATGCTTACAGCTTCCTTACACTTAAATAAAACGCTTTGCCCGGTTAATCGCATTAATTACCTCGACCCTGTCAAGGTCAGTGCGATCGGTATCCAGTATCTGCTGCCAAGTATCAATCGCTTTTTGATAACGAGCATTGAGGAAATAATCAGAAGCCAATAACATCAAGGCAGAGATATTATTTTCGTCCAACGCCAATGCCTGCTCCAGCCAAGCCTGACTTTGTGGCGTGAAGTGCTGCTTTTCTTGGTAATAACTGGCCGTTGCCATTGCCGAATAGATATTGGACTGGGGCTCAGGTGAAAGCCGTAATGCGTAAAGAAATGCAGTACCGGCGTTTTCAAACTCACTGCTGTACATATAGGCATTACCCAACGCATACCACAGCTCGCCATTTTGCGTATCTTCTCGGAGTTTGTCTTGGATCTCTTCAATACGTTTCTGATTCAGCTCTGACGCACTCATCAGCATTTCTTCTGGTAGTGCTTCAAGGGCGACGACTGGCCGCATAACGGTATTTTTAGGTTCATGACCTAAGAAGGTATAACTGGTTACTGAAACCACAGTCAGTACACCAATAATTATCAAGGAAATCGGCGTGACTTTGCGGTTGTATCGAAACGAATGAGCAATAATCAATGCGGACGCCATGACTAACAACAGCAGGAAGAACAATCCGTGATAACTGACACCTTGAGAGAGAAAGCCTTGGTCGCTGAGCATTCCTGAAAATCCATATATCGTAATTGAAATACCAGTTTACCAGAGCCGCGCCCCCATGCCGGAAAAGAATGTCCGATATTTAGCCTAGATCAAACCGAAAAAAAGCAGCGTCACTGCGCTGCCTTTTCTACCATATTGGGTAAGCGAGGCAATCTACCTCCTTGCGCTTACAGCTCAAAATCTCCAAACGCATCGTTCTCTACCTGACGCGCTAGGAAAGCAACCAAATCGTCATGTCCGCCGATATATTGGCCGTCCAAGAAGATTTGCGGAACAGTGCGTACAACATTACCCGTTTGCTGTTCGATGAAATCAACCATCATGGTCTTGGCAAGGTCAGTACCCAATACCAATGTTGTATATTCGGTACCGCGCTCATCCAAGATTGCTTTCGCTTTTACGCAAAACGGGCAGTTTGGCTGGGTGATCACTAGGTTCTGGAAGCTCGCAAGCTGCTCCATTGTCATATCAGACATGTTTACTTTCTCATCCGGGGTTTTGTGATTAAGTATGTAAGATATCGGATCGCTGATACTGCTGACAAGCCCAGACAACGGATATACGCTTATAACCCCCTTATCTGCTGGCAATTTGCACAGGGATCCTGCGCCGTCCAAATGCTTTCTCGATAGGCTTGAATCGACCGGCTAACTGGTAACCACAGTAGTGGCACTGTCCCTGGCTGGTCAGGTGGCAATCCCCCAATTGATACCAGTTACGGGAAAGCACATTCTTACCACAGCCCGGACAATAGGTGCTGTCACCTATTTCATCGAAGATATTCCCCACATAGGCATAATGCAACCCATTGGCCATAGCGATCTCCCGCGCTTTTTTCACTGTCTCGGGTGGGGTTGGCAACTTGTCCAGCATTTTAAAATCCGGATGGAAGGCACTGAAATGGATTGGAATATCGGGGCCTAGATTGTCGTATACCCAGCGGGTCAAAGCCTCTATTTCTTGCGGACTGTCGTTTTCATCAGGGATCAACAAGGTGGTAATTTCAAACCACACATCGGTTTCATGGCGCAGATATAGCAAGGTATCGAGCACAGGCGCGAGATGGCCGCTGCATATTTTATGGTAGAAACGTTCGGTAAACGCTTTCAAGTCGATATTGGCGGCATCCATATGGGGATAAAAATCAACCCGAGGTTTATCGCAGATATAGCCCGCACTGACCGCCACGCTATGGATACCTAATTCACGGCATGCCTGAGCGGCATCGACGGCGTACTCCATGAAAATCACCGGATCGTTATAGGTAAAGGCAATACTGTCACAACCATAACGCTGCGCAGCCAATGCCAATTGCTCTGGCATAGCCGATGCCCCCAAGGTATCTATCTGGCGGGATTTGCTGATATTCCAGTTTTGGCAGAACTTACAACCGAGGTTACACCCTGCGGTACCGAAAGAGAGCACCGAACTTCCGGGGTAAAAGTGATTGAGTGGCTTTTTCTCGATAGGGTCGATACAAAATCCGCTGGAGCGGCCATAACTGGTCAGGACTATTTCACCCTCATGGGCCTGCCTAACAAAGCAAGCACCTCGCTTCCCCTCTCTCAATCGACATTGCCGCGGGCAAAGATCACACACCACCCGACCATCATCAAGCCGATGCCAGTACTTTGTTGGATAAAACTCAGGAGGTTGACGCATGATAATCATCCAAGTGTATATTTGTTCCTATACTTAAGATTAGTCCAGATCTTTAGACTGCATATGAGTAGGTGACCTATGAGTACACGTCCACCAGCCGTTGCGGGTCAGTTCTATTCCCACTCAGCGGCAGCCCTGAAAGTACAAATGGATAAATGGCTTAAGGTTTCCCAACATGCAACGCCTATTCGAGCACTCATTGTGCCTCACGCTGGGTATATGTTTTCAGGCAGCGTCGCCGCCGATGCCTACCGTTACCTGCTGGCAGAAGCCGAACGTATTCGCCGGGTGATCCTCATAGGCCCCAGCCACCGCTACTATTTCCAAGGTTGCGCCATCCCTGCGGCGGATCATTTCGAAACACCGTTAGGTAAAATAAAAATTGACACACAATTGGTTGAAAAGATAAAGGAAATAGATGATATTGAAGTATCGGACCAGGTTCATGCGCTTGAGCACAGCCTCGAAGTGCAATTACCTTTCCTGCAGTCATGTTTACATGACTTCACCCTATTACCGCTTTTAACCAGTAATGTACATCCGGCCAATGTCGCCAAGCTGATTGATTCCCTCTGGCAAGGTGACGACTGTTTGCTTGTTGTCAGTAGCGATCTAAGCCACTTCCATCCCTATTCGGAAGCGCAACGTATAGACCGCCAGACCTGCACAATGATCGATAACTACGAGCCAACGCTCGTTCCGGAACAAGCTTGTGGCTCAACAGGTATTAATACATTGCTTTTGTTAGCCAAACAAAGGGGATACACACTTATACGTAAAACATTAATAAACTCAGGCGACACCGACGCCGGAGATAAGGAGAGAGTCGTAGGATATGTCAGCTATCTCGTTTCAGAACCTCAATAAAGGTGAGTTAACCCAGCTTTTAGATGTGGCTCGCGATGCTATTCGTGGCCATTTTTCGGATACTATTCCCCAACCTCCGCGTTTAGATTTATACAGCAAGAAGCTACTCCAACCCGGCGCTTGCTTTGTTACTCTTACTGTCGACGGACAGCTTCAGGGCTGCCTAGGGACCACGGTGGCACATTCACCACTGGTGCTGGAAGTCCACAATAAAGCCAGAGCAAGTGCTTACCAAGACCGACGTTTTATGCCTCTGGTCGAAGAACAACTTGATGATTTGGTCGTTGAAGTGTCGGTCTTGAGCCAACCAAAAGATCTGGCCGTCGACTCAGAGCAAACACTAATAGACTACCTAGAAAATAATAAAGTCGGCGTGATCCTATCAGACCAGCATCAGCAAGCACTGTTTTTACCACAGGTGTGGGAACAACTGCCCAAACCCGAAGACTTCATTCGCCAACTCAAGCTAAAGGCTGGTTGGAACAGTGTGTACTGGTCACCATCAATGAAGGTCCAAACCTTCAACGTCAACAGCATTAGCGGTAAGTATTACTACTAAACTACTGGCTAATTAAGCTTCCATCTTAATGACAAACGCCCCTATTAAGGGGCGTTCTATTTGAAATCTATTCTCTATTCCGCTTGGTATTACTTAGTAATCAAGCCATATGGCTTGCCGGTGAAGATTTCCGGCTGTTTTTGGATAGTGGGTACGGCATTAGTCCCGCGCCAGTCCAACAACATTATCGCCAGTACATTGCGGTGTTCGCCATCAAGCAAATCAGTACTGCCGTTTTCCGCAGGAATAAGACCGGCTTGTCGATTCAAAGAACGCTGAATCGCCTTTCGGGTCTTTTCGACGACAGGATCATCCTCTAATCCGGCCAATAAAAAATTTATACCAACCTCAGCAATAACATCCTCTTTCGAGCGCGCAATGATGGTATCGATATTGTCACGGTAGTAATCATAGATCCATTGATAATCAGACTCTTTCACCGGATGTTGGTAATACTCGGTCGCGGCAAAAATAATATGGGTTAAACCATAAACCTTATTCATGAACTGCTGATCAGTCAGCTTATCATCTTGGCTGTCAGGATAGGTTTCTTGAAAGGCTGCAGTAAAATCATCAACCACATCCTGCTCCCCTAGCTGGCGCAGCCAATACACCTGATTGGCCAGCTGTGCCGCCCATGCCCTGATCATCTCAGGATCCGTCACATACGGTTTGAAATCATAACGGCGGATCACTTCCCTGAGCTTTCCATCTTCACGATGCTTCAGGCCATACTCATTGGCACGGGCCATTGAACCCAGCAGATCAACACCGAGGTAGAAATATTGCGGTTTATCTTTGGTCGCTTCATAGCGCAATTCGCTTCGGACATCTTGTTTGAGATCGTAGCGAGCGAGCCGCTCTGCAGAATAAGCGTCAATTTGCCCAGGGGTATAAACTTCTGTCGCAAAAAAGTTCAGCCGACTGGCAACACGTGCCATATCAGACCAAATTGCCGCTTGATATTTATGATCTTGTGTCTGGCGATACATTCGCAAGCCATAGTGACCCATCTTGAAAGCAGGGAGGGTAAAGAGCTGACTTTCATAGGTTTGACGAATACGCTCGGCATCTTGCTGAAAGCTTGTTGTACCGACGCTATAAGCCACATTGACACCGTCACCCCCTTGCGCTGTGGCGGATTGGACATCCGCCCAAAGCAATGGTGAGGTGACCACCGCCCCTACGACCAACGGAGAAATAACTGCCCTGTATACCCTACTGCTAACCCATCCCATTGGATACTCCCCACCCATTACGGTAAACACTTAGCCAGAAAGCTAGCAAAGCCTTGAATCCATAACGTCAAGAAACTGTAAATTCATGCTTTCATCTGTGATCGCTATAACAATAGCGAAAAAGAACAAGCTTCAATAAGGCGTCGTCCCCGACAAACTGACCTTACCTGAGCAGAAAGTTAGCGTGTTATCTGACGAAACGTTAGATTGATACGAGGCGCTGTTGGCCGCTTCGTTTTCGGCACCGTATGTTGCCAGAAGCTTTGTAGCTCACCCGCCATCACGAGCAACGAGCCATTCGTCAGCAAATACTCTTTCTTCTCTTTACTTTGTCGGTGCCGCAATACAAACCGCCTTGTCGCCCCTAAGCTGATGGAAGCAATCACAGGATCTTCACCCAATTCAGGCTCATTGTCTTGGTGCCACCCCATATAATCATCACCATCGCGGTACTTATTGACCAGCACAGAGTTGAAACGCTTCCCCAACAACGCAGACAACTGCTGACGAATCACCTGCAATGTGGGCGTCCAAGGATCGGGTTGCATGGTTAAACCCGAATAGGTATAGACAGCCTCACCGCACCATGCTTGCACACGTGGCTGGAGTATTTCCCTGCCGAATATGGTTATTTTATGCTGCTGCCAGTTCAATTCGCTTTCAAGTTGACTGTAACACTGATCAGCCAAGGTGGGCTCAAGAAAATTCGGTTGCCAATACACCCTGCCTTGGGGCAAGCTCTGCCAATAACCATGGTGGGAATAGTTCAAACTAGTGACGCTCATCGATCGGTAACCAATCTTGATGATCCGGACCAATATAGTCAGCGCTCGGGCGAATGATCCGGTTATGATCCCGCTGTTCAAATACATGGGCCGCCCAACCGGTCACCCTGCTCATCACAAAAATCGGCGTGAATAGCTTGGTGGGTATCCCCATAAAATGGTACGCGGAAGCATGGAAGAAATCGGCATTGCAAAACAGGTTCTTCTCGCGCTTCATCACGGCTTCCACCCTAACTGAAATATCATAGAGCTCTGGGTCACTGGCATCGTTGGACAGCTTCTCAGCCCACACCTTAATCAAGGCATTACGTGGATCAGATTCCCGGTAAATAGCATGACCAAAGCCCATGATCTTGTCTTTGTTGGCCAGCATTGCCAAGATCCCCGCTTCTGCTTCATCCGCATCCTGCCATTGTTCAATCATATCCATAGCCGCTTCATTAGCCCCACCGTGCAAGGGGCCTCTCAGGGTACCGATTGCGGCACACACGCATGAATAGATATCAGACAGCGTCGAGGCGCACACCCGCGCCGCAAACGTCGAAGCATTAAACTCATGCTCTGCATATAAGATCAGCGAGCAATGCATCACCTGCGTGTGTAAATCGGGGGGTGTTTCACCGGTTAGCATTTTCAAGAAATAGCCGGCAAGACTGTCTTGATCACAATAGGTTTCTATTTTTACCCCGTGATGGCTGTAGCGGTACCAGTAACAAATGATGGCAGGTAGCAAAGCAAGTAGCCTATCAGCTTTATCATACTCTTCGGTAAAACCCTGCTCCTGCTCAAGGTTGCCCAGCATAGAGCACCCTGTTCGCATAACATCCATCGGATGGGCATCGGCAGGAATTTGTTCCAGCACCAGTTTCAGGGCCAACGGCAAACCACGGTAGGAAATCAGCTTGGTTTTGTATGCCGCCAACTCAGTACGGGTCGGCAGCTTCCCCTTCAGCAGAAGATAGGCCACCTCTTCGAACTCGGCGTGCTTTGCCAAGTCAGAAATGTCATAACCACGATAGGTCAAGCCGGTACCGGTTTTACCCACTGTACACAGTGCCGTGCTACCGGCAGTTTGTCCGCGTAAACCTTCCCCGCCCAGCGGTTTGAGTGAATCAGGCATGGTGCTTCTCCCTGTCGAATCAACCTTTATTCAAAAGCCTAGGTCAAGAAGCATCATATACCCAAGTAACTATTTCAAAGCGATATCCACCCACACTAAACGGTGATCTGAACCTGCCTGTGGACGCTCGCGACCACGTTCATCAGTAATTAAGTGTCGCAGCGGATCTTTCTTGCCTGGCCAAAAAACCCCACTTTGCAATACATCCAAGCTGGCCGAGGGCAACACATAATCAAGACGCAGCCCTGAAATATGAGTCCATTCACTTGGCCGCCCCCGTCGCTGCTGCCAAGGACGGTGAAAACGGCCTCCTTGGCTTTTCGGCGTCATTCGGCCAGATGAAACTGTGCGGTGAATTTTGGGATGCAGTAGCAAATCTCGGATCGCCTTTTTCATCCCGTCACCATCGGCCATATCCGCATTCAAGTCACCCAACACCACAAAGTGACTGCCCGGTGACAAGCCTCCCGAGTGACCATTATCATCAACGAGGTGATCCGCCCCATCGATAATATCTTTGAGCAGTACCAACTCGTCATGATTACGGCGAGCATTGCGTTTCTCATGGCCGTCAAACACCGGCGGTGTCGGGTGGCAAGCGAGCAGATGAAGCGTCTTGCCATCAACATCCACCGGCACCACAACATGGTTTTTGGAAGACAAGCGCAACTCAGCACTTGCGGCTTCAGAATAGTAGCCCTCGGGCATTTGATGGCCGGGTAAATTCTGCCAAATAAGGGTTTGCCAACATTTGATTTCAGCGTCAATAATGGGATATCGCGACAGGATCACAAAGCTGAAGTGGCCATGATGTTCACCAAACCCCTGAGCATCATTGGGCAAGGTAATTTTGCCATCACCATCGAGATCGTTAACCATTGCTAACCCCGTATTCGATGGCGGGCAATAACGGTAGGGATATGACACCGCAGGTTGACCATGCTGGGAAGAGGCCAAGTAATGCTGACAAAACCGTTCTAACGCTCCATCGTCACCGCCTTCCCCTGGGTGATCAAACTCACACAACATCAACACATCTGGACTGGCATGCTGAATAATGGCGGCAAGTTTGGAAAACCGCGCATTGCTGGGTTGCGCCAACTGCTCGAAGATTTCGCCTGCTACAGGATCTGACATCGAAATATTAAACACAGCAGCACGAACAGAAGGCGGTAATGGACTTAGCGATGCTTGATGAAATGATGAGGTGTGCAAGCGGTTCACTCAAAAATGACTATTTGCAATCAGTATACCCACTTCTGATCGTTCACACATCAGAAATGGGATTGTCGCAGCTTGAGACAGCTGAATGACCTTACTGAGTAAAAAGGCTTATTCGGTCAGCTGAGTGATCGCCATCCTGATCTGCTTGGCATCCGATTCAGCACGATGTGATACCGGGCCGAGCTCTGCCATGGTTTGCTGGAAATGCGCCCTGTCGATACCATTTTCCTGCAACAACCACAAACCCACTTCAGTCAGGGTAAACGAGGGCCTCATATGAGCCGCATGGTATAACCGACCGAGCCAGAAAAGGTCCCATTGGCTATCGCAAAAAACACGCTCATATTTTCCTAATACCGCGTTAAGATGGTGGCATACATCAACGACCTGAAGCCCTTCATTATGCAGCTTCTGGCGTGAAATTTGATGAATCTCGAGCTCAGCATAATCATCCCAATGTTGCCAAGGATCACCTGCGGTGAGCGGATTGATAAGCAGACTGTTTGCAGAACCGTCTGGCAGCGAGTATCCCACCTCAATAGGATAGGACTGACCGGAAAGACCGGATGCTTCAAAATCCAATGTTGCCCACATTGCACTCTCCCTGATGCGATTATGAGTACTTACCACCAATACCACGACTTCCTGTCAAAAAACTGTATGGTAAGCGATTAAGACATTTAATTACCTTACTTAATGGTAATAGCAAATGCCTGCGACGTACTCAATAAATGTAGTAGGAAACATGATGTGGTTGGAGAAAAAACTCAATAAGCTTAACTTTGATACACCGTTTGAAACACAACCGCTCAATTTCGCTATCAATCAATATTGGTCTTTTACGGCTAAGATAGCGCGGATATGGGCAGACTCTAACGTCGTTTAGTATTACACTCAGGGGATTATTGTTAAGCGATTCAACATCAAAATGGCACCAGTAATTGGCTTTGCCGGCTATAGTGGCTCAGGCAAAACAACCCTTCTCGAACACCTCATTCCGCTGCTTAAATCTCAGGGGCTGCGTATTGGCTTAGTGAAACACAGCCACCACAATATCGACCCGGACAAGCCCGGTAAAGACAGCTATCGTTTACGCCATGCCGGTTGCAATCAAACACTGCTTGCAACAAAAGAAAGGCACATGCTCTATTTCGAGTACCCAGAGCCTGAGCGGGAAGAGCCTCAACTTGATGAGTGCCTATCGCAGCTGGATCACAGCCAACTTGATCTGATTTTGGTTGAAGGGTTTCGCGACCAACCAATCGCAAAGATTGAAGTACATCGCCCCAGTTACGGTAAACCGCTTTTCTATCCTAATGATAAAAACATTATCGCCTTTGCCAGTGATCAACCTGCGCCAGAAGGATGCCAGCTCCCCTATTTGGATTTGAACACCCCTCAAAGCATCGCAGATTTCATTATCCAGTGGCTAAAGCCCTGTGGGTAAGACCTGTGAGTAAATAAAGATTAAAGCTGTGCCGCCCGCTTGGAGATGACATCAAACCAAGACTGACGACGTTGTTCAGAAGCATTTAACACCGGCCCCAAGTAGGTCGACGTCTGATTTTTAATGCCCGTGAAACTCAAAATTGCACTTTTCAATTGTTTATAAATCGGATTGCCTTGAACATACCTGTACCAAAAAGGCGGCGTATCGAGGGTAATGATCAATTCAGAGGTCCGTCCGCTCAATAGCTTTTGTGGCATTGCTTTGCCTTCTTGATATTTAAACGCGAACCCCGGAAGGAACGTCCGATCAATAACCCCTTTAAATTTGGCGGGCACCGTGCCCCACCAAACCGGGCTGACAATCACAATGTGCTCCGCCCAAGTCACGTGTTGCTGGAAGTCTTTCAAATCATCTTCCAGCGGGGTTTCCTTGTCATACCCTTGCTGAAGATCCATCTCAAACGACATATCGGCAAGATTCACTTGTTTGATTTGATGTTTTTTACCCGCAATGCTGGCATAGTGCTCCGCTAATGACAGGCAAAGACTTTCTTGTTTTGGGTTTGCATTGATAACCAAGACTTTTTTCATCACAGTACCTCCTTACTCGTGCTGGAGGCATCTTAAACCTTAACCCTAGGGTCAGAGTCAATAGTTACACTGCTCAATCGCCTGGCGGTATTCGTCAACGCGCGAATGTTGCACTTCAAGCATTTTTATCTGAGATACTATGCTCTCTTGCTTCTTAGCAAGCAACTGCACCACCTTGATCCAATCAAAGTCCTGTTCGCCATTAGCCAACTCTTTTAACTCTGTAAGCTGCAACCCGAGAGATTGCCCCTCTTTAATCAGACGAATAAATTCGATATCAGCCGCAGAAAACACGCGGTACTTTCCTGCTCGCGATACTTTCAGCAGCCCCATGGACTCGTACAGCCGAATTGCCCGTTCCGAAGCACCGGATTTTTTCGCCGCTTCACCTATATACATGGATCTCCCTTCCCTAGTCTATTGCTCAACACCCTTTCCTTGACCATCTTGCTAAATCTAGCCTTCACAACTATACCCAAATGACTTCACAGTACTTGGCCATCGTTCATTACGTTTAAAATCAGCGTGGATAAGTCTATTAATTGAGAATAAACGAATAAAAATCAAAATGTTACTCTTTTTACCTCCCATTAATGTGATTTACCCAGAATGGGCAGACAATGGACTAACTTCAATCAACAGCCCCTATACAGTTGCAGAAACGGTTGCAAAGCTAAAACAGGCGTTAAGCGAGAAAGGCATGATTCTCTTTGCCCATGTAGAACATAGTGAGTCAGGTACTTAACGCAATGATACCCAAATAGCGGTTTCGCTATTTGGGTATCATGGTAGGAATAACAGAGACTCAACGTTTGCTGAGTCTCTGATTAATCATTTTACTCAACGGTCACAGTCAATGGCTGGCTGCTTTTAATATTGCCCGCTATCGCATAAACAGCAACTTCACCACTCGCCAATGCCGTTAAAGAACCATCACTATTGGCTCTAACAATACCTTGGGTACCGATTTCGTAACTTGCATCTTTAGCATCAATATTAACCATTCCAGATGAGGTAAACGCTCTAAGGGTCGGCGTGAAACTTGAACCAACGGCCATCGTCGTCGTTCCCGGCAACACCATCAAGTCCAAATACCCCGAATCATTGACATCAATACGAAGCGCAGCCGATTTGTTGTCATCAAAGTGAGCAATCAAATACCCATACCCATCATTCAAACCCGTCAGCTTGCGTCCACCCACTTCAAACGCATCATCGTTAGTCACCCGCTCCCAAGTCACCGCACCGGTAATATCTTCGACTTCACCATCGCTAAAAGTCGCCAGCACCTTGACATCAACCGTCTGTCCCACCATGACATTGGTGTTGGTCATTTCAATCGTCAGTTTATCAACCGATGACTCACCGACAAGAACCGTACCAGGTTGGGATGATTCAAAGCCATTAAGACTTGCATAAATACTTACCGCTCCCGGCTTCACGGCAAAAATAGTCCCGTTTTGAGCAATCGAAACGCTCTCTGGATCACTACTGCGCCACTCAACTCCCTGCACGCCGCGGACATAGGTCCCATCAGCGTAAAATGCATTCGCCGACATTTTACGCGTTTCACCATCGTTAAGTTGAACGTGGTAAGGAACGACGAATAGCTCTAAAATTTCATTTTCAGATTCCTGAGCAAACGCAACGGATGAACCAAACAGCAGGATTGCAATACCAACCCATGACCATACTTTCTCAAATAGCATAAAACTTTCCCGTCGATGACTTTTAATAATTAAAATTACTGATATTGAGAAACGACAGGGCACTATAAGAATTTAATGCAAAACACCAAAAACATGAAAAACGTGATATTGAGCCAAACAGTTTATCAGCCGCATGAAACCAGCAATATTCAAGTCCTGTTTAGCTCAGCGAGAGTTAGCTATCACGTTAGCTTTTTCTCTAAATACCACTCACCGTGACATGGCGCGTTAGTCACTCTCCATTGTCCGTCAATACGATTATTTTGCGCCGTTCCGGCAAACCGGTACCCCCAGCGCGGGCTATCAGCATAGAGCGCCAGTATGCCATCCTTAGAAATCCAACCGCGAAGTACCGTATTGTTATACATCAGCGTCAACTCAACCTTACCCTGCTCTATCTTGCCAATAACGCGAGTTTCCAGACAAATCTTATCGCCGCTGATATCAATTCTTTCGCCTTCCCATCGGCCATCAAATGCGGTCGATATTGCGAACGAAGGCTGGTCCGGCAACGCCGTATTAATAGGTTGTCTTTCCTTTCCTCCTAACGTGAATACCATAACAGCGAGCACACCAACGGCTGCACCAATATAAATACCTTTATTCATTTTCCACCTCAGCCCTATTAACCGGTATATTTTGCATTGCTGATTCCAAGTGAAGGCAGGATATAGTCAACGATTAACTCGAATGGGTAATCTTCATCCTGGCCAATAAAAGCCCCGGATGTCATCGTCATGACTAACTTCAGCTCTGGGATAATAAACATCTCCTGACCGCCGTAACCACGCATTCCAGCAATAGTCAGCCTTTCCCCGTCAACAGTAATGAAAGGAAACCACCAGTTATGGCCATACTCTATTGTTTTGTTGGACCAAAACTTTCCTTTGGGTTTTAAGCTTGCTTCCGCCCACCCCTCTGCAAAGATACGCTGCCCATTCCATACCCCTTTATTGAGATAGAGTTGCCCAAGCTTGGCTAAATCCCGTGAGCGCAGGTACAAGCCAGAGGATCCCAAATACTCACCGGTCACTTCATGGGCAAACCAATCGTAATGGCTAATACCAAGCGGGGTAAATAACGCTTGTTCCGCATATTGTCTCAGGTTCTTTCCTGTCGTTTTCTCAACGACTCCACCCAATAGCACGCTCATGGCCCCCTGATAGACAAACGCCTCATTGGGCTGGTAGGCCATTGGCTTATCAAATATATATTGATACGGGTCCTGGGATAACCACATCCCCATTGCATCACTGGGGTAAGCGCCCCATTCATTCCAATCTAACCCGCTGTTGAAATCGAGCGCATGCCTGATGGTAATTGGCTGCTTGCGCACCGTATCTGCTACGACTTCATCCTGATAATAATCAAACAATGGTATATCTTTGCTCGGTATCGCTTGTTGGTAGAGTAGATTGCCGATCAAGGTCGAGGTGATCGTTTTGGTGACCGATCGCATTTGGTGATAGGTATCAGGCGAAGGAGGAAAATACATTGGCATCGGCGTACCATCCGCCGAGCTTCTTACTGGATAGTATTGCTCGAACACCAATTTTCCATTCCGTGCAATCAATAAAGACTGCACTTTCTTGCTTTTTCTCAACGTTACCTGATTGTGCAGTTCGACTAATCGCTCAGCGCTGAAACCTTCTTGCTCGGGTAGGGTAACCTCCCAATCACTTTGATTTGACGTTTGCGTCCAGCTGAACCCTTCCATATCCGCTTTTGGCGGATTGGAAATAACCCAAACAATAGTCAATGCAGGCATCATCACACACAGAGTGATAACCAAACGCTTGAAAATTTTATTTTTTACCTTCGCTGTACTTTCCACCATCGCCACTGATACTCCCTTTCCCAGGACGGAACTTTCACTACTTACAAACAATTAATTGGAAGGTAAGCTATTAATAGAAGGGAATAAAGTGGCCTTTGCGGCAACTGTTGAGTCGGTTGTTAACACTTAAGAATATTGCGAGTGAAATAACAAAAACGCCCCTCATTTTTCAATGAGGAGCGCTACTTATATCGAGCTAAAGCGTGATGCGATGTAACAGGACTTAAATTGCCCAGCCCCCCGCATAGAAGGCCACCAGCACAATAGCGATAATCACGGTACCTGCGTTCAGGCGTTTCGCTTCACCTGAAATAACACGGCCAATCACCAATGAGCCAAAGCCCAGCATAATACCAGTGACGATGTTACCGGTCAGAACGATGAACACCGCACACATCAAACCGGATAGTGCATCGACCGAATCTGCCATATCCAACTTACTCACGTTGCTCATCATCAACAGACCCACGTACATCAAAGCCGGAGCCGTTGCGTAAGCAGGGACCAAGTAGCTGATTGGCGACAAGAACAGTAGCAATACGAACAGACCACCCACAACTGTTGCGGTTAAGCCCGTTTTACCACCGGCAGCAGTACCTGCAGCCGATTCGATATACACAGCCGCTGGCGCACCACCGACAAAACCAGCAAAAATACTACTGACCGAGTCAGAAGTCAGCGCCTTACCACCATCAATGATTTGGCCGTCTTTATCCAGTAGGTTCGCCTGACCTGCAACCGCACGGATAGTACCGGTAGCATCGAAAATCGCGGTCATCACCAATGCCAACACACTTGGTATCACGATTGGGTTCAATGCCCCCATAATATCCATGGTGCCCAATAGCGACTCACCTTCCGCGCCAAACGATGGCATCGCAAACAGCCCTTGATAGGTGACATTCGGGTCAAAGATCAGACCAAAAATAGAGATAGCCACAATAACCAGCAAGATCCCGCCTGGCACACGGCGTTTTTCAAGGCCGAAGATAGCAGCCAAACCCACGATAGACATGATGACAGGCAAAGAAGTGAACTCGCCCAGTGCAACAGGTAGACCTGCGTGAGGGTTCTGTACCACCAAGCCAACACCATTAGCAGCAATCAGCAACAAGAACAGACCGATACCAATACCGGTGCCGTGGGCAATACCGAACGGCAGATTAGTCAATATCCACTGACGCACACCGGTGACGGTAATGGCGGTAAATACTACCCCCATTAAGAACACGGCCCCCAGAGCGACCGGAATGCTGATCCCCTGCCCCAGTACCAAGCTAAATGCAGTAAACGCGGTAAGGGAGATCGCACAGCCAATGGCCATCGGCAGGTTTGCCCAAAGCCCCATTAACAGCGAACCAAACGCTGCAACCAAACAGGTAGCAATAAATACCGCCCCTTGGTTAAACCCCGCAGCTCCAAGCATACTCGGTACTACAATCACCGAGTACACCATCGCCAGGAATGTGGTCAAACCGGCAACAACTTCTTGCTTTACAGTACTACCACGCTGGGAAATTTTAAAATACCCATCCAACCCGCTTTTCCGGGGTGTGTCTTCTGCTACTACTGTAGATTCATGATGAATCGAACTATTTTCAGACATGATGTGATTCCTTGTAAAATTTGACGCCAGACTTACCGTCTATCCGCCCTAATAAAGTGTTGAGCTTCCTCTCAACCCGCCCCGTCGCAATCGATTGCTTTTTTGGGGCTGTGACTTGTCCGTCACGTTATAAATATTGCTGACTTTTATCGACACAACCCCAGCTAACAGAACCCATCAATGTTCACAACGGAATATTCCTAAAGCAAATAACTGGGGCTGGGCAAAGTAAATTGGCGGCGATTATACGCTTCACTCACCCTGCATTGTCAAAAAATTATTTTCCATCGAAACCGTTTGCGTAAAATTTAACCGCGCTCGTACACTAACCGGCCATCGACATAGGTGCGGTAGATACTACGGTCATCGCCCAAGGTCATCAGCATGAACAGTTTCTCAGGCAAGTCTTTCGAGCTGTCGTAGCGAAGCTGCTGAAGCGGAGTTGAGCATGGATCGATGATGACGAAGTCCGCTTCTTTGCCCACTTCAAAGTTACCGATCAGGTGATCCAGCGAGAGCGATTTCGCCCCGCCAAGAGTGGCCAAATAAAACGCTTCGAATGCCGACAGACGATGCTGCTGTAACTGCATAACCTTGTAGGCTTCATTGAGAGTTTGCAGCATGTTGAAGGTTGTCCCCGCGCCAATATCGGTCCCCATGCCGACTTTAACCTTGCGCTTCCAGGCTTCCTGTAACTTGAACAAGCCACTGCCAAGATACAGGTTCGAGGTGGGACAGAACGCAACTGCGGAGTCAGTTTCGTGTAAACAATCCCACTCTTCATCTTCAAGATGGATACAGTGGGCAAACACACTCTTCGGTCCGGTCAGACCATGATGATGATAAACATCCAGATAGCCGTCTTGCTCAGGGAAAAGTTCTTTCACCCAGGCGATTTCATCTTTATTTTCACACAAATGGGTGTGCACATAGGTATCAGGATATTCTTCCTTGAGCCGTCCTGCCATTGCGAGCTGCTCAGGGCTCGAGGTCGGTGCAAAGCGAGGAGTAATGGCATAGAGCAAACGACCACGTTTATGCCAGCGCTCTATCAATTCTTTCGTTTGGTTATAGCCAATATCCGGCGTATCCAGCAGGTATTCCGGCGCATTGCGGTCCATCATCACCTTACCCGCGATCATCCGCATATTGATTTTCTCGGCCTCTTCGAACAGCGCATCAACCGATTCTGGATGAACGGTGCCGAACACCAAGGCTGAGGTCGTACCGTTACGCAGCAACTGCTTGATAAAGAATCTCGACATTTCACGGGAATAGTCTTTGTCTTTATAGCGGGCTTCAGTTGGGAAAGTGTAGTTGTTCAACCATTCCAATAGTTGCTCGCCATAGGCACCAACCATTTCAGCCTGTGGATAGTGGATATGGGTATCAACAAAGCCAGGCATCACAATCTTACCGGGATAACTTCTAATACGAACGGTCGATGGGATTTTATCTTTGCCCTCCTCCCATTCGCCGACCCATTCGATACGCCCGTTCTCGACTAGCATTAAACCATCTTCAATAAAGCGGACGTTCTGCTCTATGTCTTCGGGTTTGTCGACAACTCTAGCGATATCCATGATGGACGCTCTAATTGCTTTAATAGATTGGGTATATTCCATGATTACCTCTTACCTTTCTGTGCAGGAGAGTGGTAGGGACACCATTATTTCGTGCACTTATTTTTATTAAATTATTTCTATTGTAGGGCTTAAACTTGTTGCTCGCGTGACTGCATCGCCTCTTCCTCGGCCAATGCCTTTTCACACTCTTCGCACTCTTTGATTTGCTCTTTCAGCGCTTCTCGTTTTTCATTCGCACTTTCTGCTTCATCGGCGCGGTTGATACCCAAAACAATGTTGAGACCCAGTGCAACCAGCGAGCCCGTAGTAATACCGGAGCCAAGAATGACGCGCATTGAGTCTGGCATATAGGTCAAAATTTCAGGGCGAACGGTCACCGCCATGCCCGAGGCCACCCCAACGGCGATGATCAGCATATTGCGTTTGGTAAAATTAATGCGTGACAGGATGCCAATACCGGCCGAAATGATCATGGCGAACATCACAAGTCCTGCCCCTCCAAGTACCGGTGACGGGATCGTAACGACAATGCCGCCCAATTTCGGGAACATACCGGCGATCAGCATGATCACACCAGTCACTGCAACTACGTGGCGACTGGCAACACCGGTTATCGAAACAATACCGACGTTCTGGCTGAAAGATGAAAATGGGGTTGCGCCAAATACCGACGCAAGGGCACTACCGATACCGTCACATAAGATCCCTTTCGACAACTTCTTCCCGGTCAATTTGGTATGGGTAGCATCACTCAAGGCCAAGAAGTCACCCGTCGACTCCATAATGGTGACCAGGTAAGCGATAGACATCCCGATAACACCACTGACAGTGAAGCTTAATCCGAAGGGCAATAATTCAGGGAGAGAAAAGAACTTCGCTTCACGAACCGGCGTAAAATCAACCACGCCCATGAAGATCGCGACAATGTAACCCACCATCATACCAATCACGATAGCAGCGGCAGAGATCAACCCTTTACCAAGTTGCGACAGTACAATCACCACCACCAATACCAACAGACCCAACATCAGGTTATTGATTTGACCGTAATGCTCCTGCCCGACAAAGCCACCAGCAAACCAGTCGACAGAGACAGGCAGGATTGTCAGACCAATCAACACTACCACGGTACCGGACACCACGGGTGGAAAGAGCTTTCTGATTTGCGGCATGAAGCGGCTACCGATGATCATCACTAACGAGCCGATCAGCGATGCGCCAAAGACACCAGAAATACCCGAGTCCATCCCAATAGAAATGGAGATGGCAACAAAGGTAAAGCTGGTTCCCATCACCACCGGAAGCCGGATCCCAACAGGACCAACCCCTTTACACTGGATGATAGTCACCACACCCGATACCATCAGGGCTGCATTGACCAATATCACCATTTGATCTGTCGGAAGACCAATCGCACTACCGACCACCAAAGGGACAGCAATGATAGCCCCCATAGCGGCAAGCATATGTTGAAGAGCAAGGAGGATCGCTGCGCCCATAGGAGGCCTGTCTTCCACGTTATAAAGCAGTTTCATTTCTGTTCCATCCGTAATCTATGAATCGATAACCTAGCCAGAAACGTCTGGGCCCTTAACAACAAGCTCAACCAGAGCCTGTGCCTGCCTACCCGCTGATACCCTGACCACCCCCATGAATGGGAAATGGTCGATACTCGCCAAGTCATGACGGCGTAATTGCCATAACACCAGCCCGGTAAACCGTGGCTGAAAAACAAAACGGCCATTTCCCATCCCCTGGAAACGGCCGCTTATGCATTGATTAAAGCTTATTCAGACCTTGTAGAACCTTCTCTGGTGTGAAGTGCCAATCCCGCATCCAGACACCACATGCATCATGAATCGCACTGGCAATGGCTGGGGCTGCACCGTTAACACCAATTTCAGATATCGATTTCGCACCGTAAGGGCCAACCGGATCATCACTTGGTACCAACACCGCTTTGAAGTCGCGAGGTATATCGCCAATCATTGGCGCACCATAGCTCTTCAAGTCACGGGTCACGGGCACACCACGCTCATCGTAAACCAACTCTTCATATAAGCTATGACCGATAGCACGCATGCTGGCACCGTAAATCTGGCCTAAGGCCAAATCTGGGTTAACCGGCGTACCGCAGTCGAGCAAGGCATGGAACTTATCAAGACGGATTTCACCGGTACGCGTATTGACCGCCACCTCGGCAAAGTTCGCGCCGTATGGGAAGGCAAATTCCGGTGTGGTGAAACAACCTGAAGCCAGTAATTGCCCCCAGCCAGTTCCACTTTCCGCTTTGTGGGCAATATCGAAGTAGCTCACTTCACCCTGCTTACCTTTCACAAGTCCCGGCGCCGCAATAGCGACCTCTTCTACAGGCTCACCGAGCATTTCAGCGCCACACTTAAGGATTTTCTCACGCATCGCTTCGGCAGCGCGCTTGGCGGCATTACCAGAGAAACAGGTACCGGACGAAGCGTAGGCACCCTTGTCAAATGGCGCATGGTCGGTATCACCAGAGTGAATAGTGATTTCATCCATCGGGCAGCACAGTACTTCGGCGGTCAGTTTACTGATCACAGTATCAAGGCCTGTACCGATATCAGCGGCGCCTGAATGAACAATGAAGGTCCCATCCGATGCCATCTTGATCTGGCAGTTAGCCTGATCGATATCTGGAATACCGGATTTCTGCTGGATAATCGCCACACCACGGCCCACTTTCCATTCACCATCATCCTGTTTCGGGCTGTCCCACTCAATTAGCTTGCGGCCTTCACGCAAAATAGGCTCAAGCGCACAGCTGTGAACTTTCGGCGCACTGGCCGGCATTTTACCTTCACCGATAGCCGCTAGGATCTTCAGCTCTTGGCCTTCAACCACACGGTTTTTCTCAACCATATCAAGGTGGTCGATACCCAGTTCATCAGCCATTTCGGCCATTGCCATAGTCAGTGCATAGTTGCCTTTCGGCGCGCCGTACCCCTGATAAGCCCCGGTCGGGCAGATGTTGGAATAGTACGTCGTTACCCTGAAGTCCACATTGTCACAAGGGTAAAGAGGTAGCGACAAGGCGGGACCGTTTGATGGCACGGTCAGCGCGTGGTTTCCGTAAGGGCCGGTGTTGGCACGGAAGTCCATATCAATCGCGGTTAAAGTGCCGTCTTTCTTGGCCCCGAGTTTCACCGTCACTTTGGCAACATGGCGGGTTGAGTTACAAATAAACTCTTCTTCACGAGTATGGTGGAAATATACCGGACGGCCTGTGGTCCAGGTTGCCCATGCACACACATCTTCCAACAAGATATCTTGCTTCGAACCGTATCCCCCACCCACACGCTCTTTAACGATGTGTACTTTGTTTTGCTTCACACCGAGGATTTTGGCTACCTGACGGCGTACGTGCCAAGGCACCTGAGTCGAATCGTGCATCACGATACGATCGCCATCCATATAGCTGTAACAGATATGGGTTTCAACCGGTAGTTGCTGAACCTGTTTCGACTCGTAAGTACGCTCGATAATCATATCCGCTTCAGCAAAGCCCTTGTTAAGATCACCGATATGACCACGGACACTGGCGGCAATGTTCTTGCGCGGGAAACAACCAATAGGGAAGTTCACAATCAACTTGCCTTCACGCGGATCGGCGTTGCGATTCTGCTCTTCCAAATCATCTGGCGCACCAACACCGTACTCGATAGGTTCGTTGTGAATGATCGGGGCATTGGCGGCCATCGCCTCATCAATGCTCATCACTGGCTCTAGAACATCGTACTCTACGTTGATCAGTGTTAGTGCCTGCTCGGCGATTTCCACCGACTCAGCCACTACAGCGGCAACGCGATCACCCACATGGCGCAGTTTCTGGCCAAACATACGGCGGTCGAGCGGTGATGGTTCAGGGGCGCTCTGACCACCTGGTGTGTAAGGGATATCTGGACAATTCTTGTGGGTGATCACCGATACCACGCCTGGCAGCGCTTCGGCTTGAGAGACATCCAAATGCTTGACCCATGCATGGGCATGCGGGCTTCTCAGCATCTTGATAACACATGCGTTGGCTGGAATGCGATCTTCAACATAACAAGGCTTGGCCTGCACCATTTTCGCCGAGTCAATCTTCGGACAGTTCTTGCCCACCACGGCCAAATCATCACGAAATTCTGGTGCAAATTGCTGGGTATATTCAGGATCCCCAAGGCGTTTTACTGCCAGCTCAACCACTTCGTAGAACTGCTGGTAACCGGCATCGCGACTAAATAGCCCTGATAATGCATCATCAATTTCCGCGCGGGTTGGCTGTGAAATACGTTCGAGTAGTTCGGTTAAGATCAACGCCAATGCCGGATCGTTGTAGCCAGACTGCACCACGCCGACATCAATCATTGCCTGCTGAACCAAGCTCAATTGGTTCCACTCACCCAAGGATTCTGCGGTTTTAACCTCTGCACCGTCAAGCTGGGCAGCAATCAACAACGAGGCATTGATCAGCTCACCGTTGAACAAGATCACATCAGATCCGGCATAACCCCAGCCATCATCACTATTACGGACTGAGTGATACCCCATGGAGTGAAGCAATGTCTGAACATTTTCACCAAGACGGCAATCCAAAGATTGAGGGCGGCCATTTAAGGTAAATTGAATCGTCATGATTATGCTTCCTCTACCATGTGCTGACATTCAGCCATCAAATCCGTGATTACAACGCCTGCGATATATCGCTTGTATTCCACACCACCGCGAATATCGGCTTCCGGATAAATCGCATCGGCAACTGCTTGCTCCAGCAGCTCCCCTTTCAAGTCTTGCGCTTCGACATCACGAAGGCGTACCGGACGGGCCGCACCTTGATGCAACGGCGAAACACCATCAAGCGCTATCACCTTATTACCTTGCTTATCAATCGATACCGCAGCTGTCACAATCGCTAATCCTGCTGCTGAGCGGGCAATGTTGTAACCGATACAAGTCAGGTTTCTATCTGGAATAATGACGGTAGCGATGAGCTCGCGTTCTTCACTATTGATGTAATCTTCAACATCCATTTCCTGCCCGTTGGCCAACTTCAGTGTTGCTTTTAGCGCAAGCAGGCTAGGTACCAATAATGCCTCTGGCTGTCGTGCGGCAATTTCACCACCCAAGGTGGCCTGGTTACGGATATGGCGGGAGTAAATAAAGGCAGCAGATTGCTTCAACGCCACAGGTACGAGTTCGTGGTCAATCAATTGCTGAATATGGCACATTGCACCGATATGCAAACTCTCACCTTGCTGCTCAATATGAGAGAAGTTAAGTTTGCCCAAAGAGATAGCAACAGTTTTATCGGTTTTAGTTGGCGCCGCATTGATTTTGGATCCGCCTGCAAACCAGATGGCCTCACAGCCATGCTGCTGCTTTAATTCAAGTGCCTGAGCAGGGGTATCAGGCGTTAGATATTGTTCAATCATGTTATTTGCCTTTTCGCATTCTCATTGTTATTCCTGCATCATGCGTTCGGCCTAATGGCTTTTACGGAACGTTATTGATGTCTTGAATACTTAAAAGGCAACAAACACGCCAAACTGCTCGAACCTGCGAGGGAAGACAAAGATTCGTGAGCGCAGTCTGGATTTTGAACAAAAGTGAGATCATCATCGGGACACATATCACTTTTTTATTACAGAACAAATTCTCAATTTATCAATTAGATAATAACGGTTATCACTAAGAGGAATAGTGATATCAAAATAATATCTTAGGCTATCAAAATGATATTGATAGTGTGATAGAAGCATATATCATCGTATCACGGCCTGTCTGCCTGCTTATCTTGAGGAATTAGGTTTGTTAATTCAGTTCTATGCTATCTAAAGCACTGGAAAGCCACCTTCATACAAAGGTGGCTATTTTTTCTTTACGTTAAATGATGATCATCAATTCATATGAGTGAAGTTTAGCAATAATAGATTGGGACTTTATATAATCAGGGTTTACCTTGTTACATTGACTATCCCTAAAAACAATTATTGCCCCATTAAGTCCATTCAAGTCATCACTGTGCTCCAGTTTGTCAATATCATAGCTAAAGTGTATAGACTCATCATGCTGTACCGATGTAAAGCCCTTAACCATAGGCCATTCATTATCATGAAAATGATAAGTCTCAGCCACAGTCAAGCTCATTACCGAAATCAAAAGGCTAGTTAAATTCATCATATATACCCTTATCCATTATAAATAAAACATTAGCCTCATTACACTTCATAATCACATGAATAGATTAACAATGGCTTTGTCCAAAGAGTTTGGTAAATCGCTCATAGCTATTAATAAAGCTACTATAGAAAGTAGTCCTAATATTATCAACTCTAGTATTCTATTCTTAGTTGGTAACTTCCGGAATTTTATATGTAAGAATAGGCCAAGAATATAACTAGGCAACATGAAAATCATAGCTCCATACCATAGATTAACAAAAGGGCTTATGAATTTTGGGTTTATATAAAAGTAAACACTGCCCACTAACTGGAATATGAATAGGCATACTAGTAACCCCCACAGATCAACTACAATTTCTTTACCTTTTAAGTACATATAATTTCCCATTTAGTCAGCATGGATTATTTCTTTTGCCACTAATTCTAACATAACCACTGCTACATCAATTCACTATCGAGTTCACTGTACCTTTGGAGACAAGATTAATGACAATTCAAATATAACTGTTAAGGTTTCTTAGTGTTTATTTTTGTTTTCACGAGACAATCTTTCTTTAATAATGAATGGGTGTACAAGTAATAACAGGAAGAAAACGCAAACCGTAAAAAAGCCAACTATAAAAAGATAACGAACAGACACTTCAATATAAAACAATAATGCAATGATAAAAAAACCAAACGTAGGAATTCCTAGAAACAATTTTTTTTCGTGCTTTAGAAAAAAATCCAAAATCACCTTTAACTCCAAAAAATCACTGAGCAACTATAATAATATAGCATTAACTTTTAAACCACCGCATTAGCGATGGTTTAATAATTTTCAAGTATTTTTAAATCACTATTCTACATGCATTTGACAACATCTGTTCTACATGCCTGAACTCCTGCTCCATACATCTTCCCAAATCTAGCCCCTCCGAATGATGTACCATTTTGACTCAA
This sequence comes from Photobacterium lutimaris, assembly GCF_003025555.1. Taxonomy (GTDB): domain Bacteria; phylum Pseudomonadota; class Gammaproteobacteria; order Enterobacterales; family Vibrionaceae; genus Photobacterium; species Photobacterium lutimaris. The sequence continues at coordinate 36,896 of NZ_PYMH01000003.1, read as the reverse complement.
AGCCCCACTTAGTCCTACACCAGGAATAAAATCAATAAAAGCACTAGAGCTATATAAACGAGCACCAGGAGCTAGGTCACTAGGGTCTAATGATATACTGCCAACTGGGCCTCCTGCTATACCAAGTACCGCACCAAATTTACCACAATGACTTACAACCTTACAGAACTGTCCTGTGGTGTTAAATTGGAAAGATACATCATGCGACATGCCCGCAAGCCCTGCTCCCCATGCACCTCCCATCCCTATACTCATTTCGCCTTCTATTGGATTCTGTTGCTGTGGATAGTTAACCCCTCCCAATGGCATCTGCCCATCAGGTTCATTATTGGAAATGTAATTAGCCATTTTTTTCCCTATACCTTGGCTATTAAACAGATTAGCCAAAGAAGCTGTATGAACTCCTTTTGTAAACGAGCCACCGCCCATTTTACTTCCCGCGCCGCCAGCTATAGCTGCAATGGCCAATTCACCAAAATCGATACCCACCGCAGTGAATTTACCACTACCACCAATCATATCGAGGAGCGTACTTGCCTGGCTGGTTGCTTTTCCAAAAGCCACGGAGAAGAAACCCGCAGAGAAATTTTCTCCATTCAATGAGTTCAAATGTAGTGGTACGGTGAATTTGGCCACCTGATTAGAGGTGATATCATCACCTCAGAAGCTAACAGGTGACACAATGACAAAACGTAGCAGAAGAATATTTAGCCCCGAGTTTAAACTAGAAGCCGCACAGTTGGTTATTGACCAAGGCTACTCGGTAGCTGAAGCCGCCCAGGCCATGAATGTTGGCAAATCAACCATGGATAAGTGGGTTCGCCAACTTAAAGAAGAGCAGCAAGGAGTTTCACCTAAAGCTTCTCCGATGACGCCTGAACAAATCGAAATCCGTGAATTAAAAAAGAAACTTGCTCGTCTTGAAGAGCACAATGAAATATTAAAAAAAGCTACAGCTCTGTTGATGTCGGACTCACTGAACAATTCTCGATAATCGAGAAACTCAGGCAGAGCTACAGTGTAAAAACACTGTGTGAGGTGTTCAGCGTTCATCGAAGTAGTTACAAATACTGGCGTAAAAGGCCAAAGGTCATTACGCCTGAGCTAGTTCAATTACGCAGTCTAATCAAAGATGTACATGCTGCCAGTAACGGTTCTGCGGGCGCGCGAAGTATTGCTGATATGGTATCTACACAAGGCGTTAAATTGTCTCGCTATCGAGCGTCCAAACTGATGAAAGCAATGGGATTGGTTAGCTGTCAATCACCCAAGCATAAATACCGGAAAGCGTCGAAGGAACACGTCGAAGTCCCTAACCACCTGGCTCGACAATTTGCTGTTACAGCTCCTAATGAGACTTGGGTTGGTGATGTGACTTACATATGGACGGGAAAGCGCTGGATGTATTTAGCTGTCGTTATAGACCTATTTGCCCGCATGGGCGATGTCTTTATCGCCAGACAGCAAGCTCACAGGAAAAGCACTTTCAATAGCCTATGAGTCACGAGGGAACCCTAAAGGTGTTATGTTCCACAGCGATCAAGGCAGTCATTATACGAGTCGTCATTTTCGTCAGTTGCTATGGCGCTATCAGATAAAACAGAGTCTATCCAGGCGAGGAAACTGTTGGGACAACAGCCCAATGGAACGGTTCTTCAGAAGCTTAAAAACAGAATGGGTTCCAGTAACGGGTTATCGGAGTTTTGTTGAAGCTCGACAAGAAATCATTCGATACATAATCGGTTATTACAGTCAGCTTAGGCCGCATCACTATAATGGAGGGCTGACACCGAATGAGTCTGAAAGGCGTTACTGGAATAACTATAAAACCGTGGCCAATTTAAGTTGACCACTACACAACGACATCCCCTGATGTTCCTAATTCAAAACTAATCACTACAGCTCCGTAACTATTATCTGTATGGATTCATTTCAATATCAGAGAACTGATAACTAGCACATGATATGGTTTATCATTTTGCCACCTTTTAACAATTGAGGTGAGAATATTATAACCAATAAGGTGGCCAAGTTTATTTACCACCACAATTACTTACACCTATACCAAAAAAAATAATAGTCTAAGCAAACCTAGCCCCTTAAATAATTAGATACCTTTTTGAATTTCTTGTTTGAACTGTTCTATTGTGTTAATTATTGATAGGTCAACATGGAAAGAATAATCCATATCAACAGCCTGAAAACTATCTTTCATCATACCTTTTAGTGACAGTATGAAATTCAAACAGTTATTATCCATTCCATCAATGGTGATAGTTTCCAGATCATCACTTAATCTGATAATATAACTCTCGCTATCCACTTTATACTCAGCCTCAAAAGCAGCTCCAATAAAATCACCTTCTTTCGCATTTTCGACACCATTAATTGAGCGAATACTTTTCACAACCTCTTCTTTATCAAACTGCTCATTTTCACCAATAAATAATAAAATTTTGCTCATGCTAACCTCCACCTGACTGTTTAATTGAAGTTTCAACAAATTTAACGTGACCAAGAATATCATATTTATCAATTAAAGATTGAAAGTATGGAATAGCCAATAGTTCGTTTGTACGAACTTCTAAACTATTAAAAGGAACCTCTGGATCTTTAATTACTGCATTTAATCTCTCTAATTCATAAGACTGTTCTTTGAGGATTTTGTCCCTCAAAAATGGGAGGATTTTAGAATCCTTAACATAAGGGCTCCTATCAGGTTTCCCCTTGCTAAGCCATTCCGCAGCTTCCGTCACCACCGTTTGCGAGCCAGGTACGGTACTGTATATCCTCTTGGATATTGTCAGTAAACCACTCTTCACCACCAGCCGCGATAGCCTTGAATAACATTTCACTACTGTATTTACTGTAAATAGTCCCACCTGGAGGCTGATGGGGACATCTCTTGTCGTCGCTTAAGCGGTGTTTCCTTCAATATAACCCCCTTCAGAAGAAACCAACCATTAATTCTAGAATCGTGAGTTAACTTGTTTTCCCTACACAAACAGCACAATTCAATACTGGGAATAAAATGCTATAATCATAGCATCAGATAACCTTTTCAATTTCAACGCTCAACATTTCATCAAAAGATGAAAATTGCTCAACCCTATCTAACCCAATTCGATCTCTATATTGAAATTTTTTTGTATCTTTATCATAAGTTATCAAACCACTACTATCCTCACCGATGGCAATTACATTTAACCTATTAAACATTAATGAATCATTAAAAATTTTATTCATTTCAAATATGTCTAACATGGATGCATCAGGATCATTATCTGAGTTTTTCGTACCATATATTATCAAACCATTGAACTCGAGACCATTAACTAATTTCAAAAATATTTCATATTGTATAGGAACCTCTAATCCAAACTTTGTTTTAAATTTTTCAGTAAAGCCTTGTAACTCCACTTTACTTGCCTCAGGTTCTAATACCTCTCCCCATCGATTAGCGGTCACTCTAATTTTACCAATTAAATCATTGATCATTTCATCCTCTCATTATTGCTTGTTTACGGGATATATAAAACTTTTAGGTACAGGAAACTCTATTTTCACAGTTTCTTCATATGAAATATGTCCTGTCAATGCTCTCTGTGCATTTGTTATTGCGTAATGCTCTGGATTGTTTATTATCAAGATTAAATTATCGAATTTATTTGTTCCACCATCATCAATTGGTACCTTATGATGGACATTGTACCCTTTAGGTACGCCCCCTTGAGCAATTTTTTCTATCTGATTTGCATTCAATCCAGCTTCCATCATTAACTTAATTTTATCGGGATCTCTTCCAATTGACTTTAAGAAGTTTTTTCTATCAGAAGAGTTAAATTTTTTCCTTATCTCATCTAAAGACTCTCGACTTCGGCGAGTATAATTTATATCTAAGACCTCCACATCACTAAGAGTTATCAGTTTACCCTTTAATTTACTTGAAAATTCAGTTATTGCTGTTTTATTGTTTTTAGCTAACCAAATTCCCTCTGAAACTGCATTTTTTGTGAAGTTAGCAGCACCTGCCGGAGTAAATATGCTTGCATACCGCTCAAGTCCTGAGACCGCCTCATATGCTTCCATATCAGATCGATCGATTGGATCTACACGAAGGAAAGGTAAACCACTAGTGTCACCATACACGATGCCAAAAGTAGCATCACTTATCATGGTCTTCAGAAAACCTTTTGATGCCCAGCCTTGAATTGACTCTATAGAGCCTAACGGCGTTACTGGAAATGAGCTCTCATTTAATACAGATTTTTCCTCCTTACAGCTCAACCCCAGCGGGTCTATCCATTGCAGTGGGTTGGGGGCGTACTGATAATGGTTGATACCACCGAGCAACCCTATCGGGTCTTGGTGGATAAACCGGCCTGTCTGGGGGTCATAATAGCGAAAACGGTTGTAGTGCAGGCCCGACTCTTCATCGTAGTACTGGCCCTGAAAACGCAGTGGGTTAACAACGGATTCTATTTCGATCTCAGCCCTGCCGTTAACTTGGTAACTTGCTAGCCAAGCGACTGTACCGCGGCTATCTGTCAACTTGAGCGGCGTGCCAAGATGGTCTAGGTGGTAATGATAGATCTGCCCTTGTTTAGACAACGCGATAGGTTTGAAAGTACCGGGGGCATAAATATACCAGGTGAACTCCCCGCTGCTGTATTCACCAATAAGCTGTTCACCATCCCATAAATAGTCAGTACGCCCTCGTTCAGTTATCTTGGCACTCCTGCGCCCAAGCGCATCATACTGATACTGGGTTAACCTTCCGCTGGACTTAACGCTGGTTAACTGGTTGAGGCCACTATACTGTCGCTGCTGATAATCAGTAGGACTTTGTAAGCGGGTCTGATTACCGAAGGCATCGTAAGTATATTGAATACCCTTTTGGCTCAGTAAACGATCCCCTTGAACATTACTTTCTTCACCTTCAGTGTTACCAAAGCCATCTAATGAGTATGTTTCTTGCTGCTTGGGTTGTAGGAAAGCTCTGAGTTGGTCTAAAGGGTCAAAATGAAACTCACTGAGTCCCTGCTCGCTGTCATCTATGCCAACGAGTTGGTTACCCTCGTTGTATTGATAATAACGCTGATGCCGCTGCTGGGCTTGTTGCCAACTCTGCTCGGATAGGCGCCCCTGCATATCAAACTGTTGATGATGTATAATACTGTTGCTTTGTTGCCGACTCGTTTCCCTACCGCTACTGTCAAACTGGCATTCGATAAGCGGCTGCCGATTCCAATCAATCGCTGATAACAAGCCATGTTCGTTATATCGGTATCGTATTTGTTGACCATCCGGTAGGCGTGTCCCTACCCGCTGGCCCACAGCATTATATTGGTGCTGTAATTGCCAGTTATCCTGCCATACCTCCAATGGCTGACCGTTTGCGTGGTAGCTAACGGTAACTTTTCGTTCCGCATTATTGGCATAGCGAATCCGGCCAAGTTTGTCATAACAAAAGTGGTTGGTTTGGGGTGACGTGCTTTTATTCCCACTTTGCTGCTCTATTACCCGGCCACAAAGATCACGCCTCAGTCTGACGTATCGCCCCCCTTGTTCTGACAAACGAACAAGCTGGCCTTGCCCATCATAGTGGTACTGCTGGGTACGGCCGTCAAAGCCAACGGTCTTACTAACCCTCTCTTCACCATCATATTCTAACTGATATGTATTTCCGTCACTTCGCTCTATCGACGTCAGGTTTCGCTCTTGGTCATACTGGAATACCAACCAACTACCATCAGGACGATCTAAACGTACGGGCTGTGACAATCCCTCGTAATGCACATTGGTATTACGTCCCAGCGTATCGGTAACAGACACTACCCTTCCGGCATTATCGTATTCTATTTGCTGGACTTTGCTTTCGTTGGGTTGCGTCTCATGGTACTGCACAATACCTGAAACCGCCCCCTGGCTATTACGACTATATTGCGTAACCCATCCGTCGGCATTAATGGTGCCGTTTATCTCGCCAAGCCCATCATAGCTATAACGGGTAACCGCCTCTCCATCTTGAAAAGCAGTAAGACGCCCTTGATCATTCCACCAAAAGCACTGGTGGCGATCGTTGGCATCTTTTATTCTTACCAACATCCCATGACGGTCATACTCATACTCCCTTTTCGCACCATCGGGGCCTATTTGGCTAAGCAAGCGTCCAAAACTATTGTAATTGCTGCGCCATACCCGGCTTTCACCATCCGTGGTCTGAATAATTTGGCCCAGTCGATTATAACGGAAAGTCGTCACACTCTTATCGGCCGTTTCCAACTCGGATAACTGCCCATTTTCATTATAACGGTAGTGCGTCACCGCACCGTCAGGCATTATTTCAGCTACTTTTCTTGACAGACTATCGTAGCTGAAGCGCCAAATATTTCCTTTCGGTGACACTTTACGGGTTAGCAAGCCTTGCGCATTATGCTCATACCGCCATGTATTTCCTAAGCTGTCAGTACTGACCGAAGTGTAATTTATCTCATCATATTCAAAGCGGTAACAATAGTGCCCGCCATCTCCCCATTGAGCTAAGCACCTCGCTTGTGGCCCCGACCCCGACCATTCAAAGTAATGGCTAAACCCAGATGCTCGCTGACGCTGCCGCAATAGGTGGCCATCATACCAATAGTGTTCTATATGCTGCTGACGATTAGTTGCTCGAGTTAAGTCGCCAGTGACATCATATTCATAGCTGGATAAACTCAAAGACGCTTGAGCAGCAGCTCCCTTACCCAGTACCTCTATTAAATTTCCGCCGGCATCATAACGACATTCAAGCTGCCTATTTCCACGGGCTGAAATCCGAATCAACCTTCCCGCTTCAGAGTAGGTTAAATGGTATATTTCCAGTTCTGAAGCCCGTATCCGGTCAGCGACCCAGCGTTGATGCTGGTAAACAAAGCGAATCTGGCGGCCGTCATTCAATGTCAGCAGGTAATATCCACGAGAGTCGTGACTTAGAGAAGCCCCCGCGGACAATTGGTAACTCACAGCACCGACACCAATATCGTCAAACTGTAGGGTATCTCCTTGCTGATCGATAAACCGCCACTGATTTCCGTCCTCTAACAACTCCTTAGTGAGTTCGAAATGAAAGTTACTCCTCCACCCGTAACCCAAGCCAATATTCTGATTGCATAAACTTGAACGATATTGCCGCTGCCACGTAAAAGAAACATTACCCGCAAGGGAGATATCAGTAAGGCTAAGAATTTCTTCGCCTGTGGACATAGAGACCGGATCACCGCAAAACGCCATCTCGTCAGGAGACACCGTTTTAGGCGTATTTTTTATGCTACTTTTCCCAGTGGGAAGGTGCTCATCTTTTCCACCCTTTGTCCCAATTTTCTTTGAAACATTGCTTATTTTCTCAAAAATCGTTGGCTGATGTACGAGCACCGGTTCGACCGCAGGTACTTCATACACACATAACGTACCCTCAAATATCGCTTTAGCTAAAGATCGATACGCTGAAGATAAAGCCGTTGGCCCTATTGAGCGGGCCCTTATTTCGGCTGGAAAATCTAACATCCCAAGCACAGCCAACAAGTCAGCTCCTCGCTTCGGTTGAAGATAGGCAAACTTTTGAAGATGCAGGGTAGCTAACTGCTGCGTCTTGAAATTTATCTCTGTATCTTTGGTGTTAGATATTTTTGCCGTCGCAAATTTATAGGCCTTTCCATCATTGGCCTTTAGCTGCAAATGGTTCAAATCATCCATGATATTCCACAATTATCTGCTAGTTATGCCAGGTATACATGGCCGCGCCCCGAAACAACTGTTCAGAGATTTCTAATTGCAAGGTGCTATATAAAAATTCCCCGCTCTGGTAACGGGCATATAGATGAAGGAGGTTATACAATCCGGTACAAGCCCCCAATTCCCCTGACAAAACGCCGCTCATCACAACTTGAGTTTGTGTTCCGACCCATGGAGCAAGCCGGTGATAAGCGGTTACCCACTCGTCAGCTAAACACGCTGTGCCATTAAAGGGCGCATAAAACTGAAAAACCGGCTGTTTACACACCTGCTGATAACGCCTGAATAGTGCCTCTACGGCGCTGCCACCTGATGCACTATTCGTTTGTACTTCATAAGAGAACCAATGACGTTTCAAACCAGATTCATTTTTTCGGAAACGGGCAAGAATGACACTATCAGATGCGACACCACCAGCTGAAGGTTCCGCCAATCGCTGGCTTTCCTCGCCAAGAAATGTACTCAGCCGAGGATCACTATCTATTGCAAGCACCCATACATCAGGAAATTGATCATTGTTGAGGAGTGTTTCAATTTTCCGCCATGCCAATAGCAACGCACTTCTTCCATATGGAAACAAATAGCAATTCGGATGCTTTACCAATGACGGTAAAAAATCACAATAAGAGGCAAAAAGTGCATGATGAGATGATGGTTCAATATCTCCGTAATGAGGCATCAATATACAAACTGGAGCGGACAACCAATCCTCACCGAGCTTTGGATAGACTTGCTCCAGAATGGATAACAACCTTTGCTGATAAGGTAAGCCATGACAATCAATAATAGGTAGAGCATGGTATTCAATATTGCCGGTTGGATTAATAAGCTTAGGCATCAACCGCTTGTCTTGACTTAAGCCGAGAGCAATAGCAGAAGATGAGCAATCGCCTATTTGTATATAATGGATATCAACTTCCAACGACATCACACTCACCCTATAGTGACCGTTGGGTTACCAGCAACAATTTTACCATTATGGCTGGTTGCATCACCCATTCGAGCCGCTGGTTTGCCGTTTATCATTACCGTTGACGAACCACCTTTAATGCTATCGGGGGGACCAATGCAGACGGCCATATCCCCTTTACGTGCGGCGGGTATGCCGCCGATAAAAACGTTTCCTGAGCCTGCGGCTACAGGTCCACCAACATGTGGGATCTTCCCTGTCCTTTTTGGACAGGTATGAAAACAACTAATCGTGGCTGCGGGTTTGCCCATATTTACTGTGCTGCCGATTTAACAATCCAGTCAGCTCTCCGTATAGTTCAGAACCAATATAATTAAAAACAAATAGTTCAAATCGATTTAATTAAGTGCTATCGAACCTGCCTTCAAGGCAATTGCACTACCGTTTACTTTAATGCTGGTTCCCTTGATATCGATAGCACCAGAACTGGAAAGAGATATTGACGCTCCCCCCGCTTTAAGGGTAATTTTACTACCAGCATCAATCACAAGCTCTTTACCGATTTTCTCACTCTGGTTGTTATCCACCTTCAAGATATAGTCATTCTTAACTGTTTGCTGGTAATTATTTTCAACTAATAACTGGCTATCATTTTTAATGGTTTCACTGCTGTTATTCTCAATCAGTGACAAGTAATCATTCTCGATCACCAACTGATGATCTTTTTCAGCATGAATATAAATAAGTTCATTGCCTTTATCGTCTTCAAAGCGTATTTCATTGAAGTTTTCGTCGCTTCCTTCTTTCGTTGAGCGGGTTTTTATTCCACTTTTTGTTTTCTCCCCTGGCAAATCGTATGGAGGCATTTGCTCACCGTTATACAAAGCGCCACTAATAATTGGCTGGTCAGGATCGCCGTCTAAGAACTCGACTAACACTTCCTGCCCAACCCGAGGAAAGAAAAACGCCCCCCAGCGGTTACCCGCCCAATTTTGCGCAACTCGGATCCAACACGAGCTGGTGCTGTCTTTTGTGCCCTCACGATCCCAGTGAAATAGGGCTTTTACTCGACCATACTTATCAATATGGATTTCGTCGCCTTCTTCACCTGTCACGCAAGCACTCTGGACACCGTGAACCTTTGGTTTTGGCGTTACCTGCTTAGGACGATAGAGCGTGTCTTGGGGCACACACGTAAATTTATTTTGAATTGTTTGATGACTACTTTTCTGCGCACCAGATTGGCTAGTGATGGTGACTTCTAACAGAAGCTGCGTGATTAAGAAGCTCTTCCCCTTTAGCCTGCTATCCTCATGAGATTTGAAAGTAAAGTACTGCCCAGCACTGAAACTTCGACAATTGCTCCCACCGCTACAACGCTCGATATCCCTTTGCAAGGAATCAAGAGTAATGTTGGCCTGCTCTTGCGCCCTGTTGATAAATTCAGAGCCGGCAAGGTACTCAAATACCTCTGTCGCTGATTGTTGTGGATGTATCTCTGCGTCTACATGTTGGCCTTGCGGCTTGTCAACAGGCTTGACGAAGTCATAACCTTGCTTAACACTGCTTCCTGGTGCAGAATCCAAGCCCCCCGTCCAGGTATGAATATGCGCCTCAGAGAGGCTGCCCGTTGTAAAGGCAACCTGAGATTCTGGACACTCTGTGTAAGCGGTAATATCGTCAGCAAGAACAAGATAGTGGTCAGTTTTATCATGTTTGAAAAAATAAAAAATACCTTCTTGTTCCAATATACGACTAACGAATGCCAAATCAGTTTCATGATATTGGACTTTATAGTCGTATATGGGATATGTTTTCGTTAATTCACTTTGTACTTTTACTTTATGCTCACTAAAGATCGTCTTTATAATTTCATCAACACTTATCTTTTGATAAATTTTACAGTTTACTCGATGAGCCAGAAATAATAATGAAGGACTAATTTCGAGAAGGTAATCTTGGTATAACTCCCCTTCACTGTTCGCTGGCATTCTACTTCCGGTTGAGCGTAATCTTGTAACAACACCGTTGAAATAGCGCTTTGAAATATTGCCGTTGTTATTATAAAGCAATGTTATTGTCACAGCTTTACCGATAATGGCGCTGGGATCAACTAATTGTCCGTTCGAGTAAACGTCCGCCTGAATAGAAAAAGGCATAGAAAGTCCTTCACGAAACTCAGCTTTAGTTATATGTAAAGCATCCTTTCCTAAAGGCGTCTCTAGCCGTAAAACATTATTATCTTGTGTTGCTTTCTTCATTGCTTATCTATCCATAGCTAATACCCAAAAGTACGGGATAGTTCCCTATCCCGTAACAGGCCTTGCTGATTACATTTGTTGCCCTTTGACGCCACTGTAACCATAAACAAGTGGAGCTTGTACATTATTTTGGTCATCTGTCGGTGTTACTGTCATCATCATTTCAGTATATGAGATGATAATTGTTTCGACAGGACGATCATCTTGGATTGATACACTGTAGTTTGAGATCATGGCATCAGTGAGTTCGATTTTCATGATTTCTTCTACTTTTTCACCTTGCTTAGTGATATGGAATACAGCTTTTTTGCCTTTACCAATTGTCGCTTCCTTGAAAAGGTCTGGCGAAGCCTTATCCTGAAGCTTAGTGATCGTCATATCATAAAGACGGGTTGAGCTTGCTTCACGATCTTGGGCGGTACCTGTGTATGAAGTAATTTCACGACCGACACTCCAGTCAACAGATAAAAGGGTAATGAGATCCTTATACTGTTCTGCTGTTGCTTCACCTTTAATATCTGCATATTTGAGGTAGGTATTTGCTTGCATGCTAATCTCCTATAGCATTACGGATTATCCCTAAATGGGCATGAGTAAACAAAGCATCAACAATATTGATGCTTTACTAAATACCAATTTTATTTTGGCAATAGTTATAACAAATTCACCATTGATGATATTTATGTTCAACAGATGAATAAAAGTTAAAGTGATAGTAAATTATCGCACATACTAAACACGGTATTAATTCAGTCAAGTATGGAGTATGAATCTCGTCGCATTTTATATTAGGCTATACATGCCCTATCAAAAACTATTCGGTAGATACCATTAGAAACACCAATATAAACCAAGTCGAAGCTCTCACGCATTGCGACTTTTTCTAGTATTGTTGTTGACAATAAAGGTAGTAAGATATGTTGTAAGTTATTTTGTATTGCTCTTGCCCCTATATTATCATCATAGGCATTATTACTCAGGTACGTTATAACCTCTTCAGAGAAAAATAAATCCGCGCTGTATTGTTCTTTTATTCTCAGAGCTATTCTATCAAGCTGTAGAGAGACAATTCTCTCAATAATGTCAGTCGTGAGGGGAACAAACGGAATAACACTTAATCGTCCAAGAAACGCGGGCTTAAAGGTGGCGAGCATATCGTCTTTCAAAGCCTCTTTTAACCCATCGATTGATGGAGCCGTATCTATATCGTCAAACAAATCCATTGTAGATTCAGAACCAACATTAGAGGTCATAATGATGACCGTATTCTTAAAATCTATATCACGCCCCTCACCATCTTTGATCGTTCCTTTATCAAAAACCTGATAGAAAATATCCTGAACACCAGGATGTGCTTTTTCCATTTCATCGAGTAGAACAACACTATATGGCTTTCGCCTTACAGCCTCGGTAAGCACACCGCCTTCCCCAAAACCAACATATCCAGGAGGGGAGCCTAGCAATAACGAAACTTTGTGCTCTTCTTTAAATTCAGACATATTAATCACGGTAATATTGTCTTCACTGCCATAGATTTGCTCAGCAAGTGCTAAAGCGGATTCCGTTTTTCCGACACCGCTAGGCCCAGTAAGCATAAACACCCCATCAGGGCGTCGCTCGTCACTCAAGTGCGCTCTAGCAGTCTGTACCACTCTGGCTATTTGATCCATTGCGTGATCTTGGCCTATCACACGCTCTTTCAATCGTTGCCCCAGCGTGAGAATTGTTTCTATTTCATCGTTTTGCATCCGCCCTAACGGTATTCCTGTCCAGTCAGAAATAACTTCTGATACCAACTGTTCATCGACTTGTAGATGGACCATCGGTTCGGTATTTTCTGCCAATTGCGACTTAATCAGCTTAAGCTGTTGCCGCCCCTCTCCGCTTTCCTCTGTTGCGTTTTTAACCGAATTTTCAAAAACGTCAGCAAGATTTTCGACCAACCCCTTAGCTTCTCCGACAAGGTTTACCTCATCTCGCCATACAGCCTCTATTGAAGCCAATTTTGCTTCTACCAGTTTAAGTTGATCAGTCAGCGTTGCTAACCTTTGACCATGTTCGCTCCCTGTGAGCTCTTCCTTGGTCAGCACTGCCATCTCATCCTCAATTTGCTGGCGATGGCGTCTCAAATCTTCGACCCTACCCGGAATACTCACCTGACTCATTGCAACGCGAGCACAAGCTGTATCCAGTAAGCCGACAGCTTTGTCCGGTAACTGGCGTCCGTTGATATAACGGTGGGATAGCCTTACTGCAGCCTGCAGTGCCTTATCGGTAATTGTCACTTTATGGTGGCGCTCCATAACAGGCAGCAAACCGCGCAGCATGACAACCGCTGTATCCTCATCCGGCTCCTCGACTTTAACCACCTGGAAGCGGCGGGTAAGTGCTGCATCTTTTTCGAAATACTTTTTATATTCAGCCCAAGTCGTCGCAGCAATCGTACGCAGCTCCCCACGGGCCAGCGCAGGCTTTAGTAGATTTGCCGCGTCATTCTGACCGGCCTGGCCGCCACTGCCTATCATCGTATGGGCTTCATCGATAAAAAGAATGATCGGTATCGGTGATGATTTGACTTCTTTTATCAGGCTTTTAAGACGGTTTTCAAATTCGCCCTTCATCCCAGCACCAGCTTGAAGCAGGGCCAGATCCAAAGTCCGTATTGATATATTTTTGAGGATATCTGGGACATCTCCCTGCACAATGCGCTGTGCAAGACCTTCGACAACCGCTGTCTTTCCAACCCCGGCTTCACCGGTAAGGATTGGGTTGTTCTGCCGCCGCCGGGTAAGAATATCAATCATCTGGCGAATTTCACTATCCCTGCCCAATATAGGGTCAATATCACCATCTCTAGCCTGCTGTGTTAAATCTATCGTAAATTGTGCTAGTGCCTGCTGTGCCCGATTTTCTGGAACACTTGCAGACTCAGAGACTGAAGATGCTTGCTGTCCTGCTTGTTGCGCAAGAGCGGGCCATGCCACAAGCAATTGGGAAGCGTCAAGTTTACCTAACTGCCGAATATCTCGTACTACAGCACTGCCAATACTCTCATCTTTTAATAACGCATATAGAATATGTACGGTATCGATTTTGTAGTCATTAAATTCAATGGTTGCTGCCATCCACGCCGATTGCAACAAGGTGACAATACTGGGTGAGAGCCCAGGCGTTGAACTATTACCTGTATTTAACTGTTCCAATCCCTGATGCAATTCCGCTTTGATCTCTGACAAATTAATGTCGAAGCTACCAGCGATCAATGATAGGTCCCCTGCTGGCTCATCTGCCAACACGCATAGCCAGTGCAAGATTTCCACACTAAAATGACTGCGGCTATTACAGAGTGCAGCAGCTGCTTCTAACGTACTTTTACCGTCAGGCGCTAATTTATCTACTAAAGACTTCAACGTCATTGTTGACATGCCATGTTCCCTTTATTTGTATTAATACACTTCAACCGATCGGAATAATTATCTTTTCATCAATAAAATCACGTCGCATCATCAGCGCTCCACCAAAACCAAGCTGAGCAGACGAACGCGTTAGGTTAATCACAGGTAAATTGCGGTACGTGGTTGCCAAGTGCCATTTCACGGTGACAGAAAGCGGGACATAATGGCCAGCAACTTGCTTCAAAACCGAAAGCAGCCCACTTTCATTCATCAACTCAGCCGCCTTGTTGCTATCGCTCACGCAAAGTTCAATATCAATGGCGGAGGACAAGTCCCACACCTTTTTACCAATTATCGTGCTTTTCCCAAGCTGGGCATGCTGCCCTTCAGGCTGGGAAGCGGCGCCCAATCGGGTTTGCTCTGTCTTTGCTAGTGTCATCCATTTTCCGGAAAACTCCTTAATATTGATCTCACAACCACAGAGCAACTCAAGGATTTGGCGTAATCCGCTAACATGCCTATTTTGCATGGCAAATAAGCCACCAAAAAAAACATCTACATCGTTTTTTGCTCCCGTCAAAGCACGGAGAACCTGATCCATCGGAGATGCTTTCCCGCTAACACTTCGGCCATATTGAATACCAAACTGATATTTCTCCCACGCTCGGTAGTCCAGTGAGATCAATCGATGGTTAAACAAATCAAAAAACTCGCGAATGGCGAGATCTTTTAACCTTGACCGTTTCATCACCAATTCAGTGTAATGCGATGGAAGCGCAGAGCTTGGCCCCGTTAGCCCCATATAATTCACCGCGATTTCCAAGCGCTTGATATTGTCAGCCCCGGAATTAACTCGAATTGACTCGATGTCAGAGCCGGGGTAGCCAAGATGCTGGGCAGCCTTAAACCTTATACGTTCATTTCCAGGCAGCGCATCTGTACCCACTTCGCTTGAATGAGGTGTTCGAGTAATAAAATATTGCAACCCAAAAACTGTTTTATAAAAGTCACGCTTGTCTAGCTGCTTAATGATCTTTGATATGTTCACAACAGCGGTTTACCTCCAGCCATTGCCGGCCAATGGTGCAAAAACTGAGACTGTCCCCTTAGTTTCAAGCTGAGCCGAGTGAAACTATTGATTGCTGTATATTGGGAAAAAAATTGAGATAAAATACAGCCGAAGAAAAATAAACTTGTATCAAGCATTTCATCACCCGTAATTTCAAGTTCAATGTCTGAACCATGACAAAAGCCAACCCTGCCATTCTGTACTACCCGTGCACTGGCTGGTGTTACCGTCAGCTTTATAAGTGATTCAATCAACACCTTGGTTTGCGGTGTTTGCTCGAAGTCATACAGCGTAAGCACGTCTTTCAGCGTTGCTAAACCATCATCCCCAGAGAAATGGTTCAACGTCAGGTGCTTTACAAATTGCCATCGGGTACTTGCCTGCAACTGCGGACGAATAGGGGCCGTCGGTGCCAGCAAGCAACGAACTTCTTTCAAAACATCCGTTCGTTTCACAACAGACATGGCAGGCTGCCCACCTCCATAAGGCAAGCGAACAGGTAAGTTACGATTGCTACAAAGCGCTTTCACCGTGACCAACCATTGTTCATGCTCCTCCACTTCGATCCCTTTGGCATCCGGGTCAACAACAGCTAAATAGGTATCACATCCCGGTTCATCGTGCCCACCAGCCCAATCAGTTTGCTCGCGCCGAACTGTCCAATACATTTCATTGTCTACCAGGTGGCTGCCATGCTTTGCGCCATAAAAGGGTGCCAATTGGAAACTGTTATTGTGGTGGTCAAAAGCCTCAACACTCTGTACTCGGATCACCTCTGAGATGTCAGCATCGTCATAGCGAGGCACTAAAACATACTCGTCATAGGCGGGCTTAAGAGCAATAGGTTCAAGATCTTGCTGGAACAAATTTACAATTGGCGTACAACCCAAAAGAATGTTGTCTGCTGTCAATTGCTTGGGCAAGAAGTCATCACCATTATCAAAATAAATGAAGATATCAACTTCATGACTATTTCCGAGCCAGCTTGGTTCAATGTCTTGCAAATCGATAAATAAGAACTTCTCTGGAAACAAAAAATGCTCTACCAGCAATCGGTAACCACTGAACATATTTTTCTGATAAGGGACAGCTTCTTGTGCCTCATCAAACCCTACAGCACCGATATGGCGTGACTGTAGGTAGTGGCAACTCCCTGTTCCATCGCGAGGAGAAATAGCGATACCTACCGCCGATCGAAATAGCAGTTGGTATAGCCTATATGTCAACTGAGGCTGGCCATTTAAACAAAAACGCAACCGATGAATACCAAGTTCTCGCAATGCAATATTATCGAACTCGCCGCTTAATGTTAGCTTCAGCACGGATTGTGCCGTCTTTTGAAAATTGGCTCTCGGGGCCTGGTAGGGCGCATTTTCGAATAGCGCCGAGCTGACTTCAACAGGCCATAACTGAGTGTCATAGCAAGTCGTAAAACGACACGTTTTAAACCCGTTTACTCGACTTTCTACCGCACTTCCTCTCGGCAGCAAAAAGCCGTTATCCGACAGGTTCTGGGTTGTCATTTTAATGATGGTCATCGAGGGGATTGGCGCATGATAATCAGGATATAGCTGCCCTAAAAGTGCCTCTGTTAATTCAGGGAAGCTATCGTCCAAGGATCGTCGGGTTTGCGCAGTCAATAATGCAAAGCTTTCTATCAATCGTGAAACATGAGGATCCTCTACTTGCTCGTCTCCAAGTCTCAGCCTACCGGCGACTTTCGGATAGCGTTTGGAAAACTCCGCGCCCATATGACGGATATAAGCCAGTTCACGGTTATAATACTTTAATATTTCATCGCTCATATTATGACTCTCTTATACGGATACCTAAACTGACAGGCTCGACTTCAGAATCAAATGTCACCTCCTCAGCTTCCGGTGTCGCATGAAATAAAGCATGGATGCGCAAACGTAAAATCCGATCGACATGCTCAGACTCTCCAACAACAGTGACTGCGACATCAGCAAATCTTGGTTCAAATTTCTGTATTGTCTCTTCGATAATGCGGCATAGTCTTTGCCTGCCATCCTGACTACTCAAAGGCATTGCCGAAAAGTCAGGTAACCCATAAGCCAGTAATGAACGATCCAATTCTGGATAACACTTGGGCCAGATAACCCACGTCATCTTCGCATTCAACAAATTCTCTAAATCCCGACGGACGCTCTGGCGCATATCCCGCCAAGTATACGATCGGGAATGATTGCTGAGATCTTCTGGCGCATCATCAATAAGTCGGTCAAGTAAAGAAGGAACCAATGGCTGACTCGTCTTCATTAGTTCCGCCCCTTTAAGCTGCAGCCATCGATATTGCGGATAAATGCTGAACCTGTGATAGCGTGAGGGCCTCATTGCCAAAGAGAACCATTTTTTGGCCAACGCCTTGATACACTTCAGAACCATTAACCGCTAACCAATCTGTTTCCCTTGCCAATTTTTGACCATCAGAATCACTGCCGGCATAAGTCATGGGTATAAATGCCTCGCCGCTTAATCCCCCTTCTATCTCGATCTCAACTTTTCGCCATACCTGCTCAATCAGCGAAGTAATGGGTTTGAGTTCAAGGCTTATCAGGGCTTCGAAAGGGACTAAATAGTATTGACCGTTGGTACCAAAAACTTCTAAATATCCCGCTAGCGTGTCATCTAGATCCCGCACTAAGTCCCGCTGCTCACCATTGATATTGACGGGACAGTCTTGACGAGCCTCTTCCAGTTTCATTGCGCTTTCTATCTGTGTCACCGTATCTTTTCCGTATCTCGCCATTCGGTACCGCAGCAACGCCGAAAATGATTCTTCAGGCTCCTTAACCAAAGTGGCCGTGGCAGCCCCATTTTCAAAATCCAGCCGAGCTTGAGCGGCTCTAATCAACTGTCTAAGATTTGTGGCACCAACCAAGCATTCTGGACTTTGTTTTATTAATACATTTAGCTGCTTATCAGCACGCTCTAGCTGTCCATCGATACACAGCAGTTCAACAAAGCTACTTCGGAGATCTACATCCATCGGCTTTTGTTTTAGCCGTGCAGCTAAATAATCAAGAGCTTCTGACAGCTTTCCTTGCTGAATCATTAATTTAAATTGCTTCATTTTGTTCACCCAACGTTAGCCTGCCTTGGACTTAACTCAGTGATCAGACGTATTGTCGATACCATCTGATCTAATTGAAAATGAGGTCTAAGGTGGATAATTGAATAATAATGCCCGGGCTGTCCGGACTTCTCTTTTACCTTTATGCGAGCCTCATTGAGTGGATACTTTGATCTCACTTCGTCAGAGGCTTCATCTGATGCTGTCGTATAACTAAATAGCCACTGCTGAAACTCTCGCTCGATACTCTCTGCTGTTTCATACGTACCCACCTTGTCACGTCCCATCACCTTGATGTAATGAGCAAACCGAGAAGCACATAATGTGTATTGCAACATTGACGACAATTTTGCATTTACATTAGCACCTAGTGACCCATACTCTTTGGGATGATTAACCGAAGCATTACTGAAAAAAGCCAAATCATGTGTATGAGGCACAGGTGAAAGCGGAATAAAACCGCTATCAGAAAGTTGTTTTTCTAACCGGTCACCAATTTGCAGATCCAATGATGGTTTCCCCAACCTAACCCGTTTGGATACCTGATACGCTGTTGAAGCCAAATTAAACACCAGCCCACGTTTATATTGCCCAGGCTGGAGCCCTCGGATCTGAGCAAACCAACCCGATTCAGTAAAAGCCTTAAGTGCAACTGCAGCAAAACCGTATGCTGCATTTCCCCATAAATGATCAACCTGTGGATCGGTTATTTGCTCATCAAAATAGAAAGCTTCTTTGCGAGAGCCATCTGGCTCATAGGGTGCCCGCATTAACATATTAGGGATAACCACCCCTAAGAACCGAGCATCTTCCATCGCCCGTAAACTACGCCAGCCGACATATTCATCCTGGGCAAACTGTGCGGCAATATCGCTCACATAGGCCAACTCAGAATAATGGTTAACACCAAACAGAGCAGGCTCGGCTGCTAGAACAAAAGGAGCAAACGCTGCCGCGGCAGTCAGGCATACCCCTTTCAGAGTATCAATATCACTGAAAGGATTTCCTCTGCCGGGCTTATGGCAGAACTGATAGTCTCCAATCAATAGACCAAAGGGTTCGCCGCCAGGCATATTAAACTCATTGGTATACACCAGCCTAAATAGCTCACTTTGGTCAAACTCGATGGCACGATTAATGTCACGACTTAATTCTTTCCAACTTAGGTTCAGCACCTTAATCTTGCAGTTCTGTTCATTTCCAAATTCAGCCAACTGAGAGGTCAAATACTCGAGGCCACGCCAACTCGCCTCCAACTTTTGAAAGTGGTCATGATGAAGGATGGCATTGAGCTGTTTATTGATCGCGTCATCAATCGCCGATATTGAGCGTAGTAGCATTAACTTGATGGACTTATCAGTCTTTGAAGGCCAACAAACATCACTGTCTTTCTCCAACCAAATCCGCAATGACCAGTAATCATCTTCCATCGACAAAAACTGCTCGACAACATCAGCCTCTGCATACCACACAGAGTCATGTGGCATGTTGTCCTGCTTAGCCGCCAACTGCTCGGAGTCAATAAAGTTAAGCGTTGACTGCACCAGATCTTATCCTTAATCAATGAGAAAGCTGGGCCAAACTTCCAGCGCCAGCTTTCATACACAGCCTTAGCCGCCAATTTCAGGAATTTTTGCTACCAGCCTCAGTGAGGTCGTTAGCTCTTCCATCTGCAGCCAAGGACGCAACCAAGCAACGGCGTTATAGGCACCGGGCTGTCCTGGAATTTCCTTGACCTGAACTTTGGCATCTGCCAAAGGATATTTGGCTCGTATCTCCTGACCTCCACCTTCTGAAGCGTTAACATAAGACAGTATCCAGCGGTTCAACCACGCCTCGACGTCATCAGCTTCCATGTAACTACCAATCTTGTCCCGCGCCATGACTTTTAAATAATGGGCAAAACGAGAAGTCGCCATCATATAAGGTAACCGTGCCGAAATCGCCGCATTGGCAGTTGCTTCTGGGCTCGTATAAATATGGGGTTTCTGGCAAGTTTGCGAACCAAAAAATACCGCATAGTTAGTGTTCTTATAGTGGCAGAGCGGCAGGAAGCCTAGTCTACCCAATTCAGCTTCTCGGCGATCGGTAATGCCAATTTCCGTTGGGCATTTAAGGTCCGGATCCCCATCATCACTGATGAATATATGCGAGGCCAAGTTATCCACTCGCCCGCCACCCTCTGCCCCTCGAATCGCGGTGCAGAAACCATACTTGGAGAAAGCATCAGTGAGTTTAGTCCCCAGAACATAGGACGAATTCATCCAGCAATAATCATCATGATTCGCGTTAATGGCTAGTCCTGAAGCAGGGTCGACATTAAATTCCTCGTACCTAAATGCTTCAGTCGGGGCTGTCGCCTCACCGTAAGGAAGGCGGGCAAGCACCCTTGGCATCGTCAGGGTAACGAAACGGGAGTCTTCACTTTCTCGGAAAGAACGCCACTTTGTATACTCCAATGACTCAAAGACTTTATCCAAATCTCGCGGTTTTGACAGTTCAGTCCACTCATCAAAACCAAACAAAGCCGGTGAGGCTGCAGACAAAAACGGAGAAAAACCCGCCGCGGCAACATTCGACATTAAGCCCAGCGTCTCAATATCTTCAGGATGATTGGTAAATTCATAGTCACCAATCAAGGCACCATAGGGCTCACCCCCGGGTGTACCGAACTCAGCCTCGTAGACTTTTTTAAACACTTGGCTTTGGTCAAACTCAACCGCTTTGCTTAAATCCTTGTGCAGCTCTTTCTTGCTCATGTTCAGCATGCGAATTTTCAGCGTCTGACTGGTTTCCGAGTTCATAACGAGATAGTTCAATCCACGCCAGCTCCCTTCTAGTTTTTGGAACTGCTCGTTATGCATTATTTCCGCAAGCTGAATGGATATTGCATCGTCCAAGGCTGCAATGGCTTCCCGGAAAGTCACTGTCAGGTTTTTATTCCAAGTAACCGTTCCTTTTAGCGCTTCTTCCGTTAATGTGCGGAGTAATTCTTCGGCACGCGAACTTTCAGTTTGCTTGGTTGCAGAAATAGCCTGGTCAAGCAATGACCGACTATTTTCATCAACCGCTGCATCGAGCATCTCAGATGTTTGGGTACTCATTCTGCAGGTTCCTCCTTGCTAGCATTCAATTCATCAGATAACTTCTGCAAATCACCGGTGTTGTTCAATACCGTCTCAAGCAAGTTTTCCAAATCTTCCGAACGGTCAACCTTGGTCATTAAATCCCTAAGCTTATTTCTTGTTTCCATTAGCTTACGTAAAGGATCAACCTGCTGAACAACTGCCGCAGGTTCAAAATCGGCCATCGAAGAAAATGTAAGGGAAACATCCATAAGGGAGTTATCTTTAGCTAACTTATTATCAACCCCAAACTTAAGTTTGGGATTCATACGATTTAAGACGTCGTCGAAATTGTCCCTATCTATCTGAATGAAGCGGCGTTCTTTAATGGGTTTTATTGCTTCTGAATTCTGCCCAGCAAAGTCACCCATCACCCCAACAACAAATGCCAACTCCTTTTTAACACTTAGTCCTTCTGTTTCTACATCATAGGTAATATGTACCCGTGGCTTACGTACCCGTGATAGTTTCCCGTGGATACTCCCCATACTGTTCTCCCTATTCCAACTTCAACGTATACCTTCACCCACAACATGCGAATAAAGTATTGCTAGCGATCATCCGCCAGGATACCGACTAATCGACAATATCCTTTTCTAGCATCGCCATCTGTAATTAGCTCTTCTAATAAATCTGGTAACGCCATATCACTCCATCGAATAACCTGCTCAATGCCGTAAGCCATTGGCGAATGAGGTTCTGTCTTTTTAAAAAAAGCCGCAATTGCCTTTAAATGATTGATGGCTTCCTGCCGTGTATTAAGCTGTACATCCAATACTTGGTTCGCCCTGTCTTCATAGACAGAGTTTTGTTCGTCCTCTGAGCTTAAATCTTCAGCTTTCACTTCAACATCCAATTTATCTTTTGCAAGGTAACTGATTGCATCCAGGCAAGACTGCAAGCGTTTCGATATATTGGTGGAAGGCTGAGGAGTACCACAAGCAAGATCCATGGCTTCAACCATTTCATTATATTGCTCTATGCTATACGCTATATCTCTATAAAGAGCCTGATAAAATATACTGCTTGAACCATTAACCGCTTCAATGACATCCTTTAATTCAATACCACCAGAATCTATTCGTTGTTTTTTCTTATCTTCGTCTAAGCGTTCAATTTCTAGCGCTTGTTCATATTCCCATAAAGAAAAATTTTTGCCGCCAGAAAAATCTGTAATCGGAATACAGGCTATTGGCAACAGCAAAGTACCTTCACCTTCAATACCATTTAGGCCAACAATGGATGCAACACGTGTTTCCACACCATCTTCATCTGGAAATGGATATAAGTGAGGCCAAAATTCGCTTATTAAAATAGTGGCTATTTTGAATCCGCTCGCTAAGCCACTAAATCCATAATTTCTAACTAATGCTTCAATAAGCCATGCCGTAAATTCTAAGTCTTTTGACGTGGAATTTAATAGATCAGGTACTTGCTCTAATATGTCTTTCCAATGATGTGCTGAAGATAATAGAGGTTCATTATCAACTAATGACCTTCTTTCCGTTGCACGAGCAGTATTACGAACATCCTTTAAGGTGTAATAGGCCGAATAGGGTGAAGTATCCGTACGGGGATCTTCACCAGCAGGAAGTTCATTTGAAATTGGCTGCATCAGTGCAGCAAAATCAATATAATTTCCATCCATGAATGCTATATCCTAATAAATGATAGCCGCAGTGAAATCACTCCGCCTTTTCAATACGAGTTACTCCGTTTATGAAATACCGGGACGGTATCATCACTGCAAACAGCCCCCTGATAATCCATTTCAGATCTTGTCAACTGAACCAAAGCACAAGTAATATTATCCGACCCCCCTTTGACCAAAGCGGAGTGCATTAGGGCTAAGCCAGAATCCGTAACGCTATTCGCTTGCATACACTGTGCGATAAGGTGGTCGGATAATTCTTTGTTCAAACCGTCAGTACAGAGCAGAAATATATCCCCCCACACCAATTCGCCCGACACCTGATCGACAGTAACGTTAGGCTCAACGCCAACGGCGCGGGTTATCACATTGGCCATCGGATGATTTTCCGCTTCAGCCTTATCAATCAGCCCTTGTTCAACCATATCCATCACCTGGCTATGATCCCTAGTTTTCTGACTTAGTTGATTACTACGTAGCAAATACATCCTGCTATCACCAACCCACAAGCAGTGATACAAACCATCTTGCACCAACAATAAAACAACCGTGGTCCCTATGGTTTCCCCGTTGAGGTACTGTTGTGAATAGTCATAGATCCTGCTGTTCGCTTTAGCGATAGCTTGGCGTAAATAGTCTATTCCCCAAGTCAGGGCTGTCGCACCTCGAACGTATTCCTGAATGATTTCAATCAGAATTTTACTCGCAACATCCCCAGCTTTATGTCCACCCATCCCATCGGCAACAACCCAAACGCCTTCATCAGCACATTCCAAACATGCATCTTCATTGTATGGCCTAACTTTTCCCGGATGGCTCTGTACAAAGGTCAGAAATCTCCAGTTCAGCTCTTTTGATTTCATTACCACCCCCACTCTTCCCAACAACCGTCCAGCATCGCAGAAAATTGCCCTACAAATGGCAACCCACTGGTAATTAACGTACAAGCTGGTACGCGCTCCGAACCCGAGGTCCACCACAGACAATAACGGTCATACCTCTCCCGATAAGCCAGATGCAACATATGGGATGACTCGATGTGCCCTTCGTTTATCAGCACTCGATGATTACTCTGTTCTGTATCTACGATTCTGGTATCTGTTCCGACCGTGGGGAGGCCCCCAAACCACATATTCTGATTTAACTCACTAACCCATGAAGCAAAGTCAGTTTCATCATCAAGTAGTTTCAATACCAATTCTTCTGATTCCTGACTCCATTGCTTCTGCTCCCAAAATGCCGAGATAGGGTGCTCAACCGGACTCGCTAGAGTGAAGTAATAATGCCGCCCCACCCTATCCACGCTTGGCATTAACGTACCGACAATCGCACTCTCACCACATACCCCTGGAGATAGGGCAAAATGCCAAATAGGACTTGTGAGATAACAATCCAGCCAATTGTCTGCCAACTGCTCGCGGCTTACAGCCAGTGTTGCCTGCAGCCATTCATTCCAACTCTCAATAAAGTCAGCAGGCAATTGATCCTGAATAAAGTCTCCGCGAACGGGTACTTTTCCGAAATAACCAAACTTGCTTTTTACAAGGTTGTCGGACATGAAAACCCCGCTAAATCCTTCATCCAAAATGGGTGCACGACGCTCGTAGGGACCAGCTCGACTGTCGCTCTGTTTCCTTTATGCTCAATTTGCACTAGATGGTCTTTGCGGGTCTGAGGTCGATGCCTTGCTGCCTCATCCAGCATTCTGAACAGCCCCCAATTTCCTTCATATGTTTTTGTGATCGAGTGCCCATATAAAGGCGGGGTGAACACCAAACGCACTTTAGACGTCGCCGATTTTTCCGGCCAACTGAAATTCGAGGAACGTGTCGGGCCATGGCGGTAAGTCAGCGACTGCCTTCCAAGTTCAAGCTTGAAATTACTAATATGCTTATCCAAATAAAGCGTTTTCATCGCAAATTCAATCCGCGGTGATTGAGTGCCGGGTTCAAAGAATGCGTCACGAATACGTCGAGCCTGCTCAAAAGAGCGCAGTGACTCCTCACTTACACCGATATTCTTTACAAACCGCCAATTGCCCCTAGACGTATCGACAAAAGGTTCAAGATAAGCGATGAAGAAGCGATCCATCACGCCGTTATAGCCAAAAAAGCGACCGAAGTCCTTCAGCTTAACATCACCTCGAGCCCTTGAGTTAAAGGGGTATTTGCCTTCTATTGCAGTTCGGTATTGACTCACCACCTTTTCTTGCCAGAGCGTATTGATGTGCGTCTTAGAACCTTTTTTTGCCAATTTAGACGTTTGCTGTGACAAGCCTTCCATCCATTGTTCAAACGGAGGCGGAAGGGTATTTTCAATTCGTGACAAAGCTTTTGTTGAGCTGCCTTGGGCATCTCCGCCCAATAGACTTTTATATGCCACCTTGTCGTTGTTTCCTGTCGAGCTCAGCTCAACCATAAAATTGTGCAACTGTACAAAAGATTCATTGAGGGTATTTAGGTCTCCCTCATTGAGCGCCAGAATCGAAGCAAATGCTTGTTCTACAGATTTACCAGGTAAGTCAAAATCAACCGATGGCAACTCATTTGGTAAATAACGGTTTATCCTTGCTTTTTTATGCGCCATTGCCACCTTCGCGGCATGGCCTGCTACTTCACCGGCAGCTTTTGCATTTTCACTCACGGGTAAATCGGTCAAACGAAGCTGCTTTTGTGCAGCCAAGATCAAACTCTCAACCGGTTGCTCAGTTCCCGATAGCACTTTCGATAATTGAAGGCCTTCTTCTGCATTTCGATAAGGTTTCAACCTGATATCTGCCAACAGTTGGGTCCATTCATAAACATAATCGCGGTAATATTTTTGACTAACGCTATCTGCAACTTTCGTCTTAGTTGATTCTGAAAGCTGGAGCTCATCACCATACACCCAACTGTCTTCCATTAGACGTTTGACAATACGTTGATTTTCAAGCTGAAAAACACTATGAAAACCATTGTATGTATAGAGGCCAGAGATCCCTTCGCTTAGCAACTTACCACTTCGCCGCTCAAAAATTTTACTTCCCTGAATGCCCAATACATCGGTAAGAGTAAAGTCCGGTACGGGGCTATCCAGAAACTCCAATTTCAAACGTTGATAGGCTCGTTCTGCGAGGGGCATCTGAGTCAATACTCCCCGGGCTGTTTGTACCGCCTCATCATCAATATGAATCCCGATATTGCCTTGGTTTAGCAAATTAGCCGTATGTTCAGCAAGAGACCAACGTAATGCCTTATTGACATCACCCGGATAGTTACGCTCAAAATACAGCGCAAACCAACTCAATACTTGCGCCTCTTCATAATGTTCTTTATCGAACAGCATGAGGTATGCTTTCAAGGTTTCATAAAGGTACTCTAAATACTCTTGATTAAGCTGCATTTCACTTTGAAGAGAAGAAGCAAGATAAGGAGCAAGGTATTTTTGCAGCCCGCGCACATAAGCCGCCTTTGCTGGTTGGCCAATCTTATCGCCCTGATACAGACCAGCACGTTTATACTCCTCTGTATCCACCATGTAGCCACTAAATCCAGCAGGAAGATCTTTCAGCGCATCAAGTACATTGACCAGAGTAATCGCGTCAGTGTCTGGTGTTACAGGTTGAATGACCAGTTGTTGATACGCCTGTACTGCCGTATCAGACTGATCGATAAGCCCTTTATTCCACCTATAACTCACTAGCCATAGACTGCCTATCAAAGCGGTTGATAAACAGCATGCTCCAACAACTCCCAGACGAAACCATTGGTGTTGTCGCTTGTGGTAACGGTTCACGGTACCCAGATACTGCTCAGGCACAATGACATCCTCGAACAAGCGCTTGATGAAGAACCCTTTTGGTGCTCCACCCGATTGCTGAAGCGCTACCTGCCCCAAACCCAGATCAGCGGATGTTTGTGCCATGACTCGATCAATCGGCACCCCATCTTGAGTAGCACTGACAATATATACCCCCCGTAGCATCGGGGCTTCTTCAAAAGTGTTGGGGGAAAATATCTCTTTTAAAAAATCATCAGTAGCAGCCTGTAACAGTTTTAGCTGCTTGGGAAACTCATAAATTAACGTTCGCTTCTCAATATCTCGCTCTGTTTTCAACCGGATATTCACGCGCTCAGTCAGTGATTCGAGCAGGAAATGAAACTCCTTGTTAAACAGCCCCACAACGCCGCGGTCCCTATCATCAGGATGCTCAGGAAACGTAATTCCCCACACTTGTTCGCGTTGCTCAACAGACAAATCAGAGAAAAACTCATTAAAACCAGCAACCAAGTCCGCTTTCGTCAAAACAATATAAACAGGGAGATGCATACCCAGTTGGTTTTTGAGCTCTTGAATGCGCTGCTTTATCGCACGGGCGTGCAAATTTCTTTCCGTATGTGTTTGAGTCAGTAGACTAACCAAACTCACCGTCACAATTGCCCCATTGATTGGCCTGCGCGCACGGTGCTTTTTTAATAACCCAAGAAACCCCAGCCAGCCTCTAGAGTCCTGCTCATTATTGCTGTCTTGTGTCGTATATCGGCCAGCGGTGTCAATCAATACCGCTTTATTTGTGAACCACCAATCACAATGACGAGTACCGCCTACACCCGCCAGCGGATCCTCACCAAGCTTATCTTTCAGCGGGAACTCCAGCCCAGAGTTATACAGAGCCGTCGTTTTTCCCGTGCCTGGGGGGCCAATAAGGATATACCATGGTAATTGATACACACTTTTATTGCGGGTAAGTGATGAGCTGCTGAGAACGGATAGCGCCTGAGTAATTCTGGAACGGAGAAGGTCTATTTCTCGCTTAGACGCATCATTTACCATTGAAGCGTCATCATCACCATCAAGCAGTGTTTTCACTGCTTTCTCATTCTTCTGCTTATGCCGTAATTGGCGGCCGATATTGATAACAGCCCAAGTAAATGTCAGTACCAGCAATGCAACAAGCCTTTGCACATGACTGGCCAATGGCTCTCGCCCTGCGATAGATACCAACGGTCCACCAAACCAAATCAACAGCGATAAGGCCAGCAAGCCAATAAACGATAAAGCCCACCTGGAGCTCAATACGTTCCAGAACCGCCTAAATAATCCTTTTATGAACATATTTCTCGTTCAATCCCTTGTACTTAAAAGAGTAAATCAATCTCAACCCGGCGATTGCGTGCGCGTTCTTGTTCGCTATCATTGGCATTGCGCGGCTTGGACTCGCCTAGACCTTCAGGCCACAGCCGTCCATGTAAATCGGTTCCCATTGCCATACTGTTAGCAACTGCCGTTGCCCTAGCTAATGACAAATGCCAATTAGACGGATATTTACTGGTAAAAATGGGCTGGTTATCAGTGTGACCTGTAATTAAGATTTTCCCACTCGTTGATTCCAATGCCCTTGCAACCTTCGATAGAACAGGCATTAAAGCCGTCTGAACTTCAGCGCTACCAGAGAGAAATAGCTCACTTGACTTCATAATAATTCGGACACGATCAGGCAGTTCGATGATTTCAAGTACACCATTTTCAATTTCTCGCTGTAATAACTGCTGTAAGCGAACTGATGCAGGATTGACCGAGGAATTTTGACGCTGTCGGTCGTTGGTTTCAAAACGAGCTATTTCATTTAGCTGGTTAAACACCTTATTCGAATAATCATTGATCTGATAACTGAACCCCATGTACATCGCCAAAGTTAACAATGAGAAAACGGAAACAAACACCCAAAGTGGAACTCCACTCTTTAATTCAGTACGTTTGATAACATGATTAGCCCAATCCGGAGAGAGTTCACGACTCGGCTCTCCGTTCTGTTCAAGCAATACCTGATAAGCCTGCTCACGATAGCTCTCGAGCTTGTCCATTCCACGCTCTTCAACCCGCATCTTGCCAACAAAGCCCAACGACAAGCAGATATACTGCAATTCAAGCAACTGGAGCTTGGTGCGCGGATCTACCAAATTGCTTTCCATCAGCGTGTAAAAATACTCACCACCGAATGTTTCCGAGTGGAAAGTAGAAAGTAAGCTTTCCGTAGACCAGTTCGATTGCCCTCCCCAGACCGTATTTAATACCGTTTCATCCAGAAATGAGCATAAACAATAACGAGCAGCTTCTATTTTCTCACTGTCAACCGACAGGCTTCTTAAACGCACCTCATATTCACGAACCTTATCAATGCATCTTTGCTGTAGATCACTCACATCATTGTGATGGGAAGTACTCCTTATTTGACCGATCAATGACAACAAGGTACTCGCTTCCTCAACAAGTGGGTTATCACCTAAGGGAGGGACCCGTAAAGATGCCCCTCCTGCCTTGATCTTTGTCATTACAACCGTTTGATCAACATTCTGAACGCTGGGTTGTTTCGCAGTGTTGCGTCCTACGCCATTTTTTCCCCTTGGGCCAGGGCGAGGCTTAATTAGGGTTGCTTCCGACATATCAATTAATCCCTGCACCAACTATTACTAATTAATCGCCCATAGCTGCATATCGAGTTCAGGGTACTTACCTGAAAGATGCAGAGCGATACCGCCACTGGCACTTAAACGTTGCCAATAATCATTGTTTTTATTCAATTGAAAATAGTGATAATCAGCATGGTATGGGATCTGCCTAGGGGCGACTGGCAAGGCTGTTATTGCAATTCCAGGTAATTGGTTATTCACAAGATCACGGATGTGTTCTACTGGGCCGATTTTTACTTGTGACGGAAAACGGCGACGCAATTCTTCACCGTGAATATCAGCTTTAACCGCAATAACAAAAATTGAACGATCTAAAAGCCCTTTATCTCCTATGGCCGCAACACGTATACCGAACTTCGTCACGTCAAGTGGAAGCTGCGTAGCCGTCTGTTCAAGCACTGTACTCATGTACTTATTGAGTACACTCATTATATGACTGAGTACATTTGCCAGATCATCATGCTGATAAACGGGCAATTCAGGAGGTCGTTTACTCGCATCAGAAAAAGTCGCTAGCTCCCCAACCAAAGAATACAGGTACTGACACATAAGCTGTGGGTGTAACCCATCGCTCTTTGTTAAGTGGACAAATAACGGCTCATAACGGTTTAGCAGCTGCAGCATCATAAAATCAGCGATGGAATTTGCTGCACCTTGTCCTTGGCTTAAACGGCCAGCCAGTGCATCCGCTCGTAACTTCAGCATCCCATAAACTTCATTGAGTAATATTTTCGATACCGGATTTCTATTCGCATTCAGGCACGGGGGAATAAACTTTTGATCCAAAGACACCTTCCCCTCTTCACTGACTTCAATAACTCTCGCGATAGGCAGAGTGATATAGCCAGACAGGCTATCTCTAGATAACTTGAATTCCAGCGTAAGTTGAGCCAACTGCAAAACTTCAAGGCTATCAGTTCCCACATTGGTATCTGCAACATCATGATCAGAAAAACCATATCGAGTGATTTGAGTGCTGCCTTGTTCTGAAATATTCACCGCACCCACTTTTTCAGCCGGGATTGCCAAATACACGATTTCATCACGTACATTTTTTTCTAGCTCAATTGCTTTTGGTAGCATATCCCGCAATGGGCTCTCAACAGCACAACCATCTGGCATGAGTGCACTAATTTTGGTTAGACCAAACTGACTATGACTAAGTAAGGACTCATCAATCATCAATTCATTTACTCCCCAGAAATAAGGAGATATCGAGCTCGTAACCTGTGCCACCTCATGCAACATGAAGCGTTCCTGCTGTTGAAAGTGCTGTGGACGCAAAAACATCCCTTCACTCCACACCACCCGGCTGAAATCAGTCATTTAACTTTCCTAACAACATAAAAGGCGTTTAACGGTTAAGAACAAACACGGATAGTTCATCAATTACCACGTCATAAGTTCGGTATTCTGTCGTATTAATCTCTACAACTTCTCTCCAGCGGGCATTTTCAATATCTTGGTAAGCCACTAAAATCCCGGCATATCGAATTCCATTCGGCAAATTCAAGTCGTAACTTTTTCGAGTTCCTGGAGTAAATTCAAATTCATTTTTACCAATTAAATCAGGACCTAGCACATCTTGAGGTCTATCATATAGAGCAAAGAAATCCTGGCTTTCAAAAAGTGTTCTTGATGATAATTCAAACACTTTCACAACAACTGGTGACGCCTTACCATTCATATCAGGATTCACATCCTTAGATATTTTAAACTCCAGTGTTGTATAAGCCGGAACAACATAGTTGGCCACTGAACATCCCGACATAAATAAAACAAGAACAAATGAAACTGGAAAATACCGTAACCACTTCATTACTTTACTCCTTTTAAATATGCCTCATAGGACTTAACAAAATCATCAAGATAAAACGCCTTACTTGCACCATCCAAATCATGTTCTAGCCTCTGATACATAGCTACATAGGTATCCCAATTATTTGACTTTGTATTGGATGGCGTTATTCTCTGCCAAAGCGTATGCTCTCGCCCTCTTATTGAAATAGAATCTGGAGACAACAATTTCACTAGACCATGAACCGTACCTTCAACACCGGCTAGCAATGCCTGTTCATGTTTTTCTAAATCACGAAAGGCTTCATTTACTGCTTTATCTGCGGATAGAAAACTGGTGCTATTTCGATTAAGTAAGTTATGTATTGCATCTTCGATCGTGGCTGAAAACTTGAGTGGATTATTTTCTTGCCTCTTGAATAAAGTCTGATTCAAACGACTATTCTGCTTAAAAATAGAACGCTGATGCAACGCATCCATCAAGCCTGCCATTAACTGCTGTGTGATTATACCGAGCTCATTCCACCATAGCTCGGAAGCTCCTGCTGGTATCATATCTGGGTTAATCCCTAGTCCTCGGATAAACGCAGCCGCGTCTGGTGATAAATTGTTATCTAACCCATTGTCGGCTAACTTTCTCTCTGGTGTATTTCCCGGCCTACTCTTACTTTCGTTTATACGATAAGCATCCACTTCATCATCCAGTGAATTTGTCTTAGCTTCGGGTGGGGACGTAATAGAGGAACCAAGCATATGCTCCCAGTCTTCAGGAATAGCATTCTCATTAAAACTACCAGGTTCAGAATAATCACTTAGGGTTAACGCAAAGCTGTCTTCAGGGCCCCCATTAAACTCCGGTCTTGAGGCATTGATAACAGCTGGCTTCTCCGGCCCTTCTGAACTCTCACCGCTCGCTTGTAAGTTACTGAAGTGCTGTTCTTTAACAGGTATACCTACATGACCCATTGATTTTTTAATTTCGTCAGCATTGCTAATCTGATGCTGCTGACTAGCACTTCCCGCTGTCGCGCTTTCAAATAATGAAACCTCTATCTCATAGTCACCTAAGGACAGAATATCGCCATTGTTCAGCCTATAGACGTTGTCTTTCCCTAGCGCCTCTATGGATTTATTTATAAACAAACCATTGGTTGATAAATCTGTTATTAAAAATTCACCAGGGTAACATCGGATAAAGGCATGTTGACCAGAGATCACCCGCTCAGGATCGGGTAAGCACCAGTCACTTTGGGACGAACGCCCAATAGAATAAGTGTCTTTTTTGTCATTAAAAGAAAAAGACATCTTATTTACCAAATCTGATGTAAAGCGATGATAACTGAGTACTGAGAGTATTAACTCCATGAAAACATCACCTGTTCAATAATAATTGCCAGTTCTGAAATTACAAGTTCATAAATAATTAGCAATAGAAAAGTTAATAAAACTGAAAAACAACAAGCCCTTCCAACGTATGGCGAGATACTAAAAACACAACTTATGAAGATCAATACAACCAACAAGGTCTGTGTTATTTATCGCACTGACTTCATAAAATTAAATACAATACATTACATTGCATCAAATTATTTTGGGCTTTGTTCGCATTATCATATTATCCATCTATATAAAAAGTAAAAACATTGGTATTCAACAGCCTTTATTTTCAAGTAAACCCTCAAAGCCCACGGTTTGATAGCATGGAGCAAGCAATCAACATGGACCGCCATCAAAGTGATCAAGCCCCACATACAGGTGCTAAGATTTCAAATAAAAATCCAATCACTCAACAAGAAAAAACAAAATTACTTGATACCAACGAATATATTGAAAATATACCCAAGAAAGATACTGATACGTTTGATAGTGATGAAATACAGGGGAGGCTGATCAAAGGTAGGTATAAAGTTGAAACATTGATTGGCCATGGCGGCATGTGCGACGTATACCGAGCTAAAGATTTGTTGCTAGAAGCCGCCGGCGTAAAATCGCCTTTTGTCGCGCTGAAAGTTTTACAAAAAGAATATATGAACCAATCTGGCGCGGCTAAAATCCTCATTAAAGAAGCTCAAAAAACCCAGCAATTAAGCCACCCGAATATTATCCGAGTCTACGACTTCGGTGGTGACAAGCATGCGCATTTTCTTGTAATGGAATGGCTGGACGGCGAAACACTGGAGGAGGTTATCCAACGCTCTCGCCCGAATGGCTTAAGCTATGACAAAGCGATGAGGCTACTCGACCAAGTCATTTCTGCCCTGCGATACGCCCATGAACAAGGCGTGGTTCACGCAGACCTTAAACCTAGCAATATCATACTTACTCGAGATGGCAGGATTAAACTGTTTGATTTTGGCGTTTCGAGAGCACTGAACCTAAATGCCGACTACTATGCGGCAGAAACCCGAGATGAAACCAATGCCTTAAGTGGGTATACCCCCACCTACGCTTCCCCCGACTTACTTAAAGGACGTGAACCTGAAATCAAAGATGATATCTTTGCTTTTTCCTGTATTGCCTACGAACTACTAACTAGCCAGCACCCTTTTGAACGAAAACCAGCCGATATTGCAGAAAAAAACCAGCTTAAGGCACTAAAACCAACCAATATCAGCAAAACAAACTGGCGAATACTGCAGAGCGGACTGGCTTTTCAGTCTGAGCAACGGATTTCCAATTTTACCGAGATGACAGAGCGACTCAACAAGCGCTATTGGCCTTTATTCGCAACAGGTGCTGCCACAGTATGTATCGCCGCTCTCATCGGGTATGGCTTTATGATGAAAGAGGAGCGTCTACGGCACCTCTCCGCTCAATTAGAGATCCTACAGAGCGATATTACTGCTAACCAGCAACTTGTCGCTTTACCGTCTAATAAGTTGCTCGAAATATTACCGGTGATTCCACAGGGCCAACAACTATTAATAAGTGGTTTACTTCATGACAAAAGGGAGCAAATTCTTAACATATACCAAAACAAAATCAATGCGTTATTGACCAACCGTACAGAACGCTATCCCGATTACTACGCAATAGAAAAAGAGATCATTGCAGCACAGTCCTTATACCCTGACTCCCTTACTCTCAATGCAATGAGTGAGAGGATCGCCAATAGTTGGACATCAACAATAGATATATTGGTACAACGCATCAATGTACTACTGGAGAAAGGTGATTATCAGCATCATGAAAGTGGTAACGACGTATATCAGCTTCTTGGCGAATTACAGCAATTAAAGTCAGGTTATACCTTCAAGCCTACGGCTAAATCTGAAGAGATCTTTACAACCAGTTTATCGAGTGCAACCTCAGATCTTGACGTTGCTAAGCTCCAACCGCTTCTAGAAGTCGGTGAGCTATTTTTCTTGAATACTCTCAAACTAGAGTCTTTTGCTAGCTACGATCAGAATTTCAAACAATCTGTTCATGATATGGTCCAATACCAACATCAAATTGAACAAGGACAAACCCCTTCTTTCCCCTACCAGGCAGCAAGAACTCTATATGAAAGTAAAATTTCGGCATTCGAGTCATTGATAAAGCAGAGTACAACAATCGAACAGCTAGACAATGTTGGCGGCGATATCAATCTATTGGCTCAAGCCCTTCCTGATGACTTTATTCCTTTAAACCAGCTCAGGCTCTCTATGGCGAGTCGTTATTTAACGTTTTCCGATCAGCTGCTCAAATCAGGAAAACCGCGAACGGCTAGCACGGTGATGAATAAGGCCAACAACTTATTCGCGCTTGTTGAAAGTAACAGAGCAAATCTCTGACCTTCACGACAGCTAGATACCACACCAACGAATAGAAGGGAGTTAGCGCGGTGTTCTTTGAGGATTCACTTACCCATGCCAAATTTCACAGCACATTGGTGGCAGATGAAATAGGCTTTGGCTATGTCATCGGTCGTCATTATCAAAGCCGTGACGGTCACGTCGTACAACCTGATCGCCTTTATCAGAGCAAGTTCAGAGCTGAGTACTTACTCCGCCATCATTGCGAGTTTTGGAGCGGAAAGTTTGAACTTCTTACCTTATATCAGCAGCTCTGCCCTACCCCACTGCAGCACCATAAATCGATTGATGAAATGATCGATGAACTCAGTAGCCGAATGGCAAGTGGTGATCTGAATGTTTACAGGGTACACAGCTTCATGCCACCACCGCCCGAGAGCACGGGTGCAGACGTACCTATGGCAGGCAAAGCCCGAGTCATCTCAATAGACAAAATAGCATCCTCAGCCAAAGCCCTCACTCAAGGAGGCAAAACGGACAAAAGGCCGCAGCAACTGGAGTGTTTTGATCTCACTTGCACCTTACCGGATGGTCAACCCGCAGAAGGCATCCCCTATCAGGTCAAGTTGCTGTCTTCGGGTACAGTTTTCGAGGGTACTTTAGATCAATCAGGTAGCCAGCATTACGATGACCTCGAGCCTGGTGATGTTGAAGTCACATTTGGAACTCCTATATCTGAGTCCGCCATCAGCACA
This sequence comes from Photobacterium lutimaris, assembly GCF_003025555.1. Lineage (GTDB taxonomy): Bacteria > Pseudomonadota > Gammaproteobacteria > Enterobacterales > Vibrionaceae > Photobacterium > Photobacterium lutimaris. The sequence goes on along the minus strand of NZ_PYMH01000003.1, from coordinate 880 downwards.
ACCCGCACCCAAGTCAGCCAGTTGCTAGACAGTATTATCGCCCAGCAGAAAGCTCAGGCTGCAGAAATTGAAGCCGAATACCAGCAGATGAATATGCTGGAGAAAGGTGCGGTACTCGCCAGGGAGGTAGGGAAAGGGGTCTATGATGCGGGTGCTGGGCTACTGGAATTTATTGATGATGTCCATGCGGCAACCAGCGCAAGTGGTTACCTTCGCAGAGCCGCATCTGCTGCTTGGCGAACCAACGATACCGTCACCGATGACTGGCTCGCGACCTTCGGTAACAACTTCAACGACCAAAACCATCAAGCGCTTGTCAAAGCGCTGGGGTTTGACCCCAATAGCATCAGCAAAGAAACCCTAGCAGAAGCCTATGACATAGCCAGTTTCATCAAAAATGATCCGGCAACCCAGAGCGCTTTGATGAACTTTGCGACGGAATATGCCAAAGCACAGCACATAACTGAGTGGGCCTATATCGGGGGCGGCGCCGTATTTGAAATTGTCCTGGCTGCTTTGTTGGCCGCATCAACCGGTGGCCTTGGTACAGCCGGAGCTACAGCCAGCAAGGCACGCCATACCGGTAAGCTTGCTGAGCTTGGTCAATTACTCAGAACCCTAACGAAACAGCTAAAACAAAAAGCCCAATACAAGGTCAAGCGCGGACAAACCAATGGCTTGGTCGAGCACCGGATTGCAAAGCCGAATGGGGCTGAGGTGCCGTCAAAAATCAAACAAAATAACTTCCGTAAGTCAAAATATAGGAAACCACCAACTTCACTAGAAGAAGTGCTTGAGCGATTACAAGAAGCAAAAGAAAGATTAAAAAAGAACAACGGTATCTATCAACCAAAATATTCTGATGATCAGCTTCGTGCTA
>NZ_PYMH01000029.1 GCF_003025555.1 Photobacterium lutimaris | reverse complement strand
ATGAGTATTTGGCTCAAAACTAGCATTTTTGGTTATCGCAATTACCCCAATAAATTTGAACTAAACAATGATAAGTAAGTGTTTTTAAATTAGAGGTGATTTGTTATTTACTAAGGCCTGTAACTCACATTTGTCCAGAGGTGTGCTGAAACCGATCACGGCAAACTGTCCGAACATTTACCAACACCTATGGCTCTGGTAAATGGCAATTTTCATGGTGATGTAATCAGCAACATGTCAGTACAACAGAGCCAGATATCGGCACTGTTGGCATAATTGACAAATGACATGACAAATAATGTGCGATTTTACTGCATTGCTTTGCATCTTACCTCTTATTCAAAACAAGATTCTGATCACCATAATGAAAGCCGTTTTTTTCTACAATGAGGTTAGTCCAGAAACCACCCGGAGGTGCCTTATGAGCAACTATGAGCATTATCAATCCACAGTTGAGCAGGTATACCGGGCTATTATACGGAAAGTCGCTAAACCTTGGCATATTGAATACCTTCCTTCGATAGAAGAAAACCTGCAGACGCTGAGGCTGGTTTCCCCCCAAGGTACCATTTGCCAACGCTTAACCTTACCCATGGACTCAGCAGAGAAGTGTTGGCCGAACCAGAGTGACGTAAGCCAGCAAGTTACCGAGTTTGTGGTAAGGGGAGCCACTCGCCTTGCTCCGCTACGCCAGAGTGCTTTTCGCAATAATTTCCCGTATTGGTTAGAAACGTGTCTTCAGCAGTTACATGCCTTGTGTGATGTAAAAGAGAAACTGACGGAGATTGTCAGTAATGCTCGTTTCCCCTTCCCGAGCCAAGTCAATATCGAAGGAAATTACCTGCCTTGCTGGGTATGGAGCGAGGACCAGGGGTATATGGCGGTATCGGTCGTTGACCGCCGTACAGGACGCTTTACTGGGGTGCGCCATGTTGAGTCTAAGCAGTTAATCGACCAAGAGCGTTGGCTGGGTGCCCAGGTTATTGATTCGGTTGAAGAAGCGGTTGATACCATTGAACATTATGTGAGCGAGCTTGTTCAGTCACAGAAGAAGGACGCCTTTGAAGAGCCCAGCTTGGCCGATGCTATAAATAACCCGTGTGCAGCAACACTTAGCCCTGTGGCGAGTGTTGCGCTGACGATGGCCGTGGTTGCCGGATTTTTCATTACCTTTAAGTGGTTGCTTGGGTTCTGAACCTCTAGCTTTATCGGTTTGCTAAGCCCGCAACGTCCTCCTGTTATTATGGGGGGCGTTGCGGGCTTTTCGTTGGTAATGCCTTAAGAGTATCTTGGGAATAACGGGGGTTTGGGATAAAATTGCCCCCGGATTGATCGGAATAGGATAGGTAACATGCATAATTTATCGTTGCTTTCAGAAGCAGAAAAAAATCGGGTGGAACTGGATAAGCAGGCGTCCTACTCGGTTTGGCAAGTAAAGAACGGCAAGAAAGGTTATGAAGTGTTTGCCGAAGTTGCCGGCAATATTGCTGATGATGACGAGCGAGAGTTCTTTGAGCAAGCAGTGTCTAAGTACAAAATCAAAATGGCGGTTGCCTAAGCTCTCTAGGTTCGAGAAGTGGCATTTGTCATTTTTATTTGTTCAGATCATGATTATTAGGCGCGGTACGCGCCTTTTTTGATTCAGTTTGATATGTTAGCGCATTGGTATGACTTGGGCGCTAGCCTATTGTTTTTTGGCATGGTGTTGTCCGAAGAATGTGTAGTCGAGCAGGGGTAGCACTTTGCTAGGACAGAGGAAGATGTAATGAGCACAAGCAAGAAGGTTCTTGTTGTTGATGATGACCAGGAAATTCGTGAATTACTGGACGAATATCTTACCAAGGCGGGGTTTACGGTAATAACTGCTGCTGAGGGAGAGGAAATGAAGCGGCGTCTGGCAATGGGAACTCCGGATTTGATCTTGCTAGATGTGATGATGCCGGGGGATGATGGTTTTACCCTGTGCCAATACATCCGTAAAACTTCAGATGTGCCTATTATTATGCTGACAGCGGTTTCTGATGAGATGGATCAAATCATAGGCTTGGAACTGGGAGCTGATGATTATATTGCTAAGCCGTTTAGCCCTCGCCAGTTGATGGCGCGTATTAAAGCTCTATTGCGACGTGTAAAGCCGACCGAAGCACAGCAGATGCCATCGGTTCCCAAGGCAATCCGGTTTGCAAATTGGCGCTTGGATACCGCAGCCCAGCGTCTATATGATTTGGACAAAGATAAAGATTACGAACTCAGCGGCAGTGATTTTGCTTTATTGATGCTGTTTTTGACGCGTCCTAATGAAGTGTTGGATCGTGATACGATCTCCTTTGCGACCCGTGGTCGCGAAGCGACGCCATCGGCTCGAAGCATTGATGTTCAGTTGAGCCGTTTGCGTCAGCGTTTGGGAGATAAGGGGACCCAGCAGCGATTGATCAAGACAATCCGCGGCAACGGCTACTCGTTCAATGCCGAGGTTACCTACGAGGAATAAGCAGCCTCGCACTGCTGGTGGTTTTATCTATGAATATTCGAAAGTGGTGGCCAAAATCCCTGTTGGCCCGCACGCTCTGGTTCACCCTGTTGGCAGTCTTTCTTGCCCAGGTGATTGCGACCAGTATTTGGTACGGACAATCGAAGCAGCGTGACTTGGCTGGCTTGGAATCAGCCTCGGCCAGTATGGCCAACATGTTTGCCTCGACCGTGACCTTTTTCCAGTCCCTGCCTTTAGAATACCGCCATATTGTGCTGGATCAGCTGCGTAATATGGGGGGGACCCGTTTCTTTGTATCCTTTAACCAGGAAGAGATCTTGATCGATCCCATTCCTGACTCCCTGATGAAGAAGACGGCGGTTGGCGCCTTCGAGGAAGTACTCAGTGAGAAGCTTCCTTTGCTCGATGTGATCCGGGTGGAATTTTCTCGCCCTGAAACATTACATGTTCTGAAAAATGATATTTTACTCAGCGACCTGCCCCGCTCTTGGGCGCACTATACCTTGAGTCTTGAACCCTTCAATCCGCCTATTTTGGTGGTGCAGCTGGAGCTGGCGGAAAATGAGTGGTTGTATATCGCCGCCCTCTTACCTGCACCATACGTGACATTGGAAGACGAAATTATCACAGGTCAGCAATTGGTCTTTATGGTGTTCATAACTGCATTGCTGTTGGTGTTTACCTTTTTGATGATCAGACGCCAGACCAAGCCGCTGAAACGTCTTGCCAATGCGGCCAATGCCATGAGTTTCGATATTTATCAGCCGCCGCTAAAAGAAGAAGGGGCGACGGAGTTGGTGACGGCGACACGGGCATTTAATCGGATGCAGTCTCGGGTACAGCGTTATATTGATGATCGCGAGCATTTGTTTTCTTCTATATCTCATGATTTGAAAACGCCAATCACCCGCTTGAGGCTTCGTGCCGAGCTGATTGATGATGATAGTAAGGTTGAAAAATTCAACCGTGATCTCGATGAGTTGGAGATGATGGTCAAAGGTGCACTGCAAACGGTGAAAGACACCGACTTGCATGAAAATCTTACCCAAGTGGATCTCAGGGAGCTGCTTAACAGCATTGCCGAGCGTCATAACCATCATCAAACCAAGGTAATGATACCGGAGATGAAAATCGCCCCGCTGATGGGTAAACCATTGGCGCTTAAGCGTTGCTTTAGCAACCTGATTGATAACGGGGTGAAGTACGGTGACGAGGTGAGATTGATCATCGTTGATGAAAGAGACTCGTTGATCCTCATTATTAAAGATAAAGGCCCTGGGATCCCCAAAGAATCACTCGAAACGGTATTCGAACCTTACGCGCGTATTGCAAAAGATGATGAGGGCCATGGTTTGGGATTAGGGATAGCCCGTAATATCATTCATGCCCATGGTGGCGATATGGCGATTCATAATGCGGTCGATGGCGGTTTGGAAGTGAAAGTCTATATTCCTCGCCTGTTGAAAGAAGATTAAGCAATGAACATGAAACACACCTTGATATCGGCTTTGTTGATGCTTGCCAATAGTGCCGCTTCTGCTGGAGAAGTAGAGGTATTACACTGGTGGACGTCTGGTGGTGAAGCCCGTTCTGTCTCTCTGCTGAAAAATAAGATTCAAGCTCAGGGGAACCACTGGAAAGATTTTGCTATTGCCGGTGGGGGGGGGGAAAGCGCGATGACAGTACTGAAAACCCGTGCAGTTTCGGGTAATCCGCCTTCGGCTGCGCAGATCAAAGGTCATGATATTCACGAGTGGGGAAGGTTAGGTTTCCTTACCGACTTAAATGATGTCGCCGCAGCCGATCATTGGTCAACGATCCTTCCGCCTGTCGCCCGTCAAATCATGATGTACGGCGGTGACTATGTGGCAGTACCGGTCAATATCCACCGAGTCAATTGGTTATGGGCTAACCCAAAGGTATTTGCCAACGTCGGGATTGAGGTTCCCAAGTCGCTTGATGAATTTTTTGTCGCTGCCGAGAAACTCAGACAAGCCGGGTATGTGCCATTGGCCCATGGCGGTCAACCGTGGCAGAACGTGACGTTATTTGAAGCGGTAGCTTTGGCGGTATTAGGCCCTGCTGATTATCAGCGTGCGTTTGTTGAGCTCGACATGTCGGTGCTTGGTGGCGATAAGATGGTGGATGTTTTCACCCAGTTCCGCCGCATGCGTGATTATGTCGACACTCGTTACCGGGGACGCAGTTGGAACTCGGCGACGGCCATGGTTAGCAGTGGCGAAGCCGCGATGCAAATCATGGGTGATTGGGCCAAAGGCGAGTTCGAAGCGGACGGAAAACTACCGGGAAAAGATTATCTGTGTATGGCTGCGCCGGGAACACAGGGGCTATTTACTTACAATATTGATAGTTTTGCTTTCTTTAAACTCACCGATGAAGCCAACAGCCAAGCGCAGAAGGACTTAGCGAGAGCAATACTGGATAAGGAGTTCCAGGCGTCGTTTAACCTCAGCAAAGGCTCAATCCCTGTCAGAATGGACATGGACTTGGCTGAGTTTGACCAGTGTGCCAAAGACTCTCTGGTAGCGTTCAAGCAAAGTAGCCAATCCGGAGGCTTGGTGCCGAGTGTCTCTCAGGGATTGGCAACAACCAGCTATGTCCAAGCCGCTATCTTTGATGTAGTCAGCAACTTTTTCAATGCCAAAACGGCTGATCCAAAACAAGCGGCTGATCGATTGGCCCGGGCGGTGAAATCGGCCATGTAGAATGGTATACAGATCGCTTGATACATTTGAGGGTTGCCACCATGGCAGCCCTTTTTTGTAATCGAAACAGCCTTCTTTATGTGATTTCATATACTAATAGCTAGTTGTACGAGGTTGTATTTGGGTTGGTGTAACGTGATGTTGAAGTACAGCAGCCTGTTTGAAAAGGGGAGAGCAATGAAATTATTGTTTTTAGTCCGTCATGGTAAGTCATCGTGGGATGATCCCACGCTCGATGATCACGAGCGCCCTCTTAATAACCGAGGTTTGAAAAATATTCCGAAGATGGTCCACCGCTTGAATGGCTGGCAGCAGGGGCCACAGCTGATTGTCACCAGCTCGGCACTGCGTGCAGCCCAAACAGCCTACTTGTTTTCTGAAGGCCTAGGTTGTGCTCCTAAACTTGAGTCGAACTCGATGATTTATACTGAATCAGCGTTTGAACTCATCGATATCATACGAGAAACCAGCGATGTGGTTGACCGGCTGATGCTGGTAGGCCACAACCCTGCGCTTACCGTACTGGCACAGATGTTCGGTTTCAAAGAGGAGAATATTCCCACTTGTGGTGTGGTGGTGTTCGGATTCGAGGTTGATTGCTGGCAGGCCATTGCTGAAGAGCAGGGAACCATGTTCTATTATGATTATCCCAAGCGGGCGCGTCCTGACCGTGTTAATCGGGATACTGAGTAATAAAACCGCACGTAGCCACGTTTTTCTCGTTTCGAAGTGGGGGCGAGAGTGTAAAATGCCCGTGATAGGTCGTATTTGCTGAAACAGTAACCATACGGTTTTTATGGGGTTTACAGTGTAAGTAAACCCCTATATTATACGCCGCACAAAGGAGAGATGGCTGAGTGGTTGAAAGCACCGGTCTTGAAAACCGGCATACGTTTGTAGCGTATCTAGGGTTCAAATCCCTATCTCTCCGCCAAATTAAAAACGAAAAAAGCCGTTGATTATCAACGGCTTTTTTCGTTTCTGGGCATTGCAAGCATCCATCATAGGATTGACTGAGACAATGTACCTATTCCGCGCTACAAATTGCACCTACTACACTCGTATCTGCCTGCCAAAAGCCTTAAAAGACAGAGGCTTCTCGTTTGACATCAAGGTTTCGCTCCTAACCAAGTGTCGTGCCGAGGCTGTAGAACGTAACCTTGAAGTCGCCCGAACCCTACGCCCACTGGTTTCGAGTGTTCGGCCTGATGAAACCGTGGCTGACTTTAAGCACTTGGTTGACGAAACTATCAACCAAATTCGCATCGGCTTTACCTCTCCTGACAAGGCAACAGTTCCTATTCGGATAGCCAGCAAAGCAAGTGATGTTGAAGCTTCGAAGTCGCCACCGGGTATCACATTAAGTGAAGCTTTGTCGCAATTTATCGCTTCAAAGGAAAAAGAGTCGGTGCGACCACTGACGGTAAAACAGCTTAAACAGCGCATAAAGCACTTTATCATCTCCACCAAAGCGACAACGGTGTCTCAGGTTACCAGCGCAGAGGCACTCGTGTATCGGGATGTATTGCTCGGCGAGGAGCGCAGCTATAAGACGAACAAGGAGTACTTAGCGGCTGTCTCCCAGTTTTTTAAGTGGTGCAAGTTGATGCGCTACACCACTGCTAATCCGTTCACTGATATCCCACTGGCTAAATCGTCGTGCACTGGTACGGGTTCAGCGCGTCAGCGCTGGCAAAAACACGAATTAAAGCGCTTGTTTCAGTCTGCGGAGTTTAAAGCAAAAGATGCCGCGTTTAAGTGGGTGACCCTCCTGATGCTGTTCCATGGTCTCAGGCCTTCGGAGGCGTGTCAGCTAAGGGTTGACGATATCGATGGCATGACCTGTATCCGTGTCAGCTCAGAAGGGGGTGGACAGCGTGTCAAAACCGACAGTTCATACCGTCTTGTCCCGGTGCATACCAAGATTTTGTCATGGGGATTTCAAGATTATGTGTCTGAACTAAAGCAAGCAGGCCAGACACAGCTATTTTCTTACATCCCGTTAGGGGAGAACAAAGACTGGTCTCGCCAATATTGCCAACAGCTTGCGAGATTGCAGAATAAAATCGGTATGAAAGCGGGACAGCGACCGACTGCTTATTCGTTTCGGCATACCTTTGTTGATGAATTGAAACAACAAGAGGTAGATGAAAACATCGTTGCCCAACTGGTCGGCCATAAAAACCAAAAAATAACCTTTGGTCGCTATGGAAAAAAATACAAGCTCAGTGTGTTAAAGAAGTACCTGGAGTTAATCAACTATGGCGCTGATTGTACTGTGGATTTTTGACGCGCCTTATATAAGAGCATGTATAACCAATTGTTTTGATTGACAAAAAGGCATCAAATATTAGCAGCTTAGTATGTATTTGCCCTTTGGGGCGTGTTAGCTTGTGACCAAATAATGATGAAAAGCGGCTCGAACCGCGGAGGTCACCAATGGCTCAACACACTTTTGCAGATTATGCTGCGCAATACCTCGCAGAGCGCCAATTTGAGGTAGCGCCTTCTACCCTGAAATCCGTCAAATCCAAAGTAAAAAACTTGGTCCGGCGCTTTGGCAACAGGCCGATAGCGGCCATCAGGCAATCCGATATCAAAGCCTGGAAAATCAAGGCGCACAAGAAGTTTGCCAACAAAACGATTAATGAACATTTCACTGTGCTTCGGGCTATTTTTAGCAGCGCTCAATGCGATGGCGTGATTGTTCGCAACCCCATGGACGGCCTGAACAACTTAGCGGTTGAAGCCACCGAGCCTCTGCCATTTACCAAGTCAGAGCTAACCCTGCTGGTGGAAGCGCAAACCAAATACCAAGGTGAGCAGAACCTGTGCCTGGCCAACTGTGCAACCGGCTTACGGATTAGCGAGTCGATAGCGTTGGACTGGGATTGCGTCGATTTTGAACGCCGTCAAATTGACATCAACAAATGCAAAGTGCTCGGTGGGTATAAAGTACCCAAGACCGCCTCCTCACTGCGGACCATTGAGATGAATCCGCATGTAGTGGGTATTTTAAAGCGGCAATATCTGCTGACAGGTCATCTCAGGGCCAAACGGATAAAAGTGTTACAGGCGGATAATAAAACCTACAAGACCCTGTATGTACGCCATGTATTTCTGAATACCAAAACCGGGAAACCCTTCATTGACTCGCGGCAGTACGCCAAAAGCTTTTTTACCCCTTTCTTGAAGGCGCTGGACATTAAGCACCGGGGGCCGAACCAGCCCCGCCACACTTTCGCCAGCCATTGCCTCACTGCGGGGATAAGTAAAGAGTGGGTTGCGCGGCAACTTGGTCACGAAGATACCACTATGGTGGATAAACATTATTCCCGCTGGCTGAAGGAGGATGCCCCTAACTATGCAGGCCAGTTTTATGAATGCATGAATGATGTCTTTGGCGTTGTCGATAACCCTGTTGAGGAAACCCTAAGTCAGTCCGTTAGTAGAGCAGCACCCTCATTGCCAAACCGCTCCTCCGAAACCTCACTGGGCCTGGTTGGACAGTTATTGATAGCCCTGGAGCAAAATCCGGCGTTGGCCAGCACACTTCAGCAGGCGTTGAACCTGTCGGGAGGTGCGCATGACTAGTTTTTTGATTTTGGCCGGAGACAGCCTCGACATGGGCCGCGCCCCGAAAGGGCGACGGATACTTAACCAGCGAAGCTATCGTCTCACTTTTAGCTGCGCAAAAGATGAGACGACAGCGGCTGGCAAGGGAGTCCCCTTGACCCCGAATTCGGCCCCCACCTCTACAGGAGGTGGGGTATGAAAACCATCCGTGTCTTTCACCGCCATTTCAATCCCGATACGACGGCCAAGGGGATTGCAATAATCGCCAAGATACTGGGCCACACGCTGCGTATCCTCTCCCAAAAGGCTAAGCCGCCGGAGTGGGATGAATCGCTGGCGAAGGAAAATTTGCTCTGGTTTGATGGCAAAACCGCGTCGCTTGATGACTATAACCTAGAGCAAAAACAAGCCATCTTAGCTGCGATTATGCCAGCCCCAAAAGTGAAGAACCAGGCGAAGCTAAAGACCCGGCGTCGGCAACTCAAAGCCAAAATTAAAAAGGCGATGGAGGTTGAACGTCAAAAAGGCCATGAGGATGCGGCCGAATTGCTGCGGGAGCTCTGGACGACATCCGATAATTGCCCGATTCCTGCGGGAAAAGTAGCGCAATTGGATATGAAAACGCTGGCGCGTCATCAGCAAAAAATGGGCACGGTCAGAAAGTTTGTTGATGTGCATAACAAGCTGACTGGAGCCAGGCCCAACCAGAATGCCACATACCTTCAAGAGGGGATAATTAAAATCCCTCACCGCTGGAACGTAGATAACAAAACCATTACGCCGCAGGACTGGCTGGACTTTACGGAAAAGTTCCTCACGCACTATTTTCCGACATACCCCATCCACGCCATGGCGGTGCATGCTGATGAGCGACTAAAAAATGAAGAGACCGGTACGCATTGTCACTACTTCCTGTCTGGGCAAGACAGTGTTTTTGGCAACTGGGATTTACTCAAAACCCAAATTGAAGTGGTTAATCAGTATGTCCGCGAACAGAACAAGCTGCGTGCTGAAAGCGAAGAGAAGGAGGAAGAGCTGCTTCCGGAAAACTGTGTGCTCACACAAGCGCAAATGGTGCTGCACGGCGAGCGGTTGCAAGCCATGTTTCGTGACTTCATCAACGAACACCTGCTGCACAAACGTGGGTTTCATGCAGAGATTGCTCCCGAAACCGAGCGCCAATCTGAGGAGGGTAAGAAAATGAACCGGCAAGTAAAAATGCCTAAGTCCAAGCGCAGCCATAATTACGCGACCCGCAAATGTGAGCTGGAAGAAAAGCGGCTGGAAAAGCTGAAGCTGGCAACCAAGGAGGTGGCCAGCAAGCTTGCTGATCTTGAAACCGCCAAGGCGCAACTTGACCACGATATCGCCAAGAAAAAAGAAGAGGTTGCTGACCAAGAGCTGGCCCTTAAATCACTCAGTTTTGAATGTTGTCGCTTGAGCACAATGAAGGCAAAACTGAAGGGGGAACTAAGAGAGTTGCTGGGTGAGATGATTCGCGAGGCCTATATCGGCGTGGCGTACCAGCAGCGCGGCCTGGTGCATCAGGCTGAAGATTACTTTCAGCGCCTGGCAGAGCAATTAGATAGCGAATTGTCGCTGGATTTACAGCCTGTGGTGCACAGCATTATCCATGCCGTGGGCGATGAGCCATGCGACACAAGTCCTGAGGATTGTGAGGTGGGCTATGACTGACCAACTAACCATAGCGAAAGCCGTTTCTTTCGTTACTTTCTTTATTTCTTTCTTCTGTTTCTTACTTACTTTCTTCAGTGCACCGGAGGTGTGTAATGAGTGAAACTCAAATTGGCCGGACACCTGAGGTGTCCGACGAAGTGATTATTCGTGCCGGCAATGCCTTACTGCAACAAGAGCGCCGGGTTACGGGCTTTGCACTGCGCAAAGCGGTAGGCAATAAAGGCGATGCCAGTCGATTGCTTCGCGTTTGGCAGGCGTACCTAAGTGCTCAAGGTAATGAGCAAGAAACTGTAGCAGCTGATTTACCCACCGAGCTCTTAGAGGCGCTATCATCGGTTAACCAAAAGCTGATACATGAGTTGCATTCCATTGTCCAATGGTTAAATGGCATTGCCATTCAAACAGCGGAGTCGCGTGTGGCGAGTGCCGTTAACCAGGCAAATGAGCGGGAAAGTGCCGCTGAAGCCGAGGTTCGCGATGCAATGAAAAGGATTGATGATTTGGAGGCGCAGCTGTCTTCGCTGTCACAGGCACGTACAGGGCTTCTTGCAAAATTGCAGCAGCGAGAGCAAGAAAATCAACAAGCCAGTGAGCAACTCGAAGTATCAGTGAATGCATTGAATGATACGCTCAGGCAACTTCATGAGGAGCAGCGTCAACATGAGCGGCTGGCTCAGCACAATGACGCACTGGAAGCAGATTTGGACAGCGTTCAGGAACACTATGGTGAGCTTAAGGCAGACTTTGCAGCAAAAGAAAAAGAGCTGGAAATGTTAACCATGCAGCTGAAGGTTGTTTCGGAAGAGAAAGCCAGACTACTAGATGAACTGGTTAACCTGGCAACAAAATCACAAGAAACAGCCCCTGAAAATGAATCGGTATCACTGCCATAGCTCAAGTTGGCATTTTCTTGTACTTACCTTCAGCTGAAAACGGGTATCGAGTTTTATCGGTTTTAAATCAGGCGCTTATGAACCTCGGATGCTAACCACAAAAAAGAAGTGGAAAAACGGTGAAGTTAGAAGCAATTTGATGAAAGAGGCACTAAACAGTAGATAATTGAATATTATAAGTTGACGCCCCATCGGGCAGTCGCTACTAGGCGTCTCGCCTTCGGGCACAACGACTTCCCCCTTAGTTCAGTCGGTAGAACGGCGGACTGTTAATCCTTATGTCGTTGGTTAAAGTTCAGCAGGGGGATCCAACTCAGAGAAAGCCTCGCATTGTCGAGGCTTTTTTGTGCTCTGTGACCCGTCCTAATCTAGCTAAAGCTAACAAGGAAATGTCGAGTAGACGACACCTGTTACCAAGTGTCGTCCCTCTAAGAACCCAGCGTGCAACTTTCACCGCACTAGGCTCAAGCCTTCACGAGAGCACCAATTGGCACCCAGCAACTTATAAAGCAGTGAG
>NZ_PYMH01000028.1 GCF_003025555.1 Photobacterium lutimaris | reverse complement strand
CTTTTTCTGTAACCTGTTTTACGGCTTCAATTTTGAATTCTTCTGGATATCGTTTGCTGTTCATAAGCACCTCTTTATTAGTCATTTTGTCTAACTAAAAGGTGTCTATCAAGTAGGTGGCTATTCAAATATAACCGTCGATTACTTTGCCTTGCTTGGTTGCTGTGGCTGTTGACGTGTCGCCGCCTGATGGCGAACCACCACCGCCTCCACAACCAATAAAGGTTGCGGTGAGCACACTAGCCAAAATAGTTTTTGTGTATTTCATATTGTTTTCCTTTTTATTGATAAAACAGCGAAAGTAACGTGTGTGCTTGCCGACTGCTTGTTGGAGTGAATAGACAAGGTGTCAGGTTTTGAGGGACCTCCCGCTTGTTGTTTTCACCCCCTCGAGGTAGGTCTTGAGATTGAAGTTCCTAGGGTATTGAAATGTAAAAGTTGAGAGAGCGGCATTTTGGATGCTCTCGATGTTTATGTGCTGGTACTGGCGGTCTCTCGTGTCTCGATAGATTAATGACAGAGTTGGCTCCAGAAGAGCCAGGCCTAGTGGTTCAACACAGTGCTCTTGATTATCGATGGTGAGCTTTAGTTGTTTGGTTTCAATCAGCGCGATACTTAACTGTTCAAAAATGACGCTAAAGGCTGAGCTGTATGCATTACCAAAGACGGCATCTGTATCCAGGTGGACGCGGGGCTGATGCTGTCCTGATCTTGCTTCTGGTTGCTGGAACTTTTGGTTGTGAATGTCTGAAAAGACTGAATTGATAGTCGACCGGTATTCTACGGGAAAGCTCTGAACTAGCCACTCCTCGGCGAGAAGAAGCAACAGCATTTCTCGTGGTCCGAAGCTTTTTAGTTGCGATGGGGTGCGACGATAGCCATATGGCCGATCACGTGTGTCCTTTACGACATCCAGGTAGCGAACCAGTATTTCAAGGTTGCGTTGGATAGTGCGGATATCTCTCTCAATATTGATATTGGCGAGTTGTTGAAGTAACTCATGTGCCGTTACCACTCTGTTCTGAGGAATTCGGTTGTAAAGCTCAAAAAGGAGAGAAATGTGTTCACTGAGATTGGGTTTTGTAGCCATAACTGATTGCTTATTTATAGGCAAAGCAGTGCCGTCAGCTAATGCCAAAGTAGACTTATCTTGCTGTGCCGTCAGTAAATAATCTCGATGATATTGGGCGAGCGGGCATTACTTGCCGGTTGGATTTTGGAGTGGGTTTTTTGTGTGTCCCGTCACGATTGGTGTGGGGGGTAGGTGAGTATTTGTACTATTACCCGTTATGTGATTTCTTGCGCTGGCCTTATGTTGCTTTCCACTATTTGTTTATGACTGAGCGGCATATAAAGGGGGGGGGGTGGTCAAGTAACGCCTGTAGGTATAATGATTGGTGGGTAATTTGGGCATCGTATTTATCCTCTTATAAACGTTTATGCCCTTAAGTAATGTATGTCTGTTTTTCTTTTAAATTGACTCAACGTGGCCTTTGAAGACCTAACCTACACACTAGGGGACAACGGCGAACAAAAATGGTCCATTAACCCTTATCTTATGAGTGGCAATTCATTGTGTTTCTGATTATAGGAAGGCAGCAAAAGTGCCCTAAGCAAGAGATGTTTAGGGCTGGTTCCTCATTGCTTTATGTAGAGGGTTTGTTTGGCGCGAGTCACTGCGGTATACATCCACCTTAAGGCTTGGTCGCTGCAGGTGTTGTTCCGGTTGTTATCGACAAACACATGGGGCCATTCACTTCCTTGTGCTTTGTGACAAGTTATTGCGTATCCATACTTGAGCTGAAGACAGTTGTAATACTCATCTATGGACTTTGCCTCTAAGAAATCTAGCTCCTTCGGCTGTGGGATGGCCTTGTATCGTTGTTTGAAATCGAGAAGGAGGGCTTTTCGCTCTTGCGCGGTCAGTGAGCCATTAGGACTCTCCAATAGATTTTTTAGCACTTTCTTTCTTGCTTTAAACGGTTCGTTATTATCTTTTAAAAATTTAACAGTCACTTCGATGAATTCCAAGGTGATGAGGCCAGGTTGAAAATCATCACACTCACGCGGTGGGATGTCGATGGTGCGACTCTCAATCTCTGGACAGACCTGAGTTATCCAACCTATTTCGCCATTGGAAATAAACAGGTCATCTGTATCGTGATTTGCCACACACATGACTTGCTCACCAATATGTAGAGTTTCGTGTGAATCAAACATCCGCTCTCGTACCTTACGGTTGTAATCTCTTACTTGTCGGTTGCTGTTGGTAATGATGACACTATGTTTACATCCATCAAGCTTATGGTCACAAGAGATGAAATATTGTTCAAGGAACACTTCTTTCTCAAGTATGTGGACATCTTTTGAGTTCGCTGTTAACTGAATAGGTTGGGGCTCATTTCTTTCCAGTGCTTCCCTTATTTCCATTGCGTTTTTCACAATGCCACTGTCGGCTTTTTGTCTAACAATGTCAGTGAGTTCAACTTGTGTGCAATTTAAGCCATAGAAGCTCTCTAGACCGCTTAGGTTGAGGGCGGGGGAGCCAATGCATCGAACGGGAGGTAATTGAGCATTATCCCCAATGAAAATAATCTTGCGTTGTGGCCAGTCATCTAAGTTGATGTATTCGAGTAAATCGAGGAGAAGATAACCGGAGCCAAACTTCCCTATTTCAGATTGACTAAATTGGTCCGAGAGCATGGAAGCCTCATCAACAATATACACAGCATTATAGGCATCTTGGTTGTCTGAAATGCGCGACTTAAGTGTCGCGATATCTATAGGGTCGGAGTCCGATTTTAATTCCTCATCGATATCAAAGTATTGGTATATCACTCGATGAATGGTCATGGCTTCAGTTTGAGTTTTGTCCGCAATGACTTTGGCGGCTTTGCCTGTAGGGGCCATTAAAGTAAATTGTCGGTCAATCGCTGCAAGGTATTGTGTTAGACCTTGGGTAATAAAAGTTTTCCCTGTCCCAGCAAAGCCTTTGAGTAAAAAAGTGGAATGGCAATCGTCGTTTAAGAATAAGTCGAGTTCTAAAACGAGCTCTTCTTGGCTCGGCGTTAGTGTTGCGTTTTCAAAGTAAGGTAAAAGACTCATGGTTCATTTCCTGAAAGGTTCGTATCAGAAAATGAGAAGGGTGTGTAAAAAATCTCCTGGGCAGTGCTGGCACATTCACAGTAAAGGTTTATCGCCCCAAAGCTCGATAAACTTAATAAGGAAGGAATATGCGTTTTATTCGGATGAAGCAGGTGATGGAGATGACGAGTCTAAGCCGCTCAGCCATCAATCGGTATATAAAGGAAGAGCGCTTCCCTCGGAGTATCCCATTAGGTTGCCGAGCAACGGCTTGGCTTGAAAGTGAAGTTCAAGATTGGATGCGCGATGTACTAGGGCGTCGTGATGAAAATGTTCTCTATGGATATGATTTGGACTGAGGTGTTAAATGGACCAAGAAGAATGGCTCAATGTTCGTGAGGTGATGAATCGTGTGGCGTTAGGGCGGACCAGTATCTACAAGCTCATGGAGTGTAGACAGTTTCCTCGCCCATTGCGCATGGGGGCTAAGTCAGTAAATTGGCGAGTGCGGGATGTTGAAGCTTGGATGAGACAAAAAATTTGTGATCGAGCACATTAAAGTAACAAGGCTTGGGTTCACCAAGCCTTGTCTTTGCCGTTTAGAAGCATTCAACCTTTATTTCGTCAAAGGCGTTTATATCAAGATAAGCGAGAAAGTTGCCCTCCCAGAGCTTATACATTTCACGTACGTCCTTACTATCAAGGCATTGCCAGCCCGAGTAACGAGCAAAGAAGGCATTGTTGCCGATATCAAAGTCCAAATCACGAGCAAGCTCTGGGTAATAACCTCCAGAGATGCTGAAATCTGTGATGTATAGAAAGTGACAGTGATTACTGTTGATTTTGGTAAAGCAAACTTCAATTGGATGAAATCCACCAGCTTCAGCGGAGTAACTGCTATCTCGAAAGTTGATGGTGACAGTTATCGCTTGGGATGTATCTTTGTTTGATACTGCTGCTCTTAGTGCATCCAGTAACTTATCTGAAATCCCCTGAACCGTATTAGCAAAGGTCAGTTGGGTCTGTGTGGTCGTTTCTACGGGCATAAGGGCTCCTTACCGCTGTTGGGAAGCGGCAATCTATTCATGAGGTGATGATTAAGGTAAAAGCGTTTTAAGAACGGTTAGAGTGAGTTGGTTAAAGCCTTTGTTGTTTAGTAGATTCACAAAGGCTTTGTCCCAGGATTGAAAGGGCTCAATGACTTCCGGCTGGTCGAGATCGCAGCGTTCAATGTCTGGTTGATAAAACCAGCCATGACGAAAGTTGAAGTAGAGCTGGACTTCCATTTGTGTGCTCAGCTCAGTGGGGTAGGCAAAGCTTGCCATTACTGCTATATGCCAGGGGCAAGCGGTGGAATCTCGAGCGAGGTGAATTTCAATAGGGTGGGGTCCTTTACCGGTTTGGTAGTACTGTGTATCTCTGAAATTAAGGGCGATGCGCTTTGCATCCTCAGGGATGGCGCAAAGCTCAAGAGAAGCGCATAGTCTAACTTGCAGCTCATTTGATAGCGGCAATATGTCGTTGTTCAGTATTGGTAAACTCATATCATTCCTCTCTCTGCGAAAGAGACGCATGACTCACCAACAATGAAATGGTCCAGAACTCTGACGTCGATCAACGTTAATGCGTCACTAAGCCGTGAAGTGATGCGTCTATCTGCTTGCGAGGGCTCAGCTTCTCCAGATGGATGGTTATGGGCAAAAATGACTGCAGCGGCGTTTCGTGCTAATGCGAGCTTAACGACCTCCCTTGGATAAATCGTGGCAGCATCGATGGTTCCAAAGAACAACTCATTGTATTCAATTAATCGATGTTGGCTGTCAAGCAAAAGCACAGCAAAAACCTCACGTTCGTGCTGACTAAGTTTATAAGACAAAAACTCCTTTGTTGCGCTGGGGCTTGTAAATACATCTCCTCTTAAATGTCGGTTAGCTATGATTTGTGCAGCCTGTTCTAGTACTTGGTGTTCAGGCAACGATTTGGCTTTTGGGTAGTTGCTGGGTTTGTCATTCATTTCAATTCTCCTATCGAATCAATGCACTAATTCACCTGGGTAATATGTGTTTGAGATTGTTTTGAATCGAATAGGAATGAATCATCTGGGATGGCTTCAGCCATCCTGAGAAAAAACACATGGCGCACTTCTTTTATGAATGAATACAAGAGGTGATTATCATGCAAACAAAAAGATTGATTCGGTTGAACGAAGTTATCAACGTAACGTCATTATCGCGCTCGGCGATTTACCGGATGATGGATACTGGAGAGTTTCCAAAAAGCGTCAGTATTGGAAAGCGAGCAGTGGCCTGGGAAGAAAGTGCCGTCTGCCAATGGATTGATTCTGTGTTATCTGGAGGTGCCCATGATTAATCAAGAACGAGTGGGCTATTGCCTCGGAGAAACTGCTTTGCACCATCAGAGTCAGTTTGAGAAAGTACAAGTAAATCTAGAGTGGGGGCCATTGGTTAAAGATTCGCTCGCGGCGTTTAAACACCATTTTGAACAGTTAACCTCATCAGGTGCATTGGTGGTTGGTTACCGCTTTACCATTCAGTTCCATGATGTGAGCCAGGAGTTTACCAAAGAGCAAGTAGCAAAGATTGGGTTCGCACAAATCTTACGTAAGTTAGATGAGCATGCAGATAAGCAGACCGAGTCCAGTGACTTCTGGCGTGAGGCGAGAAAGAACGATGGCATTCGGTGTTTTTGGAGTAACTTTGGTCGCTCAGATGGCTCAGGCACGGCAAAGATATATGTCGTTGCCACAGGAAATCAAATTCATGGGCAAGACGATGTCGAGGCATTTCGCAAGGATGTCTTGACAAGTCTATGGAGCTCATGCGTTTTGAGTCGGGATGAAATCTCCGGTCTAAATGAACAGTGCTCATTTGCCACTTCGTTTGCTTTAAAGTCGTCGATGACCTTGATTACGCCTCAAGATGAAAACTATGAGATGTTGAAAGGACTGTTGTTTTATAAGTTAAGTGCTCTGACAGCGATACCTATTGATATAAAAAATGATGATTTAGTTTCTTCTTCGGTACTCATCTGACTGAAAAGCAGGAAGGTAAGGGTGATAAGACGAGTGATAACCTGAAAGTCATGTATTCATCTGCAAAAGACGGTGACAAGAACAAAGACAAGTGGCAGACGCCTCCACAGATTTTTGCGCAACTAGATAAGCGATACGGTTTTACTCTAGACGCAGCAGCAGAACCTGAAACTGCGCTTTGCCTTAGTTATTTTACCGAAGAAGATGACGCTTTAGTGCAAGACTGGAGTGGTCATGTGGTGTTTTGTAACCCACCTTACTCAAAGCTAAAGGCATTTGCTAAAAAGGCCTATGAGGAGTCACTTAAGGGGACTAAAGTGGTTATGTTGGTACCGGCAAGAACGGATACCGTAGCTTTTCATGACTACTTATCGAAAGGTGAGGTTCGCTTTATTAAGGGGCGCTTGAAGTTTCTTCAAAATGGACAAGAACAAGATGCGGCGCCTTTCCCTAGCATGGTGTGTGTCATGGGACCTGGTGTTGAGCGAAAGGGGTGTTTGTTGGGCAGGGGGAAGTATAAGCTCACCAAGCGGGTTTGATAAAAATCACAATTGTTCATATGTGTTTTGTGCCTTATTATTAGCCCTAAATAATCCATATATCATCATGTTAGGTTGATATATGGCTTGAGATTATATCTACAACATCTTCTTTCTACGAGAGAAATGCAAAGCAAATAGCAAAGCAGTATGGCTCTGTTGAGTTTGAATTAGTTCATCAGTATTGGCATGTCTATTGGCCAATACTGATGGGGCAGATCAATAAGCGTGAATACGACCTGTAACTGGACTGTCCTGTGAGGCAGCGAGTAGGGACATTATACGTTAGAGCATCAAAGTAGTAATAAAATGAATTATAACAAAAGTTAAAGGGAGCAAGCTGGTGGCGTTAATCAATAACAAGGAGCCGTTTACTTATTCACATGATTTTCCGAAAAAATGGTTTCGCTTAGCCAAACTGTGGTTTCATCTAAAGGCATTGTGGCGATGGTTTCGTGTGCAAAAGCCAGTAACTAAGTTGATAGGTTGCCAGTATCAGGCAGCAGATGATCTGATAGAAATAGATATTACCTACCAATGTAATTTGAAGTGCAACAACTGCAATCGTTCTTCTGCTCAAGCCCCGGACAAAACACATATCGGGTTGGGCGACATTACTCATTTTGTTGAAGACAGTCTGAGTCAAGGTAGGTGTTGGAGAAAAATCCGTGTTCTAGGTGGAGAGCCAACATTGCACCCCCAGCTAAGTGAAATCCTAGCGGAGTTATACCGCCTCAAGCAGGTACAGCCCGATTTATCCATTCAGCTGGTAACCAACGGGTATGGTCGCCGTGTGAATAAGGTGATATCAGAGCTTCCTGAATGGTTGTATATCGAGAACTCCGCTAAATTAGACTCTGTTCAACCAGACTTTGGCCCGTTTAACTTGGCACCTGTTGATAGTTGGTACCACAGGTTTAGTGACTTTTCTAATGGGTGTGATATAGCCCGGACTTGTGGTTTGGGACTTACCCCTCAAGGCTATTATCCATGTGCGGTTGCTGGTGGTATTGACCGTGTACTAAACCAAAAAAATGGTCGGCAGCGCTTACCTGCATGTGATGATGAAATGCGTGATCTTATGAAAAATGCTTGTGGATTATGTGGTCGGTTCCGAGATGGGCATTATGTGCCACCTAAATTACGTCCTAAAATATTAGTACAACGTACCTCAAATACGTGGGTGAATATATACCAGGAGTGGGAGTCCGATAGAAATCGATAGGATTAATTCGATATGAATAGGTGGCATAAGTGGACGTATGGCATATTGTTGGCAATGGTCCGGGTGAGTTGACAGTCGGAGATAATGAAAGAGTTATTAGGTTTAATCAGTCTTTAACTCTTAATGCGAGTACGAACCTGACAATCACAAATAGTAAAGTGGCAGGTCTGACGAATGGCGTTCTTGTTCAAGGCAAAATGCCTGATGAACAGTTTACTGAAAGACTAGAAGCAAACGGCAAAGAGTTAGAGAGCTTGCTAGGATGCAAGCCGTCATTGGGATTACTTGCAATCAAAACGATGCTTGAATACGAAGTCGCTGTAAATATTAGCTGTATGGCTTTGTTGCCTTCACTGGAAAGGCCGCAAAGTTACTCTGAAAAGAAGGCTTTGCCAGCAGCGTATCACAATTGGTTGGGAGAGAGACGGCTCCCGTTACTTTGGATAGGCGACCTGCATTGGCCGGAATTTCTATTGCAGGTCCCTTATCAAGAGAGCGCTAGTACCGCTATCAGTGCTGACTGCTTTCTTCAGCTACAACAAATGCCAACTTTGCCTCGAAAAGAAGCGCGACAATTATGGGAAGAACTTTCCAAAGTCAGTTATCAGACATGGCTTGATCAAGCTAGCTGCTCCAATCTAAAGGCAGTCGAACCATTGTTTTACATTTCAAGGAACAGACATATTTCGCCAAACTGGTGGATATATGACAACCAATTGTCTATCCATGTTAATCGTCTTCAAAAGATTCTGGCGTTCGTTCAGCAAGTTTTTCTTTTCTCTGAGAGAGCGAAGGCATAGACAGCAGTTCCTTAATTAAAGTGTCTTCGCGTTTTCTGTCATCCTGACCAAAGTTTTTACGTAAATGCCAGTATGTGTAACCGGAGTCCAAGTAAACAGGATTCTTTGCCAGTTCGGCCATGGGCAACATGGTTAAATAATCTGTAACCGTATCAAACCACTCAGAGCTGTCTTTGCGTTTAAAATAGCCCTCGGGAACTTGTTGGAAGAGCTTTTTGGTAAAAACTCTCAGGTGGCTCCATACATTTGCACCTGCAGCGAGTCTTGGATTTGTGTAGTCAGGACGGTATAAATTTATCGGTTTGTTGGGGCGGTACATTGGCATCTGAATTAAATCGGCTCCATGTCGTTTGGCGTCAAGCAAAGCGCTAACGACACTGGTCTGCATCAAGCAGTCGTCCTGGTCTAAAACTGCTATCAAGGTGTTGGGATCCTGGCAAATTTCTTTAATTGCCAATAAGAAGTTTGGCATTCTACCCGTGTTAACACTGCGCCTCACCAAAGTTGTTTTAGCCTTCAGTTCACCCAACAACATTGGGTAACACCAGTTATGAATAGCGCCACTGGCATCGTCAATGAGGATAATGCCAAAGTTCTGATTTGTCTGGCTTCGTAACGAGTCCAGGCATCGTTTAAGCAGGGCGTGCTCGGTATATCTGCCTTTTAGCAGAAAAACGATCGGCTCATGTCTTTGTTCATATTTCCAGTGTTTGCCAGGTATCCAATCAAATTCCTCGTGCTGTTCTACGGGTTCTACTCCTTGTGCAATCAAATCTCTTGCTATCGGAAGTTCGGGTAGGTGCTTGTGTTCATTACGCGGGTGGACGTAATAACTCTGCGGATCTCCGCCTCGTACCGCGCGCAGGCCCCGATGCTTCATCGCAGCTTGTAGTGCTCGATGCCAGGTTAAAGTGAGCTTGTTTCCTGATGAAGGATTATCTATCGGTAGCTGATTACGGATTCGGTCAAGATCCAGAAGACCAAAACGGACTTCAGGTGCGAATTCTCCTGGTTTACCGTGATAAGGATTAAAGTCAGAGCCGCTTTTGGGGATATTGAATCCAACCGCTAATACATCCTCTGGTTCACAGGCATAAATCATGTCGGCGATATAGTCATGTTGCCAATTGCGACGGCCGATAAGTACGTCCAAATCACACTGCAAAACATAAGAGGTAGTGATTTGGTCGAATCCCCAAACTTGAGGGAAAAGTGGAGCATTTTTAGGTGTATGTGTTTCTGTGTAATCTGACTGAGCAAACCATTTTTCGTAGGTTGTTACTATGGTTTCTGAATCAGAAGGAGCAATAAGTATTGTGTTAATGAGTCCCTTATCTTTTAGCTTTTCTGCTTGTTCAATTACAGAGGCCAGATTAGCGTCTGCATACTGACGTAGAAATTCTCCCTGATGAGGATCAATGAGAAGAATTACCTTAGCAAAAGTAACCGGATAGCTAAGTTGAGTAACGATATGTGTTACTTGGTCTGTAAGTACATCAGCATCTTGTCCGCAGGCCTTAATCATTAAGGTTACAGCGTCGCTCTTAAATGAGGCGACAGGAACAGGGTTACTACCAGGTTCGACGCACAGCGGATGAAGTTGGGTTATAAGCTCGTTGTAGAACAGCTCAAATCCTGGGAGAGCTTTTAATGCATCGTCTTGTCTACGCCAACTTTTTCTACGGACTAACTCCTCGTCTTTGTTGCCCAAAATGCCAATAGAATAGAGGCGGGCGCACATGTCACGAAAGTACGAAGAGGTTAGGGGTTTTATGTCATTACCGATATCAATGTATTGCAGCTCTCCACTGGGAGTAATTATTAGATTATCTCTTTTGATATTAAGCGTACTTACACCCGCATGATATAGCTTTGTAAGGTATTGAATTATTGCTTGCTTAGTAATTTTTTCTCCAGGTAGAGTGCTGCTTTCGTAGGTAGTTTGGTATTGCCACAAACCATCACACTTTCTCCACGTTACCTTGGGAATAGGAACATCTTTATCGGTCAACAAAGACCTAAGTTCTTGTACCTCGGAATCGGAAATCGCCCACGGATAGAACTCCTTATTGACCTGATTATGCTGAAGCCATACGGCACCTTCCATACCTACACCAAGAAGATGCCGTTTGGTTGATAGTAGAGTGCTCCATGTTCTGGCAACATATGCCAGCCTTTTTCTCTGATCTCGCCAAATTTTGTTGGATTTGTTTTGCTTGGTATCTTCTCCGTCCAGAGAGTAGATGGCGTATATGGGGAATGGGCAAACTGCTATATCAGATGGGTGTAGCATCAAAAGTCTAGTCACCAACCAGTGGTCCTCTGCACTTCTGATATTTGGATATCTCAGACCCAAGTTTGTGCTTAGCAGTAAGTTACACGATGGGATTTCGCGTTGTTGCTCACTGGATGCAAAATTTTCGATAAATCCTGCAAGATTAAAATGGTCAGTCAGTTCGCTAGCGTCTGCGATATTATCATTAGGCAGAAGTTTACCGTTCTTTCGTAACTTGTTGCTTCCAATAACCGCTTTTTTCGTTGTTCCACGGACAGAACTCCAAAGCCCCTCCAAACTATTCGTCGCGAATAACTCATCATCGGCATCTAGCCGTGCAACCCATTTTAAATTTGACTGTGTATCTGCCCAATCAAGCAAAAGGTTGCGAGCCCTGGCTGGAGAGCCACATTCGGCGCTCAGAAGGGTAATAGATGGAGAGTGAAGTAAAGCTTCTGTTTCCGGTGGCCAGGTGATGTCGGAGCTGTCGTCTAACACAACTATTCGTGCAATGTGTTTTTTTACGAGTGTCTGGTTTAGTGCACTTTTCAGTGCACGACTTAGGTCTTGGGCCTGGTTCTTGTGGGCGATTGCTATCACTACTTCAGCGTTTTCATACACGGTAGAACAGGTATGGACGAGCTGCGAGTTTCTGTCGCAGAGTATTTCGCTATATTTGTTCGGTGCTCGTGTTTTGTAGTTAGTCATTGTCGACCTCTATTTGTTCTAATTCGCTTAAAATCTCTTCCTTGGAAAGAGAAAAAAGTTTATAAGCACGCTGGAAGTAGGTATCCGCTTCTTCTGCTGACATCTTGTTTCCATGTAACTGCAGAAACTGAGCGCATCCTCTGAGTTTTTGTTTTGATCTTGGTGCGGAAAGAGCGTCTGGCGATTGATTACATATCCAATCTACAGTTGCTATTTTGGTGTGGCAGATATTTGCTATGCCTGACTCCAAAACTCGGATAGCAAAGTCTCGGTCATTGCCACTGATCAAGCCATCAGTAAATCCACCAACTCTGGTAGCGAGCTCAGACTTAATGAAAGTATTTGATCCCTGCCAGCCTGGATTACCTATCAGGAAATCTTTTACTGAGATCTTTCTAGGGATATTTACGGTAACAGTTTCCTGATTAATTTTTACATTAATACCTGAAAGGACTACATCCGCTTTGCCTGAGTTACTATTGACTACGCATGATGACAAATGTTCCGGGTGCCACAGGTCATCATCATCAATTATGGCAATATAGCTATCGGGAAAGTGTTCGGAGATAAAGTCTATACCGGTATTCCAACTGCCAGCGGCACCAGGAGAGCGTGAATTGGTCAATGCGTAAAGGGGAATATCCTTGAGTTCAGCTTGCAGTGGTTCTTTTTCTTCCTGATTTAGCTGACGAGTGTCTGAAACAAGGACTACGGCTGCTGGTGGGTGTGTCTGGTTAACGATGGAAGGCAGCGCATGCTCAGTAAATAGTGAAAGCCTGGGCGTGGTCGCGATAAGCACAATGATATTGTTCATTTTTGTTCTATTAGATTAATTATTGATTTGCTTATGATAAGCAAAATGATGATCATGTCATGTAAATTATTGAGATTTATGGTTTTTTGATTAAATGCTCAATAAGTTAAATGTCCAGGCTAGGGAATGAAATGAAAACACTGGTAACAGGTGCTGCGGGCTTTATTGGTAGCCATGTATGTCGTCGGCTATGTAATGAGGGATATGATGTTGTTGGTATTGATAACCTGAATGATTACTACGATGTCCGCATGAAAAAGGCTCGTTTGGCACTGATTCAAAGTGAGCGATTTCGGTTTCACCGGATGAACGTAGAGAGTACCGAAGAGTTAGCACGTTTATTTGAAGAAGAAGGGTTTGACTATGTTATTCACTTAGCGGCTCAGGCTGGGGTGCGCTATTCAGTTGAAGCACCTATGGTGTATGGTGAAAGTAACTTGATGGGCTTTTTGTCGGTTTTAGAAGCCTGCCGTCGTTATAGCATTAAGCACCTGGTTTATGCGTCATCCAGCTCTGTATATGGTTTAAACGACAAGATACCTTTCTCAACCAGTGACAATGTAGACCATCCGGTATCTCTGTACGCGGCAACAAAGAAGTCTAATGAGTTGATGGCTCATAGTTACTCTCAAATGTATGGTTTACCGACTACGGGATTACGGTTTTTCAGTGTTTACGGGCCATGGAGTCGTCCAGACATGGCATTTTATAAGTTTGCTGAGGCAATGATTGAAAAAAGGCCGATAGACGTTTTCAATAATGGGGAACTATATAGGGACTTCACTTATATCGATGACATTGTAGAAGCAGTAGTACAAGTAACAAAGAGAATACCCAAGAAGAACGAAGAGTGGAAAAAAACCACGGAAACCATTGCGCAAAGTTCAGCGCCTTATCAGATTTTTAATGTCGGTAGTGGTGCTCCGGTTAAACTTACGAAAATGATTGATCTGTTGGAATGTAAACTGGGAGTGGGGGCGATAAGGCAACTGAAGCCAATGCAGGTAGGGGAAGTGAACATGACGTATTCAGATGCAAGGGAACTTTTTGACGAGATTGGCTTTTCACCACAGGTACCATTCCACGAGGGCGTTGCAGCTTTTGTGGAATGGTATAATGATTACCGGCTAATTTATAAGCAGAAATTCAAGAGCGTTACTGAGTCTGTATAGTCTTTTATGCTTAGTCAATAAGCGCGTTGTATGCTCCCTGAAGTATTCACGCGCACCTAGAAAAACAAATACGGCTTCAGCTCCTCAAAGTTCCCCACAATAATCTGCTGACCTTTAGGGTTCGAATCTAGAACATTGATGTCGATATTATAGGTATCAAGAACATAACGAACCAATGCTGCATTAGTTGGTATTGAAAGGCTACCTCCTTCCATACCGTAATCATGGGCAACGACAGCGGCCTGAGTTTTTGTCAGTCTCGGGTCCGGCATCAACTCAATAGCGAGGGGAGTATTCCATTGGTCATCGTTGGCTTTTCCCATTACATTTTTACCCTCAAGGCATGGAATGCTTCTTATGCGGCTGAGCACAAAATCACGATAATCTTTAGCATGTTCACAATAGGCCCGAACATGCCAGCGTAGAGGTGTGCAAACGAGGGTATGAGGAGAGATAATCCGCTCAACTTCAATGCCGTCTTTGAGCGATCTGTAGCTTATGTCGACACGTTTCTTCTCTCTGATAGCTTGAACTAAAGGACGCAAGACTTGTGGTGATATATTACGAGTAATAGGGCGAATCATTGAGACACTCTCAAAGCCCATATCGAGTTCTTTAAATGTGATG
Organism: Photobacterium lutimaris; assembly: GCF_003025555.1. Taxonomy (GTDB): domain Bacteria; phylum Pseudomonadota; class Gammaproteobacteria; order Enterobacterales; family Vibrionaceae; genus Photobacterium; species Photobacterium lutimaris. The sequence continues at coordinate 7,155 of NZ_PYMH01000028.1, read as the reverse complement.
GTCATATCTTCACTTCTTGAAAGAATGTGCAAATATTCGTCAGCATGACCCTTTGTTACTTGTGGGCTAAAGCTATCACTGGGCTTGTAGCCTTTCAGCTGTTTATCATAGACAAGGTTTCCTGGAGCGATATCGGCTAGATAGGTGTTGATGTCTTTCGAAGCTTGCTGTCTGCCAATACCAAAGCTCTTAATCAGGTGATTGGTTGTTAACCGTCCTTCCCACAGCGCGATGACTTCTATCATTCTGTAGCGGAATAATAGATCCCAACGTATTGGCCATTTGCTCATCATCTAACTCCTGTCTATTTATGCGACGTGTGTATGTAATCAGTATTTACCTGTCGCCAGTGACGTCATATTATTTCGAGGGTATCTAAGAGTCAACGTAGAGCAAGGTTTGTTGGGATTTAATTTTACAAATAAGGTAATGACAGATGGCGGCACCGAAAAGTCTCACCTTTCAGCTACACCAACATTGGGAGGTGGTTGAGCAGTTAACTCGGCTTTCGAGAGAGTTTCCAACGTTTGAGCTGAGAGTACTTGAACAGGTGATCAATCAGTACAAAAGTAAAAATGCGGAAAGTAATACTGTGCTCACCAGCCTTGTTAATGCAGACATATTGCAGCCTATCAATCGCAGCAGCGACTATCAGCTAAACACGCTAGTTGTGGACTTTGTCAGAGGCTTAACCCAGGAGCATGAGTTAGGTCTATCAGCGGTACTTAAAGCGCGAGTTGATGCGATTAAAGACGCCACCAGCCAAGTGTTAGAAGGGCTCGATGTGGCGGACAACGATTTACTTCGTACTGGCGCGAACAGGCTGTCGGAACTGGTTAGAAAAATTACCCAACAGTTAACTCAGGACAAACAAGCAATATTTGAAATAGCAGAATTGGCGAAGTCTGCGGACACCAGTGTCCCAATTGAACGTCGTTACCGTGAAGTCTTGGAAGTGTATGACCAATACGTAGAACCCATGAACGAAATGATGGATAGCGGTCTTGGAGGCAGTTTCTACCCCTTATTAGAAAAGGCGGAAGAAGCACTCGATACTGCCGTTGACATACTTTCCATGCGTGGCTCTTTGTATCAACAAAGGCTGGCAATGCGCCAGATAGCTTATCAAGTCAAAGATCTTCGATACCAAGGGCGAGTCATTGCTCAGCAATGTGCCGATACCTTATTGCCGCTGAGAGAGGAAGCCAGGCAGCACAATCAACTTTCAGCGGTGATCAGCAAGCAGCTAAGCCAAGTTCGTAAAAAGGGTTTAGCGCGAGGGCTGAATGCCGAAGGTTTGCCTATGTGGAAAAGTAGCCGCGTGACTAAAATCCAGTTGGGTAACGAGGTACGTGAATTGATGGCAGAATTCTTGGACTTTGAACCTAGCTCTATGCCATTCCCGGAAGAAGAGGAAGCGCCAACCAGTTCAATGATCAACTGGGTTGATGAAGAGCTTCTCAGGGAACAACTTGCCGACTCGCTACCGGTCGCGAATCTAATGACGTGGCTCAGAGGAAACTATCAGCATCTACCAGATGCCGAGCTGTTGCGACTCTATCACGAGCTTGTCCGTGATCCTCAGTGGCAAAGCACATTAGGGGCGAGCTCAAGTACCACAGCGTTGAACACAGTAGCCGTAACCTACCACCCTCACGAAATAAAGATGTTGACTGGCTCAACAAAAACAAAGGATGTTGAGAATGCAAACTAGCAAAATCGATTTAAATGAGCTGGCTCAGCTGACAGAGCTATTTTACCTTTTCAATTCTGGCCGGCACCTAAATCGCTCGACGGATGCTGCTCTATGGCATGAGTTAGAACAGCAAGCAGAGCAGTACCAGCACCTATTTACTAGCTTAGGTTTTGACTTGCGTATTGATGGACGGGGTTTTGCTTGGTTTCATGATGAAGATGGTAACCAGAACATCAATAAACAATCACGCCAGTTAGCACTATTGCTGATGGTGATATTTGACCATCAAGCTGATAACGGCCGCTCCCTTGGTCAGTTCTACCAATGGACGATTGATAATACCTTGCTAGATGAGGTTTACGAAAAGCATCAAGAGCTTTTGGATGCAGAAGAGCTCGACCAAGATGCATTAGCAAAGATACTCGATAATGCAGTGCGAAAAGGCTTTGCCGCTCAAGAGAATAATCATTGGCGTTTGCTGACTTCGGTGTATCGCTACCTTGACCATTTCGAAGCTATTACTGAACAAGCATCCGAAAGCGATGTGTTAGCTCATGAGGAAGATGAATAATGTTAAGTTACGGTTTTCAACGATTAGCGTTAATTGGCAGTGCTGGGTACCAGCGAGCAGAACTTCCTCTTGATGACTCTGTGTCACTAATTGCGCCAAATAACCATGGCAAAACAAGCCTAATAAACGCACTCCAATTTCTGCTTATCATCGATCAAAGAAGAATGGATTTCGGCTCTCATACATTAGAGAAGGCTCGCCGTTTTTACTTCCCAAACAACAGCGCTTACATCTTGCTAGAAGTTATCCTGCCACAAACTGGCACCGTAGTGTTTGGATGTGTTGGTAAAGGGGTAGGTTATGACTACGAATACTTCGCTTATAAAGGTGAATTAAACCTAGATGATTTTCGTATGGATGATGGCAACATTGTTGCGCAACCAAAGTTAGTCAACCACTTAGCGACAAAGAAGCATCGAGTCTATAAATTCAATGATAAAGAGTTTCGACATTCGATTTATGGCGGTGCAAAAAGTAAGAAAAACAGCGACATCGATTTTACGGTATTCAAACTTGAGCACGTGAGTGATGCTCGTTCGTTCCAGCAAGTACTTACTAAGACGCTAAGACTCGACAAGCTCAATTCGAGTGATGTGAAAGACTACTTGTTGAAGATATTTAGTCGAGAGCTACCGAATTCTAGCATCGATTTTAAGCAGGAGTGGGAGAAAGCATTTCAAGACATTAATCTAGAACGCGAGCAGTACCTAGCAGCCGTTAATAATTTGGAAACGATTCAAGAGCTCGAACAAAAGTTTGAGCGTACCTTGTCGCTACGAGGAAAGATCACCGCATGCCAGCCTCAGGTTAATGAACTGCTGCAGGATTGGCATGGTCATGTTCAAACGATGACTGAGAATCTATCAACGCAAAAAACTAAGCTTGAGCAAACACAACGTGAGCTCCGAAGCAAAGATATCGCCCATGCAGGAGAGCGCACAGACTTAACCAATAAACTGGAAGAGTTAAACCGTACCGAGAAGCAGCAACAAGAGCTGGAAGAGCGGTTTACCTTGATCCCGGATCAATCTTTTTTAGAGAGTCAATTGAAAACTGCGGAGCAAAAATATGATGCTCAGGCAGCCTTGTGTGTTCAATCACAGCGGTCCTCTTCTGCCGCGATTGGCAAACAGTTGAAAGAGAAAGAAAATCAGCTGCAAAGGTTGCATTCTCAACATCAGACTTTGAGTGATAACTTATACCTTGATCTTACTAAACTGCTTAGTGCCCATGAGTTAGAAAAGTTAAACAAAGTGTTCAGCCAGCGTGTGATGCAACTGTCACCTTCGCAGTACTCGCTTGACGTCAACCAGCTTAGAAAGCTTCTTAATACTGACTCTACCGAGTTATTCTCGTTTCCTGGTTTAAAGCTGTCTCTTGAGGAGCTTATTCCTCAGCATGTTCAAAAAACAGAGCAGGAGCTGGTGGAGGAAATAGACGATGTTAATAAGCAAATAACGGAACTAAAACAACTGCTTGAAGTAAGTGGAGAAAGCGAAGCTGCTGAGAGGAAAAAGAGTGAATTAAATAGCGCAGTCAAACAGTGTGAACAGGACTTGAAGGACTATCAACAGCTGCAACAATTCAAAAAAGACCAGGCACAGCGAATCGAGCAGAGACAGACATTTGAGAATCAGCTGGTAGCGATCAATACCGCTCTTGATGATGCGGATAAGAAGTACAATGAACTTGCACAGCAAATCGGAGAGATTACGGATAAACTAAGTCAACTTTCTTCGGACGATGGTAGTGTTGAAAAGCTAAAAAAACAGAGAATTGATGATCAAGCGCTGTTTAGCATGCTTTCGGATCAACCTCATACCCCTTGGATAGTGATGGATGAGTGGTCTCTCGAGTATCTACCTGTTCGTCTCGAACAGTACATCGAGGATTGCAAAGACCTCGATAAGTTGTCCAAAGAATTGCGTCAAATGAAAAACGAGTTGAGTCAAAAAGGCCTCACTAAGTTCCAGATGGCTCAAACTCAGGATGAAGAGTTAAAAGGCATTATTAAATTCAGTCATTGTTTAGATAATGAGAAGAAAGCGCTGGAAAGACGCGCCCGCTCGGCAGTGGTAAACGTCACAGCGAGTCTAAGAGAGCTACGCAGTGGACTCTATGCTCTACAAAGTAAGATGAAGGAATTCAACCGGCTAATCAGTCACAGGCAGTTATCAGATCTCAAAATCTTCAAAATTGAACCAGTTGAAGAGAGACCGCTTGTAGATGCGATGAATGTACTGATACAGCAAGCAGAGCAAACTGAAAGTGGTCAGAGTTTCGAGCTGTTTGATCAAGGCAGCATTCTTGATGATGCTGAACTAGACCAAGCGAAGAGCCTGTTGATCGAAGAAGGCAATGCTCGCCAAGGTCTAAGAGTTGCAGACTTGTTCAGACTTGAGTTTGTCGTTGCTAAGCAAGGACAGCAACAAGAGTCATTTGAAGATATTGATAGTGCGGCTTCTAACGGAACCGTATTGATGGCTAAGCTTGTGACTGGTCTGGCGATGTTGCATCTAATGCAAGATAAACGTCACCAAATGAAAGCGGTATGTTATTTGGATGAGGCGTTGGCCCTGGATACCAAGAACCAAGCTAACTTGATAGAGATTGCTAATCAGTTCGGTTTTGCATTGATTTTTGCCTCACCAGCACCGTTAACCACCGCTCGTTATTGTGTGCCTATCCACCAGGCTAATGGTAAGAACCACATCAGCAAAAATAGTTGGCAGATTTTCGAACCAATTGAGAGCCAAGAACTGTCGCAACCACAAGTGGAGCCATCACTATGAGCCAGGTATTGGTTAAAGCACTAACGCGACTAATCGAGGTGTACCCTGATTCCATTGCCGGAAGCACATTGACGCCATCTCAGAAGAAGCAGCTTGATGAGTTCAGCCGCAAAACTCAGAGTGTACAAGTTACTCCTAAAGGCCGTGGCGTTGTCTACGGCATTCTAGATATGGATGTCGTTAAAGTCACACTGGAGCAGTTGGCACCAAATCAAAACGTGTCTCCATCAGCCCCGCAAAGAGCCGTAAACATAGCCTCCACACGCAGCAGCAAACAAGGAAGAGTAGGTCACGATGTGACCTACGTGCTGGCTAAAGCGGTTGCGAATCCGCTATGGGAGTCTTCCGGAGGGCCAACTGAGCACTTAAATGTAGCGACAGAAGAGTTTGGCGTTTTTTCCCTTGAAGTGGGTGGAGAAAGAAATAGGGATCTTAACACTCATCATTCTATTTGGCTGATGGAAAACCAAGCATTGTTTGACCGTCTAGATTGGCTACCCAATAACGAACCCACTACCGTTATTTGGTACCGAGGGCAGCTACACAACAAACTGATTGATTGGCTATCGGTGCCTGAAAGGGCGCCGATGGTCTACTTTTTTGCTGACTATGATGGAGTCGGGCTGAATAACTTCCGACGCCTGAATGAGAGGCTTAAAGAAAGAGCAGAGTTTTGGATGATGCCTAACTGGAAGGAACTTTTGAACCGTTACGGGCAAAACCAGCTTTGGGTTGATACCGCAAGAGAATTCAACTCATTTCTTGAGAATAGTAGCAATTTGTTGGCTCAATCCTCTCATCTACAAGCGCTAGTTCTAGAGATGCAAACGAACGGGTTAGCACTTGAGCAAGAGTCCATTTGGCTTAGTAAGAAATAGGCTAGTGAATTGAGTAGGACACTAATGAGTGAAAGACGTTTGTTTTAGAACGCCAGCCTATTCAAGAGTTGTTTCATGAGCTAGTATACAAAAGTTACAAATTGTAGGGATAGCAAATTGCATGAAAGACTCAAAACTAGATCCTGAATTACTTGAGAAGGCGACAGAAATTTTTAGCGAGCTTGGCTTACCGGTCGAGCTCGCTATCAACGTATTTCTTGCAAAAGCGGTTCAAGCGCAAGGTTTTCCATTTCCAGTTGCTCTGGATGGGGATCGTGCTGTCAATCAGCAGGGAGATAATCGGATCTCAAATGCTGAAATAACAGAGTCTATACAGCACCTAGTCGAAGTGACATTGCCTCTTTCTGAAATTAATAATCTCACCCAGCTAGAGTATTGCAAAACCACATTTGGTCTATCATTCCCTGTTCTGAAAATATCAAAAACGGCTAGGCCAGAAGATGTAAGGCTTAGCGCTAAAGATGCCAAAGGCCGCAACCGTTACTCTACAACTAAAGTTGCTCAGCGTGATGGACAAACGTACTTGATTTGTACCCAATGGGCTGATCGTCATCGACCTGCCTTTGTTCGTTGGCAGCAGACATTTGGAGATAATTAATGCGTATCATCGACAATATAAATGATCTGCTTGGTGACGACTTAAAAAGCACAATAAAGCCAGGAGCAAAGCTTAAAATTGCAGCATCCTGTTTTTCGATCTATGCGTATGAAGCTTTAAAAGAGGAGCTCGAACAGATTGAGTCACTAGAGTTTGTCTTTACCTCCCCTACATTCGTTGAATCAGAAGTAACGGATAAACTCAGTAAACAGAAGCGAGAGTTTTTCATTCCGAAAGAGCAAAGAGAAAAGAGCTTTTACGGAACTGAATTTGAAATTCAGCTAAAGAACAAGCTTACCCAAAAAGCGATTGCTCGAGAGTGCGCGGACTGGATTCGCCGAAAGGTGGAGTTTAGGTCAAATACTACTGGTGCACCAATGCAGCAGTTGGCGGCAGTGCAAGTAAGTGAAGAACAAGCGGTATATCAGCCGCTTAATGGTTTTTCAGCGGTAGATCTTGGTTACCAAAAGGGTTGAATAGCCACCGACTCAGTAGACACTAGTTAGCCTCTCTTTGTACTGCTTTTCATACTCTACAGGCGACAACTGGTTATTGGAACCGTGTCTACGTTTAACGTTGTAGAACATCTCTATATATTC
>NZ_PYMH01000027.1 GCF_003025555.1 Photobacterium lutimaris | reverse complement strand
ACAAAACAGCTCAAGGCTGTACCAACTTGAATTGGTCACTCAGTTTCATTGATAATTCTTTTGTTGACTATCATTTCACGAGTGCCCACACAGATTGCATGGTCAAATTGTTAAAGAACAATACTGACTGGTTAGCGGCTTAAGTTGCCGTGCTCCGTGTCAGTGAGGTCGCATTATAGGGAGTGAATTAGAGAGGGCAACAGATTTTTGCAAATAAACGATCGCCCGCTCAATAAATAATCAGAGCGTGGGTTTTAGATAAAATACCGCTCAATACTGTGTTCGAATTGTCGCAAGGGAAACACTCTGTGCCTGCTGCCAGCGATCTTCCCAGGTGACCGTAATTTCAACTTGCTTCACATCGCCAGCGGTCGCCAATGTTTTCGAGCGTACAACCTGTCGCCAATCAAATGTCGTCCCAGCTCGACTAATCGTACCGGAAATGTCATTCAATGCTATAGCGCTATAAGCGAGCGGCTTTATCAGCTCCAATTGGTTTTCCGCAATTTGAGTGGCTATTAGCCCTTTTGCAGCCGTTTCTCCTTCACGCTCATAATAAGACTGCATCTTAATCATTATTAGCCCCCCTACTACGACAATAGTTAAAGAAACCAATACTTCTATTAAACTAAAACCTTGAGTGCTTCTTACTCTATTGAAAATCACGCCACGTTCCCTGCTGCCATTTCACGACGGTATTTGTTGTAGGTGGTAACCTGTCCTTCCAATACTTATCGTTGTATTGGGCTTTAAATCCTGCATTGGCAATAAAATTCATGCCTTCCATATCAACCGCAATGCCACCAAAGGCATATAAAGAACCACTGATATAAAATGCCGTGTTCTTGAACGGCGCTTCATGGGAAGTATCGGTGCATAAATTGGCGGTATGGCAAAAGCTGACCATATCATCTGAAATTGCTCCTTGTTTGTTATCATCAGTTTTAAACTGGTAAAGCAAACCAGAAATTCCCAATTGTCCATTATGAAAAACCGCGCCATCCTGCACCACAATTAGAGTTGAATCAGTATCTGGCATCGGTGACTGAGGAGATGTAAAGTTGATAGGTTTCGAACCTGCCTCGGTGGATGGTTGGGCTAAGTAGCAACTTCCTTCGACCCAAAACGATCTGTCGCCATTTTTAAATGCCGTATTGATTTGCTCAGCACAATCCAAATTTGTGGTTTCCCCATTAGGCGGGCTTATTAAAGTATAATTACCGTTGTCCCTGACACTTTCCCATTCACTTTTGGGTACGCCAAATAGGTCTTTGAACATATCCATTTTAGGCTCTTCTAGAATATCTTTTGCTAGTGGCCAGGTTGTCCCAGCCTTTGCAAAGCTTTGATAACCTGAATTACAGGTACCCGCACTAGATAGCTCTGCCCTTCCCTGGATACTCTCTGGCGTAACACTGCTGGGGAGTTGCCCTGCGCTATAACCATCACCATCTTGAACGATTAACATCGAATTGGTTGTACTATCCGTATGCTTGAAATTATCATGACCTTTCACAATGATGGTTATACATTCGCCATCGTTGTGATTAGGTAAGAATTCAAAATCTCCTCGCAAAGTAAAATCTGATGACGTTTTAAAAATACCCGGCATCGGTGAGACACTCTCGACCTTAACCTCTTTCGCAACCTCTCTTTGCCCTGGACCGTTATCTTCCGACACCGTGCTCTTAAGTGTGTATAAGCTACCTACTCCAATTTGTTGACCCGTAACCGCCAATGTCAGGCGGTTCTCGTCTACGCTTTGCCCTAGCACCAGAGCATCGCAAGCATTATATGAACGCGTTTGAGGATCCCCCACTGTTGTTTGATTAATGGCAAACGCACATTGCAAGCCCCCCTCGGCTATCCAATGACTCTTTTTGGCCGAGAGCACATTTTGAAAGCGCTTAACGTTATAGTGACTCATTTCGACAGACTGGTATAAACCATACGTTCCCAGCACCATGAGCATTAGTGTCACGGTCAGGGTGACAAATCCATTTTGACGACGCCTCATATCCTTCTCCGAATTAATTCACGACGGTAACGTTCAATTGGCTACTATCCTCGGATCCATTAACCTGCGATTTTGCAGACATCGCGATAGTGATGGCAGGAAACAGGGAAGTATCTACCACAAAGCTGGTCAACTGAATCTCCGAACTCACAGATATCACCTCCCCTCCACTACAGGCATTAGCAATATTTTTGGGTAACTCCGTGGTATTTTGCTCTTTTGTATAAAGTATCAATTCGCTATTTTCATCCAAATACAGTGAGGAATAGCGAACTTTGTCTGTCCCGCCATCTGTAAACTCATAGGCATAAGCCAAACAATCCCAGGCGGCGTTAACAAACACTGTCTGCGGGGAGTCCTCCCACTTAACGGCGCCAGCCCTTGCGCCTTCAATAGCAAAGCCCGCACGACGAAGATCATCGCGGATAAACTGATTCAACTCATGAAAGTGAGAGTCAAAGCTAAGTTGCTGGCTGATACGGCTCGATGTGCTGAGCCCATTAGCGAAAACGCTGGACAATACCATCAGCAATACTGTCCCCATAGCACAGGCCAGCATCAATTCGATTAATGTCATACCGCTTTGCTTAACACGATTCATAACCAACCACCGTACCCACAGAACAAATTGTTACCCTCGACTTACTGCTGATATTAACTTTCACAACAACTCCCTCCCCCATCTCTGGATTGGTCAAGGTATAGGACATACCAGAACCAGTTATTGCCCTTGCCGGATCAAGGCTGACTCGAGCCTTTGAATTACTTACAGATAAACGAGGGAACGACTCGCCATGCAAGCTCGAGATGACCTGTTCAACAGCACACGATGCAGGTTTGATTGGGCTTGGTGTGACCAGAACACACCAGCTATTTTTTGTCGGAACTGCCATGTCCAGATTGTGGATATACAATTCTTGGTTTCGCCTAATGGCCTCAAGCCTCGCTTGTTTAAAAAGCAAAGCGAGGCGATTAGTCGCAGAGCCAAGCTGCTGAGAGTCCAGTATTTGGGTAAAAGAAGGGGCCGCCACCATCATCAATATCACAGCCACGGAAGTAACAATCAGCAATTCAATCATACTAAAGCCGCTAGCCGATCCCAGTTTTTTCACTCCACACCGCCATCCAACACCAATTATGTTAGATATAGGTTATCACCACATAACATCATGATTGTTAAGTAAAACTATAGATAGCGAGATGACTCGTAAGTTAAGGAAAAGCATGCATACAACTAGACAGAAAGGTGTGACACTAATCGAATTGCTGATTGTTGTTGTGATTATCGGCGTTCTTGCAAGCGTAGCTTACCCAAGCTACCTTGATCATCAACGTTCAGGTCACCGTACATCAGCCCAGGCAGGGCTGATGATGCTGCACCTGTGGATGGAAGATGAATTTACTCGCAACGGTAGCTACCCAGCCAGTGTCGACAACAACAGTTGTCCCTCCTGCAACCTGAATACCGACTACTACAACTTTTCCGCCACATATATAAACGGCGGTCTGCCACCTTACACTTTAGCGGCCACCCCCAAGGTAAATACGATCCAAGATGATGATAGCTGCGGGGTGTTGTCCGTTGCAGCCAGTGGACGAACAGAGGCGAAAAAGGGAGGTACCGCCATCAGCGGTTGCTGGTAGCAGAGCGATCCTCGTAAATTTCAGGCATAAAAAAGCCAGCTTTTCGCTGGCTTTTTTATAGGAGACGAAACTGGCCTTAACCGGTCAGATCATCGAAGAACTTCTTCACACCATCAAAGAACCCTTCAGCTTTTGGCTTATGCTTCTTTGCGGCTTTACCGCCGAGTGTTTCTTCAAGCTCTTGCAGCAATTCTTTCTGACGAGCGCTTAGGTTAACAGGTGTTTCTACCACAAGCTTACAGATAAGATCGCCCACAGCACCACCGCGTACTGATTTTACACCTTTGCCTCGCATGCGGAACATACGACCGGTCTGGGTTTCAGATGGTACTTTGAGGTTCACACGGCCATCAAGGGTCGGAACTTCTACCTCACCGCCAATCGCAGCCATGGTAAAGCTGACCGGGACTTCGCAATAAAGGTTGTTGCCATCACGCTCGAAGATATTGTGCTGAGCAACATGCACCTGTACATACAGATCGCCTGCTGGCGCGCCAAATTCCCCAGCTTCACCTTCGCCCGATAGACGAATGCGATCGCCCGTATCGACACCGGCAGGAATTTTCACAGACAGGGTCTTGGTTTCTTCTTTGCGACCTTGGCCATGGCAAGTGCCACATGGATCTTTGATGATCTTGCCGCGACCGTGACAGTGTGGACAGGTTTGCTGAACCGCGAAGAAACCCTGACGCATCTGTACTTGGCCTTGGCCATGACAGGTACCACATGTGGTTGCCGAGGTGCCTTTCTTAGCACCAGAACCATCACAGGTATCACAGTGAACCAAAGTAGGTACACGGATCTCTTTGCTGCAGCCACGAACCGCTTCTTCCAGCGTCAGCTCCATGTTATAGCGTAAATCGGCACCACGCTGTGCGCGCTGCTGACCACCACGACGGCCACCGCCACCGAAGATATCGCCAAACACATCACCAAAAATATCACCGAAGTCAGCACCGCCGCCGCCGAAGCCGCCGCCACCGCCCATACCACCTTGTTCAAAGGCTGCATGGCCGTACTGGTCATAGGCTGCCTTCTTCTGAGGATCCGTTAGGATTTCGTATGCAGTCTTAACTTCTTTGAATTTCTCAGCCGCTTGATCGTCACCCTGGTTACGGTCAGGGTGGAATTTCATCGCAAGGCGCTTGTAGGCCTTTTTGATATCACGCTCTGACGCATCACGACTTACGCCCAGAACTTCGTAAAAATCTCGTTTTGACATACTTATCTGTCACCTGCCTTAATACAGCTACGGGCGCAAGAGTAACCTCCAACGCCCGCGCTCAAATAAGATTAAGAATTAACTATCTTATTTCTTATCGTCTTTAACTTCTTCGAACTCAGCGTCAACCACGTTGTCGTCTTGCTTCTCTTGCTGCGGCTGTTCGCCACCTGCTTGAGCCTGCTGTGCTTGAGCTTGCTGCTGAGCGATTTCCATCAGCTTCTGAGATGCAGCGATAAGTGCCTGAACTTTCGCGTCGATAGCTTCTTTATCTTCGCCTTTACGTGCTTCTTCAAGCTCGTTCACAGCCGCTTCGATAGTCGCTTTGTCTTCCGCTGGAAGTGCGTCGCCCGCTTCTTCGATTTGCTTACGAGTACCGTGAACCAGCTGGTCAGCTTGGTTACGTGCAGTTACCAACTCTTCGAACTTCTTGTCCGCTTCTTTGTTAGCTTCTGCTTCCTGTACCATTTTCTCGATATCTTCGTCGCTCAGACCACTAGATGCTTGGATAGTGATCTTCTGCTCTTTACCTGTGCTCTTATCTTTCGCAGATACGTGCAGGATACCGTCGGCATCAAGGTCGAAAGTTACTTCGATTTGAGGCATACCGCGAGGAGCTGCGTTGATACCTTCAAGGTTGAACTGACCAAGAGACTTGTTGTAGCCCGCTTGCTTACGCTCGCCCTGTAGAACGTGGATAGTTACCGCGTTCTGGTTGTCTTCAGCCGTCGAGAACACCTGGTTCGCCTTAGTAGGGATCGTGGTGTTTTTCTCGATTAGCTTAGTCATTACGCCGCCCATGGTTTCGATACCAAGAGACAATGGAGTAACGTCCAGTAGAAGTACGTCTTTAACATCACCAGCAAGTACACCACCCTGAACAGCAGCACCGACAGCAACGGCTTCGTCTGGGTTCACGTCTTTACGTGGCTCTTTGCCGAAGAACTCAGTGACTTTCGCCTGAACCATAGGCATACGCGTCTGACCACCAACAAGGATAACGTCAGTGATGTCGCCTACAGATAGGTCAGCATCAGCCAGAGCAACTTTTAGTGGCTCAAGAGAACGCTGAACCAAGTCTTCAACTAGTGATTCTAGTTTCGCACGCGTCACTTTGATGTTCATGTGCTTAGGACCAGTCGCATCGGCAGTAACGTAAGGTAGGTTCACGTCAGTTTGCTGTGCAGAAGACAGTTCGATCTTCGCTTTTTCAGCCGCTTCTTTAACGCGCTGCATTGCTAGCGGATCGTTCTTAAGGTTGATACCTTGCTCTTTGTTGAACTCTTCTACTAGGTAGTTGATCATGCGGTTATCGAAGTCTTCACCACCTAGGTGCGTGTCACCGTTGGTTGCTAGAACTTCAAATGTTTTCTCGCCTTCAACTTCATCGATTTCGATGATAGAGATATCGAATGTACCACCACCAAGGTCGTAAACAGCGATAGTGCGATCGCCGCCTTGCTTGTCTAGGCCGTAAGCCAGAGCAGCAGCCGTTGGTTCGTTGATGATACGCTTAACTTCTAGACCTGCGATACGGCCAGCATCTTTTGTTGCTTGACGCTGAGCATCGTTGAAGTAAGCCGGAACAGTAACAACTGCACCCGTTACTTCTTCGCCTAGGAAGTCTTCAGCTGTTTTCTTCATCTTCTTAAGAACTTCAGCAGATACCTGAGGAGCAGCCATTTTCTGGCCTTTCGCTTCTACCCATGCATCACCGTTGTCAGCCTTAACAATTTTGAAAGGCATGATTTCGATGTCGCGCTGAACTTCTTCGTCTTCAAAACGACGGCCAATAAGACGCTTGATTGCGAATAGCGTGTTTTCAGGGTTTGTCACCGCCTGACGCTTAGCTGGCTGACCAACTAGAGTTTCACCATCTTGGGTGTATGCGATCACAGATGCTGTTGTGCGCTCACCCTCAGCATTTTCAATTACACGTGGCTTGTCACCATCAAGTACTGCTACACAAGAGTTAGTTGTACCCAAGTCAATACCAATGATTTTACCCATCAGGCTTTCTCCGAAATTCGTTTAGCTTAATTGCCAGCCCGTTATCTAAACGCCACTGACAATGCGGTATACCCGCAGAAAATGATTTACGATGTCGTATGACTACTAAATAGGGGCAGCCAAATGGTTTTCAAGGGCGACACCGAAAAAAAATCAAAAAAAAATTAAAAAGCCCGCCTTAAAAGCGGGCTTGTTTCAATCACAATCCCGCTTACGCCTGGGTATCGATGTTGCCAGATGCCGCTTTCGATACCATCACCATCGCAGGGCGGATCACACGGCCGTTCAGCTCATAGCCCTTCTGCATCACAAGCATCACGGTATTTGGCTCATGCTCGGCACTTTCCTGGATAGACATTGCCTGGTGGAATTCAGGGTTAAAGGCTTCACCCATTGGGTTTAGCTGCTTCAGGCCAAATTTCTCAACCGTGCCCATCATGGTTTTAAGGGTTAGATCGACACCCTCAACCATTGGCTTGATTGCCTCGTCGTTCTTGTCTGCCATCTCGATAGCACGTTCCATGTTATCGATAACAGGTAGCAGCTCTTCAGCAAACTTGTTCAGAGCAAACTTTCGTGCCTTGTCGATTTCCTGCTCGCTGCGGCGACGCATGTTTTCAACATCGGCACGGGCACGCAATACGCTATCTTGCTGCTCGCGTACTTTTGCGTCGCTAGTTAGCAACGCAGCTTCAAGCTCAGCGATGCGGGCAGCCTGCTGCTCCTCAAGTGTCATCTCAATCACTTCTTCCTCAGCAGATTCAGTTTCAACCGCTTCAACAGTTTGCTCTTGCTGTAGCTGTTCGTCCTGTACTTTTTTCTCTTCGTTGCTCATGCTTTCGCTTCTCCGCCAAGATCATGGTGTATTCAGTTGAGGATAGAATAATCTGCTCTATCCAAAAAAACTCGCTTATGCGCCTATTATGGGGATGAAGTTCAATGATTCAAGCCGATATCGATCACAATGCGCGACAACGGTCTAATCCTGACGCTATACTGGTCGTCTCTTTATTTGTCGGATCATGGACATGACACGCGTTTTCCAGACTATCGCGATAATTGGCAAACCCCGTAACCCCGAAGCCCTGCAGACCCATATGAGCCTCTACAAGTGGCTGGTTGAAAAAGGCTATGACGTACTTGTTGACCATCGGCTGGCCAACGATTTGTCACTGCCCAAAGCGGTCTTTTGCGACTTACTGACCATTGGCGACAAAGCCAATCTGGCAGTCGTGGTTGGCGGTGATGGCAATATGCTGGGCGCGGCGCGGGTACTGTCCCGCTTCGACATTGCGGTGATTGGCGTTAACCGTGGCAGCCTCGGCTTTTTAACCGATCTTGATCCCGATGCTTTCGAAGACGAACTCGATCAAGTGCTCAATGGCGAATATGTGGTCGAAAAACGCTTTTTACTGGAAGCGGAAGTTCACCGCCACGGCTTGATTAAAAGCCGCAATGCCGCCCTCAACGAAGCGGTATTGCACCCAGACAAAATCGCCCACATGATTGAGTTCGAAGTCTATATCGACGATACCTTCGCCTTCTCGCAGCGCTCCGACGGACTGATCATCTCGACGCCAACAGGCTCGACCGCCTATTCCCTGTCCGGCGGTGGCCCTATCCTGTCCTCCGAGCTCAATGCGATTTCACTGGTACCTATGTTCCCGCATACCTTGTCGTGCCGCCCACTGGTCGTCGATGGCAACAGCCGGATCAAATTGATGGTTTCACCCACCAACGGCAGCACGCTGGAAGTGAGCTGTGATGGTCAGGTTTCGCTGCCTGTTAGCCCTGGCGATGAAATCCATATTTACCAGAGCCCAGAGACCTTAAAGCTGATCCACCCGAAAAACTACAGCTACTACGAAGTCCTAAGAGGTAAGCTGGGCTGGTCTAGTCGATTATTTTAAGTCGAAGCCGGCATAAACAGCCTCTTCTAAAGCCAACCACCCGGTTGGCTTTTTTATTGCTTACTTTCAGCGCGTTAACTCAGATCAAACTTTCCCGACAATTTTTTACCAACAGTACTTTACTGTATGTAGATACAGTATATACTGTATGAAAAAACAGGTGTTGATTTAAACAGGTGAACACATGCTGGCTCATATGACGATCTCTAACTTTGCTATTGTCAAAAACCTTGAATTTGAACTTAAACCGGGAATGACTACTATCACCGGTGAAACGGGTGCAGGTAAATCCATTGCCATCGATGCACTTGGCTTGTGTTTGGGTGATCGCGCCGAAGCTTGCATGGTTCGCCCAAATGAAGACAAAGCAGAAATTTCTGCCGCCTTTTCCTTGCTGAACAACCAAGCGGCCCGCCGCTGGCTGGAAGATAACGAACTGATTGATGGTGACGAGTGTATCTTGCGCCGTGTCATTACCAAAGAAGGCCGCTCACGTGGTTTTATTAACGGCAGCCCGGTACCCGCTTCGCAGCAAAAAGCCCTAGGTCAATTGCTGATCAATATTCATGGCCAGCATGCCCACCAGCAGCTGATGCGCCCGGACTACCAGCAACAAATGCTGGATCAGTACGCCGGTCACCATCACCTGATGGAAAAAACCCGCAACCATTACCAACGCTGGCGTCAGGCCAACAACGACTACAAGCGCTTGGTCCAAAACCGCGAAGAGAACGAAGCACAAAAGCAACTGATCCAATACCAAGTCAAAGAGCTCAACGAACTGGCTCTGGCCGAAGAAGAATTTGCCGAGATTGAAGAAGAGCACAAGCGCTTGTCCAATAGTGGTGAACTGGCCGTTTCCAGCCAAAATGCACTGTCCATGCTGTATGACAACGAAGATTGCAACGCGCTGAACATGCTACAAACAGCCTGTCAGGAAGTCGCCTGCTTGGGCGAAATCGACAGCAACCTAAATGCTATCCCTCAGATGCTCGAAGAGGCCATTATCCAAGTGCAAGAGGCCAGCCAAGAGCTACGCAGCTACCTTGACAACATGGATATGGATCCACAGCGCCTGATGTACCTTGAAGAGCGTTTGGCCAAAATCATGTCATTGGCACGTAAGCATTACGTAATGCCGGATGAACTGTACACCAAACACCAAGAGCTACTCAAAGCGCTAGAACAGCTTGATTGCAGTGACGAACGCCTGGAAGAAATCGCCGAGAACGTCGAGTGCCTGCGCCAAAAATTCCTCGCCAGCGCCGAGAAACTCAGCAAGAGCCGCCAACGCTATGCCAAGGAGCTCGACAAGAAGATTTCCGACAGCATGCACCAGCTCAGCATGGAAAACGGCGTGTTCAAGATTGATGTCCAGAGTGATACCGAAGGCATGCTCAGCCCGCTAGGCTTCGACACTATCACCTTCTTGGTGTCTACTAACCCAGGCCAGCCGCTGCAGCCCCTTGGCAAAGTCGCATCCGGTGGTGAGCTATCGCGGATCTCCCTGGCTATTCAGGTGATCACCGCCCAGAAAGTCGAAACCCCAAGCCTGATTTTCGATGAAGTCGATGTGGGGATCAGTGGACCGACAGCCGCTATTGTCGGCAAGATGCTGCGTACCTTGGGTGGATCAACCCAGGTCATGTGTGTCACCCACTTGCCACAGGTCGCCGGCTGTGGCCACCAGCAGATGTTCGTGGCGAAAAAATCCAGCAAGGGACAAACCGAAACCAACATGTACCCACTGACCCAAGAAGCCCGTGTTAATGAGTTGGCACGCCTGCTGGGCGGCAGTGAAATTACCGAACGCACACTGGCCAATGCGAAAGAACTGCTGATTGCGGCATAAATAGAATAAACTTAACGGGCAGTGCAACTAATTGGTTGTACTACAGTCTCAATTACAGTTTTTTTCTTTACTGCTTTTTTACTTCTGCTCGGGGGTTGTTTATCATCGCTGCAGAATAAAGCGAACATGCCGGGATGCTATGAGTTGGAAAAACCTTGCTGCCGTAACTTTAGCGGTCAGTTTATTGGGTGGCTGTTCAGTCGTTGAACGACTGGTTTACCGAATTGATATTAACCAGGGTAACTACCTGGAACAAAAAGATATCGACACCCTTCGATATGGAATGAACAAAGAGCAGGTACAGTTCGTGCTTGGCTCACCGATGCTGGTTGAACCCGAGTATCCAGATACGTGGTATTACGTTTACTACCACAAGCCTGGTCACGGAGAGCCACAACAGAAAAACCTGATCCTGAAGTTCAGTGCCCAGAATCAGCTGACCAGCCTTGAAGGGGACTACGAAAAAAGCCCTCAGTTCATGGAGCAATTCAACTAAGGTTGTTGCTTAACCAAAGATATCTGGTTGCTATAAACAAAAAAGCTCGCCATTGGCGAGCTTTTTTATTTGTGTCTATTGTCGTTAAGTGGCCTGAGGTTAGGTTTTCTCGCCCTTGGCTACCAGCGCTTCTTGTTTGGCTTGCTCCGCACGCTTACGTCGGATCTCTTTCGGATCAGCGAGTAACGGGCGATAAATCTCAATACGGTCACCATCATGCACCGTCGCATCCAGCTTCACATTGCGGCTGTAAATGCCAACCTTGTTCTTTTTAAGATCAATATCAGGATACAGTGTCAGTACACCGGACTGTTCGATGATTTGCTGGACCTGCATGTCCGGCGTAACCGTCACCCGGATCACCTTCTGCACATCAGGCAGCGCATACACTACCTCTACGTGGATCAACTTATCTTCAGAAGTCATAAATCTCTCGCGCACGCTGGGTAAAGGCAGACACCATGTTATTGGTCAAATCACGGAATACCTTACCGAACGCGGCTTCCACAAGGCCATTGGTAAATTCGAAATCCAGCTTAAGCTCAACCTTGCACGCCTCGGCATCGAGTTCGGTGAAGTGCCACCCACCCACCAAGCGGGTGAAGGGACCATCGACCAACTGCATCGCGATCAAACTACTGTCTGTCAGATCATTACGGGTCACAAATGTTTTCTTGATCCCAGCCTTAGACACATCAACAGCGGCCATCATATGCTGCTCTGAACTCTCCAGAATTTTGGTTCCGGAACAACCCGGCAGGAATGCAGGATAGGATTCAACATCGTTAACAAGTTCAAACATTTGTTTTGCACTAAATGGTACTAATGCAGAACGGCTGATCTGAGGCATAGCTTCTCCTTACGGTTAAAACGTGCCACCTGTCACGCGAAAACCTATGACAAGGACAAACCCAATGATACCATTACTGGGCTAACAGCCAAAATAAGCGTGTTTATTGTCATCATCTCATTGATTTATAAATAAACACTTTTCGACCAGCCAATGTATTAAAGGCTGGGACAGCAACATTCAAGAGTATTTATGGCCAAGAAAAAACCAAAGCAAAGTAGCAATACAATTGCCAAGAACAAAAGCGCCCGTTTCGAGTTTGCGATCAGCGACGAGTACGAAGCCGGCATATCACTGCAGGGTTGGGAAGTAAAAGCCATCCGTGATGGCAAAGTGAACATGACTGAAAGTTATGTGTTCCTGCGTAACGGTGAAGCCTTCATTTCCGGCATGACCATCACCCCGCTCAATGCGGCTTCTACCCATGTGGTAGCCGATCCAACACGTACCCGTAAACTGCTATTGAACCGTCGTGAAATCGATAAATTGTCAGGCGCAGTAAACCGTGACGGTGAAACAATTGTCGCCCTTTCCATGTACTGGAAGGCATCCTTTGTTAAACTAAAGATAGGTACCGCGCGCGGTAAGAAGCTTCATGACAAACGAGCAGACACCAAAGCCCGCGATTGGCAGCGTGACAAGGCCCGTATCATGAAAAGCAGCAACCGCTAATACTCTTTGCCTGTCAGTATGTTGGTGGATTTTCATCCATAAAAATCAGTCTGGCAGGGAATTGTATTGACGCTAGGTGAAATTCTGTTACCATCGTCTTAACACTCTGGGGCTGATTTAGGATTCGACAGGATCACGAAGGCTTGTGGAGCATGCCGAGGTGCGGTTGGCCTCGTAAAAAAGCCGCAAAAAATAGTCGCAAACGACGAAAACTACGCACTAGCAGCTTAATACCCTGCTGAGAGCGCTCCTGCCCTAGCTTCCGCTTGTAAGACGGGGAATAACAGGGGTTCAAACCCAAACAAGATAGCGAGGGAATCTTTGGCTAGAGAGATGAACCGCGAAATAGAATTCTGGTATGTATTTGCATAGCGTGTCAGTTCGCAGTGTAGGTACGAGAATAAAGACTGACTAAGCATGTAGCGCCATCTGTTAGACTGATTTTGGACGCGGGTTCAACTCCCGCCAGCTCCACCAAACGTTTGGAAAGGGCGGTAAGTCATTGACTTATCGCCCTTTTTGTATTTTTAGGTCAGATGCTTTGATAGTTGTACTGAATCAAGGTACTAAAATGAAGCTAATGAAGTTATCTGACAGCGGTATATGGTATTTTAGATATCAGATCCCTAAACGTCTCCGCCACCTGTTTGATAATAAGCATGAAATAAAGAAATCGCTGAGAACATCTGATAAACAGCTAGCCTCAATCCTATCTCTAGAGCTAGAAGTATGGATAAGAAAGCGTATTTTGTTTCATCGGGAACAGTCAGTTGGATGCAAAGTAGATCTCACTTTACCTTCGACACCTGCAGTACCTTCGACACCTGCAGTACCTTCGACACCTGCAGTACCTACGACACCTGCACTACCTTCGACACCTGCAGTACCTACGACACCTGCAGTACCTTCGACACCTGCAGTACCTTCGACACCTGCAATGCATGACGTATACAAGTGCTTAGAAAAATATAAACGTTATAAAAGCAATTTAGTTAGTGAGAAAGCTACTCAAATGTCATATGCAAAGTGCTCGATCGTATTGAGTCTTATCAATATAAAAGACATTCGTAAAATTCGGAGGGTTCAAGCGGAAGAAGTACGTAACCTACTAATGGCATATCCCAAAAACTCAAAAAAACACAATCAATTTTCAGGGTTACGAGGAAAAGAAGTGATCTCAGCAAACCGTATACATAAACTTCCAACTTTGAGTCCTGACAGTGTGAAAGATTACATGCAGAAATGTTCATCATTTTTTGAATGGAGCCTGCAAATGGAGTTTACTGATATCAATCCATTTAAAGGAATGAGGTTCAAAAAAACAAAAAGAAGCAGGGACGCCAAAAATGCTTACACAACAAAAGATCTACAAAAAATCTTTAATACTGAAATTCACATAAATCAGAAATTTAAGCATCCACATTACTATTGGCTACCTTTATTGGGCCTTTACACTGGTGCGAGATTAAATGAACTTTGCCAGCTATATAAAGAAGATATCTTAGTGAAAGATGGTGTATGGGTCATACGCATTGGAGATGAGTTGGCGGGTCAAAGGCTAAAGAACACATCAAGTAAAAGATATGTACCAATACACGATAAGTTGATTGAGTTGAACTTTCTAAAGTATGTACAAAGCATCAAACATGAGCGTTTGTTTCCAGCACTAAAACAGGAAAGAGATGGCTATGGTTCAGCTGCATCAAAATGGTTCGGCCGCTTCAAAACAAAGCTTGGTTTTGGTATAGGATATGACTTTCACTCTTTCCGCCACACTTTCGCAACGGAATTAAAAAACAATGATATATCACCAACAATAGCAAGAGAGCTTCTAGGACATGCCCACGACAGTATCACCTACGAAAGGTATGGAAAGTCAATTGATACCAACAAACTAAAAAATACTGTTAATTCTATCAACTTCACAATTTTTCAAGATGAAGTTGACTACAAGAGTTAGACATAGATTATTGAAAGTAATAATATGTTTTAGATAATATCTTAAATTACAAAATTACGTTTTCGTAGAGATAAAGGATGCTAAATATGGACAAGAGATTATTGTTTGTTCATGGTTTCTATGGCGGTAAGGACACTTGGGGTAAATTTCCAGAATTAATGCAAGAAGTTGTCGAGTGTGAAGTTTCAGAGTATGGTTACGACAGTTGCTACTTGCCTTTTTTTGGAAATACAACTTCAGTCCACAACTTAGCTGAAGGACTTTTAACTGAGATTAAAGCAAATAAACTGTTTGAAGCTGATGAACTAATTCTCGTAGGTCACAGTTTAGGCGGTTTAGTCATTAGACAATTACTACTTAATTTAGAGCTTAAGCAGCTTTCACACAATATATCAAAAGTTGCTTTTTTTGCTGTACCACAAGATGGTAGTGGTTTTGCAAATATTCTCTCAAAATTACCAATAAGGTGCCAAAAATTAAAAGCACTAAATAAAGATGGAGATTTCGTTGAGCAACTAAATGACTCATGGAGCTACGCAAAACTTAATGAAAAGTATCAATTTTTAAGTGTTGTAGGCGGAAAAGATGCAATAGTTAAAACTAATAGTTCAAAAAGTATCTTTCGAGATCACATAGTCGAAACTAATACAAGGGCAAACCACAGAGACATAGTAAAGCCTAAAAGCGAAGAAGATTTGTCTTTTAAATTATTAGTAGATTTTGTAAATTCAAAAAAAAAACTGAACAAATATAAGAATAGAGCATCCAAGTCCTATGATGATTGGTTAAAAATTGACAGGCATCATAATCTAAAATATGTACAAGATGAAAATAGAGAAAGTGCTTTTCAAGCTCTATGTGATGGATTGAAAAGCTCAAAGAAGCTTGTGCGTTTAACAGGGTTATCAGGACTTGGAAAGTCACGGCTTCTTATCGAGTATATAAAACATCATAAAATTGATAATGATTATATACTTATTTACGACATGACTCGTGGTGAGGAGGATATTGAAGACAGTATTCAAAAAGCAGTAAATGAGAATGTCGTAGGTTTAGCCATTATAGAAAACTGCTCCATTAGCCTTCATGAGAGAATAAATAAAATGCTCTCTCACGATGAGTGCCAACTTAAAGTTGTTACAGTAAATTATTATCATGAATTCGTGCATGATAGCATTCACATTAAACTTGAAAAGTTAGACTCTAAAAAGGTAAAAGAACTAATTCAATCTCGACTTTCTAACTTAAACTCTCAGACAATTGAAAGATTAGAAAGATTTGTAGAAGGCTTCCCTTTACTAGCCGATATGGTAACAAAACAATTAATATCTGATGGAAAGGTTTCTTCAACCTTTACAGAAAGTGATTTAATCAAAAAGCTTATCGATGGTAATGGTTCGCTTACAAATAATCAATATGAATTACTTAAAGTCTTCTCACTGTTCGATGTTTTTAAGTTTTCAAAGAAACATAATGAAGATGCCAACGGTGATGCTGAATTTATAAACCAAATTGCTGGCACTTCACAAAAAGAATTCGAATCAACTATTACTTCTTTTTCCCAAAAAGAAATTGTTAACTGCGTCGGAAGATACGCCAGAGTTGTGCCAAAGCCTCTTTCTTTAAACCTTGCCATGGAATGGTGGAACGAAAGTTTATATGACCGACAATCAGATTTAATTTCTAAACTACCTGCATCATTGTTAGATAGTTTCTGCTCTCAAATAAAATATCTTGATTCATCAATCAACGTTCAATCATTTGTTGAAAACTTTTGTAGCGAAGCCCGCCCTTTCGGCCAAGCGGAATTGTTACTTTCTAGCAAGGGTTCAAGACTCTTCCGCGCTTTAGTAGAAATAAACCCTGCAGCAACAAGCAGAGCTATATATAGAATAACAAATCAACTCTCTGATAGCGAAATAGATGATATAAGAGGCGATACTAGAAGAAACTTAATTTGGTCATTAGAAATGCTTGTCTTTCATGAAGAATGTTTTGATGAGGCAGCCTGGTGTTTATTTAAGTTAGCCCAGAATGAGAATGAGAGTTATAGCAATAATGCTACTGGGCAATTTATACAATTATTCAGGTGGCAACTGTCTGGCACAGAAGCTAACTTTGAACAAAGATTACGACTACTAGAAAAAGCTTTGATAATAAATCAAGAAAGTAGCGATAAAGTTATTATTCAGGCTTTAAGTTCAGCGTTATCGACTGGTGGAGGATCACGAACAGTAGGTGCTGAATATCAAGGAACTAAACCAGAGATGTCTGAATGGACACCAAGTATTTGGCAGGAAATCTATGATTATTGGAAAACCTGCATAGCAATTTTGCTCAAACTTTCCAAGAAAGATAATATATTAGATAATGTAAAAAACATACTTGGAAGAAAAATAAGAAACTTTGCATTAATTGGACAAGCACAGTTACTAAATGATGCGGTCAAAGATATAATTTCTTATTCTGGAAAGTATTGGCCTGATGCAGATCAATCTATATCAGATGCACTCCAATATGATTCATCTAAAGTTGACAAAAAACAAATTGTAATTCTAAAATCATGGCAACATTTGCTATCTCCAGATTTAGATAATATTGAAGAGCAATTAAAATCTATTGTCCTAAATCCATCGCGTGACCACGATATTAATTCTGATGGAGAAATAATTGATCACGCTGCTAATTCTGCAAAAGATTTTGCTAAAAGAATTGCATATAATAAGATGAAATTAGAAAACCATTTAAATTTGATCTTTAATTTTACTGAACAAAAGCAGACATTTCTATTTGCAAGGGATATAGTATTAAACTCTGATTATTGTCCAGAGTTTGAAAATATACTAATTAATTTCCTGATAAAAAATAAAGTTAAAAGTGTTCAATTTCTTAAAGGCTACTTTTATGGCTTATATAAAATTAGCCCAGAGAAATGGCATAATAGCCTAGCTAAGTTTTCAGAAATTGATGAATTGAAAATATATTATCCTGAAGTTATGTGTACAGGTGAATTTGATAAAAAACAACTAGAAAAACTTCTATCACTATTTTTGAATAAAGAAATTTCAAGTCATTATGCTTACGTCCTAAGCTATGGTGGAGCAGTTGATCATTTATCAGAGAGTATTATTTCTAACTTCTGTTCTGAATATAGTAAAATAGATAATGTATCATGTTGGATTTCACTCAACATTCTAAACATGTATATGTTTGGAAACAAGGAATATGACATAAAACAAATTGAGGAAACATTAAAGGAAATTGTTCTTAATGTATCTTTTGGAAAAGATAATAAAAACTGGCATACCGATAGTTATCATTGGTATGAATCAGTAAAAAAACTTCTTACTCATTCAGATGATGATTTTGCAATATCTCTTTGTCGTAGCCTTGTTGAGCATGTCTCAAATCATGAGGTAGACTTTTCAGATCTCTGGGATTATCTTCACCCAGCCTTTT
The DNA here is from genome assembly GCF_003025555.1 of Photobacterium lutimaris. Classification (GTDB taxonomy): domain Bacteria; phylum Pseudomonadota; class Gammaproteobacteria; order Enterobacterales; family Vibrionaceae; genus Photobacterium; species Photobacterium lutimaris. The sequence continues at coordinate 5,371 of NZ_PYMH01000027.1, read as the reverse complement.
ACAAGGCATTCCAACAGCATGGCAATGTCATTTGGCCTCAAGTTTCTGAGCAAATTAAAAACAGCCAAGGATTGAAAAGGTATAGACTGATTGATTTAATTGGAAGTGGAAAAGAGAGCAGAAAGAAATCAAACAGTATATTTACCCTTTTAGATGTAAAAGATGTCATTAGTTGGTGTCAGGATGAAGATTCATTATTGATTGTTGCTAGAACGCTTTCAATTTTTGAAAAGAGTGAAGATCAGAGATTCATTACCCCTTTACTCATAAAGCTAATCGAAGAATTTGGTACTAACCAAAAACTTCTTAGTGAGATCAGTGCTAACTATCACTCCCGTTCTTGGTCTGGCTCGCTTGTTCCATATTTAGAAGATGATCTAAATGTAATATCACCATTTAAAAGCCACAGTAATCCAAGTGTTCAAATTTGGGCTATAGATTTCTGTAAGATGATCGAAAGTGAAATAGCGAGCGAACAAGAAAGTGATCAGGAAGAGAGTATGTGGCGAGGACATAATTAATGTAACACGCTAACTCTTTCATTTAGCCGACTCTATCAATATATGCTTGCTTATAATGATAGAGTTGGCCAACAAGCAAAACGCGTCAGCATTTTTCAAATCTTATCTGTAAAATTAAAGTTGTATTTTGGTTTTGACTCAAGAATAGTCCTTGAAATCATTTCTATTATTTTAATTATTAATTTGTCGTTTTCATCGTTAATTTGCTCTATTGTTTCTACTTTATGTCCCTTATTAGCTTTAACTCTAATTACGTATGATGCGACAGATATATATGTAATCTGGCAGATCCATTTATATATATTACTCTTTGTAATTACTTCTGACTCTGTAATAATCTCAGCATCAATGCAAATATCCAATATACTCTTTGATATTTTCTTATATCTATTAGATAAACTTCCTTCCGTTCGAATCTCTTCTATTTTTTCAAATTGAGTAATAATTTTCATTTATCATAAATGTAAATTAATTTTATCTGGGATTCAAGGGGCTTGGGGTTTCCCCAACAAGTATGGTACAAAGCAACGCATTTGTCCTATCTTGAAATCCTTTTATAACTGCCATTTTATTTTTATTATTTAAATAAAATGATTAATAACTGGACTGTCATAACTCAACCTGTACGTTTAAACTCTAAAGGAGTTGCTGCTAGAGAAAGATACCTCAATTCGATTGAGCATCCTAATCATAAAAATACCACAAGTATTACTTCACTTTTTGGAAGCAAAGAGACTTCAGAGTTAATAGCGTTAAAAGGCGAACAGTACCTTTTAAAACAGAACTTAACAGGTAAAAGAGGAAGAAGGCTGTCATCCTATGCAGTAGAGTATTGCTTAACTCTACCGAAAGGCATTATAGCTAGTGATGAACAATGGAAATTTATGGTTTCATATTGTTGCAAAATGCTATTTAGCCTATGTAAATTAGATCAAAAATATGAAAATCAATTCAAAGAAAGTATCAGAGCAGTATTGCATAGGCAAGATCAAAAAATATATTCTGGTACTGGAGATCATGTTCATTTATTAATTTCAAAGGTTATTATTGATGGAAGACCAATCATCCTTCATGAATTGCAAAGAAAAATTGGTACAAAAATAATAAAGAATGCTTTTAATATTGCTGTTCTTAAAGTACTAGGATTGTCTAACTTAAATTACAAACCTCATGAGATGAATAAGGGAAAAAGACTAGAAATATGGAAAAAGCACAAACTTGATTTAAATAATGAATTACAATCAAAAAAGATAATTTTAAAAATTCAAAACCAAATAGATAAATGGTATTTAGCTTATGATGATCATAACTTTCGGCAAATGAATCGACAATTTAACAGAATTTCTAAGTCATATAGTGATTTATCTAAATTAAATTTTGTTGATATTGATACTTTCAATAGAATTGAATCTTGCATATCTGACATAAAAAAAATCACTAATAATAATTTTAATTAAATCTCACCTGCATAACCTTCTTTTTCTTATCTGAAGGTTATGCAGGCTTTTTATTTACTTTTATAGTCTGGATGAATGAAGTATTTACGTGATGGTTTATTTACTAATTTTATATAGCCATGTTGTTCTAAAACAGCTAAGGCTCTATTCCTATCTTCAGATTTAGTTAAATGACTCCAATCCTTTGTTCCTAACTGTTGTTTTGTAAAACCATCATTAAGTTTATTCAAGTTTTTCTTTAAGTTAATAACACTGTAATCAATATCATATTCATCTTTTCCATCAGCGATAGCAAGTATTTTCTTAGAGTGAGACCTTAAATAATTTAGCCACTTTTCGGCCATAATAAAACTGTTTTTTCCTATTTCATTGCAAGGATTGAATTCTTTACTATCACACGACTCTGCTTCCACTACGAGATGAAATATTAATGAAAGCTTTGCTAATAATGCTGGGTATTTATTTTCTATTGACTGTTCACTGTCACTTAACTTAGGTAATTCTTTATAAAACTTTTTAGACCATTCATCCCATAACACTTGTGCTTCAGGAGTGAAATTGTATATTTGTCTATTATGATATCCTAGCTGAGCTAAGTGTATAAAAATTTTATTTACTTTCTCTTGTGATTTAGGATCTTCTTCTTTATCTACATATTGCTGATAGCTACAGTCTGGATATACTGCAAGTTGAAATCTTTCAAATAAACCATCATCTGCTTTACCTTGTTTTCTATCAACAATTATTGGTTTTAACACATTTGGCTGAATACCACCAACAATATTGATGTGTACACTAGAAACATAAACTCTTTCTCTGCCTATTCTATCTTGAATATATGGGCTATCTGAAGCATTATATCCCTCAAGATATAAAGACCTCTCTTGCTCTCTTCCTGTTTTTTTCATTCCCATAAACATTTTATTAAGCTCATCACTTATTGATAAAATACCGTCTGGGTTATCACCTAATCTTAAGAGAAGCGCTTCAGGTGTAGCATCATTAACAATTATCTCTCTTTTTTTTGGCTTACGATTTTTTAGTTCTTCAATCCTTTTACTTATTTCTATACTCTGATCGAGATCCTCCTCTATGAAAGCATTCTTTGCTTTGTTTTCTAATTCATTCAATTCACTTTCATACTCTTCCCTAAACAACTCATATCTGTTAACTTCAACTCCATTAATTAAATCTATATAGTTTTTCTGTGCATTTTGTAACCCTGACACTCCTTTGTTAATCGATGGTGTTTTATAGCTTGATGGGTTACCAATTACCATCGCCCAAATTGTCGGCTTAACTTTCCACCCCTTATTTTTTGCTTTCGGAGTTATTACTGAAGAACCACCAATTACACTTGCCGCTGCTGTGATTATTGAAACAGCAGTAAAGTCAGGCTTTGTATTATTCATTGAGATTGAGAAATCAAAAACAAACTTTCCAAATACGGATGGAAGCATATCTCTGGTTAATTTTTTTACTTCAACTTTCTTAAAGGAAATAGGTATCACTTCATTCCATTTTATTTCTTTACCCTTATTGGAATTTTTTACTTTTGATTTTAGGTGTTTTTTACTTATCTTATCCATGATTTTTTTCAACAAAATAAAACCTCATGCCATGTTGTTTATGGAATAAATTTGTTTTTGTAGATATTTAAAGTGTTGATATGTTTTTTATTTCATATTCTAACCTTCTTATAATCCAAACCTAATCATTGTTCTAAGTTTGTTTATTTTTCTCTTTGTCAAAATTTTCTTTATCGATATTGAGCTGTTATTGTCTATTATTTTTTTCAACTTTTTAATTGAATACTCTTTTCCATATCTACCATATGTATGACTCACATGTTCATGTCCAACGATCTCAGATACGATTGACTCTTCAATTTGCGACTGTTTAAGTTTATTTACGAAGTAATGTCTAAATGAATGAAATGTATATCCTTCATTAAAACCCCATTTCTTTTTATTATATGAAAACCATTTAGAAAATAACTTTGCATAACCATCATCTTCGTAATACTTCAGCTCAGGAAAAATTCTACTGCTTTTACTGTTTATATATTTGAGTATTCCAAGCTTCAGCAAACTGTTTGGTATTGGAACAGTCCTCTCAGAAAATATATTTTTTATTCTTTGGTCTTCTCTTTTTTCCTGTATTTTTATGCACCAGATTCCATCTTCTTTAACCACATCATCTTTATATAATTGTGATATTTCATTTTGTCTTAACCCCATTTCTATTGCAATCAATATAATCCACCACCTATATTCTATATTTTTTTCATTAAAATCATTTTTTGAAAGTATCATATTTATATGTTGCTCAGTGTATGCTTTCCTCTCATTGATTGTTTTTTTATTCCTTTTTTTAGGCTTCAGTCCATTAAATGGATTAGATTTAATTAAGCCTTGACCAACTAACCAATCGTAGAATACCTTTAATCTATTTAGATATTTTTCTGCTGTTGCTGGCTGAATTTTAGGTAACTGTAGCTTATTACTTATATCAATTAACTCTTTTCCTCGCACTCCATTCAATTCTTTTTTTTTATCATATTAGCTGGCATATCATATAAAGCATAATAGATAAAGTTGGCATCTTTACTATTAAAATTTAAAGGATTTTTTTTGCTTAGCTTAAATATATTTTTTAATTCACTACTATATGACTTTTGTGTTTTTTGTGAAACACCTCTAAATCTATTATATTTTTCAAAATCATTTATTACTCTTTCTATCTGAACATCCTTATCTTTTATCATTTATCCCCCTCACTTGTTGTTATTGTTATCTCATAGTTCTTTTTAAGTGTCTTCTCTTCTATGCCTATGAAATCGAGTCGGTGGCTAAAAATGTTGATCAATAGTTTAAAACTACAATGGAAAGGGCTCTATCGGACTTGGTGGAGTCCTGATTTATCTTCGTGGAGTTCAAATCAGGATTTGATAATTTCGATTTCTGGTGCTAATTTTTAGACTATTAGTCGTAATAACAACAACTCAAAGCATTGATTATAAGGGATTTTGGTTTACTTTGACGACTCCCGCCAGCTCCACCAAACGTTTGGAAAGGGCGGTAATCGAAAGATTACCGCCCTTTTTGTTTGCCTTTACTTACGGTGCGGCTATTTATCTATCCTTAACTTGGAATCTAACAGTTCCGCAATCAAATTTCACAAGGCCAATTTAATCATCCATAGCTAAAACATTGAGGCATACGGCTATATTGAAATATATCTCTAATTAGCTAAATTCATTGGATTGAATAGCCACCGACTCAGTAGACACTAGTTAGCCTCTCTTTGTACTGCTTTTCATACTCTACAGGCGACAACTGGTTATTGGAACCGTGTCTACGTTTAACGTTGTAGAACATCTCTATATATTCG
>NZ_PYMH01000026.1 GCF_003025555.1 Photobacterium lutimaris | reverse complement strand
GAACGATGGGTATCGGATAGAGACGAAAGTGTCTATCACCGTGTGGAGCGGTAGTTCAGTTGGTTAGAATACCGGCCTGTCACGCCGGGGGTCGCGGGTTCGAGTCCCGTCCGCTCCGCCACTTATTAAGAAGCCTCGCTAGAAATAGCGGGGCTTTTTTGCATCTGTCGGATAGGTTCGCCTTGTAGGCGAATGAGTCCCGCTGGAGCGCCAGCCCGGCCGCTCCGCCACTTATACTAAGCCCAAGCAGAAATGCTTGGGCTTTTTTACATCTGGATAAAAAGGTATACGGGGAAGATGATTTTGAGTATCCCTAGAGGGTATATCAGTTCAAGTTTAAGTCTATTGTTCTGTTTTTTAACCTTTTGAAATGGTTGTAAGTTGTTGTATTAAATGGTTTTGTGATAGTTTCTTGGCGCGATGTATGCCATGACATGCAATTCGTTAATACTCATATATGGAATAATAATGGATATAATTAAAAAAAAGCGCCTTTTCACAAGCGCTTTACTCACTATTTTGCTCGTAGGGTGCGATGGGGATAGCAAGGATGAGCAAAGCCCTGAATTTGATGTAAATACTCAGTTTGCTGCGACTTATTTACAGTCAATAGGCAATGTTCAAGCTCACTCAGCCTCGGTATATCCATCAAAAGTGTCTAAGGCAACGCAAGTCATGCAAGATAAGCGTTATGACGGTGAGTTAGAAGTTACTAATATCCTTACTCAAGAGAAGCAGATCTTTGATTGGCCTGTAACTCAGAAAGTGGATAGTGATGGAAATGTTGAAACGATTTCACACCGTTCACTGGCACTAAAGCCTGGTACCTATGATTTTGTATTGCTGCTTAGTTCTAGGGATGCTCAACAACGGCAGTATGTAGCCCAAGCTCTTGGTGAGAAAATCGTGGATGGCGAGGAGCCTGAGATTGATTTTATCTTGCAGCCAAACCTTGGCGATACAATCAGTGATTTTGACAGGGTGCAATATGTCTCTAAGCTGACGTTCTCTTGGCCAGCAGAAGAGTTGGCGACCTTGATTCATCCGCAGTTTGGTTTGTCGATCAATAATAATGCAGAAACTGTTTATACCATTAATAAAGAAACCGGTATTGCCGAGATTATTATGAATGTGGAGCCAGGAGAGTACCTACTGGCAATGCGTCTTTATGATGGAAACTTGATGGTAGGTAAGAGCGAAGATGAGGATAACCGAGTAAATTTTGTCGAAGGCGAAGATGCCAAGATGGATGTTATTCCTCTTCAGACTGATGTCGACTTTATTTTGGATGAACTCAAAGATGAAGGGTTATTTAGCTTTGTTATTCCCAATGAGGTGGTCGATGAAGTTGGTTCCGCACAAAATCTTGCGATGATTGTGCGTCTAGGTGGCGATAATGTCCCAGCGCAAGAAAAAGTGCTGAATGTTGAGGATATGAATGGCGTTTACAAGGCCAGTGAGTATTTTTTGACTGGTGGTCAAGGCAAGGTGACGGCGTATTTGGCATTTCATGATGTTAATGAAGCTTCGGATCAGTATAGCTCTGTCCCTTTCGCAAGTTGTAATACCTCGATTAATGTTGAGATTAACCAGGCGCTGGGTTGTAAGCTAGAGCTAAAACGGGAAAGTATCATTTCCGGTCGTATTTTGGGGACGATGATGCTGAGCGTTCTCGATCGGGATTGGCAGTCTGCGACGGGGGCCGAGGTCTACATCAATGGTAAGTTGGTTGGCCTGACCGGTTCGGAATATAACGCGGGTTCATTTAAGGCTCATCTGGTTGCTGGTGAATACAACATTGCAGTTCGGGACAGTATCTTCGGTGCATCTGAAACGTTGATTATTGAACCCTTAGCGGTTGAAAACTTGCTGATGCACTTGGAAAAACGTGATGATATTGGTGATGGACACTTTGTTAAACACCAACAAATCACTTATGGTGGAAGTGGCGAGGATAGGTATGCTAATGCGTCAGCGCTAGCGGATATTACCGGTAATGGGCATCTTGATCTCGTCACTGGTAAGCGAACCAATGGTGTACTGATTTATCAAAATGATGGCGAAGGTAATTTCACTGAGTCTGAATTTAGCTTTGCTGATCAGCGTCGTACCAATGCGATTGCTGCTGCTGATTTAAATGGTAATGGCCACCAGGATCTTGTCCGAGCCACATCTGATGGTGACCAAATATTCTTCAATGATGGAAAAGGCAAGCTAGTTGATTCCGGCGTTTTGCTCGGTAAAGGGGCAACAAGATCTATTGCTGTAGGTGATTTGAATGGTAATGGCTATCTAGATATTGTTGTTGGTCAACAATGGAAAGCACCACTGATTTATTTCAACGATCGACAGGGCGGCTTCATTGATAGCGATGAATATTTGAGTGAGCATAGTGCTTCATCGTATTCATCTAACGTGGCTCTTGCTGATGTTGATGGTAACAACCGATTAGACATTATCTATGGTGGTGGTGATGGTAGCACCATGATTTACCTCAATGGTGGAGAAGGGCGTTTTAGCGACTCAGGCCAGCGTCTTGGCATCAGCCAAAAAGAAAAACGCTTTAATGTCGCTGTTGGTGATGTGAATGGCAGCGGTAAGCCGGATATTCTCATTACCAATATGGACTTTAACGGTACTGAGCAGAATAGCTTGTACCTTAATGATGGTACAGGGGTATTTGAACAATCTGATGTTCCGTTGGGTATTAATGGCCGGGCCGCAGCTTTTGCTGATGTGAACAGTAATGGTCATTTGGATGTGGTAGTAACGGGTTCATATGTTGAGGATGCCCAGCTTTACTTTAATGATGGCTCCGGTCGATTTACGCCATCAGTTGGTGGTAACCTCGGATCTTTTCATGATACACCGTTATTTGGCGATCTTGATGGTGACGGTGATTTGGATTTAATTCTGTTCTATTCGAGTGGAAGTGGGATTTACCTAAACCAACCCGCCTCTTGATAAATAAATGGCAGCCCTAGCTGCCATTTTTCTTGGTACAGATTAACTCGTAGCGAATCAGTACCCTCGCTCAACCAAGCCATAACTCGAGCTTGATTGATTATCCTGGCAGTCGTCTGGATAGCCTGGGTTGATCACAGTGCCTACCGCTTGTTTCCCTGCACAGTAATCAAATCGCCCTTTTAGATAGCCGGCACGGTAGTTTTCGTAGTCAATTTCAGAAAAGCCGCCGCGTTTTCCAAGATCAATTTCATTTAACTCCCGATAGCCTTGCTCTCCATGATAGGCACCAAGCTCTTCCCACTGCTTATTTTTTGCCAAGCCGGCTTCATACTGGCTTGAACAAGCTCCCAAAAAAGCGAGTGCAACCCCCAGTAAGCAAAGACCGAGTAACCTAGCCATGGTTATTCCTCAAATATCGAACTGAGTTAATTATGGTTTATCCGTTGAGAGTTGCCACTGCGCGGCGGCCGCTTTCGCTCATTGTCCCCAGCATGGCCAATAGCAGCCCCATACCGGCTCCTATCACCATCAGTCCACCCAAGTGCCAGGCCTGACTGATCCCCAGCTTTAGTAGGCCATTGCTTAACAGTGAGGCAAATACCATCTGGCAAGCGCCAGAGAGAGCAGAGACCGTACCGGCTTTGTTGCCATAAGGGACAAGCAGCAGCGATTGGGCACAGGGGAAAGCGATACCGTTGGCCATGGCCATCAGGAAGTGACCGGTGACCATCCAGACCGGTGACAGGGGAGCGGCGATTAATACTGAGCCTGCCACCAGGTGTAGCAGCGGGGAAAGCATCAGCATTCTCTGCGTTCCTAGGCGAGGGCGAAGCCTCTGGCAAACTAAACCGCCACATAGCAAGCCGAATGCCGGCCCCATTGCCCACAGGGCGTAGCGCTCGGAGGTCATCCCGATCTGTACCTGCATGATAAACGGCATCATCGAGATAGACAGAACAACCAGCGAGAAGTTAACCCAACCGATACCGGCGAAGGAAAGGAAGTGCCGCTCTTGGATCAATGATAAATAGGATTTAGCCAATTGACTCACAGACAGGGGGTGTTGGGTTGCTGATAGGGTTTCAGAAAAGCACAGCAGCAACATCAACCAGACAATGGCGATATAGCCCAGCAGCACGACAAACACCGTTAGCCAACCAAAGTGGTGGTTCACAATACCGCCGACGACAGGGGCCATTATTGGGGTAAAGGCAGCAACAATCGCTAGCCAGGTCATGGCTTTGACTAGATCTTGACGCTGGTAGCTATCACGAATGGTGGCCCGTGCTAATACTGCCACACTGCCTGCGCCTATCCCCTGGATAATTCGGCCTAGCAGTAACCAATGGAAGGTGTCTGCACATAAGACGGCGACAGCCAATCCCAATACGGCAATTAATAGGCCGCTTAATAATACGGGCCGGCGGCCAAGGACATCGGACAATGGGCCATAGACAAGCTGTGAGGCTCCGAAGCTGAACAAATACCCTGAAACTAATAACTGGACTTGTTCGGTAGAGAGGTGAAGGGAGTCTGCGACGGCAGGGAGCGCAGGGAAGACCAATCCAAGGCTTAATTGCCCGATACTGACAATCAAGCATGCGAGCAATAGTGGTTTCCAGTTAAATCCGGCCATTTTCTCTCCTGTTGTGTGGCTTATACCCAAGTGACTTGAAGTTACTGGATTCAGAACGTCATCAATCTGCTCAGTTCAAGGAAAATAACCGAATGGAATAGCTAGCCTATTGCGAAGTTATTTGACGCTGAAGTAGGGGGGATTGATTTGCACCCCAAGGGTGAAATTGCTAAGGACTATGCTGGGTCAGCGACGTCATTGCGACTCGAACGGTACACTGCCACCTTTCCTTAACTTCCAGCTGATTCTTGCTGAACCAAGCATATTAAAGTGGTTTGGGTATAAATATTATGCACGGTTAGGAGGGGAAGGATAAGCAGCGCGGACTCAATGGATTATTTCCCCGTGGGAACGAGTACTAACTTACTTGGTGATGGTGTAGGTAAAGGGGGTTGAGAAGGAAAATTTGCTGCCGGTGGTTTGTACCTTGCCTTGCTTCATCGCGACCAGCACTTCTTTTTGTACTTTGACCAAGGAAAAGAAGCGGATCACCATAAAGACGATGAACAGCGGCATGATGATTTGAGTCAGTGGCATGATGTGCAATACCATTTCATTGACCAGCCAGACCGCCAGCATTAGCAACATCACATACAATGAGTGAGGTTTAAGGATGATTTTGATCTCGTTGTCAGTTTCTTTCCGCTCACAGAAAAACGTCATTGCTTACTCCTTATCGTTGTTTACTGAGACCTTCTCACCAACGTCAGAAAGAAAAAACGCCTCGGATGAGGCGTTTTGTCACAGGCGATTAATTGTTGCTGTGCAACTCGCTGTTGAGCTCTACTGCAGATTTGTTTGCCAGACACTCGATTTGGCCAGTCACAGAGTTGCGGCGGAACAATAGATCAGACACACCGGCAAGATCGCGTGCTTTCACCATTTCCACTTCCTGGCCGCTCTTATCTAGCATGCGGACTTTTGAACCCGCTGTCACGTATAGACCAGACTCGATAGTACAACGATCACCCATTGGGAAACCTAGACCGGCATTGGCACCCAGTAGGCTGTTTTCACCAATCGATACGACGACTTTACCGCCGCCAGACAGGGTACCCATGATAGAGGCACCACCACCGATATCAGAGCCATTACCCACAACAACACCCGCAGAGATACGGCCTTCAACCATGCTCACACCGGTTGTACCCGCGTTGAAGTTGATGAAACCTTCGTGCATTACGGTTGTGCCTTCACCCACGTGGGCACCTAGGCGAACACGAGAGGTGTCGGCAATGCGCACGCCAGTCGGTACTACGTAGTCGACCATTTTCGGGAACTTGTCGACACAATCGACAGTGATAGTTTCGCCATTCAGGCGAGCTTCCATTTGGCGATCAGCCAGTTCTGGCAGATCGATAGGACCTTGGTTGGTCCAGGCAATGTTTTGAAGCAGACCGAAGATACCGTCTAGTACCACACCGTGTGGCTTAACTAGGCGGTGAGAGATAAGTTGCAGTTTCAGGAAGCCTTCAGCAACAGAAGCTGGTGCTTCGTCAGTGGCAAGGATAACAACAACCAGCGGTTGTTCTGATGCCGCCGCTTTAGTGGCAAAGTTTGCGCTGGCTTCTTCGCCTGCTGCGCTGAAAGCGGCTGCAAGATCAGCGCTCTGGGCTGCCGTTATTTCGATAGCCTGATTACCTTCCTTGTAATCGACGATAGCGGCAATGGCGTCAACTAGCGCGTCAGCTGGGTTTAGGATCGGGGTTGGAAAAAACGCTTCGATGATTTTGTTATCGCGGTTTTTGGTTGCAGTACCAAGGGCTAGTGAAAAGCTGGCCATTACTGTTGGTTCTCCATGTCAAAGTAATTCATGCCGGACGTATAGGTCGGCAAAGTGTGATGAACCCATCATAAAGACACTTGCGCCGTTATTGAAGGGGGGAGGAGGGAATCGGTGAAAAATGATGAAATTATGATGATGAGGAACGGCTATCGCTATTGATGATTTTAGCGTTGGCACATACGGCTGCGGAAAATAAAAAAACCTCCCGAAAGAGGAGGTTTATCATGAAGAATATTGGCAGGTTCAGTGATTAAGCCGCATCATCTTGTTGCTCAGCAACAACTTCTGGCTTTACCGCTTTTTTCTTCGGCGCTGCTTTTTTCTTTGCGCCCAGTGCCACTAGCACTTCTTCACGTTTTTGTGCCAAGAATAGCGAAAGCTCTTCTTGCTTGGCTTCATCCTCGAAAAGTTCACTTTCGCTTAGCAAAGTAAACATCTCGTCAGCCATATCTAGCATTTTGTCGTATGCGTCGGCTTCGGACTTAGAGGTGAAAGTCATCTTTTCTTCTCCGTTGCGCTCAACTACATATTTGACGATAACAGCCATGGTCACCCTCTCCCGAAATTGATTTACTGGCTGTTTATACAGTAGCATTAAGGGCAATGTCCAGTGATAAGCGTGTTAATGTGATGGCAAGAGAAAAATTTTCGCAAATATATGCCCGAGCCGCGGAGCGTAAGGGTGGAGAGGGTGTGCTAGAGGGCATGTTGGCGACGCCATTGTCAGCTGAGCAGCTAAAACAGATAGGTGATGACCGCTGGTTGGCGGCCTTTACCCAGAAAGTCTTTCAGTCCGGGATCAGCTGGCAGGTGGTACGTAACAAGTGGCCCAATTTCGAAGAGGTGTTCTTCGGTTTTGATATCGAAAAGATGCTGTTGATGCCGACTGAAATGTGGGAGCGTAAAGCGACTGAGCCGGCTATCATCCGTCACTTGGGCAAAGTGATGACCATTCCTGAAAATGCTCAGATGATCCACGAAGCTGCGCTTGAGCATGGCTCTTTTGCAGCCATGGTCGGCGACTGGCCGCAGGATGATATCACCGGGCTATGGCGTTATTTGAAAAAGCACGGCAAGCGCTTGGGGGGCAATACCGGCCCTTACACGTTACGTATTATGGGTAAAGATACCTTTATTCTGAGCCGGGATGTTGAAGCTTATTTGCGTCAGATCGGAATTATTGATGGTGGGCGGGATACGCAAAAATCACTGAAGGCTGCGCAAACAGCCTTTAGTGACTGGCAGCAGGAGTCCGGCCGACCTATGTGTCAAATCAGCCAGATCATTGCGTTCAGTGGCGGCGATAACCGAGTGTGATCTCAGAGATGCCATTGCTGGCAAAAGGTAATGAACAGTTTCAGTAAGGGGCTTTGGTATTTCTCTTTGTGGTAGAGCAACCAGTACTGGCGCTGCATATCGAGTGGTAGCGGAAGAATGGTGAGGCGATTGTCTTTGACGGCGTGATCGACTGCACGACGGGAGAGACAGGTAATACCCAGACCCGCAGCAGTACAGTTGATAATGGCCTCGGTGTTGTTGAGCTCGAAAACCTGATGCCAGTTTTCCAGCCGCGGGGCTAGACGGCCAAGAAAGTATTCGCGGGTACCGGAGCCCGACTCGCGCAGGATCCATTCACTGTGTTCAAGGTCGCTCAGGCTAAGCTGTTCAACCTGCGCCAGTGGGTGGTCGGGGTGGCAGGCCACCACCATTTCGTCACCCAGCCAAGGGCTCACGGCCAGGTTGTCGGCTTGTACCTTGCCCTCGACAAGACCAATATCCAACTCGAACTCACTGAGCATATGGCAGATATGGGCAGTATTGGCGATAAATAGGCTCTGATCACAATGGCCTGAGTCTTGCCGGAAGTCTCGCAGCAGGAACGGGGTCACTTGGTTGCCCACGGTATCGCTTGAACCGATCTTCAGCTTTCCGGTTACCGGGCCTTCTTGGCAAAACAGTTGCTCGATATCCTGACTGCGTGCCAGTAGCTCATCGGCCAGTGGTAGTAAGCGTTTACCTTGTTCGTTGATCAGCAGGCGGTTATTGTTGCGGTCAAACAGCTTGTGGCCAAGTTGCTTTTCCAGCTCGGACAGCGCCATGCTGACTGCGGGCTTGGAGAGAAATAGCTTCTCGGCCGCCGCAGTAATGGTCAGCTCCTGGGCGACAGTGACAAACACTTTCAATTGGCGTAGGGCGATATTCATCAGCTTGTCTCTTGTTTTACTTGGTTATTTTGTCTTTCGTTTCGTTTTTCTTAACTATGCATTAAGTTTATTCAAGTATCCTAAACGATTAAGTGCCGATAAACTAGCTGGGTATTAAATCGTAGTGACGTGCTGTCGTTGGGGAGCCAAGAAATGATCACTGTAACAAAGCAAAAAGTACTCGGTGCACCGACACCAATGGCTGGTTTGGCTTTAGGTATTGCTAGCCTTGGTTGGTGCTGGGAAAATGCCGCGGATCTAGCCGGTCAAGGCCAACTGGTCGGGGCTGGGATAGCGAGTCTCTTGTTGGTGGTGTTGCTGGTTAAGTTTCTTATTCATCCCAAGGCCCTGTGGCAAGATCTCAGCCATCCGGTTGTGGGCAGTGTCGTACCGACGTTTGCCATGGGGACTATGGTGGTGTCTAAGGCGTTGGGTCTTTACTATCCGATTGCCGGTCAGGCCTTGTGGTTAGCCGCAGTTGTACTGCACCTGATCTTCTTGGCACTGTTTACTTACCACCGTGTCAAAGATTTTGAGCTGCACCATATGGTACCGAGCTGGTTTGTTCCGCCGATTGGTATTATCGTTGCGGACGTGGCTTTTCCTGGCGGTGCACTGCGACCACTGGCAGAAGGCCTGCAGCTGTTCGGAATGGGGATCTATGCTGTGATGCTACCGCTGATGGTATACCGCCTGATTTTCAGCCAGGAGATTCCAGATGCCGCCAAGCCAACTATTGCGATTATGGCTGCGCCAGCAAGTCTATCACTGGCTGGTTATCTCACTGTCACCCAGCAACCGTCACCGGTCGTGATTGCCTTGCTCGGCGGGATTGCCGTACTGATGACATTTGTCATCTACTTGGCATTCTTCCGCTTGCTACGTTTAACGTTCAGCCCTGGCTATGCTGCATTCACTTTCCCATTGGTGATCAGTGCAACGGCGATGTTCAAAGCGGCAGCTTGGATGGCCACTCAGGGATATGGTGTTGAATATATCCAACAGGTGTCGGCGCTGGCACACTTTGAACTTTATGTTGCGACAGCGGTAGTGAGCTATGTTGCTCTTCGTTATGCGGCGTTCTACCGCCCAGTCGCTCAGTTGCTGCACTGCCTGACACCAAGCCGTGCGTAATAGGCCACCGAGGAACTCAGTGCTTTAAACGTCATCTGATGAATCGCCCAGCAACGCTGGGCTTTTTAATGATTTGAATTTGCAGCTAATCCATTGATGGTAGACAATCAAAGGTAATTTCCTCTACCGGTGAGTCACTCGCGTGTTTACTGTCTATCACTCAAATCAACTGGATCTCCTTAAGTCCCTGCTTGTCGAGCTAATCCGTCTGGAACCCTTGGCCAATCCGTTTGAGCAAGAGCAGATCTTGGTCCAAAGTCCCGGCATGTCACAGTGGCTCAAACTGGAGCTGGCTAAATCTCAGGGGATTGCAGCCAATATTGAATTTCCGCTGCCGGCGACGTTTATCTGGAACATGTTCACCCACGTGCTGAGTGATGTGCCAGAGCGCAGTGCCTTCAATAAAGAGGCGATGACCTGGAAGTTGCTGCAGGTGTTGCCTGAACAGTTATCGCGCCCGGAGTTCGCGCCGCTGGCTAACTATTTGTGCGATGATCCCAACTTGGTCAAAAGTTACCAGCTGGCTGAAAAAATTGCCGATATCTTTGACCAATACCTGGTGTATCGGCCGGAGTGGATCCAGGCATGGGAGTCCGACGCCATAGATCCCGAGTTGGTAGAAGAGCACCCGTGGCAGCCATTGTTGTGGCAGGCGCTCTATGATCACACCTTGGCTCTGGGCCAGTCGCCGTATCACCGTGCCAATCTGTATGACCACTTTATCGAGACCCTTGACGGTTATGTGCAAAGCGGCTCGCCACTGCCCGAAGGACTGCCTAAGCGGTTGTTCGTATTTGGTATCTCTGCGCTGCCGCCGCGTTATCTCGACGCCCTGGCTGCGCTGGGCAAGCATATCGATGTGCACCTGATGTTTACCAACCCTTGCCGGCATTACTGGGGGGATGTACGCGACCGTAAATTCCTCGCCCGGCTGGCCGCCAAGCAACGGCAGCAGCTGCAGTGGTGTGCCGATCACAGTGAACACGGGGCGGTGATCTCGCCGCTTAAAGGGGATATCGATGCCAATGTGGTGGATGAAACCCACGAAGGAGCCGTCGGCAATACCTTGCTAGCGTCGCTCGGCAAGTTGGGCCGGGATAACCTGTATCTGCTGTCGGATATGGAAGCCTATGAAGTTGAAGCGTTTGTCGATGTTGAGCCCGACTCATTGCTCCATGCTGTTCAGGCCGACATCCTTAATCTGGAGGATCGGATCAATGATGAAATCACCGAGTCCAGTCACCATAAACTGGCTGTTGCCGCCGATGACCATTCGCTGAGCGTCCATGCCTGCCACTCACCGATGCGCGAAGTGGAAGTACTGCACGATAACTTGTTGGCGATGCTGGCGCAGAGCCCTGAGCTATCACCCCGGGATATCGTGGTGATGGTGGCCGATATCAACAACTACAGCCCTTACATCCAGGCCGTATTTGGCAATGCGCCGGGTGATCGCTATATACCGTTTTCGATTTCGGATCGCAGTGCCGATCAGGAAAATCCCGCGTTACTCGCCTTCTTGCGTCTGTTGGCGTTGCCGGAAAGCCGCTGTCAGGCATCGGAGCTCTTGGAGCTGCTTGAAGTCCCGGCAGTCATGGCCCGGTTTGGCTTTGACAGTGACAAGTTCGAGCGGGTCAAGCTGTGGATTGAAGAAGTGGGGATCCGCTGGGGCTTGGATGATGACACTGCCGAGGAGTTTGCCTTGCCGCGCCAGCAGCAGAACACCTGGTTGTTTGGTTTGCAGCGAATGCTGTTGGGCTATGCCATGCCACAAGAGGCCGGCTTATACCAAGGCGTGCTGGCCTATGAAGAAGTACAAGGAATGGATGCCGAGATGGCAGGCCAGCTCGGTCTGTTCATCGAAACATTGATGCATTACCGCCAGCAGTTGGCTCAGCCGCAGCCGATCGCCAGCTGGATAGCCGCGCTCAACCAGATGCTGGATGACTGCTTTGCGGTGGATATTGATGGCGAGATGGTACTCCGGATGATCCGCGACAAGATCCAACAGCTTGAGCAGCAATTGGCAGATGCCGGTTACCATACCGATATTACGCCGGCAGTGATGCGTGATTACCTTAACGGCAAGCTATCGGGTGAGCGGGTCAGCCAGCGCTTTTTGGCCGGTCAGGTGAACTTCTGTACCTTGATGCCGATGCGTTCGATCCCGTTCAAGGTCGTGTGTTTGCTGGGGATGAATGATGGTGTCTATCCTCGCTCGATCCCGCCCGAAGGGTTTGATCTCATGGCCGGCCGTACTCGCCACGGTGACCGTTCGCGTCGCGATGATGACCGCTACCTGTTCCTCGAGGCTATCCAGTCAGCCCAGCAGGCACTGTATATCAGCTATGTCGGGCGCTCTATCCAGGACAACAGTGAGAAAGTCCCGTCGGTACTGGTGAGCGAATTGCTTGAATATTGTCAGCAGGGCTATTGCCTTGACGGTGATGAAGCCTTACCCGTCGACGAGTCAGCCCACAAGCTGGTGGCTAATCTGACCCATACCCACCCGCTGGTGCCTTTCAGCCCACAGTCTTTTAGCGGTGGGAACAATAGCTATGCTGCGGAATGGCTCCCGGTGGCCAATCAGGCCTTTATTGAGCCTGACATCTTCCAGTCAGTGCCGCTTGAGCCGGATCTGAGTGACGACCGGGCCGAAGGCATTTTGGAGTTGGCGGAATTGACAAGGTTCTGGCGTCTGCCGGTACAGTATTTTTTCAACCGCCGTTTGAAAGTGTTCTTTGATGGCCATCAGGGCGGGCCGGAAGATGATGAGCCTTTTGCCCTTGATGGCTTGGGACGTTATCAGCTAAGAGAAGCCTTGCTGACGACCTTCCTCGACTGTCAGCGCCCATCACAAAGCCAGCATCCAAGCTCAAATGGAGCCAGTCGTGACCAAGCGTTCGAGCAGTTTGCCCGTTACCAGCAGGCAGCAGGTGGCTTGCCGGTGGCGCAATTTGGCGAGCTGGAGCTGCTCGAAGAGCGTGCTCAGATAGAGCAGCTGGCGGATAGCGTCGCCCAGTTTATGGCTCAACCGCTACCGGATGTTGAAGTGGACTGTGTGGTGACGGTTGCTGGGCGCGGGATCCGCCTGCAGGGCTGGCTCAAGCATGTGACCCAGCAAGGGTTGGTCCGCTACCGGCCGGGGAAAATCCGGGCGCAGGATATTTTGGCCTGTTGGCTGGATCACTTGTGTTTTGCTGTCATGAAGCCAAGTCTGCCGACCTATCTTATTGGGGTTGATGGCTGCTGGCAGCTTGAACCGGTATCGGCACAGTATGCGATGGAACAATTGGCGGTACTCATCGAGGGGTATGACAGCGGGCTTACCCAGCCGTTACCGTATTTCCCCCGTACTGCCCATGCCGGGATCCAGGCGTGTATCGATAAAAAGGGACAATGGTGTGACGACTCAGCGAGCTTGGCGAAAGCCGATGGTAAAAGGGCTGAGGCGTTTAACGGCGGCTATATGTTCGACGGTGAAGGTAATAATAGCTATATCCACCGGGTGTGGCCGCTATGGGATGACGAACTTGCCGCGCAGTTATTGCAGTGGGAAACCCATATCCTCAAGCCCGCTGTGATGCAGTTGCGAGAGGTTGAGCAGGGCTAATTGTTCTTGTGGGTAAGGCAGAGAGGTGTAGCGTGGCCGCCAGCAAATCATTATTGATTGTAGGGTGTTCGCTGTACGGCCACCGGTCCAGAGGTGACCAGATTTCGTGGCTCAGATACTAGCGGACCCACTAGGTGGAAACCGTGAAACGTCTCTCATATTGATAGATGGATTAGTGTTGAATTTCGATATATTTAGTTGAATTCGCGCTAGATCACAAAAAATAATTTTGAACGGGCGGGGTTTTCCAATGAAAACGCGGCCCAGTTCACTGATAGGAATCGGCGTATTCTATGACTCAACAATCTCTTCTCATTACTCCTGAGCCGCTGGAGCCGATGTGCTTTCCGCTTCACGGTAACCGCTTGATAGAGGCGTCGGCCGGGACCGGGAAAACCTTCACTATTGCCAGCTTGTATTTGCGCTTGCTGCTTGGTCATGGTGACGATCAGACGCGGTTCCCCCGCGAGCTGACGGTGGATCAGATTTTGGTGGTAACCTTTACCGAAGCGGCGACCGCTGAGCTGCGGGATCGTATCCGCCGCCGGATCCATGATGCCCGTTTGGCCTTTAGCCGGGGCAGCAGTAATGATCCGGTGATTAAGCCGCTGCTGGCCGATATTTCCGATCACAAGGCGGCAGCAGCGATCTTGCTTCAGGCCGAACGGCAGATGGATGAGGCGGCGATTTTTACTATCCACGGTTTCTGCCAGCGGATGTTGACCCAGAATGCCTTTGAGTCGGGCAGCTTGTTCAACAATGAATTTGTTACCGAAGAGAGCCACCTTCGGGCGCAGGTTGTGGCCGATTTCTGGCGCCGTAATTTTTACCCGCTGCCGCGAAGCCTGGCCGCGGAGGTGCGGAAAATCTGGGCCGCCCCGGGTGCCTTGCTAAAAGAGATCAACCGTTTCTTGTCCGGTGCTGAAATCACTGTTCGTGCCCCGGAGCTGAGCGGCAGCCTCGAGCTAGTGCATGAAAAGAATTTGCAGCGCATCAATCACGTCAAGCGGCTGTGGCGTGACAGCGCTGGTGATCTGCACGACATTATTGCCAGCTCTGGCGTGAACAAGCGCAGCTATACCAAAACCAGTTTGCCCAAAGCGCTGGCTGACGTCGGCGAATGGGCCGAGCGGGACAATACCGGTTACCAATTGCCAAAATCGCTGGAAAAATTTGACCAGCACGTACTGTATGAGAAAACCAGCAAAGGTCAGCCTCCGGAGCATCCGGTGTTTGTCGCGATCAGTGAGTTGTTGGCTGACAAGCCCAATGTGCGTGATCCCTTGCTGGCCCATGCGATAAAAGAGTGTCGCCAGCTTTTGATTGATGCCAAACAGCGCAAGGGTTGGCTCTCTTTTGATGATCTGCTAACCCAGCTGTCGGCAGCGCTGAGCCAAGATGACAGCGGGTTGCTGGCAAGCCGGATCCGCCACTTGTTCCCGGTGGCGATGATCGATGAATTCCAGGATACCGATCCGCTGCAGTACAGCATATTCAGTACTATTTATGGTGAAGGCCGCTCTGGGGAAGGTTGCCTTGAGAGTGAGCGGCAGGAAGAAACTGCAGCCCCTTGCGGCTTATTTATGATTGGTGATCCCAAACAGGCGATTTATGCTTTTCGCGGCGCCGATATTTTCACCTATATCCAGGCACGCCGTCAGGTTACCGCCCACTATACATTAGGCACTAACTGGCGCTCGACCGCGGAAATGGTCGGTGCCGTCAATCGGATTTTCCAGCATCCCGACCGACCGTTTATCTACGACGAAGACATTACCTTCTTGCCAGTCGATCACAGCCCGAAGGCCGAAGGCCGTGGCTGGCAGCTCGATGGCGTGAAGCAGCCTGCAATGTGCTTTTGGCACCAACAGGCTGAGGAGACCGTTAAGAAGGGGGATTACCAGCAGGTGATGGCTGAGGCGACAACCGCTGAAATCCAGAAAATACTCACCCTGTCACAGCAAGGTAAGGCCGAGCTGGTGGACGGTGAGCAAACCCGGCCTGTTCATGCCAGTGATATCTCGGTGCTGGTGCGTACCGGTAGCGAAGCAGCATTGGTCCGCCGTACTTTGGCCGATCAAGGTATTGCCAGCGTCTATCTCTCCAATCGTGACAGCGTATTTGCCTGTACCGAAGCGGTGGATTTATTGCGTTTTCTGCAGGCAGTACTGACTCCTGAGGATGACCGCAATATGCGTGCCGCCTTGGCTTCAAGCTTGTTTGCCCTGACTGCGCAGGCACTTGATGCGATGAACACCAGTGAAACGGTCTGGGAGCAATATGTCTCGGAATTTCGTGGCTACCGCAAGCTGTGGCAAAGCCGCGGGGTGCTGCCGATGCTGCGCCACATGCTGACCCAGCGTAAGATCCCGGAAACCTTGCTGAGCCAAAACGGTGGTGAGCGGCGGGTAACCGATATCCTGCATATTGGTGAGTTGCTGCAACAGGCGAGCCAAACCCTCGATAGCGATCATGGTCTGTTGCGCTGGTTGGCCGAGCATATTGAAGAGCCCAACGGCAATGCCGATGAGCAGCAGCTGCGCTTGGAGTCTGATCGTAACTTGGTTCAGATTGTTACGATACACAAGTCCAAAGGGCTTGAATATGACATCGTCTTCCTGCCCTTTGTCTGCAGTTACCGTGAAGCCAATACTGCGCTGTTCCATGATGAGCAGAGCCAGCAGTCGGTGCTCGATATCGCCGCCAGCGAAGAAAGTATGGCGTTGGCCGAGAAAGAGCGATTGGCGGAAGATCTGCGCTTGCTGTACGTGGCACTGACCCGCGCCGTGTATGGTTGCTACATCGGTATGTCACCGGTCCGTAATGGCTTGAGCCGCAAGGAGCCAACAGGCTTGCACCGCTCGGCGATTGGCTGGTTGGTACAAAACGCCCAAGAGGGCGGCTTGACCGAATTGGCAAATGCACTGGATGCATTGGCTGCGCAATCTGAAGCGGTAACGGTACTGCCACCGCCGCCCTTGCCTGATAGTCCGTGGCTATCGGTTGAGGAAGACAAGCCGCAGTTATCGGCATCTGTGTTTGATAAACACATTGACCGTAGCTGGTGGATCACCAGTTACTCAGGACTCATCAAGCAAGGCCACAGCCATCATGATGCCTCTTTCGAGTTGCCGGGGTTTGATACCGACTCATCGGGTGACGAAAGCTTGGGGGATGAAGAGATTGAACCGGCCCGCTCGATTTACACCTTCCCGAAAGGGGCAAGGCCGGGTACCTTCCTGCATACCTTGTTTGAGGAAATTGAGTTTACTGCGCCGGTCGACAGCCCGGCAACCACAGAGACGATTTTGGCGCTGCTGCGGCTGGAAAACTACGACGAAGAGTGGCTACCGGTATTGCAGACCATGATCCGTGATGTGCTGGCGTGTCCGCTTGATGGCGATGCAATGCGTTTGGGTGAATTGGCACCGGCTCAGCGCCTGACCGAAATGGAGTTCATGCTACCGATCAACTTGCTCTCTTCGCCACTGCTCAATAAGGTGATTGCCCGTCACGATAAGCTGTCAGCCAAAGCTGGCGAGCTGGGTTTCGCCACCGTCAGCGGCATGCTCAAGGGCTTCATTGACTTGGTGTTCGAGCACGACGGCCGTTATTACGTGCTGGACTGGAAGTCGAACTGGCTGGGTGACGATCCGAACGAGTACCGGGGAGACAGGTTGGATCATGCAATGGTTGATCATCGTTACGATCTCCAGTACCAGCTTTATGCGCTGGCCTTGCACCGCTTCCTGAAGAGCCGTAAGGCTGACTATAACTACGATGACCACTTCGGTGGTGTCTATTATTTGTTCTTGCGGGGAGTTAAGGCCGGCAGCGATAGCGGTATATTTCGTGCCAAGCCATCTTTGGCTTTGCTGACCGAGCTTGAGACTTTGATTGATGGAGAATCACCCGATGCTTAACCACCTTGAAACGCTTGCCCGCCAAGGAAACCTGCGTCCGCTGGATCACCAGTTTGCCAAATTTGTTGCATTAAGCAGCAGCCAGCCGGTTGCTGGAAGCCAGACTGAAGCGGCTGAAACGGTTGATCCGCAGGTGAGCCGTTTAGTCACGTTGGTTGCGGCGCTGGCAAGCTATGAGCTGGGGCAGGGCCATGTTTGCCTGCTATTGTCGCAGGTTGATACCGCACGGTTGTTTGGCCTGCCAAGCAAGCTCAGTCTCCCTTTGCTCGATGACTTGCCTGAGCCCTCGTTATGGCAAGCCTTACTGGCGCAGTCAGCGGCGGTGTCGGACGGTCGTCGGGCGACGCCGCTGGTCATGGATGGTGAAAGGGTCTACCTCAACCGCTATTGGCAGTTTGAGCAACAGGTCGCCTCCCAGCTTCGTTTGCGGGCACAACGCGGAGAGAATGGCTTGCAGCCTGAATTGATGGCCTCCAAGCTCGACGAATTGTTTGCCCGTGATTACCGTTACCTGTTTGCTGCTTTGCAGCAGCTGGCGCAACAAGCCGCTACCGCGCAAGACCGACAGCAGGAGGTCTGCGACAAACTTGATGTTGTTACCCCTGATGCTCTGGATTGGACGGCGATAGACACCGCTCTTGGCGCCGCCGAAAGTGTTGAGGCGCTGTCGGTATTGGATGCTCTGGTACCGGCCGCAAGCTGCCTCAACTGGCAGAAAGTCGCGGCGGCTGTTGCCCTGACCCGTCAGTTTGCGGTGATCTCCGGTGGCCCCGGGACCGGTAAAACGACCACGGTGGCCAAATTGCTGGCGGCCTTGGTGACTCAGGCTCTCCAGCATGACGCGCGGGACGAGCAGGGCGTATTGCTGCTACCCGATATCAAGCTGGTGGCACCGACCGGTAAGGCGGCAGCAAGGTTGACCGAGTCGATTGGTTCGGCGGTGGACTCTCTTGCGGTTGACGATGTGGTGAAAAGCAATATCCCGACCCAATCCAGCACCATTCACCGTTTGCTGGGTGCGATTCCTAATCGGGTTGCCTTTCGCCATAACCGCGAAAACCCGCTGCACTTGGATGTCTTGGTGGTGGACGAAGCCTCGATGGTGGACTTGCCGATGATGGCGCGATTGCTCGATGCATTGCCAGCCCATGCCAAGCTGATCTTGTTGGGTGATAGGGATCAGCTGGCCTCGGTGGAAGCCGGTGCGGTACTGGGAGATATTTGTGGCTTTGCCGAGCAAGGTTACACGACTGACCAAAGCCAGTTACTTGGTCAATTGACGGGGTTTCGCTTCCAGCAAGCACAGGCTGCGCCGTCAGCGGTGGCCGATAGCTTGTGTATGCTGCAAAAGAGCTATCGCTTTCATGCTCAGTCGGGGATCGGCCAGTTAGCTAAGGCGATCAACAGCGGTAAGCCGTACCAGGTCGAACAGGTGTGGCAAAAGGGCTTTCGCGACATCCAGCTTTATCCGCTGGGCAGTGAAAGCTACCAGACGATGATCACCAATGTCGTGGCGTTCTACAGCGACTATCTCGACGCCATTGCCGAGGGCAAAGCGCCGGGCGATGTGTTAAAAGCTTTTGCTCAGGTGCGCCTGCTGTGTGCGGTGCGTGAGGGTGACTTTGGCGTTACAGGCTTGAATCAGCGTATTGAACGGGCTTTAACCCGCAAGGGCAAAATAGCGCCGGGTGATGAGACTTGGTATGTCGGCCGGCCGGTGATGATCAGTCAAAATGATCATGGTCTGGGGCTCTACAACGGTGACATTGGGATTGCGATGTATGATAGCGAGGTCGACCCGCAAACGGGTAATCGTAAACTCAGGGTGTACTTCGAGATGCCGGACGGCACCATTCGTGGCGTGCTACCAAGCCGCTTGCCTGAGCACGATACGGTGTATGCCATGACGATCCACAAATCGCAGGGTTCAGAGTTTGCCGATACCCTGATGGTACTGCCACCCGACTTCAGCCCGATCCTGACCCGAGAACTGGTGTACACCGGGGTGACGAGGGCGAAATCCAAGCTCTATATGTTCGCCACCCATGAGGTGCTCAAGCGCTCGGTGACGATGCGTACCGAGCGGGCAAGTGGTTTGGCGAGTTTGTTATCTTAACGGTTGTCGATTGGGTTACAGGTCGAGGATCAGTATCTTCGAACGGCGCTGGAAGTTATACAGCGCCTTTTTGGCAACCGGCAGGCTTTCGACGCTGGTTTCACTGAAGCCTTGCTCCCGAAACCAGTGCAGGCTGCGGGTGGTGAGGACAAACAAGTGGAGTAAGCCCATCCTCTTGGCTTGCAGCTTGAGTTGGTTGAGCAGCAGCGCCCCGCGGTCACCATCGCGGAAATCACGGTGGACGGCGACACAGGCCATTTCGGCCATTCTCTCGTCAGGGAACGGATATAGGGCGGCACAACCGATGATCAGCCCATCACGCTCGATAATGGTGAACTGCTCGACTTCCTGCTCCAGCTGCTCGCGTGAGCGACGGACCAAAATACCGTCTTGCTCCAATGGGCGGATCAGCTCAAGGATCCCCCCGATATCATTGATCGTCGCTTGCCTTACCTTCTCGGCACTTTCCATCACGATTTGGGTACCGATCCCGTCGAGTGAAAACAGCTCCTGGATCAGTGCGCCATCTTCTTTGTAGCTGATCAAATGGCTGCGAGGGACCCCTGCGCGGCAGGCCGTGATCGCGCCACGCAGGAAGCGACCGGTGCCACGCTCCTCCTGTTGCTGTTCGACCAACCGCTGCAGAGCGTGCTCAGCCTCGATAGGCAGCATTTCGGACACTACGTCGCCCTCGCTATCTAATACCCCTTGTTCGGAGCAAAAGCCGATCAGTTTGTCGGCTTTGAGCCTGATAGCTAACTGGGTAGCGATTTCTTCCGAGGTCAGGTTGAAACATTCACCGGTGACTGAACTGGCTATCGGGCCAAGCAACACAATGGCACGTTGGTCGAGCTGGCGGTGGATGGCTTCGGTGTCTATTCGGCGGATCCGTCCGCTGTGGGCGTAATCGATCCCGTCATCAATTCCCAGCGGTTGGGCGATAACAAAATTGCCGCTGACAATGTTGATTTGCGAACCGGCCATCGGGGTATTGTTGAGCCCCATCGAGAACCTTGCCGTAATGTCTAGCTGGAGGTGTCCTGCAGCCTGTTTGGCGATTTCCAGTGTCCGCTCATCTGTCACCCGAACCCCTTTGTGATATGGCGTTGTGTAATGCATTTGCTCGGCGAGGCTGGAGATTTGCGGCCTGGCGCCATACACCATCACGATACGCAGCCCTAGGCTGTTGAGTAGGGCGATATCATTGACGATATGAGCAAAATTTTCATGGGCAATGGCTTCCCCGCCAACCATGATGACAATGGTTTTGCCAATGTGGGCGTTTAGGTAAGGGGCCGACTGGCGGAACCCTTTGACCAAGGCGGTACTTCTGAACTTCACAGCTGGCTTTCCTTGTAGCAGTGTTGTCGACGCGGGCAATGAGTGTGCTTAACGACGAGATAATAGAGATGTTATTAATGATTATGCGGTTTGTGTCAATAAAAATTCAATAACAAGGGTGTTATGCCGATGTAACCCTCAGACAAAACTTGGGGAGAAGATCCCGTTATCTCGCTTGGCTGACAGATAACTGCGGAAAAGAAGTGGCTTTGGGTTATATTGACCAAGAAGAACGCTATGTTTTAAGAATTATGGCCACGAAGCAAAACCTCCCTTTGTTTACACACCGATTGATCATTTTTGTTGGGGCAGTCGTCGCGACCAGTGCCGTGGCATTGGGGTTGCTATTGACGGGTCTGCTGGATGACAGCAAAGCACACTCGAGTCATATTCCTGATATCAACGGGATGTGGCTTGAGCAGGATGTTGCCCCCTATGCGGCAGACAGTTTTGAAATTCGCCCTGAAGGGGTGTTTGTCGATGGCCGTCAGATCAACACCCAATATCAATGGGATGGCAGCACACTTGAATATCTAAAAGGGGGAACCCTTTATTCCTATTCTTTTTTGTCCGGGCGGTTGATCCGCCAGCGCCCTGCGCACTATGTCTCGTCTTTTTCTCGCAAGACTATCGTATTGCGTCAATCCCACTAGTTCATCGGCACTTTAGGTAATTCGCGCAGCAACTGGTTGACCGGGATCTGCTTGAGTGCCACTTTCCTCATAATATCGGCGGTATTAAGGTTGCCCCCTAAACATCGTTGGATAACCGTATTGATTTGGTGTGGCGAATTCCCTTCACTGACCAAATTACGTATCCATTGGTATTCAATTGAATTGATGTTTAAGAGGGTGTCTTTACCGACTTTGAGTGGTTGGTGCATATGACGCCTCCTTGCGTTCGTAGATGACATTCCTGTTACGCTTTTATTAATTACAGGACAACGATGACACAAATATGACAGTGGTGGCATATAGACGTTGGAATGCGATGCAATTCAGACAAACCGCTGACAATGGAAAGAGGAAGATAGGGAAAAATACCCTTTCGTAGTAACCCTTTGTAGGCGATCGTGCCACAGTTGGTTACACTGGTGAAAATTGGATTCCAAACAAGACGATATAGGATTCACGGTGTTTCGAAAAGCAACGATTGCTCTTTTTATTATGGGGTTGGTGGGGTGTGCCAAGCCAACGGATCGTGGTCAGCAATACCTAGATGGTGAGTTTGATCAAGTACTCAACCAGGTTGCGGTTGTGGACTCAGACAAACCGAAAGATTTTAGCCATTTCTCGGCCCAGATGGAGCAGGTTATTGAACGCTCTCCATCGATGGCGGGGACGTATCAGGCGTTGTATCGACAGCTCGAGAACTGGATTGCTCAAGGCGGTGATCTGGCAGAACTGGGTAATTTTGGTGTCGAGCTTGCTCAGATGGGCGGCGGTGACGGATACGGCAATGTCATGTTCACGGGTTACTTTTCGCCGGTGATTGAACTGCGTCATCAGCCGGATGAGGTATTCCGCTATCCGGTTTACGGTATGCCGGAATGTGACGACCAATGCCCGAGCCGGGCAGAGATCTATGGCGGCGCACTGGAAGGCATGGGGCTGGAGCTGGGTTATAGCGCTTCGATGCTTGATGTGTTCATGATGGAAGTGCAGGGCAGTGGCTTTGTGCATTTTGATGATAACGACGAGCTTCAGTACTTTGCTTATCGCGGCAAAAATGGCCACCGTTATGTCAGCATCGGCCGCATTCTTATCGAGCGAGGTGAAGTCCCACGGGAGAAAATGTCACTCAAGGCGATTGATGAGTGGGTCAGCCAGCAGGATGAGGAAACCGTCCGTGAGCTGCTGGAGCAGAACCCGTCTTATGTGTTCTTCAAGCCGCAGGATAGCCTCGATGTGATGGGGACGGCAGGGATCCCGCTGCAGGCCTTCGCTTCGGTTGCCGCTGATCGCGACTATCTACCGATGGGCAGTGTGTTGTTAGCCGAGGTGCCGCAGCTTGATGAAGCGGGCAATTGGAATGGTCAGCATGTGCTTAAATTATTGATGGCACTTGATACTGGCGGAGCGGTGAAGAAAAACCACCTCGATCTGTATCATGGCATGGGGGCCCAAGCTGGCGTCGATGCAGGCCATTACAAGCACTTTGGTCGGGTCTGGAAACTCGGACTGCAGGGCACGAAAACTGAGCAGCCATGGGTGGCACCGTAGTTTAGCTTTGTGCTGACTGGACAATGTCCCAAAGAGTGCGTATAAATCGCACTCTTTCTTTATGAATGTGTGAATAAGCGCGGAACAGCCATGCGAGAATTAGATACCCCTGCATCAGACAATTACAACCAACGTTTCGGTGGAACCCGCCGCTTGTATGGTAACAGCGAAGTGGAAATTTTCCGTGCCGCGCATGTGTGCGTAATTGGTATTGGCGGTGTCGGTTCGTGGGCGGCAGAAGCGCTGGCACGTTCAGGGATCGGGGAGTTGACCCTGATTGATATGGATGATGTCTGTGTCACCAATATCAACCGCCAGATCCATGCCATGTCAGGCACGGTAGGACAGAGCAAAATTGAAGTGATGGCCGAGCGCATTAAGTTGATCAATCCTGAGTGCACGGTCCACTTGATTGATGACTTCATTACTCCGGAGAATGTGTCAGAGTACCTCGACGGGCGCTATGACTATATTTTGGATGCGATTGATAGCATGAAGCCGAAAGCGGCACTGCTGTCTCACTGTAAAAGCAATAAGTACAAGGTGATCACTACCGGTGGTGCTGGTGGTCAGATTGACCCGACCCAGATCCAAATTGCCGACTTGACCAAAACGATCCAGGATCCGCTGGCGAAAAAGCTACGCGACACACTGCGTCGTCACCATAATTTTCCGAAGAACCCAAAACGCAAGTTTGGTATTGATTGTGTCTTCTCTACCGAGCAATTGAAGTACCCACAGGCTGATGGTTCGGTATGTGGTGTGAAGTCGACGGCTGAAGGGCCGAAGCGAATGGATTGTGCCAGCGGTTTCGGTGCGGCCACCATGGTAACGGCGACCTTTGGCTTTGTGGCGGTATCACGTATTTTGCAAAAGCTGATGGATAAGCATCTGCAGAAATAAAGATATTATTGAAGTCGGAAGGCTGAAAAATTTCAAAAACGCATAAATACATCCTTGTCGCTTCGACTCGCCATCCATGGCGAGTAAGTTTTGAAATCTCTTCAGCCTTCAATCATCTTTCCTGTACCAAACGATTTGTTTGCTAACCTTCTTCCATTGGTCGCTTTTAGGCTTCAGCGAGTGCTTTGATTTGCTCGACGATTGCCTTGAGCCCGTTGCCACGGGAAGGGCTGAGGTGGGCGATCAGGTTGAGCTGCTCAAAGTACCCATCAATATCGAATGCTTGGATTTGCTCGGCATTCTTGCCTTCAAAAGCCGCCAGTACCAGAGTGATCAGGCCGCGCACAATACGCGCATCGGAATCGGCGGCAAAATGGAAAGTCCCATCTTCCTGCTGCTGGTGGGTAAGCCATACCTGGCTCTCACAGCCACTGACCTTGAGTTGATCCTGTTTGAGCGCGTCCGGCATCGCGGGTAATTTCTTTCCCAGTTGGATCACGTTGCGGTAGCGATCTTCCCAGCCATTGGCTGTCGCCATTTGTGCAATGATTGCCTCGCAGGTAATTTCGGTACCGAAAGGATGGCTTGGCAGTGTCATAATCTCTCCTAAAGCAGGCTGCAGGCTTTGTGCAGCGCCGCAATAAATTGGTCTATATCTTGTTGGGTATTATACAGCGCAATGGACACTCTAAGTGTACCGCCGACATTGAGTGCATCCATCATCGGGTGGGCACAGTGGTGCCCGGCACGCAGGGCAATACCTTGCTGGTCGAGCAAGGTGGCGATGTCTTGGTGGTGGACGCCGTCGACCACAAAGGAAAACAGGCTCGCGTCCGGCTGCAGGCCGATGATCCGCAAGTCTTCTATATCTTGGATCCCGTCGATGGCCCGCTGGCGCAGTGTTTGGATATGGTGCTCGGCACCTTCGCGGTCGATGTTGCCCAGCCAGTTGATGGCGGCCGCCATCGCCAAGCTGCCGGCGACATTGGGGGTACCGGCCTCGAATTTGCCCGGCAGGGCTGAGAAGGTGGTGCCGTCAAAGCTGACTTTCTCTACCATCTTTCCGCCGCCGTGCCATGGCGGCATGGCTTCAAGCAGGGCCTTTTTACCATACAGTGCGCCGATCCCTGCCGGTGCAAAAATTTTATGGCCGGAGAACACATAGAAGTCGGCGTCCAGTGCTTGTACATCGACGCATTCGTGGGCAACGGCTTGGGCACCGTCAATCACAGCAATCGCACCGATATCGTGGGCGGCTTTGATCATCGTCTCGACCGGGTTGCGGGTGCCTGTCACATTGGTGACATGGGCAATAGCGACTATCTTGGTATTGGGTGTCAAGCGTTGGGTAAAGGCATCCATATCTAGCGTGCAATCGCTGCGCATCGGGATCTTCACGACCTTGGCCCCGGTCTGTTCGGCGACGATTTGCCACGGCACGATGTTGGCGTGGTGTTCAAGTTCGCTGACCAAAATCTCATCCCCGGCCTTGAGGCTATTGCGGGCATAGGTCTGGGCGATCAGGTTGAGGGCTTCGGTCGCCCCGCGGGTCCAGATAATTTCCTTGCTGTCGGCGGCATTGATGAAGCGCTGCACCGTCTCTCTTGCTTGCTCGAACTGCGCCGTCGCTGTGGCCGTCAGGGTATGGCTGCCGCGGTGAACATTGGCATTGTGACCACTGTAGTACTGCCGGATTGTTTCAATAACCTCAAGCGGTTTTTGGGTCGTGGCTGCACTGTCGAGGTAGACCAGCGGCTGGCCGTTGCATTCTTGGGCCAGGGCGGGAAATTGCTGGCGAATACGTTGGATATCAAATTGGGCAGTCATGGTGTGTCACATAGCAAAAAAGACAAGGGGGAGATCATGCGGTGAAAAAAACAATAGGGCAAGTATTTCTCCGGTTGCTTCAATTATACCAAACTGATGGGGGTAGGGCATGGATCGGGGG
>NZ_PYMH01000025.1 GCF_003025555.1 Photobacterium lutimaris | reverse complement strand
CGGAAACGCATTGGTCGTTAGGTGTTTCCTAACCAAACAGATTTTGCGCGCTCGTAGCTCAGCTGGATAGAGTACCTGGCTACGAACCAGGCGGTCGGAGGTTCGAATCCTCCCGAGCGCGCCATTATTGACAACGTACGGCTGCAAGGCGGTACTATAAAACCGAATTAGTGTGCGTCCGTAGCTCAGCTGGATAGAGTACCTGGCTACGAACCAGGCGGTCGGAGGTTCGAATCCTCCCGGACGCGCCATTATTGACAACGTATTGCCGCAAGGCGGTACTATAAAACCGAATTAAGTGTGCGCTCGTAGCTCAGCTGGATAGAGTACCTGGCTACGAACCAGGCGGTCGGAGGTTCGAATCCTCCCGAGCGCGCCATCATTGACAACGTACTGCCGCAAGGCGGTACTATAAAACCGAATTAGTGTGCGTCCGTAGCTCAGCTGGATAGAGTACCTGGCTACGAACCAGGCGGTCGGAGGTTCGAATCCTCCCGGACGCGCCATTATTTCAATGTATTGCCAATAGGCGATACGGTAAAAAAGATTTTGCGCGCTCGTAGCTCAGCTGGATAGAGTACCTGGCTACGAACCAGGCGGTCGGAGGTTCGAATCCTCCCGAGCGCGCCATTATTTAAAAGCTCAGCTTCGGCTGGGCTTTTTTTATAACTGTACTTTCTGCTATACCACTGCCACTTCTCTAGGCTCACCAAATCTTCGTTCTGATTGATTTTATTTCCTTTGCTGTAAATACAGAGCGATGCTACCCCCAGTTATATTGACTGTTCGCAAGCGGCATAAAAGTGCTGAAAGGACAAGGAGATAGCTTTGTCTAGTCTTAGTCTCAGAGCCCTGAAGCGGTTACTGTAATTAATAAAACAAGAACTTTGATTATTTGAACTATCAATACTTACGTTTACGTAAACGTAAGTATTGATAGTGAGGAGATATCGGCAGTGACAAAAACGTGTAGGTTCACTGACGGTTAAGCGGGATTTTGTAATTTTACGATCAAACCCTCAGAAAAAAGCCAAATATCCGCCATTGATTGGCTTATTGTTAATCAGTTTGACATAAAATTACTTAACGTGGTATTTGTTAACCCGCCTATTAAAAATGAATGAAAGGAAGCATTATGGCAGATTTAGGTCCTTTGCTGTGGGAAGCGGCGACGATCATGGCTACCGGTATGGTCGTGGTTTTTTTGTTTCTCAGTACTTTGATCTATTTAGTGCAGCTGTTGGCCAAAATTGCGCCTAAAGAGACACCGAATGCGCCGGCATCTCGCCAGCCATCACCAGTTGCCGTTAATCACAATGGAATCCAGCCAGAGGTTGTTGCTGCTATTTCCGCAGCGGTACATCGCTACCGCGACCAGAAGGCGTAAGCGGCAGCATTGCTGCTGCTATGAGATTGTGATTTTTAGGAAGTATTTTTTACAAGGAGTTTGTGAGCATGTCCAAGCCATTAGCGATCACTGACGTTGTGTTACGTGATGCCCACCAGTCGTTATTCGCTACCCGTCTTCGCATTGAAGATATGTTGCCCATTGCCGAGAAGTTAGATGATGTCGGCTATTGGTCGTTAGAGACCTGGGGCGGCGCAACGTTTGATGCCTGTATTCGCTATCTGGGCGAAGATCCGTGGGAGCGTCTGCGTTTGCTCAAGCAAGCGATGCCGAAAACCCCGATGCAGATGCTGCTGCGCGGTCAGAACCTGCTGGGCTACCGTCACTATGCTGACGATGTGGTCGAGAAGTTTGTTGAGCGAGCCCACGCCAACGGAATGGATGTTTTCCGTATTTTTGATGCGATGAACGATGTCCGAAATTTTGAAAAAGCCGTCAAGGCCGCCGTCGATGTTGGCGCACATGCCCAGGGCACGATCTCCTATACCACCAGCCCGGTTCACAACCTTGATACCTGGACCGATTTGGCCAAACGGCTGGAAGATCTTGGTTGCCATTCAATCTGTATCAAAGACATGTCCGGTTTGCTTAAGCCGTATGAAGCGGAAGAGCTGGTCAAGCGCATTAAAGCTTCCTGTGATGTTCCGTTGGCCCTGCACTGCCATGCGACCACCGGTCTTTCGACGGCTACGGCTGTTAAGGCAGTAGAAGCCGGGCTCGATATCCTTGATACCGCGATCTCCTCAATGAGCCAGACCTACGGCCACACGCCAACCGAAACCGTGATAGCTATGCTGGAAGGGACCGAGCGTGATACCAAACTGGATTTGCAACAGCTGGAGCCGATTTCCAGCTACTTCCGCGAAGTACGCAAAAAGTATGCGAAGTTCGAAGGTAGCCTCAAAGGGGTCGATGCCCGTATCTTGCTGGCCCAGGTACCAGGCGGGATGCTGACTAATATGGAAGGTCAGCTCAAAGAACAAGGTGCCGCGGATCGTTTTGATGAAGTTCTGGAAGAGATCCCACGTGTGCGCGAAGATTTGGGCTTTATCCCGCTGGTCACACCGACATCGCAGATTGTTGGTACCCAAGCGGTATTGAATATCCTGACAGGCGAGCGCTATAAGAGCATCAGCAAGGAAACTGCCGGTCTTCTCAAAGGCGCATACGGCAAGGCTCCAGCACCGGTCAATGCGGAGCTGCAAGCGCGCGTGCTTGACGGTGGCGAGCCGATTACGTGTCGTCCGGCAGATTTGCTCGACGCTGAGCTGGACGTATTAACGACGGATTTACTGGCCAAGGCAAAATCTGACAAGATCGAATTGGCCCAAGATCAGGTTGATGATGTACTGACCTATGCCTTGTTCCCGCAGGTCGGTTTGAATTTCCTTAAGAACCGTAACAACCCAGAGGCCTTTGAGCCTGCACCGGGGAGTGAGCCGGAAGTTGCCGCTGAGCAACCCGCTCCAGTCACCCGTACAGCCGCCACGGTAGAAGCATACAGCGTGAAGGTGAATGGTCAGGTTTACAACGTCGAAGTGGGGCCAAGCGGTGAGCTTACTTCGGTTGAGCCTGCGGCCACCAATGCCTCTGCGCCTGTCGCGGCACCACAGGCAAGCAATGCAGAAGATTTACCTGCACCGCTGGCTGGCAACATCTTCAAGATCAATGTCCAGCCAGGGCAGCAGGTCTCTGAAGGGGATGTCCTAGTGATCCTCGAAGCGATGAAGATGGAAACCGAAGTCCGTGCTGCCCGCAGCGGTACCGTGCAAGATCTTCATGTCAAGGAAGGTGATTCAGTAGCCGTCGGTTCGCCGATCCTGAGTTTGGCATAGAGGGAACCATGGACGGATTATTAACTCTCTGGAACGAGACTGGTATTGCCAATTTTGAGCTCGGTCAGCTGTTTATGATGCTGATCGGTGGCGGCCTGCTGTTTTTGGCGATCCGCAAGGGATTCGAACCCTTGTTGTTGCTGCCAATGGGCTTTGGTGCGATTTTGGCCAATATTCCCAATGCAGGCTTCACCGAACCGGGTGGTTTACTGTATTACATCTACTACATCGGGATCGAAACGGGTGTTTTCCCGCTGCTGATCTTCATGGGGGTAGGGGCAATGACCGATTTCGGGGCGCTGATTGCCAACCCGAAAACCTTGTTGCTCGGTGCGGCAGCCCAGTTCGGGATCTTCTTTACCTTATTCGGTGCCATTTTGCTAAATGCGGTACCGGGGATGGAATTTACTCTTGCTGATGCTTCCTCGATTGCCATTATCGGTGGTGCGGATGGCCCGACGGCGATCTTCCTGGCCAGCCAGTTGTCACCTGACTTGCTCGGTGCGATTGCCGTCGCGGCCTATAGCTACATGGCGCTGGTACCGATTATTCAGCCGCCGATCATGAAAGCACTGACGACGCCGGAAGAACGCCAGATCAAGATGCAGCAACTGCGCGACGTGAGCAAGACTGAGAAGATCCTGTTCCCGCTGGCTGTTCTGCTGATGACCATCTTGTTCCTGCCAACGGCGACGCCGCTGGTTGGGATGTTCTGCCTCGGTAATTTGATGCGTGAATCCGGTGTGGTCGATCGCTTGTCAAATACCGTGCAGAACGAGCTGATCAATATCGTAACCATCATGCTGGGCCTGGGGGTTGGTTCCAAACTGGCGGCCGAGCAGTTCCTGCGCGTCGAGACCCTCGGGATCTTGGTGCTGGGTGCGGTCGCCTTCAGTGTCGGCACCGGTGGTGGCGTGCTGATGGCTAAAATGCTCAACCGCTTTAGCAAAGAAGATATCAACCCGTTGATCGGTGCCGCTGGGGTATCGGCTGTCCCGATGGCAGCCCGGGTGGTAAACAAAGTCGGCCTGGAAGCGAATCCACAGAACTTCTTGTTGATGCATGCGATGGGGCCAAACGTTGCCGGTGTACTCGGCTCGGCTGTAGCGGCCGGTATTCTGCTGGCTTTGGCGGGTTAACTCGCCTGGCAGCAAAATATCGCAACACTTTAAAACGGGCAACCTTTGGGATTGCCCGTTTTTTTTGCCATGAGATCGGGTAAGGTACAGCAACCATACCAATCAACTAGAATGATCAATGCTAGAGTTATTTAATGGTGAATCAGCCCTATGGGTCTTATTTACCACCGGTTTTTTGAGTGCGACCCTGTTGCCCGGCGGGTCCGAGGCCAATCTCATTGCCACGATAAAGTTGGGGGATAACGCGCTTTGGTTGGTCGTTGTCGTCGCGACAATCGGCAACACCTTGGGCGGCATGACCAATTATTGGCTGGGAAGGTTGCTGCCAGATAAAACTTCTAACGAAAAACACGGTCATAAAGCATTACTATGGCTACAAAAATACGGCTACTGGTCGTTATTCTTCAGCTGGTTACCGGTGATCGGTGATCCGTTGTGTTTGGCCGCAGGCTGGCTTCGGATGCGCCACTGGCTCAGCTTTTTCATCATTATGATTGGAAAAGCGGCGCGTTATACCGTACTGGCTTTGCTGGTCCAAGGTTTACTATAAGGAAGGCATTGAGTGCATAAGTGGATAGTGGGGATTGCGCTGATCTCACTGGCAGGCTGTAGCCAACTACAGTCTGAACAGGCCGGGGCGCCCGAGTTACCGCAAGGGGTAACATTCGTCGAACAAGTCAAACCTGGGGCGTCATCTGACACACCGGTTATCCCGTATTCTAAATACCAACTGGCCAATGGGCTGACCGTGGTGCTGCATGAGGATACATCGGATCCTCTGGTGCATGTTGATATGACCTACCATGTCGGCTCTGCCCGCGAGGAACTGGGTAAATCAGGATTTGCCCACTTCTTCGAACATATGATGTTTCAAGGCTCGGAGCATGTTGGCGATCAAGAGCATTTCAAGCTGATCACCGAAGCCGGTGGCACACTAAATGGCACGACCAACCGTGATCGGACCAACTACTTCCAAACCGTACCGGCCAACCAGCTTGAGAAAATCCTGTGGCTGGAGGCGGATCGTATGGGATTCCTGCTGGGTGCCGTCTCGCAGCGTAAGTTTGAGATCCAGCGGTCGACGGTGAAGAACGAGCGAGCCCAGCGTTACGAAAACCGTCCTTACGGCTTGGTGTATGAGCGTATGGGTGAAGCACTGTTCCCGCGTACCCATCCTTATTCATGGCAGACCATTGGCTATATTGAAGATCTTGATCGGGTAGACGTGAACGATCTCAAGGCATTCTTCCTGCGCTGGTACGGCCCTAACAATGCCACCCTGACCATTGGTGGCGATATCGACGTTGAGCAGACGCTTGAATGGGTCAACAAATACTATGGCTCAATCCCGCGCGGACCGGAGGTCGAAAAGCCGGCCAAGCAGCCAGTGACACTGGAAAATGATCTGTACCTGACGCTGGAAGACAAGATCCAGCAGCCGATGTTGCTGATGGCGTGGCCAACGTCATACAACGGTGCCGATGATGAAGCCTCGCTCGACATGCTGGCCCGGGTTGTCGGTGGCGGTAAAAACAGCCTGATGTACCAGAATCTGGTGAAAACCGGCAAGGTCGTCGATGCGGGCGCATTCCATGATTGTGCCGAGTTGGCGTGTACTATGTATGTTTATGCCATTGGTCAAAGTGGCAAAGCGGGTGATCTGAAGACGCTGCGCGCAGAAGTGACCGCCATTCTCGACGGACTGGAGCAGCGCGGTGTGTCGACCAAGGAGCTGGAAGAGCTCAAGGGAATGGTTGAGGCTAACGCTATTTTCGGTCTTCAGAGTGTCAGCGGTAAAGTGTCGCAGCTTGCTGCCTATGAAACGTTCTTCGATAACCCGGGTTACCTCAAGGCCGAGCTGGCTAACTTGCGTACGGTCACAACGGCGAGTATGGAGCAGGCGTATATGCGCTACCTCAACGGGCATCCGAACGTGACATTGAGTGTGGTACCAAAAGGGCGCACCAGTATCGAGGCGGCGCAATCGAACTTTACCCCGCCGCCGCGTATTATTCCGGAATACACCAAAGTCTCTGAGGAAAAATTACAGCAGCAGATGCGCGTACCGGTCGATGACTTTGACCGTACGGTGATGCCGCAGTCGTCCTCGCCCGTTGAAGCGGTTATGCCGGATTTGTACCAGTTCGAATTGGCTAACGGCATCAAGGTGCTGGGCACCGAGTACCGCGAAACACCGACAGTTGAGATCCAGATGGTGGTACCGGCAGGGCGCCGTTTTGAGCCGCAAGGCAAGGCTGGTTTAGCCAAGCTGACGGCCAGCATGATGGCCGAGGCATCGCAGGTATCAACAGTGGAAGAGCTGTCTTCCCGCTTGGACCGCCTAGGCAGTACGGTCAGCTTCTCGGCAGGCAAGTATGGCACGGTAGTGTCGCTGACATCGTTGACGAAGAATTTGCCGGAAACACTCGATATCATGAAAGAACGTTTGTTTGAGCCGGCGTTTGAGTCCGCCGATTTTGCTCGCGTGAAGCAACAGGCTCTGGAAGGGATCATTTATGAACACCAGCGTCCCGCTTGGTTGGCCGGACAGGCAACCCGCGAAGTCTTGTTTGGTGGTACCTCATTTAGCTTACCGCCGGAGGGGACCAAAACCTCGCTCGAGTCTATTACTCTTGATGATGTTAAAGCCTTCTACCGCCGTTACTA
Source organism: Photobacterium lutimaris (assembly GCF_003025555.1). Lineage (GTDB taxonomy): Bacteria > Pseudomonadota > Gammaproteobacteria > Enterobacterales > Vibrionaceae > Photobacterium > Photobacterium lutimaris. The sequence goes on along the minus strand of NZ_PYMH01000025.1, from coordinate 26,671 downwards.
CACCCCGAATGGCGCTGATATCGTGGTGGTGGGGGATATCGATAAGGCCCACCTAAATGCATCGCTTGGCTTCCTGGCTGATTGGCAGGGCATGCCTGAACCGACATATGTGACGCCAGATTTACCGATACTGCCCAAGCAAACCGTGTGGTTGGTGGACAAGCCTGGGGCACCACAGACGGTGATCCGCTTGGCACGTCAAGGCCTGCCGTTCGATGCAACCGGCGAACTTTATGAAACCCAGCTGGCTAACTTTAACCTTGCGGGCAATTTCAATAGTCGGATTAACCTGAATTTACGCGAAGACAAAGGTTATACCTACGGTGCTGGTGGCTATCAGAGCGGTGGCAAGGAAGTCGGCTTATCGGTTTATTACGCTCAGGTAAGGGCTGATGCGACATTGCCTTCGGTGAAGGAATTCTTGGCTGAGCTTGAAAAAATGGCAAGGGAAGGGGTGACGGACGAAGAGCTGAGCTTCATGCGCTTGGCGGTGGGACAGAAAGATGCCCTGAATTATGAAACCCCAAGCAAGAAGGCGCAGTTACTGGGCCAGATCTTGACCTACTCTTTGCCGGAAAACTTTGTTGATACCCGCAATGAAATCGTTGCCTCTATTACCAAGGCGCGCATCGATGAGTTGGCGGAAAAGTGGTTTGACCCGGCTGATTACCAGATCATCGTGGTCGGTGATGCTGCCAGTTTGAGGCCACAGCTCGAGACCCTCGGTCTGCCGATCAGGGCGCTGTCACCAAATATGTAACCGATGAAAGCCGGCCTTGTGCCGGCTTTTTATTTAACGTGTATTTTACCAATGCTCCGCTATCGGTGATTGTTACTCATAGGTAAAAGAGTTTCGATGCAATAATCATGGTAATCAGTATCAATTATGATTAATCTACCGGACTGAGTTGTTGAAGATTGAGAATCACAGTAATGGATTTTTCACAAAGGCTGCAAAAAGTTGCAGCTAATCCTGATGCCCTGACCCAATTGGGGCGAGGTCTTGAGCGTGAAGCCCTGCGTATTACTCCGAACGGAAAGCTTTCCGGCGAACCCCATCCGGCAGAGCTGGGATCAGCATTGACCAACAAATGGGTGACGACAGATTTTGCCGAGCCATTGCTGGAATTTATTACGCCGGTTTCTCAGGATGTGGATCACCTGCTGTCACAGCTAAGTGATATCCACCAGTTTACCTACAGCAAACTGGGGGATGAAAAACTCTGGCCGATGTCGATGCCTTGCATGGTCGGTGATCAAGACGAAATCACCCTGGCCCAGTACGGTAGCTCAAACAACGGTAAGATGAAAACCCTGTACCGCGAGGGCCTCAAGCGCCGTTATGGCAGCATTATGCAGGTTATTTCCGGGGTACACTTTAACTTTTCTTTCCCGGATAGTTTTTGGGACTCGCTGTTTGGCGAACAATCAGAGCAAGCCCGACAGGATGCGGTCTCCGATGCTTACTTCGGATTGATCCGCAACTATTACCGCTTTGGCTGGTTGATCCCTTACCTGTTCGGTGCATCACCGGCACTGTGCGGATCGTTCCTTGAGAATACCGAGTCGAAGCTGGATTTCGAACAGATCGGCTGCGGCACTTACTTTTTGCCCAACGCAACGGCGCTGCGCCTGAGCGATTTGGGTTACACCAACCATGAGCAAAGTTCGCTGAAGATTGGCTTCAATGGTTTGGATCAATACTTGGATGGCTTGAAAAAGGCGATCCGCACACCATCGAACGAGTTTGCCAAGCTTGGGGTCAAAGTCGACGGTGAATACCGCCAGTTGAATGACAACGTATTGCAGATCGAAAATGAGCTGTATGCCCCTATTCGACCTAAGCGTGTTGCCCAAAGTGGCGAGAAGCCATCAGAGGCCCTGAGCCGTGGTGGAGTCGAATATATTGAAGTACGCTCACTGGACGTGAACCCATTTAGCCCAATCGGCATTTCGGCCGATCAGGTGCGTTTCTTGGATATGTTCCTGACTTGGGCGGTACTGTCGCCATCGGCATCGATGGATGACGCGGAGCTGGCGTGCTGGCGTGATAACTGGAACCGTGTGGTTCTCGATGGCCGCAACCCGGAACTGATGTTGAAGATCGGTTGTAACGGTGAACGCCTGTCGCTTCGGGACTGGGGTACCCGTGTCTTTGCCGAGCTGGCTGACGTTGCCAAGGCAATGGATACCGCTGCTGGCTCCGATGCTTATCAAGAGACATTGGCTCGTCTGCAGACGTGGATTGAGCAGCCTGAGCTGACCCTGTCGGCACAGTTGCTTAATGCTATCCGTGACAATAACGGTATCGGTTCGGTAGGCAAAAGCTTGGCTGCCGATCATGCCGCAAGGTTGAATGAGCGTCAGTACCAGTTCTATTCTTCGGATATTTTTGAGCAGGAAGCGGCGGAATCGGTTGAACGGCAAAAGCAGATAGAAAATAGCGATGAGCTGTCTTTTGATGCCTTTCTTGATGCGTATTTCGCGGATATAAAATAAAAAAAGAGGGCAGCGACCTTGCTGCCCGATAATTAATTTCGCAGGGATGATAGCTGCGCTTAGCTGGCTATCATAGATTCAGACCACAAGGATGGCGTTAAGTTCCATGTTTGCCCACTCCCTATTTAAGTTTATTAAACCGACTTATTGCCGTTTGGTGCTCCTCCTCGGTGCGTCCGCGATTCTTTCCGGCTGTGCAACGCCTCCTCCCCAAGATCAAAATAATTTGTGCAATATCTTCCGTGAGCACCCGAAATGGTATAAAGCGGCATTGGATATGGAAGACGAGTGGGGCACTCCGATGCAGGTTGCCATGGCATTTGTGAAGCAGGAAAGTAGTTTCCGTCATGACGCCAGACCGCCGAAAAATTATGTGCTGGGATTTATTCCGTGGGGGCGGGTCAGTAGTGCCTATGGGTATGCGCAAGCACAAGACCCGGCTTGGTCTGATTACCAGAAGGCCACGCGAAAAGGGGGCTCCCGTACTAATTTTGCAGACTCGTTAATGTTTATTGGCTGGTATACCCATGAAACCCAGCGCCAGCTCGGGATCTCGAAATGGGATACCTATAACCAGTACCTTGCCTATCATGATGGGCGGGGAGGCTACCGCCGCGGGACTTACAAGTCCAAGCCGACATTGCTGAGGGTTTCTCGCAAGGTTGAGCAACAAGCCAAAGACTATGGTTGGCAGCTCAAGCAGTGCCGCCAAGAGCTGGAAGATAACCGCAGCTGGTGGCCGTTCTAGCGGCAGGCTGTCGCAAAACCCACTTGCTGTTGTCGCAGTCTGATATAACGTTTAATAATGAATGCATCGGAGTGCTTGTTATACCCGGTGCTAAGGCCAAGGAGTAAGGAAGCAATGCCACTATTAGATAGTTTCACCGTTGACCACACTCGTATGCATGCCCCGGCTGTACGGGTAGCCAAGACCATGCAGACACCGAAAGGCGATACGATTACCGTTTTCGACCTGCGGTTCTGCCGCCCAAATGCGGACATTTTGAGCGAGCGCGGGATCCATACTCTGGAGCACCTGTATGCGGGCTTCATGCGGGATCATCTGAACTCTGATCAGGTTGAAATTATCGATATTTCACCGATGGGATGTCGGACCGGTTTCTACATGAGCCTGATTGGTACCCCGACCGAGCAATTGGTTGCCGATAGCTGGGCAGCGGCGATGGAAGATGTGCTTAAGGTTGAGTCGCAGGACAAGATCCCCGAGCTGAACGAGTACCAGTGCGGTACTTACAGTATGCACTCGCTGGAGGAAGCACAGGCGATTGCCCGCCATATTATTGAGCAGGGGATTGCGGTGAACAAAAATGACGAATTGGCGCTGCCTGAGGCCATGTTGCAAGATTTGAGCGTTAAATAGCGTAGATAAGTAAGCTGCTATCCTATAAAAAAGCCGGCGATAATGCCGGCTTTACTGTATCTGTCTTTTAGGCTGATACCAGGATCAGCCTGTCTTCTTTAGCTGGTTGGGTAGCACCCGAACTTGCTTGATCATATTGTCAGAGACCTCGATGATCTCCATCTGGTAGCCGGAAACCTCGATGCTAAGCTGGCTGTCGGGAATGTCTTCCAGATGCTCCAGAATCAAGCCGTTGAGAGTACGCGGGCCATCGGTCGGTAGCACCCAGTTTAGGCTCTTGTTGAGGTCTCGGATATTGGCACTGCCTTCGATCATCAGGCTACCGTCAGGCTGCGGGGTGATTTCCTCAGCCAGGGTCGGGCTGATAGAAGTGGTAAATTCACCGACAATCTCTTCCAAGATATCTTCCAAGGTGATCAGGCCTTGGATATCACCATACTCATCGACAATCAGGCCGATGCGCTCTTTGTTGCGCTGGAATTTCAGCAGCTGGATATTGAGGGGCGTCCCCTCCGGAATAAAGTAAACCTCGTCAGCTGCTCGCAGCAAGTTTTCTTTGCTGAAGTCATTCTTGTCCATCATCAGGCGGTAGGCTTCGCGCACCCGCAGCATGCCAACCACTTCATCGATGTTGTCTCGGAAGAGCACAATGCGACCATGAGCGGAGTGGCTAAGCTGGCGGACAATCGATTTCCAGTCATCGTTGACATTGATGGCGGCAATTTCACTGCGCGGCACCATCAAATCTTCCACGGTGACGTTTTCCAAATCGAGGATGGACAGTAGCATGTCCTGGTGGCGGCGAGGGATCAGACCGCCGGCTTCGTTTACCACCGTCCGTAGCTCTTCCGAGTTCAGTTTGCCATCGTTGGCATGGTCGACCCGCAGACCAAGCAAGAGCAGGAAGCCATTGGTAATACCATTGACAAACCAGACCAGCGGGTACAGCAATTTCATCAACAGCTGCAATACGACGCTGCTGGTGTAAGAGACGCGCTCAGGGTAAAGGGCTGCAAGGGTTTTCGGGGTCACCTCAGCAAAGACCAGCACGACCAAGGTCAGGGCTCCGGTGGCGATAGCGACACCCATATCGCCATACAGGCGCATACCGAGTATGGTGGCAATGGCGGAAGCGAGAATATTGACCAGATTGTTGCCGATCAGGATCAGGCCGATCAGCCTGTCCGGACGCGACAGGAGCTTTTCGACCCGCTTGGCCCCGCGGTGACCCTGGTTGGCCAGGTGCCGCAGCTTGTAGCGGTTGAGGGCCATCATTCCGGTTTCAGAACCGGAAAAATATCCGGAAATAACAAGAAGTAATATCAGGAGAGAGAATAGAATCCCCGTGGATATATCGTCCAAAAAACTATTTCCTTAACGTTTCTGTTACTTGAACTTTGTACCCAGACTCACTGGGTGTCAATGAATGGGGCACGGAATCTTACCCCCCAATGATAATTTCTTTGACGAAGCGGCTACCGAAATAGGCCAGTGTTAATAGGAATGCACCTACCAGACTAAACCAGACCACACGGCGTCCACGCCATCCTTTCTGGTAATGCCCCCACAGCAATACGGAATAGACACACCATGCCAGCAGTGAAAAGAGGGCTTTATGGGTCTTGCCTTGGGCCAGCATATCTTGAATAAAGATAAACCCAGACACCAGCGTGACGGTCAATAGCGAATTACCGACCAAAATGATCTTGAAAAGCTGACGTTCGACCATCATGAGAGGGGGAATGTTCGGATTAATCATCAGGCTCTTCTTGTTTTTCAGCTTGTGATCCAGCCAAGCCAACTGAATAGCGTACAGGGTCGCTATCATCAAAGTTGAATAGGAGAACAGCGCCAGAGAAATATGCAGCAGCACCTCTGGGTGGGTTTCCAGGTGAGTAATAAAGGCACCGGAAAGGAAAGTGGCAGCGGTAAGGTTAATGGCCGCAAAGCTGTAGACGACTGGCAGCAGGAACCAGACCCGCATCTTTAACATTGCGCCGGTGGTAATCGCTGCGATCAGTAAGCTGATTAGCGAGGCCACGTTTAAAATACTGAGATTTTGTCCCTGCCCACCCAGAATAAGATCTTTGAGCAGCAGAATATGAAGGGCAATAGCGACAACGGCACACGCAAAGACCGGTTTGGTTTTGATGCCATTGTTGTTGGTGAGGCCCGGTACAACCAGCCCAAGGGCAAGAAAGTAAAGGCATGCCGCCATTACAGCAATCAACATATCCATAGTAAACTTAACTATTTAAGATGGTAAGAGTTCGCAATTATACCTTGCTAGCCGTCTGCCCGCCATGATGAAAGCGAGATCAATGGCATATCGAGGTGGTTTTATCAGGGGATATCACAATGAAAGTGTCCGTCAGGGCATGAAAGCAGGGTATGGATTGCGTTATACTGTCCAGATCATATCGATTAGTTGCGTAACGAGCGAGTAGCACATGTTCGAAAATTTAACGGAGCGTTTATCGCGAACGCTTAAGAATGTCAGTGGCCGTGGCCGCCTGACGGACGACAACATCAAGGATACGCTGCGTGAAGTACGTATGGCGTTACTCGAAGCTGATGTTGCGCTTCCTGTTGTCCGTGACTTCGTCAAGCGTGTAAAAGAACGCGCGGTAGGTACTGAAGTATCGAAAAGCCTGACGCCGGGCCAGGAGTTCATCAAGATCGTTCAGGCCGAGCTTGAAGCGGTCATGGGCGAAGGCAATGAAGATCTTAACCTCGCGAGCCAGCCGCCTGCGGTTATTCTGATGGCCGGCCTGCAAGGTGCAGGTAAAACGACCAGTGTCGGTAAGCTGAGTAAGCTACTGAAAGAACGCCAGAAGAAAAAAGTGCTGGTGGTGTCTGCCGACGTATACCGCCCGGCGGCGATCAAGCAGCTAGAAACCTTGGCTGATGATTTGGATGTGGATTTCTTCCCATCTACGGCCGACCAGAAGCCGGTTGATATCGTCACGGCTGCTCATGCTGAAGCGAAGCTCAAGTTTTATGATGTCCTGATTGTCGATACCGCAGGTCGCCTGCACGTCGACAGCGAAATGATGGACGAGATCAAGGATGTCCATAAGGCCATCAACCCAGTTGAAACCCTGTTCGTAGTCGATGCCATGACGGGTCAGGATGCCGCTAATACAGCAAAGGCCTTCGACGAAGCCCTGCCACTGACTGGTGTGATCCTAACTAAGGTCGACGGTGATGCCCGTGGTGGTGCTGCGCTGTCTGTGCGTCATATTACCGGTAAGCCGATTAAATTCCTGGGTATTGGTGAGAAAACCGATGCCTTAGAACCTTTCCACCCTGACCGTGTTGCCTCACGTATTCTAGGTATGGGTGACGTCCTGTCGCTTATCGAAGATCTTGAGCGTAATGTCGACAAGGAAAAAGCTGAAAAGCTAGCCAAGAAATTCAAAGAAAAGAAAGGCTTTGATCTTGAAGATTTCCGCGGCCAGCTTGAGCAGATGAAAGGCATGGGCGGCATGATGGGGATGATGGACAAACTTCCGGGTATGTCCCAGCTACCAGACAATGTCAAAGATCAGGTTGATGATAAGATGTTCAACCAGATGGAAGCTATCATTAACTCGATGACGGTTAAAGAGCGCCAGCGCCCAGAGCTGATTAAAGGCTCGCGCAAAAAACGTATTGCAATGGGGTCCGGTACTCAGGTCCAAGACGTTAACCGCCTGCTCAAGCAATTCACCCAAATGCAGAAGATGATGAAGAAAATGCAGAAGGGAGGCATGAAGAACATGATGCGCAACATGAAAGGCATGATGCCACCGGGCGGTGGTATGGGCGGAATGTTCGGCCGTTAATCGGCATTATTTCCCACAAATACATTGGGCTTGGGGATGTCAACATTCTTTTACTGGTGAAAATTTAGCTAAAGCGGTTGCATTCGTCAGTTTAAAGAGTAAAATTCCCGAGCTTAATTTGGCACGGGCCCCGTTATATCCATGGCGGGGCCGATTTCATTTACAGTAATGCAAAGAGGACGATATGGTAACCATTCGTTTGGCACGTCACGGCGCTAAGAAGCGTCCATTTTATCAAATCGTTGTTGCTGACTCACGTTGCGCTCGCGACGGTCGTAACATCGAAAAAATTGGTTTCTTCAACCCGCTAGCTAAGGGTCAGGAAGAGCGTCTACGTCTAGATCTTGACCGTGTTAACCACTGGGTTGGTCTAGGCGCTACTGTGTCTGACCGCGCAGCTAAGCTAATCAAAGACGCTGCTAAAGCGGCTTAATTAGCATGACAGGTATTAGAGAAGCGATGAGTACACAAGACCGCATTGTTGTTGGGAAACTTGGTTCCACTTATGGCATCAAGGGTTGGCTCAAAGTTTTTTCTTACACCGAAGAAGCTGAAAGCATTTTTTCCTATCAGCCTTGGTTTATTAAAGTCAAAGGTGAGTGGAAGGAGCTCCGCGTTGAATCGTGGAAGCGCCATGGTCAGGGCCTAGTCGCTAAGCTAGAAGGTCTGGATATCCGTGAGGATGCTCAGATGTTCACGAATGCTGAAGTCTACGCATTGGCTGACCAACTACCAGCACTGTCAGAAGACGAGTTCTACTGGCGTGAGTTGTATGGAATGGCAGTCGTGACAACCGAAGGTTACGACCTAGGTAAAGTGACTGACATCCTGGAAACAGGTTCCAACGACGTTTTGGTAGTCAAAGCCAACCTGAAAGATGCTTTTGGCCAGAAGGAACGTTTAATTCCGTTCCTCGATGAGCAGGTCATCAAGTCGATTGATCGCACTGCTCAGCGGATCGAAGTTGACTGGGATCCTGGATTTTAATCCCCGGTAATAGGTGAACAAATGAAGGTAGGCATAATCAGCCTTTTTCCTGACATGTTTAATGCCATTACCAATTTTGGGGTAACAGGCCAGGCGGTAAAAAAAGGCCTTTTGTCAGTGGAAACGTGGAATCCTCGTGATTTTACCCACGACAAACACCGGACGGTTGATGACCGCCCATATGGTGGCGGACCGGGTATGTTGATGATGGTGCAGCCTTTGCGCGATGCCATTCATACTGCCAAAAAGTCCGTAGATGGCCAGGCTAAAGTCATTTACCTGTCGCCTCAGGGCCGTAAGCTTGATCAAGCGGGTGTTGAGGAGCTGGCGCAGAATGAGAATCTGATTCTTATCTGTGGTCGCTATGAAGGGGTAGATGAGCGCATTATCCAACAAGAGGTAGACGAAGAATGGTCTATCGGAGATTTTGTGCTGACGGGTGGTGAACTGCCAGCCATGACCTTAGTGGATGCAGTGGTTCGGTTTGTGCCGGGTGTACTGGGAGACTTTGCGTCGGCGGAAGAAGATTCTTTCGCAAATGGTTTGCTAGATTGCCCTCATTATACGCGTCCTGAAATGTTGGACGGGCAGGAAGTCCCTAAGGTCTTGCTGTCTGGGAATCACAAGGACATTAGTCGCTGGCGGTTGAAACAATCGCTGGGCCGTACTTGGTTGAGAAGACCAGAGCTCCTGGAAAACCTAGCTCTGACTGACGATCAGGAATTCTTGCTGGCGGAGTTTATCCGTGAACACAAAGCAAGCATTTAATTAATTTAGTATCAGTTTATTCTAGGGTATTTACCAATGAGTAACATCATTAAGCAGCTCGAAGACGAGCAACTAAAACAAGACCTACCAACTTTCGCACCAGGTGACACTGTTGTTGTACAAGTTAAGGTAAAAGAAGGTAACCGCGAGCGTCTACAGGCTTTCGAAGGCGTTGTAATCGCTAAGCGTAACCGTGGTCTACACTCTGCATTCACTGTTCGTAAGATCTCTAACGGTGAAGGCGTTGAGCGTGCGTTCCAGACTCACTCTCCAATCGTTGACAGCATTACTGTTAAACGTCGTGGTGCAGTACGTCGTGCCAAATTGTACTACCTACGTGAGCGTTCAGGTAAATCTGCACGTATCCGCGAGAAGCTTACTTCTAAGTAATTCTCGACACGTAAGACGTTTAATGAAAAAGCCCACCGCAAGGTGGGCTTTTTTTATGCGTGAAAAACGAGTTTGTATGCATTTTTTGGCGCATTATTCATGCGTGCTTGAAAGTAGATAAATGCAATACCTTCTGTTTTATGTTATTGATTTAAAAGTATAAAATCACTAGTGTCAGGTGAAAGTCAAAAATGGCATAAATTTTGTTTATATATTATTCGTAATTTACACATTGAAATGAATGATGTATTGCCAGCAAGTCTCTATTCAGGATGATGAGTAACGCTATATACATAGGAGTTACTAATAATGAATAAATTTACAATTGCGTCTGTTGCAGTCGCCACTGCTTTACTTGCTGGCTGCGGCGGTTCATCATCGGGTTCGAATGGTGGTGACGGTAATACTGGCAAGCCACCTGTTGGTGGTGAAGCTGAAGTGTGTTTTAACCCAACGCTTTGGGAAGATGCGACCCACGAAGCGACATGGCAGGCACGATGGAGTGAGGAATCTGACTTCTATCTGCAGACAGAACACACCCAAATTAGTAATGGTGTTGATTTCGAAGAGCATAAATCAATTACTCAGGTCGAATATATTTCTAACTACTCTGAAACGCCGTTAGGTTTTGAGTTAGAATCCAAATCACATCGCCTGCAAAAATCACGCAATGGCTCTTCGCAGCGCTTTGAGTATTATGTGATTGATGAGCAATCAACTTCCGTTTCATACGCAGGTGACCAGTATGTGAATGATTTTGACGGTAGTGTGGAGGATGATCGTGATGTGAACTCTCCTGCAGCACCGCAGTGGTTGTTCGGTTCAGATAAAGGCCAAACAACAGCAGCGAGCTACACCTCAGAGTTTTCTTTCTTCCTCGATGGTCAGTTGGAGGATCGCCTTGTCTACGGTCAAAATAAGCGTCAAGTCACGTTTAATGGCTTTGAGACGATTGATGTGAACGGCAAATCAGTTGAAACCTGTTCATTCTCTATCGATTCAACTTTGAAAGGCAATGCTGACGGTGAGGTTTGGACTGACATTGAACAGTCAGAGCAATGGATCGATAAAGACACTGGTGTAGTGGTCAAGTCAATTCGCTCTTTCCAAGAGATTGTAGATGGAATGGTTGATTACGAAAGCTACGAAGAAAAAGTACTTAAAGCGTATGTTATCGATGGTGAAGTGATCTTCTCTACTGAAGACGAAGAGTTGCCAGAAGCTTAAGTCAGCTTATTTCTCGAATAAAAAAACCAGCCTTGCGGCTGGTTTTTGTGTTTTCAGGGGGAGGTGAAAACTTAAGCGATTTCCGTACTGCCTTCAGCAGTCTCTTCGTCAGCAAGGTCAGTTTCGCCTTTGCCTTTAGAGCGCTTGATAACATAGCCGGCGATGGACAGTGAACCTACGATACCCGCGATAGTCGATACCGTCATTGGTAGGCCGAAACCTAGCTGGCTGTTGTTCAGGATGAAGGTAATACATACCGTGGTCATGAAGATAGCCGGTACGGTTGTTACCCAGTGCAGCTTGTTATGGCGCAGCAGGTAAGCTGATGCTGTCCACAGCATCATTACCGCGGTGCTCTGGTTAGCAAAGCCGAAGTAGCGCCAGATGATACCGAAGTCAACTTGAGTCAGGATACCACCGAGTACGAACAGAGGCAGGGCCATCAGTAGGCGGTTGCGTAGCGATTTCTGCTCCATGTTGAAGTACTCAGCCAGGATTAGGCGGCTTGAGCGGAACGCGGTATCACCCGAGGTAATCGGTAGGATAACCACGCCTAGGAAAGCAATAATACCGCCGAATACACCGAGCAGGCCGATAGATGAGCTGTAAACTACATTACCTGGACCACCGTTAGCGACGGCTTCTTGTAGTGACTCGACCGAGCCAAAGAATGATAGTGCGAGGGCACACCAGATAAGAGCAATCACACCTTCACCGATCATTGCGCCGTAGAACACGAAGCGGCCGTTCTTCTCGTTTTCCATACAACGTGCCATCAGTGGTGATTGGGTGGCGTGGAAACCAGAGATCGCACCACAAGCGATGGTAATAAATAGCGCAGGCCACAGTGGCAGGTCATTCGGGTTCATGTTGGTGAACATCTGGCTCATCTCGTAATCGCCAAGCAGGGTGTGCTCGCTAGAGAAGGCGATAGCGGTGATCAGGCCAACAGACATGAAGATAAGCAGCGCACCGAACAATGGGTAGAAACGGCCGATGATCTTATCAACTGGAACGATTGTCGCAATAATGTAGTAGGCGAAGATGATCACAACCATGGTGGTCATCGACATGCCGATATTGGTTTGCTCGTTGACCAGGTTGGTGATCATGCCGGCTGGCGCCGATACGAATACCACACCCACAAGCAGCAACAGTACGATAGCAAAAATATTCATAAAGTGTTTTGCACCGTTGCCCAAGTAGCGGCCGGTAATCGTTGGTACTGACGCGCCACCATTACGTACAGATAACATGCCTGAGAAGTAATCGTGGACAGCACCGGCAAAGATACAACCCAGGACAATCCACAGCATAGCGGCTGGACCGTATAGGGCACCCATGATAGGACCGAAAATCGGGCCGACACCGGCAATGTTTAGCAGCTGAACAAGGTACACTTTCTTGTTCGACATAGGTACGTAGTCAACACCGTCTTGCTTGGTATAAGCAGGCGTTTGGCGCTTTTCGTTAATACCGAAGATTTTTTCAATGAATGCACCGTAGATGAAGTAACCACCTACCAGCGCCGCAACACACATCAGAAACCAGGCCATATCTTGTCTCTCTAATCTTATTGGAGTGGGTTATGTGAGTTTTGCGTTCCGTGCCTCTACACCCTCAGCAACTGCGCAAAACTTATTTTGATAACTGCCATGCTAAACGTTTGCCTGCAATATTCACCCGCTAAAGGGGTGAGTGGTTGTATGGCAGAGTGAGTGGTCGATAATGCCATTAAGCGGTTTTATCGAGTTGGGTGAGCGGTTTTCCCGAGGATTAAGCGGTGGGCGACTGAATATTAAATCCGTGATCACCGTCAGGGTGTGGCGAGGGAAAGGTTGATAGAGAAGGGTATGTTGCCAAAAGATGGAGGATAAACCCTCCATCACCTGTCGTCGTCAAATGGACGCTTAGCTAAGGCCGAAGCGATCCTTGAGCTCTTTGAGGTAGCGGCGACTGACCGGCACTTGATGGCTGCCACTCGTGGTAATTTCAGCGAGACCATTTTCCAATAACTTAATTTCTCTGATCGCTGTCGGGTGGATCAGGTACTGGCGGTGGCAGCGGATCAGTGGAGTTTTCTCTTCCAGCGTTTTCAAGGTTAGCTGGGTGGTTGCCTCGGTATCGTGGCTAACGACGTGAACCCCACTGAGATCGGAATAAGCGGTTTCTATCTCGTCGGGACGAAGCAGCAAAATTCGGTTGTGGCCACTACAGGGGATCAGCTCCAGCATGTCAGTGACCAGTGGTGAGTAGTCTGCAGGTTGGCATTCCCGCGCCAGCCGTTTGATGGTCTTGGTCAGGCGGCAGGTTTCCACCGGCTTGAGCAGGTAGTCGAAAGCATTGTCCTCGAACGCTTTGAGAGCGTATTCGTCATAAGCGGTCACGAAAACCACTTTGGGCATGGTATCAGGGTCGAGCATGCTTAGCATTTCAATGCCGGTGATTTGCGGCATCTGGATATCGAGAAAAACGACATCGGGTTTGAGGGCATTGATTTTTTTCAGCGCTTCGATGGCATTATTGCATTCCCCAATCACCTCGATCGATCCATCTTCTTCCAGCAGGTCGATCAGCTCTTCCCGGGCATATTTTTCATCATCAATGACAAGGGCTTTAATCATGCCGCATGCTCTCCGTTACGGTGTGTGAGGGTATCAACGGGCAGTTTGATGGTTGCCCGGGTCCATTCATGGGCCTGAAAGGTCATGCTCAAGCCGTACTGTTTGCCAAACATGTTCTTCAGTCGCTTATCGACAATCTTCATGCCAAGGCCACTTTCCTCACCGACAGGTGCATAGTTGCCGGCGTTATCCTCGACTTCGAGGATGACATGATCTTGTTCGACAAAGCCGTTGATGGTGATTTTACCATTTTCCAGCAGTGATGAGGTGCCGTGTTTTATCGCGTTTTCAACCAGCGGCTGCAGGGTAAAGGTCGGTACTTTCATGGTCATCAACTCATCAGCAACATTGACCTCGACACAGAGCCGGTCAGAGAAACGTGCCAGTTCAATCTCCAGGTAGGCGTGTATATGCTGCAGCTCTTCTTGTAGGGTTACCGTTTCGATATTCTGCTTGAGGTTGCGGCGGAAGAATTGCGACAGGTGCTGGATCAGCTGGCGGGCTTTGTCCGGATCGCGCCGGACGACTGAGTTGATCGTATTAAGCGCATTGAACAAGAAGTGCGGATTCACTTGGGCTTGCAGCAGGCGCAGTTCGGCTTGGGTCAGCAAGTTTTGCTGCTGGATATAGCGCCCGGTCAAGATTTGGTTGGACAGCAGCTTGGCGATCCCTTCGCCCAGCGTGAGATTAACCGTGGAGAACAGTTTGCGCTTGGGTTCGTAGAGTTTGATGGTGCCGAGCACTTCGTTGTTACCGCCAACCAGCGGGATCACCAGTGCTGAGCCCAGTTTGCACTTGTCATGCAGCGAGCACTGGTAGGGGATATCATAGCCGTCGGCATACACCAGCTCGCAGCCATCAATGGCACGGCGGGTATAACCTGAGGATATCGGGGTGCCGGGCAGGTGGTGGTCATCACCGATGCCGATAAACGCGAGGATTTTTTCGCGGTCGGTGATCGCGACGGCACCGACGCCGGTTTCTTGGTAGATGATCTTGGCGATTTTCTTGGTGGTTTCTTCATTGAACCCCTGGCTGAAGATCCCGACTGAACGTTGGGCGATTTTTAGGGCACGGCTTGAAAATGCGGCAGAGTATTTTTCGTAAATGGTTTTTCGGTCTTGAATGATGCTCATGAAAAACGCGGCCCCGACCGAGTTGGCGATCACCATGGGCAAGGCGATCGCACTGACCAGGCCGAGTGCTTTCTCGAACGGTTGGGCAACGGCTAGGATGATCAGCATCTGGACAATTTCGGCCACCAGAGTGATGACAAGTACCACCTGCGGGCGGAAAATCTGATCGGCTTGCCCTCGGCGCACATAGTAACTGTGCATCAAGCCACCGATCAGACCTTCGGCTGTGGTGGAGATCGCACAGGCCAGATCGGTAAAGCCTCCGAGGCTGTAGCGGTGGAGGCCGCCGGTCAGGCCCACGGCAAAACCCACGATGGGTCCGCCAAGCAATCCCCCCATGACGGCACCGATTGCCCGGGTATTGGCAATCGCATCTTCTATGTGTAATCCGAAGTAAGTGCCTAAAATACAAAAGAGAGAAAACAGGATGTAGCAGGTAAAGCGCTGAGATAGCCGACCTGAAATAGAGGTCAGGGGCATGAACAGTGGGGTCTTGCTGAGCAAGTATGCCAGTACCAGGTATACGCTGAGCTGCTGTAAAAGAGAAAAAATCAGTTCCATTGCCATAGGGGATGCGAGTGGGCATTGCCATTATGGTAACTGGCTTTGGGCAATAGTGCCAAAAAGGCTGTGGGTGTAAATTTATATTTACGGTGGATTTTTTTCTTTACAGGTGTTGCAATGTCTCACTGGGGCCTGCTATTGTCTGTTTAACAACAGGGGATTCCTGTTTTTCTTTCTATATTTTGTATTTATTAGTTTACAGGGAAGCCCACATGCAAAAAGACCAGCTGAATAACGTCCATATTGAAAACGAGTCGGTATTGATCACACCACAAGAGCTACGCACCAAACTGCCAGTGAGTGAAAATGCCCTCAACTTCGTTCGCCAATCTCGACAGACCATTGCCGATATCATTCACAAGCGTGATCATCGCTTGCTGGTGGTGTGTGGGCCATGCTCTATCCATGATATCGAAGCCGCTAAAGAGTATGCGGTTAAGCTAAAAGCACTGTCGGAAGCGCTGAGCGATCAATTGTACATTGTGATGCGGGTCTATTTCGAAAAGCCGCGTACGACAGTGGGATGGAAGGGGCTTATCAATGACCCGCACCTTGACGGCTCCTTCGAAGTTGAAGAAGGCTTGCATATTGGCCGCCAGCTATTGATTGACTTGGTTGAGATGGGGATCCCGCTTGCGACCGAAGCGCTGGACCCGATCAGCCCGCAGTACTTGGGGGATTTGTTTAGCTGGGCGGCCATTGGTGCCCGCACCACCGAATCCCAGACTCACCGCGAGATGGCGAGTGGCCTGTCGATGCCGGTTGGCTTCAAGAACGGTACCGATGGCAGCTTGGGAACGGCGATTAATGCGATGCAGGCTGCAGCTTCTGGCCACCGCTTTATGGGGATCAACCGTGATGGCCAAGTCGCACTGCTCAATACCCAGGGTAACCCTGATGGCCACGTTATTTTGCGTGGTGGCAAACAAACCAACTATGATTCAGTCTCCGTGACCGAGTGTGAAAACGAGATGAATGCATCAGGCCTTTCTCCGTCACTGATGGTAGACTGTAGCCATGCTAATTCCCGTAAGGATTACCGTCGTCAGCCATTGGTTGCCGAAGATGTGATCCATCAAATCCGTGAGGGCAATCAGTCCATTATCGGTTTGATGCTGGAAAGCCATATTAATGAAGGAAACCAGAGTACGGATCTTCCGCGTGGAGAAATGGCTTACGGTGTGTCTATTACCGATGCTTGTATCAACTGGGAATCGACCGATACCTTGTTGCGTCATGCACACCAAGAACTTACGCCATTCCTTCAGCAGCGTGTTGAAGACTAAATCCGCCACCAATGCAGAGAGCCATAGATGGTCGCTGAACTGAGTAAACTAAGAGATCAAATTGATGATGTCGACCGCCAGATGGTGGAGCTGCTAGCCCGCCGTCTCTCCTTGGTCGAAGAGGTCGGCCATGTGAAAAGCCAGCATGGCTTGCCGATTTATGCGCCTGATCGAGAAGCGGCGATGCTGGCTTCACGCCGTCAGGAAGCTGAGAATAAAGGGGTACCACCGGATCTCATCGAAGATATCCTGCGTCGTACCATGCGTGAGTCCTACGCCAGTGAAAATGATTCAGGGTTCAAGTGCCTCAAACCTGAACTGCGTCCAATTGTCGTCGTGGGTGGTCATGGCCAGCTAGGTAGTCTGTTTTGCCGTCTGTTTGAATTGTCGGGTTATCAGGTGCGCAAGCTGGGCAGCCAAGATTGGGATCGGGCAGATGAACTGTTGGCGGATGCCGGTATGGTTGTGGTATCAGTGCCGATCAACTTGACCGAAACCATTATCGCCAAGTTGGGCAACTTGCCGGAAGACTGTATTCTTGCTGACTTGACCTCGGTGAAGAGTGGCCCTGTTCAGGCGATGCTGGAAGTACACCGTGGCCCTGTGGTTGGCTTGCACCCGATGTTCGGCCCGGATATCACCAGCTTGGCCAAACAGGTTGTTGCTTACTGTGATGGTCGTAACCCGGAGCACTACCAGTGGTTGCTAGAGCAGATCCAAATTTGGGGCGCGACCCTAAACCGGATCAGTGCGATCGAACACGATGAAGGGATGACGTTGATCCAGGCGCTGCGCCACTTCACTTCGTTTGTGTATGGTGTACACCTTGCCGAGGAAGATCCGAAACTCGAGCAGTTGCTGTCACTCAGCTCGCCAATCTACCGCTTGGAGCTGGCAATGGTGGGACGCCTGTTTGCACAGGATGCCCAACTGTATGCGGATATTATTATGTCGTCGCCGCAGAACCTGGCGATGATCAAACGCTTCCACCAACGTTTCGGCGAAGCCATTGCGATGCTGGATAACCAAGATAAAGAGACGTTCAAGCAGGCCTTTGGCCGGGTTGAAAATTGGTTTGGGGATTATGCCCAGCATTTTTTAATCGAGAGCCAGGGATTACTTAGACAGGCGAACGACTCCACTCACCGTACCTCGTCAGAGCGCTAGGAACAGCGAATGTTGACAACAACAAAGCCCACGTACTTCGCAGTGCGTGGGCTTTTTGTTTGCTTCGGCTTTAGGGCAAAGCAATGTTGAAACTAAGACGTCGGTGACATATTGCTAAATAGGATGTCAAAACCTACCCAATAGGGACATTGGGTAGGAGCTACATGGATGTATTTACCGCGTTTTTGACATTCCGACTCAGTGATGTGCTTGTGCCTTGCTTCGAATGGCAACGGACTTAAAGCAAGTCACCAGTCTCAGGATCAACCGGTTTGACGTTCTCGCTCGGGTAGCAACCCAATACCTTGATAAAGCGGGTCAGGCGGGTTAGCTCTTCCAGTGCCTCCTGCATCACCTCCGATTTGAGGTTCTCCTCAACATCGACGTAGAACATCTCTTCCCACGGATTGCCAATCACCGGACGCGACTCTAGTTTGGTCATGTTGATATTGAGGTTACGTAATACCAGCAGGCACTCGACCAGTGAGCCGGCTTTCTGGGCGGTAGACATGGTCAGGGTGGTTTTGGCTGGGATCAGCGAGGTCACCTCAACCGGCTTGCGTGCAACGACAATAAAGCGGGTGTAGTTTTCCTGCTGGTTGGCAATATTGGATTTGAGTGGGGTAAGGCCATATAGCTCACCGCTTGAGGCATTACCGATAGCTGCCACGTTGGGCTGCTTGAGCTCAGCCACTATCTTCATTGCTTCAGCGGTGCTTGAGCAGTACTCCTGGGTAATATTGCCCATAGAGTGGAGATATTCGCTACATTGCTGATGTGGCTGTGGGTGAGAGTAGAGCGTATCAATGTCTTCAAGCTTGGTATCAGCCGCAGCGAGCAGGCAATGTTCTATCGGCTGGTTGATCTCACCGACAATCGACAGGCTGGTGTGCTGTAGCAGGTCGTAGACTTCATTGATAGAGCCCGAGCTGGTGTTTTCAATCGGCAGGACACCGTAGTCGGCATTGCCAATTTCCACCGTGTGCAGGACATCGCGAAAGGTCGAGCAGCTAAGCTCAACCAGCTTGGTTTGTTTTTTGCTGAAATAATTTCGGCTGGCGAGGTTGGAGTAGGAGCCTTTAGCACCAAGGAAAGAGACGCGAGCGACAGGTTGCAGGCTTTCTGGGTTAGCGATCTTTTGCAGGTAGGCCTGCTGGAACAAGACAGAGTCTTCGATAATAGTATGGAAGATTTGAGTGACGTACTGGGCGTCCAACTGCAGGGATTGGCCTGTTTCGATCAATCGTAGCAGCAGCGCTTGCTCACGGATTTGATCACGCACGGGTTTGGCGGTTTGAATTTTGCTCTTGGCCACTTCCAGGCTCAGTTGGCGGCGCTCGGCGAGCAGCTTTAGGATTTCATTATCGATACGGCTGACGTTGGTTCTGATTTCGTCCAGCGAATACTGCGGTTCTGTCATTGTCGCTCCCTGTCTTATTCATACAAAAAAGCCTCCTGGTGAGGAGGCTGTCTGTTCGTCTTTAGCTTGTTTCTTGCGCAACGAATAGCCCCCATTAAGGTGACATAAAAAAGAAGCTAAAGAAAAACAGTGTGGTTATTTGCATAAATACTGAATGCTATGGTTTTGGGTTAGTTATGTCTCAACATTATTCAGCCTTACAAGGCTTGTCAAGCAGAAACTAAACAGCCCTGCTAGGCAGGGCTGTTTATCAAATCCTCTTGAATAATTATGCTTCTTCTTCGGCTTCGGTTTCTGCTTCTTCAATTTGCGGCTTGTCGCTGTGGCTTGCACGGCGTGCCGTTGGTTTGTGAGCTTGTTTGTTCAGTTGGCGTTCCAGCTTTTGATATACCTCAGTAATGGCACCGTACATATCGTCATGCTCTGCTGAGGCGACTAGTTGACCTCCCGGAATAGCAGCAGATGCTTCAACTTTAAATTGGCGGTTTGGCTCGGTGCTGATCACAGCGTGTTTGCTGATTAGTGGAACCTGATACTTTTCTAATTTCTTGAATTTAAACTCAATACGCTCACGGATAGCAGGGGTGATATCTAGGTTTTTGCCGGTAATGTCTACAGTCATAATTATCTTTCCTCTTTTGCTACCCTTCGTTGGGTTGACTTCAGATTACTAAATCCAGGAATCAATAATGTGATCAAGATCACGATTACATTGTTAAAATATTGTCCAGAAAAATTCTGTGATCATGCCTCGCTTGTTGCAAAAAAGTTTGACGAAAGTGCTTGTAGAAAACCAGAAACTTGGGGCAGTATGAGGGAAGAACGAACGCTGGTGGCTGGTGCTATTCAGGGGGCTTTTTCGATTTATAACAAAGGCTTGTGTTAAATTTAACCACTCTTATAGCCAATAGCCGTCGAGGCAAATTATTCAGATCAAAAACAGCAGCCCTTGGGCTGCTGTTTTTTTTTGCTGAACGCCAACCGCTTAGGCTGGGTTGAGTGCGATCAGCTTACGGGTGTTTTCTAGTGGCTCACTCAAGCCAAGCTGTTCGTAAGCGCTTTCCATGATCAGCAAAGACTTTCGAGCGGCTTCGGTATTCGGGTATTCGCGCTGAATAAGCTGGGAGCGGTTGACCGCTGCCACCCATGCTTCACGTCGTAGGTAGAAATCGGCAGCTGCCAGCTCGTAATCGGCCAGGCGGTTTTTTAAAAAGACCATACGTGCCTGAGCATCCGCAGCATAACGGCTGTTCGGGTAGCGCTCTAGCAGGCGTTTGAAGTCACGGAAGGCTTTACGGGCAGGTTCCGGATCACGGTCATGGCGATCAATGCTGAACAAGTCATGCATAAAGCTCCGATCTTGCGCCATGCTGGTTAGGCCGCGCATATACAACACCCAGTCGGCTTTTTCATGAGCCGGGTTTAGGCGGTTAAAACGATCAATCGTTGCCTCACCTAAGGCAAGATCATCATTTTTGTAGTATGCATAGATAAGATCCAGCTGAACTTGCTCCGAGTAGGCACCGAATGGGTAACGGGAATCCAGAGTTTCCAGTCGTTCGATGGCTGTGGTCCAGCTCCCGCCTTGCAGGGCCTGTTGGGCGGTGGCGTATAGTTCAGATGGCGGTACGTCCGGTACCACTTCTTCCGTGCTTGAACAGCCTGAAAGTATGGCGACGGCAAGAAGAGACGATAGAGTCAGGCGTTTCATTGCGGCGACTGTTTCCTTGATAAAAATTTTATTTCGGTGGATCCATTACGGTCTGAGCCGTTAACAGATACAATGACACTATTATGTTATTTTACGCAGCGTTTGACGTTTAGTCCCACGCTTTTTAAAAAAGTTCGCTATGGCACAGCAGATAGAGTTAACAAATACAGTAAAAGATAGTCAACTTGGCTTGCGCCTCGATCAGGTTATCGCTGAATTACACCCCGATTACTCCCGCTCACGGATCAAAGAGTGGATTCTTAATGGTATGGTTTCTGTTGATGGGGAAGTCACAACAAAACCACGTTTGAAAATGATGGGCGGTGAAGAACTGTCGATCAAAGCGGAAATTGAAGACGAAGTCCGCTGGGTTGCTCAGGATATTCCGTTAGATATCGTACACGAAGACGAACACATTATCGTCATCAATAAGCCTCGTGACTTTGTCGTACACCCAGGTGCCGGTACGCCGGATGGTACAGTACTCAATGCGTTGCTTCACCACTGTCCGTCTTTGGCTGAAGTGCCGCGTGCGGGTATCGTTCATCGTCTGGATAAAGACACCACCGGTTTAATGGTGGTAGCAAAAACTATCCAGGCGCAGACTCGCTTGGTTCGTGCGCTACAAAAACGCAGAATCACTCGTGAATACGAAGCGATTGCGATGGGTAGGATGACTGGTGGTGGTACGGTTGAAAAGCCTATTGGCCGTCACCCGACCAAGCGTATCTGCATGGCTGTCAGTGAGTTTGGTAAACCTGCGATCACCCGTTTCCGCGTGGCTGAGCATTTCCGTGAGCATACGCGTATTATTTTGCGTTTGGAAACCGGTCGTACCCACCAGATCCGTGTGCACATGTCCTACTTAAGTCATCCGCTGATTGGTGATGCGATTTACGGTGGTCGTCCTCGCCCGCCGAAAAATGCATCTGATGAACTTGTTCAGGCTTTGCGCGCGTTTGACCGTCAGGCCCTGCATGCTCGTATGCTTCGTCTTGAGCACCCGATCACCGGTGAACTAATGGAATGGCGTGCACCGCTTCCAATCGATATGGTGGCGATGATCAGTATCCTGCGCAAGGATAAAGACGCGAACCAGGAAGAAGAGTACTAAATATGTGGATCGTCCCTGACTGGCCTGCACCAGCCAATGTGAAAGCGGTTGCGACCACTCGCAAAGGGGGGAGCAGCATTGGGCCTTACCAAGGTTTGAACTTGGGTGATCATGTTGGGGATGAACCAGAGGTTGTACAGCAAAACCGCCAGCGGTTGCAGCAGCAGCTTGGTTTGGACGTCGCACCGGTATGGTTGAACCAAACCCATAGTATTGAGGTAGTGAGCCTTGAGCAGGCTCAACCACAAGCGATGGATGCTGACGGTAGTTATACCGCAAAGTCTCAATTACCGTGTGTGGTAATGACGGCAGATTGTTTGCCGGTGATCCTCTGTGATCGACAAGGTACACAAGTTGCCGCAGTCCATGCTGGTTGGCGTGGCTTGGTTGATGGCATTATTGAGCAGGCTGTCGCTAAGTTTTCAGTTCCTGGCTCGGAGATCATGGCTTGGCTGGGCCCCGCTATTGGTCCACAGGCATTTGAGGTCGGTGGCGAAGTGCGTGAGCTTTTTCTGGCCCATGACCCTGCCGCCGCCCAAGCTTTTCAGCCTCGTGGTGAAAAGTGGTTGGCAGATCTGTACCAACTGGCTCGCCAGCGCCTTGCAAAAGTGTCCGTTGACGAAGTTTTTGGTGGCGATTGTTGTACTTACTCCGATGCTGAGCGGTTTTACTCGTACCGTCGCGATGGGGTTACAGGCCGCCAGGCAACCTTGATTTGGCGGGAATAGCCAATCTAACATACTCTACTAAAGCCCTGCTAATGCAGGGCTTTTTGTTATTAGGTGATTATTGACGTAGCGGCTAAATCATACTCAAGACGACTAACAGAGGAAAATTTAGCTTGAAAAATGAGAGCTAGGCCACCATATCTTATGGTGAGAGAAGAATAGGAGGACTTATGCGTCTTGACCGTTTTACTAGCAAATTCCAGATGGCAATCTCTGATGCTCAATCGCTAGCATTGGGGCGAGACCATCAGTATATAGAGCCAGCCCACTTGATGGTGGCACTATTGAATCAGGATGGCAGCACCATCCGTCCACTTCTAACCCTGTTGAATGTCGATATTGCTCAGTTGCGCTCTGGATTGTCTGAGCTATTGGAGCGACTACCGAAAGTAAGCGGTATCGGCGGTGATGTGCAGCTGTCACATGGTATGGGCATGTTGTTCAACATGTGTGACAAGTTAGCTCAGAAGCGTAAAGATAAATTTATTTCGTCTGAACTGTTTATTTTGGCGGCGGTGGATGACAAAGGACCGCTCGGTCAGCTATTGAAAGAAAAAGGGCTGACCGTCGAAAAAATAGAGCAGGCTATCGAAAAAGTCCGCGGCGGTCAGAATGTCAATGATCCGAATGCCGAGGAAAATCGACAGGCATTGGAAAAGTTCACCATTGACCTGACCGAGCGTGCCGAGCAGGGCAAGCTGGATCCTGTTATCGGCCGCGATGATGAAATTCGTCGCACCATTCAGGTGTTACAGCGCCGTACCAAGAACAACCCGGTGATCATCGGTGAGCCAGGGGTGGGTAAGACCGCGATTGTTGAAGGCTTGGCACAGCGTATAATCAATGGTGAGGTCCCTGAGGGACTGCGTCACAAACGTGTTCTTTCCTTGGATATGGGGGCATTGATTGCGGGTGCTAAATATCGCGGTGAATTCGAAGAACGTTTGAAGTCAGTCCTTAACGAGTTATCGCAAGAAGAAGGTAGCATCATCCTGTTTATCGATGAGCTGCATACCATGGTTGGTGCCGGTAAGGGTGAAGGCTCCATGGATGCCGGTAATATGCTTAAGCCTGCGCTGGCTCGGGGTGAGCTACATTGTGTTGGTGCAACAACACTCGATGAGTATCGTCAGTATATTGAAAAAGATGCCGCGCTTGAACGTCGCTTCCAAAAAGTGCTGGTGGATGAGCCGACAGTAGAAGATACGGTGGCTATTTTGCGTGGTCTCAAAGAGCGTTACGAGCTTCACCACCATGTGGAAATTACCGATCCGGCTATCGTTGCCGCAGCAGGCCTATCACATCGTTACATTTCAGATCGACAGCTGCCGGATAAGGCGATCGACTTGATTGACGAAGCCGCATCAAGTATCCGCATGCAGATCGATTCCAAACCGGAATCTCTCGATCGCTTGGAGCGTCGAATCATTCAGCTTAAGATTGAACAGCAAGCGTTGGAAAAAGAGAGTGACGATGCCAGCCAGAAGCGCCTGAGCGATCTGCGTGATGAGCTGGATAAAAAAGAGCGAGAGTACGCCGAACTGGACGAAGTCTGGAATGCCGAGAAAGCGGCCTTGTCTGGCACGCAACATATTAAGGCGGCGCTTGAACAAGCACGTACCGACATGGAAATTGCTCGTCGTGCGGGTGATCTCAACCGAATGTCGGAGTTGCAGTACGGCAAGATCCCGGAGTTAGAAAAACAACTCGATCTGGCCGCCCAAGCGGAAATGCAGGAAATGAGCCTGCTGAAGAACAAAGTCACTGAAGCGGAAATTGCGGAAGTGCTCTCCCGACAAACAGGGATCCCGGTTGCCAAAATGCTGGAAGGGGAGCGCGACAAGTTACTTCAGATGGAAGACGCGTTGCACAAGCGAGTTATCGGCCAGGATGAAGCGGTTGATGCAGTAGCGAATGCCATTCGTCGTAGTCGCGCTGGTCTGTCTGATCCAAATCGTCCGATAGGCTCTTTTCTATTCCTTGGCCCTACAGGGGTCGGTAAAACAGAGCTGTGTAAATCTCTGGCACACTTCATGTTTGACAGTGAAGACGCCATGGTGCGGATCGATATGTCAGAATTTATGGAGAAACATTCGGTGGCCCGTTTGGTAGGGGCACCTCCGGGCTATGTTGGTTATGAAGAAGGGGGCTACCTGACAGAAGCCGTGCGCCGTCGCCCGTATTCAGTGATATTGCTCGATGAGGTAGAGAAAGCACACCCTGATGTGTTCAATATCTTGCTACAGGTGCTGGATGATGGGCGATTGACTGACGGCCAAGGCCGGACGGTGGATTTCCGTAACTGTGTGGTGATCATGACCTCCAACCTCGGCTCTGATCGTATCCAGGAACACTTTGGTGAGTTGGACTATGAAGGAATCAAACACACGGTAATGGAAGTGGTGGGTCAGTATTTCCGTCCGGAGTTTATTAACCGTGTTGATGAGACCGTGGTATTCCACCCGTTAGGTGCTGAGCACATCAAGAATATTGCCAGCATTCAGGTTGCACGCTTGGTTAAACGGCTTCAAGAGCGTGATTACCTGCTTAAACTAGAGGACAGCGCACTGGATCTGATTGCCGAGGCTGGGTTTGATCCTGTCTTCGGTGCTCGACCGCTTAAGCGTGCAATTCAACAATATATAGAAAACCCGTTGGCGCAAGACATACTGTCAGGCAAGTTTGTTACCGGTAAGCCGATAAGCGTCGTCGCAACAGATGGCCATATTGAAGCCAAACAGTAATATCTCTGCTTGAGCCTAAAGCCCTCCTTGTTTTAAGGGGGGCTTTCTACATTCCTTTACCGTTAAATTCATTTCATATTCATCCTCGTCTCTCTACTCAACGTTAGTTTCTGAGCCGGTATTTCAACAGCAACTCAATGATAAAGCCGGTGTGCTGCTTCAAGCGATGGTGTTTGCCGCTAAAGCTGATGGCCATATTGATGATCAGAAACGTGCTGCAATCGTCAAGTGGGTCGCCGGGCAGCAATTAGGGCTTGATAGTGAAGCGGCAATCTTGCGTTGGGTTGATGCTCCGCTTGATCCAAATTTACTTAGCCAGCAAGTTGACAATATGCACTGGCCTCTGAAGTGTATTTAGTCTCTTTGCTTGCAATAAATATTGACCACTTTTTGGAGCGTGCTTACTTGGATGAATTGGCCAAAGCACTGTCACTCCCTAATGAATTGGTCACTCGGATAGAAGAACAAGCGGATGTGTAGGGTGAATTACATACTAGAATCGCTTGGGCTGTGTGATATTTAGCCGCTTGCTTCGGTTTGGCGAAATAATTCAATTTAAGGTATTGCCAAACCTAACTAAGTCTCTATAATGCGCCTCCGTTGTCACGATAAAGCACTGATTCAGAGCGGTTGTGGCAAACATTGTTCTTTAACAATTTGACCATGCAATCTGTGTGGGCACTCGTGAAATGATAGTCAACAAAAGAATTATCAATGAAACTGAGTGACCAATTCAAGTTGGTACAGCCTTGAGCTGTTTTGTTTCACTTTTTTAAAAGTGAAAGCCAATGAGAGCACAGTCAATTCAATCATTACTTCGGTAATGATTTAACAGTATTTCATTGAGCCGCTATTAATTTAGCAGCATATCAAATTTTAATTGAAGAGTTTGATCATGGCTCAGATTGAACGCTGGCGGCAGGCCTAACACATGCAAGTCGAGCGGCAGCGACAACATTGACCCTTCGGGTGATTTGTTGGGCGGCGAGCGGCGGACGGGTGAGTAATGCCTGGGAATATGCCCTGATGTGGGGGATAACCATTGGAAACGATGGCTAATACCGCATAATCTCTTCGGAGCAAAGAGGGGGACCTTCG
>NZ_PYMH01000024.1 GCF_003025555.1 Photobacterium lutimaris | reverse complement strand
ACTGCTTTATAAGTTGCTGGGTGCCAATTGGTGCTCTCGTGAAGGCTTGAGCCTAGTGCGGTGAAAGTTGCACGCTGGGTTCTTAGAGGGACGACACTTGGTAACAGGTGTCGTCTACTCGACAAAACTAAGCCAGAGACCTTAGTTACACGCTCAGTTTTATTCAGGCTAAATAAGGTAAGTTGGAACGGCAATGGACTGTTTAAATACTCCCGCTAGCACCTTCAATTATTTCGTTATTAGGCTTACTAGCCCCTCCCCCAACTTTACATATCAACCAAGATAATTCGCAGTAATCCATACACAATAGACAGCCAGAGCTGGGACCAGACATACCTGTTGTAAAAAACTGCATGGCTGATTTCACTCAGCTACGATCAGGAGATGCATCAAAAGGTTGTACGGCAAAAGCTTGTAAAATTTAGCTATGTTACCTATTCCTTAAATATCAATAATCCAAGCAACTACATTGTTAACCTACAAACAGAATGCAATCTGATGAGTATCATTCAATAAGCAGAATTGCGATATCTGAAATAGACTTAAATCTGGAGGTGATAGGAACAGTGTTAGTGGGAGCTATTTTGTGATCTATAATGTGTCACAAGGGGAAGTCGAAGCAGATAAGCTTCTGATATAAAAGGCAAACGCTAGATGGGTGGAAGCCCCACCAGCCACATCTCGGCACACACGTCGCTCGCTGCGGCTGCTCCCTTCCAGGCCTGACCGGGTTCACGAGGTAGTGTTGCGAGAGGACCAGCAGGGCCTCCATAGATTCTTTGTCTCTGTGCGAGAACGAGATGGATTATCCGCTATGGCCGAGGTGATTGCAATAGCACAATCACAGATTCCCGACCGACTGCTGTTTTATTGCCCAAACATTCCTGTTTTCACACAGTTAGCCCAGCCCTAGAGCTCTTCTTCCGGGTCCTCCAGTAAATACTCACCCAGCAAGGCGCCGCCCAGAACCAGCAGCCAAGCGACCAATATCGGGTTTGGTACGTCGAACCAAGGTACCAGCACCAAAGTGGCAAAGCCGACCGCAGGTAAGATCCACATCATCCGGGGCACCCACTCGCTGAGTTTGCTTTTTGCCATCCCTTGCAAAGAGGCAATCAGACCGGTAACACAAAGGGCAACCAGTGCGGCATGGGCCAAACCACCGACCCACAGCGGAACCACCAGAAATAGCGGCCACCAAGTATTACCGTCTACCGACCGCCAACTGCGTGCAGCTACCCAGATCACCCCGATAGCAAGGATCTGAATGATGGTATAAGCAGGACTCCCCTCAAGCTTGCCTTCGGCTTGCAAGGCCATCAGGCCTACATCCATGGCAAGGACGATGGAGATCAATAACGCAGCCAACTGCCAAGAGCTCTTTGCAGAGAAGCTGACCGCAAAAACCGGCAGCATCATAAAGACACTCACCGATAAGGCAATGGGTTGTTCAGGAAGAACAAAACCAAACGTGCCCAGGCCAATTAACAATAGCCAGGCAGATACGCCACCTTGTGGCAATAACCATAAGGCAGGTATGGCAAGGGCCAGTGCAGGCAACTCTCCTTGGCTTTGCCCCAATGCACTGACTCCGACAATGGTCAACGTTATGCTGACCATAACAAGTAACGCGGCATACAACATGGCAGCACCTCCTTGCGTTATCTGATAACCGTAATACCATGATCGGCCATCAGGTTTGTTTGGTACAGGTATAAATATGGATGATTTTTCAGCGCAAATCTACAGCCAAGTTCACCAAATTCCATATGGAAAAGTGACAACTTATGGTGATATTGCCAAATTTGCCGGTTTTCCCGGTTATGCTCGCCAAGTAGGCCGCCTGATGGCGACGTTGCCGGAAGGTTCAACCCTACCCTGGCACCGAGTGGTAAATGCTAAAGGGGAGATTTCCCTGAAGGGAGATGACTTACAGCGCCAACGCCGCAAATTAATTGATGAAGGGATTGAGGTAGGCGAAACCGGACGGCTCAAATTGAAGCAATACCGGTGGGACGGGCTTTAATGCCGCCAAGCAAGGCGGCATCAAGAGGTCACTTTAGTTCACCTTCACCAATACCAAATCTTTATAAGTAGACTCAGCCTGATCGGTCAGCACTTGATTGGCCGTATCAGTGATAAACAGCAGTTTGCCATCCACTTCAATACGTGCACTGACGGCATAGGTATGGTTAGGAATAATTTCCTGGCGAGAAAAGTTCAGCTGGTATTCAAACGGTACTTGCTTTCCATCGGCCAAAAAAGCTTGGCTACTCAGTACCTCCGCTGCGACATCCATTTTAGAGACATCCGACAGCGTCACAGTAATGCGGGCATGATCGGGCAGTGCCATACGCTCTTTGTAGGTCAAGGTTCCCTTTACCACTTCCAAATCTGCATCTTGTTCGATCAAACTGGTACACGCCGATACAACCAGCGCTACTGCCAATGCCGAAATCAGTGCAAAAACCCTTTTCATTGTCTCTCCTAAAGCAAAACTGTCATTTTGATGTGTGACAAGCACTTGAACTCATGTTTAAACTGAATGATCATCCACTCATTAGGAGTGATTGTTCCACTCCTCACAGCACTTAATAATAACATTATTTATGGAGATCCGATGAGCAAAGAACTGAATGAACTTCTCACTCTGCTACATTTAGAGCAGCTTGAACAAGGATTGTTCCGTGGACAAAGCGAGCATTTGGGTTTACCACAAGTCTATGGCGGCCAAGTACTTGGACAGGCACTTTCTGCAGCGAAGGAAACCGTTGATGAAGGGCGTCAGGTTCACTCTTTCCACAGCTATTTTTTGCGACCAGGCGATCCCCATAAGCCAATTATTTATGATGTCGAAAATCTGCGTGATGGCAACAGTTTCAGTACCCGGCGCGTTAAGGCGATTCAATATGGCCGCCCAATATTCTACCTCACGGCATCTTATCAAGCTGAGGAAAAAGGCTTCGAACACCAATCACCCATGCCACAAACACCTTCCTTTGAAGGCTTGATGTCAGAACAAGAGTTGGTATTGGCGATGGCTGACAAGCTGCCAAAAGGGGCCGTGAAGCATTTTGGCTGCGACCGCCCGATCGAGGTACGCCCGGTCAATGTGGTTAACCCTCTCGCCCCGAAGCCGACTGAAGCCAAGCAGTATCTATGGATCAAAGCCAACGGCGAGATGCCCGATGACCAGCGTATCCATCAATACCTGCTGGCCTATGCCTCTGACTGGGGATTTTTGGTGACGGCATTACAGCCCCATGGCGTTAGCTTGTTCAACCCACAGATGAAAGTCGCGACTATTGACCACTCAATGTGGTTCCACCGTCCTTTCCGTATGGATGAATGGCTGCTCTACGCTATCGATAGCCCATCAGCCAGCAATGCGCGTGGCTTGGTCCGCGGTGAGATCTACAACCAAAAAGGGGAACTGGTGGCCTCTGCCGTACAGGAAGGCTTGATGCGCCATACCGGGAGCAAGTAACGCCGCTCCCCGTCAACGTTTAATAATAAAGGTTAAGAGGCGGCCTAGCCCGCCTCTTGCTTTTCGACACGCGGTTCAGGGGTATTCACTCGTTGCCCCCTCCAACAGCTTGAGCTGCTCACCGACTTGCTGCAGCTGGTACATCTGCCGGTAATAATGGTTTAGCCCCAGCAGCTCATGATGGGTACCGCGCTCGACCACTTCACCATGGTGCAACACCACGATTTCATCGGCTTCCATCACCGTTGACAGACGGTGGGCTATCACGACCACACTCATATCCCGGCGCAGCTTGCTCAGTGCCTTCTGGATATCACGCTCGGTACCGGAATCAATATTGGCTGTGGCTTCATCGAGGATCAGGATCCTTGGCTTGCTGTACCATACCCTTGCCAGTGCCAGTAATTGTTTTTGCCCGGCCGACAGGTTCGCAGCACCACTGCCCAACGGGGTATCCAAGCCGTTTGTGTAACAGCGGACTTGTTCAGCAAGTCCTACCGCTTCCAATGCTTGCCAGATAGCATCGTCCTCGGTGCCGTCACCCACGCAACGACCCAAGGTGATATTCTCTCGTACCGACGCACTGAGAATGTGCGGGTCCTGCTGGACCATGGCGATCCCAGAACGCAATACATCGTGAGACAGGCTCGCCAACGGCCGACCGTCAAGCAGGATTTGACCTTTCGAAACCGGGTAAAAGCCCATCATCAGCGAAGCCAGAGTACTCTTGCCGCTACCGGTATGCCCTACCAATGCCAGAAACCCCTGATGCGGTATCGCCACATCGATCGCCTTCAAAATAGGCTGCTTACCATCATAGCTAAAGTCAACCTGACGACATTCGAGCTTTCCTGAGCTCAACGGCGCAGTATCATTGCCATATTCTTGCTGCTCGGCATCAATGAAACCGAAAATACGTTCGCTGGCCACCAGCGCTTGCTGCAATAATGACAGCTGCTGGGTTAGCTCAATCAACGGCTCGGTCACCCTCCCCAGGTAGCTGATAAAGGCATATAGGACCCCAACACCAATCAGCTCTACGCCACTCACGCCAAACAGCGCCACCAGCGAGAGCAAGGCGACACCAGAAAGAAAATCGATCAACGGCCGTAGCATGATGCCATTGAGCCTGACAACACTTTGCTGCGCGGCCAGATGACTGGCTGTCAGCTCAGAAAATTGGTTGTAGAATGTTTTTTCTTGGCGCATGAGCTGGATCAAGCTCATGCCCTGAATAGACTCACTCATCGAAGCGTTGATATCAGCCAGCAAGTCACGCATCTTGCGATAGGCATCCGAACTGCGACGCTGATAGAACACCATGACGCCAACCACAATCGGCAGCAACACCAATACGACCAATGTCAGCCGCCAGCTCAATAGCGCCATTGCCACCAGCATCACAAGGATCAACGTTATATTCTTAAGCGCCGTCCCTATGACATGCACATAAAAATCTTTTAGCGACTCGGTGTCATTGGTGATCCGTGAGATCAGCTTACCGGAGGGCATATAATCAAAGGCCGACAGGGGTTGGTTGAGGATCCGCGAAAAGAGCTGTTTACGCACCGTTTGTACCACACCAACGGCTAGCGCATTAAACCGTAATGCCTGTAAATACCGTAGCCACGCCGTGGCGATCATCAAGCCGATATAGCCCGTCGCCAACATGACCAACTCGGACGTTGGAAAACTGTCCTTGGCAATATTGTTATCAATAAAATGCTGGATTAGCCATGGCCCCGAGACATCGGCAATAGAGGCCAGGAATAATAACCCCATAGCCACTGTCAGCTGTCTTTTATCTGCCAGCGCGTAATGCAACAAGCGAGCAAATGTCGATCGTTTTATGGTTGCTTTTTCCATTACGCGTCCTCCATCGCCTGCTCTAATTTCTGGTAGCGGTACATTTCTGCATACCAATTATCTTGCGCCAACAAACTACGGTGATCACCCTGTTCACTGATCTGTCCATGATGGAGGACCAGCGTCATATCCGCCTCCTCAAACGCCGTTAAGCGATGGGCAATCACAATCACCGTCCGCTTTTGCTGACAGCGTAAATTGGCGAGAATATGGTGCTCGGTCTTACCGTCGACAGCTGACAGCGCATCGTCCAAAATTAGAATTTCCGCCTCGAGCAACAACGCACGAGCGATGGCGATACGCTGTTTCTGACCGCCCGATAACGTAATGCCTTTTTCACCAACCATGGTCTGGTAGCCTTCAGGGAACTGCATGATATCGTCGTCAATACAGGCCGCTTTGGCCACTTTGCGGACTTCCTCCATACTGGCCTGCGGCTTACCAAGGGCTATGTTGTCTGCAATAGAGCGAGAGAATAAGAACGGTGACTGACTCACGACGGCAAACCGGCTGCGCCACTGAGAAAGGTCCGCCTGCTTGAGCGCAACATCACCATACTTGATTTGCCCCTGCTCCAACTCCTGCTGTCGCAGTAGCAGCGCCAACAAAGTCGATTTGCCACTGCCGATCGGCCCGGCAATACCCAGCATATTGCCGCTCGCCAGGGTAAAATGGACATCAGCCAGCGCAGGCTGAGTTTGGCCAGGCCAAGAAAATGTCTCAATATCCACCTTCAGGGGCTGATAGGTACGCTCAAGGACCCGCTCACCGCTGACGATACCCGGTTTTTCGTCAAAAATATCGGCTAGCCGATTCCACGCCGCCGAACCGCGCTCAAGGATATTGAACAACCATGCCATCGCCAGCATCGGCCAGATCATCAAACCTTGATAAAGCGTAAAAGCCGTCAGATCACCCAGCGTCAACCGTTGCTGGCTGATCAAATAAGCGCCACCGGCAATGCTAAGGAAAAAAGACATGCCAATAGCAATTTGAATCACCGGATCAAACTTGGCGTCTACCCGTGCCACTGCCAAGTTCTTCTCACCCACATCATCGACTACACCGGAAAAATCTTGTTGCTGGCATTTCTCCAACCCAAAGGCACGGATCATCCGTACCCCACTGAGGCTTTCCTGAGTTTTATCTGTCAGGGTAGAAAATGCGGCTTGTGACAGAGAGAAGCGGCTATTTAGCTGGCGACCGAGGAAGAAAACCACAACCGCCATCAACGGCATCGGCAACAATGCCAAGATCGTTAACTCCCAGCTGATGAAAGTGGTCATGACAAACAATACGGCAATGCCCGTGATGAGAGAATCAACAGCTGTCAATACGCCTTCGCCGGCGGTCATGACTACTGCATTGACATCATTGGTCGAGCGGGCCATCAAATCGCCCGTTTTATAGCGCTCAAAAAAAGAAGGGGAATGGGATGAGAAGTGGCGATACAGACGATTACGCAACACAGTACCGAGCTCATAGGCCGCGCCGAACAACCAGCAACGCCAGATGATCCGCAGAAAGTACACCGCCAGCCAAACTATCGCCAGCCCCATCAACCAACCAAGCATCACGGTAGGCGTCATACTGCCGCTGACAACATCATCGACAATCCAGCCGATCGCCTTGGGTGGCAACAGCTCAAAGAGGGAAACAATGACTAAGATACCAATAGCACCACCATAGCGGCGCCATTGCTGCCGGAAATACCACCTTAACTGCCAAAATACTTGCATCTCCCCCCCCGCGCGATGTTAAACCACTGTTACAGGTGATATTATGCTGCTGTTCTCTTTTTAATTTCAATTACTTATAAGGCTAGCTATGGGATTTGGAATTTCATCCTGATTTTTATCCCCTCACATATCAAAGCACTGAAAGAAGGCGAGCCTGCTCCCCTAAAACAAAGGCAAATATCTTTACCGGCAAAATAACCGCACTGGAAAAATAGCTATACCGGCAACGCGGTGGTGTACTTCAGGGGCTCCATGGCAAAGGTCGAGGTGACATTGGTCAATCCTTCAATGCTGTTGACCAGTTTCTTATAGAACTGATCAAACGCAGACATATCGGCCACCTGCACTTTCATCATGTAGTCATACTCGCCGGCCATGCGATAGAACTCCATCACTTCGGGAAAGTCGGACACGGTACCAACAAACTTGTGATACCACTCCTTGGAGTGATTGCTGGTCTTGATTTGCACAAAAGCGGTAAATGACAGACCAAGCTTGACCGGATCGAGCAAAGCAACCCGCTGACGTAAAATGCCACTTTCTTCAAGACGCTTAAGACGCTTCCAGCACGGGGTCGTCGTCAGGTTCACCGCTTCAGCCAACTCCGCCAAAGCCAACGTGCCATCTTGCTGAAGCATTCGAAGGAGTGTTCTATCTGTCTTGTCTAGTTCAGCCAATTTTTTTACCCACAATATAATTAATAGAATATTTTTCTCCATTTTAATCGAAGTAGAGAGCATTTGATAAAGAATTTTCCTGCTCTTCGTCATACATTATCACCATAATATAAACAGTCAGACACCGCGTAAAAGGACCCCCTATGAGCCATGACCCACAATGGATCCACACCGCGATCCGCAAAATTGAAGCCGACTTCCAACGCTCAGCCGATACCCACCTGATCAAGTTGGATATACCCGCTCTTGAGGGGATTGATATCTACCTGAAGGATGAAAGCACCCATCCAACCGGTAGCCTCAAACACCGTTTGGCTCGTTCCCTGTTTCTGTTTGCCCTGTGTAATGGCTGGATCAGCAAGGATACCCCGGTCATTGAGTCGTCTTCAGGCAGTACTGCGGTTTCGGAAGCGTATTTTGCCCGCCTGCTTGGCTTGCCGTTCATCGCTGTCGTCCCGCGCAAAACCGCGCGCAAGAAAATCGAGCAAATCGAGTTTTACGGCGGCCGTGCTCACTTTGTCGACAGCCCAAGCGAGATCTATGAAGAGTCGCGCCGCTTGGCGAAAGAGCTCAATGGCCACTACATGGATCAGTTCACCTATGCTGAACGGGCTA
Source organism: Photobacterium lutimaris (assembly GCF_003025555.1). Lineage (GTDB taxonomy): Bacteria > Pseudomonadota > Gammaproteobacteria > Enterobacterales > Vibrionaceae > Photobacterium > Photobacterium lutimaris. The sequence goes on along the minus strand of NZ_PYMH01000024.1, from coordinate 26,305 downwards.
CCGACTGGCGGGGCAATAACAACATTGCCAACAGCATATTTGATCAAATGAAGCTTGAAGAGCACCCTATCCCAAGCTGGGTAGTCATGAGCCCGGGTACCGGTGGCACATCGGCAACCATTGGCCGCTATATCCGTTATCAAATGCATACCACCAGACTCTGTGTCGTTGACCCAGAAAACTCGGTGTTCCATCAATACTACCAAACCCGAGATCCCTCCCTGACCGGAGATTGCGGCAGCCGTATCGAAGGAATTGGCCGCCCACGGGTAGAGCCAAGCTTCATTCCCGATGTGGTCGATGAAATGCGCACCATTCCTGATGCGGCAAGTATTGCCACAGTACACTGGCTGGAAAAATTGCTTGGCCGCAAGGCTGGCGCATCAACCGGTACCAACCTTTACGGGGTACTGCTGCTAGCTTGTGAAATGAAAGCCCGTGGCGAGAATGGCTCGATTGTCACCTTGCTGTGTGACAGTGGTGAACGTTATCTCGATACCTATTTCAACACTGAGTGGGTTGAAAGCAACATTGGCGATATCAGCAGCTATCTGACCCAACTCGAGCAATTTGAGCAAACCGGAAAGCTGAGCTAACGCCTTCGCTGCTATCTAGCCGCCGCAACGACTACAACAACCGCTGCGGCTTTTCATCACAGAGCTTTTTTCTTTGCCACTGCTGCGGTAGCATGAGCCTGCCAATAGAGAACCTGCTGTTGGCCTATCCTTAATTTCAATAAGGGATAGTCCCTACCGACTGTTTTTCGGTACGACAACAACATAGGAAAACTTTTCATGCGCAAAGCCGTAGTTGTATTTAGTGGCGGCCAAGACTCCACAACCTGCCTGATCCAAGCCATGTCCCATTATGATGAAGTGCACTGCATTACGTTCGATTATGGCCAGCGCCATAAGCTTGAAATCGAAGTGGCTGAATCAATCTGTAAAGACTTGGGTGTCACCGCACACAAGGTGATGGATGTGGGCCTGCTTAATGAGCTCGCGATCAGCTCCCTGACCCGCGACAATATCCCGGTCTCCCACGAGTTGCAGGAAAATGGCCTGCCAAACTCATTTGTGCCTGGCCGCAACATTCTGTTCCTGACCCTGGCTGGCATTTATGCCTACCAGATCGGTGCCGACGCGGTGATCACTGGTGTTTGTGAAACCGATTTTTCCGGCTACCCGGATTGCCGTGACGAATTCGTCAAGTCACTTAACCAGTCGCTGGTTCTGGGAATGGATCGAGCACTGAAGATTGAAACCCCATTGATGTGGCTCAACAAGGCCGAGACCTGGGCACTTGCCGACCAGTACGGCAAACTCAACTTCGTTCGCGAGAAAACCCTGACGTGCTATAACGGTATCATCGGTGATGGCTGTGGCGATTGCCCGTCGTGCGATCTGCGCAAAGCCGGACTTGATGACTACCTCGCCAACCAAAGCGACATCATGGCAGAGCTTAAATCCAAGCAACAGGCGGGAAACGTCTAATCGCATCATTAAACGATTAAACGATTAAACGTTTACGGGGATATGGCTGGTAACGGCCTATCCCTTTTTCCCTCCCCCCTTCTTTACGCCTTAACAACCCAAGGGCTGTGTAATATACAGTCCACAGGATGAAACCCGCCGTAAAGAGTAAATTCAGTCTTTGGATTTGCGTCGTATTTTTTTTATAAAAATTGCCCCACTTTTTTAAAACCCTACCTCATGCACTGTTTTTTATTTTTCGAGGCGCAAAATTAGCCATCTTTTCAATTAACATCTGGTAGGTACCATGGATAGGTCCATTCCAATTCTCACTCCCCTACGGGGAATTGCAGCACTGTGCGTTGTTTTCTTCCATGCAAGGTTGATTTTATTTCCACAGTGGATGAATCCGCTGATGGAATATACCCACTTCGTTGAAAATGGTTTTTTGTGGGTTGATTTGTTTTTTATCTTGAGCGGTTTTGTCATGATGCATGTTTATAAGCCGGCGTTCTCCCACTTACCCCGCCCTTCAAGCTGGGCACGGTTTATGTGGTTGCGATTTACCCGCATTTATCCCCTGTTTATTATTACGCTACTGGTACTGATTGGCTGGGAGGCGATTAAATACCATAGCAACATTGGCTTTTACGGCGGCGCATTGTTTGAAAGCTGGGGGGTAACCGGTATCCCGGCATTTCATGGTCCGTTCAACCGCGCAGAGGCAATATCACCCAATATTTTCATGCTCCACGGGGTATTAGAAAACGATCTCTCATGGAACATCTCTTCCTGGTCGTTGAGTGTCGAATGGTTGAGCTATATGGTTTTCCCTTTCTTGGTCCCGTTACTACTGCGCAAAAAGGTGGGGTATTTGATCCCGGTCTTATTCCTAGTGACATTGCTCTATATCAACCATACCAAAGGATCGCTAGATGCCACCGGCGGGGCGATGGCCTTTGCTCGGGCTATCGCCAGTTTCGCCCTCGGGGCCTGGATGCAAACCCTCTCGCTTACCGAACGCAGCCGCTCTGCAATCAATCACGATGTGGCCCTTGCCGCCATCCTGTTTGCCTGCCTAGCCCTGCTCCATTTCCCCAAAACCGGCCTTCACAATGTACTGGTGGTCATCGCCTTTGCGGTGCTGGTGTTTGTCGCGGCCCAGCAGCAGGAAAGAAAGACACCGATATTCAAGTTACTCGATAACCGTATCACCCGCCTGCTCGGGGATATATCCTACTCGCTTTACCTCTGGCATGCCGTACTCCTGCTGGTGGGTGTTGAGGTGGCCAACCTTCTCCTTCCCGACCAGCTTGCCTGGTGGAACGCCCAGACCAGTTGGCTGGCGGCAGGCGCTGGTGCCACCTGTTTTACCGTTATTGCCCTCGGGGTGTCGCTGGCCAGTTATAACTATTTGGAAAAGCCAGCAATGAAAATCTTGAGAAAGCGGTTTTCCCCCCGCCCCCGAGTCGGGTCGATCGGCATCTAGTTCGGCGTAAACCCACAAAAAATGCCGCCAACCTTTCGGTTGGCGGCATTTATGTAACCTGTGCAGGGTATGGCTAATTAATCGCGGTACAACGCAAACTCATCAGCACACTCAAGCAGCTGCTCGCGGGTCATCATGAACACGCCGTGGCCGCCGTTTTCAAATTCAATCCAGGTAAATGGAATATGTGGGTATTGCTCTTCCATATGGATCATCGAGTTACCGACTTCGCAGATCAGCACACCGTCTTCTTTCAGGTAATCCGGTGCGTTGGCCAAAATACGACGAACCAGCTTCAAGCCGTCGGTACCCGCAGCAAGACCCAACTCTGGCTCATGGCGGAACTCATCCGGTAGGCTTTCCATATCTTCCTGATCGACATACGGTGGATTGGTCACGATCAGGTCGTATTGGTCTTTTGGCACATCTCGTAGCAAGTCAGAACGCAGTGGGATCACTTGCTGCTCCAGACCGTGATCCTGAATATTCTGCTCGGCAACCGCCAGCGCATCGGTCGAGATATCGACAACATCGACTTCGGCTTCAGGGAAAGCATGAGCACAGGCAATACCGATACAGCCAGAGCCGGTGCACAAATCCATGATGCGGGTTGGGCGTTCTTTGAGGAACGGTTCGAAGAAGTTTTCGATCAGCTCGCCGATTGGCGAGCGAGGCACAAGCACACGCTCGTCGACAAAGAATTCCAAACCACAGAAGTACGCTTTGTTGGTCAAGTAAGCAACCGGGGTACGTTCGTTGATACGGCGGATCACGCGTTCAACAATACGGTGACGCTCGCTGCTGGTCAGGCGTGAATGACGTACTTCCGAGGGGACGTCAAGAGGTAGGTATACCGTTGGCAGAACAAGCTGAACAGCTTCGTCCCACGCATTGTCTGTACCGTGACCATAAAATAGACCGGCAGCATTGAAACGGCTAACCGTCCAACGTAGCATGTCCTGCAATGTATGAAGTTCGTTGACAGCTTCGTCGACAAAAATCTTATCCAAAATAGACTCCGAATGGCGCTACAATACCGCTATAAAGTTGTTGGAATTTCACTATGAGCAAAAAAGATACTAACCTGGACGATGATCTAATGCTCTTCCAGGAAGCGGTTAAGGGCGTAAAAAAGATCACTAATGATACCATAATCACGCCCCGCCGACAGGGCCCAAAGAGTGATAAGCCGAAAGTCTCGGCAAAAGAGACACAAAATCACGAGTTTTACTTCTCTGACGAGTTTGAACCTCACCTCAACGAGAATGGCCCGACCCAATATGCCCGTACTGGTGTATCCAAGTATGAGGTCAAGAAGTTACGGCGTGGGGTCTATGTACCGGACATGTACCTAGACATGCACGGGATGACCCAGAAGGAAGCCAAGCGCGAGTTGGCGGCGATGATTGCGGCTTGTATCAAGGAAAAGGTGTCATGCTGTTGCGTGATGCATGGTATCGGCAAGCATATTCTCAAGCAAAAAGCGCCGATGTGGCTGGCACAGCACCCTGATGTGATGGCTTTCCACCAAGCACCGCTGGAGTTTGGCGGTAACGGAGCCTTATTGGTATTACTGGATATTCCGGAAAGATAGCCGACGCAATGATGGGGGTTGGGAGAGAGCCTAGCGCCACCCATCTGGCCACTCTCTCCCCGCCTTACCCCATCAGCTTATCCGTAAGAGAATTTCGCCAGTGCACCGACGTTGATCACCTGCCCTTCAACAATCAAGGTCACTTCCCCACTGCCGCAGATATTCAACCGTGTTTTAACAGCCTGCTCACTGTAATAGTGTTCGCAGCTGCCGTTACGGGCACTGTCGATCCGCGAGAAGATAGTGATCCCGCCGGGGTTAAACAAGTTTTGCGGTGACGCAAATGTCAGGGTACTGCCTGACGGTGAAATATGCATATCTTCGGTAATACCATTGGCCCATTTGATGGCACCATTAGCATTGATACTCGGGGCTGGCGGCATTTGCACACATCCAGCAAGCAGTGCGACACCCATCGCAAGGGATAACTTTGCTTTCATCAGAAGGTCTACGACTACAGAATACAGAATACAACTTTCTCTTGTATCGGCACCGCCCGGAAAAACCTTAGGGATTATCCGCAAAGAATTCCGGGAGAGGTACCCAAGTATCGTCAAGATGATTGGTTCAGCGAGAATGATAGGGGTCGGCTAGCCTTCAGGGTTGGCATGCCACAGCAGTTCACCGTTACCGCTATCAGGCTGGTAATCGATAGCAGCAATGGAAGAGGTAATGAACATAGGCGGTTGCAAACCGGGGACCAGTTCCGAAGTCAGGTACCCCACCAATGGAAGGTGTGAAACCACCAGCAAATTTGCCGGCTGCTCAACGCTAACCACGGCCTTGATGTAGGACGCGATATCGTCGGCATCACCGTACGGGGTGATTTCGTCAACTGTCATGACCCGCTTAGGCGTCGGCAGGTGTGAAGCCATTGCCTGCCATGTTTGCTGTGCACGCAAATAAGGACTCACCCAGACCATGTCCAGATCATTGTCAAACTGGCCTGCCAGTTGAACGGCCATTTGTTCGGACAGGGCGGCTCCCCTATCGGTCAGCGGGCGTTCTGCATCACTGGCTGCAAAGTGCTGGGCTTCCCCGTGACGCATAATATAAATTCGCATAATTTTTCCAATATCACAGTCTGGTACCCGATCTCACACCTGATTATTATTACTATTAACGGTTGAGGATCGATCAAACTCAAGGCTTACTTCTCCACCTTTCCGGCAACCGAAAAGGCGTACATTTGGCTATGCTAGCAAGTAACGCATAGGGAAAACAGCGATCCCGCTCACCCTGTTAGCGTTCCGTGACCGACCTAGAAAATCAGTCTGCTAACCTTTTGTTTATTGGCAAATAAAGGTGGGTTAAATTTGCCACCCTTTATAATGAGCGTCATAATTAGTCTACTTTCCTTTGAAAAATAGGCTTTTCCTGTGCATACAAGTCCTAATGACCTGAAGCAGTACCGCTACCTCAACCTCCCCAACGGATTGAGAGTATTGCTGGTCCATGATGCTGACGCCCCACGCTCAGCGGCGGCATTGTCGGTAAAGGTCGGCCACTTTGACGACCCGCTAGATCGTCAGGGGATGGCGCATTTCCTTGAACACATGTTGTTTCTCGGCACCGAAAAATATCCACGCGTGGGCGAGTTCCAAACGTTCATCAACCAAAGCGGTGGCAGCAACAACGCTTGGACAGGCACCGAAAACACCACCTATTTCTTCGAAGTAAGCCCACACACATTCAGCGAGGGGCTTGACCGCTTCGGCCAATTTTTTACGGCCCCACTGTTCAATGAAGAAGCCGTCGACAAAGAACGCAATGCCGTTGACTCAGAGTACAAGCTCAAGCTCAAAGACGATGTACGCCGCCTATATCAGGTCCACAAGGAAACCATCAACCCCGAGCACCCGTTCGCCAAGTTCTCGGTCGGCGATTTGACCACCTTGGCAGACCGCAACGACAAACCGGTCCGCAACGAACTCATTGACTTCTACCAAACCCATTACTGTGCCAGTCTGATGGGGCTAGTATTGCTGGGGCCGCAATCACTGGAAGAGCTGGATGCCTATGCCCAAACCTTCTTCCGTGACATCCCCAACACCGGCATTGCCAAAGCTGACATCGCCGTGCCTTTGGTCTCTGATAACGAGAAAGCCAAGTTCATCACTATCGACCCGATCAAGGAAGTACGCAAGCTCACCCTGTCGTTTACCCTTCCACCAGTCGACCAGTACTACCGTGAAAAACCGCTTTCCTACATCGCCCACCTACTGGGTAATGAAGGCAGCGGTAGCCTGATGTCATTATTAAAATCACGGGGATTTATTAATACACTCGCCGCCGGCGGCGGTGTCAGTGGCAGTAATTTCCGTGAGTTCACTATCAGCCTCAACCTCACGCCCAAAGGGCTCGATAACGTTGACGAGATAGTCAAAACGGTTTTCCAGTACATTGAGCTCATCCGCCAGCAAGGGCTTGATGAATGGCGTTTTGCCGAGAAAAAAACTGTGTTGGATATGGCATTCCGCTACCAGGAAAAAAACCGCCCGCTCGACACGGTAAGCTATTTGGTCATGAACCTGCTGCATTATTCACCAGACGATATTATCTATGGCGACTATATGATGGCGACCTATGACGAAGCGTTGATTGCGTCCTTCCTCGACCAACTTACGCCGCAAAACATGCGTCTGGTTCTGGTTGCCCAGGATCAGGACAATGACAAAGTTGCCCAGTGGTACCATACCCCATACAGCGTAAAGCCGTTCACCGACGAGCAGGTGGCCAACTGGCTAGCACCGGGCAGTGACCCGAAATTACAGCTACCAGAGCAAAATCCATACCTGTGCGAAAAACCGGATCCGCATCCGCTCGCCGATAACGCCGCTGAGCCGCCCCAACTGCTTCAGGAGCTACCGGGATTTCGCCTATGGTATAAGCAGGAGCATGAGTTCAGAGTCCCGAAAGGCATCGTTTACGTGGCCATCGATAGCCCGCATGCGGTCAATTCACCGCGTAATATCGTCAAGACGCGGTTATGTGTCGAAATTCTGCTCGATGCCATCAATGAGTCGGCCTACCCGGCAGAAATTGCCGGCATGTCCTACAACCTCTATGCCCATCAGGGCGGGGTGACCCTGCAGCTATCTGGTTTCAGTGAGAAACAGCCACTGCTGCTTAAACTGCTGCTGGACCGTTTTGCCAACCGTGACTTCGATCCCGACCGGTTCAGAAATATCAAAGCCCAGATGCTGCGCAACTGGCGTAATGCTGCGCAGGATAAGCCGATTTCACAGCTGTTCAATGCCCTGACCGGTGTATTGCAGCCCAATAACCCACCTTACCCGGTTTTACTCGAAGCCCTAGAAAGTATCGAGGTCGACGAACTGCCGGCCTTTGTCGAGGCGATGTTTGCCGAACTTCACATCGATACTTTTGTCTATGGTAACTGGCTCAAAGAGGATGCCCTTGCTCTGGCCGAAACCCTCAAGGATGCCTTTAGGGTCACCGATCAGCTCTACGGTGAATCCCAGAGACCGTTGGTCAGACTGGGCAATTCCGGTACCCTTAGCCATGAAGTCAGCTGTGACCACGCTGACTCAGCGTTGCTGATGTATTACCAATCGCGTGAAACAACGCCAAGAAAGATTGCAATCTACACCTTGGCCAACCACCTGATGTCGACGACGTTTTTCCATGAACTACGTACCCGCCAGCAGCTGGGCTATATGGTAGGTACCGCCAATTTGCCGCTTAACCGCCATCCGGGGCTGATCTTATATATTCAGTCTCCGGTCGCTGCGCCGACCCAATTGCTGGAGGCCATTGATGAGTTCACCAATGCCTTTTCCCTGGTCCTGCTCGAGCTCAACGAAGCCCAATGGCAAGCGAGTAAGCAAGGGTTAATTGCACAAATATCAGAGCCGGATACCAACCTGCGTTCCCGTGCCCAACGATTCTGGGTCAGTATCGGTAACAAGGATAACGAGTTTAACCAGCGGCAAAAGGTGATCGAAGCCTTGGCCGACATCAGCCGTGCGGACATGGTGAAGTTTATTGTCGATGTGGTGAAACCTCGTACCTCGAATCGAATCGTTATGCACAGCCAGGGGCAGGCACACAGCAATTTAGAACCGTTGGATATTGGTAGCCCTATTGGTTCAATTGATGAATTTCAGCAAGGTGCTTACTGAGCCTCAAGCTTGCCCTACATAAAAACTCAACAACCCAGCCTGACTGGGTTTTGTTTTATTACAGCCAGTTGAAGCGCGAAATTTTGCATTTTTTATGTTTTTTCATATTTTTCACCATACGGTGGATGCTCAGCAATATTTTCTCAAAATTATTCAGTGGCTGTTGGTGATAAAAAATTGAATCATCCGACTCTTCGGTCGTCTTATAGACATATATAAGCTATCAACTTAATAGAATTAAGTAATGGAGTCGCACTACCATGAGCCAGCACTGCCCACATTGCCAACAGTCAATTTCGAGTCCTTTGTTGAGTAACTATGAAGACTTTTTTGCCTGTCCGCATTGCCACTGTGCTTTAGCTCACCATGAGGCAGATATCATGCTTTATGCACTGGCTTTTATCATCATCATGACAACTCCGCTTGTCATATTCGGAGTCAATATCCTTATCGCCATGGCGACGACCATGCTGGCCTACCACTTCTTGCGCCCAAAATTTTTCGAGCCACGCTTCCGCTTGCGCATCGTAAAATTCTTTCCGATATAAGCGTCCTAACAATGAAAAAGCCAGCAGCAAATGCAACTGGCTTTGAATAACGATTGTATGTGTCTAAAGACTCGCGGGCTTTAAGCTGGGTAGTAGCACTGCCCCGTGTCAGCCATATCAACCAATGCCTGACACGGCTTGAAACGCTCGCCATATTTATCCGCATGATCGGTCAATAGTTCGACGACCTGTTTAATACCAAGCTGATCCATATAGCGGAACGGCCCACCCAAGAATGGCGGAAAGCCAATACCGAAAATCGCCCCGATATCGCCATCACGCGCTGAACGAACAACACCTTCATCCAAGCAGCGTGCCGCTTCGTTTAGCATCATCAAAGTACAGCGCATGGCAATTGCCTCAGCATCTGTTTTCTTCTCGGGATTAAGCCCCAGCAACTTGTAGACGCTCTTATCGACCGCCTTCTTCTTGCTGTCATACAAGTAGAAACCTTTACCTGTCTTGCGACCCTTACGCCCATCACTGAGCAGTTTGTCGAACACATCCGGTCCTTGAAAGCGATCGCCCAGTTCACCGACCAATACCGGCATGATCTTCGCGCCGATATCGACCCCCACTTCATCCAACAGGGTGATAGGGCCAACCGGGAAACCAAAATCAAGCAGTGCGGTGTCTAAGTGCTCAATCGGCTCGCCAGCCAACAGTACCTGAGCCGCTTCATTCATATAAGGAGCCAAGATCCGGTTAACATAGAAGCCTGCTTTGTCACCAACGACAATCGGTGTCTTGCCCTGCTTCTTCGCCAATGCGACCACCGTCGCCACGGTTTCTTCTGACGTCCCGTCATGCGGGATGACTTCGACCAACGGCATTTTTTCTACCGGGCTGAAGTAATGCAGGCCGACCACGTTTTCAGGACGTTCCGCCGCCTCGGCGATCTGGTGGATCGGAAGCGATGAAGTATTGGTCGCAAAAATCGTCTCGGTCTTGGTGTTGGCTTCGATTTCCTTGACCATCTGGTGTTTGAGGCCAAGATCCTCAAACACCGCCTCAATAATCACATCCATACGATCAAACGCCGTGTAGTCAATCCCACCCGCGATGCTTTGCATCTGCTTTTGCAGCTCAGCCTTGCTGATGATCCGGCGCTTGCGCTTTTTATCCAGCAACTTGTAGTTATACGACAAGGCATTGAGGATACCGTCGTTGCTGATGTCTTTGATCCGTACCGGGTAGCCCGCCTTAGAGGCCGTGACATGGCTGATCCCGCCCCCCATCAATCCACCGCCAAGTACCCCGACATGCCCAATCGAACGCGGCTTGGCCTCCGAGCCTGACTCTTTCTTCATCGCCGTGGTGGCAAAGAAAATGCTGCGCAATGCGGCTGACTCCGATGTCATCACCAACTCGCCGAACAATTTTGCCTCACGGACCAAGCCTTTGGTCATGCCGTTTTGCAGACCATATTTGATGACATCCAAAATGGCATCAGCCGCCGGGTAATTACCGCGGGTTTTGTCGTGAGTTTTCTTGGTTGCTTGCTCGAACACCAAAGAGCGTCCGAGCGCATTACCGCCCATCGCACGGTCTTGCAGCGACAGGTGGCGCTTGGGCTTGGGCTTAAGGGCTTGTTTCTCGGCGATGTCCAGCAAGATACTCTGCGGTACCGCCTCATCAACCACGCCCAGTTTCTTGGCTTTTTTGGCACGTAGCTGCTTGCCGGTGAGGATCATATCCAGGGCACCCGCAACGCCAATCAAGCGAGGCAAACGCTGAGTTCCCCCCGAGCCCGGCAGTAATCCAAGTTGGACTTCAGGCAAACCAAGGCGGGTCTTGTCATCGTCCGAGCACACACGGCTATGACACGCTAGTGCAAGCTCTAATCCGCCCCCCAAGCACGGGCCATGAATCGCTGCCACGGTATGGAAAGGTAGGCTCTCGAGTTCGCCAAACAATTTTTGCCCCTGCGCAGCTAACGATGCCGCCTCTTCGGCAGTGGTGCAAGCCGCTAGCATACGGATATCCGCACCGGCGACAAAGTTATCGGGTTTGCCCGAATATACCACCATCCCCTTGAGATCTTTTTTGCTTTTCAGCTCTTCCAGTACCTTGCTGACTTGCTCACCAAACTGTGCTTGCAGGGTGTTCATTTTCTCATTGGGCACATCAATTTTGAGCCAAGCAATGCCATTGTCGGCATAAGACAAAGTGAATGCAGATTGTTGTTCAGTCATTATTCGGCCTCCAAAATCATTGCGGCACCAAGGCCACCAGCAGCACAGGCAGTATTCAAAGCTAAACCGCCGCCACGGCGCTGAAGCTCCCTCAAGGTCTGGGTGATCATCCGCGCACCGGTTGCGGCAAACGGGTGACCATAGGCGATCGAACCACCGAGGACATTGAATTTATCCATATCGATTTCCCCAATAGCTTCGCTGCGGCCCAATTTCTCTTTGGCAAAGTGTGCCGAACCGAACATTTTGACGTTGGCCAGTGCCTGGGCGGCAAAGGCTTCGTGCATATCAATCAGGGTAAGATCACGCAAGGTTACGCCAGCGCGATCCAGTGCCATCGGGGTGGCATAGGATGGCCCCATCAACATGTCTTGCTCAACACCAATCGCCGAAAATGCGTAAGAGCGGATATAACCCAGCGGCTTGAGGCCAAGCTCCTTTGCCCTGCCTTCACGCATCAATAACAACGCTGCTGCACCATCGGTCAGCGGCGTTGCATTGGCGGCGGTTACCGTACCGAATTTACGGTCAAAAGCCGGACGCAATTTGGCATACGACTCAAGGCTGGAGTCTTCACGAATATTGTTGTCCTTATCGATCCACTGTCGGTAGGGTTCAGGGAAAGCGGTGATCACTTCGTCCTGGATCAAACCGTCACGCCAAGCCTGCGCGGCAAGGGTGTGCGATCGGTGCGCCAAAGCATCTTGCTCTTGGCGGGTAATGCCATGGCTTTTGGCCATCTGCTCGGCGGTTTGCCCCATACTCAACCCCGTTGAGTATTCAGCCACAGCAGGTGGTACCGGCATCAAATCTTTAACGCTGAGCTTGCTGAGCAGTTTTAAACGCTTGCTCATGGTTTTGGCTTTGCTCAGTGCCAATAATGTTGCAGCTAAATGTTTAGACACGCCAATCGGCAGCACCGACGATGAGTCGGCACCACCGGCAATACCGATATCGATGGTGCCCGACAAGATACTTTCTGCCACATTGGCTGCAGCTTGGAAGCTGGTCGCACAGGCTCGGGTCACACTGTAGGCATCTGTACCAATGTCCATGCCGGTGCCCAGCACGATTTCGCGGGCAATATTCGGCGCTTCCGGCATTTGAATCACCTGGCCAAATACCACCTGTTCAATCAGCTTGGGATCAATATCCACCTGCTGAAGCATTTCGCTGACAACCATTTTCCCCATGTCCAATGCCGGTACACCGTCAAACGCGGTCGACTGGCGAGCAAAGGGGGTACGTAATCCACTTACAACGGCGATGCGCTCACCTTGGGAGGTGGTGAGCTTTTGGAGACGTGTCATCGCTACTCCTTATCAATATGTCGGGTACGGGGAAACTAGCCCCAGAATCTACTTTAGAGGTCTGACCACAACAATTGTAATGCAGTTGTTATCAGAATCAAACAAATGTTTAAAAAGTGAGATCTCTATGGCACCTGATGCATTATAGGTATATCGTGACCATGAATATGGGCGCAGAATAGAAAAAGTTAACGACAAGTGAAAAACTTAGCGACAAAGAGAAGTCGGTGGGATTGATTTTGCTAAGATAAAAAAAAACCATACCTAAGCGGTATGGTTGTAATTCACACGGAAAGCAATCCATGTAAGATATAAGTCAATTAACATAAAGCCAATTGCAAATCAGGCAAGCCTGATAGGAGAAAGTAAAGTCAGCCTTCAAAAGGAAGTTGTCATCTTGCTCAACAGATATCGACCCCTGTTAACGTACAAAATCCACTGTACGAGTCACACAGCTCAATATCAGATGACGTGACTACTATAGCTTTCTCACCAAGACACAATTTGAACCAGATCAATTTTAATGCGGATTATTGGATGAATCAGCGGATCATTGCAGAAATACCCCCTTTTTAACGGCAACTTTCCGCAAAAATGGACACTTTGTATGATTAAGTCATTTTTTCGAAAGAAAAAGCCTGATGCCTCGGTCTCTGTGGATATGAATAAGCAAAGACGATACGAAGCCCTTGTAAGGGCCTGGCATCGGGATCTCTACCGCTACGCCTACTGGTTATGCCATGACCCCCATATTGCGGAGGACTTGGTTCAGGAAACCTGTTTGCGAGCATGGCGCTCCCTCGATAGCCTCCAAGATGATAACGCCGCCAAATCATGGTTGATTACCATCCTGCGCCGGGAGAATGCCCGACGCTTCGAACGCAAGCAGCTCGATTTGGTTGATATCGATGACTATGCCATTGCTGACACCCAGCAAAATGGCAGTGAAAGTGATTTGGAGCAACAAATGCTACGCAAGCAGATAATGAAACTGGCTCCGGAATACAGGGAACCATTAGTATTGCAGGTGATGGCGGGCTTTAGCGGGGATGAAATTGCCGATATCCTTGATCTGAACCGCAATACCGTGATGACGCGCTTGTTCCGCGCCAGAAACCAACTCAAAGAGCAGCTAGAAAAACACACCGAGCGAAGGGGGCAGCAAAATGGATGATCTAGAATTCCGACGCCGACTTTTGGCGGACCCATTTGATAACAGTCCAGATTTAGCTGAAGCGCGCAACGTATCAATCGCCAACCGAAAGCTTTCCGACGAGCTACAACAGCTCGATAATAAACTGGAACTGGCGATGAAGGTTGATGTACCGGACGATCTCGCCGATCGTATCCTGTTCCACCAATCAGGCCAACCACGCTCGAAAAGCATCAAGCCTCGCACCTTGGTCGCCTTAGCCGCTTCCGTCGCGTTTGCCTTTGGCCTGTTTATCGGTCAGTACAATCAAGGGCTCAGTACCAGCAATCCACAACTGGAAATTGCCCAGATCGCGATGGAGCATGTTCGGGCAGAAGCCCCCTTTATCGACGGTATTGATGAGTCAGTCACCCTCAGCCAGGTTAATGCCAAGTTAACCCCCTTTGGTTCAAACTTTAACGCCATCCCCGGCCATGTCTACTATGTAAACCACTGTGGATTTGGCGATCAGAATGCATTGCACATGGTGATGGATACCGCCCAAGGCAAGGTCACGGTCTTTATCGTGCCCGAGCAATCGCCGGACATGACGCAGTTCGACGATCAATCCATGCAAGGCGTTATTATGCCAGTAAGAAACGCCAGCCTAATCGTGGTAGGTGGCAAAGGTCAGGACATTTCCCCGGTGGCTAACAGTCTTCGCAACGAGTTAAATTGGGAAATCTAACATTACCTTACACTTAACAAGTCAAAGCCATAAAAGCATAAATTAACTGGATGCTTTTATGGCTTTTTATTTGTCACTAGCATACCAATTGAAAAATGTTAGCTTCGTTGCATATTTTAACTTTTTTGCTCTCCTCTCCTACCCATTTTACCTTACACTCGTTAGCTGATTGTTAACCCCGCACTAACAATCAACAGGTTGCTAACTGGTCTGCTTTGATCAAATGGCAACCAACCATACAATCTTGCGCAATCTGCACAAAGAGGCAGATAAAAAAATGCTATATAATTAGGAATAACTATAAATATGAACAAGAAGCGTCTGTTTACAAAGTCACTGGTTGCGGTTGCAATCACGATGGCCTCTCAACAAGCAATGGCGGCTGGCTTCCAGCTAAACGCACAATCAGCAACAGGCCTTGGCCGTGCATTCGCCGGTGATGCGGTAATCGCTGATAATGCATCTGTAATGTCTCGCAATGCTGCGGCTATGTCGCTATTTGATGCGCCTGCTATTTCTTTGGGTATCAATGCCGTTGACACGGATATCGAAGTTAAAAATATCACTTATGCTGGCGCAACGACTAGCGGCCAGCCAACAGATCTACCTTCTCAGTCTATCGGTGATGTGTCACCGGTTCCTAACATCTACTACATCCACCCGATCAATGACCAGTGGACGCTAGGTGGCGGTATCTATTCGAACTTCGGTACCAAAACGGAATTCAGTGATGACTTCGCCGCTAACGAGTACGGCGGCCTGACTGATGTGAAAAGTGTCAACTTCGCGCTAGCGGCGTCTTACCGCATCAACGAGCAATGGAGTGTCGGTGGTGGCCTGGACATCATCTACGGTTCAGGTGAACTTAAGCGCTCTAGTGTCGTATCTCCAGCTCCTGGTGGTGCACTTGTTGATGTTGATGCCGACGGTGTTGGCTTTGGCTTTAATCTAGGTACCGTTTACGAGCTGAACGAGAACCACCGCTTCGGCCTGTCTTACCGTTACAGCCCAGAGCTAGAAGTTGATGGCGATATGTTCTATCTGCCAGCTGGTGGAGATATCAGCAACCAAGATCTTAATATCGCCTTACCAGACATGGCTGAATTTTCTGGTTACCACCGTTTGAACCAGCAATTTGCGGTTCACTATAGTGTACAGTGGATCGGTTGGAGCGCATTCGAAGACCTGAACACTTCTGGCGGTGAAGTATTAAACACTTACGAGTGGAAAGATGGCTGGCACTACGCGATCGGTGGTACTTACTACCTAAACAATGACTGGACACTACGTGCCGGTTACATGCACGACACCAGTGCTCAAGACAAGCGCACATCAATTTCTGTACCTGACTCAGACCGTAACTGGTTCTCGGGCGGTTTCACTTACCACCTAGACAGCAAGTCTAACATCGATGTAGGTGTGACTTACCTAGTCGGTGAAGATGTTAATGTGGTAGAGAACAGCTCAGGATTTAGCCAGATTACAGCAACGACACGCGCAAACGCGTGGCTATACGGTGTTCAGTACAGCCGTTCGTTCTAATTCAGCGAACATTCGTGTAACAGCATAATAAAAGGAGCCCAATGGCTCCTTTTTTGTGCCTTCTATAAGTCCCTGTTCTACTTATTTATAGACCAAACTCTTCATCTAATCTCCTCCGGCTCTCTTAATTGAGCGCACACTACGTCGCTGAAACAGGCCTATTTAGATACATCTGTACGCTGAAAACTCATCCGACCAGAATATATTGAGCAATCAATACCAGATTAATCACTGTTTTTGCTTTCACAACCAGCATTTTCAACCTATTGATTCATTCAGCATAAGAATAACTTAACGCTTTTACTCTAAGGCGTATGATTCGCTCCATTGAATTTCAGCGAACATATTAGACTGATGAACAAGAATAAAATTACTCTTTCGCTAACAGCAGCGATAACACTAGGCATTAGCACCAACGCTATAGCAGCAGGCTTCCAGCTTGCTGAATATTCTGCAACCGGTCTTGGCCGCGCATTTGCCGGTGAAGCCGCAATAGCAGACAACGCCAGTGCCCAGTTCCGCAACCCAGCGATGATGACTTACCTTGAAGGTACTCAGGTTTCTGTTGGTGCGATTTACGTTGATCCAAACATCGACGTTAATGGCGATGTCAGCCTACTTGGTCAAAAAGTGGCGACAACTAAAGCCAGTGATATTGCACACTCTGCGGTGATCCCGAACTTTTACATTTCACACCGCATCAATGAGCAATGGGCGGTTGGTCTTGCGCTAGCAACCAACTACGGCATGGAAACTGAACTTGGCGGCGATTTCTTGGGAACTATTTTTGGTAACCAAGCCAATATTATGTCAGTTGAAATCAACCCGAACGTTGCCTACAAGATTAACGACCAATTCAGTATTGGTGCGGGTGTTCGCTATGTCATGGGCGAAGGTCACTTTGGTGCTTCAATTCCCAACAATCTGCCACAAACAGGCATTGATGACATTGATAACCTTATTGGCGCAGCCCAAGGCGAAGATCTTAAATACATGGAAGGTGATGATGCAGCATGGGGCTGGCAGCTTGGCGCGGCTTGGCAGATCAACGATGCTAACCGCATTGGTGTAAACTACCGCTCTGCTGTTGACCTAACGCTGAAAGGCGAAGCATCTGGTGCCTACTATGACATCGCCACTGGCTCAGCTTTCGGTAGCAAGTACGCCGGTAGCATGGCGCTAACTCTGCCTGCAACAGCAGAAATTGCCAGCTTCCACCAGCTGACCGATAAGCTTGCGATGCACGCCAGTTTCAACTGGACAGACTGGAGCAGTTTCGACAAGCTTGAAGCCAACATCCCATCTTACAAACCAACACCGGATCTGATCAAAGAAGAGAACTGGGAAGATAACTACCGTATCGCCCTAGGTGCAACCTACCAGTACACCAACAAGCTCGCTGTACGTACCGGTGTGGCTTATGACACATCAGCTGTGAGCAGTGAGCACCGTACCCAGACCATCCCTGAAACCGACCGTCTATGGCTGAGCCTAGGTGCAGGTTACCAGTGGTCTAATGCACTGAGCTTCGATGCGGGCTTCACTTATATCTTTGCCAAAGATGCATCTATGAATGAAAGCCTAGATGTTGATGGAACCCCTATCGCCAGTTTCTCTGGCGAAACCACCGGCAATGTTTGGCTAGCAGGTATTCAGGCTAACTATCGCTTCTAAAAGCTATTGGCTATTGGCTATTGGCTATTGGCTAAGCAAGGTTATAGAGAGCGCTACACGCGCTCTCTTTTTTTGCTTCTGCTGTTGCTCTTCCTAGGAACTAGGATCGCCCCACCTCCTGCTCTACCCCGCCCTTTTATACATGAATTCAGTTCATGTATAGAAAAAATCATTTCATTCGACGCTAGTAAAAACAAGGCATAAAATCGCATTCACTTTCTGGCACTCTTATTTTCATCGATTATTCTCATGCTATTAACAACTCTCTACATCATCGGGATCACCGCAGAAGCCATGACAGGGGCATTAGCTGCTGGTAAACGTCATATGGATTGGTTTGGTGTCATGCTCGTTGCCAGTGCCACGGCTATCGGTGGCGGTACGGTGCGTGATGTATTACTGGGCCATTACCCACTAGGCTGGGTGGCTAACCCGCAGTATCTGGCGATCACTTGCCTTGCCGGGCTATTCACCACCATGGTTGCGCCACAGGTGGTTCGCTTCCATAAAGTGTTTGTGTTACTGGATTCGCTGGGCTTGATTGTCTTTAGTATTATCGGCTGCCGCGTGGCAATGGATATGGGTTTATCACCATTGATCTGTCTTGTTGCTGCTGTCGTCACCGGCGTATTTGGTGGCCTACTCCGAGATATGATCACCCGCCGACCACCACTGGTACTGCAAAAAGAGTTCTACGCATCAGTGGCTTTCATCGCAGGTGGCATGTACTACGGCTTGCTTTACTTGGGCGTAGAAGAAACGGTTGTCACTATCAGTACATTAGTGGTGGGCTTCGGTATTCGAGTTGCCGCAGTACAGTTTGGCTGGAGCTTACCTGTCTTTCGACTGGAAGAGATCGAACCGGTCGCAGAGAAGCTGGAAGCACCAAAAAGTTAGTTCAACGTAATACCAACCGACATAAATATTGGTATAAGAACGAACGGGACATAAAAAAAGCGAGGACATGTCCTCGCTTTTTTGCATCTGGATAAGCCTAGCGCTTATTGGCTCTAAGAGAGGTTAAATCTTTGGTGTCTCTGTCAGCACATCGGCATTCTGGCCACGGTGACGCAATAGGTGATCCATCAGGGTGATTGCCAGCATCGCCTCGGCAATCGGCACTGCACGAATACCGACACATGGGTCATGGCGACCTTTGGTGATCACCTCAGCAGTTTCACCTTGGCTTGTAATCGTCTCACCCGGTACGGTTATGCTTGAGGTTGGCTTCAGCGCAATGTGAGCCACGATATCTTGACCAGAAGAAATACCACCAAGAATGCCGCCAGCATGGTTAGACTTGAAGCCTTCAGGCGTCATGGCATCACGGTGCTCGCTGCCACGCTGCTCGACAACATCAAAGCCATCACCAATTTCCACTCCTTTTACAGCGTTGATGCTCATCAGTGAGTGGGCAATATCAGCATCAAGACGGTCAAATACTGGCTCGCCGAGGCCAACCGGCACATTGTTCGCAACAACTGTCAGCTTGGCACCGATGGAATCACCGTCTTTCTTCAGCTTACGGATCAGCTCGTCGAACGCATCGACTTTATCCGCATCCGGGCAGAAAAAGGCATTCTGCTCCACCTGATCCCAATCGACCTTGTCGATTTTGACATCGCCCATTTGCGATAGGTAAGCACGGACTTCAATACCATGAACCTGCTTGAGGTATTTCTTGGCAACGGCACCGGCAGCCACACGCATTGCAGTTTCACGCGCTGACGAGCGGCCACCACCACGGTAATCACGGATCCCGTATTTCTGGTGGTAGGTGTAATCGGCATGGCCTGGGCGGAACAGGTCTTTAATGTTCGAGTAGTCCTTTGAGCGCTGATCGGTGTTTTCAATCAGCAGGCCGATAGACGTACCTGTCGTCTGGCCTTCGAATACGCCAGAAAGGATTTTGACTTCATCGGGCTCACGGCGCTGAGTGGTATATTTAGAGGTACCCGGGCGACGACGGTCCAAGTCATGTTGCATATCCGCTTCAGTCAGCGCCAGCCCCGGAGGACAGCCGTCAATAATACAGCCCAGTGCCAAACCATGACTTTCACCAAAGGTGGTGACGCGAAATTGTTGTCCAATAGTATTGCCTGCCATTACTTCCTCTGTGAATTCGTTCCGCTTTACACCCCGCAGGGCGTGGCGTTTTCGTCAATGAGTACAATAGTGCAAATTCGTTGGCGGGATTGCAAGCGCCAATATGACAGAAATGACCCCTTCGCTGAAACACAAAAAAAGCGGACATTATGTGTCCGCTTTTTTGATATCGACTCAGGCGAGCAAAATCTTATTCACCCTTCGGCGATTTCCACTTCTGGATTTTGCTTGAACCACCATTACTATTGCGAGCGCGCGGGGCTTCGTCATCACGCTGGTTGCGGCGGTGGCCTGGCTGTACGCCACGGCCCGGACGCGGGCTTCTGCGCTCATCCTGACGGTCCTGACCACGGTTCTGGCCTTGGCCGCGACCTTGATCACCACGGCGGTCATCACGGCGGTCATCACGGCGGTCATCACGGCGGTCATCACGGCGGTCATCACGGCGGTCACCACGATCACCGTGTTCACCGCTTTGACGGCGACGGTTCGGCTCACCTTTACCTTGGTAAGTCTTGTATTTGATCTTACCTTCACCCTCTTGCTGGCGGCTATCAAACAGCTTGGCATCCGTCGCTTTCTTGATGTTCTTGCCTTCACCATCCACCTTGGACGCTTCTTCGGTCTTGCTCGAGTCGGCAATCAGGCTGTTGATTTCAGCGATTTCCGCATCAGTCAGGTAACGCCACTTTCCGTTTGGCAAACCATCAATGCTGATGTTCATAATACGCACACGGCGCAACTTGAATACATCGTAACCCAACGCTTCACACATACGGCGGATCTGACGGTTCAGGCCCTGCGTTAGTACAATGCGGAATGAGTAGTTAGTTTCCTTGGTGACCTTACACGGCAAGGTCACGGTATCGAGGATCTCGACACCAGAAGCCATTTTATCAATGAACTCTTGGGTAATGGGCTTATCGACACGCACCACATACTCTTTCTCATGCGAGTTACCCGCACGTAGAATTTTGTTCACGATATCGCCATCATTGGTCAGGAAGATCAAACCATCAGAAGGCTTATCCAAACGACCAATCGGGAAAATACGTTTTCTATGGCCGATGAAATCAACAATGTTATCTTTGATATGGCGCTCGGTGGTACAGGTGATACCTGCCGGCTTATTCAGCGCGATATAAATCGGGGCTTCCTTCGCGCGGAGCGGTTTGTCGTCAACCAGAACTTCATCGCCTGGCATCACTTTCACACCCATCTCGGGCTCCTGACCATTGATGGTCACCCTTCCCTGATCAATTAGCTTGTCCGCCTCCCGGCGTGAGCAATAGCCTGTATCACTGATAAATTTGTTAAGTCGCACTGCTTGGCTCTGTTCGCCATTTGCAGCACCCTTGTTAGGCTGATTTTGAGACATAGTTTTCTTCTATACTGTGCGTTTCACAACGCGATCAAGGGATAATTATGGCCGAGTATTCTAGCAATAGCCCAGCATCATGGGAAAGAAAACTTGCTTCCCCGGATTGATATCCAACTCACTTCAAGGCGCTTGGGCATATTACAGATAAAAAAATGCCACCGTTCGGTGGCACCTTTATCGTCGGACATCATTTAATCCGCTAGCGGCTCACCAGTCGGCCCCACTTTGACACTGTCCTCTTGAGCCAGTGCCTTGTCCAACTGCTCGGCCACATAGCCCGGTGACTTGGTATTGGCTGCCATCAGGCGATACATCGCCGGAATAACGATCAGGGTAACAAAGGTCGCAAATGCCATCCCGAAGAACACCACAACACCCACCGCAATACGCCCTTCTGAGCCAGCACCGGTCGATAGGATCAGCGGTACCGAACCAAACAAGGTGGTAAAAGCGGTCATCAGGATTGGGCGCAAGCGGCGCTCAGAGGCATCAATGATCGCTTTCTCGAACGGTACGCCTTTATCACGCAGCTGGTTGGCAAACTCGACAATCAAGATACCGTTCTTGGTCACCATACCAATCAGCATGATCATACCGATCTGGCTGAAGATATTGAGGCTCTGATCCATGATCATCAACCCGGCTAATCCACCGAAGATCCCCATCGGGACGGTTAGCATGACTACCATCGGGTTAATGAAGCTTTCAAACTGCGCGGCCAGCACCAGATAAGCAACTAACAGTGCCAAACCAAACACCATCAAGATGCTGCTCTGGTTCTCACGGAAATCTTTCGACTCACCGGCGTAATCAATCACGATATCGCTTGGTAACATCGACAAGGCTTGCTCATCCAAGAAATCCAACGCTTGGCCCAAGGTATAACCCGGAACCAAATTCGCTTTTAGGGTGATCGACTTCTGCTTCTGGTTATGGCTCAAGCGCTGTGCCGAAGCGACCTCTTCCACTTCCGCCAGTGACTCCAATGTAATCAATTGGCCAGTACGGGTTCGGACATAGATTTGACTCAAATCCGAGGCGTTATTAAAGCTGTTTTCATCACCGCGCAAATACACATCGTATTCTTCACCACGGTCAATAAACGTCGTTTCACTGCGGCCACCCAACATGATTTCCAGGGTCTCGGCAATATCATTAACCGGAATACCCAGTTCAGCTGCACGCTCGCGGTTAACCGATACCACCAATTCAGGTGTGGTTTCAGCGTAATCGAGATCGGCACCTTCCATCATCGGGTTATCTTCAGCAAGATCTTTTAGCTTACTGGCCCACTGGAACAACTCGCTGTAATCCGCACCGTTAAGCACGAACTGGATAGGCTCAGACGATCCACCACGGAAGCCCGGCATAAACGGCCACACACGTACATCCGGGATCCCGTTCAGCGATTTGCGCACCATGTCCAAGGCATCGGTTGCCGATACATCACGATCTTCCCAGTTCTCCAGCTGCATGATCACAAAACCAGTCTGGTCACCGGCACGACCGCCGAATGCCGGGGTCTGGATAGAAACCGATTTAATGACCCCTTGGCCAACCATCGGCAGCAGACGGGATTCCACCTCTTCGATGTTACCGACCATACGGTTGTAACTGGTCCCTTCAGCACCTTTCACAAAAGCAAAAATAACGCCACGGTCTTCCTGTGGGGCCAGCTGTGAAGGCACCGTTTTCATCAGTACAACGCTCAGAACGACGAAGGCCAATACGATAAATGGTGCACCATAGCGGTAACGCACCGACGCCGTCACGACCTTGCGGTAGCTGGCTTCCAAACGGCCAAACATACGGTCAACCCAAAGATTGAATTTGCTCGGCTTCACGTTGGCTTTCAGTAGCTTACTGCCCAGTACCGGGCTCAAGGTCAATGCAACAAGCGACGAGAAGATCACCGCCATTGCCAGCAAGACGGCAAATTCAGTAAATAATGGGCCAACCATGCCGTCCATAAAGGAAATCGGCAGGAACACCATGACCAATACAACCGTGGTTGCTACAACCGCAAAGCCTACCTCACGGGTCCCTTTATAAGCCGCCAGCAGTGGCGGCTCGCCGCGTTCAATATGGTGATAGATGTTTTCCACCACCACGATGGCGTCATCCACCACCAGGCCGATCGCGAGGATCAATGCCATCAAGGTCAGCAGGTTGATCGAGAAACCCAAGAAGTACGCCACCATAAAGGCAGAGATCAGCGATACCGGAACAGTCACCGCTGGGATCAGGGTCGCACGTGCTTGGCCGATAAAGATATAAAGCACCAACACCACTAGCAAGCCGGTAACAAACAGAGTGCTATAGACTTCCTGAATTGAGCGGTCGATAAAGATCGTCGAGTCATAGTCGACATACAGCTCCGTGCCTTCCGGCAAGAAGCGCTGCATTCGTTCCACTTCTTCGTATACCGCTTTGGATACATTGAGCGGGTTAGCATCGGTCATGGTGACCATGCCCAGGCTCAGGTTCGAAATACCGTTGTTTTTAAAGGTGGCATTTTCGTTCTGTGCACCAATCCCGACTTGAGCGACATCTTTGAGGTAAATCGGCGAGCCGTCTTCGGTTGTACGCACGACAAGATAATCGAAGTCCGACGCATCTTGGTACAAGCGCGCCGTCCGTACCGACATCGTGGTGGTGTCATTTCGTACTTCACCACCCGGCAACTCGACGTTTTCCAATTTCAGGGCATTAACGATGTCTTTAGTCGTTACACCACGACCCGCCATTTGATCTGGCATCAACTTGACGTACATAACACGGTACAGGGCACCACTGAGGTTTACCGAGCTGACCCCGTTGATCAAACTGAACCGGTCCATCAGAACACGCTCGGCATAATCAGTCAGCTGAGTACGATCCATCACACTTGAAGTCAGATTGATGTACACCGCAGGCTCACCCGAGCCGTTATCTTTCGATACCACAGGATCATTGGCTTCATCAGGCAGACGACGCTGGGCACGTGATACCGCATCCCGCACGTCACTGACCCCTTCGGTGAGGTTCCAGCCTAGCTCAAATTCAATGGTGATCCGCGACGAGCCATTACGGGTGGTCGAGGTGATACTCTCGATACCACTGATGCCCGAGAGCTGATCTTCAAGTACCGTGGTGATCCGGCTTTCCATAATCGTGGCAGATGCCCCAGAATAACTGGTTGAGACCGTTACCACTGGGTTTTCAACATCCGGCATTTCTCGTACCGACAGCTTGTTGAAGGACACCAAGCCAAACACCACCAACAGCAAGCTGAGAACGATAGCGACAACCGGACGCTTTACCGATACATCAGATAACCACATTAAGCATCATCTCCAGTTTGACCTTGCTGTTTCGCCGCGCCATTGACTTTCTGTGCCATGATGTCATTCACCTGCACACCGTCGCGCATGTTGACCAAGCCCTGGACCACAATACGATCACCGATACCGATCCCTGACTCGATAACCACTTCGTTTTCTACCCGAGCCCCAAGCTGAACTTCAGTACGGTGGGCTTTACCGGCTTCATCAACCAAATAAACAAAGCGCTTGGTACCGGAATACTCCAGTGCCTGCACCGGGATCACAGCAGCATCTTGCGGGACAAAACCAATATTGGCCGCCATCAACATACCCGGCTTGAGCAAGCCTTCTTGGTTATCGAACACCACACGCACACGGATATTGAGGGAGTCGGTCTGAACACGGGAGTCAATCGCTTTGATTTCACCGCTAAAGACCTTGCCTTGCCATGCCTGGCTGGTTGCCTTAACGGTCATCCCTGCACGCAGGAATGACAAATATTGCTCTGGTACCTGAATATCCAAACGCATAACTGACAAGTCATCTAGCGAGAACAGCTCGCTGCCGACGGTCAGCATATGGCCTTCGCTGAAATCAACCAAGCCAACCGTGCCGCTAAATGGGGCACGGATAGCGTGATCATCCAAGTCCGCTTTTGCCGCTTGCAGCCGTGCATCTGCAATACTGACGCTGGCCAACTGGGCATCCAGCTCGGTTTGGGTGATAGCACCACGGCTCACCAACTTCTGGTATTCGTTGTACTTTCGCTTTTCATCATTTAGATACGCTTGAGCTTCGGCGTAAGCGGCTTTCGGTTTGGCATCATCAAGCTGAACCAGCAGCTCACCTTTTTTGGCCTTGCTGTTTACCCCTATCGCAATGTGTTCGACACGGGCAGCTACTTGGGTAGCAACATTAACGGAGCGTTGCGCTTCCAGCTTACTGACCAATGACAGAGATTGTGCAACAGGGTGGGCGCTCACTTCACCAAGCGTCACAGGGATCTCTCGCGCTGAGCGCGCAGCAGGCTGTTCTGCTGCCATAGATTGGCTCTGGAAGTAAAAATATCCGCTACCTGTTAACGCGGCAGTCACCAGTGCCGCAACAAGGACCTTTTTCATTATGGAATCCATTATTTTTAAACTGCACGCATGATATCTGAACCAACCCTTAAGCGGGGTAAAGAAGTGTAAAGAAAAGCAATGTCCCATTTACCTAATCGGTAATTTTGTTGCGAAAAACGCCGATAACGCCATCACAATCAACAATATGATGAAAATAACAGCAAGCAGACAAAAATAGTGAGGAAAAGGGTTTACAGTTCATCTCGGTTTGCTAATATGCGCTCCGCACTTGTGGAGGGGTTCCCGAGTGGCCAAAGGGAGCAGACTGTAAATCTGCCGGCTCCGCCTTCGATGGTTCGAATCCATCTCCCTCCACCATTATTCTTGAAAGGTGTTCCTGACTTGTGTAAGGTACGTCTTTCCAAATTGGACAGTTTGGCTCGTTCAATTTAAGCAACACCCCGTGGAGGGGTTCCCGAGTGGCCAAAGGGATCAGACTGTAAATCTGACGGCTCTGCCTTCGATGGTTCGAATCCATCTCCCTCCACCATCATTTTGAAAATTGTTTAGCTCAATAGAGTGGCCGACAGTTTTCTGGCT
>NZ_PYMH01000023.1 GCF_003025555.1 Photobacterium lutimaris | reverse complement strand
CAGCTAAATTTAAGATGAGTAATCCAAGAAAACAAACACCAATCAAACTGTTAATAGCTAACAACCAGTATGTGCTTTTTGTATATTTATTGTGTTTTTCGAACATATTTAACCTTAAAAACATAACATTTTATTCTGCGATCTTGTTTCGCATATCCACCCTTAAGCTATCCGGTAGACATTATATCCATTATGTTAAATGACTGACGTAGCTTGCTTTTTCAAGCCACTCAGCTGCATAACACATTAATACTCTTATTTTTGCATATGGGTGTAGGTAAAACCATACTCTAATGGCTTGAAAATTAGTTACTTATCCATAAGGCGATTTGGGTCAAACAAAGTGAAGGTCATTAGGTGTGGTTAGCTCTCTTTGCCGCCTAGCGATTTTCAGCTTGGTCGTGACCTTGACTTGCGTGCCCCTCCTTCATATCGACAAGATACACGCCGTGGCCATGCCAGTTTTTACGCTCTTGCTCGGGTAGCGTAGCAACTCGGAGTATTTCTTCAGCCACATCTTCCCTGCTGATGCTTATCTTGGCATGCCTGAGGGGAAGCGCGGTTTTGTCTAAACCGGTGCTGTCTAAACTTGTGGTATCAAAGCTATAGCCATAGCGCCGCTGGGCGGGGGTGTCTTTGAGGGCGGCGGGACGAAAAATAATATACGGCGAGCTGTCGTTTGCCGCTTGCGCGAGGATGTTTTCACTGGCCGTGACATTTTTGTAAACAGGAAAAATGACCGGAAGGAGGTTGGCGATGACATTGTAGTTGGCGGGCCAAGCCGTGACGGAGCCGCCCGGAATGCCTTCTGTGCCCACAGAACTGTGGTAAAAGGTTTCTACCCAGCGGCTTTGCTTCATACCCGAAACCAGTGCGCTGATGGTATCGGTGTAAATAGAGCAGCTGGCGCGCAGCATGTCTTTGAATGTGGTTACGCCAACAAAGCAGCACACCGCATCTATGGAGGGATCGCCGGTCAGGATATCTTTATAAGAATCGGCACGTATTATATTGGCATTGGTGGCTTTTAATTGACCGGGGCGACTCGATGGTGCAGTTGTTCCTGCCGGTTTCGTAGCGGCGATATTCGCGTCGGTTAGCGTGGTGCTGGTTAATGCAGTCTCTGCGAGTATTTGGGTTACCCGGCGCAAAGCGTCCTCGTCGCTTGGTGCGCGGCACATCGCGGTGACGTTATGGCCTTGCAATAATGCATTCTTGATAAAGATTCTGGCAACCCGTGATGTGGCTGCAACCACGAGGAAATGCCGTTTTTGAATACCCATAGTAGACCTCCGTTAATCATTGAGATCCATAGCTTAAAGTCTTCCCCTAAGGGCAGAGTCAATAGGTAATTCAATTAAAAATCCGGTATGTTGTCCAAACCGGATTGGGGGGCTTTTTATCAGCGGTTGCTTACCGGTTCGACAAGGCAGTCAAGAATAGTGGTTTCCCTGTTTCATCCAAGTTTACCGGCAGTCGTAAGCGGTACCGAGCAAAGAGACCGAGGTGGTAAAGTTGTGCGGTGTCATGATCACCACGGTATCGGCACCGATGTAATGGGCGCTGTTTTTCAGCTCGTTGACTGCGCCTTGGATCAGGGCGTCATTGCTGTAGAACAGATAGGAATACCAGTGACCTTCATTACCGGTGACTTCACCGACCCAGAGGCATTCATCGAGATTAGGCAGGCTGGTGGTCAGTACGCGGACGTGTGTGGCTTGCGAAAGCAGCGCTTCACTTGGTGTAACGCAACCGGCTAGCAGCAGGCTAACGAAACCGGCTAATAATATTTTTTTCATTTTATTCTCAAGCAGCTCACGGGTAATTCCACAAATCAGCGTTAGGTTAACACCTTAATGGTCTTATGCTAAGTGGGTATGTGTAAAGTAATTATACGTGATAACAATCTAATAAAATCGGCTGTTTATCAACTCGGAAAGCGCTGCAACTCGGGGTGAAATGCTGCGCCAGCTATCAATTCGAGCCAGTAGTAGCTCAGTGGTCAGTTCTTGAAGAAAATCAGGGGTGACAGCCAATTGATCACAATAGGCATCGCTTTCATCGGTTAGGCCAAATTTCTGAGATATTGCCTGTACGGAACTAGCGCAGTTCTGCTCTTTTAAATACTGCCTGAGTGCATGGAAAAATACGTGGTATTCGACGCTTACATGGGCAGGGTATTCCCGCCACACCGTAAGGAGCACTTTTCGATACGGGACGATAAGTTCACCGTCTTTGTCTTTATTGATATCGACGAGGCCGTCTTCATCGTTGAAATAATTATCGGGCCCGTATTCTGTGGCATCGTCAGGGTTAAACCTTATTTCGAAGTAACCATCATTGCCAATTAAGCTGGTCATTTCTAGGCAACATTCGGCGATTGTCTCGGGGGAGAAACCAATATGGTCGAACACTTCAATACACAACTGGCGAGCATTGTAATCACAATCGATAGTGCATGCGTATTGGAATGCTCCCTGCTTATGCCTGAATTTAAGCCATTGCTTAAAATCGGCAATCTCCCCCAGTTTGGATGAGTGCCGAGCTTTTTGGTAAAGCTCGGCCTCGACGTCATTAACGATGGCTAACGTGTTTTCTATGATCTGTTTCATCTTGATATCAGACATGCTTTAAATTGATAGCCTAGATTGAGTTGAGAAACATCGGGTTGAATACGTCCAGTCCCAGTTTATCAGCCAAGGCTAATCTACGTCCCATGCCTGAATCGCGAAATTGATCACTCAAGCCTCAAAACCCAGTAACGCCCTGATAAATGGCGGTTACGCCACTGGTTAGACAAAGCAGCAAAGCAAACACCCTTACCATTGATTGAGGAAGGTTGTTAACAACCTTGTTTGCCAGCCAGTATCCCAACAAACCGGCTGGTAGCAATGGCAAGGTGATCTGAATGTGCTCTATGGTGAAGTGGCCGTAGAAATACAGTATCACCAGCGACATGATTGAGGTGATCACAAAGAACGCCGATAGGTTGCCACGTAGCTTTGCGGCTTCTTCATGCTGCATCAATAGGGCCATCGGCGGGCCACCGATTGACGAGCTGGTGCCCATCACGCCTGACATAAAGCCCGCTACTAGCATTCTGTTCGGCGTTGGTTTTAATCGGTAAGGCAAGGCGCTGATCCCGACGGCAATGAGTACCATGGCACCCAGCCACAAAGAAAGCGTTGCACCAGAGACCACGGTTAACAGGTAACCTCCCAGAAGTGAACCTGGAACCCGTCCGATAATGGCTGATTTCAATCCACCGATTGACACACTGCTTCGTAGTTTGAACGCATTGATCAAGGAGATGACTAGCGCAACCAAACAGATAGGGGCAGGCACATACTGTGGCGAAAGTTGAAACAGTAATGGTGCAGCGACTATTGCTAAACCAAAGCCGATAGCCGTTTGAACAAAAGAGCCAAGAAAGATAAGGGTGGCAGCGAAAAGAACCGTCGACTCAAACATTAAGGGTACTCAAAAAGTCAATAATAACAGCATCTTATTGCTGCTGATTTAGGTTGGCTATAGCATATCATGTAGAGTGGAGTGGCTAGAAGATACATTGTTGGCTGGCGAGGATAAAGTCGTATTAATTGGCTGTTTATATCCAGTCAAGGGGGGAGCTTCAGTCATTTTGGCTGCACCAGAATGGCTTGTGAGCTACGAGGCCATTCTGATGCTTTGCCGTGATGATTAGGCGATCTTATCGCTTAGCCAAACAGGTAGGTGTACATGTAACCTGCGCCAATTGCCATACCGAGAATGACGGTCAGGAAGGCGGCAATCATCTGGTTCTTGAAGATAGATTTCAGCAAGATAACTTCAGTCAAACTTGCGCCTGCACTACCGATGATCAAGGCCATTACTGAACCCATCGCCATGCCTTTTTTCACCAGTGCGGCACTTAGTGGGATCACCGCTTCTGCACGAATGTAGAGGGGGATACCAATCACAGCAGCAACAGGGATCGCATACCACATACCTTCACCCGCATACTTGGCAATCAAGTCAGTCGGAATAAAGCCATAGATGAAAGAACCAATTAGGATGCCCAACATCAAGTAAGGAAGCACTTGCTTAAAGTCTTTCCACGTTGAGTGCCAGATACGTACCCAACGGCTTTCTTCTTTCACTGTCATTACCGCTTCACCGCAGCCATTGACTTCAACATTCACGTCTTCTTTCGCTCCACAGCATGAGCTGGCAGCTGGTGCCGGCTCAGGCGTTGCTGGGGCAGCTTGGGTACCGCAAGATGAGGCTGGCTTAGCCTTTGGTGCAGTATCACCACCGCTGCTGCCACAGCTTGAACCTGCATCAGCCATTTGGTAAGCCTCTTCGCGGACATAGCGCTCGAAGCCTAGTTTTTCCAATACGTAACCTGCCATGACTGATACAGCCAGAGCCACAGCAAAATAGAACACCGCGACTTGGATCCCGAAGGTCACCACAAACAAGCCGATGATCACTGGGTTAAGCAACGGGCTGGCAAACAGGAATACCATCATCGGGCCGAAACCTGCACGGGCACGAAGCAGGCCCTTCAGGAAAGGAATGGTCGAGCACGAACAAAATGGCGTGATGGAGCCAAGCAAAGCGGCAATAACATAGCCCTTGCCATTGCGTGAGCTCAAGATCGACTGGATTTTCTCGGGGGTCAGGAATTCCTGCAACACACCCACTAGGTAGCTAATAACTAAAAATAGCACCGTTAGTTCTGCGGCAAGGAATAGGAACATACCTGCGGCTTCTTTGAACATTGTTACGAATTCAGGACTCATGGTTACTGCCTCGTTTGGGAGTATATTTCGATATGTGTCGAAATATAAGCTCGAAGCCGTTTGCTGTCAATTAAATAATTCGATATTTATGGAAGTAATGAATGGTAGGATAAGCAGAAACCGTGATAAGGGTGTTATGCCTTTGAATAAAAAGCCAGTCACATGACTGGCTTTCTCTTTATCCGTTGATGGGGGGCTTATTGGCAGGACGCCGCTCCCAATTCTTGCCAAACGCCCCATTCGCCGGTGGTGCCGGGCTCATCACCTTTGGTCCACCACTTGGCACGCCATCGCTTACCGTTATGCGTCACTTCCTCATTGGTGGAATAGGCTGAGGCACTGTCCCATGCATTTGGGCAGATAGGCTGGTTGTCGTCATAGACAGTCACCTTCCTTGGTTGGTTGGCACTGTTGCCGGCGTTGTCACTGACAGAGTAGGTGAGGGCGTAAACCCCGACGACATTGGTGTCTACCGTGCCTGTTACTTGGATGCTGGCCGAAATATCACTGCCGCTGGTGTCGGCCGCGCTGACGCCTGCCAGTGGGTCAAACACTGTGCCTAGAGCGATTTGGGTATCGGCGATACCGGAAAATACGGGCGACAGATCTGGCTCTGGCGGTTGCTGGTTATGGATGTAGTTGCCGTAGTCTTTGATGAATTTCTCATTGTAGGCTTGTCCGGCACTGTTGGTGCCCATGTCCCAGTTGACTGACCAGGTCATAACCCCCCGTAAAGGCTGGCCTTGCGCTTTCAGGCGATCGAAAGCGGCATACAAGGCATTGGGATCGTCGACGTAGCCGTTGTTTGCCCCATCGATGTTTGCTGGAATGCCGAAGACCAGTTTGTCATTGGTTATCGTGGTGTAGCCACGCGTGCCGTTAATCAGTGAGTCGGAGATGTAATAGATAAATTCTTCTTTTCTCGCATCATTCTGTGATAGCCAGCCAACACTGCCTTCGACATAAACACCATCACCCCCTTGGTTATAAAACTGCGGGTTGATGAAATCATAATCACCTTCCAATCCCTGAATATAAGGGAGGTATTTACCATTAGCGATGGTGAGATAAGGGAACTCCGGTGCCATGGTGATCATGAAATTTTTACCCTGGGCGCGGTAGTGAGCCTTGACGATTTTTAGCGCGGCGGGGATCACCGTTTGGTTATCTGCTGCGGTTATCGCATTCTGCTCGAGGTCGATATCCAGTCCGTCGAAGCCAAACTTGTCGGTCAGGCGGATCACTTCATCGGCAAAGGCTTGCTCATCTCCCGCTTTGAGTTCAACGTGCGCATCGGCACCACCCAGGGCCAATAACACACTTCGGCCTTGGCTGTTCAGAGTGCTGATTTGATCAATGAAAGCTGACTCGGTTAGGCCAATTGCAGGATCAAGCTTGAAGGTTGGGATGCGGCCGGCATTAAGATCAAAAACTTTCATAAAAGACACATTGACGACATTGTAGTCAGGGTGTACCTCGGTTAAGTCAACGCAAGGTGCCAGCCCGCCACGGTAGCCAGCGCCGTCACACCAGTTGTGCCAGTAGCCGACGATGACATTGCCGTTTTGTGCCACCATCTCATTGGCTTGTGCTGTGACGGAAACAGTGGCTGTTCCCATGAGTAAAGCGGAGGTGAGGAGGGTCAGCGGTAATGTTTTCATGTTCACTCCTTTGATTCATATTGGATTTATCTGGTTGTCTTGTTTTTCTTTTGTTGTTGTACGGTAATGCATGCATAAGAAGGGGGGAATAATTTATAAGGCAAAAAAAGATCTGGATTCAAAATTATTTATGCAAAATTATGCTTGCTTGATTTAATCTCGATAGAGGTCTACCGATAACTATTTGCGGGTTAAAATTTCTTGATATCTCACAAATTGATGTCGAACATTTTTATTTCATTGTCGCTACCGGCGTTCAGCAGATAACCACTTACTTATAAGAGAAAAGCTATTTTGGCGTTTGCATTTATTTGTTCACGTTGAGAATATTTGTGGCGTTAATTTATCTCAAATTTACTGCTTTTGGTTTATAACTCATTGCTGTTATTGGCTTTTTCTCACTTGTCAGAAACAAGAACAATTTAACCGATTAGGCTTTTAATTAAGTGTTGTTAATGGACTATCCATTCTCACAAACAACAGACAGTAAAAATACAATAAGACTGTCCATAAAAATAAAACTAATTTGGCTAGGTTGGAGTGTTGTATGAATCCCTCCCGTTATTTATTGGCTGCCGTTTTGATTGCGGCAGTCACGGCATGCCGTGAAGACTCTGATGATTTAGGTTCGCTAGATGCGAGCTCAGTGGGGGTTGAAGAGGCGGAAGTTGTCCAAGAGCCTGCAGAGGCACCTGCAGAGGAGCAACCCGATGGTGTTCCCCCTGTCACCCCGCCAACCGATGGGGACGATGCCCCTGTCAGTGAGCCGCCGCCACCTCCTCCTGAGGCAAAACTCGACATTGATGGTTTGCCTTTACCGGACCTATCGGCAGACCATGATTACGAAGCTTATTTAATGGCGCAACCCAAGTATTACACCCGTATTACTTCGCCGTTCGGTAATGTGGACTCGCAAAACAATACCCCGTTTGGCAACAAGGTTACCAATGCCGGTGCGAACTTGGGGCGGGTGATCTTTTACGATGTTCGCTTGTCGGCGAATAATACTGTTGCTTGCGCGTCCTGCCATCTACAGAAGCATGGTTTTACCGATCCAAAAAAATTCAGTGATGGCTTTGACGGCGGTAAAACGGGCCGTCATTCGATGAGTCTGAGCAATGCCGCATATTACCGAAACGGGAAGTTTTTTTGGGATGAGCGAGCAGATACGTTGGAAGATCAGGTGTTGATGCCGATACAGGATGCGGTCGAGATGGGGATGAACTTGTTCGATCTTGAAGTGAAAATGGCTGAAACCAGCTTTTATGCTGAACTGTTCACCGAGGCGTTTGGGGATGAGGCGATAACCAGCGAGCGGATTTCAAGAGCGTTAGCCCAGTTCATTCGTACCATGATCTCCTATGAGTCCAAATATGATCAGGCATTCACGGCTGGGGAGTGGGATGAGCCAGACTTCGCCGCAGTATTCAGTGAGCAGGAAATGCTTGGTTTAAGGCTGTTTTCTGGCTTCCCCGGAACTGAACGTGACTCATTGGGCTGTATTGCCTGCCACCAAACCAGTGCGCATTCGATGGATCAAGCGCATGTCAATGGCCTGGATGCGGATACTCGCGGCGATCAGGGGGCAGGGAATGGTTTCTTCAAGTCACCGTCATTGCGCAACATTGGCGTTGGTGCTCCCTATATGCACGACGGTCGGTTTGAAACCTTGATGGATGTGGTTGAGTTTTACAACAGTGGTGTGCAGCGCCACCGTATCTTGAGCCCGGACTTGACCAGCAACGGCCAAACCGGCGGAAACCCAATCAGAATGAACTTGACTCAGGAAGAGAAAGAGGCGCTGGTGGCTTTCCTTGAGGCCCTGACCGACGAGACATTCCTAATGAACCCGATTTACCATGATCCTTTCTTCCCGAATACCGTTGAAGGTCAGTTGCAGGCCATCATTGATAAAGTGACTGAGCAGCAAAGTGAGCAAGAAGAAAGTGATCAGCAGGCTGATAACGGGGACATTTCTCCGTAATGCACTGCGGTGAGCTTTGCTTTACGCAAAAAAAACCTGCAACAAGGATGTGCAGGTTGTAATGAAAGGAACAAATTGACGAGATATGAACTCTCACCGTTAACTACGCGAGAGGTACGCTTGTCGATCAATTCACCGGTCACTTTTTGATGAGAGTTGATTGGCGCTTAGCCTCCCCACCCTTTACTGCCACTTGAGGAGCGACTGCTGCTCCAGCCTGATTTGGCCGACACGGTCGAACCAAACCCACCACGCGAAATGGTGCGGCTTACCGTTGGTTTGGGCTTCATATGATCTTTGCTGACCCGTACCTTGGTTTTCTTGTAGCTGCTACGGCCGTAGTCGTTGCCATCTGCGGTGGTCCAGCGGTCATAGAAAATACTGCCCGGATAATATGAGCGGAACATCGGTTGTGAGTAATAGCCACGATTGTTGTCCATCATTCTGGCAAACATGAAACCGGCCATGGCTGGCATAAACCAATTGTTGCCTTGCGGCTGCACACAGGCATTGCTGCCAAACTCTGCTTCGCAATCGTAGCGGGAATTGTATTTAGGTGCAGTCCGGGAAGCTTCCTGTATGGCGAACTGGTAAGCGGCCTGGCACTGCTCCGTGGAGTCTGGGTTGTCATCAACACAATCATTAAGCGACTGATAGATGACGGCGTCATCTGCGCTGTCGCTGCAACCAGAGAGCACGGCGGTGGCCAAAACCGCGGTCATGGGGGCCGACATGGAGGCTATCGACACCGGACGCCAGTTTTTCTTCATGCTGGCGAGAACGACGTGTTTACTGCGTTTCATGGCATTCCCCCTTAGTACGTCATGCAGGCGGCGTTAAGCAAGCCCACAGACACGGATGTTGCTGCCATGACGATACCTGCGGGTATTTCACCGGCTTCAATTCGTTCGACAATTTTGGGCATGAAGCCAAAGCGCAAAATAGCAAAGGCGATCAGCTGGGCAAACAAGGCGACCACACCCCAAATAGCAAAATCGATTAAGTTAACCGAGTTCGTCGCAGCGCCTGCGATAGCCAAGCAGTAGCCGAGGATGGAGCCGGATAACCCAATGGCGGCGGCAATATTCTGGTCTTCTTTTACCAGCTTCCACTCATCATGCGGCGTAAAGCGGACGTAGACAAACTTGAACAGCATCAGGAAAGCCAATGACAGCGAAAAGTAAAGCAAGAATGCGCCGAGGCCAGCGAGTGAGTTAGTGAGTACTTCCATGTTAATCCTATTCTTTATTTAAACAATTGAATGTTAGCCGATGAGTTTGAAGTCGGTGGGAGATAAATCAAAACCGGTACTGGTGGCGAGGCAACGCTCAGCTTGATTACGGTAGATTTTCTCTTCACCGGCAACGAGAAGCGATTCGAACTGGCCGCTGCCTGTATCTCGCTCGTATATCATCACAAATTGGTCTGTTTCAGTTACCGTGCCGTTCTCTAGCCACGTTTTTTCTGTCATGGCGACAGGGCGGTTGTTGTCCCACACTTTGGTAAACTGAAAACCTTCCAGCTCCCAACTGGGTTTGACGATCTCATTATCCAGCAAGTGCTGCCACTGGCTTTGCGTATCGATGGGGCGTGACGCGTAAAAATAATAGAGCTTAACCTCGCTGATATCGGCTTCGGATGTTCCGTGGGTCAAAATTTGGATAAACCCGTCGTCATCGGTGTAGTAGCGCAGTAGCCGGGTTTGTTCATCGAGCTGGACTTCACCGACCGCCTTGATCAGCTGGGTACGGGATGCCCCCTCGATAATTAGCTCCGGCTCGATCAACCTCAGTTTCAGATCATCAAGCTCAAACGCTCCGCCAAGTCTTAGCCCAAGGATTTCTGGACTGCTCGGGGGCGTGGCTTGGGGTTGTTTCTTCTTGAACCAATCGAACATAAACACTCCCGTGTTGTCTGGTGTGGCTAGGTGTCTTTAGGTAAAGGTGCCGTTTGGTACACTCAGGTACACTTAGACCAATCGATCTGCTCGACACGCTCGTCGGCAATATAAAAAACCTTAGCGCCAGGAGGAACGTCGCGATTCAGCGGCGGATTCAGCTCGACCCCGTTACCAGTATCGATGGCAATGAGGATAGCCTCATATTGCTGCTTGAAGCCGTTGAATAGCGGGGCTATGGTGCTCGGTGTAGCCGTTGCGGGATATTGCACGGCATATTGGGTCATCCCTTTGTGGGTGCTGAGCAATTCGTGATGCAATTCACTCGAGCCCGGATCGATTGCAGCCTTGGCCAGCATTTCGACCGCGACCGAGGGAATGCACTCAACATTGGGGCAGTGATGCTTGAGTAAGCCACTCAATGACTCGTCATTGAAGTAGGCTAAGATATGGGCCTTCGGGTTCTGGTTGGCACAGAACAGGGCGGCAGACAGGGTGACATCATCTTCGCTGTTATCAATCACAATACAGCTGGCGGTGTCGACCCCGGCTCTGGCCATCGCTTGGCTATCGGTGAAGCTTGGGGCACGGACAAACTCCACTTCCCCGGGCAGTGGGTTTTCAATATCAGGGCGGACACACAGAACAATTGCGCGGTGCCCTTTTTCTTCGTGTTGCAGCATTTTGATCAGGTGCAGGGTACGCTGCTCGTTCCACCCCAGCACGAGTATGTGGTTTTCCACCGATACTTTCCTCCGGCCTAACAGCCCCTGTTTCCAGTAATCAATAAAGACGGTTGCAACCCGGCCGACAGCGAGGGCAAATAGCCCCAGCCCACCGGGGATAACAAACAGCATGACAACCCATTTTCCAGCCACTGTGGTTGGCGACATGTCGCCATAGCCAACGGTGGAGGCACTGACAACCAAGTAGTACAGGAAGTCAGTTGGGCTTTGTATTAAGGCTGATTCTCCTACTACAGATAATAGGGCGTAGCTAATAGCGGTATAGCCGATAACCAATAGAAGGAGGTTTCTGCCACTTAGCGCATGGAAGTTCTGAGCCGCCCAGCGGCGGAATAAGAGCCATAATGACATACTGCCTCCTTTTTAAACGGTAACTACTGGCCCAAAATACGCTTAAGTTCATCTTCGGCTGACGACTGCTTACCTGATGTGATCCCAGCCTCGGCCAGTTTTTTGTCCAGGCTGCTGCCTGATTGTTCATCGGCCATTTCGGCAGCCGCTTCCAGTTGGGCTGACTTTTCGGCTTGACGCTGCTTGATGCGCTCAAGGGACTCAACGGCCGTATGCATTTTTGCATTGGCACCGACATTGGTTGCCGATACTGCCGATTGGGCTTTTTGCACCGCTTCGTTAGCTTTCACCACATCCACTTGTTGTTCCAGTTGGCGCAGCTTGTCTTTGGCTTGGCTGATATTGGTACGCATTTTCTGCTCTGAACCAACAAACTGGTCGAGATAAGCTTGTTCGGCTTGTTGTTCGTTACGGAACTGAGCAACTTTTTGCGCGCATTCAAGGGCAAGATCTTGCTGGCCTTTTTCCATCGCGCCGCGGGCATGGCCTTCATATTCTTCGATGCCTTGCTGGAAGCCATCCACTTTCTGTTGGGAGAGCTTACGCTTGGCGACGATGCTGACCAATGCTTCGTCAGAACGGCGGAGCTCTTGTTTGGCGTCGCGAATTTCCTGATCAAGGATACGCAGCGCTTGGTTATCGGCGACCGCTTCAGCGGTTTCATTTACGCCGCCTTTGATGGCGGTGAACAGTTTTTTCCAGACACTCATTACGCAACCTCCTTGAGGTGGTCTTGGTACAGTTCGATAAACGCTTCAACATTGCGGAACAGGGTGGCGACCTCAATCACAATGCTTTCCGCTTTGGATTGGGAAGACAGTGAGCCGAAGGCCACGTAGTAGTCGTTGCCGCCAATTTCATTGATGCCGATAGTCGATAACGGGAACATCTTGTGGGTGCGCAGGATGTCGTTGTTGAGCGAAGCAATGTCGTTAACTTGCTCTGCCGGGAACAGCAGCACCTCTACCAGAATTTGCTCACCGGCAATCGCCAGGAAAGCTTCAATATTGTCTTCGTTACTCACAACTAGCGTTTGGTCGCTGGTTTCAACTGCCCAGCCGTCGTGTTCACTCAGGAGTGGGATTAGCTCGGATACTTGCCACGTCATGGTTGTTACCTTATCAGTTTGGTGTCAGTGGATTGAACGAAAAATCTCCTCTTATTATGAGGTTAAATTGTTCAATTACCATGAAATGCTGTTTTTTTGTTGTTTTTTTGTGAGCTGTTTTATGCCTGATGGATAACAATAGTCAGTATGAATATGTCCGATAAGGGGGTTATTTTCCGGGGCGCTTTGAGAACTACCTCTATATCGAGGGCAATAATGAGTAAAAAAAGCCCCCTGACCGTCCGAATAAGTCAGGGGGAAGCTTGGGTCTTTTTTTATTCTTTTGGGAGAGTGATAGTCAGCGGCGAATTAAAGAGCGAGTTCTTGCTCCAGAAGCTGGATCATCGCCGCTTCATTGCTGCAGCTTTTCAGCCGGTCCCTGAAGTCCTGATGGATCAGCTTGCGGGCAAGGCCTGAGAAGATCCGCATATGCTGATCACCTTGGTCTTTATTGAGTGTCAGCATGATGATGAAGTCCACATCACCCGAGTCAGACTGCCAATCAATCGGCGTTTTCAGCTGGGCAATACTAATACTCGAATGGCGGATGTTGTCTGACTTGGTGTGCGGAATGGCAAATCCGTGCCCGAGCCCGGTAGAGAACACCGCTTCGCGAGCCCAAATATCTTCTTCCAGCGCATAGGTATTATCGGTGCGACCTTGAAGGTGCAGATTGCCGACCAATGCCTGGATCGCTTCTTCCTTGTTGGCAAAATCAGCGTGCTTGAACACACAGTCAATGCCCAGCAGGGGTTTGTCGGTTTCTTGGCTTGCTGTTTTGTTCAGCAGGGCGGTGACATCGTCGATGGTCGGGCATTGGCACGCTTGTTCGAATAGTTGCTGGCAATGCTCAAATGTTAAGTGATTCAATGCTGCTTTCGTTGCCGTGATTTTGGGGGCGCTCATACTGATCTCATCAAGGCCGGCACCAACGAGCAACGGCAATACTTTGGTATCAGCACCGAGTTCACCGCATAAGCCGACCCAGCGGCCGTGTTCATGGGCAGTACTTACGACGTGTTGCAGCAGGCGAAGAAATGCAGGTGCCAGGCTGTTGTAGAGGTGCGATACCTGCGCGTTATCCCTGTCGACGGCCAGCAGATACTGGGTCATGTCGTTAGAGCCGATGCTGAAGAAATCCACTTCCTGACAGAACTGGTCGATGATAAAGGCCACCGCTGGGATTTCCACCATGATCCCCAGCTGCAGCTGCTTGGAGTAGGCAATGTTACTGTTATCGAGTTCGGTTTTGACTGCGGCAAGCTGTTGCTTAACCCAGCGGATTTCCTCAATGCTTTGGATCATTGGGATCATGATTCTGGTGCTGCCGTATACCGATGCGCGCAGGATGGCTCGAAGCTGGCTGCGGAACAGTTGCTCGAATTGCGGGTAGATACGCACGGCACGGTAACCAAGGAACGGGTTCGCTTCTTCAGGCAGTTTGAGGTAATCAATGGGTTTGTCACCACCGATGTCCATGGTGCGAATAATCACAGGCTTGCCGTTGGCGGCATCGAGCACTTCGCGGTAGTGGTTGAATTGCTCGTCTTCATCTGGCGCGCTATGGCGGTCCATGAACAGCATCTCGGTTCTGAAAAGGCCTATGCCTTCTGCGCCATTGGCAAAGGCGGCTGGTGCTTCTATTGAGCAGGCAATATTGGCGGCAATTTCCACTCGGTGGCCATCGGCTGTGACAGCGGGCTGGTGGGCATACACCGCTTGTCGCTGTTGTTCCTGCTGGCGTAGGGTCAGGGCACGTTGGAAGTAGCGCTGAACCGGCTCGCTGCAGTCAGTGGCAAGGACACCGAGCTGACCATCGATATAAGCCTGGGTATTGAGTGCCGTGCTGCACTGGCTGATCTCAATGCCCGACAGGGTTGGAATGCCA
Organism: Photobacterium lutimaris; assembly: GCF_003025555.1. GTDB lineage: Bacteria > Pseudomonadota > Gammaproteobacteria > Enterobacterales > Vibrionaceae > Photobacterium > Photobacterium lutimaris. The sequence continues at coordinate 31,814 of NZ_PYMH01000023.1, read as the reverse complement.
AAGGCCCGTGCCAAGATCACCGTGTGTGATGTACTGCCGGCATGGGTGAGTACCAGGCCCTGTAAATGCTCCTTATCCAAACCGATGAACTGGCTCGGGGTCAGATCACTCGCCAGTACAATGCTTGGCTCTGCCAGTGTAAATTCGCGCTGGCATTTAACCTCGGGGTAAGCGCTCATCAGCAGCTGGGTGGCGACATCTTTGATATCCAATACCCGCTCGCGCAAATAAGCACTGGCAGATTGTTGGAGCTGTGTACTTAATTTATCGACGGTCGCCAATATCGCGTTGGCGGTGGAGTGGGTGCTGAGCAAATTTGTAATGCCAGCAATAAAGCTGCTGTCGTTCAATATGGCCAGATGCGCAGAGATGATGTCTTGTTCATGCTTGCTCGCCGTTGCTGTCATCATCGATAGGTGGTCGGCGACCTGCTGGTGGGCATGTTGGAATCGCTTGGTTTCCTGTTGGCAAATATCCGTCGCAAATTGGTTAAGGTCGGTTTGGCTAAAACCGATTAATTTACCCTGGCCAAGGCCGGTGGCGAGACGTGTGCCGTGTAGCAATGTTGGCCGGTGGCGCAGCAGCGACTGGGGCAAGGGGAATTCATCAATACTGGCGACCGGATCAAGCGCTTCATCGCAATGAGGGAATTCGGTGGTGATAAAGGCTTCCAGCGCACGGCAGGCTGGCTCACTGTCTTGACCGTCAAGGATCAGCGTACACGCGTCGTTGAGTAGGGTGTCAGTACCGACCAGCGACAGAATGCTTTTGGCATCACCCTGATTATTGTTGCGGTGGTTAACCAAAGTGATGGTGCAGCTGAATTGGCCGCAGACTTTTTCCAGATGAGTGGCCGGACGGGCATGGATACCATTGGGTAATTCACAACGGAAAGCTAATTGGTGTTTCATGATACTAGTGCCTTGTAATTAATGCGCTAACAGCTGCTGACATTGAGAAAACACCCGGCGAGGACGCTGAAGGGCTTCTTGGATATCTACTTTCAGGCATTTTTTGTTATCGAAGCGGTGGCTATGTTCAATATTGATGTCGGTTGCCATTACCACCACATCGGCACGCTTGACATCTTGCTCGGTCAGGCGATTCTCGATTCCCATCGCACCCTGCGTTTCGACCTTGATGGTAATGCCGAGTTTCTTGGCGGTATCAATCAATTTGTCGGCGGCCATATAGGTATGGGCGATGCCGGTTGGGCAGGCGGTAATTGCGACGACTCTCATTGCTGTCTCCTTACGGGAAATTGTTTATTTTCGATGATGGCAATATAAGAAGTTGTCGGGTTGTCCGGTAGAAGATAATGCAACCTTTTACTGGATATTTGTAACCTCCAGAAACAAGCGTGATAGCGATCGCATATGTGGGAGGTGGCGTAGAAGGCCCGGTTTCTAACTCGCCATTTTTATAGGGCTTATTTGGGGGCTGTTACAACTGTAAGCCAGACGATCAGCATTTTTGATACGTGCATCAAAGGAGCTGAAAAGGGATGAGAGAAAGACCGTGTTATCCTATTTGGAAAGGTGTTGGCCAGTGATGATACGACCATAAAAAATGCCACGAAATTCGTGGCATTTTCTGTAACATCAGGACTCGTTTTGGCTTTGTATCGCCTCATTTCTATCGCCAGTCATGACAAAGCGCAGTTCACCTCCCGCTTTTATTTCGCTGTGTTCAAACGTCAGGTCATTTGATAGCTCCTTGCCGTTGATGGTGACAGACTTTATATACTTGTTATGCGGACTGTTGTTATTGGCGATGATCTTAAACTCCCCACCTTCAACCTTAACTGCTACTTCATCGAACAGAGGCCGGCCAATATAATATGACGGGGCCGCAGGGGTTACCTGGTAGAAGCCCATTGCCGACATGATATACCATGCAGACATTTGGCCCACATCCTCGTTGCCGATCAGGCCTGTTGGTTCGGTGGTGTAGAACTCATTCATGATACGATCGAGGTATTTCTGTGTTTTCCATGGCTGATCGGTCATGTTATACAGGTAAGGGACATGGTGAGACGGTTCATTACCGTGCATGTACTGGCCGATATACCCGGTCAAATCCGGTAGATCCTCGCCGGTATTCGAAGATCTGGCGTTAAATAGTTCATCCAGATCCTCGCGTAGCCCTTTGGCACCGCCGAGTTCTTCCTTCAGCCACTGAAAAGCATGCAGGGGTTGGAATTTCCACTGCCACGCATTTCCCTCGGTAAAGGCAAACTCATCGACATAATAGGGATCGAACGGTAACAGCGGACATTTTTCCATGGGCTTACCGCTGACATCGACAGTCTCACATTCATCAAGACGGCTGTCATCAACTGGCCGGTTAAATTCCAGTGGTGGTTTATTTGGGTTTGTACTCAATGGGTGGTTTTTCGGGCGGAAGAAGCGAGTTTCCTGATCCCAATGATTTAGGTAATTTTCAGAGCGGGCCAGAAACTCATCTTGAAGCCGCACATCACCCGCCATACGGGCAATTTCAGATACAGCCCAGTCTCCATAGGCAAACTCCAGGGTATACGATGCCGAATTCCAATACCCGTGATGGACGAAGCCGTTATCCTCATATACTTTGACCTGCACTACGCTCGCGGCCCCGATATTTTGATCTTCGGTCCAGTCTGGAAATTCAGACTCATCATGGAAACGAGCCGTGAATTCCGCCGCCTCTAGAGCATCCTGGGCATTAATATCCAATCCTTTTGCCATTGCATCGGCAATGATCGAAATGGCCGGGAAGCCGATCATTGTGCCGGTATAGTGACCATGCAGTTCCCACTTAGGCAAAATACCGCCCTCTTGGTATTTGCGGATCAGATCGTTAGCGTATTCTTCAGCACGTTCCGGGTTGATGATCGTGTGCAGAGGGTGGACTGCACGGAAAGTGTCCCACATAGAGTAAACCGAGTAATTAGGTAGATCATTGGCTTCCTTGAGCGCCTGGGTACGCATTGCTCGATACTTACCGTCGGTATCCTGGAAAATCATTGGGGCAATGTTGGCGTGGTACATGGCGGTATAGAAAATTTCTTTTTGTTGTTCTGTGCCACCTTTTACCGTCACTTTTTCCAGCTCATCATGCCAGGCCTGTTGGGACTGTGCCTGCATGTTATCAAATCCCCATCCCGGCGCTTCGGCTTCCAAGTTCGTTTGGGCTCCTTCTACCCCAGTAGGAGAAATCCCGACTTTGAGCTCAAGAGGCTGCGGACTCTGGGCAAATTCGAGGTAGGCAATGGTCTTGGTAGCTTGGTAGGCATCATCTTTGAGCTCGACAGCGGTTTCAACGCCATCGATCATTGCGGTTGCTTTGACAATGGGCTGGTTAAACTTGGCATAAAAGTAGATATGCTGGTTATTGGCCCAGCCATCTGAACTCCGTTTGCCGCGAATGGTATGCTCATCAATAAATTCAATGTTGCCAATTGTAGTGTGATGCCCCCAACTCTTATTCAGCGTGTGGTCCAAATCTAGCTTGATGTGCGGTGTGGTACCTTGCTTAAACGTATATTTGTGGTAGCCGACCCGTGGCGAGGTGGTGAGCTCAACACGGATATCCCCGCGATTTAATGTGACTGCGTAATAGCCTGCTTTTGCACTTTCATTGACTTTGTCGAAAGTGTTGTAGGTGACATTGGCCTTGTCAGTAAAAGGCAGCACTAGAATATCTCCTAAATCAGTGATTCCCGTGCCCGAAAGATGGGTGTGGGAAAAACCATATACCGGAATATCCGCTGATTGGCCGTGGTCAAAGTAACCTGCAGCTGAGCCCCAGCCCTCCATTTCGGTATCGGGTGAAAGCTGTACCATACCGTTAGGATGGACTGCTCCGGGGAATGTGTGGCCATCCGCTCCAGTTCCAATGAATGGATTTACATACTGAATAAGTGATTTATCAACCAGCACTTTTTCATTTTCAGAGTTTGAGTTGCAGCCTGACAGTGCGATAGCAATGGCGATCGCTAACGGCGCTATAACTTTTTTCATGTTTATTCCTTAATAGAGGGGGACGAGGCCCCTCGATAATTATTTAGTGAGAGGGCTTTAATGCTTCTTCTTTATTTCCAGTCATCACAAAACGTAATTCTCCTCCTGGTTTAATATCGTGGTGCTGGAAGAAGAAGGCATCTGTCAGTGGCTGGCCATTAATCGTTGCAGACTGAACGTAGATATTATCTACGCTGTTGTTTTCCGCGATTATAGTGAACTGCCCGCCTTCCACAGGGATCGTGGCGATATCAAAGATTGGGCGGCCAATCGTGTAGGTTGGATCGGCCGGAGTGACCTGATAAAAGCCCAGTGCGGCCATCACGTACCATGCTGACATCTGGCCTACATCTTCGTTACCAATTAATCCGTCCTTGATTGGTTGGAAAAAGCGAGTCACAGCCTGATGGACGTATTCCTGGGTTTTCCAAGGCTCTGTCGTCCAGTTATACAGATAAGGAACGTGATGATCTGGTTCGTTACCCATAATGAATTGGCCAATATACCCGGTCATGTCCCCTTGGGAGGTATCGGCATTTGGAGCGGCCGTAAATAACGCATTGAGGTTTGCCAGAAAAGACGTTTCGGCATGGGCAGAAACTGCTTTTGCATCGGGCTCCCCACCCATGGCTTTCTTAAGCCCGTCTATATCGTGCGGAACAAACCAGGTCCATTGCCAGGTGTTGCCTTCGGTGTAGTTTTCCCCTCGGTGTTCAGCGCGGTATGGCCAGAACATCGTAGCTTTGTTCAGATCTTTGCATGCATCGAAATCACTGGCTTCGATTAGCTCTCCGGTAGTTTGGTCTACACAGCTGGCATCAAGGTTGTTGGCGAACTCTGCCACTCCCCCCTGGAGGTATATTGGTCGCATGAACCCGGTTGCCCCGCCATACTTGCTGTACTCGGCTGGGTCGTAATCGAAATACTGCTGATAAGCGCTGGAACGTGCCATATAGCGTTCATATTGAGCTTGGTTCCCTGCCATTTTGGCTATTTGGGCGATACACCAGTCGTAATAGGCATTCTCCAAGCCATAAGACACCGACTCATTGACCAATTCATCATATTTATCCTGCTTAAGGCCATCGATACCTGACGGGGCCGCAGTTTGATCCCATTTCACATTGGCCGGCACAAAACCATATTGCTCGGCGTATTGACCATGTCGAGTCATTACCGTAAAGCGCTTGTCACCGTTCCAAGGATCCCGGTAGGGTACCCAGCCTGCGTCGATAGCAATTTGCTCATCAAAGTTAGCGGCTATATCCGCCGCAGCCAAGGCTGCTTTGAATTCATCCTGGGTAAATGCTTCCGGATATTTGACCATCACATCGGCAATAACTGATACTGCCGGATAACCAACCATCTCACCGGTATAGTCTGAGTGCAGCTCCCATTTTGGCAATACCCCCCCAGTCTTAGCTTTGTTGAGCAAATCGCGTGCGTAGTTGATTGCTTGCTTTTTGTCGACAATGGTTTTTAGCGGATGGGCAGTACGGAAGGTGTCCCACATCGAGTACACAGACATATTGGTAAAGCTGCCGTCGTTTTGATATATCTTGCCATCCATGCCTCGGTAATGACCATCGACGTCCTGGTAGACAAACGGCGCGATATAGGTGCGGTACAAGGAGGTGTAGTACATCGTCTTGTCAGCTTCCGAAGCGCCTGTTACCGTATATTGGCCCAATACTCTGGCCCATTCCTCTTTCGACTGGAGCACTACAGCATCAAAGTCCCAGCCGTTGTTATCCGCATCCAAGTTTTTGATGGCACCATCAATCCCGGTTCCGGAGATGGCAATTTTCACGGTGATTGGCGCACTGCCCTCGCCGAAGTTTAGGTGGGTTTTTACATCTCGCACCGGTGTTCGGGTTTCGCCATAGCCTGCGTAGTTTTCAAGACCTACTTCTGTTCTGCTGGTTTCCCTGCCTTCTACAAAAAGGCTATGTTCAATAAAAGGTTCAGAGAACTCCGCATAAAAATAGACAGTCTGCCATTGCGCCCACTCATTCGAGGTACGGGCACCGGCAATAGCATTATCAGCTACCTTACGATAATAGATACTGCGTGAATGGTTGCCGTATTGCTCTAGTAGCTCATGCTGGAGGTCGACACGAACCTTACGCGATACCCCTTCTTTAAAGTTATAGCGATGGAAAGCGACCCGATCTGTCGCTGTTAGCTCAGCCTTGATACCGGTTTCTATGAGGTCTACGGAATAATAACCGACCTCGGCTACTTCGTGGGCCTTATCCATTGTTACTGGGTTGGTATTAAAACCGGTATAAGGCAGGAACGCAAAATCGTTTAAATCCCCTTTACCTGCCCCTGAAATATGGGTTGTACTAAAACCTGAGAGCTGGTCCAGATGGTGGTGATAATCCGATGGGGATCCTTTGCCATCCCAGCTGTTGGGATTCCAGTTATCCGGTGAGGGCTGGATCATTCCCTCCGGCATTACAGGGCTAGGGTTCACATTACCCAGGCCATCTGTGCCGATTAAGGTATCGACATATTTTAATACCGTCAGATCCGGTGTCGGAATTGGCTGTTTTCCATCGGTGTCATTTGACGAGTCCGAGTGGCACCCTGACATGGCGAACAATACGGGCAATGAAAGCGATAATACTCTACTTAACATAACAGACCTTCTTTGAATGAATTGGGTGATTTAACGCAATTAATACGTGTGATTTTTCCTACGGACTTCCCGCATAGTATTAATAAAAAGGTGGAATATGGTGGCTGAATAAACGCTATAGTTATGTTTTTTATGAGTCGTAGTTAAATAAAACCGCTCTATATAATTTAATGATAAAAATATAAAGCGGCTTATCATAGATATGGCGTATTATAAATTGGCTGCCATGGCTTCAGATTTATTGGATGTCATCACGAACCGTAATTCACCGCCAGCTTTAAATTCTTCATGTTTAAAGGTATTAAATTTGTCCAGCGGTTTTCCATTGATTGTCACCGATTTTACATATAGGTTGTCCGGACCATTATTTTCGGCGATCACTCTAAATGAGCCGCCATCCACCGTCATGGTAGCCTGATCGAAAATCGGACGACCAATGGTATATGTCGGATCCGTTGGTGAAATCTGATAGAAGCCAAGAGTTGACATGATGTACCACGCTGACATTTGGCCTACGTCTTCGTTACCAATAATGCCGTCTGGGGTCGGCTTGTAAAACTCATCATACACTTGGTCTAGGTATTCCTGAGCCTTGTAGGACTCTTCCGTGCGGTTATACAAGTAAATAACATGATGTGATGGCTCGTTACCGTGGATGTACTGGCCAATGAAACCGGTCATATCCTGGTGTGCATCACCACCATCCGGATCAGCATTAAACAGGTTATTGAGCTTATCGTTCAGTCCTTGCGTACCGCCCATAATTTCTGTCAGCTTGTCGAGATCTTGCATGAACGCCCACTGCCATTGCCAAGCGTTGCCTTCGGTATACCAGAACATATCCGCATGGTATGGGTCGAATTTATCTGATGCTACATGTTTCTCGCAAGTCTGCCATTCGACAGGGACGAAGAAGCCGGTGCCATCGTCGTTACCTGCTTCTGCATCCCAATGGTTAAGCGAGTAGTACGAACGAGCTTTGAATTCATCGTAGAGATCGGTTTCGCCGGCGGCTTTGGCCATTTCGGCGATAGTCCAATCATAGTAAGAGAATTCAAGCGCGTATGAGACTGAATTCCAGTTCGGCACCCCAACACACTGATAGTTTTCATGGTAGGACAATTGCCCAGCCATGACGGCTTGCAGCGTATGATCTGGGATCTGCGGAAAGTCATACGGGCGGTAGTATGCTGATTTAATGGAAGCATCCAAGCCTGCCTTGGCATCCACAAGTCCTTTGGTCACCGCATCCCCAACGATGGCAGCTGCAGGGTAACCTATCATTGTTCCGGTTTCTATGCCATGGCCTTCCCACTTAGGCAGCAAGCCGAACTCGTTCGATTTGCGGATTAAGTCTTCTGCGTAATTGGTAGCTTGCTCTGGATCGATGATAGTCCACAGAGGATGTACGGCACGGAAAGTATCCCATGTCGAGTAAATGGAGTAGTTTGGGGTATCCCCTTCTTCCAGGCGCCTTTCTTTGCCGAGCATATCGCGGTAACGCCCATCGACGTCATAGAACTCGATCGGTGCAATCATCATATGATACATACCGGTATAGAAGTTCGTCTTCTCCACTTCCGATCCGCCTTTGACTTTGATGCGTGATAATTCTTTGGCCCAGGCGTATTCCGCGTCTCGTTTCACTTTGGCAAAATCGAAATCGGGCGCTTCAGCTTCAAGGTTATTACGAGCACCATCCCAGCTTACAGGGGACAGCGCGACACGTATTTCTAGCGGCTTGTCAGCCTTGCCGAAATCGAGGTGAACCTTTTGATCGGCATTGGGCATGTTGATCGAGCCGTAGACTGTGCCTTGCTTCATTTCAGAAGGAGCGCCGCCATCGCGGATAATCATCGCCTCAGCAACCGGCTCATTAAATTTGGCATAGAAGAAAATATCTTGGCCTTGGAACCATCCAGTAGAAGTGCGGCGGCCACGCAGGGTGTATTTATCAACAAGTTCCACACGGTTGAGCAATGATTCACCATTGTTCGCTAGGATCGTATGGCCAATGTCGACTTTGATCTTACGGTCAGCATCTTGAGCAAAGGTATATTTGTGGTGGCCAACACGCTTTGTTGTGGTTAGCTCCGCTTTGATGTCACCCTCATTTAGAGTCACTGTGTAGTAACCGGCGGATGCATCCTCATTTTTTTTATCAAAGGTATTTATTTCTGAATCAATATCATCAGAGTATGGAAGTATAAGGATATCGCCTAGATCCGAGGCCCCCGTGCCAGATAAATGGGTATGCGAAAAGCCATAAATACCCAGTTGGCGATCAATGACTTCACCACCTTCGGAATAATCTGATGGGTCCCAATAACCGGACGCCGAGTGCCAGGGGTTGTATCCCGCTTCGTGGCCAGCTTCGGTGCCAATAAAAGTATCGGGTGAGAGCTGAACCATCCCCGACGGTACTGTTGCTCCGGGGAAAGTATGGCCACTTGCGGCAGTTCCGATCATGGGATCGACAAATTTCAAAACGGCGGTATCAACGATGGGAATTGCCGGAATCGTTTTATCTGTTGATGAATCGGAATTACAGCCAGTAAGAGCTAAAGCCACAGCGATAGCGCAAGGCATTATTTTATTTCTCATGATTATTCCTTGTGATTTCAAAGATGTTACGGTGAGGTAGCATCAATACTGTTTGAGTTTGAAAATTGGATCATAGCTGCAGTAATATATATTTCTTCTCTTGTTTATCTGTCTATTTGAATGTGATACAAGCTACTCTCAACTTGTATTTTTAATACAATATGTTAATTACTCAGGCGGCAAAGCCATTTGATGCTCACAGTTAAATTGTGCTTATAGTGTCAATAATTCGTTTTTGTCCGTGTTATATGGTGCAATAAATGTGTTGTATTTCTTTATTACAATGACTGTTGAATATTTCAACATCGTACTATAGCGATAACGTTGCCTATAGATGATTTTTATAACATTTACTGGACAATTAATACGTCGATAACAGAGTGTGAAAATGATCACTTCCTATTGTTGTTAGGACGAATAAAGCCATGAAGTTAACAGGCAGAAAAGGATTTTAACTTTAAATTTTAACGGCAGAATTTAGTAAGCTCAGCTTTATATGATCAGTAGCTGCGATATTCGGTTGGGGTTTTGCCTGTTTTTCGTTTGAACACCCTGCAGAAATAATTGGGGTCATGATAGCCACAGCGTTGGGATATTTCTTCAAGCCGGAAGTTGTAACGTTTTAGCATGAACTTGGCGCGCTCGAGCCTTACCCAAGAGATATAATCGGCAAAACGCATATGGCCTTCCTGGCGGAATAGACGCGATAAGTGATTGGGTGAAATATTAAATCTAGCTGCAACCGTATTGCGGTTAATGTTGCGGTGGAAGTTTTCTTGCACGTAAATGCATATGCCCTTGAACAATTCTTCACTGCGTCGGCTGGTATCTTTAGGTGGATTTTTTATCATTTCCTTGCTGTAGCTTAGCAAGGCTAGCAGTAAGTATTTATCAACTGGCTGTTTTTGTTTCTCATGAGCCAAGGTGGTCAAAGCTGCCAGGATATGTTCAACGGCATGTCCAGTACGTTGCGGGACACTGTATTTTACCACATCATAAAAACCGTCTTCGTTTTCGTGCTTACTAACGAGGCTGAAACCTAGCTGGCTCTTACCAAATAATAAGCTAAGAACGGAGCATTCATGCTGCCAACTGGGCTTATTCCAAGCGTTGGCAGGAATAAACAAAGCATCACCGCTTCTAAGGTAGATAGTGTCGAGTTTCTGGTGATGATTTTCTAACTGGTTTTCATAACGTCCGTTAAATACAAGCTCTAAGCGCGGAAAATTAACTTGGTAACTGGCTTCTGGTGGCGGTGTGGTATCCCCTGCAAACCATATCTGGTTGAAGGAATCACCGTCAGAAATTGCATTGTCGAGAATATCGGCGAAGGTATTTTGCATTATACTCTTTTGTCTTTTATGAAACCGTAGGGATGGAGGTATTTTAGTGCTATCTTTCTGGCGGCAAGTTAGTTATTGCTCTTTTGATTATAGGTTTCATTATAAATATATAATTCTCTACATAATGTTATGTCCATACCAATTAATAAAATGAATTATACAGATGAATACCACGGCATTATGATTAGGCTTCGTGGTATTCATGGCTGTAATGTTACGGGCTAGGCTTGTGCAAGGTGCGCTTCAATTTTATCCATAATTTGAGGGGCTTTCTTCACCGCATCAGCCACGCCGATACGGACTGTTTTTTTGCCTTTGAAACGCTCTTCGTTTTTAATCGCGATATCTTTGGTCAGGATGATGATGTCAGCATCCTCTACTTCAGATGACAAAATTTCATTTTCTATGCCGATGGAGCCCTGGGTTTCAATTTTCACTTCCCAGCCTTTGGCTTTTGCGGCTATTTCCAGTGCTTCTGCTGCCATGTAGGTGTGGGCAACGCCCGATGGGCAAGAGGTTACGCCAAGTAGTTTCATCATGTTTCTCCCGAAATTTGGTTTAATCGAATTCTAATTCAAGGGTGTCTTCCGCCTTTTCTTCTTTGGCGTCTTGACGTTGTTCTATAGGTTTTTTCAATGCATTAACCATAAGGGCCGTGGTGAGGGCACCGGCGGCGATACCGACGAGGTAGAACAGACGTCCGTCCACTACTGGCAGTACAATCAGGCCGCCCCACGGCGCATGGTTTAAAACATTGAACATAAAGCCAACCACGTTACCGACCATACCGCCGACGACGATGGAAGGAAGTACGCGCATTGGGTCGGCGGCAGCGAAAGGAATCGCGCCCTCGGTAATGCCGATACAGCCCATGATGCCAGCGGCTTTGCCGGCTTCGCGCTCTTCATCGGTGTAACGTTTTGGTGATAGTAGGGTCGCAAGGAACATCCCCAGTGGCGGCACACAGATAGCGATACCGACACCACCCATCAGCCATGGCTGAGTACCCACTTGGGTTTGTGCGAACAAGGTAGCGACTTTGTTGATTGGGCCGCCCATGTCGAAGGCCGTCATGCCGCCAAGTACCATCCCCAGTATGGCTTTAGACGCGCCGGCCATACCTTGTAGCCACAGGTTCATGCTTTCCATTGCCATCGCGATAGGCGTACCGATCACCCAGATCACCAGACCGGAGACAATAAAGGTACCGCCGATAGGCAGGATAAAGTAGGTTGAAACGGCTTTGAGTTTGTTTGATAGCGGAATTCGCTTTAGCTGCAGGACGACATAGCCGGCAATGAAGCCAACGATGATGGCGCCAAGGAAACCAGCCTGTACCTGATTGGCAAGGTAAGCACCAATCATACCCGGTGCAAGGGCTGGTCGGTCCGCGATTGAGTAGGCAATATAGCCACCGAGTACAGGTACAAACAGGGTGAAACCTGCGATACCCATGTCCCAAAGTCCTTCTAGGAATACGCCTTCTGGTACCGCACCTTTACCTCCCAGCATGACAGACAGAGCGAGTAATACCCCGCCCGCGACCACGAAGGGGAGCATGTGGCTGGTACCCGTCAATAAGTGTCTTTTTAACACCGACAGTTGGCTTTTCATTTCGAATTACTCCATGTTGTTATGGTTTATTTTTTTAGTTGGCTTGGCTGCCAACGCAATAGGGTTGAGCAATGTTCAGAGACAGAATGCTGTCTGGATGGCTGTAATTATGGGGCGGGTAACAACACGAAACTATTGGATAAATAGGCCATTAGCTGGACTTTTGTATCCTCCGAAATGAGATGTGATTTAGCTCTCAGCCCTTGGGTGAGCGTGATCACTAAATCGCTCTGAGAAATGGTTTTCCGGGTGTGTAGAGGTATTAAAAGTCCAGTTGCTGAGGAAAAATCCAGCAACGTACAGGAGAGAGGGGCGTGTTTTAATATAGATTGCTGGTTTTTTATTAAAATTTCACGGGGTTGGTGGATATCTAAGCAGTTGAATCTTTGAGGGGTTTACAAGGTCAATCGCAGCGATTAATATACACCGCACTTACGGAGAGATGGCTGAGTGGTTGAAAGCACCGGTCTTGAAAACCGGCATACGTTTGTAGCGTATCTAGGGTTCAAATCCCTATCTCTCCGCCACATTCTAAAAGTTTGACCAAGGTTGAGCTTTACAAAGAATTGGAGCGGTAGTTCAGTTGGTTAGAATACCGGCCTGTCACGCCGGGGGTCGCGGGTTCGAGTCCCGTCCGCTCCGCCACTACAACGAAGCCTCGTCAGAAATGACGGGGCTTTTTTGTATGCGTTGAGTTTAGGCGTTCGCCCTTCGGTCGAATGAGTCCCGGTCGAGTGCGACCCCAGCCGTTCCGCCACTACAACGAAGCCTCGTCAGAAATGACGGGGCTTTTTTGTATGTGTTGAGTTTAGGCGTTCGCCCTTCGGTCGAATGAGTCCCGGTCGAGTGCGACCCCAGCCGTTCCGCCACTACAACGAAGCCTCAGCAGAAATGCTGGGGCTTTTTTGTATGTGTTGAGTTTAGGATTGCAACGCGATCGCCTGGATTGCTGCGAGTCATTTCAGCTTGGGGACCAAGATAAAACGAAAAAACCACTTCTGATTGCTCAGAAGTGGTGTCGTAGTGTCGACAAAAGAACGATACGGCTTAAGGCTGAATAAATTCCTTATGCTGTCTCGGCTGTCTCGGCTGTCTCGGCTGCCTTGGCAGGTGCTGGGTTGCGGATTAAGTAATCGAAAGCACCTAAGCTTGCTTTGGCTCCTTCGCCCATCGCGATAATGATTTGTTTGTACGGGACTGTGGTTACGTCACCCGCTGCAAATACACCTTTCATAGACGTTGCACCGTGTGCGTTAATCTCGATTTCACCGCGCGGTGATAGCTCAACCTCAGTGCCTTTCAACCATTCGCTGTTTGGCATCAGGCCGATTTGAACAAAAATACCTGCGAGTTCGATTTCTTTTAGCTCACCGGTGTTACGGTCTTTGTATTCAAGGCCTGTTACTCGGTTACCATCACCCAGAACTTGCGTTGTCTGAGCCATCTTGATGATTTCGATGTTCGGCGTTGCGTTCGCTTTATCAATAAGCACTTGGTCTGCTCGAAGCGTATCAGCGAATTCAAGAACCGTTACATGCTCAACGATACCGGCTAGGTCGATAGCTGCTTCAATGCCAGAGTTACCGCCACCGATCACGGCTGTTTTCTTGCCTTTGAACAATGGGCCATCGCAGTGTGGGCAGTAAGCAACACCTTTGTTGCGGTACTCTTGTTCACCAGGAACATTCATCTCGCGCCAGCGTGCACCTGTACTTGTGATCACAGTGCGAGCTTTCAATACCGCGCCGCTTTCTAGTTCCACATGGATATAACCATCGGCTGTTTTTTCTGCGTCGATGATGTTGGCTGCGCGCTGCTCAGTCATTACCTCGACGCCGTATTCCTTCACGTGCTCTTCCAGGCTTGCGACTAGCTTAGGGCCAGTCGTCGCTTTCACCGAAATAAAGTTTTCGATAGCCATGGTGTCCATCACTTGGCCACCAAAACGCTCAGCCACGACACCGGTGCGAATGCCTTTACGGGCTGCGTAGATAGCTGCTGAAGAACCCGCAGGGCCACCACCGACAACGAGAACATCAAACGGCTCTTGCTCGCTAAGACTGGCTGCTTTCTTCTCTGCCGCGCCGGTATCGACTTTGTTCAGGATTTCTGCCAGTGACATACGGCCCTGGCCAAAGAGTTCACCGTTAATGAACACGCTTGGCACCGCCATGATGTCGCGAGACTTCACTTCATCCTGGAATGCTGCACCATCAATCATGGTTGTTTTAATAAGCGGATTAATAGCAGACATCATGTTGAATGCCTGTACGACCTCTGGGCAGTTCTGGCACGACAGTGAAATATAGATCTCAACGTTCAAGGGCTGGTTAAGTGCTTTGATTTGTTCGATGGTTTCCGCTTCGAGCTTTATCGGGTGAGCGCCACTATGGAGCAGGGCAAGTACCAGAGACGTAAACTCATGTCCCATCGGCAGGCCGGCAAAGCCAATTGCTGTGCCTTTTTCTTTGTTCACCACCTGCATGATTGGCTGACGCGAACTGGCACTGTCATCACGGGTGACTTCAATTTTGCTTGTTAGCGATGCAATATCATCTGCCAGCGCTTGAAGTTTATTTGCGGTTTCGCTGCCGTCAAGGCTAAGTACTAGCTGTACATTTGTTTTAAGGTTTTCTAGGTATGCTTTAAGCTGCTGCTTCATTGCTTGATCTAACATCATCGTGCCTACTCTTAAATTCTGTTTCTTGGTATTGACCAATACCTTCTTGCTTTAAAGGAATATAAAAAGGGGGCGCAAGTCGGCAAACATATTGTGGGATGGATTGTCTTTGGCTGCGGATAGCTTGTTTAGGGGCGGCACGCCCCAGCCCTTTAGGAGGTAGGCCAAAGCGTGCCTGTCAAACTGAATAGTGTCCGCTATTCAGTTGATTCTTTATTAGATTTTACCAACTAGGTCCAGAGATGGTGCTAGAGTCTCTTCACCTTCTTTCCATTTTGCTGGGCAAACTTCACCTGGGTTAGCGGCTACGTATTGTGCTGCTTTAACCTTGCGTAGTAGGTCTTCAGCGTCACGGCCAATACCTTCAGCAGTGATTTCCATTGCTTGGATAACGCCTTCTGGGTCGATTAGGAAAGTAGCGCGGTCTGCAAGACCTTGACCTTCACGCATCACGTTGAAGTTGTTAGTGATAGTGCCAGTCTGGTCACCGACCATGAAGTACTCGATAGTACCAATCTTGTCTGAAGTGTCGTGCCACGCTTTGTGAGAGAAATGCGTGTCAGTTGATACTGAGTAAACTTCTACGCCACGAGACTGAAGTTCTGCGTACTTTTCCTGAAGGTCAACAAGTTCTG
The DNA here is from genome assembly GCF_003025555.1 of Photobacterium lutimaris. GTDB lineage: Bacteria > Pseudomonadota > Gammaproteobacteria > Enterobacterales > Vibrionaceae > Photobacterium > Photobacterium lutimaris. The sequence goes on along the minus strand of NZ_PYMH01000023.1, from coordinate 16,290 downwards.
TTGGACATACAAACGTGAAATCTGCTGGGTAGAAGAAGAATACAGCCCACTTACCTTTTACGTCCTGCTCTGTGATGTCTACAAACTCGCCGTTTTTGAATGCAGTCGCTTGGAATGGTTTGATTTCTGAATTGATCATGCTTTAACTCTCTTTCTCATTTATCGTGTTTGACGCTGTCCCGCGTCGATGGAGCTATAATGCAATGCCACCGGAAAATTTAGAAATCGGACGTTTCTATTGATTTGATAGGCGATACCTATATTCCGCCATGCCTCTCTGCTCGGTAAGTTCAGCTCATCCAGTGTCGTATTGAAAACCTTGCCATCGAGTGCCGAGAGAAAGTGCGCTTTCTTGCCCAAATGGGGAACAATGCTACCTCGTGGAATGCCCGTTATGGTTCATGGCTTAATTAATGGGTCTGATATTTATTGATGAGGATAGAGAAGAGCCTGGGGACTATAGGGCTAGATGCAAAAAAGCCAGGCGACGGCCTGGCTTTGAAAGGTAATGGCTATTTACACTTACGCAAGTAGCTCTTTAGCTGTCTCAACGACGTTCTCGGTTGTGAAGCCGAACATCTTGAATAGCTCGCCTGCAGGTGCAGACTCACCGAAGCTTGTCATACCGATGATACGGCCGTCGAAACCAACGTATTTGTACCAGAAGTCAGCAATACCCGCTTCGATAGCAATACGCGCTGTCACGTCAGATGGCAGTACCGCTTCACGGTATGCTGCATCTTGCTTGTCGAATGCATCTGTAGCTGGCATAGAGACTACGCGTACTTGCTTACCTTCCGCCGTTAGCTCAGCGGCAGCACTTACTGCTAGCTCAACTTCAGAGCCGGTTGCGATAAGGATAAGCTCTGGCTTGCCTTCACAATCTTTCAGGATGTAACCACCCTTAGCGATGTCAGCCACTTGTGCTTCAGAACGCGGCTGCTGGGCTAGGTTCTGGCGTGAGAAGATCAGCGCTGTCGGGCCGTCTTTACGCTCGATAGCCAGTTTCCAAGCCACTGCGGATTCAACCTGATCACATGGACGCCATGTGCTCATGTTTGGAGTCAGGCGAAGTGATGCAATCTGCTCAACCGGTTGGTGAGTCGGACCATCTTCACCCAGACCGATAGAATCGTGAGTGTATACCTGGATGTTCTGCACTTTCATCAGTGCGGCCATACGCATTGCGTTACGCGCGTATTCCATGAACATTAGGAAAGTTGCACCGTATGGGACGAAACCACCGTGTAGTGCGATACCGTTCATGATCGCGGTCATGCCGAATTCACGTACACCATAGTGGATGTAGTTGCCAGAGAAGTCATTCGCTTCTAGTGACTTAGAGCCAGACCACATCGTCAGGTTAGAAGGCGCAAGGTCAGCAGAGCCACCCATGAACTCAGGCAGGATCGCCCCGAATGCTTCTAGTGCGTTCTGAGATGCCTTACGTGATGCGATATTAGCAGGGTTAGCTTGAAGGTCAGCAATGATTGCCGATGCTTTTTCTTCCCATTCAGCAGGAAGATCACCGTTTACGCGGCGTTTGAATTCAGCTGCCAGCTCAGGGTGTGCTGCTTCATAAGCGGCCAGTTTTTCATTCCAAGCTGCTTCTTTTGCTGCGCCCGCTTCTTTCGCATCCCACTCAGCTGCGATGTCAGCAGGGATTTCGAATGGACCGTGGTTCCAGCCTAGGAATTCACGTGCTGCTGCGATTTCGTCGTGGCCTAGTGGTGCGCCGTGACAGTCGTGAGAGCCAGACTTGTTAGGTGAACCAAAACCGATGATAGTTTTAGTACAGATCAGTGTTGGACGAGGATCTGCTTTCGCTGCTTCGATAGCTGCGTTGATTGCGTTTGCATCGTGACCGTCTACAGCTGGGATTACGTGCCAGCCGTACGCTTCGAAACGCTTAGGCGTATCATCAGAGAACCAACCTTCAACGTGACCGTCGATAGAGATGCCGTTGTCATCCCAGAATGCGATCAACTTGCCCAGACCTAGGGTGCCCGCAAGAGAACATGCTTCGTGAGAGATCCCTTCCATCAGACAGCCGTCGCCCATAAAGGCATAGGTGTAGTGGTCTACGATGTCGTGGCCGTCACGGTTAAACTGTGCAGCCATGGCTTTTTCTGCCATTGCCATGCCCACAGCATTGGTGATGCCCTGGCCTAGTGGGCCGGTTGTGGTTTCAATACCCGGCGCATAACCATATTCTGGGTGGCCTGGTGTTTTAGAGTGAAGTTGACGGAAGTTTTTCAGATCGTCAATTGATAGCTCGTAACCTGTAAGGTGAAGCAGTGAGTAGATCAGCATTGAACCGTGGCCGTTAGACAGCACGAAGCGGTCGCGGTCAGCCCACTCAGGGTTTTGTGGGTTGTGGTTCATGTGGCCACGCCACAACACCTCGGCAATATCAGCCATACCCATAGGTGCACCTGGGTGACCAGAGTTTGCCTGCTGTACACCGTCCATGCTCAGGGCACGGATTGCATTTGCCAACACTTTACGTTCCATATTTGTATCCACTATGAATTTGTCTTAATCGAAAAAGGAAGAAAGCGGCAATCGGCCGCTTTCTAAATTATATCTGCAGGGTTACAGGCGCTCTGCAATCATGGTTTCAAGTTTGCCCTGATCGACAGCGAAGTTACGGATACCTTCTGCTAGTTTCTCAACAGCCATTGGATCTTGGTTGTGATCCCATAGGAACTCAGCGTGAGTCATTGCTGCAGGGCGTTCTTTAGTGCCGTTAGAGTCGATTAGCTTCTCTACAACTTCCCCTTCTGCTGCTTCTAGCTCCGCTAAAAGTTGAGGTGCGATAGTTAGACGGTCACAACCCGCAAGTTCTAGGATCTCGCCGATGTTACGGAAGCTTGCGCCCATAACGACAGTCTTGTAACCGTGCTCTTTGTAGTAGCTGTAGATGCTAGATACAGAAATCACACCTGGATCTTCTTGAGCGTCGAAGTCACGACCTTCTTTGGCTTTGTACCAGTCCATGATGCGGCCAACAAATGGAGAAATCAGGTAAACACCCGCTTCGGCACAAGCACGCGCTTGAGCAAATGAGAATAGAAGAGTCAGGTTACAGTTGATACCTTCTTTTTCCAGTACTTCCGCAGCGCGGATACCTTCCCATGTAGAAGCCAGTTTGATCAGGATGCGGTCATTTGTAATACCGGCATCGTTGTACATTTTGATCAGCTGACGCGCCTTGGCAATGCTGCCTTCAGTGTCGTAAGAAAGACGGGCATCAACTTCGGTCGAAATACGGCCAGGGACCACGTTTAGGATCTCTTTACCAATGCTGACGGCTAGCATGTCACAGGTGTCTTGGATTTGTTGTTCTTTGTTATCACTCTGTGCTTTTGCGTAAGCAATGGACTGTTCGATAAGAGGTGCATATTCAGCAATTTGAGCCGCTTTAAGGATCAGCGATGGGTTAGTGGTCGCATCTTCAGGCTTGTACTTACTGATAGCTTCAATATCGCCGGTATCAGCAACAACAGTTGTTAGCGCGCGCAGTTGTTCCAGTTTAGTGCTCATAAATATCGACCTTATCCTCGTTGGGCTTTGTTTCAATGCTAGCCAAAATTCCGGCCAGCAAAGCCATAATTACCTTTTCTTAACCTTTCCTTATCAGACCAAAAACAATGTTGGTGAACATATGGATAGCTTAAGAACAATTGATGTTTCGATAATTAGCGTTTTGGCATATTTTGTCAATCGGAATTCTTTTCAAATCCTGATCTGATCTCATTATTTTACTCGCTTTATGTTATTTAGGCCGTATGTGTCGGTTGTTAGGCGCAATAATCGCCAATGCACATAAGGTTAGAGCCTGAACATATGATCTGGTTGCTGATCATATGTATGGCCCCGGGAGTGGCGATACTCCCGGGGCAGACGACTGGTTGGTAGGGTTACATGGTGACGCCGATGGAGAGGATGATGCAGTTTAGCGCGACAAAGAAGGCAACCAGCGGTGCGATAAATTTCAGCCAGGTCACATAAGGGATACGCGCAATGGCCAGACCGCCCATCAGTACACCGTAAGTTGGGGTTACAAACAGGACAGTACCAATTCCGCTCATAAACGCGGTAACGACTAATTCGCGGCCAGTGTTGGCAAAATCACTCAATGGAGCCAGGATAGGCATGCTCATCACTGCCAGGCCGGAGGTAGACGGTATAATAAACGACAGCAGCATTTCAATGCCGTAGACGGTGTTGATAAACAGTACCGAGCTCTTGCCGGCAACAAGCCCTTCGGCATAGTTAAGAATGGTATCGGTGATATTGCCTGCTTCCATTACGACAACGATACCACGTGCAACACCGACAATTAATGCAACCCCGATGAGATCGGCTGCACCGGCGACAAATGAGTCAATCAGGTCATCTTCACTCAGGCGGCCGACAATCCCGCATAGGATCCCCATGAAGATAAACAGGGTTGCCATCTCAGCCATCCACCAACCAAGAACGGATACACCGTAGATCATGATAGTGAATGTCAGGATAAACAGTACCAGTACCGCTTGCTGCGGGCCGGTAAGCACCGGCAGGTTGCTGGTGGTGTCTTTGTTGCCAAGAAAATGCTGTTCGTGATCATGGCGCAGGTGGGCAAGCAGTGATGACTCTGGATTGTTCTGAACCTTTTTCGCGTAGCGCATGACGTAGCCGATACCGACAACCAGGGCGATTGCCAGAATCGCAAAACGCAGTTCTACACCGCTGAGGAAGTCCACGCTGGCCGCGTTAGAGGCAATCACCGTACCAAACGGGTTGATAGTCGAGCCCAGGGTGCCGATCCCGGTACCCACGAAGATCACGGCAACGGCCACCAGAGGGTCAAAGCGTGCAGTCATGAAAATGGGGATAAGCAGGCCGTAAAATGCCAGTGATTCCTCTGCCATACCGTAGGAGGTGCCACCGAGCGCGAACAGAACCATCAGGATCGGGATCATATAGATCTCTTTGCCTTTCAGGCGCACCATGATCCGCGCAATACCGGTATCAATTGCCCCGGTTTTGGTGACTATCCCTAAAAAGCCACCGACCATCAGGACAAAGAGGCTGACATCAATGGCTCCGATGACGCCGCTGATAGGATCATAGAAACCAGAAATGGGTGCCATTAGTGTGTCGAAAAAACCTTGCGGCGACGATTCAATTATTTGGAACGAGCCAGGCAAAGGGACTTCACGGCCGAGTTGTTCGTTCATCTCGCGGGTGTATTTCCCTGCTGGCAGTATGTAGGTCAGCATGGCAAAAAATGCTATCAAGAAGAACAGGATGGTAAATGTATTGGGAAACTTTTTAATTTTTAGCATGGTGCTTCCTTAGCAGGTTGCAGTTCGGTGCTGCATTAGTTGGGTCGAAATTAAATGAAGCGTTTGGTGACGTATTCGGATGTCATGCATTGCAGGACCCCCCCGTAAGAGAGTTCGAATTCGACCAGGCTGCCTGTGTAGTAGTCTGTCTTGCTGTCACTGATGTCGATGATCAGGTGGTCGCTACTGCCGCCGATAACGATGATGTCCTTGTCTTTGGGGGTGATCTCGCTGATATCGACATCTTGCTTGCCAATTGCGCAAATGGCGCGTTTGCGTAATCCCCTGTCAACAAACTCAGGCTTGTTGCCAAAGGCATCGAGGGCTGTGGAATGGGTCGGTACTGAAGGTTTTATTTTAAGCTCGACGATTTCGGCGGTGAGATCAAAAGTATCCTGCCGGGTATTGGGGATTGGATCATCGTTTAAGCCAATACCCATCAGGAGTGATGCCCCGAGCCTGAGCTGATTGATATCTCGCGGAAGCTGACCGTTGAGCATCAAGGGCAGAGCGGCCGAGCTGGCGCCGGAGATGTATTTCAGTGTGATACCCAGTTCAGATTCAATCTGCCTGGCGAGGCTGACCAGTTTGCTCTGGTTCTCTGCGGTGGGCTCCACTCCACCGTAGCAAGCGAGGTTGGTGCCGAGACCGACTACCTCTATACCGGGCAGCGCCATTGCTTTGTGAGAAAGCGCGATCGTCTCTTCTTCATAGAACGCCCCTTCGCGGAGATCACCCAAGTCATGCATGAGGATAATCTGATGAGTTTTATGCTGCCTGACTGCCGCGTCAGACAGTGCTTCCAATGTCGTGAGTTCTGAGTTGAGGGAGATATCGGCATAATGCACCACATCGTCGGCCTCGCTGATGGCGGGTATCCTTAACAGCATTTTTTCCGCATCAAGCCGCTGGAGTTTTTTTAAATTGGCAATGCGTGAATCGGCCAGCAGGTGAATACCGCCGTCGATAATTGCTTGGCCAACCTCCGGATAGGCGCAGGCCAGCTTGGTTATGCCAGCGGGGGAAACGCCGTAGTTGTGGCAGGCGGAAACCATATGCTGGGTATTTTCGGTGATCGTATCTAAATGAATATTAATGCAAGGGTAAGTGCTCATATCATTACCTTTAGGCAATATTGTAATTTGGTATTATTGAGCGCTATTTATGGGTAAAGATAAATAATGAGTTTTGTATGGTTACTTTGAAAAATGACAATGTATTATTTTTGATGAAATAATATCCGCAGGATAAGTAATTTTATCCCGCGGTAATAATCATTATATTTAAAACAAAGTTTATTATTTGGAGAGGGGGAGCGGAGATTGTTGCTGCTGGTGCACCATGGTGATGGCACGAATTAATTCAGAGGCAGCCTTTGATAATTCTTTTGATTCAAGGGTGGTCAAATGAAATTTGGCAAAATACTCCAGAGAAGGGGCGTTAACTTTGACCATTTCTCCTCGCTGCACCCAAATCGATGCGTAGTGATCTGGCAGATAACCCACAAAATTGCCGGATAGGATGAGATGGGCTGTGGCTTCCATGTTGGTACTGCAGGCAAGATGGATCAGATCTTTGGTATCGCTAAGCGGTGTGATTTTGTGGGACAGACCACGTTCTACAACTGGAAACTGGCGTAGTTCCTGGGGGGTGATCTCCTTTGATATCGCGAGTATTGGGTGGTCGGGTACGCAGTACAGGCACTGTCTTTCGCCAAACAAGTAGGTATATTTTAATCCGTCTTTGGGGACTTCAGAAGAGGTGATCCCTACTTCTGTTTTACCGTCAAGCAGCATCATCTCTATTTGGTAGGAATCCCAGATATCGGTGTTAATAGAGACTTTCGGGTGCTCACTGCAAAAGATCCTGATGGCTTGTTGGATTTTGCATTGCGGGTTGGTGGCAATGTTATCGGTTAAGGTCAGCTTAATATGGCCGTGGGAAACATTTCTGATGCTATCGAGCTGCTCTTCAAAATGGACAATATTATTAAATAGTTCCTGGCATAACTGGTAAACCTTGAGGCCATCATGGGTAAGACGAAAGCCTCTGCGTCCCCGGTGGCAGAGTGTCATACCGAGTCGGGTTTCCAGATCGTTCATTCGGGTGCTAATTGTTGATTGGTGCATATTTAATTTAAATTGTGCTGCGGAAAAACCACCTGAATCAACGATTGTCGCAAATAAGTGGAGGAGTTTAATGTCACAGTCATTAATTTTTCGCATCTCATATTCTCATTTTTATTATTGATTTTATGATCGAATGATATGTTGTTCTGAGATCTATCACTCTGGTTTAAATATTCAAGCCAAATAGGTACACAACAGACGAACAATATCTGTCAGAAATAAACGGGTGATTGTGCGATGCCATTAAACCGGAAGAATAATGGCACTGCGTCATTAAGTGGTGAGGGTTACCTGATGGTGAATCTCCTCAATCAGCAGCGATAATCGCTGTTCGAGCAATGAAAGAACGTCATCTGAAGGGAGTTGACCGGTCTTGATTTTCTTTTCGACCGCTGCTGCCGTTTGCTGTACATGGATGGCGCCGATGCTGCCTGATACGCCTTTTAATGAGTGGCTAATCAATGCCGCTGAATCAAAATCTTGCTCAACCAGGGCTTGCCTTAACTTTTTCATATCCAAGCTATGCTCGTCGACAAACATCTGCAGGAACTGGCATACGATATCGTGGTCGTCGTCCATCATCTCTAGCAGGCTTGTCAGGTCGATTTGTTTGAAGCTGTCTGGATTAAGGTTGCCCTCGCCTTCGCCGTTTGTTGGCTGACTGCTGTGGTGGGGGGAAGCCGCTTCATGGAGAAGGGCCTGCTCCTCAGCTTCTAGCTCCGAGCGCAGCCGAGCCATATGGGTGATCTTGCTCTTAAAACGCTGGAGGGCGTCAACCAGCTTACCTTCATCCAGCGGTTTGGTGATCATGCATTCCACCCCGGCTTTGAGCATGTTGCGCTGGGTTTCAGCAAAGACATCAGCAGTACAGGCAAAAATCGGTGTTTCGCAGGCTGGAGGGGGCAGCTTGCGGATCCGCTGGGTCGCTTCGATACCATCCATCACCGGCATATGGTTGTCCATCAAAATCAGATCGAAGGCCTGGGTCTTCATGATTTTCAATGCCTCAGCACCATTCTCGGCGATGGACGGAATAAACCCCCGTTGCTTAAGAAAACTTTCAATGATCAGCACATTGAGGTGGTTATCCTCGACAATCAACACCTTGAGGCCAGCAAATGCCCGGCTGTCAAAAGCAATGTCACTGCTTTCTTCGGCGGTATATTGTCCCGGTTGCATCATGACAGAGACATGGAAAGTCGCGCCGGCTCCTTGCTCGCTGGTCACGGACACTTGCCCGCGCATCAGCTGCGCCAGCTGCTTGACGATACTCAACCCCAGCCCTGTACCGCCAAAGCGGCGGCTAGTCGATGCTTCGGCCTGGGCAAAGGGGTCAAATATAAGGTTGATGCGCTCGGCAGGAATACCAATCCCGGTATCGGTAATATCAATATGGAGGTATTGATCACCACTTGATTCTCCCGTGGTGAGGGATAGCGATACCGAGATTTTGCCTTTTTCGGTGAATTTAATGGCATTGCTGATGAGGTTAAAGAGGATCTGCCGGATCCGAGCTTTATCGGCATAGAACCATAGGCGACGGTCAAAGTCGCACTGGATATTGAACTCGATGCCTTTCTCTTTCGCCAGCGAATAGTAGGTGCTCTCGATGGCGCCAACCAGATCGGTAAAACAGAAGTGGGTGGGGTCAAGCTTCAATTGTCTCTGCTCAATCTTGGAAAAATCCAAAATATCGTTAAGCAGAGCCATCATGTGCTTGCCAGACTCAAGCAAGGTGCGCATATGCTGCTCTTGCTCCTTGTTGAGATCGGTCTTGAGCAATAGCTGTGATAGGCCAAGCATCCCGTTCATCGGGGTGCGGATCTCGTGCGATAGGTTGGCAAGGAACGCGGACTTTGCCCGGTCTGCTGACTCTGCTTTGTTCAGGGCTTGGTTCAGGCGCTGGGTATCACTAGCGATTTTGTTGGCTCCTTGGTTCAACGCGTCGTGCAGAACTTTGAATTCATAAGGGCCTTTGAATGTATTGTTACGTGAATAATTGCCAAGTTTGAACTGGGCGGCAAATCGGCTCAAGGCTGCAATAGGGGCGGTGATGTGTTTGGTAAGCATCAGCGACAGTACGATGACGATGCCTGCAGTAAGCAGCAGTGCCAGAAAGAAATACCGTTGAAGGTAGTCGATGGTTGCTGTCACCGTGTGCTCAGGGGTGATTGAAGCGAGGTACCAGCTTGTTTGCCCCTCTAACTGGATATTGAGTGGGGCAAGCGTCGTGACCATCGCTTGTCCTTGCCGATTGATGAAGCTGTGCAGGTCGCCTGGGCTCTGACTGTCAATTTGCCTGCTTGGTTGGGAAAGCTGAAGCTGCTGGCGAATGTATGTCTGGAAATCGTCAAATATCGCGAGGCTTATGCCTTGGTGGCGGCCCGAAAGGATGATGTCAGCGTTGCGGTTGATCAGCATGATGTAGTCGCTGTTGCTGATCTGCTCGCCAAGAAATGTCAGTTGCGCGTTGAGCTCATCGAGCCGATAGCGGATAACCAGATAGATTTCGCGCGTATCATCGGCATGATGCTGATGGGTCACCGTACTGATGATATAGAGATAGGCAATATCGTCTTGGTATTGCGGCGGCGAAATAAGAAGGTTGGCTTTGTCGTTGCTGAGTTCGACGAGCTGCTGGGTGATACCTGCCAGCCCTGCTTGCTCCAGGGTTGCCTCAATGTTTGTCGGCAGAGTATTGGCAGAGGTGGCGACAGCTGTTAGCGTCTGCTGGTGCGCTTCGATCAGGTCTATTTGACTGAAGCTGGGATCAACCTTAGACAGTTCGTTGAGGTAGTTGCTGATAAAGGTGCGTTGGCCTGGGGAATGGTCTGCTTGATGTTCCAGCAACGGCAGCTCGAAAACGGGCGAACTGGCAAGTTTGCGGATGCTCAACAAGCGCTGGGCGAGGATATCATCAAGGTTGTGTGCGGCCAATTCGGTGCGGCTGCTCAATCCCTTGGCAATTTGTTCGGTGGCTACTGTTGTCAGCTTATCACTGCTGAGCCAGTTATAGATAAAGGCCGGAACAATGCCGATAAACAGCATACTTCCGAGTAAAATCGGCTTAATTCTATTGGGTATCATCCGTGAACATCCATTCCATTACAGCGGTGCCCGAAGGTTAGCACGCTTACGCTTTTATAGGAGTGTGATATATCTTCCATGAATTTATCAACCGATACATGGAAAGGAAGAGGAGAAATTGGATCTCCCCATCATTATTGGCCTAGAAGGTATTAGCTAAGTAGCTGTTCGAGTGTTAACGGTGTGGTTACCAATCCCATTCGCTGGGCAGGGGTGAAGCCATCTTTATCTTGGTGGCATAAGTTGTGCCAAGCGCGATAGATATCAAGCAAGGGGAGCAGGCCGCCCGGTCGCAGCTTACGTCGTGGTTCATTGATGAACTGGGCAAATTGATCTTGGAAGCGCTGCTGGTATCGCGTTATGGCCTTGTGGGTCGCAATCTCCAACCATTGACCTTCGTTATCCTTTTCGCCGCCTAAATGGCAGACCCCTTTGCTGATGTCGTTTTGGCGGGTGAAAGCCCAGCGGTCACGCCACCACCCCATCAGCACGATATCAATCCGTCCTGCCTGCTGACCGTGTTGCCACTCGGGATCGGTTTCGACATATATCGGGTGGATGGTTTTGTCTTTGATGCGCTCGCAAAAAATAGAGATACAGGCGGAGCGGAGCAAGGTTTCTTGTGGCATATAGATAGCCAGCTTTTCATTTTGAACGAGCATTTGTTGCAGGTGCATATAGTGGGCATACACCGTGTATTGTGGTCGGATCAAACAGCCTTTGGAAGGGTAATTCAACCGAGGCTTGCTCGACAGCGGGTCTTCAAAATTTGGCCGCGCCATGATCTCTCGGTAAACCGCGTCGATATGGGCTAATAGCCCTTGTGGCAATGCGGCTGGGGCTTCAACCCGTTGGGCTGATGGGGCAGCCATAAATCGTGCCCCATCGGCGTAAGGGTCATGCCATTCGCTACATTCTTTGTGTTCATCGGGCTGGTAGTTGATATCTTGCGCCAATACGTAACCGGACTCGGCTTCGCTACTGGCGACCCAGAGCACACCGTTCCCGCTGTTGGGTTGTAATTCACTAATATCTGAGGCCAATGCTAACTGTGGCGTATGCTTTACCAAGCGGGCATCAAACATCGCGAGTTGGCGGCGACAGCGACTGGCAATATGCGATAGCTGATCGTAGAACGATTTTGGATTCATGTTGAGGCGACGGCAGATATCTCTGACCGGATAACCGGTAAACAGCATGGCTAACAATTTTTGCTGGATAAGATTTTTGCCGTTAACCCCTGACCAGCGATCAACAAAGGTCGCTTGGCAGCATTTGCAACGATAACGCTGGCGATCGCCACTGAAACCAAAAGCATGGTAGAGGTGGCGGTGGGTCAGTACCGGTAGTCCGAGGTTTTCGCAGTCGGGGTTGCTGCAGGCCGGCATGCCGCTGTTTTGCTGCTGCTTGAGGCGCAAGGCTTCTTCGACGACATCATGGTTATTGATGATCGGAGGGAAGGCCCCGCACTCCTTGCAAACCAACATTGGCTTGTTCGGATTGTTACGCTGAAGGACGTAATGATGGGGGTCGGTAGAACCAAAATGGCTGCAGCTGACGGTTTTACAATGATTGAGTTGATGGCCGTTACAGGCTTCGGGAAGTAACGAATCGTGATTGTCGAGACGGCGCGTATTCATCATGGCAGCCTAACCTTATCCATGGGCTTAAGCAACAAGCGAGTTATGTGAACTGTTTGGCAGGGGGAGAGCCCATAAGGGGGGTGGTACAGAGCAGGTGTCCCCTGCTCTGTACCATTAGTGTCTACAACGGGCCTTGACTTAGTATCTTCGCCGGCAAACGGTAGTGAATGCCATTAAATTGTGTAAGACGCCACATTTTACAAAATTTTGAGCTGCTTGATAGTAAGGCAAAGCAATGCTGCAGAGACTAATTATTCTCACTGTCTGTCATACCAATACCATCTGAACAAATGGCATTGGTATGAGGGTCTATCCAAGGAGCACCAAGGTGCTTGGGTAGACAAGTTAAAGTGTGGCCGATGAATCGGGGTTACACCGGCCACGGTAGGTTCGTTATAGCTTGATGGCTGTTTCCAATGCAACGTTCATCATTTGTGCAAAGGACTTCTGGCGATCTTCAGAGCTTAGTTTTTCACCGCGCTTGATGTGGTCAGACACTGTTAGGATAGTCAGGGCTTTCGCACCTAGCTCGGCGGCAACACCGTAGATACCTGCCGCTTCCATATCAACGCCTAGCATGCCTAGTTTTTCCATTTTGTCGAACAGGTCTGCTTCTGGGCTGTAGAAAAGGTCAGCAGAGAAAACATTACCAACGCGGACTGGTACATTCTGCGCACGGGCTTCATTGACAGCAGTTTCTAGTAGGCCGAAATCAGCGATAGCCGCAAAGTCGTGGTTGTTGAAGCGGATACGGTTCACTTTAGAGTCCGTTGATGCACCCATACCAATGATGACATCCATCAGCTTCACGTCGTCGTGTACGGCACCACAACTACCGACACGGATGATGTTCTTCACGCCGAAATCTTTGATGAGTTCGTGAACGTAAATTGAGCATGATGGGATACCCATACCGTGGCCCATAACAGATACGCGCTCGCCCTTGTATGTTCCGGTGTAACCGAACATGTTACGAACGTCACAAACCAGTTGAACGTCTTCAAGGTAATTTTCAGCAATAAATTTTGCACGTAGTGGGTCGCCAGGCATCAGGACTGTTTCTGCAAAATCACCAAGTTCAGCATTGATATGTGGGGTAGCCATAGTTCACTCCAGGTATGTGGTTTATACGTTATTCGCTGTGTCGTTTATATAAAGTGTGTGTTTAAGAGAAAAAACGCTCAACGATGCTTTGGTAGGCAACGCCGCCAAGGTAAACACCGACGATTCCCATGATGCCAGGCAGCACAGGTGGCGCAGGCAGTGGAAGTTTAATGGCCGAGAAAAATAGACCAACAATTAATCCTGCAAAAACTGCAAGCAGAATCTCATTCATGTGTTTACCCTCTATATTGTTGTGTATTTCAACGTAGTTGGCTGCTCTTTTGGCGCCTTGACTCGTTGCGTCGTGTTGATGGATTAAAGTGTAAGCAAGGACGTGATGGGATCTCGCGATCGTGATCACATTTTATTGAGCTGTTAGTTAAAAATAGCAGCTTGATTACCAAATCTGTTGAAAGGGTGAGGGGTATCGTTTGCGTGGCAGGTCGGGGGAATTCCGTTTAATTACGCTGGTTTTTTGTTTAGGTTGTTGAAAGTTAAAGGGGTTTTGTTGTTAATTTCGATAGCTTTATACTAGTGCAATTTAATGAAACAATGTGAGTAAAAATGTGATGTTGTAATGGATTTCACTGGTGTTGGCTGTTCTCATTGTCGTTAATAATGGCGGGCTGGCGATAGATCGTCCTCCCCTGTTTGATGGTTTCGATAATTGTGATGTCCTTGATCAGCCCCGGATCCATCATCATCGGGTTAGCGGAGAGGATCACGGCATCGGCCTGCTTTCCCGGTACCAGTTCACCTTTAATGTCATCTTCAAAAAATTGGAAGGCGGCATGGGTGCTCATGGTTGACAGGGCCTGCTGGGGGGTGAGGCGTAGCCCACTGCCCATGATCTCTTCACCTTCCGTCATTCGGTTGACCGCAGACCACAATGTAAAAAGGGTATCGACGGCTGAGGGACCGGGATGGCAAATGTTGCTGGCAGGTAGGTCATCCTCCAACGCGTGCTTTATCGGGCTCTGGGTATCGGCACGGTTGAGGCCGAGTTTGTCGACATCGTCTTCCCCGTGTTGATAGATGCTGCTGGTGTCAAAGCAGCCGATTATTCCCAGCTTGGCATACTGCTGCAATTGGTTATCGCGCATAAAGCGCGACATCACAACGACGTGGCGCTGATCTTGTCCGGCATTGAGTTTTAGGTCATAGCCGGCCTGGATAACAGCATCAATCGCGGCATCGCCCATGGCGTGAATAAACAGCTGGAGCTCATTTTCAACAACCAATTGAAATACGCTATAGAAGGTGCTGAAAGGCAACAAGGATTCGCTACGCCAATTTGGTGCGGGTAGGGCAGGATTATCTTGATAAGGGTAAGCCATCCAGGCGGTGTAGTCTGAAACACGGCCATCAAGCGCCAGCGAGAACCCCGCAACCTTTAACTTGTTGTGGTACTGCCCTAAGGTGAATTGTGCATCATCGACAACGGTTTCTAGCTCACTGATGCTGGGGATCGCGATGATATCTAATAGTAGTTTGTTGGCATTAGCGTGTGCAAACAAGGTCTTGAGCTCTGTGTGAGTGATGCCGATATCAACCAGTGTTGTGATCCCTTGGCTGGCGAAGGAGCGTTGGGCTTGTTCAAGGTCGGCTGTTTGCTCAAGGTGTTTGGAAAATTCACTGTTGCCGGCAAAAAAACCGGGGATCATGGTATTGCCCTCCAAGTCGATAACTTGTGTGGTATCGCCTTGGTGGCGCATGACTCCGGTTCGGGAACCTATTGCTTGTACCCTACCGTTTTTAAACGCAATCGCCGTGACTTTTTCAGTATGGGCTGACAGGGTAAGAATGGTACCGTTTATATAGATGGTGTCGGCATCTGGTGTCTCGTCTATGCTGTCACAGGCCAAAAGCATAAAAAGCATCGCCGCTGATAGGTATTGCTTGAGGTCCCTGAGAAAGGTGTTGGGCATGATATAGGTAACCGTCCTGAGAGCACAGTGAATTAGGAAAACCGTTTTGTGAGTATAGGCAGAGTTGAGCGCCTGCACGGAAAACAACAATGGAATTGGTAATTTGCTGTAATACGCACTACCCATAATAAGGACGCGGTCAGATTATTTTCGAAGGACAGGAAGCATGAAAAGACTAGGGTTAGTGGCGACGTTATTATTCTGTGCAACGCCTGCTTCAGCAGACTTGTTGGGCATTTCCGTCGGAGCGACGGTGGGGGGGAGCCGGGTTGAGTACCAGGGGAATGATGATACAGGGGTTGAATATGGTATTAATGGCTCTTACCACATTAATGATATTTTGAGTATCAATGCCGGGGTGGTGCAGGGCAGTGTTGATGTCAACGCGCCAAACCAGTTGGCAAAAAATGAAATTGACTACACGTCATTCCCACTAACGTTGCGGGCGGATTTGCCTCTGTTGATCGGCAGTGTATACGGCAAACTCGGCACTAATTACTACGATTATGATGTCGACCAATCTGGCCAACCCAGACAAAGTGAAGACGGTTGGGGGTTCGCCGGAGGGGCGGGCGTTGTTTTTACTATGCTGCCGTTTATCGATTTGTCTTTGAATTATGAATATCGCGATATGGGCGATGTAACCAATAACGCTATTGTGTTCGGGGTTAGTGCTGGACTTTAATCAGGTCGGTTTTCCGCACTGGCTTGACAGTGCGGGCTTCCCCGCAATTACGCTAAAGAATGAGTGTTAGCCTCTGCATATCTTTATGCTGAATACCGGTTCCCAGAACCAGCTCTTGGGCTTTTTCCTTCCGCGACTGGGTAATCACAAATCCCTACCACTTTATTATCCGACGAAACCGTGTAGATATCGGGAGTGTTGGTAGATACGTGTTGCTGGGTCATTGATGCTATGCTGGTGTAACTCGCTTCTGTCGAGTAGACGACACCTGTTACCAAGTGTCGTCCCTCTAAGAACCCAGCGTGCAACTTTCACCGCACTAGGCTCAAGCCTTCACGAGAGCACCAATTGGCACCCAGCAACTTATAAAGCAGTGAG
>NZ_PYMH01000022.1 GCF_003025555.1 Photobacterium lutimaris | reverse complement strand
TAATTCTTTTGTTGACTATCATTTCACGAGTGCCCACACAGATTGCATGGTCAAATTGTTAAAGAACAATACTGATTGGTTAGCGGCTTAAGTTGCCGTGCTCCGTGTCAGTGAGGTCGCATTATAGGGTGAGTATCCAAGAGGGCAACTCTTTTTTGCATAAAAATGACCGAATGCGCAATAAGTAGTCAGCGTTCGCCTTTTGGATTACTAAAACACCAAGACGCCACTTGGGTACCTTGGTTATGTTAAAAAACACGAGTAATTAAGACTTGTACTTGGTACCCATTCTCGTGACACAGTCAAAGCTCTGCCCTTTTTCACCGCTTTCACTGTGGCTTTCTAATAATCAGGCCACATGAGTGTTGTTTGCGGGCCTCTTTCGTTTCCTATCACGAGGATGAGTGATCGGAATGGCCGACAGTAGCTTCTTGGTATAGTCGGCCTGCGGGTTACTGTATATATCTCTGACATCGCCCATCTCAACCACCTTGCCAAAATACATCACCGCCACACGATCGGAGATATGCTTCACTACCGACAGGTCATGGGAGATAAAAATAATGGCCAAATTCATTTCCTGTTGAAGCTGCAACAGCAAGTTAAGGATCTGGGCCTGGACCGACACATCCAGTGCTGATACCGACTCATCACAGATCAGTAGTTTGGGTTTAAGGGCGATGGCACGGGCGATCCCGATTCGCTGGCGCTGCCCCCCCGAAAACTCATGCGGGTAACGATTCGTAGATTCCTCTGGTAGGCCAACTTTGACCAACAACTCTTTCACACACTGCTTTCGCTCCGTTGGTGTACCGACCTTATGGATGATGAAAGGCTCTTCTAAGATCATCCCGACGGTATGACGCTGATTAAGCGACTCCATCGGATCTTGAAAAACGATTTGCACGTCTTTGCGCAGTGGTCGCATCTCTTTGGTGGAGAGCTGGGTTATATCCTTACCCTCGAAAAAAATTTTTCCGTCGGTCGGTTCATAGAGCTTGAGGATTGTCCGACCTAAGGTACTCTTACCACAGCCCGACTCCCCCACCAGTCCCAAGGTTTCACCTCGAGCAACGGAGAAAGACACCCCGTCGACAGCTTTCACCGTATAGCCTTTTTTAAAAATCCCTTTTCCAGAAACAAAGTGCTGCTTGAGGTTTTCTATCCTTAGTAACTCTGTCATTTTATTCTCCCTTTACCGCTCAATCTATACCGCTCAGCCTAGTCCTTGCCTCCCCCTTTCCTATCCCTTGAATTCGGGGAACAAAGTGACATCTATAGGTTTAATTTCAATCGGCTGCTTTGGCTCATTATCCAAACTAGGCATCAATCCCATTAAGCGCTCGGTATAGGGATGCTGGGGATTGTCGAACAAATCAAAAATGTCGGCGAACTCCACCACTTTCCCGCCGTACATCACCACAACGTCATCACAAATTTCAGCAACGACACCCAAGTCATGGGTAATGAAGATCACAGACATCCCTGTTTCTTGCTGGAGATCGTTAATCAGATCAAGGATCGAGGCCTGCACAGTGACATCCAGTGCCGTTGTTGGTTCATCACAAATAAGTATGTCAGGTTTACACGCCAGTGCCATGGCAATCATTACCCGCTGACGCATCCCTCCCGAAAGGTTATGCGGGTATTCCTTAAGCCGTTTCTCCGGCATTGGGATTTTAACCTTCTTGAGCATATCCAAGGCGTACTGATTCCGCTCACCCTTGTTAAGCTCAGGTCGGTGCAACTCAAGCACTTCGATCAGCTGGCGACCAACCGAGTGCACGGGATTGAGTGCGGTCATCGGATCCTGGAAAATCATCGAAATCCGGTTCCCCCGCATGGCATACATGTCTTCCGCAGGCAGCGTCACCAAATCGGTCCCGCGGTACAGGATCTGGCCGCCAACGACCTGACCGTAGGGCTTGGGCAGCAAGCCCATGACCGACATTGCCGTCACACTTTTACCGCATCCTGATTCGCCGACAATGCCCAATGTCCGGCCTTTGCGAACATCGAAGCTGACACCATGGAGGATTTTTACAATACCTTCATCGGTAGTGAACTCAGTCTCCAGCCCTTGAACACTTAAAATTACATCATCTTGCATCGTCGACCGACCTTACAGCTTATAGTTGTCATCGATCACAGTGACCGGTTCAAAGGTTTTGCCTTTCTTCATCGCAGAAAGGGTGGCTTTCTTGTCTTCCTCATCAATCCAGAACGTGGCCAAGTCAACGACTGAGAACAAAGAGCTCGTCTGCTTGGTCATGGCCGGCGTCGGATATTTCAACCAACGCCAATACCCTTCTCGGGTATAGGGCACCATGTAACCAGGTACAATCAAGAACTCATCAGAGACAACTTTTTGAATTTGATGGGATAAGGCTTGTTTCTTCTCAAGATCAAATTCTTTGTTATAGCTGTCGATCAGCTTATCCATTTCCGGAGAGCGGAAATTGGTATGGTTGTTTGTTTGCGGTTTCGCGTTGACTGAGTGAAGGTATTCCCAGTAAGCCGGGATCTCCCCGCCCCCCATATTGATAAATGCCAAGTCATGTTTCTTCTCTAGCACATACTTGAACGCCGACGAGCCATCGACAAGATTAAGCGTTAATTCAAGGCCGGCTTTTTTCGCCTGCTCTTTCAGGTAGGCAATTCGCGGTGTATGCGGCTGGTACCCATAGGTAATGGCAAAGCTCAAGCGCTCTCCGCCAGCATTAACCCTGATCCCATCCGGTCCAATCTTGTTAAAGCCTGCCTTGGCAAAATACTCTGCCGCCACTTCAGGCTCAAAGGCCGGCGCTTTGTTGTCACTGCGGTCATAACCGCCATGGCCGAACCCCATACCGTGAGGTTTACGGGCATAATCGCCGCGCAAGACATTGGCAATCATGCCATCAAAGTCGGTGGCATAAGTCACTCCGGCGCGGACATAACGATCATCAAGTAATGGCTGGGCAGTATTGATCCAGAGTCCACCAGCACCTTGTACAACCTGGTTATACCCCCAAAATTTATGGATATAACCATCTTGATACGGCTTGGTATTGGCTTTTTCATGCCAAAGACTGGGTAAAACCAGACCAAAAGTGTCTAAGTTGCCTTTCTCGAAATGCTTGCGGGCAATGTCACTATCGCGGATCACCGTATAACGCACTTTCTCGACGTTATAGCGGTTCTGGTAATAGCGATTGCTGTAACCCCACCAGTCTTCCCCAACATGCTTGAAGGTCACGCTCTTGCCTTTCTTGACCTTGTCCATGAAATAAGGACCGGTTGTCGGCTCGCTCTTGAAGTTGTAACGTCGAACAAAGTTATCGTCGATACCGTCGTTATTTTCATCTTTCTTTGGCTTAAAGAAGTGCTCAGGCCTTGGCTGCAAGCCGTTGCTTGGCAGGTTGATCTGCACCATCAGCTCATCATTGGTCATTTTGGCGACAGACTTCACCGCGATGGTGTAATCATCGAGCTTGACGACATCCTCGATCTTGTTGGTGAAGAAATCGTTGTACCAAGGTGAAATAATGTCTTTCGAACGGTAATACTTCAGCATAAACAGATAATCATCGGCGGTAACCTTCTCGCCATCCGACCAACGAGCGCTGGGATCCAGCTTGAAGTACACGGTCTGGTTATCATCACCAAAGGCCCATTCCTGTGCCAACTGAGGGATCCACTTTCCAGTATTGGGATGACGTCCAGCCAGCTTGGGAACCCCGTCCATAAAATGATGACGAAGTCCTGAATTGGAATCCGGGCCGACACTGCGTAAGGTCTGCGGAAAACTGGCCATATGTGTGCGTAACGTGCCACCGAACTTGGCTTCAGGAGAAGCAAACAACGGCTCCTCCATGTTGGACACCCACGTCAAATCTGCGGGTAGTTCTGCCGCCTGCGCAGCACTTCCGAGTGCGGCGATGATCGCGACAGCTGACAATTTGAGCATGTTTTTCATTATTAATATCCTTATTTCAACAGCTACAAACCAAGGTTATACATAGCGGGTAAATTTCTTCGGATCGAAGGCAGCCCGAATCGCCTCACCAATGAAGGTCACCATGACCAACACCAAGACAATCGATGACACAACAGAACTAACAATCCACGGAGAATCCAGGTTTGATTTACCCTGCTGTAGCAACTCACCCCAGCTCGGAGTGGGTGGCATTAGGCCGAGACCAAGGTAATCCAACGCGGTCAGCGCGGTGATATTGGCGGCGATGGTAAACGGCGCCAGCGTCACAATCATGACCATGGTGTTAGGCAATATGTGATGGAAGATAATACGGACGGTTGATGCGCCTAGCGCCTTAGCGGCCATCACATATTCCCGTGCAGACTCCTTGTAGGTCATGGTACGCATGTACCAGGTCATCCCCATCCAACCAAACAACACGTTGATGCCGACAAATAATGCAAAGGTCGGTTGAGTTATCGATACCAAAATCATAATGACATAGAGGAAAGGCACCATTGACCATACCTCTATCAAGCGTTGGACAAACAAATCAAATTTGCCACCGAAAAAGCCCATTGCGCAGCCGACCGCCGTACCAATGGCATAAGAAACCGCCATGGTGATCAGCGCAAAGCCCATCGCAGTACGAAAACCGTAGACTAAACGGGCGAGAATATCCCGACCAATCACATCCGTTCCCAAATAATGCTTATCGGCAGCACTCGGAGCCGTCGGCGGATAATCACCGGAGAAATCCTGCTCATAAGGGTTCCATGGCACCAGCGGCATCACCACAAAGTTATCCCCGCCTTGCTCAGCAAAGTGATTCTGGAGTGTGCGGTAATCCGCCTCGCTAGATGTCGGCTGGCCAAATTCGGTGCCGAACCGAACATCAGACAATACCGGAAAACTGTATTCGCCATTGTATTTGACCACCAGCGCCTTGCTGTTGATCAACAGCTCGGCAAACAGCGACAACACCAACAGGCATGAAAGCAGCAGGAAAGACCAGTAGCCACGCTTAATTTCTTTGAAACGCTTGATCTTTTTCAGTGTTAGAGGGTTTAAGTTCAACATGATCAAGCTCCAAACTTCACTCGAGGATCAACCAAGGCAACACAGATATCGGAGATAATATTGCCCATTAACAGCATGGCAGCATTGATAGCCACGATGCCCATCACGACCGGGTAATCCCGCTCGATAATCGACTCATAGCCAAGCAAGCCAATCCCATCGATATTGAAAATAACCTCAATCAAGAAAGAGCCAGTCATGAAGAATAACAACGAGTTACCAAAGTGGCTGGCAATCGGGATCAAACTGTTACGCAGGGCATGTTTGCGGACCGCTTTTTTAAACGGCAACCCCTTGGCAATTGCGGTGCGGATATAGTCGGATGACAGGTTCTCCATCAGGTTGTTTTTCATGGTCATGGTTAGGGTGGCAAAGTCACCGATCAGATAACAGATCAATGGCAATACCGCATGCCACATCACATCTGTGGCCCGCTCAACAAAGGTTTCATAATCATCGTAATCATCGCCTGCGAACCCGCCCATCGGGAACCATTCCAGGTGATAACTGAATAAGGTGATCAGCAAGACACCTACCACGTAGCCGGGCAAGGCGTAGCCGATAAAAATCAATATCGACGAGCCGGAATCAAAGACCGAGCCGTGCTTGAGCGCCTTGTAGTAACCCAGGGGGATCGAGATAAAGTAACTGATGAAAAACGTCATGCCACCATAGAACAGCGAGACCGGCAATCGCTCGGCAATCATATCGGTGACCGGCTCGTAATAGCGGGTGGATTCGCCGAAATCCAACACCATCAATTTACCCAGCCATTCGGTGTAGGCCTCAATGACGGGTTTATCCAAGCCATAAAAAGCGTTCAGCTCGGCAATTTGATCTTCAGACAGTGCCGAGTTACCACCTGCCGACGTCATGGCTGCAGCACCATCACCTTGCGCCTGCATATTGGCCAACATCCGTTCGACCGGCCCGCCGGGCACGAAGCGGGTAATGGCAAAGATAAGGATAGTGATCCCTAAAAACGTCGGGACAACCAATG
Source organism: Photobacterium lutimaris (assembly GCF_003025555.1). Classification (GTDB taxonomy): domain Bacteria; phylum Pseudomonadota; class Gammaproteobacteria; order Enterobacterales; family Vibrionaceae; genus Photobacterium; species Photobacterium lutimaris. The sequence continues at coordinate 55,477 of NZ_PYMH01000022.1, read as the reverse complement.
CCAATCGACGCAAGAAATATGACAGCATGTTTTAACTACTCCATGTCAAACAGGCACTATGCTCGTAACGGGGGCAAGATTAATTGCAATAAAGAGCAGTCCAATTACAAACTCAACTCTTTAAACTTTATAATAACAACCAAGCAGATGAAGAGATTTATAAGAAAAAAATAAAAAAAGGCTGCGAATGCAGCCTTGATACAACTATATGCATGAAGCTTTTTATTGTGCAGCAAGCCAAGCTGGCACATCGGCAACACTGTCAAGTACCGCGTCGGCCAGTTGCTCACCCTCAGCAGTTACCGGCTTGCCCGTACGCACCAAGATTTTGGTACCGACGTCAGCCGCGGCGGCCGCTTTCATGTCATCGGCCTTATCACCGATCATCACCGAGCCGGCCATATCAATCTTGAGGAAATCACGGGCAGAGATAAACATACCAGGCTTTGGCTTGCGGCATTCACAATCCTGAAGATAGTCACCTTTGCCTTCTGTCGGGTGGTGCGGACAGTAATAGATACCGTCGAACTCGACGCCGTTATCGACAAAGTTCCAGTCCATCCATTCTGTCAGGGTCAGGAACTCATCTTCGTTGTACATACCACGGGCAATACCGGCCTGGTTGGTGACCAGCACCAACATGTACCCCATCGCCTTAAGCTTCTTACAGGCTTCAAACACACCCTCGACATATTCAAAGTCATCGGTCGTATGAACATAGCCATGATCGATGTTAATCACACCGTCACGGTCAATAAAAACTGCTGGTTTGGCCAAGCGTCAGCCCTCTGTCTCGCTGTATTTGTTATAACCCAAATTATGGCACGGCTGGCTAAGGGATTCACCTGTTTCTCTCAACCGTATAAATAAGAACAGCCTATCATACTCACACTGGTATTATGGCCATAAAGCCATTTGGACGTCCAGACGTAAAAATATCTATTGACTTCATTTATGTTAGCCCATAGCATCAAAGCCATAGATGCAATTGGCAGACAGGCTTCAAGCATCAATTAAATAATGCAAACGCAATACACAACATAACAATATACCGGTCGCAGCCATTGATGGGCGTGCCCGTCATCAACACGGTATAGGATTTGGGAAATAAGATGATAGAAATAAACAGAGTTAATAAAGTCTTCTATCAAGGGGCCAAGGAGATCCACGCGCTGCGTGATATCAACCTGACCATTGAGCAAGGCACCATTTTTGGGGTGATTGGTTCTTCCGGTGCCGGTAAAAGTACCCTGATCCGCTGCGTTAACCTGCTCGAACGCCCGACAAGCGGTCATGTCATTGTTGATGGTATCGACCTCACTCAGCTATCAAACCAAGAGTTGACCCAAGCTCGCCGCAAAATCGGCATGATCTTCCAGCACTTCAACCTACTGTCTTCCCGCACAGTTTTCGACAATGTCGCACTGCCTCTTGAGCTGGCAGGCACCAGTAAAGCCGGCATCAAAGCCAAGGTTGATGAACTGCTTGAGCTGGTTGGTTTGGCTGACAAGAGCGACACCTACCCATCCAACTTGAGTGGCGGACAGAAACAACGTGTAGCAATTGCCCGTGCACTTGCCTCTGATCCTAAGGTACTACTGTGTGACGAAGCCACCAGCGCCCTTGACCCAGCGACAACCCAATCTATCTTGACGCTGCTAAAGGAAATCAACCGCAAGCTCGAGCTAACAATCTTGCTGATCACCCATGAAATGGATGTGGTGAAAAGCATCTGCTCCGAAGTGGCGATCATCGGCGACGGCGAGCTTGTCGAAAAAGGCCCGGTCGGCGATATCTTTGCCCACCCGAAAACCGAGCTAGCACGTGACTTCATCCGCTCGACGTTGGATCTTTCTATTCCGGAAGACTACCGCGCACGAATGGTAGAAACCCGTATTGCAAACAGCTACCCGCTGATCCGGCTTGAGTTCACCGGCGCCTCGGTTGATGCCCCTCTAATTTCTCAGGTAGCTCGCGAGTTCAATATTGATATCAGCATTTTAAGCTCAGACATGGACTACGCCGGCGGCGTCAAATTCGGCCTGATGCTGGCCGAGTTCTTCGGTACCGAGCAAGCAGCAGAGCAAGCCATTAATTTCCTTCGCGATCACAAAGTAAATGTAGAGGTATTGGGCTATGTTGCTTGATTCAATTACCACCTGGTGGACCCAGAACGAACGTTTGATTGACCTGCTTATCGATGCCCTCGGCCAAACCTTGACCATGGTATTTGCCTCCGGTTTCATTGGCTTTTTAATCGGGATCCCGATCGGCGTTGCCCTGCACCTAACCAAAGCAAACGGCCTTCTGGCCAATCCTGCCGTCAATAAAGTGCTGGGTATTGTGACCAATATTGGTCGCTCTATTCCCTTTATCATCCTACTGGTCGCGATTATCCCGTTTACCCGCTTCGTGGTCGGCAGCTCTATCGGCACCGCAGCAGCAATTGTGCCATTGACCGTGGGCGCAATACCGTTCATCGCCCGCCTGGTTGAAGGGGCACTGCTAGAAGTACCAACCGGGTTGGTGGAAGCAGCACAGGCAATGGGCGCGACCCCGCGCCAAATCATTACCAAAGTACTGCTACCAGAAGCCCTACCAGGCATTTTCAACGCGGTAACCATTACTTTAGTGACCCTGGTCAGCTACTCGGCAATGGCCGGTACTGTCGGCGGCGGTGGCTTGGGTGATGTGGGGATCCGCTATGGCTACCAGCGCTTTGACGGCACCGTCATGCTTATCACGGTCGTGATGCTGGTCATTCTGGTTCAGATCATCCAGTCTGCCGGTGACCACCTGGTCAAGCGCTTCGATCACCGGTAACGAGCAGCACAGATAACAAACAACAAAAAAACACATATTCCATCTAGTATTACGGACAACCCCAGTTTATAAGGAGAAGTAACATGGCTTTTAATTTGAAGAATTTGTTCGCCGTCGCCGGATTGGCATCAGCATTGGTACTGACAGGCTGTGGCGAAAAAGAAACAGTGGTAGACAACAGCAAAGTAAAAATTGGGGTAATGGCCGGCGCTGAAGAGCAAGTGGCAGAAATCGCAGCGAAAGAAGCCAAGGAAAAGTACGGCCTTGATGTTGAGCTTGTTACCTTCACTGATTACGTATCGCCAAACGCCGCACTGGAAGAAGGCTCTATCGATGCCAACGCCTTCCAGCACAAACCATATCTTGATCAGCAAATCACTGACCGAGGCTACAAGTTTGCGGTTGCGGGTAACACCTTCGTATACCCGATTGCCGGCTACTCAAGCAAAATTGAATCTCTCGACGAGCTAAAAGACGGCGATCAAATCGCAGTGCCAAACGATCCAACCAACCTGGGTCGCTCGCTGCTACTGCTTGAGCAGCAGGGTCTACTGACGCTGAAAGAAGGTGCAGGCCTAACCGCAACGGTATTGGACATTGTTGCAAACCCTAAAGATCTGAAGATTGTTGAACTAGAAGCAGCCCAGCTACCTCGTTCACTGGACGACGTTCAGCTAGCGATCATCAACACAACATACGCAAGCAGCATCAACCTAACACCAGAGCGTGATGGTGTATTTGTTGAAGACAAAGAATCACCATACGTGAACTTGATTGTTGCCCGTGAAGACAACGTCAACGCTGAAAACGTACAGACGTTCATCAAGGCTTACCAATCTGATGTTGTGTATGAAGCAGCAAAAGACATTTTCCAGGGCGGCGTAGTCAAGGGCTGGTAATCCCCCCTTTTCCTCCCCCACGGAAACCAGAACAGCCCCGGCCATTGTGCTGGGGCTTTTTTTGCCCCCGCCATAATGCTATGTTCAGCGCCATTACCCACAACGCATTGCCCGAACTGCTATGTCTTACCAAATTGAACCTATCGGTATTGTCCGCTCGCCGTACAAAGAAAAGTTTGCCGTGCCCCGTCAGCCCGGACTGGTACCCAGTGCTCGATCCGAAATTATTCTCCAGGGAGAAGCCAATGCCTTGGAAGCGGTTCGCGGACTGGAGCAATTCAGCCACCTGTGGTTACTCTTTTTGTTTGATCAGAACCTGGAAGCGGGATGGCGGCCAACCGTCAGACCTCCCCGCCTAGGCGGCAACGAACGCATCGGCGTATTTGCCAGCCGGGCCACCTTCCGCCCTAACGGCATCGGCATGTCAGCCGTTGAGCTCATCGGTGTACGCCAGCAAGGCAGTGATGTCATTATCGAGCTCGGTGGGGTCGATTTGGTTGATGGTACGCCGATTATCGATATCAAACCCTATATCCCATACTCCGACAGCTTACCCGAAGCCCATGGCGGCTTTGCCGATGGCGAGCCCGCTACCCTGCCTGTGGTCTTTACCGAAAAGGCCGAGGGCCAACTCACAGGTAAACAATTAGCTCGACAGCGGGCGGTGATTGAAGAAGTGCTGGCCCAAGACCCGCGCCCGGCGTACAAAAAAGGCAAAACAGATACCAAGGAATACGCGGTCCACCTGTTCGACTACAATGTAAAATTTACCGTCTCTAACGATGTGGTCACTGTCACGGCACTGGATAAACCGCGAAAAAAATAACCCAAGGCTATTTAATTCGGTAGAAATTCCCGTTTCAGGCTATCCAATCCCTTTGGCTAACGGCCAATGGACTGGTAGTATATGCGGTTACCGCCTTTATAGGCGGCTGGGGCAAGCCCCAAAACCTCTTATTTTCATCAAACAAACGGATACCATCAATGCGTACCAGTAACTATCTTCTTTCTACCCTAAAGGAGACTCCAAATGACGCAGAAGTTGTTAGTCATCAGCTAATGCTTCGTGCAGGTATGATCCGTAAGCTGGCTTCAGGTCTTTACACCTGGCTGCCTACTGGTCTGCGTGTTTTACGTAAGGTCGAGAACATTGTTCGCGAAGAAATCAACAATGCAGGTGCAGTTGAAACTTTGATGCCCGTAGTTCAGCCATTTGAACTTTGGGAAGAAACAGGTCGATCTGAAAAGATGGGCGCTGAGCTACTTCGCTTTACTGACCGCCATGATCGTCCGTTTGTACTTAGCCCGACAGCTGAAGAAGTCATTACTAGCCTTGTGCGTAACGAAGTAAGCTCTTACAAACAGCTTCCGCTAAACCTGTACCAAATCCAAACCAAATTCCGTGATGAGCGACGTCCTCGTTTCGGCGTGATGCGTGCACGTGAATTTAGCATGATGGATGCGTACAGCTTCGACATCGACAAAGAAGGCCTAAAGCAATCTTACGAAGCCATGCATGAAGCATACTGTAAGGCATTCGACCGCATGGGCCTTGATTACCGCCCTGTACTGGCTGATACCGGTGCCATCGGTGGCAGTGGCTCTCACGAGTTCCACGTATTGGCAGAAAGCGGTGAAGATCTAATCGCCTTCTCTTCTGAGTCTGATTACGCTGCAAACATCGAAAAAGCAGAGGCACTAGCCCCTGCGACTGAGCTTGCTGCACCAACGCAAGAAATGACGCTGGTTGATACGCCAAATGCGAAAACTATCGCCGAGCTTGTTGAGCAGTTTGATCTGGCTATCGAGAAAACCGTTAAGACACTATTCGTTAAAGCGTCTGATGACGTTGATGCAGACATCATCGCACTGATCATCCGTGGTGATCACGAGCTTAACGAAGTGAAGGCGGAAAACCTAAAAGAAGTCGCCTCTCCACTAGAGATGGCAACAGAAGAAGAAATCCGTGCGCTTATCGGTGCAGGTCCAGGTTCACTCGGTCCAGTTGGTCTTGAGCTACCATTTATCGTTGACCGCACAGTTGCTGTAATGAGCGATTTCGGTGCTGGTGCCAACGTTGATGACAAGCACTACTTCGGCATCAACTGGGGTCGTGATGTAGAGCTAGGCCAAATTGAAGATCTACGTAACGTGGTTGAAGGCGACCCAAGCCCATGCGGTCAGGGTACTATCCAGCTTAAGCGTGGTATCGAAGTTGGCCACATCTTCCAGCTAGGTACTAACTACTCAGAGAAGATGAACTGTGGCGTACTAGGTCCTAATGGCAAAAACGTTATTCTAGAAATGGGTTGTTACGGTATTGGTGTATCACGTGTTGTTGCATCAGCCATTGAACAAAACCACGACGAAAACGGTATCATCTGGCCAGCAGCACTTGCACCGTTCCAGGTATCTATCGTTCCAATGAACATGGCGAAATCAGCAGAAGTGAAGGAAGCGGCTGAGAAGCTATACGCTGACCTAACGGCTGCAGGTATCGACGTTCTGTTCGATGACCGTAAAGAGCGCCCTGGCGTGATGTTTGCCGACCACGAGCTGATCGGTATTCCGCACACAATCGTGATCGGTAACCGCAGCCTAGAAAACGGCGAGATGGAATACAAAGATCGCCATGCCGGCACCAAAGAAGGTGTTGCAGTAACAGATATCGTTGAGTTCATTAAGCAAAAGATCGCTTAATCTCAATTGGTCAAAAATAGAAAGCCTCCCTTTTGCGGAGGCTTTTTTTTTGCCCATAATTACCCTCCGGTACCTCATTGTTATAAGTCTCTGTTCCACCATCAGTAAAAATGGGGATATAGTTATAGGAGGAATGAAAGAAAGGAGCGCTATGGGCAAGGAAAAGCCACGGATCAGCCTGATCCTTACAGGAGGCGGGGCAAGGGCTGCCTATCAGGTCGGGGTTCTCAAAGCCATTTCGGAATGGTACCCGCGAGTGCACCACAGCCCATTCAGCATATACTGCGGCACATCGGCAGGGGCGATCAATGCGACTTCGATTGCTTGCTATGCCTCCTGTTTCCGCTTGGGTGTCAAAAAACTCGAATGGATCTGGTCGCGTTTGCACAGTCGGCGCATTTTTGCCACCACCCCATGGGGGATGAGCGGCTACCTTGCCAGTCAATGGTTTGCCCGCTTGCAGGCCCACCACCACGAACGGCCTCCCTTTGGGCTACTCAACAACCGTCCTCTGCGCCAATTGCTTAACCAGGTCAACAACTACTCGCGGCTGGAAAAGCAAATTGCTGCAGGTAACCTTCGTGGCATTTCCATCACAGCCTCCAGCTACAAAAGCGGCCACTCCGTCAGCTTCTTTCAGGGGCAACAAGGTCTCAACGAATGGGACCGGGCCAAGTCTAAAGGCCGCCGCTCGCTAATCACCACCGACCACCTCCTGGCCTCTTCCGCTATTCCTTTGGTGTTTCCCGCCACCCGTATTGGCCAATCCTACTACGGAGATGGCTCTATCCACCAACTGGCACCGTTGCGGCCGTCACTCAAAATGGGGGCCGATAAAATTTTTATCATTGACCTTATCAATCAGAAGGTTGATAGCCCGGATCACACCCGAGCCCCGGGCCTAGCGGCACTGGGTGGCCACCTGATGGATACCATTTTCAGTGATACACTTACCGCTGATCTGGAGAACCTTTCAAGGATCAATGCCTTAATAGATAGCCTCCCCGAGGCGAAAGCAAAACAAAAACTACGAAAAATAGACCATATCCACCTGTCACCAAGCCACTCTTTTGAGCACCTTGCCCGCAAGTACTACGGCCACCTTCCCCCCATGACCCGTGGTCTAATGCAGCTAATCGGTATTAGTCCCAAGGATGATGCGGCTATCACCAGCTATATCCTATTCGAACCCGCCTACATCCAGGCCCTGATCAAGATGGGATATGAAGATACTCAAGAAAAAGAAGCTCATCTTCGCAGTTTCTTAATTAAATCAGATGATTAATAATATAAACTCTGTTTAGGTATTGAAATGGCTTAATAATTGCCTATAGTAAGTTCCCTAGTAATTTTTTGACACATATATGGATCCACTCCACTGGAATGAAAAGCAGGCCGATAGCCAATTCGCGAAACCAAGGACCAAACCCCTTGGGGCTGATCAGCGCCTGTTGCTGCTACAAAAACTCCAAGGGAAGCTGGATATCAACCTGCTATTTGATATTTTCAGCCGAGAGATTGAAAAACAGGTAGATATCAGCAGGTTAATATGGCATTCAGAAGATGCAACGACTCTTGTCCGTCAAGGGTCAAATACCCCATTTCGGCAAACGTTCATCCTGCGCTTCAATAAGCAAGACCTGGGTAAGCTGCAATACCATACGCCATACGCGCTCGATAAAGATGAAGTCAACTTGCTACATACCTATCATCGCCTGTTTGCCGGACCACTAGCCTGTGCACTTGAATACCGCCGAGTCAAAAATATGGCTTTGCGTGATTACCTATCGGGCCTTGGCAACCGCAACAGCTTTGAACAGGACATCAGCCACGCGATCGCGATGAGCGAAAGGCGCAATATCGGCTTGGTGTTGACGATGTTCGATCTCGACAACTTCAAACAAGTCAATGACCGCTTCGGCCATCCCGACGGTGACAAGGTGATCCGCCACTTCTCACTGCTACTGAAAAAATCGGTCCGAGCCACTGACCGCTGTTACCGCATTGGCGGTGATGAATTTGCGGTATTGCTCCAACCCGCAACCGATTCATCCGCTCTACACGTGATCCGCCGACTGGACGCCCTGATGACGGACGATTCTACCCTACGTACACTAAAAATCGGCTGCTCTAGTGGTTTTAGCTCCTATCAGAAAGGCGACACCAATATCACCTTGGTTGACCGCGCTGACCGCCATCTGTACAAACAAAAACGTACCCGTTAAATCCCCTGCCGTCCCCGGAAAGTCTTTGGTATAGTAATACCCACTTCCATAAGCCTGTTTTCGCCAGCCCTCTGCTGTTATACCAACTAGGATAAGTAGTTGATCAAATAACCATGATGATCAAATATTTATATAGATTTGTATTCTAGCCAGCCGGTTGCCGAAATCACTTTTTATGAAGGACACACGATGAAAGTTTATGAGTGCTGCGAGCAAGTACGTATGATTTACGCACAGATTGGTGGTGGTGAGTTGGGCTATATCCCCAAGGCGATCCACTGTGCAATCAAGGCACTGAATGACATTGCGGCCAACGACACGTTGCCAAAAGATGTGCGCGAGCGTGCCGCTTTTGCCGCAGCCAACTTACTGATGAGCGATCACGAGGACGCATAATGAATTTGAACAACTTTGAGAGCATGGATCCTGTCATGCTGATGAGTATCGTCAATATGAAGATCCGCGATGAATTCGGTGATCTGGATGCCTTGGTCAAGTACTACGATATCGATAAAAAAACGTTGATAGCCAAACTTGCCGGTGCCGGATTTGATTACCTGCCGGAAGCCAAGCAGTTTCGATAAGGCCGTAAGCAATAACAAAGGCTGATTCAAAGCAAAAAAACGGAAGCCTCGGCTTCCGTTTTTTTATTGCATGAATACATAACCCAGTGCTTATACCAACCTACATAAATATTTGATCAGTCTTGCAGGTTAAAATCGCTGTTTTCTGCGTTAGATATTTTGTAATTAGAGCCACTAGTTACTGCAATATCTGCCTTGATAACAACGATTTTTCCAGTGCAAATACTTGATCAACTACTTATCCAGATTGGTATTAAACCTAGCCTTTAAAGACAGGCAGTAGATTCGCCATCGCCAGTAAATGGAAGGCGGCTGTCAGTACCCCGAATGCAATTACCATATAAATCGTCGCATTACCCCCTGGAACCACAAAACCTTCTTGTTCTGGTGCTCGTTGACGTAATGTTTTTGCCAACGTCGCCGGAATAATACAAGTCCAGATAGTGGCAGCAGCGCCAGCTAGACCAATCGCGGCAACAAAACCAAACGGTGCAACTAACGAGAACACCAATGGCGGAACAAAAGTCACGCCCCAGGTTTTTAGTCGGCCTTGTTTGGTATCAGCAAAGCCAAATAAGTCCGCCAAGTAATCGAACACACCTAACCCAACACCAATAAATGATGAGACAATCGCGGCAATAGAAAAGACATGCAGGGCTTGTTTAATGCTATTTGAATCAATGGCTGAAGTCAGTGCCGCCATTAAGGCATCCACACCGCCCCCCGCACTTACTACTGGACCGAACTCTTGACGTGGTACATTACCAAAGATACAGATCACCCAGCCAAGATAGAATGTCAGTGCAATCAGAGTACCGCCAAGAATCGCTTTTTTGGCACGTTGCTCATCCTGGTAGTAATCACGCATTGTACTCACCGAATGGTGATAGCCAAAAGAGGTTAACGCGACCGGCAACAGGGCTAACGCATAGCCTGAAAAAGCGCTTTCAGATTCGCTCTGGGCAAATAAAGTCGGCACACTGATATTTGAAGCCAACCCGGAAACACCCAATACAAAGCTAATGATCATGAAGAGGATCAAAACAATTGAGATCCGGTCTACCGCACGGGTAGAGTGCAAGACAAAGGCCGAGCAAACTGCAACAAACAAAACGGAAGCCAATTCACGCGTGACACCTAGCATTTCACTGAAAATCATACCTGACGACGAAATATACGCATACAGCAGGATGCCACCGACAAAATAAAGCGATAAGTTGTTGATTAAATTCACCTTGTCACTTAATAGGTCTTTAGTGACAGTATTAAATGAGGATTTAAACTCGTAATGCTTAAGTGCTTCTAACAATAACCATCCAGAAAACGTCATCATGATCATCGTGACAGAAATGGCAATCACACTCCATAACGTCCACGCACCCGCACCTGCACTTGGCAACCCAAGCATGCCTGCCCCAACACAAACACTGGCGATAATACACGCTCCCCCAAGTGTGGATGGTTTACTCATAATGACTCCTAAACAACGTTAATGTATCAATGTGCTAGTACAATAATGTGTTCTGAATTTTTACGCAACCGTAGAGCTTTCATTTGGACAAAAGATAAACAAACAGATGGAAATATTACTTTACGGAGTCATAACACCTATTTACTTCGAACAAGGAATAATCAGGGAAGAGCAGCATAACGCCTAACAAAAAACGCCCAGACCTTCTGGTTAAAAAGGTCTGGGCGATTGGCGTTGTTATATCACTAACCGGACTAACGCAAAATGGCTGATATCCATCAGCACAGGAGATTAACCTTGTGCTTAACTGGGTCAGTATTACTTCATCTGAGCAAAATAAGCGGCAACATTGGCAATGTCATGATCACTGAGCATAGAAGCCTGCGGCTGCATTACCATCGCCATTCCGCCTGTACGCTCTTTATTTTTATACGCCTTCAGCGAACGGACCAGATACTGCTCGTTCTGGCCTTTCAGGTTAGGATAACCAGGAATAACGGCGATACCGTCTGTACCATGGCAGGCAGCACACACCGCGGCTTTAGATTTTCCGGCAACCGGATCACCAGCAGCCATCACAGGACTCGCCATTACGGCTGCGAACATTACACAAGCTAGAACTTTCTTCATCAGGTCCTCATTATTATTTCTATTATCCATGGTATCCCCTCGGGATATAGCGCTGGCACGACAATACATTCAGCTGATTAAATTGTGCCTTTTTTCAACAACAAATACTAAATTAAGTCATGATATTGTGCACTTATTCCTGCTCGTAGTGCCATGTCAGGTCACACTCCTTACCGGCAAATGCTTTAACAACAAACAATCCGGCTACCGCGGCCAGCTCTTCGCCATAGAAAATCAAGGGCGTTCGGCGTCGTTGCCAGCTCGGCACCCCGTACTCCTGAAACAGCTTTTTCAACTTGCGCTTACCCACCCGGCCAACGGGCTGGACTTCCAGCCCGGCAGGCTCGAAGCGCACGGAAATCGGCTCGTCATGCTGCGGTAAGCGTAATTGACCGTCTTTCGACTCAGCTAGCAGCAATGATCCCAGTGACGAGGGCAACGAGCAGGCTTCGTTTAAGACCGCCGGCAAAATTGAACTGGAGACATCCGGCCAAGGCTGGACAACATACAAGCGCTGCCTGAACCGGCGTACTTCCACCTCCCCCCAGCACACCTTGGGATTAGCATCCGGTTTAGCCAATAACACAGAATGCCACACCTGCTCCAACTGGGCCTGTGAGGGCATTTTCACGCCAACCTCAGCAAGCCAATAGCGCAGTAGCGCCTTGCCTCGCCGCTCGCTACCCGGCTTGTCAGGATGCAGACCGGCGATATCCAAACTTTGATCGGCTGAGATAGCCTCACTGAGCTGATCTGCCAGCAGTTCCTGCAGCAAAGCCTCCTGCTCACCGCATAAAGCGGCACTGCGGGCAACCGCCTTGCGGATCCCCGGCCAGCGGCCATGCAACAACGGGGTGATCTGGTGACGCAGGAAGTTGCGGTCGTACCGCTCGTCACTGTTGCTCTCATCCTCAACCCAATCAAGGTGATGCTCGCTGGCATACTGTTCAATGGCAGCCCGGGGGTACTCAAGCAAAGGTCGGAGATGCCAACCTGAAGCAAACGCCATCCGCTGCGGCATTGCCGATAGCCCTGCGGGACCACTGCCCCTTTTCAGAGCCAGCAAAACCGTTTCCAGCTGATCATCGGCATGCTGGGCTGTCAGCAATACATCCCCCGGGCCGATATGGGTTTGCAGGGCCGCATAGCGGGCATCTCTTGCCTGCTGCTCCACACTCATGCGCTTTCCCAGTACCAGCGAGACCCGCTCGATTTCAATCATAATTCCCGCCTCAGCAGCCCAGGCAGCACAACGCTCAGCCCAACAGTCGGCATGGGGACTCAGACCGTGGTGGACATGCACAGCCTTACAGCCCGCTTCTGGATGAGCCTGAAGATAACGCCCCATGAGATGGAGCAGCACCCGTGAATCCAGCCCGCCACTGAGGGCCAGGACAAATCGGGCCGGCTTTGCGACCGTAGCAGCAAGATAGGCTTCTAAATGGGCATAAAGCATTGAGCAACATCCTAATTAACACACTGCGAAAGTATACCTCCTACACTGCTGCAGCGGGGGAGTACTGAACAAAAAAACGGGCCAGCCCAAAGGCTGACCCGTTAGATGCAATATATTGCCAATATTATCGGCATACCGTGCTGATTAGCAGTAACCGTAGCTCATCAAACGCTGGTAACGACGCTCAAGCAGTGCATCGGTATCAAGTTGATCAAGCTCTTCTAGGGTCGCCAGAATTTGCTTTTTCAAAGACCCCGAGATTTGAGGTACATTGCGGTGTGCACCACCTAGCGGCTCTTCGATGATGTTGTCGATAAGCTCAAGTTCTTTCAGGCGCTCTGCCGTCATTCCCATCGCTTCTGCAGCCTGCGGTGCCTTGTCAGAATCACGCCATAGAATAGATGCACAACCTTCCGGTGAGATCACCGAGTACGTTGAGTATTGCAGCATGTTGACACAGTCACCGACACCAATTGCCAATGCACCACCTGAACCACCTTCACCCACAACGTTACAGATCACCGGCACCGTCAGGCCAGCCATCTCTTTCAAGTTCGTTGCAATCGCTTCCGATTGGCCGCGCTCTTCAGCGCCAACACCAGGGTAAGCACCCGCAGTATCGATGAAGGTAATGATAGGCATCTTGAAACGCTCGGCCATTTTCATCAGGCGAAGGGCTTTACGATAACCTTCCGGCTTTGGCATACCAAAGTTACGCAATACCTTTTCTTTGGTCTCGCGGCCTTTCTGGTGGCCAATCACCATTACCGGGCGACCGTCCAGACGGGCGATACCGCCAACAAGAGCTTTGTCATCCGCAAACGCGCGATCACCCGCCAGTTCATCGAACTCAGTAAGCATATGCTCCACATAGTCAAACGTATATGGACGCTGTGGGTGGCGTGCCAGCTGAGCGACTTGCCATGCACCTAGATCGCCAAAAATCTTTTTGGTCAGCTCTAGGCTCTTCTTTTCAAGCTGCTCAATCTCTTTATCCAAATCAACCGATTCAGACTCATCACGGCGAGAAACATCACGCAGTGCTTCAATTTTTGCTTCTAGTTCAGCAATCGGTTGTTCAAACTCAAGGAAGTTAAGGCTCATACCAATTCAGTCCTTTTGCTCATAATTGTCAGTCGTCTATTACTGATAACTATGGGCTATTTTAATTAAACTCAAGCTCAACCTGCTTATCACCCAGCAATATTTTAAGATCAGAAATTAATTGATCTGCCGGGGTAACACGCCACTCCGTTCCCAGAGTCAGTTTGGCGCGAGCATTCGAGCGCTGATAATACACATTGACAGGTACGGTACCTGCCCGGTGCGGTTCCAGCACTTTGCTGAAACGTTCAAAAAACTGTTCATCAATTTGCCTCTCTGTTACCGAGATGGCAAGACCGCGTAGGTGCTTTTCTCTCGCATCTGCGATATCTAGCACTTCCCGGGCCGACATTTTAAGGCCGCCATTGAAATCATCAAAGCTGACCTGTCCAGATACAACCAGAATTTTATCTTTTTCAATAAGATCCAAGTGACGTTCCAAGGCTTCAGAGAATAACATCACTTCCATTCGGCCACTGCGGTCATCAAGGGTCAAAATACCTATCCGGCTCCCCCGCTTGGTGGTCATCACCCGGGCACCGATCACCAAGCCGGCAACGCTCACCACTTTGTCACGTCCAGTCGGGTGGGCATCTTTCAAGCGCCAGGTCGTATAGTGCTTGAGCTCTGAGACGTAGGCATTGATCGGGTGGCCTGTCAGGTATAGGCCCAGCGTCTCGCGCTCCCCTTCCAGCCACACTTTATCTGGCCATTCCGGAATATTGGCATATGCATGCTCCACTTCCTCCGGTGCCGCGGTCAGTACCCCGAACATATCGGCCTGGCCGAACGCTTCGGCCTGGTGATGCTGGCTAGCCGCTCGGATGGCATCATCAAGTGTCGCCATCATCGCTGCCCGGTTTGGACCAAGGCGGTCCATCGCACCGGATTTGATCAGTTTCTCCAGTACCCGCTTGTTCACTTTTTTGGTGTCAATTCGGGCACAAAAATCAAACAGGTCCTTAAAGTGGCCACCCTTTTCACGTGCGGCAATAATATTTTCGATCGGGCCTTCACCTACCCCCTTCACCGCACCGATACCATACACGATGGCACCTTTGTCATCGACATTGAAACGGTAAAGACCCTTGTTGACATCCGGTGGCAGCAAGGTGATCTTCATTCGGTGGCATTCATCCACCAAGCCGACAATCTTGTCGGTGTTATCCATATCGGCGGTCATTACCGCCGCCATGAACTCGGCGGGGTAATGCGCCTTCAGCCAAAGCGTCTGGTACGACACCAGAGCGTAGGCTGCGGAGTGGGATTTGTTGAAACCATAGCCGGCGAATTTTTCTACCAAGTCGAAGATCTTCATCGCCAACTCGCCGTCAACGCCGTTCTTTACCGCCCCTTCTTCAAAGGTGGCACGCTGCTTGGCCATCTCTTCCGGCTTTTTCTTACCCATTGCACGACGCAACATATCTGCGCCACCCAGGGTATAACCAGACAAGACCTGGGCGATCTGCATCACCTGTTCTTGATAGAGAATGATGCCGTAGGTCGGTTCCAGTATCTCTTTCAATGATTCGTGTTGCCAAGTCGCATCCGGGTAAGAGACTTCTTCTCGGCCGTGCTTACGGTCAATGAAGTTATCTACCATGCCCGATTGCAGCGGTCCCGGACGGAACAGGGCAACCAGTGCGATCATATCTTCGAAGCTGTCGGGTTGTAGGCGTTTGATCAAGTCTTTCATCCCGCGAGATTCCAGCTGGAATACCGCCGTGGACTCGGAACGCTGCAACATCGCGAACGACTTAGCATCGTCCATCGGAATCGCGGCAATATTGACCGGCTCTTTCCCTTGCTCCTTCAGGCGTGGGTTGATCATCCCCAATGCCCAGTCGATGATCGTCAGGGTACGCAGGCCCAAGAAGTCGAACTTGACCAGACCGGCGGTTTCCACGTCATTCTTGTCGAACTGGGTAACCGGGTTGGCCCCCTCCGCATCGCAGTACAGCGGGGCAAAGTCGGTGATCGTGGTCGGTGAAATAACAACACCACCAGCGTGTTTACCTGCATTTCGGGTCACACCCTCGAGGATGCGACACATGTCGATCAGATCTTTGACTTCTTCATCAGCTTCATAGACCTGCGGTAGTTGCGGCTCGGCTTCGAATGCCTTGGCCAAGGTCATCCCTGGTTCGGCAGGTACCAGCTTAGAGATCCGATCAACAAAACCGTAAGGGTGGCCCAGTACGCGGCCAACGTCACGAATAACCGCTTTCGCTGCCATGGTACCGAAGGTGATGATCTGAGATACCGCATCGCGACCATACATCTCTGCCACGTGATCAATAACCTGATCACGCTTATCCATACAGAAGTCGATATCGAAATCGGGCATCGATACACGTTCCGGGTTAAGGAAACGTTCGAACAGGAGGTCAAACTCTAGCGGGTCAAGATCGGTGATGTCGAGCGCATAGGCCACAAGGGAGCCCGCACCCGAACCACGGCCCGGGCCAACTGGCACCCCGTTATCCTTCGACCACTGGATAAACTCCATGACGATCAAGAAGTAACCCGGGAACCCCATCTGGTTAATAACCTTCAGCTCGATATCCAAACGCTCGTCATATTCCGGACGACGCTTGGCACGCTCCTCTTCATCCGGGAACAGGAACGCCAAACGGCGCTCCAACCCTTTCTCCGATTCCTTAACCAAGAAATCTTCGATGGTCATATCGCCCGTTGGGAAGTTCGGCAGAAAGTATTCACCAAGACGAACCGTGACGTTACAGCGCTTAGCTATCTCTACGCTGTTTTCTAGCGCTTCCGGAATGTCAGAGAACAACTCACACATTTCGTCTTCGCTGCGCAGGTATTGCTGGGCGCTGTATAGCTTAGGTCGGTTAGGATCGACCATGGTGTAACCATCATGGATGGCGACCCGGATTTCATGGGCATCGAATTGGTCTGGGTTGATAAAACGCACATCATTGGTTGCCACGACGGGTAAATCTACGTTCTCGGCAAGTTCAATGGCAAAGTGCAAATAGGCCTCTTCGTCAGCACGACCGGTACGGACTAGTTCGAGGTAATAGGCATCAGGGAAATGCTGCTGGTAGAAATCCACACACTTGGTGACCAATTGCTGGTTACCTTTAAGTAGCGCTTTACCCACATCACCCGTTTTACCGCCCGACAGCAAGATCAGGCCTTTCTTGTGCTCCACCAACCACTCTTTATCCATCACCGGAAGGTGCTGGACATGGCCGCGCTGGTAAGCCTTAGAAATCAGCATGGTCAGGTTCTGGTAACCGTCATTGTCGGCAGCCAGTACCGTCAAGTCACACAGCTCCTCGCCCATCTCATCGGACATTACCTTGAAGTCCGCACCGATGATCGGCTTCATGCCGGCGCCTTGGGCCGCAAAGTAGAATTTCACCAAGCCACACAGGTTGGTAAAGTCCGTCAGCGCCATTGCGGGCATGCCCATCCCGGCCACGGTTTTCACCAGCGGCGGTACTTTGGACAGGCCATCAACCATAGAGAAGTCACTGTGGACACGAAGATGAATAAAACGAGGTTCAGCCATGACTAACCAGAATAGAGTTGTTCAAAAAACAAGACGGTGATTATAGCCCAAAGCACCAGGGCTGTTGACTCTAATCACCACCTTTTAGTGATGCGTGTTTTAAAGGGGTGCAAAAACCCGCGATTTGGCAAGATTATATACCCAGTAACCTCAAACCGCCCAAAAAGCGGGGACGCTTGTGGCTATTTGAGGATAAACAGACTCAGTCGAGCCCGAGGATCCGCTTAACCGGCTTGAAGCTCTTACGGTGCTGCTCAATCGCCCCGTGTTCGGATAAGGCTTCAAAATGCGCCTTGGTCGGATAGCCTTTATGCTTGGCAAAACCGTACTGCGGGTATTCGGCATCGAGCTCTTCCATCTCACGATCACGCGTGACTTTGGCCAGAATCGAGGCAGCACTGATCTCAGCCACCCGCAAATCGCCCTTCACCACCGCCTGCGCTGCCATCGGCAGCTCAGGAATACGGTTACCATCCACCAGCACAAAGTCAGGCTCAACAGCAAGTCCAGCCACCGCCCGCTGCATTGCGACCATGGTTGCCTGTAAGATATTGAGCTGATCAATTTCTTCCGGCTCACAACGACCTAATGACCAAGCCAGCGCCTTCTCTTTGATTTCATCAAACAGCAGGTTACGCTTCTTCTCGCTTAGTTTCTTCGAGTCGGTCAGCCCTTCAATCGGATTGGCCGGATCCAAAATCACCGCAGCGGTAACCACTGCGCCCACCAATGGACCACGGCCGACTTCATCAACACCAGCAATACAGGTTGCCAGCGGATATTCAAACGGTTCTAGTTCTTTGCTCATTTTATTTATCAATTAGTTGCAGGACTGCCGCTGCCGCCTTCTGATCCGCATTACACTTGATCAGCTGGTGCAGACGGGCAAATTCGGTCATCAGCTCGGTATTATCAGCACTCAGGAAGCGATTCACTTCTGTGGCCAGATTTTCTGGGGTGCAGTCATCCTGCAGCAGCTCAGGCACCAGTTCGCGATCGGCCAGAATATTGGCCAGCGAGACATACTTGGTCTTGAGCATTTTCTTCGCAAGCCATGCCGTCAACGGTTTGACCTTGTAACCCACCACCATCGGTCTTTTGACCAACATGCATTCCAGCGCTACTGTCCCGGACGCCAGTAACACCACATCGGAAGCGATCATGACGTTACGCGCGGTATCATCCACCAGCACGAAGTCAAGTTCAGGTGCAGTTTCACGCCATGCCTGTTCAAACTGGTCCCGGCGTTTCTGGTTGACCAAGGCCACCATAAAGCCAAGATCAGGATGCTGGGCCTTGAGCAACTTGCAGGTTTCGATAAACGGTGGGGCCAGCAGTTCCATCTCGCCACCGCGGCTGCCCGGCAGTACCGCCAACCAACGCTTGTCTTGCGCTACCCCCAACAGCTCGCGGGCGGCAAACCGGTCGGTTTGCATCGGAATAGCATCGGCCATGGTGTGGCCAATGAACTCACACGGTACATTAAATTTATCGTAGAAAGCTTTCTCGAACGGCAAGAACGCCAGCACCAAATTAGTGGCGGCTTCAATTTTGAAGATACGTTTTTGGCGCCACGCCCAGACTGACGGACTGACATAATGCACGGTTTTTATCCCGGCATCTTTGAGGTTCCGCTCTAGGCGGAGATTGAAATCCGGCGCATCAATGCCAACAAAGACATCCGGCGGGTTATCAGTGAAATACTTAACCAGCTCAGCCTTGACCTTGAACAGCCTTGGCAGACGACCGAGCACTTCGACAATGCCCATTACCGCCAGTTCTTCCATGTCGAACAGTGTCTCGCAACCTTCTGCCTGCATCCGCGGGCCGGCTATACCGACAAATTCGGCATCCGGATACTGCTCGCGTACCGCCTGCATAAAGCCGGCACCTAAAATATCGCCGGAGATTTCCCCGGCGACAATTCCTATTCGAAGTGGCTTCGTCATATTAACGAATAATTCCGCGTTCGGTATTGTTCAGCGCATCAAGCAGCAGGCCGACTGACGGCCACTCTTCGGCCATCTCAGCCAGAACCGGCTTCACTTCTTCCATGGTCTTGCCTGAGCGGTAGATTTCCTTGTAGGCACGACGCAGCGCATGCAGTTCTTTCTTCTCAAAGCCGTTACGCTGCAAGCCAACCAAGTTCAGGCCGTAAGGGGTCGCATGGTTACCCTGCGCCAGTACGTATGGAGGGACGTCCTGAACCACGGCCGAACAACCACCAACATAGCTGAAGGCACCGACAGTACAGAAAGGGTGGATAGCAGACAGTGCCATCACACCGGCATGATCCGCAACCGTCACATGGCCACCAAGAATAGAGTTATTACCTATGTGGGTATGATCACCGACCACAACATCATGGGCAATATGGGCATTAACACACAGCAGGTTATCGTTACCTACGATGGTTACGCCTTTATCCTGAATGGTACCACGATGGATCTGAACGCTTTCGCGGATCACATTGCGGTCACCAATTTCAAGGCGAGTCGGCTCACCATTATACTTCTTGTCTTGGCACTCTTCGCCGACAATCGCATACGGGAAAATACGGTTATCATTACCGATCTTGGTCGGGCCCTTGATCACGACATGTGACATGATCTCGTTGCCATCACCGATTTCGACATCTTTGCCAATATAGGTAAACGGACCAACCGTAACATTGGCGCCAATCTTAACGCCTTCTTCGATCACCGCCGAAGGGTGAATCTGCGCAGTTTCGTGGATCATTAAAACTCTCGTCTTGCACATTTGAGCTCAGCAGAACAAACCACTTCGCCATCAACTTTCGCTACACCATTAAACATAGCAATACCGCGGCGCTCCTTCAGGAATTCAACCTCGATAACCAGCTGATCGCCAGGCACTACCGGTTTACGGAATTTACCATTATCGACGCTGGCAAAGTAATACAACTCATTTTCCGCCGGCGCACCGAAGGTTTTGAATGCCAACAAGCCAGTAGCCTGTGCCATTGCCTCGAGGATCATCACGCCTGGGAAAACAGGCATCTTCGGAAAGTGGCCCGTAAACTGAGGTTCGTTTACCGACACATTTTTAATGCCAGTCAGGGTTTTACCTTCTTCGTAATGCGTTACGCGGTCAATCATCAAAAACGGGTAACGATGCGGAAGAAGCTCTTGAATTTCCGTGATATTCAGCGTTTTATTTTCGCTAGTCAAAACTGAATTCCTGTTTAAAATATTAAAAATACGGTGTGCTAGAAAAGCAAAGCGACCAGCCTAACCGGCCGCTAAAGTTGTCACTGACCCGGCCTTATTCGCCTTTCTCTGCCAGTTGCTTTTCAACGGCTTTAAGACGCTTGTTCATCTCGTCGATTTTCATGGTACGAGCTGCGGTCTTACGCCACTCTTTGTTTGGCTGAAGCGGGATACCGGAAGAGTACATCCCCTTCTCTTCAATGCTGCGCATCACCATTCCCATGCCGGTAATCGTAACGCCATCGGCGATCTCGATATGGCCATTAAGCACTGATGCACCACCAATAATACAGTATTTGCCAATTTTGGTACTGCCGGCAACAATAGTACCACCCGCCATTGCCGTACCATATCCGATCTGCACATTGTGGGCGATTTGCATCTGGTTATCGATAATCACATTATCGTCGATAATCGTATCGTCAAGCGCACCACGGTCAATAGTAGTACATGCGCCGATTTCTACGCGATTGCCGATGCGTACGCTGCCCAGCTGCGGGATTTTCACCCACTCGCCTTTATCATTCGCGTAACCGAAGCCATCTGCGCCAATCACAGTACTCGACTGCACCAGACACTGCTCACCCAATACCACATTGTGGTAAATCGTGACATTGGCCCATAACTTGGTACCTGCGCCTATCTGGGCATTTTTACCAATGAAGCAACCAGCACCAATTTGGGCGTTGTCACCAATGCATGCACCGGCTTCGATCACGGCGTTATGGCCAATAGCAACGTTCTCACCCAGTACTGCCGTTGGATCCACATAGGCCGACGGTGCAATGTCTGACGCACAAGCCGGTGTGGTATCCAACAGTTGGGCTACCAGGGCATAGCCTAGGTAAGGGTCAGCCAATAGCAGGGCATTGCCTTCGAACCCTTCGGCATCAGCCTCTTTGAGCATCACCGCCGCCGCTTGGCATTCTGCCAACTGCTTACGGTATTTACTGCTCGACAGGAAAGTGATCTGGCCTTCACCGGCCGTCGCCATTCCCGCAATAGATTCGATAACTACCGTGCCATCACCACGAAGTTCAGCACCCAGCTTAGTTGCTATATCAGCAAGAGTCATTCCAGCCATTCGATACCTTATAATTTCTAATTCTTTGTTGGCATACCTGAGGATCAACAGAATACTGTCTGCTTGGTATTGCCTACCAACCGGTAATTCTATCTCGTCGCAACAACAGAACACCCCAAAATTTCAGGGCCTATGTTGACGCAGAATACCATTCCACTTGGTAAGACCAGTATGCGATAGGGCTTTGCGCCCAAAATAAAACAAGTCGAAAGCATGAAGTTTACCAAAGTATCCCCCATCCTTTCGACTTATAGATAGATTTTCTGAGACGTTAAGGCAAACCTTACTTAACGGCAGAAATCACTTTAGAAGACAGATCATCTTTCGGGCTAGCATAAAGCACCGCATTGGCATCAACCACGATATCGTAGCCTTCGCGCTTGGCAACATCTTGAATAGCCTGACGGATTTTCTGAACCAGCTTCTGCTCTTCCTCGGCACCACGGCGGCGCTGATCTTCCTGCAGAGCCTGAGCCTTCAGCTTATAGTTAGACTCCAGGCTTTGCATTTCACGCTGCAGCTTGGTTTTCTCGCTTGAGCTCATCAACTCGCCGTCGCGCTTCATCTTCTCGACTTTGGTCTTCATGCTGCCTTCGATACCACGCAGCTCAGCAATGCGGTCTTTGAACTCATTACGGAGTTTCTCAGGCACATTGTAGCGCTGGGCCAACTGGGCCATCGCTTGACTGGTTGCCACGTAGCCCACCTTTTGTGCGGCTTCTGCGGCTTGGGCATAAAATGACGATGACAGAATTACAAGGCTAAGGCCAGCCGCTTTCATCCATTGTTTCAAAAGGTATCTCCTCAAATATTTAGAATGTTCGACCAATTGTGAAAGTGAAGAACTCTTCATCATCACCCTCGTATTTCTTGATTGGCTTAGCAACCGAGAATACGAGCGGTCCCATTGGCGACATCCATTGTAGGGCTGCACCATAAGATGCACGAATCAACGATGGATCGGAATAATCGTGGATGTACAAGCCATCCGAGTCACGTAGGTCATATTCCGTATCCCACACGGTACCGGCATCAACAAACACACTGGTACGAATCTGGTTGCGGACCTCCAAGGAGGCAAACGGCGTTGGGACGATCAGCTCCATACTGGCCAGCGCCACGGCATTACCACCGGCCGCATCATCCGAACCAATCAGATCCGGGTTATTACCGCCGCCGCTGTAATCCAGATAGACCGCTTTCGGGCCAACGGTATTCGAACGGAATCCTCGTAAGGTCGAGAAGCCCCCCGCATAGTAGTTTTCATAGAACGGCAACAGCTGGTCACTGCCATTGTCGGTCGTACCATAACCGTTACCGTAGCCGACTCGGCCACGAAGCAACAGGCTATAGTCGTGGTCTTCCGTCAGCGGGAAGTACTGGCGCACATCATACTGAGCTTTGAAGAACTGGGCATCTGAGCCCGGAACCGTCATCCGGAACGAGGCACGCTGGTGGTTACCGGCCGTTGGGAAGTAGCCTCGGTTGAGGTTATTTCGGGTCCAGGACACCGACCAGTTAAAGTCATCCAGGTCGATCACGTTATCACCACGGTCAAATCCGTGGATCTGCTTGAATTTCTCGATCTGATAATATTCCTGGGTATTGGAGATCTTGTTGTGATCATAACCCAAGCCAAACTCGAAGAAGTTCAGTTCATCAAACGGGAAACCCCATGTCAGGCTGGCACCGTAGCTCTGGTTGGTATAGTCCGAGATGTTAGCATCTGACGCTTCGAACTCGTTGTAATACACCTTACCACCCAGACTAATCCCATCGAGGGTGAAGTACGGATCCCGGTATTCCAAGCTCACGTTCTTCTGGTAGTCGTTCATCATCGCATTGATGCCGAAGCGGTTACCGGTCCCCAGGAAGTTATCCTGCTGAATACCCGCCTGGAAGCTGATACCTGACTCGGTACCATAGCCGACACCGAAGTTGATGTTACCGGCGTTGGCCTCCTTGACGGAATACTGCAGGTCAACCTGATCATCGGTACCCGGCACACGGACAGTTTGGACATCTACCGTTTCAAAGAAACCGGTACGGCTCAAACGTTCTTTACCTCGCTCGACAGAACGGGAGTTCAGCCAGCTACCTTCCATCTGGCGCATTTCACGGCGCAAGACTTCATCTTTGGTTGAGGTATTGCCCGAAAAAGCGATATTACGCACATAGATACGTTTACCCGGCTCAACATTGATAATCAACGTTACTTGCTGATTATCGTCATCGAAATCAGGCATGGTGTTAACTTGTGGGTAGGCATAGCCGAGTTCACCGAGCTTGCGCTTGAGTGCCTCTTCCAGCGCCGTCACTTCCGCTCCGCTGTACACATCACCGCTATTGATAGCGACCAAGGCTTCCAGTTCGGCACTTTTGCCCAACAAGTTACCACGCAACTGCACGCTATCGACCTTGTACTGTTCACCTTCATCGACTTTCAGGGTGATATATACCCCTTTCTTGTCCGGTGAGATCGCTACCTGGGTCGAGTCGAGGCGGTACTTGAGGTAACCGTTATTCAGGTACATCGAGCGCAGGGTCTCAAGATCCCCAGCCAGTACCTGCTTTTGGTATTTTTTGTCAGCAAAGAAGTTCCACCACGACACTTCCGACTGCAACTTGAATTTATCGCGCAGATCTTCATCACTGAAGACATTGTTACCAATAAAGTTGATCTGCTGGATCTCAGCCGACACACCTTCGGTAAAAACAAACTTCAAGTCTGCACGGTTTCGCGGTAGCGGGGTCACCACAGCTTGCACTGTCGCGTTGTATTTACCCACACTGTAGTAGAAGTCTTCCAACCCTTTTTCAATTTTACTCAGGGTAGTCCGATCGAGAGATTCACCAATACGGACACGGGACGCATCCAGGTTCTCTGTCAGCTGCTCTTCCTTGATAGCCTTGTTGCCGGAGAAGGTAATACTGGCAATCGTCGGGCGTTCCTGCACCTGAACCAGCAAGGTATTACCATCTCGGAAAACCTGGATATCCTCGAAATTACCCGACGCAAACAGCGATTGGATCATTCCGGAAATATCACCGTCATCAACATTGTCTCCAACCCTGACAGGCATTTGGAGCAATGCGGCACCCAACGTCACACGCTGGAGGCCCTCAAAGCGGATATCGTCTACTACAAATTGTTCCGCACTCTGCGCCATACTACTGCTTAGCAGTAGCGATGCGACCAACAGTTTTTTCATCGCCATTACTGTTCTGATTATTCCTTGCTAAAACGCTCTTATTAAAGGCGGGTAAAATCATTGAATAGCGCAACAGCCATTAATGCAACCAAAATGGCTGAGCCCACTCTATAGCCTATATCCTGAACACGTTCAGAAACAGGACGACGTGTTACCGCTTCGATGGCAAAAAACATCAAATGCCCACCATCCAATACTGGAAGCGGCAACAGGTTGACAATCCCCAGGTTGACACTGATCAAAGCCAAAAAGCCCAGAAAATACACCATGCCGTAATCGGCGGTCATCCCTGCCCCTTTGGCAATCGAAATCGGGCCACTCAAATTTTTCATTGCGACATCACCGGTGACAAGTTTAGTCACCATATCAAAGGTCAGTGTCACGAGTTGCCACGTTTTCTCCGCAGCTTTGCCCACCGCCTCAATCGGTCCATACTGCAAGTTTATGCGGTACGATTCAGGCCATGGGTCAACATTTGGTGCAAACCCTGCATAGCCGACAAGCTCATCTCCCTCAGCTTTTGCCTCTGGGGTCAAGGACAAGGTCACCGGCACACCGTCACGTAACACCACCATTGTCAGCATCTGCTGAGGATGGGATCGCACGGCATCCACGACCTGTTGCCACTCGGTTACGCTTTCACCGCCGATTGCAATAATTTCGTCATTTAAGCGCAATCCAGCGGAGATTGCTGCTCCGTCTTCCACAAGTTGTGAAATGACCAGCGTAATTTTAGGCGAGTATGGGGTGATCCCCAATGTCGTCAACACCCGCTCACTTTCCGGGTCAAATGACCAGTCCGACAAATCGAGGTGCTTTACCACTTCGTAGCTGGTACCCGGCGCGGTCACGGTCACGACCATTTCTTTGTCGCCGATGTGGGAGATCATCGCCATATTAACGGATTCCCATTCTGCGGTTTTGATTCCTGAAACGGTCTTTAGTTCCATTCCACCTTCAATTCCTGCTTTGGCAGCTATCGATTGTGGAGCTATTTCGCCAATAACCGGCTTCACCGCAGGGACACCGATCAGATAAACAACCCAGTAAGCAAAAATGGCAAACACAAAGTTCGCCATCGGGCCTGCCGCAACAATAGCGCTACGCTGCCACAGTTTCTTGTTGTTGAAGGCCATATGGCGGCGTTCAGATTCAACCGGCTCGACACGCTCATCGAGCATCTTGACGTAGCCACCCAGCGGGATCATCGCCAGGGTATATTCGGTACCGTCTTTCCCTACTTTACGCCACAGCGCCTTACCAAAGCCGATAGAGAATTTCTCGACATAGACCCCGCAGCGACGTGCCACCCAGAAATGTCCATATTCGTGAACGGCAATGAGTATTCCAAGGGCAAGCAGAAACGCGCCTAGGTTCCATAATATTCCTGTCATAACGCTACCTTACGTATTACTTCCTGTGCCAAGACTCTGGCTATTCTATCCAGCTCAAGCACGCTTTCCAAGTCGGCTGGCTCCATCAGCGCCGCAGAATCCATGACTTGACGATTAACCTTGGCAATATCGGTAAAGCCTAGGCGGTTCCCCAAAAATGCAGCGACAGCTTCTTCATTAGCAGCATTGAGGGTCGTGGTGGCAGCCTGGCCACTGAAGCAAGCATCCATCGCCAGCTTCAGGCAAGGATAGCGGGCAAAGTCCGGCTTTAAGAAGGTAAACTCACCGACCTGACTAAAATCAAGCGGCGCAACACCCGCCTCTACTCTTTCAGGATAGGACATCGCACAGGCAATCGGGGTTCTCATATCAGGTAACCCCATTTGGGCCAGGACAGAGCCGTCTTTATACTGCACCATGGAGTGGATAACCGACTGCGGGTGAATAATCACATCCATCTGCTCACGCGAGGCGTTGAACAGCCAGCGGGCCTCGATAAACTCCAGTCCCTTGTTCATCATGGTGGCCGAGTCAACCGAGATTTTCGGCCCCATCGACCAATTCGGGTGGGCTATGGCCATCGCAGGCGTCACCGCGGCCAGTTCGCTGATCTCGGTATAACGGAACGGGCCGCCTGAGCCAGTCAGCAGAATCTTACTCACCCCAGCAGCATCAAGATCACAATACCCCATCGCACGCTGCACCTGCTCTGGCAGGCTTTGGAAAATGGCATTATGCTCGCTGTCTACCGGCAATAGCTCGGCACCGTACTCGCGGCAGGCATCGATAAACATCTGGCCGGACATCACCAAAGCTTCTTTGTTGGCCAACAAAATACGCTTGCCGGCCTTGACCCCTGCCATGGTTGGTAGCAGGCCTGCAGCCCCGACAATCGCCGCCATCACGGTGTCAATCTCATCAAGCGAAGCAACCTGGCACAAGCCGGCCTCGCCGGCCAATACCTCGGTAGCCAGCCCTTGCTGTTTAAGTAGAATGCGTAGTTCCGCCGCGGCACCCTCCGAGGCCATCGCCGCATATTTCGGTTGCCACAATCGACACAGCTCAAACATTTTCTGGCTATTGCTTCCCGCAGCCAATGCAACAACGTCAAACAACTCAGGATTCTGTGCAGCAACAGCCAATGTGCTGCTCCCTATAGATCCCGTCGCACCAAGAATCGTTAACTTACGCATACTATCACTTAACAATAAACAATCATTGACAGGCCAATTGAGCATGGCACTCAAGCCGGCAGCAAACAAGTCAGTCATGACTCACACTGCCGGCCAGAAAAGGAGGTTAGCCTACACTAACCATAAATACAGTAGGGCAAAAACAGGAAGGGCGGCTGTCAGGCTATCAATTCGGTCAAGAATACCACCGTGGCCAGGCAAGATATTACCGCTGTCTTTAATGCCTGACGCACGCTTGAACATGCTCTCAACCAAGTCACCCAACACCGAGGCAACCACCGTCACGACCGCAATCAGTAGCAAACTGGACAGGCTAGCAAACGGAATGTCCATCAGTGCCGCGCCGCCCCAGGTGACTGCTACAGCCAAGACCGCACCGCCGACTAAGCCTTCAATCGTCTTATTCGGGCTCACTGCCGGCGCCATCTTGTGTTTACCAAACCGCTTACCGGAGAAATAAGCGCCAGTATCAGCGGCCCACACCAAGAAGCAGACCAACAGTACCAGTTTGGCACCATGATAGGGATTGTCGAGGTAATTAACGGCCCGGAGCATCAACACCCCCCAGAAGAAAGGTAGCAGGGTCAACAAACCAAAGAGGTGCTTTAGAGGAGGGACGGTTGACCAGAATTTGGTACTGCCTGGATAGCTGATCGCCAATGCCGAGGCGACAATCCACCATAGCCCACCCACCAGCAACATGGCCTGGTGGGATGATGCCAGCGCAGACAAGGCTTCAACATCGGTTGGCATAGCGACCAGCGAAACAAGCATGGCTGCTGCCGGTATGATCATCGCGACAAGGCGCGATTTTGTTTCAACAAATTGTGTCCACTCCCAGAAACCCAGTAGGGTAATTGCCGCAAGGGCTGCAACAAAGGCAGGAAAAGGCAAAAGGAAAATTCCTGCAATAACTAGGGGAGCGAGAATGACTGCGGTGATAATACGTTGCTTAAGCAAACTGCGTCCTCTCATTTTTCTATTGTGACCGAGCCCATCGGCTACGGTGTTTTGGTAATCCGGTTACCAGTAGAAAAGGCATCAAGACCATAGCCAGATGCCCTATAAAATACATAATCCTGCTAGCGCTGACGAGCGAAAAATTACTTATTCATCAATGCATGAATTTGCTCACCCGTGCAGCCAAAACGGCGTTCCCGGTTAACAAACCAAGCAACAGCCTCGACAAGGCTTTGCTCATCGAAATCTGGCCAGTGCTGCTCGGTGAAGTAAAGTTCGGCGTACGCCGCCTGCCACAGCATGAAATTACTGATTCGGCATTCCCCACTGGTACGGATCAGAAGATCGACATCGGGTAAGCCGGCTGTGGATAACCCTGAAGCCAACATATCTTCAGTGATATCAGATTCTGTTAATCCCTGCTCGGACGCTTGCAGAACAAGCCGCTTGGCTGCCTGTAAAATATCCCACTGACCACCATAGTTGGCTGCCACGTTCAGCACCAAACCGGTATTGTCGGCGGTCAAGGCTTCTGCATCTGCGATTTTCTTCTGCAGGCGCTCGCTGAATCGGCGGGTGTCACCGACAATGCGCAAGCGAATATTGTTCTTGTGCAGGCGCTTCACTTCACGACTAAGTACCGTCATGAACAATTCCATCAGCAAGGAGACTTCATCCTCGGGGCGTCGCCAGTTCTCACTGCTAAAAGCAAACAGAGTGACAACCTGAATCCCCAAGCGACTCGCGGTCGAGACAGTCTTACGTACAGCTTCAACGCCGGCCTTGTGGCCAAACACTCGAGGTTTGCCCTTGGCTTTTGCCCAGCGACCATTGCCATCCATAATTACGGCAACGTGCTTTGGCAAACTATCAGTACCAAGCGCAGTATCGATTGTATGCTCTGCCATACATATCCCTCAAAAAAAAGCGCTGTGCTGCACGCACAGCGCCCTAAACCATATCAAGCTATCGAATTAAGGCCAGGCCTTAAACTTCCATTAGCTCTTTTTCTTTCACTTCTAGGATCACTTCGATGTCCTTAACCGCTGCATCAGTCAGCTTCTGGATATCGTCCTGAGCGCGACGGTCGTCATCTTCAGAGATTTCTTTATCTTTAAGAAGCGCTTTTACGTCTGCGTTGGCGTCACGGCGAATGTTACGGATAGCAACACGGCCCTGCTCTGCTTCAGCGCGAACGATCTTAACCAGATCACGACGGCGCTCTTCTGTAAGCGGTGGCAATGGAACGCGGATCACAGTACCGGCTGACATTGGGTTAAGACCCAGATCAGACATCATGATCGCTTTTTCAACTTTCTGCGTTAGCTCTTTGTCGAATACCGTGATAGCCAGAGTACGAGAGTCTTCAGCAACAACGTTTGCCAGCTGCTTAAGCGGCGTGTTTGCACCGTAATACTCAACGTAGATAGTGTCTAGCAGGCTTGGGTGTGCACGACCAGTACGTACTTTAGCCAGTTGGTTTTTCAGCGCTTCAACGCTTTTGCCCATGCGCTCTTGCGCATCTTGTTTGATTGCATCAATCACGATTAATACCCTTAATGATTCGGTAAAGACGGGAGCCTAGGCGCTCCCGATAAGAATAAGTGGCGTCACTTACTCGCAAGACTTAGTCGTTAGAGATCAACGTACCTTCCTGCTCACCCATCACCACGCGGCGTAGGGAACCAGGTTTGTTCATGTTGAACACGCGAATTGGCATGCTGTGATCGCGAGCAAGCGTAAATGCGGCCAGATCCATTACTTTCAGTTCTTTCTCAAGAACATCCTGAAAGCTTAGCTTATCACAAAGAACAGCATCTGGGTTCTTAACTGGGTCATCTGTGAACACACCGTCAACTTTTGTTGCTTTCAACACAACATCCGCTTCGATTTCGATACCACGCAAACATGCAGCAGAGTCCGTAGTAAAGAACGGGTTACCGGTACCAGCAGAGAAGATGACTACACGGCCCTGGCGCAACTGGCTAATCGCATCAGCCCAGTTGTAGTTGTCACAAACACCATTAAGAGGAATGGCTGACATTACTCGAGCGTTCACATAGGCACGGTGTAGCGCATCACGCATTGCCAAACCGTTCATCACGGTTGCTAGCATACCCATGTGATCGCCCACAACTCGGTTCATACCTGCTTCAGCTAGGCCTGCACCACGGAACAGGTTACCACCACCAATAACAAGGCCAACCTGTACACCGAGTTCAATCAGTTCTTTGATTTCCTGAGCCATACGGTCAAGAACTTGTGCATCAATACCAAAACCTTCGTCGCCCTGCAGTGCTTCCCCACTGAGTTTGAGTAGAATACGTTGATAAGTCGGTTTAGGATTCGTGGTCATTAGTTTACCTTCCAGGCTTACAAATATAGAAACGGAGTTGTAAAAAGACCGCAGCCTAGGCTACGGTCTTTGGAGTTCTTAGCAAGAAGGATTAACCCTTCTGTACTGCTGCTACTTCTTCGGCGAAGCTCATTTCTTGAGCTTTCTCGATACCTTCACCAACTTCTAGGCGGATGAAGTTAGTTACAGTAGCGCCTTTAGCTTTCAGCATCTGACCAACAGTTTGAGATGGGTCCATGATGAATGCTTGACCAGTTAGAGAAACTTCACCGGTGAATTTCTTCATACGGCCAACAACCATTTTCTCTGCAATCTCTTGAGGCTTGCCAGATTCAACAGCGATAGCTACTTGAATTTCTTTCTCTTTCTCAACTACGTCAGCTGGTACGTCTTCTGGGTTAACGAACTCAGGCTTAGATGCAGCAACGTGCATTGCAACGTGCTTGATAGTTTCTTCGTCAGCTTCACCAGCAACAACAACACCGATACGGTCGCCGTGACGGTAAGAACCAACTTTAGCACCTTCGATGAACTCAACGCGACGGATAGAGATGTTCTCACCGATTTTCGCAACTAGAGCGATACGCGCGTCTTCGAACTTAGCTTGAAGTGCAGCGATGTCTAGACGCTCAGTTAGAGCGGCTTCTAGAACTTCGTTAGCAAATGCTAGGAAGTTTGCATCTTTCGCTACGAAGTCAGTTTGGCAGTTAACTTCAAGAAGTGCTGCAACGCCGTCAGCGTCTTTGATTAGGATTGTACCTTCAGCAGCAACGTTACCTGCTTTTTTAGCAGCCTTAGCAGCACCGCTCTTACGCATGTTTTCGATCGCTAGTTCAATGTCAGCGTTCGCTTCAACAAGCGCTTTTTTACATTCCATCATGCCTGCGCCAGTACGTTCGCGCAGTTCTTTAACTAGGGCAGCTGTAACTGTTGCCATCGTTATATCCTCAGTTTAAATACTTGATATAAAAATCAGGGGCCGACAATAGGCCCCTGGTAACCATACTTAGTTTACACAAGGTAACTTAAGATGCTCAAAGAGCTGGTTATTATTCAGCTTCTACGAAACCGTCTTGTTCAGCTTGAACAACGATATCTTGGTTGCGAGCTTCAGTAACAGTTTGAGCAACAGCACCAGTGTAAAGCTGGATAGAACGGATTGCATCATCGTTACCAGGAACAACGAAGTCAACGCCATCTGGGTTAGAGTTAGTATCTACAACAGCAAATACAGGGATACCCAGGTTGTTCGCTTCTTTAATAGCGATGTGCTCGTGATCAGCATCGATTACGAACATTGCGTCTGGTAGGCCGCCCATGTTCTTGATACCGCCTAGAGACTTCTCAAGCTTTTCCATTTCACGAGTACGCATTAGCGCTTCTTTCTTGGTTAGCTTGTCGAAAGTACCGTCTGTAGACTGAGTTTCAAGATCTTTAAGACGCTTGATTGACTGACGAACAGTTTTCCAGTTAGTCAGCATACCACCCAACCAGCGGTTGTTTACGTAGTACTGGTCACAGTTAACTGCAGCTTCTTTGATAGATTCGCTGGCTGCACGCTTAGTACCAACAAAAAGAACTTTACCCTTGCGAGCAGCAATCTTGTTGATTTCTGCAAGAGCGTCGTTGAACATTGGTACAGTTTTCTCAAGGTTGATGATATGTACCTTGTTACGAGCACCGAAGATGAATGGCTTCATCTTTGGGTTCCAGTAACGAGTTTGGTGACCGAAGTGTACACCAGCCTTAAGCATGTCGCGCATTGATACAGTTGCCATTGAATAATCCTCTATGGGGTTAGGCGTCCACATACCCCATCTTACCGACCCAGACAACGCCAAAGGCGTTACAGCTTCGCGAAAAGCTGCTGGGCACCCCGGAAGACGTGCCGATATGTGTGAATGATTAATTAAAGTTTAGTGTAACCGGCATGACTGGGTCGAAACTCAATCATCCAATTACGGCGCGCTTTATACCATATTTCCCTTACTAAAATCCAGTCCCAATGTTTTCAATTCAGTGATTGTACCTAAACTTGGTTTCCATCCAGCCCCCTCACTGTTACCATATAATGAAGAGGTAACAAACAAATAGAGAAGACTGAATGAGCATCAAGATCAAAACGGCTGAAGAGATCGAAAAAATGCGCGCAGCCGGCCGTTTGGCCGCTGAAGTGCTGGAAATGATCGAACCTCACATCAAAGAAGGTGTGACGACAGACGAGCTAAACCAAATCTGTCATGATTATGCGTTGGAGAAAGGCGCCTACTCGGCCCCACTTGATTACCACGGTTTTCCAAAGTCTATCTGTACGTCTATCAACCACATCGTATGCCACGGCATTCCTGCCAGCCAGGATGAGATGGGGAGCAACGGCCAGATGAAACCAGCTGTTCTCAAGAACGGCGATATCATCAATGTTGATATCACGGTCATTGTACCGAATGACGAAAATGCCGATTTGAGCGTACGTCCAACGGGCTACCATGGCGATACGTCAAAAATGTTCCTGGTCGGCGATGTAACGCCTGCGGACAAGCGTCTCTGCCGCGTCACTCAGGAAGCCTTGTATGTGGGTATGCGCAAGGTCAAGCCAGGCGCCCGCGTAGGTGATATCGGTACCGCGATTGAGAAGTTCATCAAAGACAACAACAAGAAGAATCCTTTAAACAAGTATTCAATTGTTAAAGATTTCTGCGGCCACGGTATCGGCAGTGAATTCCACGAAGAGCCTCAGGTTGTACACTACCGCAATAGCGACCGCTCGGTACTCAAGGCCGGTATGTGTTTCACTATCGAACCGATGATCAATGCCGGTAAATTCGGTTGCACCGTTGATGCCGCCGATGACTGGACGGTTTACACGGGCGATGGCAAAAAATCAGCGCAGTACGAACACACGATTGTAGTGACTGAAACGGGCTGTGAAGTGTTGACTCTGCGTAGCGATGACACTATCCCGCGTCTGATGAATAACTAAGTCACGCCTTAGCATGATTGAAGATTCTCTGAGCCGACCTTTGGGTCGGCTTTTTTATTGCTATCAGTCCCGACCGTGATAGGGTTATATCAAGAGTATTGACTATGCACGGACGGCAATGACAGATCCTATTTCTCACCCAACAACCGAACAGGTTGACCCCATGGCGCCAGAGCAGCTCCGCCAAGAGCTGGATCAGTTTACCGACAGCCAGAAGGCCCAGTTTCTGGCCCATACCCCGGTAACGAATTTGGTCGAAGCCCGATCACGCTATACCGACCACCTACTCGACCGACTGTGGCAGCACTTTGGCCTTACCGAGCACCCAACGCTGGCCCTAGTTGCCGTCGGTGGTTATGGACGCGGCGAGTTACATCCCCTGTCGGATGTCGACATCCTTATCCTCAGCCAGGCACCAATTGACGATAACACCGGCAGCACGATCAGTGCCTTCCTCACCCTGCTGTGGGATCTCAAGCTCGATGTCGGCCACAGTGTCCGTACAATTGATGAGTGCATTACGATTGGCCTTGATGATCTGACGGTGGCAACTAACCTGCAGGAGTCACGCTGGCTATGCGGCAACCCAGAGACCTACCAGCAGCTGGAAGAGCGGCTTAACGACGGTAATTTCTGGCCCAGCGAGCAATTCTACCAAGCCAAGCTGGACGAACAGAAAACCCGCCATGCCCGCTATCACGATACCACCTATAACCTTGAACCGGACATCAAATCCAGTCCCGGAGGCCTGCGCGACATCCACACCTTGAGCTGGGTGGCCCGCCGTCATTTTGGGGCCACCAGCCTGCTTGAAATGAGCCGCTTTGGCTTCCTGACCGATGCCGAATACCGTGAGTTGGTCGAATGCCAAGACTCGTTGTGGCGGATCCGCTTTGCCCTCCATAGCGAGCTACGTCGCTATGACAACCGCCTGACCTTCGGCCACCAAGCCTCAGTGGCAGAGTTGCTGGGCTACCAGGGTGAGGGCAACCGCGGGGTCGAAATGATGATGAAAGATTTCTACCGTACCCTGCGCCGTGTTGCCGAGCTCAACAAAATGTTACTGCAGCTGTTTGATCAGGCCATTCTGAATAAGGGTACTGCCCCCGATGCCATCGTACTTGATGACGATTTCCAGTTGCGTGGCCACCTTATCGAGGCAACAAAACCGGCACTATTCCAAGCGAGGCCGGAAACTATCCTCGATATGTTCCTGCATGTTGCCCGTAACTCACAGATAGAAGGGATTGCCGCCCCGACCCTTCGACAACTGCGTACCGCCCGCCGCCGACTTAACCGTTTTCTGATTGAGATCCCAGCAGCGCGGGATAAATTCATGGAGCTGGTTCGTCAACCAAACTGTCTGCAAAAAGCCTTCCGCCTAATGCATCGCCATGGTGTGCTGTCTGCCTACCTGCCACAATGGAGCCAGATTGTCGGTCAGATGCAGTTTGATCTGTTCCATGTCTATACTGTCGATGAGCATACCGTCAGGCTGCTCAAGAACCTCAATAAATTCAACGATCCGATTAACCGGGATCGACACCCGATCTGCTGCGAAGTGTATCCTAGGGTTGCCAAGAAAGAGATCCTCCTACTCGCGGCCATCTTCCATGATATAGCCAAAGGACGCGGCGGCGATCACTCCGAGCTCGGCGGCGTCGATGCCTATGATTTCTGCCTGCAGCACGGCTTGTCCAAACCCGAGGCCAACCTGGTCAAATGGCTGGTCAACCAGCACTTGCTGATGTCGGTCACCGCCCAGCGCCGTGATATCTACGATCCTGAAGTGATCACCGAGTTTGCCAAGGAAGTCCGTGACGAAGAACGGCTCGATCACCTGGTCTGCCTCACTGTGGCTGATATTTGCGCTACCAACCAAGAATTGTGGAACAGCTGGAAGCGTACCCTACTGGCCGAGCTGTATTACTCGACCCAGAAAGCCCTGCGCCGCGGGCTGGAAAACCCGCCCGATATTCGTGAGCGGATCCGCCACAACCAACAGATGGCTTCAGCCCTGCTGCGGAGCGAGGGGTTTGCGCCTCGCGATATCGAAGTGTTGTGGCAGCGCTTTAAGGCAGACTATTTCCTGCGCCATACCCACAAGCAAATCGCCTGGCATGCCGAAGCTATCCTCAAGCATGAGGATCATAGTAAGCCTCTGATCTTGATCAGCCAAAAACCGACCCGTGGCGGTACTGAAGTCTTTGTTTACTGTCGCGACAAAGCAAAATTATTTGCTATCGTTGTCTCCGAGCTAGACAAGAAAAACCTCAGTGTTCACGATGCCCAGGTCATGACCAGCAAGGATGGTTTTGCCCTCGATACCTTCATGGTGCTTGATCCTACCGGCAAGGCCCTGAGTGAAAGCCGCCACCAGACGGTGCGCCGGGCACTGGTCAACGCCCTGACCCACATGAAGTCCGATCGAAAGAAGAAACGTCCACCCTACAAACTGCAGCACTTCAACGTCAAAACCAAGGTTGACTTCCTGCCAACAAAATCGGGAAAGAAAACCATGATCGAGCTGGTCGCACTGGATATGCCGGGGTTATTGGCCCGGGTCGGCTCGGTGTTTGCCCGACAGCATATCAGCTTACAAGCCGCTAAAATCACCACCATCGGTGAGCGGGCAGAAGATTTTTTTATCGTCACCAATAAAGACGGCGAGCAACTTAGCGAAGAGCAACAAGTACAGCTGAGGGATGCGCTTATAGAGCGACTAGAAAAACAATAACAAAAGACAACGGGAAGGCTAGCGACAGTCACTCCCGTTGCCAAACCAACAACAAGAACAACAAAACGCCAATATCAACACCAATAACAGAAGCACGAGGCCTGTATGTACCCCAACCTCACAGCCATCGGCATTGAAAAGCCGGAAACGATTGAACGCTACAGCCTGCGGCAGGAAGCCGCCAATGACATTTTAAAAATCTACTTTGCCAAGCAAAAAGGTGAGCTCTTTGCCAAAAGCGTGAAGTTCAAATTTCCCCGCCAGCGTAAAACCGTCATGGTCAACAGCGGGAGCCGGGAATACAAGGAAGTCACGGAGATCAACCGCACTCTGACATTTATCATCGATGAGCTTGATCGCATCACCAACAAAAAGCATAGTGAAGTTGATATTAAGAAGAAGATCCTTGGTGACCTGCGTCACCTAGAGCAAGTGGTTAGCCACAAGATCGCCGAGATCGAGGCCGATCTGGACAAGCTAAAATGATCTACCGCGGCCAATAATACAAAGAGCCCAATTAAGGGCTCTTATCACAACAACACCGTCACCAACCAACGTTAGGCTGCATCAGCCTGCTTGGCCCAGCTCTCAAGCCACGGCATGGCCACTTCCAGCGCATCGAAGTTAACGCACGCATCCACATCCAGCCTCTCTGTCAAAGGCTTGGCCTGCAATTGAACCAGCAGCTCATCAAACTGGCGTCCACCACCACAAAAGCGATCTTCACCGTAGCTTGAGTCACCCAGCGCAATCACTCCGTAGCGAAGCCGGGGTACCAACGGGAAGGTATCATTTAGCGCTTGGTAAAGCGGCAGTAAATTATCGGGGATTTCCCCCTGCCCCGTGGTCGAAGACACCACCAGCGCCAGATCCTGCTGGTAGCCGAGGAACTCATCCAACGTCGGTTCCAAGTATAGCTCAACCTTATGGCCGGCTTCCGCCAGATAGCGTACCACTTCTTCTGCAACCTCTTCAGCCCCGCCGAATACCGAGCCGACAAATACACCTACTCTTGCCATCATCCAACACCATCCTTTGTGTTCCATTACCCATTAAATGTGGTCTTTTAAGCGGTTAGATGCAAGTTTATTGGCTATTTGAAGTTACTTGGGAGTAGGTGCCATCAAAGCAGCCTGCCAGCCGAAAGCATCCATTACCCGCATCCACGCTTCATCGACGCCAGCGCGGATATCCAGCTCCTCACCGGTCAGGGGGTGCTGCAGTTGCAAGCGCGAGGCGTGCAACATCAACCGGCGGCAGTCATAATTCTCGCGGAACATCCGGTTATGGCGACCGTCACCGTGGTTAACATCGCCAATAATATGATGACTAAGGTGGTGCATATGGCGACGCAGCTGGTGCTTACGCCCAGTCTCAGGCTTCATCTCTACCAAGCAATAGCGACTGGTTGCATAGCGGCCAACTGGAATATCGGTTTCCACGTTAGCCAACGGGGCATAGGCAGTGATCGCCGACTGGGCTTCTTTGTCTTTATCGGCATTTTTATCGGCAATCTTATCCAGCTCTTCTTTGAGTGGATAATCGAGTACAGCGGCTTCCTTCACCCAGCCACGCACCACGGCATGGTAGGTCTTTTTCACATCCCGTCCGGCGAACAATGGCATCATCAACGATGCGGTTTCACTCGACAGGGCGAACAGCAATACACCGGAAGTCGGTCGGTCTAAACGGTGTAGCGGAAAAACATGCTGGCCAATTTGATCGCGCAGGGTCTGCATGACAAATACCGTCTCATGGCGATCAAGCCAAGACCGGTGTACCAGCATGCCGGCAGGTTTGTTGACCGCGACCAAGTTTTCATCACGGTAAAGGATTTCGAGTTCCATCACTATTTACTCTTAAATAATTGGTCAAGTTCGCGAGTCACAGCCAAGATTGCCGCTTGGCCCTTATTTTCCTTCATCGCTTCCTCAACATAGGGGGAAATTTCAAATGCCGCTGGCAGCGCCATCTTCATGGCAAGCATGTGGTTCAATTTGGGAATAAATATCCACTGCAACCATTGCTCACAGCGCAGGATGTCAATGGCAAACGGCTGGTTACTGCTCAGCGCCTCAGCCGGTGGCAGCTCAACGTCCCAATGTTCATACTCTTGCAATACCGTAGTTAGCCTATCCAGCAACAGCTGGCAATGACGGGATTTATCCATCACGGAACCTCTAAAATGATGAATGTTATTTTGACAAGGGGGCGAAGGATACCACCTCAATGAAGTTTGGGTATATACTCGTTCTCCTTGATTGAGGAGCGCTGAGACTGCCCATGGATAATTTTCATACCCTTACCCAACTCTTAGACAATGCCGGATGCCAATACAAGATTTTCGACCTTGGTCGCCGGGTCAGTGAGATCGACGTAGAGCAATTCAAGGCAGTAGAGGACAACCGCCAGCCCTATCCATGGCCCCTGCAGCAGCATGCCCATCTTTCTATCTCATTCTGGCAAGCTGACAATCCGCCGTGGATCTGGTTTCTGCGCTTACCGCTCGATGAACGCGGCCTGCTAAAGCAAGCGGCTGTCGGTGATTTCATCAAATATGTTATCGAAGCGATGGGGGCAACCCTCAATAGTACCCCGACGGAAGAGGAGCAGGAAAAGCTAGCGGCCAATCCGTATACCTTCAAACCAAGCGATGACAAAATGGCTATCTTCCACGCTCAGCTGCGCAGCCAGCTTTCTTTGTCTGCCAGCCAATATTACGAGCATGCCCAGCACTACCTCACCGGTGAGCAAGGCTGGGAAAAGTGGCAGGGTGTCGGCCTGCAGGGCCTAGCCGATGTGTGTGCCCGTATCAAGCAGGAGAACAATGCCACCTTGCTACGCAAAGCCACCAGCAACCTGCCGCTGACCCCGCTTTATGCTTTGCTCGGTTGTTTGGAACATTGCCAGCTGCCTGAGCCACTGGCTGCTCGCCTGGCCGAGCGCCTGGATGAAGAAACAGCCGTCGATACCCCGGACTTATTCCTTGTCTCAGCCCTGATCCGCGCCCTCTCCGGCGCTGAGACTGCACGGCTTCGTCAACAGCTTGAGCACTTGCTAGCCCAACCGGCCCTCTGCCATCCAGAGGTACTGATTGCTATCGCCGGTCGCTGCTGGAATGGCCTGGCCGATCCCCAAATAGCCAGTACCTTCCTGTTGCGGCTTGCTGAAACGGGCGATCAAGCCCTGTTCAATCAGCTATTTACCGATTTGGTGATGCTGCCAATGCTGCGTGGCATCATGTTGCAGGTGCTACACGGACAAGCTGATCCGGCGCTGGTTGAGGCGATTACCAAGCTTCAGCAACATGCCCGAAGCCCACAATAGTACCGCACCCGGTCGAAAGGCCGGGGAAACAAGGATGTAATGGAGTCAATGTAAGAAATGGATAACCTGTTAGGTATTTTACTACTGGCGATTGTTGGCTACCTGTTCTGGCAACAGCGTAGGCAGACCGAGCGTGCCAATTATTTTATCACCCAACGCTGTGAGCATTTAGGGCTTCAACTGCTCAATACTGCACGGGGGGAGCACCGCCTGCGTGACCGCAACGGCCGTTGGGGATGGCACACCACCTATTTGTTTGAATTTTCCGCCAATGGGCAAGATGCCTACCAGGGGCATATTGTGATGAAGGGGTTCCACCTGCTGACGATCCACATACCGCCCCACAGGATGCCGGGGGAGTAGAAAAAAGAACGGGCGCAACTTTCGTTGCGCCCTTAGGTCTTACATGCAGCAGTCCCGCTACTATGATGCTCCCTGCATCATTCCGTTGAATTGCTGTAATCCGTCAGCATATTCCTTTTATTCTTCGTCCCGAAGTTGTCCATTGGCCGTCCTGACCTGTCAGCATATCCTATCCTGACGCTCAACATCCTTCCTGGAGGGGTCCCTGACTTCGTCCTGAAGAGGTCCATGTGTCATCCTGACGGGTAAACATCCTGCTTACCTTTTGCCGCTCCTCGGCTATCCCTTCACAGTCCTTGTTCGATATACCATCCCAGTACACCGGCCTCATCCTGAGACTCCCCAATCCTTGGGTATTTCCTGTTCCGTTCCGTCAGCTCCTTCCGACACTTATAAGAATACGCCGATCGGCCTAAGAACGTACCGACTGCTGGAGAAAAGATCGGTGGCAATATCGTCCCAACACCGGACTGATAAAATAAAATGCAATTAAAACAATAATATAACTGCGTAGTGGTGACGTAATCCGACTCTTATCACCTAAATCTCCCACGCACTTGTAAGCGATCTCTCACAACAGGGAAAGAGTATTACTGATGAGATGGAAAATGGGCAATTCCACCGTCAGTGATATGACTGAAGCACAAGCGCAAAGGAAGCTGGAACGGGCATTTTGAAAGCAAAAAAGAACGGGCGCAACTTTCGTTGCGCCCTTAGGTCTTACATGCAGCAGTCCGGCTACTATGGTGCTCCCTGCGACAATCCTTGTTGTTCTAAATCCTTAGCGGTAATCCCTAAACCCCATCCCCGGGTTATCCTTGGTAGATCCTTGACCTGTCGCGTTGTCCTTGTACGACTCTCTCATCCTTCCTGGCGGTGTCCCTGCCTTCATCCTGAAGGGTTCCTGCTCATCCTGACGGCAATCATCCTGATCCCCGGCGGTATCCATT
The DNA here is from genome assembly GCF_003025555.1 of Photobacterium lutimaris. Taxonomy (GTDB): domain Bacteria; phylum Pseudomonadota; class Gammaproteobacteria; order Enterobacterales; family Vibrionaceae; genus Photobacterium; species Photobacterium lutimaris. Next base: position 14,258 of record NZ_PYMH01000022.1, on the reverse strand, counting down.
CCGTGTCCATGACATCTTGTCAGCTAACGGCCTGTTAGCACTGCCCTTCCTAGGCTTGCAGTATCCTTCTGCGTTTCCGTTCCTGTGCCGCTTTCCTGTCGACAAGGGCCATATTACGCGCCTGGCTAATTCATACAATTGACTATCAGCCAATATATTTCAAACAACACCCATTCACGACGAAAATGAGACAGGCAAGCAACTGATTATTATCGATAAAATCAAGAACACCATCCCTATCTTCGCAATACGGTCTTTGTAATTCTCACAGCTTTGTAAGCGATCTCTCACAAGGGAACAAGACCATATCTGCACCTTGTTGCACAAGCGTAAAATACCATATTTGTTTTTAATTACAGAGAATAATCAAACATTCAACCAGTATAACAAGATGATATACATGTAAAATACTGATTGGGGATTCAGAGACGGGGCTGAAGATCTAAAAGGGTGTTTTGATGGCATGTCGGGCAGCAACAAGCGCGTGATCGTCCAAGGACCCTGGTCCATAGAGCCGCTTTTCTCTGCCCAAAAAAGAGCGGGCGCAACTTGCGTTGCGCCCTTAGGTCTTACTTGCAGCAATCCCGCTACTATGGTGCTCCCTGCATCATTCCATTGACAGCTGTATTCCTTCAGCATTGTCCTTTTTACTTCGTCCTGAAGTGATCCTGTGGCCATCCTGACCCGTCAGTCCATCCTGTCCTGACTCTCAACATCCATCCTGGAGGTGTCCCTGACTTCGTCCTGAAGTGGTCCTTTTGTCATCCTGACTGGTAAACGTCCTGCTTACCTTTTGCCGTTCCTCGGCTATCCCTTCACAGTCCTTGTTCGATATACCATCCTAGTACACCGGTCTCATCCTGAGACTAACCAAATCCTTGGTTTATTTCCTGTTCCGTTCCGTCAGTTCCTTCCGACAGGGTTAATAATACGGATTTCTACGCTGACAAAACAGCAACCTCAAACAAAGTCTTTTGACCTCGAGGTAAGCGACAACTAAACACAACAAACAAAACACTTAATAAACAATAAGATATCCACACACGTCGGGTTTATTCACCTTGTTTATCTGCTTAATGTCCCACATGCTTGTAAGAGATCTCTCACACAGCAATGAGATGAATGGCAGTTTCCAGTCAATAAATCAACGCTAGCGGTCTAAAATATGTCTCTATAATTAGTAAAAACCGTTGTGCCAGCCAAGGAGTGCCCATGGAAACCTTCAACCACAACCTTGCTTCTCTATTCAGCCAATTGGGATTGAACAATTCCAAGGCATTCATAGAAACCTTTCTGGCCGAGCATCGACTCGCCCAGCATGAACAGTTATCTGAAGCCAATTTCTGGCAACCGTCACAAAAGCGTTTTCTCAAGGAATCACAAGAGCAGGATGCCGACTGGTGCGAGGTCATTGACCAGCTTGATGCGTTACTGAGAAAATAGCGTTATTCGGCAGCAACAAGGAAACCGCATGTCCTCAGAAATCACCCAGGCCCTCACCAAGGCTATCGATGCTTTGGTTGCAGAAGGCAAAGAGCCCTCGGTGGCATTAATTAAATCGAGGTTGGCCGATCCCCTGCCAATGCCACTCATCATCAAAGCATTGCAGAGCTGGAAGTCGAGTGCGCGGGTGCCCAAAATTGAAAAAGTCGACCAGCAACCTAGCGCCGAAGCACGCATTGCGGCCCTGGAACAGCAAGTTGCTGCACTGACGGCACGGCTGGAGCAACTGGAAAGCACGCAAGCTTAGTTGGCTGGAGCAACATATCATGGCCTAGGCGCAGGTTTACCCTGCGCCTCACTCACCACTTGCGACGAAAGCTGATACAGCGCCTACTGGAAGTCCCAGGACAAGTTAGACACGATACGGCACTTGTCGCACTTGTAATGGAAAATACCATGCAGGGGCTCATCCAATCGCCACTGGCCACCACATTTCGGGCACGGGCGGTTCAGCTCGCTTTCGAGGCTTTCCCCACCAACCCGGTATTGGTAATAGTAAGTCGGGATCTTGGTAATAAACTCAATCCGTCCTCGCAAATCCCAGCCACGGCGGAAAATATCACTGTCGGCATCACGAATTTCATGCAGTGCTGCATGCTCGGCTTGGCACGCTCCAGCCATTTGTAGCTCATCACAGGCTTGCCATTCTGTCTGCCACTTGACCACCGCTTTATGATCGCCATTCAATGTCGGCTCCGGCAGACGGTAGAGCGGTATTGGCATCAAGGTATCGCCACAGCGCAGCGGTGAACAGGTGTGAACATATGTGGTATACATCACCTGCCAACTCGGGGAGAAATCCTCGGCAGCCGCTTCTGAATTGAGATCCCGCCCCAACAGCTTCACCTTGGGGCTCAGCAAGCTGGCCTGGCTCAGGCGGTTCATACAGGCTTTCACCTGTGGGCTATTGAAGCGGGCGTGCAGGCTATCTTCCTCAGGGCACACCGCCCTCACCTTGAAAACAGCCTCATCCATCACGATAGGAAATTCACGTCCCAGCACCTGGCCGTTATAGCGCAGGGCATCCATTAACCCGTTGATGGCAGTATCTACTGCCGCAATGGTGGTGTTATCAAAACATTCAAATTGCAATTCGACGACATACATAACTTATCCGGCCTTTACCACAGGTTGCAGGGCAGCCAAAAATTGCTCAAGATTGGGAGACAAGATCTCTCGCTGCTCTTTGCCCAATGTCTCCAGGATCACCTCACCGGTCAAGTTACATACCGACACCACTTCACTTTCGGAGTCCATCGCACCGATAAACACTGTCGGCTTGAGCTTCAAGCGACGCTGGGTCACCAGATGGCCGAGGATATTTTCCTGCAAACGCTGCACATCGTCTTCATTGAAAGCCTGTAGCAAGTCGAACTCGATAGCACCCGTCACGGTTTGAAACCTGGCAGCCATATCACCGCTGAACTGGGCACCGTAGAATGCAACGATATCTTCATGCAGGCGAAGCTCTATCCCTTTTTCCACCCCGGCAAGATCCCCCATTGGCGAGCGGCTAACCGGCTGCCAGCTCACTTCGTAACCATCATCAGCCTTCACGCAAGGCGAAAGCAGGCCAACCAAGTCGTCACTGCGGGGAAAACCTTGACCAGCATCACACCATGCTTGCAAAAAACGGGAAGAAAATTCAGATAACGCCGTTGCAACGGGATGATTCATTCGCAACCTCTCAAAAGATTAAGTAAACTTTGCCTATTCTAATCCAAGTGTGTCCAGGACAGTATGAGCAAATATCAAGACGCGAAAGAATTAGCCGGTTTGACCTTAGGTCAGGGTACCGAATACAAAGATCAATACGATGCCTCCCTTCTTCAGCCAGTGCCTCGTAGCCTAAACCGAGACGATCTCGCTCTTGGCGAAACATTGCCATTTACAGGCTATGATATCTGGACACTCTATGAGCTTTCTTGGCTAAACAGCAAAGGCTTGCCACAGGTAGCCATTGGTGAAGTTCGCTTACCGGCGACGAGCCCGAATTTGATTGAGTCAAAATCGTTCAAGCTATACCTAAACAGCTTTAACCAAACTAAGTTTACTAGCTGGCAGGAAGTGGCCGATATTCTGCAGAAAGATTTAACCCAATGTGCAGGTGAAGACGTTGATGTCACCATTCAGCCAATATCGGACTTTAACGATCAACCAATCGCTAACTTCTTTGGCGAATGTATTGATGATCAAGATATCGAAATCACTGACTATGAATTTGATTCATCCTACCTTGAGGGGGCTGCATCAGAGGAAAATGTCACTGAGATCTTGCACAGCCACCTGCTAAAGTCTAACTGCCTGATCACCAGCCAACCAGACTGGGGAAGCGTACGCATCTCTTACACCGGTAAGAAAATCGATCGTGAAAAGCTCCTACGCTACCTAATCTCGTTCCGTAACCATAACGAGTTCCACGAGCAGTGCGTTGAACGTATTTTCACCGACATAATGAAATACTGTAAACCAGAGCTATTAACTGTTTACGCCCGCTATACCCGCCGTGGTGGTTTGGACATCAACCCTTATCGCACCAACATGGGTAAAACACCGAGCGACAACTTCCGCCTAGCAAGGCAATAATTGATCCAACCAATAACACCAAGCTGATTGATACGCAGAAATGTGCAAATTATTACTCAGTTTGGTGTATACCCCAGTTACTTGGGGATTAGTCCAGCAAATTCTGAGACTTTGCTGGACTTGATAAACTAACCCATTAATATTGGTGATACTGTTTTTTTGGGTTCTTGAAAGTATGTCTGCTAGCCGTTGGCTGTTCCGCTTGCTGTTCATTGGCATTATCTCGTTCAGCACACAAGCTAAAATTTTTACTACACCAATTCTGGCAGAAGCCAATGAGCTGCTCCAAACCAATCCTGAGCAATCACTGGCTATTACCACCCGTTATCTCGACCAGCGCCGATTAAGTGTCCCCAAGGAAACTTCCCGTGTTCATATCAATGACGAGACGGATCATTCGGTCCGAACGCCACTGAGTACAGTCAATGCGTTACAGATCCTCGCCAAAGCCCACTTGCTGCTTAATCAACCCAGCGAGGCACTGGCGGCTATCAAACAGGCAGGCGATATCTCTGCCGAGGAAAACCTCACGTTCAGCCGACTTGAAAGCCAGTTGATCCGCGCCGATATTCACTGGAGCAATCTAAAAAACAACGTCCGCTCGCTGAAGATGCTGGATCAGATTGACGCAGAAATTGCCTCGAGTACCAACCTGATGCTCGACAGCCAGATCAAACGTCTACAATACCAATCAATCATGCAACGCTCGATCATCGAATCGGCCACGGCTCAGGAAAGTTTGGCTGAAAAAGGCTTTCTCAAGGCCAAGCGTTACCTGATCAACCTTGATGATCCCGGTGAACTGATCCATTACCAATTGGTTGTCGGCCGGCATTACTTCAAACATGGCCACTACGAAACCGCACTAGACCACTTACTGAGCGGTTACTGGCTTGCCGTCGAAAATGAAGATCAAGCACAAACAGCGATTGCCAATTACGAGCTAGCGGTTCTGTTCGAGCAGCGCAAAGTCTTTGACAAGGCGCTGGAGCATGCCACCCAAGCCGGTGAGTTCTTCGAGCATTACGATCGCAGCCGGCCACTCGCCAAGACATTGGAGCTAATCGCTTCCATTTATGAGCAACAAGGGCGCTACAACCTGTCTCTGGTCCATTACTTCAACGCTCTGGATCAGGAAAACCAACTCAACAGCGAAATTCGCTCGGCGAGACTAAGGCTAAACATCGCCCGGGTTTATCTCCAGCTATACAACTACCCGAAATCAGAGCAATACCTCCACCATACACGCCTGCTTGCCACCCAAACCGGTAACGAGGCAATCCTGGCCGAGGCTCAAATTCTCCAGGGAGAGTTGGAGCTGGCCGAGGGCAACACCGAAGAGGCCATTTCCAACCTGCAAACCGGATTGATTGCTGCCAGCCGGTTGGGCAACAGCGAGCTCCAACTGATAGGGGAAAACTTGCTATCAAGAGCCTTCGAACAACAGAGCGACTTCTATAACGCGCTTCTGAGCCAGCGCCGTTACGAGCAGTTGTTCAGCACCAAACAGCAAGCACAGGTCAAAAGCAACGTTGAAGTCTTTAAGCAGCAACAGCGGATGCTAGAGCGCTCATTGCATCTCGAAGAACTGGAGCGCCAGCAGTTTGAGAGCAGCAAAGCCTTATACAAACAGAAAAATGTCACCATTTTCCTGTTCTGCCTGACCGGCGTTATCTTCATCCTGCTGATGCGACGACACAAAACCGCCAAACAGCTTCAAACACGCTTGCTACACCTGCGCAACGACTTCTACACTCATCCGCGTAGCGGGCTGCGGAACTTACGGATGCTGACCGCCAAACTGCCTAATTCCCTGCAACAGAGCAGCGCCAACTTCGAGCAATGGCACCTTGGCGAGATCATCAACGAACCATTGAGTGACCGCTTGCGCTTCGCCCTGTTCGAGGTGCCATTCCTCAAGCACATTTACCTCAAACATGGCTACCAGCAAGGGTTAGAACTCGAGCGCCAGTTTGGTGAATACCTGACCCAACAAATTTGTGAGCCGGCCAGGCTGTACCACTTCTCCGACGCGATGTTCTTGTATATTGAACCGAATTCGCGACTCGATTCGGCACCAGAGCAATTGGCCAGCTCTCTCCAGCAGCTGGTTGATCGCTTCCTCGAAAACAAGCATATCGACAACCGGGTCAGAATTGGTATGGCGGAATACCCCTTCCTGCCACGCGCCTATACCGCTATCAATGACCACGAACTGCTCGATATCCTGCTGATGGCCACCAACACCGCCCGGGAGATCAGTAAAAAGGAGTCAGGGAGCCAGTGGGTTCACCTCAGTGCAATCGATGCCGCCCCTGCGGCCAGCTTTGCCAGCGACAATATCCGCCGTTCGTGTATCCAAGGCATCCATAATGGGCTGGTAAAAGTTCAAACTTCAGGCAGTTGCGATATTAGCTGGAACAGTGATCACGTTTCTGACAAAAATATCAGTTAAAGTAATGGATTTAACCGCTTCATGGCCGATAACTATGAATTAAATGAAAGTTTTTGATAGCATGAGCTTGCTTGTCACGTTTAAACAGCTGATAAGAAACAAGTTTACCACCATGGATCACACTGTAACCTGTGACAGACATAAATGCCGTAGCTTCGCAATTGAGTCAGTTGAAGCTGCGTTTGGACCAAGCTCAACTTACCCACCGTGACGCCTCGATGAAGTCCCGGCGGGAGATCGCGATCCTAAAACGTCTGATCAGCCGACTTTCTGTGGCTTGCCGCGGATTAGACTCAGAGCTCGATGATAAACTGGACATGCTTCGCCAGGATCTCGAACAACAGAAAGACATCAGCACACTTATCCCACGTATTGCGGTGGTTGAACGACTGGCGAGCCGGATGGGTGATGCCCATCCCAAAGAGCAGGAGCAGCTGGATAAGCAGTTTCAGCGCAACAGCGAAATCCTTCGCCGTTTTCCCGGCCTGCCCGCCCAGTTAAAACGCGACCTGCACCAATTACTCTCCCAGCCAGCCACAACACTGTCCGGATCGCTCCAGCATATTCTTGGTTTGATGTCGCTGTATGAACGAGCGTTGAAATTGGTTGCCACCAAGGGATTACAAAACAACCCGGCAGCTATCCAGCAAGACTTGCTCATGAAGCTAACCGCCGAATTGCAGCACTTGATCACCGAGCTCGACTTCGATGGAGAGGCCGGCGATCAGCTGCTGAGCATCAGAAATCAATTGCTCAAAGGCGTGCTGCCATCCGAACTGCTGACCATTGCCCTCGAGGTCTTGCGCCTGATGCTCGCTGGCACCCACCAAGAGCGTCAAAAATCACAACAGTTTCTTGATAATGTGAACGGAGAACTGGGTACCCTGTGCAAGACGACCCAGCAAAGCGCCGAACAAAGCCACACCATATACGAACACCGTGGTGAGATGACCGACGAGCTGGCCGAGTTGGCCCAGTCAATCAAATCGGGCCTGCAGACCCATAAGCAGCTGGATAGCTGGCGGCCTGAGCTGACACACCTGACCAAAGAGCTGCTGGTGCTTGCCGAGCGTAATAAAGCGCTGGAAAAGCGGGAAAAAGCCTTGCTGGATCAGCTGAGCTACAACAAATCGAAGGTCGAACACCTTTACGATCAAACCTTGGATTACCGTCAGCGGCTAACCGACCAAGAGCAACGGATCTTCCTCGATAACCTGACCAAGGTGTATAACCGCAGTGCACTCAATGACCGTCTCGAACACGAATACCGACGCTGGTTACGTTACCAGCACCCGCTATGCGTGACCTTGGTCGACATCGACAACTTCAATGCGGTGAACCAGCATTATGGCCATCATGCCGGTGACAAAATCCTCAAGATTATCGCCCGGACCATTCGCAAGCAGCTTGAGCCTACCGACTTTATCGGCCGCTTCGGTGACGATGCCTTTATGCTGATCTTACCGGATGTCAGTGAAGAGCTGCGTAACCAACGCCTTACCGCTATTCGCCAAGCCATAGCCCAGCTGCCATTCCGCTTTCGCGACAGCAACATCACCATCACGGTATCGATGGGCGCGACCCTGTTCGAGAGCAACGATACCCCTACCGATATCGTTGAGCGAACCGACAAGGCCCTCACGGGCGCACGCAGCGCTGGCAGCAACCGAATTTTCTGGATTTTTTGATCACGCCGTAAATCATCACCCTCTCAGTGGCTGGTAAAAATCGGCATCTCTGTGTATGGTTGTATTTATACCCAAGCTATCAGCCACTTAAAACTCATTCATACATATAGCCAAGTGTTCTCAAGCGACTTGGATAACGATATTCACCTAGGCTGATGTTCAAGAAACAGAGTGTACTCCCGACCGGTTTACTTTCTGCTTCACCCGGCAGTATTCACCGATTCTTCCTACAATGAATACACCCAGTGGATGCCGCCGTCTTGTCATGACCAGGGAGGTAATCATGATCACCCATATCAGTCCAGTAGGTTCGATGGACCTACTTTCCCAGCATGAAGTCGACTTGCTCAAAGCAACGGCCTCCAGTGATATCTACCGCCTTTACCGAAACTGCTCGCTGGCGGTACTCAACTCAGGCAGCCACACCGACAACTCAAAAGAGCTGCTGGAACAACACAAAAGCTTCGATGTAAACGTGATGCGACGCGAACGCGGGATCAAGCTCGAACTGATGAACCCGCCCGATCATGCCTTTGTCGACGGCCGGATCATCCGCGGTATCCAGGAGCACATGTTTGCCGTTCTGCGCGATATTGTCTACGTCAACATGCATGTCCAGCAACGCAAAGACATCAACCTGACCAGTGCACCGCACATCACCAACTTTGTCTTCAGCATACTGCGCAATGCCAAAACGGTCCGTTCAGGGGAAGATCCCAATATTGTCGTATGTTGGGGTGGCCACTCCATCAACCCTGTCGAATACCAATACACCCGCGAAGTCGGCAGCGAATTGGGACTGCGTGAACTAAATATCTGTACCGGCTGCGGCCCTGGTGCGATGGAGGGGCCGATGAAAGGCGCGGCCATTGGCCATGCCAAGCAGCGCTATCACAATAGCCGCTTCATTGGCCTGACCGAGCCGTCGATCATTGCCGCCGAGCCGCCCAACCCAATTGTGAACGAGCTGGTGATCTTGCCGGATATCGAAAAACGTCTCGAGGCATTTGTCCGGGTCGGCCATGGCATTATTATTTTCCCGGGCGGGGCCGGTACGGCCGAGGAGCTACTTTATATCCTCGGTATCTTGATGGAGCCGGAAAATGCCGATCAGCCGATGCCATTAGTGCTCACCGGACCAAAAGAATCCGAGCCTTATTTCCGTACCCTCGACAGTTTTATCCGCGATACCCTGGGTGATGCCGCGACCAAGCATTACCAAATCATTATTGATGATCCCGCTCAGGTTGCACGGGTCATGAAATCGGCCATGCCGCTGATCAAAGAGCAGCGCTTGGCGACGGGCGATGCCTACAGTTACAACTGGTCATTGGCTATTCCGCCTGAATTCCAACTGCCGTTCGAACCCACCCATGAATCCATGGCCGGCCTTGATTTACACATGAACCAGCGCCCAGAGCACCTTGCTGCCAACCTGCGCCGGGCTTTCTCTGGCATTGTTGCCGGTAACGTCAAGGAAGAAGGGATCCGAGAAATCGAACGGAAGGGACGCTTTAAAATCAATGGCGATATCACCCTGATGAAACGGATGGACAAGCTGCTCACCCAATTTGTCAAACAGCAAAGGATGAAACTTCCCGGCAGTCATTACGAGCCCTGCTACGAAATCATCACCGCTGCCCCGCCGATTGCGAAATAATCACACCCGCTGGCAAGATGGCGGTGCACATTCAATACAACAATGCGTACAATAAAGGGTCTATTGACCCTTTTTTCTTTACAGCTACACGGTTTACGCTATGTCGTCTATCCACCTTGTCATCATTGATGCCCTCAACCTGATCCGCCGCGTCCATGCCGCCCAGCATGGCGAGCCCGATATCCCCAATACAGCCAAGGTCTGCTGTCAGGCTCTGGGGAAAATCATCAAGAGCAGCCAGCCAACCCATATTGTCGCGGTCTTTGATCACCACGGCGAAGACAGGGGCTGGCGTGCCGAATTGCTCCCACACTACAAGGAAGGGCGAAAACCAATGCCCGAAGAGCTGGTGACCGGGATGGATGTCATCCAGGATGCCTTCATGGATATGGGGATCGACTCCTTGTTGTCGGACGGTGACGAAGCGGATGATTTAGTCGCGACACTGGCACTGAAAGTCGCTTCGCGCGGCCAGCAGGTGACGATCATCTCGACCGACAAGGGCTACTGCCAGCTGCTCCAGCCGACATTGCGGGTTCGTGATTACTTTCAGCAGCGCTGGCTCGATAGCCCGTTTGTCGAAAAGGAATTTGGCGTCAAGCCCGAACAACTGCCGGACTACTGGGGATTGGCCGGGATCAGCTCGAGCAAAATCCCGGGCGTAACCGGGATCGGCCCCAAAGCCGCCGTTGAACTGCTGGGCCTCTACCCTAACCTCGAGGCTATTCTTGCTGCCGGTGATCTGCCAGCCAAGTGGCAAAAGAAAATCGACACCTGCCGTGAGGAAGCCGTCGCCTCCAAGCAAGTTGCCTCATTGAAAACCGATCTGGTACTCGGCTTCAACCTGCAGGATATTCGATTCGAAGCGGGAAACTAGATACAAAAACGCCACCCTAAGGTGGCGTTTTTTCAATATGACCGATTAGTGCGGCGAGCGGTTATCCAGGCGCTGGATATGTACCGTGATTTCTTCACGGTCGTGGTACAGGTGCTTGGCCTGTAGCTTGAACTTCACCCCATTCTGGATCAGGTACACTTTCAGGTTCTCGATGTCCTGCAGTACCTCATCGTAACGACCTTTCATCGGCAGCTTAAGGTTGAAGATCGCTTCCTTCGCCCAGGCCTTGATCAACCAATCACCCATCAGGTGAGCCACTCGGGCCGGTTTTTCAATCATGTCACACACAATCCAGGTCACGTTCTTACGTGGCGGCTCAAACTTGAAGCCATCAACCGCGTGGTGCTTGACTTGCCCCGTATCCATCAGGCTCTGTGCCATCTGGCCGTTATCAATCGCGTGGACAAACATCGAACGCTTCACCAACTGATAAGTCCAGCCACCCGGGCAGGCACCCAAATCAACGCCCCACATACCGGGAGCCAGACGCTCATCCCACTCTTCACGTGGAATAAAGACGTGGAAGGCCTCTTCCAGCTTCAGGGTAGAGCGGCTTGGCGAATCCGACGGGAACTTCAGGCGTGGGATCCCCATAAAGAACGAGGAATTGTTGAATGTGTAAGAGTAACCCACAAAACAGCAGCCCGGCGCAATGAAGCACAGGTGCATAACCGGTTTTTTCAAGTTGTCCTTATTGTACAAAGCCCCAGACTTTCGCAGTGCCTGACGTAGCGGCACAGTGAACTTGCGGCAGAACTTCAGTAGCTCTTTGGCTTCGTTGGTATCTGGCGTTTCAACACGCAGATCGCCACAGCGAGGGAAATCTGCCACCGTTTCCATGATTGGAGAAATACGGTCTTCTTGCGGCAGGTTTTCCAGCATCGGCATGACCGCAACCATCTGGCGGGCAAAGATCAGCTCGGCAAACGGTTGTTGCTGGATAAACTTATCCGCATCTCCCGACTGGTAGAACTCAAACAACACATAGCCACTATTGTTTTTCGCGCGAGGAAAGCCATACAACTCCAGTGCATTTGCTTTGTCTTGAACTTCACCGGCACACTCTTTCTCGAAGCCGGGACGGCAGTACAACAGAACTTGATTCACTCTCAACCCTCAAGCTGAACGCCAGGCAGCCACTGCAAGCGCTACCCAGCCTATGATAAAACAGACGCCTCCCATCGGGGTGATGGGGCCAAACCACTTGATACCCGTCAATGCCAGCGCATATAGGCTGCCACTAAAGAGTATGATCCCTGCCACAAAAAACAGGGCTGCGTATAATACCCCTTTTGCCGGAAGAATGCGTGCCAATATTGCACAGCCAAAGATCGCCAAGGAATGCCATGCCTGATACTGGACGCCAGTTTCAAATACTCCGAGCAGATACGGCGGCAATTGTGACTTTAGACCATGGGCCGCAAACGCGCCCAGAGCCACAGTAACCGCGCCGCTCAGAGCAGCAAACACCAACAGCCAACGACTTGCGTTATCCCTCATATGCCCTCCCTAGGCTGTACAGTCAGTGATAAACTTGGCCAGTAACTTGACGGTCAGCTGCCGGTTGCCAGGCTCAGTATGGCCCGATGCTTTACGCGGTTTGAAGCTGTGGTCACCATCAGGCAGGAAAGCAACCTCGACACCCGGGGCATATTGCCAGCCTTCTACTTCGCTGCGGGTGCCGAACGTATCGCGCTCCCCTTGCAGGATCAAGGTCGGCAGTGCGATGGTTTGCAAATGGTCGCCGCGAAAGTTCTCTGGTTTGCCCGGCGGGTGGAACGGGAAGCCCAAGCAAGCAACGCCTTTCACTTTATCTTGGCAGTTCGTCACATCCGGCGACTCATTGGCAACGTCGGTCACCATCAGGCTGGCCATCCGTCCACCCATCGATTTGCCGCCGATCACCAGATTGCCCTGTACGGCAAACGCCTCGATGTGGCGCTGGAAATCCAACAACAGCTTAGGCTGCCTGTCTGGCGGACGCTTCTTGCCATCTTCACGGCGCTTGACCATGTAGGGAAACTCAAACCGCACCACCCGGATCCCCTTCAGGGCAAGCCCTTTGGCGATATCGGCCATAAATTCATGCTCCATTCCGGCCCCGGCACCATGGGCGAACAGGAAGGTCACGCTATACTCGCCGCTAGGCGGCATATCAATCATGTACTCGGTCACACTCGTCTCCAACATCGTCCTTGCTTACCCTACAGACCATCTTCCACATCTGGCATGTCTTCCTGCTCGCGGGCAGCCTTGGCCAAGACCCAGTCGCGGAAGGCCTGGATACGGCCGGTTTCGGCCTGACGCTCTTGGCACACCAGGAAGAAGGCATTCTTGCTCATCAGTACCTCATCAAATGGGCATACCAAACGGCCCGCTTCCAACTCAGGCTGAGCCAGTACATTGTTGCCAAGGGCGATTCCCTGACCGTGCGCTGCCGCCTGCAGCACCATGGTCGAGTGACTGAAAATCGGCCCCTGATTGACGTTGGTCCCTTCAATGCCATGGTGGCGAACATAGTTTTTCCATTCCTTACGCGAGGTGTCATGCAGCAAGGTGTGGAGCTTCAGGTCGTCCAGCGTGCGCAGCGGTTTAGCACTATTGAGCAGCATCGGTGAGCAGACCGGCAGCAAGAACTCCTGATACAGCTTATCGGCCCGCAGTCCCGGCCAGTTGCCCCGGCCGTAGTAGATCGCCACATCGACGTCCTCAGTCAACGACCCCTCGTCCAAGTCCACCGCTTTGATCCGCACATCGATATCCGGGTGTTGCTCGTTAAAATCCGCCAGGCGAGGCACCAGCCACTGGATGGCAAAACTAGGAGGTAAACTAATGGTTAACGCCCCTTTCGCGCCGCGTTCCAAGACCTTATCAGTGGCATCTGAGATTGCAGAAAAGATATCTTTTATATCGAGAAAGTAGCTTTGCCCTTCTTCAGTTAGCAATAAAGAGCGATTACGACGGCGGAATAATTTGAGGCCCAAAAATTCCTCAAGCGCTTTAATTTGGTGGCTTACAGCAGCTTGTGTGACAAATAACTCTTCCGCAGCACGGGTAAAACTGAGGTTGCGGGCCGCCGCTTCAAAGACTTTTAGTGAATTGAGTGGAGGGAGACGTCTAGACATACTTTTCCTGCATTAGTTTTTTTTATGGTAAACATTATAAATTGTCCATTGTTCAAGTGCTACATAAACCCTATGATTTGCCCCGCAACGGTGAGCGAGGCCAAGTTTTTAGCCCTCAGGCATTTGACCGATCACATCGTTGCGATGTTGTGTTTGCATATTGTCCGGTTTATGCCGGATCGGTAGTCAATCTACCAATTTTACTTCCTGTATTTTTGACCTGTCTGTCAAAAAAATTCTTGGCACTGCGCCCCAACGCAGTGCTTTTTTTTTGCCGGAAAAAGCCCTTCGTCTTAATACCTTGGCACACTCACTCCTCCCCCAGCGATATCCCCCCCCGATC
>NZ_PYMH01000021.1 GCF_003025555.1 Photobacterium lutimaris | reverse complement strand
TAAGTATGTGATGTACATCATCGACCGCGGTGAAAACCTCGACATTGATGGCTCAGATATTTTTGTACCCACCTTTGAGAATATGCGTACCAAGTTAAAGAGTGAATTCGAAGGTGAGTTGTCACCAGAGTTAATCGATAAGGTGATGACTGAAGAGTATTCTGAGAAGTTTAGGGGTCATTGGGATGCATTTCATAATGATTTAGCGGCTTCTGGTAAGCACTGGAGCAAGAGTTTTGATAGCAATGAATCCGAAAGCTTTGCTAACAAATATTTTAAATCCAACCTAGATACGAGCTCATTTACAACAAGGCAAGAGATTCTCTCTGAGATAGGGGCGTGGGAGGTCTTTAGAGGTGATGGCCTGACCGAGTTCAACAATATTAAAGGTAAACCTGGAGCGATTGAAATTTTAGAAATACAACATATGCCTGATACAATAGAAAACTTAATGTCTCAAGATAAAATAAAGACAATCAAACTATGAGGTTCAAATAGTGTACATATGATGAAGTTTAATTTAATAAAAAGTCAGACAAAAAAAAACAAGGCAACATACCACTCAACAATTATCATAGATGAAAGTGGAAATACAACAAACGATATATACTCACAAGACAGTTACTTAATCATCTCATATACAAGCAAAGGGATTAAGGAAGATATCCATAACCAAATTGAACTTCCATTTGAATCTTTGAGGTGGATTAAAAATATCATAACAAATGGGTATTGGAAAAAACCATCAGAGGGTGGCCTTCCCAAAAATCAACATGCATGCAAAGCAACTTTAAATAGTGAAGTTATTCTTATCAGTCGCAGTATGAATGCTGGATACTCAGGTAAAATGGGATTCAACATAATGAATAAAAGCAGAGGATCATATATTATTTCATCATACCCACAAAAAGTGCAAATCACTGATGACGCTGTGAAAGCACATTTATTACCAGTCATTGATAAACTTACAGAAGGCATTGATTAATGCCAAACACTAATGAACAACTCCTCGATGTTATAGATAACTGCAACATACTCCTCAACAAATTTGCAGGTTATGACTCTACCGATAATACCCCAGAAGGCCGGATGATCGCCCAGTTAACTTGGCTGAAAGAGCGAGCAGAAAACCATGACCTGCCCCTGCCCGTACAACCAGAGATGCTCGGTACACTAAGGTATATATACATGGATGGCACGCTTAACTTTCATGCCAGCAACCCAAGTGATAGGGAGTGTGTCTATTGGGAAATGGAAGTCCCTATGGAGAGGCTGTTAAATTTAGCCAAGCATGGCCGCCTACTTTTAAAGGATGAATATTTAAGACTTATACCATTATGTATTGACGCTTTGCTCCTAATACTCAGCAGCCCTCCGAGAAACCTAGTAGCTAATGAACGAAAGTTTTGTGAAGACTTAAATCATTTGAAAAAACTAGTTTCAGAAAAAAAATTTGCACTCCCCCAAAGAACGTACATGCCGCAATTTGAGAGTTTCATAAAATCCAGAAACTCTCTGACCGATATCGAGAATGTTAAGCCATTATTTAAGATTGTTGACGATTTGATTTTTAACGGTGTCCGCCCTGACACTTGGCTTACCCCAGAAGACGCGGAAAGGGAAGTGAAGTCTTACTTCACTCTATAATCGCCAATCTTTTTTTGTCATTACACAGTCAAAAAAGGGGGCCTAGCGGCCCCAACCAAAAAGGTAAACTAAAAATATATACAAGAAGGGATTTGTTAACCGTTGCAATGAGACAGATGCTCAAGCCAACGAGTGAGTAGATTAATCGAAGCTTGCTGACGGTAAGCTGACGTTGAGCGCTGATCGTCAATTGGGTGAATGATTTCACGATAACAGTCAGTCACCTGAGCAATAAAACCCGGTTTAGCGAGCGTATCCAGTGACTGTCCAATAACCAGTGATTCCAACTCACGGCTGCGAACCACCGTTGGCCCTACAGCGCCAAAGGCCACTCGCCAATCTTCAAGTACTGGTGCTTTCTTCGGAAAACGTTTTATCCGCGCCAAACCAGCGACCGATAACTTACTGAGCGCATTGGCCGCCCGAGTACCGACCTTGTGATAGAACACTTCAGGTAAATCCAGCTGCGGGATCACGATATGGGTGAGCATTTCATCCGGCTTCAAGGCAGTTACCCGTGGGGCCAAAATGAAGTCTTCCAATCGCATTTCCCTTTGTCCGCGCATTGATGACAACACGACTCGTGCATCAAGCAAGTACAAGGCTGGCAAAGAGTCAGCTGCAGGTGAGGCATTACAGATATTACCAGCCAATGTTGCGCGATTTCGCAACGCTGGCGCAGCTATCTTAGCGACACTCTGCCGCAATACCGATGGCACTAAAGCATGCTGTTCAATATCCGACAACACAACCCCAGCACCAATATACAGGGCTTGCTCTGCATCACTGGCTTGGTCATTAGTGGCCCCTTCATGATCAGAAACCGTAATGTATTGCAGCTCTTCGATAGCATCGACAAACAGGACATCTTGCTCGAATTTTGGCGACATCCCCGCCCTCACACCATGTTGCACCATCAGATCAGTACCGCCGGAGAACAGCATCAGTTCACCCATCGATAAGGTATCCAGCGCTTGTGCCAAAGATTCTGGCCGGTAGATATTTACCATAAGCCTTCTCCTTTCTCGGCTGCGATCCTGGCCGCTTCAACGATCATACCGTAGCCCGTACAGCGGCAGAGGTTGCCAGAAATAGCGGTGCGAATGGTGTGTTCGGTGGGGTTAGGATCAACCTCAAGCAAAGCATAGAGCGCCAATACCATTCCCGGAGTACAGAACCCACACTGCACTCCTTTAGCCTCAAGCAGCGCATTGATCACGCACTGACCCTTTTCAGTCTGCCGTAAGCCTTCAAGGGTCATGACATCGCCGCCCTGAACTTGGCCGATAGGCATCATGCAAGCATTGACCAACCGTCCATTAAACAGCACAGAGCATGCGCCGCACTCCCCTTCCCCGCAACCTTCTTTGGTCGCAGTATGAGCCATTGTGCCGCGCAGAGTATGAAGCAGCGACTGCATCGGTTCGACGTCGACAACGACAAGATGGCTATTGAGGTAGAATTCAATCTTCATTGATAGGCTCTCCTTTGCCAAAACCCGTTGCTTTGATTTGATTAGCTTTAAGCTGAGTCACCTTTAGCTGAGGTGTATTACCACTAGCAAGCACCTCGCACACTTTTTCAGGCGTGACCGGTATCGACGAAAGTGGCATACCAATGGCATTCTCAACCGCTGCAGCAAATGCTGCCGCGCCGCCATTATGGGTCAATTCGCCGCCCCCTTTTGCACCATTTGGCCCATATGGGTAGGGGTTATCGACAAGATCACTGCCAATAGCAGGTACATCGAGCGCTGTCGGGATCACATAGTCTGCCATTGAACGTTGGGCAAAAACGCCATCTTGGTTCAGCTCTAGCTTTTCACAACTGCCATAACCCAACGCCTGCACCAAACCGCCTTCAATCTGCCCTCTGAATATCGTACCGTCGATGGCCTTGCCGATATCATACACAGCCCAGGCACCAGTAATATCCGCCTCACCGGTTGCCATATCGACCTCAACCTCGACCACATTGGCCCCGTAGCTGGTTGCTTGGTAGGCATTGCCTTGATAGGTATCTTGATCCCACTGGTGATAGTCTGGTTTACAGTACACTTCGACTATCTCTTGTGCTTCTCCGTCTATCCACGATTTTTTCAGCTTTTTCGCTGCTTTTTCGAGGATGTAACCGACAATCAAGATCGAGCGTGATGCCACTGTCGGACCAGAATCTGGCACAATACCGGTATCAGGCACTGCCACCTGAACTTGGTCCAGCGGTTTATTGAGGGTATCTGCGACGATCTTACGGAAAGTCAGGCTCAAACCTTGGCCAATATCGGTATTAGAGGCGAGGATCTGCACCGTACCGTCAGGCTCTTTAAGCAGTTTGACCTTCGCCCTGACTAAGGTGTCTTCCAAATCGCCAGCAAAACCACAACCGTGCTGGAATATTGCTAAGCCGATGCCTTTGCTTTTGCCTTTACGGCGCTCAGGGTGTGTTTCTTCTATCTGGCTAAATTCGGCGGATTTGCGCTGATAATCCGACATATCGAGCACTTTTTGCAGCATCTCATCAAGCACCAACTCGCCAAATATTTCAGCACCAGTCAGAGAATGAGATTGCGAGGTCAGCATATGCCGTTGCTTGAAGGCTAGCGGATCAGCACCAAGCTGTTTGGCGACGTGATGAATATGGGTTTCCATACAGAAGCAATTTTGTGGCGAACCAAAGCCTCGGAATGCACCTGTTGGAACCGTATTGGTGGCCCAGGCATGGCCTTCAACCCGGACGTTGGGAATGTCATACACATTGGTTGCGGTCGTGATGGAGCGTTGCAGCACAATGCCCGACAAACTCAGATATGCTCCGGCATTAACATCGAACTTGATATCCATAGCAACAATGTTGCCATCGGCATCAACACCGGTTTTATAATTAAAAGTGACAGGGTGACGTTTTGAAGTGGTCGCAATGTCCTCCCCTCGCTCAAAGATAAGCCTGATAGGTTGCTGTAGCTTTTCGACTGCGACGGCTAATGGTGCTGCCAGCACATCCGGAAAGTCTTCCTTACCGCCAAATCCACCACCGGTTGGACACTGAATCGCCCTGACATTGTCATGGCCCAGTACCACCGCCATAGTATGGTGGACATACCAAGGGCACTGCATCGACCCCTCCAAAACCACTTTGCCATCCTGCGGATAACAAACTGCTCCTTGGGTTTCGAGATAGATATGCTCCTGATAACCCGTCGAGCAGGTCTCTTCAATGATAGTGACCGCATTGGCGAAGCCTGCTTGGATGTCACCCTTGGTCAGCGCATGGGTATCCAATACATTGTCTGTCGCATGGATGGCACCGTCTTTTAGCGCCTTGGATTGCTCAATTGTGTAGGCAGGCTCCAGTGGTTCATAGTCGACGTCAATATCATTGAGCAGTGAATCGACGACATCGGGGTCGGGACCGACAACCAAGAAAATCACCTGACCGATAAACCGCACCTCTTGATCAGCAAAAGCCGGCCAGTCGATTTCAACAATTGGCAGCACATTCTGTCCAGGAACATCATCTGCGCCAAAAATATGGTAGCCGTCAGGCAAGGATGGAAGTGTTACCGATTTGATCCGCCCGCGAGGGCAAGAAGAGCGGTAAAACCGCCCTTCTAATAGTCCCTCGTAATGGCGGTCGGCAATATATTTCGCAGCTCCTGTGGCTTCCTCCCACTTAAAGCGCGTATTGACCGTATCCATAACGGGATCTCACATTAGTCCAATTTATCCATTGTTTGCCATAGACGCATTGCGACCTTGCGGGCCTCTGCGTATATCGGCGCGACATCGAACGGGAAAGCACGATCTTCATAAACGAAACGTCCTTCAACCACTACGCTGTTCACATTGCCGGCATTGAAACCAAAGGCAATATGTCCTGCTAGGTTGTCTGCAACCAGAGGTGTCGGGCTGGTGTAATCAAGGATGGTTAAGTCCGCTTTATTTCCAGCATCGAGGCGACCGAATTTCGCGCCGAAGTTACGAGCCAGAATTTCATTACCGTTCCATAAATGACGTAGGAAACTATCAGGCCATAACGGACCACCCGCATCACGATGCTTGAAGAAGGCAAACTTCAATTCTTCAAACATGTCAGCACCAATACCATCAGTACCCAACGCGACATTCTGGAAACGTGTCAGTTTGTCGTTATACCCCACGTTATTGTTCATATTTGAACGGGAGTTATGGACCAAGAAGCCGTTTTTACCGTTCAAAATGGCAATGTCCTTCTCGGATAAGAACAAACCATGCGCCAGCAACGTCTTCTCGTTGATCAAGCCGAAACTATCTAAACGCTCAACAATGTCTTGCCCGTAGTGGTGGTGGCTATGGGTCACGTCGTAGCGATCTTCTGCCACATGAACATGGATCCCACGACCCGTTGCCTGCACCGCTTCGGCCATCATAGACAAGCCGTCATTAGTTACGGTAAACGGCGCATGTGCACCGATATGGGCTTCGACCAAGTATGGTTCTTCACCTTTTTCCTTGGCACGGTCAATCAACTGGGCAAACGCAATGTTTTCTTCAACACCTGCCACCATTTCTTTCATGCCGTGGTTACGGTCGGTGGTCTCGAAGCAGGTCATGCCACGCAAGCCCGCCTTAATGAACCCTTTTCGCAAGGTGTTCAGAGAGCCCGCGATGTAGTTTGGTGACGCATGGTGATCGATGACTGACGAACAACCGCACTTGATCGCTTCCAATGAACAAATCAAGCCGCTGTAATACACAGCTTCTTCATCCAATGCCCGATCCATTCGCCACCACAGGTTCTTCAGTATCGAAATGAAATCAGGGCTTGGCTTGATATCAGCCATGATCCCGCGCGCCAATCCCGAGTAGAAATGATTGTGGGAGCAGACAATGCCTGGCATAACCAGTTTGCCGTTCATATCCTTGACTACGGCACCAGGGTAGTTGGCGGCCAAATTGGCCCCAACTTCCTTAATTTTGTCGCCATCAATAACAATATCGACGCCTTCTTTGATCAGTGCAGGCTCAAACTGCACCGCTGTTGCGTTTCTGAGTACTAACATTCCCTGGCTCCTCACTATACGTCTACTTTGCCTAGCAGGTAGCTGTGGTTGGCCATGACATAATTGATAATCGTTGCTTCATCAGCTAGCGATTCTGGCATGTCCACATTGCCCTGCTCATTAATACGGAAGGAATAAATCTCACTGTGACTGCGAACCAACACTTCCTCACCATCAACGAAGAATCCGGCATTGGTGCTGTTGGTGAAATCTTCACGCAAGTTGAATAGCGTGAACTTGTCTTTGTAAGGCTTGCTATCCCATGGGCAGAACTGAGCACAGTTACCACATTCATTACAGTATGCATCTAGGTGTAATGTCTGGAACTGGTCACGGAAGCCTGGAATTGGCAGCGAAATATTGGCGCGGTTCGGACAGACATCGACACACTTGCTACAAATGTACGAACACTCCAAACAGCGTTTTGCTTCTTGATCGATGAATTCCTCACGGTCCGCTTCTTCCAGCTGGTTTGCTGCAATCAACTTAACCTGGATATCACCTTTACGAGCGTATACCGCTTCAACCTGAACATCAGATTTAGCTTCAAGTTGTTCATCGGCCTGTACTTCACGGGCTAAGATAGCTGTTGCCGCTTTACGGCCGCCTGAGATTGCCGACACAATTGATGATGGGCCTGTATGGGCATCCCCCATCAAGAACACATTTTCAACCTCTGTTTCACAGCTCTCTCTGTCTACCACTGGCCAGCCATCTTCACCCATAGGGATCCCCATGCGAGAAAGCACTTCGCAGTTAGACTGCTCACCAACCGCAGTGATCAAGGCATCAACCTGAAGCTCAACCGTCATGTCTGTCGCCACTGGACGGCGACGTCCCTTCTCATCGGGCTCACCAAGTTCCATCACACGTGCAGTCAACTTACCATTGGCCTCAAACTGCTCTGGGTTGGTCAAGAACATGAACTGCACGCCATCTTCCACGGCTTCTTCATATTCTTCTTTGTAGGCAGGCATTTCAGCGATAGTACGGCGATAAAGAATCGTCACCTTCTCAACACCCGGTACTTTCAATGCAGCACGGGCACTGTCCATTGCGGTGTTACCGGCACCAACAACGGCCACATGTTTACCTAACTGCTGCAGTTCGCCATCATTGAAGCTGCGTAGGAATTCCAGCGACTTGTAAATATTGGTGTTACCACCAGCCAGTGCAATTGGGTTGCCCTTATCAGCACCTATACCCAAGCAGACATATTTGAAGCCACTTTGCTTAAGTACATCCACCGTCAGATCTGGGTTACAACCGTATTCAATATTGACCCCGTGATCTTTCACGAACTGGATATCGTGTTCAATCGCTTCAGCAGGAATACGGAACTGAGGGATAATATTCTTCACCACCCCACCGGCATTTTTCTCTTTCTCAAACACGGTGACAGGATGACCCGCACGTGCCATGAAGTAAGCGGCAGAAAGTCCTGCAGGACCGGCACCGATCACCGCAACAGGGTGTTTGGCAGTATCTAGGCTTGGCTCATGCCATTTCGCCTTGTACTCATCCCAGCCTTTGGACAATGCGATTTTCTTCATCTCACGGATATTCAGCGCACCTTCATAATCTCGGCGGGTACAGTTGTACTGGCACTGGTGATCACAGATATGGCCGGTAATAGAAGGTAATGCATTACGGGCGTAGATGACTTCGAGCGCTTCGGTGTACTTATGCTCGCCCATCAAACGGATATATTCAGGAATATCCTGGCTGATAGGACATGCGGTTACACAAGGTGCGACATAGCAGTCAGTCAGCGGTACCGCTTTCTTAACACTGATTTCTTCAGGGCCACGCCACTGCTTCTGGACATAATCAGCATCTAATGATTTTGCTGCTAATGCCTCTAGCTTGACCAAGTCCACCTTGCCCATGCCCCACTCGTCGCTGCCTTCCAACTCTTTGGCACAATCTGACAGACGAAGGTAACCACCAGGCTTAAGCAAATCAGTGGCCATAGTGATAGGACGGATCCCCGCTTCGAAGATCTCGCGGATATTGAATTTGCTTGCACCACCGGAGTAAGAAATTGGCAAAGTACCGTTGAACTCGCGGGACAATTCTAGCGCCACATTGATAGACAGCGGGAACAAGGCACGGCCAGACATGTACATTTCTTTATCAGGCAGGCGACCTTTTTTATTTAGAGTGCCTAGGGTATTGGTGAGCTTGACACCAAAGCCGATGCCTTTCTCTTTACCTAGGTCAACCAAACGGTGCAGCATCTCTTTAGCCGCGTCGATTTGTAGATCGTGGCTGAAAGACTCTTCGCTCAGTGCAACATAATCAAAGCCAGCGTTGTCGAGAATGCCACGGACACGCTCAAAGCCCAATAACGTTGGGTTAAGCTTAACGAACGTATTGATCCCCTTCTCTTCAATCATATAACGACAAATCGCTTCAATTTCATGAGGAGGACAACCGTGCATGGTTGAAAGGGTAACGCCACGGGTTAACTGGGCAGGAATAGCATCGACCATCGCATTCAAGCGATCTTGTTTTTCTTCTAGTTGATACTCACGAATGAATTCAGGCTGTTGGATGAAGACTTTAAGCTCGCTGATATAACCACCAAAATTGGGGTGATCGCTAGAGTCGAGCATATCGTGGATATATTTCTGCATTGGGGGGGTCTGGATTCCAGACAAGTCATAGCCAACACTCATGTTGAAAATAAATGACTTAGCCTCACCATCAGCTCTTGGAGCAAACACTTCTTCCAATAAATGCAGGGCAATCCACGCCTTTAGATACTCATCATAAGCTTTGATCAGCGTAAATTCGGTTGACCACTCGGTGTTGAAACACTCATCTTCTGCGTCAATACATGGCTTGGCAATCTCAAGCTGATCGAGCTTCTGAACGGTCTTTAGTTCCATGAAGCGGCCACCGGCCAACCATGATGTAATGATATTCTGGGCAAGTTGGGTATGGGGTCCAGCCGCTGGGCCGACAGGGGTTTCACAATTCTCTCCCCATACCGACAAAGACGAGTCAATCGCTTTACGATAGAACTGCTTTTCTGGAATACCAAAGATAGACTTACTTTGCTTGTATTCACTAAACATCCGGTTAAGTAGCTCACCGAACGGGACGGGGCGCATGATGTCTCCCATGATGGATCTCCTTGATGCTATTCTTGTTCTTCTTGGCACATTTATTTGCGCAATGTGTAGGGCTAAAAATGTGTAAATACGTTATTG
Source organism: Photobacterium lutimaris (assembly GCF_003025555.1). GTDB lineage: Bacteria > Pseudomonadota > Gammaproteobacteria > Enterobacterales > Vibrionaceae > Photobacterium > Photobacterium lutimaris. The sequence continues at coordinate 55,137 of NZ_PYMH01000021.1, read as the reverse complement.
GCTATGGAGCAACTACTGAGCCAAACTTTTCTTCACGCCCCAAACTGGCGATTTTATTAATTAAATTCGTGAGCAAAGTCGAAAGTTAGCTACATTTTGTGACGGGTAACCTATAAATAAATTCAATTAAATTAATAAAGCATCAAGGATTAATTTCCCACAAATGAGGATGATTATTGATTAGAAATCATTTTCTATCATATTAATAAAAAGCTATCAGTTTGATATCAACTATAATGATAGATTTTAACTGCCATAAGAAAATAAACGTCTTAGTAAAAATAAAAATAAACTGTGAGATAAACACACTGACTATATCAGATTGATAATAACGCCTCTCTCAACTATCAAGTTGATAGCGCTAATGTGACGCCGCACACAATTCATCGTACGCTTGTGGCGTATCGACATCTAAATATATTTCGTCGCAGTTAAGACCTAAATATTTAACAGGATAGCGAAATATAATCCTCTTCATCGACGAGTGAATATCGGCATTGACAACCATGTTCTTTAAACGACTAGGGATCAATACAGGGTGGCCGGGGCGTACCGAGGTGCCAGGGAATACCGTACATCCCCCTCTATTGAACCACACATCGCGAAATATATGCGGCGGGACACAAGGCATATCACCATGAGTAATAAAGAAATACTCACTTTCAACATGCTTTACTCCCTGCTGAATAGAACCGAACATGCCTTCTTGATAATCACCGTTAACCACAACTTTTACTCGCGGGTCAAATCTATACTTTTCAATAAGTTCCGCGCCACGATATCCCACAACCAAAATAACACGGCGACAAAACGAGAGCGCATTTTCGATACTTGCATCAAGGATTGTGTACTGTTGGTAAGGTAGCATGAGCTTCCAGTCCCCCATCCTAGATGATAAGCCTGCTGCAGGCATAACGCAGTCTAAACGTTCGGGACGTATCGATTTATCAATCACTTAACCTACTCCTTAACTGAAATTCATGGCGGTCGTATGGTATATAACACTCACGCACGATTAATAGAGCAAACTCCAGACCAATTTATCTTATCGGAGTTATATCAACGTCATTTGGCCGCGCAAACAAGCCCATTATTTATTACCCTCGTCGGTGGCGGAGGAAAGACATCTACCGCTTTCTGGCTGGCCAGAATTTTCAAACAATGGGGGCATGCTGTCTGCCTAACAACCACAACGAAGATGTATTTACCCGATGCCCATCAAACGGATTATATACTTCCGCTAGATGCGATGTACTGTAATGAAAAAGAAAATGGAAAAAAAATAAAAGCACCTAATAAGTCTTTAGCACAAGATGATTTTAATTTTTCTGATCCAGCCATCACTTTTTGCTACAAATCTTTATTTACCGACTTATTAAAAACAGACCAATTAAAGGTATTAGGCCTATCTGAAAAAGAGATTAAAAAACTTAAAAATGATTTCCCCTTCACAGTTTTTATTATTGAAGGCGATGGCTCGCGCTCATTACCCATAAAAGCCCCACACGGGCATGAGCCTTGCATTCCAAGTTACTCGGATATGGTGATTGGTGTCACCGGCGCAGAAGCAATTAACCGTAAGGCGATCCCTGAACACATACATCGATGGCAGGCTTTTTCAGCCCTTACTCAATGCCAACCCGGTGATGTGATTGACGCCCAAGTGTTGCAACCGCTGATTTCTCATCCGCTGGGTCTCTTTAAATCGACCCCAAAAACAGCAAAAAAAATCTGGCTGATAAACAAAATAGATAAGGCAAATAATACCCAAGTGATAAGCCAGATTGCACAAGAGGTGTTGGTTAACAGCCCTCAACTCGATGCTGTGTGGCTAGCGGAAATGCAGGCGGAAACACCAATCAAAAAAGTAATTTTGAAGGAACAAGTAGCGATTGCTACCTGACTTCGTCAGTACAGAGGTCATTGAAAATGAACATCTTTGCCAAGGCAGCCCAATTAGAACAAGACAACGTTCCGTTCGCTCTTGCCAATATTATAGAAACTCGCGGCTCGGCCCCGCGCCACTCTGGCCAAATGATCGTCAAGGTCGACGGCACGATCATCGGCACCGTTGGCGGTGGAATGATTGAACGCTATGTGATTGAACAAGCCTTGGACGCTCTGCGTGAGAGAAAGCCCCGGGTTGTTAAAGGACGCATGACCCGCAATGGCCCTGATGCGATGGGAATGGACTGCGGTGGCGCTATGACCGTATTTGTCGATGTTTACGGCCTACGCCCTAGTTTGATCCTGATCGGAGGCGGGCACGTCAACCGCGCCGTCGCCCAAGCTGCCCACGTACTGGGTTTCGACATTACCGTTGCCGACGCCTATGCCGACAGCCTCGCCGAAGAGCACTTTCCTATCGGAACCAAACGTCTATTGGGCGATACCATGGAAGAGGCCATCGAGCAGCTGGATATCAACAAAGACAGCTATATCGTCATCGCCACTAACCACCAAGACCAGGATGCCATCTCCAAGGTGGTAGATTGCGAAACCCGCTATACCGGCCTGATGGCCAGTCGCCGCAAAGTGCAGACGCTGTTTACCCACTTGCGCCAAAGTGGTGTTGATGAAGCCCGGATCAAAAACATTCACTCCCCTATCGGTTTCAATATCGGTGCCGAAACCCCTGAAGAGATCGCCATCAGTATCATGGCAGAGATCCTCAAAGTGAAGCATGAATCCGCTGGCGGCCAGATGAAAGACGATACCCGCCTCAATCGCAATAAATTGGTACTTCTACGTGGAGCCGGCGATATCTCGACCGGTGTTGCTGTCAGGTTGTTCAATGCTGGCTACAAAGTGGTGATGACCGATATCGCCAAGCCAACCATGATCCGCTGCACCGTATCATTTGGCCAATGTCTCTATGGCGAACCGGTACAAGTGGAAGGGATCACGGCCTGTAAAGCCAACAACAAAGACGAGGTGTTTGACATCATCGACCGCAACCAGATTCCAGTCGTGATTGATGAAGACTGCAGCTCAGCTGGCACCTTGAAGCCGACCTTCTTGGTCGATGCCATCCTCGCCAAACACAATGTCGGCACCCAAAAAGACATGGCCCCAATCACCATCGCCCTTGGCCCAGGTTTTACTGCTGGCAAAGACTGTGATGCGGTGATTGAAACCAACCGTGGCCACCATTTGGGCCGGGTAATTTATCAAGGTTCAACTCAACCGAATACCGGTGTTCCCGGCAATATTGCCGGTTATACCCACCAGCGAGTACTTCGCTCGCCATGCGCCGGTGTCATGCATAACCATGTCAAGCTTGGCGATCTGGTAGAAGAAGGTGATGTCATCGCCCATATCGGCGACAGCCCGGTTATCGCCCCACTGGGCGGCATGGTTCGCGGACTGTTGAACAACGGCCTGACCGTTCGCGAAGGCTTCAAAATTGGCGATATTGACCCCCGTGGTCCAGAAGCGGATTACACCACGGTATCGGATAAGGCACGGGCGATTGCCGGCAGTGTGCTGGAAGCCATGTTACACCTGGAGCAAAGCAGAATGCGTTAAGGGCTAGGGCCAATTGCAGTCTGGCTTGATGGATTCAGGCCAGATATTTTTACCCCGCTCCAACTTGGCCTGCAAAGCCATACCGGTGCTGGGCTATACGACAGGAAGAGATCTCATTATGAAAACGACAGGCTATTTCCATCACTTTGTCACCTCCTTTGTGTTGATGTGCGCTGCAGCGCTGACGGTAAAAGGGTTTTTCTTACCTGAACATACTGGGTTGCTGCTAGCCGACACCGGTATCGTGTCAGCAATGTACGTCGAACCTATCGCGTTTGCCATCCCTCTCGCCCTTGGCATCAGTGCGCTCACCGCCTACTTAGGGATTACCTCATTACTCCCTGTCGTTGCTGGCTTTGGCTTACATATTGCCTTGTCTGGACTCGCTCTGTACCAAGGCTTGCACTTTGATTGCGGCTGCTACCTCGCGGGTACGGTGCAGGCAGATGTTTACAGTACCCTTGAGCCACAATTTCTCATTATGCTGCTTGTACTTCTCGTTTCTGCAGCACTCTATTACTTCAACAACTTAACGACACACCGCTCTGTTACACCAGCAGTTTGATCTGCTAAACGTGTGACGTAGTGAAAGTAGTCTTTGATAAGGATACAATCATGATCAAGAACAAGGCTTCTCTGCACGCTCTTTCTTTCCGGCGAGCTGGGCGCAGCTTTTGGCTCAACCTGTTTATTCTCGCCAGTGCATTGTTAGTCCTACCCTTTAGTGCTAACGCTGCACTGTTTGGCGGTAAGTTCAAAGCAGAAGTAGAAACCGAGCAGGTTGCTATCAAACTCCATAACGATACGCTTGCCGGTGGCTACCAGCTTATTGATACCAATGGACTGAAAACACTCATTGAACAAAATACCAATGTCATGATCGTCGATGCCATGCCCTTCAAAGACAGCTACAAAAAAGAGCATATCCCTAGCGCCAAACAATTCGAGTTCCCTATTCCCGATATGCCAAAATGGGATCCTGCATTAACCGATCAGCAAACCGTAGAGGAATTTACTCAGTTACTAGGCGAAGACAAAGCTAAAACCTTGGTTTTCTACTGCGGCTTTGTTAAGTGTGGCCGCAGCCATAATGCTGCTGCCTGGGCGGTGAAGCTGGGTTACACCAATGTCTACCGCTACCCAGGCGGCATCTTTGCGTGGAAAGGCGCAGGGTTCAAAACCTCATCACTATAGGTTCATATTAGTAATAGAAAAAGGCTGGATCTTTTCTTCAAAGATCCAGCCTTTTCTTTTCAAATCATTTTGTGGTCAAAATTACCACTCTTTATCAAGCCTTTCCAAACTTGAGTTACCGGCTAAGGCCCGACGATGTCAAGTTGCTGGCGGCGTATATGAAAAGCCAGAGTGACGACTACCCCAGCCACTACCAACGCTCGACCGTTGTGATATTCGCGTCTAAAAAGTAGTGTTCGAGCTTGGGCACCGAAAATGTCAGTATCTTGCCTTCTTTCTCGGTACCCGGCCGGAAGTAAGTTTCAGGCATTCGTTTGATCGAGGTCCAGACAACATGGTTGTCACGCTTGATTACCTCACCCTTGTTATTGCGCAGTATGGTCGCAACTTCAATCAAGATCACGGAATCTGTGCCTTCGTTACGTAACGAGACCGGAATGGTTAGTCGGCCATCCTGGTAACTCGCAGGTTGCGCGACAATCACTACCCCACTGCGTTGGTACTCGCCGACGACCCGACCGGTATTAGGCGCAACAAGATCACCACTAGCTGGCGAGGACACAGCGCTAGAGGTTGAAGCCACCGCTGATGCCCCCACCGCCGCAGCAGTACCCGCTGTTACCGCTTTGCCTGTGGTTGTCTCTGTTGTTACGGATTTAGCAGCACGGTTCGACTGTATATCAGCCTGTTTGGCATCTTCCACAAATTGCCAGGTATGATCATCGAGCAACATCACTTCCCGACCGTCAGGCAGCGTCACGATCATAGATGACGCTTGGACAAATTGAATAAATCCAAACAAAAGGCTGGCAATCACCACCTTGATAAAAACTTGCCGCGCTAAGCGCATAACTCTGTCCCCTCAACGTTTCTCTTTATTCCTTGCCGGTTTACGGATTCAGTTGGCATTCAAATGTGCTATCAAACCACTTTATGGTGATCTCTCCTTGGTGTTCACCATATTCCATGTTTTGTCCGTAATATTTAATACCACTTGCCATCGACTCAGCCAAAGCAATCACTTGGTCATTGCCCCGCGTTAACACCAAACTTGCCGGATCTGTCTGATTGTAAAATACAGCGGTAAATGGCTGGCTGTTATCGCCGCAGTCTAATGAAATACTCTTTGGTACCTCCAACTGTCCGTTGATTATTTGCAGCTCAACAATCCGGCTTTTATACGCAAAGTCAGTGCACTCACGCATATCGTCGGCTTTCCAGCATTCATTACGTCCCTTTATCCAGCCGCGCTGCATGGCCTTCTGTATTTTCACATCGTCTGCAGGTAACTGGGCCATGGCCTTATCAAACACTTGCTGCATTTTTTGATCCTGTGAAGCCAGATACGTATCTTTGCATATCAGTGTTTCGACCGCCCCTTCTGCTTTTGTGCAATCAAACGCTGGTTCGCTGGCGACAGCACTGGTAGCTACCCAGCACGAAGCCGCTAGCATTAAAGCTTGTTTACCCCATCGTGTTTTATTCACTTGGCCTCCACATTGACAGCTAACATCAAACAGCGCTTACTATATTATTAACTCACTCGCCCGACTGTGTTCTTTCATCTTTGAGCCTGACGCCTAAATAGTCTTAAGCAATATGATTAGCCCTGATTAACACCAGCGTATCTTGTATCGTTTGTGCGCATGATGCCACGGCCTAAAACGACATCGGCTCGGCCTTATCAACCAAGTAATACTGGCGATAACCCCGTACTCTGACCACTTGCGAGCAAGATCCCCAGCAGCACCAAAATCACTCCCCCCAGCAATTGCAAACTATATCCAGCCCATCGCAAAATAGAGCGAGACCCAGCGCTTCTTTGTTGTGAGCTTCCTTTTTGGAGATAACGATAAACAATACGCTTGCCAGACAGCGTCAACAGAGCCAGTGCAGAAGTCGTCAAGGCCGTCCCCAACGACATTACAAGGGCGCTGACAATTCCCATCCAATACAAGCCGACCATATTGGCGAACAGCAACACCATAATTGCCCCAGTACATGGCCGTAAACCGATACTCATGATCACCCCAACGTACTCACGCAAGCTCTTGGCATTGTCTACATCTTCCGGCGAGGCGATATGGCGATGACCACAGCCACACTCAGTCCCATGATGATGCTCATGGTGATGATGGGCGTGACCACAACTCGCCTGATTCGATTTGGCAGCGCTGCGTCGAAAACCCTTGAATGCACGCCAGCAGATCATTGCCCCCAGCACACTGACAAGGGCACTGCTAATGGTCATAAACGTCACCGCCTGCGAACTAACCTCACGCATTGAGGCATTGAAGCCCCACAGCAGTACACTCACCAAAGCAACAGCCACCAAAGCCTGGCAAACCGCCGACACGAGTGTCAGCATCAGGCCGGTTTTCACTTTAGTCGGTTGGGTCGCTAGGTAAGTCGTTACTATCACCTTGCCATGGCCTGGGCCAAGGGCATGCAACACCCCGTAGAGAAAACTGAAACCAGCCAAATAGCCACCAGATACCAATGGACTTTCTTTGGCATCATAGAGCAAATCGGCCAGCTGGTTATTCACTGTTCGCTGCCATTCGATACTCTTTAGCACCATACTTGGCCATGCCAACCATAGCTGATACCCGCCAATCAACATTGCGACCATTAGCAGCGACAGCATTAGCCATTCTTTTTTGACAAAGGGTTTCACGCGATCATCCGAGGAGCATTGTTTGTGCTGCGTCATGACTGAGTCCCCTCATTCTTTGCGCTCATAACTTGATGATCTGTTTCTTGGCAGCGGAATCGCACAGATTGGGTGAACAGTTGGCCAAGTGCATTATCAGGATCAGCATCTGCTGGCAGTGACATGGCGTAACTCATTTGTTCCGGCGTTGGATTGGGTGCGATCATCTCAAACTCGCAATAGTCAGCAAGATCACCCGACAAAATTACATCCTGTTTTGATAGCCAGGACATATCAACATAATAACTTGGTTCAAAAACCAATAGCTTAAGCGAGTCAGCGGTCACCGGCTGGGGTTTTGACAGGGGTAACTCGAAAGTGAGTACCAACCGCGCACGGTCTCGGGTAAGCTTGCCGTAACGAGCCAGCTGGTACTTGATAGGCTCTTCGCCGTCATAAAAATACGTGAAGTAATGCTCGTACATCATGTTATCAAGCACAGATGCCGTCACCTTGGTGAAGGTCTGGGCCTCCATGTCCGAAGAGGTATCTTCGCCATCTAGCATGTACGCCGATGTCATTGGGTCAAAAGACCATACCATCCGGAGCCCCGTGATCATGCCGTCTTTGCCATCGACATACGTTTTCATTTCAATCCAGGAATGGGGATGCGCCGTCGCAAACAGCGGGAAGAAGAGAAAGAAGAAGCCGGTGGCTGCTCGCTTGATTGCGGCATATAGCCGGTTGTTTGCCCTGTTGCGGTAAAACATTAAAAACCTTGTGTCGCAAGTTGTAGTGAATAACCAGTGTTATGTTATAACATCTTAAAGTGATAGTGGCATCTTTTTCCACCCTAAACGAAATGGCCTCCAAGATGGAGGCCTTATATGTTCATTGCAATTCCTAGCGAGACTTGAGCACATGATGAAGCAATGAGACCGCCAAGCGCGCCGTCTGATTCTGATAATCATATTCCGGATTAAGGCCAGCAATATCGACCACCCTGACCTTATTGCTGGCCATTGCTTGGCTAAGCACCATTTCAACCACAGCCAAGTTGACACCAAAGACCCGAGATAGACTCACACCGCCCGCGATAACTGAGGAAAATACCGATAAGTCGATACTCAGGTGGATATGATCGACTTGATCAAGATACTTGGCAACAACCGACTGGATCCGTTTGCGGTTTTTCATTTTCATTTCGCTATCAAGCAACCATTGCGCTCCAAGTTCATTGGCATAGGCCATGGTCGCCTTGGTGTTGATATGGTCGCACATCCCCAATCCCAAATAATGGAAAGTACGGTTGTTGGTATGGCAATAAGCCGCAACGGAATGAAATGCTGAGCCGGCCTTCACTGCCAGCGATCGCCGAAGTTGGAAGTTGGCATCGATATTGATGATACCGATCCGGTTACCTTCTAAAAACGGCAACATTTGGCTCTCTTCACCAGAGCTGTCATTACCTGTTTGATTCACAGTATCAGATAGCGCCTGATAGCTACCGATAGCAACTTCGTGTCCTCCACCGAGCATCACAGGCAAGTGGCCAAGTTTGAGCATGGCACACAGCTTGGCATATTGGGCTGCACGCATGGTATCAAACTCATCTTCTTTGACTCCAAAGTAGCTCTGAGCGTCAATCACACCTGCGTCATAGATAGGCAACGCCCCTGAATACGGCGTTCTGACCAGCATCTGCCTGATACTGTCCGGGCCTTCTTTGGCCCCAGTGTATATATCGTAATCACTCAGGCTCAAATCACTGGCGAGCCCCAAAATCACGGCTCCAACCTTTCGCTGCTCGGCATAAGGCTCAATCATAACTCGTGAATGCGTGTTGATGGGGTGACCTAGGAAGGAAAATGGAAACCAACGTTTTACATCCAGCATGATTGCTCCTTATGTTCGGTTATAAGTCCGGTGGCAATACCCTCGCCGCCTGAAGGACTGAAAAAATTATCGCGTTCTTACTCTTCTGAACCCGCTCTTGCGGTGCCATCACACTCACCGCCCCGACAACCTTGTTGCCGGTGAATACTGGGGCACTCACCCCAGAAACGCCGACGTCATACTCTGACGTACTGATGGCGTAGCCGTCTTTTTTTATTTGCGCTAGTTCTTGTAGCCAGTGGGCAATGTCATCGGGCTCTGTAATACCGAAATGATGCAGTGTTGCCATTACCCTTTGCTCGGGCAAGTGAGCCAAAATCACCTTGGCCGATGCGCCACGGATCAACGGCTGGCTCTGGCCCTCCTCATAGGCACAGCGCAACGCATGGGGACTATCGACCCGAGCGGTACACAAGGCCCTGAAACCAACAGGCACCAGATAAGCGGCCATCTCTCCGGTCTGTTGCTGGATGCGTTTCAGGACCTGATGTACCCCGCTCGAAAGCGGTGAGAACTGTTGGAAATTACGCAGCAGTTGTAGCGCCGCCGGACCAATGCTGTAACAGCTTTGTCTCGGGCTTTCCTCAATCAGGTTCCAGTTCTTGAGGATTACCAAATAGCGGTAAACGCTACTTTGTGGCATACCTGTCTGTTCGCTAATTGCCTGTGCGGTTACAGGTTCGTTCTCTGACGCAATATGCATCAAAACCTGAAGCATCTTTTCATTGGCATTCAATTTATATTTATCTGTTTTCAAAGCACTTCCCGTCAGTTTCATCTGGTTAGGCGACACGCTCAGTCGCTCCCATCGCGCCGACCACTCTATTTACGCGCAACACTAACGATGGTTCAACTGCCATTCTCACAATGTGATAATTTGAATATCACAAACACCATTCATTCTCACATTTTGATAATTAAATGAAAAACAAAAAACGCCGACCTTTTGGGTCGGCGTAAAGCACAGAGCACTATTTATCGAGACATACCCAAGTTACAGGTACTCACGCAAGGCTGGGGGTAGGCTCTTGCGGTTCCTCACTCATTATTTCAGCCACAAACTGTGCTTTGGAACCTAGGATAATTTGCAACCCGCTGCCACCCACTTTAATCACCCCCATCGCTCCTAGCGCTTTAATCCCTTTTTCATCAACCAAAGTCAGATCTTTAAGCTCTAGGCGAAGGCGAGTAATGCAAGCACCGATAGAGGTAATGTTCGCTCTACCACCAATTTTATTGATAATTTCATTGGCAAGCTCTTGGTTATCCAATGTGATCTCTGCCGTTTGCTCAGCCTCACGTCCAACAGTTTTGAAGTTGAACTTACGAATGGCGATACGGAACACGCTGTAATAAATAAGAGCCATGATTGGTCCCCATAAAAAGATATTCAACCAATTGGTTTTAAATCCATCCATGGACGGCAAAACACCGAAAGAAACAAAATCGATAATACCGGCAGAGAATGTTTTACCAATATGAATATCAAGCGCATATGTCACAGTGTATGAAATGCCTGCCATCACTGCTGAAAATAGGTAGAGAACCGGAGCTACGAAAATGAACGCGAACTCCACAGGCTCAGTAATGCCGGTGACAAAAGATGTCAGGGCCGCAGAGCCTAAAATACCCGCCGCTATCTTACGGTTTTTATCATGTGCTTCATGATACATAGCAAGGCAAGCCGCCGGGAACGCAAACATGTAGATGGCGAAATTCCCGGATAGGAACTTACCAGCATCTTGATACTGATCGGTCGAGAAGTTTGTCACCCCATCTTCCAGCATCTTGAACCAGATTGTGTAGTCGCCGTTGACCACTGTACCCGCTGCGGTGGTGTACTCACCAAACGAGAACCAGTAAGGGCTGTAGAAAATATGGTGCAGGCCAACGGGGATCAACGCACGCTCCATGAAGCCGTAAATGAATGTAGAAACATACATATTACCGCCGTTTGCCATCACTGACAGGGCATCGATACCAGACTGGATATAAGACCATATATAGGGCATTACCAGGCCAATAAGAAAAGCGCTAAACGCGGTCACAATCGGAACGAAACGCTTGCCCGCGAAGAAACCCAGAAAGTCAGGCAACGTAATATTACAGAACCTAGTGTACATATTGGCTGCCAAAATACCGGCAATCAGGCCACCAAACACACCGGTCTGCAGTGTCGGTATACCCATCACCATGGCATATCTACCCCCGCCCATCGCCATTTCAGGGGTTATTCCTAACGCAACACCCATGGTTGCATTCATTACCGCCATAGCAACTACCGCAGCCAGTGCGGCAATCCCCGAGTCTTTACTCAATCCAACCGCTGCGCCAACGGCAAACAGCAATGCGAGATTATCAAAAATAACGCCGCCAGCGCGCATCATCAATGGTAAGTCCAGCTTTGCTCCGAAAGCGAGTAGCAAACCGGCTGCGGGTAAAATAGATATTGGCAACATCAAAGCTTTACCTATGGATGATAGCTTCGAGACACCGTGCTTGATCTTATCAATCATAACCTGTCCTTGTATTTATTAATGTCTTTGGGGGGGACCCTGTTTCACATCACGAATGGAATAAAAACATCATATTGGAAATATCTGGACTGAAGGTTACAAAACTGAATGGGTTTGTAAGCTGCTACTTACAAACCCTTTGGCATCATGTTGATGGGTAAAATGGGGGGTATTTATCTCTTGCGCGTCAGATACCAGCAACTGAGCGAAGCAAGCGTCACCATCACCACACCCTGCCAAAATGTCACCCCTAAGCTAATGCCGAAAATCAGGGCTGAGAAAAAAGCGGATAAAATGGGGGTGAAATATGACAGCGTGGCAAGCAGTACCATGTTGCCGCCGATAATGGCCATGTTCCACAACCCATAACCACCCGCCATAGCAACCGCAGCCAATACCAAGTTCAGCAGCGCTTCGCTATTCCATACCATTGGCGGCTGATCGGTCAGTAAATATTTCACCCAAAGCGCGGCCGCTGTGGCAATGAAGAACCAGGCAATCGCATTCTGACCATTTGCCAGACGCTTGGTGATATTGCAGTAGATCGCCCAAATAAATGCACCGCTAAATGCCAAGGTATAGCTGACCGGGTTAGTTGCAACATTCTCTGCCAGTCGGGTTAAAGATAAGCCTTGATCGCCAGAAACTGTCCAAGCCACCCCAAAGAAAGCCATTGCCATTGCCGGGTATAATAATTTACTTACAGGCTGCTTACTGACCACGACTGCCAGCATGACCGTCAAGGCTGGCCAGAGGTAGTTGATCACACTCATTTCGATGGTCTGTACCCTATCGTTAGCCATCCCCAACGCTAATGCCAGACACATCTCGTAGCTAACGAACAACCCGCCACCAATGACGAGATACCGTGGGGAAAGCCGACTGAGTTTCGGTGCGCCGACAACAACAACCAGCAATACCGAGCTCAGGGTATAAATCATTGCAGCGCCACCGACAGGCCCTAGCTGCTCGGCAACGTTGCGGATAAAGGCCACTATGGTGCTCCATAGCAAGATAGCGACACATCCAGCCAAGGTGTATTTGTGTTTCGAAAACAAAGAAAAACCGCCACATCGAAAGAAAAGAAAGAGACAAGGTTATCAAGCTTTTGGCGCAGACAGCTAACCAATTTTGCTATCACTTCTCAGTCCGTATAAACACGCATTATTAATGGGGATTTTGTGTTTAATTTGTGACCGTATGAGCAAAGCTACAAATGCAACTAGTGTAGCATTTAGACCATAAGCATCAGTTGGTCAAATCAAGAGCTATCACTTGTTTTATGTGATTATTCACCAAAATGCTCTGGTTGATAAGGTGCACTACGGCACATAAGCCGTGAAGTATTTGGTGAGGAAGTAAAAATCGACCTTAAAGGAAGTCGACTTAATATACCCAAGTAACCTTCAAGTCGCTTGGGTATTCAATCACATACCAAGGAGCTATGTCGTATGTCTACACTGACACAAAGGAGCAATACGTCCCAGGGCACACCAACTTACCCAGGCCAATCAACCGTAATACATGGAAATGGTGCCGTCGCACATGTCATGGATTATGTTTGTGGCGGTGTCATTGGATACCCCATCACCCCTTCGACTGAAATATCAGAATTATACGAAGCTTTCAGGGCGCAAGGTGGTTGCAATGTTTGGGGACAGCACCCCTTCTTCTTCGAACCTGAAGGCGAGCATTCAGCACAAAGTGGTGCATTAGGCGCGGCTCTGACCGGCGGAAAATACATCTCAAATGCCTCATCCAGCCAAGGCATCCTTTATGCTTTGGAATCTCACTATGTCACGGTGGGTAAAAAAACCGCAGGCTTCGTGCTTCACGTTGCTGCGCGTTCAGTCTCTCGTCATTCATTGAATGTAATGGCTGGACATGATGATGTATACGCCCTGCTTTCTGCTGGCTATACCACCCTGTTTGCCAGCAACGCACAGGAAGCGGCGGATCTCGCGGCGATCTCATACCGAGTCAGTGCACAATCGCTGATCCCGGTTGCCAATACCATGGATGGCTTTGCCACCAGCCACATTCAGAGCGAAGTGAAGCTTCCTGAACCTGAGTTACTCAAGCAATACCTTGGTGATCCGACCGATCGCATTGTCGCACCAACCGAAGCCCAGCGTATGCTCTACGGCGCGAAAGGCCGTGTTTGGCAGCTAAGCCAATTTATCGATAAATACCAAGATCAATTCTGGCCTGAAAAACTCAATGACTTAAAAGGCTACATCGCCAGTAATAGCGAAGCGATTGAAACGGATAGCGAAGGTCAATTCATCGAGTCGACCAACGCATTCTTGCCTGACGGCCTGCAGAAGAAATGGCAACGCGCTTGGCTCAACGCCTATGAAAAAGACACCCGTCAGCGTGTTCCTGCACTGGTTGATACCCACAACCCAGGTCTCACCGGTGGGGTACAGAACCAGCCTGATTATCAAGCCGGGATCGTCGATCACCGCAGCCACTTCCAGAATGATGTGCCGCAGTTCATCGAACAGGCGATGCAGGAATACGGCGAGCTAACCGGTCGCTACTATGAGCCGGTGATGGACTTTATGTGTGACGATGCCAACTACGTCATTGTCGGCCTAGGCTCCGTTACTGACGATGCCGAAGCTGTCGCGGCGCATTTGCGTGCGCAAGGACAGAAAGTCGGTGTTATTTCGATCAAACAGCTACACCCATTCCCAGAAGCACAGATCGTCGAGAAACTCGCAGGCAAATTAGCGGTAACCGTTCTTGAGCGCTGCGATGAAACCCGTTTGACGGCACGTATTTCCCGCGCGCTATTCAAAGCACAAGAAAACGTGCAGAAGACTCGCCACCATGGCATTAAACCGCTACAACATATCCCGATGATCAACACCGGTATCTTCGGGCTTGGCGGTCACGACCTACAGCCTAAACACCTCATCGCCGCATTTGATAACATGCGTGAAGAGAACACCAAGCCATTCTTCTACTTGGGCAGCCAGTTCTTTGATGCCAAAGCAACCGGCGAGCTCAAACTGATCCAGGATCGTTTGCGCGAGGCTTACCCTGATACCGAACTGATGGCATTGGAAACCGGTGACAATCCTAATCTGCTGCCAGAATCTGCTATGCGGGTACGTTTCCACTCTGTCGGTGGCTACGGCACCATTGCAACCGGTAAGTTGTTGACCGATATTCTATCCGGCGCGTTGGGTCTGCATTCGAAGTCGATGCCAAAATACGGTTCAGAGAAAAGTGGTGCACCAACCAACTTCTTTATTACGCTTTCGCCAGAGCCAATCAAGATCACCAACGCCGAATTGCAGCAAGTTGAAATTGTCCTCTCGCCAGACCACAAGGTGTTTATGCACACCAACCCGCTGGCCGGCTTGACCCGCAACGGAACCTTCATCCTGCAAACCCATCACGAACCAGAGCAAGTGTGGCAAGAGATCCCTGCCAGTGCGCGCCAGTTCATTCGTGAAAACAATATCAACTTCTATATCGTTGATGCCTTCAAGGTTGCCAGAGAGCAAGCACCATCAGCCGATCTTGAGATCCGCATGATGGGTATCGCGTTCATCGGCGCGCTTTGTGGTCACGCCACTCAAGTAACCCAAGGATCCGACGAGTCATCGATGCTAGAACGTATCACCCAGCAAATTGCCAAGAAGTTTGGTGCCAAGGGTGAAAGAGTTGTTGAAAGTAACATGGCCGTGATCCGTGAAGGGATCCACGCGACCCAGCAGGTTTGCTACGCCGATTTCAATGATGCTGACGTCGAAGCGTCAACGGCACCAACCGCAGAAGCACCGAAGCAAAAACAAGCCAGTTGTGGTCTGTTCGACCCATCCTACTTCAGTAATATCGCCGGTAAGCACTATGCTGACGGGACCATTGGTGAAGCACCGGTTATTCCAGGCTCAGGTATGTTCATGCCACCAGCCAGCGCAATCACCAAAGATAAAGGCTTGTTCAGGCTCAATGCACCTAAGTTCGATGCCGATAAGTGTACCGGCTGTATGGAATGTACTATCGCCTGTCCTGATGGCGCGATCCCGAATGCGGTACATGAGCTGCACGATATCCTGTACGTGGCGATCGACAAGCTCAATATCCCGCCACTACAGCGTGATGGCCTGAAAGCCAAGATGCCACCGATCTTGGATGCAGTACGTCAGTACTACCGCACCGCACCAAAGAACGAATCACTGCCGCTGCACCAAGTCGTTGCCAACGTCGTTGATACCATGACCTTTGACGACCCTGCTGTTACCCAGCAAATGGCTGGTATTTGTGTCACATTGGAATCGCTACCGGTCAGCCGTACCAAGCCGTTCTTCGACGCCATGGAGAAAGCCGTTCCCGGCAGCGGTGGTTTATTCTCGGTGTCCATCGATCCAAGCAAGTGTAGCGGTTGTATGGAGTGTGTCGATGTCTGTGGGCCAAACGCACTGCAGAAAGTACGCCAGACGACGGAAATGAACCATCAAATGCACGAGCTGTTCACCACCTTGGCGGAAATGCCAAATACCCCAGCCCGCTTCTTGCAGCAAGGCATCACCGATGCCAGCGAATCGAAGCGTCTGTTACTTGATCGCAGTAACTACTATGCCATGAGTTCAGGCCACGGTGCGTGCCGTGGGTGTGGTGAGGTCACAGCCCTTCGCCTTGCTACCTCAATCAACCGTGCCTTGCAGCAACAGCGTTACCAGACGCACATTTCCAGCCTTGAGGACATGATTGAGAAGCTTGAAGACAAGCATCAAGCAGTGGCAACTCTCGAGGCAGAACAACCACGTGCCGAGCGTATTGCCCGTACCATCAAAGTACTGGAAAAACGCTTGTTCCACTTCGAGCACGGTCCAACAGGCAATGGTCCATCGGACGCGCTGATTGCCAACGCGACCGGCTGTAGTAGTGTCTATGCATCTACCTTCCCGGCCAACCCATACAATGACCCATGGGTAAACAGCTTGTTCCAGGACACCCCTGCGGTAGCCAAAGGCCTGTTCGAAGGTGAAGCGGCCAACCAGTTAGAGCAGTTCAAAGCGCTGCGTACTGCCAAGCTTGAGCTTGAAGATATGTACGATGCCAAGGTGCATGATAGGCAGCTTCGCTACCTAGAATGGAGCCAACTATCTGATCAGGAGCTCGGACTATTACCTACCGTATTCAGTATCGGTGGTGACGGCGCGACCTATGACATCGGCTTCGGCGCCCTATCGCGCTTGCTGTCTACCAGCACTCCGATCAAGGTACTTGTACTCAATACCGGTAGCTACTCCAACACCGGTGGCCAGGCATCAACCTCCAGCTTCACCGCACAGGACTCCGACCTCAGCCGCTTTGGTAGTGCCCACAGTGGTAAGCAGGAATCACGCAAAGAGCTGGGTATCATTGCGACCTTCCACCCGAAAGTCATGGTGGTGCAGACCTCTACCGCCCTGCAGGGCCACTTCATGTCGAACTTGATGGAGTACCTGAACTATCAAGACGCCCCTGCGCTGTTTGATGTCTATACCCCATGTATGGGCGAACACGGTATTGCCGATGATGCCAGTACCCGTCATTCACGCTTGGCTGTCGAAAGCCGCATGAGTCCGGTGTTTGTTCATGATCCACGCAAAGGCGAAACCTTGTCCGAGCGCTTCTGTATCGAAGGGAACCCTGAACTGCAACAGGATTGGGCAACCCATACCATCAGCTATATCGACAACGATGGTATGACCCAGTTGAAACAAATGCCGTTCACCCCGGCTGACTTCTCACTCTATGAAGGACGCTTCAAGAAACACTTCACTCCAATAACCGAAGCGCAAAACGCCATTGAAGTGGCTGAATACGTCGCAATGAGCGCTGATGAACGCAATGGCAAAACACCGTTTATCTGGGCAACAGACAAACAGCAGCACCTGATCAAGTTGCAAGTTTCCAGCTCAATTGTCGCCTTGACCGAAGAGCGGTTACGCAACTGGCATATGCTGCAATACCTGAGCGGCCAGCATGTCACCAACATTGACCAGCAATATCAATTGCAAATCAATGAGTGGAAGCAGCGTTACCAGAACGCAATGGATAGCAACGAGCAAACCATCGAATCCATCGCCAATGGCTTAGCTGAGTTGGCAATGGCAGCGTCACCCAATGTTGCTAACGCCATTCCGGTCACTCAGATAGATGCAGGCTCCACGGCACCGCAAGCATCCAGCCAAGCTGACGGTGCCCTGCCCCTCGTTGCCATCAATGAGGATGAAAAAGGTCAATGTACCGACTGCAAAACCTGTTACCAGCAATTGAGCGAATTGTTCGAGAAAACCACGATTGTTGAAAACGGTGAAGCCAAGGTCATCAGCCAGGTGATCCCTAACGCACTGGAAACCGTTCAGCTCAGCGATGAGTTAGTGAAACGCGCCTCTCGCATTGCCGATGAGTGTGATGCAGAGATCATTCACTTCAACGCGCCTGTGTCGGTGGAGGTGTAGTTATGGCAACCCTTACCAAACCAGAACTATCACAAGCTCAACGGGAGCTGATGTTGCAGCGCATGGAGCAAAATCCACAGCGCTTCCAACAGATGGTAATCGAAGAGAGCATGCAGCTCATCCGCGAGACACTAAAGCAAGGCAAACTCTCTGCTGAGTTTACCGAGAAACTGTGGCAGCTATTGCTTGCTAACAATGAACTCAGTGTCGCCTTACAGCGCTATTTATGGCGTATTCCGCTCAAGCAAAAGCGTGCTTTTGTGCAGGCATTGGATACCCATCTATCAGGGCGCTACCCGATGTTCAAAGGACTTTCCGTTGGATGGCCCGGGAGCAACAACATCCCGCCATACGTGCGTCCAGCCGAAGAGCGCAACAAAGACTTTGACTTGGTCAGCCAAGGCTACTTAGGTTACATGGGGCTGGGTTATAGCCTGCGCGAAGTCGAACTATTCGTGTGGCTAGAAGTGATCCGCGATAAACAGTGTGAAGATCGGCCATGTGAAATCGGCGTTCCCAAGTGCGATCGTGACGGCAACCCAGCGGAAGAAAACGACGGCGGGTGCCCGGTCAAGATCCATATCCCTCAGGTGCTCAACCTAATGGGAGAAGGCCGCTTTAAAGCCGCGTTCGAGCTGGTTCGCGACGCCAACCCGCTGCCGAATGTCACCGGCCGGGTCTGCCCGCAAGAGCTGCAGTGCCAAGGGGTATGTACCCATAACGACCGGCCAATTGAAATCGGCCAGTTGGAATGGTTCCTCCCCCAGCGTGAGCGCGAGCTATCCAACGGCGAGCCACCAAAGCCAGCAGACATCAACCCTTGGGTTGCCGCGAGCAAACCACCGGTCGCCATTGTCGGCTCTGGGCCTTCGGGGCTGATCAATGCCTACCTGCTTGCCAAAGCGGGCTATCCCGTCACCGTGTTCGAGGCATTCCATGTCTTGGGCGGCGTGCTGAGGTATGGGATCCCAGAGTTTCGTTTGCCAAACCAATTGGTTGATGATGTGGTCGAGAAAATCAAAGCGCTCGGCGGCCGCTTTGTGGCCAACTACATTGTCGGTAAAACAGCGACTCTTGAAGATCTGAAACGCGCAGGCTTTACACGTATTTTCGTCGGTACCGGGGCGGGTTTACCGCGCTTTATGAATGTACCCGGCGAGCATTTGCTGAACATTATGTCGGCCAATGAGTTCCTGACTCGTGTCAACCTGATGCATGCAAACGAGCCCGACTACGAAACGCCAATGCCGGATATGGAAGGCAAGGAAGTGATGATCATCGGTGGTGGTAACACCGCGATGGATGCCGCCCGAACCGCCTGCCGCTTGGGCGCGAACGTCACTATTGTCTACCGTCGTACTCAGCAAGAGATGCCAGCCCGTGTCGAAGAGCAGCACCATGCGCTCGAAGAAGGGGTTATGTTCAAAGAGCTACGCTCACCTTGCGAATTCAACGGCGACAAGAACCATACCCTGGCCAGTGCAAAACTCGATGTGATGGCGCTCGGCGAGCCTGATTCGTCAGGCCGAAGACGCCCGCAGTCTACCGGTGAATTTGAACTGATGAAGGTTGATTTTGCCATTATGGCTTTGGGCAACAGCTCGAATCCAATCGTCAAAGACGCTAACCCAGACTTGAACACCTCCAAGTGGGGCACATTACTGCTCAACAAAGGTTCGCAAGAGACATCACTAAGCGGTGTGTACAGTGGTGGTGATGCCACCCGTGGTGGTTCTACCGCCATCAAAGCAGCCGGTGACGGACAGGCAGCGGCAAGAGAGATCATGGGTAACATTGATTTCAACGCCAAGGAAGTTGAAGGGCTGGTGGCACAAGCCAGTCGCTATACAGATATTGGCCAAACTGCACCCAAAATCGTCAAGCGTCGTCAATTGACCGATGAAATTGTCGAGTTCACCATCACCTCACCGCTGATCGCCCAGTCAGCTAAAGCGGGACAATTTGTCAGGGTGCTCGCGGATGAAAAAGGCGAATTGATCCCGTTAACCCTCGCCGACTGGGATGCCGAAGCCGGCACCATCGAACTGGTGATCCAAGGTCTAGGTACCAGCTCCAAGCTGATCAACCAGATGCAAGAAGGTGACTGTTTCGAGGCCATTGCCGGCCCACTCGGACAAGCTAGCCATGTGGTGAAACACCCGGACAACCAGAGTGTGATTTTCACCGCTGGCGGGGTTGGCCTACCGGCTGTGCATCCAATCATGCGGGCCCATCTGGAAATCGGTAATAAAGTCACTCTTATCTCTGGTTTCAGAAGCAAAACCCATAGCTTCTGGACTGCAGAAGGTGACAAGGTGGAGAACCTTCGTGCGGCCTACCCTGAACAACTGGAGGTCGTTTACGCCAGTAATGATGGCACGTTGGGTATCGAAGGGTTTGTGACCAATCCGTTGGAAGAGCGCTTGGTCCAGCACCGGGAAGCGAATGACGCGAACGCAGAGCAAACTATTGCAGAGGTGATCACCATAGGTCCACCTATGATGATGCGCGCGGTGAGCGATCAGACCCTGGGCTATGAAGTCCCCTGTGTTGCGAGCCTCAACTCCATCATGGTGGATGCTACCGGCATGTGCGGCGCGTGTATGGTGCCCGTTATGGAAAATGGCAAGCTGATCCGTAAACACGCCTGTATTGATGGTCCTGAAATCAACAGCCATGTCATCGACTGGGACAAGTTCTTGCCAAGGTTTAATCAATTTAAACCGCAAGAACGCCAGAGCCAGATAGCACATAGGTTAATTGAGGAGTAAGCGCCTCATCGATTTCCCATAGCCTCAAAAGGATCTCACTGTAAAGTGAGGTCCTTTTTTATGTTGAGTATGGATACCCTATCCTTAAAAATAAAAATAAAGCTGTTTATTATCCAAACAATCTGTATAGTGTATGAAGCCTTGTAAAGAAGCTGTTAAAAAAGCCCATTACAAACCACCTTTCAGTTATCTTTCGATACCCTTCGTTTAGCTCCTGTGATTGTTTCATTTATTGTTTTTAGTGGCGTTTTATGCTCACTGATTGCTTTATAGAAGACTGTGTAACGACGAAAACAGCGGGAACTGTGAAATGGTTTAATGAGGCTAAACGCTTCGGCTTCATTCCACAAGATAATGGCGGTAATGCTGTATTTTTCTATAACAAATTTAAGTGCGATGGGAAATTACACCATTTCTATATTTCACCTTTTGTAATATTCATATTACACGTAATACTTAGGAGTCTGATGTCTAGAAGAACAAGTCGCCAGAGATTCTGGTACAAGAAATCATGTGATGAAAAGTCACCAATAACCAAAAGAAAATATGTTTAAAATAGAATTTTATTTAGAGAGCGAAAAGAAATATTGGTCAACAGAAATACACCAATTAAATAGCGATATCTTGCGCCGTCACATTTATCCAAAGATAGATGCTAACCTGTATGATCTCCAGTTCTCATACTCTGAACTAGATAGCCAAGGAAACATCTTGTCAGAGCATGGCGTCAAACTGGGAACCTTTAAAATCACCTAGTGATAACTTTTAAAAATGGGGTAAAAATGAAAAAGAATCAAAAAAAATCATCCAACAAGAAAAACATACCGGTTGAAAACCAGAATAAAAGTATTAATATGACACGAAGGAAAATTGAAGATATTCTTGATAAGCGAGAGTTTGATAAATTATTCAATATGTAATTACGCTGTCAAATCCCCCCTTCAAAAGGGTTAAAACCACCCACACTAAAGCTAGCCACTCATACCTTACGATGAGTAAGCCTAAAACAGACTACACTTAACAGCATTATCCATCCTAGGAGAGTGTTTATGAGTGGTTCGAATCATCATACCTACAAGAAAATGGAACTCGTTGGCTCGTCACCAGACGGTATTGAAGATGCAATCAGTAACGCGATAGAACGTGCTAATGAAACCATTAAAAACATGCGTTGGTTTGAGGTAGTCGAGACACGTGGCCACATTGAAAACGGAAAAGTCGCCCACTGGCAGGTAACCATCAAAATCGGATTTACGTTAGAAGAGTAAACCGAAAGCGGTTCTTACCACCGTTTAGTCCTGTTCAAGGATTGCTAATTGTGTCTACCATCTATATCTATTCCATTAATTTGACGTGTTTTATTTAGAATAACAACCAGTGACGCAAGGTGCGAAGTGCCCGCTCGGAAAAATCCATTCCCTCAATGACTAACTTGGCATCCAACGCAAGCTTAGGCTCATCAGTAATAATACCATCCACCCCGAGTAAGAACAGCCGCTGCATAGCCGCTGAATTGTTAACTGTCCAAACCAACACCTCTTGCTCACGCTGTTGGATTTCGATGATTCGCCACGCATTAAGCCATTGATCGCTTATCATCAACATATCCACTTCTCGTTCGAGCTGCGATTCACCCACGCTTGCTGCGTAGATAAGCGCATAGCGAAGCTGCTCAGGACGCGTAGCCGCCATCTCACTCATCAACTGCGACAATAGCTCGGTATCAAGGCTAGATACAATCATTGCTTGCTGATAGCGCGGCAGCAGTTCAGCCATCGCGCTGGCAAGTTCGAGGCGTTGGTTGTAGCGCTTCAATTCAATATTGAATTCGATATCGTCGGCGTAATTATCTAATAGCTGGGTTAGTAAAGGCGGAGGTATACGATCGTTGTCCTGGTAGGCGGCAACAATGTCAGCATAATTAACGTCTTCAACCACTAAAGGAACGCCCAGCATACGGCCTAAATCGCGATCGTGAAACACGACGACTTGCCCATCTTTGGTGACCTGCACATCAATTTCGGTGCTTTGAATCCCCAATGAAATAGAATACTGAATGCCCGCTTCACTATTTTCAGGGTACTCAAAACCACCGCCGCGATGTGCGGTAACATAGCCCGAGGTATTGGTTTGTAAATGCCCGACGAAATGGCGGACATCTGAATAACCATTAAAAGCGGCAAATACAATGAACAACGCCATTACACAGCTGAGCAAAATGCGGCGCTCTGTACTTTGCATAAGCCCTGCAACACGATCTTCTTCGTTGACTAATTTGAGGCGTTTGGTTTGCAAGCGCAGCACATAATATTGGCAACTCGCGTAGATAAACCGGTCGACAAAACTCAGCAGGAATCCAACCCCAATCAGCAGAACTGTCGCCAGCATGAGCCAGGGATAACGCTCAGGATCATACGTTGCCCAGTGCAGTACCGGTTCAAGAACAAACAAAATACCCTTAGCGATAATGGCAATGATGGCTGCCCGACTAAACAACCAAACAATATGGCCCACCACAATATGCGGATAAATTCCTTGGCTTAAGCGCTGAGCTTGTTTGAATAGCTTCCATTGGGAACAGTTTTGAAAAAGGCTCAGCGGCAATGCTAGCCACCAACTTGCCCAATAGCGCAGTACGAATAAGACACATGGCAGAGTGATCATAATCAGTAAACCAACGGCAACCCACAACGAACTCATCTGATGACTGAGGTAATAGTTGATATCCCAGTCATTGAGCATCAGTCCGTAGATCCAGCGCCCACACCAAACCAAAGTCGCAAGCAGTAGGCTGATCCCAACAGATTGTGCGAGCACGACTTTAGCAACCCGAAAGCTACGCTGAAGGATCAGCCCAAAGGTATCTAAAATCGACCGTTTGCCCAAATCATGTTGGGCGAGCAAGATACTAATGGTTGAGTGTTCAACAAAAAAAGCAAAACTCAGTTGGGTAACAAACCACAAACTGAGCAGAAAACCGGCAGGCGAAAGGAGGAAGGCCAGCAATTCCTGATTAGCAATCGCACTCACCCCGTAAAAGCCCATTAACTTGGAACTGATCCATATATCGAGAGGGACAAACAAGGTCAGTAGTGCACATCGCACCAAAAGAAAACTGGCCAGCATCTGCAAGCCAGTCGTTTTAAGCCGGTGCCATATGAAATATAAAATATGCCGACTTCGATGGAAAATTACGGTGCTCAAGTGTTTGTTTCGCCAAGGTTGCGTGCTTCTAATGGGGGTATGATAACACCTGAGTTAACCGGATGCTCAGCATAGAAAAATGAGGCAGAGATAGAACACATGAATATTGAGCAGCGTATCACCATGGTTGCGCATTTTTCCATAGCCTTTTCTCTTGTGCAGACACAGGAGCCCTAAAGCTTCTGGCTAATATCTAATCAGGGAGCGCTATTTTGTGTTACAATACGCCGCTTGGGATTGAGCAAAAAGCTATTAATCGCCCATAGCGGTGTTTTTTTATCATGTTTGTTTATATGATGCGGCTAGCCAATCAAGTAGTCATTGGATATGGAGTTGGTCCTTATATTCGTTAATTCGGATATGCGAACATCACAATTTATGGGATTTAAATCAAAAAAGTACAGTATTGATTCTACTGATTATCAAGTTGGTCAAGATAACATCAGTAAATGGGGCATGGATGTCCACAACACCGTTTTCGTAGCCTCACTCGGCTTATCTATTCTCTTCATTGTCACCCTTCTCGCGTTACCGCCAGCAGATGCAAAAGCAGCTATTGATTCCATTAAGGGTGCAGCGCTGTCAAATTTTGATTTCCTCTTTATGTGGGGAGCCAACATCTTGTTATTTTTTGCCATTGTTTTAGCGTTTTCACCTTTGGGGAAAATTCGCTTAGGTGGTGAACACACGACTCCGGATTATTCAATAACATCTTGGATTGCGATGCTATTTGCTGCAGGTATGGGTATTGGACTCATTTTCTGGGGGGTGGCTGAGCCAACGGCGTTCTTTACCAACTGGTTTGGAACACCACTAAATGTAGAACCTTATACAGAAGCCGGCCGTGAACTAGCATTAGGTGCAACAATCTTCCACTGGGGCTTACATGCATGGGCTATCTATGGCATGACCGCACTTAGCCTTGCCTACTTTGTTTACAACAAAGGGTTACCACTCTCAATGCGCTCTGTGTTTTACCCATTATTGGGTGATCGAGTTTGGGGCAAAGCGGGTGACGTGATTGATGTATTGACGGTATTGGTTACCTTGTTTGGCCTAGCGACATCTCTTGGTTTAGGGGGCGCACAAGCGGCTAGCGGTATCAGCCATGTGTTCGGCATGGAAAATACCCTCTACCTTCAGCAGTCCATTATCGTATTGATTATGGGCCTAGCGATTGTTTCTGTTATGCGTGGCATGGATGGAGGCGTTAAGTTTCTTAGTAATCTGAATATGATCATTGCATTTGTATTCCTTGGTCTTATTGCTGTCTTGAATTTCACCACCGTGTTGGATTCTTTGGTAACTGCTGTGACGGGTTATGTGAAAAACATTCTTCCGCTAAGTCAAACCTCTGGCCGTGATGATACAACGTGGTTGCACGGTTGGACGGTGTTCTATTGGGCATGGTGGGTAGCGTATGCTCCTCTCTTTGGTATGTTCGTAGCACGTATATCTAAAGGACGTACCGTTCGCGAGTTTATTCTTTGCGTATTGCTTATCCCAACACTGGTAACAACAGCTTGGATGTCAATCTTCGGTGGCGTTGCTATTCAACAGGTGATCGATAAGGTGGGACAATTAGGCCTTGATCAAGGCATTGCGGATGTCTCTCTAAGCTTATTCTATATGTTAGATGCATACCCGTTCGGTAATTTCCTATCCATCATCGCTGTCGTACTGATTATCGTTTTCTTTGTGACAACGTTAGACTCGGGCTCTATCGTTGTTGATGGCATGACCGCGGGGGGTAAGTTAGATGTACCCGTCAAACAGAAAGTGGTTTGGGCTGTTATCTCTGGCTCTATCGCAATGCTTATGTTGTGGATTGGCGGTACTGAATCTATTCAAACTCTGCAATCAATCACCATTATTGCTGCATTGCCGTTTACGATTATTCTTCTCTTTGGCAGTGTAAGCCTGATTAGAGGGTTATTGACGGAAGTTGATAAACCTCAGGTATCGGCCAACCAAATTAAATAATCTCTAGTTTAACGAATCACGCTCGTTAATCGCTGAGTTAATCACTCGGTTTACAGTAAAACTCCCTGGTTAGTGCTGGGGAGTTTTTTTTGTCCAATAAAAAACTGCAACCCAAAAGAATTGCAGCTTCATAAATATACAGGATTAAACCACTAACACCTGTGCACTAACACCTATGCACTAACGCACGTCCCTGCTTTTTCAGCCAATACATCCAGCCCTTCCTCCAAAGCACCAATGTAGGCTCTGCCACCAAACTGGGCAAAATCAGCTGCGGCCTCGACTTTCGGTCCCATTGAACCTGCTGGGAAATGGTATTCACTCAACTGTGATGGGGTTGTGGCTCGCAGCGCACGCTGGTTCTCAGTGCCCCAATCAAGGTAAACCGCATCGGCATCGGTCAGGATCAACAGCTTGTCGGCTTTTAGCTGCTTGGCAAGCAAGGTGGCAGACAGATCTTTATCGATCACCCCTTCTACCCCAGTGAAGCCGTAGTCTGTTTTACGCACAGGGATCCCGCCGCCACCGCAGCAAATGACTATCTCACCAGCATTTAACAGCGTTTCGATCGATTTCTTATCAAGAATATTCAGCGGTTTAGGCGATGGTACAACGCGGCGAACAAACTCACCATCACGCTTCATAGTCCAGTTATTCGCTTCAGCTAAGATACCCGCTTCTTCTTCGTTATATACTGGGCCGACGAACTTGGTTGGATCCAGCATACTCGGATCGTTTGGATCAACTTCGATGCGGGTTAGCAAACTGGTGACTTCTGTTTCCGGCATTAAGTTTTGCAACTCTTGCGCTAACATGTAGCCGATCATGCCTTCACTTTCAGCACCCAGTACATCCAACGGGTAAGGTTGCACCTTATCATAAGCCAGATTTTGTAGTGCCAATAAGCCCACCTGAGGGCCATTACCATGGACAATTGCCACCTGGTATTCCTTGGCAATTTCCGCAATCGCTTTGGCGGCGATCTTAATGTTGGCAAGCTGGTTAGTAAAACTTGGTGCATCGCCACGACGTAACAGCGCATTTCCCCCTAAGGCGACGACGGCAGTACTCTTTTGGGTTGGGGTGTTCATAGTAACTCCTTGAATTATCCTTGTTGTTGTGGGGCTATCACCCCTCCCCGTTCGGCTATTGTCTAAAACTGGCTCTTCTCTTGAGCTAATTAGGTTTATAGCGCACTGGCATCGAACGGTTTTCGGCGAATAAAGCGGCCATTCCCGGCTTTCCCCATAAATTCGCCATTACACGCAACAACGTCCCCACGGCTAATGGTCATCACAGGCCAGCCTTGGGTGGGGATATTTTCAAACGGGGTATAATCTGCGTTGTCGTGCAATAAATCGTGAGTAATCGTGACATTCTGCTCTGGATCAAAAAGCACCAAATCAGCATCCGATCCTGCCTGTAGCGCCCCTTTCTGCGGATAGAGACCAAACAGTTTGGCAGGTAAATAACTAGTTAGCTCCACAAAGCGGCTCGGACTGAGCCGGCTTTTCATTACACCTTCGGAAAAAAGCAGTGGCATTCGAGTTTCAACCCCAGGCATACCATTAGGGCATGCGCTGAAATTGTCTTTGCCACGCTGTTTCTGATCGTGATAGGTAAACGAGCAGTGATCGGTCGCAACGGTATCAATACTGCCATCCACCAGCCCCAGCCACAGCTTTTCGCGCTCGACGGCCGGGCGAAGAGGTGGACTTAAGATAAATTTGAGCGCATCTTCACGCTCGTAGCAGCTCTCATCAAGCATCAAATATTGTGGGCAGGTTTCAACCCATACCGGCTGGTGATTATCGCGCGCAAGCCGGGTGTAATCTAATCCCAATCCATTGGAAAGGTGAACAATGTACAGCGGCGCATCCCCAGCCAATTTGGCGAGATTTATCATGCGGGCAATGGCTTCCGCTTCGCATTCAAGCGGACGGCTGACAGCATGGTATTTAGGCTCTGTTTTGCCCTGCTCAAGCAACTGTGTACGTCGCATGGCAATCGCAGCATCGTTTTCAGGATGAACCGTTGCCAACGCACCAACTTGTTTAAGCTGACTCAACGCTTTCAGCACTTCTTCGTCATCCAGCTTGTAGCCATAGGTTAGATACAACTTGAAACTGGATATCCCCTCTTCTTCGACCATCGAGGCCATTTCACCGAGGATGTCGTCATTGACATGCTGGATCACACCATGGAAGCTGTAATCAATGACTGCTGTTTCCTTGGCGTACTGTTGGTAGACATTGAGCTGGTGATGAAGGCTACACCCTTTGGGACCAAACCCCATGTGATCGACGACCATCGTGGTACCACCACAGGCGGCTGATCGGGTGCCGGAATAGAAGTCATCGCAACTGCGGGTTATCCCCACATCGATATTGAAGTGAGTGTGGACATCAATGCCACCCGGCATCACATACAAGCCAGCAGCTTCGATAATTTCACACTGCTTGGGAATACTATGAATTTCAGGGGCAATATCGGCGATCTTACCGTCAACAATCAGAATGTCAGCTTTTTGAGCCTGTTGATGATCAACCACTATTCCTTGGCGGATCAACATGGTTTCTGGACGGGGCTGGGTCAATATGGCCGCTTGGGACCCTGATGATTTTTTCGAAGCCGCTGAAAACATATTCTATTCCTTCGATTTATTCTCTGCCTTGCTGCAAACCCATTCGAGGGTTTTATTCTCACTAACTATTTATTTTGCCCACCAAGTTCTTCAACTCGAATTAATGGACAAAAGAAACAGCTATAAACAAGAAATCCATCCTGGGGGGGATATGTGGCCAACGTTAGGCAGAGCGGTCGGCACCCCCAGGACGGAAAGGGTGAATGAGCAGGGCCTTATATCAGTGCCCTGTCATTGCAATACTTACTTATTTAACTCTTTCAAATACATCTGCGGGATAACAGCGTACATCGCGGCACAAGTCACTAGGTGATCTTTCCAAGTCTTCTCGTTTGGCGCGTGCGCTTCCGGCTCTTTACCTGGACCAAAACCGATGACAGGGATACCGTAGCGGCCCATGATAGATACGCCATTGGTAGAGAAGGTCCACTTATCAACCGTTGGTTTCTTGTCGAACAGTAGTTCGTAAGAGGCTTCTAACGTTTTAGTTGCGACATGCTCTTCATCGATAACCCAAGCAGGGAAGTAACACTCTGTTGGGTAAACCAAACCGGTGTAGGCTGGGCGGTCGTAGTCATACATTGTCACTTTACCGCCAAACTTCTTAACGGATTCCAGCTCTTCGATTTCCTTGATTGCGCCTTCCCATGTTTCACCCCAAGTCAAACGACGGTCAATAGAAACAGCACAGCTATCAGCAACCGCACAGCGGCTTGGTGAAGTAAAGAACACTTCTGAAACGGTCAGTGTGCCTTTACCTAGGAATGGGTCATCACCAAGGTTGGCAGACAGTGTCTCGATATCGCTTAGCATATGGCCCATCTTGAAGATGGCATTGTCACCACGCTCTGGCGCCGAACCGTGACAGCTCACACCTGCAACTTCAACACGGATTTCCATACGGCCACGCTGACCACGGTAAATCTGGCAATCTGTTGGCTCAGTGGATACAACGAACTCAGGACGGATATTGCTTTCTTGAATAATGTACTGCCAGCACAGGCCGTCGCAGTCTTCTTCCTGCACGGTACCGGTGACGAGCAGGGTGTATTCGTCTTCCAGACCAAGATCTTTAATGATCTTACCGGCGTAAACCATAGACGCCATACCGCCTTCCTGATCTGACGCACCACGGCCACCGATCACTTCGTCATCTTCCATACCTTCATATGGGTCGAAGTCCCAGTTATCCATGTTACCGACACCCACGGTATCGATGTGTGCATCCATCGCAATAAGATGAGGACCGTGACCAATCCAGCCTAGTACGTTACCCATTGGATCGATTTCAACCTTGTCAAAGCCGACTTTTTCCATCTCTTCCTTGATACGTAGAACGACTTTTTCTTCGTCACAACTTTCACTAGGAATGGCAATCATGTCACGCAGGAAGCGGGTCATGTCCGCTTTGTATTCTTGGGCTTTGTCCAGTACTTGGGCGAATGGGATGTTCATTATAATTCTCCTTGAACCGAGCGGTGGTCATCACACCCGGTATGATCGATTTTCACGGCACCTTGCTTTTTTGATGACGCTAACACGGCGCTAAATTTAAGATTTTTGGTTACGAGCTCATTCTTTTGCTCATTTAGTGACGCTAGTTAGGGCAAGGGCAAGCACTCTCAAAACAGACATTGTGCTAACTAGCAAAACTAAATGCTTAAATAGTTTGGTGCTTGCCACCCCATACCACTTCACGGTAATGCACTGGGTCGGTATCCCCTTCGGTATTAATCAGCAGCACCACGGAGTCTTTATTCAGGCCCATTTTCTCCATCAGCTTGTCTTTCTCTGGATGGAAATGGACCGCGGCAAGCAAACCGGCACCAACGGCGCCTGACTCACCAGAAACAACCCTTGGGTCGCTGCCTAGCGGGTTGCCCAGCACGCGCATACCGAGCGCCGCAACACTGTCTTGGCAGGAAACAAACTGAGTAGAACAATCACGAAGTACAGGCCAGCCAATAGGGTTTGGCTCACCGCAGGCCAAGCCGACCATGATGGTGGCAAGATCGCCATCGACATTGATCATTTCGCCTTTTTCGCTGATGCCTGAACGGTAGATACAGTCAGCCTGATCAGGCTCGACAACGACAGAGTGCAGTTTATCTGGACCATATTGGTCACAAAGGTAGCCAAGTACACCACCGGCCATTGCACCGACACCGGCTTGAAGGAAAACGTGAGTCGGACGTTCAACTGTCATGGCTTTCATTTGATCAACGGCTTCTGCCGCCATGGTGGTGTAACCTTGCATGATCCAGGTAGGGATTTCGGTATAGCCTTCCCATGCAGTGTCTTGCACCACTTTCCAGCCGTTTTCATCGGCAGTTTTAATCGCAAGGCGCACGGTATCGTCATAGTTCATATCGGTGACAATACATTCAGCGCCCAAGGCCCGGATGTTGTTCACACGCTCATCTGCCGCACCTTTTGGCATGTATACCACGGCATTCTGGCCGAGCTTATTGGCAGCCCACGCAACACCACGGCCATGGTTGCCATCGGTTGCGGTTGCGAACGTCATTTTTTCTGTGATGTCGTTTTTCAGCTTGGCGAAATCAAAGGCATTGATATCGAGCTTGAACTCGTCACACAGCAGGCGGGCAATCGCATAAGCGCCCCCCAGCATTTTGAAAGCATTCAAATCGAAGCGGTAGGCTTCGTCTTTAACTAAGATTTTTCCAACACCGATTGCTTTGGCCAGGCAGTCGAGAGAATGCAATGGTGTCGGTTGGTAACCTTCCACTGCTTGGTGGAAAGCGCGGGCTTTTTCCGCTTCAGCGGCGGTAAATAATGGAGAAAGCTGACCGTTATAGTGGCGGTTATCGGCGATCTCCATTTTTAGAGTGAATGTAGACACGACCAGACCTCGTAAAAAATAAGAGAAAGAAAAAGGCGGGGGTGTATTTAATAACCCAAGGGTATTCCCCCGCTAGTGGGCTAGCATGACCCAAGCATAAAGATACAGATAGATCGACTAGGGTTCCCTGCCCTGCTAACACCTAGAAAGTATTGTCAAGGCAGAGGAAAGTGAGTAATGCGACAGCGTTATTTAACGCGCTTCTTCGCATCGTCCAGTAGCTCTTGGAGGATAAGTCCTGGCTCCTGGTATTTACGGTTCATGATCATTGCCGCAATGACATATGGCTTCCAGCTGGCTTCCTTGTAAGTCGCGATACGGTATTTCTCAAATACCGACTCTTCCACTTCGCCTTCCTCACAAGACACTCCGGTGATATCCGCTGGTAAGCAGTGCATGTATAGTGCTTCGCCTGCTTTGGTCCGCTTCATCATTTCTTCGGTACAGTGCCAGTCTTTATGGTTGGCATTCTGCGCCAGACACTCTTGCTCCAATGCTTTGAGACCATCATGATCGTTGGCACGTAGCAGTTCGGTACGACGACCCATGACTTGGTAAGGCGCCCAAGATTTTGGATACACGATATCGGCATCCTCGAATGCTTCTTCCATGCTGGCAACTTGAGTAAAGCTACCGCCAGATGCTTCCGCATTCTTACGCGCTTCTTCAACCACTTCAGGGATCAGGTCATAACCTTCAGGGTGAGCCAGTGTCACGTCCATACCAAAACGGGTCATCAGACCGATAATGCCCTGAGGCACTGACAGTGGTTTACCGTAGCTTGGCGAGTAAGCCCAAGTCATAGCGATTTTCTTACCTTTCAGCTTATCCAAGCCACCAAAGTGTTCTTCCAGCCATGCCAAGTCAGCCATCGACTGGGTTGGGTGGTCGATATCACACTGTAGGTTAACCAGTGCAGGGCGATGAGGTAACACACCTTCCTTCACACCGTCATCCAGTGCCGCACCGACTTCACGCATATAGGCATTACCCGCACCTAAGTACATGTCGTCACGGATCCCGATAGCATCAGCACAGAAAGAGATCATGTTGGCCGTTTCACGGACCGTTTCTCCGTGAGCAATTTGAGATTTGCCTTCATCCAAATCCTGCTGGGCAAGGCCTAGCATGTTGATAGCTGAAGCATACGAGAAGCGGGTACGTGTAGAGTTATCGCGGAACAGGGAAATTCCGAGGCCATTGTTAAACACGTTGGTGGCAATATTTTCCTGACGCATCGCTTTTAGGGCTTGGGCCGTTTTCAATACACGCTCAAGCTCTTCCGGGGTTTGCTCCCACGTCAACAAAAAGTCTTTGTCATGCAGTTCAGATTTTAGCTCGTTAATTTCCTTGATAAGTTCGTTGATGCTCTTCATGATTTTCTTCCCGGTTTAAATTGTTATTCTTCCCTGGTAGCGCATTACATCACTAACCAGCGACTTAATGGGTTATGACAGCCTTTAGCATTGCTCAATCAGCAGTCATTCATAGGGTTTTGATTTAAGGCATTGAGATTGCAAGCAAAAGGTAAAATGTCTATTCATCTTCAGGCTTAAATTAAGGGTTAACAAAGTTAGTTGATTTCGTACTTAATTAACTAACAATCAATAACTGTGCCAAAACTCGTTTTACGGGAAATAAATTATCGGTTCTCTTCTACAGGCCGCATTCATAAAGGGTCTAACTCGTCATATTCATTTTTGAAAAGCCATCAGACGACAGATTATTAAAAGTGCGCTATCACCGAGGTATCATGACTTGAAACCAAAATGATAGTGATAAAAAAGGGGGATTATCATATTGATATTCCTATGTGACATTGCTTGCAAAATATTTCTTTTCAAATTGTTCATTTGAAAAACCCTGACACATATCAAACCGAATGATAGGGTTTTTCTTTATGTTACATCGGTCATTAAAGGAATAAGCCAGTCAATATGCTGAATACACCAAGACCATCAGAATTAATGCAGTTGCAGCCAACGATCCTACGCTTCACCCAGATGTTGTCTGCGGTGTTGAAAATCGACGCCGAAGTGGTCGATGCCGATTTGGTAAGAATTGCAGGTACTGGTCCGTATAGTAAGTTTTTTGGAAAAAAACCAAATACCAGCTCGAGAATATTTAGATATATACTTGAAACACATGAAGAAAAGGTGGTCGTAAAATCACGAACCGATCCTCTGTGCGAAGGATGTACCAACAAGGACGGCTGTCGTGAAATGGCCTTTTTAGGCGTGCCAATCATGATCGAGGACCGCTGTCTGGGTGTGATCAGTTTGGTCGCATTTAGTGAAGAATCACGTGAGCGGATCAAAGATAATGTCCAGCTTTTCTCAGACTACATCAAACACATTGCCCAAATTGTGGTATCTAAGGTTGTCGAGAAAAACAGTAATAGCGAAGGCCTTGATGAGGTGTTTACTAATCTTATTGAAAACATGGACCAGGGCGTATTAATTCTCGATGAAAACAACCGGGTTAAATACGGTAACCAGCACGCGCTAACCAACCTAAATATAACGCAAGATGTGTTACATAGCCTTGAAATTAATATTCAACCGCTATCTCTTCATAACAATGAGATGAAAGGTCACCAGCAACATATTATTTCACTGGGTGGTCGTCAGGAATTATTAGTCGGGCAGTTTTACAACACCCACGGCCATCAACTTTTCCTCATGGCTTACCACCAGCCAAATAGCGCATTGATGATCCCCGATCACGAACCACAGTTCGCGACGGTCATTGGTGAATGTACCAAGATGCGCCAACTGAAAAAGCTGCTTACCCGGATTGCCAACAGTCCGTCGAGCGTATTGATCAACGGTGAAAGCGGTACCGGTAAGGAAGTCATTGCCAATGCGGTGCATAACCTCAGCGATCGCAGCCCATCCCCATTCATTGCCATCAACTGTGCAGCCATCCCCGACCAATTGTTGGAGAGCGAGCTGTTCGGCTATGTTAAGGGAGCCTTTACTGGCGCTTCAAGCAAAGGTAAAACCGGTCTGATCCAGGCAGCCAACAAAGGGACCCTGTTCCTTGATGAAATTGGTGATATGTCGATGACCCTGCAAGCCAAACTGTTGCGGGTACTGGAAGAGCGGGAAGTCATGCCAATCGGCTCAAACAAAGCCGTACCGGTGGATATCCGCATTATTTCGGCCACCAATCGGAATTTCCAAGAGATGATCGCCACCAATAAATTCCGCGAGGATCTTTACTATCGACTGAATGTGATCCCTATTCACCTCCCGCCGCTTAAAGAGCGTGAAGGGGATATTTCGCTACTGATTAACTATTTCCTTGAACACCACACCCAAAAAATCGGAGTGACATATCCGGGGATCAGTGCCGAGGCCATGTGTCGTCTCAATGCCTACCACTGGCCGGGTAACGTGCGAGAACTGAGCAACTTAGTGGAATATCTTGTCAATGTTGTGCCTGAAGGCGACCAGATCGACGTCGATTTGCTTCCTCCTTACTTTGAAGAAACACCAGAATGCGCCATTCCACAGGAAGTATTGAGTGATGATTGCTCAATGAGTTTGGAAGAGATGGAAAAGATACGTATCGAAGAGGCGATATCCCGACTGGGCAACCGCAAGATGGTGGCAGATGAGCTAGGCATTGGTATTGCGACCTTATACCGTAAAATCAAGAAATTCGGGCTCAGTAACCACCGAGCTTCTTAAACATAAAGAGGCCGCGTAAATGCGGCCTCTTTGTCTGTACTCGCTTCGGGATCGCTAGGACTTAAAAGCTAATAGGCTTACGGCCCGTCGCTTTATCCGCTGGACCTTTGGCTTTAGTCTCTTTTGCCGCATTACCTTTACGACCTTTATTGGCCTTCGCGGCTTGGTTGCGAGAGCCTTTACCTTTAGAGCTGGCACCTCGAGAACCGGCACCTTGCGCTTTAGTACCCTGCTCTTTGCTTTTTGTCGCTTTTGAGCTTGGCTTAGCGCGCGGGGCTGGCTTAGGTTCTGCTTCCTTCTTCGGCCTATCGGCAACTTCGGTCACAGGCTGATCGCACAGAACCAAATAGAACTCGTTGTTGAATTCAATCACGTCACCATCGTATACCTTGCGACGCTTGCGCTGCTCCAACTCACCGTTAACAGCCACATAGCCTTCGGAAATAGCAAATTTTGCTTCACCGCCACCACTTACTGCATTGGCAATTTTCAACACCTTATAAAGCTCAATAGGCTGGGCACTCACCTCAACGCCAAGGGCTTCAACTTCATATTCTTCGTGTTCTTCAGACATTTTTTCAACCAGTGGTGACTTCAATTATTCAGCTCTCGCTGACGTTCTTGATGAATTTTAACCTATTCCGGCTTGGCATTCACGGGTTTGCTAAGTTATTCTCGCCAAGCCAATTTAGCCAGTCAGGACGCCACATGTACTGCCCATCTTGCGGAAAATCCGCTTTATCACGTAGCGACGTCAAAGCTTTTCGCTGTGAACACTGTCAATTTATCTATTTCCACAATACGGCATCAGCGGTACTGGCTATTATCTGCTTTGAAGATGAAATATTAGTGGCAGAGCGAGGCCGCGAACCTTGCAAAGGTATGCTCGATTTTCCCGGCGGCTTTGTGGATTATGACGAATCTTTAGAGCAAGCATTATACCGGGAGCTGCAAGAAGAAATCGGCTTTCAGTCTACTGATATTCGTTACATCGGCTCAGCCCCCAACACCTATATTTACCGGGAAATAGAATACAAAACCTGCGATGTCTTCTATCACATAACGCTTGATAACAAACCAAAAATGCAAGCAAATGATGATGTTGAAGCCATTTACTGGGTCAAGCGTGATGACATTGTTCCGATTGATTTTGCCTTCGACTCAGCCAGAAGTGCACTAAGACTTTTAGGTATAGAATAGCGGCCTTTAGGTCGTTCTACGCCTACAAGGGGGGGGGAAGTGTGAACTACGCCTCTTTCCTCCTCCCTAAAATAATTAATCAGGGATGATGGTTTTTTAACCAAATCAAGACAGGATGTGATCCGTAAACAACATGATGACTTGAGGGTAAAACGTCATGCTGACTTTTAATAAAGATTATGTTTTTTCAAACAACGCAGAAACCAGCTTCGAAGAAGCCAACAATATGCATTGTCAAAATGAAGCCGATAAAGAGCTGAAGCGCAAAGCCATGTTGGCCTCAGTACAAAAAGAAGGTGGTTTGGAAGAGTAATTCACTGCCAAGCTAATCCTGATTCGACGTCTCTCCAGCGCTGATGGTAACCAAGGTTTTGGCTGCCAACCAATGTCTTCCTGTGCCTCGTTGTTAGTAAGCAATCAACATACTCAGGCCGTCAGCGCTATTCATCTCACTTCCATTTCCCATCAAAATACCATTCCTTTAGACTACTATACCTTAAAGTATAATTGTCCCAGGAAGTTCCTATGTTCTTACGTTATCTACTCTTATTTGTTGCCCTCGCCTCACCGGTCTTTGCCAATGCAGAGATGCAACAAGCAGAAGATAAAATTCTGGATCGTCCTCTAATGGAAAGGTATATCCTTGATGAACTGAAATCCCTTCGTACTGATCAGCAAGATCTCGAACGCCGCATCGTCATAGAGATCACCGACCGAGAGTTGGCTGTGGCCGATAAGTCGATGAACTATGCCAATGTCACGGTCACCTATTTCTTCTACCTCATTGCGGGTGGCGCTTCTCTTTTTGCCTTCGTTGGCTGGCAGTCACTGCGAGAGCTTCGGGACAATACCAAGAAAGCCGCCGACCAGCAGTTGCAATCTATCGCCCAGCAATACGAAAAGAAATTCCAGCGTCTCGAACAAGATCTCAAACGTAAAACCCGGATCATTGCGCAAAATAACAAGGAGATAGAGACCATCAACGAGATCCACAATTTGTGGCTACGCTCGCAAGGCCTTCAGACCCCAGAGCAAAAAATTGAAGTCTATGATGATATCTTGAAAATTCGCCCCGGTGACTTGGAAGCGCTGATCTATAAAGCCGATGCTATTATCGAAATCCGCGAATTCCATTGGGGACTAAGCTTATGTAATCGGGTACTGGAGCTTGATCCTAGTAATGCCCACGCCCTCTACCAGCGCGCTTGTGCTTACGCCTGTCTCGGTTCAGAAGAATTAGCGATGGATGATCTGGAGAAAGCGGTCACCGATAGCGCTTCGTTACGTGAGCTAGCCGCTGAAGAAAAAGACTTTGAATCCCTGCGCGGCAATGAGCGGTTTGAACTGCTGATCGCCCCTACTGATAGCTAACGAATTGATTGACTTAATGACTCCCTGCCTCCTTATCTTAAGGCAAGGGAGCATATTTCAACCTCATAGAATTAGGACTTTTCTCGATCCTGCTGTAAGCTAGCCCGCTTGCTGCCTATGTGAGGCAGATCATATTTTATCCAACCGAGATTTTTCTATGAGTTTTGCCTCTTTGGGCCTTTGTACCCCAATTCTTGAAGCTGTTGCCAACCAAGGCTACGAAACCCCGTCACCTATCCAGGCACAGGCTATCCCTGCGGTACTGGAAGGCCGTGACGTCATGGCAGCTGCACAAACGGGAACAGGTAAAACTGCAGGCTTTACCCTGCCAATTCTCGAGCTGTTGTCTAAAGGCCCAGTAGTACGCGCAAACCAAGTTCGCGCACTGGTACTGACCCCAACCCGTGAACTTGCCGCTCAGGTGGGCGAAAATGTCGCGACTTACTCCAAACGACTACCGCTCAGCTCTGCGGTCGTTTTCGGCGGGGTGAAAATCAACCCTCAGATGATGCGCATGCGCCAAGGTGCTGACGTACTGGTGGCGACGCCTGGACGCTTATTGGATCTTATGGGTCAGAATGCCGTTAAGTTCAACCAACTTGAAGTCTTGGTACTGGACGAAGCTGATCGTATGCTGGATATGGGCTTTATCCGCGACATCAAGAAAATTCTGGCCAAGCTACCTGCTAAACGCCAGAACTTGCTGTTCTCTGCGACCTTCTCAGAAGAAATTCGCGAACTGGCCCGTGAACTCACCAATGATCCTGTTGAGATATCGGTAACGCCACGCAATAGTACCGCCAAAACCGTCGAGCAATGGATCTACCCAACGGATAAAAAGAAAAAACCAGCCTTGCTGACCAAACTGATCCAAGAGAAGAAGTGGCAGCAGGCGCTTGTATTCACCCGTACCAAGCACGGTGCCAACCGCCTGGCAACCTACCTTGAAGAGCGCGATATCACTGCGGCAGCTATTCACGGTAACAAGAGCCAAGGTGCCCGCACCAAAGCCTTAGCTAATTTCAAAACCGGTGAAATCCGTATTTTGGTTGCAACGGATATTGCTGCCCGTGGTATCGATATCGATCAGCTACCACAGGTTGTTAACTTTGATCTGCCGAATGTAGCTGAAGACTATGTTCACCGTATTGGTCGTACAGGTCGTGCTGGTGCTGCAGGTCACGCTGTTTCTCTCGTCTGTGCAGACGAAGTCAAAGAACTGAATGCTATTGAGCAATTGATCCAACGACACCTTGAGCGTAAAGATGTCGTCGGCTTTACGGCAACCAATACGCTGCCTAATTCACTGCCAATCAAACCGCTTAAAGTGAAGAAGCCTAAGAAAACGAAAAAGGTGGATGAGTCTTCAGAAAAACGTTCTGAAAACCGCTCTGAAAAGCGCAGCAAGCCAAGACGTTCATCTGGCCCGCGTAAAGCTAACGGCAACGATAGCCAATCAGCGCAAGGTGGTAAAAATACACGCAGTAGCGATGCAAAGCCACGCGGTCAAAAACCGGGGCAACGTAACCGCAAGCCTAATAGCAAAAATGTGAACCGTTCGAAAAATACGGCGGCGCAAGCGAGTTAAGCCGCAATAACATCACTCATATCAATAAAGTAACTAGCCAGCATCATATAATGCTGGCTTTTCTGTTTTATGGTAGGCACTTCATATGACACCAATAAAATGGGCGCTATTTTCTGCCGCCTCATTGCTCAGTCCCCAACTTATGGCGGCAACTTTTGATCAGTTAGCCGCCG
Organism: Photobacterium lutimaris; assembly: GCF_003025555.1. Classification (GTDB taxonomy): domain Bacteria; phylum Pseudomonadota; class Gammaproteobacteria; order Enterobacterales; family Vibrionaceae; genus Photobacterium; species Photobacterium lutimaris. The sequence continues at coordinate 15,391 of NZ_PYMH01000021.1, read as the reverse complement.
ATAATCACCAAGATGTCCAAATCATCGACTGTCGGTCGAGTAATTACTATAACGGCTGGCCTGAAGCCAACCAAACACGCGGCGGCCACTTTCCCGGTGCGATCAATTTCGATGCCGACTGGCTATCAACGCTTCGCCCTCAGGTTGTCCGTGCCGAATTAGAAAACCGCGGCATTGACTTAACTCAGCCAACCTATCTCTATTGCCAGCCTGAAAAAGCCGACATTTTACACTCTCAGCTTGAAGCCCTAGGCAATACTAACGTTAAGTCAATCGATCAATCGGTCACCGACTATTCAGGGCCGCTGACTGCGCAAGACAACTACCAGCAGCTCGTACCTGCGCAATGGCTTAATCAGCTAATTAATGGTGAAGAGGTTATCCACCCGCCAGCCAACGGCTTTAAAATCGTTGAAGTGGCTTGGGGGCCGCCAACAAAATACCTTGCTGCCCATATCCCCTCTGCCCTATATCTCAATACCAACACTATTGAGTCCGAGCCTTGGTGGAACCGCGTTGACGATGGCAAGCTGGAAACGGTTATCAAAGAGCTCGGTGTAGCCCACAATACAACCGTGATCCTGTATGGCAGGGACAATACCGCGGCAGCCCGCGTCGCAAGCTTACTGATGTATGCCGGTGTGGAAGATGTCCGTTTGCTCAACGGTGGCTGGCAGTCCTGGGTCAATGCCGGGCTATCGACCCAACCGCTTCGCAACCACGCCAAGCCGGTCGAGTTCGGCCGCGCGATTCCGGCCAACCCGCAATACATTATTGATGTCCCGCAAGCCAGAGACATTCTGGCGGATCCTGAGCACCAATCTTTGGTCAGTATCCGAAGCTGGGCGGAATACACCGGTGAAACCAGTGGCTACCGCTACATCGAACCCAAAGGCCGTATCAAGGGTTCCAAGTGGGGCCACGGTGGATCGGATGCTTATCATCTGGAAGACTTCCGCAACCCGGATGACACCATGATGAGCCCGCATATCATGACCCAATTCTGGAAGGATTGGGGGATCAACGCATCACAGACCGTTTCGTTCTACTGCGGGACTGGCTGGCGGGCGTCAGAAGTCTTTTTCTACGCCCATGTAATGGGTTGGGCTGATATCAGTATCTATGACGGTGGCTGGTTTGAATGGAGCGGGGACCCGAGTAACCCGACTGAAAACGGTGACATTCCAAATGCACCTAAATCTGCATTTTATAACGAGAAATAATCAAAAAGGCTGCGAATTCGCAGCCTTTTCATTACCGTCTACTGTCCAGATAAAAATGTCTGTGCCAATGCCTCGAGCGATTGCTGATGCACCGTTGCCAATTCATTGGTCGCAGCCTGCTCAACGCTTCCTTCCTTGGCTGACGTCTCAATCACCATGCAGACCTGATGCAGCTGACGCAGCCCCATGGTACCTGCTGCCCCTTTGAGGTTGTGGGACAAGCTGGATACCGCAGTCAGATCGCCGCTCTCCATCGCAGGGAGCAATTTCGCCATGGTTTCTTTCGACGACTCGGCAAACAGGGATATCATTTTCTCGACCATTTTCTGGCCCAGCACCTGAAGGTCGCTTCCCAATACAGACTCATCCAATATCGGTATTTGTTCTACCATTGCTGTGGTTACCTCATGTTCTTTATCATGCTCACCGTTTCGCTCACTCGGGTCTTGCTCACGAACACGATCTTCTTCAATAACGTCAACACGCTCAATACCACCCAGAATCGTGTTCAGCACATCGACTAACTGGTGCTCTACCAGTGGTTTAGGTAAGAAACCGGCAAAACCCGCTGCCAGATATTGTTCAACTTCCTCATTGAAAACATGCGCAGAAAACGCAACAAACGGCGTATTGTCTCCGATCTCCTCGGTATTACCATTCGCTTTCAGCTGCTTGAGTTCGCCCAGCAAGGTCACGCCATCGGTATCTGGCAAGTTGATATCCAACAAAACAATATCAACGTCATGCTCAGCATAAACAGCCTTTGCCTGATGACCATCTTCTGCGATCACCACCTGGTGGCCCAAGCGGCGTAAAAAGCCTTCGGCAACCAAACTGTTGACCGGGTTATCTTCTACCAGCAGCACCTTCGCCGCAGGTAAACTCGACGCCATGCCCACACTCAAGCTCTCAGCCTGCTCTCCGGGCTCTAGCGTTAAGCTAAACCAAAAACTGCTCCCCTCGCCCGGCGATGATATCAGACCAATTTCCCCCCCCATTGCTTCAACAATACGCTTGCTGATAGCCAATCCTAATCCTGTCCCACCAACGGCCTGACGCCCCTCACTGGACTGCTGAAAGGCATCAAACATCACTTGCTGCTCATGATGCGGAATACCCACCCCTGTGTCTTCCACTTCAATGTGCAGACGAGATGGATCATGGGCCGACGCTGACACCAATACGGTCACTTGCCCATTGTCGGTAAATTTGACGGCATTACCCACTAAGTTCGCTAAAACTTGACGAATACGGGTTGCATCTCCCACCCAATATTCGCCAACATTGGCATCAATATCTGTTAGCAAGCGAATATGTTTACACTGAGCTCGCCCAGCAAATAGGCTGTAAACATCCTTGACCAAAGTATGGAGCGAGAAATTCGCCGGCCTGATATCCAAGTGACCCGCTTCGATTTTCGAGTAATCCAGTACATCATTGAGGATATCAAGCAGGGTTTCGCCACTGCGGTTAATGACCTCCAAATACTCCGTCTGCTTGTCATTGAGCCCTGTGTCTGCCAGCAAGGATGCCGTCCCAAGTACGCCATTCATCGGGGTGCGGATCTCATGGCTCATGGTCGCTAGGAATGCTGATTTCGCCCGGTTGGCCTGCTCGGCTTCAGAACGGGCCTTGGCATGGTTATACACCTCCTGGTTAAGCTTCTCGTTCGCTTTTTCCAACTGGCTGGTTCGTTCCGCCACTAATTGCTCAAGACTGTTTTTGTGCTGTTGCAGCTCGTAGCGGATTTTCGACTCTACCTGTGCCAACCTATGACGTTCGTAGGCGGTATCGCGAGCCACCATAATCGCCCGGCCCATTAGTGCCAGCTCGTCATCCCCCTGCGTGGTCAAACGAATTTCCAAGTCGCCCCTTGCCAAAGCCATCAGGGCCTTGCTGTAATCATTGATTCGACGGATCACCCGGGCATAAACATAGCGCCACATGATCAGCACCAGTGCCACCATCCCCAAGGCAGAAATGGCAATCAGGCTATTTCTTGCCACGGTCAGTGTCTCGTCAACTTGGGTCACCGCCTTCTGGGTACCGACATTGGCCGCCTGGATAATGCCATCTACCGTTTGGTTCAACTGCTGGAACAGCACCAAGTTTTGCTGCTCCATCCGCTCGACATCTTGATGGGCATGGATCAACGCCTCCATATCCGAGAAGAACTCACCATCATTGTTGAGCGCTTTCACCTGCTCAAGTAATTGTTCTGAGCGGCTTGGATCTTCAACCGATTTTACCCGCTGTTGGATCACACCAACCGCATATTCAAACCGCTGTCGCAGTGTATTAAGAGCTTTTATGGTGCTGACTTGCTCGCTGTCATCAAGCATGTTGATAACCTGCAAGGAAAGAAAACGTAGCTCAAAAAGGCGTTCACTGAGATCCATATCGACCTCGACCAAACTATCGAGGGCATTAAACACCGCCTCTTTATTGCCTCTTTCAACTAAGTCATAGATGCGGGAAACATTCGCAACCGCAATGGTATTGGCATTGGAGACTTGTGACTGGGACAGCTCATCGATCTGTTTGGTTGCTACCGTCATGGTGTCATTACGTGTCCGTACTTGATCAGTTAACTCCAGCTTTCTACCGACCAACATCCCCAACATGGCCAAATTATTGACAATGTTCTTCACATCCGTTTCTAGCTGCATCATCAGCTCTGGCTCGAACGCGTACTGATCAAGGGACTGCAGGCTGTTATTCAGTGCCCGAATGTGCAGTGTCAGAGATTTCCCCTGCTGATCCCGTTCTTTTTCATCTTTCGACTTAGCCAATACTTGGGCATTGAAGATAATACGGGTACTGAGATCGGACAGTTGGCGAGCTTCAACCAAAGCAGGAACGGCAGTATTAATCACCGTTCGTTCGGTTTTGGCAACCAAAGAAAAGCCGGCGACACCAATCACCACTGCAATGATCATCAAGCCAGCCATCATCGAAAAAGCAATCAGCAGTTTTTGGCCAATGCTACTGGGAGTAAGGGTCATAGAAATAAACCGTGGCAGAGATAAGTCGGTCTGCAGCTCAATCCACCATCACAACATGGGGAACAGCGCAGGCACACCTAACAGGAAACAGTAAAAATGCTATTATACCAGCTAAATATACCCAAATAGCCCTATTTCCTGACGGTTACAACATGATAAAGACAATAGCGATAACATTACTGGCGGTTGCCGGTATCAGTCAGACCGCCCATGCGGTGGAGGTTATCGCCTATACCCCGCCTTTTGAGGCTAGCAAACAAGCTCAAGCAATCGAGTACCAACCGCTGGAGAAAGCCAGCAAACCCTGGAAACTCTGTGCCGTTTACCCACACCTAAAAGATTCCTATTGGCTGTCTGTTAATTACGGCATGGTTGGGCATGCCAAAAAGCTCGGTGTCGAGCTAAAAGTACTGGAGTCAGGTGGCTACCCTAATCTCGACAAGCAACAAAGCCAACTTACCGACTGCCGAGAGTGGGATGCAGACGCCATTATTCTCGGCACTGTTGATAGCCTTGCCTATGAAAATAGGTTGACTCAATTGACCGATGACATCCCGATATTTGCCACTATCAACTACCTCGATACCAGCACCCAAGACAGTCATGATAATGTTATCGCCAGAGTCGGCATTGATTGGTACGAAATGGGTTACCGTACCGGCGAGTTTTTAGCTAAGCGCCACCCCAACGGCAGCGGTATGGTCAATGTAGCTCTGCTGCCCGGCCCGCAGAAACGCGGGGGCACCAAGCCTGTCGTGCAGGGCTTTTATGATGCAACGGCAGGCAGCGATATCAATATCGTCACAACACTATGGGCCGACCATAGCAAAGAGCTGCAACGAAACCTGATCCAGCAACTGCTGGCCAGCGAGCAGCATTTCGACTATATCGTCGGAGGCGCAGTCTCGGCAGAAGTGGCGATCAGTGAACTAAGAGCCAAACACTTAAGTAATGATACCAAGATCCTCTCAACCTACCTCAGCCATGGGGTATACCGTGGGCTGCTTCGCGGCAAAATCCTTTTTGCACCAAGCGACAAAATGGCCCAGCAGGCTATGCTGTCGGTCGATCAGGCGGTAAGATACCTTGAAGGCAAGCCATTGAATAAAGATCTTGCCCCAATCCTTGCCCTGCTGACACCGGACAACCTAGACAGTAACGTGATTGCCGAGTCCCTTTCCCCTGCGGAGTTTCGTCCCGTCTTCCATGTCGAAGCACCACAATATCAATCTCAGCAATAATCGGTGTGATGCAATTCTACCCAGGGGCCAGCGGTAGCCGGTCCCACAGCGTTGAATTCTGTTACCGAGCCTATGATTTGAAAAGATTTATTTGTACTTCCTATGCGAGCTCTGGTACTTATACCCTACGCCCCTAATTGAGTTGCACAAGCTTTTCCTCATCAAGTGCAAACCATTACATATGGCTGAAAGATAACACCACACAGCTGTCATACTTACACAATAAACTATGCCTGATAGCTGTTATCAATTTTGTCTCTTTGGAGTAGTAGATGCACGTAACAACCCGAACAATGGAAGAGTCCAAACACATCGCGCTGGTCGCTCATGATAACTGTAAAACCCACCTTCTGCGTTGGGTTACTGAGCACAAAGATAAACTAGAAAATCATGTCTTGTATGCCACAGGCACAACTGGCCATATGATTTCGCGTGAATCGGGTCTTGACGTTAACTGTTTGCTAAGCGGCCCGATGGGTGGCGATCAACAACTGGGTGCACTGATTTCCGAAGGCAAGATTGATATGATGATTTTCTTCTGGGATCCACTCAATGCAGTACCGCATGACCCAGATGTAAAAGCACTGCTTCGTATTTCTGCTGTTTGGAACATACCGGTAGCCACCAATCGCGCCAGTGCAAACTTTATGATTTCTTCGCCAAAACTGGCGGAAAAAGTAGAAATCGAAATCCCAGATTATGAAGCATACTTAAACGAGCGCCTTGGCTAAGCCTAACCTCGACGTATTACATACACTTCAAACGCCTCTTTATAAGAGGCGTTTTTGATTGGCTCTATCTGACCTATAACAGCCCCATTTTCACCGCCTTCAAACATCGACTCGCACTGCAGTCCGACTAACTCTTATCTAACAGCCAAAAATAGAAAATTTGGTTTATTGTTAAGTAAGTGGAATAGATAAATACAATAAAATTCGCAGTGGTGGCCAATGAAAGCATGGAAATTAAACCAGCCGGAAGGTATCGACCAATTAGAACTGACAAAGGCAACTCGACCGACACCTTCAGCCGAGGATGTCTGCATCCAAGTAGAAGCTATCGGTTTGAACCCTATCGACTATAAGCTTGCCCACTGGGGCTATGCCACTTGGAACTACCCGCAAATTATCGGGTTAGATATCGCAGGTACAATCACCCAAGTCGGCAAAGACGTTCACCACTTCCAGCAGGGCGATCGAGTAATGGCATTTCTCGACCCTCGCGACGGCGGGGGCTTCGCTCAATACGCCAAGGCCAAAGCCTATGCGGTTAGCCGGTTGCCTGATAATGTCAGCTTTACTCAAGCCGCCGCTCTTCCTTGTGCTGGCTACTCAGCCTGGATTGCGATTCATGATAAGTTACGGCTTGAAGCAGGCCAAAGCATTGCCATTACCGGCGCAGGAGGAGGCGTTGGCGGGTTTGCGGTCCAACTGGCAAAACTGCTAGGTGCTACGGTCTATGCCATTGCCGACGGTCAACATCACCAGCGGCTTCTTTCCTACGGTGCTGATGAAGTCATTGATCCACAGACTGAAAATATCGCCATGCGACTCATTGAATACACCGAGGACAAGCTTGTCCACGGGGTGATTGATTGCGTATCGGCCAAATCCGGCAGCACCATGAGCGCCTTGGTTCGCTACAACGGCCATATTGTGATGATTGCCGATCAGTTCAACCAAGTTCCCTTGCTCGCGACGACCAAAGCGCTCAGCTTGCATGAGGTCGCCGTGCACGGTACCTATTCCCACGGCCACATCGAACATATCCAGCACCTCGCCGATATTGGTAATCAGCTCGCTAACCTAGTGAGTGAAGGCCGACTAGATCCTATGGTTGATCACGTCTATTCATTCGACCAGCTTCCCGATGCACTCAAACACCTTAAAGCGCGGCAGCATAGTGGTAAACTGGTGGTGCAGGTTAGCTAAAAATAGACTTTCTAATCATCCATTTACCGCAGTGAACAGAACCATAACAGGTTCTATTCATTGCGTTTGTGGCCTACTCTCGGTATATTTATGAGCGACTACATCAAGTGAGCCATTATTTGCTTTATGGCAATATATTTCTATTCCCGCTATTCCCCCAAAAATGCCGATCATCAACAGCAGGTTGACGCCTTGCTTGCCGCAAAGCGATAAAACAAGATCCTGAACGGTGGCAGCAAAAATTCCGCGGTCGCCCGGCCGATCGCGAGAAGCACCAACAGATAGCCGCCTTGTTGCTCGAAGGGGACAAGCTCCAGCAGGTTGCAGACCGCTACGAGGTCAGCCTTTCCACCGTCAAGCGTGTGAAAGGCAAACTAAGCCAGTTCGATGATGAAGGTACATTGCGTACCCGGCACAAAAATATTCGCCACAAGGATAATAACCTGTAATGACCGACCGCAATTTCTGGAAAGCCTTGGGGCTAGTGTGCCTGATCATCAGCGTCGGCCAATTGAGTATGGGGTTGGTGTTCCCATCCCTGCCTTGGATTGCCAAGGACTTTGATATTTCCCTCGACCAAGCGCAACTTCTTGTTAGTGTCTATTTGCTAGGCTTTGGCCCGTCACAGTTTCTTTATGGCCCGGTATCCGATGCATTAGGCCGCAAGAAAGTGCTGATGACCGGCTTGTTGATTGCCTTGTTCGGCCTGCTGATGATCATCTCACTAAACCATTCCTTCACCGGTATGGTAATGGGACGCTTTCTCCAAGGGCTGGGGACCGGCTGCTGTGCTGTTCTTGCCCGCGCTTCAACCCGTGACCGATTCAATGGTGCAGAGCTTCCGTTGGCAATGTCATATATCGCAATGGCCGCATCACTGACACCCTTGATGGCACCGGTGATCGGCGGCTTCATTAACTTCCACTTCGGCTGGACCATGGTCTTCACCTCCTTACTTGGCTATGTCAGCCTTGTCTGGCTGGTGATCGCTTTTCGTTTCAAGGAAACCATGAAGCAGACGTCGAAAGTACCGTCACCAAGGAAAATGGCTCAACAGTACTGGCAACTGCTTACTTCAAGCTACTTCATGAGCTTTGCCAGCATTAGTTGGCTCAACTTCAGCCTGATGATCACGACCGTGTCGGTAATGCCGTTCATCATGCAGAACCAAATTGGCATGACATCCGATGAATACGCAATGTGGGCATTGATCCCTGCGCTGGGCATGTTGGTGGGGACCACGATGACCAACAGGGTCAGACCGAAAATCGGCACACAAAAAATGCTGTATTTCACCCCTGTTTTGCATGCTGGTGCCGCGCTGTGGCTGTTCTTCTGTCCGGTCGAACCGCTATACCTGATGCTGGGTCAATTCCTGTTGATTTTAGGCAACGGTATTGCCCTGCCATGCTCGCAGGCAATGGTTATGCAGCCCTATAAAAAACAAGCGGGTGTAGCCGCCGCTATGTCAGGCGGCGGCCAGATGATTGCCTCATCGATTGTCAGTATGGGATTGGTGAAACTTGGGCTTAGCCAACCCTGGCATTTATCGATTGTGATCGTTGTTTTCGCCCTGATCACCCTGAGCAATATCACCCGAGGGTTCAAGGTTAGCCCACAAGTCCAAACGGCTTAATCTAAAGTCACTTACATATCCAGCCTTGCACTTTGTGTAAAGGCTGGATATATTCCCCCCGCCCTGAAGGGCACACCCTAAAAATGCACACCTGCTATCCTGCCTCCATTGGTGCATTTCTATAGGTGTTACCTATAACTCATGCAAAAATACACTCAAGAAAGCACTTCGCTTTATTCTCGCTTTACCCGAGAATCCGGCTCATTGTTGCACCTATCGATCCCTATCATTATGACCCAGCTTGCAACACAAGCGATGGGCTTTGTCGATACCACCATGGCTGGACAGGTCAGTGCTGCCGATCTGGCTGCTATCGCACTGGGGACCAGCCTCTGGCTACCGGTTTCCTTACTGCTGCGCGGTATCATCATGGCATTAACACCGGTGGTCGCTTTTCACCGTGGTGCCAATGCGCTCGACAAGGTGCGGATCGAGTTTATCCAAATGATTTGGGTCGCCGCTTTAGTCAGCAGCCTGGTGATTGGCTACCTATCGCAAGGGGGCAATATCCTCAGCAGTATTGGCGTCGCACCGGAGATCATTCCGATTGCTGGCGACTATGTACTGGCACTGGCTTTTGGTGTACCGGGCATTGCCCTGTTCTACACCCTGAACGGCTTCTGCGAGGGCATGAACAATACCCGTGCCCCGATGCTGGTTTCCGTTATCGGGTTACTGCTGAACATCCCGATCAACTATGTACTGATTTACGGTAAGTTTGGCTTCCCGGCCCTTGGTGCAGTCGGCTGTGGCTGGGCGACCAGTATTGTCTATTGGATTATGTCTGGGCTGTTGTATTCGTACATCAAGGGACATCACCATTATAAGAAAATCATCCACTTTGCTGATATCAAACCAAGGCTGAAAGACTGTCTACACCTGTTAAAAATCGGTGTGCCAATCGGGATGAATATCGCCGTGTGTGGCAGTATTTTCGCGGTAATTGCCTTGCTTATTGGCCGTATCGGTGCCGAAAATGTCGCAGCCGCGCAAATCGCTCTGAACATCTCCAGCATGACCTATATGATCCCGATGAGCTTGTCCTTCGGTATCACCATTCGTGTTGGCCATGCGCTGGGCGCACAGAACGAACAAGGTGCAAAGGAAAGAAGCCTGTTCGGCATTATTGTCGCAGCTTTGCTGTCACTCGTTTCGGTAGCGTTTTTCCTGCTGTTCCCAGACTGGATCATCCGCCTTTACACCAACGATCCGGTGATCAGTGCAACAGCGGCAACACTATTGGTTTATACCGCGATCTACCAGATGAGTGATGCATTGCAAACCTCAGCCAATGGTGCCCTGCGTGGCTATAAGGATACCAAGATACCGATGATATTGGCGATTGCCGCATACTGGGGCTTGGCACTGCCTTTGGGAATGGTCATGGGCTTGACAGATAACGTCGTCCCAGCGATGGGCGAAACCGGCTTTTGGGTCGGGATTGTCACCGGCCTGACCGTTGCCGCGCTGCTGATGTTGCTTCGTCTACGCTATGTCATCAGCCGCCGAGATGCTCTTGGTACGCATCTAGTGCAAGCCGCTTAAACAACGAACGTCTTCCTCAAATCAGGTAATGCTTGTTGATTTGGGGAAGACACTTCCGCACTATACACACCTTTGCGCCAACGGGCGTTATATTACATTCAGCGCGATAAAGCATAGGCTCAACAGGAGCTTGTACTATGAAAAAACGCTATTTAACCGCTGCTGGCCTTGCGTCTACCGTTTACTGAGTTCGAGCGTTTGGTTCTGCGGCCCTACCGCCTTTGGCAAGGCCATTACCCAGCAATTGAAAGGTGAGCACTTTGATATGACGCATTTCCATACTGAGCTATTTGATTTCCGCTAATTAATTAACAGCCAGAATACAGATATGATTAATCTCTTGGTTTGCGTAGGCGAACCTGCGACAATCCGCACGTAACTTATCATCCAGATGGATAATCATGAAATTATTAGTTCGCAACCTAGCGCGTACCACTGCTGAGCATGAAATTCGTGCTCTATTCTCAACTCATGGTTCAGTAGCAGAATGTACTCTGGTTTTAGACCAAGAAACAGGTCAGTCTAAAGGCTTTGCATTTGTTGAAATGCCAAATGACGATGAAGCGAAAGCAGCCATCACTGCCCTGAATCTAACCAGTTTAGCTAAAAGCAAAATTCGAGTTAAGAAAGCTGACGCATAATTCAGTTTCTAATACTGAAAAAGCCAGCGTATGATACGCTGGCTTTTATTTTTCTGGGTCTATGCTTGATTAGCCCGCTCGCAATGCGAGAATTTTTGAAATATCAGAGGTCTCACGATACAAACTCAAACCTTCCTCTTTAGCTTCAATGGCAACAATCGACATACGGTCAGCCAGTTCATTACCTTCAATCCCGACGTGACCATTAACATGATGTATCGTTACTTTCTGCTCAATTTCTTGGTATAACGCATACATAGGTTTAATCAGATCGAGGTTCTTAATTTCACCTCCAGGCCTCACCCATCCTTTCGATTTCCAACCTTTCGCCCACTGCGTGATACACTGAATCGAATAATTAGAGTCACAATAAATAGCCACGGTATAACCTTTAGCTATTTTCTCTTTTGCCAGTAAAAATGCCTGATTTAAACCATTGAGCTCCGCGGTATTATTGGTACCTAATGATTGGTACATACCGTACCACAACTCGGTCAATGTATTGTTTTCGTAAACTGAAATCCCTGAGCCAGCTTCACCGGGATTAGGATCACAGCCGCCGTCAGTGAATATCTTTATCTCAAATGGCATATCATCAATTTGTGCTTGGGTAAGCGGTGCTTTTTTCGGCTTGCTTGTCTTAGAAACGGGTTTTGCACTGCTTGGTTTCTGAGCCGACGGGCGACCTGCTCGCTGTCCCCCAAATGCACTCTCTGCTTCTTCTCTTGTTGGAAACGACTTATATTTGGCCCCTGCAAATTTATCAACTTGCGCTTTACACTCAGCCCAAGACGTAAAAATGCCTGTTTGTCGCCCTTTCCACACTACATAATACTTTTTAGCCAACCCAATGATCTCCTAAGCAAGCTCCTTAAATCGACAACCAGTATCTATGGCATAGAACATCAAGGCAAGAGTTCATTATTATTCATGTGGATTGATGATCATTCAACCTTTCTGCTTAGGCTTTGTCATGCTTCTTTGCTCTTATACGCTAGTCTATGAGCATGAGCTCCCCAATCCTGACCATCAAAATCCTTGCAATAAGATTCAGGCTGGGCACCACCTAAAATAACAATTTGTCCGGCAATTGTGACTTCTTTCTGCAGTATAATTTAAATTATACTGAAAACAAAAATGGCAAATCTAACCTGAGATAAAAACCGACGTTTTACACAATTAATTTGAAACGACTTTTATATTGGCATTATGCCTATGACATTATTGCTTTACTTTTAAATAAAGTCTTTTTGCAAGATAAACAAATATGCTTATATCTAGGATCTTCATGCCCCGTTAGAGTGTCGGCTGCGTGGCACGCATCCTTATTGGCTATAAAACCATTTGTTATAAAGCTATTTTCATCTGAAGCAAAGGCCATGAGCACCCATCGAAAACCCGCGCATTAACATCTCTTGATACAAGGGTAAAACCAACAGATTTGTAACAATAAACGGCCCTCTCATTCCTTTCAAAAACGGCCAACGTTACCTGTTTAGCCATAAAATTATCACGAACATAGGAAACAGCTAATTTAACTAATTTTTTACCATAACCATTCCCTTTCCCAATAGCGCTTGAAATAATTACACGACAAAGCCTATATTCTTCATTTGTTACTTTTAATATTTCAATGAAACCAACTTTCATCCCCTCACTATCAACCATTATAAACGACATAACTTCAGGCTTTTTTTGTCGTTCAACGATCTGCATAGGACGAATAGGCCAGTCATAGACCCTTCCGCCCCAGAGTAAGCTAGACGCTCGATCAGGCAGCCAACTTATCAATAATGTGGCATCTTTTTCTTCAAATGGTATTAATCGCATAACCTTCCTTTTTATAACGAATGGCATTGATTTAACCACCATCTGCTAATTAACAAGTACCATATGTTATAGCTTCTTTTCGCACTATAAACTGTCTGTAATTTGTTTTTTATTGCGTTTTAAAAATTCAATGTCCGCAATATAAGCTAAATGATGGCCATCTTTAATGTTACCAATAAATGCTTCATTACCTTTGGCTGCTTCACTATGCATAAAATCAACCAATGCTCGTAACCTAGATATAATGGTATCTACCAACTGGGTACGGCCTTCATGTGATAAACCATAAGAATCACAGAATTGCTTCGCACGAATTGTTTGCTCCGTTAAATCACCTAACGAGTCACATGGGTGAGTTTTGAACGGAGCCCAACAATAAACAGCATACGCTACATCCCAAATCCTTGTGGCTGGATGCGCGGTATCAAAATCAAAGACACCAACAACAGTATTTCCATTTAATGCCACATTGTAAGGCGCATAATCACCATGACAGATCACTTCTTGTGGCTCTCTTGTCGGTAAAAGCCACCTTAAATCATCGCATGCTTTACTTTTAACAAATGATACGGTTGCATCGTGATACTGACGTAAAAGTGCGGCAGCAGAGCATAACGCTTCAGGTGTTGCGATAGCACCAACTAAAGGGTAATTGTAAACATCACCCAAAACGTAAGACAGAACCTCATTTCCATTATTATCAAAACCATATGATTTTGGAGCGCTATTAAAGCCTTCACTTTCGAGGTGAGACAGTAATTGATGGACAGAAAAAGACCAAAAGCCACTTGGTCGATATACTTTATCTTCAGAGCGACAAACTAACCCGTCGCGCCCACCTTGAAGTTCTTCCATCATAATACCTTTTTATAAAAAACCATGCTTATGACGCTGCAATAGATGTGTCCCGTAAAACCAGCCAAGCGCACCGAACTCCACACCCAAAATGCCGAGTAACGCAGTGCCCATTTGAGCACACCTTATCGTACTTTCACCACCACACGACGAAGTACCCAGCGAGTTATCAAAAGAACAAGTGCCGATATCAACGCGATAAAGTAGATCATTGTTGATATACTTTTTGCCTGTGTAAAGATGCTACTAACAACCACTAGATCCTCTGCTATGGTTGGATACCCCTGAATCATTAGCCAAATACAAATATTTTCAGCGTAGTCAAATACACACGCAAATATAGGAATAATTGATATATACAACCAAAGGCGATTACTGAGTTCACCTACAATTATCAGCCATTGGAGCAACGCAAAATAACAAAGCGCAAACAAGATTGGATAGAATAGATCTAATATAAGTTGAATAGAAACATAGGCATTGCGCCCCTCATCACCAAGAGATGTTAACAGCACCATAGCCTCTTTATAGCTGTATCCCAATGGTGACATATCGAATATCGGTAATCCGCTGGAGTACTGCATAAGCATAGGGATACTATAAATCAACATCGTGAAATATACCGTATTAGCTGCTACAAAAAGCGCCAATACTCGCTTTCCTGAAATTCGAGATTGAATTCTATAAAACATTTTACATCCTTGTCAGTCGACCATGAACTCCCCCTCATCAGGCTCTGCCATCCTTGGTCAGCCTGACAACAACCCTTGGAGGACTCCTGTCACCATCAATTTATGGCATTGATTTAGCCAAACATTCATTCAGTATCCACGGCGTAGATGAACAAGGCAAGATACTGATCCATAAAACAATAACTCGCTCGAAAGCCCTAGTTGAACCAAGCCGCTGCGCGGCAGAGTCCCTTGATTCCATACACTGACCTTTAAGACCTTACCTTCCCGGTAAGACTTGGAGGCGAACCATGAACACCCAACAACAGCGCCATTTCGAGGCGCTATACCAGCAACACCTTGATAATCTTATCCTACAAGGCAAGCGCCCGGCGACCATCGATGCCTACAGCCGTGCGGTACGTCGTATTTCTGCCTTCTTTGACTGCCCGCCAGATCACCTGACAACCGAACAGTTACGTACCTATTTCCGCCAACTCATCCGCACCCACTCATGGAGTGCCGTCAAACTCGACCGCAACGGCTTGCAATTCTTCTACCGCTATACCCTCAGTAAACAATGGATCTGGCTCAATATCGTCAAACCGCCGCAGGTCAAACGACTGCCTGACCTTTTGACGCCTGATGAAGTAGGACTGCTCATCACCATGACTCGCCAGTCACGTTACCTATACCGGGGCGTTTTACCCGACAAAGATATTATCAAGTTCAATGACCATCAGGTGACATTCCGCTATACCGATAGCCAGACCCAGCGACCGGCAACGCGTACCTTGCCGGTTGTGCAGTTCT
>NZ_PYMH01000020.1 GCF_003025555.1 Photobacterium lutimaris | reverse complement strand
ACTCCAGTAGTGAGCGATATCGACAACGATGACCTGACCTTCAGCATTGAAAACCAGCCATCGTGGGCGAGCTTCAATACCGCGAGTGGTTTGCTTTCCGGCACGCCAACCAATGACGATGTCGGCAGCACCTCGAACATCACGATTAAGGTCAGTGATGGCACTGAAACCGTCAGTTTGGCGGCCTTCAATCTTGAAGTAGTCAACGTTAACGACGCGCCGAGCATTTCGGGGTCGCCTGCAACGTCAGTCAATCAGGATGCCAGCTACAGCTTCACGCCTGTAGCCAGCGATATCGACAGCGATGACTTGACCTTCAGTATTGAAAATCAGCCATCGTGGGCGAGTTTTAATACCGCGAGCGGCTTGCTCAGCGGTACACCGACTAACGATGATGTCGGTACCACCTCGAACATCACGATCAAGGTCAGTGATGGCACGGAAACCGTCAGCTTGGGTGCGTTCAATTTGGAAGTGGTGAACGTCAATGACGCGCCACAAATCAGTGGCAGCCCGGGCACCAGTGTGCAGCAAGATGCCAGTTACAGCTTTACCCCGAGCGCCAGCGATATCGACAACGATGACTTGACCTTCAGTATCGATAACTTGCCTGCGTGGGCGAGTTTCAATACCGCGAGCGGTTTGCTTTCCGGCACCCCGACCAATGACGATGTCGGCACCACGACGAACATCGTGATTCATGTCAGTGATGGCACAGAAACCGTCAGCTTGGCGGCCTTCAACTTGGAAGTGGTGAACGTCAACGATGCACCGCAAATCAGTGGCAGTCCGGGCACCAGTGTGCAGCAAGATGCCAGTTACAGCTTTACCCCGAGCGCCAGCGATATCGACAACGATGACTTGACCTTCAGTATCGACAACCAACCGTCGTGGGCAAGCTTCAATACCGCGAGCGGTTTGCTTTCCGGCTCGCCAACCAACGACGATGTCGGCACAACCTCGAACATCATGATTCATGTCAGCGATGGCACGGAAACCGTCAGCTTGGCGGCCTTCAACTTGGAAGTGGTGAACGTCAACGACGCGCCGCAAATCGGTGGCAGCCCAGCAACCAGCGTGCAGCAGGATGCCAGTTACAGCTTTACCCCGAGCGCCAGCGATATCGACAACGATGATCTGACGTTTAGTATCGAAAACCAGCCTGCGTGGGCGAGCTTTAATGCGGCGAGCGGTCTGCTCAGTGGCACTCCGACCAACGACGATGTGGGGACGACCTCGAACATCACCATCAAGGTAAGCGATGGTACAGAAACGGTTAGCCTTGCAGCCTTCAACCTCGAAGTGGTGAACGTTAACGACGCGCCGGTGATCTCAGGCAGTCCAGCTACCAGCGTGCAGCAGGATGCCAGTTACAGCTTTACCCCGAGCGCCAGCGATATCGATAACGATGATCTGACCTTCAGTATTGAAAACCAGCCATCGTGGGCGAGCTTTAATACCGCGAGTGGGTTGCTTTCAGGTACCCCGACTAATGACGATGTGGGTACGACATCGAACATCTCTATTAAGGTCAGTGATGGTACTGAAACGGTCAGCTTGGCCGCGTTTAACCTGGAAGTCGTTAACGTTAACGACGCGCCGCAAATCAGCGGAACACCTGCGACTTCAGTCAATCAAGGTGCCAGCTATAGCTTCACACCAGTAGCCAGTGATATCGATAACGATGACTTGACCTTCAGTATTGAAAATCAGCCATCGTGGGCAAGCTTCAATACCGCAAGCGGCCTGCTTAGCGGCACACCGACTAATGACGATGTTGGCAGTACGTCAAACATTACTATCAAGGTCAGTGATGGCACTGAAACCGTCAGCTTGGCGGCATTCAATCTCGAAGTAGTCAACGTTAATGACGCGCCGCAAATCAGCGGTACACCAGCGACTTCAGTCAATCAAGGTGCCAGTTACAGCTTCGCGCCAGTAGCCAGCGATATCGACAACGATGACTTGACCTTCAGTATCGAAAACCAACCTGCGTGGGCAAGCTTTAATACGGCCTCGGGCGTATTGAGTGGCACACCGGCCAATGATGATGTCGGTACTACCTCGAATATCGTGATTAAGGTCAGTGATGGCACCGAGATTGTGAGCCTTACCGCGTTCAATCTGGAAGTGGTCAACGTTAATGATGCGCCGTCTATTTCAGGCACGCCAGCCACCAGTGTGCAGCAGGATGCCAGCTACAGCTTCACGCCGATAGCCAGCGATATCGACAACGATGATCTGACCTTCAGCATTGAAAACCAGCCAAGCTGGGCTAGCTTTAATACCGCAAGCGGTCTGCTCAGTGGCACTCCAACCAATGGCGATATCGGTACTACGTCGAACATCTCGATTAAAGTCAGTGATGGCACTGAAACGGTCAGCTTGGCCGCGTTTAACTTGGAAGTAATTAACGTCAACGATGCGCCGTCTATTTCAGGCACGCCAGCCACCAGTGTGCAGCAGGATGCCAACTACAGCTTCACGCCGATAGCCAGTGATATCGACAACGATGACTTGACCTTCAGTATCGACAACCAGCCTTCGTGGGCGAGCTTCAATACGGCTTCGGGCGTATTGAGTGGCACACCGACCAACGACGATGTCGGTACCAGTTCGAACATCGTGATCAAAGTGAGTGACGGTACGGAAACGGTCAGCTTGGCAGCGTTCAATCTTGAAGTAGTTAACGTTAATGACGCACCGTCTATTTCAGGCACACCGGCTACCAGTGTGCAGCAGGATGCCAACTACAGCTTCACGCCTGTAGCCAGCGATATCGACAGCGATGACCTGACCTTCAGCATTGAAAACCAGCCATCGTGGGCGAGCTTCAATACCGCGAGTGGTTTGCTTTCCGGCACGCCAACCAATGACGATGTCGGCACCACGACGAACATCACTATCAAGGTCAGTGATGGCTCGGAAACCGTCAGCTTGGGTGCGTTCAATCTCGAAGTGGTGAACGTCAACGACGCACCGCAAATTAGCGGTAGCCCAGCTACTAGCGTGCAGCAAGATGCCAGCTACAGCTTTACCCCGACGGCGAGCGATATCGACAACGATGATCTGACCTTCAGTATTGAAAATCAGCCATCGTGGGCGAGCTTTAATGCGGCTTCGGGTGTATTGAGTGGCACACCAACCAATGACGATGTCGGCACGACCTCGAACATCGTGATTCATGTCAGCGATGGGGTAGCGACGGATAGTCTTGGCCCATTCAGCCTCGAGGTGGTGAACGTCAATGACGCGCCACAAATCAGTGGCAGCCCAGCAACTAGTGTGCAGCAAGATGCGAGCTACAGCTTCGCGCCAGTCGCCAGCGATATCGACAACGATGACTTGACCTTCAGTATTGAAAATCAGCCATCGTGGGCGAGTTTTAATACCGCGAGCGGTTTGCTCAGCGGTACACCGACTAACGATGATGTCGGTACCACCTCGAACATCATGATTAAGGTCAGTGATGGCACTGAAACCGTCAGTTTGGGTGCGTTCAATCTCGAAGTGGTGAACGTTAACGACGCGCCGGTGATCTCAGGCAGCCCAGCTACCAGCGTGCAGCAGGATGCCAGTTACAGCTTTACCCCGAGCGCCAGCGATATCGATAACGATGACTTGACCTTCAGTATTGAAAATCAGCCATCGTGGGCGAGCTTTAATACCGCGAGTGGTTTGCTTTCCGGCACGCCAACCAACGACGATGTCGGCACGACCTCGAACATAACTATCAAGGTCAGTGATGGCACGGAAACCGTCAGCTTGGGTGCGTTCAATTTGGAAGTGGTCAACGTCAACGACGCACCGCAAATCAGTGGCAGCCCAGCTACTAGCGTGCAGCAGGATGCCAGCTACAGCTTCACGCCAGTCGCCAGCGATATCGACAACGATGACTTGACCTTCAGTATCGACAACCTGCCTGCGTGGGCGAGCTTCAATACCGCGAGCGGTTTGCTTTCCGGCACGCCAACCAACGACGATGTCGGCAGCACCTCAAACATCACTATTAAGGTCAGTGATGGCACAGAAACGGTTAGTTTGGGTGCGTTCAATCTCGAAGTGGTGAACGTCAACGATGCACCGCAAATCAGTGGCAGCCCAGCTACCAGCGTGCAGCAAGATGCCAGTTACAGCTTTGCGCCGACGGCGAGCGATATCGACAACGATGACCTGGCCTTCAGCATTGAAAATCAGCCATCGTGGGCGAGTTTTAATACTGTGAGTGGTTTGCTCAGCGGTACCCCGATTAATGACGATGTGGGTACCACCTCGAACATCACGATTAAGGTCAGTGATGGCACGGAAACCGTCAGTTTGGCGGCCTTCAATCTCGAAGTGGTGAACGTCAATGACGCGCCACAAATCAGTGGCAGCCCAGCTACCAGCGTGCAGCAAGATGCCAGTTACAGCTTTACCCCGAGCGCCAGCGATATCGACAACGATGACTTGACCTTCAGTATTGATAATCTGCCAGCTTGGGCGAGCTTCAATACCGCGAGCGGTCTGCTTTCCGGCACTCCGACCAACGACGATGTGGGGACGACCTCGAACATCACCATCAAGGTAAGCGATGGTACAGAAACGGTTAGCCTTGCAGCCTTCAACCTCGAAGTGGTGAACGTTAACGACGCGCCGGTGATCTCAGGCAGTCCAGCTACCAGCGTGCAGCAAGATGCCAGTTACAGCTTTGCGCCGACGGCGAGCGATATCGACAACGATGACCTGGCCTTCAGCATTGAAAATCAGCCATCGTGGGCGAGTTTTAATACTGTGAGTGGTTTGCTCAGCGGCACGCCAACCAATGACGATGTCGGCACGACCTCGAACATCACGATCAAGGTCAGTGATGGCACGGAAACGGTAAGTTTGGGTGCGTTCAATCTCGAAGTGGTGAACGTTAACGACGCGCCGAGCATTTCGGGGTCGCCTGCAACGTCAGTCAATCAGGATGCCAGCTACAGCTTCACGCCTGTAGCCAGCGATATCGACAGCGATGACTTGACCTTCAGTATCGACAACCTGCCTGCGTGGGCGAGCTTCAATACCGCGAGCGGCTTGCTCAGCGGTACACCGACTAACGATGATGTCGGTACCACCTCGAACATCATGATTAAGGTCAGTGATGGCACTGAAACCGCCAGTTTGGGTGCGTTCAATCTGGAAGTGGTGAACGTTAACGACGCGCCGCAGGTCAGCGGTAGCCCAGCCACCAGTGTCCAGCAGGACGCTACCTACAGCTTCACTCCAGTAGTGAGCGATATCGACAACGATGACCTGACCTTCAGCATTGAAAACCAGCCATCGTGGGCGAGCTTCAATACCGCGAGTGGTTTGCTTTCCGGCACGCCAACCAATGACGATGTCGGCACCACGACGAACATCACTATCAAGGTCAGTGATGGCACAGAAACCGTCAGTTTGGATGCGTTCAATCTCGAAGTGGTGAACGTTAACGACGCGCCGGTGATCTCAGGCAGTCCGGGCACCAGTGTGCAGCAAGATGCCAGTTACAGCTTCACGCCGACGGCGAGCGATATCGACAACGATGATCTGACTTTTAGTATCGAAAACCAGCCTACGTGGGCAAGCTTCAATACCGCGAGTGGTTTGCTTTCCGGCACCCCGACCAATGATGATGTTGGTACTAGCTCGAACATCACGATTAAGGTCAGTGATGGTACGGAAACCGTTAGTCTTACAGCCTTCAATCTGGAAGTGGTGAACGTCAACGATGCACCGCAAATCAGTGGTACCCCAGCCACCAGTGTGCAGCAAGATGCCAGTTACAGCTTTACCCCGAGCGCCAGCGATATCGACAACGATGATCTGACGTTTAGTATCGACAACCTGCCTGCGTGGGCGAGCTTTAATGCGGCGAGTGGTTTGCTCAGCGGTACACCAACCAATGACAATGTCGGCTCGACCTCGAACATCGTGATTCATGTCAGCGATGGCACAGAAACGGTAAGTTTGGATGCGTTCAATCTCGAAGTGGTGAACGTTAACGACGCGCCACAAATCAGTGGCAGCCCAGCTACCAGCGTGCAGCAGGATGCCAGTTACAGCTTCACGCCAGTGGCCAGTGATATCGATAACGATGATCTGACGTTTAGTATCGACAACTTGCCAGCCTGGGCAAGCTTTAATACGGCCTCGGGCGTATTGAGTGGCACACCAACCAATGACGATGTCGGCACGACCTCGAACATCACGATTAAGGTCAGCGATGGCACAGAAACGGTAAGTTTGGGTGCGTTCAATCTCGAAGTGGTGAACGTTAACGATGCACCGCAAATCAGTGGCAGCCCAGCTACCAGTGTGCAGCAGGATGCCAGCTACAGCTTCACGCCAGTGGCCAGCGATATCGACAACGATGACTTGACCTTCAGTATCGACAACCTGCCAGTGTGGGCTAGCTTCAATACCGCGAGCGGTTTGCTTTCCGGCTCGCCAACCAACGACGATGTCGGCACCACGACGAACATCACTATCAAGGTCAGTGATGGCACAGAAACCGTTAGCTTGGCGGCATTCAACCTGGAAGTGGTGAACGTCAACGACGCGCCGCAAATCGGTGGCAACCCAGCTACCAGCGTGCAGCAAGATGCCAGCTACAGCTTTGCGCCTGTAGCCAGCGATATCGACAGCGATGACTTGACCTTCAGTATTGAAAATCAGCCATCGTGGGCAAGCTTTAATACGGCCTCGGGCGTATTGAGTGGCACGCCGACCAACGACGATGTCGGTACTACCTCGAACATCTCTATTAAAGTCAGTGATGGCACAGAAACCGTAAGTCTTGCAGCCTTCAACTTGGAAGTGGTGAATATCAATGATGCGCCAGTGATTTCAGGTTCACCAGCCACCTCAGTGAATCAAGATGCAGTGTACATCTTCAGTCCAAGTTATAGCGATGCCGACAGTGATGATCTGATCTTCAGCATTGAAAATCAGCCTTCGTGGACGAGTTTCAATCCCGCGACTGGGGTGTTGTCAGGTCTGCCGACCAATGGTGATGTTGGTATCAGCTCGGGTATTGTCATTAGCGTTTCGGATGGTGTAGAGACTGCCAGCCTTGTGGCATTCAATCTCGAAGTGGTCAACGTCAACGACGCGCCGACGATTTCGGGCACGCCTGCGACTAGCGTAAACCAAGATGCGGTATACAGCTTTAGTCCAAGTTATAGTGACGCGGACAGTGATGATCTGACATTCAGCATTGAAAATCAGCCAGCGTGGACAAATTTCCACCCTGGGACCGGCGTCTTATCGGGCTTGCCTGACAATGGTGATGTCGGTACCACCTCAAACATTGTCATCAGCGTTTCGGATGGCGTCGAGACTGCCAGTCTTGCTGCATTCAATCTCGAAGTGGTGAACGTCAACGATGCACCGCAAATCAGTGGCAGCCCAGCTACCAGCGTGCAGCAAGATGCGAGCTACAGCTTCGCGCCAGTCGCCAGCGATATCGACAATGATGATCTGACCTTCAGTATCGACAACCAACCGTCGTGGGCAAGCTTTAATACGGCCTCGGGCGTATTGAGTGGCACCCCGACCAATGACAATGTCGGCACAACCTTGAACATCACGATTCATGTCAGCGATGGGGTAGCGACGGATAGTCTTGGCTCATTCAGTCTCGAGGTGGTGAACGTTAACGACGCGCCACAAATCAGTGGCAGCCCAGCTACCAGCGTGCAGCAAGATGCCAGTTACAGCTTCACGCCAGTCGCCAGCGATATCGACAACGATGACTTGACCTTCAGTATTGATAATCTGCCTGCGTGGGCGAGCTTCAATACCGCGAGCGGTTTGCTTTCCGGCTCGCCAACCAACGACGATGTCGGCACCACGACGAACATCACTATCAAGGTCAGTGATGGCGCAGAAACCGTTAGTCTTACAGCCTTCAATCTGGAAGTGGTGAACGTCAACGATGCACCGCAAATCAGTGGCACCCCAGCCACCAGTGTGCAGCAAGATGCCAGTTACAGCTTTACCCCGAGCGCCAGCGATATCGACAATGATGATCTGACCTTCAGTATTGAAAATCAGCCTGCGTGGGCGAGCTTTAATGCGGCTTCGGGTGTATTGAGTGGCACGCCAACCAATGACGATGTCGGCACGACCTCAAACATCACTATTAAGGTCAGTGACGGCACAGAAACCGTCAGCCTGGCGGCCTTCAACCTGGAAGTGGTGAACGTCAACGACGCGCCGCAAATCGGTGGCAGCCCAGCTACCAGCGTGCAGCAGGATGCCAGTTACAGCTTTACCCCGAGCGCCAGCGATATCGACAACGATGACTTGGCCTTCAGCATTGAAAATCAGCCATCGTGGGCGAGTTTTAATACTGTGAGTGGTTTGCTCAGCGGTACGCCAACCAACGACGATGTCGGCACGACCTCGAACATCACGATCAAGGTCAGTGATGGCACGGAAACCGTCAGCTTGGCGGCCTTCAACTTGGAAGTGGTGAACGTCAACGATGCACCGCAAATCAGTGGCAGTCCAGCCACCAGTGTGCAGCAAGATGCCAGTTACAGCTTTACCCCGAGCGCCAGCGATATCGATAACGATGACTTGACGTTTAGTATCGAAAACCAGCCTGCGTGGGCGAGCTTTAATGCGGCGAGCGGTCTGCTCAGTGGCACTCCGACCAACGACGATGTGGGGACGACCTCGAACATCACCATCAAGGTAAGCGATGGCACAGAAACGGTAAGTTTGGGTGCGTTCAGCCTCGAAGTGGTGAACGTTAACGACGCGCCGGTGATCTCAGGCAGTCCAGCTACCAGCGTGCAGCAGGACGCCAGTTATAGCTTTACCCCAAGCGCCAGCGATATCGACAACGATGATCTGACGTTTAGTATCGACAACTTGCCTGCGTGGGCGAGCTTCAATGCGGCTTCGGGTGTATTGAGCGGCACACCAACCAATGACGATGTCGGCACCACGACGAACATCACTATCAAGGTCAGTGATGGTACGGAAACCGTTAGTCTTACAGCCTTCAATCTGGAAGTGGTGAACGTCAACGATGCGCCTGTATCTGAAGATGATGTCGCTACTACGCAAGAAGATCAGCCTGTGATGATTGATATTCTGAATAACGACTACGATATCGATCAAAATTTGGTGATTTCGAGTGTGAGCATAGAAACTGATCCTGAACACGGTATTGTTACGTTCGACTCTGGTACCGGAAAAGTGACCTATCAGCCTGAGTTAGATTTTTACGGTAATGATAGTTTCACATATAGAGTGAAAGACAGTGAATTAAGTGTGTCTGAATTAGCAACGGTTTATGTGACCGTCACTTCTGTTAACGATGTACCAGTAGCATCACCATTTAATGAAAAAACGGAAGAGGATAATCCTATAGTCTTGGCTGTAAGGATTGCAGCTACTGATCCGGAAGAGGGTACACCTGAAGGGAATATTGAAATTGTTACTCACCCTGAGAATGGTGTTGCTACCATTGAAGATGGTGCCAATATTCGTTATTTGCCAAGTGAAGACTATTTCGGCCAAGATGTTTTGGAGTACCGTATTTTTGATGGGGTGGGTCTAGCATCAGAAGCCGCCAAAATAAAAATATTGGTGGGGGCGGTAAACGATAGGCCTGTTGCAATGGATGATGAAGCAACCACGCTTGAAGACGAGCCCGTTGAAATCGCTATTTTATCCAATGACAGTGATATCGAAGATGGAAGTGCAGAAAGCGGGTTTACTGCTCAGCAAATCACCCTTACTAATCAAGCGTCCTTGACTAAAGGTACTGCCACGGTGTTAGCGGATGGGATACTGAGGTATGTGCCTAACGAAGATGCTAATGGTACCGAGGTAATTACGTATTCCATTACCGATAGTGATGGTTATGAGTCATTAGCGGCAACGGTCACTATTACCGTCACGCCTGTTAATGATGCTCCGGTTGCTATAAATAACCAAGCTCAATTGGTTGAAGAAGGCACGCTCGAGATTAATGTCTTGGGTAATGATTATGATGTTGATGATGGCGATCTGGTGGACGTTACATCTGTAGAACTTGTCTCGATGCCGCAAGGTGGCTCGGCGACTGTTACTTCCACTGGTGCAATTCGCTACCAAGCGACTGAAAACTACTTTGGTGATGATCTGTTTAGTTATCAGGTTAAAGATAACACCGGGGCAGTTTCAAATATTGCGATAGTTAGCTTAACCATCATGCCGGTTAATGATGTGCCGATTATCGTTGACGATACAATCACGGAAACCTATTCAGAGCAAAATCAATTTGAGTTAGATGTATTGAGCAATGATGTTGATGTTGATGGCGATACACTCAGTATTGTTGCCGCTCAGGCCAGTGTTGGCACGGTTACTATCGAGAACAACAAGCTTAACTATTTAGCACCAGCAGGTTTTACAGGCAATGTACAAATCAGTTACTTGGTCAGTGATGAATATAGCGAATTAGTCAGTGCGATAGTAACTCTAACCATTGAAGGAGAGGTTCAACTAGGCACGCCAATTATTAATGAGCCTGATGACGTTACCTTTAATGCGACAGCACTATTTACCAAAGCCGATCTTGGCGTTGCGACAGCATTTGATTCTTTGGGTAACCCACTAAGTGTTTCGTTGGTTGATAATCGATTCTATTTCCCTCCGGGCAATCATATCGTTTACTGGCGCACTGAAGATAAGCAAGGTAACAAAGCGGAAGCTAGCCAGCGTGTGATAGTCCATCCATTGGTGTCTATCGACAAAGATGGTGTAACCGCAGAAGGTAATAGCTATCAGGCCTCCGTGTATATCAATGGTGAGTCACCCACTTACCCAGTTGTTATTCCTTATACCGTTTCAGGTTCGGCTGATAGCCAAGATCATGATTTGGTCGCAGGCAATGTGGTTATCGAGCAAGGTTTGGAAGGTGCTATTACATTTACGCTCTTTGATGATGGTATTAGCGAGGGGGATGAGGAAGTTGTTATTACGCTAGATAATAGCGTAAACCTAGGTAGTAAATCTGTGTTCCGCTTGTTGGTGAAAGAAGACAATATTGCTCCTCAATTAACGGTCTTGGTCAGTCAATCTACGGAATATCGTCAGGTGGTCACCAAGAGTGCAGATTGGGTAACGATTAAAGCGAATGTTACCGATGCGAATAGTAAGGATAGCCATCAATATAACTGGCAAACCCACGAAGCGCTTATCACTAATCAGGGGACAGATGAGGATGAGTTTGTTTTCTCTCCAGAGCAACTTGCGCCTGGCCATTACATGATTAACTTGACGGTCACAGATGATTCGCCGAGCCCTGCTTCCGTTACCAAAGATATCTATATCGAAGTGGTACAGCAATTAGCCTCGCTGGGGAGTGAAGATAGTGATGGTGATCTGCTGCCCGACAGCGAAGAAGGCTTTGCTGACAATGACGAAGATGGTATTCCAGATTATCTCGATGCAATCAATGAGTGTAATGTCCTTCAAGAGCAAGCGCTCGACTCAGATGGTTACCTGATAGAAGGGGATCCTGGTGTTTGCTTGCGTAAAGGTGTGACAGTCGCGGCTAATGCCTCAGGAGGAACTCAGCTCTTTGATGATGAAGTTGAGCAGCAATTGGGCAGTGATACAGAAGCAACCAATATTGGTGGGGTGTTTGATTTCATCGCTTATGGTTTACCGACTCCGGGGAAAACTTATCAGGTTGTCTTCCCTCAACGTCTACCAATACCAGCAAATGCGGTTTATCGGAAATACTCTGAGCAAAAGGGCTGGTTTGATTTTGTCATAGACAGCAACAACTACTTGTCATCATCGGCTGGCGAGGCGGGTTATTGCCCACCTCCGGGAAGTGAGCTTTGGATTGTTGGTTTAAAAGAGGGGGATTGGTGTGTTCAGATCACTATCGAGGATGGAGGCCCGAATGATGATGATGGCATTGTAAACGGTAGCATCATGGATCCCGGTGGCGTTGCGACAAAAGCGAGTGAGAATACACTTCCTGTTGCTGAAGCAGATACAGCGGTGGTTGGTATTAACTCTTCTATCACCATTAACGTATTAGCCAATGATAGTGATGCAGACGGTGACGAAATTAGTATTGCTAGTGTGTCAGAAAGTTTTGGGACAACAGAGGTTATCAAAAATCAACTGCACTATACGGCTGAGGCGGGGTTCCTTGGCAATGCCGTGATTAATTACGGTATTACCGATAGCAAAGGTGGAACGGCGTCATCGACTGTTACGGTGAATGTTGTCAACAGCCAGTCTCCGGTTGCTGTTGATGACGAGGCACAAGTCGTCACTAAAGATGTTGTTGAAATTAATGTACTGGCAAACGACTTTGATCCTGATGGTGAAACGTTAGTGCTGCTTTCGGCGCAAGCTGAGCATGGTGATGTTGTTGTCAACAGTAACCAGACCTTGAGTTATCAGTCTGTGGCAGGGTTTGAAGGGGTAGATACGATTACCTATCAAATCAGTGATACCTTCGGTTTGACTGCGGGTGGACAGGTTAAGGTTACTGTCAGTAATGTCAGTTCAAGGTATGTCAGCAACTCTGGAGGGGGAACTATGGGGTTAACAGGGATCGTGATGCTAATGTTGATTAGCCTATTTAAATGGAGTACGGCACACTTTAATTTACTGTTGCGTGGCATAGTGTTGCTAATGTTATCTATCAGTACACAAGCACAGGCGAATTGGTACTTAGAAGCAGACGTAGGGCAGAGTAAGGCCCGAGATGATCTTGATACAAGCCAAGCACAAATCATCGATATCGAAGATCATGATTTTTACTGGACGCTGGGTGTCGGTTATTCCATTACTGCTAATTGGGATGTCACACTGAGGTATATCGATCAGGGGAAGGCAAGCGCAACCTTGGTTGGGGACGTTAATATGAGTGACGACAAACACCTGTCGTTATCTCGTATCACACCAGTGTTGGTGCAGGGGGTCGGTATCGACACCCGCTATGCGTTCTGGCGTTATCATCAGGTATCGCTAGCGGGTGTACTGGGGGCTATGTTCTGGGAAGCCGAGTATGAGAGTCTGTATCAAGGCCAGAAAATAACCCACAGCGATGATGGTGTTGACCCCTATGTTGGCTTCGAGATTAACTATGCCATTACGCCTGACTGGCAGGTAGGTATAGTGGCTAATCGTTATTTCATTGATATAAATGACGTCGATTCCCTGAGCATCAAACTCAAGTATCAGATACCAAGCTTTACAGATTAACGGCATGTTGTTACAGCCATTTACGAAACGTAAATGGCTTATTCTATGAGGAACAACTGATCTCCAGTGTCTTACCCCATTCAGGCGGTTGTTCTGCAAAAGCTGCAAACTTCGGGTGTTCATCAAACGGGCTCTGCAACACCGTTAAGAGTTGTTCCACCAGTGTGAAGTCACCGTTCTCTGCTTGTTCGATAGCCTGCTGAGCGAGGTAGTTCCTCAAGATATATTTAGGGTTGGATGTGCGCATAAGCTCGAGGCGATCGGTGTCACTCAAGGAGTCTTTTTCCAACCTATCAGCATACAGGGATAGCCATACTTCCAGTGGGGTGAGATCTTTGTACAAGGATTGGAACAGGTGGCTTGATGTCTTCAATTCAGCATGAGGAATTGATGACATGGTACGGAAAAATAGTGTGTAGTCGACAGCTTGTGTTCTCATCAAATCAAACAAATTGGTAAACAGCAGTGTATCTTGTTCCATCTTTTCTTTGAGGCCGAGTTTCTTTCGCATCTTTTCGCTGTAGGCTTTTTGTAGTAAAGGCTGATAGCTTTCTAAGGCATGATCAATGTCGTTTTTCTCTAGCAGTGGGGTGAGTGCATAGCCGAGCGCTGATAAGTTCCACAAGGCGATATTGGGTTGCTGGTTGAAAGCATAGCGGCCGGAATAATCGGAATGGTTACAGATAAATCCGGGCTCATAGTCATCCAAGAAACCATAGGGGCCGTAGTCAAATGTTAGGCCGAGTATCGACATATTGTCGGTATTCATCACACCATGGGCGAAACCAACCGCTTGCCAATCGGCAATCATTTCAGCAGTTAACCGGACGATATTGTGGAACATTTGGCTATAACGGCTAGCTTCATTTTTTTGCTCATTAATTTCAGGAAAGTGGTGCGTGATCAGGTAGTCGGCAAGTATTTTTAGTTCAGCATGTTGCTGGGTATAGAAAAAGTATTCGAAATGACCGAAACGCAAGTGGCTTTCGGCAACACGGATTAATGTCGCACCACGCTCGATCGTTTCTCGAAATACCGGCGTATTGCTTGAAAGCACGGCCAGAGCGTGGGTTGTTTTGATGCCTAATCCTGCCATTGCTGCGCTGGCAAGGTACTCACGAATGCTTGAGCGCAAAACCGCTCGCCCATCGCCTTGGCGAGAGTAGGGGGTAAGGCCGGAGCCTTTAAGGTGTATATCCCACTTTTGTCCGGATGATGTCAGTACTTCACCGAGTAACAGCCCACGGCCATCGCCTAAGTCAGGGTTGTATTGGCCAAACTGGTGGCCGGTGTACTTCATTGCGATGGGAGACATGACGGGGTAGTCATCGTTACCCGTAAAGAGGTTGATAAAGTACTCGGTGCGGGCCTGCTCTGGGTCCAGCTCCAGCAATTCGCTTACTTTACTGTTTACGCTGACCAGAAAAGGATCATCAAGCGGCTGTGGTTTGATTGGCGTACCAAACGCAGCTGGAAGTTGGCTGTATGTGTTATTAAAGACGAGCTCGGTCAGTTTTTTCATATAGGGATCATCATAATGGCTTCCCTTTAAGCGTATCAATTGCCAGCGAGGTTACAACGGAGAGAGTGTAGGGGTATTACCTCTCCCTGCTGTATTTTTGCTGTCGGTGGGGCTTTATTCGCTTTCGATAGGTTCGATATCGACAATTTTCGAACGGTTCATGATGACCTTCCAGCGCTGAACGCAGACGGTTTTTTCATCAACCATTTCGCGGGTTACTAGGTTGATCAGGTGACGCTTTTCTACGGTTTCCTTCGATACTTGGCCATCTTTAAGTTGGTAGATTTTTTGTGACCCTTTTTCCATCAGGCGGGTAATGGTGCGCAGATCCAACATAATGGATTCACGGGTTTGCTCATAGCCTGTCAGGAACTTGGTAGGCGACATGCGTGTTGTGCTTTTGTAGTGCAAAACAGTTTCCTCATGCTGGGAAACCTTGTGTTTACGAACCTTCCTGATTTCTTTATCTAAATCTTTAAAAGCACAATACTCCATCCACTCAAGCTGGCGGCCGATCAGCTGGTTTGAGTTGACGTCAAAAAACTGTTTGCGCCATTTGGGTTTGCCTTTTCGTACCCAGCGCCAAAGGATGGTTTTCAAGTCATCTTTAAACACCTCACGTGCCGCATAGATAAAAGACAGCACTAAAATAAATGAAGCGGTAATGTCACCAAGAACACCTCGCGCTTTAATCAGCATCAAGGTAACAAAAATCATTACAAAACCTGCCGCAAATCCCGTGACAACTTTACGCGTATTCTGGCCCAGTTCGCTGGTTTTTTCTTTCATGGTTACCGGATACTCAATCAAGCGGCGCAGTAGGCGCATCTTATTTGACATCCGAGTTGGATCTTCCATTGCTTTGGAAGAGTTGTAGTCATGTTTGGTTCTATGTTCAGATTCTTTTTCACAGACTTGCAGTAGTAGCGATTTAATCTCGCTGTAATCACTGCTTCGAGGTAGGTGCGCGACGAGTTCCAGCAACCGCTGTTCTGTGTACCATGAAAGGTAGTTATCGACATTCTCATAATACTTGTGCAGTTTTTTGTCTGTAGGCACACTACGGCGGAGTCGTTTCAAAATTCTCTGAGTTAACTGGGCGACTTCTTCAACTTCTTCTCGCGAGCGCTCTTCTTTGTCATCAAGCAGTTGCTGCGTGGTTTTCTCAAGCGCCAAGGCATATTGATACGCATAGAGGCTCAGGCTCAAGCGATACTGCTCAGTAGAGAGTTTTCCGCGACTAGCAAGCCGGCTATGAACTAATGGTAAGTGGTTTACATCGCTGTAGTAAGTACGTTTACCCTGAATGGCATTATGGAAAAATTCATCTTCAGCAATGATATTGCTGTTTAATCCAAGTTCGCCAGGAACAAAAATAAAGAGATCGAGTTGTCGGTTGGTTGTTTCAGGAATGACGTGGGAAATTTTGAGTTTATGCCCGTCTTTTTTTTCAACTGTGATCACTCTACTACACTACCTCACTATGGTTGGGCGATATGAATATGTAACGCTGTATAACCAAGTCACTTGGCGACTAACATAACGTTAAATTTGGGAAGTAAGATTAATTTTAGATGAATTAGTCAGTTAATAGCAGTGTTATTTGGTGTTTAACTCTTTATTAGAGTGAAAAGTAAGCAAAAAATGAAAGATAGGTCAGGCGCATTGGATTAACATCACGTATAATGCGCCGCCTGATGTTAAGATGAAGCATTGCAGAGCATCGCATGCTGTCGGCTGTTTGTTACACAGGCCGTTTTATTTACCCAGAGAGTGTCGAAAGAATGATTAGAATTGGACAATACAACACATTAGAGGTCGTCAAGTTAGTAGATTTTGGCGTATTCCTTGATGGTGGTGATGACTTTGGCAATATTCTACTGCCTAAAGCGTCTGTTCCTGCTGGCACTGAGCTGGGGGATAAGCTGGAAGTCTTTGTTTATTTCGACTCTGAAGACGAGATCATCGCGACGACCAAGCAGCCATATGCTGTTGTGGGTGATTTTGCCCTGCTACGTGTTGTTGGCATTTGTGGCGTAGGTGCTTTTGTCGATTGGGGCCTAGAGAAAGATCTATTGGTTCCATTCAGTGAGCAGCGCCGTCGCCTTGAAGAAGGCCAAGACATCATGGTACGTATCTACACCGATAAGGCATCGGGCCGTATTGTAGGTTCAACCAAATTCAATCGCTTCTTGGATAAAACGCCAGCTGACTACAAAGTGGGTCAAGAAGTTCAGGTTCAGATCGCTGAAACTAGCGAACTGGGCTACAAAGCAGTGATCGAAGATAAGCACTGGGGCCTGCTATTCAAAACTGAATCATTTGGCAAATTGTTCCCAGGTAAAAAGCTGAAGGCTTACATTAAAGAAATTCGCCCAGACGGTAAGATCAACCTGTCACTACAAAAAGCAGGCAAGGCGAAAGTTGAAGACTTGGCCGATAAAATTCTGACAACGCTTGAGCGTAAAGGCGGTTTTGTGCCATTGAGTGACAAGTCGTCACCTGATGCGATTTTCAAAGAATTCCGTACCAGCAAAGCGACCTTCAAAAAAACCATTGGCGGCCTTTATAAGAAAGGTCTGATTATTATCGATAAAGATGGAATTCGCTTGAACGATAATTAACCAGTAAATGGTTATAAGTTTGTCTAAAAAGCCGGTGATTATCACCGGCTTTTTTGTGAT
Source organism: Photobacterium lutimaris (assembly GCF_003025555.1). Classification (GTDB taxonomy): domain Bacteria; phylum Pseudomonadota; class Gammaproteobacteria; order Enterobacterales; family Vibrionaceae; genus Photobacterium; species Photobacterium lutimaris. The sequence goes on along the minus strand of NZ_PYMH01000020.1, from coordinate 54,097 downwards.
CGGTAGCATATCAACCAAGTGAGTATGAGTGTATGTTAAAAGCGGTTTAACCCTTTTATTACAACCATCACAAGGATAGATTATGCAAGGAAGTAAGCTAACAGTGATCGCCGCAGCTGTCACTATGCTAACGGCAAGCCCGACCTGGGCTGCAGAGGTTCCCGCCAATGTGACGTTAGCCAAAGTGCAGGAGTTAGTGCGTGGTAATGGCGATGAAGTTCCGACGTTAGACCCTTCTTATTCTTCAGATACCTCAAGTTCCCGTGTTATTGCTGATATGTTCGAAGGGCTAGTCACACAAAGCCCTGACGGGAAAATCATCCCTGCGTTAGCAACACAATGGGAACAGTCGGAGGACGGTAAGATATTTACCTTCCACTTGCGTGACGACATTAAGTGGTCAAACGGTGAGCCGATTGTTGCAAGTGACTTTGAATACAGCTTCAAGCGGGTCGTCGATCCTAAAACCGGTGCGCCATACGCGTGGTACTACAGCACTGCTCATATTCTCAATGCAGATAAAATCAACGAAGGCAAACTCCCACTTGATGAGCTTGGTGTAAAAGCACTGGATGACAAAACATTGCAAGTTACCCTTGATAAGCCGGTGCCGTATTTCGTTAAAATGATGGTCCATGAGTCGACATTCCCTGTGTATCGGCCAGCCATCGAAGCGCATGGTGATGCATGGACCAAACCGGAGAATATTGTCACTAGCAGCGCCTATAAGTTGGCAAACTGGACGCTGAACGAGCGAATCGTATTAGAGCGTAATCCACACTATTGGAACAACGAGAAAACAGTCATTAATCAAGTGACGTATTTACCGATTGCCGATTTGACCTCGGAATATAACCGCTTTAGAACTGGTGAAATTCATATCACCTCGTCATTCCCGTTAGAGCAATACAATGCCATTAAAAAACAACGTCCTGATGAACTTCTGACTATGCCTTCGCTCGGGACCTACTATTACCTGTTTAATGTCAGTAAAGCACCTTTTGATGATCCTAGGGTTCGAAAAGCGCTAGCCTATGCCATTGACCGTGACGTTGTCACCAAGGTCATCCTCGGCCAAGGGCAGCTACCCGCATACGGGGTAACGCCTCCTTCAGTCGATGGCTTCGTTTCGCCGAAACTGTCATGGGCTAAGTTAAGTCAGAAAGAGCGAACCCAAAAGGCCAAAGAGCTGCTTGCTGAAGCAGGTTTTGATAAGTCCAACCCATTATCGTTTGAACTGGTGTATAACACCTCTGAGTCACATAAAAAACTGGCGATTGTAATGTCGTCGATGTGGAGCAAGGCGTTGGGAGCAAAAGTTAATCTAGCTAACCAGGAATGGAAGACGTTTTTACAAAAACTGGGACAGAAAGATTTTACCGTCGCCCGTTACGCTTGGATCGGGGATTATAATGAAGCATCGACTTTCCTATCATACTTTGAAAGTGCTGGGATGAACTACTCACGTTGGTCAAGTGATGCCTATGACGAGGCAATGGCGAAGGCTATCCTATCGCCAAGTAATGATGAGCGTAATAAGTATTACCAGCAGGCAGAGCAGGTGTTCGCGGAAGAGATGCCTGCCATCCCGCTATATCACTACACACGCTCTGTGCTTAAGAGCACCAAGGTTGGCGGTTATTCCGCGACTAATGCAGCAGAAGCTCGTTATACCCGTGACCTGTATATGACTCAGTAGTTTTATTGTTGAAGGATGAAGCCGGAATATGTTCCGGCTTTTTATTTGGGCATTTGATTTAGCAACTCTCTGGCATCGTGTATCCCCTGGATGCCCATTTGCATACCAATCACTGTTAAGATCAATCCCATCAGCCTAGTGACAATGCTTATTCCATTTTCGCCGAGCAAGCTCACCAGTTTTTGACCATAAATAAAACAAACCAAGCTAATAAGGCACAATAAAGCAAATGCTGAAATAGTGACCGCTATGCTAAGAAAACCACCGGCAGCCGAGTAGTTCATTGCGGTTGCGATAGTTCCTGGACCTGCCAATATTGGCAGGGCAAGCGGGGAGATAGCGACATCTTGACCTTCACTCGCTTGGTGCTTCCCTCCCGTATCATTGGCTTGATGACTATGCATGGAAGAGCTGCTGCCCTGAAGCATATGATAGCCGACCAAGAATACTAAGATGCCACCGGAAATACGGAGTGCAGGCAGAGTGATCCCAAAGACATGGAAAATACCTTTACCGAGTAAACTGAAAGTCGCCACAATGCAAAATGCGGTGAACAGGGCTTTGAAGGCTGTGGCTTTCTGTTGCTGGTGGGTTTGATTACTGGTTAAGCCGATAAATACAGCGGTGTTAGCGATAGGGTTCATGATGGCGAAGAACCCCATAAATACCGTTATGCTAACAGTCAGAAAATCATGCATCGGAGAATCCCTAAAGCCTAAGTTTAACTGTTTGTTTTAATGAAGCTTAGTTGCTATTACTGCTGGGAAAAAAATTGTTGCGATAAATGATAGGAATTTATCATTTTAGAGATAAAGCCAGTGATCTCTCACTGGCTTGGTACCGGGGACGACTTACGATTTAATATCAACGTTTTTCAGAATAAAGCTGGACTCGTACACCGGAAGATTACTTTCGGCAGGTTTGTCGTTCATACCCACTACTTCAACCATTACGGTTGTTTCTGAAATCGTGCTGCCGATTCCATACAGGAAGTCATTGCTGGAATATCCGATGCCTGATGAGCTGCCGGTTTGATCTCGGAAGTTCTGCTCGCCACGCAAGGCAAAATAAGGGAAGCCCGCACCTTGGGCAAGCTCTGCCGCTTTGTGGAGTAGGTAATTTCTGGCTAAAGTGCGATCGGTGTTTTCATTGCCGATAAAACTAATTTGCCACGTATCCTGTGCAAGGGGAGTGACTTCAAAGCCTTTTCCGAATGACCAAAAAGAGTCACGGTCGGTATCATACGGGGTAGCACAGCCCGCAAGAAGTAATGCGCTTAAACCACACGCGATCAGACCAAATTTTTTCATTATATACGCCTATAAAACACTGTTCATTATTGTGTCTGATAGTAGCATTAATTTGGTGGTATTCATTGGTGTGATGTGTGATTCGTACAAATCCATACATTTGGCGAATGTCGGGGGTTGAAATAGATTGCTTCACATCAATGCATTACGTCTATGTCATTAAGTGGCTTTCCGCTTGATTGGGAGCCACTCGATAGACTTTATCGTAATGCATGGTCATTTCATGAGTTGATGTGATGTATTTCCACGGAAGTAGAAGTGAGCGGTATTTTAGTTTCGAACCCTGATAGAGTTTGTTGGTGTCGTAAGGTAGCAGGGAAGTGTTAATGCGAAATTTAAAAAGGTATGGATTACTGTTTCTGACTTTTATCATAATTGGCTGCGCCCAAACTGATAAAACAGGCGAGCAGACTCCATCTGAAGTCGAGGCGTTTTTGGTCGCAAACTACGAGCAGGCATCGATGGTAGTGATTGACCGTATTGGGGAGGTCGAGCGTAGAAACAAGCAAGTCATTATTACTCTAAAAGGGGATAACAGCTTTGCTTACAATAGTTCTAATGTAAAAACAGAGGGGCGCGTTATTCTTGAGCAGCTTTCTCATGCATTGAATAGTTTGCCTGAATCAAAGGTGTTTATCGCAGGTCATACTGACAGCATTGGGTCTGACGAGTATAACCGGAAACTGTCGGCGCAGCGTGCCAATGCGGTTGTCGCTATTTTGCTCGATAATGGTGTTGATAAATCGAGATTAGGTATGTTTGGGTTTGGTAAAGACTTCCCGATTGCGGATAATGCGACAGAAGACGGTAGACAGATAAACCGTCGAATTGAGCTCAGAGTCACGCCAAAGTTTGATGAGCTTGTGAACTAATGAAAAAATGAAAAAAGGAAGCATCGCTTCCTTTTTGTCTATGGATTAACTACAAATTGGGCAACTAGGCTGCTTGCCCAATTTCATTTCCCGCCAGCTCATCGTCATCGCATCAAGCATGAGTATCTTACCGGTCAGAGGTTGGCCCATCTTGGCGGCTACTTTAATTGCTTCCATGGCTTGAACGGCACCCACAATGCCGACAACCGGTGACATGATCCCTGCTTCTACGCAGGTCAGCGCCTGCTGGCCAAACAGGGCACTCAGGCACTGGTAGCAAGGTTCATTGTCTTGGTAGGTATAGACGCTGACTTGACCTTCCATACGAATGGCCGCACCCGAGATCAACGGTGTTTTGGTATCAAAACACAATCGGTTAAGCTGGTTTCGGGTATCAACGTTATCGCAGCAATCGAGCACGATATCATGTTGCTCGATCAGCGCTTTTAACGATGCGTCATCAAGGCGTTTGGCAACGGTTTCGATTGTGGTGTTAGGGTTGATGGTTTGCAGTGCTTGGCGTGCTGACTCGACCTTGAGCATGCCGACAGTGCTGTCGTTGTGCAATACTTGGCGCTGAAGATTGGAAACTTCCACTTTGTCGTCATCAATTAAGGTCATTTTGCCAACACCGGCTGCGGCAAGGTATTGGGTTGAAGCACAGCCCAGCCCACCAGCCCCTAGCACCAGCATTGAGGCGGCTTTTAGTGCCTCCTGACCATCAAAGTCAAATTGCTTGAGAATAATTTGTCGATTGTAGCGCAGCATTTCTGCGTCGGTAAGTTCTACCACGTTGTGTTCCTGTCGTGTCACTGCGTATGAGTACATGGCTACAGCTGTTTTAGTACATCGTTTGGTTGAATAGCTCGATGGTGACATCTTCACCTGGCATCACACGGCCACGCTCTTGCTCAAGTACCACAAAGCAATTGGCTTGGTGCATTGAGCTGAAAGCGCCTGAACCTTGGTTGCCAGTTGTCGCGACTTCAATTTGACCTTCACCGTTGAGCTGGTAGATACCGCGTTGATAGTCGGCACGGCCAGGTCGCTTTTTAAACACCGTCGTTGCTTTGGCCTTCAAGCGCTGAGGTGGCTGGTATTGGCTATGACCCGCAAGTTTGGCCAGCATAGGTTGAACTAATTGGTAAAGCGTTACCATGGCGGATACAGGGTTTCCCGGCAACCCGCAGAACCAAGTGTTTTTAATTGTACCAAAAGCAAATGGCTTACCCGGTTTCATGGCTATTTTCCAAAAACCGATTTCACCTTGTTCGTCGAGGATATCTTTGGTGTAGTCTGCCTCACCTACGCTTACACCGCCTGAGGTCACAAGTACATCGGCTGTTGTTGCCTTGTCAAAAGCTTCGCGAAGTTTTTCAGGGCTGTCAGGAATAATGCCAAGATCCATCACGTCGCAGCCAAATTTTTCTAGTAGTGCACGGATACCGTAGCGGTTGCTGTCGTAGATCTGGCCGGCTTCCAATGGCTCGCCAACAGGGCGAAGCTCATCACCTGTCGAGAAAAACGCAACGACTGGGCGACGATATACGGGTAGGGTCGCAATACCAAGAGAGGCAAGCAGAGGCATTTCACGCGCCGTGATGCGGTTACCTTTTGCCACGACCACATCACCTTGGTGAACATCGTCACCAACAGGGCGAACGTTCTCGCCGTGAGACACCTTGTTAGTGAAACGGATATTGTCGCCATCAACTTCGGTTTCTTCCTGCATGATAACGGTGTCTGCGCCATCAGGCATTTGGGCTCCGGTCATAATACGAATGCATTGGCCTGGCTGACATTCGCCGTCATATGGGATACCGGCAAAAGACTTACCTGCCATGTGCAGGGTGTCTGTGTTGTCCAAGTCTGCAATACGCAGGGCATATCCATCCATTGCTGAGTTAGCAAATGGCGGTACGTTAATTGGTGAGCAAATATCTTCTGCAAGTACCAGTCCCATGCCTTCTGACAGGGAAATCGTCGTTGCAGTTTCAAGAGGTTTAACTTGATCAAGAATCTTGGTCAGTGCGGTGTCGACTGGCATTAAGCCTGGAGTGTCACAACATCCCATAATAAGTATCCGTCTATCGTCGTTATATGTTTTAGTGGGGTAATTATGACAAAAAAAGGTCACTAGCACTAATACCTGAGTAGTTTCGTCGTGTAATTCATAGTGTATTTTTTCCGGTTTAAGGGTATCCTTCCGTTTCAAAGTTTGCTGGCACTCGTATTTGGGCACGTTTTATACACATAAGTATCTAAAATTACTTGATGTTTGCCTTAAGCCCAGCCGGTTGGAGGAAAAGAATGACTGCATTTAGCGAATCTGCATTGATGGTGCGCCAAGCACTGGTTGAGCGTGGCTTAGAAACCCCTATGACGGATAGGGTGGTTAGCCGTGAAGAGAAGAAAGAAAAAATCGAGTATCACATGCGTGAAATCCTCGAGCTTCTTTCATTAGATTTAACCGACGATAGCTTGGTTGAAACACCGCATCGAATTGCAAAGATGTATGTTGATGAACTGTTCTCTGGTCTAGATTACGCCAATTTCCCGAAAATCACCGTCATTGAAAACAAGATGAAGTGTGATGAAATGGTGCGAGTCAAAGACATCACTTTGACCAGCACTTGTGAGCACCACTTGGTAACTATCGATGGGACCGCCACTGTTGCTTATATCCCTCGTGGCAAAATCATCGGGTTGTCTAAGATCAACCGCATTGTCCGTTTCTTTGCCCAGCGGCCACAGGTTCAGGAGCGCATGACGCAACAAATTTTGGTTGCTTTGCAGACCCTGCTTGAAAGTGATGATGTTGCCGTTACCATGGATGCAACGCACTACTGTGTGAAAGCGCGTGGTGTCATGGACGCAACCAGTGTGACGACCACCACGGCGCTCGGTGGTATTTTTAAGCGCAATCCAGCAACCCGCGCTGAATTTCTGCACGGCCTTCGATAATTCTTTATTTGACGCCAATCCAGAATAATTTATTATGAAACAAGCCAGTAGGTCATCTACTGGCTTTTTTGTTGCTATTGGATACCAAAAGGCTTATGGATCTTATCAAACTGTCCCGAATCAGTATGAAGCATTTAATTACGCTACATGTCATGCTGGATACACTCAGTGTTACCGCGAGTGCTGAAAGGTTATGCCTAAGCCCATCCTCTGTTAGCAAAACCTTAACCCAATTACGGGAAAGCTTGAACGATGAGTTGTTCTATCGTCACGGCAATCAGCTTGTAGCCACACCGCTTGCCCGTCGTCTGGGGCCAACAGTACACCAAATGATCAATGAGATGAACCAGATGCTGACGCAAGAGGCATTTGATCCTGCGTCTTATCAAGGACGCTTTTCATTGGCGATGCGGGAAAGTACGTTCGAGCTGTTGGCGGCTAAGCTGAGCGCTAGGGTACTAGAGCAATCGCCGGGTATGCGACTGGAGATTTGGTCGCGCGATAATAAAGGGTTTGATAGCCTTGCCAAAGGTCAATTGGATTTTATCATTTTGCCCCATGATAAGAGCCAACCGCCGAGTACTCAGAATAATCTGATCTGGGAAACCTTGCTGGATGACGAGATGGTGTGCTTGATGAATCCCAATCATCCGCTAGCCGATAAACGTCTTACTATCGACAATTACCTAAGCTATGGTCATATTGGTATTACCGATAACGACTTGAATGTTCCGTTTTTCGAAATGCAGCTCGCTCAGCAGCACCAGAAGCGCAAAATAGCCGTCAATGTGCCTGATTTTGGTGGGGCCGCCTTGATGTGCCATCACAGTGATTTATTGTTTACCTGCTCTCGCCAGTGGGCAAATGTCGCCTTGCAGGCAAAAGAGCTGATCACTAAACCGTTGCCATTTAACTATGGCGAGGTCTCTTACAGCCTTGTCTGGCACCAGCCGAGCATGAACGATCCTGCTCAGCGTTGGCTTTACGAACAAATTATCTCTGTGGCAGCAGAATCTTAGTGACTAGTACTTGGATAATGGGTTTAAAATACGGGGCTGCTGGTGAAAACGCGTGGCTTATGTCTCTTCGCTAGTCTTTGTTTGTTTGCGATATTGAGTTGGGCTAGCGCCGCACCACTTGCCAAAGGCATGACGAAAATTAGCACTATCAGAGAAACCGATGCGTTCGGCAATTTCATCAAGGCTCAGCTGGGTTGTCTTTAAATAGTCTTTGGCTAAGTTACAGCGAACTTGATCCAATAGAATTTGGTAGCTGGTGCCGAGCTTTGTTAAGTGACGACGAAGTGTACGTGATGACATCGAGAAGTGTTCGGCTACCTGCTCGATACTCGGGTAGCGGCCTGAACTCTCAACAAACAGCAGTGAGACTTTATCGGCCAAGGTGGTAGGCTGATTCAGTTTAGAGAGCATGTCGTCACAGGACTGCAAACACATCTTCAAGGTTAATGGGTTGGTTGTGGGTAATGGGCGCGTTAGCCAGTCAGAATCAAAATGCCACTCCAGTTTATTGCTACCGAAGATAACAGGGCACTGAAATATTTCTTGATACAGGTGACTGTAGCTCGGCTCGGGAAAAGGAAAGTAGAGTTTTTGAGCGGGAAACGATGTTTGAGTGACCTCTTCACATAATGCTTTTATGGCACTAAACCAGTACTCGGCGCAGAAGCGAAGTAAATTCTCATCGAGCTCCAACAACTTTTCGCCACTGAATCCACCGACATCGTTATCGACCCACATTTTTTTCCGTAATACGGGGCCTGCAAGGCGAAGGTATTTAAAGCCAATAAGCAGTGCCTCACCCAATGTCGCACTACTGAATACCGCATAGCCAAGTACCCCGAAGTCACTAAAGCGGGCCTGACTGCCGACCAGGAGGCCCAAGCCTGGTTGAGAGGATAAATTCATGGCATTGGCAAATACCACTAACTTATCTCGATAACGAATATGGGTGCTGGGAGAGGTTAAATCGTCAGGCGTTAGATTGCTGTCAGAAAGCAGGGTTTCAACAGCAATACCTTCCTTTTCCAGCATCTTAGCCAGCAGTTGGATATCTAATATACCGTAAGTGTAATCGTTGGCACTCGGGGCGTAATCAGCAATATATTCCATATTTAGATTCGATATTGACCATAAGTAACAGATTACCATAAACAATTATCGGATTTATGGGGTTGTCCGAAATTCACCTATAATTGTCTGCTTGCGACCTGTGCCCGGTGTAAATGAAATGATGTAATGTGACGGTGTTACATTAGGATGAATTTTACTATGAACGAATTGTGTACTGCCGTACATCATGAAGAAGAGCATGCTAGCTCAAACCAAGTTGATGATTTAAAAAATAAATTCATAGTATTGCAACGAGCTTTTAGTCGAGAGCCATACCCAAGTATTGCACTCAGGAAAGAGCATCTAAAAGCATTGAAATCACAGCTTAGTCGTTATCAGCAGTTGCTCGCGGAGGCAATGAGCGATGATTTTGGCCACCGTTCGCACACGGAATCTGTTTTGGCTGATGTGCTTGCGCCAATTTTAGATATTAACCATGTACTAAGTCATCTCCAGCGGTGGGTAAAACCCAAACGCCGGCCAACAGAGTGGCTATTTAAAGGCAATAAACTTCAATTACGTTACCAACCTAAGGGGGTTGTTGGCATTATTTGTCCGTGGAACTTCCCTTTATACTTGTCGCTAGGACCGATGATTACGGCGCTGGCTGCGGGCAATCGTTGTATGATCAAAATGCCTCCTAATTGCCCGAAAACAACAAGTGTACTCAAGCGCATGCTGGCAGAGATTTACAGCGAAGATTGGGTGTGCATCATTGAGGGTGAGCACCCTCAAGCCATGGAAATTTCACACCTTCCTTTTGACCACTTGGTTTTCACCGGGTCCCCGGCAAGTGGTAAACATATTATGGCTAATGCGTCGGCTAATCTGACGCCGGTCACGCTTGAATTGGGTGGCAAGTCACCCGCTGTGGTGTTTGATGATTACGATATCGAGAAAGCCGCAGAACGTATTGCCCATGGCAAAGGGCTTAACTCGGGACAAATATGTATCGCACCTGATTATGCGATGGTGCCAAAGGAAAAAATCGATAGCTTTGTCGCGGCGTTACAAGCCGCGAACCGGAAAATGTATCCTAGTTTTAGCGGTAATCGCGACGTCACTCATTTAATCGATGAGGCTCAAGAAGCGCGATTTATCGCCTTGGTCAAGGATGCCGAGGATAAAGGGGCCGTCATTACACGTTGTGATGAAAAAGGTGAAGGACGCCAGTACCCACTGCATATCGTAACGTCACTGTCGCCGGATATGAGAATTTGCCAAGAAGAAATCTTTGGTCCGTTGCTGCCTGTATATGGCTTTGACGATATCAAGGATGTTGTCGAGCATATACAGTCCAGACCAAGGCCACTCGCTTGTTATCTATTCAGCAATAATGTTGAACAGCGTGAATGGGTGCTGACAAATACTCATAGCGGTGGCGTGACTATCAATGATTGGGGCTGGCATGTTCTTAATCATTCAGTGCCATTTGGCGGAACGGGGCATTCAGGCATCGGTAACTATCACGGCGAAGAAGGCTTCCATGAACTTAGCCATGCACGTACCGTGTTAGAAATGAAGCCGTGGTTTCCTATTCAAATATTCAGTCCGCCTTACGGTACAGTGCTGCAACGATTAACGTTGCGTTTGTTCGCCGGCAAAGCCGATCCTAGTTTGAGAGAGGAAAATAATCGAGGTATATAGCGATATAAAATTATACCGCTATATAGATGTAAATAGTTATACAGAAGTACATCGCTATACCTGAATTAATGAGTATAACTATAAGAGCATCAGCGTTGTTGTGGCAGCGCTGATGCTATAGCAATACCCTTCATCGGATGTTTGAAAAACAATAATATGAGGTCGTAAATGCTGAATCTTGCTGTCAATCTAGAGCGCTGCGCAACACTGTATCCATCCAAAATTGCGGTAAGTTGTGTGGATAAACAACTTACCTACGAACAATTGAACAGGTTAGCCAATCAAGTCGCGAATGGGCTCAAAGGATTGGGGTTAGAAGCCGGTGATAAAGTGGCATTGTCATGCCCGAATTTACCGTATTTTCCCGCTATCTATTACGGAATCTTAAAGGCGGGTTGTACTGTTGTACCGCTCAATGTGTTATTTAAATCGCGGGAAGTTGCTTACCACTTGGCAGATTCAGAAGCGAAAGCCTATTTTTGTTTTGATGGTACACCTGAGATGCCGATTGGCGAGATGGGGCGTTCTGGTTTTACAGAGGTTAAAACGTGTGAGCATTTCATTCACATACCGACACCGGGGTATACCTCACCTGCGCATGACGGCGAAATACACTTCACTAGCTGGATCAATCAACAGCCTTCGGACTTTATTACACACGCCAGTACTGGCGATGATACGGCCGTTATTCTGTATACGTCAGGCACAACCGGACGGCCTAAAGGAGCTGAGCTGACGCATACCAACATGCTAACGAATGCGATGGCATCCCAATACCTCATGCGACTTTCTAAGCTCGATACTACATTGATAACCTTGCCGCTATTCCACAGTTTTGGCCAAACGGTCTTGATGAATGCGTCAGTATTGAGTGGCAGTAGCATGGTTCTAATCCCTCGTTTTGACCCCAAAATGGTGCTTGAAGCGCTTGATGCAAACCAAGTGACCGTCTTTGCCGGGGTACCGACGATGTATATAGCGCTATTGGCTGCGTCTGACCATCACCAATCGCTGATAGAGCGGGTTTCGATAAACCTAAGGATAGGGATTTCTGGTGGTGCTGCGATGCCTGTGGAGGTCCTTAAGCAATTTGAGCAGCAGTTTAATATTCCGATCCTTGAGGGATATGGGCTGTCTGAAACTGCCCCAGTTGCTACATTCAACCATGTAGATGCTGAGCGGATCCCAGGGAGTGTCGGTCAGCCACTGTGTGCAACAGCGGTGAAAATTATTGGTTTAAAAGGCGAGCAAGTGCCTGCTGGAGAGCTTGGCGAGATTTGTATCAATAGCCCGAGCGTCATGAAGGGATATTACAACCGACCGGAAGCCACAGAGGAGGTCTTGGTTGATGGTTGGTTTCATACCGGTGATATCGGCCGGCTTGATAGCAACGGTTACCTTTACATTATTGACAGAATAAAGGAAATGATTGTTCGTGGCGGGTATAACGTCTATCCGCGAGAGGTTGAAGAAATTTTAATGGAGCACGAGGCTGTTTCGATGGTTGCTGTTGTGGGTTTACCTCATGCCGTTCACGGCGAAGAAATTCATGCTTTTGTGGTATTAGACGAAAACCATGACGCAGACGAACAAACGTTGAAAGCGTGGTGTAAAGCTCAGCTGGCTGATTATAAATACCCAAGGCATGTTCATTTCAAGTCTGAACTGCCAATGAGTGCCACCGGGAAAATTTTGAAGCGTAAACTCACAGCGGAATAAGCGTAAGGAGTAGCATCATGAAGGATTATGACTATATCGTCGTTGGCGGCGGATCGGCCGGTTGTGTACTGGCCGCGCGGTTATCCGAAGATCCTGAAGTGACAGTCTGTTTACTTGAAGCTGGCGGGGCTGATAATAGTATGCTTATTCGTGCTCCCATTGGCGCAGTGGCGATGTTGCCAACAAAGCTGAATAACTGGGCCTTTGAGACCGTTCCACAACCGGGACTCAATGGCCGAAAGGGCTATCAACCCAGGGGGAAAATCTTGGGGGGCTCAAGCTCTATCAATGCCATGATGTATGCTCGAGGTCATCACGCCGATTATGATCACTGGGCAAGTCTAGGTAATGACGGATGGGGCTTTCAGGATTGTTTACCGTATTTTAAAAAGGCAGAAAATAACGAAACCCATGACGATGCGTTCCACGGTCAGGGTGGACCATTGAATGTGGCAGATTTGCAGTGTCCAAGTAGCTTGGTTAATCATTACTTAGAGGCTTGTGAATCTATTGGGATCCCCGCAAACCCTGATATAAATGGTGAAGAGCAGTTTGGCGCCATGGCAACGCAGGTGACCCAGAAAAGCGGTGAGCGATGCAGTGCTGCAAGGGCTTACCTAACCCCCAATTTACAGCGAAAGAATTTAACGGTGGTGACACAGGCAACAACCCAGCGAGTGTTGTTTGAAGGTAAGCGCGCGGTAGGGGTTGAATACCAAAAGGGTGGTCAAGCATATGTTATTCAAGCCGCCAGTGAAGTTCTTGTTAGTGCTGGGGCATTTGGCTCACCGCAGTTGTTGTTGCTCTCAGGAGTCGGAGCCGAAGAAAATATAGCCCCCTTTGGTATCCAAGCTATTCATGAATTGCCCGGGGTGGGTGAAAACTTGCAAGATCATATCGATTTGGTCCATAGCTATAAATGTGCCAGCAAGCACGACACTTTTGGTGTTTCGGCAAAAATGATGGCTGCCATGAGTAAGGCATTACCGCAGTGGTTATTGAAGCGAACAGGGAAGATAACCAGTAACTTTGCCGAAGGGATTGGTTTTTTTTACTCGGCACCGGATTTGGCCATTCCTGATCTTCAGTTCGTGTTTGTCGTTGCCATCGTTGATGATCACGCCCGTAAAATACACCTACAGCATGGATTCAGTTGCCACTTAACATTACTGAGACCGAAAAGCCGAGGCACCGTTAAACTCGAAAGTTGTAATCCATTGGCTCCTCCTCGCATTGACCCACAATTTTTCTCTCACCCAGATGATATGCCTGTGATGATCGAGGGATGGAAAAAGCAGAAGCAGATGTTGATGAGCCAGGCATTTGACGGCATTCGAGGGGAGGAGTTATACCCTGTTGATGAGAGTGATGATACCGCGATAGAGCAAGATATTCGTCATCGGGCCGACACACAATATCACCCTGTAGGGACCTGTAAAATGGGGCCTGCTACCGATCCCATGGCTGTTGTTGATAGTGACTTGAGGGTACATGGTATGGAAGGGATAAGGGTGATTGACGCATCTATAATGCCAACGCTTGTCGGTGCTAATACGAATGCCGCGACCATTATGATCGCTGAAAAAGCTGCCGACAAAATAAAAGCTGCAAGAGTTAAAGCCAGCAACTACTCAGAAGTAGACAGCTCACAAACACACTACATTGATGCAAGTTGTAAGGTGACTGAGCCTGAATAACGGCAATTTAGCTTACGAACGCCTTCGGCATATTTGCTATGTGTTACTTCATGCCAAAGTCTCCCACCTATTTGGTTGCTTTATATAACCTTAAGGTGGGAGAGGCGCGACTGGCCGAGCTAACCTAGAGGCTCGCGATATAACACACTCAGTCCACGGGTGGTGAGTTGCTCTGCAAACGCTTTGATCTGTCCACCATTGCATGGTTCCCATTTAAGAGCCTGACCGGTTACACCGTGATGCTGAAACGCATTCAGCCTAATGACCGTTCGTTCCGGCAGAGAGATCAAATAGTGGCTGATTGCATCGATCTCATGTTCGAAATCAGTGATACCTGGAATATGCAAGAGACGCACTTCTTCTAATTTATCATGGCGGCTCAGCAGCTTAATAGATTGTATCACCCGGTGATGGCTGCGTCCTGTTAGCCATAGATGAGTCTCTTCTTGCCAAGCTTTCAGGTCAATCATAGCGCCATCCAATACAGGCAGGAGCTTTTCCCACCCGGTCACGCTTAGGCTGCCGTTGCTATCAACCATGCAGGTTAAGTGCTGAAGCCCAGAGTCTGCTTTGATGGCATTAAATAGCTCAACAATGAAAGGCAGTTGCAGTGTCGCTTCACCACCACTGATGGTAATGCCAGACAAGAACAGCTGATGTTTTCGAACGAGTTGTAATATGTCTTCAACCCCCATTTGCTGGGTTTTGGGGTTGGATTGGTTAGGGCAGACTTCCAAGCAGCGATCGCACTGAGTACAGAGTTCTGCCTGCCATGTAACGTTACCTTTCTGCATCGAAAGCGCGTTGCTTGGGCAAGGCGCAACACAATCACCGCAGTCATTGCATACTCCGATAGTGTGCGGGTTATGGCAATTCTTGCATTGGTAATTGCACCCTTGCAGGAAGATGACGAGCCTGTTGCCAGGCCCGTCGACACACGAGAAGGTAAGGATCTTACTGACTGTCGCAGTAGCGCGGCGCTTGCTCATGGCTCACAACTCGTGGTTTTCGATTAAGGATACCAGTATTGGCGGCCGCTTCTGCGCCAAGTCCTGTGGTATTGGTGCGAGAGCCTTGTTCTTTGAACTTGGCAATATCTGAAAGCTTGATCATATAACCTGTTACACGTACCAAATCGTTAGAGTGCACATTGGCGGTAAATTCACGGAAGCCGATAGCTAACGCGCCCTTACAAAGCTGGTACATGGCTTCAGGGTTCGATTTGACCGTTTCATCAATGGTCAGAATATCGCTAATGCCAGACGTGTAATATTGGTGATGCTCTGCTAGGGCTTGGATGTGGCTTACCGGATCAGGTTCGGTACCATATGGAATACGAACACCTGGGGTCACATCCTCATCTAGGCTGATCCCACCTTGAGCATGGAGTAGGGCACGACCGTTATAACCATATTTCACCGGTGTTGAAGTGACAATGTCACTCAGTGTTTTCGATATACGATGGCCCAGCGCATTTGCTTCTGGCTGGTGGCCGTATTCGCCATTTTTCTCGTCTTTCTCAAGCAGGGTATTAACCGCTTCTGCCATACCATAGATGCCAAACATCGGCGCAAATCGGCTTTCGTCAATGAAGCCTTCTTGCACTAAGAAACTGCTAAAGAAGCCGGACTCTTCATGTAAATAAGCCGAACGTGCCTCGATCAACTCGAACATGGTTTGGCAGTAGCTTGGCAGGATGGTACGAAAGAACTCTTCACTAGATGATGCTTTTCGAGCCACTTCTTTAAGATTCATACGAACCAGTGTGTTAGCACCACCTGCTAATGGTAAAGAGTTGTAGCAACTGACTATGCCAAAACCACTGTTGTCATAAGCGTTGGCATGAACAGGGTAGTTGGCGATATGTGGCTTACTGCACTCACAGATGTTATGGCTGGCTTGACGCAATAGATCGTCTGGCGTGATCGCAGGATCGTACATAAAGGTTAAGTTAGGCGCGACTTGTTTGAGCTCTGCATCAACACGTAAAATAGTGCGGCAGATAATGTTGTCGGTCGGGCCAATGTTCACATGCATAAAGGCATCTGGCAGGGTGCGATCCAGCATGATCCAGAAAAGACGAAGTTTACGATAAATGGTGTCTTCGTCGAGACCGTTAGTGAAAGGCATCAAGACATCATCAAGCTGACCAAGGTAAACGGGAATATTGGTAACCGATGGTACATGGTGGTAGATAATCGACAGGTGGTTTAGCGCTTCATCGAAATCTGTCGCTGGTGGCAGTTCAAGATATTCACAACCTTGTTGTAGAAACTTGGCGTAATCCGGCAGAACGTAACGTGGTTTGAATGGCGCATTTCCTTCAAACATGTCACACAAGATATTCTCTTCAATGGCGGCGTGAACTGACTCTGATATATCGAGATAGGGTAGGCTGGCATCGGCTTCCAATGCAAGGTATTGGCTTTTTTGCTTGGGAGAAAGCGTTGGATCTTGGATGATCTGCTTGAATTTGTCTTGAATGCTCATGTTATTAACCATGTTTGAACTATGGTTATAAGATAAATCTGCGAACCGATTTCTTGAAGTGAAAAGAAGTTAATTTACGATTTCCATTTTGGAAAGAAGACCTGTCTTATCACACTTTCTCGATTTTTAAGGTCTAAAAAAATATTGTGCTTAATATGAATTGCTTAAGTGGAACTCGTCTGTTTTTACGTTAATTTTTATTGTCAAAACTTGCAGGTTTGTCAATTTTTTGACTAAAACTTGATATACAGGGATGAAGCAAAAACGAATTTGTTTGAGGTTGCGATGCTGGTAGCAGGAGCAACGTTGTTTTAATTGATCGGGAATTCGTGATGTTTTGCGCTAATAAAAGAAATAAAACGCCATCAATAAACATTGCCTTCGTATTGGGTAACTTCCTAATTGTTAATGCCATTTGTGCACAGCCAGTTAACACGGATGTAAGGCTGGATTATTCTTTATTAGAGTCGGTTACTGTCCATAGCTCACAAGCTCTTTGTCCTCTATCGACTAGCTCGGTCTGTTTCGATGGCCTGATAAGTAAGGTCTATAAAAACAATGGGTTTTTACCCATTTGGGATGATGATGAGTTGCGCCATGGTTTGTATATAAAGCTTGCGACTCTTCACCTGTCTGGTTTGTTAGCAGGAGCCAATCAACGGATATCTGAATTGAAAGCGTTAGAACGTGATAGTGATCAGCGAGGATTTGATATTCTGGCGACAGATAGCTATCTGGTTATAAAAGCGATAGTACAAGGCATTACAAGCAAACCGACGATACTGTTCCGCCATCAGAACCTTCAGCCGTTAAGTAATAGCGATATCGCTGATTATACAAATGAACTTGGTTATTATGATTTAGAGCAGGCCCGTTTCTTTAATCAACTCTATGCCGAACTGATACTCCCTTCATCGGTTCAAGCGGCCATTCGTCTAGCACAATCCCTTAATGATATCCCACCTCACACTTATACCCCTTCAAAACGAGGTGTCGTTAAGCAGGGGCAAGTTATTCCCAATGGGCACGCACTGTTAGATGTACTCAACACTTATGGGGATATAGATGTCGATGATTACTTGAGGGTTCGGCGTCAGTACTCTATTGCAAATATTGATGTTGTTAATCAAGCGATCAGGCGCTTTCAGCTAAGAAATGGTTTGGAGGATGACGGTGTCATTGGACCTGCAACATCACGACAAATCGCCTTGCCTTATGCAGAAGTTGCGCGCTTAATTGCGTTGAATCACTACCGTAACCAGCTTGGCGCAACAGGGGAAGAGCGTCCGACTATCAGGGTAAACATTCCGGATTACCGATTGCAGATCACTCATAACAAGGAAGTGGTCTTTGAATCCAAGGTTATTGTCGGGCGAACAACAAGGCCAACCAATTTATTCTCCTCTTCCATGAATATCATGGTGGTGAACCCGCGCTGGAATGTGCCAGAAACCATTAAAAAGAAAGATGTGATCCCGGGAATGAAGGCATCACCAGACTACTTACAGCAGAAGAACCTGACAATGATCCGCAGTTGGCGGGATCGGACAGAAATCTCCCCAGAGTTGGTGGAGTGGAGCAGCGTAAACCCCCATACTTTTCCCTATGAATTTATGCAAAAACCAGGCAGAGGCAATGCCTTAGGTAATGTGAAGTTCTTAATGCCCAATGATTATTCGGTCTATCTGCATGACACACCATCCCGAGGCCTATTCAACAAAGCCAAACGTAATCTCAGCTCCGGTTGTGTACGGGTAGAAAAGGCGGCTGAACTGGCTGAATATGTGTTGGATTACCAACAGCGTCCAGGTTGGCGTAACTATCAGCAACTGGTGAGTGACAGACGTACCGACACCATTACACTACCGCGTAGGATTGATGTGGATGTGACCTATGTGACCGCTTGGGTTGATAAGAACAACCAGTTGCAGCTACGGGAAGATATTTATGGTTATGACAGGCCGATTAAACGCCCGGTAAAGTTGAAATACTCAACGGTTAAAAACTATAGGCAGTAGTGTCTACCCTAGGCATATCAACGCATGAGGCTGGGTCAAGGCGATGTTAAGCAACAGAGTCCATGAATTAGTTGAGAGAGCATTGCTGGAAGGCGATATTAAGGCAAAAGTCGCGATTGATAAAATCAAACAAAAATCGATACCTGTGGTTGAAGAAAGGCCTCTGGTTGACACCACACCTTCTGAAGACAAGATGATACTAGACATCGAATTGCAATCCGAGCGGCTGAATGAAAATGCGATAAAGGTTGCACGAATTGTCGCAAGCCTTCCCTTCATTTTATGTATGTTTAGTTTTGTTGGACATTGATGAGCCCAAGGCATCGCCAATTAGCAAAATGGCGATAATGGTTGGCACAAGCTTGTGTTTATCTTTTTTGGCGTGAATTGGTAAATATCTAACTGATAGAAAACGTACCGTAGTGACATAGCCGAAACGAAGAGGAGCTAAGCTATGTCTCATCAGTTTAACCAGTACCGTCAGCTACTTAACCAATCTCTAGACCACGCCGTGAATTACCTGGAATCGTTGCCAGAGCGTCCTGTTGATAAGCATGTGACATCCGATGTACTGCGCCAGGCCATTGGAGGAGACTTGCCGATGTCGCCTAGCTGCCCTGATACCGTGCTTAACCAGTTAGCGGTTAATGTTGAGCAAGGTTTGATTGGCTCTGGTGGCCCGCGATTCTTTGGCTATGCCATTGGTAGCTCGTTCCCTGTGTCCATGGCAGCCGACTGGCTTGTGAGTGCTTGGGATCAAAATGTTCCTTACTATGTATCTAGCCCTTCGATGGCGATTGTTGAAGAAACGGCGGCTGAGTGGGTGCTGGAGCTACTCGGTTTGTCTCAGCAGGCCGGCCTTGGTTTTACATCTGGTGCTCAGGAAGCAATTTATACTGCATTGATCACTGCGCGCAATACACTGCTTCAGCGTGCTGGTTGGGATGTCGCCAAGCAAGGTCTGTACGGTGCGCCACGTATTAATGTTGTCGTGAGTGATCAAATTCACTCTACCATTAAGCGTGCTCTGTCGATGATCGGCATTGGCCTTGAAGATATCCATACTATTCCGACTGACGATAACCTCCGGATCATTGAGGATCATATCCCAGAAGTCCTGTCTCGTTGCGAAGGGCCAACGCTTGTTTGTGCGCAAGCCGGATGTATCGACTCTGGTGCCTTCGACCCGTTTGATGCACTGGCTGATGCTGTTGAGAGTCATCCAAATGCATGGCTGCATGTGGACGGTGCTATTGGGCTGTGGGCGGCAGTAAGTGACAAGCAGAAATACCTGGTTAAGGGTATTGAGCGAGTAGACTCCATCGATACCGACGGTCACAAGTGGTTCAACATGCCTTATGACTGCGGTCTGGTCATTGTAAAGGATGCATCGGCGTTGGCCTGTGCCATGGGCGGCAGCAACATGGGGGACTACCTCAATGACGCGATGGCCAAACCGGATCGCAATGCGATCAACTTTGGTATTTCCGCTTCTCGTCGTGCCCGCGGGGTACCGGTGTATGCGGCAATTAAAGCACTGGGTAAATCAGGCATTGAACAACATCTTGATAATTGCTGTGAGCTTGCCCAGCGCATGGCCGATAAGTTACGTGCCGTCGAGGGGATCACCATTCTGAATGATGTGGTCTCTAACCGCTTCTCAGCCCAATTCGGAACGGGCAACGACGAACAGCGCAACCAGCTCACCGAGCGCGTGGTACACCGCTTGCAGCAGGAAGGTTTCTGTTATCCGTCCACATCTGGCTACAAAGGGCTGAAGACCATGTTGTTCTCGGTGTTGAGCTGCCATACCAACGAGCAGGATATTGACCTTTCGGCAGAGAAAATTATCGCCGCTTTTGATATTGAGCGTGCGCTTTTCGAAAAGAGTACCAAGCAAAAACACGCTGGGGTATTAGAGCATGCTGAGTGCTGAATAACGTTTCTGGGTTGTGGTTTTTAAGAGCTTAAGGTGGAAAAGAGATGAAAGTATTAGTTAAAAATGCTTCCTTGTTTGACGGGGAGAATGAAGCGTTACGCCATGAATGCAGCCTGTTGGTGGAAGATGGGGTCATTGCTAAAATCTACCAATACGAAGCCGTACTTGAAGAGGTTGATCAGACGGTCGATGCGACGGGCTATACGGTCATACCGGGGCTGATAGATGCCCATACCCATATCGCACTGTCTGATAGCTTCGACAAGATTGATCTGATGACGCAGGAAGAAGTGGCTGTCCGTTCGACAGTGATTGCCAAGGAGATGCTGGAGCGCGGTTTTACCTCGGTGCGTGATGTTGGCAGTAACTGTTATGGCCTTAAGCAAAGCATCGACAATGGTTTTGTGCCGGGGCCAAGGATTTACCCGAGTTATGCGGGGATCTCGCAAACTTGTGGTCATGCGGACTATCGCCAGAACCGTGCGCAGCGTTCAAACTTCAATCGCGGCATCGAAGATTCCAGCTTTATGCGCCAGGGGCATCTGATTCTGGCTGATGGTGTGCCAGAGTGCTTGAAGCGCACCCGTGATCAAATATTCAAAGGTGCATCGCAAATCAAGGTCTTCGGCGGGGGCGGCGCTTCGTCATTGTTCGACCCACTGGATACGATCCAATACACCCGTGATGAACTGCGAGCCATCGTTGAAACCGTGACAAATTACGGGTCGTATGTCTGTAGTCATATCCATGCTCAGCCGGCAATGAAAATCGCGATTGAGGAAGGGGTGAAGTCGTTGGAGCACGCCACGTTTATGGATGATGAAGTTGCCAGTATGTGCCTCGATAAAGATATTTGGGTGGTACCGCAATATGCGACGGCAGAGCTAATTGCAAACCGACAGATCCCGCTTGGCAGCGAAATCTTGTACCAGAAGACCGAACGTGTCGGTAAAGGCTTGCTCAAGCAGGCTGAGTTAGTCGACAAGTACGGCTTGAAGTGTGCCTTCGGTACGGACTTGGTAGGAACGCCAGAGGTGCATGCCAAACAGAACATGGAGTTCTCGGCCCGTAAGAAATATTTCGGTTCGTTCAGAGGGATCAAGCAAGCCACCTCGGATACTGGAGAATTGTTGAAATTGTCCGGGCTGTTGGATCCGTATCCAGAAGCAAAGCTGGGGGTACTGTGTTCAGGGGCCTTTGCCGATATGCTATTTGTGAAGGGTAATCCTGTTGCAGATCTGGATATTCTGGCCAACCCTGACAACATCAAAGTGGTGATGAAGGGCGGGACGATCTACAAAGATACCCGCGAGTCTTTATAAAGGTAGGGCCCCTATAAAGCAAAAGCCGCCCGTGTTTTCACGAGCGGCTTTATCTATTTGGCTATCAAACCTTGAGATAGGCAGGATAGTTAAGCGGTTATGATACTTTCAGCTCTCGGGTCTTCCATAGTGAGCCGATAATCGCCGTGCTGATGGACAACACAATCACACCCAGGGAAACAGGTGTTGGAATGGCATAACTGGTTTCCATAAGCAGCATCTTGATACCGATAAAGCTCAAGATGAAAGCCAGTGCCGGACGTAGGTAGCAGAACCGGGTCAACATGCCTTCCAGTACGAAGTACAGTGAGCGCAGGCCGAGCAGGGCGAACACGTTAGCTGTCATGACCAGGAACGGCTCTTTGGTTACCGCGAAGATTGCAGGAATCGAATCAAGAGCAAACATGACATCGGTCAAGGCGATCACCGCGATCACAATCAACAACGGCGTCGCAATCCAACCTTTATTGTCTTTAACGAAGAACTTGTGATCTCTGTATTCATCAGAGACTCGGAAGCATTTTTTCACCATGCGCACGGGTAGCGACTGGGAAAAGTCTTCTTGTTCTTCTTCGTCTTCGCGCCACAACTTGTAACCGGTATACAGCAAGAATGCCGCAAACAGATACAATATCCAGTGGAACTGGGTAAGTAATTCTGCACCTACTGCGATCATGATAGCGCGCAGGATCAACGCACCAACAACACCCAGCATCAACACTCTAGGACGAATCGCTTCAGGCACGGCAAATTGGCTGAAAATCAATGCGAAGACAAACAGGTTGTCGACACTCAAGGATTTTTCGAGCAAGTAACCGGTTAAGAAGGCTGTTGCTGCTTCACTGTTGGTATAGCTGCTTTCTGGTGCCATCAAAGGCCAGTACAGGTAGATAACCACATTGAAGGCCAAAGCCAACATTACCCAAAACACACTCCACAGAGCTGCTTTTTTGATGGTGATTTTACCGCCGCGGGTTTGATACAAGTCCAGCGCCAACATAAAGATGGTTAGAACAGCGAACCCTTCATAGCTCAAAAGGCTCATAGTTTACTCCTTTCACGATCGAGTGCGCGAAAGGGCAGGATCAGGAGAGACCAGACCTTTCGCGCATTAATGTCATGGGCTACTTATTTACCCATAGGCAAATAAAGATAACCCTGCACGGATGTGCATGATTAATGGCGTTGGTCTCGTCAGGATGGTGTAGGGCTGGTGCTACAAATCCACCCTCGGCTGCCGGAAGTCTAAGACTTCGAGATGACGACAGACGAACAATTGGTGACTACTCCCCAAAGCAGGCGCATTCTAAAAGCAAATTTCACAATGCGCTAGTGATAATTTACGCCGAATACATAAAAAGTAAATTTATTATCTCGAAGTGGCTTCAAGTTGCTCTGTATCTGGCTATTTGAAGTAACTTGGATATTTACTTTCTTTGTCATAAAGCTTTCATAGATGCGCGTTAATTTATCCTTGTCAGTTTGGTCTATACCAAGATAGGTGGTGAATAATGCTCAAGGACAATGATAACTTCCAACCATATTGGTTTGCTCAGGCGATGGGCATTGAAGTTTTAGCCCAACCCCATGTATTAAAGAATGATATCCAAACCGACGTCTGTATTGTCGGCGGCGGTTACACTGGTTTGTGGACGGCGATTAATTTGAAGCAAACGCAGCCAGATTTGGATATTGTTGTGATCGATAAGGGATTGTGCGGCAGCGGTGCATCGGGTCGAAACGGTGGCTGCATGTTGACATGGTCGACCAAATATCTGTCGATGAAAAAACTTTATGGCGAAGAGAAGGCCGCTCAACTGGTCTCGGCCTCAGAGCAAGCGATTTATGAAATCGAAGCGTTCTGCAATGAGCACGATATCGATGCCCAGCTGCGTCGCCATGGCACTTTGTATACTGCGACGAACACTGCCCAAGAGGGCTCGATGGTAGGTGTCTTACACGCACTGAACAAGCAGGATATCAATAGCTGGCAAGCGTGGGAAAAAGATAAAGTCCAATTAGATGCAGGATCAAAAATCCACAGTGAAGGGTACTACTCACCGGCGGCAGCCAGTGTCCAGCCTGCGATGTTGGCTCGAGGACTGAAACGTGTCGCAGAAAGTTTAGGGGTAAAGGTGTATGAAAATACCCCAATGGAGGATATCAACACTGAAGTTCCAATTACCATCACGACACCACAAGCGGATATCTTTGCTAAAAAAGTAGTATTGGCCCTCAATGCCTGGATGCTAGAACAGTTTCCTGAATTCAAGCGTAGTGTGGTACTGGTTTCGTCTGATATGGCTATCACCAAGCCGATCCCAGAGAAGCTAGATGAAATGGGGCTGAAAGACGGTAAGACGATTGTTGATTCGCGAACGTTTGTTCATTACTACCGCTCGACCCCGGATGGACGGTTGATGCTGGGTAAAGGCGGCAACTATTTCTCGTTTGCTAACCGCATCAGCAAGGTATTTGATCAGCCAAGCCGCTATCAATCATTGCTGCGAAGTGCTTTTAATCGCTTTTTCCCATCACTGGCTGAGCAATCATTCGCAGCGACATGGACGGGGGCATCAGATCGTTCGGTAACCGGTATGCCATTTTTCGGTCAGCTCAAGCAGAATAAAGACATTGTTTATGGTTTGGGTTATTCGGGCAATGGTGTCGCACAAACTTGGATAGGCGGTAAAATCCTCTCGTCCATGGTGCAAGAGCAGCAAAATAAGTGGACTGAATGCGGCTTGGTATCAGGCCCGAAAGGTTACTTCCCACCTGAGCCGATCCGCTGGACCGGTGCAATGATAGTGCGTAATGCGATCCGTCGCAAAGAAGCGGCTGAAGATGCCGAACAAAAGCCAGCATGGGTTGATAAGCAGTTGGCCAAGTTTGCCGATGCCGCAGGTAAGGCGGATAAGGGTTGATGAGTCAGAATTAAACGAGGTTATTCTCATTAGGTGACATAACTTGTAACACAACCTGCTATTAATTGCTTTTCAGTTTCATTGGGCAGCTTATAATGTCACGAGTAATTACCTTGGGTAGGTTGTATGTTGATTAAGCGTCTCTACACAATATGTCTGTTCGTATTATCGTTGTGTGTAAACACCGCGATGGCGCAGCATATCGAGTCGTTCAATGACGCCCTGTTTTGTCCAGCCACTTCTGTCCAGCCAGCGACTGGCTTAATCGGATTGGCCGAGATCAGTTGGCAAGTGCCCCCCTCGGAAGTGACAATCATTACCCAAGATGATGATCGCTCAGTCTTTGACGAGAAGCGTGGGTCTTATATTTTCAACGCACTTCGTCGTCTGAAAAGCGTGGATCAGTGTGCCAGTATGGGGATCTCTCCTGATTATGTATTGGTGACTGAGCTAGCCCCTCCATCCCTAATGATGATGGCACTGACTCCTTCGGTGCTACCTCCATTCCAATCTCACTGGATCAGTGAAATTACCTCAAGCCACCACCGTCTTTCCGGTTGGAAAGAGGGCAATTTACTCTATAGCCACCGCTTCGGTTAATCCGCTTAGTTCCCTATCTTATTTAAGTTAACAAAGTGTATCTGTGGATGATCGTGATTGATCACCACTGCCTCTTGTATAAAAGAGCGCCTGTAAATAGGGGTTCTCTAAATAAGGGTTATGCGATGGACGGTACATGTCCTTCTCAACGAGTTAAAAGAGTTATCTCCAACTGGAGATCTATCGTGTTAATTCTGATTGCGTTGCTGCTGGTTGTAGTTAGCAGGCCGAGTTCACCCATCATACATTCTTCACTGAAGGTGAATGAGTACATCGAACATAGGTTGAATGAGATGAAAGTTAATCAGGAAGGGAATTTAGCTTC
The DNA here is from genome assembly GCF_003025555.1 of Photobacterium lutimaris. Taxonomy (GTDB): domain Bacteria; phylum Pseudomonadota; class Gammaproteobacteria; order Enterobacterales; family Vibrionaceae; genus Photobacterium; species Photobacterium lutimaris. Next base: position 28,442 of record NZ_PYMH01000020.1, on the reverse strand, counting down.
TCGAATGTTAGTGGATTTGATGTTTGGAAACGTTCGCGGTGGCGAAATAAATAATTAATGGGTATCTGCTGTCAATATGGCAGTCAAGAACGCCGGAAGTGCCGGTAGTTACGTTTGGAGTAATATATGCAAGAGATGTTATTGGCTATATGGCATCATGATTTTGAAACTCTACAGCAAGTGAGTTCATTGCAATGGTTTCTGTTGTTACTGACGGTGATCTTGCTTTTAGAATCGAGCTTCGTGTTTTTGCCATTACCCGGTGATGGGCTGGTATTGTTTGCCGGTGGCATGATAGGGCTCGGGATTTTAGATTTTCCTACCACGGTAGCGGCACTGTGTTTTGCGGCTACGTTGGGCGGGTTTATCGGCTATCTTCAGGGGCGAGTGCTACACCGAACCGGCTTTGTTAATTGGCTTGAACGCATGTTACCGCAGGAATCTTTGCCGAAAGCACGGCGACTGCTGAACAAGTATGGTTTCCTGTCACTGTTTATTTCGCGTTTTGTGCCTTTTGTTAGGGTGTTAACCCCTATGCTGATGGGTATCGCCAAGCTGAGTGCCTGGCGTATGGTACTGATTAGCACCATGAGTTCGTTGATCTGGTGTCTGATTTTGTTGCTTGTTGGTAAGTGGGTGATGCTTAGCCCGATGCTAAGTGAATACCAGCAGATCCTGACCAAAGGTTTGGTAATGTTAAGTTTCACCTTGATGATATCGGCGATTGTTGGCTTGGTGTACCGGATGGTTAAGTCACGCTATGTGACATACCGTCAGCCGCAGCGATAAATGAAAAAAGCGAAACACCGTGATGCCTTTTTGGTCAAGGGCATCCGGTGTTTCGTTCTTATTCGCTCTGGGTTAAGGTATAGCTTACTCGCTAGCGCAATCGAGTAAGATCGCTTCAAGCTTATTCAGTCCTTCATTCAATACATCGGTTTCTATGGTCAGAGGTGGAAGAAGCCTGATGACGTTACCTTTAACACCGCATGATAGAAGGATAAGACCAGCATCTTGTGCCTTACTGATAACGGCTTTCGTGAGTTCGGGTAGCGGCTTACCTGACGTTGGGTCTGTAAACTCAATGGCAATCATTGCACCAAGCGTACGTACATCACCAATGCTGCTGACTTTGGAGCGAATCGTCGCTAGTTTGGCGGAGACAATTTCGCCAATATCCAGTGCCTTGCGGCAAAGCTGCTCTTCTTCAATGATCTTCAGTACTTCCAATCCTGCGACACAACCCAGTGGAGAGCCGGCATAAGTTCCGCCCAAACCGCCGGGTAGGGCTGCATCCATGATTGCGGTCTTGCCGACAACGGCCGAGATAGGGAAGCCGCCAGCAATGCCCTTCGCCATCGTCATTAAGTCTGGCTCAATATCTAAGTATTCCGTTGCAAACAATTTCCCGGTGCGGGCAAAGCCAGTTTGTATTTCATCGGCTATTAATACGATACCGTGTTGATCACATAAGGCTCGAACACGTTGGGCAAACTCGGCTGGAGCTTGATAGAACCCACCTTCACCTTGTACGGGCTCAAAGATAATGGCGGCGACACGGTTTGGCTCAATATCACAGCTAAAGAGATCTTCAATCGCGTTTAAGCTGTCATCAACGGAAATGCCATGGAACGCATTTGGGTATGGTGCGTGGTAGATTTCATTGGGGAATGGACCAAAACCGGCTTTATAAGGTGCAACTTTCCCCGTTAACCCCATCGTCATATTGGTGCGGCCGTGAAAGCCACCTTTGAATGCAATCACCCCGCTTCGCTTGGTATGAGCCCGAGCAATCTTAATGGCATTTTCAACTGCTTCGGCACCCGTGGTGAGAAAAACTGCCTTTTTCTCGGATTCTCCGGGAGCGAGTTGAGTCAGTTTTTCTGCCAGTTCGACAAAAGAGCCGTAAGGCGTCACCATTGCGCAGGTGTGAGAGAATTGCTCAAGTTGGGCTTTTACCGCCTCGGTGATCCTAGGGTGAGAGTGGCCAGTGTTATTGACGGCGATACCAGCAGCAAAATCGATGTACTGATTGTCTTCGATATCCCAAACAATGGCATTTTGAGCCTTTTTCACATACAGAGGGTAAAGCGCCCCCATGCCTTGGGCGATCACTTGTTGTCTTTTATTGTGCAGGTCTTGATTGGATTTCATGGCTAATTTCCTTTTATGCTATACCGCCAAAACACATGTATTTAATATCTAGGTATTCATCTAGTCCCTGTTTGGCACCTTCACGGCCAATGCCAGACTCTTTTACACCACCGAATGGGGCTATTTCAGTGGAGATGATCCCTTCGTTGATCCCGACCATGCCGTAGTCCAACGCCTCGGCAACTTTCCAGATCCGCTTGATATTGTGGCTGTAGAAATATGAAGCGAGGCCGTAGGGGGTGTCGTTGGCCATTTCGATTAATTCTTCATCAGTATCAAAGCGCAAAATTGGGGCGACAGGGCCAAAGATCTCTTCCTGAACGATGTCCATATGCTGTTCAACATCCACCAGAATTGCCGGTGACAAAAATAGCCCATCGTGCTGATGTTGTGGGGTTACCAGTGTTGCTCCTTGCTCACCAGCGTACTGGATAATGTGCTCTACTTTTTCTTTTGCGGCTTGGCTGATCATTGGGCCAAGTGTGACGCCATTGTCCAAGCCGTTACCGATTTTGAGTTCGGCAGCGGCGGCTCTGAACTTCAGGACAAATTCGTCGTGGACTTTACTGTGAACGTAAAAGCGGTTGGCACAGACACAAGTCTGGCCTGCATTACGAAATTTTGAGGCGATAGCACCTTGTACGGCACTCTCGATATCTGCATCGTCAAAAACAATGAACGGGGCGTTACCACCGAGTTCCATGGACGTTCTTTTTACCGTATCGGCACACTGCGCCATGAGAAGCTTTCCGACTCGGGTAGAGCCGGTAAAAGAGAGCTTTCTGATAAGCGGGTGATGGGTAAAAGTATCACCGACTGATTTGGCGTTTGAGCTGCAAACCACTTGGAAAACATCCTTGGGGATTCCTGCTTGATATGCTAGCTGGGCGATTGCCAATGCTGAGCATGGCGTTAGCTCTGACGGTTTGACGATAAAGCTGCAACCCGCAGCAAGTGCAGGTGCCGCCTTACGGGTGATCATCGCAATAGGGAAATTCCAAGGCGTGATGGCACAAGTCACCCCAACGGGTTGTTTAACCGTGATAACACGGCGGTCTGCGGTATGGCCTGGAATGGAATCACCGTAAGCCCGTTTGCCTTCTTCAGCAAACCATTCGACGAAGCTGGCGCCATATAGCACTTCTCCTTTTGCTTCGGCGAGAGGTTTACCCTGTTCTAACGTCATCAAGCGGGCGAGATCATCTTGGTTTTCTATGATCAGCCGAAACCACTTAGTCAGCTTGGCTGCGCGCTCTTTAGCCGTGAGTGATGCCCATGACTTTTGAGCAAGGTGCGCGGTTTCAATAATGTCACAAAGCTGCGCTGACGTAGTGGTTTTCACGTGCCCTAATACCGCCATGGTGGCAGGATTGGTGACTTTTAGGGTGTGACAGTCCGGTTCGCTCATAAAAGAGAGCAAACTCTTGTTCTTTATCTGTTCCATAATGTGTCCTAGTTAATGCTAATAACTAGCCTTACTCCAAGGCTTTAGGTAAAGACGTGCTTGTTGATGAGAGGTTATGTGGCACCTCCCGTAGGGATTTGTTGGGTAATACAATGAATGTTGCCACCGCCCAGTAAGACTTCGCGGGTCGGAATGCTGACAATCTGGTGGTCGGGGAGGGCATTTTGCAAAAGTGATTTAGCCATAGGGTCGGTCAGGCAGTCTAATTCCGGCAGGAAAATTGTCTTGTTGATCATCAGAAAATTCGCATAAGAGCCGCCCAAGCGTTCACCGGCACTTCGCTTCATACCCTTTGAGGGGGTAATACCTGCGGCTTCGTTTTCCTTCAAATACAGAGGTCCCGGGATAGGTAGTTTAATGACTTCAATGGTGCGCTCTTTGGCATCCAGGCTATTGACCAAAACCCGAAGCGCTTCACGTGATATCTGATATTGCGGGTCATTGACATCATCGGTCCAGCTAAGAACAACTTTACCAGGGGCAATAACGTGGAGCAGGTTGTCAATGTGTCCATCGGTCTCGTCATTGAACAGCCCTTTGGGTAGCCAGATCACCTTAGTGATACCAAGATAGTCGGCGAGGTACTGCTCTATTTCATCTTGGGTTAAGTCAGGGTTGCGCCCCTGGCTTAATAGGCACTCAGAGGTTGTGTAAAGTGTACCTTCACCGTCGGTGTGGATAGCCCCGCCTTCAAGGACAAATGGCGCACGGTAGTGATCGATATCAAGATGGTTACAAATTCTTTCTGCCACTTTGTCATCATCACTCCAAGGGGAATACAACCCATTGAAATCGCCCCCCCACGCGTTGAAGCGCCAGCTGATCCCACGTTTTTCACCTCTAGCGTTTGTGACTATTGTCGGGCCAATATCACGCATCCAGGCATCATTGTAAGCCATGACCTCAAGTTGAACGGAGGGACTCAGCTGTCGCCTCGCTTCGTCTCGCTGCGCTTCACTGACGGCGACCGTAACAGGCACGACCCGATTGATTTCATTTGCCACTTCTGCGAAAGCTTGTTGAGCGGGTTTGGCATCATTACGCCAATTGTCTTGACGTTCAGGCCATGCAAGCCAAACTGCTTGCTGGGGAGCAAACTCAGCAGGAAAGGTAAAGCCATCTTGTCTAGGTGTTGTTACAAGTTCCATATACAAGCTCTCTATGCTGGTGGTGAGCTGATTACCGCTTCATTTTATGGGCATCAACGTTATTCATGCCGATGCCCGTTAGCAGTTCAGGTTTTAGCCGTATTATTTTGTGCTGAGGGAATTAACCTGGCCGTATAAATCGGGACGGCGGTCCCTAAACAGTCCCCAGCTATGGCGTGCTTTTACAGTCGTATCGAGGTCGATCTGCGCATAAATAATGCCTTCCTCATCACGCGAAGCTTCTGCGAGTTTGTCACCCGTATGATCGGTAATGAACGAGGAGCCATAGAAGGTCGTTTCAATACCGTCATCAGATTCAATCCCAGTGCGGTTTGATGCAATTACAGGCACTAAGTTAGCCGCTGAATGTCCTTGCATGGTACGCTGCCAGTGTCCTTGGGAATCCAAGGTAGGATCTTGTGGCTCCGAGCCAATGGCGGTCGGGTAGAAGATCGCTTCTGCACCTTGTAGTACCAACGCACGTGCGAGCTCTGGAAACCATTGATCCCAGCAGATCCCTGCGCCAAACCGACCAAATTTTGTATCCCACACCTTGAATCCAGTATCGCCCGGGCTGAAATAGAATTTTTCGCTGTAGCCCTGACCATCGGGAATGTGTGACTTCCGGTAATTGTCCAGCACAGTACCATCGGCATCTATCATGACGAGCGAGTTGAAAAAAGTATTGCCGCTTTTCTCGAAATAGCTGATAGGGAGCACGACATTAAGCTCTTTGGCAATGTCGCTCATTATACGAATAAGTGGACTGCCTTCGAGGCTTTGTGCTAATTCGAAGTATTTGGCATCTTGCTTCTTGCAAAAGTAAGGTGCTGCAAACAGTTCTTGTAAAACAACCACATTGGCACCATTGGCGGCGGCTTCTTTTACACTCTGGCGGATCTTTTCGAGGTTTTTATCGAGATCCCAGCTGATAGCGAGTTGCACTGCAGCAAAAGTTACTTTTCTTGTCATGAAATCGTCCTTGAGGTTCTTAGATTGCCAGTTTGTCGCGAAGGTTGTAGTAAGCTGCACCCATTGCCGTGAAAGGAATTTGGAAATGGCGACCGCCCGGGAAGGCGTAATGCTTGAGTGAAGCAAAGGCATCAAAGCGTTCGGCATGACCGGTTAGTGCTTCTGCCAGTAACTTTCCTGCTAGGTGAGTACAGGTAACCCCGTGGCCACTGTAGCCTTGCAAGTAGTAGATGTTGTCACTGAAGCAGCCAAACTGCGGCATACGGGAATAAGTAAGTAGGAAGTTACCTGTCCACGCATAGTCGAATTGGATCCCTTTGAGTTGTGGGAATACCTTGTCCATTTTCGGGCGGATTATCTGCTCGATATTTTGTGGGTCACGGGCACCGTATACAACACCGCCACCAAACAATAATCGCTTATCGGCTGTTAGACGGAAGTAATCGAGTAGGTAGTTGCAATCTTCAACACAGTAATCTGAAGGAAGAATCGTCTTGAGTTGTTCTTCATTTAACGGTGCTGTCGCGACAACCTGGGTGCCACACGGAATGGCTTTGTTGCTGATGTTTGGTGCCAGTCCACCGAGATATGCATTACCTGCCAAAACAAGGTATTTGGCTTTAACAGCCCCTTTTTCTGTGTGGGCAACGGGCATTTGGCCTTTCTCAATACGGGTCACCGCAGACTGTTCGAAAATCTGGCCTCCCATTTTGACAAATGCATTGGCTTCACCGAGTGCCAATTTGAGCGGGTGAATATGACCACCACTCATATCAAGCAAGCCCCCGACATAGGCATCGGTTCCCACTGCTTGCCTAACGTCATCTTGATCCATCAGGGTCAGCTGAGTATTACCATAGCGTTCCCAATTTTTCTTATGCTCTTCAAGCCCTTGAAGCTGTTTGTTATTGAGCGCAGTGAATAGGCCACCTTGTTTTAGGTCACAGTCGATATTGTGATCTTTGACAAGCTGACGAATGATATCACCCCCTTCGAAAATCATGTTGCACAACTTGGACGCTGTTTTTGAGTCATAGCGTTGTTCGATAACATCGACATCTCGGCTGTAACTGTTGACGATTTGGCCGCCATTTCGCCCTGTAGCACCAAAGCCAACCTTGGCACTTTCAAGCACTGCAACACGGAAGCCTTTTTCAGCAAGGTGCAGGGCCGAAGACAGGCCAGAAAACCCGGCACCGACGACACAAATATCGACTTCAATGTTATCTTGAAGCTGCGGATAGGTCGGCATATTGGGCACAGAGTTGGCGTAGAATGAATCAGTGTGTGTGGTCATGGTCTAATCCTTTAGTTGGCTACAGGCGAATCCAAGTGGTTTTTGTTTCAGTAAATTTATCAAAAGCATGCAATGACTTATCACGTCCGTTGCCACTCATTTTGAATCCACCGAACGGTACTGTCATATCCCCTTCGTTGTAGTTGTTTACCCAGACCGAACCGGCTTCCAGCTGTTTTGCCACTCGGTGTGCTTGGCTCAGGTCCGATGTCCAAACGGCAGCCCCGAGGCCATACTGTGAGTCGTTGGCGATGCGAATGGCATCCTCTTCATCCTTGAAAGAGATAACACACAGTACAGGCCCGAAAATTTCTTCCTGAGCAACCCGCATTTCATTGCTGACGTTATCTAAAATGACTGGAGCAACAAATGCCGCATCTCCTTTGACATCGCCACCGCAAATCACTGTTGCGCCTTCTTCTTGGGCTAGGGTGACGTAATCGAGGACTTTTTGTTTATGCTCATTATCAATGAGCGTGCCCATACAGCAGCTTGGATCAAGCGGATCCTTTGGGGCAAAACGTTGAGCGGCAGTAACAACTTTGTCTATAAATTCATCTTTAATGCTCTCCTCAACGAGAAGTCGGGTTGCTGCTACACAGACTTCACCTTGGTTATAGAAGCAGCCCCCGGCCGCTTCGGCTGCGGCCTGATCAAGATTGCTATAATTCGCGAAAACGATATTTGCATTCTTACCGCCAGCTTCGGCCCAAACTCGCTTGAGGTTCGTTTCGCCGGAGTTCACCATTAACTGACCCGCAACCTTGGTTGAGCCGGTGAATGTAATACAGTTGACATCATAATGGCGGGCCAGGGCCTCACCTGCTTCGTGGCCAAGCCCGGTGATAACTTGGAAGACGCCGGCTGGAAATCCAGCCTCATTGGCAAGCTGTCCAAGGTAGATAGCCGTTAGGGAGGATTTCTCTGAGGGCTTGAGGATGACACTGTTACCTGCCGCGAGAGCTGGCCCGAGTTTCCAGCACGCCAGCCACAGCGGAAAGTTCCACGGCACAATCGCTGCAACAACCCCGATTGGCTGGTGGCTAATAAAAGCGTGCACGTCTTTTTCGGTCGGGGCCACTTCGCCATAGACTTTATCTAATGCTTCGGCATACCAACGCAATGAAGCGGCTGCACCGGGAATATCTGTACTGTAAGCATGGGCGATTGGCTTGCCGGTATCGAGTGATTCCAGCAGAGCCAACGTGTCATGATGAGATGTAATTAAGTCTGCAAAGCGCTGAAGTATGGCTTTGCGGCTAGCGGGGCTTTGGTTCTGCCAGTCACCAGCCTGGAAGGCTTGGCGAGCATGTGAAACCGCAATATCGACATCTTGTTGTTTGCAGCGGGCAATATCAGCAAGCTTCTTTCCTGTTGCAGGATTGACAGTTTCAAACGTTGCATTATCTAATGCTTGGCAATATTCACCATTAATAAAGGCGCGGGTTTCAAGCTTCGTTTGGTTCTGTAATTCAATCCATTCCATTTGCGATTTCATACACTCTCCTTAAAAGGACAGGGTGCTAGAAAGTCGCTGGTGTGTGCGCGCTAATAATTCTGCAAACCCTGTCGGATCTATTTGTAAATTTATGGGCAATGGTCGTGTCAATGAGATACGATTCGCCTTGACGAATAAGGTATATTTCTCCGTTGTATTCCAGTTCTATTTCACCTTCGAGCACGGTGCCGGCTTCTTCGCCTTCATGGCGGATTTCTGAAGCACCAGTGCTTGAATGAGGGCTATATTCTTCGATAAGAAACCCCATTTTTCGCTCAGTCGTGCCATTACTGACTAATTTCATCGAAACAGCTTCACTGCCTATTTCAACTAATTCATCTTCAGGAATGACGACTTTAATTTTTTCTTTTCTGTCTTGTTCGAAGGTGAAGAACTCGGACAAAGAAAGAGAAAATACATTAACAATTTTCTGTAAAGAGCTGACGGAAGGGCTGACCTTACCGTTTTCAATTGACGAGATGGCACTGTTTGTCATCTGTGCTCTTTCGGCTAACTCACGTTGTGATAACCCTTTTTGCTTACGTAAGTTGGCGATTTTTTTTCCTATCGCTTCGTTGTCCACTTAGCCTGACTCCATTTCGTTGTGATGAAGCCATAATAAAGTGTTTAAATAAAAATTGAGAGAACTGATTGTGTTTTGCTTGCCATTCTGGGTGCCATTGCACGCCAACAAAATAAGGATGGCCATCAAGGCTAACAGCTTCTATTAAACCATCGGTCGCACAAGCTTCAACGCGTAGGTCCGGCGCGAGCTTTTTAATTCCTTGGTTATGTAAGGTATTAACCGGTATCTCTTTCTGTTCGCTAAGCCATTGAGAGAAATGACCACCATGCTCAACCATCACTGAATGCTTTTCTGTATATTTTTGTGCGAAATCATCTGTGGCATCTTCGCGATGATCATTAAAGCCGGCTTGATGGACAAATGGATAAAGTGATCCGCCCATCGCAACATTGATCTCTTGGAAGCCTCGGCAAATACCCAGTGTTGGAATATTGTTCTCTATGGCTTGTTCAATTAATTGAAACACTAAATCATCACGGCCTTCATCAATCATATTTTCATTGTGTTTTGCCCCGTAGCGGTGGGGGGCAACATTTGAGTGGCTACCGGGTAATAAAATCCCATCAACATTCTTTAATAGGTTTTGTAATTGATTGCCTTTGGCTGCTGCAGGGAATAGCAACGGAACGCCGCCAAAGTCAGAGACTGCATCAATGTAAAACTGGTTAACAGATTGGATAGCATAGCCACTCAACGTCTTTTCACAGCATGCAATAGCAATGACTGGCAAATTATTCATTGTTGTTGTTCCTTGCTCGAAATATTTAACACTTAAGTTACAAATCGAATGCCGTTACCGCAAGTTTGATTGGGGTGTGGAATGCTTTTTTTGTGATTTCTGTCACCAAAATGGCAATTTTGAAGATTATTTGTGTTCGAAATATTGAGCATTTCAGGGTTTATGTTAATAATTTGTTTCAGGTTTGGTGTGTTGGTGTTTCTCTCATTTTTGGATAAGTTGTTAATTTAAGAGAAATATTTTTCATATCTACATGTTGTGTTATTAGTTTTGCGTTCTAAATAATTGATGGGCGATCAAAACCAACAACACCTGATATCAAGAAATCTCCTGGGAGAATAATGTATGGATGCATTTGATTCTGAGGTCAGAAATTTTTTACAAAAATGGCCTGAAATAGAATTTGTAGACTTGGTTTTTACGGATATTAATGCGTGTCCGCGTGGAAAGCGCATTCCCATTAAAGCGCTGGGAAAAGTCAAAAAAGGTGTACCTCTTCCTGTCTCAACAATTAGTTTGAACATGGCGGGAAGCGTAGTAGAGGAAGCTGGGCTGGGTGAAGAGTTGGGAGAACCGGATCATTTATGCTTCCCGATACCCAATACGTTAACGAGAACGGTAAACCCCAATGTGGCCCAATTGCTATTGACGATGATGGACGCATCAGGCGAAAAGCCGACATCTTTATTCATTCGTAATGTTTTGGAAGATTTACAAAAACAGCTTCATAGTAAAGGTCAGTTTCCTGTTGTCGCATTGGAATTGGAGTTCTATCTGGTTGATAAGAGTCGGATGGAGAATGGCTTAGTTAAGCCCGCTTTCAATCCAAAGAAAAGGATGCAAGAAAGAGATACCGCTGTATATGACATAGAGAATCTCGATGATTATGCTGATTTTCTCTCTGATCTTAATACTGCAGCGGCTGAGCAAGAGCTGAATACATCAGGCGCACTGTCTGAATCAGCCCCAGGTCAATTTGAAATTAATTTCAATCACCAACAAGATGTGCTTAATGCCTGTGATCAAGTATTGCTCACCAAACGGTTAATTCGCCAAGTGGCCCACCTGCATAACTTCGATGTCACCTTTATGGCCAAACCGTTTGCCCATGAGGCGGGTAATGGACAACACATTCATCTAAGCATCGTTGATGAGGCCGGAAGGAATTTGTTCTCAGATCAAAAGGGTGCAGCAAGCCCGTTTTTCTATCAAACCTTAGCCGCCATGATCCATGCTGTCCCCAGTTCAATTGCACTGCTTTGCCCAAACGTCAATTCTTACCGCCGTTTCTCGGCGGGGTCATATACACCAACGAAAGCCGATTGGGGCCATAACCATCGGGGCGTTGCCTTAAGAATCCCGATGAGTGACAGCAACAACCGCCGGATCGAGCACCGTATAGCAGGTGCAGATGTTAACCCCTATATATTGGCTTCGGTCGTGTTAGCCAATGTACTTGCCGCAGAGACGTTCACTCCAGAACAATGCCCGGAAGCGCTGAGTGAGACAGCTCCGTCCATTCCCACTCGTATGTCTGATGCACTCGCAGAACTAGAAAGAGGGGAATTTGGGAATTACTTACCGACAGAGTTTTTACACATTTATCATGCTTGCAAGCAAAGTGAGCTTGCTGAGTTCGAAAGTGCTGTAACTCCATTAGAAGTTGAATGGATGCTGCATTCCGCCTAAAGAAGAGGGAATTTGTATGACAACCCAAAACACGGTGCTTGAAACACCGGTGAAGTTCAATAGTAGTTACTGGCTCTATCTGTTTGCTGTATTTGGCGCCATCATCGGTTTTGCATCGATTGGCAGCCTCCATGAAGAGGGGCAGGCATATGGTTGGCTAAGTTTGTTACCAACGGTATTCGTGCTGGCCTTTGCTCTTTTAACCCACCGTACTGTTGAAGCACTGTTTAGTGGGGCCATCATGGGACTTTTGATGATCGAACCTACCGAGTTTGTCGGTGGTGTTGTCGATGTATCAATGAGCGTGATGATGGATGAAACGATTGCTTGGGTCATTTTGGTCTGCGGCTTAATGGGAGGGTTAATCGCTATCCTTGAGAAAGGTGGCAGTATCCTTAGCCTAAGCCAGGTGTTAGTCAATAAAGTGAAAAGCCGTAAGCAATCAATGCTGTTGACTTTTGTGTTAGGTATCTTGGTATTCATTGATGATTATCTGAACGCCATCGCCATTTCATCATCAATGAAGAGGATCACAGATAGCTACAAAATCTCTAGAGAGAAACTGGCTTACCTTGTTGACTCAACTGCTGCGCCAATCTGTATCATTATTCCTATCTCGACATGGGCCGTCTTTTTCAGCTCACTACTCGAAAGCAATGATATCGCGGCTTCCGGTGAAGGCTTGAGTGTCTATATTCAGGCTATCCCGTACATGGCCTATGGTTGGGTGACGCTTGCGGTTGTATTCCTTGTTGCTATGGACAAGTTGCCAAATATTGGGGCAATGAAAAAGGCTGAACTGCGGGCTCAGCAGGGACAGGTAAAACCAGAGGGCGCGACAGAAATTAACTTTGGTGAAAATATCAAGCCGCATTCAAATGCCACATTGGGTGTACTGAACTTTGTTTTGCCTATGGTCGTGCTGGTTGCAGCAAGCTGGTACTTTGATATTGACCTGTTAGCCGGTGTATTTGTCGCTATTATGTTCACTATCTTTTTCTATGGCATGCAGCGGCTGCTGTCTTTAAGTTCAATGTTTGATGCTATCTATGATGGGATAAAAGTTATGATGGTTCCATTGGCAACCGTCGTTGGTGGCTTCATGCTGAAGAACGTCAATGATCAACTGGGACTGACGGAATATGTTATCGAAGCGGTTTCACCATGGTTATCGCCCACTTTGTTCCCTGTCATTATTTTCTTGGTGATGACGGCATTGGTATTTGCAACGGCATCATCTTGGGGCCTATTCGCAGTAGCGATGCCAATTGTTTTCCCACTGGGTGCGCATCTTGGTGTACCTGTTCACATAACGGTCGGTGCGTTGCTTTCTGCCTCTGCGGCAGGTAGTCATTCATGCTTCTTCAGTGATTCAACGGTATTGTCGGCTCAAGGTTCAGGTTGTACTGCGATGCAGCATGCTCTCACTCAGATGCCATATGCATTAATTGGAATTATTTCAACTGCTGTCTTTTTCGTGGTTGTTGCCTAACGTATTTGTGGTTAAATATTTGTTTTAATCGATAAAAAGTCAGGTCTGAAAGGTCCTGGCTTTGCTGCATTTGAACAAATAAATGTCTTATGGTTATTTGGGCAGCATGGCGACCGACTCGATGCAAATAGCATCATGGCGCCAGTACTCCAAGTCACAGTCAATGACATTGTCGTTCTGATCGTAATTCAGGCGCTCGACCAGCATCGCAGGGCTACCAGCTGTCGCTCGCAGGTACTGAGCCGTTTCACCAAGTAGCGAAGTGGTGCTGACGCGGTATCGGGTTTTCGAATAGATCACGCCATACTCCTCTTTATAGAGGGTTGTCAGTGATGAGATAAATGACTTCTCAAGCAAGTTGGGAAAGTATTTGGGTAGTATAAAGTTGGTCACGACCACGACTGGACGCTCATCAAGAAAACGTAAGCGGTCGATACGATAGACTTCTGATAGGGGGGGCACGTTAAGCAATGATGCAGCTCGTCGGCTGGCGGGCATTCGCTTGGCATCGATGAGTTCTGTACGGGCAATACGGCCTTGCTCTTTCGCCATCTGTGGAAAGTTAGTGGTGTAGGTCGGGTCGTAGCTCAACGGAGTCGGTGAGACAAACCAGCCCCGGCGGTCTTCGCGGTACAGCTTCCCTTCTGCTTCTAATAAGGCGAGGGACTCACGCAAGGTCACCCTTGTGGTATTGAATGATTCAGCGAGCCGACGCTCGGCTGGCAACTTATTCCCAGCTGCAAGAAGACCAGCTTCAATCTGCTCGTTGATGGCTTCCATGATTTTTAAATATTGCACAATTGATCCTATGTAAATGCTAATTCGATTACCCTTGATAAGTGACTCGCGTAGAGGGTAAAAGCAATCGGATTGGCATTATATCGTTATCATTTCTGAAGTTCTGTATAAAAAGAATAAACGGCAATGTGACGTTATAGGGGGTCTATTACCGTTTGGTGAATTGAAGCATGTTTAGTGGTGATTAACCAAAGTCATGCTATTAACGTTTACGCCAGGCTTGGGTGTAACGCTCAATTATCTGGATAGTACCGACATGACTAAGCTTCACAACCGCAGCGGTAAGTAAAATCATGACTGCCATTGCTGAAGCTGGGCCAGTTTGGCCTGCATCGTCCATGTTCAGTACCGAGACCGACGCTGGCATAGTATTGGTTGCGTACAAGAATACGATAGCCGATGTTGTGGTCATGGCATTGACGAACATGTAGACCGCAATTTCCAGTACTGCCGGTAGGCATACAGGCAGGGTAACCTTGAAGAACACCTTGTACTGAGGCATTTTGATCGATGCCGAAATCGCTTCCACTTCTGCTGGCAGTTGTTTAAGTGCCGTCAGTGCTGTCATATGACCGACGGTGTAGTAGTGGATCACTGTGTTTATCACCAAGATAGCCATGGTGCCGTAGAGCACCGACATTGGGTTTGCTTGGTTATTGAAGAAGAAGATGTAACCCAAACCCAAAACCATGCCCGGTACCGCCATCGGAATAATCGCAATCATCTGAAGCAGATTACGAATAGGTGTAAAGGCACGGCCTTTTTCCATACAGTAGGCACCAATGAAAATCACAATCGTACCAAACACCGCAACCAGACTCGCCAGCTTGATTGAGTTGAAGTAAGGGGCCCAGCCATAGGTACTGAATTGACCGAAGTTGTAATTGTTTAGGCTAAGGGTCAGGTTCCAAGGCCAGAAGGTGACCAACGACCCATAAACAGCCATACCAATCACCGCCAATATGCACAGAGAAATCAGGCTACAGAACAGGAAGCACAGGCCATCACGTAGTTTGTTTGGTTCAGGTGTGTATGCGACCGAGCGAGAGTCGAATAAGCCTTGCTGTTTCTTCTTTACCCAGCGATCAACGGTGAACGCTAAAATGGCAGGGGTAAGCAAGATAACACTGGTTACCGCACCCATTGAGAAGTTTTGCTGGCCAACGACTTGCTTGAAAATATCGGTTGCCAGCACGTTGTAGCTGCCGCCGATAACCTTTGGAACACCAAAGTCACATACCACGAGGGTGAAGACGACAATCAAGGCACTGATCAGACCGTATTTGGCGGCTGGTAAGGTAACAACGAAAAATGTTTTGAACGGCGATGTATTCAATGCCTTAGCTGCTTCATACAGACGGGCATCCGATGTTTTTAGCGAGGTGGTCAAGATCATCACCGCATGAGGGAAAGTCCAAAAGATCAAACCCAACGCTATCCCGATTGGTCCGTACACCGAGTTGCCCATCAACACTTCCTTGGCGATCCCTTGATTACCGAACAGGTAGATCAGGCTGATTGCCGGTAGAAGCGACGGTGCCAAGATCGGTGCCGCGCCCAGAACATTGAATAGGCCTTTGAGTGGCATACAGCTACGCGTTAGGGCATAGGCATAGCCAAAGGCGAGAAAACCAACAAAGAAAGTGACGGTTAAGCCGATACTGACGGTATTTTTCAATGATTGCCACAGCGCGGGTGAAGAAAAGTAGTTGGCAAAGTTCTGTAGGCCAACAAACTCCCCTTGGTTGTTCAGCACACTTTTCTGCAGCATGGCAAACATTGGGCCGAGTACAAAGATCCCAAGAAAGATCAGAAGCATAAGGAGAATGACAGCAAGGGTGATGTTATCTCGGCTCAGCGAGTTTCTACACACAGTTAGGCGCTGTTCAATGCTTGGTTGACGTGAGGTTGTTACACGTTCATTGGTAATTGCGTTCATCTTTATATCCATGCTCTTTATTGCGCGTGAAAGATATGGGTATGTTTCTTGGACATGTTCACGTAATGGAAGTGACCACGCTCAAGCTGGAGTTCTCTTAATTCACGAATAGGCACATCCACTTTCAACATCTTGCCTTGGTGTTCACCTTGCAGCTTGCACTCGGCGCGAACAAAGGTGCCTTGGAACTCCAACTCTTCGATTTGAACTGGGAAGCTTGAGTCGCTCTGTTTACCGATTTCAAGAAAGTGAAGGTCCTCTGGGCGTAGGCCCAATTCCACCTGCTCACCACGGTGTAGTTTGTCACATGGTTTTGGCAGCAAAGATTCACCAATTCGGATTTGGTTGTCGCTGACGACGGAAGCCGGAATGAAGTTCATGTTCCCAACGAAATCAGCCACGAAGCGAGAGGCTGGGTTTTCATAGATGTCCTGTGGGGTACCGACTTGCTCGATAACACCGTGGTTCATGACGACGATACGGTCTGCCATAGCCAGTGCTTCATCTTGATCGTGGGTAACCATGATGGTCGTTATGCCAAGCTGGCGTTGCAGGCGGCGGATCTCTTCACGCAGGTGAGTTCGTACTTTTGCATCAAGGGCAGACAACGGTTCATCAAGCAGTAACAGACCTGGTGATAATGACAGCGCGCGGGCGAGGGCAACACGTTGCTGTTGGCCACCGGAAAGCTGGTTCGGGTATTTCATGCCAGAATCAGGTAGGCCAATAACACCTAGCCAATGGTTAACCGTATCGTTAACGGTTTTGTTGTCTTTCCCTTGATTGCGTAACCCAAGACTGATGTTCTCAGCCACGGTCAGGTTCGGGAACAGAGCATAAGACTGAAACACGATACCGAAGTCTCGTTTTTCCGGCGCAAGGAAAGTAGTGTCTATATCACCTTGAGTAATTTTGCCTGAAGATGCTAGATCGAGACCGGCAATGGCACGCAGCAAAGTTGTTTTACCGCAGCCCGAAGGGCCAAGAAAGCAAACAAATTCACCTTTATTGATATCAAGGGAAATGTCGTTCAGCGCAGTAAACTGTCCGTAATGCTTGCTGACATTTTCAGTCTTCAGATACGTTTCCATGGTTCTACTCACTTAAATTGGTATATACCAAAAGTAGTGGTAGTCAGTTACAGTTAAATGACATAAATTTTACGGAAAAAAGAACTTGTTAGAATAGAGCTCATTTCTGGCAAAAAATGGCGACTAGTTCATACTTAACCATTACTGAATATCGTATTTTTTTGTCGTATTAAAAAAGAATTTGATTAGGTTGGCACATTTTCATCTTGTCAAATTGATATTCTATATAGGTCTAGACCTTTTATTCTACTTTTGTGTTTTTTGATTGAGGCAAAGCATCATGGAAAGAAAAATGTTGATTAGAAATATTTCTTATATGGAACGTGAGCTGTCGGAAATGAAAAAAGAGCTGGCAAAGCTTGATGCGCAAACTGAGCAACAAGAGGGGCTGGACACACAAGAGGGCAGGACTGTCCGTCAAGCTTATTTCCAGCTCTAATTCCAACAACCCATTTCCAATCAAATATATTAATTGATACAAGACTTATTAGATTGGTTCAAAAACAAAGAAAGCGTGACAGCATTACCGTCACGCTCAGTGTTTCAATATCTTAGTGAACGCTTTAATTCTCGCTGATTATGAACGAGGCTCAGATTTAGCGTCAAACTTATCAGACCACGTTTGCAATACATCCTCGCGGCTTTGGGCCATCTTACCGAAGTCCATATCAACCATGGCATTCTCTACATCTGGGTAGTTAGTCACTGCCGCATTGATAGATTTATGGCCAACGACCGGGTAGAACTCGTTATAAAGCGTGTTGGCTTCTTCAGAGATAGACCAATCAACTAGGCGTTTCGCTGCATCAGATTCTGTATTCACCAGACCAACCGCTTCGGCTTCCCAGCCCACACCGCCCTTAGGCATGATGATATCAATAGGTGCGCCTTGTGTTTTTAGCGTTGCGCCACGAATAGCCATTGAAATACCGATAGCGACTTCGCCCATGCCAGCCTGTACACATGGTTTAGACCCTGAGTGAGTGTAGTGTGCGATGTTGTCATCCAATTTAGCCATGTACTGCCAAGCCGCGTCGTCACCCATTGACTGGATCCAGGCTGACACCTGCATGTAACCCGTACCGGAAGAGGCGGGGTTAGGCATAGCGATATGGCCCTTGTACTCAGGCTTGAGTAAATCTTCCCAGGTTTCTGGTTTAGAGAGACCTTGCTGCTCAGCCACAATTTCGTTGAAACAAACGGCATTGAAGAAGGCGTCGTTGCCGAACCAAGCTTTGTCTTCTTGAGGGTCGACGAGGTTGCCACGTATTTGGTCAAGACCGACAGGTGTGTAGGGCTTTAGAATTCCTTTTTCTTTAAGAAGCGCCATCGATGAGCCGGCAAGACCCCATACAACGTCAGCATGAGAGTTCCCTTTTTCTGCTAACAACTTCGCGGTCATGATACCGGTTGAATCTCGTACCCAATTAATTTTTATATCTGGGTTCGCTTGCTCAAAACCGTTTTTAAACTTAGCAAGCATGTCAGTTTCGAAAGCGGTGTATACCGTTAGTTCCTCGGCAGCAAACGCAGAAGAACCAGTAAGGGCTGCAATTGCAGTCAGAGGGGTAATCATCCAACGGTTTTTCATTTTTCATCTCCATGAATATTTTGGCGACCAGGCAGCAATATTGAAAGTAATAGGCTTGGTCTTTACCAGATTGTTTCGACACGGAAGATGCTAGGCATGAAATATGACAGTTCAATGATGGCGATATTTCAGTTTACTAACAGTTTTATTAGATCTTTTTGACAGCAAAATATTAGAGATAAATAAAGGATGGTGGCGACAAATAAGAGGATCATGAAGCTTTTGTTAATTCTAGGGTGAGGGCATTTACAGCGATCTACCAAGATCGTTATAGTTTATCGAAACTGGTATAGTCCAAATTGGAATCAAGAGAATGGAAAACTTGGATAATCAATATCTACTACTCACCCCGGGTCCGCTATCAACAAGTCGTACCGTTCGTGAAGCAATGCTAAGAGATTGGTGTACTTGGGATGACGAATACAATAAAGACATTGTAGAAGCGATCCGCAAGCAGTTGGTTGAACTGGCGACGGGTGCTGAAGGGTATACAAGTGTTCTGATGCAGGGCAGTGGTACCGCATCGGTTGAAGCGACAATCGGTTCGATTATTCCGCAACAAGGAAAATTGCTGGTGGTTAATAATGGTGCCTACGGCGAACGGATAGGCCAAATTGCACAGTATTTGAATATTGAACATACGATTATTGAGTTGGGTGAAGTTGTCCAACCCAATGCAGCACAACTGGCTGATATTATTGATAATGATCCAGCGATTACTCACGTGGCAATGGTGCACTGTGAAACCACAACCGGTATGTTGAATCCGGTTGAAGCTGTGTGTGATGTGGTCAAATCCCGCAACAAGATCATGATCCTCGATGCGATGTCTAGCTTTGGTGGTATTCCGCTGGATATCGGTAAGCTGGGTATCGACTTTATGATCAGTTCTGCTAATAAGTGTATCCAAGGTGTTCCTGGGTTCGGCTTTGTCATCGCCAGACAAGATGAACTAGAAAAGTGCAAAGGTCGCGCCCGCTCGCTGTCGTTGGATCTTTATGACCAATGGCAGTGCATGGAAAACAATCACGGTAAATGGCGTTTTACCTCACCGACCCATACCGTACGTGCTTTCTATCAGGCCATGCAAGAACTTCATGAAGAAGGAGGTGTTGAGGCACGCTATCAACGCTATGCATCGAACCAGAAGATACTGGTTGCCGGTATGGAGAAACTGGGTTTCAAGTGTCTATTAGATAAGTCACTGCATTCACCCATTATCACGTCTTTCTACTCGCCGGAAGCCGATGAGTATGAATTCAAAATGTTCTACAACCTTCTGAAAGAAAAAGGGTTTGTTATCTACCCCGGAAAAGTGTCAAACGCTGACTGTTTCCGTATCGGTAACATTGGCGATGTTTATAACGCGGATATGCGCCGTTTGATTGATGCCATCGAAAGTGCGATGTACTGGGTTTAGGGAAAGATGATGACTAAGACAACGGCTTCTGAACAAAATAAAACGTCGCTTACCGATCAGTCGCTGCGCAGTGAAGGTGATACCAACATTACCCCTGCACGTACTGCATGGACTAACAGTATTGCAGACCAAACAACGCAGAAAATGCTGGAAGAAGACAGTAAGGTTTTTCTACATCAAGCAATGTCGACACCGTGCCTAGACGCATTAGTAGGTGCCGAAGGTATTTATATCGAAGATGCTGCTGGCAAGAAATACATGGATTTCCATGGCAACAATGTTCACCAGCTGGGCTATGGCCATCCTCACGTTGTGGCCAGAATCCAACAACAGTTGGCAGAGTTACCGTTTTCTCCTCGTCGTTTTACTAATCAGACAGCGATTGATTGTGCGAAGAAACTCACTGAGATTGCCGGTGGTGATTTAAACCGCGTACTGTTTGCTCCGGGTGGAACTTCGGTGATCGGTATGGCTCTGAAACTTGCCCGGTATGTGACTGGCAATTACAAAGTGGTGTCATTGTGGGATTCGTTCCATGGTGCTTCGCTTGATGCCATTTCTGTTGGTGGAGAAGCGTGTTTTCGTGAAGGCATGGGACCATTGATGGCGGGTGTAGAACGAATTCCTCCTGCCGTCAGTTACCGTGGTGCATTCCCGGCCAAAGACGGGAGCGATGTTCATTATGCCGACTACCTTGAATATGTGATCGAGAAAGAGGGCGGGATAGGGGCTTTCATTGCAGAAGGTATTCGAAATACCGATGTGCAGGTACCAAGCAAAGCGTACTGGCAACGCATTCGTAAGATCTGTGATAAGCACAACGTTATGTTGATCATCGACGATATTCCCAATGGTATGGGAAGAAGTGGTAACTGGTTTACCTACCAAGAGTTTGGCATTGAGCCAGACATTCTTTGTATCGGCAAAGGGTTAGGTGGTGGCGTAGTGCCAATCGCTGCAATGATCACCAAAGAGAAGTACAACACGGCATCGCATGTTTCGTTGGGCCACTATACCCACGAAAAATCCCCGATAGGTTGCGCGGCAGCCTTAGCGACTATCGAAGTGATTGAGCAGCAAAACATACTGGCCAAAGTAAAGAGCGATGAAGCTTATATGTATGATCGGCTTGAAGGGATGAAGCTGAACTATCCGCTTATTGGGGATGTGCGTGGTGTTGGTTTACTTTGGGGCATCGAGCTTGTCACATCGCGTGACAACAAAGAACGAGCACTAAAAGAATCTGAGCAAGTGATGTATCGATGTCTTGAATTAGGTATGAGTTTCAAAGTGTCACAGGGTAACGTATTGCAGTTAAGCCCGCCATTAATCATTGAACGTGATGACCTTGTGCGTGCTATGGATATAGTCGAACAGGCTATTAGTGAAGTTCAAGGCCAATAGTTAGCGAACAATGATGATCTATTTGAACATCTGATTGATACGACGCTGGCAATGCGACTTTCTGCCAGTAAAAACGAGTTTTAGAAGGAAGATAAAATGACAAAACAAGTTCAGGCTGTAATCTTTGATTGGGCAGGCACCGTAGTGGATTTTGGCTCATTCGCCCCGACAACCATATTTGTCGAAGCATTCCGCCGTGAATATGACTTTGATATTTCACTGACCGAAGCGCGTGTACCTATGGGCCTGGGTAAGTGGGACCACATTAAATGTGTTGGTGAATTACCTGAAGTCAGCAAGCGCTGGCAGCAAAAGTTCGGTCAACCAATGCAAATAGAAGATATTGATAAGATCTACCAAACCTTTATGCCGTTGCAAATAGCCAAAGTCGCTGATCATGCAGATTTGATCCCTGGCGCAAAAGACGTCATTGATGGTCTGCGAGAAGAAGGGATCAAGATTGGTTCATGTACTGGTTATCCACGGGTCGTACTCGACGAACTGATCCCAGCGGCGAAGAAAAAAGGCTACAGTCCAGATTGCGCTGTTGCTACTGATGATTTGCGTGCTGGTGGTCGCCCTGCACCTTATATGTTGCTGCAGAATATGATTGAGCTTGCGGTATCGGATGTAAAAGCATGTATCAAAGTGGATGATTCTGTACCAGGGATTACAGAAGGTCTCAACGCAGGCATGTGGACTGTTGCACTGTTGTTGTCCGGGAACGAAGCTGGCCTAACTCAGGCTGAATTCGAGCAAGCGGATGAAGTCACACTAGCATCTGCACGGGCAAAAGCGATCGACGCTTTTACCCATTCTGGTGCACATTACAACATTGATACCATTGCCGAGTTGCCAAAAGTCGTTGCTGATATCGAGCGTCGCTTAGCGGCAGGGGAGCATCCATAAGCGTAGTAATCAGATATTGTGTCTCACGATAAAAATAGTCTTGAAAGAATAATGGCAACGATCCTTGAAAGTGTTTGAGGAACCCTAGGTAAATATTGCCCTTTTGGTGCGGTCAAACATCAAAAAGGGCTTTTATTGTGCAATGCATTATACCGCTTCACTATATTGGTGCGGTCTCGCTGAGATTTATATTACCCTATTATTAAACTGTAAATTATC
This sequence comes from Photobacterium lutimaris, assembly GCF_003025555.1. Taxonomy (GTDB): domain Bacteria; phylum Pseudomonadota; class Gammaproteobacteria; order Enterobacterales; family Vibrionaceae; genus Photobacterium; species Photobacterium lutimaris. The sequence continues at coordinate 6,031 of NZ_PYMH01000020.1, read as the reverse complement.
AAAGACTTAATAATTATTCTTTGTGGCGTAAATATTGCTCTGTTTTCTGTTATACATAATGTGCGCTAGGGGAATAGGATGAAAAAGGAAGCAATTACCGTTATTTTGGCCGGTGGAGTAGGCTCGAGATTGTCACCATTAACCGACCACAGAGCTAAGCCCGCTGTACCTTTTGGCGGTAAATACAGGATTATTGATTTCACACTCACTAACTGCCTGCATTCAGGTTTACGTCGCGTATTGGTGTTAACGCAATACAAATCCCACTCACTGCAGAAGCACTTACGGGACGGTTGGTCTATTTTTAATCCTGAACTCGGTGAGTATATTACAGCCGTTCCTCCACAAATGCGCACGGGTGATAGTTGGTATCAGGGTACGGCAGATGCCATTTATCAAAACCTCTACTTACTCACCCGCAGTGATGCAAAATACGTTGTTGTTCTTTCTGGTGATCATGTATACCGCATGGATTACGAGCCGATGCTAAAACAGCACGTTGAAAGCGAAGCTGATTTAACCGTTGCCTGTATGGAAGTACCAAAGTCAGAAGCCAATGCCTTTGGCGTGATGTCCATTGATGAATATCAACGTATCTATTCTTTCACAGAGAAGCCAGAAGATCCCCAGACACTGCCAAATAATCCGGATACCTGCTTGGCCTCGATGGGAATATACATTTTTTCGATAAAGGCATTGGAAGAGGCGTTAGAGAAAGATGCTGTTTGCCCATCGAGTAGTCATGATTTTGGTAAAGATATTATCCCCGGCCTGATTGACGGTGAGCGTGTATATGCTTATCAATTTGGTGGTTCAGCGGGTAGGGTAAGCCAAGATGCATACTGGCGAGATGTCGGTACTATTGATTCGTTCTATCAAGCCAACATGGATTTGCTGTCCTATTACCCACCGATGGATCTTTACCAGAAAGAATGGCCAATACGGACTTATGAACAGCAATTGCCACCAGCAAGAACGGTTTCTTCACCGGTAGGGAATGAAGGTATCTTCATTAACTCTATAATTTCCAATGGAGTCGCTATCAAAGGAGGATCGGCACAGAACTCGGTATTGTTCCCCAAGGTGAAAATTGAGAATGCTGCCGTGGTGATCAATAGCATTGTTTTTGAAAGTGTCGTGATCGGTGAAGGTGCTCATATAGAAAATTGTATTATTGATAAGGATGTTGCTATTCCTGCGGGCATTGAGATTGGCGTGAACCCCAAGCAAGATGCAGAGCGTTTTGTCATTTCACCTAATGGAGTGGTAGTTATTCCTTCTGATTATCAATTTTAAAACCGTTATTATATATCAGAATGGAAAACCGACACGAGCTGTCGGTTTTTTGCTTTGTATGTTGCAATTGTGTTGCGGGTTATTGTTGGCATGACTAATTAAGGTTATCAATTACACAGGTCTGAAAAAAATTTATTTTTCAAGAGAGTGATCACTATGTGCGTAAGGTTTTATTGATGTTAATCATATGTTTTGTGGATATTTCCACTTTGATTTTTTGCTTGTAAAAAGCAGATCAACACCATATTTTCAGAAATTAGACATAGCTCAAACTTAAGTTAGTCGTATAGTAGTTATTAGCTAACGAAATATTTATTTAGCCAGGTGCAAATGAGTTATTAACAACAGTGGTTATGTTTCTAAAAGGATGAATATGGAAACATCAGTTGAATTCTCAAATCTAGATAATGTTGTTTTTGATTACACAACATTTTTATCAGCATCATGCAAACAAAGAGTGACACTTGTCGATGCGCTAAAGGCGCTGATTCCAGCATTTGAGATCACATGGACTTCTTCAATGCCGCACGGAATGACAGACTCAGAGAAGTTGCAGTTGCAGGCACTAAAAGTGCTATCAACCAATATCAGTGATACGAACAACCTGATTCGTTTGTTACGGCTTGCACGCGCAGAACATATTGACGAGCTTATGATCAAGCTGCCTTATGCGTTGGAAGAGTTTCAATTGGTCGAGATTGAAAACAAAGCTGCATGCAAGATGATTAAGTTAGACGATGAAGGGGAAGTGCTTAGAGCACATATGCTCTAATAGCTTGTTTGTTCAGATAAAATAAAGCCAGCGTTTATCACGCTGGCTTTATTATTTCTAAATCATACCTTTCCACAACATGCCAACGGCTAAGCAAGCTGCGACAGTTAGTATGCTGGCTGCTGTCATTTCCTTTCCGACAAACGGGCGGGTTTTCTGCTCACGTTTGGCTTTAATGTAGAAATAGAGCCCTGGTAGATACAGCAGTGCAGAGAGTAGAAGGTAGTTAAGCCCAGAGGCATAAAGTAGCCATAACCCATATAGACTTGCACACAAACCGACGATGAACAAAGAACCACGGTCTTTTCGCTCGATTGCTAACTTCAGCGTATATGCACCAACTAAGAAGTAGGGGACAAGGATCATCTCTGATGCAATAGCGAGCAGAGTATCATAGGTACTTCCGGCAAACATGACAAAGATAAGGCTGACCTGAATACAGCTATTTGTCAGGAGTAACGAGTTAACCGGACTGCCAGCTTCGTTCTGTTTGGCAAAGCTGATAGGGAACATCTTATCCCTAGCCCCCAAATATGGTGCCTCAGAGGCAAGGACGGTCCAGCTAAGGAATGCACCGCAGACTGACACAAGAAGACCAACGCCAATGATATATTTGCCCCATGGTCCAAGGATTTCTGTAAGCACCTTAGCCATGGAAGGGTTCTGGAAAGTGGCTAATTGCTCCGTGCTGACGACACCCATTGAAAGCAAAGTCACAAACACATAGATAGTTAATGCCGTTAGCAATCCTAGAATTGTTGCACGACCGATATCCTTACGATTCTTAGCGCGGTTTGAAACAACCACAGCGCCTTCAATACCAATAAACACCCATACCGTGATGAGCATGGTACCTTTTACTTGGGATAGCAGGTCGTGTTGTTCACCAAAGTGCAGCCCAGTGAAATCAAACACAAAGGTATCCCAATGGAATGCAATGAGGGCGGAGAATATAAACAGGAATAACGGGACCAGCTTGGCACAGGTAGTGACCATGTTGATCAAGGCTGCGGTTTGAACACCACGCAATACTAGCGCATGTACAAGCCACAATAATACAGAAGAGCCGATGAGTGAGAGCCAAGTATTTCCCGCACCAAATAGCATCATATCCGGGGTATCGAACAGCATGCCTAGCGTACTGAACACGATCACCAAGTAGGAGACATTAGCCAGCATAGCGCTGAGCCAGTAACCCCAAGCCGAGCAAAAACCGACGAAATCACCAAAGCCTGCTTGAGCGTAGCCAAAAACACCGCTTTCGATTTCAGGCTTCAGCTGCGAAAGGTGCTGGAAGGCCAAGGCGAGGAAAATCATTCCTATACCTGTGATTGTCCAACCTATTATTACTGCTGCGGGACTGGCAACAGCAGCCATATTCTGAGGAAGGCTGAAGACACCCGCGCCTATCATTGAGCCGATGACCAAGGCAGTTAGCGATCCTAATCCCAGTTTCTTTTCCATTTATACATCCGGTTATAACGACTGAATTTTTATAATTTTCAGGTGCATTATGATGGATTTTTATATATTTGCACGGCAGAAGTGATGCGCGTCACGTAAATAACAGTTAATTACACCATTCATTGTACTGGATCAAAAAAGCCATCTGCATTGCTGATGGCTTTGTAAGTATAGGAAAGAATTACGTATTAGATATTGAGCTCAATGTTGTCAAACATGAGGGTATTCAGTGGTAAGTGATCTGCGATTTATTATCACGGTTGATGACAAATGCAAAGCTAGCACCTGCATCTGACGCTTCGCGGATGGCATAGCTGGCAAAGTGTTGAATGTCACCTGTTGCAATGACAGCACTGCAGTTCCCACTGCGAAGTGCTTTTTCCATCAGTTCTTGGTCTGATTTGCTTTTTTTATTGTTCAATACCAAGACCTTGTTTAAATCGATGCCAGCACTTTTCAATAAATTCTTATCAACCAGAGCACTCTGACCAATAAACATGATCCAGCGGTTCTGTTGGCTAGCTTGTTTGAGGATACGTAGGAAGTAGGCCAATTGGGCTTGGCTTTCATCATTGAATGAAACCTCAATCGGACAATTCACGGTATGAGGAGAAGGGGTGCCCTCAGTATGCGCGCCAAACGTCGCTTTGTAGACCTGAGAAGCAGAAACTGTGTTTTGGTGTTCAAAGTAAGCAGCCATAATCCATCATCCTCAAACAGTGTTTATTTATACATGCTGTATGTCTATACAGTAGTTTTAATTAGATGCTGTTGCAAGTGTTTTTTAACAGTTGCTTGAGGTTTTATGAGCAAAAAGGATACGAAACTATACAAGTTAAGATTTTAAATGCATGAATATAAAGGAATTTGAATGTTGTACTCTTTATGAGTACATATTGGTGTTTTTTTGGTTTTAAATGGTTTTGAGCTGGGTAAGTTATGGAGAACTACTGTATAAACTAGAAAACCACTGTGTATACAGTATTGTTTCATCATATATACAGGCTATCTCACAGATGCTTGCATTAGACTTTTGTGTAAAACTGATTGAATGTATTCTTATTTAGACACTGATAATTAAAATTGTAGGCGTGGGGATTTAAGTATCTTAGGCGGTAGCATACCGTTAAACCTGATCTAAAGGACTTTTGACGCCGCTGAAATGGGTGCCTACGACATGGGTGTAAATTTGAGTCGTTTTTATATCGCTATGGCCAAGCAGTTCCTGGATATTTCGTAAGTCTGTACCGGACTCAAGTAAACGGGTAGCGAAAGAATGCCTAAAAGTGTGGCAGTTTGCTTTTTTTACTATTTTGGCCTGCTTGACTGCGGTTGCTACTTGCTGTTGCACACTACGGTCGGTTAAATGGTGGCGCATCAATTTGTTTGAGCGCGGATCTTTGCTGATATTTTTGGCTGGAAATAGATACTGCCAGCCAAGTGATTTAGCATGATTAGGATATTTACGTTGCAAGGCGTAGGGCATATACACCTCACCATAACCATTCTTGGTATCCAGTTTGTACAGGGCTGTGACTGATTCTATTTGATGTTTAAGATCTGCAATAATGTGCGGCGACAGTAGGGTCTTTCTATCTTTGTTTCCTTTACCATTTCTGACAGTAATACTTAAGGTATCAAAGTTAATGTCATTAATCCTGAGCCGAAGCGCTTCGTTCACACGAAGCCCGCTGCCATACATTAACTGGGCCACAAGCCTGCATGGATATTGAAGCAGTCGGATTATCGACATGGCTTCTTCATGGCTGAACACTTCTGGTAATTTTGTAGAACGTTTTGAGCGCTTGAAGTTTAACAAGCTAGTATCTTGATTAAGCATTTCCCTGCAGAGAAAGACAAGTGCGTTTAATGCTGTCCTTTGGGTGTTTGGTGAGACATTTCTAGTTGTCACCAAATGTTCGAGGAATAGTTGAATATCTCTTGCATTGATTTGATTACGATGTCGGTAACGTGAGAATAGGATAAACCGTTTAATCCAACTGATGTAGGCTTTCTCGGTTGAATAGGATAGCCCCCTTGTACGAATGAAGGTGGTTACCTCTGCCAAAAAAGGACTTTTAATGCTTGATAGTGGCTGTGGGATATCTTTCATACAAATACTGTTTTCTAAATGTGTATATTACTTTATGAACGTTTTTCACCAGACACCAAGCTATGCAGAACAGAGTTCGGTTATTTGTAGCGAATGTCACAACATATAGAAAAGCAGTTGTTTGTCAGTATGTTACTATTGATTGTTGAGGTGGGATATACGAATTAACTACGCACTATAAGCAAGAACAAACCAAGAAAAATTTAACTGGTTGATTTTTGGTAGTAGGGATAGTCGAAGTGGTTTCGACAAATAAAATGTTATATGCTTAGGGAGGAATCTTGGTCAAGAAAGGTCTAACTTCAAACCAAATAATTGTATTAATACCTTTCTGTATTATATTAGCATTAATACAAGTGGCTATTTGGTCTGATATATTAGTGTAT
>NZ_PYMH01000002.1 GCF_003025555.1 Photobacterium lutimaris | reverse complement strand
TCGGCTTGTGCTGGTTCAGCGTCGTCAGATTTCACTTCTTCAGTTGATTCAGCTTGTGCCTGCTGGGCAGCCTTGCGTGCTTTGGCACGGGCAACGGCAGCAGCGACAGCGGCTTTTTTAGGATCGACTTCGGCTTGTGCTGGTTCAGCGTCGTCAGATTTCACTTCTTCAGTTGATTCAGCTTGTGCCTGCTGGGCAGCCTTGCGTGCTTTGGCACGGGCAACGGCAGCAGCGACAGCGGCTTTTTTAGGATCGACTTCTGCTTGTGCTGGTTCAGCGTCGTCAGATTTTACTTCTTCAGTTGATTCAGCTTGTGCCTGCTGGGCAGCCTTGCGTGCTTTGGCACGGGCACGGGCAATGGCTGCGGCAACGGCATCTTTTTTGCTGTCGGCAGATTGGCCGAAAGCCGTATCAGAAGCGCTGTCAGGAGAACTTTCGTGTGCTGCTAGCTTGGCTGCTTTGCGCTCACGAGCCTGACGCTTACGCTCTTCGCGTATCTTAGCCATTTCACTATTATCAGGTACGGCACTGTTGATCTTAGGTGCTACTTTGTCGGCATTGGCGGCTTCAGCTTGTTTGGCTTTCGCGCGGGCAATGGCTGCTGCGACGGCTGGCTTCTGACCCGCACCGTCAGAGGCGGCTGCGGCTTGTTTGGCCTTGACCCGGGCAATGGCTGCTGCGACGGCATCATCGCCGCCTTTTGTGGCCATATCTTTGCGTCTGTCTTCAGCCGCTTTCTTGAAGCGATTTTCGCGGGCGGCTTTATCACGCTCGAATCGAGCTTGTTTAGCTTCAAAGCGTTGCTTAGCACGCTCGGCATTGGCGGCTTCTTGCTGGTTAGCCCAAATCTCGGCTTTGGCCTTGCGATAGTAGTTAACCAGTGGGATTTCACTTGGACAAACGTAGGCACAGGCTCCGCATTCGATACAATCGAACAGGTTGTACTCTTCACATTTATCGTAGTCTTTATCTTTGGCATACCATTGCAACTGCTGAGGCAGCAGTGATGTCGGACAGGCATCTGCGCAGGCACTGCAGCGGATACAGGCCATTTCATGGGTATGAAGTGGCAGTTCGCGACGTTTAGGCGTCAGGATACAGTTAGTGATTTTGGTGATCGGTACATGGGCATGTGGCAGGGTGAACCCCATCAAAGAGCCACCGATAATCACCCGTGGGTATTTCCTGTCAGGCTTGTAGCCAAAGTTGTCGAGCAGGAAGGATATCGGTGTACCTAGGCGTGCAAACACGTTACCGCGTTGTTTGAAGGCTTCACCGGTTAGGGTCACGACGCGCTCGATTAACGGTTCGCCGTCAACAATTGCCCGTTTGACCGCAAAGGCCGTCCCGACGTTTTGCACCACGACACCCACCGCAGACGAGCGTGATTGGCTCGGTACTTCACGGCCAGTAAGCACTTTTACCAGTTGCTTGGAGCTACCTGAAGGGTATTTGGTCGGGATAACGCGAATGATAATGTTGTCTTCAGGAGTCACACACTTTTCAAGCGCTTTAATTGCATCCGGTTTGTTATCTTCAATGCCGATCAAGGTAAGTTTCGGTTTCACGATATGGCGTAGGATCCGTATCCCTTCGATCACTTCTGCGGCATAGTCCTGCATCAAGCGGTCATCGGCAGTAATGTACGGTTCACACTCGGCTGCATTGATGATCAGAATATCGGCCAGACCCAAACTGCCCTGTAGCTTACGTCCCGTTGGGAAACCTGCGCCACCAAGGCCTGCAATGCCGCTCAGACGGATCGCATCAATCAACTCTGCGGGTTCAAGAGATTGGTAGTCGGCAATCTTATGTTGTGAGCCCCACAGATCTTCGCCATCGCTCTTGATGACAATACTCAAATCGCTCAGACCAGAAGGGTGGGCGGTGGTTCTTTGTTCGATCGCCGTTACGGTACCAGATGTCGGGGCATGAATAGGGACACACATACTCATATCACTTTTGGTCAGTGGCTGACCTTTTAGTACCTTGTCACCGACACTGACGAGGATCTCGCCTTTGGTTCCGATATGCTGCTTGAGCGGCAATACCAGTTCCTCTGGGATACCGGCTGATGTAATTGCCGTGCGGTTTGACAGCGTTTTATTTTCCGATGGGTGAATACCGCCTGGGAAGTCCCACAGCTGACCCTGCTTGATTTGTTCAATAATAGACAGCATGTTACTTCACCGTGCTTTCAGTGTTATCGACTGGAATATTGACAACTGGGATCTGGTTCAAATCCCATTTCCAGTTCTCTGGCGTCGTTGCTAGCGGTACCATTTCAATACAATCGGTTGGACAAGGCGCAACACAAAGATCACAGCCGGTGCATTCATCCTTAATAACGGTATGAAGTGCCTTGGTGCCGCCAACGATGGCATCGACAGGGCAAGCCTGGATACACTTGGTACAGCCAATACACATGTCCTCATGGATAAAGGCGACTTTCTTGATGCTTGTATCAGCATCATGGGCAGATTCTTGAACTTCAACGCCCATCAGGTCTGCTAGCTTCTCGATTGCTTGCTGGCCACCAGGCGGGCACTTGTTTATAGCATCACCGTTAGCGATGGCTTCAGCATAAGGGCGACAGCCGGGATAGCCACACTGGCCGCATTGAGTCTGCGGTAAAATCGCATCAATCTGCTCGACGATAGGATCGGCTTCGACTTTGAATCGGATTGAGGCAAAGCCCAGAATAAGGCCAAAAATAGCGGCCAGGGCTGCAATGGCAATCACAGCAATGATTAATCCACTCATGTTACAGTTTCACCAATCCAGTAAAGCCCATAAAGGCAAGTGACATCAGGCCGGCAGTGATCATGGCAATCGAAGCACCTTTAAATGGAGCAGGCACATCTGCGGCAGCAATTCGCTCACGCATTGAAGCGAACAGAATCAGTACCAGAGAGAAACCGGCGGCAGCACCGAAACCATACACAACCGATTCAATAAAATTGTGTCGTTCATTGATGTTGAGCAGGGCAACACCCAAAACGGCACAGTTTGATGTAATCAGTGGTAGGAAGATGCCCAAAAGGCGGTAAAGGGTTGGGCTTGTTTTGTGAACCACCATCTCTGTGAACTGCACGACGACCGCAATCACAAGGATGAAGCTCAGCGTTCTGAGATATTGGATGCCCAGAGGTACAAGAATATAGGTTTCGACTAAGTAAGCACACACTGACGCCAGTGTGAGTACAAAAGTCGTAGCGAGTCCCATCCCAATGGCCGTCTCCAGTTTTTTGGAAACCCCCATGAAGGGACAAAGTCCTAAAAATTTAACCAGTACAAAGTTGTTGACCAACACTGTACCTACGAGAAGGAGTAGGTATTCAGTCATACCGCATAATACTATTTGCAAAAGATCTTTATATTATCTTCCTTTGTCGCACCTATAACAACTCCCCAGGAGCAGGGTTTTTCCACTTCGCCGACCTTTTCGCCATTCATTGCTGCAAAGTTAATGCAACATTATGTGTTATTTACATTTAAGTGGGTGTTTTTATACACCTAGGCAAACTCTCACCCTGCGAGGTACTCAATCGTCCAATACGGAGCCATTGGTATAGCAACATGGCTTTGAGAGCGCCTTGAATCGTCGATTAGAATCTCTTGAAATTATCTTGAACGCATTGCTGGTTGATTTACATACAGTTCTGCTTTTGTTCGCAGAAAATTCATGCATCAGTCATTTTGTGGTCTAAAAAAGGCTTGATTTCCCTCAGCCCTGTCTGCACAAGGGTTTATCTTAGTTATCCACGGAAACTGTGGATAAGTGTGTTAATTGATCCTTGGGAACTAGGGGTTGAGTTCATCTCTATGCCGTTGCGGTTAAAATGTGAGCATGATCGGATATGCAATAAACCACTGTTATAGGGGGAATGATAGAGGGGAATAATGTGCTGGTGAATAAACTTAGAGTGATTACTTTAGCCGAGTTTTAGGTGTAATTATGCTGTGAATTGATATAAATCAAATCTTGGATAAGTTGTGGAAAGCTTCTTCAAATATGTATTTGAAGACATTGGATGAAATTGTAACTGACTGGAGGGTAAACAGACTAGGGTTGCTGCGTGGGCGGTGATAATACGGTGTTGGGTTGATATCGTCAAGCAAAAATACTGCGGGTTTGGGCCTGAAAGAACCACTCCAGGAAGTCATCCCCACTGGAGTGGTATTCGGGTGTTATGGAGCTAGTTGGCAGCCGTTAGCAGACAGGGAGTTTTGATAGACCACTTCACCTTGTGGTTCATAATCTGTGGCATTGATTATTTCTTTGTTTTCAAAAAAACGTTTTAAGACATCGGCGTCAACATTACCGGTATCAATGAACTGGAGGATTGGGTAATTGTCACCCCCGTTAGCGTTAAAGCTTGGTATCGTGAAAATGTAGGTATCATCAGGGTTGTAGGCTTTATCGCCCAGTGTGTTGATGTCTACGGTGCCAGCCTCACAGTCAACCGCCATATTTACCCCAGAGAATTGCGCATAGGCACCAGACTCAACCTGTTTGGTGGCGACTTCCCCAAGGTATTCAGTGACCTCGGTACCTGTCATCTCGACATAGCCAACAGTGTTACCGAATGGCTGTACAATTAACACATCTCGGTAAGAAACCTCATAGCCATCAATGTCTTCACTGTTGATTGAGTCACGTACCCCGCCTGAGTTCATGATACCGAAATCAGCGTTAGGCACTGATTCGGTTTGAGCTGCAGCAATCAGTCGTCCGAGGTTGGTTTGCTGGGAACGCACAACGTTTCTGTCACCGACAAGCTTGCCATTAAGGGTTGCGATGATATCGCCAAGGGCCTCGTCACCTTTGTTCTGGAATTCTTCAAGGATAGAGAACAGTACTTGGTCTTTCTCGATTTCGTTACCGATAAAGACTTTATCGCCATTTTCGTCCTCTTCTTTCAAGTTGACCGGTATGAGTTCATAGCTGACCAATGTTAGCTCGCCGTCGTTAAGCTCGAAGTCGGCTCGGCCAACATATTTACCCCATTCATGAGCTTGCATTATGTATGTGCCGTTTTGTTTATCGGGCATACAATCATCACCTGGCTTAAAGTCGGTGTCGTAGTTGTTGGTACCGGGCTCCATACATACCGGGTTTTGTGAGTGTCCCCCAATGATTGCATCGAGTTTTCCTGCCTCAAGTGATCGAGCAAGGGTGACATCGCCTGGCGCATTACTACCATTATCCCCATTTTGATAATGGCCCATATGGGTTGTTGCTAATATGACATCAACGGTTTCATTGGCTTCAATTTCAGCAATCACCTTTGCGGCTTCATCTGCGGTATTACGGAACTCTAGATCAGAGACATATTCAGGGTTACCGATCCGGCCGGTATCTTCTGTTGTTAGGCCGATCACCGCCACTTTGACGCCATTGACGTTAAATATGTCATAGGGCTTGAATAAACGCTCGCCACTGTTCTTTTCATAAATGTTGGCAGACAACATCGGGAAGGAGGCCCATGCGCGTTGTTTTTCTAATACATCGCGAGGATTATCAAACTCATGGTTTCCAACTGCCATTGCATCGTACTGAATATGGCTCATACCGACGAAATCAGGTTCGGCGTCCAATAGGTCAGATTCTGGTACACCTGTATTGATATCGCCGCCAGAAAGTAACAATACTTCGCCACCCTCAGCGGTGACTTCTGCACGGAGTTGGTCAATTAAGGTCTTTCGCGCCGCCATACCGTATTCGCCATCAGCGTTATGCCAGAAGCGTCCATGGTTGTCATTGGTGTGTAACACCGTGAATTTTAACGTTTCATCATCATCACTGGAGCAGCCTGCCAGTGACAGTAAAATTGATGCTGATAGTGCGCTTTTAATAAAGTTCTTTTTGTTTATAAATTTCATAGTAAGAATTTTGCCGTTTGCTGATGTAGGTCGTTTGGTCATGTTTCTATGTCAATCTAACGCACATAGAAAAAGACAAAAGTAGCTATTTATTGCTTTAAAACAACGGTCAAAATGTTTGAACATGGGCAGGATCACTGCGTATGCCCAAATTACGGTCAATAGTGTAATTAGTATCGATAAAACAACAGGGAACGTTACAAGTGATTGATTATTAAGCTTGAATTTGAATTGTGTGATGGGGGCGGTAGAATGTTATCTGGTATTCGTAATAGGCCGTAGTCAGTACGCTTAAAACGAATTTCTTCACGCCTGCACCGCGTGTTTTAGTGTTTTATACCTTGTGCTAATGATGTGTTAAGGCTGACTCTATACTGATAACAGCCAAAAGAGCGCAGTTGCTTGTTATTGACATGCTCGTTAGCTGCTGCACAATGTCATGTACACTGATCATATAGCCAGTACGGAATCATGATGGATAAGTCTAGCTCTAAAACCTTTACACTCTCTTCCCGCTATTCTCCTTCTGGTGATCAGCCAACGGCTATCCATCAGTTACTTGAAGGGCTGGATGCCGGACTGGCCCATCAGACCCTGTTGGGGGCTACGGGGACGGGTAAAACCTTTACTGTCGCCAATGTGATTGCCGAGACGGGGCGGCCAACAATGATCTTGGCGCCGAATAAGACATTGGCCGCACAGTTGTATGGTGAGATGAAGGAATTCTTCCCGGATAACGCGGTCGAGTATTTTGTTTCTTATTACGATTACTACCAACCTGAAGCATATGTGCCAACGACGGATACCTTTATCGAAAAAGATGCGTCGGTGAATGCTCATATCGAACAAATGAGGCTCTCCGCGACGAAGGCGATGATGGAAAGGCGTGATGTCATCATCATCGCTTCAGTATCGGCTATATATGGCCTGGGTGATCCTGATTCCTACTTGAAAATGATGTTGCACGTTCGTCGTGGCGATATGCTCAATCAGCGAGATATATTACGCCGGTTGGCGGAGTTGCAATATAAGCGCAATGACATGGCGTTCGAGCGGGGCACATTTAGGGTACGCGGGGAGGTGATTGATATCTTCCCTGCGGAATCTGAAAAAGATGCCATCCGTCTTGAGCTGTTTGATGATGAAGTTGAGTGCATTAGTGTGTTCGATCCCCTAACGGGGACGCTGTTAAATCGTGATTTACCGCGCTGTACCATTTATCCGAAAACTCACTATGTGACTCCCCGAGAAAAGGTGCTTGAAGCCATTGAAGGGATCAAGCTTGAGCTGGAGAGCCGTAAAAAGCAGCTATTAGAAAATAATAAATTGGTTGAAGAGCAACGCATTAGCCAGCGAACCCAGTTTGATATTGAAATGATGATGGAGCTGGGTTTCTGCTCAGGGATCGAAAACTATTCCCGTTATCTCAGTGGCCGTGCTGAGGGTGAGCCGCCACCGACCCTATTTGATTACTTGCCAGCTGATGGCCTGCTGATCATCGACGAATCCCATGTCACGGTATCGCAAATTGGTGCCATGTATCGCGGGGACCGCTCGCGCAAGGAAAACTTGGTGGAGTATGGTTTCCGCCTGCCTTCAGCACTGGATAACAGGCCGTTGAAATTCGAAGAGTTCGAGTCGTTGGCACCCCAGACGTTGTATATCTCGGCGACCCCGGGCAAGTATGAAATAGAAAAGTCCGGAGAAGATATTGCAGAGCAGGTTGTGAGGCCGACAGGCTTGTTGGATCCGGAGATCGAGGTACGCCCGGTAGCGACGCAGGTTGATGATCTGCTGTCAGAGATCCGGATCCGCGAGGCGAAACAAGAGCGGGTGCTGGTGACGACCCTGACCAAAAGAATGGCGGAAGATCTGACCGAGTATCTAACCGAGCACGGGGTCAGAGTGCGCTACTTACACTCTGATGTCGACACGGTTGAGCGGGTGGAGATCATTCGCGACTTGCGTTTGGGCGAGTTCGATGTGCTGGTGGGGATTAACTTGCTGCGCGAGGGCTTGGACATGCCGGAAGTGTCGCTGGTGGCGATCCTTGATGCCGACAAGGAAGGCTTTTTGCGATCGGAGCGTTCGTTGATCCAGACAATTGGCCGAGCTGCCCGTAACTTAGAGGGCAGGGCTATTTTGTACGCCGACCGGATCACCGGCTCTATGGAGCGGGCGATGAGCGAAACAAACCGTCGCCGTGATAAGCAAAAAGCCCACAACGAAGAGAATGGTATTGTACCTAAGGCCCTTGATACGAAAGTGTCTGACATTATGGAGTTGGGGGCGCCAGGCAAGGGCAATAGAGCCAACCGTGCCGCACAGCTTCACAAAGTTGCCGAAAAGAAGGGGACATATTCCTCTATGTCGCCTCAGGAGTTGGAAACTGAAATTCAGCAGCTTGAAAAAGAGATGTATGATGCCGCCCAAAACCTGGAGTTTGAAAAAGCGGCTGAGCTAAGGGATAAAATTCACACCTATAGAGAGCAATTTATTGCCAATAGCTGATTGCTAGGAATCCAATATAAGGTGGCAAAAAACAGGTAAAAAAAAGCCAACCGATAATGTGTTCGGTTGGCGTCATTGTTTTAGTGAATAAACTCCACAAACAACGTCAGTTGGCTAGGTTGACTCTCAGGAAGAGTCATTAGTGTTAAAGCACTATTCGTGCCAATTTTTTATAGTCCTCTTTAATTGCACTTTTTTAAGGGGTTAACAGCAAAATTAGCCATGTATAGTAATTGTTTGTGGATGCTAATTTGCATTTTGCAAAGCAATGTGCGATTCATAATGCTAAAAGCCATATAGGCAGCTATATTTGAGCGATAACATAGAAAAAGTCTTATCGTTTTTTTTCTTTTGTTTACAATTAGTAAAGAGTGATAGGACTTGGAGGGGCAATGGAAAGCAGAACACACCAACGCTGTATTTTGATGGTTGAAGACACAGCATCAGTTGCGGCGTTATATAAGTCATATCTCAACCCTTTAGGAGTCTCCGTGACGATAGTTGGCACGGGGACAGAGGCGTTGGAGTTCGTCAAAGAGGCCACCCCAGATCTTATTCTGCTCGACTTGCGCTTGCCCGACATGGAAGGCATGCAGGTACTTGAGGTCGTTAAACGGGATAATCCGAGTATCCCCGTGGTGATTATGACGGCACATGGTTCTATTGACGTTGCGGTCGAGGCCATGCGCTATGGGGCGAAAGATTTCCTCATCAAGCCCTGCGAGGCTGATCGTCTCAGGGTTACTGTCAACAATGCCTTGAAAGACGAAGATAGAAAGGCGAAAGGCGAGCCTACTCAGTCTACCTCAAAACAATCTGGTGCCCAGTACCAAGGCTTTATTGGTAACAGTTTGCCAATGCAGGCGGTGTACCGTGTGATTGAATCGGCGGCATCAAGTAAAGCGACGGTGTTTATTACAGGTGAGAGTGGCACGGGTAAGGAGGTGTGCGCTGAAGCGGTTCATGCTGCAAGCCCGAGAAATGATAAACCTTTTGTCGCACTCAATTGTGCCGCCATCCCGAAAGAGCTGATTGAAAGTGAATTGTTCGGCCATGTGAAGGGGGCTTTTACCGGCGCATCGACCGAGCGTCAGGGGGCGGTTGAACTGGCCAATAATGGCACGTTATTTCTCGACGAACTTTGCGAAATGGATTTGGATTTGCAAAGCAAACTGCTGCGATTTATCCAAACAGGTACGTATCAAAAGGTCGGCTCTTCCAAAACCAGTACGGTCGATGTCAGATTTGTGTGTGCGACCAACCGTAATCCTTGGCTTGAAGTTCAGGAAGGCCGATTCCGTGAAGACCTCTATTATCGCCTGCATGTTATTCCCGTGACTTTGCCACCATTGCGTGAGCGAGGTGGGGATGTGATGGAGATAGCCCATGCCTTATTGGCATTGATGTCTGTTGAAGAAGGCAAGGATTTCACCCGTTTTTCACCGGAAGTGAGGGCCCTGTTCGAGCGCTACCATTGGCAAGGCAATGTTCGTGAGCTGCAAAACGTTATTCGAAACATTGTTGTGTTAAATTCCGGTGAAGAAGTCGCACTAGAGATGGTTCCTCCACCGATTAACCAAGGTGGCGTTAAAATTGCATCACATCAGCCTGTTGGTGTTGGGAATATTGGGGGGGAGCGTCCTCGGCAAGATCCCAGCGAGACACCAATAATCGATAAGTCGCAGGTTGAGCCACTATGGATTGTTGAAAAGCGTGCCATTCAGGCCGCTATCGATGCTTGTGATGGCAATATTCCACGTGCTGCGGGTTTGTTGGAAGTTAGCCCGTCAACAATTTACCGTAAATTACAGACCTGGCAGGAAGCACAAGGTTAGTTGTAGGGAGAGAAATACATGGCAATGACAATTAATGCAGAGACCATCAAGCGTATGGAAGATGAAGTCGGGCAGGAAACTCTGACATTACTCCTCAATGTATTTAGCGATGAATTGGAACAGTATCAGCGTCAGCTTTCTGAACAGCCTTCGATAAAACAGGTTCGAGAAATCAGCCATGCAATCAAGAGTAGTGCGGCCAGCTTTGGTGCCGATGATCTCGCCGATATGGCTCAGGAATGTGAATCACGCGTCAAGCAAGGTCAGGAAGCGTGGATTCTAGACCACCTGCCTGAATTTAGGCAGATGGTTGAGGGTATGGCGATTGAGTACAAGCGATTAGCCAGCCATGACAATCCGGTGAATAGCCTGTTTTAATTTTTCTCTATCATGGCGCCATTGGTGGTTGCTCGATGCTAGAGAAGTAATATGCTGGTTGTATTTTTCATCCAGCTCCTCACATCGTGCGTCAGTCAGTACTGTATCAATTTGGCGTCCCCCCATAGAGCGCTCACACCAGGTGAGCATCTGGGGCAAACTCATCATGCCTGCTGGCCCTTTTTCTTTATCTAGGTTGGTCACGAATACAATTCGGGCCTGGCACTTTTTCAGGGCTTGCTCGATCTCCTTGAGCAGCAGCGGTGGCATCACGCTGGTTAGAAAGCTGCCAGGGCCAAGCAAAATCACATCGGCTTGCTGTATGGCAACGACGGCTTCCTTAGTGGCAGGCACTGCCGGTTCGATATAAAGTCGTTGCGGCATGTCAGCCAATTCATCGACACTGGTTTCCCCGCAAATGATATCCCCGTTTAATGTCATTGCTGTTAAATCGGCTGGGTGCTCAGTCATTGGCACGATATGGGTTTTTACTTGGAGCATATCACGGATTAAATTGATAGCTTCGAGCGGGCGTACTGAAAGGTTATCCAGTGCTTTAAGCATCAGGTTACCTAGGTTATGACCATTTAGCTCGCCAGTGCCACGGAAGCGGTATTCAAAAATCATTGACCCGACCGACGGCTCAGTAATGAGCTGGTTGATACAGTTTCGGGTATCTCCCCAGGCAATCCCGCCTTGGCAGGCACGGATACGGCCGGTTGAGCCACCGTTGTCAGTCGTGGTCACAATACCGGTAACATTCTCACCTAATGCTGACAGGGCTGAGAGCATACGGCCGAGGCCATGCCCGCCGCCGATGGCAACAATCTTGGCGTCTGTAATACTTTTTACTGTAGGGGGTAACATCATTGGTTGAAAAGTGTGAGCTAATTAGATTCTTCGCAGTGTATCGCGTTAGCTATAATGAATACAAACAATGTGCTTATGGTGGTATATCTGTCACGGAATGTGGGCGTAGAGCGAATAAAAAACGCCCTCTATAGATTGAGGGCAAAGTGGTTAGTACGGCAGTTGAAGCGGTTGATGCAAGTATTTGTTAATGTGGCTGTTGCATAATGCTGATCAGGTAATCATAGGTATTGAGGCAGCTAGGTGCACTCAATAGCATTTGCTTTTCGCTGGCCGGGACCGGAAGCAATTCTAGCCAGCGCTGACATAACCAACTTAGGTTATCAAACTGCTTTTTCTGGTGAAGATCACCGAGTTCCGGATGCTTACTGAACATTTGCTTGAGTTTTTCAGCCAGAATTTGTTGATCCTGACGCACTTCTGTTTTTGGCCATGGTGGAATGAACTGGCAATCACCGCAGAAGAAGCCCTCGTCGGTTTCTTCCATATGATCAATCGTGAAATTTTCGTGTCCTGCTACGGTAACGATTAAACAACCGTTATTTGGCGAAACATCAAAGTCTTCAACAGTGACACGGGTGCCGATTTGAAAGAAATGGTGGTCGTGTTCATCTTGGTCGAACATACAAACACCAAAAGTGTTACCTTCTCGCAATGCGGCTTTGAATGCAGCCATTTGTGGCCCCGGAGCGATACGAAGAGGGATGCGTCCACCGGGTAAGACGTGGCGTTTTTGGAATAGTAGCGGTATGTGAGTTTTCATAGTCTAATCCGGTTGCTGACTGTCTGATGAATTAGACATTGCAAATGGGATACCAAGATTACATACCGCTTAAAATAGGTTTTCAGCGCGTTTGACTGTGTTTATCTTTTTAAAATGCAAAAAAGTACCAATTTGGCATTTGCATTTTGCAAATTATTTCTGATTCGCAATTATTTTCATTGCGTTATCGCTAGGTAGTAACTCCAGGTGGCTCTGCTCATCAAAGTACCAGCCCTTGATTAAACCTTTTTCCTGCATGTCGAGAAAACCGTTGATAACAAGTTTGGCCTGCTCACGGGCATGGGCTAAGTCGAGTCCCTCTTCACGTTGCAAGTAGAGGGCAACATCATCGACGGTTGCTGATTCAATAATATTGGACATAATATCCTCACTTTTAGTCAGAAAAATTAAAGCTAATCCCTTTAGTAGTATTGTCGTGAAATGTGCTGAACGGTAGAATGCACCACGAAAAAAACGGAGAGTTTGCCTGTATGGCGATTCCTCTGATATTTTTATAACTAATACGCTATTGTGCGCATTTTGGTTTTATCCGGTGCTGTACAATTGCCATGCTCCGAGCTTTTTTCACTAAGTGCCTCACTGTGGGGGATATGTGACTGAAGCCAGTGACAAGTTGTCACCAGGGTCGATAAAGAAATGCATCGGCCTCCCGTACTTGGAAAGGTGTTCCGTGGCGAAACAATTTGAAGATAATCACCATCGCAAGTTCTATTACTTGCGTTTGTCGGTTACAGACGTCTGTAACTTTAAATGTACCTATTGCCTGCCTGATGGCTACCATCCTCAACAGAAGAAAAAGCCATCCTTCCTAACGCTAGATGAAATTCAGCGTGTAACAGGGGCGTTTGCCGAGTGTGGCACGTCAAAGGTGCGCATTACTGGCGGTGAGCCAAGCCTACGCCGTGATTTTACCGATATCATCCGTACGGTTGCCGGGCAGCCAGGTATCCGTAAAGTCGCGACGACGACCAATGGCTACCGTATGGCAAAGCATGTCCATCAATGGCGTGAAGCGGGCTTAACCCATATTAATGTAAGTGTTGACAGCCTTGACCCTAAAATGTTCTACCAGATCACTGGCGAGAACATGTTTAATCAGGTCATGGAAGGCATTGATGCGGCATTTGATGCTGGGTTTGAGCAGGTCAAGGTCAATACTGTTCTGCTAAAAGATCTCAATTCCCAGCAGCTGCCGCAGTTCCTTGATTGGATCAAGACGCGACCAATCCAGTTGCGCTTCATCGAACTGATGCAAACTGGTGAAATGGACGACTTGTTCAATAATCACCATGTATCCGGTGTCAGTATCCGCAATTACCTGATTGCCAATGGCTGGGTACTAAAGCTGAAAAGCAATAATGACGGTCCGGCACAAGTGTTCTGTCACCCTGATTACAAGGGTGAAATCGGTCTGATCATGCCTTACGAAAAAGATTTCTGTAAGAGCTGCAACCGTCTGCGCGTTTCAGCATTGGGTAAATTGCACCTGTGCCTGTTTGGTGATCATGGTGTGGAGTTGCGCGACCTGCTTCAGCAGGATGAACAGCGTGATGAGCTGATTGCCCGTATTCAAGGGGGCTTGGAGGAAAAAGCTGTGAGCCATTTCCTTGATGAAGGCAATACCGGCATGACACCGAACCTAGCTTCTATTGGTGGCTAAGCGCCACCCTTTCTAATTTTCTTTTTCTGTTTTGGGACAGACGAATGAACCAATTTACGCATATTAATGCTTCAGGTGAAGCAAACATGGTTGACGTGTCAGCAAAGAATGACACGGTTCGAGAAGCGCGTGCTGAAGCTTTTGTGCACATGGCACCGGAAACACTTGAGCTGATCGTTTCTGGCCAGCACCATAAAGGCGATGTATTTGCCACAGCTCGTATTGCCGGAATTCAGGCTGCAAAAAGAACATGGGATTTGATCCCTCTTTGCCATCCTCTGCTGCTGTCGAAAGTTGAAGTGCAGTTGGAAGCGATTGATGCCGAAAACATGGTTCGGATTGAGTCTTGTTGTAAGCTGGCTGGCAAAACGGGTGTAGAAATGGAAGCGCTGACTGCAGCCTCTGTTGCGGCATTGACTATTTATGACATGTGCAAGGCTGTCCAGAAAGACATGGTGATTGGACAAGTGCGCCTGCTAGAAAAAACGGGCGGTAAATCTGGACATTTCAAGGTGGAATCATGATTAACGTATTATTTTTCGCACAGGTCAAAGAGCTTGTTGGCGTTGATCGTCTGGAAGTCACCGCTGAATTTGCTACCGCAGAAGCGTTGCGCCAGCACTTGGTTACAAAAGGTGACAAGTGGCCGCTAGCATTGGAGCAGGGTAAACTGCTGGTGGCAATTAACCAGACAATCAGCTCGCTGGATAGTGAGATAAAAGACGGCGACGAAGTGGCCTTCTTCCCGCCAGTGACGGGGGGCTAGTGATGATTTCTGTTCAGTTCGACGATTTTTCGGTTGCTGATGAATATGAGCAATTATCGCAAGGGACAGATGCCGGTGCGGTTGTAACGTTTGTCGGAAAAGTACGTGATTTCAATCAAGGTGATGCTGTCACCGGATTGTCGCTGGAGCATTATCCGGGGATGACCGAAAAGTCTCTCGCTGCTATTGTTGAGCAAGCAAGTGAGCGTTGGCCGCTACTGAAAACTCGCGTGATCCACCGTGTGGGTGATTTAGCATTGGGCGATCAGATTGTGTTTGTTGGCGTGACCAGCGCTCACCGTGGTGCGGCATTTGAAGCCTGCGAGTTTATTATGGATTTTCTAAAAACCCGCGCACCGTTCTGGAAGAAAGAGCAAACCCCTGATGAGTCTCGCTGGGTTGATGCCCGCGACACGGATACCAGCGCCGCCGACCGTTGGCAGGAAAAATAAGAAATAATGTATTGCACCGGTAAACATACCGGTGCAAAGTCCCATCGTCCATCGTCCATCGTCCATCGTCCATCGTCCATCGTCCATCGTCCATCGTCCATCGTCCATCGTCCGCATAATCTTTCTCAGTTATTCATCTATTTTTTCATTAGGCTCTGTGCTACTTTGAATTCAAGGGTATAAATAACCATTAAAAATGAATGGTTATGGTTTTAGTGGCCGGTTGGAATCGGTCAAGTGAAATAACACGTAACAGAGGAGTATGCTTATGATCAGGAGCGATCGACTACTCTATGAACTAGAACCTGATGGCTTTGGCGGCCGCCACTGTGAGCCTTGGGAAAAATGGCAGCCGAAAGCCAGCCAGGCCCTGCCTAATTTCCCTGAAGATGTGCTGAAACAATGGCTTTTCAGGCATTGGAAAGGGGTGCTCTGCAACTGGGGGTGGTTGGATTTTCAGTCAATGCGCTTTGAACTTGAATCTTGGACCAGTGAGCAAATTCAGTCACAAATTCATACGCCCCATCAAGACATTGTTGATAAACTATCGCGCCGTATGACTAACCCGGTATTTCAGCGTAGCTGGCTGGTAAGGCAGATGCAGGAAACCGGTACTTGGCCACAAGCGCCAATAGTGCTTCGGTATGACAGAGATATACCGATGACCAACGGCAAGACGCTTAAAGCCCCTTACAATTTACTGGAAGGGCACCATCGAATGGCATATTTGAATAAAATTATTGAGCAAGGTGCCTATCACCAAGAACAGCACAAAATTTGGATAGTTAGCATCCCGTTGCACTAACAGCACAAACTACCTTTCAATATCATCCGCTACAAATAGGGAAATGGTCATGACGCCATTTCCCTTTTTTATTAAATAATTTTCTTATTGTATTTTCTTGCTGTGGCTCAGGGAAAATGTATCACATGTTGCGAATTTGTTTCTTTGTGTGGTCAAAAAATAACCTATTGGTTGTTTTTCTTATGATATTTTTTATTTTTAACAGGGTTCTTATTCTATTTTGTTATTGATGAAAGTGTGATTTTTGGCGGCAGCGACCTGAATAAATGAGAGATAAAACGTACGCGGAAGTGAATATTGATGGGGTTTTTGAGGTTTTTTGTGGTTTTTTATGCTCGTCTTTTAGGTGTTTTTATATAGTGAAAGGTGCTGTGATATTTTTTTATGTCAGATTTTTGCTCTATTGATGATTTTTTTTGTTGTTGATATGTTTCATTCCGGCTCTGGATGAGCCTAAGCAAAAATATAAAATCATTACAGGTAAGTAATAATGAAAAAAACACTTTTAGCAGTAGCAATCCCAGCAGTACTTTTCGCTCATTCGGCATTCGCTGTAGAAATCCTAAAAACAGACGAAGCACATGTCGACTTTTACGGTCAACTTCGTACCGAAGTGAAAAAGTCAGAGGGTACGGATGTCACTCTGAATGCGGGGTCTTCCCGTGCAGGTGTACAGGCACAGTACGCTGTTACGGACTCGGTCGATATTTTCGGTAAAGTTGAGTTCGGCCTGAACTACAACACCGCAAAAGAAGATTACACCATGAAAAACCGCCTACACTTTGCTGGTGTAGATACCGATTTCGGTAAGCTATCATTTGGCCGCCAGTGGGTGGTAGCGGATGATATCTACGGCGCAGACTATTCATACTTCTTCGGTGGTACCGCACTACGTTACTCATCCCTTTCAGGTGCCCGTCACGACTCACTAATTAAATATAACTACGAAGGTGAAAACTTCATCGTTGCAGCTAACTACGGTTTGCCTGAAGATGATACTAACCAAGAGCTAGCAGAACTGTATGTTGCATCTAGCTACGGTGGCTTTAACTTCCACGTTGGTGGTGGTGTAAACCGCGATAAGTCATTCAAAATTGGTACAGAAGAAGTGATTCCTCAGCCAGATTTGCTGCCAAACTATAAAGAAACTATTGATATTACTGCCGACCTTCAAAATACCTACTTCGAAGGTACGGTTGAGTACACAGTAGGCGCAGCGCTAATCGGCTTCACTTACTACAATGCTGAGCTGAAGAACAAAGGTAATGGCAACACGATTGATGAAGATGGTTACAGCCTTGCCGGTACTTACAGCTGGGCAGATAACGCAACCGCTTATGCTGGTTACGAGTACACAGAGCAAGAATCAAAAGCTCTGAATGCTGATGGTGACGGCAAGCTGTTCTACATCGGTACTGACTACCACTTCAACAGCTGGTCGCGTATCTACGTAGAGTACGCTTACGCAGATGGTGACACGCTTGGCTACACCAACAAAGGTAGTGACAGAATTATCGAAGCAACATCTGTAGATGGTGATAGCAAATTTGCTCTAGGTGCTCGCGTTTACTGGTAAGCCCCAACGTTCATTGTCTTATTTATTTTTTGCCCGGCTATACGCCGGGCCTTTTTGTTTGTGGGTAAACAAAAAAGGGGTGACTAAAAGGTATATAAAGGAGGGACAATTAGTCGAATTTCTTGAGGTGCTGGTAGCACGTTCTCTCGGCGGCATTGAGCTCCATCATCAAGCGATTGATATCGGCCTGTTGCTGCCTGAGTTGTTGCTGGCGGGACTGGATGGTGTTTAGCATATGGTGTGCCTGTGAGGGAGTCTGGGCACCAGAATCATAAAGTTGGAATAGTTCCTGTATTTCTTGCAGGCTAAACCCGAGACGCTTACCGCGCAAGATCAAGATCAGCCGAGCCCGATCATGGCGTGAGTACACCCGAGTATTTCCTTTTCTAGTCGGTGTTATTAAGCCCTTGTCTTCATAGAACCTGATACTGCGCAGTGTCAGAGAAAACTCTTCTGCGAGTTGTGAAATGGTATATATGTCTTCTTGCCTATCGGCATCCCTCATTTTCTCTTTCCTTGAGTTGTCTTTGTTCTAACGAGGATCAAGCCCTTGATCCAGAGAGGATAGTTTCATAATTCGTGGGTTATCACAAGGTAATAACATCGTAGCGGCAGGAGCATAAAAAAGCCCCTCTCCGAGGGGCTTGTAGACTTGTCTATCAAGGTTTCGTTGATACGCTTATTCCGCTTTTGGCTTGCGTGGCGGTGGCACATAGCCGTGGCGAACACGGGAAGGGCTTGGGCGCGAAAAACAACCAGCTGGTCTCATACTTTCTGACTCTCAAGGATAACGGAACGGGAACGGTATGTAGGATAAACAAAAGATTTTCCCTACAAAAAAGATAGTAGCGTTAATCAGAGGTGAGATAAATGTGTCAAAGTTGAAAAGTTCAGGCATGTAACAACTTAATCTATTGGCATTTTTTTATATACGTTTTGGTTATTATATCGACAGTGTAGAAAGGCGGAGTAGAAGGACAAAATGCTGATCCTGTGCCATGCTTAATGCTGTGTCTAAGACAACAGAGTCCGTCTGTGGCAGTGTTATCTAAAGACATAGGTTATTACGTTTATGGGTCAAAAGTGCTGTGGTTAACAGCGGAGGGTTCCATGAAGCATAAAAGAATGTCTAATCGTCGCATTAAGCAAATGTTGGAAGATATCAATCATGATGGCTTGTTCGATGAAGCAATAAGTAATGAGCACCATTCTCTGGTTGAGGGAAAAGAACAATCAATAAACGAAGTCCCCCCCAATATCAATATGGATAGTGAGAACAAATAATAAGCGCCGAAAGGCGCTTTTTTTATAGCTAGGCATCATAGTTTTACATGAATGTTATTGACTTATTGTGTTTGTGTGAGATGGATGGAGGTGTTTCTGCTGTGTTTTTATTCAATTCTGCAATTATTTATTCAAAAACTCCTTTTTTGTGGCTTATTTGGCGGATATTTCTCCATATTCTGGTTTTTGTGATAGATCTAGCTGTAACGAGATAAGCAGCCAGATATTCATGCTGTGCGTTCAGGCTCCATTAAGGATTATGTCTTTTTTTGTAATCGAAATGTGGCAAATTACTTCAATGCCTGATAATGTTTTGACCAATTCTTCGGTTTGCTTTGTGTTGTTTAGGATTAACGATGCAAATATTGTGAGATGGTACCGACTGAAGAACGCAAGGACGTATTTAACGATGTATTGGAGCTAATGCATGTATAAGAATAAAATTACCCAGGCGATTCTTCTGGGCGCTGGTATGGCTGTAGCAGCCACCTCTTTCACCACTCTTGCTGCTGATGTACCGGAAGGGGTAAAACTTGCTGCCAAGCAAGAATTGGTTCGAGGTAACGGCACTGAAGTTGCTTCTCTTGACCCACACAAAACTGAAGGTGTGCCTGAGTCACACGTCATCCGTGACCTGCTTGAAGGTTTGGTTAACCAGGATGAAAATGGTAACACTGTCCCTGGTGTTGCTGAGAGCTGGGAAACTACCGACAACCGCACTTTCACATTCCACCTGCGCAAAGATGCTAAATGGTCAAACGGCGACCCTGTGACCGCACACGATTTCGTGTACAGCTTCAAGCGTGCAGTTGATCCTGCAACAGCGTCTCCGTACTCATGGTATCTAGAAATGACGACTATGAAGAACGCAGATGACATCATTGCAGGCAAAGCGGACAAGAATACACTGGGTGTATCAGCGACAGATGACAACACACTGGTTATCGAGCTTGAGCAGGCTGTGCCATACTTCGTGAAGATGATGGGCCACACGACAGTTAAGCCGGTAAACCGTAAGGTTGTTGAGAAATTCGGCGACAACTGGACCAAACCAGAAAATTTCGTGGGTAATGGTGCTTACACGCTAGACAACTGGGTTGTGAACGAGCGTATCGTCCTGACCCGCAGCAAGACCTACTGGGATAACGACAATACCGTTATCAACAAGGTTACGTTCCTGCCGATTGAAAACCAAGTTGCTGAGATGAACCGCTTCCTAGCCGGCGAGATCGATATCACCAACGAACTACCAAACGAGCACTTCCGCCGCCTTGAGAAGCAGCACGCTGAGTCAGTGTCTATCTCCGGTAACCTGTGTTCTTACTACTACGGTTTCAACAACCAAAAAGCGCCATTTGACGACGTACGCGTTCGTAAAGCCCTGTCTTACGCTATCGACCGTGATATCGTGACCAAAGCGCTACTTGGCCAAGGCCAGAAGTCTGGTTATTTCCTAACTCCGGAAATTACTGCAAACTTCAACCCAGTTACGCCTGAGTACGGTCAAATGACTCAGAAACAGCGTAATGAGAAAGCGAAATCACTACTAGAAGAAGCTGGTTACGGTCCAGGTAACCCACTGAACTTCACGTTGCTGTACAACACATCAGAAAACCACAAGAAGATTGCTGTAGCGATTGCTTCTATGTGGAAAAAGAATCTAGATGTTACAGCTAACCTGGAAAACCAGGAGTGGAAGACTTACCTAGATACTCGTCGTCAGGGTGATTTTGACGTAACACGTGCTGGCTGGTGTGGCGACTACAATGAAGCATCAAGCTTCCTGTCACTGATGCAGAGTAACAACAGCTCTAATGACCCGCGTTACAACAGCAAGGCATACGATGCAATCATGGCGAAGGCGCTGGAATCTACTTCAGATGCAGAGCGTGAGCAGCTGTACATCCAGGCTGAGCAGTTGCTAGCCGAAGATATGCCTATTGCACCTATCTACCAATACGTGAAAGCGCGTCTGGTTAACCCGCTAGTGGGTGGCTACCCTGCAAACAATGCAGAAGACAAGCTCTTCACCAAAGATATGTACATCATTGCTGAATAATAATTAGCAAGAAGCATGATAATAAGCACTGCTCTCTGGATGAGAGCAGTGCCCTTTCTGGTGTTTCACGCCAGTATTAATTGACTGTCACAGACTATAAAGAACGGTGGAGTTTATGATTAAATTCATCGCAAAACGGATTTTTGAAGCAATACCAACTCTGTTGGTACTCATCACAATTTCCTTTTTCCTGATGCGCTTTGCACCAGGCAATCCATTTTCCAGCGAGCGTCCGCTTCCTCCGGAAGTCATGGCTAACATCGAGGCCAAGTATGGCTTGGATAAGCCTGTATTTGAGCAATACACCACTTACCTTGGCAACATCGTGCAGGGTGATTTCGGTCCATCCTTTAAATATAAAGATTTCACCGTCAACGAGCTGGTTTCCAAAGCTTTGCCGGTGTCGGCGAAAATCGGTTTCTTTGCGTTTATCTTTGCATTGGTGATGGGGGTCACCGTCGGCACCATTGCCGCGTTGAAGCAAAACAGTTGGATAGATTACTGCATTATGTCGACGGCCATGGCCGGGGTGGTGATGCCGTCGTTTATTCTCGCCCCGGTACTGATCTATATCTTCTCTATTAACTTGGGCTGGCTTCCTGCTGGTGGCTGGAACGACGGCGGCATGAAATACATGCTGCTGCCAATGATGGGTATGTCTCTGCTTTATGTGGCAACCTTTGCCCGTATTACTCGTGGCAGCATGATCGAAACCCTCAATAGTAACTTCATCCGTACCGCACGCGCGAAGGGCTTGGGCTACGGCTATATCATCATCAAGCATGCTCTGAAACCGGCTTTGCTGCCTGTGGTCTCCTACATGGGGCCGGCTTTCGTTGGTATTATCACCGGCTCGGTGGTTATCGAAACCATCTTCGGTCTGCCGGGGATCGGTAAGTTGTTTGTCAACGCAGCTTTCAACCGTGACTACTCTCTGGTTTTGGGAATCACTATCTTGATTGGCTCTTTGACCATTATCTTCAACGCCGTAGTCGACATTGTTCTGGCGTACATTGATCCGAAAATCCGTTACTAAGGGGCCCAACCGATGATGCTGACAAAAAAAGAAAACGTAGAAGCGGTTGAGAACTTTTCCGAGCAATTGGAAATTGAAGGCCGTAGTTTGTGGCAAGATGCCCGTATCCGCTTTATGCGCAATAAAGCGGCGATGGTGAGCCTGACGATCCTTAGCTTGATCACCTTGGCGGTCGTATTCGGTCCGATGTTTAGCAACTACGCATTTGATGATACAGATTGGTACGCACTGCACGCCGCGCCAAGTTTCGGCGCTGAAGGCCACTTCTTCGGTACTGATAGCTTAGGGCGTGATTTGTTTACCCGTACACTGGTCGGGGGCAGGATCTCACTGATGGTGGGGATCATGGGCGCGCTGGTTGCGGTCTTGATCGGTACCCTTTACGGTGCAACGTCTGGTTTTATTGGTGGCCGTACCGACCGCGTGATGATGCGCATTTTGGAAATTCTCTATTCGATTCCGTTCATGTTTTTCGTGATCGTACTGGTGACCTTCTTTGGCCGTAATATCATGCTGATCTTTGTGGCGATTGGTGCCATTTCATGGCTTGATATGGCACGTATCGTTCGTGGCCAAACCTTGTCATTGCGCAGTAAGGAGTTCATCGAAGCCGCCCGCGTATCTGGCGTTAGCCAGTGGCGTATCATTACCCGACATATTGTTCCGAATGTACTGGGTATCGTCGCGGTTTACTCAACCTTGCTGGTACCGTCGATGATCCTGACCGAATCATTCCTAAGTTTCCTTGGCTTGGGTGTTCAGGAGCCTATGACCAGCTGGGGGGCTCTGCTACAAGAAGGCTCTCAGACCATGGAAGTTGCCATTTGGCAGCTGATGTTCCCGGCAGCCTTTATGGTAGTGACGCTGTTCTGCTTTAACTATGTGGGTGACGGTTTGCGTGACGCACTGGATCCAAAAGACAGATAACGAGAAGACCTCTGGCCTGCAAACGCTATGGCGGCAGGCCAAAGGTAGATAGATTATAAGGAAGTACTATGAGCTTATTAGATGTCAAAGATCTACGCGTAGAATTCAAAACTCAAGACGGTATTGTCACCGCGGTTAACGATCTAAACTTTTCGCTCAATCAGGGGGAGACCCTGGGTATTGTTGGTGAATCTGGCTCGGGCAAGAGCCAGACCGTTTTCGCCATCATGGGCCTATTGGCCAAGAACGGCATAATTGGCGGCAGCGCGAAATTCGAAGGCCGCGAAATCCTTAACTTGCCGGAAAAAGAGCTGAACCGGATCCGTGCCGAGCAAATCGCAATGATTTTCCAGGATCCGATGACCTCACTGAACCCATATATGAAAGTAAGCGATCAGCTGATGGAAGTGCTGATGCTGCACAAAGGCATGGGGAAATCCGAGGCGTTCGAAGAAAGTGTTCGCATGCTGGATGCGGTGAAAATTCCCGAAGCACGTAAGCGTATTACCATGTATCCACACGAATTTTCTGGCGGTATGCGCCAGCGTGTGATGATTGCCATGGCCTTGCTGTGCAGCCCTAAACTGTTGATTGCCGATGAACCGACGACGGCACTGGATGTGACCGTACAGGCACAGATCATGGAACTGCTAAACGAACTGAAAAGTGACTTTAATACAGCGATCATTATGATCACCCACGATCTGGGCGTGGTTGCCGGTAGTTGCGACAAGGTACTGGTCATGTATGCAGGTCGTACCATGGAGTACGGTAAGATCAATGAGATCTTCTACAAACCGTCGCACCCGTATACCGAGGGCTTGCTGAAGGCTATCCCGCGCTTGGATACCGACGGTGAAGAGTTGCCAACCATTCCGGGTAACCCGCCTAACTTACTGCGTTTGCCTGTCGGCTGTCCTTATCAGGAACGATGCCACCGTGCATCTAGCCGCTGCTCGCAAGAAGCGCCTCAATTGAAGGCATTTACTGAAGGTCGCTTACGCGCGTGTTTTTCTGATGTGGGGACGTGGTAATGGAAGCTCAAAAGAAAGTATTACTCGATATTCATGATCTGAAGGTTCACTTTAGTATTGCGCCGAAATCAGCATGGCCTTGGACAAAACCAATGAGTCTAAAAGCGGTTGATGGTGTCGATATCCGCCTCTACGAAGGTGAGACTCTGGGTGTGGTTGGTGAGTCAGGTTGCGGTAAATCGACGTTTGCCCGTGCGGTGATTGGTCTGGTAGAAGCAACCGATGGTCGTGTGGTTTGGCTCGGCCAGGATCTGACCAAGCTTGATCACAAACAGATGCGTGAAAAGCGTAAAGATATCCAGATGATTTTCCAGGATCCGCTGGCATCACTGAACCCACGTATGACCGTTGGAGAGATCATCGCCGAGCCATTGAAGGCTTATTTCCCAGAGCTTTCTGCTGAGGATATTAAAGATCAAGTTAGAGCCATGATGACAAAGGTTGGCTTGCTGCCGAACGTGATTAACCGCTACCCACACGAGTTTTCTGGGGGGCAGTGTCAGCGTATCGGTATTGCACGTGCTTTGATCCTCAAGCCTAAAATGATCATTTGCGATGAGCCGGTTTCAGCGCTGGATGTATCGATTCAGGCACAGGTTGTTAACTTGCTTAAATCATTGCAAAAAGAAATGGGCTTGAGCCTGATTTTCATCGCTCACGATCTGTCAGTGGTTAAGCATATTTCTGACCGGGTTTTGGTGATGTATCTTGGCAATGCGGTCGAGATGGGTGAGTCCGATGCATTGTTCAGCGAACCAAAGCACCCCTATACCAAAGCGTTGATGTCGGCGGTGCCTATTCCGGATCCGGATTTGGAGCGCAGCAAGCACATTGAGTTGCTGGAAGGGGATCTGCCTTCGCCGATGAGCCCACCATCAGGTTGTGTGTTCCGTACTCGCTGCCCGGTTGCGTCCGCGGAGTGTGCGAATAAAAAGCCGACTTTGATCGGTGATGAAGTTCATGCGGTGTCTTGCCTGAATGTTCAGTAATTTAAGCCTGTGACAGGCTTTGGGCGCGGTGTAAAAGCCGCGCCTTTTTTATAGGGGAATGTTGGTAAAAATCTCAATAAAATAAGTACTTATGCTATTGATGAGGGTGTAATCAACATGTAACAATAAGCTGGCACCAATTATATCGTTCTTGCTTGGATAGTGTGGGATCAGTTGGTGGTAGTGGAATAATAATAGCGAAATCAGTAATAGTTTGATGAGTCCGAATATTGCTGTACGTGGTATAAAACAAGGATTGTTGTATGCGGTCGTTATCCGTTAAATGGAAAATAGCCCTGATGGCCGGGCTAGGGTTACTGGCAACAGTAATCGTATTAACAGGCCTTTCTTTTTATTTTGCCTCCCAGAACCAGCAACTCGTCAGCCAGCAGGTTTTTTCAAGCCTCAGGACTAAGTCACAACTTGTCGTTCAGGCCCAAGCCGAAAAGCAGAGTGCCACGGTTCAGCAGTATCTCGATGAAGCCGCCTACCGTGCTGAGATGCTGGCGCAAAGTGTACTTTTTCTAAAATTCAATGCAGAAGAAAACTATACCAACAGTTCAGAACTGCGCGGTTCTATTTCCGAACTTCTTCGCCGAAGCGTCAATGAATTCGAGAACATTCATGGCGCGTTTGTGGTGTTTAATCCTGATGCACTCGATGGCGAAGACAGTAATTATGTCAGAGCTGATTACGTTGGTGCCAATGAACAGGGACGCTTCTCACCTTACTGGGCAGCATCACCATCGGGTGAAGCGGAACAATTTATCTATTCTGAGCAGCAACTACTGTTTAGCCAGGCTATTTGGTCGCAATGTCTTAATAACACTGCTGGTCTGTGTGTGTCCAATCCCCAATTGGCAGAATTTGGCCAGCAAGCACCGATAGTCAGTACTATCACTGTACCACTGGATGTCAACGGTGAAGTCATTGGTGTGATGGGAATTGATATCCGATTGGCACCGCTACAAACGTTGGTGCAAGCCGTTGATTATGCTTTGTTTGGCGGTATTGGTAATGTCAGTCTGATCAGTCAGAACAATACCATTGTCGCTTGGGATCAGGGCCAGAGCCGAATCGGTCAAACGGCAAATCAAGCCGACGGTTTACCGAGCGAACTGGCGATGTGGCTACACAGTAGTGAAGAGCAAATATTGTGGACTGCTGATCAGCAGTGGCTGTATGCTTACACTCCGGTAAAACTTGGTCAGATGAGTTGGGGAATTGTTATCCAGCTGCCTGTTGAACAAGTATTGGCCGATGCTATTGCCTTGGACTCAGAGATCGCCCTGCAACGTGATCAATCGATATTGGTGCAGATTGTGATTAGCCTAGCGGTGGCTATTGCGGGTTTGTTGCTGGTGGTGATTGGCGCTTCTCGCCTTGTCGCACCGATCCGCCACGTTGCCGAGCGTCTTGAAGATATTGCGGCCGGGGAAGGGGATCTTACTCAGCGATTGCATGTCGAGCAAAAAGATGAAATCGGTCAGCTTGCACTGTGGTTCAATCGTTTTCTGGATAAGCTCCAGGCGACCATCGGCGATGTTGTTGGTACCGTGAATGATGTCGGCACAACATCAAAAGAAGCCGCTGAAGTAGCTAACCATACACGCGATGGTAGCCAAGCTCAGTTTCGAGAAGTGGATATGGTGGCGACGGCTTCAGAGGAGATGGCACAGACCGCAGAGCAGGTGGTGGGTTATACCGAAACGGCAGTGGTTGCGGCAGGGCAGGCCGAAAGCGCAGTACGTGACGGCCATCGGATGATTAAGCAATCAGCTACCTCGATGGATAACTTGGTGGTCAGAATGGAAAATGCCGTACCAGTTGCCAAGGAGCTCGAAACCAACAGTGAAGATATTAACCAGATCCTACAAGTGATTGAAGGTATATCGGAACAGACGAACCTGCTGGCATTGAATGCTGCGATTGAAGCTGCTCGTGCCGGTGAACAAGGACGGGGATTTGCTGTTGTTGCCGATGAAGTACGCCAGTTAGCTAGCCGTACCCATGATTCGGTTGGTCAGATCCATACCGTTATTGAAATCCTGCAGCAAGGAACGCGTGAAGTGGTTGTCGCGATTGAAGAGGGCAATCAGTTGGCCGGTGAGACATCTTCCCAAGTCGGGCAAGCGGTGGTCAGCCTAGGGCAGATCACTGAGGCGGTGGCCTCTATCCAGTCGATGAATGAACAGATCATGCATGCGGCTCAGGAGCAACAGGCGGTTTCTGCCGAGGTTAACCGTAATGTTTCAAATATCCGTGGCCTGAGCGAAAATATCCGTGGGCAGGCAGAGAGATCGGCCGGGATCGGTGAACGGTTGGCCAAATTATCTCAGCATCAGCAATCGCTGGCTGGACAGTTTAAAGTCTAATGACGTAGCGAAGACTAATATCAGATAAAAACACCGGGTTATCACCCGGTGTTTTTGTTTCGGTCGGCGAGAGCTTACTCAACCGGATACCAGTAACCATAGTTAACCAACTGGGTTAGCAAGGCGACAAAAGCGGGGTGATCAATAAGCTTGCCCAGCATGTCTTGGCTGATATCTTCAGCATCGCACAGGTAGCTCGCGGCGGTGCCACACTCTACTGGTAGCTCATAGGTTTCGCCGTTGATATACAGTAGGTGAGGCTGTTCTGGGTAGTAGAAGGCACGCAGCCCCCCCAAGCGCTTGAGGATTTCACCATTTTCGAGGAACTGGTAGATTTCGGCCTGTTGCCATGGCGGCTCGGCAGCAATTATATCTAACTCGTGTCGGCTTTGGCTTAAGTGCTCACCCATCCATTTTTTCATCATATCAGGGTGATCCAGCAGGCTGCGCATCATGGCTTCCATATCGGCAAACTCGCTGGACAAGATAGCCCCTGGTGTCTTGCGTGCCGGCAGTTCTGGGTTGTGGTAATGGACATCGCCCACTTCGTTAGCAATCACAAAGTCAGCAAAACTGCTGAGCAACTCTTGCTTCTTCGGTGAGCGGAACCCGATAGAGAAGCTCATTGAGGTATCGATCGCGTAGCCGTCATGGGGAAAACCCGGTGGGATGTAAAGAATATCACCGGGCTCAAGGATATCGTCGATGATAGGGTCGAAGCGCTTGATCTGGCGCAGCGCCGGATGACTAAACTCCTCTTCATAATCTTCTTTTTTCGGCCCGACCCGCCAGTGGCGCTTCCCCGATCCCTGAACGATAAAGACATCATACTGGTCGATGTGAGCGCCAACGCCGCCACCAGGGGTCGAGTAGCTGATCATCAAATCATCGAATAGCCAGTTGGGCAGTTGGCGAAATGGGGTAACTAGGCGAGCGGCACCTTCGTGCCAATGGTTGGCAGCCTGAACGATGAACGACCAATTATCTTCCGGCACGTTATCGAAAGTTAGAGGGCCGTGTTTCACGTCCCACTCGTTGCCGTGCTTGGCAATATAGCGGGAGTCGACTTCTTCTTCCATGGCAAGGCCTGCCAGCTCATCTGGGCTGATAGGGTCAATAAAATCGTTAAAGCCACCTTTAATGATGGTCGGTTTTTTTTGCCAGAACTCGGCAAGGAATTCTTCCAAAGAGAAGGTGAGTTGATACATATGATTGCTTTTAAACGCTGACAATTGTGTGGAGAGTATACCCATAATTATGTCGCGGGTACGGGTTATTTGCGAATCACCTTCAAGATGTTCGGTGTTTTCACTAAACGAACTTCTGAAAAACCAAACGCGTGAGGCCGCCCAAAAACCGCGAGAATATACTCGCGTCAGGCTAAGAGAGCTATTACCATATACGTCGGACTCATTGAAAGAAGTAGTAATTTATGTCTTTTCCCCCTTGCCCAATGTGCAATTCTGAATACGTGTACCCTGATCAAAACCACCTTGTATGCCCCGAGTGCTCGCATGAATGGAACCCGTCAGAAGCGGCGAGTGAAGAAGGTGCATTTAGCGTAAAAGATGCCAATGGCACGTTGCTGGAAGAAGGGGATAAGGTCACGCTAGCCAAAGATCTCAAAGTCAAAGGCAGCTCTATGGTCATGAAGATTGGTACCAAGGCGGTTATTCGCCGAATTGTCGAAGGCAAAGATCACCAACTCGATTGCAAAGTTGATGGCGCCGGCGAAATGATGGTAACGGCTAAGTTTGTAAAGAAAGCCTAAGTGGCAACAAAAAGGCCAGCGAATGCTGGCCTTGGATTTAAGCGGTAAATAACGTAACGATTACAGCTTGTCAGTTAGCTTAACTGCGTCGCCGATGTAGTTCGCTGGGGTCATTTCTTTCAGGCGTGCTTTCTCGTGCTCTGGGAGTTCCAGGCCGTCGATGAAGTTACGCATGCCTTCGCCGTCAACACGCTTGCCGCGAGTCAGCTCTTTTAGCTTCTCGTATGGCTTCTCGATGCCGTAGCGACGCATAACTGTTTGTACTGGCTCAGCCAGTACTTCCCAGTTTCTGTCTAGCTCAGCTTCTAGTGCTGCTTGGTTAACTTCCAGCTTGCTGATACCTTTAAGCGTTGAAGTGTATGCAATGATTGCATAACCACAACCTACGCCAAGGTTACGTAGAACTGTTGAGTCAGTTAGGTCACGCTGCCAGCGAGAAACGGGTAGTTTCTGTGCTAGGTGGTTGAAGATAGCGTTCGCTAGGCCAAGGTTACCTTCTGAGTTTTCGAAGTCGATTGGGTTAACTTTATGCGGCATTGTAGAAGAGCCGATTTCACCCGCAATAGTCTTCTGCTTGAAGTGACCAAGTGCGATGTAGCCCCAAACGTCACGATCGAAGTCCAGTAGGATAGTGTTGAAGCGAGCGATAGCATCGAATAGCTCAGCGATGTAATCGTGCGGTTCAATCTGAGTGGTGTACGGGTTCCACGTTACGCCAAGAGATTCAGTGATGAACTCTTCGCTGAACTGGTGCCAGTCAACTTCAGGGTAGGCAGAGATGTGGGCGTTGTAGTTACCTACAGCACCGTTGATTTTCGCTAGGATTTCAACGTTAGCGATCTGCTTGTACTGACGTTCCATACGGTATGCAACGTTAGCCATTTCTTTACCCATCGTTGATGGAGAAGCTGGCTGGCCGTGGGTACGAGAAAGAAGTGGTACTTCACGGTATTCGTTGGCAAGGCCTTTGATTGCATCGATAACGTTGCGGATTTCAGGCAGGATAATTTGCTCACGCGCTTCGTGTAGCATCAGGGCGTGAGACGTGTTGTTGATATCTTCAGAGGTACATGCGAAGTGAATAAATTCATTTACAGCGTGTAGCTCTGGTACTTCGGCGACTTTTTCTTTCAGGAAGTATTCAACAGCTTTCACATCGTGGTTGGTTGTACGCTCAATGGTCTTGATACGCATAGCGTCTTCTTCGCTGAACTCTGCAGCAACGCGATCTAGGAACGCATTGGCTTCAGCACTAAACGCAGGTACTTCCACGATAGCATCAGTAGCGGCAAGTTTTTGTAGCCAGCGGATCTCAACGATCGTGCGGTACTTTAGCAGACCATATTCACTGAAAATGCTGCGAAGTGAAATCGTTTTGCTTCCGTAGCGGCCGTCTACTGGGGAAACAGCAGTCAATGCTGACAGTTCCATGTTGCTCTCTCCTGAATCAATTAAGGTTTAAACAAGGTGTAACTCTCACCCTTGCTAAGGTTTAGCGAGGGGATGAAAAAGTGCCAGCAACGCTGGCACAAAATATTTTATTAGCAGCGAGCTAGCAGGATTTTTGCCTGCTCGACCATCTGTTTGCGTCCGAAGATCAAATGGCGGCGTTTGCCGCCTACTTGGCGCCATAGTACCGCGGAGCGAATCGCGGCGAGGAGTAGGGCACGCACTTTGTGCTGCACACTCTGTTGCTGAAGTTGGGCGGGTGTGCCCGTTACTTGGATTCGGGGCCCTAGTGGGCTGATGATATCCAGGTAAATACTTGCCAAATTACTGATCATTTGGTCTTCTAGCAGTTCGAAATGGTCTGTCTGGCGTTGAGCCATACTGATACGATCACCCAGCTGCGTCATGCTATCTGGGCGGCTGTCCAGCTTGCGTTCTAGCGCCATAACACTGACTAAGTAGCGAGTGATTTCATTACCCGAAGGGGTGTTATCAATTTCGGCTGCCAGCGCCTCGAGACCGACTTTCAAATTGGCTTCGTTACCAAAGATCTCAATCGTGTTCGACGGGTTGGTTGCCATGATGCTTCTTAGACTGGCTTCCAGTACGTCATGGTCACAATGGCCGTCTCGGGCAATTTTCTGAACCAGTTTTACTGCCTGGCAAATACCGGCAAAAGCAATGGTACGATCATATACAGTGTGTGCCACGTGCCTCAACTCCCTTAGATACGCTTCTCAATAATACCGCCGCCTAGGCAGACTTCGCCGCTGTAGAATACAGCAGACTGGCCCGGTGTTACCGCAATTTGCGGCTCGTCGAAGATGACCTTGATCGTCTCATCATCTACTGGGATGACAGTACAAGGAATATCTTGCTGACGGTAGCGTGTTTTAACCGTGCACTTAAACGGTTCGCGAATCGGCTGACGGTCAACCCAATGTAGCTGAGCGGCAACCAAGCCGTCTGACTTCAAGCGAGGGTGATCTTTACCTTGCCCTACAATCAGAACGTTACGTTCTACATCTTTATCGACAACAAACCACGGTTCTTCATTACCACCGCCACCTTTCTGGCCGCCGATATGCAGGCCTTTACGCTGGCCTAGGGTGTGGTACATCAGACCTTGGTGCTCGCCAATTACTTTGCCTTCTTCGGCTGTTTCAATATTACCAGGCTGTGCCGGTAGATATTTGCTCAAGAACTCCGTGAACTTGCGCTCACCGATAAAGCAGATACCGGTTGAATCTTTTTTCTTCGCGGTGATCAGGCCCTGCTCTTCCGCAATGCGGCGAACCTCTGGCTTCTCCAGTTCACCCACAGGGAACAGGCTGCGAGCAATTTGCTCGTGGCTCAGAGTGTACAGGAAGTAGCTCTGATCTTTGTTATTGTCGACACCGCGTAGCATTTTCGGCAGCTCGCCTTCAGTGGATGGGAAGCTGCGACGGGTGTAGTGACCCATGGCAATGTAATCGGCTTCCAGCACTTCGTCGGCAAAGTCCAAAAAGGCTTTGAATTTAATTTCTTTGTTACAAAGAATGTCTGGGTTTGGTGTACGGCCTGCTTTGTACTCTGCGAGGAAGTATTCAAAGACATTGTCCCAGTACTCGGCTGCAAAGTTGATGGTGTGCAGGTGGATACCCAGTTTGTCACATACAGCTTGTGCGTCAGCGAGATCTTCGGCTGCAGAGCAGTACTCATCGTTGTCGTCTTCTTCCCAGTTTTTCATAAACAGGCCTTCAACCTGATAACCCTGTTGAAGAAGAAGGTACGCGGATACCGAGGAATCTACACCGCCGGACATGCCGACAATGACTTTTTTCTGGCTGTGATCTGACATTTTACTCTTCAGTCGTTAATAAAAGTTAAGTGCGCGATTCTAACAGAAAGCTACAGGCCGAAACAGAGCGAGAGCGGAATCACACTTTAATAATTTTACCGACGTCATTTTTTCATTTGCGCAAACGTTTGCTTGTGGTGGCAATGATAGATGAGGGCGGCGCAAAAGTGTAGTGTTTTTAATGTTAAAATCGTAAAAATGCAGGGTAACAATGTGAAGTGTTTGCCGGTAGCAAAATGCTGCCGGCAAACCGGATTAGGAGGTACCGAGTTGGACTTCTTTCCACTCGCCGGGGGCGAGGTCGTTAACTGTCCAATCTGCCATTTGGTAACGGATAAGACGCAGGGTCGGATAGCCGATATGCGCGGTCATTCTTCGTACCTGACGGTTACGGCCTTCTTTGAGGGTGATTGCCAACCACGTGGTCGGTATACTTTTTCGCTCCCGGACTGGTGGCACGCGTTCCCAAACCTCAGGACCGTCGATGATGTCAATCTCAGCCGGCAGGGTTGGACCGTCCTTCAGGGTAACACCACGGCGCAGCTGCTCAAGCTCTTCCTCGCGAGGAGAACCTTCAACCTGAACCCAGTAGGTTTTGGGTTGCTTGGACGTTGGTTGGGTCAACCGC
This sequence comes from Photobacterium lutimaris, assembly GCF_003025555.1. Taxonomy (GTDB): domain Bacteria; phylum Pseudomonadota; class Gammaproteobacteria; order Enterobacterales; family Vibrionaceae; genus Photobacterium; species Photobacterium lutimaris. The sequence goes on along the minus strand of NZ_PYMH01000002.1, from coordinate 745,714 downwards.
GCCTGCAATATGCCGTCGTTAGTCAGTACTAACAATCCTTCACTGTCTTTGTCCAATCTGCCGGCGGGATAGACGTCTTTTACCGGAATAAAATCAGACAGGGTCTGATCCCCCGGCTCGCCTGTAAACTGGGTGAGGACGTTATAAGGTTTGTTAAATAATATGATCCTTGTGGGGCCACGGGGACGCCTTGGTTTATTGCGCAATCTTGATGTTCTGCGCTCATTATTATTACGTTTGGGTTGACGCGAAGAGGTGTTTGGCTTCATAAATAGCGAGTTGTACGAGAGAAAAGTAAATTGACATGCCTATTATACTCGAAAAATTCCATGAGTGGCGTATCGATAAAAATTCAAGTATGATTTGCGCGCATCTTACAAAAAGATAACAAATGGACGCTAGGAGATTTAAATGGATAGTAAAGTAGTTGTACCAGCTGAAGGTCAGAAAATCACTCTGGATTCTGAAGGTAAACTGGTCGTTCCTAACAACCCTGTCATTCCTTACATCGAAGGTGACGGTATTGGGGTTGATGTAAGCCCTGCTATGATTAAAGTTGTTGATGCCGCTATCGATAAAGCGTATGGCGGTGACCGAAAGATTGCCTGGATGGAAATCTACACCGGTGAAAAATCAACGCAAGTATACGGTGAAGATGCTTGGCTACCGCAAGAGACCCTTGATTTTATCCGTGACTACAAAGTTGCAATCAAAGGCCCGTTGACAACCCCTGTTGGTGGCGGTATCCGCTCACTCAACGTTGCGCTTCGTCAAGAGCTAGACCTATACATCTGTGTTCGTCCAGTGCGCTATTTCGATGGTGTACCAAGCCCACTTAAGCAGCCAGAACTGACTGACATGGTTATCTACCGTGAAAACTCAGAAGATATTTACGCGGGTGTCGAGTTCCAGGCGGGTACTGCAGAAGCTGATAAAGTCATCAAGTTCTTGCAAGATGAAATGGGCGCCACGAAAATCCGTTTCCCACAGCAATGTGGTGTCGGTATCAAGCCGGTATCTGAAGAAGGTACCAAGCGTCTTGTGCGTGCTGCCATTCAGTACACGATTGACAACGACCGTGACTCGCTAACGTTGGTTCACAAAGGTAACATCATGAAGTTCACCGAAGGTGCCTTCAAAGATTGGGGTTACGAAGTGGCAGCGAAAGAGTTTGGTGCTGAGCTGCTAGACGGCGGCCCATGGATGACGCTGAAGAACCCGAATACGGGCAAAGAAATCGTTATCAAAGACAGCATTGCTGATGCATTCTTGCAGCAAATCCTGCTACGTCCTGCAGAATACGATGTCATTGCGACGATGAACCTGAACGGTGACTATGTCTCTGATGCATTGGCTGCACAGGTTGGCGGTATTGGTATCGCACCGGGTGCAAACATTGGTGATGGTGTGGCACTGTTTGAAGCAACCCACGGTACGGCACCTAAGTACGCTGGCCAAGACAAAGTGAACCCGGGTTCATTGATCCTATCGGCTGAGATGATGCTTCGCCACCTAGGTTGGACAGAAGCGGCTGATTTGATCATCAGTTCAATGGAAGCGGCTATCAGCAACAAGACGGTGACTTACGATTTTGAGCGCCAAATGGAAGGTGCAACACTGCGTAAGTGTTCTGAGTTTGCTGATGACATGATTGAGCAGATGTAATTCTGTGTCATCATTGCGATAAAGTAAGAAAAAGCCCAGCCAAGAGCTGGGCTTTTTTGTGCCTGTTTTATGCTAGAAGGATAGATAATAGGTGAGTTTCGCAATGGTTTGTGATTGTTTTGTTAATTGTTGTGGGTTTGTCTTACTGGGTGGTTATGCGTGATTTATGCAGTTTGATTGAAGGGGAAGAAGGGATGATCGTCGGGCGAATGCCGTGTTTTATTGCGGAAGGTAAAGGTAATAAAAAGACGAGCAGTTGCTCGCCTTCAGAAAGAATCGTATAAATGAACGTGACTATTTTACGGCTTCACCTTCAACAAGAACGATTTCCTTGGCATGGAACCCTTTAGGACCAGTTTCAACTGTATAGTTGACCTGCTGGCCTGCTTTTAGTGTACGGTAGCCATCCATCTGAATAGTCGAATAATGGGCGAAAATATCGCCTTCGCCTGTCTCAGGGCAGATAAAACCAAATCCCTTAGCGTTATTAAACCATTTAACTGTACCTGTTGCCATGCTTACTTCCTTCTGTGCATTCAAGTTCCATTTTGCATTAGTCTGCTATCTCCTTTCTAACACGACTTGCATACTAATGCTAATTTGATGCAGTTAATATCTACTACAGGTTACACTTTAGTAAAATGAGTTGGGCAGTCAAGCTGGTTGCATAACATTTTGTTAAAATATGGTGCCACATTAAATTTTTGACATCTTTCTGCACATTCTTGCTTTTCTGGTATACAAGATATGCAGTTCATGCACTTTGGCGTTATCTCCCAGTCTGACTCAAAACGGCGGCAATTCGTCCGGATTGTCGGCTTAGTCATAGTCATCTCTGATTTGCTGGAATACAATGTGTGCATTAGTCTGAATATAGAGGTAGGGAAATGTCAGTCGAATAAACCATGAAAACGTTATTGAGTGATAACTCATTGTTTCTTGGTAGACTATTCCTACTGTATTGGTAAGTTAAGTTTATGAGTAAGTTATACGAGTGGATCATTCCTGACTCAGATGTCTTGGAGGAAAAGGAAGTCCAGGTTAAGCCACCATCGATGTACAAAGTAATTTTGAGCAATGATGATTACACACCGATGGATTTTGTGATAGAAGTGTTACAGAAGTTCTTCTCCATGGATCTGGAGAAATCAACACAGTTGATGCTAACTGTGCATTACGAGGGGAAAGCGGTGTGCGGAACCTTCACTGCCGAGGTTGCCGAAACTAAGGTGGCTCAGGTGATGATGTATGCGAGGGAGCATGAACATCCGCTACTGTGTACGAAGGAAAAGGCATAGTCTTTTTCCGGCACGCCATCATTGAGTGGTATTTAGGGGAGGTGCCTTATGCTAAATAAAGAACTTGAAGCGAGCTTGAATGCTGCTTTTGCGCGAGCGAGAGAGAAACGTCATGAGTTTATGACGGTTGAACACCTGCTGTTGGCATTATTGGAAAACCCAGCAGCCCAGGAGGCGTTACTGGCCTGCCGAGCTAATCTTGATACGTTGCGCAAAGAGCTTGATTCGTTTATTGAACAAACGACGCCACTGATTCCAGTGGATGATGAAAGCAGGGAAACTCAGCCTACACTCAGCTTCCAGCGTGTATTACAGCGTGCTGTATTCCACGTTCAGTCTTCCGGCCGCAGCGAAGTGACCGGAGCAAACGTATTGGTCGCGATTTTCAGCGAGCAGGAATCACATGCGGCTTACTTGCTCAAGAAGAGTGATATTAGCCGTTTGGATGTCGTTAATTTCATTTCACACGGCACTGTCAAAGACAGCGACAACGATGATATCAACGGCCCAGATGTGGGTGGTGAAGAACCACGTTCAGAGCAGAGCTCAGAAGATAAACTCGAGAACTTTGCTACAAACCTCAACCAACTTGCCCGTGCGGGTGGGGTCGATCCGCTAATTGGTCGTGATACTGAACTTGAGCGAACGGTCCAGGTATTGTGCCGCCGCCGCAAGAACAACCCATTGTTGGTTGGTGAGGCTGGTGTGGGTAAAACGGCAATAGCCGAAGGTCTCGCATGGCGTATTGTTGAAGGCCAAGTGCCTGATGTGATCAAAGACTGTGTGATTTATTCACTGGATATCGGTTCGCTGCTGGCGGGTACCAAATACCGTGGTGATTTCGAGAAGCGCTTTAAGGCCATTTTGAAGCAGCTTGAGAAAGAAGATCAAGCCATCCTGTTCATTGATGAAATTCATACCATCATTGGCGCGGGTGCAGCCTCTGGTGGCCAAGTCGATGCTGCTAACTTGATTAAGCCGCTGCTGAGCAACGGTAAGCTGCGCTGCATGGGCTCGACCACGTATCAGGAATACAGCAACATTTTCGAGAAAGAGCGTGCGTTGTCACGCCGTTTCCAGAAGATTGATATTATCGAGCCATCGCTCGACGATACCACTAAGATCCTGATGGGCTTGAAGCCGAAGTACGAAGCGCACCATGAAGTTCGCTTCACCAACAAGGCTATCCGTGCGGCTGTGGAGTTGTCGGCTAAGTATATCAATGAGCGCCACCTGCCCGATAAAGCCATTGACGTCATTGATGAAGCGGGTGCTCGTTGCCGCTTGGCACCAGCCAGCCGCCGCAAGAAAACAGTCAATGTCAGTGATATTGAGGCGATGATTGCCAAGATGGCGCGTATCCCTGAGAAGTCAGTCTCTTCCAGTGATCGTGATGTGCTGCAGAAGCTGGATAACAAACTCAAGATGCTAGTGTTCGGTCAGGATCCGGCTATCGATGTCCTTACCGAGGCGATTAAGCTAAGCCGTGCTGGATTGGGCGCCGAGAATAAACCTGTGGGTTCATTCCTATTTGCCGGCCCGACGGGGGTAGGTAAGACAGAGGTGACGGTACAGCTTGCACGTACGCTGGGTATTGAGCTGCTTCGCTTTGATATGTCTGAGTACATGGAGCGTCATACCGTGAGCCGTTTAATTGGTGCTCCTCCAGGCTATGTGGGCTACGATCAGGGCGGTTTGCTGACTGATGCTGTTATTAAGAACCCACATTCCGTGGTACTGCTTGATGAAATTGAGAAAGCACACCCGGATGTCTTTAACCTACTACTTCAGGTAATGGACAACGGTACCCTGACGGATAACAACGGTCGCAAGGCGGATTTCCGCAATGTTATCTTGGTGATGACCACCAATGCCGGTGTAACCGAGACTGTCCGCAAGTCGATCGGTTTGATCCAACAGGATCACAGTCTTGATGCGATGGGCGAAATCAAACGCGTCTTCACGCCAGAGTTCCGTAACCGTCTCGATGGCATTATCTGGTTCAACCATCTTGAGAAAGACGTTATTTCTTTGGTGGTCGACAAGTTCATTGTCGAACTGCAGGCTCAGCTCGATGCCCGTGGTGTATCGATGGAAGTGTCGTCGACAGCCCGTGAGTGGTTGGCCAACAAAGGTTATGACAAGGCTATGGGTGCCCGCCCGATGGCCCGAGTGATTCAGGACAACCTGAAAAAACCAATGGCGAACGAATTGCTATTTGGTAGCTTGGTCAACGGTGGTTCGGTACGCGTAGATATCGTAAACGATGAGTTGGATTTCCAGTTCAGCAGTGATCTCGAACCTGCCCATTAAGCTGTAATTGTTTTAATCCAGAAATAAAATAACCGCCCTTGGGCGGTTATTTTTTTGCCTTACTTACTACTTGCAAACAAGTGCAGCAGATCGGTGGCAATGGTCGCAGCGGCCAACGCGGTCATATCGGCATGATCGTAGGCTGGCGCAACTTCGACGACATCCATACCGATCAGATTAATTCCCTGCAAACCACGAATGATTTTCAGCGCTTTATCTGATGTCAGCCCGCCACATACCGGCGTACCTGTGCCTGGGGCAAAGGCCGGATCTAGACAGTCGATATCGAAGGTCAGGTAGACCGGCATGTCACCCACGGTGTGTTTAATTTTCTCGACAATCTGCTCGACAGACCAGTCGTTGGTTGTACCGGCATCCAAAACACGGAAACCGAGCTTGTTGTCGTAATCGGTACGGATCCCAATTTGAATCGAGTGCTCAGGGTCAATTAAGCCTTCGTTCGGCGCATGGTAGAACATGGTACCGTGGTCAAATTGGCTACCCATATCATAGGTATCGGTATGGGCATCGAAATGGATAAGGGCCATCTTACCGAATTTCTTTCCGTGGGCACGTAACAGCGGCAAAGTGACAAAGTGATCACCGCCGAATGTCAGCAGGGTTTTTCCAGCTTCCAATAATGATGTCGCATGGTGCTCAAGACGTTCGCACATCTGGCCAGCATCACCGCTGTCAAAAACCAAATCACCACAATCGGCAATAGAGATCTTGTCTTTTAGCTCGAAAGACCAAGGCCAGCGTTTTCCTTCCCAAGCAAGGTGGGTTGATACTTGGCGAATGGCATTTGGACCCATGCGGCTGCCAGAGCGCCCGGTCGTCGCCATATCGAACGGGACGCCGGTGATGATGACATCGGCATCGGTTGCGTGCGGGTTGAATTGTAGCGGTTGGCGCAGAAAGCCGAAGGCATTCGCCGTTAGCGAGTAATCAGGGTGAGTAGCAAGCGTGGCCATAGTTGTTGGCTCCTAGGGTCGGTCAATGGCCACCAGTGGGCTGGTGGCCTGTTCTCATTTTTCTTTGCAGGTTTGCGAATTAGCGCTGGCTTTGGACATCTTCCAAGTAGGTGTAGCCGTTTAGCCCTTCTTCAAGCTCGGCCAAAATAGCGCGATGCTCGTTTTCAGGCAGGTGCTGTTTAACCATCAGTTCGTACTGTGCCAAGAAGGTGGCAGAGTCGAGATGGACACTGCGCAGGACATCTTTAACGCTGTCGCCGTGATCAATTCGCTCAATCTCATAACCGCCTTCTCGCTGGGCGCGGACTATCGCTGTATCGGTATCACCGAACAGGTTGTGTAGATCTCCCAGGATCTCCTGATAAGCGCCAACAAGGAAGAACCCCATACGATAGGGCGATTCATCACTCCAAGCCGGGACTGCCAGCGTCTTCTCGATCCCCTGTCCCTCAACGTATTGCTCAATAGCGCCGTCAGAGTCACAGGTGATGTCCAAAATGACCGCGCGGCGTTCAGGCTCCTTGTCGAGATTGCTCAGCGGCAGGATCGGGAAGATTTGGTCGATCCCCCATGCGTCAGGCAGTGACTGGAACAGCGAGAAGTTGACAAAAAACTTGTCAGCAAGGCGCTCATGCAGTTCATCCAGCAGCGGGCGGTGGGCCCGGTTTTTTGCCGACAGCATTTTTTCCAGCTCGTAGCACAGCCGCAGGCTAATTTGTTCAGCCCAAGCCCGCTCGGTAAAGCTCAGCATCCCGAGGGCGAACTGAGTATGGACTTCGGCCAAATCGCTTTGGTTGTCATGGTAAATCTCAATCAGAGAGCGGGCATCGGTCAGTGTCATCAGCTCCCGCCACGAGTGCCACATGTTGTGCAAGATCTGCGGTGCAGCTGTCTCTGGTGGATTGACTGGCTCTTGTTTATACCGTTCTACACCAATGACGTCAGTGATCAGTACCGCATGGTGAGCGGTCAGATTACGACCTGATTCCGAGATGATTCTCGGCATCGGAATACTGTACTCTTTGCAGATATCGCCTAGGGTGTAGACAACATTGTTGGCATACTCGCGCAGGCTGTAGTTCATCGAGCAACTGCTCTGGCTACGGGTACCTTCATAGTCAATCGCCAAGCCGCCACCGACATCGACCGTGGTGATCCCTGCACCGAGCTTTTTCAGCTCGGCATAGACGCGGCCTGCTTCACCGACACCACTGCGTACATCACGGATGTTGGCAATTTGCGAGCCGAGGTGGAAGTGCAACAACTGCAGGCAGTCGAGCATATCATTATCACGCAGCTGGTTGACTACCGATAATACCTGGGAAGCCGACAGACCAAATTTGGACTTTTCGCCACCGCTGGCCTGCCATTTGCCTTTGCCCTGAGAGGCAAGGCGAGCACGCAGGCCAAGGCGTGGTCTGACACCAAGCTCAATCGCCTCTTGCATTACGATGTTAAGCTCGGACAGCTTTTCCAGTACGATATAAACGTCATGGCCGAGTTTTTCACCGATAAGCGCCAGACGGATATACTCCCGGTCTTTGTAACCGTTGCAGACAATCACGGAGCTGGCTTGTTGGGCCATGGCCAGTACCGCCATCAGCTCCGGCTTGCTGCCGGCTTCCAAACCTAATTGACGCTGCTGCTTGGCATATTGGCTAGCGAGGATCTCACTGACCACGGCTTCTTGCTGGTTAACCTTGATCGGGTAGACCGCCAAATACTCACCCTGGTACTGGTAGTGGTCAATTGCCTGGTTGAATACCGTACACAGGGTATCGACCCGGTGATGGAGAATATCGGGAAAGCGCACCAATACCGGCAAAGACGCGCCCTTGGCAATTAGCTGATCTGCCAACTGGGACAGGGCAATCGTATTGAACGGGTTTTGGATGTCAGGCCTGACAACGACCTCACCCTGAGGGTTGATGTCAAAGTAGCCTTGTCCCCAGTAAGGGATGTTGTAAACGTCACGCGCATTTTGGATAGGCCAATCACTCATTAATTTGTCCTCGAACAGTGATTGGGTACAGACAGTGTATCGACAGCTGTGGCAAGGCCCAGCCTCAGGACTGTAAGCACCAGGTTAGTTAAAACTCATCAGGCAGATGTGCGAAGTGCAGAGAATGCTATGGGCTTCAGCATCATCATCGGTGAACAAAGTTGGTCTAGACGCAGCTAGATAGCGTCCTTTGCGTTCGCCTTTGTGACATACGCTTTTTACGACGGCCAAGGTGAGGCGAGACGTTAAGCGGTCGGTCTTTGGGGTGAATGGTGGCTGCGATGTCGCAAACGTTCACTAGGCTTAGTTGCACCAGTGCATCATGCATTGCGATAGGTTTCATTGTCATTCCTAAACGGCCGTGCTGCTGACAGATTTCACGGTATGACAGAGTAAGGTGAGGGCGGCTCCCTCGCATACACCTCGTTCGCTCATGGCCTTTGGGTGCAGGGGGATTAGACAACCGAATGCGGATCGAGGCAAATAAAATAATTTCGTGATGTTGATAAGGATTGCTCATCGAAACTGTTTGGTAAACCTAGTTTTCAGATCTGTTGCTAACAGGGAGGAAAGAGAGTCATTTGGGGAGGGCAGATAAAATAAAACCCGGCAGTAGGCCGGGTTTTATTTGTATTCTGTAATCTTATTTTAAGATTAACGTGCGCGGAAGACGATGCGGCCTTTGGTTAGGTCGTATGGAGTCAATTCCACAGTTACCTTGTCACCAGTAAGAATACGGATGTAGTTTTTACGCATTTTGCCAGAAATGTGAGCGGTAACAACGTGACCGTTCTCAAGCTCTACGCGGAACATGGTGTTAGGCAGTGTATCAAGTACAGTACCTTGCATTTCAATTACGTCTTCTTTTGCCATTGAATCCTCTTAGGCTACCAGCCATTCATCTGATCGGGCTGGATAATGCCTTGAAACTGTTTGAGTGTAAAGTTTAGGCCGCAATTTTACATCTGCGGGTGTACTTTGTCAGCTACTCTAACGCATTAATACGTATTTTATCGTATTTAGCTCAGGCAACGGTGAAAAATGCAGCTTAGCTTTCATCAAAATGTTGCCATCCTTCTGCTGTCAGCTTTTCGTATGGCTTGAAACGAATTTTATAGTTCATGGCTTTGCACTGGTCTATCTGATACCCAGGATAAAGCCAGCGGCGGCCAGAACGTTGGCAGTATTGAATTTGATAAAGGACACAAAGCGTCCCTAATGACAGTGTGCTATCAGGGGAAAAGAAGCTATACACAGCGCTCATTGCATCCTCGAATACATCGGTGATCGCAATGGCTATCAGCGTTTCGTCCTCGTAAACATGAAGGAAGAGGGTGTCCATCCATGGGGCGGTGCAAAATTCAAAAAATTGCGCTTTGTTCGGCGGGAACATACTGCCATCGGCATGACGCTGGGTAATATAGCGCTCATACAATCGATACCAGTCTGGATCCAGTTCAGTCTTGAATTCCCACCGCAGTTTAGCCATTTGGTTGAGTTGACGTTTCTGGCTTTTCGATGGGCGAAAAGCGGGGCAATCAACGCGCAGCGGTACACAGGCGCTGCACTGTTGGCACATGGGCTTATAAATGGCACTGCCGCTGCGGCGGTAGCCGGATGCAAGCAAAACGCCATAGGCAGGCGGTGATAGCCAGTGCTGATCCATCACCACACCCAGCTGCTCATCTTGCCCTGGTAGGTAGCTGCACTGTGATTCCGGCGTCAAGCCGATGCGTAGCGGGAGCTTGTTAATACTGGTCATGACGGTGAGTAAACTAACTCCTGACGGTGGTAACAGGTTTCATTTAGTATGGCATCTCTTTGCTGGTGGAGAAAATGGGTGAACAGGTTGCGCTCCATTTCGGCGGCACCTAGCGAGGCAAGATGGTCATTCATGACTTGGCAATCGATAAGTTGGCCGCCGTGGGCACTGAAGTGTTCGCAAAATAGCCATAGAGCTATCTTGGACGCATTGTCGGCCAGTGAGAACATGGATTCGCCACAGAACATACCGCCGACACTGATACCATACAGCCCACCGATGAGCTGTCCCCGCCGCCATACTTCCACGGAATGGCAATAGCCAAGTTCATGTAGGTGCTGATAGGCTTGGATCATTTCTGCGGTGATCCAGGTCTCTTCTGCTTTACGGGTGCTAGCGCAGAGCTCAATAATATCGTGGCAAGCGTGGTTCAATGTGACTTGGTAGCCAGATTTTCGGTAGAATTTCCGTAAGCTCTTACTGGGCTGGAATTGATCCGGTAGAAATACGGCCCTAGGGGCCGGACTCCACCATAGCAAGGGCTCACCATCGGAAAACCATGGGAAGATCCCTTGTCGGTACGCGCTGACAAGACGCTCAGGGCGTAGATCGCCACCAAAGGCAAGCAGGCCATTAGGTTCTGTCAGTGCCGTTTCAGGGGCGGGGAAATCAGTATTGACCGGGTCAAGTTCCGGAAGATAAATTGCCATAATTACACTAAATGTAGCTTAATTTACTTGGGTATATAAGGTTGCCGGGAAAGAGGATTATATGATGAGAAAATGGTTAGTGTTATTGTTAATTTTACCTCTGGCACTTTCTGCGGCGCCGTACAATCGAAATCAGGCGAGAACGGTTAACAAAGTGGTATTTGGCGATGTCGACAGTGTTCGCTATATCACCCATCAGGATGTGATTGAATCTCAGCATAATGGTTGGGAAACCTTGTTGGGAGGGGTTATCGGTGGTTTGATCGGCAACCAGTTCGGGGGGGGAACGGGGCGTGAGGTGGCGACAGCTGTGGGTGCTGTCGCGGGAGCCGGAATGGCTCATCAGCGCCAGACGACGCAGCAGATTGTCCAATACCGGTTAGTAGAGTTGTTGATCAAAGCAGAGGACGGGACCTTGATTGATGTTATTCAAGATGTCGATACTCGCATGTTGTTTCAGCCCAAAGATAAGGTGAGGATCTTGTACTTCAATAATGGGGTAAGGGTGGATAAAGCATACCCCTAAGTTTAACTCATGGGATGTAGCTAGAAATAAGCGTGATGGCAATACCATCACGCTTTTTGTATGCAAGGCTATAGATTACTCTACGCTTAGAATGCGCATGTTGTTGGTGCAGCCAACAGTATCCATCACATCACCTTGAGTGATGATGACCAAGTCACCCGTAGATAGGAAACCTTTTTCTTTCAGAGTTGCAACAGCATGCTTCGCGGCGTCAAGGCCGGCATCGCTATCGCGGTTAAAGTAAACCGGTGTCACTCCGCGGAATAGCGCCGCGCGGTTTAGCGTATTCTCGTTGCGAGACATCGCAAAGATAGGCTTGCCAGATGAAATACGCGACATCATCAGTGGCGTACGCCCAGACTCAGTCATCGCGATCATCGCTTTTACACCTTCCATGTGGTTTGCCGCATACATGGTAGACATTGCAATGGTTTCTTCAGGCGATTCGAACGTACGCGCTAGGCGGTGGTTAGAAACGTTGATACTCGGCTCTTTTTCAGCGCCTAGACAAACATTCGCCATCGCAGTTACCGTTTCAACGGGGAAGCTGCCTGCCGCAGTTTCGGCAGAAAGCATCACGGCATCAGTACCATCAAGAACAGCATTGGCCACGTCCATCACTTCTGCGCGCGTTGGCATCGGGCTGGTGATCATGGTTTCCATCATCTGGGTAGCCGTGATCACGGTACGGTTCAGGCTACGAGCACGGCGGATCAGTTTCTTCTGAACGCCAACTAGTTCTGGGTCACCGATTTCAACACCAAGGTCACCACGGGCTACCATTACCGCATCAGATGCCATGATAATGTCATCCATTGCTTCTGTGGTGGCAACGGCTTCAGCACGCTCGACTTTAGAGACCAGCTTAGCCTCAAGGCCTGCTTCTGTTGCCAGACGGCGAGCGTATTTCATGTCTTCGCCGTTGCGTGGGAAAGATACAGCTAGGTAATCGACACCCATTTGAGCGGCGGTAATGATATCGGCTTTGTCTTTATCTGTTAATGCTTCAGCAGAAAGGCCACCGCCTTTTTTGTTGATCCCCTTATTGTTTGACAACGGGCCAGCAACCGTGACTTCAGTGTGAACTTTGTTGCCTTCAACAGCAGTGACCTTGAGCTGAACACGGCCGTCATCAAGTAGCAGGATATCGCCGGTCTCAACGTCTTTCGGAAGCTCTTTGTAGTCAAGGCCAACTGCGAACTGATCGCCTGCGCCTTTTGCTAGATCGCTGTCCAGGGTGAACTTGTCGCCGATTGCCAGTTGAATCTTGCCATCTTTGAATGTAGACACACGGATTTTCGGGCCTTGGAGGTCACCTAGGATTGCTACATGCTTGCCTAGCTTCGCGGCGATTTCACGTACAGCTTTGGTGCGTTGGATGTGATCTTCAGGGCTGCCGTGAGAGAAATTCATTCGCACAACATTTGCACCAGCAGCAATAATCTTCTCTAGATTGTTGTCGCGATCGGTTGCAGGACCCAAAGTAGTAACGATTTTAGTACGTCGTAGCCTTTCAGACATCGGAAACTCCATCTGTATCATTGTTTGCCAATGAAACGATTACCTGTAGAAATCTGCTTCATTGAATTGTTTGAAATTTTACTACACACACAGGTAGAAATAAGCTGTTATTTATCAACAAACTGTAAGAAAAAAACATATTGTAGGACTAGTTGTGTGCTTTATTTCATCAAGATGTATGAATAGTGTTGGGTTTTAATGGGTGACCTGATTCATAGCTGCAGAGGGTTGCTTGCTTGCTTGGTTGAGGTAAGTGTAGCCGAAGGTCGTGGCCTGAGAGTGGATAATAGAAATAGCACAAAAGAAAAGGCACAGCCTGAGCTGCGCCTTGTATCGGCTAAGTGATTGTAACTGCCGTGAGAGCCAGGCATATAATCACTTGCGGTTAAATGATGCCTTCTTTGGTGAAGCGCGAGTCCTTAAGTGACTCTTTAACTCGCTTTAGGTTTTCGCGAAAACCCGCACCTCGACGTAGGGTAAAGCCGGTTGCCAGAACGTCAATAACCGTCATCTGTACAACGCGGCTCGCCATCGGCATGTAGACATCGGTATCTTCAGGCACATCCAAACAGATTGATATTGAACACTCACGGTCTAACGGTGAGTCTTTGGCGGTGATGCCGATAACAGTGGCACCGTTTTCACGCGCCATGCGAGCAACCTCGACCAGGCTCTTAGTGCGGCCAGTGTGTGAAATCATCACCACAACATCACCGTCACTGCAATTGATCACGCTCATGCGCTGCATCACAATGTCGTCAAAGCAAACAATCGGAATATTAAAACGGAAAAACTTATTTTGGGCATCGTGAGCAACAGATGCTGATGCACCCAAGCCGAAGAAGGATATTTTCTTGGCTTGGGTTAGCAAATCAACTGAGCGGTTCACCTGCATCGGGTCAAGACTGTTCTTTGCCACATCAAGGCATGCCATGGTCGACTCGAAGATTTTTGAGGTGTAAGCATCAGGACCATCGTCTTCTTCGACGTTGCGGTTCACATAAGGCGTACCGTTGGCTAGGCTTTGGGCAAGGTGCAGTTTAAAATCTGGAAAGCCCTTTGTATCTAAGCGACGACAGAAGCGGTTAACCGTTGGCTCACTCACATCCGCCATTTTAGCCAGTGTCGCAATACTTGAGTGAATAGCTGTCTGTGGTGACGCAAGAATAACTTCAGCCACTTTACGCTCAGACTTACTGAAGTTATCAAGGTTCTTTTGAATTTTCTCTAGGGTATTCATGGCGGTTACCGCTCGTTACTGAATTTCGTTAGTGGCTTACTTACCGTATAAAGTGCTTAAAGCCATTTTGATGAAACTATACTACTTTTCATGGATCTGCTCCTAGTAAATCTATGAATAACGCTTTCTCTTTTTATTATAGTTTGACAGGGATCGAATTTTTTCTTTCAAAACTGAAAATATTTTTAATGGAAATTACGGTTTTTAGGGCAGATATCGGGTTTTTCTGTAGCTAATTTTCAATGTATGGGAATTAATTTACAGGCTGAAATAAATGAAGGTGAAAAATAGAGCGGTCAAATGAAACCGACTTTCAAGGTTTTGTGATCGAGGAGAAACTATGCAACAAGGATTGATAAACAAGATCAGTATTTGTGGTTGCGGGTGGTTTGGTTTGCCGCTGGCAAAGCATTTTGTGCAGCTAGGAATAGAAACCTGGGGCAGTAAACAAGATACTGAAAAGGCGCAAGCATTAGCTGAAAGCGGTATTCATGGTGTTGCCCTTACACTTCCCCTGTCGCTGGAGGACCCTGCTGCACTTGCTCCCCAGATAAAGCAATTTTTCAACACCGATTTGTTAGTGATCAATGTACCGCCCGGTCGCGGCAAAGATGCGGCTGAAGAGCTGATAGCCAAAATAAAGCGGCTATCAGATACGGCCAAAGCGTTGGGTTGCCGCAAGGTAGTATTCATCAGCACAACCGCCGTTTACGGTACGTGCAAGGGAGTCATCAAGGAAACGACTGAACCTCGTCCTAATACGTTGTCAGGGAAAGCCCATCTCGCGATAGAGAAGTATCTGCTGGCAGAATGGGGGAGTAAGGCGTTGGTGGTACGTTTTTCAGGGCTTATTGGGCCAAATCGGCATCCGGTTCGTTTTTTATCGGGTCGCCAAGGCATAGAAAATGGTATGGATAGGGTAAACCTCATCCACTTGGATGACTGTATAACGGCTATATCCCAATTGCTAAATCATTGGCCACAGCAGCAGGTGCTGCATCTCGCCTCAGCGCAACATCCTACGCGAGAAGAGTATTATTGCAAAATGGCACAGTT
Source organism: Photobacterium lutimaris (assembly GCF_003025555.1). Lineage (GTDB taxonomy): Bacteria > Pseudomonadota > Gammaproteobacteria > Enterobacterales > Vibrionaceae > Photobacterium > Photobacterium lutimaris. The sequence goes on along the minus strand of NZ_PYMH01000002.1, from coordinate 730,647 downwards.
AGCAGGTTTACCGCTCCCTGTGTTTACTGATTCGATCGACCAAAATACTAAAGTGATTGATGCGGCGCAGACGTGTCAGTGGCTCTCTATGAATAATGACCATGACAATTTACTTTCAGAGCCCCCTGAGCTATGACGCCTTTGTTCAAATAGAGGAAGTGTAGAGTAGAGCTGCAATATATACCGAGTCCCTGACGTTACTGTTCTGTGTGTGGGATTATTGCGAGGCATAAAAAAAAGCCCACTGAAAGTCAGTGGGCAAAAACCTATATACACAATTAGGAGTTAAGCAGCAGTGGCATCACAATTAAAGAAGGGAAGGATTAATCTATCAGAACCGCGTCTTTAATCTGAATCATGTTAAGTAAGACTGGCTGAAAATCGAATAGTTCAAAAAAATAATATTTTTTCTTCAGATCAAAAAAAAGCCCACTGAAAGTCAGTGGGCAAAACCTATATACACAATTAGGAGTTTAGCAGCAGTGGCATCTTAAATTAAAATCGCGGTATTCAGGGTTAACTCAAAAACGCGCCTTTAATATGAATGTCACTATATATGACTAGCCGAAAATCAAATGGTTCAAAAAAATTAAAAATTTTTTATGTTAGCGAGAAATTAGGTAGATAGGCTATGGGCTATGGGCTATGGGCTATGGGCTATGGGCTATGGGCTATGGGCTATGGGCTATGGGCTACGAAAGATGTGTGTGATACATCGATACCATCACTCGCCTGAAGATTTGGCTAAAAAAAAGCCCACCGAAAGTCAGTGGGCGAAAACTCTATATACACAATTAGGAGTTTAGCAGCAGTGGCATCTTTAATTAAAATCGCATCATTCCGAAGTTAGTCGTTAACTGAAAGTGCGCCTTTAATATGAATGTCACTATATATGACTGGTTGAAATCCAATTGGTTCAAAAAAAATTAAAATTTTTTGGTGATAGTGAAAAAAGGGCATGTATACCAAATGCCACGGGTATAAACATTACGGAATGTACGTGTCTCTATTGAGTTAACTGTAAGGAATTGTCTAAATATCGGGTAAAAAAAAGCCCACTGACAATCAGTGGGCGAAAGCTCTATATACAATTAGGAGTTTAGCAGCAGTGGCATTAGCAGATTAAAGAGTAAATGCAATTTGCGGCCAGCAATTTGTGATAAGTCTTTAATCTAAATGTCATTATATAGGACTGGTGATTTGCGCATTGGTTCAGAAAAAAATAGAAAAACCATGATTTTTTTATAACTGATTGATTTTAAATCAAGATTGATAAGTGGATAAAAGCAGGCGACCAAATAAAGAAAACCCATCTCCATAGGTGGGGACGGGTTTCGAAGAATGTCTTCTAAGAAAAAGCAGTGGCATTAATTATGACCCGCGAATGTGCACTTTGTTCCAAAAATTTTTCACTTTCTCAGATTTTTTTTATTTGCCTAGTTCTCAATCCATTTGCATGAGACGCCGGTAAGACATTATCCACTCTGTGACTTTGTCACTGTGCTGTCGCGCAAAACATTGATCACCTTCACGGCTTACACATTAAAAATCGAATTTATCAATGCCTTACAACATGGTGTATATTTGCGACTTGTTAAAAATGTTTCTTAGATGTAAAGTTTAAACAAGTGTTTAATACGGGTGAATGAATATGGCTGGAAAGGGAGAAACCAAGGCACGTATCTTAGATGCTGCTGAGCTACTCTTTGCCGAACACGGCTTCAAAGACACGTCACTGCGAACCATCACTAGCAAAGCAGGGGTCAATTTGGCGTCTGTCAATTATCATTACGGCGATAAGAAAACCTTGGTCAGGGCGGTGCTGGGCCGTTACCTCGATACCTTCATGCCTCGCTTGCAGTCAGAACTGGAAGTACTGCTGACCCGCGATGATTTCTCAATGGAAGATGTGTTCCGTTGTATCAAAGAACCGCTGTTAGCACTGAATGATCACCGCACCAATGGGGCTACTGTGTTTATGTCTTTGATTGGTAGGGGGTATACCGATGTTCAAGGCCATTTGCGCTGGTTCATCATGACCCGCTATGAGCAAATTCTGACTTTATTTACTACCGCAGTGTGCAGGGCCAACCCTTCTTTGGATCCCGAAACCTTATTCTGGCGTCTGCACTTTACGCTCGGGGCATCTGTTTTCACCATGGCATCGTCAACGGCGTTGTGCGAGATCGCCGAAAATGACTTTTCCCGTCAGGTTAAACCTGAAGATTTGATTGAGCGTTTGGTGCCTTACTTGGCAGCAGGCGTTGCGGCACCCATAGAACAATCGCTTTCGCTGATTGGCGAACAACAAACAGGAACACGATAGAGGTATACCCAAGCAACTTGAAGTCACTTGGGTATACACGTAAGACCAAAAAACCAATAACGATAAAAGTGACAAAAGGACCTGAAACATGAGTACGTTAACCAAGCTAAGAAAACGCTATCTCAGTGATCCCGCATTCAAGATGTTCAAAAAAGTGTTGCCACCACTTTCCGACACCGAACGAGAGGCCATGGAGGCCGGTAGCGTTTGGTGGGATGGTGAGTTGTTTGGCGGGAATCCGAATTGGAATACCTTGCTGACTTACCCGCAGCCGACATTGAGTGCAGAGGAGCAGGCGTTCATCGACAACAAGCTAGAGCCATTGTTGGACATGTTGAACGACTATCAGATTGTCCAGGAAGATAAAGATCTGCCACCTGAAGTGTGGGAGTATCTGCGCAAAGAAAAATTCTTCTCGCTGATTATCGGTAAGGAATACGGTGGCTTGGACTTTTCAGCCCATGCCAACTCGACCATTGTGACCCGCATTGCAACTAAGAGTTTGAGTGCGGCTGTATCGGTGATGGTACCTAACTCTTTGGGGCCAGGAGAGCTGCTGACCCACTATGGCACCCAAGAGCAGAAAGATTACTGGCTGCCACGCCTGGCACACGGCGAAGATGTTCCGTGTTTTGCGCTTACCGGACCGGAAGCGGGCTCAGATGCGGGGGGGATTCCCGATCAGGGTGTGGTGTGTTACGACGAGTACCAAGGCGAGCAAGTATTGGGTATCCGTGTCAGTTGGAATAAGCGCTACATTACCCTTGCACCTGTTGCCACCGTGCTTGGCTTAGCCTTTAAGCTGCAAGATCCTGACGGGCTCATTGGCGAGAAGAAAGAGCTAGGTATTACCTGTGCCCTGATCCCGTCTGATCATCCCGGTGTCGAAATCGGTGAGCGCCATGATCCACTTAACCTTGCCTTTATGAATGGTCCAACCCGAGGCAGTGATGTTTTTATCCCGATGGATTGGGTTATTGGCGGTCAGGATTATGTCGGCCGAGGCTGGCGTATGCTGGTGGAATGCTTGTCGGCTGGCCGAGGGATTTCATTGCCTGCGCTTGGTACCGCGGTTGGACACCTGACGGCGAGAACGACAGGTGCGTACGCTTATGTCCGTAAGCAGTTTGGTATGTCGATTGGTAACTTTGAAGGTGTCGCGCAGGCGATGGGACGTATTGGTGGCTTTACTTATATGCTAGAGGCGTCCAGAACTCTGACAACGACGTCACTTGATATGGATGAAACGCCGGGAATCGTCACTGCGATTGCTAAGTACCATATGACGGAGATGGCCCGTACCATCCTTAATGATTCGATGGATGTGCATGCTGGCCGCGCGATTCAACTTGGGCCAATGAACTATATTGGCCACCACTACTTTGGTATGCCGGTTGCTATCACAGTAGAAGGGGCCAATATTCTGACCCGTAACCTGATGATCTTTGGTCAGGGGGCGACTCGCTGTCACCCATATGTACTTAGCGAGATGGAAGCGGCAGCCAATCCCGATAGCAGGGAAGGAGCCAAGGATTTCGATAAACTGTTGGCTAGCCACATTGGTTTTGCTGTTGGTAATGTGAGTAAATCACTGCTTAATGCCTTTAGTGGTTCACGTTTCAACAATTCGCCGGTCAGTGGTGAAACCGCTAATTACTATAAGCAGCTATCTCGAATGAGCCGGGCATTGGCAGTCGCTGCTGACTTTGCCATGTTGAGCTTGGGCGGTGAGCTGAAGCGACGCGAAATGGTCTCGGCACGTTTGGGTGATGTATTGAGCCACTTGTATCTGGCTTCTGCAGTGCTTAAGCGCTATGAAGATGAAGGTCGTCAGCAGCAAGATCTGCCGTTTGTCCACTACGGTCTGCAACATAGCCTACACCAGTGTGGGGTGGCTTTTGATGAGGTGTTGGCGAACTTCCCGCGTAAGGGAGTCGGCCGCTTACTGCGTACTTTGCTGTTCCCGCTTGGCATTCATTATGCCGCACCGAAGGATGAGCTGGCCGTGAAGATTGCCGAGTTGCTGATGCGCCCCGGTAAGCAGCGTGATCGTTTGACTCACCTTTGCTATGTCGGTAAACATGAAGATGATCCGGTCGGGCTGATGGAGCGGGCATTTGTTGCCATGTATGGGGTGAAGGATCTTGAGCGTAAAATTGCCAAGGCCGTTAAAGCCGGTGAGATCCCGCGCAAGGTTTCATTAACAGAGAAGTTACAAATTGCCCTTGATGCGGGGATCGTCACAGAAGCTGAAGTGGAAAAAATGCAAAATGCTGAGCAGCTCAGACAGAAAGCGATTCAAGTGGATCACTTCTCTGCTGCCCACTTTAAAAAAGGCGGCTTACAACCGGGGAAAGCAGCCTAAGGCTCAGGCCTTGTGAACAATAAACCTGGTGTCTCCCATGTGCCACGCAATCGCGTGGCACTTTTTTTGGTATTTTTTGTGACTTTCCGCGCGTAACACCTCCAACCACTGTCGAATTTAGCGTTTTCGCTCATAAATTTAATGCGATTTTGTCATTTACCTTTTATCCTACTGTCAATTGTGTAAGGGAAGTTGAAAATGATCATCAAACCTAGAATTCGTGGATTTATTTGTACAACGACTCACCCTGTGGGTTGTGAGGAAAACGTCAAAGAGCAGATTGCATACACTAAGGCGCAGGGCCCAATTGCCGATGCCCCTAAGCGTGTGCTGGTTGTTGGTTCATCAAGCGGCTATGGTTTGTCTTCGCGTATTGCTGCTGCATTCGGTGGCGGTGCTGCAACAATTGGTGTGTTCTTCGAAAAACCGGGAACTGAAAAGAAACCGGGTACAGCAGGCTGGTACAACTCTGCCGCATTCGATAAGTTTGCTAAAGAAGAAGGTCTGTACTCCAAGAGCTTGAATGGTGATGCTTTCTCTCACGAAGCAAAACAGAAAGTGATTGATCTGATCAAAGAAGATCTGGGTCAGATTGATATGGTGGTTTACTCACTGGCTTCTCCCGTGCGTAAAATGCCCGACTCTGGCGAAGTGGTTCGTTCATCACTTAAGCCAATGGGTGAAACCTACACGGCGACAGCCGTTGATACCAATAAAGACGTCTTGATTGAAGCCAGTATTGAGCCGGCGACAGAGCAGGAAGTTGAAGATACTGTGACTGTCATGGGCGGTCAGGATTGGGAGCTATGGATCAATGCGCTGTCTGATGCTGGCGTATTGGCTGATGGCTGCAAAACAGTTGCCTATAGCTATATCGGTACGGAGATCACTTGGCCAATCTACTGGCATGGTGCTCTGGGCAAGGCGAAAATGGACCTTGACCGTGCGGCTTCTGAACTTAACGATAAGCTATCTGCAACGGGTGGTACAGCCAACGTTGCCGTGCTGAAGAGTGTCGTGACTCAGGCAAGCTCTGCTATTCCTGTTATGCCTCTGTATATCGCTATGGTCTTCAAGAAGATGCGTGAAGAAGGTGTTCACGAAGGTTGTATGGAGCAGATCCACCGTATGTTCACCCAGCGCCTATTCAAGGCTGATGGCAGCGCTGCCGACGTTGACGGTGAAAACCGTCTACGCCTGGATGATTGGGAACTACGTGAAGATATTCAGAAGCATTGTCGTGATCTATGGCCAACCGTCACCAACGAGAACCTATTTGATGTTGCTGACTACCAGCAATACAAAGATGAGTTCCTGAAGCTGTTTGGCTTTGGTGTCGAAGCAGTTGATTACAGTGCTGACGTAAGCCCTATTGCAGAGTTTGATGTTAAAGACATCTAATTTCATGCAAAGTGTTTAAATAAAAAAACCGCCGGAAGGCGGTTTTTTTGTTTATACCAAAGCACCTTGGTGCTTAGTTTTTGGGCAGCTCAATCACAAAGGCTGCGCCTTCAATCGATGCAGATTCAACATGAATCGTGCCCTTGTAACTCATGACTATCTCGTGGCAAACCGACAGGCCGATACCTTGACCGGGGTTGAGCTGATCTGCTCGAACGCCGCGTTGGAAAATGGCTTCTCGCACATCTTCCGGCACGCCCGGGCCATCATCCTCAATAACGATGATAAACCGATCTGGCTTTTCCTTCACTGTTACCCGAACCTCGGCAATACAGAAGCGGTAGGCATTTTCAAGCAGGTTACCGAGCAATTCCATCAAGTCGCTTCGGTTGACCGGCAGCGTCAATTTGTCGTTGAAGAAGCAGCGCAATGCGACGTTCTTCTCGTTATATACCTTGCTGAGCAAGCGGCTGAAACTGTCAGTGAGCGGTTTTAATTCGGTCTTGTCTTTCTGCAGCCCCTGTTGGCCCATCATGGCGCGCTTCAGTTGATACTGTACCAGCTCATCCATTTGGCTGATCTGCTCCATTACCCGCTGGTTGAGCTCAAAGCGCGGTATGTCTTTGTCATCTAGTAGGGCGTTGGTTGCAGCCAGTCGGGTTTTCAGGCTATGTGCCAAGTCATCCATCGCATGGCGGTAACGGCCTTTTTGGGCATTGCTGATCTCAATCAAGCGATTGAGCGCCAAGGTGACGTCTTGTAATTCCATAGGAAAATCATCATCAAGCTTGTCCCGTTTGGAGTCGGTCATTTGATCAAGCTGTAAAGCCATCTTTCGCAGCGGCTGGAAGCTCCAATGGAAAGCGGCAATCAAGAATGCGATCGCGATAAGAACAAAAAGCCCCAAATAGAACGTTGTACGCTTGTGTAGCTGGTTGAGTGATGAGACATAGGAATCACCGGAGCGCAGAACCACAAGTTGGTAAACCGTACCACCCTCTCTCTCTTGGCTCATGTTATAGGCAATATAGCTTTCGCCTTCCGGGGTCTCGACCAAGGTTGGAACCGGGATGCTGTCGGGTAACTCGCCACAGATATTACCGATGTTGGCTTCTTTGGCCTCATCGGAAAGCCAAATGGTGTGATCGGATTTGTCACACACTACCGACATATAATCAGTATCGGATGGGTCAACGGAGTCAATCCATTTGTCGACATCTTTGATCAGGCCCGCTCGGTTTAACTGAGCGACAACCATTGGCATCTGGGCGACAAGCTCAGATGAGTAGGCGGCCATATAACTTTGGCTATAAAGCTGGTTAATCACCCCAGCAAGTGCTGAGGTGATCAAAACAATAATCGCCACCGAGGTGACGAGGACCCTACGGCGGAGCCTTGGTTGGATAATCCTCTTCATTATTGCGCTTGAAGCTCGAAAATATAGCCTTGGCCACGGATGGTTGAAATCGGGTTATCCTGCCCATTATTGGTGAACTTCTTACGCAAGCGGCTGATCATGACTTCGATAGTGTTTGGATCACCTTCCTGATCTTCGTAAAGTACATCCAGCAGGCGTTGTTTGGAGACGACCTGGCGGCTATGGCGCATCAGGTATTCCAGCAAGTCATATTCAAATGCGGTTAGCTCAAGCAGATTCTCCTGGATAAAGACTTGCTTGGCCAGCAGGTCGACACGGATATCACCGGCAGTCATCTCTGGCTTGACAAAGCCTGCACTGCGGCGGACCAGAGCACTGAGTCGCGCGACCATTTCTTCTTTCTGGAACGGTTTAACCAGGTAGTCATCGGCACCGGCCTCAAGCCCAGTGACTTTGTCTTGCCAGTTTGAGCGGGCAGTCAGAATCAGGATTGGCAGGCGTAAACCTTTCTCGCGCATATCTTTGATCAGGCTGATACCATCACGATCGGGTAGGCCGATATCAACGATAGCCACATCGTTTGGGTAATCTTGGGCAAAGAAGAGACCTTCTTCTGCCGTAGCGGCACACTGGACCTGATGGCCCATTTCACTCAGTTGGGATTTTAAGTGGTGGCTCAGAATCGGGTCGTCTTCAACAATAAGGATACGCATAGTTTTGATTACCAATAGTTTTTCATTCTATTCAACCAATATACTGAATAGAGTAAGAGGTGGCGAATATTTCCTAGCAATTTGTGGTGCTAATCAGGGATATACGGAGAATTTAGCTCTTTATAGCTTAGATGATAGGGACTGAATCTGTGCTGACTCGCCACTTGTCTGTTAAGCAAAAAAATGCCCCCAGCAAGAGTGTGCTGGGGGCATGTTATTTTGTCTTGTGCCTATGAGGCTGTAAAACCACAGGTTAGTTGGTCAATGGCCGTCAACTGAGGATCACAAACAGTGTCCCGGCAATGGTCAGCAGGACGTTGGCGATGGCATAGGTGCCGGCATAGCCAAGCGCTGGAATGGTACTGCGGGCATGTTCATTAATCATATCCATTGCCGGTGCACAGGTGCGGGCACCGATAATCGCCCCAAACAGTAAGGCGCGGTTCATCTTGAGCACATAGGCCCCAAACAGGTAAGCCAGTACAACCGGGATCACGCTCACCATCAGGCTTGCCGAGAACACCGCCAAGCCGACTTGCGATAACGAGTCGAATAAGTTGGAGCCGGCACTCAAGCCAATGCCGACCATAAAGACCATCAGGCCGAGATCTTTGGTCATGTTCAGTGCGCCCTGAGGTACATAGCCGAAAGTCGGGTGGTTGGCCCGCAGAAAGCCAAGGGTGATCCCTGCCACAAGCAAACCGGCTGCGCTACCTAGACCAAAGGCAATCTGCCCGAAAGTCATGGTGATGGTACCGACCAGCAAGCCAATGATAAAGAAACAGCAGAAAGCCAACAGGTCAGCAATCTGGCTATGTACCGAGATAAAACCAATTCGCTCGGCGAGCCCGAGTACACGGCTCTTCTCGCCACTAACTTGAAGAATATCTCCCTTGCTCAGCAGGATATTATGATCCATTGGCATTTCTATCTGGGCACGGACTACGCGGTTGAGGAAGCAGCCGTATTCCGATAGGTTTAGCTCTGACAGACGCTTACCCGCAATACTGTCGTTTTTAACCACGATTTCTTCTTCGACAATACGCAAGTCGAGCAGATCACGGTCGAAAACCTCTTTGCCGTTACGAAAGCTCGGATCCAAGCGGGCATGGCTATCTGGATAGCCCACCAGCGCGATCTCATCGCCTTCCTGTAAGATAGCATCACCATCGGGATTCGCTAAAATGCCATTTCGGCGAATCCGTTCGATGTAGCAACCGGTTTGGCGGTAGATACCCAGTTCGCGCAGGTTACGGCCATCAATCCAGTTGATCAGCTCGGGGCCAACCCGATAGGCTCGGATAATTGGCAGGTAGACCTTGCGCTGGGCACTTTCACCGATCCCGCGTTCACGGGCGATCTGTTGAGATGATTCGGCCAAGTTTTGCTTTTGCAGTTTTGGCATCAATTTGGCCAGCATAATGACACTGACCAAACCAACTAAATAAGACATGGCATAGCCAACACTGATACTGTCGATGATCTGCTGAATACTGTCAGGATCTGAGATATTGGATAACCCACTGGCCAGAGCATCTTTTGCCCCGACCAATATCGGTGTTGCTGTCAGTGAGCCCGCCATTAAACCAGTACTCAAGCCTAAGCCGAGACCTAGATAGTTGCTCATGGTCACCGTAATGACAATCGCTGAAAGAATCACCACCAGCGCGAGCATTAAATAATGTTTACCATCACGGAAGAAAATGCCGAAGAAGTTAGGACCGGCTTCAATACCAACGCAGAAAATAAACAGCATAAAGCCGATATTCAACGCCTCGGAGTCAAAGGTAAAACCGGCATTACCAAAAAGAAGGGCAGTGATGAGAACTCCGATAGAGTTACCTAATTGCATATTCGCTATGCGTATTTTTCCGGCCGACAGGCCAACAGCAAGTACAACAAAGAGCAACAGAATATCATTCTGATGGAGAAGGGCGGCGACATCGATGTTCACTACAGTTTTTTCCGCAACGAGGGACCAGCAATAAAAGTGACGAAATTCTAGCTGATTTTAGGTTGGTGGCATACCGAAAATGATCGTTATTAACAGAAATTTTTCGAATTAATTTGCTGGCAAATAAAGCTTAAGATAATAAAAAAGGCTGATATTTCAGCCTTTTTAAAAAAATGTTACCAAACTTGTTGCTTAGTGCTTACTGAAACAAGTCTAGGTTTTCTTTCGCATATGCTTCGAATTCTGTGCAGCCACCGATGTGCTCTTGGTCGATGAAGATTTGAGGTACTGTTTCTACAGGCTTGCCAACCGTTTTTTCCAAGTCAGCTTTACTGATGCCTTCAGCGTGGATATCAACGTAACGGTAGTTAAAACCTTCGCGTTCTTCTTTTAGCTTGTCAGCCAGATCTTTTGCACGAACACAGAATGGGCAACCAGGACGGCCAAAAATAACAACGAACATAACGTCTCTCCTTAAATTTGATGCAGTTACTATAACGTGACTGGCTGGGATGAGAAAGAGGGATTTATCTCTTGCTGTTATAGACAAAACCGATTGAAGATAAATCCACCGGTGTACCGGGCATACAAGCTTAAATGGAGGCGTTATGTTGCTTGGGATGAAGTGTGACAGCCAGCAGGTTATGGTCACGATACTGGTATTCAATGGTGAAAAGTTGCTCAGAATCAAAAACAGGAATAGGCAGAGGGTCACACTCGATCATAATTAAACAAAAATACGTAATGGAGTGTTTATGTTCCAGTTTATGACGGCCACCCGGATTATATTCGGAGAAGGCGCACTGAATAACTCGCTGTCGACGTTAAACCAGTTTGGCTACAGTGTGCTGCTTGTGACGGGGCGGGACAGTGTCCGAGCGGAACCATTGATCAGTTATTTCAAGCAGCAGGGGATGCGTTATCAGCAAGTGGCAGTGCATGGCGAGCCCTTGATTGCGATGGTGGAAGAGATGGCGGCGATGGGGCGGAAATTCCGGCCCGATATGGTGCTGGCGATTGGTGGGGGAAGCGTACTTGATGCTGGGAAGGCCTTGGCCGCGTTAATTCCCAACCAAGGCAGTGTCTATGACTACGTAGAGGTTGTTGGGCGTAACGTGCCGTTGCAGGCCAAGCCTATTCCGTTTATTGCCGTTCCTACCACCGCAGGTACGGGGTCGGAAGTCAGCAAGAGTGCGGTGCTCCGCTCGGCCCAGGAAAATGTCAAAGTCGGCCTGCGTAGCCCTGAGATGTTGCCGGACCTGGCAATTGTTGATCCTACTTTGACCTACGGCATGGGGCCGGTCATGTCAGGCTGCTGCGGGATGGATGCCTTTACCCACTTGATGGAGTCCTATGTCTGCGGCGAACCCAACCCATTAACCGATATGGTGTGTGAGGAAGGTCTGAGACGGCTGTCAGGTGCTATTTTGGCTGCCTGTGAAGATGACGATCCCCGTGCCCGATCGGATATGGCCTTTGCCGCTATGCTGGGCGGTATGGCGCTGGCGAATGCCAAATTGGGAGCCGCTCACGGACTCGCCTCTTCACTGGGGGGCCGGTTGCACGCACCCCATGGTTTGATCACCGCTCAATTGGCCCCATATGTTATGCAGGAAAATGTCTTGGCCGCGCGCGAGGCGGGCAGAGCCGATGTTCTCAACCGTTACCGCCAACTGGCTTGTATTCTGACGGGCCGGATGAATGCAGAAATCATTGACGGTATTGACTGGACTAAGCGGACACTCAAGCGCTTGAATTTACCGTCTGTGACTGAGTATGGCTTCTGTAATGTGATGTTTGATGAGGTGGCTGAAGATGCATTACTCTCCAACTCCATTAAGGGGAATCCGTTGCCACTGAACAAAGAGCGATTGCTAAGTATTCTCAATCAAATATGCCCATGTAAAGCACAGAACGCAATGACCACTGATGACCTGTATAGTCAGGAGAATTAAATGGCAATGCGGTATTCCTAATACCGATTTACAGGCGGATAAGGTATAGCGGTGGGTCAAAGCGGGCACCTATGATAAAGTGGTGTAGTCACCGTGAGGCTCACTGTTATAGGGATATGTATGAACCAGACGATTGAAACCATTCTGCAGCACCGCTCTATCCGAAAATTCACGTCTGAACCGATAAATGAACGTCAGTGTCATACCATTTTGGATTGTGCTATTGCAGCGTCATCATCTAGCTTCATTCAGTGTGTCAGTATTATTCGGGTAACAGACCATGAAAAGCGGTTGCTGTTGGCACAATATGCTGGCGGTCAGGAATATGTCGCCAGTGCAGCCGAATTTTTTGTCTTTTGTGCTGATTACAATCGTCATCAACAGATTTACCCTGAAGCAAAACTGGGTTTCAGTGAACAAACCTTAATTGGTGCCGTCGATGCGGCGTTAATGGCCCAGAATAGCCTCTTGGCGGCGGAGTCTCTGGGGTTGGGGGGGGTATATATTGGTGGTTTGAGAAATAATCCCGATAACGTTTCTTCGCTATTATCCCTACCTAAACATGTACTGCCGTTATTTGGCCTCTGCCTTGGCCATCCGGCCCAATCACCGGAGATCAAACCCCGTCTTCCCCGGTCGCTTGTCGTGCACGAAAACAGTTATGCCCCGTTAAACCGGGAGATACTGGCCTGCTACGACCAGCATGTTAGGAAATATTACCAACACCGTTCTGGCGGCAGTAAAGATATGTCTTGGAGTGAGCAAATTTCTGGGACCCTGAATAAAGAAGCCCGTCCATTTATGAAACAGTTTATTGAAGGCCAAGGATTTAGCCTAAAATAATATTGCCTGACACTTTGATGCGGCTTGATCAGATGGCAAAACCTGACGGTAATATGCGCGAAAAAGTTGACCTTATGTCAAGTTTTGTTCAAAACTCGATAAAACAAGCCGATGAACTTTTTATAAAACAGTGAGTCAGATAGAATATCGAGAGAAAAGACAATAATAACCGGCCTGAACAATCTCTCTGGCTGGAAAAAGAATCGGAACACATATTTATGAAGTATGTTGGGAAAGTAGCCAGCATGGCATTATTGGCTGCTTTGCTCGCTGGTTGTGCAAGCACGCCAGATAATGACAACGGATTATCAACGGAAGTGAATGTTGAAAGCGTACTTCAGTCTGCTGATAAAATTCACCGCCATTGGCGCAATACCCTTGTCGACGCAGAGGGGCTAATGCTTTATGCCCCGGAAAGATATACCACTATGATGGAAAGTTGGCAGCGCGCCGACAATCTCTTCAAAGATATTCAATCTTCGCCAGACCTAGCCAATCAAAGTTATTCACTTTTCTCTTCCGTGACGTATCTGGATCGTTTCTACAATGACATAGAGGCAGTAAAGAGCAATTATACCGAATTGGTGGATCTCAAAAAAATTGCCGACAGGGTCTTGGAGCCGGCAATGACTCAATTGGCCTACCTGAATTCGATTGATGCCAATGCCCACTATCGCAGTGAGTTTGTTCGGCTCAACCGTTTTTATAGCAATTTATTTTCCTTTGTGGCTCGGGGCAACCTCAATCGGGCTCGCGAAGAGCAGACTGAATTCCTATCACGTGCCCACAGTTTGGAAGTGAGGGTGATAAAGCGTATCTATATTGCCCCACAAGAGGAAGCACTGCGCCAGCTGCGCCGAGAAGATGTCCGCTATTATGCTCCGCTCAGTTATTCAACGGTGGAAGATGAAATTAAAGCAGGTAAGGACTTAATCGATAATCAACCACGAGCCTTTGATGCTATCAACCAGGTCGTTTCTAGCATCGAGTTTGAACTGGCCCATGCTGCGCATATTGCCGAGGAGGTGAAATACCTTCGTGATCGTAACCGTGATGAATATGAGAATTATATTCTTGCCATTGAAGGGAAGATGCTTGGTATTTCTAAGGCGCTCAATGATTCCGACTTGCGTGACCAACCGCTGGCAGAGCAAGCCAAGCGATTAAGTTCGGATGCTGCTGATACACGCCAGCAATATGAGTTGGTCAAGCGCAAGGCGAAACCCAATCAGCAACAGCTTCAGCTTGAGACCCTAAAGGGGTTGATCGAAAAGCAGAATCAACAAATAGCCAAGCTGCAAGCACAGTTATCGGCCATTCCACCAGTACCAGCGGTTCCGTTGCAAGATCAGCAAGCCACAGGGTTGCTCAATACTGGCGAGTTGGAAGCACGGCCTGCGCACATGAATGCGGTTAAGCAAGCGGGTGAGGCTGAAAGTAATAGCAGTGCTGTTGCAGTCGCGGCGAATGAAGAGGATGAGGGTAAGGAAATATGATCACTCCTTCCTCTTGAGTTGAAAGTCAATACGCCTGAAAAAGCAGCATTTATGCTGCTTTTTTTTGCCCGAAGCCTAGACTCATGGCGAGATAGGACAGTAGGCACACAAAATGCCGTGTTATGACACTTTATGACAGGGTTGGATGCTGGTGGTTGTTTTAAGTGTATGATTTATTTTATTTTTATTGGGTTTTGAGTGTTGTTTATACTCTATAGGATTACATTTATTAACACTTATTCATGATTGGTGATTAAAAATTGCTTTACAGAAAAGTGGAAAATTAAAACTTTTTTTGAGTTTGGTTAAGTTTTGCACGGCTTATGGCTTGATTTGCCTGTCTTCGTCCTTTAGAATTCGCCGCGCATTGATTGATGCACCCATATTTTAATTTTTATCATTTTTGTTGAACCACTCCTATTTGAGGAAAACATGTCTACGAAATTAGCTAACCCAGCACCACTAGGTCTTATGGGCTTTGGTATGACTACCATCCTTCTGAACATCCACAATGCGGGCTTTTTCCCAATTGATTCGATGATCCTAGCTATGGGTATTTTTTACGGTGGCTTGAGCCAAGTTATCGTAGGCATGATGTGCTTCAAGCGTGGTGATACGTTTGGTACCACAGCATTCACTTCTTACGGTCTGTTCTGGCTGACACTGGTTGGTCTGATTGTTATGCCGTACATGGGTCTGCCTGCTAGCCCTGCTAGCTTCATGGGTTGGTACCTACTTCTATGGGGCATCTTCACAGGCTTTATGTTCATCGGTTCACTGTGCTACCCACGTGCTAAGCAATTTGTATTCGGTTCTCTAACCGTCCTGTTCTTCCTGCTAGCAGCACGTGATTTCACTGGCAGCGCGCTAATCGGTACTATCGCAGGCTTCGAAGGCATCATCTGTGGTGCAAGTGCGATTTACTTCGCAATGGCGCAGGTACTGAACAACGAATACGGCCGTACTATCCTGCCTGTTGGCGAGCTGAAAAAAGACAAGGCACTTAAAGCTGCTGCGTAATATTTAGCTAATCGCTGATTGTTATACCCAAGTTACCTCAAGGTGCAGGATTCAGAGGGTTGTCAGCGCATTCAACGAAGGAGTGAATGCGCTGACACCCTCCCGAAGGGCGAGTTTTCTAAGCTTCTATACATCGTTATTGTTTCTTGATTTAGAGTCACTAGATCTTCAAAACAATGCCTTGTCTATAAGCTTATAAATTCTCGCTGAATCTACATCTTGAAGTAGCTTGGGTATATAACCCGCCTTTACGGCGGGTTTTTTATTTCTTGTCGCTGGGTCAGAATTTTGTTCAGTTTGGTATAAGCTTATTGCATCGCGTGTAGCTCATGAAAGGATGAGAATATGGCACAACGTTATGCAGCCTTGATGGGAGCCCTCGTCGCAGATGCTGCCAGCATGGGTACTCATTGGATCTATTCACCGGAACGTATCCGCACCCTCCAGTCCCTACCGCACTTTCCTTTTATTGAACCCGATGCCCACCACTATGAAGGGGTCGAAGGCTACTATGCCCATGATAAGCTCACAGCTGGCGAGCTGACGATTTACGGTGAGTGGCTGGCATTGTATATTCGCCTGCTCAGTGAGCCTGACGTTGACACCCATCGCTTGCAGCAGGAAATTATCGATTACTTCGGCCCTGGCGGGGAGTTCATTGGCTATGTCGATAGCCCGACCAAAGCTTTGTTACTGTCGCTGTTTTCCCTTCCGCCTGAGGACTGGCCGGAAGACTCCGGGAGCGATGATGATCAGAACCCAGCATTATGTGCTGTTCCCGCCTTGGTTGCCTTGAAGATGCCATCTGAGAAGCTGGAAAACGAAATAGACCGGATTGTCGGTATTACTCATCAAAACGAACAGGCTCTGGTCTGCGCCAAGGCATTTGCCAGCGCCCTTAATGAAGCACTACGCTCAAGGCGGATGGAGCCTGTACTCAATGTCCTGAAAGTAAAATGCCCCGAAGTGGTACAGGAAAAGATCGAGCAGGTACGGGTGCTCAGCGGCGATGTGAACGATCTTTCGCATGTTTTTTCCATTGCCAACAGTGCTTGTCACCTTGCCGACAGCCTGCCGGTGGCCGCTTGGGTATTGCAAAACAGTTCGAGTTATACCGAGGCGGTACTCAAAAATATTGCCGTAGGCGGTGATAGCTGTGGCCGCGGGATATTGGTTGGGGCGATTGCTGGGGCATGCTATGGCTTTGGTGACAGCCAAGGGATCCCAATATCATGGGTTACTACGCTGCAATGTAGCGAAGCGCTGGCTGAAGATATTGAACAGCTCTTGCATAGCGCGGGTGGGGCATTTTAACCACCGAGGCTCAGTCGTACGCTGATGGGTTGCACTATTACGGGTATAAAAAAGCTACCCATCGGGTAGCTTTTCAATTTTTATTGCGGGTTGGATTAGCAAATAACTTTGATTGCTAGACCACCCTGAGAGGTTTCACGGTATTTTGCGTTCATGTCTTTACCTGTTTCAAGCATCGTTTCGATAACTTTATCCAGTGATACGCGAGGCTCAGAAGAGCGGCGCAGTGCCATACGTGAAGCGTTGATTGCTTTAACCGCTGCGATACCGTTACGCTCGATACATGGAACCTGTACCTGACCAGCAACTGGGTCACAAGTTAGGCCAAGGTTGTGTTCCATTGCGATTTCAGCCGCCATACAAACTTGTTCTGGGCTACCACCCATCAGCTCTGCAAGGCCTGCAGCCGCCATAGAACAAGCCACACCCACTTCCCCCTGACAGCCTACTTCAGCACCAGAGATAGAAGCATTACGCTTGTATAGACCACCAATAGCGCCAGATGCAGCAAAGTAGCGCGTGTACTCTTTCGAGCCTACTGTCTGGATGAATTTATCATAGTAAGCCAAAACGGCAGGAATGATACCGCAGGCACCGTTTGTTGGTGCTGTTACTACGCGACCACCAGCTGCGTTTTCCTCGTTAACCGCGAACGCATACATGTTCACCCAGTCAACAACCGTCATTGGGTCGTTGCTTAGCTTTTCAGTTGTCATTAGTTGCTGACGAAGGGCGGCCGCACGACGTGGTACACGCAGAGGACCAGGCAGGATCCCTTCTTCGTTCATACCGCGATCCATACACTCACGCATGGTACGCCAGATGTTGGCAAAGTACGTGTTGATTTCGTCTTCGGCGTTCATCGCTCGCTCGTTGGACATTACCATTGAGCTGACGGACAGACCGTTTTCCTTACACTGGTTTACCAGCTCGTCGGCTGTGGTATACATGTATGGAACTTTAACTGATGATTCTGATGCTTTGCCGAAGTTCTCTTCGTCAACAATGAAACCACCACCAATAGAGTAGTAAGTTTTGGTGTAAGCTAATTCTTCGCCGATGAAGGCGTTGATGGTCATGCCATTCTCGTGAAGAGGAAGGTTGGTCGTATGGAAGTTCATACCGCCTTCACGCGGGAAGTCTACTGTGTGGCAGTGCATGCCAACGGGTAGTCGCTCTGTCTCTTCAACACGGGTGATAAAACCAGGGATGCTGTCGATGTCAACATGCTCAGGGCTGTTACCAGCCAGGCCCATAATAATTGCGATATCAGTGTGGTGACCTTTACCGGTTAGAGAAAGCGAACCGTAAACATCCACGGTAATTTTAGTCACGTCACGAAGCTTGCCCATGGCACGCAGGTCATCGATAAATTCTTTACCTGCTTTCATTGGGCCGACAGTGTGTGAACTGGAAGGACCCACACCGATTTTATAGATATCAAAAACACTGATCATTGCTAATACCTCAGTCACGGTAGCTATCTAGTTACCGCCAGACTGTTATAGTTTTTATCATTCCCGCCCCTTCCTTGGCGGGATAATTAAAACAAAAGAGCAGGGGCAAATGCGTCCTGCTCTTTAGTGTCTCTATTGTACGGAATTTGAGTCAGAAGACTATGCGTTGTAGCACATTTTCTTACTAATTCAATTCGTGCGGGTTAATTATCATTAAGTTGATGATAACGAGCCTTATAGTGCACCGTAGATTACAGAAGTAATCGCCGCAATACCACATAGCGCTGTGAAAATCTGTGCTGGAGCAGAAGTCTTGTACTTAGCCATTGCTGGTACTTTCTGCATTGCGAAGATTGGCATTAGGAACAGGATGGCTGCAATCATTGGTGCACCCATTGTTTCAATCATGCCCAGGATGCTTGGGTTAACGACTGCGACAATCCAAGTTGTTACGACGATGAAGCCTAGAGAGATTTTCTCGATCTTGCTCTTTGACATGTCAGAGCGAGACTTCACTAGACCAACTAGACCTTCGTGAGCACCCAGGAAGTGACCAAAGTAGCTAGATGTGATTGCAGCGAAAGCAACCATTGGACCCATCAGGGAAATCATTGGTGACTCGTGGATGTTTGCTAGGTATGACAGTACTGAGATGTTTTGTGCTTGTGCGTCAGCTAGCTGCTCTGGAGATAGAGATAGTACAACAGAGAATACGAAGAACATCACGAAGCCCATCAGCATCATTGCTGCGCCACCAGTGATCATGTCGGTTTTCTGAACGGCATTTTCACCGTACACACGACGCTGCTCTTTAGAGAACTGAGAGATGATCGGGCTGTGGTTGAACGAGAATACGATGATTGGGATAGCTAGCCAGATGATTGAAGGCATTGCGCTCCAGTCAGGGCTAACAGAAACCATAGACGCGTTCCAATCAGGGATTAGGTATACAGATAGTGCTAGTAGAACCAATACTAGTGGGTAAACCATCGCTGAAGTTGCTTTCAGCATCAGTTCTTTACCGAATAAAACACCTGCAGTCATGGCCATGATCAAGCCACCAGACAGAATCCAACGAGGAAGAGATTCCATACCTAGCTGGTTAACCATGAAAGAATCAACAGTATTGGTAATACCTACACCGTAGATAAGAACGATTGGGTAGATGGCGAAGAAGTAAGCAAAAGTGATGATGTTTGCGCCAGCTTTACCGAAGTGCTCTTCAACAGTATCTGTAATATCTGCTTCAGGGTTTTTCGCAGAAAGAACGAAACGAGCCAAGCTCTTGTGAGCAAACCAAGTCATTGGAAGAGCAAGTAGGGCAAGAATAACAAGCGGCCAGAAACCACCAGCACCCGCTTTGATTGGCAGGAACAATACGCCAGCACCAACAGCAGTACCGAATAGAGAAAGTGCCCATGTTATGTCTTTATACGTCCATCCTGCTTTTGCAGCAGTAGTTGCTGCGGTGCTTGTAGATGTTTGCATGATTATATATCCAAAGTTAATTACGGAACGGAAATTAGGAACGGGGCGCATTTTCGTGATTTATTGCAGGAAAACCTTGATCAAGATCTCGTTCTGTAGCTGGATGAAATTGCAATACAATTCAGTGTGACCTTGATCACACTTGCTGGTGGGGTAAAATTAGGGGAATTAACGTGTCAGATTAGATTTTCTCATACCAGAGCTGATCTGACAGTAGTTTGAGCATCTGGGCTGTAGCTCCCCAGATTGAATATTTGCTGAATGGAATTGAATAAATATTGTGATTTTTCCCTCTCAAGGTAACTTTTTGTATCCGTATATTCATCGGGTTTAATACATGTTCGATAGGGGCTTCGAACAGCTCATCAACCTCGTTAGGATCCAGATGTGGCCTGTAATCCGGTGCGATCACCGATAAATAGGGTGTGACAATATAACCGCTGATTGTTGGTAAGCTTGGCAGTTGTCCAATAATGCTATCACGGTTGCATAAAATCCCGGTCTCTTCTTGCGTTTCACGTAAAGCGGTATCAATTAAATCAATATCTTGTGGCTCATACCTTCCGCCGGGAAATGAAACTTGTCCCGGATGGTGTTTCAGGTGTTCAGCCCGACGGGTGAAAATCATGCTGAAAGAGCCGTGGCGGGGGACAAGCGGGATCAAGACCGCAGCCGGTTTTAATGGACGGTTTTCCTGATTGTACTGGCGAACACGAAGCGTGTGGCTTTGGTCGTAGTTGGCTTGCGGAGCCAATAAGAAGCGGGTGATGATCTGTTGTTGGATATTCATAAACCTTCCGTGGTGTCGCTATTACGGCATACTAATAACTATAGATGTTGAAACAGCCACTTAGTGAATTTCTTTTTTGACCAAGACAAACATGATGTTCGTCTTGGTCTTGTGCTGTTTTGGTGCCGTAAAGCGAGATTAGTTCTGAAGAACGGGCAGGATGCGGCTCAGTTTATCGAGTGTTTCCTGGTACTCACTGTCCGCTTGGCTATCCGCTACAATGCCACCGCCGGCCCAGACGTGTAGTGACTGGTTGCTAGCAACCAAGGTGCGAATGGTGATGCTGGTGTCCATCTGTCCACAGCGACTGATATAGCCAATGCTTCCGCAATAGGCACTGCGTCGATTTGGCTCTAGTTCTTCGATAATTTCCATTGCCCTGACTTTCGGCGCCCCGGTAATCGACCCCCCAGGGAAGCAGGCACGCAGCAGGTCGGTTGCTGTGTATTGCTGATCAAGCTCACCTGTTACGGTGCTCACCAAATGGTGTACAGCAGGAAAGCTTTCGATATCGAACAGTGACGGGACTTTCACCGTGCCCGGCTTGGCGACCCGTCCGATATCGTTTCTCAGTAAATCAACGATCATCAAGTTTTCGGAGCGATCTTTGTCCGCAGAGCGTAGATCATCGGCCAACCACCTGTCATGACAAGGATCGGCATCTCGTGGGCGGGTACCTTTAATAGGCTTGGTTACGATATGGCCTTCGCGATGCTGAAGAAACCTTTCCGGTGATACAGAAAGGATGGCACTGTCGCTGGTGCGGAGAAAACCTGAAAAAGGTGCACCGTTTCGTTCTTCCAGTAAGCGGTACGCCTGCCATTCATCACCCTGGTAACGGGCTGAAAAACGCTGGGTTAAGTTGATCTGGTAGCAGTCGCCGGATAGCAAATACTGCTGGATACGGTCGAATTTGGTGCAATATTCGTCTTTATCCATATTGGCTTGCCACGGCGATGTTAATGCAAAAGCAGCAGGGTGTTGCAAATTGGTAGCGGCAGTTGTTTGCTCTGCACAGTGGCGATGGTGTTGCAGCCATTGCATGCGGTCACTGCCTTCCTGAGAGACTAAATAGAGCTGTTCGGTGAGGTGATCGGCAATGAGTGCCCAGTCGTAAATGCCTACTGCCATATCAGCGGTGGCAATATCATGCTGGGCAGTGGTCGCTATTTTTTCGACCCGTCGCCCCAAATCATAACTGAACAACCCAACGGCCCCCCCGATAAAAGGTACATCTTTCAAAGGGGTTGTCGATGGAAGCAGTTGTGCTTGTAGTGCTTGGAGCAAAGCAAACGGGTCATCGCTGCTGGACTTTTCATCACCATTTGAAAAATTAATACGGGTTGTTTCACCATATGTCTCTAAAGTGGCTAAAGGATCAGCAACTAATATGTCGAATCGATTATCTGGATGATCCGAAGCTGCAGAGCGTAATATCATAGCCCACGGCTGGCCCGCTAACGATTCAAACCACGCTAGCGAGGCGTTTTTGTGGTAGTCGAGTTGTTCGATACTCAGTTCTGGATGTGATTTACAAATCATTTTCTTTTTTGTGACAGGTGTACGTCTGGCGCATGGCGCGAAATTATTCGCAAGAGTATCATAAACGCAGAATTTAATCCGACGCCCAAGGACGTCCTGAAAGCATTATTTTTAGCTGGTAGCACTTAAATAAGCTGGATGGAGAAATGCCATGAGGATCATGGCCGTGTGGTTGCATTACTTACTTCTAATGTGAATCACCCCCTACACTGGAAGCAAAAAATCGGGCGCCAGGGAATGATAAAAAATCAACGAGGGCAGATATGACCGTCATCCGTAAACAAGATGTGATTAGTAGTGTAGCCGATGCGCTGCAGTACATCTCTTACTACCATCCGCTCGACTTTGTTCAAGCTTTGGAAAAGGCCTATAACAAAGAGCAGAGCCAAGCTGCGAAAGATGCGATTGCTCAGATCCTTATCAACTCGCGTATGTCAGCTGAAGGCCGCCGTCCAATCTGTCAAGATACCGGGATTGTGACCTGCTTCGTCAAAATTGGCATGAATGTACAATGGGATAGCGATCTGACTGTACAGGAAATGATTGATGAAGGTGTACGCCAAGCGTATACCAACCCGGACAATCCGCTACGAGCCTCTGTCGTAGCCGATCCAGCCGGTAGCCGTAAAAACACCAAGGATAATGCGCCAGCCGTTGTCCATATTGATATGGTACCAGGTGATAAAGTTGAAATTCAGGTTGCGGCTAAAGGCGGCGGCTCTGAGAACAAAACCAAGATGGTGATGCTAAACCCATCGGATGATGTCGCGGCATGGGTTGAAAAAACCGTTCCTCTAATGGGGGCTGGCTGGTGTCCGCCGGGTATGCTGGGTATCGGTATTGGTGGTACCGCCGAGAAAGCAGCAGTAATGGCAAAAGAATCTCTGATGGAATCTATTGATATCCATGAACTGCAAGAGCGAGGTGCACAGAATGCAGAAGAAGAACTGCGTCTGGATATCTACAACCGAGTAAACAAGCTGGGTATTGGTGCACAGGGCCTTGGCGGTCTAACAACTGTGTTGGATGTCAAAATCAAAACCGCACCAACGCACGCGGCTTCCAAGCCTGTTTGTATGATCCCGAACTGTGCGGCGACACGCCATGTGCACTTCACCCTGGACGGTACAGGCCCGGCAGATCTCTCTCCGCCTAAGCTTGAAGATTGGCCGGAAGTGACATGGGAAGTTGGAGACAACGTACGCCGTGTCAACCTTGATGAAATTACCAAAGCAGACGTGCAGGATTGGCGTTCTGGCGAGACCGTACTGCTATCAGGAAAAATCCTGACAGGCCGTGATGCGGCACACAAGCGCATCCAGGATATGCTAGCCAAGGGCGAAGATTTTCCGGTTGATTTCAACAATCGCTTTATCTACTACGTCGGTCCTGTTGATGCTGTCGGTGATGAGGTTGTCGGTCCTGCGGGCCCTACGACATCGACACGTATGGACAAGTTCACCGATATGATGCTTGAGCAAGCCGGCCTCACCGGCATGATCGGTAAGGCTGAGCGTGGTCCTGCAGCGATTGAATCAATCAAGCAGCACAAGGCCGTTTACCTCATGGCGGTTGGTGGTGCTGCTTACCTAGTGGCTAAAGCAATCAAGCAGGCTCGCGTGGTCGCGTTTGAAGACTTGGGTATGGAAGCGATTTACGAATTCGACGTCGTAGATATGCCCGTAACGGTTGCGGTAGATGCTGAAGGGGTGAATGCTCACCAGACCGGGCCGGATACCTGGAAAGTGAAAATTGCAGAGCTTGAGAGCTAATTTCATCGCCTTAGAAAACGAGTGAGATGGTTTTCATCTACTGAAAAAGGAGCCGAGAGGCTCCTTTTTTTATTGTTTGGGCTGACAGCCAAAGGGGATTCGTTATTGAGTAATATAAAAATAGGTGAATTCGCCTCAAAAAATCACAGATTCGTCTATTTTAAGTTTCCTTTACCTGATTATTACTGACATCTCCTGATTTCCTGTTGTGGCCTATCGTTGTCTCATCAACGCTCTGTTAGTTTCGTTGCTATGTTTAATAAGCTGTTTTTAGTTGTTTTCCTGAGGTTTGTTTCATTATTGTAGCGGCATGTGGGCTATAGTATTAACAAGCGTTTTGGTGTTACGAAATCGCGCTCGGCGCAATTGGTATCATAAATAATTACAACAAAAAAGAAGAAATACAGAGGATTTTATGGGACGCATGATGTGGGCCCCGGCCTTGTTAGCATTAATGGTACAAGGATGCGGGGATAAAGAAGTCGTCATTCCTGAACCAGACTCTAGGCCTGTCAAGCTCGAGGCTGTATCAGTAGGCAATACTGAAAGTTTTCGGACATTTCCCGCGGTTGTCGAAGCGGGAGATAAAGCCGTACTGGCTTTCCGGGTGTCAGGACAGTTAGATAAGCTCAACGGTAACCCCGGTGATGTTGTCAAGCGGGGACAAGTCCTTGCTCATCTCAATACCGATGAACTTCGTTTATTGCTAGAGCAGGCCAACGCTGATTATGAACTGGCTGCAGTACAATACAAGCGTGATAAAGAGTTGCTGAAAACCAACGTGGTGTCTGAACTGGATTTCGACCGCTCGGAAGCTGAGCTTAATCAAGCTAAAGCCGATTTGGATAAGGCTCAGGCCAATTTGAACTATGCGAGTTTGCTTGCACCTTACGATGGCACTCTGTCTTTATCATTAGTTGAAAATTATGAATATGTTGCTGCCAAACAACCGGTGATGCATATTCAAAGCGCTGGCTTGATCAATGTGACTTTCCTGTTGCCAGATCAACTTTTGTCACGCTTCCAGCGCCATGCCAATCTTGAAAAAGATCCCACCGTTACTTTCGATACTATTCCTGACCAGACGTTTTCTGCTGAGTTCAAGGAAATTGATACCGAAGCCGATGAGAAAACGTCGAGTTACAAAGTAACGTTATTTATGGAACGTCCTCAGGGGTTTAACTTACTACCCGGTATGGCAGGACATGTACGGGTGATTATTCCACAAAGCTCCAGTGGCTCTATACCGTCACGGGCTATTTTAACCGAAGGGGAAAGTACCTTTGTGTGGCGCGTGGATGAACAAGGGATTGTCAGTAAGGTTCCAGTCACCCTTGATGCTAAACGCCGGGTACTGAATGGGTTGAATGATGGTGACTTGATTGCGACATCTGGTGTGCAGGAGTTGCAAGAAGGACAGAAAGTTCGCAAGTGGGTAAAAGAGCGGGGGCTGTAGGATGAAAAAGTTAACGCTAGTACCTTTGTTGATGGGTGGGATAACACTGCTCGCCGGCTGTGACAAAGCCGCTTTAGAGCCTCGAACCATCGTTGTGCCCGTTTCGGTAGCAGAAGTGTTCATGGCGCAATCGGCACCCCAATTGACTTTTCCGGCAGTCGCCGCAGCGGCAGACAAATCGAGTTTGTCATTCCGGGTCCAAGGGGAGGTCAGTTTTATTGGAGTGCGTCCCGGCGATATGGTCAAGAAGGGACAATTGTTGGCCCGGCTTGACCCAACCGATTATAAGCTGGAAGTCGATGATGCTCAGGCTAAGTTTAATGTGTCAGATAGCCAATACCGCCGCTCGGCCAAGCTGGTCAAGCAAGGCTTCCTTCCGCAGTCGCAGTTTGATGAGCTGAGAGCACAACGGAGGATTGCCAAAGCCCGTTTGGATTACGCCAAACTCAACCTGTCGTTTACTGAGCTTAAAGCGCCTTTCTCCGGGGTGATCTCGCGGGTACCTGTTGAGCAATTTGAGAATGTACAAGTAGGCCAGTTGGTGATGAACCTGCACCTTGCTGACCAGGTCGATATTATTATCCAGGCACCGGACATGATCTATTCACAAAGCACGGCGGTGGAAGTCCAGGAGTCTCAACCTAAGGCGATAATCTTGCTTGAAGATGGATCCGAATTTAAAGCCCAACTCAAAGAGTTCACCACCGAGCCTGATCCTAACTTGGGGTCATTCCTGGTGACGTTGACTATGCCGATGCCCGAAGACCGCTTTATTCTCGATGGCATGGCGGTTCAGGTGAAAGCGGATGCCCAGAAACTAAAAGTCTACCGAAAGGGAGAAGCGGTTATACCGCTTGAAGCCATCGTCAATGAAGACGGTGATGATTTGGCGATGGACAATAAATTTGTCTGGGTCGTCAACGACGATAACACAGTGACCAAACGCAAAGTTGTTACCGACAAGGTGGTGCCTGAAGGTGTTCGCCTGTTGGAGGGGCTAGAAGCCGGCGAGCATATTGTTGTCGAAGGGGCTAATAGATTACGTGAAGGCCAGTCGGTCACCATTGTGGACAAGGAGGCAGGCTGATTATGAAACAAGATATTGCAGCTTATTTTATTCGCAACAAAGTGATCAGCTGGATGCTGACACTGATTTTCCTGATTGGCGGTACCATGGCTTTCTTCGGGCTAGGACGGTTGGAAGACCCCGCATTTACGATTAAAGATGCGATGGTGATCACCGCCTATCCTGGGGCAACACCTCTGCAAGTTGAAGAAGAGGTGACCTATCCGATCGAAAAAGCAATCCAGCAGTTGATCTATGTGGATGAGGTTAACTCGGTTTCCAGCCGTGGACTCTCTCAAATAACCGTCACCATGAAGAACAACTACGGGCCGCAAGATCTTCCGCAGATCTGGGATGAAATGCGACGTAAGGTCAATGACCTCAAACCTTCACTGCCACCGGGCGTACATGAGCCCTCGGTGGTGGATGACTTCGGCGATGTGTTCGGAATGTTGCTGGCCGTGACCGGCGAGGGCTACAGCTATAAAGAGCTGAGCGATTACGTAGACTATCTACGCCGAGAAGTTGAGTTGGTGGATGGTGTCGGTAAGGTCTCGGTGACGGGGACCCAGCAAGAGCAGGTATTCATCGAAATATCGATGCAGCGGTTAAGCAGCTTAGGGATCTCACCGCAGACTATCTACAGCACACTTGAGACCCAGAACCTTGTCACCAGTGCGGGTGCGGTGCGTATCGGCACCGAGTATATCCGCGTCCATCCCACCGGTGAATTCCAGAACGTCGATGAGCTGGGTGATTTGATCATCACTGATAGCGGTGCCGAAGGGTTGATTTACCTTAAAGATGTCGCCGAAATAAAACGGGACTTCCAAGAGGTGCCGAGTAATCTGATCAGTTACAACGGAAGGCAGGCGCTTCATGTTGGAATTTCGGCGGTGGAGGGGGTCAACGTTGTTGATGTCGGTAAGCGGGTTGAGACAAGGCTGCGCGAACTCAAGGAACAGCAACCCGTCGGAATCGATATCGGAGTGGTATACAGCCAGCCTACTGAGGTGGACAAGTCGGTTAGTGGCTTTGTTGTGAGCCTTGGCCAAGCCGTAGCGATCGTAATCATCGTATTGCTGTTCTTTATGGGACTGCGTTCAGGTCTGCTTATTGGTTTGATCTTGCTGCTGACGGTATTGGGTACGTTTGTCTTTATGAGTTGGCTGGCTATCGATTTGCAGCGGATCTCACTGGGTGCGTTGGTTATCGCTCTGGGTATGCTGGTCGATAATGCGATAGTGGTGGTTGAAGGGGTGCTGATAGGCATGCAAAAGGGGCGGACCCGGATGCAGGCCGCTTCAGACATTGTAACCCAAACCAAATGGCCACTACTTGGCGCGACGGTGATTGCGGTGATGGCGTTCGCGCCGATCGGTTTATCCCAGGACTCGACCGGTGAATATTGTCGAACGTTGTTTACCGTCCTCCTGGTTTCTCTGATGCTTAGCTGGTTTACGGCTATTTCATTGACGCCGTTTTTCAGTGACTTGTTCTTCAGGGGGGTGGAGAGCGGTAGCGAAGATCCTGACGCTGATCCTTATGCTGGTAAGCTCTTTGTTTGGTACAAGACGTTTCTTGAATTCTGCATGCGTCGAGCCTGGCTGACGGTGATTGTATTGGTTGCTATGTTGGGAGCAAGCCTGTACGGCTTTACTCTGCTCAAGCAATCTTTCTTCCCTTCATCAACCACGCCGATGTTCATGGTTGATGTTTGGTTACCGGAAGGCACAGATATTCGGGCAACCAATGCAACCCTGGCAGAGTTAGAAGGCTTTGTCGCACAGGATGAGCGGGTTGAGTATGTCAGTACCAGTGCCGGTAAGGGGTCACAACGTTTCATGCTGACCTACTCGCCGGAGAAGAGCTATTCCTCTTATGGCGAACTGGTTATTCGGGTCAAGAATTTCGAGGATGTGTTGCCGGTTATGGGCAAGGTCGGAGAGACGCTGGATACAAAACATCCAGAACTTGAATATAAGCTCAAGCAAATCATGCTTGGCCCATCATCCGGCTCGAAAATAGAGGCGCGTTTGGTTGGTCCCGATCCCACTGTACTGCGTACTCTTGCCAAACAGGTTGTGGATATTCTTAATGCCGATCCTGGCGCATTTAATATCCGCCACGACTGGCGTGAGCGCAACAAGGTTATTGAACCTATCTTCAATGAAAGCCAAGCCCGTCGTTACGGGATCACCAAAAAAGATGTCGACGATCTGTTGCAGATGTCCTTCTCTGGCTTAACTGTCGGGATATATCGAGACGGGACGAACTTGATGCCGATTGTTGCTCGCTTGCCTGATGAAGAGCGAGTGGATGTCAGTACTATTGAAGGGATGAAGATCTGGAGCCCGGCAACGCAAGGTTATATCCCCCTCCAGCAGGTGATCAACGGGACTAATGTCATTTGGGAAGACCCTCTTATCGCACGTAAGGATCGTAAGCGGATGCTCACCGTGATGGCTGATCCGGATCCTCTGGGTGACGAAACGGCTGCGACCGTACAAGCTAGGATCCAATCGAAAATTGAAGGGTTGGATTACCCGCCAGGCTATTCGTTGGAGTGGGGCGGGGAGTATGAGTCATCGGCTGATGCGAAAGCCTCTTTGTTCCAGACCATGCCGATGGGCTATTTGGTGATGTTCTTGATCACGATTTTCTTGTTCAATAAAGTGAAGGAAGCCCTGATTGTCTGGGCGACGGTACCGCTGGCGGTTATTGGGGTAACAACAGGCTTGCTGCTGCTCAATACACCGTTTGGTTTTATGGCCTTGCTCGGATTCCTCAGTTTATCCGGGATGCTGGTGAAAAACGGTATTGTATTGTTGGATCAAATCGAAATCGAGATTGCCAGTGGTAAGGAAAAATACCAAGCGGTAGTGGATGCGGCAGTGAGCCGCGTCAGGCCGGTTTGTATGGCGGCCATTACCACCGTATTGGGCATGGTCCCCTTGTTACCGGATGTGTTTTTTAAGCCGATGGCGGTGACCATCATGTTCGGCTTGGGTTTTGCGACGGTACTTACGTTGATAGTGGTGCCTGTGCTTTATCGTCTGTTCCACCATTTGCCACTGCCGGGCAGTAATCCCGCCGTAGTGGAACCGGTGCACAGCTAAACCAGATTATGGCTTGAAAGCCTAAATGACAAAAGGGGTGCCATATAGGCACCCCTTTCTTATTGGTTCATCGCGGCTTGGCTGGCAAATCGTACTCGAGAGTCAAGCTGACCGGATATTGTCTTGGTGGCGGATTAAGCCGTCACTTTCCACGTCATGTCTTCGCCTGCACGAATTGGCACAACAACATCGTTGCCAAAAGACATGGTCTCAGGTACAACCCAGTTTTCTTTTGTCAGAGTGATGGTATCTGTATTGCGAGGCAAACCGTAGAAGTCCGGTCCGTTGAAGCTAGCAAACGCTTCAAGCTTATCTAGCGCACCTGCCTGCTCGAAGACTTCGGTGTATAGTTCGATGGCGGCATGGGCCGTGTAAGAGCCAGCACAGCCACAAGCCGATTCTTTGCGTCCTTGGGCATGTGGTGCCGAGTCGGTACCTAGGAAGAACTTCGGGCTGCCGCTTGTCGCTGCTGCAACCAGTGCTTGCTGGTGGGTATTGCGTTTCAGGATAGGCAGGCAGTAGAAGTGTGGACGGATCCCGCCGACAAGCATGTGGTTACGGTTGAACATCAGGTGGTGTGCCGTGATGGTTGCCGCCACATTTGGTCCAGCATTGTTAACAAATTCTACTGCATCTTTGGTGGTGATGTGCTCAACCACGATTTTTAGATCAGGCATCTTTTTGACGATTGGGCCAAGTACCGTATCAAGGAATTGCTGCTCACGGTCGAAGATATCGACCTCGTGGGTAGTCACTTCGCCGTGGATCAGTAGCAACATCCCTTCTTCCTGCATTGCTTCCAGTGTCGGGATCAACTTGTCGATCGATGTGACACCGGAATCAGAGTTGGTGGTGGCTCCAGCAGGGTAAAGTTTGGCGGCATAGATATGGCCGGTTGCTTTGGCTTTGCGGATTTCGTCAGGCGTGGTGTTGTCGGTGAGGTAGAGCGTCATGAGAGGAGAGAAATTGCCTTGAGGCTTTTCGGCTAGGATACGGTCGCGGTAAGCAAGAGCGGCTTCAGTATCGGTTACCGGCGGAACCAAGTTTGGCATGATGATGGCTCGGCCCATATAGCGGCTGGTATCGCGAACAGTGTCATTGAGCACGTCGCCATCCCGCAGGTGTAAGTGCCAGTCATCAGGACGTGTAATCGTAATAGTCGTCATTGTTGCTTCCCTCCCAAAAAAAATCGACCGATTCTAAAACCTCTGGTTGAGCTTGTAAAGCTGCATCTTCAAACTATTGAATTAATTGGAGCAAAAGGAGCAAACGATTGCTTCTGGTGGTAAAGCCTGAAGCGGTACTGAATTGTTTAATACCAATCTGGATGCGTTGGTGATCAAGTCGTTGTAATGAAAAAGCCAGCTGGGGAGGCTGGCTTTTTGCTGTGCTGGGTGATGAAAAAGCCTAGAGCTTGAAGCGATGGACCAGATCGTTTTGCTGGTGGGCAAGGTGATCAAGTTTGCTGCTGGCTTCGGCGACCTCTTCCATCGAACGGTAATTCGAATCGGCAATATGGCTGATGTCTTCCAGCGAGCGGGCAATCGATCCGGTGGTGCTGCGCTGCTCTTCAGCGGCTTGGGCGATTTGGCTGCTCATCTGGCTGATCTCAAGGATAATCGCTTGGATTTCCTCCATCGCACTGTTGGCATCGGATGCCTGAGTCAGGCTGTTATCCATTTCGTTGACACAGCTCTGCATCACCTCGACAGCGAGCCCCGAACTGGACTGTAAGCGCTGGATCATCTGCTCGATTTCCGATGTCGAATCGGTTGTTCGCTTGGCCAGTACCCGCACTTCATCGGCGACCACGGCGAAGCCGCGGCCTTGCTCACCGGCACGCGCCGCTTCGATGGCGGCATTGAGCGCGAGAAGGTTGGTTTGATCGGCAATGTTGCGTATCACATCGAGGATTGAACCAATATTGCTGCTCATTTCCTGAAGATCCGAGACCGCGTGAACTGACTTGTCCAACCGCGTCGAGAGTTGGTGGGTGGTGTTGATATTTCGGCTCATGACTTCGCGGCCAGTGGCGGATGCCTTTTCAACCTCGTGGACCCGCTCCATGGAATTTTGCGCGCTGTGGGAAACGTCGGTGACAGACTGCTCCATCTCGGTCATCGCAGTGGCGACAGAGGCCGTTTGTTGGCGTTGCTCATGCAGTCGGTTCTTGGCCTTGGTGGTGGTTGATTGGTTCTCTTCAGCGACTGCCGTGAGATCACTCGAGGCTTGGCTGAGCTTGCCGAGGATCTCTTGTAGGTTATCAGCAAGGGTATTGATGTAGTTGCCCAGCTTGCTGAATTCAACGAATTGGTTGACTTGGCTGCGCTTGGTCATATCACCCCTTGCCAATGCTTCAAGGGTCGCTAACGTTGCATTTAGCGGCTTACGAACGCTTTGCGCAAGATACCAACCAATAAACAAAGCAAACAGCGTGGTACCGACCCCAAGCAAGGTTGCATTGCGGTAACCTTGGCTGTAAGTCCTGTCAGCGTTGGTGATCGCAGTATTCATCTGAGTATTTGCCTGCGCACTGAAGCTTGCGAGTAATTCCATGGCCTGGTCGATTTCATTCGCAAGAATAGCAATATTGTCATAGAGCCGGTTGCGTGCGTCGATATATTGGAAGTGATCATCCAGTACCCCGCCGGATTGGCCAATGTCCAGCGTGTACTGTGTGATCGACTTATCAAATATCGCTTTGAGATCAGGCATCATTGCTAGCAAAGAGCGATAGGCATTGTTGAGGTGATTGATATTACGTCTGTTACTTTTAATCGCGTTATCAATGATCTCGATATCTTCAGTTGCCAGCGCATCTGACGTGACGACCTCCGTTTCCTGCAGTTTGACAAAGTAGTTTTTGGCGATCATTTTGACTGAAATGCTTTCTTGGTCGTCAACATAATCCTTCATCCGATTATTGAGGCTACTATGCAGCTGCTGGAATCGTCGGGCTGACTGTTGGCGATCTGCCTGGGCAATCAGTTGGGCCCGGTAATTATCCATTGCAGTATGGGCTTCGCGGAAATAACGATTCTCCAGTGCGATAAGTGCTTCAAGTTGGCTGCTGAGAGCCGTATTGTCTTGTGCGGCATTCTCAAGCTGTTCGAAGGCGGCCAGAAACTGTTTGTGGGCGTGTCCGAATTGCTCTTCGTAGCTGTCCATTCGAGCCAGATCTTGGCTGGTGAGAAAATCCTTGTAGATCTTATCTGCCGCCAAAAGCCTGACACTGACTTGGTTTGACAGTGATACCAAGGGTAAAGATTGGTTGGTGACGATTTGGAGTTGTTGATGGATCCGGCTGGTGCCATCGAGCATCATGACCAGAGTGGCCACAAATAGCATTACCATGATGGCGATTCCGGTATACATACGTCGGATGACGGAGGTCTGTTTCGTTGTCTTCATAATATCCCTAAAAAATACAAGCAAGCGACAGCAGATCTTACTTATGGCAATGTAATACGAAGTTAGAATTATGGTTTTGGTCTTCGTACAAAATGTGACGCTTAAATTTTTAGAAGCAAAAAAAGCAAACTAAAATACGTCAAACTTGACTCAGTTAAACAATAAATTATTGATATAGTCCTTGAGATTAATACCAAATAGTAAATGATTTGGCTTCTTACATTCTTTGACCGCTGCATCAAAAAATAACTTTGTTATTCGACTGTCTGGTATTTGCTCACGAACTCGTTCGAGTCGCTCAGCTCAAGGTACTTGGCGGAATTGAATGTGGTGGATGGAAAAAAAACACTGGAAAAAAGATTAAAAACAATGTTCAATATTGCTCTTGTGAGCGTAGTCGAGCATACTGCAAGTGTAGATTCGATAACGATAAATGGAGCAAGACATGGCTGAAGAGACCATTTTCAGTAAGATTATTCGCAAGGAAATCCCAGCTGATGTTGTTTACCAGGACGATTTGGTGACGGCTTTCCGCGATATTAACCCGCGTGCGCCAAGTCACATTTTGATCATCCCGAATAAACTGTTGCCGACCGTCAATGATGTGGAAGCAGAAGACGAGTTGATGATGGGACGCCTGTTTACAGTTGCCCGTAAATTGGCTGAGCAGGAAGGCATTGCTGAAGACGGTTACCGTTTGATCATGAACTGTAATCCGCATGGTGGCCAAGAGGTATACCATATCCACATGCATTTGCTGGGTGGTCGTCCTCTCGGGCCAATGCTTGTGGGTTAGCACAAGGCTTGGTGAGCTAGCAGGCAAACCGAGGACAAGTGAACTTCTGTTCCAAATTGAAGTCTGAGTGGCGTGTATTTACGGCGTGTTTGCCGACGGTAAGGGCACTCAGGCTTTTTATTAGGGTTAGTCATAAGATGTTGAAACATGCCGTCGTAGCGGTGCTGTCTTTGGGATTGGTTGCTTGTGCGAACCTGTCGACCCAGAGCTTATTTAGTCATTATAGTGCGGCAAATAGTAAGACCCATCAGGCAATGCAGCAGGGCTTGTATCAACAAGCGCTGGACGTATTGCCTGATGCGCCTGCAGGTGAAATTCTTGATGGAATGGAAAAAGGGCGGGTTGGCTTTGTCGCTGGCCAGTATCCACAAAGTTTTGGTGCGTTACAGTTAGCTGACAATGCGGTAAAAGAGCAGCAGCGCCAGGCCAATATCCAGATTTCGGAAGGGTTCAATCAAGTTGGCTCGTTACTGACCAACGACAACATGATCACCTATCAGCCGGCAGATTATGAGCTGGGCTTTTTACATTTGTACCTGGCTCTTAACTACCTCCAGCAAAGAGATCTCAGCGGCGCCTTGGTAGAGGTACGTCGTGCGAACCAAGTACAGGAAGCCGCAAAAAGACTGCGAGAAGCTGAACTGAACAAGGCGGCGAAAGAAGCACGCCGACAAGGGTTGGATCAAAATCTCGGTGCTGTTTTGGCGCGCTACCCTGATGTCGGCAGCCAACTGGGCAATATCCAGAATGGGTATTTGTTCTTTCTCTCTGGAGTACTGTACGAAGCCGACGGTGATCTGAACAGTGCTTACATAGACTACAAACGGGCACTGGCTGTTGCGCCTAACAACCCGTTTGTCGCAGAGACAGTACTGCGTCTGGCGACGCGGATGCGGATGGATAATGATCTGCCATCTTTGCAAGCGCGTTATGGCAAATACCAAACACCTTCTGCCAGCACTGGCAGGGTTATCGTGTTTGACGAGCAAGGGGTGGTTTCGGCAAGAGACGGCTGGCGTTTACCTATTTGGTTGACGGACAGCCGAGGCGATGGGGTGATTTATAATTTGGCGCTGCCTTATTATGCCAACCCGTCCAATAACGCTTATTCGCCATTACAACTCAATGGCAAGCCACTTGTTGACAGTACCGTCGCCAATGTCGATGGCATGGCACGTTACAGATTACAAGAAGATTTACCCATGATTGTGCTGCGACAGGCGTTACGGGTCGCCGCCAAGAACGAAGTACGCAAAACAGCGGCGAGGAAAGGGGACGATATCGGCAACGTGCTGACCAATATTTTCAACACCCTTACCGAACAACCAGATACCAGGAGTTGGCAAAGCTTGCCGGCCTCAGTGGCAATTGCCCAGCAAGATATCGCGGCAGGGCAGTATGATTTGGCTTGGAATGGCCATCAGATAGATGTAGATGTCAAAGCCGGTAGAACAACCATGGTTTGGGTGTCTCGTCAGGGAAATCAGCTGACCGGATGGTCAGTCTTATTGGGGAATAACTAATGAGAATATTACTTGTATTGGGGATGGTCTTGGGCCTAGCAGCATGCTCCTCGACAACGTCTGGGATCAGCATTGAAAGCAGTAACCAAAGCGTGGTCATTGGTAACTCTCAATTGGCCAGTCGTCTATCGATTGAGCAGGCCAACATTTCTGACGTCAATGGGCTGATGAAGGCCGGGGTTCCGGTTACCAGTCAGATCGATTCTGATCTCAACCTTCAATACCGCTTTTATTGGTATGACGCCCTGGGCCTAGAGGTCAGTGGCAGCGATAGCCCATGGCGCCAGGTTGTGTTGCACGGTAAAGATACAATGACATTACAAGCCGTTGCCAGAAGCCCTCAGGCAACGCAATACCGGATATATATCCGAAAAGCAGATTATTAATTTTGGGACTGGCACTGTTGCGAGTGCTGTTTGACTAATAAAGGTAAAACAATGAAAAAAAGCGTAATCGCATTAATGGGTGTGGCAGCACTGATGGGCGGCTGTGCCCAGAAAGTGAGCTACGGTGATGCTCAGCAGGCTGAAACAACCACCATTGAGTTTGGCTCGACAGACTTGCAAAAGATTGCAGAAGAAATGACAGACAGCATGCTGACCTCCGGCTCGGTGGCTTACATTACCGGTAATGGCCAGCGCCCTATCATTGTTGTCGATAGCATCAAAAACAAAACCAGCGAACATATTGATACCGAGTCAATCACTGACTCAGTCAGCACGCGCTTGCTGAACTCAGGCAAATTCCGCTTTGTAGACATGACTCGCGTAGAAGATGTACGTAAGCAGCTTAATTTCCAGAACAACGATGAGTTGGTTAACCAGAGCACCGCCATTCAGTTCGGTAAAATGGTCGGGGCGGAATACATGCTTTACGGTAACCTGTCGAGCATCGTTAAGTCAGCCGGTAGTGATAAGGACGTGTACTACAAGATGACCATGCGTTTGATGGACTTGGAAACGGGCTTGATTGAGTGGGCTGACGAAACCGAGATCCGCAAGCAAGAATCGAAGAGCCTTCTGGGCTGGTAACAAGGGCATTCCGGTGACATGAGTATCGATGACGTGCAGGCTCTGATCAGAGTCAGGTTACCGGAATACCTCTTCGTCAGTGCACAGCCTCTCAGCGGCGGCCTCAGCAATCGCTGCTGGCAGGTAGATGTTAAGCACTGTCAGACTGGCCGGTGCCATACCCTTGTATGGCGGCCTCATTCTGCCTCATCACAGTCCTTCGGGGTGTCACGCCAGCATGAGCATGATGTACTCCAGGCCATTTATCTTTCCGGCAAGCACGCGGTAGCACCACGCCCTTTTGCCCTTTTCGCTGAGGGGCTATTAGTCGAGTGGGCCGTAGGGCAAACCGCTAAGCCCGATCTCCCTGTTGAAACCGTCATGGCTTTATTGGGGACGATTCATCACCTTCCTTTGCCTGCGTGGCGGCTCGACTGTCAGCAGCGAGGCGCTCATTATTGGCAGTATGTCGCTAGTGCTGTGGATGACCATCAACTTTGCCGTATTCATGCCTATTTCCAATCCAAATCCGTTCCAACATGGTTTGCTGACACTTGCTGCCACCATGATCTGGGGTGGTATAACGTGATTATGGCTCCGGACGGTCAGCACAAAGTGATTGACTGGGAGTATGCCGCAGCTGGTGATCCGTCATTGGATTTGGCGCTGACTATCGCAGCCAACCAGTTGGAGTTATCGGTGTCTGTCAGTCATTATTGCCAGCTACAGGGGATCACCGATGCGGCAGAGCAGTCTCGGTGGCTAACGGCTGTAACGTATTGGCAGCCTTGGTGTGATTATTTGGCGATGCTATGGTTTTATGTTGGGGCACAATGCTTTTCAAACCAGTCACAACCCGATGACGGCTATCTCTGGGAAGCACGAGTATTGCAAGGTAAGTTGTGGAATGAACTGCAATTATCTGATTAGTCGATACTTTTAGCTTTCCCTCGTCTACAATAAGAAACGGCAAGTAGTTCGTACCTATAGGTTCGGGGTGATCTTATGTGGCGCCCGGTTACGTAACTTGACCTGATGGGCATCAAGCGTAGGGTTAAACGAGGGGAATATGATGAGTAATAGGCTCCCGAAATGGGCGGTACTCACCTTGGGCGTAGTGATTGTTACTGGGTGTACCACGCGATTGGCCTACAACAACATTGATGTATGGCTAAGTTACCGCCTTTCTTCCTATGTTACGCTCACCTCTTCCCAAGAGTCGGTGTTCGATCGCGGACTGGACAGTGCCTTGGCACTTCACCGGCGGCAGGAAATGCCCAAAATTCACCGCGCGATTGATCGGCTGCAAGCCGATCTGCTCGCCCCCATGAGCTACGGCCAAGTGCAGGAATACTACACGGTATTCACCCAGCTCGGGCAAGATTCTGCAGCGATACTGGCCGATCCCCTGGCAGACGTTTTTTCTCAGTTGGACAATACCCAGGTCGCGCAGGTTGAGGCGAGTTTGCGTCAACGTTTTGCTGAATTTGATGAAGAGCGCAGTCAGTTAAGCGACTCGCAAAAATTAACCAAACGTGCAGGGCGGCTACAAGATTTTACGCAAGACTGGGTCGGATCGCTAACTAGCAGGCAAAAAGAGTTACTGACAGAGTTGGCAGGCTACCAACTGGAAATGGCCCCAATTTTTCGCTCTCTGCGTAATGGTTACTTAACGCGCTGGCAACAGCTGATGAAAACTCGGACTCAACCGGCATTTAAAGGACAGTTTACCCAGTTGATGCGGGATATGGTGGCCCTGAACAGCAGTGAGCACCAAGCCGAGGTCCGTTTTTATCTCAACCGCCGTTTTGAGTTAATGCGCCGCCTCAACCATACGATGTCACCGCAGCAGCAATCTTACCTAAACCGTAAGCTTATCGACCTGCGTAAGGATGTCGCTCTACTTATCAATCAATAGCGATTATTTCCTGTGAAAGGAGTGTCAACAAACCATACAAAACGTGGTAGATTGATTTTACTGATAATCACAATAGGGAAGAAAAATGATTATTTATCTGCATGGCTTTGACTCAACAAGCCCTGGTAACCATGAAAAGGTATTGCAGCTTCAGTTCATTGATCCTGACGTACGTTTTGTGAATTACAGTACCTTGCATCCTAAGCATGATATGCAGCATTTGCTAAAAGAAGTGCATAAATTAAAGGCAGAGTCTGCTGATGAGCACCCGCTGATTTGTGGTGTGGGGCTTGGCGGGTATTGGTCTGAGCGGATTGGTTTTCTGTGCGGTATGAAGCAAGTTATTTTCAATCCTAACCTGTCCCCAGAACGCAACATGGAAGGTCGTATCGATCGTCCTGAAGAGTATGCTGATATTTCAACCAAATGCGTCACAGATTTTCGTACAAAAAATGCGGGTAATTGCCTTTGCATACTTTCAAAAAATGATGAAGTTTTAGACAATAATCTTACCAAAGATGCCTTAGGTGATTTTTACAAAATCATTTGGGATGAAAAAGAAACACATAAATTCAAGAAAATCTCCCAGCACCTCCAAACAATAAAAGCATTCAAAGAAAGCGCGTAACACTTTCCTGCAAGCAGGCGGCATTGGTCCGTCTGCTTAAAATCACCCTCTGATACTGGCACGAAAATCCTCTGCTATCTTGATCCTAATCAATTATTTCTTGCCTTGAAATAATATTCGCTTATAATGCAAATCTTAACTTTTTTTGAGATGGATCAAAAAAAGTTGAGTTAATCTAATCAAGAAGATGTAGCAAGCATCCCAGATATATTTAAAGTTAAGCTGTTGAAAAAAAAGAATTATGCTGACTGGATCGAGGTCGGGTCAGATCGAATTTGTGATTTTTTATATTTTTGGAAGGAGTGTCATGATGACGCGAATTATTGTTGTCGGTGGTGGTGCCGGTGGGTTGGAGCTAGCAACGAAGCTGGGGCGTACATTGGGCCGTAAAGGCCGCGCAAAAGTAACGTTGGTCGACCGTAAGGGAAGTCATTTGTGGAAGCCACTGTTGCATGAAGTTGCAACCGGCTCGATGGATGCAGGCGTTGATGCACTTAGCTACCGTGCACATGCGAAAAACCACTCGTTTGATTTCCAGATGGGCAGCCTGAAAGATATCGACCGCGAGCGCAAGGTGATTACACTCGCTCCGTTGCATGACAAGAAAAATGAACTGCTGATGCCTGAGCGTGAGCTGGAGTATGACATTCTTGTTATGGCTATTGGGTCGACTTCAAACGATTTCAATACCCCTGGTGTACGTGAGAACTGTATTTTCCTGGATAGCCCAGAGCAGGCACACCGCTTCCGTACAAAAATGAACAACCAGTTCCTGAAACTGCATGCCAACAAAGAGCAAAAAACAGTCGATATCGCAATTGTCGGTGCCGGTGCAACAGGTGTTGAGCTATCGGCAGAACTTCATAATGCAGTACAAGAACTTAAAAACTATGGTTTTGGTGATCTGGACAGCTCACGTTTGAATGTTAACTTGGTTGAAGCCGGTGAGCGTATCTTGCCTGCTCTGCCGCCGCGCATTTCTTCTGCTGCCCACAGTGAACTGACCAAGCTTGGTGTGAATGTTCGCACTGCGACTATGGTAACCAAGGCCGATGAAACAGGTCTGACGACCAAAGATGGCGATCATATCCCAGCCCAAATTATGGTATGGGCGGCAGGTATCAAAGCGCCTGATTTCATCAAGGATATTGCAGGCCTTGAGACTAACCGTATAAACCAGCTGGTGGTTAAACCGACGCTACAGACCACGCGCGATGACGATATCTACGTGATTGGCGATTTGGCGTCTTGTGCTCAGGAAGACGGTAGCTTTGTTCCGCCACGTGCTCAGGCCGCTCACCAAATGGCAAGCCGCTGTTTTTCAAATATCGTTGCTAAGATCACAGATCGTGAGCAGAAGCCATATACTTACAGTGACCACGGCTCGTTGGTTTCGTTGAGCCGCTTCTCGACTGTAGGTAGCCTGATGGGGAACCTGACCAAAGGCTCGATGATGGTTGAAGGCCGTATTGCTCGCGTGGTATACATTTCGTTGTACCGCATGCACCAAATCGCTCTTCATGGCGTGATTAAAACCAGCCTGATGATGCTGGTAGGCCGCATTAACCGCGTGTTGCGCCCAAACCTGAAGCTTCACTAAGCGAGTAACGCTATACGGGGCACAAAAAGGAGAACAATGATGTTCTTAATGTTTGATGTATTCGGCACCAAGATGTCAGTGCAGAAAAAAGATGGATTTTGGTTGCTGTTCAAAGAATCAGAGACCGCAATGCGTGCCCGTATTTATGATGTTGCTATTCCCCCCGAGCTGGAAGACGCTGATTTGGCGACGTACCTCGCGGATATCTATCATGAGCAGGCGAGTAGTCAACATCCTGACGTCCGTCAGTTATAAGCTTGAATGAAAAACGCCCCTATTTAGGGGCGTTTTTTTATGTCGTCTAACCGTGGTGATCAGTTGATTTTAAACAGCTCAACATCAAAAATCAGTACTGAGCCTGGTGGGATAGCGCCAATCGAACGGTTGCCATAGGCCAGATCGGCTGGGACGAAGAACCGTGTCTTCTCACCTTCAACCATCAACTGGACGCCTTCTGTCCAGCCCTTGATAACCTGATTGAGGCCAAACTGGATGGTCTCACCGCGCTCGACTGAGCTGTCGAATACCGTGCCATCAAGTAGGGTGCCATGGTAATGAACGGTCACTTTATCACTTGCCTTAGGGTGCACCGAACCTGTTCCTTCTTGCAGAACCAAGTACTGTAGGCCTGATGCCGTTGTTTGTACCCCTTCCTTTTCCTTATTTTCGGCAAGGAAGGTTTCACCAGCTGTGATGTTTTCAGCTGCTGCCTGCTTATTACCTTGCGAGCGTTGCATAAAGAAGATAACTAGCGCAATAAGGGCGATACCCAGGATAATTTTAAACACGTAAGTTCCTTATTTCGTAATACAAAGCTGAATATACTTGCTGATAGTAGCAGAGCTCACCCGCTGGTGAAAGGTGGGGGAAAGGGGGACTTCAGCCGAGATTATGGCAATCCTAGGCTCGGCGGTGTCGAAGGGGCAATGTCACTGGGGATCAGCGAAAACAGCAAGCCATCGACCGGCCCATCTCGGGTGATGATACGGTTCCGTGCGGTACATTCGAAATGGGCTTTAGTGGCAAGGGCGGTGCGCTGGCTCGCAAGGTTGCCGGGGTGGCTAACAATTTCAATGCGTGTCAGGCCGAGGGTGTCAAAAGCAAATTGGGCAATCGCCTGGCAAGCTTCTGTGGCGTAGCCTTTTCTTTGTGCGCTGGAGCGGATCCAGTACCCCAATTCAGCCGAATTGGTGAGTTCGGAGACATTGCTCAAGGATGTACTGCCAAGAAATATATCGGTGGCGCGCTCAAAGATGGCAAATTCATAGCTGATGTCATAGACCCAGTTTTGCTGGCTGGCATGAATCCACTCATGAGCATCATGTTGATTGTATTGAGCGTGGCACCAAGGCAACCAGGGAGACAGGCTTTGCTGCGAGCGGTGGATAGCATCGAGCAAATCCAACAGATCTGCATTCTTGTAGGGGCGAAGCAATAAGCGTTCACTTGTTAATTGGTAGTCTGCTTTCATCCTAGCTACAGCCGTCCTGATCTTGTATTTAAGAGCATAAACGAATGTTGTGGATGGCGTTGGAATAGGTGCTTAAAATGTGAAAAGGGCTGCGTTTGCAGCCCTTTATCTTGATAGTGAACGGGTTAACCGTCGATGCGACGAATTTGAATCACCATCCCCATCAGTGGATGGTCAAGGTAGTGGGTTTCGCCACTGCGCATCTTACGCTGTTGCTGGAATGGGTAGGCTTTGAGGAACTCTTCCACTTTCACCTGTTTTTTGACTTCCTGCAGATGGCCGATTTGGACATTACCTTCCGGCTCGAGGGCACTTTCCATTGGGTCTAGTGGCTCAGCACCGATGATAACTTCGCGACGGCTTGGTTCGCGCAGAGCAAAGTTGGCTTCGGTAAACAAGAAATGCTGTACATAGACGCGCAATGTGCCGTCCAGTTCTCGTAGTGCACTTGCTTGCTCTGTGATTTCATCAGCGGCAGCATTCAGTGATTCTTCGGTGAATCCTTGGTCTGACGCTGCGATAGTGTGCTCTTCGGTGTGGGCTGATTTCACTGTCCCATCCGCTAAAAACTGAGCGGAAAAATCTTTGCCCGCGCTGAAGTGAATGCGCGGCGCAGCAGCTCGGCTCAAATCACCTTGGCGCCAACCGAAGTGGGCCAATGGGGTAAAGCCGGCATGTTGCTTGAGCTTGCTGTACTGGGCATTGAGCTCGAACTGGGACGACGGCATCGGGGTGAGCCCTCTTGCTTGAAGGCGAGCGGTGTCACCGAAGTCTATTGCCCCTTTGAGGCTGACAGGCTTCGGGTTGTCAGGCCAAGACTCGCTCACTTGCTCTGGTGCGATGTTACGCTTGAACAAGATCACTTCAATATCGAACTGTCGCGCTGCAAGGCTTGGCCAGCTAATGGCGAACAGCAGCAAATAAATCAGATTTTTCAAGATAATACTCCGCACTTAAGTGCTATCTATTATAGAGCGTTTTCGGCCAACTTTGTTAGCAGACCGTCAACATACTTTATTCTGTCTTTTCTGTCACTCATCGGGGCCATGACTTTTAGTTTGGTTGGCCCTTCCATCCGGTAATGCTGCGGCTGTGACTGCAAAAGCCCGACCAGCAAGCCCGGGTCGATATTGGCATTGGGGTTAAACTCGATATAACCGCCTTTTTCACCGGCTTCAATTTTACGCACGCCGATACCGGCGGCTTTGAGCTTGATTTTATTGAGTACCAGCAAGTTGGTAGTGGGATCCGGCAGCAGACCAAAGCGGTCGATGAGTTCAACCTTGAGTTCATCCAGTGCTTTCTCGCTGTTTGCGCTGGCGATACGTTTGTATAACGACAGGCGGGTATTGATATCCGGGATAAACTCTTCAGGCAGCAGTGCCGGAAGGCGAAGTTCGACCTCGGTCTGCTGGCGCAACAGGTCATCAAGCGATGGCTCTTTGCCTTCTTTGAGTGCCTCGACCGCTTGTTCGAGCATCTCCATGTACAAGGTGAAACCGACCGATTGAATTTGGCCGCTTTGCTCGTCACCAAGCAGCTCACCAGCCCCTCGAATTTCAAGGTCGTGCGTTGCAAGGGTAAAGCCTGCTCCCAGATCTTCCAGTGAGGAAATGGCCTCAAGGCGCTTGACCGCATCTTTGGTCATCCGCTTAGGATGCGGCGTCAGCATGTAGGCATAGGCT
Organism: Photobacterium lutimaris; assembly: GCF_003025555.1. Classification (GTDB taxonomy): domain Bacteria; phylum Pseudomonadota; class Gammaproteobacteria; order Enterobacterales; family Vibrionaceae; genus Photobacterium; species Photobacterium lutimaris. The sequence continues at coordinate 687,150 of NZ_PYMH01000002.1, read as the reverse complement.
TGGTGGTGCGAGCGTCCGACACGGCCTCGTAGCTGGTGAAGCTGGGCCAGACCAAGATGATCGGCGCGGTTGATAATGATGGTATTGGCGGTTGGGACGTCGATACCGGTTTCGATTATGGTGGTACATACCAACAGGTTGAAGCGCTGGTGGTAGAAGTCACTCATGATTTTCTCGAGTTCACGCTCGCGCATCTGGCCGTGGGCAAAGGTAACCCGCGCTTCAGGGATCAGCTTGGCCAGATCTTCAGCCATTTTCTCGATCGAGTCGACATCGTTGTGCAGGAAGTAGATCTGACCACCGCGCATGACCTCACGCAGTACCGCTTCCCGGATCAGGGCATCGTCTGATTCGCGGACGAAGGTCTTGATGGCCAAGCGGCGGGCTGGCGGGGTAGCGATAATAGAGAGATCGCGCATTCCGCTCATCGCCATATTCAGCGTGCGCGGAATTGGCGTTGCGGTCAGGGTCAGGATATCAACATCGGCACGGATCGCCTTGAGCTTTTCTTTTTGACGAACCCCGAAGCGGTGCTCCTCATCGACAATCAATAAGCCTAGGTCATGGTATTTCACCGAGGCATTGAGCAGCTTGTGGGTGCCGATCAGAATATCGATTTTGCCTTCGGCCATATCAGCCAGGATCTGCTTTTGCTCCTTGGCGGTTTTAAAGCGCGAAAGGACCTCAACCCTGACGGGGGTATTGGCAAAGCGGTCACGGAAATTCTCAAAGTGTTGTTGGGCAAGCAGGGTGGTCGGGACCAGCACGGTGACCTGCTTGTTGTTATCGACTGAGACAAATGCGGCACGCATGGCGACTTCGGTCTTACCAAAGCCAACATCACCACAAACCAGGCGATCCATGGCTTTGGCTTGGCACATATCTGACAGGACAGCATTGATAGCCAGTGCCTGATCATGGGTTTCTTCGAACGGGAAGCCGGTACTGAAGTCGGCATAGGCTTCGCGATCAAGCGTGAATTTATGGCCCGGCTTCAATTCTCGCTTGGCATACACGTCGAGCAGCTCGGCGGCGACATCACGCACTTTTTCAGCAGCCTTTTTACGCGCTTTAACCCAAGCTTCACCGCCTAGCTTATGGATAGGGGCAGAATCTTCTGCCCCGCCTGAGTAGCGGCTGATCAGATGCAGCGAGGCAACCGGGACATACAGCTTGGCACCGCCTTGGTATTCCAAGGTGACGTATTCGGTTTTCATGCCGCCGGCTTCCAACGTCTGCAAGCCCTGAAAGCGACCGATACCATGGTCTAGATGAACCACCGGTTGGCCTACCTTGAGTTCGGCAAGGTTGCGGATGATGGTATCGGCGTTGACTGATTTCTTTTCATCGCGACGGCGACGCTGGACCACCCGCTCACCCAGTAAGTCACTTTCGCAGATCAGGGCGACTTCTGGCTGCTCAAGTAAAAAGCCCTGTTCCGCCGAGCCGATCACTAAGCTGAATTTTCCTGGCGCTGCCAAGGCTTCGGTAAGGGTTGGTGCAACGACAGGGCGAAGCTTAATGCGAGCCAGTAGATCAAGCAGTGCTTCGCGGCGGCCTTCAGAGGCAACCGAAAAGACCATTTTACCCTGGTAGCTTTCCGAATAACGTCGAAGCTCAGCCAACGGTTCTTTGAGTTGGTGGTTGATGGTTAGCTCAGGAACCGCTTTAACGGGCAGGTTGTAGCGGCCAGCTTTGTCGGGCTCGCTTTCCTTGCGGATACGCACTTGAGGCAGCGTTTTGAAATGGGTGAACATTTCCTCCTTGGTCAGCCATAGCTCTTTTGGTTCGAGCAGTGGGCGCAGAGGATCAATCCGTCGCTGGTCGAAGCGGTACTCGGCGTCGGTTAAGAACTGGTCGACAGCGGGCTCAAGGGCTCCGATGGTGATCAGCAAGCTATTTTGCGGCAAGTAATCGAAAAGTGTTTCGGTCTGCTCGAAGAACAGCGGTTGCCAGTATTCGATACCGGCAGGCCAAGTACGCTTGCTGACTTGCTGGTAGATAGATTCGGGCTCTCGGCGGGCCTCGAAGCGCTCGCGCCAGCGCATCCGGAAATTCTCGATGGCGATTTCATCGGTTGGGAATTCGTGGGCTGGCAACAGGCGGATTTGCTCTATCTCACCGGTAGAGCGCTGGTTTTCAGGGTCAAACTGGCGGATCGAATCGACTTCATCATCAAAGAAGTCAATGCGGTAAGGCTGGTTGCTGCCCATCGGGAACAGGTCAATCAGCGAGCCACGGCTGGCATATTCACCATGCTCGATAACCTGATCAACGTGGCGGTAGCCTGAGGCTTCCAATTGTAAGCGCAGTTTTTCCAACGACAAGGTATCGCCGTTGCGTACCATCAACGCATGCTGGTGGATGAAAGCCCTTGGTGTCATTCGCTGCAGCAGGGTGCTGATTGGCACCAATACTACCCCATTCTCTTGCTGGGGTAGGGAATATAGGCGAGTCAACCTGTCTGAAATGATATCTTGGTGCGGCGAAAAATTATCATACGGCAAGGTTTCCCAGTCGGGGAAGACGCTGACTTCTAATGATGTGAACTGGCTGACTTCTGGTTGCAGGCGCAATGCGGTCTGGGTATCAGGCACTACAGCTAAGAGCGGGCCTTGATGATCATGGGCCACTTCTGCAACAGAGAGTGCCAGCGCTGCACCGGACACATTACCGATGAATCGGCTGTCACCCGGTTTGGACGGTAATGGAAGAGAGAGAATAGACTGTGCTTTCATGGTTAACTTTTATTGTCTGATCGCAGTTGGGCGCGTTGGCGCAGAATTTTTTGTTGGAAGTACAGGGCGGCTCGGATCAGCAAATCCCTGTCAACTTCCATTAAGCGTACGTACTTCAAGGCAATTTCGTAGCTGCCGTCTTGCTGGGGCTGGCATTGAGTTACTTCAGCATAGGCGTAAACAGCGGCGGCGGGGCTATCGAGAAACAGCTTGAGCTTTACCTCGTTACCTTCGGCTAGCGCGGCAGGTGAAAAATAAGACAGTTGGCTAGCGCCGAAAGTGTGTGTCGTAAAGCGGAGTTCAGCATTATCCTGTTGAGCTAGCACGAAAGATAATAACAAGTTTATCTTGTTATTCTGCGCCGTCAGGTAATTCGAGAGTGCTTTGAACTCATCTTTTTTTAATTGGGATAATGAATGCTCCAGACCGTCATCCAAGCTGCTGCATTCACTGGCGATACGAAACAGGGGCGGGATTTCTTGCTGGAAAGCCAGCATGTCGGGAACATTTTCACCCGGTTGGAGTGGTTCTACATTGATGGTCAATCCAGCATGGACTGAAAAATACTCGTCCTGATTCATGTCGCACTCGATATAAATTAACTATCCTACGATTATCACCCACCTATTGCTCAGGGACAAGTAAAGTGGTTGCAGAGTGGTGGTTTTACCCGCTGTTTTTACATTAGTTTTACTGAGCTTAATGGTAATCAGGCGCGGCAACAGGTATGCTTTCGAACAGTTTTTATAAGGATGGTATCTTTCTAATCTATGTTTCATCCCGTCTCGTTTTTTATCGGTCTGCGTTATCTCAGAGGACGTTCTGGTGATAGGTTCAGCCGTTTTGTTTCATATATGTCGACCGCGGGTATTACCGTTGGAGTGCTATCTCTGGTAACGGTACTGTCTGTGATGAATGGCTTTGAGCAGCAACTCAAGGAACGGATCCTTGGGGTGATGCCCCAAGCTGTGATCTCGACCCACGATGGCCATCTTACCCGCACAGAACACCCTCCCGAAGCGCTCACCGCGATTCCCTATGTTGACATGGTGTCACCACTCACCCGTAGCGAGGCGATTTTGCAAAGCGCCAAGTCACTGGCTGCCGGTATGATGCTGGGTGTCGATCCTGAAGCCTTTGAACCTGTTGGCTATTACATAAACCATGGCGATATCATGGATTTGGAAGCGGGCAGCTATAAGGTGATCCTTGGCCAAAGCCTGGCCAATCAACTGGGCGTCAAAGTGGGTGACAAGGTACGTTTGATGGTCACTAGCGCCAGCCAGTATACCCCGCTCGGACGAATTCCTAGCCAGCGAAACTTTGAAGTCGCGGGCTTATATAACACCGGCTCGGATGTTGACGGCCAGATCATGTTGACCCATATCGAGGATGCTGGGCGGTTGTTACGACTCAAGCCGGGCGAAATCACAGGATGGCGCTTGTTCGTCGATGATCCGTTCGTGGTCGCCGATCTTGCCAACCAGCCTTTACCTGAGGGGATGACCTGGTCTGACTGGCGTGAACAACGCGGTGAGCTTTTCCAAGCCGTGAAAATGGAAAAGAACATGATGGGCTTGATGCTGGGGCTGATTATCGGTGTCGCCGCCTTCAATATTATTTCGGCCTTGATCATGGTGGTGATGGAGAAGCAGGCCGAAGTGGCTATTTTAAAAACGCAGGGCATGAGCAGCCGTCAGGTCTTGTTAGTGTTTATGGTGCAAGGCGCCAGTAGCGGCGTGATCGGCGCGATTATTGGGGGAGTATTGGGTACCTTATTGGCACTAAACTTGAATTCTTTGCTCACTGTTGTTGGGGTTGATTTGATCACCGCAGGCGGTCAGCTACCCATAGTAATTTCACCATTGCAGATTACTTCCGTTATTGTCGGCGCGATTATTTTAAGTTTGCTGGCGACTGTTTTTCCTTCCTACCGGGCGGCATCGGTTCGCCCAGCAGAGGCACTTCGTTATGAGTAATGCACTATTGGTTTGTCAGGGCCTGAGAAAAGTCTATCAAGAAGCCCAGCTTGAAACAGAGGTGCTAAAAGGGGTCGGTTTCCATCTTGATGCTGGCGAGCTGGTTGGTATTGTCGGCGCATCAGGCTCGGGCAAGAGTACGCTGTTGCATTTACTCGGGGCGTTGGATGATCCGACCGAGGGCGAAGTGTTCTTCAAGGGACAAAAGCTCAATGCCATGAGTGCCAACAAGCAGGCCAAACTGCGCAATCAGGAGATTGGTTTTGTCTATCAGTTCCATCACCTGCTGGCCGATTTCAGCGCGCTGGAAAATGTGGCTATGCCATTGCTGATCGGTGGGGTTGCCGCGAATAAAGCTCGGGCACAGGCCCACAGTATCTTGGAGCTGGTAGGGCTTGGCCACAGGCTGGAGCACCGTCCTTCCGAGCTCAGTGGCGGTGAGCGTCAACGAGTTGCGATTGCAAGGGCGTTGGTCAACAAACCGTCTCTGGTATTGGCCGACGAGCCGACGGGTAACCTGGATCATAAAACCGCATTGGAAATCTATGATTTGATGCGCAAGCTCAACAAGGAGTCGGGTACGGCCTTCTTGGTCGTGACCCATGATAATGAGCTGGCTGGCAAACTTGATCGTTGCATGCATATGCTGGATGGTGAGTTGCAGCTGGTAGAGGTGGCTTGATGTTTCGACCACTTTCTCTTTTTATCGGCAGCCGCTTTAGCCGCGCCAAGCAGCGAAACCGGATGGTTTCGTTTATTTCGATTTCATCAACCCTGGGGATAGCGGTAGGTGTTGCCGTTATCATCATAGGTTTATCGGCGATGAACGGATTTGAACGTGAGTTGCAAAACCGGGTCCTGTCGGTGATCCCCCATGGCGAATTGGAGGCGGTGACGCCGCCGTTTGAAGACTGGCAGCCGGTGCTCGATATCGTCGAACAGCATCCGAGGGTGACCGCTGCAGCCCCGTACATCCAGTTTACGGCGCTGCTAGAGAAAGGTAACAGCCTCAAGGCCGTGGAAGTGCGTGGCGTTAACCCTGAGAAGCAACGTGACGTCAGTGTGTTGCCACAGTTTGTCAAAGACAATGCTTGGGATCGTTTTGAAGCGGGTAAGCAGCAGGTCATTCTGGGCCAAGGTGTAGCAGACAAGCTGGGTATCGGCGTTGGAGACTGGATCACCGCCATGATCCCCAACCCAGACCCAAGCCTGAAGCTCAAGGCGCCGCATCGTATCCGGCTTCAAGTTGCGGGCCTGCTTGCGTTGGCGGGACAGATTGACCATAACTTTGCCCTGGTACCTCTGCAAGACGCCCAAGGGTATTTGTCGATGGGCGAGGGGATCACCGGTATTGAGCTGAACGTCGACAAGGTCTTGGATGCCCAAAGTATCGTCCGTGAAGTCGGTTTTACCTTACCGGTTTATGTGTACCTGAAGAGCTGGAACCAAAAGTACGGTTACCTTTACCGAGATATTCAAATGGTACGCACCATTATGTATTTGGTGATGGTACTGGTGATTGGGGTCGCGAGCTTTAATATTGTATCGACCTTGATGATGGCGGTGAAAGACAGGGCGGCGGATATTGCGATATTGCGCACCATGGGGGCGACAGATCGGTTGATCCGCGCCATTTTCATTTGGCACGGTGTTTTATCGGGTATCGTGGGTAGCTTGGTCGGTTCGTTGCTGGGCTCCTTGGTGGCCGTTAACCTTACTACCTTGATTAAAGGCCTGGAAACCTTGATTGGCCACCAGTTCTTGTCTGGCGATATTTATTTTGTCGATTTTTTGCCGACGCTACTGTCGATGCAAGATGTGTTGCTGGTGACCGCGACTGCGGTGATTTTGAGTTTCTTGGCAACCTGGTACCCGGCCAAGCGAGCAGGGGCACTTCAGCCTGCAATGGTATTGAGTGCCAAATAAGTGGTGTTTTCCCTGAAGGGTGATGATTTGAGTCCTTGCTTTGGCAAGTCGTCAATGAAATCACGCTTTGGGGGGAGATCGCCTTTTGGCTGAGCCAGCGAAAGGGGGTTGCACCAACCTGCCACCTACTTCACTAAGTCGACAGATATAGTTGAGTCCGACTGATCATCGGGCTAAAAAAAACCTCGCAGCGGCGAGGTTTTTTTATTTTAGCTGTCAAAAACTATATTTGCCCAGAACTATTTCAGCATACGGAAGCGGCGTTTTTGCCAGCTTCTTACCACAGAGTAGCGCCACAGGCCACGGATACCGAAGTAGCCGATAGCTGAAAAGAATACGGCACAAACGGCACAGCCCAATAGGAAAGGAGGGCCAATCTGATTCATTTGGTGCAGCAAAAACTCCCAAGACAATTCGAAGTGGAAAGCTTGGTGTGGTGTATTCATGATCCAGGCCCCAACCTTGTATGCGCCATAAAACATGACAGGCATAGTAATTGGGTTGCTGATCCATACCAAACAGACCGAAAGAGGCAAGTTGACGCTGAAAAATATGGCGATGCCGGCAGCCATGATCATTTGACTGGGGAGGGGGACGAACGCCATAAACAAACCGACCGCAAATGCGCCAGACGCCGAACGGCGATTAAGGCACCACAAATTTGGGTTATAAAGCACGTTGCCAAATATCTTCAACGCCTTTTGGCGTTTGATGACATCATGGCTTGGCATCATTCGTTTAATTACTTGTCTTGGCATTGTAATTCTTTTGTTCACAGGCAGGCTTGAGATGAACAAAAGCGCTGCCGGGGTTGCACTTGGACTGCTATCGCTTCACTTTTGGCTGGCATTGCCAACCTATCATGGTTTTATTACAGCCTTAATGATAGGCAGTGTAGTGTGTTTCTATTTCCGATGGCGACTTTTGATCTACGTCGGCATCGGTGCTTGTTTGGCGAATCTCGCCGCAACATCCTATCTAAAAAACGTCCAACTGGCTTTGATTGAGCCGAGGAATATTACCATAGTTGGGGAAGTTAGCAGCCTATTAAATCATAAGAAATTAGATACTTTGTTTGATTTTGTAACGTCGGAATTACCTCAGTCAGGTTTTCGTTCAAGCAAAACACTGCGTTTAAGGCTCAGTTGGCAAGATCAGAATAATATCCCGGTGATGAAGCAAGGCGAACATTGGCAACTGCAAGTTCGATTGCGGCCACCGCATGGCCGCGTTAACAGCGCCGGCTATGACAGGGAGCGGCAGTTTGTTAGCAAAGGGATCCACGGGGTAGGTGTCGTGATCAGTGGCGTTCGCTTAGCCAGTGGCCAACACACTTTGGCGAGTCTTCGCCAAATGGTGTTCGATCGTGCGTTGGAACATACCGAGAGCCTCAGCCACCAAGGGTACCTATTGGCCCTGGGCTTTGGCTACCGTGGGGCACTGGAGGCACGCGATTGGGGGCTATTGCGTGACAGTGGCCTTGCCCATCTGATGGCAATTTCCGGATTGCATATTGGCCTGGCTATTATGCTGGGGTGGTGGAGCGGGGGTGTTTTGCGAAACCTTTTTGGGGATTGGCCAAACGCGATATGGCTACCCTTGTGGCTGGGGTTGACCACTGGAGCGCTATACGCATGGCTTGCTGGGTTTACCCTGCCGACGCAGCGAGCCTTGTTGATGAGCTTGGTCGTACTGGTGTTACTGCGGTTCAGGGTTGTCTGGCCGGGGTGGCAGATTTTGCTATTGGTTTTTACCGTTAGTCTGGCGTTGGACCCGCTAGCCTCTTACAGCGCGGGATTTTGGCTTTCATTTGCGGCGGTCGCGGTGATCGCTTTGGCACATGCTGGTGGCGTAAGGTTCGAGGAAAGCTCAGCGTTGAAGCTTCACCAAAGGTGGCTGGGCAAATGGCGGGCACTGCTGTTGCTCCAGTTATCATTGCTCGTGTTGATGCTGCCGGTGCAGTGGTTGTGGTTTGGTGGTTTTTCACCTTGGGCCCCTTTGGTGAATTTACTGGCTGTGCCCTGGGTCAGTATGACCACGGTGCCTTTGGTGTTAGCTGCTATTGTGTTATCTCCCGTGGAACAAGTGGCTATGGTGTGTTGGCAATGGGCGAACATGACACTGTCGCCGGTGCTTTGGATCGCTGAATGGGCTCGTGGTGGCTGGTGGATGTTAGCCGACAGAACCGGGAGTTGGGTATTGGCGATAGCGGCAATGTCAGTTTTGCTTTGGTTGCTGCCACTGAGGCGCTTTGCCGCTTTGCTCGTTGTGCTTTCGAGCGTGGCTCTATTGTGGAATCAGCCATTCGCACCAAATGGCAGGCAAGTCACGGGAGTGGATGGTAAGCAGGAGCACTTTAAAACGTCTGAGCCATGGCAGGTTGACTTGCTCGATGTCGGGCATGGTTTAGCGGTATTGATATCAATCCACAATCGCAGCGTCCTTTACGATACCGGTAACCGCTGGCCGGGCGGGTCTATCGCTCGTTCAGTCATTGAACCGGTATTGAAACAGAGAGGGCAAGCGACACTGGATGGCTTAATACTGAGCCATGCTGATAGTGATCACGCCGCAGGGGCCGACTATTTGGTGGACACTTTTGAACCGGTATGGAAGCGAAGTAGTGATTATCGCGAGGATTATCTCGCTTGTGTACGCGGAGAACAATGGCAGTGGCACAGCTTGAGTTTTCGCGTGCTGTGGCCACCCAAGCGAGTGACGCGAGCGGCTAACCCTCACTCTTGTGTCATCGAAGTCAAGCAAGAGGCGGGGGCATCCTTGCTTCTGACCGGGGATATTGATGCCATCTCCGAGCTGTTATTGGCCAGGCTGGAACCTAATCTGTCACCGGATATCCTACTGGTACCGCATCATGGCAGTCGCAGTTCGTCTACAACCACCTGGCTAGAGCAAATGGGCTGGCTTAACAAGATGGCTCCCAAATATGCACTGGTCTCGGTTGCACGGTTTAATCCTTGGAATTTACCCTCCAGGGATGTGCACCAGCGCTACCTAGACAACAAAAACGTTAGCTGGCTATCTACTGCTGAATCAGGCCAGATCTCACTGCTTATTAATGATCAAGACGTAGACGTTGTGCGGTATCGCCAAGATCGAAAAGCGGCGTGGTTCAGGCCCGTATTGCCAGTACGGTAAATGCTATATGGTTAATTGATGATAATGGCTGTTTGAAAATCAAACAGTCTTTGGCGTTGGTCGATGAACTTATTTGGTCTCCGGCATTTATGCGAGTAGAATGGGAAAATTGACTTTAAGAAAAAATGGTTTCCATGACTACTTCGAACGATCAAACCACTTGGGAGACGTTTAAGCGACTGTGGCCTTCAATTAGCCTTTACAAAGCCGGTTTGGCTGTCGCTATTGTTGCATTGATTATTAATGCTGCAAGTGATGCATTGATGCTCTCGATGATTAAGCCACTGATGGATGAAAGCTTTGGTGGAATCGACGGTATCGAGTCGAATTTCCTGGCTATGATGCCAATTTACTTGATGGGGCTAATGATCCTCCGTGGCTTCAGTGGCTTTGTTTCTACCTATTGCCTTGCATGGGTCTCTGGCAATGTGGTGATGAGCATGCGCCGCCAGATGTTCAACCACTTCATGAAAATGCCAGTCGGTTTTTTCGATAAAGAATCTTCGGGCAAATTACTTTCGCGTATCACCTATGATTCAGAGCAAGTTGCGGCTGCAACCAGTAACGCGATGGTCAGTTTGGTGCGTGAGGGGGCGAGCATTATTGCCCTGATGGCAATCATGTTTTATAACAGCTGGCAGTTGTCTGCAATCCTGCTGGTGATTGCACCTGTGGTTGCCCTCAGTATCCGTGTGGTCTCCAAGCGTTTCCGCCGCATCTCCAAGAATATGCAAGATGCGATGGGGTCAGTGACATCGTCTGCCGAACAAATGCTGAAAGGCCACAAGGTGGTCCTGAGCTATGGCGGTCAGCAGGTTGAGCAGGAGCGCTTTGAGCAAGTGAGCAACCGGATGCGTCAGCAGACGATGAAGCTGGTATCGGCTCAAGCGATTGCTAACCCCGTCATTCAGGTTATTGCCTCTATGGCATTGATCGTTGTGCTGGTTCTGGCCAATACTGAGTCGCTACGCGAGTCTTTGACGCCGGGTACTTTTGCTCTGATCTTTGGTTCTATGTTTGGTTTGATGCGCCCGCTTAAGGCGCTTACCAATGTGACGTCGCAATTCCAACGCGGTATGGCGGCCTGCCAGACCTTGTTTGGCCTGATGGAACTGGAAACAGAAAAAGATAACGGTCAGTATGAAGCCAAGCGAGTGAATGGTGATATCCATGTCAAGGATGTGACTTTCACTTATCCGACCAAAGATTCCCCAGCGTTGAGATGCGTGAACTTTGATTTGCCAGCCGGGCAGACCTTGGCTTTGGTGGGGCGTTCCGGTTCGGGCAAAAGTACCATTGCCAACTTGCTCACCCGCTTCTATGACATTGACTCGGGTAGTATTACAATCGATAACCATGACATCTGTGATTACAAGCTTTCCAATCTGCGTGAGCAGGTTGCTGTTGTGTCGCAGAACGTTCACCTGTTTAACGATACCGTCGCCAACAATATTGCTTATGCAAGCGGTGAAGCATACAGCCGAGCAGACATTGAAAAAGCGGCTGAGCTTGCTTACGCCATGGACTTTATCAAAGGCATGGACAATGGCCTGGATACCATGATTGGCGAGAACGGTGTGAGCCTGTCAGGCGGCCAGCGCCAGCGTATCGCAATTGCCCGCGCCTTGCTGCGAAATGCCCCAGTGCTTATCCTCGATGAGGCAACCTCTGCCTTGGATACCGAATCAGAGCGTGCAATTCAGTCTGCGCTGGACGAATTGCAGAAAGATCGAACGGTGCTGGTTATTGCCCACCGTCTGTCGACCATTGAAAACGCTGATCAAATTCTAGTGGTTGATGATGGTGAAATCGTTGAGCGCGGTGTGCATGCTGAACTGTTGGCGCAAGATGGCGCTTATGCCCAGCTGCACCGTATCCAGTTTGGTGAGTAGTGGCTGGGTAAGCCATGGATTGGGTGCATCATGTCATCAGTAATTGAAAAGATCTGGTTTGAGGACCACCCGGCAGGAGCGATTCTAAAGCCTCTCCTGTGGCCTCTGAGTAAACTGTTTGGCGTCATCAGTCAACGTCGCCGCAGGCAATATCAAACAGGCCAGAAAGCGGTATATCGCCCATCAGTGCCGGTTGTGGTGGTGGGCAATATTACAGCGGGTGGCAATGGTAAGACGCCTGTTGTCATTTGGCTGGTTGAGCAGCTCAAGGCGGCAGGGCTCAGGCCCGGCGTGGTCTCTCGGGGCTATGGGGCCAAGGCGCCGCATTACCCGTACTTGGTTAATGCCCAGAGCACCACGGCCGAAGCCGGGGATGAGCCAGTGTTAATATCCCGCCGTACCGGTGTGCCTGTCGCCGTATCGCCCAAGCGCGCCGAGGCTGTGCAATTGATCGAACCGGATGTTGATGTGATCATTACCGACGATGGCCTGCAGCACTACGCGCTGGCAAGGGATATCGAAATTGTGGTGATTGACGGCCAGCGCCGGTTTGGCAATCAACAATTGATCCCGATGGGGCCACTGCGTGAAGGCTGCGATCGCTTGCAGGATGTGGATTTTCTGATTTGTAATGGCGGCAACGCCGATGGCACTGAAATTCCGATGCAGCTGGTACCATCTGATTTGGTGAACCTCAAAACGGGTGAACGTCTAGGTGCGGCTAAGCTGCAAGGTGATATCGTCGCCATGGCAGGGATTGGCCATCCGCCACGATTTTTTAATACACTAGAACAGCTCGGTGTGACACCGGTGAAGTGCCAGCCTTTTGCTGATCACCAGGCATTTTCCGAGCAACAATTACAACAGCTGTCCGCGCCAGGCCAGCACCTCGTCATGACAGAGAAAGATGCGGTGAAATGCCACACTTTCGCTCAGCCTAATTGGTGGTATTTACCGGTCGACGCCGAGATGCCCGCCGAGCAGGCTGATAGCTTGATTAACCGGATTATTAAGGTAAAGGAAGAGTATGGATCATCGTCTGCTTGAAATCGTTGCGTGCCCAGTATGTAAGGGAAAATTGAACTTCGATAAAGACAAAAATGAGCTGATCTGCAAGTTTGATCGTCTGGCATATGCTATTAAAGATGGTATTCCTGTATTGCTTGAGCCAGAGGCGCGTACTCTAAGCTCGGAAGAGGTGAAATAATGTCTTTTACGGTGATTATACCTGCTCGTTATCAGTCATCACGCTTGCCGGGTAAGCCGTTGGCTGATATTGCGGGCAAGCCAATGATTCAGTGGGTTTATGAGCAGGCTAGCAAAGCGGGAGCCGAGCAAGTCATTGTCGCGACTGACGATCAGCGCATTGCCGATGCGGTGAAGGCGTTTGGTGGCGAAGTCTGCATGACCCGCGATGATCATGAATCTGGCACCGAGCGTTTGGCTGAAGTGGTGGCGAAATATCAATTGGCTGATGACCATATTGTGGTCAACGTGCAGGGCGACGAACCACTGATCCCGGAAAGCATTATCCGTCAGGTGGCCACCAATCTTGCTGGCAGCCAGGCGCCGATGGCGACATTGGCGGTTGAGATTGACCATGCCGATGAAGTGTTTAACCCTAACGCGGTGAAAGTGGTCACTGATAAAGATGGCTATGCGCTGTATTTCAGTCGTGCCTCCATTCCTTGGGACCGCGATAACTTCGCCAAGCGCCCGCAGGAAGTCCATCAAAACCTGATGCGCCATATTGGTATCTATGCCTACCGTGCAGGCTTTATCAATACCTATATCAACTGGGAGCCGAGTGCGCTGGAGAGAATCGAAGCGCTGGAGCAGCTTCGTGTGCTTTGGTACGGCGAGAAAATCCATGTTGAGGTTGCTATTGATGCACCACCTGCCGGTGTTGATACACCGGAAGATTTGGAAAAAGTGCGCCAACTGGTTGGTGGATAAAAAATAGAATGAAAAACGGGAGAGCCTTGGCTCTCCCGTTTTGATCGCCACCTATGAGTGGGTGATAACCTCGTTGGTTTTGCGGCTAAACAAGCGTTGCCATCTCACCGGCATCATGGGTACCACAATCAGCAAGATCCCCATTACCGTGAGTAGATCTGGGATTTCATCAAACCACATCACGCCAAAGGCCGTTACAAACACCAACCCTGAATATTCCGCCAGTGCTATCTGACCAGCCGCGGCTTTCTTATAGCCGATGACGACCAAGGCGTGGTAACCCAAGACAAACAGGTTTATCGCCATTATCCAACCGACATGGTGCCACTCGATGGCAGCCCATTGCGGTACAGCGAGTGCTAACGATAGCGGCAGGGTCATTACCCCAGTCCAGAACAAGGTCGACACCAAATGCTGCTCTTGCGGCAGTTTGCGGATCAAAATATTTCCTAGCCCCATGGCCAGTGCACTTCCTAGCCCGACGATAGCAGCCCAGTGAAAATGCTCGGGACGCAGAACAACCAACACACCGGCAAAACCAATACAGGTGGCAATGACTTTTGCTTTGGGTGGCGTCTCCTTTAGCAAAAAGACAGATAACGGCAGCATCAGTAATGGCCCGACATAGAACATCGCATTGGCGGTTGCTAGAGGCAGGAAGGTAATGGCGACCATGGCACAGGCGCTGCCCATCAGAATGAGCTGGGCTCGCCAAAAGGCAATTTTGCAGCAGCCTTGTTTACGTTTTGCCTGCGGCAGTGCCAGCCAGAATGGCAAAAGCATGATAACGCTGAGTAGCTGCCGGATGAAAACATACTGAAAGGTGGGGACTTCACCGTTGAGGATTTTCAGGGAAACATCCGAGAAAGACGCCAGCAAGTTGGCGGCAACGAGAAGGACAATCGCTTGGTTAACTGGATTACGCATTGAGACTCAGTGGTAAAAGTGGCTAAGTTAGAAAACACTTCTGCCATATTGTATGGCAAGTGGCCGTATTCTACCGATTAAGGCTGAAAATTCACTGAGTATTTGCCGATATTTTCAATTAGGCATTTTTTTACTCTGGTTCATATGACAAAAAAGCCACCCGTTTTCGTGGGTGGCTTTTCACTTTCCAGAATGCTGTATCTGTTTTACGCTGTCGCCGTTTTCTCTTCGATATCATCGTCAGAGTCGAACACGGTATTGTCAGCTTGGCCTAACACTCGAGAAGTAATGGTACCGGCAGTCATCGCACCGCTAACGTTGACTGCAGTACGGCCCATATCAATCAATGGTTCGATTGAGATAAGCAGACCGGCAAGTGCAACTGGCATATCAAGGGCAGACAGCACAATCAGCGCGGCAAAGGTTGCACCGCCGCCCACACCGGCAATACCGAATGAGCTGATGGTGACAATGGCAATCAGGGTCAGCATGAAGCCAGGGTCGAGCGGGTTGATACCCACCGTTGGCGCAATCATCACTGCCAGCATCGCAGGGTATAGGCCAGCACAGCCGTTTTGGCCCATAGTGGCGCCGAAAGACGCCGAGAAGTTTGACACTGCATCGCCGTTACCCAGTTTTTTCACCTGCGTTTCAACGTTGAGCGGAATCGTACCGGCACTTGAGCGTGACGTGAATGCAAAGGTCAGTACCGGCAGGATCTTCTTCAGGTAACGGATTGGGTTCACACCAACGAAGGCCACGAGTACCAGATGCATAACCAGAATCAGACCAAGGCCCACGTAAGAGGCCACCACAAAGTTAATCAGGCTCAGGATATCGTCGTAGTTCGATCCCGCAACAACTTTGGTCATCAGTGCCAATACACCATACGGTGTTAGGCTAAGTACCATGCGAACCAAGGTACGTACCACTTCCTGAGCGACATTGATGAACTTTTCGAAGCTGGCACCAAGCTCAGGCTGGGTGCGGATCACCGTCAGGCCTGCGACGCCGATAAAGGCTGAGAAAATCACCACCGCAATGGTCGAGGTTGGGCGACTGCCAGCGAGATCAGCAAATGGGTTGGCTGGGAAGAAAGAGATAATCATGTCAGCAAAAGACATCGCTTCTACCGAGGTCAGGCGGGTTTCCAGCATTTCACCACGGGCAATTTCGCGCGCGCCCTGAACAATACCTTCCGCGCTCAGGCCGAACATACTGCTGATCAGAATACCAATCAGTGCGGAAGCCGCTGTGGTCGCGAGAAGGATACCGATGCTCAGCCCGGAGATTTTACCCAGCGAGCCGGAGTCTTTAACTTTGATGATGGCACCAATGATAGAGACAGTGATCAGCGGCATGATGATCATCTTCAACAAGCTGACGTAGCCTGCGCCAACAATATTGACGTATTCCAGTGTGTCTGCGATGACCTTGCTGCCGCCACCATAAATAAGCTGCAGCGCACCACCGAATAGAACGCCGAGCCCCAACGCGGTAAATACACGCTTTGAAAGGGTTTGTTCTGTTTTCTGTTGTTTTACCAACAGAGCAATAATAATGGCGAAGGCCGCCAAGTTGAGTATTTGGAACATCGAACCTAATCCTACCGTTATTAACTCGCAATTCCGTTTTGCTGAGTCATCAATCACTAATTGGCTGCAATAGTATGTTGTGAGTCGCAAAACCTGAACCGGTTTTGGTGGGTTTTGTTATGAGAATTTGGCATTTAATAAAACCAAAAAGAATAAAGCTTAGAATGTGAGCGAAATGTTCGGTTTTATGCGGAAAAATGCTTTCAAACTTAAGAGTTTAGGGAGCCTGGTCGCTGTGATGGGAGACGGCATTTTGCACTGCCGGCCCTGGGGGCCGGCAGCATGGGAAGAGATTATTGCGCAGTGTCCTCATCGGGATTATGGCCAGCGTTCAGGGTGCGTAACTGTTGCCACCAACGACCGAGTGTTTCATGCCAGTAGCGTTCGGTTTGTTCGAGGTATTTGGCTTGCGGACGGTAGCGCTCCCAGGGTTGCTCTACCTTGTTGCTGGCGAGGAAGTTGGTTGGGGCGGCCGTCGGGGTCAGACCGACTTGATAGAACTCGTCCATGGCTCTATTCATATGGCTGGCTGATGTGACGACAACCAATTTATCATCACCAACAACAGAAGCGGCCTGGAAGGCCTCTTCCCAGGTATCTTTCGCTGTCTCTAACAGCAAAATATCGTTCTTGTTGACCCCGAGCGCCAGAGCGACCTTCGCCATCATGCGAGCTTGGCTGATGTCGGTGCCACCGCCATAGCCAGAGAGAATCAGTTTTGAGCCCGGGAACAGACGGTGGATCCGCATGCCTTCATTCAAGCGCATCAAAGCCGTACGTGAAAGCTGTGAAGTGATCGGCATTGCATGATCAATCACATGGCCACTCCCCAGTACCATGACATAATCTACCGATTGGCCTGATGGTACATAAGGCGGATACGCCTTTTCCAGTGGACGCAGTAAGCTGGTTGCTATCGGTTGGAAAGAGACGAGAAAGATCCCCAAGAAAGCAAAGCTAATGAAAAAGGTTGCCAGCCCCTTGCGGCGGGTAAACCAAAGTAATAACAACCCAAATAAGCCGAGTATAAGCAAGGCTGGCAGGGGCATGAGTAACGCAGAGACAATTTTTTTTAGTTCAAACATGCAATGTAGTCCGAAAAATCAGCAGTTGAGCTCGAAAAAGCACCACAAGCCTTTATTCCTTTATCGCTTGTGAGAAAATAAGCCACATTTTTAGAACCGCTATCATAACGTAAAGCTGACGTGATCGAAGATCGAAATTTTGACGACTTAGCGCAAAAATTTGCAAAAAATATTTACGGCACTGGCAAAGGCCAGATCCGCCAAACTGTGGTTTGGGAAGATCTTGAGCAAATTTTAGCCCTATTGAAGAGCGATAAACCATTGCATCTCCTAGATGCAGGTGGGGGTGTTGGCCAGCTGTCGCAAAAAGTGGCAGAACTAGGGCATCACGTTACTTTGTGTGATCTTTCTAGCGAAATGCTGAAGCTAGCAGAGCAAGATATTGCTAAAAACGGCTTGCTTAATCAGTATCGTTTAGTTCACAGCCCGGTACAGGAGATTGGTGAACACTTAGATAGTAAGTTGGATCTGGTTCTGTTTCATGCAGTGATGGAATGGTTGGCCGATCCGCAGGCTGCGCTGGAGTACCTTTTGGAGCAGGTGAGGCCGGGCGGTATTATTTCCGTTATGTTCTACAACTATAACGGCTTGCTGTTTAAGAATCTGATTTGTGGCAACCTGACCCATATCGAAGAAGGTATGCCGCATAGAAAGCGCTTCAAGCTACAGCCACTGCAAGGGATCAAACCTGACGAGGTGTATAGCTGGCTTGAAAATGCAGGTTTCAACATTCTGGGTAAGACCGGAGTACGCACCTTCCACGACTATATGCAGACAACCATGGTCGGGGATTACAGTTTTGAACAGGTACTGGCGATGGAGCAAAAGCTTTGCCGTCAGGAACCTTATTTGTCTCTGGGCCGATATATTCATGTTTACGCCCAAAAGCCGTTAGCAGGCCCAGAGGCTGATAAATACAAAAGCAATAAGGACAACGGATGAGTGAAGTAACCCAGACCGTTCCCGAGTTGGTCAGTTGGGTTAAGCAGCATGAATTCGAGCTTAACCTGCCAACCGAGCGGCTGGCGTTCCTGTTGGCGATTGCTGTGTTGAGCGGCGATCGTTTTGACGAAGAATTAGGAGAAGGTGAACTGATTGATGCATTTCGCATTGTGAGCGACTTGTTCGAGCAGACACCAGAAACCGTGGCCTTCCGTGCCAACAACGCCATTAATGAGTTGGTTCGCCAACGCCTGATTTCCCGATTTACCAGTGAGATCAACGACGGTGCAAGTATTTACCGTCTGAGCCCACTGGCCCTTGGGATCACCGATTACTATGCCCGCCACCGCGAGTATTCAACGCTGAAACTTTCCATTCAGCTCGCCATGGTTGCCGATGAAATTAACAAGGCAGCCACAGCAGCACAGGAAGGAGGCGATGAACGACACTGGCGGCAGAATGTCCATGCGGTACTGAAGTACTCAGTCGCTGAGATCTTTGACCGGATTGATCTCAACCAACGCACCATGGACGAGCAGCAGCAACAAGTTAAGCAAGATATTGCCGAGCTTCTGAACCAAGACTGGCGAGCAGCGATCAGCAGCTGTGAAGTGTTGCTGAATGAAACCTCAAGCACCCTGCGTGAGCTGCAAGACACCTTGCAGGCTGCGGGTGACCAGTTACAAACCCAGTTGTTGATTATCCAAGAAGAAATTCAGGGTAACTCGGACTTGGAGTTTGTCGATGCAATGGTATTCAACTTGCAAGCCAAGCTGGATCGCATCATTAACTGGGGCCAGCAGGCGATTGATTTGTGGATTGGTTATGACCGTCACGTTCATAAGTTTATCCGTACGGCTATCGACATGGACAAGAACCGTGCCTTTAGCCAGCGCTTGCGCCAGTCGGTGAAAGATTACTTCGATGCACCATGGGTACTGACTTACGCCGATGCCGAGCGCTTGCTCGACATGCGTGATGAGGCACTGGTTTTGCGTGATGACGAAGTGACCGGGATCGTACCGGAAGAAATGGAATTTGAAGAGCTGGATCTGGTTAACGACCAACTGGCTGAACAAATTGCCGCGATGTTGCAGGCCCATAAAGAAACCGGCGCTGCGATTAACTTGAGTTTGCTTCTTAAAGATTATTTGGCTCAGCACCCATACGCCCAGCATTTCGATATGGCGCGTTTGGTGATAGATCAGGCGGTAAGGCTGGGTTATTCCGAGTCGGATTTCAATGCCATCCAGCCTGATTGGGAAGCTATTAATGACTATGGAGCCAAGGTACAAGCAAATGTCATTGACAAATATTGAAGAATTTATGCCTGAAAAGCTGGCCAAGGCAATTGCCAACCCGCTTTTCCCGGCACTGGATAATGCCCTTCGCTCGGGTCGTCATATCTCCAGCGAAGATTTGGATAACCACGCCCTGCTGATTGAGTTCGAGCAGGACCTGGTGATGTTTTACAAGCGCTATAACGCCGAATTGGTGCGTGCGCCGGAGGGGTTCTTTTACCTGCGTCCGCGCTCGACATCATTGATCAGCCGTTCGGTGCTGACTGAGCTAGATATGCTGGTGGGCAAGGTACTGTGTTTCCTTTACCTCAGCCCTGAGCGCTTGGCACACGAAGGTATTTTCAGCAATCAAGAGTTATTTGACGAGCTGATGCAGTTAGCCGATGAGAAGAAGCTAATGAAGCTGGTGACTCACCGTGCGACAGGTTCTGATCTTGATCGGGAAAAGCTGTTCGACAAGACCAAGACTTCTCTGCGTCGCCTACGACGCCTTGGTATGCTCATCCCAATCGGTGAAAACGGTAAGTTCCGTATTAGCGAAGCGGTGTTCCGTTTCGGTGCCGATGTCCGTGTCGGTGATGATATGCGTGAAGCGCAAATCCGCCTGATCCGTGACGGTGAAGCGGTGGTTGTCCATCAGCAGGAGCCTAGCCAGTCGAGCTTGCTTGACGCTGACGACGCATCAGATAAAGAGTTAGACAAAGCCGGTTTGGAGGATGAAGTCTGATGGAACGCGGTAAGTATCAATCGTTGACCATGGTCAACTGGAATGGCTTCTTTGCCCGTACATTTGATATCGATAACTTGGTCACCACGCTATCTGGCGGTAACGGTGCCGGTAAGTCGACGACCATGGCGGCATTTATTACGTCCCTTATTCCGGATCAGAGCCTACTTCATTTCCGTAATACCACCGAAGCGGGGAGCTCGAATGCTTCACGTGACAAGGGGCTGCACGGTAAGTTGAAACCGGGTACCTGCTACTCGGCTCTGGATGTGGTGAACTCGAAGAACCAACGTATTATTTTTGCGGTAAAACTGCAGCAAGTTGCTGGTCGTGATAAGAAGGTGGATATCAAGCCATTTATCATCCAGGGCTTGCCATCGCATGTTAAACCGACGGAAATCCTGGTTGAGACGCTGTCTGAAAATCAGGCACGTGTTCGTCAAATCAACGAAGTGAAAGAGTTGGTGACTAGCGAGTATGAAGGCGTGGTGTTCAAAGCCTTCAACTCAGTGACTGATTATCACGTCCAGATGTTCGAATTCGGTGTGTTGCCGAAGAAACTGCGTAATAGCACCGACCGCTCGAAATTCTACCGCCTGATTGAAGCCTCGCTTTACGGCGGTATCTCCAGTGCCATTACTCGCTCGCTGCGTGACTACTTGTTGCCACACAACAGCGGTGTCAAAAAAGCGTTCCAGGATATGGAAGCGGCGTTGCGCGAAAACCGCATGACACTGGAAGCGATCAAGCTTACCCAGAGTGACCGTGATCTGTTCAAACACCTGATCACCGAAGCGACAAACTACGTGGCGGCGGATTACATGCGCCATGCTAACGAACGTCGCCAGAAGCTGGAGAAAACGCTGGGTTTGCGCGGCGAACTGATGGGCTCTCGCAAAAACTTGGATGATCAGCAAACGTCGCTGACCAATATGACCGCAGAGCTGGATGAACTGACCGAGCGTGAAGGTGCGCTGGAGCAGGATCACCAAGCGGCATCTGATCACTTACAGCTGGTACAAACTGCCGTGCGTCAGCAGGAAAAGATTGAACGCTACCGTGAAGATCTCGAAGAGCTGACCGAACGCTTGGAAGAGCAGGTGATGGTGGTTGAAGAAGCCGCTGAACAGCTTGCCATGGCGGAAGAGCAGTCGCTACTGACTGAAGAAGAAGTTGATAGCCTGAAAACCCAGCTCGCTGACTACCAGCAGGCGCTGGATATGCAGCAAACCCGTGCCCTGCAATACCAGCAGGCGGTACAGGCGCTGGAAAAAGCCCGTGATATTACCGGCGAGCACCAGATGCTGGCCGATCAGGCTGTGCCTTATCTTGCTCAGCTTAAGCAGGATCAAGAAACCCAGACCACAGCATTGCTTGCCCTTAAGCACAAGTTGGACATGTCATCGGCTGCCGCACAGCAGTTCGATAAAGGCTTACAGATTGTTACCACCATTGCCGGTAGCATCGAACGTTCACAAGCCGGCAGCAAAGCCCGTGAACTGATTGCCAAAGCCCGACAGCTGGGCGCAATCACCGAGCGTAGTGATCAGCTGAAAGCCCAGTACCGTGACCTTGAGCGCTCGGTGCGTAATCAACGCCAGGCCCTTGAACTTGCGGAAACCTATACCAAGCGTTTTGCTGTCCAACTTGACGGTGAACTCGCGCTGGCTGAAGAGCAGGCCCGCCATGAAGCAACGCTGGAAGAGCTTGAGCAACAGCAGGAGACCCTGGTCGAGCAGCGTAATGACCTGCGTCGTCAAGAGCAGCAGCTGACCAGTCAGATTTCGACGCTAGAAGCCGCAGCTCCGGCGTGGATCGCCGCCTCCGATGCATTGGAAAAATTGTCTGAGCAATCTGAGCGCGAGCTATACGATAGCCAGGCGGTGATGGACGCCATGCAGCTGACACTGGACAAAGAGCGCGAAGCTTCTGCGACCCGTGACAAGCTGGCTGTTCGCAAGCAGCAAATTGAGCTCGATATCGAGCGTCTAGCCCAGCCGGGTGGCAGTGATGATTCCCGTTTGCGCGCACTGGCAGATACCCTGGGCGGCAGTTTGTTGTCAGAAATCTATGACGACATCACCTTGGCCGATGCCCCGTACTTCAGTGCCATGTACGGTCCTGCGCGTCACGCCATCGTGGTGCCGGATCTCAAAGGTATCAAAGAAAAATTAGTGGCGCTGGATGACTGTCCGGACGATCTGTACATCATTGAAGGTGATACTGACTCTTTCGACGACAGCGGTTTTGATGTCGACGAGATGGAAGGGGCGGTATGTGTCCATCTTAATGATCGCCAGTTACGTTATTCTCGCTTCCCGAAAGTGCCGTTATTTGGCCGTGCCGCGCGTGAGCAACGCCTTGAGCACTTGCGTGAAGAACGTGAGCAGCTGGTTGAAGATCATGCCAAGGCTGCATTCGATTCACAGAAACTGCAACGCTTGTACCAGAGCTTCAACAGTTTTGTCGCAACCCATATGGGCGTGGCATTTAATGATGATCCGGAAGCGGGGCTGAAAGTAGCGCGCGACAAACGTAATCAGGTGAGCCGCCAGCTGACCGATTCGCAAGCACAAGAGCAGCAGCAACGCAGCCAGCTATCTGCAGCCCGTGAAGCGTTGGCACTGTTGGGTAAAATTAACCCGCTGGTTAACTTGCTGGAAGATGACACTTTGCAGGCTCGCTTTGATGAAGTGCAGCAGCAGCTGTCACAGCTTGATGAGGCTCGCCACTACCTAGACCGCAACGGTAAAGCGATTGTTGAGCTGGAATCTTTGGTGACCGCGCTGGATGCGGACCCGCAGCAGTTTGACGCACTGCAGATCAGCTATGATGACGCTGACAAGCAGTTGCAAGCGTTAAAAGCCAAGATCTTCGCTGTGGCTGATTTGGCTGAGCGCCGTCACCACTTTGGTTATGCCGATTCAATCGACATGCTCAACAAGAGCTCCGAGCTTAACGAGCAGCTCAAAGCCAAACTGGCATCGGCTGAACGTGAGCGTAACCGTTGCCGTGATGCCCTGAAGCAGACTCGCTCACAGGCTAACCAGTATAATCAGCTGATGGCTTCGCTGAAGAGCTCGCATCAGGCTAAGTTGGAAACCGTGCAGGAATTCGAGCGTGAGCTTCAGGAGTTGGGTGTCCGGGCTGATGTTGAAGCCGAAGAGCGTGCGCGCCTTCGCCGTGATGAACTGAACGAGCGTCTACATACATCTCGTACCCGTCGTAGCCAGCTGGAAAAAGGCATCACGTCTGTAGAGCTGGAAATGAAAGGGCTGGTGAAGCGTTTACGTAAGGTAGGCAAAGAATACCAAGATATCCGTAAACTGGTTGTGACCGCGAAAGCGGGCTGGTGTGCCGTATTGCGCTTGGCCCGTGAAAGCGATGTCGAACGTCGCCTGCACCGCCGTGAAATGGCGTACATGTCGGCTGACGAACTACGTTCATTGTCGGATAAATCTCTGGGTGCGCTTCGTTTGGCTGTCGCGGATAACGAGAACCTACGTGACGCGCTGCGTGCATCGGAAGATGTGTCTCGTCCAGAGCGTAAGGTACTGTTCTACATTGCCGTATACCAGCATCTGCGCGAGCGTATTCGTCACGACATCATTCGCACCGACGATCCGGTTGAAGCGATTGAAGAGATGGAAGTGGAACTGGCGCGTCTGAGCGAAGAACTGACAGCACGTGAACAACGTCTGGCGATCAGCTCTGATTCGGTCGCGAACATTATTCGCAAGACCATCCAGCGCGAGCAAAACCGTATCCGTATGCTCAACCAAGGTCTGCAGAACATAGGCTTTGGCCAGGTTAAAGGTGTGCGCCTGAACGTGAAGGTACGTGAGACGCACGAGCAGCTATTGGAAGGTTTGGCTGATCAGCAGGACCAGCATCAGGACTTGTTCGGTAATCACCGCCTGTCATTCTCAGAAGCGATTGCTAAACTGTTCCAGCGCCTAAATCCGCATATTGATGTTGGTCAGCGCTCACCGCAGATCATGGGTGAAGAGCTACTGGATTACCGTAATTACCTTGAGCTGAGCATCGAGGTTAACCGTGGCACAGATGGTTGGCTACAGGCCGAGTCGGGTGCGCTGTCTACTGGTGAAGCGATCGGTACCGGTCAGGCAATCCTGTTGATGGTCGTACAGAGCTGGGAAGAAGAGTCTCGCCGCTTGCGCGGTAAAGATATCATTCCATGTCGCTTGTTGTTCCTTGATGAGGCCGCACGATTGGATGGCAAGTCGATTGCAACTCTGTTCGAGCTGTGTGATCGTCTTGATATGCAGTTATTGATTGCAGCACCAGAGAACATCAGCCCAGAAAAAGGGACTACCTACAAGCTGGTACGTAAGATCTTCAAAGATCGCGAACACGTTCATGTTGTTGGCCTGCGTGGCTTTGGTCAGGAGTCGAAAGCCCCTGCCAATATCCAAACCATGCTGGAGTTGGACCCGGTGTAACCGGCTACAAGCTGTTTTCTATTTAGTAAAGCCGGTCTAACGACCGGCTTTTTTCGTCTTGAACATAAGAAGTTTTTCTCATTACTTAATTACCCTAACGATAAATTTTTTGCCCTTCCATATCCGCCTAAAATTTTAACTGTCAGATTCGGCCACTTGTCAGCTTGATCACAGTAGGGCTTTTGCTAGCTGTCTTGCTTTGTTCAGGTATGACGCACAAATACATAACCAAACACTAAGCGGCCAGCATATTGGTTTGGTACAGGCCAGATTTTATTTTGTCGTAGGGGTGATGACATGAAAAAAATAATTTTACCAGTGCTCGCCACGCTCATTGTGGCCGGGTGTAGTGATTCAGATGGGGCTGCCTCCTTAGCAAACAATGATGCAGCAGCTAATCAGGATGACGGTTCAGTACCAGTATCGGTGGATGTGTCTATGCCACCCAACGAGGTACCAAAGGGGGCAGATGATCTTCAGGCATGTGTGGCGATTGACGCTGTAGAGGTCACAAATTTAGCCGGCACTATTATTGAGTGGACCACAAAAAGTATGACTGACCCTTATGGGGTTAACTCGACGCAATGTATACCTGAGGATTCTGATATTCCGGTGGATAATGACGGTTATCCGAAGTTTATCGTTATCGATTTGTACGATGTAACGGGTGTTGATCTGGTCAATCTGATTTCAGAACAACTGCTGCCGGTAGGTGAATATACCGGTATGGCACTTTCAATCCTGCAAGGTAGCTACGGTGATTTCCTCGATACCCCTTACTCTTATGTCGGTAATCCGGTCGACAAGATGAAGATGGATATCGTTGATGATCTGACCTTTGATGGCTTGGATATCAACATTGATGTGCCAACTACTTTTACGATGACGTTTGATCTGAAGAGTATGCTTCAGCTCATTGAGCAAGCCTATTACCTGAAAAGTGAAGGCTTCAAGGTGGTAGACAATATCACGGCAGGTACCCTGTTTGGTGATATCGATGTGTCATCGTGCACCACGTCGGCAAAAGATGCGTATGTGTATCTCTACGAAGCGAACTCTCCCGAATATGGTGATTTAGGATCAGACTATCCTCCAGTTAAAACAGCGAAGGTAGGCGACGACAATACCTATGAAATGCAGTACGTGCCGGAAGGTGAATATGATGTGGTTTTAGTGTGTGATGCACTGTTGGATCTACCCAATGAAATCGATTTGGATATCGACCTTGACGGCGATAGAGCCTATCACCAAGGACAGTACATCAGCGCTGGTGAAAAACATTACCGTAACCTATAGCAACCTATCAATGATGTAAGCTCTTAAATAGCAGACATAATATGAACAACAGCCAGACATTGTCTGGCTGTTGTCATATCTAGGGGGGTAAAACATAACGCCCACATATTGTTCTGTCATCAAGCTGATATTCAGCTAATCTCCGTACCTTATAGACTATAGAAATCGGATCCATATCTCATTTTTGATTTCTGACATTATTTTTTTGTGAGCGTTAAGTTGCTGACAGAAATAATATTAACCTCGTGTGTCACTCTTTCTGGCCTCCGCTGCCTCTTTTTTAGTGGTTGTTTTTTGACCGCTACTTCTTTAAATTCCCTACCCATAAACCGCAAATGCTTTGAAAGAGACCGAGATATGCCAGTTACGAAGACCCTGAAAAAAGTTGTATTCGGTGCCATTTTCGGCCTTGTTGCTATGGGTGCAACAACAACCCATGCTTCTATTACCACATCTCCTGAGCACCACTTGCTATCAACCCTGAACTATGTCGAGCTTGAAGCTGAGCAGGGCGATAAAAATATGCAGTTGTTCCTAGGACGAGCGTACCTTGAAGGGAGTAACGGCCTGAAAGCCGACCCGCTAAAAGGTATGTACTGGTTGGAAAAAGCAGCGGTAGATATGCCAGAAGTGAAAACCCTGATTGGCGATTTGTTCAAGAATGGTGAGCTACTGCCTCGTGATAACCAGCAGGCATTGCACTGGTACAGCGCCGCTGCCAATGAAGGTGATGTACCAGCAATGGTTGAGCTAGGGATGTATTATGCCTCTGGTGCGACGGGCTCAACCGATTGTGCAAACGCTATCAAGTGGTTTAACGAAGCGGCAAATGGCGGTTCGTTGGAATCAAAGCGTAACCTAGTTTGGCTGTATGCGACTTGTTCGGACGAGCGTATGCGTGACGGCGAACGTGCGTTGAAATTAGCTAAGCAGGTATTGAGCCGTAACGGTACCGGTGATGCGGGTGATTACGATAACCTTGCCGCGGCCTATGCCGCCTGTGGTGAGTTCCGCCGCGCGATAGAAGCCCAGCAAACGGCGATGGGTAAGTTGGAAGAGTCAAACGGCCAGCGTTATGCAAACTTTGAACAGCGCTTGAAGCTATACCAGCAAAACCAGACTATCTACAGCGCTTCACTGTAATAAGCGGATAAAGCTAGAACAAAATAAAAAAAGGTGCCAGTTGGCACCTTTTTTTGTGTCATTTCATCGCCCTTGCCACCAAGTAGATTTTTAGTTCAACAACCTCTTCGTGATTCCTTAGCAATTTCAGGTCCAGTTTCAATCCTTAACTATACTTACACAAATTAGCTCTTAAGAGTGATACCAACCGATATCAGTACTAGGTCAGTACCTTACTTAAGAGACAGATAAGAAGTGTAAAAGGAAAGAAGCAATGAGCAACTCTGAACCCGTCAGTGATAAAGAGAAAGCCAAATATGAATGGCGATCTTTTTTGTTTATTACCATCTTCTTGTTCCCCATATTAGCCGTTGCCATTGTTGGTGGTTACGGATTTATCGTTTGGGCGATGCAAGTGTTTTTCCTTGGGCCTCCCGGCCATGGGTAATGTCGATTGCCGAGATATGAACGCCATGGCAATGAGCAAAGGAAGAGATAGGTAAACACTATGATAAGTGCTTTGAAAAAACTGTGGGCGACATTTTGGCGTCCGGCAGTACACATAAGTTTGGGTGTATTGACCCTCGGTGGGTTTATCGCCGGGATCATTTTCTGGGGGGGATTTAACACTGCCCTCGAATTGACCAATACCGAGAAGTTCTGTATCGGCTGTCATGAGATGCGTGACAATGTTTACGAGGAGCTGCAGCAAACGGTGCACTGGTCAAATCACTCCGGCGTGAGGGCAACCTGTCCTGACTGCCATGTACCCCATAATTGGACTGATAAAATTGCCCGTAAAATGCAAGCCAGCAAAGAAGTATACGGTGCCATTTTTGGGACGATCAATACCCGTGAAAAATTTTTGGAAAAGCGTCTAGAGCTTGCCAATCATGAGTGGGAGCGTTTTGCATCTAATGGGTCGCTGGAATGTAAAAACTGTCACAACTACGACAGCATGAAATGGGATGAAATGTCGGATCTTGCTCGAACACAAATGAAGCAGGCCGCAGAGCGGGATCAGAGTTGTATTGATTGTCACAAAGGGATCGCCCATGAACTACCGGGCAATATGAACCTCTCTGGCGGTATGGTTCAGCAGTTGGTTCAAAGAGCTGGAAATACCTCTTTCAAAGAAGGCGAGAATTACTTCAGTGTCCGCTATCTCCCTATGTATGAGGACGAAGCGCTGACCATAGATGGCGGTGAGCTCAATCCTGCTTCCGAAGTGAAAGTCGTGCAAGTTAGAGATAATGCGGTTCAGGTGGAAATTGCCGGTTGGCGTAAAACCAAGGGCTTTGGTCGGGTAATTAACGAGGACTTCGGTCTGAATATCCCGACTGCGGCATTGAGTAAAGATGCGGCGCTGAGTGACACCTTGGTTGAGAAGTTTGAAGAGAAAGAAGATGACTTAACGGGCTTGGGCTGGCAGCGGGTAACGGTGAAGCTGTGGATGCCAAAAGAGTCATTGATGGATGATGTGGAACCGATTTGGGCTGAGGCGAGACCTGCCTATAACAACAACTGTAGTACTTGCCATACTCAGCCGGCGGAAAATCACTTCGATGCGAATACATGGCCGGGCATGTTTAACGGTATGTTGGCGTTCGTCAATCTTGACCGTGATAGTGAAGCTTTGGTACTGAAATACCTACAGAAACACTCATCAGATTTTTCTGATGCTGGCCATTAAAAGAAGCGAAGCGAGGTAAAAACATGTCTCTGAGTCGACGTCAATTTCTATCAGGGCTGGTAACAACGAGCGCCGTTGGGGTTATTGGTCCGAGTTTACTCACCTCTGTTGCCCGTGCTGCCGAAGAGGTGTCGTCACCGTATTCGGCGGACGGGGTTTGGAAAACCACGGGCTCTCACTGGGGGGCATTCCGCGCCAAAATCTATAACGGTAAGGTCACCGAGATCAAACCGTTGGAGCGGGACAAGTACCCGACCGATATGATCAATGGGGTCAAAGGTATTATCTATAATCCTTCCCGAGTGCGTTACCCCATGATCCGCCTGGATTGGCTGAAGAAGCACAAGTACAGCGGGGATACCCGGGGTAATAACCGCTTTGTTCGGGTGACCTGGGATGAAGCACTTGACATTTTCTATAACGAACTTGAACGGATCCAAAAGGACTACGGGCCTTGGGCGCTGCATGCCGGTATGACCGGGTGGCGTCAAACCGGGCAGTTCCACAGTTGTGGTAACCATATGCAGCGTGCTGTGGGCATGCACGGTAACTTCATGACCAAGGTTGGGGATTACTCGACCGGTGCCGGCCAGACGATCATGCCTTACGTGCTGGGCTCAACCGAGGTCTATGCCCAAGGGACTTCTTGGCCTGATATTCTGGCCAACAGTAAAACAGTCATACTGTGGGCCAACGATCCAATCAAGAATACCCAGGTAGGCTGGCAGTGCGAGACGCATGATTCTTATATGTACTATGAGCAGCTCAAAGACAAGGTCGCCAAAGGTGAGATCAAAGTGATCTCGGTCGATCCGGTGAAATCGAAAAGTCAAAACTACTTTGAGTGCGATCAGCTTTATGTCAACCCGCAAACCGATGTGCCCTTCATGCTGGCTATCGCCCATACCCTGTATAAAGAAGAGTTGTACGACAAAGAATTTATCGACACCTATGCACTAGGGTTTGATGAGTTCATGCCCTACGTGCTCGGTGAAGCCAAAGACAACGTTGAAAAAACGCCGGAATGGGCCGAGCCTATTTGTGGTGTCAAAGCTGATGATATCCGTGAGTTTGCTCGTTTGCTGGCGAAAGACCGTACCCAGTTAATCTTTGGCTGGGCGGTGCAGCGTCAGCAACACGGTGAGCAGCCCTACTGGATGGGAGCGGTGATCGCGACCATGTTGGGGCAGATCGGCTTGCCGGGTGGCGGTATTTCTTATTCTCACCACTACAGCGGTGTGGGGATCCCACCGACAGGTGCGGCGGGGCCTGGCGGTTTCCCGCGTAATGTTGATGAAGGCAAGAAGCCGAAATGGGATAACACTGATTTCAAGGGGTACAGCCGAACTATTCCTGTTGCCCGTTGGATTGATGCGATTCTCGAGCCGGGTAAAGAGATCAATTACAACGGCGCGAAGGTTGTCCTTCCTGATACCAAGATGCTGGTGGTCAGTGGTTGCAACCCTTGGCATCATCATCAGGATCGCAACCGGATGAAGACCGCGTTTCAGAAGTTGCAAACGGTGGTGACGATTGACTTTGCCTGGACGGCGACGTGTCGGTTCTCGGACATCGTGTTGCCGGCGTGTACCCAGTTTGAGCGAAATGATATCGACTTGTATGGGGCGTATTCGGGGACCGGTATATTGGCGATGCACAAACTGGTGGATCCGCTTTATCAATCACGAACGGATTTCGATATCTTTACTGATTTCTGTCGTCGATTCGGACGCAATAAGGAATACACCCGCGGTATGGATGAGATGGAGTGGGTACGTTCACTTTACGATGAATGCCGTGAAGCCAATAAGGCCAACTTTGAAATGCCGGAGTTCGATGAGTTCTGGGAAATAGGGCAAGCGGGTTGGGTCGACTTTGGTGAGGGTAAGAACTTTGTCCGTCATGCTGACTTCCGTGAAGATCCGGAAATTAACCCGCTGGGAACACCATCCGGGTTTATTGAAATCTATAGCCGTAAGATTGCCAGTTACAATTACGAGCATTGCCAGGGGCACCCGATGTGGTTTGAAAAAGCCGAGCGATCCCATGGCGGACCGGGTTCTGACAAGCATCCTCTTTGGTTACAATCCTGTCACCCGGACAAGCGGTTGCACTCTCAGATGTGTGAATCGGATGAATACCGTGCTACCTACACGGTGCAAGGGCGAGAGCCGGTTTATCTCAATCCGGAGGACGCCAAAGCAAGGGGGATCAGTGATGGTGATCTGGTGAGAGTATTTAACGACCGTGGCCAGTTATTGGCCGGTGCGGTGGTTTCCCCTGATTATCCACCGGGTGTGATCCGTATTTATGAAGGGGCTTGGTACGGACCGCTGAGTGAGAAAGTCGGGGCCATTGATACCTATGGCGATCCAAATACCTTGACTATGGATGTGGGTACGTCGGAGCTGGCCCAGGCAACCAGTGCCAATACCGTGTTGGCAGATGTCGAAAAATTCAAAGGTGAAGTACCGCCGGTTACGGCATTTGGCGGGCCTATTTATGAGTCTTGATAGGGCTTTGACCTTGTAGCAAAGAAGGCCACCGCAAGGTGGTCTTCTTTTCTGAGATGTAACACAGCACGCATCGGCAAATATTCCGTATAATTGCAGTATTGATATATCAGACCATTATAGATAGACATGAAGCCATACAGACCCAATGATTACACCGTTCAAGAGAAAACAGCACCCGATTACACGGTAGGGGAAAATGCCTTCAACGCAGCAGGTGGTGAAGAGGGGATCAGGACACTGGTTGAATCATTCTATCGTCATATGGATACCTTGCCGCAGGCACAGAAAGTGCGTCAGATGCACAATGACGATCTGGCGGAATCTATCGATAAGTTAACAACTTTCCTTGTGGGTTGGTTCGGCGGCCCTGCACGCTATGAAGAAAAGTTTGGGATGATGAACTTACCCGGCGCGCATCGACATTTGGCGATTGGTGTTGCCGAAAAAGAAATGTGGCTGCACTGTATGCAAAAAGCACTTGATGAGCAGGGTTACGACGAACTGTTCATACGCCATGTTATGGTTCAATTGTCATTCCCTGCCGAAATGTGTCGCAACCGTACGTAAGGTTTCACTGCTATAGATCATCAATGATGACATAGGTGGCATGGATCGGGCCGTGGACCCCGACAACCTTGATAAGCTCAATATCGGCAGTAGAACTTGGACCGGAGATAAAATTCACGCACGAGGGGAGCCTTTCCCCTTGCTGGGCTTTCTGGTGCAGTTTTGCCGTGGCTTGGGTCAAGCGGGCTACCAGTGCACTTTTGGGCACCACAAACACCGAGGCCTCTGGAAGCAGGCTGATAGCCCTGCCTTGTGCAGGTTGGCTATACAGCACCATGGTACCAGACTCTGCCAGCGCCTGTTCGGCATAGACGATTCCCACTTTTGCCCGTTCGGCAATTTCGATATTTGGCCCATAGCCCAGTTGGGTATTCCATACATGAACACGATGCGCGTCAGTCTCGAGCTGCTCGGGATCAAATAGCGCAAGCAATCGCGGATCGGCAGATACCAGGGTTTCATTCGGTGTCATTGACTGGTTCGCTGCGGCTTCGTCATGGCAGTAATCGACACATATCCGGCGTAATGACTCGGTCAGGTTGGCTTTGGTGGTGATCAGCGCTTGGGCACCAAGTGCCTTGCGGGTGTAGTCAACCAGAATGTGTTTGAGGTCATCGCTGTTTTTCCCCGCCATCACTTCGTGGTGGCATGTATAGCGCAGGGGGGGGCGCTCCACTGGTGTTGTTTGCCGTGGACGCCCCAATTTGGCGGAGATGTTATCGAGAAAGCGCTCGCGGTTGATGATATCGCTCATGTTCAAGACTCCGGGGTAGATTGTCGTTTTTTAAACCAGCTGCGAAATGATTGGCCGTCAGGCTGAGGAAGATCCCTTGCTTCTGTCCATTCACTAATGGCACCTATCTGCAGTGGTAGCTTACCGTTACGGATCAGGCCACTTGCCATTGTTGCCCCGACTTTTACTGTTTTGTCCCACAGCAGTGGCCGGGCATTGATGATGTTAAACGCTGCGACACTCATGCGCTCTGACAGCGGGGTCATACCTTGTTCGGCCATTTTCTGACGGTGCTTGAGCAGTAGATCGGATAATGGGATCTTGACCGGACACACATCATGGCACGCGCGGCATAGGCTGCAAGCATACGGCAACTCTTTGAAGTCCTCATACCCGCCGAGCAAAGGTGACAGCACGGCACCAATCGGCCCGGAATAGATCGAGCCATAGGATTGCCCACCAATATGGCGGTAGGCCGGGCAGGTATTCACACAGGCAGCACAGCGAACGCAGCGCAGGATATCTTTGAACTCCGAACCTAAAATATCAGAGCGACCATTATCGATGATGACTAAATGGAACTCTCCTGGGCCGTCGAGGTGTGCGTTCTCTCGCGGACCGGTTAATGCTGTCACGTAACCGGTGAGGGGTAAGCCAACCGCGCTCCGACACAGCAAGCTAATAACGATATCCAGCTCTTCAAAGGTGGGTACGATACGTTCCATCCCCATGACCGCAATATGGGTTTTGGGTAGGCTAGTGGCAAGGCGGGCATTGCCTTCGTTGGTCACCAGTGTCACGGTACCCGACTCGGCAACAGCGAAATTACAGCCGGTAATACCGATGTCTGCTTCCAAGAAATCGTGGCGGATATAGTCCCTGACGTAGCGGGTGAGTGCTTCAGGCTCTTCGCTGCCTTGATAGCCAATTTTATCGCGGAAGATATCGCGGATCTGATAGCGATTTTTATGTAGTGCCGGAACCACGATATGCGAGGGAGCATCGTAATCATCGACTTGTAAAATATATTCCCCGAGGTCCGTTTCGATCACATCACAGCCGTTGCGCTGTATCATTGCATTGAGGCTGATTTCCTCGGTGACCATGGATTTGGATTTGACCACTTTCTTGGCTTTTTTGTCCTTGATTATCGTCTCGATATAGTCCGTGGCTTCATCGGCAGTTTGGGCGAAGAACACCTTGCCGCCGTTACGACTGACGCTTTCGCTTAGTTGCTGGAGGTAGTAATCAAGGTGTTCAAGCACATGGTTGCGAATGTCCATGCCCATTTCACGCCATTGTTCCCATTGGCCGAGCTTTTCTGCAGCGATTTGGCGGTTAGTGAACATCCGGGTTTGGGCGTTGGCGACCGATTCGCGCATGAAGGTATCTTGCATTTGCACTTCGATACGTTGCTTGAAACGGCTAGTACTGGTTTTCATCGACATGGTGTTTCCTTCCTCAGCGACTCATCAATACATCAACAATGTGCAATACCTTGATCGGTTTGCCTTCACGGCTAATGCGGCCACCGATATTTATCAGGCAACTGATATCCGCGCCGATAAGGTAGTCGGGCTCGACAGCTGAAATATGGCTGACTTTTTCTTTGACCATCTCACCGGAGATCTCTGACATTTTTACCGAGAAGGTTCCACCGAATCCGCAGCAGGTTTCTTGGTGGTTGATAGGGAGTAGGGTCAAGCCTTCAACGTGTTCTAGCAGTTTGATGGGCTCTTCACGCACATTTAGCTTTCTGATCAAGCTGCATGACGGGTGGTAAACGGCGCGGCCGTTAAGCTTGGCACCGACTTGGGTGACACCCAGCTGATTGACAACAAATTGGGTGAGTTCAAAAAAGCGATCGGCAATATCCTGAGCACGCAGGGCCCATTCCGGTTCGTCAGCTAAGTATTCCGGGTAGCGTTTGATGGAGGCAACACAGGAACCTGCAGGGGAAACAATCGGGAAATCATTGGCCTCGAAAGCCATGATCAGATTCTTGATGCCCTTTTTGCTGTCATTGATGTAGCCACTATTGAGTGAAGGTTGGCCACAACAGCCTTGTTGTTCGGGAAATACAATTTCACAGCCGAGTTGTTCAAGCAGTAAAACACTTTTTTTGGCGACCTCGGCCTTGACGGTGTCACACAGGCAGGTGGCGAAAAGATTGACCTTCATACTGGCTCCAGTGCTTGAGGTGAAGTCGTTAGCTAACCAACGCGTCACTCTTTGTAATTATGTTTACAGGGTGTAACGGAATGTTGTTATAGGAAGAATATTGTAGGGAATAGCCGCTTTTGCGCTACATTTTTTTGTCGGCATTAATGCTAAAAACAATACAATTAACACCTGTGATGGGGAATGCTAGTTTTGAGGGGGGATTATTATAGTCAATTAAAATAATAGCTTATTATATTATCGCTAAATAAAGAGAGGTTTTATTTATCAAGTTTTGGAAATAATGATTGTAGATCCCTGCACTAATCCTACGGTAAATTTTGGCGCAATATTTCTACCCTTCTATGCATTTCATAAAGACTCTTCCTCTAACACTGACGGCAATGTTTGTAAGTTAACGACAAAACCGATGCTACGAGCTAAAAAAGAAATTTAATTACTGAATGAAAGTCCGTATTCTATCGTGCCTTTGGCGTGACAGAACGCCAAGATGTGCTTGCCGGTTGCTGTGTTTTAACTTGGGTGGTGGGAATAGTATGGAATTTTCTTGGGAAATAATTGGGGCCCTGTTTGTGGTTGCCAGCCTTGCGGGCTTTATTGATGCCATCGCTGGTGGTGGAGGCATGATTACCGTGCCGGCATTATTAGCTGCGGGGATCCCTCCGGCTCAGGCATTGGCGACCAATAAACTGCAAAGTTCATTCGGCAGTTTCTCTGCCACCTTGTATTTTGTCCGCAACGGTTTGGTCAAGCTCAATGATATGCGTCTAGCAATCGCGTGTACGTTTGTTGGCTCTGCGGCAGGGGCGCTACTTGTCCAGTATATGGATGCCGGAACGTTAACCAAGGTGATCCCGGGCCTTCTCGTGGCGATTGCACTTTATTTCTTGTTTGCCCCAGACGCTGTTGATGGCGGCGGATATCCCAAGCTAAGCCAAGCGGGTTTTGCCTTGACGGTGGGGACTGGCATCGGCTTCTACGATGGCTTTTTTGGCCCGGGAACCGGTTCACTGTTTGCTGTCTGCTTTGTCGTGATCGCCCAGCTGGGGATTGTTGAAGCGACCGCAAAAACTAAGGTGCTTAATTTTACGTCGAATATTGCAGCGTTACTGTTTTTCATTCTTGCGGGTTTGCCCATTTGGGAAATCGGCTTGGTGATGGCGCTGGGCGGTTTTATTGGCGCAAGGCTGGGGGCGAAAGTGGTGGTTACCAAAGGACGGAAGTTGATCCGTCCCTTAGTGGTGATGGTCTCGATGGTTATGGCCGTCAAACTACTGGCCGAGCAGAACCCCCAATGGGTCGATACTCTCGTTTCTTTTGTCTAGCGGCGTATATGGCTGTTATCAGGCTACGAGTTCGGCAGAGTCGGCTGTTGCCCAATCAATACAGGCTTTTGCTAAGATATTGAGTGAGTCCAGACATTGCTCGGGCTGGAGAAAAACCGTTTCAGCAAGAGCGACCGGAATTTCCGTACATCCCAAGATCACGGCATCGGCACCTTGCTCAAGCAGGGCATCGAAAACCGGCTTCATTAACCGGTGCCCCTGTTCGACATCGCCGGCCTTTACCGCATAAATTCCTGCCATGACCGCTTGTTGCTGGTCTTGTTCTGGGGCAATGGCTGCAATTTGCTTTTGCGCTAGTTTGGTTTGGTACATCCGGGTTGCCATGGTTGCCGTGGTGGCGAGAATGCCGACTTTTCGGTAGCCACGCTGCTGGGCTTCTGTGACAACACTATCGAGAATGCTGATCATGTGCACCCGGCAGGTATTACTCAGGCGGGGATACCAATAGTGTGCGGTATTACAAGGCATGACGATACATTCGGCCCCGGCTTGCTCGAGTTGTTCCATGCCTTGCTTCAGTACCGGGTAGGGATCGTCGCCGTTGCTGATCAGGAAGGCGGTACGGTCGGGGATCTGAGGGTTATTACTAACCAGCATAGGAATATGTTGTTGATCACTGCAGGCGGGTGTCTGCGCGATAATTTTTTGCATGAACTCGACAGTGGCGAGTGGCCCCATTCCGCCCAAGATACCTAATTTCCTGCTCATCTTATTGTTCCTACAGTATTTTCCACTGACCTCACTATAGGTGAGCGCCGTCGCTGTGAGAAATGCCGTTGCTGAGCCCGTCATGCAAAATCAGTATAGCCATGCGTCAAAACTGTGATCTAAATAGCTTGAAATAATTCTGTATGTGCAATGTGTTTCGTTATACTGCCGTGGCTTCTGGTTAGGGATAAGCGTGTTGTATTGCTATGAATATTGAAAGTAAGTGGTTAGAAGATTTTTTGGCGTTGGCGGAGGTGAGAAACTTCTCGCTGGCAGCGGAAAAGCGTAATGTCACCCAGCCTGCATTTAGTCGCCGGATCAAAGCGCTAGAGCAGACGGTCGGGGCAGAGTTGGTCGACCGTAGCAAGACGCCGGTAGCACTGACACCCAGTGGTCGATTGTTCCGAATGACAGCCAGAACATTGATCAACCAGATGATGGATGGGGTTGGTCAACTGTCTGATTTGTCAAAACTGGGGGGAAACAATGTCCGTGTTGCGGCTGCTCATTCATTGGCAACCAGCCTGGTTCCGTCTATCCAATCGGAACTGCTGGCAGGTAAGCATAAGCCAGTGTTGAGTGTCGAAGCGATCGATGTCGATGAGGCGATAGAGGAGCTGCAAGAGGGGGGGTGTGATCTGCTGCTTGCGTTCGATGATGAACTGCTGCGTTTGCCGCCATACCAGTCTTTGCAAATCGGCCAAGCCGAATTGTTGCCGGTATGTGCCTGCGACAGTGCGGGCAAACCGCTCTACAGAATTACCAGTAATAAGGAAGTGCCTTGGCTGGCGTACAGCCCGAGTTCTTACATGGGACGTCAAGTCGAGGCAATTCGGGATCAAGTCAACCTGCAACCCGTGTTCTTGTCATCAATGACAGATTTGTTGAAGTCATTGGTACTGCAAGGATTAGGTGTGGCTTGGTTGCCGGATTACGCCATAAAGCACGAGCTTGAAAGCGGGAAAGTCGCCATTGTTGGCGATGACGCACTCCGACTACCTATTGCCTATTATGCTTACCGTTACCAAGCCCGTTTGCACCCCGCTGGGGAGCAAGTATGGCAAGCATTGCGTCTACATGCTGAAAAGTAGATATGAAGTGGGCATAGAATAACGATAAAGCAAAAAGGCTGGTGTAAACCAAAACAAATAGCGAAGTCCTGTCCGGAGCTTCGCTATTTTTTATCTGTCATTTTCTATGTAATTTATCGGGGTATTACACAATCATCGGTGCCAGCAGGAAGCCACAAACCGTCGAAATAGCGACGCCCACTAAACCTGGCATCAGGAATGGGTGGTCAAAAATATTCTTGCCCATTCGGGTTGAGCCTGTCGAGTCGAACTCTATTGCCGCCAAAGAGGTTGGGTAGGTCGGTAGGACAAATACCCCAGTTACCGCGACAAATGACGCCAGGATAGCCCAGTGCGGGACCTGTAAGCTCAATGCCAAAGGAATGATCAGTGGGGTTGTTGCACCTTGTGATAGTAACAGGGTACAGGTACCAAATAGCACCAACGATAAGAGCATTGGGTAGGATTGCAGC
The DNA here is from genome assembly GCF_003025555.1 of Photobacterium lutimaris. GTDB lineage: Bacteria > Pseudomonadota > Gammaproteobacteria > Enterobacterales > Vibrionaceae > Photobacterium > Photobacterium lutimaris. The sequence continues at coordinate 648,758 of NZ_PYMH01000002.1, read as the reverse complement.
AAGGAGCCGGCAAAGTCCTTGATTTCAGGTAAGTAGGCATTCACCATCGTTGAGCCCATGGTGACGATACCGAGAATCACCGCCACAGAACTCATGCCGGATCGGAATGTCGTGGTACGGATGATTTTCTCTGGGTCAACGCCGCAGAGCGGAACCATCAAACAGGCTACGGCAAACATCGAGACGATGATGATATCTCGGGTCGACATCATGCTGCCGTCGGCGAAATGCGGGCGTAGTGAAGGGAAAGCGGCGTAGACAACAATGGCTATGGTCGCAAGCAAAAACAGCATGACAGAATATTTCGCTTTCGGTGCTAAGGTAATGCTCTGTTGTTGTTTTTGCTCATGGGCTTGTTGGATACGGGTAAGGTAAACCGGATCATCCTTGAGCTCGCAGCCTTGGCGTGATGCTACGAAAGCACCGACCATAGCGGCAATAAATGAGGCGGGAAGGCAAACGGCCATGATCTCAAGGAAGCTCACGCCCATCGGCTCCATGATGGAGATCATGGCAGCCATTGCTGCGGAGATAGGAGAGCCAGAGATAGCAACCTGCGAGGCGACTACTGCGCCGGCCAGTGGACGGGAAGGGCGGACGCCGATCTCTTTGGCCACTTCTGAAATAACCGGTAAGGTCGAAAATACGGTATATCCGGTTCCTGCCATGATGGTCATTAGCCAAGTGATCATCGGAGCCAGGAAGCAGATGTATTTCGGGTTACGGCGCATTAGGTTGCCGGCATGGTGGACCAGCCAGTCCATACCGCCTGCTGCCTGCATGGTTGAAGCGGCGGTTACGACCGCCATGATGATCAGAATAACATTGACGGCGGGGGCACTGGGTTCAAGGCCAAAGCCGAGGGTGAGAATCGCCAGCCCTAAGCCTCCTGCAAGCCCGACGCCAAGCCCGCCCATTTTTAATCCCCAGTATATACAGCCTAATACCACTATCAGCTCTAATGCTACTAACATATTGTTTCCTGTCCGTTTGGAATTGTTAAACCATAAAAATCTTGCGGGTATAGTGCTAAAACGGACTGAGGCTGTTAAATGCCAAATATTGCTTTTCCATAACGAATCGGCATAGCGACAAGCCTGAAACTGAGACTGAGTTAACAGACGGGGGAGGATACGCTAAGAGTTGCACAAAATATCATCGGGTATTGATGATTAAAACGGCGATCCACCGAGCTGAAGGCAACAATGAGCATCGGTAATTTGTGAGGTTGAATTGACCAATTCCAAACTGGAATGGGTTGTCGTCCGACGTTTCGCTATTCCGAGTTGGGTGTGAGTGGTATTTTTCTGCACTCAAAGCTTAACGAAGAGATGTGAGTAAATGGAATTGTCATTGGAAGTATTGGGGCTGCTGTTTCTTGTGGCAGGGCTGGCGGGTTTTATCGATGCTATCGCAGGAGGAGGGGGACTGTTAACGGTGCCTGCTTTGCTTGCTGCGGGAGTACCGCCAACACAAGCATTGGCAACCAATAAACTGCAGGGGTCATTTGGCAGTTTCTCAGCGTCGCTGTACTTTATTCGTAATGGGTTGGTCAATCTGCGTGATATGCGCAATGCGATTGTGTTTACCTTCATTGGGGCAGCTGTCGGGGCGGAATTGGTCCAACGCATTGATGCCGGGTTATTGACTCAGTTGATCCCTATCTTGCTGGTATGTATCTCTTTGTATTTCTTGTTTGCGCCGCAGGTCGGGCAGGGGGGCGGTACACCGAAATTGTCGGAGAATGTTTTTGCTCTCACCGTGGGTACCAGTATTGGTTTCTACGATGGGTTTTTTGGTCCTGGAGCCGGTGCACTTTATACCATTTGTTTTGTTGCCATCGCACAGTTTGGTTTAGTGGAAGCGACCGCGCGAACTAAAATTCTGAACTTTACCTCGAACTTTGCGGCCTTGTTGTTTTTTATTTTTGCCGGTCTGCCTGTCTGGGAAATCGGGATTATCATGGCGATTGGTGGGTTTATCGGAGCGAGAATGGGGGCCAAAGTTGTCATATCCAAGGGACGTAAATTGATCAGGCCGATGGTGGTGATCACCTCGATGTGCATGGCGGCTAAATTGCTAGTTGAACAGAACCCGCAATGGTTTCAATAAGCCGGCGGATCCGAGTGGATTGGAAGCTCGTTTGGCGATAGCAAAGCTGGGCCGGACGGGTTAATTCATCAAGAAAAGGGAAGTGGTGGCAGTGGTGAGGCGCTATTTTAAGGGTTTTCACAATTGAAATAGGCACCAGTGCGGCTGCGACTCCGCCTAATGCAAGTTGGGCGGCGGCGGTATAGGAGTCCATTTCCATTAGCGGCGCAATTCCCGCTTTTTGCAACGTACTGACTTGGTTGGCATTGGCCGGATTTTTTAGGTCATTGACCAATAACTGATTGGGCTGTTGCTCAAGCGGTTGGTGACTGACAACAGAAAATGGTTCGTCAAACAAATGGGTGACAGCCAACCCGTGTTGCGGTGGTAGGTGACCGGCACAGAAGCCGACAGCCGCATCCCCAGATTGTACTTTCTCGACAATGACAGGGGTATGGTGAGTGCTTATGACAAGGTAAGGATCTTGTTGGATGTACTTACCCATAAAGGGGGCCAAATAGCCGGCAACGAGGGTTTCCGAGCAAGCGATGTGAATCAGGGTGTGATCATCGACATCGAGTTGATCAAAAATCTGCCCTTTCAATGCCTTGAAACCGGGCTCGACAGCGGTGATCAACTGAAGGGCATCGGCCGTTAGCTTGATACGTCGCCCATCAGGCTCAATAAGCTTTTTACCGATCCGCTTTTCCAGTTTGGCGATACGTTTGCTGACAGCGCTTTGGCTCAGGTACAAACGGCTTCCTGCCTTACTCATGGTACCTTCTTGGGCCAGTACCAACAGCGTTTCTATACCTTCAAGTAACAATCGAAAATCCTATGCCGTTGAGTCACGCTTATCGTTCTGTTTCTTGCTTGGTAATGCTACCAACTTCCAGCATGGCGGCAACGTCAAGGTGTTCGGCATTCATCATTGATGAAATACGTTGTACAGAAGATAGCAGTAATGATTGCTCCCATTCTTCCAGGCGATGGAACCGGGCAACGAAATCTTCTTGCAGCGGTGGCGGTGCTTTTGCCAATAATTCCTTTCCTTCCTCGGTGAGGTAGGCATGGACTTTACGCTTGTCCAGTTTGCTGCGCTCACGGACCACCAAGTTTCGCTTTTCCAATCGGTCCAGAATCGTGGTTGCCGTTGCTTGGCTCATATTGGTGTTATTGGAAAGTTGACGGATAGTCACTTCGCCGGAATCGCGTATCGCGCGCATCAACACCAGCTGCGGGCCTGTCAAACCAGCTAGTTTGTTCAATTTGCGGGAATGCAGATCGATCGCTCGGATGATTTGTCGCAGGGCAATCAATACCTCATCGTGCTTATCCATTTTTCTCTCCTAATTAGTGCTCGGCGAAATTACATCAAACGGACGAAAGTTGGAAGCCTTACTTTTCATAATGTTGTCTCGATCTGATTTGTTATTGGATATAGATGCAATGTATCGCTTAATAAAGCAGTTTTCACATGGGTGAATAAATATAATGAAGGGTCAATTCCCTCGTAACGTAATTATGGCTACATTTTGGGTAACACCAGCGATGGTTAGCGCCACAACAAAGCCTAGATAAAGCTCGCACAGCTTGGAAGGCCGCGCGTGTACCTTACCCGCAATCTGAAGTCTTTAGATAGTGGTCACTCGGTAACGAAGGTGCCAACGCTAACATTGTAGCCAGCATGTCTGGACGGCTATCTATTGGCAACCTCTCCCCACGGCAATTGTTGTGGGATTTGGCATCAGGCCAACCGTGAGTTGATTGAGTTGCGTCCCGTCCCTTGGTTGATGCTTGGGGGCAGGAAAAGTTTTATCGATTAATCCCCCCAAGAAGGTTACTGCGGTGCAAAGACCTGAGGTGTGGGATAACTATTGGAATACTCTCTGAAATGGCAGGGGGACAGTTTGTTCCCCCGAAATACGATTGGTAGATTGTTGTCCTAATAACAGCAAAATATGTCAAATATCCTGACAGGTGTCAGGATTTGAAACATTACCAACTGGTAATGACGGCTAAATTTAGTCCGTTATAGATCAAACTTGCCATAATTATGATAACGGCAATGAGGAGTCAGTTGGTAATGTTAAAGCTCAGTCGTATGGGGCTTGTCCTAATGTGTGTCTTCTCTCAGGTGAACTATGCCGAGGATGAGGCCTGGTCGGTACAGCCATTATCTGCTAGAGATCAACTGGAGCAGCAGTTCTCAGATGATATCCTGCAGCAGAAGAAAGCCCGTCAATGGGTACATGAAATCGCCAATGATATAGCGGCCATCCGCTACATTGATGAGTTGGCAGACTTGTACCAGAGTATTGGCTTTGTTCCGCTGTGGCAGGATACCTTTACTGCCAGTGATTTCGAGCAGCAGCTACGCATGGTGGTGTTGTCGAATATCAGTAGTGATTTCAACCGCCGCTATTCACTTCTCCAGCATTACAAACAGGCAAACGACTGGCGCCAGTATGATCTGTTGGCTACCGATACGCTTTTTGCCTACATGAGTTATGTCGAGGGGATCCCATCTTATGGTCGTGGGTGGTTATTTGGTGCAGGGGTCGATCCCCAATTACCGATGCCGTCTGAAGCGACGTTATCCCGGCTGTACAATGCGATTGATACCGAGCAATTGCGCTTTTATGTCAACACTCTCAAACCTGACGACGAAAACTATACCCGTTTACTCCTGGCTATCGATGCACTCGAGCCATCAGCTAACGATAATTGGCCAGGGTTCTATCAACCGGGGATCATCCGGCTTGGAACTCGGCTGAAAAACCCTGAATCGCTTATTACTACATTGGAGAAGTTGGGGGATTTGCGTGACTTCGAAGCCGATCAGATCCGGGCTGCAGGCGTTCGTACCTATAACGTTGACTTGGCCGACGCGGTGAAGAGTTTTCAGCGCCGTCACGGGTTGAAAGTCGATGGGGCGATTGGCCCGCAGACGCGGCAATGGCTCGCGATATCACCCAAGTCACGCATTCGAGTCCTAGCCCTGAATGCCCAGCGTACTCGGTTATGGCCTTCGGATGCCTCATCGCTGTTGGTGGTCAATATTCCAAATTACCAGTTAAACCTGTGGCTCAATGACCGGCATGTGCTTGACAGCAAGGTGATTGTTGGTCGGCCTAGCCGTCGAACACCGCTAATGACAACCAATGTGTCTTCCGTGGTGTTCAATCCGTATTGGAACGTCCCCATGTCGATAATGCGCAAAGATATTTTACCTAAGGCGCGAAGGGATAGGGGATATTTGCACCGCAACGGTTTTGCGGTGATTCGAAGCTGGCAGAGTTCAGAGCAAATCCCTATTCACACCATTGATTGGCGGATCGTCAATGCCAAGCAGTTCCCATATCGGTTACGGCAAAAACCGGGCAATAAAAATGCACTGGGTCGGTTCAAGTTCAACATGCCCAATGATCACGCCGTCTATTTACATGATACCCCATCCAAGAGTTTGTTCGCCAAAGAGACGAGGGCATTCAGTTCGGGCTGTGTCAGGGTCGAGCAAGCTGGAAGTTTGGCCATGATTTTACTTAATCATTCTGGCGTGACGGAGCAGCGGGTAAACCAGCTCAAGGCACGTACACAAACCAAGACAGTTGGCCTATCCAATAAGGTGAAAATACAGGTGATCTACCAGACTGCATGGGTCGATAATGACGGCTTGGTAAACTATCGCAACGATGTTTACGACTATGACAAGTTTATCGCCATGTCGCAAAACCAAGAATTATTTACATCTCTTTACACTGAATAAAATGCTTTTGTGTCAATAATTAGGCGGTCTTTGGGTGGAAAGCTGCCGTTTTTTTGTCGTTTCAAGGTTTGACTGAACAATAACTGAACGCTATCGTGCTTGTCCATTAAGGGAGCCCGGTTGGGGTTGCGTGACAACGCCTGAGTAAGGCAAGAAGTTAGTTGTTGTTGAGTTATGTCTGAAATTAATTACAAGCGTCGTCAGTTACTGGCTGCTGGTGGAGTAGCGCTTGGGGCATGTTTATTGCCAAGTTGGGCGATAGCAAGCCCGTATAAAGCAGGGAGTGCTCGCCAGATATCGTTGCACAACATCCATACCAGTGAAGATCTCGAAACCGAGTACTTCAATGGAAAGTTGTATGTCAAAGAAGAACTACAGAAAATTAACCATATTTGCCGTGACTTCAGGCGTAACGAAGTCGCGCATATGGACCGCCGCTTGTTTGATACGATCACCGAGATCCAAGCTGGCCTAGGCCATAAAGGGCAGGTACGGATCATTTCAGGCTACCGTTCTCCTATGACCAATAAAGCGCTGCAGAAAAATGGCGGTGTTGCGACAAAGAGCTATCATATGAAAGGTCAGGCCATTGACTTCAATCTAGAAGGTGTCTCTTTGTCACGGATCCGTAATGCTGCGCTTGAAATGCGCCTAGGTGGTGTAGGATATTACCCTCGTAGCGGATTTGTTCATATTGATACGGGTCCTGTGCGTCGCTGGAATGGTTAATCAACCGGTTAGCGTGCGCTGAAATAAACCGAATAATTACAAAGCCGACACTGCCTCCCTCTCTTGGCAGCTGTCGGCTTTGCTGTCTCTGTCTGACCTTTCTTGCCTTGCTACATCCTGCAATTTGAAGTCACTTGGGTATATGCTATCCTGCGGCAAGAACTGAAACCGCTAGGGAAAATCAATGAGTCTTCAATTTGAAATTGTGCCGGTCACCCCATTTCAGCAAAACTGCTCCATCATCTGGTGTGATGAAACCAAAGAAGCAGCAATGGTCGATCCGGGAGGTGATATCCACCTTCTTAAAGAAAAAGCACAGCAATTAGGACTGACCGTTACCAAACTGATCTTGACTCATGGTCACCTTGACCACGTTGGTGGCACAGCCCCACTGGCGAAAGAGCTGGATATTCCGGTGATTGGTCCGCATAAGGAAGACGCATTCTGGCTACAGGGCTTACCTCGTCAAAGTGAGATGTTTGGATTTCCGCTCACTGAAGCGTTTGATCCTGATCAGTGGCTAGAAGAAGGCGATACCGTCACAGTGGGTAACCAGACGCTCTCTGTTCTGCATACGCCTGGCCACACACCTGGTCACGTGGTGCTTTACAGCGATGAAGCAAACGTGGCTTTTGTCGGTGATGTGCTGTTCAATGGCGGTATTGGCCGTACCGATTTCCCTAAGGGCGATTACCAGACTCTGATTGATTCTATCAAGGGTAAGCTATGGCCATTGGGCAATGAGATGACGTTTATTCCTGGTCACGGTCCGATCTCGACCTTTGGCCGTGAGCGTGCATCAAACCCGTTTGTTGCCGACGAAATGCCGCTGTACTAATGTCTTTCACAGCCCAGATTTATCTGGGCTGTTTTTGTTTTATTCCCATTTGAATTTTGTGACTACTTTCACGTTTCTTCCTCAGCTGGACTGGAATTAGGAAATTTTCCTAATTGTCCTAAGTCCACTTCTCAAGCCACACTCTATTTGTCTCCCTACAATGCCTGCCAATGGTCTTCTTGCTCTGTTTGCTGATCTGGCGAGTAGGGGCTGTTGAAGCTTTATGCCCGTAAGAGGCTTTGAAGTTTCAACAGGCCCTATTCGGCAGAAGAAGATCAGAACGTACAGTTTGCGCTGTAAATAACGTCGAAAAAGTATTGAGGGTGACACATGCTTAAACTTCTGGATCAGGTCAGAAAGCCAACGTTGGATCTGCCTGTAGAAGAACGCCGTAAAATGTGGTTCAAGCCGTTTATGCAATCGTACTTGGTTGTATTTATCGGTTACATGACCATGTATCTGATTCGTAAAAACTTCAACGTTGCTCAGAACGACATGATCTCAACCTACGGCCTGTCGATGACAGATCTGGGTCTGATCGGCCTGGGTTTCTCCATTACCTACGGTATTGGTAAAACTGTTGTTTCTTATTATGCCGATGGAAAGAATACCAAACAGTTTCTTCCTTTCATGTTGATTCTTTCCGGTATTGCAATGTTGGGCTTCAGTGTCAGTCTGGGCGGCTCAAGCGCCAGCCTGTTCATGATGGTAGGCTTCTATGCACTGAGCGGTTTCTTCCAAAGTACCGGTGGTCCATCTAGCTATTCAACCATCACGAAGTGGACGCCGCGTAACAAGCGTGGTACCTACCTAGGTTTGTGGAATATGTCCCATAACGTAGGTGGTGCCGGTGCTGCTGGTGTTGCATTGTTCGGTGCAAACTACCTGTTCGACGGACATGTGATTGGTATGTTTATCTTCCCGTCGATCATTGCCTTGGTAGTGGGTTTCATGTGTTTGCGCTTTGGTAGTGATTCACCAGAAGCATACGGTCTGGGTAAAGCAGAAGAGCTATTTGGTGAAGAGATCAGTGAAGAAGATATCGTCGCTGAAGAAAACCAGATGACCAAACGCGAAATCTTCATGGAATACGTACTGAAGAACAAAGTTATTTGGCTATTATGTTTCGCCAATATCTTCTTATACGTTGTCCGTATTGGTATTGACCAGTGGTCAACCGTATACGCTTACCAAGAGCTTGGTTTGTCGAAAGAAACCGCTATCTCAGGTTTCACCCTGTTTGAAGTGGGTGCCCTAGTGGGAACGCTGATGTGGGGTTACCTGTCTGATTTGGCAAATGGCCGCCGTGCAATCGTAGCGTGTGTCTCTTTGGTACTGATTATCTTCTGCCTTGAGTTCTACCAGCATGCAACGAACGAGTACATGTACCTAGGTTCACTGTTTGTACTTGGCTTCTTGGTGTTCGGTCCTCAGCTTCTGATTGGTGTTGCTGCGGTTGGTTTTGTACCGAAAAAAGCGATCAGTGTTGCTGACGGTATTAAAGGGACCTTTGCTTACCTGATTGGTGACAGCTTCGCGAAACTGGGTCTGGGTATGATTGCAGATGGTACGCCAATCTTTGGTCTGACAGGTTGGAAAGGTACATTTGCTGCCCTAGATACCTCAGCCGCGATTTGTATTGTTTTACTTCTCTTTGTGGCCGTTGCGGAAGAGAAGAAGATCCGCCGTGAAAAGCGCCTGCAAAAAGAGCTTGAGCTAAAAATGGCTTAATCGCTATAACGAGATGCTTTTAAAAAACTGCCTGCGGGCAGTTTTTTTATATCGGCAAGATATAAGTGATGAGTTGCACTGTCACTATTTTTGGTTAATTACATTTCAGCCTTGTTTCAAAAGAGCCGAACAGGTAGTTTATGCCTCTTTTTCGCCTTGGGGGATAAAAAATGATCAACGTTGCTTTGGTTGATGATCACATCATTGTACGTTCTGGATTCGCACAGTTACTGATGTTGGAAGAGGACATCAATGTGGTGGGTGAATTTGGCTCGGCCAAGGATGCCCGCCAAGGTCTGCCGGGTAGCCAGGCGAGTGTCTGTATCCTCGATATCTCGATGCCGGATGAAAGCGGCTTGTCGTTACTGTCGGATCTTCCTGAGGGGATAGCCTGCATCATGCTTAGCGTTCACGACAGCGCTGCAGTGGTGGAAAAAGCATTACAGACAGGTGCCAGAGGATACTTGAGCAAACGCTGTAGCCCTGATGAGCTGGTTCAAGCCGTCAGGACGGCGGCGGCAGGTGGCTGTTACCTCACCCCGGATATTGCGATCAAGCTGGCAACAACCGCTAAATCGTCTGCGTCTCTGTCCCAGTTAACCAAACGTGAGCGTCAAATTGGTGAAATGCTGGCGACTGGCTTGGATGTCAAAGCCGTAGCCGTCGAACTCGGCCTGAGCCACAAGACCATTCATGTCCACAGGGCGAATGCCATGGACAAACTCGGAGCCAAAAACAACGTTGAGCTAGCCAAGCATTTCAATACCGAGGTGTTGTAGTGCGCAACTTTGCCCTTACCACGCTAGGTGGGTGGTTGTTGATCGCCTGTGCGTGGTTTTGCCTCTGGGCCATTGCATCCTATTTTACCCTCGATCCTGAATTGGCCGTTTTCCTTTTCCCTTTCGCTCTTCGCATGGGGATCGCCCTGCATTGTCCTAAACAGTATTGGGGCGCGGTATATGGTGCTGAGTGGGCCTTGATGCTGGCATTGGCCCCGCAGGTGGGCAACCCGCTATGGGCAGCAGCCTTGTGCGCAAGTATTGCCAGTGTCCCCTTGTTGTGGGTGGCACACGGCCAATACTATGGCTCCCAGCTACGTCGGTTATGTGTGATGGGGACGGTGATTGGTTTGGCCGCGCTGCTCAATGTTGCGATCTCTGGTTGGTTTAGCGAGCACAGCTGGATGGTGTTATTGGTCAGCATTACCGGCGGGCTGATGCTTGTGCCGAGTTGCTACCTGATCTGGAGTTATTTGTTCCAGCAGGCGTGGATCCCGTTGACGGTCGACCTCGTTTCCCGCCCTGTGGCTTTGCGGGTGCGGCATGTTTTTTTCTATGCGGGGCTGTTTATTGCTAGCATCGCGCTACAGCTTGGCCTACCGGATGAGATGCGTCGTTTTGCGCCTTTCTGTTTGGCTATCCCTATTATTGTACTGGCTTTCCGCTATGGCTGGCAGGGGGCCTTGTTAGGCACGCTTCTTAACAGCGTGGTGTTGATTGCGGCCCGAAGCACGGGGAGCAACTTGGAGGTGACCGATCTATTGCTTTCGCTGTCAGCACAAAGCCTGACAGGCATTTTGCTGGGAATGGGAATCCAACGTCAGCGTGAGTTGAACCAGCAATTGCGGCTTCAGCTCGACCGCAACCATAGTTTATCCCGTCAGTTGGTCAAAGCAGAAGAATCCGTACGGCGTGATGTAGCCCGAGAGCTCCATGATGAGATCGGCCAGAATATCACGGCAATTCGTACTCAGGCCTCTATCATCCAACGGGTAGAAACCACGCCTGTGGGGGCGGGGTGTGCCGGCATGATTGAAAACCTATCCCTGAATATCTATGACACCACCAAGGGCTTGCTGAGCCGCTTGCGCCCTAAATCACTTGATGACATGGGGCTGGTCGATTCTCTGGAGCAGCTGGTAAGGGATTTGGAATGTGAAGCTCAGGGGATTTCAGCGTCTATCGATTGGCACTGCAACGGATGCGAACCCGATGCCTTAAGCGATACCCTGAGTGTGACCCTATACCGCCTTTGCCAAGAATCAATGAACAATGCGGTCAAGTACGCGCAAGCCAGCCAGCTTGAGCTGACTTTTGTGGTGGACGTTGAAACCGTCGCGCTGACGGTTCGTGATAATGGCCGGGGATTTTGTGTCGAACAGGTGATGCAGATGTCTTCCCATGGCTTTGGTTTGCAAGGTATGCGAGAGCGGGTTGAGGCACTTGGTGGTTCGATTAACGTGGCCAGCCACATGTCAGGGCCAAGCCAAGGTACCTGCATCGCTATCCAACTGCCCATTCTGTAAAGACGGGCCGTAATCGGCTATGAAGAATTGTTGTGAGGACATTATTGTGAAAACGCAAGTGTTGGGGAGCCCAGAGTCCTCACTAAGCTCAGAGGCAGTTGTTAATCCAGAGCTATCCGGCAGCGCTCAGCATATCGATGAACAGTACCGTTACTGGCGTCTGCACATCATGCTGACGATGTATGTCGGGTACGCGGTGTTTTACTTTACCCGCAAGAACTTCAATTATGCCATGCCATCCATGTTGGTGGATCTCGGCCTGGACAAGTCCGATATCGGCATGATGGGCACGCTGTTCTACATCACCTACGGTGCCTCGAAGTTTCTCTCCGGCGTGATTTCCGATCGTTCCAACCCCCGTTACTTCATGGGGATTGGCCTGATGGCGACGGGTGTGGTGAATATCATGTTCGGTTTTGCCGATTCACTGTGGTGGCTGATGACGTTGTGGGTCTGTAACGCGTGGTTTCAAGGATGGGGGTGGCCACCCTGCTCGAAGCTGATGACGACATGGTACTCCCGATCGGAACGTGGCTTCTGGTGGTCTATTTGGAACACGGCTCATAATATTGGTGGTGCTTTGATCCCCTTGCTCGTAGGTTACCTCACCTTGCACTATAGCTGGCGGCTGGGTTTTATTGTCCCCGGTGCTGTTGCGGTGGTGATTGGGCTGGTACTGTGCTGGCGGCTGAGGGATAAACCCACGACCCTTGGCTTGCCCACTGTCGGTGAGTGGCGTCAGGACCGGCTCGAACTGACTCATGAGCGGGAAGGATTTGGCTTGAGTACCAGGGAGATCCTGCGCAAGTATGTGCTGACCAATAAATATATTTGGTTGCTGGCTTTCAGTTATGTGCTGGTATATGTGGTGAGAACAGCAATCAATGACTGGGGCAATTTGTACTTGAGCGAGCAGCAGGGCTATGGACTGATCCAGGCTAATATGGCGCTGTCCTTGTTTGAGGTTGGCGGCTTTGTCGGTTCGCTGGTAGCAGGGTGGGGCTCGGATCGATTATTCGGCGGTAACCGAGGTCCGATGAATGTCATTTTTGCTATCGGCATTTTCTTGTCGGTCGCGGCACTGTGGCTGATGCCCGTGACAAACTTTGCCTTATTGTCCGGGTGCTTCTTTTCGGTCGGTTTTTTTGTCTTCGGTCCACAGATGCTGATCGGCATGGCGGCGGCGGAATGTTCGCACAAGGATTCGGCAGGAGCCGCGACTGGGTTTGTTGGCTTGTTTGCCTATATGGGGGCAGCGTTGGCGGGGTATCCACTAGCTCTCGTGATGGAACATTTCCACTGGACCGGATTCTTTGTCGTTATTTCCGTTGCTGCTGGTGTTATTGGGTTGCTGTTGTTACCTTTTCTCAAGGCACAGGCGACACCGGAAAGCACGACATCGTAAAAAATGAGTCGGCTGATTGTCAGCTTGCTGCTAGGTATCGCCTTGCCAGGCCGGCAAAGTCGGCAGCGGGGCGGTCCAAAAAGTCCTCGGATATAAAGAAATCATAGCCAATGAGCTCGCGGTTGTAGTGCATCCGGTTGGCGAGCATCGCTTGTAAGCCCTTCAGTACACAACCCGACTGGGTGGTGTAGTGGTTATCATCGAACATAATGTCTTCAATCTCGTAGGATGGGTTGTCGATACCTTTGTAGGCCATGATTAACAGGATTCGCTGATCGATGAGTAGCTTGGTGGCGACCCGTGGACAAATAGCCGCGATGAACTCTTCGTAGTCTTTGAGCCTAACCCCCACCCATGGAACAGGCTGTTGCCACCCGTCTTTGTCAATGCTGGCTTGGGCGATAGTGTCGATGTTTTTCCAGCGAGCGAGCCAGCCTCCACAATGGCTGTGAAATTGGATATGCATAAAAGTAAGGGTGAAGGATAGCTCAGGACCTTGCGAGTACTTGTAACCAACAAGCATTGTAATGCAGGCAGCGATCAACAAGATGGCGACGACCGGTGGAGCCACAGCAGGGAAAACAAGACCAATGAGCGTGGCAACGACAACCCCGGCAATGCCTGCAATAAACAGGTTTGTTTGATAAGGAGCGATGCCGGTGGTGATGTACCGTGTTTTCAAACTGTCACGCATTGCCAATACCTAACTGTTTTAACCAACTTAAGTATTGTCCAAATGGCGAAAACGATCACTGAAGTTATGATTTTTTGATGCGCTACAGCCGGACAGCGGCACAATGTTGGGGGGACTTAGGTCGAGGGATTCTTAATTGCATATGGGAATTTATCCAGATGTTTGGCGAAGATGTAGAAATATCCCTGCATATTCTCATAACGTCTTTTTATTTCGAGATTTTTCCGCTAACCATAAAACATCAAAAAATGAGAGGTGGTCGCCTATTTTTGAGTTAAATCAGCTTTTGTTGCGGATGAAATAACCGTTTGCTGGTATTTCTCTGACATCCTTGGTATAACACGCGCTTACTTTTTCCCGCTGGAAGTATCGGCCTGTTATGTTTTCAGGTTGATGAATGGTGGTGACTGAAAGTAGTGCAACGGAGTAGGAAATTTAATGAGAATCTCTCACAAACGTAACGTTCAGCTGAAACTACAAAAACGCCTTAAAGGTCTTGTTGTTGAAGCAAAACCAGCAGCAGTTAAGGCTGTTGTGAAAAAAGCACCAACTGCAGAAACAGTAAAAGCTGCTCCAGCGGCGAAACCTGTTGTTGAAGAGCAGAAGTCAGTTGAAGCGGCAGCACCAGTTGCTGTAAAAGTGTCTTTGACTCCAAAACAGCAGCAAGTGCTAGATATTGTTGTTAAGAACGCTGAAGGCATCAATCCGAAAGGTATTGGTCTTGAAGCAGGCCAAGAAGACACTAAAGCGGCTTCTTGGGCCACTGGTGCGCTGAAAAAACTGACTGAAGAAGGTTTGGTTGAGCGCATCCAACTGGCAGGCAACAAGGTGCTTTACAAAGCACTTTAATTTCTGGGCAACCGAAGCGCACTGTTTGATATAGGGCGATTCAGAGTAGCTTTGAAATTGCAGCCAGGCCCGTTCCTGATGCTATCAGGGGCGGGTATTACTTTCTTTATATTCCTCGCAACAACTGCACTCTGCAACATTTGTAATACTGTCTCAAAACTGCGTTAATGTGTATCGTAATGATAAACATGTTGCATTCTCCTGTCGTTATGTCTCATCTCTGCTATAACTTATTATAAATAGACACCTATCACTAACATCTTGGTTTTCAAGATGTGTTATGCGGAGGCGAGTTTATGACAATGATAAGTGCTAGAGAGTTCGCCGACTGGTTACGCGTTCGATTTGCTAACGATGAGCAAGGCGTTAGTTTAACAAGGGACGACATCAATCAACTGACGGGACGCCAAAGTTTTTCGCTAGGATTTGTCAACGACATCCATTATGAACTCATGCAACATGGTATGGCATTTGTCACTGATACATCACGAGAAACGTTCTTTTTGGTTCCTGTGACGAACAAACCTTGGCGCGAGCAGTTAGAGCATCAGTATGAACGAGAGCTATTTTGCAACGTGCTACCATTAGATAAATCTGGCTAACCGACATCGCTAAAGCATCAGCATAAAAAAACGGGCGCAGAAGCGCCCGTTATTGCCTTAGCCGATATTGTGATGAGGTGAAGGCTTTGGTTAAAGAACCGCGGCGATACCTTTACACAACGGCTGCATGTTTGCCTTGGTCATACCGGCTACACTGATACGGCCAGAACCAACGATATAGATACCGAATTCATCCTTCAGACGGTTCACTTGGTCTTTGTTCAAACCAGAAAAAGAGAACATACCGTTTTGGCGTTCAATAAAGCTGAAGTCAGCGTCGACACCAAAGTCTTTCAGGGTCTGAACAAACAGCGTGCGCATTTCCTGAATACGGTCGCGCATGTCAGCCACTTCAACTTCCCACTCTGCACGCAGGTCTGCGTCGTTCAAGATTTCGGTCACAATTGCGGCACCGTGTGCTGGCGGATTGGAATAGATCACGCGAGCAATACTCTTCACTTGGCTAAATGCGGTTGCTGCTTCTGCATTGTCTTTAGCGACAAGAGTGAAGGCTCCTACACGTTCATTGTACAGACCGAAGTTCTTCGAGAACGAGCTGGCGATGAGAAGCTCTTCACATTGGTCTGCAAAAATACGAAGCCCTTGAGCATCTTCTTCCACGCCTTTGGCAAAGCCCTGGTAGGCAAAGTCAAACATAGGCAGTAGCTGTTTCTCTTTACATAACTCAGCCAATTGTTGCCATTGTGGTGCTTTTGGATCGATACCCGTTGGGTTGTGACAGCAACCATGAAGTAACACGATATCGCCAGGTGCGGCATTGGCTAGATCAGCGAGTGCTGCGTCAAAGTCCATGTCTTTGCTTTGCGCATCGTAGTAGCTGTATTGAACTGTCTTAAGACCAGCTGCGGTGAATACACCGTTGTGGTTGGCCCACGTTGGGTTGCTGATCCAGACTTTTACATCGCCAAGCTGGCGCTTGATAAACTCAGCGGCCAGGCGAAGCGCACCTGTACCACCTGGGGCTTGTGCTGTTTGTGCTCGCTTGGATGAAATGATTGGCGAGTCGGCACCGAACAATAACTGTTGTACAGCCAGACCGTATTCTGCCGTGCCAGGAATACTTAGGTAAGACTTGGTGGTTTCTTTTTCCAGCAAAATCGCTTCCGCTTTTTTGACAGTGGCTAGAACCGGTGTATTACCTGATTCATTTTTGTAGATACCAACACCAAGATTGATTTTTTCAGGGCGGGTGTCTTTTTTAAATTCTTCAGTTAAACCAAGAATTGGATCGGCGGGTGCAGCAGAAATTTTCTCAAACATTGTCAATCATCCATGCTGGTAATGGTAAAAGGTTAATATGTTCTTTATACCTTTTATCACGGGCGGTTGACAAGAAATTGTAACATCTTGGCCAAATAAAATATGACAGCAGTGAATTGTTACTAGTTTTCACTAACATTCAAACAAAACGGTCAAACTCTCATCAATGTTGTTTGCAAGAAAATTACAACAAAACATAAGAATATACTGGTGTTTTGTGCGCCAAATCGCACTGATTTTGTATAAATTTCATCTAAATACGTAATTTTATTATAAATCAAATATGCAAGAGTGACCCTATGTGAAACTGATCACAGTTGGTAGGGGTGGGGTTGTCATAGCATTGTTTCCCGATGGAAATCGGTCAAATGTGATGATCATGGCCTGAATTAACGATGTAAACATAGAAAAATCCTGTTTTCACCGCGGTTAATTCATAAACATACTAATATACCCAAGTTATCTCAAAGTGTCTTAATTTGACGTTATCTGGGTTTGAATATAATAACGATCATCTGTTTGTCCGAATGTTATAAATCTGCTGCATTATCAATACGTTTTGCCGCAGGAATTATCGGGGAACACTCAATGGAAAAGCCACGCCTTACGTTTTGGCAGATATGGAATATGAGCTTCGGCTTTATGGGGATTCAATTTGGCTTCGGTCTGCAAAATGCCAATGTCAGCCGAATTTTTGAAACTCTGGGAGCAAGCATTGATCAAATCCCGATCCTTTGGATTGCGGCGCCGTTAACCGGTCTGCTCGTCCAGCCGATCATCGGTTACTTCAGTGACCGCACCTGGACGGTACTCGGCCGTCGCCGCCCGTATTTTCTCTGCGGAGCCATCGCTTCGTCATTGGCATTGATCATCATGCCTTATTCGCCGTATCTGTGGGTTGCCGCTGGTATGCTGTGGATCTTGGATGCATCTATCAACATTTCAATGGAGCCGTTTCGTGCCTTGGTGGCCGATAACCTTCCTTCTGAGCAGCGTACCCAAGGCTTTGCCGTCCAGACTTTCTTTATTGGTGTTGGCTCGGTGGTCGCGTCTGCTATGCCTTACTTGCTTAGCAATGTGTTCAATGTGGCCAATACTGCGCCGGCGGGAGAAGTACCACCCTCGGTGAAAATTTCATTTATGTGCGGTGCTTTGGTGTTTGTGGCATCGATTCTTTGGACAGTGCTCAAAACCAAAGAATACACGCCGAAAGAGTTGGCCGCTTTTCATAATACAGAGCCTGAACAACAGGAAGAAAAAGCCAGCCTGAAAGCAATCTTGTCTGATATCAAGGCGATGCCGAAGACCATGATGCAATTGGCCGTGGTGCAATTCTTTTCTTGGTTTGCACTCTTTGCAATGTGGATTTACACCACCTCGGCGGTGACTTCGCAAATTTTCGGGACCACAGATACTAGCTCGACCCTGTATAACGAAGGTGCTGATTGGGTCGGCTTGTGTTTTGCTGCCTATAACGGCATTTCTGCCCTGGCTGCCTTTGCGCTACCTTGGCTGGCACAGCGTACCAGCCGTAAGTTTGTTCATAGCCTGTCGCTAATCATTGGCGGTTTGAGCCTAGCGTCAATTTCTCTTATTGAGAACCCGGCAATGCTGATGGTGAATATGGTCGGTATTGGGTTGGCTTGGGCCAGTATCCTTTGTATGCCATACGCTATTCTTGCTGGGGCATTGCCTGCACACAAGATGGGCTTCTACATGGGCGTGTTTAACTTCTTTATTGTACTGCCACAAATCTTGGCTGCCGGTATCCTGGGATTCTTTACCCGTTGGGCGTTTGACGGCAATACCATGATGGCGATTGTTCTGGGTGGAGTATCAATGGTATTCGCCGGTCTTGTCGTCTGTATTGTGAAAGATGAAGATGAGCCTAACAAGGTAGAACAGGGTGTATCGGTAAAACCTGTTACCGTCTAACTCGAATTAGTGAACTGAAGCGATGGAAAGACCAGCTTAATGCTGGCCTTTCTATTTTCGACATGATGAGTAAGTAGTCAGTAGCCACTTAGTTAGCTAAATTGAGCCGGCCTTTTCTCCAAAAAGGCACTGACCGCCTCTTTGGCCTCTTCACTCCTTATCCTTTTAATTAGCTCGACGTTTTCATCTTCAATCGTTCGCAGCAAACGTGCTTTATCTTGCTGCCCAAGCATGCGCTTACTGATCCGCATCGCTTTGGGAGGGAGTTGAGCAATTTGCTTGGCACATTGCTGAGCGGTGTCATCTGGCGTATTACTGACTTGATTGACAAAGCCCACTGTCAGGGCTTCTTCGGCGGTCATAGCGGTACCCAGTAATAACATTTCTTTGGCTTTTCTTGGGCCAACCAGTTTGGAGAACTCGGTGCTCGAAGCCATCTCTGGGCAAAGTCCCAATTGTACAAACGGCGTTTTGAAAACAGCGGATGGTGAGCAATACACCACATCGACAAATTGCAGCATAGTGGTACCGATACCGATTGCAGGGCCTGAAACAGAGGCAACGATCGGCGTTTCGCACTCTACCAGTGATTTCATAAACCGCTCGCCATGAAAGTCAGCCATACCTTGTGAAATAGCCACAAAGTCTTGCATGTCATTGCCCCCGCAAAAAATTTCCGGTAGCCCACGCAATACAATCGCTCTTGTTTCTGCTGAACGGTTCGCCTGTGTAATGGTATCAGCCAAGGTGTGATACATCGATTGATTGAGGGAGTTTTTAGCTTCTGGACGGGTAAGTTGAATATCGAGAATAGGACCGTTGTGGGTAATGCGAATATCCATTTCAGCTTTCCTTAAGTGGTAAGAGGAGTTGCTTCTTCCTTGTAATCATGGACAAGGCCTAACTGGATGCCAATCAATAATACAAAAAGTGAGAGCTTGAGTTAGAAAGAGAGGTTTAGTCAGGAGCTATATAACCGAATTGTGTGCAATGGTTAGGAGGTGTTTATGTGTTGCCCGAGGAGGATATTGAAGTAATTAACACACTATAACCGTGTGTATGCGTGTTCTACCCATAGTTTTTGGATATAGCCATGCTGACTCGCCACAGGAAGCGCGTCAGCAGTTATCGGCACTGGTCGGTCAGGGCTAATTAAATGATAAAAGTATCGAGATACAGTTGCTCGACTTCTTTTCTTGCCCATTCAGTGCGACGCAGGAATTTCAGGCTCGACTTGATACTCGGGTCGCTGTTGAAACAACGCACTTTGACGATTTTACCCAGTTCTTCCCAGCCATAATGGTCGACGAGTTCTTGCACGATGTTTTGCAGGGTTAGGCCGTGTAATGGGTTGTTGGGTTGATGTTGGTTCATTGAGTCTACTTCATGGTTTGATCTGGGAGTGGCACTATACCAGCTTGGGTTGCACGATTGAATCTTCAGCTATTAATATCTGTTAGACTATAGAAGAACTTCGCAGCGAGCCATATTGGCAAGGCTGCATTATTTTTTAGGATTTATTGTGCTCAATAACGATATCTTGCGACGTATCCGCTACACCTTCGACTTCAACGACTCAGCGATGATCAATATTTTTGCTGCAGCGGAACACGAGGTGACACGTGAGCAAGTTAGTGATTGGTTGAAAAAAGAAGACGATCCGGCATTTAAAAAATGCACTGATCGTGAATTAGCTATTTTTCTAAATGGCTTGATCAATGAAAAACGTGGCAAGAAAGAAGGCCCGCAGGCTGAGCCAGAGTCGCGTCTGACCAATAACATGATCTTCATGAAACTGCGTATTGCGTTGAACTATAAAGCGGAAGATATTCTTGAAATCATGGAGAGTGCTGATTTCAATCTGAGCAAGCATGAGCTTAGTGCTTTCTTCAGAAAGCCTGACAACAAGCATTACCGTGAGTGTAAAGATCAAATCCTGCGTAACTTTTTGCTCGGGGTGCAGAATAAATTCCGCCCGGAAGCGGCTGAGTAAATCTGATTTTCAACCGCGCAATGGGGTAGATTGGATTTTGACTGATTGAATAAAGGCTGCCCAAGGGCAGCCTTTATTGTGTCTGTTAGCTGGCTTGTTCATCCAGACTAATTTCACCTTCATGCTCATTCAGTAGCATCTTCTGAACATTGAAGCCGCACAGCATTAAGATCAGGCACCAGTTCAAGAAAGGCAGTGTACCTTTGGTCATGCTCTCGGCTAGCTGGGCTGGCTTCCACTGGAAAGTCTCACAAAGGCTTTCAATCGTGATCCCCGTAAAGGTGTTGTCGCCAATTACGCGCTTGAACTCTTTTTCCGTCGGCATCTCAAAAGCGCTCTTGCTTTTAAATGCGGTTGGTTTGAACGCGCGCATCACTTTTCTGGCATCGACTTCAAGCGGCTGACCGTTATTCTGAATGTTTGGTCGGCCAGCCAGTGCTGCAAGGAAACACCAGCATGGATAAGGGATATCAGACATATTTTCAGGCTCACGCTTGTAGCGAGACATCCAGGCCGAGAGTTTTTTCTCTTGTAGACCCGTTAATCGCGCAAGGGTAGCACCATCGTAACCATACTCTTTGAGCCGGTTGATTATTTCAGCCACCTCGGAAACGAAGGGTTTTTTCCATTGGTTGGCAGGGGCTAGGGTGACATCTCTGATCATAGTAGGCTCATTGGGTATCTGGCTGTGGCTTGAGAGGTTCAAGCGGATTGGCATAAGCTTATGCGAAGCCCATAACTAAGTCTATTGGCTCGTGCCGATTAACCCCGTATCTGCTGTTTTCACCACCAGTTAGCCATGGGAGGCGGCCGGGCGAGAGGCTTTGCTCCGGCGGCGTTGAAATAACACCAAGGGGATATACAGCACGGCGTTGAGTCCAAAAGCGATGACTACACAGATAACAATACTTTCCACATCAATCGGAATACCGGGCTTGAAATGAATGAGCACCCGTTGAAGTTCGTCGACCCTTAGCGGATTAAATATATATACTGCCTTTTCGATCAGGTGGCCGTTTGAAAGGGTTGCTATCGCCTGCTCAAGCATCTGGTGCTGTTGGAGAACATCACGCTTTTGTTCTGCATCGACCCGGATGATAGAGCTCTTTTCTTGTAACAGTGCATCGATCAGGCTTTCGGCACTGTCAAAGCCGTGCCGGTGAGCATTATCCTCATAGCTGCTAACCTGTTGTCTGGTGGCATCATAAAAGCCGGAAAGGTATTGCAGGTAATGATCAGCCAGCATGGGGATTTGCAGCGTAGCTATTAATAGCCCACCGAAAATAAGCCTATCAATTATCCGTTTAACCATGTTGCCTCCATACTTTGCTTCGCACTGCATATAAACAGAAATATCGTAGAAAGAAAAGCGGCCAAGCCTTTGCGATATTATTTATAGCGCATTGCGCTTGGTAGATGTTCTGCGAATGTCAAAAGTGGGGGATAAAGGGGGGACGGAAAAGTAAGGGGGTCGGGGTATTTTATGAGGTAGAAAACAAACAGGACGAGCATAAAGCTCGTCCTGTATTTTTCTAACAATGATTAGGTGTTAGAAGTTTGCAGAGCGTGGCGCACGTGGGAATGGGATCACATCACGGATGTTAGCCATACCTGTCACGTAAGTGACTAGACGCTCGAAGCCCAGACCGAAACCTGAGTGCGGCACGGTGCCGTAGCGACGTAGGTCGCGGTACCAGCTCATGTGCTCAGGGTCGATGTTCATCTCAACCATACGCTTGTCTAGAAGCTCTAGGCGTTCTTCACGCTGAGAACCACCGATGATCTCACCGATGCCCGGAGCAAGAACGTCCATTGCCGCAACTGTCTTGCCATCTTCGTTCATACGCATGTAGAACGCTTTGATGTCTTTCGGGTAGTTTTTAACGACAACCGGTGCTTTGAAGTGCTCTTCAGCCAGGTAGCGCTCGTGCTCAGAAGACATATCGATGCCCCATTCAACATCGAACTCAAACTCACGGCCAGAGTCTTTCAGGATCTGGATTGCGTCGGTGTAATCAACCTGGGCAAAGTCAGAAGAAACAAACTGCTCTAGACGAGTGATTGCATCTTTGTTGATACGCTGAGCAAAGAACTCAAGGTCATCACGGCGCTCTTCAAGTACCGCTTTGAATACGTACTTCAGCATGTCTTCTGCAAGCTTAGCCACATCGTCAAGCTCAGCAAATGCGACTTCAGGCTCAACCATCCAGAATTCCGCTAGGTGGCGGCTGGTGTTTGAGTTCTCAGCTCGGAAAGTCGGGCCGAATGTGTATACCTTGCTAAGTGCACAAGCATATGCTTCAGCGTTCAACTGGCCAGAAACCGTCAGGAACGTTTCTTTACCGAAGAAGTCTTTGTCGAAATCCACTTCGCCAGCATCGGTCATTGGTGTGTTCACCAAGTCCAGCGTTGAAACGCGGAACATTTCACCAGCACCTTCTGCATCAGATGCAGTGATAAGTGGTGCAGACATCCAGAAGAAGCCCTGCTCGTGGTAGAAACGGTGGATAGCCTGAGATAGGCAGTTACGAACACGAGCAACCGCACCGATTACATTGGTACGAGGGCGAAGGTGTGCCACTTCACGAAGGTACTCGATTGAGTGACGAGTTTTCGCCATCGGGTAAGTATCTGCATCTTCAACCCAACCAACCACTTTTACTTCAGTTGCTGCTAGTTCGAAATCCTGACCTTTTGCTGGTGATTCAACAATCTTACCTGTGACCTCAACAGAGCAACCAGTTGTCAGCTTAAGCACTTCTTCCTGGTAATTATTTAACTCATTAGGGACCACGGCCTGAATCGGGTCGAAACAAGAGCCGTCATAAATGGCAAGGAAAGAGATCCCAGCTTTGGAATCACGACGTGAACGGATCCAGCCGCGGACAGTGACTTCACTGTCAACCGCTAGCTTACCGCTAAGTACGTCTGTTACAGGCGCGTAAGTCATGTGTAAATTATTCTCCGTTAAGGCACTTTATTTGTGTATTGCCGAGTATTTTATCCCAATACACAGTCCAAGGAGACCATATTACCTGTCTTACGTTTAGCATCAACCCTTGTTATTGCCTGAAAGGGTAAATTGATGCAGTAATCGCTCTAATTGTTCTACTAAGTGTTCAAGATTTACGCTAATTTCTTTCGAGGATAGGGCATGAGTAGCGGTATCGTCTGCATGTCGGGTGATGGTGTCGACTTTTGAACGGATACCATCTGCCAATGAGGCTTGGCGAGCACTTTGTTGTTGAATGTCGATGGCATGAGTGTTGACGACCTGTATTTGATCGCCCATCGATGAAAGAGCGGCAGACAACTCTTGGATAGTACCAACTTTGTCATAAGCAGTTTGGCAAGTATTGTCGATAGCATCTGCAGAGGCCTCGCAGCCATTGTGCAGGGTTTCAATAATGGTTTGAATATCGCCGGTGGCCTGGTGGGTACGCGTGGCAAGGCTCCTGACTTCATCGGCAACGACGGCAAAACCCCGTCCTTGTTCACCCGCTCTTGCCGCTTCAATGGCCGCGTTTAGCGCCAGTAAGTTGGTTTGCTCGGCAATGTTGCGGATCACATCAAGAATAGTGCCGACCTGTAGGCTTTGTTGATTGAGGTGATCGATTTTGAGCTTCACATGTTCGATGTCTTTGACCAGTAGCTGGATACTGTCACCGGCTTCAGCGGCGAGCTGGGTACCGGTCATTGCCGATTCAGCGGCATGCTGGCTCAATGTGGCGGATTCTGTGGTGCGCTGCTCGATATTATGTTGCTGGTGCTGCATCGTATCGATGGCACTGAACATTTCACTGGTTTCAACTCGCTGGCTATCGGCTGCCTGAGTGGTCTGGGAGGAGACTGAAATTAAATGATTGGCTTGCTCGGTTAGCGATTCTGAGGTTTGCTGGACTTGCATCAAGCTGCCAGAGAAGTTATCCAGCATCTGGTCGTAGCTATTACACAGCTCACCGATTTCATCCTCTCGTTTTTCATTCAGGCGCTGGCTTAGATCTTTATTCTTGCTGGTGGTTCGCATGTAACCTGACAGCCGCTTTAGCGGCTTGACGATAATCCGGCGAATCATAAACAAGGTGAACAGGAATCCCGTCGCGGCGATAGCAGCCATAATACTGCCAGCTGACAGCAATTGCTGGTTTACCCGTTGGTAGAGCGGAACCAAATTATACTCCAGCCTAACCACGCCAAGTACTTCGTGCTCAGGCACGATATGACACTGCAAGCAGTTGGTGCCTCGGTAGTCAGCACGGGCTTTCATCGGTAGGGCGACTAATAATTTTTTGCCGTTTTCTGAGGTAATGGTTTCCGTAATGGTTTCGCCAGCCAGCGCCCGTTGGTCAAAACTGTCTACCGGAGCTTGGTTGTCCAAGCCGGGGCCGAAGAACTGGGTAATGCCGGGGCCACGGATCACCCGAACATTTTCAATGCCACTGTGGGAGAGTACTTTTTCACGCAGGGTTTCTTTTTGCGACATGGTGCCGGTGAGCATCATCATATTTAAGCTATCAAAATAGTTACCGGCTTTATCGAGGGTTTGCTCTCTGATCACCGATTCCAGCAGTTTCTTTTGCTGTCCGGCCTCATAGATGAGGCTGCTGACCAATACGATAGTGAAAACAGAAAATAGGGTAAGCAGCAGTTTGTTGGCAATTGTAAGGCGCATCTTCCATGATCTCTTATTTTTATTATGGCTATTGTAATGTGTTTGAATTGTTAAGAGATGGTTGGTGTTGGGTGGGTGTGATGACGAGCAAATATTCGACGGAGAAAGGTGACTCGAATGTGACCTGTGCAAGGTCGAAGTTGCTTGTTATTACATGATCTTTCACGGCAAAGGGTGATTTTAGAGAATGACAACCCAGGCGAATGCCTAGGTTGATATTGTTACGTTATTGTTGGGCGGTAAACTGTACAGCTGTCATACCATAGTAGACTTTATCGTCGAAGCCTTGCTCGAGCTTGTAATAGTCCTTTTGGCATCCTTCACGTTGGTAGCCACATTTTTCCAGCGTTTTGTATGAACCAATATTGGTGCCGTAGCAATCTGCGCTGATTTTGTGACTGCCTAATTCGCTAAAGCCAATTTCTGTCATCAGTTGGCAGGCGCTAGTGGCGATACCTTGCCCCCAAGCGTGAACGGGCAGTTGGTATCCCACTTCATAATTGCCTACACAGAACATGACCTGAGTGATAGCGGCCATCCCCATGTAGCGATCCTGCTGGTCGCGGATAACGAAAGTAGGGTTATCTGGCCAAATTTCGTCGCTAATCGCGTGTTGGGTGTTCTCAATAATTGGCGTGAAGAAGTCTTGGTACAAGCTCTCATCCGCTGGAGCAAAAAAGAGGTATTGGTTTACCCTGTCATCGCCAAGCATGGTGATGATCTCGCTCAAGTCCGCTGGTTGAATAAGCCTGATGGTCAATGTGTCGTGAAACGCGACTGACTCACCTTGTTTTAATTGTGAATATGACTCTGAATTTGACCTTGGGTTTTCTTTTGATTTTGACATAACGACCTCGTTTTCTTGCGGCTATATTAACCAACCTGATTCGATAGCTATTGGACTTTTGCGACAAAAGAAAAATAAAAGGCTGTGTTATTCAAAATCACCGTAGATGTCGATAGTCAAATCCCTTTTCTCTAGGTAGCGGGAAGGTGTACGTTTGAGTTGCTGCTTGATCTGTCGAATCAAATGCGACTGGTCGCTAAAGCCAAACTGCTGCGAAAATGTCGCCCAATCGATGTCTCCGGGTTGCTTGTAGAGAGCTAAAATCATTTGCTCTAGTTTCATCATCAGCTGGTAGTTCTTGATACTTAACCCCGTGACTTGGCGAAAGCTACGCTCCAGTGTACGTCTCGAGCAAGCGCATTGTTCTGCCAGGGTATTTATATCTAAGTCATGCTGTTCCATGGCCGTAATCGCTTTTTGCGATATGGAGAATGGCTTATCGATATTAGTGGCCAAACTTAATGCGTCAATTTGGCGGTTAATACAACCGATAATGTTTTTCTTAGATCGGCACTGCCATAAGGCATTTTGAAACTGGTTATCAAACATGGGTGTTAGCCAATCAAACCAGCCACACTGATTGATCAGATCTTTGCTGGCTTTGTTCAATAGATAGAGCCCTTCAGGCCGAAAAGTAATACCGATTCGCCTAAGTGGCGCGGTGTCGACAAGGGTGAGCAGTTGATCACTGGCTGCAAGTAAGTGACTGCCTTGGCCGGAAATGTGCTTACTACTGCCCTGATAACTGAAGCTTTGCTTCATTGGGGTAAAGAGAAGATGCGCCCTAGGATTTGGGATGAGCTGTGGCAGTTGTTCAATGGTGTCACCGTGTTCCACCTCCAGATACCATATCTGGTGGATCAGCCATTCATAGCCTGTTAGTGGTTGTTTCCAAGTGATCATTCACCCTACCTTTCATTGACTGATCGATTTGCTCTCTCTTCGATATTCTAAACCAGTCGGGCTTATCATTTCTTGTTTTGCGTGACGGGGGGATAGCATTCTGGGAGGGTAAGTCGATGCAAAAAGCCCGGTTTCCCGGGCTTCTTTATCATCTTGGTGCCAATTACGGAACAGGATTTTCAGGCACTTCAAGGTAGGCACAGCTCTGGCCATCGTTGAGGATCGTGCCGCCAGGAGGCCCCGCAGGCTCTTCTTCAGCCGGCGGTGTTTCACCTTCAGCTGGTGGGGTCTCACCCTCTGGTGGTGTCTCTTCTTCAACCGGAGGCGGTGGTTCGACGGGCACAACATTTGGCACTTGGCTGGCATCAATCAGCGTGACAATATCACTCCAAACCTCACCTTCATCGCTGCCATAGAGCAAGGTTTCATCTGTTTGCCAGCGGGTTTGGTGGTTGAAGGCTTTGATGGCCAGTTTCAAACCGTCGGTATCGGTAAGCTGGATCCGTTCGTTCATCGAGCCATCAATGGCTTCGTAGTATAGGGTCCCGTCTTCCTCAATCTTCCAACGAATGTCGAAGTTAAAACCACAACCGTCTTGATCGACATAGCTGCCTAAGAAATATTCCCCTTTAAAATTATCACTCAGTTTTAGGTAGCGTGAACTGTCACTGGCAAATGTCAGGGCTTTATCATCGCTATTGTTGCCGGTTTGTCCAATGAGTAGCCCTTCACTAAATACAGGGTTTCGACCAAACCAAACTTGCTTACACTGCTGAACGTGATCGTTGTAGCTTGAGAGGCTTTCTTTGACCATAGGTGTGGTCGTGGTTTGATCCCAGCCCGAGTCGCCATCAAGGCAGGCAGCCAATGTGCCTGGTATATATTCGCGGGCCATTAAGCTAGATATTTGGGCTTGCTGGCCCTGTTGGCTGAATACCTTAATCGCCAGTAGCTTCTGTTGGTATTCGTAACTGGTCAGCGACCAATAGTCGAATTCATCTTCAATGTTGGTATCACCGACGAGTTTCAAGTAGCCCTCTTCAGTAAGAGACCAATTGCGGGAGCCAGCTTCTTCGAGAGTGTTGCGGTAATGCTCCCAGCTGTTGTCATTGCGTAGGATATGGGCGGTGATTTCCCCATCATTGCTGATTTGTACCAGGGTTTTATCCACCAAATCGTTGACTGCTTGGGTCGTGAACCGCTCATCACCACCACATTCAGTCACGGCGTTGAGGAACAACCCTTCATTGGCAAAGCGGGTGTCACCGAAGGCACATTCACCAAACGGTGGCAGGTTGTCTCGGGTGGCGGCGGCAAAGATTTGGGCCTTGGCATCATTGTCAAAACCTGAGAAGTTGAACTCTGACAGTTTTAGCAATACCTCACCGATATTGACGAACCCCCGGTCTTCGACAAGGAACAGGTTGCGGCCATTGTATGGGTAGTCATCGGCTAGCTGCTTGATGATATCCGGTATATCGAACCTGATCACCGGCTTGCCTGATACGGTGGTGGGAGCCCAGACTCCCGTGTCTTGGATCGTCCACTCGTTGGCGGCAATACGACTCCAGTAGCGCACGGTAAAGAAATCATCACCGATGAACTCAGCGACAATATTATCGCTCAGTTTGAAACCGTTGACCTGATCGATAGTGATACCGATATCGAATAGTGGTGTCTTGATGTCTTCAAGAGAAGTAAAACCAGCATCCGGTGTCAGGATTGGGTAGGCACGGCAGGTGTCCTTGTTGTTGGTCGTGTCACACAGCAGGTAAGTCTCGTTTTCTGGGCGCCATGTGAAGAAAAAGCCTGAGGAACCGGCTGAAAACATAGTGTCATCTGGGATATAGCGGGTCAGGTAATGATTGTCTCTGCTCGATAAAAAATCGTGCATTTTTTTACCTGATAACGGATAGACTTTGGCTTCTAACGTGACCCCTTTTTCTGCTGCGGTAGTAAGTGCCGCATCTGTCAGCAGAGCGTTGCGGTCGGTAGAAAATTGCACCTTGAGGTATTCAAAAAGTCCAGTCCAGCCTTGATTCGTCAAGACTTGCGAGCGGATATCATCGGAACCAAAGCTGGTTGAATTACTGAGGTAAGTGAACAGTTCGGTGAGAGTGATATCTTCGCTGCCACTTTTATCCCAACTGAATTCGCTGATTGTCGTTTCGCTACCGTCATAGGATGTTTTGTCAGCAAAAATACCTTTGCCGTCGTTACCCTCAGAGGCACTGATTTCCCAATATCCGTCATTTAGGATCGCCAGTATGTTGGCCTGAGTGGCGGATTGCTCGGTGAAGAAACGTTCCAGCCGACCTTCAGTCATCGTTTTGACAATGGTTAGGTTCATCAGATCGATCAGTGCTAGCCCTTGAACACCAATTTTGGGAAACAGTGTGTCACGAATATCAATGGCTATTTTGTTGATGTCTTCCAGGGCGAGGGCCACAGCACCTTGAGCGCCGGATTCAAAGACATCGCTGAAGACTCCCCAACTCTCATCGGCGACGACACGCTGGGCAAGGGCATAATAGGTCAGTGATGACTCCAGAGATATTGCCAAGCGCTCAGCGGCGAGCGGTGTCATGTACAAGCCTTTAGGTAGGCTTTCACCGAGGGTGAACTCGGGCACACCATCGAGATCAACAAGCAGTACTGCATTTATTCTTGCCCGGGTACCGGCATCTAGGACATATTTGCCATCCCCTTGAGCTTCAAACCGAGTGATGTCGATAGAATCAAAGACTTTGCCTTTATCATCCAGCCAGACTGCGGCAAAGTTCTGATCGGTAAGGTCTTTGACTGCGTTAGCATAGGCCGGTTGAATCAAAGAGAAGCCTTGTTGTTTAGCAAGAACCACACCGTCGGGAGCATCGACAGAAACCGTGAAGGTTGTTGATACCGGTACCGGTGTCCCCGCGACAGGAGCGGGGCTGTCACTGCCGCCGCCACAGGCAGAAAGCAGCATACTGCTGACAAACAGCAGGGTATATCCCATATAACTGCGCATATTGCATTCCCCAATAGGTGATAACTCTTTTATTGGTATTTGTTTTCAGCTGAGTATAGATAGGACAAAAAGATACAAAGTTAAGAAAGGAGATGGGTCTCGGATATAGAGCGGCTGTCCTGAAAGTAAGACAGCCGTCTTCGGCCCGATTTATGCGATGGCCAAGTACTTATGAGTCTGAATAGAAAGGCGCCAGTTACGCTTGATGCAGGTTTCGATACACAGCTCAGTTGCTCTAGGCTTTTGGCTGATAGGTTGCAGCGCTATTTCAACCTCGGTTTTGAGTTGCTTGCCGGCAAGTAGCTCATCAAGTTGTTCGATGTCTTTTTGGGTACCGACGGGATGCTTGATCTCATCAGCTCGCTCAAGTGCACTTTCAAGTACAGGCAGCTTGGCTTTCATGTTTATCTTCGGAGACACGGTAACCCAAGTGTTTTCCGTTGCTTGTACCTCTGATGTACCGCTGGTTTCAATTTGGCAACGAAAGCCGGCTTGTTCTAGCGCTTCAGTCAGCGGTCGCAAGTCATAGATACAAGGCTCACCACCGGTGATGACCACGTGCTTGGCAGTGTACTGTTGCTCTGTCAGCAGATTAACGATACCTTGAGCATCGAGCTCAGTCCAAATCGGTGAATCGCCCGTCTTTGCCATAACGTCGACAACCGAGCCGTGATCTTGAGGTTCGGCGCTCCAAGTTTGCTTGGTGTCACACCATGCACATCCGACAGGGCAGATTTGGAGCCGGACAAAAATGGCTGGCACACCGGTAAATACGCCTTCGCCTTGGATCGTTTCAAAGACTTCGTTAATTTTGTACACCGTTAACCTCATGGTGGGGGATTTTCGCGACCGGCGATTATCGCAAAATTGCAGCAGGCTGTCTTTAAATAGGTTAATTTTTGTTGTTAAAAAAAAGGCAATAATTTTGCGGTAGAATGAGACGCAGGGCAAAAATTGTGGTGTTTTTCATGATTCGCCGTGACCGTTGTCACGTACTTAACATAATCGGCTTCACAATTACTTCGCAAAGTAAAAAAATTAAATATGTATTAAATAATGACAGATTTTTTCGGGAGTTTAGGCATGTATGTCGCTCAGCCAGGTCATATCGACCATATCAAAAGAAATAATGCCGGCAGCGTTTACAAGCTTATTGACTTGTTTGGCCCAATCTCCCGCATTGAGCTTTCCAAGCGTAGCCAATTGGCACCTGCAAGTATTACCAAGATTACTCGTGAGTTGATTGAAGCCCATCTCATCAAGGAAACGGCGATTCAGGAATCATCCAGCCGGGGACGACCTGCGGTAGGCTTGGTGCCAGCTAATGAAGGTTGGCAGTTCTTGTCGATTCGTCTTGGCCGTGGTTATTTAACCATTGCCTTGCATGAACTCGGTGGAGATATCTTGGTGGAAGAGCGTCAGGATATTGATGTTCTTCATCAAGATGAAGTAATGAAAAAACTGATTGCTGAAATTCATACCTTTTTCGCCAATCATGTGACTGAATTGGATCGCATTACTGCCATCGCGGTGACATTACCGGGATTGGTAAATTCTGATGCCGGTATGATTATTCAGATGCCGCACTATGATGTACATAACCTTGAACTCGGGCCGGCTATCCATCAAGCAACGGGGTTACCGGTATTCATCGGCAATGATACCCGCTCTTGGGCGTTGGCTGAGAAGTTGTTTGGCAATTCGCGTGATGTTGCCAATTCCATTTTGGTCTCTATCCATCACGGTGTCGGTGCCGGTATCGTGCTTGATAATGTGGTGCTGCAGGGACGCAGTGGTAATGTCGGCGAATTGGGTCATATCCAGATTAAACCTTATGGTAAGCGCTGTTTCTGCGGAAACCATGGTTGCTTGGAAACCGTGGCGAGCCTGAAGGCTGTCATCGAACAGGTCGAACAGAGATTGCGTGAGGGCCATCCTTCATCGTTGCACGGTAAAACCCTGACCATTGAACGTATCTGTGACGCTTCGCTTGCAGGAGATACCCTGGCTAGGCAGGTGATTGTTGAACTGGGGCATAATTTGGGTCAGGCCATCGCTATTATGGTGAACTTGTTCAACCCGGAAAAAATCCTAATCGGTGGTGAATTTAATCGGGCCAAGGATCTTTTGTATCCGGCGATCATGGAGTGTGTCCGTAACCAATCGTTACCTATTTACAACCGTAGCTTGGTTATCGAACAAAGCTCGTTTTATACCCAGGCGACAATGCCTGGTGCGGCCTTGGTCAAACAGGCGATGTATGATGGTCACTTGTTGATGAAGTTGATTGACGGTTAATTGCTTTGATGCGAAACCATCATGCCTTTGTAAAAATTCACATCCACAGACATGTGCTTGTATTGTTTGTTAGCCTAGCATTCTCTTTTTAATTGATCGTCAATGACATTGTGCAGAAAGGATAATGCTGCACGGTGATCATTGCGGCTCATAAACCACTGCTTCTGGTTAGTTTCCAGCGGCAATAGTTCAAGCCAGCGTTGGCATACCCAGGTCATATCATTGTAATCCGGCAACGGATAATTCTCTGCATGCTCAGGGTATTCTTCAAATAGCGCTTTTAGGCTATTGGATATGTCTCGGTCAACGAATTTAATTTGACTTGGGGTCCAGTTGGACATCGATGTGACATCGCCAAACCGCAATCCGTCATCCTCCTGCCAATGCTTATTGATTAAGAATTTTTCCACACCTCTAATGGTAATGCCCAGTAGGCCATCAGGGAGTTTTTCGAAATCCGTTATGATCACTCGGGTTCCGAAATGACACAGAGAGTCTCCATCTTTCATACAGAGGCCGAAACCGTTGCCGTCACCCATAGCTAGTTTGACTAACCGGGTATAGCGAGGTTCGACAATCCTCAGTTTACTTATCCCACCTGGTAGTAGGTATATCTGTAACGGAAATAGTGGTAATTGCATAGTTCTAGCCTTACTGACGTTATTCATTATAAATACGAGCCAACCATAAGTTGGGATTGCTATAACGTTCAGGAAAAGTATAAGCAGACAATCATTAGACGTTGTCTGCTTTTCGATACTACTTAAGTGCTAGCTTGATCGCCGAAGTGAGTTGGCTAAGTTGTTGTTGATTAATGATAAATGGAGGCATTATGTAGACAAGTGTGCCAAAAGGGCGAATCCAGACGCCACTGTCTACAAACGTTTCCTGAATATTGGCCATATCGACAGGCTCATGAAGCTCGACAACACCGATAGCCCCCAGCCAACGAACAGCCTTGACCTTGTCCAGTTTTTCAATCTCTGGCAACGACTCAGATAATTGTTTTTCAATGTTTTTTACCTGTTCCTGCCAATGGCCTTGGGCGAGGATATCTAAGCTGGCGTTGGCAACCGCACAGGCTAGCGGGTTACCCATGAACGTCGGTCCGTGCATGAAGCACCCCGCCGCCCCACTGCATACCGTATTTGCGACATGGGCAGTGGTGAGGGTTGCGGAAAGGGTCATATAGCCCCCGGTTAATGCCTTGCCAACACACATTATGTCAGGACTGATACCGGCATGCTCACAAGCAAATAATTTTCCTGTACGCCCAAAACCGGTCGCAATCTCGTCAGCGATAAGCAAGATCCCGTATGTGTCGCACAGTTGACGTACCCGCTTGAGGAAGGTTGGGTGATAGATCCGCATCCCGCCCGCACCCTGAACGATAGGCTCGATAATCACTGCTGCCACATCATTCTTATGCTGCTCTAGCTGGTGGCGGAAATCGTCGATATCTGATTCTTGCCAGGGTTCGGAAAACCCACATTCTGGTGACTGGACAAAAATATGCTCAGGCAAGAATCCTTTGTATAGGCTGTGCATGGAATTATCGGGATCGGTGACTGACATTGCAGCAAAAGTATCACCGTGGTAGCCATGCTTGACGGTGAGAAACTTCGATCGGCGTTCGCCTTTGGCATGCCAGTACTGCAACGCCATCTTCAGGGACACTTCCACCGCGACGGAGCCAGAGTCAGCCAGAAAGACATGCTGGAGAGGCTCCGGTGTGATATCAACCAGCTTGCGGCAGAGCTCCACTGCTGGCTGGTGGGTAATGCCACCAAACATAACGTGTGACATCTTGTCGAGCTGGGCTTTAGCTGCTTCGGTCAGCGCGGGGTGGTTGTAGCCATGAATTGTTGACCACCATGACGACATCCCGTCAATAATTTCTCTGCCGTCCTCAAGTTGCAAATATACCCCGCTGGCACTGACAACTGGATAGCATGGCAGTGGGTTGAGCGTAGATGTATATGGGTGCCAGACATGCTGTTGGTCAAATTCCAAATCGACCGATTTGTTTGTTTTTTGCACAGTTGTAAACCTTGCTCCTTCTTGGTAGTTGACAGTCTACCGTCTCAAAGTAGACTAGCCAAGTAACAAGAAGCAATGAATGCATAACTCCAGTGGTAATAACATGGGGTTGCTGGACACATAATAAGAGGTGATTACACGTGGAAGTACGTCACGACTGGACAGTCGAGGAAGTTCAAGCGCTATTTGACCAGCCATTTATGGATTTGGTGTTTGCCGCGCAGCAGGTACACCGTCAGTACCACGATCCTAACAAGGTGCAAGTGAGTACCCTGCTGTCCATTAAAACGGGCGCTTGCCCGGAAGATTGCAAGTACTGTCCACAAAGTGCGCATTACCGCACCGATGTTGATCGCGAACGACTGCTGGAAGTTGAACGGGTGCTCGACGCGGCGGAAAAAGCAAAAACATCCGGCGCAACGCGTTTCTGTATGGGGGCGGCATGGAAAAATCCGAAAGAACGCGATATGCCTTACCTGCTCGATATGGTACGCGGGGTGAAATCCATGGGGCTCGAAACCTGTATGACGCTCGGTATGATCTCCGGTGATCAAGCCAATGAGTTGGCTGAAGCCGGTTTGGACTATTACAACCACAATCTAGACACCTCCCCGGAGTTCTACGGCAATATTATTACGACCCGTACTTACCAGGATCGCCTTGACACCTTGAGTCATGTCCGGGAGGCAGGGATGAAAATTTGCTCGGGTGGGATTATCGGTATGGGAGAAAGCTCCCGTGACCGAGCGGGACTATTGGTTGAGCTTGCCAATTTACCGACCCACCCAGAGAGCGTACCGATCAACATGCTGGTCAAGGTTAAGGGCACGCCGCTAGAGTCTGTCGATGACGTTGACCCGTTCGATTTTGTTCGTATCATCGCGGTTGCCCGTATCATCATGCCGCAGTCGGCGGTACGTTTATCGGCAGGACGTGAAGACATGAACGAGCAGATGCAGGCGCTGTGTTTTATGGCTGGTGCCAACTCGGTGTTCTACGGTTGCAAGTTGCTAACCACACCGAACCCTGGCGAAGACAAAGACATGCAGTTGTTTGCCAAGCTAGGTATTAACCGTACGGAGCAAAGTGCCAAGCCTGATGAAGTGCAAGCGCAGGAGCTGTTGGGACAAGTTGCCCAGCGAGTCGCGGCACGACCAAGCAAGGATGATTTGTTCTACGATGCATCGGTTTAACCAACGGATCACTTCAGCCCTTGAGGAAAGGCAGGCTCAAGGGTTACACCGAAAGCTCAATTGCTTAAATCGTGGGCAGGCCATGTCGGTGCAGTATGGCGGTCAATCGTTGCGTAATTTTTCAAGCAACGACTACCTTGGCTTAGCGCAAGACCCCGAGTTGGTTAGAGCATGGCAAGAAGGGCTATCCCGCTTTGGTGCCGGTAGCGGTGCGAGTCCATTGGTTACCGGGTTCCACTCTCCTCATGCTCACCTGCAAGCACAGCTGTCAGAATGGTTAGGCTATGAGCATGCCCTGCTGTTCAGCAGTGGTTTCAGTGCCAACCAAGCGTTGTTGTTTGCCTTGCTGCAAGAGGGGGACCACTTGCTGCAAGATAAGCTCAATCACGCATCGCTGATTGAGGCGGGGATGCGCTCACCGGCAACGATGCGACGTTTTGCCCACAATGATCCATCCTCTTTATCTCGTCTGTTATCTCGTCTTCCTGAAGATGCTCCCAAGTTAGTGGTGACAGAAGGGGTCTTTAGTATGGACGGGGATCTCTCGCCGCTTCGAGATATCGCACGTGTCTGCCAGCAAGCACATAGTATGCTGGTGGTTGATGACGCCCACGGTTGTGGGGTGCTTGGCGACTTTGGTCGCGGCAGTTGTGATCGCGCAGGCATCAAGCCGGATATTTTAGTGGTGACCTTTGGCAAGGCCTTTGGTCTGCAAGGGGCCGCCATATTGTGCAATAAAGCGATGGCTGACTACCTGGTGCAGTTTGCCCGCCACTTTATTTACTCAACCGCGATGCCACCCGCTCAGGCTCACGCACTATCCAAAGCGTGTCTCATGATTCAGCAGGGCGATTGGCGACGTGAAAAACTCACAGCGCTTGGGCAAACCTTGGCTGAACACTTATCACCGGTTGTTGAGGTACTCGAAACCCAAACCCCGATTAAACCGTTAATGGTAGGGAGTAGTGAGAGAGCAGTGAGCATAGCCGAGAAATTGCGACAGCGAGGGCTGTGGGTCAGTGCTATCCGGCCGCCGACAGTCCCCGCTAATGCCGCGAGGCTGCGGGTTACTTTGACAGCAGCCCACCAAGAAGCAGACATTCATTTGCTGGCACAGGCTATCAATGAGGTATGGCATGAAAAATAATGCAGAAATGGCAGCCCCTGGTCCGGATGGTGCCGTTATTACTGATAAGCAAGCTATCGCAGATGCATTTGGCAAGGCCGCGAAACATTATGATCAATCGGCGGCTTTTCAGCGTCAGGTAGGCCATCACTTATTGGCTAAACTACCGGTGCTTAATGTTGCGGGTAGCCAAGTGCTCGATCTAGGTTGCGGGACGGGTTATTTTAGTCAGCAGCTGGAGCAACGAGGTATGCATGTATGCGCGGCAGATCTGTCTAGCCAGATGCTTGAGCAAGCCAGGTTGCGCTGTGGCGAGGGAATCAGCTATGTAGAGGGAGATGCAGAATGCCTGCCATTGCCAGACAATCAGTTCGATTTTGCCTTTACTAGCTTGGCTTTGCAGTGGTGTGATGACCTGTCCGTTCCTCTGCGTGAGCTTCAGCGTGTCGTCAAGCCGGGTGGGAAAATAGTGTTTTCCACCTTGGCCGAAGGCTCATTGCATGAACTTGCTCATGCATGGGAGCAGGTTGATCAATATCAACATGTGAACCAGTTTCTTTCGCAAAAGGCCATAAAACTTGCGCTGGCGCAAGCGGGGTGTACTGCGGTTGACCTAGAATTCGAGCCAATCACCATGTATTACCGCTCGGCAGTTGACCTTATGAAAGATTTGAAAGGTATAGGGGCAACACATATTCATCAGGGGCGAAAAGCAGGCTTGGCCGGTCGCAAGACATTTAAGGCATTAGAGAGCGCTTATGATGAGTTTCGACATGAGGACAACCAGCTGCCGGCAACATACCAAGTCTGTTTTGGAGTAATTATTAATGACTAACGCTTTCTTTGTAACAGGTACAGATACTGAAGTAGGTAAAACTGTAGCCTCTCGCGCCATTCTTCATGCTGCAGCTAGCGCGAATATCAAGATGGCGGGTTATAAGCCGGTTGCATCGGGCA
Organism: Photobacterium lutimaris; assembly: GCF_003025555.1. Lineage (GTDB taxonomy): Bacteria > Pseudomonadota > Gammaproteobacteria > Enterobacterales > Vibrionaceae > Photobacterium > Photobacterium lutimaris. Next base: position 611,490 of record NZ_PYMH01000002.1, on the reverse strand, counting down.
GTGCACCGACTGCTAATGGTATGCGTAATTCAGACGCCTTGTATATTCAAGATGCATCGGTTGTCGAGCTTGAGTACGACGAAGTTAACCCATACGCTTTTGAAGCCGCGATCTCTCCGCATCTGGCTGCGGAACAGGAAAATCGTGTTATTGAGTTTGATGTCCTGTCTAAAGGGTTAGATGGCCTTAAACAAAAATCTGACGTTGTTTTGGTAGAGGGAGCAGGTGGCTGGCGTGTCCCTGTTTCTTGGAGCGACTACCTGTCGACTTGGGTTAAGCAGGAAAAACTGCCTGTTATCTTGGTTGTCGGGGTGAAACTAGGCTGTTTGAGCCATGCCATCCTAACTGCTGAAGCGATTCAACATGATGGCTTGGAAGTGGTTGGCTGGGTTGCAAACCGTATTAATCCAGGTACGGAGAACTACGCGGACATCATCCGTATGTTGGAAGAAAACCTACCGGGTAAAAAATTGGGTGAAATCCCTTATATGCCGGGTATCAAAAAGCGCAACTTGTCGAGCTACATAGACTTGTCTCCACTTAGCCTTTAACAGGTTGCGGTATGCGCTTTTTATTACGCATTGATAAATAAAAAACCTGCCAGCCGGCAGGTTTTTTTTATTTCTGGGTTTTCTTGAGCTTCGGCAGGCAATACCACGCGGCTGAGAACAGGATCAGGCTGTAAGCTAGGAGCTCGACGCCTTCTTCGGCCAAGTTTTTTACACCACGAATATATTGATCTTGCATGATCCCTTGCCACAATACCCCCATACCGTAGATGCGCGAGAAGACCAGCAAGGTAACCATTGCACCCAGCATCAGGCTGAAGCTATGGTGTTGGGTATAGCGTATTAGCGGTTCGACTGTCGTCTTGCGATGGGTCACCGCATAGCCGATGGCGGCCGTCGCCAATAGCCAAGCCGGGTACTTCCAGAAGCCGTGGACAATTTGATCCAGTACCGAGTCCATCTCGCGGATAAACATGATCGCGAAGAATGCCGCTACCAGCACCGCAAAACCACGCTGCTGGGGATGGCGGATTGCAACGATGGCAAAGAGGCCGGATACGAGGAAGAGGTAAGTCTCTTGCAGCAGCTCGGTCCATGAGTTTTCACCGACACTGTTTTGGATGTGCACGACATCGTAATGGATAGTGAAGGCGGAAAAAGCCATTAGCAGTGCAAGTAAAAGGAACAGTGAAATGCTTTTGAGGAGCGGTTGATAAACTGAGTTGGCCTGCACGTGCTGGTTGGCCTGGGTCGTTGTAGACTGCATAGCTTGCCTGTGTATGTTGAAAGCGGAATGAAGGTAGCACAGTCTATGCTTATCAGCTGAATCACGGCTTAATCGTGAATTTTATCACGCTAAAAATGAAAAACCTCTCTTTGCAGAGAGGTTTTTGGTAAATCTGGTGATAAGCAGAAGTACTTAATGATTGCCAGTTAAGCCAATAAGCGCTTCTTGAGTATCAGTAAGCTTTTTGTTGTTTCCGTCTAACCCTAGCTCTTTGCGCGCTTCATCTGCAGTCAAACCAAGATGACAGCGTAAGATGTCAATCGCTACCTGGTAGTTTTCATGATCGGCCATCATTCCTCCTTGATAATTGAATACCATGCATCATCACTAACGAAATACGACAATAGAATATCTTAATCCTAGATACAATAAGACTAAAGTCTAAACCTGTCTAGTCCAATCAGTGCTCTTTGTTTCATATTTGCTGTTGTCTTGTCATTATACGCATGCTAGGTATGTGCTATCGTGTTTGTTGGCATTCCACTATCCGTTGGGCTACTTGAGAGCGTAGTGATGATCCCTATCGGTATACGGGGCTTGAGAGATAATCAGTATTCGCCCAATCGATGAAAGTATATAAGCCAAACGCTATTCACCGGGGGATACATATTCGACGTTAAGCCCCAATTAAAGCTGTTTCTATTATCATAAAAAGATTGTTTAATAGTCTTTAATTGTTTTATAGCAAAAATGAAACGTAACAATTTTCCACTTCCACTTGTTTTCTGTTTCAGCGACCATACTATACATATCAATAACAAATGGATGATGCCTCCGTGGCCCCTGTTATGGGGATTACTGGGGGAACAGCACCTTCTTTTCTGGAGAAAGAGTATTTTATGAAGCGTATTGCATTGTTTTTGGCAACTAACCTGGCTGTAATGCTGGTTTTCAGTGTTGTCTTGAACGTCGTTTATGCGGTAACAGGCATGCAACCAGGGAGCCTTTCTGGCCTCTTGGTGATGGCGGCCTTGTTTGGTTTTGGTGGTTCATTGATTTCCCTGTTCATGTCGAAGTCAATGGCACTACGTTCTGTGGGGGGGATGGTCATTGAGCACCCGCGCAATGAGACTGAGCATTGGCTGATGGAAACTGTTGCCCGTCAGGCTCAGCAGTCTGGTATCGGTATGCCAACGGTTGCGGTTTATGATTCAGCGGATATCAACGCCTTTGCCACCGGAGCAAAGCGCGATGACTCGCTGGTGGCAGTTTCTACTGGCTTACTGCACAGTATGACCCGTGATGAGGCTGAAGCAGTACTGGCCCACGAAGTCAGCCACGTTGCCAATGGTGATATGGTAACCATGACGCTTATGCAGGGCGTGGTGAACACCTTTGTTATCTTTGTATCTCGTTTGATCGCTGGCGTTATCAGTGGGGTCAATAACAGTGACGAAGAAGGCGGCAGTGGTAGCTATATGACCTACTTCATTGTCTCGTCAATTATGGAAGTGTTATTCGGCTTCTTGGCGAGCATTCTGACGATGTGGTACAGCCGTCACCGTGAATTCAAGGCCGATGCGGGCTCTGCCCAACTCGTCGGTAAAGAGAAGATGATTGCTGCGCTAGAGCGCCTGAAGATGAGCCACGAATCTCAGCTAGAAGGTTCAATGATGGCATTTGGTATCAACGGTAAGAAATCATTGTCCGAACTATTTATGACACACCCGCCGTTAGATAAGCGTATCGATGCCCTGCGCCGTGGCGAGCATCTGTAATCATTCATAGTTAACAATATGTTATCTCAAGCCCCCTGAACCTTCAGGGGGCTTTTTTTTTGCCTGTGATTTCCGGTGAGGTATCTTGTTCGCCAGATGGTTTTTCAATATAAACAGATGCTTAAAGGTACCTTTCGGGGCTAATAAAGATGGTCAATGACCACCATTCGGATATTTGTTTTAAGGCGGGGGAGAAAAAGTGGTACAAGGCATCAATAACAATAACATCTGATTATTTTTTCAGACAATTCAAATAACTAACTCTAGGATATAAGGACAGTATGAGCTGGCTAAACAATATAAGTTTCAAGTATAAGTTGGCAATTCCTATCGCGATTGTGGCCTTGGCATTCTCTGGTTTAATTGCCCAAGTATTTATTGTTTATAACGAGCAGCAGCAGGCCAATCGCTTGTTGAGCAAAGACGTGCAACCCGTGCTGGATAACTTGGAAGATGCTTACCGGGATATGTACCAGGTGATGACGGCTGGGATGGCGATGGCCCTGAGCCAGCCCGATGATCACGCCAGCCTCGAACTCCACCGCTTCAATTTCTATGACAACGCGCCCAAAGCCTTTCCTCGCCTTGCTTCTGTACATGATCTTATCGATAGCGGTTTTCTATCGGAAAGCAGTCGTGCCACGGTAAGCAAGCTTGAGCAAGAGTATGATAAATGGCAGAAGCGCTACGAATATATGGTGACCAACCCTGAGCAGGCGCTGAGTTACTATTATGCAAACGACGCAATAGCAGAGAAGGACTTCGAAGCCATCCGAAAGCTGCTTAAAGTTGTACGTAAAGACATCGAAACCGAGCGCTTAGCGCTGGTCTCGGACGTTCAGGCCCAGAGTGAGGAAACCAACACGATATTGCTGGCGGGCTCGATTATTTCTCTGTTGGTGTCTGCATTTATCACGCTGGTTGTGATCCGTGTTATCGTCAATCCGCTGCAGCAGTTGACCACGGCGCTGGAAGATATTTCTGCGGGTGACGGTGATTTATCGACCCGGATCCCAGTGGTTGGCAGCGATGAGATCGGCCAGCTGGCGACGGCATTCAATACTTTTGTCAGTAAGATCCATACCACATTGGCGAAGGTGGTTACGACTTCTCACCATGTTCGCAGTGATGCGTCGCAGCTGAGTATGCTGACGGCGCAGGTGCTCAACGCCTGCCACTCACAGCAAGCCCAATGCAACGAAGTTGAGTTGGCAGCCCACGAATTGACCGCTACCAGCCAAACGGTGAGCGGGCACGCAGCGGATGCGGCTCAGGTAACGGACTCCATCAGTGAGCAGTCACAGACAGTACAGGTGACGTTGGGTGAGTCGGTGACGGCCATTGGGCAGTTGGCAAACGATATTGACGGCTCTAGCGTGGTGATCAAGGAGCTGGAGAAGAATGTCGCCGGTATTTCCTCGATTCTGGAAGTGATCCGCGGTATTGCCGATCAAACCAACCTGCTTGCGCTTAATGCCGCGATTGAAGCTGCCCGTGCTGGCGAGCAAGGGCGGGGCTTTGCTGTGGTGGCAGATGAAGTGCGCTCATTGGCGAACAAGACCCAATCATGCACCAGTGAAATTCATGTGATGATCGAAAAGCTCCAATATACGGTGGGCCAGTCAGTAGAGGCGATGCGCAATAACTCCGAGGCAGGCACCACAACGGTAGAGCGTGCGCAGCAGACCAATATGGCGCTGGAAGCGATGAGCGATTCGATTGTGATGATCAGCGATGTGAACCGTCAGGTTGCAATCGCGGCCGATCAGCAGACGGTGGTTACAGGAAACTTGAGCGACAATATCCGCAGTATTGTGATGGCGTGCGAAGAGACCCTGAGCAATATCCAGAGTGCGCAGCAAACCTGTGACGGCCTGGCGAATCAGAGCGAAGCGCTTGATAGTCTGGTATCCCAGTTCAAGGTTTGATAGGGACCTGCAAGCGCTGGTTGGTTGTTGTTTCGCTGGCTCACAATGAGCCAGAGATAAAAACGGGCAGTTTTAACTGCCCGTTTGGCTATGTGCCTATTATGCGGCCTTCGGCTGGTAGAGTGGTTCATCGTTGATCGGCAGGTGGATAAGCGCCGCCAAGAATGCCAGTGCGACAGTTGTCCACCAGATTGGCTCATAGCTACCATAGTAGTCGTAAATACGACCACCGAACCAGGCACCAAGGAAGCTACCTACTTGGTGGGTAAAGAAAACCAAGCCATAAAGTGTTGATAGGTAGCGAGGGCCAAAGATCTGGCGAACCAGGCCAGAAGTGAGTGGTACGGTGCCTAACCAGCAAAAACCGATCGCACCACCAAACAAGGCCGCTGTGTCTGTGGTGACAGGCAGAGTAACAAAACCGGCAATGACCAAGGTGCGCATAATGTAAAGGGCTGACATCACATAGCGCTTACTAAATTTATCGCCCATCACTCCCCAGAAATAGCTTCCGAAGATATTGAAAATCCCCACGTAGGCTAGGGCCATGGCGGCAGCCGACCCCGGTAGTCCTTTATCAGCCAGGTAGCTTGGCAGGTGGGTAGCAATGAACATAACGTGGAAGCCACATACAAAGAAACCAATGTGAATCAGCCAGTAACCGCGGTGGCTAAATGCTTCTTTCAGAGCCTCTTTGAGGGTCAGTTCGTGTTGTGGTGTCGCCGTTGAGGCTGATTTTTGGTGGTTGGCTTTCATGAAGAATGAGAATGCCATCATCAGTGCACAAAGCATCGCGAACACTTGCAGTGCTGTATGCCAGTTGAATTCGCTAAGCAGGTATTGCGCACCTGGGATCACCGCAAACATACCGAAAGACCCTGCAGCAGTGGTAAGGCCGAAAGCTTTAGCGGTATGTTCCGCTGGAACGACGCGCGCAACGGCCCCCAGTACGATAACGTAGCTGGTCGCACTCAAGCCAAGACCAACCAAGGCGCCGAGGGATACAAAGAGCCAGTTGGGTTCAACTGCGATAGAAGTGAGGTACAAACCTAAACCATAGGCAATGGCACCCGCCCAAATGACTCTTTGTGCGCCCCAGCGGTCGGCAGCCATTCCAACGAACGGTTGGAAGACCCCAAACAGTAGGTTTTGTACTGCGATAGCCAGACTAAAAAATTCGCGGCCAGTATCAAAATGCATCGAAATCGGCATCATGAAGATACCGAAAGACTGCCTGATCCCTAGGCTGATAATTAGTGTTGCAATGCCCATCCACACAAGCAGTGGAAAGCGGAAAATACTCATTGTTATAGTCCGGTCAAAGTGTGATCGTTTGAGTTTTGCTGATGGCAACCGCCGCTCATGGCATGCTCAGCCAGCGAGTCCAACAACGGCTGGCAGTGATGAACCGCGACCAGCGTCAGAGTTAGCATCAGTACCATACGCATGAGTTGGGCTGGGAGTGATTGTGAAAACATCAGTGTCTCAACGTGAAAAAAAGAGCAGGGATAGTAGTGGAATTCAGCGTATGACTCAAATGAGAAAACAACAAGGGTGCCATGCATAATATGCATGGCCTGATGGCTCGGAACTGCACTGAGATATCAGTCCGGTGTTAATGTTGCCGCAGGGGGAGTATTTTCCTGCTTGGTACGGAACATTGGGGCTTATTGGCTTTGGGGCCTTAGCCGGTAGATAGCGCCAGAGTCAGCTGAGAAGTAGATCCAGCCCCGATAGTCCAGCACCAGTGCCCTGATCCGCTCATCCAATGCTTCGAGCAACCGCTCTTCATTGGCTAGCTGTCCAGTCTCGGTGACGTTAACACGGTTTAAATGCCGAAGCTTCAGTGCGCCACTAAATAAGTGACCCTGCCAGTTGGGAAAGGCTGGGCCCCGATAAAGTAGCAGGCTACCCGGCGCGATGGAGGGGATATATACCTTGAGTGGTGAGGTGATGCCTTCTTTCTCGGTGGCTTCACCGACGGCAATTGGCCCCCAGTATTCTTTTCCATGGGAAACGTCGGGCCAGCCATAGTTTGCGCCTGCGGTGATTAAATTAATTTCATCTCCGCCACGCGGTCCGTGTTCATTGGACCAAAGGCGATGGGTTTGCGGATCGAACTGCAAACCCTGTGGGTTGCGGTGACCGTAACTCCAGATCTCTGGCAATGCATTGGCGGTATCGACAAAAGGATTGTCTGTGGGGACTGAGCCGTCGTGGTTGAGCCTCAGGATACTGCCAGCATGGCTAGAGAGATCTTGTCCGTTAGGGCGATGTGTCCGATCTCCGATAGAAAAAAAGACGTGTCCCTTGTCATCGAAGGTAATACGGCTACCAAAGTGTTGAGATGCATCGCTGAGTGACTGGGTAACCAATAAGTCTTGCCAATGTGTTAACCGGTGACCTTCGAGGTGGGCACGGGCGAGGGTAGTTGCAGCTTGTCCATCCTTGGCCTTGCTGTAGGTAAAGTAGTACCAAGTTTGAGCAGCGTTGTTGCCGTCAGGAGCTGTCAACTTAGCAACATCTAGCAAACCGCCCTGACCGTATTCACGAATAGCCGGCTGTCCAGACACTTCTTGTACCGAACCATCATCAGGATTGATCAGGCGAACAGTACCATCACGGTAGGTGATCAGCAGTAGATTATCGGGTGTGAATACCATCCCCCATGGCACGCCGTCAGTTTGCGTGATTTTTTCAACGACGTAGTCCATTCCCTGACTGCTACCTTGAAGTGCAACTGCAGGGGCTGACAGAACCTTAGGTGCTGATGCTAAGCCGATAAAGCATAGCAGTGTGATGAATACAGAATTTACCGTAGTAGATAAAATATGATCCGAAATCATGAAGGCTCCTTCCTCAGTTCAGTAGGGTACAAGTAATGTAGCAGTTTGGTTCTGGTGTCTCAGGCTGGCGGGATGATTTGCTTGGCAATGATTTCTGCCAGTTGCTTTAAGCCTCGTTGCCAGGTGTCGTTTTTGCGGAAATTGGCAAAGCTCAAGCGCAGGCAGTGGGCGTAGCGCCTGTTGGTGCTGAACATGCTACCGGGCAGTACGCTGATCCCTCGTTTTAACGCTTCTTGATAAATGGCTTGGCTGTCTGTTTTCTCGGGTAAAGCGAGCCAACACAAGAAGCCCCCGTTTGGCTGAGTAAGCTGATACTGGCCCTGCAACTGCGGGTATTGATCCAAAGCTTGAATGAACTGCTCAGAAAACATCGTCTGCTTTTTGGCATAACTCCGGCGGATTTTTCCAAGATGCTGACGGTATTTACCTCCTTCAAGGAATTGGGCAACAGCAGAGTGGATCAGGTTGGGGCTACCCATGTTGTCCGTCAGTAATCGTTTTTCAATCACAGGTTGGTATTTGCCGGCAATGACCCAGCCGATACGAAGCCGGGAATCCAGTGTTTTCGATAAAGAGTTGCAATAAATCACCCGGTTTTCTTGGTCAAGGGTTTTCAGCGGTAGAGGACGTTGCTGGTAGGCCAACCCGCCAAAGACATCATCTTCGATGATCGGGATCCTGCGGGTCATCGCCAGAAAGCGAAGCCGATCGGCCGTCGACATCACATACCCAGTCGGATTGTTGAAGCTGGGGTTGATCAAGATAGCTTTGACGGGCCATTCATTGAGGGCCCGCTCAAGGGCATCAAGATGGATCCCCGTTATTGGGCTGGCAGGAATTTCGATCACTCTCAGGCCAAGAGATTCCAACAACATCAAATTACCAAAGTAACTGGCAGATTCGACCAAAACAATATCACCAGCAGAGGTGATAGCTTGCAGGCTCAGGCTGATTGCTTGTTGGGCACCGTGGGTAACCAGCAATGATTGTTTGGAGGTGGTAATACCCAGCTCTCGGTTTATTCCTACTAATTGCTGTAATAGCAAATCGTTGCCGGGGGGGAGTTGGTAGTGACTGGGAATATGGCTTTGATAGCGACTATGACGGCCAATCTCAGCATACAAACTATTGATAGCAGGGAAGTCTGTATCAGGATGAGCTGAGCCCATCGGTAGTACCTCACGGGATATTGGTAGCCCCATAATTTTCTTGCTCAAGGCCATTAAATCGACAAAACCGGGCTCTGGTACTGGCTCGATGTTGATTGAAGCCATCGCGGGTGTATTGACTCGGTAGCCAGAACGAGCCAGGGCGGTGATTTTCTGGTTGGCCTCCAGCTGCTGGTAGGCACGGATCACCGTATTTTTGCTCACTGACAGCTGTTGACTCAGCCCACGAATAGACGGCAAGCGCTCTCCGGGTTGAAAACTTTGTTTATCAATGCGCTCTGCAATCCATCGATATACATAGTGGTATTTTGTTTTTAACTGGCTGTGGCTGTCATCCATTTATCTGTACCCTAAAAAACACACAAATCTGTCCCTACCAAGTTTTTTGTACCCCTATAAAGTAAAAGCTATTGAGGGAAAAAGAAAGTGAGAGGGCTATGATGACGCGTTTTATCCCATTTTTGTTTGTTGTGCTTTGGAGTTCCGGCTTTATTGGCGCAAGGTTGGGTTTACCCTATGCCGAGCCGGCGACATTCTTGCTGTTGAGGATGGTGGCGAATATCGCCGTGTTCTTGTTGCTGGTTGTTATTCTTCGTTCCCGAATCCCCACCGGGAAGGCGATGGCCCACTGTATGGTCGCAGGGTTACTGATCCACGGCTTTTATCTGGGGGGGACCTATATCGCCATTGGTCTAGGTATGCCAGCAGGGTTGTGTTCGCTGTTGGTCGGGTTACAGCCGATAGTGACCGCCGTGGTGATGTTTGGTTGTGCTGGCGAGCGGATGCGGGCATCACAGTGGATTGGACTTGTCATTGGTTTTATCGGGATTAACCTTGTCTTACAAGGCAATATGGCTTGGCACCAGGACGGTAGCCGTGAGGCTGCATATCTCTTCACATTCTTGGCATTGGTGGGGATCACCTTTGGTACCTTATACCAGAAAAAATTCTGCCAGGGGATCGATATGGTGGGAAGCGCGGTGTGGCAATACAGTGCGGCGGCGTTACTGTTCTTACCGGTGGCATTGACTACCGAGACAATGGTAGTTAACTGGACCCCGACATTTGTATTCGCCTTGAGTTGGTTGGTACTGGTGTTGTCGGTCGTTGCAATTCTGTTGCTGCTGTATATGGTCAAGCATGGTGAGTCATCCAACGTTGCCTCGACTTTTTACTTGGTGCCACCAATGACCGCTTTCCAAGCTTGGCTGATTTTTGGTGAAAGCTTTGATGAATTGGGTGCTGTCGGGTTTATTTTGGCCGCCGTTGCTGTGTTCCTTGTTACCCGAAAACCGAAATTAATAAAGTCGGATGCATATTCAACGTCTGCCAAATCGGCGTCCTAATGTGAAGGAGGTACCGTACGCCTCCCTATCCCCATATAGTTAAGAAAATTCAGTTATATGTATATGTGAGCGAGCAGAAGATTGAGCTTATGCGCGGTGTGGAATAAATTTCTCTCGTTCAGCCTGCATCAATTGAACATTGTTTAATTGGTTGCCATTATAATGTCAATGTTCAGGTTTGAGGTTGCATGATGATGAATAGTGTAATGAAGACAGGTTTGTTAGGTATGGCTCTAGGCTTCTCGTTACTTGTTGTCAGTCTGGAACAAGATGGACCGCAAGCCGGTGAAGGAAGCCAAAGTTATGCTGCTCAGAGTCAGTCTCAAAACCCGTCAGTGCAAATCCAGCAAGATTACATAGCTGAACTGTACAGGGCACGTGAAAAGCTTCAGTCGTTAGGCGAAGAAAATTCAGAGCTGTTCTTGTCGATCGAAAATGCTATTGCTCTCAATGAAGAACTGTTTGATGACGCAGGTTATTGGCGGGCTCATTATCTGAGCCCTTCTTCGTAAAACAACGCGTTATGTACTTGCTGGTGACAATAAATAAGGTGAAAAGATCTCCCTGACATTGACCCTTGCTTTAAGTCGAGCTGCCAGAAGATACAGCCCACCTAATTTACGGTGGAAGAATATCGCATCAGCGGGTGGGGTGTGCCAGTAATTTTCCTTCATGCTCAGCGCGGTACCTGCATCACGAATTCTTCGGGCTAAGTCAGTTTGGCCAAAATCAAATTCACCATCCGTCATAATTGGCTCACAGGCTTCCAGGCAAAGCTCAATTACGGCGTCCTGTTGTGAAGGGGTGATTGGCTGGCTGAAAAAGCCGATTTGTCGTAGCGCATCATTCATAGACGTTTTGTTGTGATAGAGAGCAGCGCTGAGCAGTTGCTGATAACCATCGGCCACGTGGGCGGGGTAGGCGCGTGTCGCACCAAAATCTAACAATACCAATTGTTGGGTCTGTGCATTAAACAGAAAGTTAGCGAAATTGGGGTCGGTTTGTACGAGCTTGAACTCAAACATTTCTTTGAACAATAATTCAAAGGCAAGCTCCATGACGAGGTCACGCACATGCTGTGGCTGATCCGTCAGTGTTTCTACCGGTAAGCCATCGACAAATTGCATGGCAAGGATGTTCTCTGTGGTCAACTCGTCAAAGACATCGGGAATGAGATAGCGAGAGTCTGGCGCGAGGTGTTGCTGGTATTGCTTGAGCAAAGAGGCTTCGAGTAGATAATCGGCTTCAGCATGAAGCTGCTTTTTTGCCTCTTCTAACAAATCTTGATAATCGACATCCTTGGGTAAGAGACCTGATACCCGTAATAATGTCGCGACATTGTCGACATCACTATCAATGCTTTCTTTTATACCGGGATACTGGATTTTCAGCGCTATCTTTTTGCCATCGAGGTTGGTGGCTGAATGCACCTGGCCAATTGAGGCCGCTGCAACGGGATAGAAAGAGAAGGTTTGGAATCTGTCTTGCCAATCGAGCTCCCACTCTTCTTGCAGCACTGCGTTGAGTTGGCTGATAGGCATGGCTTTGGCTTCTGCCCGTAACCGGGCAAGTAGCTCACTGAGCTCGGGAGGAAGTAGGTCCCCAGCATCCATAGAAAGAAGCTGCCCCACCTTCATTGCTGCACCCCGAAGTTGAGCTAACTGCTCAGCAACCCGCTTGGCATTGCTTGGGGTAAGTAATAACTCACTGGCTTTGGGACGGTTTCCCTGGGCGAGTTGCTTGACCCCTTCGGTGACCATGCTGCCAGCTACGCGCGTTGCCAACGAGCCGAGTTGTCCCAAACGAGAGAGACGTCCTTTGGGGACCTTTGCGTATTCTCTTGCAGTTCTTTGTTTATCCTTGTTGATAATTGTCTCCGATTTCATATCGAACTACTCGTAAAATCTAGTTATTAAGTTTACGTGTAGCTTTAGCAGTTAGTTCATAAAAAGATTATCGAGAACAACGAGGAAGTAACGAACATGATGATGTTAGCAAGAGGGGAAAGTGCCGTATTCTTAGGTAATGCAACGGAAATGAAAAAACGCCAGTAACGCTAACTGAAAGCTTGCTGGCCTATGAGTCTTGGCTATCGAGTATTTACGCTAAAACCTAGAAAATGCCAAGCCACGTAATGTCATGGCATTTGTCGAGGTAAGCGCGAAAGGTGCAGCAAGCCTCACACTACTTTTTAAAATCAAGAGAATTGAATGCTTTTGCACGCTTTTCAGGCAATTTAAAATAATCAGGAGCTTTAGCGTAGACAACCTCTCGACTGCTATGTCGAAAAAGCTCAACGGCTGTCGAAGTTAATGTTATAACCTTATCCGCTTCCATGCCTAATAAAGACATAATTTCTGCAGGAAAGCTTGGGCGAAGAACCGATGCATGAGGAAAGTGCACAGTATAGTCCGTTTGATCCGCTGGATGAGGTTTGATAATCAATTTTGACTCATCTATGTCTAAGTTTTTAAGTAGAGTCTTATAGCCATCAACCTTACTTTGCTCAGAATAACCCGAAATCACTTCATTTAAAGGTTGCGTGAAGAGTACACTGTACCTGCTGTCGAAGCATTCAAACTCATTGGCATCAACATCAAACAATTCAAGTATCTGGGCACGCTGCTCTTCAGTTTTTTCTGCCCACAAAGCAGTTAGATCAAGAACTTCGATCTTCTCTTTGAACTCTGCTTTAACTTCAATGTCTTGGCTGAGATAAAACTTTTCAATTTTAGAAATCTTCGTGGCTTCTTTGAGAACGAGTCGACTAAGAAAGCGACTTAACACGCTGTTCTTCTTTGGACCTTTAGCAAGTTCCACATGAGTTGTTCCCACGCCGTCATCAATTTGAACTCGGTCTATGTTTATCAAAGGGTTGTTTATTTCACGTGCATTGCCAACACAAATATCATAGCTTCGAAAAATCTGCTTTTGCTCAATTTTTCTCTTAAAGTACTGAACAGGCGCTTTGTTCAACTTAGGAATAATTCTAGGCAAATAATGGTAGGAGCACTCTAACACGTTTACAGTGTTTGCCATTCGCTTCACGCAGTTCAACGTAAATCGATTCCCCCAAAAGATATAATCACTATTTTGCCAGTCATCATCCAGAAGCACATAAATGAACAAACTGAAATAGGTATTTTCGAAAACGATTTTTTTCTTGGTTGGTAAAAAAGACATAAAAATTAACCCATCAACCCCAGATATTGCTTAGCCACCACTTCTGATGCCACTTTGCTTTCAATGTCACAATCAGTCAAGTCTATCGTTCTTGACAACAATAGATCGGCTTTTTGGGCAAGTTTTTCTGGGTCACGTCTCGGAACCAAATACTCAGCCAAACTATCCAATAATATTTCCTTTGGACCATGCGGACAATCAGTGCTCACAACGGGAGTACCGCATATCAGAGACTCAATTAAAACAGTTGGTAGCCCCTCAAAATCGGAGCTCAATAACATCCCTTTAGCCGCTCTAATCCACGGGTAGGGGTTATACTGAAATTCTGGGATAATCAAGCGGTCTTCAACGCCATATTTTCTCGCCAGTTTTCTTGCTTGCTTGGGTTTATGACATAACAAAACAATAGGGAGATTGTTTTCCATCTTTGATAAAGATGCGAATAGGATGTCATGTCTCTTTTGTTGTACAAAACGCCCAATATGAATCCAATAATCACCGGTAGGAATCTCTGGATTAGACTCTAGTGACTTAGATACAATATCCTTAATGTCAAAAGGGTTGTATATAGTGGTGAGCGATGCGGGTTTAATTCTTCCCTTAGTTCTAATCTCTTCTTCAATACCTTTTGAGACAGTGACTAAATGCTTCCCGTTAAGTGCTTGTTTTGACCTTATTTTTTTTACATACTTTAACGGTCCCAACATTGCGTGCCTTTTCAGCTCTTCTTCCACTGATGCGTGCAAGACAAAAAATAAAGGCTTAACTGCTGTTTTTGCCATCAATAAATTTGTTTTGTCTAAATTAGACAAAAATAGGTCAAATTGACCGACTTCAGACTCGACTTTCGCAATCTTTGCACTAAGTTCATCAGCTATCTTATCGAGGTTGAATAATCTGTTAAGTCTTTTGTCATCATTCTTAAAGAAGAAATGGGCATTGATTCCGTTAGGTAAATTGTAAATATTTTCCTCTGACATCACAAGAAAATGTGGCTCATGACCAAGTGTCAATAACTCGTTGGCCAGTGATAGCATCACCTTCGGCGCTCCGCCTTTAGATAACCGATCAATCGCGATAGCTACTTTCATACTTTTACTATATCCAAACTAAACACACCATATTCAAAGTTGATCACTAACAAAAAGCGCAGCAATACATATGATATCACCTCTAACTTTAAATTTTAGTGGGTTTTGGGGCTGTTTATCTTTAATGGTTGATTTTTGTTCAAATTGGGACCTTTAGTTAAAGCGTTTAATCGCGTCAAGAGGTGTACCGCTTAGTGATTATCAATAAAACGCTTTTTGCCGTCCCTTCAGGTAGCGCTTGTAATCCTTTTACAGCGTTATTGGTATATCAGGTGAATGACTAAGTTTCAAACCCTCTGACTTGTATAAAAACCTAAAATAGCTGCAAAAACCAACTCGAAAGATCAACAGATCCTAGTTACCAAGCAGTTCCAAATTATTCCATTTAAGCTGTTTGGTATTCAAAATTAACAGTCCCATCCTATGTGACCATGCTCATTTGGGCGCTATATCAGATGGTGAACATTACGATTTATGTAAGTACCAAGTCACCATGTCAATCAACTCAATTTGTTATTAATCTTATCAATTGTAGCCTTAATGAAGACTTACCTATAACGACAATTGTTTCGTATTTGAGATGACTTTGAAGCACTAAAGAAGCTTTAGTTTCTAATTGCTTTAGAGCATCGACCATCGAAGGAACTTTGTGCGCTGGGATTATGTGTAACTCATCAGAGAGGGTACCAGAACAGTTGCTCGGCTTGGTAGCGGTTGGCAAAGCCAAGCGCCAAGACAACAACAATGGTGAACAAGACCGCAAAGTCGGCCTTGGCCATCGGTTTTAGGCTGTACCAGCTACGGCGTTTGTGTTGGCCAAATCCGCGCAAGGTCATGGCATTGGAGATCACCTCTGCTCGGTCTAGGCTCGAGAAAATCAACGGTCCGAGGATTTTTGCCACGTTCTTGATGCGGGTTAATACCGGCGCATTTTTTGAGATATCAACCCCACGCGCTTGCTGGGCATGCATGATATTGATGAAGTCTTTGGTCACTTCAGGCAAATAGCGCAGTGTCAGGCTTACGGCATAGGCAATACGGTATGGCACGCCCAGTTTGTTTAGGCTAGCTGAAAACTCAGTTGGGTGAGTTGTGAATACAAACAGCAGAGCGACAGGAAACATACTGAAGTATTTCAGTGTCACGGTTACCAAGTAAAACAACGTTTCCTGAGTCAGCGAGTAGTTCCCCGGTAATGCCAACAGCACGGTTTGGCTACCCATGTACTCCTTACCCTGTTGCGGGGCGATCAGGAACATGAATAGGGCATTAAGTAGCAATACCGTTACTGTTCCTGTCATCAAGGTTTTATAGCTAGCAAAGGGAACCCGTGAAAGGTGTAGCAAACCAAAGCCAACTAGGATCATCGCAACAATGATACGGATGTCGAATGTCATCAATACCATGGTGACCCAAGCCATAAACAAAATGAACTTGGTGATCCCGTTTAGCGCATGCAGGGGAGAGCCGGTATTGATATAGCTAATACCGAATTTAATCTTATTGGTTTTCATTAGTGTGAGCCTGCCTCATGGTTAATGAAGCAACGGATAAAGTGATCAATACGTTCGATACCCAAGCGTGCGGCAAGCGTATACAAACTGGTGACGGTCAGGTTAGCCTGCTCGAGCAATGTCGGCTGGCTGAACACTTCGTTAACGCTAGAGTCGGCCAACAACTTGCTGTCAGCAATGACAATGGCACGTTGGGTATACTCCAGAACCAAATGCATATCGTGGGAGATGATCAAAATGGTGATCCCCAGCTTTTGGTTGAGTTCTTTGATAAAGCTCATCATCACTGTGTAGTGATGGTAATCCTGTCCGGCTGTTGGCTCATCAAGGATCAGCAGTTTAGGCTCCAGTACCAAAATTGTGGCAATCGTCACGCGCTTTTTCTGGCCGTAGCTTAATGCGTCAATCGGCCAATGGCGGTAGCGCGCCAATCCGCACAGCGTTAAGGCTTCCAATACCTTGGTTTCGACTTCGTTTTCAGGTAGGCCACGGTTACGTAAACCTGAGGCCACTTCATCGAAAATCATGTGGTGGGAAATCATATGGTTCGGGTTTTGCAGAACAATACCGATATCTTGGCTACGTTCGAAAATCGATCGAGTTGCCAAGTCGATGCCTTCAAAACTAATGTTACCGACATCCGGTTCCAATACGCCCATGATTAAACGGGTAATGGTTGACTTGCCCGAACCGTTCTTCCCTAAAATAGAGACAAATTCGCCTTGATGAATGGTAAAGCTAACATCGTCCAGTGTTTGGCGCTCGCCATCATAGGAATAGCTGAGATTGTTTACTTCAAGCAAAGGGGCTGCGTGTGCTTTTTCCGTGACCGTGTCACCTTGACTAAACCAGTTGAGTACTTGCGGCTTGAAGCGGGCAATATCGATAGTCGATAAATAGGCTGGCTTGTCTGATTGGCGTACTTCGCAACCGGCCGCTTTCAACGCTGATAAATAAAGGGGCTCGCGGATCCCGTGCTGAGCCAATAGCGGGCTGGCTAGCAGCTCATCAGGTGTCAGGTTGGCAACGATTTCACCGCGTTCCATCAGGATAATACGGTCTGCGTGACAGTGAAGCACATCTTCGAGGCGGTGTTCGATGATCACCACGGTTTTACCGGTTTCGCGGTGAAGGCGATCGATGATCTCAATGGTAGATTTGCCCGTTTTCGGATCCAAGCTTGCGAGGGGTTCGTCAAACAGCAGGATATCGACATCATCGACCATAACACCGGCCAGTGATACCCGTTGCTTTTGGCCACCGCTGAGATCGAACGGGGACATCTGGAGGATTTCGTCCAGTGCCATCATCGCGGCAGTTTCTTCGACTACTTGGCGCATCACGCCTGGTGCAATCATTTGGTTTTCCAAGGCAAATGCGATGTCTTCGCCTACGCTCAGGCCGACAAACTGTCCATCGGTGTCTTGCAGTACCGTTCCCACCATGCCTGTGCATTGGTGCAGATCCATTGTCTGGGTTTCCTTGCCGTTAATCTTAAGGCTGCCAGTCATATCACCCTTTACAGAAAAAGGGATCAGGCCATTCAAACACTGTCCCAAGGTCGATTTTCCGCTCCCGCTTGGACCGACGATGACAACCTTTTCACCTTGTTCGATAGTCAGGTTGATGTTTTTCAGGGTTGGCTTTTGCAGCGCCCAGTATTGGAATGAGAAGTCAGTAAACTGAATGGACATAGCTTATTCGGCCTCGATCAGGTTGTAGCTTTGTTGCTTGCGTTTTGCGACAGCGGAAAGGATGAAGTGGCCGACAATGGCGATCAGTACGGTGTTACCCGCAGCAATGATGGTGAGTTGCGCCAGGACCTTAGTAAACGGTTCGGCATATAAAACCGCATCGAGGAAGGCTGAACAACCATAGCCAACCACATTGCCGATAAAGGCAAGGAGTACGAACAGGCTGAAGTCAAGCTTGGAGAATAGCCCTTTTTCAATACGCTCTTTGGTCAGTTTTGGATACAGGCCAATAACAAGGCCAACAATTCCTGAACCGAGTACCCAAGTGACCCATACGCCCCAACCGGCGAAAAGGTCGGTAACCCAGTGTCCGATGAATCCAACAAGAAATCCAACGAGAGGACCGAATAGCACACCAAATAAGGCAAGTACTGCCATGGCGGGTTTGAGAGTGGTATTTGCAAAGACAGGAATACCGAACATAGGTAAACCACCAATACCATATAAGGCTGCACCGATTGCGATGAGCACAACTGTCTTGGCAGAGAGATTCATGACATAACCTTTTAAAGCTCTTGGGTATTTGCTTGGACATTGCCGGCCACAAAGCTGCTTGCCAACTCCAAAAGAATGCCCACAAATTAGATGTGGTTAAACGCTGCAAATATCCATATTTAAGCAAGAGCAATTATGCCGGCAGGCATAAGGACGCGACATAATACATGAACATCAAACAGAAGGGAAACCTCTACATCTAGACGTCTAACTCTTAGACAGATGTCAGTTTGCTTGCTGTTGCGTTGAACATTGTCTGGCGTTGAGACGTAGTTAAAAGTCATTGCCTGATCACTCAGGTGCTTTTGGGGATAAATTTTTTTTGCTAGCCGAAAAGTCTGGGGGATACGGTAAGTAATTGCTTTTTTTTAGCTTTGGCGTCGAAAGCTATCACAGACACCACTTATGGATGATTGATTCAACGTATTGTTTGTCACAATAATAGTACAGTTTGGAGCTATCTTTTTGAGATAAATCTAACTAATTGGATATCATGAATATTTCACTTTATTTTTTCCTAAATTTAGTAAATACTGCTGTCCAAGCTATTTTATTTTGAAGCTTGTAAAATTGACAAGGCACTGTTTTGTCAAGCCTTAACTTACTGTGAAAATATGCGCTGTCACGCAGAAACTGCATGAGTTCAGATGGGAAGTTAAGGTAGAATTGGGTAATATCAGTAACAGCTATCCCGCCAATCCGGCTGGGTGCAGAGCCAAATCATATTGGAGATACAGCTTGATTAATGTATTCCTTGTAGATGATCACGAACTGGTTCGCACAGGGATCCGACGTCTGCTTGAAGATGTCCGTGGTATAAAAGTGGTAGGGGAAGCCGACAGTGGTGAAGAAGCCGTAAAATGGTGCCGCAATTCACATGCGGATATCATACTTATGGATATGAATATGCCAGGTATCGGTGGCCTTGAAGCGACACGTAAAATCTTGCGCTTTAGTCCTGATGTCAAAATTATCGTTCTGACGATTCATACAGAAAATCCGTTCCCGACGAAAGTGATGCAGGCTGGTGCAGCAGGTTACCTAACTAAAGGTGCCGGCCCTGACGAAATGATTAATGCAATTCGTATGGTCAACAGCGGTCAACGTTACATTTCACCGGAAATTGCACAACAGATGGCATTGAGCCAGTTTGCGCCAGATTCTGAAAACCCTTTCAAAGATCTTTCTGAACGTGAACTTCAGATCATGATGATGATCACGAAGGGACAGAAAGTCACCGATATTTCAGAGCAACTGAATCTGAGTCCAAAGACCGTAAACAGCTATCGCTACCGTCTGTTTAATAAGCTAGACATCAACGGTGATGTTGAGCTTACTCACCTTGCTATCCGCCATGGAATGTTAGACACAGAGACGTTGTAGTGTCGGAACCGTTTGACGCAAAGAGTTTTCTGAAAACCGTTACTCATCAGCCAGGTGTATACAGGATGTATGATCTGGCCGATGAGGTCATTTATGTCGGTAAGGCAAAAGATCTCAAAAAACGCCTTTCGAGTTACTTCCGCGCCAATGTGGTTGGGGAGAAGACGCGGGCGTTAGTCAAAAATATTGCCAAGGTTGATGTCACCGTTACGCATACCGAAACGGAAGCACTGATCCTTGAGCATAACTACATCAAACTTTACCTGCCCAAGTATAATGTCCTGCTCCGGGACGACAAATCTTACCCTTATATTTTTCTCAGCGCTTCGGCTCATCCTCGCCTGTCGATGCATCGTGGTGCCAAGAAGCGTAAAGGTGAGTATTTCGGCCCGTATCCCGATGGCGGTGCGGTAAGGGAGAGTTTGCATCTATTGCAAAAAATTTTCCCCATCCGTCAATGTGAAGACTCGGTCTATGCCAACCGTAGCCGTCCTTGTTTGATGTATCAGATTGGACGCTGCCTTGGCCCTTGTGTCAAAGGGTTGGTGAGCAATGATGATTACAGCGAGCAGGTTAATTATGTCCGGATGTTCTTGAGGGGTAAAGATCGTCAGGTCATCACCTCGATGGTCGAGAAAATGGAGCAGGCGAGCCAGCAGTTGGCGTTCGAGAAGGCGGCAACCTATCGCGATCAGATCCAGGCACTAAGGCGTGTGCAGGAGCAACAGTTTGTCAGCCATGATAGTGACGACGATCTTGATGTCGTTGGCATTGCCTACGAAAACGGCATGGCCTGCATCCATGCGCTTTATATCCGTCAAGGTAAAATCCTTGGGAGCCGCAGTTATTTCCCCAAAATGCCAGTCGACGCCGAGATCACCGAGGTACTTTCCAGCTTTGTGACCCAATTTTACCTCAACCAGGCTGAGGGAAGGGTGATCCCGAGCGAAATTCTATTGGGAGAGGCACTAGGTGATGAGCAAGCGGTTATCGCTGATACCCTCACCGAGTTGGCTGGGCGCAAGATCGTGATTAAATCGAGTACCCGTGGCAATAAAGCCAAATTCCAACGGTTGGCACAAACTAATGCCAGAACCGCATTGACGAGCAAGCTCAGTCACCGGATGACGGTTCACCAACGTTTCTCCGCTTTGCGTGACGCGCTTCAGCTAAATAGGCTAGAGCGAATGGAGTGTTTTGATATCAGTCATACCATGGGGGAGAAGACGGTTGCTTCCTGTGTAGTGTTCAATCAAGATGGACCTCTGAAGCAAGAGTATCGTCGCTATAACATTTCGGGGATCACTGGTGGTGATGATTATGCGGCGATGGCGCAAGCTTTGGAGCGTAGGTATGGCTCACAAGTCGATCCGGATAGAATTCCTGATATTATTTTTATCGATGGGGGTAGAGGTCAGCTGTCAAGAGCGTATGA
This sequence comes from Photobacterium lutimaris, assembly GCF_003025555.1. Classification (GTDB taxonomy): domain Bacteria; phylum Pseudomonadota; class Gammaproteobacteria; order Enterobacterales; family Vibrionaceae; genus Photobacterium; species Photobacterium lutimaris. The sequence goes on along the minus strand of NZ_PYMH01000002.1, from coordinate 590,332 downwards.
TGTAGTTAACCCATTGATGATGGAGTGGCCTAAGCGTGCAATGCTCGTGGGTGTTGCCAAAGGGACCACTCGAAAGCCAGGGCTGGAAACTTTGTTGCTGACAACCGGTGAAGAGTTTTCGATGCCGGCGGATTCTCCAGCGTTGCATTTAATTCAACACATCAGGGACGAGAGTCACAATCATGCAATTAGTGGTCACCGTGCCCAACGTGCAAAAGTAAGAAAACGCAGTGCTTTGGAAGACATAGAGGGCATAGGCCCGAAACGTCGGCAAGCATTGCTCAAGTATATGGGTGGCCTACAGGAACTGAAGAAAGCTAGCAGAGAAGAAATCGCAAAGGTGCCGGGCATCAGTCGTGCTATGGCAGAAAAAATTTTTGACGCGCTGAATCATTAGGCCAGCGCGGTACATCTACACAATAAGAACGAAGAATTATGCGTTTAACAATTCCGAACATTCTAAGCTTCATACGGTTAATTTTGATTCCATTTTTCGTGATCACCTTTTACTTACCGTATAGCTGGTCTCCTTTTGCGACTGCATTGATTTTCTTGATTGCCGGCGTAACAGATTGGTTTGACGGTTATCTGGCCCGTAAGCTTAATCAGACAACGCGCTTTGGTGCGTTTATTGACCCGGTTGCCGATAAGGTGATGGTGGCGGCGGCGATGGTACTGGTTGTCGAACACTATAACTCGGTATGGGTGACGATTCCGGCTATTACTATGATTGGCCGTGAGATCATCATCTCTGCACTGCGCGAGTGGATGGCTGAGCTTGGCAAACGCTCAAGTGTGGCTGTTTCTTGGGTTGGCAAGGTGAAAACTGGGGCTCAGATGGTCGCACTCATCGTTCTGCTGTGGCACCCAAACGAGTGGATGATCTGGACGGGTTATATTGCACTGTATGTAGCAATGTTCCTGACCTACTGGTCGATGTACATCTACCTCAAAGCGGCTAAGCATGATTTGCTCAATTCTGAGCATCTCTAAGTAATGTGAAACGACCCTCATTAGAAAAGCGGCTATGAGCCGCTTTTCCATTATCTAGGGAATGATAATTTCAGAACATTGTTGTTCACTATTGTTTGCTGGCCATGAATAACCAGCTTTAGTCAAGCCAGTGATACAAAATTGATAGCGACCTGATGCTGTTCGACTTCGGCGTGAATAGAACAATGCATCGCCTGATTGGTCGGTAATCTTTTCGTTGTCACCATCATTTACGGCACCAGACCACTGGCCTGTAATGAGAACATCTTGCTGTGGCTCTCCTTCACTGTTAGTCACTGTTACCGCCGCTGATGCTTGCGTCGCTTTGCTGTTCAATGTGATCTCGTGATTAGCAATTATTAAGCTGTTCGTCGGCGAGGGAGAGGGGGGCTCAGATGTATCGAAGGTACATCCATTACCTTCGGTAAAGTGAACATTTTTGAATTGGCCTAGAATGGGCATCATAGGATAGGTAAACTCACCAGCCCAGCCAGAAGCCGTGGCGTCAACCGGCCACATGTTCATCATTATCTTGTGGGTACCGTCAGTGACGTTTGGGGTTGGATCATTTGTCGTTCCAATGACGCTGTAAACAAGCTCTTTGTTGATGTACCAGTTTATCCCGGTCTCACTCCAGTCGAAGGCGTAATGATTAAACGACAGTGATGCATCAAAGCCTAAGTCAATAATTGTTTCATGACCATTGATATATTGGTCATCGTTGGTCCAGAAATTGAGTTGGACGACATTCGTGTTATTACCCAAAAACTCAATGTCTATTTCATTGTGCTGCCCATTACCTCCCTGAGTATTGTCAAAGGGCCCCATAAAGGTAAAGAAGGCTGTGACAACCCCACTGACGGCTGCCGGCATCATTTCGACTTCATAACACCCATAGCCGTAGAACGCATTAGTTCGCAGCTCTCCCGATGTGTAGGCATAACCGAGCAGCGGGGAGTCACTAAGTACCACGCCTAATCCATCATTACTAAAATCCAGCGCTGCCGATGACCAAGCATTTAAAAATGGAGAACCGTTGGCCCAGCCATCAGCGGCTTGCCAGTGATTGGTATCGAATGAGGTGAGAGGGTCGCTAAAGCTTGGTGCTGACGCGATTGTCTTGTTGTTACCCTTACCTGCTGGTGGAGCGGATAGGCAGATGCTAGGAATTAAAAACAACAAAGAGGCATATAGGGAAGAATGACGCATTGAATCCTCATTAAACGACTTAAAAGGCATGAGAAATATAGTCGAGGATAGGTGTTTCATTTTTGGTAATTCTCTGAGAAATGAGAATTTCTCATGAGACTTGATGAACATTTGCTCGTTCATTGTTGTTTTTCAACGCAGTTGGTTGAAAATAAACCGAATGAACGGGTTTTCTCATTTTTTCCGTGACACCAAAATTGAGTTGTGTAAAATGGCTGCCATACCAACGGGGATGACCCGAAGGTTAAGGCGCGTTGGCAGAGTGGCTATGCAGCGGATTGCAAATCCGTGGACCTCGGTTCGACTCCGGGACGCGCCTCCATTTGCGACACTAGCTCAGTTGGTAGAGCGCAACCTTGCCAAGGTTGAGGTCACGAGTTCGAACCTCGTGTGTCGCTCCAAATTTAAAGATTGATGTGCTCCAACGAGGAACCTCTTGTACCTAGTCGGCCACGTCTCTCCAAATTAAAATCTTACTGTAAGGCAACAAGCGGTAAGATAAAGATGGTGTTTACTTTACTAAACGGCATTGCAAAGTATTGCGTGCCCTGGTGGTGGAATTGGTAGACACAAGGGATTTAAAATCCCTCGACGTTCGCGTTGTGCCGGTTCAAGTCCGGCCCGGGGCACCATCTCATATTAAGCCCGCAAGCTTAGCTTGCGGGCTTTTTTTGTTATTTCTATATTATCAGTCAACTGAGGCCTGGTGATTAAAACGGCTATTTGACACTCTTTCCTGTTATCAAAATTCATCGCTGTTCTGCTTTCACTATGCTGATCTTGTTGCAATTACTCATATTCGATAGACCGTACTTAGACATTTCCTTTAATCATGGGGAATAATGAACGGATCAACCAAAGTAAAATAAGATCGGGACGGTATTATCATTGAAGGGGGACTTGTTAACGAGAAGGGGTAACGAATAAGACAAAAATTAATGGAAATGGTGAAGGGTAAAAGTGACTTTGAAGAGAAAAAGCCGTCGCACAAAAGGGGTACGACGGTAAAAGAATGTAGAACTCTTGATAAGGCTTAAATCATCAAGATGAGCCTATTATCGCATAAAAACCCCAGCTATCAATAAAAATGATACATTTCTTTTTTTTGATAAGCAAAGTTGTATCCACTGGCTGATTTGTGATCTAATTAACATTTTGATGATGGCTGAATGAGACTGTATTTTCACAATGTGAGATTGGTTGAGTAATTTACATGTATTTTTAATGAAAGTATAATGACCACCGGTGAAGAGAATTTATGCTTCTAATTCTGCTTAGTATATTTCACCGCTGTATTATGTTCCCAACAGTGACGTAGGATTTCTTGAACATGGTAAGGATAGATGCAACTTAATACTTATGAACCTGAGTTTGTAGCTCATCGAATTAAAACACTCAGAGAGTTTCGTGGAAAAACACAAATTCAGGTAGCCAGGTGCATTAATGTGTCTAGAAGAACTTATATTGATATTGAGTCAAATAAGTCAGACATAAAATTATCAACGCTTTATCGGATCTGTAATTGTTTAAAGTGTGAAGTTACAGATATGTTAGGTCTTACTAATACAGATAAGAGAGTGGGCGAGAGAATCATCAATATTTTTGAAAGCAACGGACTCATAGTTGCGGGTAGCTCTGACTGAGCGATTACACTTTTCCCCTTCACCGCTTTATATTGCATATTATTAATTTACAAAATGATTGCAAGTCAACGCTTTGGTGTTAATAAATTGTCATGTTGATTTTTGTTAATTACACATCGGAAATATATTCCGTTAACTTAACTCTTTCTGTTAGGGAGCCCCACGTTCACATCAATACCCAGGTTCACCATAGTAGGTAGGGGGAGAACTCAGGAAAAGAAAGCAGTTGGCGGAGACTGAGCGCGAAAAGTGGTTTCTTAACAGGCCATTAGCCGCTGGCGAAAATCAGAGCTCTGTACCTGATGGGGAGGGGAATAGAATAATATGCCTCATCAGTGAGCCTTGCCGATAGCCAGAAACACAACGGCGCTAGCATGTAAGACTGAAAGTCTTGGTTGATTGCTTATTAATATTCTGTAATGCCTGTGTTTTATGGTTTGTATGGCTGATATTTCGGTGTTTGGTAGTTGGTGATCATAAAGTTAGATTTTGACACATAATTCAATTAAATATTTCTGGCATACACATTTCTGGTGTGTTACTTTTCTGCGCAATCTCAGCAGCACATTTCTGAGGCACATTGTATCAAGCGGTATTCGGGCTGATTGCCACTTGATGCGCCGTAGGTACTAACCTTAGGGTTAGTAGAAGGGCATTAATAGTGCGGTCCTGTAGTCAAAACGCAGGCGCATATTGAAGGAACCCAACAGTGAATACTTTTACTCTTATTACTCTAATCAGCTTTGTCTTACCCAACTGCAGTATTATTACTGAGCCTTGATCATCCTGATCACAATTACTGGTATTTGACTTTCTGATCACATGCAGTCGCTTTTGTCGGCAGGCATTTAGACAAACATTTGTCTAGGTAATCAGTTTGTTTTCGGTTACGCCGAGAGCGCAAGCTATCGGTTGTCTATAGTCAATGCATCTATAGAAGATGCAACTGCACCGAACCTTGATACTTTCTCCAGTTCACACCAATCACATCACCGATTACTAGGTGGTGCTTGTAGTGCTGAACAAAAAACCACTTTTGACATTGATATCAGTGGAGAAGATAGCAAGGGGTGCGGTGTTTCAAATGGAAAAGAACATGAGTAATGTGTTTGACCTTGATGAGCTAAAACTCGCTTCGAATGTACCTGTTGTGCATGATGTTTATGATTTAACGCCTGATGAGTTGCTGCTTAGTCAAGAGCATTATGAATCCGAAGTGCGCTCGTATCCACGTCGTTTGCCATTGGCTATTGCCAAGGCTTCAGGAGCGCTGGTCGAAGACAGTCGTGGCCAACTGTTTCTGGATTGCCTAGCCGGTGCCGGCACATTGGCGATGGGGTATAACCACCCTGAAATAAACCAGGCCATTATTGATCAGTTACATGCTGGCCTGCCATACCAGACGCTGGATATCACGACACCAGTTAAAGATAAATTCATCAAGGAGTTGATGAACTTCCTCCCTGATGAGTTTGCGAAAAATGCCCGTATTCAGTTCTGTGGCCCATCAGGTGCTGATGCCGTAGAAGCGGCAATTAAGCTCGCAAAGCAAACCACGGGTCGTAATACCATGGCAGCCTTCCATGGTGCATATCATGGTATGACCAACGGCACCATGGCGATGATGGGTAACCTCAATACCAAAGCCCGCCGTCAAGGCCTGATGGCTGATGTTCATTTCCTTCCTTTCCCTTACAGCCTACGCTGCCCGTTTGGTATTCACGGTGATGAGGGTGCCAAGCAGACTCTTCGCTACATCGAGCGCATGCTTAATGATGATGAGAGTGGTGTGCAAAAGCCTGCAGCGATTATCGTCGAACCTGTTCAAGGCGAAGGTGGTGTGCTCCCTGCGCCAGCATTCTGGTTGCGTGAGTTGCGCCGCATTACTCATGAGCACGGTATCCTGCTGATCTTTGATGAGATCCAGTGTGGCATTGGCAAGACCGGCTCTAACTTTGCTTTTGAAGAGTCTGGCATTACTCCTGACATCCTGTGTCTATCGAAAGCGGTAGGCGGTGGTCTGCCTATGTCTGTACTTATCTTTGATAAGTCAATCGATACATGGAAGCCAGGTGAGCATACAGGGACCTTCCGTGGTAACCAGTTGGCGATGGCAACAGGGGCGAAAGCGCTTGAAATTATTCGCCGTGATAACCTGGTTGAGCACGCTCAAAAAGCAGGCCAATACCTGCGTGAAGGGTTGGAACGTATTGCCCAATATACTGACTGCATCGCCGAAGTCCGCGGCAAAGGTTTGATGCTAGGCATCGAAATTTGTAAGCCAGATGGTTCCAAGAATAAATTCGGTGAGCCAGAGGCTGATCCTGAGTTGACCATCGCTATTCAGCGCGCTGCACTTGAGCGTGGCTTGATCATCGAAAAAGGTGGCCGACAAGGGTCGGTATTGCGCTTCCTTCCGCCATTGATTATCTCTTATGAGCAGTTGGATTTTGCCATTGATACAATGAGCAAAGCGATACTGGCAACGGCAGGCCCAGCCCAGATTAAAGAGCCCGCTGTTGCTGACGCTGCAGACTGGTATCAGCACTTCATCCATACCGGTAAAGGCGGTGCGGACGAATTCGAAGCGGCACTCAACCAAACCACGCGTGTACTGAAGCATGTTTTTGAGAACACAGAGACTCCGTACTCGGGCATGGATCCGCAGCAGCTGAAAGCTATGATCAACAACATTGATCTTGATAACCAGCAAATGCCACTAGATTTGGTGATTGAGCAGACCGGTGAACTGATTGCCAAGAACTCTATCATGGTTCAGCATCCGCATTGTATTGCTCACTTACACACGCCGCCATTGCTACCAGCGGTTGCCGCTGAAGCGTTCATTGCTGCCTTGAATCAGTCAATGGACTCGTGGGATCAGGCAAGTGCCGCCACCTTCGTAGAGCAGAAAGTGGTTGATTGGCTATGCGAGTTATATCAATTGGGCAACCAAGCAGATGGCGTATTCACCAGTGGTGGTACCCAGTCAAATCTCATGGGCTTGTTGCTGGCACGCGATTGGGCGGCCGATACGATTTCCGGTCACAACATCCAAAAACTAGGCCTACCGGATTATGCAGGTAAGCTTCGTATTTTGTGTTCGAAGAAATCACACTTCACGGTTCAGAAATCAGCATCACTAATGGGGCTGGGTGAAAATGCAGTCGTCACTGTCGATACCAACCCTGACGGTACGATCAAACTGGCTTCCTTGGTCAACACCATTGAAACGTTGAAAAACGAGGGCTTGCTGCCATTTGCGATGGTGGGTACCGCAGGTACTACCGATCACGGTGCGATTGATGATCTGACCGGCATGGCGGATGTGGCCAAGCAGCATAACCTATGGTTACATGTCGATGGCGCTTATGGTGGTGCACTGATCCTGAGCCGTCATAAGACTCGCCTGCACGGTATTGAGAAGGCTGACTCTGTCAGTGTGGATTTCCACAAATTGTTCTTCCAGCCAATCAGCTGCGGTGCGGTACTCATTAAAGACAAAGAGAACTTTAAGTACCTGCTTCACCATGCTGACTACCTGAACCGTGAAGATGATCTGCTACCGAATTTGGTGGATAAGTCGATTGCGACCACTAAGCGTTTCGATGCCTTGAAAGTGCTGATGACTATGCAATGCGTGGGCCCTCAGGCGTTGGGTGCGATGTATGATCACCTTCTGAACCAAACGCAGCTGGTTGCTGATATGGTTAACAAGTCGGCAGAATTTGAGCTGCTGGCTGATCCGGCGCTATCAACCGTGTTGTTCCGTTATATTGGCAACAACGATGAGTCGGCACTCGATGGAATTAACAAACAACTACGCATTGATGCACTTGTTGAAGGCAAGGCGGTACTGGGCGAGACCGTGGTAGAGGGCAACGTTGCCCTGAAATTCACGATCTTGAACCCGTGTTTGACTCTGTCTGACTTTGAATCATTACTAAAAGAAATCAACCAGGTTGCGGCGCAAGCTGAACGCAAACTAGGTTAATAAACAGGTACGGTACAGCGGTCAAAGCGGCTGTACCGGAACACTTACTCATTTAATTATGGAATAAGAAGAAATGGCAATTCTACAGATTGGTGCTGGTGGTGTTGGCTGGGTAGTTGCGCACAAAGCGGCTCAGAATAACGAAGTTCTTGGTGATATCACGATTGCATCTCGCACAATTGGTAAGTGTGAGAAAATCATTGAGTCAATCAAGAAAAAGAACAACTTGAAAGATCCATCAAAGAAACTAGAAGCTCGTGCGGTTAATGCCGATGACGTTGACGCGCTAGTAGCACTGATTAAAGACGTGCAGCCTGATCTTGTGATCAATGCTGGTCCTCCTTGGGTAAACATGACCATCATGGAAGCGTGTTACCAAGCGAAAGTGTCTTACCTAGATACATCTGTCGCGGTAGACCTGTGTTCTGAAGGCCAGCAAGTGCCTCAGGCGTACGATTGGCAGTGGGGTTACCGTGAGAAGTTCGAAGAAGCAGGTATCACTGGTATCCTAGGCGCTGGTTTCGATCCGGGCGTAGTCTCTGTATTTGCAGCCTACGCGGTGAAGCACCTGTTCGATGAAATCGACACGATTGACGTCATGGACGTGAATGCCGGTGACCACGGCAAGAAGTTCGCCACCAACTTCGATCCAGAAACCAACATGCTGGAAATCCAGGGCGACTCGTTCTACTGGGAAAACGAAGAGTGGAAACAAGTACCGTGTCACTCACGTATGCTTGAGTTTGATTTCCCGAACTGTGGTTCGCACAAAGTTTACTCAATGGCGCACGATGAAGTTCGCTCAATGAAAGAGTTCATCCCAGCCAAGCGCATTGAATTCTGGATGGGCTTTGGTGACAAATACCTGAACTACTTCAACTGCATGCGTGACATCGGCCTACTAAGCCCAGATCCGCTAACACTGCACGATGGTACGGTTGTTCAGCCACTACACGTGCTTAAAGCACTTCTACCGGATCCAACATCACTCGCACCGGGCTACACAGGCCTGACGTGTATCGGTACGTGGGTACAAGGTAAGAAAGACGGCAAAGAGCGCTCTGTATTTATCTACAACAATGCAGATCACGAAGTCGCTTATGAAGACGTTGAGCACCAAGCGATCTCTTACACCACAGGTGTACCAGCGATCACTGCAGCACTTCAGTACTTCCGTGGCAAGTGGGCAGATAAAGGCGTGTTCAACATGGAACAGCTAGACCCAGATCCGTTCCTAGAAACAATGCCTGAAATCGGTCTTGATTGGCATGTTCAGGAATTGGAAGTAGGTCAGCCTGACATCAAAATCCTGAAATAAGGCCCTGAGCTTGTTGTTTCTCTCCATGGCGGTGTCGGAAGTACTCATTTATGTTTATAAACTCCGTGCTTCCTCCTGGCCCTGAAGAGAAACACCGGCGCTCAATACCTTATTTGTCGTGAATTAGAGATGATTAAGTGTTGCCTCAAATTCCTGCGAATTTTATTCAAAATAGATAAAGAAGGTTGTTGAGTAACGATGCTTATCAGCCTTGTTTACAGAGTAATATCAGAAGGGAGCTACTGCTCCCTTCTTGGTGAGATTCTTAATTCGGTTGTTCTGTCAATCGGAATGAGGGACTGTTGAGAGTCGATATTTTCCTGTTTTGTCCTGTCTGAACGCAGTGAGTTACAAAATAGGGAAATATTGAATCCAACATCCTTACAGACACAGCTTGAGTGTGTGAGAAAAAATGACATTGAAGAAACAAGAATTGAAAACACCTTACTTCATGATTGATGAAGATAAGCTGATTGCCAACTTGGAAAAAGCCAAGCTGCTCAAAGAGCTTTCAGGGGTAAAACTGGTATTGGCCCTGAAGTGCTTCTCGACCTGGGGTGTGTTTGACATCATCAAGCCATACCTAGACGGCACAACCAGCAGCGGCCCGTTTGAAGTGAAACTGGGCTACGAAACCTTCGGTGGCGAAACGCATGCTTACAGCGTGGGTTACAGCGAAGATGACGTGCGCGAAGTCGCGGATATCTGCGACAAGCTTATCTTTAACTCGCAGAGCCAACTAGCTGCTCACCGTCATATCGTCGAAGGTAAAGCGTCAATTGGTCTGCGCCTGAATCCGGGTGTTAGTTACGCCGGACAAGATTTGGCCAACCCCGCTCGCCAGTTCTCGCGCCTTGGTGTGCAAGCCGATCACATTAAACCAGAAGTATTCAACGATATTGATGGTGTGATGTTCCACATGAACTGTGAGAACAAAGATGTCGATGCCTTCACTGGCTTGCTGGATGCTATCTCCGAGCAGTTCGGTGACCACCTGAATAAGCTTGATTGGGTCAGCTTGGGTGGTGGTGTATTCTTCACCTGGCCGGGCTATGACATCGAGAAGCTGGCACAAGCCCTGAAAGCTTTCTCAGAAAAACACGGCGTTCAGCTCTACCTTGAGCCGGGTGAAGCGATTATTACCAAAACCACAGATCTTGTGGTCACTGTTGTCGATATTGTTGAAAACGTAAAGAAAACAGCCATCGTTGACTCAGCGACAGAAGCACACCGTCTAGATACGCTTATCTACGACGAGCCAGCCTCTGTACTGGAAGCATCTGATAATGGTGAACACGAATACGTGATCGGTTCATGCTCTTGTTTGGCCGGCGACCAGTTCTGCGTGGCTAATTTTGAGCAGCCGCTGCAAATTGGTCAGAAGCTTCACATCATGGACAGTGCAGGCTACACCATGGTGAAACTGAACTGGTTCAATGGTTTGAAGATGCCGTCAATCTACTGCGAGCGTAGCAATGGCGAGATTCAAATGCTTAACGAGTTTGGTTACGACGACTTCAAACGTTCGCTGTCGCAGTGGTCGGTTAGCTAAGTTTATCGTCAAAGCATCGAATTATCTGTCAAGGTCGCCTCAAAGGCGGCCTTTTTGCTTATATCTCTTTTATCATTGGTTACGGTTGTCTGATCGTGGTTTTCAAAACGTCGCCTAAAACTGACACTGTATAATCTTTCCTTTCGAATCAAATGTCATAAACAAGGTCTGCCAGTTTTCTTGGGTCTGCTCGAATGTTGCCAGGCAGGTGTAGTTGTTCATTTCGATGTAGCTGGATGTACCTGCACTGATAATGACATCGAGTCCCTTTATGTGATTGGTTATCAGTGTATTGTACTGGGCGTCATATTGATTGAGTAAGACTATTTTATTGTTTCCTTGAGTTGCCAGTCTATCAACCGAATGTGCCAGCAGCGCCAGATCGTGAGCGAGCGGTGCATCTTGGCCAGAGTGTGTTTGCCGAATCAAAGAGAGGTAGGTAATGGACTCATTGCTTTCCTGTTGCTCAAAAGCGTCCGCTCGGGCTTTGTTTGGGTTGTATGCATAGAGATTACTCCCTACTTGTGCGGTGCCAAAGTCAATATTGCTGGCAAGAACAGCGTGGTTGGCCGCGGTCCCCAACTCGAGTCTGTTGTTGCGTTCGTTATTGGAGGGATCCACGGTTAGATCTGAAATAGCGGTTACATACGAAAATGCCGGAGTGAGAATTGGCTTGTCATATTGCTGATCAGAGTAGAAAGCAATGTAGGCAGCATTGTTGTCTACCGCTTTTCTTGCAGCAACGCGATATTGGTGGTTGAGCCAGTGTTCCGTTTTTCTTGACACATATTTTTGCGGTTTACCTTCCCTTGATACCTGGTCGTTTGATGCAGCTAGCAAGTATTCAGGTGCCTGGGTGATAAAGCTGATCCCGGTCGTGATAGGCTGGTGTTGTTTTGGCGTGCAGGCAGACAAAAGGCTGGCAGCAAGAGTGATAAAGCCTATACGGCGCAGGGTTGTCATGATGTTCTGGATGATTAACTGTGACGAAGATCACTATTTTCTAAGATGCTGGGCTGATTTACAAGCGTTCTAGTATGATAATTTTTGGGAGTGATGACGTTTATGCTGTCGAGGCGAGCTAGCGCAATCCAATGATTGTGGTGAAAATATCATCGCCGAGGTGAGGCTTGAATGCAAAATAACCAGTTGGTAATGTTTGGATTAATTTCTTGTTGACTCGATTGCTCCAATGCGTAGAATGCACCCCATACCGCAGCGGGGTACAACTCGTAGGTATTGAAGGCGCGTTGGCAGAGTGGCTATGCAGCGGATTGCAAATCCGTGGACCTCGGTTCGACTCCGGGACGCGCCTCCATTTGCGACACTAGCTCAGTTGGTAGAGCGCAACCTTGCCAAGGTTGAGGTCACGAGTTCGAACCTCGTGTGTCGCTCCAAATTTTAAGCCCCAGCAGAAATGCTGGGGCTTTTTCGTTTCAGCTTCTCCCTCCGCTCACGTTACCTTTCTGCTTGCTCCTCATCCCATTTGCTATCCCACTTGTTATACTTACTTGAGTCAATTTAATATCAATGACTTAGTTTGGTATGAAGCAGGGAGCAAATATGAAACTCAATTGTGATATGGGCGAAAGCTATGGCAGTTGGACGATGGGGAAGGACTCTGACGTGATGCCGTATGTTGACATGGCTAACATTGCCTGTGGCTTTCACGCCTCCGATCCGGATCATATGGCCAAAACCATTCAGTTAGCCGTTGAAGATAATGTTGAAATTGGTGCCCACCCCGGTTATGACGACAAAAGTGGTTTCGGGCGACGTTCTATCCCCCATAGCGCGGAAGCGATTACCCGCTTGGTTGCCTATCAAATCGGAGCGCTCGAGGCATTGTGCCAGTTGTCTGGTGGTGAAGTCAGTTATGTCAAACCTCACGGTGCACTGTACAACGATATGATGGCACAGCCTCGTATTTTCGAAGCTATTCTCAGCGCCGTTTCTGATTTAAACCAACACCGCTCATCGGCGCTGAAACTGATGATCTTAGCCCAGCGGGATAACCAGCACTATACAGAGCTAGCGGCACAAATGGGCGTCGAACTACTTTTCGAAGGCTTTGCGGATAGGGCATATAGCAGCAATGGGTTGTTAGTGCCGAGAACTCAGGTTGGTTCGGTATACCATGACAGCCATCGTATCCGCCAGCAAGTTGCTGAACTAGCCAATGGCAAAGTCACCACCATAGACGGACAGACGCTGGCATTACACGTTGATACGGTCTGTGTCCACGGTGATAACGAGGAGTCCATAGCGATTGTTCGACAGCTCGCTGAGGATCTTCGTCATGTTTAAGATTGAAGCGGTATCGGAATGCAACGCTATTATCTACTTCGGTGATCAGATTGATCTTTTGCTTACACCTAAGATCAGCGAGTTCGTCGCTCACCTTCAAACTTTGGCTCATCCCGCCATTGTTGAGGTTATCCCGTCATATACCTCGGTACTTATTCAATATCGCCCCGATGTGCTGAGCTATCAACAATTATATCGTTTACTGGTGGACTACTTTGCTCAGCCTGAGGAAGGGCCGGTTGAAGGTGTTGAGATGGAAGGAAATTATCAAGCCAAGCAAATTACATTGCCGGTGTACTATGGCTCAGAGGTTGCCCCTGACTTAGCTGTGGTAGCGGATGAAAAAGGCTTAAGCATCGAACAGGTTATTCACCTCCACTCTGAGCGTACATATACGGTTTGTGCTATCGGCTTTGCACCGGGGTTTGCCTTCCTCGCGCCAGTTGACGAGTCCATTGCCACCCCTCGTCATGTTGAACCAAGGAAATGGATCCCGGCCGGCAGCGTCGGTATTGCCAACCAGCAGACTGCGGTTTACCCCAATGAATCCCCAGGAGGCTGGCAGATTATCGGCAACTGTCCGTTACCTTTGTTTCAACCACAGCAATCCCCCATGACCCCGTTTCAGGTCGGTGATCAGGTACGATTTACCGCTATCTCCAAAGACGAGTTTTTACAGCAAGGAGGACAAATATGGCCGCAATGGAAGTGATCCGCCCTGGAATGCTAACCCTTATTCAAGACATCGGGCGATATGGTGCTGGAGGGCAGGGGGTGAGCCAAGGCGGAGCGGTTGATTTACACGCTTATTGCTGGGCCAATTATTTGTTAGCCAATAAGCCGAATAGCGCAATGCTAGAAATTACCCTTGGCCAAGCTGAATTTCAGATTTTATACGATGGCCAAATAGCCGTCACGGGTGCTGATATGCAACCGACCCTAGACGGTAGCCCTTTACCCATGTGGCAAAGTGTTACGGTCAAACAAGGGCAACATCTTGTATTTGGTTTTGCCCGAACAGGGTTGCGGACATATCTAGCCATACAAGGGGGACTGGACGTGCCTTTGATAATGGGAAGTGCCTCTGCGGTACCGCGTAACCAATTGGGCGGATTGCACCAAGGGAAGGGACTCGAAAAAGGCGATATCTTATCAACCAAGCAAGTCTCGGTGGATGCGCTACACATTCAGCACGAACAGGCTATAACTAGGCAGACCTCAGCGCGGTTTATTCCGGATTACAGCACCCCGATTCAGTTGCGAGTGATTGAGTCATATCAGCATCAAAGCTTCCCAGAAGGTGAAAAACAGCGCTTCTATGCTAGTCGCTATACTGTTAGTCAGGAAACAGATCGGATGGGTTGCCGGTTATCCGGTGAACCGATCCATGCTGAAATTGAAGGTATTGTTTCTGAAGGTATTGCACTTGGCGCGATTCAGATCCCGCCAAATGGACAGCCGATTGTTTTGCTGAATGACAGGCAAACCCTGGGAGGCTATCCCAAACTTGGCTGTGTCGCCCGAGTTGACTTGCCCCGCTTGGCTCAAGCAAGGCCGGGCACCGACGTGGCATTTAAACGCGCTACATTGGCTGAGGTCTCTGACCAATGGCTGCAATTTTCCCTTTTTTTTGGGTTAAGCAAATGATGAGAGAGGCATTGGCAGGTTTATGTATATCTTTGGTTACGGAAGTTTGATCAACAATGCTTCTCGGTTGTTAACCGGGCAGGCAAAAGAAGCACAACCGGTTACTGTTCATGGTTTGCAGCGCTATTGGGGAAAAATCGATAGTACTTACCATATTTCACCGCTTGTGGCTGCGCTCGGTGAAGGGGTTTGTAATGGGGTTCTGGTCAGGGTGGATGAAAAGGCGCTGCAGCAGTTTGACCACCGCGAAAAAGGTTACCGCCGTATAGAGCTAGATCCGACTCAGCTAGAGAGTCACCAGCCGATAGAAGACCGTTTGCCTGTGTGGGTGTATACCAAGGCGGATCATGAGCCTCCGTGTCATATCCAGCCGATCATGCAAACGTATGTCGATACGGTACTCGCTGGTTGCCTCGCAATATCTAGCGTTTTTGCCAAAACGTTTGTCGATACAACCCTGGGCTGGCATCATCCTTTGGAAAATGATCGTCATGAACCTAAATACGGTAATCATGCGGGTGTCCGTGATGAGCATATCGCGCGAATCGATCAATTATTAGCACAGGTAAGAGCAAAGCATCGCCATGGCAAAACCGAATAAGAAAGGCCCAACCAAAACTGTCGATATCTATTGTGCAGGCTGTAAAACTCAGCTGTATAAATACCGCAAAGGAGGCAAGGGGGCCTTGGTGAAGTGTTTCAAGGAGCGAATCGTCAAAGACTTCACTCAGCAGGAAGGCGTCTGTCCCAGTTGTGAACAAGTCTTTGCCAGAGACACCCTGATACGCGGTGCGCCAGCCTTGAAAATGATTGGTGGCAAAGTCACGATGAAGTAGCACGGCTGCCAAGGCAAAATATTAGAATGGGGTTAGGGATGACTCGGTGCGGTGTTTAATGAGAATTGACTTATTGGGGGACAAACCTTTTTATTGCTAAGCAAAACGGCTTTGAGATCCAATATTTTCCGCTTATAGGTGGCACGGACCAGTTGGTAGTCCACATCTGGTGAGAACCACATGACAAATTGTCGGTCACTTTTTCTGACTTGTTTAACTTTGATGGTATTGATACTACCGAAGTTGGAGTTAATCTGCTCTTTGCCAGCGACTTGAAAATAGTAACGGTTTACATCGTCTGTATCTTGCAAGTTGTATTCAAACTGCGTTTTTCCTTCGATGAGTCCCAGCCTCATTTGGCTGCCAATGGCATCGGCATCAAGAAGCGGGAGCGCATCACTGTCAAAAGAGGATACTTCCCCATCGACAGTGACTTTGGATGATGTTCCGTTACCATTGAATGAGACCTCCGTTTTACCACCTAGTAAGCCTTTGACCTCGCGCTGGAAGCCTTTAGAGAGAAAGCTTTGCTGTTCATCAGACCAGAAGACGTTACTTTGTTGGTTAAACCGGGTTTTTGTCGCCAATACTTCGATATTGCTGTAGGCATTAATTTGGGCTTGTTTACCTTGCCAGCGCAGGATCCGTGTCATCTGGCCAATCTTCAGGTTGTTGAAAAAAAGCTGGTATGTCAGCGTTTTTGTACACTGATGAAAAGACGGGGCTGGCTCCGCTTGAGTCTGGGATGAGGCGAAAATGCTGAGGTAAGCCGCTAGGGGCAAAAAAAGGTTAACCTGCACACTGTCACCTTAATGATATAAGACGTTGGACAATGTAATTAAATTAGCAGGGCTGGTGGCAATATGCCAAATTGGCCTGTCTCATCAACAGGCCAATGGTGCATATTCAAACACCTTGAGGGGACGTGGGCTATCGTATGGCTTATTTGAGTAGGCGTTTGAGGATTTTACCTGTCGCCGTCAACGGTAGCGTTTCGACAACCTCGATCAGGCGCGGGTATTTGTAATCGGCCAAGCGTTCCTTACCCCATGCAACCAACTCTTTGCTGGTTGTTGACGCGTTATCCTTTAAAATCACAAATGCTTTTGCTTCTTCACCATAGGTTTTATGAGGAACACCAATAACCGCAATCATCTGAACATCAGGATGGGTCATAAAGGTTTCTTCAATATCGCGCGGGTAGATATTAAATCCGCCCCGGATAATCACTTCTTTAAGTCGGTCGACCACGTATACATAGCCTTCATCATCCATACGGACAATATCGCCAGTATGCAACCAGCCGTTGACAATGGTCTTAGCCGTTTCTTCTGGCTTTTTGTAATACCCTTTCATGACATTATGACCACGGATAAGCAACTCGCCTTCTTTACCGCGAGGTTGCTCCTGTCCTTTATCATCCACCACTTTCATTGCCACGCCTGGCAAGGGTTGCCCAATACTGCCCGGCTTACGCTTATATTCCAAATGATTGAAAGCCGCAACAGGGGATGATTCGGATAAACCGTAGCCTTCGATGACCGGTACTTTGAGCTTTTCTTCGAATTGCTTAAGGATCTCGACGGGCATAGAGGCGCCTCCCGAGATAGCCACTTTGAGGTTGGCGGCGATTTCGTCGAGATTATCGCTGCCATGTTTTTCGGCAAAGGCAAGTAAGCCCATAAACATGGTCGGTACCCCCGCCATATGGGTGACTTTATGGGTATGCATTTGCTGGAGAACGTGCTTCGGTACAAAGCGCGGGATTAGAACGAGTGCACTGCCAGTAAGGATTGACGTGTTCATGATCAGTGATTGGCCGAAGGTATGGAATAGCGGCAATATCGCAATACTGACATCCGAGCCTTTTTGATTAGTCAGTGCTTGGCAGGCTTGAGCATTACACAACATGTTGCTCTGGCTCAGTTCTGCTCCTTTCGCTCGCCCAGTGGTCCCCGAGGTATATAGGATCACGCAGGTATCTTCAGCCCGGCGATATATAGCTTCAAATTGGTGACTGCCTGACTGAAGCCATTGGTTAAAGCTATGGGCACCTTCAGGTAGTGGTTCATCACTGCCTGATTCAATAGAAATAAAGTGCTGGCAACTTGGCGTTTGGCTAAATCCTTCGAAGCAGTATTCCCCACTCGGTAAGGCGCTGTTGCCCTGAAAACTAATAATGGCAACTGCGTCGGAGTCATTGAGGTGATAAGCCACCTCCGGCCCCTTGAGCATAATATTCAGAGGGACAGTAACAGCGCCTACTTTTTGGATTGCGTAATAGCCGATGATAAAGGCTGGCATATTAGGACAAGAGATAGCGACTTTGTCGTCGGGCTTGATGCCGATGTTACACAGGTGGTTGGCAATGGCATTGACCATTTGATCCAGTGCCCTGAAGTTGATCTTTTCGTCGTTGAATATCAAAGCCGTGTCGTTTCCGCGGAACTCGGCATTGCGTTCAAGGTTGGTGGCTAAGTTGTACATATACTTATTTCTTGTAGGTATTAGTATTTTATTGTAAGTCTTCACTGAGGTAACAGCCATACCCAAGTGAGTTCAAGTTGCAGGATTCAGAGCTTTATCAAGCTGCTCAGTTGCCAATGCTATCAGCCACAGCGTTGGCACATTGCTACACCTCAGAGGGTGAGTGTATTGGGATGTCCAACAATCTAGATGAGATTATCGATATTGGTTAACCCCCTAAAAGTGAATCTTTTTTGTCGGTACCATTAATTTTTAATGATATATTATTTTCTTATAATTCAGGCATTTAAGTTGGTGGTGTGAAAGGTCAAAGAAATGTAATTTTGACCTTTATAATAACACCTTGAAATATAAGGGTATAAAAACACGTACATAGCGGCTGTTTATGAGCTTTATAAGTTCGATATTTGACGATTTTCTTAACGCCTCCTATTTTTATTTGGGCTCAATCAATAGAGGTGTGTAAAAATGAAGAAAATGAACTCGGCTTACCGCTTACAGATTATTAAAGAAGTTGCGACTCGTCGACGTTTGACGACCGGCGGTGACCCAATGGCCTGCCACATTTCTCAATTGATTGAATCCAACAAGCAAGAGCCCACGCTAGCCGATAAGCACTATACCAATTGCCATTATGACGATGCCGTTGGTGGCTGGGTGAGTAATTTGTGGGATCAGAAAAAATAGTCAGATACATCATCGAGCGGCATCTCACCGCTCGATATAGAGTGCAGTAATTAGTCTTTAATTCTGATATTTGCTGGCACAAAGGGGGCGACTCAGGTACATTTCTCCCGTCTTAAATTGTTAGGTCGTCCCATGAACTACGTAGAGTTAGATAACTATTCCCGAAAGTGGATTTTTACCCACGCATCCATGCCTGTTGCCGAATCAGACCTGGCGCTAATCAAGCCATACACTCAAGCGCGATCTTCCCAGATTTGGGGAGAGCATATTAGCCGTCAAAGTCCTGATGCCGATCATTTCGAAAAAGGTGATTGGGCGAATAATGACAAGATTTGGTCGGAAGATATTGACTGGCAAGCGGCCTGGGATAGTGATGAACCTGAGTTACCGGAAGATATGTTGACGTTTCTGGATTGGGAAGATAACACGACCGTGTACTTCTGCTACGAAAAGTACAATGTGATCGAAACCAAATGGGGCGTGTTCAAGCGCAACTGGAAAAACTTCTTGTTCTTTGATGATGGCCCGATGCTGCTAGGCCGTAAAAAAACACAAGTTGTTTGGTTTAGCTCTAAAGGGACCTTCCGTTTGGCTAACCGCTAGACGCCCACACCGCTTCTAACCCTGCAGTTTGAAGTAGCTTGGGGATATACTCATTTGCCACCTGCCCCCGTTTCTTGCTCAAGATGCTGGGAAGGCAGGTAGTGAATGAGCTGACCTTTTCCTTTCAGTTTTGCTTTATACATCGCTTTGTCTGCCCGCCTTAGAATATCGTTGATATTCTGATACTCATTACTTTGAACGAGGTAGCTGCCAATGCTGGCTCCGATGTTCAGGTGATAATTATCGACCTTTATTGGGGCCGAAATGGACCGCATAATTTGCTGGCAGGTGCGTTGTATTGTCGATGGTTCTTGGCCTTCGGATAAAACAACCACGAACTCATCACCGGCGATGCGTGCGACAACATCTTGCTCATTAACCGCTTCGGTGAGGCGATTGGCAATAGTGATCAACACTTGATCGCCAATATTATGGCCAAAGTTGTCGTTGACACTTTTAAACCCATCCAAATCAAGAAACAGTACGCAGAAGGAGAACCCAGACCGTTGCTGTTCACGAAGCTTGTCGTAAAGGGTTTGGTATAACTTTCCGCGATTTGGCAAGTTCGTCAGTATGTCATGGTTGGCTTGGTACTCGAGTAGCTTCATTTTTTTCATGGAGCGTAGATCGGAACCAATAACGACGGTTTGCTGATCATGGCTATGGGGTTCGTTGATTTGGCTGATTCGGATATACAGGGGAAGTTCCTGGCCATCATTGGTCAGGAGATTGATTTCGCCATGCCATTGCGTCTGGGTAGCCAGTGCTTCTTTTATCAAGGGGATAACAGGCGCGAATTTATCCTTGTCGATAATACATTGATAATGTCGGCCTAAAATAGCGTCCTCGCTGAACCCCGATAGACGGACAAACGTCGTATTAACCATGGTGATCCTAGCGTTACGATCAAACAGTAAAATAGCATCCTGACTGTTGTCGAAGACTTTGGTGACGAGTTTTTGTTGTCTATCAGCACGCTGGCACTCAGTCACGTCTTCAATGGCAAACAGCGCTTGCTGTTTATTTCGAAGTGGTCGGCTCACCAGTTGAAATACTCGCATTTCTTGAGAGTAAGCAAGGCTTTCAATGACCAAATGCTCAATCCCTTGGTGTTTATTGAGGTTGTTATCTAATAGTAACTGGAAAGCGCCTCGTTCAGTGGGTTGCAGAATATCGATCAGCGGTTTATTGAATAGCTGAAAGGATGAGAGTTCGAACATGTTCTGACAGGCTTCATTTGCTAGCGTGATCACCCCTTTGCTATCGACAACGATCAGCGCGTGTTGCACTGTTTCGATTACCTCGTCGGCAAACGCTTTTTCCATCGCGAGTTTTTGCATGGCATTACGAAGTTCTTTGTTACGCTGGTTGATGGTTTTTACCATGTTGTTAAACCCAAGGGTTAACTCAGTTAGTTCGTCATTGGTCAGATGGCTGTGGTGGATCGGTCGGTGTTCATCCCCTTTGATCAGCCGCCGAATGCCTTTATTGAGCTTGGTGATAGGCGTAACCACCCAGTGCTGGATCCGATTGATAAAATACATACTGGTAATAATTAATATGAGAAACAGAAACAGGCTGATCTTGAGGTGGGTTGTCTGGATCGCCTTGATTTTGTCCAGTGAAATCGCGAGATGGATATGGGCAATTTCTTCACCGTCAATGGTGACTGGCACAATGAGGTAGAGGTTGTCTTTACCAAAATGGTATCCATTCTGACGGATTTTTTGCTGCTGCATGTCACTTGGATCGACGTAAGTCAGTAGTTTGTTTTCGAACGTTGCAAACCGAGAATGATCCGGTAACTCGAGCCGGGCTTTTACGATAAGACTATCGGCCTTCAGGGCAGACAGAATTTCTTTGGCGGTAAAAGAATCATGAAACAAAATGGGTGCCGACAGGTTGCTACCGACCCCTCTGGCAAGCACTTGTGTCCTCGATATGAGATTGTCACGCTCGATTGCTAGGTAGCTTTGGTAGCTGATGAACTGAAATCCGATCAAGACCAGCAAGTTAAAACTCATAATAGGGAAAGACAAGCGCTGGTTGAGAGTGAGGTTTTTGAGCCAATTATTCATACTTACCCCCTTTATCCTCTTTGGCGTCTGCGATAAGTGCAATACGTAAAAGCTGTGAACTTACCGTAAGCAGGCCATTGTGTATGTTGCCCTTGTGAAGAATTGGCTTTATCTGATAATTCAGTGTCCGTAATTCGATCATCCCCCCCTCGGAGAGCATATTGGGTGAATCACTAATCGTGAGTAGACCCTTATACTGCGGCAGGGGCGTGATCGGCTGAATGGCATCGTGGGTGATGAACAGGAGGTCGCAATGCAGCGCTGCATCAGTCAGCGAAGCGATAGCTTCGAGTTTCCCTCTTGAGCTCGGCTTTTCAAACAAGGCGTGTAAGCTGCGGGTAGTCCTATCTTCACCGAGAGTACAGTATTTAATGTTGCTATTTTTCCCTTCTGGCCAGCGAATGAAGCTTGCCAGACGGTAGACATAAACCGCTTTGATATCGTGTTCAGAAAATCTCTGGCTGTGTTGGTTTTTTGCTTGCGCCGCCCAGCTCAGTGGCAGAGCTAAGCAAGCTATCGTGTAAAGTAAAGCTGGGTACAATCGACGGAGCATTATTCGACCCCCCAACTTGCTTTGAGGAATACGTTTTGATCGATGCGAGCTTTGCCTGGCATATCCTCATAAGGGTTTTTTCCAAGGGCATCTGCAATCAATTCTATACGGGGCCAATGTGGCTTTTCATGCCAGGCGATTCTGGCATCAAGTGTGCTGATGGATGGCGCTTCCGGTAAGGAGTGGTTTGTCGACACCGCACTCTTGTGTTTGAACCACAGGTCTAGCTGCCATGCTGGCGTGATTTGCCACAGGGTTTGCAAGGAGAGCAAGTGCGCTGGTTGGTGCTCGTTTAACAGCTTGCTGCCCGTCGTTGCGTCAGGTTGACAGTTAGCATGGCCAGAACAAGATGCAGAGGTCTGAATATAGCTGTAGCTGGTATTGATAGTGAACGATGGCAGGGGAGACCAGTTGATGGCCGTTTCAAATCCATAGTTCTCCAGCTTCAAGTTATCACTGTAGGTCTGCACTAATGCAAACATCTCGCTGGGTAGCTGTGTGCCATCCATGCATTGACCATAAATACAAACCCATTGACTGTCATTTTCCATCAATACGTTATCGTATTGGCTGTAAAAAATAGTGCTATCTACCGTTAATTTATCGGAGACAAAATAGCGATGGCCCATATCAAGGGTCACCACGGACTCGGTATCGAGATTGTCATTGGCGGCGGTGTAGATAATGGCCGGGCGGTTGTCCTGGCAGTCTGTGGTTAGGCATACAGAAGATAAACGATACCCATCTGTTTTAGTGGAGACAAAAGACGGAGTGACCACGGCTCGCGCGGCACCAAGCCACAGTTGTTGGTTGTTATTGGGTTGGTATAGTAAGCGAGCCTGAGGTTGAAGCTCAGTGCTGTTATTGAGACTGAAGTGCTCTACCTTTAGGCCAAATGTTGAGGTCAGAGTCTCACTCAGTTTGGACTCAAGCTGAAAATAGGTATTAAAAATGGTGTCAGTACCGACTGGATCGTGGCTGTAGCGTCCCCAAAGCTCAATATGTTTGTAGTGGTTATCAGGGTAGGGTGCTGTTCGGCGGTGAATAACGCGGCTTCCCCCACCAAAAGTGATTTGGTGATCGGGGTTGAGCTGTTGGTGGGCGAGAACTTCCAGATCTAATGTATGGAACTTGCCTGCTGCTGAAGGCTCATCAGAGGAATGGGTATCGGCCCAGAGGTTAAATTCATAGAAGCTGTTGTTGTATTGTTCTTGCCAGTTAGCACTGAAATAGGCTCCTTCTGAATAGACGTTAAGATCTGTATGATGGTACAGGCCGTCAGAATAAGCAGAGGATAAGTCTGCATAAAGCCAAAGGTGCTCAGATTTGGTTTGGTAGCCGCCTACTTGGAGAGTGATTTTTCGATTATCTTGACTGATATCAGCCCTTATCCCGCCACGCAGGTTGCGCCAGGTGTCATCATTGTCAATGTAGTAATTACCGTTGACCCCTTTTACAAATGCCCGAGCGGTGACGTTGTCATTGAACCGGGTACCATAACGGTAGTTAAGCTCTCGGTATCCATAGTCACCACCTGCCATTTCCCCATAGTGACCAAGTGTTTCTTGGGTATCTTTCGTGATGATATTGACCACGCCATTGGCGGCATTGCCTCCCCACATGGTGCCAGCAGCCCCGCGAATAACTTCAATCCGTTCAATGTCTTCAAGTAGGGTGTCGATGGTGTGCCAAAAGGTACCAGACATCAGAGGGCTGTAGACGGTGCGGCCGTCGATCATGACAAGCAATTTGTTGAACAAGACTTCATTGAGCCCACGTAGCGACACCTGCCAGTTGAACTCGGAAATTCGGGTAACCTGAATACCTGGGGCGAGTGCAAGCGCTTCGGCTATTGAGCGAACCCCGCTACGGCGGATCTGTTCATTGGAAATAACATATACCGCGGCCGGAATATCCCTCAGTGATTGTGGTTTTTTGGCGGCAGACGTGACGTGGATGTCGACCATTGCGAGCTCTTCGAGGCTCATGGACATTAACTGTTCGAGATCGTTGGCTTGTCCTTTTGCGCTACATAGGCCGACCAATAACGGCAGTACAATTTTGCCGCGGTTCAGCATAAACAAGTCTGAGCGTAAAAAGGGTACTGGCATAATCTAGCGACCGGTCAAAGAGGTGAGGGTAGACACTGGATAATAAAATAAAACCTTTAAATTTAAAGGTTTATATTATTTTTGTTTTCAGGTTTAGGTATTGGTGATAGGGATGTAGTGGGGGATATTGGTATAGGGTGCATTCTCTTTTGGTATTTGTGAGGGCGGAAAATTATTGTCACTTTGCTCAACAGAGAAACGGTATTATTTGTTGGTAACGTTTTGAATTAGTCGGGTCAAAAATAACTCAATCTTGAGACGAGATGAGGTCACTGGCGGATAAAAGCGTCAAAAAAATGAGTGTTGATTTTTGCGATTTAGATCACCTTGGGGTGATGCGGGTGAACACGTTCACTTTCTGGATGTGAGTAGATGATCGATATTTTGTGTCGCTTTTGTCATATTTTGCGGCGAGGAGTGTACAGAATATTGGTTTGAAAAAAGAGGTTGTTGCTGGGGTTTGCCTGTAGCGATAAAGATTCTTGCGCCAAGCTTGCTGGTTCTGATTTCTATAGGTAGAGCGGACGGGACCAAGGTTGCCATTTGTAGGCGATGAAGCTGACTGCCGCTGATGTAGACACTCCCCGAACGTAAATAAATAAATCCGGTAAGTTGAACCGGATCGGGAGCAAAAGACCAGCAGCCGTAAGGAGCGATCATAATATCGAGGAAGGTCATAGGAATGCTGTATTTAACCGGACTGGCTGCACCTTTGTACTGGCCAATAATTATCTTGGTGGTCGAGTCATGTTCCTCAATTAATGGCATCTGCTGGGAGTGCAAATTGATGCACCTAGCCGGAGACATTTCGACTTTCCCTGCCGGTAGGACAGTGCCGAGACTGAAGGATTCCACCAGCCCATTTTGAGGGGTCATAATATCTTTGTGAATGACGCCGTCGCCCGAAGTCATGATATGCACATCACCGCTGGCAAGGGTGACATGGTTGCCGGTTGAGTCATGATGGCTGAGCTTGCCAATAACGGGGTAACTGACAGCATCAATCCCCGAATGGCTTTGATAATCGAGCCGCTCAGCATGAAGTAATGCTTTGGCGGTAAAATGATCCCATTGCACAAACGGATTGAGCTCTTCAAGTTCTGACGGTTTTATAAAAGTGGTTTGAAGGCCACGCTTTGTGCCAAAGCGAATTTTTTGTACGGTTCTTGTCTTTCTCATGGCATTGACCAAAATCGTGATGCGACGATGAGCATGGAATCTAATCAAGAAACAGATCACAGAAACATGCTGCAATCATGAAATTGATACAATAAATCTTAGACCCAAGACTGGGGCTTCACCATGGTAATTTATGAAAAAAAACAAAAGCATTGAGATATAAAAAAACGGAAACTCGAGAGAGTTTCCGCTCTGTGCTCTGAGTTGTATCAATGGCGGCTTAAAAAGACCGGCTATATTGCAGGCCGAATAAGATCGCATCGGCGCGTGTCGTTGCCCCGGTGATTGAAGGAGCATCCAGCTCAGGACTCAATTCTTCGTCAAAAGTGACATCTTGGCCGACGAGGTAAGTCAAACCAAAGTCGATGCTTTCCTTTTGGCTGAAGTGGTAACTAAAGCCAGCAGAGAACCATTGACGATCAGAGTCTGGAATTGAGATTGATTTCAGCTCATCGGTTGCCGCGATGTCGTACATGTATCCAGCGCGAAGTGTCCAGTCATTATTTAGGTAATAGGTGCCACCGATAGAAATATGACCGGCATCCTTCCATTGATACTCTTTTTCAATCGCACCGATATGCAGGGTATCGAAAGCGCTCCACTCAACCCATTGTAAACTGTAATGGGCGGCGAATTTGTCGGTAAGGCGATGGTAGCCTGAAAATTCAGCAATATCGGGTAGGGGTAAATCCATTGAACTTGCGGTTTGCAAGCCACCCATAACGTCGCCTTTCGCTTCAACGGTTGGACTGTAGCGGTAGCTAAGGCCAAATCGGTGATTTTCATTAACCTCGTACACCAAGCCAGCATTCCAGCCAAGTGCGGTACCGGATGCATCGACATCCAAGACGTTTTGCTTTAGCTCGGTACAGAACAGCGGGCTGCCCATGACGCTAGGGCACACCTCGGCATCAAAATCACGGGAGAGCTCACCGACACCGTAGATGATGTCCAGGCCTGCACCGATGCTGAGGTGCTCATTGAGGCGATAAGACAGGCTTGTCCCTAGGTTCATACTTTTAACGCTTGTTTTCCCGCCGAAGATCGAGGCGGCAAAGTCGTCTCCAAATTCAGTTGCGGTGCCGAAATTCGAGTATGCGGACAGGCCCCACGCCCATTTTTCATTGATTGGCATTACCAGGTGCAGGTTGGGGACCAGCGAGGTGCCGCCAATGTCGTCGGTACCTGAAAGATCATAGCTGTTTGTTTCTAAACCTAGAATTTCGCCATTGGGACTGGCGATAACTTTGGGCTGGTGGTAAGTACCTGATTTCATTTTTACGTCAGTCGCGATGACATTAAAACCAAGGGAAAAGTTAGACTCTTTAAATAGGGCCATTGCCGCAGGGTTACGGGCAGCTACCGCGGCATTGTCGGCAATCACAGCATCACCGGCAAAGGCACGACCAAGGCCTGTTGCTGATTGGCTATTTAATTGGAATCCTGCCGCTAGCGAAGGTGTTGACGAAAGTACAATAGCCGAAACTACAGCACTTGTTAAAAGACGCTTCTTGAACATATCTATATATCTTTTTAATTATTAAGTTTGGCTATTTATATCGCCATAAATTATGTTGCGATTTTAGAATGAGTATTTATTTAAACAACTCTGACCAGTTTTAATTGACGTGCTTGTTTTAATATTGTGGTGGCCAATGTTAAATCTTTATACTTTATTATTTCAGGGTGTGATATGTCTGATTTTTGTATTTTTATTTGCAATGTTTTGGCTGTGATATGCGGCAAGGTAACTAGCTATATTAGGATTGATATATCTAATTTTTTATCATGGATGATAGCTGTATGTCTATGTTTCTTATAATTAATAAAAGGTTTTATTCATCTCTGGTATGAATGGGCCTTGTGTATGCGCTATGGTTTTAGGTTTAACTTTTTGGTTTCATGTTTTTTCTTTTATTAAAACGTCAGACCAGTTCAATATTCGATTTAATTTCACAGTAAAATAATTATAATGAAAGTATACAAACCCCTATAATTATAAGTACTGAGGTAATTACTTATTGCTTAGGTGTTTATTAATAAAATGCAAGAAGCATATAAAGACTATAATTATGAAATTTTATTCCCGCTCTATAATTGCAACAGGCATCGCGTTGGCCTTAGTTGCATGTAATAATGATTCATCAACATCTGGCAAAGAGAATACTGCGCCGTCAAAAGTAACGGTCCAAGTCGGCGAGGCCAAGGTTACCGGTTTGATCGAAAAAAATACCATTAGAAATGGGGTTGGTCAGGTTGAAACCGTTGATATCGAGGCATTTAAAGGTATTCGTTTTGCCAGCGCTGAACGCTTTGAGCACAGTACGCTGGCCAATCTGACCGGGGATATTGATGCCACTGGGTTTGGGGCCATTTGCCCGCAGCTGGGTAACACGGAAATCGAACAGTCGGAAGACTGCCTTAGCCTAAATATCTGGCGGCCTGCTGGGGTTGATCAGCAAGCCAATCTACCTGTGTATGTCTTCATTCACGGCGGCTCATTTGAAAGTGGTGCGGGATCATCAGCCTTAAACCAAGCTGATACCGTTGTTGCACAGAGTATTTCAGATACCGCGATGGGCGAGCGCGGAAAACCATTTATTGCCGTTTCACTGAACTACCGCGTTGGTTTGTTAGGAAGTAAGTGGGTTGATGTCGAAGATCAACCTCGGGGCGGCAACTTCGGTATCGGTGATCAGAAGAGCGCTTTGGAGTGGGTTAATAAATATATTTCCCAGTTTGGTGGCGATGATACCAATGTGACCGTTTTCGGTGAGAGCGCCGGTGCGATGTCGATTGGTATTTTGCAGCAAGACACAAAGGTCGCTGGTCCATACTACCAGCGTGCGATCATGCAGAGCAATCCGTACGGAATTGCCTACAAAGATTATGGTTCGGCCAAGCGTCTTGAAGCGCAGCTTGAAACTCAGGCATTGGAGCAGTTCAATAAACCACTGGCAGAACTCAGTCTAGATGAGTTGAAGGTAATCCAGACCTATGCCAAAGAACCGGTGCAATTGGTGACAGGGCTTGTTACTTCTTTTCCTGCGACGTCGGGTTTCTTGCCGTTTGCTCCTTATATTGAGAGCAGGGAAAAGAGTATTATCGGCGGGGGAGCTATTAAAGGTTACCATGTTGTTGGGCAGCCTATCCATACCCAGTTTAGTGTTCCTACGGTCGTTGGTTTTAACACCGATGAAGCGAATATTTTCACTTCGATGCTGGATTGGCTGTTCCTCTACAATATCACAACCGTTGACCCGGAGACTGGCGAACGGGTGCCTTTGATCATGCCGGGGGTTTCTCAGGATGGCACCGTTGATATAAGCGCGCCGAAAGAAGACGTTATTTCATTAATCAAGCAATACTATTGGGCAATTTGGGCTGTTGACCGAGAATTGGCAGCTAAAATGAAAGCGATTCAAAAAGAGCTTGAAGCCATGCCTGATGATGTAATTACCCGGCAGAATCTGTATCCGATCATTACCCGCTTAGTTTTGGGGCTTCAAAACCAAACGGCAAATAATGTTTTAGCATATAGCGACTATGCTGCGTTTGATGATAAAACCTTAACAGGCAACGGTGTTGACGGTGAGAAAGGGGCGTTAGGTAATATCGGCCAAATTCGGAAATTAGCGAATGACCTGTTGTTTACCTGTGCTGCGCGTAATGTCGTAGATAATCAAATTCAGACTGACAAGAATACGACGCTATACCACTATGATTACACTTCGAGCATCAATATATGGCCATTTGGCCATGGCACCATAGGTGATTTGGCTGCACTGAGTTGTAGCAACACTAATGGTACCGGCAAAGCGTGTCATGCCTCGGAGTTGCCGTTTGTTTTTAACAAGGCGGTGAACATTGCAGGTGAGAAAATTTATCCGAACAAGCAAGATCGTCAATTGATGAACACCATGTCACGAGTTTGGTTTACCGATGCGTTGTTCGATGAATACTATCGTAACAGTGCTGACAATACTGACAGGGTATTGATGATCAATGCTGAGGGTAAGTTTGTTGAGCAAGTGGATTGGGATAGAGCATATAACCCAGCGCAAGATGCAGGCCTGAGCAGTTACGGTGGCCTTTGTGATGGACTTATTGGTGAAGAGATTTTGTTTGATTACTTTCCTAGGTAACAAATCTATCACTCAGTAAGCACGGTGTTTAAAAAGCGGAAACCCGAATGGTTTCCGCTTTTATTTTTTTTAGGTGTTGCTGGAAATTAGAAGCTGCGGCTGTATTGCAGACCGACGAGGATTGCATCTGCGCGGGTCGTGGCTGACACGCTGGTACCAATTGGCACACCCTCAACTTCAATCCCCATGAACTCATCAACTTGGGTGTCTTTACCAATCAAGTAGGTCGCACCAAAGTCGATATTTGAACGAGAGTTAATATGGTAGGTAAAGCCGGCTGAGAGCCATTGGCGATCCGAGTCAGGGATCGAAATTGATTTGATTTCGTCCGTAGCGGCTACGTCATACATGTAACCGGCGCGCAGCGTCCAGTCATTGTTTAGGTAGTAAGTACCACCGACCGAGATGTGGCCTGCATCTTTCCAGGCATATTCCTTTTCAATACCGGCCATTTGCAGTGTATCGAAAGCACTCCATTGTACCCACTGGACACTATAGTGCGCGGCAAATTTATTGGCTAGGCGGTGGTAACCAGAGAACTCGGCCATGTCCGGTAGTGGCATGTCCATCTTGTCGCTATTGCCGGTAATCGTATTGACGTCACCTTTGGCTGTGACGGTTGGGCTGTAGCGGTAGGAAAGACCAAAACGGTGGTTGTCATTCAGCTCGTAAACCACACCGATGTTACCACCGACAGCAAAGCCAGACGCATCGACATCAAGGGCGTTGAATTTTTGATCGCTACATTGAATATTAGGAATCCAACCACTACTTACGTTTTGACAGTATTCAAAATCGATATCGCGCTTAAGCTTTCCGATACCGTAGATCAGATCCAGACCTGCCCCCAAGCTCCATTGCTCGTTCAGGCGGTATGAAACACTGGCACCTAAATTCATGCTCTTGATATCGGTTGTACCACCAAATACAGAGGCGGCAAAGTCATCTTTAAACTCGGTACCAGTACCGAAGTTAGAGTAAGCGGAGAGGCCCCATGCCCACTGATCGTTTACTGGGACAACAAGGTAGAAGTTAGGGACTACAGCGGTGCTACCGATACCATCAGTACCCGAAATATCGAACTCATTAGTCCCAATTGGCAGGCCTTCAAGCAGCTTCATTTGGTTATAAGTACCGTCTTTAATACGTACGTCAGTATCAATAACAGTGAAACCCAGTGACATGCTGGTTTCTTTGAACATAGCCATGGTTGCAGGGTTACGGGCCATCGCTGAGGCATTGTCGGCAATAACAGCATCACCAGCAAAAGCACGACCAAGACCGGTTGCTGATTGGCTATTAAGTTGGAAACCTGCAGCCATGCTTTGTGTAGACGCAAGAGAAAGTGCTGTTAATACAGCACAGGATAACAAACGCTTCTTGAACATGTAGAATTCTTTTTTATTTATGTGATTAGATTTATACCCAAGTACCTGAAGTTAATTGGGTATATTTCGATTAATGCATGCGCATAAATCGTGGGGATTCTAGGTGGGGGTTGAAATATAACAAATCTGACCAGTTAATTAATTTTGTTGTCAGGATGTTGGTGTTGTTATATATATTCGAGGGAGGGTGTTTGAGGTGGTTTACTATATTTATTTATACCTCAATACCATCTTGAAATAAAGTAAAAACTCTATTTTGGATTGTTTAATTATCGGTGCAGATTGGTTTTTATTTTTAATCTGTTGTTTTTATAGTGATTTATTAGATTTTATTTTAATTTAATGGCAATGAAATACTGTTATGCTTGTTGTTTGTGTTTCGCTATGTTCAGTTGTGGTTATTCTCAGTGAACCATGCTTTAGTCATCATTTAACCTATTGAATGTTGCTTTGACTGATTTATTGATGTCTGTTTTTAAAATGTTATTTTGCTGCGATTTAATGCTTTGTTTTGTTCGTATTTAATACAGAGTAAAACGTTCGATGAAATAATTTATTACAAACTATTTTCTGAACTTTATATCTACTAGTCTGAATTAAATCACGTAATGTGAGCTGCCTTCAAAAAGGAAGCCCTACACCCATTTCACATACACTACCTTGGCCGAAATCTGGTGCTGTTGGAACATCTTCAGCCATCGTATTTGGTTATTTTGCAGTGTGTCGCCAGGACCTTTCACCTCTGCAAAGCAGTATTGTCCGTCTTTAAACAGAATCAAATCGGGAAAGCCATTGCGGTTGTTTTTCGGATCGAACAATATCCTCTTGAAGATCGCAACTAAAGCCGTTACCGGAATTGTCGTAGCGGCCTGATGGATAATCGCTTCAGTTAGTGTTCCCCAGTTGACCCAGTCATTGCTGATACCTTGCTTGGCTCGGTAGATCTCTAGCCAATATTGCCAGTCTCCCGACTCCAGTGCCGCCAAACGCTCGTCTATCTGTGGTTGACGGTGTAGGTAAAATTTATGGGAAAACATATCTTTGGGTGAACGTTGAAACGGGTTGAGGAAAGCGCCTTGCTGAGCTGAAAAAATGATGTCCCACATCGCGAGGCCGAATAAGCCACACAGCAGGGTGTTCTCAAGGAAATAGGCTTGCCAACCTCGCTGCTGGTAGTAAGCAGAAACATCCAGTTCAACACTGGCATGTTGCTGGGCAAGGAGAAGGATCTCGCTGTCAAATTTGGGCCTTTTACGCGGCGGCTGCTTGCTACCAAGCTTATTGAGCAGGCGATGGGTGAGTATACCCGCTACATCGGCTTCCTCTTCGTTGGTAGGGGAATCCTGCATCTGCAGGGCCAATGCCAGTGCTTGCTCAGTACCGCCTTGCTTGTCGAGGATCCTTATTTGCCTTTCTCTTGACGGTGGCCTCTCACTATGTTGATAAAGTAAACGAGCGTGCTCAAGCTTTTCAGGATCTTTGCTGCCCAGCCTTTCGGTATCCCGGCCAATGTGATTAATAAGCTGCTGCCTTTTTCGCTCTAACGGAGGCCAGTCAAAACGATCAGGCAAAGCTTCTGACAGCTCAGCTATAGCGGCTAGATCTTTTGCTTCTTTGTATCGCCAATATTGCTCGTTGAGAGCGGATAGCTGGAGCCATTGATCGATATGCAGCCTTTGGTGAAACAACCTGTAATTTGGATCTATCGGATAGTCCTCAAATAGCTGCAGGCCAAGATCCGTTAAGACAAATTGACTAAGATCTTGATGGCTGTTGCCAAAGAACAATAAGAAAAAGACGGAGAGATGATGGTTATGGTAGACCTCTATCAGTCGGGTCGAATGCGTACTGATGTCAGGATGGTGGTTGATCACTTGGGCGACAATTTCGCCTTTTTTAGCCTGTTTATGGGTGCTTAGAAAATCAAAAAATTGAATCAGCTCAGGCTTGCTGTAGAGGGTACAAAAGGCGTCATAGCCAATATCTTTTGGAGCGAGGCTGATCATCTTAGCCTGTTCTAATTCAATGAAAGCGGTAGAGAGTGACTCAATTTCTGGATAATGGATCTTATCGTAGCGGAAGTAAGGCCCTTTCCGGGTTAGCAGGCGGATATATAGACACTGCGCTGCCTTACTGAGCGCAATGAAGGAATCGTACCATTGCTTTTCATGACGACTTAACAGATCACCGTACATGTCATTGACGGTATTGATCAAACACAGAAAGTTATCGTGGTAATAAGTCTGTGGTAATTCAGGCAAAGCGGCTGATCCATTCATATTGCATTATGGGTTATTGGTATAGGTAGGGTAATGTATAAATATATCATCATTTAATTTCAATGGTTTAGATATATCTTTGTTGGTAGTATTGGCATTGAACCCTCTTTTAACATCAATTGGCTATTTCGGTGAAAACAAACCCAATCATCCTCTATTTAGGGTACCTTATATTATCACTCTTGAGTTTTAGTACTTTGGCTGAACAACGGCCAGCTTCAGCGAATGCCCTGGCTGATGATATCGTGGGTGCTGTTTGTGTGATCCGTAACGGTGATAACTTAGTACTGCTATCGGAAGTGATCACCAAGAAGTTTTCACTGCCCGGTGGCTATATTGACAAAGGTGATACCCCCGAGCAAGCCGCTGCACGCGAAGCGCTTGAAGAAACGGGGATAGTGGTAGAGGTCAAGCACCTTATTCAATACCGAGGACGAGCGGCCATATATGCGTGCCAGGCAACATCGCCAATTCCGGTCTCGTCGTTCAAAGACAGTAGAGGGTATCCGATTGTTGCTTCATGGTTTTCCAAGCATTTTGCAACAGAAGTTGAACGTACCTATCTCATCGACCCAACGGCTATTGATGAACAGGAATACCGCTACGCAGAAGATATGCCATTACTACCTCAGTGGCTTTCCGTCACCCCGGAAAGCGACGTAATCATCTACGAGCGTTTTGACACAGAGCCCAATATACTGCATCAATACGAGCTGGGGTTGATTGAACAGTTCCAGTTCTACACTTCGACCTGGTCAACACCAGCACAATGGTTGTTCACTGGGGTGATGCGGAGTATCAGTATTATAGGGGAGCCTTGGTTTGTCTTTCTTATGGCCGTACTTTTTGCCGGTTATTTCCGTACGCCATTATTCCTTGAGGTTGCTTTTTTGATAGTGGTCTCTTTGTATTGTGCTTCCTTGCTCAAGCATGGTCTGACGCTGCCTCGCCCATTTTTTATTGTCCCTGAACTGCAAAAAATCAATGCGTATGGCTTTGGCTTTCCGAGCGGACATATTTTACTGACGACATTGATATGCGGCATTTTGAGCCATTTCCTGCGGCGACGTTTCTCATCTGCTGGACAACAACGGTTGATTGCTGTTGTCACGGTGCTATTGATACTCGGTCAGTGCGTGGCGCGAGTCTGGTTCGGTGCCCATTTCATCAGTGATGCTGTGTTGAGTTTGATGCTCGGTATCGTTATCGTCGCGATATTTATTGCCTGGCGCAATTACGAGTTTACTGTCTTCCAACACCAATTAACCAACCGTTGGTTCTGGCTTGGCCTGAGTGTGATCGTTGGCGTAACGGCTGGGATATCTCTTGTACCGGGCCAAGCTTACTTGTTTGCTGTGTTGCTCGGGGTCGTCTTGACCATCGACTACGCCGAGCAAGTTGATCAAAACACCCCTGACATGCCATTTGTTCGCCAGCTCATTGCCTGTGTCTGTGTATTAGCAGGGGCATTTGCTATTAATGGCGTCATTGCCGTGTTGTCATCAATGCAAACCGTTAGTTTGATAGTGCTGGGAATTAAAGGTGTCGGTTACCTTGTTCTTGGGGCGTGGCTGCTTGCTGGCTCTTCTTGGGTAAGGGCTCTGGTGAGTCGTTAGCATGGCCATGGGAGTAGTGGTTTGAATCAGACGCTTTTTTTCCCGATACCGGTAGGGTAAAGTGTGACGACAACCAAATAACAACACATAGAGAGGCCAGTCGTCGTAGGATACGGCGTGATACTGGAAAAGGAGAGCAATGTTACCTGCACTGACACACCCAAACGGTACTGAAGATGTCGTACTGTCGTTCCTGCAAGAGCTCGAAAAAGCAGGCTTTTGTGGGGATATGGAAAGCACCTATGCCAGTCGCCTTGCGGTGGCAACGGATAATAGCGTCTATCAACAGTTGCCTCAGGCCGTGGTATTTCCTACCCAAAATCAAGACCTAATTATACTTGGTCAGCTGGCACAATCTGACGCCTATAAAAGCATTACTTTCTCTGCTCGGGGCGGGGGGACGGGAACCAATGGTCAGTCGCTAACACCGGGTATCGTGGTTGATTTATCTCGCCATATGAACAAGGTGCTGGAGATCAATGCTGAAGAAGGCTGGGTCAGGGTTCAAACCGGGGTAGTTAAAGACCAGCTAAATGATGCTTTGCGTCCATATGGATTCTTCTTCTCGCCGGATTTATCGACCAGTAACCGGGCAACGATTGGCGGTATGATCAATACCGATGCGTCAGGTCAAGGCTCGCTTAAGTACGGTAAGACATCTGATCATGTGTTGGGGCTAAAGGCGGTGTTGGTTGATGGTTCGGTATTGGATACCGAGCCACAGCAGAGTGAGGCTATTCATTCACTGGCTGATAGCGATGGACTGGCAACTCGAGCGTTGAAGGTGTCTGAGCGGGTTTGCCGAGACAAGCGAGGGCAAATTGTCGCTAAGTTCCCACCACTTAACCGCTTCCTCACCGGCTACGATTTAAAGAATGTGTTCGATGATGAGCTCAACCAGTTTGATATCACTCGTCTGCTCTGTGGCTCGGAAGGCTCATTGGCTTTTATTACTGAGGCCAAACTCAATCTTACCCCCATACCTAAAGCTCGTACCTTGGTTAATATCAAGTACGACAGTTTCGATTCGGCGTTGCGTAATGCCCCGATGATGGTCGAAGCGAGGGCATTATCCGTGGAGACGGTGGACTCACGGGTATTGAACTTGGCCAAGCAAGACATTGTTTGGCATACGGTCAGTGATTTGATTACCGATGTGCCTAATCAAGACATGTTGGGTATCAATATTGTCGAGTATGCCAGTAACGATCCTCAAGAGAACCAGCAGCAAGTGACCGCACTGTGCCAGCAGCTGGATGTGATGTTGGCAAACAAACAGCATGGCATTATTGGCTACCAGGTGTGTCATGCGCTCGCTGATATCCAAAAAATCTATAACATGCGCAAAAAAGCGGTGGGCTTGCTGGGCGCGGCTAAAGGCAGCAAGAAGCCGGTTCCCTTTGCTGAAGATACCTGCGTACCACCAGAAAATTTAGCTGACTTTATTGGTGAGTTCCGTCAGTTGTTAGATGAGAACCAGCTAGATTACGGTATGTTTGGTCATGTTGATGCGGGGGTACTGCATGTCAGGCCTGCGTTAGACATGTGCGATCCTGAACAAGAACGCTTGATGAAGCAGATCTCCGACCAGGTCGTCGTCTTAGTGGCGAAATATGGCGGCCTGATGTGGGGCGAGCATGGTAAAGGTTATCGTTCTGAATATGGGCCTGCGTTCTTCGGAGAAGAGCTGTATACCGAGCTGCGGAGAATTAAAGCGGCGTTTGACCCTGACAATCGGATGAACCCCGGTAAAATCTGCATACCGCTCGAAAATGACGACGAGTTGGTGAAGGTTGATGGGGTTAAACGTGGTTACTACGACCGGCAGATCCCGGTAAAGGTGCGGGATAGTTTCAAGCAGGCAATGGAGTGCAACGGCAACGGGCTTTGCTTTAATTACGATACCAGTTCACCGATGTGCCCGTCGATGAAAATCAGTGCAGATCGTCGCCATTCGCCGAAGGGACGTGCGGGCCTGGTACGTGAGTGGCTCCGTTTATTGTCTGAGCAAGGTATCGACCCCGTCGAGCTTGAGAATACCTTGATGGAGAGCTCGCCATCAGTGAAGCAGATCATCGACCGCTTCAGAAATACCTTTGGCGCCAAGCGTAATGAATATGACTTTTCCCATGAAGTCATGGAGGCAATGAATGGTTGCTTGGCGTGTAAAGCCTGCGCCAGCCAATGCCCAATCAAGGTGGATGTACCGAGTTTCCGTTCGCGCTTTATGAATATGTATTACAGCCGCTACCAGCGCCCGGTGAAAGATTACCTCGTCGCTTATGTCGAAAGTTATTTGCCGATAATGGCCAAAGCCCCAGCGACCTTTAATGCGATTATGCGGCCTAACTGGTCGAAGAGCTTAACAGCAAAAGCGGTTGGTTATGTTGATATGCCGGCGTTGTCTGTGCCGACTCTGTTCGAGAGCTTGGATGGCCACCATGCCACCCGTTTTGACCTGCAGTGGCTGCAGGCACTGTCTGAGCGGGAGCGACAGGATTACGTCTTGATCGTTCAAGACCCATTTACCAGCTATTACGATGCTGAAGTGGTGCGTGACTTGGTTTTCCTTGCTGAAAGACTCGGTAAAAAACCGATGTTGGTACCCTTCAAACCCAATGGCAAAGCGCAGCACGTGAAGGGCTTCTTGCGTCAATTCGCTAAAACAGCCAAGAGCACGGCAGAGTTTCTCAATCAACTGGCCCAATTGGGTATCCCCATGGTGGGCGTTGATCCGGCACTCGTGCTCTGTTATCGCGACGAATACGATGAAGTGTTGGGGAATAAACGCGGAGAATTCACTGTACTGACCGCCCATGAATGGTTGTTGCCTGTGCTGAACGATAAACCGGCATCACCAAAAATTGAAGGCGATGATTGGTATTTGTTCGCGCACTGTACCGAAAAGACAAAATTGCCGAACGCTGAAAAAGAGTGGGGGACAATCTTCCATCATTTTGGTGCGAACCTGATCCCTGTTTCTGTAGGCTGTTGCGGTATGGCGGGTACATTCGGTCATGAAAAAGACAAACTCGAGAC
The DNA here is from genome assembly GCF_003025555.1 of Photobacterium lutimaris. Classification (GTDB taxonomy): domain Bacteria; phylum Pseudomonadota; class Gammaproteobacteria; order Enterobacterales; family Vibrionaceae; genus Photobacterium; species Photobacterium lutimaris. The sequence goes on along the minus strand of NZ_PYMH01000002.1, from coordinate 552,668 downwards.
ATCAAAGGGGGTGTATGCCTTGAGCTGGCAGCCTAACCTTGCCAATCTGGATGTCGACCGTTGTTTAGCTACTGGTTACTCCTGTCGCAGTCAGGCCAAGCGCCTTGAACAGAGTAAAATGAAGCATCCGGTACAGGTGTTGTTGCGGATTTTGAGCAGTCGGTAGGTAATACCATCGTCTAATCAACAAAGATAAAAATGCGGCATTAAGCCGCATTTTTTGTTTAGGTCTGCGAGCTCACTATTCATCGGGGGATAGCCAGCGGTAAACCAGACCAGCAACTAGGGCCCCGAGTAGCGGCGCTACCCAGAACAGCCATAGTTGGCCCATCGCCCAGTCACCAACCAGTACCGCAGGGCCTGTACTGCGGGCAGGGTTGACCGAGGTATTGGTCACTGGAATGCTGATCAGGTGAATCAGTGTTAATGCTAGCCCGATAGCCAACCCTGCCATTGCAGGAGAAGCAAGCTTATGGGTCGCCCCGAGGATCACAATCAGGAACATGAAGGTCATGACAAATTCAGTCATAAATCCAGACACCATATTGTAATTTCCGGGAGAATGGTCGCCGTAACCATTAGAGGCGAGGCCGCCAGCAAGGCTGAACCCAGCTTGTCCACTGGCAATGAGATAGAGCACAAACGCCCCGGCAATCGCACCGAGTACCTGAAAGATGATATAAGGGACGACTTCAGCCGCCGGAAAACGCCCGCCAGACCAAAGCCCCACGGTCACCGCCGGATTAAGATGACAGCCCGAAATATGGCCGATGGCGTAGGCCATGGTGACCACGGTCAAGCCAAACGCCAGCGACACACCCAGTAAACCAATTCCAACATCAGGAAAAGCTGCCGCTAGCACTGCGCTGCCGCACCCGCCGAGTACTAACCAGAACGTACCGATAAACTCGGCCACTAATTTTTTTATCATCTAGGCCTACCTCTGAAGGGTCACAAAACTTCATAGAGTATAGGAAGCGTGTCGTAAGACAGTGGCTCAACACTGACACTAGTGGGCTTCTTTATCGATATAGGCCTCTAGCTGTGCTGAAAGCCACCGGGATATTCGGCCCAGTTGGATATGCTTGCCGTAGATCACGCCATAGGGCTGCCAGCGCATTGATTGGTAATGGTTTAGCACTTGTAATGTACCGTCTCTCAAGTAGCTGTTGATCAGTACCGATGGTACGGTTGACCAACCATTACCGTCGAGCACCGCATTGCGCAGATGCTCGTAAAAGGTGAGAGCGATATAGTTGCTAGAGGTTGGCGAAACGGCGGTCAAGCTCTGATCTTTGATGGCTGCCAATACAAATTCAGTCGCATGGGCCAAATCGTCGCTGACCACGTCACTGAGTTGGTTAAGAGGGTGATCAGCATGGGCTACCGCCATCATCCGAATTTGTCCTAGCTGGGTATATTGGTTATTGGGTAGGTTATTCGTCGTTGGCAGTAGGCAAAAAGCCATATCCACCATGTTCTGCTCGACCATTTCATCGAGCTCGGGAGGCGGTGCAACATAGATAGATATGCTACTGTTGGGGTAATTGACGCTCAAATCGTGAACCAGTTGGCGCCAGAACGATTCTGGTAGTGCATCATCTCTGGCGATCCGCAGGGCTGCTTCAACGCCTTCGAGATGCTGTTGGCATTTGGCGTGGATATCATTGGCAATCATGATGATCCGCTCAGCGTCGTTTTTTATGGCTTCGCCAATCTCTGTTAGCTGCACCTGATTACCGCTGCGTTGGAGGAGCGATATTCCAAGTTCATCTTCCAATGTGCTTATTGCCGAACTAACCGTTGTGCGATTTTTACCACACCTTTTGGCTGCTTCTGTGATTGAACCAGATTCACAGGTTTCAAGAAAAAGTGCTAATTGACTGAGTTTCATAGGGATCCTCGACAGAGATATTCATGCATTATCCTGTATTCAGCGATGAAAATCTGCATTAGCGCCAAAAATAATGGCGCTCAGCGATTACCGTATTTGCTCTCATACCAGTATGATCAGGAGTGAGAACAAAACAAGAATTCAAGCAAGGCGGTAGGTCCTGCACTGAGGTAATTATGCAATGCAATGTGGTACTGGAGCGTAAGCTTTTACAATTTTCAACTTTTTCAGCGCTGCTGTTCGCCCTGTTAGGGATCGGATTCGGGCTCTGGATGGGTTCACTCGTTATTCTTTTCGATGGGGCGTACTCACTGGTTAGCTTAGCATTGACCGTGCTATCCCTAGTCGCTGCCGCGTATATTCGCTCACCATCTCGACAAGATGCCGCTAGAGTCCAAAAGGTTGAGCCATTGGTTATTGCTTTCAAAGGACTCGTGATCACCGTTATGTGTTGTATTTCATTCAGTTCAGCGGTTTTGGCGATATTGGATGGAGGCCGAGATATTGATGCTGGCCTAGCACTCTTTTTTGGTGTAATTAACGTCATTGGTTGTCTGGCGACTTTTCTGGTCATGAAAAAGTATGGCCATCAGTCGGGGTCTAATCTCGTGGTGGCAGAGTCCAAGCAGTGGATGATGGATACGGTGATCAGCGGTGCTGTGATGGTTGGCTTTATATTGGCTATTTTGATGCAGTATGTTGGTCTGGCTGCTTACTCTGTGTATGCCGACCCAGTGATGGTGGTTATCGCGTCCGTGTACTTTGTGATTGTCCCGTTGAAGATGATGTTTGGTGCATTAAAAGAGTTACGAGAAACAGACGACTACAAAGCCCTCACTGAACTGCGTTAATTCAGTTTTGATCCAGTGTCGTACTCTGGTTACTTTCAGGTAGGAGTACGCTATAGCTCCTACCTTTTATAACCCTTTATCTTTAACGCTTTAGCAGCAGTGTCTCTTCTATTTCGCGGAAGAAGTGGGCTGTGTTCATCAGAGAGGTCGCGGTCAAACCCGGTACCCCGTATATTTCAACATCAATACCGTATTTGCTCTGTACTTTATCAACCAAGAGGTCGAAATCGCCATCACCAGAAAGTAGGATCACACGGTCAACATCTGGCGCATGCTCTATCACATCGAGAGTGATACCGACATCCCAATCTCCCTTGGCGGAGCCATCGCTGCGTTGAATAAATGGTTTGAGTTTGACGTCAAAACCTATCCCTCGAAGAATATTCTGGAACTGACGTTGTTTCTCGTCACCACGATGAATCGCATACGCATAAGCCGCCACAACGTCTCTGCCTTGGGTTGCTTCGGCCCAAAAGGCATTGTAATCAAAGTTACAACCATAGGTGTCTTTGACGGTGTAATAGATGTTTTGCACATCGACAAAAATAGCGACTTTATCCACGTTAACTCTTTATTGGTTGGGCCAAAGGGTAGTATAACCTTAAGCGACGCCAATATGCATGTCTCAAGGGGGATTAATTGCTTACTCTTCAGGATATTGCAGGCTGACTATTTTGTTCGGTTATTATTTTTAAATTGAGCACGTTGGTAAGGCGATGATACCTGCAATTTGGAGTCACTTGGGTATATAGTAGTGCCAGATATAAATAAAGCGAAGTCAGCTATGAATAAAACACTCATTACACTTTCTCTACTTGCGCTATCGGCAGGGAGCTATGCGCAAAGCTGTCCGGTGAATGTACCCAATGATATCCATATTGCCGGCGATCACGTCTCAATTTATCAGGGCGGACAAGCCAAATTGTTGATTGATGGTGATAACCAGCTTTTTATTGAAGGTAAGCAAGTTGCGCTTTCTGAACCTCAAACACAAGCATTACAGTCATATAGTCAGCATATTAAGTCTTACTTGCCTCAAATGGCGGATTTGGCCGATGATGGAGCGAGTATCGCTCAAGATATTATTGATGAGCTATCTTCCCATTTTGGTGAGAGTGACGCGTTCTCTGGCGCAGAAAAACTCGTTGATGAATACAGTGAAAAAGCGAAACAAAAGTTTTACCCTGAAGGTGAATTTGTGATGCCTGCTGATGTCTTTGAGTCGATGGGCTCAGACTGGAAGCAAGAATTTGATGATGCACTGAAGCATATCAGTATGGAGTCCATTTCTGGGATAATTGCGTCATTGTCAGCTGAAATGAAAAGCGGTGAACTGAACTTTTCTGACTTCCAAACGCAGTTATCAGAACTGAAAAAAAGCTTACAGGAAAAAATCCGTCAGCGCTCTGGCGAAGTCGCCGAGCAGGCGGGCGTACTCTGTGATTCTATTGAAGGCCTTGCAGAAGAAGAACAAGAGTTGCAGAGGGTCATTCCTGAGATGAAAGATTACCCAATGTTTGAAATTTAAAATATGGCCGCGTTAAGCGGCTTTTTTTTTTAACTGCGCTTTATTTTGTGCAATGCATCACTAAATAGCGCTTTGATTTCTATAACTAAAAGCGCTTTTCTTCTACATATGGATAATATCACTTAAAAACCTGGTCAAAAAATTGACTGGGTGACAAAAATCAAACGTCAAAGGTTATTGAAGTACATGAATGTACAACCGCGATTACTGATATCCATTATATTTCCATTGGTGTTTTTTATTCTTAGCTTATTGGTGTATGTAGGCTATAGCGAATATAAAAGTAACCAAAATGCGGCGATAGAACAGGCTACGTCAAATGTACGTATCGCTAGAGAGTATTTAGCGCATCACTTTGTTTCTGCTGAAAGTCACCTTTATCTTCTTGAGCAGCTGTGGGAGGAAAAAAACAGTATTCAAGGGGTCATGGAGGCGGCACAGACCATTGTGAGTGCAAAGAGCCAATATTTAGAAGTAGGCTTATTGGCCAATGGTAATTACTACGGTACTGATGGGTTTTATAAAGTGGCGGCTTTTGAAGAAATAGCCAAGCGACCCTGGTATAAACCCGCTTTTTCGGGGCAGATCTACATCACACCAATTTATCTCAGTGGCAGTACTGGGAGGTGGGCTGTTGCCCTCGTGTCGGTGCTGGAACCATTGCAACGACAAGAGGTGCGAATCATCCTCGAAATCAATGTGGCGAGTTTGTATGAGAGTCTGTCACTGCTTAAGACTTTGGATAATGGCTACGTATATGCCGTAGAACGTAGAACCGGTAATATTGTCATGCACCCTGATCTCAGCCGGGTTGGCAAGTCGTCGAGCAGTGTGTCGCGCGATTTGCTGGCACGAATCGATAGCGGTGAATCCACCGGTACTATTGCGTCCTACGTGTATAATGATGAGGAGAAATTCAGCGTTTACGATGCCCGCTCACTTCATGGTTGGGTGGTGCTCTCTGGTGCTGCGAAGTCAGAAATCATCATGCATACGTTCGGTATAAGTGCTGTGACCTTATCCCTCTTGGTGTTTATTCTTATTATTGGCCTGTCTATTTATATTATTCAGCGAGTGCATATTTACGGCAGACAGTTGAGCGAAGTAGAAAGTATCCATGAGTTGAACACAGCCTTGAGACAGATGGTAGAAGGTGTGATTGGTTGCCAGTCAATTCACCTGTATATGCGAAATGTTTATTCCGGCGATTTTGAGTCAGCCCAATGTAAGCATTGTCTCTCTGAGAAAGAGTTCATTGGCAATTTAGCCACTCAACTCGGTAGGTTTGCCAAACTCCCAGCAAAACAGCCTGATATGGTTTCAGCATTTATTGCGCCGGGTAAAAAGTGTATCCGTATTCCACTGACAAAAAATAAACAGTTGATCGGTTTACTCTATATTGCATCGCCAAGGTTAGAATTGCCTCTGTTGATTAATATGCTGCGTACTTATGCCCAAAGTGCACTTGGCCATGTCATGCTGGCACTACGTATACAGCAAACCGATGCAATGACAGGGCTGAGAAGTAAATATTACCTGCAGGCTCAGATTGAAAAGCACATAAAGGCCAGTGCTCCATATTACGTTGCTATGGTTGATATTGATGATTTTAAAGTGATCAATGATACCCACGGCCATCTATTTGGTGACAAAGTGATTATCGCGGTCGCAGATTGCCTAAGAAGAGAAAGTGATCGCCATACCGTTGTTGCTCGTTATGGTGGGGAGGAGTTTGCAATACTGGTTCCGGCAGAGGACATCGTCGGGGTTAAAATGGTTTTGGAGTATATCCGCGAGAGTATCTCATCAATGCAGCTTGAATTCAGCGGGAAAAGTTGTGTCGTTCAGGTGAGTATCGGTGTGGCCAAAGGGGGCGATGACATGGAGCAGTCGATAGCGAGGGCGGATAAAGCACTGTATCAGGCAAAGGAAAACGGTAAAAACCAAGTTGTCATCTACTGTTTAAACAGTATGTTACAAACAGCCTGATAAGAATAACGAAAACATGATTGGCTAGACAGAACATGTGTTATTCGTCTGATAAGGTTTATTTATTAGCCAATCTATATTGTGGTGTTGAGATGCTTAAGCTTGCTGTAATCATCATACTCTTGTTACTAGGCGCACTAGTGACGAAGTATCTTGATGAAAAATCGCAACAGAAAATTCTAATTGGCTTCGGTGTGCTGGTGGCAATTGCCGTTGTTGGGCTGATGGTATCCGAGCTGATGCGCTAGACATCATTACCCAACAAAAAGCCCGCAATTGCGGGCTTTTTTAGGTTTATATCAGGCGCTTTTCTACCTGGCGCTATCGTGCACGAGAGCGGTTTGGCTTGCCACCAGCACGTGACTGGCTGGGTTTGCCATTGCGTGGGCCGTTCCCGTTACCATTACCGCCTTGTCTCGTCTGTGTCTGGGATCCGTTTGTTGATCCCTTGGTGTTTTTACCGTTACGCGACGCGGGAGCAGAGCCATTATTCTTGCTGCCGTTGGCGTTACCACCTGTTTGACTGCCATTCTTACGCTGACCATCACCACGTTGACCACCACGCTTGCCATCCTTACGGATATCAGGCTGGTTGGGGTGTTTGGTCGCAAAGCGTTTGGCACCGTGGCGACCTGAGCCGCGACGCTGAGCGGGTGTCATTTCTGCTTCGCTGCCTTCTTCAGGCACCAAACAGTTAGCTCTATCACCGATCAAGTGTTTCTTGCCCATATTGATCAGAGCTTCACGGATCAGTGGCCAGTTTAATGGATCGTGGTAGCGCAACATTGCTTTATGTAAACGGCGTTGACGCTCTCCTTTGGCCACAAACAGGTCTTCACGTTTTTTGTATTTAACACGCTTCAGCGGATTAGTTTCAGAGTGGTACATCGCTGTGGCGTTACACATCGGTGATGGATAGAAGTTCTGAACCTGATCACACTCGAATTCGTTCTTCTTCAGCCACAATGCCAAGTTCAGCATGTCATCATCCGTTGAACCCGGGTGGGCCGAGATGAAATATGGGATCAGGTACTGTTTCTTACCCGCTTCCTTGCTGTACTTTTCGAACATATCTTTAAAGCGGTCATAAGTACCCATGCCCGGCTTCATCATCAGATCCAGCGTGCCTTTCTCGGTGTGCTCGGGTGCAATTTTTAGGTAACCACCCACGTGGTGGGTCACTAGTTCTTTGACATATTCCGGAGACTCAACAGCGAGATCGTAACGTACGCCGGAAGCAATCATGATCTTCTTGATACCATCAACATTTCGCGCTTTACGGTACAGATCGATGGTGTGCTTATGATCGGTATCTAGCTTCTTACAAATCTCAGGGAAGATACATGACGGACGACGGCAGTTCTTCTCGGCACGAGGATCAGAGCACCCCAATCGGTACATGTTGGCTGTTGGGCCGCCCAAGTCAGAAATTGTTCCGGTAAAGCCAGGTACCTTGTCACGGATCTCTTCTAGCTCATTAAGGATCGACTCTTGTGAACGGTTTTGAATGATACGGCCTTCATGCTCGGTGATGGAGCAGAAAGAACAACCACCAAAACAGCCACGCATGATATTGACACTGGTCTTGATCATGTCATACGCAGGAATTTTAGCTTTGCCATAGGTTGGATGTGGTACACGGGCATAAGGCAAACCGAACACAAAATCCATCTCTTCTGTGGTCAGAGGAATGGGTGGACGGTTTATCCACAGCTCGCGATCACCGTGCTTCTGAACCAAAGCGCGTGCTGAGTAAGGGTTGGTTTCCAGATGCATGACACGGCTGGCGTGGGCATATAAAATTCGGTCGTTACGCAGCTTTTCAAAAGAAGGCAAACGCACAACGGTCGTTTCGGCATCGTGACGAGAAGCCTGAATTTGGACCGGTTGTGCAACAGGCTCTTGTGCTTTTTCATTTTTGTTGGTGGCACAGGTTTCTTCTGTTGCATACGGGTTAGGCAATGGCATTGCCTTGCCCGGTTTTTCAATTCGGCTTGAATCTATTTCTTTATAATGCGCTGGGCATTCACGCATCATAACAGCCGTGCCCGCAATGTCTGTCAGCTCAGCAATATTTTGACCATTAGCAAGACGGTGGGCAACTTCCACCAAGGCACGCTCGGCGTTACCAAACAGCAGGATATCGCCTTTGGCATCCTGAAGTACCGAACGGCGCACTTTATCCGACCAGTAATCATAGTGGGCAAGGCGGCGCAGGCTGGCTTCAATACCGCCCAGAACGATAGGGGTTTCTTTGTAAGCTTCACGGCAGCGTTGTGAGTACACCAATACCGCGCGGTCAGGGCGCTTGCCCCCTTCGTTATTTGGCGTGTAGGCATCATCATGGCGCAATTTACGATCAGCGGTATAGCGGTTGATCATAGAGTCCATGTTACCGGCTGTGATGCCGAAAAACAGGTTTGGTTGCCCCAGTGCCATGAAGGCATCTTTGTTGTTCCATTCTGGCTGCGCGATGATTCCGACACGGAAACCTTGTGCTTCAAGCAAACGCCCGATGACGGCCATACCAAAGCTTGGGTGGTCAACGTAGGCATCACCGGTAACGATAATAATGTCACAACTATCCCAGCCAAGCGCGTCCATTTCGGCACGGCTAGTAGGTAGGAAAGGTGCAGTACCGTAGCATTCCGCCCAGTACTTTGGATATTCGTTAATTTTGTTTTTAATCATGATCTTACATTAAATTATGTCTAAAAGGGGACACAGAGGAGACATTACTTTTTGCAATGTGCCTTGCTTCGTTAGTGAGCTCGAAGGCCCGTAATAATCAATGGGCATCTCTTGCACTCATATGCCCCAGTATTAGATATAAATGTATTTCGCCCCATAAGACTAGGGTTTCTACCGCAACGCTAGATCCTAGTATAGGGCTACAAAGGGAGGGGAGTTTAACATGTTCACGCTGCATTACGGTAATTTATGTGCTTTGGGCTTGCTCGTCGCTCGGAAGTGATACTGCAGGTAGGTTGCAGAGGAAGGGCTATACAATGTTGACGTTCAGTAACTTGCTACATTGTCTTTAGTCATTATAGGTCCACTTTCCTTTCAATATTAGTTTCGAGCATCGTTAGAATGAGTGAGTAAAGGGATTGAGATTGTGCGCTGATATATGCGTCAGTTTAAGGGGCGGTATGGCCTCTTTCTTTATTATGGTTATATTCGACGCATTTATAGCGATATTAATGATCAAGCTGTTAATTTTATTCAAGTGCAAATTGCCGTAATAGCAGTGATAACTGTTATCTAAGGAGGTGGTTATTATTGATGCTGAATAATTAACCAGGTAATGGGGATATATTTCTCGCTGCACTTTAACGGGAAAGTTATTTGGTTACAGATAACCTTATTTTATATGCCAAATTCAAATAAAAATGTGCTGTTTTAAGTGATAGTGATAGTGATAGTGATAGTGATAGTGATAGTGATAGTGATAGTGATAGTGATAGTGATAGTGATAGTGACATTGACTCGTCGAGTGTTAGTCATTAAATTGACAGTGTTAGAGTAGATACTCGATAGGTTTAACAATGAAGAAAAATGGTTTTACACTGATAGAGTTAGTCGTGGTGATCGTCATTCTTGGTATTTTAGCAGTTACTGCTGCTCCGCGCTTCTTAAACTTGCAGACTGATGCCCGTAACTCGGCGCTAGAAGGGCTGAAAGGGGCGGTTGAATCTGGCTTGGAGATTGGTTTCGGTAAAATGGCCATGGCTGGCCTTGAAAATAGAGACTATATTACAAACCTAGATTCTGGGGAAAAAGATCCAAGTGGTTATATTGGCGAAGCAATTCCGATTCCTGGTTGCGAACTAAATGTAAACGATAGTAATCGTTGTATTTTTAGATACGGTTATCCTGAGTCAGATTTCTATACCATTACCACTTTAGTTGATGGAATTAATAGAGACTATCAAGAAAATAAAGATTGGGGGATTACCAAAAAAGACGAAGATAATGCACTTATCATCACAGATAAATCGAACTTAATTTATACTGGTGGCAAACCAACATTGAAAAATGATAACTGCTATCTTCGCTATAACCACCCAAGCGACAAAGATGATAGCTACAATCTAGAAATTGTCGCTTGCCAGTAAAGACAGCCCAAGATAAAGAGTAAAGCCGTTCTTGTTAAGGGCAGTATGTAACGGGTAATAAAAATCCCGGTATGGTGTTCGCCATACCGGGATGTTATTTGAGCATACTCAGTGTTGTAAGTTAACTGTACATTGGAACCAACACAACCGTACCGATGATAACGGTCAGCAAGCCAAATAGAACCGGAACTGAAGTACGTTTAACTACTTCGAACGGGCTCACGTTACCCATACCAGATGTTGCAACGATTACGCCTGAAACTGGAGAGATCGTACGACCTAGGTTAGACGCCTGTAGCATCGGAATGATAAGGAAAGCAGGGCTTAGGCCCATTTTACCTGCTAGCGCTGGCGCTAGCTCAACAAACGCGTAGAACGGAGCGTTACCAGAGCCGGTTGCGATAGCGGCCGCAACGGTTAAGCCTGTCAGTAGCAACATTAGCGCGAAGCCTCCGGCACCAGCCGATTCTGCTAGGCCAATAAGGTTGTCGATAGCGCCAATAGACATTAGACCTTGTGCGAACACACCCGCCGCAACCAATAGCATGACAACGCCTTTGAATGCGTCAGCCATACCTTGATAACACGCTTCTAGATCTTCTAGTGTTTCTTTACCTTTGAAGCGTTTAGTCACGAAATCAACAATCGCGCCGATAAAGATAGACATGACTACGATGGTGTAGATATCTAGCGATAGGCCAGGAATCGTTTCACCGTTGAAAGCAAATACGCCGATGATTGGCAGAAATGGCAAGATTGCGTAGTAAGCTGGCGCTTTCACTTCGATTTCAGAAATATCGACTTTTTCCATGACGATATTTTCTTTCTTATCTAGGTATTTGTTCCAGAAGAACGCCGCAGCTGCCATGACGATAATGGCGCAGATAGACACTGGAAGTACAGTTTCAACCGCAAATACGTGCAGTGGTAGACCTGATTTTTCTGCTGCAACAATTACGTCACCCGATGTTGGCGACAAAATGATCGCTGCAGGTGACGCACAGATAGCAACCGCTGCAGGGCGGGAGATACCCATCGCGGTCATCATTGGGAATAGGGTGGCCATCAAAAGTACACCCAGACCTGTTGCTGAACTTACAGCCAGCGACATCAAACAAGCAACGATATATGCAGCTACTAGCAGAACATAAGGTGACTTGATGACGGAAAGTGGTTTAGAGAACTGTTTTACCACTACGTTGTTAGCACCAATGTGCGTCATATAGGACGCAAAACCACAAAGTAGCATGATCTGCATACCTAGGCCGCCACCACGGTACTGAAGCATGTATTTTACATACTCTAATGAGTCGGTGACGAAGTTACCGGTTGCCTGAATTTTCTCAGGCAGTACGTTATAACCCAGTGCACCAGTAATAAGTAGTAACAGTAAACCTGCTGTTAGTAGAACGCCCGCAGGTTTGTATCCTTTAATAATGAAATAGCCAACAGCAACCGTAACTGCCAAGCCAATCAATAGCTCCAACATGGAAAAAATCCTCTTAAACCACAAAATTAAGAAATAATGTGTTAATTGATAAAATTCTCTTACACATTATTTTTGATAAATTTACCTAAAAAGAGGTGGGGTAACGACAATAATCGGACCAGTTTATGATCTGAAACAGAATTTTGAGTGATGTGTTAATATTGCGCTACAGACATGAAAAAGCATGCCGCATCAAGTGTTTGATTGTCGTTAATGATTGTGTTCTGTTGATGTTTTGAGCATTGTTAGTTAAACACAGTAAATACATTGCTTACACTCGTTAATAACGGGTTTGCTGTGTTACAGGATGTAAAAGTGGTTACAATTGGCGATTGTTTTTTACATACTCCATGAAGGCTTTATCAGCGACGGATAAATAACCGTCTTTTCGCCATGCAATGGCAATATTCAGTATCACGGGTTGTTCGAATGGGATAGGAACTAAACCGGACTCATTCTCCGTAACCATATCCAGCAATGCCGTAACCGCAAAATCATTGCGGACAATCTTTAATATCATTGGCAGCAAGTTAGTTTCAAAGGCGATGTTGGGCTTGAAGTTATTTTCCTGGCAAATCCTATCGATGTATTCGCGGTGAAAATAGCCCGGCTTGAACATCACAAGGTCCTGCTCAAAGAATGTCTTGAAGTCGATTACATCGAGAGTGGCTAAGTCATTTTCTGGGTGAACGGCAGCGACCATGTGGGTGGTGAGTAGGTGCTCAGTGGCAAGTCTGTCCGGTATGTGATCGCAGTGGATAATGCCCAAATCGAGTTCTTTTTCCAGCAACATCTGACGAATAGTCTCAGTACCGGCTTCAACAATGGTTAATTTGAGTTCAGGGTATTGGCTTTTAAAACCCATCAAAATATCAGGTAAATAGTACGAGCCCAGCGAGCTTGGTACCCCGAGTTTGACTTCCCCTTTTGTGAGCCCTTTCAATTCTTCCATCGCAATCGTGGCGTCGTGGACACTTTGTAAGATCAAGCGGGCATGACGCAGTAATACTTCGCCTTCTGGTGTCAGCGAGACACGGCGTTCGTTACGATCGAACAGGATAATACCGAGCTGCTGCTCAAATTTTTTAACGGCGATGCTCAGCGCCGGTTGCGCGATGTGAAGCTTGGCTGCTGCCCGGGTAAAATTGGCCGTTTCAGCCAACGTAACAAAGTAATTGAGCTGGCGAATATCCATTTGCTATATATATCCTTTATAGCTTCTATAGTTTTAATATATTTTCACTATTCCTATCGAATTGCTACGGTTGGATCAGATTTCTTTGCTGACAGCCAACATGATAGACATTCAAACAACCGAATATCGAAGAGCCAGTTTTGCCTTGTGTTTAGGCTCTTTTTTGATTTTCTGCAATTTGTACTTATTCCAACCTATGCTGCCTCTGATGGCAGAGAACTTCGCCGTTTCAGCAACAAAAGTGAATTGGTTGGTGGCTGCAGCGACCTTGGCGCTGGCAGTAACCCTTGTTCCTTGGGCGGTGTGGTCTGAGCGTATTGGTCGACGACCGGTGATGTTAATCAGCCTAAGCTTATTGCCCGTCATCGGTTTTTTGATGCTGACCGCAGAGAGCTTGCTCATGCTCAGCTTGAGTCGGGCTCTGATGGGGGCCGCGTTGGCGGGATTTGCTGCTGTGGCCGTGGCATATATGGCCGAGGAGTTCACATCACGGGCTTTGATGCTGGCAGTGGGCGGCTATATCAGTGCCAATTCGCTAGGGGGGATTGCCGGGAGGATTTCAGGCGGCTTTCTATCTGAGCGTTATGGCTGGCAAGGGGCCGTTATATGCATGGCGATTTTCAGCCTCGTGGTTGCCATCGCTATCTACTTTCTGTTGCCGGAACAACGTAATTTCAAGCCAGCAAAAGGGCAGCTTCGGCAACAAACCTATAGCGTATTGGTGCATCTGCGTACGCCTGAGTTATCGCAAGCGATGATGATTGGCGGTGTGAATTTTGCTTTGTTTGTTAATTTATACTCTGTCATGGGCTTCCGTCTAGTCGCCGAACCTTACTCCGTACCGGTAAGCTGGGCGTCGATGATCTTTTTGTGTTACCTCAGCGGTACAGTATCAGCAAAATTGAGTGGGCGCTGGACTCAGCATTTTCCGGCAGCCCCTGGTATGGTGCTGGGCACGTGTATCAGTGCGATGGGTATGTGGGTCGCATGGTATGAGTCTGTTTATGCCATGGTACTAGGACTATTACTGATCAGTTCTGGTTCTTTTTTCACGCATTCCTTGGCTTATGGTTGGGTCAGTCAAAGGGCAAAAACGGCGAAGGCAACAGCAACGGCTTTGTATTTGGTGCACTACTACGCTGGCGGTAGCTTAGGCGGCTTCTATTTGATTGGTTGCTGGCAGTATTTCGGCTGGAGCGGGGTGATAGCGGGGGGCTCAGTGTTATATATACTAATGGGCGCACTATGTTATCGCCTATACGTTAGCAAACTAGGGCGCTCTGACGGCGCTTTACCATCAGAACCCCGCTAATTTTGACAACGCTTCGATAGACATCGCTAGGTATACCCAAGCACCTTGACGTTACTTGGGTATACGATGATATCACTTGTATTTGAACTGGCTGACCACGCTATCGAGTTGGTCGGCCATATTGGCAACGTCTTGGCTGCTGCTACTGGTTTGGCTGACCGCTGCCGCGGTATGGGTAGCCAGCTCAGCAATTCGGTGGATGTTTTGATCGATTTCCGCCGACACCGCTGCTTGCTGCTCGGACGCTGAGGCGATCTGCAGGCTTCTATCTGAAATATCGGTAATGGCTGCCAGAATTAAATCTGCGGCTTCTTTTGCCTGCTTGGTGTGCGCCACGGTATCGCTTGCCAATGTCTCGCTGTGTTGCATAGCAGAGACGCTTTGGCTGACCGTTTCGAGTAAGTGATCGATGGTTTGCTCTATTTCTTGAGTTGAGCTACGGGTGCGCTGTGCCAGCTGACGGACCTCGTCGGCGACGACGGCAAATCCGCGGCCGTGTTCACCCGCTCGAGCTGCTTCAATCGCGGCGTTGAGGGCGAGCAGGTTGGTTTGGTCGGTAATATCTCTGATCACCGATGTCACCTTGTTGATATTCTGGCTTTGAGTCTCCAGGGTCTGGATGTGTTTTTGGGCAGCGTTAATTTCATTGGCAAGTGTATCGATAGACACTGCGGCTTGCTGGCTGATTTCCAAACTTCTTACCGCATTATCCTGCCCGTTCCGTGCTGCGGTGGCCGTGTCGTTGATATTACTGGCTATTTCACTGCTGGTCGCGAGCAACTCATTGATTGATGTTGCGATATTGGCTGATTCACCTTGCTGCTGCTCGGCATTGGCCAGGCTGCCCGAGGCGGCTGACTTTGACTCGTTGGCGGCTCGAGATAGCTGTTGGGAAATGTCGGCAATATTATTGATGATGGCTTGGAGCTTGCTGGTGAAAAGGTCAAATGACCGGCTCAACTGTGCCAGTTCGTCATCACCTTGGTCATTCATCCTTACGGTTAAGTTACCTTCACCTTGTGCGATGTCCTGCATGATGTCGTTGACTGCTCTAAGACGATGGCTGATGGTCCGGCTGATCACTAACAGCACTAATGTCATGATCAGGGTTATCGCCACCCCGCCAACAAGTAGAATGGCTTTTTCCTGCGACTGCAGTTCAGTAATACTGTTGATGATTGCCTGCTCTAACTGGTCTATCTGATTTTCGACAAGTTGAACATTGGATCTCAACTCACCGTATAGCCCTTCACTGTATGTAAGGCCAACTGTGGCATAGCCTTGAACAAGTTCATCAAACATCATCTGATACATGATTAAGCTACGTCTCAACGCTCGTTGCTGTGATGCTGTCAGTTCGCTAGTGGCCAACGCGGAGAGAAAGGAATCTAGATTGTTGTTAAAGGCTGACACATGGTTGAGATCTTTGGTGATCAGGAAATCTTTTTCATTACGGCGAAGGGTTAACAATAACCGATAGAGTTTTTCGTCGTTGTTGGTAAGAAGTAACTCTTCGGTATTGTTAGCGGCGGAGCGGATGTTCCCTCGTAAGCCTTCAGAAGGGGTTAACCCCAGCAGAGTGGTTTGGTCGGCAATGATGTTGAATTGGTTAGCGTAGTTATTAAGCGATGCCATTACCTGATCAAATTCAGCGTTGTTGGCGTCGTTATACTGAGCGAGTGATTCTTTTATTTTTCCTAGCCGGGCATTTAGCTCAATTTGCTTTTGGTTGAATCTTTCAACATAGCTAGCATCAAGACGGGCAAGGAAGTCTTTTTCATAGCGACGTAAGATGAGTAGGTCAGTATTACTATGAGCCGTTTCTTGAGCGGCAAGCTGCAGCTTGTCCAACTTCATAAATGAAAGGCTTTCGAAAACACCAAATGCTAGCATTGCACTAATCAAAAGTAGGCTGGTGAGATAAAGCTTAGCTTTTATCGTTCGGAAAAAATGGGGCTGCATTTCACTCTCCCTGTTATTGCCAATAACGGCTGAACGTGTCATTAAAAATAGACACGAAAGTATGCTTTGCCATGTACAACTATAGGATCAGAAATGGAAAAATCCCGAAATTTGCGTTAACTGTGGGGAACAGGCAAATTTCGGGACCGAGGGGTATGTTGAAGCTTATGCTATCGCCATGGCCAGTAGTGATACCGGGTGAATGGTCTCTAGGCTGGTATTTTCTTCAATTTGCCATTTACAGGTTTCACAATCAGTAATAGCAAAATCGGCTTTCGAACGTTTGATTTGATTGAATAAGTTACTGCCTATAGCCATCGATGTGTCATAGTTTTCAGTCTTGAAGCCGTAAGTTCCGGCGAGGCCACAGCATTGACTGTCAAGTACCTCAACCTCAAGGCCTGGGATCATTTTCAAAAGCTCGATGGTGTACAAACTGCCACCGGTTTTTTCTAGGTGGCATGGGGTGTGGTATACCACTTTCTTATTGATTGGTTTCATCTTCGGTGCACGTCCGTTCATGAACTCTTTTAGCAAGAAGCGGGTAACGTACTCAATTTTGTTCGCCACCTTGCTATTGTCGACCTTTAACACGTTTGGATACTCTTCCTTCAGAGTGAAAGAGCAAGTTGATGACGTGGAGAGGATCGGAGCATCATGCTTTTCGACCGCCGCTGAAAAGTTCTGGATGTTCAGCTTGGCATTCTTCTTCGCTTTGTCGAAAAATCCATTGGCGATCAGAGGCACACCACAGCACTTTTCTTTGTCCATCAGTTGTACACCGATGCTCATTGCATTCATCACGCTAACAAAGTCTTTACCCAGTTGCGGGTGGTTGTAATTGACAAAGCAACCGTGGAAATAGTGTACCTGTTTGGGATATAGCGCTTGGCTGGTGCAGTTTTGTTTATACCAGCGGCGGAACGTACCGTGAGAGTATTTTGGCAAGCTCTTGTGATCGTGCACGCCAATGGTCTTGTGCATGATCTTCTTAACCGGTTTTAGCCCCGTAATGGTATTGACGATCGGTGCAAATGGCGTGGCGGCTGAGCCCATTAAGTCGGTATGGCTGAGTACAAAGTCACGGATGGTTTTGATATTCATCGGCAACTTGGCGTGCTCATCACGGGCAACGGCAATCATATCGCCGATCTTAACGCCCGACGGACAGGCGGTTTCACAACGCTTACAGTTGGTACACAGCTTGAGTGTTTCATCGTAAAAGTCAGGACTTTTGATCCGCAGACGCTCACCATCAGGGCCGCATTGTTTAGGGCCTGGATACTCAGGATTAGCTTTGGCTACCGGGCAGTAGACAGTACACACGGTGCACTTGATGCATTGGTCAAAGCTGGTGTCTTTTTGAAGAAGGCTCATGCGGTGGTCCTTTCTTGTTTTGGCAGTGTTTCTGTCGGGTGTTGTTCTTGGTGCTGATGCACGTTGATCATCTGCTGGGCGACATAGTAGCCAGTTGAGATGGCCACGCCTGAGCCCGAACCTTCCTGTACCGGATCATAATGGGCCAAAATGGCACCGGCGCAATACAGGTTGTTGATCACCTGGTTGTTGATTGACGGATTCAGTTGGTTATTACAGTCAATCCCCATTTTCATAAACGGATGGCTCTGTGGGGTAAAAAACTGTGGCTGATACCAATGGTCACGATGGGTGCTATCGGCCATGTCCAAGCCAAAGATTGGCTCGCTGACTTCATGGCGTTGCGCAGATAAGCCCTTACTGAAAAAACTACCGCTGGCGAGCAAGAAATGATCGGCAACCAGTGGAATGTCTTCATGATTACGGGTGAATATTTTCGCCAAGCGGTGATTATCGAATTCGCCACTGAGTACTTCATCACCTGCTAATATCAATCCACCCAAATGTTTGTAGTGGGACTTCATTGCCTCTTCGAGGCGGATCCCCAGCAGTGACGGTGGCATGGTTGGCAGTTCACAAATTTTGAAACCGGTGAGGCCTTCAAGCAGTTTAATGGTTGCAGCACCGTCGCCATTGCCAAAGACAGCGGGTAACACGACGAGATCGGCTTTGCCTACTTGCTGTATCATGGATTTGGCAAAAGCGTGCAGCTTAGTTTCGTCACGCAGAACCCGTGAAATATCGATTGAGCGGAATTCACATGGGTTGCGCTGCATGTTGTCAAAATCAGGCAGCTCGACGGCTGCTGTTTTGATCTTAACCCCTTCAAAAGCGCTGAGCTTAGACAAGTTATCCGCAGCTAGCTGAGGCTGAAAATCACGGAAGCCATCAACGGTAACCAAGGCGATCTCTGTGAACCCTTCTGCTAACCTGTCTTGCGGGAATTGGTGCACGGTTTGCTGCGACAACCATGTTGAGCGGAAGGTCCCCATAGGGGTGACACGGTAATGATTTTTTTCATCAGCTTGTGCCGTTAAATAGACACCGCAGCGTGCCATAACATCCTGATACCAGTTAATGGCTTCTCGGCATTGCAGTTCACCCAGCTTGCTGTATGGGTGAGAAGGACATTGGGTTTTCAGTTCGCCGAACGACGCGAACGGTTCGTTGACTTGCTCACCGTTGGGTAAACGGCTTAGAACATCCACCGAGCCTGACGAGAAGTGCAGGGCACTTTGCCCAGCAGCAATCACTGCCGTTTTCATTCCTGCTTCGGCACAGCGAATAGCGCAGCTCAGGCCTGCGACACCGCCGCCGATGATAATGCTATCAAATTTCATTGGGTTACCTCGTCAGCAGGCTTAGTTTGGGTCGTTGCTGGAACGGCTTGTTTGCTTGTTTGGGATGAGCGCTCGATGTCATTTGCTTGTTGCTCCGGAAGGTCGCTGACGCCGAAAAGTCCTTCATAGATCCAATAGGTGAATTCGCCTTCACGTAATGCATCGCCCCAGAAAACCGGTTTGATCCCTTTCCAGCGCTCTTCGAGAAACTCTTCCAGTAAGTGGCTCGCTTCTGTGCCTGAGGTTTTACCGAATTCAGAGAAAAGCCCGGCAGCACGGTAGGAGCAGAGCTCACCTTGGCAAGGGCCCATACCAATACGGGTGCGGCGGCGAAGATCGACGAGGTTGTGAACATCCAAATCTTTAATGGCATATTCCACTTCGCCACAAGTCACCATTTCACACTCACAGATCACCGCTTGGCTTTTCTTGTCGTTACCAAGGAATTTTTCTGCGCGTTCGCCATGGCGATAAAAGGCGGATTGGTAAACGGGCTTGGCAAGACTGGCTGTCGCCTGTTTTTTCGGTTTTATTTGCTCGGAGCCTGGCAACGGTTTCTCGTGGGTAATACACGGCGCGGTATTGCCCAGTTTTTTCGCGACCAGATCGGTGGTCCACTCGGCCATCATTCGGTAGGTCATTAGCTTGCCACCGGTAATCGTGACAAAGCCGTCTAGGCCATCACGTTCAGCGTGATCAAGCAACACAATACCGCGGCTGATATTTCGACCGCTGGTATCGCCATCGACCGCTACCAAAGGCCTGACACCGGCATAGGCACGCAATACACGGGTATTGGCCATGATAGGCGCAAGCTTGGTGCCTTCTTCCAGCAAAATATCGATTTCTTTGCTGCTGACATGAAGATCATCGATTTTGTCGTAATCGATCCGCTCGGATGTGGTGCCGATCAGTGAAATGGTATCGCCGGGAACAAGGATGTCGGCATCAGAGGGTTTACGACAGCGGTTGATCACCAAGTTGTTGATGCGGTAGTCAAGGATCAGCAGCGATCCTTTGGCTGGAAACATCTTGATGGACAGATCGCCATATTCACAAATTTGCTGGCCCCAAATCCCTGCGGCATTGATCACTTGTTTGGCGTGGATTTCGAATGACTTTCCGGTCTTCATATCGAGGCAGGAAACACCACGAACTGTCGCTCCGTCTCTGATCAAACCGGTGACATGGGTGTGATTAAACAAACGCGCACCATGCTCGACAGCATCCAAGACATTTGAAGCCGATAGGCGGAATGGATCTAAGGTACCATCTGGGACTTTCACGGCCCCAATTAATGACGGGTTACAGTTTGGCTCAAGCCGAAGCGCATCTTTTGGAGAGAGTTGCTCAACATCGATGTCGGCGGCCTGACAAGATGAAATAAAGGTTTTTTGAAAATCGAGATCATCATCTGGCAGAGAAATAAACAGCCCTTGGGTGTCTTCAACGCAATGGCGAGCAATGTTCTTCAGGATACGGTTTTCCTGGATACATTCTTTAGCCGATTCCTGATCGGTAACGGCGTACCTTGCACCGGAGTGGAGGAGGCCATGGTTTCTTCCTGTTGTCCCTGATGCAAGATCATCTTTTTCAACTAGGATGCATGGGATTCCGCGCAAGGCACAGTCACGCATGATACCGGTACCGGTTGCGCCGCCGCCAATGATCACAACATCTGTTTCAAACCAACTATTCATGTTCGTTTTCGCTTATTGTTTTGGTCCGTGGATCAGGAAATGGGAAATTCCTTCTACTCTATACCCTGTAATATGCCACTTTTTGGGAAGGCAATATTTGATCGGCCACACAATTGTGAGCGTTCGCGCGTTCGGATGCGCTCAAATGTGGTTGTTTGATTGAAAAAGGAACAATTTAACGACGGCGTAACCATTCCCAGCGCGTAATTCGCCGTGAATCAGTGCTAATGTGGAAAAACGAAAGTTGCTGTACACCCGTTAATTAGGATACCAGCTAACTAGGCAATGGCTTTTTGCCTTTCGCTGAGGTTAGGAATGTCGTCGATGGGATGGAAGCGGAAACAGTCACGGCCTGCATCCTTACAGTCATACAGTGCCCTGTCGGCCCGCTCGATGAGTGATGATAGTGAGTCGCTGCCACTATAATTGGCTATCCCAATGCTGGTGGTAAATGAGATGGCGGTATTATCTATACTGGTTGCCACTTCCAAGGCGCGGATACGTGATAGCATTCGCTCAGCAATATGTTCGGCATCGCAAGCCGTACAGTTGGGTAAAAAAAGAATAAACTCTTCACCGCCGAAACGGCCGAAAAGGTCGTTTTTGCGAATACGCTCTTGCATAAAGTTGGCAAACTCTTTCAACACCTTATCGCCGACGCCGTGTCCCCAGGTATCGTTAATCCGCTTGAAGCGGTCAATATCAAACAACATTACAGAGAAAGGTTGTCTCCTTTGGACACAGGCGACCAAGTGTTTTTCGGCGAGCTGCAAGAGCATTCTCCGGTTATAGATACCGGTAAGGGGATCAAGCGTGGCTTGGCGGTAAAGCCGCATAAGCATGTGCAGCTTTGACAATTGAGACCAAATGACCATCAGCGCCAAGACGTTTTGTAGCCAATAACTGGCAATAGTCTCTGGGCTCATCAGACGGCCTGCCAGATAATCGACTAACACCTGCGTCAGAGCGGTCACTGCCAGCATGCAAAGGCTTTCTTTTAACGTGACAGGGAGAATGGTCAAAATAGCGACATGGATAATGGGTAAGAGGGTGTAACCATAGACAAAGCCGCTATATACCGTCGGGAAGCCAAGAACCCAAGAGGTATACAGGTAGAATACGTTAATGCTGGCAACCATCAAGCTCATATACCATTGAGCTCGCTGGAGGGTAGTATGCCGATGGTTCTGCCATGCAAGGGAGAGAAGCAATCCGCCTAATAGCAGTCGGGCGCAGGCGATTGGGAGAGTATACGTTTGATCTAGAAACAATAAGTCAAAGGGTAACCATAAGATCACCAAGCCCCCCCATACCGAAGACAGCATAGTGATTCGACTACGCAGGTAGCCACTGCGGGTATTTTTAAAACTGGTGGAATGGGCGTGGGCACTCCAAAGATCAGGGATGTAAAGCTTGAGCTTCTTCAGCAGTGAGTTGAGTGAAGACGTCATAATAGCGATTGCCCTTGCTAATTCCCGTTAGTCGTTAGATCCAAACCGCTATCGATCTTTGATTGCTAGAAATTGTCATTATTCCACACTGGCATTTACCATTCAGTGAGATTGATCCAAAAAATAAGCCACTTTTGCCTAGTTTGATCAACAATGTGAATTGATGTGAAATTTCACTGTACAACGATGAGTGTTTTTTCATTGTTGGTATCGAACCGGGTAATTGCTATTATCCCCGCACTTTGTTTTGCCTTATCAAGATTACCCTATGAACACAGCTTTAATTTTTTTGATCCCAGCTTTGCTTGGCGCCCAGCTGGTGTTAACTCTGGTCCTCACCAAAGGGGATATTTGTCCGGGGCAGCGGGGAAGGGTACATAAAACCCTGCCGGTATTACTTTTAGGATGGTTGGTGGTTGCACTGTATCAGCCATATGCGTTTTTACCGCTAGCGGCCTTGGGGTATTTCACCCTTAAGGTCAAGACGGGCAAAACACGTGATGCTGGCCCTCTAAACGTTTTCTATGTGGCTAATGTAGTGGCCTTCTTCGTATGGTTTTCGATGCTACTTACATTAACATTGCCCGTGGCAGCCATGAGCTTGGTGAGTGTTGTGCTGTTTGGATCATTGCTAGCGCACCTTCTCCTCACCCAAGCCAGAACGCGTCTTCAGGCTTTCCACCGGCTGTTGCCGTTTGCTGGCTTTGTCAGCGCGATGGTGAGCGTGCTTTGTTTGTTATGGCTTGCCAACCAGTTCGATGAAAGCCAATTGGCCTTGCTAACAACCAACATTGTGGCGTCACTGGTCTTGCTGGTTGCAGGCCTATTGGTGTGGTCAATGCACTTATTGACAGGAAAAACTGTCAATCGTTGGCAGTTGGTGATTGCGGCGGGAATTTTAGTGCTGTCTGCCAACATGCAGGTGGCATTGATTTAAGCTGCGAGACGATTATCGAAATGTGAGGCGGCGCTTTTTCTTTCCGCCTCATTCTGTCTATGCTTATTCATGAGTGAATACTTACCGAGGGGCAGGCAGTATGGAGATTAGTAACCTTTTGAACATGGATGGCAACATCGTTCTCGGTATCGTGAATGAGCGATTACGCCTTGAGTGTTCGACGGTTGAAGAGTTGGTCAGCCGTTATGAACTCGACTTTAATGAGCTGAACCAGAAAATGGAAGATTTGGGCTACCATTACGATCCTATCAATAATCAATTCAAGTAATACCTTCTGATTATCTTACCGGTTGCATTTTGGGCGTGAACCGCCTTTTATGCAGCCTTGATCCCCTCTAAGTGGGTTTGGCACTGCTGTTTTGCTGTCGCAAAGAACGCCGATAAATAATGCCTTTCACGCTCTTGAGCCCTTATGGCTGCAAACAAACGTCGCCAAAGACCATCACCTAATGGTTTGCTGACAATCAGTCCTTGGCGAGCAAAGTCAAATACCGCCCAGTTAGGCAGTGCTGCAACACCTAAGCCCGCTGACACCATCTGGATCAGCATGAGAGTATTGTCTGCTTGCTTCCAATTGGCGGGCTCTACACCAGCCGGTTGCATGAAATGCTTCACGACATCTAGCCTGTTTCGCTGAACGGGATAGCTGAGCATGGTTTCTTGGGCCAAATCTTCAGGGGAGATAATGTCTTTAGATGCCAGTGGAGATTGCGGGGCAACGATCAAGCGCATTTCAAAATCAAACAGTGGTTCGAAGTGAATGTCACTGCGAGCTTGGATGTCTGAAGTAATGACGAGATCTAGCTCACCAGCACCGAGTGCAGGTAAAGGTTCGAAGCCAAAGCCGGATGAAAAGTCCAATGTCACATTAGGCCAATGATGTTGGTATTCCTTCAATGCTGGCATTAGCCATTGGAAGCATGAGTGACATTCGATAGCCATATGGAGTCGGCCATTAGTATCTTCTTTGAGGCTGGCAAGTTCATGCTCAGCCTGGGCAAGGCGAGGGAAGAGGTCATCGGCTAGCCGTAGTAAAATATCACCCTCTGCAGTGAACTTTACCGGGCGGGTCTTGCGCAGGAAAAGCTGGCTGCCCAGCCGTTGTTCCAAATCTTTCAGCTGGTGGGACAGGGCTGATTGCGTTAGGCACAACGTAGTCGCAGTGGCTGTAAGTGAACCGGTATCCCGTAATACCGTCAGTGTTCTTAAGTGCTTAATCTCAATCAAATCTTATCCTTTGCCAATTGTGGCGGTGCTTTCCTTAATATGCGGTGTTTACTGTATCTGCAAACCATAGCGGTGTAAACATCTAGATGGCTAAATAAGGTCTTAAGCATGGCTTGTCATATGAATTTTATTCAAGATAAACATTAGTGATAAGAAATTGCTCATGGTTGGCCTGTGCGTCATTGTTATTCCAACAACGGCAAAGAATGCAGGGACGGAACAGCAATGACGGTAAAAACAACAACACATATATTGGGTTACCCGCGTATTGGCAGCCAGCGTGAGCTGAAGTTTGCCCAAGAAAAATACTGGCGAGGTGAAATTTCACAAGCTGAACTGAAGGAAGTGGGAAGCCTGTTGCGTCACCGCCATTGGGGGGAGCAATCAGGAGCAGGGTTGGATGTCGTCACCGTCGGTGACTTTGCTTGGTACGATCATGTATTGGGCACCAGTATGCTGCTGGGTCATTTACCCAAGCGCCACCGTAGTAGTTTTCCAGATCTCGATACCTTGTTTCGTGTCGCTAGAGGTAAAGCACCAACAGGGTGTGCGTGTGCAGCATCCGATATGACCAAGTGGTTTAACACTAACTATCACTACATCGTGCCGGAATTTAGCGCCGATGATGAATTCACTGTTAGCTGGCCGCAGCTGTTTGAAGAAATCGCCGAAGCAAAAAAAGCAGGGCACAAGGTGAAACCGGTATTACTGGGACCAATCTCCTACCTATGGCTTGGCAAGGAAAAAGAAGCGGATTTCGATAGGTTGTCTTTGTTACCAAGACTGCTGGCGGCTTATCAGCAAATCCTCAATAAGTTAGCAACATTAGGCGTCGAATGGGTACAAATTGATGAGCCATCGCTGGCATTAGAGCTACCCAAAGAGTGGGCTGACGCATTCAACATTGCTTACCAAGTACTGCATGGTGCACCTAAGCTGTTACTGACCGCGTATTTTGACAATATTACTCATCAACTGGATACCATCACCAAACTCAAAGTTGATGGTTTGCATGTGGACATCTCAGCGGCTCCTGAGCAGCTGGATGAAGTGGTAGGTCGTTTGCCTGAGCATTGGGTACTATCGGCAGGTGTCGTCAACGGGCGTAATGTATGGCGAGCTGATTTGAGCGCGCTGTTGGAGTGCCTTAAACCTGTCAAAGCGAAACTAGGAGAGCGCCTGTGGTTAGCCTCGTCGTGTTCACTTCTTCACAGTCCAATGGACTTGGACTTAGAAACGGATGTGGATCCAGAAGTACGACAATGGTTGGCATTTGCCAAGCAAAAGTGTCGTGAACTAACCCTGTTGGCCCAAGCTATTGATGGCAACGAAATCGCCATTGAAGAGTGTGCGCACTACAGTGCTCCGATCAAAGCCCGAGCAACCAGCTCTTTGGTGAATAATGAACAGGTGCGTCAACGCAGCGCAACAATCACGGATGCATTGGCAGAGCGCAAGCAGCCTTATGAAGAGCGTGCCCGTGAGCAGCGTCAATCTTTAGGGTTACCTTTGCTGCCGACAACAACCATTGGCTCATTTCCGCAAACCAATGAAATCCGAACCCAGCGCCGAGATTTCAAAGCAGGTCGCCTGAATGAACAAGATTATATCGCGGCGATGAAGGGCCATATCGGTGATGCGATTGAGCGCCAGAACAAGCTAGACCTTGACGTATTGGTGCATGGCGAAGCTGAGCGTAATGACATGGTGGAATATTTTGCAGAGTTGCTTGAAGGCTTTGCTGTGACCCGCTTTGGCTGGGTGCAGAGTTATGGTTCGCGATGCGTGAAACCTGCCGTTATTGTCTCTGATATTTATCGCTCGGCACCGATGACGGTTGCTTGGACACAATATGCCCAGTCGTTAACGGACAAGCCTGTGAAAGGTATGCTTACCGGTCCTGTGACGATTTTGGGATGGACGTTCCCGCGTGAAGATCTTAGCCGTGAAGCCATCGCCAATCAGATAGCACTGGCATTACGGGATGAAGTGGCAGATTTGCAAAATAAGGGAATTAAGATCATCCAGATTGATGAGCCAGCCATTCGCGAGGGGATGCCGATCAAGGCCAGCCAATGGCAAGCATACTTGGACTGGGCGGTGAAAGCATTCAAGATTTCTGCAGCCAGTGCCGAGCCACAAACGCAGATCCACACCCATATGTGTTATAGCGAGTTCAACGATATGATTGAGTCCGTGGCCGCACTGGATGCAGATGTGATCACCATCGAGACATCACGTTCTGATATGGAATTGCTCAAAGCCTTTGAAGCGTTTGATTACCCAAACGAGATCGGCCCGGGTGTGTATGATATCCACTCACCGAACATCCCAACGGTTGAGCAGATCATTGAATTAGTCGAAAAGGCAGAAGCACAAATTCCTGCACAAAGGCTATGGATCAACCCTGATTGCGGATTAAAAACGCGCAGTTGGGAAGAAACAGAGGCCGCTCTGACAAACATGGTTGAAGCCGCGAAAACCCTGCGTGAGCAGTATCAAGCGAAAGTCGTGTAGAAATAATGCCAGATCTCGATGTTTAATAAGTGGTCAAGGCAAAGCCCTGGAGGATGAACGCCAGGGCTTTTTTAGTTGTTAAGAACGGCCTTTAATGTCATCAAAGCTTGGTTTGTATTCAGATTTGGTGAATTTGGTTTTTAGTTTGGGGAAATGCGTTCTATCACTTTGCCCCTGCAATTCTTTGCTGGTCGGAACATAACTTGATGGTTGGTATTCTACTTTTTGCGGTGTTATTTGACTGATGTCATTACGACCTTGAAGTTCGTAAGCGACAGCTGAATTAGCAATGAATAGCCCTACAATAATTAACGCGATTTTTTTCATAGCAGCCTACCTTAGCAAGATTGAAAAGTGTACCGAGTTGCCTTCTTGCCCAAGCGATATTCTTGGCTCGTATATATTGATGCTGCTTGGGTCTATTTAGCTTAGCTGATAAAAAATCATTACCATGAGGATTTACAAAACTTTAAGTTGTCTAATTGTCAATAAAACCGGATTGGCGGCATAATAATTTTTCTTGAGTCAAAAGTTATATCTAACGTATTGAATAATTGTGTAATACATACAATTAAGAGCTGACAAGCGGTCTTGCTCTTATTGTGCACGAAACAGGACAGTTTCGTGTATAAGACTAATTTGGGTCATCGTCGGCCTAGATCCGATTTGGGCGCTCAAGAGCCAGCTTGAAAGTATCCGGAAGGATACTTGGTCCTTTGAGCCTTTCTCCTTGGGGCAACGGATAGCGTGGCAGTTTTAGCCATTTGCAGGTTTTCGACCATAACTGGGCGTCAAGCGACGGGTTGATATCCATAAAGTTACAGCCCTCCTCAAACGCCTGCGGGTAAATCGGGGAGTTGCTCATTGAGCCAAGCAACGGATAACGTAGGTGACCCAATACACGCTTGAGCAATTCGACACCTTGAGGCCCCTTTTCATTTCGGGTGGCGACGATAGCGACCGGAATGCGCCTGTGCTTACTGGTCGCTGTGTTTATGAGCTGTTGGGTAAAATTGAGCATCGCATGGATATCGACGGGGGTGGGCTGTACCGGGATCACGATGCGATCGGCAAGTGCAATGTAACGTTCTAGCTCGACCGCGCTAAAATTGGATGGGGTATCAATGACGATAACCTCGCACTCTCTATCCACCTTGACTGCCAAAGAAAACAGTTGTCCACGGTCGAAGTTGAAGTGATGGCCTTCAACCCGATCGTTGTTGTGGCTCCAGTAGTGCGAAGTCCGTTGCTCATCGAGATCGAGTAATTCCGTTCGGCAGTGGCGACTGAGTACACTAGAGAGTGAAATGGCAAGCGTGGATTTTCCAGCCCCCCCTTTTTTGTTCAGGATCAGTATCTTTTGTGCCCGAGATGACTTGAGCCCACAGAGTTTTCGCACAGAACTCACTTACATGTTCTCCCGCTTATTTTTCAGTCCTGATCCTAATAAGCGACGGTAAAGCCGAGAAAGTAAATACCCACCCAATAAAATTGAAAAAAGGCGCCAAGCGGCGCCTTCTCTAGAATTATGGTGTGATCAGTGATTACTCAGCGTCGGTACGAGTAAAAGTCAGCGTATGTTCTATACCCGTAAGCGTCAGCTGGTTACCCGCAACCGTGGCCGTGCTCCAATCCATCAGGGTCGCGCTCATTACACGTTCTAATTCCATTGCTGGTTCTGGGCATGCCATCATCGTCATCCCCATATTCTCAATACGCAGTTTGCCTTCATTAAGTTCGGCTTGGCCGAAGTAACGGTTACAACCTGCATGGCCATTGGCACCTAGATCAGTCGAAAGTTGTAGGTTTGGTACCTGGAACGGTTCTGCGATCTCAAGTTCGTTACCATCAACTTTATTAAGTACCCAGTTGTAGGCAGCAAGGTCAGTATTGGTAATCATAGAGTTTGTTGGCTCGCTTTCAGTATTAGATGCACAAGCGGCAAGAATGGCAGGTAAGGCCAATACAGCAAAGAAACGTTTCTTCATCATTATAAATTCCCAGAAGTCATTATAATCACCCAACCAAGTATCATTCCCCTGAATACATAAGTTAGATGATTAATTGTACGTTGTTTTTTATCTTATTTAACAAAATATATCAGATTTTAGCGTGAGGGAATATCAAAAACACACTTAATACTGCAATATTCAGCTTTGGTTAGGTTTTACCTAGCGTAAAAATTAAACGCTAACCAGAATAGTAGTTTAAACAACAGCAAAAGAAAAAATGTTAAGCCTACGTCATTTAATTATTTCAAAGTGATCCTAGCCGCTTGAAGTCACTTGGGAATGTCTTCATTTTTTATCATATGCAGATGAACATCTTGCTGTGGGAATGGGATAGATATACCTTCTCGATCAAAGCGCATTTTAACCTCGCGGGTGACATCCCAATACACATCCCAATAATCCTCGGTCTTTACCCAAGGGCGCACAATGAAATCAACGGAGGATGAATTGAGGATATGAAGCTTGATGGTCGGTTCTGGTGAGCGTAGCACCATTGGATGATCGGCCAAAATGGCTTCCAACACGGTTTCGGTCTTTTCGATATCATCACCATAGCTCACCCCAAAGACCATATCGACCCGGCGGACTTTTTCGTGGGTGATATTCTTAATAGTATCGCCCCAGATTTTGCTGTTGGGTACGATGAGGATCTGGTTGTCAAAAGTCTTGATGGTGGTGCTTACCAGGCTCATGTGGCTCACTTTACCAGAGGTACCGCCAGCCTCGACAAAATCGTCGACATCAAATGGACGGTAGATCAGCAGCATCATACCGGAGGCAAAGTTAGACAGCGTATCCTGCAAGGCAAAGCCGATAATCACACCGGCCACACCAAAACCGGTCAGGACTGGCGCCAGATTCAGGCCTATTTGCGATAAAGCTATCAAAATACCGATACACAATACGGTGTTGCCACTGATGGAAATGAAAAAGTCTTTCATTAGCTGCGACATACGGAGAGTGGGAGGGGAAACAGCCCGGGTGACAATATGCCGGGTAACATTCTTTAAGATCTTAAAGATAAAAATGATGAGCAGGAAAATGAATATTTTGAATAGGGCTTGCGGAGTATTCTGCCCCAGCCAATCACGAAAATCTTTCAAGCCATCGGATAATAATGAAAGAATGACTTTGTAATCTAATAACTCATTGGTCAAGTTACCAGATATCACGAATAACTGTTTGGTGTAATCAGTGGTATCGATCTTCATTTTGTTGGCGAGATCAACGATGAACTGCAGATTGTCTATATCACTCGAGACGTCACGCTGGGCGAAAATATACTGTAGTTGCAATGAGTCTTTTTCTTCATCGGCAGCAGATTTGATTTGGCTGGCCAGCACACTTTCTTGCTGGTTGTCGAATGATAGCTTAGCGGATAAGAAATCAAGCCGCTGTTCAATATCTCTGATAAGAGCCTGCTTGCTCTTATCAGCCGGCGAACCCAGCAACTCCAGCCACTCAAAATTGACCCATTGTTCGCTCAAAATGGTGTGGTAGAACGCGTTGGTTTCGTTGAGTGTTTTTTGGGTTATTAGCTTTTGCTCTAGTTCAACTTCATCCAGATCATTTTGCAGAGTGGTGATCCGTTTAGACAGAAAATCAATGGCAAGGGTAAGGTACTCGACCTGTTCATTGACAAACTTCGTGACTTTGGGAGTATTCTGTTCGGTACGGTTTTTTATCAGTTTTTGCAATTCTGCCCGGATATCTTCATTTTTCTTTAGCATCTGCATATCGATGATATTTTTTGCAGTGCCGACTTTATCCAGTGACTCTTTATAGAGCTCAGCCATTTCCACTTCCATTTGCTCAATTTTGGCAAATTCGTCTGGCTTGGTTTCTGGTGCTTGTTCGGCTTCCTCGGCAAAGGATAATAGAGAATAAAAGAGGGTAATGATGATTAGCCAGCGCATAGAGTACAGACTCCGAGAGATACCTACGTAACAATAAACATAGAGACCAAACGGGTCGCTGCTGGCTTAATTTCTGGAAAGTGAGAAAGAAAAGGTTGGCGAGATAGAATAAAAAAGGCCCCCTACATGAGGGGGCAATATTTACCATCGCTAGTATTAGTGATTTTTATATATTTGTTTTAAATCAGTGATTTACAGGCTTAATCAATGGCTTAGATAACCCCTAATTATGCTATTTTCAGCAATTTACGACGTGTTTTTTCTTCTCTGTCGCCATTTTGTCGCCACTTAGAGTATCGACAATTCAATCACTTAGAGGTAATTTAGCGGGTTTTTCGTCACGGCATCTTGAAGGTGATCTGGCGAGAAATGGCTGTAAACCATAGTCTGTTTTATGTCGCGATGACCAAGGATTCGTTGCAACACTAAAATGTTTCCGCCATTCATCATAAAGTGGCTGGCGAAGGTATGGCGAAGCACGTGGGTAGCCTGTCCTTTAGGGAGTTCAGGAAAGCATTTTCGTAATCGCATATAGACAGGGAAGTAATTAACAGAGAAAAGAGGGCCGTTACCAGGTTTGTGGATAGCATCGTACAGCTCTGGGGAGATTGGCACGGTACGATTACGCTTCCCTTTGGTATTGGTCATGTCTTCCGCATTGTTCTGGGTAGCGACGTAATCAAGCAGGGTGCGAATTTCTTCGTGTGAAAGGAAAGTAAGTTCACGTTCATCGGAACGAATTTTTTTCACTTCAGCAAATGGGTTAGGTAAAGGCCACTCCTTAATTCGAATAAGTTCATTGAACACAGCCTTCAGTAAGGTCAGTTCCAAATTCTGAGTTTCAGCTGCAACAGAGCGCCCATCACCCATCAGGATGTTGGTACGGTTCGCCCGATACTCGGTATAATCCTTCGCTTTGCATTTAGCTGCAATAGGGTTGCCCATTTGGCGGCACATGTTGTTCAGTATCTTGAGGTATAACTTACCGGTTTTGATGTTCTTGCCGTGGTAGTGATACCAAAGCTCGATAAGGTCAGACAGCCGGCGTTTGTCGTCAGCAGTACCAAGCCAAGGTTTATCCTCAGCTTCACGTAACGTAAAGCGCTCGAAAGCAGTTGCTTCCCCTTTAGTCGCGAACTTCTTTCTTACTCGTTTACCCTGTCGGCCATGGGGATAGCATTCGCATAGCCACGTTCCATCTCTTTGTTTTCTAACTGACATAAGCTAAAAATACTGTTTTAATATACAGTGTTATTTTGCTATTATATTCAGGTTGTTGCAATGTTTATGTGCATGCACGCAAACAAAATGGCTTATTTGAGGATTGAATGGTTAATATCTTAAAAAGACATCAAAAGTTTATGTTGTTCGCAGCGATTTCGTTTCTTGTTATGGTTGGCTCTCTCATCTTAGATTTCCAGTTTACTGCTGGGCCAGCACTGGCTGCATTTTTCTTGTGTATCTTGCTCTGGATTTCTGAAAGTCGAGTTGACCAACTTCCAAAAGGCATTCTGTTAATCTTTATAGGAGCTTTTTTCAGTGAGCTTTTTCTAGCTTTTAAGGAGATGGTTCCAGATGACTTTCATGATTTCAAGCGAGTATACGAGCTCTTAGATCATATTGCTCCTGTGATGTTTTATGGTGCTGGAGGTAGTGTTATTGGCACATACGCTTTGAGAACAACGAAGGAAGAAATCGACAAGGAAAACAGCCGAAAAAGGGTAGTTTTGTTTGATAAGAACTATCGAATTCAGCAACTGGAAGAAAAAGTTGATAGCTTTAAGACAAAACTAAACATTCTAATCGGAGCGATTTTCTTGCAATTCCTTCTAGTTGCAGCATTGCTTTACTTCCGGTAGTACTAACGCTCTTTCTCTTTATAGTTAATAAAGTTCATATATTTGGGGTAAGAAGCTCTGATAATTGGTTTGCCGTTAGGGGACTTTCCTACGTTCCCTACCACAATGAAATGAGAACCATGAAAGCGTGATAAATCTTTCATGCGATATTTTTCCATGACATCAAGCTTTAAATCCTTATTGAGAAAAATACTTGGTTCCGTGCGTGTGCCATAGTTAAGCCATAAATCACCATTTGGCTTTTCTGTGTAGTTATTGATTTCACCCCAGAAGATTTTAACTGTCATGTAGTCATTTTCTATTATATCGGGAACATCTACGAGGAAATCACGGAGCATACCTTGTAGTACAGTGCGTCCCGATTCAGCTTGAATATGTATGGACTTACCAGATCCATAAAGGGGATTTCGGACTAAGTAACTTAGAATCTGACGAAGCGATCTATCCATTGGAAAGCCTGACTTGCCACCAATAACATGTGGGCGAGGTGAGGGCTCCCAATTGTGGGGTGGAGTAGTCGTTTTATCACTGTCAGTCGTTTTCTCAATGCTACCGTGCTTAGTCTTATCAAGGTTTACAATGATGTCTGCAGATGTGTTATCACTGTTCTCATCTGACTCAGTGTCTTCCATATTTTCAGCTTCAAGGATAGTCGTGGCCTTTAAGCATCCGTCTTCATGGTGAGCGTTAAAACAGGCTGTTCTCTCGTAATCCCTTACCTTGTAGGCTTTGGTAAACCAGGCTCTTTTCCGGCATTCAATACAGATAATCTGACCTTGATATCTCTCCGGATTGGCAATGAACATATCAGTAGTACAACGACTACCATTTTCAGTGAATTCGACTTCGTTCATGATTACCCCCAGAAATGGATATGGAATCAGTTTCACTGCGACTGACGCTTTTGGTCAATAACGAAAAGTGTGCAATATCACGCAAATCGCATGGAATAACTGCTTTTTTTGCATTTGGATGCCGAAGTTTTTATAGGTGGATGAGAAAGGGGAGTGTTCACTCAATGTGCATTAGTTGTGTTTTGGCTTGTATATAGAGTTGCAGCTAAGCGAGGAGCGCTTCAAAGCATGATTAACTTGAATTATTTTTGTGACGCACTTCATGATTTTATCAATAAATTGATAGTGTAACCCGAAAAGTTAAGGTTCTTTCGTATACGAATTCTCCATTAACAATTAGGAGATTACAATGTTCAATAATAAAAACCTTTCAGTTGCTCAACTTACCCTTTTTCTTTATCTAATTGATCTCGCAATAAACGGGCGTGTTATCAATTACGCGGCTCTTGAGCCGATTACAGGGATTTATCGACGAAACTATGGCCCTCACTTGGCATTGATAGCAAGAATATGCAAAGCAAACTCACTCCCGTTCATAAACTGCTTAGTGCAAAAAAAGTCGGCTTTAGATAAGGGACTATTCGAGGTAGGGGACGGATATTATATTCCTTGCCCTTTCTCTGACTTAGAATCTGAAGTATCAATGACTTTTGATAACATAGAAAGATGGAAAGAATTCCGACGGGTTTTAGAGCAACATGCAAGATTGCTAGGGTATTCGATACAATTGTAACAGCTAGCATAGACTACAGCTGCTACAAACTATTTCGAGACTGAATTAATAAGCCGCCTATGCGGCTTATTTTCAATATGCTTTTGGTTGTTGTAGTTCTGTGCCCGTCGGATAGCTTGTAAGTTAAAGCGCGTCGCCGCCACCTTGCTCCCAAGCTTTAGTGAAGCCAACTGCGGAAAGATCTGCTTCAAATGACCCGTGTTCAATTCGCACAGTATCTGGAGAGTTGCGGAAAGCATTAATTATAAAATTAACCCCCTTATCAGATTGCGCAGTAGTCTGTAGTAAAGATAGCCCTTCTTCTAAATGGCAAGTCTGAATCATTCGAACGGGTTGATTATTTACTCGTATTGTTGCTGTACGAGGTGTATCAGAAGGGTCGCAAGCTTTTGCTTTATCCATTTTGATAAAGTTAATGTAAAGACGTTGAGCACCCTGATGAGAATGAGCAACCTCTGCACCAACAATTGTTGCGGTTGTAAAGTCTTCGCCTTTGATTTTAATTGTAAGTGTGCTTAGTGGGTTTTCCTCTTCCCAAGGTAGGATGTGAGTATCCCAATCAGAAGCAAAAGAAGAACCTGTAAAAGCGCATAATAATGCTGGTAGAGGCGCTCTTTTGTTCATAAAAATTCACCTTTGTCATGTTTTGATGAATAATAACCCTTGCGAGACTAAGGCTTCAATATGCAATGTCACACAAGAAGTATCTCTCTTTTATGTAATTCATATGCTTAAAGCTTTTTTATGCTGTGCAATATCACGCAAATCACATGAAATCATTACTATTTCCAGCATTTGGCTGCTTCTATCAAGTTAGGCGAAGGGGGCAAATATGATCAGATGGATTTTGAATATGCTTGGTAGAAATGAAGAGTGGTTGGTGTCTGAATGTGGGCTGTTTCAGGTGAGTGTTGATGGACGAGCGATATTGGTGGCGTAATGATGAAGATGATATTTTTACTGCTCTCTATCGTTCTTTTGGCCAAGTTGCCTGGACAGGAATGAAAGCAGACAAGCTGATTGCTATCAGTGAGCAAGGGGATAGGGGGGTTCAATATGCGATGATCTATGTCCTTGGAGTTGTCGATGGCATGGAAGGGCAAAGGGCGATAAATCAAGAACCAGCTTGCAGGCTTGACGATGGCACAACTAATCAAGAGATTACTAGTAAAGTGCTGGAAACCTTAACACAATTGGGACATCGACAAGAGCCTGCAGGTAAGCTAGTGATCAATGCTTATATCAAATCGTAATGTGAATATTTCATGTATGGCTGAGTAGGAGTTATTTCTACTAAGTCTATTAATAATGAACACCTCACAGTAAAGTTACATAAATTTTATATGTTTATTGAGCTAGGATTCTGGCATCATGTAGCTTGAAAATAGTTTTAAATCAATTGGCTAGATATCAGATTTATTAAATCAAAAGGAATGTATCATTATAGATACATTGGTGTACTGATTTTATTTATATAATTGGTTCACAATTTGAAAACTTGTGATGATTCAGATGATTAAATATAACAAAGCATTGATACTAGGTTTATTTCTTTCAATAAGTTGTTCATTTTATCAACCAATAAAGCCAGTGAATGCTTCAACGATAGCAGGAACAGCTGCGGTTAGTGGTATAATTCAACAGATACAGGATACTATATCAATTTTATTGGAGCAGCTTAATAATCATGCTTCGGCGCGTTCATTTCAGCTGAGAATGGAATTGATTTTTCTTCAAAGTGAATTGGCGAATAATGTGGATGAATTATTAGATAAAACTTTTTCAGAATTAACTGAACAACAACAAACTTTATTTGAAAATATCAGTCATACAATAAATGATATAGAAGGAAATATATCTGAATTAGAAGAAAATGTAGACTTGATGACTTCAAAAGTTGAACATATATTAGCTCAAATTCCTACTATTGGAGAAGAGCCTAGACTTAGGAAAACTGAACCACTATATATTAATACCCCATCAGATTCGGCATCAGAAATATCATTTAAATTAAGTGGGAGTTTTATGAACCATGGAGAGGCAAATTTAAAATTTGGAGATGAATCATGTAAAATGAATGGTCATACTGACACTAAGGTTGAATTTATTTGTCCTTCGACAATATTCAATAAAGACATTGATAAAATTAACTACTATAGTGGTGACTTGGTATTAACAGGAGAAATGTCTTTTTTGGATAAAATAGGAAATATTTTAGGTGGTAGCAAACCTATAAAAGCTTATAAAATACCTCTAACAGTAATACCTAATAAGCTAGGGACTTATCATCTTATTGCCTATCATGAAATAGACAATAAGCAAGTTGTACCTCGTACAGAAGCTTACGGAAGAACAAACGAACATTGTAAAAAGGATCAGTCTTACGAATATAACTTTGGTCCACATAAGCCTGGATGGGAGATCGATGTAAATTCGATTGCAGTTAGTCGAGAATGTGTCAGGAGAAGCAGTTATCAAATAGTAAATCTTAGTTCTGTAGGGTTTCAAATAAAAACCACTGCAACAAATAGCGGAACATGTGTGAGGGACCCTGTCTTCGGCTCTGTAGTGTCTTGGGATGGCAGAGGCTGTGAATCTGGAAAAGTAAGCTGGACCGAATTTAAAAATACTCCAGTACCATCAAAAAAAGTACTTGGAGAAGGCATACTTAACTGGGGAGAGGCAGTAAGTTTTGAATTGCCCGAGAGGTACAAATCGTTTTTATTGAAAGTTAACACTATTGACGGAAGAGTAATCAACTTAAATAAATCAACACCTACCAGATGGTTTAAAGTTGAACGTGATGGTACATCGAAAAGTATAATTATTTCACCATCATCATTATTGGATGCAATGAGACGATGATATATTTAAGAGCTAATTAAGCTTTGAAAAGTTTAGTTAGCTCTCTTACACCAATCTATATAGTTATATTGGTGTTATTTGTTTAATTTACCCAACACTTTAATCTGCGCTTCCTCAACCGCAATATCTTTGCCATTGAAGTTCATGTATATCTTTTCGCCAGGAATGCGGTGTAATTCATTAATTGATGTTACCCCATCAAACTCAACTAAATATCTACCACTAATTATTTTGGTGTTGCTGGTATCGACGAAAAGAGTTTTCCCTTCGTATTTTAGCACCATTTCATATTCTGGATTTTCGTCCAAAAACTTGGTATCGAATAGTAATGTACCTTTATCTGTCAATTCACCATATTCGAGTTCTGCGTAAGGTAATTGAGCTTGATTGGATTCTTCTGCTGATTTGCTCGAGTCATACATATCCCCCTCACCAAGTAATAGCCACTTAAGAGAAACACCTGAAGCAAGATGTACTCGTACAGCGATCTCAAACGGTGTTTGGTTACGTGTTCTCCATGTAGACATTGTTCCATTGGATACACCAATGATGTTTGAAAGATCCATCCTATGACTCACTGAATACACTTCTTTAAGTCTATTGATGAAGTCAGCGCCCCCTTGATAATCAAAAGGCTCAATTTTATGTTGACTTAATTCCATTGACGATACACTATATAGATATGAGTCAAATGAATTAAATGGTAAGCAATTGACTCAAGCTGAATGAGAACTAACAGATAAGGATACCACCATGGAATCAACTTCAATAGTCTTTACTGCACCACTTGCCCCCTTTGTCACAGTACAAAAGTTCTCTGATATCACAGGGATAACAATTGGGCAGGTCAACAAAATGCTTCATGAAGGCAAGCTCCCTATCCGCCCTAAAACACCGGGCAAACCCAAAGAAAAACCGCTCATCAACATGGTTGCCCTAATGCGAGAAGCGGATTCATATGTGTTTTAACTAAGTCATTTGAATATAGCAATTGGGATAGGAGCCCACTATGTCTGCAAATGAATGTCCAAAACATACAGCGTTCTTCAACGCTTGCACCACCTTCAGCAACACGCATGTCATCAAGCATCTGGCTGCAAAGTTCGGTTTGGATGCTCAAATGCAGTGCAATAAGTTAGACGCCAACAAACCCCACAAGCTATTCGCTGAAGAGCTGCTGGTATTCATCTTCGGCCAACCAGATAAACCATTCATTCGCTGCGTTCTCCCGTTTGGCTTCAAGTTACCAGGTATCAAAGAAGGGGAAAGTCGTTACCAACAGCGGCAAGGTGTTTATCACCTGGTCGACCAAGAGGGTAACTTCGAACGTAAAACCGACAAAGATGAACAGCTGGAATGCCTTAATCAACGCATCAAGGTGCTGGAGAACCGGTTAGCTGAAATCAATGGCGACCATACTGAAACGGTTAAAGGGCACAAGGTGACCACTGCCAAGTACATTACCGAAAATGCCAGTACAATCAAGATGAATAGCGATACAGGTGTTTGTACTGGTGCAACGATTTGCCCATTCACAGGCAAACCACACGTGGATGTATCTAAAACCGTATTTGCAGGGAAGTAATATGGCACTCAGTAAAACCTCACTCAAGCAACGAATCATCACAGAGCTTCAGGCCAAAGGCTTCGTCACTGAAGGGGAGTTTACCCAAGCTGGGAGCATGGCCGAAGCCATCGCCAATGCCGTGGTGGATGAAATCATCCAGAACGCCAAAGCTGATGTGAAGGGCGGGAGTTCTGAGGGGCTACACAATTTAGTCTGAAATGTTAAGTGGCTCAAAAATTAAGTTTGCATGGTTTGTAGTACGGTAATGTTGGACTATGTTTGCTTTGCATATAGCCTATTTGTTGTTTTCGGTAGAGCGGCTGACTACCAAGTAATACGTTTATGCCACATCAAATTGAATGCATAGGAGGCAATTGTGAGAATACGTATTGCGAACTACAACCTAGAAAATATTTTTAATCGCTTTGATTTTTCTGCCTTTGGTAATAGTCAAGATGCAGAGCGCTCCCAGCGTTATCTACCACCAATTGTTAATTATCTAACTGATTTTAGGAGTAATGATCTTACTGAGTTTGAAGATTTCAAACAGACATTACGAGCAGCATTCCTTTCTCAGGAAGATGATAAACGCCAACACACCGCACTTGCTATCAAAGAAGCTGACGCCGATTTACTATGTTTGCAAGAAGTTGACAGTATTGATGCGCTACTTAAATTCCGTGACTTGTATTTAAATAAAACTCAAGGAAATGATTATAAACAAGTTGTTTTGCATGAAGGAAATGACAGAAGAGGGATAGATGTTGCTGCGATGGCAACAGCCAAATTCCCGATTTATTCAAGGTCACATGCCTATATGACGAGAGCAGACCTGGGTAGTAAAGAACATAGAGATGAACTTATAAATAAATTTCCAGTAGCAAAAAAAGAAATGAATAAAAGGGAGCGTATTTTCAACCGAGATTGTCTTGAACTCGAGGTTCGTAAAGATGGTAAAGAGTTGACGGTTTTTGTCTGTCATTTTAAGTCTATGGGAGGTGGACGTGATAAGACTATAGGTGAGCGTACTCTTGAAGCTCTAGCCGTTCGACATTTGATTGAAAGTAAATTTGATAATCCTGAAAAAGCTAACTGGATTGTAATTGGCGACTTAAATGATTATAGAGAGCAAGTAAAAGTTAGAGCCGATGGTTCTGAATACTTAGTTACTGAAGAAAGTTCTGGTTTAGATCCTCTATTAGATGGCGGGTTTGCAGTAAACCTAGTATCTAGACTCGAGCCGATGCAACGATGGACTCACTATTATAGTTGGGGAAAAACAAAATCTCAGCTGGATTATATTCTTGTATCACCTGCAATCGCGAATGCTAACCACGATGTACAACCTGAGATTATACGTAATGGTATGCCATTAAGAGTGCCTAATACTGATGATGTGGTGAGGTTCCCACGCATAGGATGGGATAGGCCAAAAGCAAGTGATCATTGCCCAGTAGTTGTGACAGTGACAGTACCGTAAAAGCTAGGTCGCCTAAAAAGGGTAAGAGTTGTTCTCTTACCCTTTTTTGTTACCTATAGCAGGCCACGGCGTAGAAATATTTCTCACGGAATCCGCACTCTTCCTCCCCTCCCGCGCGCTTTTCGATCAAAAAGTTTTTCAGTTTTGCTTTTACGTAGTTCTGAGACCTGCATTAGGAATGCATTGCATGCTCAGACCGCTTGGATAGAGGGGCAGGGGAGATTTGGAAATCTACAAAATGCTGCAGTGAAGACCAGGGAAAATCTCAACGAATGATCAAAATTTCAGAGGATTTCATTTAAATGATCTTGGATAACAATCGGGGTGCCAGCTAACCCCGTGTATTAAAAGGGTTTTATGTGTTTTACGTGGCGGGTTGGTTGATCTAGATATGATCGTTTGCATGAGAGTATGCTTTAAGTCACTGAAGAATAAATAACTATAAACGAATCCCTCTTTTTATAACTGAAATACGCAGAATAGGTTTTTGTACAAGCCTAGTGGAGGGGGGAGTGATTGGTAAAAAATTATCTGTCGCCATTACATTGAAAATAGCAAATGTAACGGCGTTTATATGGTTGTATTTAAACAAAAAAAGGCCCCCTACATGAGGGGGCAATATTTACCATCGCTGTTATTATTCGTCAAAATTCTGCATACGATTTGAGGAAGTGATTAAAAGAGATTAACCAAAGTCACCGTTGACATAACCGCGGGTACGGTCATCTGCTGGCTGGCTGAATAGCACGTCAGTTGAATCGTGCTCAACCAGTTCACCCATCAGGAAGAAGGCCGTACGGTCAGAGATACGACGTGCCTGCTGCATGGAGTGGGTAACGATAACGATGGTGAAGTCTTTTTTCAGAGTCTCCATCAAATCTTCAATTTTCTTGGTGGCAATTGGGTCAAGTGCTGATGTTGGTTCGTCCATCAGGATCACTTCTGGCTCCATTGCAATCGTTCGGGCAATACACAGACGCTGCTGCTGGCCACCCGACAGGCCGAATGCGTGTGACTTCAAACGGTCTTTCACTTCATCCCAGAGTGCTGCGCCACGTAGTGAGCGCTCAACCACTTCGTCTAAGATTTTCTTGTCTTTAACCCCCTGAGCACGAAGGCCGTAGGCAATATTCTCGTAGATGCTCATCGGGAACGGGTTTGGCTTCTGGAATACCATGCCGACTTTGATGCGAAGTTGCGAAACGTCGATGTTGCCGTACACATCTTCACCATCCATCGAAAGGTGACCTTCGATTTTTACGCCTTCAATTAGGTCGTTCATACGGTTAAGGCAACGCAACAGCGTTGATTTACCACAGCCTGACGGACCAATGAGTGCGGTGACCTGACGGTTTGGAATCGGCAGGTTAATTTGCTTAAGGGCTTGGTTTTCGCCGTAGTACAGGTCTAGGTTTTCAATGTTAAATTTATTCATGGTTCTCTTCCTCAAAGATTAGTAAGTCGCAGTATTGAATCGGCTAGCGATAAGCTTCGTTAGCAAGTTAATAACAAGAACAATAATGATCAGAATGGTGGCTGTTGCGTACGCCTGGTTCCATTCGTGAATCGTGTATAGCTCCTGCGTTAGTTTGTACAGGTGAACGGTTAGCGTACGGCCAGAGTCGAACATGCTCTCTGGGATACGGGCAACCATACCTGCAGTCATGAAGACCGGTGCTGATTCACCGATAACACGACCTACACTGAGGATGATGGAGGTAACAATACCCGGCATTGCGCTTGGTAGAATCAGTCTCCAGATGGTGTAAATCTTAGATGCGCCTAGACCATATGAACCTTCACGGTAAGTCTGAGGAACAGCCATTAGTGCTTCTTCCGTTGTACGGATGATTACCGGTAGGATGAGGATACTCAGGGTCAGGGCACCTGACAGGATAGAGTAACCAAAGCCCATTACGACAACGAAGAATGTCATACCGAATAGACCGTAGATAATCGACGGAATACCGGCCAGTGATTCTGTACAAAAACGAATCACTTTTACTAGACGGCTACCAACCTTTGCGTATTCGGTGAGGTAGATAGCGGTCATGATACCCAGTGGTGCTGCCACACCGATAGAAGCGGCAACCATATACAGGGTGGAAACAATCATTGGCCAGATACCTGATTCTTGGCCGATGGTGGTGTAGTTGCTGGAAATGAACGTCCAATCAACATGTGAAAGGCCGTTGCTCAGAATGTACCAAACAACCCAGAGTAGAAAGCCGACAGTGATAGAAGCGGCTGACCAGATAAGCACGAGTGAAATTT
This sequence comes from Photobacterium lutimaris, assembly GCF_003025555.1. GTDB lineage: Bacteria > Pseudomonadota > Gammaproteobacteria > Enterobacterales > Vibrionaceae > Photobacterium > Photobacterium lutimaris. The sequence goes on along the minus strand of NZ_PYMH01000002.1, from coordinate 510,200 downwards.
TATCTTTCATCTGCTGCTTTTGTGTATTTGTACCTTGTAGAGCCATCGTAATTACCTCGCACGCTCACGGTTCAAGTAAAGAAGCGCGCCGTTTAGTACCATAATGAACACCAGAAGAACGATACCCGTTGCGTATAGTGCACTTGCGTGGAGGCCAGTTGCATATGACATCTCAATCGCAATGTTTGCCGTTAGCGTACGGGCTGAGTCCAAAATACCTCTCGGCATGGCCGGTGAGTTACCCATGACCATGATAATCGCCATGGTTTCACCAAGTGCACGGGCAACACCCAAGATAACGCCGGTCATGATGCCTGAGCGCGCTGCAGGTACAAGCAGCTTAAAGATTGTGAACATTTGCGAAGCACCCAGTGCGTAAGAACCTTCTTTGTAAGTACGCGGTACAGCACGAATGGATGTTTCTGACACTGTAATAACGGTTGGCAGAATCATCACCGAAAGTACGATGATACCTGCTAGGATGGTGTTACCCGCTGGTACAGAGAATACATCTTGAATTAGGGGGACGATGATAACTAAGCCGAAGAAACCGTAAACAACAGACGGAATACCCGCAAGTAGTTCGATCATCGGACGAATGATATCTGCAAGGCGTTTCGGTGCAACTTCAGAAATGAAAATTGCAGTTAGCACGCCGATTGGCACACCGATAACAACTGCACCAGCAGTAGAAACCACCGATGCCACGATCATTGGGGCAATACCGTAAAGTGCAGGTGGTAACCAGTTGGTACCTAAAACGATAGATCCTACACCAGCTTCGGCAAAGGCAGCGTAACCTTCACGGAAGATAAAATAGCCAATCAAAATTAGCGAAAGAATGCCAAGTGCAGCACTCGATAAAAATAGATATTTAAAAAACAGTTCACGCCAGTCGACTTTATCTTTCGCTTTTAGCGATGAGCCCTTTGCTGAACTTTCAATATTATTTGCGATGGTCATATTCTTACTCCAGATATTGGTTAAACAAGGTTTATCCGAATACCAAGGAATCAACAAAAACCCGGTCGTCATCAACTGATGACGACCGGTAAATTAATCTTATAACTTACTTAACAGCGATGAAGCCGTTGTCAGCAACAATCTTCTGGCCTTCAGGGCCTTTTACCCACTTAAGGAAGTCAAGAGCGGCAGTTGAAGGGCGGCCATCTTTGTAAACAACGAGGAATGGACGCTGTACACCGTACTCACCCGCTTGGATAGCTTCGACCGAAGGCGCATGGTTGTCGATAGAAAGCGGCTTAACAGAACCATCAACTGAGCCTAGTGAGATATAACCGATGGCGAATGGGTTGTTAGCGACAATCGTTTTCAGCTGGCCGTTACCGCTTGCAACTTGTGCACGCTGTGAGATAGCGGAAACTGAAATACCGTTAACTTTCATTTTTAGGTCCATGATGTCTTCGAAAGCACCACGAGTACCAGAAGCTGTGTCACGAGTCGCAACAACGATTGGCTTGTTTTCGCCACCAACTTGGTTCCAGTTAGTGATTTCGCCTTTATAGATTTTAGAAACTTCTTCGATAGAAAGGTCATCAACCGTGTTGTCGTTGTGCACGACGACTGCGATACCGTCACGAGCGATAACGATTTCTTGAATGTTGTTAGCTTTCTCTGAATCTTTAAGCTCACGAGAGCTCATTCCAAGATCAGAAGAACCATCATGTGCAGCACGAACACCCGCTGAAGAGCCTGGGCCCTGTACTTCGATTGTCACGCTGTTTGACTGTGCATAGGTTTCACCGAGAACTTCCATGATTGGTGATACGGAGCTTGAACCTACAACTGAAATAGTTTCATTCGCTACTGCAGTGTTGAATACCATTGAACCTGCTAGGGCTAAAGCACCAATAACCTGTGTTTTCATTTTCCTAATCCTTAAAAATCTGGCCTGATTGCCAATAGGTTTTGAATGAACGAGGCCAAGATTAGGGAAGAAGTATGACAGTAATGTTTCAGTACTTTGAACACTCTATGACGCTGTTCATAAATGTTTAATAAGTGCCCAATTTGATCTTGATCCTACTTATTGATGGATATGCTTTTTCTTGAGCTCTTCCGTCTAAAAGAATCGCATAGAGAGTGCCTAGCCCTGTGAAATTAAAGCACTTTGATGTATATGTGTTTTTCTTAGGTAAGCTCTTGCTTTGGATGTTTGCATTAATCTCTCATTATTTGCGGTATTTTATCCTACCAAGTCTTTTGATTGTGGTTTTATATTCTTGGTGGGGTTTTGTCATATAGGCTGGTTGGCTGGAGAATGAGATATGTGTCGGTTACATTTCTGTCCGTCATTGTTGATAAAAATTGCACATTGTCACTATCGGAAAGTTTTGATCAGAAATTTTTTTTATTCCCGTCGAGAATTGTGTCTGATTGAGCGAGTTGCTGTTTTTATCACCATGATTTACGTGGTGGCGAAAGGTTTGTGACCGTCGCTGTTTACCAAAAGGGAAACCCATAGTTGGTATTGCCTCTGATACAATGATTGCCATGAGATAGCAGAAACACACAAAAATGATTAAAAAAGCCCAACAGATGGTGGTGTTCAATGCGTTGACCCACCAGCGCAGCTTCACTAAGGCAGCACAGCTGCTTGATATTTCACGTACCCAAGTCAGTAAGTTGGTCCAGCAATTGGAACAAAGGCTAGGGGTGCAACTGGTGCAGCGCACGACACGCTCTTTCGCATTGACCGAAGCAGGCGAGCGGTTTTCTGTACATTGTGCCAACATTGTTGCTGAAATGAACGAAGCAGAAAGTGAGCTATTGCAGAGTAGTGATTGTATGCAAGGGATCTTAAGGGTAGGCAGCGCCCAGTCATTTGCCCGGCATCATATCGCCCCTTACCTTGCCTCTTTCCATCATCAATACCCGCAGTTGGATGTGGAGATGAGTTTATTTGATCACAAGGTCGACCTCATTGCTGAGCAGCTGGACTTGTGGATAGGGATGACAGACTCTCCACCAGAAGGGTTTGTTGCCCGTCATTTGGCAGATTGTCATTTTGTCCTCGCGGCCAGCCCGGATTATCTTGCGCGCTGTGGCGTGCCTTACAAACCAGAAGATCTCGATACCCATAATTGCATTACCTATTACAGCAGGGAGCGTAAAGATAATGTATGGAGTTTTCAGAAAAATGATGATCAGAAAAATATCAAAGTAGCCGGTAATTACCGGGTAGACTCGGCTGATGCGATCCTTGATGCAACGTTGTCAGGCCATGGGATTGGCTATCTGGCCACCTATTTACTGGATAAAGAGTTTCAGGAAGGGCGATTGGTCCGTTTAATGCCAGACTGGCAGCTGACCCAATATATGCCTTTATACGCAATCTACCCTCGCTATCAGTATTTACCCAAGAAGGTGCAAGCTTTTCTCGGTTTCATCCGAGACAAAATCGGTGAGCCGGTGTACTGGGACAAGGTGCTTTAATCACCAAACGACCTCGAGGCTACGGTATCGTTTTCGTTTATTATCGCTATTCGAGGGATACTATTGTCAACTATGGTAACAATAGTATCCCTCAGGCGCACCAATCATGGCTTATTGGCATTGATTGGCGTTTATATAGGCAAAATCCCGCTCAATGTATCTAAAGTGTAAATATGTGTAACAAGTTGATCCTTGTCACAGTTTTAATTCTCAATAGAATGCCTCCGCAATCGTTTACTAACAAATTTGTGGAGTTTGACCATGAGCTATCTGGTCAGTGCACTAGGCGTTGTTACGCTTTTTGCGGTTGCAGTTCTATTCTCTGAAAATCGTCGTGAAATCAACTGGCGTACTGTCGGTGGCGCATTTGCCATTCAGCTCGTTTTTGCAGGCTTTATTTTATATGTGCCTGTAGGCCGTGAGGTCCTCAACTCCGTATCATCGGCTGTTTCAGGTATTATTGACTACGGCCGTGTAGGCACTGAATTCCTGTTTGGTGAACTGGCTCAATTCAAACTAGGCTTCATCTTTGCGGTTAACGTTCTTCCGACGATCGTCTTCTTCTCTGCATTGATCTCTGTGCTGTACTACTTGGGCGTGATGGGCTTTATCATCCGCAGTATCGGTGGTCTGCTGCAACGCTTTCTTGGCACTAGCCGCACTGAATCCATGTCTGCAACTGCAAATATCTTTGTTGGCTCTGTTGAAGCCCCACTGGTGGTTCGTCCATATCTGGCTAAAATGAGCCGCTCTGAACTGTTTGCCGTTATGGTGGGTGGTTTGGCTTCTGTTGCTGGTGGTACCTTGGTGGGTTACGCCGGCCTAGGGGTTGACATCAGCTACCTGATCGCAGCCAGTTTCATGTCCGCACCTGCGGGGTTGATGATGGCTAAAATTCTGGTCCCTCAGACAGAAACGATCGACAATGATGGCGCTGCCGATGACCAAGGTGATGATGAGCCCGTCAATATTATCGATGCGGCGACGCAAGGGGCGTTGAGCGGTTTGCAGATTGTGATGGCCGTAGGAGCAAGCTTGTTGGCTATCATCAGTTTGATTGCACTGATCAACGGCGGTCTGGCCCACGTGGGTGACTGGACCGGTATCGACAACCTGAGCTTGGAATTGGTTTTCGGTTATCTTTTTGCGCCAGTTGCTTGGCTGATCGGTGTGCCATGGTCTGAAGCGACGGTTGCCGCGAGTTTGATTGGTAAGAAAATTGCGGTAAATGAATTTGTGGCATTTGCCGATTTGATGGCGGTGAAAGATCAGTTGAGCAGCCACTCTCAGGCGATTGTGACATTTGCGTTGTGCGGTTTTGCTAACTTAACATCAATCGCTATGCTGATGGGTGGTTTGGGTGGTGTTGTACCTAGCCGACGCCCTGATATTGCTCGCTTAGGCTTTAAAGCAATTTTTGCAGCGACCTTGGCTAACTTGATGAGCGCGACGATTGCGGGTGTCTTCTTGTCTTTCTAATGCTGCAAAGATAACAGACGAACAAAAGAAAACAGAGTGCAATGCACTCTGTTTTTGTATGTATCAATCGTGTCTTCACACTATGATCACTTGAACTGAAATATAAGACCTAAGGACCAATTGAGTATATGTAGTCAATCCGGTAATGTTTGTCTCACAAGTGATAAGGAGGCGATAAGATGAAATCTGAGGTTGATAAGTTACTGAATCAACATAATAAACTTATTCATTCTGAAGATAAGAAAGTGGTGTCACATACCCAACGTGAGACCGGGGACTGGATTATGCACGCCATAATGCTCGATGGTTACGACGTGCCGTTCAAATTCAAGCGCAAGAAAAAGTATCGTTCGCTGGCAGGGGCAAAGGTTAATCTGACCTATTATTCAGCCACCGAGATTGTGGCTGGATTGAGTTTTGAAGTGATGAAAGTGGTTCGCATTAAACGTGCTTAGCGAAGAAAACCGCTGGAAGGTGGACAAGCCAGAGCTAATATCTCAGTGAACACTTTCGTTCAGGGATAAAGCGAAAGTTTTTGTATTCGGCGGTGACGGAGGTCGTTGGATCTTTGCTAAATTCTCCCGCCCAATTGGATATTCTCTCATCCGTTGCCCATACATTGGCCATGATCCGTAGGCGACTGTCGGCGACTGACGGGATTGGATCATGGCGAGTGTTTTTCACCCCATAAGCCAGTTTGCCATCGACATACCATTTGATCGCACCTTGGGTCCATTTGATGCCGTAACGGTGGAAGTCTTTTGATGCATCGAAATTCAAATAAATAAGCTGCTCATGGCTGCGGGCATAGCGGTCATCATTGGTCCAGAAGTTAACCTGCATGAGATTGGTGTTATGACCCAGAAATTCGACATCAATTTCGTTGTGCATGCCATTGCCATCTTCAGGCTTGTCATAAGGCCCTGCAAACAAGAAAAAAGAGCTGATCACGCCGGGCTCGGCACTCGGCTTCATTTCCACTTCATAACAGCCATAGCCGTAAAATTGATGGCTTCTCAACTCGCCAGATTGAAATTCGAAGTCATCTGCACTCTTCGGTGCGTAGCTTAACGTTATAGTCATCCCATCGGCAGAATAGCTAATTGCTTCACCTTCCCAACGGTTGAAGAAAGGAAAGCCGTTGCTCCAACCGTCGGATTTCCACCAAAGCTCAGAGTTGAGCTCGGTATAGGGATCTTCTATAGAGGTACCGGCAAGTACAAGGGGTGAAAACGATAGCATAGTGATAACGCCTGCCGTTTGGGTGAGTGATCGCAACAACATAAATACAGATCCTTAGAATGTAGAGCCAGCGCAATGTTCACGTAACAGGAACGACTTAGGGGGCTCCAAGTAACTTGAAGTCACGTGGATATAAATTAGCAGGATTTCTTTGCCTTATCGCAGCAAAGCTGTATTGGATCTGAGACGTATGCTTATTTTATGCGACAAAGTTTGAAATGCTGTATCTGGAATGCAATCAGCCCGGTTTAATCAGTGGGACAAAATTCCGTTTTTTATACCATAGTGCACTTAAAATGAGTGAGTTAGTGTTGATGTTGTAAGCACTGTTAGGGCCTCCGTTTAAATAAATACCGGTAGGGATAGAGCGGTGTGTGAGGCTGTTGTTTATCACCTTGTCAGCAAGCTGATGACTGAAGTCATCATCATAAAATAAAACACTCAAGCCAAAAGCGACTTTATTGCTAAAAACTTGGGGGTTCTCCACTGGCTTGCCGCCAGGCGCGATGCTTAGCCAAGCACTGCCATAAATATAGATATTGTTGTAGGAAAACCAAGGCGAACGGCTCATGGCATCTTCAGCAAAAATCCACGGGCTTTGTTGTTGTGAGGATTTATTTTTTTGTAACTGATATAAGGCATCGAGTTGGTTCCACCACTGTGTTTTGGCGCCAATTTCAATACCAGCTAGAACATAGGGATCAGTGGTAAAATACGGTAAGTTGCGCTGATCAACTAACAGAGGGATCCCATCCACTAAGATTTGTTCTATATCTTGTTGCTCATAGGCCGTTGAAACATCGAATCCGGCAAGATCGAACCCATAGGCAGCATATTGTAGGTATCCCAACCGGCCTTCTTGGCGGTAATGCTTCGTCTTGGACGTTTTGAGTTCACCGTACAATGTGCCTTGAGATACCGCTTTTTCTAATTTCCAATGATCTAAGATGCGCCGAATGGAGTCTTTGAACGCGGGTTTATGCCGTTGGGTAATTTCGAGCCAAATGAGTAGCCGGCCAATATCTAAAGCCGACCACCCGTTTCCATTTGAGGGGGTCGAGCTATATTTTCCTGAAGGCTGGGCGCTATGGGTACTGTATTCTCGGTTGGGCAAAGAGTTATCGTATAGCGGTAACGCCTGGAGTGTGGCCAGTGTTTTCTGGAGCCTACTGTCTGCTTCTTCGGAGGAAATGAGTTCAAGGCCTTCTGCGGACAGAATCGCAGCAATACCGCTGGCAACATCCCACATCGTACTGTGATGATAACTTTGTACTGAATTGAACAGACCGGTTTCTTCATTCCAGTTTTGCTCGAAATAAAAATAGGCCTTTTTGGCGAGTAGCTTTTCGTTGCGGCCGAGTTCAACTGGGGGGACCGCCATGGTTGGCGAGGCAGCTTCAATCTTAGAGGGAACCTTTTCGCGTTCAGTTTCATTCATGGTGATAGTGGGGGCAATGGCACGGCGCTGAAACTGTATGTCGCTAGTCATTACATCTTTATTGCTATGGGTCACACTACGGCCACCATAAAAGCTGGGTTCTGCTTCATCTATGTCGGTGTTGAAAGTAGCAAACACAGAAAATGGCATCAGTAATGCGGTCAATACTGTTGATGTGCTGAGCGCATTTCTGTGCTGTGGCGTGGCTCTCTGCATTACCCCAACTTTCCTTTTCGTGACGGCTTATTAAGTTATATCGGTTTAATCCATCAGTTGTGATGCTTTGCTATGAGTACAGAGCAAAAATGTGATAGCGATCGCGCAGGTAACTGCATGATGTTCAGTTAATTATGTGTGAATCTGTCATTGTATTATTTCTGCCTGTTCTACAATTTATATGCCACCTGTGGGGTATTGGGGGTAAGGAAACGTTAGCCATAGTGCTAGCAGAATGCAGAAGCTCATGAGCGGCGGTGAGAGTATGGAATTTGATATTGCTTTTTGGTTCTGTTTTTATTTGGCATTTTTTTGCCTATCAACGTATTTGGGTTATCAAAAAGGCAATTTGATAGCCGGTATTCTATTGGGGTATGTACTGGGTCCAATTGGTGCCTTGCTGATGTTTATGAGCAAAGACCGGCGGCATATTGAATGTCCTTCATGCCATTTAGAAATCGATAGACGGTCATATATTTGCCCCAAGTGTCATGTGCAGATAGGACTTAGAGCTGGTGCGCCATAGTCATTTAAAAGGCGAATGAGTAGGCGATAGAGATAGAACCATCTTTAAAGCGTCCGGTATCCTCGGCGCGATCAGAGGAATTCCATCGGTTTCCCGAGTAGTTGTTGTATTGAATAGTTATGGTTCCCGGTCGCCAGTCAAAATAGCCAAAGCCATAGGTGTAATCTGGATTCCATGGTTGTTTCTGGGCGCTGTCAAAGTAATAAAACGCAGTACCGTTGACATACCAATTGCCAAAAATGGAGTACTTACAACCAAGACTAAGGGTTTGGTGTCCTGTCATATAAGAGGTGGTGGCGAGGTCGAAATACTCAGGTGTGTAATTGAAGTCAATTTGACAGCCAATGGCACCTTCATCAGTAAACGTTAGCCAGCTTTTGACCGGCTCCACGACTGGAAACTTCCAGCCTAATGACCATGTTCCCTGATTGAAGTGGGTGACAGGCTGTTCGTCCGTTGCTTTAAAGCGGTTACCCCCGTAATTGGCGTACATCAGACTGAAGGTATAGGGACGCCAGTCACTGTAGCCAAAGGCATAGGTGAAGTCGGGGTTCCAAGGCTGTTGTTGCTCACCATCCCAATAGTAATAGAGGGTGCCGGAGACAAACCAGTTGCCCAATAGGGTGTATTTGAGTGATAGGGTCGTGGTCATGTTGTTATTGGCCGGCCCATTGGTTGCGTTGGCAGGAATATTAGCCGCTGGTGTTTCCAGTAAGGGATAGCCGAAACTAAGGTTACCACTTAAACCATGCAAGAATGATTTGTCTTTATTCTCATCCCACTCCTCAAAGGGTAAGTGAAATGAACTGGATACGCCTTTCCAAATCAAATCCGCTTCTGTTGGTTCTTCGTCTTCTCCTATAACAGGGATCTGACTTGAGGGTGTCAGTGAAGGAGAGGAGGGGCCAGGGGCGTGCTTGCGTGTCTCACTCATATACTCATCAGCCCCACAGGGTATAGCAAAGCATAGAGGTAAAAGTATCAAGCTAAAACAACGCAAGCCCATCATCCTTGTGTGCTGAGATGTATCAGAAAAAGAACAAATTTTTGTTGTGTCTAATAAACCTTACTAGAATGTAGTTGTAAATAAAATTAATTGCATATCAGTTGGCGTAAAAAAAATGGTTATGCAACAATGTGTTCATACCTGAGTGGCATGGTTTACGGGTGACGTTATGAAGAAAATCTTACTGGTTGATGATAACAAAACCATGCTTATCTTCATGGCGAAAGTCTTGTCAAAGCGGGGTTTTGACGTCATTACGGCTAGTGATGGTATGCATGCCTTGCAAGTTCTAGAGGATCGTCCAGATATTCAGTTTGTGCTGAGCGACTGGATGATGCCCGAAATAGATGGCATTGAATTGTGCTCAAGGGTGAAGTCAGCAGACTACGGACGATACCTGTTCTTTATGTTGCTGTCTGGAAAAGATGACAAAGAGTCTATTGTCAGTGGTATTAATGCCGGTGCTGATGACTTTGTCGTGAAAGATACGCATGTTGATGAGTTGGTTGCTCGCATTCAGGCCGGATTTCGAACGCTGGCATTGCATAATGAAATAACGACGAAGAATGATGCTCTAGATAATGCTTACGCCACCATGAAAAAAGATTTGGAATCAGCCGGTGAGTTATTGAAGAGGCTGCTGCCAACAGAAAAGACCATGTCGGGTGTTGAGCTGAGTTATGTTTCTATACCCAGCGCGCAAATCGGTGGGGATATGCTCGGTTATATGAATTTGGATGAAGAGCATGTGGCGATATACCTGCTGGATGTAGCGGGGCATGGGGTTTCATCGGCGTTGTTATCTTTTTCAGTGCAGCAGAGTATTGCTGTGAGCTCAGGGCATAGCTCGATAGTGAAAACAGCCATTGAAGAGCCGCCTTATTATCGAGTAAATCAGCCTCACGAGGTATTAAAGCACCTGAATGAGCAATATCTCAGTGATGATCTCAATTTACTGTATTTCACCATGGTGTATGCCGTGCTGAATATTAAAACGGGAAAGATGGCGTTTTCTAGTGCAGGTCATCCGCCTTTGGTGTGGCTGCATTCTCTGCATGGAGATGCTGAGCTTATTGGCCAGGAAAGCTTTGTGGTTGGGGCTTTTGATTTCGTTGAGTATGAAACCTCTTATATTCAGCTAGATCCGGGCGATAAGGTGTGGATGTATTCCGATGGGATCACTGAAGCAGAAAAAGGCAGTGAGATGTTTTCGGAAGAAGGCTTTCGAAAAACGGTGGTTCAATTGAATGAACAGCCAACCACATTACAAACAGAATTGTTAGTCAATAGGGTAAGAGATTGGCAGCAGGCTGAACAGTTTGATGATGATGTCAGCGTGCTTGTTGTTGAATGGAAGGGCAATCCAGAAAGGGAGCAGCTATGCAATATGAAGCTATCAACCAAGGTCAATGCACAATTCTTCAAATAAAAGAAGAGCGCTTTGATGCGAAGTTAGCACCAAGTTTCAGGGAAGTGGTCGGAAAACTGTCGGAGGAGGTTGGTAGCCATCTCGTACTCGACTTAACAGATGTCCGGTTTATGGATAGCAGTGGTTTGGGCTCAGTAATGGCAGTTTACAAAATGCTGCGAGGCAAGCAAATCAGTGTGGTTAACCCGCAACGTGCTGTCAAAGAGCTATTGAAACTCACCCGTATGGATAAGCTGATCACCAGTTACGATTCTATTGAAGATGCAGTTGCAACCATGGCGTGAAGGAGTATGGCATGAAAGGAATGATCCTCGCTGCAGGGAAAGGAACACGCGTTAGGCCGATTACCCAGATAATCCCTAAGCCGATGATCCCCATATTGGGTAAGCCGGTCATGGAGTCTATGATCCAGCTTTTTGCTGTCCACGGTATAGACAAAATTGTTGTCAATACCAGTCATTTAGCTGAAGTGATCGAGAATTACTTTGGTGATGGACATCATTTTAATGTTCAACTTTCATTTTCTTATGAAGGTGAAATTGTAGATGGCAATTTTGTCAGTAAGGCGCTGGGCTCGGCTGGTGGGATGAGGAAAATTCAGGACTTTTCTGGCTTTTTTGATGAAACCTTCGTCGTTGTGTGCGGGGACGCATGGATAGATCTGGATCTGACCGAAGCGGTCCGGCGGCATAAACAAAATGGCGGTATCGCGACCATCGTGACGCGCGATGTCGATGTGGAGGAGGTGCCAAAGTACGGTGTGGTTGTTACCGATAATTACGGAAAGGTGACGAGCTTTCAAGAAAAACCGTCAGTAGAAGACGCGCTATCGACACAGATTAATACGGGTATCTATATTTTTGAACCCGCTATTTTTGATTTTATTCCTGCAGAGCAGGAGTACGATATTGGTAGTGAACTGTTTCCTAAATTGGTCGAAAACAAGGTGAATTTCTTTGCAACCAGTATGGCATTTCAGTGGCTGGATGTCGGTAATATCAGTGATATATGGACAGTAACCAGTGACATCATGAAAGGTAAGGTTCCGGGGTATCCAATACCGGGTACACAAGTCAAGCCGGGTGTATGGGTCGGTATTAATACGGTCTTTGATTTTGATAGCTGCAATATTACACCTCCGATTATTATTAGCAGCGGATGTGAAATTCAACCCGGAGTAACGATTGAAGGTCCAGTTGTTATTGGTGCAAATAGCAAAGTGGAATCAGGCGCAATTATCAAACAGAGTTTGGTGAGTGAATATATCCATGTCGCTTCGGCAGCCTTTGTTGAAGAGAAAACAGTGTTTGGTGACTACTTCATCAGCCATGACGGATACACGCAATCTCTAAGTGAGCTAAACGCTGTAAATATGCTCAATGACCGACGTCATGTGCAGCCTATGATGGGCGCGATAGGTGGTATTTCGACGTATGTACCCTCTGCACCTGATGGCGAGGAACAGATTCTTAACTAGTTAAGTGGGGCTTACCTGATGGATTTAGTCACTGAGCAGTTTAGTAAGCAATACAGCAGTTCTCCAGATGTCTCCCGGGATATTGCTGATGATATGCAGCAATACTTACGGAGTAATCAAGTGTCACAAGAGGTCATAGATCAAGTTGAGCTATGTCTTGTAGAAGTGGTTAATAATGCTTATGAGCATGCATATCAATATTCGGATAAATTGCCGATAGAATGCTCATGCTTTTTTAACTCGGATAATGAATTGGTCTTTGAAGTGTCAGATTATGGAAAGTCGATGACCAAAGAGGAATTCAACCGAGCGGTTAATGGTGAGTTTATGGAGCCTGACCCTGAAGATCCTGAAACGTGGATGACATCGGGGCGGGGGTTCATTATCGTTGTGCAGCTAACGGATGATCTTGAATATATTCAAAACGGTAATAAAAATACGTTTAAAATTTTAAAACGCGCAAAATAAAAACGTTAATAAGGACAATATGAGAATAATATTACTATTGGCATTATTCTCATTATCTTCGTGTGCTTTTTTTTCAGAGAATAATGATTGGATTGTTAATATAGAATCATTGAACGGAAATTGGCGCCTCGAGATAATTGATGAAAATGACAATTGGGCTGGGCAATATAGTGTCACTGTGCCGGGGCATTGGAAAATGTCTGGCATCAATTATGCTGGAGCTGCGAATTATCACCGGCAATTCAATGTTGAGCGTCTGTTTGATTCGGGCCGGGTTTGGCTTGAGTTAGAGGGTGTCGACTATGAATCTGCCGTGACGGTTAATAATCAATATATTTCTCGTAATGTTGGGTATTTTATCCCCCATCAGATCGAACTTACCGGCCATCTTCAGGCTGGCACAAATGCTTTGAATGTGTGGGTAAATAGCCCCAATGAGCACCAAACCGCCGACTGGTCATTGCATAAAACACTGATAAAAGGCGTATTGAATCACCATGATACCCGCCCTGGAGGGGCCTGGTCTGATAAAGGTCAAGATTGGAATTCAGGGGGGATATGGGGAGATGTAACCATTAGGCAAACAGGCCCAATTGCGTTACGGGCAGTAAAAGTGCGTCCCCAAGTGAACAGTATTGAAAAGAGTCTTACATCAGCAGGTATTCAGCTTGATGTAGATTCCGCCCGAGAGGTGTCGGCGACTATAGAGATGGTATTACAGCATCAAGGCGTTGACTCTGAGCATTACGTTATTGAAGAACAAATACAGCCAGGCCAAACGACCGTTGAACTCGCTTTACCTCAAGCAACCCGAGCGTTGTGGTGGCCTTGGGACTGGGGTAAACCCAACCTCTATGACCTTTCGGTTTCCGTTTTTATTGATGGAAAGCTGACTGATCAGAAAACAGTGCCTGTTGGCTTTAGGGAGATGGGACTTGATAGCGAGAATAAACAGTTTCTGGTAAATGGACAGCCCTACTTTGTCAGGGGAACCAATTACATTGCTAGCCAATGGCTTGGTGAAGTAACTGCTGAGCAATACCAGCAAGACCTGAACCTGATGAAAGAAGCCAATATCAACAGTGTTCGGGTACATGCTCACGTTGCCGGCAAAGCGTTTTATGATTTAGCCGATAAAGCAGGTTTGGTTATCTGGCAAGATTTTCCTTTGCAGTGGGGCTACATCGATTCACCGAGATTTGCGTTGGAAGCGGCTCGCCAAGCCAAAGCGATGACCGACTTATTGTATAACCACCCGTCAATAGCATTCTGGTCGGGGCATAATGAGCCGCCCTGGGACGCAACATGGATGCAGTATAAATACCCTTCATACCAGCCGAATCAAAACAAATTCTTAACTGAGCGCGTTTATCAAGCACTTACCAGCGCGGGGGATGGCAGGGTGGTGCGCAAAGCCTCTTACACCCACGAGCACCCGTGGTTGGGCTGGTATTCGGGAACATACAAAGATTACCGCACCTACCGGCCGTCAATGATTGTTAGCGAGTTCGGCGCACAGGCGATGCCGAGCTGGGCTTTGATGGAAGAGATCCTGCAGGGGCGGATGGGATGGCCCCCGAGTGAGGATGTGTTAAGCACTCTTAGCTATCACAATTACCAGCATCATGAAACGTTGAATATTGCCCATATTCAACAGGGTAAAAACATGTCGGGCTTTTGGCATAACTCTCAAGAATATCAACGGCTAGTAACTAAGTTAGCCGCTGAAAACCTAAGGTTGAGAAAAGGCGCAGGCGTCGCGGCTATCTATCAGTTTATGTTTGTCGATAGCTGGCCCTCTATCACTTGGTCAGTGTTGGATGTTGATAGGGCACCCAAGCCAGGCTATTTGGCATTGAAGGAATCTTATCAGCCTTTGTTGGCGGTGGCCCAGGCAGACTTACTCTCGGAGCGCTCTTTACTGACTGTGACTATCATCAATGATTCATTGAGTGATTATACGGGGGCAACCTTGGTGGTGACAAACAGCTACAACCACAAAAGCTGGGCGTTTAGTGGTTTGTCGGTAGCTGCCAACTCGACACTGCAGGTTGTGAAACAACAGTCATTTGATGGGCTGGCATCATACCTAACCCTTGAAATAAAGGACAATAAGGGTAAGACGGTGAGCACTAATCACTATGTTGCCAAGGATTTGGAAGGGTAGAGAATGATAAAGAGGCTCAGCTATATCATGATTGCAACAGCGGCGTTCTCAGCCCAAGCTGGCAATATCATGGTCAACCAAATGGGCTACCTGCCAAGCGGGGATAAATTTGCCTATGTTATGTCGGAGGTCGCTTCCGATGTCCAGTTAGTCTCTGTGGCTGATGGCAGGGTAATTGCCAAGCTTGAACGTGCTGATTCTGTTTCGCTGCCCGATGAGCGACAGATTGCTGCGATTGATTTCAGCCGAGTTACTGCACCCGGTTGGTATCAGTTGGTAACGAAGGGGGGTCAGTCAGTCCCGTTTCCCATTGAAGCGGATGTTTATGAGCCTTTGAATGAACGCTTGGTTCATGCACTTTATCTTCAACGTTCTGGTATGGCGGTGAAAGACCGTATGACGGGGATGAACCGTCCCCAAAGCCATATGCAAGATGGTCAAATATTCCGTACGGATGCCTTCCATAAAACAGGTACTCAATTGGACGTGGTTGGTGGATGGTATGACGCTGGTGATTTCGGTAAATATGTTGCCACAACAACAATAACCGTCGCGAGATTACTAGAAGCATACCGCCAAGCCCCTCAGTTGTATGCGGCAACCAAGCGTCCGGGTAGCGACAAGCCCGCCATTATCGATGAATCAATGTATGCGTTGAATTGGCTGCTTAAAATGCAACGCGAAGACGGGGCAGTATACCGCAAAGTCTCTGGCGCGAGTTGGCCCGCTAAAGTTGGCCCGTGGCAAGACAACCAACCGCGTTTTATCTATGGCGTGAGTACACCTGAAACCGCCAAGTTCGCTGCTACCATGGCTTTTGCGGCAAGAGTCATCAAACCCTACGATACCAATTTGTCTCGCCAATACTTAAGTGCTGCGATTCATGCGGTCAATTATCTGGCAATCCAAGAAGAACAATATATTGATTGGCAGGTTGGAGATGACAGTGGCTCTGGCCCGTATATCGCCAACAAATTCGATACCGAACCATCATTGGATACCGATGTTGATGATCGGCTGTGGGCGTACGCTGAACTTTATATCACGACAGGTCAGGATAAATTCAAACGCGCTTTTCAAGAAAGCTACGACCCGCAATGGATAGACATTTTTGAATGGAAAAACCCAACATCGATGGGGGTATGGCATCTTCTTCTCGCAGAAGAAAAAGGAGAACTCAGAGAGCAATTGGTCAACGACTTGGATCAAGTGGCTTCGCGCTATCGCCAGCAATCTCAGCAGTCGCCGTTTAGGGTAGCCAATCAGCGTTTTATCTGGGGCTCAAATAAAATGACAGCCGAAGCAGGGATATTAATTGCTTGGGCTGATTTTGCCAAAGGCCGGATAGACAATCGCTCATCTGTTCAATCTCAAATGGATTACCTATTAGGGGCGAATGCGTTTGATATGAGTTTTGTCACCAATAGCGGTACTTACTCGGTACGTAATCTTCACCACTTGTACCGAATCGCGACAGGGGTCAGTTTGCCGGGTTATCTCGTCGGCGGGCCTAATGAAATGGCGCAATCCGGCGTTGCACCGAAAAATATGGGGATGCTGAGTTACGTAGATAGTGAGAAGTCGTATGCAGTGAACGAGTTCGCCATTGACTACAACGCCAGTCTGATTGGTTTGATTGCCGTGCATCACGCTTACTTTAATCATTATTAACCGGAGTGAGAGCTCATGGATTTTTATTTCAAGGAATTCGAACACCGTAAGCCACCGCAACCGGTGCCTTACAGTATGTCGAGAGAACTGCTCTATCAGTACCTTGCTACCTGTAATCTCACGTTGGGTATTTGGTATTTATGGTGGAGGTGGACCTATGCGTTGAACTATGACGCAATGTGGTTTTCCTTTCCGCTGGTCTTCGCTGAGTCCTGTGCTTTTATTGGCTCGGTGTTATTTACCTTCAATTTATGGAAAACCAAGGACGAGCCGAAAAAGACGCCACCGCATACGATAAATGAATGTGTCGCAAAAGACAGTCCAGAGGGGAATGAAACCAGGCCGATCAGTATTGATGTCTTCTTTCCAAGCTATGACGAAGACCCTGACTTGGTCAGACTGAGTATTGAAGATGCGCAGACGATCCGCTATCCCCATGATATCGAGATTAAGATATTTATACTCGATGATGGCAAGCGTCCGGCAATGAAGGCGCTGGCTGAAGAAATGGGTGTTGAGTATATTACTCGGGAAACGAATATCGGCTTTAAAGCCGGTAACCTGCGTAATGCCCTAGAGCAGACTTATGGCGATTTTATTGTTATCTGTGATGCTGATACCCGGCCATTTCCAACCATCCTTGAGCATACTATGGGGTACTTCCGCGATCCTGACGTTGCTTGGGTTCAGACACCACAATGGTTCTTTGACTTGCCTGAAGGGGAGCGCTTACCGAATTGGCTGCAGCGTAAACTCGGTAACTGGGCGGCTCCGTTTGGCCGTGGGTTTGAGAAATTCTACGGGCCGGTGAAAATAGGTGAAGACCCTTATGTCAATGATCCGCAAATGTTCTACGACGTTATTCAGCGTCGTCGTAATTGGGTGAATGCCTCTTTCTGTTGCGGAGCCGGTTCGATCCACCGCCGTGAGGCTGTCATGGAAGCGGCGCTGCGGAGTTACAGTGAGCAGATAAGCAAAGAGCACAAGGAAATAGAAAAGCAGATCAGGAAGATCACCAAAGAGAAAGCGGTTGATAAAGATGTTTCTGATAACCTTCGTCAAGAAATTATCTTTGATACCGAATTTACGCCCTATAAATTCCATGTATCAGAAGATATTTATACCTCTATTGTCCTGCACTCAGATACTGAAAGGAACTGGCGTTCGGTGCAGCACCCAGAGG
Organism: Photobacterium lutimaris; assembly: GCF_003025555.1. Classification (GTDB taxonomy): domain Bacteria; phylum Pseudomonadota; class Gammaproteobacteria; order Enterobacterales; family Vibrionaceae; genus Photobacterium; species Photobacterium lutimaris. The sequence continues at coordinate 492,442 of NZ_PYMH01000002.1, read as the reverse complement.
TAGAGAGCAAGATGCTGTCACCGCAGGATCTCCAGACCTGGACGGTACAACGTTTTAAGTATTCCGGTGGTTCAATTGATATCTTCTTGAATGATAATCCTCTGTTTAAAAAGGGAATGAACCTGAAACAGAAGATGATGTACGGTGCCAGTTTCTGGTCAAATTTGTCGGCTATCTGGAATATTATTTTCCTCACCTGTCCGATCATTTATTTCTTGACCAGTATTGCGCCAGTCAGTGCCTATGATGTGACTTTCTACTTACATTTCATTCCTTTCGTATTAACCGCTGAGCTGGCCATGATGGTCGGTACTTGGGGGGTAGCTGGCTATAAGGGGAAAACCAATTTCCTCTCCTTCTTCCCGGTCAATATGCGGGCGCTATGGACAGTACTTCGTGGTCGCAAGATCAGTTTCCCGGCAACCCCCAAAGAAAGGCAGGATGGTTTTTTTGGTCACTTAGTTATTCCGCAAAAACTCGTTTTTGGCCTGAGTTTATTCAGTATGTGCTTTGCTTGGTTCAGTTATTTCACCGGCATGTTTGGCAGCTATTCTATCGGCGGACTGGTATTCAATAGTTTTTGGACCATTAACAATATGATGGCGATGTGGGGGATGATTGCTGCCGCTTATTGGACGCCACCACCAGCAGATAAAAAGCAGGAACAGGAATCTGAGGAATTAGAATATGGAATTTAAGCAAGCAGTCGTCAATGCGCGACATCATATCGTCTTTTTATGTGGGCTGTTAACGGCACTGATTGTTGCGTTTAATATTGAGACTCGAGACTACGGGCATATTTTAGGCAACATTACGTTCGAAGCAACCGAAGAGATCCCGGTGCGACAAAACCGTGTTCTTTCCGAGGAGGAGTTTGTTTGGGCCAATACGGCGTGGGCCTATTTCGAGAATAACTATCAGGAAAATACCGGTTTGGTGAACTCGGTTGATGGTTATCCGTCGACAACGATGTGGGATACCGCCTCTTACCTGATGGGGCTACTGGCAGCGGAGAAGCTCAATATCATCAGCCAGAGTACTTTTGAACTGCGTATGGAAAAAGTGTTGCATACCCTTGCGCGTCTTCCGCTCATTGACGGCAAGCTGCCGAACAAGGCCTACAACACTCAAACCGTGCAAATGGTGGATTATCAAAATAACCCGAAAGAGAATGGTATCGGTTGGTCGGCGATTGATATTGGCCGAATCCTGGTACCACTGAATATTTTGGTTTGGCAGTACCCTGAATTTAACACCCATGTGAACGCGGTCCTAAACCACTGGGCCGTGGGGGTGATGATCAAAGATGGTTACCTGTACGGTTCGCGTCCTCGCAAAGAAGGGGGAGCCGAGATGGAACTGGTTCAGGAAGGCCGTATCGGTTATGAAGAGTATGCCTCGAAAGCGATGTCGCTAATGGGGCGTGATGTTTTCAATGCCATGAAATATATCGACTATCTTGAGATGCGAAATATCGATGGTGTAGATATTCCGACTGACTTGCGAGACCCAGCCAAATTCCATGCCCACAACTATGTCGTCAGTGAATCTTATATCCTCGATAGTTTGGAGTTTGGCGCCGACAGTGTGTCAAAAATCTTTGCTCACCGCGTCTATAAAGCACAAGAAAACCGTTACCACCGTACCGGCATATTGACCGCCGTCAGTGAAGATAACGTCGATGAAGCCCCGTATTTTGTTTACAACACGGTCTTCTCTGACGGTAAAGAATGGAATGCAATCACTGACCAAGGCGACGATGCGTCTCACCTTAAAACACTGTCGACTAAAGCCGCGTTTGGCTGGTATGCCTTGTATGATACGGCATATACCGATTTGCTGATTGCAGATGCAAAATCGCTATTCTCAGAAGAAAAAGGCTGGTATTCAGGCCGTTATGAAAATGATGGCCGAGTGAACAAAGCCATTACGGCCAATACCAACGGGATTGTTCTGGAGTCTCTTGCATATATTGAAAATGGGGCCTTGCTGAGCGTAGGCTTGAAGTAAACCGCAACTTTGATAGGGAGTATCGAATGCGTTATGTCATTGTTTGCCTTTTAGGGGTTTTGGCTACCGGTTGCGGTAACAAATATAATAGTTTTTCTGAAGATGTCGTTGACAGGAAAAGCCACTGGAGTGTTCCTAAGGCGCGTCAGGGCGTGTTGACAGAACAAGAAATGGATATGGCCCGAATTGCCTGGAAGTATTTTGAAAATAACTATCAGGAGTCAACGGGCTTAGTCAATGCGGTAAACAACTACCCCTCAGTAACATGGTGGGATGCTGCGTCCTATATGGCGGGGATGGTCAGTGCCTATGAATTAGGAATTATTGAAAAAGAGGAATTTAACCGCCGCCTTATTCGGATTTTGACCACATTGAATACACTAGACTTGTTCATGAATGAGTTGCCCAATAAGGCCTATAATACCCAATCAGCGGCTAAGGTAGATTACGGAAACCAACCTGGTGAGATAGGCTATTCGGCACTGGATCTTGGTCGTTTATTGATCTGGCTACATATCATTAAGCACCGATACCCAGAATATGCGACCAGCGTCGATTCGGCTGTTTTACGCTGGAACTTCTGTAATGTTGTTGATAAAAACGGCACCATGTTCGGCGCATTGCTGGAGAAAGACAAGCCTGTGCAGTATTTGCAGGAAGGGCGCTTAGGTTACGAGGAGTATGCGGCCAAAGGCTTCCAGCTATGGGGCTTTGACACTACACAGGCTTCGATGGCTGAACCCTACAGCACAATTAATCTCTATGGCTATGATGTCCCTTACGATACCCGTGATCCCCGTAAGCTGAAAGCACACAGTTATGTGGTAACAGAGAGTTATGTGTTGGATGGTATCGAGTTAGGCTGGGATTTGGTCGAAGACCGCTCCGGCCATGACTATAACTATTCTAATGATTGGATTGCCGAGTTTGCTCTGCAGATTTACCGCGTGCAAGAAGAGCGCTATAAGCAAACCGGTATTATCACAGCCCGTACTGAGCACCAGCTCGCGGGGCCTCCTTACTTCGTCTACGACACCATCTATACCGATGGTTTTGCCTGGAATACCATTTCGGAAGCGGGTGAATATCTGCCTCAGTATTCCGCGGTTGCAATAAAAGGTGCAATGGGGATGTGGGTGCTGTGGGACACCGAGTATACCGATTTGCTGTTTGATCATATCGCTCATGTATATGACCGAGAAAAAGGCTTCTATGAAGGTATCTTCGAGAATGGTACTGGCTTAATTAATACCTTCACGTCGAATAATAACGGTATCACTCTTGAGATCCTTCTGTACAAGCAAGAGGGTAAACTGCTCAAGTATCAAGACAATGTTGCCCCCAGCCTGTGGGAAAAAGCACTTGAGTCACCATTTGGCTATGAGGGCCAGTGCCTACCTCGCAAAGGGGCTTTTAATAGTAAGCTCTAACTGCCGTAGAAAGGGATTTGATGTTGAAAAATACGGTGATTGCCGTCAGCTTGTTCTGTTTAACGTCTTGTGGAGTGGTATATCAAGGGGTGCAGAGCGGGATGGCTTCGGTTAACGAGTCGCAATTATTGCGTCAAGGACGTTATGGTTCGTTAACCGAGCAGGAAATGGAGTGGGCGCAGATTGCATGGAGGTATATTGAAAATAATACCAATTTAACCACAGGGTTGGTGAACGCATTAGATAACTACCCAACCACCAATCTTTCGAATTTGGCTGACTACCTTATTGCTTTGATAGCCGCACGTGAGTTTGAATTTATCACCAGCAAGGAACACGATGAGCGATTGACGTTAGTGCTCTCGTTTCTCAATGAAATGCCGCTGGGGCTGACGGGTGTGCCGAATAAGGTCTATAGCACTCACACCAGAATGATGGTTGATTATGCCAACCAGCCGGGTGAACTCGGCTGGTCCTCGATTGATATCGGTCGGCTGTTGATTGCCTTGGCGATGGTCAAGCAGCGCCACCCTGAGTTTTCTGAGTATGTCGATAAAGCGGTGCTGCGCTGGAACTTCTGTGAATTAGTGACTGAAGAGGGCGAGCTGTATGGGGCGGCAATCAACAATGGCAATGTCCACCGGTATAAAGAAGGGCGCTTAGGCGTCGAAGAATACACCGCTTATGGTTACCTCGACTGGCATATCGTACCGGAAAAAGCCATGTTGCTTGAACCGTATGATGTGGTCACGATAAACGGTATCGACTTGTTGTTTGATGGTCGTGATCCGCGTGATTACGATGTTCTGCGTCCTGTCTATAGTACACCATACCTATTACTGGGGATGGAGTTTAACTGGGATGATATTGATGATAGACACTCTTCCGACGCTGAACACAGCAATGCGATTTTGGCTGCGATGGCAGATTCGGTTTACCGTCTTCAGGAGTCGCGCTGGGCGGTTGATCGTATCTATACCGCACGAGGAGAACACGTCGTCACCGGTGAACCTTATTTTGTCTACGATGCTATCTATGCGCTGGGTACGCCGTGGATCACAGTGGCGGAAGATGGCAGTGATCATGACGAAAAAGCACTGGTGTCTACCCGGGTTGCATTTCAAATGTGGGCACTGTGGAAGACCGACTATACCGAGCGCCTGTTGACACTCGTGCGTGAGCTTTATGATCCCGAACGTGGCTGGTATGAAGGGCGGTATGAATTAACCAGTCGTTATGAAAAGAGCATTTCACTGCAAACTAACGCTGGTGTGCTCGAAGCCTTGCTCTACAAAGCCAATGGTAAGTTGTATCAGCCAACCAAAGCCCGTGAATACCGTGATGTCCAGTTTGACTCTCGTTTTTACCACCCACAAAAATGCCTGGTGGAGACATTCAGATGAGTCGAGTATGTCGGTTTGCCATTGCGGTGTGTGTGTTTGTTTTATTGCCAATACCGGTTAATGCTTCTGCGGTTGATGTAGAATTACATTATTACTCCAAAGCGAGTCACTTGGTTAATTCGGGGCGTTACCTGCAAGCATCACAACATTGGCACCGGCTAACTATTGTGTTTTTGAGCTCAGAAGCCAAACTTGGGCGAAAGACAATGTGGCAATATGCAGGGCTATCTGCAGCACTGGCCGCCATTTCTGCAGATAAGGCCAATGAGGCAGTGGCTTATCAGTATTGGGCTGATAGCACCCGGTATTTGATGACGGGAGGCACCAACTGGCAGCAGATGAAGAAAAAATTGCATCGACGCTACGAACATGCCAACACCTTGCTGTCTACGCAGTTACAGGTTGTTGATTTAGCTGCAAGTATTGATAGCGAGTGGGCAAGTGAGTTGGCAGTGCTACAAAGTTGGGATGAGACGTTATCACTATTCAGCTTTGAAAGCCCTAAGTTGGGGTTGGCGGACAGCCAAGAGAGGGCGGCTTATTACCAGCCGGTTGACATTCAACCTAAAGCGATCCCAGCTTATCTTCCCCCGCAGGGAGGAAAGAAGTTAAGTGGGTTGAACACCTCTTACAGTAGAGAGCAGCATATCTTGCCGACAGGAGAGCAAGCCTTGGCGCCGACTAAGAATACGCCTCCGATCCCCCAAAAGATTCAACCGTTATCGGAGTCAGTTCCTGTTGATATTTCAGGTAAGGTAATCGTTACGCCTTTCGAGGAAATAGAGTATAAGGAGCAAGAATTAAAGTTAATGGCCATGCCGGACAAGCAGATAATAAATAAGCAGTTAGATGCTGAAGTAGAGCCGATTACTATACCCTCTGGACACTTCGAACAACCAGAAAAACACATTGTTGCCCCCTTGCAGCGGAGAAGTTTTGCCCCTGTCTCTCAGTAATTAAATACAGGGCGGCCTTTCCCCTCCCATATAGGATTGCAATTGGTTGCGTAAAAGAATTGTCATTGTTATTACCATTACTAAGCTTAACTTAAGCCCTGTTGTCGTTGTGGGTGAGCATTTAAGGAGTAACGAAGAGGGATAAGCAATGACAGCATCAAATAAAATTGTTCAACAAGCTTTTGATGACGCCAGTGGTTTTTTTGATCTAACCGAGAAGTCACATCAAAAGCGATTATTGCAACTAGCCAACACGTTATATTGCTTAACTGACATTTCCACGCATTACTATCAACAGCTAGCATCCTCAGATAATTGCCCTCTTGAGTTTTGCCTAGCCGTTAAATTAGTTGAGTCCAAACGTTATGTGTTGAAATTAAAGCGTCCCCTGCTGGTTGGCGTTGTATTTGCCATGTGGGGAGAGCATAACCGGCTAAAAGAAAAAACATCGGTGAATCCAAATGGTGAAGATTCGCTACGAATGAAAATTGACCAGCTAAATTGGATCACCCAAGGTTCGGTGGTGGATTGGCATTTGTATCCGGTTGACGACGGTTGCCCACATGACAGTGCGGGCATTGCAGAGCATATTCTCGAAAACCACCCGGATAAAGAGAACGTTTCGGTGTTACGGCTTGCTGATGTATTACCTGTTTCTTCTGGCCCATTAAAGAACTTGGTATCGGCGGATGATTCGCGTAAAGGCGGGGCGATTATTTTGGGGTGCCAGCAAGCAATAGCCGAGAAAGCAGACTGCGTCATATATACCGATGCAGACAATTCTGTACATCTTGGCCAGTTAGGGTTATTGCTTAAACCTTATGTGTCAGAAAATGCGAAAGTTGTATTAGGTAACCGCAAGCATCAAGATTCAATCCTGGTTAAACAAGAAGAGCGATGGGGAGTCGGCATTAAAACATTGCGGCATATGCAGCGAATGATTGGTCGGGCAATTTTCAGTAATAATATTAAAGATACTCAGGCTGCGTTTAAGCTATATGATCGCGACGTGATAAAAGATATTCTCATCAAGCCATCAGTATATGATTTTTCATTTGATACTGACTGGATCTTTGCTGCCATGAAGGGTGAATATCCGTTGTTCACTGTGCCATTTGCCTTTATTGACTCTGATGCGGAATCTGCCTCGATAACACAGGGGCCAATGACCACTTGGTATACCTTATTGAGTGGCTTGTCGACCGCGGCCAAGGCGAGGGGGATCGATCATAACCATGAGATGGTCAGGATTTTTGAGGAGCATATCCATAGTCATGAAGATCTTGAGTTGATCATTGATATATTACCCGAGCAACTCGAGGATATTGACGATGTTGATATCGGTGACCCATTGGTTTTTGCCCCGCGTGAGATTGAACATTGGCTGGTGGAACAAAAGCAGGCCGCCTTGGAAGGTGTTTCATAATTTCTATAATGGGTAAATAAACTAAGTGTAATAATAAAGCCCAAACGGCATTAGCTGATTGGGCTTTTTATGGAAACCGTAAATTAGACTGCAGCCTCGTCAACAAGATAGAGGATAGATTGGTAGGGAATACCGCTATGGTGCGACAAACCGATTTCACAGGTCCGGCTGTTGCTGAAGCCTCGGGTACAGTCTGCCGGTACTTGCTGCTTGAGCGGCGCAACGGCTGCTTGATTAAGTTCGGGCGTGGTGAACCCTTTGTCACCCGCCCACCCGCAGCATTGGATATGCTCTGGCAGAATGACATCGACAGCGCAAGCTTTTGCCAATGATAGCATTTCTGATTCCAGCCCCATTCGGCGCGAACTACAGGTGACGTGCAGCATGACGGTTTCTTTAATCGGCGACAGTGTCAGGTACGGCAGCAAGTGGCGCGACACGAAACCAACCGGTTCGAGTATGTCTAATGGCTTGCTGAAATTTTCGATGCTGCGTTTGGCACAAGGGCTGGTATCCATTAACACTGGGAATTTCCCTTGCTCGCTGGCTTGCCACAATAAGGCTTCTAACTCTTGCGCTTTTTGTGTGGCAATATCATTCATGCCTTTGCTGTCATAGGGCATACCGCAGCATTGGCTGTTGAGTTTGTCTGGGGTGATCACCTCAAAGCCCGCTTTCTCAAGTAAGGACAGCGTCACTTCCGTTAGCGGGCGATTGTCTTTGGCTGAATCCTGCTGCCCCATTGTTCGGCTGGCACAAGAGGGCATGTAGACAACCTTTTTCGTTGACGCTATGGGTTGGCTGCTATCTGTACTGTTTGTAAGTGATTGCTTAGTCGGTAGCTTATGCGGGTTTGGTGTGGGGATCTCTGGCATCCAAATTGGCGTTGCGCCACCAGTGATTTTTCGTAGGCTATTGGTCATCGTGCCTACAGCTTTATCTCCGATAATGTAGCGGGCAATTTGATTGCTCTTCAGGCTAGCCTTTACCAAGGTTGTTGTCGCACTGAAGTGTTCGGCAGTCCAGCGGGCGATAGGGGTAAAGCGCTGGTATTTCTCAATACGCAGCTTCTTAACAAGATCACCGGTATTGATACCGACAGGGCAACGGTCGGCACAAAGGCCGGTTGCGGCACAGGTATCGATGCCTTGATACTCAAACACCGCCTTCAATTCATCGACCGGAAGCTGTTGGCTATTACCCGCCTGGTATTGGCGTTCGCGGTGTTGCAGTTCGCGGTAGAGGACAATTCGTTGGCGCGGCGACAAGGTGAGTGTCCGTGATGGACAGACGGGCTCACAAAACCCACATTCTATACAACGATCAACCAACTCATCAGCAGCAGGCATCGGCTTGAGGTTGGAAACATGAGCCCGTTGATCATCATTGATGATCACGCCGGGATTCAATAAGCCTTGTGGGTCAAAAAGGGCCTTGATGTGTTTCATCAAGGCATAGCCGTCATGACCCCACTCAAGCTCAACGTAGGGGGCCATATTTCTTCCCGTACCGTGCTCTGCTTTGAGAGAACCTTGATATTTGACCGCCACTAGCTCGGCGACGTCATCCATAAAGCGGCCGTAACGATTGATTTCTGATTCATCATCGAACCCTTGAGTGAAAACGAAATGCAGGTTTCCTTCTAGCGCATGGCCGAAAATAATCGCTTCGTTGTAATGGTACTTATCGAATAGCTGTTGCAGCTCCCTTACGCCCATCGCAAGGTGCTCGACAGGAAACGCGACATCTTCAATGATCACCGTCGTGCCGGTTTCCCGGACAGCGCCGACGGCAGGAAACATCCCTTTACGGATAGCCCACAGGGTCGCAACGGTATTGGCATCGGTGGTAAACGGCGTGGAGTGGGTAATGGTAAAGTCAGCCAATGCCGCCATCACATCAAGGCACTGTTGTTCAAGCTGTTGGCTGCAACTGGAATGGGTTTCGACCAGCAGTGCAGCCGATTCAAGATCAAGTGCCCGAATATAATCAGGCATCCCCGATTTATCGGCGACCGAGCGCAATGCTCGGCCATCCATCATTTCGACAGCCGACACATTGGTTTTGGCAATGACCGAGACAGCCAGGCTAGCCGTTTCGATATCTTGGAAAACCAGAAGGGCAGAGGCTTTGTGCGGATGTTCGATAACCGTGTTATAGGTAATATCGGCGATAAAACCCAAGGTGCCTTCTGAGCCAATCATCAGGTGCTCAATAACATCGATGGGGTCATGATAGTCAACGAGGGCGTTGAGGGCGTAACCGGTGGTATTTTTCAGCCGATATTTGTGACGGATTTTTTTTGACAATTCGGTATTGAGCTGGGTTACCTGTATAAGATCAGTTAAGCCATCAATCAGATCGGGTCGGTTGGTTTTGAATGCGGCAATACTCTCTGCGCTGCCCGTATCGAGCACAGTACCGTCAGTAAAGACGATGGTCATGCTGTCGACAGTTTTATAGGAATTTTGCGCAGTGCCGCAGCACATGCCACTGGCATTGTTGGCGGCGATCCCGCCGATTTTGCAGGTGTTGATTGACGCTGGATCTGGGCCGATTTTCCGCTGATAAGGGGCAAGGTAGCGGTTGGCATCGGCACCGATAACACCGGGTTGAAGTCGTATTTTGTCACCTTGCTCAAGAATGCTGTGCCCCCGCCAGTCATCTGTCAGGGTAATAAGTACCGAATCAGACACGGCTTGACCAGACAGACTGGTTCCTGCGGCTCGGAAGGTGAAAGGCACGTCCAATTGGCGGCAAGTTTGAATGGTGAAAATGACTTCATCCAAATGACGCAAGCGCAGAACGAGCTTTGGGATTAGGCGGTAGAAACTGGCATCGGTGCCATAGGCAAGTCGCTTAGCAGCATCTGTGACGATGCGCTCTTTATCGATTTGGGTCGCGAGTAGGGCTTCTAGCTGTTGATATTTAATTTCCATTGCTGATCCTGCATCAGTCAGTGTTACTGAATTGTTGACTTATTTTTTATCTTACTGTTATAAAACACTATTGTTGGAATATTTGTCTCGGATTGAGAGTCTGGGCTATAAATTCTTTTGTTTGTCGTACTTGCTCTGTTTGTATTTAGCGATGCAGGCCAGCTAATTAGATGGCCTGATGACGTTGTAGTGATTCGGGACATTTAGCCCATAAGTACGTCGGTAATATGCAGGCCATAGATGAGAAAAAGGCCGATAATGCCGCTCATAACGAGGTAGTAGAACGTTGGGATCACTGTCTTGCGCAGCGTTGCACCTTCACGCCCGAGTAGACCAACCGTAGCGGATGCGGCGACCACGTTATGGATTGCAATCATGTTACCGGCTGCAGCGCCAACAGCTTGCAGGGCAACGATCGCCGCACTGGATACCGTCAGGGTTTGTGCCACTTCGAACTGGAACTGGCTGAACATCATGTTGGAAACCGTATTCGAGCCTGCGATGAAAGCCCCTAAAGCGCCAATAGTGGCACTCAATGCTGGGAAGAAGCCACCGACTAAGTCAGACACAAAGTTTGCTGTTGTGACGGGCATACTGGCCAAGTCTGCCGCATTGACACCGGAGTTGATAAAAATACGTACCATCGGGATGGTGAACACCAAGACGAAGCCGGCTCCAATGAGCGTTTTGCTCGATTCTTTGAACGCTTCGGATAATGGGCTGAGCTGGCGTGATTGCATTATTACCGCGACAATCGCAACAAACACCAAGATGCCCCCCGGTAGGTATAGAGGCTGGATAGAAGCACTGATCCCGGTTTCCCCCAGAATATTAGAAAAGGAAAGGCTGACACTGACTAAAAGCGCTTTGAAGTCAGCACTGACACGGCTTGCAACCAAGACGACGGCAAGCAAGACATACGGTGCCCAAGCCATGACGAGATTCATGGGTTTATCGGTCGCTTTCAGGTTGATTTTCAGCGAGCCGAGCCACTCTTCAGGCCATTTGTCTTCGCTTTCAAAGTCCCATTGTTTTTTTGGCACAAGAAAGCCTTTCTTTGCCGCAGAAACCACAATCGCCAAGCCTAACAAGCCGCCAATCAAAGATGGGAACTCAGGCCCAAGCAGCATACCGGTCAGGGCATATGGCACGGTAAAGGCGATACCGGCAAACAGAGCGAAAGGTAAGATGTCCAAACCTTCAGTCCAGCTTTTGTTCTTACCGAAAAAGCGAGTCAGCATCATTGCCATCAGCACAGGTATCATCGTGCCGATAGTGGCGTGGATTAATGCCACGTTGGTGGTGATTTGCTGCAGATAGACATCCCAGTTGGAACCTTGGCTGATCAGAGTTTCGCCGATGTTGTGAGTATCAAGACCTTTGTTAACCCCCACAATAATAGGGGTACCGACCGCGCCGAATGATACGGGGGTAGATTGGATCATCATGCCCATCAAAACCGCGGCAAGTGCAGGAAAACCGATAGCGACCAAAAGAGGGGCTGCAATTGCTGCTGGGGTACCGAAGCCGGATGCCCCTTCAATAAACGAGCCAAAGCACCAAGCGATGATGATGGCTTGTATCCTGCGGTCACAGGAGATGTCGGTGAAGCCATTGCGTATGGTGGTAATGGCACCGGTATGCTTCAGTGTGTTGAGGAGGAATATTGCCCCAAATACAATCCACAGAACCGAGACGGTAATAGTGAGACCTTGAAGTGAGGAAGCCAGAACACGGTTTGCCGACATGTCCCAGCAAAAAAGAGCGATGGCAACGGTAAGTAAAAAAGCAACAGGCATTGCTTTTTTGGCTGGCCAGTTTAGCCCGACCAGTAAGATAGCGGCGACCACTATCGGTGAAAATGCAACAAGTGCAAGTAGGGTATCGTTCATGTTATCAGTCCTTCGGCGTGCTGTTTTGTAATGCATGTCTTATGCATCGACGAACATGGTTGTTACGTTTGTTATTGGTTTTGTTAACATGGCGTGACGATATCGCTTTATTTTTATTAGATATAGGGAAATAATGAAAAACATTTCTTCCAAAAGTGGATAAATAATGGCGAAAGCAGATGACCTGATCTTGTTTGCTCAGGTAGTGGAATATGGTTCTTTCAGTAAGGTCGCTGAGTTGAATTCCCTTACAAACTCCGTGGTTAGCAAACGAATAGCCCGGTTGGAAGATGATCTCGGGGTACAGCTGCTGTACCGGACGACCCGGAAACTCACGGTGAGTGAGGCTGGCAAAGTGTTATATCAGGGGTCTAAAAATGTGAAGCAGGCCGCGATGGAAGCCTTGGATGCGGTGAGCGGGTTTGGAGAAAAAGTCAGCGGACACGTCAAGATGTCTGTCCCGACCATCTCCGGTGATTTGCTGCTGGCCGATGCGGTTGCGGAGTTTTGTACCGACCACCCCGGTTTTACGGTCGATATGTCATTGGATAACCGTTTTGTGAACCTCATTGAAGATGGTTACGATTTGGTGATCCGTACCGGTTATTTGGAAGACTCAAGCCTGATAGCCAGACATATCCTCGATTCACAATGGGTGATTTGCGCTGCCCCAAGATATATCGCCCTGAATGGCAAACCGGAATTGCCACAAGATCTCGTTGACCATAACTGTTTGCAGTATGCGTATCAAACCACAGGTGCTTCGGAGTGGCAGTTTATCGGAGAGCAGGGTAATTATATTCTTCGGGTGAGTGGTAATTTTTCCACTGATAATGCAACAGCTTTAAGAAAAGCGGCGCTAGGTGGGTATGGAATTGCTTACGTGCCGCGTTGTTTGGTCTATCACGATCTCATGGCAGGCAAGCTCGTTGACCTCTTTCCTGAACAAGTGGGCAAGCGGTTAGGTATTTATGCGGTATACCCTTATACCCGCCAACCCTCGCAAAAAATAAAGCTGCTGATTGAGCACATCAGAGCGCGATACCTTGCGATTAAGCATGTTTTCTAGCAGGTTGTTTGCTCTGTGAGGTGATAAATTTAGTCAAACAAGATACTGGTGTAATCTGCCAGTTGCTCTTCGGAAAACCGGTCAACAAAACAGGCCCGCTGTTCAGAATCACAATACACTTTATTACTGAATGAATAGCGGGTGGTGTCGAAGTTTTTACTGCCGATTCGGTTGATCATTTCCAGCATTTTTTCTTGCGCTTCAACGCCTAAATACTCTTCAGTAAAAGCCATGGATATCCCGAAACTATCGACACAGAAGCCGGCTTTTCGATCGCAGATCACGCCTTTGTCTGGTGTGAAAAGAGGCTCATGGATAGTGTGGTTTTCACTCAGAACCGAATGACTGGCGAGTAACAAGCTAAGTGGAAGTAATAGTGATTTCATGACCGACACCTTGCCGCAATGGGTTTCAACTAGTATTGATCAGAACTGACGTATTCCCAAGTTACTCGTAATGAATACGCAGTCATATACATTCTCTGGCTATAATTTTGATATGGTTAGCAAAAAATGACGTTTTAATACAATATGATAAAGGTATTCTAATTAATTAGGTCCTAATATGAACTGGTATATCCACGTATTGAAAAAATATGCTGTCTTTAAAGGTCGGGCGAGGCGGCAAGAGTATTGGTATTTCTTCTTGTTCAACATCATCATCAGCATTGCATTGTCGATGCTTGACTCGGCACTGGGTAATCCCGGTGCCGGTGAAGGGGCGGGAGCTATCGGGGCGATTTATTCCCTTGCGGTACTTATTCCGAGTATTGCTGTTGGTGTTCGCCGCCTGCATGATATCGGCCGAACGGGCTGGTGGATGTTGATCGGTTTGATCCCGGTGATCGGGCTGTTGGTATTGTTGTATTTCTTTATTCAGGACAGCCAACCTGCGGTCAACGAATACGGCCCGAATCCGAAAGATCCTTCCTCGATAAACCTTTCGATCTAAATCTTTCGTTCGCAATGTTGAGGTGGCAGCCGGATAAGGATCTCTGGCTGTCATTGAGCGATGGGGCAGTATCATTTTTAAGAATTGGTACTGATTTCTCATTTTCAAAATAAGCTGTATTTCTGATTAAAACCCATTCAATTAACAGTTTAGGCCGCTATGGCTTTTAAATACCTGTCTAAAGCATCTCTCTTATTAATCTACAATTAAACCGATATTTAGTGATTTCGTCTGGATTGACTGTTCTTTCTGGATGGTAGTAAATCACTTATGGCTTATCAGTTGGCTAATAATTCAAGTGATACCACAGCGTTACGTGGAGTAGCATGATGAGAATGAACAAGATAGCACTCTCGGTGTTGGCGGTTTGTGTTGGGTTCTCTACGGGGAGCTTAGCTTCAGGAAAATATGACGACGATGATAAGCATTCATCGTATTCGGATTCTAAATATTATGACGATGATGATTCTTCGTCCTATTCAAGTAAAAGAGATGATGATTCATATTCGAAAAGTGACAGCGATAGCAGCTATTCCAATGGTGATGGCTATTCTAATGATGGTTCGGGTGACTACAAAGACGATGGCGATGATGCTAAAAAGCGCCTGGCGTTAAATCTTGTCGGTACCGGTGCAATGTATCCACAGACGGTGCCTCCTTTGGAAAAATATGGACCACCATTGGATGCGCAGTGCTTTGATGTTGAGTTGAAGAATATCCACGATGGAGAACACATTGGCTGGGCGACGGATTGTTTGTCTGAAATCACCCCTGATGAAACTGGCGGTAATGGGGTGTCGTTAATTGGCACCACCTTCTTTTATCTCCCTGACGGACTCTTAATTACCCGAGGGCATACCACGGTTCAGCCAGTGCTGAAGCCTATTGTTACAGCTGACGGCCAGACCATAACGCATATTACAGGTGCTTCCAGTGACGACAATGCGGTAGTAAAAGGTTATGGGGAGTATCAATGGCATAAGGGTACAGTGCGCCTGTCTGGTATGGTCGACTTAACCAAATTTGGAGGTAACGAAGGTGATCCGATGTTTTTTGATTGCCTGTTTGTTATCGATTTGGAAGAGTACAAACCTGAATTCAAGTCTTGGTATGATTGGTACCGCTACCGTTATTATAATGACAGCTATTATAATGAATATCATAGTGATAGCTATTACGGTAAGAATGATGATAGTGGCTATGACGATAGCGATGACTCGGGTTATAACAAAGACAAGAGTAATAATGGAAAAGGCTATTACAAGCGCCATAACGGGAAGGGCGATAGTTATGACTAATGCTCTGTGAGTGAAATAGCGATGTGTTTGAAAAATTGAATAAAGCCTGAGCAGATGCTCAGGCTTTATTATGTGGGGTATTGCTACGAATTACTTTTGTGCAAACGTATAAGTACGATATCCGCCAATCAGGTTTCGAGCTTTGAAACCATTATTGACTAGCTGGCGATAGGCGACATTACCACGCAAGCCCACAGCGCAATAGATGATGATTTCTTTATCTTTCGGTAGCTCGTTCATGCGCTGACGTAGCTGATCGACAGGAATGTTGACCGCCCCCTCAAGATAACCGGCTGCTTCCAGCTCTCCTGGGTTACGCACATCGAGCAATAGCTGGTCTTCGCTCAGTGAATCAATCTCATCAAAGTGAATGGGCGTAGCATCCCCTTTGATGATGTTACTGGCGACAAATGCCGCTTGGTTGATCACATCTTTGGCACTGCCGTAAGGTGGCGCATAGGTCAGCTCAAGGTGCTGCAACTGTTGAACGGTCATGCCCGCGCGCTGGGCGACAGCCATTACATCAATACGTTTATCAATACCGTCCTTACCGACAGCCTGGGCACCGAAGATCTTGCCGGAATCAGGGGCAAACATGAGTTTCAGCGAGACGGTTTCAGCGCCCGGGTAGTAGCTGGCATGGCTTGCGGTATGAACGTAGACTTTTTCATAATCGACACCCTCACGCTTAAGTTGCTTTTCATTCTTACCGGTGGAAGCAACAGCGAGTTCGAACACTTTACAAATTGCCGTACCCTGCGTGCCTTGGTATGTTTCGCTGCGTCCTAGCATGTTGTCAGCAGCCATACGGCCTTGGCGATTGGCTGGGCCCGCTAGCGGTACCAATGTTTGTTTACCAGTGACAAAATCTTGTTCTTCGATGGCGTCACCGACAGCATAGATTGATGGGTCACTTGTTTGCATGCTTTCGTTGGTGTAGATGCCACCGAGATCACCAATTTTTAAACCCGCCTCAACAGCCAGTGTTGTTTCAGGCCGTACGCCGATGGCCATGATCAAAATATCGGTACTGAAGCTATCTCCGTTATTAAGCTGCAGATTTAGGTCGCCGCACAGGTGCTGGTGTGCCGCGCTCTCGCCAGCATCTTCGTTAGCGACAGACTGACTGGGGGTATAGTCAACAGACTCAAGTGCAACCCCCAAGCGCAGATCAATGCCCTTGTCTTGGATTTCCTGATGGACAAAACCGGCCATCTCACGATCAACGGGTGTCATGACCTGATCTGCCATCTCGACCAGTGTGGTTTTTATCCCTAGTTGGTGGAAAGCTTCCATCATTTCAAGGCCAATAAAACCGCCGCCCACGACCGTTGCATGTTCGGGTTTGTTCATTTCGATCGTTTTAAGGATCTTATCCATATCTGGAATATTGCGCAAAGAGTGCGTCAGCGGGTTATCAATCCCCGGTATTGGCGGAATGACAGGCGCTGCGCCTGGGCTCAGGAGAAGGAAGTCATACGTTTCACTGTATTCTGAACCATCGAGCAAATTTTTCACCGTGACACTTTTGGCTTGACGATCAATGGCGGTAACTTCATTCATCACCCTGACATCGACATTGAAACGAGCAAGAAAGCTTTCTGGCGTTTGCAACAACAGTTTGCTGCGGTCAGTGATATCACCACCAATATGATAGGGAAGGCCGCAGTTGGCAAAGGAGACGAACTCGCCTCGCTCAAACATGATGATGTCAGCATCTTCACTTAATCGGCGAGCACGTGCGGCAGCAGAAGCTCCACCTGCGACGCCACCTACAATCAAAATCTTGGTCATTGCATTCTCCGTCTGCCCTAAAATTAGGGAACTACAGTATCTCGATTCATGTTGGCTTCCAATATAAATAATTAAATTAGAAAAAGCTAATTTAATTTACGCTAAATTAGTATTGACTGATTATTTTATTTTAGTATTCTCTAAAGCAATGAATCCGGGCGAATTTGATAGGAGTAAATATGGCTTTTGAAATTCCATGGGATGCACTGGCCGGAGGCATACTGCTTGGTATATCTGCATCTGTCTTGTTGGTGATGAATGGCAGAATTGCAGGGATCAGCGGTATTGTGTCGGGCTTGCTGACACCTAAACAAGGGGAGGTGTCGTGGCGATTATTGTTTGTCATTGGCATGTTGGTGAGTGGCTTGTTGGCTCCCGCGATAGGATTCACGTTACCTGAAACCTTACCGGTGTCGTCGTTTTTGTGGGTTGGTTTAGCCGGTCTATTGGTTGGGGTTGGTACTAAAATCGGTAACGGGTGTACCAGTGGCCACGGTATCTGCGGGATCGGGCGGTTGTCTAAACGGTCTATTGTCGCGACATGTATTTTTATGGGCGTTGCAATTGCAACCGTCTTTGTTCGCCTACATGTTCTGTAACAGGGGATTCAAGATGAAAGGCTTATCGCAACTTGTGGCGTTATTGACAGGGCTACTGTTTGGTTTGGGAATGATGGTATCTGGTATGGTCGATCCCCACCGTGTATTGGGTTTTTTAGATATCGCAGGTGCTTGGGATCCTAGCTTGGTGTTTGTGATGGGTGGGGCATTAGCGGTGTTCCTGCCTGTTTATCTGTTGGTGGTAAAGAAACGCTCTGCTCCCGTATGTTCAGAAAAATTCGAAATCTCTAACAACAAAGTGATTGATAAACAGCTGGTTACTGGGGCCGCACTGTTTGGTTTAGGGTGGGGGATTGCCGGTATTTGTCCTGGACCTGCGGTAACGTCGACCCTAGGACTAAATCCATCGATGTTGGTCTTTATAGCGATGATGCTGATCGGGATGGGGCTTGGTTCTGTTTTGGTCAAACGTTAAGCTGTCGCGTACTAAAAATCCAGTCAAAGGGCACAGATACGTGCCCTTTGGTTTTTTTATTGGTTGGTCATTGGATGGTGTGGTTAATCACTGATTGAACCACTGCAAGGTTTCACTCAGTGACGCCACACTGCCAATAACAATTAATGCGGGACTCACTGCACCGTTTGCCAGTTCTGGCAGCGTTGCAAGTGTACCGGTAAGTACACGTTGATCCTGGCGAGTACCATTTTCAATAATCGCGCAAGGTGTTTTGGCAGCCAGACCGTGGGTGATCAGCTTGTCGCAAATATGGCCACTCTGTTTCAAACCCATATAGAAGACGAGGGTGTTATTGGACTGAGCCAGTGAGCCCCACTCGATTTCGCGGCCGTCTTTCTGCACGTGGCCGGTGATAAACTGGACACTTTGGGCGTGGTCGCGATGGGTCAGCGGGATCCCGGCATAGGCGGTAGCACCTGCTGCGGCGGTGATCCCCGGTACAACTTCATATTTAATACCAAATTTGGCTAACTCTTCGAGTTCTTCACCACCACGGCCAAAGATGAATGAGTCACCACCTTTCAGGCGGACAACACGCTTACCTTCTTGCGCTTTTTGAACCAAAATCTGGTTGATTTGATCTTGTGGGACACAATGGAAATCGAGTTTTTTACCGACGTAAATCATCTCGGCGGAGGCATCTGCCAGCGCCAGGATATCTGTTGAAACCAGACGGTCGTACACTACGACGTCTGCAGCTTGGATAACTTTCAGGCCTTTTACAGTCAGCAAATCCGGATCACCCGGACCTGCGCCGACAAGTGAGACAAAGCCGCTGTTTGATATTGCGTGATTGGTCGTCATAGCAATGTCTTTCCTTCAAATTTGGTTATAAAAAGTAACACTCGTTTGGTGAGCTTTACCCTAAGGAGTTATTACTTTTTATAGCCAAAACAGTACAATAGCTTTATTGATACATTCGCTTTGTAGCTAAGTGTAGGCCCCGAGTACTCACCCGGGACCAAATGAAATGCTTACTTAGTGCTAAATGCAGGCTCTGCATTAATCGCGGAATCATTTTCTACGTTAATTGCCGGCGCTGTTTTTGCGTGCGTTAGGTATAGCGGAATACACGTAAATAGCAGGCCACCGACTAGGTTACCTAGGATGGTTGGGATAAGGTTGAAGTTCAACCAAGTCGCAATACCAAAATCAGCGCCTAGCATCATGCCCAGTGGGAACAGGAACATGTTCACCACTGCGTGCTCAAAGACTAATGCGAAGAAAATAAAGATAGGTAGCCACATTGCTGCAATTTTCCCTGCTACGCTACGGGCCGTCATGTTACCAATCACGCCCAAGCAAACCATTAAGTTACAAAGAATGCCGCGAACAAAACAGGTGATCCAGCCATTTGCGCCAAGTTCTTCGAAGCCAACGGTACGTGCTGTTGCTGCCTTAATAAAAGTTTGACCGACGGCTCCAGGTTCAACTGTGAAGTTCATGGTGAATGAAAGAGCGATGAGGAAAGCAACAATAAGCGAACCGATGAGGTTACCCAGCCCCACAAGCCCCCAGCAACGCAGAACATGACTCCAGGTGATTCCTTTGCGATTGTCGAATTTTGCCAATGGGGCAAGACCGAACACACCGGTAACCAGGTCATAGCCCATCAGGCTTAAAATACAGAAGCCAACAGGGAAGACGAGCGCACCGACAATGCCAATACCGGTTTGTGTGATAGCGGTGATCGCCACTACAACCGCTAACGAAAGGATAATACCCGCCATCGTGCCACGTAATATCAAATCGCGTGTAGAGGTGCGCATTTTCGCTTCGCCAGTGTCAATCATTGTCTGAACGAATTCCATCGGTTTTGAATAGGACATCATGTCACTCCAAAAAGTTAAAATAAAAATTGAATAGTCAAAGGCTCTCATTCCTGTGTTGGGCAAGGAGCCTTTTCGCTATTAAATCTTTGGTGATTAACCGTTTTTGCTTTTACGCGGCGATTTCAACCTTGCCGTTAGCTACACGGACATTGAAGGTTTTAATGTTAAAGCGCTCATCTTCCATACATACACCGGTAGACAGGTTGAAGCGTTGCTTCTTCAGCGGGCTTGCGACCCAAAGTTCATCTTGGTGCTGACAAATCAGGCCGCGAGATAACACGTTTGAGCGGGCAAACGGGTCCATATTGCTGATAGCAAAAACTTCTTCGACAACGCTCGGGCGAAAGATGGCAACTTGCTGGCCGTTGAACAGCGCACAAACGCCTGTCCCTGGGGTGATATCTTGGATATCGCAGATTAGCTCAAAAGCCATGATTAACTCTCCAATTCAACGTGCAGGATATCGCCAATGGCATCGGGGTGTTTTTCGGTGAACGTCGCAGGTCGGTGCTGGTCACGCTCGGCAACGAAGACCACGTTGTCATCACGAAGATCGGCGTTGATGAAGTGGGCAAAACGCGTTAGCTGCGATTCGTCGTTGATCGTGGCTGTCCACTCACACTCATACTCATCAACCAACTTGGCAACGTCCAGTTCTAGTTGGGCGTTGATGCCAAGTTTGTCATCAACAATCACTTCTCGCAGGTAGTCCACGCCACCTTCCATGTTGTCCATCCATACAGAGGTACGCTGCAGTGGCGCAGCGGTGCGGATGTACAACATCATGAAGCGGTCGATGTACTTGATGAGCGTTTCTTGGTCTAGGTCGCTGGCCAGTAGATCGGCGTGGCGAGGTTTCATACCACCGTTACCGCATACGTACATGTTCCAGCCGGCGTCGGTTGCGATTATGCCAAGATCTTTACCCTGCGCTTCCGCACATTCACGGGTACAGCCAGAGACACCAAACTTCATCTTGTGAGGAGTACGGATCCCTTTGTAACGGTTCTCAATGTAAGAGCCCAAGCCGACAGAGTCTTGAACACCGTATCGACACCACGTCGAACCCACACAGGTTTTCGCCATACGCAGCGCTTTTGCGTAGGCTTGGCCTGTTTCGAAACCAGCGTCAATCAGCTTGCGCCAGATCACAGGAAGATCATCTTTCTGAGCACCAAATAGGCCGATACGCTGAGCACCGGTTACTTTGGTGTACAGGTTGTATTCTTCGGCAACCGCAGCAAGCGCACCAAGGGCTTGTGGGGTAACTTCACCACCGGCCATACGCGGAATAACCGAATAGGTACCGTCTTTTTGGATGTTACCAAGGAAGTTATCGTTGGTATCGTGCAGCTTAACCAATTGAGGTTTGAGGATATGCTCACCCCAGCACGAAGCCAGAAGAGAGCCTGCTAGCGGTTTACAAACTTCACAGCCGTAGCCTTGACCGTATTTCTCTAGTAGCTCATCAAAGGTTTTGATTTCTTCGATGCGGATCAGATGGAAAAGCTCCTGACGTGAATAGGCGAAGTGCTCACACACATCGTTTTTCACTTCGATACCTGATTTAGCCAATTCAGCATTGAGCACTGACGTGACCAACGGAATACAACCCCCACAGCCAGTACCGGCACCGGTAACGGCTTTGATATCAGCGAGAGTATGGTTGCCGTCAGTGACAGCTTGGGCAATTTTTGCCTTGGTCACATCGAAGCAAGAACAGATCACGGCAGTATCAGGTAGCGAATCTGCACCTAACGCCGGTTTTTCAGCACCGGCGTGGGCAGGCAGGATCAATGTGTCCGGGTGCTCCGGCAGGTCGATTTCGTTGAGCATCAACTGCAGCAGGTCGCCATAGTCAGAGGTATCACCCACCATTACAGCACCGAGTAGTTTCTTGTTGTCCTCGGACACAATGATTCGCTTGTAAACTTCTTGCTCTTCGTTCTGGTATACAAAGCTCTTACAGCCAGGCGTGCGACCATTGGCATCACCAATTGAGCCTACTTTTACCCCAAGCAGTTTGAGCTTGGCGCTCATGTCTGCGCCTTCAAATTGGTTATCGTCACCAATAATATGTGAAACAGCGACCTGTGCCATTTTGTAACCCGGTGCAACTAGGCCATAGAACATTTCATTCCAAGAGGCGCATTCACCAATAGCGTAGATATTATCGTCTGAGGTCTGGCAGGTGTTATTGATAGCGATACCGCCGCGAGGAGCAACATCAAGCTCCATTTGGCGAGCCAATTTGTCTTGTGGACGGATACCGGCAGAGAAAACAATGAAATCAGTCTCTAGCTCAGTACCATCAGCAAAGCGCATCACGTTCCTAGCGCTAGTACCTTCCGGAGCAATTTCCAGTGTGTTCTTGCTGGTATGGACATTTACACCCATGCGCTCAATTTTCTGGCGAAGCTGATTACCACCTGCCATGTCTAGCTGTTCAGCCATTAGCTTTGGCGCAAATTCAACAACGTGGGTTTGTACACCGAGTGCCTTTAGAGCACCAGCGGCTTCTAGGCCGAGTAGGCCACCACCGACAACAACACCGACTTTGCTGTTTTTTGCTGACGCTTCAATTGCTTTGAGATCTTCGATAGTGCGGTAGACAAAGCAGTCTTTGCTTTCATTGCCTTTGATAGGTGGAACAAACGGGAAGGAGCCGGTCGCGAGGATTAACTTGTCGTATTGAACTTCACGACCAGTGCTGGAGTGTACGATGCGTTTTTCTCGGTTGATGTTAATGGCGCGTTCACCGAGGAGGATATTGATGGCGTGTTTCTGGTAGAAGCCTTCTTTAACGAGCGAAAGTTCTTCGGCGGTATGGTGGGAGAAATACGATGAAAGGTGAACCCGATCATAGGCGACACGAGGTTCTTCGCAAAATACCGTTACCTCGTAATTGTCCATATTGGCTTTATCGACTAATTCCTCGATAAAGCGATGGCCCACCATTCCGTTGCCGATGATGGCCAATCTCACTTTGCTCATAAGATCCTCTACTACAAAGTCATAAATTCTGAATGGAATCTTAATGAGACAGAGTGTGAATAAATATGACGTAAATCAATTACAGTTTTGAATAGCCCTAAAGAGGTACCCTCCTTTAAATCAGTAGCTTACGATTAGTTGTATTGTACTACAAGAATAAATATGAAGAATTAAAACAATAAATATGAAAGAGATACCACTTGTTTTATATTTATTTAGGTTAGTAATGGCATAACAAACGGGTACCACTACGCGGTTTGATGGTCAGGGTAAATATCAGTAAATTGCTTAATTTATCGGCGTATACCGAAGTGTTGTGATATTGGTGCTTGAATCTCAGTTTGGTTTTGGTACAAACAAGTAACGATGAGGTTCCGGAGGCAGGGATGACAACAAATAAATCGGTGGCCGAGAAATTACTGAGCCAAGAAATACTGGATCAGGTGCAAAAGCAAGGTGCCATTAATGCCCTCGAGGAGGTTTACAGTAAAGCTCGCTATGCGCGTTTTACCCGGGTGAAGTGGAGTGGCAATTTATATGATGGCCTTCTGTTCGACGACGGCAGTACTATCAGTGTTTATCCAACATCCTTTAACAAGCTCACGCTGATCGCGGCTAAACCTGGTGTTGCTTTGCCAGCATAAGTTTAAATATCAACCCTTTGAACTACTGGTCGAAGGGTTTTTATTTGCCGGTGAAGAAGGTTTCATTTTTGGTATGTAAGATTGCAATTGTGAGTGTTGATGTGCTCCTGTTGACCATATAAGTTGCTATCTGACCAAACAAAACTAGGGTAATCAATGGACGGTTACCTTGCTTATAGGGATTTATCGTTGTTGGAGTACGATTAATGAACCATAAAACCACGGGGAAGAGCCATCTGCCCTCCGCTGATACCTTGACGCACGCTTGTGCCTGCCATTCCTATCCCGCTGCACCTTCCGCAAACATTCAGTTTTACGGCTATTTTGCCGCATTTCGATTTAGTCACTAATTCTCTATTGCTGCTTTTTCGTCTGCAGCGCACTGATAAATAGATTATTTAAACCTTTTCGTTTTCTGCCCTCAAATGTGGCGGAAACACATTATTATGAGACAAAATTGTGAATGTAAAACTGCTTGGTAGTTCTCTCATTATTGCGGGTACGGCACTGGGTGCCGGTATGCTGGCTATTCCTATGGTATTGGCCCAGTTTGGCCTGCTCTGGGGGACGTTGTTGATGCTTGTGATCTGGCTGGGTACGACGTATGCGGCACTATTGTTGCTAGAAGCCAGTATTAAGGCCGGTGGCGGGCTTGGTATGAATACAATAGCCCGAAAAACCTTAGGTAAAGGGGGCCAGGTAGTGACCAATGGCCTGCTTTACGCACTATTGGTTTGCCTACTAATGGCGTACATCATTGGGGCGGGTGATTTGGTTATGAAACTCTTATCCAGTATCGGCCTTGAGCTGAGCCTAATGCAAAGCCAAATTGCTTTTACTCTGCTTGCGGGTGTGGTCGTTGCAGCGGGTACAGCTGTGATTGATAAATTAAACCGTGCGCTATTTGCCGTGATGGTTGTCATGTTAGTGCTGACATTGCTTAGTTTGGTTCCTACCATTTCAATCGATAACCTAATGGTTGCTACCAGTGATAGTAAGGTTGACCTGATCAAAACCAGTTCGGTGCTGTTCACCAGTTTCGGGTTCATGGTGGTGATCCCGTCATTGGTGACATACAACAAAGAAGCCACGCACCAGCAACTGCGAAATATGGTTGTGATTGGTTCTCTTGTCCCACTGTTTAGCTACCTACTGTGGCTGTATGCCGCAATGGGTAACCTAAGTGCAGAGCAAATGGTCGATTTCAACAGCGTGTCTGAGCTAATCGCCGTTCTGGGCTCAAACCACAGCATGATTAACCTTATCTTGTCAGTATTCACAGGGCTGGCATTGCTGACCTCTTTCCTAGGTGTTGCAATGGCGTTGTTTGACCAGAATGTTGATACATTCCGCCAAAACCGTGTTGTTACCTATGTACTGACGTTTATCTTGCCGCTTGCCGGTGCATTGTTCGCTGCCGATCAATTCCTGTCAGTATTAGGATACGCAGGTATTATCTTGGTATTCCTAGCAGTGTTCATTCCAATGGCAATGACGATGAAACTTCGCAAAGAAGATGACAGTGCGTTTGAAGTTGATGCTTCAGGTATGTTGTATCAAGCATCAGGTGGCCAACTGGCGATGGGATTGAGCTTCCTGTTCGGATGCTTCTTGCTCGCGGCAGAGTTGATTTAACCGCTGCATATAGCTGTTAGCAAACTAAATAAGAAGCGGGGCGTTTACTGAGTAAACGCCCTTTTTGTTTCTACCTGATTAATGCACAAGGCAAATACACAGGCTGGATAGGCAGGATGCGACCAAACAAAACTACCTGTTGAAGTTTTAGCGACCAAACAAAAACTTCTCACTGCCCTATGGAGTACTATTGGTAATAGGATAAAGCAGTGTTTTCCAATGGCATTGATAATACAAACTTTCGTGGTTTGCAGCTATATCTAGCCTACATCCTGCTGGTGCCGAAAAGAGCCTTGTTTGTAAACTTAATTATACACTCCCGAGGTGTAATGGGGCTCCATCAGATATTCTTAAATACTTCCAGTTAAAACAAGCATCTTGAGGTGACTTGGGTATAGACTTGTGAAGTAAGTAGATGGCGAGGAAGTCGATATGTCTGGTAAAACTGAGACGCTTTGGGATAGGGCGATTTCTGTTGCTACGCGAGCATTGGCTGCGGGTCGCTTGATGCCAATAGTTACGGATGCCCAGCGGATAGAAGAAGAGGGGATTTCGTATTTTGCTCATGTTGTCACCGCCAACGCGACGAAAAAGTGCCGGGCAACCTCGACCCAAGGCAATCCGTTTTTGCCCTATGAACAATCACTTTATGTTGATGAAGTCGGTCAAGAGCATGTCTGCCTGTTAAACAAGTTTCCCGTTCTGACTCCGCATTTGCTTATCTGCTCAAAAACCTTCATCCCGCAACAATCTTGTTTAACCTTAAGTGATTTTCAAGCTTGGCTGGCAGGTTTTGACTATCCTGATGTCTTTGGTTTTTATAACAGTGGCCCACAGGCAGGAGCGAGCCAAGCTCACCGCCATATGCAGTTAGTTCGATCGCCGATACCGCTGGAGAAGGTTATCTCACAAGGGGAGCTGCCTTTTGTACATTGCCTCGCACTATTACACACCCTGGAGGCTGCGGATCTGTATCGTCATTATTTGTCGATGATGGCGCAGTTAGGACTGTTAGCTGATAAAGAGTGTGGGGACTGTGCCCCTTATAACCTGTTACTCACTGAGCGTTGGATGTTATTGTTTCCCCGCAGTAAGAATAATATAGAAGGGGTTTTTGCTAACGGAATAAACTATTCAGGACGCTTTCTGGTTAAGCAAGCTGAACAATTGGAGTGGCTCCAGCAGTATGGACTGATGAACTACCTGACTAATTGTAGCCGTCATTCTTAGTGTACAGGGTCTGGCCGGTGTCTATCACAAGTTACGCCAACCCCAATCTAAGGGTATAAAAAAACCCGATAGCCAAGCTACCGGGTTTTTATCAGCCATTAAAGCTTAAGAAAGAATTACTTCTTCTCGTTAGCCGCTTTAACGTCAGCAATAACCTGCTCTGCAACGTTTGCAGGACATGGTGAGTAGTGCGCGAACTCCATAGAGAACTGACCACGACCAGAAGTCATTGTACGTAGGTGACCGATGTAGCCGAACATTTCTGATAGAGGAACGTCTGCTTTAATACGAACACCAGTAGTACCAGCCATCTGATCTTTGATCATGCCGCGACGACGGTTAAGGTCACCGATAACATCACCAACGTGATCTTCAGGAGTGAACACGTCTACAGCCATGATTGGCTCAAGAAGCTGTGCACCTGCTTTAGGCATAGACTGACGGAATGCACCTTTCGCTGCGATTTCGAATGCTACTGCAGATGAATCGACTGCGTGGAAACCACCGTCGAATAGCTCAACTTCAACGTCAAGAACAGGGAAACCAGCAAGGACACCAGTGTCCATCATGCCAGCAAAACCTTTCTCAACAGCAGGCCAGAATTCTTTAGGTACGTTACCACCAACAACAGATGATGTGAACTTGAAGCCAGAACCAACTTCACCTGGTTTGATACGGTAGTCAATCTTACCGAACTGACCAGAACCACCAGACTGCTTCTTGTGCGTGTAGCTATCTTCAATTGCTTGAGTGATAGTTTCACGGTAAGCAACCTGTGGTTGACCAACGATTAGGTCTACACCGTAAGTACGCTTAAGGATATCAACCTTGATGTCTAGGTGAAGTTCACCCATACCTTTAAGGATGGTTTCGCCAGTTTCTTCGTCAGTTTCAACCTGGAATGATGGATCTTCTGCAACCATTTTACCGATAGCGATACCCATCTTCTCAGAACCGCCTTTGTCTTTCGGCGTAACTGCGATAGAGATTACCGGAGTTGGGAAGATCATTGGCTCAAGAGTACACTCGTGCTTAACATCACATAGAGTGTGACCAGTTTGAACGTTCTTCATACCAACAACAGCGATGATGTCACCAGCTTGTGCTTCAGTTAGCTCGTTACGGTCATCTGCCTGCATTTCAACCATACGGCCGATACGCTCAGTTTTACCTGTCGCAGAGTTAAGGATGGTGTCACCCTTCTTCATGCGGCCAGAGTAGATACGGATGAACGTTAGAGCACCGAAACGGTCGTCCATGATTTTGAACGCAAGCGCTTTTAGTGGCTCGTCAACAGATACTGTTGCAACTTCACCAGTTGGCTCACCAGTTTCTGGATCTGTTAGCGGCTGAGGATCTACTTCTGTTGGAGAAGGTAGGTAATCTACAACAGCATCAAGGATAAGTTGCATACCCTTGTTTTTGAACGCAGAACCACAGAATGTTGGGAAGAACGCGATGTCACGAGTACCTTTACGGATACAACGCTTGATGTCTTCGATAGAAGGCTCTTCACCTTCCATGTAAGCTTCCATCAGGTCATCGTCCTGCTCAACAGCAGTCTCGATTAGCTCTTCACGGTACTGTTCTACTTCGTCAACCATGTCCGCTGGAACATCGGTGATTTCGTAGTTTTCTGGAAGACCAGTTTCGTCCCAAACGTAAGCTTTACGGCTTAGTAGGTCAACAACACCAACGAAGTCATCTTCACGACCGATTGGTAGAACCATGATTAGAGGAGTAGCACCAAGAACGTTCTTAACTTGATCAACAACGTTGAAGAAGTCTGCACCCATACGGTCTAGTTTGTTAACGAAGATCAGACGAGATACTTCTGATTCGTTCGCGTAACGCCAGTTAGTTTCTGACTGAGGCTCAACACCACCAGAACCACAGAATACACCGATACCACCGTCAAGTACTTTAAGAGAACGGTATACTTCAACTGTGAAGTCAACGTGTCCAGGAGTATCGATAACGTTTAGGCGGTGGTCGTTCCAGAAACAGCTAACTGCTGCAGACTGGATAGTAATACCACGCTCAGCTTCCTGCTCCATGAAGTCAGTAGTTGATTCGCCGTCGTGAACCTCACCAGTCTTGTGGATCTGACCAGTAAGCTTAAGGATACGCTCAGTAGTAGTGGTTTTACCCGCATCAACGTGCGCGAAAATACCAATGTTTCTGTATTTAGATAAATCTGCCATTGTTTTTCTCTATAAACAATTACTGTCACTATTCGGTGGGGGAGTATATCACTGATTCCAACAAACATTACATAGGTCATTCAAGATAAAATGAACATTTGCTTGTTTTTGCTCCGTCTTTTTGGGTTTTTTGACGCAAACGCTCAATAAACCTACAAGACAAGTCGGCCGTAACACATTCTGTTTCGTTAATCACCGCCAAATTGCGCTTTGAAAGGTGGCGCCGGAACAGTCATAACGGCTTTTTACCGGTTCATTGTTCACTGAATCTGAACGATGTTAAATGGATTAATAGTAGCTAGCAAGCCACTAAATCCGCTTAATTCTAGTATCAATAGATAAAAGCTACCAGTGGCTTGCTGTAATTTACTTCTGCTAGGGCAATGCGCTGAAGCTTAGGGTTGCTCGGCATAGTAAACCGCAATGTCGGCTAAATCTTGTTCATTGAGAACAGACAGCTGCTGTTTCATCATTTCACCATAGGCTCCACCACGTTCGCCGTTTTGGTAAGATTTCATCGACTTATAGAGGTATAAGGCACTTTGGTTGTTAATGTGGGGATAACCATCTTTTTTCGTGAGCCCCTGTTGTCCGTGACAGAATTGGCAGGTAAACGACTTTACCTTGCCGGCTTCGCTGTTACCCTGAGGCATGGCGTTGGCCCACGAGGATGTACTGATAACTAGGTTGAATATAAAAAAGAGGGAAAGGAGATACAGGTGTCTCATGGTTAGTACTATCTTATGTAGAGTGACATTAAAATAATGTTACTGACAGAATATAGCAATTCATTGATCACACCTGTTTACTAAATAAATACGCGTTATTCTGCTAAATGGATTGGGTTGCAATAATGTTGACCATTAGTGATTCGTTTCCCATACTCAAATCAAGGAGTAAGGGAGAGTAAACCTATGAAAGGAATTATTTTTACTGAGTTTCTGGATATCGTTGAAAGCCGTTTCGGATTAGATGTATGTCAACAGATGCTTGATGATGCTGGTGTTGACGGCATTTACACGACTGTAGGGAGTTATGACCACCGGATATTGGTAAAAATGATTGTTTGCTTGAGTAAAATTACGGACATATCCTCGGAAGCATTGCAAGAAGTTTACGGTGAAGCATTGTTCGTGCGCCTGCTGTCAACGATGCCAATGATGGATAATTGGGAACTACCCACGGGCACTTTCAGTTTCATTGAGCAAGTTGAGCGTCATATCCATATCGAAGTGAAGAAGCTCTATCCTAATGCCAATCCTCCCCAGTTTGATTTCATTTCAAAGACTTCCGCTCAAATGATACTCGACTATATTTCGGCGCGCTGTTTCTCCCATGTCTGCCTTGGCTTGATACGGGGCTGCGTTCATCATTTCAATGAGAATATGGATATTGAAATGGAACCGGTTAGTCAAGATCAGAGCCACGTTCGATTTACGTTGACATTAAACGTGGGGTAACTATGGGCCTTGAACGCATGGATCTTGAACGCCAAGTTGCTTTAATGCAAAAGAAAATAGACCGTGAGCGAGAAGCCAGGAAAATGGCAGAGATGCTACTGGAGTCTAAAAGCTTAGAGCTCTATCAGACTAAACAAATGATTGAGCAAAACCTTGAGAAAATGAGAGATAAGGTAGCCAGTGGGTCTGATTTTCTGTCCTATCAGCAAAAGATGGACAATTTGCTGCTTCGCTTCGGTCATACGTTCCTAAAATACCAACCTTCTTTTGGCATCATCAAAGAATTGCTTGATGCGTTGATTACAAGCCATGCCGTCAGTGCTTGTGGAATCAATATTCGCTGCGATCTGACACCCGCACTCAATATTGCCTATTTCACAGGTACTGATGCGAAGGTCATTCCCCCAGACAAACTTAGATCGATAGGTGAGCACTGGGACGAACAACAACAGTTACATTGGTTCTCACTCAGTAATTCGGTGGTCAAGGGATATTTCGTTACCCGAATCGATGAGCGAAGAGAGTGGCACACCACCATTTGTAAGCATATGAATTTGATCGGTGAAATGCTGCGTTCATCTATTGACCGTCAATTAAAGCTTGAGGATGCAATATGGGCGAGAAAGTCTGCAGAGGAATCGGAAAAATCAACTCGTGATTTTTTGGCGATGATAAACCATGAGCTGAGAACGCCTCTGAACGGTTTATTGGGAACCGCTGAACTGTTATCAGATACCGAACTTGATAATCATCAAAGAGGGCTGCTGTCCACGTTACACCATTCTGGTGAACTGCTACGGGCCATTATTAATGATTTGCTTGATTACAGTAAGATTAATGCAGGAATGATGGAGTTGGCTATTAAACCTTTTGACAGTCACTTGATGAGCAATATGCTGAATGATATTTTCCAGCATCCAGCCAATGAGAAACAGCTCGACTTTTCTATTCACTACCTGCCAGATACTCCGCAATGGCTTATCGGCGACGAAGACAGAATCAAACAGATATTTGTGAACCTTATTGGTAATGCCATTAAATTTACCCAGAAAGGTTTCGTCTCTGTCACGATTGGTTGGCACGACGAAGCACTTAAATTTATCGTGCGAGATTCAGGTTGCGGTATTCCGAAAGAAAAAGTGGGCACTTTGTTCCAGCCCTTTACCCAAGTGGATAACTCCAGCAACCGCCAGCATGAAGGTACAGGCTTGGGGTTAGCCATTTGTAAAAAGCTCGCTGAGCAGATGAAAGGCTGGATAGAGGTAGACAGTGACGATGGCCGAGGGACTACTTTTACCGTTACTCTTCCATTAGACGTTTGTCTCTCAACGGTTAACGAGAAAGAAGGTCAGCAAGGCGGTATAACTTCAATTGATGATTTGACTATCTTGGTGGTGGAAGACTTAAAAACCAATCAAATGATTATCAAACTGATGTTAGGTAAGTTTGGTATTACTCCTGCGATTGCAGATAATGGACAAAAGGCACTGGAGATCTTAGCGCAGCAGGATTTCGATATTGTACTGATGGATTGTCGTATGCCAGTTCTTGACGGCTATGCCACGACCGAGCAGTTGCGCAGTACCGGTTTTAGTAAACCGATTATTGCGTTAACAGCTGGAACCACCAAGGCGGAGCGGGAAGATTGTTTTAATGCCGGTATGGACGATATTCTTTGCAAGCCTTACCAGAGCATTGAGCTTAGGGATATGATAGAAAAATGGGGCACAGAAATTGTCCCCCAAGATTAGGGCCCACAGTTAATGGTTTGAAAACCCTTCGCCCTTCGCCATGCGATCATAAAGAATGACATTGACTGCAGCGGCCAGGTTCATACAACCCTTGGTTGGCACATAGATGGTTTCGCGGCAGAATTCGGTGATCTCTTTTTTCAACGTCCCGTCTTCAGGCCCAAAGATATAAAAAGCCCGCTGAGGGTGTTTGTAATCAGGCAGCGGTTTGGCTCCCTCAACCAGATCAACGGCAACCGGCACGCAATCGTGTGGAATAATGTTTTTGAGATCTTCGACGCCAATTAGCGGGATATCGAGAATGGTATTTTTGGTGTCAGTACAAAACTTCTTAGCAAGGTCATAGCGTGTGCCTGTGTAAAACACACTATTGACGCCATAGCAGCCAGCGGCACGCATGACAGAACCAACATTTTCAGGGGTTTTGGGATTGAATAGCCCAACACAGGCGTAACCTTTGCTCATAACACGTATCTTTCCGAAATTTTCAACAGCGCGAGATTATACGGATTCTGACGGAAAATGGCAGGGGGAAGGCTAATGAAGTATAGAAGCGGATAGTCGCATAAGAGGGACAACCCGGCACGGAGAGTGTACCGGGGTCATTAACTCTGATTACTGGGTGACTACGTTAGCCACAGCACTTCTTGAATTTTTTGCCGCTACCGCATGAACATGGGTCATTACGGTTTGGTGTTTTCTCAAAAACTGTGGTTTTTGGTTTGTTGATCAGTGTCTCAAGCTCAACAAGGTTTTCTTCTGCCTCACTGTTTACCGTTATCGTAGCAAACAATTCGTGTTGCTTGAGTAGGGCTTCGGTCTCAGCTTTTTTCTCATCGCTATTTACGACAAGTTGTAGCGGGTTGATTTCAGTTCCCAGTTTTTTGGCCTGATTGGTATTGAAGCCGTAGCTTTCGTGCTTAGGCTTTTTCTCAATGCGACCTTTAAAGAAAAACTTAGACATATGATGATCCTGGCTTAAATAAGAGAGTTTCAGGCTCGAAAGCATGAAAGCGGGCGATATTAACGACTTCAACAGCTTGTCGCAAGTGATCACACCTTTTCATATTGCCTATTGAGTGGTTGTTCATTTGTCATTAGTGTCCTATCGTAAATATATATCATAAAAGAATTATATCTAATTCAACGAGTAAGATAGCGGACGCAAGCGCTGTCTGAAATATAGATTTATGCATGGAGGCTTGGATGTACAAATGTGTCTCATCGTTGTTAGTTGCGATGGCTATAGCTGGCTCGGTCTCTGCTAACGAGGTGATTGAAAGCCGCTCGTTAGTCGGGTTTGGCAGTGCTAAATATCCTGCTGACTTTTCGCATTTCGATTACGTCGATCCCGATGCCCCTAAAGGGGGGCAGGTGACTTATGCCCAGGTTGGCACCTATGACAGCTTCAACCGTTTCGCCTCGCGGGGAGTATCGGCTGCAGGTAGTGAGGCTATTTACGACACCTTGTTTGTCTCATCTGAAGATGAAATCGACA
This sequence comes from Photobacterium lutimaris, assembly GCF_003025555.1. Classification (GTDB taxonomy): domain Bacteria; phylum Pseudomonadota; class Gammaproteobacteria; order Enterobacterales; family Vibrionaceae; genus Photobacterium; species Photobacterium lutimaris. The sequence continues at coordinate 458,949 of NZ_PYMH01000002.1, read as the reverse complement.
GCTATTATCCGCTGATTGCTGAAAAGGTCCGCTATCCTAATGATTACGCATGGATGGAAATTGATATCAATCCAGATGCCAAGTTCCATGATGGCAAGCCAATCACCGCTGCTGATGTCGCCTTTACTTTTGATAAATTTATGAAGGAAGGCGTTGCCCAGTACAAGGTATATTTCAAGGATGTTAAATCGGTAACGGCCAAGTCAGAGCGCACTGCACGGATTGAAATGGTCAAGCCAAACCGCGAGGTATTGCTGGCTTTGGTGCAGGGAATGAACGTATTGCCTGAGCACTTCTGGAAAGACAAAAACCTTAGCGAGCCTCTTAACACACCACCGGTCGGCAGCAGTGCATATAAAATTACGGATTATAAGCCTGGACAAAATGTCACTTATTCGCTGGTCAAGGATTACTGGGCGAAAGATTTACCAGTGAATGTGGGAAGGCACAATTTTCAAACACTCAAATACGACTATTACCGCGATGAAACGGTCACCCTCGAGGCATTTAAGGCGGGTGAATATGATGTCCGGGAAGAAAACGTGGCGAAGTTTTGGGCCACCATGTATCAAGGAACGAATTTCGACAAAGGCTACATAGTAAAAGAAGAGATCCCGCATCAAATTCCACAGTCGATGCAGGCGTTTGTCTTTAACACTGAACGCAGCTATTTCAGGGATCCCAAAGTCCGCGAAGCGTTGTCTTATGCCATGGACTTTGAGTGGATGAACAAAAGTCTGTTCTATAACCAGTACACCCGAACTCGCAGTTATTTCCAGAATACCGATTATGAAGCCAAGGGCCTTCCATCCAAAGAAGAAGTCGCGGTATTGGCACCGGTAAAAGACAAAGTGCCAGTCAGAGTCTTTACCGAAGAATATCAACCACCGAAGTCTGATGGCTCTGGTCGTATTCGTGTTCAGCTGCGCAAAGCGCTGGCCTTGATGAAAGAAGCCGGTTGGGAAGTACAGAACAAGGTGATGACCAATGTCGAGACTGGCGACGCCTTTACCTTTGAATTGCTGATGTACAGCCCGACAACAGAGCGGTTGGCGATCCCGCTGCAGAAGAACCTCAAGTTACTGGGTATTGATATGCGCTTGCGAACCGTGGATACCACGCAATATATCAAGCGGTTAAGGGACCGAGATTTTGATATGGTGTCTGCAGGCTACGGTGCTAACCCGTATCCGAGCCCGAATTTGATGATCGCCTGGAACAGTAACTTTATCGACAGTACCTACAACACCGCAGGGGTTAAGGATCCGGCCGTTGATTACCTCACAGAGCAAATTGCAGAGAATCAGGAAAACCCAGACAAGTTGCTCAGCCTTGGCAGGGCACTCGATAGGGTATTGCAGTGGAACTTTTATGTCATACCACAATGGCACATCAGTATGTTTCGAGTATCGAGTTGGGATAAATTTTCACGGCCCGATCAGCGACCCAAGTTTTCATTAGGTCGAGATACTTGGTGGATTGATCCCGAAAAAGCGGCCAAGCTGCCTGAGAAACGGCGGTAATTATGTCGGCATATATCATTCGGCGTCTGTTGTTGGTGATCCCCACCTTGTGGGCGATCATCACTATCAATTTCTTTGTGATTCAAATTGCTCCCGGTGGGCCGGTCGAGCAGGCGGTAGCCCAGCTTGAAGGTCATAGCTCAGGGATCATGGAGCGTTTTACTGGCGGCGGGCAGGAAGTCGGGGCGCTCGAGTCCTCGGAGAATGGTTCGGGCTATCGTGGTTCCCGTGGCTTAGATCCTGAAGTGGTCGACGCTATTAAGAAGCAATTTGGCTTTGATAAGCCGCTGCTTGAGCGTTATGTCGATATGCTCAAGGATTACGCCACTTTCAATTTTGGTGACAGTCTGTTCAAAGGTGGCAATGTCATAGATCTGATCATCGATCGTTTGCCCGTCTCCATTTCACTTGGCCTTTGGAGCACCCTGATCATCTACTTGGTGTCTATTCCGCTGGGGGTTGCCAAAGCGATAAAACATGGCTCGCGGTTTGATGTCTGGAGTAGTGCGGTGGTGATCGTGGGTTATGCGATCCCCGGATTCTTGTTCGCTATTTTGTTGATCATCTTCTTTGCCAGTGGCAACTACTTCAGCTGGTTCCCATTGCGTGGGTTAGTATCATCGAACTTTGAACAGTTGAACTGGTACCAGCAAATCATCGACTATTTTTGGCATTTAGCTCTACCAATTTTGGCTATGGTTATCGGTGGTTTTGCGACCTTGACCATGCTCACCAAAAACTCCTTTCTCGATGAAATCAATAAACAATACGTGGTAACGGCGCGTGCCAAAGGACTGGATGAGAACAGCATTCTCTATCGCCATGTTTTTCGTAATGCCATGTTGATTATTATCGCCGGATTCCCCGCGGCATTTATTAGTATCTTCTTTACCGGGGCAATGTTGATTGAGGTGATGTTCTCTTTAGAAGGAATAGGGTTGCTGGGATTTGAATCGACCATACAGCGTGATTACCCCGTCGTTTTTAGTTCGCTGTATATCATGACCCTATTGGGATTGCTCCTGAACATTATTTCGGATATCACCTATACATTGGTCGACCCACGGATAGATTTTGAGGCACGTTAGTGAAACTTAACCCATTAACCAAGGAACGTTGGGCAAGATTTCGAGCACATAAGCGGGGCTATTGGTCGCTATGGATTTTCTCGATTTTGTTTTTTGGCAGTCTGTTTGCTGAATTGATAGCAAACGATAAACCGCTGGTGATCCAGTTTGAATCACAGTGGTACTTCCCAATTGTAACCCCTTACGCCGAAACGGAGTTTGGTGGTGAGTTCGATGCAGAAGCCGACTATACCGATCCTTATGTCGCCGATTTGATCGAAGCTGACGGCTTCATGATCTGGCCGATCATCCGCTTTAGCTACGATACCATCAACTACGACCTATCCGGCCCGGCACCGTCACCGCCAGATAGCGTTAATTGGCTGGGCACCGATGATAAAGGGCGGGATGTCTTGGCGCGGATCATCTACGGATTTCGGATATCGGTATTGTTTGGCTTTGCCCTTACCGTTATCTCTACCGTGATTGGCGTCATCGTCGGGGCTTGCCAAGGGTATTACGGCGGGTGGGTCGACTTGTTCGGCCAGCGTTTTATTGAAGTGTGGTCTGGTATGCCAACTCTGTTTTTGCTGATTATCCTGTCGAGTTTTGTCGAGCCTAATTTCTGGTGGCTGCTTGGCATTATGGTGTTGTTTAGCTGGATGGGCTTGGTGGGGGTTGTTCGTGCTGAATTTCTCCGTTGTCGAAACCTTGATTATGTGAGGGCCGCACAGGCGATGGGGGTCGGTGATGGGCGCATTATGTTACGCCACATGCTGCCCAATGCCATGGTGGCGTCACTCACCATGATGCCGTTTATTCTTAGTGGTTCGGTGACAACATTAACGTCGTTGGACTTCCTGGGGTTCGGCTTGCCCGCCGGCTCGCCGTCATTGGGGGAGTTACTGGCGCAAGGTAAAACCAATTTGCAGGCACCATGGTTAGGCTTGTCTGCCTTTGTTGTTCTTTCGATTATGCTGAGCTTGCTGGTGTTTGTCGGTGAAGCCGTGCGTGATGCATTTGATCCCCACCACCAGAGGTAACCATGTCACAACCAATTATTACCATTGAAAATCTGTCGGTGGGCTTTCAGAGCGGAAATACTGTCAACCAGGTGACTTACAATGTCAGCTTGGATATCCGACGTGGTGAAACGCTGGCGCTGGTGGGGGAAAGTGGTTCAGGGAAGTCTGTGACGGCCAATGCCATTTTGCGCCTGTTGCCGAAGTCATCGACCCACTACCTTAGCGGTCATATCCATTATGATGGCATTGATATGATGAGGTGCCGCGAGAGGGAGATGCGTGGCCTGCGGGGGAATCGAATCGGTATGATTTTCCAAGAGCCGATGATGTCACTCAATCCGCTGCACAAGGTTGGTCGTCAGCTGTGTGAAACACTGGCCATACACCGAGGTACCCGGCAACGGGAAGCGCAGCATAAAGCGCTAGAATGGTTGAAAAAAGTCGGGATTAGAAACCCTGAACAGCGACTAGAATCCTATCCGCATGAGCTTTCAGGTGGCGAGAGGCAACGAGTGATGATCGCGATGGCCCTTATCAATGAGCCGGAGTTGTTGATTGCCGATGAACCGACCACCGCATTGGATGTGTCGGTTCAGGCTCAGATCTTGGATTTGCTCAATGATCTGCAGCGGGAAATGGGGATGGCAATGCTGTTTATCACCCATGATCTTAGTATTGTCCGCAAGATTGCCGATCGTGTTGCCGTTATGCAAATGGGGCGGTTGGTTGAAACCAATACCATGACCGAAGTGTTTGAACGCCCTCAAGATCCCTATACCATTAAACTGATCAACTCAGATCCAAGTGGCGAGCCGGTACCTGTTGATATGGCGGCAAGCCCAATGTTTGAAATCAAGGATTTAAGGGTATGGTTTCCTATTAAGGGCGGTATCCTCAAGCGAGTAAAAGATCATATCAAGGCCGTGACTGATGTAAGTTTTCTACTGCGTACAGGCCACAGTGTGGGTTTGGTCGGGGAGAGTGGTTCGGGAAAGTCGACAACGGGTATGGCTATTCTTAAGCTACTAGAAAGTACTGGGGAAATAGTGTTTTGCGGTGAGGATATTTCGGCATTTAATCGTAAGCAGATGTTACCTCTACGCAGTCAGTTTCAAGTGGTATTTCAAGACCCATTTTCTGCCCTTAACCCGAGAATGTCAGTGGCACAAATCATCGGTGAGGGGTTAAAAGTTCATCAAGATTTAACGCCAGAGCAAGAAGACAAAATGATTTGTGATGTGATGCGTGATGTCGAACTCGACCCTGACACTCGCCACCGCTATCCCAATGAATTTTCCGGAGGCCAGCGCCAGCGTGTTGCGATTGCGCGGGCGCTGGTACTGAAACCTTCATTCATCCTATTAGATGAACCGACATCATCACTGGACAGAACGGTTCAGTTTCAAGTGCTTACACTGCTTAAGCATTTGCAGCTGAAGTATAACTTAACCTACCTTTTCATTAGCCATGATCTTAATGTGGTGAAATCTCTCTGTCACTATACCTTGGTACTGCGTGAAGGGCAGGTGGTTGAACAAGGTGACACCCAAACCTTATTCAGTGATCCGCAGCAGGACTATACCAAGCAATTAGTTTCCCTTTCAGTTGTTTAGAACTAACCCCAAATAACGTCACATGATTTGGGAGACCTGGTAATACCAGATAAATGTAGCTGGGATGTAATGTGCTTCTCCTACATAATAAGTCGCCCAAAAGGCGCAGTTGTTATTATTGACTAGAATATGACCAGTTGACGGTTTTACCTATCGCTGTGATAGGGAAAACCTACTGGTGCTTTTTAGTCGTGTTGATAACATCAATACCGAATTGAACTATGTTCTTGCGCATCAATGCGATTAGCGTAGCGCTGATATGCTTATTACATTGCTCATCTTGGTATCACTACAATAAAATGAATAACTTGCCCTGATTGATTCAGGCAAGCGGGAAAGCATTATGGTTAAGCCTGAAAATAATTGTATCGTCATCTTCGGGGCGTCGGGTGACTTGACCCATCGCAAGTTGATCCCTGCCTTTTACCATCTTTTCGCGAATGGATTGCTGTCAGAAGAATTCGCTATATTAGGGGTAAGCCGCACTCACTATTCTGATGCTGAGTTTCAGCAGAGACTGAAAGAGTCGCTGACCGCCAACGAAAAAGTTGACCCTCAGGTGCTTGATGCTTTCTGTCAACGCCTTCATTACCAAGCCATTGATACTAAAAGTGTAGAAGATTACGCCACGCTGAAAACGCGTTTGGATGACATCGAGCAGAAGTATCACACTAAAGGCAATACCACGTTCTACTTGGCGACACCGCCGAGCTTGTACAGCGTGATCCCACAATGTCTTGCTGCGCATGGTCTGAATAGCGAAGAAAACGGTTGGAAACGCCTGATTGTCGAGAAGCCTTTTGGGTATGATTTGGCAACGGCCGAGCAACTTGATAAAGACTTGCACGCACACTTCCAAGAGCACCAAATCTACCGTATCGATCACTACCTTGGTAAAGAAACGGTTCAAAACCTACTGGTGTTCCGTTTTGCCAATACCATGTTCGAACCGCTTTGGAATCGTAATTTCATCGATTATGTCGAGATCACTGCTGCTGAATTTCTTGGCGTTGAGGAGCGTGGTGGATATTACGATGGCGCAGGTGCTGTTCGTGATATGTTCCAAAACCATTTGCTACAGGTATTGGCAATGGTAGGTATGGAGCCGCCGGCTGCTATTAATGCCGACTCCATGCGAGATGAAGTGATGAAGGTCTTCCAGAGCCTGCAGCCATTGTCTGAAAATGATTTGAACAATAACCTGGTACTTGGTCAGTACACTGAATCTGATGTTCGTGGTAACCACCTTAAAGGTTACCGTGAAGAACCCGGTGTTGCAGAAGATTCGCGTACAGAAACGTACGTCGGTTTGAAGATGTTTATCGATAACTGGCGCTGGAACGGTGTACCTTTCTATGTCCGTACCGGTAAGCGTTTGCCAACCCGCGTCACTGAAGTCGTTATCCACTTCAAAAAAACGCCGCACCCTGTCTTTGGTGCCAATGCGCCAGAAAACAAACTGATCATCCGTATCCAGCCGGATGAAGGCATCCTGATGAGCTTTGGCCTTAAAAAGCCTGGCGCGGGCTTTGAGGCAAAGGAAGTGAGTATGGACTTCCACTACGAAAGCCTTGAAGAAACACATATGCTGACCGCTTATGAGCGTCTGCTGCTTGATTCGATGAAAGGTGATGCCACCCTGTTTGCGCGTACCGATGCGGTGAAGGCATGCTGGAAGTTTGTTCAGCCAATTTTGGATTATAAAGAAAACCCAGAGCATCTCTATGGTTATGCTGCGGGGACTTGGGGACCGAAAGAAGCCGACGAGCTATTGTCTCGTGACGGTCGTGAATGGCGCTTCCCATGTAAGAACCTGACTAATACTGATTACTGCGAGCTATGAGTAACATGAATTACCACGTATTTGAAAGCTCTGAACAGGTTGTCCAAGCTCTAGCAAAAAGCTTGAAGGAATACAGTGAGCTTGGTCGCCCAGTCCATATTTCTCTGTCTGGAGGTAGCACGCCATCTCAGCTGTTTGCCTATTTGTCCGGTTCGGAATTTGCCCTGTCTATTCAATGGCAGAACCTCCATTTTTGGTGGGGGGACGAACGTTGTGTCGCACCGGATAATGAACAGAGCAACTACGGCCAGGCCAAAGCTTTGCTGTTTGATCACATATCGATCCCTGCCGAGAATATCCACCGCATTCGCGGTGAAGATTTCGCCGCCATGGAAGCTATCCGTTTTGCCGAGGAGATGATGACGGTCATTCCCGAAAAAGATGGGACGCCGGAGTTTGATTGGATCTTGCTTGGCATGGGAACGGATGGCCACACCGCCTCCTTGTTCCCGGGGCAAACAAACTACGAAACAACTGAGGTTGCTGCCATCGCAGCACATCCTGAAACTCGCCAGCTACGCGTGACCCAAACGGCACACTTGTTGGCGAATGCTAAACGTATTACTTACTTGGTTTTAGGTGCAAGTAAAGCGTCGGTGATCAAAGAGATTGCTGACAACGCACCGGCTGCACAAACGTATCCTGCAGCGAACGTCAGCTCGACGGCTGGCACGACCGAGTGGTTTTTAGATTCAGAAGCAGCCAAAGAGCTGGCACAAGGAGAAAAGTAAATGAAAGCAGATATTGGTGTTATCGGCTTGGCCGTAATGGGTCAAAACCTGATCCTGAACATGAACGATAACGGATTTAAAGTGGTTGCTTACAACCGCACCGTTGCGAAAGTCGATGAGTTTTTGCAGGGGCCGGCGAAAGGCACCAACATTGTCGGTGCGACTTCTCTTGAAGATCTGGTTAGCCAGCTTGAATCACCGCGTAAGGTGATGCTGATGGTTCGTGCTGGCGACGTTGTTGATCAGTTTATCGACAACCTAGTCCCGCTGCTAGACAAAGGCGACATCATCATTGATGGTGGCAACACTAACTACCCAGATACCAACCGCCGCGTGGCAGCGCTTCGTGAAAAAGGCATTCGCTATGTCGGTGCCGGTGTATCAGGTGGTGAAGAAGGTGCACGCTTCGGGCCGTCTATCATGCCGGGCGGTGATCCAGAAGCATGGCCGTATGTGAAGCCAATCTTCCAAGCCATTGCCGCTAAGACCGAAGAAGGTGAAGCGTGCTGTGACTGGGTCGGTAACGAAGGTGCAGGACACTTTGTTAAGATGGTCCACAACGGTATCGAATATGGCGATATGCAGCTGATCAGTGAAGCCTACCACTTCATGAAAGAAGGTCTAGGCATGTCGCATGACGAGATGCAGGCGACGTTCGCTGACTGGAACAAAACCGAACTGGACAGCTACCTGATTGAAATCACTGCTGATATTCTTGGCTATCGTGATGAAGATGGTGAGCCGTTAGTTGAAAAGATCCTTGATACAGCCGGCCAAAAGGGTACCGGTAAATGGACAGGTATCAATGCCCTAGACCACGGTATTCCGCTAACGCTAATTACTGACTCAGTGTTTGCTCGTTGCCTGTCTTCACTGAAAGAGCAGCGTGAACACGCAGCGTCACTATTCAACAACCCGATTACCGCTGTAGATGGTGATAAGTCTGAGTGGTTGGACGCACTTCGTCAGGCACTGCTTGCATCTAAGATCATTTCTTACGCACAGGGCTTTATGTTGATCCGCGAAGCATCTGAGTCTAACAACTGGGATTTGAACTACGGTAACGTCGCTCTAATGTGGCGTGGTGGTTGTATTATCCGCAGCGCATTCCTTGGCAATATTCGTGATGCATTTGAAGCAAACCCTGAGTTGGCCTTCCTTGGTCTGGATAACTACTTCAAGGATATCCTAGAAAGCTGTCTGCCAGCATGGCGTAAAGTGGTGGCTAAGTCATTCGAAACCGGCCTGCCTATGCCGTGTATGTCTTCGGCGCTGACATTCTTAAATGGTTACACCACAGCTCGCCTTCCAGCGAATATGCTACAGGCACAGCGTGACTACTTCGGTGCCCACACTTATGAGCGTACCGACAAGCCACGTGGTGAGTTCTACCACACCAACTGGACCGGTACCGGTGGTGATATTTCTTCAACAACGTACGATGTGTAATTCGTAGCTAAACGAAGACAATTAATATAACGATAAGGCGCTGAATCATCAGCGCCTTTTTTATGGATAGTCGTTGCCGGATATCAGCGAAAAACGGTAAGGGAATTATTTTTCGGTGAAGTCGATAATTACGCGATTAAGCTAAGCCAGAGTGTAAACGCTGACTTTTTCTCTTCAAATGCAACTGATTGCTTTTGTTGGTTTTGATCGAGTTGCTAATTGATCTTATCGATAAATGATTTTTAACGGTTCAACAGAGAAAAATTGTGAGCAGAGGAGGGTTTTTAGGTTTGTTTGCTTGGTTTTTAAACAGTGGAGTAACATTCCTGCAGCAACAAGTTTGGATTAATCGACCTAGATCACGCTACTAGGTAGGGGGTATAACTGCTAGTTGTTTGTAATACTCGATTTATGAGCTGTAGATCACGCTAAATTGAATGATGAAATAAAATATTTAACAATCGGGTTACAATGTGATTATTATACTGACGAAGCATTAACCAATCATACAGGGAGTTTTTTAATGCAGTCGTTAGTCGATTTTCTTAATGGAATAATTTGGAGCCCAGTGCTTATTTATCTGTGTCTGGGTGCAGGTCTGTTTTACTCCATTACCACACGTTTTGTACAGCTTCGTCACTTCAGAGAGATGTGGCGCCTATTGTTATCAGGTAAAAGTTCCGCTCAGGGTATCTCCTCTTTTCAGGCATTAGCCGTTTCTCTTTCTGGGCGTGTAGGTACAGGTAACATTGCTGGCGTTGCTGCGGCGATCGGTTTTGGTGGTCCGGGTGCAGTGTTCTGGATGTGGGTTGTTGCCTTCCTTGGTGCTGCAACCGCTTATAGTGAGTCTGCGTTGGCTCAGATTTACAAAGAAGAAGATGAAGATGGTCAGTTCCGTGGTGGACCTGCCTACTACATTGAAAAAGCAATGGGGCAGAAATGGTATGCGTGGTTATTCGCTATCGCGACAATCTTTGCCTGTGGTGTTCTGCTTCCGGGTGTCCAATCCAACAGTATTGGTAATGCGGTAGAGGCGGCTTTTGGTCCTGGTCAAATGATTGAAACAACCATCGGTACAATTAGCCTCGCGAAAATTGTTACCGGTACGTTTGTTTCTATTATCCTAGCGTTCATTATCTTCGGTGGTGTAAAGCGTATTGCTAACTTCACTCAGATAGTTGTACCTTTCATGGCGCTGGCCTACATTGTGGTTGCCTTTATTATCATCCTACTGAACATCAACATGGTACCAAGTATCTTTATGATGATTTTAGGTGATGCCTTTACGCCTATGGCCGGGGTTGGTGCCGCAATCGGTTGGGGTGTTAAGCGGGGCGTTTACTCGAACGAAGCCGGTCAGGGTACAGGTCCTCATGCAGCAGCGGCAGCAGATGTACAGCACCCAGCTCAGCAAGGTTTGGTACAGTCGTTCTCTATCTACATCGATACCTTGCTAGTGTGTTCGGCAACGGCGTTCATGATTTTGATTACGGGTGCATACAACGTACACGGTGGTGCAGAGGGCATGTTCCTTGTCCAGAACTTGGCGGCGGACATTGGTGCTAACGGCCCGGTATTCACCCAGATGGCTATTGAGAGCGCAATGCCAGGCATCGGTAAACCATTCATTGCCTTTGCACTGTTCTTCTTCGCCTTTACGACGATTCTTGCTTACTACTACATTGCAGAAACTAACATCGCTTACATTCGCCGCTCAGTAAAAGTGCCTGGCATGATGTTTGTCCTGAAAGCAGTGCTGATTGTTGCGGTATTCTACGGCACGGTGAAAACAGCCAACCTTGCTTGGGCAATGGGTGATGTGGGCGTGGGTTTGATGGCCTGGTTGAACATCGTCGGTATCTTGATTATTTTCTTCCTATCGAAACCCGCTCTAAAAGCGCTGAAAGATTATGAAGAGCAGCAAAAAGCGGGCGTGACAGACTTTACGTTTGACCCTGTTAAGCTTGGCATCAAGAACGCTGACTTTTGGGAGAAGAAACTCCACGGAAAGGTGACATCGGAAGAGGTTGAAGGCGCAGAGCCCGTTAAGACAACTATCTAGTCGATTAACATTTAAATAATGCAAAGGCCATTGGATTGTATCCAATGGCCTTTTGGTATTTATTGCCATGAGAAACTTGTGAATCGGGCTGGATAATAGGAAGCGGCTTTACGGTAATGTTAGTGTTGATGGCAAAATATCGCCATGATCAGGTTTTGGCTTTACCGTGCCAGCAGTACATGCCATTTACCCGACAGGGTGATGATTAAGTTATTGAAAAGTAATATGTGTCATGTGTTTGTCAGGCTCATGTCGTTCACCATCATCCAGTAGAGATGTACATTGGAATCAAACAGCAGGAAGGATTCTACGATGATTGTTAGAAAATTAAGGTTACAGCGTGGCTGGTCTCAGGAGCACCTCTCAGCCTTGTCTGGTTTGAGTGTCCGGACTATCCAACGTATCGAGCGAGGCCAGAAGGCCGGATTGGAATCCTTAAAATCATTGGCTGCTGTGTTTGAAATTCCAGTTACCGATCTTCAGGGAGAACCAGAAATGAACGAGAAAACGCAAATTACCTCAGAGGAAAGAAAAGTGATTGAGCAGGTGAGAGAGATTAAGGGCTTCTACTCACACTTGGTCACCTACGTATTGGTTATTGCCATGCTGTTTGTGATTAATTTCATGACCGACCCGAGCTATATCTGGGCATGGTGGCCTGCAATGGGCTGGGGGATTGGGATTGTGTCACACGGTTTGAGTGCTTTTGAAGTGTTCAACTTTTTTGGCGCAGAGTGGGAAAAGCGTCAGATTGAAAAACGCCTCGGCAGAAAACTCTGACATAAAAAATGCCGGCTGATAGCCGGCATTTTATGAATCAGAGTCTTTGACTTACAAAGCAACTACATTCGCTGCTTGGAGTCCTTTTTGACCTTGTTCAGTTTCAAAGGAAACTTTTTGGCCTTCAGCAAGCGTTTTAAAACCCTCTGAAGCGATAGCACGGAAATGAACGAATACGTCAGCACCGCCGTTATCTTGAGTAATAAAACCAAAACCTTTCTCTTCGTTGAACCACTTTACGATACCAGTATTTGAATTAGACATATCATGCCCCTTATAAAATTAATTAGTAAATAAACCGCCAGAATGCGATGTGCTAAATGGTTGAATTATTTAATGTTACGATAAATATAAGGGAAGCATTGAGGTACAAACGATAACGTAAGTGTAGCTAAAGGCTTAACTTGTACTTGATGTTGCATTTAATAACTATCTAAACAATAGAGCGAGAGAGATATTAACACCTGTACGTTTTTTGTACAGTTATATTTTTGAATGGTCATTCCTTTCCAACGCCTGATCGGCTTTTACAGCGGCATCGGCAACCTGAACACTAAGCTCCTTGATGTTTAACGTATTGGTATTAATTTCTTCAGCAACAAGGCTTTGCTCTTCTGCGGCAGACGCAATTTGTAAATACATATCGTTGATCTGCTGAATCGCTTCACTGATCCTGACGAGTGATTTCGACTGCAAGATCAGGTTTTGCAATTGCTTGGTGAAGGCGTTGAAACTTGTTGCCAGCACGGCAAACTTCTGATCGGTATTCGTATTTAATCGCATCTGTTTGTAATTGATTGACGGCCGCAAAGGCGACACTCTCATCCAGTACTGCCCCGATATACCATTCTTGGCCAGTGATTTGAGTAAATGATCATGCCACGCTTTCACCGTCTAGCTCAGCGTGCACGGCATCTGTTGAAATGGGGTGGTTGCCAAGAAAATCGGCCATTGGCTTACCGTTATATTTCGCGTCGGGATGGGCAATGGTGGTCCCATCTCCGTCTACGATGAAGAGGTAACCAGCATTAAACAAAGACACCTGGTTAACCAGTTCGGCTAATCTCGACAAACTCATATCGAAAAAGATCGCACCTTGGCACTGTCCATTCAAAATTAAAGGGCTAGCGATGAAAACCAATATTTCATTGGTGACCGAATATGCGTAAGGCGCCGTGATAACGATATCGCGGCTTTGCTTGCGTCGATATACCAATGACGAGTACGTGGCTCCTAAGATTCCCCAGGGTTCCAGTTAGGAGCATTGTTGGTAAAGCTAGCGTCTTTTTCAAATCCCAGCCAAGTGAGCAAGAAAGCGTGTTTGAGAGTGGGGTGCTCAATGACGGTATGGATGTTTTCCAGCGATATATCGCTGGTCACCAGACTGGCGGTATAAGCGGTCAACGACTTTTTACTGGATAATTCGGCATTAACCGTATTGCTCATGCCGGAAATGATTTCCTTCATGCTTTGCATAACCAAAGGCTGGATTTGTTTTTTAGTATTGGAATATTGGTTGGCAGAAAGTAGCGCGAGTGCCATCAACAGGATTGCCGACGATGTGCGACAACTTTATGGCTGAACTTCATTAGATCCCTCAACAAGCACAGAAACTAGAGTAGTTATAATGTCGGCGTTGTGTGCTACTTGGTGATTATTTTGGTGCGGCATAATAAGTGGTATTCATGTAGTAGGGCCAGCACCTAACTTCATCGTGTATAAATGATGATGGCATATGTAGAATCATTCGTCATTAATCTGTTGGTTATGTCTCTTTCTGGTTTTAAGTATCTGTTTTATATGTTTATTGTTGTGGCGATGTGTGATTAAATTGGTTGATATGATGAATTGTAAAGATGAAATTGTCTTTATATAAAGCTGTTATATGCCTAAGCAAAAATGGAAAAAATGATGTACAAATATTGTTCGTTTTCAGAATATACAGTTACTAATATCTTAAATGATGAATTGTATATGAATCACTATGAATCATTTAATGACCCTTTTGAGTGTTGGTGTAATATCGTTACTGGATTTCCGTCAAAAGACGAAAAATCAGAAAGGTTGAAAAAGATTTTAAATGCTTGGAGATTTGAAGACATTAGCGATTCTGATGCCTTTGAAAATTATGATTTATATGTTGATTCGATATCAAGTATGGAACCTGATATTCCAGGACTTATAGATCATGCAAGAATTACATGTTTTAGTAAGAGACCAGATAATTTACTAATGTGGTCACATTACGCTGATGGGTTAAGAGGGTTTTGTCTAGAGTTTGATCCAAATCTGATACTTGTTAACAATCCAAATTTTGCCAAAATATATGAAGTTGAGTATGAAGATCAACCAGCAGAGATAGATACTGCTCTTATAGCTGTGTTAATGGATCAAATTGATTACAACACATGTGCTCTAGAGTCAGTAAGTAGTGATGATGAGGCATTATGTTATGAGAGTGGGCTTGATAAATCTTTAATTAATAGCAATGAAATATATATGAAAATGTTAGCAACAAAGCCCTTAGATTGGAAATATGAAGAAGAGATTAGAATTATTTACCAAAGCTTTTGCGAGAAAAAGTCAGGGCAGTTTCTTAAATATCCCCCTCAAGCAATAAAATCGGTCATTTTTGGAGAGAAAATGTCAGAAAAACAGAGGGACGCATTAAAAGTATTGTTCGAGCTTCATCCATATCCGATTGCTTTTAAAACAGCAAAAAGAGAGAAAGGAAGCTTTGGTGTTATTCTTGATAGCGGCATATAACAAAAACATCAAGTTGACGCTGGACTTCACCCGTTTTACTCGGCATTTTTGGTATGAAATTCGGTGTGCTTGGTTAGTTCATCGTAGCGCAACTTATGTTAGGCGTTATAAGCTCAAAGGAGTTTTAGTGAAAAAATATAGTAATTCAGCCCATAGAATATTGAATATAATACAGATAGCAGCTCCATCTGGTGGCAATAACCCAACAACAACAGTGTGGGCTAACGTTTTTGGCTTAGATGCAGAGTTAGCTAAAAGTGACCCGCATTTTGTGCATCAGAAGTTAACTCTATTTAGAGCTGAACTCGATTTACTCGCTTCGGCGATGGCAACAACAGGTTTCTCAGAAAAGCTTTACAAGCCATATATTAACAATATCTCAAGAACTGTTTCAGTGACTAATATAGGAGCAGCTTGGAGTAGTTATTCATCTAACCTTGGCGCAGATACTATACTGGCAATTAATTTTTGCGCTGAAATCCTTCCTGATGAGTCAGAGTGTGACTTTGACTCTTTAACCGAAATTATTGATTCAATAACTAAGCTTCGAGAGCAAGTCGAAAATTCCGATTTACATGAAGTAACTAAAAGCTTTGTATTGTCGCAAATTTCAATAATTGAAAAAGCGATACAAAATTATCCTATTACGGGTGTCGACTCTATAAAAAGAGCATTTTCTGAGGGATTTTCTGATATCTGTAGTCGTGCAGATAACATCCGAGAAGAAGATGCAGATATTAGAAGTAAAGTGGGTGAATTTTGGGTCAAACTTCGCAAGGTAGGCGGTGCTGCTGTTGAGGCTGACAAAATTGTGAGTGCAGTTGTCAAATTAGTTGAAAATGGCGACAAATTAAAAGATGGCATAGCAGGCTTACTACAATGAGTTTATAACAAGGCCATCAATACGACCAACGCTCGGCATTCTGGGTCTGAATTGGCTGTGGTGTTTTCGGTGGTCTATCAACATTATCGTAATGCGTTACTGGCGTATTATGGCAAGCGTTATGTGTCTGTCAGAGATAGCAGAAATGGAAGAATCAAAAACAATTAGAGCCTTCAAAAGTGAGCTTATAAAAATAATGCCTTACTTTCCAAACACAAAGGAAGTTCAGACAGAGTTACTAGAACAGCATTTAAGCTCGGTTATGTTCCATTACCTGCATTGGGCGTCTAGGCTTATTCCCGTTAGACCAAGGGTGGTAAGTATAGAGCCTTATTTGTTACAGGACTCTCGCTGGAGTGAATACGAAAACGATGTACGGGAATTACTTAGAAAAGTCGAGTTAGGAGAAGACTTAACTGAACATCTCTCCAATAAGGTGCTCACGAAAGGCTACACTCCTAAGGACTACATCATTGCTAAGGGTGACGCATGGACAGATAAAGATCAGTTGTTAAACACTAAAGGTTTTCATCATCTACATTTACATGCTGGAAAGTCGAAAAAGGGGAGTATTGTACTGTTCGCGCAAGTTAGCAGAGATAAACTTACGGCGGTAGCTTTGTTTGACCACTCTGTTTTTGATTATGACAGACATGAAATGTCCGAAGAAAGGCGGCGAATGTGGGCTATATCTGACCATATAGCAGCTAGAGAGCTTCCACCGAATTCAGTTTACATGTCATACCCTATAACTACGTCAGGGCACCCACTCCATATCAATTCCATGACTCATGAATACTGGCATGTAATTAGTCAAATTGATCACAAGGTAGATAGCCGAGATTTTGCAGAAGAAATGTTTGCAGGTTGCAGTACACAAATGCCTAAGAAACCCAAATTTAGATGGTTACTGTATGGGCTTGATTTGGGACTATTAGAAACTAAGACCAGAAATTTCTTCGTTTTTAGAAGGGGTTACCTATAAAGACACATAACAAATAAGAATACGTGTCGCGCAGTCGACACTTCTATCCGGTTGTTGGACAAGCCCGTATAACCTTATTAAGTAAATTGCTCGGAGGGAGTTTGATGGGCGTTGCGCCCGTGACTTTGCTCAAGACGAGCGCAGCCTAGAAGTGATAACAATGCTATTCACTTCAGTGGCTTACTGCCTGAGTTCGGTATTACGTTGGCGTTCTCCTCGTAGGTGTTGAGTGCCATTATCCTTATTCAGTCTGCCTTGCGGTTATCTCGGTCGGGTGGAGCCGACGCACGTCATCTCACGCTGTAAGATGAGCATCAAGAACATTAATCCCGACAATCGCAGGTGGAATGTTGGCAAACATAACAAGGACTTTCGAGCGAGTTATTGTTTTATGGATCAGTATCTTGCCTTGTTCATCTTCGCCGTGGATACTGAACGAATGTATGGCTAAATCAATGCCATAAATTGATGGTGACATGGTGGCTTCCAAGGACTGTAGTCAGACTTACCAAGTGTGGCAGAGCTTGATGAGGGGGAGTCCATGTCATTCGTTATGCGAAACGGAGGATTTACTGGTAGGATGAAAAGTTTAGCTGTTTTTCTATTGGGTCTTCTTATGAGTTTCGGAGTCCTAGCTGATCCATTGATTATGTGCCCGAATGGAAGAGTAAAGTCTGGTGATACTTATGAATTTGTTAAATCAAAGTGTGGTTCACTCTATGGTTTATCTTCAGGGACTCAGAGCTTGGATGGAGTAAATTTAAAATATCGCACAATGAAAGTGAAATTTAAGGATGGTACAAAGGCTGCCTTTGTCTTCATTAACGATAGGTTGTTGAATGTAATTGTTTTCGACTAGGTTTCTACAACACTTGTCTGCAATTTTGTCAAATTCACATAGCAAATAAGGATTAAACGCTGCGAAGCCAGCGCTAAATCCCGATTGTTGAACAAGCCCGATGCCTCTATATAAGTAAATTGTGCGATCATGTTTAGATGTGGCATCGCATTGATGATTTTCACAAGGCGAACGCTGTCATGACAAGACTAAGAGTTTTATCTTATCAGATGGTTATCTACACACTGCTTGGCCTTTTTAAGCGTTGATTGTTTGTTGCTCTGGCGATTTGATCTTAACGAAGCGCGTTGAAGGGCGGGTGACAGCCACACAAATAGCCACAGCATCGTTGAGATCGTTCTTGGCACTCGTCCTGAAAGGTGCCACATATTTCGATGCCATGATCTTTGGCGTATGGCCGAGTTTTGCCAGTTCTCGAGCCCTGTAATGGGAAGCCCCGCAGGCTTCCATATCGACAATCGCAGGTGGAATGTTGGCAAACATAACAAGGACTTTCGAGCGAGTTATTGTTTTATGGATCAGTATCTTGCCTTGTTCATCTTCGCCGTGGATACTGAACGAATGTTTGGCTAAATCAATGCCATAAATTGATGGCGACATGGTGGCCTCCAAGGACTGTAGTTAGACTTACCAAGTGTGGCAGAGCCTGATGAGGGGGAGTCCATGTCATTCGTTATGAGCCCTTGCATAAATCTATCTATAGAGATTGAAAATATGATTAGAAAATATCGTGAAAAAGATATCGAGTCTGTTCTTCATGTTTGGCTCAAAACATCAATAAAAGCTCACAACTTCATTCCTGCGGAGTTTTGGGAATCCGAACTCGAAAGCATGAGAAATGTCTATGTTCCGGCTTCAGAGCTATATGTTTACGAATTAGACTCAAGTGTAGTTGGCTTTTATGCGCTAAAGGATAATGAGCTAGCCGCAATATTTCTCTTACCTGAATGTCAAGGCCATGGTATTGGCAAGCAACTTCTGAGTCATGCGAGAGAGCAAAGAGAGGAATTGACACTTACGGTATACAAGGAAAATAAGGCTAGTTACGATTTTTATCTATCTCAAGGATTTCGGGTGGTTAATGAAGAAGTCGGTGAAAAAACGGGCCACTTACAGTACATAATGATTTCGGGCGCATAACAAATAAGGATTAAACGCTGCGAAGCCAGCGCTAAATCCCGATTGTTGAACAAGCCCGAAGCCTCGATATAAGTAAATTGTGCGATCATGTTTAGATGTGGCATCGCATTGATGATTTTCACAAGGCGAACACTGTCATGACAAGACTAAGAGTTTAATCTTATCAGATGGTTATCTACACGCTGCTTGGCCTTTTTAAGCGTTGATTGCTTGTTGCTCTGGCGATTTGATCTTAACGAAGCGCGCTGGAGGGCGGGTGACAGCCACACAAATAGCCACCGCATCGTTGAGATCGTTCTTGGCTCCCGTCCTGAAAGGTGCCACATATTTCGATGCCATGATCTTTGGCGTATGACTGAGTTTTACCAGTTCTCAAGCCCAGTAATGGGAAGCCCCGCAGGATTCCATCCTGACAATGGCAGGTGGAATGTTGGCAAACATAACAAGGACTTTCGAGCGAGTTATTGTTTTATGGATCAGTATCTTGCCTTGTTCATCTTCGCCGTGGATACTGAACGAATGTTTGGCTAAATTAATGCCATAAATTGATGGTGACATGGTGGCCTCCAAGGACTGTAGTCAGACTTACCAAGTGTGGCAGAGCCTGATGAGGGGGAGTCCATGTCATTCGTTATATTGGCAAATTAAATTGGGAGTTAAGAAATGGATTTTCTACTATCAACGTTAGTTTTAATTGGAGCAGGTGCATTTTACTATTTCGTTTTATATTCAAAGCCACAAGATGATGATTGGCACAAACTACCATCGCTTTCAGAGTATCTAGCGAAGCATCCAGAGTGTAAAACAGAAGATCCCGAAAGTGCAAAGTGCTATAGCTGTGGCTCAGACAAGGTGATTTTCCAGCCACTGACCAGTCATGAAGACCCAAGATATAAGCATATTTGTTTATCATGCAAAAAAATCTTGTTTAAAAGTAAAGCGATAATGTCTTAGAAAATGCCAATATAACAAATAAGGATACGTGTCGCGCAGCCGACACTTCTATCCGGTTGTTAGACAAGCCCGTATAACCTTATTAAGTAAATTGCTCGGAGGGAGTTTGATGGGCGTTGCGCCCGTGACTTTGCTCAAGACGAGCGCAGCCTAGAAGTGATAACAATGCTATTCACTTCAGTAGCTTACTGCCTGAGTTCGGTGTTACGTTGGCGTTCTCCTCGTAGGTGTTGAGTGCCATTATCCTTATTCAGTCTGCCTTGCGGCTATCTCGGTCGGGTGGAGCCGACACACGTCATCTCACGCTGTAAGATGATCATCAAGAACATTAATCCCGACAATGGCAGGTGGAATGTTGGCAAACATAACAAGGGCTTTTGGGCGAGTTATTGTTTTATGGATCAACACCTTGCCTTGTTCATCTTCGCCGTGGATACTGAACGAATGTTTGGCTCAATCGATGTCATAAATTGATGGTGACATGGTGGCCTCCAAGGATTGTAGTCAGACTTACCAAGTGTGGCAGAGCCTGATGAGGGGGAGTCAATGTCTTTCGTTATACCACTATGTGAGAAATTGAGTTTCTGCATACCAGAAAGTAGTTTACGATTCGGCTTTTTAAATCGGTTCTATATATGTCGTATGAAGTTAAGTCTGAGGCTCTTGCTAGCGCTATTCTAGCTCTTGTTGATGGTGGAGTAGATGATTCGTACTGTTATCGTAATTTGGTTGATAATTTGTATGCGTACCGTGTCGGTGCAGTAAATGGGACTGGCAAGTGGGATACAAAGAAGATAAAAGAGCATTGCCAATGGACAGCCTCTGCTCGAAATACTGACAAGGTTGAGAAAGAACATGTTGTGCCAATGGCAGAGGTTGTGCGCATCTTACTTTCGTTAACGAATCCTCAAATCTCAGATGTTTATGATGTTATCGACAGCTACTGTGTCTACTGTATTGTAACGCCGGAAGAACATAGTATTTTGAATGTAAAATACCAAAGAAAAATGCCAGCAGAGTTCTGGGATAGTAACTCTGGCTACTATATGGATGCTTGGGCAAGATACAAGTTGTCTGGCTTAGAGGTCGGGTTTTAGTCACGGTTCAACAAATTGTTCAAGAGTGATTCGGCACGCGTAGCATTTTTACTATGCATTGTTTTTGTGGTTAAGGTGTCTGCGGAAGCATAGGTATTGCGTGCTTCACACTTTAATGTGGCTATAGCTCCCCCGGTTGCCAACAACAGCGTCAGGTAATATAAGGTTTGGGACTGCCGCTCTACATTCGGTCTGTTTACTGGCTTTGTTGCCATGACCCGGTGAAGCTATTTATTCCTTTGTAAGCACCCCATAAACCCCGCATTCAAATAGAATGATGAGCCTTTTATGATCTTAATTCCGACACATGAGAAGACAAGATCATGGCCAATCGACGTAGTGACCAGGAATGGCTGGCAATATTCCAGCAGTATGAAAGTAGTTCCCTGACTCAAAGAGAGTTCTGCCGACAGAATAAAATCAGCACCTCCACCTTTTTCGCTAAACGACGTCTGCTGCAACTCTCCACTGAAAATCGTCATAGCGGATTTATCCGAGCTGAAGTTATTGAACAAAGCACCCACTACCAAATTGCTAAACCTGTAGCGGCGAATATGACGCTCAGTTTTAACGATATTGAGCTGAGCATTCCGCAGGGTACACCTGCGGTTTATTTGGCAGAGCTTATTGGCGCTCTCCAGTCATGAAAGGGTTAATCAATCCTCCTGCTATTTACTTCTACCGTGAGTTCCTTGACTTCCTCAAATCTATCAACGGCCTGGCGGCGCTGGTCGAATCTGAAACTGATTTGTCTTTAGACTCAGGGGCGCTGTTCTTGTTGACCAACAAACAGCGCGACAAATTAGTTGAGCAACAAGTTACTGGAGTGAGCTGTATCCACATCATTGCTTACAGAATATCATCAAGGGCAATAGCTTAGTAAAGTAAATAAATAGAGTAGGCAAAGAACAAAATACGCCATGAAAAATAGTCTTTTGAACTTGCCATGCGGGGGTTAAAACTTATAGTTCAAGCCTACAGACATAAGTAAGTCGTTGCTTTCATAGAAGTCGATATTCGATGTTGTAAATGTGCTGCCAACAAACGATATTGCGCTCCAGTTGTCCCAACCAGGAATATTGGCATACTCATAGGCCAAGAATAGGCTATAAATATCATCTGAACGCTCTTTGCCAAAAATGGGATTCACAGCATTGAAATCGCGATAAGCATAACTGCCAGTTAACGCCAGCGAATGACCGGATGAAAAATATAAATAAGTCAGCTCTGCTTTGTACTTATTGTAAGAAGCCGCTTTTCCCTCTGCATCACGACCTGTATAGCTGAATGCCGAAATTAATCCGGAGTTAGACCCCAACATTGAGCGATACTGGCCTTTAAGGTAATAGGTTGAACTATCCCTTAGCAAGGCCTGCTCGGTTATCTGATCGTTGTCAATCTCAGACGTTGCGTAAGCCATATCAAAGGAAACACCACTATTCCAAATGTTGGATAACTTCAGGCGATAGGCATTTCCATCTATATCCGTTGTCGTTCTACTTTCCCCAACCAGGTAAGGGTCAGCCCACACTTCGCCGGAGAGCACTGTCGGTAATACACCGATATCGAGTCGAGTACCATCTAGAAAATCATACTGGTAACCTAGTTCAAAAGCGAGCGTGCCCACAGCCAAATCATCACGGGATGTCCCCATATAAATTCGATGTGAGTTTTGGTTGTCTAATGCATAGCTAACGCTACCAAGTGGAGCTACAAATGCATTGTTGGTGTGAGAAACCTGATCATTCAAGCTAGCCAGTGTCTTGTCACCATTCGGATTAAGGTTGGAGTCAGATGTTGCAAAACCGGCATTAATAGAAAGCTCCCCACTAAAACGTGAAGTATCAGAGGCCTGAGCAATGAAAGCGATACCAGAGAAAAGTGTAACCAGACAAAATTGCGTTTTTTTCATAATCAATACTCATCAATAGAAAATGTGGCGCATCTTTCCTTAGGCTCAACTCCATTTCGTTGGTGAGAAGATTAAGCTAATGTTCTTATCTAACCAATGGATTAGAGAAATTCATTTATGACATATCCGATTGAACGCAGACTTGGCGGCCTTGCCCTGAGGAGTGCGTAGAGTGTCTGGTTTAATGCTGAATTATCACCCACTAGATACACTTTTTTACTCGGGTTGGATAACGCTATCAAAGAAACTTTGCATCGTTTGATGGATTAATTGGTTAAGAGGAAACCCCCGTTTCGATTGTAAATAACCACCATTAATATGAATTTGCCTTAATTCCTTTGGCATAGGTGGTAACGGATAAGTGCCAAGCCCCATATGCAATTGTGTCATAAAGCTACTACCAAATAAGATCGCATCAGAATTACTTAACTTACTGAGCAGTAATCGAATACTGTGAGTAGTTAGCGATAGCGTGGGGTGATAGCCTCTTGATATATAGAGTTCTTCAAGGGGTGAACGTTTCGAGCTGATCCCATCAATAATAACGCGAGCTAATGGTAGTTGATGGATATCGTCCCAGTTACTGGTTTGACTCAATACCGGGTGATTTTCTCTCGCAACCAGACAAAGCTTTATCCTTTGTAGTGTGTGCTGATAAATCTCCTGAGGAAGCGGGTAAGCTGCAAAGTGGATCATATAATCAATATTGCCACTTAACATTTCAGCCAATGAGTTTTCTTGCCAATAAATTAGCTTAAAGTTCGCTTTAGGTAATACAGTTCTCAGTGCGTTAAAGATGCCATCTCCATAGAGTTCTAAGAAAAAAACATTCATGGCGATAGTAATTTCGCCATGGAATTCATTGGGCTCGAAGTTCTGGTAGGACTCTACCACCTTGATTAAAGGGGTGAACATTTCATCGGTGGCTTCGGCAAGCTTTGCTGCTAATTCAGAGGGTTCAACACCATGAGCTTTGCGAATAAATAGCTGATCGCCAAATGTTTCGCGAAGCTTGGCCAAACCGCGACTGACACTGGTTTGTGAGATGCCTAATTTATTAGCAGCAGCATGTGTGTTACGTGTTTCAACAACGGCTTGTAGGAGCTTGAGTAAATTCAGGTCTAAATCTTTTAGATTATTTTTCATCATTGCTCCTTTGTAACCGGATAGACAGCTTTATCAAAAAACGATTGGAGCACCTGATGAAGATACTGATTAACTGGATTACCACGGCGAGTCTGTAAATACGCGCCATTAATATCCAATTGATTATAACGTTTAGTCAAAGGTGGCAACGAGTAGGCTTCTATTTCCGGGGCTATATCCTTAACGTACTCACTGGAATACATAATTGCATCTGTATTTTTGACAAGCTCAACAGCAGTTCGCACACTGTGCGTTGTAAGCACAAAATTCGCTTTATAGCCTTGCTGCTCATATATTTTATCCAGAATACCCCGCTTAGGGTTAATGCCATCCAAAAATAGCCTCACAATTGGCAAGCCGTGTATTCGCTCCCACTCGCTACTGAGCGTTAACACCGGATGTGCTTTTCGGGCAAGTACAACGTTTTCAATTTGAGCCAGATTACGGCAATACACTTCTTGGGGCATGCTGTAAGAGGCAAACTGGAGAACATAGTCAATATTGCCCTGTAGTACCTCGTACAGGGAGTCTTTCTGCCATTGAGCTATGTTAAAAGAAGCATGAGGTAAAGAACGCTTCAGTTGCATGATCAGCGATGGCCCGAAAAATTCCAGCAAAAAGGTATTCACTAAAATCGTGATGTTTCCATCAAAGTCTTCAGGATTAAAATCTTGATAAGTATCCAGCACTTTTAATAATGGGTTAAGCATCTCACTTGTAGCTTCTGCCATTTTTTTAGCTAATTCCGAAGGTTCAACGCCATGAGCCTTTCGAATAAACAGTTGATCACCAAAACTTTCTCGTAGCCGAGCCATTCCTCGACTAACACTGGCCTGTGAAATTTTGAGTTTTTCTGCGGCTGCATGTGAGTTTTGTGTTTCAACTACCGCTTGCAGGATTTTTAAAAGATTGAGATCAAGCTCTTTTAACTTTGCGTCCATACTGTCCCTGTAAGTTGGAGATGATAAGTTAATAATAGCAAAAGGCTATTAGTAGTACTTCTCTTATATGCCCCAACTAAATACAACGTAAAAAATAAGTTACAAGCACAACCTGCAAGATCAATATTCAAATGCAATGCTTGCCTATACCACTTTAGAGAAAAACAAAGCCTCCTTCTTCATGTTTAGTGTCAGAAATGAATTTCTATAATTCATCGAATTTATGATTCTGTGCATTTAAATTACACCCATCGCAGCAAGGAATGCTAGTCCAAACTAACTGTTAAGGTGAAAAGATGAAGGCACGTAAAATCATTCTCTCTCTTCTGGCAACAAGTATTCTAAGTACTGGTGTGGTAGCAAAAGAAAATGAAAAGGTTTTGTCCTTGTCCACCCAACCTGTACCGCTTTCAACTGCGGTGAGTGATGAGTTCTATCAGTTCTCAGCACGCGTTCCTGCTGCGAACGTTGAAGCTATGTATAAGAACATCCCGCAAACTAAATCGGATTGGAAGGCATTGATTAATCAGAGAGACATGGCTGCCATTCAAACGGCTAAAGAGTTATCTGAAAAGTTTGGCACTTCCATTGTTAAAGACAATATTGCGGGCGTAGACGTGTATTGGATTACTCCTAAAGCCATTACCCCTGAGCTGGAAGACAAGCTCTTTGTCGTCAATCAGGGCGGGGCGTATATGTTCAATAGTGGGCTGGCTTCAACAACTGAAGCCCATGTCATTGCTCACTTTCTGCAAATGCCGGTATTAGCGATCGATTACGCAAAAGCACCAGAGCACCCAGCGCCTGCTGCACGTAACGACATTGTTGAGGTATGGAAAGCGCTGCTCAAAACGAGAAGTGCGGATTCAATGGTAATGGGAGGAACCTCAGCTGGGGCCACTTTAACTGTATTAACCCATCAGGAACTCCTTAACCAAGAATTACCAACGGCTGCGGCACTTTATATTGGTACTCCGTCAGTTGATATGACAATGACGGGTGATAGCCGTTATATCAATGAAGGGCTGGATCATGTATTAGGGGCATGGAGAGGAATCTCTAAAGAAATAATCAGCGTATATATTGGTGACATAGACCCAGAAAACTCTATTGTGTCGCCTATCAATGGAAATTTTGATAATTTCCCCCCAAGTTATCTTATTACCGGTACACGCGACTTACTACTTAGCGATACCATCCGGCTAGATCGAGAACTAAAAAGAGCGGGGGCTTATACACAACTTAATGTGTATGAGGGGCAATCTCACGGAGATTATATTTTTGCACTAGGCACGCCTGAGTCAACAGAGCATTATCAGGCACTGAGCAAGTTTATGTATAGTCATCTGGTGAAATAAAGACGATGATATAGAGTTGGGGGGATCTCTCAGCTCTATGACTTCTTCCTCATCAAAACCACTCAATACAGTCATCTCTTGAAACTGGCGTTTATCAAGGATCAGTGTTTGCCATTCCTGGTCAGCTCGACGTTTCGATATTCACCATATCTCCGGTTCTATGATAAGCGTGCAGGAAGGTTATTTGCACCATAGGCTAAGCCGATCGGTTTTATTGCCAATGGCCGAGATAACAGCCCTGGCACAGTGAACCAATAATGTCCTGAGGTGCTTGTCTCCTTTTTTGGTTATTCGGCCAAGTCTGGGTTTACCACCGGTTGAATATTGTGACGGTACCAACCCGAGCCAAGCTGCAAAGTCCCGGCCTCTATCAAATTGTTCGCCTTTACCAATACTGGCGATAACGGCAGTAGCCGTAATTGGGCCGATACCTGCAACTTTCATTATTTTTTGTGCATTATGGCTACGAGAAACGAGCATATTGAAGCAGTGTTCTTGGTCAGCAATACGCTGATTTATACTCAGCAAGTGCTCGTCACTGTCGGAGATAATAGCTCTGGCGATTTGTCTTAACGAAGCGCGCTGAGGGCGGGTGACAGCCACACAAATAGCCACCGCATCGTTGAGATCGTTCTTGGCACCCGTCCTGAAAGGTGCCACATATTTCGATGCCATGATCTTTGGCGTATGACTGATTTTTACCAGTTCTCAAGCCCAGTAATGGGAAGCCTCGCAGGCTTCCATCCCGATAATCGCAGGTGGAATGTTGGCAAATATAACAAGGACTTTCGAGCGAGTTATTGTTTTATGGAACAGTATCTTGCCTTGTTCATCTTCGCCGTGGATACTGAACGAATGTTTGGCTAAATCAATGTCATAAATTGATGGCGACATGGTGGCTTCCAGCATTTGTTAATCAGACTTACCAAGCGTGGCAGAGCCTGATGAGGGGGAGTCCATGTCATTCGTTACGGGTATTTAAATTAAAACGATGGGGTAACCTTGTTTCGTTGGGTTAATCTTATACCCAGAGTTATAAATCACATGGAGAATTTAGCATGGATGCAAGGTATAAGGGTTATTTTCAATCCTATGCAAGTACATTATCAGAGCCTCAACGTTCTGAGATTCTAGATGTAGAAACTACTTACTTTTGTGACGATGAATACAACACAAACGAGTGTGCTAGATTGGTATCTGTTGGCAAAAAGCGCGCAACATGTAGTGTAAAGGAAGCTTATCGTATCGAAGGTGAAGAGTTACCAAAAGTAGGACAACACCAAATAGTATTGGACTGGAAAAAGAATCCAGTCTGTATAGTTAAGATCACCAATGTTGATTTTTGCCCATTTGGACAGGTTAGTCGAGAATTTGCAGAATCAGAGGGGGAAGGAGACGGTACTTTTGAGTGGTGGTATAAAGCACATAATGATTTCTTTACGCAAGACTGTAAATTAGCGTACGACATAGACTTCAATGACTCTACTGAGCTCGTACTGGTTTCGTTTGAGTTGGTGTACAAGTAATTATCGATACAAAGAAACTAAGACGGGTTCCCAATTGTGGTAAAGCTTGATGAGGGGGAGTCCGTACTATTTGTTATGAGCTTCCAAGAATAGAAAGGAAAATATGGCAGTATTAGACATTCTTACGGCACCAGATCCAAGGCTTAAGGTCAAAGCGGAGAAGGTGCAAGATCTGGAGTCGATACAAACGTTAATCGACGATATGTTGGAAACCTTGTATGCGACTGACAATGGTATAGGTTTAGCTTCAACTCAGGTTGGTCATAAAGAAGCCGTTGTTATTATCGACCTTTCAGATAACCGCGACGAGCCATTAATTTTGGTTAATCCAGAAGTTGTTAGTGGAACAGACAAAGCTCTAGGGCAAGAAGGCTGTCTGTCTGTGCCAGACTATTATGCTGAAGTAGAGCGTTTCACTTCGGTTGTGGTATCTGCTTTAGATCGTGAAGGTAACCCATTTACAATTGAAAGTGATGAATTTCTAGCTATCGTAATGCAGCACGAAATTGATCACTTATCGGGTAACTTGTTCATTGACTATCTTTCGCCTCTTAAGCGTCAAATGGCAATGAAAAAGGTCAAGAAATACGTCAAAGCACACTCTTCCCCTCGCTCATAATCAATATGAGCTTTCTCGAAGCTAATAGGTAAACAGATCACGTTGGCTGTTCGAGAATTGAAGCTTGTTCTATGAACAATGTAATTGATGAGTTATTTAACACGTTTACAATACTGATGTTGAGGTCGTCAACATGCCTGACGGTGAGTGTGTTAGTTACATGTTTAGTATGCTGACGATGTAATTTAGGACAATCCCTTACGTATGGATAAATGAATCTAAATCAGAAATGTCCAAAAATGCGCTGAAATTATTCTTCTATCTGTGGATGGGAGTATTGTTGGTACTTGGGTAGTTGGTCTCGTAAGTTGCCAAATGTTGTTCGGGCGCTTTGTTTAGAAAGCTTGTTCATTAGCCAATCAGGTAGTAAACCGCCTGGGTCAGCAAATGCCTTGTACTCAATCAAAGTGGTGCCATGGGTGAGCTTTCTTAGTGTCCAACTGGCATCAACGGAGCGGATGCGAATATCGTCACTTTGTTCAACAAGAGTGTAGTCAGAAGCGTCTTTAATGTTTATCGTGAACCCTAGTTCATTAAGCCAATACTTAGAGTAAGTGATCATATTACGATCTCTTGCAGGCCATGGGGCGGTGAATTGGGTATATACGATATTTTCAGTGGCAGATATCTGATTTATAACTCGGCTGTGGCTAGCTTTATCAATCCAGTTGGGCACATTCTCACTATCTTCCAATAGAGATAAAAAAGCACTGTAACTGGTTGGAGTGTACATCTGAGCACGAATTTCAATCAAGCCATCTGTATGTTCATGCGTGTAGATAGTAATCCCATTATTATCGCTATCAAATTGCCAGTAGCTGTCCACCTCAGCGCCGACTATACCTGACATCAATACTGTCGCTATGAGTATACTAACCCGTAAAGCGGCCATGGTTCACCTATCCAAAAACTGAGATTAATTTCAAGCATATACAATTTCAAAAGGAAAATCAGTTTGTCGTGAGTCACTATAGTCGATATAAAAAAGCAGCCTTTGAGGGCTGCCTTTATTATCAAGATAATTAACGGATGATTAGTCAATCAAATCGTATTGTTCGCGAAGCACTGAGACGATTTCAGCCTTCGGGTTTTCAGACAACTGGATTTTCTGGCCAGTGATTTTCTCGGCAATCTCGGTGTAGACCTTGGATAGATTCATCAGCGCATCTACTGGAAGTTCGTTGTCACGGGCGAGAGCGAAACGCTCGTCCATGCGATCTTTGTTTAGCATGATGTCTGCATCAGGGAAGTGATTCAAAAGCATCTGACGGAAGCCTTCCTTGGAGTTCTCAACGATCTCACCATTACGGTATGCCTTTCCATCCCAAATACGGGAAGAGTCCGGTGTACCGACTTCATCCATGTAAATCAGCTTTTCATTGCCTTCGGCATCGGTTACGTAACCAAATTCAAACTTGGTATCGACGAAGATTTGATCTAGCGAGGCCAGCTCTTTGCTGATCACATCAAAACCTTCCTCAAGCAGCTGCTCATAACGGCTGATGTCATTTGTGCTGCGGAAGTTGAATGCTTCGAAATTGTTCACAAGATCAGAACGTGTGACGTTGACATCATCGACTTCAGGCACGCCCGGAATACCCGTAAGAATCCCCTTAGTTGATGGCGTCATCAGTAGCTGAGGTAGCTTCTGATCCTTTTCCAGTCCTTCTGGCAGCTCGATACCACAGAAGTTGCGTTCGCCTTGGCTGTAAGCACGCCACATAGAGCCGGTGATGTACTGACGGCAAATCGCCTCAACCATAACTGGCTTAGCTTTTTGTACAATCCACACGAACGGGTGGGGGATATCAAGAATGTGACTGTCGGCCAGGCCATTTTCGCGGAACAATTTGAACCAATGGTTAGAAATAGCGTTAAGAGCAGCACCTTTACCTGGTACGCCTTTTAGGCCACCTTCGGCATGCCAGATGCAGTCAAAAGCGGAAATGCGGTCGCTGATCACCATGATAGCCAGAGGGGCATCAGGCTGAACGTTATAGCCTTTCTCTTTGATCAAGCGACGGCTATCTTCTTCGGTTAACCAGTAGACGGAACGAACTTTACCGCTATGAACGGGTTTATCAGTTCGGATTGGCAGGTCATCATTTACAGCGAGAACTTGATCAGCAAGGCTCATGGCGAATTCCTATTTCAAAAGTTAAACGAAGGTATACCAAGTGGCACGACAAGAATAGTTGTTCATGCCAAGGTCTTAAGACCTATAATGGGGGCGATAATAACAGAACTCGCATGGCCTTTCAGCTAGAAAAGCAAACGTTTGCGCAAAATTATTTTTCATTCTCATTCTTAAATTTTGTGAACCGATTTCAAGTGGTCATATTTTATTCAGGGCGACAGCCTGAAGTATGGCAAAATCGGTCTCCATTTTTCGATGCAAGGCCCATCATGACCCGTTATACCAGTGAACAATCGGCATTTATTCATCACCAGCACGGGAATGCCCTGTGTATTGCCGGCGCTGGGACGGGTAAGACCACCACCTTGGTGGGATTGATCGAGCAGAAAATGGCGGCAATACCGGCACAAGAAATGCTGGTACTGATGTTCAACCGCGATATTCGTACTGATTTTCAGACCAAACTGCGTGATAACGGCATCCAAGCACAGGTACCGGTGCATACTTTTCACAGCTTTTGCCTGAAGTTTCTTAATCAAACAGGCTTTATCCGCAATACAGGATACCGGGTAAACTTCCAAAGTGGAGAAAGTGACAAGACGTTGGTGAAGGCCATCTTAAGAGAGCTTTCTGGGCTGGAAAAGACCTACCAGCGGCAGCAAATGATTAAAGACCCGAAAACCATCGAGTTACTGCTGAGCTTTATCGGTTTGGTCAAAGCCTACATGTTATCGCCGCATGAAGTTTTCAAGATTGCTGAAATCAATCGTGACTACCTGTTTATTATTGATGCCTATGAGCAGTTCGAGGCGCTGAGAAAAAAGCAGCGCTTGCTGTTTTTTGATGATTGGTTGGTCGAAACGGTCAAGCTACTCGAAAGTGATGATGCGATTCGTGAGCACTTTCATCTGCATTGTAAGCTGGTGGTGGTCGATGAGTTCCAGGATATCAATACCGCTCAGTACCGCTTGCTCAAACAATTACTCGGGCCTCAAACCCAGTTGCTGGCGGTGGGTGATGTTGACCAGTGTATCTATAAATGGCGGGGCAGTGCGCCGCAGTTCATGCTTAATTTTGAACAGGACTTTGCCCCTGCGACCACATACACCTTGTCACAAACATTCCGGTTTGGCCATAGCCTTGCTTTGGCTGCAAGCCATTTGATTGCCAATAACAAAGAGCGATTCAGTGAATTTTTGACGGTTTCAGGTGAAGGCGTTTCAGATACCCAAGTCATTGAGTGCGGCTCTTCCCGTCAAGTGGGGGAAATCGCCAATGCGATTGGACAGTACCTTGCCGATGGCGGCCAGCCTTCCGATGTCGCTATTTTGGTACGACGCTGGTCACAGACCTTGCTGTTCGAGCTAGCTTTCCTTAGTAAGCAATTGCCTTACCACATGCCAGTACCGTCAGTGCTTGCCCATAGTCGGGAAGTTAAACTGCTGATGGAGTTGAGCACCTTAGTCACTGCGCGTTTCGCGGATCTACCTGTGGCGCAAAAATCGGGTTTGCTATTTAGCCTGATGTGTTTCCCCCATTGTTACGTACCCAACAAATCCTTGAAGCCGCTTTGCGAGCAACTGGCTGGTATGGAGCCTTCACATTGGGTAACGTTTATTGGGCGCTATGAAAAGGCCAATGCGACACTAAAGCTGGATAATTTGATCGAGCGTTTAGAATTGCTGCAAAGATTCATGCGCAAGGGGAGTTTTAAAGCGTCGCAGGTCTATAAGCAGTACCGTAGTGAAAGTGGATTGGATAGTTGGATCTGGAAGACAGAAGCGACCGCATCAGAAATCGAGGAAGCGATTGAGCGGTTGGACAGTGTAGCAACCGTACTGGAAGCGATGGATCAAAGCTGTGAAAAAGCGCTGCAGTATTTCGAGTATTACACCCAGCAGTCCGGTCAGAAAAGCGATAATAGCAAGACAAGCGCTTCAGAGAATGAAGGGCAAGATAGTATTCAGCTGACAACGATTTTCCGCGCCAAAGGCTGTGAGTATCACCATGTTCACTTGCCTTTTTGGGACAAAGAGGCGTTCCCCTATGTCAATCGTGCGTCTGGTACCGTCGGGGCTGATTTGGAAGAAGAGCGCCGATTGGCGTATGTGGCTTTAACCCGAGCCAAAGAGAAAGCCATAGTGTATTACACCGCGCCAGATAAACCTTCGGCTAAAGCAACCAATGCCAGCCGGTTTGTATTGGAAGGTAAAATTAACATTGCGCAAGACTTAGGGGGCAAGTTGTATCAGCAGGGTGAGTTACCGTATTACTCAAGCCCTGTTGCTGAAGAGTACTGCCGTCGAATGGGGAGAGAGCAAGATGTTGCTGAGCCTCCGGTAAAGAAGGTAAATAAAAAGCCTATAGCGAAAGCGGTGGGTATTGGTGAGAGTAAGAATAGCCTTACTGGATTGAGTGATAGCGGTGACTACAGCTACAAATGGGCTATGCAGCAACCGTTGCCGGATAATGCAGAGAAAGTGATCAGGGCAATGGTGAAAACCAAGAATGCCAAATACCTCGATGGTGAGATAAGCCGCATTGTTAGAGAGTTGCAATCGGTCTCTGAGACGAAGAAGAAAGTGCTGGTGAACCGCCTGATTGTTGCCGCCAATGCGAGGAGTCTAGTTCGCCGCTAAGGCCTGATTCGCCGATGAAATTATTCATGGTTATTATAAACTAAGCCTCATCAGAGGCTTAGTTTAAATGACTTAACGCTATTCGGTTTAGTAGTACTCGACGCCTTCACCTGCTTTAATCAAGGTACCAGCTTCGTTGGTTAAGATCTTATCAAGCTCGAACAGCGAACCGATAGCGGCATTTCCACGACCGCTGTTGACGAACTGACACACGGCATCCACTTTAGGGCCCATAGAACCCGCTGGGAAGTTGAAGTGAGACAGTCCCTCTGGTGTGGCCACTTTCATTTCGGCTTGATCTTCTTTGCCGTAATTACGGTAAATTGAACCGTCAGTCAGAATCACAAACAGGTCAGCATTGATCGTTTCAGCCAACAGCTCAGCGGTTAAGTCTTTGTCGATAACACACTCTACGCCTTCCATTCGTCCTTGTTCACGGCAAACCGGCACACCGCCACCGCCGCAGGCAATGACTACATTACCGCTTGTTAGCAGAGTTTCAATTTGTTGCTGCTCAACAATGGCTTTCGGCATTGGCGATGGAACAACACGACGGAAGTATTCGCCGTCGGCTTTGAATTCCTTGTCACTGACTGCCATGATTTCTTTGGCGCGCCCTTCTGTATAAACCGGGCCGACAAACTTAGTCGGGTTGGCAAAAGCCGGGTCATCTTTGCTGACTTCGGTCTGTGTGACTAGGGTAGCGACAGATAGATTGGCATCGATATTACGCAATTCTTGCTGCAGCATATAACCCACCATGCCACAGGTTTGTGAGCCCAGCACATCCATAGGGTATGGGGTTGTTTCTGGTGAATACTCTTGATAAGCGCTGTTTTGTTCCATGAGCAAGCCGACCTGAGGGCCGTTGCCATGCACGATCACGACTTCATGATCGGTGGCAATAGCAGCAATGCTGGCCGCTGCTTTTTGGATATTGATTCTTTGATTCTCAGCGGTTAGGGCCTGGCCGCGGGCTAATAAGGCGTTACCGCCTAGTGCTAGAACTATGCGCATGATCGTATCTCCATTAAAGAGTTTGTATTTATATGTACTTATACGTACTTGTTTGTATTTAAAATTATTTATGTCCAAGCTGATAAATAGGCTTGGTTGTAAGTAGATTAAGGAAATTATCAATGACGGAATGTGATAATTCTCTAATAATAAATGTCTATTAATTTCTGTTAACCGTGAGTTTCGAATCTAATAGTGCGTAAATATCCGAGGTTATTCATAACTTTGTTTAATAACCACATTGAATTCAGATAGCTTATCAGTAAAAGCGAATAGTTATTTTCGATAAAACAAAGTGAAAAATGTTAATAGGATCACATTGTATCGCGGCTTATACCTCGTAGTTTTAGTCGGGAAGGTAAAGATGCCGCATATGCATGGACGGGTTTACATTTTTGTCTTGCTAGTAGCTGATATTTGCTGTATTTATGCCTGAATTCTTGTTAAAAATACTGTTCGATGGAACGTGATTATGGAAGACGTTGATTTTTTCTACCTGTAGTTCTATGCCTATTTCTATTCCAATTAAAGCGCTCATTGTTGGGCTACTGTTCGTTATCTCTGGCGGTATTTTATCTCCAGTGACGCAAGCGGCAGGTCTTATTGCTTCTGAGCAGTGCTATTTATTCAGTAAGGTGGAGAGTAAAGATAATGCCTTCATCAAGTACTACAGCTTATCTTTGGACAATCCTTATCTTGCTGATAAGCAAACAGTGTACTTGCAAAAGCGCCTTGACGAGGGGGTGACTGAGAATGAGGAAGCCTTGTATTGGCTGGGACGATATAACATCGAACAGGCTGAAGACCGGGCAGAAGTTGATATTACATCCTTTATTGACCAGCTGGAGCGCGTTGCAGAGCGATCCAGTGAAGCTTGGATCAAGGCCGAAATCCTGTTTCTTGATGCGCTTATGCTCATGGAGAAGCGGGAGTATGCGCTGGCCCAAGTGAAGCTTGAGTCTGTAAAACAGACGGCTGAGCAATTAGATTATCAATTGTTACTGGCGAGAAGTTTAAAGTGGTTAGCGAATATTGATGTTGAGCTCTCCAATTATAATGAGGCCCTAGATAAATATCAGGAAGCCTACGAGATATTCTCCGTACGCTCTGATAATCAGCAGTTAGCTAGGTTACTCTCTAATATCTCCTCCGTTTATATTAATATGGAAGAATGGAAAACAGCCTCACAGTACATCCAGCGTGCTTTTGAGCGGTACGAAAAAAGTGAACTGAATAACGCCTATATTGAATCAATCCTTCATATTAACGCTGGAGTGATTGATAAGTATTTAGTGAATGAAAGGCAAAGAAAGTTTCATGTCGACAAGGCAGTAAAACTTTCAGAGAAAACGCGCTCAGTAAGGATCAAGACCATTGCGTTGGTTAACCTTTCTGCTTATTACTTGGATCATGGTGATGAGCCCGCCGCGTTGGCGACAGCCGAACAATGCTTGACCATGGCAAGACGTTTCGGTGGCTCAAATGGCATCACCGTGGCGAACTGCCATGAAAGCCTATCTGAAGCGTTTCTTTCTTCGCAGCGTACAGACCAAGCCTTGTATTATGCCCAATTGGCGTTGTCTGTTTATGAAGCTAACCGTATTCAACATCGAATGATTTACATGTATGAATTGCTGGCAAAAATCTATGAAAGTAACCATAACTTCCAGCAAGCTTTGGTTTATTACAAAAAGTATTCGGACTTAGGGAAAACGTACTTATTTGATATTCGGAGAAAAGAGCTTTTTGATATGCAAGAACGTTATGATACGCATGTCAAAGAAAAGGAAATCCAGTTACTTAAAGCTGAAAATGCCTTGAATATTTCACGGTTGGCAGAGAAAAAAGCCAGTGAGAATATGCTCAAGCTTGGTACGGCATTAGTAATTATTTTGCTTTACTGGCTTTATCGGCGCTATAGCATGTTAAATAAAGACAAACAGGTTCTTGAGCAATCTAATGCCCAGTTGATGACGCAATCAAACATAGATCCTTTGACGACATTGCATAATCGACGCTATTTGGAGCACTGGCTCAAGGAAATACCGACTTCGGAGTATCGTAATGGTGGCTTAGTTGTTGTTATCGATATTGATTATTTCAAGCGGTTTAATGACGAATTTGGCCATAGTGTCGGTGATGAAGTGCTGGTGGAAATGGCCAAGCGCTTGAAATCGGTAGTGCGGCAGCAAGATGTTGTTGTCCGTTGGGGCGGTGAAGAGTTCATCATGATTTTGGCATGCCGAGAAAGTGAGAGCGAGCGGGTTCTCAAGCGTATCCAGCAACAAATTACGGATGCTGATTTTGTGCTCAGTTGCGGCAAGTATTCTCTCACGGTTTCGATGGGGGGAATATTTACCTCTAGCGCCGAACAACTTAGCCAGGAGTGGGTATCTTTATTGATCGCTGCGGATAGGGCTCTATATCAGGTGAAGGCATCAGGACGAAACGGTTATCAGTTATCTTCTGGTTCAACTGTGACATGACGTTGAGGCGTTGAAAAGACGTTACTATTTTCTTAAGTGATTGCTCAGGTTGTCTTAAGTCAATGTTTAACTTGTGAGTAATTGTAAACTCCACATTCTTATTGTGAATCTCTCGCGCTAAATAGCTGATAATGAAAATCAAAAACCTAGCCCCAGTCAAGCTGAGCACACGAACTTCACTTTTGTTCGGTGTTGCGCTTTTTGTGATTGCCGCCCTTTGCCTACTTTGTGCCCGCTTTTTTTTCTTGCAGAACCTCAATGAGATTGAGCAACAGCATGTGCTTAGGCATGTCGAAGAGGCGAATAAGATGATTAATATAACCGTTATCGAGCAAAAGAAACGCACATTTGATTGGGCGTACTGGGATGAGAGCTATCAGCTGGTCACTCAAGGCGATGCGGCATATCGAGATCGAAATTTATATTACGATGGGCTGCGTAATTTAGATATTGATCTGATGGTTTTTCTTGCCCTAGATGGTGTCGTTATCGAGAGTACCTACGCCACAGAAGGGGAGTTATCTGCCAACTTGCCCGTTGAATTAAGGCAGCGACTGCTGGCTCCAGAGGGCGTTGGCTCAATACTGGCTGCGGAAATCAACAGCGGGGTGATATCGGGTAACGCCTATGCGGGTCTTCTCGCGTGGGGGGATGACATTATGCTTGTTTCTATGGTGCCGATTCGAAATAGTCTTGGCAGCAGCCCGGTAGGCGGGTGGTTAATATGGGGGCGCTACCTGTCATCGGTTTTCCCCGGTCAATTTAGTGATATTTTAGATACGCACAACTTCTTGGTTCGATTACCCCCCAATGATAACGTCGCCCGCTTTTCGGCTCCTGCTTTACGGAGTGACAGTGGCGGAGAGTATTTGACCGCCAGTGTTGTTCTCAATGATATCAATGGTACGCCACTGGCTATATTGAACAGCAGTCATCTGCGTACCATTTATCAGCAGGGGAACCGGCTTATTATCTGGTTGGCAGTGGCTATGTTTGTGGTGGCAGTGGTGATTGGAACGCTGACAATGCTGGCATTTAGACTCAAAGTAGGCAGCCGTTTTTTGGCTTTTGAAAAAGGGCTGGAAGCCTTGGTCAGGGATCAATATAGCTCGCAGATGAAAGCTGCAGGCAACGATGAGTTCTCGATAATCGAGGAAGTGATTAACCAGACCCTAACTAAATCTTCCCATACTGATTCGGCGCTGAACGATGTCGCACAAAAGTTTGATGCGCTTTATCGCACCAGTAACCTCGGCTTGCTGATGGTGCTCGACAGCCGTATTGTCGATGCAAATGACACCATTGCTAAGATTCTAGCTTATCCTTCTTGCCAAGGGCTTATAGGTCAACCTTTGCTTAATTTGTGCCCGGAGTCATCCCATCACTATTGCGGTGTTGAGGCACTGAGCCAAGCAGTCAATGAGGGGCGCAGGCATTTTGACACTGATTTGGTGGCTTTCGATGGCCGGGTTGTGGCATGTAAGTTAGAGGTGATGCCAATCAAGCAGCAGCGTGGCGAGGCACTGATGTTCTCTATCAAGGATGTTAGCCGACAGAAAGAGCAAGAAGGCTTGATTTACCAGATGGAAAAGTATGATCCGGTAACCGGGCTGGAAAATCGCCAGACGTTTTTGGCCTCGTTGGATCGTATGCTGTCTTCAGATCAGCGTTTAAATAGTTCGATAGTTTATATCCGAATCGAGAGATTTAATATCGTTGTGGGGGCGTTTGGCCATCAGATGGCGGATGAAGCGCTGGTCGTCGTTGCCAACCAGCTTAAGTGCTTGTCTGGAGATGGAGTATTGGCGCGGGTGGCAGAGAGTGAGTTCGCGATGTTGCTATGCGGTGGGAATAGTTTGGCTCCTTATCGCAGTGCCAAAGCGATCCTTGCCGCTCTTGAACAGCCATTGCAAGTCGAAGGCGTTGACTTGCGCTTATCTGCATCTATTGGGCTGGTACAGGTCTCGCCAATGACTGCGTCCGCTGACCAGATGATGAGTGCGGTTGAGTTTGCGACGTATTGTGCACGGAACAACAAGTCGCGAATCCAGTTTTTCAATAGAAGAATTGAAGAGCAGCTAAAAAATCATATTGTTATTCAGCGAGACATTGCCAGTGCAATTAACCAAGGTGATATTTACCCTGAGTTTCAGCCTATTATCTGTAGTAAGACAGAAGCGATCTGTGGTTTCGAGGCATTAGCAAGATGGCACCACCCGGAGTTGGGGAATGTGCCGCCTGATCAGTTTATTCCTATGGCAGAATCCCGCGAATTGATCATTGCACTGGGTAGCCGAATACTCGAAAAATCGTGTGAATTCTTGTCCCAAATGAATAACCATCGTGAAAAGTTAGGGCTCAGTCCGTTGAAGGTCAATGTTAATTTAGCGGGCCCACACTTTTCACATCCGACATTGATCCCTCAATTGCGCACATTGCTTGAGCGTTACCAGATTAACCCTGTCCATCTGATTATAGAAATTACCGAAAGTATGCTGATAGATTCAACGCCAAAAGTGATTCAGCAGATGCAGGCAATAAAGGGGATGGGAATCCAGTTGGCTCTCGATGATTTCGGTACTGGCTATTCTGCACTGAGTTCATTGTGCAAGTACCCGCTAGATATTGTGAAGCTCGACCGCAGTTTTGTGCAACGTATCGGCCATGAGGCTCTGGGGGAGACCCTAATTAGCAGTATTGTTAAGATGTCAAAGGCGCTCGGTCTCAAGATGGTTGCAGAAGGGGTGGAAACGGAAGTGCAAAAAAAGGCGATGCAGTCTATGGATGTTGCAGAACTTCAGGGGTTCTATTTCTACGAGTCAATGTCGGCACAGGCGGCATTACAGTCTGCTTTGCAGGTTTCCGTCGAAGAGCTTTCGAACTAAGCTGAGCCAATTTATCAATTGGCCCAGTGTAATGATGTTGATGAAAAAGTTTCCAGTCTACGCCTACAGAATGAAATCCTGCTCACAGAAGTGTCATTGCACAGGCGTGATTTGAAGGTGTTTTGATACACTCCGGTTTTGCAAAATCTAAGGGAGTTAATACATGGAGTTTTCACGCAATTCATCTTCAACAATCTATTCTGACTCCTTGAACTTAGCGCTGCTTACTCCGGCTGAATTAGCAATGCTAGGTATTACGCCGCCGTTACCAAAGCAAGATTGGCAATTAGCAATTAAACCCTTGTCTCAGCTGACAAAGGAGGTTGATTGTTTAGATGATGACTACCATCAGGTAAAGGCGGTGCTAGATGAAAACCAGGTGGCCTCCTCTCATTACCGACAACCGGATGAGGCAAGCGACGTTGCTTTGGAAGTCTATGCCCAGGGGGAAATTGCTGCAGTGGCGACATTTAGTCGATGTTTGGAAGACTATAGAAATCCACGTAAATCGACCGAGCTATTCTATGAAGTGACTTTGCATACGATTTATGTGAAAAAGGCGTTTCGGGAGCGAGGGCTTGCTACTTGTTTGTGCGAGTTGATTATCAATATTGCCCGAACGGATTGTGATGACTTGTTTCGAAAGTTGGCACAGCGATCTATTCAATTAAAACTGTGGTTCTCAGCATTGGCAATCACCGAAGGTGGTGAGGCAATTTGCGATTTGCTCAGTGAATCGTTTGTTGAAATGGCCGATGACGTTATTGATGACTTGATCGAGGAGGGTGTACCTGTTCGCTATCAGGAACCCATGATTTTTGTCGATTGTCTTGCCTAAAGCCTCCCCCTAGCAAGGTATTACCAGGGGGATACCAATGGTACAGCGACTCAAACCTATGATGGTCTTTGGCATGACGACGCTAACTGTGCCGACTCAGCCTGCGCTTGGCATTGGCTCTGGAAACCAAATTATCAAACAACGGGGCGAACAGATTGGCAAACAAGATAGCTAACATGATGCCTTCTGGGTAGGCGGGGTTGACAACCCGAACAAACACCGTCATCACTCCAATCAGTATCCCATATGCCCATTTACCATTGTTAGTAAACGCCGCCGAAACGGGGTCGGTTGCCATGAATAGCATCCCGAAAGCGAAACCACCTAACACAAGGTGCCACCAAAACGGCATCGAAAACATCGGGTTGGTGTCAGAGCCGATGAGGTTAAGCAGCGTTGCGGTGACTATCATCCCTACCATTACCCCAGTGACGATACGCCACGAAGCAATACCCATTAGCATGATCATCAAGCCGCCCAGTAGCAGGAATAGGGTCGACACTTCGCCAATCGACCCCGGAATATTGCCGACAAACGCATCCATCCAAGTGATGGCTTCGCCCGTGGCATTATGCACCATAGCGGATGAACCACCTTCGGCCCATTGGCTCAGTGCCGTTGCTCCGGTGTAGCCATCAGCGCCGGTCCAGACCATCCCGCCAGAGATTTCAGCCGGATACGCAAAATACAAAAAAGCTCTACCTGCGAGGGCGGGGTTGAGAAAGTTCCGTCCTGTGCCGCCGAATACTTCTTTGGCAACCACTATCCCGAAGGTGATCCCCAATGCCGCCTGCCACAATGGTAATGTCGGCGGCAAAATGAGCGCAAACAAGATGGAGGAGACAAAGAAGCCTTCGTTGATTTCATGTTTACGCACAATGGCAAACAGGACTTCCCAGAAGCCACCGACGATAAAAACAGTGATATAGAGTGGCAGGAAGTAGAATGCGCCGAGAAGCATTTTACTTGCCCAATCTGCGGATTCGGCCAAACTGCCGCCTAGGGCTAGAGTCGCTGAATATTGCCAGTTTTCATTGACTAACTGCTGGATTTCCTCTGGGGAGTACAAGCTGTTGATGGCAATAACTGTCTGGTGCCCGACATTGTATAGTCCCCAGAACATGGCCGGGAAAACGGCCAACCACACGATGATCATGATCCGCTTCAGGTCGATACTGTCTCTGACATGGGTAATACGTTGAGTTACTTGTCCCGGCGTGTAAAGCAAGGTCGCGAATGCTTCATAGAGTGGGAACCACTTTTGGTATTTGCCTCCTGGCTCAAAGGCGTGTTCAACTTTCTCTAATGTCGTTTTTAGACTCATAGTTTAGCCCTCACGAGTAACTGGCAAGGTGGATGCCAGCATCACTATTGTTACGGGCTGAGTGGAAAATTCGATTAGCAATGATCTAACTATAACCCAACTCGTGTGCTGGGCAAGGTAGGGGATGGCAGCGTTTACCCGGGGGAATTGTAGTCTTCCCGTTACCCTTGTCATTGCTCACTAATACATGTTGCGCTTTCCATGCATTAGTGAGCAACCGTTTAATTAACCTCTTTTGTTCATTTGCAAATGGGCCTTGGCTCTGGGGGACGCGTGAACATTTTGCCAAGATGTTTTTCAACCACATCCTCAGGATCGGCCATTTGAGGCTGACTGTTTTGCTGCGGTGGGAGTGAGTGGTGTTGATCGAGCAGCTGTTTGTGATCCCGCCCCAGCATGAGTAGGCACGGCGTGAGGATCAACGTCAACAACGTTGCAAAGGCGAGCCCTCCGGCGACAGCAGTGGCTAATTGTGACCACCACTGGGTACTCGGAGCGCCGAACTCGACCAACCGACTAATCAGGTTAATGTTCATTTCAAGTACCATCGGCAACAGGCCTAGGATTGTGGTAATTGTGGTTAACAGTACTGGGCGCAAACGCTGCGCGCCGGTGTGCATGATGGCCGTCACTTTATCCAATCCGCTGTGGCGCAGTTGGTTATACGTGTCAATCAATACGATATTGTTATTGACCACAATACCCGCCAATGAAATCACCCCAATACCAGACATGATGATGCCGAAGGGACGTTGGAAAATCAGCAGTCCCAGGAAAACGCCGACAGTAGAAAACAACACCGCGCTGAGTATCAGGAGTGCTTGATAGAAGCTATTGAACTGGGTGACCAATATGAGCCCCATTACCGCGAGGGCGATCAAAAAGGCATTTTGCAGGAAGGCAGAAGATTTCTCCTGATCTTCATTTTGGCCTCTGACGATAACCTGCGTGCCCGTGGCGAGAGGCATCTCTGCAATTGCCGAATTAATGATAGGCAGTTGCAAGCTGAGGTTGTAGCCAGTGGACATATCCGCCATCACTTCAATAACCCGCTTGCCATCAAGGCGGTTAATAGTGCCTTGTTTCGGAGAGGGGGTAATACTGGCAAAGTTGGTGATTGGTACCATGCCGTAAACCGTTTTGACCCTCAGCTCATCGAACCGCCCGATATCCCGTTTGTCCTCGGGGTATCGAACCAGAATATCGACTTCTTCATCGGTATCATCGGGTAGGAAATCCCCAATCTTGAGTCCGTTGGTGACAAACTGCACGGTATTGCCCACCAAGGTTGCGTCCCCACCAAATCGGGCGGCGTCATCACGATCAATCTTGATTTCCCAATCGATGCCTTCTTTATCGGCAGAATCGGAGATATTGGTAAACGCCTGGTGCGATTCCAGCCAGTAACGGACTTGGCGGACGGCATCGTTCATGTCTTCGGTGTTATTACCGGACACCTCAATGACAACATCATGTTCACTTGGCGGACCGGCTTGCGGATATTTGAACTCTAGTTCTATACCGGCTATATCGGCTGTTTTTTCACGCATCTCAGCAATGATCGCTTTGATGGGGCGGCGGTCCTGCCAATCCATTGGATTAAGCTGGATCTGGCCGATTTCATTACTGCCACCTGTGCGGGTATAGACACTTTTTATCCCTTCTGTATCGATAATTCGCTGCTCAATTTGGCTCATCAGCTTATCTTTTTCATAGATAGACAGGTCACCATGGGAGCGAGCTTTGATGGTAAAGTGAGGCGGATCAACCTCAGGGAAGAAGACGACACCTAAACCGGCCTTGCTATAGGTCACCCCGACTGCAATGGCAAAAATAAAGGCGGAGATCAGTATTTTAATTGGGTGTTTAATGGCGACTGCCAAAGTGGTGAGGTAAAGCTTGGTGATGCCCCGGGCTTGGCTGAAGTCGCCTTTTTCCATGGCGATTTTACGTTGTTGTTCCGCCTTTGTGGTGTACTGGGGTTTGCCGACAACGCTACCTAATACGGGGACAAAGAGCAGTGCCATCAATAGTGAAGCAGATAAAGTCGCAATCAGTGTCAGAGGGAGGTAGCGCATGAACTCGCCGGTGGTATCTGGCCAAAATAGCAATGGCGCAAATGCCGCGAGGGTGGTGGCGGTCGAGGCGGTAATCGGCCAGGCCATGCGTTTGGCGGCCTCTCGGTAAGCTTGCTTGCGTGCCGTCCCTTCCTGCATTTTTCGATCGGCATACTCAGTGACGACGATGGCACCGTCTACCAGCATACCGACAGCCATAATCAGAGCGAAAAGGACGATCATGTTAACGGTGATGCCGCTAACAGCCAGCATGAGTAAACCGGTTAGGAAAGCACCGGGAATGGAGACTCCGACTAAAAAGGCGGTACGAGTCCCTAAAATGGCCAGTATCACAATGACAACCAAGATAATGGCCGACAAAATGTTGTTTTGAAGATCGTTGAGCATGGTATTAACATCTTCAGATTGGTCGAGGGTGTACTCCACCAACAAGTTATCTGGCCACTCCTCCCGTTTTTGCGCTTCTTCAACAACCGCCTTGACGATGCTGACTGTTTCGATGATATTTTCGCCAGCGCGCTTTTTGACATCCAGCACAATAGCAGTATCGCCGTTAAGGCGTGCAAAGCTGTTAGGATCACGGTAAGCACGGCGGATTGTGGCAACATCGCTGAAGGTGACGACTGTGTTGCCATCCACTTTTATCGGCAGCTCAAGGATATCTTTCAGCGAATCGAATACCGATGGTACCTTGACCGAAAAGCGGCCATAACCGGTATCGACAAAACCAGCGGCCACCACTCGGTTATTGCGGGCAACCAAACGAAAGACATCTTCTTGGTCAAGACCGTAGCTCTCCATCAATAGCGGCTCGACAATCACTTCGACAACATCTTCCCGATCACCAGCGATATCCACTTCAAGTACTTGCTTGAAACTCTCCAGCTTGTCTTGAAGATCACGTGCAACCTGAATCGTGGTCCGCTCTGGTACGGTACCGTACAGCACCAGAGACAATACCGGTTCATAACTGGCCAGAGTCACTTCATGCACCGTCGGCTCATCGGCATCGTCGGGCAGTTTAGCTTTGGCCAGATCAACAGCTTCACGCACATCGGTCAGGGCGACATTGATATCTGAACCCACAATAAACTCAAGTGTCACAGAAGCATGGCCTTCAGAGGCGATGGCGCTCATTTCTTTGACCCCTTCGATAGAGCGCAGCTCTTTTTCCAGCGGCCTTACCAAAAGCCGCTCGGCATCAGCTGGGCTGATCCCCTGATGACCCACCGAGACATAAATCACAGGAATAGTGATATCGGGATTGGACTCTTTTGGAATGATTCGGTAGGTGATGGCACCTGCCAACA
The DNA here is from genome assembly GCF_003025555.1 of Photobacterium lutimaris. GTDB lineage: Bacteria > Pseudomonadota > Gammaproteobacteria > Enterobacterales > Vibrionaceae > Photobacterium > Photobacterium lutimaris. Next base: position 413,956 of record NZ_PYMH01000002.1, on the reverse strand, counting down.
AGATCAGAACCAGCAAAGTGAGCATGGTGCGTGAGCGGTTTATCGCCGCATCAATAATGGCAAACATTACTCACTCCCATCGAGGTCAACGGAATGGCGGCGAACAGGTATTACCGTATCACCGTCCCTGACAAAGCCTTGGCCTGTCGTGATGATCTCCACGGTATTCTCGGTACCGGCCAGCCACACACCGTCGGGCTCGACTTTGACGATTGAGATAGGCACGAAATGAACTTTATCGCCTGCGGCCAAGGTTTTTATCCCCAGATTGCCAGCTTCATCAAGCGCTAACATGGAAGGGGTGATTTTTATCGCCGGTTCGGTTGCTAGGAGCAATTCGAGGTTAGCGCTGGTGCCTGCCGTTAGCGCCATGTCTGGGTTGCTGATTTCCACTTCGATTGGGTAGGTATTGGTTGACTCATTGGCGACAGCCCCCCGAAAGCTGAGGGTACCTGTTGCGACAAATCCGGTAACCAGTTCGATTTCAGCCTTTTGGTTCTTGTAGACCTTATCGATGTGGCGCTCGCTGACATCGGCACTGATTACTAATGGGTTTAAATCAACAATGGAAATGATGGGATCACCCACGCCTAAATAGTCACCTTTCTCAATATAAAGGCGTTCGATAACGCCGTCGAAAGGGGCATAAATTTCAGTATTAGTTAATGCAAGCTCCAAGCTTCTGACTTGAGCTTTGGCTTCAATCAGGTTGGCTTCAGCCTGACTGAAAGCCACTTCACCCTGCAAGCCACGCTTTCTCAGTGACTTTGAGGCATTAAATTCTTGGTTCCTGACTTTGAGGATAGCATTGGCTCGGGCAAGTTGAAGTTCTCGGTCTGCCTTATCAAGTTGGATCAGTGGCTGGCCGGTTTTAATATGCTGCCCTTTGCGAACTAGCAAGGTATCAACTTTTCCCGCTACTTCTGCACCTAGGGTGGCTTTGCGGTTTGGTGCAGTACGGCCATAGAGGGAGAGAGTGCGGGTTACCGGTTGTACCATAAACTGTTCGGTCACCACTTTGGCCAGTGGTGGAGGGCTGGATGAATGGTCTTTTAATGCCTGAGAATCAGATGTATCAGAGGGGGGAGAGTAGTGGCCACTGAACAACCAAAGGCCTATTCCGAGCAAAATAAATGCGGAGAGTATCCAAGGTTTACGTCTTAAGAGTTCCTTGAGAGAAATCATCTGTTACTGTCCTTAGTAAGCAAAATATCAACATGTATTGTTAAAGAAAGGTTGTAAAAAAAGGCTTTAACTACAGTTGATTGCATACTAACAGCAAACTAGCTGAATGTTAATTTGAAGAATTTGACCTAACTCGCTTAATAACAACGAAATCTCGGTCGTTTGATGTAAAAGTGATTTATAAATAGCAGTACTACTATGAAGGAACAAATCACGATATCGGTTTCATCGATACATGGTTCGAGGCACTTCCAGTTGAGTATCAAAGCTCAGCGTAATTTGCGCTGGCTGGCAATCTCTGCAGTGGTGGTTACGGTGACGGCGGCAGGTTGGATGGTGTATTTGAAGTCTGAGGCCGATGACGCGAAATATAAACAGATGGAATTGGAAGCCCAGTCATCATCATTGACTGAAGAGCTTGATCAATTGAAATCGTTGAAATTCGATTTAGAGGCGGACTTGGATGCCCGTGAAAATCGTTTGAGTGGGGTATCGGATAGGCTGCATGAGCTTGAAGCTTTGCTTGGCGTAGATATTACCGGAGAAGTTGATGCTATCGAGCAGCGCTTGGATGTTGCCGCGATCAACTCTGCGGTACGTACAGCCATCTTGGAAAGCTTACCTAATGGGTCGCCGGTGGGGAAGGCGCGGCAGTCTTCCCAGTATGGCTATCGTGTCCATCCTGTAACGGGAAGTCGTCGACTGCACCGGGGGTTGGACTTTGCCGTGAATACCGGCACGCCAATCTATGCGCCTGCAGATGGTGTGGTAGAAACAGTGCGACCCAGTAATGAAGGCTCAGGTAACTTTCTTCGCCTGCAGCACACCTTCGGCTTTTCGTCATCTTATTCCCATTTACACAAATTTGCTGTGAAATCCGGTGATTTTGTCAATAAGGGCGATCTCATTGCGTACTCCGGCAATTCCGGTTTGTCATCCGGACCACACCTGCATTACGAGGTGCGGTTTGTAGGGCGGGCGTTGAATCCACGGCCATTCGTTGATTGGAGCTTGGATAATTTTGAACATATTTTTGAGAAAGAGAGAAATATTCAATGGGCATCTTTGATAAACAAAGTGGAACAGAAAGTCAGCAAACAACTACAACTGTCATCGCAGCGGGATGTGACATCCAAGGAGAATTCAAGCTGAGTTGCGATATGCAGGTTGATGGGATCATCGAGGGAACACTCAAGCTGGAAAAAGGCTTGATTGTCAGCCGTAGTGGCTCTATCAAAGGAGAAATCTGGGCTGACAAGATCATCGTCAATGGCCAGATAGAAGGCGTGTGCCGCGCCAATGCCATCGAGATCCTGGATAAGGGAGTCGTATCGGGCAGCATTTACTGCGATAACCTGAGCATCGATCGTGGTGGCAAGTTCTTCGGTACCACGCACCCGGCCGAAACCCAGCAGGTGGTCGAGTTTACCCCGAAAGCGAAGTCTGAAGAAAAAACAGAAAAAAGGGTTACGGAGCAAAAAATCAAAAAAGCGCAGTGATACATTTATAGCTGAAACCCTCTGTCTATACTCATTAGTTAGCAGCGTATTGTCGCCGTCTTGACGTACCGTTTGGTTGCCGTCGAATTGAGTTACGCTGCTTGTTTTGGGGAAACAGTACTGACTTTGGGGCAGAATGATATCAATCAAACAGCTGAGTTATGCCATTGCGGTAGAGAAGACTTTGCATTTCAAGAAAGCGGCTGATCTCTGTTTTGTGAGTCAGTCTGCTCTTAGTGCTGCGTTAAGTGAACTGGAAAAGCAGCTCGGGCTGCAGATCTTTGAGCGAAATAACAAGCAAGTGCTGGTGACGCCAATTGGCCGTGAGGTTCTCAAGCGGGCAAAAAATATTCTGTTGAGTATTGAGGATCTGGAGCATTTAGCTGGAAGCCAGAGTGCGCCGCTGAGTTTTCCCATGAGTATTGGGGTGATCCCAACCATCGCACCGTATTTACTACCAAGAATCTTTCCTTTTCTAAATCAACATTTTCCATTGGCGCAAATTAATGTGGTTGAGGAGCAGTCGCAACAACTGGTGGCGATGGTGCGAAGCGGTGAGATTGATACCGCTATTTTGGCCTTACCTTATCCCTGTGAGGGATTATTGAGCTTGGAGTTTTGGCAAGAAGATTTCTATTGGGTTACCCTCAAAGGCACCATGCATTCGCAGCAGAGCGAAATCACGAGTGATCAAGTCACCCAAACTCGCTTGATGCTGCTCAAAGAGGGGCATTGCCTGAAAGATCATGCGTTGGATGTGTGTCAGTTGACAGCGCAGAGAGCCAACCATGGTTTTGGCGCAACCAGTTTGAATACCCTGATCCAGATGGTACAGGGTAACTTGGGTACCACTTTTATCCCGGCGATGGCCAAAGAACAATTGATTGCCGCCAACGATCAACTCTCAGTTATTCACCTTAACGAACCTGGCCCCCATCGAAGAATCGCGTTTGTGTTTCGCCCCAATTATACCTGTATGTCTAGCATTGAAGCCTTGGTTGATATTTGTAAATCCTCGCTGCTTAGCGGCTGATATTTATCAATCATATTTTCTGATAACAGTGTTCGAAAAAAACCAATGTTGTTTTCAACTAAGCACACCTAATCTAAAGTCACTGCTCTTAGAGCTTGCTGAAAGGGGTCTAATAATGAAAACCTATTCACGAACTATGCTTGCTTCAGCGATCATATCAGCTCTTTTGATCGCACAGCCTGCCTCGGCAATAGCCGGAGATGCAAAGTCCAATCAGTTTTGGTGGCCTGAACAGCTCAATCTGAGTGCTTTGCGTGATCATGATGCCCGTTCTAATCCCTATGGCGATGAATTCAATTACGCCGAAGCATTCAAAACGCTCGATCTTGCACAAGTGAAAAAGGACATTGAGCAAGTGCTGACGACATCCCAAGACTGGTGGCCGGCAGACTTTAATCATTATGGGCCTTTTATGATCCGAATGGCGTGGCACAGCGCCGGAACTTATCGGGTTGGGGATGGCCGAGGCGGTGCTGATGGTGGCCAGTTGCGCTTTGACCCACTGAACAGTTGGCCTGATAACGCCAACCTTGATAAAGCCAAGCGGTTACTTTGGCCGGTGAAACAGAAATATGGCCGTTCGTTATCCTGGGCTGATTTAATGATATTAACCGGTAATGTGGCGTTGGAATCGATGGGTTTTAAAACCTTCGGTTTTGCTGGTGGTCGTGTCGATGATTGGGAGCCGGATTTAGTTTACTGGGGGCCTGAAACAGAATTTTTGGCGGACGAACGTCGCACGGGTGATGGTAAATTACAAGGAGATCTTGCTGCCATTCAGATGGGGCTGATCTATGTAAACCCTGAAGGACCTGGTGGTAATCATGACCCGCTTGATGCAGCAAAAGACATGAGGCTGTCTTTTGGGCGTATGGCCATGAATGATGAAGAAATCGTCGCACTGGTAGCCGGGGGGCATACTTTGGGTAAAGCGCATGGTGCGAAACCACCGAAAGACTGTGTCGGGCCAGAGCCTGGCGCCGCTCCGATTGAAGAGCAAGGTTTCGGGTGGATGAATACATGTGGTAAGGGTAACGCTGAAGACACGATTACCAGTGGTCTGGAAGGGGCTTGGACCTCGACACCGACGGCATGGTCAATTCTCTACCTTGATAACCTGCTCAAGTTCGAGTGGAAACAGGTGAAGAGTCCGGCGGGAGCAACCCAGTGGATCCCAACAGATGAAAGTGCAGCCAGTCTTGTTCCTGATGCTCACATTGCCGATAAGCGCCATGCGCCTATTATGTTCACCACGGATATGGCATTGAAGAAAGACCCTGAATTTTTGAAAATTACCCAGCGTTTCCGCGATGATCCTAACGAATTTGATAAAGCGTTTGCCAAAGCATGGTTTAAATTAACCCACCGCGATATGGGACCGAAGGCACGGTACCTAGGTAGTGAAGTACCGGAAGAGGTGTTGCTGTGGCAAGACCCTATTCCCAAAGCACCATCACCTGAAATTGGCGATAGCGATATCGCTGACTTGAAAAAGGCAATCATCGACTCGGGGATCTCCAGCCCTGAATTAATAAGAACCGCATGGGCGTCAGCCTCTACATACCGTGCCAGTGATATGCGCGGTGGGGCTAACGGTGCGAGGGTTCGCCTCGAACCTCAAAAAGACTGGATGGTGAATAATCCGGAAGAGCTTGGCAAAGTGCTCGCTGCACTTGAGAAAGTACAAACTGATTTCAATAAAGCGGGCGGGGCACAGATCTCGATGGCTGATTTGATCGTCCTTGGCGGTTCAGTCGCGGTTGAGGAAGCGGCGAAAAAAGCCGGTTATGAGGTTGAAGTACCGTTTACGCCGGGGCGTGGTGATGCCAGCCAAGAGCAAACCGAGGTATCATCATTTGCCGTGCTTGAGCCACAAGCCGATGGCTTTAGGAATTATTTTGGTAAAGGCAGCTACTATGGCCCTGCAGAAGCCTTGGTAAATCAAGCCAGTTTGCTTGATCTCTCGGTGCCAGAAATGACAGCGTTAGTGGGGGGGATGCGGGTACTTGATGCCAATACTGGCGGAAGTCAGCATGGTGTCTTAACCGATAACCCCGGTAACCTGAGCAATGACTTCTTTGTTAACTTGTTGGACATGTCAACCAAGTGGAGCAAAGCCGAAGAAGAAGGGATTTATGAAGGTCATGATCGCCAGTCCGGTGATAAGAAATGGTCTGCAACGACGGTCGATCTCATCTTTGGCTCCAACTCCGAGCTAAGGGCGGTAGCCGAAGTCTATGCCTCGGATGACGGTAAAGAGATGTTTGTGAATGACTTTATCAACGCATGGGCTAAGGTAATGAATGCTGATCGTTTTGATCTGCAGTGATCCTCCGGTTATGAGTGTCGATCTCTGAAAGAGAAGCCGTGTTTATCTCAAACACGGCTTTATTTTTATCGCTCATAAGTCTGTTCAAGATACGCCACAATGTCTTTCGATTCGAACATGGCCTTATTGGTGTTGGGATCCATCAAGAAGGGGACCTGTACGTTGCCGTATAGCTTAAAGAATTCATCCCGTTTGGTATTAGGAAGGGGATGATACGGTTTTAGGCTCCATCGCATTTTGGCTGGCCCCATGTCGGAGATTTGCTGCTTGCCAATGTTAATCAAAATATAGGTCAGTTCCAGTGCGCAGAGCTTTTCACGTACTAATCTTGCGAACGGACTTGATTCAAAACTATATAGAATTAGCGGAAGCTCAGGTTGATAAGAGGGGCGGGCGTTAACCCCCGACCTCAATCGTACTGTTGTCGCCATGGTCGAACTTAGTTGGTTGGTCACTTTTCCCAGCAAGGACGTCGACACGCTTACTTTGCCGTAGTAGCGGTTTAAATAGGTGAGTATTGAATCCGCCCCATACATCGCTTTTGATTGGTTGTTATCGACAAAAAGAGGAAGGCGAATATCACCGTATTCGGATTGTAGTGACGCTAAATTTTTACCGCCCTTTGGGCAGGGAACAATGAGAATATCTAAGTTAAGCTGGGTGAGTGACTCGCGTACCTGTCGACACTCGGCATCATTTTCCTGGTCGAACAAAATGAGTGTTTGCTCCGGTTGTACGACATCTTTATCAGCGATTGTGCCATTCCAACAGCGGTACGTAGAGGCAAGAAGCGAACTGGTGACATTTATTATATGATTCATTGTTTGCCTAATTCCTTTTAGCGATAACAAGCCGTTGCACAACCTTCCTTTGAACAACGAAACGAGCGGTTATGTAGAAATAAGTATATGCATGAAAACCCGCTCTTGCAGTGATTAGGTTTGCATAATCAGTGCCGTTATCAGCAATGATTAACAGGGGACGGTGATGGGGGTGAGATTGCAATCAATCAGCTAAGAGCTCGGGCCAAACGCAAAAAAGCCTGCTCAATGAACAGGCTTTTGCTTCTTACGAAAGAAATGGTGGGCGATACCGGGCTCGAACCAGTGACCCCCTCCTTGTAAGGGAGGTGCTCTCCCAACTGAGCTAATCGCCCGAATAAACGCTTGGGAGCCTCTAACGAGGTAGTGCGTTTATTGGAATTTGGTGGGTCCGGGCGAACTCGAATCGCCGACCCCTACCATGTCAAGGTAGTACTCTAACCAACTGAGCTACGGACCCAAATTTTGTTCTTCTTAGTGGTTAAGTAAGAAGTTGGTACGACCGAGTGGACTCGAACCACCGACCCCCACCATGTCAAGGTGGTGCTCTAACCAGCTGAGCTACGGTCGTACTGTATCTTCAAAAGAAGATGGTGCGTCTGAGTGGACTCGAACCACCGACCCCTACCATGTCAAGGTAGTACTCTAACCAGCTGAGCTACAGACGCATAGTGTGTTCTAATTAAAACTAGAAATTGGTACGACCGAGTGGATTCGAACCACCGACCCCCACCATGTCAAGGTGGTGCTCTAACCAGCTGAGCTACGGTCGTACTGTATCTTCAAAAGAAGATGGTGCGTCTGAGTGGATTCGAACCACCGACCCCTACCATGTCAAGGTAGTACTCTAACCAGCTGAGCTACAGACGCATTTTATGTTCTAGTTTAAACGAGAAAATTGGTACGACCGAGTGGACTCGAACCACCGACCCCCACCATGTCAAGGTGGTGCTCTAACCAGCTGAGCTACGGTCGTACTGTGTTCTCTCAGAGAACGAGGAGCATATTAGCGACTGATGATCCCTCGTGCAAGCATTTGAGTTGGCTTTTTTAAGTTATGGTGACTGTTTGCTTATGGTTTGAGCGCGGCGGATTAATTCTCACCGCAAACGGGAGTAAAAGTGTGATTTCAATCACTTTAATTCAATAGGGACGATCAGCGAATAGTTATGGATACAGTTAAGCCAGCATGTCATTGCAGTGACGGGTGCTGGCTTAAATACGATATATACCTAATAAAAAGAGTACTTAACTGACTGCTACGTTTTCTGTTTGTTCCAGCGTGGCAAATAGATCGATGAACGACTGGCTAAGCTTATGGTTCGGTAATAAGTGAATTAGCGGCTGTTGGTGGTAATGGGATTCTTTCATTTTAATCGAAAGCGGTAGGTAAGGCTCAAGAATCGGTAAGCCGATACCTTTGAGATCTTCAATGATCTGGGCTGGGAACTTAGCCTGGGCATTGAACATATTGACGATAACGCCTTCTACCTCAAGGTTGGGGTTATGGTCGTCGCGCAGCTCGGAGACATTATTGAGCAAGGTCATTAAAGCCTGTTGCGAGAAGCTGTCGCAATCAAAAGGGATCAGCAATTTATGAGCACCTATCAAGGCTGCCTTACTGAAGAAATTTAAATTTGGTGGGGTATCGATATAAATACGGTCATATTCTTTTTCTAATTCGTCGAGGGCGTCACGCAGCTTATAAATCTTGTAGCGGCGTTCTAGCTCAGATTCGATTTTTTCCAACTTAGGGCTGGAAGGAATAATATCTAAGTTGTCGAATGCCGTTGATTGTGGATAAGACTTGATAGGCGTTGAAACCGAGAACCATCCGACGGTCTGGTTGAGTAACTCAGCAACATTCTTGTTATTGTCGACATTGATATCAAAGCCGAGGTAATGGCTACTATTTCCCTGGACATCTAAGTCGATCAGCAGTGTTTTATAGCCTTTCGCGGCACTGATGGCGGCAAGGTTGGCTGAAATACTCGATTTTCCCACCCCACCTTTTTGATTGAAGACAACACGACGCATAATGCTTGAACCTACCTTGGTATATTTGGAAAAAGAATACGGTAACTCAGTCTAATATGAGCTGCAATGCTTATTGTAGTAACTCGTGATCAGCTGGTAACAGCCGAGAAATCCACAAGATGAGTTTATGTTTCATCGTGGGGCCATCTTCTTTGTCTTCAGGAAGCGGGGTGATTTGCTTGAATTGAACCAGTAAGCGGTAAACACACTCTACTTTGTCTTTTGATGAAACAGACTTGTCCAAATCATCAAATCCTTGTTGCTTAGCAAAGGACATGCCTAGTTCTAGCGCTTTTTTCAAAAGCTTTGCATCGTTTTTGTTTTTCTTCATGTTAGGCTCCTCCTGATATTTATTGTTTCATCTTAGAGCCTGTTGCCATGCATTCATACCAAGACAGGACAATTCTTTGCACTGAGTCTGTGAATTTATATATGAGCGGCTAGCAAGTTAGCGAACACCGACTTTGATATTGCAGCGTTTGAAAGTCCGTTGCCAAAAACCGACATGTTTAAGCGTTACTTGCCTGAAATCATCATGCAAACGACCGCCCAAGTATTGTTTGTAATAGGGCACTAATGCCGGGCTTTGTGATTGTGCCGGTGCCAGAAGCTCGATAAGTGCGGGAGTAACTTGGCTGTACTGGGAATCGAGCTCGGCAAGGTAAGGTTGTAGCTCATTGGCAAAGAACTTGTAGAAGACATTACTCAAGTATTCCGCTTTTTGTTGGTTACGGTTAGGGCCGCAGATGAGTGTTGCTTCATGTTGTTCGAGCATCTCAGTAATACTTTCTAGCCACAGGGAAGAGTAGTGCATTGAGTAAATTAACTGACCGAAGTAGTGGTGGGCATGAAGTTGCTTTTGATGTTGTATCAGCCTATTGGCTTGCTTTTCTTCAACACTGGTTCCCGTGCGTATATGCTGCTGGATAAACGTTAAATAGTTAAAGGCATTTAAGTTTTCATCAAACCCATAAAAGAGCCCTAACTCAAAAGGTTGGTAATGTATTGTTAGTTGTTGCCGCCATTCCTTTTCCGTGGTTAACATATTCCAAAGGTGGTTGTTTAGCTGGGCTTGTTTTTGCTGTTTAAAGCCTTCCAGCATCGGGAGAACGTCTGAGTCTTCGGGGAGTACTTGCTGGCAGTGGTTTAGCCCGCTGAGCAGGATCAGTTCATAGCGAAGCTGACGGGTTTTGTCCTGTACCTTACCCAGAATAGAGTTGCGTTCAGCAATGAGGTTAAACAATCCACATTTTCTCAATTCATAGGCGTCGAGCAAATCAATTCGAATATCTTCAATAGGCAGCAACAACTCACGGGATACAGGGAAAGCGCTGAGATCACCGTCGTTGATGGTAACCGGCGAGGTCTCAAGGACGTTGGCTAGCCTGTTGTTGTACGTATCAAAGCTACGTTTCGTGGTATTGGGTTCGCATCCGGCTAAGAAGATAATGAGCAGCAGAACAAAACACAGGTGACCTTTTCTCCACGCTGGGGGCCGAAAGGGGAAAAGTCGCGGTGAGAGTGCAAAACTTGGCCGTGTATGCATACTAGCTAATCAGTACTGAGAGTATGACAAGTATACGCAGCAAAACAGAAAAGCGACCATAGGCCGCTTTTCATTCTGGTACCAGTAGAAAGTGACAAGTTAGCGCAATGACATTTGTCGTTGTGCGTCTCTATCTTGTTTTTGCACCCAGAACATCCGGGACGCAAGCATGATTGCTGCGGCGGTTAAGCCGACAATATTACCGATCCAGAAGCCGTGAGGTCCCATCGGTTCGACAATCCGGTCTGTCATACCTAGGATATAGCCAATTGGCAGGCCGAGAATCCAGTAAGCGATAAACGTACGAATAAAGATTGCACGCATATCTTTGTACCCTCTCAGCGCACCCGCGGCAACGACTTGGATGGCATCAGTACACTGGTAAATAGCTGCGAGGAACAACAACTGGCCTGCAATGGAAATCACTTCGTGGTTATTGGTGTACATCTGGGCAATCGGTTCACGCAGAACAATGGTCATTACTGCCGTTATTGCTGCAATGCAAAAAGCCACGATCAAGCCGCAGCGACTGGCGATTTTGGCTTCTGTGAAATCTTGCTGTCCGAGTAAGTGGCCAACACGGATGCTCAATGCTGCCCCTAAACTCATCGGGATCATAAAAATCAGAGATGAGAAGTTACTGGCAACCTGATGGGCGGCCACAATGGTTGAGCCAAGCGGGGAGATCAGCAAGGCAATCGCCGCAAAAAGAGAGACCTCAAAGAAAATCGAAGCAGCAACAGGAAAGCCCAAGCGGAATAAACGGATAACCGCTTTGAATTCAGGTTTGTGCCAATGATCGAAAATGCCAATGTTATGTAATCTTTTATTCAGTCGGATATACACCAGCATCGAGAAGAACATCAGCCAATAAACAATTGCAGTCGCGACACCGCAACCGACGCCGCCCAGTGCTGGTGCTCCAAATTTACCGTAAACAAAAATCCAGTTAAGTGGAATGTTTGCAGCTAGGCCGATAAAACCGATCACCATGGCGGGAACCGTCATCGACACCCCTTCAGAAAAGCTTTTTAAGGTTTGGAAGAACAGGAAGCCCGGTACGGCGAAAAGGACGGCAAAAAGGTAGCCGTTGGTCTTATCTGCCAAGACTTCTTCAACATCCATCATATCGATCAATATACCGGCATTGTATAGCACCAATATAATGGGGACAGAAATCAATGCCGCGAGCAGAAAGCCATGCTGGACCTCGAAAGGAATGCTCTCTCGTTTACCTGAGCCATTTAGGGTTGCGACAATCGGCACCAGTGCAATGAGCAAGCCAACACCGAATAGGATTGCGGGTAACCAGATGCTTGCAGCCACAGACACCGCTGCCATATCCGTTGCACTGACACCACCGGCCATAACGGTATCAACGAATCCCATTGAGGTTTGTGCGACAGAAGCAATCAGTACGGGAACCGCGAGTTTGAGTAAATGACGTGTCTCACGCCGGTAGTTGTGCACAGGTGCGCTCCTGGTAAAAGAGGGGAAATTACGCGGGAATTATAACGGTTAAGGGAACCGACACAATTCACATTGAATGAAATTATTTGAATTAATTACTTTATCATTAATTTCATAGGCTTGTGTGAGCTTTTTGGTGCTCGTTCTGTTTAGTATGGAACTGAATGTCACTAGGCTTGGTTAAGTGCAATTACCGCTTGTTGTCGGTTCAATAACTGCTCTGTTCTTTCCACGATGTTTCGCCTCATAGAGTAATTTGTCGGCTATCGCATAGGCTTTTTGTGGTTGGGAGAAACAACGACAGGCCCCAATGCTGGTTGAAATCGTCACTGTTGTTCCATCATTGATATAAGGGGTGCTGGCAAGCGTCGATACTAATTCATCAGTCAACTCCTCAATACAAGCCCTTGGCATATCATTTAGCCACATTGCAAACTCTTCACCGCCAATGCGACCAAACAGGCACTGTTCAGGTAATACACCTAGGCAGACTGCGGTGAAGTGCTTGAGAATATTATCCCCCTCGATATGACCAAAGGCATCATTGATTTGTTTGAAGTTATCGATGTCTAAGATGAGTAGCCAACCACTGCTCTCGGTGCATTTGTCGTCGAGTTGCTGCCAAAAATAACGGCGATTAGCGATGCCTGTGAGTGCATCAAAGTAGGCCATTTGGTGCAATTTGCTATTGGCTGTTTTCAACGCATGGGTCCGCTCTTCGACGCGCTCTTCAAGCTCTTGATTTTGAATGGCTAATAGGGCGTTGAGGCGTGTTGTTTCTTGCTGTTCGTTATCCAGTTTGAATATGGTTTTTTCAAGGTTGCATTGCATCTTGTTGAAAGACTCAGCAAGTGTTCCTAGTTCGTCATCACGCGTTATTGTAATTTTACTTCCCCAGTGCCCTCTGCTGATTTGTTCTGCGGCATGGGTGAGGGCCTGAATGGGTTGGCTAATTTGACGAGCCGCTTTTTTTCCAAGCATGATTGCGATGAACATCAGAACTAAGGTGAGCAGAATCGCAACGTTTTGCGCCACTTTGAGCTCGGGCGCAAAATCACTCATCGGTGAATAGAAAGCAATCTTGACTTCATCAACCTGTGCGAGACTGTAATCGGCAATAAAGCCTGCCCATTGCTTTCCGTCATGATCGATCAGGATGAGATTATTGCCTTGGTTACTATCGAGTCGAATTAATTTATCCAGAATCGGGGTGTTTGCGTGGTTAATCGATTTCAGCTTTCCGGTATGTACAGCATGCTTTTTTGACGTACTGGCTAAGATGATATTGTTTTTATAAAACAATACGACATCGCCATGACGACTTAATTTGCTCTTATAGAGTTCCTGGATGACTGTATTTAAGGTTAAATCCAGCCCCCAAACCCCTAGTAGCTCCCCATTGAGACCACGCTGCGCTTTTGACAGGGTGATACCGAGTAATGTTGGGTCGAATGCGCCGGCATAGATCTTGCTCCATACCGGTTGGTTAACTTTGGTGGCATCTTGATACCACATCTTTTCTCTGGCATCAAAGCCCGCTGTTGTTTCAATAAACGTCCCTTTGATGCCGTTATAATCTGACTCAAAGCGAGATAGTTGTCCGGCATTTCCTGTTTCGGACTCGATTAAGTAATAGAGATCGTCGCTTTGGTGGCCAACAGAAACCAGCCCGCCATCTGTGTTGGCAAAGTAGAAATAATCGATATCATCGTGATGGTTGAGCACATTGGTAAGGTGGCTCAGAAGGGCTTTTCTATCATTGATGATAGTGCTGAGCTCAGCCTGAATCCGCTCCTGGTGGGTGTAGACTTTGTTTGCTTGGGTTAAGAAATCATCAAGGTGGCTAATGACAGACTGACTGGCATACTTATATATATTCTCAATGGTATTATGAACAATACGTTCGGCACTTTGATGCCAAAGAAAGCCGATAGGAAGCGCCGTTAGAATAACCAACAATGCCATTAACACCTGAATGTGTCGATTAAGATTTTTTCTTAGGTGTGTAAGCATGTTGAGTCCAACTCAATGTGATCGGTAAGAAATGAGTGAATATGTGTTGAGGATATAAGGTTAAGCTTAAGAGTGCAATTTGGCTTGCTTTTTACTACGTTGGCTTACTTTTTACTACGTTGGTTTGCTGTTAACATGCTGAAAGTTAGCTTACCAGCAGGAGTTGTTATGTTTACCGGAATTGTTCAGGGTACAGCCGAAGTTATCGCCATCGATAAAAAAGAAGCGTTTCAAACTCACGTTGTCCGTTTGTTCGGCAAGATGCGTGATGGGCTAGAAGTGGGCGCTTCTGTCGCCCACAATGGTTGCTGTCTAACGGTAACCAAGCTGGAAGGAGACAATGTCTCATTCGATCTGATGCAAGAAACGTTAGCAGTGACAAATCTTGGTGAGCTGCGTGTTGGAGAGAGCGTAAATATTGAGCGTGCAGCAAAGTTTGGTGATGAAATTGGTGGCCATTCAATGTCTGGTCACATTAACGCCGTGACCAAGATTGTTGATATTGAAGTCTCGCCAAATAACACCACAATTTGGTTTGAAATTCCTGAGTCATACAATAAATATATATTAAGAAAGGGATATATTGGCTTAGACGGTTGCTCATTGACCATTGGCAAAGTGGAAGAGTCTCGCTTTTGCGTGCATTTAATTCCTGAAACATTGCAACGAACATTATTTGGTGCGAAGCAGATAGGCGCTAAAGTCAATATAGAAATTGATCCACAAACCCAAGCCATTGTTGATACCGTAGAAAGGGTACTGGCAGAAAAAGGTCTAGGGTAAATTATCCAATATAAAAAGTAAGGTTTTATATAAAGAAAACCCCTACTTATCAGTAGGGGTTTTTTGTTCCTTCCAATTCGTTATACCGTTCAATCCAAGACCCAAATTTAGAATATTTGCTCATCATCGGCGTCGACAAATAAATTGATGGTCTTGTGTAAGTCATCGACTTGCATATTTAGGTGGATAGCATGACAGCAGGCGGGGCAGTCATCATAAAACTCTTGGCTACCAGCACTGGCATCAAGGGTAATATGGATATTGTGGCCGCAATGTGGGCAGGCTACCGTCTGCTCAGTAAAGTTATTCATTGTGTACTCCTTGCAAACTTACAACAAGAATGGGCATCCCAGTTGCAATCATTCTTGTGAACGCGACAGGTTCAACTCAATGATTTAACTTTAGCGTTAAGCATTCGTTTTCGCCTCAAATTAACTATAAAGTTTGAAGCGATAGAAATTTATGGGAAATAACGAACAGGTAAAGATCAGATAGCGAAAAAAGACTGGACGTACAAATTTTTGTTTATATTGATGAAATAAATGTTAGGTCAGTTATGGAACATTTTAGGTATGAATCGGCTGGATAAAAAGATGCAAAAAATATGATGGTTTGATTTACACATTTTTCAACATGTAATGTCACCGCATAAATGCAATAAGTTGCTTATTTGCTTCGAGTAACGAGTTAAGTTTTAGGTCAGTAGTATTGATGTCTGCCCAAGTACCTTGAAGCCCGTTGGGTATAAACCTCTGGTTGTGGTTTGCCAGAGCGTGCCGCCTTAAGCTGGAGCAGGTATTTACTCCAGCATGGCTCGTTTATGTCGCCTTGGCCGCGTAGTGCGAAAAGCTGAGCTTATCTAAGCCCTAACTGGTCCATCATTTGTTCAGCTTGTGTTATATAACTGCCGCCAAACAAATTACAGTGGTTGAGCACATGGTATAGGTTATAGAGAGCCTTACGTTCTTCATAGCCATCACCCAAAGGCCACACCGACTGGTATCCTTCGTAGAAGCTAGGAGGGAAGCCACCAAATAATTCTGTCATGGCGATGTCGCATTCACGATCCCCCCAGTAGCTGGCAGGATCAAAAATGATCGGCCCAGTGACAGTAACAGCGGTATTACCATGCCAAAGGTCACCATGGAGCAATGATGGTTTGGGTTGGTGATGGACAAGCAAATCGATAACTTTGCTGGTGATCATATCGATATTGCCAAACTCAATGCCTTTTTCGGAGCAGAGCTGCAGTTGCCAGGCAATACGTTGTTCAGCAAAGAAACGACACCATTTACGGCACCATTGATTGGGTTGTGGGGTTAACCCGATATAGTTGTCGAGGTCAAAGCCGTATTCCCCTTGATCGCCCCAAGCATGCATACGCGCCAGTTGTTCGCCAAGGGTGTAAGCTGACTGGTTATCGATGACTTTGGTCGGCAAGTAATTGAGCACAATAAATGCACGGTCTTTGCTGGCACCAAGGTGGACAAACTGGGGGACTTGGATACAGTCTGTCTCGTTGAGCATCCTCAGGCTTTCTGCTTCTGTTTCGAAGATGACAAGCCGTTCGCGGTCGTTAAGTTTAACGAAGTAACGCTCATTACCGTCTCCGATGCAGTAGCATTCATTAATGTCACCGCCTTCAAGAACTTCCTTTTCGCTGATTTTGAACGGTCTATCCAATACCTCAGAAAGTTGGTGAGAAATTGCTTGCCACATAGCATCCTCCACGACACATCAATATGCAGTTGGGCTCGTTGCCTCTTCAACATAGTAGTCTATTTATTGAACAAATAACTGGGTATTTATCAAGGTTTTAAAGATCGGCCCATAAATTTTAGTCTTGAAAACAAGGTTAAATTTTTCAACGACCTGATAAGGCTCCGCTTTGTGGAGGCTTGACGGGTACACGACAGGGTATTGAAAGGTCATCATCTTTAATCGGGTATGCATTCATTTAGCGCTTCACCTGTATACATAAGGTATTCAACACAAAGCGAATAGAATGCATTGGCCTGTGGTGAGATAGTACGGTCGGTTAGGCGGAAAATGCCTATATCCCGCTTGAGCGGTGGGTCGATAAGCGGTCGCCAGACAAGCTTGGTCTCATTGGTTGGGAAGGCCAGTTTGGGCAAGGTGGTGATCCCGATGCCTAACTCTAAGACTGAAAATAGCGAAGTGATGTTCTCGACTGAGTAGAGGGCTTTCTCACTAAGTACGCGGGCAGGGGTAGGCTCTAAAAGTGTACAGGTGCCATTGCGAATAAAAGGTTGTTTGAGTAAGGTTTCCCAATTGATCCCTTCTTCAAATTCGGCCAAGGGGTTATCTTGCAGACAGACCACACCAAGTGGGTCTGAAAGCAGTGGGGTAAAAGAGATCGCTTCATCATCAAAATGCGAGCAATTTCCCAAGGCCAAATCAACTTCTCCTGCCAGTAGCCGAGCTTCGACGCCAGCTGCGTTATCATCTATCAAGCTGACTTCGACTTTGGGGTAGCGTTCGCAAAATGCAGCCAAAACGCTGGGAATGAGCTTTGCTGCCACAGAAGGAACACACGCGATGCGTACTTTTCCCTGATGGCCAGAAGCGATGGCTTTCAGGTCATTATCTAGGTCATGGTAAATGCTGAGGAATTGGGTGATCTTCGGATAAGAAACTTTGCCAAACGGCGTAAGCTGCGCCTTATGCCCGGTTTCAAATAGCGTTTGCCCCAAGGTACGTTCCAGTTCTTTTACCGAAGTAGAAAGTGCAGCCTGTGAGCGGTTTGCTCGCTTTGCAGCAGCACGAAATCCGCCTTCTTCGACCACCATCACAAAATGAATCATTTGCTGAAGCTTAATGCCCATTGCTATCTCCCTGTAAGCCCTTTATCCATCATGCCTGATATCAAGTGTTAAATAAAATTTATCAATTGTAAAAAATTAACCGTTAGATATATCAGTACAGTTAGTGCATGATTTAACCAACTTGAAACATCTTGATTACAAAATGGAGTTGAGCGTGAGCCTTCAAGAACAAAAGCAAGCTGTCAAAACCTCTCTATTTGCATCGAAAGCCCCGCTTGAGTGGGCCATTACTCATAATGGAACGCTCTACACTGCGCAGATCCCTATTGATCAGAATGGCGTTGTGGTGGAAGGCGGGATCGAGGCCCAGACCCGTAAGACATTGGACAACCTCGCCCATACCTTGGAGTGTGCGGGAGAGTCGCTGGATTCGGTATTACAGGTGCTGATTTATGTCACAGACCGAGAGTACCTTGCCACGGTTAATAAGGTTTACGCTGAGTACTTCAATGCCCCATACCCTAACCGTGCAGCCATGGTTGTTGCCGGGCTGGCACGTGAAGAAATGTTAGTTGAGCTAGTGGTTTACGCCGCAGTAAAGGAATAAGGACATAACAATGACTATTCAAGCAGAGCAATCCCTTTTTATTGGTAATGAGTGGCAAGCTGGTCAGCGTACTGTGGCTAACATCAATCCATCGGATATCAGCCAGAATTTGGGTGATTTTGCCCAAGCTAGCCAAGCACAGGTCCAGCAGGCGATTGATGCAGCAAATGCAGCGCAGCCTGAGTGGGAAAAAGCACCATTGGAGCGCAAATTAGCCGTGCTGCAAGCTATTGGTGACGAATTGATTGCTCGTTGTGACGAGCTAGGCCGTTTACTTTCAAGCGAAGAAGGTAAGCCGTTTGCAGAAGGGCGTGGTGAAATCTACCGTGCCGGTCAGTTCTTCCAATATTATGCCGCAGAAGTATTGCGTCAGGTGGGTGATAACGCGGCTTCTGTTCGCCCCGGGGTCTCGGTTGAAGTGACCCGAGAAGCGGTCGGTACTGTGGCTATTATCTCGCCTTGGAATTTCCCTACCGCAACAGCGGCTTGGAAAATTGCGCCGGCACTGGCGTTTGGCAACAGTGTAATTTGGAAACCAGCCAACCTGACTCCAGCCAGTGCTGTTGCGTTAACCGAAATCATTTCGCGACAAGGGCTCCCTGCTGGCACATTCAACCTTGTACTAGGTAGCGGTGCTGAAGTGGGCGATACACTGATTAATTCAAAGCAAATTCAAGCGGTGAGCTTTACCGGATCAGTTGAAACAGGCCGTAAAGTGGCAGCTGCAACCGCACCGAATTTCGTTCGCTGCCAGCTTGAGATGGGCAGTAAGAATGCATTGATTGTTGCTGATGATGCCGATATTCAAACCGCGGTGGAAGCCACTATAGCGGGTTCATATTCGGGTGCGGGCCAGAAATGTACGGCGTCATCACGCTTGGTGGTCATGGACAGTATCCATGATGCTTATGTAGAAGCGCTAATCAAACGTATGAGCGAGCTTAAAGTCGGTCATGCGCTGGAAGATGGGGTCTTTATGGGGCCTGTAGTTGATAGCAAGCAGCTGGAAGCCAACTTCGGCTGGGTAGAAAAAGCCCGCCAAAGTGGCGCCGAGCTGGCCTTTGGTGGTGAGCGTTTGAGCTTGCAGCACGAAGGTTACTATATGTCGCCAACACTGTTCCTTAATACCCAGAACAGTTGGGAAGTGAACCAAGAAGAAGTCTTCGCCCCAATGGCCTGTGTCATCAAGGTGTCTGATTTGGATGAGGCGATTGCTACCGCCAATGATACCCGTTTCGGCCTGACCGGCGGCATCATCACCCAAAGCCTGCGCACCAGCGCACTGTTCAAAGAGCAGATCCAAACCGGTTGTGCGATGGTGAACTTGCCAACAGCAGGAACGGATTACCACGTACCGTTTGGTGGCCGTAAAGAGTCGAGCTTTGGCCCTCGTGAACAAGGCCAGTATGCCAAAGAGTTCTACACCGTCGTGAAAACTGCTTACCAGCGTCCTTACTAAGGAGTGGCCTATGTATCAACAGCAAATAGTCATTGATGGTTTGCAGTACTGTCACTGGGATCGCGAGTATTTCCAGACATTGAAGGCGAGTGGTATCCATGCCGTACATGCCACCTTGGTGTATCACGAAACTGCCCGCGAAACGCTAAGTCGTTTTGCCGAGTGGAACCTGTTGTTCGAGCGCAATGCGGACTTGATTATGCCCGTTCTGTCGATGGCTGATGTCGAAGCGGCAAAAGCGCAAGGCAAAGTCGGGATCATGTTTGGTGCGCAAAACTGCTCGCCAATTGATGATGAAATTGGTTTGGTCGAGGTGATGCGTCGTCAGGGTTTGTTGATTATGCAGTTGACCTATAACAACCAGAGCCTGCTGGCGACAGGGTGTTATGAGCAAAACGACAACGGTATTACCCGCTTCGGTAAGCAGGTGGTCGATGAAATGAATCGTGTCGGCATGATAATCGATATGTCGCACAGTGCCGAGCGCTCGACCCTTGAGGCAATAGACTTATCTGCTCGGCCGATTTGTATCAGTCATGCTAACCCGACATTTGCTCATGATGCGCTGCGTAATAAATCTGATGCGGTTATCAAGGCGTTGACCGATCGTGGTGGGTTGCTGGGCTTTAGCCTGTACCCGTTCCACTTGCCCAATGGCAGCCAATGCACACTTGAAGACTTCTGCCAAATGGTTGCCCGTACCGCTGATATGGTCGGTGTCGAACATTTGGGGATCGGGAGCGATTTGTGCCTGAACCAACCACAGTCGGTACTGGAGTGGATGCGTAATGGCCGCTGGTCGAAAGTGATGGATTACGGTGAAGGCTCTTCCAGCAATGCTGGTTGGCCTGACGCCTTACCTTGGTTTAGCGGTAGCCGTGGGATGGAAAACATCTACAACGGGCTGATCAAGACAGGGTTTAGTGAAGCCGAGGCGGGACAAATCATTGGCGGTAACTGGTTCGAGTTCTTGCAAAGCGGCTTGCAGCCCGCTGAGTAACAGCATAAACGGCCTGCCATTCCAATAAATTCAAGCAGGCCGCCTATATTCTTTTTTGCCCAGACAAATCCACCAACCGCTGGAGACAGTACATGTCTGAGATTATGAATACGGTAAAGACGGAAGCGACCAAAACAGAGTCGGTTAGCACTGCGTCTTTACAAGCAGAGCAACACACAACAGAAACACTCACTGATAAATTAGGAATTAATAACCCGGTTCTATGGCTAAGCGGTGGTTTTTTAGCGCTATTTGTCGTGCTAGCGCTGTTTGACCATGAATTGCTTTCTTCCTTGGTCAATACCGGCTTTGCCTGGTCGGTTAAGTATTTCGGACCTTACTGGCAAATTTTATTGCTACTGACTTTCTTGATTGGCCTGGCTTTAGCAGCGGGCAGGACGGGGCATGTAAAACTTGGCAACCTGGATGAGCCTGAAATTGATGCTTTTCGCTGGATCGCGATTATGCTCTGTACCTTACTTGCTGGAGGAGGGGTATTTTGGGCTGCCGCTGAGCCTATTGCCCATTATGTCAGTGCGCCGCCGTTGTATGGTGAGGCGACAACGCCGTGGCAGCAGGCGATTAACAGCCTATCGCAATCTTTCATGCACTGGGGCTTCTTGGCATGGGCGATCACAGGCTGTTTGACGTCGATTGTATTAATGCATCTACATTATGATAAAGGTCTTCCGCTAAAGCCACGTACATTACTTTACCCATTGCTTGGTGAGCGTGCGCTGAAAGGAGGAATTGGTGCCACTATCGATGCATGCTGCATTATCGCCGTAGCCGCCGGCACGATTGGTCCTATTGGCTTCCTCGGTTTGCAGATCAGCTATGCGCTTAATGCCTTGTTTGCTATTCCTGATGGCTTCACCACTCAGTTGATCATTATCTTGTTTGCCATTGCAATCTATACCCTTTCTGCCCTGAGTGGTTTGAACCGAGGCATTCAAATCTTAAGCCGCTGGAATATTATCTTGGCCGTTGGCTTGATGGCTTACATCTTATTGGTCGGTCCGACAAACTTCATTGTTAATGGCTATCTGCAAGGTGTCGGTACCATGCTAGACAACTTCATACCAATGTCTACTTACCGTGGTGATGAAGGCTGGTTAAGCTGGTGGACCGTGTTTTTCTGGGGCTGGTTCCTCGGCTACGGCCCTATGATGGCTATCTTTATCTCGCGTATATCCCGTGGACGTACAATTCGCCAATTAGTGATGACCCACAGTGTGATGGCCCCTTTAGTTACCTGTTTCTGGTTCACCATTGTGGGGGGGACTGGGGTGGCATTTGAGATGGCAGACCCAGGTACGGTCAGTAAGGCTTTCGAAGGCTTTAACTTACCGGGAGCGCTATTGGCGATTACTCAGCAGCTGCCTTTTCCAATGATAGTGTCGATTTTGTTCCTGATTCTGACCACTATTTTCATTGTGACCACCGGTGACTCCATGACTTATACCATCAGTGTGGTGATCAGTGGCGAGACGGAGCCTAACGCCTTTATCCGTACTTTCTGGGGCGTAATGATGGGCCTGACCGCATTGATTTTGATTTCTCTTGGCTCTGGTGGGGTGTCGGCCCTGCAATCTTTCATCGTTATCACCGCAGTGCCGGTCTCGTTGATATTGCTGCCATCGTTATGGGATGCGCCAAAAATTGCAATCAAGATGGCCAAAGAGCAAGGGGTTTAATACCAAACGCTATAAGTACTTATTCTAGAAAGGTATAGATCCATCATGCCTCGCAAGGGGCATGAGAAAGCAACAGCAATATCATAAGAGCAATATTCCCGGGCGGTAGTTGGACGCCTATAACCAGAAACATAATTATAAAATTGATGGTGAGCAATATGGATGCACATCGTTCCTTGAAATCTGATAACACCCTACGTCAACCTGAAGTCGTTATGGCACCTGAAAGGTTGGGGGCTATGCACCAAAACCGAATTAGTTTTGTGCGCTATTTTATTCGTCAAATGGCCCAGAAAAACTGGCAGGTAAGCCAACATGATTGGCAGCTGTCGCCAGAAGGCTATGGGCACGCTATCTATCGTCTAGAAACACAGGAAAACCAGTACCACCTTGTGGTGTTCTGCGACGAGATCAGTGACGAAGAACGTAACGATCGCGTGATTGCTGAAAAGTGGGATGTGACGCTAGCCTTGGTTGATGGTGAAGTATCACCACAATTGTTGGTGCAGCTTCAAGCAAACGTACCATTACAAGAAGCTGGGCGAAACCCGAACCGTGCCTTGGTACTGGCACGAGCCAACAAGAGTGTGCGGGTGTTTGAACACCTTGTTTCGAGCCTGTCCCAAGGCCAGCAGCCGGATCCACAACAGCTAGCAAATGTGGGTTATATTCTGCGAACAACGGCAGTATATGGTAATGGCAAGTTCGGTATTGCAGATTTCAAATTGCTGGAAGACAACCCGGATTTTCACCAGTCTTTCAGTGCGCAGATGTGTGCCGTTTATCTCCTGCGTGAATTTAGTCTGGACTGGGTCGATTATCTAGCCAAGCAGCGCGGAGGGGAGAATGCCGTTTCACTTCACCGTTCGTTGCAGCGCTATCTGGGTGTGGGTAACGCGACTGGGTTGGGTATGGCACCTTACCTGATAAACCATCCTTGCATTGTTGATCAGTGGATGACTACCCGTGAAGAAGCATTGGCAGAGATTTTGAGCCAGCCATTCGATGCGACTAAGGTGGATGCGTTGTCCCAGCTGCTCGAACAGGCCAAGACCCATCTCTCTCAGGTTGTCACGATTGATGATCACCAGCGCGGGCTGAACAAGCAGGCGGTGGAGGAGCTCGTGGCTTTTTGCAGCACGGTGGCAACCGTGTCTGCCGATGTGACACCAGACTGGTACAGTGTGATTGCCCAATCTCAATCAATGAGCTTGGAAACGCAGGAAATCGTACTTTCTTGTGTGATGGAGCTCTATCCAGACATTGCAGATAGCTATCAAGAAAAAATGAATTGCGATGAGACGTTGTCGTTAACCAGTGGTAAGAAGGTCTCGGATTTCATGCAGTTGCTTGAAAGCCGCTATCGCTGGGCTATTGATACGGATTTCCAGCGTCCTGAGAACAATTACTGGTTCTGGTACCGCTCCCAAGACAAAGAAGAGCCTCGACTTGGCGTACGAGGTGTAGAAGCTGGGGAAGAGCGAGAATTGCCATTGGATATCGGTCGACAGGTCTACCGCTTATATAGCGCTTTGCTAAAGGCTGAGGCGGAGCAAACGCTCGCTGAGTTCTTATTATTGAACCCAGAATATCGCGGTATCGCAAAAAGGGCTTGGACATTGGGCAACAAAGTCATGGGCGATATCCAGATGAACGTGCTGCACAAAGGGTCTCTGCCGATGCACCTGCTACGCTGTAAGTTAGCCGTCTTCGGTGCGACGAAATTTGACCCGCGTTCAGATCGCTGGGTTCAGGTGACCTTTTTCCAAGGCGCGCCGCTATTGGATGAAATCCACGATGGTGAATGGTTATTTCCTATCCTGCCATCAGCACAAGAACTAGCAGGAGAGGCTAAATGATTGTAACCCATAATGAGCTTGTCACCGCAGTTTACAAGGCATTCCTAGGTTTGCGCCGTTGCTGTGGCGAAGCGGACGTTATCGCGAATATGGTGGCAGATTTGCAGATGGTTGGCCTTAACGGTGTCGGGCATTTTAACAAGGCGCTTCCTTATCTTGCCGGTGAAAAAGATGGTCCGATCACATTAACAAAGCCTACTCCAGACCGTATTGATGTCGATATGCATGGTACCAGCTTGGTTTGCCACTTACCGAGTATCATGGATTATGCTGTAGAGCAACTGGTACACACTAAGTCATTAACGATTCATGTCCACCATTGCCATAACCGTTGGTTAGCTTACAGTGAGTTGGTTAAGTTAGCCGCCAAGGGACTAGCGTGCAAGGCACAATGGTCAAATGGCTCTGATGCCAAAAAGACGCTTTACATGCTCAACAAGGGCTGTGTTTTCCCTGAGCTGCTCCAGTCTGAGGATGTTGATACCGACAAAGACAGCCAGCATGACATGATTATTGAGCTGTCGGTCTCTGATTTTGCCGTGCCGTCATCAGGGGTAACTGGCTTTGCTCTGCTGGATTCTTCAAGCTTGCGCGACACATACCTACAGGCGTGGCAGGAAGGAATTGAGGTAGACGATGCTGAATGGCAGCAGTTAAAGCAAGCTGCAACGGTATTCTTGGTCGAGAACAGTGAAACATCGGCCAAAGGGGCTGGTGAGTTGGTTGTGTAGTTAGCTGAAATCCTAAACTTTAAACCCCTCAATAATAAAGAAAACGCCCCTTATTTAATCTTAATAAGGGGCGTTTTTTATCATTGGACGATTTGCCTTAATGCCCTTATAAACTCG
The DNA here is from genome assembly GCF_003025555.1 of Photobacterium lutimaris. Taxonomy (GTDB): domain Bacteria; phylum Pseudomonadota; class Gammaproteobacteria; order Enterobacterales; family Vibrionaceae; genus Photobacterium; species Photobacterium lutimaris. Next base: position 388,984 of record NZ_PYMH01000002.1, on the reverse strand, counting down.
GCAGTAATTGTGAAGGCATCAAGGTGTTGTAATGCGCTTCCAATAGGAGTTCGTTTGCTTTTTCGATATCAGGTGCAAAATACCGATCTTTATCGTAGAAGCTCACACGGGCACGTAGCATTTCTTTGGCTTGCTCCAAGCGATCTGAACTGCGGTTCGGCGAGCGGAAATCCAAGCCTTGAGCGGCAGCCAGTAATTCGACGGCTAAGATCCCGCGGGTATTTTCGGCCATGTCCTTGAGTCTTCTACCTGCAAAGGTTGCCATCGAGACATGATCTTCCTGGTTAGCGGACGTCGGCAAACTATCAACAGAAGCTGGGTGGGCGAGGGTTTTGTTTTCACTTGCCAGTGCTGCTGCGGTCACTTGGGCTATCATAAAGCCGGAATTTACACCGCCATTATCCACCAAGAACGGAGGGAGTTTACTCAGGCCGCTATCAATCAATAGCGCCATTCGACGTTCTGATAAGCTACCAATTTCGGCAATGGCCAATGCAAGGCTATCTGCAGCCATCGCGACAGGCTCGGCATGGAAGTTACCACCCGAAATAATGTCGCCATCATCGGCAAATACCAGTGGGTTGTCAGAAACAGCATTCGCTTCGATTTCGAGGATATCGGCAGAATGGCGGATTTGTTGTAGACAGGCACCCATCACTTGCGGCTGACAGCGCAGCGAATAAGGATCTTGGACCTTGTCACATTGCTGGTGCGATAAGCCAATCTCACTCTCTTTGTCTAGCATATGACGGTAAGCCATTGCTGCATCAATTTGACTACGGTGGCCTCGTACGCGATGGATACGCGGATCGAAAGGTCGACGGCTACCCAACGCCGCATCTACCGACATCGCCCCGCAGACGGTGCCCGACGCATACAAATCTTCAGCGGCAAATAAGCCTTCAAGGGCAAACGCCGTTGAGGCTTGGGTGCCATTGAGCAAAGCAAGCCCTTCTTTGGGGGCCAGCGTAATCGGTTCAAGCCCGGCAATCTTGAGTGCGGCTGCACCACTGATGATTTCACCATTGTGGCGAGCCTGGCCTTCACCCAGTAAAACGGTGCTCATGTGTGCCAGCGGGGCAAGATCCCCCGACGCGCCGACGGATCCTTTTTGTGGAATGCATGGGTACACTTCGGCATTGACCAGCGTTATGAGTGCATCAACGACTTTAGGGCGGATCCCCGAGTAACCTCGGGCAAGGCTGTTGATCTTCAGCGCCATCATGAGTCTGACAGTATCATCTTCCATTAATTTGCCGATGCCAGCGGCGTGAGAGAGAACGATACTGCGCTGTAGTGTTTCTAAGTCTTCGACCGCGATACGGGTATTGGCAAGCAGGCCAAAGCCGGTGTTGATCCCATAAACGACTCTGTCTTCTGTGATCACTAGCTCTACAGCTTTGGTACTGACCAACATATCATCATAGGCAGCCTTGTTGAGTGACAGTGTCACTTTGTGGCGATTGATGTGTCGCAGCTGCTTGAGCGATAATTTTCCCGGGTTGATTTCAATTTGGTACATACAACGTCCTTAGGCGATTATTCGTTATTATTTTTGAGTTGATGGGATCATTGGCAAATCTAAGCCTTGTTCCTCGGCACAGTTAACAGCGATGTCATAACCGGCATCGGCATGGCGCATCACGCCCGTGGCTGGGTCATTGCGAAGTACACGGCCGACACGTTCAGCAGCAGCATCAGTACCATCACAAACAATGACCATGCCCGAATGTTGCGAGAAGCCCATACCAACGCCACCGCCATGGTGTAGGGATACCCAAGTCGCACCGGACGCGGTGTTGAGAAGGGCGTTGAGCAATGGCCAGTCGGATACGGCATCGGAGCCATCCATCATGCCTTCTGTTTCACGGTTCGGGCTAGCGACAGAGCCTGAGTCGAGGTGATCACGGCCAATAACGATTGGCGCTTTAAGCTCGCCATTTTTAACCATTTCGTTAAAAGCTTTACCTAGACGGGCACGGTCTTTCAGTCCCACCCAGCAGATACGGGAAGGTAAGCCTTGGAACTGGATGCGCTCGCGGGCCATGTCTAGCCAGTTGTGCAGGTGAGGGTTATCAGGGATCAGCTCTTTGACTTTTTGGTCTGTCTTGTAGATATCTTCCGGATCGCCAGATAGCGCCGCCCAGCGGAACGGGCCAACACCCTCGCAGAATAACGGACGAATATAGGCTGGAACAAAGCCCGGGAAATCAAAGGCATTTTCAACACCGACCTCAAAGGCCATTTGGCGGATATTGTTGCCGTAATCGACAGTCGCCGAGCCTGCAGCTTGCAGCGCTAACATCGCTTCAACTTGAACGGCCATCGATGCCTTGGCAGCTTTAACCACTGCTGCTTCGTCTTGCTGGCGCATCTGTGCAGCGTATTCCATGGTCCAACCCTGTGGTAGGTAACCGTTTAGCGGATCATGGGCCGATGTTTGGTCAGTGGTGCAATCAGGAACAATGCCACGACGGACAATTTCAGGGTATACATCTGCCGCATTGCCAAGTAGACCAACAGAGACCGGTTTACCGGTTTGCTTGGCTTCTTCGATAATCGCCAAGGCTTCATCTAATGAGGTCGCTTTGCAATCGACATAGCCGGTACGCAGGCGGTAGTCGATTCGGCTTTCATCACACTCAACGGCTAACATTGAAAAACCCGCCATGGTCGCAGCCAGTGGCTGAGCGCCACCCATACCGCCAAGGCCACCGGTGAGGATCCAACGCCCCGAGCTGTCACCATTGAAGTGCTGCTTTGCCATGGCAACAAAGGTTTCGTAGGTGCCTTGGACGATGCCTTGGGAGCCGATGTAGATCCAGCTGCCCGCGGTCATCTGACCGTACATCATCAAACCTTCTTTATCGAGCTCGTTGAAGTGTTCCCAGTTGGCCCAGTGAGGGACCAAGTTTGAATTAGCAATGAGTACCCTAGGCGCATTACTGTGGGTTTTGAATACACCGACAGGTTTACCAGATTGCACCAGCAGAGTTTCATCTTCTTCAAGGCGCTTTAGCACCTCGACAATTTTGTCATAGCACTGCCAATTCCTTGCAGCACGACCAATACCGCCATATACCACCAAAGCGTGTGGGTGTTCCGCTACATCAGGATGCAGATTGTTCATCAGCATCCTTAGCGGAGCTTCGGTTAACCATGACTTGGCATTTAGCGTGGTGCCTGTTGGGGCGATAATCGTCCGGCTTTCGTCCAAGCGTGGTTGGGTATCTTGTGTCATGTGGCTCTCCTTGCAATGCTGTCAATGTAATAGTTTAAGAAGACAGCGGTGTTGATTAACGTAGGGCACGGGCGATGGTCCAAGCCAATCGCGCAGCGAGTCGTGCAGTTTGGGTGTCGATATCAAAACGGGGGTTGTATTCCGCCATATCGGCAACCAGTACTTTCTTGCTTCCTGCGGTGGTTTCTGCCGAAAGTACCGTGTTGAGCAATGGTTCTATGATTTCCTGCGGCACGCCTCGCGCGGCAGGAGCACTGACTCCCGGTGCGGTACTGGCAGGGAATACATCAATATCTATGGTGAGGTAGAGGTAGTCGCATTGGGCAATAAAGTGCTCCAGTGATTCGATAATCAGTGGCAGCCGCTGGTGGGTAAGTTCGCAATCATCGAAATACAGCACCCCCATTTTGTCGGCTTTGTCATACAGCGCTTGGGTATTGCTAGCGCGGTTCAAGCCAAGACAGGCATAGTTGAAAGGCCAGCCTTGGAGCTCACAAAAACGTGCGATTTGCTGAAATGGGGTGCCTGAACTGCCTCGCTCGGCCGATGAGCCTGGAGGGGGATTACGCAGATCAAAATGGGCATCAAAGTTGATAATGCCGATTTTCGGTACTTTGTTGACGATATCCAACTCTTCAGATTTAAACCCACCTCTTGGGGTATGTTGCGTTTGCAAGACGTGCTGCTTTTGTAATAAATAGCTACCGAGCCCTTGGAAAGTTCCCCAAGCCACTTCGTGGCCACCGCCTAATACAATCACTTTGTGGTTTTGGCGAAGGGCGCGGCATACATCTTCCCCGAGGCGTTGCTGGGCAAGTTCGAGATTACCGTCGTTGCAAAGAATATCTCCACCGTCATAGGCTGGCTCTGTGTGGTGCCAAGCTAGATTCGCCAACGCTTTTCGAATCGTTATTGGTGCATCAAAGGCACCTGTGCGGCCTTTATTACGTGATACGCCTTCATCACAGGCGAATCCGAGTAGCATGATGCCCGGCTCATTCGCTTCGTCAGCTGGCTTTATCACTTCATGCCAACGTAATCCGAGGCTACCATCTTCTGGATCGCTACGACCTTGCCAGACCGTCATATCAACTGGCATATGATGCTCCTTATCGCTCTGAGTGTTGGTGAATGAATAGTTCACCGTTGACTACCCGCGCTTTGAGATCTGGAACACCAATACGGTACGACAGCTCGGCAGGGTGGGATACAGTCCAAATTGCCAAATCGGCCTGCATTCCTTCACGGATTTGACCGCGTAATCCGCCCATCCCAAGTGCTTGGGCCGCATTTGTGGTGACACCTTGTAGGCATTCTTGCGGTGTCATTCGGAACAAGGTGCACGCCATGTTCATCATGGTACGGATTGACGCGATGGGGGACGTTCCGGGATTGAAATCAGTGGCAATCGCCATTGGCACGTTTAACTCACGTAACTGATCAATGGGCGGCATTTGGTTTTCGCGCAGGAAATAAAAGGCACCGGGTAGCAGGGTAGCAACAGTGCCACAGGCAGCGAGGGCAGCGACCCCTTCGTTATCGAGGTATTCAATATGATCGACAGACAGTGCCCCCATTCGGGCAGCCATTGTGCTGCCACCTAGATTGGAAAGTTGCTCAGTGTGCCCTTTGATAGCAAGGCCATGTTTTTGGGCCGCATGGAAAACTCGCTGGCACTGTTGCGTACTGAAACCAATACCTTCACAGAAGACGTCAACAGCATCGGCCAAGTTCTCCTGTGCCGCGGCCGGGAGAATTTCATCACAAATGAACTGAATATAGCGGTCTGGATCATCGGAGTATTCCGGTGGTAGAGCATGAGCTGCCAGTAGGGTGGTGGATACGTTAATATCAGGCATCTCCCCAATACGTCGGGCAACCCTTAGCATTTTTAGCTCGTCATCAAGAGTCAGACCATAGCCTGATTTGATCTCTACGGTGGTTACCCCCTCATTTTTCAAACCGTGCAAACGCTCAGAGGCAAGTCTAAACAGAGTCTCTTCAGATGCTTCGCGGGTAGCCCGAACAGTGGATAGTATCCCTCCGCCTGCTTTTGCGATTTGCTCATAGGGCACACCGTTAAGACGCTGTTCGAACTCAGAAGCGCGGTTGCCGGCAAATACAAGGTGAGTGTGACAGTCTATCAGTCCCGGAGTAACAAGCGCTCCCTGACAATCCATAACGTCAGGGTGGCCGTGGCAGTCAAAATGTTCCTTGTGGCCGGCATACACAATCACCCCATCTTGGATACCAATCATGGCATCGTTGATGACTTGGTAGCCATCATCGCCTGCAAGGGTGACCATATTGACGTTTGTCAGCACTCTATCCATTTCGTGACCCTGAAGTTATTAGTATTTCTAGTGGTTGTTTCTAGCAATAGTTTCTAGAACCCATAATGTATATACAAATAAATAGGCAATTAGAGGCTGAAATTCAAGGTGGGATGTAAATGAAATGTGACCGTAATTGTAATTAATTGCTGACAAATGTTGAATTATGAGAGGGGTCGCACGTTTGATTCTGGTCTAGCCAGCACAAAATAATGGTCGATGGTGATATGACCCCCGTAAAGTAGACGCGGGGTTACTCGTTACTTGCCAAAGATCCGACCTGGGCTCGTGAGCTGAGTTTGTATTTATTGCCTGGATGATAGAGCAGGGCGGTACTGATTAAGTTTTTATTGCTCCAGGTACGGCGGTTGAGCAGTAAGCAGGGGGACTGGGGACTGACCTTGAGCAACTCAGCAATACGCAGTGGCGCGAGCAATGCTTCGACAGTATGTTCAATATCACTGAGCGGACAGGCTTTGACCAAGTACTCATTGGGCGTTTGAGAATTAAAGTCTTGCTCAATATAAGCTGGGGCATGATCGGGGTTAACCCAGCGCTCTTCCAGTTGTATGGGAGAGCTATTTTCGAAATGGACAATTTGGGTGAAATAGACCGCAGTACCTTGGCGGACACCTAATCGCAGGGCGATATCCTCGGTCGCGTGAATGGTCGACTGGGAGATCACATCTGAGGTGTAACGATGCCCTCGATTCTTTACCTCATCGGCAATATTGCGGATCTCCATCAGCGGTGATTCAGCTTTTTTGTTACAGACAAATGTACCGAGGCGAGGCGTTCTTTCAAGGAAGCCTTCCTTGACCAATTCGGTGATGGCTTTGTTTGCCGTCATACGACTGACCGAGAATTGTTCCGACAGCGCGATCTCGGTAGGGATTTTATGACCAGGTGGCCATTGGCGAGCGTGAATCCGTTCCAATAGGTAAGCCTTGATTTGCTGATAACGAGGTGACTGAGCCATAACACTTTCCTAATTGCCTATACAAATCAAAGCAACTTTCTTCCTTAATTTCAAGTTTTGAACGCTACAACCGTGAAATAGCTACAGTTTGCTTAGGGATAAACCAATAACGGTGATCGACATGGCGACAAAAGAAATGCTCTTCTTGGCTTGCTTTGAAAGTGATGTACTGGCTGAAAAGAAAACAATCACGATCCGTGATGAATCGGATAGCCACTATGACGTTGGGAGCCGCGTTAATGCAGTGATTTATCAAGAGGGCAGGCAATTTGGCCGACTTGATATAGTTGGCGTTGAACCTGTTTTGTTTGATGAATTGAACGAGACCCATGCGGTACAGGAAAATATGTCACTTGAGCGGTTGCGAGAGGTACTTGAAGACATTTACCCAGGCACCAAGCAGCTTTATGTCGTTAGTTTTCGTCTTGTACCCAAGTGAGTTGGGAATATAGGAAAATAAATCAGGCATGGCTTTGCAAAGTGTCACAGGCGTTTGTTATAGTTGCTGCTTCGCTCAGCCATTTTGGTCTGCTCAGTATTGCAGCGCCGGATTTCTGAGCTTCTTTTATTTAGCTCTCATAGCTTTATATTGTTAATTCAACATGTCTTGCTTGGTGTGCAAGACCACTGTGAAAGGATATTTACATGCCTGTAATTACTCTTCCTGACGGCAGTCAGCGTCAATTTGACAACCCAGTATCTACAATGGAAGTCGCGCAATCGATCGGTCCTGGTCTTGCGAAGGCAACTATTGCCGGTCGTGTTAATGGTAACCGTGTAGACGCGTGTGACCTGATCGAAGAAGATGCTAGCCTTGAAATCATCACTGTTAAAGATGAAGTAGACGGTCTTGAGATCGTTCGTCACTCTTGTGCTCACCTTCTTGGTCATGCGATTAAGCAGCTGTACCCTGAAGCGAAAATGGCGATTGGTCCAACAATCGATAATGGCTTCTACTACGACATCGACCTAGAAGAGTCGCTTACGCAAGAAGATCTTGAAAAGATTGAAAAGCGTATGAAAGAGCTGGCGAAAACCAAATACCAAGTTATCAAGAAAAAGGTCAGCTGGCAGGAAGCACGTGATACGTTTGAATCACGTGGCGAATCATACAAAGTGGAAATCCTTGACGAGAACGTTTCTCGCGATGACCGTCCAGGCCTATACCACCACGAAGAATACATCGATATGTGTCGTGGTCCACACGTACCGCACATGGGCTTCTGTCAGCACTTTACACTGCTGAACGTTGCTGGTGCTTACTGGCGTGGTAACAGCGACAACAAGATGCTTCAACGTATCTACGGTACCGCTTTCCACGATAAGAAAGCACTTAAAGCGCACCTTACTCGCCTAGAAGAAGCGGCTAAGCGTGACCACCGTAAAATCGGTAAGCAGCTAGACTTGTTCCACATGCAGCAAGAAGCACCGGGTATGGTGTTCTGGCACCACAATGGTTGGTCTATCTTCCGTGACCTTGAAGTCTTCATTCGCGAAAAGCTGACTGAGTACGGTTACCAAGAAGTAAAAGGTCCACTAATGATGGATCGCGTGCTTTGGGAACGTTCTGGTCACTGGGACAAGTACGCAGAAGCAATGTTCACGACGTCTTCAGAGAACCGTGAATATGCTATCAAGCCGATGAACTGCCCAGGTCACGTTCAGATCTTTAACCAAGGCCTGAAATCATACCGTGATCTACCGCTACGTATGGCTGAGTTTGGCTCATGTCACCGTAACGAACCATCAGGCGCACTACACGGCATCATGCGTGTACGTGGCTTTACTCAGGACGATGCCCACGTCTTCTGTACAGAAGAGCAGGTTCAGGCTGAAGTAACCAGCTGTATCGAGATGGTTTACGACACATATCAGACATTTGGCTTTGATAACATCGTTGTTAAGCTGTCTACACGCCCTGAGAAGCGCGTAGGTTCTGATGAAATGTGGGATAAAGCAGAGTCAGATCTAAAACTTGCACTAGAATCAATGAAGATCCCTTACGAGATTCAAGAGGGTGAAGGCGCGTTCTACGGACCGAAAATTGAATTTACTTTGCATGATTGTCTAGATAGGGCTTGGCAGTGCGGCACAGTTCAGTTAGACTTCGCACTCCCTGAACGTCTAGGTGCAACTTACGTTGGTGAAGATAACGAGCGTCATACGCCTGTTATGATCCACCGTGCTATTCTAGGTTCACTAGAGCGTTTCATCGGTATCCTTATTGAAGAATATGCTGGCTTCTTCCCAACTTGGTTGGCGCCTCAGCAGGCGGTTGTGATGAATATCACTGATAGCCAGGCAGAATATGTTCAACAAGTAGTCGAAAAACTTCAAAAATCTGGAATTCGTGTGAATGCGGACTTGAGAAATGAGAAGATTGGCTTTAAAATTCGCGAACATACTTTGAAGCGTGTACCATACATGCTCGTGTGCGGTGACAAAGAAGTCGAAGCAGGCGAAATTGCAGTACGTACTCGCAAGGGTAAAGATTTGGGTAAATTTAAGATTGACGACCTTGTTGCATACTTGCAGCAAGAAGTTAGCAGTCGCAAGCTCAATGTTGTGGAGGAATAAGGTATTAAAGGCGGAAGAAGAACCCAAGCACCAGTTAAGCAAAATGCACATCGCTTAAATGGTGAAATTCGTGGCGTACGTGAAGTACGTTTAACTGGTCTAGACGGTGAATCAGTTGGTGTTGTTTCTATTGAAGAAGCAGTAAATCTTGCTAATGAAGCTGGTGTAGACTTAGTTGAAATCAGCCCTAATGCCGAGCCACCAGTTTGTCGCGTGATGGACTATGGCAAGTACCTGTTCGAAAAGAGCAAGGCTGCTAAAGAGCAAAAGAAAAAGCAGAAACAAATCCAGATCAAGGAAGTTAAATTCCGACCTGGTACGGACGAAGGCGATTATCAGGTAAAACTGCGCAACCTGAGTCGCTTTTTAGAAGAGGGCAACAAGGGCAAGGTCACACTGCGTTTCCGCGGTCGTGAAATGGCCCACCAGAGTCTTGGTATCGAGCTTCTAAATCGTATTAAGGAAGACCTCATCGACCTAGCGGTTGTTGAAAGTTTCCCTAATCGAGTAGAAGGTCGTCAAATGACGATGATGCTTGCTCCAAAGAAGAAGTAATTAAGGCATTCAAGTAGCTAAAAGCGCTGCTTAACAGCAGCGCTTTTGTTCGCCTTATTACTATGTTATTAACTATCAACAATGCGGAGTCTCATCATGCCTAAGATGAAATCCAACAAAGGTGCTGCTAAGCGTTTCAAGAAAACTGCTGGTGGCTTCAAGTTTAAGCACGCAACTAAGCGTCACATCCTGACTAAACGTACTACTAAGAACAAACGTCAGCTTCGTCCAAACGCTATCCTTCCTAAGTGTGAAGTGGCAGCTGTTGCACGTATGCTTCCGTTCGCTTAATCGTTTTTAGTTTTATTTTTTAATTTTAGTTAGGAGTCTCCTATGCCTCGCGTAAAACGTGGTGTACAAGCACGTGCACGTCACAAGAAAGTTCTTAAACAAGCTAAAGGTTACTACGGTGCACGTTCACGTGTTTACCGCGTAGCTTTCCAAGCTGTTACTAAAGCTGGTCAATACGCTTACCGTGACCGTCGCAACAAGAAACGTACTTTCCGTCAACTTTGGATTGCACGTATCAACGCTGCTGCTCGTCAGAACGGTATGTCTTACAGCCGTTTCATCAACGGTCTTAAGAAAGCGTCTATCGAAATCGATCGTAAGATCCTTGCTGATATCGCTGTATTCGACAAAGCTACCTTCGCGGTACTAGTTGAAAAAGCAAAAGCTGCACAGTAATTAATTACTGTCTAGTTTGATGTTGAAAGGAGAGCCTCGGCTCTCCTTTTTTCGTTTGGTTATAAAATCCGCTTTCCATTTCTCGTCAAAAACTTCAATTTACCATTTTCCGCTCCCACCAAATTGCCACCTTTGTCATCTGCCGCTTGAATAATTAAAATGATAAACATCAAAAAAATAATACGTGACAGTGTTCATATTGGGGCGGGCGTGATAATGTTTGACTTCCAATATATTCATTAAAAACAGGATGTTAAAGTGAAATTTTGCTACGTAAAGGTTAGTGTTGTTGCGGCGGCCGTTGCATTTCTTTCTGGTTGTGAAACAACGAATGCAATCCCATATAAGGCTTCGGCAAGCAATGTTGCGACAATACAAACAACGCTGGATGATGACTCTAGTTTAGCTGTGGGAAAAGTTACAATGAGCGATGATGTATCGTTACTTTGTCGCTTGAATGGTGATGTTGTGGTGTATCCCGGAAAGACAATTCCTGAATATGTTCAAGATGCATTCCTCGAAGAGCTAATTATGGCGCAGAAGTATAGTGCCAAGGCTTCTAAGGTTGATATTGATTTAGAGGATGTGTCATTTAGCTCGGTATCACCAGCGAGTTGGCAGATTACTGCTAATGTAGCCTCTACAAATGGTGAGAGTTTCCTCGTTAATATTAAACATGAGTTTGATACAAGCTGGTCAGCTGCTGGCGCGTGTAAAAATGTTGCAGATGCGTTTGGTCCAACGACACAAGCGCTAATAAAAGAAATTGTGAATAACGAGAAGTTTGTATCGTTAGCCCAATAAAGCAATAAAATGATTGAGTGATATTACTTAAAGCCCACATATTGTGGGCTTTGTTGTCAGAGGTGGTCGATTTTGAGCGGCTGATAACGGTTCAACTTCCCTCCCTTCCATGCCGCTAGAGAATATGGTTGAGGGTATTGTTGCTGCGACAATGTGTACTGCCAGTTTCCCTCAAGAGCAGCAAGTCACAGCTGGTACCATCAATTAACCTAGCCTTGAGAGGAAATGGTGTTTTTTTCACGCAATCCAACGGTTTTCTTACGATTGGGTTTGGATTTAGACGCATGTTTCTTTAGTATGTATCGTTACGCGAATTTATATCTCCCTAAAGGACGCCACCTGTAGGTGGATGAGGAAACGATGCAACATCTAGACGAGATTATTGCCAACGCAACGGCAGCTATCGAGCAGGCTGATTCATTAGTCGCTCTGGACGAAGTGCGTGTCCAATATTTGGGCAAAAAGGGTGAATTGACCCTTCAACTTCAAGGTTTGGGTAAACTTCCACCGGAAGAGCGTCGCTCTGCTGGTCAGGAAATTAACAAGGCTAAAGGTGCCGTTCAGCAAGCGATTGTCGCTCGCAAAGACGCACTTCAGCGTGCCGAGCTTGAAGCCAAGCTAGCGGCTGAAACGATTGATGTGACCCTTCCAGGTCGTCGCATTGAAAATGGTGGTCTGCACCCAGTAACACGTACTGTTGAGCGTATTGAGCAGTTCTTCGGCGAGCTAGGCTTTAACACTGAGTCTGGTCCTGAAATCGAAGATGCATTCCACAACTTCGATGCGTTGAACATTGCTGAAGATCACCCAGCACGTACTGACCACGATACTTTCTTCTTCAACCCTGATCTAATGTTGCGTACTCACACGTCTGGCGTTCAGATCCGTACGATGGAAAATGGCAAGCCTCCTTTCCGTTTCATCGCTCCGGGCCGTGTTTACCGTAACGATTATGATCAGACGCACACCCCAATGTTCCACCAGGTGGAAGGTATGCTGGTTGATGAGAATGTAAACTTCGCGCAACTTAAAGGCATTCTTCACGACTTCCTATGTAACTTCTTCGAAGAAGAAGTGGAAGTGCGTTTCCGTCCTTCTTACTTCCCGTTCACTGAGCCTTCAGCTGAAGTTGACGTTAAAGGTAAAAACGGTAAATGGCTTGAGGTACTAGGCTGCGGTATGGTTCACCCGAACGTACTTCGTAGTGTGGGTATCGACCCTGAGAAATACTCTGGTTTTGCATTTGGTATGGGCGTTGAGCGTCTAACCATGCTTCGTTACGGCGTAAACGACCTACGTGCGTTCTTCGAGAACGACCTTCGTTTCCTAAAACAATTCAAGTAATCCAGAGGTTCATACACTATGAAATTTAGCGAATCTTGGCTTCGTGAGTGGGTAAACCCTGCGGTTACAACTGACGAGCTAACTCACCAAATCACTATGGCTGGCCTTGAGGTAGACGACGTACTACCTGTAGCTGGCACATTTACTGGCGTTAAAGTGGGTCAGGTTGTTGAGTGCGGCCAGCACCCAGATGCTGACAAACTGCGCGTCACCAAAGTAGATGTTGGTGCAGAAGAACTACTAGACATCGTTTGTGGTGCTTCTAACTGTCGTCTTGGCCTGAAAGTGGCTGTAGCGACTGTTGGTGCTGTACTACCAGGCGATTTCAAAATCAAGAAAGCCAAACTACGTGGTCAGCCTTCTCACGGCATGCTTTGCTCATTCACAGAGCTGGGTATTGACGTTGAGTCTGACGGCATCATGGAGTTGGCTGAAGATGCGGTAAACGGTACAGATTTCCGTGAATTCCTAGGTCTAGACGACGTGACTGTTGATGTTGACCTAACGGCAAACCGTGCTGACTGTTTCAGCATTCGTGGTCTTGCTCGCGAAGTTGGCGTACTGAACCGCGCTGATGTGACAGAACCAACGGCAGAAGCAGTGGCTCCGTCTATCGACGACACTGTATCTATCGAAGTGAAAGCACCTGCTGCATGTCCACGTTACCTTGGCCGTGTGGTTAAGAACGTGAATGTTCAGGCTGAAACGCCGCTTTGGATGCAAGAGAAACTTCGTCGTTGCGGAATCCGTTCAATCGATCCAGTTGTCGACATCACAAACTTTGTTCTGCTTGAGCAGGGCCAGCCAATGCACGCATTTGATCTTGCTAAGATCGAAGGTGGCATCGTGGTTCGTATGGCAGAGCAGGGTGAGAAGCTAACTCTTCTAGATGGCAACGAAGCTGAGCTAAACGCAGATACGCTGGTTGTGGCAGACCACAACAAAGCGCTAGCAATCGCTGGTATCTTTGGCGGCGAACAGTCCGGTGTAACAACTGAGACTAAAGACGTGCTACTAGAGTGTGCGTTCTTCGCTCCGGATCATATCCGTGGTCGTGCACGTAGCTACGGTCTTCACACTGATTCTTCAATGCGTTTCGAGCGTGGTGTGGATTACGCACTGCAAGTGAGCGCAATGGAGCGTGCTACTCAGCTTCTCGTTGAAATCTGTGGTGGTGACGTTGCCCCTGTTGTTGCCCAGGAGTCTGAAGCCGATCTTCCTAAGCCAAACACAGTAGCACTGCGCCGCACGAAACTAGACAACCTACTAGGTCACCACATTGCTGACAGCGATGTGGTTGAGATCCTAGAGCGTCTAGGCCTGAGCGTAGAAGCAACCGAAGCGGGTTGGACTGCAACTGCACCGACATGGCGCTTCGATATCGCCATCGAGCAGGATCTGATCGAAGAAGTTGGCCGTATCTACGGTTACGACAACATTCCAAACCAGAACCCAGCTGCAGCACTTAAGATGAACGATCACGTAGAAGCGAACCTTCCGCTTAAGCGTGTTCGTAACCTGCTTGTTGACCGTGGTTACCAAGAAGCGATCACTTACAGCTTTGTTGAACCAGAGCAGCAGAAACTGATCGTTCCTGGCGTTGAGCCGCTAGTCCTGCCATTCCCAATCTCTGCGGATATGTCAGCTATGCGCCTTGGCCTAATCCAAGGCTTGCTAAACACCGTTGTTCACAACCAGAAGCGTCAGCAACCACGTGTTCGCCTATTCGAATACGGCCTACGTTTCATCCCATGTGATAACGCTGAGAACGGCATGCGCCAAGAGCCTATGCTAGCCGGTGTTATTGCGGGTACACGTAGCGAAGAGCATTGGGATATCGAAACCAACACCGTTGATTTCTTTGACCTGAAAGGCGATCTGGAAGCCGTTCTTGAGCTTTCTGCTAACGAGAAGGCATACAGCTTCGCAGCGGCTAACCATCCAGCACTTCACCCTGGCCAATCTGCAGCAATCGTTGTAGATGGTAAGCAAGTTGGTGTGATCGGTACAGTTCACCCAGAACTAGAGCGTAAGTTTGGTCTGAACGGCCGTACTATCGTATTTGAAGTAGAATGGTCTGCGATCAACACCAAAGTGATCCCAGAGGCTGTTGCGCTTTCTAAGTTCCCTGCTAACCGTCGTGACATTGCCGTTGTTGTTGATGAAGCCGTTGCTTCTGGTGACATCGTAAACGCTTGTCTAGAAGCCGGTGGTGAATTCCTAACTGACGCTAAGCTGTTTGATGTTTACGTTGGAAAGGGCGTTGAAGAAGGCAAGAAGAGCTTGGCGATTGCCCTGACACTTCAGTCTCTTGAGCGTACGCTTGAAGATGCTGACATTGCAGGTTCTGTCGATGCGATTGTTGCCCACGTATCAGAGAAGTTTGGTGCGTCACTGCGTGACTAATTCAATTCGTTGATTGCTAAAAACCCTGCCAATTAGGCAGGGTTTTTTTTGCCTTAAATTTGCCTGATAGGCGATGTCAATGAGGGAAGGGTAGCAGACATCTCTCTGGGCGGTTGAGAGGGGATTTATAGGGATGTGCCAGTAGAATGGCAATGAGGCAAAAAGTGATGTGTTTTTAAGTCATTGTTTTATAAATTCGTCCTGAGCGTTGTAATTTTTTTGATCTGAATCTAAATACGGTAACTTTCTGATAGATAGCGGTTATTTCTACATCAACACATAATATCAGCAATATATGTTGGAAGTTGGCGAGTTTTTAGCAAATTTTGCCAGTAATTATTCGTAATAAGCACAACAAGGTGCATGGAATAGGCCTATTTGTGCTAGCAAAAATCAATTATTTAAAGATAAGTTGACATAAAAAAGTTGGCGGAAATCAGCAAGTTGGCATAAACTTGTCTCTAGTTAGGATTGAGGGCGGAGAAGCAGGCTAATTTAGCGTTTTCTGGCTTCTGTCCGACTCGACTAATTCGCTGTAGGAATGACCTATGTCATCCTACAATCCATTCAATATAGTCTTGAGGGAATTATCTATGGCGCTCACAAAAGCCGATTTGGCTGAGAACCTGTTTGAAAATGTTGGATTGAGCAAACGGGACGCCAAGGATACGGTGGAAGTCTTCTTTGAGGAAATCAGAAAAGCGCTTGAATGTGGTGAACAGGTTAAGCTATCAGGTTTTGGTAACTTTGATCTTCGCGACAAGAACGAGCGTCCGGGAAGAAATCCAAAAACGGGTGAAGATATTCCTATCTCAGCCCGCCGTGTTGTGACTTTCCGTCCAGGTCAGAAATTGAAAGCTCGCGTAGAAAATATCGAAATCGAACAGTAATCGCGAATTCATTGACAAAACCGAACCCGGGTAAGGTGTGTAGAACTTACCCGGGTTTTTTATATTTAAAATTTAGCCATTTGCGCAATAGATTGAATATGTTCGGAGCGATTAACTCCCCAATCTTTGTTGCTGTACTTCTGATCGCCTAGGGCAAAAAGGGAAACCGTATGTCTTACGAGTGTTAAGTTGTGCGTGTAATGTTAAATTTATGTTTTTACATGGTTTCAATGTGAATCTTGCAGGGGTAAAATGAAGCCATTCTATTAGCGCTAAATTAGCTAATAACATGGAGGTGGTTAATGGGAATGCTACAGCTGGTAAAGGAAGGCAAGTTTCTGACAGCAACATTGGATATGAGTCTGCCTGAAGAACAAGGGACGTGGCTGGCTGAGTCAGGTACAGAGTTCACTCTTATGGGGCGGGGTATTCTTCAGATTTCACCTACTGGTATTTCCTCCGACGCTAAAGACATTGTACTTTCATCTGGCGTACATGGTGATGAAACCAGCCCCATTGAATTGTTGCAACGTCTTGTTAGCCTAACCGTGTCGGGCGAAATACAGCCTGTTCATCGATTGCTAGTGATTATTGGCCATCCTGAGGCTATCAATTTACAGCGGCGTTTTGTTGATGAGAACATGAACCGATTGTTTAAGGCTAGCAACGCAGAATTAAACCCAGATTGCATTCGAGCTAATCAATTACAACGGGCCGTCAGGGCGTTTTACCTGCAAGGTAATGGTGAAGAGCAATCTCGCTGGCACCTTGATCTGCACTGTGCAATAAGAGGCTCTACCCACTATACGTTTGTGGTTAGTCCATTTTCGACCCACCAAACCCGACAACGTGATTTGTTTGTTTTTCTTCAGCAGGCCGAAATCGAAGCGGCGTTATTATCCAACGCGCCTTCACCGACATTCAGTTGGTATAGCGCGGAGTACTTTGGAGCCCAAGCCCTAACGGTTGAATTGGGTAAAGTGGCACCATTTGGTCATAATGATCTGCAGCGTTTATCGCCGTTCTATCAAGCGCTGGTTGAGCTTGTCACTCAACTAAGCCCTGACTATCAGTGGCAGAAAGAGAAGCTTGTTGTCTACAAAGTGACAAGATCCCTGATGAAGCAGACTGAGCATTTCACGTTGAATTTCCCTGATGATCAAGCCAACTTCACCATGTACCCGCAGGGAACGTTGCTGGGGCGTGACAAAGACATTGAATATTACGTACTGGAAGAAGGGGAGGCGGTCGTTTTTCCTAATACCAAAGTGGCTATTGGTCAACGAGCCTGTTTGCTGGTAAAAAAGGTTGAGGTTAGTATTGATGGACAGGTTAAAGCCGTCGTTTAATGCACTGGTTGCCGCATTCTATAAAAGCTAACTTTCCATTTTATGAGTGAGGCGGTATGGTAAGGCGTCCTTAGTCATTATGCCTTCTTATACATGCTGTTAAATGATCTTTTACTTCGCCGTCAAATGAGATGGCGTATGGGCTTTGCCATCGCGGCTGTAGCTTTAACCGTTGCCTGCTTTCTCTCCCTGTCTGTCGGTGAAATCTTTATCTGGCCGTGGTCTGCCCAAAGCGGTCTTGAGCAACAATTGCTGCTTCAGCTTAGAATGCCTCGATTATTGGCTGCGATTGCCGTTGGTGCATCACTGGCGGCGTCAGGTGCGGTACTACAAGTATTGTTAGGCAACCCGCTGGCCGAACCGG
The DNA here is from genome assembly GCF_003025555.1 of Photobacterium lutimaris. Classification (GTDB taxonomy): domain Bacteria; phylum Pseudomonadota; class Gammaproteobacteria; order Enterobacterales; family Vibrionaceae; genus Photobacterium; species Photobacterium lutimaris. The sequence goes on along the minus strand of NZ_PYMH01000002.1, from coordinate 371,455 downwards.
GCGTGCTGGGTATTTCCGGAGGGGCAAGCCTCGCGCTGGTTATCTTGCTGTTTGCTTTACCTTTTGCGCCAACTCCCCTGCTGATGATGGTGGCCGCGATGGCGGGAGCCTTCCTCTTTACCCTTATTCTGGTTGGCTTATCGCGGCGTAAGCGGGTCTCAACCGCACGTTTGTTGCTTATCGGGGTCGCGCTAGGCATTTTGTCTGGCGCTGCTGTTACCTGGGCTTTCTATTTCAGTGATGATTTGAACCTTCGAATGCTTATGTATTGGCTGATGGGAAGTGTTGCCGGGGTGAGCTGGCATCAGCTGACGTTATTACTGTTTGTCCTGCCGGTACTGCTGTGGCTTTGTCTTCAAGGTCGTAAATTAGATTTGCTAATGCTGGGTGAGCATCAGGCAAAGCAATTGGGTCTCGATGTCGAAGCTAGCCGTTGGCGTTTAATTCTGGTGGTGTCGCTGTTGGTGGGGGCCTCGGTTGCCTTGGCGGGCGTCATCGGTTTTATTGGTTTGGTTGTCCCGCATCTACTGCGTTTGGCTCTGGGGACCGAAAACCGCTATTTACTGCCCTTGTCTGCATTGTGTGGTGCGTTGCTATTGGCATTAGCCGATACGCTTGCACGGGTCATGCTCCCCGCTGCAGAGTTGCCGGTTGGGGTAGTGATCACCAGTTTAGGTGCCCCTGTGTTTATTTGGATGCTTTTGCGTTCGCAAATTGATTAAGAAGGTTGTGAATGGAAACAATATCAGAACCACAGCCAGTGATCCTATCCGCTCAAAACTTGGCGATGCCACCGCGATTATTACCGGTTTCATTTTCTGTTCGTCGCGGTGAAATTGTCCACTTGATTGGCCCTAACGGCAGTGGAAAAAGTAGCGCAATTTCCATGTTGTCTGGTTTGGTTGAGGCCCAAGGGGAAGTTACCTTGGCCGGTGAGATTATCGCTTCGTTGGATCTCCCTCACCTTGCCCGCATGCGCAGCTACTTGTCGCAGCAGGACAAACCAGCATTTGCGGTTGGGGTTTACCATTATCTGTCGTTGGCGTTATCGCCCCTTGGTGAACTTGCCGCCAATGATGTCCAAGAAGCATTAGATGACGTCTGTGGAGCGTTAAAAATTGCAGATAAGCTCAATCGTAATATTCAACAATTGTCGGGTGGTGAATGGCAAAGGGTGAGGTTGGCTGCTGCCTGTCTCCAAGTTTGGCCAACATTGAACCCCGATGCGCAGTTACTGTTATTGGACGAACCCGCCTCGGCGCTGGATATTGGCCAAGAAGCGATTATGTACCAACTTATCCGCCGACTTGCGAGCAAAGGAATAGCAGTTGTTATGGCGAACCATGACTTGAACCGCACCCTGAGGGAAGCGGATAAAGTTATTTTGTTGAACAACGGGTCATGTGTGGTAAAGGGAAAACCACACGACGTCATGACAGTGGAGACACTAGAATCTGTCTTTTCTACGCAAGTTCAGCGGATTGAGCACGACGGCAAATCTTGCCTATTGTTTATTGATTAACGCTGTTTGCGAATTACGCATATCGCTCATCAAGGAGAACGAATGAATATACCGAGCTGGGATTTATCTGTTGCTTACCAAGATCTGAATGATCCAAAGATTGAGCAAGATCTGGCAGGCGTTGAGGCACTGTTTCCAAAATTGGCAACATTGGACTCAACGTCGTTAGATGGTTTGGCATCAGCATTAGTCATGCAGCAAGCCGAACGTGTAAAAGTGATGACGCTCAGTGCGTTTGCCAACTGCATCTTGTCGGTAGATGCGGCGGATGAGCAGGCAAAAAGGCTACTCGGGAAAGTGAATGTCTTGCAGTCCGAGCTTGATCAAGCCATGACCCCGTTTATGCAGGCAGTCGTTAACCTTACTGTTGATGAATTTGATTCTTTGCTCGCTATGGGTGAAAAACAAGGTGAAGCACTATCACCTTGGCGCTTCCTGCTTGAGCGAGAGCGGTTACTGAAGCCCCAGCAGCTATCTGTAGCCGAAGAGCAGCTGCTTACCGCAATGGATGTGGATGGAAAGCTGGCATGGGGACGCCTGTACGACAATATTACCGGTAGCTTGAAAGTGACTTTGCAATTGCCTGATGGTCAACAAGAACGTATGGGGTTATCTCAGGCCGCCAGTATTTTGTACGGCAGTGACAGTTTACGTAGAGAGCCAGCTTGGCGTGCTGTTTCAGAAGCGATGGCTGCACATCAGGAAAGTTTTGCCGCCATCTTAAATGCACTATCCGGTGCCCGATTGACGGAATACCAAAAGCGTAGTCATACCCTGCCGGTTGATTTCCTTGACCCGAGCTTGCACACCAGCCGAATCGATAAAGCCACCCTAGATGCCATGATGGTTGTTGCCAAAGACAATCGTCATACAGGCCAGAAGGCGGGTTTACAAATGGCACGGCTGTTGGGTACGGATAAGCTCAAACCTTGGGATGAAATGGCATCTATGCCAGCATTGTCTGGGGGAGAGGGGACGTCGTACAGTTTTGCCGAAGGTATCGATATTATTCGCGACGCGTTTGGCGATGTTGATCCTGAAATGGCCGACTTCGTCGATATGATGGTGGAGAAGCAGCTTATTGATGCAGCCCCTCAGCCGAATAAGCGTTTAGGTGCCTACTGCACCAAGCTTGCTGATAGCAGAACGCCACTGGTCTTTATGACCTGGGGCGGCAGTATGTCGGATGTACTGACCTTGGCCCACGAATTGGGTCATGCTTTCCACAACTGGGTCATGAAAGACATGCCGTTGGTGCAAAGCCGTTATCCGATGACACTGGCGGAAACGGCCTCTATCTTTGCCGAAAACGTGGTGCGTGATGCATTAATGGCAAAAGCTGACAGTGAGCAAGAAAAGCTGTTGATGTTGTGGGAAGAAGCGCAGTCGTCATTGGCGTTGATGGTCAATATCCCTGTCCGCTACGAGTTTGAAAAAGCCTATTACGAGCAGCGTAAAGAAGGGGAGTTCACACCCGAGCAGCTAAAGACACTCATGGCTGAAACGTGGCAGGATTGGTACGGTGAAGCCATGGATGAAACCAATGAGATGTTTTGGGCCAGCAAGCTTCACTTCAGTATTGCGGAAATCAGCTTTTATAACTATCCGTATTTGTTTGGCTATTTGTTCAGCAAAGGGGTATATGCCCAGCGCGAAGCAAAAGGGGATAGCTTTTATACCGACTATAAAGCTTTGCTACGTGACACCGGCTCGATGACAGCAGAAGAGGTTGTCGAGAAACACTTGGGTATGGATATCCGCCAACCTGAATTCTGGCAGCAAAGTGTTGATATGGTCGCCAAGCAGGTCGATGAGTTTGCTACGGTTATCGACAAGCTTAATGGTTTTCGTTAAAAGATAAAAAAACGGCCTGTAGGTAGTTATCTACCACAGGCCGTTGCTTTAACCTAGCGAAAGCGAATGTATATATTCTAATTTAGCAAGAGCGTCTAGCGAGACACACTTAGAAGCTGTAGCGCGCACCAAGTTGGAAGTTGGTTTCAGCGAAGGCATCGTAATCATTGCGCGAAAGGTTAGCTTCAAGGCTTACATGATCAGTCATTTTCACGTTGTTACCTAGGCGAAGCTCGTACATAGTATCATCGTAAGCTGCGAAGCGAACAGCTGGTTCGATTGTCCAGCGATCCATCACTTGGTAGCGTGCACCTAGCTCACCAGTAAAGCCTGATTGTGTTTCATTTCCGCCAAATGTACCGATTGGTGTTTTTACATCTAGATCGTAACGGGTGTTAGCAAAACCGGCCAAACCATAAACGGTTAGGTCGTCATTCATTGGCATGAAGTAGCCAAGGCCCAGTAGACCATTTGACAAGGTCATATCGTCTGCTGCTACTGCATCACCACGCATTTCTACGAAGAAGTTATCAGTGAAGTTCCAGCTACCGCGTAGGTAAAGGCCAGCACCGCCATCTGTTGTTGCAAGAGTGCCAGTGTTAGCATTTGCTTCAGACAATAGGTCTTCACTGAACTTACTGATTTGCAGACCACCAGAAATGTAGTCGAAGTTCTGGGTCATAGGTTCTTGTGCGCTGGCAGCGAAAGATGCACCCACAAGTGCCGCCAAAGGAAGTAGCATTAACTTTTTCATGTTTATCCTAATGTTGTAATAGAGGCTTACGCCTTTTATGTCGAAGGCAATATTTACCTGCTGACTTATTGTTGCTGTGAATGCTACGCCTTAATAAAACAATGTTCAATAGCGTTTTTGTGATCCGTACATTTCGATACATTTGACGACAGTGTCCCTATTTGGCGTTTGTGTCTGTTTAAAACCTTAAGCCGTTGCCGATTTACTCTTCATTCTGCATTTTGCTACTCTACTTCCAGAAAAAAACTATTTTACTCGTCAATTAACTCTTCTCTTTCATTATCATTAGTTAATAACAAAAAACTAAATAAGGAGAGAGGTAAGCGTCGTGGTTAGATCAATAGATGACCCGAAACAGGCGGCAAAATTCCTGTACCGAGCAACCTTCGGTCCCAAGCAAGGGGATGTCGATGATTTTCTAACGTTAGGGACCGATGCGTGGCTGGACGATCAGTTCACACGTAGCTGGAGATTACACCGGCCTTTGGCTGAAGCCTATGCTAATGCGAGTAATGATAAGCTTAATGAGAATGCACGGCTCAGTGCATGGTGGAACCGCAGTCTCAACGCCGGCGACCAGTTGCGACAGCGAGTTGCTTTTGCATTAAGCCAGATTTTCGTCGTCTCTAGTAACGGTGGTCCTAACTCAGAAGGGCTGGTGGAATACTATGATCTGTTGATCAAGCACGCATTCGGCAACTTTCGTGATTTGCTCGAAGCCGTCACACTGAGCCCTGCAATGGGGAAGTTCCTGACCCTAGAGGGGAGCCGAGCAGCCAATCTTGATGACAACACGTTCCCGGATGAAAACTATGCCCGTGAAGTGATGCAGCTGTTTAGTATCGGGTTGTGGCAGTTGCAAAGCAACGGGATGCCGAAGTTGGATGCGAATGGTAACAAAGAGCCTAGCTACACTCAGGATGATGTCGAGCAATTGGCGAAGGTACTGACGGGCTGGCGTCGTGATACCTATTTAACACCGATGTATGCAGACGACAGGCGCCATGATTTCAGTCAGAAAGAGGTTCTAGGCCAGATCTTCGAGGAAGGGCAGTCCCCCCAAGATGATTTGACTCAGGCGATTGATTTGCTTTTCTACCACCGAAATACCCCGATGTTTATTTCAACCCTGCTGATCAAGCGATTAACCATCAGTAATCCACGGCGTTCGTATATTCAGCGTGTTTCCAATATCTTCAAGGATAATGGCAAAGGTGTCAGGGGAGATATGCAGGCCGTGATCCGGGCCATTTTGCTTGACCAAGACGTGCTGGATGGTAAAGCCATGGCTAATGACCAAAAGGGCGGAAGTAACGAACGTAACTTCGGCAAGGTCAAAGAGCCCCTGATCGCGATGGCCAATCTGTGCCGGGCGCTGAAGGTAAAAAGCAACGATCCTACTCGGTGGTGGGATTTCCCCGCGACGCAGAATAACTTTGGTCAGGCACCGCTACGCGCTTCAAGTGTATTCAACTTCTATCAGCCGGATTATGCCCCCAAAGGGGAGATCAGCGATAAACAACTGTGCGCCCCGGAGTTTGCGATCTTGTCGATGGACAGCATGCGACGAATTTCCAACCGGATGTGGACTGTGATCCTTTCCCATGACAGCACCGATCTCAAACGTTGGTCTTGGAGCCGAAGACAGTACGAAAGGAAAATTAATAATCCCGATGAGTACATTGGTTTGCTAAATGAATGTTTCTTCGCTGGTTTGATGTCAGAGGAGCTGGCAGATTATATCCGTGAAATGCTTGCGACGATGACAGCCGAAAACCGTGAAGATGACAGAAAGATCAACGACACGCTGTTTGCTATTCAATGTTCCCCCGAGTTTCGCTGCCAGGAGTAAACCATGAAATTATCACGTCGCCACTTTTTAAAAAGCACGGCAGCGCTTGGGGCAACATCGGTTGCCCCTGCCGTTACCGGCTTGAATATGGCTCATGCCGCGCCAGATGATTACAAAGCCCTGGTGTGTATTTTCCTGTTCGGGGGCAATGATGCCTATAACATGGTAATCCCTGATGATGTTGGCAATTACCAGAAGTATCAAGCGGCAAGGCCGGGGCTGGCGATTGACCAAAACAGCTTGGTCCCTTTGGGGATAGAAACTGATAACAACGTACCGCTGGGACTGCATCCGGCAATGGCGTCGCTAGGGCCGGCCTTTGCCGACGGCAATGCCACCGTTTTGGTCAATACCGGACAACTGGTGGAGCCGGTTATCGGCAGCCCGAACCCTAATTGTCAGCTTCCTGACTTTTTGATGGCGCATAACCTGCAGCAAACCATGTGGCAGTCTGGTGCCAAAAATATGGGGGATCCACTCGGTTGGGCGGGGAGAATGGTTGAACATATGCAACTATCCGGTACTTTGTCACCTTTGATGTCACTCAACGGTGAGCAGAAGTGGTTGCGGAATAATCATGTCGAGCCTTTGGTGATGACCAGCGATGGGGCTGGTGATTATAATGGCATGAATACCAGCAACCGGGTCGATGCGATGTTGCGTCATTTCAACGAACAATATGCCAATCTGTTTACCGACAATTATTCGACCACCATGGCAAGTCGTTATTACGAGAATGACAATTTGGCCAGCGTGCTCGACACTGAAGAGGATTTGGACGGTTTCCCGACAACTGCGCTGGGGAAAATGCTCCATACGACAGCCAAGTTGATCAAAGTACGTAATAGTAATGCGCTTCAGCATCGCCGTCAGATCTTCTTCCTTGGTCTTGGTGGTTTTGATACTCATAAGGATCAAGCCGATACCCATTCGGCACTCCTAGGGCAAGTTGCCGATGCGATGGCAGCGTTTTACCAGGAAATGCAGGGCCAGGGCTTATCCAATAATGTCACGACTTTTACCATGTCTGATTTTGGTCGCCGTATTATGGCCAATGATTCCGGAACCGACCATGGTTGGGCAGGGCATCAACTCGTGATGGGCGGCGCGGTCAAAGGGGGTAAGGCTTACGGGAAATGGCCTGATTTGTCACCAGAGAGCGAATATAACTACAAAAACGGTCGGTTGATCCCTGAGATCGCCGCTGATCAGGTTAATGCCACGTTAGCGCAATGGTTCGGTTTTGATGGTGAGAGTAAAGCACTATTCCCGTCTTTAGAGAAGTTTAAGCACTCGACAATACCTTTCCTATAGCCTCAACGCCGTGATCCTATGGAAGAGAATGAAAAGCCAAGCATTGCTTGGCTTTTTTTATTCTTTCGATGCCATAGCAGCGATATTGCGTGAGCTATTTATCAAGTAAATTTCAAAGTATTGTCAATTAATTAAATCTTAAAATGTAACATTTTTTGTTTTGATACTTAGTTTCCATAATAAATAGCCTGAATGAAAATTGACAATAAATGAACAATATTTTTTATATGGTCAATATGATTGCTGTGTAGTTGGCTTGATTGAAAATGAAGCTGAATAATAACGTATAAAAGTTGAAGGAAGCGTTGTGGTTACAGCAATAGATGATCCGATACAAGCTGCGAAGTTTTTGTATCGTGCAACATTTGGCCCTAAGAACGGAGATGTCGAAGCACTTCTTACATTCAATGGTGGTATTGATGGTTGGTTTGACGACCAGTTCTCCCGTCAAAATGTACACCTAGGATTAGCACAGAGAGTCGCCGACGCAACGGGTGAGCCTCTTAATGAAAGTGCCCGAATGAGTGCTTGGTGGCAGCGTAGCCTGACAGGTGCCGACCAGCTTCGCCAGCGTGTTGCTTTTGCCCTAAGTCAGGTGCTGGTGGTCTCTAAAAATGGCGGGCCAGCAGGTGAAGGGTTGGTATCATATTATGATGTGTTGGTGAGAAATGCCTTCGAGCGCTTTGATGTTTTACTCAAAGCCGTTACGTTGCACCCAGCCATGGGACAATTCCTAACCTTGGCCGGAAGCCGGGCCTATGACGAAGGTAGGCAGACATATCCGGATGAGAATTATGCCCGCGAAGTGATGCAGCTTTTTTCTATTGGGTTATGGAAACTGAACATTAATGGCATGCCTGAGCTCGATCACAATGGGAATAAAATACCGGCATATTCCCAGCACGATGTCGAAGAGTTGGCACGAGCACTGACCGGTTGGAACAAGGCGAAAAGCGATGATGGTCGCGACAGTAATACCAAGCCGATGGTTGCAACGAAAGAGTGGCATGACAGAGGAGAAAAAGAGGTACTGGGAACGGTCTTTCCGGCAGGGCAAAGCGCAGCAGAAGATCTGGATATGGCGATCCAGCTGTTATATGAGCATCCTAATACCCCTGTATTTATCTCACGTCTTCTTATTCAAAGGCTGACCATCAGTAACCCGCGCCGTAATTATATTGAACGCGTAGCGAGGGTCTTTATCGATGATGGTCAAGGTATACGCGGCAATATGAAAGCCGTTATTAAAGCTATCTTGCTCGATGAGGATCTTATCGCTGGGCGGGCGATGGTTGATTATCAGGAGTTTGGTGCCAGTCAGCGAAATTTTGGCAAGGTCAAAGAACCGGTTATTGTGATGACCAACTTTTGCCGGGCACTGGATGTGAAAAGCAATGACTCGCGACGTTGGTGGGATTTTCCTGGTTTGCAAAATAACTTCGGTCAGGCACCGCTGCAGGCGCCGAGCGTGTTCAATTTCTACGAACCCGACTATGCGCCTAAGGGTGAAATTGCCAATAAAATGCTTACCGCTCCGGAGTTCAATATTCTGGCGATGGATGCCATGCGCCGTATTTCGAATGCGATGTGGGGGGTGATCCTCAGCCACCGATATACCGGCGAGAAGCAGTGGTCCTGGAATAGAACCCAGTTGGAAAACCTGGTTGATGATCCTGAAAAGTATATGGCGTGGCTTAATGAGAGGCTCTTCTTTGGCTTGATGTCAGATGAACTTCATCACTACATCGAAGATTTATTGATTGATATGACCAACCAAAACATCGGTGTCGACAGAAGAACCTTCGCCACATTATTTGCTATTCAATGTTCGCCTGATTTTCGCTGCCAGGAGTAAGTTATGAAGATTTCACGTCGCCACTTTTTAAAAAGCTCAACAGCACTTGGCGCATTATCAGCCTTGCCGGGGTTATCACTGAGCAAGCAGGCTGTCGCCGGTGATGATGAATTTAAAGCCCTCGTTTGTATCTTCTTGTTCGGTGGCAATGATGCCTTCAATATGGTGGTACCTATTGATGGTGAGTACGATAAGTATGAAAAGGCAAGGCCAACGCTAGCGATTGAAAAGCGTGATTTGATCGATATTGGTATTCAATCAGAAGCCGGTGATAACCGACCAGCCGTTAACCTCGGTTTACACCCTGCAATGGCCAGGTTGGAATCTGTGTTTAGAGATAATAATGCGACAGTCATTGTTAACTCTGGCCAGTTGGTTGGACCAATTATTGGAGAAACGAATCCTTACCCTGTCCCTGACTTTCTGATGGCGCACAACCTACAGCAAACTATGTGGCAGTCTGGTGCACTCAACATGGATGACAAACTGGGTTGGGCGGGACGTATGGTTGAAAGCGTTTATATGTCTAATGATTTGTCGCCAATGATGTCATTGAATGGTGAGCAGAAATGGCTGCGCAATGATATGTATGAGCAAATGGTGATGACGGGAGGGGGAGCCGGAAAATATAACGGATTAGACCAACATGAGCGCTATGAAGCGATGACCTATCATTTTGATCGGCAGTTTAATAACTTGTTCAAAGACAACTACGCAGATGTCATGTCGAGCCGATACTACCAAAATGAGAGGCTTGCTGAATTGTTGGGTGAAGAGGACGATGACAGCGTCCGTACATCTTTAGGCGAGCAGCTGCATACCACCGCCAAGTTAATTGAAAAGCATGCTGAGATGGGGCACCACCGCCAGGTCTACTTTGTTGGCCTCGGAGGGTTTGATACGCATCATAACCAGAAAAATGTTCATCATGCTTTACTCGAGCAATTGTCTGACGCGATGGCAGACTTCTACCAAGCGCTCAAAGATATCCAAATGCTGGATAAGGTCACTACCTTTACCATGTCCGACTTTGGTCGTCGCCTTATGGCCAATGATACCGGTACCGATCATGGTTGGGCCGGCCACCAACTCGTGATGGGCGGTTCGGTTAATGGTGGTAAAGCTTACGGTAAATGGCCTGACTTAACGCCGGGCAGTAAGTACGACTACAACAATGGTCGCCTGATCCCTGAAATCGCGGCTGATCAGGTGAATGCGACTTTAGCCAATTGGTTTGGCTATACGGGGAATTTAACGGACTTATTCCCATCATTAGACCCATTCCCAATCAAAACGATTGATTTTCTCTCTTAATTGACAACAAAAAAGCCAGACTCATCGTCTGGCTTTTAACTTAATTTTTGATACAGCATCATTGCTAGCTAAGCACCACCCCCACGCTCAGCAGTAGCATAATCATCACAGTCAGGATGCCAATCAGCGGGCCGATAAAGCGTAGCCAAGATGAGTAGGCAACGCGCCCGATGGCAAGCCCACCCATGACAACGCCAGAAGTCGGTGTGACAAGGTTAGGAAGACCAGATGCAGATTGGAAAGCCGTAACAACCAACTCTCGGCTAACACCGGCAAAATCAGCAAGTGGTGCCAATACCGGCATTGAAAGTACGGCAAGACCAGATGATGAAGGCACAACAAGACACAGTACCGCTTCTACCCAGTAGATGGCATTGATAAAGGCAATCTCATTTAACCCACCCAACAAGCCTTCAGCATAGTTAAGGATAGTGTGTGTGATATTACCGTTGTCCATCACGACAACTAGGCCACGAGCAATCGCAATGATCAGGGCAACACCCAGCAGATCCCTAGCACCATTGACAAAACTGTCGGTGATTTCGACTTCAGATAAGCGACCGACAAAGCCGACGAGGATACTGGAGCCAATAAACAGGGCTGATAGTTCCGCCATCCACCAACCCGCGACGGATACGCCCCACATCATGACGACAAACGTCAGGGCAAAAATGGCTAACACCGCTTTACGGGTATTGGTAAGCTCGGGTGTGGTTTTTTGTTTACCATGAAGGAAATGGTTAAGGTTATCGTCATGCTGGTGGGCGACAATAGAGCGAGAGGGATCTTGTTTAACGCGTTCTGCGTACCGCATGACATAAAAGACACACAGTAGCCAACCAAGAATGAGGATGACAGCCCGAAGGGCAAAGCCTTCCATGAAACTGATTTCAGCAGCATTGGAAGCAATAACAGTAGCAAAAGGGTTAATGGTTGAGCCGAGGCAGCCAATACCTGCTCCAACCATAATAATGGCGACACCAACAATACTGTCATAGCCTGCTGCAATCATGACCGGAATTAGCAGGGCATAGAAGGGGATTGTTTCTTCAGCCATACCGTAAACCGTCCCACCTAGTGCGAAAAGCCCCATAAGGATCGGGATCATCCATTTTTCCCGGCCTGCAAGACGCTTCATTGTACCTGCGATACCCGCATCAATCGCCCCAGTCTCGGTCACGACCGCTAGAAATCCACCGATAACCAACACGAACAAGGCGACATCAACGGCCCGCGCAACATAGTCAGATGGGTCGTAAAAACCTTGAATAGGGGCCATCAAGATATCAATAATACCTTGAGGGTTCGCCTCGACGGTTTGGTAGGAGCCAACAACTGGAACCAGTTTGCCCAGTGTTTCATTGAGCTCCATCTGGTATTGACCCGCAGGGATCATCCAAGTGAGTAACGCCATGAATACTGTTAGCAACATTAAGATTGTATAGGCAGAAGGAAATTTAAATTTGCTCATCGTTCAGTCCTTTATGGGGCCCGCAGCCCCATATTTGTCAATTGCGCTTGGCTTACGCTACAAAGTCCATGATTTCCTGGGCAGAAAGGTTATCAAGCCCCATTTTTTTTAATGTTCTCCCTGTGGTGAAATAGTCCGTGTCGTTATAGGCGTTATCAATGTGCAGGCAGGCGGTGATCATCGGGGTATTTACCCCAGTCAGTTGGCCAAGCTCAAAGCAAGGCACCAACAAGTAAGCGGCATCTTCTGTGATATAGCGATTACTCGCCGAGTTTGGTGCGCTGTTGAGCTTGCCGTGCGTTTCAGAGGTGCGGTTAACTTCATAAACGGTTTTGCAATCCATGTTGTAAAGCGCATTCATTGCATCTAATTCCGGTTTCAGCGACAGATTGAGTTGCTGGCCGATAGCGAGACGCTCACTTTCCATTACCGCCGCGGCTTTGGCCGTTGAGACAGAGCAGCAATCTTTGTAGTAGTTGAACTGGCCATCAAAGTTTTCCAGCAGCCCCATATTCAGTGTCGTGAGCAGCGGGTGTCCACCAAAGTTAATATTCTCTAAACCCGCTTCAAGCACGTTATTGAGTGCGGAAAGAGGGAGAGGCATTACTGCTTGAAGGGCATCAATTGCCACCTGTGTGCGCTTGGCGGGGAAAGCTGCCACGGGTAGGAACTCTTTCATCCCTAAGATCGCCAACTGGGCAGGCCCGACAATGCGGGTGGCCCAAGGGATTGAAATAGCATCGACAAAGGTAATATCAAGCTCGCCATAACCTTGCTCGTGTTTGATTTTATTGAGTACTAACGAGCCGTAATTCCCCGGCATCAGCATGACGATTTGACCATCACGAAGATGAGGTAGCATCTCAATAAACAAAGGCTCTTGGGCGAACGAAGGCACTGGAAGTACCACAATATCGGCATAAGCCAGGGTTTCTTTAAGATCTCGACTGACCCTGTCGAGAGTTTGAAACCCGGCGAACGTGAGCTCCACGTCATTGAAGTGGCTAAGGGCTTCGATACCACCGCGTTGTTCAATATCTTTCAGTGGTTGATCAAAGCCCGGGCTACCGTAAAGGCAAACATCAGCACCCTGTTTAGTGAAGTGATAGGCCGCTGTTAATCCGGCGTTTCCTGAGCCAATGATAGAGACACGATTTGTCATGATTATTCCTTTTAATGTGTGTCGTTGTTATGGCTACAGTAAGGAATTATCGTGTTTTATCGCCAATGCCAAAGGAACAAACAGCCATGCAAAAAAGTAATATGATAAATATCAATTGGCTTTATATGACTGATTTTTAATGTTTAATCATTGATTTGTTATCGCGGGCTATATGCAAGGTAAGTGTGATGTCATCCCAAAGGCTATTCATCAAGATCTCTCATCGGACCTATTTTTAACTGAACATCAAGCGAGTCGGCCAATAGCATGAATTGCTCGATGAAGTGCTCGGCATGGCGATGGATAGGTTTGAGTGCTGGATAAAGAATGTCAAATTCAAACGCTAGGTTGAAAACGAGCGGTCGCATAACTACATGTGGGTGCTCGCTTTCCATGACGGCGGTAAACGGGTCAGTGATCGCAATACCAATGCCTTCTTTTACTAGCGCCGCTGCAGTACTGGCGAGTGACACTTCGATATGCTCGATAGTCGATAGGTTATAGCGTCTTAGCAAGGAATCTATTTGGCGCTGGGTGGCGTCTTTCTCATGGCGGATTAATACCTGATCGGCAATATCATAGATATCGATGACTGTTCGTTTTGCCAACGGCGAGCTGGCGGGGAGCAAGCATACGCACTCGCATTCTACACGCTGGGCTTTCACACCTGCCACGATATCATCGACAAAGGCAAAACCGATATCGGCGGTTTGGCTTTGTACCCGACGCACAACCTCTTCTGAGCGATAGGTCTTAAAGCCTAACTTTAGCCTAGGTGTTTGGGTTAGAAAGGTTGCTACGACGCGGGGTAGGAACGCATTGGAGAGTAGCGGCATGGCGGCAATATTGAGGCTACCAAAGTGGCTTGAACGAATAGAGTGGGCCACTTGATCTAAACCGGACACGGCGTCGAATACCTTGGCCACCTCAAGATAAAATGCCTGCCCTTCGTCGCTGAGTTCAAGGCGGTTACCTTTACGAATAAACAATTTAAACCCTAGCCGTGACTCTAGGCTTGATAATAATCGGCTCACCGCGGGTTGGCTGAGATGAAGGCGCTCGGCGGCCGCGGTAACAGTCTGGCATTCAATGACGGCTTTAAACGCATTAAGTTGGCTGAGTTTCATAATAGTGCAGGGTAATTTGAGTTTGCGTTAAGCTAGCAAAATCATGGCTTGGTTTCTTTGAGCTAACATTGATATTCAAATCAACAGAATACTCTTGCCTAAAATGTCAGCAATATCATAAAAATGGATCATCGCTCCCATCAATAACCCAAATGGTGCTTTTTCAATAAAGGAATAGACTAGCGCTTTTCTTTAATAGTCGTACACCCATGCAATGTTCTCACTATGACCTGCAGCGCTGCCGCTCTTGTGTCTATTCTGATGTGCCTTATTCTCAGCAAGTTCAGCGAAAGGATGAACAGCTAAAGCAGTTGTTTTCATCGATGATGCCTGAACAATGGCTTCCCGCTGTTTGTAGTGATGAAACAGGTTTTAGGAACAAGGCCAAAATGGTGGTGTTGGGGGCAGCGCATGCACCAGTTATTGGTATCGATGGCTGTGACAACCAACCGGTGAGCTTGTGTAAATGCCCACTTTATCCTGATGATATGCAGGTTTTGCTGACCTATTTGGAAAATTGGATCAGAAGAGCGGGGATCCCGCCTTACAATAAAATAAAAAAGAAAGGTGAGCTGAAATACATCTTGCTCACTCGCTCCGAGTGCCAAGGCGAATATATGATGCGGCTTGTGTTGCGAAGCCGAGAGGCATTAGCCCGCATAGAAGCTAACCTTGATCGCTTGCTTGCTGATTGCCCACAAGTAAAAGTGGTGTCGGTGAACCTACAACCCATCCATATGGCTCGCTTGGAAGGAGAGGAAGAAATTTTCCTGACCGAGACCCAGCAATTGGTTGAGGTATTCAATGGCGTCCCATTGGTGATCAGGCCGAAAAGTTTTTTCCAGACTAACCCCAAGGTTGCAGAAAAACTCTACATTACAGCTCGTGATTGGGTAAAGGCGTTATCACCAAATACTATGTGGGACTTGTTCTGTGGTGTTGGCGGCTTTGCACTGCACTGCGCCAATGACGTCGAACAGGTTGTCGGTATTGAAATTGAACCTGAAGCGATTGCCAGTGCTAAGTATTCCGCCAAACAATTAGGGATTAACAATCTGGACTTTGACGCCTTGGATTCAGCCTGTTTTTCACAACAGCAGGGGAGTGCGCCCGAATTGGTATTGGTTAACCCGCCACGCCGTGGGTTAGGGCAAGTATTAACGGAACAGCTCTCGTTACTGGCTCCTAAACACATTATATATTCGAGCTGTAATCCACAGACGTTGAAACACGATTTGTTAGATCTACCGCACTACGAGCTAAAACGACTACAGTGGTTTGATATGTTTCCCCATACCGAACATGCCGAAGTGATGGTGTTGTTAACGCATAAAGGATAAGTCGAGGAACAAGTGTCGCCTGCGTGACACTTGTTTAATTTTCGATGTGGTTGGTATAACTTTTTATTGGACAGAAGTCATTTAGACTTAAACGCCTATATGCTGTTATTGCCATAACTTTTCTGAATGTGGAACGTCAGTGACATTCATAGTTGGAGCGCATAGATATTCAAAAGGCAAGGTTTCAAACCTTGCCTTTGTCATTATTTATACCAGCCGTCCACTAGCCCCTTTGCTTGCTCAAGCACAAGCTTGATTACCTCTCCTGCCGCTGATTTATGAAGCTGCTGAGTTAGCTCTATCGCAAGGTTAGGTAAAGCATCGATCCCAAGCTCACGCACAGATAATTCGTTTTCGACCAAGGTTCGCTAGAATGCCATTTCATCTGCGGATAGGTTTAGTTTGTCTCATAGACTATACCTTAAGCATTGAGGCTTCCATAAATCCCATCTAAGTTCCAGTCTATGAATTCTCTCAAGAAAGTTAGCCTCCGACAAATCCGGGACGATTCACAATATGGTGTTACTGGCGTTTTCAATGATGTGGCTATCATGTACCGCAAAGATCAACATGCCTAAGCAAGGTCACTTTAGGCAATGATATGCCAGTTCGGTTAAGGTTAGATACTAATCTTTGAATCACGATATTGTTTCGGTGAGCAATTCATTCTTTTTTTAAACATCCGGGCAAAATGTGAGGTATCCGAATAGCCAAGGTTAATTGCAATTTGATGACTAGTCCATGTCGTGTTCAGTAGCATTTGGCACGCATAATCAACCAGAAGCTCTTCGTTTATGTTGCGAAAAGTCGTGCCACACCGTTTTATCTGGCGTTGTAACGTTCGTACTTCTATGCCGACTAAGTCAGCTGCAAATTCAATAGTTACTTTACCCGATGATATATAAGGTCGAATAGCTGACTTAAATTTACGTAGAAAGTCATCTTGATTTGCTGCTTCAATTTTTGCGATTGTTAAACTACCTTTATTTTTTTTATTGATAACCGCACTTTCAGGAAGAATATAAAGTGGGATCGCAACCGCAGTAACCGGGCGAGATGAAAATATTTGTGCTTGTTGAAACCCGTCAATACTATTAATTCTGTCTATCATTGTAGCGCTACTTTGAATCGCAGCATTCTCATAAGAAATCGTACGATGAGTTAACGCACTCAGGATTTCACGAAACATGATAACGGTAAAAATTTCGGAGGCTGTAAACCAAGCTTTATTGTCTAACTCCCTTTGACGAACTAACCACCAGTTTTTACCTACAAACTGAATAGACACTTGGCTGTCTCCATAGAAAGACTTTAATACATCACCTAAACCACTTAGCGCTTCAATGAGAGAGCTATTTGGCCGAAGAAATTGCAATAGATTAGGTACTAGGCTCTCTTTACAGATATCACCTAGGAGTGAGTCGAACTCGGAATCAGATAAGTTCGTAAATAGCTGTTCAAAAATTACCTTAATTGCATTTTTGGGCAATTGCGTAGAACGACAACGAGCATTTAGCGCTTCAATTGGAATTTCAGATAGATCTAAAACATTAGTTCTCTTTGATACTTCAAAAACGAAGTTTGTGAAATAACTTTTCTGGATAAATTCGATGTGGGCAAACTTCATCGGGATTCCTATTCAATTCTTTAATCACTGCTGTGTCGCAAAATGGCTCCATGCGCGGGTTTAGCTATCTATACTAGTTTATCTTCTTATTTAGACGCAACTCAAATCAATCAGAGAGATCCAATGAGACAAGTAATAACTTTCATATTTCTAATAATGCCATTGGTGGCGCATGCTCAGTTAGAAATTACGTGGCTTCAACTCATGCCGGAAATGGACTCGAAAATAAGCAATCCATTTTCAGTATTGACTCGCAAACAGGTTGATGATTTAAGAGTAGTAGCAAGAATCTCAGAGAAGCCCTCTCCAACAAAAGAGCAACTGGAACTCAAATCTAAACTTATAGATAGCCTTTCCGAGTTCGATATTGATGCTACCGAGATACTTAAATCTCGAGAAGAAATGATTGCAGCAAACGTAAAGCGAGCAACGAGTCCTACAGTAGAGTTAGATGATCAGTTCGTGAAAATTGCTGGGTTTATCACACCGTTAGCCTTTACCGATAATAAAGTCACCGAGTTTTTCCTCGTCCCCTCTGCAGGATCTTGTATACATACGCCGCCCCCTCCTCCCAATCAAATTATCTATGTAAAAACGAATGATGGCTTTGAATTAGAGTCTATCCATCATCCGGTTTGGGTGACTGGTCAATTACAGATAGAAAACGTCAATAAAACAGTCGAGTACTCAGATGGTGTTTCTGGTGTGCAGAGCCTTTACAAACTATACGAAGTCAGTATTGAAAAGTACCCATTGCAGTAAAGTGGATACTTTTTAAAAGTTTTTTCCTGAAAATCGATGAATTATAACCCCATAAAGTGAGAGATATGATGAAAAACTCTAGAGAAAAGTCACGATTAACATTGCCAATTTCAGCCTTAGCTTTAGTTATGAGCAGCTCGGCGCTTGCCCAAGACATCAACCAAACTTTAATTTCGGATGTAAACATCTTTAACGGCATTGAAAATAAGCTATATGAGAACTTAGATGTTCTGATTGAAAATAATAAAGTCGTTGAAATAGCATCAGGTATCAAACCTTCAGAGGGGGCCACTGTTATAGATGGACAAGGTAAAACCTTAATGCCCGGCCTTACTGATGCGCACGTACATCTAACCTTAAACGATGTACCTAATGTATCGATTTATGAAGACACTATTTTTTACTCAGCAGCACTATCGGTAGTTGGGGCCAAAGATATGTTACTACGTGGGTTTACAACGGTACGAGATGTTGGCGGGCCTGTTGGTGGGATCAAGCGTGCAATTGATAGTGGAAAAATTCCAGGTCCGCGCGTTTATCCATCAAATGCATTTATTTCTCAGACCTCTGGGCATGGCGATCTAGCTACTTCAAAACAATATATCTCGCCTTACTTCACGGGCATTCCAGATAAAGCGGCGTTGTTTGGTTGGAGTTATATCGCTGATGGCGTACCAGAAGTTCAAAAGGCGGCTCGTGAAGTACTGCGTAGCGGTGCAACTCAATTGAAAGTCATGGCTGGTGGCGGTGTATCAAGTTATTACGATCCTCTTGATACCTTACAGTATACCTATGAGGAAATGAAAGCGATCACTACTGAAGCCGAGCATTGGGGCACCTATGTTGCAGTGCACGCTTATACTGATGGGGCAGTGAAGCAGGCAGTAGAGGCAGGGGTGAAATCCATTGAGCACGGCCCATTTTTGAAAGAAGATACGTTAAAATTGATGGGTGAGAAAGGCGTTTGGTTATCGCCACAAGCCTTTCTTTTTGGTATGACACCTGAGCAGCTTAATATTGTTGGCACGCCATCTGAGCCGAAAATGCGTATGGTAAATGAAAAGTCCGAAAAGATGTTGACGCTTGCTAAAAAGTACAATGTCAAAATAGCTTGGGGGACAGACTTGTTTGGTCCTCCTGAAAAACAAGCATTGCAAAACATGGAGTTCGCTGCACGTAAAAAGTACTTTTCTGACTATGAGATCTTAAAGCAAGCTACGTCTGACAACGCTGAGTTGTTCCGTTTAAGTGGTTTAAGAGATCCGTACCAGCAAGAAGCGAAACTGGGTGTTGTGGAGGTTGGCGCTTACGCTGATTTACTCATTATTGATGGTAATCCACTTAAAGATGTTTCCCTGCTGGGTGACCCTAGTAAGAACATCCAAATGATTATGAAAGATGGGGTGGTTTACAAAAACACACTTAAATAAAGTGAGTTGGTAGTGCTGTTGAAAGGGCGAGGCTTTATCTCGCCCTTTTTTATTGTCGTAAAATGGCTCATTATACCGGATTGGGTTGTTAAGATCTCTGCTATACACAAACAGCACAAAGACATCATAATGACTCTAACGCCTAAAAAACTAACCCTTGCCGTCGCTGCTACTATGTTTTCATATCCAATTTATGCAGCCAATTTTGAGAGCCCTGACACCGTTGAGAATACAATTTCAGCGCAAAAAAATGTTCAAAAGCCATTGCGAGAATCTTTAGCAGACTCAGGACTAACGTTCGGCTTGGATTACAATTCGCAAGGATTTTCCAGCAGCAGCGGTTTTAATGGTGAGAAAGCCTCTGTTGCGTCTGGTGTCGCTCGTTTCTACGGTCAGTGGAACTTAGTCAATCTAGGAAGCCAAAATACCGGCGGTTTTGTTTGGAAGATCGAACATAGACACGCCTATACGGATTCAGCAATTAACTCTTATGCGTTTATGGCCGATGAAAACCTGGGGTATGTTGGTATGCTCAACCCTGCTTTTAATGATCAAGGAACACGTATTACGAATTTTCATTGGAAGCAAAAGCTAAACGATGGAAAAACGTCAATGATCATCGGTTTCCAAGACGTAACGGATTATGTCGATGTATATGCACTTGCCAGCCCTTGGTCAGGCTTCTCAAATCTTGCATTTCAAACTGGATCAGGGGCGATGGGGCTACCCGATGATGGACTGTTAGGTTTAACGATCGGACACATGATCACAGACAACTACTATGTGGTTGCAGGTGTAGCAGATGCAAATGGTTATTCTGATGTAGAAAAGATGTTTGGTGGGTTTGACTCATTATTCAATGAGCATGATCTGTTTAAGTCTATAGAACTTGGTTGGACATCTTCACAGGAGAACATTTATACCAATAATGTCCATGTTACCTATTGGCACCTTGATCCCACAGAAGCCACGAATGGTTCTGCTCGCCATAGTAGTAAAAAAAGTAGCGGGTTTAACTTTTCTGCAAGCTATTTTGTGAATGATAACATAATGCCCTTTTTTAGAATGGGGTACTCATTAGAAGGAGATGCTGCTTTGTACAAGACATCTGTATCCACTGGGGTGGGATACTTCGGGCTTGGTCAACCGACAAACACACTCGGTGTTGCAGTCAACTGGTCTAAAATTAACGAGGCTGAGTTTGGCATTGATGATTCTCAAATCGTTGCAGAAATCTATTACAACATGCAATTTGGTGACCATTTTCAATTAACGCCAGATATGCAGGTTATCGTTGACCCTGCATTCTCAAATGAAGTAGTTGCTGTTGTATTTGGTTTACGCGGACGCTTATATTTCTAGTAAACGAATTGGCACACTCAATAAAACTTGAGTATGTTTGGTGAAGGTGAGTGAAAAGTTAAAAAACACGGCACTGATGCCAAAGCTCTTCCCGCTTTGCTTAAACAGACGCGTCGAAAAATCATCGAGATATCCGCATCATTACAACACGGCATTTGCTTTCTCTAACCGCCTTTACCTGCATACCTATCGGCGATCTTCACAGACGGCTTTCCCTGAGGGAGATATACAGGCTTACCCTGTTCCGTATGTTACTTAAAACGTCAGGTTAGATGCCCACTCTAGTGCGGAGAGCATAACGATCACGAAAGGGCATTGCCCAACCCCTTTCCGACGCTCATTGCCGTTTTGGCCACAGCGTATTAACCACTTCCGCTGCTTCATCATATAACGCGCCTTACGTGGATTCACTTACGTTCATCATACTGACACCCTAGCACTTACCCGATTTGTGGTTATCAGGAAGAACGTCCTCTCACGATTCAGTTCGCACTCGGTCTAGCAACCGAGTTTCGTTACATTGTCGGATTCGCTGCTTTATTAAGGATCCTAGGGTCATCTGGTGATACAGATGGTTCACTCTTATCGTGGTGAACAACGTTTCATACGACTTCAGGTCGCACGGGCAAAGGTGAGTCAGGATGTGAATGATCTTTTAACAAGGCTGATAAAGCGGTACAAACGTTTTAACTGGCAGGTTTTGGTGCCATTATTTGTTATTTTTCTTCTTATCCTTCTTTTTCAACTCTGGTGACTTATCATCGAGCCACGTAAAAATACGTTTTGAATACAACGTTAAGATTCCGATGCCTAGAATAGCCAAAGGCAAAATCAGGTTATCCCATGACAATGTCGAAACCGACTCTGATGCTAAGACTGCAGCTGTAACACCACCACTCATAACGCCTCCATGACAGAAAAATTATTTACTCAGAGTGTACTCGGAAAAAAATAAGTTCAAAGGTAACAAGTTGTAGTATGTGAAACACCTTTAGGGCAAATCATTACCAAGCTCAACAGACACCCTTCGCATAGGTGACCCAACTCGCTGAGCAAACTGGTTGAGTCCTGTCTAATCAAGCTTGGCCGTTCATCATGCTAAATTATCTCTACCGGTCTAGCGATTGAGCTTTTTTACCAGCTTCTCACACAGGTATTTGAGTTGAGCAAGTTCTTCGATATCTCCACCCACTTTACAGGCCATTTCGCTGGGTATTGCGAGGGCTTTTTCTTTTAGGGCGGCACCTTCGTCAGAAAGCGATATCATTCTGACGCGTTCGTCTTCGAGACCACGGGTACGGACAACCAGCTTTTTGGTTTCAAGGCGCTTTAGTAGCGGCGTCA
Organism: Photobacterium lutimaris; assembly: GCF_003025555.1. Classification (GTDB taxonomy): domain Bacteria; phylum Pseudomonadota; class Gammaproteobacteria; order Enterobacterales; family Vibrionaceae; genus Photobacterium; species Photobacterium lutimaris. Next base: position 349,365 of record NZ_PYMH01000002.1, on the reverse strand, counting down.
ATGTCCCGGAATCCAGATATAGTTTTGCTCCTAACTCCTTAACGTTAATGCCATTTTTTTCCCAAAGTACAATCATTACCAAATATTGTGGATAAGTAAGATCCAACGCATTTAGTAGCGGGCGATAAGCACGGACGACAGCATTGGCGGCACTATAGAGTGGAAAACAGACTTGATTTTCAAGCGCTATTGCTTCTTTGGTCTCAAAATCATCGGGGTTGTTTGTCATTTTGCCCTCTGTAATTCGATAAGAAATAAAACTAAGTTGTGCGCAATATACTTGACCACCACTATTATTTCGAATTATGATTGCTGGCAATTAGATTGCGCGCAACTCAAATTGAAGAGGGATAATTATGACAACACTGTACTCAACAAAAGCAACAGCACTTGCAGGGCGTAACGGTAAAGTCGCAACTGACGATGGCCTATTGAACGTCGATTTGGCCTATCCGAAAGCGATGGGTGGCAGCGGTACCGCAACAAACCCCGAGCAGCTATTTGCTGCCGGTTATGCCGCGTGTTTCTCCAATGCGATCCTACACGTTGCTCGAGAAGCAAAATTGCCCGTGACAACAGCGCCGGTAACGGCAGAGGTAGGTATTGGCCCGAACTCAGAAGGTGGCTTTGCCCTGACCGTGAGCCTGGCAGCCACTTTGGATATGGACCAGGAAAGCGCTCTTCAGCTTGTACGCACGGCACACCAGGTTTGCCCGTATTCGAACGCTACTCGTGGCAACATCGACGTCGCTGTTACCATCAACGGTGAAGCCATCTAATTGCTTTAACGCATCATATTAATTTAAAGGGCACTCTAAGCATGGGCTTACGAGTGCCTTTTTTGTCTTGAGCCAGAGATGCTATGAGTAACGTTGCATTTATCATTTTCTTTCATCTGGTCGTCTGATACTACTATCTTCTTATATCGCCCTGTTGGAACTGTCCCCAAAATTTGTTGATAACACCTAAGAACCCACGCGTTGCAGGTCGGTATAACTTTCAAAGTTTGACCTGAATGTGGATAACAGTGATTGTTTTAATAAGCTATGTTTGACCAAGGGAAGGGGGTGATAGCTTATGGTTTATCGAATACTGGCAGATCTGGTCGTAATACTTCACCTTGTATTTATCATCTTCGCACTGTTCGGAGGCTCGTTGGTACTATGGCGTGGCTATATGCTGTTTGTCCATATTCCTGCGGCGCTATGGGTTACTGTGCTCAGTTTCAAAGGCTGGATCTGCCCGTTAACGCCATTGGAAAACCAATTGAGACAAGCGGCAGGTGGCGAAGGCTATCCGGGAGGGTTTGTTGAGCACTATATTATCCCCGTTATTTATCCGGTTGGCATACACGTTGGTGTCCAAGTTTTACTGGGTATTGCCGCTGTGGGGATCAATATAGTTATTTATGCGCTTGTATATTATAGGTATGAGCTCAGGCACGGCAGGTGGCGGGAATGAACAGCATGTGGGTAACCCTGGTGGTGCTATACGCACTTTTTGTTCTTACTTTTTGTTCCCTGCAACGTCAGTTTCTGTATTTTCCCCAAAGTGCCAGTGATGTTTACGGCGAGATGAATACCCGCTTCGTTGTTGATGGTGTACCGCTCTCTGGCTGGGTGCTCAATCAAGGGCAACCTAAGGCGTTAATCTATTACGGTGGAAACGCAGAAAGTATCGAAGCCAATATTCCATTCTTTAAAGCGGTAATCCCCAATTACACCGTCTATCTAATCCCGTATCGAGGGTATGGAAATAACGTGGGGTCGCCAACTGAGACGGCATTATATCGCGATGCTGTAGAGATATTTCAGTCGGTTAAAGGTAAACATGATTCAGTATCCTTGATGGGTCGAAGCCTTGGTTCCGGTATTGCCACGTATGTGGCGGCGAATCGGCAAGTGGACAAACTTATCTTGGTGACACCATTTGATAGTATTGAAAATGTCGCAAAAGATATTTACTGGATGTTTCCCGTTTCCTGGATGATCAAAGATAAATACCGATCTTTAGATAGGGTAAAAGAGATTAAGGCTCAAACCTATATCTTCATTGCAGAAGAGGATCGGGTGATCCCCCGGGCTAGAACGGACCGGTTAATTGCTGAATTTGGCGAGCAGCTGGTTGAGGTCGTTGTCATTACCGGGGCCGGCCACAATACTGTTTCACAATTTCCTGCTTACGTGTCAGGGCTGAAGCGTGTATTGGATTAGCTAACAGTACACTCTGGCAGCTCGATATATTCAGACAATATTATGATGCAGTGGCCGATGTAGACGTTATCGATATACACCTATCTTTCTCTTTATATCCATATAATTAGTTTCATTTTGCCGTCACCTAATTGACATCTTTAGGGGGTAGATTCATCAACAACACAATGAACGCGCGTGCAGTTAAACGCAGTGAAAACTGCTGCAGCGTGGTCTCTTGCTGCTTACGGTAACGAATGGTTGAATAAGTACCAAGCGCTGATTGAATCAGCTGAAGCTGAAGCTGAAATCTAAATCATCATTTCATATTGCGCTGAATAGATAGGTGTCACCAAATTGGTGACACCTTTTTTATTATCCGCAGCAACGCTTGTATTTCTTACCGCTGCCACATGGGCAAGGGGCATTTCTTCCTACGGCCTGTTGTTGTATTTCGCTCCGCTGGCGATGTAGATGCAGCATGATTTCTGAAACAGGGCGGCCGTGCATAATTAGATCTCTCATCATTTGCATATAAGGCGCGGTGTGCTTGAAGTAAGCTTCATAGCCTTCACAGAAGTAGTTGTGACCCGGCTGGCCTGTTTTCGATGTGTGGAAGCGATGTTTTGGACAGCCGCCGTGGCATGCGAAGCGGAAGTCGCATTGCTGGCACTGGGTGGTGAGCTTATCTCGTTTGTTGAGGCCAAAGGTATTGGCTTGATCGGAAAGATTTAGCTCTCTAATACTCTGTGAATGGATGTTGCCGAGTCGGTGTTCAGGATAGACATAGTGGTCGCAGTTATATAAATCACCATTCGACTCAAGGGCAAAAGCATGGCCGCAAGTTGGCGAAAAGATGCATAGGCCGGCAGGTTGGCCGCACCAAGTTGCCAGCGTGGTATCGAACATGTTGACATAGATCCGGCCAACATCTTTGGTGATCCAGTGGTCAAATATGCGGTTAAGAAAATTACCGTAATGTTGTGGCGACACAGACCAAGGAGTAACGCTAGCTTGATGGCCAAAGTCTGGGTCAATAAGTTGCAAACCATCGGCTGTGATTTCGGCAGATTGACGTTCAACCAGCGGAATGAACTGCAAGTGCTTAGAGCCAATGCCAACTAAAAAGTCATATACTTTTTCTGGATATTTGGCATTTTGGTCATTCACGACGGTTAGGGTATTAAACTCTACTTTGTATTTCTTTAAAAAGGCAATGCCGGCCATGACTTTATCATGGGTTGGCCGTCCCGCGCGGTTGACGCGATATGCATCATGCAGTTCGGCTGGACCGTCAATCGATACACCAACCAGAAAGTCTTCCCGCTTGAAAAACTCACACCACTCATCATTGAGCAATATCGCATTGGTTTGAAAAGCATTATTGATGTGGCGATGTTTTTTATATTGTTTTTGTATTGCCACTGCTTTTTTGAAAAAATCGAGCCCCATAAGGGTTGGTTCGCCACCTTGCCAGGCAAAATCAACTATATCACTGTCTTGGGCTTCTATCTGCTGTTTAATATAAAGCTCTAATGTCTCTTCTGACATTTTCCAGTTGTGTTTTCTTTCGGGGTATAGGTTTTCTTTTTCCAAATAAAAACAATAGGTACAGTCGATGTTACAAACGGAGCTGCTCGGCTTTGCCATTACATGGCAGTGACTAACTTGTTGCTGTGTAGGGTTAGGCATTCTTCACTCGCCATCGGTTTCAAAACTGGCGAAAATTATACCTGATAACCTTGTTAATCTGCCTTAAAACTTAGTTAAAACCACATCAAGATATGTGAGATTTTATAACTGACACAGTGCTAGAAGATGAGTGTTTCTCAAGGTTTTATTACATCTTATTTTTTAATGGGTCTTTGTGTTCTCAAGCAGCTACTTCTTTGTGGCGAGGCGTGGGCTATCGTTCCTCAACATTGTGTTGAAGAGCACTTGCAATCCGGTGAGCTGGAATCTATTGAGATAGATGAAATCAATAGTACCTTACAGTTTCCGCTTAATTTATGGTAACGCAATACTCTTTTAGGGCCTGTCGCTAAAGAAACCCTCAAGTTGTTCAAAGAACATAGTCGTGAATATAGCCTCTAAGTGAGGGGTTGATCCTCATAACATGATTTCAATGATTTGCGTTATCGCTTTAAAGTTAACCGTATATCCCAACGTGAAATCGAAGCCACTCCCCCTGTATTGGGAAACATAAACAAAGGTGAGATGCGCTCGATTCAAGGTAACGCGATCGGCGATAACTATGAAGTAAAGTACGATATTGTGGCTATTTTTGCTTATGGAGAGCTTGTAGGGATGGAGTGAACAGTGAAGGCCTGCAAGTTAATACACTGTTCTACCCTTCGATGGTGATGGAGCCGGTAACTAATACCTCGCAGATCACGCAGTTTACTTTTGGTGAATACTTACTGGCCAATTACGCCTCGGTTACTGAAGTCGTTGAAGCGTTGCCGACTTTAGATTTTGGGCGTTTAAGCCTTCAAGGTATGCCAATGGAAATGAACCTGCATTGGTCAGTAACAGACAAAAGCGGTGACCGATTGGTCATTGAGATGGATGAGGGCCGAGTCAACACATATCGTGGTGAAGAGGCAATGGTGATGACTAATGATCCATCACTGCAACAGCACTTAGACCAACGGAAAGAGGTAGTATCGAGCTGGGAAAATGCTGATCGAGATACCGACTATGGCTCTATTGGTATCGGTAATGCACATAGCCGCTTTCTGCATGCGAGTTATTTTGCCAACAAGTTAACCGAACCGACCAGCGTGAACAATGCGATGATGAAGCTATCGACAGTGCCATACCGTGTACCCGCAGATGCGCCTTATATGGATTTTGGCAACGCTATGATGGGCTACGCAACAGAATGGATATTAACGCAAAGCCTGGAGACCGATGATAGTGTGTTCGAATATAACTGGAATACGGTGCGAGTCAACATCTATAGCATGATGGGTAAGGAGTTCCGTATTCCTCTCGATAAGTCATTCATGGTTCAGCTTTAAGCTTATATGTGGCCTCTCAATCGTTGGGAGGGTTTATTGTTTTTTGTTAGCCTGATGCAGAACTGTCAGTGATATCATAATTGATTGATAAATAAGCCTTTTGAATCCTCTTTTGCAATACATCGATTTCACGCAAAGTAACTATCCTAACCTCACTATTTATCTTTTCCTCCAATAGTCGTTCAATGTTTACAACCAACGAGCGAGGTAAGGCGATATGTGCTTTGTACATAGATCCAAATATACTGCCTTGATGCCTTTCGCTTGTTTATGGTGACCGTCGGATAGTTTTACGATTATCGGAAGTTACAGATCCCAAAGGACAGAGGAATCATGTTTACCCTACTGAAAAATACAAATTTATATAATCCTAAAAAAGTCGGTAAAACGGACATTTTAATCGGACAAGGAAAAATACTCGCCATTGATCCTGATTTAAATGTGGCGGGGCTACCGAGCGTATCTACCATTGACTGCTGTGGGAAAATTGTCACACCAGGATTGATTGATCAGCATGTACATCTCATCGGTGGAGGAGGAGAGTCCGGTTTTATCAGCAGAGTACCGCAGGTGACCTTAAAAAAACTGTTACAAGCTGGAACCACCACTGTTATAGGTGTGCTCGGAACTGATGGTATTTCACGTTCTCCCCGAGACTTGTATGCCAAAGCCGCCGCATTAACTGAAAGTGGCATGAGCGCTTACATGTACACAGGCTCTTATGAAGTGCCAACCAAAACCATCACCGGGTCGATCCGGGATGATATTGCTTTCATCCCCTCGGTTCTGGGCGTAAAGGTCGCCTTGGCTGATCATCGCTGTTCTTTCCCTACCACACAGGAGTTAGCACGTATTACCTCTGATATCAGAGTCGCGGGGCTGTTATCGGGAAAACGCGGTGTCCTTCATATTCACATGGGAGATCTACCCAATGCATTTGATAAGATAGATGAACTGCTAGACATGGGCATACCGATTCAACACTTTTCGCCAACACACCTCGAGCGCAATGCCGGTTTATTTGACGAAGCGATTAGCTTTGCATTGAAAGGTGGAAAAATCGATATTACTTCCGCTCCCGGGAATTATGCTCCTCAAGATCAGATGATAAAGCATGCACTTGAGTCGGGCGTTGCTGCGGATCGTATTACCACCAGTTCAGATGGTAACGGAAGCCTGCCAGAATTTAATGAACAAGGGGAGCTTACCGGTATTGTCGCGGCAAGTTGTGATAGCAACCTGGAGTTTTTGCCGAAATTAATCAATGTCGGCATTGAGCCAGAGCAGGCTATTGCCATGATGACAGCAAACGTTGCCGACACGTTAGGTATAAATAAAGGTCGGATCGAAACGGGTCATGATGCTGATGTCTGCATTTTTAATGATGACTTTACTATCCATTCCGTTATTGCCAAAGGAAAAGCGATGATTTTGGGCGGTGACGTATTAATAAAAGAAAACTTCGAATAATTTTTAGATTTCTAATTTTCCAATAACAATTCCTATTCAGTGTTTGGTATATAGAGCGATCGTTTTCTACTGGCGACAGTAGTAAGACAAGGAGACAATAATGACGACCCAAACCGCGACGAAAGAAGAGAAGACTGGTTTTTTTGCTAATTTTAAATTTCCTTCAGCTTACACAATACTTTTTGCCCTTATTGCGTTTGTAGCGCTGCTAACCTGGCTTATTCCTGCTGGTCAGTATGAACGCGTAATGAATGAAGAACTAGGTAGGGAAGTACCAGTAAGCGGTACCTACCAACCTATTGATAATAACCCGCAGGGTGTAGTGGATGTTCTGCTGGCACCCATTGATGGCTTTTACGATCACAACAGTTATGAAGCAGCAGCTATTGACGTTGCTTTATTTATTCTCGTCATCGGTGGGTTTCTTGGCTTGGTAACTAAAACGGGGGCTATTGATGCTGGTATAGCCCGTGTAACCGCACGTTTTAAAGGTCGGGAAGAGTTGATGATCCCCATATTGATGGCGATGTTCGCCGCAGGGGGGACGATTTATGGTATGGCTGAAGAGACAATTCCATTTTACACGTTATTGGTTCCTGTCATGATGCTGGCCCGCTTTGACCCTCTAGTCGCGGCGGCAACTGTTCAGTTAGGTGCGGGTATTGGCAGCCTCGGCTCCACTATCAATCCATTTGCCACCGTTATTGCCTCCAATGCTGCGAGCATCCCATTTACAGAAGGAATCGAACCGCGCTTTGCTATCTTGATAATTGGCTGGGTGATTTGCGTTGGTTATGTTATGCGCTATGCCAAAATGGTTCGTGAAGACAAGACCAAGTCTATCGTGTATGACAAGTACGAAGAGAATAAAGCCTTCTTCCTGGGTAATCAGTCTGATGAGCTGATGGAATTTACGACTACGCGCAAAATTATTCTGGCTCTTTTTGCCGCGTCGTTTGGAATTATGATCTACGGCGTGGCTATGGCGGGTTGGTGGATGGCCGAAATATCAGCCATGTTCCTGGCTGCTACCATCATCATTGGCTTAGTCGCTCGTATGAGCGAAGAGGAGCTAACATCAAGCTTCATCAATGGTGCTCGTGATCTGCTTGGGGTTGCGCTTATCATCGGTATTGCACGAGGTATAGTGGTTATCATGGACCGCGGTATGATCACTGATACCGTACTGAACTATGCTGAACACGCAGTTACAGGCCTGTCTTCTATTGTATTCATCAACGTAATGTATTGGCTGGAGGTTCTACTTTCGTTTGTTGTTCCTTCATCTTCTGGCCTTGCGGTATTAACCATGCCGATTATGGCTCCGCTTGCTGATTTTGCAGGTGTAGGTCGTGATTTGGTCGTAACGGCTTATCAATCCGCTTCCGGTCTTGTGAACATGGTGACACCAACGTCAGCCGTACTGATGGGAGGGCTGGCAATAGCTCGTGTACCATATGTACGTTGGTTAAAATGGGTTGCGCCATTGATTGGTATGCTGACCGTTTTAATTATGGCCACTCTCAGTATTGGCGCAATGATGTAATTAATCAGCTATTGGGTTTTTATAAGCCACCAGTAATTATTGTTGCTGGTGGCTTTTCTTTTACCTGCATTATTTTCATAAATAGTAATACCAACCTACATAAATATTTGATCAACTACTTATCCAGATTGGTATAAATAGTCGTACGATTGAAAATATTAACGAAGTTGATTTTTTGCCTACTGGAGAAATATAGGCTTCATGTGGTGGATAATGAAGTGAATAGGGAGATGGAAAGACGAAAAGCAAGAGTTGTAAATTTGAGCAGCGAGTTCAAAGCGGGCTTATGTTGCCCGCTTTGGTTAGACGAAACTAGATAAAATGTTTGTTAACGTATTCGGAGGTCATGCACTGCAAGACACCACCGTATGAAAGGTTGAATGTCACTAAACTGCCAACTTGGTAGTTATTGTCACTGTCATTGATATCCAGGATCAGATGGTCACTACTGCCGCCAATAACAAGGATGTTATTGTCTAGAGGTGTGATTTGATTGATATCGACATCTTGTTTGCCGATAGCACAGATGGCGCGTTTACGCAGTCCGCGGTCAATAAAATGAGGTTTATTACCAAAGGCATCCAATGCCGTGGAATGGGATGGTACTGATGGCTTAACTTTTATTTCGATGATCTCTGTTGAAAGATCGAAGGTGTTCTGGCTGGTATTGGGTATCGGTTCATCATTAAGCCCGATTCCCATAAGCAATGATGCCCCTAACCTGAGCTGGTTGATACCTTTAGGGATTTCTCCACTCTGCATGATATTTAGCCCAGCAGAACTAGCTCCAGTAACATATTTCAGCTTAATTTGGTTTTCGGCTTCTATTTTATCGGCAATAGTGAGAAGGCAACACTGGTTTTCGGTACTAGGTTCAACACCACCATAGCAGGCGAGGTTAGTGCCAAGGCCAACCAGTTCAATGCCTGGCAAGGTCATGGCCTGGCGAGCAAGCGCCAACGTTTCTTCTTCAAAGAATGCCCCTTCACGGAGATCGCCCAAGTCATGCATAAGAATGACTTGGTGCAGACGGTGCTGTTCGACGGCTTCTGCTGATAGCGCGTGTAAGGTTGCCAGCTCAGAATTTAAGGAAATATCTGCATAGCGGACAACGTCAGCCGCTTCACTGATCGCGGGTAATCTCAGCAACATTTTTTGTGCATTGAGGTGATTCAGTTTTTTTAGGTTGGCAATACGTGAATCAGCCAGTAGGTGAATACCGCCATTGATAATGGCCTGTCCGACTTGCGGATAGGCACAGGCGAGTTTGGTCACGCCGGCGGGGGTAATACCATGGCTTGTGCAGGTTGCTACCATATTTTTCGTATTTTTGGTGATCGTGTCTAATCGAATATTAATACATGGATAAACGCTCATAGATTTACCTTTTATTCAGCCAACCTAACGAGATAGTGAGTAGGTTTGATAGTTAATTGCTTCTTCGATTGGCTTTATTTTTGTCTGTAAATATTTAGCGCTTTTTCACCAAGATATTAAATAGTGAGCTTAAGATGGTTACTTTGCGTGAATTCGATGTATTGAAAATAATGAAATAAAATTGACGGGATAATAGATATTATCCCGTAGTTCATAAATGGATGAGAAGACCTTATGCAGTGTGTAAGTCTTTATCTTGAGTGTCGTGAGCGCTGATAATAGCATTTATTAACTGGGTGGCAGCTAGAGACTGCTCTTTTGAATCTAAAGTGGCCAGGTGGAAGTCCGCAAGGTATTCGAGCGAAGGTGCGTTGACTTTGACCATTTCACCGCGCTGCTCCCAAATATTGGCATAGTGTCGGGTAGATAGCCGACAAAGTTTCCTGACAAGATCAGGTGTGCAGTTGCCTCCATATTGGTACTGTTTGCGAGGTGCCTTAAATCCTTGGCTTCGCTGAGTGGGGTGATTTTATGCGCTAAACCGCGTTCGACAATCGGGTATTTGAGTAAATCCTCGATTTGAACTTCCCGAGAAAGGGTGAGGATAGGATGCTCTGCCGAGCAGTAAAGACATTGTTTTTCATTGAATAAAAAAGTGTAGCTCAGACCATCTTTTTGCGTTTCCGAGGAGGTAACCCCTAATTCAACTTTGCCTTCCAGCAGCATCATTTCAATTTGGTATGAGTCTCGGATATCGGTATCGATGGTGACCTTGGGATAGTTTTTGCAAAAGTAGCGGATAGCTTTTTGAATTTTACACTGCGGGTTGGTTGCCAAGTTGTCGGTGAGGGCTAGGTAAATATGGCCATGAGAAACATTGCGGATGCCATCGAGCCGGTATTCAAATCGGGTGATATCCTGAAATAACTCTTTACTGTATTGGTAGACCTTCTGCCCATCACTTGTCAGCTGAAACCCTCTTCTGCCACGGCGACATAGGGTCATACCCATTCGTGTTTCTAGGTCATTCATGCGAGTGCTGATGGTGGACTGGTGCATGTTCAACTTAAATTGGGCTGCAGAAAAGCCTCCTGATTCGACAATGGTAATAAATAGATGGAGTAACTTGAGATCAAAGTCATTCACTTTTTGCATTTTTATTCTCGGTTTCAATACTGCTTGGTACCTTACAGATATCTGATGGTATGTGTGTAATGCTACTTTATCTTCAGGGGAATTTCTGAGAGGTATCGCACTTGTTTTATTGAGTGGCTTAGTAAAACGTGCTGGGATATATACAGTATTGCTTGCAAGTAAAAACGTTGAGGTGGGTATTGTAATTACTAAAAAAGGATCTGACGGGATCAGATCCTTTAAAAGAAAGATTGCTATATTATTTTGCGAGTGCCACTTTCAGCCGCTTGCAAGCCTCAAGCAAGGTGTCACGTGGACACCCTAGGTTCAAGCGGATAAAACCGGCTCCTTCAGTGCCAAAGGCAATGCCCATGCTAGGTACGATACCTGCGTCAACCAGACGTTTCTCCAACACTGAATCATCAATTCCCAATTGACGACAGTCCACCCACGCCAAGTAACCCGCCTGTGGTTGCTGGAACTGAAGCGCTGGCAGTTCTTGCTCAATAAAAGTCGATAGAGTATCGATGTTGCCCTGAAGATAGAGTTTTAGGGCCTTGAGCCAATCACCGGATGATTGATAAGCCGTTGTCGCAGCGCACATTGCCAGGCTGTTGTATACATCCATGCCATGGGCATCAAGACGGCGGACAAATTGAGCTTTAACATCGCTATTTGGGATCATAAAGTTGGAGATCCGTAGCGACGATAAGCCAAATGTCTTGCTTGCTGCAGTGGCAACGATAAGTCGTTGCTGCAAATGCTCAGGTAGCGATAGTGCGGAGTAGTATTGGTGGCCCGGCATGGCTAAGTCACCCCAGATCTCGTCACTCAGTAGCCACACCTGATAACGCTCGCATAATTCGGCAAGTGCAAAAATTTCACTTTGCGACCATGCCTTACCGACTGGATTATGCGGGTTACAGAAAATCATCACCTTGCACCCTTGTGCAAAACACTGCTCAAGGTGGTTGAGATCCATTCGGTAGTCGCCGTTATCATTCACCAGCGGGTTAGCGACAATTTCACGGTCGTTTAGCTCGGTGATTTTACGGAATGAGCCATAACCCGGGGTTTGCATCACCACCTGTTCACCTGGCTTGGTCAGCATCTGGATCAACATGGATAAGCCGGGTAGTACACCGTGCACGGTGGTGATCCAACGTTGATCTATGTTGATCCCGTGCTGCTGTTGGTACCAATTGATGATCGCTTGGTAGTACTCGTTGTTACGCTCGGCATAACCAAAGATACCATGTTCAATGCGCTGACTTAGGGCCTCCAGTACCGCAGGCGGGGCTTGGAAGTCGTAATCCGATACCCACATAGGTAGGCGCTCTTCTGAATCTAAGCCCAGTTTTTCGGTCATGAAGTCCCATTTTAGGGAGCCGGTAGAACGGCGGTCATGAACGTGGTCGAAAGTTACTGTCATGGTGTTACCTTATTTCGCTTCAGCAACGGCTGAGTGATTTTCTGTTTGTTGTTCTTTATTTGCAGATGCTTTATCTACAGGAGCTTTAGCGATACCAAAGCCTGTGAAGCCGTAAATAATGGCGAAGATCACGCCGGTGTAACACTGGATTGCCCATGGTAGGTAATCCAAGGTGGATACCCCCAAAGTACCCGCCATATACACACCAGCGGCCGTCCAAGGTACAAGCGGTTCAATAATGGTGCCGGCATCTTCGATAGTCCGGGATAAGTTCTTGGTATCTAGACCCATCTTGCGGTAGGCGTTCTGGAACAGTTCACCCGGAATAAGCAGTGCCAACTTACCGTCTGATGTGGTGAACACAACAGTGATGGTGGCAATGACGGTCGAAAGAATCAGCTGACCTGTGCTGCGGATCATGTGCAGGAAGTGGCCCAGTACCACATTGAGTGCACCGGTTAGGCTGAGGATACCGGCAAAAGCAAAGGCGCAGAATACCAGTAGGATTGTGCTCATCATCGAGAACAAGCCACCACGATTTAGTAGTTTGGAAACATCAGGGATGATGGCGTCAATGGCGTGGCCATTGGCGCTGAACATGCTGATATTGAAACCGTCAACATAAGCTTGGAAGCCTTGCTGCAGGCTAAAGCCTTGGAGAACCATGCCTAAGCCAAGTGCGATAGCCGATGCGGTTAGCATCAGTGGGATCACCGGTTTTTTAGTCAACGCTCCCCACAGGATCATCGCTGGTGGGATGACAAGCAGGATGTTCAGGTTATAGAGGCTTTCAATACCCGCTAAGATCTCGACCACTTTTTGTGGCTCGGCAACACCAGTAACATCACCATGCTGTCCCGCAAAGAAGAATACGACGGATGCGATAACAAAGCCCGGCAGTGTGGTGTAGAGCATGTGTTGAATGTGCTCATAAAGCGTGGTGCCAGAAACAACCGGCGCAAAGTTAGTTGAATCTGAAAGCGGGGAGATTTTATCGCCAAAATAGGCGCCAGAAACCACCGCACCGGCCGCTGCAGCGAGGGATACATCCAAGCCTGCAGCAACCCCCATCAGTGCGACACCGACAGTCCCTGCAGAGCCCCACGATGTACCGGTACAAACTGATACGACACTGGTGACAAAGAAGGCGGCAATCAAAATATATTCAGGGCTGATGACTTTCAGGCCCCAGTAAACCATGTAGGGGATGGTACCGCTGACCATCCAGCTGGCAATCAAGCCACCCACCGACACAAGGATAAGAATAACCGGCATGGCTTTGGCTAGTTTTTCAACAATCGCCCCCATGATGTCATCCCAGTTATAGCCCATGCGATAAGCGATGAAGCCTGTAAAAGCGGCAGAGACGAGAAGTAGCGGCTCGATACGCAGTCCAAGCATGCCGTAACCAATTGCCAGTAAGCCAAACATTACTGCGATAGGGGCTATCGCCAGTGAAAGTGATGGCAGAGGCTTTGTATTTGTCATTGTGTTGTCCTCTTCAAGTAAGTACACGTCTGTTTCAATGACACAATGTTAAGAGCGGCCTCAATTCTAAAATGAGACCTAGGTGACGGTTTCATGTAAGCGCTTACATGGCGTATGTACATATGAGTTACTTCACAGTTTTGGGGCTAAATGCCCCTTTCTTGGGCTTGTCACGGTTTGTCTCTCTATGAATGTTGCTTGAAACTGGTGCTCACTCGGTGGATTCAATCCACTCGCCTTGAGTTGTAACGCCAGATTGGCAGCATGTGTCGACATCGCGTCAATCGGGTTATGCATCGTTGACAGGCGAGGGTAGAGGTAGCGAGCGAGCAATACATCATCAAAGCCGACAATCGAGATGTCATTTGGCACATGCATCCCGTGTGAATGAAGGCTTGCCATCAGACCTGCCGCCATGACATCGTTGAAAGTAACTACCGCAGTCACCTCCGGACACTGTGTGATTAGCTGCTCACCGGCCAATTCGCCTCCGTGTTCGCTGAAGTTTTGATTGATGATCCAGTTCGGTTGAATGGTGAGGTTGGCTTGCTGCATCGCATCTCGATAGCCATCCAGTCGGTCAGTTCTATCTTCTATAGGTAAATCACTGGTGACGCAGGCTATCTTGTGGTGGCCTTGAGCGATTAAATGACTGACGGATTCGGCCGCTCCCTTGCGGTTATCAACCCACACCGAGCGATTGGCAATTTGCGGTATGGTGCGGTTAAGTAAGACCATCGCAGGCAATTGCGCGCTATATCTAAGCAGAGTGGTATCGTCGAGCATTTTTGAATGGACGACCATGGCCTCGCAGCCTTGGCTGATCAGAAAGTCTAACCCCTCTTTTTCCCGCTGGGCGTTATGACCCCCACTGACGACAACCAGCTGGCAGCCATTTTGTCGGGCCACTTCCTCTACGTGTTTGGCGATAAGGGCAAAGAAAGGATCGGCAAGATTACCGGTTAATAGTCCAAGGGTGTTGTTGGAGCGACTGGCGAGGGCGGTTGCGCGTGCATCACGCTGGTAATTCAAGCTTTTAATCGCTTTTTCCACCCTCTCCAGCGTAACAGGTTCAACATAAGCCGAGCGGTTAATCACCCGTGACACGGTTGCGGTGGATACACCGGCCAATTGGGCGACATCTTTAATGGTTGCCATAAATTTATACGTCAAATACGTGCCATAAGAATAAACGGCGCGGAGTGTAACGGGATTACTGGCAGAAAGATGTTAGGTGGGTCAAAGATGGTGATCCTCGAGGGGGGATTATGAAGACCACCGTGACTTTATGAGTTGGGCTACCGCTTGTCCCCATTGTTGGTAGATTATTGGCCCTGGGTGAAAGCCATCAGTGGCCATATGCACAACATCAAGCGGTCCTCCAATGTTGACGATTTCACAATCAGGTTGTGTTGCGACCCATTTGGTCAGCTTTTTGTTAAACGCTTTTGCCTTGCTGCCTAAGTACCAGCGTAACGGGTGGGGAAGGGATGGGAATACTTCCATCGGTGGGATCTCATTGAGAATAATATGCTGGCACGAAAAGTGACTGCGTAACGTATTGGTGAGCATTTGTTGCTGCTTGATCCATGTAGCTGCGCTGGTTGGCCTGGTGACATCATTGACTCCAGCAGAGACCACAACGACATCATACATTTGTTTAGGATGTAATAGAGCTGATTGCAGTATTTGTTTCGTGGTAAAGCCTGTTTTTGCGATCAATTGCCATTCGACATGGAATTGATGGTGAAGGGCCGAGATGATCTGACCGGATAACGCTTGTGATTGATGCTCAGCACCTACGCCGGCAGCGGCAGAATCGCCAAGCAGCAGGATCCGAAGGGGTTTTTGGATTGAAACACATTTTCCTTGTCTACCTGCAACTTTATTGCTTTTCCCACGGCGAGGCCCCTCAGCTTCTTTGAGGCACGGAATCGATCTACGAACATGTTTACCTTGAACCCAAAAAATGGGTGCCATAACGACCAGAATAAGTTGATGTACCATTGGATACTCCCAGTGGCTTTTTCCTCTCATTTTAGGGTTAAGCGTAGGAGCGATTTCCCTAGGCTGCAGGCTCAGTTATAAGAGTAATCGGGGGAGATTTATGATGGCTAAGTACTATACTGCAACAGAGTCTAGGCTATACGAGGGTCGGTTCATGTCAGCACAAGATAAGTTAGGTGGTTATGCCAGTGGCTTTTCAAGTTTGGATGCAAATGTTATTGCTGCAAATGTGACGCCAGAGTACAAGCTTCTTGATAAAGACGGGGTTGTTCATCACAAATCAGATCTTCATGAATATATCGCTGAGCTTAAAAAGCATGGAGATACAATGGAAATCACAGAGGTGATGGTTGATGGCGACAAGGCTTGGTGTAAGTGGCAGCTGGGTGAGATTGTCGGGGCTGGACTGATTAGCTTCGAAGAAGAGGGGGTCACTCAAGAGCAACTATTCTATTTCTAGTAAGGATACACCATAGAAAGCAGCTGAAAGGGGGGATATATACCATCGCTTTAGACGTCATCCCCCTTACTATTTATTCTAAATGATGCTCAAGTGCATAATTGGCATCAGCAAAGCTGAATCCTTTTCGTACCAAGAAAGCCGTCGCTTTCTTCTTATCGGTGAAGTCGGTGATAGGGGACTTATACTTTTTGTTGAGAAACGCCAGCGCTTTACGTTGATCGTCACTCACTCCGTTTTCTCCGTCTTCTTCGGCTTCATTGAGTAACAATTCCTCTATGCACTCTTGAGCGATACCTTCACTGCGCAGTTTTTGGATAAGGCCAGTTCTTCCCATTTTTTTTTGGTGTTTATTTATCAGCCTTTCTGCCAGCTGTAATTCATGCTCGCTATCAAGCGATTGAGCCAGTATTGCTTGTACTCTTGAAGCACTGACGCCCTCTTGCCGTAAGCGCAAACTGATATCTTTGGCACTCTTTTTCCCGGCATATTTGTTGATGACCCGATTTATCAGCTCATCTTGCTCAGATTCATCGATGGTCTGTAGGGCATTATCTATGTCGGCTTGGCTGACACCTTGTAACTTGAGCTTTTGAGCCAGCACCGTCGGGCCATAAGAGCGGCAACGCGACTGCACAAAGGTTTCAGCATAGCGTTTATCGCACAGGTAGCCCAATTCAAGCAAACGGTTGATGACCTGATTTATCCATTCAGAATTTGTTGTTTTTCGAGGTAGCTTCTCTTTGAGCGTCGCGACTGAATAACTCCGTTGGTTTAGCCACCAGATAGCGTACTCGTAGACGTCTTCAACCTTTTGAGCAGGTTTAGGACCTGTAGGCTTAGGAGCGAATTGCTTTGAAGCAGAATGCTTCTTGCTGTCGTTGTGTTTTTTTTGTGGCTGCTCAGAGGGCATAAGTTCCTGATTGTTAGTTTTGAGTCTGCTTGTCGCCAAAACAGTTAGGGAAGGCGGTTATAACAAAGGGGGAGCGTGTAAATCAAGGTGTTTGCAAAGCTTATGTTTCCAAGTAACGTCAAGATGTGTGAATCCAGCTGATTGACGCCAATTGGGTTTAGCCTAAGCCTACCTTATATACCATGCTATCACACTGGTTTCGTGCTAGACTTCCGCGCTTCAGTTTTTCTTACTTCGCTTGGTTTAACTTATGGTTACTCGTATTCCGTCCTGGATCTTACTGGGCGCTATTATGCTCGCATTCAGTGCTGGTGCACTTAATGCTATGGCTTTGCTGACGTTTACCAATAATGCCGTTTCACATGTAACCGGTACAATTACCCAAGCAATGAGCGCACTGACGGTTGAGAACCACCACGCAACGGTTTATCTCTTGAGTATTGTTGGCTGTTTCTTTTTAGGTGCCGTAACATCTGGGATGATTATTCATAACGAAGCGCTCAGGCTGGGACGCAGCTATGGCACTGCTTTGTTTATCGAAGCTGTGGTACTGTTTGCCGCTACATACTATTTCTACCATCATAAAATGACCGGTGAATTTCTCGCCTCATTTGCTTGTGGCCTTCAGAATGCAATGATTGCCACCTACAGTGGATCCGTTATCCGTACCACCCACCTTACCGGAATCGTCTCTGATTTAGGGGCGGCATTGGGGCATATGATCAGCCGACGGGCCTTGAACTTACCGCAGCTCGTCATGCAGGGAAGCATTCTGGTCGCTTTTAGCGCCGGTGCATTTGTTGGTGCCAAGATGCTCAACGTTGTGGGCATGGTAGCAATGTTATTACCGGCAACTATCGTCCTGTGTGCCAGTATTGGCTATATGCTGATGCTACGAAGGCAAAAGGCAAATTAATACCAATAACACTAGTAAATAATGCTATTGGTCTAAAATGTTGCTTTTTCAATAATGTCTTAAGCTCGGCGCTTTCTAAAGGCGTATATACCGGCGCTTGCCAACGTCTTGAAGACAACGACCCAAGCATTCAAATTGGGTTTAGGATCGCCCCCTTTTGCCATACGCCACAATTGTTGCTCATACCAAGTAATACTGAGCATGCCTAAGCTATCCATGGCTTTGTTACCTGTTGTCGGATTGGTAAGCGGCATACTGTATTGATTGTCCGCCAACAGTTTATTGGGGAACTCGGCATCGACAGCCGTTGTTCGAGCCAAACCGATAAAGTCTGTCGCTCCGCTCTCAAGGGCTTCTGTCATGGCTGGCGCGCTTCGGAAACCGCCGGTGACCACTAACGGTGTCTTAACCAGTTTGCGCACTTTTTCCATGTATTCAAGGAAATAGGCTTCACGCTTAATCGTACTCTCTTTAACTTTGCTGTCTGCTTTAGTACCTTTTTTACTGCCCATCATAGAAGGGCTTTCATAGGTACCACCTGAGATTTCAATCAAATCAATACCAGCGTCAGCTAATGACTGCACAACCTGCATGGAGTCTTCTTCAGAAAAACCGCCTTTCATAAAATCGGCACTGTTTAGTTTGATACCAATAGGGAAGTCATTGCCCACCTGTTCACGAATTGCCTTGTAAACCTCGAGAACAAAACGCATACGATTTTCGAGAGTACCGCCCCATTGGTCATCGCGTTGGTTATGTCGAGGAGATAAGAACTGGCTCACCAAATAACCATGGGCACCGTGAATTTGTACCCCAGTAAAGCCAGCCTCTTTGGCTAATTGAGCGCTAGTGGCAAATTTATTGATGATGACTAGAATTTCATCTTCGGTTAGTGCTCTAGGTGTATTGAAACCTTTCTCAAGTCCTCTTGATAAAGAAATTGCGGATGGGGCTACCGGCTCTTTGGACAAAAAGCTGGGGATTTGCTTGCCTGGATGGTTGAGTTGAGGCCAGATGTGAGCGCCGTTTTGTTTGCCTGCCTCAGCCCATTGCTTGAAGATAGTTAAGTCACTTTGTTCATCCAAGACGACATTCTTCGGCTCACCGAGCGCATCACGATCAACCATAATATTTCCGGTTATCGACAGCCCAATTCCACCCTGTGCCCAGCGGCGGTATAGGGTCACCAAACCCGTTCGAGGGTTATGGCGAGTGTCACCTAACTGTTCACTCATCGCCGATTTGAACAGGCGATTTTTAATTGTTGTACCATTCGTCAGTGTGAAAGGGGTATCAAGTGATGGCGTGGTGAATGTTTCCATGCCTTGTTGTAACTCAGTATGCGCCATCAGTATTTCCTTGTTGGGTGTGTCGTCATAGGGTATAAAATAAGAACGATCGTACTTTTATAGCATCCTAGAAAGATGATAGATACTGGTAAGATCTCATTGTGATAGCCAATAGCAACCCTGTGAGCCGGCAATGGTGAACAGTTTGAAGTGGACGTCATTATTTCCGACTGTTTGGTCGTTAAATCAACTTTTATGACTAAGTTTTATGCACATAGCCTTATTTAGCGAGCATAAAAAAATCCGAGTGAATTGGTACACTCGGATTTCTAATATTGTGAGGATCGCTCAACCGATCTTATTGGGCTTTATTAATCCTTAGCCACACTTGGAATCGCCGCAGTTTAAGCAAGTCTGGCAGCCATCTTTGACGATGACGGACTTGTTGTGGCACTTATAACAAAGTGTCGCGCTTGGCGGGAAGCTACTAGATTCTTCGTCAGCCACATCTTCTTTCTTGCCTACGAGTTCGGCTTTCTTGGCATCAAGGAATGCTTGTTGGTGTACGTCAACTTCTGGCTTGCCCAGCATGCCAATTTCAGTTAGGTGCTGTTCGATCACATTACCAATTTCAGCAATCAAAGAAGGCACATACTTGCCCTTGTTCCAGTAACCACCACGAGGGTCAAATACAGAACGCAGCTCTTCTACCAAGAAGGTACAGTCACCCCCCTTGCGGAATACTGCTGACATGATGCGGGTTAACGCAACAATCCACTGGAAGTGCTCCTGGCTCTTGGAGTTGATGAAGACTTCGAACGGGCGGCGCACTTCATGTTCGGTGCCTTCATTAAGCACGACATCATTAACAGTTATAAACAGTGAGTGCTCTGAGATATGCTCAGGTGTTTTCAGCTTATACGTCGTGCCGAGCAATTTTTCTGGGCGCTGCATATCTTCATGCATGTGCTGTACTTCATATTCAGGCACAGCAGGTGCGGCTTGAGGTACGTCTGATTCTTTGCTCTTTACTTTAAAGGCGACAATTTTGCCGTCGATTTTCTTTGTCATTTGTCTCTAACCTGTACCTTAAAATTTACCGTAGTAGCCTTCTTTCAAGGCATCATAAAGGTTTGCTGCGGAATGCGTTTCGCCGTCGTATTCAATCTCTTCATTGCCCTTGGCTTCAAACGTCGAGCCATCTTCTAGGGTGAAGACATAGGTGGTGTTTTCGAGATCTTGCTCTTTCACCAATACACCTTGGAAAACTTCGGGGTTGAAGCGGAAAGTCGTGCAGCCTTTCAAGCCCTTGTCATAGGCATCCATGTAGATGTCTTTGAAGTCTTCAAACGGGAAGTCGGTCGGTACGTTTGCCGTCTTTGAGATCGACGAGTCAATCCAGCGCTGAGCGGCGGCTTGCACTTCTACGTGCTGGCTTGGCGTAATGTCATCAGCTGTAATAAAGTACTCAGGAAGCTGACATGCTTCATCGGTACTGTATGGCATCGCTTTTTTGTTGATCAGCTTGCGGTATGCCAACAGCTCGAAGCTGTATACATTGACGCTTTCTTTGCTCTTCTTACCCGGTACAATCACGTTACGGGTGTAGTGATGTGCAAAGCTTGGTTCAATGCCGTTACTGGCGTTGTTGGCCAGAGACAGGGAGATAGTGCCCGTCGGTGCAATTGAGCTGTGGTGGGTGAAACGACAGCCGTGCTTGACGAGATCGTCAATCAGCTTAGGCTCGATCTCACCAACCTGCTGCATGTAGCGGCTGTACTTGGCGTGAAGGACTTTACCTTTCACTTTATCACCGACTTTAATGCCATCTTTTGCCATCTCAGGGCGTAGGCGTAGCATCTTGGCTGTGATCTCGAACGCTTCGTCCATCACTGGCGCTACCCCTTTTTCTTTGCCGAGCTTCAAGCCTTCTTTCCAGCCCGTGATCGCCATTTCTTGTGCAACTTGCTCGGTAAAGGCAACAGAAGCGGCGCTACCGTATTTGTGCTTGAGCATGGTCGTGGTCGAACCCAGGCCCAGGAAGCCCATGCCGTGACGGCGCTTGCTGGTGATCTCGTGTCGTTGCTTCTCAAGTGGAAGTTGGTTGATCTCTACCACGTTATCTAGCATGCGGGTAAAGATAGCGACAACCTTGCGGTAGGCATCCCAGTCGAAGTGGGCATTATCAGTAAACGGTTCACGAACAAACTTAGTAAGGTTAACTGAGCCTAGTAAGCAAGCACCGTAAGGCGGTAGTGGTTGCTCACCACACGGGTTAGTTGCACGGATTTCCTCACAGAACCAGTTGTTGTTCATCTGGTTTACTTTATCAATCAGAATAAAGCCGGGTTCAGCATAGTCGTACGTGGAGGTCATAATGACATTCCACAGGTTACGAGCGGGAAGCGTACGGTAGATTTTACATGCTACACGGCCTTCTGCATCTTCAACCAAGTTTTCTTTGCTTGGCCAGTCAGCCCAAACGATACTGTCGTCGTTATCAAGGTCTAGCTTGTCTTGCTTCGCTTCTTTTGCCGTGATTGGGAAAATAAGTTGCCAAGGTGCATCGTTCTTAACGGCTTCAATGAATTCTTCGTTGATCAGCAGTGACAGGTTGAATTGGCGTAGGCGACCATCTTCTCGTTTGGCACGAATAAATTCGATAACATCCGGGTGGCGGATGTCCATAGTGCCCATTTGTGCACCGCGGCGACCGCCGGCCGAAGAGACGGTGAAACACATCTTGTCATAGATATCCATGAAAGAAAGTGGGCCAGATGTGTATGCGCCAGCGCCAGAGACAAAAGCACCGCGTGGACGTAGGGTAGAAAAGTCGTAACCGATACCGCAGCCCGCTTTTAGGGTTAGGCCGGCTTCATGTACTTTACCCAGAATATCATCCATTGAGTCTTCAATGGTGCCAGAGACAGTACAGTTAATGGTAGACGTTGCAGGTTTGTGTTCGAATGCGCCTGCATTAGAAGTGATACGTCCAGCAGGAATTGCCCCGTTACGGAGTGCCCAAAGAAATTCGTTATACCAATGATCTCTAGCGTCATCTTTTTCTAGATCTGCCAATGCGCGGGCAACGCGTTTGAAAGTATCATCAAGCGTGACATCAATAGCTTCTCCGTGCTTTGATTTCAAACGATATTTACTGTCCCAAATTTCCATTGAAGTGGATTGGTACTCGATATCGACGGCTTGAGAGACTTCCGAAGCGGTTGGGGATTTCGCCATTATGAATGCACCTTACTGTTATTTTGTTGTGTTGCTGCTTGCTATGAACTGAAATATACAATCCTATATAGCTTACTCACCCTGTTGAGCGTGAAGGGTGAAACTCAGCAAGGCGGAGATCAAACCACTAACCCAGCAGATCTTCAAGTCTTGACAAGCCGATTAGTGGCCTTTGTAACCAATCGTTAATACCAGCCTTGTTGATAGATGGATTGGTTGTAAACAAGATTGATGAAATGTGATCGAGTCGCTCGACGGGGCTCATTTTTCCATCAATATAAGCTCGCTAGTATGTTGATTTTAAAGATAACCTTTGGGGGGATTCGCATATAGCAAAACGCGATGTCACAGTAAAATTATGGTTCGTTCTAGCGGTTTGACAATAAACGCAGGAGGGGAGTGTTTCACTGTAAGCGCAGAGTACGCTTGAATAAAGAAGGAGCACCGTCAGATGCTCCAATGTTGTCAAATTAATTCGACAGAATGAACACAGTATTGCGAGTTTAGTACATTAAATTGAGTCGCTTAGAAGTTGTAACGTACTAGCAAGCCAAGTTCGTTTTCTAGCTTGGCATCTGCGCCGGTATCCGTTTTGCTGCTAGTATCAATTTTGTATTCCGCAGCGAGGACGATCGGGCCGGTGAAATAGGCTGCACCTAGGGTAGCGTATGCAAATTTTGCTTTTGAGTTATCGTCTTCAAGTTGGTTGTATCCACCAAGAATTTGGAATTGGTTGATATCATATGAAGCGAATAGTTCGACACCCGTTGCTGATCTTAGCATGCCACCGGCAGTCACACTGCTGCTGCTGAAATTAGATTTTTTGAATGCGTCATTTGACGTTTCGCTCTGGTGATTACGGAACTCACCGTAGTTGGCAGCAAGATTCAGGCCATTGTACTCGTAAGAGATAACGGCGTTGGCCACTTTGGCATCTTCGCGGTCATCGAATTTCGTTTCGCCATAAACACCGCTCAGGCCAAGAATACCCATGCCCGTATCGACGTCATAGCCAGCCATTGCCTGGTAACCGTAATCTCGGTCGTAGCCACCAATAACATTACCGTCATTGTTGCGTTTTAGGTTTGAATCTTGGAATTGGTATTGAAGACCAATCTGAACGCCATAGAAGTTGTTACGGTATTGGATGACATCGTCCGCACGACCAGTGCCGTGAACACCACCGTCACCAGAGATACCGTCGTAGTTACCTGCTGTATTACCACCATAGATCCAGAACCGGTCAGTTTTACCGGTTACATCGTAGTGAACTGACCACGCTTTACCAAGAGTGAAGTGACCAAAATCTTCATTATCTGCGGTGATGTAGCCAAGGCGGTTTGAAATATGACTGCCTTCCGAACTGTTTGCCAGTGCATCGTATGCCCATTCGGCACGGGTACCGATATCCCAGCCACTTTCTAGCGCATGAGTATAACCGAAGTTAATACGAGATGATTGGTTACGAAGCTCAGAGTCACCATCAGAGAAGCGAGCACTTGCCGCCAAACGACCACCTACTGAGAAAGTGTTAGTGCCATCATTATAAACTTCCAATGCATGTACAGACGATGATGCTGCCGCGGCTGCCACTGCGAGGGCAATCAGCTTTTTGTTCATTTCATAATTCCTAATTTTAATAGTGTGTCGCACTTTGTCAGTGCTTGTTTTACTTTTTATTACTTAGTTCTATGTAGTAATAGTGAAATGATCTTAATGGGTGGGGATATAGAAACTTTTATACTTAAGTTTATGATTTTAATGGTTTTAGATTTCGTTTTTTTACAACTTTTACATGTGGCGATGCTTTGCTATAGCGCCAGAATGTAAATACGAGAACGTGGCGATAAAGTAATTTTTTTAGAGATTGAGTTTTAGATATTTTTGCTATTGATATCGATGATTGTTTGGGCGATTTAAGTGATATTGAGTGAATAGTTGGTAAGAAATATTTGCTTTGAATGGCAATGGGCACGAGAGACGCGGGGCTGAGACCAATTTTATGAGAGCAGTAATAATGCGGTGATGGTATAGAAACTTAATGGGGGAGAATGGAAGCGTGACAGTGTAAGGGGGCGGTAGGATCATCCTTGGCGTTATAAAATAGCGGGCTAGCCATCAGGCTAACCCATTTGAATAAGCGTCAATATTTCACTATTACTGTTTTTCAGACAGGAAACGGATGGTATTTGCTAAATCTTCCAAGCTGTCGTGAGCCGCGCTTTGGACCAGGTATTTTCCTTTTACCAAGAAAGCTGGCACAGACGTAATTTGTGCATTCTGCTCAAGTTGGTTGGCATTGGTCATCTGTTGGTATACGTGTTCTTTTTGTTCGTCATTAAGATCAAAAGGACTCACAAGATTATATTGGCTGAAGATTTCATCCAACTTATTCTTGCGTCCTTCTTCATCCAAATTGGCAGCGAGTTCTTGGACGAAGCCAAACAAGGCTTCCTTTAACTCAGGTGATGGTTTGCCATTGCTCTGGATTGCTGCTGTGTAGTAAAGGTAAGCGGCGTACTGGGCACTCTCGTTAAACGTGACGTGTACCTGATCGATATCGACGTCAGCCAGTTTTTTGATTTCTGGCAGCATCAATTCCATGTTACGACAGTGACCACAACCCAGGGAAAACACTTCCACAACATCGGCAACGTCTTCACTTGGGGTTTGGACAACGGTGTATTTCACCCCTTCTTTAGGTGTTTCACTTTCACTACATCCGGTAAGGACTACAAGAAAGAAGAGGGTAGAAGCAACAATTTTAGTTAGCGTATTCATACTGATAATTGTATTTAGTTTTAAAACAGTAAGTATGGATGAAAAAGAAGGTTAGATCGCTAACAAGAATCAATTTTCTCGTTTCTTGAACGAAAATATTGTGCTTCCTACTTCTGTTTCATTATCGGATTATGTTTTCTTTCCGAACACGTCGTTATTTACCCAGCTTGAGAAAAGCTTGTAGCTTGCCCGGTGCTCCATTCCCTTAACCGACACCAGCCAATAGTGCTTGTTTGTCAGCACGGCCTGATAAGGAGCGACGAGTTCACCCGAATGAATAAGATCTTTGACCAAGCTCCAGCGGCCAATTGCCAAGCCGATACCCGAGGTCGCTGCAGATAGGGTACTGTGGAAGTCATCGACGAGGAACCGGTTGTTGTGGGTAGCGATGTACTCGCCGTCGTTAAGCCATTGCAACCAGTTCGACGAATTGACATTGTCTATCAGGGTCAGGCCGGACAAGGTTTTGTTTCCAGAAAACAGGTTGTGCTTACGGGCATAGGCTGGACTGCAGATTGGAACGATGCTCTCGCGTATCACCGGCTCAGTATGAAACTCACTGATTCTATCGGCGTAAACTATCGCGACATCCATCGATTCATCATTAAATGTTTGCGAAATACTCGAGGTGACCACGCGAATATTCATCTGCGGATATTGTTCGAGAAATCTAGGTAGAGCGGGGATAAGCACACGCGATGAAAATGACGGGGAGGCACCGATACGCAATTCACCTGATGGCGTTGGATCTTTCAGGTCAGAGATCACATTGTCGATGACTTCATAAGACTGGCTAACGGCATCGTAAAGCTGCTTTCCCTCGGGTGTCAATGCGATACGCCTGACCTGCCGGATGAAGAGTTTACAACCGATTTCATCTTCAAGTTGTTTTATCCGATAGCTCACAGCCCCTTGAGTTATACCGAATTTTTGTCCAGCCTCGGTAAAACTTAGCGTCTCAGCAGTGGCTAAGAAAAGGTAAATATTATTGTGATTGGCACTGGTTCGGAGCATAGTCTTAGGCTTCTATGGATTAACTGTATTAATTTATACCGTACTTTTTATGATTTGTTAACCACCTAAGCATCTGAAAAACTAATGCATGTAATCACTAGATGGTAATCAAACATGCAAAAGTTATTGAAAGTTGCCGTAATCGGCGCAGGCTCAAGTTACACACCTGAATTGGTAGAAGGTCTGCTAAAGCGCGTTGAAACGATGCCAATCGGCGAGTTGTGGCTGGTCGATATCGAAGAGAGCTGGTGGAAAGCGGAAATTATCTACGGTCTGACCAAGCGTATGGCGGACAAAGTCGGTAGCAAGATGCAGATCCACCTGACGGCCAATCGCGCCGATGCGCTGAAAGATGCGGATTTTGTGTGTTCGCAATTTAGAGCCGGTTGTCTGGAAAGCCGTATCCGCGATGAACGCATTGCTGCCGAGCATGGCATGATTGCCCAGGAAACCAATGGGATTGTTGGTTATGCCAACGCCTGCCGTACTATTCCTGTGGCGCTAGATATTGCTTACGAAATGGAAGAGCTTTGCCCAGATGCATGGCTGCTTAACTTCACCAATCCATCGGGCATGGTGACCGAGGCTATTTTGCGCAACAGCACCACCAAAACTATCGGCCTGTGTAATGTACCGGTCAATATGGAGCGCGGTGCAATGGAATTGCTGGATGCCGACAGTGAAGACTTCTTTATGCAAATTGCTGGTTTGAACCATCTGGTCTGGGCCCGTCAAATTATCCATAAAAACCAAGACAAAATGCAGTTTGTGATCGACGAAGTGCTGGCGGGCAACGACAAGATGCGCCCTCAAAATATCGCACAGTTCAGCTGGTCAAAAGCCCTGCTGAAGAATATGAACATGCTGCCTTGCTCGTACCTGCGTTACTACTACGCGAGCGAAGATATCCTCGAAAAGGAAATTGCCAAAAACAGCAAAGCGGTAAACCGCGCCGATGTCGTTAAACAGATCGAAGAAAAACTGTTCGATGTTTATAAAGACGAAAACCTGAACGAGAAGCCCAAAGAGCTTGAGCTCCGTGGTGGCCAGTATTATTCAGAGTCGGCATGCAAAATAATGAATGCCATCTACAACAACACCGGCGAGATCATGCATGTCAACACAATGAACAAGGGGGCAATCAGCGGCCTGCCGGATGATTGTGCGGTTGAAGTCAGCGCGATTATCCGCTCGTCGGGTGCACATCCACTCAGCGTCGCGGCGTTCCCAGAAGACACGCTTCGCCTGCTTCAGAGCATGAAGACGTTTGAAAGGCTGACTATCGAATCGGCGATGAAAGGCGATGTCGAAACCGGCCTGCGTGCCCTTACGATCAACCCGATTGTCGGGACGGGCGTGAAGCTAGAACGCGCACTCAAAGATACGCTAATCCAAAATGCCCACCAGTTACCGCAATTTAAACCTGAAAACTTCGAGATTTTACAGGGGTAAACATGAAACTGATCATTAATGCCGATGACTTTGGTTTAACCAAAGGGGTTAATGCTGCCATTGTCGAAGCCATGAATAACGGGGTCGTGACATCGACGACCCTGATGGTGAATCAGCTTGGCACGGCCGATGCGATTGATCTAATCCACACACACAAGTTAGAAAGTATCGGTCTGCACGTTAATTTGACATTGGGTAAGCCAGTCTCTGAACCGGAAGAAATTAGCAGTCTGGTTGATAGCAACGGTGAGTTTCACAGCCGTAAATACCTGACAGACAATGCCGATAAAATTAATGCAGAGCACGTTTATATCGAGGCAATGAATCAATATCTGAATGCAAAGTCTTACGGTGTCGATATTGATCATTTCGATTCTCATCATTTTGCCGCGTTTTTACCCAATTTAAGAGATGGCTTTATTAAGTTTGCCAACGAAGTGGGGCTGGCATCTCGCAGAGCTGATTATTATATCGAGGATATACAAGCGCTTGCTGTCAAAACAACAGATAAGTTCAGTGCTCAATTTTACGGTGAGCGCGCAAATATAAAAGGCTTGAAAGATACCATTCTCGAATTAAAAGGTAGCGACAACGAGACTACCGTAGAAATTATGGCCCACCCGGGCTATTCAGGCGATGAGCTTGCCAGCTTATCGTCTTATACGACACAACGTGAACATGAACTGAGCGTCCTCTTATCAGACGAAATCAAAAGCTGGTTGCAGGCGCAAGAAATAGAACTTATCGATTTCAAAGGAATCAAATAATGAAAATCAACGTTTTTGGCTATTTACAAAAAGTTGGACAAGCCTTGATGATCCCGATTGCAGCCCTACCTGCAGCGGCGATCTTAATGGGTATTGGTTACTGGGTTGACCCAGTAAGCTGGGGCCATGATAGCCAAATCGCGGCCTTCTTAATAAAATCCGGCGGTGCAATTCTCAAGAATATTCCAATTCTGTTTGCTGTCGGTATTGCTTTCGGTATGTCGAAGGACCGTGATGGCGCGGCGGCATTGTCAGGTTTGGTTTGTTGGCTGGTGGTGATGGCGCTGCTTGACCCGTCAACAATGGCCATGATCAAAGGTATGGATATCGCTGATATTCCTGCTGCATTTAATAAAGTTGATAATCAGTTTGTAGCGATTATCGTTGGTGTTGTGGTCGCCGCTATCTATAACCGATTCTCTGAGACGCAACTGCCCAAGGCACTGTCATTTTTCAGCGGTAAACGACTGGTACCTATCCTGTCGGCTGTAGCCGGTATCGTTATCGCCGGTGTATTGATGGAAATCTGGAACGGCATGTTCTCAGGTATGACCAACTTCGGCGCTTGGATGTATGCGCAAGACTCCATCGGTGCAGGCCTATTTGGCTTCTTCAACCGATTGCTTATCCCAACCGGTCTTCACCACGCGTTGAACCCTGTTTTTTGGTATGACGTAGCCGGTATCAACGACATGCCAACCTTCCTGGGTGGTGCCCAATCTATTGCTGAAGGTTCGGCGCAACCGGGTGTGACGGGGCGTTACATGGCGGGCTTCTTCCCGGTACTGATGTTCGGTCTACCTGCTGCTGGTCTGGCAATGTACGTCACGGCCCACAAAAAGAATAAAACCCGTGTTGCTTCACTGGTTATCGCGGCGTCTTTTGCCTCTTTCTTTACCGGTGTTAGTGAGCCGCTTGAGTTTGCGTTCATGTTCACCGCACCGATGCTATTTGCTTTACATGCATTCTTGATGGGTCTGTCGCTGTACATCGCGTCGTCGATGGAGTGGATTTCCGGCTTCGGATTTTCTGCCGGCCTGGTTGACCTGGTGCTTCAAGCGCAAAACCCACTGGCAACCAGCTGGTATATGCTGGTACCGCAGGGCTTGGTGTTCGGTTTGATTTACTTTGTCACATTCCGCTTTGCGATTCTCAAGTTCAACCTAAAAACATTGGGCCGTGAAGACGAGTCGGAGCTGCAGACTGAAGCTACGCCAATCTCTGATATGGGCGAGCTTGCTAATGCCTATGTTGAGGCGCTTGGTGGTAAAGATAACCTAACGGAAATCAATGCCTGTATCACACGTCTGCGACTTTCTGTGAAAGACAAGTCGCTGGTATGTGACAACAAAATCAAGGCGCTGGGCTCGCTTGGCATCGTCCACGTGGGTGAGAAGAACTTGCAGATTATTGTTGGCACCCAAGCTGAGTCTATCAGCCTGCTAATGAAAAAAGCATAAGGTAGATGATGTCTAGTAACACGTTTCTTCGATTACCGGTCACTCTGATGTCATCAGTAATGGGTGTTGCTGGACTGGCTACCGCAGCTAAAGCTTCTGGGATCAACGCTCTCGCACCTACCGTTACTGCGGTAGCGGTAGGTGCCATCGTCATGCTGCTGATCTTTACTTTGAGTTTATTCGCAAGGTATAGGAAAAAACCGACGCAATATTTTGATGAAATGGCGAACATGGTAAGTCGCAATTTCCTATCATGCGGTACGATTTCTCTATTCTTGCTTTCTGGGCTGTTTAACAGCCCAGCTCTTTGGATGCTTGGCGCGGTAATTCAAGTTCCGCTGTTTATTTTCATCCTTACTCGCTGGGTATATAGCTACGAAAACCTGCTGATAACCTTTAATCCAACATTTTTGATCCCGCCATTGGCAAATGTAGTCTGCTCTATCTTTGTTCCCGAATGGTTTAAAGGATTCGGCTACTTTATGTTTTTAGTGGGTATGTTGGTTGGCGGAGGGGTTTATCTGGCATTATTGTCGCGATTAATCAAAAAATCATTTATCGCCAAACCCTTATATCCGACCTATTTTATTATGATGGCGACGCCATCAATGTTTTTCTTGGGGCAGCAAACCTACGCGATTAGATTATCGGCTGTAAGTGTGGGCTACTATCTCTGGGCAGTTATCGCATCGATAGCACTATTGCTCAATATAAGAAAAATCATTGAGACCAACTTTAGTTTGGCCTTTTGGGCTTTTACTTTTCCGATGGCGGCATTCACAACAGCAACATACCAGTATATTCAATTAACAGGTGCTTCACTTTGGATTGGACATTGCCTATTGGCAATGACATTTTTAATTTTGCTGAATGTTATTACAAGAACGGTATTAAACCGAAAGCGCCTCTTATTGCCGCAGTAAATATTTATTATCACCAATTATTAGGGCATGGCGATAAAGCCATGCTGGAAAACCATACCAGGAGAGAACAATGCGATTGATACCACTACAAAGCTGCAGCCAGGTTGGCAAGTGGGCGGCAAGACATATTGCCAAGCGCATCAATGACTATCAACCAACTGCAGAGCGTCCGTTTGTTCTCGGCCTACCGACCGGCGGCACGCCACTGGCGACCTATCGTGAGCTGATTCAAATGCACCGCGAAGGGGATGTCAGTTTCAAGCATGTCGTTACGTTCAATATGGACGAGTATGTCGGGATCACAGCGGATCACCCACAGTCATACCGCACATTCATGTTCGACAATTTCTTTAACCATATTGATATTCCGCGAGAGAACATCAACCTGCTAGACGGTAATACCGGTGACAACGAAGCGGAATGCCAGCGGTATGAAGCGAAGATCAAAGCCTACGGGAAAATACATTTGTTCATGGGGGGAGTAGGTAATGACGGCCATATTGCTTTCAACGAACCGGCCTCCTCGCTGGCCTCGCGGACACGAGTGAAGACCCTCACCGAAGATACCCGTATCGCCAATTCGCGATTCTTCGACTCCGATATTCATCAGGTGCCAAAATCAGCCCTGACAATTGGGGTCGGCACCTTGTTGGACTCAGAAGAAATACTGCTTTTGATCACTGGCCACAACAAGGCCCTGGCGTTGGAAGCGGCTGTGGAAGGATCGGTAAACCACCTATGGACAGTATCGGCACTTCAGCTACACCCAAAGACCGTTATTGCGTGTGATGCGCCGGCCACCCAGGAGCTGAAGGTCAAGACGCTGAGATATT
Source organism: Photobacterium lutimaris (assembly GCF_003025555.1). GTDB lineage: Bacteria > Pseudomonadota > Gammaproteobacteria > Enterobacterales > Vibrionaceae > Photobacterium > Photobacterium lutimaris. The sequence continues at coordinate 317,648 of NZ_PYMH01000002.1, read as the reverse complement.
TTACCGAGCTGGAAGCACAAAGCATCAAAGGGCTTTAACACCAGTATCAACCGGTTATTCATGTGCTGTAGATTGGGTGATTTACTCAATTCAGCCGATGACCGGTTTTTTCTATGTTCGTTATACGTTAGCGCTTAAATTACTCAGTCGCCATTTGTGTGTATTGTCACTCACCGTGAATAAACAGCATGCTAAGTTACGGCTTACTTCACAAATTATGAAATTAATAATGATTAACTGACGTAATGTCATGATCTCATATTTTAATTAATACTCATCTGCGCGATATTTTGAGGTTGGGCAATGCATCAATGGAACTATGATGATTATTATTTATGGCATTAAGAACAACCTCAACCCGATAAAATCGAGACTTTCCGACGTTATTCAATATTGTATGAATAGGGAGCTTGGACTACCAGACGATAAACGTTCTCATCGCTTTTTCCCTATGGAAAAAGAAGACTTTTATTACCCCGGTAGTCGAAGTGATGCCTATACAGTCATTGAAATAAACATGATGCAAGGGCGCAGAGACGAGACAAAGAAGGCATTAATCAAATCATTATTTACTGAGATTGAAAATACTTTGGGTCTGTTGCCTGTTGATATTGAAATTATTATCAAGGAGCAGCCTGCACACTGCTGGGGTTTTCGGGGTATGACCGGTGATGAGGTCACTGATCTTACGTACCAAGTGAAGGTGTAATTATCTTGGTAAACGATTAAATAACAAGGAGTGTTATGTTTCCACTTGACGTTTTTTTTGCCTATACGCTGGCTTGCGTGTTATTAGTGATCTCTCCGGGACCTGACAACTTACTGGCTATTGGTCGAGGGTTAAGCCAGGGAAAGCTCGCAGCGGTTGTGTCGGGTTGCTCTTCTGGTGCCGGTATTCTGTTTCATGTTTTTGCCGCAACCTTTGGGCTTACCTTATTAATCCAAACCTCTGAGGTGGTTTTCTATATAGTCAAAGCGATTGGTGCGGCATATTTAATTTGGTTGGGAATTAAAGTATTACGATCCAGGAGCCTATTTACGCTCGAGGCAGCAAAAGAACAATCATTAAAAACGATCTTTTCAACAGGGTTCTTTTCAGCGGCTCTTAACCCCAAACCAGGTATGTTTGTACTGGCGTTCGTTCCTCAATTTGTTAATCCTGAACTGGGCTCGGTGACTGTACAGATGGTTGTTTATGGGGTGTGGTTTGCCGTGCTGACAGCGATGGGGTTCAGCATGATGGGGGTGTTCTCATCACGGCTTAGCTGTTGGCTCAGTAAAAAGCCAAAGTTTGTGGCTGGCTTAAATATCGGTGCTGGCGTCACGTTTATAACGTCTGGCTTGGCTGTCGCGTTGATGAAACAGAGATGATAGGCACCTAACGGGGAAATTAATCGTATAGACCGGGCATTGTTATAAACTCCTGATTGAACTAATGGCTAATTTCAGTATGATGGCCGGCTTTTCTTGGTTCGGAGGATAACATGTTTATCGGTTTTGATTATGGCACGGCCAATTGTTCCGTAGCTGTCATGGAGCATGGCCAGCCACGCATGTTGGCTCTGGAAGGTGAAAACAGTTTCATCCCTTCGACATTATGTGCACCAACTCGAGAAGCGGTAAGTGAGTATCTTTACCGTTATATGGGCGTGCAGCCCGTTGATGACTTGGGTGAACAGGTTCTGCGCCGCGCAATAGCCTTTAACCGTGAAGAAGACATTATTGTCGAGAAAGGTGATTTGCTTTTTGGTCAAGCCGCCCTCGATCTGTACCTCGAAGATCCTGAAGAAGTCTATTACGTAAAATCCCCTAAATCATTCTTGGGCGCTAACGGTTTGCGCGATGTGCAAATCCGTTTTTTTGAAGATCTGGTCTGTGCCATGATGAGCAATATCAAGTGCAAGGCAGAAGCCCAGCTAGATAAAGCCATCACCAGTACCATGATTGGCCGTCCAGTCAATTTCCAGGGCTCCGGTGGTGAAAAAGCCAACCAGCAGGCGGAAGCGATATTGCGCCAGGCAGCCAAGCGAGCCGGCTTTGAACACATTGAGTTTCAGTTCGAGCCTGTCGCTGCCGGCCTTGAATACGAAAGCACTCTGACAGAAGACAAAACCGTGTTGGTGGTCGATATCGGTGGCGGTACGACAGACTGTTCAATGATCCAGATGGGGCCAAGTTGGGCAGGTAAAGTCGATCGTACCGATAGTTTACTGGCCCATACCGGTTTGCGCGTTGGCGGTAATGATCTTGATATCTATCTGGCTTTTCGCCAAATTATGCCGCAACTCGGGTTGGGGAGTAAAACCCAGAAAGGGATTGATATGCCGATCGGTCAATTCTGGAACCCCATCGCCATCAATAACGTGGTTGCCCAAACGGATTTTTATGGCTCAGCCAATCTTGCGGTATTGAAGCAGCTACAGCGCGATGCTGCTGAGCCTGAAAAGTTGCTGCACCTGCTAAAAGTGTATCGTGAGACTCTGGGCTATCAGCTTGTGCGAAAAGCCGAAGAGTGCAAGATTGCACTATCTGACTCACCGGTACATAGCCTAGCGCTGTCGCATCTATCTTCTTTACTTGAAGTTGAAGTTAGCCAGCAGCAAATGGCTCAGGCGATTGAAGCGCCAAGAGTACACATTAGCCAGCTGGTAACCGATGCCATTGAGCAAAGCGGTATTAAGCCTGATGTCGTCTATATGACAGGGGGCACAGCACGCTCGCCGATCCTGCGTGCTTGTATCGAGCAGCAATTACCGGGAATACCGGTTGTGAGTGGTAGTTATTTTGGCTCGGTCACTGCCGGACTGGCCCGCTGGGCTGATCATTGCTTCAAATAATCCAAATGGAGCAATAAAAAAGCCTGGCTATTGATAGGCAGGCTTTCATTTTACATCTTGTTGCTTAAATAAAACTGCGCATTAAGGCTTCTTCACCCAAGCGCTACACCAGCCATTGGTGTTGACGGCTTTGCCGGGGAAGATAGCACAAGGACGCCACTCGTCTCCCTCATTACCCTGAATAAGGGCACAATTACCACAATGTTTTTCACTGTCTGCTGCTTGATGAACGTATTGAAGGGCTTTTGCTTGAGGGTCATCCTCAGTCAGTTGGGGCAAGTCTGCGGCATGAGCAGGCTTAACCAATAACTCTTTACCAACAGTAATACCGATGATACTGGCAAGCCCAAGTTTGAGGAAATTCCTTCTATTTGCAGTGTATTTCATATTACTACCTTTCTTATTGCTCACAATTAACGACTTTGTTTTTAGTTTTTGATCTGACTTTTTATGTTGCTATACAAGAGTAATACGGATCACAAGGTAATGTTGGGTCAAAAATGTGATGATATTAATCTGTTTGTTATATTTTGTGGTTATACTTTGCTCAGGTGTTGGTCGTGGTAAGGGGAGGCCATTGATTGATAAGTGAACAGTTAGTGGTGAAAGCTATCATGCAGTGAGTAACGTACTGACAAATAAGGCTTGATTTGAAACAAGATTTTACAGGTTGGTTTAAATTAAGGGTTGCAACATTTTTTTTACAAGCGCATTATCTTGCGTCGAATGCAGCGAGTCATAAGGATAAAAAATGGCAAATTTGTTTTTATTGGATATTGATGGGGCGCTGGTGGATTCACATGACCTAGAGTTGGATTGTTATGTTAAAGCAGTCAATGAAGTGCTAGGAATTGAAATGGATACAGACCTAAGCCAATACGCCAATCTGACGGATGCAGGTGTATTAGACGAGCTCATCGCTAAATACGCTATTGCCGAGAGTCGATCACTGATTCATCGTAAAGTAGAAAATCGCTTTTCCAGTTTGGTTCAACAAGCTATCAAGGAATACCCAGAGACAGTGAGTGAAGCGATGGGGGCGAAAGCATTTTTGACAAAAATGAAAGATCTCCAAGATACATATATTGCTATCGCGACCAGTGGCTGGGCATCGACAGCGAAATTGAAACTGCGTGCAGCAGGTTTTGATGTTAGTAATCTGACTTTTACCTCAGCATCTGATGCACTAAGCCGAACTGAAATTATGGCGTTGGCTGCTTTTCGTGCCAAGCAAGACTCTGGTGTTGTATTTGAACGCCGTGTTGTGTTTGCCAAAGGGGATCGTAACAAGCATGCATCACAAGAGTTGGGCTACGATTATGTTGAAGTTGGTATCGTTAATGGTCCCCACACGCATATTCCGAATCTTGCGCATTATCAGGCGGCATTTTCGCGGCTAGCTTTGTCGGCATAACTGTTTAGCGCCCACAGGTTAATGGCGATCGATAACGGCGCTGGCTCTGAGTGAGACAAAATCAACGGTCATATCGCTACAGATGATTAGGTAGAAGGCTCTATAAGTTCTATGCTAAATGTGAGTAAGCAGCGGACTTGGAGTTATATCACATGGATGAGAAGTGGGTTCTGCAATGGTTTAATGATGTTTGGTCTAACGCTAACAGTACCAGGCTACAGGCGTTAGCTACCGATCCTTTTCATTTCCACGTCCCCGGTGGAAAGAGCTACCTGCTCAGTCATACTGAGTACCTCAACTTTATTACGGTGTGGGGGCAGCGGTTCAGAGATGTTACCTTCCGAATTATTGATACGGTTAGCGATGACAACAAAACTGTCGTTGTTTACCAATGTCATGCTCTGTATTGCGGGGGATGGGCAAAGATCCCAGCGAAAAAACAAAAAGTCATGATGACAGGGATGGCTTACTTCAAACACCAAGGGGATAAGATTGTTGATTGCCGTCTCGAGGACAGTAGCTTTGATGTATACCAGCAACTAACCCGGCGTCTAGAATAAAAAACACCCCTCGATGTTTTTGTCGAAGGGTGTTTGGTCAACGGACTGTGCGCTGGGTGTTATTTTTAACTCACCGCATTCAAATTGTTTGTGCTTGCGTTGGTGGATTCAGTTGTTGGAAAAACGCTTTGGTTTCCGATACAACCACGTCACGTAGCAAGATCAAACCAATTAGGTTCGGGACAGCCATCAAGCCATTAACGATATCGGCAATCAGCCAAATCATATCCAGCTTCATAAAGGCGCCAGCCGCAATCAATACCAGGAAGAATACCTTGTAGGGAAGGATAGCTTTTACACCAAATAGGTATGTAACACAGCGCTCACCGTAGTAGTTCCAGCCTAAAATAGTCGTAAAGGCGAAGAACATCAGACCGATAGTGACCATCATAGGGCCAATGAAACTAGAGTCCAACCCGCTGGCAAAGGCATAACTGGTCATCGCTGCACCCGCATAATCACTCTGCCAAGCCCCCGTGACCACCAAAGTAAGACCTGTCATGGTACAAATGATGATGGTATCGAAGAAAGTCCCTGTCATCGAAATCAAGCCTTGCTCTACACAGGAATCTGTTTTTGCTGCCGCGGCTGCCATAGGTGCACTACCTAGGCCCGACTCGTTCGAGAAGACACCACGGGCAATACCAGACTGGATAGCCAGCATGATACCGGCACCAACAAAACCACCTGTTGCGGCATGACCGGTAAAGGCCGATTGCACCACAAGCTGAATAGCCTCAGGGATCGCGCTGTATTGTGAGCCAAGAACAATGACACAGGCAATGATGTAAAACACGGCCATGAACGGCACGACTTTGCTGGCGACGTTGGCAATAGATTTCACACCGCCAAGGGTGACCACTGCCACAAGGAACGTGAGAACCACGACAGTGATTTCACGCGGGATCTCAAATGATAGGTAGGCTGCGTCAACAATGGCATTGGCTTGGGGGAAAGTACCAATACCAAAACAGGCTACGCCGAGTGCAAATACGGCAAACATACGTGCGAGCCATTTTTGACCGGTTCCCTTTTCAATGTAGTACATCGGGCCGCCAAGCATTTGACCGTTAGCATCAACCTCGCGGTATTTCACTGCCAACAGACACTCTGCATATTTTGTTGCCATGCCAAATAAAGCGGCAAGCCACATCCAAAATAAGGCACCCGGACCACCCAGTTTTATAGCGGTTGCAACACCGACAATATTACCGGTACCGATTGTAGCGGAAAGAGCGGTGCAAAGTGCAGCAAAGCTTGAGACGTCGCCGTCTGCCTTGCTGTTTTTATTTCCCTTAAACAGGTAGCCCAAAGCGAGTGGTAGGTAGCGGATTTGGATCAGTCCTAAACGAACTGTCAGGTAAACACCTGTACCTACGAGCAAAAGAAGTAGTGGTGGGCCCCAAACGAGGTTATCAATAGTTTGTAAAAAATTATATAGTGGGTTCATTTTCTCTTTACCTTTAAACATCAAAGGAAGAGATAAAGAACAACAGTTATACCGTTGTGTGGTGTTTCAGAATGTTGGTGTTACTTTCTGTGCTGTTGATCTTATCTCCTCTGTCCTTTTGCCTGAGAGTTTCACCTGAATTCAGGTTTGCTCCTTCGGCGTCCGACTAAACGGATCTCTCCAGAGGCTCCTCCAACAACAGTCCATACCTTTCTCAGTGTTTAACCGAGTAGGGTGCCTGAAAGATTTACTTGCCATTGTTTGCAGTGGCTGCGAACGGGATAGCGAGCTTACTTCTTCGGCGGGCTTGTACTTAACGTTTAAAAACGTGTACGTGCCACTCTCCTGCTGTCTTCATCGGAACTCAAATTTCCCGGACATACTAATAGATAAAAATGAGATTGTCTTCAAAAAAATCAACAAAATGTAAATGGATGATTTGACGTGCCAGATTTTTATGCAGGTATCTTCATTGGCTATGGCCTATTGCGGGGAGGATTCCAACCCACTCGAAATGGCATCAAGTAACTGGTTTTGATGATCCGCGGTGACCTCCCAGATAAACATGCCGCCTAATTGCTGTTGATTGACATAGGTGGCCTTGGCTTTGGCCGAGCGCGGTGATTCGAATGTAATGTAGTCTTTCGATGCCGGATTATAGAGCACTGCAGCTTCAGCTTGTTGATCGTAGAAATAGACAAACCCATTTTCCTCATTGCCAAGGAAATGCTGAGAAAGATCATTGTAACGAATAAAGCCGGACTCTGTGAGTGAAGAGGAGAGGCCATCGATTTCTTTCGCTGTGAGTGCTTCAAGGTTGTTTTCGCTAACATTATCGACGCCTTTCCAGCCTCGGCCATAAAATGGACTGCCAATAAGGATTTTTGTCGCAGGAATCGATTGTTCGAGTAGGTGCTGTACCTGGCTTGAAACCGATAATCCTTCAGGGGTCAATGGTGTTTCATGTAAGTTAGTATGATGTCCAACAATATTGCGCCATGGGCCATGGTAGTCATAGCTCATCAAGTACACCGTGCTTAATAATGGGCTCACTTTGGGCCAGTCGATACTGCCACGGTGCTTTTGGCTGGCATTGTAAGTGATCGATAATTCGTAACTGCTGAGCATTTCGTTGCCCAATTTATCAAGTTCAGCTCTGACACCGTGTAAAAGCTGAGTATATCCTTGTTTTTCTGACTCGCGTTCGTTGAGTCCTAACCCGGATAGCCCATAGCCTCCGGGGTACTCCCAGTTTATTTGCACACCACCAAAAAACGGGTATTTTTTTAACAATGCACGAATGCTACGGATCATGTTTGCCTGATACTGCTGGTTGGCAGTTACGGTATGGAAAGGCTCTGAGAGCGTCCAACCGCCAATACTGGCAATAATAGTTAAATCAGGATTTTGTTCTTTGAGATATTTTAGTTGGCCAAAGTTACCTCGATAGTACGTCTGATGCGAGGTGTTACCACGCAGGTTGGCCTTGAGTGCCGCATGTTCATCCAAGACAACCACATGGCCGATGGGCTTGCCCGCGCACCGTTTTTCCATCAATTGCTGGATGTTTTCTGAGGAATGCGTGACTGGACCACAGACGGCAAGAAAGGCATAAACTAAATGCGTGGCGTTGTCGATAGCCAGTTCGCTGAGGACAGGAGAGGCTTTTTGATAAATTTGCCAGTCGGGATAGTACAGTACAAGTTGCGGTACATGAGCAAGGCTAAATGATGACTGGGCGAGAACACAAAAAGCGATAAGCGAGCGCTTTAATATACACCTGAATCCGCTTTTTGCCATTGATTCCACCTTCTAAAATAATCATTGTTCAAGTTGTCAGGATAAAATGTCAGAAGTCACGTAACTAGTGCGAGTGGGCTTATAAAAATGTGACATTGGTTGGATATGATATGACGGAGTATATGGGAATGTGTTGATATGGTCTCTTTCTTGCTTGGAGGCTCCGGCGCTATAAATTTGCGGTGTGTGTGGCGAAAAAGAGCAAAAGATAATTTTAAGAACATACGAGATAGAACATTTAAATAGACTTTTTTAGAATTAAAATATTTTTGAAATTCGAATTGGCTATATTAGAGTGCCTTGTAAAGGCATTTATGTGCTTTAACTCGTTGAAGTCATCACAATAGCAGATTATTTTGAGAAAATAGCTTTAAAGTTGCAACAAATTCGCCGTCTGGAATTTTTTGGGTTTATAGACGTTAATTATCAATATGACGTCACTTTTTTGACGGACATAAAACTATAAATGATGCGACGAAGTTTTATGACAAGGAGAGTTTATACAGACATGCGTTTGTAATTTTCTTAACAGATTAAGGTGAAGCTGTGATATGGGTTAGTTGTAGCCACTTCGATAAAGTGGCAGAAGCGAAAGAAAACCTTAAGATGTCACATGATGTGGTGGACGTCTCACCTTTTGAGCTGTTGTCAACCATGACAGGTCAGGAGCTGATCTTCCTTGAAGTCGTAGACTCAACGTCGAATGGTTTTGAATTGTTGCAGTCGGTGAAAGGCCGTTTCCCGCAGACCAAGGTTGTGGTGGTCTATCACAGTCTTGATGCCGATCTTGCCTTGAATGTCCTCCGAGCTGGTGGTGAGGATGTGATTGCCGCCAACGCAACTAAACAAGAGATTGATGCGTGTTTCAGCAGGCTTCATACCCACAATGTTGTTGCCGAGCCGGTACAGGGTTATGAACAGCGTGAACTGTCAATCAGGCCCGCATTGAAGATCATCGATGAGAACATCAGCTCACCGTTAAGGGAAGAAGATCTCGCCAATGCTTGCCATTATTCTCCCACTTACTTTTCACGTCTGTTTCACAACGTGATGGGCGTTACTTTGAAGCAGTACATTATCAAGAAGCGGCTTGACTTAGCTTGTGGGTTACTGAGCTCTGACAGAGAGAAAATATCTCAGATTGCCCACTCAACAGGCTTTAAAGATGTCTCATATTTTTCTCGAGTTTTTAAGAAACACATGGGGTGCTCACCAGGTGAGTTCAGGATGCGAAAACACAACCTCCATACCTGACGGCATATTGGGATGATTACCCCTTAATAACGGGAGGTAATCACATTTGGACAAAGAACAGCCTATCACTTATGGTGGTAGGTTTTTTTTTGCTTTTATTGAGTGTTAAATCGACAGATAGAGATAATCGGCCTCGCAATATGCTTTGGTCTGCATATAATAAAAATGAGATGTTAGTTCAGAAAATGTTTTCGGTAAAAATGGAATGACAACATATTTCGATATTCTGGGAATAGAAAAGAATACACCAGTGGCTGATGTAAAGCGGCGATATAAATTTCTTTCAAGCCGTTGCCACCCTGATAAAGGGGGGTCAAAGTCAATGATGCAACTGGTTAGTCAGGCTTATGAAAAGGTGTTGTCTGGACATGGCGATGAAGAGGCGCTAAAGACGGTCTACCTCAAGTCTAATGAACAAGTCCAGATATGGCAGAAAAAATGCCAGCAGCTTGAAGAAACAAACCAGGTCCTTCAACAACGTAATAAAGACCTGGAAAAAAGACTCCAAGCTGCGCTTGAACAGCCAGAAGATGGAAAAAAATATAGGCTGATGATGGAAGAAGATATGCAGGTGCTGCGCCGTGAAAATCGCCGTCTGCAATCTAAAGTGGATAGCCTTCGCCGTGAAAAAGGCAGTGACAAGACAGAGGTTACGAAAGCTGATTTATCAGGGCAATTAGTGACGGCCTCACAAAAGTTAACACCCGCTGTAGCCAAACAAATTAAAGCCATCGGCCAGAGCCGGTATTGGACGCGCTTGGCGATGTTTGCGGCACCCGTCGCTTTGGTATGGCTTGCAATGGGGCCTGCGAAAGAGCCGTTGCTGAATGGATGGAATAGCCTTAACCCCGAGCCTCAAAAAGTCAGTAAGCCGACTATACGCCTGCTTCACCATGATCCAAATGAGAGCGAAAACCCAAGTTCGGCGAAGGCTGAGTTGCCGTCGAGCGTGGTGATTGAAAAAGAAGTGATTTTACCCCGTATACAAATGAGCAATGATGCAGGTCTATGGCACCTGAGTAAGTTCGAAAATACGGCGAATTACTATATCAGTGTACGCAGTGAAAAGGGTTCATATGTGGTTAAAAGCTGCCAGGGTGATTTTCAGTACTACAAAAATACCTTACAGCGTTCGGGGAGGATGGCCGCGAACCTGATTTATACTCGTGATGAGCGGCATTTTGAAATTTACGATATTCCTTATGGTAATGGCTCATTTGCCCATAATTGGGCTAAGAGCAAAAGCTTACTGATCAATAACGAATACTTTCCAAATGACAACTTTTCTAATTCATACAGTATGTTACAGAAATACTGCCAGTAATAAAGAATGACGGGCACGCCCGTCATTCATCCTTTCAACGATTATCCAATCATCGCTCGATCATCCTAGCTGTTGTGCTTAGCTTGGTTGCCATTCCACGTTGCGGACCGCTAACGGTTTGTACTTCACTGCCAGTTTGAACGCAGCAGGAACAAAGTAAAATGAGACCAGGGTCGTGAGCAAAGTACCGCCTGCAATCGTGACGGCAAAAGGAGGCCAGAAACCGCCACCGGATAGGATCAGTGGCATGAACCCCCCAATTGTCGTGATTGTTGTTGAGGTGATATGTCGGGTACAGCTCATTACGGCGACAACGATTGCATCTTGGTTACCTTCACTGGCTTGTGGGCAGCTCTTCAGTTCAGCCAGAATCACGATGGCAGCATTAATGGCTAAGCCGACCAGACCGAGTAAACCGATGATAACGGTAAAGCCAAACGGGTAGCCAAATGTGGCGACTGACAGGAACCCCAATCCTGCTGAAAGTATTCCGACGAAGAAAATAACCAGACTTAAGCGGAATGAGTTGAATGACAGTACGACAACCATAACGAGCAAGGTGATCACCATCGTCAGGTTTGCCATCAAGTTACCGACAGATTCATCTCGTTCTGCCGACTCACCACCAAACTCAATGGTGTAGCCACTTGGCATCGTTGAACGGTATTCATCCAGTTTTGCCTGAAAAGGCACCAGCGCAGTTTGTGGCAGCACACCAGCCCGAATATAGCCTTCAATCACGTTTACACGTTGCCCGTTACGACGGGGTATCGCCCCTCGGCTAGGGGTGAGAGACAAATCGGCGATAGCAAAAACAGGTAACCCGATGAGATCACTGTCGGCTTGTATGGGCAGCGGTAGGCTGCTCAACTGGCTCATATTCTCACGGTTGTGATCGCTAACCCGAACCCGGACAGGGATCGATTCTGTCGACTCGATAATGCTGCCGCTCAAACGGCCTGTAAAGGTGGCTTGGAGCAAATCAGCAAAGCCTTTGAGGGTTAGACCACTGAGCTGGCTCGCCTCCTCGTTTACGTTGAGCCACACCTTTGGTGTTCCCGGTTGTAGCGTTTCTCGGGTATGGGTGACGTTTGGTGTGTTTGCCATGATCAGACGAATGTCTTCACCAATCGCTTTGAGCCTATCAAGGTTCGGGCCATAAAGCCTGACTTCAAGCGGTGCATTGAACGGAGGACCCTGTTCCAGTTTTCTAACAAGGATCTGGGCATGAGGCATTTGCGTATCAAGATCAGCCTGAAGGGGCGCTATGATGGTGTTGGCCAACTCGAAATCACGGACCTTGACCATTGCCTGGGCAAAATAAGGTGCACCTTGCTGGCGACTGACGAGGTTGTAATAGAATGAGGGGAAGTTGCCGCCGACTATCCAGCTGACCTGCTCGACGCCCTCATAGCTTGCCATGATATCGTCCACCTGCTGAGTGGCTTCCGAAGTAGCAAAAATGCTGGCTTGCGGAGGTAAGAATAGCTGTATTTCGAACATATCCCTATCAGAGGGCGGGAAGAACTGCTCGGTTAGTTGCGTTGCCGCCCCAAAACCGGTGAATGGCAGAATACACACCAGACCGGCGGTAAGCAGTGGGTGTTTGATGGCCAAACGAATGGTGCCAGCAAAGCGTTGGCTCACCGCAGGAATAACAATACCAGTATGGTACCAGCGTTGACCCTGATTGGTCGTAGGTAATAGGCGGGAAGCAAAGCCGGCGACCAGCGTGTGGGAGATCAAGTATGATCCAACCAACGAGAAACATACGGTTACGGCAATCGCTCCTACGAACTCTCCAGCCGGGCCTGGCATGAGGAAGATCGGTGCGAAAGCCAGTACTGTTGTCAGGGTCGAACCAAGCAGCGGGATCCATAAATGCTGGATTGCCTGCAGTGCCGCTGTAATCTTTTCTTTGCCCTGTTGGCGATAATGTTGAATGGTATCGACCATCACAATGGCGTTATCGACCATGATACCAAGGGCAACAATCAGACCGGTGACTGACATTTGGTTGATAGGCAACCCTGTGAACTTCATCATCGACAGGGTAACAAGGCTGGTTAACGGTAAGGAAACGGCCACGATAATGGCAGAGCGGATCCCCAAGGTCAGTAGCAATACGACTAAGATAATTGAAAAACCAAGCAATAAACTATCGGTAAGATCAGATAGGCGGGTTTCGGTATAGCTTTCTTGCTCGAAAATGACATCGACAGAAATATTAGAAGGAAGCTGCTGCTGGAATTGTTCCAACAGTTTATTCATTCGTTCAGTCCATTGATCAACACGTAATGTTGGCTGCATGCGGGCAGCCACAATCATCGCAGGCTTTCCGTTTACAACGCCCATTTTAGCGGGGGGGGATGCTGCCTTTCGCTCAACCTCTGCAATATCTTCGACTCTGATCAAAAAACCATTGTCATCCATCGCTATTGGTACACGGCGAACTCTGTCTAGGGTATCCAGTGAATCAGACACTTCTAAGGCAAAGCGATGATTGCCATTGATCAGTTCACCGGCTGAATTTTTCGCATCCGCCTGATCGATAGCTTGCGACAAGGAAATGGCAGAGCGGCCAAGTGCGCTGGTTGCCGCAGGATCAAGCGTGACCTGAATTTCTTCATCAGGCAGGCCATAAGTATCGACGAACTCTACACCGCGCATGATCCGCATCCGGTTGCCAAGTTCAATGGCATAGCGGCGTAAGGTCAGTAGGTCCGGCTGGCTTTCACCTTGCCAAGTGAGGGCTGTGATCATGGTGAAGGCATAGCCATGGTCACTTTCTAATTCGGGTATTGTGGAGCCTGCAGGCAACGAAGGTGTCACATCTGAAAGCTTATCCCTTGTTCTTGACCATACAGGCACAGAATCGACGATATCATCATTGAGTACAACTTGAATGACGGATATGCCGGGTCTGGATACCGACGATAGCTCTTTAATCTCTTCCAGTTGACGCAGTTCAGTTTCTATCTTCTCGGTGATAAGCGCTTCAACCCGTTCGGCTGTTGCCCCCGGGAAGTGGGTAATGATGCTGGCATGACGGTTATAGATCACCGGATCTTCAGCCCTAGGTAGCGACGTCATTGCCGAGAGGCCTGTCACGACCAAGAGTGCAATGGCTAATATTAACAGGCGGGTATTGCTGATAATGGCTTCCATCTTCATAACACTGCCTCATCGCGTGTTTTCAGCGGAAGTGGTAACTTTTTTATTGGTTGCACAGTCTGGCCGGGGACAAGGCGATGAAGCCCGTCTGAAATGATCCGCTCGCCAGGTGTCAGCGCGCCCGTTACATATGCATGCTCAGCGTTGGCATGAAGAACCTGAATAGATCGACGCTCAACAAGATGCTGTTGGGCTTGCTCGCTTAGAACAAAGACATTCCAGACCCCGCGGAGTCCATCGGTCATGGCCGACAGGGGGATCCAATAGCCGGGCTTATCGTATACATCGTTAAATTGCAGATAGGCAAGCTCCCCGTCGATAACGTCAGCCGACTCAGGTAAAGCAAAGCGAAGTTTGACGGTGCGCGAGCCGCTGTCAACACGAGCACCAGGGTTTACCAGGGTGACAGGGTAACCCCTTGTGCCAACCCGAAGCTGCCACACACCGTTATGCCCGATCAATTTAGTAAGCTGTTTAGCGGGTATGCCTATATGGGCTTCTTTGCTGGTAGACGACAGCAGGGTAAGGGTTGGGGTGCCGGTATTGATCACATCACCTTTTGATATGTAACGAGCACTGATGGTGCCATCATAAGGTGCGTAGACGGTCGACTTATCTTGCCTGAGCTGGTTGGCAGCTAAAGCTGCCGTCAGTTGTCGGTAGTTGGCTCGCAGCGCATTACGTTGGCTGTTGAGAGCATCAATATCTGAATCGGCACTGAATCCTTTCTTCTTCAATGAATTCTGACGTTTTAAACTCGCTTCAACCAAGTCAAGTTGAGCGGTTATTTGAGACTGCTGAGCGCGTAATTCATCTGCTTGGGTCACTAAAAGTTGGGTATCGAGAATAAGAAGGGGATCACCGACTTTTACGTTGTCACCTATGTCAGCCAAGAGACGGGCTACTTTGCCACCCAGTTCGGCACCCAAATTCGCTTGTTGCCCAGCTTGTATCATCCCGACATATTCGCGCTCGACATTGTAGTGATCGGAAGGGGCTAGCGCGAATGTATTGACACTCAACAACGGGTTCATTTGCTGCTCGGGTGGTGACGTCGTAGCGCTATTGCATCCTGCTAGTAACATAGAAGCCATCATGACACCGGCGATTGTTATCCTTTTCATCTTGCCCTGCCTTAGGTTGAGATATCCAAATAATTGGGATATAAACTAGACTGTCCAGTCCATGTGTAAAAAATAAACCATATAAACTAGACTGTCCAGTTTGATTGTATTAAAAATTATTAGAGTTGTTAATTAAGGGGAAGTGCATGTTAACTGCAAGAAGTGCCCAGAAAAGGGAACAAATTTTACAGGCTGCGACAGAGCTGTTCTGCGAACAGGGCTATGGTATCAGCATGGAAGCCATCGCATTAAGAGCGCAGGTGTCCAAGCAAACGGTGTATTCACATTTTAAGACAAAGGATGAGTTATTTGATACTTGTATCCGGGCTAAATGTACTGCAAATCAGCTAGATATCTGCTTGTTGGATGATCCCAGAGAGCCTCAAAAAGTGCTTGAAGACTTCGCTTGGCGTTTCCAGAATATGTTACTCAGTGATGAGGCGTTGAATACATATAAAGCGGCAGTAAGACAAAGTGATACTCACCCAGATCTTGCAAGCGTCTACTTGAATGCAGGACCTCGAAATACAACAGAAATGTTGGCTGAGTATTTAGGACAGTTAGTTGCTAAAGGCGTGTTAACCGGTGATTTGAATTGCGCCGATGCGGCGATGCAGTTTCTATTGATGTGCCATGGTCGGAGCGTCTATTGGGCATATCTTGGTCAGCAGAGTGGAGAATCAGAACAAGAGCGCAAGCAGTACCTAAAATCAACTGTCTCAATGTTTTTACAAGGCTATAAAAGCCCCAAAGGTTAATTTTACCGCGATCAATTACTGCTATCTTTATAGATAAGTTTTGTGATGGTTATCAGGGGCATCTATGAAGACATGCCACATAAAAAGTGGAGCTGTCATTGTTTGTATTTTGATGTCATTGCTTTCAGGGGCGGCTCATGCCGCTAAAAGTCGGCTGACAGAGATTATCGATCGCGGCGTGCTGAGGGTCGGGACAACGGGTGACTGGAGCCCGATGACAATGCGCGATCCTGCCACAAATTTTTATCGTGGTTTTGATATTGATATCACTACCGAACTAGCCAAAGATCTCGGTGTGACGGTGGAGTACGTGCCAACGTCATGGAAAAAATTGGTCAACGGTGTGATTACCGATAAGTACGATATGTCGGGTAGCGCGTCACTGAATATGCACCGAGCGAGATTAGCTGGCTACAGCAAGACTTATTACCATCTGGCTTTTGTTCCCGTCGTGAACAAAGCCAATGCAAAGCGTTTTCGCACATGGAGTGACTTCAACGCTTCATCGGTGATTCTCACGACAACCGCAGGTACTGTGCAGCAAAGCTTGGTAGAAGAGCTACTGCCGGATGCGAGAAAACACGCTAGCGAAAATGCCAAATTAACCCATCAATATCTGCTGGATAACAAAACGACTGCGATCGTTACCTCCAATATCGAAGCGGCCACCTTGGTAAAACGCTATCCGCAGCTCAGTGTGGCCAAGGTTGATGGTATGCGCCTACCTACTCCCATTGCCATGTTGCTGCCCAAAGAAGATCAAGTGTGGATCAATTACGTAAACCATTGGATCGAGTTGAAGCAAACCCAGGGTTTCTTTGATCGTGTGGCGAAAAAGTGGGGATTGGTGAAAATGGACGTGGAGTAGGATCAGCAAAACAGCCAGCGTGATCCGCTGACTGTTTTGTATCTTGTTTATGCTTGTGTAGAACTCACGGGTGAAGGTTGCGCATTGCGCTGCCATTTTGCCAGCAAGTAAACCATACAAGCCTGTGATACAAGGGCGAAAGCCAATACCGCAGGGCTTTGCATCAAACCCGCCGCGATGAAGCTGACCAAGGCAATAGAGCCGTTGAGCAATGCATAAGGTAACTGTGTTCTGAAGTGCTCAAACTGATCACACCCCGATCCTGTCGACGATAAAATTGTAGTTTCTGAAATCGGTGAGCAGTGATCACCGAACAACCCACCAGAGAGTACAGCACCAATGCAGGCATACAATGGGGCATCGATGGCAATGGCTGTCGGGATCACAAGCGGCATCATGATGGCAAAAGTACCCCAAGACGATCCGGTCGCAAAAGAAATAATCGCTGACAGCAAGAATGCCACTGCGGGTACTAACCAATAAGGAAAGCCTGCTTGTGCTTGTTCTGCAATGTAAGCCGCTGTACCCAGTTCTTTACCCACGCTGCTTAGCGTCCAAGCCAAGATGAGGACAATAGCGACTTGCATCATGTTTCCCATGCCTTTGAGGTAAACGCTGATCCCATCATTAATTTTGCGAACACCATAGAACGCCATCAGAGAAATTAAGGTGATTGCAGCAAAGAAGTAGGCACTGGAAAGCGCTGCACGGAATACCGAGCCAGATACCTTTTCAAACGGGAATCCCAGCGGCGCCAGCATCATGACCAGTACCAAAGCCATGACAAGCAGTGGCGCGAATACAAAAGAGGCTTTTGCATTTTTATGCGTAAATGTCTTTAGGCTATCAGTACTGGCAGCAGTAATAATTCCTTGCTGAGCTTTCGCTTCTGCAATGGCCATCGGGCCGAAATCGAGCTTTTTGATTGCGACCAAGGGGACAATGAAAATAGCTAAAAATGCATAGAACTGGAAAGGAATCGCTCTGACGAAGGCTTCCCAGTCAGTGATGGCGACACCCAGTGAAGTGAACTCTTTTTGCAGCAGGCCCATGATGTACACCCCCCAGCCAATAAAGGGGATCAGTATCGCGACAGGGGAAGAGGTAGAATCAATGATGAATGCGAGTTTTTGACGAGACAGCTTGAGCTTGTCAAATAACGGACGGAAAACCGGGCCGACAATAAGTGGCGTACCTAAATCGGAGAAGAAAATAAAAATCCCACCAAACCATGATGATAGCTGAGCGCGGCATTTACTACTGACCCAGTGGGTCACCTTCGCAGCAAAAGCTTGCCCACCGCCAGATTGCTCCATCAACGCGACAAAGCCACCAATAAATACCAGCAGAACGATCACGCCTGCGTTATAGCTGTCGGTGAGTTGAGGGACGAGATAGTCCTTGACCAAAGTGCCGAACGTATCAAGTGGTGCAATACCGTTGAGCATTACGACGCCACTGAAAACACCGCCAAATAAACCGATCACAACGTTTCGTGTTGTGAGGGATAAGGCGAGGGTGATAATAATTGGTATGAGGGAGGTAATGTCTGGTTGGCCCATGTAGCGTTCCTTAGCTGTACGTCCAATATCAAAAAAGGCACAGTGAATATCAATGTGTATCGTTTGAATATATATGCAAAATATTTGCATGTATAGGTGGTGAGGGAGGATTTGCTATTTTTTATGGCTTTAATAGATTCTTTTGCTCGAAATGTGAACAAGTGTACAGTTTTCTAGGGCTTGTTAAGGTTTACACAGGGAGGAGATTGCAATATAAGTGTCATGTAGTGCCGTTACGATGCACGGGTGTTTTGGAGGTAAACGAAGCCCAAAACACAGTTAAAGTAAACAAGGAGAAACATGGATTTATCAAGCTACAAAGGTATCATTTTCGATATGGACGGAACGCTGGTTGATTCAATGCCAGCACACTTGGAAGCATGGGAGAAAACCTGTGCGATTCATGAGATCCCCTTTGATCGCGATTGGTTTTATCACTTAGGCGGAATGCCTAGTGTGAAAATTGCCAACGAGATCAACCGAAGCTTCCGCCAGAACTTTGATACAGAGCGCTTAGCAAATACCAAGTACAAGTTTTACGATGATATTCCCTACAAGGGCGAAGTGATTGAGCCGGTGTACCAGATCCTCCTGGATAATAAAGGCACCAAGAAAGTAGCCGTCGGCACGGGTAGCCGACTGTTCAATGCCGAGCCTTTACTTGATCAGGTGGGCATCCTACCTATGCTCGATGCGTTGGTAACGGCTGATGATGTTGACAACCACAAACCCGATCCTGATACCTTCCTAGAAGCTGCCAAGCGTATCGGGGTTGAACCGCATGAGTGTGTGGTGTTTGAAGATACAGAGCTAGGCCAACGAGCCGCTCATGCAGCGGGAATGGACTGCTACCTCGTTATTGATGGCAAAATTACCATGTTGACCAAAGCGCCACGCTGAGATATCGACCTAGCACCTCGAAAATAATGCCCCTAGTTAATTGCGGGTATAAAGGGTATTCTTCACCGCATTGTTTGAATACCCTGTCATTACCATGAATCAACCCTCGAAAGCCTCTTCTGATAAAGCCTCTTCTGATAAAGCCTCTCCTCCTGAACGAAAGCAGTCGTCAGGAAAAAAGCGCACCGATAATGCTCACAATCAAGAGTTCGGCATGTCTGAAACCCGCTTTTGGATCCAGCGTTTAAGTAAAACGGCTATTCGTGCCATGCACATCCTCGGCATTGCAGGCAGTGCGGGTGGGATCCTGTACGGGGTAGAGAAGTCGCTGTGGATTCATTGGTGGATCATGGCAATGGTGACAGGGTTAATTATGACTGGATTGGAAATTCGCCAATCGCGGTTATGGCTCATCCAGTTAAAAGGTGTGCTGACTTATCTAAAGTTAGGCCTGCTCAGTAGCTTTTTCTTGATCCCGCAACACAAACCTGAGTTGTTCATTGTCATTCTCGTGATGTCGGTGGTTATTGCCCACGGCCCGGCAGGACTGCGCCATTACTCTATCTGGCACCGTCGCCGTATTGATGAGCCAAAAGGCAAAAAAAGACAGATGAACGGATAAAGTTGACACTCAATTAAATAAAAAAGTTATTTATGCAAGAATTGAGACACGGCAATCACAAACTCGCACTACACTGATTATTAGACATTTACTAATATGTGTGTAGGAGACCGGTCGTGAAAAACTTACTACTTGTGACTTTTTTGCCCCTGGTAATAGCAGGATGTTCCAAATCTGTTGATGAGCGTGCTGACGAGTTTGTCGAAGCCAGTTTTACCTTGTGTGGATCCAAAGTTCAGTCTTACGCGCAAGGTGATGACGGTAAAATTCGCATCGTCTGTGATAACAACAGTTATTTCTCGGTCAAAGATCAAAGTACCTTGGCCTACATGCATGAGCTAAATGGCGCGTATTGCCGTGGCCAAGGCTTCTCTGCATTTCATGAACGCAGTCGTTACTTTACCTTTACCTGTAAAGGCGAGAAGTCGTTCAATATTCCTAAATAGTGCTGACTAAATTGATTGGCGGTATTACTGCAACAGCTGATAAAGCCGTTGCGGCCTACCACCGGTTTTGTAGTTAAGCACTAACTTGATCATCCCTTCCGTTTCCAGAAACTCCAGGTAGCGGCGGGCGGTGATCCGGCTGACATTCATTTTCTTGCCAATATCATCCGCCGAAAAATCCTGTAGTTGCTCGTTGATTAATATCTGTTTGAGATTCGCCAAGGTTGTCGCGTCAATACCTTTTGGGGTCATTCGCACCGGCGCTGCAGATGACTTGCGGAACAACTGGTCGATATCATTTTGGTCGACGGTTGCCGCCGTGGTCAGGGTGCGACGGTATTTCAGATAATCTTCCAACGCTTGGTTTACCCGCGACATGCGGATCGGCTTGACCAGATAATCCATCACACCCAGCTGTACCGCTTGCTCGACCGTCGCAGCCTCGCGCTCTGCGGTAGTCATTATAAAGCTGCAGGTGACATTCTGGGCACGTAGCTCACGGATGAGTGCCAAGCCATTGCCATCGGGTAGGGTGATGTCCACAAACACTAAGTCGGGTTTGAAGGCGTTAAATTGCAACAGCGCATCAGCGTAGCTTTCGCTGACAGCTACCACCGTAAATTGTGGATGTTGGTTGATGGTCGACTCAAGGGTATAGCTGGCGCGAATATCGTCTTCCAGTACCATGACCGTTGTTTTTGTCATAAGCGTGTTGTGATCTGTTTGTCTAAATACAGGCTAAACAAGGTGGTGTCTTGTTCAGTGCGTTCCCAGTCGATACTGCCATGGAAGTAATCGACAAGTTGGTTGACCAAGTAGAGGCCAACCCCATTTTGTTGGTCGTCGTGTTTGCTGCTCACACCAAACTCTAAGATCGAATCACAGATCTCAGCCGGTACCCCTGCACCGGTATCTTGCACTTCGATAATAATATGCTGGCTACGATCGCTCAGGTATAGCTGAATTTCCGCAGGCTTCTGATTACGGTTTTGCCACGCGGCGAGCAGGGCATTGTCGATCAGGTTGCCGATAATGGTGACCAGTTTTTCAGAGATGGCCTTTTCATAGCTGGACAGGCAGGTATCGTCATCCAAGGTAAAGGCTACCCCGAGATCAGACGCCTTGTTGAACTTGGCCATTAGCAATCCGGCAATGGCGCTGTCGTTTACTGAGGTAACAATACTGCGGATAATCGACTGATAGCTGTCTGTTTCTTGCTGAATATAATCGACGGCGCTATCAAAGTTACCCAGTTGCAACATCCCCGACAGCACATTGAGCTTGTTAGAATATTCATGGGTTTTACTGCGTAACAGCTCAGCATAGTTCTTGAGGTACGTAACTTCTCGCTCCAATTCATTTTGATCTAAATTTGCATAAAAAACAATGACGTGGCCACTAATGCCTTTGTTGTGCTTGATAGGGTAGATGTCGGCACGATAGGAGTGCTTGCCGATGTTGAAGTTACCCTGGTGGAAGCTGTCATTGTCGGACAGCACCAGATGGCTCAGTGTGGTCGAAAAGGACGAAAGCGGTTGGTTAATGTAATCATGCGGCCCCAACTTTCCCATCGAGATCATCTTGCTGGCACTGTGGTTCATCGTGCTAATACCGTGATTGTTATCGATGGCAATAATGCCATCACGAATGCTGTTGAGGATCATCTCACGTTCGCGAAATTTATGAACGATAATCTCGGGCTCGTAATCAAGGAAAGTACGCTTCATCTTGAACACAAACGCACTGGTAATACTGACACCCAGTAAGTAAACAACCGCCACAAGCCCGGCAATTTTACCAAATTGCTCCATTAAAATACCGATGCTGCGATCATACATATAGCCGATATTGACCACGCCGATAATGCGGCCGTTATCAATGATGGGCGAGAAGTTACGGATCGCTTTGCCCAGCGTGCCGGATGCGACACTGGTATGGTCCACGCCATGATTTAAGGTTGGGTAAATGTCATCGCCGTTGAAATGCAGCCCGACTTTATCTTGGTCTGGGTGAGTGAGACGAAAAGCTTGCTGATCGGTCACAACAATAAACGAAGCATCGGTTTTACTGCGAATATCTTCTATATAACCCTGTAATTCGAACGGCTGGTGGTTGTTCTTAGATTTTACCGCCTCAATGACCACAGGATCATGGGCAAGCACCCGTGCCAGCTCCAAGCCTCGCTCTTCGATACCGTTAATATGCGCATTCTGCAGTAAGTAGAAGATAAAGGTCGTCACAACAACAACAATAGAAGACGTCGTTGCTAAGGTTGTCAGGGCAAGGTAGCTCTTTAGTTTCATTGAACAGGTAGTGTGATTAAGCTCGAAATTTGGCACGGATTATAACTGCAATTGAAGTGGAAATACTGTGCTAGATATCTTTTAACTAACGAGTTATGGATAAATCTATCGATAACACTAGCCATAGAATGGAAAATGCCGGGCAGCATCGCTAACCCGGCATAAAGTGATAACTCTAAAGCGTTATTTCAGCAACTCTATAATCATGGTGGCCAATATCAACATGAATGCCCCACCGATACGCGAGGAGATCTGCGCAAACGGCATCAGCGCCATACGTTTACTGGCAGCCAGTACCGCGACATCACCCGTACCGCCCATGTTAGCCATGCAAAGACCTGCAGTAATAGACGCTTCAATTGGGTTAAAGCCCATCAAGCGACCGATAACGGCAGTACCAACAATCGCACCTAATACAGTGGCAAACACCATCAGGAAGTAAACCAGGCTTAGTGAGTCCATGATTTGGTTAAGGTCGGTATAAGCAACACCGATACCGACAAGTAGGGCTGGCGTTAGGTTATCCACCACGAATTTGTACCAACCGTGTGCTGCACGCTCAAGTTCACGTGGCATGAAGCCCGCGACTTTCACCAAAGCAACGAAGATGATCATCAGCGCGTAAGTGTGCATGCTGATCAGGCTGCTCAACATTGAGCCAACGAAATACATCGTAATCGCCAGTAGGGCACCAATACCCAGTACATTAATTGAAATTGGCTGCTCTTCGGTTTCTTCTTGCTGCTCTTCCACTTTGCCGCGCATCAGCTGACCGTTACCAGTCAGGGAAGGGAAGAACTTACCCACTTTATCCAACAGGCCAGCCATTACGATGGCGATTGCATTGCCGATAGCCAGCGCCGGAACCATTTTGGATAGCAACATTTCTGCAGACATACCAGTGTTACCAGACATGATCTCGACCAAAGGCACGGCACCCGCACCCATACCACCGCCCATAATTGGCAGGGCAATCAGCATGACTGACTCCATGAAGCCATGGCCCAGTGCGGCTCCCACAATGCCGGCAAACAAGAATGCACAAGCCACACCGCCAAGGATCACAGGGATATATTTAAGGGCTGCTTTCTTAAGGACATTGGTGTCCATACCTAAAATA
Organism: Photobacterium lutimaris; assembly: GCF_003025555.1. Lineage (GTDB taxonomy): Bacteria > Pseudomonadota > Gammaproteobacteria > Enterobacterales > Vibrionaceae > Photobacterium > Photobacterium lutimaris. Next base: position 294,132 of record NZ_PYMH01000002.1, on the reverse strand, counting down.
GAGCCGGTGACCAGGCTCGCGATAAAGAAAGACAGAAAGCCGCCGCCCTTTACAAAAGTAGTGATGGTTTCAGTCGTTTCTTGGGGAAGCAGGCCACTGTGGAAAATATAAGAAGAGCCAAAAATAATAACAATGGCACCGCCACCGAAGAACTGGCTAACGATTGGGGTTTTGTCACCAGCGACATTCAAGATATAGCCAACGACGGCCATTACGCCAATTGCCCCAATGATGCCGGTAGGCATATGGTTTTGCGCGGTTGCCAGCAAAATCACGGCAGCAGATAGCGCAAAAATCACATTCATCATGCGCTTATCGCTTTGGCTCATGGTGTTATTGGAAAACATAATTCACCTGTTTTAAGTGTTGTTGTGGTTTGGCCGTAGTCTAACAACATGTACAACTAGGAAAATTGAGGAGGGCGTTTATGTAACTATCTAGTGCTTTTGTAACTTTTGTTCATGAGCATAACTAAACTCCAGCGTTATCCCAAAAAGAGTAAAGATAACAACGATAACGAGGACCACAGCACAGGGTACAGTTTCATGAATTAAATGAAACGCCGTTTCAGTGATCACATTTCAGGTTATTTGTTCTTTTTTTTTGCTTTTTCGTGTGTATATTGAAATCGAGTTTAATATAAATTAAAACGGTATTTTAAATATGAAACAAAAGCTGTTACCCCTCACACTAATTGCTGTTCTGACCTCCACGTCGGCTTTTGCGACCACGATCAATTTAAGGCATGAATACATGCCCGATCGTGATGGCGACAAGCACAGAGACCGAATTTCTGTTTCACACCGGTTTGATAACGGTATTGGTTTGTCGGTAGAGGCAAAATGGCGTCACCATGAGGATGAATTCATTCAGAAAATGAAGAGTGGCGGTCATGAGGTCGGTGTAAGTTATAACTATAAGGTGAATGATCGCTTCAGTCTTCAGCCAGCGTATGCCGCTGATGTGTCGAGCACGAAAACGGTTCACAAGTTTAATATTAGAGGTGCAGCGAAAATATCCGATAACTGGGGAGCTTCATTACGCTACCGATATGGCCTGGATCGCCCGGTATCCGGTGACGACTCTTCATATCATCAGCTAAATTTTGTCACTGATTACAAGTTAGCTTGGGGTAGGGTCGGAGTGGATCTGGAATACAAAGATTTGGACGAGGGTAAAGGCGGTTGGAAAGATAAGGATCGCGATCATTTGGTTAATGTCTTTGGTGAATACTCTCAGCTATCAAGTGGTTGGGTTCCATTCGTAGAAGTTGGTGCGTTGACGTTTGATAAAGATGGAGACGGATATAAAGATGATTACGCAATTCGTTACCGTTTGGGCATGAAGTACAGTTTTTAACAGGTGAAGAACAATGAAAAAAACAACACTATCATTATTGTTAAGTACGCTATTCATCCCTTCAGCTTATGCAGCTGATATTATTGTTGATGAATTGACGTGGAAAGCCATTACCTTTGGCCAGTCGACAGATATGAACTTTGGTTCGACTATTTTGCCTGAAAAAGTCGGCGTGAACCAAGTCACGGCAGATGGGCTGAAAGTACAACCTGGTTTGCTGCAGCAAGAGTTTACTATCGAAAGCCGTGGCGGCAAGTTGGCCAATTCCCATGAAGGTATGACTTTCTATTATACCGAGTTGCCAACGGACATTAACTTTACTCTGAGTGCTGATATCGTACTCGAGCAGCTTGGACCCGAAACGGGGGCGACACCGAATCGTCAGGAAGGGGCCGGGCTGATGGTGCGTGATATCTTAGGGGCTGAACGTTTAGTTCCCCAACCAGAAGGGCATGAAGAGTTTCCGTCATCATCCAATATGGTTATGAACTTAATGCGTTCCCATAGCCGCACCAATGATGGAATGACCAATATCAATGCTTCATTTCGTGAAGGGGTCTACCAACCGTGGGGCACGGCAGGCAACAGGTTAAGCCGTGTAGACTATGTGGACGGCATAAGCTACGGGTCGCCTGAGAGCTACAAAATGACGTTGACTCGTACCAACGAAGGATTTGTCGTGAGCTACCGCAAGGGAAGTGAAACGGTAACCCAAGAAGTGAAAGGTGCGAATGCAAACATAGTCGAAGTACAGAACCCTGACTCACAGTATGTTGGCTTTTTTGCCTCACGTAATGCAAAAATGACGGTTAGCAACGTATTGTTAGATGTTTCAGAGGCCGATACTGTCGATGCGCCGCTATATGAAGCAAAACCGGTGGGGCTTGTTTTGCAGAAGGCTTCCTACGAGCGTTCACTGGTGAAAGCATTTCCGGTTCAGGCAAGAGCGAATTACAGCGGCACGTTTGAGCTAAAGCGCGGCGGTACAACGGTTGTGAAGAAAGCGGTAACGGCCGGCGAGCTTTTCCATCATACCGTTGATCTTCATAAGGCAGAAAATAAACTCGACTTGGTCTTCACAGCCGTTGAAGGCCCCGAGATGGACAGCAAGACGCTTTCTTATAATGTTGAATATACGCCTTCCATCAATCCTATGGAGCTCTATGTCGCTCATAATGGGTCCGCTGATGGTGATGGCTCTGCTGACAGCCCGTTTGACTTGAAAACGGCAATTGAGCTGTTACCTGCTGGTGGTACTATCTTGCTTCAGGATGGTGATTACGCTGGGATCACTATTCCTATTACGGCAAGTGGTACGGCTGAGCAGACGAAGACACTGCGTGCCGTGGGTGACAAGGTGCGGTTTATTTCCGAGTTCCATCATGATGCCAACTACTGGCACTACCACAATATCGAGGTGGCTCACGCCCAGTTTATTGTCCATGGCAGTCACAATACATTTGAAAAAATGGTGACACATAGCGCTCCTGATACAGGGTTCCAAATTACATCACCGGAAAATATCGGTCGTGCTTTATGGGCCAGCCATAATACCGTGATCGACAGTGAGAGCTATAACAATATGGACCCATCGCAAATCAATGCCGATGGCTTTGCAGCCAAGATGCGAATTGGCGATGGCAATACTTTTATCCGTTGCTTGTCACACCACAACATCGATGATGGCTGGGATTTATTTAATAAGGTAGAGGATGGTGCAAACGGTGCCGTCACTATTATTGACTCCATCGCGTTCAACAATGGGCGTACCTTAGAGGTCTCCAACAAAGGTGGCACCATAGGTAATGGCTTTAAATTAGGCGGCGAAGGTATTCCTGTCCCTCACGTTGTTAAAAACAGCTTGTCATTCAACAACAATATGGACGGCTTTACCGATAACTTTAACCCTGGCTCACTGGTGCTGAGTGACAATGTTGCCATTGACAATAAACGATTCAATTTCTTGTTTCGCCAGAGCCCATATTCAGGGGATATTGAACAAGGCACGTTTACAGAAAACGTTTCTCTGCGTTTTCATGTTGAGAGCAAATATGATGATGTCATTAACAGCGCTCATGCATCAGGAAACTACCTAATTCGCGACGGTGAAACGCAGTCTGTTGAGGGTAAGAAGAAAGCATCATCGATACTGGCACCGCTAAAGCAAGCTTCAGTTATTGATGACCAGCAAGCGATCCCGGGTAAGAAAGAAGCACTTAAACTAAAAGCACTTTATCTGTAGGGGCGTTGACTTCGCCATTATCAATGATTGATAACAAAAACCGTCCAACTGGGCGGTTTTTATTTATGTGTTGGCAAGCTCAATCGAGATTAGTTTTCTTTTGGCTTATATCCTGGTGCTAGCGTTGCACTATTTACTTGGTACAGCGCTTGTGGGTTAGCCAAGGCTAATTGATAGCCGACATATTCATGTAGGCGGCCGTCTTCGCTGCAATCGACTTCCCACTTTCTTAGCAGGTATCCCGCAAGTGCCGCACGAACTTCAATGACCAACTTGCCATCTTTCATTTCGTAGTCCAGCTCGATAGCTTCTGGGTTCCCTTGATGGGGGTGGGGGATCAGCTCAACCTCGATGTATTTCTGCCATTGGCGATCAGCTTCAATCCGCTCATCAGTTGTAGGCTCATCATCAAGAATCGTTACAGAGATTACGCGGTTACAAACCACATCCATGAACTGTTCATTTTTACGGTCGAAAGAACGTACGTGCCAGCGGTTACCTGAATCAACAAGACTGTGAGGGGCAATCACACGGCGGCTTTTACCACTAGAGGTGGAGATGTACTCAATTTCTAGCAGCTTGTTACGGTAAATACCTTCACACAGCGCCGCCATGATAGGCGTACGCGGAACGGTCAGCGACGTCGGGGACTCACACTGGATAGGAAAATCCTGGTGGCCTGAGAAACCATCGCCATAGCCCAGAGAGATCGTTGCTAGCGTCTTTTTCAGATCGAGATTAAACAACGGGCTGAATCCAGGCTGCTTGTAGTACTTTTTTGATCGCATATCTAGCTTGAGGTTATCCGGTGCGATCTCTTTATAAAGCGCAAAGTCTCGAGTAGTAGCAGCATGACCTACCGCAAAACGGTCAATTAAATCCTTTCGAGTCAACTCGCCCAGAAAGTAAAGGGCAAAGTCTATAAAGGCTAGCCGTTCACGTTGCGCCGAACCAACAGCATTGAGCTTTGTCTCGACATCCATGTGTGATACTCCAGCAGTGTTGTATGAGGTCATGTGTATTTATCCAGTACTTTATTAGCCACTAATATATACCGATAATCAGTAGAAGCAAGGCTATTTATAAAGATCACACCGAGTTAAAGGAAGTTAGACTAACTAAAACAAACACATAACCAAAAGCAGTAACTAACTGTTTAAATTAACAGGTTTACATACTCATTATGAGTAGATAAAGTGGTTGTGCTTGTTTTGAGTAGGTGTATTAATTTGTGGTACTTAGCTGTTTAGTGGTATAAATCACCCGCTAGTGACATAAAAATGCTTTGCTTTGAGTGAATTAAAAGCGAACAAGTGTTTTCTCGAATGTCCACAAATCTTTAGTGGTGAAATTTTGCTTTGTATGTGGACAATACTGCGCTGAAGAGAATTAGACTGGTGAAGAAAGCCTCTGATTTACAGCTAAACAAGTAGCAAAGCTGAAGAGCTGACTGGCTCCAACAAAATCAACAAACGGGAAACCAATCATGAACTTGACAAGACACCAATTGAAGCAAGCTTATTTGTCGCTGAATAATGGGACGGTATGCTTGGATGACCACTTGGCACAGGGTGTGTTGGTGTATGTTGAAGGATTGATGATCAGCGAAGGGATTGAGCGAGACTGCTACCTAAGCCTCGACACTCTCACCAAAGTCAGCGCGAAGGTTCGAATGGGATCAGTGATGCCGATTGACTTCTTTGGTTTAAAAGATACCTCATGCGATGAAGGCAACTTTAAGCCAATTAGCCTGAAAGTGTGCGAGTTGGTTTCCCTTCCAGATGGTCAGACCGGCCGCCGTTGGAAAACCTTGGCAAACTTCGCTGAAAGCGATATTGCTGTTGCTATGGAAATTTTACTGTTAGTGATTAGCGAGCTGTCAGAGCTTGATGATTACTCGGCAGGGGAGTGTGTACCGGCGGGGCTGTTAGCTCAGTTTAACGATAGCCGAAGTCAGCATTTTGGAACTCTCTGTTACGCCTAGATCAAGACGTTATTCTAATAAAAGCGCCTACAATAATGACAATCATCACTTTAACTTACTAAAATATAAGCTAAAGTGATGAAAATAAAACGTTAAGTCATCACCATGCCGCTTCTCCTATGAAAGATTGCTTTTACCACAATAATGCTTCTCGCTTAGCCCGAGACTATCAAACACTCGCCTTTGAACATGTGCACTCCAGCTGGAAACGCTTTTGGCCTGTGTCTGATGATATAGGTAAGCAGCCATGCGTACTTGATATCGGTGCGGGAAGTGGGCGTGATGCATTATGGTTTGCCGAAAATGGTTGCGAAGTGTATGCCGTTGAGCCAGCAGAGGCGCTTCGTGATATAGGCAAACAGCACACTCAATCACAGGAGGTCGTCTGGCTTGACGATAACCTTCCTGAGCTAAAAAAAGTCATTTCTCTCGGTATCCGATTCGACGTCATCTTGCTATCAGCAGTATGGATGCATATTTCGCCTTCTGACCGAGAGCGCACTTTTAGAAAACTCAGTAACCTTCTAGCGCCTAACGGTAAGCTGATCATCACACTTCGCCACGGTGACTTTGATGACGGCAGGAAAAATCATGGCGTTTCAGCAGAAGAGATCGAACAACTCGCTAAAAAACGAGCGCTTCATGTTTGCTTGAAGACAGAGCTGAATAACGATGCCATGGGGCGCAGTAGTGTCCAATGGCAAACAGTGGTGCTTAATCTTCCTGATGATGGCACGGGTGATCTCACCAAAGTGCGTCATATTATTGTGAACGACAGTAAGTCAGCGACATACAAGCTAGCTTTACTGCGAACGCTGCTTCGTATTGCTGATGCTCATCCTGGTGCGGTATTAGACCGAACAGATGGTAAGGTTGCCTTGCCACAAGGGCTTGTTGCACTCTATTGGGTTAGGCAGTTCAAGCGATTGTTAGATATCGATTTTGGCGACTCGATAGGCATCCAGCAAAACAGCAATACCAATAGAGGACTTGGCTTTGTTAAAGATGAAGGGTGGAGAAAACTTACCCATTTAACAGCAGACGATCTTGCCATTGGTGCTTTATTTACTGGTGATGATGCCAAAGCGTTGCAAAAGACGATCTCGGATAGCCTAGCAACGATTAAAAGTGGTCCCGTTACCTTTATTTACCAAGGTACAAAAGACAATCGTCTGTTTGAGATGGTAAAGGCATCCAAACAGCGCAAGCCTCTGTCATCCTTTTTTATCGACAGCGAATTCTTGGCGAGCTTTGGTAGCTTTATCCTTGATGAAAGCCTTTGGGATTGCTTACGTTTATACAGTAGTTGGATTGAACCCTTGGTAGTAAACCAGTGGGTTTCAGAGATGAAGCGTTACGAAAGTAACAGAGCTAGGGATATTGACTTACAGACCTACCATAACTGTTTGATTTGGGTAGACGAGAAGCATGATACTCGGGTTATCCGTAAAAAAGTCGATACACTTCGTGACTGCGGAACAGAAATCCAAAGCGTTTGGAGTGGGACCAAACTTCGTAAAGAGTTTCACGTTGACCACTGCCTTCCGTTTGCCTACTGGCCGAATAACGACAGGTGGAACTTGTTGCCAACTACAACTGGTGAAAACCTAAGCAAAAGCGATCGGGTTCCTAAGTCACACCGCCTAAGCGAATCAAGGGAGCGCATTATGGAGTGGTGGCAACTTGCTTGGCAAACCGAGCAAGAGCAAACCCGCTTCTTCGATGAAGCAGTGCTCTCCCTACCCAATCTACCGCCACAGTGCCGCAATTTCGAAGATGTATTCGAGGCGATGGGCTTGCAGATCAAGGGCGTAAAAAGTCGTTTGCTGGTGGGGGAGTGGTGATTGATAAAAGCCCATTTGGCTAGTCGTAGAACAAATGAATTGTAAATAGAACGGTAATTACAAAATAGTTAAGTAATCGCTTAATTATTAGGTGGTTGCCGTTTTTTTGTTTGTTGTATCCATATGGTTTTTCATGACTTTATACCCCATCCTTTGGTTCGAATAATTGAGGTTTGAATACGATAGTACTAAAGGCCAAAAACTCTATCTGAATAGTCTTCTTTACCTAGTAAAAACCAAAATGTTTCGAATCCTAAATAACCCCTAAAAAACACGTTCAACTGCCTAATGTTTAGTACCCATATCAATCAAATGACCAGTTAGTGCAACGTTTAGTACAAAAATCCACCATATCGCTGTATTTGAATTGTTTATCAAGAGCTGCTAACCTACGCCGACATTATAAATTGTTTAGTGCTCTAAATTGTTTTTTTATCACTGACAATTCAAAGGTGCTTTTCTTGGATAGGAAAGCACCAATGACAAAGCGTTTAAAGAGTATTATGGATAGTGTACTAAAGAAATATAGTATCGAGACGACCGACTATCAGGTGGGTCAGGACAACATTCAGAAATGGGGTTTTGATATACATAACCCTGTTTTCGGCACCAGCGCAGGACTGATCTTAATTTTCCTTACGGGACTCCTTTTTATTGATCCTGATACAGCGAAAGAAGCGTTGAATGGCCTTAAGAACGGCATCCTCAACGATTTCGATGTGTTCTTCATGTGGATCACCAACTTCTTCCTGTTTTTCTCATTGGTACTAATGGTATCCCCGTTGGGTAAAATCCGTATCGGTGGTAAAGATGCCCAGCCAGAGCATTCAAGGGTGTCTTGGCTGGCAATGCTGTTTTCTGCAGGTATGGGTATCGGTTTGCTGTTCTGGGGCGTAGCGGAACCAACCGCTTACTTCACTGACTGGTGGGGGACACCGTTCAATGTTGAGCCGTATACCGAAGATGCCAAAGCCTTGGCAATGGGTGCGACCATATTTCACTGGGGTATCCACGGTTGGGCGATTTATGCCATTGTGGGCCTGGCGTTGTCATTCTTTGCCTTCAACAAGGGCCTTCCTCTGTCGATCCGTTCAGTGTTCTACCCAATCTTTGGTGACAGGGCATGGGGTTGGCTGGGCCACGTTATCGATATCTTAGCGGTATTGGCGACATTGTTTGGCTTGGCGACGTCACTTGGCTTAGGTGCACAGCAGGCAACCAGCGGTATCAACCATGTGTTCGGTACTGAAGGTGGTATTGGTATGCAGATGGGGGTGATAGCTTTTGTTACTGCGATTGCGATCTTCTCTGTTATCCGCGGTATTGATGGCGGGGTAAAACTACTGAGCAGCATCAATATGGTGTTTGCTTTTGTACTGTTGGTGTTTGTGGCATACGTTGGCTTTGATGTGGTGAAAGTCGCTCTGCCAGAAACCTTCATGGCTTACTTTGGTAATATTGTTGAGCTGAGTAACCCGCATGGCCGTGATGATACCACCTGGATGCAGGGTTGGACTGTGTTCTATTGGGCGTGGTGGATTTCATGGTCACCATTTGTTGGTATGTTCATTGCGCGTATCTCTAAAGGCCGTACTGTACGTGAGTTCTTGTTCGCGGTGATCTTTGTACCAACACTGATGACGATTATCTGGATGTCGATTTTTGGTGGTATCGCGATTGATCAGGTCGTCAACAAGGTGGGCGAGCTTGGTGCGAATGGTCTGAATGATATCTCGCTAACTCTGTTCCATGTATACGATGCACTGCCGTTTAGTTCGGTGATTTCAGTATTGTCTATTGCCTTGGTGTTGATCTTCTTCATTACCTCGTCAGACTCAGGTTCATTGGTTATCGATAGCATTACCGCGGGCGGTAAAGTCGATGCACCAGTACCTCAACGTATCTTCTGGGCGACAGTCGAAGGGGCCATTGCGGCAGCCATGCTATGGATTGGTGGTTCAGAAGCATTGCAAGCATTCCAGTCTGGCGTTGTTGCAACAGCCTTGCCATTTAGTTTTGTCTTGCTGCTGATGTGCGTGAGCTTGGTTAAAGGTCTACGAACCGAACGTGCGCTTTACTAGATTCAGCTTGTAATGAAAAAGGCCTCAAACACTGTTTGAGGCCTTTTTTGTTTGTCTTTTTTTCGTACGCCAAAGAGGTAATATTGTTATCACTAAATTGAATAGTCGAATGGCTTTGAATAAAATAGACAGAAGTCCTCTTCACGCTTTCCAAAATAAGCTATTTCATTTATGAAGAAATTCGAGTTCGTTGTTCAAGATATCCTGAGCAAGATTTACCAAGGTGTGATCACCGATAAATTACCTGCCGAGCGTGAGTTGGCTGAAAACTACGCGGTATCCCGTTTTACTGTTCGCAAAGCACTGAACAAGCTTGAGGCAATTGGTGCGGTTTTTGTTAGGCAAGGTGCGGGTCACTTTGTGAAAGACTCAAACAGTAATAACCCTTTGGTTTATAACTCGATCACTGAAAATAGCTTCGAGGAAATGTCCTATAAAAAAGTGAGCTTGCACAAAAAGCTGACGGACTCCCACGATAAAAACTCTTTCTTGATTGATGAAAATGATTATATCTGGTGTATAAAACGGCTGCGTTTGGTAAATGGGAAAATTGTACAGTTAGAAAGTACAAAACTGCCTGTAAAACTATTCACAAAAATGAATGATGAAATTATCGAGAGCTCATTACAAAATCATACCCTCGATCTAGGGCTGCAAATAGATAGGTATTTAACCAGCTATAAAGCGATTAATGTTTCAAAAGAAGAAGCAGAGTTATTAGGCTGTAAAAAAGGTATCGCGGCAATGAAAATTACCAATCGGGGTTTTTTATCAACAGGGGAAGTGTTTATTGTGAGCGAGGTTATTGATATTGACTACCAATGTACCTATGTGATCCCATTTAATCGCGAAAATATTAAGTTTCGAGGAAAGAAAGAATAGCTGGCTATTTCGCGAAGAAACAACGCAGCTATCCTTTTTTCAGTTTTGGCACTTATGTTTTAGCCCATAGCCCATAGCCCATAGCCCATAGCCCATAGCCCATAGCCCATAGCCCATTTAAGGTGTATGGATCGTCCCGTCAGGCAGGCGGCTTTGTGTCCACTCATGCGGGCGGTAGGTGACTGGGAAATCAGCGGCGGCTTGCACATCCATTTCTACCCCGATACCAATCGCTTCTGACGCATACAGATAGCCATTGCGCGGCTCTTGTGCGTTAGGGAAGACGCGGTGGGTGTTTTCTTTGTATTCCACATGCTCTTGAATGGCGGCGTTGTGCAGGTGAACATTCATATGGGTATTCACAGCAGCACCAATCGGAGTCATGTCTGGTGGGCAGTGCCATGCCAGACGTACGCCGAATGTCTGGCATAGGTGGCCCAGCTTCAGGGCAGGGGTGATACCACCAATTTGCGAAACATGACAACGAATGAAGTCGATGCGACGGTTGATGATCAGCGCTTTCCACTCTTCTGGATTGTTGAACAATTCACCCAAGCCCAATGAAACCGAGGTTTGGCTGCGAATGTTATCCAGCCATTCTGTTTGGCTTGGCGGTAGAATGTCTTCAATAAAGTAAGGCTTGTATTGCTCGACGTCTTTAGCAAACTGAATCGCTTGATTGGGGAACAAACGCTCATGAACGTCATGAAGAATATGGAATTGGTTACCGTATTTCTCACGCAGTAATTTAAACATGATCAGGGTGTTTTCAGTGTACTGATCCTGGTCGAAGTAAGAGCCTTCGGTCGGATTGACCGTTGTGTGAATGTTTTCAGGCACGCCGCCATAAAAACCAAGTTGGCAACGAATGTGTTTATAACCTTGTTCTAGGAAGCCATCAACAAGCTCGTAGATCCCTTCCATTGTGTCACTTGTCGCGTGGGTGTATACAGGAATCGCGTCACGAGATTTACCACCAAACAATTGATGCAACGGCATTTGGGCTAGTTTCGCTTTGATGTCCCACAGTGCCATATCCACACCGGATACCGCATTGTTGATAACCGGACCATTGCGCCAATAGGCATTGACCATCATCATCTGCCATAAATCTTCAATGTTATTAGCGTCTTTGCCAATAAGAAGCGGTTTTAAATACTCATCAACCATGGTTTTGACGGCTAACGGACGCTGCTGGAACGTGGCGCAGCCATAGCCAGTAACGTCTTGATCGGTATGGACGATAACAGTAATTAAATTATGACGATCAGGTTTTGTAATAATGCATTCAACATCTGTGATTAGTGTTTTTTTCACAATGAAAATCTCATCTGAGCCGGAATCTATTTTTATATATACCAATTGGAAAACGGGTATTTCAAGCCTATTTTTTCATTAAATTTAATTGGTACGGTAAGTTAGCAAAAGAGGCTAAAAAAACAGACCAATCATAGAAAATTAATTGTTTTAGCCACAAACGTCCTAATTTTCGTGATTTAACTCTCAGTTTCGTCCGTTGGTTTTTTGGTTTGGTTCTATATCATTTGTTTCATCAAATGGAACTTCAGGCATTGAATAGCGTTTCTAGTGTGCAAGTCGATGCAACGTCTCAGGGCTTGAAGGAAAAGAAAATAAATTCGTACGGCGTGATATTCAAAGGCGAGTTATTCACTCAAATTAAATGAAATCATAAGTGATCAATTTTATTACCATTTTACAAACGGTAGCTATTCCACTAGATTTCTTTTCTTAAAGAGAGTTATTTAAATATGCAAATTAGTGAGTCGATGGGTGGTTTTGGGAAAAAGACATCAGCATCATCTAAGCAAAACGCAATGACAGACAAGTTATTGCAAATGATTGATGCATTGGGTGGCATCAGCAATATTACTGATGCAACACATTGTATGACCCGATTGAGACTGAAAATCAGTGATCAATCTTTGGCGTCAGAGGAGACGCTGAAAGCGATCAAAGGCGTTCAGGGCGTCGTATTTGCACAAGGCCAAATTCAAATCATCATTGGTGTGGATGTCGAGACGTGGCACAAGGCACTTCAGGTTATTATGAACGACAGCGGCACTGTTGCTACAAATGATGAAGATAAGGCAAAGGATAAAAACGACGGTAAGCTGTTCCAAAACGTGATGCGTATCGTGGCCGGTATCTTTGGCCCTGTTGTACCTGCTATCGCTGGTGCCGGTATGTTAATGGGCTTGCTATCAGGCCTTATCGCGACCAACGTGATTTCTGAAACATCGGATACGGTGTATTTCTTCCGCTCAATTTCAGTTGCTGTTTTCTTCTTCTTGCCAATGCTGGTGTCATTCTCGGCAGCGAAGATGTTCCGCGTGAACGAATATATCGCTCTTGCTGTTGCAGCAGCGATGCTTTCGCCCCAGCTTGCAGACAAAGCTGCCGCGCTTAAAGCCGTTAGCGATGCGGCTGAGCTGACGGTGCTGGGTGTCGTGCCAATTGAGCTAATGAACTATGGCGGCGCAATCGTACCGGCAATCCTTGCTGTATGGTTACTGTCTAAAGTAACGCCTTTGGTTGATAGCATCGTCCCAACGGTTGCCAAACCGGTGTTCACTCCTCTACTTGCTTTTGCTGTAACAGCGACAGCGACATTGTCGGTCGTTGGTCCTTTGGGCATGTGGCTAAGTAATGGTGCTGGTTGGGTGGTTAGCGCTCTGCTTGAGATTTCTCCAACACTGACTGGCTTTGTATTTGGTCTAACGCGTCCAATCACCATCGTGTTTGGTATTCACCACAGCATGACACCTATTAGCCTTAACAACTTCGCGCTGTACGGCAAGGATTTGCTAATGCCGATTATGTGCCTGGGTAACTTGGCGATTGCGGGTGCAACATTGGCTATCTGGTATAAGCAGCGCAAAACCGTATCGAAAGAGCAGTCGTCTATTACTGCAGGCTCTGGGGTAACGGCAATCTTGGGTATTACAGAGCCTGCGTTGTTCGGTGTTCTGACTAAGTACACCAAGGCCATGTTCACGGCGAGCTTGGCGGCGGGTGTGTTTGGTGCAATCTCTGTAACCCTTGATACGCACCTAACTAGCTACATTCTGTCTTCAGTATTCAGTCTTCCTGCTTACTTGTCTGCAGGCACACAGAACTTCATTCAGGCCCTGCTAGGTGTATGTGGTGTGTTTGTACTGTCTTTCGTTTTAACGACGCTGTTTGTAAAGCTTGATGAAGAGTAAGAGAAACAGAAAAGTCAGCCTTCATAAAAATTAAACCTTCATTATATTCAAAACCGTGGTTAGCAAAAACCACGGTTTTTTTCTTTTTTATTGCTATCAATAAATGAGGGGCTATTGATTAGCCGTCTAGGCCCATCAGCTCGGTGACATCCGAACCAGCTTGGATCTTTTGGCGTTCTTGATTCAGCCTGAACCAGTGCAGTGGTTTTCCGTTTGCAGCTTCATAGGTCATGGTGTCGCCTGATACGGCAAGCCATGAGCCTTCTGGGATACCAATAACAGATTGGTGAGGATTTACCACTAGGAATTCTTCGATACGCTCGTCGCGTGTTTCACCCATATGGCCTTCGATAGTCGCATCAATGTAATGAGCATTGATTTGGAATGGCACAAAGCTTAGGGAAGGGGTGATTGCTGCAGACACAATGCACATATCATTGGTTGTGCGGATAGTGGGCGCACTGATCACAGCACCTGCACTCCAACCCACATAAGGGACACCACGCTGAGTCACAGCCTGTTGGATAGGGCCGATAAGGCCAAGATCATGTAGTGTCTTATTCAATACCCAAGTGTTACCGCCGCTACAAACAAAGGCATCTGCTTGGCGAATGGCTTCTACAGGATCTTCTGCACGGTGAAGACCGGTAACATTGACATCAAGGTGGCTTAGAGATTCTGCAACCATTGCGGTACGGTCGTCGTGGCTACTGCGGATCACGGCGTAAGGGATAACCAATACGTTTTTAACGTGCTTACGGGTAAATACTTCTGTGATCGCGGGTAGGGCGAATTCCATCACCTTGGTGTTGCCAGCGATTTTGCCATTACTTAATAGTAAGAGATCCATCATATATTCTCTTGTTTGGGTAAAGAGCCTAATCATATATGAAGCTATTAATAGGGAAGGTGAACAAGAGCACAGTTTTGTCCCTACTTAGAGCTATTCCCTAAGGGAATTAATCCATAGCATCGGCTGTATTAAGCTTGCCAATGTGAGCGGGTTAAACATTAGCGCGCCCAATATCAATGTACCCAAATAGACGATTTGTCATAGGTTGCTTCTAGCTGACGCTGGGCCGCTTCTAATAGATTTAACAACTGGCTGACTTGCTGGATTTTACCATGAGCAACCGCCTCTCTTATTTGCTTATGGTAGTGACGAACTTGTTGAATACATTGCTGACGCTTAAAAATGCTGCGTAAGCCTTCTGCCTGATCCATATTGCCCTCATTATTCTGCTTTTACTGTTGTATAGAAATATTTAACCAGCAAATGAGCCGTTGTTTTTCAGAGGATTGTCAATTTACTATCAATTTATTTTTTACTTAGATCTTTATGGATAAATATTGTTGATTAATAATTAGACAAACTTACGTGTGTTCTTCAAACTATTTCTTACCAAGAATGAAAAGTTAGATTGCACTATGTAGGTGTGGGCGATTAAACACTGCGGTTTAACCGAGTTGTTTTGAGTGTGTTAAATAATGAATTTGAGGGTAAATTTGAGTGTTATCAAGCTCTTATGTGGTCTGTTTTTGTCTTTTCTTTAATCTTAAAAATATGCATGATTTCATTTTGTATACCATTGAAAATGTTTATTTCAGCATTAACTTTTGGTAATGATGGCGAAATTATGCCTTTGTTTTTATCGTAATTAATTTCATATAGGGTATTGCTGTCTTCGAATTTTAGGTAACTCAAAAATGAAAACAGCACAAGTGAAAAACCGCTGGTTAATAGCTCTCGCTGCGGTAGGTATTCATATTTCCATTGGTTCAGTTTATGCGTGGAGTGTATTCTCCAATCCTCTTCATGAGGCTTTTGGTTGGGATTTACAACAGATCTCGCTGACCTTTGGTATCGCTATTTTCTTTCTTGGCGCTTCGGCAGCTGTTATGGGCCACGTGGTTGAGAAAAAAGGTCCACGCTTCACCGGGATGATTGCTGCAACCTTCTTCGGTATAGGTATTGCTGGTGCAGGTGTCGCTGTTGCGATGGAAAGTTTGTACATGCTGTATTTCAGCTATGGTGTCTTGGCGGGTATCGGTCTTGGTATGGGTTATGTCACGCCGGTTTCGACGCTTATTAAGTGGTTCCCAGACCGTCGTGGTCTAGCAACTGGCTTGGCAATTATGGGCTTTGGTTTTGCATCTATGATTGCAAGCCCAGTAATACAGGCACTGATCAGTGCTGTTGGCTTGTCTTCTACTTTCTACATCATGGGTGCGACATACTTTGTTGTTATGCTTTCTGCATCGCTTTACTTAGAGCGCCCACCAGAAGGTTGGAAGCCAGATTCTATGGTTGAAACCAAAGAAAACGGTGCTGCTGCTAAGAAACCAGCGGGTGACTTGAACCAATCAAGTGCTAACGATGCAGTACGTACACCAACATTCTGGGGCCTTTGGGTGATGATTTTCATTAACATCACTTGTGGTATCGCGATTATCTCTGCTGCATCGCCTATGGCGCAGGAAATTGCTGGTCTGACAGCAATGGAAGCAGCAACGATGGTTGGTGTCATGGGCCTACTAAATGGTTTGGGGCGTCTACTATGGTCTGCGGCATCTGACTACCTAACGCGTCCGAACACTTTCATGCTGTTCTTTGTTATCCAAATTGGCGCTTTCTTTATGCTGCCTTCACTTTCGAACGCAATTGCATTCCAGATTGTAGTCTTCGTTATCATGACCTGTTACGGTGGCGGTTTCTCTACACTACCTGCTTATATCGGTGACTTGTTCGGTACCAAGCAGTTGGGTGCAATCCACGGTTACGTACTGACAGCATGGGCACTTGCAGGTCTGTCTGGCTCATCACTAGCGGCTTTCGTACGTAATCTTACCGGTAGCTACACCATGACTATGTACATCTTCGTGGGGATCTTGACGGTAGCCTTGGCGATTTCTGTTGTGATGAAAGTGCACGTGGCTAAAGTACTACGTGCTAAAGAACAAGAAGCGGTTGAAGCGACACCCGTTACTGCATAATCTGTAGAGATAGGGCAAATTTGTGACAACAAACACATTTTAATTGTCCTATCTCAATGTTGAAGTAGAATCAGTTGGTTATAAACAATAGATTCGTCACAAACAGTAAGTAGTATGAAATCAGTAATTAATACACTTTATGAAGCCAAATTGGCTGAGCTTAAAGATAAAATCGACGCCGGCAGCGTTCCCGTTCAACTGACTATTGTTACTGTCGGTGATGATCCTGCTAGTAAGGTATATGTGAGAAACAAGATTCGCCTTTTTGAGGCGCTTGAACTTCCTTGCCATCACATTATCCTGCCAGAAGAAGGGACAACACAGGCAGATCTCGATGGTTTAGCTGACAATGCGGATCATCCAATTTTATTCCAACTGCCTCTACCCAATGGATTGGAAGCACCAGACTTAGCGGCAGCGGTTGATGTTGACGGTTTTGGTTCAGAAGCTCTGGGCCAACTGGTATTGGGGCAAAATCCAGTATTGCCGTGCACAGTACAAGCCGCCATTGATATTATTGAACTTCACTGTGGAGAGTTCAGCTTTCCCGGTTTGAAAGTCGCTATTCTTGGTCGTAGTAATATCGTGGGTAAGCCGTTAGCGATTGAACTCATTAACCGCCAAAGTACGGTATCTAGCTTCAATAGTCGTTCTGATCTCGCGATTGTAGATTGGAATCAATTTGATGTGATTGTGGTGGCTACGGGTTATCACGGCACACTGGACAACACTCAGTTCATTGAAGGCCAGCTGATTATTGATGTTGGTATTAACCGCATCGACGGCAAACTGGTTGGTGACATCAAACATCAAGATGGCCATCTATCAGACGCTGCGATTACACCGGTTCCGGGTGGGGTCGGCCGCTTGACTTGCCTGAATGTATTGGGTAACGCGGTTAAGCTTTGTCAATCAAAATAATGGCTTAAGAGTTATGATTGTCAATCAAAGGCGCTACGCAGGTAGCGCTTTTTTTATATCTGTGACGGGTATTACGACAGAAAGTTTTTCCTTGCCTTAAATGTGGCAACCCTTACTGTCAGATTTTAAGGCCGATAGTAAAGGAAAACTGGTCAATATCAACGCTAACGCCCTGATCTTTCATGTCAAAGAATTCTTGTCTCACATCAGCATAGAAGTTTTTATAAGACGCGCGTGCACCAAAGCCGAAATATATGCCGCTGTCATCATAAAAATTCTCTTCATAGAGATAGATACCACCTGAAATGAAAGGCTTTATCGAGACATTTTCTCCGTAGAATGTATAGCCGGCATCGCCACCTAGCTTCATTGTATCGCCTCTCAGAAGTCCTTCATCATTTTTCTCGTATGAAATATGAGCGCTAAGGTATTTGTTTGCATCATATCCATACTCAAGTTTGATACCGTCCCCGTAACCAAAGCTTAGGCCCATCACCTCAGCATCCGTCGTGCTATAACCAACACCCAAACGGTGGCGGTTTTCATCGTTTGCGCTGACTTGGGAAGACAAAGTAATAGCGAGTGTGATGGCAGTAAAATATAGCTTTTTCATGCACTTATAGCCTTTATATTCAAAATCGGCACAAGGGTATAGAAATAATCGGTGGAATAAAACGTTATTTTCGATGTAGTAGCGCTGGATATTTAATATCGATAAAGCCATCACAATTGGCATTAAGGCAAAGGTGAAATTTCGATTTTAACAAATGAAAATGTGACAGGTGACGTGCTATCCCAGTATCAGTATCAAGCCGTATTGAATGTTTATTCGGTGAATTTATTGGCAATATGGTTCAATACAACCAGTAGCAATGTTGTATAGGCCTACCATGAAGAAACTAACCATACTTGACGGCGGAATGGGGCGGAACACATTCGCGCGTTGGTAGAGTGGAGAGATGCGCTTTAAGGCGGGCTGTCATCTCTTCCACTTCACCAACATTCTCTCAGCCAAGAAATGGCTAGAGCCTTTTTGTTGGCTTGGTTTAGTTCGCAGGTTTTAGTAACTGGCCTAAGTAGCGAACCACATGCGCGGCATCTTGCGCTGTGGTGTTGATTTTAGCGATGATCGCATCGGCGCGCTCATCGTTTTCTTTAAACATCTGCTTCACTTTTTCATTCATCGCATGGGCATTTTCAAGCTTCTGCTTACAGTCCTCAAACAAAGCCGTTAGAAATTCCATATCGATTTCACCGCCTTTGATAAACATATCAGCCGCAATTCGGTATACGGTGTGGAACTTGTTGGCCATGTCCTTTTGGTTAGTCTGACCTTCTTTGGCCCAATCTTCAGCCCAACCTTTGAAGATAATGGCGATTTGAGGGTTTGGAATAATGTTTACTTGTGGCATTCGAACTGTCCTTCGGCGTGATACTGCGATTTTAACTGGCTAAGTGTAATGGAGGTGGCGATAGGGTTAAAGGGATAGGACGGTATATGCTTAATTAACGAGCATGTTGTGATCAGTTCACCGGGAAAATGCGTACACAAATGTATGTTTTACATCCGCAATTTTGCTGTCTCACTGGCAATAGGAGTCAATCATGAATCAACACTTCGATAAGGATCAACAGCGGGTTAGATCTCTTCACCTACGTCAAAGCCCAAAAAATGATCGGTTACGTCGCTTAGCATTAGCCGCTAGCATGCTTGGCGCTTGTATGGTGGCAGTGATATTGGCTATACCTGAAGCTAAAGCGGAAAAACCGGCAGAGTGTAAGGGGTGGATGAATCACTCATTTAATAAGCTCAACTCAACGGATTCAGTCCAGTTATGTGAGCAATTCGCCGGCCAGGTGTTAGTGGTCGTCAATACCGCTAGCCAATGTGGTTTCACCCCCCAGTTTGAACAGCTTGAAGCTGTCTATCAGCAATATAAAGACCAGGGGTTTTCTGTTATTGGTTTCCCTTCAAATGACTTCAACCAAGACAGAGGCAGTGAAGAGAATACGGCGAAAGTTTGTTATCTAGATTACGGGGTAACTTTTCCTATGATGGAACGGACATCTGTAATAGGTGAAAAAGTAAATCCAGTGTTTCAGCATTTATCAAAGCAATCAGGCTTATCGCCGAATTGGAACTTTTATAAATATATTATTAACCGTAAAGGTGATGTTGTAGCTGTATTCTCTAGTCAAACAAACCCCACAGAACCAGCAATGTTAGGCGCGATAGAAAAAGCATTGCAATAACCCTAAAGCGTATATTCCATGCGCCTCTATCAATCTTCACGGTCCCCACATGAAGAGCTGTGGGCAGTTTTACTGGTCTTGTTGGGTAAGTAGCTAACTGCTTGCATTTTTGGCTTTTTATTTCAACGTGTTAGTTGTGTAATTGTGAGTTAGTGTTGTATTGATATGTAACCTTGTGCGCTTGAGTCAGAAGTTGAATAAAAACTCCGTTTCATCTCATTTTGAATTGATATTTGTAACATTGGTATATGAGAATAGAGCCTGCTCGTAATGATGTTTTTGATATTAAATCAAAGCTGTCTTTAATAAATAATTAATCACTGAGCATAAAAATAATATCAGTTGGAAGCCTGGGTGCGAGCAGTGCTTAGGTTTTATTTATATCGGAGTTTACATATGACACACATAAAAACATTGTCCAGTGCGATTGCATTGGCGTTGATGTCATCTTCTGTTTCAGCACAGCTATTAATAACGGAATATGTTGAAGGAACCAGTAATAATAAAGCGGTAGAAGTGACAAACCTATCTGAATCTGGAATTAACCTCTCAGAATATAGTATTCGCCTGGCGATGAATGGTGCAAACTCATTCGGCACCACGATTGGTTTGAATGATGTCAATTTAGCTGGCGGTGAGAGTTATGTGCTTCACCATAGTTCAGCCGCGCAAGACATCAAAGATGTCGGTGATCAGTCATCTGGCAGCTTGAGCTTTAATGGTGATGATGTTGTTGTTTTGTTTGAAGGTGAAGAGATCATTGATAGCTTAGGCCAACTTGGCGTGCGTGAAGATTTTGCCAAGGACGTGACGCTGCGCCGAGATCCATCAATCACTTCGGGAAGAACAGATGTTGAAAATGATTTTGACGTCGATCTACAGTGGGTCACTTTCCCAACAGACACTTTTGACGGCTTAGGCTGCAGCGGCCTTGAAGCGTGTGATGGTTCAACACCGCCACCAAACCCGTTTGTCTGTGATACCGACAATCTTGTTCCTATATACGATGTGCAGGGTGATGGCAACCGCAGCCCACTTGTACCTGATGGCAGTTTCGAGAGCCCTGACAAGTACTTTGTGCGTGGCGTTGTCACGGCCAGAGGCGAGAGTCTATATAAAGGCTTTTACTTGCAAGACCCATATGGGGACGGCAACGAAAATACCTCTGACGGTGTCTTTGTTCACTTAGGCGGCGGTGCGCCATCCAAGGAAATTCAGCCGGGTGCAGAAGTCTGTGTTGAGGCGACGGTGAAAGAGTATTATGGCAATACACAGCTCGATGTTCGTAATAATGCCTTCAAGGTATTGAGTACAGACAATCCCATTCCGGCCCCAACGCGTTTCCGTGTGCAAGAGGGGGAAGATCTTCATGCGGCTCTTGAACGACATGAAGGCATGCAGGTGTTGCTGGATGCTGATAGCCCGTTGGTGATCACCCGTAACTTCAGTTTTGACTATGCGTCTTACCGAAATAACCTGGTATTGGCACATAACGCACCTTTGTATAACCCAACGCATTTATATGCAGCAGAAACAGAAGCTGCGAAAGTACAAGCTGCAGAAAATGCAATCAGCCGTGTTTATGTTGAATCTGATTATAAAGCCAAAAACGGTGAACTACCGTGGTTCGATAACTTTAACCCGGTTGATGGTTATCTCCGCATGGGGGATCAGTTAACTGGTCTGACTGCAATGGTTGGCTACAGCTACGGCGAATACCGTTTGGTAACCACAAATACCATAGGCAGCGGTGATTTGTTGCGCTTACCTGAAAATGAAAGGGCTGATGAGCCACTAACAGCTGATGAAAATGGGCTGAAAGTCGCAGGCTTTAATGTGCTTAACTATTTCACCTCATACGCTGAATCTGGCAATCCAAATTACATGTGTTCAGAGGTATCCGTAAGCCCTAGCGATAAGTGCTACCGTGGCGCACCGTCAACGGATGAATTTGCACTCCAGCAGGCCAAACTGGTCAATGCAATTGTGGCGATGGATGCTGATATTGTCACGTTAATGGAGCTGGAAAATAACGGCTTTGACAGCAACAGCGCCTTGGCATCACTACTGGATGCGTTAAACGATGCTCAATCGAACAAAAAAGATCATTACCGTGCTGTGAAGGTACACAAATCAGATCTGACTTTCAAAGATGAAGCCGGTTTTGAAGGTGTTGAATACTTTGGTACCGATGCGATTACAGTGGGGATTATTTATCGTCACCATAAAGTAAAAGCGAAAAATAAAGCGCGTCAAATTATGCTGCCAGAGCAGCATGCACCGCTTGATAACGGTGGCGTAAAAAGTGCTTACCAGCGCCATGCTATGATGCAGAAGTTCAACATCCCTGGTGCAAAAGATGATCTAACGATTATTGTGAATCACTTTAAGTCTAAAGGCTCATCGTGCTGGGAAGATGATGTCATCTTCGGTGACAACGAAGATGTTCAGGGTAGCTGTAACAATTTCCGTGTGTCTGCTGCCAAAGTCTTGGGTGAAGCGGTTCAGGACATTAAAGGTGATGTGCTGGTGATGGGCGACTTGAACTCGTACGGTATGGAAGATCCTATTCTGACGCTGACTGCATTTGATGATGTGGATCGCGGTGGCAAGATCTTCACCGCTTCGCATACAACGCTTGATGGCAAAGTATTCGAGCAAGAGGGCCAGTTGGTTGAGAAAGGTTATGGTCTGGTTAATCTGAAACACAAGACGGATTACAGCTATAGCTTTGAAGGTGAGCTAGGCAGCTTGGATCATGCGTTGGCTTCACCATCACTGGTGGGTAAGGTCGCAGCGGTGGAGGCTTGGCACATCAATGCTGCAGAAAGTGATATGTTTGAATACGGCAGCAAGCACACCGGCGATTTGGAGAAGTCAGACAATATCTATTCATCGTCTGATCACGATCCAATCATTGTGACACTGGAATACAAACACAAGAACGGTAAAAAATAACGTCTCTTGAAAAGCAAAAAACAACCGGCGATCTGCCGGTTGTTTTTTTGACCAGATTGAAATAATCATTATTATTGGGTGTAGGATGGTTTATTTCATGTAAGACAGAACATGCAGGGAAAAGAATGACGCTGATACGAGAAATGGATATCTCTGACTACCCACAGGTCATCAAACTTTGGTCTGAAACCGAAGCCATGCTACTTCGGGATGCTGACTCACAACAGAATATTGCTAAGTATCTAAACCGCAACTCCGGCTTGAGTTTCGTTGCAATGGATGGAACCAGTACCGTAGGGGCAATCCTAGTGGGTACAGATGGAAGACGAGGTTATATCCAGCATCTTGCGGTTTGCGCTACGCGCCGAGGGCAGGGCATTGGCATACAGCTTATATCATGCGCAATTGATGCGTTGAATGAGCAGGGAATACCAAAGACCCACTTATTTGTGGCAAATGAAAACCTCAATGCACAACGCTTTTATGAAAAGCTCGGCTGGTTTCCTCGTGACGAAGTACGGATGTATTCGTTTAACGCCTCAGGTTTAAGTAACGTTTAGTTGTTCAAATATGCACCTATTTCTTGGGGTATGGCGAGGAAAGCTATTGAAAATACAAATCGGTTTCTTGGTGTTTTTGCCACTAAGAGGGCTGGCTATTGATACACCATTGCCTTTTTCATTCACAACTCAGTATGAAGTATATTCAGTTGAAGGTGATACGGTAGCTGACATTGAGAAATCATTCGAAGATGAAAAACCGCTGTTTCTTAAGGTGCGGGAAGCGGATGGATATACTGGCTGGAGGTATGACTATTGGACTGATGATGATACCTGTGAAATTAAGGCGTTTAGCTTAGATATCACTTACAAACTACCTCAATTAAAAAAGTCAGCAGTATCACCTGAAATCACAGAGTTATATCGAGAATATATAAAGCAACTCTATAGGCATGAAGAAACACACTGTGCCTTGACTGTCATGTCCGTTAACGAAATGTACTTAGCCTTTGAAAAGGGACAAAAAGGTCATTGTGCAGAACAAGGTAAAAAAGTCGCAGAGCATGTTGAGAAGATCTCAGGTGATAACGAACGTTTCGATACTTATACAAATCACGGCGAAATTGAATTAGCGGTATCGCCATTTGGGGAGGAGCGGTATCATTCTGTTTGCAAAATCCCATTCTCAGGTATTGTGAGTAGCCTCTGAGCTAGGTGAGACAAGAGGTCAGTTACGCCATGCCCTACAAGTCGAGTTTATGCACATAGATGAAACGGGATTGAACTATTATTACTTTTCATCTTCGATAAGCTGTTATAACACTCAATAGGCCGCCCTCATTGCCAAAATTACCATTGCACAGCTCTTCACGGTCAAGCTCACCGGTAATAAATGCGCTCTTCGTGATAAGCGCCATGTTGGCGTTTGCAGGCAATTCCCTATTATGCCGACTGGCGTTGGTAGAAGGTTCTATTGATGCAGGCAGTTTCACTCTAATCCGTTTAATCTCTGGCGCAATAACGCTGGTGGTTTTAACATTAGCCATGCACTCAAAGGCATCTTATTTACCCGTTAACTGGAAGAAGTCAGATATAGTCGGTGCGATGATGCTGTTTGGCTATGCCACGACTTTTTCTTTCTCATACGTGAATATAGCTACCGGGACAGGGGCCTTGATCCTCTTTGCTTCAGTCCAGTTTAGTATGATTGGCTTTCATCTTTTCAGTGGCAATAGAATGCAACTTTGGGAGTGGGGTGGCGTTGGCGTTTCCCTTATTGGCTTTGGTTATCTACTACTTCCCACTGCGACTCGCCCTGATGTGCTCGCCGCATTACTTATGATCATCGCGGGCATGTGTTGGGCGGCCTTTACCATACTGGGCAAGCAATCAACCGAGCGACCTTCAATACTGACCATGTCTATAAACTTCTTGTTGGCATCCCTGCTCGCTGTGTTAGTTGTCGTGCTCGTCCCTTTATCAATGGAAATCGAACACATCACTTATCGTGGTGCTCTGTTGGCGGTGCTTTCAGGGGCGGTGGCTTCAGGGATCGGTTATGCAATTTGGTATGCGGTGTTACCAACACTATCTATATTGCGGGCATCTGTTGTTCAGCTTTCGGTGCCAGCATTGGCAAGTATTGGAGGGTGGACAGTACTCAGGGAAGCGATTACGATTTCAACTGGGATCGCGACATTACTTATATTGGGGGGCATTGCGCTAGTGTTTGCAGTTAGAAACTAGTGTTGCTTTATTCTGTCCAAACTCGGCACTGATTCGCCATTATATAAAACGCCTGAACTGCTTGGTCTCAGGCGTTTTCAAAGTCGTTGCTATGTGGTTTACACCCAATAAGTTTTGATTGCTTTAAATCGGGCTTATTGGCGCTTCTTTCAAGCTTGGATCAAGGTCATCATTAACCTTGATATGGGTCTCAACTTTACTGTCAAAGATATGCGGAGAATCAGTGATTGGGTTTTTACCCGTCCAGAATTCTAATGAATTGAAGACGGCGTAGTCTGCCGCACTAGTGACGCCATAAACAGGTGCCAAAAGAAAGTTAACACCGGCACGTGCGTATCGATTATCAACGGTTTCGACATTAAATTTCATAACCTTACCTGTGACCGCATTACTGCCCACACACCCTGTCATTGTTGTTGCTAATATAGCTATTCCTGCAAATTTTAATACGACGTTTTTCATCTTGCTTCCTGTGAAATAGATAATGGTATTTATTATTAGAGTCGGGGAGTGTATTTAATGGCTTAACACGATTCTTACCATGTAGCGCCATTTGATATAAATCGTTGATGTAATACCACGGCAGTAACCAGTAAAGTAGCCAGATACGTTCAGTGCTGGTTGAGAACGGCGCTATAGACAATGAAAAAGGGGGGCAATAAAAAAGGGCCCGTAGGCCCTTCATTTAATTAAAGCCGTGAATACAAGTATTAGTTGGCGCGGTTAAGCGTTACAACGTTGTAGTCAAGCGGTTTAAGCGTAGGCATGTTTTCTGCAATGTAATCGATCACTGCTTGTGCATCAGTGTTACAACGCACGTTGTCAGCCTTACAGTTTGGCGCTTCGCCTTCGTAGCGAACTTTAAACCTACCACCGACTTCTTCGATGTTCTTCACCTTGAAGCCGGTCAGTTTGCCGTCAACGTAAGCGAGGTCAACACGATCTGACGATTTCTGCTGGGCGGTAAATAGCGGAGTCCAGCCATCGTTACCGGTTGCGTTATAGTTGTTAATGGCAACATTGTAGGTTTTATTGTCTTCAATCGGAGTCCATACTGGCGCATCAGCATTACCGGTCATCACTTCAACGTAGTCCAGCTTACCGCTCTGGTAAGGGGTGGTTTCGGTGTATTGGTAACGGATGTGGCCACCGTATGGGAATTTACCCGCGTGAGCACCTTCAGGTAAAGTGGCAGAAACTGTACTGTCGATCAGCTCTTTGATGTCTTTACCTTGTACTGGTACAACCGACATGAAGTTAGAGAACGGCAGTAGCTCTAGTGAAATGTTACCTTCACGGTATTCACCGGCTTCAATGTTGGTACGGATCCCGCCTGCACCAATCAAAGAGAAGTCAACGTTCATACCGGTTACAGCGACAACTTCTGGCGAGTTAGCCCAGTAGTACTGACCAGCCGCCAAGATAGGGGCAACATCAGAGCCGTGAACATCGGTACCACCGTCACCAGGGCGACGCTCGTGGTTGATTTCTGTCGGTACCTGCGCAATCACTTTACCGTAGGCTTCATCAACAGCTGGCTTGTATTTGGTGTCGATGATTTGACGCATTACTGCTTCTTCTTCAGTAATGGTGATGTTGTCTTCACGTTCAATGAAGTTAATGACCGAAGCCGTTTCAACAGCATTGAATTCACTTCCAGACTCACGCATAGGGGAATGGAAGTATTCATCGTTACTTAGTAGTACATTCAAACCAGCACAGTTGGTGATTTGGCCGTTGGCATCAAATGTAACGTCTAGCTGGCCGATAGCTTGGGCATATTGACCGGCTTGTACGACACAGGTCTGGCTTTGGTTGTTAGGGTTTTGAACCATTTGGGCATACTCGCCGCCGTGGTCATGACCGATGTTGGTAAAGTCGCCCAAAAGGGTGTGCGAGTGACCACCAACGATCAGGTCGATACCGTTAACCTGAGAAGCAACCGCTACGTCAACGGCGTTACCGATATGGGTTAGGGCAATAATGTTGGTGATGCCTTTAGCTTGCAGTATATCAACCGTTGCCTGTGAAGATTCCACCATGTTGTGGAATTCGACTTGGCCAGTGTTAGGCGCAATGTTCGGCATGTCATCGAGTGCGATACCGAATACGGCAACAATGTCTTTGTCTGCAGGTAGGTTGTTTAGGTCGGTGATTTTTGTTTTTTGGTTGCCGTCAAAAGCGAAAACAACGAAAGGCTTGAGGTTGGTTTGATCTTTTAGGTCAGGATCGTTGCTGGTGTCGACATTTGCAGCGAGGACGGGGAAGTTAATATCGCTGATGAATTGGTTAAGCTTAGCATTGGTAAGGTCGAACTCGTGGTTACCAAGTGCCATTGCGTCTAGACCTAAGCGGCTCAGCAGCTCAGCATTCATTGCCCCTTCGTTCAGTTTGAAGTACGCACTGCCTTGCCATGCATCACCACCGTGGAGGAACAAGAAGCTTTGGTTATTGTCTTCTGCTGCTTTCTTGTATTCGTCTGCCATAGTCTGCAAACGAGGGAATCCTCCGAACTCATTGTAGACCAGGGTGTCATTGGCCTTGAAGCTTGATTTGACCGGGTCGAAATTGGAATGCGTATCGTTGATGTGCGCGACGGTCAGGGTAAAGGAGTCGTTATTTTCTAAAGTGGGCTGAGCACAACCAGCCAGCGCAGCTGTGACAGAAAGCGCAATGAAAGGCCTAGTAAACTTCATTTGATAACCTATTTATAGATAGTGAAAAGCCTTTGTAATCAAGGCGTACGCACTATATACGAGATGAAATGGAGGGGCAATTGCAAAAAGATGGCAGAAAATGTCATCAATTCACAGCATCCCAAACGATTAGGCGATGACTTTGCATGTTATTGAATGAAAAGGGGGATTAAAACGCTGCTTAAAATTTTCCTGTATGTATAAACTTGTAACGAAGTGTACTGATAAATCAGTTGATGATTATATAAGCACTTATAGCCGTTGAATTACCGGATAACAGCTCTGGGAAAAATATCCCATGAGGGAAATCATCGATGATAGCTAAATTGATGTAGCGCAAAATAGTAGAGGTATATTACATACCTCTAAAGAGCTGACCTTAAGAAGTATGAATAAAAGCGTTCAGAAAAAGGAAAATGCATTCTGTAGGGCTATCCACTGTTAATTTTGTGTGACGGAATAATTGATAAACATTTAACGTTTGACACGGATGTGTGTTGCTTAAGCGGGTGATCACAAATTTTAGCTGGGAAAATCATATTCCCTTGCCTATTTTTGCTGTGAGTGGAAAAATTTCCCACAGAAAAAGAAAAGCGGGAAATAAAACCCATGAATAAGCAAGAGTTCATTAATACGGTGAATAGATTTGATTCATATACAGCGGCAGAAAAACGTATTGCGGCTTACTTTATGGATCACTACACCATGCTGCCTTTTGCAAAAATAGATGAACTCTGTAGACAAATCGGGGTAGGAAAGGCAACGCTGGGTCGTTTTTTACAGCGTTTAGGTTTTAGCGGTTTTATTCAATTTAAAAAAGAAGTGTCAGATGATTTGGCACAAACCTTAACAATACCTATCGAACGTTATGAATATCATGCGCATGAACAATCGCAAGATACGACAGAAGGTTTGTTAGCCAATCATTATCAAGAAACTATCGATAATTTAGATAAGACATTCATTAGCTTGTCAGAGCAAGACTTTGAATCCGCCATGGCGTTGATGCGACATTCGAAAGGGAAGCTGTATGTAATGGGGAGTGCCTCTTCGGAAGCCCTGGCTACGTATTTCTACCTGCTTGCAAGGTACTTACGTAAAGATGTCGTACTGCTCAAAGCGGATATCTCAACCTTACCGCATCAATTGGTAGATGTGTGTGAAGACGACGTATTATTGGCCATTTCTTATCACCGTTATTCTTCTATTACGATTAAACTCGTTCGCTGGTTCCATGAGTGCGGCGGCCATAACATATTAGTGACAGATCAACCGGTGAACCCATTTGTTTCGTATTGTGATGTGCAGTTTATCGTTGAAAGTGCGGGACGAGGGTATTTCAATAACCGTGCTGCCGGTTTTGCACTGATAGAGGCATTGATTAAAGGTCTTTCACAGCATCAAGACAAAGATAATAGATTTAAACGAATAGAAGGACTATTTGACGAATTCAGTGTGTTTAAAAACTAATTCTCTTTAACTGAATATTAATCTTCAAATTTATATTTTGAAATAATGTTGATTTTAACAACGCTTCAAACTGTGGCGAGATACTGAGTGGGCTCTATGTAATAGGCTCTCGATGTATTAATACGCTTTAAACATAAAACCATTTTAAATAAATATAATTCAATTTCTCCATTGAAGGGGTTTTTAATGATTACATACTTAGCTCTACCATCAATATTTTGTGTCGGATATTTTATTGTCAAAAAATATAATACCCAGGCGGTATTATTTTTGGCAGGTCTGTCGATGATTGCATTAGGGGTGATAAGCGGTAATACCGACTTTATGCCAAAAGGTGGGACACATACTGGTTCTGTTGTCGTCGATTTCTTTGAAGTGATAAAAGTCATTTCATCAACGACGCTAGCCAAACTGGGTCTGATTATTATGGCTGTGGGAGGCTTCTCAAAGTACATGGGCCATATCGGTGCGGCAAATGCCATGGTGCAGATTGCGACTAAGCCGCTCTCATATGTGAAAAATCCGTATTTGGTTCTGGCAATGGCGTATATCATTGGCCAGTTGATCAACATCTTTATTCCAAGTGCGACAGGTTTAGCGCTGTTGCTATTGGTAGCCATGTACCCAGTACTTGTCGGTGTGGGCTGTAACCCAGCGGCGGCGGCAGCTGTTGTTGCAACCACCGGGTGTTTGGATCTTGGTCCTGCCTCTTCTGCTGCTAACAAAGCTGCAGAAGTCTCAGGCATTGATGTTGCCACGTATTTTGCAAGCTACCAGCTGCCTGTATCAATCGCTGCGATGGTTGTGATTGCGGTACTTCACTTCTTCTGCCAGCGTTACTTTGATCGTAAAGATCAGGAGAATGGGGTGGTTCATGAGTTCAACCTTGATTCAAAAGATCAGCGTGAAGCACCGAAGTGGTTTGCTATCCTGCCTGTTCTTCCTTTGATGCTGTTGTTGACGTTCAGTAAGTTTGCTATCACGTCTATTAAAATGGATGTGGTCACGGCGATGTTCATTGCCCTGTTTGTCTCTATGGTGTGTGATTTCCTCTATACCCGCGACGGTAAAACGGTAGCCGCATCTCTTAAAGTCTATCTGGAAGGCATGGGCGGCGTGTTTGCTGGTGTTGTCACACTGATCATTGCCGCTCAAGTGTTTGTTGTTGGTCTTAGTGCGATAGGCTTTATCGATTTACTACTTAACTCGGCTGCGAATATGGGCCTTGGCTATTCAGCGATGGTTGTGATGCTGGTGGGTATTATCATTACTATCACCATGCTATCGGGCTCGGGTAACGCAGCGTTCTTCAGTTTCTCTAACCTCGCCCCAGACGTGGCGTCTCAGGTCGGTACCGCTGCCGCACACGTAGCACTGCCAATGCAGTTGTCAGCAGGTCTGATGCGCTCAGCCTCACCGGTAGCCGGTGTTGTGATTGCTTGTGCAGCAGTTGCTAATGTTTCACCTATTGAACTGGCAAAACGCACTGCAATCCCAATGCTTGGCGGTTTGCTAACGGTGATGATTTGCTCGCAACTTATTGTGTAAGCAGGGCTAACAACGAAAACAAATAATAAGTATACGGCAGGCATTATCTCTGCCGTATTTTCGATTCTAATCGGAGCTGAATATGAACATTGTCGAAAGATTTATCAATTATACCCGCATCAATACCACGACCAGCCGTGAAAAAGGTGCAGCAGGCATCATGCCTTCTTCCCAAGGGCAGATGGAGCTGGCGATTCTTCTAAAGGCTGAGCTGGAAGCGCTAGGCATGGAAGAGATCATGCTACGAGATTCAGCCATTCTTACCGCGACGTTGCCTGCCAATATTAATAAAGATTTACCCACTGTTTCCTTCTTCGCTCACCTTGATACCAGCGCTGAGCAAACGAACGATACCCAAGCAAAAATTGTGCAGTACAACGGTGGGGATATCGTGCTGAATGAAGCATTAGACATTGTGTTGCAAGAAGCAGATTTTCCTGAGATCGCCCAGTATCAGGGGCAGGAGATCATTGTTACCGACGGAACGAGTTTGTTAGGTGCGGACGATAAAGCCGCTATCGCAGCCATTATGCATGCGCTGCAGGTATTAACAAACAACCCTGACATTGAGCACGGCCCAGTGAAGGTCGCTTTTCTCCCTGATGAAGAGCAAGGTTTGCGCGGCGCGAAAGCGTTTGATGTTGAAAGTTTTGGCGCTGACTTTGGCTATACCCTCGATTGTTGCGGTATTGGTGAGTTTGTTCATGAAAATTGGAACGCAGGTAATGCGGTCGTTACTTTTACCGGCCAGTCTGCTCACCCGATGTCGGCGAAAGGTAAGTTGAAAAACTCACTATTGATGGCCCATAAGTTCATTGCCATGTTGCCACCGGGAGAGGCGCCTGAATACACCGATGGCAGGGAAGGTTACTACTGGGTTAAAGAGCTGGCGGGTAACAGCGCGAAAACGGTTCTGAAAATGGATATCCGTGATTTTACCCAGCAGGGTTATGCGCAGCGTATGACGTTCTTACAACAACTTGCTGACAGCTGTCAGACGCTTTGGGGGCAAGGCCATATCAATATCGAGCTCTCAGACCGCTATGAGAACGTCGCCAATAGTTTGGAAGGGGAGGCAGGGTTCCCGATTGATATCGCTAAGGAGGCTTATTTGCGCAACGGAATCGAGATGAAAGCGATACCTATGCGCGGTGGGTATGATGGTGCGGTGTTGTCGCAGAAAGGCTTGCCATGCCCGAATATCTTTACCGGGGCGCATAATTTCCATTCCATCTACGAATACCTGCCGGTTGACTCGCTACAAGCAGCCAGTGATGTTGTGGTTGATGTGATCCGCATTACGGTTGAGAAACTGGCCAAGTAGAGCTGCTTTCGATGTAAAACCGGTTTTGTAGTATTTATATAAATGAAAAGAGCCAGCATAAATGCTGGCTCTTTTTGTCATCTTATAAAAGATTATTTGACGGTGGCAGCTACTGGCTCAGTGCCTTCTGGGTGCCATGCGCCGTCTAGATCATCAAGCTCAGGGAACTTAGAGCGGTCGAACTCAGGCGTTTTACCGGCTTTAAGCTGTGTTTCGTAGTCTTTGATAACCTTGATAGCCAGCTTAGACAGCATCACTAGAGCAACGATGTTGATTAGCGCCATCATACCCATAGAAGCATCAGCCAGGTTCCAAACAACTGGAAGCGATGCAACAGAGCCGAACATAACCATCATTAGTACACACAGGCGGAAGGCAAATAGGCCTTTCTTCGTGTTACCGTTCAGGAACATTACGTTGGTTTCAGCGTAGCTGTAGTTCGCAATGATAGATGAGAAACAGAACAGTAGAATCGCGGCAGCCATGAAGTATGTTGTCCAGCTACCTAGCTCGCTTGTTAGCGCTTGCTGCAGTAGGCTGATACCGGTTGCTGCGTTTGGCTGATCCATCACACCACTTAGCATGATCATTGCGGCAGATGCTGAACAGATAACGATAGTATCTACAAATACACCTAGCATCTGAACAAAACCCTGTGAAGCAGGGTGGTTCGGGTTAGGTGTTGCACTTGCTGCAACGTTAGCCGCAGAGCCCATACCCGCTTCGTTCGAGAATAGACCACGAGCGATACCGCTTTGCATTGCTTGAGCAATCGTATAAGCCACACCACCTGCTGCTGCTTCTTGCCAGCCGAACGCACTCTTAACAATAAGCGTAAGCACTGCAGGAAGCTCTGTGATGTTCATGATTACGATGATCATAGCGATTGCTAGATAGCCAATAGCCATGACTGGAACAATCTTCGCAGACGCTACTGCAATCTTACGTAGACCGCCCATGATAAAGAACGCAGAACACGCAACAATCACAACACCCATGATGGTTTCGTCAAAGCCGAAAGAGTGGCTTAGTGCATCTGTGATTGTGTTCGCTTGTACGGCATTAAACACAAGGCCGAATGCGATGATTAGGAATACAGAGAATAGGGAACCCATCCAACGCATGCCCAAGCCTTTTTCCATGTAGTAGGCTGGACCACCACGGTATTGACCATCAACATCTTTAGTTTTGTAAATTTGCGCCAGTGTTGATTCGATGAAAGCAGTAGACATACCGAATAGTGCAATCACCCACATCCAAAAGATAGCGCCAGGGCCACCAACGGTCAGTGCAACTGCAACACCGGCCATGTTACCTGTACCTACACGGGCTGCCATTGATGTACAGAACACCTGGTAAGAGCTGATACCGTTATCAACATCTTTACCGCTTTTTAGGACATCAATAGAATGGCGGAATTGGCGAATTTGGATAAAGCCGAGGCGTAAAGTGAAGTAAATACCGACTGCTACCAGTAGGTAAACAAGGAGTTGGCCCCAAAGTACACCGTTAATTGCGCCAATGATAGTCTCTAAACCATCGTTAAGCGAAGTCAACCAAGTTTCGTTTGTAACACTCATACTAATTTCCTGTATATGACACTCAACCAATCAGTGGTCGATTGAGTAAACTGAAACGTCCATTTACATGACAGTTCATGAATATGATTCTGAATTTATATTTGTTATTTGCTGGTAGAACCCAGCCATGTGTAACTTGTTGAAGTTACAAATGTGAAACATAGAATCAGGTGTTTCATCTGTAGACGGGGCGGTAAGTTAGCATGAAATTCGATGAATTCAGTGTGATACTGATCACGCTTTTTGAATGAGAATGGCTCCAAAATAACTTGCAGTGTGCCATTCTGTATAAAAATCTATATATAATCAACATCTTGAAGTGTTGTTGTTGGTTCTTAGTGAGCGGCTTATTGAACGGTGTTGAATTGATGCTATTTTTGTTTTTTACTCTGCTTTAACGAAAAAGCACAGAACTTTTAACCGTTGATAGAGGGGCGAATTTCAATAATTCTTAACATTTGAGAATGGCTGTGAAGGTTTTTTAATGAGGAGATGAATAATATTTCATGATTTAGTTAATTAAAAACCGCTCTTTAAAAGCGGTTTTAACCAATTAAATCATATGTCGCAGAGTGACTTAATGAAGTGTTGTGGATGGTGAGTGGTGCGGGTTAGGCTCTGGGCAAGAGGACTGGTTCGCTTCTATATAGTTAGAATGTTTGCTTTTGTCCTTATTTGCATCGGGCGTTACCATTTCCAATTGGTGACCGCAGATACATAAATAATGTCCAGTCTCTGAAACCAGAAACTCTTCATCCTGGCCACACTGAGAGCAAATTGGCAGATCCTGCATACTGTTTCCAATACCTCTATTTATGAATACAGACAGTAACCTGGTTGTTCCAGAGTTACCTGATTATAGTAATTGTACTCTGATTTATTGAGTATCAACTTAATGAATATTTTAGAGGAAACACTAAAATAAAGAATATTGCAGTAAGGCAAGTTTGCAAATACAAAAAATATTGTATAAGGACATAAAAATAGGGTGAAAAAAACCCGCCTTATGGCGGGTTTTATCAATTGTAACCCATTTTATTCGAGTCAGTATTAGAAAGATGTACGCTTGTAACGACGGTATTCGGCATCCCAGAAGTTGTCGTTGATTTTCTCTTTAATACGGTCATCGGTATTCTTTGGCGCTTTACGCTGCTCTACGGCCTTCTTAGCGACAGCAAAAGCGATGTGACGAGAAACATCTTGGATTTCTTCCAATGGTGGAAGCAGTGCACCGTTACCGTCAATCGCCAGTGGAGAGCACTCGGCCAATGCACGGCTACTTTCCATTAGCATTTCATCAGTCACGCGACGGGCACCAACAGCCAGAACGCCTAGCCCGATACCTGGGAAGATATAGCTGTTATTACACTGAGCAATTGGGTATGTCTTGCCGTTGTGAATCACAGGTTCGAACGGAGAGCCTGTGGCTACCAGCGCGTTGCCGTCTGTCCAGCGGATAATATCAGCAGGTGTTGCTTCAACACGACTGGTTGGGTTAGAGAGTGGGAAGATGATTGGGCGTTCGCAGTGTGCATGCATTTCACGAATCACTTCTTCACTAAATAGACCCGGTACGCCAGAAACACCAATCAAAACCGTTGGTTTGGCATTGCGCATTACATCCAGTAGAGAGATGTTGTTATCTTCGGTATCCCATTCATTGATTGTTGAGCGTGTCTGAACCAGCTTCTTCTGGAAGTTAATCAGGTTCGGCATGTCATCAACAAGTAGGCCCCAACGGTCAACCATGAAAACTTGGCTACGCGCCTGCTGATCAGAAATACCTTCTGATACCATCTGGGCGATAATTGCTTCTGCAATACCGCAACCTGCAGAGCCTGCACCAAGGAATGTTACGCGCTGCTCAGACAGCTTGCTGCCGGCCGCTTTACATGCTGCCAATAGTGAACCGACAGTAACGGCTGCCGTACCTTGGATATCATCGTTGAAGCAGCAGACCTTGTTTTTGTAGCGCTCAAGTAGCGGCATGGCGTTTTTCTGGGCGAAGTCTTCAAATTGGATAAGTGCATCAGGCCAGCGCTGTTTAACGGCTTGGATGAACTCGTCAACAAAGTTGTCGTATTCCTGGCCTGAAATACGCGGATGACGCCAGCCCATGTACATAGGATCAGACAGACGCTGAGGGTTGTTCGTGCCCACATCAAGAACAACCGGTAGAGTATATGCTGGGCTGATACCACCACACGCGGTGTACAGCGACAATTTACCAATAGGAATACCCATACCACCGATACCCTGGTCGCCCAAACCAAGAATTCGCTCACCGTCTGTTACGACGATAACTTTTACGTTGTGGCGTGATGCATTGTTTAGCATGTCCTCAATGCGGTCACGGTTAGGATATGAGATAAAAAGACCACGACCACGGCGGTAGATGTTTGAGAAATCTTCACAAGCCGCACCAACAGTCGGGGTGTAGATGATCGGCATCATCTCGGTAATGTGGTTTTCGACCAAACGATAGAATAGGGTTTCGTTAGTATCTTGGATGTTGCGCAAGTAGATGTGCTTATCCATGTCGTTTTCGAATTTCAAAAACTGCTTATAAGCACGCTCTGTTTGTTCTTCAATGGTTTCGATAGCTTCTGGAAGTAAGCCTTCCAGGTTGAAGAACATGCGCTCTTCGACAGAGAATGCACTACCTTTGTTCAGCAGGGGAGTTTCAAGTAACGCAGGGCCAGCGTAAGGGATATAGAGAGGGCGTTTATCGTTATTCATGCAGTAGACTCTGTTTCATTGGTAGTAAAGGAATGGGCTATCGTGTGATTTTCCATTTAGGCGCTAATCGTAGATCTACCTTGCTGATTATTCAAAGGGAAAGCGAAGAAATTTCGAGGGCTAGATCAAGTTTTTGAGGGGTTTTTTACAGTCATTAACACGGTAAAAAATAATTTGTTACGCGGGTGGTGCCTGTGTGTTCCGGTGGTTATTCTTGTGTTCCTTTTGTATGTTGTTTTGTTGCTCGAAATGACGGCTTATACCTATGTTACATTTACACATATTATAATGATGCCATTATGTTATTTATGTATCTATGTTGCGGTAAATGTATCATCGTCGCTGCCGGATTGGTGTTTGTTTGTTTTCTTGTTGTTTTGCTTGGTTGGTGATGAAAAAGGCAGCCTAAAAACATTCATGGCGTCATTATCGTCGTAGCCCAACTGTTTGATCCGATCTAGAACAAAGTTGATAAATTCTTGAGTGACTAAAGATAAGTATTGGCGGGGCGGATGTACAAACCAGCCGAAATTATAGTTTGGTGAGTAGCTATGGATGACTTGTTCGAGTAGTTTTTTTTGTGCGAATAAATTCCCTACTCTTTGCGAAATCAATATCAGACCATGGCCTTGGATAGCGCTTTCGATGAGCAGAGGGACACTGTTAACTGTTAAGTTACTTGTGAGATGGAGTGTTTGACCCTCTTCCAGTGTCAGCTTATTAAATACTTCACCATTACTAAAACGAAACGTGATGAAATTATGTTCAGCGAGTTTATCCAAGGCGTCTGGAGTACCGTTGTTCGATAAGTACTGAGGTGAAGCATATAACCCGTATGGTTCTTCGCGAATTTTGTGTGCAATCAGATTTTCTTCTGTTGGAGTATTCACAACCCTAAATGCGATATCAATGTCATTCTTAATGAGATCCTGTTCATCGTTGGAGCTGATGATTTCAACATTGATGGCGGGGTGCAATTGCATGAACTCCAGGACCAACTTTCCAATATTCATCATGACTGGCGATATCATGACTTTTAACCGACCATCTAGTTCTTTATTTGGGCGTTGTAGCTTGCTAATTGTTTGATTCAGTTCATTAATGAACTTGGTGGATGACTTATAAAAGTCATATCCGGCTGCGGTAAGCGTAATATGGCGGCTATGGCGGTGAAAGAGTTTGATTTGCAGATCACTCTCCAATTGCTTAATGCGGCGGCTGATGTTGGATTTAGGTAAATCCATCCACTTGGCCGTTTCTGTTAGCGAGTTAAACTCAGCTACTTTGTGAAACAGTTTGATGTCTTCAGTCTTCATTTCGTTTTTGGTTTATTTCGTTGCTTCTAGATCTAGTTTATCAAACAACCACAAAGTGATCGTTCTGAATATTGGAACGATACGTTTTAATTTTGCTTGTTTATTGGCTGGTGATAACGCCATATACTCCCGCTCGTTTTATGACACTTTTATGATGGTTTCGGGTGATTGAAAGCAATGAATGATGACTGTAAACATAAGATAGTAGTCAGGGTAAAGAGAAGCTGGTGGCAGCGACTGTTCTTTAGCCAGATTTTCCGTTGCACCTGCTGTAACAAGGTGTTCAAGCTCTGAGCTTGGACAAGAAAAGGATTCGAGAACTCATATCACGGAAAAGTGCCAGTCATCTTAGTAATGTAAGGGACAGGTTTTTAGAAAGTGTTAACCATGAACACTGTAAACCTCCACCCAAAAATAAAAAAAAACGCCCGCATTCATAAAATGGTGGGCGTTTTGGTTTTATCCAAAAGGAAGGATAATTACTTCATCGTCTCAACTTTTTGCTGCAGTGCATCAAGTTGCTGCATCTTGCCTTGTAAACCCATAGATTGGTAGTTAATCGAAGCCGGGTTCATCAATTGGCCTTGCTGCATTGGGTAATCCGGTAGGGTTTTGAAGAAATCACCGATGACGTCTTGGACTGGAACAAACAACCACATGTTGTCGGCCATCCAGCGTAAGTACATCCCCGATTCGTGCGGTGCCTTCTCAAATGGGTCTGCACGCAGGTGAATAATTTGCGGCCAGTTTTGTTCGAAGCGAATGGCGTCAGCAATATTACCTTCCATTACCGCGAAGTTTAGCTTCCAGTCGTGCCAGCGTACCGCATTCAACTCACCGTTGGCCGAGAAGTAAAGCAGGGACTCACGAGGGCCTTTTTCCTCTTTACCTTCAAAGTAAGGCTTGAAGTTGTAGCCATCAATGTGCACTTTCCACTCTTTACCGTTAGCGCTATAGCCGTCAGCCAGTTTTTCTTTCACTTCTGGCACACCGGCTGCTGCCATAAGAGTCGGCAACCAGTCTTGGTGAGCCATCATTTCATTGATGCGAGAGCCTGACTCAATAACACCTGGCCAACGAACTAACTGGGGAACACGCATACCGCCTTCCCATGTTGTTCCTTTCTCGCCATGGAATGGTGTTGCACCGCCATCTGGCCAAGTTGCAGTTTCTGCACCGTTATCGGTTGTGTAGATAACAATGGTGTTATCGGCAATCTTCAGTTCATCCAGCTTATCGAGCAAAATACCGACGTGGTCATCATGTTCTAGCATGCCATCAGCGTAGATACTGATCCCTGATTTACCTTGGTATTTGTCTTGAAGGCGCGTCCATACGTGCATACGCGTGGTGTTGTGCCAGATGAAGAAAGGCTTGTCTGCTTTTACTGCCTTTTCCATGAAGGCCAGCGATGCTTCTAGGAACTCTTCATCAGCATGTTCCATGCGTTTACGGGTCATTGGGCCGGTGTCTTCAATTTTGCCATCTGCGTACGATTTGATCACACCGCGAGGGCCGTATTTTTTGCGGAACTCTGGATCTTTCGGGTAGTAGTAGGTTTCAGGCTCTTCTTCAGCGTTAAGGTGGTAGAGGTTACCGAAGAATTCATCAAAGCCATGGGCAGTCGGTAAATGCTGATCTTGGTCTCCCAAGTGGTTTTTACCAAATTGGGCGGTCATGTAACCTTGTTCTTTTAGTAGATCAGCCACTGTTGGTGCCCAATCAGGGATACCATGTGTGGAGCCTGGCATACCAATGGTCAATAAGCCTGTGCGAAACGGTTCTTGACCGGTAATAAACGATGCGCGGCCTGCGGTACAAGACTGCTGACCGTAGTGGTCGGTAAATAGAGCACCTTCATTAGCGATACGGTCGATATTCGGCGTTTCGTAACCCATCATACCTTGGTTGTACGCACTGATATTCCAATAACCGACATCATCACCGAAAATCGCGAGGATATTTGGCTGGTCCGCTGCTACAGCAGCGCCGGAGGTTGCAAGTACCCCGAAGCCGACAGCCAGCTTACTTACTTGGTTTGCCATAGTAACTCCATTCTAATTTAGAGAGTTTTTTACTCAGCACATAGCGTGCTTATTTGTTTGTTAATGGCTAAGTTTCGGGTAAAGCAAGTAGTTTGTCGCTTTATAGCGGTTATAACCTTTGGTTAAATATGGTCTCTAGTTTGTTGTTTTATATTAACTATTTTCCTTTTGCAATGAGGCTTTATAGGATGAGGGTGTGATCTGCTTCACGCCAGGGTTCGGCGTTTATTTTTCGATTTGAATGTTTGAATGCGCAAAAAAGTACCTAAATCCAGCCTGTAAAAGTCGCGGAACTCTCCATCGTGAGCTATTAATTTTTGTTGCAGGACGCCATTTATTCTTAGTAACTGAGGTTTATATGACAGCGAAAAAAGGCTTTAGAAGTCGAATAATGTTACTTGCAACACTGCTAGCCAGTGTTGCAAGTAATAGTATCGCAGCAGAGAAGCCCAATATTCTGGTTATTTGGGGGGACGACATCGGGCAAACCAATGTCAGTGCCTACACATTTGGGCTGGTGGGCTATCACACACCGAATATAGATAGCATTGCCAAAGAAGGGATGATGTTTACGGATTATTACGCCGAACAATCCTGTACTGCTGGTCGTTCGACATTCATTACCGGACAAACGGTGTTAAGAACAGGGTTGAGTAAAGTCGGTTTGCCCGGTGCTGATTTAGGCCTTCAGGCGGAAGATGCGACTATTGCGGAAATGCTCAAGCCCCTCGGTTATATGACAGGGCAGTTTGGTAAAAATCACCTAGGTGATAAAGACGAACACTTACCCACGAACCATGGTTTTGACGAGTTCTTCGGCAACCTCTATCACCTCAATGCCGAGGAAGAGCCTGAAAATGTCGATTACCCTAAAGATCCAGAGTTCCGCAAGAAGTTCGGTCCTCGTGGTGTGATCAAATCATACGCAGACGGCAAGATTGAAGACACCGGTCCGCTCACTCGTAAGCGTATGGAAACGGTAGATGATGAAACCCTTGAAGCTGCGCTCGACTTCATGGATCGCGCTGTAAAAGCCGAGAAACCATTCTTTGTGTGGTGGAACGCAACCCGTATGCACTTTCGTACCCATGTTAAAGAAGAGAATTCGGGTAAGACAGGCATTAGCTTTTACGCCGACGGTATGGTTGAGCATGATAACCATGTCGGAGCATTATTGAAGAAGGTGGACGATCTTGGTATCAAGGACAACACCATTGTGTTTTATTCCACCGACAATGGCCCGCACATGAATTCTTGGCCTGATGCTGGGTTAACACCTTTCCGTGGTGAGAAGAACACCAACTGGGAAGGGGCGTACCGTGTACCTGCAATGGTGCGCTGGCCGGGTAAAATCAAACCGGGCAGTGTGTCAAATGAAATCATGCATCATATGGACTGGATGCCAACGCTGGTCGCTGCCGCTGGTGATGATCAGATCAAAGAGAAGTTGTTAGAGGGCTATCAAGCTGGCGACAAGAAATTTAAAGTTCACCTAGATGGTTACAATTTCTTGCCTTATCTAACTGGTGAAGTCGATGTCGGCCCTCGTGAGGAAATTTTCTACTTTACCGATGATGGTGACCTGAGTTCACTGCGTTACCATAATTGGAAGATTGTGTTCTTGGAGCAGCGTGCCAAAGGGACATTACAAATCTGGGCTGAACCCTTTATTCCGCTTCGCGTACCGAAGATATTTAACTTAAGAATGGACCCTTATGAGGTGGCTGACATTACCTCAAATACCTATTACGACTGGATGTTAGACCGTGCCTTTATGCTCGTGCCAGCCCAAGCCTACGTTGGTAAGTTCCTTGAAACATTCAAGGAATTCCCGCCAAGACAAAAAGCGGCAAGTTTCTCGCTTGATCAGGTAATGGAAAAGCTCCAGCAACCACAAAACAAATAAGAGGTAGGTGTATCCAAGTGGCATTAAGAGGCTAGTTTTAGCGAGAATTTTGATATCACTTGGATATTGCTTGTATATATAGGGCTCTTCTGAGCCCTTTTTGTCTTTTGTACTCTATCTTTATTTCAAGGACTTAATTCTTCAAGGATGACTATGGCACGATTGATTCAGTCTGGCTGGAGTATGAGCTTATTATTTGGCTTGTTAATCCTTGTATTGGTGAACCAGCCAGTAATGGGACAGACTTCGGTTTATGTGGGGAGTGAAACCTGTGCGGAGTGTCATGCCCAACAAGTTGAAGCTTGGCGAGGCTCGCACCATGAAATGGCAATGAAGCATGCTACACCGCAATCGGTCTTGGGCAATTTTTCTGATCAAACGTTGCCACTTGATAGGAAGCCGGAGGGGAAGGCCAGTCGCTTCTTCAAAAAAGGTGATGAATTCTGGGTCAATATCGCGGGAGCTGATCAAATATTCTCGGATTTTAAAATCAGCTATACCTTTGGTGTATATCCCCTCCAGCAGTACATGGTTGAATTCCCCGATGGCCGGGTCCAGTTAATCCCTTATGCATGGGATTCTCGCCCGCCAGAGCAGGGCGGCCAGCGCTGGTTTAATCTCTATCCAGAAACCACGTCAGTTGATGAGTTCTATTGGACCAACGCCGGTCAGAATTGGAATTTCATGTGTGCCGACTGCCATTCAACCAATCTCACCAAAAATTATGACGCAAAGTCTGATACATACAATACCACTTGGTCTGAAATCAACGTAGGCTGCGAAGCCTGCCATGGTCCGGCAAGTGCTCACCTAGAATATGTTGTGAAAGCCAGTAATAAACACACCACGACGGAATTGAATGACGAGATTCATACAAATACGTTAATGGGCTTTGACCGTGATCTCCGCGTTGCGGTGAAAGAATGGATTGCCCTTGACGGCCATAAAACCCTAAAACCGAAATCGATACAGCCTACTGACCAGCTGCAAACCTGTGCTCAGTGTCATAGTCGGCGAACACAGCTCAATGAATCGAAAGATCATGTTAAAGGGGCCTTTTTAGATAAATACCGCCTGAGCCTGATCACGCCAGAGCTTTATTACCATGACGGTCAAATCTATGATGAAGGTTATGTTTATGGATCGTTTTTGCAATCTCGAATGGCAGAGAAAGGGGTGACGTGTACCAATTGTCATGACCCCCATTCGGCCAAGCTGACGATCCCAGAAGAAGCCGTTTGTAGTCAGTGCCACGTCTCTCCTGAGTATGCATCGAGTCAGCATACACTTCATGAGGTAGATACAGAGGCGGCCAAGTGTACCTCTTGTCACATGCCCGAAACGACCTACATGCAAATTGACCCAAGGCGCGATCATAGCTGGCATGTGCCACGCCCTGATTTAAGTCAGCATATTAAAACACCCAATGTTTGCACCGGATGTCACGAAGATAAAACGGCTCAGTGGGCGCACGAGGTGTTAACGAAGCGTTTCCCCGATTCTACCTATCGCCAACAGCACTTCGGTGTGGCGTTCTATGCCGATAGCATTGGTCATAAAGCGGCACCAGATGCG
This sequence comes from Photobacterium lutimaris, assembly GCF_003025555.1. Classification (GTDB taxonomy): domain Bacteria; phylum Pseudomonadota; class Gammaproteobacteria; order Enterobacterales; family Vibrionaceae; genus Photobacterium; species Photobacterium lutimaris. The sequence continues at coordinate 250,945 of NZ_PYMH01000002.1, read as the reverse complement.
CTGTCGTATACTGCTCAGGATGCGAGTTTAAGCGATATTATACGTGCGTCGGCACTGACCCGAATGGCTGGCAATACGACTCAGAATACCTTGGTTGCTCTAGCCAGAGCGGTAAAGCATGACAGCGAATTGATGAGGCTGGGTGCCATTGAGGGGTCATCGGGATACGGCTGGCCAGAACGTTGGCAAATCTTATCTCCGCTGCTGAATGATCCTGTCTTGTCGGTGAGGACAGAAACGGCCAGTGTATTAGTCGTTTACTGGCCGCAGATGAGTTTGCTGCAAAGAGATAGACTCAATAAGCCTCTTCGAGAGTATATCGAAATACAGCAATTTAATGCAGACCGAGGCTTTGGCCGAAGCAACCTTGGTAATGTTTACCGTGCGATGGGAGAAATGGATGAAGCGATTGCATGGTACCAAGGCGCGATCGAGATTGAACCTTATTTCGCCAACAGCTACGTTAATTTAGCCGATCTTTACCGTAGTCAAAACAACGAAAAACGCGCGCTGCAAGTACTACAGCAGGGAATGAAAGCCCAACCGAATAACAGCGCACTGCCTTATAGTGCCGGTTTGGCCTATTTACGTGCTGGCGAGATGCAACAAGCCAATCGCTATTTGAAGCAAGCGGCTGAGATGGCTGTCGAGAACCCTCATTATTGGTATGTATATGGGTTGGCGCTGGAAAAAATAGATGTGCTGGCATCAAGCAAAGCATTGTCTGCAGCATTTCTCATCAGTGGTAACCCGCAACACCTGTATGCCCAATGTGAAGTGTTGGCGCGCAATTATCAGCGTGGTGAAGTGGCTAATGCTTTCGACCGCTGCACCCAACAGCTAGGAAAAATTGTACCGTCTGAGGTGATTAGCCAGTTGAAATTACAGGTTAGTAACTAGTTTTTGCTCCAACTTGTAATGGTCTTTATAACCAATAGTTATCGGCCTTCTCGGTACGATAGTTAAAGAAATTGTAAAATTCCAACGAGGTGAGGGTAAGTCATGAACCAAGCGCAGCAGGCTATTAATCGGCTTATAGAGCAAACAGAGAAAAGTGTGATTGGCCAACGCCATGTCGTGGAAGCGCTGGTTATTGGTTTGCTTGCTAATGGGCATATACTGTTGGAAGGGCTGCCGGGTACCGCGAAAACACGTTCGGTTAAATCATTGGCGAATTTGTTGAGTACAGATTTTGGCCGTATTCAGTTTACCCCTGATCTTTTACCTTCTGATGTTACAGGTACGGAGATTTATCAAGACCTCAATGGTAAGCCTCAGTTACATTTCCAGCCAGGTCCCATTTTTAACAGTATTGTGCTTGCCGATGAAGTAAACCGTGCGCCCGCGAAAGTTCAGGCGGCTTTACTCGAAGCAATGGCTGAAGGGACAATCACCGTCGGTGATACCACCCACCAACTGCCCGAGTTGTTTATGGTGCTAGCGACCCAGAACCCAGTAGAGCAAGAGGGAACCTACCCGTTACCGGAAGCGCAGATGGATCGCTTCATGATGAAAGTGACTGTTGAGTACCCAGAGGATGAGGCCGAACGGGATATCATCCGCTTAGTTCGAAGTGAAGAGCCAGGGGCGGCTGTGAGTGATCAGAATGCAACGAATGGGCAAAATGAAGAGCTGGATAATATCGAGCCGGATATTGTGCTGGAAGCTCGCCGCCAACTGCCAAATGTCACCGTTTCCGATTTGGTCGAACGCTACATTGTTGCGCTAGTCATGGCTACACGTAAGCCTGAGCGTTATCCCGATTCAAATTTAGCAAACTGGATTGAAGTCGGTTCAAGCCCACGAGCGTCTATTGCCCTGGATAAATGTGCTCGCGCCTATGCTTGGCTGCAAGGTCGTGATCATGTCCTTCCAGATGATGTCCGCGCCATGTCACCAATGGTGTTAGGACACCGTTTTACGCTTACCTATGACGCCCTTGCTGATGGCATCAATCATTTAAGGATCGTCGAAGAACTGCTCGACCATGTAGAAATCGGATAACTGGGGGCTTTATGGCAAAGCCAAACATTGCACCTCATTCCACAGGGCTCGATGCCCGAATTTACTGTGATTACTCGCGCTTGGTGCGTCTTCAATCTCAAATCGGTGTGTTTAGCTTATTGCCTCATCTGAAGGCTGGCAGCGTGTTGTCGGGTAGGCACAACTCATTGTTCCGTGGAAGAGGCCTTAATTTTGAGGAATTACGCCATTACCAACTGGGTGATGATATTCGTAATTTGGACTGGAAGGTCACATTGCGCACAGGCAAACCCCATGTGCGAAGCTATACCGAAGAAAAAGACCGAAATGTGATTATTTGCGTTGATCAGCGTAGCCAAATGTTTTTCTCATCAACAGCCGTGATGAAGTCGGTTATTGCAGCTGAAATTGCAGCCATGTGTGGTTGGCGGGTGCTAAAAGATGGTGATCGTGTCGGCTTGGTTATCGCCTCGGCTGAAAAAATCTATCACAGTAAATCCCAGCGCTCACAGCATGCTTTTATGTCCCAGTTAAAGTTATTAGCTCATGCCAATCAGCAACTGAATGTCGAAACCGTCAATAGTGACAGGGTGAGCTTTTCACTGTGGCTGGATCAAATACAACGTATGAAGCTATCTCAGTCGACTATCGTCTTTATAACAGACTGGCGAGATTGTGAGGAGCGCCATCTTGATCAGCTCAAGCAATTGCAAATACATAATGACATATTGGCCGTGCATATTAATGACCCGCTCGAGCAAACCATACCCCGTGAATTGGCCAAGTCAAACTGGGTAGTGGGCGATGGTCAGTTCCAGTTGAGCCTTGATACCACAGAAAAAGTGGATCAGGCCAGCGCAAGTATGGCAAAACGCAGTTTACTGACTCGTCAATCATTGACGCGTTTAATGGCGTTGAAGAGCCTACCGTTCATTGAGCTGGATACCACCGGGGCTCACATCGCCCAGTTTCAACGGCTTGTTGGGAGGTCGTTGCCATGAGCATAGAACATTCACCGCCGAGCACCTACATACTGCGTGAGCTTCATGATGTTACCGTACCCGGCAGCGTCAGTTGGGTGCCACAAACCATTGGTTGGAAAATCGTGCTGGCCGTATTGATTGTTATCGCGGGGTATGTCTGTTACCGATGGTTGCAGCGCTGGTGGCACAATCGTTATCGAGCAGAGGCGATAGCGGCATTGAACCCATTATCGGTTGAATATCCTCAATTTGAAGATGCCTTGTTTTCTGTTCTGAAAATTGTACTGGTGTACTTGGATCCCGCCAATGCCAAGCTATTCAGTACCCCATTTTTACAAAAACTCGATGGGCTAAGCAAAGGCCGTTGTTCTTTTAATGATGAACTAAGCCACAAGTGGGTTGAGTCTTTGGTGAATCCGGCCATTGTCCTTGATGACGGGGAACGTGAGGTTTTACGTCAACGTGCTTTGTTGTGGGTTAAAACGCATCAAGGCAAGCCTATAAAGTCAGCGTCTGTCAGTTTGCGCTTTGCAAAACAGTCGAGCGCGGGCAAAGGACAGGGGGATAATCACCATGTTTAACATCTCGATGATCAATTTGGAGTTTGTACACCCTTGGTGGTTTTTCGCCTTACCTTTCCCCCTGATTGTCTTCTATTTCGTTCCTGCTTACCGCACCAAGCAAAGTGCGATTAAAGTACCATTTTTCAGCCAACTGATTGAAGCCTTGGGGGAAACCCCATCGACAGGAGCAAATCAATTAGCACCATCTTGGTGGCAGCGCATGACGCTGGTGATTTCTTGGGTGCTTATCATTACAGCATTGGCAAAACCGACCATATTGGGCGCACCGCAAGTACGAGAAAATTATGGTCGGGATGTCATGGTGCTGGTTGATCTATCAGGCTCTATGGCAGAGCAAGACTTTACCTCTTCGGCAGGGCAAAAAGTGTCTCGTCTTGAGGCAGTGAAAAGCGTACTGGCTGATTTTGTTACAACACGGCAAGGGGATCGATTAGGGCTTATTTTGTTTGGTGATGCGGCTTTTTTACAGACCCCGTTTACCGCCGATCAAGAGGTGTGGCTTGCGCTTCTTAATCAAACCGATGTCGGTATGGCCGGACAGAGTACTCACCTTGGTGATGCGATGGGATTGGCCATTAAAGTGTTTGAACAAAGTCATCAAGAAAAGGGTGAAGTGGATAGAGAGAAAGTGGCAATCGTACTTACCGATGGCAACGATACCGATAGCTTTGTTGAACCCATTGAAGCGGCCAAGGTAGCCAAAGCCAAAGGAGTACGCATTCATATGATCGCGATGGGAGACCCGCAGACGGTTGGCGAAACAGCATTGGATATGACAACAATCAACCGTGTAGCCAAAGAGTCAGGAGGGCAGGCTTTTGTTGCGCTCGATCGTGAAGCACTTTCGGATGCATATGAGGAAATCGGCAACTTGGAGCCACAACTCTATGAAAGTTCGACTTATCGCCCTAAACAAAGTATTCATCATTATCTCATTGCTGTTGTGGTTGTGATGTATCTTGTTGCCTTTTCGCTGGCGACTCTGGCTCGTCGCAGGCAGCTCAGTGCAGGTGCCGAAGACTTGGAGAGCAACAATGTTTGATAGTCTTAGCCTGCAACAGGTTATCACTCAGTTTCACTTTATTAGGCCGTTGTGGTTACTGGCTTTTATTCCTATGGGGGGCTTGTTCTGGCTGCGTTGGCGGGAAGCCAACCAAGCGGGTTGGAAGGATGTGTTACCCGAACATCTACGTAAGGTGTTGACGATTGGCGAAAAAGGTTGGAGCAGGCAACTTCCTCTGAAGTTGCTGATGGCGATGATTGCTCTTGCTATTTTGGTTTGTGCCGGGCCGACGTGGCAGCGACAAGCTTCGCCATTTGGGGAGGACAAGGCGTCGATGCTGGTCCTTTTTGATAGTAGTGAATCCATGCTGGAGCAAGACTTGCCGCCGAGTCGCTTAGAGCGCTCTAAACAAAAAGTGCGGGAGCTGTTAGCGCTTCGGCAAGGGGGAAGTACCGGTTTGGTTGTATTTGCCGGCTCAGCTCATGTTGCGATGCCGATGACCCAAGATACTAAGGTGTTCGAGCCTATCTTAGCTGCGATCTCGCCCGAGGTTATGCCGGTTGAAGGCAAGTTTGCAGAGCAAGCCTTGCCGTTAATCGATCAGCAACTTCAGGGGCGGCCGGGTTCAACGGTATTACTGGTATCAGATGGGACTAACCCTAATACGATTGCCGCTTTTAAGGCATATTTTGCGGATAAACCCTACCAGTTAATAGTACTTGGTGCGGGTAACCGCAATGTTGTCAGTGATGCCCCTGCGAACTTTGACTCGTTACGTCAGCTGGCAAGCGTTGTGAGTGGGCGATTTATTGAAATAACGGTTGATAATAGCGATGTAGAACGACTCAGCCGCTCTGTTGAGCGTAATATGCAGCTGAACGGCGACTCGGCCATGCCTTGGCAGGACATGGGGTATCAACTATTGCTTCCTATTGCTCTTGTGATGTTGCTTTGGTTTCGTAAAGGCTGGCTGGTGCAGTGGTGCGTTGTGTTTACCCTGACAGGATCTTTGTTAGTCGTGCCTACGGTAAAAGCTGACACCGTCGTCGAGACAAAGGCGCAAAATTCTCAGCCTGCTGAAGTAGTGACGACCTGGAGCAGAGCTGTTCAATGGTGGTGGGATTTATGGCTAACGCCTGATCAGCAAGGTCAGCGACTCTTTAATCAAGGAGAGTACCTAGAAGCGGCAAAGCATTTTGTCGACCCCCTAAGAAAGGGTACGGCTTATTACTATGCCAGTGAGTATCAGCAAGCTCACCGCGCTTTTTTGCAAATGGACAACGACTTTGGTTTGTACAATGGCGCTAGCGCGTTGGCGAGACAGCGAGAGTATCTAGCGGCCAGAGACCTGTTGCAGTCACTCGCGGATAAGGACTCCCTTGCTGAGGACTTGAGACCCAATGTTGAGCACAACCTCAAGGTCATAGGGGGCGTTGTAGAAGAAATCAATCGTACCAGTGAAAGCCAGGCTGGAACCACCGATGGCCCGGAAGAGTCGTTCGAATTAAGCGATGACAAACCACGGACGGCCGATGGGGCTGATGAAAAAACAGCGGCAGAATTAATGATTAAGGACACTCTTAATGCCAATGAAATTTTGGGCAGCAATGAACTGGCAGATAAGTGGTTGAAACGGGTCGAGGCGGATCCAAAATATTTTCTACGCGCTAAGTTCCAGATCCAGCTCAATGAGTCAAATAATGCAACTGTGTCGAATAGTGCAAGCGAAGTGGAAGAGGCGCAGCAATGAAGTCACTCTTTTCATTTATTATGTTCAAGCCGTGGCCCAAGCGCTGTATTCATGTCGCTCTGTGCCTATTGGTTATATGGGCTGGTTCAAGCAGTCATTTGAGTTACGCTGTCACTATTTCGGATTTACAACGCAGCAATGATGTAGAGGTGAAGTCTTGGTTGGGTGTCTCAGAGGCGAATACCGGTTCCGATACAGATCAGAACCAAACGCCTAGCTATAGTGTTAACCAGCAAGTGATACTTTATGTTGAAGTCGCCACTCCGCGCTGGTTCACTGGTGGTACTCGAATAGAGGCGGCAGAAATACCGAATGTCATCGCTAAGCAGCGTAATCAGCTGGCGACCAATTACACAGAGAGAAAAGAGGGCGTTACTTGGTCTAGACAACGGTGGGAAATCACCTTGTACCCGGTAACATCGGGCTCATACTCTATTCCACCATTGGCGGTGAATGTGCAAGTGTCAGCACCTGACGGGACAAATGTATCAGGCACTCTGTATACCGAGCCAATGGCCTTTAATGTCAATCTACCTTCAGGTTTAGTGAGTGATCAAATCCCTTGGTTTACTGCATCACATGTGGATATGAAGCAAGAATGGACGTTATCGAGTGACGAGCTGAAAGTTGGTGATGCCATTACCCGTAAAGTGACTATTCAGGCACAAGATAGTCTGTCGATATTATTGCCAAAGCTGCTGAGCAGCGAGTCATCGCCTTACTTTCAAGCTTACTCTCAACCGCATCGTTTAGATGACTCGCAAACAAGAGGGGATTATCAATCTAGCAGGATTGAAGAAACCGTGTATGTGATTCAGCAAGGGGGAGATTTTAGTCTGCCTGAACATCAATTTCAGTGGTGGAATACCCAAAATAACCAACTGGAAACCGTGACCATTGAAGGTCAACATTTCCATGCACGTCATACCTTAGCGTCTTTTGTGAAAGCTAACCTACATACCTTGATTGCTGTTGTAGTGGCAGCGGTTGTCGCGCTGATGGTTTTCTTTGCTGGGCGACGTTTTTATCGTACGCACCCTAAACCACCATGGCTTCTGTTTTGGCTTGACGTCAGTAGGGGCAACTGGGCACAGGCTAGGGCGCAGCTCTATCGCCATTTACGCCAATCAACTGACAAACTTGAAATGAATAAAGTCGCTAGTGATAGCAATTGGTTGAAAACAAGTGGTCAAATTCAAACTGGCGAAGAAAATAGCAATATATTTAAGAAAATGTGGTGGTTGATCAGTGGCCATAAAAGATTACTTGATAAGCTGACGTTTCCTAAAGCGCTATCTAAGCTAGATAACGCTCACAAGTCACAAAAATAGGCCTTTAACTAATTAAGAAAATAATGCTTATTATTGGATCTATAAAAATAAGAAATGGCTCAAAAGATGAAAAGTACAGACCTTAATCTCATACCTATATTTGTTGCTGTGTTTGAGGAGCAAAGTCTATCTAAAGCCGCCGTGCGGATGGAAGTCAGCCAACCTGCGGTGAGTAAGGGACTAAAACGCCTTCGTGACATTTATGACGACCCGCTGTTTCACCGTAATGCAAGCGGGGTAGAGCCGACAGCGTTTGCCAGCGATATCTATCCGGCTTTGGCTGCTTCTTTGAAGAACTTCAGTTCAACCTTGTCGGCATCACGAGAGTTTGATCCTAAAACATCGAAGCGGATATTTTCTATCGCCTGTGTGTCGGTGGCGAGTTACAGCGTTATCCCGGCTTTGATTGAGCAGGTACGTAAGGAAGCGCCGAATATTGCTTTCGAGATCCACCCTTTGTTTACCGAAGATATGGAGGCGGATTTACGGTTGCAGCGATACGATTTAGTCATAGATTTGCCGCCGCGTGGGCGTAGCCTGCTTAAATCTCAAGTCCTTTATTCAGAGGAACTCAGTGTGGTGTGCTGTAAGCATCATCCTCGTTTTACCGACTCGATCACTGTTGAAGAGTTTCTTAATGAGGATCATGTGGTGGTGTCCCGCTGGCATGCGCGCGGCAGTTTATTAAATGCCGAGGATATACCTGAACTTGATCAACGAAATATCGTTGTCCGTGCGCCTGGTGCGGTAGAAATGATGCCTATCATTGCTGGATCTAACATGATTGGCATTTTGCCAAAATCCACTATCAATGATTTTTCTGATCAATATGCGATCAAAGCGTTGCCATTACCATTTGGCCAAGATGTTTATGACCTGTGTGCTATTTGGCACCCGAGCCGAACCTCCGAAACCGGTCACCGTTGGCTGCGGCAATTATTGTTTAAAGTCGTCAAAGAAAGTTAGGTTTCACTTCATTTATAGGCCATCGTTACTGATGGCCTACTGCTATATATAGCCTTATATAGATTGCAACACTTAGCGGGAAGGTAGCGGGGGCTGTAAGATGCGACCCATTTGAAAAGTAAAATGTTATTTACGATTTTATCTTTCTCGGTATTGCTTTCGAGTTATACAATGACTTAATACCTCGAAAGATAATCGCCTTGTCTGCTCATGTCCTGGTTGAATAAAAAAATAATGGATGAGTACTGGTAGATTATATGTGTGTTTTATGAAACATATATGACTCGAAAAGCTTGTAGAGATTATAATTTAGCCCCATTCGCTGGGGCTAAATTATCACTATGTAGTGTTAACGATTTCCCTCTAGTTCTACCAACACTTTCCCGGTTGCTCCGCTTGGCAAGGTGATACCCAGTGCATTCGATAAGGTCGGGGCTATATCATAAGGAGTAATGTCTCGTGTGACTTTATTGGCTTTAATCCCATTACCGGCAAAAATAACCGGCACATGGGTATCGTAGCGCCATGGTGAGCCATGAGTCGAAGCGATGGTTAGGCCATCCATATCATTAATATAAGTACGAGGCGCAAATACCAAGTAAATATCACCAGATCGCTGCGGGTGATGGTTATTCTTCACCAGTTGCATCAAACGGGTATCTGGAAGATTGTTTTGCATGATGTCGGTACTGGTGACCGCATGATTAATTCCCTTGATTATCTCGGCCTCATCTGCAACCACACGTTGTACTGCTTCGAGTGAGACGCCCTTTGCTTTTATAACGTCATGATTGAGGTAAATGTAAGGTTGTGCATATAAGCGAATGGCATCTTTGTTTAAGCCAAATTCTTTGTTTAAACGGCTGAGCAATTGCTCGCTGATAATCGTATCTTTGTTGAAGTACTTCGCGGTGTTGTAACCCAGCGCATTCACGGTAGGTGCCGCTTCCGGTACGCCGTGATCCGCTGATAACACGATAAGGGTGTTATCCAGACCAACTTGCTTTTCAACATTGGCTAAGAGGTTGGCCAGCGTCTGATCTAAGCGGATCAAGTTATCTTCAGCCTCTAAGCTGGATGGGCCGTACATGTGAATCACATAGTCATTGGATGAGAAGCTGACGGCTAGATAGTCGGTGAATTTACTCTGGCCGAGTTTTTCTTGTTCAATAAGTGCAGAAGCAAAGTCAGCGGTTAGTTCATCTCCTGCTGGGCTTAGCGTCAGCATCGTGCTGAAGTACTGAAAGCTTGATGGACCATAAGGGTGAGGGAAACTACGCTTAAACCCAGCAAGGTCGACCTTATGTTCTTGTGGGCCTTCTTTAAGGGTGTAATTATCCCTTTCTAAACTGAGGTCCCATCTCTGCTTGCTGTAGCGGGAAGGGTAATCCTCGGCATTCCAGGCGGTAACCCAAGCCGGGTATTCCTGATAATAGTAGTTACTGGTAACGAATTCCGACTGGGCTTTAGAGAACCAGAAGGCTTTGCCGGACTGACCAGCCAACGAAATGGCCCCCCGATCTTTGACCGAGACAGAAAAGATTTTTGCTTCGCCATTACTGGCAACGGCTAGCTCGTCACTAAAGGTGGTTGATAGAATCGGTACCGGTGAGCGGCCATCAAGCTTGGCGGTCCTTTGAGTCGGATCGATTTCTGTGGATTGGTTAACACCTGCGCCTTGGGTCAGCATGGCATAGTCACCATCCTCGACGTTATAGACTAGTCTTTCCTTTTGGCGGTCATACCAAACGTTACCGACCATGCCGTGCACACTCGGTGGCGCGCCAGTTGCGAGGGATACATGACCAACAATCGTTTCGGTATTACCATGCTGGTAATGGGCATTGGTGTAATAAGTACCTTCATCCATTAAATAACGGAAACCTTTATCGCCGAAGTTGTGCTTATAGCGCTCTAGCAAATCACCACGCAGACCGTCGACGGTAATTTGCAAAACCAGTTTTGGCGTTGTTGGTGGTGCTGCAACGGTATTTGCGGCGAGTAAACTTAAGCTAAGACATAACAGGCGGGGTACTGTTGCTATCTTCATTGATAGAAGCTCCGTTTTATGGATAAAGAACACTTGAAGTGTAGAAGAGAAAGTCCTCAACATTAAGCAGATGGCTATTAATCAAGTTGCTATTGCACAAAGTGCTTATTCGGTGTCGCGCACCAGTCTCAGTCCCATATCAGCCATAAGGATATTTTGGCTGGCAAAATCACGTCGAAAGTTTTCAGATAACGTGTCGTCGTAAGAAAAACTGCCACCACGTACAGATTTATGGGCAAGCCCAACGTTAGAATCTTGTGCGTTATTTGGGTTATCGGTTGGACCGTAGCGATAGAAGCCTTCGTCATAGGCATCGATAACAAATTCCCCCACGTTACCTGTCATATCATAGAGTCCAAGTTCGTTCGGTTTTTTCTGGCCGACGGGGTGGGCTCGGTTATTGGCATTGCCGGAATACCAGGCAACATCATCGATATTGTTTGAGCCGCTATAAGTATAGCCTTGGCTTTGGTTTCCACCTTTGGCGGCAAACTCCCATTCAGCTTCAGTCGGTAGACGGTAGTTTGCGCCGGTAAGGGTATTGAGATGCTCGATAAAGTAATTGGCCTGCTGCCAGCTCAAGTTATTCACTGGGACGTTGGGATCGCTGAAATAGCTCATCGAAGAGCCCATCACGCTTTCAAATAGTGCTTGAGTCACTTCATATTTGGAGATGTAGAAGCTATCTACCGACACCGTTCTGGCGGGAGTCTCTGCTTTGCTAGCTTCTGTTAGGTTGGAGCCCATTTCGAATTGTCCACCTTCGACTAGCACCATATCCGCTTCTATTTGCTTCATGACTGGATGGGGTTCGCTGGCAAAAAGAACCGTGTTGAACCAAGCCGTAGCGGCGATCAATGTGAACCCTGATAAGGTGATAATTACTGTTCGCTTAAGCGTTGGTGAGGGCATAGAAAGTCTCCGTAAATCAACAAACAGCTCAATAGGAGGCTCATTGTAATGAAAATCCTCATGCCTAAAGGTTATAAGGGGTATAACAAGCGTCGGTGTGTAGCACGGATTAAAATTGACCAACGTAAATGTTAATAAGTAGGTGAAATATGCTGATTACTCAGGGCCCGCAGTTCAATGGCAAGGCATCAAAGCGACTACATGTCATGGCAAAGCCTATTGGTGCCGCGTGCAACATCGATTGCACCTATTGCTATTACCTGAGTAAACAGGACTTACTCGAGTACAAGAAGGGCTGCTCGCCAATGATGGATGAGGCCACACTCGAGACCTATATACGTCAATATATCGAAGGCCAAAACACCCCTGAAATCATCTTTTCCTGGCAGGGTGGTGAACCGACCATGCTGGGTGTTGATTACTTCCGCAAGGTTGTTGAACTGCAGAAGAAGTACCAACCTGAAGGTATCGTGATATCTAACGATCTTCAAACCAATGGTACATTGCTCAACGATGAATGGTGCGAGTTCCTGGCCGAGAATAACTTTCTTGTTGGCTTGAGCATTGATGGCCCAGAGATGCTTCATAACGCTTACCGTACCAACCGAGCAGGACGCGGTACCTTTAAACAGGTAATGGCGGCGGTTGAGTTACTCCATAAACATCAGGTGAAGTTTGCCACCCTGACTTGCATTAATAACCTGACGAGCAAGAACCCGCTTGAAGTTTATCGTTTCTTGAGAGATGAAGTGAGATCGCCCCAGATTCAGTTTATTCCTATCGTTGAGCAAAAGTCGTTTAGAACAACGGCACCTCAGAAATGGCAGCCTCAAGAGCAACTACGGCAAGGTGATAAGCGGCTGAACCCTTGGCATAAAAAATCAGTTGTTGAGCCTTGGTGTGTGTCGGCAGAAGGTTGGGGAGATTTCTTGATTGCTGTGTTCGATGAGTGGGTTCAAAACGATATTGGCAAAGTATTTGTTCAATATTTTGAAGCGAGCGTTGAAACTTGGATGGGGCGAAAAAACCCGCTTTGTACACTCGGTGAAATCTGCGGTAAAGGATTGGCCATGGAGCCAAACGGTGATGTCTATACCTGCGACCATTATGTTTATCCGGATTACCAGGTAGGAAACATCCACCACCAAAAGATTGATGAGATGGCTTACTCAGAGACACAGCAGAAATTTGGCTTTGCCAAGTCACGTTCGCTGACCAGCCAGTGCCAGCAATGTGACTTCAAGTTTGCGTGTTTTGGTGAGTGTCCTAAAAACCGCTTTATTCGTACCAAAGATGGAGAGCCGGGGCTGAACTATTTATGTGCTGGCTGGAAAAAGTTCTTCTCTCACGCAGATAAAGCGTTTGCTTTGGTATTAAGAGCGACGGGCAATCCAGTTGCGCACGGTAAGTATTCTGATGCTGTGATGAAAAGTACGATGCCTAAAGCCGTGCCACGTCAGCCGTATTTTCCAACCCGATTTTAATCTGAGGTAGTGGTAATGAAACGTACTATTGCGACGATGCTTCTGTGCTCTTTTTTGGTATCTCCTTTAACACTTGCCGCAGAGATGGGACGTTCTGATCTGACAGACGAAGGTGCTCAGGCAGCACAGCAAATCACGCAGGATGCTCAAGCTACACAAATACAGCAGTGGGTCATGATTGCACAAGATCATCGTCAAAATGATGAAAAGCGTGCCGATGCGCTGAGGCAGTTAGCAAGCTACCCTAACCAAAATAGCTTGGTCGCGGTTGCCCGTGGGATACAGGATGAAAACCCGATTGTCAGAGAGGCTGCCGTTGTTGGTGCCGAGCCGTATCAGTTTGCTCACCGCTGGCGCTTGCTTTCTCCGTTGCTGACAGACAGTGAGGCAAATGTACGTTTGACCGCTACCACGAACCTAATTCGAAATTATGGGGAAATGGACGCTGAGCAAAAAGCATTGGTGGACCCACCCTCAGCAGAGTTAACCTCATACCTCAAAGGTAAGAAAGATCTGCCGTCTCAACTGTTATTGGCCGATGTTTACCGTTGGCATCAAGATTTTGACGAAGCGCACGAGATATATACTGCTTTGCAGGAAATTGAAACCCGTAACCCTCAAATATGGTTGGGCCTAGCAGATAATTACCGTGCTCAAGGGGATGACCTCCAAGCCAATATAGTGCTGGAACAAGCACAAGAAATATTGCCTGAAGAGGCCAACTTGTTTTACGCCCAAGCACTAACTTTGGTAAGGCTCGACGAGAAAAAGCAGGCAGCTGCGGCTATAAAGCTAGCGACAGAGCTAGCACCAGATAATAGCTATTTCTGGTATTTGAACGGTGTATTGCAAGAAGCTTTCAATGTCGATGACGCAACGACATCATTCGAAAAAGCTTATGAGATCTCTGGGGCACCAGAGCAGTTATACGCTGTGTGTGATATTTACGTGAGATATGGCCATCTTAATACTGATTCATGCTTGGAATTATTAGCTAAAGTTGCCCCTGAGTTTGTGATTGACGAACTAAAATCTAAACGAGGCTAGCGGGTCTCATTTTACTATTAAAAAAATAATGAGGGAGCTAATGCGACCATTAAAATCGACACTGGCAGTGATGTCGGTATTGTCTTTACCTGTTCAAGCGAGTGGCATTTTCTTACAGGAAGCGGTAACTGCAAACGCAGGTACAGCGGGTGCGGGTGATGGTGTTTATACCGGTTCAGCAGCGGCGATGTGGGTAAACCCCGCAACAATGAGTGGCATGGGGGAGAGCTTAACCACGTTCAACGTGCTCGGCTTTGATCTCGAAATGAAATATCGTGATAACGCTGATAATGGCAACGGTAAAGCCCATTCTGTACTGCCATCGGCTGGGGCATTTCATGCTCGCCAAATTACCGATGATCTCCATGTCGGCATTGCGCTTGGTGCTGTGGGTGGTTCGAGCCTTTCTTACGGAACGGAGTGGGCAGGGCGCGCAGCACTCGATGAAATCACTTTGACGGCAATGCAGATCAACCCTGCCATCAGTTACCAAATCAACCCGCAATGGTCGCTTGGCGCTGGGATTCAGCTAAGCTGGGCTTCGCTAGAGCAATCAACAAGTTTACTTGAAATTGATAAAGACACTGATTGGGCGTTTGGTGCGAACTTTGGTGTGATGTATCAGCACGATGAGCGATTGGCATTGGGGGCGAGTTACCGAACCAAGTTGGAGCATGAATTTGGTACCCGCGTATCGGGGCCATTAAATGGCCCACTTATCAGTAGCCTGCGTACAGATATAACTGTTCCAGCTATTGCCGACATCAGCGCCAGTTATGCGGTTAACCCAAAGCTAGACCTACTGGCTTCTGTGCAGTGGCACCAGTGGAGTGAGTGGGATAACTCGGTGATGGAGTTTGGTCTTGTTGCCGACCAAACGAGGACGGCTACGATTGATCGAGATTGGGATGATGTGTGGAAGTTTGCGCTGGGGGCCGATTATCAGCTCAATAGCCAGTGGCGGCTGAAGGCTGGTTTCTCCTACGAGACGTCACCACAAGATGATCCAACCAAGCAATGGGTAGATGTCCCGGTCGGTGAGCAATATCGTTATTCGGTCGGTGCAGCGACCAAGTGGAATGATGTCACTATTGATATGTTCTACGAGTACGCTGATTTGGGTGACGTTGATATCAACCGACAGTTTCAAAACCCTCTGCTCAATGACATAACGGGTACGTTTGACGGTCGTATTCACTTTTTGGGGGTAAGCTTCACGTATTAAATGACGTGAGTTAGCGCATAAAAAAGCCAAATCATCATGATTTGGCTTTTTTATTGCTATTTGATTTTTGTGTTAATACTGAATCCCGCACTTTTTTTAGGTGTTGCTGGGCTAAAAACTTCACTCGTTGGGAATAATTCATCACTTATCTAAAAGGTTGAAAATTTAAAAGGATTATATAAGTGATTATTGTGGAATTGATGATATCCGAAATTCCCATAAGAATAGTCTATTTAGTTAGTAGCCTTTGAAGGTTTCAATAATGGGTACTAGCAGTTTTGTAAGCCATTGAATCTTTTCAGACTGACGGCGAGAGGCTTTGGTAATGATTGCGACGGTAAGATCTAAGTCATGCTCAAAGCTTTGCTCTCTGTCTGGGGCATAGCGCAGGGTATAGTGCTGATCCATCAGTTGAGTCGTAAGAATATGATTGTCGGTGTATATTTTCGGCTCAATGGCGGGGTCTATCATCTCATAGCGGTTAACAAACTCATTGACGCCTGAAATAACATATTTTATATAATCTCCATTCTTGTTTCCTTCAAAATAAGCACAGCCTCTGAAAAGTGGTTTTTGATGTAGTGTTTGTGCTTTATTACTTAAGAGATGTATCCCGATGTCTACAACTTCTTGTTGGATCATTGTTTCGCTAAGTGCATTCCACTGACGAATATCAATGACTGCATCACATTCTTTGCGAATGGCATCAATGATATCTTTACCAATGGTAATGAGGTAGGGTTCGACAATATGTAAAGTAATTTTATCGATAAATTTGGGGTTAAACTCCTCAGGCTCAAGGGCTTGGTTGACTTGCTCTAAAGCAGCACGAAGCTTTGGTTCAATACTCACTGCATAGGATGTCGGTGATAGTCCTTCTGCCGTTCGAATGAAAAGCTGATCATCTAGCTCTACACGCAATTGAGCAAGCACTTTGGAGACATAGGATTGAGAACGGCCTAGTTTTAGAGCAGCTCGAGTCGTAGAGTTGGTTTGCATTAAAGCAAGAAACACATGGAGCGCATTTAAATCATTCATAAATCAATAATTTTTAATTTCCATAGTGTTGATTATCTACTAATCATAGAAGAAATTGAAGCTGTTTTAGGCGTTGATATTTTGAAAAAATTAACCAAATTGGAATATCGGTAATTCCAAAAAGAGTGAATGAGGTAGATATAATCACTTCATCAGTTTGAGTGGTGAAGGTGATAATGTGCTTTTATCTGTTCTCTGATCGACAGTGAATAATAACCATATGCTAGGGATTTGCCTTTATGTTTTTGATGTAAAGGCTTTTTTTATTTATGTTTTACGGAAAAGATGAAGTTAGAACTACATATAAAGAAGCATAATGGAAAGTCAATCTTTCAGGTCATTGTTGCTGTCATATCTATATCGGTGATTTTGTCCCAAGTGACTTATTTATGGCTGGATGAGAGTCTCATTATCGATAACGAAATTGAAAAGGAGCATGTAAAGCAGTTGTTTCTTTTTGGGATTCCGTGCGTTGGTGTCAGTTTACTTGTTGCTGGTCGTTATTTTGGGCAAACTGTTATCTATCAGAAAATATCGATTTTGGTTGTTGTGAGTATTGTCGCGACGATACATACCTTATCTATATCCATGTTTTCAGATATTTCAATAATTAGCTTGATACTGATAACATTGGTAGCAAAAGTATTGGTTTTTCCACCCGCTTTTTCAATGTTGGTTTATGCAAACTATGTTTTTCAAGCTAATATGATGGTTGTTATTTTTCACACTGATATTGTCTTATATTCTAACTATTATTTTTCATTGACCGCAACATATATTTGGTTGAACTATTTATCTATCAATAGCTATAAGAGTTTTGTTAATGATTATTTGCATGAGCAGAAAGAAAAATCATTGATGGCAAGAGCGGTTCTTTTAAATAGGGAAATAAAGGCCAAAAATGTCATGCTAAATTATCATGCATATATTGACGAGGTCACTGGTTTATATAATAGAAGGTATTTACAAAAAAAAATGACGCTTTTGAATCAAGGGGGTAATCAACGTCAATTTGGAGTATTACTTATTGATATCGATCATTTTAAGCAGGTCAATGATGTATATGGTCATTCCAAAGGTGATGAGTACTTGAAGGCGGTATCACACGCTTTACGGTGTGTTTTCAAACGAAAAACGGACTTGGTTGCCCGTTATGGCGGTGAGGAAATTGTCGTGATGCTAACAGAAATCACCAAACGCGATCTGGAAGAGAAGGCGAGGCAAGCGTGTGCTGCGGTGAGGGCGTTAGCATTGAAGCACCCTTTACGAGAATGCGTGAGTGTCAGTATTGGAGGTATTCATGCCGGCTTGGATTACCATTCGGCAGAGCATTACCTTGATGAGGCTGATGCATGTATGTATCAAGTAAAGTCGAACGGGCGTAATGGTTACTGGGTTGAATCTCGCTGAGCCAGGGCGCTTGAAGTTACTTGGGTTATGTATAAAAACGCGCCCTCGAATCTTAAAAGAGTCGAGGACGCTGTATATTTCTATGGTGTCGCTATTAGTAGTGCCAAGGGAACTTACTAAAGTCTTGGTCGCGCTTTTCAAGGAAAGCATCACGACCTTCTTGTGCTTCATCGGTACCATAAGCTAGGCGAGTGGCTTCGCCTGCAAACAGTTGCTGGCCGACCAAGCCATCATCCGGTAGGTTGAAGCCATATTTCAGCATGCGCATGGCTGTCGGCGACTTGCTGTTGATCTCTTTGGCCCAGCGAAGTGCCTCTTCTTCGAGCTCAAAGTGGTCAACAACTTTGTTTACCATACCCATTTCATAAGCTTCTTGAGCGCTGTAGTTGAAGCCACAGAAGAAGATTTCACGGGCACGTTTCTGGCCGATCATCTTGGCCAAGTAAGCAGAGCCGTAACCTGAATCGAATGAAGCAACATCTGGATCAGTCTGTTTGAAAACAGCGTGCTCTTTCGACGCCAGTGTCAGATCACACACCACATGCAGGCTATGACCACCACCAACAGCCCAACCAGGAACGACTGCGATAACCACTTTAGGCATAAAGCGGATTAAGCGCTGAACTTCAAGAATGTGAAGGCGACCCATGCGAGCAACGTCGGCTTTGCCTGCTTCTTCACCTTCACCTTCGTATTTGTAACCGTCTTTACCGCGAATGCGCTGATCGCCACCTGAAGAGAATGACCATTGGCCTTTCTCCGAAGGACCGTTACCTGTGATGAATACACAGCCAACATCAGACCATTGGCGTGCATGGTCAAGAGCCGTGTAAAGCTCGTCTACGGTTTTAGGTCGGAAGGCGTTCAGGCAGTCTGGGCGGTTGAGTGCAACACGGACTGTACCTTGGTCTTTGGCACGGTGATAAGTGATATCTTCAAAATCGAACCCCGGGACTTCTTCCCAAAGTTCTGGATTAAAAATCTCTTTGCGAGTCATGATGACGATTGCCTCATTAGGATTATGCTCAGTGTGCTATAAGCTAGGGAGTTACAGCTAAATGTCAATGGTTTATGAAAGAATGTGACCAGATGGCGAAGGTTTTGGGTGCGGTGGGGTGTTTATCCATCAACAGTGTATGGTTTTACTGCGAGCTATCCGTAAAATAGCCACCAACCATTACACAGGTATCGTTGGTGGCAGAATCAATCACTTTAATTTAATTAAAGCTTAACTAGCATCTTGCCTTTGTTTTTACCTTCAAACAGGCCAATGAAAGCATTGGGGGCTTGAGCGATACCCTCGAACACGGTTTCATCCCATTTAATTTTGCCCTCGGTGATCCACTGGGTCATCTGCTTGGCAAATTCGCCATAATGTGCCCAATGATCAAAGACAATGAAGCCCTGCATTGTTAGCTTTTTGATGATAAGCATCGACATATTAGTAGGGCCTGGTTGTGGCTCTGTTGCATTGTACTGAGAAATCAAACCACATACCGCAATGCGACCATAGTCATTCATATTGTTAAGGGCTGCTTCCAAGTGTTCTCCGCCAACATTTTCAAAGTAAACATCGATGCCTTGAGGGGCAGCCTCAGCAAGTGCTTGAGTTAGGTTGGTAGCCTCTTTGTAGTTAATCACCGCATCGACGCCCAATGAAAGCAGGTAATCAGCTTTCTCCTGTGAACCGACTGAGCCAATCACCGTACAGCCATGCATCTTGGCAATTTGACAGGCAATACTACCCACGGCACCTGACGCCGCTGAAATAAATACTGTGTCGGTTGGCTTTAGCTCTGCGATACGGAATAGACCAGTCCAAGCTGTCATACCCGGCATACCCATGATGCCAAGGAAGCTTTGATCGGGTAGTGACGTTTCAGGCAGTCGCGTTAACCCTTCACCGTTGCTGATAAAATGGGTGCGCCAGCCTAGCATGCTGCTTACCTTGCTGCCTACCGGGAAGTCAGGGTTGTTGGACTCGGTGACTTCACCAATTGCACCACCTTCTAAAGCTTCACCAATTTGGAAAGGGGGTACATAACTTTTGCGGTCAATCATACGGCCACGCATATAAGGGTCGACGGACATCCAGGTGTTTTTAACTAACACGTCACCGGCTTTAAGTTCTTGGTGGGGGATGGTTACTAGCTCAAAGTTATCTGTTGTTGGCGTGCCCTCTGGGCGGGATGCAAGATGGATTTGTTGGCTGTTCATTCTCAATCCTTATCAGCTCTGTTTAATACAGTGTATGAAGGTAAATACTTATCGCGATAAATGTTTGCGCGCAAACTATCTGCCTATAACGTTACTGATAGAAGTGGAAAGATGCAATAGCTTTGCGGTAAAATAATTTGCGCGCAATGTATTTTGTTCCTCAGCGATTCTGTTATCATCGAAACTGAATTGATAACTACAGATAAATTAACTCGGATCTTAGTATGGCCCAGAAGCTCTCTGACAACGTGTGTTTTGCCTTGTATACCGCCTCGAATGCGTTGGTCAGGGCCTATCGTCCGTTGCTGGACGAATTTGATTTGACCTATCCGCAATACATTGTGATGCAGTCACTCTGGTACAACGATGGGGTAAGCCTCAAAGAGGTCTCTATCAGTACCCAGTTAGACTCGGGCACATTAACGCCGATAGTGAAGCGTCTTGAGGCGAAAGCGCTATTGACTCGCAAAGTCTCGGCTGAGGATGAGAGAAAGAAAGTTATTTCTCTGACGAATGAAGGTCTTGCTCTGCGTGATAAAGCCAAGGATCTCAAAGCGCAGCTTGAAGCCAAATCCAGTATGTTGCCGGATGATGTTGAGTCACTCCGCACGCTTTGTTTAGAGCTGGCGAAGAACTTGTCATAGCCTTTTTAACCCTTAGTTTAATGACAGGATGTGCAATTCTTGCCACAATATTGGCTATCTTGTTGATGCAAAACCTCTACTATGTCTATCTCATTACCTATTGATTCGCTTAAAGCGGATTTTCTCGAACGTCTTGATCAATCCCATCTTGTCGTTTCTGCCGAAACGGGTTCGGGTAAGTCCACTCGATTGCCTGTTTGGGCAGCAGAACGCGGACGCGTTTTAGTGGTTGAACCCCGCAGAGTCGCTTGTCGATCATTGGCTGAATTTGTGGCTGGTGAAAAGACTGAGAATATCGGTGAGTCAGTGGGTTATGCAATCCGCTTTGAGAATTATTTTTCCGATGACACGCAGGTTGTGTTTGTCACACCCGGCGTCGCATTGCGTTGGCTGAGTGAAGATGGGTTAGCAAGTTTTACCACGGTTATTATTGATGAATTCCACGAAAGGCGTTGGGATACTGATTTGCTGTTGTCGATGCTCAAGCAGAAAGACAATCACCGATTGGTCGTGACCTCAGCAACCTTGGATAGCGAACGACTAGCGACTTACCTTCAAGGTGAGTGTTTACGGGCTGAAGGGCGAAATTTCCAGGTAACTGTTGAACATATCGCGACCGATAGCCGCAACATGCCAGACAGCCGCCATGTTGAAAAGAAGGTTAAAGAAGCAGTCGTAACCCGGTATGAAGATCATCAAGATATCTTGGTGTTCTTACCTGGCCGAAAAGAAATCGCTCAATGCCTTTCGACTTTGAAGCAGGCTTTGCGAGATCACATTGAATTGGGTGTGCTCGACATCATTCCTTTGCATGCTTCGGTCAGTGATGATGAGCGTCATCGCGCGCTGACCGAAAGTGATAAACAGCGGATTATTCTGGCTACCAATGTAGCGGAGACATCGCTGACCATCCCCGGCGTGACCTTGATTATTGATACAGGTCTAGAGCGCCGGACTCACCAGCGCAATGGCCGAACAGTGCTCGGATTACATGCGATTTCCAAGGCCAGTGCCGAGCAGCGAAAAGGGCGGGCAGGGCGTGTGACGGACGGTACGTGTGTCAGATTATATGGCAAGGCAGCACCGCTTGAATTCATTACACCGCCAGAAATGCAACGTGAAGAGCTCGTCGAACCTATGCTAGCCGCTGCCTGCTGTGGCTACCCGTTCGAGACGCTGAGTTTTGTTGATACGGTGCCTGAAAAGTCTTTATTGCTTGCTAAGGATAAACTCATCCAGATGCAGGCAATAGATAATGACGGGGCGGCCACAGAGCATGGTCAAATTTTATATCCACTACCCATTGATACGCTGTTTGCCCATTTGATCACGGCGATGCCAGATAAAGCCAGCCGTGAAGCCATGGTTGATCTTGCTGCCTCGTTGAGTGTATATCAGCGGATTTGGCAGATGCCGTCGGGTGAAGAAGCCCGAGAAAAACTGACGCAATGGGAGCCGAAGCATTGTGATGCTATGGCGCTAATTAAGCTGTTACGCGGTAGTGAGCCGGAATGGCTAACGTTTGACAAAGATGTGTTGGCTGAAGCGAGAATGCTATCTGAGCAGATGCGTGAGGCCCTTGGATTGCCAGCACTTGAAGTGGCGTCTTCGGTAAAAAGAGATGTATGGCTGATGGCA
The DNA here is from genome assembly GCF_003025555.1 of Photobacterium lutimaris. GTDB lineage: Bacteria > Pseudomonadota > Gammaproteobacteria > Enterobacterales > Vibrionaceae > Photobacterium > Photobacterium lutimaris. Next base: position 228,680 of record NZ_PYMH01000002.1, on the reverse strand, counting down.
GTGATGAAAGCTGCACCTGAGTTGGTTTTTGTCTGTCGTCAGAAAAGGCGGCAGGCATTAGGCAATGGTTTTAGTGAAGTGAGTACAGGTCGTGAGAGTCGCTTCCCTGAAAATGCCGAAGCTGCGATTGTGTTTGACCAGTTTGCGTTGCCAGGTAAAGGGGTTAAACAAAATTTGGTATTGGCTACATGTATGGCACCAATCACTTTTGATTTGATGAATCAGCTCGATATGGGGGAAGCGCTCTTCGGCGAAACGCGTGTGTCGGATGAAGGTTGTCTGGTTGAAAAACAGCAGGTATATGCCGGACGCGTGATTAAATCTGACTGGGTGGCACCGGAAGGGGCCTCTGCTCACGATACATTTATCGATATGATTCTCGGCGACTCAATCTTGCCGGGGTTGGGCGAGAAAATTACAGCGGATATCCATCAATGGAATTTGTACTTGGCTCTGGGTAAATACCAAGCTGACGTCTGTACTCGTGCAGCACAGTCTGTGGAAGCGCGAGAGTGGTTAGGAGAGCAAATAGAAGCGCTTGGGGTCGAGTCTGCCGAAGACTTCGAGTTATTCACGACCGATGACTTCATTTTTGATGGTATACCTGATTGGGAGCGCGCTGATTTTGACCAAGCCTATCCTTACAAAGTTTCGTTGACCGATCTCACCATGCGGATTGAATACCATATAGCCCGAAAACGGGTATTGGCCGTCCATGAAAGCGGGAATCGCAAAGCCGACCCCAAGCGCTGGGAACTGCCACGCTGGCAAGGGTGGAAGGTACAATACCGTAAAGCCAGCCGGACGATTGATGTGAGGTAGTGAGGTTAGTCTATGGAGGTTGGGCAGCTTGGTTTTCTCTATATTTAAGATTAACTGTTGTTTTTCAACTTGCTTTTCAAGTTTTGCATGAATGTCTTGAAGTGCGGGAAGAAGTCTACAAATACAGGGTGCTTGCGGTCTTGCATCATCGCAGGACCAAGTAGACGCAATGCAACACCAACACGGGTAGACGTTTTCTCATCCAAGCCGCTGCCTTGCTTTAGCTTTTCAACAATAGCAAACATATCTTCTCGGTCTTGCATTTCAAACTGCAACGTTTGTGCGCTGTTTTCACTTTCAGCATTGGTACATTCGATAGTAATACGGTAGTTGTGTGGCTGTTTCATGTTTCTCTCCAGATTTTTCAATGCTTTATTCGCCAATTTATTCAATGGAATGATTTAGCTTTTTAGAAAGCGTTCGATTTTCGGTTTAATTGTTAATGAGATCAAAGTGATCAAAGTTAGGCCAACAGGCAGGGCTGCAAGAAAGCCTTGTAGCCAACTATGGGTAAACTGATTTAAGTTACTAAAGCCAATGTTATTCGCAGTCGTTGTAAAGGCCATAATCGACTCCATAATTACGGCCATATTCAAACCCACGACGAGGTTTCGTTTATGCTCGCTTGCATTCGGCATAAGCTTGGTAACGAGTTTGGTGATCAGTGTCATCATGCCCATCCCGACGGGCATCATTACCAGGACAGTTTTAAGGAATGAAGTTAGCCAGTCTATTAAGAATGTGTCGGTGAAACCGACGTTCATGTATGTCATGACTCCAGTCAACGTTCCCCCCATCAAGGTCATCATTCCTAGCACGACCAGTATCTTGTAGATCAAAGGTGTTTTCGTTTGAGTGGGAAATGGGGCTGTCATTGTTGTTTCTACAGTCATCTTATTCTCCAGACTTGAATTTGCTCTCAATTAAGTTGATAATGTCAACTATAGTATTTTGGTTGATAATGTCAACTAAGTTTTATTTAAGGATACCTGGATGTCAGAGTCAAAGTCATTAGAAAGCGTGTTTCACTTAGTCCATATGCTAAAGCGCCAAATGCATGAACATATTGAACAGTTGGATTTGAGCATTACGCCAATGCATCTACGAGTACTGAAAATTATCAAAAGAAAACAAACATGTACTGCTGTTGATATTGCTCAGTTCATGAACCGCGACAAAGCTCAGGTGACCCGCTTGCTCAATGAACTGATTAAGCAGAGCATGATCGAGAAAGTGCCAAATCCAGAAGATAAACGCAGCCAACGTTTGTTGGTTACTCGCGAGGGAGAAAAGATTTTAGCGAAACTAGCCATTATTGATGGCAAGATGAATGAGAAAATGATGAAAGGGATTTCGCCTGAAGAGCTGAAAGAGTTCAAGCGCATAACAGGCTTGATGGCAGCAAACCTTACAGATATAGCATTAAAGTAACCTGAGCGCTGAGTTACCAATGCCTTCTATATCAATATGGAAGGCTTCTGTGATTTTAATAAAGCTCTTCAATCGCTTCTTGTATTGTATGTACTAGCCACTTTGAAAAAGGCGTAGAGCGGAACTTATATGACATATAGCAAGCGATAGGACGATGATTTATTTCATCCCAGTGATTGATATCAATTAGGGTTAACTCCTCAAACAACTGCGATTTAACAACTTCACTAACCGCCATGAAGCTGGGTATTTTTCGTATCGTTTCTAAACAAATATCTACCTTATCCGATCTTAATAAGATATTCGGGCTATAGCCTCTTTTTTTGAAGTAATTAACGACATAGCTCTCTTTTTGAACAAAGTGTGGCTGTATAGCTAACACGAGAGGGTATTTGGCGGCGTCTTCAACCGTGACGGATTTAGCTTTCGCTAGTGGGCTATCTTCATGGCAGCAAATCTTAAATTCGGGATAACAAATCGGAATTTGACTAATGTCTTTTGCTACCTCAAGGGGGTAAAAATTGAGGCCAACATCGACAGATCCCTTTCGCAAACTGAACTCCGTTCCTGCCGACCAATTTTCGAGTACAATGGTTGCTTTTGGGGCAAGACGATGCAAAGTCTCAAAGAGCTTAGTCATTGTGCCGTAGCAAAGTATTGAATTGATGTGTATCCGGATAGTCCCTTCATAATTTGCTGGGGAAAATTGATTAATCTCGCCGTAAAGTTCGTCCAAACCGGTCATTATGCTTGGTAACTTATTTAGCAATCGAGCGCATTTCTCCGTTGGCTCTAAGCCATCTCTCCCTCGAGTAAACAAGTCATCATCAAATTGCTCCCTCAGCCGAGATAGCGCTTTACTGACTGCTGATTGGGTGACATATAAGCGCTCAGCTGCGCGTTTTGTATTTTCTTCTTCACCAAGCACCTTGAGTACTTTCAAGCTATTGAAATCAAGGTTGAATAATTCTTCATCTTTCACGTACTCGCCTCACTTAAAGCTATCTTTAGACAAACGAGGGTAGGCATATTGAAATTTCGGGTTTTGGTACATTGCTGTAAGCTCGCTCAAAATCTGGGTTGTGATTTCTATTAACCATTTTGAATAGGCTGAGTCTTTGACCCTATCATGGATAAAGTATGCGATCGGATAGTGTGGAACAACATCCAGGTGGTCAATATCAAGCAATATTAACCCTTCCTCATCCATGATTGGAGCAACCACCTCACTGACAGGCATTAGGGCATGAGTACTTTTAAGCACCTTACTACAAATATCTAACCTGTCTGTTCGAAGTACTACATTGGGTTGGTAGCCCCTACGTTTCAAATAGGTTTCGGCCTCGCTCTCTTTTACTTCGTAGTCAGGCATGATTGCCAGTATCAAAGGGCTATTTGCAATGTCTTCGAGGGAAATTTTATCAATTTGAGCCAATGGGCTATCTTTCGCGCAGCATAACTTAAATTTTTGATAACAGATGGGTTGTTGAAAAATTTCAGGAGAAACGTCTAAGGGGTGATAATTGATACCTAAATCTACTTGACCAACCTTTAATTGCTGCTCGGTATCGTATGACCAATCTTCTAATTGAAGCATCGCCTTAGGCGCATATAGGTGAAGACGTTCGATAAGAATACTGGTGAGAGGGTGGCACAGTGAAGCGTTAATGTGGATCTTAATTGAGCCCTCATAATGCTCTGGCTCAAAGGTATTGCTGTCTTGGAATAATTCGCCTATTTCTCCCAATATTTGAGGGAGTTTATACAGAATCAGCTCACATTTTGGGGTCGGTTCTAGGCCGTGTAGCGTGCGAGTGAAAAGTGGGTCATCAAACTGCTCTCTCAGGCGCTTTAAAGCCTTACTAATTGCAGACTGCCCAATCTTAAGCCTATCAGCAGCTCGATGAGTATTATTTTCTTCACCGAGTATTTTCAATATTTTCAGAGTGTTAAAGTCTAGCCTGAACATATCCTCATCTTTCATTGCTACCTTCTCCCTGTTTATCCTCTTCATTCATCATATATGAATTTGAGGACTTTTTTAAAGTCTCTTGATTCCATTTGAGAAAACAATTCTCTCGGTTAAATTACACGCATCGAAACGCTTTAGCTCAAACATGAATGGGCATTTAATTTACCGATAAGGGGCACAATATGTGGAAACTTACTCAATCACCAATCGCATTAGCAACAACACTAGCACTATCTTTGGGCGCTGCGAGCGCATTTGCAACCAACGACGCACCTATCCCGGTTACCGTTGAAAACTTTGCTGAAGTTGAGATGGATGCACGTATTCAACGCTTTTTTGATGCGGGTGGTATGAATACGGGGTTGGTTTTTTCTGAGCCAACGCCGGTTGACCTACAACCTGTACCACGTATGAATCGCGATACTCTGTACGCCGGTATTTCTGTCGATACATCTGAAGGTTTCACAATTACGATTCCTGAACATCCAGAAAACCGTTATGTGACTGTCTACCTATTGGATAACGAGCACAAAACCATTGAAATCCTCAGGGGCTCAAACTCGGTGCACGAGTTTGAAAAACAAGCAGATACACGTTACATCGTTGCACTTCCTCGCATCCAATTATTCGATGCACAAGATGAAGCGGACATTAAAATTGCTCGAGACATTCTTGCTGGCGTAAAAGTTGAATCTGGAAGTATGGAGCCGAAAGTTCTACCTAATTGGGATTGGGCTGGCATGTTAGAACTTCGTTCTTCTTATGAGCAAGAGATGCGAAAAACGATTACTCAATATCCAAATGATTGGCAAGGTAAGCGTGGCGAAGTTGACCGTTATGAAGGTCACAATATGGCCGTTGCAACGTCGTGGGGGCTCTTCCCTAGCTCTGAAACGGTCTATATCGCTCAAGCACCTGATCTAGATACAAATAAGTGCTATACCGCAACCTATGAAGTGCCTGAGAACGATGCGTTCTGGTCTATTACCGTTTACAACGACACTGGCTACATGTTCTCAGAGAACAACAACATTAACAGTGAAGTTGCACAAATGAATCAAGACGGTACGTTCACGATGCACTACGGCAACACAGATGTATGTGGTGATATAGCAAACCGTCTCGATACGACAGAGGGCTGGAACCTGCTGATGCGTGTGTACGAACCTGCTCAGAAAATTATTGACGGCGTATATAAAATGCCAGAAATCACAACGCAATAAACTCAGGGAATATTCGCACAAGGACGTGTCTGTTAATTACGAATTAAAATTATAAGATTAAAATTAAAGGCACAAAAATGAAAAGCAGCAAAACACTTCTTTCTGTTGGCTTAGCAGCCGCAATGGCACTTTCGGCAACAACGGTCGCGGCAGATGAAGTTCACGACGCAGATCCTCGAAATACTGCGTGGCGTGGTGGTATCGCAACGGATAATAACGGTGAAATAAAGCTCGTTGCGGGTGGTGGATTTAATAATCTCTATGGCGGCGGCGACTACACAACACAAACAATAATGATTGGTGAGTATTTTACCCAATCAGAAAACTTCAGATTCCGTCTAGCTAACTTTGATGAGCGATTTGGCGGTGTATATGCCGATGTGAATCTGACTGAAGGGGTAGATTTCTATACTGCAGGTTATATGCTCCCCCTCACGGCAACAAATGGAACGACGTTATTTTTCCCATCGGTTAACTACTCATATGTAGATTTTGACACCGCAGAAATAGCGAATGGGTTTAATGAGCAGGCCAGCAACAGTGCGCTTGGCGGGTACTCGATGGGAAGTAATAGCCATCGACTTCAAGGGGCTGATGTAAAACACTTATTAGGTGGCGACCACGCACATGTGGCGTCGGTAAACCTATATGGCCTTCAGCCTTGGAATGACACTCATTATACCGTATTTCAAGCGTTTGGTGGTTCCAGTTATGGCGGCGTAGATATGCAGATGGTCGATTTAGTACTATTACAGGGTATGCGTACGCAACTGGGTGATGCTGTGTTCAATATTTACCTTGAGGGTAAGTATACGAATATTAAAGTGAATGATGTGAACGACCCAACGGGTAACGTTAGTCATTTACGCGGAGAAGAGACAAAAGTATCCGTTGGTTTTGATTGGCGTTTTTAACCGTCACTGTGCTTAATGTTTATCTACTAGTAAAAGCCGTAGTATAAAACTACGGCTTTAGCCTTTTTTAACTATTCTATAAATGAGTTCGCCAACTTATTGAGCTTTCTTCTGCACCGCCAATTTCGCTCGAATATACTCGGAATGGTCGACATAGATAAGCTCGGACACTTGGCGGATCACCGCTTCTTCCATCGGATCCAATACACCGTCGGCATAGGCAACCTGCCACATTGCTTCAATGAGTTCATATCGCTGCTCGGGCTCTAAGGTACGTAGTTTACTGGTGAAGTCATATAATGATACGGACGACTTACTCTGCATTCGCGCTTTATCCAGTAGCGCATCGGCATTCTCTTCACTGATATCTAGCAAATAAACAAGCTGGTGGCGCTTGGCTTGGATTTCTCTTGGATCATCACTGTGATCAGCATTTGACACTTCGCATAGCAAACATGCCATGGAAAGGTGGAGAGTAGGGGTGTCGACAGCGCCGCCATCTGTTCCTTCATTCATGACTTGGCGGAAAATTGTACGCAATTGTTTGAACATGCTGAGCCTCAGGTTTCATTTCTATTAAGTATATACCCAAGTAACTTCACGCTGCTTAGCTCAGCGAGAATGACTGAGTTCTGGCAAAATAACTCTTTGAATATCTCGTGGCCAAGTAATCTCGCCCTTCGGGAGCTCATCAAGGTGTCCATTCCTGTGTCAAATCACCTCGAAATAGGCGCCTATTCCATTCGGTTATTTTCCTTGAACTGAACACCATGATGAAGCTCTGATACTTTCAGCTTGAAGTTACTTGGGTATATGACTCTTTAGAGCGGCTTGGAGTTCCTTGCGCGCTGTTTAGTTGGATGTTTAGTCAGCAGTTGTTCAACAAGGAGGGTCGGAGAGAATGTGCCGTTAAGACTGAAGAAAGAGAAATAGTAGTCTGGAGACTTGGCTCCAGACTACAATCATTTTTCAGTATTGGTGATTAGAAACGGGCGTTAATAATCGGGAATACTGGGATATCTTTGCTGATAAAGGTACCGGATTTGTCGTAGTTGATTAGACCAATCTGAACACCTTTCTCGATGCGATCTGTGGCGTTGATGAAACCAAACTGAAGACCGTTTAGGCTCCCTGCGTAGTTAAGCGCACCGAACTGAAGGCCAGTGAACTGGCTGCCCGTGTAGTTGGCAAAACCAAAATCTGCACCTGTTGCTGTGTTGTCGTTCCAGTTAGCTAGACCGAATTTAACACCTGTAGAATCACCAGTAACACGGTTGGCACCAAACAGGATACCAAAGCTTAGGCCCTTGAACGTTTGAGATTCAGCCAAACCTAGCATAGGAAGCTGGAAACCAGTTACCGATGGCGTTTGTCCATATAGAAGTGATGCGCGGAAACCGTGAACGTTACCATCAGGCAGGTTGTTGCCAGGAACAGATAGCTGTACAGGTTGGTTAGCAAAAGCAGGTGATGCCATCACAGCTGCAAGCGCAAGGCTAACTAGTGTTTTTTTCATTATTTTTACTCTATGTATGAAGTTGCGACAAAATAATACCTGAAGACATAATTCTGCTGCAAATTATGTCACACAAAATCTCTCAATTTTGGGCTGTGATTCTCCTATGCCGCAAATCAACAGATTTGTGGTAGAATTCGTGCAATTTTGTGAAATACCCAGCTGAAATATCAGGAATTCCATTGACTCAGTCGAATACTCCTCAGGCTAACGTTTTAAACAACGAAAAAACACTTAAAGCCGCGATTAAAGATTGCATGATTCGCGATCAGTTTCGTTTGCACAAGCGCGTGCAAGGTGCGGCCAGAATCAAAAAAGAGCCGGCAAGGCATGCCGTGTTTGATGAAATTGCATTAGACATTGCCAAGTCGATGCAAACCGTTCACATGCGTACTACCCAGCGCCCGCGAATCTCTTATCCAGAGTTGTTGCCGGTTAGCCAGAAAAAAGACCAAATTGCCGAAGCGATCAAGAACAACCAAGTCGTGATTGTTGCCGGTGAAACCGGTTCGGGTAAAACAACCCAGCTTCCCAAAATCTGTTTGGAGCTAGGCCTTGGTACCAAGGGCATGATCGGCCACACTCAGCCACGCCGTTTGGCAGCGCGTTCGGTAGCCAGCCGTATTGCTGAAGAGCTTCAATGTGAATTGGGCTCGTATGTTGGTTATAAGGTTCGATTCAACGATAAAGTCTCGGATCGTAGTCAGGTCAAGCTAATGACCGACGGTATCTTGCTGGCCGAGATACAAAACGATCGCTTCTTGAGCCAATATGACACCATCATTATCGATGAGGCCCACGAACGTAGCCTTAATATCGATTTTATCATGGGTTACTTGCGTGAATTGCTGCCAAAACGCCCTGATTTAAAAGTCATTATTACATCGGCAACCATTGACCCTGAGCGCTTCTCCAAGCACTTCTTCAATGCGCCGATCATTGAAGTATCAGGCCGTACTTATCCGGTAGATGTACGCTATCGCCCGGTATCGGAAGACAGCGAAGATAACGACCGCGATCAGCTTCAAGCAATTTTCGACGCGGTTGATGAGCTTTGCGATGAAGGTTTGGGTGACATCCTGATCTTCATGAATGGTGAACGGGAAATCCGTGATACCGCCGATGCGCTAGAGAAGCGAAACTTGCGCGACACCGAGATATTACCTCTCTACGCGCGATTGTCGGCTGGAGAGCAGAACCGCGTGTTCCAGTCTCATGCTGGCCGCCGTATCGTACTGTCGACTAACGTGGCTGAAACCTCATTGACGGTTCCGGGTATCCGATATGTTATCGACCCAGGTACTGCGCGTATCAGTCGTTATAGCTATCGAACTAAAGTACAGCGTCTTCCTATCGAGCCGGTTTCACAAGCGAGTGCAAACCAGCGTAAAGGTCGTTGTGGTCGTGTGGCAGAAGGTATCTGTATTCGCCTGTACTCGGAAGAAGACTTCCTGTCTCGCCCTGAGTTTACTGACCCAGAAATTCTGCGTACCAACCTAGCATCTGTTATTTTGCAGATGACAGCGATTGGTCTTGGTGATATCCAAGCTTTCCCGTTTGTCGAGGCACCGGATAACCGCAATATCCAAGATGGTATCCGCTTGCTAGAAGAACTGGGTGCGATTAATCCCAAGGCAAAAGATCCGCGTAAGCGCTTGTCAGTGATTGGTCGCCAGTTAGCCCGTTTGCCTATTGACCCACGGCTTGCTCGTATGGTGTTGGAAGCGCCTAAGAACGGTTCATTGCGTGAAGTGATGATCATTGCTTGTGCACTGTCTATTCAAGACCCGCGTGAGCGACCATCGGATAAAAAACAAGCGTCAGATGAAAAGCACCGTCGATTCAATGATAAAGAATCAGACTTCGTGACGTTTGTTAACCTGTGGGATTATATCCAAGAGCAGCAAAAAGCGCTGTCCGGTAATCAGTTCCGCCGCCAGTGTAAGAAAGATTACCTCAACTATATGCGTGTGCGTGAGTGGCAGGATATCTACTTCCAAGTTAGCCAAGTTGTCAAAGAGCTTGAGTTCCGAATCAATGAACAAGAAGCAAGCTACCAGGGCATTCATACTGCAATTCTTGCCGGTATGCTTTCTCATATTGGTCTAAAAGATCAGGAGAAGAATGAATACCAAGGGGCCCGTAATGCACGCTTCAATATCTTCCCAGGCTCAGGCATTTTCAAGAAGCAGCCGAAGTGGGTTATGGTCGCCGAGTTGGTGGAAACATCACGCTTATGGGGCCGTATTGCGGCTAAGATCCAGCCTGAATGGGTGGAACCGCTAGCAGAACACTTGCTGAAACGTAGTTACAGTGAACCTCACTGGGAGAAGAAGCAGGCATCTGTCGCTGCCTTCGAAAAAGTGACGATTTATGGTATTCCGGTTGTTGCCAAGCGGAAAGTCAATTACGGCCAAATTGATCCGGTGATATCGCGTGAACTGTTTATCCGCTCGGCGTTGGTCGAGGGGGATTGGGACACCAAGCACAAGTTCTATCAGCAGAACCGCAAGCTGTTGCGTGAAGTTGAAGAGCTCGAGCACAAGTCTCGCCGCCGCGATATATTGATCGACGATGATGAGCTGTTCAATTTTTATGATCAGCGCATTGAACACACGGTGGTATCTGGCCGTCATTTCGATGCTTGGTGGAAGAAAGCTTCACGTGAAAATGCAGAGCTGCTTAACTTTGAACGTGAAATGCTGTTCAAAGGTGATGCTAGCCATGTTACCGATTTGGACTATCCGAACTTTTGGCATCAAGGTAACTTGAAGCTTAAGTTGAGCTACCAATTTGAGCCAGGCGAAGACAGTGACGGTGTAACGGTGCACGTACCATTGCCAATCCTTAATCAGGTTGAGCCCGATGGTTTTGACTGGCAGATCCCAGGCTTGCGTCAAGAGTTGGTGGTGTCGCTAATTAAATCGTTACCAAAACCGGTACGTCGCAACTTTGTACCTGCGCCGAACTATGCCGATGCGTTCTTGTCCCGCGCAGAGGCGATGGCCATGCCGCTGCTTGATTCGATGGAAAAAGAGCTCAAGCGTATTTCTGGTGTGACAGTATTGCGTGAAGACTGGAACCTGGAGCAGGTGCCGGATCATTTGAAGATCACTTATCGTGTTGTGGATCATCGCAACCGTAAGCTGCGTGAGAGCAAAGATCTCTACAGCTTGAAAGACGGTTTGAAAGAGAAGGTGCAAGAAACGCTATCGAAAGTGGCTGATGATGATATCGAGCAGGAAGGCCTGAAGACCTGGAGCTTTGGACAGTTACCTGAGCGCTATCAGCAAAAACGCGGCGGTTTTGAAGTGAAAGCTTACCCTGCAATCGTTGATAACAAAGACTCGGTTGGTATCAAACTGTTTGAGACCGAAGAAGAGCAGCGTACGGCGATGCAGCAAGGTCAACGCCGATTGGTACTGCTCAATGTACCGTCACCGATTAAATACCTGCATGCTAACTTGCCGAACAAGTCGAAGCTGGGCCTGTACTTCAACCCTTACGGGCGAGTGATGGACTTGATTGATGACTGTATCGCTTGTGGTATCGATAAATTGATCGATGAAAAGGGCGGCATTGTTTGGCAACCTGAAGCGTTCGAAGTGTTGAAAGAGCATGTACGTGGAGAGCTCGGTGATACGGTAGTGGATATCGCCAAGCAGGTTGAAGAGATCCTAACCACAGCATTCAATATCAACAAGAAGCTGAAAGGCCGTGTTGATCTATCGATGGCCTTTGCGCTGTCTGACATTAAGGCACAAATTGAAAGCTTGATCTTCAAAGGCTTTGCGACGGAATGTGGTTGGAAAAAACTACCTGATATTCTTCGTTATATGCGAGCCATTGAGCGCCGTATGGAGAAGCTGCCAATCGACCCGAATAAAGACCGCATGCATATTCTGAAGATCGAATCAGTTGTTTCTGATTATAAAGAGCTACTGAATAAGATCCCGAAAGGCCAGCCTGTCCCTGAGAAGGTGAAAGAAATTCGCTGGATGATTGAAGAGCTTCGTGTGAGTTACTTTGCCCAGCAGTTGGGTACGCCTTATCCGGTATCGGATAAGCGTGTTCGTAATGCGATTAATGATTGTTGAGTGAATCTATTTCATTGAATCAATATAAGAGCAACCCAATTTTGGGTTGCATCCAGATGCTGATATCTGTCTTCATTACTGGCGGAGTATTAGCGACAGTATTGGGTGCATTTCGTCATGGTGTGGCCGTTTCGATTGCTGCGGTATTTGTCACACTAACCCTAGGCTAAAAACAGGCTAAGGCGAAAACCTTAGCCTGTTTTATTAGATTATAATTTATTAATCTTTAACCAAATTATTGGTAACGAACGGGCGATTTCTTGCCAGCAACCACAGGAACCCGCCAGTGATACCCACAATCAGCTGAATGATGCCGAGGTTTTGAATCAAGGAATCAGGGCGAGTGGAAACATTGCCATCAATAGGACGATGAAATAGGATATTTCAACGTAAGTAGAGGGATATAGCTTAGTGGCACATACTGTTCGTGATATCAACCAGAGGTTTTGGAGTAGTATTCATACTCCATATCTGACCATTCGAAGCACCTCTGATAGTATCCAGGGCTACAAAGCCCATAGCCACGAAGAGCTCTCTATTGGAATTATTCAGTCAGGCATGACTTGTATAGCGATGGGTGATAAAGATATTCTTCTGCAAGAAGGAGATATCATTCTTATTGAGCCGAATAAGGTACACGCTTGTAATCCTGTCAATGGTATAGCTAGAAGTTACTATATGCTATATATCGATAGCGCATGGTGCAGTAAGATGTTGTCGACAATTTATGGTTATGAGGTCACTCAATTTACTTGCCACCAGTCGCTCATCTCATCTCAATACAGCGAAACGGCTCTCACTGCATTAATAGAAAGGCTGTACGGCCAAGTATCACAGCAGACCGTATCGGAAATAGAGCATGCGTTATTCCATATCGTGAGTTGTTATTGCTCACCGTTGGCGGTTCGCAGCAATGAAGATGAATTGGCCTATGAGTTAAGGTCTTATTTGCTGGAGAATATTGCTGAACCAACTTCACTCAGTCACATTGCCCAACAGCTTGAGCGACCTAAAGAATCTCTTATCCGTAGCTTCAAAAGGCGGTTTGGCATCACGCCGAGATCTTTTGTCAATAATAGCCGTATCGAAAAGGCTAAGTTGCTGTTGAAGAATGGTATGAGTATTGTCGATGTTGCTAACGAGCTAGGGTTCTCGGATCAAAGCCAATTACACCGTGCTTTTGTTAACTACACGGCGTCTACGCCAAGGCAATACCAGAAGGGAGTGTTAATTTCCGACAATAATTTGTAGATGAATTTACCTATAGTTCGATGAAAATTTAACTTGAGGTAAATATGGATGTTGATCACAACTTTTTTTCCTGCTGCATTCCCAGCTTTGGCCGTTGCCCACTTCATTGCATTGTTAAGTCCCGGCCAAGATTTTTTTCTTATTGTCTCTCACTCAATCAGGCATAAATTACGAGGAAGCCGGTATATTTGTCTCGGTATTGCGTTGGGTAATGCTGTCTATATCGCATTTGCAATTATTGGCTGGACAAGTATTCGAGAAAACCCGGTGCTCTTTTCGGTGATCGAAGTGCTCGGAGCAATGTACCTATTTTGGATTGGCTCAAGATTACTGAAGAGTAAAAAATATGAATCTCTTCATGACGTTGAGCATGGGCGAATGCCTTCAGCGTTAACGCAATTGTTACTTGGCCTGAATTCAGCACTCCTAAATCCCAAGAATGCTTTGTTTTATATGAGTCTTATGACGGTTATTCTCGGTAGCGAAGTGACGCTGGTCCAACAGATGTCTTGTGGGCTGTGGATGTTCATTGCTGTTTTAATGTGGAATTTAGTGGTAGCCACGACGATTGGCTGGCCACAAATACAGCGTTATCTGCAGCGCGGTTTACACTGGGTGGAAAGGGGAGCTGGGGGAGTACTCATTTTTTTTGGGGCCGCCTTGCTGATTGACTATGTGTCATAGTGACGGTCTGGGTATCAGCTTTTGTTACCTATAAAAAACGGAGCGAGTGCTCCGTTTTTTATTTTAAACTGGCGGTAATTAACGCTCCCAGTACGCTTCTTCTAGGCAGTCTTCACGCTCTGGCAGGCCACGAGATAGGCGCGGGGCGTGCTGAGTCAATACTTCATAGCTGACGCGGTTTGAGTATTGGCAGATCTGGGAAAAAGAGGAGTAGCTTAAGAACTCACCAATATGTTTGCCTGAGTTTGGAACGTTTGCCTTGTGGAAGCGGTTGGCCGACATGTCATGTAGCAGCGCAGAAAGTGCTGCATCACCGGCACCGTTGGTGTTTTTAATTTCCACTGGGCCGCCAAGATAAGGTGCAATGTGTGAGTAAACACGGATTGGGTTTTCACACGAGTCTTTCTTCATCGGACGGCTGAATTCGTACTTGTTGAAATCAGCAATGCGGCCAGGAAGAAGAGGTAGTGTTGATTCGCGCTTAAGCTCTTCATCGGTATAACCGGCCATGTAAAGGCCGACAGGACCAGCCGTACACAAAACAAGATCTACCCATTCAAGCGCTTTGTCAGCTGCAATCAGTGGGTCTTTCTCGCCAGTTAGCGCTTCAGCTTCCTCTTCGTTCATTGCTACACAGGTAACGTGTTCTTTTAGGAATTCAATCCACCAATCCTGCATGCCTTCAATAACGTATTTAGTACCTAGGGTCAGCACAACAGGTACATGGTTTTTCTTGGCATGCTCGATAGCTTTAAGTGCCGACTCTTTCATTGGGTCGCCAGGCTTGCCACGCACCAAATAAGAAGAGAGAACAAGCGCAGAAGCATTTTCAAATGCACACTCTGGCACGAATTCTGGTTTAAGCTGGTTCATTTCCCCTTCATTGATCGCAAATGTTCGTTCACCGTCTTCGGTGATAAGGGTGTAGCAGCGACCAATAGGGCCTTCAACCGGTTGTAAGAAATCTAAATCCATTCGGCTAGAAGTATTACAAAGATAGCGGTAAGCGTAAGATCCAATCTTTAGATCCTGGCTCATTACGCCAAGAAGAATAGATTTGTCATCAGCAAGAACAGAATAGTTATGAAGGGTATTACCAATGGTATCACCAGGGTATTCATGACTGATTAGATTGCGTTCTTTGAGCTCTTGGTAAAGTAATTCAGCTTTATCTTCTTCAAGAACAAGTGAATGGCCTTTACTTAGATTGTGACGAGCCAAAAAATCATCGTCGATACGTGCTTCGATATCAACAATCGTTTGGCCAACACCAACAAGGTGAGTACGAGATAGCGGATTTTCTTGCTGGATTTGAGCTACTAATGGATCGCGGGCATTGACTGGAAAGTAATGCTTGGATTTACGCTGACCAGGGAATTTCATGTTTGAAGGCTATCGGTTAAAGGGGATTTTGTTTCATTGTATCATAAAAATGGGATTTACATCCCACTTCATGACGTTAAGGTGACATTTTGGGGTTGGTTGCTGTTTTTTTGCCCAGAGGGAAATCGTTGCCTTGACGCACTAGGTATAAATGCTTATTTTACAAACAAAAAAACAGCCTCAATATGGGCTGTTTCTTTTAAAGCGTTTGGTTATGACAGCAATTTAGGTTTAAACGCTTTCTCGCCGGCAACAGGGCGGTTAACTGAAATTGAACGACCTTTCTTCATCCCTTTTTCGTAATCATCGGTAAGGGCACTCATCGCTTCCTGCAGCTGTTTCTTGAAGGTTTCACGGTCAATATTTTCAAACTCTTTATCGATGAAGTTCGACATGCGTTTATCATGGTCATCATCGGTGTTGAGCTCTGGCAGTTTTTCCAGTGCCCCTTCAAGCCAACCGGCAAGAAAGGAAGAGACACGGCGAGAGACTTCCGCATTGCTGGTGCCTGTGCCTTGGAAACTGTTTCTGAACTGACCTGTTTGTTGGTTCATTTCACGGTATACGATGTCAAACGCAAACGCGGCGAAGATAGCCCTTTCAGCCATACCAATAAACTCAGCCTGCTTGAGGCCTTTGTGATTGGTTAGTACACATTCAACCCCGAAGCGGCGGTTGATGCCGCGGATGATCTTCAATATCTGCTGGCTGATGTCGGCTGGAAGCAGGGTCTTGGTTTTGGTTTTACCCATCTTGATAAATTCGATGTCATCTTGTTCAAGGCCGTATTTCAGCATCAAACGATGCGCCATCCTAATGGCTTGTGCGGCTTCATTGACGTTTGCAGAGTTACCCAGCTCGAGGCATTTCGCTATTTTTTTCAGCGCCTTTCGCTTTTGTTCAGACATTCGAGTACACCATGATAGAAAAGGGCACACATTTTAACGTTTTCCCTAAGCCAGCACAATTCTCTTAAGCAGATAGTTTATGCAGTTATTAGCTTGAGGATGGTCGGGTACCACCGTCGTTAAAGAGTCTGTTTGTTTTGCTATACCTAAATTTTGACATAGCAAGAAGAGTGGTTTGCGCTGAGATTATTCAGTCCGTTGAGCATGCGCCGTCTTGTGTCTTGTTAGTATGCCACGCATAATATTCACAGTTTTTCATTTGGGTATTTTTGCTATGACAGCGACCTACCAATCCGTTGATGTACCTTTCGATTATCGCCACACCTGCTGGTTTTGTGGTGAACCTTATTTTGAATCGTACGCCTTCTTACCATCGCCTAACTATGATCACCAAAAGCTCCCCGTACTACTGCCAAGTTGCCAAGAATGTTATGGCATTTGCAGAGCCATTAAAGCGAGTGATTTAGAACTGTTGCGCGATAAGGTGAAAGAGCAGCTTCACCGTAAATATCAAAAGCACTTGCAAATAGGGGTGAACTGGACCAAGGAAGAGTTAGAGCAATCAGAATTTGAAGGTAAGGCACTTGAAGGATTTCGTGAAAGTGCCTGGAACATGTTTGAAATTGCCAAAGGGCGAGTGAATTTCCAGGGGTGGCCATTAACTATCGACGGGCTGCCCGTTGCGAGCCTGAGCACCAGTTTCCATGTTCAGTTTGATGGCATAAACTACACCAGCCTCAGCCATGCTGTTGAGCAACTGGCAAAGTCTTACAACATTCCGCAGCAGTATTTAGACGAAGTGGTGGAAGTCGTAGGGCGCGACCGCTTGTCTTATGCTATTCGCTTCGCCAAAACAACGTACGGGTATTCAACTGCAGAGCGTGCAGCAAGTATTGATAGCTTGAAAGCGTTATTGGCAGAAGAAGCAGCATTGACACTCCCTGAGCGAAAGAGCACAAAGGGTATTGATGTGAACGTGGGTGATATTGCCGAGTTGATTTTGCATCGGACGTTGATTCCGGTGCATGCGACGCAATGGGTACTCAAGCAAGGTATCCAGAATTTGAATCAATTAGCTGAGCAAGAAGATGCGTTTTTTAAGCACTTCGGTGCCGATTCAGAGTTAACGGCTTTCACGTACTTCACAGCGATGCAAATATATCTTGAACAGCGAGAGCTTGAGCCAGAGTGGGCTGAGCATCACGACCCTAATCGGGCGTGGTTTGATAAGTTATAGGTAGAGAACGCATTACGCTACCGAACAAAAAGGCGCCAAGCGGCGCCTTTGTTGTAAAGAAAGTCTATCTTATTGATTCTGGCGAGACCACACCATAGTTCGGCCATTTTCGTCAAAGGCCAACACCTCATACGGGTCTTTTTGATCGTTATACTCCATACCTGGAGAACCCATTGGCATGCCCGGAACCGCTAGGCCAACCATGCGCTTTGGTTTAGATTCGATAAAACGCAGGATATCTTCTGCAGGGACGTGGCCTTCAAACGAATAGCCTTCAATTTCTGCGGTATGGCAAGATGCATACTGAGGTCGGATACCGAGTTCGATTTTGGTTGGGGTCATGTTTTCTTTGTAAACGACATCAAGTTCGAAGCCATTATCTTCCATATGCTTTACCCATTCCGTGCAGCAGCCACAGTAAGGCGATTGGTAGTTGGTGCCTTTGATCACTTGTGCCAGTGAGCCTGTGCTTGTTGCGAACAATACGGTTGCAATGAGGGCTTTTAAAGACGTTTTCATAGTTATTCCTGCCATTAGGCCATTTTATAAATAAAGAGTTTTGTGCTTAATTCGAACCACGTATCGGCCTCCTTTTAATGGGAGTGCCAGTAAGTGGCGGATTGGTACCATCAAGAGTTAAGCAATGACAGGAGGGCGGAAGATGATCCGCTGAATGAGTCGGTGACTACCTTCAATTTCTTTGAAGCGATATGATCCAACAAGGGGAACCACGACAAGCTCCTCGGCAAGTATGGCCACAGGAATTTGCCCAGAATGGCACTGGTTGTCTTTACAACAGTTATCTGTGGGGGTTGCTTTTATGAGACTACAGCTGCTGCCGGTATCGGAAACAATTACATTCGTTGATACAGGACTGCAGCAATGAGATATCGCTATTGGTGTGTTGCAGTCATCATTGTTTATTGAGGAATATGGCGATACAGATGCACTTAATGCCACTGATACAAACAGCATAATGAAGATAACAACATTGGCAACCATCTTTTGTAAGCGCATAGAGAGCCTTAATCGAACATACAAGCACATTATATCCAGCATTTAGTCAATTGAACAATCTCAAGTACAAGACTGGCTATCGTTTGGACAAAAAATGACAAGTCTATGATCGCCCTTTTGTTTTTAATGAAACTGAGTTCAAGCCTTATGTGACGCGGCTTTGAAAGCGGTTAAGCCTTACTTTTCTCTGACAAAACTGATTTAAGAATCGGCTTAAATAAGTGCAACGAAAAAATACTAATGCGCCAGGCACAGTGCGCAAGGAAACGATGATGCAATATACTGAACAAGACCGTCAGATTCTTCACGACACCTGGATGAGTTATAAGGCTAAGATGCGAGTTACCCAAATTGAAATGGCAAAGCGTCTTGGCGTCAGTCAGTTGGTATTCTCAGATATCCTTCGCGGCAGTGTCCCACTTGAGCACCGTTTTGTTAACCAGTTTTGTAACTATATCGGTGTTGATCCTTTGCTGACACTACCGTCACTTCGCCGCCAAATGGGTGGAGAACTGCCCAATTCGGTGACGCTGACCAATACCTTTATTGTCGACGGTGAAATTAAGAATGTACGTTACGACGGTAATCAACTGGTTGTTGAATACGTTCATAGCGTTGAAGTGCATTAATACATTTTATTTGCCCAGATAACTGACAGTCACTGGGTGTAAAACTTTTATGATGCCCGCTCTTCTGTGATACCTATTTGGCAGGCCAAGGCAATGAAAGCTTTGGCCTGCATAGCAAATGGGGCTATTTGCTTTGTTGTGCTGGCTGGTTGTCAAACTTTTTTACGGGTGACATCTCCCATTCTGGGATACAAAGGTATAAACAAGCCGCACCAAAGATTGATGCGAAGAGGTCAGTCGGCCAGTGCATACCCAGCCAAATACGGCTGATCCCAACACCAACAGCCCAGACAATAATTATACCAGCCGGTATAAGTTGACGCCGTCTTAGGAAAAAGCCCCCCCAGAATGCGACACAGACAGCAGTGAAAATCGTGTGACCCGATGGCAGCGAGTAGTTTGTTTCGCCTTGCCAGTGGGCGATCCGCCAGTGACTGATAGTTTCGCTTGCCTGTTTAACCACTTCATCTTTTTCTATATCACTTAGCGCATAAAAGGCTTGTGGGCTCTCTACAATGTTCAACGCTTGTAGTTGATAGGTATAAGGCCGAGGAACTTCAGTAATATGTTTCATTACCGTTTTAGCAACAAAGCTCAATGCAAGCAGTAGGGCAAATTGAACGCCCAACATCACCAGTGTCTTACGGGGAAGCTTAAGCGCGATAGGGATCAGCATGAACAATCCGACCGTCACTAAGAACCCGGGGTTACCTGCAGAGTGGGTCAGTAATGAAAAGAGCATACCGCTAAGGTCGGAGACTGGCCCATTCAAGTTTGCTTGAGAATAAAAAAACAGAACTCCAGATAACAGAGAGCTCATCAGCAATAATGCGATAAGACCAGGGCGCTTTTGTTGAATGAATGGACGGATGAACATAATCAATACACTTCATAAAATGGAGACGGAATTCTAGCAGACTATACGGATTAAAAAGTAAAATAAGTGTCATAAACAGTTAGTTTAAGTTTAGTAAGGATTGAAATGAAGATTGCCCTTATAGGATTAGGCGATATTGCAATAAAGGCGCACTTACCTGTGTTAAGTCAGTTGCCGAATGTTGAATGGGTGTTCTGTACCCGCAACCGAGAGCGGCTGCGACAGCTCGCTAAGCAATACCATGTCACTGAAACTTATACTGACTACCGGGATTTAGCCAAAGCCGGAATCGATGCGGTGATGATCCATAGCGCCACATCTTCTCACCCAACGTTGGCGGCGTTTTTTTTGCGTCTGGGTTTGCCGGTTTTTGTTGATAAACCCCTTGCCGATAGTTACGAGCAGTGTGAGCGACTATATGATCTTGCTGAAAGTAAGCAAGTGCCCTTGTTTATGGGGTTTAACCGTCGGTATATCCCTCTTTATAAACAGCACCTTCCAGGAGTAACGGATAAAACGCAGGCATCAGCCCCTCTATTGTCATTGCGCTGGGAGAAACACCGCAATGATTTGCCCGGTGAAATACGAACCTTCGTGTTTGATGATTTCATTCACCCGCTTGATAGCATTAACGTGAATGCGAACATTGAACCGGACGATCTTTATATTACTTACCAATCCACCGTAACAGGAGTGCAGCCATTACTTGGGCGTCTCGATGTGCAGTGGCAACAAGAAGGTGCGTTGTTTCACGCATCTATGAACCGACAGCATGGTGCGACAGTGGAAACCGTTTCTGCTAATTATGAAAATGTCAGCTATCGGTTTGATTCTTTCACCGAGGGGAGTTGTTGGCGGCACAATGCAGAAGAACGTTTAAAGCTTGCTGACTGGACACCGATGCTGGCGACCAAAGGCTTTCACGCAATGGCTGAGCATTGGCTAGAGGTGGTCAGTGCGGGCAAACAGGCACTGTGTTTCACGCAGCGAAATCTCCATAGCCATCGGTTAGCGGAGTACTTGGTTAGCCAGGTAAAACGAGGTGAGTAACTTAAGCAATTTAATGTGTCGATTTTGTCGTATTATTGAACCGCATCACAAAAAATATTTCGTGTTCAAAACAATTGCTGCATAGAAAGTAACGAGTGATATAACTCCCTATAATGTTTAACTATTTTTATAGGGTGCCTGTTTTCTTAGCTAGGTGCTTGAGTTGTAATTATAAATTATTAAGAAATATTTCACTGGTGTGTCGGGAGATGAGCTGCTAGAGTGCCGTCCCTCACACACAGCGTGAGATAATTATGCTAAGCAATACCCTAAAAGGTAGCGACAAAACAGTTTCAGTTCTAACTATTGGTTTCCTAGGACTGTTCCTCCTCTTATCCCTCTATGATTTGACATTTGTTAGTCAGGTTATTGATACCGCCTTCTCCTATTCGACAGCTGCATTTGGCCAATTTTGGCAGTGGCTAATGGTGATTAACCTCGTGATCGCCTTAGTGATTGCGGTAAGCCCATATGGTAAACAGCGCCTAGGTGCCGTGAACAGTAAGCCAACAATTGGTACATTCCGCTGGTTGGCAATGATTATGTGTACTCTGCTCGCTGGTGGCGGTGTATTCTGGTCTGCTGCAGAGCCTATTTATCACTTTATGACGATGCCGCCGAGCTTCGAGGGTGTCGAAGCACAGTCTGCTGCAGCTGCCGTACCCGCTCTAAGCCAAAGCTTTATGCATTGGGGCTTTTTGGCATGGGCTGCCCTAGGCACACTAGCGACGATTGTGTTGATGTATGCGCACCACCAAGGTGGGGTAAAATTACGTCCTCGAGCTTTGCTTTATCCAATCGTTGGCAACAAGCTAGAAAACCATTGGCTGGGTTCTGTGATTGATGCTTGCTCAATCATTGCGGTTGCGGCAGGTACGATCGGTCCAATTGGCTTCTTGGCTTCTCAGTTAGGTTATAGCCTAGAAGTTGTTGCTGGTATTGAAAACAACTCTTCCAGCCAGATGGTGATATTGGCAGTGGTTGTTGCGATTTACTCGCTATCTGCTTTTACGGGTATGGACAAAGGTCTTCAATGGCTAAGCCGCTTTAACATTGTGGGTGCTTTTGCTCTACTGATGGTGATGTTGGTGTTTGGTCCAACTCAATTTATCTTTGAGCACTTTGGCCTGGCATTCGCCTCTTATATTCAGCACTTGCCTGAAATGAGTGTTAATGCGAATAGCCCTGCTTGGAGCCAATGGTGGACGTGGTTCTTCTGGGGCTGGTTTATCGGTTTTGCACCTATGATGGCGATTTTCATTGCTCGCATCTCTGAAGGCCGCAGTATCCGTGAATTGATTCTGACCATTGCTGTGGCTGCACCTATCGTGACTAACTTCTGGTTCACCGTACTAGGTGGTACAGGTATCTTCTTTGAACTTCAGATGCCAGGAAGTATTTCAGGTCCGCTAGCGGATTCTGGTCTGCCTGCGGTGCTACTTGCATCATTGGCACAACTACCGTTCAATGATCTATTGATCCCTGCCTTCTTGGTGTTGACAACGACGTTCGTTGTTACAACGGGTGACTCAATGGCTTATTCGATTGCACTTGTTGTATCTGGTGACAATCAGCCGTCTAAATCACAGCGTTTGTTCTGGGCGTTGGCGATGGGTGTTATTGCTGGCGTATTGCTGCTAGCTGGTGACGGTGGTTTGAACGCGTTACAGTCGTTCATTGTGATCACGGCGGTTCCTGTGTCTATGCTGGTAGCGGTAACCTTGGTTACTGGCCCTCTTGCTGTTCTGCGCATGCAGGGTAAGAAAGCCGAAGCTCAAGCACAGCAAGGCTGGGAGCAAGCTGAAGTCGCTAGCCAGTCGTAACGACAGCACTAGATAGCATTGAAGCGCAAGCCAACATTATTGGCTTGCGCTTTTTTTTGTTTACAAGTTAGCAGATTTCAATGCGGTAACCGTTAAAAACGGTATTCATGAAAATTGATGCTTAAAAATTTTCATGAATAACTATGTAGACGATCGCAATTTTATAAAAATGCAATTCATTCCAATTAAACATTTAACGATATAATCATTAAATATTTCCCGAAAACACATCACAATAAAATGTAATTAATAATAGCGTGATTTATATCAGGTGGTTTGTTGATGACTTTACTATCATTGTGTAAGTGTATGATATTTATACAAGTTGGCGGGTGTATATTGCTTTTTTGTCTGTCGGCCATTCCGAAATACTGGTTGCTTCAAGTCCGCGTACCGCAGATTGAACTATATGACGATTCTCTTTAAGGCTTTCTTTAAGAACCAACGTCTGAATAGAGCAACATAAATACTAATTAACAAGGGCTACATCAGTAGCCCTTTTTGTTATTCACGGAAATACGCTCAAGAGACAGTCTCTTTTGAATTACTGACTGTCGTACAACGCCCCTGTCGAAGGCAATGAATCAGGCATTGGCACATCACTTTCTACCCATCCCCCTCCGAGAACTTTGTATAACGTCACCAAGTTAAGCGCTTCGGTTAGCTTAGTGTTTATGAGTTCTTGCTGAGCGGTATAGTACTCTCGCTGTGAATCTAGCACCGTGAAGTAGTCATCAACCCCTTCGTCAAAACGCAGGTTAGATAAGCGGAAGCTCTCACTGGTGGCATCAACCAGCATTTGCTGGGCTGAGACCTGATCATTCAACGTCGCTTGGTTAGCTAGAGCATCGGCCACTTCTCGGAAGGCGGTTTGGATAGCGAGTTCGTACTGATTCAACGCAATTTGCTGATCAGCAATAGACACATCTAGTTGGCTGTCCAGCTCACCCCAATTGAAAATGGGTAAAACAAGGTTTGGCGTGAATACCCAACTTCGGCTATCGCCAGAGAATAGGTCATCGGCAGAAGTACTGAGCAGCCCACCTGTAGTCGTCAAAGAGATGGTCGGGAAGTACGCTGCACGTGCTGCGCCAATGTTCGCGTTGGTGGAGCGAAGTTGGTGTTCGGCAGATAAAATGTCTGGCCGGCGCAGCAGTACATCTGAAGGGACACCGACATGGATAGGGGCAAACCCGATGTTATCCGCTAACTGGGGAAGAAGGTATATGGGGACGGCTTTACCCACCAAGGTATTCAGCGCATTGATGTCCACATCCACTTGGCTGGTAAATACCGCGACATCTTTGAGTGCGGTAGCAACCGTCGTCTTGGCTCGGGCAACATCTAAACCGGTTGCGACACCACTATTAAAGCTTTTCACTGTCAGGGCAAGAGAATCTCGTTGTATCGCGAGGGTCTCTTCCGCTAAGCGTAGCAGGCGTTGGTCGGCAATTAAGGTGAGGTATGACTCAATCACACTACTGATCAAACTGAGTTGGGTGTTTTTACGAGCTTCGATAGTCGATAGATATTGCTCCAGCGCTTGCTGCTCTAGGCTTTGAATTCGGCCCCAAAAATCAATTTCATAATTACTGACGCCAAGATCAACACTGTACTGGCGGCTAATGGTTGAGTTGCCATTATTGACGTTTTCCGACAAGCGCTGGTTGGCACCGGTTACGCCAAGATCAATATTGGGTAATCGGCTTGCTCGTTGGATACCGTATTGAGCCTCTGCGCGCTGGATATTTAGAATCGCAATGCGCACATCGCGGTTGTTGCGAAGGGCAAGTTCTATAACTTGAGTCAGTTTGTTGCTCTGAATAAATGCCCGCCAGTCTTCATTAGGGGAAACCCGGTTGCTCGCAGCCGGAGACGGCGACTGTGTCTTAGAGGTACCCGGGACATTACTGCCGGTGTAGATAGAAAAGCTATTGGCACTCTCATCCACAGGCCATTTAGTTTCGACTGGCGCTGTTGGTTGGTGATAAGCCGGGATAAAGTTAATACAGCCAGCGAGACTAGTGGCCAGACCAAAGCAGAAAACCAGCGACGTTGGTTTAGTCATGCGGGGTCTCCTCTGCTGGTGTAGGGGATGTGTCTGGTCCGTGGAATACTCTTGTTACGACGACAAAAAACAATGGCACGAAGAAGATCCCGAGGAAGGTCGCGGTGATAACACCACCAACAACACCTGTACCTACCGCATTCTGAGCACCTGAACCGGCCCCACTGGAAATAGCCAAGGGTGCCACCCCCATTCCAAATGCCAGCGAGGTCATGAGTATCGGTCGCAGGCGGATCTTGGCGGCATGTATGGCCGCTTTGAACATGTCTTCACCAGAGTCATGATAGGCCTTGGCAAATTCAACAATCATGATGGCGTTCTTTGATCCAAGGCCAATGGTTGTCAGCAAACCAACTTGAAAGTAAACATCATTATCGAGCCCGAAAAGCAAGGTCGCTGATACGGCACCCAATACTCCAAGTGGGATAATGAGAATGACTGAAAATGGTACCGCCCAGCTCTCATAGAGTGCGGCAAGACAGAGGAAAACGATAAGTATCGACAGTGCATAGAGTAGAGGTGCCTGACCACTGGAAATACGCTCTTGGTATGACATACCGGTCCATTCAAGCCCGACGCCTTGTGGCAACTGGCTAACAATTTGCTCCATTTCGAGCATTGCTTCACCGGTACTGACACCGGCAGCCGGTTCGCCTAAAATCTCCATGGCTGATGTGCCGTTGTAGCGTTCGAGGCGAGGGGAACCATAGGTCCATTCCCCTTTACTGAACACCCGCATCGCCACCATTTCGCCAGATTGGTTCCTGACTTTCCATTCCATGATATCTTCAGGGTTCATGCGGTAAGGCATATCAGCTTGTACATAGACCTGCTTGATCCTGCCACGATCGACGAAATCGTTGACGTAGTTACTGCCTAACGCAGTACCGAGTGTGCTGTTTATGTCGTTAATGGATACCCCAAGTGCCCGGGCTTTGAGTTGGTCAATTTGGATATGGTACTGCGGTGTATCATTGAGTCCGTTTGGCCTGACTTGAAGCAAGTTGGGGCTTTGCGCCGCCATGCCTAATAACTGATTTCTCGCCTCGGTCATTTTTTCATGGCCCAGCCCCGAGCGATCTTGCAAGAACATATCAAAACCGGTGGCGTTACCGAGTTCCATAATAGCTGGAGGGGCAAAGGCAAAAATCAGCGCTTGTGGTATTTCGGTGAAGGCCGCCATCGCTCGCCTGACAATGGCATTGACCTTGTCACTGGCTGCGGTGCGCTCATCCCAGTCATTGAGTGCAATGAACATCATTCCCGTGTTGGCACCGGAACCGGCGAAGCTAAAGCCAGAAACAGAGAAAACGGATTTTACATTTTCCTTTTCTGCGTCGAGGAAGTGATCTTCAACCTTACTGAGGATCTTTAATGTTTGTTCTTGGGTTGAACCACTGGGAAGCTGCACCATACTCATCATGATGCCTTGGTCTTCATCGGGAAGGAAGCTACTGGGCAAACGCAAGAACAGTAAAGCCATCACAACGCTTACTCCTAGGTAAATCAACAGAAAGCGGGCACTGCGGTGGGTGATAAACGTCACTGCGGCAGTGTATTTGTCTGTTGCCTTAGTGAAGTTGCGGTTAAACCATCCGGCAAACCCGGTGGTCTTGTGTCCATCGGTTGTTTTGAGCAAGCCAATACACAAGGTTGGGGTCAGGATAATAGCAACCATAACGGATAAGGCAACGGCGGTGACGATGGTGATGGAAAACTGGCGGTAGATAGCCCCAGTCGAACCAGCAAAGAAGGCCATGGGGATAAAGACGGCGCAAAGGACCATACCAATACCGACCAGGGCACTGGTAATTTGGGTCATTGATTTCTCAGTCGCTTCCCTCGCACCTAGCCCTTCTTCTTCCATGATCCGCTCAACGTTTTCCACTACCACGATGGCATCATCGACCAACAGGCCAATCGCCAACACCAGCGCGAACATGGTTAATGTGTTAATCGAATAGCCTAACGTCAGCAACACGGCAAAGGTACCCAGTACGACCACCGGCACTGCAATCGTTGGGATCAGGGTTGCCCTGAAACTCTGTAGGAACAACAGCATAACCAAGAAAACGAGGAAGATGGCTTCGAGTAGGGTTTTAACCACTTCTTCAATCGATATTTCAATAAAGGGTGTGGTGTCGTAGGGGTAGACAACGGTAATGCCTTCGGGAAAGAAGGGGACAAGCTCATCAAGTTTTGTCCTAACGGCCTTGGCGGTCTCCAAAGCGTTTTTACCGGTCGCTAGGGCAATAGAGATCCCCGTTGCTGGCTGTTTGTTGTAATTCGAGACGGTTTGGTATGACGCAGAGCCCAGCTGGACTTTGGCAACATCTTCCATCAAAACCTGAGAGCCATCAGGGTTGACCTTGAGCAAGATGTTTTCAAATTGCGCGACCGTTTGCAATCTAGACTGGGCCGTAATAGTGGCATTGAGTTGTTGGCCCGGAACCGCGGGGGCTGCACCGAGCTGGCCGGCCGAGACTTGGGCATTTTGTTCTTGAATTGCAGCCACGATATCGGATGGCATTAGATCGTAATTTTCAAGGTGATAGGGGTTGAGCCATATCCGCATCGCATATTCGGCCCCGAATAACTGAGTTTGTCCCACGCCGTCTACTCGGCTGAGGGGATCTAATACATTACTGGAGATGTAATCTGAAATATCTTCATTGGTTAAAGAGGGATCATCAGATACAAAACCGATCACCATTAATATAGAGCTACTTGCTTTTTCTACCTTCACCCCTTGGTTTTGTACCTCAAGCGGTAGTAACGGCGTTGCGGCTGAAAGTTTATTCTGCACCTGTACCTGTGCAATATCAGGGTCGGTACCGGCATCGAAAGTCAGCGTGGTGGTGATATTACCGAATGAATCGGATGTCGATGACATGTAAAGCAGATTATCGAGACCATTCATCTGCTGCTCGATCACCTGAGTTACTGAATCTTCAGCTGTTTTTGCCGATGCACCAGGGTAAGTCGCCGAGATTTGAATCGCCGGTGGCGCTATGGTTGGGTATTGGGCTATGGGTAACAAGATAATCGAGATAATGCCTGCCAGCATGACCATAATTGCAAGCACCCACGCGAAAACAGGTCGCTGTATAAAAAAATGTGCCATGACCCCGTCCTATCTATTTCGATGGATTATTTACTTTGGAGGTGCTTACTTCATGAGATTTACTAACAGGTGCTCCGGAGCGGACAAACTGCAAGCCATCGACGATGACTTTCTCGCCAACATTTAACCCTTGAGTGATCAACCATTGATTATTTATAAGCCGTTCAGTTTTGACGGTGCGAACTTCCACTTTATTGTCTTGGCCAATAATACTCACCTGTGCATCGCCTTTTGGGGTTCGGGTTAAGGCTTTCGCAGGGATCAAAATGGCGTTGTCGACAATTCCCCGAGGCAGTGATGCCCTGACAAACATGCCGGGGAGAAGTATTTGCTGTGGATTGGGGAATGATACTCTGAGAACGAAAGAGCCTGTTGTTTCATCAATATTGATATCAGAAAACAAGACGGTGCCCAATTGATCGTATATTGTGCCGTCCTCGAGGGAGAGCTGTATATCGCCAAGCTCGGTCTCTGTTCGCTTGAAGGCACCTTGCGCCAATTCGCGCCTAAACTGCAATAGTTCAGTGCTCGATGCGGTAAGATCGACATGCATCGGGTTGTAGGTTTGTACGGTGACCAGAGGTGCCGATTGATTTGCGGTGACCAAAGCCCCCGCTGTAACTGAAGAGCGACCAGCACGACCATCAATCGGCGTGTTCACTTTGGTATAGTTAAGGTTGATTTTGGCGTTTTCGACACTGGCCTTCGCACTGGCGACATTCGATTGCGCTTCTTGGTAGGTGGCAACAGCATCGTCGTAATCTTGTCTCGAGACTGCTTTTTCCCTCACCAGACGGCGATAGCGGTCTGCTCGGTTCCTTGCTGTAGCAAGATTCGCTGACGCCTTATTTAAATCAGAACGGGCTTGATCTAATAAGAGTTGGAACGGCGCCGGGTCAATTTGATAAAGAGGCTGACCTTTCTGCACCATCGTCCCTTCCTCAAACAGCTGCCTGAGGATAATACCCCCCACCTGCGGGCGGACCTCGGCCTGATAGGAGGCAATTGTTCGTCCTGGCATTTCATCACGCAGTTCAACCGTCTTCGTTGCTACCGTGACGTATCCGATATCGTATTGCGGCGTTTGTGGCGGTGCAGTCGGCTTTTCTTCACAACCCTGTATAAATACCAAGCTCAGCAGGGCTAAAAACAAAAAAAAGGGTTGTAATAGTTGCTGCTTAACACTGAACATTACGCCAACCTACCTTAGAGCTACAAACTTAAAGCGTGATTAAGTCATGTAGTCATCATCAAGAGTAATGAATAGCTTATTCGGGTTTAGGCTGGCGTAGTGTCTTATCTTTGCACGAATTCTCTAAAATTCGTTGGCAAGGACTCAGGTGGCGATTGCCATTGCTTGCTGTTCGGGTGACATTACGCACCACCGAAAGAAAACCCAGCTATTGATAGCTGGGCTTATTGTCCACCGGGTTGGTTATTATGGCATCTAACGTTCATTAAGTTACTTGTCGGCAACAGGTACCATAATGTGTACGTAAGGTGTGTCTTTCCACATGACGTAAGGCCCACCGGTAGAAGGATCGTCGGTAAGCCCGTCGAGCATGGCTTTCGGTACAATGATCATTAGGTGCGGCCCTGTCTCAACGTAATCATCAGCGGATTTAGGATCGGCGTGATAAGGATCTGAGTTGCTAACGCCGGCACCGCGGTCACCTTGCAACATGTACGAAATACCAATTTTTGTTGCTGTAAAATCTTTCTTGTTTACCATTGCGGTTAGCATTTCCATCCAAACCGCATCGTTGCACATAGGCATACCGTCACCAGGGAAAGTATCAGGCATACATGTCCAACCGTTTGAGCCTTCAACAACAACCTTACCATCTATAACAATTGTTGCATCGTCACTGATAGAGGCTGGGGCGGCAGATTTAGCTCGGCCTATTTTTTCTGTCATTAAATCTTCCGTCATCTTGCTGTCTTCGGCAAGGGAAGAAAAGGTAAACAGGCTGGTTGAAAGAATTGCAGATACACAAAGAGTCGATTTTAAGAGATTAACCATGATTAATTCTCCGTCTTATTTGAAATTATCATCATGGATTGAGTTGTCATTACAATATGACAACATTAAGTATAGGGGGCTATAACGGTATTGAATGGGAATTCGTGCTGGTGGACATATAAAGAAAAAGCCGTCATCAAGACGGCTTTTTAAAAGTATTTGTTGTTAAGTAAACGATTTATGCTGCTGCTGAAGAAAACAGGGTTTTGCGTGCATTGAAGCGTTCAACCAAGTCATCAATAGCTTCTTGGCTGTAGGGCTTCAAGCCACTCATCAGCATACGCTTGCGACCGGTACCAACGACTTCACCATTTTCCTTGAAGTGGAAGTTCAGTGTCACGCTACCGCGCTTGCCTTCAACTTCGATTTGAGACTCTGCGAGCTCAACGGTAGGAGCGGTGAGATCTAAACGATCAAAATTAAGCTCCATGCTTTCGTAGATAACCAGTGGGCGTACGGTGTTGATCATGATGTCTTTCGACTTCATCAAAGGCACCATGATGTGTGGGAAGTTCATTCCCGAGAATTGAACATAGTTTTTAGTGACTTGTTCAATAAGGGTTTTATCGGTGTTGATATCACCTTCACGGGTAACATGAAGGTATTCTTTACCTGCGTCGTCTACAATCGCAAAATCATTGAAGCAACTGTGGTGCGCTTTCAATCCGACACCATCGTTGATCATGCCTGCAAATTCAAATCGCATCTTCTTGCTGATGCCAGCACGGGAAAGCACAACAGAAAACAAAAGATCACCAGGGACGCAGAAGCGTTTGTTATCTTCATCATGAATGGGATTGAAATCGCCAGCGATTTTTTTTGCAAAGTGACTCGCTTGCTCACGGGTAAAGCTGAATACACCATTCTCTTCTAAGTAATATGAATCTAGAAACATGCCTAACGTACTGATAGTGGATTAATTAAACTGTCAACTATTCTACCCGATATCTTCATGTTAAATGGTCTAGCCAGTGAAAAATGCTAGGAAGTACATGAAAAAATTTGGTGATAGTGACTCAAATTCAACTTAGTAATAGGTCAATTGCTATTCCAAATCACTAAGATCGATTATATATGTCACACTTATGGTTGCTAGTATAGCGTGAGAATAATTTTTTAGTGCAACTTAATACATAATTTTGTACTATTGCCGAAAACGACATAAATGACAATAACATACAAACACTTATCAATAATGATAGAAAGTCGTTTAATACCAACTTGACAAGCGAAGGTTCAGTTTAGTCGCTGGACTGGCTTTGATAGCAGGTATACAGACAGGTTGTCAGTAATTGACGAACAATGGCTAGGTTACTTTATCTGAGCAATTCAAAGAGGCTATGTACAAACGTAGCACAATAAACCAACTTCTAGACGTGTAGAAGCTCAGGAAAAATAAAGTAGCACGGAAGCTGCAAAAAATAAGCACTCAGTAAACGGTGGCTTACACGCCGTTTGCTGAGTGCTCATAATAATGCAGTAAATCTCTCAGGTTGGAAGTCTCTGCTACTGTGTTTGAACAGGGCAGAGACCATCCCTTCGACCGTTTATATACGGTTTTCCAGCGGAATTACGCGTACTTTTTCACCAATCTCCACACCCGGTTGCTCGGGTAAGATCTCAATCAAGCAGTTGGCTTCGCTCATTGAACGCAAGATCCCTGAACCTTGCTTGCCGGCACTTCTTACTGTCAGGCGACCGTTGGCGTCGATACCAAACACACCACGGCTGTATTCTGTGCGGCCAGGGCGAGAGCGTAGCTTCTCTTCGGCAACAGCATTAAAGTATGGAGCCTGCCATTCAGGTATGCCTTGAAGCTTGCGAATGGCGGGCTCAACGAACTGCATAAATACGACCATAACCGCGACAGGGTTACCCGGCAGGCCAAAGAAAGGGGTTGTATCAATATGGCCAAAAGCGAGTGGGCGTCCTGGCCTCATATTGATACGCCAGAAATTGATTTGCCCCAATTTGTCGAGAACCGTTTTGATGTAATCGGCATCGCCTACCGAAACACCCCCTGAAGAGAGGATAAGATCTGCTTGCTGGCTAGCTGATGTCAGCGTTGCTTCCAGTGCTTGTTCACTGTCTTCGATGATACCCAGATCAATCACGTCACAGCCGATTTTGCTCAGCATGGCATGCAGAGTGTAGCGGTTTGAATCGTAGATACAGTTCGGTTTCTGCATTTCACCTGGGTGTTGTACTTCGTCACCGGTTGAAAATATCGCCACTTTAACTTGAGGGCGGATAGTCACAGAGTCTAACCCCAGCGAAGCGATCATACCCAGTTCAGGTGCCGTGATTTGTGTTCCAGCACGAACAGCCGCTTGGCCGATTGCCAGATCTTCACCGGCTTGGCGGACATTTTGGCCTGGTTTTATTGCCCCCATGCTTAAATCGAAGGTGACGCTGTCACCACTCTGGGTCGCTTGCTCACGCATGATGACGGTGTCGGCATTTTGCGGTACCGGCGCCCCTGTCATGATGCGAACGGCCTCACCGGAGACCAGTGGCTGGTCGTAGCTATGGCCTGCCATCACCTGCGCGACGACTTGGTAACTGTCTCGGTTTAAATCATCGCTACGAATGGCGTAGCCATCCATTGCGGAATTGGTGTGCTGGGGCACATTTACCGGTGATAAAATATCATTTGCGACAATTTGTCCCAAAGCATCTTTAAGTGCAACGGTTGTTTCAGCGGAAGGTGCGACAATCTGGGTCAAGATCCTATCACGGCCCTCGGCCACTGATAACATACCCGACGGGTCGAGGTCGCTGCACTGCAATGATTGGCCAGAGTGCTGTTGGGCATAATCGGCAACAAACTGTGTCAGCTTGCTGAGATCATTGATATCCAATTGGGGTAGATCAGCCTCGGCCGGCACGTCAGAAGCAATCGCGATTATGTTTTTGTCTTCGGGAAATAGCCAAGGCTTGCCGATTTCTTCACGGTGTAGTTCTATCTTTGGAAAGCTCAGTTTTTTGAAACCTTCAATGAGGATCAGATCTAGCGCGTTAAGATCAAGCTGAGCGATTAATTGTGGCAGGCTAGCTTCTTCGTCCGGGGTCTCGGTTACCATCGCTCGACGGTATCGGGATGATATTAGCATTTGTGCGGCACCGGCCTTACGGAGGCGGTATGAGTCCTTGCCTTCTTTATCGATGTCAAAGTTATGGTGGGCGTGTTTGATCACTGCGACTCGAATACCATGTTCAACTAATTTTGGCAGCATCGCTTCTAGCAGTGTCGTTTTACCTGTTCCGCTCCATGCGGCAAAGCCAAGTATCGGCAGGGTAGATTGAATTGGGTTCATAATGCTTGTCCGAATTGTTCCAGTTCTTCAGGCGTGTTGAGGTTCACAAAGGCATTGGGTTGATCACTGAAATCAACGGTGATCATATTGCACTGGCGATAGAGCAAAATGATTTTCCGGTCGCCATTTTCCAAAAACTGCTCAAGTTTGGGCAAAACGCGGCGGTTAACCAGTGTAACGACCGGTTGAATATGTTCGCCGTCATGGGCGACAGCAATATCAGTATTGCTATCGCAGGCGTTGCTCATTCTGGTGACGAGATCGGCAGGTAGAGCGGGGCAGTCACAAGGTACAAAGCCAACCCATTCCGTATCAAGATGATGTAAGGCGGCATGCATACCGCCCAGTGGGCCTGGATAGTTCTTAATGTGATCACCAAATACTGTACCGTATTGACGATAGGTATCTTGATTTCGGTTAGCGTTAATGGTGATAGAAGCGGTTTGTGTACCAAGGATGTCGATGACATGTTCGATCATTGCTCGCCCAGCAAGCGTGACGAGTCCTTTGTCATTTCCACCCATTCGGCTGGCTTGACCGCCAGCCAAAATGACCCAGCTTGTGTTATCCGGCGTAGGCATATTTGTTATTGTCCTCGTCAACGAGCTGAAGATCAGCACGTTCAATGAGTTGAGAGTCTGAAATTGTCCATTGGCGACGGCATAACTCTGTTAGCGCATTCTTTTGGTGGCTGGTGATCACTAAGCTGGAACCGCGAGAGAGCAGATCTTTGCACAGGATAACCAAGCGTTCGGTCGACTCTTGGTCAAGACTGGCACTGGATTCATCCATCAACAGCACCGCAGGCTTAATGACCCATGCTCGGGCCATAGCGACTCGTTGCCGTTCTCCACCGGAAAGTACAGAAATAT
The DNA here is from genome assembly GCF_003025555.1 of Photobacterium lutimaris. Lineage (GTDB taxonomy): Bacteria > Pseudomonadota > Gammaproteobacteria > Enterobacterales > Vibrionaceae > Photobacterium > Photobacterium lutimaris. Next base: position 194,442 of record NZ_PYMH01000002.1, on the reverse strand, counting down.
GTTCATCGGCCAATGTTTCCAAGCCTACCATACGAAGGGCATTGATCGCCTCTGTTCGTCGGCTACGACGTTCTCGAACGGTGAATTTAAGACCATAACAGACATTATCCAGCACGGTACCGTCGAACATATAAGGGGTTTGGTGCATATATATCACCCCGTTGTTGGATTGGGCGCAAAATAAACGTCGTAAGATAGACGGCTTATTGATGTTGATAGAGCCTGTTGTCGGACGTTGTAATCCACTAAGGATCTTTAGCAACGTTGTTTTTCCTACACCATTATCGCCACTTAGATAAACAGCATCTCTTGGTCCGAGAACAAGGTTAGGGATATGAAATAAGAGCCTGTCTTTGAACCTAACCGATAGGTCTGTGGCCTCGATAGAGAGTTGTGTCATCAAATTCTCCGGCTTAGTTCGTACGCAGGTGGGCTTTGCCACGCGCAACAGATAGGAAGAAGTTTAGCCCTAATGCCAAAATCAGTAGCACCATTCCTAAGGCAACACCTTGTGCAAACGCCCCTTTGGAGCTTTCTAATGCAATGGCGGTTGGAATATTCCGTGTTGAGTTGAGGATATTACCACCAACCATCATGGAGCAGCCAACTTCTGTGATCACCCGACTAAATGCGGCAATGATCGCGGCAAGAAGAGGGAAGCGGCTTTCCCACATCAGGCTCATGAAGGCCCTTGGTAAGCTGGCTCCTAAAGTCAGGGCTGTTTCCCAAGCCCGTTTATCACTATTTTGAAAAGCGGCATGCATCATAGACACGAGTATCGGTAAACAAATTAGCATTTGGCCCAAAATCATAGCTTGTTGGGTGAACAGCATTTTCCAATCGCCAAGCGGCCCAGACCGTGAAAGTAGCATATACAGCAACAAGCCGATCACCACCGTCGGGATTGATTGGCAGGTATTGAACAATGACAGAATTAGCCAACGCCCAGGGAATCGACCGTAGGCGAGGGCAAAGCTGATCAGCAGTGCTGGCAATAGCACAATGCCAATTGCCAGCAGTGATACCGAGAATGAAACACCAACGATACCCCATAGAGCGGGATCACCGCCCATAAGGAGTTGGATCGCTTGGTGTGTGGTTTGCCAGATATCCATTTATTGCGCAATAGCATCCGCGACGAAGAGTTGTTCGCCGTGTCGCTTATAATTGTTGATCATGGCTTGTGCTTTTGAGTTTACCAACCAGTCGCTGAATGATTTTGCGCCTTGGTAGTTGATGTCAGGGTAACGGCTTGGGTTCACAAGAATGACTTGATAAGGGTTGAAGAGGCGGGCGTCACCTTGCAGCACGATTTTTAGATCAAGCTTGTTTTGGTATGCCAGCCAGGTACCACGGTCAGTCATGGTGTAAGCCTGCAACTCAGATGCCATATTCAGCGTCGGTCCCATGCCTTGGCCAACTGCTTTGTAGCCACCGAAGTTTGGTTCTATCTTAGTTTGCGCCCAAAGGTTGAGTTCTTTTTTGTGGGTACCTGAATCGTCACCACGGGAAACGAAGGTTTCGTTGTCGTTAGCAATGGTCTTCAGGGCTTTGGCGACATCGGTGACATCAGTGATGTCTGCTGGATCAGATTTAGGGCCAACAATCACAAAATCGTTGTGCATCAATTTACGCGGCAGCACACCGAAGCCTTTCTCAACGAACGCAGCCTCTGCTTTAGGGGCGTGGGTCATTACCAAGTCGACATCGCCGTTTTCACCCATACGAAGAGACTTACCCGTCCCAGCGGCAAGCACTTCGACGGTGTAGCCGGTGTCTTTTTTGAATTCAGGTAGCAGGTAATCCAATAGACCAGAGTGATATGTACTGGTCGTTGTCGCCAATCGCACCGTCATATTCTCTGCAGCTTGAATCGTAGCTGAAGAAGCAAGGGCCAACACAATAAGAGTTGTTTTTAATAATTTCATAGGTATTCCTGACTGAACGTCATTTGTTATTTATTCTACGCAAGTGAGGGGCGCTATCCAAAGGAGATATTCCCATTGCTATGAACGAATCATTAAGCAAATCAAGTGCCAACTTGAACTTGTTGCGTATGATACCTATAGTTTTGATTGTAAGATAATGATTTAAAACAAAATTATATTTAATTCTCATAATATCTAAAAAACATTTTGAAACATCTTTGACAGAGAGATTGATACTGGGACAAAATGTCTCACCACTATAACCATAATGTATTTACTTTTTTATGTCTGATAATGCGTCGGTGTCATGGTCTGCGGTTTCAGTTCTGGTTGTTGATGATGAGCCAGGGATGCGCGCCATTCTGAAAAAAGCGCTGAGCAAACAGTTTGCTCAGGTTGATGTTGCAGGAAGTATTGAAGAAGCGGAAGCGCTTCGTAAACGTTGTCATTTTGATCTGCTCATCGTGGATATTAATTTACCGGGCCGCTCAGGTATTGAGTGGCATGAAGCCTTTGACCCTCAGACTCGCCGTAGTGATGTTATTTTTATGACCGGCTATGCCGACTTAGAAACGGCTATTCGGGCACTACGGGCTGGCGCTTCAGATTTTATTCTTAAGCCGTTCAATTTGGATCAGATGATGCAGTCGGTACAGCGCTGTATTGAACGACGCTTGGTCGAAAGGCAGAATTTTGCCTTGCAACGCGATGTGGAGCGAAGTTACCCGGTTGATATTATTGGTGATGCACATAGCACTCTGTCAATGAAAAAGCTGATAGGGCAAATTGCGCCTTCACAAGCTGCCGTACTGGTTGAAGGCGAGTCGGGGACGGGCAAGGAACTCGTTGCCCGAGCGCTACACCAGTTGAGCAATCGCAGTGGCCCTTTTGTCCCGCTTAACTGTGGTGCGATAGCGCCGGATTTGCTCGAAAGTGAATTGTTTGGTCATGTCTCGGGCGCGTTTACCGGTGCAAAGAAAGGGCGTGAAGGGCTATTTCGGGTAGCAAACAACGGGACATTGTTTCTGGATGAGATCGGTGAAATGCCCCTGTCGATGCAGTCCTCGTTGCTGCGTGCCTTGGAGCAAAAAGCGATTCGCCCGGTAGGTGCAGAACGCGAAGTGAAGGTCGATGTCAGGATTGTCGCGGCGACTAACCGAAACTTAAAAGAAGAAGTGGCAGAAGGACGGTTCCGCCGTGATCTGTATTATCGCCTAAATGTGCTGACCATCGAGTTACCCGCGTTACGTGAACGGTTAGATGATATTCCTGCGCTTGCGCACCACTTCACCCAGCAGTTGGCTAAAGATCTTGGCTCTAAACCGGTGAACTGGATGCATGAAGATATCAGTGCAATGCAAGCCTATGATTGGCCGGGCAACATACGTGAGCTGCGCAATATGATGGAACGCTGCTTGCTGCTGGGCAAGCCACCTGCAGATTATTGGCGCGAGTTGGCTGGTGAAGCTCCTTCTGGGACTGATATTTCCAGTGACCCTGTCACTGAACGTGAACCGCTGCCTGATGATACAATTGCCACAAAAGGCAGTGAAAACCACCAGCCTTGCCGCTGCCATGATACTGACAGTGGAGAGACAACCTATTGTTACCCTAGTGATTGGACTCTGAAAGATGTGGAAAAAGCGCATATCATGCAGGTCGTTGATTCCCATGCTGGCAATAAGTCGGCCGCCGCGAGACAACTCGGTGTGGCGCGTAAAACGCTGGAGCGCAAATTCAAGGAATGGACGGATGACGTCCTGAGCGCAACAGAACAATAAGGTTAACGATGAAACAATGCATTGCGATTTGGGTTCGACGCTTTCGGACTATGGTACGTTACCGGCTACTCCTGCTAACGTCTGTGCCCATTGTCATTACCTTGTTGGCATTGATCGCCCTGACTATGTACTGGACGGTGATGTACACTTGGCAAAATGCGCTGATGAATGTCCGAGCTGATTTAGCCGTTGCGCATCATAGTATGGAATTGTTGCAAAAAGAGCAGCGAATGCGGCTTGGGTCGCTAACGGGATCCTACCAATTTCAGACCTTGCTAAGAAAGGATCCAAGCCAACTTATTGACTGGGTCAAACGGCAGGCAGGTGAATACGATCTGGATTTTGTGGTGATCCACCCGGCGTCAGCCTTAGGGGAGTTTCCAAAAGCGAATCGGCAGTTACTGCAAAAGGGCCAGGAGCAAACCTTTTTCGAGCGATTAGCCGCTCACGAATTGAATTATCTTCATTCTGATCTCCCTGCTCGGGCTCAAATTCCATTGTTGAGTGAAAAGACCTTGGTATCCGATGGCTTGATAAGCCGCAGCTTGATTCCGATCTTCAACCAGACCGGCGATTTACAGTGGATTGTTGATGGTGGGATTTTGCTCAATAACAGTACTCAGCTTGTCGATCGTATTCGTGATTTGGTGTATGCCTCAGACACCTTGCCTGAAGGGAGTATTGGCACCGTTACGTTGTTTATGAGTGATATACGGGTCAGTACTAATGTGCCTTTGGACAGTAGCCAACTAAACGGGCGAGCGGTAGGGACACGCGTTTCAGATGACGTTAAAGCGTCGGTACTCAAGCAGGGTGAAATGTGGGTGGATCGGGCCTTCGTCTATGACGATTGGTATGTTTCTGCTTATGAGCCCTTGAAAGATTACAACGGCAACATTATCGGTATGCTTTATACCGGATATCTAGAATGGCCGATGATTAAGATTTACCTGACGAATATTGTTGAGCTAGGAGCCGGGATCCTCATTGTCTTACTGATCTCTGGGGGCGTTGTATATCGCGGTGCCAGAGATTTGTTCAGGCCCATCGAAAAGATGCACCAAGTTGTTTCGGCTATTCAATTAGGGCTTGATCGCCGTATAGGAAGTTTGGATCTTACCCGTGGCCATGAGCTACAAATTCTCGGCAAACAGTTTGATACCATGCTGGACCAATTGCACCAGCGTAATGAAGCGATAAAGCAGGCGTCGGTCCAACTCGAAGACAAGGTACAGAGGCGTACCCAAAGTTTAAGTGAGAAAACCGAAGAGTTAGAGCAGCACATTAAATTGTTGAACCAAGCCAGAAGTAAATTGGTCAGTAATGAAAAACTGGCAGCGTTAGGTGAGCTTACTGCTGGGATTGCCCATGAAATCAATAACCCGACAGCGGTTATCTTGGGCAACGTAGAGTTGATGCAATTGGAGTTGGGGAATGAAACCGAACGAGTTCGTGAAGAGCTAGAAGCCATTCATGAGCAGATAGATCGCATTCGAAATATTACCCGTAGTTTATTGCAATACAGCCGCCAAGGCGGCGTGCAAGATGAAGTAACCTGGCAGCATTTGAATCCGATTGTCGAAGAAAGCTTAACCTTGGTGAGAAGCGGGACGAAAAAATTTGATGTTGAGATCCATACTGCGCTTAATGCACGCTGTAGTGTTGAAGTGAACCGCCATCAAATGCTCCAAGTGCTCGTGAACCTACAGATGAACGGTATTCATGCGATGGATGATCGAGGCGTACTGCATGTCTGTACGGAAGACTGGTTGGATGCAAGCGGTCAGCCTATCGGGGCGATGGTGAAGATCATTGACCACGGCTGCGGGATTAGCGAAGAGCATATAGAGCGGATTTTTAATCCATTTTATACCACCAGAAGAAGTGGAACCGGGCTCGGGCTTTCCGTAAGCCAAGGTATTGTTAGTGGTATCGGCGGGGAAATCATAGTGGAGTCGGAAATAGGGAAAGGGTCGGTGTTTACTGTCTATCTTCCGGAAAAAGCGAATAGTGACGACAAGATGGCTGTTGATTTAGAAACAATTTGATTGTGACGAAAAGTAAAAAGGGCATGTTGTTAACATGCCCTTTTTACTTTAATGAACGCTTTAATAGTAAAAGTTTCATTGCTAATTACCGTTCGGTGGTTACATAAGTACAAGGCCGATAACCATAAAGGCAAGACTTGTGAAAATCGTGCGTGTGATAATGCCAGTGTGAGTGGGATTAATCATTTCCTGATGCTGCATATATTACCCTTTTATGACAAATTGAAGATCTTTGTGATTTTATTTTCACTTTTTCATCATAGATCAAATTTCTCATGAATAAAGCACTATTTGATGAATTTGTGGATACTATCCAATTTGTATGACCTATTCTGACTGCGCATAAATATTTCGGGCATTATTTTATGAATCTGAAAATTGCAGTTTTATCACTCGGAGCCTTGCTTCAATTCTTTGCCTTTATATTGCTTTTTACTCAGGTTTAGCGGAGGGGATCCATCTGGCGACACTCGTATCAGTTGCCGCGATGGCTTGCATGTTGGCTGTTAGGCATTTGTTATTCGTTCAGCGATAACTTTGGTATCAGTAGTTTTTGTCCTGCAAAGATAGTCGCCCCATTAAGATTATTAACTTGCTTAAGTAAATCGACTGAAATGTTGTTGATGTAAGCGAGTTGATTCAGCGAGTCGCCCACTTTAATGTCGTAGACATCATAGGTTTGTTTAGCATAGGTTCGTGCATTTTTATGTTCAAAAAACTGGGTTTTGTTTTTTATGGGCATTAATATTTTATTGTCTTTGTCTCGCAGGGTATATCCCGCTGTGAAGCCTGGGTTGTAATGATAAAGCTCCTTGCTGGATAAGCCTGAGTAGGCAGCTACTGTGCCAAGTTTTACCCTTCTACTGATTGTGATTTCATCGAGGACGGCCTCAGCCTTTATCGGATGCAGGGGAATGTCATAGCGGTAGTCATGGTGTTTGACTAAGTCTGCCATGGCCAAGAGTTTAGGAACGTAATGGCGTGTTTCTTTGGGTAACTCTAAAGACCAGAAGTCAGTAGATTTTCCCTGTTTTTTATTCTGCTTGATAGCCGTTCTGACCCGGCCGCCGCCGGTATTATAGGCGGCGATGGCGTGGAGCCAGTTTTCATCGAACTTATCGTAAAGGTATTCCAATAAATCTAGCGCGGCGTCGGTTGAAGAGACAATATCCCGCCTGCCGTCATAGCCTTTGATAATATCTAGGCCGAATGTTTTACCGGTTGGTTCAGTAAATTGCCATAGACCCGCCGCCCCTTTATGGGAATAGGCAAATTGATCAAAGCTGCTCTCGACGAAGGGCAGCAGTACCAGTTCGATGGGTAAGTCGCGGGCACTGACTTGTTGATATATATAGTGGAGGAACGGTTCCGCACGGGCGGTAACCTTCTCAATATGGTAGGGGTTGTTCACATACCAGCGTTTGTAATAACGGATTGTGCGGTTATTGGGCACTGTCATGCTAAATTCGCTCGCCAAGAGATCCCATATATCGGGTTCGTGAGAGGCTTCAACAGCGGAACCTGTGGCTATGAAGCTGCCTGCAAATAATCGACTGTCGATTTCACATTGGTCATTAGCATCATCAGGCAGAGGCTGGATTGAAGGCGTTGGGGGGATTGCATTGGCCTGATCTACCGTCGGAACTGTTTGGCATCCAATTGCGAAACTCATGAACAAATACAAAAATAATATTCTAATGATCATAATAAAGTATCGTCAGTCAAAAAATTATTGTGTTTTCTGTCATTATTTTGACGTTAATTTTATGGTAGCAGTGTTCGAAAGGATTGGTAGCAAGTTTCAAAGGTAATGCGCAAGATTTGCCGATAAAATCTGTTCTTACTCAAAATGAGACAAATTTCACATTATTGCGCAGCAACAGCTAGGCTTTACGATACTGATAGCGACTTGGATAGATGTATTTATGCACAGCACGAATTTCCCAGCCGGTACGGTATTAAGGATTCGCTGTAGTACTTACTGGCACTACGGAATCGCTGATGGGTATGGCTATGTTATTCATAATTCGAAAAAATGGCGGCGAATAGAGCGGGAAACAGAGCCTGAATTTTCTGAAGGCCGACGGATTGAGGTGAGTGATATTGCCGGGGAGAACCCACGACAAGCTGTAAGTTATGCCAGATCGAAACTTGGGCGGAGCTATAACTTATTCAGTCAAAACTGTGAGCAATTTGTTCGTGAAGCCCATGGGTTACCCATTGAATGTACCCAGTTTCAGCGACTGGTTGTTGCGGCAGCTGGTGGGTATATGACGCTTAGTGCTCCCTCGACATTAATAAAAATGGCTGGGATGGGGTTATTTCTTGGTGCCGTTCTCACCTCCTCGGAAAAACAGCCTTATCAAAATGCAGTAAAAGGTGCGAAACTGGCGGTAGGGGCTAGTTTGATCTTACCGACATTGCTACGTCGTATTCTGTAATGTGTACAACCGTTGGTTAATCATCCGTAATATTGACAGGTGAGGACTATTCCTATGAGGCATCTGCAACAAATTTCAATTTGTTAGATCTCGCCCACAGAAATTTTTGTGGTTAGGTCGTATGTTAACAAAAGGTGACTGAGTAAATACACTAATGCGCGAGAACTTCTGTGACGATTTTAATTGAACGTCATCATGACAGAGCACATGATGACATTACTATGCTAAGCGAGAAAATTGCAGGTCAGCTTGAACAGGAGTATGGCCTTACTTGGTCCTGGCAAGACGATAAAATGCATATCAAACACTCTTCAGCAAAAGGTTACTTACATGCTGAAGAAGGAAAAATAACGATTCAGCTTCAGCTTGTCGGTTTCGCTGCTGCTTTTTTTGGCCCAACAATCGAAAGCCATATTACAGAACAGCTTGATAGATATTTGCTGGCGAGTTAATTGACAGCATCTTATGTATTTCCCAAAGAGCTCATTTCGAGCTCTTTTTTTATCGCTATGATTTTTCTTGCTTTCCTCCATCCCCTCTGTGATCCATATCAAATACATGACCTCTAAAACGATAAAGTGTTGTTTTAGGGAGAACATTCTAATTGAAATTCGTAAATTACATACAAGCAGTCAGGCAAAACCCACTGGCTGGCACTATCGCAAAAGTATGGAGGGGAAACTGATGGGCATTTTTAAACAGACTGCGGAAGAATCAAACAAAGAGCAGATTCGTGACGCAATGGTATACAACATTTGGTTAGCAGGCCTTGGTGCTTATGCTAAGAGCGCTGAGGAAGTGAATCAGATTTCTGACAAGGGCAAGAGCCTTTTCGATGAGTTGATTGAGCGTGGACGCGCGGTTGAATCAAAAACCAAAGAGCGAGTTCACACAGCACGCAGCCAGACTTCTGTCGCGATTGAAGAACGCATGCATAACATGGTTCAGAAATTCATTGGCCTGGATAATGATCGCCTTGACCGTGTTGACGACAAGATTGATCAGCTAACCGCCAGCATTGAAGCGTTAGTGGAGCGTCATCAGGCGCAAGCTGAGAAAAAGCCGGCACCACGTAAGCGCACCGCTGTGAAAGCGACTGAGAAAGCAGCACCTGCCGCCAAGAAACCAAGTGTTGCACGCCGTAAAGCCGTGAAAGCCGCTCAGCCTGTTCCTGCCGCGAAACCAGAGGCAGAGAAGAAAGAGGTTGAAGCGCCGGTAAAGCCACAGACCGTAGCAGCAACTAACGCTGTTGCGGAACCTAAGGCAAAAGCTGAAGTCCAGGTGGCTCAAAGCGCGAGCAAGCCAACTGAAAGTACAAAACCTGAAGTGGTATAAGCATACGAGCGTGCTTAAAGCAAGATAACGTAAGAGGATAGGATTATGAGCAACAATACAGTAGTGAAAGCGGCAAAAAATGTCGTAGAAAGTGGTGAAGGCATTGCACGTAACATTTGGTTAGCAGGCCTTGGTATTTACAGCCGTAGCTTGGAAGAAGCGCAGCAGATCAATGAGAAATCAAACAATATGTTTGATGAGCTTGTAGAACGCGGTAAAGAAGTGGAAATTCAAGCAAAAGAGTGCATTGGTAAAAACACGGAAAAAGCAACAGAAGAAGTAGAAGCAGGTATGAATGATCTGTTCTACCGTCTGAGTGGCGTTGACCGTGAGAAGCTTGAGCGTATGGACGAGAAAATCGACAAACTGACTCAAGCCGTTGAGAAATTGGCAGAAGCAGAGTAACTGCCAATACGGGGCTACGTTAATGCCAGCCAGACAAGAAGTAGCCCCGGGCTGAGCAACCGTTCCCAGTCTGCAGGTTGTAAAGCCTTTAGGTTGCGCGTGGGCCATGCACGCGCACCTTTTTTGCATTTTATCTGCCTTTACCGGCAGAGCTTTTTTACACCCTGAAAAAATAATTATTTGAGCCTTAAATTACAGAATATTAGGCATTTCTTTTCGAAACACATCATTTTTTTGCGACCAGATATTGACCAAACCCCTTGTTTAATTCTAACTTTGTAAATGAATTGTAAATAGTAGGTGGCGTATATGGAGAGTTGGCGTAATAGGGCTTTCAACAAGGTTTTATTCCGAATCATGCGGCAACGTCTTGCAAACTGTGAATCAACCGAAGAGATGCGAGATCTCATATTATCTATTGATAACTATGGACCATTTATTGCTGCACCAAAGGGGATGGAGATCACGCCGACTCGTTTTTCTGACGTATCCTGTGATTGGGTCGATATGCCTAAAAGTAGCGGAAACAAGATCATCCTCTACTTCCATGGTGGGGGCTTTTGCTTCCATAGCCCGAAAATCCACAGTGCGCTCCTGGGCCGACTGGCCAACCACACTAAATCGCGCGGTCTGATGGTTAACTATCGGTTAGCACCGGAAAACCCTTATCCTGCGGCCCCAGACGACTGCTTTGCGGTTTATCGGGGGTTACTGGTCAAAGGGTACCACCCACACCAGATCTTCTTTGCAGGGGACTCTGCAGGCGGTAATTTAGTGCTGACAACCATGCTACGTATCCGTGAAGCCAAGTTGCCTCAGCCTGCTGGTGGTATTTTGATGTCACCAGTATCGGATATGGCGGTAACCGGAGAATCGGCTTTTAAGAAATGTAAGGATGATCCTTTCTTTGATTTGAGCACCTTGCTCTTGATGCGCAATAACTATATCGGTATGCAGAACCCCTGTGACCCCGATATATCGCCTTATTACGCAGAACATCATGACCTTCCTCCGACCTTTGTCACCTGTGGTACTGAAGAGCTTTTGATGGATGATGCTATCCATTTAGCGGAGCGCTTAGGTGAAGCGGGCAATGATGTGACGATCAACGTTGTCAAAGGCGTGCCGCATGTGTATCCGCTGTTTTACCAACTTGGTGAAGCAAGGGATGCAGTAAAGCTAATGGCTGGGTTTATTCAAGATAAATTCAAAGAGGCTGGTGAGTCGATTGATAAGAAAGCGAGCTAACGTCCCCATGCTTATTTAGGCTTCTTGGATCAACCGAGCCCTATTTCAGGGCTCTATTGGTTCAATAGCAACTGAACGTTTAATGGACCAGTGTTGAAAGCTTTTGCTTTTGGTAGTGCATGGCTGATTCTGATACGTTTCCGCTTTTACCGCTTTGTAACCACTTCTTGATTCTTCCCGCATCACCAATCGGCGTGAGCTTGCCGTAAGCATCCAGCGTCACAATCAGTAATTGCTTGCCCTCCACGTGAGTGATCATCGCCAAGCAGTGACCCGCAATATCCAAATACCCGGTTTTGCTTAGTTCGACATCCCACTTCTGGCCCCTGACCAAGGCATTAGTGTTGGTATAGCCCAGTTTGTAGCGTGGTTTTTTAAAATAAGCCGTATGTACCGGTGTGGTACTGTATTTTTTTATCTTGGGATACTGATAAGCGGCTTTGATCATTTTAGTGATGTCTGCGGCAGTAGAAACGTTGTTTGGGTTCAAGCCAGAGCTATCGACAAAAACAGTATCGGTCATACCCAATGCTTTGGCTTTGGTGTTCATGGCTTTGATGAAGGCTTCATAACCGCCAGGGTATTGCCGCGCCAGGGCCGCCGTTGCGAGGTTCTCAGAAGACATGAGGGCAATGTGAAGGGCATTACCTCGGCTGAGGGTTGAACCCATCCTGATGCGTGAATAGCCGTCGTATATCCTTTCTTTATCTATCTTATTAAATGAAATCGCTTCATCCAGTGGCAGTTTGGCGTCCAACACAACCATTGCCATCATCACTTTGGTTAATGAGGCAATAGGCATCACGATATCGGCATTTTTCTGGAATAACGTCTTATTGGCATCGAGATCAGTCACAAACGTGCTGACTGATGCGGTCTGAATGTTATCCGTCTGCAGTTTGCTGGCATGGGAGGTTGTTATAAATAAGGCCAGACTGAGGGTAACGAGTATATTGAGATGGCGAAACAAAACCACTCCTTGTTTGTCGTAATGGTTTATTACAAGTTCTTGACAAGAGTAGCTTGGTAGCAGGTGGTGGTAAAGTGAGTTTCTTGTTAATTATCGGGTCAGCTAATATTCGCTATCTTCCCATCCTTTGTCTTCCCACCATTGATACATACAAAACACAAACCCTAAAGCGCCAAGGCTCATCATCAGTTGAAGGGCGAGTTCATTCATGACGTTCGGCTCAAAGGAGGACGTCATTATGGCAATTGTGGCAAAGGCATAGGCCATGTATCCCCAGGCGCTGCCTCGATAGAACTGCAGTATCTCCAAGACGATAAACAAGACCGAGGAAGCGATATAGAAGCGGAAGAATTTTCCTAAGGTATCGGTATAAAAATCGCCGGTAAACCTCACCATTAGCCAGTGGAAACAGGTGTAGAATACGGCAATGCAGAGAGTCGATTCTGATAGATTTTTTAATAACTTAACGTTCATCTATATTCACTCACAATTAACGCGCCATAGTAGAATTACATACTGTACCGTAGGTTCATGTTTCAATGTGTAAGAGTGTATTTGCAGTTAAGTGAAAGTGCTAAACGGGAATGTTTTTATTACATCTTTGACAGGAAAATAAACAGAAACACCCCATATAAGTAGTAGGGGTGTTTAATTAAATGTTCAGCATTGCTCTAAAGCCGTTAGGTCACCAACTCTTGAACCAAATCTTGATGGGTAAAGAATGGAGACTTCGCATTTTCAGTCAGGTAAGGCTCTACCAGAGAGATTAAGCGCAGTACACCCGAGCGAGCGAGGTCGCTTTCGCTGTAATGATCATCAAGCAGTGTTTGGTAGTTGAGCCAGTTTAGGCTAACGAGCAATAAATTGTCAGCCAGAAGTGGCAAGCTTTGTGCGTCACAGTTTAACTTGTCCAACTCGACGAGATGCTTGAGCATGTCATTGCAGAGATGACGAAGCTTAAGGATCAGGGTTCTGATTTTCCGCTTAATTTGCGGATTCTGACCGTTTAGACTGTCTAAGTTTCTAAACAAAAAGCGGTAATGGGTGAATAGCGCCATTACGGTATGCATAAAGGGCCAGTAATCATCAAAGTCTTTGACCTGACTTGCGTATTCATTGCTAATGGTTGTCAGTGAGTTCTGTAATTCATTGACAAGTGTCGCAATAATTTCGTCTTTGCCGCGGAAATGGTAATAAAGGTTTCCTGGGCTGATCCCCATCTCGGTGGCGATGATTAACGTACTGACTTGGCCAACACCATCACGATTAAACAGCTCAAGACTAACTGACAAAATCCGATCTTTGGTTTTCATCATTTTTTCCTTGTTATTCGAGCTTCACATTCGGCAACCCCACCAATAACATTATTTGGGGCTACCGAAGGTGACGGGATGAACGTTATTGCTCTTCAGCAACCAGTTGGGGTAGTACTTCACATAGGAAGTCGTATTCCGCTTGCATCTGATCTTTCATGTCACCGCAAATGAACGAGACGAGCGTGCTACCCACCAGTGGGATCGCTGATTTCACGTCCATAGTGACATGGTTTGATGTTGCAATGCCCGGACGAGTCTCAGGTTCACTGAACACCATTTGACCCGTAATTGTGGCCGGAACACCCAAGATCTCAATTTGAAGTTTACAAATTAGTTGCTCATTTTCTTGCCAGTGCCAAGACTCTTTCTGTTTGATAGTATTGAAACTACCCAGCAGACTCTTAAGCACAGCAGGTACATTGGCTGGCATATCACGCTGGGTTTCAGCGCGGAAACCATCCGCGGTTTCTTCCAGCATCGTAACTCGAACGTTATTACCGCCTAATTTTTGGTATTTTTCAGTGATCAGTTCTTCTTCGCTGAAATACCGCAACAAGGTATCAAGATCTTCTTTGTAGTCATGTATTGCTGAAACTTGCATTGCTCTGATCCTTACATGTGTATTTCGCGCATGATGCTATTAATGGCTACTACATCTGCTGAAGGCTGTTTAGGCTCCGCATTATCTCCGTCATGCTTTCCGTGTTCTGGGTTATAACCCGTTGCCATGAGCAACTCACCCAACTTCGGATAAACACCGTGAATAAAGGCACCTAACAGACCTAGCTTAGTCGCAATGCGTTTTGGCTTCTCAATAATCGCTTTGATGATCAAGTCTGCTGCTTCTTCAGGAGTCAGTAGTGGAATACCCCCTTCAGCCTCGCGATAGTGATCAGAAATCATGCGTGTTTCAACAAGCGGCATATTGATTGTGGTGAAATCAATACCTTGGCCACCTAGCTCTGTACTTGCGGTACGCGTAAACGTATCCAGTGCAGACTTCGACGCGGCATAGGCAGAGAACAATGGCTGATTGGTCAACACCGCAATCGAGGAGATGTTGATGATATGGCCTTCACCCGCTTCGATCATTTCTGGTAGGTTACCCAGAATCATGCGAAGTGAACCGAAGTAGTTGATCTGCATGGTGCGTTCGTAATCGTGCAGACGGTCAGTCGCTTTCTCTACTGAACGGCGAATTGAACGGCCCGCGTTGTTGATTAGAATATCAACCTTACCGTGATCATGCTTGATTTGCTTAATCACTGCTTGCGATGGTTCATCTTGGCTTAGGTCACATTGATAAATGGATGCGTGGCCACCAAGGCGTTCGATTTCGTTTCGAGTCTGCTGCAGACGATCAAGATCGCGGGCGATCAGTACAAGGCGAGCTTTGGTTTTCGCAAGTTTCAGTGCCGTAGTGTAGCCGATACCTGAAGAGGCGCCGGTAATAACGACAACTTTATCATTGACGCACCCTTGCAGTGTTTTCTCAACATGCAATTCAGGATCAAGGTTACGCTCCCAGAAGTCCCAAATTTTGTCAGCATAATCGGCAAGACGAGGACAGCAAATGTTACTGTCAGACAGCGCATTGAGCGTATTGCTGCAATCAAATTGGGTTGGGTAGTTAAAGTAGCCTAACGCGTCTTGCGGCATATCCATCTCTTTACTGATGGCATCGATAAAACGCTTTAGCGCCGGGACTTGACCGAGCTGAGACCAGAAGTGAGAAGGGATCATGCGGAAAACACGCATATCCAGTCGCATTGCCATACGCGGAGCATGGCCAGCTTCTGCAAACAGGTTGATCACTTCACCAGAGCGGTATGGGTCAGGGTCCACAATATGGAAACACTGATTGTCCAACTCTGGTTTATGAGAGATGTGATCGATGGCATCGGCAACATAGTCAACCGGCACTAGGTTCAGGCGGCCGCCTTCAAGGCCAAGCAACGGTGCCCACTCAGGAAGTGCACGGCGTAGCTTCTGGATGATTTTAAAGAAGTAGTAAGGACCATCAACACGGTCGGCTTCACCCGTCTTTGAATCACCGATAACAATACCCGGGCGGTAAGCACGCCAAGGAATCGTTGCCGTTTCTTGTACCAGTTTCTCTGCATTGTGCTTAGTGGAGAAATAAGCATGCTCGAGTCCAGTTGCTTCATTAAGCATATCTTCGCGGAACCAGCCACGGTATTGGCCCGCAACAGCAATTGAGCTGAAGTAGTGGAAGCAACCTGCATTAATGCGCTCGGCAAAACGTAACGTATGTTCAGTGCCTTCAATATTGGCGCGCATCATATCTTCTTCGCTAGCCGTCAAATCATAGATGGCTGCGAGATGGAAAAATTGATCAATCTTTCCTGTCAGGTTTTTCGTATCTTCAGCTGAGATACCTAAGTTGGGTTCAGTAATCGAACCTTTGATACAGTGGAACTTGTTCTTAGGTAGATGATGTTTTTCTAACAGTGCTTCCAGTCTATCTTCAGAAATCTTGTCATAGGTGAGGATATAGATCTCACCAGGTCGTTTAGCCAGACGTTGTAATAACTGAGAACCGATAAATCCAGTTGCGCCGGTGATGAAATAATTCATGACCACTCCTTACGCGGTATTCATTTTACATTCATTTGCAGAGTAATTTACTGGTCAGATGACCGACTTCAGTGTGCATCTAGTGGCACAAATCCTCAAAGTAAAACCTGTTAAACTGTGGCATAGATCAAGATTCCGAAGGGGAATATCGCGATTTAGAGTAATTGCTCACGTTTTTTCTTTTTGGGTTTCATTTGTCACATCTGACCAGTGATAAATATCGTATATATGACGTAAGGTAAATATTAATAAATGCATATAGCTTAAACGGTCGTGCACCTTGACTTTATTGATTAATCTATCTGTAAAAAAGTGATATGCCAGCATAAATGGATTGATTAAAGCCGTCGGATTGGTGTGAGATCATGCAAAGTGGCGTATTGGGGGAATCCCATCTCCAGTGATGGCAAATTGGGTCATGCGGGGGGTGGGGATACGCGAAAGATTGCAATCTTTGAAGGTGGTATAAGGGAATGATTCTGTATTTGCTATCAAAGTGTGCCGTTTAGGGATGCTGGGGGTAGAATAAGGGGGTAGCCCCCTTATTTCCCGCTCCATACTTGCTGACCACTGCGACTGAAGTTATAGCCACCGAGCTGGTCACCCTTACCTTGGGTATTACTGTCGCTCAAGGCATGCAATAGCTTTTGTTGCAGATCCCTGAAGTAGATGTTTTTAGGGATCACCAGCTCGAATGCCTCGGTACACAAAGGAATGAAGCCGAGACCAAATTCTCCGGCGGTACTTTGACTCGCACACCCCACGTCAGCATCACCGCGAGCAATATATGACGCAAGTTCCCGTTCACTATTGCAAGTATCAACACTTGTGAGCATGTCGATAGTAAAGGCATGGGTATGAAGCCATTCCGACAGCGCGCGCATACTGCCAGCGCCTTCTTGGCGTAGCGCCCAACGCCAACGTGAAGATAATAACTCTTGAGGTTGAATCGAGCGGTTATTGACGCAATCTGCGACTTCCTGCGAAACGACCAGCCCCTGCTGGCGTTCAAAAGCGTGGATCAGTACCCAGTTACGATGGCCGCTGTATTGCTGAAGTAACGCAGGATGACGAAGGGCTGCCTCTTGTGCATGCCCCCAGTGAATGGCGCACATATCGACATGGCCTTTACTTAACATGGCCAGACCCTGGCGAGTACCGGTGGAGGTATAGCCAATAAGCGCAGTACTACCAAGCTTATTCGCCATGTTACCTACAATCATTTGCAACAAGGGGTCATCGGAGCCAGCAATCAACAGCCGATCGTTCAAAACGCCGTTATGACAGGATTCCAGTAACCACTTATCCAGCAGTGCCTTGGGGAATAACCACTTTCCGGTAACTTTTGTCGCAGGAAGAAGCCCGTCATTGGCAAGTGCGTAGACTTTCTTTTCATTTAAGTCGAGGTACTCAGCAACTTGCTTAGCATTCATGAATTCTGGGTAGGCACTCTCCATTACTTATCACTGCCTGGCTGGTGGTTTACTTTTCGGTGATCAGTCTCGCCCTTGTGCGCAGGCTTATTTGAATCATCCAGCGATTGGCCGTTATTCTCTCCCTTAATATCAAGGATCAGGTTATCCATGCCGTTATACACTTGGAAACGGTGTCCTTTTGCACGGGCAATCATGGTAATACCGAGTTTCTGAGCAAGCTCATAACCCATCTGGGTTGCACCTGAGCGGGAGAGCAATACTGGGATCCCCATCTGCGCGACTTTAATCACCATTTCGGAGGTCAGTCGACCTGTCGTATAGAAAATCTTATCTGCGCCTTGCTCGCCTTTAAGCCACATCTCGCCGGCAAGAGTATCTACTGCGTTATGACGACCGACGTCTTCTACAAATGACAGGATGTCGGTGTCTTTACATACCGCACAACCGTGAACCGCACCTGCTGCCTTATATGTCTCGTTATGGTGAGTAAGGGCCTCAAGCAATCCGTATAGTTTGGATTGAGGGATAGTGGGGCTTGGCAGTTGTATACCTTCGAGCTTTTTCATCACATTGCCGAACATGGTGCCTTGGCCGCAACCGGACGTGACGGTTTTCTTTTCCAGCTTCTTTTCTAGCCCGTCGGTGTTTTCTCGGGTGATAACGGCTGCAGAGTTGGTTTCCCAGTCAATGATCAGCGACTCGATGGCATCGATATCTTCAATAAAACCTTGGTTTTTGAGGTAACCCAATACCAGCGCAGAAGGGCGTTCACCCAGGGTCATCAGGGTAACAATTTCTACCCAGTTCAAATACACGGTAAGCGGATGTTCGCAGGCAATTTCTTTTTCCATCATATCGCCATACTCGTCCATTACCTGAACGGTCATCGTCTGATTAACCGATGAATTTGTTTTAATTATTTTTGGCAATTGGCTCATCAAATTATCCTGCTGTTGATATGGATGTGTTCATGTATACGCAACACGGTCTGAAGCGTCTACTTTTAAAACATAGATTAAGTCGTTGTCTGGTGTGTAAGCAAACATCATTCCAACTTATTTGTATCGGAAAATTTCACTGCATTTAAATGGAGTAATTAAAGTTGGTCTAATATTTGCTTTGCTACTTGAAATAGGCCGAAAAGGTCAATCATATCCAATAAGCCATAACGATAAGCTCGGGAGCGAATGTGCCGGAACAATATAAGAATGAGTCATTGTGGCCTATAGCGTTTCGCTTGGTGTCGCAAGAAAAGCAAATAGGGCGTTGGACAACACTTTCTTGGTCTATTGAAGACGTTTGTTTGTATAACGATGACGACAAGGCGTCATTGGCCAGTGAGCAAGGTGGTTATTTGATGCCGTTGGAGCTACATCGCCATGAACGGTCAGATTACCGCTTTAATCTTAGCTCTCGTGATCCCCACTTATTTATCGTTTGTGAAGAAGAAAATGAACAGCTCTCACCGTTGTTGATTACTGCTGCGCAAGGGCTTGCGAGTAGTTACATGGATGGCGATTACCAAATTCTTCATATCAAAGCTCCCTTACAGATCCAGGCGTGGATGGAGGCCTTCATCGGTCGTCATGGCGAGCAAATCGAATATCGTCGCAAACGTTGTAAGAACAAAGAGCAAAAAGGGCGTTCAAGTGGCAACTAACTTCTTCCAGCGTTGGTCTCAGCGCAAATTACACACCAAGGATGAAGGTGATGTTCAATTAAATCAGAACGCTACGGCTAAATCATCTGCTATGGACACGATTGTTGATGATGTTGGCACTGACACTCAACCCGTTCAAGAGGTTGAAATTGATCCGTCATTGAATACGCAAGCCAATGATGAACAAGCTCTAGCGATTACGGAAACAATAGAACATCAAACAACGCAATCAGATTTAAAATTCCCTGAGCTAACTCTGGCTGATGCTGCAAAGGTGACTTTCGATTCTGGCGTGTCGACCTTTATGAAGGAAGGTGTTGAAAAGTCAGTGAAAAAAGCGGCACTACGTAAACTTTTTCACTCTGATGAGTTCAACTATGTCAGTGATATGGATGATCATACCGAGGACTTCTCCAATATCCCTGTGCTTGATACTAAAGTGACTCAGCAGCTTCGTCAGTGGGTAAATCAGGTCGCAGAGACAGCAGAAGATATGATTAAAGCGACTGACTCTGACCATTCACTCGCAGCTGTTGATGGCGTTCAAGCTAAGGATAGGGCACTAGAAGAAGAGGCAACGACTGTTGATGATCTTCAAAAGGTGAACGTTCAAGAGAATGTTGAAACGGAGATTGCGTTTGCGATCCCGACTGAACTAGAGACTGAAACAGAATCAGACACGATTTCTAATAGCAAGTTACTCCATAGCGATAAGAACGATTTGCTAAAGGGTTAAGGGTATTTTGCCCTCGAACTGGGACAAAAAGGGATAAATACCCTTAAAAAAGATCGGGACATTTTGGCGCACTAGTCATTAAGGGGTGGGACAAATTGTCGTCTTTTGACTTGGTCAATCTGTCCATAAGAGATTTTGGCTCCCTATAAGTCATTTTATTCCGTGAAAAGTTGGATCGGTTATTGCTCTAGTAATGAGTATGAAGCGAAGCGTTCGGAAAATCCTTTTCTGAACAAAGCGTTTCAATCGACACTGACTAACGGTGACGAGTAGACAGGAATAATAATGTTAAATAGTACACTTGAAGCACTTTCTGCGTTCAATGAGCAAAACGGTAAAGCAAGGCTAGCGGCGATAAATGATACCGTTGAGCTTTCAAACCTTATTCCACCAACGGTTTCCTATGAAAGCCGTGGGAATGTTTTGCTGGTGGGCGCAGAAGACGTTATCACTACACTTGAAGCACAGTTTACTTCGCTGAACTCGGTAACCCTACTTGCCACAGCGAAAGCACAATCTTTAGAGAATGCCAAAAACAGTGCTAAGCGTAACAACCTTTATTATGCGAGTAAGGCAACCATCAAAGGTTACCTAGGCGCATTTGAAGTGTCTTGTGATGTTGAGAATATGCTGACAACAGTGAATCTGGCAAAAGTGGCTATAGGCCAAGATTGTTTTGATTTAATTGTTGATATGACGGAAGACGGTTTATCTGAGGTTGAGATTTCAGCTCCTGGCTATTATGCGGTTGGAGCAGGAAAAGCGAAACTGGCCAATGTGATTGAAGATCTTCCTGCGATGGTCGGCACATTTGATAAGCCAAAATATTTCCGTTTGGATCCCGACCTTTGTGCGCACTCTTCGCGGGGTGTAACCGGGTGTGAGCGCTGTGTTGATGCTTGTCCTGCTGGTGCATTGTCAAGTACCGGTGATCATATAGAAATTAATCCATACCTTTGCCAAGGCGTGGGTACTTGTGCGACTGCGTGTCCTACAGAAGCTATTTCATATGCACTTCCTGATCCGGCTAATACGCAACATTTTGTTTATCGCTTAATTACGAATTATCGAAAAGCGGGTGGGGAAACTCCGACGCTTCTTTTCTATGGTAATCGCGATGAAGCCACGGTAAACGAGATCCTTTCCGATCTTCCTGAATCCGTAATTCCGGTTGCATTGGAAGAGTTGGCCACAGTCGGTATTGATACTTGGTTTAGTGCATTGGCATACGGCGCCCATCAAGTGCTTTTAGCAACGAATACCTCTTATATTCCTGACACTATCGATCGTGTACTTCGCGATGAATTAGCGACTGCTCAGTCATTCTTGGCTGAAATGGGTTATGACATTGAACGTATTGCTTTGTTTGATTTTGCTGAAGCCAAGTCTTTTACAGGTTTTGATTCTGCATTATTGAATATTGCTAGCCCTGTTGAGGGGACAAAACGTGAAAAGTTATTTGCTGTTCTTGATGCCCTTTACGCGCAGGCTCCTGTTAAACCTGAACGTTCAGATGTAACGGAAAATGCCCCTTATGGTTCGGTAGATTGTCGAGAAGACGATTGTACCTTGTGTATGGGATGTGTGTCTGTGTGTCCAACTCGGGCATTACATGCCATTGGTGATCGTCCAGGCTTGCTATTTATTGAACAAGATTGTGTGCAATGTGGCATGTGTGAAAAGGCGTGTCCTGAAAAAGTGATCTCTCTTAATCCGGGAGTGACTTGGAATGCACAAACTCGTCAAGAAGCACAGGTTCTTCATGAAGAAGAAGCAGCGTGTTGTACCCGTTGCGGTAAAGCTTTTGCACCGGCTTCGATGGTGAAAATGCTGACTGAAAAGTTACAAAACCATTCGCAGTTTCAGGGAGAGGCCATTCGACGCCTGAATATGTGCGAAGACTGTCGTGTTCGCGATATTTTCTCGACGATCGTCGATGATCCTGAAAGTCAGCTAAAAGTGTAGGAATAGTAAATGGAATCAGTACTTCAAACTGCTCAAGAAGAAAGTGCACTGCGTGTTGAAATTTATGGCTTGTTGGCACATGTGTTTCGTAAGGCACCGGATCAAACCGTTCTCGATTGGCTTTCTTCACTGGATGTTGAAGCGAATCAAAATGTGTCTAACACCATGGCTGCTTCTTGGCCTGTTCTGAAACTTGCTGCTCAAACAACAACTGTTTTGGCTGTAGAAGAGGAATACCAAGATTTGTTCATCGGGATCGGGCGCGGTGAAATTGTTCCTTTTGGATCATGGTATTTGACTGGTTCGTTGATGGAAATGCCGCTTGCGCATCTTCGTCGTGATCTTATGCAGTTAGGCTTTCAACGTGATGAGAGTGTTAAAGAGCCCGAAGACCATATTGCAGCCTTACTTGAAGTGATGGCGATGCTGGTGGAAGGCGGAGATAGACATCTTCAGCAAGTTTTCTTCAATCGCCATATCGCGACGTGGTTCGAACGACTCTGCAATGACCTAAAAAAGGCGAACAGTGCGGTGTTTTATAGTGCAGTTGCTGAACTGGCTTTGCAGTTCCTGCTGGTCGAAAAAACACGATTGATAGAGGTGAACTAGACTTTACCTAATTTTTGATTTTGTGACGACGTAACCGCTACTTAGCGACCAAATGAGGGTGCTCAGGATGTAGCTGAGGAAACAATTGAAAAGTCGTTATTTATATTACGAGAAACTTAGCAGAAAAATTGATTTCCGAAGCGAGATATTCGGATTCGGGAACACGATAAAGGAGCAAGCTTTTATGAGCGAGCAAAATAAAGCTAGTAACAATGAAGCGATTCATAATGAAACTAGTCAAAGTCGTCGCCAATTACTGAAAAATATTGGTTTGAGCGTGGCTGCTGGTGCGATTGCTGCAGGGGCGACAACAGCCGTTCAGGCAAAGGTCGAGCAGTCTGACGGCAATACCAAAAATCACGATGACAATACAACTGGCTATCGCGAAACCCAGCACGTTCGCGATTACTACGAAACCTTGTAAGGCGGAGCCATAAATGAAACTGACAAAACGTTCCGACAACGTAAGCAAGGACGAAAACCAGCTAGGTATTTCGCGTCGTTCCTTTATTCGTAATTCATCACTGGCGGCGGCTGGTGGTATGGCTGGTGCAGGTTTGTTTGCGCCGGGCATGATGAAAAAAGCCGAAGCTAAAGAGGTTGATCCTAAAGCGCCGGTAGAAGTAAAACGTACAATCTGTTCCCACTGTTCAGTCGGCTGTGGTATTTACGCTGAAGTTCAGGAAGGTGTATGGACAGGCCAGGAGCCGGCGTTTGATCACCCATTTAATGCGGGTGGGCATTGTGCTAAAGGCGCGGCCTTGCGTGAGCACGGCCATGGTGAGCGGCGTATCAAATACCCAATGAAGTTGGTAGACGGTAAGTGGAAAAAGCTGAGCTGGGAGCAAGCACTGGATGAAGTGAGCCAGCAGGTTAAGAAGATCCGCGAAGAGTCAGGGCCAGATTCGGTTTACTGGCTGGGTTCAGCAAAACATAACAACGAGCAGGCGTACCTTTTCCGTAAAATGGTCTCTCTATGGGGGTCTAACAACGTTGACCACCAGGCGCGTATTTGTCACTCGACCACGGTTGCCGGTGTAGCAAACACTTGGGGTTACGGGGCGATGACTAACTCGCTCAATGACATGCACAACTGTAAGTCGATCCTGTTCATCGGCTCTAATCCAGCAGAAGCGCATCCCGTCGCTATGCAGCACATCTTGATCGCGAAAGAGCGTAACAGCTGTAAGATTGTAGTTGCCGATCCGCGTCGTACTCGTACTGCGGCAAAATCTGATCATTATGTTTCTCTTCGTCCGGGCTCAGACGTTGCTTTCGTTTGGGGTGTGCTGTACCACATCTTCAAAAACGGCTGGGAAGACAAAGAGTTCATTCGTCAGCGTGTTTGGGGGATGGATGACGTTCAAGCTGAAGTGGCTAAGTGGACACCCGCTGAAGTGGAACGCGTAAGTGGTGTACCAGAAGCGGATGTTTACCAAACAGCGAAACTGCTATCTGAAAACCGCCCAGGCTGTGTCGTTTGGTGTATGGGGGGGACTCAGCATACGACAGGTAATAATAACACCCGAGCTTACTGTATTCTCGAGCTGGCGCTTGGCAATATGGGTAAATCAGGCGGCGGTGCTAATATTTTCCGTGGTCACGATAACGTACAGGGTGCAACTGACTTTGGCGTACTCTCTGACAACCTACCGGGCTACTACGGCCTGTCTGAAGGTGCTTGGAAACACTGGGCAAAAGTCTGGGATGTCGACTACGAATGGCTAAAAGGCCGATTCGACCAAAAAGAATACCGTGGCAAGAAGCCAATGAACAATGCCGGTATTCCTGTGTCGCGCTGGATTGATGGTGTGCTTGAAGACAAGGCAAACATCGAGCAGAACGACAACATTCGCGCCATGTTCTACTGGGGCCATGCGGTTAACTCGCAAACCCGTGGTACTGAAATGCGCAAGGCAATGGAAAAACTGGATATGATGGTGATTGTTGACCCGTATCCAGGCGTGGCAGCGGTCATGAACAACCGCAAAGACAATGTCTACCTGCTACCGGCAACCACTCAGTTTGAAACAACCGGTTCTGTGACGGCCACAAACCGTTCTATCCAGTGGCGCGATCAGGTCATTGAGCCGCTATTCGAGTCAAAACCTGACCACGAAATCATGTACCTGCTGTCTCAGAAGTTGGGTCTTGCTGAGCAGTTGTTTAAGCACATCCGTGTAGAAAACAATCAGCCAGTGATTGAAGATATCACTCGCGAATACAACAAGGGTATGTGGACTATCGGTTATACCGGTCAGAGCCCTGAGCGTTTGAAAGAACACCAGCAAAACTGGCATACCTTCCACAAGACTTCGCTTGAAGCTGAAGGTGGTCCGGCAAACGGTGAAACTTACGGTCTGCCTTGGCCATGCTGGGGAACGCCTGAAATGAAACACCCAGGTACCCATATCCTGTATGACACGTCAAAAACGGTTGCCCAAGGTGGCGGTAATTTCCGTGCACGTTTCGGTGTTGAGCGTAACGGTGACAGTCTACTGGCTGATGACAGCTTCTCGCTAGGTTGTGAACTGGAAGATGGTTACCCAGAGTTTACCGATAAGATGCTGAAACAACTTGGTTGGTGGGATGATCTTACCGCTGAGGAAAAAGCACAGGCCGAAGGTAAGAACTGGAAAACGGACCTGTCTGGCGGTATTCAGCGTGTAGCGATTAAGCATGGCTGTATTCCGTTCGGTAATGCCAAAGCCCGTGCCGTAGTATGGACTTTCCCTGATGCTGTTCCATTGCACCGTGAGCCACTTTACACGCCTCGTCGTGATTTGGTGACGGATTATCCGACATGGGATGACAGCGAAGCGATGTTCCGTCTGCCAACACTGTACAAGTCTATCCAGGACAAAGACATGTCTGGCGAATACCCAATTGTATTGACCTCGGGTCGATTGGTTGAGTACGAGGGGGGCGGTGATGAAACCCGTTCTAACCCTTGGCTGGCAGAATTGCAGCAAGAGATGTTTGTTGAGGTTAACCCGAAAGATGCCAATGACATTGGCTTCAAAGACGGTGACATGGTGTGGGTAGAGGGGGCCGAGAAGGGGCGCATCCACGTTAAAGCGATGGTAACACCGCGCGTGAAACCGGGACTGGCATTTATCCCGTTCCACTTCGGCGGAAAGTTCCAGGGTGAAGACCTTCGTGATCGTTACCCTGATGGCAGTGCTCCGTTTGTTTCTGGTGAAGCGGCAAATACGGCAACGACCTATGGCTATGATCCTGTGACTCAGATGCAGGAAACCAAAGTCACCCTCTGTAAAATCTCTAAAGCGTAAGGAGTCATTCTGATGGCACGTATGAAATTTCTTTGTGACTCTAAGCGTTGTATCGAGTGCAACGGTTGTGTGACAGCT
Source organism: Photobacterium lutimaris (assembly GCF_003025555.1). Classification (GTDB taxonomy): domain Bacteria; phylum Pseudomonadota; class Gammaproteobacteria; order Enterobacterales; family Vibrionaceae; genus Photobacterium; species Photobacterium lutimaris. Next base: position 168,595 of record NZ_PYMH01000002.1, on the reverse strand, counting down.
TGTAAAAATGCAAATGATGATGCGCTTGAGTGGGGTATTCAACGTCGTCGTGTTGTTACCCTCAATGATGGCCTGCCGAATGAGAACTCTATCTCGGTAGCTTGTATGCACTGTAGCGATGCACCTTGTATGGCGGTATGTCCTGCAGACTGTTTCGTACAGACCGAAGACGGCATTGTTTTGCATGACAAGGATCTGTGCATTGGTTGTGGTTACTGCTTGTTTGCCTGTCCGTTTGGCGCACCGCAGTTTCCACAACAAAGTGCTTTTGCTGAGCGTGGCAAAATGGACAAATGTACTTTCTGTGCAGGTGGCCCAAATGTAGAAACGGGTTCGATTGAAGAGAAGCAGAAGTACGGTGCCAACCGTATTGCTGAAGGTAAGTTACCTATGTGTGCTTCTTTGTGTTCGACCAAGGCGCTGTTGGCCGGTGATGCAGCGAAAATCTCAGATGTTTACCGCGAGCGGGTTGTCGCCCGAGGTGCCAAAGAAGCGGGTTGGGCAAGCTCTGATGACCTCGCTTATGATGCCTCTGAGGTCCGCAAGGCATAAGCTGAGCTAACGAATAAGTGGCCGTTACGTCAGGGGGTGCTATACAAACGCTTGTTGATGTGATTGCCACTGAATAAAGGTTTGAACATAACTGTTGAATGAACAGTCGGGAGTAATATGACTAAGCGAATTCAACACTGGTTTTTCTTGCTGAGCACTGTCGTGATATTGATGTTTTCATTATCGGCGGCAGCAAGCAATGAATCCGGTGCTAACTCTGAATCTGAGCGCTTGGGCGAGTCTGTTGTAAGGCATGAAGTCATTGGTTTTGCCGGTGCTGACTATTGGCGAGCGGTTAAGGATGGCCAAGAAGGCTATACCACGTCCAAATCACCTGAGCATGGGGTGCTGATCAGTGTGCCAGGGCAAACCTGGTTCATTATGAAAGAGAAGTGGATGTCGCCACTTGGTGCGCTGGCTATTTTTGGTAGCTTGGTAATGGTCGGGCTAGCATATGTCGTTGTTGGCCCGCTTAAGCTGAGTAAGCCAAAGACCGGACGCAAAATTAAACGCTGGAGCCGACTTGATAGGGCATTGCACTGGAGCTTGGCCTTTACCTTCTTGACGCTGGCTTTTAGTGGCCTGACGTTGGTTTATGGTAAGTACTTTATCAAGCCTATCGTGCCAACAGAGTTGTGGGGCTGGGTCATTTATGCGGCCAAGCAATACCACAACTACATTGGGCCTTTGTTTGCATTTTTCTTGGTTGCTGTGCTCGTTAAGTGGTGGCGTAAGAGTATTTTCAACAAAGTTGATATGCAGTGGTTCATGAAAATGGGCGGCATGGTCGGTAAGCACAAAGGTAGTCATCCTTCGGCAGGGTTCTCGAATGGTGGTGAGAAAGTCATCTTTTGGATGTTGATCTTCTTTGGTGCTTTTATTGTCATGAGTGGTTTTGTTCTCGATTTCCCAATTTTTGATCAAACCCGCCGTGATATGGAGCTATCACATCTTGTCCATATGTTGTCAGCACTGGTTCTGATTTGTGGTTTTATCTTCCATATCTACATCGGTTTGTTTGGGATGGAAGCGGGCCTTGATGGCATGATCACCGGTGAAGTCGATGAAACTTGGGCAAAAGAGCACCACGATCTCTGGTATGAGGAAGTCAAAGGCTTGCCAGAAAATCAGCCGGGTTATGATGATAAAGTCGAAGCGGATAAGAAGGGCAATGCCGCACATGATAATCCATAAGTTGCTGCATTAGAGACATGAAAACCGGTAGTTCAGCTACCGGTTTTTTTATACCTACGATTTTACGAATGAGAATCAGATAACAAGCCATAAACTGGTTGAGGGAACACAAGAGTGTTACTTTTACCAGTTAATGCACTATAACTTTTTGTTTGCCTTCTACAATTAGACTAATGTCGTAGACGTTTTACTTATAACCACATGAAAACAATGGTATAAAGCTTATAAGCGAATAAAGAAAGGACACGGCTATGCATTTTCCTTATCGAAATATTGTTGTATTAACCGGCGCGGGTATCTCTGCGGAATCAGGTATTCGTACATTCCGTGACCAAGACGGACTGTGGGAAAACCACCGCATTGAAGATGTGGCCACGCCAGAAGGGTACTACCGTGATCCTGCATTGGTACAGAACTTTTATAATCTACGTCGTCAGCAGCTAGAAAGTGGCACCGTATTTCCCAACGAAGCACACCGAGCGCTTGCAAGGCTTGAGCAAGAACTTGAAGGCAAGGTCACGATAGTGACGCAGAATATCGATAATTTGCATGAGGCCGCGGGCAGCAAGAATATTATTCATATGCATGGGGAGTTATTAAAAGCTCAATGCAGTGAAACAGGTCAATCCATAGAGTGGCGTGGTGATATTTCACTTGATGATCACTGTCACTGCTGTCAGATGCCAGCGCCAATGCGACCTAATGTTGTTTGGTTTGGTGAAATGCCGATTGGTATGGATAGAATCCATGACGCATTGTTAGAAGCCGACTTGTTCATTTCGATCGGTACATCAGGGGCGGTATATCCCGCCGCAGGCTTTGTTCATGAAGCCGCTATGCATGGCGCCCATACGATTGAATTAAACTTGGAGCCAAGTGAGGTTGAAAGCGAGTTTGCCGAGAAGCGCTACGGTCCGGCTTCGAAGCTAGTCCCTAACTTTGTCGATGAGATACTTGGTTAGAAGCTTGTTCTAGGTATTAAATAGGGCGCATCTTGCGCCCTATTTATTTTGAAATATTAATTCACTCCAACCCTAAATGGGCTCTGTGTCATCAATACTTATTAATATGTCCGCATGCTTTACATGCATATTTGAATTTTACACGAAAAAGTTTATCTAAAAGTGTTCTGTGTATACGAACTAAAGTGCCATGATGCTGGCAGTTTTTACAATGCATGTATAACCTTGGTGTATTGAGCTATAATTATTTTATTTTGATGAAACAGCTGTTATTTATTCTGAAAAGTGTATAGACGTTTTTCGTTTATTAACACTTTTTATAATCATAATGATTACCTACTGTTAGTGTGGGCATTGTACATATGGCATTGTATTTATCAATCAATCCTAAGTGGGAAGATGTATCTTTAATATTTTAATATATATTACACCTGTAAATCACGCGATTAAAGCGTTGATTTGCAAGGCTTATTCGTCGACAAAAAGAAAGGTGAAAATGCGCCGAGCAAGAGAGGCTGTTTATTCTAAATAATGAATACGCACACAGAATGACCACTACAACAATAATTTATAAGTCACTGTTCATTACGACAAATAGAAACGCCCACAGATTTAGGGCGTTTAATTAGTTATATTAATATTCTGATATGTGAGCTTCGATATGAGCTGGCTTTGTGAAAAACTTCGCTTTGGCATGGTCATATGCCCAGTTATAGATAATCGCATATATCAAAAAGAAGAGTACGATACCTAGATCAAGAATCAGAACGGTCCAAAAGTCTAACTGTAATACCCACATCAACACTGGAATCGTGACGAAGATAAGCCCGCCTTCAAAACCTAAGCCGTGTAAAAGGCGTGTTTTAACGGTTCTGTTCAGGCGATCTTCGCCAACAAACCTGTCAAACAATACGTTGTATAGATAGTTCCAAGCCATTGCAATCAATGACATCACAACACTCAACCCACCGACAACGGCGGGATTATGTCTTGTGAACAAGGTCGCTGCTCCCATCAAAATAATAAGGGCAAATACCTCAAACAACACAGTGTGCAAAATACGTTCTTTAATTGTCATCATTTATATCCGAGCTAATGGAAGTGTTTTTATGCAGGTATAATATCTCTATCTGTGATTTAATATAGTTAGTTATCATCACTTTTACTGATAGTATGTGTAATCTCGACCAACTTCGTATGTTTGTTACCGCAGCAAAGCTAGGCTCATTTTCGGCCTGTGCCAGACAGTTAGGCAAAGTTCAATCTGCCGTGAGCCAGGGGATTGCAAATTTAGAAATCGACTTGAATGTTGAGCTGTTTGATCGTTCCACACGTAAGCCCACGCTCACAGAGCAGGGGAATCATCTGCTTCGGTTTGCTGAGGCCACCTTGCAACAGAGTTTTGAATTACAGAGTGCAGCAAAGGCTCTGAGCAACTTTCAGGAAACAGAAGTAACCATAATTATTGATGACAATTTGCTGATAGATAAGCTCAGTGATATTGCTGAGGAGTTTGGACAGCGTTTTCCCTCAACAACCCTAAGTACAATGTTGGCCAGTAGCACTGATATTCCAGGTCTGTTGCTTGATGGAAAAGGGGATCTGGGGGTGATGTTGACCGATATGACGTATTTTAAAGAACTGGATATACGTTATATCGGTAGTGTTCAGTTTGTGCCGGTTGCTTGCCCTGAACATCCTCTAGCAAATAATGACAGTGTCACGCCTGCAGACCTTATCCCTCATCGCCAGTTGATGGTTAGAGGTGAAAGTGGCAAATCGATGGCTTATATGCCACCAATCTCCTCAAACCATTGGTGGACCAATGACCACCACGTGCTGATTCAATATGTTGAAAAAGGCTTGGGTTGGACATATCTACCGAGTCATGAAGCAAGGCAGAGGGTAGAGCTGGGGAAAATGAAAATACTGCCTGTGACTTTCGATCATAAGGAGTGGCAAGCACCGGTTGAGTGTGTTGCACCAAAAGGAAGAGCTGTCGGCCCGGCTGTGAAATGGCTGAATACTGCGTTAAATAGCCTATTGGATGATACGTAATTTCCATTATACCGTTGATGGGTGTTACAAATAAAAAACTCGGGACTAAGCCCGAGTTTTCAATAATGACTGGGAGAGATTACATACCTGCTTTTAGCTTCTGGTAGTACTCTTCGTAAAGGGTGTTTGCACCGTTTACGCTGTCTTGCCATTCCCCGGCATCCATCACTTCTTGAGGTGGGTAGATGCTTGGGTCGTTGACAAACTCAGCTGGAAGCTTGTCTTTAGCCGTTTCCACAGGTGTTGGGTAACCGATCTCTAGTGCAATTTTCGCTGCGTTTTCTGGGCGAAGTAGGAAATCGATCATCTTATGGGCTGCATCGGTGTTCTTCGCATTGGCAGGGATAGAAATGCTATCCATCCAGAAGATGGCGCCTTCTTTTGGCCATACGATGTCAATTGGTGCACCTTCTTGGCGAGCCATGTAAGCAGAACCGTTCCACAGCATACCTAGTGAGGTTTCTCCTGCCATGTAAGGGTTTGCAGGGTAGTCAGAGTTGAATACCAATACGTTTGGCATTAGCTTTTTAAGCTCTTCGTACGCGGCTTTAATTTCTTCAGGATTCTTGGTGTTCGCAGAGTAGCCAAGTTTACGCAGAGCGATGTGAAAGAACTCGCGAGCGTCGTCCATCATCATCAATTGGCCTTCCCACTTAGGATCCCAAAGGTCAGCCCAGCTCGCCACTTCTTCTTTGTCCATCATATCGGTGTTTACACCGATACCTGTTGCACCCCAGATGTAAGGGATAGAGTAATCATTTTCAGGGTCGAATGGCTTGTGCAGGAAATTAGGGTCGATCTCGTCAAAGTGGCTTAGCTTTGACTTGTCGATTTTTTGCAGCATATTTTCTTCACGCATCTTCGATACATAGTAGGTTGAAGGAACCACTAGATCGTAGCCGTCACCATGGGTTTTCAGCTTTGCGTACATGGTTTCATTCGACTCGTAGGTCGAATAAATCACTTTAATGCCCGTTTCTTTGGTGAACTGTTCCAGAACTTCTGAAGGGATGTATTCAGACCAGTTGTAGAAATAAAGCTCTTTGTCTGCTGCTGTTGCCATGTGCGAAAACATTGCCATAGCGCAAACACCACCGGCCATTAAAGAAGACCATTTTTTCATTGTTATATGCTCCAAACTAAATGGGATATTGAGAGTGTTCTCTAGCGAATGTACTAATTATGGATGAAAATCATCTCTGTGAAGTACTAACCGCTTCTCCTGCAAAGTGTCGTTATGTTCAGCCAAGTCGCTGAACATCGGATTGCTACCCGTGTATTGAGGGTAGTTAAGTTCGTTAAAATACACTGAAAATACAGTGCTTTTAAGAGCATTATTATAACAGGGAATTGAATGACTACGATATGGAATCTCAAGCCTTAATAACTGTCTGAACTATTAATAGCCAATGTCTGTCTGTTTTCGATATAAAAAAGGCAGCCATTTGGCTGCCTTGAGTTAATTCATTGCTATTACTGACCGGCTTTTAGTTCCAGGAAGTAATTCTCGTAGCGGATGTTCATCTCACCAACGGAATCTTGCCACTCACCACGGTCTAGATCTTCTTGCGGTGGGAACAGAGTCGGGTTGTCTTTGTACTTGGCGTTTGATGCTTCAACGGCCGTTAGGTAGCCAGTCTCTTCAGAGATTTTTGCAGCAACATCAGGGCGCAACAAGAAATCAATCATCTTGTGTGCAGCCTCAACGTTCTTGGCATTTTTGGCGATAGCAAGGCTATCAACCCAGAAGATACCGCCTTCTTTGGGCCAAATTAGCTCAATCGGCAAGCCTTCTTTCTGAGCGGCAGCAGCAGAGCCATTCCATAGCATGCCCAAGCCGACTTCACCGGCTAGATATGGCGCGGCAGGGTTGTCTGAGTTAAACACCAATACGTTTGGCATCAATTTTTTCAGTTCTTCGTGGGCTTCGTCGATCTGTTTTGGATCGGTAGTGTTACCAGAGTAACCTAATTTTCGAAGGGCAATGTGGAACACTTCGCGCGTGTCATCCATAAGCATGAGTTGGCCTTCAAGCTCAGGATTCCAAAGGTCCGCCCAGCTATCGAAATCGGCAGGATCATACATGTCAGTGTTAACTGCCAAGCCTGTCATTGCGATAACGTGTGGGATCGAGAAGTCGTTGTTTGGGTCAAAAGGCTTATCCAGATAATTCTTATCAAGCTCTTTGAAGTTAGTTAGCTTTGATTTATCGATTTTCTGTAACATGCCTTCATCACGCATTTTCGCAACGAAGTAAGTTGACGGCACAACCAGGTCGTAACCTTGGGGGTGGGCTTTTAACTTAGCGTACATAGTCTCGTTCGACTCGTAAGTCGAATAAATCACTTTAATACCAGTTTCTTTAGTGAACTGCTCACGAAGCTCCGTAGAAATGTACGGGCCCCAGTTCATAAAGACTAATTCCTTGTCTGCGGCATTGGCAATGTGAGTAAACATCGCAGCAGCGCATGCAGTACCGGCTAGAAAAGCGGACCATTTTTTCATTAGATTATCATCTCCAAAACCCTTTTAGGGTGTTAATACAAAACAAGTGGCCCGAAGGCCACTTGCTCGTTTTTTTGGCTAACGCCAAATTTAAAGCGGTGTTACAAGCCTTATTTGATTCTCTCTCGTGCCAATAGCTGTGAGGTGACAACCAGAATCAAAGATACAATTAGCATAATTGTAGCCAATGCATTTACTTCTGGTGAAATACCCACTTTAACCATGGAGTAAATCTTCAAAGGCAGAATTTCATAACTTGGGCCTGTCACGAATGAACTGACAATCACGTCATCCAAAGACAGGGTAAAGCTCAACAACCAACCTGCGGCAACTGCAGGTTTGGCTAGCGGTAGGATAATTTGCTTTAGAATTACCCATTCGCTCGCACCTAAATCACGGGCTGCTTCCAGCATTTTCACATCGAAGCCTTTCAAGCGGCTATATACCGTGACTACCACGAAGGGTAGACAGAATGTGATATGAGAAAGCAGCAAGGTGAGGAAACCGAGTTCGGCACCAACCAAAATAAACAGCGCGAGAAGCGAGATGGCCATCACAATGTCTGGCGACATCATCACTACAAACAGCATACCGTTGACAAAATGCTTGCCGCGGAACTGGTAACGGAAGAGGGCGACGGCCGTCAAACTACCAATAATCGCTGCAGCGGTTGCTGAGAACACGGCAATGTTCAGTGAGTGCCATGCTGCTTGCATCAAGCTGTCGTTGTTGACCAGTTGGTGATACCACTTGGTCGTAAATCCACCCCATTTCATGCCGAATTTGCTGGCATTGAATGAGTTAACAATCAGAATAATGATTGGTGTATAAAGGAAGGCATACACCACAGTCATAAAACTGAATTTTAATATGCGTCCCATTATTCAAGCTCCACTTTACGGTTTAGCAACTTGCCGGCACGGTAGTAGGCGTACAGCATGACTGCCATAGCGATGGTCAATGCGATACTGGTTGCAGCACCGAACGGCCAATCACGGGCGTTCAATACCTGGCTCTTAATCACGTTACCGATAAGCAGGTTCTTTGCGCCACCAAGAAGGTCAGACACATAGAACATGCCTAGGGCAGGCAATAGGACCAGTAGACAGCCAGCAATAATGCCTGGCATTGTCAGTGGAAAAATCACTTTCACGAATGTTTGGAACTTGTTCGCACCCAAATCTCGCGCCGCTTCAATGTAGTTGTAGTCCAGCTTCTCAATAGCCGAGTACAGTGGAAGTACCATAAACGGTAAAAGAATGTACACAAGACCAACCATGACCGCATATTCGGTATACATGATCCGAATTGGCTTATCGATAATGTCGAGATACAGCAAGGTATTATTAAGAATACCGCGAGTACCTAGCATGATCTTGAGGCCGTAAGTTCGGATCAACGAGTTGGTCCAAAATGGTACAATCACCAAAAACAGCATGAATGGACGCCACTTTTCAGGCATCTTTGCAATCGCATAGGCAAACGGGTAGCCAATCACCAAGCAGAGCAGGGTGGCCACCAGCGCCATGTAAAACGAATGCATCATGACCTTGGCATACAGCGGGTCAAACAACCGGATGTAGTTGTCCAACGTAAAGGTCATTTCAATCAGGTTTGCATCATCTCGGGTCAGGAAACTGGTACCGATGATCATCAGGTTTGGCATAAAGACAAACAGCAATAGCCAACTAACAATGATGGTTATGATGATGTTTTGAAGATTAAGCTTCTTGTTCATCTGCCAGCACCACTTCCCAGCTTTCAACCCAAGTAATCGCAACTTTTTGATCTAGAGTGTGGTCTACATCAGGATCATCTTCGTTGAAGAATTCACTTACCATGACAGACGTTCCCGTCTCCAGCTCAACCACCGAGTCAAGTGTCATACCCTTATAGGTACGCTCACGGATATAACCAATAATGCCTTGAGCTTCGTCACCATTATTGATTTCTTCCAAGCGGATATCTTCAGGACGCAGCAACACTTTAACTTTGTCACCCGCGCTAACCGGTAATTTGCAATGGATCATTGAAGGGCGGCCTTCAACATTCGCCAATACACGTGTTTCGTCTAGGCGTTCTTTGACAACGGCATCAAACACGTTGATTTCACCGATGAAGCGAGCAACAAATAGGTTTTCTGGCTCTTCGTAAATCTCACGAGGGGACCCATCCTGCTCAACGTTACCAGAACGCATAACAATGATACGGTCTGACATTGAGAGGGCTTCTTCCTGATCGTGCGTGACGAAAATAAACGTAATGCCCAGTTTACGCTGCAATTGCTTAAGCTCGATCTGCATCTGTTTGCGAAGTTTATAGTCTAACGCAGACAGGGATTCATCCAGCAACAGTACTTTTGGCTTATTTACAACAGCACGTGCGATTGCAACACGCTGCTGCTGACCGCCAGAAAGTTGGTGAGGTTTACGTGGCGCAAATTGTTCTAGTTGCACCATACGCAGCGCGTCCATAACGCGCGGTTCAATCTCACTCTCAGCCACTTTCTGCATGCGCAGGCCGAAGGCAACATTTTCAAACACCGTCATGTGCGGGAAAAGCGCATAACTTTGAAAGACAGTATTCACATTTCGCTGTTCGGCTGGAATGCTCGTTACATCTTTACCAGCAATAACAACTTGCCCCGCATCGGCATTTTCAAAGCCGGCGATAAGTCGGAGTACTGTTGTTTTACCACAGCCAGAAGGGCCAAGAATGGTAAGGAATTCACCATCGTTCACATTCAGATCGAGACCAGTGATAATTTGCTTGCCATCGAAGCTTTTGCTCAGCCCTTTAAGCTGAATCACCGGTGCTTTAGTTGTTTCTGCAGCGTTCAATTCTACGAGATCTCCACCTAGGGGTTTCATAGGTAATCCCCCCAACTATTAGGTTGAATTTAGGGGGCGCATAATAGTCCCCTAAACGCGTAATTCAAAGCGTTTTTTTCCAATTTTTTAGACTATTTTCATACTCGTATATCGCTGTGTTATAACACCTAAGATGTATGGTTCTCGCTTTGATATAATTATCTTTAAAATCAATACCAAAGCAGTTACTTGCCGTCGGTATAACCTATTAATCATAGTGTATTAAGGCTGGCTGGCTAATTCGCCAGCAAAATCTGAAGCTGAATAGAAAAACTGCTTTTTGTCTCAATGTTTCTCTATCGTGCTGAACTAGCGTACAATCACGGGCCTAGTGTGTAATAGTTAGTGAAATACAAATGAATAACAAAACAATCCAAGTTGGCGGTTCAATCGAAAGAGCATTGAAAGGTGAGAGTGACCTTCAATCACTGTCCGTGCTTCAAGAAGCCTGGAAAATCACGGCCAAGAATTTTCTGACGTTCTTGCCTGCGGTTATTGGTTTGTTTCTGGCGCAGGTTGCGCTGCTTTTAGTTGGTCTACAAGTACAACTGGGAAGTGCAACGGTATTTTTTGACGCAGTGATTACTGGCGGCGAAATGACAGCCTCAGTGATTGAAGCAGGATACATGGCTAACTTTTGGTCTGATGTATTAAGTGCCCCATTATTGGCTGGCGTCAGCTTGATGGCACTCAACCATGCGGTCGGTCTACCAAGTAAGCCAAGTTACTTGGTGAAAGGTTTTCCTTTTGCTATTGCTTCTGTCATTACTGTTTTACTCAGCGCTTCCCTACAAGGCATCGCCAACGCTATCTTCCCAATTCTGGGTATGCTTCTTTCCATGGGCTTTAGCCTAGCGATTATGTTGGTTTGTGAAAAACGTTTATCACCATTGAAAGCAATACAGTTTTCACTTGTGGCAACTTTGCGTAAACTACTGCCGATGACAGCTATTTTCATTGTCATCCTAACGATGTTTATTATTTCATTTGCCACTGCTGGTATTGGCTTGATTTGGACAATTCCGTTCTTCTTTAATGTGAAAGCCATTATCTACCGTAACCTTTTCGGTGTTTCTCTACACGTTTCTACCGTACAAAAAGGCCAAAATGATAGCGACCAAGATCAGCAGGGGGACTCAAAGGTTTTTGACGCGTGATAAAAAAGATAACAACCAGTAAAGTTGCCATAATTGCACTAGTCAGTGGATTGACAGCATGTGGTGAAATCCCTTCCCAAAGCGCTAACGATGAGGCCTTATTGGCCTCATCACAAAGTACCAAGCCAGACTTCTCGAAAATAACCGATGTTGGCCAGAAGAAAGCGGCCTTTTTCGACTTTCTACGCCCGGCCGTTGAACATGAAAATCAACGGGTAGCAAAAGAGCGCCAGTTTTTAGAGTTAATTCAATCTCCAGTCCATGCCGGTGAATTGCTCTCAACCAATCAAAAAACCTATGCGGAGAAACTCTCTGACGCCTATAAAGTGCCTCTGAATGATAGTGGCATGACATCAGAATGGTTAGCAGCAATGCTTAATCGCGTTGATGTGATCCCGGAATCTCTTGTACTGAGCCAAGCGGCCAATGAATCAGGGTGGGGAACGTCACGCTTTGCTGTGGAAGGAAACAACTATTTCGGTCAATGGTGTTATCGTAAGGGCTGCGGTTTGGTCCCTAATGCACGAAATGATGGCGCCAGCCATGAAGTGGCGGTATTCGCCTCGCCTTATCTGTCAGTGCAAGCGTACTTCATGAATGTGAATACTAATCGGGCCTATCAAGACTTACGAGATATACGCTCTGCACAGCGTATAGACGGTGATATAGTAGAAGGCACAAAATTGGCAGAAGGACTAAGCCGTTACTCAGAGCGTGGTCAGGCTTATGTTGATGAAATTCAAACAATGATCAGGCACAACAAGCAATATTGGCGCCAAGGATAAAGGATGAAGTTGACCTATTGGCTGTTAGCTGGCTTGTTTGCCAGCAGTTCGCTCTATGCTCAGGATGCAGCAGCACAGAACATAGAAATGCGATACAGCACACTTTACAGCAAGCTCAAGCAAAACGTAAAAGAAGGGCATGATGATGTGAAAATCGCCCTGTTTTTATTGAACCAGCAAGATGGCAGCGTCTGTCATATCCATAAAGGATCAATGCGCAAAGACAAGCATTTTGAAGAGCTAGTGATTCCAGAAAACAATGAACTAACTGTGCCGGTTGATAGCAACTTACGCCAGGCTAACCCCGATGTGACTTTCGTGATTGATGATGGCATTACTTGCGATGTGTCCATGCAGGTCATTGCCAAGAAAGATTACGGCACGGCTATTACGCAAACTGACATCGCTGAACTGGTACCACAGATGAACGAGTTACTGTCTGCTCTTGGCGGTATGTTCTCTGACTGGTTTATGCCGGATGTTGAAGGCGTAGTGGTACATTTTAATGATGGTGACACCAAGGTGATCAGGCTTTCATCACTCGCAGATGGCGAAACCGTTAACTTTCATCAACCAACGGTAAAAGTAACGCCTTGGGTTCCGCGAGGCTAATTTAAGAAGAGTAAAACCCGAGTGAATATCAACCCGGGTTTTATTTTATGGATTTAAAATACTTACCTAAGTGCGCAATAATCAAAATTACACAGCTGATGTTTTTGTAAATCCCTATACGTTGATTTGTCCCACTTATAGATATTTTCAAACTCTGCATTATTGAGTGGAGGTATATATGCCACATCATACTGGCTTAAATAGTATTTCTTGAATAAATCTAACTTATAATCTTTATCATACCAGTACGAAACTTTTGATATAGCGTTATGCGGCAACCTTGCTTTAATTGTATTTAACTCATCTTGTGCTTTATCGGGATTAGCGCCTGTATAAGGTTGGTCTTCACCGAAATAAATCTGACACTTCGCTTCATCACCTAATTGATAGGCTGCTTTCATCACTGCTTCACGAACAATAAAATGATCAATGTGTGATCCGTTGGCAAGAAGTACAAATGCAGCACAGTCGGGTTGTTTTAAGATTGGCGTGATATCTGCGGCAATTCGGTTGTATACATCAATCTCAGCTTGCCTAAAATCAGCAAATGAGCCAGCAGGACCGCCACCAGCCGTCGGCGAGCCTTCATACAGGCGTAAAGGTGCATCATAAAAGCCTGCTGTTTTATAACGGAAATTATCCCAATGGCCAAACATTTCAGTATGGGCACTAAAGTCCTCATTAAATCGCATTTTCGTGATATCAAGCACACGCTTATTCGTGAGAATATCTAGATGATTTGTCGAATAATTAGATAGGCTAAAGAATACTTCAGTTACATTCGTTTTGTGCTCTAGACTGCCTTCATTGGCCATTTTGCTAATGAGCCCACCGAATGTAAGCAGTATGTCATCAGGATGGGGGCTTAGGAAATAGATGTTCTGTTCTGATATCGTCGAATAAGATTGCGCGCTGACAATACACGGTGCGATGGCAAGTGCAATTACAGTAGCGGTTGCTTTGACCGGGGTCATTCCTATCTTCATATGTCACATCCTAATTGATATAAAAACGTTGAAGGGCGGTACTAACGTAAGAAATAAATGTTTATGATTTATTTCGGTGACAACTTTAGCAATATATTCCCTTTGCTAAGTAATTTATGGTTACTCGTTTGTAACAAGAGCCTTACAAAGCCGTAAGTCGATATCAAGATCCAATTAATTAACAAAGAGCTTGCCCTGTTTGTTAATTAAACATATAACTATGACGGTAGTATTTTATAGGGCTTCTTATGGATAAGAAAAACATACTCGTCGTGGATGATAGTGAAGAAATTAGAGATGCACTCAGCGAGTATTTGAGCCGTTCAGGTTTTAATGTTGTTACTGCTTCTGATGGAGAAGAAATGTGGCAACAGATAAACCTTCAAGAACCCCATCTCATTGTATTGGATGTCATGCTTCCTGGAGAGGATGGGTTTACACTTTGCAGTAAAATACGATTGAAATCACATGTCCCCATTATTATGCTGACAGCTGTTTGTGATGAGGTCGATCGCATCACAGGATTAGAAGTCGGTGCTGATGACTATATAACGAAAACATTTAGCCCCAGAGAATTACTAGCAAGAATAAAAGCATTATTGCGGCGTAGTGAATTTAATAGCAGCACGTTATTTAGCAGAAGAGTTGGATTTTTAAATTGGACCTTTGATACGGTAAAAAGGCGATTGGTGCATGCTGATGGTGAAACCGTGCAGTTATCAGGCGCTGACTTTTCCTTATTGAGCTTATTCGTTCAAAACCCTAACCAAATTTTCAGTAGAGATGAAATCGCGCAATGGGTGTGGGGGCGAGAGGTTGAACCAATGGAAAGGGGGATTGATGTGCAAATGAGTCGGCTCCGCAAGCATCTCCACGATCATGATCGATCAATAATTCTCACGGTTAGAAACAAAGGGTATATGTTGGCGGTTGATACCTTTTTTGAGTCGTAAAAACGAATGAATAAAAATCTTACTTTTTTTAAGTCGATTACCTTTCGTGTTGGTGCGACGTTATTGGTTGTCATTATCATTGCAGAGTTAATTGCAGGGGCAATTTGGTATCAAGCAAATGAAAATGAGAAAAAAACCAACATCAAGCAGACTGCTCTGAGCATCGCGGAAGGAGCATCAGATACTTACAGTTACTTTCAGTCACTTCCTGTTAACTATCGTCATTTGATTCTCAATCAATTAAGAGAGTCAGGCGGTACACGCTTCTTCATTTCAATTAATGATAAATTCATCTCAAACGATACTCTTTCAAGTTACCGTTATACACCCTGGCTAGTAAGTCAACTCGAACAAGAGTTGTTGCTTGAACTGACTGAAGCTGAAGATATTCGTGTTGCGATAACAAAGAGAGAAGATATTCGCGTTTTCAACTCGGGTATAAAGTTGAATGAACTGCCGGAGATCTGGACTAAGTATAGTCTGGTGCTCGGTGAGCTAAATCTTCCTATCATGGTCATACAAATTAAAATGTCTGAGCAGGAGTGGTTCTATATTGCTTCCGTTTTACCTGTAACCTTTTCTAGCTTATCAACACCGTTTATTGAGCAGCGGCAATTTATATTTTTGGGTATTACATCCGTCTTATTAATGTTGTGTACCGCATGGATCGTACAGAAAGAGTTGCGTCCTATTAAATCATTGGCGAAGGCGGCAACGCTGATGGGGTCACAGTTAGTGGTCAAGGAGATCAAAGAGGAAGGTAGTGCCGAGATGCAAGCCACGGTACACGCATTCAACAAGATGAACCGGAGAGTACGAGCCTATATTCGTGACCGAGAAATGTTGTTCAGTGCAATATCTCATGATCTAAAAACACCGCTTGCTTGTCTCAAGTTACGGACAGAAATGCTAGATGATGAGCATACAAGGCTGCGCTTTGAGAAGTTGTTAAATGAGTTCGACCTCTTACTGAAAGGGGCCTTACAGTGTATTCGCGAAACAGATATTCATGAAGAGCCAGAACGTGTGGACATCAATAAACTGCTTATCCAATGCGCTGAATATTACAACCGACACAAACCTACCGTGTCTTTTGTTCACAGCAATAATGCTCTTTATTTTGGTAAGCCCGTTGCGATAAAGCGTTGTATTTATAACTTAATTGATAATGCCGTTTTGTATGGTGGGAAAGTGGATGTTTCTCTTTTAAATTCTGACTCCTATCTTGTTATAGCCATACGAGACTACGGTCCTGGTATAGAAAATAAACTGTTAGAAAAGGTGTTTGAACCGTATTTTAGGTGCCATGAGCAAGACATTGAGGGTTCAGGCCTTGGGTTAACGATTTCGAGAAGCATAGCTCGATCTCATGGTGGAGATTTGATACTGAATAATCATCCAGAGCAGGGATTGGTCGTGGAATTATTTTTATCGAGAGATGTATGAAAAAGCTTTTAATTGCAGGCTTGATGACGGCTGCTTTTTCCGCACACGCTGCAAAGGATGTGCAATTTCTTCATTGGTGGACTTCTGAAGGTGAAGTGAACTCTGTTGAAATTATAAAAGATAAGCTGGTCAAAAGTGGCTTTAATCTGGTCAGTGTTCCCGTTGAGGGAGGGGGAGGTAAAATTGCAAAGTCTATACTCCAGGCGCGTGCTATTGCCGGTAATCCACCGGATGTCGCACAACTTGAAGGACCATCGATAAAGTCTTGGGCTGCACTTGGCTTTTTGCACGGTATTAATGATGCGGCCGAGCAGCACAAATGGGATGAAAACCTATTCAAGATGGCCCGACAGATTCATCGCTATGATGGCGATTATGTCGCTATTCCAGTGACGCTTCATCGCTTAAATTGGATGTGGGTAAATCGTGAAGTATTACAGCGGCATCAGCTCACTATTCCTGAATCTTGGCAACAGATGATTGAAGTGTTTGCTGACCTCCAGCAACGTGGAGTTGCTCCGTTAGCGATCGGTAATGAGCCGTGGCAGATTGTCCAGCTGTTTGAAAATATCGCTTTTGGTTTAGGAGGAGCGCAATACTATAAAAAAGCGTATATTGAACTTGACTCAGAAGCGCTTGCAAGCCAGACAACGCTGGAAGCGCTTCACCTGTTTCGACAAGTGAGTACGATCGTTTTACCCTATATCACAAAACAAACCTGGGATTCGGCAACTCAGCAATTGGTTGATGGTAAGCGTGCTTTTCAAATTACCGGGGATTGGGTTGCCGGGGATCTAATGGCATTGGATGGAACCTTTCCAGCCCACATCGGTTGTTATCCTACGCCTGCAAATGAAGCGGGCTTTATCTATAATATGGATAGTCTTGTGCTATTCAAAAGTCCGCGGCTTGATGCTGAATTGGCAAATCAAATCGTCGAATCCATTTCAGACCCTCAGCTGATATCTGCTTTTAACAAACAGAAAGGATCCATTCCGCCTTATTACAATATATCGTTAACAGGCTTTAGCTCTTGTACAATAGAGGCTTATCAGGACTTTCACTTAGCTGAAAAGCAGGGCAACCTTGTACCGAGTATGATTGATTCAATGGCTGTTAGCCCTGTGATTGAAAAAGCAGCGACCAATGAACTATTTCGCTTCTTTAATGACCCATCAATTAAGCCTGAAGACGTTATTTTGCATATGCAGAGTATGGGGGCAAGCAATATAAGCTTATGATAATTGAAAAACCCGGCTTTAATGCCGGGTTTTAATGCTGTAACGCGTAGAGAGTTATTGGATCACCGCCTTATCAGTTGGGTATTAAATCACTATTTCTTGCCTTGATTCTAATCCCACCTTTCTGGTGTTCTGTTACCTTGAGGCCGTTTGATGTTTCATACGATATATATAGTTTGGCGTTGTCATTACACCATTTCGACACTTGAGAAGTTAAAAGAGAATTGGGCAAGTAACGAGAGTGACAACATTGAGAGAAGTTAAGTGTTGCTTGGCGTTTTAATTCTGATGCTATACGTGGATAGAATAAATCGAGTTTTTCATTACCGTCTTTATTGCAGAAGTGTAAATTTGCTTTTAATTGTCCTTTCTTATATCTCAAATTCAACTTGGCTGGAATCTGGTCATTGATGACTGGTATTTGAACATCCAAAGTTTTTTCAATGGGTTCATGCGGTAGAAATAAATTTGTAAGCATAAGACCTCCTTGGTTTAGATTCATCTTATGCAGTATTTGGGAAAAATTTTTCTACCAATGTCACACATACTGAATAGCAGCTAAATAAGATGTGAGTTCTATAGTGGACGATCAATATTTTACATTTTTACACACTTTATATTCGGCTTCACCGAGGTATAAAACAGGGTTAAGCGAAACATACGTATAATAATACAACCGCCTATGTCCTGAGGGCAATTTTTTACATCCTTTTGATGGTAGTGTGTTTAGTGACCAAAAATACTGCTATTAGTGTGATTTACATTTAAAAAAGTGGTCGGCGCTCTAATTAATCTGCATTTAATGCACAAAAAACTGATTCATCGCAATTCATTTAACTGCTCCTATCGGGATACTTGCTCAGTGTATTAATCTAATTGACGATATGAGTGGGACATGGATAACTTAATTGAGCGTTTTTTACGATACGTGAGCTTTGATACTCAATCTAACTCTGCCAATGCCCATTGCCCAAGTACTGAGGGGCAGCGAGTATTAGCGCAACACCTGAGAGACGAGCTGGTTGAACTTGGCCTTTCAGACGTTACGTTGGATGACAATGGCTACCTGACAGCTCGCCTGCCTTCGAATGTCAGTCATGAAGTGCCTGCGATTGGTTTTATCGCGCATATGGACACAGCTCCAGATGCATCAGGTAAAGATGTAAAGCCTCAGATTGTTGAGAACTACCAGGGTGGGGATATTGCCTTAGGTATTGGAGATGAAGTGTTATCACCAATTCATTACCCTGATCTCAATAAGCTTCACGGTCACAACCTGATCACGACGGATGGTAAGACCTTGCTGGGTGCCGATAACAAAGCAGGTATCGCCGAAATCATCACTGCCGTTGCATATTTAAAAGCCAACCCTGAAATCAAGCACGGTGATATCTGTATTGGCTTTACACCTGACGAAGAAATTGGCCGTGGTGCCAACCTGTTTGATGTTGAGAAGTTTGGTGCTAAATGGGCGTACACGATTGATGGTGGCCCCGTTGGTGAATTGGAATATGAAAATTTCAATGCGACGTCAGCCGATGTGATTTGCCACGGTGTGAACGTTCACCCAGGCACAGCTAAGAATAAAATGGTTAACGCCATGAACATTGCTGCGCAATTTCAGTTGATGATGCCTGCAGAAGAAACCCCTGAATGTACTGAAGGCTATGAAGGGTTCTATCATCTTAAATCAATGGAGCCAGCCGTTGCTCGGACTGAACTTGGCTACATCATCAGAGACTTCGACCGCGAAGGTTTGGAGAGCCGTAAGGCCTTTATGCAGGCGAAAGTTGATGAGCTAAATGGTCAGTTACCGAAAGGGCGAGTGGAGTTGATACTAACAGATTGCTACAGCAACATGCGTGAAATGGTTGAGCCTCACCCACATATCATCGAGCTAGCCAAACATGCAATGATTGAGTGCGATGTAAAACCAAACATCAAACCTATCCGTGGCGGTACCGATGGCGCTCGTTTGTCGTTCATGGGCCTACCTTGCCCGAATATTTTTACAGGCGGTTATAACTTCCATGGCATCCATGAATTCATCACGATTGAAGGTATGGAGCAAGCTGTTAAAGTGATTGTAAAAATTGCTGAAACCACGGCAAAGAGCACTCAGCCGTAAGCGTTTTTAGGTATAAAAGGCCTGATTCAGCGTGATACTAGATACCCAGCACTGGCTGGGTATTTTTTATCCATCTTTTATTTGTGCATTTCTGGCTGTTTTTGAGCATTTATGCTAACTTTGTCTATATATAAACAGGTGGAGTGGCAAAATGAATGCAGCCCAGATTAGTCAATCTCAACAGCAGGCGCAGGCGGGGAATACAGTATTGCCTGTTGTATTCAATATCCTTGATAAATGGTCATGCAGTCAAAGCCAGCAAATGGCGTTGCTAGGTTTGAGTAGCCGCTCGACACTAAACAAATACCGGTCTCATCCACAATCGGCCAAAGTCTCAAAAGATCTTTTGGAAAGAATGAGTTATATACTGAATATCCATAAGTGCCTGCGTATTATGTTTACCGCTGATGAGAGTGTTTATCACTGGGTGCAAAAGCCAAACAGCCATCCTTTTTTTGCTGGACGCTCGGCGATGGACATTATGTGCGGGGGGAGAGTGGTCGATTTATATCAAGTTGCGACTCGGCTCAATGCATGGCGTGGTGGGCGTTCATAAATGGATGTAATGCTAGAAAATTTGGAAACAGTGTCTTTTTGTGAACAGCTTTGCTATCGATTGATCCCTTCCAAATATCCACCAATCAACTTGTATGAAGATGTAGCAGAGCCTGAGCAGCTTGAAGCGATTTTTGCCATTGAGGCGATTACTAATCCTCGACTGGCTGAAGAAACTGGTGACTTTGGCTGCATTCCGCCAGAAGAAAGGTTGGTTGGTATCCCTCACTGCAGCTATGTTATGGCTGCATTTACTCATGTTAACCCTGATGGTGCTAGGTTCAATACTTCGGACTTTGGTGGTTATTATGCTGCACCTGAAGTGAACACGGCGATAAAGGAAACCGTGCATCATATGGAGCGGGTGATGGGCTATACCAATGAGCCTGCGCAGGATATCCAGATGCGGTGTATCGATGCCTGGTTCAATGCCGAATTGGTCGATTTGCGGGAGCAGCACCTGCTCGATTCGACCTTGTATCACCCAACTTATTATGCTCATTCTCAAGCATTGGCAAATGATGTCAAAAAGGCAAAAGGGGATGGTATTGTTTATCAGTCCGTTCGCCATCAAGGGCATGACTGTTATGTATTATACAAGCCCGTATTGGTGAACAAGGTTTGCCAAAGCCGCCATTTTACCTACAAATGGAACGGTGACTCAGTCAACTCGGTGCTTGAATTGAGTTTAGTGTGATATCTCTCTGATACGGGCAGAGACCTTTGCCTTCCATGAGCCCCGGTTGATTTTTGCTATCGCTTGGGCTGCTCTTTGGCATCAGGGTGTTTGTCTATTTCATCAACCATCCAGTCATTAAGATGTTTTAAAATCGCAAGCACAGCATGCTCTTTCGTTCCTTTTTCATTATCAGCTACGTCCAATTGTTGTTTGGCATGCAGGCCTGTCTGATCTTCCGCAATGTGAAGCCAATCAGGATGCCAATAAAAGCTCTTTCCTTGTTCTGTGATCCAGTTATGAACACCAGACGTTTCGCCTTTATAATTCAGATCTCCCGCTGTGTATTTCATGACTTGCCTCCGAAGCGGATAATGTTATGAGTATATACCTTTAAAATTAAAGCTAGCCGCTAATATCTAGCGGCTAGCTTGCTTTAAGGTAGAACTTACTTCAAATAGCGCTGTTCGAGATGTTGTTTGAAGAACTGCGCGTTAAGTCTTTCACCGGTAGCATCAATCAAAAGCTGATCGGTCGACACGGTTGAAGCACGTTTCCAAACATGACGATCTAACCAGTTGAAGATTGGTTGTAAATTTCTTCCACGGACAAGATTATCAACATTCATTTCTTTATTAATTGCTGCCATAAACTGGGCCGCATACATTGCACCTAAGGTATAGGACGGGAAATAGCCAAAAGCCCCGAAGGCCCAATGGATGTCCTGCATACAACCATCGGTGAAATTCCCTTTGGTTGAAACGCCTAAGTATTCAGACATCTTCTTGTCCCATAATTCAGGGATATCTTCGACTTCAATCTTGCCCTCAACCAGATCGCGTTCTATTTCGTAACGGACAATTACGTGAGCAGGATACGTTACCTCATCGGCATCGACACGGATATGCCCAGGAGTTACTCGCGTATTTAGCAAGGTAAGGTTATCAGCCGATAGGGCTGGGTCATCATTACGCTGGAACGTTTCTGCAGCAAGCGGTGCCAAGATATCAATAAACAATTCGTTTCTTGATAACTGCATTTCAAAAAACAGGCTTTGTGATTCGTGGATTCCCATTGAACGCGCTTTACCTACAGGTAGCCCTGCCCACTTTTCTGGCAAGCTTTGCTCATAACGAGCATGCCCAGTTTCATGGATCACACCCATTAAAGCGGATGTAAAATCTGCTTCATCGTAGCGAGTGGTAATACGCACATCAGTCGGTACACCGCCACAGAAAGGGTGCACACTTTTATCAAGTCGTCCGTGGTTGAAATCAAACCCAAGCTTCGTCATTAATGCATGGCTTAAGTCTTGTTGTTGCTCAACGGGAAACGGACCGACAGGCTGGATAGTGATATCCTGGCTTTGACGATCAATAATTTGCTTAATTAATTCGGGTAGCCAGCTTTTTACATCATAGAATAACGCATCAAGCTCGCGGGTAATCATTCCCGGCTCGTATAAATCAAGCAAGGCGTCATAGCGGCTTAAACCTGTAGCATCTGCTCGGATTTGTGCTTCTTGTCTTGTTAGCTCAACCACTTCTTTAAGGTTTTGGCTAAACCCTTGCCAGTTGTTTTTTTCACGCTGTGTACGCCAAGCATGTTCGCATTTAGAGCAGGCTAGTGACTTTTTCTCAACGAGTTCAGCCGGCAAAACATTGGCTTGCTGCCAGCTACGCTTCATTTCAAGAAGACTCGCAACATCATCGGCTTCTAATGGCTCGGTAGCCGCTTGCTCAAACCAGTCAAAAAGCTGTGGAGCCGTTGATAATTCATGCTTAATGACAGCAAGCTCGGCCAGTGCTTCTGAGCGGGCAGTGTTACCACCTTCCGGCATTACAGCGGCTTGGTCCCAACCACAAATCGCTTCAAGATGCTCAAGCCGAGAAATCTTTTTATGATGGTGTACTAATTTTTGATAGAAAGTCATTATCATTCCTTTACGTTGACTCATCTCTGCCTGAGAAAGTGCTATTTTACTTTATCTTAACGGTATTTTAATGCATCCGCTACGCATAGATAGTGGATGACATAAACACGTAGAAGCGATCAGCATCGAATTACGAGACGTTGAGCAGGAAATCTTGCGTGAAATTTTATATCTTGGGTTAAAAATCCACCATCTTAAATACCCAGTTGTAACGGATCTTACAATAACGTAAGACTTCGTAAAGCTTACAAGATTTCGTTCTGGGGTTAGATATACTGCTCATCATTAACACCATCGACGGCGAGAAAAATGACAACACAACTGAAACACACTTTTCGCACTATAGCTGCAGGTACACTCTGTCTTTCGGCCTCTGCCTTTGCTGCACCTACAGTCATTCCCGATGCACCGGTGCTTGGTGCCAATGGTTATGTCTTGATGGATTACCATACAGGTCAAATTCTGGTTGAAAAGAATGCTCATGAGCGACTAAATCCAGCAAGTTTAACCAAGTTGATGACTAGCTATGTTGCTGGCCAGGAAATGAAAAGTGGTAACATTAACGAAGATGATCTTGTGGTGATCAGTC
This sequence comes from Photobacterium lutimaris, assembly GCF_003025555.1. Taxonomy (GTDB): domain Bacteria; phylum Pseudomonadota; class Gammaproteobacteria; order Enterobacterales; family Vibrionaceae; genus Photobacterium; species Photobacterium lutimaris. Next base: position 145,393 of record NZ_PYMH01000002.1, on the reverse strand, counting down.
GTAATGCATGGGCTCGTAATTTCCCTGATTCATCAAAGATGTTTATTGAGGTGAATACCGAAGTTAACATGATGGATTTGTACCGAGGGTTAATTGTTCAATCTGGTAACGATGCCAGTGTAGCAATTGCAGAGCATGTTGCAGGATCGGAAAGGGCGTTTGTTAGCCTGATGAACTCATGGGCGAAGAAGCTCAATATGACCAACAGTTCGTTCTCGAATCCTCACGGCCTTGATAGTGATAAGCTCTACTCAACGCCTTACGATATTGCGCTTCTTGGTCGCGCCTTGATTACAGATTTGCCAAACATCTATTCAATATACAGCGAGCGCTCATTTACCTACAACAACATCACACAGCGTAACCGCAACGGCCTGCTGGGTGATCGCAGCATCAATGTTGACGGCATGAAAACCGGCTATACCAGTGGTGCGGGATATAGTCTGGCAAGTTCTGCAACTGAAGGTGACATGCGCTTGATTTCAGTTGTAATGGGGTCGAGTAGTCCTAAGGGTCGTGAAGCAGAAAGTAAACAGCTTCTTAACTACGGTTTCCGATTCTTCCAAACGGTAGCTCCTCACAAGCAAGGTGACGAGTTGATCAATGAGAAAGTGTGGATGGGTAACACAGATACTATTTCATTGGGTACGATGGAAGACACCTACGTGACCCTGTCACGGGGCGATGTCAGCAAAATGAAAGCAACGGTAGAGTTAACGTCTGAACTTACGGCGCCTATCAATGAAGGGGAAATCGTAGGCAAGATCTTCTACCAAGTTGATGGTGAGGATGTCCATGAAGTTCCATTGGTTGCGTTAGAGTCCGTTGAAGAAGGTGGCTTATTCAGCCGCTTGATTGATTACATTAAACTGTTCTTTATTGGTTTGTTTAAATAATAGAATGCGTTAAGAGCGATAAACTCAAACGGAGAAAGCCACGTCATTTGATGTGGCTTTCTTTTGTCTAAGAGAAATATTTCAACTGGCTTAAAAAATCCGTATAATCCACGCCTTACGAAAGCCCAATTAGGAAATCAACCGTCGATACTATCGGCAGTGTGAGAAATCGCAATGAATCAAACAGATACTAGAAAAGAAACACTTGAATTCAACAAACTTCATAAGCGCCTTAGAAGAAATGTTGGTAATGCCATTATTGATTACAACATGATTGAAGAAAATGATGTTGTGATGGCATGTATAAGTGGTGGCAAAGATTCATTTGCGATGTTAGATATCCTATTGAATCTTCAAAAAGCTGCGCCAATCAAGTTTGATGTTGTCGCTGTTAATCTCGATCAGAAGCAACCTGGCTTCCCAGACCATATCCTGCCAGATTACTTTGAGACCCTCAATATTCCTTACTATATCGTAGATAAAGATACTTACTCTGTCGTTAAAGAGAAGATCCCTGAAGGAAAAACCACTTGTGGTCTATGCTCTCGCTTGCGTCGTGGTACTTTGTACTCTTTTGCTGAGAAAATTGGCGCGACTAAGATAGCGCTGGGTCACCATTTGGACGATATCGTAGAGACAATGTTCTTAAACATGTTCCATGGCTCTCGTCTTAAAGCCATGCCGCCAAAGCTTCGTTCTGATGATGGCCGTAATGTGGTTATTCGCCCGCTAACTTACTGCCGCGAAAAAGATCTGATCAAGTACGCAGAGCATAAGGAATTCCCAATTATTCCTTGTAACCTCTGCGGTTCACAAGAGAACTTGCAACGTCAGGCAATTAAAGCGATGTTGATCGATTGGGATAAGAAGACCCCAGGTCGTGTAGAAAGCATTTTCAAATCAATTCAGAATGTTAGTCCAAGCCAACTCGCAGATAGAGAGTTGTTTGACTTCGTTAACCTTCCTCTTGATCGTGAAGGTGATCGTGAGGAGTACGAATTCAGTGAAGCGGTTGTTTCTTCAACCAACATTGATGAGTCAATGTTCATTGATGTAACTAACATCTAGACATCAGAAAGGGAGAATAACCACTATTCTCCCTTTTTGTTTACGGTTTACTTTTCTCTAATGCTTCTTATGGCCAACCACCGATACAACACCACATTTCCCATTCAAAATGACGCAGTGTCTCTACGTATATGATTCGGCTTGGCAGGCAATATTAAGCTCCCAAATTGACGGCAATCTAGTTTTTCTAGTAAGAACAAGTATATAAGTCAGATAATATATTAAGCTAGATAAAGGAGTATCAGTTTGTCTTAACGATGAGAGAGAAGTATGCCAATTCATTTAATGGAGATGAGGTTCCATACTTATGGAGCAATAAAAATCTTTGAAAGAAGGAAGTCTCAGTTTCACCGCCTGCGTAGCTTAATGACATACTTGGGGATCGCAACGCCAATTTTTTTTGCGTTTTTAGTCATAGCAACCAGCGAAAAGCTTGCGGTGATATCAATATTCACTCTTCTAATATTTTTAATTCTTTTTATTCAGCTGTTGATATCTTTGTGGTCTTTAGTTGCAAAGTGGGATAAACAATACGAAAGCTCGATTATAGCCATCACATCAAGTTATATTGTTTATGAACGCTTGAATTCACTAATTAACAGTAATTGCACCATTTCTAGCAGTGTATTAGCGGCAATAAAAAATGATTATCAAGCACTGCTCTCCGAAGGCATCAGCGGTATCATTACGGATAAAGAGAGGTGCTATGGCTATCGCCAAAGCTTGATTAAGTTTTCTCAGGTATGCCCGTCATGTCAATTAAGGCCAACAGGCATGAAACCTTCAGACTGTGAGCTCTGTGGTAAGTTTTAGCTGATCCCCTGAGTATCAATCAGTTATACGGGGGATATAAGGAGTCATAAAGTACATGAACCTGAATAATCTTGATCTTAACCTGCTCAAGGTTTTGCTTGTGTTATTGGAAGAAAAAAATACTCATCGTGCAGCCGAAAAACTGGATACAAGTCAGCCAGCAGTGAGCCGATCGCTAGGCCGACTCCGAGAGGCGTTGGATGACCAGTTATTTGTTCGTCATAACCGCGGGTTGAAATTGACACCTCGTGCCGAAGAGCTAGCAGCTGTTTTGCCTGGCATCTACTCACAACTTGATAGCGCATTGGAAAGCAGGAAATTTGACCCAATCGAGATGGAAGGGCGTTTTCGTATTGCTCTAAATGGCTTTCTTATTGAGAGTTATGGTACGGAGATATACCGCCTCTTCAACCGCTACTGCCCGAAAGTTGAACTTGAACTATACAGTTTTGGCTCAAGCACCGTTTCGCATCTTCAAGATGGCAGCTGTGACTTGGCAATCACCTACCAACCGCTGTTAACACCGAAAGCAATCTATCAGAAGAATATAGCCAAGAGTCAATTTGGCTATATCTGTCGCCGGGGATTAGTGGATGAGAAGAAAACGATCCCCATTGAGGAGCTTGATAATTATCGCTGGGCTAGCATGGTGGTTCCCGGCTTTAATGAACAAATGGAGTTGGTAAAGAAGTATGCAAACTTAAACGTAAAACCAGCCTTTCGCAGTCAGCACGCGATCCCGATCCTTCAAGCGCTAAGAAGTGAAGATATGTTGTTTATTGCACCGCGTGAGCTCTATCAAGTCATTGATCATAATAAATTTCAATTCGTTGAAATGGATGAGAAGGGACATGCTACTCGACGGGATGTGATGGATATTGTCATTGCCTATAATCAGCGGCATTGGAATACCGAAAAGTACCGATGGCTCGAACAGGAAATTAAACAACTTAAATTTTCCCAGCTTGATAGCTAGCCATGAGATAGCAAATTAGCATTAAGCCCTCATTCAGAGATGCGTTTGTGATATTTCACTAATCCATTTCTGCCATGGGTTTTAGGCAGTGACCACCATACAATGTGTACATCAAGTGAGGGAGTTCAAAACCTCACTGGAATTTTTCTCAACACTCTCAAGGACAGAGAGTACTGATAATACACATAGAGGTAGGTTATGAAAAAATCAGCTTTCGTTATCATCGGCGCTTTGGTTCTGTCTTCTCAGGTAATGGCAAATGACGTATTGGATTACCACCTATCTACGGCAGGTGAGCGTACCGCCCCGACGGTACACCTGCTTCAGCAGGCAAATACACCTGCAATGAGTGTACTTGATGCCCAGTTAACCACCTCAGGTGATGCATCAATGCCTGCCGGTCATATTGGAGACAGCCGTATTCATGACTCAAGCAAATCAGTCTTTGAGTACCACTTCAAAACTGCCAACTAAACATAGAGTCGAACGGTTCAAAAGGGCAAATGCGTAAGCATTTGCCCTTTTTGATATCTGCGACCAACCAGTGGATGAGGATCACGGCATAACTTGAATTTAAATTGGCTATACACGTTATTGAGTTATAATGTCGCAAGAGAAATCATTAAAAATCAATATTATGCTTATACAGAACAGAATTCGCCGCACATTGCCTATAAAAACGATACTCGTTGCATTGAGTCTAACTGTATTGGCTGGCTGCTCGTCTTCGCAATCACAGCAGTTGGGTATGCGCAGTAGTACGGTGACAAAAACACCTCAGCAGATGAGCAACCTTGAAATATGCGAAACCTACGCCTTTGGCCGAAGAGCAAGCCATACACGGGTTGCGATTGCCAGTGAATGGAATCGTCGAAATATCAGCCACTCCTACTGCAATAAGATCAGAAATGAATTGTATGTGACGGCGTTGCTGAAAAAACTCGCTAACGCAGAGGAAAGGCCAGGCAGCAATCAGGTGCAGCCCGTTCAGCCTATTGAATTACGCTAAGACGCTGACTCAACAAAAAAAGCCTCTTTCGAGGCTTTTTTTTCGGTGGAGGTCGTTAAATATTTGGGCTCAATGGGCTGACATAGCCATCAGGTTTCAATGCCAGTAGATCACAATTCAAACTATCGATTGTATGCTCAGCCGTATTACCGATGAATACAGCGGATAAGCCCGTACGGCCCGTTGTTCCCAAGATAACCAACTCCGCATCAATATCTTCAGCAACCTGGGGGATGATATCCTCTGGTAATCCCTCAAGCACATGGGTGTGCTCTTCAGGCAAGCCATGTTTGTGACGCAGCGCTTTCATTGATTTCAAGTGGTGCCCCCTCACCGCATCGGTATATGAGGCAGGGTCGAACTCAGGAAGTTCTATCGTAATATTTACCGGTGTCGCAGGATAGGCATTGACGAGATTAACCTCTGCGCCGAGTAAATCAGCGACCATTTTCGCTTCATTAACAATGGAATCGTTGAGTTGCTCATGGGTTTCGTCATCGGCAGCAAGATTAACACTGGCGAGGATTTTCCCGTTTTCGGGCCAGCTATGATCTTTCACCATCAATACTGGACAAGGACATTTACGCAGTAAATGCCAGTCTGTTGGCGTAAATATCACCGAGCCAATTTTATCGTGATCATGCGTTGCTTTGATCAGCAAATCGTGATGATTACTGAAGACTTCTGCAATGATGGCTTCATAGGGTCGGTTATGCCATACAACTGTGAGCTGTATGTTAAAACCGTCGTCAGTATAGGGACGGATGATATCTTTTAGCCACTCTTCACGCTGCATAACAACACCACGGCGCATGGCTTGCCGCTCGTCTGCAGAGAGCATCGAGGTCATTTCGTATGAGAAGTCATAAATAGCGAGGAAAAGCGTGATTTTTACATCGTCGGTGCGACGAGCAAGGTGTATTGCGCGAGACAATGCTGGCTGATGATCCTGCGCCGGATCGGCAACAACGAGGATATTGCTGTACTTGGTCATAACTGCCCCCTTACACAAACCGTGTTGGCGTCTAAACCAGTTTCTGTTCCCTCAAAGGAATGATATCTATCTGTCACTTTTGGGCAGAGAAACATTCAAAGTAATATAACCCAAATCAGGTGTTTGCTACGCCATGTCACAAAAAAACGTCATTGGGTACTAATAACTGTAACGTAAAGGGAAGAAATAGGGGAGTGGCAGTAGAAAATTTATATAAAAAAAGTGATACGGCTCGCGTATCACTTTTTAAAAACATTCACTTAGGTATTCTTTTACGCGATTGTGTTTTTGTTGACACCCGCCAGTTTCGCTAGCTCTTCGTGGTTAAGGATAGTGATGTACTTACCTTTTACACTCAGCATTTCAGACTTTTGGAAGCGCCCTAGCAGGCGGCTGATTGTTTCAACCGTGAGGCCCAAGTAGTTACCGATATCACCACGTGTCATTGTTAGGCGGAACTCACGGGGAGAAAAGCCTCGCTGTGAAAAACGTAGAGATAAATTATATAGGAAGGCAGCCAAGCGCTCTTCCGCATTCTTCTTGGAGAGCAGCAAAATCATTTCCTGATCCCCTTTAATTTCATTACTCATCAGACGCATAATTTGCTGACGAAGTTTTGGCATTTTCCCTGACAGATCATCCAGAATTTCAAACGGGATCTCACACACCATCGATGTTTCCAGAGACTGGGCAAAGCTCGGGTGCATCATTTCGTTGATGGCATCAAAACCAACTAAATCACCAGCAAGATGGAAGGCAGTAATTTGCTCGTCACCTTGCTCGGTAATGGTGTAGCTTTTGATAGTACCCGAACGAATAGCGTATAACGATTTAAGCTCATCTCCAGCCTTGAATAGCTCTTGGCCTTTCTGGATGGGCTTCTTGCGTTCGATAATTTGATCTAGCTGATCTAGCTCAGACTCATTCAACGTAAATGGAATACACAACTGACTGATGCTGCAATCCTGACAGTGGATAGCACATCCGCCAGATTGGATACGTTTGGTTGTTAGTTTGTCTGAAATCATAAGCCTGTCTAACCAATTTGATGTAGGTCAATATTTTAACATAATATGAATCATTATGACGAGTATTAAAAAAGCCTACATTATTTGTTTGATTGCGATATAACCAGTATGAACCCCGTAGGCCAATAACAGCAAGGCACTCGCTCTTTTAAAGTAAAGGTTCCTAAGCCACTTTTGGAACTGATTAGCCATTGAGCCCACAGCGAACATAGCCGGTAACGTACCTAAACCGAATGCCAGCATCACACTAGCCCCAGAGGCAGCACTGCCTGCGACTGCCGCCCAGCTTAGTGTGGAATACACTAAACCACATGGAAGCCAGCCCCAGATCATCCCAAAGGGGATAGCCGCAAAAGGGCTACGTAAAGGTAACAGCTTTTTAGCTGCCGGAGATAAGTAGCGCCATAAGCCTTTACCAACAACTTCTATTTTACTGACGCCGTACCACCATTGACCAATATACAATGCGAGTAAAATCATCATTATAGCGGCAAGCAACCGTAAAGAAGCCAGTGCAGTTACCTGTCCGCCATAATTGGCCAGATTGGCAAAAGCACCGCCAATAATCGCACCGGCAACCATGTACGATGCGATTCGGCCAAAATTATATAACACTAAATAAGGCCAGCGGGAAGACTGCTGATTACCTTGTATACCAAGAGTGATGGCGGCAGAAACACCTCCACACATACCTAAACAGTGTCCAGCCCCCATCAAACCAATAACGAAGGCAGCATAGAAATCAGCGGTCACCATGGCGATCTCTTACTTCAGTTGATGTGGCCTTAGCCTTGCTTTCGGTCGGCTTTGACTCATCTTCATCAAAAAGAATATCGTAGCCTTGGCGCTCAAGATCTTCGAATTGTTCACTACGAACAGCCCAGAGGAAAATCCCGACAGCGATGCACACAAAGATAATCGCAATAGGTATCAACAAATACAGACTAGCCATTTTCTTTTAACAACCTCAAAGAGTTTGAAACAACAATGATCGAGCTGGCTGACATACCCACAACTGCAATATAAGGGGCGACAAATCCAGCGACTGCCAGCGGCAGAATGATCACGTTGTATCCAAGTGCCCAAGCCAGATTCTCTCGAATGATTTTACGCGTTTTTTGGGCCAGTTTTCTGGCACGCAAAATACGAGAGAGTTGGTCACCCAGTAATACCATATCAGCCGATGATTTGGCTATATCCGTACCGCCACCCATTGCTACTGAAAGGTGTGCACCAGCCAGTACAGGGGCATCGTTAACGCCATCACCGATCATCAGGGCAACCTTGTCTTTGCCTAAATGCCTAAGGTAATCCAACTTGCCTTCAGGGGAGATGCCGGCTTTTAGGTCATCAACGCCCAGTTTATCGGCAACCACCTGTGCTGATGCTGAATGATCGCCGGTAAGCATCGTGACTTGAATACCTTCCGCCTGAAACTGTTTGATCAGTTCAGGGCTGTCTTCTCGGATGGGGTCGTCCAGCATAAAGCTCGCCACAAGCTCGCTATTACAGCTTAGCCAAACTTGATAATGGTTATCACATGATGCCAGCAATTGATCAATGTCGGGATTCAGTTCTAACACAAAGTCTGCTTTACCAATTCGCCACTCTTGACCATCAACAGAACCCTTCAAGCCACTACCGATAATATTTTCTACATCATCAAACTGTGGTTTCTCATTACGATATACGGAAAACGCCCGTGCGATAGGATGGTTAGCAAAGCGCTCTAGTTCTGCAGCCATTACCAAGGCGTGCTCTTCAGAGAAGCTATTGAAGGTTTGTGCTTTAACCAGTCGAATATTGCCCTCGGTCAGTGTGCCTGTTTTATCAATGACGAGTTGATTCACATTGCATAATGTTTCCAGCACATGACCTCGACGTAACAGAATACCAAGTCGTCCGAGGCTAGAGGTCGAACATGTCAGCGCAGTTGGCGTGGCAAGGGAAAGAGCACAAGGGCAGGTTGCGACCAAGACGGCAAGCGTGATCCAAAGAGCGTCCTCTGGGCGGTGTTGATGCCAGTACAACCAAGTGGCTGCAGATATAATCAAGATACCAGCCACAAAATAACGGGCAACAATATCGGCAATCTCAGCAACCTTTGGTTTAGAGCTTTGCGCTTCATCTTGCAATCGGATAATGTTTGAAATCAATGAGTTCTGGCGGTCTTTGCTGACTTTCAAGGTTATGTGGCTATCGCCATTGATGGTTCCTGCATAAACGCTATCGCCAACCCCTCTTTTTACTGGCATTGACTCACCGGTCAGCATGGATTCATCAATTGCTGTTTGGCCTTTTACAATTTCGCCATCCGCAGGGAGGCTCTCACCAGGCAGGACGGTGACAACGTCACTAACTTTCAGCGTTTTGGCGGCAACCTGCGACCCATCATCCAATGTTGCCATTGCGGGTACTAATTTGAGTAGGTTGGCACTGGCAGCGGCTGCCTGCCGGCGCGCGCGCATTTCAAGAAATCGCCCGAGTAGCAAGAAGAAAGTGAACATCGAAATGGATTCGAAAAATACTTCACCTTTTTCCATCACTGTTGCATAAAGGCTGGCAACATAGGCGAACAGCAGGGCGATGGAGACAGGGACATCCATCCCGAGCGTTCTTGCTCGAAGATTACGCCAAGCATTGAGATAAAATGGCAGAGCTGAATATAGAAGAACAGGTGTAGCGAAGAGTAAACTCACCCAGCGTAGATAGTTTTTGAATTCGGCATCCAAGTCACCGAAGATTTCAAAATACAATGCTACCGCCAGCATCATGACTTGCATGGTTGCAATCCCCGCGATACCCAAGCGATATAGGTAGCCTTTCATCGTGCGGTGATATTGCTGCTCTTGAGCATCAGCTTCAAAAGGGGCGGCTTTGTAGCCTAAACGATGGATAACACTTAAAAGGTGACTGAGCTTTACGCTGTCGGGGTCCCATTCAAGGAGCGCGCGGTGTGTGGTTGTATTGACTTTGATAGAGACCACGCCGGGTTCGCGTTTAACTTGCTTTTCGATTAGCCAAGCACAGGCCGCACAAGAAACGCCATCGAGTGACAGTGATGCTTCTTTACTATTTTCGTTGTCGCGAACGAACTCCTGTTGAATTTCATCATGATCATAAAGCAGGAGTGATTGCAGTTGTTGCGGTACCAAGTCGGCTTTTTCCGCCGGTGCCGTGCGGTATTCGTAATAAGAGGTGAGGCCACTATCCACAATGGTCTGGGCTACCGCTTCACAGCCAGGGCAGCACATTTCACGTATTTGGCCCAGTATTTCTACATGGTGCTGGCAACCCTGTGGAACAGGATCGCCGCAGTGGTAACAGTCTTTCGTCATTCCTTTATCTGCCCGTACAGCGAAATCGGGTCGGATGATGGCAAGTTCACACGTCCTTGTAACATCCAGTCGCCATCAAATGGCTCTAGCTCGACAAACCATGGACCATCTAAAAGCTCTGGAGATTCAAAGCGATAAGTCCCTGAAAGATCGGCGCTCACCATTTGAGTAAAATCTTTATTAGCTAGAGTACGGTGTGTGAATGTCACACGCAAATTTGGATAGTTATCTAGATCACCCTTATTGAAAAAAACACTGATATCATTGTTATTAACGGCGACTTGAGCTTGTAGGTTTAAGGCATCTGCCACCCGAAGGCGGGATAGGTCGAGGTTAATCGCCTTACCTTTTTTGTAATAGTCTTCAGCGACAAGATCGACTTTATTTTGAGAAAAAATATAGACAGCTGTCAGGCTATAGACAATTGAAGTAGCAGGAATGGCAAAAACGAACCATGGCCAGAACTGCTTATACCAAGGCTTACCCATATTGAATACCTATGTCACTTAGAGGGGGTTAGCCCCTGAAGATAACAGGGGCTAGTCGTTAAGTCTCAGATGTTTGTATAAAAATAATGAACAAACTGTAACTGAGTGTTGTTTGGGTTGTTACTCTGATGTGTTATTGCTTAGGTTCCAGACATAAGCCGAGATAACCTGAACCTTTTCTTCGCCCAGAATATCTTTCCATGCTGGCATCACGCCTTGGCGACCGTGTGCAATTGTTGCTTCAACAGCACGACGAGAACCGCCATATAGCCATGTATTATCCGTCAGATCCGGTGCACCAAATGCAGGGTTACCTTTACCGTCTGTACCATGACATGCCGCACATACAACAAATTTCTGTTTACCCGCTGCCGCCTCTTTAGCGTTCACACTTCGGCCAGATAGGCTGAGTACATAGCTGGTTACTTCAGTGACACCATCTTTACCAAGTGTCTCATTCCAACCAGGCATCACACCCTGACGGCCTTCCATGAGGGTCGTCTTGATAGTTTCAGCTTCACCGCCGTATAACCAAGCATTATCTGTTAGGTTAGGGTAACCAAGCTGACCTCGGGCATCAGAGCCGTGGCACTGTGCGCAGTTCTGCAAGAACAGGCGTTGACCGACCTTGATAGCTTCTTCGTTCTCAGCGATCTGAGTAATAGGAAGCAGAGAAGTACCAGATGCATCGTAGGCTAGGGTTTTGAACGTCTCGCCAAAGCGAGCCTGAGCATCATCTAACTCTTTTGCATACTGGTTCAAGCGTTGTTCTTTCTGGGCATTGGCAATTGCCAACTTGGATTCCTCGATAGAACGCACGGTTTGATCTGAACTCTGCCAGCCCAAGAAGCCTTTGTAGTTACCTAACCCAGGGAAAAGGAACAGGTAAAGTAGGCCGAAAATAATGGTGCCCCAGAACATGTAGGACCACCATTTAGGCAGTGGGTTGTTGATCTCACGAATACCATCGTATTCATGACCCATATCCTCACCTTCTTCAACACCCATTTTGTCCTTGCTGCACCAAATTAATAGGGCAGCAATACCGGCTAGGGTACCCAGCGTGATGATTGTTATCCATAGACTCCAAAACGTAGTCATGTTTTCTAACTCCTGTCATTCTCACGCGTTGCCATATCCTGTTCTTCGTCTGCGAAAACGAGATTCGCAGCTTCATCGAAACGAGACTTTTGGCGTTTACTGTAAGCCCAAAGGACAATACCAATAAAGCTACCGAACAGTATCAATGTCCATATGCTATGAATGGTTCCAATATCCATGGTGCCCCCTTATTTCATTGCGTGACCGAGTGACTGGAGATAGGCAATGAGCGCGTCCATCTCTGTCTTGCCTTTCACTTCTTCACCAGCGTTTGCCACTTGTTCATCTGTATACGGAACACCGAACTGGTTTTTGAAGATACCGAGCTTTTTCGATGTCAATTTGCCATCAAGCTCATTTTCTTCTAACCATGGGAAACCTGGCATGTTGGACTCAGGAACAACCGCACGTGGATCACGAAGGTGAACACGGTGCCAGTCATCTGAATAACGGCCGCCAACGCGAGCAAGATCAGGTCCCGTACGTTTCGAACCCCATAAGAACGGGTGTTCCCATACACTTTCACCCGCGACAGAGTAGTGTCCGTAGCGCTCCGTTTCAGAGCGGAATGGGCGGATCATCTGGCTGTGACAGACATTACACCCTTCGCGGATATACACATCACGGCCTTCCATTTCCAGTGCCGTATAGGGGCGAAGATTTTCAACCGGCTCAGTTGTTTGGTCTTGGTAGAGCAGTGGGGTTATTTCCACCAAGGCGCCGAAACTGATAGCAATCACAATGAGGATCGCAAGAAGGCCGACATTTTTTTCAACAATTTCATGACGATTATTAGCCATTGTCGGTACTCCTTATGCTGGTTGCTCTGTGGCTTTCAGGCTTTCATTTGGTGCAAGAATCGTCTTGTATGCGTTGTATGCCATTAAGAACATACCCGCCAAGAAGATTGCACCGCCTACAAAACGAACGAAGTAGAATGGGTAAGAAGCCTGTAGCGACTCAACAAAGCTGTAAGTCAACGTACCATCGGTGTTAACCGCACGCCACATCAGGCCTTGCATCACACCTGAAATCCACATTGCCACGATATATAGAACCGTACCGATGGTTGCCAGCCAGAAGTGAACATTGATCAACTTAATAGAATACATACGTTCTTGGTTGAACAATTTAGGGATCAAGTGGTAAACCGCACCGATAGATACCATAGCAACCCAACCTAGCGCACCGGAGTGAACGTGGCCGATTGTCCAGTCGGTATAGTGAGATAGGGCATTAACCGTTTTGATAGACATCATTGGGCCTTCGAAGGTCGACATGCCGTAGAACGACAGTGATACAACCAAGAAGCGCAAAATTGGGTCATAGCGAAGTTTATGCCATGCACCAGATAACGTCATGATACCGTTAATCATCCCCCCCCAAGATGGAGCGAATAGAACCAATGACATCACCATACCCAGCGACTGTGTCCAGTCAGGAAGGGCAGTGTAATGCAGGTGGTGAGGGCCAGCCCAGATGTAAAGAGAAACCAGTGCCCAAAAGTGCACGATAGACAGGCGGTACGAATAAACAGGCCGTCCGGCTTGCTTAGGTACAAAATAATACATCATCCCCAAGAAACCTGCAGTAAGCAGGAAGCCAACCGCATTATGCCCGTACCACCATTGGATCATAGCGTCGACAGCACCAGAATAAACCGAGTACGATTTGCTCATTGATACTGGGATAGCCATGCTGTTAACAATATGCAGAACGGCAACGGTTAAGATGAAGGCACCAAAGAACCAGTTCGCCACATAGATATGTGACGTATTTCTTTTTATCATAGTACCGAAGAAAACGATGGCATAGGCAACCCAGACAACAGCAATGGCGATATCAATCGGCCATTCCAGCTCTGCGTATTCTTTACCAGAAGTCCACCCTAACGGCAGTGTAATTGCCGCGGATAGAATGATAGCTTGCCAACCCCAGAAGGTAAACGACGCTAACTTTCCACCAAATAGCCTTGTTTGACATGTACGCTGCACTACGTAGTAAGACGTAGCAAATAGCGCACTGGTACCGAATGCGAAAATCACTGCATTAGTATGCAATGGTCGTAATCGGCTATATGTCAACCAAGGAAGGTCGAAGTTTAGTGCCGGCCATACCAGCTGAGCGGCAATCAATACACCAACGCCCATTCCAACAATCCCCCAAAGTATGGTTACTAAGGTGAATTGGCGAACGACCGTATAGTTGTAGTTTTGTTCAAGCTGCTTTACTTGGCTCATGTTGCATGCTTCCAATTTTAATTGTTCAACTACACTCTTTTCCTTGTGCGAACAACAAGTTGTCGCAATGCCACCCAAAGCTTCAAAAATCACAGTGTTGTTTTTTCAAACACCCCAGTAATTAAATTGCTATTTTGTTGTAAAAGTGGCATTTTCAGTGCCTTATACTACGTTAGATCACTAATAATTGACAGGGTCAAGCCCACACGATGTTTACGGTTAAGCAACATTTATGTGAAAACTTTGACCTCTGTAACATGGGAAGCACGTAAAATAATGGCTGCAGAAAAACTTACTAAAGGTAGACTTTTTCAAATTCTCTTTCTTATGACCATATTGATCACTGCATTTGTATGGAGAACAGTTACCTATGATAAAATCGACGGTGAAGAAATAAACGCAGAAACCTGCAATTTAACAGCGGAAAAGTGTATTAATCCGCAGGGTGATACACCACTAAATCTCTCTTTATCACCATATCCAGCCGTGGCGAATCAGGAACTCAACATACAACTTCATAACACAGATGTTAAGCCGGATGCGACGGTTGAGGGTGTCAATATGTATATGGGCATCATACCTGTAACGTTTGAGAAAAAAGCTGATGGTTGGATTGGTCGATTTACTGTCCCGGAATGTATGCATGATGAAATGCAATGGGCAATAAAAATCAAGCAGGGTAATAAAGAGATAATTGCTAATTTCACTGTGAAAAAACAATAAAAATAAATAGGTTATATAGTTTTATTAGCAATAACAGGGCTTGGTAAACCAAGCCCTGTTATTTGTCGATAATTGATGGTTAAGACTTTATTTTAAAGGGTGTAAATGAAGTCGTTTTATTCGCTGTAAATCATTTTTTTTGTCATGCCACCATCAATGACAATATTTTGGCCAGTAATGAACCCCGCTTCATCAGAAATCAAATATGCCACCATTGAGGCAATATCATTAACGTTACCGACACGGCCAGTAAGGTGCTGGCTGTGATCTATTTCACGAAGTTGCTCAGTTGAAGTATGTATCCACCCTGGTGAGATACAGTTCACACGAACACCGGGGTTAAGGCTTGTGGCTAAAGAATGTGTCAATGCGACAACACCACCTTTAGTTGCACTATAAGCTTCGGTATTTGACTCGGACTGTAATGCGCGAGTAGAAGCAATATTAACTATGCATCCACTTGTAACCTTAAGTAATAGCGACGTGTACTTAGCCATCAGCATAGGTGCAGTTAGATTCACCGCTAATGCTTTATTCCAGTCGTGTATATCCAACTCGTGCAGAGGGGCGTTATAAGGATTGGCAATAGCAGCATTATTAACAACAGCATCCAACCTTCCGTGCTGTGATGTTATCTCATCAATTAAAGTAATAATTTGCTGCTCATTAGTAACATCAATCTGTTTAAAGCGAATGAGAGGATTTTCGGAAACCAATTGGAACCCAGCGTTCTCATCAATATCAATAGCAATGACCAACATATTTTTTGAAAGGTAATTTGCTATTCCCTTTCCTATACCGTTTGCACCACCTGTTACCAGTACCACTTTTTTTTCCATCGTTCCCTCGTCATTTAACCGCTTCACGTACTATCCGAGCTAAGGATATACTTAACATTAACGGTCATTACGATCAGATCTTTAATTTATTACAATAAAAAAGCAGACACTACATGTTATGCATGTAAGAATGTGCGTATGTAACTTCAATGGGTTTGTATTCCACTCAACTTTAGTTAAAGTTACTTGGATAACGTTACAAATCAAAATAATCTATAGATAAATTCCCCATGGATATCGCAACAAGCTTTTCTTCACAGGCAATAGCATCTGATGCCATTCAAGAGGCCATCGAACAATTACAAGCAAAGCTTGCCAACCCCAAACTGATCCTTGTTTACTTTTCAGAGAAATATGACGTTGTCACTTTTCAAGAAGCACTGTCCATCGCCTTTCCAAATGCACAAGTTCTGGGATGTACATCATGTCAGGGAGTAATGACAGAAAGTGGATACCATCATGGTCGAGGTGTTGCACTCTGGGCCATATCAGACTTTCATGGAGCCTACGGAACTGCCATTGTTTCTACGAACAACTCAAAATATCAAATGGCAAGACAAGCTTTGTTAAAAGCTATAGCCAACAGTGGCCGCTCCGGTGAATTGCCAGCACTCATCGTTTTGCATGCGAGCCCAGGTCATGAAGAAGAAATCATTCAGGGAATAGAAGATGAACTTGGTACGTCAGTTCCAATCATCGGAGGGAGCGCTGCCGATGATCATATTAAGGGCAACTGGTCCATATTTACTCAAGAGCAGTATACACAAGAAGGTGTAGGAATCAGCGTCTTATACCCATCTTGTCATATTAGTTACTCATTCCATTCAGGCTATGCCAGTACCGGTCAATCAGCCAAGGCGACTAAAGTCGAGGGCAGGGAGCTTATTGAGCTTGATGGAAAGCCAGCCATGGCGGTTTATCAGAGCTGGATGAACCAATCTTTAGATGATAAAGAAAACATTATTAATAGTAGTAGCTTAAACCCGCTTGGCCGTGTTGCCGGTATTGTACATGAGTTGCCATATTTCAAATTGGCTCACCCCCTGAATACCACTGAGCGGGGAGGGATAAACTTATTTGCCAAAGTAGAAGTAGGAGAGACGCTGTATTTTATGCAAGGTACTGAGGAGCGTCTAATTACCCGCGCCGGACGAGTAGTAAATGCAGCAAATAACATTTATGCCAATGAGGCAAACCTCAATCCGATCGGTGGTATTACTATCTACTGTGCAGGTTGTATGCTCCGCGTACAACACCGTATGGATGAAGTGGCCCAGAATGTCAAAAGCGCAATGCAAACCGCACCTTTTGTTGCTCCATTTACTTTTGGTGAGCAAGGGCAATTTGTGGGAGGGGAAAACGCCCACGGTAACTTGATGATTTCAGCAGTTTTGTTTCACAAGGATTAAGCAATGGTAAATTACGAATCAGAAAAGCTCCAAGAAACATTGCTTGATTTATTGCGAACACGAGAGCGTGAAAAGCAACTACGTGATGAAAACACAGCGATTTTAGCGGGTATTGCTGCGATGGCTGGCGCTAATAATAAACGACAAGTATTCAATAGTTTATTGTCAGTACTGCGAAAATACATAGGTTTTGAACACGCACTTGTATTAACACGCGAAGACGAAACAGCACCATTGCAAGAACTGGTCACAACCTGTCGTTTCTTTGAATCTAGCATCTGGCCTATTGGGAATACGTTTATCCGTTCAATGAATGGCGACAGCATTGCTCTTTACGATCCAAGCCAGGTCTATGAATTCAAAGAGTTATCACCTGAAATGATACCATTTTGCCAATCGGTCTTGCTCACCGGTGTCAAAGTCAGCTCTGGTGATGCACTATTGCTCTTTTTCCACTCGGAAAAAGGGCAGTTTACACCCAACTGCCGTAGGGTTCTTGAACGATTCAGGCCTCTGCTGGAGCGGGCTATCATTGATATTGACTATCGCGAACGTTTACAGTCGCTAGTTACGGCCCGTACCCAAGAGCTCACACATAGCCAGCAGCGCTTTAAAGATTTTGCTAAAACAGTCGGGGACTGGTTCTGGGAAGTCGATCCAGAATATCGCTTCACTTATATATCGTCACCTAATCTGACAAACCATACCGTCGATAGTAATTGTATCCTCGATATATTTGGTGACGCTAAAACAAACCGTGATCAGCTGCAGGCAATTTTTGAAAATAAAATTGCCTTTGAAGATCTTGAGTGGCAATTGCCGGATGATGAAGGTGGCCTTTGGATTAGCCTGAGCGGTACACCATACTTTAATAAGCAAGGCCAATTGCTGGGCTACCGCGGTACAGCGAAAGACATTACCAGTCGTAAGCAACAAATTGAAGAAATAAAGCAGGCCAAACGCCAAGCAGAAGATGCTAACAAGGCTAAATCTGAGTTCTTGGCAATGATGAGCCACGAAATCCGAACGCCATTAAATGCAGTTCTTGGGTTATTAGATATGCTCGGTGATTCAGGGTTGGGTCAGAAGCAGCAAGGCTGGATAAATCAGATGGATCAGTCAGCACAGTTATTGCTGACAATTATCAATGACATACTGGACTTATCACGGATTGAGTCAACGAGCTTTGAGCTATTTAATAGCAAGCTATGCTTATCCGACTGTATCGATTTAGTTATTACCCAACTGCAAGATCAAGCGAAAAAGAAAGGGATAACTCTCAGTAGCAGTATCAACGGTGAAGTGCCGGAACAAATTATTGGTGATAAAAACCGTATTTCCCAAGTGCTGTTTAATCTTGTTGGAAACGCAATCAAGTTCACGGATGAAGGTTCGGTATCCGTTGATGTAACCCGAACCCACAATAAAGTATTCCTGAAAATATCAGATACGGGGATAGGTATTTCACCAGACGCACAGAAACAGCTGTTCAAACCATTTAAACAGGCTGATGGCAGCATTACCCGAAAATTTGGTGGTACCGGTTTAGGCTTAGCAATTAGCCTGCATCTGATAAAAAAAATGCAGGGTGAAATCCAACTAGAAAGCCAGTTAGGTGTCGGTAGTTGTTTTACTGTGATCTTGCCATTAGACATTCTTGAAGCAGAAGACTCTGAAGCTGAAACGCCAATTATCGATGTCGAGCATTTACCAAAGCTTAAAATTTTGGTGGCCGAAGACAGTCCAACGAACCAGTTGGTCGCAAAACTAATGCTAGAAAAGCGCGGCCATAAGGTCGTGATTGCTAACAATGGCCAAGAAGTTTTAGACATCGACGATAACGGAATGAACGAGGTCGATATTATTTTGATGGATATCTCAATGCCAGTACTGGACGGAATCAGTGCAACGCAATCGTTGCGAGACCGAGGCGCTGACATTCCAATCATTGCTTTAACGGCCAATGTCATGAAATCAGATCAGGAAGCTTACTTTGCTGCTGGCATGAATGACTTCATCGCCAAGCCGATTATAGCCAATGAGCTTGATAAGATTTTGTCGAAGCATCAGTTACGGATAGCCAATAAACGATAATTGTAGCGATGCACTAAAAGCCGAGCTTATACAAGCTCGGCTTTTTTGCTTTAGGCTTGATGAATCAAGCCTAGTAATAAACACCATGTTTTGAAGTACCAGGCAAACTGACCATTTGCAGCAGTACTTAAAAAAGGTGTTTATTACCTATTTTATGGTAAATAGCCAATACTGTTAAATTGTACAGTAGTTCAAACCTTTGGAGGCTAGCAATAGAAAAGGAGGGGAAACCGATAGATAGCAATACCTGTTCAAACATACCGTTATCGATACCTTATTTAACATAAGGTACATAATGCGCACTGATATTGTAAGATCTAGTTAGAAATGTCAGGTTTGAGCCAGATTGAAATGTCATGTTGTTCTAGCTTCAAAACACGCTTTCTTTGCCGTGTTTTGAGCCCTTGGATGCTATTGACCATGACTGACAATGAATTACTGAGAATCAAACTAATCCAAGACATCTGTGATAAACGGATCACCGGTGTCGATGCTGCCCGCTTACTTAAACTCAGTCCTCGCCAAGTTTATCGCTTGGTCAAACGCTTCATCGAATTTGGTGCTGCTGGTTTGGTTTCTTTAAAGCGTGGTCAGCCTGGCAATCATCGCCATGATGAGAAATTAAAATTACAGACACTGGCCTTGCTCCATCAGCAATACGAAGATTTCGGCCCGACGTTGGCTCATGAAAAACTCTCTGAGCTTCATGATATCCATGTTTCCGTTGAAACCTTACGCCAATGGATGATTGCCGATGGTCTCTGGGTTCCCCATGCCAAACGTAAACCGCGTATCTATCAACCTCGTCACCGGCGTGATTGCCTTGGAGAACTGGTTCAAATTGACGGCTCCCATCATGACTGGTTCGAAGGTCGCAGCCCCAAATGCTGCTTGCTGGTTTATATTGATGATGCCACTGGCCGCTTGATGAACCTGCGCTTCAGCGAAACCGAATCAGCCTTCGATTATATGGTTGCTACTCGCGAATACCTTGAACAGCACGGCAAACCCACCGCGTTCTATAGTGACCGGCATGCGGTTTTCCATGTCAGCAAGCGCGATGCCCACACTGAACGACTCACCCAGTTTGGTCGTGTACTGAATGATCTCAATATCGAGCTGATCTGTGCCAACAGTTCACAAGCCAAGGGCCGCGTTGAGCGTGCGAATAAAACGTTACAGGATCGCTTAGTCAAGGAAATGCGCCTGCAAGGCATTGATACGATTGAACAAGCCAATGCATGGCTCCCCGACTTTATCGCGGATTTCAACCGTCGTTTTGCCAAGCCTCCGCGGTATCCAAAAGACATGCATCGGCCATTACGGGAATCAGCTGAAGAGCTAAATGATATTTTTGCCTGGCAAGAGCTACGTAAGCTCTCCAAATCACTGACTTTTCAATATGATAAGGTTGTCTATCTCATTGACCCAACAGAAGAAAACCAGCGATTAGTCAATCAGGTTGTTAAGGTGTTGGACCGCCCGGATGGCACCATCGCCATTCTATACGGCCACCGTAAGCTGACCTTCAGAGTTTTCGATAAGTTGGCAGATGTAGACCAAGGCAAAGTCGTCGACAACAAACGACTGGGCGCCGTACTCAAGTTTGCCCAGGACAAACAACAGGAATTCGAGCAGCAACAGAAACGCAACCGCAGCAAGAAGGCCCCGAAACGCACAGCCCAACAGCGGGCTATCAGGCAATTGGAAGCCATCAACCCGGTATTAGTCCACCCGGAACAATTCAAAGCCAGCAACAGGAAAAAGCCATGACATCCCTACTCCACAGCCACTGATTAGCAATGATGAACTACCTTGGAAAGAGACAGTTTAATCTGGGAAAACTCACTGACATTTTAAAGTGGGATAAACAGAGGGATATAAATTTAACAATGTCTGTAAGGTTCTTGTGGCTTATGGGTCAAGCCAGAAACGTCTACTTTTGGAGGCTTAAAATGTCTTGGAAACAGTTAGTTAAATTACAATGCGTACCTTTTTATATCTCACATGATCGCTTAGCGTCTTCTCCTTACAAACGTCGGCTTATGTCCGGTAATTTGTTGTTGGCTAACGTTATCGGTGTTGTCTATCAATCCACGTTTGATTAATCGAAAAGAACTTTTAATAAACGAGAAATTTGCGAGGCACATCATGCTGCATCAATCCTTCGTCAAGCTGTTCTGGCGTCATTTCGACAACATTGCTCAAGCTTCTGCTTGGTTTCACGTTCGTCCCATCACCGTCAAACGTTGGTTAACCGGAGAAATCGACGTTAATCCAATGGCTGAAAAATTACTGATCATTCGTGCCCGTGGCTATCTTCCTGATGATACCCGCTGGCAAGGATTTAGAATTGATGAACAATACTGTGTCATCGTCACTCCTGATGGTCGCCGCTTTAGTCCCAAAGAGCTGATGTCTTGGTCACTACGTTATGATGAATACCACGCGTTAAAGCGACTCTACGAATTAGACTATGTGCCCGTTCGTTCCAATGTCGTCACACCGTTGCCGTTCCGTGGCGGCCGCCGACTCCAACAGCCGATGCATGAGACTGTCAGCAAAGACAAAAAGAAAAAGTATCGGAATATTCAAACCAAGCACGCAGCTAAGAAGTAAGCTCCCTAGCCTTTACAATTTGATCCGTTAACTGACTCTAATCAAAATACTTTTTGGGTTTCCAAGCTGCGCTTCATTTGCATACTTGGAAACCTAACCACCAACTCAAGGATGATCTGATGCAAAAAATATTTGTACTGTTGTTAACTGTCTTACTCACAGCCTGCGGCGGAGGTTCTGGTTCAAGTTCTTCTGGTGAAGGAAATTCCGCTGGTTCAGAAACCGGTACCCAGTTTGATGGCCTGTTTCAATCTGGCGAAGCTGTCATGCTGGTTGATAAAGCTAATGCAGGAAAAGTACTTATCTCAGATGGCTCGGCCATTTTGTACTTTGACCGAATCTATACGTTAGCTAATGAACTGAGATTAACTGGCGTAGCTGCCATTGCTGATGGCTTCTATTTCTCAGACCCCGATCAAATCGTTAATATTTACTATGACGGTGATACTGCAACAGTTTCTACCACCATTAACAACGAACCGTTTGTTTACTCGTTCGATCGTCAAAAAAATACGCTTGAATCACTAGATAGCCTTGTTGGTACCTTTACTGATCCTATGACGGGCGAATCTTGGTCTTTGGACAGTGCCGCGAACCTTACAATCAATGCTGACTGTACGTTGTCCGGCAAGCTAATGAGTGAAGTCTCTTTTTATCACACGGTTGATGTTGATGCGTCGGGTTGTTCAGATCCCGATTTTGATGGCAGTTATGAAGGCATGGCGTTTAATGTGACTGTGGATAGCACCAAGTACTTGGCGGGTTTCATCTATGATGATGCTAAAGAAGCCTATATGTGGGGCTCTGTACCACTGAATTAAACGTAAAAAAGCCCGCTATTGCGGGCTATTTGATTAAATAAGTGAGTCATCTAAATGCCAGTCATTACGATGAGAAACGGTCTGACTCTTACCTGAGGATTGCACTTGCACTGCAGGTTTAACTAGACCAGAGCTAACACCACCGTGTTTAACTAAATTAATAAAAGCTAAAATGTCTTTTTTCCTTTCAAGATCGATTGTAAAAACCTGATCAGAAACATCAGCACCATCTGAACATAATGTAACCTTAGCCATAATATCTCCTTATGAAATCATGTATAAAGCTAACATCAATGGTTCTTTTTTTGTACACTCATGCCTGCATTTTAATCAGTTTTCATTCTTCCACTCTAATTTCATGATGCGCTTCTCATGTTGAGCTAGCATTCTCTTTAGCTCACTAAGCACAGCTTCATGAGCCTTAACTGACCGAAATAATAGATAACAGATGATAAGCGTAGGTGGATTAACACCAAGTTCGGTAAACAGTTTTAGCAGCTCTCCCACATAAACCCCCTAGCCTTTTTCCCGGCGAACCGTGTCAAACAGGCCAATAAACATAGCGGCAATGGCCGGAATTGTGCCGCCCAATTGCGCACCGGATTCACCAATGGTCACGGTAACTAGTTCGCTATTGCCTGTCAGCAAACCTACGGCAGCACTGCCAAGCAACATCAAACCCGTTTTGGTGCTTGTCTCTTCAAGGTTAATCACCCGTTTCAAATCAATCATAACCATCCTTTTTTACGTAGAAATTTGAGTGTGTATGCGCCGATAATCACGCCTGCAACACTGATTGCTACCGAAGTAGCAGCTTTCTTTGTCGTCATGCCAGCGCAACTCCTTCGATAACTTCATGAATTGGATATTGGCGGCCGACTTCCATACGTGCCATGGCCTGAATGAGTACGGCGGCGGTGCTATCGTTGGTCGCATCAAGTGCCTGGTACTTGTCATAGCCCGTCCAAGTCGCCACCATGTTGGCGTAATGATCACTGTCGTTTTCATGGCTTGGCGCAAACGTATGGATAATGTCGTTGATGGAGGTGATCCCGCGTTTCTGGTAGCTGCGTAAGATACGAGCCGCCGCACGGAAGCCCCATTTGTCATCTTCGAAAATCACAAATCGGCCATCGCTGGACACTTGGCCACGCCAGTTGTTGTGTTTGCTGTACTCAATATTCAGCGGGTTGTTATTACGGATACCCCGTGGCATTCCGGTTGTCATATCTTCATTCATCCCTGTGTTATTTGATGGTTGGCTTGGCTGATTACTGGGAGTAACCAGCCCTTTGCGGCTGTTGAGCCATAACAGCACCATGGCAAGTGCTATCAGCCATTTCATTTATAGAACCCGACACCGATGGGCATCATGCTGTACTGGTACCAAAGGTGTGATACGTCGGGGTCTGCCTGTAACGCCTGGTAGTCAGAATCGTTGTATTGAACAGTTATCGAATCCGGCTTGATATCAATGACCTTCGCGCTGTATTTCTCACGCATATTGATAATGAAGTGCTGTTGGGCATTATGAAAAAACGGGAAGTGCCGACTGTTTTTATAGGTCACTAGGTTGCTGTCCAAGAACTCGAACTCAGGGAACTTACCGTGATAGATAAACTGCGAGTAGCCATGCGGGTTGGTCTGGTTGATGAACGCTTTCGGATCATCACCATGAATAGTGGCATGCCAGAGTGCGGCGTTGTAAACATAGCAATATCCCCGTGCATCAGAAATTTCCAAGAACGGCGCGACCATACAGCGTGGCGAGACACCATGCATATAGAGACTCATTTCCCCAGACTCAACCGTCATCGGGTTGTCGATAGCAACATTGTCTTCGAGCACGTACTCGCGAACGGCATCCACATAATCCACTTTCATCGTGCCGTCTAAGTCGACTTTCATCATGGCAATGCCGACTTTGACTTTTGTCCCTGACCAGCCCGTTATCGAAAAACGCGCTTTGAGCTTGTCATGGTCAAGGCCATTGAATGGCACGGTTGCCACCTGATACAAGGTAAACGCTTTTGCCCTGCATTCTAGTACGCCACTTGCGCGGTCAAAGGTATCAGCCCAACTGAAATAACGGCCTGTGTTGAAGAAAGTCGCCTCCTGACTTTCGGCATACGGCAGCTCGACCGCCCAGCTGTCACTGACCATCATTGAGCCGCGACCATTCCTGATGGCTAAATCAAGGCTAGGCTTTTGCCCTTCAGTCATGGTCATTTTGTTAAAGTCCGTCACATTGGATTGTGATTCGTAGATCTCATTGAACTGAGGGTTCGCCAGCAGGTTGACTGCCTTGTTCTGCAAACGGCTGTACAAGTCGTTGGCAACACGTTCGAACTCATCCGCCAAGTATTCGACTTTGTTCCGTGGGCTTCCTACGGGCAGACGTTCCTTTAGTGTTTTTTCTGTCATCGTGTGACCTCGATAATTTGGATTGCATCACCGTCAGTACCCGCAAAGCTCAGTGCGGCGGTGGTTTCAAGTTTGAGCTGTTCGCCTGCTGCCAATGTCCAGCCACTGCCGAGTGTGATTGCATCGGCGTTGGTTGAACTGGCTTTCAGCAAAACGTGACAGCGTGATGTATTAGAAGCCAGCTCTGCGATGCCCTCTGTGATAGCCAGCTCACTGGTTGCTATGTTTTCGCCGCCAACGGGTTTGGTCAGCATTGGCGTAGTGGCATAGACGCGAACTGCCTGCCCGCTTTCCAGCTTCACCCGAGGGAGTTCGGTCACGGCGACCTGTTGGCCTGCTGCCAATGATACTTCGGGTAGTTGTGACACGGTCACTTGCTGATTATCTTCCAGCTCAACCTTCGGCAGTTGGGAAATAATCACCGCCTGCCCATCGACCAACGCAACCTGTGGCAATTTGCCGATGTTCATCATTTGATTGGGTGACAGGGTCACTGCTGGCATTTGTGTTACTGCCACTTGCTGCCCGTCAGACGGCGGCACGTAGCGACCGTAACCGCAGATAATGGTGACTGCCCCAGCCTCGCCCATGTTCTCAACGGTTACCCGGCCTGCTAACTGCGGGTCGATAATCTGCGCCCCCTGTTTTAGTCGATAATCGCCACGCTCAGTGGTGATTGATACCGACTCCGGACACGCGTCGATATAGAGAAATTCACCCACGGCCTGAAACTGCGAACGTTGGCGCGGCTGCATAATCTGGTGAAAGTTCATCGCTTACCTCCAAGCATCATGATGGCCATGAATGTCATGACCAGACCGACAACAATGGTCATCTGGCGGCTAGTTGCGACTTGGCCGCCATCACTGTTCATTGCGGCCAGCTCTTTCAGCGATTCAAGGTTTGCACTGTTTTGCGCAGCCTGGTTCCCCGCTAGCCCCGCCACCATCTGTAGGTTTTCGTGGTGCGCCTGACTGACTTCCTCAATCGCGTTATTGCTGATTTCGGCATTGAGCTGCATCGCATCACCACCGAATTGCAACGCACCTTCTAGCGAGTCACGGCCAAAATTCATGGCTTCATCAATGGCATCTTTGCCAAAGTCGAGCGCCTTATCGACCGTTCGCTCGCCCATTCCTAAAGCCGCTTTAGTCACTTGCGTATTACTGTCCAGCGCTTCGGTTGTGACTTTCACATTACTGGTTAGCGCTAGTTCGCCAAGCTCGGCCGCTTGCTCCATCGCACCGTGATCCGTCATGTTCACATTGATACTGGAATCATTCACTCCAGATAGCATCACGCCGTTGTTGTCACCACTGGCCGCCGCTGTACCACTGACATTAGTGGTGTTGGATGATTTCTTCGATTTTGAACGTCCCATTACACCTCCAACTTATGCCATGTACATAACTTGCCATTACTGAGCCTTTCCACTGCCGTAATGGCGTTACGGCCAAAATAGCGATACATCCGGCGAATGCCTTGCTTGGCCGTCGCGCAAGTAACGGACTTGAAACCTGACAATTTGATCCGACGAATCAGCTCTTTGATGCCAGCCTTGAAGCCCACACCAGCGACACCCCACACGTAATAACTTTGCCCGTCGGCTTCACCGACAATGGACAAATCAACGCCACTATCCTTGGCGTGGTACAAACTTAGGGTGCCGCCTTCCAGCTGCTCTTTCATTTCTCGATATTCCTGCTCGGGATTCTCGGCTTCATCAAACGCCGCCCCTAAGCGGTGTACATGATGTAAATAGTCGGGATGCTCAGGGCTAATAAAACAAAACTGCATTACTTCCCCTTCAGCACAAACCACAGCAAGCCAACAGCGACCGCCGCCATTGCCCAATTAGGCAAGCTACCAGAGCCAAAGGACACCGAACCGCCACGGAAATTGATTTCTTCATTGCCGCCAACCGAGCTAGGCCCTGCCCCCGCGTTAATCGGCATGCTGCCGGAGTTTGTCAGACCGGGAATGTTCATCATGCTTTCTTCCCCATCACAATGTCATAGAGCCACAGCCCCATAACTACTGCCGCCAGAATACGTATCGTTCGCCCGACTTTTTCCCCGGTAAATAACCCGGAAATATAGCCGATGGTGCCCGTCAGTAGCGGCCAAAATAGAAACGGCATCATTTCCCCCTCAGCAGCAAGACCAAAGCCAGTGCCGCAATGCCACCGCCCATCAACATCAAGGCCGTATTACTGACACCCGAGGTGTAAATCGGCTGCCCAGTGGGTTGCTGGGCTGGCTCTTTGTGCTGTGGCGTACGATTTTCTTCCGGTGCTGCCGAGGCCACTTTTTCAGCCTCGTTATCAAACCAAGAATTTAACCAGGCTTCGCCACCATCGCTGGCGGTATCCCAAATCCCACCCAGTGTTTCTCCTACTGAATCGAGTAGACTCATCGCGCCCCCTTAGCCTTTGGATGGCAATGCGTTCACCTGTTCGACGGCTTCAACGATCACCGGCACACTGCCCACGGCGGATTTATCCAGCTCGAAAGCCAACTGGCTGCGGGCGGCGGTGTTCAACATGCCGTCAGCACCAAAGCCATAGCGGATAAAGTCGAGGCTAAACCAATCAGGGTTTTGCTCTTTCTTGGCCTGCGCCAAGTCGTAGGCATTATCAGCCTTTGTGACGTTCATTTCTTCGAAGCTATCGCGCAGAACGCGGACACGATCTACTGAGCTATCGAGGAAATGAATGCGCTTGAGGTTTAGTGCCGGGCTGCGCTCGGAAAAATCAAACGGCGTGCGGCCTGTTGCCGAGGCAAACCACGTCAGCTCGTAAATACGCGGCATGTAGTAACGCACCGATTGTGCAGGTAGCACATGGGCACGAGCGCGGATCCTTGGCGGTGTGGTTCCGGCAGGTTTTGATTTGAGAGTGATATACACAAACCAGATTTCGCCACCCAAGGTAACAAGGTCGGTTTGGCGTACACCAATCTTGGTGCGCAATGTGGCATCACCAAATGAAATGACATAGCGCCCGTCTTGGGCGTAGTTCTTGCGGTGGGCTTGCAGCTTGACCAGCGTTTCGCCCGTCACATTGATTTTGGCCGAACCATTCAACGACACTTCAACACGTTCAATGTCGCTCGGGTCGGTAATATCGGTAACCAGTTCAATGCTGTGATAAGTCGGACCCGATACCAAACGCAGTGACGCCCGGTTGCCCCAACCTACCCCCTCAACCGGGTCTAGCTCTTTGGGACGTGGCGCGAATGGGGTTTGCACTAATTCCATAATGCTCCCCTTATCCAATTGCATCTTCGACGGCATCAACGTTATTCGATGCCCAGACTACCGCGCCAGCTACAAATAGCGCGATCACGCCAGTGATCACATAGCCCTTAGTTTTTGCACTCATGATGTTTGCTCTCTGTTGGTTAACAAAAGTTCCCCATCAGGAAAGCAAGTGATTCGGTTTTAAGGCAAGCACAAAAAAGCCCGCTAAGGCTATAGGTTAGCGGGCTTTGAAAACTGTGCTTTGGTTCAAAAACTGTATAAGGGTGAGGCTGTGAGCCTAACAATATGACATGTGATTTATGACTTGAATCTTATACAAGAAGCTTCCAGAGTCAAACATATAATTACCACAGTAGTGGCTAAGTCTACTACCCGTTATAGGACATCAGAAACATTACTAATGATTTTACCAATTGAGGCTAAAGTTGTAGTGACCGCTTCTGTCTTGTCGAGTTTTTCTTGCAACTTGGTATACACTGATTTTGCTTCAACAGTAGTAGCAAGAGCTGTGGCTTCATCCTGGTTCTCTTCAACTGACTTAAGAGCAAGGATCAAGCTTTCAATATCTGTTTTTGCATCAGGTGAGACTTTTTCAAGCTGTTCGAACAAAGTTCGCAATTCATTATATCGCTTGGGATCAACTACCCCTTGAATTCGGGAGTCATATTTTCCACATGAACACTTCTGCATTTTACATACTGGGCAGCCATGGTAGAAGTAACTGACAATTTCTTCATCTAGGTTCTTGTCTCTATGTGTACTAACCCATGCAGATAAAATCCAAGCTAATACATCACCAAATTCTTCCTCAACATGGGACTTGCTCTTAACGCCAGCATAGTACTTACATATTGACTCATGTAATTCTGCTATTTCTTCAAAAAGCTTGGAACAATTCATCCAAGGACCAGAGAAATGCCACACAACCTCATTGTTAGGGTAAATTGACATGATGTTCTTTACTGCCGCATCGAACGATTGTTTATCAAAGCGCCCTAAAATTGTATATCTAGTCTTTCTTTCCTCAATAAGTTTATGTGGAGGCCTGTAGGTTTTAGGTTGCTTATCAGTTCGGAAGCAGCAACATACCTCTTCCAAACAATAGTGGCAGATACTTGGATATTTTTTATAGAAACTACTCTGTAAATCTATATCAAGCTTTGTAGCTAATGCAGATAACCAAGCAATAGGTCTGGCAAACTCTTGAGAGCTAACTGAGCCTTTTAATACTGCCCTTGTCAAATAACCAGTTGTCCGAGAAAGGTAACCATAGATTTCTTGCCAATCACGGTCTTTGTTTGTATTTCCGTACAGGTCATCAAAAAACACTTGGTATTCAGAAATTACCTTTGCATCTGTGATTTTCACGAATATCATACCCTTAAAAAATTCAACACCAAAAAAAAGGAGGAATCATACGCAACTTTATTCAATTCTCCGCATAAAGACCTTTTTTAAGATGTATGTTAACACATACACTCTCATGAGTAACTGCAAGGGAACAATCAAACATCCTCTGACATAGCCTGAATGTTTACTTACTCACCAATTTAACTCTCCTTTCTTCCACTCCTTCCCATCCTGCAAAACGTACTCTAGCTTTTCTAAACCAACTATTTCACTCGCTGGTATCCCCGTCTTCTGCTGCAAGTACCGTGCACTGTCATCAGCCTTTTGCATCATTACACAAGCAAACTGGCAGTTATCAATGATGGTTTTTGATACTTCCTGCCCCCGTTGGAACATGTTGATGGAATGCAGGCCAAACTTTCGCCCTAGCCTCAATATTTTGCCGTGGTAGCCCGTCGCCTTGCCTGCTGTGCTGGTATGTTCAGCCACTTCTTCGCAGATTATCTTTAGTGGTTTCTTGTGCTTGCCGTTGCCCATGCCCCAAACCACCATGCAGAATTTATCGAAATCTTCCTCGATGCTTTTCTATATAAGGTTTCGTGGTTTGGGTAGTACGCAATCTTAAAGCCTTGGTTGGTTTTACGCCCAGCAATCAAGGCGGCGGCAAAGGCTTTCAACGAGGCATAGCTGCGAACCTTACGCCCGGCCAATTGTCCTTCGTAATCGCCAATTGGATCAAAGATGGCGACTTGGTCAGTCGGTTTGATAAACAGCTTTTTGGCTGCGGAAGTTTTCCCGCAGCCAGACATACCAACCACATAGACATGATGATTACTCAGCGCGTTGTTTTGGTTGATAGGTTGCATTGCGCTATATAAGTGACACTGTCATTTCTCTGTTAGACCTGCGGCTTTGAGATACCAGGCAATTGAACGTACCCAATAAACGGTCCATCATCCTAGCGGTTTTACTCTATTGAAAGCAGAACTTGGGTATATAGCATGGGATGTACCAACACATGATGGTGTTTTTTGTTGTGTTTAGAGACTTTAAATTATAGTGCATTAGAATATACCCGCGATGGCGACCTATTTAAAATCAACCACATAAAGATTTTAATAAATTAATTAATATGAATATTCACCGCCAAATGTTTCAATTTTCAGAGTCGTCACTTAATCTCCGCTCCGATTTAGGAGATTAATATAATGAAAAACGCTTTCCCCCTTTTTGCCCTTGGCTGTGCCATTACAACATCAGCAATTGCCGGTCCTGTTGAACTTCAGCAGAACTACTCTTACATCTCGGCTGGTTACCAGTATTCGCTATTCAGTGAATACCTTCCTACCGACATAAACAGTAGCTATGACAACATGTCAGGTTACTATGCTCGCGCTAGCATCAATCCTGTAGGCCAAGTCTTTCTTGAAGGACGCTATGATGACGTATCACGCGACCGCCTTGGTTTCAGCCACTCTTTGATTGGCCTGGGCTACTATACCCCTGTAGGTCAGAACAGTTCGATCTATGCCCTTTTAGGTGCAGAAAAACTGTCCGCTGATATGGACCTATCGACCCCTCTTTTCTCAGATATTTCTCTGACCTACTCCGACACAGCATTTACGGCCGAAGTTGGTGGTAAATTTAATCTGACGAAGCACTGGACCGCTGAACCGGCTATCCGTGTCGCCACCTTTGACGAGCCACTGTATGAGCTGCGCTTAGATAACCAAATCCATCTTACTGATGCATGGAGCCTAGAAGCCAACATTGCTCATCGTGCTATGGATTTAGGCACCACACCATTTGGTGAGCTACCGGTCCTAAAAGAGATGAACTTCCGTATCGGTGCCCGATACCAGTTTAACATCTTGTAATTCAAAGATAATTAATATGAATTAACTAACCATTTGGGTTTTCTGATTATTGTATGTGATAAATTTCGAACGCCATACAATAACAAGGAGACCCAAATGTTAGGTAAAGTCATCCCCGCTCTACTTCTCTCGCTCGCTGTTGCTCCAGTCAGTGCCGAAGTCACTCTTATTAATCCTTTTCTTGTTCCTGAACCTCAGGAGCAAGCGGTACTTGACCATTGGGAACAAGCCAGGGACTTCCTAGAAACACAACCGGGCTATATCTCTACAACATTACACCGCTCTATTCAGCCGAACAGTAAATTCCACTACATCAATGTCGCGAAGTGGGAATCAACAGCCGACTTTAAAACAGCCATTTCCAAAATGAACAAGTCACTGTCGCCACTGAGTATTCCCGGCGTTGAATTTTACCCTGCTCTTTATGAAGTTATAAGAAACTAAAAGGAATTTAGTATGAAACCATTAAAAATGATCCCTCTTGCACTTGGCTTTGCCTTGTCAGCAACCCAAGCCCACAGTGCAGCATTTGGTGTTAGCCTAGAATGGAAAACAGATGATGCGCTAACTGTGCTGGAAGGTATGAATGATCAGCGCAGTGCTTTTTCTGAACTGATAAAGGAAGGCATTATTCATGATTTGTTTGTTCGCCACTCGACAGTGGACGGCAAGCAATTTCCAATTATTAACTTTGTAATGGAAGCCGACTCTGCCGATCAAGTGCTGAAACGTCTTGAACCACTTCCTTTCTTCAAAGACGACGTAGTAAAAATCAGTGCTATCAGAGATATTGGTACAAAGTGGCTGGACAAAGAAATGATCCAGAACACGTACTCCTTGGAGTTGACCTGGTTAGAGCCGCAACAAAACTTATTAGTCGATCAAATTTTGGGGAAAGACCTCCAAAAAGTAGTTAATTGGAATGCACAAGGCGTTGTTACTTCGGCCTACCTCAGTATTCAAGAGTTTGATGGCAACCTCAAGCAGCCAACCTACTCCATTGCGGTGCAAGCGCGTGATGAGGATCATGTCCAAGAGATTGCTCAAGAGCTAGAAGCCGTTAAAACAGAAAGTGTGTCTTACAGCATCATGTACCTTGGCTATAAAATGAATATTTAGTAAGCCCGTTGGCCGAACATAGCCTGTCGTTCGGCCATACAATCACCGATCCCCATTCAGATCCTAGATTTTTAACCTTAACGACATTGTTTTGAGCTAGACGTTCCCCTAAAATCCCCGGCTCAAAGTGGTGAATATGAGGAAAATTATGCGTGACATGACAACACCAGTTTTACTTGGGGATTTTAAGATTGACCCTGTAACACAAGTGC
Source organism: Photobacterium lutimaris (assembly GCF_003025555.1). Classification (GTDB taxonomy): domain Bacteria; phylum Pseudomonadota; class Gammaproteobacteria; order Enterobacterales; family Vibrionaceae; genus Photobacterium; species Photobacterium lutimaris. The sequence goes on along the minus strand of NZ_PYMH01000002.1, from coordinate 112,694 downwards.
TGATCCGCACCACTGATAATGAAAGCGTGAAACTTTCCCGTTCAGAGTCCTTGATCGTTTGTATGCTGGCAGAAAAACCTAATGTTGCTGTTAGCCGAGATGCATTACTGGAAGGCTGCTGGACTGGCAAGGTAGTCACCAATAGTTCTCTGACCGTTGCAATCAAACACATTCGGTCGGCTTTTTTAGAGCTTGGCGCTGAAGATGTAATTGTTACCGAGCCCAAAAAAGGCTACCTCATCCGCCTTCATGCCACCGAAAACATTGCACTGGAGGCAGAGGATAAGCCACCAGCAACCGGTGAAACCGTCAATGAAGCGCATACTGAAAGCGTAAATAATTCCGTATTAACCGAGATTAAACAGACAAACGTTAACTTTATTCCGGTGCTTGCCCAGCTGACAAGACGTTACCTTGTCACAATAGTCGCCTTCATCATGACTATTGTGACACTGTCACAGATGATGCTGTTTGTTGAAGATACGCATATCGATAAGCACCATATTCTCTATGATGGCCAGTCAATGCCACCAGCAATAATAAACGCAATTAAAGCGCACTCAGAGCCAAAATCCAAGATGATTGCTTATCCACTTGGGGGGATTTGCGATAGTTATCAGTTGATTGCCATCGATAAGCAAAACGGTTTTATCGATCTCACTTCCTATATTGAACAAGGTGATTGCCGTGGGTAAATTCGTGACTAAAGCAATGATCGGCATTCTACTTGGTTTGCTTTTCACGATTAGCGCAGGCGTTATCTCAGCCTTAACGACTAATGAACGTTATCAATTTGAGTCCAATTACCCTGATATTGGCCACGAACGCCTCTCGACGGTACTCACTCATGGTCGAATCAAAATTCAATTCTTAGGCTATAACGCGGCCAATAGGATCACCATTTCCAAGCAGTTTTACGGACTCTTCTTGCGTTATGGCTCTCATTACCTTTTCCTTGCAAAGGAGCAGGACACAGCAGATAACAGGCAGTCACTCACTGCCCGTAGTTTTTACATTATTGAGTCGGCAGATAAAGCCGCTTATATTTCTGACCAACGCGGAATTTTCCTCACAAGAGATAACCAGCCGCTTCACTTAAATAGTGTGTTACTCGGAAAGTCCCTAGCCATCTAAATCACCGAGGCTGTACGTTGATGTGCAGCTTCTTTTATGCCACACAAAAGCCCTACTCTTTAAACCTTTTAGGTGTGATTTAAGTGTATAGATAAATAAAATTATAGTGCATTAGGCTATTGATAGACGAGTTGATCGTTTATCATCCCTATCATAATATATAACCTATGCCATTCTCGCTGAATCAGGCAAGTTCGCACTACATGGATTTAAGGAAAAACCACTATGAATAAGTTTCTCATCATTGAAGATAATAAAATGATGGCCAAGATAATGGCTGAGCTACTGAGAAAAAGTGTCCCTATCCAAAAACTGCATTATGCGCCTTCCGCACAGCAAGCTTATAATATTCTGCTAAAAAATACGGTAGATTGTGTGTTTCTCGATTTGAGCCTGAGCAGGCCTTTAGATGGTATTGAAGTACTGCAATATATAAGAGCGCAATACCCTTCTCTTTCCGTCGTCATTGTAACCGGTGACAGCGAAATTGATACTGTTAAACGGGTCATTTCCCTTAATCCGAATGACTATTTAATTAAACCACTTTCGATGCAAAAAATTCAGCGCTGCCTAGAAAAACTAGGCGTCCTCCAGCTGAGTGACGATTAACTTACTCTATACGTTACAATGTAACGGATTAAATCTATTTAACTGCCGCTCGCCCTGTTTCTACTTCTTAAATGAAAGCTTTGCACCGTCAAAAATAAGCTTACTCATCAACTCCCTCACCGCTTGCTGACCGAGATCATCGAACTCGATGCCAAACTGTTTATTCCCCCCTATCTGCTGATGATTACAGACTTTCCCCGACAACGGATAAATAGCCTTCGCTCTAGGGTGCACCACTTCAATTGCCAGCACACTATTGATTTCAATTATTGGCCCATTTGCTTCGACACAGAAACTACAACCGGAGACAGACAGATCTTTCATAACGACGTTAAGCACACGATTAGGCAATTTTATTTTACCTTCTAGGTTAACGTTATAGCGTGGCTCTTTTCTTAACTGCACAACATCAATCTGAGGCGGAATATCAACAACTAAAAGCGGAACGGGATCCGTAATAACATGGCTAAGCGCCGTTCTTACATTAACCAGTGCCCCTTCGCCTTTTTCAGAAACGGCCTTAATGGTCACCCGATAACCAAGCTGGAAAAATTGCTCTCTTTCACTCTTGGTCACTTTGGGCAGTTCAATAAAAAGTTTATCTTTCCCATTAGTACCAATAAACACGGAGCTAACCTGATAAAGCCGCCCTACCGGCGTCTTCACACTAAGTGTAATCTCACTTCCGTGAGAGATTTCCATTAACCCTGGTAGCGAAGGTTTAGATAACTCCCTAGTGCGACTTTCCATCGCTCGACGTTTGATCTGACTCAGTTGCTGGCTCACATGTATTCCTTAACTACCTCGATACCACATAATTGTGAATTCTAATCGTTGTCGAATAGTATCTACAAGAGATCCCACAACCAAATTATCACTATGAGTATTAGTTAAAAGATCTCACGCCTCTCTACCCTGGATTATCCGGGTTAAATTGATAGCAAAAAACAGTTTTGATGAATATCCCGCCCCGGGGAGAAGCCATCAAAACTATTGACACACATACAAATAAACCCATAATGCTATCTTTTAAGCGTTATTCTGCACATGGCCATTACAATAAGAGATATCGACCAGCACTATTATATGATCGAAGAGCTGAAGTCGCTAACTGAGAGCAACGTCACAACCAAAGCTTTAATTAAAGGCGGCTATATGGCCGTTGAACTTGGAAAGCAATTAGAACAAGAGAAAGACAATAGAATAAAAGCCGAGCAAGCGTTAAGCGACTTGCAACATAAGATCCAGCATTATTTAGCCAGCCATCAGGCTTTAGTTGATATAGCAGATTCCCATGCTAAAAGTACTCTGAAGAAATAGACTTCTTCGAAACTGAATAATGAACAGCCGTAGAATCGAAACTCTACGGCTGTTTTGCAAGGTATCGATTTACTTTTCCGCCACCAGCGCAGCCTGCCACATTGGAATAGCTTTAAATGCCGTCACCATGTCATAGTCAAGCGCAACAGGCTTATTACCCTTGCTATCATTCGGTCCCATCGGCGTTAGACCATTATTGCTTTGGAACCATCTCATCCACCCTTCACTTCCCGGTAAATATAAAACAAGCGAACTGGTACTGCTATCACTTGATAATGGTGCTTGTTTGGTTTGCGGAGGGTATGTCGTTGTCGGAAGCAAAAACGACGTCATAGGATATTGCGCTGAGCTATGGCAACCTAAACACCCCGCAGAAGCAAGTCCTTGATGGTAATATTGATCAGCAGTCCAAGCCGGAGTAACAACAGCACCATCATTCGGTCCTGACAAACGCCCATCCCAAGCCAATGTTGAGCGTGAGTACTCGGGGGCTTTTAAGTTAATCCAATTCTGCTTTAATGCTGTATTAACAGTAACAGGAGGAATCAATGCCTCATCCGTTACATTGATTATGTCACTATCTCCTCCCCATGTAGCCCCAAGAGGAACCATTTTATCCCAAGCATCTTTTCCCGAAGCACTGTGGTCATAAACAAGGGTCGTGAAGACCCAACCCGTTTCTGGTGCTGCTTTAGTATCCTTAACGATGATATCAAATTGCATCAGATACACATTCGTTAACACAGGAACCGTGCTGCTCCCTTCACCTTCAGTCACATCACATTTAGATTGAGTTGATTTGGCCGTGCCATTGCTACCATTTATTGGGGCATAAATTTGCCACACTGCCGTTTCTGTCATTGGACTCCAATCCGACCCACATGCCGTTACGAATGCAAACTTCACGATGACACTACCTTCATCGTATTGTGTCGTTTGATCAGAAATCGTTGGGTTAAGCGCCGAATGCAATGTCCTTCCCCATATATCGCCTAATGTCTTGGCTGCTCGCTTATCATATAGCGTGTAAACATAGGTCGTAATATCCAAACCTTGACCTGTTAACGTGCCAGCAGGAAATCCGGACCCTACATATATTCCATGAATAGGCTCTCGTTCCGTTCCCAACCAAATTGACTGATACCAATTTTCATTATTCGGTTTATCGGGGTTATTTATGAGTTCACGCATATCCTTGGAAACATATTCTTTTAGCGCGAGTACATAGTCCATCGCATTTGTTGTCGTGATTTCAGCTGAATTCGTCACCTCCGTCCAAGGATATGGTTTGATGGAAGGCTCAAGCTGTGCCGGATAATCATGATTAAGTTCAAAGAACTCACCGGAGTAATTTTGCGGGCGAGGAATTGAGGAGTTTAGAAATGGGTGGGCATTTATCTTTGATTCATAATTATTAATTGCACCTAAAGTGACAAAAGATGCTTTACCATCAACTTCTTTAAGGTCGGTTACTGCTCCTATGGTGAATGGAGTGAACAATATCATTGCTGTGCATGTTTTTATCAACGGATGAATCATCTTGCTATCTCCAAGCTGAAAATCAGGTGATTTCTGACAACTTGGACTGGCACAACAACATAAATCTATAACAATGCAAGTTGACTCTTACAAAGTAGACAAACCAGCAAAATCACTTCAAACGCGTATAAATTACTGAGAGTAACATCACAATTCAGTCATCCAAGATTCAGGCACCCTCACGGCCGTTAGCTTGGCCTCTACGGCTGTTTTACCATTCGCCAATAACTCACACCTTAATTCAGCTTTACGCTCATCAGCAGCCATTACACGCGCTTGTAATACAATCTTCGCGTTTATCGACACTGGGCGCAGATATTGTAACGACAAGCCGCCGGTAGCAAACCATATAGGCTCCCCTTTGCCAATCTCTCGATCTAAGCGCCTGTATGCCTCTGCCATTGCCGTGCAAATACAATGGCAATCAATCACAGTGGCAATAATGCCACCGTTGAGGAAATGCGTAGGCGCTGCGCAATGATAAGGCTCAGGGGTAAACTGACACACCGAGCTGCCATCCCCCATCCAATAGCTCTGAATTTTCAATCCTTGTGGGTTGTCTGCCCCACAGCCAAAACAGTGATTGCCTTTAAATTGTTCCTGAAATGACAAACCGGAAGGTAGTAACGCCTCTACAGCCTTATCCATAACTCCACCACTTGTATATGCATATGCCATTACTAACAAGTATATACAGCAAGATTACCTAACCACCAGCTCGGTAAAGCCAGTCGTCGCGTCAAGCTCACGAGAAAAAGACAAATTGGTATATTCTGCCAAGCAAACCTCTGCGGTATAAGACACCATAGAGCCTTCCTGTAGGTGTCCGCCATAGACACGCCCTGATTTATCCGCCACGGAGATATGTAAATGGACATGCTCTGGCGTTAAGGTGCCACTCAGAGTGAGGATTTCTAGCGGCCCTGCGAGTTCGAGGCTCTCCGATTCATTGGCAAGCCGGATAGAAGCATGTGAAAGACAACCAACACAACTTAGCAGGGAGCCTGCTTTAATGCCTTCTTGTTGCACATACGCCAAAATAGATAACTTTAGATCTTTACCGAGAGTTAAACGAAATGCGTGTGGTGTTAGCATATAGGTAACCTCTATTGATGTCTTTCGTCTGAGGAGAGCGCAATGATACAAAATTGCGTTAGAAACAGAAAAGTGTCAGAAACAAAAAAAGCTCCCAGGCTGGAGAGCTTTTTAACCGCGAATCTAAAAGTGCTTTAAGCGCGTCTTCCCCGCTTCTTAGAGCCACCGTTATGCGGAAAAACATTGTGGATACGCTGCTTCACCTTGCTTGGCACCGTCTTTGAAAATACCAGTTTGGTCGCAAAGCGGTTCTTGTAGACTTTGATCTTGCCAGAAAACGGCTGCTTATGAGCGATATCTTTGCAGCCGGCCAAAAAACCATTTGGGATCTGGCCTTTCTGCTGAGTGAGTTTTCCCTCTTCAAAGGTCAGTACCATGATTGGCCGATCTTTGAACACCAATATAAATACAACAATGGCAAGGACAATTACAAATCCCATAAATTCCATGCTTGGCTCCTCTCTAATTTCCTTTTTATGCCTAGATCTACAAAATGGTATCTAAAAGGTTTTACGCAGATCATTGTTTAAAGCGTCTCAGTCATATTTTACAACATGGTAGAAGCGACCGCCTGAGCCTAGTTAACAACTCGATGAGAATACCGACCGCTAATACCGCGCCCTATTCAAAATCGAGCAATTCATGAAGGTCATGCTTGAGATCCAATACCTGCTTACTGGCCACCTCTGTCTTGTTGGATTCACTCAACAAGTACTCAATGGTGTCAGACAAGGTACAATCAAGCTCTTTGGATTTCTCCGCCAGCCTTTCCCAAACACGGTAATCGAGATCGATCGATTTTTTACGAGTATGAACTTGCTCTGCGTTGAAATGACGCTTTCGCTTGGCACGGATGGCTTGTTTGAGCTTCTTATCAAGCTCAGGTGACATATGACTATCAATCCATTTGAGCACCTTGGTTGGTTCATGTTCAATGGATAAAAGGCTATCTACCGCAGCTTTCGCTTCACTGGTATCGATATACCCGGTGATCGCTTCACCTTCTTTCCATTTTTTTACTAGATAATTCCATTTCCATCCGGCTTCAAGGTTTTCAAGCTGCTGATATTTCATAGTCGTCAGAGATTCTCGATAAGTCTAAACTCAAGTGGTGACAGTGTAACTGTTAGACATCCAAAGCTCAATTCCATTTTGAACTTTAAGCATTTGTTTTTAAGTCGATCTCAACCGAACTGCAAATGAAGTCAATAACATTACACACGAAGCTATTATGCGGCCAGTGATTCATTTATACTGCTGACCTTTTCACATTACGAAGTAAAGCACACGCCCATGCATGAACAAAACTGGCGCTCGATGACTCCAGACTACTCTCAGTACCAAGCCATCCTTAAACAGTATGATGACCTCCTTCCCGCGAATACAGGGACCTTACAAGATCGTCTATCAGATGCTGTGCGCCGGTTTACTGCTGTCGAACTTCAACCTCGGGTATTGCGCATTACCGCACCTGATAACAAGGTTTACCGCGATTATGTCATTGAGCTGATTTCACAACAAGCTGAAGCCAACAATGAATCTCCCGTTATCGTTGCCGGCGAGAACGTAACAGAACAAAACCTCTTTGGTGCAGTGTTCCCACCGATTGAAGAGAACAACATCACCAAGCAGCAGGTGAAACATGGACTTGTACACCAGGCCAATAATGGCTACCTGGTGCTATCAGTTGGCGCTATCCTTGCCAATCCAAGCTTGTGGCCTCGCCTCAAAAGCATTCTGATGAACGGGACGCTAGAGTGGCAAGCGGCCTCAAACAAGTCGTTATACCCCCTACCGCCCGCCGAACAACTTAATATCAAACTGGTGCTGATTGGCGACCGTTACCTTATGGCTGAAATAGAGAATGCCGAGCCGGATATCTCTTCAGGCTTTACCATGTACGGTGAGTTCGAGCAGGACTTGATCATTAATAAAGATAACCTTCCGCTTTATCTCGCTTACCTCAAAGCCATTATCAAGAAAGCCAACCTACCAGAGCTTGCGGATGATCAGGCGCTAGAAATGGTACTAAAAACCGGTGCCCGTTACGCTGAAGACCAAACCCGCGTGCCACTTTGCCCTATTTGGCACCAGAGCCTACTGTGTGAAGCTGCTCTTGAGTCGAAAGGTCAGAAAATTACTGCCCAACACCTAAAGGATTCCATCCAAGCCCGCGAATACCGCGAGTCTTACCTGCCAGAACGTGCGATTGAAGATATCCATCATGGCCAGGTCCTGATCAATTGCCAAGGTGAAGAAGTCGGTCAGGTCAATGGCCTTACTGTGGTTGAGGTGCCGGGCCACCCACGCGCCTATGGCGAGCCAGCCCGTATTTCGTGTGTGGTGCACTTTGGTGACGGTGACATATCGGACGTTGAGCGCAAAGCAGAACTTGGTGGTAATATCCATGCTAAGGGCATGATGATCATGCAGGCATTTATCAGTACCGCCTTAGATTTAGACCAACCGTTGCCATTCTCCGCCTCTATTGTTTTCGAACAATCGTATTCCGAAGTCGATGGCGACAGCGCCTCTTTGGCAGAGCTGTGTTCGCTCGTTTCGGCGCTATCCATGCAACCGATTAATCAACAAATTGCCGTGACAGGTGCCGTTGACCAATTTGGCCGTGTACAGGCTGTAGGTGGCATTAACGAAAAAATCGAAGGCTTCTATCAGGTTTGTGCGTACCGCGGCCTAACAGGTAACCAAGGTGTCATATTACCGAAAACAAACATGACTAACCTATGTCTTAATGACGAGGTCTTGAACGCCATCAAAGCCGGGAAATTCCACCTATGGAGCGCAGAGAGTGTCGATGATGCCTTACCGCTACTTACCGGCCAAGCCTTCCGCAGTGATGACAAAGAAGCGGAGACCTTGCTAGCGAAGATTGCCGAGCGAATTGATATCTTCCATAACGGCGAAATAATTAAGCATGTCGGTTTGTTAACCCGTCTTCGTCACTGGTTGGTCCAGAACTGATCCGAGTTGTTTAGCGTACATGTGTAAGCTAAATTGCCTTCATACTTTTTAAGGAGCTATAAAGTCTGATGAAACGCCAGCAATCTTATAATTACGACGAACTTGTTGCATGTGGTAAAGGCGAACTTTACGGTCCAGCTTTCCCTTCCTTGCCATCTGACAACATGCTGATGATTGACCGTATTGTAAACATCTCCGATGAAGGTGGTGACCATGGCAAAGGTTTCATCCATGCTGAATTAGATATCCGCCCTGACCTGTGGTTCTTTGATTGCCACTTTAAAGGTGACCCTGTAATGCCTGGTTGCCTTGGCCTAGACGCCATGTGGCAGCTAGTTGGCTTCTTTCTTGGTTGGGCTGGCGGCGAAGGTAAAGGTCGTGCTCTGGGTGTAGGTGAAGTGAAGTTTACTGGTCAGATCCTGCCAGAAGCGAAAAAAGTAACCTATGAAATCCAGCTTAAGCGCGTCATTAACCGTAAACTCATCATGGGTGTTGCCGATGGCCGTGTATTGGTAGATGGTAAAGAGATTTACGTCGCGAAAGATCTGAAAGTTGGCCTATTCAAAGATACGTCAAGCTTCTAAGCAACATCAAATAAGTTATCTAAAGGTCGCCAATGGCGGCCTTTTTTGTATCTGGTGAATGGCTAATATTGGCTAGTGGCTAGTGGCTACTGAAAGATGTAATCAAGGTTACATTGTCACTGAAATAATAATGGGAACGCTTTGGACAGTTTAGAATCAAGCCTTAGGCTTCCATAGCCCCTATAGCCCCTATAGCCTCTAGCCAAGCGCCTCTTGCCGCCTAAATAGAAAGAGCCCCTGTTCCTAATAGGGGCTCAATAAGGGAGATATGAAGGGAGGTTTTTATTTAAACAGGCCAGATTGCAGATCTTCTCGTGCTTCTCGCCAGCCACCTAGCCAATTAGTACGGGCATCTGTCGCTTGGTACGGACAGTCTTCACTGGAACGACCATTTACGCCAGCTTTATAGCCTTGAGATTGTGCGCGCTCCAGACGATCCCGCTTTTGTCTCTTCATAAGTTCGATCCTCATCCTTATCATTTACATTCATTACTATTGCATAATGATGGAGATGTTGTGTCTCCACTATTAAGAATTAGCGAAACAGAAGCAGAGATCAACTATGAAAACAAAACAGGCTCACAAAATGTGAGCCTGAGTGTAATTTAACCAATTTTGACAAAAATTCACTTTCGTCGACGGAACCCTAGCAAACCAAGGAAAGCCATTGCTAGCATACCAAGCGATGCACCACTACGTTCAATTGAGGCCTCTGACTTAGGACGCATCTCAATTGATGCATCGGCATCAGTGATTGGGATCAGTTTGACTGCGACTGTGCGTTCAACACCCGGCTCACCGCCTTGACAGAAAGAATCTGTCGTGAAGTCTTCATAACCACCGTCACACTTAAAGGCCGTTGCAGAGATAACACCCGCATCGTTGACACCAGTTGCTTCAAAGATACGATACTGGTTCGCTTCTTTAGAGAAGTCACCACCATTGGTCAAATCATCGAGCAAATACGCACTGCCCTTCGTCAATTTGGTTGAACCTGGAATCGCATCCATGACATAAGTGAAACCACGCTGGCGACGGAAACGGCCATCGACCTGGTTGACCGACTCAGCATCTAAGCGTCCAACAATCTGGTTGTTGTTGTTGATTGCGGCCGGGTAACCATTGGCACCAGGGAAGAACAATTCTGACACCGAAGAATCCAAGAACTTAGGCGCACTTGGTTTGGTCGCATTGTCATAAACGAACATACGCTCAGCGTAAGAACGGTTATCTGGATTCAAATTCTTGGTAAAACCAATAACTTGATTGTTGCTATTTACACCTGTGGCTAGCGTGTAGGTGAATACACGATCACCACCTCTTTCTAACTGAATTCCTGGAATCAGGGTACGCGTAAAGTTCTCAGCCGTCGCACTGCTGCCTTCGGGTAGCTCCCAAATCGCCGCTTGCATTGCGTAGTAGTCATTGTCATAACGGCTCGTTGTGAAACCAACAACCACAGGCTGATCATTGACTAACTCAACGGCTCGAGCGCCCGCTTGGAATGAACGGTCATTGTTATCCGGATCGAAAGTTGCAAGATCATTCTTACTAAGCAGTTGCGCATCGACACTTAATGAACTTCCGTCTACTGTCCAGAACACCCCGTCATTGGCAAACACAGACAGTTGACATTCTTTTGTGCCGTAGAATGTATCTAGGCCTTCATTAAAGGTCTTTTCACAGTTTCTGAACGTCGAGTCATTGAAGGTAGGATCATCTCGCTCGCTACGGTTATTCGGGACTTTATTGTCGCTATCCCTAAAATCGCTTTGCTCGTACGATGCACTACCGACAACCAGTAGCTGACCGTCATACTCAACCGCATCCCATGCCAACGATTGACCCGCAGTTTTAGTCAGCAAATCCGTACCGGCTGGTGCAAGACCAACCTTGTTAGCGTCAAGGTTAACAAAGCCGCGCTTATTGAACTGTCGGGCATAGCGATTCGAACCGCTAGTATCCTCGCCTTGGAAAAACGCACCACTTGTCACGCCCAACGTGTACTCACCAACGCCAGTTGTTCCCTGTGCATTAATGACACTGTTGGTAGTTTTGCGATCATCAACAAACTTACCCAACGCCGTTTTAACCGCCGAGTCATAGCCTTTATCTGAATCAGCAAACGTTTCTACCTCAGTAAAGGATGATGCACCGTTTAATGCGGTCGCATTGGAGAAAAAGTTTTTGCTCCATGCTTCCTGCTCTCGCACCAAGCCACCAAAACCACTGCGGTCCGAAATATCGTTGGTGTTATAGCCTTTACCATAGTACTGCGTACGCGCCCATTCACGGCACGTGTTAGGCCCTAGGTTACGGTCACAGAAGGTATATAAGCGGTCTTCGTCGTTGATACGCTGAAGGTTATCGAGGACAAATGGCACTTCATCACGGTAATTGATGCCATCAGCACCAAAGCGACTTTCACCAAAGACGGAATAGTTCGCCTCGTCACAGTTACCCTCAAAGCAATTATCGCCTTCTGCAGACGCAGTAATGCCCTGACCGTAAAATTCAACTTTCTGATTAATCTGAGACTCTAAGTTACTGTAATAACGCTGAGTCGTAACATCTGTGTTGTCCGTAACTTCAACCACACGGTAAACCGCGGCATTGGCACCTGTCGCACTGGCAACTAATACGGCCAGTGCTGACAATTTTAATGTCTTATGTTGCATTAAGCTTCCTTCTGCATTGCCTCAAGCTCTTCCCAACGTTCAAATGCCAGCTCAAATTCAGCTTCTGCTTCCGCCAAGCGGTTCAGTGTGCCTTCAGTGTCATTTTTCACGTCCTGGAAGAAAGCAGGATCGTTAATCAATTCCTGCAACTGAGCAATTTCATTTTCCAGTTGTTCAATTTTTAGCGGCAGGTCTTCCAGTTCCTTCTGCAGTTTATAAGAGAGCTTCTTACCTGCTTTAGGACGTTCAGCCTGACGCTGCTTGTTCTCGTCTTTTTTCTTCTCTGCCTCAATGTAGGCAGCGTGTGCTTTCGCTTTTAAGCTTAACGAATTTGCACGTTGTTCTTGAGCATCGTGGTAACCACCAACGTATTCATCGATGACGCCGTTACCTTCGAAAATCCAGCTTGTTGTCACTGTATTATCAACAAATTGACGGTCGTGGCTCACTAACAACAAAGTACCCTGATAGTTGGCAAGAATATCTTCCAAAAGTTCCAATGTTTCGATATCTAAATCATTGGTTGGTTCATCAAGCACCAATAAATTATTAGGCTTAAGGAAAAGTTTCGCCAACAACAAGCGGTTCTTCTCGCCACCCGATAGCGCTTTAACCGGAGTACGGGCACGGCGCGGATGGAATAAGAAGTCCTGAAGATAGCCAAGCGCATGGCGGGTTCGCCCGTTTACCGTCACTTCCTGCTTGCCGTCGGCAAGGTTATCCATGACAGTCTTTTCAGGGTCCAAGATTTCACGGTACTGGTCAAAATACGCGACTTCTAGCTTGGTTCCACAATGGAAGTGACCCTGTGACTGAAGATCACCCAGCATAATTTTCAGCAGTGTACTCTTACCACAACCGTTAGGGCCGATCAGGGCAATACGGTCACCACGCATGACATTGAAACTGAAATCATTGATGATTGGTTTATCACCGTAGCTGTAACTAATATGCTCGGCTTCAAATACAATTTTACCTGAGCGCTGTGCATCTTGAAGTTGCATATCGGCTTTGCCTACGACTTCACGGCGTTCACTGCGTTCACGGCGTAATTCTTTCAGCGCTCTAACTCGTCCTTCGTTACGGGTACGACGGGCTTTAATCCCCTGACGGATCCATACCTCTTCTTGCGCTAACTTTTTATCAAACTCAGCGTTCTGCTCGGCTTCAACCCGTAGCATCTCTTCTTTGTCTTCAAGGTACTTGTCATAGTCACCCGGAAAAGACGCTAGCTTACCGCGATCAAGGTCAACAATACGGGTCGCCATAGAACGGATAAACGCACGGTCGTGCGAGATAAAGATGATCGATCCTCTGAACTCTTTTAGGAAGCCTTCTAGCCATTCAATAGTAGAAACATCCAAGTGGTTGGTAGGCTCATCAAGTAGCAAGATATCAGGGTCACAAACCAATGCGCGCGCTAATGCGGCCTTGCGCTGCCAACCACCGGATAAATCTTTAAGCAAGGTGTGTGGCTCTAACTGAAGGTGCTCCAATACCGATGAAATCTTGTTATCGAATTGCCACGCATCAGCATGATCAATCTTTTCTTGCGCACGGCCTAATTTGGCGAAGTTAGATTCAGAAGGATCATGGGTGATCAAATCCAACAGGTGGTGGTACTCTTTCAATACCAGCCCTATCTCTGCTAGGCCTTCTGAAACATAATCAAAAACAGTCCCTTCTGCATTGCGAGGAGGATCCTGCTCTAGCCGCGAAACAACCAACTCTGACTCACGCTGAATACTGCCGTCATCGAGCAGTACATCGCCGGAAATCACTTTCATCATCGTCGATTTACCGGCGCCATTACGGCCAACCAGACAAACGCGTTCTTTTGGCTGTAGAAGAAATTCGGCTTTATCAAGCAGTGCGTGATCACCGTACGCCAGCTGGGCGTTACTTATATTAATTAATGCCATTGTTGTTTAACCATATTGCCAACTCATTAGCGTCAAAGGGCCAACCGAGTTCTGGGCTGTTTGAATCAGAGTCAGGATTAAGAATAGAGAGCACAGGAATTGTGACGCCGTAACGAGAAAAAAGCGCGTCATCAAAGGCGATATCCACCACTTGAACGCGTGCTCTGACACCGGCTTGTACGAGCAGGCTATAAGCCTGCTCGCAAAGGTGACACCCTTCTGTGCTATAAAGCGTGATTAGCACTTAACCTTCCTTGTGGGTAATGATCCAGCAGTTATGAATCTGTTTGTTGCGACTAAAATCCATTGGCAACGTTTTATCAGAAATGTTCTTCGCTTGTAAGCCAAGCTCTTCAAGTTTCTCGACGTCCATCTTGAATTGACGCTTATTATTAGAGAAAACAATCTGACCATTCGGTCTTAGCATACGTTTTAGGTTCTCAAGCAGCATGATATGATCACGCTGAACATCAAAGCTCTGCTTCATACGCTTCGAGTTTGAGAACGTTGGTGGATCAATGAAAATAAGATCAAAGTCACCATCAGCTTCTTGCAGCCATTGCAGACAATCGGCTTGAACAAACTGGTGCTGAGGACCGACTTGGCCATTCAGCTCCATATTTTCCTGTGCCCAGCGCAAATAGGTGTTGGACATATCAACAGTCGTTGTTGACTTCGCACCACCACAAGCCGCGTGACATGTTGCCGAACCGGTGTAAGCAAACAGATTTAGGAAATCTTTACCCGCAGCCATCTTACCAAGTTGCTTGCGCGTCACTTTGTGATCAAGGAACAGGCCGGTATCAAGGTAGTCGTAAAGGTTAACCTTAAGATCAACACCGTATTCATTCACAATCATGTGGCGTTCAGCACTTGAAAGCTTCTGGTACTGGCTCTTACCCTTCTGGCGCTCACGCACTTTTAGGATAACCTTGTTGTTCTCGACACCGGTTACCTGAATCGTTGCACGCATAATATCCATCAAACGGCGGCGTGCTGTCTCTTCAGGAACCGTTTTTGGTGCCGCGTATTCCTGAATAATCAGGAAGTCTTTATATTTGTCGATCGCTGCATTGTAGTTAGGCAAATCGGCATCATAGAGGCGGTAGCACTCAAGCCCTTCTTTCTTAGCCCACTTGCTTAGCTTGGCAATATTCTTCTTTAGACGGTTAGCAAAATCTGGCGCGATTTCTTTCTCTTCGACGCGCCCTTCTGCTTCACCTTCTACATGCTTAACACCACCAGCTGTGATCAGGTACGTTTTCAGTACACAATCCAGCGCGCCATTACTCAATTTGAACTGCTTGTCTGCACGCATACGCAAACAACTTAGCAATTCATTAGAAGATGAATACATAGAAGCGGTAGAGCCCGCGAAAGCAAGCTTCAAACGATTACCCAGTTCACTGTATAAAGAGATCAGCTCTGGTGTTGTCCCCATACGCTCACCATATGGAGGGTTACACAGGATCACACCTTCAGAGAAACCTTCAGGGCATGTCAACTGCGTTGCATCGCCGTACTCAAAATCAATCAGATCTTTAACACCCGCACGTCCCGCATTGTCACGAGCAATACTTAGCACACGGCGATCCATTTCACGGCCAAAGAACTTCGTCGTTACATTGGCAGGGCCACGGCGTGCTTTAACTTTGGCTTCAGCATGAATTTCAAGCCAGCCTTCACGGTCGAAATCTTTAATCGCCTCAAAGCCCCAGCGCTGACGCTTGATACCAGGCGCAATATTGGCCGCAATCAGTGCCGCTTCAATAAGCAAAGTACCCGAACCACACATTGGGTCTAGTAGTGGCTTCTCTGGCGTCCAGCCAGATTTCATCACCAATGCCGCCGCATGTGTTTCGCGAAGCGGAGCTTTACCCGCCTCGCTACGGTAACCACGCTGGTGTAGGCCGCTACCCGCCATATCAAGGCCTAGCACCCCTTTTTCACCAGAAAGACGCATGTGAATACGTAATTCTGGGCGTTCACGGTCGATGCTTGGACGACGTAGATCAGCCTTGGTAAAGCGATCGACGATGGCATCTTTCACTTTCATAGCACCGTACTGGCTGTTGCGGATTTCACGGTTGGTACCATTGAAATCGACGATGATACGGGTGTCGCTACCAAAGTAGTTTGGCCAGTTAATCGCAGCTGCACCTAAATACAAATCCATGTCATCACGAACATTAAATTCGCTCAGTACCAAAATGATGCGCGATGCTACTCGTGTCCATAGGCAGCAACGGTAAGCCGTTGCTTGTTTTGCCTTAAAACGGACACCAGCATTGACAACCTGGACGCTGTCAGCGCCAAGTTGCGTAAGTTCTTCTGCAAGGAGGTTCTCAAGACCTCGTGAAGTGATAGCTAAATATTGATTCATGGAGTTCTTTTCACACTTATGTTGCGGTGAATTATAACTGAAAACCCAGTAAATACCTTGTGATAAAAGGTTCTAACTCGGTTATTTAGCTAAAAAAACAGCAATCAAATGCCACTACATACCACATACCACTGTTCATCTAGCGTCTAAGCGCCCCTAGTGCATGGTTTAAAGCAAACGTTAGACACATAAACAGTGTTTCCCACAAAAAACAATACCCCCTAGAAGATTGTTCACACGTGTAAACAACAGATCAGAATAATACTTACCGAGCCTTCAAGATAATTGTGCACACCAGTAAACTATATTTAGACAACACTTAGTTTCAATGACTTACAAATCTAAACCTCTGCACGGGAGACACTTGCAAGTCGGCACCAACTAACCTGACAGGTGTTGATTTCTATGTGGTGAGTTGACGACGCATTGACTCTTTCCCGAGTGGAACTAATTCCTGCGGAGATATGATTAACCACAGACTCAGGCTGTTTGCCTTGGGTAATAAAATTACACAACAGAGGAAATTGAGGAAAAACCGCGTGGTTCATTGTGTTTTCAGGTGCAAAATTACGGTTGTTTTTTGCTCGTTAGCACGAAAATGAGGCAGAAAAAAAATGATAAAAAGATAAATTTTTTAGACTTACGTCACTAAGAATGGCGCTTTATTAGTCAGGTAAATTAAGAATTACCCCATCGGTTTGTGATGTACTTTACATTCCGATGTGTATTCCCCCCTTCGAAACCAGGTAAGGCCTCACTAGTGCTCAAATAACCCCATGAACCCTCCCTACCGCAAATACTGGGTGAATCGACACTCAAATGAGGATACAGGCCACTAAGGCGGCAAGACGGAAACAACATAGATTCACGCGGGTTCGTTGTAATCGGTTGAAAAGAAGAGATGTGAAAATAGTAAGGGCTGGAGCTATGGTGTTCAGCCATGACAAGGTACGGCAAGGAAGGTTCTGAGGCGCAATAGTTCTCGGTATTATTTGCAAAGAGGAATAATAGACTAATCTGGACTTATACGCTTTCGCTGCCCACGTGAGATGTGCTGTAAAGGCTTGGAATGACTGGAGATCACTTTCGATACTTGATTCGCGTAACTCTTATCCAACAAGAGCAAGCGTCATTGGTGCTTCTAGCGCCCCTTTGTAGGCTGCCATACGGTCGTTCATGACTTTAATCGTCTCACAGAAGGTCATTTCTTTCGCAGGATTGAGCGGTAATGAGGCGGTATCAGCCATCATGCATAAGCTTGCAGAACCACTGTTTTCTATAATAAGAAACTGCCCTTCACCAAGATCGGTTGAAAGTGTGACGATGTCACCGAGTTGTGGTTGGTGACCACCGGATTGCTGATGAAAGAACCAGCTTTTAGGCATAAGCGGCTTGTGGAATCTGCTCGCAGCTACAGCATTCAAAGCAAGCTCTGCTTTTCGGGGGGCAGATAGCCCAAGAATGGACATCCCTTCGAGAAAGGTTTGGTAAACAGAAGCATCGTCAACCGTAAAGGTTGTGCGTGTAAAGGCGCAAGGCACCAAGTTTTTAGTAGGAATAGCGACGCGAAAAATCATGTCATCACCAAGATCCAGCATAAGAGCGTCGTACTTCTGGTCGTAATACCACATCCATGAGTTATTGGGTTTCAACATAAGTACCGCTCCATATCCGCATCCGCTATAAAGCTTATCCACTACAACAAACAAAACTTTAGGGAAATTCTACTGCCCTACCGGCAAATAAAAAGAGGAAGAAAATACAATAAAACACATAATAATCACTGTATGTTTGACAAAATTCTCTTTGATAACGTGATAGACAGGAAATCGACATAAAAAAAGTACCTGCAAAATTTCTCTTGCAGGTACCTTGCTGTTTGCTCTCTTTCGAAATGCTTATTGTGGTATTAATCAGATATTAGTGACGATATCTTTAACCAGTTTTGGCCCATGGTAGATAAATCCAGAATAGATCTGTACCAGGCTCGCCCCTGCCGCCATCTTTTCACGGGCAGACACGGCCGAATCAATACCACCGACGCCTATAATAGGTAGCGCACCATCAAGTTCTTCCGCCAGCATGCGGATCACTTCAGTACTTCGGTTTTGCAATGGACGACCACTCAGTCCACCAGCCTCATCACAATGCGGCATGTCTTTGACCAAAGAACGATCCAGCGTAGTGTTGGTTGCAATGACACCGTCGATCTTATTGTTGATCAAAGATTGAGCGATCTGCTTGATCTCATGATCTTCTAGATCCGGTGCGATCTTAAGCGTTAGCGGGACGTATTTACCGTGTTTTTCAGCCAACTCTTTCTGCTTCTCTTTTAACTGAGCAAGCAGATCGTCAAGCATTTCTCCATACTGGAGTGTGCGTAGACCCGGCGTATTCGGTGAAGAGATATTTACCGTGATATAGCCAGCATGCTGATATACCTTTTCCATACAAATCAGGTAATCTTCTGCGCCCTTTTCAATCGGCGTATCTTTATTTTTACCAATGTTGATGCCGATAACACCGTCATACTTGGCTTTCTTCACATTCTCAATCAGGTTATCAACACCTAGGTTGTTAAACCCAAAGCGGTTGATGATGCCTTCTGCAGGAATGACACGGAACAGACGAGGCTTATCGTTACCTGATTGTGGACGTGGCGTAACGGTTCCAACTTCAACAAAACCAAAACCCATCGCACCAAATGCTTCAATACATTCGCCGTTTTTATCAAGGCCAGCAGCCAAGCCAACAGGGTTTTTGAATTTGATACCCATCACTTCAACAGGACGATCAGGAACATGTTGACGATAGAAAAGATCAAGAGGAGTGCCAGTAAAGCGAGAAAAGTTCTGAATAGCTAGATCGTGCGCTTTTTCTGCATCAAGCTTGAAAATAGCGGATCGAGCGAGGCGGTAAAGCATTGTACCTCCTAATAAAAGCCCCGTGTAAACGGGAGAACATTATTCACACTTTGGTACCTAATATCAATGACTAATTTATGTTTATGTCGAAAAAAATGGCCTACCCCATAAAATATGCGGTTAGCTCCTTGAAAAGGATACTTTTATTTCATCCAACACAAAGCAAACGTTTACATCTCTAGCTTTCAAACGAAAAAAAGCCATCATGAGCAGCATGATGGCTTTTTGTACACGATTTACCTTAAAAATATAACTTTCGAATGATAATTAAATCGAAAAGCTTATTTTTATCACTATACAACTGTTTGACAATTTAAATTCAACAACATAAGTTCACGAAGTGCCACTGAGAACTTAGCAAATTCATGCGTTGTTCCGACTTTGAATTCTGCTAACACGGTATTCCAACGCTGAATTGCGGGTTTATGTTCGTCCATCCAGTTTTCGATCAAGCTTTCTGCATCAGGAGCCTCTAACCCACTGCTTATTACTGCAAGGGTCAACTGACGTTGTTGCCAATCTAAATCTTCGCGGAATGATGCACGTGCCAACGCCTGCCAGTGGTTTTCTACAGGCTGGTTATGCACCTGCTTGAGGAACCAGTGTAATGACAAATCGGCACCGACAACGAAGTAGACACGAGAAATGAAATCAAGATCTTTTTCTGAGTTCGTTGCAATCTGAGCAATGTCCATTGCCGAGTATAAACTGCTCAGGCGTGCGATATTATGCGCGAGATCTTCTGGGATCCCCTGCTTCATCATCGCATCAGCTTGCTCGTTATGCTCCTGGACCTCTTCCGTGACAAGGTAACGCTCTAGGTTTTCGCGAAGCTTGTTTACGATCGGTTGGTAGAACGCAATCATTTGCTCTATCCCCAACTTTCTGTCGCGATTACGGAGGATCCAGCGAGTGGCACGACGCAGCATTCTACGGCAACGGTATAGTACTTCGTACTGCACCTCTGCCGGGATCACATTGTCTAGCGACCGTACCTGATCAAAGTACTGCTCAAAATTAAACACTTCTCGCCCAACAGAGTAAGCGGAAGAGATTTCTGCAATCGTAGCCCCTGTTTCTTCCTGAAGTCGGGTAACGAAGTTACAGCCCATCTCATTGGACATTTGGTTAGCCAGCGACGTCGCGATTAACTCTTTACGCAACGGATGATGTTCCATATGGCTGCGGTATTTCTCTTGCAGCTCCCTCGGGAAGTATGCCGGCAGTAAGCGCGCGTGGTATGGATCATTGGCGATCTCTTCTGTTACCAAATCTTCTTTCAATACCATCTTGCCGTATGCCACCAGCACGGCGAGCTCCGGACGGGTCAGCCCTAAGCCTGATTTCTCGCGCTCTGCCAAGGTATCGTCATCGGGTAAGTATTCCAGCACACGATCCAGCTTGCCTTCTTTTTCAAGGTGATGGATGAATCGGATTTGCTCTTTGAGCAACTGCACTTGCTGCTGCTGAGTAACAGAGATTGATTCGCTCTGGCAATAGGCATCATCGAGTACGATATCACCGACCTCATCTTCCATACGCTCAAGCAACTCGTTACGCTGCTTATACGTTAGATCACCGCTAGCAACCAATGAGTTAAGTAGGATCTTAATGTTGACTTCATTGTCCGAACAATCAACCCCACCAACGTTATCGATAAAGTCAGTATTGACCAAACCGCCTTTCTTAGCGATTTCTACCCGGCCTAGTTGGGTCAAACCAAGGTTACCCCCTTCTCCCACAACACGGGCACGCAGCTCACTGCCGTTGATACGCAGTGCATCGTTCGCACGGTCACCAACATCGGTATGGGTTTCAGACTCCGATTTTACATAAGTGCCGATACCACCATTCCACAATAGATCCACATCCATTTTCAGGATCAAGCGGATCACTTCGTTAGGTGGCAAGCTCAGTTTGCGTGTTCCCAGGAGCTTCTGAATCTGCGGAGTCAGTTTGATTGACTTACTGCGGCGAGAGAAGATGCCGCCACCTTCTGAAATCAATGTCGCGTCGTAATCTTCCCAGCTTGAACGTGGTAGCTTGAACAGACGCTCACGCTCTTTCCAGCTACTTGCAGCATCCGGCGTCGGATCGAGGAAGATATGCATATGGTTAAACGCAGCAACTAAACGAATATGCTTCGATAGCAGCATACCGTTACCAAACACGTCCCCTGCCATATCGCCGATACCCGCACAGGTGAAATCCGTTGTCTGACAGTTGATACCCAACTCGCGGAAGTGACGTTTTACTGATTCCCAACCACCTTTGGCGGTGATCCCCATCTGCTTATGGTCATAACCATTAGATCCGCCAGAAGCAAACGCATCACCTAACCAGAAGTTGTAGTCTTCTGATACCGAGTTAGCCAAATCAGAGAACGTGGCTGTGCCTTTGTCAGCGGCCACAACCAAATACGGATCATCTTCATCGTGACGAATCACATTTATAGGTGGATTCAGTTCGCCGTCAATGATGTTATCGGTGACGTCCAGCAAGGCACGGATAAAGCGCTTGTAACAACGCTGGCCCTCGGCCCAGATCTCTTCTCGTGTCGATAACTGAGGCTGACGCTTACAGACAAAACCACCTTTCGCCCCTACCGGAACAATAACGGTGTTTTTCACCTGTTGCGCTTTGACAAGGCCAAGGATTTCAGTTCGGAAATCTTCCTGGCGATCTGACCAACGTAATCCACCTCGGGCAACTTTACCACCTCGTAGGTGCACACCTTCTATATCTGGTGCGTAAACGAAGATCTCAAAGAAAGGAACCGGGGCCGGGATTTCCGGGATTTCCGATGGACGGAGTTTCAGGGATAGCCAGGGTTTTGGCTGGCCGTTAGTATCAAGCTGATAATAGTTCGTACGCTGCGTCGCTAGGATCATCTCCATATAACGACGGATTATCCTGTCATCATCCAAGCTCTCTACATGTTCCAGTTTTTCGTTGAGCTTGGCTATCAACGCATTTTCAGCATTCGCTGAATGCTTACGGCATGGATCGAAACGCAGCGAGAACAATTCAACTAATGATCTCGCAAGATCACTATGGCTGGAAAGTGTTTCTTCGATGTAGTGCTGACTGAATGGAAATCCAACCTGGCGCATGTAGCGAGCAAAACTACGTAAAATAGTAATTTCACGTCCGGTTAATCCTGCGCACAATACCAGCCGGTTAAAGCCATCACTTTCAAGTTCGCCATGCCAAATAGCTGAGAATGCTTCCTGGAAACGATCTCGCGCTTCACCCAAATCGATCCCGATGCAAGCATTGTGCAACATGGCAAAATCCAGGATCCAATACACTGTGCCCCTTTTGGTGATCACCTGATATGGCGACTCACCAATTACCCGCAGGCCTAAGTTTTCCAGCATCGGCATGACATCCGAAAGGTGGATAGGCTCATCGCGGTGGAACAGTTTCAGTTTTACAAAGCGAGAGTCATTGGCCTCTTCTTGCGGACGATAGAACAGCATACCCAACTTGTTATCTTCGCTGAGGCTTTCTAACTGTTCAATGTCAGCAACCGCTGAACCCGGCAGCATCTGCTCTTTATAAGAACGAGGGAAGGCACTGCCATAGTTTTTCGCCAATGAAGTACCTTTGCTTTCACCAAAGTTCGCGATAAGTGACGCGCTTAAACGATCATCCCAAGACGCTGCCGCTTCTACTAGGTTATGCTCGATAGCTTTGATATCCAAATCGAAATTATTATTTTCTACTCGCACGATATAATGCGTCCTTGCCAATGGGCTTTCAGAAAAGAACGTTGTAAATTCCACATCCTGTTCTGAGGCAAAGTAATCTTTGAGGACTTCTTGTGTTTTAAGTCGCAACTCGGTGTTGTAGCGTTCTTTAGTGACGTACACCATGCAAGAGAAGAAACGACCGAACGGATCTCGGCGAACAAACAAGCGCAGCAGATCCCTATCCTGCATACGAACCACACCGCAGCCGACATCCAACATCTCTTTTTCATTGGCTTGAATAAGTTCATCACGTGGATACGTTTCGAGCAGGTTATTCAATGCCTTCCATGAATGCGATCCGGCCGGATAACGACTCTCTTCCAAGATACGTGTGACCTTGTTACTGATCAGCGGAATATTCATGGTCGACTGATGGTAAGCAGTAGAGGCATACAAGCCGGTAAAACGGTGCTCACCGATGACATTGCCATCTTTATCAAAACGTTTAATACCAATGTAATCGGTATAGGCCGGACGGTGGATTGTCGACTTTCCATTGCTCTTCGTCAGGATCAGCAGGTCGGGTTTGCGGGCTTCAATTCGGGCTGACTCGGGAAGTTGTGACAAGCGAAGCGTTCTGACTTTATCAACATTGCTTAGAAGCCCCAATCCCTGCTCATCGCAAGGACGCAATTCGTAGTCACCTTCTATCGGCACAAGATCATACTTGTGATAACCCATAAAAGTGAAGTTGTGATGTGTCACCCAGTCCAAGAAAGCAATGGCTTCCTCACGGTGTTCTTTATCAACAGGAAGATCAGCTTTCTTGAGATCTTTGACAATTTTCTGCATTTTCGTTTGCATCGATTGCCAATCATTAACGACCAAATCAACATCTTGAAGCACTTGTTTTAGTTCTTGTTTTAATGCTTCAAGTTCTTTCTTATCGTTAAGTCGATCAACCTCAATATGGAAAAGTGTCTGTAAGTCACCATCCTGGCCACATGCTTCTGTAATAACGCCTTGTGCATTTCGCTTAAAGAAATACGGCCCATTGAGCATCATATGGCTAGTAATACCCAGGCGGGTCAAGGTCATACGAACAGAGTCAACCAAAAAAGGACGGTCTGGCGTGATGATCTCAACGACGGTATGAGGTGACTGCCAGCCATAGCGGCTAAGTGTCGGATTGTACACACGCACCGAAATTTGGTCTGGCTTATTTTGAACAAGGTGATGCCATAAACTCAATACAGCACCATAAAGGTCAGATTCATTCCTTTGAAGCAGATCATCATCTGCCAGTTGTCCTAGCAATCGCTGAGCAAACACTTCTACTAATGACTGCTGGGATGTCTCAATCTTATCCAGGATTAAGTCATACACTTTCTCAAGCAGTACCGGCACGATAGGGTCAGGTGCGGTCATAGCAATGCTCCATTGTTATATATTATCAATCAAGTATAGAGTTTATAAAGCAACCAACGGATGGTTATTGGGGATCATGCCGCTGGAAGACGCTCTCTTGCGTGACTGCTATTGTAGGGTGTTTTGTTGCGAGACCGTTACGTTAATTACTCTACTTATAAAGGAAAAAATCGAATATGTGACTAAAGTAGATATTTTGGCTGGATGTATTATCTGAGGCTGATGAAAATGCCATCGGGTTACGACAATCGCTATGTAAATGGCTATAACCATTTATTTTAAAAGTTCTTTTCCCTAGCATTCGCAATGATTACTTCATATCCCCCACACCTAAAGAGGTACAACGAGTCATATAAGCAAGCCCATAACCGTTATGGTAGAATGTTAAAAATGCATCAACATAAAATTACAAAACCTGTTCAATCGCTTGCAGTTTATTTGCCTCTGAAACCGTAACACGAAATCGCCCACGGACCCCTAGCTGAGTAAGAAAAGGTCTTAACCGTGTCGCGGGTAACTGCAGGCGTAAACCATTGTCAGTCGTCACCAGTACTGTACTGGCAGCCCCCGAGTAGTGGTGGAGAAATTGCTGATAAGTAATGTGGATGGAAAAGATATAGGCTTTCATGAGACAAGAATTCAGTGAGTAATTAATGGGTATATGGCGGACAATATAAATAAGGGGCAAGATAACTTACCCCTCAACATTGTGATTACCGTTTACAGCTCAAGTGCTTTTTGCACTTTCTCAAACAAGTCTTTGGCTAGGTTTTCTAGCTGAGACAGTTTTTCAAGCTCTGCACGCATCAAACCTTGACGATGCTCATCGTACTGACGGTACTTAAGGAATGGTTCAATCAAACGAGAAGCCACTTGCGGGTTGCTGGTATTCAAGACAGTCAGAATTTCCGTCAGGAACTGGTAACCAGATCCATCTTTAGCGTGGAAGCGTACCGGGTTGTTACCACAGAAGCTTGCCACCAAACTACGGGTACGGTTCGGGTTTTTCAAATCAAACGCTTTGTGCTTCATAGTTTCGCGCACATTATCGAGCGCATTCTCTGCCGGATTCTTGCCTTGTAGAATAAACCACTTATCCATCACCAGGCCGTCTTGAGTCCACTTATCACTGAAGTCAGCCATTTGGTCGGCACGGCAAGCCAGTTCTGCATCATTCGCTACCGCCATGGCCGCCATCGTATCGGTCATATTGTCTGACGCTTCATACTGTTTAGCGACAAGACTGTTGCCTTGCTCTGTATGTGCCAGATAGGCCAAGCAGGTATTGCGAAGAGAACGCTTGGCCATCGCTTCATGTTCAATCGTATATGACGCTTGCATGAGAGAATGGTAAATAGCACTGAATTCATCTTCCATCGTTACGGCCAATACTTTTTCAAGCTCACCCATCACGCTGTTGATAGCATCAACATCAACGGTTTTATACCAACCCGCAACTTCATTTTCACTTGGTAGGGTTAGCATTTCGGCAATGAAAGCAGGGTCTAGCTTTTCATCAAGCAGCACACCACGGAACGCGTCAACGACCGCTTCAGGTAATTCAAAAGACTCGCCATTCTGAGAGCGGGCCACATTGTGCTTGATGTATTTAGCCAACAAGATTTGGCCAGCATCCCAACGAGCAAACTCGTTACGTGCATGAACCATCAAGAAAGTCAGTTCTGCATCTGAATAGTCATACTCCAAGATCACCGGCGCTGAAAATTCACGCAACATAGAGATCACTGGCTGCTGGTCAATGCCGTCAAAAACAAACTCTTGCTCGGCTTCAGTCACATCCAGCACATTGTGGATTGATTTTCCGTCACACTGTAACGGAATGACATTGCCCTTCGCATCATACAATTCAACATCGAACGGGATATGCAGGGGTTGCTTCTGCGCCTGGCCCGGTGTTGGCGCAGTATGCTGCCTTACCGTGACACGGTAACGACTGTCTTGTTCAAGATATTCTGTCTCAACCTGCACGACCGGTGTCCCTGATTGGCTATACCAACGTCGGAATTTCTCAAGGCTAATACCGGATGCATCTTCCATTGCCTGAACAAAATCATCACAGGTTGCAGCTGTACCATCATGACGTTCGAAGTACAGCTTCATACCGGCTTGGAAGTTCTCTTCACCAAGCAAAGTGTGCATCATGCGAATAACTTCACTGCCCTTCTCATACACAGTCAGAGTGTAGAAGTTATTCATCTCAATCACTTTTTCGGGACGAATTGGGTGTGACATCGGGCCACGGTCCTCAGAGAACTGCGGGCCACGCATGATGCGAACATTGTTAATGCGATTTACGGGACGAGATCCCAGGTCAGATGAAAACTCTTGGTCACGGAAAACAGTCAGGCCTTCTTTCAGGCTAAGCTGGAACCAGTCACGACAAGTGACGCGGTTACCGGTCCAGTTATGGAAGTATTCGTGACCGATCACCGCTTCAATACCTTGGTAGTCGGTATCGGTTGCCGTTTTCGCATTTGCCAGTACGTACTTGGAATTAAAGACATTCAATCCTTTATTTTCCATCGCGCCCATGTTGAAGAAGTCCACCGCTACAATCATGTAAATATCAAGATCGTACTCTAGGCCAAAACGTTCTTCGTCCCATTTCATTGAGTTAATCAATGACGTCATGGCATATTCGGCGCGATCCAAGTTGCCTTTATCAACAAAGATCTCTAGCGCTACATCACGACCACTTACCGTGGTGTAGTTATCACGCAAGACATCAAAATCCCCTGCCACCAAGGCAAACAGGTAACTGGGTTTCGGAAATGGGTCTTGCCACTGTACCCAGTGACGACCATTGTCCAGCTCACCCCCATCAACACGGTTACCATTACTCATCAGGTATGGATACTGCGCTTTGTCAGCAATTACCTTCGTGGAGAAACGCGCCAATACATCAGGGCGGTCAAGGTAATAGGTAATACGACGGAAGCCTTCAGCCTCACACTGGGTACAGTATGCACCGCCTGATTTATACAAGCCTTCAAGCAAGGTATTTGCTTCTGGATTGATTTCAGTTTCAATCAGCATATCGAACGATGCAGGTAGCCCGTTGACCGTCAGCTTACCTTCGCCTTCGGTATAGTCTGACCAGTTCTCACCATTGATTTCAACGCGGATCAAAGTTAGCGCATCACCATCGAGCTCCATTGATGTGGCACCTTCCACCTGCTGCTCAACCTTGCTAATCGCGACCACACGGGTTGCAGTTTCATGCAAGTCAAACTCTAGCGAGAGATCGGTAATGGTGAATTCTGGAGCTTGGTAATCTGAACGGTACTTTGCCGTTGGCTGGATAGTTGGTTGTTCGGCCATGTTTATTCCTTATATTTCCGCCTGTTAGTGTCGCGGTATGTATCCATTATTCTGCGTTAGACCAGTGCAGACAAGCTTATTACCCTGATTTGGCGATATGTTTCTCAATTGCCCTCTCACTCGGTCAATTAATGCACATCCAACCACTGATTTTGCTGGTTGTGCTTTGAAGACTCGCATTTCATCTTTACTATACTCAACTTATTAGCAGTAATGTTTACCCAAATTTCGCTATACAGCAAGATCACCGCACGAACAAACGGTTAACCGTGTATCGATAATAATGACAATAAAACCACTACGGGCTTGTCGTTAGCGACATTAACGCGTATCTTACTGCCCCTATTTTTTTCATCAATCTGAAACATTTTGAGACAACCTCGCCTCAAAATAGGGTAAAATCACCGGATTGCAAAAAACAACCAAACTAGTTATGAATCATTTTGGACACACTGGGATTATCGACTCCCTGCTTGATACTGATGCATACAAATTGCACATGCAGCAAGCCATTTTTCATCAATACCCTAATGTTGAAGCTGTTGCCGAGTTTCACTGCCGGAGCGACGAAGATCTCCGTCCATATAGCCAAGAGATTCAAGAGCATATCGATCAGCTCGGTGGCCTCTCTTTTACTAAAGAAGAAATTGATTACCTAGCGACCCTCAGCTTCTTCAAGGCGGACTACCTTGACTACCTTGCGTCGTTTCGAATCGACAGCAAGCAAGTTCGTATTGACACGTCGGGTGATCAACTAGCCATTACCATTACCGGTAAATGGCTCGATATCATTCTTTGGGAAGTGCCACTTCTGGCAATTATCTGCGAAGTACGATGTAAGCATCGCTACCCATCCTCCTCCGCTGATGATGCATTAGCCTCGCTGAAACAAAAAATGGCTAACTTTTATCAGAAAGCTAATGATGAAGGTATCAATCTCGATGCATTCTCTCTGGTTGACTTTGGTACACGCCGCCGCTTCTCTCGCAATGTTCACCACGAAGTTGTTGACTATCTTAAGAGCAATATGCCGGAGTTCAAAGGTACATCTAACTATCACTTAGCCCGTACCCGTCACCTAACACCTGTTGGTACTCAAGCCCATGAATGGTTCCAAGCACACCAACAACTGGCTGGTGAGCTGGCTGATTCACAGCAGCTTGCGTTAAACCGCTGGCTTCAGGAATACCCGAACTCACTGGGTATCGCTCTTACTGATTGCATCAACATGGATGCTTTCCTGCGTGACTTCGATCTTCGGTTGTCAGAGCGCTTCATCGGCCTACGCCATGACAGTGGAGACCCGATTGCCTGGGGTGAAAAAGCGATCGCACACTATAAGTCATTGGGGATTGATCCAAAAACCAAATCTTTGGTCTTCTCCGATAGCCTGACGCTGGATAAAGCGCTGAACATCTATAAGCACTTTGCCCACCGTATCAATACCAGTTTTGGTATTGGTACCCAGCTCACCTGCGATCTCCCGAATGTCAAAACATTGAACGTAGTTTTGAAACTGACCGAATGTGAAGGTCGGCCAGTCGCTAAAATTTCAGACGAACCTGGCAAGAGTATCTGCCGAGATGAGAATTACCTGTCACAGCTGCGACAGGCATTTAAAATCGTCAGCTAGTCGCACGCACCATATGTCGATATAGAAAACAAAAAGCGAGGTATCACCTCGCTTTTCTTTAACTGTCTTCGTGGGCAGCAACTATGCACTACTCCCTTCTCATTACCGCTTCCATACCGAACTGCTGATTACTGAGCGTTAGAGTATTACTTCCCAAACTGTACTGACTATCTTGCTGACCATCTTCATAAATCAACACAATGCGATCGTCTTCAATGAAGTAAATGCCGCGGTGTTCTTTTTTCTTGCCGTTCTTACCTGATACCTCGGCCGAAAACAAGAAGTCTGGGCGAAGGGATAAAGCAATTTCCGAGACACCATCACCAACGTCCTTCCCGGTTATTTGCGAAGAACGCCAGTTACCCGGCAGATTCTCTGGTGCCAACTTAGTAAAACGAGCACCATCAAGCAAAAATTGGTTGTAGCTTAACATGTAGCTATGCTGCTGCTCAGGTTGACCATGAGAAAGGAAAGTAACGGTAGTTTCATCGATATCGTATATCCCATCCCACTCTTCCACGCTGCCATCAATCTGAAGAAGCCGGATAACAAAACGATAATTTGACTTGAACTTGATGTTCATTGCGCGGTAATTCGCACCTTCACTTTCAACACCAGTATCAGTATTACTAAACCAGTACCAATCACCAAGAAGCAATGGATAATCAAATTCCGTCAAGTCTGTTGAGCGTGCACTGATAGCAAATGTCGAAAATAACAGCGTTACAGCAAGAATTACACGTTTCAGCATAGTATTCCCCTAACACCAGAATTGCTCACCTACATTTAACCCTAGTCGGCAATTGCCACCTAGAGAGTAAAAGTTGACACTTATCAATATTAATCATTCCGCAGTCTCAGAGCTGAAACACCACATTTCCCCCTAGCTCACTGATTTTTTTCCATAAAAAAAACGGCACCTTAAAAGGTGCCGTTTATAGAGGTCTTGCCTATTCTCACAGACTAGCTTTGTGATCTCGATAAATCAGAAGTAATCGCGACCGCTTCTTCTAGATAAGCATCAGGTGCTTCATAATCCTTCGGCACATCATCCAATGTGGCAAAAAGTTTTTCACCATCAGCCTTCTGACGCTGATTCAACCGAGCTAAGCGATCTGCATCATCTTTATCTTGCTTAGCAATACGCTTTTTCTTGTTCAAAGAGATCGTATTGATATCTTTCTCTTCATGGTACTTAGTGATGTCATCTTGGATAAAACCAAATTCCATGTCTTTGCTGATCCGCTGGTCATGTTTCGCTTTCAGTGAAGGCAAAACCGCCGAGAAATTGTAAAGCTTCTGATAGTCCGCTGCCTTAATACTGTCCCAAGGCAATGCATTATCTTCGACGCTTTCACCGGTTTCCGATGGATCAACAGCCGTTGGGAATGCCAAGTCAGGGACAACACCCAGGTTCTGGGTACTACCACCATTAATGCGGTAGAACTTCTGAATCGTGTATTGAACATGGCCCAATGGCTTGTCAAACAAGTCATAAATATGATTCAGTGAACGATGCTGCTGAACCGTACCTTTACCAAATGATTGCTCGCCAAGAATGACTGCGCGTCCGTAATCCTGCATAGCGGCAGCAAAAATCTCAGACGCTGATGCACTGTAGCGGTTAACCAAGACAGAGAGAGGACCGTCGAAGTAAACACGATCATCGGAGTCGCCATTGACCTTAACACGTCCGTAGCTATCTCGAACCTGGACAACCGGCCCACTGTTGATGAACAACCCGGTTAAGGCTGTTGCTTCAGTCAGCGCACCACCACCATTATTCCGCAAATCGATAACCATGCCATCAACCTGCTGGTCGTTCAGTTTCGCCAGTTCTTTCTTGGTATCTTCCGACAAACCAACATAGAAACTTGGAATTTCAATTACCCCAATTTTCTTGCCGTTCGACATCTCTACCGAAGATTTCACTGCGCGATCTTCAAGGCGGATTTTATCACGGACAATAGTGACATCGTAACTTTTTGCGTTGCTCCCCTCCGGAAGGATTTCCAGAACAACTTTACTGCCTTTCGGCCCTTTGATGAGCTGAACCACATCATCAAGACGCCAGCCGATCACATCGATCATGTCTTTGCCGTCTTGCGCGACCCCGATGATTCTGTCACCAGCTGTCAATTTCTTCGAAGAAGAAGCCGGGCCACCCGCAACCAAAGAACGAATTACTGTATAATCATCAACCACTTGAAGAACTGCACCAATACCTTCTAATGATAGATTCATTTCAGATTGGAACTGCTCAGCGTTACGCGGTGACAAATAGCTGGTATGAGGGTCAACCTCACGTGCAAAGGCATTCATGTAAATCTGGAATACATCTTCGCTATGAGTTTGAGTCAGACGCTTAAGGGCATTGTTATAACGCTTCCCTAAAGTCTCTTTGATTTCATCCCACTCTTTACCCGCAAGCTTTAAGTTAAGCGCATCGTATTTTACCCGTTTGCGCCAAATTTCATTAAGCTCGTTACGGTCTTTCGCCCACTCCATTTCAGAGCGGTCTAACACTATATCTTCATCAGCCTCAAAGGTGATTTCACGATCAAGCAAGGTAAGTGCGTATTGATAACGGTCATATCGACGTTTCAACAGAGTATTGAAAATATCGAAAGCGGCTGATGTATCACCTCTTTTGAGCTGGTCATCTAGCTGCTGTTCCCATTTTTCAAATTGCCGAATATCGGAAGCAGTAAGGAAACTTTTATTGAAGTCCAGCATCTCGATATATCGGGTAAAGACACTGGAAGAAAATTCATCATCAAGTGAAAACTGCTTGTAATGTGAACGAGTAAAACGTGAAGCCACTCGCTTACTGGCAGTCGCATGCTGTTTTTCAGGTACCAGCTGCGGAATATCACTTAACGTGTATGTTGCCTCTAGGGCTTGCGCTGAAGCTGCTAGCATCATGCCAGCAGCGATCAGTGAGAAACGGAATCGACCTTTCATGCGTCGAGCATTCTCCTTTACGAACGCAGGTGCTCCGCTTTAACTACCATGGTCAAACCATTTGATAGGCGAACACGCACATCGTCCTTATTAATTTCAACGATAGTTGCCGGCATGTTTCCGTTGCCCATATTTACACTAACGTTCTTGCCAACGACGACTTCATCAGCAGTCAGTGCACGGGTCGTTTCTGCAGGCTTTTTATTTAGCTTAGTCGTTTTTTGTTGTGTGTTCTTTGGTTTAGCCGTTTTTGGACGAATTTTTTTCGTCTTTGCTTCACCATCCTTGCCAGCAGTCGCTTTAGCTTCTGCTTGCTCTTTACGACGAGCACGAACTTTAGCCTTGCTTTCTTCAAGCGCTTGTTTCGCGTGATCTACGTGTTCTTGTTCTAACACACCACAATCGTTGCCATCAAGGTCAACGCGGTTTGCACCCGCTTTCACACCGTGAAGATAACGCCAGGAAGAAGTGTATTGACGCAGAGCGGTACGCAGCTGAGTTTTACTTACTTTCGGGTCATCAGTTAGACGCTCAGCTAGATCTTGGAAGATACCGATCTTAAGAGGCTTAGCTTCACCTTCAACAGTAAAACATTTTGGGAAACGCTCAGCAATGTAGGCAATGACTTCTTTACTGTTCGTTAGCTTTTCAGAGTTTTCCATGGACTTTCCTGACAAAAGCGAGTTTCCTCGCCGTTAGTACTTTAATCAAAAAGAAATTGTTCCGCTATTATAGTTACCTAACGCTGAAAAACCACCGAAAGCATTCAATTAAAGCCTTTTTTGTAGTTCATTCAGCAAAGAAACCAGTCCATCTTCATCAGATTGACTAAATCTTGACAAGATTGGGCTATCAATATCCAATACACCGTACAATTCATCATTTACCGAAAAAGGAATCACGATTTCTGAATTGCTGGCAGCATCGCAGGCGATATGCCCTTCAAATTGATGAACATCTTCAACCCGTTGAACACTATTTTCAGCAATCGATGTACCACATACACCACGCCCAACGGGAATCCTCACACAAGCTGGTTTTCCCTGGAAAGGTCCCAACACCAATTGGTCACCTTTAAGCAAATAAAACCCTACCCAGTTAATCTCTTCTAACTCCATGGCCAGTAACGCACTAATATTAGACATATTAGCAATGAGATCAGACTCACCTTCGATCAACGCGATAGCTTGTTTCGTCAGCGTTTGATAGTTCACTGATCTAATTTCCATGGCTTACTCCTTTTATAGCCGCTAGAATGGCTTACTTTTTAATAATGGGAATCATTATCATTGTGAAAGACAATTCAAACCAAATGATTAACTGGTCTTGGCTATTAAAGCAAGCAATACATCACCGTCCCCGCTTAAT
Source organism: Photobacterium lutimaris (assembly GCF_003025555.1). Classification (GTDB taxonomy): domain Bacteria; phylum Pseudomonadota; class Gammaproteobacteria; order Enterobacterales; family Vibrionaceae; genus Photobacterium; species Photobacterium lutimaris. The sequence goes on along the minus strand of NZ_PYMH01000002.1, from coordinate 79,094 downwards.
TGCTGCAAATTTTATCGCGCTCATCGCGACCCTTATCAGTGTCCCTATTCCACTACTCATGCCTTTAATGGTTGATGAGATCCTCCTCGACAAGCCGGCTGGTGGCATTATCTTCCTTAACCATTTTTTACCTGAGTCCCTGCACCAACCCACGGCTTATATTCTGCTAGTGCTGCTATTTGTGGTTTTAATGCGCATTGGTAGCCAGGCACTTAATATTCTGCAAAGCCGCCAATTTACCTTGGTGGCCAAAGATATTACCTACCACATGCGACAGCATCTTATCGACAAGCTAGGCCGTATTAGCATGCGTCAGTATGAAGAGCGCGGCAGCGGTGGGATCACTTCCCACCTTATAACGGATGTTGAAACCATCGATAAATTTGTTGGTGACACCCTAAGCCGTTTCCTAATCGGTTTCCTGACCGTCATCGGTACTGCTGCCATATTGCTGTGGCTTAATTGGCAGCTCGGACTCTTTATCTTACTGGTCAACCCTATTGTGGTTTATGCCTCTAAGCTGATGGGTAACCGGGTAAAGACCCTTAAGAAGAAAGAAAACCACGCATTCGAGCGCTTCCAACAACGTTTAGTGGAAACCCTCGATGGCATTTACCAACTGCGTGCGGCTAACCGCGAGCGGGACTTTCTTGATCAACTAAAATCCAATGCCAATGACATTCGCCACGATGCCGATAAGTATGCATGGCAGTCAGAAGCCGCTGGACGCATCTCTTTCTTATTGTTTTTAGTCGGTTTTGAGTTATTCCGTGCCATGGCAATGATCATGGTGCTATTTACCGACCTGAGCGTTGGCCAGATGTTTGCTGTATTTGGCTACTTGTGGTTCATGCTTGGCCCGGTGCAGGAACTACTGGGTATTCAGTTTGCTTGGTACAGCGCATCGGCTGCCATGCAACGCTTGAATGGCCTTATTGCCATTGAAGAAGAAGTTCGCCCAGTACAAAAGGTCGATCCGTTTACTGATGACCATCACCTCGACATTGAAGTCAACAACATCCATTTTGCCTATGATGAAGACAAAGAAGTCCTACGCGGTATGAGCCTCACTATCCCTTCAGGTAAGCGCGTGGCGTTAGTCGGATCTTCAGGGGGCGGAAAATCAACACTGATTCAATTGCTGCTGGGTATCTACCAAAAAAATGCCGGAGACATCTTAGTCAATGGATATCCCATTGAAGATGTCAGTTATGAAGCACTGCGTAACAAAATGGCAGTGGTCTTACAACACCCTGTATTATTTAATGATACTATGCGCCACAACCTGACATTAGGAGGGGATTACAGTGATGAGCAATTGTGGCAGGCGCTTGAAATTGCACAGATGGCTGATGTCACCCAACGCCTGACGGAAGGTTTGGATACCGAGATAGGCCGTCAAGGGATTAAATTATCGGGCGGCCAGCGCCAGCGACTCGCGATTGCTCGTATGGTCCTAACCAACCCCGAGTTTGTCATTCTGGATGAAGCAACATCAGCGTTAGACACGGCAACAGAAGCGGCATTACATACTGCGCTTAACCAGTTTTTGGCAAATCGCACCACACTGATTGTTGCTCACCGTTTGTCTGCGGTTAAACAAGCTGATGTGATCTATGTGCTGGAAGATGGGCAGGTCAGCCAAAGCGGCACCCATTACGAACTCGTAAACAAAGAAGGCCTGTACCAAACACTGTATGGCTCTGTACAATCAGACGAAAATCAAAATGATGCAGTAGCACAAGTACCAGTAGCCAGAGTGAACCTAAAATAATAATATAGTGTTCATTTAAAGCCATTTTAAAGGATTAACCGTAAATGACCACAGCGAGACTATGCCCCGGTTGCGATTTACCTTTGCTGCCGCAAGTCGCTGAGCCAGGGAAAAGTGCGTACTGCCCGCGTTGCAACACCCGCTTATACCGTGGTGGTCATTTTCGTTTTTCCAGTGAGCAGGCTATTGCCCTAGCCTGCTTAATCCTCTTTATTCCGGCGCATTTTTTCCCGATGATCACCATCCGCTTGTTTGGTGTCATGATCCCGGCAACCATAACCTCTGGCACTTTCTCGCTAGCGCCTACATTTCCGGTGGTTGCCGCCCTCATTTTGTTTTGTAGCTCTATCGCGCCATTGCTGGTCTGCGGCTCTATATTGGGGGCACAAGCTGGGTTGAAATTCCGACGCATCAAGCTTTTTCGCCGCTCATTATGGATCATTGAACACCTCAAGCATTGGGCAATGTTTGATGTGTTTCTGGTAAGCCTTGGGATTTCTTGTTTCAAAGTACAAGACTATGCCGATATTTTCGTCGGCCCAGGGTTATATTCCTTGGTGCTGCTACAACTTCTAATGGCGCTTCTACTTACCCGCATCAGCATTAACCGATACTGGGAAGCGTGGCAGCCTGAAACTGAGCATAAGAAATATAACCATGCCCGTCACTGTCATCGCTGCCACATGACGCAAGATGAACACGAGGAGTGTGTACGTTGTGACAGTCCGCTTTACAAACGCATGCCTCACTCCATCCAGAAAACTTGGGCGTACCTGATAGCAGCAACCGTGTTTATCTTTCCTGCTAACTTATATCCGATTTCTATCTTTCTGAATAATGGTAAACGTGTCGAAGATACTATCTTTTCGGGTGTCGCCTCATTGGTAAATTCCGATATGCTCGGCATTGCCATCATTATTTTTGTCGCCAGTATTGTCGTGCCTGTGGCCAAAATTCTTGGCTTGACCTTTCTCTTGTTGACGATCCAATTTAAGCGCAGTGTGAATCACCTGCAACGAATGAAGCTATATCGGTTCATTCAATGGATTGGTAAGTGGTCAATGATGGATTTATTCGTTATTTCAATCATGGTCGCCCTGATAGACCGTGATCAATTACTCGATTTCACCCCCGGCCCTGGCGCTATTGCCTTTGGTGTCGTTGTGGTACTGACAATGCTTGCCGCAGAAAGTTTGGATTCTCGTCTGATATGGGACAACTATGAACAACGGACCTAATAACCAACAACCTAAACCGGTCAATATAAAGCGCGATCGCGGGGTCTCTCCCCTCTGGATCCTACCCGTGCTTGCCTTGATTCTCGCTGGATGGCTTGTCTTCAAAGCCGTCAATGAGGCCGGGGAACGAATAAAGATTCACTTTAATGACGCTGCAGGCTTGGTTGCCGGAAGGACAACTATCCGTTATCAGGGGCTGGAGGTGGGTATTGTCCGTGACGTCAACCTATCAAACGATTTGAAAAGCATTTATGTTGAAGCGGATATATACCCAGAAGCTGTACAAATCCTGCGTTCCGGCACCCGCTTCTGGCTGGTCAAACCCAAAGCCTCTATCACTGGGATTTCCGGCCTAGATGCCCTTGTTTCAGGTAACTATATCGCTTTGCAGCCGGGTGAAGGTAAATTCACCAATGAGTTCGATGCACTCGACGGCCAGCCGGCAGACACTCCAGTCGGTGAAGGCCTGAAGATTCAACTGCGCGCCCCTAACCTGGGCTCTATCAATATCGGCTCTCAAGTTCTCTATAAGAAAATACCCGTTGGCGAGGTGTACAATCACAGCCTCAGCCAAAACAACAAGCAAGTGATCATCGATGTATTGATCAAACCGCAATATGCAGACTTGGTCACTAACAAAAGCCGCTTTTGGAATATCAGTGGCATGAGCGCCAATATAGGCTTCAACGGTGTTGATGTGCAGTTCGAAAGCCTTTCCGCGATGATAAGTGGTGCCATTGCTTTTGACTCGCCGGATAAAGGGCTGCCAATCGAGCCTGATCACCTTTTCCGGCTCTACCCTGATCTCAATACAGCGGGTCGGGGTATCGCCATCACTATCGATTTGCCTGAGAACAGCAATATCAGTGCAAGTGGTGCCCCTATTGTTTACCGCAGCCTGGAAATTGGCCAGATATCCGATATTCGCCTTGATCAAGAGCGAGGGACCATTGTCGCCCATGCCGCTATCGAGCCAATGATGAGCGATCTACTGACCACGGGGTCTAAAATGCTGCTGGAAGAAGCCGAACTGTCCTTAAATGGGGTTAAAAATATCGGAAACCTTCTTCGTGGCAACTTCCTTACCCTGATCCCCGGGCCGGGAGAGACCAGCCGTCAGTTCATCGCAATCAACCAAGATGAACTGCAAGAACAGCAACCTGGCGTTGCCTCGTTCGCTCTCTATGCAGATGACAGCTACGGCATTAAACGCGGTACCAAACTCAAGCACCGAGGCTTGGAAGTTGGCCGGGTAAAATCCGTGAAGCTAGACGGCAATACGGTCCGCTTCGATGTTATCGTCCGCCCTGAATACACCAGACTCATTCGCTCTGGCAGCCGGTTTTATCTCGATGGTGGTATACAGGCGAATTTAAGCAGCAAAGGCTTAGATGTTTCTGTTCCACCTGCTGATCAGTTGATCAGTCAGAGTATTAGCTTCACCAGCAGTGGTGGCAGTAAAGTGCTCAAACAGTATCCACTCTACAAAAGTCGCCAGTTGGCCACTCTCGCTGCGGAAAAGGCGCATGGCTTTACTACCGTCGAACTGTTTGCCGACGAACTTCCCCCTGTAGACAAAGGTAGCCCGGTGCTATACCGCAACATGGCAGTCGGTGAAGTAAACAGCTATGAACTCTCTCGTGATGGCGTTTCTATCAAAATTAAAGTGGATAACAAATACCGCCACCTGATCACCGCTGATACCGTTTTTTGGAACCGTTCTGGGGTAGAAATACAGGCGGGGCTCGATGGTGTCAGTGTCAAAGCCGATCCTATCAGCACCCTGATAAAGGGCGGTATTGCCTTTGACGAGATACAAGGTGTAAGCAACCGCCTTGGCAACCGCTATAAACTTTATGACAGCTACCTAGAAGCCAAAAACTTCGGGTTGGTTGTCACTATGATCGCAGAAGATGCCAAAACCATAAAAGTGACTACCCCAATTCGCTATCAGGGTGTCAGCGTCGGTAAAGTGATTGAAACCGAGCCCGATTTCGACACCGGAAAAGTGATCGTCAAAGCCCGCCTATTTCCGAAATATGCCGAGATACTCGCCAAAACAGATAGCCACTTCTGGATTGTCACTCCTCAAATAAGCATTACCGGTGCCAAGGATCTTGATACCCTACTAAGTAGCTATATTGCGGTTACACCGGGCAAAGGTACCTACTCGCAGAGCTTTACACTGGGTTCAACAAGGCAAGTCAACAGCGGATTGACAGTGATCCTCGAAACAGAACAACGCAACTCCGTGACTGAAGGTACGCCACTACTGTACCGTGACATTCAAGTGGGCGAAGTGGTGAAAGTGAGTCTTGGCGAGTTGGCTGACAGAGTGATTATCGAAGCCCAAGTAGAACAGAACTTCAGCCACCTCGTACGCTCAGACAGCGTGTTCTGGAATGTATCGGGTATCGATGTCACTATCGGTCTGACAGGTGCCTCGGTACAAAGTGGCACCATGGATAGCTTGATCCGTGGCGGTATCGCCTTTGCCACACCAGAGGCTCAGCCATTGTCACCCGTAGCGAAGAGTTACAGCCACTTCCTGCTACACGATAGCGCCCAATCCGAATGGAAGACGTGGCGTACGGCAATTCCGAAGCACTAAATGTCTACCCGCTAATGACGTAACAAAAAGGAGCAGCAGTGCTCCTTTTATTTTGCCTGTTCCCCCTTTCTTTTTACGTAGCTACCGACAAATGATAAACTCCCGCCCCACTGCTAGATAATCGAGACATTCCCTTGCATCCAAAAATTCATATCCCAGACGCATTCATTGAGCAAATTCGTCAGATCATGCCTGAACACCTGAGCATGGATGAATTCATTGCTATTTGTAAAACCCCCCTGCGTCGCAGTATTCGTGTTAACACCTTGAAAATCAGTGTGGCAGACTTTCTTGAACGTGTTGCTGATAAAGGCTGGGCACTCACACCGGTACCTTGGTGCGATACCGGATTCTGGATTGAGCGAGAAGATGAAGAGTCCGTCTCTCTAGGCAATACCGCAGAGCATATGGCAGGCCTTTTTTACATTCAAGAAGCCAGCTCAATGATGCCTGTTGTTGCACTATTGAAAGATAACAACAAGCTAGATTGTGTACTAGACATGGCCTCAGCTCCGGGTTCGAAAACAACCCAAATTGCCTGCGCCATGAATAATCAAGGTGCCCTAGTCGCTAATGAGTTAGCCGCCAGCCGTATTAAAGTACTGCACGCTAATTTGCAGCGCTGTGGTGTGGTCAATGCCGCACTGACCCACTTTGATGGTTGTGTGTTCGGTAGTTGGGCACCTGAATCCTTCGATTCGATTTTGCTTGATGCACCATGCTCCGGTGAAGGTGCTATTCGTAAAGATGACGATGCAATGGCAAATTGGAGCCTTCAGTCTGTAGAAGACATCGCAGCAGTACAGCGCGATCTGATCGTCAGTGGTTTCCAAGCACTTAAGCCTGGTGGAGTGATGGTTTATTCAACCTGTACCCTTAACCTGAGCGAAAACCAACGGGTTTGTCAGTACCTGAAAGACACTTTTGGTGATGCTGTTGAGTTTGAATCCCTATCAGACCTATTTGAGGGCGCGGACAAAGCGCTAACAGAAGAAGGGTTCTTGCACGTCTACCCTCAAATTTTCGACAGTGAAGGCTTCTTTGTCGCTCGTATCCGCAAGCTTACAGCGGTCGACTCTCCTGAAGTGAAAAAGCGCAAAGGTAAATTCCCATTCAACCCTGCTAACAGCAAAGACAGTCAAGCTATTACCGACGCATTCAAGCAAGACTTGGACTTAACTATTCCGGCCGATAGTGAAATTTGGCTCCGTGACAAAGAAGTGTGGTTGTTCCCCTCAAAACTGCGTGATCTTCTGAGTGAAATCCGCTTCCAGCGCATCGGTATCAAGCTGGCTGAACAACACAAAAAAGGTTATCGCTGGCAGCATGAGGCGATCATGACCATTGCTACGGGCCAGGAAAAAACGGCCGTTGCGCTTGATGCAGCACAGGCAAAAGAATGGTTTATGGGGCGTGATATACGACCTGACAACCTATCAGGAAAGGGCGAAATCATTGTCACTTATCGAGACTACCCCATCGGCATTGGTAAATGGGTTAGCAATCGCATCAAGAATGGCCTACCTCGTGAACTGGTGAGAGATACCAACTTATTTGACATCTAATTCCACTTTTTGAGCAAGTAAATTGTCGCTGGAACAACTAGCATTAAGTAACTGCAACAGATTTGCTCAAATAACAGGACATTTTTGTTAAGTATCAGAGATGAATAACATTCTTAGTGGTAAAACTGGCAAATCATACTGCTTGAACTAACATTGATAGTGTAATTGATCTCCATTTACTAACCAGTTAGCGCAAGGCTCTCACGAGCCATTCCCCTAAGCCCGAAACAGGAGTCGTTTCGGGCTATTTTTTGCCTTCTTACTTGCGCTCTTAAGGCGTCCCCCTGCATTTCCTTTACTGCTCACACTCGGCAAAAATAAGCGTACCCAGTGTAAATTGGAAAATAAACATTTAAAATCAGAATATTAAAAACAAGCAACATTCTATTTTTTCGAACAACTTAACCGATTTTTTCCGCTTTCTTCAAAAGTCGCCCCTTCGTATAGTGAGTACAAGCCAAACGGCAATGCACTTCAAGGAGCAAACCATGTCAAATGTTCTAGTACTAAAATCAAGTATTCTCGGTGACTACTCACAATCAAACGCCCTTATCGATCATCTTGTTCAATCACTGAACACGACTGCCGTTATAGAGCGAGACCTAGCGGCTCAACCTATCCCAGTTCTAGATGGCGACATTGCAGGAGGTTTGCGTGGTGGTGATAACCTCAACCAAAAACAACAAGCAGCACTCGCACTTTCTGATCAGCTAATTGAAGAAATCAAAGCCAGCGATACCATTGTGATTGGCGCTCCAATGTATAACTTTTCTATTCCAACACAGCTAAAAAACTGGTTTGATTTGATTGCCCGTGCCGGCGTGACCTTTAAGTACACTGACACGGGGCCTGTTGGCCTATTAACTGGCAAGAAAGTCATTGTGGTCACCACCCGTGGCGGAATGCACAAAGGCGGCGATACCGATATCATGGTGCCTTACTTGAAGACATTCTTGGGTTTTGTTGGCATGAGCGATGTTGATGTAATTTACAGCGAAGCGCTGGCGATGGGTGATGAGATGGCAGCCAAGGGGATTGCCCAAGCAAAACATGAGCTAGAAAGCCTAGCTCAGTAATTAGCTAAATGAGCCTCGTATCGTAAGCCGTGCTTTCTCGCGGCACTGCTATTGCCTTATCCATTATCGCTACTGTATTTCACTAATGGATAAGGCTTTTTAGAAGTCAAACTGGACATACACCGTGTTGTAATTGCTCCCGCCTTTAATACGCCCAAACTGGGACGCGCTTTCGAAAATCGCTGAGCGGTGATGCAAACTGTAACCTAGCCACACACCCTCTAGCGGCTTATGGTTGAATACATCACCTAGATTGACATCAAAAGAGAAATCTAAATAGTTAAGTAACTTACTTGGTTCGTAATCTTTCCGATCCATCTCAGACTGTTCAATGTAAGTAATACGATTGACATAAGACAAGCCTTCGGCAACACCAAAGCGCCACTGTACCGGCCACGTAAAGGTGTAATACGCTTTTATCGCCATCACGTATTCCTGGGTAGAGCTCTGCACCTCAGAGTTCCAATGCCAGACGAAACCCGGCGTCAGGTAAATATCAAGCGGCAAGCCAAACAGCTCATCGGTTAAAGGATGACCATAAAACACAGAGGTCAACTGATTATTGAATTCGTCTTTTTCTGTATTGCCCGAAAAAATCTCACCGATATTTGATGGTGTCGCCCACCCATGGGCAACGCGCAAATATGGCTTATTGCTGATAGTCGACTTTCTCGTTTTCTTGGCGTCATTAAAGAAACCAAAACCTAGGTATGCTTCACCCTGCCAACTATCACTCACAATCGCTGAATCACGGACATTGCTATCAAAATAGCGAGCATAGCCACCACCAAGCAAATACAAGTTTGACGTGACGTGGTAACTAAAAGCCGAGCCCAATTTCAAGTCCACGCCTGAATCAATGCCCTCACGATTTAACCCGTAGTAGTGGCTATTGTAATCAGTGTCTTTCCATATTAAGGATGCCTTGGGAAGAAAGCGCCAATCATTATATTGATAGTCACCACCGATAGAGAACTGGGAACTAAACCTACCATCAGGATCCGTCAGCAGTTCAAGGCCGGTATAATAATTCTCATCCCAATGGTATTTGTACTGGAGCCCATAATCTGCGGTGTCACCACCGATTCTATTCTGGAATGAGGAGGGAATATCTATAAAGTGCATTCGTATAAGGGCATTCACTTCCCAGTCTTGCTCACGGTAAAGGTTAAGGCCACCTTCTGTACCGTTAATAAACAAGCGTTTCCCCTGATAAAACATCATGGGTACAAAAGTTGCTACCGTTGAATCTTCTACCACAGATTCTGTTGCATAGGGTATCGAGGCCCCACGCACGACCGCAGCGATCCCCCACTGTTGTTCAACGTCTCTTTTTTGCCGTAAATCGTCTACTGAGATAAAGCCTAATGGCTTCTCTTGCTCTATCGACACGGGAGTACTTTCTGTGTCGGCAGCCAATGCTGCAAATGGCAAACAAGCGATGACCCCAAGATGTTTAGACAATCAAAATTCCTCAAAAATAATCATAGCTATAATAGTAGCTCTTATAGGCTTATATATACCTGAATTTAAGTACATTATTGTCGAGATGAGGTAAAAAAAACGTAAAAAAAGCCCGATCACAATCGGGCTTTTACGAATCGGTTTTCGTAATTACTGATGAGAAGCAATCTCTGCTTTTTTCAAATCTTTAACGTTCTTGCTAACTTCGCGACGTTCTTTAGAAAGTTCAGCGCTGATGATGATGTGGTCATCAACACGATCTTCATAGTCACCTTTCATGTTTTCAACAATCTCGACAATCTGATCATGAGTCATATCAGCTTTGATATAGTCAAGTAGGTTTTCCAGCAATTCAACACGCTTACGGTTATCGCGAACTTTACGGTCGTTGTCTAGGATCTCACGCTTTAGCTTGTTCTTGCGGCGAGTCTGACGAACTAACTCTAGGATAGTGTTCATTATTTGTCCTTATATGAATCTACAAAACCTAACTGCCCCCGTTATAGCAGAAACTGCTATTACCACTCAAGTCACATTTTGCGCAGTTAAACTAAAAATGCCGGCTTCATTGACTTATTTCATCAAACAAAGCAATACACCTCTTGCAACACGATAACCCCATCCAACGCCGAGGTACTCAATTCATACCAAGGACGCCCATCTGTCTGACCTCTCAAACCATTGGGAACCAGCTGATGCTAAAAGTAAGATTTCGTTAAATTTGTGAGATTATTTAAGTGTTGATTCAAGTTCTACAAAATCCTGTGAAAGCCCCCACAAATTTCTTATTTTTTTATTTGCAATTAGCCCAATGCTGCCTAATCTTTGAAGTGAGCAATACTGTTTGGCACTGATATGACATTGGCTTCTGAATCACTTCGTCTAGCAATTAATTTGCAAGTCCAACCGGTGTATTAAGGGTTCAATTGTTACAGATTAGATAGTATTGGCATATGTACAGATGTAAGTTATTCAGGAGACAACATGTCTAAAGCAACAGGTACCGTTAAGTGGTTCAATGAAGAAAAGGGTTTCGGTTTCATCACACAGGACAACGGCGGTGCTGATGTATTCGTTCATTTCCGTGCAATCACTGGCGATGGCTTCAAGACCTTAGCTGAAGGTCAAAAAGTAAGCTATGAGACAGAGCAAGGGCCAAAAGGTTTGCAAGCTGCGAATGTAGAAAAAGTTTAATTTTCTCTGTTCACACTTGGATAAAAGGGCTTTTAAAGCCCTTTTTTACGTTCTATATTAACAGCTTAACTGTACGCTTATTATCCCCCCCTATATTAACCGCTTGAATTTCGACCTTCTGCTCTAATCTGCCACCAAATTGAGCAAAACAGTGATAACGTCTTGTATACCCACATTAAAACAATAGCTTCAGTACAATCCAAATCACATTTTTCGATATGAATGACTTAATTTTAAAGTAATTGCTTGCCACCCTCCTTCCCGTATGGCCTAATGTGCTTGGCCTGAAATGCAGACCTATTTATGCAACAAATTGAAATAGAAAACTTCGTTACACCGCTTCATCGAGCGACGTTGTCCTGAAGAGCTCAACATTCTTTTGTCCATAAGTAATTCATTATGATGGCTTAAGTACGCAACAAGCGTTTATTATTTTTTTGATTCAGGAGACATTCCATGTCTAAAGCAACTGGTATCGTTAAGTGGTTTAACGACGAGAAAGGTTTTGGTTTCATCACTCAAGACAACGGCGGTGCTGACGTATTCGTTCACTTCCGTGCTATCGCTGGTGACGGTTTCAAATCTCTAGCTGAAGGCCAGAAAGTATCTTTCGACATCGAACAAGGTCAGAAAGGTCCTCAAGCTGCTAACGTTGAGCGTATCTAATTCGCGTTAACGTAAAGAATTATAAAAGGGTGCCTTAGGGCGCCCTTTTTTATTTCAGCCAATTTATTTTCCTACCTTCCACACACTGCAATAATTACCATTCATACAATCTCTCATTGCTACTTATTTATAAAATTATATTTATTTTCTAAAGCAATCATACCCATGAACCGCTGCCGGCCACGGGTATAGATATAGATTATTGGCTAATGAAAGCGTGGGTAAATAACAAAAAACAAGCCTTATTAGGCTTCTTCCTCGCGAATTAAAGTACCGTTGCTTTCAAACTGGCTATACAGACGCTCGACCAGCTGCCATGCCTTTTCGCCATGCGCCTGCTTGATATAGTTTTCGACATCGGTACGAATGGTATCGGCAAAGAACGATGCCGCGAACATACCCTGATCCAGACCAATGATCTTATCGGCTACTTCACCTTTCTCATTGACCGCATCGAACCAGCCTGCCGGGCTAACAATTTGCGGATAGCGGGCTTCGACATCTAGCAGCAACTCGACGGCATGGTCACGGTTTTTCATCGCATAGAGTGCTGTTGCATGCGGCGTGCCTACTGGCTCCTGAAAACTCCGGCGACCACGCTGGTAGGCCTCTGCCATTCCGTCAACACCGTATTCGCTGTAGCGGCTGTCAACCGTCGAGGACGATGACAAGAACGGAATACCGAACTGGGCGCTGTATTCGACCTGTACCCTGGCCATATCATCAAACATCTTTGGCGTCGGTACCATCGACTTCTCATCGAACCAAACCGACGGTAACATGCCTTGGAAGTACGCACCGTTCCAAGTCAGCATGGGGTTGATCACTTCCCCATCGCGGGTAACGTACTCACCGGTATAAAGCCCCATATTGGTAAAGACCCCTTCCGGGATAGGCATCTCATCACTATGGGTCAGTACCGCAGCCCAGAGCGGCGCCAACCGGCTCTCGTTTGCCTTACGGTCGATCAAGTATTTGACGTAGCCCGGCTGGCCATCACCGGTATCTTGCCATGCTGCACGAAGGAGATCACGGGTGCCAGTGTCGCGCTCATACAGACCATACCAACCTTCTTTACTTTGATTAATCAACGCATCAGCACGCTGAGAAAGCTGTGCAAGCACTGGATCGTCATGCTGCCAATACGCACCTGATACCGCCGCCAATGACGAGATCAGATTGGCCGCATCAACGGCTGACGCCACCGAACGACTATCGAGCGCCAACTCACCCTCACTGAGCTTGTACATCCAAATGAACAGGCCGTTCCACTTTGGTGCGTTTTCCAGTTGGGTCAAGACTTCCCCAATACGCTTGCGTGCTTCATTAGAGCCTGCACGCTCCATTTCGGTAAGTACGTTCAGGTATAGGCCAACGGTCGTACTGTTCACTGCCGGACGCGGCTCGATATCCCCGTTGTCCATCACGCGAATAAAATCAAAAGGCATACCCGATTGGGGATCGACACCCACTCCATCCTGGAAATACTGCAAATTAGTATGTAGCTGCTGGACAAAATTTTCAGGGTAATGATGCTCACCGATGTAAACTTCGGTAATCAACTGCGAATTAATGGCCGTATCCTCAACGCTAGTAGACACACACCCGCCAAGCATGAAAGTCCCTAATACAAACGCCAATACTTTCTTTTTGTGAATCACTGCTACCTCACCTTCTGTGAATAGAATCGTTTCTATTGTCATCAATGAGAATCTAGCGTCACACTGATTAATAGTCGAGCGCATTACGCATCTAAATTATTAATAAGTATTATACTTTGAGTGTGATCACACCATAGAAACGTTACAAAAAATTCCCTGCAATCTGTTTTGTAATCACAGAAAAGCGCGTGAAACAATCTGCACACATGAACACATGAACACATTTCACAGACTAAAAAATTATAATTTATCTCCCCCCCCTTTCAGGCAAGAATGAATTTCACTAATTCATCGTCTCACATCGCCATCCACTTTATTGTAACGCCTCAGGCACTACTGCAGCATAATCAGTAGATTTTCCAACCTCATACACCTCGTTAAAGGACAGTAACGAACCGTAGAAAATCCTCCCAAAAGGCTCATATGTTCAAGATACTAAAGCAAGAATACACACTGATTACCGGTATTCTTGCCATATTATTTTTTAAACTCGGCGGAAATAGCCTGCTAGTTGGTGACAACTCTCCCGCTTTATACATAGTGACAACTGGCATTTTGTTTGCTGCCGTAATGACAGCAATCTTTGCTGTTGTTCGCCACTCTGACGCGCTTGCAATTAAATTAGGTGACCCATTCGGGACGCTAATTCTGACGTTGTCAGTCGTCTTGCTTGAAGTCATCATGGTTTCATCTGTCATGCTGACTGGCGATTCGAATCCCGTATTGGCAAGAGACACCATGTTTGCCGTAGTAATGACTGTGCTCAATGGTTTTGTCGGCATTACTTTGTTGATCGGCGGTATGAAGTACCACACCCAAACATATAACTTGGATGGAATAAAAGCCTATCTTGTCGCCATTATTCCACTGGCAATGCTCTGTTTGATTCTTCCTAACTTCACCAGTATGGATGCCTTTGGCAACATGTCGGCAGGTTTAACAGGGACTCTAGTGCTCGCTTCGATAGCACTTTATGCCGTATTCCTGTTTATTCAAACCCGCAGTCATACCCACTTTTTCATTGACGCAGATAACAAAAGCGACCACGACAGCCATGGTCCATTAAAGAGCAACGCATTCCATACCATCATGCTTATTTGCTACTTGGTGGTGGTCATTTTGCTGGCAAAAAGCTTAGCTATTCCAATCAATGATGGAATCACCGTGATGGGCGCACCTGCTGCACTAGGCGGTTTAGTTGTGGCTCTGATCATTCTAGCACCTGAAGCCGTTGGGGCGCTTAAGGCTGCCTTTAAGAACCAACTTCAGCGAGCCATAAACCTGTTTTTTGGCTCGGTGCTTGCCACCATCGCATTAACTGTACCTGCCGTACTGCTTATTTCAGGGCTAATGAATGAGCCCATCCGATTAGGGCTCGAACCGGCTGAAATGGTGCTTCTTATTGCGACTCTGTTGATGAGCAGTGTCAGCCTCAGTAGTGGCAGAACAAACTCACTCAACGGCGCTACCCACCTCATTCTTTTCTTTGCCTACATCATCTTAATGTTTGATTAAACACGCAGGTTAAGGGCTCTATTATGCAACAAATCCTCACGGCCATTTGGCTGCAAGATTTTGATTCTCTCCAGGTGGTTAACCCAATCAACATCTTGTTGTTACTACTTGCAGTGGTGTTACTTACTGAGTCCTGTTTTATTTTTTTGCCACTACCAGGGGTGGGGTTAACCTTATTTGTAGGAGGCCTGGTTAGCATCGAGGCGGTTGACTATTACAATGCAGTCATTCTGCTATCGGCAGCGGCTTCTATTGGCAGCATCTTCGCCTACCTACAAGGACGTTGGCTGCATGGTACGACTTTCATGTATAGCGTTGAGCGTCGCCTTCCTCCTAAGAGCCAACAAAGGGCAAAAACACTCTTAGAGAAGCATGGGGTTTTCATCCTCTTTCTTTCACAGTTCCTACCTTTTTTGCGCGCATTAATACCGTTATTAATGGGCGCTACACGAGTAGGTTTTATTCACGCAGTGCTTACGAGTATCACCAGCTCATTAATATGGACCATGACTTTACTCTTCATTGGCACAAGGGTTATGCGACACCCATTGATGGCGGCCTTCAAAGTTTCAATCACAAAATGGTTCTTAGTCGGAAGCTTTCTTCTATTTACAACAGTACTTATTACCCTGCTCTTACATTGGATAAGACATAAACAATGACATTAAATTCAATCTCTCTGCACTCAACTAGCGCAGAACAACTTTACAGCCAGCTTCTCTTTTGTGTTGAGACGCAGAATGCAGATTTGCTGCACAAAAATATAGAAACGACTCATTCTGAAGCACTACCATCAGCTTTCAGAATGCTTAGCGACCATGATCGTGTCGCTGTCTGGGCTCTACTGAGCAGCAAATCACCAAAGCTTGCAGCCAATTTACTCGACCACTTTTCGGATAACGAATTTCTAGCACTGATCAGTCAACTTCCCCTCGAGGTATCAGTCAGCCTGTTTGAATACCTACACTCTACAGACAGAAGAATATTAATATCCCAACTGCCACACCAACTGCAGTCTCAACTAAAGCGCGTTTTACCGCAAAAATGGCGGAATGAAGAGCGTGCAGCACTCATATATCCAGAAAACTCTGCTGGTGGCATTTGCAAAAATGAAATCATAAAAATACGCGCAGAAGCGACTGTCGCTGATTTAAACGCCGTCCTCGAAGAAAAAGAGCAAAACTCCGATCACCTTGAATGGCGCTATGTATATTTACGGAACGAGAAAGGTGTCTTTCTTGGGGCGTTAAAATTAAAGGATATTTTCCTGCAATCGCCAGAAACAAAACTAAAAGAACACGTAGACCCAAGCATTCCTGTGGCTGCACCAGAACTAGAGCTTTATTCACTAAAAAGCATCTTAGACACAACACTACACTCAGTGATTCCAGTCGTAAATGAACATGGTTTTCAAATAGGCGTTGTTGGCTTTAAGCAACTTAACGAGGCGCTCTATGAGCAATCAAAACACCAACTGCTTGAACAGTCCGGTGTGTTTGGTGGTGATGAGTTCCGCTCGATGCCGACATTCACCAGAAATCTACGACGGTTAGCGTTCTTGTTACCGTCAGTTATTCTGAGTTATGCCGCCGTGTCTATTATTGCCGCTTATGAACCCATTATTGAACAAATAGCGGTACTTGCTGCCATTTTGCCGCTGGTTGCCAACCTCTCTGGCGCGGCTGGGAACCAAGCTGTCGCGGTATCGATTAGAGAACTATCAATGGGACACCTTAGCGCAAAGGACTGGCTTTATGTTATCGCCAAAGAAGTCCCCATTGGCCTCATTAACGGCATTCTGATTGGCGGTGTGCTAGGTGTACTGACTCTCTTTACCCATAGCAATGAACATATCGGATTACCTTTGCTTATAGGTATCGCCTACGCTTTTTCATCTGTTCTCGCCGTGATGATTGGTGGCGCATTACCTTTGCTATTGAGACGGTTAAACCTTGACCCGGCTATGCTATCGAGCCCGGTTTTAACCACGTTAACAGATGCGATTGCATTTTTTAGTGTCCTTTACCTCGCACAATTATTTTTATTGTAAATAACATTCACCAACCTATTAAGAACTCACTTATGCATATTGAAACTTTATTTACCTATTTGATGTTAACCGTTATCGGTTTATTACCGATGATGAATCCACCAGCCGCAGCAACGGTGTTACTTGGATTGAGTAAAGGCCAAGATAAAAATTTCATCGTGTCACAAGCTAAAACGGTCGGATTCTACTTATTCTGTGCTTTGTGTATAACGTTTCTTATTGGTGCATCGGTACTAGAGCTATTTAGTATCTCGATACCCAGTCTGCGCTTAGGGGGCGGTATCATCATTGTTGCCATTGGTTTTAATATGCTGTTCCCAAGCCCAGAAACAGGCAATGGTCCTCCGGGGCAAGACTCTATTGCTCTTGTGCCGCTCACCATTCCTTCACTATGCGGCCCAGGTACAATGGCACTGATCATTAGCCTTGCTGCAGAATTAGCCATTCATGGTGAGGAACTACACATGCCGAGTGTATACGGCGGCGTATTCACCGGGTTTGCTATCGTTGCTCTGATTGCAGCATTTACCCTCAGTATGGCATACCCCTTACTCAAAGCGCTCGGCCAAAATGGCATCAATGCATTTACCCGGATCATGGGCTTTCTACTGATTTGTATGGGCGTTCAATTCTTCACTTTAGGCATAGAGGAAATTGTTCAAGACATCTATCAACTTCTGTAAGAAGATATCGACTACCAAAGAGCTATCGACGATCTGATATGCTGAAGTGATACGCTAAATACAAATAATACAAGATCGCTGAAGGGACTCAGCGATGATCCTATCCTTCATCCAAAATCACCGACCATACTAGACAAATCACCTGTCAGTTAACAATTTCTTTAGTAACTCATTGAAATAAAGTGTCTTAAATCTATTCTTAAATGAGTGTAGAAAACAGTTTAGAGCGAAGCGAAAACCGCTAAGGGCATACGATGAAAGAAATCCGAGATTTAGACCTAAATCTTCTAAAGCTGCTAAAAGTGGTGGTTGAAACACGCAATACACATGCAGCGGCAGATAAACTGGGGATCTCACAAACCAGCGTTAGTCGAGGATTAGCGAAACTAAGAGAGACCTTTGGAGACCAGCTTTTTGTCCGTAAAGCCCACGGCGTTCAACCGTCAGAGTTAGCTGAAAAGCTCGCTGAAGCGGCGGATGAAATGTTTAACCCTCTGATTAAGGTGGTTGACTCCTACCGCAACTTTGAACCTCAAGAACTTGAAAGTGAAGTGACTATTGCTATGAATTTCTTTCTTCTTGAAGTATACGGTGATGGTATCTTTGCCGCGCTGAGAGAGGCCCTACCCAAAGCCAAATTTAAACTGATTTTCTGGCAAGAGAACTCATTGACCGAGTTGTTAAATGGCCATATCGACTACATGCTCCACTTTGCTTCCTTTCCGCTTCCACAAGATATTTACCAGCATAAGATTCAAGATATAAAACTTTGTTTAGTTGCTCGCAAAAACCACCCAGTATTAAAAGATGGCAGCGAATGGGAGCGCATTCACCAGCTCCCCATAGCTAAAGGTATTATTGATGGCTTAAACACGAAGCGATCGCCCATTGAAGACATCTACCAATCAAAAGGATACAAAGCAAAAATTAGCCTGGAAACACACAGCGTGCGGCTATTACTGAGCTATTTAAAGCATTCAGATGCCATATTATATGGTAGTAGTTTCGTTAATGAGCTTGACCCCATGCTAGGTACTTACCCATTACCGCCAAGCCCTAAGGAAATGCGTCAAATTCAGGTTAATGGCGGCTACCTACAGTCCAAACGCGGTTTTCCGCTCAATCAATTACTGCACCAAATAATGCAGACTTTTTTCGATGATGTCGTACAACCTTGACGATGATGGTGCCCATAAACGTTAAGCCGTTGCGTTTTTTCGAATCGCAGATGTCGTTACAGGGTATATAATCGTGTCTTTAATTTCGTACTTGTACTCGAAACTAAAATCAGGGAATGGATAGTTGTTTGTATCGTGCCACTGCTTAACGGTATTTGACGCTTTCTCTTTAAGCGCTTCATCCACAGCTGAAAGCTTACCCGCAAACTGATACTGATTGGAAAACGCAAGTTGCGCACCAACTATTTCTATCTGCCGCATGACCATCAGTAACACATCTTCTTGCACCGCCATGAACTCATCGTGATCACGACACCTGATATAAGCAAGAACATTAACCAAAATGCCATACTCGCCGACTCCCATGAAACGAGCGCGAAGAGGTTCTTCCTCCAGTTGAGGGTGTCGAAGTAATACTCGGCGGATATTAACCAATAGCAGTCTCAACTGATCTCTGGTCAACTCTGAACGTACTCTAAAAGTATGCTCCATCCTGCGCTTGTCACGCCTCTCTAAATTATCTATTTCCATATTGGCAAATTCTGAATTTGGAATAGTTATCAAGGAGCGCTCTAGCGTTCTGATCCTCGTCGAACGCAAACCGATACTCTCAATTGTTCCTAACTTATCGCCATAACGGCATAACTCACCAATCTTGATCCCGCCATCGGCATATAAGGTTAAACCATTTATGACATTTTCCAGCACAGGGCGTATCGCTAAAGCGACAGCCAAGCCACCGACACCAAGGCCAGCAACAATCGGAGAGATAGAAAATCCCATAAATTCAACAATGTAAATCGCTAGTATTGCAATCGTCAGGCCACCGAAAATACGGGCTAATACCGTGATCAAAGATGAATCGACTTCTTTACCATTATGCTTGTGATAGGCATAAATCGTTGCAAGGTAATTGAATAACGCCAGGATTAACCACGAAGCAAAGAAAAACTGCCACAGTAAAAAAGCCGTTGAGAGCAATTGATAGACGCTTCCCGTTATCCAGATACCGTTATCTATTACCCTTCGAGTCGCTAATAGAATCAACACTGCACTTAACAATGACAGCAATCGGCCAACCTGCCACCTTTGCCCTTTTGTTTCCCAATGACTGTTCCACAACTCCCCTAGCTTAAAGCTCAATTTAATGAGCAATTTACAAACAACAAAAATACTTAATAGTGCAAGCCATTGCCACAGCGGAAGTGAGCCATAAAGCTGAAGAAGATCAACAGGAAGTGAGTAAATAAACCCTTTAGAAAACAAAGGACCAGGGCCAATCAAGAAGTCTTGATAGTAGTCAATTCGCGATTCCGACGCATAAGGGAGCGATTCCATATTACGGTACCAGGAATGAATCTGCTGAATCGTATTTGCCGAAAATACAAATTGTCCCTGCCTACTACCAGATTCTAGTCGTACAATGGATAAGTCCGAGTTAGCAAAGCGCCAATAGCTCATCTCTTTCGCTTGATCATAGTCAGGCGCGGCTTGTAAAACCTCGGTATCAAAACGGTCTAAGATCTCTCGGAGTAAAATAATACGCTCCATCAATACCACGGTTCGGCTACGATTGTGAACAAGTGAGAGATCCATTGCTCTGACGGCCTGATTGTAAGCATGCTTAGCTTCTTTCGTGTCTAACTTTTCTTCTTGCCAATGCTTTATCACAATTTCTGAGAAATACAGAAAATCCACTAATGTCGTTTTCGGGCTCGAGGTATCTGCAAGGGAAAATGGAGTGTGGGCAAAAGGTGAAACGCTAAAGAACATCATGCTTATGAGCAGCAAGCGCTGAGTGATTAATCGAGAGTTCATGGCAATGCTCATTACAGGTTTGCTAAATAATATTCTGCAAAAAACAGCGCTTAATAAGCGCTGCTTTTAAAGACAAAGGAATAATTGACTACTTGAGGTGCTTATTAAAAAACAATCCAATCTCTCTAATGGCATCATCCGATTCAGGCACGTCAGCCAACAGCCCTGCCATATAATCAGCGTGTGACTGGCCATCGTATACATGAAGCAGGGTTTCAACATCAGCACTTCTCAATAGGCGATGCATACGAACAGTATCGCTTAGCAATAAGTCACGCGTTCCGGTTAGGAACAATGTTGGCGGAAAATCCTCAATTTCAGCGTATATGGGTGATAACAAAGGGTTCGCCAAGCCTTCGCCATCTGCATATAAATCAATTGTGGCTTGGATAAGGCCTTCGCGCTGCCCTAATGGATCTAATCCTTTCATCGTATACCACGAATCTGAGGTTAGTTTTAAATCAGTTACAGGCGTACCAGCATAGATGGCACCTGGTGTCGGCAAGCCCATTTGCTGAAGCTTTAACACCGTTGCCAACGTCAGATTCCCACCTGCAGATGTTCCGAATATAGCCGTGGCCTCTGGCTTTTGAGTTTTCATCAGCTCTTTCCAAACAGCAACGGTATCTTCTAATGCGGCGGGGAAAGGATGAAGCGGTGGCTTACGGTAATCAATAGAAATGACCTGAGCTCCTAGCCCACCAGCTATCCATGCCGCTTCGCGGAGCGCCGATTCACCGCCACCAAACACAAATGCGCCGCCATGTAGGTGGATCAACCACTTACCCTGATACTCAGGGGATAATTCTTTGGGCGTGACGAAGAACGTATCTACACCAGCATAGGATTTCGCTTCATAGGTAACACCCAGACGGTCCATACCCTTTTGTGCAAGCTCAATGCCTGCCATGTTAAATTGGCTTTGAAACGCTAACCAAGCTTCTGTTGATTCAGGGACAGGCATGACCGGGGGATGCACTCTCTTTTCAATGACATTTGCCATCTCAGATGAAATGCCCACCGGTGTAGGGATGGTTCGCTCATCCATAGTAATGTTAGCCAATACGGCTGAACTAGCGATGCTCACAATTAATGCTGGAATAAAAGCGTTCAACAACTTCTTTTTCATCACGACTCCAATAACCCGTTTTACTTATACCGTAAGGTTTATTGAAGCCATTATTCAGCACAGCGCTATCCCACTCTATGAATTAGAGAAATTCAAAATTGAAGCGCAAGCACCCACATATATAGGCAAATATGAATTACTCAAACCCATCGTTATTTGGTCAAAAAACGATAAAGTATGGGACAACGTTAAGCTCATCGATAACTGGAGATTAAAATGAAAAAGTACTTACCTGTGGTAGTGATTTTTAGCGCCTATCTGACCTTCTTTTTTACGCTCGTTACTCGGATCACGGCGTTGTAGAACAAAGCTTATAACGGATACAAACAAACTCCCCCGGTCATAAAAACCCGGTACTATTACTGTAGTGTTTCAACCAGTAGTTGATGCAGTCATCTAAACTGACGAAATCTTGTTCACCACTACCGCCAACCCCGTTGGCAATTTCTGGATTTCGGCCAGATTATCTCAATTCCATCATGATTTTATGTTTCCGCCTGCCTCTTTTGGGCTTGTTGCGGGATACTTAGCTAATCTGAGTTTTAGGTGCTGATGAGTTAAAAATATAAGTTACATCAGAGCTTAAATACCAACCAATTTAAAGCTGTCGTAAGAACAAACACTTAATACCAATGCGATGGCTTCTGGAAAACACTATGAATGATACAAATCAGCCAACCCTGTTTTGGCTGGATTATGAGATTTTTTCATTAAGCATCTGTTTATAAAGGTCTATATGACATCATAAGTTATTCAAAGACGCAGCTTGGACACCCTCTTTAGTGAAGTTTCATACGAACAAAATCAAGCTTGAAGTAAAGTAGTCCAAACGCCCACTCTCTTCTTGATATTCCAGAAAAGTGCCGTAGTTTTTTATCAAATTTTTAAATATATATACTATTTTGTACTATCTTTTAGACTCGATGGTTTGCCAATACTGACAGTTGAAGGGGCGGGGATGTTCAAAATAACGGTAGATTTGGGGAAGGTGATTACTGAACTCAAACAACGTAAAAGTATAAGAAATACGGCTGCCCTAGAGGCGATCAGGAGAGCCTTGCAAGAGACAAATATCTATCTCAGCTCTCAAAAGAAAAATCCACAAAAGGAAGAAGAGCTATCTGAGCTCTGGTCTAGAGCTGCGGTGGATATACGTCATGCTGATCCGGGTTTGGCACGGAGACTTAATTTAAAAGGTAGATATTGGTTACAAAGAGACGGCTACTCACTTAGTGACCTGTTCGATTCAAAGATAAACCTCGAGGAGATAAATAGGGACTATGAAAATTTGCTTGGTCGCCTCTGAAGGTTAAATTTTTGGAATCATGATACTCCCATTTTACTAGGAACATCACAAGGACTTGAGTATGGCAAACATTGAGTGTCAATCGTGCGGGTTTTCAGAAGAAGCCAACAAAACTTTTTTTTTAAAGCTCCTTGGCGGAGCAGGCGTAGCTGGTGGCTATTGGGCGTGGGTTGCGTATTTCTTTGCCGGAACTGGATTTGCTTTTGCTATATGCGTAGCCATCATGACAGGGGGAGTAGCTTTGCTGGCCTTCTCTGATGAAATTACTAAGTGGGTGGCAGAGAGATATGATTGTCCAAGTTGCGGCGGTAGGAACTGGCGACTTATAAAATAGCTAATTTGACGTGGATACAATTTTCATATCAAGGATGGCTGACGGGTCAAACACAACGGTTTCGCAGCCATGGTAGCCAGTAGTTATACCTTTGTAACCCAGACTTAGATGCGAGATAGGCTAGCGATGATAAGTCTAATGTATACTGAATCACAGTGTCACCGTGACACAAATAGCGATCCATATCGTCACACAGATATACCCCTAGCCCGAAGTAGCCAGTAAAACACTTGGTGCGATTTACATCGAAGCCGTGATTGCACATTAGATGCCCTCCCAATCAGACTATTTGCAGCTGTGATAGATCCCACTACAGATAGCTATAAACTTCCCCCCTATTTAGACTGTACCTGCGATAGTCGTATTTAAGCGGTGAGCGAGAATGGTCTATTATAGATCTAGTTGTATGGATTATTTCAAAAAAAACTAGCACATTACAAATTATCTTATGTTTGGAGGAGTATGGATATTTCCGATTATATTGCGACTGGAGCTGCAATCGTATCTGTATCTGCGTGTGCTATAAATATATGGCAAGCATCTATCTCAAAAAAACATAATCAATTATCGGTCAAACCAATGCTCCATTTTGACTGCATTTTAGATAATGACTTGGTACTAAAGATAAAGAATACAGGTACTGGCCCAGCTATTATCAATAATTGTTCATTATATTTTAATGAAGTCTTACTCGGTAGTAACTCTCAGGAAATCGCTTATAATCTATTTGAGGAACTTGAAGTACAACATCTTGGAGGAAGAATGTATATCCCAGGGATAAGGCAAGCTATGCCTGCTGGCGAATCTTATGAGATTATGAGGATTGATGCAGTAATTTCAGATAATCAAGTCATGGAAAGAATAATGAACGACTTAACTTTGTTAACAATAGACCTCAACTATGAGTCTATTTATGGAGAGAAGTTTGATATCTCAGGCCCAGATTTTTCATAGAACGAAACTCTTTCCTTCCTTTTAAAGGTTGCATTCACTCAATTATTAGACAGCCTATATTACTCCGGAATATCCCAAAATCTGTTAATCCTGATTACTCTAGGTTACATACCGGCTATCAGAAGGTATGGCAAATCATTGTTACGCATAACGCTTATAACCTAAATAATACTCAGCTACTTTTGCCGTAACCCCAGTGGTGGTGACTAACAGGATCGAAAAAATTTTATTTCCCGCGATGTAGCATCGTAAGCAGGATTTAGGCTCTCAGAAGAACCTACTTGCTAGCCTTTGGGTAGTGACTAAGCGGGCGACCATTCACTTTAAACATTATCTGTTCTTCAAGCATCTGCATTTGTACATACCCTAATACACTTGAACCCTCAGTTACCAAATCCATATATGATGTTTTATAGATTGGTTCATTTGAGCTTCGAAGGCCTTCAAGGTTTGAGAAGAAAAAGGTAGTTGCTGACTGAAGTTGTAAATTACACTGCAAAAAAACATCTATTTCATGTTTCTTTCCACGCTCATGTATCTTTTCAAATAGCTCTTGGCAAGTGACCCCGTCCTGACCCTTGATCTCAGCTGACAGTATGCATTTCAAGTTAACTAATGCTTTATGCCCTTGAGACATACATTTATCAATATACCATTGGTCATGTTGAAACTTGTTCATTTGCCACTGAAGGTTTAATTGTCTAACTATGACAATCAAAGTTAGCAAACTTAATATTGGTGCATAGATACCTCCTAAAGCACTACCCATCTTCGCCCATTCTTCTTGTGTCCTCCAGATTCCAACTCCAAAGTTGCATGCATAAAGGATTACAGGCATCAAGAAAGCTACTATGATGAGTGTGACAACTATCTTTTGCTTTGTGCTTTTGGATACTATGTTCATAACTAACTAATTGTATTAATAAAACACCATTATTATCGCTTTAAATACTGAAACTCAATCCCCCCAGTATCTTGTTTTCCGGTAATCCTACTCAAATATCCCTTTTCTGTGAGCCGTCTTAATAACGAACTCGCCCAAGCAGAGGACAATTCACATCGCTCTGCAATATCACCCGCAGTAACCTCTTCCCCACACCTAATAGACTGAAGCACTCTCAACTGCGTCTTACTCAATTTAACTAAGCCAACTTGATGCGGTACAGCCCGAGCTGCACGAACCAAATTCGGGTCGATTAAGCCGCTTTGAGCCAAATTATCCATATTTTTTATCATCCTCTGAGGTTTAGGATCGGATCGCTTAAGGATCCAGTCGTGATAAGGCTTAGTGGAGGGTTGGTTCTGGAATTGAAATAGGTAATAACCAGTTGTGCCAGCAAGAATTTAGCCATTGATGGTACGTTTTGAGGGCATCTTTCTTCTGCAACTCCATATGAGTGTGAATATATGCCTGGTCAAGCTTGTCGCGAGCGTGATTCAGTAATGCTTCACAAACAATATAGTCGATGCCCAATTCAAGCCAGATTGTCCTTGCCCGCTTCCTTAGGTCATGGGCCGACCACTTCCTTTTTGAGATATCCCTCACCCATGTGCTCGCCGTAGTACTGTGGATCGGCTTTCGGCTTCGTTTGGACAGAGGGAACAACATACCAGTTTGATATCCTTGCACAGCTTGCCACTCTTGGTATGAACGTAAGAGCTCAACCATGCCATCTGTTAGAGGATAGACAACAGGCTTACCGTTCTTGGTGTCTTCTGCAGGAATGGTCCAGCGCTTCTGAGTCAAATCGATGTATTCCCACTTGGCTTTTCTGGTTTCTCCTATCCGGGTACCGTGGGCAATGATTAAAGTAAGCAGCAACCGCTTATCTGGATCCACCTTTTGAATGGCCATCAGCGCTTCAGGAAGTTGATCTGTATTGAAACGGCAACCTCCATAAAAAAAGCCCCTATTGGGGCTTAGTGATAAAGGCATTACTTATGATTAGAAAAACTCGTTAGGATTTTAACTTTTTCACCTAACAATCTAATGCTTTCATTTAGCATCAACCTCCTGAGAGTAATGCTGACCACAGTTGTAGCAATTAAACTCCTTCGCTCTAAAAATAGAAATCATGATGTTTTTAAAGTTCGAATCGCGCTTTTCTTCTGAAAAGTAGAGGCTTCTATTACAGCTATCACATTTTACTTTTAATACGAAATGAACAATTAAAAAACAAGTAAGAAAGGTTGCCAGAACTAAGGTTATAAAAACTGAATTATCAATAAATCCAAAAGAGGTTAATGGCATTATTAAAAGCAATATTGCCAGCAAAATACACATACTGAGTATGGCGTATGCACTATGTACATACTGACTGTTTCCTTTATAAACGATTGTTGTGCAATCACCAGAATCTAAAGATTTGATATATTTATCACTCTTAAGTTGCCACAACCCAAGAATAAGTAAGACAAATAAAACAACCAATATTCCAGATAAAATATATTCCATTAATGTCCTCTAACTACACCCTGTTGCCATGTTAGACATAATATCTAAAAATTAGCTGGTAAGTAAAAATAAGCGTCACATTGCACAATTAAAGTCGAATAAGGGGCATACAGCCCCTCCATTACGACCCAATACCCGCCTCACCCATCAAATCGACACCACCGACAATGGTTTTCCCGGTGTTTACATTGATGTCATGAACAACAGTGCCGGTATCACGTTGGGTATAAGCCTTGCAGGTACCTTCAATAGTGACCGTCGGCTTCTCACCCATTTTCACAGGATCTTTCTTGATCCCAGTGATTGGCCCGTACATTGAATACTCCTCAACATACGCCACACCTTCCGTACTTTTGCCTTTCTCGGTCACATTCACCTGAGCATTACCCATGGTGAACTTACCCAGCGCTTTAGAGAGCGTTCCATGCTCACCGCGAACCTTGAGCGACCAACTTAGCTTCTCAAGCCCAACAGTGTCTTCCGAGACAACAAATGAGCCTTCGTTGTTAGCTAGCTTGGCTTTGATTTCTGGCGGTGTGAAATCAACAATCTCATTCATCAAAGGCACAGATTCTACCTGCGCCTTAATCCGCATGCGAATACGATCAGCCATTTACCACCACCTCAAGCCAAGCTGTAATCAAGCCATTATCTACACTCATCTCATACACCATGTGTTCATTCGGTGAGTAACGGCCATAGTTAACGCACAAGAACCAGCGGCCAGAGATGTAGCTCTCAAGATTGTTCTTACCTGGGTGCAAGAAGGCTTTGAATACAGGAATCACGCCCTGAGCAACCAGGTCTTGTCCCCAGTTGGTCAAGCGATCAATCACCTGCTGCATAAACTCTTCAGTGAGCTGTTTACCCATTAACGGCTGACTGGTTTCTTCCAGCTTTCGCGCCATCAAATCTTCAAGGCCAACATGAGAGATAAAACGCCCGGTATTGGTTCGGTTTCCAATAATGGAATAACCGCCCATACGGGTACGGGCAATGGTCACAACACCGTGCTTATTGAGGAAGTTAGCCTGAGTAGTTTTATCATTGATCTTGTAAGACACGTTACGGGCAGTTTCATCACAAAGCACCGAACGGTTTTGCGGGCTTACCCAACCATCCACAGAAGCCATCGCCGCCACTAACGCAATAGAGGCTGGCATCAATAATTGAGCGCCGTCATAAGTCTTAATAAACCAAGGATCGATTTTGCTTTTTGATTCGGTCGAGGTCGGTTCTATCAATGATGAATTTACTTTTGCAGAAGTTAAGGCAGGCGCGCAGTGTGGTAAAAAGCGAGTTAGCTGTTTTGGGCTTTTCAGCGCCGATATCATCCAGCCATTGCATCCACTCCCTTGCAGGTATGGTTTCGACGTTTCTGTCTGGGAAGGCGCCAAAGTAGTAGTTTCTGGAAAAGGATCGGTAAAGTTCTTGAGTCCCCTTCTTTAAGGTGGGGACATAGTGTTTCAACCAGTAGTTTATGCAGTCATCTAAACTGACGAAATCTTGTTCACCACTACCGCCAACCCCGTTGGCAATTTCTGGATTTCGGCCAGATTCTCTCAATTCCATCATGATTTTATGTTTCCGCCTTGCCTCTTTCAGGCTTGTTGCGGGATACTTAGCTAATCTAAGTTTTAGGTGCTGATGGTTAAAAATATAAGTTGCATCAGAGCTTAAATACCAACCAATTTAAAGCTGTCGTAAGAACAAACACTTAATACCAATGCGATGGCTTCTGGAAACTACTATGAATGATACAAATCAGCCAACCCTGTTTTGGCTGGATTATGAAAATAACAACTCAAGGCATTGATTTAATAAATATATATAGCCATGTAAAAAACCAGGACACATCAAAAAATAAAAAAGGAATCAAACCTTTCACACCTAAAGTTTCGCTCTTGAATTTTTCTATTGCTGAGAGATTAAATACATTTTTATTAAAACCAATCACATGGTATATGTGAAAAGAAATTAATCATTTAACTCTAGTAATTTAGCTATATATTTTTGAGGGTGATTCTCTATCCCTACTACATTAGGCGTCTTCAAGCTAATTGAACGAGCAACCATATCAGTGAAATGTACACAATTTTGCGCAGATAAATTATAAGGATAATCGCCTGTTCGAATTGCTTTTGTATTCATTAACGAATAATCATACATCTTCTTAGATACAGCAACTGCTAGCCCGTTATTGATAGAGCTAATACTCTTTATCCCTTCTCTTTTTAACTTTCCGGGAACTGTGCCAAATACAGTGTCTTTACCACCACTTTTCGGGTACAGGCCAAACGCTAAACTTTCTTTCCACTCTTTGTTAATTCTGTCTCGCACACTCCATATAACAAAAGCATGTCCTGGCACATAATCTCGAGCAACAAATACAATATAGTATCCGTCATTCTTATCCCACGTAGCAGCTCCTTTATCTACTTTTTTGTAGTCAGCTAAAACATCAAAACTTAACAATAAAAAAGTAATAAACAACCATAAGTAATAGTTTCTATTTTTCATCATTAACCAACCAAACTCTAACAATTCCTACCAACTATCCCAGCCGCTATCATCACTACTTGAGGAGCCTGAGTCTGAGCCAGTATCGGTATCTGTATCGGTTTCTTGTTCACTTAAACTAGAAGGCTCACCTGAATCTACAATGGTGTACATTTGCGTACCATCCGGTCCTTCTTCAGGTTCAGTGGTTTCAACAGCCTCACGCATATCGTAGTAAATTTGCTCAAAATCCTGACGACTAATCTTATTATCACTCATTATTGCCTCCAGCCAATAACACCAATTACAATAACCATAGTATTATTGTGGTATAAATTTGAGATGTAAATCACAAATTTATATCGAAATATTAAATCAATAATGCCTAATTATTTTTAAGGCTGTTACGTATAACTCAAATTCCTAAAAATAAATAATGAACTTAAGCATTGTGAGTGTTGGTGGTGACCAAAGAGCTCGAAAAATTTCTATTCCTCACGCTGTCGCCGCGTATGTGTAGTTCAGAGCTACAGAAGAACCCACCTCTTTACCTTTCCTGTCCAACTGAAATATTCCACTACAACCAACTTGTTCAGCACTGTCGAGTATCGCTTGAAGCGTGTATAGGTGATAGGCAAGGTTTGGCCGAACACAGCAAAGCGGTTTCTGTCGTCCACTCTATCCGGCCTTCTTTGCAGCATGGGCACATACTGGGCAACACGGTGTTTGCTGGTTACCCTCCCCGCTGCTAGGTCTTTTTTCGACGTTATAATTTGACAGTTTCAAATCTAAAGACCAACCTTAATATTCACACAATTTATATGCATGCAATCACATAAACTAGGGAAAGTAACATGGTAGATACAGTCAAAGGCACGTTTGAAAACTTAAAGAAAAAGCTTCAAGATGAGTCAATACTTGGTGATACCCCAGGCAGTGAAGTTCAAGATCTCAATAAAGATCCTGCAGCACTAACAAACAATGAAAGCACTGAAAAAATAGGAGAAGTAACCAAAGTACCAGCTGTGAATATTACAAACCCACCAACTTCTAGCGGTACTGTCACTAAAGCTGATACAAAATATATTTTCAATCAAACAGGAAATATACTAATTTCAACAACTGTTGATGGTTCTGATGAGATCTCACAAGATACTCAAGCTACCTTTGAGCAAGTATCTGTTTTCTTTATGGCATTAACTGCAGCTTTATCCAATACAGGTAAAAGTTTATACGATACATCTTCAATAAAAAAAGTTATCGATAGTTCTAAGCTATTCGTTAATGTTACGACAGAAGACTTATCGATTAAGCTCAGCTCTTCAGGGGTTAATTTCAGTAAAGAATTAATCGAATCTGTGCTTGGTTTGGCGACAGGTGATGATTTACCATTTGCTGCTGGTATGATTAATTCAATTGGTAATGCTGGACTATCACTTAGCTCTAAAAGCTCAGATGAAAATCAAAACGTTGGTACAATTATCTTTGTTTGTGAACATTTACTAGGAATGCCAATTGTAAGTGCTCTTTTAATTGAAACGACTACCGCCGAATCGGCTAAAGCTTTTAGCGCGAAACCTTGTATTAGTGGAAATAAACTAGTAGAAGCAATATCAATCACTAAAAATACATTCATGTTTGTTCCACCAACTGTAATCGAAAAATTTGAAACTGGTTTAGAAGAAATACAGCATGATTCAAAACTAGAAAGCTATATTTCTGAACTTGAGGGTTATATTACTCAAAAGCCAGATGATTCCTCAAAGAAAACTACTAGCTAGTTTTTCGTGTACAAACAACAAAAGCCGACTCTCGTCGGCTTTTACTTCCCCTAAGCCACCTCCCTCACTTATTCCTTCTCCCGCTCCACCCTAGCCTACACTGCTAACACCACCTCCGTTCTCTGGCCTACTAACCATGCCACCAACTTGTTCAGACCGTTGAGTAACGCTTGAAGCCTGTATAAAAGGCGCGTCATCTTATTAAGCCAACGAAGAAAGCCGCCACTCGCAGTAATAAAAAGAAAAAGGCGGCAGCATGAATAAAGAAGAGCGCCTTCGCGAACAGGGCCGACGCAGAGCCCAACGTTTTCGTGACAATCAAAAGAGTAATGGTGTGACTAACTTTCCCCTGCCCTTGGAAGAAAAGGAAGTGGGACAGCTCAACGAGATTTGCCGTTTCTTCTCGCAACCAGGTACGCCATGCAAACAAGCTGAAGCATTGCAGTTATTGATCCACCGCGTTCACGCCGAGATTCCGGTGATCAAAGAAAAGCTCGGCACCTGCAAATATTGCGGTGAGTCATTACCCGAAGGCTGCGCCAACTTAAAACAAGGTGGGCTCTTCAAAGGTGATGCCCGTTGCTGGCACACCACCAACAGAGTCAGGATTTTCGTTCCGCTGCCACTACCAAAAACAACGGAGGTTTCATGATGGAATATTTAGCCCCACTCATCTACTCCACCGGATGTGTTGTGTTTTACATCGGTTACCTACTGGCCGCCAGCAAGAGGAATAAGTGATGAGTATAACGATGAGACTTTCATGGTTTAACTGCGCCAAGTGCGATAGCAACAAAATCGAAGTTACCACCGAACAAGGCAATGATGAATGGCTTTATGATGGTGACAAAGCTCAATGTTTAGACTGCGGTGCCACTGGTGAAATTGAAACCGACGGCGGAATAGCCTGGTTCGAGGTGGATAAGGAGCAAAATAATGCACAATTACACTAACTACCCCACTGTTGATGTCTCTTATCGTGTTAAATCAAACATTAAAGTGACACCGTCACCGCTAAAATCTGATAAAAACGATGAGCAATCACTCGAACAATCACAACCTGTACCAACCTTAGATGAGCAGTCATCACCACAACTGATCAGCCACAAGGAAGTGTTGGCCATGTTCCACATCAGCAGCAAAGCCACCATCTACAAGTGGCGTCAAAACCGTGGGTTCCCAGATCCGGTTACACTGATGCCATTGCGTTGGTTAAGGTCAGCGGTTGAAGAATGGAAGGTGAATATTGGGGGCTGTGGGCGGTAATGGAAGGAAAGCGGCCGGGTGGCCGCTTAGGTTAAACATCACTCTAGCAAGGTTTCTCAACTTTTAGCATCTTATTATAAGTTATAAGCTTTTTATAAAAACCTAAAATCTATACACAACTGAGCTCACTTCTTCGCCTTTACGTTCATATACTTTAACCTGTATGCTATCCGTAGATACACTAACTCTAGTAAAGTTATCACCAGAAAAAACATCTGTTACATGCCCAAGACTATAAGCACTGTTATTTTCAGCAGAAGAAACTGAACCTGATAGTTGAAACTGCCGTCTTTTCATATGAGGGTAAGGCCAATAGAACGAGGATGAGATAATTGAGTAAATTTTCAATGAGCCACTATTAGAATTTCCTATATCGAGCTCTGCAGACATAGAACAGTGTACATCACCTGAAAGAAAAACAACTTTTTGTACATTATTGTCACGGATGTAGCTAATTATTTTATCTCTTTGATGCTTATAACCGCTCCACTTATCTTTATTTTCTTTTCTTGTATCTGGAAAAAATGGAACTGAAGTTACAACAAACTTTACCCTTTCAGAACCATCACCTAACCAGTTTAACAGGTCAGCCAATTGAGTATCACTAATAATTTCTTCTACCGCATGATCCCTTTCAGTACGTGTATCTGTTACAAAAAAATCACAACAACCGTCTTTAAATATGTAATAATATTTTTTAGGAGTACCAGTTAACTTTCCATCTTCATTAATTGATAATATTGGACTATGACTGATTTGATATGTTTGATATGAATGGATCGCAGCAGGGTATTTCCACATCATATCTTCTGAATCAGCTTTATTTGGCCAATTATCCTCAATTTCATGATCGTCCAAGGTCATATATGTAGATACTTTACTCATTAACTCTTTGATATATTGTTGGCTAAACACATCACGATACCGAGAAAAGTATTGATCTACATGCTCATCTGGTTTGAAGCAATTAAGATCATCAGCATATATTTGGTCTCCTACCATAAGAAACTTATCTATTGGAGAGCCTTGTTGAATCTGTCTCAAAATAGAACGAAACGTTTTATCTCCCCTATTGTCAAACCAACTTCCACCTAATAAACGTAAAAGATATCTACACGAACCAAATATAAACTGCTTTTCTGAGTAATTATCATTACTAGCTGTTTTAAACTCTCCCTGATCCGCCTCTTTCCAATCCCATCTTTCCGAGAAACGGAATTCATCTAACTCTTTATCAGAAAAAAACCAACCAACTTGATAGACATAAGTTGTGTCTGGTTCTAACTCTTGAAAGATGGCTATACCACTCATATCAAAATTTGGGTTCATCTTAAAAAAAACAGGAGCCTGGTATCTACCACCAACTTCTTTTATCCTTGCGATTCCAAAAGTCCTTCTTAGCGTGCCATTACTAAGTTTTTGATATATAGCGCGCCCCCAAACACGTGCTGTATCAACATCTACGTGTCCAACAATTGGTCCGACAGATAATTTTTCAATTACTGGCATCGTCTTTTCCTCAAGTAACAATGATATTTAATTTTATCGCTGCACGGGTAAATGATTATTAAAAGCTCCTCATTATTGGTGCAATCACATGGGGAATAGTTTAAATGGATCTAGGCAAAATATTTATATAATGCACATTTTAAAAATGCTTAAATTTTACCATCAAGATAAGCGAGCATCTTGGGGAATATATCTTTATCAGCACGCTCTCCAATGAAAATATCCAAATGACTATAATGTTCCAATACCTCTAGCGCGTGATAGTTTGGTCGCAATTTATCAAAAAATTTGAATGCGCGGATCTGACTTTCAGGGAGAAAACATCTGTTAAGCTTTCCTGTGTAAAAAATGAATCGGGCATCAGTTTGCGGTTTGTGGACAGAAAAATCCAATGGTAAGCCTGAAACAATAGGATCATAACTGATTAAATTACCTCTGTGTACACAACGTGCCATTTGCTTGAAAAAGCTAAGTGGCACATCCGCAAACTCCTTTCGCACCCATTCATGTGTTTGTTCATTGATATTTTTATGGCGCCACAATGCAGGACAGCCAGCACCATAGGTAAAACTCACCATCTTACACACATCATTGTCACATTCATGATGACCCATCTTTACCATTGCACGGATGAGTTTAGCAAAAACTGTTGGCGGGTTGTCACCCCAAGCAGGGCTTATAAAAGGTGTCAGTTCGGCAACCAACGGAACAGCATATTTTAATTTTACTCGAGACCATTGTGGAACGATTGTAAAAAGAGAAACAGCATTACTGATAATGGTTTCTACTTGTGGTAGCAGCCCAGCTAGAACCGACATAGTAAAACTAGTTGAGCCTTGGCAGTGAATTATCGCTTTTACCTTACTTGCACCTGTTTCTGCTTGTATTTTCTTTACCGCTTCTGGATGGTCGAAGCAAGCAGCTTGGTCAAGAGTCCATTCATTCGGAGGAAGATCAATACTTCCACGCCAGTTGCTCAACCATACGTCATAACCATGATCTACGAGAGCATGGACAAGATTTCGTCTCACTGGGGGACGAAAGATATTAGCCCTAACACCAGCGCCATGTACTAGAATCACAGGGCCTTGATGAGCCTCCTTAGCACCGCGTACGTTGATCAAATTCAACACCATATTATCTTTAGATGTATAAGGAATGACACGCTCTTCTAAAATCACAATTAGTTCCTTGGTCGTCGATTGCCATTCACACCATAAATGTCCCAAAGCTCACATAAGAAGAATTTTCCAAATTTGCAAATATCTGTGACTGACACCCCCTTACCGGGTCGTTTCGCCTCGATAGTAGTAATTTGTCGCTTCAAATTCCCCTTCGTGATATGGAGGATACCTTTGACGACCACATTTCCAGATTTATCGCCACCTTTCCAGACAGTTATATACAAGGTTGTCGTATCATCCCATATGTCGAAACCAGGATCATCACGAATATCTTTAAAGCCTTCCATATAATAATTTGTCCCTTCAACACTGTGCAAACGCATGCTGTATCGCATCTGTTTAGAGTGATTGCTAGTCGGACGGAAAAGGTTAAAGTGACCATCACTAGTGCTCATGGGCTCACTTGAAAGTACAGGTATGCTGACTGTTCCAAAAAGACCAGCAGTATGGCTATGTTCTTTCAACATTAAGTCTAAGTCAGTACTATGAATCGTCAGAACAAAGCTAGCACTTAGATTCTTTTCTTCACCATGCCTCTCAGCTTCCTTATAGTCATTCAGCTTATAGTCGGAAACATGGCCAGACATTTTCTCAGTAAACTGGAGGGCGCACTTATCAAGTTCATCACGCTCACCGTCAAATTTAGCAGGCCCTTCATCCATACCATAGTCGATAATCCAATTACGCTCTTCGGCAAGCAGGGCTACATTACGCTCAGCCAAAGCAGTGATGGTTAACAACGGGTTCACACCCAACGATCTTGGCATTATTGATCCGTCGCTAACATATAATCCGTTATGTACTTCTTGACCTGTATTAGAGTTGAAAACTCTCCCCATGTGGTCAACTACCCCTTCTAGTGCATTATCAGCAGATGCGCAACCACCTAACGGATGAACTGTAATTAAATTAAAATCGAACAATTCCGTAAACAATGGATTGGGTACGTACGTACCTCCATCGGCACTAGTAGCGGTTTTCAGGTTCTGCTCAATAGCCTTTAAGAGAGGTTTCTTGGCTAGGTTACTACATTTAAAGATGATGGTTTCTT
Source organism: Photobacterium lutimaris (assembly GCF_003025555.1). Lineage (GTDB taxonomy): Bacteria > Pseudomonadota > Gammaproteobacteria > Enterobacterales > Vibrionaceae > Photobacterium > Photobacterium lutimaris. Next base: position 43,133 of record NZ_PYMH01000002.1, on the reverse strand, counting down.
CACTTGGATCTAGCTCAATACACCCATTTGAATTATCGTGAGACATTACCAAGTAGGTTTGGGTATTAGCGATTGCTCCACCATAAGCACTTGTGATGAATTTACTTTCCAATTCACGCGCTTTCTCCTTTATCCGATCCCAAAAACCACGGTCGGTATCAACACCAGATAATGCTGCTGCTACACTAAAAGCGGCAGGTAAAGTGGGTGCTAAAGCACCGGGAAGACTACCTTCTTCAATTATCATACCTTGTTGTACATCGCCTGTATCACGCAAGTCTATAGCACTGGTGATGCAGGGACCACAAGGTTTATCATTAACAGACATATCACGTTTACCGGCTCCGATACCATTGATGATTTTATCCATGTTGTAACCAAAGGCTAACACATCACCGTTACCAGTGAAGCCCTTGCCCAACTTAGATGAAATAGTCAGCCCTTTAATACGCGAGCGTAACAATAATTCATTTGTTCCTAAGGTGCCGGCCGAAACAATTACTACGTCGGCAGTAATAAACTGAAGTGGTGCGTTGAATTTATCTCGATGGCAGCCTATTGGCTGATAATACACAGCCCAACAGTTTGATTTGGGTAAAACATAACGTACGTCTAAGCTACAATAAATTTCGGCGCCATGGCTTCGTGCATCAGGAATATAGTTTTTTGTCAAAGTATTTTTCGAGCCAAAATTGCATCCTGAAACACAGTCACCACAACCGTTGCATGCCGTTTGTTTAACACCCACGTGATTAACTCCATCATCAAAGCTTACATTGATGGGAGTAAATTTCCACTTACCTGCCTCGCCTAACTTCGATGCTGAGTTTTGCAAACTATTGTGCTTATATAGATTTGGTAGATTTTTTGGATAAGTGCTCGGTTTCAACATTTCCAGAGCACGTTCGAAACCTTTCGCTAATCCACCGTGTAAATCATCAACCAAAGCCAGCGGCCAACCCATTTTTTTTGTGAATAATCGCTCATCTGCCCTCAGAGAAACACTTGCATTCACCTGAGATGTGCCCCCCAGAGCACACCCACTAAACACCGAAATATCATCCTGATAGCGTATATGATATAGAGCATCCCGCTGACCCACATGACCAACTGGTGAATCCATTTGTAAAGTTGAAAGTGCAGAGCTAACTGAGTTTGGAAATTCACCGCTTGGAATTTCTCTACCTCTCTCCAGAACACATACTCGTACTTTTGAGCCATCTGATTTACTCGCCCTTGCAAGACGTGAAGCATTGACAGAACCGCCATATCCAGAACCAATAATTATGACATCGTAATGCGCTTTCAATTGAGATATAGAGGAGGAAAAAAGAGCCATTATCAATACTCCATATAGAGTTTTTATATATACATATTTTTTATCAACCAATAAAATAGTTAATTAACAACTAAAAATTTCCTGAATCTCTTTCTTGTTCCTTATCTCAATGTTGCTTTCAGAATTACTTTAACGTTCATGCCTTATATGCCCGTAAGACAATAAGAAAATGAGTAATCAAAATTGACTATCTTTCTGACACCTTGATCAAAGTTATTTTCATCAAGAACCTTTCAATTCAAAACAAATAAAATATAGCTCAAATCGAAACTTTATGTACCTTTTAGTCCAGAAAGTTTACCAACCTCTCCGCATACTTCTCATACCCCTCCAACTGCTCATCTAACCAATCATGCTTGTTGTACACGGCCAGTACCCCACCCAGCTCATGGCCTAGCATCTTCTCTACCACATGTGGCATTACTCCAAGCTCTGACGCACCTGTAGATAGCGAACGCCTGAAATCATGAGTACGCCACTCTTCTAATGGCAAGCTTGCGCGTATACGCCGTATATAGCGGTTGGCGGCTGAAATGGTAATTGGGGTGTTGAGGTCTTGCCCTGGGAATAACACATCATCGTAAGTTTCCATGACACGTTCTAGTATGGCCCGAGCTTTGGTGGGGATTGGTCGGCGGATAGGCTTATTGGTTTTGCTCAACTCTTTGGGGACTGTCCAAATGCCGGCTTTCATGTCGAAGTGGGATCGCCTTGCTAGTCGCAGCTCTGAGAGGCGATTTCCCCATAGCATGGTGAGTTGATGGAGGGTTTTGTTTGCAGTGCTGGCGCGGCTACGCTCGATGGCTAACCAAATTTGCCCTAGTTCGGACCAGGTGGGTACGCGGCTTCCGTTCTCTGGCCTCATCCCAACGTTTTGCTTTTTAATTCTGTCGAGGTCGGTTCTATCAATGATGAATTTACTTTTGCAGAAGTTAAGGCAGGCACGAAGCGTGGTAAAAACGGAGTTGGCCGTTTTGGGCTTTTCAGAACCTATGTCATCTAGCCACTGCATCCACTCCCTTGCAGGTATGGTTTCGACGTTTCTATCTGGGAAGGCACCAAGGTAATAATTTCTGGAAAAGGATCGGTAAAGCTCTTGCGTCCCCTTCTTTAAGTTGGGGACATAGTGTTTCAACCAGTAGTTTATGCAGTCATCTAAAGTGACGAAATCTTGTTCACCACTACCTGAAACACCATTAGCAATTTCAGGATTTCGGCCAGATTCCCTCAATTCCATCATGATTTTATGTTTCCGCCTTGCCTCTTTAAGGCTTGTTGCGGGATACTTAGCTAATCTGAGTTTTAGGTGCTGATGGTTAAAAATATAAGTTGCATCAGAGCTTAAATACCAACCAATTTAAAGCTGTCGTAAGAACAAACACTTAATACCAATGCGATGGCTTCTGGAAACTACTATGAATGATACAAATCAGCCAACCCTGTTTTGGCTGGATTATGAAACCTTCGGTGCCAATCCGGCACTAGATCGCCCATGCCAGTTTGCCGGTGTACGTACCGACATGGACATGAACATTATCGGTGAGCCGCTGGTGATCTACTGTAAGCCACCTGTCGACTACCTGCCTTCGCCTGAGGCCTGCCTGATCACAGGGATCACACCACAGGAAGCGCATGAGAAAGGCTTGTCTGAGCCTGAGTTTATTGCCCAAATCCATAAAGAGCTGTCAAAGCCGAATACCTGTGTGATTGGCTATAACAATGTACGCTTCGATGACGAAGTCACTCGCTATACCCTCTACCGTAACTTTTACGACCCGTACGCCTGGAGCTGGCAGAATGGTAACTCGCGCTGGGACCTGCTCGATATTATGCGTACCTGTTATGCACTGCGTCCAGATGGTTTGAACTGGCCAACCAACGAAGACGGCCAGCCAAGCTTTAAGCTTGAAAAGCTTTCGGTAGAAAATGGTATCGAACACGCCAATGCGCACGATGCGATGGCCGATGTCTACGCCACCATCGAATTGGCAAAAATCATCAAGCAAAACCAGCCTAAACTGTTTGATTACTTCTTCAAGCTACGTAACAAACGTAAGCTTCAGGAGCTGGTTGATATCGTAGAGATGACACCGCTGATGCATGTGTCAGGCATGTTCGGTGTCGAGTGTGGCAATACCAGCTGGATTGTGCCAATGGCCTGGCACCCTGATAACAAGAACGCCGTTATTACGGTGAATCTAGCAATGGACCCTACTCCGCTTATCGAGCTCTCTGCCGATGAGTTGCGTGAGCGTCTGTATACCAAACGTGCTGAACTTGGTCCTGACGAAAAGCCTGTACCACTTAAGCTTATTCATCTTAATAAGTGCCCGGTACTTGCTCCGGCGAAAACCCTGCGCGCCGAAGATGCGGCCCGTATTGGTATCGACCGTGAAGCTTGCCTGAAAAACCTCGCGACGTTAAAAGCACATCCGGAAATACGTGAAAAGCTGCTGGCGATTTATAGCGTCGAGCGCGAGTTTGAAAAGAAAGATAATGTCGATGCCATGCTTTATGACGGCTTCTTCTCAAATGCCGATCGCTCTACTATCGATATCATACAGAAGACGCCAGAAGCCGAGCTTGGCAAGTTGGAGTTAAATGTTAGCGATAAACGTATCAAGCCATTGCTGTTTCGCTACCGTGCCCGTAACTTCCCAATGTCGCTTGATTTCCAAGAGCAACAACAGTGGAAACACCACTGCCAGGACTTCTTCGAAGAAAACCTGCCAAGCTATATGGAAAACCTCGAAGCGGTTGCCATGGAGCACCAGTCAAACGAGAAGAAGATGAAAATCCTAAAAGCTGTCTACGATTACGTACAAACACTCGTATAAGTCAGACAATGAAGCGGAGTCTTGTTATTCCGCTAGTCTGCTGATATGGAAAGACAAATTTAAAGCCCCTTGAGCTGATACAGCCAAGGGGCTTTTTAACATTCATGATTCTTTTATGTAAGATTGCGCAACTGGGCATGAGCACCAACACTAAATAGTGACGGATATTAAATTGTCATTCATGGATTCGAAAGGTGAATTGTAGTGATTGATATGACAACACAATCTTTAACACGCTGTTTCCGGTTCCCAGACGTCGACTTCGAGCCAGATGTACACCTGCTGGTGTGGCGAGACAAAACAGAAACACCACTCACGTTGCATGAGTCTCGGTTACTCGAGGCATTGTGCTATTGTGCCGGGGAAGTGATCAGCCATGAGCAGTTGCACAACAAAACGTTCAGCCACCTTGACCCTTATGAAGACGGCACCGATCAACACTACGACCTTAACAACATACTCAAGCCTTTAGCAGCAAAGCTAAACCTTCAGGGAAAAATGGCTATCCCTATCGAAGTGGTTCCCCATTATGGCTTTAGGGTGCCACTGCCTGAAAAAACCTGCCGACTGGTCCATGAACCAGACGAAACTAAAGGCGAAGAGGCCCCTCCTTCAGAGATAGACAACGAAGATAGCGAATTTAGATCGGCTACCGAGGAGATAGTCAAAACCAGTGTGATACACAAAATCTCTGTCGTCATATTGACATTGCTGGCAGTGGGTATCATTACCGCTTCATTTTTGGAGTATTTATAACGTACCAAAGTCACCACAACTAAGTGTGGCTTAGATCACATTTATTTTGTATGATGAATCAGTTTCTCCTACCACTCCTGAACGGCTCATGGCATATCTACGATCTTTCTTTATTATCTTTGCCTGCCTACTGTTAGGCAAAGGCATCCAGCACCTTACTGGTTTAGCCATCCCCGGTAGCATCATCGGCATGCTCATTTTGTTCACCATACTTTCTATGGGGCTTATTCCTGCCCACTGGGCTATGCAAGGCTGTCATTTTCTGATCCGTCATATGGCTTTATTGTTCGTCCCTGTTGGCATCGGACTGATGAACTACCTCGATCTTCTTACCAATAACGCCCTTATCATTCTACTTAGCACGATAGGCAGTAGTGTGGTGGTCTTCGTCACCATAGGTTTGGCAACACACTATAAGGAAAAACAATGATCTGGCTGCTGACTACCTTGGTTGTGTTCTACACGGCCCGCTATATTTCCAAACATATCCAGCACCCGATTGTTAATCCGCTTCTCATTTGCTTGCTGGTGATCATCCCTTTGCTGATGTGGCTTGAAATTCCTTATGAAACCTATTTCGAGCAGAACAAATGGCTTAATGCGTTGCTTGAACCGGCTGTGGTTGCATTGGCGTTTCCTCTTTATGAGCAACTCAGCCAGATCCGCAAAAAATGGAAGGTGATTTTCTCTGTCTGTCTAATCGGTAGCTTGTTATCGATGGTCACCGGCGCAGGCATCGCACTGATGCTCGGGGCAGATGCCCAACTTACTGCATCCATTCTCCCTAAGTCGGTGACAACCCCTATCGCGATGGCCGTGGCAGAACAAGTTGGCGGCCTGCCTTCAGTTGCGGCTATTATGGTTATTATTGCCGGGTTATTTGGGGCGGTATTGGGTTACCCCCTGTTTCGTCTGATCGGTGTCAAAGCACCTATCGCCAAAGGGCTAACCATGGGCACGGTTTCTCACGCATTAGGTACCGCGAAAGCAGCAGAAGAAAATTATCAAGAAGGCGCATTCAGTTCGTTGGCCTTAGTGATTTGTGGGGTGTTCACCTCGATTTTGGCACCACTATTGTTTCCACTCATCATGACAGTATTTCGTTAAGGTGTGCTAGTAATCGAATACAAAAATAAATAATTGATTATCATCTATAATTTTTTTATAACCCGTGTGACCCGACTCGCATTAATGCAAATGATGCAACAGGTTATCCTCAAGTGTGATCTGGGTCACTCAAATATATAGTTACCAAGCCTACAATGTTTCTCCATACACAAGACGGAGTGAAAACTCATGCACACTAAAGTAATGGATGCTTTAGGCGCTCTACCCGCTGATCTGGCTTCTGCAATTAAACCTGTGCTAGAAGCTGAGAATTTCGATGCCACCTTAAGCCCAGAGGTGTTTGCTCAGTTAATGTCGAAAACCAACATGACTGACAGTGAACTGCGTGTTGCATTACTTCCGCTTGCCGCTGCTTATTCTGTTGCCCCTATTTCTAATTTCTTTGTTGGCGCAATCGTCCGTGGTCAATCTGGCACACTGTATTTTGGTGCTAACATGGAATTTGTGGGTGCTTGCCTTTCTCAAACGATTCACGCAGAACAATCCGCCATCAGCCATGCTTGGGTAAAAGGCGAAACCGGCATTTCTGATATCACCATTAACTACAGTCCTTGTGGCCACTGTCGCCAGTTCATGAACGAACTGACAACGGCGAACGAGTTGGTTGTTCAATTGCCAGAGCGTGCTGCAAAGTCACTGCAAGAATACTTGCCTGAGTCTTTTGGCCCTGCCGACCTGAATGTTACTGATGCGCTGCTATCTAAAGTTGATAACGGAATGGAAACCGAAGCATCTGAAGCGCTCATTCAGCAAGCTTGCCAAGCGGCTAACCGTGCCCATGCACCTTACACCAAAAATTTCAGCGGCGTGGCACTGAAAGCAAAAGACGGTCAAACGTTCATCGGTATGTATGCTGAAAATGCAGCGTTCAACCCTAGCCTTCCACCGCTGCAGGTGGCATTGGTTAACATGAACATGGCGGGATACCCACTTGCTGACATAGTAGAAGCGGCATTGGTTGAAAAGGCGGATAGCACAATCAGCCACCTTTCTGATACACAGGCAACACTGGAAGCACTGAACCCAGACATTCCACTGTCTTATGTTGCTGCATAAGCGCAATGACTATAAAAAACCGCCAATTGGCGGTTTTTTTTGTCTCCGTTATCGCTTAGCGGACAGAAAGCGGTTTTCTCTTACCATAGGTAGGAGTATGATTTTCCAGTTATAAACTCAATAAACCTTAATAACATGTCTCATCAACACAACCCGCTTCAAGGAGCTAGCTGGATGGTCACTGCCGGCTTGGCTTTCGCGATAGTCAACAGCCTGGCACAGTACCTCAGTATGGTTTTGCATCTTCCATCAACCACTGTTGCTTTATTTCAGTACTTCATTGCCTTAGTGGCTATTTTCCCTTGGTTAAGAACCTTGGGTATTCGCAATGCACTGCGCACCCAATATTTTTCCCAGCACTGTTTTCGCGTATTGCTAGCGGTAATCGGTATTCAATTGTGGCTTTGGGCTCTGGCCTACCCCGTACCAATCTGGCAGGGTATCGCGCTGCTGATGACCTCACCGCTGTTCGCCACGATTGGCGCAGGTATGTTCCTTAAAGAAAACGTCGGTACCGCACGCTGGATAGCGACACTTGCAGGCTTCAGCGGGGCAATGATCATCCTAGAACCTTGGTCAGACGGTTTTAGCTGGGCAACCTTGCTACCGGTAGCTGCCGCGTTCTTCTGGGCGTGTTACTCGCTGATGGTGAAGAAAATGTCATCCAGTGAATCACCAACCACCATAGTGGTCTATTTGCTGATCCTTATCACCCCATATAACCTGTTTCTTGCCGTACCCGAATTTACGCTGCCGCAGACGGGACTCACTTGGCTCTTGCTCGGGGGGGCGGGCTTGCTGACGGCACTGGCACAATGGGCAATAGCCAAAGCCTATGCGGTGGCTGACGCCTCTTTTGTTCAGCCTTTTGATCATGCCAAACTTCCTCTGAATGTGCTCGCCGGTTGGCTCGTCTTCGGCTGGGTACCGCCGGGCAGGTTATGGCTTGGTGCCGCGATTATTATTATCTCCGTTGCCTTCATCACCCAATGGGAAAATAAAAAAGGTGCAACGGCAAGAAGCTAGCAATTTACCATAATATTAAACCTAACCCTCGTGCATACATGTGAAATATCGGTATGCTCGGGGGTTGTCTTAATCCCACGACAAGTCTCATCTCACCACCGTCTACACTCTCCCTAAACCGCCCAACCTATTGTTAAATTAAAGGTTGATTCGCCATGTATGAACAACAACATGTGAGGTTTACGGAATGTCTTGGCGCGTTTTCGCTCTTTCGTTTATTGGTGGCACTCTGCTATCGCTATCTTCGGTTTCACACGCCCAGTCTTTCGTTACGATTGGTACGGGTGGTGTCACCGGTGTTTACTACCCCGCCGGGGGTGCTATTTGCCTGCTGGTAAATCAAGACCGAAAAAGACACGGGGTGAGATGCTCGGTCGAATCTACGGATGGCTCTATCCATAACATCAACAGCATCCGTACCGGCGATTTGGAACTTGGCATCGCCCAGTCGGACTGGCAATATCACGCTTACAACGGTACCAGTAAGTTTGAAGATAAAGGCCCTTTCAAATCACTTCGCGCTTTGTTCTCTATCCACCCAGAACCTTTTACTGTGGTTGCACGTACTGATTCAGGTATCAAGAATATTGAAGATCTAACAGGAAAACGGGTAAATATCGGGAATCCTGGCTCAGGCCAACGCGGGACAATGGCGTTATTGATGAAAGCCTATAACTGGACCGAAAAGGATTTTGCCTTGGTATCAGAGCTCAAAGCGTCTGAGCAATCCAGAGCGCTCTGTGATAACAAAATCGATGCCATCGTCTATACCGTTGGTCATCCGAGCGGGGCCATCAAAGAAGCGACAACGGCTTGTGAGAGTGTCATCGTCAACGTCTCTGGACCTGTCGTTGATAAACTCATTGAAGAGAACAGTTTTTATCGCAGGACAACCGTGCCTGGTGGAATGTACCGCGGTAATGCCAGTGACGTACAAACCTTTGGGGTGGGTGCCACCTTTGTGTCATCGGTAGCCGTGGACGAGAAAATCATTTACGACATAGTGAAGTCGGTATTCGATAACTTCGATCATTTCAAAAAGCTCCATCCGGCTTTTGTCATTCTGAACAAAGAGGAAATCGTGACCGGTGGTCTTACCGCTCCCCTCCATGACGGCGCGAGAAAATATTACCTTGAGACGGGATTAATCCAAGAGGAATAAGCTGTCGACCTACACGGTTAACAGAGGCCCAAAACAAAACGAGGAGCCACGTTTTCTAACGTGGCTCCTCGTTTATTGCGTCATCTATTGAGAGTCGCGGCGTTCGTTTAGAAGCGAATACGGAAACCCAACTGACCTTCCAGATCAAGATCGACATCTTCGACAACATACAGTGTCGGACCAACCTCACCGTAGAACTCAAAACTGTTCACCGGCACTTGGAAGCCAATACCACCACGTACACCAAGCTTGTTGTACTTGTTGTCTACGTACTGAGCGCCGACAAAGGTGTAGAGGTTATTCATACCTGGATCTTGGGTCAGAGAGCCAAGGTTAAAGGTTTTATCGAACGCGAGACCAAAATCGTCGATACCGAGTGAGAAGCGCAAGTCATTGTGCTTATATTGGATACCCGACATTGGGCTACCAAAGAAGATACCAACAGCTTGAGATGCATGAGCTGAAAACGGCACCGCCATCATCAGGCCCAGAGCTAGCAGATATTTTTTCATGATGTATTCATTGTCGTTGCTTAACAAAACTGCGGCTAATCTAACGGTAAAACGGGGTAAATTCGACCCTTCTGCGTGACTAATGACAGAACTTTGACAATCATGACAGAATATTACTGTGGTTTTGTTGTCGCCCCCCCCCTGCCAAACCGATGATAAAACAACCAGCTTGCACGAGCTATAAACACTATTCCCATTAGCGAGTTACCCATGGGTACAGCAACCCTGACGATCAGATAAAACCCAAAAGCAAACGTTTGCGTGAGGGTGAATTTCCTGTATGATCCGCACTAGTTTCACGTCACCTCCAGTAAGGAATTCCAATGTTAGGATCTGCAACCCGCTTAAACGCAACGCGTGTACTTCTTCTTGGCTCTGGCGAGCTTGGTAAAGAAGTGGCTATTGAATGCCAACGCCTTGGCCTGGAAGTTATCGCTGTTGACCGTTATGCCGATGCGCCTGCCATGCAAGTTGCCCACCGTAGCCATGTTATCGACATGCTTGACGGTGAAGCCTTAAAGCAGCTTATTGCCGATGAAAAACCTGATTACGTTGTCCCTGAAATCGAAGCGATTGCCACCGATACACTGGTTGAGCTCGAAGCCAACGGCTTGAATGTTGTCCCAACCGCCAATGCCACCAAACTTACGATGAATCGCGAAGGCATCCGTCGCTTGGCAGCAGAAGAGCTTGGGCTGACAACCTCCCCTTACCGCTTTGCCGATAACTACGACGACTTTAAAGCAGCTGTAGAGCATGTAGGTATCCCATGTGTCGTGAAACCTGTTATGAGCTCTTCTGGCAAAGGCCAAAGCGTTATTAAAACACAAGAAGATATCGAAAAAGCGTGGAGCTATGCACAAGAAGGCGGCCGAACCGGTGCTGGCCGAGTGATCGTTGAAGGCTTCATCGACTTTGATTATGAAATAACCCTGCTGACGGTGCGTGCTGTTGATGGCACTCATTTCTGTGCGCCTATCGGACACCGCCAGGAAGATGGTGACTACCGTGAATCGTGGCAGCCACAAGCCATGACAGAGCAAGCACTTAAAGCGGCTGAGCACGCTGCTGGTAAAGTTGTGAACGCACTGGGTGGTTATGGCATCTTCGGTGTAGAGCTGTTTGTAAAAGGCGATCTCGTTATCTTCAATGAAGTCTCTCCTCGTCCACACGACACTGGTATGGTAACGCTGATCTCTCAAGAGTTATCAGAATTCGCCCTACACGTGCGAGCTTTCCTAGGGCTTCCAATCCACACCATTCACCAATACGGCCCATCCGCTTCTGCGGTTGTGCTGGGCGAAGGCGTCTCCGAAAATATCCGTTTTGATAACCTCGCGGCAGCACTTGCTCGTCCTAACACGCAAGCTCGCCTGTTTGGTAAGCCAGAAATCAATGGCCGCCGCCGTTTAGGTGTCGCCCTTACCCGCCGTGATAGCATCGAAGGCGCTATCGAAGATGCTCTTGCTACTGCATCTGATATCAAGGTTGTGTACTGATACCAGAGCAATGACGAAGTCGCTCGTACAAATTGTATCAATCAAAAAAGGAGCCATCAGGCTCCTTTTATATTATCTGTCATAACGGCAAACTTAAGCGGCGACGGTAATCAACCACGCTTCTTCAGCAAAGCGGGTTAGGCCGCGCTTGCGGCGAGGGTGTGACTCATCTGCATCATCACGGGCTAAATGGCGAATATCGCAACCGTCGAACAAGGCTTCAATTTCGTCCTTCACCACAGAAAATGGAGGACCGTCCATTTCATGCTGTGGGTAATCCAATGTCACTAGCAAGATACGACCACCCGGCTTCACCATCGATAGCAGCTTCTGGGTATAGCTCTGGCGCATTGACTGCGGCATCGCAATCAGTGCAGCGCGATCATACACTATGTCGACAGGATCAATATTAGCCGTAAAGTAATCACCACAATGAATCGTGATTTCGTCAAACTCGTAAATGGATTGGCCATTGCCGACCGGAATAACCAATGGGGTGTAAAGGTGCTCAGCAAAGAATGCGCGTACCGCAATTTCACTCAGTTCAATACCAACGACTTTGTTGTGTTTCGCCGCCAACCATGACAGATCGACAGATTTACCACACATAGGAACCAGCACCGTATCTTCTCGGGTCGGTTTTACTTCCGGCCAGTATTTTTCAAGTACCGGGTTGGTATCATCCAGGTGAAAACCAATTCGATTTTCAGCCCAGCGACTATGCCAAAACTCTGCATCCATTTATTGTTTTCTCTTTCTTATGACTGACTGATTGGCTTTATATCAAACTTGACTTGATATAGCTAATCCAGCCACGCCAATAGAAGGCCTGGAAGGCATCTAGGAGGGTTTTCTGTCCCAAACTGAGGTGACGGTATTAGTCCAAGCTTACAGCGCGCCATTACGGCGTGTGCGAAACAAGCACAACGAACACAAATTAACCACTCGTACATACAAAAAAAGATGCCGAAGCATCTTTTCTCGTTAGCCAAATTTCAAAGGCAAATCCAGCTAAAAATCTGTTCTTCAATTTTCTTTTATGAGAGTCATTGAATAAACGATAAATGCTAGCGAATTAAGAAATTCGGAATAGCTTAATCGAGTCACGGCGAACAGTCACACCGCGGAAAGTCACAGGCTCAAGTAACGTCATTAGCTGCTTAGAAACAAAAAACTTACCGCCGTAGCTACGATCACCACCACGATTTACCCAATCTGCAAATTCATCTGCCAAGTTGAACATAGAGTTTCCAACAAGCAGAACCAACACTTTAGCGACTTCACTGTCATTCTGTTTATTAAACTCCGCGTCGCGAACTTTCTTACGATATTCTTCGACGATTCTTTCTAGGCACTCAAATCTGCTCATATACACCACCACAAAAAAAGAGGTGCGGATACTACTGCTCATACTCACTGAAATCAACCCATCGGGGGTCTATTCTTGGCAGAAACCTGTAATTTTTTCGTTCTCGTAACATGATTCGGGACGTTTATAAGGAAAATGACGACTTATGTCATATTTTTCACCCTGCCATTAAGTTACATTAAAAATATAACTTTAGTATTGCCGCCTTGATTTAAAGCAAGAGAAATGACCATGAGCGACCAAAAAATAGACGTAACCGTCTTAATGGATAGCCTAAAAACTGAGTATAAAACCATCGAGGCAATGGTGAAGATTTACTGCAGGGATCACCATGGCACTGACGCATTGTGTGAAGCGTGTGTCGATTTTTTGGCCTATGCCCTAACCAAGCTCGATCGTTGCCCCTATGGCGAGGAAAAACCGACCTGCAAACTCTGTCCAATCCACTGTTACAAAGCCGACTACAAAGAACGCTCCCGTATGATCATGCGCTATAGCGGCCCCAAAATGCTATACTACCACCCTATTCTCGCGATTCGGCACCTTGTTGCTGGCAAGAAGCCGGTGCCAGTCAAACCAGCACCCAATGCTTCCAACCGCCATAAACGGAAATCGCACAGCCGATAACGCATTAGTTTCTGTAGTAATCGACAACCTGAATGGTGCTTGGTGGAGTGTTCGCTTCAAGGGATAACTGGAAGCTTTTGCCACCTTGCATCTGCACGGTTGATCCGCCATGCCCTGTCACGCTGACTCCCTCTATCTTTTCGAAAGACCGGGACTCGCTGTAATGCATGGTAACGTTCAAATCCACATCTTGGTTGGAAGACAGCTCAAACTGGCAAATCCCAGTTAAGCAGTAGACATCAAGGTTGCCATCTTCATATTTCACATTCTCAACGTTCTTTACGGGATGCGCCGTTATTTGTAACTCTTCGCCACACCCTGACAGTAAAAACGCCCCTACGATTACAGCCAACATCAGTCGTTTCACGCAACGTCATCCTCTTTTGCATTTCAGAAAATTAATATCACACCAATAACCATCATTGTGCAACCTATCGTGATTTATTCAAGCTGTCGTGACCGACAATCTCACACAAAAAAACGCCAGCAATTGCTGGCGTTTCATCGCGATCACAGTATTGAGCTGAGACTTAAAACATGAAAAGAGTTAGAGCTGAGGAGCCATCGGCTTAACGTCATCTTCTTTCTCTAGCTCTTCCCCTTTACGGATCAGTTTGGTGATCACTTTCGATAGCGCCAACGTCACAAACGCCATCACCACAGCCAGTATGGCGAGGTTAAAGAAATAGCTCGCGTAAACACTTTCGATAATCTCTTGGGTTAGCTCAACATCCTTCGGCAATGCAATCTTGGTTGAAATAACTGCGGCCAGAATACCACTGAGTGACAAAGCGACAGAACGAAGGCCGATAGAGAAAGCCGACAAATAACGCGGCACCATTTCAAAGATAAAGCCAGCCCCTAGCGCACCGACAATCAACTCAGCCAGTGACTGGAAGAAGTGCACCCATAGAATCCAGTCTGCAGAGATCTTACCATTGTCACCAACAAAGCTAGTTGACAAGCCAAGTAACGAGAATGCAATGGCACTGAAGATGAAAGCCGCTGCAAATTTAGTTGGGATTGACGGTGAAATGCCTTTTCTTTCTAACCACCCGTAGATAAAAATAACCGGACCACCCAACACAAAACACCATAACGGGTTAAATGCAGCATTTGACTCAGGACGAATTGGAATCAAACCAAACAGATGGTCACCCATTAGGTTGATAGCATAAATGTTCATCGAGGTTAGCATCTGACCATAGTAGAAATAGAACACGATCATGATGAAAATGAGGATCAACACCCCACACATTTTGTATTTAAAGGCTGTGGTTGCACGGGTAATTTCATAAATGAAGTAACCAATAGCGCCAGCACCTAGTGCATATAACAGGTATTTACCTTCATCAAGGTTAGAGAATACCCAAAATACCAGACCCAGCATAACCGCCGAACCCAGAACAAATGCCATCCACACTTTCATTGATACTGATCGGCGGTCAATATCATTACCTACACCAATAAAGCGATCACGGAATAAAACAAATAACACCAGAGTGATCGACATCAGCCCTGAAGCAATATAGAAATTCCCTTGATAAGCCAAGAAAGCGACCATGAACGGGAAAAGGTATTTCGATGCAAATGAACCTAAGTTGTTTATCGAATAGTTAACTGTCAGGCCCTGCTGGAATGCATCTCGGTTATCTGCCGCATAAGAATTACCCAATAATACCGTTGGGCTTGTTGCAGAAAGTCCCCTCGCGTATCCGATAAGCGCAATAGCAAAAATACTCAGCGGTACATTTAGCGAACTCGCCCCATACCCCAGAGTAAAGAAACCGATGGTATAGACTGTGTAACCAATATACACCGCACGGAATGAACCGATATAACGATCAGCAACAAAACCACCCACAGCCGAGAAAACAGGTCCTACAGCACCGAAAGCCCCCATCATCATAATGGTATCGGCTTCACTGTAATTAAGTTCAACGAGGAAAAATTTAGTTAGCAGAACGTAGGTGCCGTAGAATGCTGCACCCCACAGGAACTGTCGTAAGATAAGTACTCTGGCAATAAATGGAAATCTAGAGTTTGCGTCTTGCATATTATACTCCTTTAATATTATGCACTGCGTAAACTAGCAATTTGCAACTTTTAATTTCATGATCGATAGCAACTTATTCAACAAAACACCTATGCTAGGCGCATTTTTTTGCATATCTGTGACATTGATATAAAATCAACCATTAACCCCATGATTAAAAAGAAAATAATAAAATTATTAATTAAAATGACGCCCTTGATTTAGAGTGTAATTTGTATAATAAATATTATTCACAAATCACTCCTCGGTCACTTATTGACCAAAAGTGGTATCGAGATAAGAAATCTCTCACCACAACAACGCCAATACTTCCCATTATCGTATTGCAACAACTACCTATTAATTCATTGTGATAAGCCGCCTGTCACATTATTATCGATGTCGTATACATACCCCAACAGGATAAAAATAATGAAAGGCATTCTTTCTGTTCAGTCACATGTCGTTTATGGACACGCAGGAAACAGCTCAGCCGTTTTTCCGCTACAGCGTATGGGCTTTGAAGTATGGCCAATCCATACCGTTCAATTCTCTAACCACACTCAGTACAAAGAAGGTTGGACAGGACGTGCTTTTGCCGCAGAAGATATCACCAGCTTAGTATCGGGTATGGAGGCAATTGGCCAACTGAGTCATTGTGAGGCTGTTCTTAGTGGATACCAAGGCAGTGCCGAGCAATGCCTTGCCATTGAAGAAACGGTCAAGAAAGTAAAAGCAGCCAACCCTGAAGCGCTATATGTATGCGACCCTGTAATGGGTGCACCTGATAAGGGTTGTATTGTTGCACCTGGCATTGCCGAACACCTGATCAATACCCTCATGCCGATGGCAGATATCATCGTGCCTAACCAGTTTGAGCTTAGCCAATTTGCCGGCATGGAAATTAACGCTTTGGAAGACGCAGTCAAGGCTTGCCAAGTTGCTCTAGCGAAAGGCCCTAAGATGGTATTGGTGAAACACTTACACAGTGTGTCGAGTGAGATGTTCTCGATGATGCTGGCCACCCAAGAAGGTTGCTGGTTAGCCCAACGCCCTCACCTTGAGTTCGATAAGCAGCCTGTAGGTGTTGGCGATCTGATCTCTGCCCTTTTTACCGGCCAGTATTTAGCAAAAGGCAGCGCAGAGGCTGCATTCAGCCACTGTAACGATGCTTGTTACGCGGTATTGAAAGAAACCTCGCTACGTGGCGAGTGGGAGCTGCAGACCATTGCGGCCCAGAATGAAATTGTTAAGCCTTTTGAGCACTTCCCACTAGAAGCACTCTAATCGCTTATTAGCCAATGGCATTCAACGCAGAGGTAGCAGTCTGCTCTCTGCGTTGAATCGCCTTAGACATCATATTATTGACGCTAGGCCACCGACTGCGGCATTCGAGAATGAGTAAGCAGTACCTCAAACTCATCGGCTGGCAAAGGCTTACTGAAGTAATAACCTTGCCCATAGTCACAGCCTCGCTGCAACAGATATTCGGTATGCCACTTCGTTTCGACCCCTTCGGCAACAATTCGAATGTTCAATGCTTTTGCCATCGCAATAATAGCACTGACCAACTCACGGTTAGATGCATTTTGGTCGATATCTATCAGAAATGATCGGTCTATTTTTAACTTGTCGAACGGAAATTTTTGCAGGTAACTCAATGCTGAATATCCGGTACCAAAATCATCAATCGTCAACTCAACCCCCTGACGTCGCAGATCTTCAAGCAAAGAAACAACCTCATCATTGTGATTGAATAACAAACTTTCCGTCACTTCAATGTCGAGTTTATTTGCAGCAAGCCCCGAGGATTTTAATCCCTTTTTGATTTGAGCTAATAACGTATCGCAATACCTGAACTGCACACTGGAAAAATTAATCGAAATTTTGATTGGCGCAATGCTTTGCCAATGGGCAGCATGATAACAAGCTTGGGAAATGGCAATCTCACCCAGTCGGTGAATCAAACCATTTTTCTCGGCCAGCAGAATAAACTCATCCGGTGGAATAAAACCTAACTTTTCATCTTCCCAACGCATAAGCGCTTCCGCACCGACGATTTGCTTCGTTTCCAAATCCAATATTGGCTGGTAATACATCTCGATACGATTATTTTTAATGGCCTGGCGCAACCGACTGTCGAGGTCCATTGTACGCTGTACGTCAGTCGTCATACTAATGTCATAGAACCGGTAAGCATTACGTCCATCTTGCTTAACCCGGTACATAGCCGTATCAGCTGCCGCCAGCAACTGATGAGTATTGATGCCATCCCGCGGATAAACCGCCATACCAATACTGGCCGTAATAAAGAACTCTTGACTGTTCCAGGTAAACGGACGATCAAACAAAGACAAAATCGCTGATGACAATGATTGGGCATACTCTTCATCACTGAGATTGGGAATAATGAGCAAAAACTCATCCCCCCCTAAACGTGCTAATACACTTGATCCCCCAATGACTGACGATAAGCGTTGGCTACTATCGGTAAGAATGAAGTCTCCCGCTAAATGGCCCAACGTATCATTGATTTGCTTAAAATTATCAAGATCAATAAACATGACTAACACTGCAGTCTTGGTATCAGTCGCATCGGCAATGATCAACTCCAATTGCTCATTACCATATTTTCGATTGGGTAACCCCGTTAACACATCATGCATAGCCTGATAAGCCAATTTCTGCTCAGAGGATTTTCTACGATCGATTTCTTCTACCAGTCGTTCATTCTGTACCGAAAGTAAACGTTGTTGCTTATGAGACTCTTCAAATTTTGTTTTTAAAATAATATTTGCGCTATTAATACTAAAGGTATAAATAAGGCCGATAATGACTGGTACAGCCAAAAAGGAAATACCTGCAACAAACCACCCTGAAGTAAAGATGTCTTTTTCATTGACCGGTGAAAACCAGCCTTTAAGCTGGTATGGTGTTTTCTCAATTGGAAACTCAAAAAATATAATACCTGACTGCGCTAAAGTATCATCCGTAATTGAATTCCATACTAATATATTGTCACTATCAGTTGATAACAACATTCTACTTCTGCTACCTTCATACTCTTGCGCAGTAAGCTGTTCAATTATGACTGATATGTTTATATCGGCAATTAAATAAGCAACCGGCCGCCCGGAAAAATAGACTGTTTTGTATATTTCAATATGCGGTTTTCTGGAAAGATAGCTAGTATGTAAAACATGTACACCATCGGCAGCGCTGTCAAATCGCTCGGTGTCAACATGCTGGGTTATACTCTCCGCTGTGTCGACAATAACGGAACCATCATAACTGGCAAGAATGAAGCGCTTATACACGGGTATATCATTGATTAGCTTAGTTTCAATCAGTTTATCCAGCTCATGATCGAGCTTCATCAGGCTAGAACCGAGACCATACTCCATCGACATTCCCGATGCCAAATTGGCAAAAAAAGTTGTCATGGCCCTGCTTGTAGCAAAGTCGTTCACCTCTTCACTGGACACGCTAAAGAAGTATTCCAACATACTGGCATAACTTTGTACTTTCAGCGTCAATTCACGATGCTGAGATTCATTTAATCTGGTTTGACCTAAATTGGTAACAGCCAATATCAATATCAAATACGCCGCTAGCAATACTGCTGCGAGTATAATGAGATTACTGCTTGATAGTTTTTGTATCCATTTTTTCATAAATCAGCTTCATTGCTTTCACTAAAGTAATCACCATAAAAATAAAATACCGATGGATAATGCTTTTCTATAAGCTTCTGATAAGTTCCATCTTTTCTAATCTTAGTTAAGTATTGATTAAATGCATGACGTAATTTGGGGCTATTTTTCCTAAATGCTGCCGCCATTCTTTGATCTTGTGAGATTGGTCCAATAACTTTGATCTCTCCAGGCCATTTTTCTAAGGCAATTAATGTATCTGCTACGTCTAATAACGTGGTTTCAGCATCATTGTTTAAAATTGCTGGCACCATTTCATTTAACTTACGCCCCGGTTCTGGAAGAATGATATTTGCACCAGTGTCATACAAGTTATACAAATGAGGGTCAAGACAAGACTGTTCCATTGCCAGTACATCTTTGTTTTTAATCAATTTTTTTACAAGATTAATATCTTTATTTATATCGCCGCTTGGTTTAATTGGCGTCAAAGTTGAATCAGAACGCGCCACTAGCCATACAGCTGAAGGAAAATAGTCTATTGAAAAATCAGCTAATTCTTCACGCCAATCTAAAACCGTCACACCATTTGCGATAATGTCGCCTTCTATCGGCGACTTCTCTCCCAGCACAATTTCGCTATTCAAGTACAAGGCATTTTGGCCGTTCAGCTTTCCGACAACAGTATCCCATTGGGCGGGGACATATTGGTATTTAACACCTAACGATTTGGCAAAACCTTTTACAATTTCAACATCGAGCCCGCTAAGAGACTCAAATTCCTCTGTTTTTATATATGAAACAAAGTTTGCATAAGGAACACCGATATGGCGCAATACGCCCCGCTCCTTAATTTCGGATAAATCATCAGCTGTTACCAAAGGGCTAGCCAACATCCCTGCACCAAGTACCGTTGCGGCAATCAAGGATCGTAATAATTGTCTCATACTCTTCATTAAGCCCTTTCCTCATCCTTGCAGTACTGTACCCCAGCCCCTCGAGGGGCTTGCGTATCTACGCCCAGCAAGCTGGGCGCTTGAATTTATACCATTACGTCATACAGTTGTTTTATTGCCTTCACCAACCCCTTCACGTCTTTCTCATTGTGGAATAAATGAGTTGAAATACGCAGTGAGTAAGTCGAGTCGGCATCGTCTTTGTGCAGCTTGAAGTCGGTGGTACGAATTATGTAGCCATACTCCTCACGCAACCTGTCTCTGAACTCGGTCAGCAAATCGCCATCAGAGGCATTGAATGGAAACGGGTTGAATGTCGTTAAGCCACTGTCTAATCCCTCTACATCCGGTGAGAACACCAAAGCTTGTGGCAGTGCATCAGACAGTAAGCTTTTGCATAACTTGCTTAAATACAACACGCGAGACTCAATACGACGACGGCCTATTTCATCCCACATTTTGCAACTATCAGCCAACGCTTGTTTCGCAGGATAATTATCATTACCGATGTACTGCATCTGCAATTGGGTACCAAGATAACCGGCATGGGATAGCGAAGAGTTGACATACCAAAGTGGGTTTTCCCGATCAGGCCAATACTCATCTAGTCGTGTAGCATTGTCACGCACATACAATATCCCTGTCGCTCCAGGGCCGCACTGCCACTTATGTCCCGAGCCAGCGTAGAAATCACAGTCGATATCGTGGAAGTCCAAATCCATCATTCCTACGGTGTGTGCCCCATCGACAAGGGTTGGCACCGCATATTTTTTCGCGAGCTTACATAACTTTTTCGCAGGCAAACGCGTTCCGGTCTTGTACGTAATATGTGAAAACACCATCAACCTAACATTACTGTTTTCGTTTAGCGCCTTTCTAAATGCCTTCACATAGTCTTGCTCTGTCACATTTTCTGTTCCGGTATAGACAGGCAATTCAACCTCAACAACGTCAACCCCGAAACGTTGTTTGACCACATTAAATGGCGATGAAGCGGCAACATGTTCATGATAGGTCGTGAGAATGACATCCCCCGGCTCAAAGTGCAGACCGTTAATAATTGAACACATCCCATCGGTGGTATTGCGGCTTAAAATAATTTCATGAGGATCAGCACCAAACCCAGCGGCAATATCCGTAACCATCTCGGAAACATATGGCCAACCACCAAATTTACCATCCATATCCCATGGGTATTTCGCGACGGTTTTATTATTTTCATGAAATGCTTGCAGCACTGACTTAGGCATAGAGCCTGTTGTTCCGATATTCATATACGTTGTGTTGTTATCGAGAACAAACTGCCGTCTTACATTTCGCCAAAAATCACTCTCATTTCCATCAATATGAAGTGACTGCCAATCAGTGACTTCCGTTGCGGCACTTGCAGTGCGACTAAGCAGCGCACTGCCTACACTTGCAACGGCAAGCCCTGTGGTTGTTTTCAAAAACTGTCGACGTTTAAGATTTTTCAGAACCAAATCTGAATGACTCATTTTTATCTCCCTGTGTCATGCACGCAAAGTCGAGAACAATTAATAATTCGGTCAATAAAATCACAAAGTGTTACCAAATGTAATTATTCTTTTCACAAATACTGAGCAATATCAAATTATCCTGGTGCAAAGACCACAATGAGATTACAAAATAGCCATACCTAAGAGGGCCATATTCATTATTCTGCACACTATAAATAGGTAGACCAAAAACTCCCGATTGACATAATCGATTTCAGATATAAAAACGCCCTGCATTGGCAGGGCGCTGATCGCAACAGAATCTGGTATACGATTTGGATACGGTTTTCCTTAGTTTTTTTCTTCCTGTACGCAATAAAGAGCAAAGCCTTGTTCCATAATATCAAAGCCTTCACGCTCGGCTAACTCCCAAGGACGCTCACACTGCTTGGTTTTTTCGCACCAGCTATATCCTGCAGAGGTTTTACATCCATGTTCATCTTCATCTGCACCTACCCTCGATTCTGAAGAGTCATTACAGCCCACCAACAACATACCACTGAATATGAACAGCAAAACTAACGCTGATGATGTGAAAAGACGGCGTACCATACCCTACTCCTCAGGCCAACATGAAACATTAAGGATAGGCACGAATTTAAGCCCCAAGATAAATAATCTGCCTAAATTACAATCAACTCCCCATAAAATAGTCGTTAAAGCGTGATAGGGGTAACAAAATTTATCTTTCACGATTGCGAGAAAGTCATCACAGGCTTATTGTTTCTTTGTAATCAGTGACTTATACGCGAGCATCGTATAATGGTATTACCTTAGCTTCCCAAGCTAATGACACGGGTTCGATTCCCGTTGTTCGCTCCAAGCGCTCTGGCGCAAAGAATAAGCACTGATAAGTAAGATGACATGCGGTGGTGGCGGAATTGGTAGACGCGCTAGCTTCAGGTGCTAGTGTCCGCAAGGACGTGAGGGTTCAAGTCCCTCCCTCCGCACCAATCTTACCTATCACCTTCTCTTTCTTTCCCCATATTCTGAATCGATACCATACTGATTCACAACCTACCCGCTACGCTTCTTGTAGACTCACTACGCCAAACAAGGAGAGTACGACGGCTTACTTAATTGTGTGTTGTAATGGTAGAGAGCTTGCTACGACCAATGTAAATGATGCGTGGAGGTTATATGGCAATAACCGAGGGTATGTCACGTTGACGGTCGAAGAGATGATCTAGACTCGGCTTGTCGTTGACAGCAACGCCCCAGCACCAATAAATACGCCGCCAGTTAATCGATTAAACAGCGTCGCCCTGCCCGATGCGAACACCCAACTGGACGACCTCGAACCTAAATAGGCATAGAGCAGCAGCCACGATAGTTCCAACACAACAAAGGTAAGAGCAAACACAACATACTGGATAAACAACGCTTCTGATGGGTTGATGAACTGTGGGAAAAGAGCGGTAAAAAACAAAATAGCCTTCGGGTTACTGGCCCCAACGATAAGCCCACTCACAAAATAACTGGTAAAGTCTGAGTTAGCCGACTTGTTAAGCGCGGGTTTTACGTAGCTCTTCTCTTTCGATGTTAATGCCTTAAGCCCCAAATAGACTAAATACCCCGCACCTATCCACTTAATGGCATTAAAGATCACTTCGGAGGAAATGATAATCACCCCAAGCCCAGTAAACGATAAGGTCAAGATTGAGGTGATTGCGGCCAAGCTACCCAGAGCGGTATAGGCCCCCACTTTCCACCCGCCGGTAACGCCTTTGGTCATGCACAGCAATGAGCTCGGTCCCGGGGAAGCCGTAAGCACCAGTACGGCAAGAACATAGTAAATCCATAGCTCTATTGTCATTAGGATGCTCCTTTTCCCTATCGTTAAGTTCTCAAGTTTAGCTGTATTAAAAGTGACAGGGTAAATAAATAACCCCAAATCACGAATCCTCGATCGTTTTCTCGCCACAGTTTTCACAAACAAAATGATGGGAAAACTCATCCATTGAAGCCACAAATGCCCCAAGCGCCCAGCCTTTAATGAATCCCGATATGAATTCTTTCATATTAGAGTGATTTTGATTTCTATATACGCTTGGCTTTCTAACCAAAACGACAACATGATATGTTTCTACCCGACAACATGGGCACAGACGAACTTCTCTCTGCAATGACAACGTCGCTTCCTCCATGAATTAAGCTCGGTGACAGCTACCAATCAGCTTCACTTTTCTAGTAGACTACTCGCCTTTTTGTATCTCTCAAAGTACGGATTTATCATTTTGCATTCACTTTCTCAGCTAAAATCAGGCGAACTATCAGGCATTCAGCACTTGAAGTTGTCGGAAGACTTAACCGAATTCCCATTAGAGATCCTCTCACTCGCAGATAGCTTAGAAATTCTTGATTTATCCAATAATCAACTCAACGCACTACCAGACGAGCTAAGCCAACTGCATAAACTCAAGATCTTGTTTGCCTCGAATAACCACTTTGAGTCTCTGCCTGAAGTGCTGGGTCAATGTCTTGAACTAGAGATGATAGGGTTCAAATCAAACAAGATTAAACAGGTTCCAGCGAACTCATTACCACCTAAACTACGCTGGCTGATCTTGACGAATAACCGGATTGAAACCCTACCGGAATCATTAGGCGAACGTCCACGGCTGCAAAAGTTAGCTTTAGCAGGCAATTGCCTAACCCACCTGCCGCAAAGCATGGCGCAATTGTGCAACCTAGAACTCTTACGTATTTCCGCGAATGAACTGACTGAGTGCCCAGACCAATTGCTCAACTTACCCAAGCTTGCCTGGTTTGCCTTTGCCGGCAACCCGTTTTGCCAATCGCAGGTGACAATTGAATCCGTGCCAGAAGTACCATCTTCCAGCTATTCCTTGCTGCAAGTACTGGGACAAGGTGCCTCTGGGGTCATATCTAAAGCGACCTGGAATCAACCTCATCCCGACTTGCCAGTAGAGATTGCGGTCAAGGTATTCAAAGGGGAAATCACCAGCGATGGCTACCCTAAGGACGAATTGCAAGCGTGTTTAAAAGTCGGCAACCATCCCAACCTTGTACAATCCTTGGCACAGGTAAATGAGAATGGGTATTTGGCACTGATCATGAACCTTATCCCCTCTCACTACCGTAACCTTGGCCTGCCGCCTTGCTTCAACAGCTGTACCCGCGATACCTTTTGGCCAGACTTTACGCTGCCCATTACGCAAATTAATAAAATCGTTGCCCAGATGGAAGACGTATTCGAGCACTTGCATGCAAACCAAGTCTGTCACGGTGATTTGTATGCCCACAACACCCTGTTTGATGAACAAGCCAATATTATTTTTGGCGACTTCGGTGCCGCGACCATGTATCACATGCTTAAGGAGCAACAGCGAGATCAAGTTAAGCAGATCGAGCATCGCGCCCTTCATCATTTTATTGATGACTTACTGAGCATTTGTCGTAAAGAAGATAAGAATAGTGAAGCATTCTTCCGCCTCAAGCAGAAGAAAAGTTCGCCTCGTAATGCTAATGCCCAAATAACAGGACTATAGTCATAACTATTAGAGTGTTAGATATTGCGAGGGAAAGCACATGTCATTACCCACATTGTACTCTCTCCGTCGGTGCCCTTATTGCGTAAGGGCCAGACTTGTATTACTGCTGGCCCAGCAGCCCGTTATGCTGCGTGACGTTGTAACAGTCAATCTTCCCGATGACATGCTAAAAGCGTCCCCAAAAGGAACGGTGCCGGTATTGGTATGTGATGATTCATCGGTTATCGATGAAAGCCTCGATATTATGATTTGGGCACTAAAACAAAGCGATCCAAGCAACTTGCTGCTAAGTGACCGCCCCAATGCCCATCAAATCATGATGGCGTTGATCAACCGTAATGATGCTGAGTTTGTCGTTTCTTTGGATAAGTACAAGATTGCATCACGGTACCACCACAATGATGTCGTCGATTATCGTGAGCAGTGCGTACGGTTTATTAGTGACCTCGAGCAACGCCTAACCAAACACGATTACTTTATGGGTAACAAACCCAGTTTGGCTGACTACGCAATACTGCCCTTCATAAGCCAATTCTCCCGGGTTGATCGCTGTTCTTATCTGAAATCAGGCTTAAACACACCCTATCCAAACCTTCAGCGCTGGCTGACAGCACATTATCAAAACCCACTGTATTCAACGGCTATGACTAAATTCCCTCTATGGCTTGATAGCCATGAAGAATTTTTATTTGGACGGCTTTAAGAGTTAAAGAAATCTACGCGCTCATCGATGCACTCATAAGACCCCATTTCGAAGTAACGACATATCCAAGGTCTGTTTTCGTAAATGGTGCACATGAACGTTTCTCTATCTAAAGCGGCACACCAACCATCATCAAGTCTCTTCATGGTCTCGCCGCCGTACTGGTCACGTAAAATAAATTGTTCTGGAACACCAGTATCTGAAATGATCATAACTTCAAGACGGCAACAACACGCTTTGCAGTTTGAGCACGATACTTGTGAGTTGGTAGGGCTTTCAATCGGTATATTCATGAGTAACTACAATTTCATCAATTGCACATGATACCTCAAATCTAGTATGCCGATCTTAAATTACTAGAAAATAGTCGCCTTATGAGCCACAAGAATGACACTCCACTGGCAATTAGGTGAGTTAAAGTGAGTATTGATATTCAACAGTATGTACCCATACCGGCTAAATTGGGCATCATCACCCAAACAGTGTCACGATCAACGAACAGCAGCCCAGCAATGCTATCGATGCTACAATCTCGACAAGACTTTAAAGGATGATTGTTTAACCATGAAAGAATGTAACCAATGCGGTAAATGCTGCATCAAGTACGGAGGTGGTGACATCGCTGCGACTCAAGAAGAGATTGAACTCTGGGAGCTATTTAACCCTGAGATTTTTGAGTTTGTGAAAAACGGAGAAATATGGTTTGAACCAACCACAGGAAAAAGGTTAAGCCGATGTCCATTTCTCGAGATTGCACCTAAAGATAATGCCAATGACAACGATAAGTACACCTGTAAGATCTATCTCGACAGACCTGAAGATTGCCGCCACTACCCCAGCCTAATCAGTGAGATGGTACGTGATGAGTGCGAAATGATCGAAATTGTAGATCTAGAGAACCCCAAAAAAGCACAGCAACGATTGGATCTATTGATGAAATCAAGCAGATATGTCTAAGCTCAGTAATGGGTACTCCCCAGTTAAGCTCACGCTCTAACCAAGACATTGACTCACCAAGCGACTGAATTACTTGAATTTGTGTTAAAGCCACCAACTATCCCCTAATGCCTAAAAACTAACATGGACACGAACGCCGTGTGATATAACGCTGAATTGTCAGTGGCTCAAAATATTTACCGTGCCACCCTGTTTATAAAATCAACCTCATACTTCGATTCACCATACTTTCTGTCATTGTCAATAATCGTGCCCTTTGTCGGAGTAATGCGCAAAACAATTGAATTACGGTTATTCTCATCACCAACTTCAGCAAACCAGTCGAAAACCTTGCTAAACTTTGACCTGATTTGCGAGTTGTTTTCATCTTTGACCCAACCGAGATTTTCTGCGTAACCTTGAAGAGAATACCAATCTAAGCTGCCAACAGAAACTTCATTATTTTTTTCAATTTGAGTCACTTTATTTGTCGTCGCATCCGTAGAAACATAAAATGCACCCTTGTCGTAATAAGCACAAACCATACGTACAGCAGGGACTGGGGAACCGCTAGCGTGACCTGTGTGTGATATCGTCGCGAGCGCCAAAACTATTTCCTTATCTTTACCACAGCGCTCTTCCATCAAGTTTATTGCATCATCATACTTACTCATTTAAATTTCTCCTCGAAAGTGATCCTTAATACACTTAAAATTTCAAAAATAAATCATAACGAATGAGATGGACTTTTCCCTACCAGTATTCTTAATGACTCTGGTTACCACATTTTTGAAGGCTACCGTACCACATTCGTTTATGCCATTAACCTCGAAAGGCTCATATATGTTATACAAACTTTACAGCACTATACACATTAGCAAACTAAATGCACCGGATATGAAGCACTTATGGCTAAATCTCATATCATTAGCTTTATTTTGATAATTTTGAGAATCTTTATTACTGTTATTCAACAAAGAAGCTGACATGCGTGTGGCTTGGTTTGGGCTGTGTTTTAAGTGACTATTATAGCTTGGTACAGAGACCATGAAGAATGTTCCTAATAACCATTGAATCATCAAAGAATAGAAGAAATAATCACTTAAATAATTTGCGCTAAGAACACCCGTAATTTGTTCGAATAGATACAAAATTCCAAGTAGAAGTGCATTACTAACGATTACGAAGAAAACAACACTCATTCAACGTTCCTTCTGTTCATAGACATTACAGATCAATCTGTATAATGAATGGCATGGTATCCCCTTAGTAAGTCTGATTACCAAACACTGGAGACCACCATATCACCTTCACGACACGCATTCTTAGTATTTTGGTTGTAGCTCCATCAAGTACTCTGCACCTGATTTACTCATAACATTAAAACCAAATCTCAAATACAACTGCTTAGCTGGATTTGTTTCAATCACACTCAATCCAACTGTCGCCTTCGTGATCCGAACTTGCTCGATGAGGTTGCGAATGAGCTTGCTGCCAATTTGTCTCCCTTGATATTCAGGTTCAATTTGAATTTGCACTAAATACCAATAATTGAGTTGTTCATTGTAGGTCGCTTTAAACAAACCAATGGCTTGACCATCTAGCTCAACAACTTGTGCATGCCTAAATTCGTAGCGAATTCGCTTTTCATACTCGTCTATAGATGTTGGCATACCGGCTTCTTCTAAGTACTTTCTCATCGTTTTATTTCGCAAAGACAGCAAGAAGGGAATGTCCGCTTCAGTCGCTTTTCTAAGGAAAATGTCCATTTTTTCTCCGGTAGCCTAACGCTCAATAATAAATTCCAACATACCGAACTCACCAAGCTTTACCAGAAGTAGCAAACCCTGTAATAAGCCACTTGTTGTTTTCTTAAAAAACATAACAGATTTTTATGGTGCACGACTTCAATAGTCCAGTATGTCTAAGACCATTTGGACATTTTTCCGATTGCGCCCAAAACTAGCTATTGAATACCGCTTATATGGGGATGGCCGGCTATTTATCTTGATTCCTTCAGGTGTAAAGATAATCGTTATAAGCTCTCCCCAGCTACCTGATGAAGCACTGGTTTCAAATTCAAGTCTAACCATGTTCAGCGAACTCACGGTTTTCCAGCAATGCAATACAGCGACACGTTGACAGTTAGTAAAGTTTTTTTCGCTAGCTGGATATCCTGTATCTAATAGCTGTAAATTACGTCGAGACTTCCAGAAGAATGCAACACTCATTAATGCGACGCATAATGTATAAAGTATCTGGCCGTTTGACCAAAACCACCCTCCGATACAAACGCCCGATAGAGGCAAAAGAAATGTTGCAACAGCTTCATTTACAGTCGCATCAAGGTATTCTTTCACTCGCTTCCTCTCAAGGTCAAATTGAAACATACAATTATCTTTAGGACTTACCATGCCAGTAAGGCATTTACCGACGACTAGGAGAGACTCTACTCAATCCCACATTCAGGCGCTAACCCATTGAAGTGAAAATATCAATTATCACTTTTAGGCTACGTTCGTCTTGAAGAAAGTCGCTGCGCAACACGTATCCATATTGATTATATGGTTGATTAATTTTATTTTCTCACAACGAAAAGAAACAGTGGATACGACACTTCAACACCATCGAAGTTTTCCTGTTTAATTTCATAATACTGTTCTACACATTGAACGGTAAAACCTGTGCTCTCAGCAATACGTCTCGAACGCTTTGTCGGTTTTGGAGTTATTCACCCAAAGATCTCCAAGCCGTCAACTTCAATTGCTTTCGTCGAATGGCGTAGAAGAACGCCATTGCCAACCCAAACAAAGCCCCAGTAAGCAATGAAGCAAAAACGGCTTCTAGGATTGGTTTATCCAACTCACTCCAAGTGAGATACCATTGAATGACTCCCCAGACAGGCGCAAAGAAAATCATATTAAGTGCAAAGTTAGTAAAAAAACTCCGGTAATAAGGCGGTGGGAAACACAATCCTAGCTTACGCAGTAGTCTCGCTATTGGTGGGTTATAGTTTGATTTCCCTACCCCCTTATCATTCAGCTCCTTATGAGCAAATTCGACCTTTTTTTCATAATCCATAACATCAATTCCTCAAATCGCATATTTACCACAGAAAAAACAACGCTAGCCATACGCCCCATAATTAGTAAGAACAAATTGATTATGTCCATGTATCCATTGTTAAATGGCCATTTTTCTCTTCACGTCATCAAAACTAATTCTATCTGAGTCTAACTTTTCCCCAACGTAAATGACAACTTCTCGAGCACCGCTACCAGCAGCAAGCTCTCTTAAAACTCTTTCCTCTATATTTGTTAAGCCACCTTCCGTTTTCTCCAATTGGTGCATAATGATTCGAGGTGCCGGTTTGAAAAATTTTTCTTTATGCATTTCACGTAGGCCATGCTGTATCAATTTTTCAGCGACATAAAAATCAGCAACAAAAGAACGTGGGTGCGAAAATGGGTTAATCACCTGAATACTTTTTCCTGACTGTAACTTAGCCTCCGACCCAACACTTTTAATCAAGCTTTTTTTGCCCACGGTTTCAAAGGCTAAATATGGCTCATACTCGAGTTTAGGTCCATTTCCTATCGTTCGAATGACTATTTTCTTTTCACTCAACTCCACTAATAAATCATTAGAAAAGAGCCCTCTAATCAAAATACTCATTGCTTTACTACTCCCCTTAGAGTGCCATAGCTATTTAATGCAGCCATAAATTTCCCGATACAAAACACAAATAGGCCGCTGTAAATACAAAAGCCAATTAATACCATAGATGTGTCGTATTCAAATCTGTCTTAAACACTTGTATGCAAATTTTTCACGACGCATTGTAGTTATCGAATAACCCATTCACGATACTTTTCACAACGTTGCTGTAGAAACTCGGGATACAGACTTTCTGTAACTTCTTTGAAACCGATATGCTTGTAGAAATTTGAGCCCTAAACCTTGACCTTGAAAGTCACTGACAATGTTTACACAGCGACCGGCAACGCGTACCTTGCCGGTTGTGCAGTTCTTGTGGCTTATCTTGCAGCATGTGCAGCCAAAAGGATTACAGCGGGTGCGGGATTATGGCTTGCTACATGGCAGTGCG
The DNA here is from genome assembly GCF_003025555.1 of Photobacterium lutimaris. GTDB lineage: Bacteria > Pseudomonadota > Gammaproteobacteria > Enterobacterales > Vibrionaceae > Photobacterium > Photobacterium lutimaris. The sequence goes on along the minus strand of NZ_PYMH01000002.1, from coordinate 12,399 downwards.
AAAGCACTGCGGCTGACCATCCAGCTGATGTTGCTCAGCTTGCCGACATGGCAGTTACCTGAACAAACCAAGCCCCAGAAAGCAAAACGGGACTGCCCATGTTGCCAGCATGCTATGCGCTGTGTCGGCGCCACCCGACCGAGATAGCCGCAAGGCAGACTGAATAAGGATAATGGCACTCAACACCTACGAGGAGAACGCCAACGTAATACCGAACTCAGGCAGTAAGCCACTGAAGTGAATAGCATTGTTATCACTTCTAGGCTGCGCTCGTCTTGAGCAAAGTCACGGGCGCAACGCCCATCAAACTCCCTCCGAGCAATTTACTTAATAAGGTTATACGGGCTTGTCCAACAACCGGATAGAAGTGTAGACTGCGCGACACGTATCCTTATTTGTTATATGCCGTTTTCCTTGTGCTCACTGAATTTTTCAAACCAACCATCCTCGGTGAAAATTTCTCCTTGTATGCCATCTGATTCATTCACAATATCATCACCATTAACTAACACGGTTAATTCATCTTGCGCTTCTTCTAACGCAAATAAAAAGTCATGAATGCCTGTATCTACACATTGAGTTAATAGCCGCTTCACAACTTTTATTTGGCTTTCAGAGAACTCTGACAACTCGCTTGTTAACTCTTTACACTCAGGAGAGCGCATTTTCCCAGATTCAATATCTAAACAACGATTAAGAGCACTATCTCGTAAACTCAACGTCAGTAATTTACCGAAATTATCAAGATTACTCATATGTATACCTCAGGACATTATTGGTTCACGGTGCCAGGGCTGTTATCTCGGCCATTGGCAATAAAACCGATCGGCTTAGCCTATGGTGCAAAAGTCTGGTCGAACGACGAGGCTTCAAGCGAGCCATTGTTGCCCTTGCAGCCAAGAACGCGAGAATTATCTGGTCGTTATTGAGTAACGACACCGAATACCAACCAATGTAAAAACCAAACCAATTTCTAAAGGAATAAATAGCTTCACCGGGTCATTGCAATAGCCAATGATGATGTAGGGTTCAGACCTTTTGCGGCAAAACCTGATAATGCGGCGGGCACTTTAGATGCCTTCTAACGAATGAGGAACCGCAACCGCGTAGTGTCATCAGGGTCATGGCAACAAAGCCAGTAAACAGACCGAATGTAGAGCGGCAGTCCCAACCTTCCATTACCTGACGCTGTTGTTGACAACCGAGGGAGTCCATGTAGCCGTTGTTAACGGGAAAAAAGACTAGTGTGCCATACTTTGTAGCAAAGCGAAAAATGGCATACGTTTTTTGTCCCTGTTGAACAACTTGTTAGCTTAAACTTCTACGAATTTCGCATGTGAGCAAGCGATTTTGAGCTTACTTTTTACAGCATTTTCTAAGTGCCCTGGAACCCAAAAATCCAAAGCGCCATCAGATTTATTAAAAAGAGTTACACATGTTCCTCTAATCGGGTTTGTCGCAAACTGAATACGGACAATACTGGCAGTACATACCGTATTGCCTTTTAAACTAAGGAGCCGTTCCACTGCAGACTTACGGACCGTTATTTTACTGTCCTCAACCTCAATAATTGCTTTGAGCTTGGCGGTTTTCAATTCGAACAAACCAAACAAGACAGGAAAAATAAATGTTGCGCACAAAACGAAAACGATGATTGCAATGATATCCATATTTGCGCACTCCTTTAAGCTAACGCCAAGCCATAAGGTGCGCCCCACTGAGCCAGAAAAGCGCACCGAACTCCGTACCAAAACCGCCGAGTGTAACGCGTGATGTTCTTATTAGAATTTTTTTACAATGGCTAAAACTGAGCCCTGATTTTTCTTACAAAACCATCAACTCTAGATTTTGATGCGTCTTCACTTTTGTAAAATGAAAGCATTTTTAACTTGCACCCTTTTGTACAAGCTCCTAATAAAGCAATTTTGAGGATTCTATTTACTGGTTTCCATAGAACAAAAACATCAACCCACCATGGCGATCCTAAAGTTGTTATCACTTTAACTTCTTTTAAATTGTCTAAACACGGTGTTATCGCACCAAGATCTGATGCATGATTATATGCATGGCCAGGGGCCCATACTCGGTCAAACCAACCTTTCAAAATGGCAGGAAATCCAAACCACCACGTCGGAAATATTAGAACAAGGGATTCAGTTTCTCTTAGTTGAGAAATTTCGCTGTTCAATCGCCTTACATCGAATCGGTTTTCATAATAACTCTGTCTTTCCGACTCACTTAAAACTGGATCAAATTCATCTTGATAAAGATCTTTTACAGTTACTTCATACCCTTTTGAACTTAAATGATCGACCGTTTCATCAGATAAATAACGGCAAAGGCTATTTTCAAGTGGATGTGCTAATACGACTAAACATTTCACAGAACTCTCCTTAAATTCTAACGCCAAGCTAACGTGCCCGAAACCGTGGCATACACTTTTGCAAAGCAAAAATGCCACGCGTTTTGGGTCACTGTTAAGCGCCTTGTTGAACCAAGCCGCTGCGCGGCAGAGTCCTTTGATTCCATACACTGACCTCTAAGACCCTTCCTTCCCGGTAAGACTTGGAGGCGAACCATGAACACCCAACAACAGCGCCATTTCGAGGCGCTATACCAGCAACACCTTGATAATCTTATCCTACAAGGCAAGCGCCCGGCGACCATCGATGCCTACAGCCGTGCGGTACGTCGTATTTCTGCCTTCTTTGACTGCCCGCCAGATCACCTGACAACCGAACAGTTACGTACCTACTTCCGCCAACTCATCCGCACCCACTCATGGAGTGCCGTCAAACTCGACCGCAACGGCTTGCAATTCTTCTACCGCTATACCCTCAGTAAACAATGGATCTGGCTCAATATCGTCAAACCGCCGCAGGTCAAACGACTGCCTGATCTTTTGACGCCTGATGAAGTAGGACTGCTCATCACCATGACTCGCCAGTCACGTTACCAAGCCTTTTTCTTTACCCTCTACAGCCTCGGGCTCCGGCTCGACGAGGGACTGAACCTGACGACAGCCGATATCGATGCCCGCACCATGCAGGTTCATATCCGGGAAGGAAAAGGCGGCAAAGACAGGCGGGTGCCGCTTCCAGAACGAACCTTGGCAGTAATGCGCCAACACTGGCGTTCACACCACCACCCTCAGTGGATCTTCCCGGGTGTTGGCACCACCGAACCGATGGATCGCGGGGGTGTACAAAAGGCGATGAAACAAGTCTGCCGGGACTGTGGGATCAATAAACGGATCAGCCCGCACTCATTACGCCACTGTTATGCCACCCACAACGCAGGCAGTGGCACAAGGGTAAGAAGGGCTTCCTCTATCATCATAAAGCCTTGGCAAAAGTCTGGCGGGCACGACTGCTCGACACCCTTGCCCATCACCCTACACTTAGGCTTCCTCCGGGGCCGCTCCCCACCGAGTGGGTAGTCGACTGTCGCAACGTTGGCCGGGGCTTGCCGGCGCTGCAATACCTATCACGCTACCTATACCGGGGCGTTTTACCCGACAAAGATATTATCAAGTTCAATGACCATCAGGTGACATTCCGCTATACCGATAGCCAGACCCAGCGACCGGCAACGCGTACCTTGCCGGTTGTGCAGTTCTTGTGGCTTATCTTACAGCATGTGCTGCCAAAAGGATTACAGAGGGTACGGGATTATGGCTTGCTACATGGCAGTACGAAGACGCTGAGGCTGACCATCCAGTTGATGTTGCTCAGCTTGCCGACATGGCAGTTACCTGAACAAACCAAGCCCCAGAAAGCAAAACGGGACTGCCCATGTTGCCAGCATGCTATGCGCTGTGTCGGCGCCACCCGACCGAGATAGCCGCAAGGCAGACTGAATAAGGATAATGGCACTCAACACCTACGAGGAGAACGCCAACGTAACACCGAACTTAGGCAGTAAGCTACTGAAGTTAACAGCATTGTTATCACTTCTGGGCTGCGCTCGTCTTGAGCAAAGTCACGGGCGCAAGGCCCATCAAACTCCCTCCGAGCAATTTACTTAATAAGGTTATACGGGCTTGTCCAACAACCGGATAGAAGTGTCGGCTGCGCGACACGTATCCTTATTTGTTAGCTCGACCGAATTCATATACTATGCACGTGGACACACTGCTTCTTTAGCAAAATCTGAATACCCCGACAAATATTCAATTTTTACATAGCCCATCTTCCAATACCCACCTTCTAAAATGTACTTAAGCGAAATTGTTATCGGAGCGTAATCAGCACTTAGCCCATTCACAGTCAAGCACCCTAATGTCTCATCAATTGTTTCAAAATAGGATAGCTCTTTAACTAGTGAGGTTGTTATTGATGAGATAAATGGAAATTGTAAATCAAACTTTATTGGACTCGTCGTTACACCTTTAATATCTATATCTTCGAGGTTCTCTTTTGATATCATTGCTAACATATCAGATAAGTCATTTTTATAATAACCATCTCGGTACTTCATATAAGAGTCATGTAACTCATTCGCGATAGCCACTTGTGGATATACAATCGAGAAGAGCAATATAATTATAAACTTCATAATGTAACCTCACAATAGATCAATATGCACCACTTTCCATGAGAGCTTTATCAATTTTCTCAGGATCGAATCTATATTTACACAATCCCCACTCACATTGTTTAATCAATTCTATTAAATTTACTTCACCAGTTACACCAAAAGTAACTGCGCCGTAAAATGATACATTTCCGCTATATGACAATGCACCATCATCTGTTGTTTTAAAAGTTACTGATACAGTTTTTAATTGTATTCCCATACTTTCTATCTTTTTTAGGCCGTCAAACTTTAAAACACCAACTTGTCCTGAAAGTTGAATTTTTCCATTATTATCCACAGATAATTTAAAGTTTTTACCACCACTTATTATTTTTGTAGTCAAACGCCTATCTTGCTTATAAGACATTTCGATATACTTTAGTATTTTAACTTTAAGCTCTAATTGCTTACTCATCTTAGCCTCCGAGTTGAATAAGCAGTAAGAATATACCTAATGTATAAATATAAACATTTGACTTTTCTAATTTTCATGGCACTTCAAATAAAAATGAAATTGACATACATGAAATTTAACCCCTTGAGCTAACGCCTGCAACTTATGAATCCCCACAAAATACCTTTGTAGTTCAATAAGTAGACACACACCTTACCTTCTGATCTAATGAATTCACTACAAACTTAAAAGATTGAAAGCAAAATGCGTGATATTCAAATACTACACGAGTCGCTGGAAAATCAATGCCCTAACATGCATAAAAAGAGACTCAAATCACTCATGGACTCGGTACAAGCATTGCTTAGCAATGATGCACTTACACTAACCTTGCTCGGCCGTTCGCTTCCATCAAAGGCAAAAACGAAGCACTGTATTAAACGTGTTGATCGTTTATTAGGTAACAATCACCTGCATCATGACAGACTCGATATTTATCGTTGGCACTGCCATCAGTTTTGTTCGGTTAATCCACAGCCCATTGTCTTAGTCGATTGGGCTGATATTCGTGAATATAAACGGCTCATGGTACTCAGAGCATCCGTTGCCGTTGACGGTCGATCCGTGACACTGTTCGAGCAAACTTTCACCTTCAAAAATTATAACTCTCCGCGCAGTCACCAGCAATTTATCGACAATTTCAAAGCCGTTTTACCGTCGCATATCATCCCTATTATCGTCACCGATGCAGGCTTTCGTAACACCTGGTTTCGACAAGTTGAAAGCTTAGGGTGGTGCTACTTAGGCAGAGTTCGTGGCGATGTGAATGTTTTTCACAACAAGCAATGGATGCACATTAAGGCGTTGTTTGATAAAGCAAATAGCAAAGCTAAACACCTAGGGCTCTCACAACTCGCCAAACGAAAACCATTACTTTGCCATCTTCATCTCTATAAAAAACAAACACCAACAAAACGTAAAGATCGCCCAAAAGGTCGAGAGCACTTCTCTGCCCAAGCTGTCCATCGAAAATCAGCAATTGAGCCTTGGTTACTGGCTACCAATGTCCCAACAAATATCTTTTCAGCCCGGTGTATCGTCAGGCTATACACCAAGCGAATGCAAATCGAAGAAACGTTCCGAGACTTAAAGAGTCCACAATATGGTTTTGGCTTACGTCAAAGCCGGACTCATGACCCTAAACGATTCGACATCCTACTTCTCATCGGCTTGCTCGCCTTTATCGTCTATTGGTGGTTTGGGATAATTGCTGAGCACAACGGCTGGCACCATCATTTTCAGGCTAATTCAATAAAAGACCGCCGAGTTCTATCGTTCGTTAGATTAGGAAAAGAAGTTTTTCGACGACTTGAATATCACGTCAACGAATCAGCAATATGTTGGGCACAGCATACCCTTATTCTCATGGCGAGGAGCAGTTATCGTGCTTAAATTATGTGGGGATCCGCCAGCGCCTACTTAAGCGGAAAAATATAGTTGGCTAAAATGTTGAACGGAGTGAAAACAGCCAACTGTACTTTTTCCGTTTGAAGTTCTTGTTAGCTCTATTTACCATTAGCCTTAAGATATTCTCCACTTAATAAAACTACAATTTCAAATTCATCAGCGTTAAATTTATATGGTAAAGTAGTAAGAGTGACAAGATAATACCAAATGATTGTTCCCTCACGACTAAAAGCAGGTCTAAATTCGACTTCTTTAACACCAAGTTCTAACTCTGTTTTGTTAAAATACTTATATGCTTTATCGATAGCCTTACCGATAGCTAACTTAGGCTCTCCTTTACCATTCCAGGTAGCCTTTTCCATATCGAATTGCCAAGACTTAATTGTATAGCTACCTTCCTGCGTACCAATCAAAAAAAATTGTTCTTGACCGGCTCGTGATTCGCTTGAATAATTTATAACTTTATTTTCATTCGCAGTTGCCAGAGAACAAAATAATGAGATTGCTAAGATAAAACCTTTTTTCATGCGACCATCCTTGTGATAGGGCTAACGAATGATATGGACTCCCCTGCATAACGGCATCTATGTGCCATATTGAAAGGTGTTAACACTATCAATAAAAGGAGAGTCCATATGTATCCAATTAAAGCAGTTGGCATCGATTTAGCCAGATTAGTTTTTAGTATCCACGGTGTTGATGCTAATGACAAGTGTAAATTACGTAAAACAGTTAAGCGAAACAAACTCTTAGCTGAAATAGCAAAGTTGCCACCGTGCATTATGGGAATGGAAGCATGCTCTGGTGCACACTACTGGGCAAGAGAGTTCACTAAGCTCGGTCATGAGGTACGTATCATGGCATCGAAGTTTGTTATTCCTTATCGACAAAACGAGAAGAATGACGCTAACGATGCTGAAGCTATCTGCGAAGCAGCCACCAGACCTAAAACACGCTTCGTCAGTATTAAAAGTGAGGAGCAACAGGCTGTGCTTTGTCTTCACCGCATTAGACAAGGGTTAATCAAAGACAGAACTGCACGCATTAACCGCCTTCGAGGCTTACTCGCTGAGTTTGGTTTGATTATGCCTAAAGGCCGCTACCCCGCTCAAAATACTATTGGCGGAATTTTAGAAGATGCAGAAACGGCTTACCAATGTTGGCAAGAGAACTATTACACGATACTTGGCAAAGTATTCACAACTTAAATGAAGAAATACTCAAATACGACAGAAAGCTATACGCTTTGGCTAATCAAATGAAAAGCGCTAAACGCTTAATGAGTATTCCTGGTATTGGTGAAATCACCGCAACCGCCGTAGTGGCTACCGTAAATGATGCCAAACACTTTAAAACGAGTCGTTCATTTGCCGCATGGATTGGTTTAGTACCAAGACAATACACCACAGGTGGCGTTGCCCGATTAGGTCGCATTAGCAAGCGAGGGGAAAAGCATATTCGTACCTCACTCATTCATGGCGCAAGAGCCGTCATTGCTCATTGTAAAAACAAAACCGACCGCACCAGTATGTGGATAAAAGAGCTTGTTGAACGACGAGGTTTTAAACGAGCGACCGTTGCTCTGGCCGCTAAAAATGCCCGATTAATTTGGGCACTGTTACACTCAGAAAAAGAATATCAGGTAGATTATGTGAAGTAAGTTTAAGTAAATAAAGTTAATTAAACGGTTAACCCCACCGAGTCGCAGTAATAGCAATTGACGATAACACGGTCAGACCGAGAGCAAGAAAGCCTGTTTAATCGGGAAGAGTTAACAACTCTGTTTAACGAATGAGGCATTGCTCAAGCGCAAATCATCAGGGCGATAGCGTAACAAAGCTAATAAACGCCGAATGTAGAGCTGCTGTCAGATCTTCTTGTTGTCCGAAACCGCTATTGCTTGACAACGGGGAGTCCATGTAGCCCTAATAATGGGCAAAAAATTGTTGGCTAAAATGTTGAGGAACGAAAACAGCAAACTGTTTTTTGTCCCTGTTTAAATGCTTGTTAGCAGCAAAGTGAATTAAATACACTGAATTTGCCAAAAACACCTAAGTAAAATTGATGGATGTGAGAAGCAAAAAATACTGCTGCACCACTTAGCCACCAAACCGTGATTGATAAACAATAACAAAAAATGCTTACCAATCAACAATAAAAACTAAAGCTTGCCAAAACAAAGGAAGAAAAAGAGAAAAGCGCCAATCCTTTGCGATGAAAAAACTAACTAGCCAAGCACTTTAAAAACAAGAACAAGTGGTGCCTGCTAACGCCAGCTTAAACCGCAGACAACGCACAAATCAAGCCGCTGCATTGCACCTTAAACACCAAATTCACCGAAAACAAAAAATGCCACGCGTTGTTTGTCGGTTTGAAGCTTTTGTTAGTTGTCTATAAGCACCTTTTGATAAAAAATTTTATCCACGCCTTTTCTCAAATAGTCCTTATAACGACCAATTTCCTTAAAACCATGAGACTCATAAAATTTGGGAGCTTGAAACGTATACGTATCAACTGCGATATTACTTATTTCTCGCTCTTTACATATTAGTTCTATTCTCTCCATTAGCGCACTTCCAACCCCTTGATTTCTAAGCTTTTCTGATAGCCACAAAAATCTAATTTGAACTAACGTAATATAGATAAGACCAGTCAAACCACCGAGAATTTCTCCTGATTTATCCCGAACAAAAATAGCAAAAGACTCGTCTGTTATTTCTGGTAGAAATCTTTGATTAAAATCGCCTAACCCTTGATAGATGCAATCGATGTCCTCAGAATTTGGCGAATGAGTAAAAATGATATCCAATGATTTCTCCGTAATCTGATTAAACAACTAACGCTTTGCTAAGCGGCAAATAAACCAGCCACTTAACTTAAAATTTGCACCGTAAACACAATAGCCAACCAGACCAAAAATGCCACGCGTTTATTTGTCCGTTTGAGCAGTTTGTTATGCTCATTATCAAAAAAATTGAAGAACCAAACAAGTGATAAAAGCTGGTATGCCCGCAATGAAAAAGACTAAACCTGTTTGATAGTTCATTCGGTAGTGGTCTTGCTGGTCTTTCTCAAAATCATGCCCTTTTACCATTTTGTACACTTTATCAGTACGAGGGTCATCAAGACGCGTTGTTTTACTATGAACTCCGCCTTCCCACATGAGCTTCGCCAGAACCCAAATAACGATGACAACAAAGAAAAGGAAATCAACGAGTTCTGTCGTAGCAAACAAAGAAACAAATTGTGATAGCACTACGACTACCAATGCCGCAGCAAGGTTAATTAGGATTATTTTCTTCAGCAAATTGATCACAATTCCCTCCTAGAGCATAACGCTTTGCTAAGGTGCGGCTAACTGCCACGAAACTTGAGCAAAGCCACCGTAATCACTAAGCCCAACCGAACCAAAAATGCCGAAGGTTAGCCGTCACTCTTAAGCAATTTGTTATAAGCACATTACGTAATTTTTTTGTCGACCGAACTTGAAAATTCTTTCATAACATCCAACTGTTCAGATGTAAGGCACTCTCTTGGTTGGAAGGTATTTGCTACCAAGCGTTGCTTACAGAATGTTGGGTGAGATCTAATGAAATTCAAATACCCCCGAAGAAGTTCAAATTTAGTCGTTGAACGAGATAATGCCTTTTTAACCCTTTCCTCATAGCGCCTTATCTCCAACTCATCATCATACTCAAATTCATCCATATAAAGTTCACGAGCTAGCTTCTTTTGAGACCAACCAAGTAAGTCAAGTTGTGACTTAATTTCACTTTGAATTTCAATGACGTCCATTTTGTCCCCGAATGTCCCAATGCACTGTTCTAAATTATCTATGTCTGATTTAGACACCAAAACTAACAAACTTAAGGAAAAGACTATGGCTAATAACACTCCACCAAATGGTCCAAGCAAAACTGGTAATCCATCAGGCGGTGGTCGTGGCAACAATCCTCCACGAACCAAATAAGTTAATGAGTGCTAGGTACTTGTGCCTAGCACTCATTAAGATTACGTCGTAAGCTTTGATCAAAAAGATGCTTCGAGGATTTAAAATCCGCATAGCTGACATCGTTGATCGCTCCTTCAACTGCACACAAACACAGAGTTTGTTTTTTCTGATATTGGCTTGAACTTAATGACCTTCCCGAACTATTAATACACGCATCAGTAAGTGAAAACTCTACTTCCATTGGGTACCTATTATCAAATATAACAGCCTCAGTAGCTTGACCAACACCGTATCCAATGACACCAATAATCCCAGCGTACTTAAGCTTTTTCTTTAGTTGCCAACCTTTTATTGGCTTATTGCATTTACTACATATGTGTAACGTTTTTATTTTTGTTGTTCCATCACATTCGCAATTACTCAAAATTACTCCTTATTCTGAATTATTGGGTGCTTATAACGCCAAGCTAAGCTGTGAGTGAAAGTGTGCCAAAATTGGAGCGAAGCGAAAATGGCACGCGTTCACGAATCAGACTTGAGCGCCTTGTTATGTGCGTTTTTATTCTTACACCAGCTTAACCCATTTAGAGCGCCACTCTTGCGCTTCCATCGGATCAGGCCAAAATTCTTTTTGCTTTACAATTAGCCCATTTTCAACGTTGTGAAATGTAATTGCGCGGGCTTTTTGGACACCATCTGTAATTGAAACATCTGTAACGACTATCGAGCCTTCACTCACAACTGAATGTATATCGAATATCCAAACTCCATCAGCAGGGTAATAAGAATTAATTGCCGTAAAATTGTCTCTACCTATTGTAAGCTCACCTGATTGAGGCCAGTAGCCCTCAAAATCTGTACTTAGCCACTCACTTGCTTTGGCAAAATCATTAGTTTTCATCGCATCCCAAAAAGCTAGGACGACTTCCTTTGAATCCATTGTATTCTCCTAAGCACATAACGTCGTTTTAAGGGGCGAAAAACGCCAACCTCACGCAAAAATACCACCTTAACGCCAAATGTTGATTTAACAAAAATTGCGGGTGCGTTTTTCGTCCGCCTTGAAGACATTGTTATGTAATGACGACGTACTTTGCCGACTAGCCCAACCTCGACAAGCACCCTTGCAAACAGCCTGCTCGACGTTCAATTTGGGCTGGCAACCGAAGGCTTGTTTGCGTGACTTCATAGCCAACAGGCGATCCAACAAAGAACCCCCAAAATGCTAACCAAGCAAAGACCGATTGCGCTTCAAATTGCTAACTAACGTGTACGTTCAAATACCAGTACATAACGCCCGCTTAAGTTGTGAGTGACGCACCACGGGACTTAGCTTGGTCACCGTAGTCACATAAGTCGAAATTAATGCTAAAAGTGCCGAGCGTTACGAATCGACTTGAAGCGTTTGTTATGTGCGTACTAAACATCTACGTACAGCCTCAGCATGTCTTTGTGTTGAATACCATTTTCATAGATTGGCTCAGGGTAGTTTAACAAAAAATGGTCTTTGATGATTGAGTCTACTCGAAAGCCTAAACGCTGATAATAAGTCAGTTGATAACCAAATGTACCCGTACCAAGCTCTACACGATTAATTCCCTTACTTGGTAACTGAGATAGAACGAACTTTAGCAGCTTAGAGCCAATACCTTGGCCTTGAAGTTCTGGAGATACTGATACATTAAATATCTCAGCAAAGCAGTTAGTCTGCGCTTTAACGATACAAGCAGCTAAAATTTGCCCATGGTCTGATGCAGCAAAGCACCATGATTCAGATAAATATGAAGCGATGTTAACTTCAGAAGGATCAGCTTCAAGCAATAAATCTAGTGGAATATCGCTACTTTTGACTTCGATATATTGCATATTTTCTCCAAGCACATAACGAATGACATGGACTCCCCCTCATCAGGCTCTGCCACACTTGGTAAGTCTGATTAACAAATGCTGGAGGCCACCATGTCACAATCAATTTATGGCATTGATTTAGCCAAACATTCGTTCAGTA
>NZ_PYMH01000019.1 GCF_003025555.1 Photobacterium lutimaris | reverse complement strand
CTTGCATGTGTTAGGCCTGCCGCCAGCGTTCAATCTGAGCCATGATCAAACTCTTCAATTAAAGTTTTGGCTCAATGAAATACTGTTAAATCACTACCGAAGTAATGATTGAATTGACTGTGCCAAATTATAAGTAAACTTAAAATTTGTATTGGTCACTCAGTTTCATTGATAATTCTTTTGTTGACTATCATTTCACGAGTGCCCACACAGATTGCATGGTCAAATTGTTAAAGAACAATACTGATTGGTTAGCGGCTTAAGTTGCCGTTCTCCGTGTCAGTGAGGTGGCATTATAGAGAGTTCGATCACATTGGCAAGGGGCTTTTTTAAAAAAAATGACCAAAGCTGACAGTTCGACTAAAAAACAGACAAAACCATCAAAAAGCCAGCTTAAAACGTCTTAAAGCGGTCTGCAAACGCCTCTACTTTTTGCCAATCGGTATATTCAACCTCTTTGCTGGTGTCGGTTTCCCCACCGGTAATACGCATAATGAGCTGAATCATCATCCGATCAAACCAACCATAACGAGGATAGCGCAGTGCACCAGCAAAAACGGCTTGTAGTTCTGGCTGCCAAGGCGAGCGCTTGAGGAATGTCTTCATATATACACTTGTCTCTGGTGTATTCTTTCCTTCTTTACGTGCCGTCAGGTTGACACAGAAAAACCCAGCTTTTGCTTGTTTTAAAGCTAGAAGGTTTTTTTCTATAAATTGATATAGCTTTTTATTCAAATGCCCATAGCGGATAGAGGCGCCAATTAGGACACGGCTATAATCAGCAAAGTTCACTGAGGTGGCAGTATTCAGATCAACAAACTCACAGACACAGTCTTCACCCAGCGCTTTTTCTATATGCTGTAAAATCTTAACTGTTTGACCATCACTACTGGAGTGAAGCAATAATACCTTTTCCATACATTCCTCTATTAATTGCGCCAAAACGTTGGGGTAAATAGCACTAGTAACGTAAAGACTTCTAAACGACCAAAAAGCATCGAGATAATGAGAACCCATTTAGCTGGATCATTAACTTCACCAAAATGCACAGCCACTTCACCAAGGCCAGGCCCTAGGTTATTCAACGTAGCGGCCACCGCCGAGAAGGCGGTAAGCTCATCGATACCAGTCGCAATCAAAGCCAGCATACAGATCACAAACACCAGAGCATAAGCAGAGAAGAACCCCCACACAGCATCGACCACACGTTGTGGTAGGGCCTTATTACCAACCTTGATGGTATAAATTGCCCGTGGGTGAACAAGACGCTTAAGTTCCCTGACACCTTGTAATAACAACAAGAACATCCGGATCACTTTGATTCCCCCGCCCGTTGAACCGGCACAGCCGCCAACAAAGGAAGAAAACAACAATAAAACCGGCAGAAACAGGGGCCATTCCGAGAAACCTGTGGTGGTAAACCCTGCCGTGGTTGATATAGAGACAGTTTGGAACAGCGCCTGATCAAACGCATCATGATAGGAGTTATAAGAGTGGTGTTTTAGCAACATACCAAAGCAGATCAGGAACAAAATCAGTTGCGATGCAAAAAAGGCCCTAAACTCAGGGTCTCGCCAATAAGTGCGTAGATGGATCCCACCATTGGCAAACGCGGCAAAGTGCAATGAGAAATTACAGGCGGATATCAGCAGAAACACAACAGTGATCATGTTAATCGTAGGACTATTGAAATAGCCCATGCTGGCATCATGGGTAGAAAACCCTCCTATCGCCACAGTCGAGAAACTATGGGCTATCGCATCAAATGCGGTCATACCTGCCAACCAAAAGGCCAATGCACAGCTGATAGTCAAGGCCAGATAGATGTACCAAAGCGCCTTGGCGGTCTCGGCAATACGCGGGGTCATCTTGCTGTCTTTGACCGGGCCAGGAATTTCCGCTCGGTATAGCTGCATCCCACCGATACCAAGCACAGGCAAGATAGCAACGGCCAAAACGATGATCCCCATGCCTCCGAACCATTGCAGCATCTGGCGGTAAAACAAAATCGCCTTGGGAAGATAATCGAGTCCGACAATCACCGTAGCACCAGTCGTCGTCAGTGCTGAAAAGGATTCAAAAAAAGAGTCGGTAACGGATAAATCTGGGGTTTTGGCCAAAATAAAGGGTACCGCACCAGCACTGCCGATAACGGTCCAGAATAGGACGACAATAAGGAAGCCGTCCCTCGCTTTGAGCTCTCTGCGGTAATGCCGATTCGGCACCCATAGCAATGCACCACCTGCAAAAAGAAGAAAGAAAGTCACGACAAACGGCAGACCTGCACCGTCACGATAAATAAATGCCACCAACGCTGGCGCCAGCATGGTGACACTGAATAAGGCGAGCAGCAGCCCGACAATCCTGATAATGGAACGAAATTGCATTGCCTATTAGGCTCTCATCTATATATTGAAAAAGTTAACAGAGCTACTCTGAGCGGTCGACCGCACTCACCTGCCCGCCGCTGCGGCTGAAGAGTGTCGCACTGAATGCCTCGACCTGACGGCGATCCAATTCAATCACCAGTGTGACCCGCTGCCCATAATCCGCCTCGACCTGACAGCCCGCGAATTCCGCGACCAATGACTCCACCAGCGATACCTGATTATACTCGCAGCTGATCAGCAGTTCCGAAGTTATTAACTTTTCTTTGGTTTGCAGCACAGTTAAGGCTTGCTGGACACCACCGCCATAGGCTTTGACCAAGCCGCCAGTCCCCAACTTGATCCCCCCGGAATAGCGGGTAACAACAGCAGTGATCTCACCTACGCCCGAACCGGCCAGTTGAGCGAGGATTGGTTTGCCGGCCGTTCCCGATGGCTCGCCATCATCACTGAAACCCCACTTCATCGAATCTTCAGGTCGTCCTGCGACAAAAGCCCAGCAATTGTGCCTAGCATCATGATGCTTGTCTTTGATGTGCTGGACAAATGCCTTGGCTGCCTCCACATTTGGGGTATGTGCCAAATAGGTAATAAAGCGGCTTTTTTTTATTTCTTCTTCGAAAGTCGCACTGCTTGCCGGGATCAGGTAAGGCTCACTGACGGTCATATCCTGCCGTATTTCTCTGTTATAAGTGGAATAACTCAGGATAACACAACCCTGTAGGCCTGTAATTTGTCCTTAGAACTGCACTTCGAGTTTTAGCCGGAAGGCTCAAATCATATACCAGCTCATTAATCCATTGATGATTATTTTGTTTCCTCTTCATATCTATCGCTCCTTCGATGAAATAATGTCCGCAGCACTGTACTCGCGAACATCCCATTTGCGGTCGATAAATTGCTCGCAACCACAAATTAATAACAAAACAAAAACAGGTTTAGATACCAAAAAAAACCACCATCCAATTGAAAATAAGAAGAAAAAACACTCATCCCCTTCCATCACCTGCTTCATCACGCTCCCCCAAAACAGCAAAAGTTAAACAAATGTTTAAAATAGGTATTGAAATAGTTGCACAACAGGTTCAGACTATTATTTAACCTACTGACAGGTCAAACCAGTTAAATCAAATTCGGCACAGACCGGAACTCATGGAGATAGAAGATGATTTACCAAGGTGAAACCCTATCCGCTCGCTATCTGGAAGATGGCATCGCCGAGCTCAACCTCAATGCTCCCGGCGCAATCAACAAGTTCGATCTCAAAACCCTAGAAAGCTTCAATGAAGCCCTTAATGCACTCTACCACCAGAGTGATCTCAAAGGTCTGCTGATCACCTCAAGCAAAGACGCATTTGTCGTTGGGGCTGATATCACTGAATTTCTCAGCTTATTTACTAAGCCGGTAGAAGAGTTGTCACAGTGGGTCGCCCACGCCAACGACATCTTCAATAAATTGGAAGACTTGCCGGTTCCGACCCTGTCAGCCGTTAATGGCCACGCTCTGGGCGGGGGGTGCGAGTGTATCCTCGCCACCGATCTCCGCTTGGCCGATAGTAAAGCCCGTATCGGCCTGCCGGAAACCAAACTTGGTATCATGCCTGGCTTCGGTGGCACCGTTCGTCTGCCCCGCCTGATCGGTGCGGACTCCGCCATGGAAATCATCACCGCCGGTAAAGACAAGAAAGCCCTTGATGCCCTCAAGCTAGGCCTTGTCGATGGCGTGGTCGAGCCTAAGCAATTACATTCAGCCGCATTGGCCATGCTAAAAGACGCGATTACTGGCAAGCTAGATTGGCAATCACGCCGAGCCCAGAAAAAAGCACCGCTGGCCCTCAACAAAATCGAAGCGACCATGAGCTTTACCATGGCAAAGGCTATGGTTGCCCAAGTTGCCGGCCCCCACTATCCGGCGCCAATGTCAGCAGTGAAAACCATCGAGGAAGCGGCAAGGTGCCAACGGGACGAAGCGTTAGCGATTGAAAACAAATATTTTGTCACGTTGGCGAAAACCGATGTTGCCAAATCGCTGGTTGGGATCTTCCTCAACGATCAGTACATCAAGGGTCAAGCCAAACAAGCGGCCAAAGCTGGCGAACCCACCAGTAAGGCCATGGTACTCGGTGCAGGGATCATGGGCGGAGGCATTGCCTACCAATCGGCATTGAAAGGTGTACCGGTACTGATGAAAGATATCAGCGATGCGTCCCTCGATCTCGGTATGGGAGAGGCAGCCAAACTGCTGAACAAACAACTTGAGCGTGGCCGTATCGATGGCCTAGGGATGGCGAAAGTTCTTAGCGGGATCACCCCAAGCCTACACTATGCCGGTGCCGAACAGAGCGATATCGTGGTTGAAGCGGTGGTCGAAAATCCAAAAATCAAAGCAGCAGTGCTCAGCGAAGTTGAAGGCTTGGTCGGTGAAGATACAGTTATCACTTCTAACACCTCGACGATTCCTATCAACCTACTAGCCAAGTCGCTCAAGCGCCCAGACAAATTCTGTGGCATGCACTTCTTCAATCCAGTCCATCGCATGCCTTTGGTCGAAATTATCCGCGGCGAACATACCTCGGAGGAAACCATTAATCGGGTTGTCGCCTATGCCGCCAAGATGGGGAAATCTCCGATTGTGGTCAACGACTGCCCGGGTTTCTTTGTCAACCGCGTGTTGTTCCCTTACTTTGCTGGCTTTAGTCTGCTATTACGTGACGGAGCCGACTTCCAACAAATCGACAAGGTGATGGAGAAACAGTTTGGCTGGCCAATGGGCCCTGCCTATCTATTGGATGTGGTCGGTATCGATACTGCGCACCATGCCCAGGCAGTGATGGCTGAAGGCTTCCCTGAGCGGATGGGCAAAGACTACAAAGATGGCGTCGATGTGATGTTCGAAAATGGCCGCTACGGCCAGAAGAGCGGCCAGGGCTTCTATGCCTACACCACCGATCGCAAAGGTAAGCCAAAGAAAACGACTGATCCGGATGTGACCCCGTTGCTTGCGCCTGTTTCAGGTAATGCCAGCCAGTATGATGCCGAGGCTATCATTGCGCGGATGATGATACCAATGATCAACGAAGTGGTTCGCTGTCTTGAGGAAGGGATCATTGCCAGCCCGGCGGAAGCCGATATGGCACTGGTGTACGGCTTAGGCTTCCCGCCATTCCGTGGTGGCGTATTCCGTTACCTCGACACCCTTGGCCTAGCCAACTACGTCCAGCTGGCAGATAGCTATGCTCACCTGGGTGCGGTCTACGAAGTACCGGCAGGACTGCGTGAGAAAGCGGCCCAAGATGGTCGTTACTACCCTGTACCGAGCAACGCGTGATCATGGCTTAAGGATGAGGAATTGAAAATGAATAACGTTGTAATCGTCGATTGTATCCGTACCCCAATGGGTCGCTCAAAAGGCGGAGCTTACCGCCATGTCCGCGCAGAAGACTTGTCTGCCCATCTGATGAAAGGACTGCTGGCACGCAACCCGCAAGTTGATCCGGGCAGTATTGAAGATATCTACTGGGGCTGTGTCCAGCAGACACTGGAGCAAGGTTTCAATATTGGCCGTAACGCCGCCCTCCTTGCTGGGATCCCCCACACAGTGGGTGCCACAACGGTCAACCGCCTCTGCGGTTCATCGATGCAGGCGCTGCATGATGCCACCCGTGCGATCATGGTTGGCGATGCCGATACCTGTATTATCGGGGGCGTCGAGCACATGGGACACGTCCCAATGAACCACGGGGTCGATTTCCACCCCGGCATGTCCAAGTCCGTAGCCAAGGCTGCGGGAATGATGGGTCTGACGGCAGAAATGCTGGGACGAATGCACGGTATCAACCGGGAAATGCAAGATGCCTTCGCCGCCCGCTCCCATCAACGCGCTCATGCCGCCACGCTAGAAGGCCGGTTTGCCAGTGAA
Source organism: Photobacterium lutimaris (assembly GCF_003025555.1). Taxonomy (GTDB): domain Bacteria; phylum Pseudomonadota; class Gammaproteobacteria; order Enterobacterales; family Vibrionaceae; genus Photobacterium; species Photobacterium lutimaris. Next base: position 72,364 of record NZ_PYMH01000019.1, on the reverse strand, counting down.
ATCCTTCCGACCGAAGGCCATGATGCTGATGGTCGCCTGGTCCTGTTAAACCAAGACGAAGTGATCCGCCCTGATACCACGGCAGAGTCCCTTGCAACACTGCGTCCGGTGTTCGATCCGGTCAACGGCACCGTGACCGCCGGCTCCTCTTCTGCGTTATCCGATGGGGCTTCGGCGATGCTGGTGATGAGCGAAGACAAAGCCAGGGCACTGGGGCTAACTATCCGCGCCCGGGTCAAAGCCATGGCAATTGCCGGCTGCGATCCATCAATCATGGGCTATGGGCCGGTTCCGGCCAGTCAAAAAGCGCTCAAGCGCGCAGGACTGACTATCGGGGATATTGGCATGGTCGAGCTTAATGAAGCCTTTGCCGCTCAGTCTTTGCCATGCGCCAAAGATCTCGGTCTACTGGACGTCGTCGAAGAGAAAGTCAACCTCAATGGTGGGGCCATCGCTCTTGGCCACCCACTTGGCTGTTCCGGCTCCCGTATATCAACCACACTCATCAACCTGATGGAGCATCAAGATGTCCAGTTTGGTCTTGCGACCATGTGCATCGGCTTAGGTCAGGGGATCGCGACCGTCTTCGAGCGGGTTGAGTAAGCTCCTGTAATCATTAACAAGCCCGCATTTGCGGGCTTTTTTTGATCTATACCAACTATGCGTAATCAACATAGATAAAATGATTAACTTTCATTTTATTCATATTTATTTCAGGTCTACACTCATAGCCAATTAAGACGCTTGTATAATTTGGAGCATCCCAATGTTTAAGGCACTAGTTCTAAACCAAGAAGAGAAAAAAACCATCGCAACGATCGAGCAGTTGGACGACAGCCATCTTCCTGAAGGTGATGTTCTGATTGATGTCGATTACTCTTCCCTGAACTACAAAGACGGCTTGGCCATCACAGGTAAAGGTAAGATCATCCGTAACTTCCCTATGGTACCGGGTATCGACCTTGCCGGTACTGTCGTCAGCTCCGAAGATTCGCGCTACCAGACCGGTGACAAAGTGGTTCTGACTGGCTGGGGTGTGGGTGAAAACCATTGGGGTGGCATGGCACAACGCGCTCGCCTGAAAGCAGATTGGCTGGTTCCTCTGCCAACGGGCTTTGACAGCAAGAAAGCGATGATGGTGGGTACAGCTGGCTTCACCGCGATGCTTTGTGTACAAGCGTTACTTGATGCGGATGTCAAACCAGAAGCTGGCGAAATACTGGTAACCGGTGCCAGTGGTGGTGTTGGCTCGGTTGCTGTTACTCTGCTCGCACAACTAGGCTACAAAGTGGCTGCGGTAACTGGTCGTGTTGAGCAAAACGGTCCACTACTAGAAAAACTAGGTGCAAGCCGCATTATCGACCGCAGTGAATTCGAAGAACCTGCCCGCCCGCTTGAAAAGCAAATTTGGGCCGGTGCTGTCGATACCGTCGGTAGCAAGGTATTGGCGAAGGTACTGGCGCAAATGGACTACAACAGCGCAGTCGCAGCTTGTGGCCTCGCTGGCGGTTTTGATCTGCCTACTACCGTTATGCCATTTATCCTGCGTAATGTCCGCCTACAAGGTGTGGACTCAGTGATGTGCCCAACAGAGAAGCGTATTGCAGCTTGGGAAAAATTGGTTGAATTGCTGCCAGAGAGTTACTACCAGCAAGCCTGTACCGAAGTAGAGCTCGACGAAGCGCCTAAGTATGCAGACGATATTACCAACGGCCAAGTAACCGGTCGGGTTGTGATCAAGCTGTAATTTCAGCAACCACGATATCGCCAATAAAAGCCGGGATCAGTCCCGGTTTTTTTGTGCCTGTTTTGATGTCAACCCAGCCCCATATCATCAATTCGCTTGGCGATCAGGCGGCTACACTCTTCCTTCACAATAGCCCGCAACCACTCCTGGGCGGGCGAATGCTCGCACCGCGGATGCCAGATCATCGAGTAATCAAACGGCGTAAAGGCAAACGGCAAGGGCTTCACCGCCAAATCATAGCGATCAGCAACCAGATAGGCCAAGTCAGCGGGTACAGTAATGATCAGCGGCATAGTATCAACAATTGCCAGAGCCGCCTCGAGGTGATAGGCCCGCAATACCATTTTGCGTTTGGGCTGCCCCACCAAGGCTTGCTCTATCAAAGCCTTCACTCCGTCGCTGATCGCAATCATCGCATGAGGGTGAGCCAGATAATCCGTCAAACTCATGTCCTTATCAGCCAACGGATGCTGCTTCGAGAGCAGACACAAGACACCGACCCGGCCAAGGATTTCGCTGCGCAGCGGTTCAACCGGCCCGGTCGGTCGGCAAATGGCCAAATCCGCCCCTTCATAGGTCAGTTGGTCAGCCAGCCGGTCATGCTGCAGCGGCAAGAATTCGAACGACACTTCCGGTGCCTCCTGGTAAATCCGCGGCAGGGCAAACGGCAAAATAGTCTGCATCGCGTAGTCCGTGGTCGCAATTGTGAAGGTTTGTTCACAGCAACGCGGATCAAACTCAACCGGAGAAAGCAACTGCCGCAGAGATTCCAGCGGCTCACCCAACGCCCGATCAAACTCCAGTGCCTTTTCTGTCGGGATCAAATGCTGGCCCTGACGGGTAAACAGCGGATCACCCAATAAATCACGCAACCGGCCCAACACCCGACTCATTGCCGACTGACTCAGATTCAAACGGCTTGCGGCCTTACTGACACTGCTTTCTTCTATCAGTACCCGCAACGCCACCAACAAATTCAAATCACGGCGATAGATATCTTCTAATTCCACAATGCGCTACCTTGGGAGAAAAGTCTGGATGTAACACCAAACAGAATAATAGCCTGATCATATCAGAACCTTCTCTGCCGTTTGAGAACAATCAAAATTGACGAAGATATAATCGCCCGGCATCAAAGCAATCGCTGCGGTGTTGCTTGATTTTGATGGGTATGAACACCGGCAATCAAGCGCCTTTTCATTCTCGCTGATAGACCTGAATACTACCGAGTTTGGTCTTTTTTTATCGTGCAGATAAAAAAATCCCGCTATTAAAGCGGGGAAGCCCAAGAAAACTGGGGGAGTGTAGTTTGATGTGCAATGTTAGCTTTCTTCTTCCTCGAGCTCGGGAGAATTGGTGAGCTCGAGCCAAAGTCCTAGCGCAGCGGCAATCAAACCAGCAAGCGCCATAAAGCTGGTGTTATCGGGCGCACGTAGCATCAGTGAGCAAAACGTGATGAAGCACAGTACGCTGTAAATAGTCAGGCGATCCATCTGAGTCAACATAGTTCCTCCTAATCCTTCAGAAGATAAACGTTAATGACTTGTTAACCAAGTTACATGTTTTATTTTGATTTGCCAACCCTTATTGATTAATTCTTGCCCATAAGTATGATCACAGTCTTCAACAGAAGATGTAGATGCTATGACCGCTATTTTTGACAATCCCACCCACAGTTTGGAAGCAGAAGGACTTCGCTGCCCAGAGCCTGTGATGATGGTGCGTAAAACCGTAAGGAAAATGGCCGAAGGCGATACCCTGCTCGTCACTGCCGATGACCCTTCAACAACGAGGGATATCCCAAGTTTTTGCCGATTCATGGATCACACCCTGATCGCAGCAGAAACTGACAACCTGCCTTACCGTTATCTGATCAGAAAAGGCACCAACTGACCCTCATTAAAAAAGGCAGCTCGATGAGCTGCCTTTTTACTATTCAGATACCAGCTAATCGCTAATCATCATTTTGGTAAGAAGCACGTAATTGTCGATTGGCCTTCTCGAGCTCGTGGCGCAGATCGCGGATCTCCTTTTTCATCGGCAACACATAGCGCAAACGTACCAACGCATCTACCGACAAGTAAGTCGTCACAATCGCTCCGACCACCATCGGTAACCACATGTCTGTCAGCACCATCCCCAGAATATTCAAAGCCAACGCAACGTTGAACAACCAGAATTGGCTCTGGGGCGATATAGCAAGAAAACGGTTCATAACCCCCTCCTATATAGCGACAACCGTCCATAGGTCCTAGAGTCAACATATCATGCCAATCTCTCTGGCTCTGCTGCCACGCTCACACTTTAAGCTCATGTTATCAAAGAGTCATATCAGCTTGTGAACTGGAATAATGTACCTGCCGGTTTCACGTGAAACACCGCATCCGACGGTTACAGACCCAACGCGGCAGCCAGCGCCAAACCCATAAACAAAGATGCCGTGATTTTGCGGATCAACCCCAGAGGCATACGGTCTGCAGACAGTTTGCCAATCAACACCACAGGTACATTGGCCAGCAACATACCAATCGTCGTCCCCAGCACAACCCACATCAACGCATCGCTGTACTTAGCCCCTAGCATAGTGGTTGCAACTTGGGTCTTGTCGCCAATTTCAGCAATAAAGAAAGCGATAAAGCTGGCCACGAACGGCCCCCGGTTCGACACAGCTTCATCATCATCCAGTTTATCGGGGATCAGAATCCAACCGGCCATGGCGACGAAGCTAACCACCAATACCCACTTGAGGACTTCAGGGGTTAAATAATCCGCCACGACAACGCCTAGCCAAGCGGCCAAGGCATGGTTGGCAATAGTGGCAAAGAAAATCGCTAAAATGATAGGAATAGGTTTACGGTAACGACTGGCCAGCAGCAGTGACAACAATTGGGTTTTATCGCCAATTTCCGCCAAGGCAACCGAAGTAATAGAGATAGCTAAAACACTCACGACATGCTCTTTGGGGCGAGGATAATAAAAAAACCACAGGTAAACGTGCACGCCCCACCCCGGTTCATGCTGGTTTACCAATGGTCTCGCCAAACTCACTAGTAGGATAAACGTGAGTCACAAACGCCATGAAGATTTTGCTTCAATTATGTTGACGCTTGTCTTGTAAGGACAAGAGGCTACTCCCCAAAGGAACGGCAATTCTACACACCGCCCACCGTGATAGCAAGGCGCAAAAAAGGAGCCGCATGGGCTCCTTTTAACCAGCGAAGGCAATGCGTTTGACATCAACCCTGTGGTGATAGAACGATTTCTACCCGGCGGTTCTGTGCTCGGCCCTGCTCATTATCGTTCGACGCGATAGGGTGTGACTCCCCCATACCTTTAGTCACGAGACGGTTACTGGCGACACCGCCACGCATAAGCTCGTTACTGACTTCGCTGGCACGCACTTGCGAAAGGCGAAGGTTGTAGGAAGCAGCACCTGTGCTATCGGTAAAGCCGTACACGTTGAGCATGGTCTCGTTATACTCTTTGGCGACAAGAGCCACGTTGGACAGCGCCTTCTTAGCCTGACCACTGAGTGCCGTGTCATCAATACCAAAGGTGATGGTGTTTGGCATATTGAGAATAATATTATCGCCATCACGGGTCACACTGATCCCGGTAGATTGCAATTGCTTACGCAGTTCAGCTTCCTGCACATCCATGTAGTAACCGATCCCGCCACCCAGTGCAGCACCAGAAGCCGCACCGATCAACGCACCTTTTCCTCGGTCACTCTTGCTAGAAGAAGCCACACCGATCGCCGCGCCGGCTACAGCACCAATGAGAGATCCACTGGTCGCTTTCGCCGTCTGCTCTTGGCCAGTATACGGGTTGGTTGTGGAACATCCCGTCGCAACCACAGCCGTTGCCGTGGCAAATACCAAGTTACGAATCCATTTGCTAGACTTCGCGCAATTCGTCAAATCCATATTGTTTACCTTCTGTCTTCTCGGCTCCGCGCCGATGTCGTTGTGTGCAGCGTCTTTGCAGCCCAGCACTGTTTATTGGCGGCAGTATTGTATCGACCTGCTAGCAGCAGATATCAGAACAATGTCAAAAATTCCCATGCCTCGCCAGCCCAACACATAAATTTAAGCAAATTAAACAAAGATGACCAAAAAACATGCACTAGCCCTACTAGCCTACGGGATGGCGAGGTATACTGGATAGTTACTAAAAATCTCTCAATCCATTAATCACGCGAAGCTGACAATGCAGAAATACGATATTAAAACCTTTCAGGGCATGATCCTCGCGCTGCAGGATTACTGGGGCCAACAAGGTTGTACTATTGTGCAACCTCTGGACATGGAAGTAGGTGCAGGTACCTCTCACCCAATGACATGTCTTCGTGCTCTGGGTCCAGAACCAATTGCAGCGGCGTACGTGCAACCATCTCGCCGTCCTACCGACGGTCGCTACGGCGAAAACCCAAACCGCCTTCAGCACTACTACCAGTTCCAGGTGATCATCAAACCATCACCGGACAACATCCAGGAGCTATACCTGGGCTCGCTGGAAGCACTGGGCATCGACACCAAAGTGCACGACATCCGCTTTGTAGAAGATAACTGGGAAAACCCAACATTGGGTGCCTGGGGTCTTGGCTGGGAAGTATGGCTAAACGGTATGGAAGTTACCCAGTTTACTTACTTCCAGCAAGTCGGTGGCCTTGAGTGTAAGCCGGTTACCGGTGAGATCACTTACGGTATCGAGCGCCTGGCTATGTATATCCAGGGCGTAGACTCTGTGTACGATTTAGTATGGACCGACGGCCCGCTAGGTAAAGTGACCTACGGTGACATCTTCCACCAGAACGAAGTGGAACAGTCTACTTACAACTTCGAACACGCTGATGTCGATTTCCTTTTCACCTTCTTCGACCAGTGCGAAAAAGAGTGTAAAGAACTGCTTGAGCTTGAGACGCCACTATCGCTTCCAGCTTACGAGCGAATTCTGAAAGCCGGTCATGCCTTCAACCTTCTGGATGCGCGTAAAGCCATCTCGGTTACCGAACGCCAGCGCTACATCCTGCGTATCCGTAATCTGACCAAACAGGTTGCAGAAGCCTACTACGCATCTCGTGAAGCCTTAGGCTTCCCTATGTGTAAAACAAACAAGTAAGGATACGGCATGAGCGATATGAATTTCCTAATTGAACTCGGTACCGAAGAGCTACCACCAAAGGCTCTGCGTACCCTTGCCGAAGCGTTTGCTACTAACTTCGAAGCAGAGCTGAAAGCGGCTGACCTTGCTCACCAAGGTGTGAAGTGGTATGCGGCTCCTCGCCGTCTGGCATTGAAAGTGTCTGCACTTGCTGCTGGCCAGCCGGACAGAATTGTCGAAAAGCGTGGCCCTGCGGTTGCTGCCGCATTCGATGCTGACTTTAACCCAACCAAAGCTGCACAAGGCTGGGCTCGCGGTAACGGAATCAGTGTTGATCAAGCAGAGCGTCTGAAAACTGACAAAGGCGAATGGCTGCTTTACAAACAAGAAGTCAAAGGTAAGCCGGCTCAACAACTGCTGTGTGATCTAGCCGCTACTGCCCTAGCGAAACTACCTATCCCTAAGCCAATGCGCTGGGGTGACAAGGAAACTCAGTTTATCCGTCCGGTGAAAACACTTACCATGCTACTGGGTGAAGAGCTGATCCCGGGTACCATTCTGGGTGTTGAGTCTGGCCGTGTGATCCGTGGTCACCGATTCATGGGTGAAGCCGAGTTTACTATCGACAATGCCGATCAATACCCAACGCTGCTTGAAGAGCGCGGTATGGTGATGGCTGACTACGAAGCACGCAAAGCGATCATCCTTGAAGGTGCCAAGAAAGCGGCTGAAGAAGTTGGCGGTATTGCCGATCTTGAAGATGAGCTGGTTGAAGAAGTGACTTCTCTTGTTGAATGGCCCGTTGTACTGACAGCATCATTCGAAGAAGAGTTCCTGAAGGTCCCTTCAGAGGCGCTGGTTTACACCATGAAGGGTGACCAGAAGTACTTCCCGGTTTACGATGCAGACGGCAAGCTGCTACCGAAGTTTATCTTCGTGTCGAACATCATTTCCAAGGACCCAATCCAGATCATCAGCGGTAACGAGAAGGTCGTTCGCCCTCGCCTAGCGGATGCGGAGTTCTTCTTCAACACCGACCGTAAGCGTCCGTTGATCGAACGCCTATCTGAGCTAGACGGTGTATTGTTCCAGAAGCAACTTGGTTCACTGCGTGACAAGACAGACCGCATCACCGCACTGGCTGGCTACATCGCCCAGCAAATCGGTGCTGATGTCGAGCATGCCGAGCGTGCCGGCCTGCTGTCTAAGTGTGACCTGATGACCTCGATGGTCTTCGAGTTCACCGATACCCAAGGCGTTATGGGCATGCACTATGCGCGTCACGATGGTGAAGCAGAAGAAGTCGCCCTAGCACTGAACGAGCAGTACATGCCGCGTTTTGCCGGTGACGAGCTACCAAGTACTGACATATCGGCAGCCGTTGCAATGGCCGACAAGCTGGATACCCTAGTGGGCATCTTCGGTATTGGTCAGGCACCGAAAGGCAGCGATCCGTTCGCCCTTCGCCGTGCCGCACTGGGTATTCTGCGTATCATCGTAGAGAAAGGTTACAACCTTGATCTGGTGAACCTGATTGGCAAAGCGCGTGAACTGCTGGCCGACAAGCTAACCAACCACAACGTCGAAGAAGAAGTGATCGACTTCATGCTTGGCCGTTTCCGTGCATGGTACCAGGACGAAGGCCACAGTGTTGACGTTATCCAGGCAGTATTGACACGTCGCCCAACCCAGCCTGCAGACTTCGACAAGCGTGTTAAAGCCGTAAGCCACTTCCGCTCGCTAGATGCTGCTGAGTCTCTGGCCGCAGCAAACAAGCGTGTCGGCAACATCCTGGCGAAATTCGACGGTGAACTATCTGCCGAAATCAACCACGAACTACTGGTTGAAGATGCAGAAAAAGCGTTGGCAGAAAACGTGGAAACCATGCTGGCTTCCCTATCGCCAATCTTCGCCAGCGGCGATTACCAGCAAGCACTGTCCGAGCTGGCTACCCTGCGTGAAGCCGTTGATGCTTTCTTCGATAACGTTATGGTTATGGCTGATGATGAGCAACTGAAAGTGAACCGCCTAACGATGCTTAACCTGCTTCGTAACGAGTTCCTGAAAGTCGCTGATATCTCATTGCTTCAGAAGTAATATCGCGATAGAGCTTCGCCTATTAGGCCGTTTGAAGCCCCAGCTTATACTGCTGGGGCTTTTTTTATCTGCCTGACCAACCCCACCCGTTGTCCTGCAATACTCGGTTATTACTCGCCCACAGTTCCCTAACCTTATACCGCCGCCTTTGCCAGTTTCACGTGAAACCACCACCGGTATATTGGCCACGCTACACGTATTGTTTCACGTGGAACGTCAGTAGCTCAACACAAGCGCAACCGTACGCAGAAGCTTTAACGGCAAGGATTACTCTCGAGCCAGGCCGGCAATCAGGGGGGAGCAAGGGGTTTAATAAAACGCTTTGTTGAGGTATGTTGACGAACAGCACAACATAAACCATAACCATATCGAATAACATAAACACAGCACACCGAGGTCAGAAGTAAAGATGGAGTTTTCTACATTTGGTGACAAGTTCGCCCGCTACTCAGGTATCACCCAGTTGATGGATGATTTGAACGATGGATTGCGCAACCCCGATGCGATCATGCTCGGAGGTGGCAACCCAGCCCAGATCCCTGAAATGGTAGAGTACTTCAATCAGCTCTGCAGCCAGATGGCTGCCACTGGAGAGCTCACCCAAGCCCTGACCAACTATGATGGCCCACAGGGGAAGAATGTTTTTATCAATGCCCTCGCCCAGCTCCTCAAATCACGCTATGGCTGGGACATCAGTGCCAAGAATATTGCCCTGACCAACGGTAGCCAGAGTGCTTTCTTCAACCTGTTCAACTTGCTGGCAGGGAAATTCGAAAATGGCAGGAAGAAAAGAATCTTGTTGCCACTGGCTCCTGAATATATTGGCTACGGTGACTCGGGGTTAAGTGACGATATGTTCATTTCGTACAAGCCAGAGATCAGCCTGCTTGAAAATGGCCTGTTCAAATACCATGTCGACTTTAACCGACTGGTTGTAGATGATTCAGTTGGAGCCATCTGTGCGTCGCGGCCAACCAATCCAACCGGCAATGTCCTGACCGATGATGAAATCCAGCATCTCGATCAACTGGCGCGCGATCATAACATTCCGCTGATCATCGATAATGCCTACGGCATGCCTTTTCCCGATATCATTTTTGAAGATGTTACCCCATTCTGGAATGACAATACGATCTTGTGCATGAGCCTATCGAAACTTGGCTTACCTGGGGTGCGCTGTGGCATCGTGGTCGCCAGTGAAGCAATCACCACCGCCATTGCCAACATGAATGGCGTACTGAGTTTGGCACCGGGAAGTGTCGGCCCGGCTATTGGCTACAAGATGATCGAGCAACATGATCTAATGCGCTTGAGCGAAAACGTGATCAAACCTTTTTACCTCCGTAAATCCCAGCACGCCGTGGAGCTGCTCCAGCAGGCTATTACCGACCCGCGGTTTAGGATCCACAAGCCTGAAGGCGCCATGTTCCTGTGGCTGTGGTTCAAAGATTTACCGATCAGTACCATGGAGCTATATCGCCGCTTAAAAGCCCGCGGTGTTCTCATTGTTCCTGGTGAGTATTTCTTCATTGGACTCGATGAAGACTGGCAGCATGGACACGAATGCCTGCGGATGAACTACGTCCAGGAGGATGACGTGATGCGCAAAGGCATCCTCATCATTGCCGAGGAAGTAGAAAAGGCGTACCAAGAGTGTTAACGCCCTCTCAACCGCGAATGTAAAAGCAACATTCAGCAAAGGAAGGTAACCTTACGGAGCCTTCCTTTTTTAAGACTGTTTCACGTGAAACCCACTACGCCTGATACGCTGAATCGAACAAGGAAGATATTACCGTGACAGCTAGAAATGGCTGGACAGGTTATCGAGCTATACTTTATTGCGCGTAAAAAAGGCCAGCACCCTGGCTGACCTTTCACATCTCTATTGGTGGCTCAGGAGGAATCCCGATCACTCACCTTCTAGCAGACGACTGCCATTAATCGCAATCTTGCGAGGCTTCTGCTCTTCAGGGATCTCACGCTCGAGGTCAATATGAAGCAGACCATTTTCCATTTCGGCGCCAACAACTTTTACGTAGTCAGCCAGCTGGAATTTACGTTCGAAGTCGCGCTCGGCGATACCCTGATACAGGTACTGACGTTCTGTATCACCGTTAGCTTCGCGGGTACCACGGACAATCAATTTGTTTTGCTGTTGGGTGATATCCAGGTGCTCATCGGCGAAGCCGGCCACAGCCATGGTAATGCGGTAATGGTTCTCGTCCTGTTGCTCAATGTTGTACGGAGGGTAGCCAGCATTGGCATTCGATGCTGATTTTTCCATTTGATTGAACAGGCGGTCAAAACCGATAGCAGAACGGTATAGAGGAGTGAAATCTAGGTTTCGCATATACTTTATCCTTCTTTAGAAGCAATAGAATGACGATAGAATTGTCGAAGTGGCCTTCCTTCTGCGGACAAGCCGGTTGCAGGCCCAACCTGTGGCACCTTGCTCTTCATCAATAGATATAGGGGCGGCAAAATCTCATTCCAACCCCTTAGCGCAAAAAATTTATTTCCTCTCCCCTCCTATCCCGCAACACGTGTTATGTGCACAACCAAAGCTCCCAAAAAAAACGCCGCACGAATGTGCGGCGTTTTCAGTTTTACTTATGCAAATGGATATTAGAAATTAAATGTTAAATATCCAGGTTTGCATTCAGAGCGTTAGCTTCAATGAAGTTACGGCGCGGCTCAACGTGATCACCCATCAACGTGGTAAACAGCTCATCGGCGGCAACAGCATCATTGATGTTGACCTGCATCATACGACGGGTTTCTGGATCCATCGTTGTTTCCCACAACTGCTCTGGGTTCATCTCACCCAGACCTTTGTATCGCTGCAGAGAAAGACCACGGCGGGACTCTTTGATCAACCAGTCGAGGGCTTCCTTGAAGCTGGTTACCGGCTGCTTGCGTTCACCACGCTGCACGTAAGCAGAGTCTTCCAATAGCTCAAACAGTGCTTCAGATAAATCAGCTAGCTTGCCGTACTCTTTCGAGTTAAGCAGATCAGCACTTAGCAGGTGTTCGTGTTCAACACCGTGGGTACGGACGATGACTTTTGGCAACCATAGACCATTTTCATCATCACGTACGACCTCGAAGCTGTACTGGCTTTCACCAGACTGCTTGGCATTCAAGGCCACAACCAGTGCATTTACCCAGCCTTCCACATCGCTTTCGTTGCTGAGCTGATCGGTAGCCAAACGTGGTTGATAGATAAATTCATTGAGCAGCATTGTCGGATAGCGACGGCTCATACGCTCAACCAGTTTGGTTGCACCGTTGAACTGCTTAACCAAGGTTTCCAGAGCTTCACCTGAAATCGCAGGTGCGCCCTCTGATGTAAACAGTGCTGCGTTATCCAGAGCCAAGGCAACTTGGTACTGGCCCATGTCCTCGTCATCCTGGATGTACTGCTCTTGCTTGCCCTTCTTCACTTTGTACAGTGGTGGCTGGGCAATATAGATATGACCACGCTCAATCAGTTCAGGCATTTGACGGTAGAAGAACGTCAGCAATAGCGTACGGATGTGGGAACCATCGACATCGGCATCGGTCATGATGATGATGTTGTGGTAACGCAGTTTATCTGGGTTGTACTCGTCGCGGCCGATACCACAGCCCATTGCCGTGATAAGCGTGGCAACTTCCTGAGAAGACAGCATCTTATCGAAGCGAGCTTTCTCAACGTTCAGGATCTTACCTTTCAGCGGTAGGATTGCCTGGTTCTTACGGTTACGACCCTGCTTGGCACTACCGCCTGCAGAGTCACCCTCCACTATGTATAGTTCAGAGAGGGCTGGATCTTTTTCCTGACAATCGGCGAGTTTGCCCGGCAGGCCGGCAAGATCTAGCGCGCCTTTACGGCGAGTCATTTCACGCGCTTTACGTGCCGCTTCACGGGCACGAGAGGCGTCGATAATCTTAGAACAAACGGTCTTGGCATCCGATGGGTTTTCTAGCAGGAATTCACTCAACTTCTCACCCATGGTTGATTCAACCGCAGGTTTCACTTCACTCGATACCAGCTTGTCTTTAGTCTGACTTGAGAATTTAGGATCCGGCACTTTCACCGACACAACCGCCGTCAGGCCTTCACGGGCATCGTCACCCGATGTTGCCGTCTTGGCTTTCTTCGAATAGCCTTCTTTGTCCATGAAGTTATTCAGGGTACGGGTCAACGCACCACGGAAACCAGCCAGGTGGGTACCACCATCACGCTGCGGAATGTTGTTGGTGAAACAGTAAATGTTTTCCTGGAAGCCATCGTTCCACTGCATCGCCACTTCAACACCGATACCGTCTTCACGGGTAAAATCGAAATGAAAGACTTTAGGGTGGATCGGCGTTTTGTTGCGGTTAAGGTGTTCTACGAAAGCACGGATACCACCTTCGTACATGAAGTGGTCCTGCTTGTCCTCTTCGCGCTCATCAATCAGTCTGATAGACACGCCGGAGTTAAGAAATGATAGTTCACGCAGGCGCTTAGCTAGAATTTCATAGTGGAATTCAATATTGGTAAAGGTTTCTGCACTTGGCCAGAAACGGATGCGGGTACCGGTTTTGTCGGTATCGCCAATGACACCTAGAGGTGCTTCAGGCTCACCATGACGGTAAATCTGCTGGTGTACAGAACCACCTCGGTTAATGGTCAGTTCCACTTTTTCAGACAGGGCGTTTACTACTGACACACCTACCCCGTGCAGACCACCGGATACCTTATAGGAGTTGTCATCGAACTTACCACCGGCGTGAAGTACCGTCATGATAACTTCCGCTGCCGACACGCCTTCTTCAGGGTGCAATTCAGTCGGGATACCACGACCATCATCACTGACAGACACAGAGCCATCTTCGTGGATAGTAACAATGATATCTTCACAGTGGCCAGCAAGAGCTTCATCGATAGAGTTATCGACTACCTCAAATACCATGTGGTGCAAGCCTGTACCGTCATCGGTATCGCCAATATACATCCCTGGGCGCTTACGTACCGCATCAAGGCCCTTAAGTACCTTGATACTTGATGAATCGTAGTTGTTGGACATTGAGTTACTCTCGCTTAAATTATCCTGCGGTTATTTTACCGTGTTCCACATGAAACATCTTGCCATTTTCATCATGCATTTCCGCTATTTGCTCAATGCTGATTGCACTGATAAAAACTTGCGCCCCGGTCTCTTTCAACCGCTGCGCCAACAGTGCCCGACGATGGCTATCCAGCTCGGAAGCAAAATCATCAATTAAATATATACACTGCTTACCCGTTGCTTCGGTCAGGTGCAATCCTTGCGCAAGGCGCAAAGCACACATCATCAGCTTGAGCTGACCTCGGGAAAGCACATCCTCTACTGGGGTGCCGGCCACTTTCACCCGCAAGTCCGCTTTGTGCGGACCGCTGGCGGTGTAACCCAATTGGCTATCCCGTTCGAAATTACGCTGAAGTAGTTCAGCATAGGGGGTGTCTTTTTCCCAACCCCGGTAGTACCCGAGTTGGATATCAAATTCAGGCAAAAAGACTTCACAGATCTCTTTGGCTTTGAGCTTTACCGCCTCAAGATAGTCATGGCGCCATCGCGAAATCTGTTCAGCCAATACGCTGAGTTCCTGATCCCAGTAACTCAATTCACGATAATGACGGGCGGTTTTCAGCAAGGCATTACGTTGCTTGGTTAGGCGCTTTACCCGCATCCAGGCATGGTAGAACTGCGGTTCTACGTGAAACACCCCCCAATCAATAAAGGCGCGGCGAAACTTCGGTCCACCAATCAATAGATCAAAGCCTTCCGGCGTGATCAATTGCAAAGGCAGCAGTTGGGCCAGTTGGGCTAACTTTTGGCTCCCTTCACCACCAATTTTAAGCTCGGTGGTGCCATCACGCTTCTTGTTGATGCCAACCGGTAATTCAATCGCAGAAGGAGATTGCAACCTGCCATGGACAAACAGCTGTTGTTGATCATGGCGGATCACCCTACCCGTCAGGTGGCTGCGAAACGAACGGCCGTGGCCGAGAAAATGAATCGCTTCCAAAACACTGGTCTTGCCACTGCCATTAGCACCGACAAGAAAATTAAAGCCTGGTGACAACATCAGGTCACAGGCTTCAATATTTCGGAAGTCTTTTACGATCAGGCGTGTTAACGGCATGACCTTATAGCCTAATTGGCATCACCACGTACATGGCATCACCGTTGGCGCTGTCTTCCAGCAAGGCACTGGCATTGGCATCGGTCAGCGACCAGCGAACCTGCTCACACTTGAGGGTATTGAGCACATCCAAAACATAGCTGACATTAAAACCAATTTCGAGAGCGTCACCCTGGTAGTCGACATCCAAAAACTCTTCGGCTTCTTCCTGCTCAGGGTTATTGGCGGTAATGCGCATCTCGCCCGGAGAAAGATTCACTCTCACGCCGCGGAACTTTTCATTCGACAAAATGGCAGCACGAGAGAACGCTTTACGCAGTTCGTCACAGCTCGCTTCAACCACTTTGTTACTGTTCTGCGGCATCACGCGGCGGTAATCTGGGAAGCGACCGTCAACCAATTTGGAAGTGAAAATGTAATTATTCACTTCGGCACGGATATTGGATTGACCAATTTGTAGGCGGACGTTTTCTTCAGGACTATCAAGCAGACGCATCAACTCCATCACCCCTTTACGTGGGACAATGATCTGTTTGGCTGGCAGCGCGTCATTGGTCGCGATCGCACACACCGCCATTCGGTGACCATCGGTAGCAACCGAACGCAATTGCTGGCCATCGGTTTCAAACAGCATACCGTTCAAGTAATAACGGACATCCTGGTGGGCCATAGAAAACTGGGTGCTATCGATAAGCTGGCGCATCTGCCCCTGAGGAAGGGTAATTTCCACTTCACTCTGCCAGTCTTCGATATTCGGGAAATCGGCAGCTGGCAGTACAGATAGCGTATAGCGGCTACGGCCAGAGCGGATAATCGCGCGGTCCCCTTCAAGGGAAACCGAAATATTGGCGCTATCTGGCAGGCCACGGCAAATATCAAGGAACTTGCGCGATGGAACCGTTACAGCCCCTTCTTCAACGTCGCCTTCCAGAGCCAGCTTGGCAATCATCTCGACTTCAAGGTCGGTACCTGTCATCGACAGGCAACCCTGTTCGACAACCAACAGAATATTGCCGAGGATCGGCAATGAAGGGCGGCTACCCAATGCACCAGAGACCTGCTGCAGGGGTTTTAATAGCTGTTCGCGTGCAACTGTAAATTTCATATTAAGATGACAATGTTCTTATTAGGTTAGAATAATCTTCTTTGATGTCATGGCTTTCCTCACGCAGTTGCTCAATTTTGCGGCATGCGTGCAGCACCGTTGTATGATCCCGACCACCAAAAGCATCACCGATCTCCGGTAAGCTGTGGTTGGTCAACTCTTTTGCCAGAGCCATCGCCATCTGGCGCGGGCGGGCAACCGAGCGGGAGCGGCGCTTGGATAGCATATCAGCCATCTTAATCTTATAGTACTCAGCCACGGTCTTTTGAATATTATCGATAGTGACCAGTTTTTCCTGCAAGGCCAGCAAATCTCGCAGCGCCTCACGGACAAAATCAATCGTGATTGCACGGCCGGTAAAGTTGGCATTGGCGATCACGCGATTTAGGGCCCCTTCCAACTCACGGACATTGGAACGCAGACGCTTGGCAATGAAGAACGCAACTTCATCAGCCAAACGGATATTGTGGTCTTCTGCCTTCTTCATCAAGATCGCGACACGGGTTTCCAACTCTGGCGGCTCGATAGCCACCGTCAGGCCCCAACCAAAGCGCGATTTAAGGCGATCTTCTACCCCGTTGATTTCACGCGGGTAACGGTCAGACGTCAGGATGATCTGCTGGTTGCCTTCCAGTAGCGCATTAAAGGTGTGGAAGAACTCTTCCTGAGAGCGCTCCTTATTGGCAAAGAACTGAATATCATCGATCAATAGCGCATCGACGCTACGGTAGTAACGCTTGAACTCTTCGATGGCATTGTTCTGCAGCGCCTTAACCATATCCTGAACAAAACGCTCAGAGTGCATGTACACCACTTTGGCGTTGGGCTTGCGATCGGCAATGGCATTGCCAACGGCATGCAGCAAGTGGGTTTTACCCAAACCGGTTCCACCATAGAGGAACAGCGGGTTATACGCAGCCCCCGGGTTATCGGCCACCTGTCGACAAGCGGCCAAACCAAGCTGATTCGATTTACCCTCAACAAAGTTGTTGAAATTATGCTTAGGGTTCACGTTGGAGCGGTAACCCGACTGCGACTCGGGCTGCACCGGCGACGGCGCAGGCTCCCAGGTACGCGAAGGTGTATCGTCTACAGCTCTCGGTGCCGGTGCCGCTACGACAGCAGCAGGAGCCGGTGTCAGAGTCGGTGGAGGCGATACACGCTGTGGCGACGGTGCGATAACACGCCGGCTACCCACCTCAAACCGCAGGATCGGCAAATCGTTACCGCAGAACTCATTGAGCAGACGGTTGATGTTGTTGAGGTACTTATCACGGACCCAATCCAGCACGAAGCGGTTGGGCGCAAACAAGGTCAACGTATTGTCGCTCAACTCGGCTTGAAGCGGTCGAACCCACATACTGAATTCTGTTGCAGGGAGTTCTTCTTGAAGGCGTTGAAGGCACTGCAACCAAAGCGAAGATGACAAGCTCGACTCCACACTGAATAACTAAACACTAAAAGGGATGCAATTTTATACCTGCTGGCTCAGGATCGCCAGCAAAGAGATCGCAGATCAAGTGAATAAGATCTGACTTATTCACATGGATCGCACAATTATACTCGCGATCACCACAATTTGACCCCTGCTTACCCACAAATCTATAAACATTGCCCACTCATAGACATTACTAAAGATTATTTAAAATAACTCAAAGTTATTTAAAGAAACCTATTATTAACAGATAGGATAATTCTCACAGAACATCATCACAGCAACCTGAGGAGTAAACAGGATGAAAAGCTGGGTAACAACTTCATTGACTGCAATCGCCCTAACCTTGTCGGTTAGCCAAGCCGCGATGGCTGCCACCGATGTAAAAGTAGGAATGTCAGGACGCTATTTCCCTTTTACCTTTGTAAAACAAGATCAGCTGCAAGGCTTTGAGGTTGATCTGTGGAACGAGATCGGCAAACGCAATGACTACAATGTCGAGTTTGTTACCGCTAACTTCTCCGGTTTGTTCGGATTGCTGGAAACCGGTCGAATTGACACTATTTCCAACCAAATCACCATGACCGATGAGCGCAAGGCCAAGTACCTGTTCTCACACCCTTATGTCGTCGATGGGGCACAGTTAGTTGTGCGTAAGGGCAATGACGCCATCGCTGGTACGGCCGATCTATCCGGCAAGACCGTTGGGGTAAACCTGGGCTCAAATTATGAGCAGCTCCTGCGTAAACTGGATACCGATGGCAGCATCAAAATAAAAACCTACGACACCGGCATCGAACACGACGTCGCCCTGGGCCGTACTGATGCCTTCGTGATGGACCGTCTGTCGTCGCTTGAACTGATCAAGAAAGCTAACCTGCCACTGGAATTGGCCGGTGAACCGTTCGAGACCATCGAAAATGCCTGGCCGTTCGTACAAGGCGAGAAAGGTGAAAAGCTGCGTGACGAAGTGAACGTAGCACTCGATGCGATGCGCGAAGACGGTACTCTCGCCGAAATTTCCATCAAGTGGTTTGATGCCGACATCACCCACTAGTAACACCTGCTATTCTTCATAACAAAAGGCTCACCCTCGGGTGGGTCTTTGTCGCTGAAAAACCACAGTAAAAAAGAAGACACCATATGGGTTTTGATTTTGACTATATGCTTTCCCTGATGCCGATCTTGTTCAAATATCTCGGTACCACGATGGGAATGGCACTCTGGGGCTTAGTGTTTGCCCTGATCATCGCATTGGTACTGGCACTGCTGCGAACTTACCGCATTCCGGTGCTCGATCAGCTCAGCCAACTCTATATCAGCTTTTTCCGCGGTACCCCACTGCTGGTACAGCTGTTCCTGCTCTATTATGGCCTGCCACAAGTGATGCCGGTCTTCGTTGGTCTTGATGCCTTTACCGCCGCAGTCATAGGCCTGAGCCTGCATTTTGCCGCTTACATGGCCGAGACTATCCGTGCAGCCATCCTCGGTATCGACCGCAGCCAACGCGAAGCCAGCCTGTCAATTGGCATGACTGAACTACAAGCCATGCGGCGGATCATCCTGCCACAGGCTACACGGGTGGCCCTGCCATCGCTAATGAACTATTTCATCGACATGATCAAATCAACCTCGCTGGCTTTCACCCTCGGGGTAGCTGAAATCATGGCTATGGCCCAAATGGAGGCCTCTTCAAGCTTCAAGTTCTTTGAGGCATTCCTTGCCGTTGCCCTTATCTACTGGGGTATAGTGCTTGTCCTGACCCGGGTCCAAAACTGGGCAGAAGCCAAACTCAACAGGGCGTATACACGATGATTAAAATTGAAAACCTGACGAAGCGCTTTGGTGATGCGACCATTTTCTCCGGGCTAGATTTAACTATCAGCAAAGGTGAAATCGTCGTCGTGATCGGCCCGTCGGGAACTGGAAAGTCGACTCTGCTGCGCTGTGTCAATTTCCTCGAAACCGCCGATGAAGGACACCTCACCCTTGGCGATGTCTCGATCGACAGCCAGCAGGCCGGCCAAAAAGAGGTGCTGGCACTGCGCCGCAAGACCGGGTTTGTATTCCAGAACTATGCCCTCTTTGCTCACCTGACAGCACGACAAAATATCGCCGAGGGCCTGATCACCGTTAAGGGCTGGAACAAAGAAGAAGCTCACCAGAAGGCCCAGCAGATCCTTGACGACATAGGCCTTGGCGACAAAGGCGAGCATTACCCTGCCGCCCTGTCTGGCGGTCAGCAACAACGAGTCGGGATCGGCCGTGCAATGGCACTCGAAGCCGAATTGCTACTGTTTGACGAGCCAACATCGGCACTGGATCCCGAGTGGGTCGGCGAAGTGTTGAACCTGATGCAGAAACTGGCCACCCGGCACCAGACCATGCTGGTGGTTACCCACGAAATGCAATTTGCCCGCGAAGTGGCCGATCGGGTGATCTTTATGGCCGATGGCGGCTTTGTCGAACAAGGCACTCCGGATCAGATCTTCGGTAATCCGCAAGATCCGAGGCTGAAGAAGTTCCTAAACCAAGTCGGGATCCGTTAAGGATCCTTGCACTCTGGCAAATAGGAAGTATAATTCAGCGCCCGTAGTTCTCTGCGGGCATAATTATTGACTATTTAAGAGTCAGTGATTACAATTCCGCCTCTTTGATTAGAGGCAACGACTGAAATCAGTCGCTAAACTCTAACCAAACTTAAAAACTGATCAGTTAATTTAAGGTAAAACCCATGAAACGCACTTTTCAACCTTCAGTTCTAAAGCGCAAGCGTAACCACGGTTTCCGTGCACGCATGGCTACTAAGAACGGTCGCGCAACAATCAACGCTCGTCGCGCTAAAGGCCGTAAGCGTCTTTCTAAGTAATCATCAGATTATTTTGAGTAAGAACGCTTTCTCTCGGGAGTTACGTCTGTTAACTCCCGAACATTACAAAAAAGTCTTCCAGCAAGCTCATCGTGCTGGCTCTCCTCATTTAACTATTCTTGCCCGCAATAACAACCTCGACCATCCGCGTCTTGGCTTGGCTGTCCCGAAGAAACAGATTAAAACTGCCGTTGGCCGTAACAAATTCAAACGTATCGTGCGTGAGAGTTTCCGCCTGCAGCAACATGATCTGCCAGCAAAGGATTTTGTCGTTATCGCCAAGAAAAGTGCCAGTGAACTGAGCAACGAAGAACTTTTCAAGCTTCTAGAGAAATTATGGCATCGCCTGTCTCGCCCTTCGCGTGGCTAGTCATCAGACTAGTCCGCTTTTACCAACTGGCAATAAGTCCGCTTATTGGGCCCCGCTGTCGCTTTACCCCTACATGTTCCCAATACGCTATCGAGGCGATAAAAACGCATGGAGCGATAAAAGGTGGTTGGTTCGCAGCGAAACGTCTATTAAGATGTCATCCTTTAACCGACGGTGGTTATGACCCCGTTCCGCCAACCAAGCATAACGACAGAGATAATTAACGATGGATTCCCAACGCAATATTCTGTTAATTGCCCTACTGTTTGTCTCTTTCCTACTGTTCCAACAGTGGAATACAGACAGCAACCCGCAACCGCAGGGTGTAGCGCAACAAGTCAACAACAGTGGTGATGTGCCTTCGCATTCCGCTGACGGCCAGACTATCACTGACCAAAGCACGTCAAACAACTTGATCACTATTAACACTGATGTACTGGCGCTTACTGTCGATACGCTAGGTGGTGACATCATCGAAGCAAAGCTACTGGCTTATGACAACGAATTGGAATCGGAAGACCCATTCGTTCTCCTGAAAAATGACCAGGGCCATAGCTACACAGCTCAATCAGGCCTAATCGGTGCCCAAGGTATCGATACGGCAGCTGGTCGTGCTCAACTACAAGCAACCGCTGACAGCTTCGTCCTCGCTGATGGCCAAGACGAACTGCGCGTACCGCTGACTTACGAGCAAGACGGCATCAGCTACACCAAAACGATCATCGTGAAGCGCAACAGCTACGCAGTTGATGTTGAATACAGCATCGATAACCAATCTGCCCAGCCAGCCAGCGTGCAGATGTATGCCCAGCTGAAGCAAAACCTAATGGACGATGGCGGCAGCCTGACCATGCCTACCTACCGTGGTGGCGCATACTCAACTGGCAACGTGAAGTACAAGAAGTACAGCTTCGATGATATGCAGGACAAAAACTTGAACCTGGATATGAATCAAGGCTGGGCGGCAATGATGCAGCACTACTTCGTGACAGCATGGATCCCGCGCACAGAAGAAGCGAGCAACCTGTACACCCGCACTGGTAATGGCCAGGGCTACATCGGTGTACGCATGCCAACAACGACAGTTGCGCCTGGCAGTGAGCAGTCACTAACGGCGACACTGTGGGTCGGTCCTAAACTACAAGACCAAATGGCAGCAACGGCTCCGAACCTGAACCTGACAGTCGACTACGGCTGGCTATGGTTTATCGCCAGCCCGCTTCACAGCCTGCTGTCGTTCATCCAAGGCATCGTGGTGAACTGGGGTCTGGCAATTATTATCCTGACATTCATTGTTCGTGGTGCGATGTACCCGCTGACCAAAGCGCAGTACACCTCAATGGCGAAAATGCGTATGCTGCAGCCAAAACTGCAAGCAATGCGTGAGCGTTTGGGCGACGACCGCCAGCGCATGAGCCAGGAAATGATGGAACTGTACAAGAAAGAGAAAGTGAACCCACTGGGTGGCTGTCTACCAATCTTGCTACAGATGCCTATCTTCATCGCACTTTACTGGTCATTGATGGAATCCGTTGAACTACGTCATACACCATTCTTCGGCTGGATCCACGACCTGTCAGCACAGGACCCGTACTACATCCTGCCGATCCTGATGGGTGCGACCATGTTCATGATCCAGAAGATGAGCCCGACGACGGTTACCGACCCGATGCAGCAGAAGATCATGACTTTCATGCCGGTGATGTTCACCTTCTTCTTCCTGTTCTTCCCGTCAGGTCTAGTCCTTTACTGGCTGGTATCTAACGTCGTAACACTTATCCAGCAGACGTTGATTTACCGTTCACTGGAAAAGAAAGGTCTGCATAGCAAGTAACGCAGCCCTGAGTTAAGAAAAAGGCGGCCTGCGGGCCGCCTTTTTTATTCTCCCAATCCCAAGCACTTGCCATTGCTGGGCAATCGCCACTACTCTGTTTACAATTGCCGCGTATTTATCAAGCTAAGCCAAAATTATGACTGAACATACAGATACCATTGTTGCCCAAGCCACCCCACCAGGGCGTGGCGGCGTCGGGATCATCCGCGTCTCGGGCCCGAAAGCCAACGAGGTCACCCTGGCCGTAGCCGGACGTGAGCTCAAGCCTCGCTATGCCGAATACCTATCGTTCAAAAATGAAGATGGTACGGCGCTGGATCAGGGAATAGCCTTGTTCTTCAAGGGCCCGAACTCCTTTACCGGCGAAGATGTCCTCGAGCTGCAGGGCCATGGCGGCCCGGTACTGATGGATATGATGATCCGCCGTATCTTGGAAATCGATGGCATTCGCGCTGCCCGACCGGGGGAGTTCTCCGAACGCGCCTTTATGAACGACAAACTCGACCTGACGCAAGCAGAGGCGATTGCCGACCTGATTGATGCCAGTTCAGAGGAAGCGGCAAAAAGTGCCTTCAAATCGCTGCAGGGGGCCTTCTCGACCCGCGTTAATGAATTAGTTGAGGCCCTTATTCATCTGCGCATCTACGTCGAAGCCGCGATTGACTTCCCTGAAGAAGAAATCGACTTCCTGTCCGATGGCAAGGTCTCCGGTGATCTTAACGGCATTATCGACCGTCTAGATGCCGTGCGCCGCGAAGCCAACCAAGGCGCTATCATGCGTGAAGGGATGAAGGTCGTGATTGCCGGTCGGCCGAATGCCGGTAAGTCGAGCCTACTCAATGCCCTTTCCGGCAAGGACAGTGCCATCGTCACCGATATTGCCGGTACCACCCGTGACGTACTGCGCGAGCATATCCACATTGATGGCATGCCGCTGCATATCATCGACACCGCAGGCTTACGTGAAGCCTCTGACGAAGTTGAGCGCATTGGTATCGAACGGGCCTGGGAGGAAATCCAGCAAGCCGACCGCGTTCTGTTCATGGTCGATGGTACCACCACCGACGCCACAGACCCGGCAGAGATCTGGCCGGAGTTTATTGAACGTTTACCGCAAGGGCTGGGCATTACGGTGATCCGTAACAAGGTTGAGCTGACCGGAGAAAGCACGGGGATTTGCCACGTCAACAACCCGACCCTTATCCGCCTCTCAGCCCGTACCGGAGAAGGGGTCGAACCACTGCGTGAACACCTCAAGGAATGCATGGGCTTTGCCGGCACCACCGAAGGGGGCTTTATGGCCCGCCGGCGTCACCTTGACGCCCTGGAGCGCGCAGCCAGCCATCTGGAAACCGGCAAAGAGCAACTGGAGGGCTTCATGGCCGGAGAAATCCTTGCCGAAGAGCTCCGCCTCGCCCAGCAACACCTGAGTGAAATTACCGGCGAATTTACCTCCGATGATCTACTCGGCCGGATCTTCACCTCGTTCTGTATCGGCAAATAACCGATCCTCACCCGCGATCATTTCCACAGCCTGTCTCGGATCCGCGTGACAGGCTGTGTATAAGCTGCCGATAAAAGATCCCCTCCCCAGCAAGATCAAGCTTCCCTCCTACGTCCAACCCAGTACAATACTGTGTATAACCCCTTTGTGAATATCTACACGGATTTGAGGACATGAGCCACATTACCCTTATTACCGGCAGCACCCTTGGCGGCGCCGAATACGTTGCCGACCACTTGAGCGACCTGCTGGAACAAGCCGGCCATAGTACGGATATCACCAACCAAGCCGACCTCGGACAACTTGCTACCGACCAAATCTGGCTGGTGGTCTGCTCGACCCATGGCGCAGGTGAATATCCCGACAATTTCCAGCCTTTCGCCGAACAACTACACAGCCAGCAACCGGATCTCGCCGCTTTACGCTATGCCGTGATCGGCTTGGGTGACTCCAGCTACGATACCTTTTGTGCCGCAGCCAGGAAGATTGATCAACAGTTGGCAAATCTGGGGGCGATCCGCCTTGGGGAAAGACTCGAAATTGATGTTTCACGGGATCCGGTCCCGGAGGATCCAGCAGAATTATGGCTGGAAAACTGGAAAAACAACCTGCTTTGAATAAAAAACAAACAGTTTTTTACCCAGTTTTTGCCGATCTTTAAACTTTTTTCTGTGGATAACTATAGATCTAAACGGTGATCAACCCATAGTTATCCCTTTAGTAACTTCTTGTCCTCCATTCCGCTGTTAATAACTGCCTTTTTTGATCCCAGCTAATCCCAGCACTGATCCATGCTGCTCCACAGCAAATGATCCTCGATAAGACCATGATCATTAGGATCATTTATCACTTATCCACACGATCGGCGGATCTATATAATAGATCTAACAGAAGATCTATTTAAAAGATCTTATCTATATTCAAAAGCAGTATCCCCAAGGATCAAATGATCTTCAGGAAAGATTCTCTCCACGACGGAAACAGGATAGAATATTGCACCTTCGCTCAAAGATAACTCACTGCCAATTTTGAATATCCGAGGTAGTTTCATGTTTTACCAGGAAAATTTTGATGTCATCGTCGTAGGTGGCGGCCATGCCGGGACTGAAGCTGCATTGGCAGCAGCCCGTATGGGACAAAAAACCCTACTGCTGACACACAACATCGATACGTTGGGACAGATGTCATGCAACCCAGCAATCGGCGGGATCGGGAAAGGACACCTGGTTAAAGAAGTTGACGCCCTTGGTGGTTTGATGGCCCGGGCGATCGACAAAGGCGGGATCCAGTTCCGCACTTTGAACTCGTCAAAAGGCCCTGCGGTGAGGGCAACACGCGCTCAGGCAGACCGTGCCCTGTACAAAGCAGCCGTGCGTGACGCGCTAGAGAACCAGCCGAACCTAAAGTTATTCCAACAGGCGGTTGATGATCTGATCATCGAAAATGATCGTGTTGTCGGCGCC
This sequence comes from Photobacterium lutimaris, assembly GCF_003025555.1. GTDB lineage: Bacteria > Pseudomonadota > Gammaproteobacteria > Enterobacterales > Vibrionaceae > Photobacterium > Photobacterium lutimaris. Next base: position 46,684 of record NZ_PYMH01000019.1, on the reverse strand, counting down.
GTAACTGAAATGGGACTGAAGTTCCGTGCCAAAGCGGTCGTGTTGACTGTAGGGACATTCCTCGGTGGCAAGATCCACATTGGTCTAGAAAACTACAACGGCGGCCGCGCCGGGGATCCACCGTCGATCACCTTGGCGTCACGTTTGCGTGAAATGCCATTCCGGGTTGATCGTCTCAAGACCGGAACACCTCCGCGTATTGATGCGCGCAGTGTCGATTTTAGCCAGCTGCAAGCCCAGCATGGTGACAACCCGACACCACTGTTTTCGTTTATGGGTAAAGCCTCGGATCATCCACGCCAGATCCCATGTTTTATTACCCACACCAACGAGAAAACTCACGATGTGATCCGTAATAATCTGGATCGCAGCCCGATGTATTCCGGGGTGATCGAGGGGATCGGCCCACGTTACTGCCCGTCGATCGAAGACAAGGTAATGCGTTTTGCCGACAAGGACAGCCATCAGATCTTCATCGAGCCTGAAGGCCTGACAACCCATGAGCTGTACCCAAACGGGATTTCCACCAGTTTGCCGTTTGATGTCCAGATGCAGATTGTCCGTTCGATGAAGGGTTTCGAGAATGCCGATATTGTCCGTCCGGGTTATGCCATTGAGTATGATTTCTTCGATCCTCGTGACTTGAAGCAGACGTTCGAGACCAAGTTTATCAATGGTCTGTTCTTTGCCGGCCAGATCAACGGCACCACCGGTTACGAAGAGGCCGCAGCCCAAGGCTTGTTGGCCGGAATGAACGCTGCCCTGCTGGCACAGGACCGTGAAGGTTGGAGCCCGCGTCGCGATCAGGCCTACATGGGTGTACTGATTGACGATTTGTCGACCATGGGCACCAAAGAACCGTACCGCATGTTCACATCCCGAGCTGAATATCGTTTGCTGCTGCGTGAAGACAACGCTGATTTGCGTTTGACCGAAATTGGCCGCGAATTTGGTTTGGTTGATGACGAACGGTGGGCACGCTTCAACCAGAAACTGGAAAATATTGAGCAGGAACGCCAGCGCCTGAAAAATATTTGGGTGACGCCGACGTCGGAGCAGGTTGAGGCGGTAAACCAGATCCTCAAGACGCCGATCACCCGCGAGGCGAGCGGCGAGGATTTGCTGCGCCGTCCGGAAGTAACGTACAACCTGCTTACTGATATTGCGCTATTCGGCCCTGCTCATGAAGATAGCCAGGCCTGCGAACAGGTGGAAACCCAGGTCAAGTACCAAGGGTATATTGACCGCCAGAAAGACGAAGTGGAAAAATCCCTGCGCCATGAGAAGACCAAGCTGCCGCTGGATATCGATTACAGCGTCGTCAAAGGCTTGTCGAACGAAGTCATTGCCAAGCTCAATGATGCCAAGCCGGAAACTATCGGTATGGCGTCACGTATTTCAGGCATCACCCCGGCTGCGATTTCCCTGCTGTTGGTGTACCTCAAGAAGCAAGGCCTGCTGAAGAAAGGCGAATAGGAGTAATTTGTGAAACAACGTCTGTTGCAACTGGTAGCGCAAACTGATCTCACAGTCACAGATCAGCAAATTGACCAGCTCGTCGGCTATGTCGCCATGCTGGATAAATGGAATAAAGCGTATAATCTGACATCGGTACGCGATCCGTATGAGATGTTGGTGAAACATATTATGGATAGTATTGTGGTAAGCCCTCACCTTGTTGGTGAGCGGTTTATCGATGTGGGTACCGGTCCGGGCCTTCCAGGGATCCCTCTGGCGATCATGAACCCGGACAAGCAGTTCACGTTGTTAGACAGTCTGGGCAAGCGGATCCGTTTTATCCGCCAAGTGATCCATGAACTGAAGATCGACAATGTCACCCCGGTTCAGAGCCGGGTTGAGGAATTCCAGCCTGAAGTCGGTTTTGATGCCGTGCTTAGTCGTGCGTTTGCCTCAATGAATGATATGGTATCTTGGTGCCACCACCTCCCTACCAGCAACGGGTGCTTCCTGGCGCTGAAGGGGCAATTCAATCAGCAGGAAGTGACAGAACTACCCGAATGGTGTTCTGTGACGGAAGTCATATCTTTGCATGTTCCTGAGCTGGAAGGCGAACGCCATCTAGTAGTCTTGACAGCAAAGGATTAAAGGATGAGGTTTTTTTGTGGGAAGAGTCATAGCGGTAGCCAACCAGAAGGGAGGCGTGGGTAAAACCACAACATGTGTCAACTTGGCAGCGTCATTGGCGGCCACGCAACGCAAGGTCTTGGTCATTGACCTGGATCCCCAGGGCAACGCCACCATGGCCAGCGGCGTGGATAAATACCAAGTCGATGCAACGGCCTATGAGCTTCTTGTCGAAGAAACCCCGTTCAACGATGTCGTGATCACCGACACCACTGGCGGCTATCATCTGATAGCCGCTAACGGTGATGTCACGGCGGCAGAAATCAAGCTGATGGAAGTCTTTGCCCGCGAAGTTCGGCTGCGTACAGCCCTTGAAAATGTTCGTGGTAACTATGATTTCATCTTTATTGATTGTCCTCCTGCCTTAAACCTTCTTACAATCAATGCAATGACAGCTGCAGACTCTGTTCTGGTACCGATGCAGTGCGAATATTTCGCGCTCGAGGGGCTAACGGCATTGATGGATACCATCAGCAAACTCACCGCTGTCGTCAATAGTGAACTGAAAATTGAGGGATTGCTGCGGACCATGTATGACCCGCGCAACCGGCTGGCGAACGAAGTGTCCCAGCAGCTCAAGAAGCATTTTGGCGACAAGGTCTATCGTACCGTTATCCCGCGCAATGTCCGGCTTGCCGAAGCTCCGAGTCATGGCCGACCAGCCATGTACTACGACAAGTACTCGAGCGGTGCCAAAGCCTATTTGGCCTTGGCCGGTGAAATTATCCGCCGTGAAGAGTTGGCAGCGAATGCCAGCGCGGTCGATGCATAAAGGTTAATCATGAACATGAATAAACGGGGCCTGGGAAAAGGCCTTGATGCCTTGCTGGCCACCAGCTCTGTTGCCGCCACCAAGCTGCAGCAGGCTGATAAAGCACAAACACTGTCGGCTGACGGTAGTCTCAAAGAGCTGGCTATCAGCCAGCTGGCGCCGGGTCGCTACCAGCCACGCAAAGATATGTCGGAAGAAGCACTGGCCGAGTTGGCTGAATCTATCCGTGCTCAAGGCGTGATCCAGCCGATTGTGGTGAGGGAAATCGCGCCACAGCAGTACGAGATCATTGCCGGAGAGCGGCGCTGGCGTGCATCGCGTCAAGCCGGCCTTCAGAAAGTCCCTTGTATTATCAAGGATGTTAACGACAGGGCCACTGTGGCCATTGCTTTGATTGAGAATATCCAACGTGAAGATCTCAACGCGATAGAGGAAGCGCAGGCGCTGGAACGGCTGCAAAGTGAGTTTTCACTTACTCACCAGCAAGTCGCCGAAGCGGTGGGCAAGTCTCGTGCGGCGGTATCGAATCTGCTGCGTTTGAACCAGTTGGAAGCGCCGGTCAAGCGCATGGTAGAGCAAAAACAGCTGGAAATGGGCCATGCCCGTGCCTTGCTTGCTCTACCCAATGAACGCCAGCTTGAAGCGGCACAAATTGTTGTAGCCAAGATGTTAACGGTTCGTAATGCTGAACGCTTGGTGAAGAAGATGCTGACGCCGGAACCTGAGCCCAAAGTAGCGGTTGCTAATCCTACCATCGAAGCGGTAGAAAACCAGCTAAGTGAGCAGTTTGGCACCCAGGTGGCGATAAATCAGCAGAAAAACGGCAAAGGAAAGATCGTTATCAGCTTTGATCAGGCTGACAAGCTCCAGCAAATTATTGCAATGCTAGGTCACGAAGTGTGATATAAAACGTGCATATTTTGTTGCAAAAATTACAACGACGTGATCAAGTTATTGTGTTGTAAAATCTAACATCTTTTTTTGCTGCGATTAGATTGCATTCAATCTTATGAGCCGTATAATTTTCGCTGTTTTCCCAGCACGTCGTAAGTGCAGTGGAACGTACTCGAGGAACGAATACATGGTATCGGCGCTAGTTCGACCGGGACGCCAATTGGCGAAACGGTTGCTGTTACTACAATCTGGCGTCGTTTTGATAACGGCAATCATGGCAGTTTTTGCTGTCAGTGTTGACTGGGGAATCTCTGCACTTATCGGCGGTGGTATCTTTGTGATCGCCAACGCAGTCTTTGCAACCTGTGCGTTTTTGTTCAGCGGAGCCCGCAAGGCCCGGCTGGTCATGGCGTCATTCTATGGTGGCGAAGTGCTGAAAATCCTCATTACAGTCATTTTGTTTGCCTTTGTTTACCTGTATGTCGAGGTGGAACTTGTTCCCCTCAAACTGACCTATTTGCTGGCTCTCGGAATTAATATCTTTGGGCCGGTTTTATTCATTAACAACAACAAATAGGATGAGTTATGGCTGCGCCAGGTGAAGCGCTAACGCCGTCAGGCTACATCACTCACCACCTGACAAATTTGTCGATTGGTGATGGTGGTTTCTGGACGGTACATATAGATAGCCTGTTTTTCTCAGCCCTGACCGGTCTACTCTTTCTTTGGGTATTCCGTAAGGCTGCGAAAACAGCGACATCAGGAGTTCCTGGGAAACTACAGTGTTTTGTGGAAATGGTCGTAGAGTTCGTTGACGATAACGTCAAGGAAACCTTCCATGGCCGCAACCCGCTGATAGCTCCTTTGGCTCTTACCATTTTCTGCTGGATTTTGCTGATGAACATCATGGACTTGGTGCCAATTGATTTTCTTCCGTATCCTGCTGAACATTGGTTGGGTATTCCTTACCTTAAGGTGGTACCGAGTGCTGATGTCAACATCACCATGTCAATGGCGCTGGGCGTTTTTGCCTTGATGATTTACTACAGCATCAAAGTAAAAGGTCTCGGTGGCTTTGCGAAAGAACTGGCTCTTCACCCGTTCAATCACCCGGTCATGATCCCGTTCAACCTGCTTCTTGAAATTGTTTCGCTACTGGCGAAGCCGCTTTCATTAGGTATGCGTCTGTTCGGTAACATGTTCGCCGGTGAGGTGGTGTTTATCCTAATCGCGGCACTTATGCCGTGGTGGGCACAATGGCTGGGCTCGGTACCGTGGGCAATTTTCCACGTTCTAGTCATTACAATTCAAGCATTCGTGTTTATGATGTTGACTATTGTGTACCTGTCTCAGGCGCATGAAGACAATCATTAACGATTATTTGTAAATTATTCAATTTTTTACTGGCACTTTAGCCGACAACTATAAACTGGAGATAGTGATGGAAACTTTACTAAGCTTTTCTGCAATTGCCGTAGGCATCATTGTAGGTCTTGCTGCACTGGGTACAGCGATCGGCTTCGCCCTTCTTGGTGGTAAATTCCTTGAAGGTGCTGCACGCCAGCCTGAAATGGCTCCAATGCTACAGGTTAAGATGTTCATCATCGCTGGTCTGCTTGATGCGGTTCCAATGATCGGTATCGTAATCGCTCTACTATTCACGTTCGCAAACCCATTCGTTGGCCAGCTAGCTGGTTAATAACACAAAACGAACGGACCCATAGCAACCCTTTTTAAGGAGATGCGTTGTGAATATGAATGCAACTTTGCTGGGTCAGGCTATCGCCTTCTTTATGTTTGTGGTGTTCTGCATGAAATATGTATGGCCACCAATCATGGAAGCGATTGAAGAGCGTCAGAAAAAAATTGCTGACGGTTTGGCAGCCGCTGATCGCGCTGCCAAAGACCTGAACCTAGCGCAGTCAAATGCTTCTGACTCACTGAAAGAAGCAAAACGCACTGCAACTGAAATTGTAGAGCAAGCTAACAAGCGCAAAGCTCAGATCGTCGATGAAGCGAAGGCTGAAGCCCTCGTTGAGCGTGATAAAATTCTGTCCCAAGGTCTTGCTGAGATCGAAGCAGAACGTAACCGCGCCCGCGATGAACTAAGAAAACAAGTTGCAACTCTGGCTGTGATTGGTGCTGAGAAAATCATTGAGCGTTCTATCGATAAAGATGCGCACGCTGATCTTCTTAACAAAGTCACTGCAGAACTGTAATTAAAGGGGCAAGCACATGTCGGATATGACTACTATCGCACGCCCCTACGCTAAAGCAGCCTTTGATCTTGCGGTTGAGAAAGGTGAGCTGGCCCAATGGGCGGAAATGCTCTCCTTTGCTGCCGAAGTCACCCGTAACGAGACCATCCAGGATATTCTGGATAGCGGTTACGCGGCGGACAAGCTGACGGAGATTTTCCTGTCAGTATGCGGCGAGCAACTCAACGAAGTCGGCCAGAACCTGATTAAGGTTATGGCCGAGAACGGACGCCTGAAAGTACTTCCTGCTGTATGCAGCGAGTTCCTGCTCCTGAAAAGCGAGCTGGAAAAAACTATCGATGCCACTGTGACCTCTGCGGTTGCCCTGGATGATAGTCAACTTGCTGCCATCGGTGAGAAACTGGAACAGCGTCTGAGCCGTAAGGTGAAGCTGAATTGCAGTGTAGACGAGACCCTGATTGCTGGGGTCGTGATTAGAGCTGGAGACTTGGTCATCGATAACTCAGTACGCGGCAAGTTAGACCGCCTGAGCGATACTTTGCAGTCTTGATTTGGGGAATTGGAGCATGCAACTTAATTCCACGGAAATTAGCGAACTGATCAAGCAACGTATTGAAAACTTCAACGTTGTAAGTGAAGCGCGTAACGAAGGTACTATCGTGTCGGTAAGCGACGGTATCATTCGTATCCATGGCCTTGCTGATGTGATGCAAGGTGAAATGATTGAATTACCTGGTGGCCGTTATGCACTAGCACTTAACCTTGAGCGTGACTCGGTGGGTGCGGTTGTAATGGGCCCATATGTCGACCTTCAGGAAGGCATGAAAGTAACGGGTACTGGTCGTATTCTTGAAGTACCTGTCGGCCCTGCACTGCTAGGCCGCGTAGTGAATACACTGGGTGAGCCTATTGATGGTAAAGGTTCGATCGAAGCAGAAGTTTACTCTCCTGTTGAAGTGATTGCACCGGGTGTTATCGAACGTAAATCTGTTGATCAGCCAGTTCAGACTGGTTACAAGGCAGTTGATTCGATGATCCCGATCGGCCGTGGCCAGCGTGAGCTGATCATCGGTGACCGTCAGACGGGTAAAACCGCCATGGCGATCGATGCCATTATCAACCAGAAGAACTCTGGTATTTATTCTGTATATGTCGCTATCGGCCAGAAAGCTTCTACTATCGCCAACGTGGTACGTAAGCTGGAAGAGCACGGTGCACTGGAAAACACCATCATTGTTGTTGCGTCAGCATCTGAATCAGCAGCTCTGCAATACCTAGCGCCTTACGCGGGTTGTGCAATGGGTGAATACTTCCGTGACCGTGGTGAAGATGCACTGATTGTATACGATGACCTGTCTAAGCAGGCTGTTGCTTACCGTCAAATTTCACTATTGCTTAAGCGTCCACCAGGCCGTGAAGCATTCCCAGGTGATGTTTTCTACTTACACTCGCGTCTTCTAGAGCGTGCGTCTCGCGTCAGTGAGCACTACGTAGAAAAATTCACGAACGGTAAAGTGAAAGGCAAAACAGGTTCACTGACTGCGCTTCCTATTATCGAAACGCAAGCAGGTGACGTATCGGCATTCGTACCGACCAACGTTATCTCTATCACCGATGGTCAGATCTTCCTACAAACAGAGCTGTTCAACGCCGGTATTCGTCCAGCGGTTGATCCAGGTATCTCTGTATCGCGGGTAGGTGGTTCTGCTCAAACTAAAATCATCAAGAAACTGTCTGGTGGTATTCGTACCGCACTGGCACAGTACCGTGAACTGGCAGCATTTGCTCAGTTCTCGTCTGACCTTGATGAAGCAACTAAGAAACAGCTTGATCACGGTCAGAAAGTTACTGAGCTGATGAAGCAGAAGCAGTACTCGCCGATGTCTGTATTTGAACAGGCTGTGGTTATCTTTGCTGCGGAAAAAGGCTACTTGAATGATGTGGAGCTGACCAAGCTTGCTGATTTTGAAGCTGCGTTGCTTTCATATGCCAAAGGTCAATTCGCTGAGCTTGTGTCTCAGGTTGATGAAACGGGTGCGTGGAATGATGAAATCGAAACTCAGTTTGTAAAACTGGTTGAAGGTTTCAAAGCGACCCAGACTTGGTAATTGGTTGGTGGTCGCTTGCGATCACCTACTAACGGAGAGTAACGATGGCCGGCGCAAAAGAGATTCGTAACAAGATCGGTAGTGTTAAAAACACTCAGAAGATCACTAAAGCGATGGAGATGGTTGCTGCTTCTAAGATGCGTAAAACGCAAGAAGCAATGGAATCATCTCGTCCATACGCACAAACTATGCGCAAAGTGATCGGTCATATCGCCCTTGGTAGTCTTGAGTATAAGCACCCTTATCTTGAGGAGCGTGAAGCCAAGCGCGTAGGTTACATCATTGTTTCTACTGACCGCGGTCTGTGTGGCGGCTTGAACATTAACCTGTTCAAGCAAGTCATGGCAGATATCCAAGGTTGGAATGAAAAAGGCGCAGAAATTGACCTTGCACTGGTTGGTGCAAAGGCTACGGGCTTTTTCAATAGTTACGGCGGTAACGTCCAGGCTCAGGTATCCGGTTTGGGTGATAACCCATCGGTTGATGAGCTGATTGGTACTGTTGGTGTCATGCTGAAGAAATATGATGAGGGCCAACTGGATCGCCTGTACTTGGTGTACAACAAGTTTGTAAACACTATGGTTCAGGAACCAGTGATCGATCAATTGCTGCCTTTGCCTAAGTCGGAAGATGAAGAAATGCAGCGCAGCCACGCTTGGGATTACATTTATGAGCCTGAGCCTAAAGCCCTGCTGGATACCCTATTGGTTCGCTATGTCGAATCACAGGTATACCAGGGTGTTGTCGAAAACCTTGCCAGTGAGCAAGCGGCACGAATGGTTGCGATGAAAGCAGCAACAGATAATGCAGGAAATCTGATTGATGAATTGCAGCTTGTGTATAACAAAGCCCGTCAGGCGGCGATTACACAAGAACTGTCAGAAATCGTTTCTGGTGCATCTGCTGTTTAAGGCAAAGAATTAATAAGTTTAGAGGATTAACGATGGCTACAGGTAAGATCGTACAGATCATCGGTGCGGTAGTCGACGTAGAGTTTCCACAGGACTCTGTACCACAGGTATACGACGCCCTACACGTTGATGCGAAAGAAAACGGTACGCTAGTACTGGAAGTTCAGCAGCAGCTTGGTGGTGGTGTTGTTCGTGGTATCGCTATGGGTACTTCTGATGGCTTGCGTCGTGGTTTGTCTGTTGAAAATACAGGCCGCCCAATTGAAGTTCCAGTTGGTACTGCAACTCTAGGACGTATCATGAACGTTCTGGGTCAGCCAATTGATGAGTGTGGTGAGATCGGTGAGAAAGAGCGCTACTCTATCCACCGTGAAGCACCTAGCTACGAAGAGCAATCAAACGAAACCGCACTGCTAGAAACCGGTGTTAAAGTAATCGACCTGATTTGTCCATTCGCGAAGGGTGGTAAAATCGGTCTATTCGGTGGTGCCGGTGTTGGTAAGACCGTCAACATGATGGAACTTATCAACAATATCGCCCTACAGCACTCTGGCCTGTCTGTATTTGCCGGTGTTGGTGAGCGTACGCGTGAAGGTAACGATTTCTACTTTGAGATGCAGGAAGCGGGCGTTGTAAACGTTGAGAAGCCTGAAGAATCGAAAGTAGCGATGGTTTACGGTCAGATGAACGAGCCACCGGGTAACCGTCTACGTGTTGCACTGACTGGTCTAACAATGGCTGAGCGCTTCCGTGACGAAGGCCGTGATGTCCTATTGTTCATCGATAACATCTACCGTTACACCCTTGCGGGTACAGAGGTATCGGCACTACTGGGTCGTATGCCATCTGCGGTAGGTTACCAGCCAACGCTTGCAGAAGAGATGGGTGTTCTTCAGGAACGTATCACATCCACCAAGTCAGGCTCTATCACATCTGTTCAGGCCGTTTACGTCCCTGCGGATGACTTGACGGATCCATCGCCAGCAACGACGTTTGCTCACTTGGATGCAACGGTTGTACTTTCTCGTCAAATCGCATCGCTTGGTCTATACCCTGCGATCGACCCACTAGATTCAACATCTCGTATGCTTGATCCTCTAGTGGTTGGCCAAGAGCACTACGACATTGCTCGTGGCGTTCAGAGCTTGCTACAGCGTTATAAAGAGCTAAAAGACATCATTGCAATCCTAGGTATGGACGAGCTATCTGAAGAAGATAAGCAAGCTGTATCTCGTGCACGTAAGATTGAGCGTTTCCTAACTCAGCCTTACCACGTTGCAGAAGTCTTTACTGGTGACCCTGGCATCTACGTATCTCTGAAAGAGACATTGCGTAGTTTCAAAGGCATTCTAGCGGGCGAATACGACGATATCCCAGAGCAGGCATTTATGTACTGTGGTGCGATTGAAGACGTGTTGGAAAACGCGAAGAAGCTTTAAGCTGACTAGGAGGCGACATGGCAGCGATAACCTTCCATCTGGACGTAGTAAGCGCAGAGAAACGTTTGTTCTCTGGCCGTGCTGAAGACATTCAGGTGACCGGTAGCGAAGGTGAACTGGGTATTCACGCAGGACACACTCCGCTGCTGACCGCTATAACGCCAGGTATGGTCCGTATTACCAAACAGCATGGTGAAGAAGAGGTGATCTACCTCTCTGGTGGCATGCTGGAGGTTCAGCCGGGCACGGTGACCGTGTTGGCAGACACCGCTATCCGCGGTGAAGATCTGGACGCAGCGAAAGCGGCAGAAGCGAAACGCCAAGCTGAGGAGCGTATCCATAACCAGCATGGTGATATCGACTTCGCTCAGGCAGCCAGTGATTTGGCGAAAGCGATTGCTCAGCTTCGAGTCATCGAGTTGACCAAGAAAGCCCGCTAATTATCAGCAAGGCCAAAAAAGCGACCCTCGGGTCGCTTTTTTTATACCGGCTCACTTGGGCATGACAGGCTGTGGTCTTCCAGCATGCCAAGAGTGAGTTATTACTCGTAAAAAAATATCTATTTTTCCTGCCGCCCTTGCCTTTGCCATTATACAATGCCCCAAGGAAACTTATTTAATATGCACCAAGAGGACTAATTCATGAGCTTCAGTGCTGTGATTCTCGCCGCGGGAAAGGGAACCCGCATGTACTCCAACCTGCCTAAAGTACTGCACACACTGGCGGGAAAGCCTATGGCCAAACACGTCATTGATACCTGTGCTGGCCTCGGCGCTAACAATATTCACCTGGTCTACGGCCACGGTGGTGACCAGATGCAGGCATCCTTGGGCGCAGAGCCAGTTAACTGGGTGCTGCAGGCCGAGCAGCTAGGCACGGGCCATGCAGTAAACCAGGCTTGCCCTGGTTTGGCGGAAGACGAGAAGGTGCTTATCCTGTACGGCGATGTTCCGCTTATCAGTAATGAAACGCTGGAAAACCTACTCGATGCCCAGCCAGATGGTGGCATCGCCCTGCTGACCGTGGTCCTTGATGATCCGACCGGTTACGGCCGTATCGTGCGCCGCAACGGTCCTGTGGTCGCGATTGTCGAGCAGAAAGATGCGTCGGAAGAGCAGAAGCTGATCAAGGAAATCAATACCGGGGTGATGGTTGCCAACGGTGGTGATCTCAAGCGCTGGCTGTCAGCATTGAAGAATGATAACGCCCAGGGGGAATACTACCTGACCGATATCATCGAAATTGCCCACAACGAAGGCCGCGCGGTGGAAGCGGTACACCCGGTGCGGGCTATCGAAGTTGAAGGCGTCAACAACCGCGTTCAGCTGGCCAGGTTGGAGCGTGCGTTCCAAGCCATGCAGGCGGAGCGTTTGCTCGAGCAAGGTGTGATGCTGCGCGATCCGGCCCGTTTTGATCTACGCGGTGAACTGCAGTGCGGCACCGATATCGAAATCGATGCCAATGTCATTATCGAAGGCAGTGTATCGCTGGGTAATAACGTGGTGATCGGTGCAGGTTCCATCCTGAAAGACTGTGAAATTGATGACAATACGATTATCCGTCCTTACAGCGTGATCGAAGGCGCGACGGTCGGTGAAGACTGTACTGTCGGTCCGTTTGCCCGCTTACGCCCAGGTGCCGAGTTGGTGGGTGATTCGCATGTTGGTAACTTCGTTGAAATGAAGAAGTCGCGTTTGGGCAAGGGCTCGAAGGCCAACCACCTGACTTACCTTGGTGATGCCGAAATTGGCGATCGTGTGAACATTGGTGCCGGTACGATTACCTGTAACTACGATGGTGCCAACAAGTTCAAGACTGAGATTGCCGATGACGTGTTTGTAGGCTCTGATACTCAGTTGATTGCCCCTGTGAAAGTCGGTAAAGGTGCCACGATTGGGGCCGGTGCGACGATCAACCGTAATGTCGGTGACGGTGAGTTGGTGATCACCCGTGCGCCAGCCCGTACCGTCAAAGGCTGGAAGCGTCCAGAAAAGAAGTAGTGACTCTTTGCTCTAAATGATCAAAGGCAAGGTGTAGACCTTGCCTTTTTTATACCTGCAGAAAATATTTCCAGTTTCTCGCCCCTCTTCTTTCGAATAAAAAATTAATTGCACATGGTTGATCAAAAAAGTTTTGATCTGCTAGTATTCCTTTTAAATCGAAACTTATGGCTTCAGTTCGTAAATTAATGACTAAACGAAATACCCAACAGCGTCGTCATGCCATTCTCTCTATGGTCAATGAACAGGGCGAAATCAGTGTTGATACACTGGCTAAGCATTTCGCCACATCCGAAGTCACTGTCCGCAAGGATTTGGCTGCATTAGAAAAAAATGGCCTTTTGTTACGGCGGTACGGTGGTGCGGTTTCCATACCAACCGAAATGGTCAGCGAGCCAGAAGAACAAGTTTCGGTTCGTAAGTTGGCTATTGCCAAGGCGGCGGCTGTGCGGATCCGTGATCATAACCGGATCATTATTGACAGCGGCAGTACCACCGCCAGCTTGATCAGCCTGCTCAATGACAAGCATGGTCTGATAGTGATGACCAACTCACTCAATGTTGCCAATGCCCTGAACAGTTTGGAAAACGAGCCCACCCTGCTGATGACCGGGGGCACTTGGGACCCGCATTCCGAGGCGTTCCAAGGTCAAGTGGCTGAATCAGTGCTGCGTTCGTATGATTTTGATCAGCTCTTTATTGGTGCAGATGGCATAGATACTGCACGGGGTACAACCACATTCAATGAGCTAGTGGGGCTGAGCCGGGTGATGGCTGAGGTGTCACGCGAAGTGGTGGTGATGGTCGAGTCGAGCAAGGTGGGACGCAAGATCCCCAACCTAGAGCTGCCGTGGACGAATATCAGTACATTGATCACCGATGACGGCTTGGACATGGAAGCCAAACAACAGATTGAACAGCATGGCGTGCAGGTGATTTGCGCGGCAGCGGAATAAATTTAGGAGCAAGAAATTATGTGTGGAATTGTTGGTGCGGTAGCACAGCGTGATGTAGCAGAAATTCTGGTTGAAGGGCTACGCCGCCTTGAGTACCGCGGCTATGATTCAGCCGGTGTCGCGATTGTTGATAGTGAGTCGAACCTGACCCGAGTACGCCGTTTGGGTAAAGTCCAAGAGTTGGCTGATGCCGTAGGCGAGGAGCATGTTGTTGGTGGTACAGGTATAGCTCATACGCGCTGGGCCACACACGGTGAGCCGTCTGAAGTTAACGCCCACCCACACATGTCAGGTGATGTTGCCGTGGTACACAATGGCATCATCGAAAACCACGAAGAGTTGCGTGAACTACTGCAATCCCGCGGTTATGTATTCGAGTCCCAAACTGATACTGAAGTGATTGCTCACATGGTGGAATGGGAACTGCGCACCTCGGCTACCCTGCTAGAAGCGGTGCAGAAAACCGCGAAGCAATTGACAGGTGCTTACGGTACGGTTGCCCTGGATCGCAAAGACCCATCACGGATTGTGGTCGCGCGCTCTGGCAGCCCGATTGTTATCGGCTTCGGTGTCGGTGAGAACTTCCTGGCTTCTGATCAGCTTGCTCTGTTGAACGTGACTCGCCGCTTCATGTACTTAGAAGAAGGCGATGTAGCAGAAATCACCCGCCGTGATGTCACAGTGTACGATTCAGTTGGTGAGCGCGTCGAGCGCGAGATCTCAGAATCCAATGCCGAGCACGACGCGGGTGACAAGGGCCAATACCGCCACTTTATGCAAAAAGAGATCTACGAGCAGCCAACGGCGTTGATCAAGACTATGGAAGGCCGTATCACGGCGGATTCTGTGGTTACAGAAGCAATTGGCGTGAACGCGACAGAGATCCTCAGCCAGGTTGAGCATGTGCAGATTGTGGCCTGTGGTACGTCTTACAATGCCGGAATGACCGCTCGCTACTGGTTCGAAGATATTGCCGGCGTTAGCTGTGATGTGGAAATTGCATCGGAGTTCCGTTATCGCAAGTTTGTCACCCGTCCGAACAGCCTACTTATCACTCTGTCCCAGTCCGGTGAAACGGCCGATACGCTAGCGGCGCTTCGCCTTGCTAAAGAGAAAGGCTACATGGCGGCAATGACTATCTGTAATGTGGCGGGCTCTTCGCTGGTTCGTGAATCGGATTTTGCCTTCATGACCCGTGCGGGAGTGGAAATCGGTGTGGCATCGACCAAAGCTTTTACCACTCAGCTTTCAGCCCTGCTGATGTTAGTAACGGCATTGGGTAAACAGCAAAACCGCATTAGCAAAGAGAAAGAGCAAGAGATCGTTGAAGCCCTGCATGCCCTACCACAGCAGATCAATGCGGCGCTTTCTTTTGAAAAAGACATCGAAGCACTGGCCACTGATTTTGCCGACAAGCACCACACGCTATTCCTTGGCCGTGGTGAGTTCTACCCGATTGCGATGGAAGCCTCGCTGAAACTCAAAGAGATTTCGTACATCCACGCCGAAGCCTATGCGGCGGGTGAGCTCAAGCACGGTCCACTAGCGCTGATCGATGCGGATATGCCAGTGGTGGTTGTGGCACCGAGCAATGACTTGTTGGAGAAGCTCAAGTCAAACGTCGAAGAAGTACGTGCCCGTGGCGGCCTATTGTATGTCTTTGCTGATGCTGATGCCGGCTTTGAAGGGGATGAGACCATGAAGATCATCACCATGCCACATGTCAGCGAGATCACCGCTGCGATTTACTACACGATCCCGATGCAGTTGCTGTCTTACTATGTTGCATTAATCAAAGGGACCGATGTCGATCAGCCGCGTAATTTGGCGAAGGCTGTAACAGTCGAATAAAAAATCAGTCTGTTAGCTCATTACTCAGCAGTTTGTTTTAAAAATGAGAAAAGGCACCCAAGCGGGTGCCTTTTTTATTGGGCTAAGATGGGAGGGTCTACTATCTTGACAGGGCTGAATGATTTCTTTGCGAATTAAAAAAGTCAGGCAGTCTGGTTACTATTTGCAAACCAAATTACAACAATGCGAACGGTGGTTATAAGTAAATGATTGTTATGTAGTGGATTGTTAGATTTATCTCAAGTTGGCTTATGTTGTGCAATCCAGTAATGAAAGCTAGGCATTATTCATTGTGTTGTATTGGAGGTGTGACATGACAGATCCGAAAGCCCAAATCGCAGCCCGCATCAAAGAAGCCAGGGAATGGAAAGGCCTGACCCAGGTCCATATGGCCCAGCAACTTAAGGTCGCACGTCAAACCTATCTGGATTTGGAGACGGGTAAAACCGAACCCAAGGTGAGGATGCTGTCGGAAATTGCGGCGATCACCGAGCGGCCATTGACCTGGTTCGTGTACGGTGATGAAGGCATTGAAATACTGGAAAGTGAATACAAGGAGGAAATTGATCGTTTGTTGCAGTATTTCAGTCGACTCCCCCATTCCGCTAGGAATGTCATTTTGCAGCAAAGTATTAATTTGGCGGGATTTATGGCGGAGTATACCCGCGCACTAACACAACGGGACAAGTCGTAATCAGGTGGTCAGATCTGTGTCGGCATATGCCGACATAAAGACGCACGTGGTGCCTTGATAGCTGGTCACTAGAGGGAGGGGGTCACAGTTTATAAACTTGCCTGTTATGTAAACCATTGTCCTTAATTAATAATCATGACTTGAATGACATTATACTCACTAAGGAAGTGAGATATTCCTCCCGGGCGTTCAGCGCATGGTCTGTGGATGGGAGGGTATATATGAGGATGCTATGGAACAGGTAAAATCGTGGATTGCAAAAAGAATCAAGGATGCGCGGGAATGGAAAGGGATCTCCCAGGTGGCGATGGCCAAGCACCTAGATGTTGCCAGACAAACATATTTGGATCTCGAGTCGGGAAAAACAGAGCCGAGGATTTCTACCTTGGTGAGGATTGCTGAACTGACCGACCAACCACTCGGGTGGTTTGTGTTTGATATTCAGCGTCCGGAGATGCAGCATGAGCAGCTGAAGTCAGAATTAATCCAGCTCTCATCACTGTACGGGAAACTATCAGAGCCGCTACGAAGCCAATTATTAACTAGCCATGTCAATCAGCTCAAGATGATTATTGAGCATTTGGATGTCGACGGGGCAAATAAAGCAGCCACAGGGGCTGCTTAGCAAATCGTATTGGATAATCCGTGTCTTGCCCTTACTGGGCTAGGAAAAACTGGTAAGCCGGATTGTCTGTTTCGTCTTTCCAGCTGTAGCCGAGCTCTCGCAGGTGGCTGGTAAAGGACAACAAGTCTTGCTCTTCCAACTCAAATCCACAGAGTACCCTGCCATAATCCGCACCATGGTTGCGGTAGTTGAACAGGCTGATATTCCAGTGGGTGCCTAAGGTATTAAGGAACTTGAGCAGGGCTCCGGGATATTCCGGAAACTCAAAACTGTACAGCCGCTCTTTCAATGGTTTGGAAGGTCGGCCTCCAATCATATAGCGAACATGGACCTTGGCCATTTCGTCATCGGACAAATCAACCACCGGGTACCCCCCCTTTCGTAGATCGGCGATGATGTTGTCGAGCTCTTCTTGAGCCTGGATCAAGCGTACCCCGACGAACACATTGGCCAGGCTATCGTTGTTGTAGCGGTAGTTGAACTCGGTAACCGCACGGCCACCGAGGATGTGACAGAAATCGAGAAACGCCCCCGGTCGTTCGGGAATAGTGACGGCCAGTAACCCTTCCCGCTTTTCACCGAGCTCGCAACGCTCTGATACGTAACGCAAGCCGTGGAAGTTGAGGTTGGCCCCAGATAGCACCGCCGCTAATTGTTTGTCCTTGAGTTGATGGCGATCGGTAAACTTCTTCAGCCCGGCCAGGGACAAGGCACCTGAAGGCTCGGCGATTGCCCGGGTATCCTCGAAGATATCTTTGACGGCCGAGCAAATTTCATCGCTGCTGACGGTGATGGAATCATCGAGGTATTGCTGGCACAGACGGAAAGTTTCTTCGCCGATCCGTTTTACAGCAACGCCATCGGCAAACATACCGACTTGATCCAGAGTTACCGGCTCCCCGGCATCCAGTGCTGCACGTAGGCAGGCCGAATCCTCGGCCTCGACCCCGATGACTTTGATTTGTGGCATCAGCTGTTTGATAAGTACGGCAACACCTGCAGCGATCCCCCCGCCACCGACCGGGACAAAGATATAGTCGAGATGACCATTTTGCTGGACCAGTTCAACACCAATCGTGCCCTGCCCGGCAATCACTGAAGGATGATCGAAAGGCGGAATGAAGGTATAGCCGTGCTGGCTGGCAAGCATTTCGGCATGGGCTTTTGCTTCGTCGAAATTACCGCCGTGCAATACGACTTTGCCGCCGAAACTGCGGACCGCATCCACCTTGATGTCTGGGGTGGTCCGCGGCATGACAATCGTTGCCTGTACCCCGAGGTGCTTGCCTGACATCGCCAAGCCCTGGGCATGGTTACCTGCCGATGCGGCAATCACCCCAGCCTGGCGCTGGGCCTCGTTAAGCTGGGACATCATGTTGTAGGCACCGCGCAGCTTGAACGAGTGAACCGGCTGGCGGTCTTCTCGCTTAAGCTGTACCTGGTTGCCGATCCGTGCTGCCAGACGATCCATCGTTTGTAGCGGGGTGACTTGCGCCACCTCATACACGGGTGCACGGAGAATATCGCGAAGGTAATCGGCTCCGCTTAACAGCTCTACATCCTTGGCCAAGGTTACTTCGCTCATCATGCTTTATCCTTCTAGTTTCGATTTATCACGCACAGCCCCTTGGTCGGCGCTGGTGGCGAGGTTGGCGTAGGCACGTAGGGCAAAAGAGACTTCGCGCTGGCGGTCTAATGGTTTCCAGCCTCGTAGCTCTGTTTGTTCTCGGCGACTGGCCAGTGTTGCGTCATCAACCTGCAGGTCGATACTGCGGTTTGGGATATCGATGGCAATGGTGTCGCCATTTTCAATCAAACCAATGGTGCCGCCACTGGCTGCTTCCGGTGATACGTGGCCGATTGACAAGCCGCTGGTGCCGCCGGAGAATCGTCCGTCGGTGATCAGGGCACACTCTTTGCCCAGCCCCATCGATTTGAGGTAAGTGGTTGGGTAGAGCATTTCTTGCATACCTGGGCCGCCTTTCGGCCCTTCGTAGCGAATAACGACGACATCGCCGGCTTTCACTTTACCGCCCAAGATACCTTCCACTGCGGTTTCCTGGCTTTCGAAGACTACTGCAGGGCCGGTAAAGGTCAGGCAGCTCTCATCCACGCCAGCGGTTTTCACGATACAGCCATCGAGTGCCATATTGCCGGAAAGCACTGCGAGGCCACCGTCTTGGCTGAAGGCATGTTCTTTATTGCGGATACAGCCATTTTCGCGGTCATCATCCAGGCTGTCCCAGCGGCAGTCTTGTGAGAAGGCCTGGGTGGTACGGATCCCTGCTGGTCCGGCACGGAAGAATGTCTTCACTTCCTCAGACTCGGTCTGAACGATATCGTAATGCTTGAAGCTTTCCGAGAATTGCTCACCCAGGATGTTGTAGCAATCATTGTGGAATAAATCGGCGCGATCGAGCTCGGCAAGAATGCTGTATACCCCACCGGCCCGGTGGACATCTTCCATATGGTATTTCTGGGTTGATGGTGCCACTTTACATAGGTGCGGGACGCGGCGTGACATGCGATCGATGTCTGCCATGGTGAAGTCAATCTCACCTTCCTGCGCCGCTGCCAAGAGGTGGAGTACGGTATTGGTCGAGCCGCCCATAGCAATATCGAGGGCCATCGCATTTTCGAAGGCTTGCTTGGTCGCAATATTGCGAGGCAAGGCGCTCTCATCATCCTGTTCGTAGTAACGTTTGGTGAGTTCCACTACACGCTTACCGGCGTTAATGAATAATTGCTCACGGTCTGCGTGGGTGGCCAGCATCGAGCCATTGCCCGGTTGGCTCAGGCCGAGGGCTTCGGTCAGGCAGTTCATCGAGTTAGCGGTGAACATGCCCGAGCATGAACCGCAGGTCGGACAGGCGGAGCGTTCGATCTGCTCGCTCTGTTCATCGGAAACATTAGGATCGGCACCTTGGATCATCGCATCAACCAGATCAAGCTTGAGGATCTGATCCGACAGTTTGGTCTTGCCGGCTTCCATCGGGCCGCCGGAAACGAAGATCACTGGGATATTGAGGCGCAGTGAGGCCATCAGCATTCCCGGGGTGATTTTGTCGCAGTTCGAGATACACACCATGGCATCGGCGCAGTGGGCGTTGACCATGTATTCGACCGAGTCAGCGATAAGTTCACGCGATGGCAGTGAGTACAGCATTCCGCCGTGGCCCATAGCAATACCATCATCCACAGCAATCGTATTGAATTCTTTGGCGATACCGCCCGCCGCTTCAATTTCCTTCGCGACTAACTGGCCCAGATCCTTGAGGTGGACGTGGCCCGGTACAAATTGGGTGAACGAGTTCACCACCGCAATGATCGGCTTGCCGAAATCTTCATCTTTTACGCCGGTGGCGCGCCATAAGGCACGGGCGCCAGCCATATTGCGGCCGTGGGTGGTGGTGGCGGAACGGTACTTGGGCATAACTAAAATCCTTTTGCTGTATTGCATGGCCGGTGCGGTTTGGTCACCGGCCGCTAAGTCGGGTTTTACTGGTCGGCAGGGTAAACGTAGTCAAGCCAACCCCACTTGTCTTCGGTGGTGCCGTTGAACAGGCCGAAGTAGGCTTCTTGCAGTACCTTGGTCACCGGACCGCGTTTGCCTTCACCGACGGTGATCTGATCGACGCTGCGAACCGGGACGATTTCGGCTGCGGTACCGGTCATGAAAACTTCATCGGCCAGGTACAGGGCTTCGCGCGCAATATTCTCTTCACGGACTTCATAGCCATGTTCTTTGGCTAGGATCATGATGGTATCGCGGGTGATACCCGGCAAGATGGCACTGGTTGCTGGTGGTGTCGACAAGATACCGTTGCGGATCACAAACAGGTTCTCACCAGCCCCTTCAGACAGATAGCCGTCAACGCTCAGGGCGATCCCCTCGGCATAGCCGTGGCGACGGGCTTCACCACCAACCAGGAGGGAAGACAGGTAGTTACCGCCGGCTTTGGCCGCGGTTGGGATCGTATTCGGCGCAGCACGGTTCCAGCTCGAAATCATAGCATCGACCCCGTTTTCCAACGCTTCTTCACCTAGGTATGAACCCCAAGGGAAAGCGGCAACCATGACATCCATTTCTGTGTCCACCGGTGGGCAGACACCCAGGCCAACATTGCCGACAAAGGCGAGAGGGCGGATATAGGCGGAATCGAGTTTATTCACCCGCAATGTTTCACGGCAGACTTCCATCAGCTCGTCGGCGCTGTACGGGATTGGGAAGCGGTAGATTTTGGCTGAATTTTTCAGGCGATCCATGTGCTCTTTATGACGGAAGATCGCCGGACCTTTCGGGGTGTTATAGCAGCGGATACCTTCGAAGACCGAGGTACCGTAGTGCATGGCATGTGTTAGCACGTGCACCTTGGCGTCGCCCCAAGGCATCATTTCACCGTTGAACCAAATAAAATCCGCTGTGTTGGCCATGTTTGTTCCTTCCTTAAAATCTAATCTCGATTAGCTACGAGTGTGGTTTCTACGGTACGAATATCCCAGAGTTTTTCGATTTGGTTGATCAGCGTCGTAATCGGGCGATCGCTGTCGACAAGGATTTCGATACTGGCGATTTTGCTTTCATGGTTTTGGGTTGCATTCACTTGTTTTATCACAAAACCACGGTGACGGATCACACGCAAGATACGTTCTAGTAATACTGGCTTATCATCCGCTTTGATGTCGAGTAAATATCTGTCCATTAAGTATTCTCCAGCATATCTTGATTCGCTGCGCCAGGTGGTACGAGGGGCCATACATTGTCTTCTTCAGAGATCAATACATGGAGTAAGTAAGCCGTCTTGCTAGCCAGCATTTCCTTCAGTGCCGGCTCCACATCTTCCTTGCGGGTGATGGTTTTGCCTGGAATATCGAAGGCCTGGGCCAGCATCACAAAGTCAGGGTTGTCATCGAGGATGGTTTCGCTGTGGCGGCCATCGAAGAACAGGGACTGCCATTGGCGCACCATCCCTAGGCGTTGGTTGTTGATCAGTACCATCTTGACCGGGATCTGGCGGCGCTTGAGGGTACCCAACTCCTGGATATTCATCATGAACGAGCCGTCACCGGTGATCAGGATTGACTCATCATCCGGGCGGGCGACCTTGGCACCCATTGCTGCCGGTAGGCCGAAGCCCATGGTGCCGAGGCCGGCCGAGGTGATGTAATTTTGTGGCTCTCGCGGCTGGATATGCTGGGCTGCCCACATTTGGTGCTGACCGACGTCGGTCGAAATCATGGCACTGTCTGGCATCATGTCCGACAGCTGTTTCATTAACAGCGGGGCATAGATCAACTCGCCTGGATGGTCATAGCGCCATTTGTTTTGTTGGCGCAAGCTGGCGGCATAATCTACCCAGTCAGTGATATCTTGGCTCAGTTCCAGTTGCGGCAGGATGATATTGAGATCACCGCGCAACGGGGCATGGGCATGGCGTAATTTGTTGAACTCGGCAGCATCAATATCGATATGGATTACCTTGGCGTGAGGGGCGAAGGTATCCAGCTTACCGGTTACCCGATCATCGAAGCGGGCACCGACGACGATCAGCAGATCACACTCCTGCACCACCAGGTTGGCGGTTTTGGTACCGTGCATCCCCAGCATGCCCAGGTAGTGTGGGTCATGGCGCTCAATCGTGCCAAGTCCTTTGAGGGTGCTGACCGACGGCATCGGGTTC
Source organism: Photobacterium lutimaris (assembly GCF_003025555.1). GTDB lineage: Bacteria > Pseudomonadota > Gammaproteobacteria > Enterobacterales > Vibrionaceae > Photobacterium > Photobacterium lutimaris. The sequence goes on along the minus strand of NZ_PYMH01000019.1, from coordinate 24,389 downwards.
ATGGTAAGGAAGGTGCGCACGGTGTTGGTGGCTTTGGCTAACTGGACCCCGCCGCCGACATACAGTACCGGACGCTGGCTTTCAGACAGTAGCTGCTGGGCGGTAGCTACCTGCTCGGTGGTAGCCACTGGTAGTACTGGAGGGGTGATCGGTGTCAAATCCCCATCCGGAGCTTGGCCAAGCTGGACATCTTTGGCGATGTCGACCACTACCGGGCCCGGGCGACCTGCTTTGGCCACTTCAAATGCCTCGGCAAGGGTCGGGATCAGATCGTCGATGTCTGTTACCAGATAGCTGTGCTTGGCACAGGCCAGCGACATGCCGATCACATCCATCTCCTGGAAGGCATCGGTGCCGATGTGCGAACTGGCAACTTGCCCTGTGATAGCGACAATCGGCACTGAATCGAGGAAGGCATCGGCCAGCCCTGTCATCAGGTTAGTGGCGCCGGGACCTGATGTAGCCATGCATACTGCCACGTCCTGTGTTGCTCTGGCCATACCGATGGCGGCCATGGCGGCGCCTTGTTCGTGGCGGCACAGGATGTGCTCGACGCCACCGTCATAGAGGGCATCATAGATGGGCATGATGGCACCACCTGGATAGCCAAATATTGTTTTGATCCCCTGCTTCTGCAGCGCCGCTACGACTAACTCTGCTCCCGTCATCGCTGCTCTCCCTTGTTTCCTTGCCTGCGACATGCTGATTGATTGTTGGTTTAATCAGCATATTTCATTAGATAGTCCAAAAAAAAGCCCCCTGGCCTGTTGGCTTAGGGGGCTTCTCTGCGTTTGTTGTGCTTGTCAGCTAATTTACGCCTGCCCGTCCCCCTCGTAGTGAAATTAGCACCACGATGACGTTGATAATGAGTAGGAGGGCGTTGGCCATAAATTGCATTGACTGTCTGTCCGGTTTTTATGTTTAGACGTTGTGTTTACCTAGTGGTAACACAGACATCGCTCGCATGACAAGAAAAAAGTTAAAATTAATTTGCAATTAGACTGCATAAATAGGCTATTGATGAAACGTATTTGATGAAAATATTTAACTTTTTTGTTTGAAATAACAGCAGGATGACTACAGATGAACCTTGCCATTATTCACAGCCGTGCCAGCGTCGGGGTAGAGGCTCCAGCTGTCACCGTAGAGGTGCATATCAGCAATGGCATGCCTGCCTTAACCTTGGTTGGCCTGCCGGAAACCAGTGTTAAGGAAGCCAAGGACAGGGTGCGCAGTGCCATCGTCAATGCCGGGTTCGAGTTTCCGTCCCGGCGTATTACGGTCAACTTGGCACCGGCAGATTTACCCAAGGAAGGGGGCCGGTTCGATTTACCTATCGCGCTTGGGATCCTCGCCGCTTCGGAGCAAATACCGGCCAATAAGCTACATAACTTCGAATTTTTAGGAGAGTTGGCGCTGTCCGGAGAGTTGCGCCCAGTCAAAGGTGCCCTGCCCGCAGCCTTGGCTGCTGGGCAGGCCACGCGATGTTTGGTGGTGCCAGATGGTAATGGTGATCAGGTCGCGTTGGTCGGTAAAGACTGCCATAAATCAGCACCGAGCTTATTGGCTGTCTGTACCTATTTGCATGGGCAAGGTGAGCTCGCCCTGGCACAGTCACCCATCCTCGACGTGGCAGAGAGTGTGGCACCAGAGCGGGATATGCAAGATATTATCGGCCAGCAACAGGGCAAGCGAGCACTGGAGATTGCGGCTGCTGGTGGCCATAACTTACTGTTTCTTGGTCCGCCCGGGACCGGGAAAACCATGCTGGCTTCGAGATTGTGTGATTTGTTGCCAGCGATGTCCATTGAGGAGGCGATGGAAACCGCGGCAGTGGCCTCGCTGACCCAGCAGCATATCCATGAGGGGAACTGGCGCCGGCGGCCCTTCCGTACTCCCCATCATTCCAGCTCGATGGCGGCTTTGGTCGGGGGCGGTTCGGTGCCCCGCCCTGGTGAGATCTCCCTCGCCCACAACGGTATTTTGTTCCTTGATGAGATGCCTGAGTTTGAGCGCAAGGTGCTGGACTCGATGCGTGAGCCGCTGGAGTCCGGTGAAATAGTGATCTCCCGTGCCACCAGCAAGACCACTTTCCCGGCCCGGTTCCAGCTGATTGGTGCGCTGAACCCGAGTCCGACCGGTTTTTATGAGGGCAACCAGTCGCGGACCAATCCCCAGGCCATATTGCGCTACCTCAGCCGGTTGTCGGGACCGTTGCTGGACCGCTTTGATATGTCGATTGAGATCCCGGCTTTGCCGAGAGGAACCTTGGCTGATGGGGGCGATCGGGGCGAGCCCAGCACGGTTATCCGCACGAGGGTGCTGGAGGCGCGTGAGAACATGCTACAGCGCAGCGGTCGGGTTAATGCCCTGCTGGGGACCCGTGAGTTGGATAAGTTCTGCAAGCTCGAGCGGCAAGACGCCGAATTCCTCGAAACGGCCCTGCATCAGCTCGGCTTGTCTATCAGGGCTTACCACCGGATCATCAAGGTAGCGCGGACCATTGCCGATCTGGCCGGGTGCGAAGCGATTGAGCGTCGCCACCTTGCCGAGGCGTTGGGCTACCGAGCGATGGATAGATTATTGCGCCAACTGACGGCGCAGGCGGTGTAGGACGTTTTTAAATGGGGATAGAACACAAAAAGGCCCGCAGGCCTTTTTGTATTCTGTTGTCCGTAAGAGGTGGCTTACTTGGTCAGTAGGTAGTTCACCAGCTCAAAGTACTCGTCGATGGATTTGACCTTGCCGGCTTCAACCTGGTACTTGTTGTTGACGATGATCGCAGGAACACCAGTCAGGCCGCTGTCTTGGAAGGCTTTGTTGAAGCGGTTTACCATCGAGTTCACGGCAAAGCTGTTGAAGGCACCGTCAAAATCTTCCGCACTCACCCCTTCATCAATGAAGATCTGGCGCAGTTCATTATCGTTGCGCGGTGGCTTTTGCATGTCATGGACGCGGGCAAACAGTACCGGTGTGATTGTATCTTCGACGCCAAGCACGATAGAAGTCGCGTAGGCCTTGCTCATGGATTTACCCATGTTGCCGCCCATGAACGATACATGGTTTTTTTGCAGCTTGGCATTGTCCGGCAGGTTTTTCTTCAGCTGCTGGATGATGGGTTCGAAGCTATTACAGTGCGGGCAGTAGAACGAGAAGTATTCGGTGACCACTGGACTGCTGGATTTTGGCAGATCCAATACCTTGTAATATTCCCCTTCGGTAAATTTTGCCGCCTGTACGGATAGTGACAGCAGCGCCACGCTGGCAAAAGCTAGGATCTTCTTAAACATGAATCAAATTACTCCCTGATATCAAAGTCTGAAATAACGCCGTTATTTCTACGATGTTGTGATTAGTATTATTACCATTGCGGCATCAGTTGCAATGGCGGTTCGTTGAGGGCTGCCAGTTGCTCTTTGAATGCCAATACTTGCCCTTCCCAGTACTTGGCATCGGCAAACCATGGGAAGGCATGTGGGAACGCCGGATCTTCCCAGCGGCGGGCTAGCCATGCCATGTAATGTACCATTCTAAGACCGCGTAAAGGCTCAATCAGTTGTAACTGTTTTTGATCAAAATCGGCAAATTCCGAATAGGCTTCCAAAATCGTATCGAGCTGGGCGAGTTGATCATGGCGATCGCCGTTGAGTAGCATCCACAAGTCCTGGACCGCGGGTCCATTGCGGGCATCATCTAAATCGACGAACAGTGGGCCGTCACGCCAGAGGATATTGCCGGGATGGCAGTCGCCATGGAGACGGATTGACGTCCAGTCGGTATGCCATTGGTGTTCGAGTTCGCGGATCAGGGTATCGAGATCGGAGAAGAAAGCATGCTTGAGGTGATCGGGGATCATCGCAGATTGCTCAAGGACCTGACGCGGCTGGTAGAGGTACTCATCAAGGCCGACCGTCGGACGGTGTTGAAAGGCCGTACGCTGGCCAACCTGGTGGATCCGGCCGAGGAAACGACCGACCCATTCCAGTTGGTCAAAATTGTCGACTTCGAACTGGCGGCCCCCCACGCTGGGAAACAGGGCCAAACGGTGATTCTGAAATGGATGCAGGGTGCGGCCATTAATCTTGATAGGTGCAGCAACGGGGATTTCCTGCTCCGCCAGCTCAAGTGTGAACTGGTGCTCCTCGGCGATCTGCTCGTCAGTCCAGCGCTGAGGGCGATAGAATTTGGTGACATAGCGGGCACCGTCTTCGGCGACAAACTGGTAAACCCGGTTCTCATAGCTGTTGAGCGGTAGCAGGCCGGATTCAGCACGGATGCCGATGCTGTCGAGGGCATCAAGCAATAAGTCTGGGTTCAGGTCGGCAAAATTAAAGCCGTGTTGTTGTGTCATCGTGACTTTCCACTAGGTACAGATTGTACGCAATTATAACATCATAATAAGAAAGGGCCTTTGATGGCCCCTTCTTTACACTATTTTGCACTGGCTGAGTGGGTAACACACTAGCGAAGTTCGCCGATAAAGCGGCTTTCGGTCTGGACTTGGTGACCGTCGCCTTCCCGCGTCAGGCTAAAGGTGATATCGGCAATATTGCCTTGTAGCAGGTATGGGTCCACTCCCAGGCTGACCGGCAAGGTAAAGATCTCTCCGGCGGCAACGCTGACTTGCTGTGGACCGTACCACTCAATCTCTTCGAGCCCGCTGACCGCGAGGCTATAGCGGGTATCTTGCTGGGTTTTGTTGAGGATTTTTAGGGTGTAGGTATTTTCCACCAGGCCTTGGTTGTTGATCCGGAACAGCTGGCTGCGGTCGCGGAGCACATCCAGCCCCATTGGTTGGACGGATGCAAATAGATAGAAGAACAGGCCGATCATCGCGACCATCACACCGCCATAACCGAGCAGCTTGGGCCGCATGATATGGGTGCTGTGCCCCTCCAGTTTGTGTTCGGTGGTGTAGCTGATCAGGCGTTTGTCATAGCCCATCCGCATCATGGTTTCATCACAGGCATCGACGCAGGCACCGCAGTTGATGCATTCATATTGCAGGCCGTCACGGATGTCGATCCCCGTTGGGCAGACCTGCACGCAGAGGTTGCAGTCGATACAGTCACCAAGGCCGAGCGTTTTGGGATCTTTCTTGCGCGGTCTTGGGCCTCGGGCTTCGCCCCGTGCGACATCATAGCCAACGATATAGGTGTCCTTGTCGAACATTGCTGACTGGAAGCGGGCGTAGGGGCACATGTGGATACAGACTATCGAGCGCATCCAGCCAGCGTTGGCATAGGTACAGCCGGTAAAGAACAGCACCCAGAAGCCAGCCCAGAAGCTGGTACCGAAGGTAAAGAAGTCAACCACCAAGGATTTGACGGGCAGGAAGTAGCCAACAAACGTTAGGCCGGTCGCAAGGGCGACGGTCAGCCAGGCAATATGCTTAAGGATTTTACGGCCAATGAGTTTGGCGGTGGGTTTTATACTGTCTTGCTTGCGGCGCTTGTTGGCCGGGCCCTCGAGTTTTTCCTCGCACCAGATATAGATGAATGTCCAGACCGTTTGGGGGCAGAAGTAACCGCACCATACCCGCCCAAGGAAAGTGGTGATAAAAAACAGGGCAAAAGCCGCGATCATGAACAGGGTGGCCAGCAAGGTCAGATCCTGGGGCCATAGGGTGGTACCGAAAAAGTGAAATTGCTGCTGGCCGATATCGAGCAAGATCCCCTGACGGTCTCCGTAGGGGATCCACGGTAGCCCCATAAATAGCAGCATCAACAACCACCCCATACGGCGGCGCAGTTGCTGGTAAACCCCTTTGGCAGCTCGGACATAAATCCGATTGCCGGGATTGAAGCGGTCAGTCCCCCCTTTGTGGGTCTTGGGATTGACCGTGGGTGGGGTGACATCCTTAATCTTTATTTTCTCTTGGGTCATGACTGTACTTTCCTTGGATGCTGCCTCACAGGCAGCGCGCAGCCAGTACGTTGCCGGCCAGTGCGTTGTAATCGTAAAGTTGGAATTGGTAAATAAATGTTACCGGCAGAGTATATCCCAGGCGGGAGCATGAATACTCTAGCGAGGTCATAATTTAGCCAACGGATACCGGAGAGTGTGAGGTGGCGGGGGGAAGAGGCTTAGAGACTGAAGAGAGTCTTAGCGGCAAAGAAAGGTGAAATATGCTGGGCCAGGGCGGCCCAGCACTGGGATCACTTGACGATACCGCGAGCACGCAAGATAGCGGTCTTGAAGTCGTCTTCGCAATCCTTGGCGATGCCAGGGATCATTTCCAGCTTCTCGCTATTACGCATCTTCAGGTGATAGATAAGGATATCGTCAGTTAGATCTTCCAGCTTGCCTTCGTACTTGGCTTCTTGTGCCAGTTTCAGCAAGAACTCAACCAGATTCATATCTGGTTCTTTGAGCCATTCAGGGTGGATGAGCTCGATCATTTCATTGACGCGATGGGTCTTCATAACAACTCCGCTTAGTAAAGGCTGGTTAACTGTATGGTTATTATTTTTAGTGGGATAACGGTATAACAAAGCAAGGACGGATACAAATCGGTGGGGACAAATAAAAGGGCAGCCGGAGGCTGCCCTGAACGCAAAGTGGTGCTACGCTGCTTTTTCGTTGTCGCCGCAGGTGACGGCCTGGTGAGGAGCTAGGATCACTGGCTGGGACGGAACAGCGGCTTTGGTTGTTTTGCTTTTGAGTATTGGTGCGTGTGAGGTACTGCGCAGACGGGATGGGCTGCGAGGTGTGCTGTACCTGACAAACGAGGCTGGGCGCATGTTTTACCTATTGGTCAGGCGCTTCCGTGGCCAGGGTGAATATAATATTTCAGCATCTTTATCGTTGGCAGGGCCGTTCCTGTGCAGAAATAAAATGGTGTTTAATTTTCGCGGCGAGAATAGCAACAACCTATCATTAAGTCGAGTGTTATTTGACCGCTGTTAAGGTGTTTAATGTTTGTTTTTTACCAAGCTTTGGAAGCGAAATGATACCCGTCTCGTCATCTGTGAAGATAAGCTGTTTATCTGGTTTCACTTTGTGGTCTAATGCTGCCATTACTGGCGATAAGGACCTGTCTGGCAAGCAACGGCAGGACAATAACTACAGCCTCTGGAGGGAGTTAATGGATCACGATCAGCAGCGACGGGTTACCAGCCGTAATTTGTCCTATAAACTGGCAGAGTCTATCGGGCAACAGATCTTGCGTGGGGAAACCGCACCGGGAGAAATTCTACCGGGTGAAGTAGAGCTGGGCGAAATGTACGGTGTCAGCCGGACCGCTATCCGCGAAGCCATCAAAATGCTGGCGGCCAAGGGAATGGTGTTGCCCCGTCCGCGTATCGGTACCCGGGTATTGCCGAAGCGGAACTGGAATTATCTGGATCAAGATCTGCTGGCTTGGCTTAACTTCGAGCAGCAAAGTGATTTGGTCTCTGAGTTCCAGCGGGTAAGGATCTCGCTTGAGCCTGAGGCTGCCGCCCTAACTGCCGTTAATGCCAATGACGCCGATCGCGAAGAATTATGTCGTCTGATGGCCGAGATGCATGCCTTGGGCGAAAAGTTTGATCAAGACCGCTGGGTCGACGTTGATACCCGTTACCACCAGTTGATTTACTTTGCCTCGGGCAATCACTTTATCAGCCCGTTCGGCAATTTGTTCAAAGCGGTGTTCGAGAGCTATTTCAGGGTGATCACCCGCGAGAAGCTGCTCAAGCTTGAGCTGCACCAGCAAGTGGTTGATGGCATTATGGCCCGCGATCCGGAAGCAGCCAGACAGGCTACTATCGAACTGTTGCGTTAATCCGAGAAACGAAGCTAAGGCTTCGTTTTTTTGTTTGTGCTCCAGATCGCTAAGTCTGCCCTTGCGGCAACAGGGTGTTCACTGCAATATAAGTATCATTTCATATTGATAGTGTGCATACGATCGTGATGGTCATGCGTGTGCAGCAAAGGAGATGCCCTGATGTCATTATTCCGCAAAAGCTTGGCCAGCCTTGGCATTGGTTCTGCTCGGGTTGATACCGTGCTACCACAGGGCGTGTTGATCCCTGGAGACCCCTTGGCTATTGATATACAGGTACATGGCGGAAAGGTAGAGCAGCAAATCGACAATATCCTCCTGTTCCTGTGTTGCCGCTACGAGGAAGAAGTGGAAAGCAGCCGGGGGGATAGTCAGCACCGTAAGGAAAAGATCACCCAAACCTGTCGTTTGGCCGAATGGTCATTGCCCTACTCGTTCGTTATTGGTGCCCATGAAGCGCGCCATTTCGATGTGAGTTTGTCGCTGCCTTTCAACACCCCTATCACCATCGGTGATTCCCATGTCTGGCTCGAGACGCACCTCGATATGCCGTTGGCTTTTGATGCCAAGGATAAAGATCTACTGACGGTCAGACCCGATCCGCTGTTGGACGGCGTTTTTTCGGCGTTGGAGCTGGCCGGGCTTCGGATCCGTCAAGTGGAATGCGAGGCGGCCAAGGGCTTTGCCCTGCCGTTTGTCCAGGAATTTGAATTCATACCGGTATCCGGCCCCTATCATGGTCGCTGGCGCGAGCTGGAGGTGGTGGTCTACCGTGATGAATCGGGTTTGCAGATGTGGTTTGAAATTGACCGGCGCCAGCGTGGCTTTAGCGGTATGTTGTCAGGCATGCTGGGGCGTGGCGAGCTCAAGCGCTACTGTGAGATCCCTGCCAGCTTACATCCGCAACAGGCGGGTGAGCGGGTATTGACCTTTTTAGATCAAGCCACCTAACTCAGTGTAAGTTGTGGCCTCGCTCTCGAAACAAGGGCGAGTGATGAAAAACGCTTATTTCAGCTTACACCTGTAAGCTAAATATGCCATACTGCTATTCTATTGAGCATAAACTCTATATTTAGGACGACAGCAATGGCAGAGCAGTTGGCGACCGGCTCGGAGTATTCGGTCACGGAGGAAGTGGCAAACAGCATCAGCCACGGCCTTGGCATGGTGTTTGGGATCATAGGATTGGTCTTGTTGCTGATACAGGCTGTCAGTACCGGGGCCGATGTGCTGAGTATTACCAGCTTGAGTATTTATGGTGCCAGTATGATTTTGCTCTATCTGGCATCGACCCTCTATCACGCGATCCCGTCCGAGCGGGCCAAGCGGGCACTGAAGACTTTTGATCATTGTGCCATTTATCTACTGATTGCTGGGACCTACACCCCGTTTCTTCTGATCACCCTGCGCACCCCGCTGGCGTTTATTTTAATGGCGGTGATTTGGGGAATTGCCTTAGTCGGTATTGTGCTGAAAATTGCCTTCGTATATCGCTTCAAGCGCTTGTCATTGGCGACCTATCTGACCATGGGGTGGTTGTCATTGATCGCGTTGTACCCATTGGCGATGTCTCTGGCCACGGGGGGGCTGGTTCTGCTGGCGGCGGGCGGTATCGTATATTCCGTCGGGGTGGTGTTCTATGTCAATAAGCGTATTCCCTACAACCATGCTATTTGGCATGTGTTTGTACTGGGAGGCACGGTCTGCCATTTCCTGGCGATTTATTTTTATGTTACGCCAGTATAAGCGGTGCGATTAACCGGTTTGCGATTGATACAAAAAGAGAGCCAAGTGGCTCTCTTTTTTCTTTAGGGTGTCTTTCTACTGGGTTAGTTGCGCCAGAACGCCGGGAAGAACACCACCAATACGGTCAGGATTTCCAGCCTTCCCATCAGCATACCGAAGCTCAACGTCCACTTGGCTAGATCGGGCAAGGTCGCAAAGTTGCCGGTCGGGCCGATCACATTGCCCATTCCGGGGCCGACATTGGCGACCGCTGTCACGGCACCGGTAATGCTGGTGATAGCATCGAGTCCTAACATGCTGAGAATCGCGGCAACCACCACGATGGTCAGGACAAACGTCAGGGCGAAAGCCACTACTGAGCGGACAATACCATCAGTAACCGGGCGACCATTGTAGCGTTGGATAAACACCCCTGACGGGTGGATCAACTGCATCATCTGCTTGCGCAGCAGGGCAAAGGCGACCTGGAAACGGAATATTTTGATCCCCCCGGCGGTCGAGCCCGAGCACCCACCGACCAGCATGATGAAGGCAAATACGATAGTCGGGAATGGCCCCCAGGCGGTAAAGTCATCCAGCCCGAAGCCTGTAGTCGTCACCACCGAAATGATGTTGAACAGCGAGACCCTAAACGCATCAATGAAACGGTAATCCAATTGCCAGGTCAGCCACAGCGCCACGGCCAGGCCTGCGCTGAATACCAAAAGAGTAAACCCCCTTACCTGAGCATCGCTCAGCAAGGAGCGGGCTTCGCGTTTGCGCAGCGCCTGAACAAAGAGCAGGAATGGCAAGCCTCCAGCAAACATGAACACAATCGCTACCCAGTGGGCACTGTTCGAGAAGTGGTTCATCGAGCCATCTGAGGTTGAATAGCCACCAGTCGACAACGTGGTAAAGGCATGGTTGATCGCGTCGAAGGTATTCATCCCTGTCAGCAGGTAACCGAGGAAACAAAGCCCGGTCAGGCTGAGATAGACATTGACGATATTCTTGGCCACGCTCTTGGTCCGTGGCGAGCTTTTATCGGACCAGTCGGAAGACTCGGTTTGGAACAGGCGCATACCACCGACATTGAGCATCGGCAAGATAGCCACCCCCATCACGATAAAGCCGATCCCGCCGAGCCACTGCAAGGTGGAGCGCCACAGCAAGATGCTCGGCGCCATATCATCCAGTCCGCTGAGCACGGTCGAGCCTGTGGTGGTGATCCCCGACATGGTCTCGAAGTAGGCATCGGTAAAGCTGATATGGTTGATAAAGACAAACGGTAAGGCGGCAAAGGCACTGGCAATGGTCCAGACCAGCGTGGTGATCAGGAACATATCCCGCACGCCAAGCTTGAACTCGTTGGTCCGGCCGAATGTCAGGCACAGGAATGCCACCACATGGGTGATTATGACGGCGGTGGCGAAGTCGATAAACCCTTCGGTCCCGGTGGCGAAGGCCACCAGGGTCGGGACATACATGAACAGGGCGATCTTGGATAAGACCAGCCCGATCACAAACAGAATGGGACGAAAGTTGACCATGTTGGCTACTACAGGAAGAACGGACTAGGTTGGAACAGGCGTTCGACGTCTGGGATATATTTCTTATCGACCAGGAACATCACCACGTGATCATTTTGTTCGATCACCGTGCGGTCATGGGCAATAAGCACTTCTTCACCACGGACAACCGCACCAATGGTGGTGCCCGGAGGTAGTTTGATTTCACCCACAGCCTTGCCAACCACCTTGGAGGTGCTCGAGTCACCGTGGGCAATCGCCTCGATAGCTTCGGCAGCCCCGCGGCGCAGCGAGGAGACGTTGACGATATCGGCTTTGCGGACATGGGTCAGCAAGGCAGAGATCGTCGCTTGCTGCGGCGAAATCGCAATATCAATGGTACCGCCCTGGACGAGGTCGACATAGGCCCCGCGCTGGATCAGCACCATGACCTTCTTGGCCCCCATCCGCTTGGCCAGCATGGCTGACATAATGTTGGCTTCATCATCGTTGGTGACGGCAATGAATACGTCGATTTGTTCTATGTGCTCTTCGCTCAGGAGTTCCTGATCGGATGCATCGCCACAGAATACAATGGTGTTTTCCAGCATCTCGGACAGGTTTTCGGCCCGCTCTGGGTTACGTTCGATCAGTTTGACGCTGTAGTTTTGTTCCAAACGACGGGCCAGACCGGCACCGATGTTACCCCCGCCGACAATCATCAGGCGTTTGTAGGGTTTCTCGAGGCGCTGGAGTTCACTCATCACCGATCGGATATGGTTGCTGGCGGCGACAAAGAAGACTTCATCATCAGCTTCGATAATCGTGGTGCCGCGAGGGCGGATTGGACGGCCCTGGCGGAAGATCGCGGCAACTCGGGTATCGACGTGCGGCATATGCTCACGCAGTGCTGACAGGGCGTTACCGACCAGTGGACCGCCGTAATAGGCTTTGACGGCCACCAGGCCGACTTTGTCCTCGGCAAACCCGACGACCTGCAAAGCGCCCGGGTATTCTATCAGCCGTTCAATATAGCCAGTTACCAGCTCTTCCGGGGCGATCAGGTGATCGACCGGCACCGCATCGGACTGGAACAGCTGGTCCTTTTCCTTGAGGTATTCCGGTGAGCGGATACGGGCCACCCGGTTGGGGGTGTTGAATAAGGTAAAGGCGATCTGGCAGGCGATCATATTGGTTTCATCGGAGTTGGTCACCGAAACCAGCATGTCGGCATCCTGTGCCCCAGCTTCACGTAGGGTGCGGGGATGGCTGGCAAAGCCCTGTACGACACGCAGATCATATTTGTCTTGCAGCTCGCGCAGGCGCTCAGGGTCCTTATCGACGATAGTAATATCGTTGTTCTCGCCAACCAGGTTTTCGGCTAGGGTACCGCCGACCTGTCCGGCTCCGAGAATGATAATTTTCATAGCATATGCCTGATTAATAGAATCGTTGTAGGTTACTACGCTTCGGGAGAAGGGTCATGCAGAACTCTGCTCATTTAGAATAACTTAGTTTGCAGCGATAGAAAGGCTGACCGCTGAATTACCTGCATAAAATCCCGAAATATAAACAAAAAACGGAACTTGAAGGTCAAGTTCCGCTATCGGTTATTTAGATCGCTTTGCGCATAACGGCATAGTAGAAGCCGTCCATATCCTGTTCGCCAGGCAATATCTGGCGGCCGGGTTGCTGGCGGTCGCTACCGATCAGCTCGGCATCAGCAGTGCGCTCAAGGAACGCTTTTACCTGTTCGCTGTTTTCCTGCGGGGTAATCGAACAGGTGGCGTATACCAAGGTACCGCCCGGCTTGAGCTGCTGCCACATCGCATCAACAATTTCCGATTGGAGCTGGGCCAGAGCGGCAATGTCATCGGCACGGCGCAGCCACTTGATATCCGGGTGGCGGCGGATCACACCGGTGGCCGAGCAAGGGGCATCCAGCAAAATGCGATCGAACTGCTCGCCCTGCCACCATTCTTCCGGGTAGCGGGCATCGGCACACAACACTTGAGCGGTTAGGTTCAGGCGCTGCAGGTTGTCATGCACTCGCTTTAGACGGTTGTCATCACAATCGATAGCAACCACTTGGGTATCCGGTTGGCGCTCCATGATATGGGCGGTTTTACCCCCAGGCGCGGCACAGCAATCAAGGATCAGCTCACCTGCTTGTGGCTGGAGGTATTCAACCGATAACTGGGCGGCTGCATCTTGCACCGACACCCAACCCTCGGCAAAACCCGGCAGTTTGCTGACATCGCACGGCGCGTGGAGCTTAAGGGCATCTGGCGCTTCGGTGTGGATATCGGTTTCGATACCGGCTTCGTCAAGCAATACGCGGTAGGCATCGCGGCTATGGTGTTGGCGGTTGACCCGCAGCCACATCGGCGCTTTGGTATTGTTGGCGGTGGTGATGCTGTCGAGCTGCTCTGGGTAACTAGCCTTGAGAAGCTTGAGTAACCAGCCCGGGTGGCCGTAACGGCCGGCATCATGGCTGATGGCTTGCTGATCTAGGCTCTCTTGCTGACGCTGGTAGTTACGTAAAATGGCATTGATCAGGCCGCGAAGCTGCGGCTTTTTTAAATTCTTAGTGGCATTGACCGTTTCGGCAACCGCCGCATGGGCTGGGATGCGCATGTAACCCAGCTGATAGAGGCCGACAAGAATAAGGTGATGGAAGACGCGCTGTTTGCCCTTGAGCGGCTTGTCCATCAGTTGTTGGGTCACCGACTCAAGGCGTGGAAGCCAGCGCAGTACGCCATAGCACATCTCTTGAAGCAGCGCATGATCACGCTCCTTGATGTCTTGTTGGGCAGCTGGCAGTGCGGTAGAAAGAGACTGGCCCTGATCAACCACTTGATAGATAACCTTGGCTGCTGCAGCTCTTACATTCATGCAGATTTCCTGATGTATTGACCTAACTCCCGTCGCGTATTGCGGTGGAGGCAGGTTGAAAAAAGTAAGGCCAGTGCAAGCACTGGCCCTTGGAAGGTTACAGTACCGTGCCGGGTTCGAACCATTCGCGGCGCGAGTTCAGCAGATCTTGTGCCTTCATCGCTTTTTTGCCCGGCGGCTGAAGCTCGGTCAGGCGCAGTGCCCCTTGTCCGGCTGCCACCAATATCCCCTGCTTATCTGCTGCGAGAACTGTGCCCGGTGCCTTGCCTTGGTTATCGGCTTCGGCATTGGCATGCCAGACTTTCACGTTCTGCTCGGCGACGGTGAAGTAGCTCATCGGCCATGGGTTGAAGGCGCGGATGCAGCGTTCGATGTGGGCGGCATCATCCGCCCAGTTGATGCAGGCTTCTTCTTTGCTCAGTTTCTTGGCATAGTTGGCTAGCGCATCATCTTGTTTTTCCGCAACCGCTTTACCATCGGCGATATCGGCCAGACAATCAACCAGAGCGACGGGGCCAAGCTCTGCCAGCTTTTCGTACATCGAGGCACTGGTATCGGTCGGCTCGATTGGCAAGGTAGCAATTTGCAGCATGTCACCGGTATCCAGGCCGATATCCATCTGCATGATGGTCACGCCAGTTTCGGCATCTCCAGCCCAGATCGAGCGTTGGATTGGGGCCGCACCACGCCAGCGTGGCAGGATAGAGCCATGGACATTGATACAGCCCAGCTTTGGGGTATCCAGTACCGCTTGTGGCAACAACAGGCCATAAGCCACCACCACCATGATATCGGCATCGAGAGCGGCCAATTCTTGCTTGGCTTCATCTGACTTGAAGTTCTCCGGCTGGTAGACCGGGATACCGTGCTCAAGGGCAATATGCTTGACGGGGCTGGCCGTCAGCTTTTTGCCGCGACCTGCCGGGCGGTCCGGCTGGGTGTAAACCGCAATGACATCGTGCTCCGAAGACAATAACGCCGCCAAGTGACGGGCGGCGAAATCCGGAGTACCAGCAAAAACAATTTTCAAAGGTTTGCTCAAGGTAGCGTCCTTAAAATCAGGTAGGCGAATTAGGCGTTATTCGCGTGTTTTTCGTTGTAGCGTTTGATCTTGGCCAGCTTGTCTTGAATACGCTTACGCTTCAGTGGCGATAGGTAATCAACAAACAGCTTACCTTCTAGGTGGTCAAGCTCGTGCTGGACACAAATAGCCAGTAGGTCGTCGGCATCAAAGGTAAACTCTTCGCCATCACGGTTTAGGGCTTTTACCGTGACTTCAGCCGCTCGTGACACGAGGGCACGGGCACCAGGAACTGACAGGCAACCTTCTTCGATGCCGTCTTCACCACGCTTTTCGATGATTTCTGGATTGATCAGTACCATTGGCTCATTGCGCTCTTCCGACAGATCGATCACCACGATGCGTTGGTGGCAATCCACCTGAGTGGCTGCCAGACCGATCCCTTCTTCTTCGTACATGGTTTCCAGCATGTCATCGACAAATTTCTGGATCTCAGGCGTTACGGCTTCGACAGGTTTGGCAACGGTGCGCAGGCGCTCGTCAGGGAATGTTAATACTTGCAATACAGACATAGACACTCTTTTTAAAAGGCAGTACTGATAACTGGGATCGTTTAATTGTTCTAATTCTAGTCATTTTAAAGGGCAAATCATAGTACCCCGTTGCATGGACCTTCTGTGTCTGCGGTTTGCTCCCTCTTGGTAAATTGCAATCGTGAGGCTGGAAAAAGTGAAGCCTGCCGAAAACTATGGGCGAACTGACACAGTGTTCTGGACACCACGCAAGGTCAGTGACAGCCTGATAATTTAAGCCTAGCGGTAGTGGGGGGATGATGAAGCAGTGGAAAAAGGTGTCGTGGGGAGTGTGGCTGGTAGTCGCCAGTATGGGGGGTGCCGTTTATGCCCAATCTCTAGCGCTTAGCGTCAAGGAAGGGGCGCCTGCCGTCTATACCGTTAAGAAGGGGGATACCCTTTGGGATATTTCAGCGCACTATCTGGCCAGTCCCTGGCGTTGGCCAGAATTATGGCAGAGCAATCGTAACACGGTGGCTGATCCCCACTGGATTTACCCCGGAGACCAGCTTCACCTGCATTTTGTTGGTGGCCAGCCTCGTTTGCTGCGTAAACCGGTGCGCTACTTGTCGCCCAAGATAAAAGTGACCCCTAAACCGGTGACCACCTTGCCTGCTGAGTTGCTCTTGCCTTATCTCGCTGAGGATAAGTTACTGATGGACAGGGAGCGAGCTAATCTACCTCATGTGATTGGTGACAGCTTGGCTCAGGGATATATCGCCAGAGGGGGGACGATCTGGGTCGATACACCATTGGTTGTTGGCGACCGGTGGGGGATTTACCGGTCAGCTCCGCCGCTAGAGCGCAAATTAGCGTCAGGGGAAATGACCAAAATCTCGAGCCTGAAAGAAGTTGCCCGAGGCGAAGTAGTGAGCGTTACCGAGATGACCAGTGCGGTCGTGTTGACCGATGCTTACCAGGAAGTTAAGCCCAATGATGTGTTGCTTCCTGCCCCATTGCCAAAACATGACGGAGCGATGAGTTTCTCTCCCTCCCCTTCTCCGGCCGCCTCCGAGGCCGAGGTCGTAGCCACTATGGGAGGAATGGCCTATATCGCAACTCATGAAGTTGTCGTGCTCAACCAGGGTCACCTTGATGGCCTGGAAGCTGGTCATGTACTTAGCATCATTCGACCCGGGGCGGGTTACACCGGCGACAAAGGCAATTATGAGTACAGTGAGCCTGATACCCAGCTGTTGTCGTCTTCGCTTTTCTCGCCTTCGAAATCAGGCCGTTTGCAAGATATCTTAATCGGTGAGGTAATAGTGATCCGTCCTTATGAATACTTCAGTCTCGCCGTGGTGACTCGGGCAATCGAGCCTTTCAGGGTAGGGGCTCGCGTCGTATCACCCCGGAAAGGTTAAACCGGTAGGATGTCATCGCTTAGTGACTGGCTTACCCTGGCCTCCGCTCCACAGCTTGGCGGCTTTCGGATAAGCCGCCTGCTGGAGCGCACCACACCCAGTGAGCTGTGTACGATGTCCGATCGGGAACGGGGGCAGATCGGCCTGAGTGAACGTCAGTGCCAGCACCTGGCCTTTCCGCCGCAGCAGCGTATCGATCGCTGCCTCGCTTGGCACCAACAGCCCAACCAGCAGATCATCCCCCTTGACTCCTCGCTTTATCCGGCCCTGCTGCGGGAGATCCCGTCTCCCCCTCCTTTATTGTTTGTCCGGGGTGAGACGCGCTGGTTGCATGAGCCACAACTGGCTATTGTCGGTAGTCGGGCTGCCAGTATTGACGGTTTGGAGGCAGCCGGAGAGTTTGCTGCTGCCATGGTGGCGGCGAACTATGTCGTCAGCAGTGGCTTGGCGTTGGGTATCGATGGTCAGGCCCATTACAGCGCGCTGAAAAATGGTGGCGCCACTGTGGCGGTATTAGGCTCAGGCCTCGACCGTATTTATCCCGCCAAACATCGAGACTTGGCTGATACGATTGCCGATCAAGGAGCTCTGGTATCGGAGTTCTGGCCCGATGAATCACCGCGTCCCCAGCACTTTCCTCGGCGTAACCGGGTGATCAGTGGGTTGTCGGTCGGCGTATTAGTGGTAGAGGCTGAGGAAAAAAGCGGATCCTTGATCACTGCTCGTTATGCACTTGAGCAAGGCCGGGATGTTTTTGCCATACCCGGTTCGATCTACAACCCGATGAGCCGGGGCTGTCATGCACTGATAAAAAACGGTGCTAAATTAGTAGAAACGCCGGTCGATATCTTTGAGGATGTCGGAGTACTGACAGAGTGCGCAAAAAGTAGTCAGTCAGTTCATTGTGTCCCACAACCTCAAAATGATAAATTGCCATTTCCAGCGCTGTTGGCTAACGTAGGCAATGAGGCAACACCCGTAGATGTAGTTGCTGAACGTAGTAGACTACCCGTTCATGAAGTCATGATGCAGTTACTTGAATTGGAATTGCAAGGAATGGTCGCTGCTGTACCAGGTGGCTATGTCAGAACGAGGAGGGGCTAGTTATGATGGATATCCTAATGTACCTGTTTGAAACCTATATCCACAGCGATGCGGAGCTCATGGTTGATCAGGATGAACTTTCCGAAGAGTTGCTTCGTGCTGGTTTTCACCAGGAAGATATTTACAAGGCGTTGGAGTGGCTGGAAAAGCTCGCGGCCCTGCAAGAAACAGAAGAAACGCCTTATATGAACACCAGTTCTGTGACGGCGATGCGTATTTATACGGCGCAAGAAATGTCACGTCTGGATACTACTTGTCGGGGTTTTTTGACTTACCTAGAGCAAATTCATGTGCTGGGCGCTGATACCCGGGAAATGGTGATTGACCGGATTATGGCGCTGGAAACCTCAGACTTTAATCTTGATGACCTGAAATGGATCATATTGATGGTTCTATTCAATGCGCCGGGCAATGAAAGCGCCTACAGCCAAATGGAAGAGCTGCTGTATGGCATGGAAGATGGCTACATACACTAAGTCCGTGTCGGTGGGCTGTTACTGAAGATGATTGAGTCGTATGTCTGGAAAAATTAACGCCCAGCTGTTTAGTGCCCATGAGCACGCGCTAGAGCATGAAAACCTGTGCCCGGAATGCGGCTCACCACTGGCGATGCGCAACGGTAAGCGCGGCCCTTTTTTGGGCTGTACCAACTACCCCGCGTGTGAATATATCAAGTCCCAGGCCAACAATGATGGCCATATCGTCAAACATTTGGGCCAGCCTTGTCCCGACTGTGGCGAAGAGCTGGTATTGCGCCAAGGACGCTATGGTATGTTCATCGGTTGCAGCGGTTACCCGCAATGTCACCATATTGAATCGCCAGAGAAAAAAGCCGAGTCGACTCAAGTCTCCTGCCCTGAGTGCCAGAAGGGAAACCTTATTGAGAGAAAGTCACGATACGGTAAGGTGTTTTATGCCTGCGATCAGTATCCGGGCTGCCGCTTTGCGGTCAATGCCAAGCCGGTAGAAGGCCAGTGCCAAACATGTGGTTTTGATCTGTTGGTTGAGAAGAAATTGGCCAGCGGTATTAAGCTGCAATGTGCTGACCGACGCTGCCATGCATACCAGGAGTAAGCATCGTTAGGGCAAGCGTTAGCCGTGAGTATTCAAGAAACAACAAAGCCAGCATCATGCTGGCTTTGTTGTGTATGGTGGTTCACTAGCGTTTCAGGGCGGGAAACGCAGTTGGGTCGAGATGGTCGGCAATGGTGCTTAGTGACACAGCCAAGTTCTCTTGGGTATCGGCACAGACATTGATATGTCCCATCTTACGGCCAGGGCGTTTTTCTTTACCATACCAGTGAATATGGCACTGGGGGTGGCTCAGTAACGCACTTGGCAAGCGGTTTTCACCCAGAATATTGATCATTGCGGTCGGACGCAGCAGGGCTGTGCTGCCCAATGGCAAACCGGTCACGGCACGTAAATGGTTCTCGAACTGGCAGGTCTCGGCACCTTGCTGGGTCCAGTGACCGGAGTTATGTACCCGTGGTGCGATTTCGTTGACCAGCAGCTTGCCGCCGACATCAAAGAACTCTATGGCCAATACACCGATATAATCCATGGACTCAGCCAGAGAGCGGAACATCGCTTCGGCTTGGTTTTGCAGGGCTTCGTTGTCGGTCATCGCAACTGACAAGCTCAATACCCCATCGGTGTGGGTATTTTCTGCCAGAGGGTATACCGAAATATCACCGTTTTTACCGCGGGCACCGACCAAAGAAACTTCACGGTCAAACGGGACAAACTCTTCGGCAACAATGGCTTGGTTATCGGTTTGTGCTATGAATTCAGCCATCTCCTGCCAAATTGTGTCGGCATCGTCACGCTGTTTCAGACGCCACTGACCCTTGCCATCGTAGCCACCTAAGGCACTTTTCAATACCATCGGCAGACCCACGGTGTCCATTGCAGTATCTAAATCTTCACGGTTGTTGATCAGGTGGTATTTGGCATTGGCCACTCCGGCACTGTCGAGTAGTGCTTTTTCAAGGCGGCGATCACCGCCAGCCTTGATGGCGTCAGTGGTCGGCAGGAACTTACCGCTTTGCTCGCAGATATCTAACACTTCGTGGGGAATATGTTCGAACTCTGCAGTGATCACATCGGAATACGTGATAGCCGTATTGAGTCCTTTCAGCATCACCTGCTGGGTTAGGGGATGCACGACGTTGCCAGTACCGACATCATAAGCAAAGACTTCGATGTTCAGTGGTGCGCCAGCAAGTGACATCATACGGGCAAGTTGCCCTGCACCAAGTACCAGTACTTTCATTATGCTTCCTCAGCCGGATTCGGGTTGGCAAGAACAGTATCGGTTTGCTCTTTGCGGAACGCATCGATAGCGGCCATGACCGTGCTATCTTGGGTTCCGATGATTTGTGCTGCCAGCAGGCCTGCATTGGCGGCACCGGCATCTCCGATAGCCAAGGTACCCACAGCAACACCTTTTGGCATTTGGACAATTGAGAGTAGAGAATCCATCCCTTTCAAGGCGCGGGACTGAACCGGTACCCCAAGTACAGGCAGGCTGGTGAAGGCTGCAGTCATTCCTGGTAGATGGGCAGCGCCACCGGCACCGGCAATAATCACTTTGATACCACGGGTGTTTGCTTGCTCTGCGTACTCAGCCAATAAATGTGGAGTACGGTGGGCTGATACAACTTTGGTTTCATAGGCAATGTTGAAACGGTCCAGCATTTCAGCCGCATGCTGCATGGTTGGCCAATCTGACTTTGAACCCATGATGATCCCAACTTTCATCCCGATCTCCTTTGGGGTAACTAAACGGTGAGGTATTAATGCATGTGCCGCGCATTATACGAGTATTTTTCGTGAAGGAAAACGTTTGCGTCAGGTAAATTGCAACAATGATTATAGAGCGTGGAGTTGTTAGGAAGGAGTCGGTAAGATAGGTAAACAGAACGTTACAACCGACGTCAGTCATTTCAAAGAGGTACCTGTGGAGAACCTTAACCAAGTAGTTGCAGCCCTGCAGCAGCAGGACGTTATTGCCTACCCAACCGAAGCCGTGTTCGGTGTGGGGTGTGATCCTGATAGTGAAACAGCGGTCAGCAAGTTATTGGCGCTCAAACAGCGGCCGATTGAAAAAGGCCTGATCCTGATTGCCGCCAACTATGAGCAACTGGCTCCCTATATCGATGACAGTGCGTTGAACGAAGAGCAGAAAGCCCGAATCTTTGCCTCCTGGCCGGGACCGGTGACCTGGGTCATGCCTACGAAGCCGGGTGTTCCGCGCTTTTTGACCGGGCAGTTTGATACGATTGCAGTGCGAGTAACCGATCACCCTTTGGTACAGCAGCTCTGTCTTGCTTTTGGTAAGCCCTTGACCTCGACCAGCGCCAATTTGACAGGCCAAGAGCCCGGACGTACGGCTGCCGATGTTGAAGCCCAGCTTGGTAACCAATTATCAGCAATTTTGCAGGGTGAAACTGGAGGGCGAGATAACCCTTCTGAAATCCGTGATGCCATCACCGGCAATATTTTCCGCCAAGGATAGGATTAAGATAATGCAGCAAGTGAATAAAGATGCCGTCAAAGCCTTTTTACTGGATCTGCAAGATAGGATCTGTAATGCCGTTGCTGAGCAGGACGGACAAGCGGGTTTTGAGCAAGATCAGTGGCAGCGTGAGCAAGGTGGCGGTGGTCGTAGCCGAGTGTTACGCGAGGGCCGACTCTTTGAGCAGGCCGGTGTTAATTTCTCTCATGTCTTTGGCGCACAGATGCCTGCATCTGCTACGGCACATCGGCCTGAACTTGCTGGGCGTAGCTTTGAAGCGATGGGGGTGTCGCTGGTGATCCACCCGCGTAACCCGTATGTGCCGACCTCTCATGCTAATGTACGGTTCTTCATTGCTGAAAAGGAAGGTGAAGATCCTGTCTGGTGGTTTGGTGGCGGCTTTGATCTGACACCGTTCTACCCGTTCGAAGAAGATTGCCAGCATTGGCATGATACCGCCAAAGCGCTTTGTCAGCCATTTGGTGAGTCGGTATATGATGAGCACAAGGCTTGGTGCGATAAATATTTCTTCTTACCTCATCGTAACGAAACCCGCGGCGTGGGTGGTCTGTTTTTCGATGACCTCAATGCTTGGGGCTTTGAAAAGAGCTTTGCTTATATGCAGGCCGTGGGCAATGGTTATTTGGATGCGTATTTGCCGATTGTCGAGAAGCGCTCCCCTACCCTCTATGGCGAACGTGAACGTCAGTTCCAATTGTACCGCCGTGGCCGCTATGTGGAGTTTAACCTGGTATATGACCGTGGCACCTTGTTCGGTCTGCAAAGCGGTGGTCGCACGGAATCAATCCTGATGTCCATGCCTCCCCTCGCCCGCTGGGAATATAGCTATACCCCTGAGCCGGGTTCAAAGGAAGCTGATCTTTATGACAACTACCTTAAGCCGCGGAGCTGGTAAGGGCTCAAAGGATTTGAGTCATTGAATCGGCAATGATAGGGTCAGTAGAAATACTGGCCCTTTTTATTGGTTTGAAAACACGGAATCCCGGCTGATGGATAAGTATGTTGTTTTTGGCAACCCGATTGCCCAGAGTAAATCTCCTTTTATTCACACACTCTTTGCCCGTCAGACTGGGCAGGACATGCGCTATGAAGCGCAGCTTGCACCTGTAGACGGATTTAAAGAGGCAGCAGATACATTTTTTACTGCTGGTGGTCGTGGCTGCAATATCACGATGCCATTTAAAGAAGATGCGTTTGCCTATGCCGATCAACTGACCGAGCGAGCTCGCTTGGCTGGGGCTGTGAACACCCTGAAAAAGCTCGATGACGGCGTTATTCTCGGTGATAATACCGATGGTGAAGGCTTAGTGCAGGATCTGATTCAGCACAGTACCTTATTGAAAGGACAAAGAGTCCTGCTTATCGGTGCGGGCGGTGCAGCTCGTGGAGTGGTGTTGCCACTACTGGCACAAGGTGTCAGTTCTCTGACTATTGCTAATCGGACAGTGGAGAAAGCAGGGGCGCTTGTCGAATTGTTCTCTTCCCATGGTCCAGTGAAGGCATCGGCCTTGCCTGAACTCGAGGGTAATGAATTTGACGTGATTATTAACTCGACCTCGGCGAGCCTCAGCGGTGAATTACCTGGGATCCCTGCCAGTTTGATCCGCCCTGAAGTGACCTGCTACGACATGGTCTATGGTGCCGAGCCGACGACATTTAATGTCTGGGCCAAAGAGCATGGTGCTAGAGTAGCGCTGGATGGTCTGGGGATGTTGGTCGGTCAAGCTGCAGAGAGTTTTATGTTGTGGCGTGGCATTCGGCCTGGGGCAAAACAGGTGCATAATGAATTGCGCCGTACACTTCAACAGTAAAGAGCATTATGAATCAAGATATTTTGTTTGCTGACATGCAAACGTGGGACAGTGAGCGCCAAGCCGTGAACTTTCCCGCACAACAAGGTGGTGCACTGATACATTGTTGGGTTAGCTTAGCCTGGCTTGAAAAAGAGTATGGGCAAATACTTGCTAATGAGGCCGCTGTCCTTGCTGTGTTTGCCCAACATCGTTTCGATTTGGAAGACATCGCCGAAACCTTGATTGAAGATGAAGAGTTTAACGTCGATGGCGATATCGATATCGCCTAACCCTATTCTTCTGTGAGATATTCGTTTTTCAGCCTGACGTAATTGTCTGCCGAGCTTGGCAGGAAAGCGCGCTCTTTATCGGTTAAAGCGCGCGCTTGCTTTACTGGGCAACCTATATAGAGAAAGCCGCGTTTTAGTACCTTGCCCGGTGGTACCAAACTACCTGCGCCAATCATCACATCATCTTCGATAATCGCACCATCTAGAATAATAGCGCCCATACCGACTAAAACACGATGGCCGATTTGGCAGCCGTGTAGCATGGCTTTATGTCCAATTGTCACCTCATCTCCAATGAGTAAAGGGTGACCATGCGGCTTTTCGTTACTGGTTCGTGATACATGCAGGACGGTGCCATCTTGAACATTGGTCTTTGCTCCTATCTTTATATGATTCACATCCCCGCGGGCTGCAACCAAAGGCCAGATGCTGGCATCCTCTCCCAGAGTAATATCGCCGATGAGTATTGCAGATGGATCGACATAGGCGCTGGAAGAAATAGTCGGATAAGTATTTTTATAGGGACGAATAGATTTAACCATAGCGCAGAGCCTTAAAAATTAAGTTTATATTGTCAGATTAGCCTTGGTGTGGTGTAAATAATATCGAAAAACACCGCCTTTGTTTGATTACTGCACAGTTAGGCTCAAAAGATGAATTTATTTTGAATTTAGCCTTGCCAACGTGATCGAACTCTCTATAATGCGACCTCACTGACACGGAGCACGGCAACTTAAGCCGCTAACCAATCAGTATTGTTCTTTAACAATTTGACCATGCAATCTGTGTGGGCACTCGTGAAATGATAGTC
>NZ_PYMH01000018.1 GCF_003025555.1 Photobacterium lutimaris | reverse complement strand
CCCATCGCCCATCGCCCATCGCCCATCGCCCATCGCCCATCGCCCATCGCCCATCGCCCATCGCCCATCGCCCATCGCCCAAGTACCTAATTTTCTTCCCCCTCACATTTTTGGCACACCCTTTGCTTTCTATTCGATAACGAATTTCGGAGGCAGACATGTCCATTTCTTTTGATAAAGCATTAGGTGTTCACCAGCATACCGTTGGCGTACGCGCCAAGCGTGCAGAAACGCTGGCGAGTAACCTTGCCAATGCCAATACGCCGGGGTACAAGGCGAAAGATATCGACTTTCAGCGGGCTCTCAATGCGGCAACCTCGGAGGCAAAAGTTGGCCTCAGCCGCACAGATGGTCGGCACATTTCTGCCTCCAGTCAGGTTATGGGTGAGCAAAAGTACCGAGTACCCACCCAGCCGGATACTGGTGACGGCAATACCGTTGATTCCCAGTTGGAGCAGAATCTGTTTATGCAGAACTCGATTGAGTATCAAGCATCACTGGATTTCCTTGGATCAAAATTCAAAAACCTGAGCAAGGCACTGAGAGGGGATTAATGAATGAGCTTGTTTAATATTTTCAATGTATCGGGATCGGCCATGAGTGCTGAATCGGTACGCCTTAATACCACTTCCAGTAACCTTGCCAATGCCAACAGCGTTAGCAGTTCGGCAGAAGAAACGTATAAGGCTAGGCATCCGGTATTTGCCGCTGAGCTCCAAAGTGCCAGCTACAAGCGTAGCGACAGTGTGCCGGTTCAGGTCAAAGGGATTGTTGAGAGCGAGAAACCGCTGAGTGCCGAGTACAACCCGGATCACCCGTTGGCTAACGCCGAGGGCTATATCTATAAGCCGAATGTCAATGTGATGGAAGAAATGGCCAACATGATTTCGGCATCGCGTTCCTACCAGAACAATGTACAAGTGGCTGATGCCAGCAAACAGATGCTGATGAAAACACTGCAGATGGGTAAGTAGGCTAGGGAGTGATGACAATGAGCAGTATTAATGGTGCGGGTTCCAACAACCTTTCCTACCTCGACCAGCTAAAGTCGATGCAGGAAAAGAAGGTTCAGGAAGATCAAAAAGTAACCGGCCAGAACCAGTTGAAACAAGAAGACTTCCTGTCTTTGCTTACCAAGCAGCTATCGCAGCAGGACCCGTTTGAGCCGGTCGGCAATGATAAAATGATTGCCCAGATGGCATCGTTTGCCACCGTTGACGGCATCGGCCAGATGAACGAGCAGTTCGGTCTGCTAAATACCGCCATGACGTCTAACCAGGCGCTGCAGGCATCGACCTTGGTTGGTCAGGATGTACTGGTGCCGAGTGCGACCGGGATGAAAGCAGAAGAAGGCGGGTTAAGCGGCCGTGTACGCCTGAGCAACTCGCTTGACCAAGCCATGATGCGTGTTGAAACCCCACAGGGTGAGCTGGTGAAAACCATTAATCTTGGTGCCAAAGCAGCCGGTGACCACGATATCGAGTGGGATGGCAAGAACGAGCAAGGCAAAGTGATGCCGGAAGGACAATATACTATCCGGGTATCGGGTCTGGTCGGTGGCGAAACACAGAACTACGACGTATTCACCCATGCCAACGTTAACAGTGTGGTGATGGGGCAGGGGGATGGTCAGGTTCTATTGAACCTCGCCGGTCTCGATAAACAATTTAATTTGGCTGATGTACTTCAGGTCGGAAAAGCACAAGCGAAAGGATAATCAACTATGAGCATGAATATTGCCTTGAGTGGCCTGGGTGCAGCTCAGAAAGATCTCAATACTACCAGTAACAACATCGCCAACTCCAATACCTACGGTTTCAAGGAGTCGCGGGCCGAGTTTTCCGACGTGTACTCGAATTCGATTTTCTCTAACTCGAAAACCACAACCGGTGGCGGTGTACAAACGGCAACGGTTGCCCAGCAGTTCCATGAAGGCTCCAGTATTTACACCAATAACCCATTGGATTTACGGGTATCAGGTACCGGTTTTTTCGCCGTTGCGCCTAATAAGGCAGAGCCGGCGAACAACAACCTGACACGTAACGGTGCTTTTCATCTAAATAACAACAACGAGATTGTCAACTCCGACAACAATTACCTGCTTGGCTACGAAGTAAACCAGGATACCAATACGGTTACTTCCTATGAGCCGAAACCGATGACCATTGATGACACGTTTGGCCAGCCGAACATGTCGAAGAACATGAGCATTGCGATGAACTTACCAAGTGGGGAAACTCCGCCAAAGGTAACGCCGTTCGATTTCAATGACCCGGATTCTTATAACAAATCAACCTCTTCGACTATCTATGACTCCTTGGGTAATCCGTTGAAAATGTCAGCATATTACGTAAAAGCGCCGATTGATAATACATGGCAGGTGTATTATACGGTCAGTGACAGCGGCGGTGAAAAAGCCCTCGATGCTGTGAACGGTGTGGATAACGGTGCTGGCCACCTAGGTCATAATCTACAGTTTGATGCGGGAGGTCAGCTGGTAACTAATCCGCCAAACTTCCAAACCGTTGATTTCCAAACTGCCGGTATTCAATTAGGCGGTGCCGACGGCAGCCAGAGCCTGACGTTCAATTATGATGAACCAACCCAGTACGCCTCACCATTTGAAATTCGTAAGCTGGAAGATGAGGATGGAGCCACCACGGGTTACTTATCGAATGTTGATATCGACTCAGACGGTAACATCTTAGCTTCTTATTCAAACGGTAAAGATAAAGTGATTGGCCGGGTGGCGATGGCCCGTGTTGCCAACGAGCAGGGGCTAGCCCAGCTTGGTGGTACATTGTGGAACGTCACTCAAGATTCGGGCTCAGCCGTTTGGGGAGATGCCTCGCAAGGGTCATTCGGCTCGATCAAGAACGGTACCTTGGAGCAATCCAATATCGATATGACTCAGGAGCTGGTGGATTTGATCACTGCCCAGCGTAATTTCCAGGCCAGCTCCCGTGCCTTGGATGTGAACAACCAGCTACAGCAGAACATCTTGCAGATTCGCTAACGTTCTCTCCTTAAGCACAAAGCCCATAATACCAAGTGTTATGGGCTTTCGTCGGTTTATTGACGCTATCACTCCCATATTAAAAGCGATTGATTGTTTACTGAGCATAACCGCCAGTTAAGCGGCAACGTTTGTCCCCTTTATCTCCGTTACACTCCCTTTTTAGCTGCACATCTTTTAGAATCAACGACCTAACTAAATTTTTATTGATGGTATGCTTTTTGCATTAAAAATGCCTATCGATAGAGGGGACTGACAGATGGATCGCGCATTATTTCTAGCCATGAGTGGCGCCAAGCAAGACATGTACGGCATGCAGGTTGCGGCCAACAATTTGGCGAACGTGAACACCACCGGTTTTCGTGCTGATTTGCAGCAGGCGAGAAGTATGCAAGCGTATGGCGAAGGTTTGCCAAGCCGCGTATTTGCCATGACCGAACGTCCGGGCAATAACTTCGAGCAGGGCTCGGTAAAAATGACCGGCCGTGCCATGGATGTCGCCATTGAAGGTAACGGTTGGTTGGCTGTGCAAGATGCGTCGGGTCAAGAAGCTTATACCCGCGCTGGGCATTTGAAGATTGATGAGATGGGTATGCTGCAAAACAGCAACGGCCAGCTTATTTTGGGCGATGCCGATGCACCGATCTTTGTGCCGCTCCCTATCAACAAAATTGAAATTCAAAAAGACGGCACCGTCAGTATCTTGCCGCAGGGGGCACCACCGGAAGCCATGGTGGCAGTCAACCGGATCAAACTGGTCAGCCCCAACAACAGTGACTTGTTTAAGGATGTCGATGGTTTGTTCAAACCAACGACTCCTAACCCCCAGGGCTTGGAAGCCGATGCCGGTGTGAGCTTGCTCAGTGGTGCATTGGAAGGCAGCAACGTGAATGCTGTAGGTGAGATGGTCAGTATGATTGATCTTCAGCGCCACTTTGAAATGCAAGTCAAATTGATGAAAACCGCAGAAGACATGGATAAATCGTCTTCATCTTTAATGCGCATCGGATAATAGCGAGGAGTTAACGTATGCATCCAGCTCTATGGGTTAGTAAGACTGGTCTTGATGCCCAGCAAACCAATATTTCAACGGTTTCAAATAACCTAGCTAACGCCTCGACGATAGGCTTTAAGAAAAGCCGGCCGGTTTTTGAAGACCTTTTCTACCAGAATATTAACCAGCCTGGCGGTCAGGCAACGCAAGATACCACCTTGCCATCCGGCTTGATGCTGGGTGCCGGTTCAAAAGTGGTCGCGACCCAGAAAGTCTTTACCCAAGGTAATACCCAAACCACTGACAATGCGCTCGATATGATGGTCGAGGGCGATGGATTCTTCCAGGTGATGCTGCCAGACGGCAACATAGGCTATACCCGTAACGGCCAATTCACCGTGAGCAACGAAGGCCAGATTGTGACGTCTGGCGCAGGTTATGTGCTGGAGCCTGAAATTGTAGTGCCGGACAACGCGGTTGCGATTACGGTCGGTACCGACGGTGAAGTTTCTGCCCGTATTCGTGATCAGCAAGAAAATCAGGTGCTGGGTCAGATCAACCTGACCAACTTCATTAATCCAGGCGGCATGGAACCCATTGGCCAGAACCTTTATCTGCCGACAGGTGCAAGTGGTGATCCACAAGAGGGGATCCCGGGCCTTGATGGTTTTGGTAGCGTCCGCCAGTCAATGCTGGAAACATCCAATGTGAATGTTACCGAAGAGTTGGTCAACATGATTGAGGCACAGCGGGTTTACGAGATGAACTCCAAGGTGATTTCAACGGTGGATCAGATGCTGAGCTACGTCAACCAGCAGCTATAACAGGGAGTAGGGTATGGGTAAGTATTGGCCAGTATTTTGGGTGGCAGTGCTGGTGGCGGTTTTATCGGGCTGTGCGCAGAATTTTGATACCGGCTCTGATCTCGACAGCGCCGTCAGTGATGTTGATGCGGTTGAAGGCACGACTGAGCAAAGCGATGGTATTATTGGTTTGGTCAGGCAGCGGGAAGACGCGGTACAGGGTGATCCTAGTTGGTCTTCTGTTCGTCCGCCGGAAAAACCGGAGCACTACGCCACTTCTACCGGCTCACTATTTAATACCACCAACGCCATGGGGCTCTATAACGATTCACGCCCAACAGGGCTTGGTGATATTGTCACTGTTCTGCTTGAGGAGAAGACTCAGGCAAGAAAGAGTGCCAGCTCTGATTTAGGCAAATCGACGGATATGAGTATGGAGCCGATCATGATGGGCGGTCGCCCATTGAATATTGGTAGCTATGATCTGTCTTATGCCCTGACCAACGACAACTCATTCTCTGGTAGCCTTTCCTCGGATCAAAGCAACAGTTTTTCCGGCTCTATTTCGGTCGAGGTGATTGAGGTGTTACCCAATGGTAACTTGTTGGTACGAGGGGAAAAGTGGTTGACGCTGAACAGCGGTGATGAATATATCCGAGTGAGTGGAACCATTCGCCCCGATGATATCGATTCAGAAAACTCTATCCCATCCACACGTATCTCCAATGCGCGAATTCAATACTCGGCGACTGGCGATCGTCAGGATACCCAAGACCCAAGCTGGTTTGCTCGATTCTTCAATGCGGCGATGTAAGATATGAAAACGTTAATCCCGACCCTGTTATTTAGCCTATTGCTGGTCTCTGTTTTACCGGCAGTATCACCGCAAGCCCATGCCGCCCGTATTAAAGATGTTGCCAGCGTT
The DNA here is from genome assembly GCF_003025555.1 of Photobacterium lutimaris. GTDB lineage: Bacteria > Pseudomonadota > Gammaproteobacteria > Enterobacterales > Vibrionaceae > Photobacterium > Photobacterium lutimaris. The sequence continues at coordinate 86,850 of NZ_PYMH01000018.1, read as the reverse complement.
GCCGGTGTCAGGGATAACCAATTGGTCGGCTACGGTTTGGTGGTTGGCCTGCCAGGAACCGGTGAGTCATCCTCGGCGTATTATACCGAACAAAGCTTTCGTGCCATGTTGAATAACTTTGGGATCAATATTCCTGAAGGCGAGCGATTCCGTACCCGAAATGTCGCCGCGGTTGCGGTTCATGCAACGCTGCCTCCTTTTTCCAAGCAGGGGCAGCAAATTGATATCACCGTATCGTCAGTCGGCTCGGCCAAGAGCCTGCGCGGCGGCACACTACTGCAGACCTTCCTCAAAGGTTTGGATGGCAATATTTATGCGGTTGCTCAAGGCAGTCTGGTGGTCGGTGGTTTTACCGCCGATGGTGCCGATGGCTCGCGAATTGTCAGCAATACCCCAACCGTGGGGACGATCCCTTCTGGCGCGATTGTCGAACAAGAGGTGCCAAATCCGTTTGGCCGTGGTGACTTTCTAACATTTAACCTCTTCGAGCCGGATTTCTCCACTGCGCAGAACATGGTGGATGCCATCAACAATTTCCTTGGCCCTGATGTGGCTTCGGCGATGGATGCCGCGTCGGTGCGTGTTCGTGCCCCGCGTGATGTCAGTCAGCGTGTTGCTTTTCTATCAACCATTGAAAATGTTGAATTTGAAACCGCTGACTCCGGGGCGCAAATCATCGTAAACTCCCGCACCGGCACCATTGTTATCGGCCAGCATGTTCGGTTGAAACCTGCCGCGATTACCCATGGTGGTATGACGGTATCCATCAAAGAAAACTTGTCGGCCAGCCAGCCGAATGCCTTTGCCGGTGGCCAAACTGTGGTCGTGCCCGATAGCGAAATTACCGTTACCGAAGAAGATTCGCGGATGTTCTTGTTTGAGCCGGGAGTGAGTCTTGATGATTTAGTCCGTGCTGTGAATCAGGTAGGGGCTGCGCCGTCAGATCTGATGGCCATTTTGCAAGCACTCAAACAAGCTGGTGCCATTGAAGGCCAGCTGATCATTATCTAACGGGAGAGCAAGATGAAAAGTCCGACTGACACCAGTTTTGTTCTTGATATCTCAAGCCTTGATCGCTTACGTGCTGGGGTGAAAACCGGTAAAGAAGGCGAGAAAGCGAGCCTGCAGGCTGCCGCCGAACAGTTCGAAGCTATCTTTACCCAGATGATGTTCAAATCGATGCGAGAGGCAAACTCTGCCTTTGAGTCGGACTTGATGAGTAGCCGTAACGCAAAATTCTTCGAGCAAATGCATGATGAGCAGATGGCCAGTGAGCTGAGCCGCAGCAATTCGCTTGGGCTGGCTGATATGATTGTTCAGCAACTCGGTGCCCACCAAGATGATAGCTCTCCTCAACTGAGTGATGGTACGCTAGCAAAAGAGCAACGATTTGTTGAGTTAGACAACGGTGGCAAGTATCTGCCGTTTGAGCGGCAAGAGTTTAATCCGGATAATTACACTGAGCTTAGTAAGCCACATTTTTCACCGGTAGCGCATCAGCATGAAGCGGCAAAGCCGGCGATGAGTGAAGAGCAAATCACCCAGATTGCCAATAAAGCCATCGCGCAGCGTCATGCTGCCAATAATGGCGTTTCTGCACCTTCAGTGCACGTACCGTCATCCCCACGGCCTGAGAGCTTTGATTCCCCGCAAGCCTTTGTTTCACATATGGCGCCTTATGCCCGTCGAACTGCGAGCGCATTAGGGGTAGATCCTGCCGTATTGATCGCCCAAGCCGCCCTTGAAACAGGGTGGGGTAAGAAAGTGATCAGCAATGCTGGCGGTAACAGTAATAACCTGTTTAATATCAAGGCTGATCCGAGCTGGAAAGGAGAAAAGATGGCAACGCAAACCTTGGAGTACCATCAAGGCATTGCGGTTCAGGAGCGTGCCGCATTTCGTTCTTATGATTCTTTCGATGCGAGCTTCAATGATTACGCACAGTTTTTAAAACAGAACCCGAGGTATTCGGTCGCGCTGGAAAATACGCAAGATCCGAAAGCGTTTATTAATGAGATCCATAAAGCCGGTTATGCAACCGATCCAAGATACAGCGAGAAAGTAATGCGGGTATTTGATCAGGTGAACGATTTAATGAGTAAAGAGCAGTAAAAGAAGAGGTCGAAAGTAAACTATACAAACACGTCAATAATTGATGAAATAATGTTCAGTGTGTCTTCGCTTTCAGACAATGCTGATTGAATTTCATTAGCTTGGACTTTTTCCTGATTTCCTTCCCGAATATTATCCAGCACCACAGGTGCAATGATCTCTTTGATGGCATAACCCAGCAATGTTGCAATACCAATGTTCATAATTACCACCAATGATTTTTATCGATTAGATATATCAATTATATATACAAGTTATACTGTTTATCTAGTGTAAATCGAAATAAATTATAAATGTTAGATATGGTTATCAGTTGTGGGTGGGGATGTTGATTTTTTGTGTTAGTGCATATAGGTGGTTGTCAAGCAATTGACGATATAGGACGTAAATCGATATGTATCGTAATCATTATTGTTTAATGAGTAATAACGCTTGTAACATAAGGTGCTATCTGGTAGGTCACAAGCGCTCTCTTTTATGATACTGGTTTATAGTTACTTATTGTTTTTTATATATGAAAAATATTCACGGTAAAAATCAATAGTCTGCTTTTTAAGATCTTCTAAAGTTTGAGAGTTAATCGATGTGGCATCATTCATGAGAGAAAGTACTTTATCTTTGAAGCCGGTTTCTATTGGAACATAGGTTTCAGAAGTTGATAATTGATTATGGATAAACTCAATTCTTTTCAGAGGTGAAAGGCCTATTGTTGGGCAATTTGCATTCATTGAACACACGTTAGCGTGATAGCGAGAACCAATCACATACTTACTATCGTGATATATTGAGAATAAATAGTCCGTTGCTAAATCTCCTTGAATGTAGGGTGCAACGATGATCTTACTTCGCTTGTATCTATCAGGAATAATATTGAGTAGTTCAGCGATAGCTTCCACATCACTATGTATATGAGGGACTAGAACGACTTTATATTTTTTTGAGTCTATAATTTCAATGACAAGTTGACTTAACTCATCGATATAAGCCGATTTGTCATAGATCTTTCTATCATTGTTGTACATCTCTATTTGGTCCGCCGTAATATTCAGAGCGACATATTCGCCAGAGATTGGCAGGTTACTTCTATGCTGTGGTTTATAAAAAAAACCATGATCAAGTATTTGAGTGATATGGGTAAGATAACTCTTTCCAAAGTTTTCACACAAAACGTCTGCTGAGCCATCATTTCTGATTGCAATCTGAATATTGGGGGCTGTCTTAGCGTAATCTAAGAAGGCTTTGAATTTTTCTTTATTTCCTTCAGGAACGACTCGGTGGGGATGGCAACCAATACTCGTAATTAAAATAGGCACTTTTATTTGCTTGAGGATATCTTCGCTAATATTAATTGTTGTACCATTTACACTATTTTCCACCCAATAATCAAGGAATCCACCACCCCCAAATACCACACAGTCATATTGGTTACATTCATTTGCAAATCGAGTATCAAAAACAAATTTGTCTTCTTGATTATAGTTGTTATATGATTTTCTTATCTCGATTTTTTTTATTGTTGTATTGATGTTTAAGTCTTTCAGTATAGATAGAAAACCCAAGTGACTCGCATTATCACCGATGTTTCCTTCAAATGCTGCAATATGTAATATTTTCATTGTTTAGCCTATGGATTAAGTTATTCATGATGGTTGTAAATCATAAAAATCTTTATATTTAATTTGTTCGCTTAATATGAATTTCTTGATTGTTAAATAGGCGTTCTTGAGTGAATCTTTTTGGTGATATGGGTTGATATATGTCTTGATTAAAGCTTGGAAAGCGTCTGACTGGGATATAATTAGTGACTTGTAAATCTCCTCGTTATTACAGTGGCAGTCAATAACTGTATTACCTCGAACTCGTCCTTTTTGGCGGTCTCCGATATTAACAGTAGGTACAAATAATGAAGGAACCTCAATGAGGCCAGAAGACGAGTTACCTACAAGCCCTTGTGAGTACTTGATTAACGATAAGTACTCCTCAGGGGCAACGGATGTCATGTACCTTAATTGATATTTTTCGCAGAAGATATGGATTTGATTGGTGATTTCATCTGAGCCGGTATCGGAGTTTGAGCCGATAAACACAAAATCGTAGTTTTCCTTTAACCGCTTGAGGGCTGTAAGTAGTTCTTTGATTTGCAGGCCAACAGGGAAGTCATTGAGTGTTTCTGGATGAAAAACAACCATGAAATAGGGTTTATCAAATGAACCAAATTTTTCGCTTAGTTCAAATTTGGTTGGCAGTGGTAAAGATAAGCTATTTTCAGCGCCAAGGGCTCCTATATTAAATACCGTTGCAGGGTTTTCGCCAAGTTGGATGATGCGGTTACGATAAACCTCGGTTGAGGCGAGGTGGAGTTTGCTCATTTTTGTTATAGCATGCCGAATAAATTCATCATAGTTACCTAGTGTTTTTTCACCACCATGTAAGTGAATAATTGGAATGTTATACATAGCAGCGGCAATGGCAACAGGTAAAATTTCGTATCTGTCGCCAAGTAGCATCACGGCATCATAATGGTGTTCATGAAAGTAGTGGCCAAAATGTGTCTGGCATAGAGACATTGATGACAAAATAGCAGCATTGCTTTTTGTATTTATATTTATATTGAAGCACTTGTGAAGAGGGAAACCATCGCTTTCAATTTGCTTGTATGTCGATCCGAATTTTTCTTCACAGTGCATGCCAGTTGCAACGATGGATAAATCAATGTCCTTATCTTGGTTAAGGACTGTCAGCAGGCGCTTCATGATCCCATATTCAGCACGAGACCCCGTGACATACAATAATTTTTTCATTGAAGGTGTTCCGTCAATTCAGTTTCTAATTGTTGATAAGCAGCAGGTGAAAAATGCAAACCATCAACGGTATATTCAGCTGGTAAATTTCCAAATGGGTCATAAAACTTATTACTAAGCGAAATCCACTTAGCATCTTGTATGTTATCTTTCAAATATGAATTAAGTTGCTGGATGACATGGTTGTTTCGGTCTATACGGCCTCTAACTGGTGGAACTGAAATAATATATATTTTTGTATGTGAGTGGATTTTTTTTATTTTTTCTATTGTCAGGGTTACCCATTTCAGAGTATCTTGCTGTTTCCACCCTTCTATAACGATGTCATTAGTTCCTGCAAAGAGGATGACATGCTCTCCTAGTGTTGTTAGGAGGCCCGCCTCTAAAATGATATCTAAATACTGTTTGGTACTGATACCTGCAATACCGAGGTTATTTACTGGTAGCCCGTTGAGAGTTTTGATATCCCAATAGTCAAAAATGGAATGGCCTAGCAAGGTTACGGGAAGTTTGCCAATTGGGTGCGAGAACTTTTCATCTATGCGATAGTTAATGGCATCCAATAATTGTACCTCTTTGTTTTTCTTATTTTGGATTGTAATTGCCAGCTCAAAGTCTAACTTGTCATCGATATCAACAGAGTCTTCTTTCGACATGATGTACGCGACGCTGTCTTTGCCGAAAAAGTGTTTTTTATCAATATACTGATTACAGTTAGCAATGAAGATTGCCCCATTAGGTGAGTATTCGCGTTTAGTTTGGCGGCGATATTGACTGAAATCCTCATTAAAATATTTTAGACTCAGATCGTCATCAATCGGTTTGATTAGAGCCGAGCATTTTTCCGTTTTTGCTACGGATACAAGAAAATTTGCTTCAGGGTGTTTTTCGAACTGGGTGACAGCTTCTTTGATGTGATCTGAAGTTCTAAATGGTGATGTTGGTTGAAGAAGGGCAAAGTAGTCATAGCCAGGGACTTTTTCTAATACGTCTTCGATAACCATAAAAGAGCTAGCAGTATCTGAAGCTAGGGCCTTATTTCGTAGAATAACTTCAGCGCCAAACTGCTCAGCAATAGCTTTATATTCAAGTGAATCAGTAGATACAATAATGCGCTCAAATTCTTCGGATTGAATCGCAGCCTCGATGGTGTAAGCCAGTACAGGCTTATCCAAAAGCATGAGAATATTTTTATTTGGCAACCCTTTAGAACCAGAGCGTGCTGGAATAATGGCAATTTTATTAGGCATAATATTCAAATTTCTTGTGCGGTAAAGCCCGTATGTTCAATTAACTGATCTTCTGAAAAGTCTCGTTCTGCATGTCGACCCAAGATGTCATACCAAGCCATTGGACTGATTCCATTGCCCGGCCGCTTGGTTGTAATATTTTCTAACGTGAAAAGCTCGCCTTTTTGGATGTTTGATTTGGCAACGATAGACTTTCTTGCCACAACCTTGTTCTTGCGTTCAGAATTTGTGACTTGTTTTATGTGGGAGCCCAGGGACTTTTCGACGGCACGGATCCCTTTGCATAACAGACTAAGCTCATCAGGGGTAACGGAGGCTTTGTGATCCGGACCATCGAAGTTTTTATCTAATGTAAAGTGCTTTTCAATTAATGAAATACCAAAAGGGACTGAGGCAATACCAGCAAAGTAACCGGGAGAGTGATCAGAGAAGCCAATTTTGTACTCGCTGAAAGTTTGCTTGAGCCCTGCAATACAATTTAAGTTCACGTCTTCAAATGGTGTTGGGTATTCAGTGTTACAGTGCAATATGGTGATGTCTGTTTGAGACATACCGTTTAGGTTTAAAACCTCAAGCGCCAAAGTAATTTCTTCAATAGTCGCCATCCCGGTAGACAGAATGATTTTTTTCCCAACAATCGGGAGACGAGCGATTTTTTCTAAATAAGGTAGGTTGAGCAATTCCCCAGAAGGAATTTTCCAGGTTTTCTGCTGCCTTGAAGCAAGAAAATCAATGGAATCCAAATCAAACGGTGTCGAGAACACATCTAGACCAAGTGATTTGGCATACTCTTCGAGCTTGATAAATTCTTCGTAGGGAAGCTCAAGCTTTCGCGTCATTTCCAGTTGAGATTCGGCATTGCCAGTCTGTTTAATTTGATATTCCGCTTTCGGTGCAATGCTCGAGATGAGTAAATCAGCCTTGAAAGTTTGGAACTTCACAGCATTGACTCCGGCTTTATGCGCTTCGTCGACCATTCGTTTAGCGAGTAGAAAGTCACCATTATGGTTACAGCCAATTTCGGCAACAATGTATACAGGGGTCATTCTGTTATTTCTCTTATTAGTCGTGTTGGTGAGCCAGCTACCACTATGTTATCGCCGATATTTCGAATAACAACAGAGCCAGAACCGATAATAGTGTTAGCACCGATAGTTATTTGGCCGTTGACGACAGTACAACTTCCGACGAAGGTACGTTTGCCGACAGTCACATCACCATTCAGTACGACATTTGTCGTAATATTTGAGCAGCATTGAATATCATTGCCATGCTCGATAAGGGAGCGGGTATTAACAACGACCCCATCGGCAAGTGTCGTCCCACTGTTGATAATGCACATTTTTCCTATATAAATACCGTTACCCAATTTTACGTCTTTGGCTAGCATGGCTGATGGATCGATAATATTGATTTGCTCAAGCCCCCTTTCGTTTAATTGTGTATAGAACTGATGGCGAGTATTAGGATCGCCAACGCCGATAAAATAGACATAATCATCTGGGAAGGCGATATCATCGATATTGTTGGCGATAATATCAAAACCAATATGCTGTCCTTTTTTGAAGGAGTCGATGAAACCGACAAGGTTATAGCTTTGGTGATCGAGGCTATCGACGATTGATTTAGTAAACCCGCCAGCGCCAATAATTATTAGCTGTTTAATTTGATTCATCGTGTTGCACTTCATGTTATTACCTGGCGACAGCAACAGTAGTGTCACCGTAGCTGTCGATTAGCACTTATAACTTTGTACTTACAAACCAAAGTCTCGCTTCATGTAGTTTGATATTGCTTCAACAATAGGGTATTTATTTTCGATAAGAGGAGGATAAGCGAACATTTTTTCATGGCGCTTATCTTTTCCTTTACCATAAAACTCTATTGGTTTCATGAAGTTATCACTCTGCTCTCGTGCTACGTAGACATAGCACGGTTTTCCGACTGCAACGGTTAAGCGGAAGACGGAACTACCAGAAGTGAAAACACCATCCAACGAGTTTATCAGTGCTGCAGTTGATAAGAAGTCATCTTTAAGATCCAATTCTGCAAAGGTGATGACGTCTATACCGGTCAGTTTTTTCAGCTTTTTGAGCTCTTTATCGCAATCGCCGTACTGCAAGTTGTAAAAGGTTGCGCCTGGAAATTGTTTCATGAAGTGTGCAACATCATTGATGGATAAGTAGTTTCGGTTTCGTGCACCAGAACGTAAGCCACTTCGCCAGCTAATACCAATTTTTAGAGAATGCTCATTTGAATGGTCATTGACTTTACATAGCCAAGTTTGCTGCATCTCTTTAGGCAGTCGAACAAATTTTTCATCATGCCAGTGAAGGCTGGTCTCATTGTATATGTGTTGACCAATACTTCCCATCGGAAGCCAGCTGTCAATATCTTCGAGTAGCTTGAGTTTTATTTGGTTCTGGATAGTTGATGAATTGGCTTTGATAGGAATTAACTCTAAGGATGGAAAAGCTAATTGCATCATAGGTACAAGACGTTCATCACAGGCAAGATAAACTTTATTAACTTTTTCAATTATATAGTTTAAATTGTGGCCAAATAGCAATTCATCACCTACCCCTTGTTCTCGAACGATTAATACGTTGTCAGATGAAGGGCGTTCGGGTGTCCAATAGGGCTTATTGGGGGAATAGCTAATTCTGTCTCCGCTGGCAATACCGCTTTCATAGGCTTGATAGTATTGATCCCAGTCTTTTTTGTAGCGAAGCAAAAACTGTTTGTTCCAAAGTACTTTATGATCTGCTGGATAGTGTTCGGATATTGAATCCAGATACTCTCCGGCTTGCTGGAAGTCACCATTATAATATGTCAAATCAAACAGTCCTTTTGATAAGCGAACTGCTCGTTCATGATCGTGAATATTCGCGTCTAGGGCTGTGGTCAACTTCTCGGTGGCAAGTGCTACCAATGCACTGGTAAATTGTTGTCGTTCAGTGATTTTTTTGTAGTATGAAATGCCGTTAATCCAAAGTAATTCGGCATCAGCTGGAACTTCACGGAGTAAGTGCTTGCTGGTTTCATAGGCGTCGTGGTAATCGCCTTTCAGCATTAGAAGTTCCGAGAGTAATTTCTTCAGTTCAAAGGACTGTAATTGCTTGTTACGCATCATTGTTTTATAGACATCAATACCTTTACCGTGTTGCTTGATCTGGCGGTATAGCTTCATTAGCATCAAGGCGATGTTTTCATTATCAGGGCTGAGTTCTAGAGCTAGTTTAAGTTGGTGAGTCGCGTTAGTGTACTTTTCTTGTAGGGTATACACCGTTGCTAGCTTGAGCTGTAAATCCAAATGGTTAGGACACAGTAACAACATCGATTGCAGTAATTGCTCGGCTGGAAGGTAATTCTGACCGGCCAGTAGCAGAGCAACGGTTTCTAGTGTTTTCTCAATCTCTTGTTCAAGTTGTTGTTTTTGTTTTTGAGTAACCTGTTCAAGGGCTTTATTTGATTGCTGGCTTTGTCCCCGGTTGCCCATTGCTTGATGTATTTCACCTTGTAATTGGAGCGCCCCTTGATGCTGCGGGGATACGTTTAGAATCTCATCCAATTTGGAAAGTGCATCAATATTGCGCCCTTGTAGTTTCAGGGTATGGGCAAGATCCAGTTTTAAGGCAATATCATCAGGGCACAAGGAGAGTGCTGTGTTGAGCTTTTGCTCTGCTTTTACGTAATGCCCATCCTCCGAATCAAGTACGGCTAGAACTTGCAATACATCGACAGCTTCTGGGGCTTTTTCAAGAATAGATTCGAATATTTCACGCGCTTTTGCTTTTTTACCTTCTTGGTAGGTATTCACGCCCAACTGAAAGGCTTGTTGGAGCGTGAGCGTCGCGGTTGGGGTTAAGTCTATCTTCATTGCAAACTCTTTTCGCTTGGATGGTCACATCATGGATAGCAGCATTGCTGCAAAATTCATGCCCATCATTCGTTTGGTATGGATATTGCATCTGCATAGGCAGGGTTTGTTATGGACAGCATGTTCGCTGTTTATTTTGCTTGGCTGGAGAGAAACAATGGCGTTGGATTTACTCAATATTGGTATGAGTGGGCTGAGGACATCTCAGAAACAGCTCAATGTGACCAGTCACAATATCAGTAACGTTAACACGCCGGGTTATAGTCGCCAGAGCGCTGAGCAAAAAGCAGATGATGCCCATTGGATTGGCGGAAGCCAATACGGAACAGGTGCTTACATCGACAATGTAAGACGTGCCTATGACCAGTTTGCAGCAAGGGAACTGACCCAATCGACTACCCAGTTGCACCAAGCCAATGAAAGTCATGCCCAGCTTGCCGTGATGGATGAGTTCATCTCCAACAATGCCAGCAAAACCATTACCAGTATGAATGATTACTATGATTCGGTAAAAAGTTTGGCGGATCACCCCAATGATCTGGGGTCGAGAAAAGCCGTGCTGGAGAATGCCTCGCTTGTCAGCCAAACCGTGAATAGCACTTACGATACGCTCGCTGGTATGCAGCGTGATGTGAATGACCAATTGGTGGCAACAGTTGACCGAGTGAATACCCTAGGGCAAGAAATTGCCACATTGAACAAACGTATTCAGGAAAACCCTGCCGGCGAAAAAAATGACTTGTTCGATAAACAGCAAAGCTTAATCAATGAACTGGCCCAGTACACAAAAGTGACGGCGCTAAAGGGCAGGGATAACCTCGCCAATACTGTGATTATTGGCGACGGTCAAACACTGGTTTCAGGGACGGAATCGTCTCGTTTAGCGGTGATCCCCGGCGAGCCGGATCCACTGCAAACACAGGTCGCGGTTGATGATGGGCATAACACCACCCCTATCAGTACTGATAGTCTGGGGGGGAGATTGGGCGCTATGGTTGCTTTTCGCCGTGATGTGGTTGAACGCAGTCTTGATGAGGTCGGCAGGATGGCTATCGGTTTTGCCGGTCAGGTCAATACCATTCAGCGCCAAGGTTTAGATTTGAACGGTGAGCAGGGGCAAAACCTGTTTGCCGATATTAATGACCCTAGAGCCATGGCTCAGCGAGTAATCAAGCCCCTGGGTAGTGCAGCAGACTTGGCTGTGGCCATTGATGATGTGTCTAAGCTTCAGGTGGGTGATTACCAGCTAAAGGCAAGCACGGATGGTGTGAACAATACCTATCAAATGTTTAATGCAAAAGGTGATGAGGTCTTGAATCAAAGTATTCAAGCCACTGACCCACAAGTTATTCAAGTTGATGGGATGACCATTGATGTCAACAGCTTGTCTGCCGCGCCCTCTTCCGAAACCTTTACTATCCGCCCTGTCCGGTTAGGTGGTGCACAGATGTCGATGAATGCGACCGAAGCATCAGATATTGCAGCCCAGCGGGTGGTATCCGCTGCAGAGAGTAACCAAGGTTCTGCACAGTTAGAGCCGCTATCGTCAGCGCAGGTGACGGGGAACTATCAGGTTATTATTAGTAATACGGGTGACACGCTGTCAGTATTTGATGATCAAGGCACTAAGCAGATTTTGATCGATGAAAATGGCGCGCCAACGACCGATTTGAATTACCCAGTACAAGGCAATGCCATTAACTTTGCTGATGCGATGAATAACGGGGTACCGACGCTGGCGCTCTCTAGCGGTGCCTTGGCTGGAGATGCGTTTTCCGTTCAGCTTGGTGCGGCAAAAGCCGAAGGCGACAACAGTAACCTAATGGAAATGCAGCACTTACAAACGAACAAATCGATGAATAATGGCCGCTCTAGTGTCATTGACTTGTTTCAGAATCTCACTACTGACGTGGGAATTCAAAAAATGAATGCCGAGAAGTTTGGTCAAATCAGCCAGCTTGATATGGATGCGGCAACAGAGCGAGTCGCGAGTGTCTCTGGGGTGAACTTGGACGAGGAAGCGGCCAACCTGATGAAGTTCCAACAAGCCTACATGGCATCATCGCGTATTATGAGCGTGGCCCGTGAAACCTTCGATACGCTGATGCGTGCGGTGTAAAGCGAGGAGCAATTATGATTAATCGTGTATCGACATTCTCTCAGTACCAGAATCTGACCTCCAACCTGATGCGTAAGCAGGGAGCGGTGAACAACACCAATGAGCAACTGGCAACGGGCAAGCGTATCAAAACGGCTGGTGATGATCCTATTGCGTCGGTGTCCACCCAAAACTACAAGCAGCAACTGGTTCAGATAGAACAGTTTCAAAAATCGATCACTCTAGCCAATAACCGATTAGGTACCTTGGAAACATCACTGAAAAATGTTGAAAACCATGTCGACAGTGCCAAGCAAAAAATGATTGGTATGATTAATGGTGCGATGGCAGGTGATGATAAAACGGCGTTTAAAAGTGAGCTGGAAAGCCTTTACGAAGGATTGCTGAATCTAGCTAATACTCAAGATGAGGGCGGCAATTACGTGTTCGCCGGCCATCAGGTACGAACCCAACCGTTTATCGAAGATGCCAATGGTGATGTGCAATATAAGGGAGACAGTGGTTCCCGCCAAGCACGTATCGATACCTCTGTGCATGTGGATACCAGTCAGCCCGGCGATCTGGTCTTCATGGGCATTGATAACCCGTTTGGTGACTACCGACCGGATTATGCGGGACTTCAAGCTGAATCAGAGCTATCACTGCTCTCAGCGACTAACCAAGATCTCAATGACCCAACCACCTATAGCGTGACGTTTGTTGATGATGGTCAAGGGGGCTTGAACTACGAGCTATACGGAAATAACCAGCTACTTGATACCCAAGGCTACGATCCTGCTCAGGGTATTCAATACACAAATCCTGACCCGGCAAGCCAAATCCATCTTGATTTGCAGTTCAAGGGGGATATCAAAGCTGACGATAGTGTCACGTTGGACAAGACCTCGACGATTGACCTGTTCCAGACATTGAATGATGCAATCAAGTATTCAGAGTATCCTACCTCTTCATCTGAAGCGAGGGCTAGCCTGCAGCGCTCAATAAAAGAGCTCAATGGCAGCTATGTCCATATGAACCAGCGACGGGCAGAAGTCGGTACCGAGTTGAAAACCCTCGAAACGTACGAGTCCCAACACAAAGATTTTGAACTGAGTCTCAACAAGGCCAAGGGTAGCTTGGAAGACTTAGATTACAGCAAAGCCATTATTGAGTTGAACGAAGACATGCTCGCACTGCAAGCCTCCCAAGCGGCATTTAACCAAACCAAGCAGCTTAGCCTGTTCAACTATATGTAATCAGAAACCATGTCGTTAAAGCGGCAGTGTCTTGCCGCTTTATCAACATCTTTCCGTTTAAACGATTAAAGCGGCAAAAAATCTTTGCTAGTTCGAAATGGTGATTGATACTTTCTCGCCCATCGCCCATCGCCCATCGCCCATCGCCCATCGCCCATCGCCAGCAAAAAGTTTTTTAAAAAAAAGCCTAAAGGTATTTTTCTTTGTGCCGTTAATAGAAGTACTTAAAGAAAAATAGATATTTACCCCCTGCTAAGGCTGGGTTGTAACTCAACAAGGAGCGAAATATGTCTGTTACCGTAAATACTAACGTTTCAGCGATGACGGCCCAGCGTCACCTAGGTTCTGCTACTAACAATGTAAGCGGCAGCATGGAACGACTATCTTCTGGTTTGCGTATCAACAGCGCAAAAGATGATGCGGCGGGTCTACAAATCTCTAACCGTCTAACCAGCCAGACTAACGGCCTAGACGTGGCAATGCGTAACGCCAACGACGGTATCTCTATGGCCCAGACGGCTGAAGGGTCAATGCAGGAATCAACCAACATCATGCAGCGTATGCGTGATCTATCGTTGCAGGCGGCGAACGGCTCGAACTCTGACGATGACCGTGGTGCCATCCAAAAAGAAATGGATCAGCTAACCACTGAACTTAACCGTATTTCTGAAACCACCACCTTCGGTGGCCAGAAGTTGCTTGACGGCTCGTTTGGCACCCAGCAGTTCCAAGTTGGTGCGACGGCGAACGAAACTATCAGCATGACTCTAGGTGATATCTCTGCTGATAACCTTGGTCAAGTGGGTGCTGATGCAACTGCGGGTGAGATTGACGCAGCAGCAGCGGCTGAACTACAAGGTGGTAGTATTACGATTAAACACAATCCTGCGACAGGTGGTGCTGTAGCTCTTGATAAAACCATTGACCTAAGTGGTACCACTGACTCTGCAGGCATCGTGGATGCGATTAACTCGGGTATGAGCGGTACTGGTATGGTTGCAACGCTGGATGAAACCTCTGGTGCTATTTCGATTGCTGGTATTGCAGAAAATGAGCTTGCAAGCTCAACGCTTTCAATTACAGGCACACAAAAAGGTGGTGGTAGCCTAAGTACTGCCGGTCTAGCTGGCCTAACGGATATCGCTGTTGGTGCTGCTGATAGTGGTAAAAACATGCTAAGCGACCTAGACGTGACAACGGCAGCGGGCGCGCAGCAAGCGGTTTACGCGTTGGATGCCGGTATCTCTTCGATTGATGACCAGCGTGCAGAGTTGGGTGCGGTACAAAACCGTTTCAACCACACTTTGAACAACCTAGCTAACGTTAACGAGAATGTGACGGCGTCTAACAGCCGAATCAAAGATGTTGACTTTGCCAAAGAAACCACGGATTTGACCAAAAACCAGATCCTTCAGCAGGCGTCAACCTCGATTCTTGCTCAGGCTAAAATGAATCCTCAGGCGGCATTGAGCCTACTGTAATCATCTAGTCCTCAAAGGCATGGTGCGCAAAGCACCATGCCTTTTTACCATTGCATGAGGGTGAAATAATGGAGATCCCACCTGACAGCCATGTACGGCCGATACCGGTAACTGCCTCCACCAATCCTAATAATACCTCTTCTTCTGGTCGTGATGGCCGTGACGTGATTGCCACGCAAAAAAATAGTGTGACGACCAACCAAGCTGATCCCCCCCTCGCTACGGATAAAACGACTAAGCCTCAAGATGAAACGGCCAAGCCCCAGTTGGATGAAGCGTTGGCAGAAAAAATGGCCATGTACTTTCAAAACGTTAATCGTGAACTGAAGTTCCAAGTCGATAGCGAAGGCGGCGATCCCATCGTAATCATCATTGATAAAGAAAGTGGTGATGTGATCCGCCAAGTTCCGGCACAAGAATTGCTAGATATAAATGAAAGCCTGGCAAAATATCCGCCAGTCTCGTTGAGCCAAAAGGTGTAAAGGAGTCGCATGGGGTTATCGGTTGGTGGTTTAGGATCAGGGCTAGATGTTGCTGGCATGACGGATATGCTGGTGGCGGCTGAACGTACGCCGAAACAGCAACGTATCGACAAGCAGATGCAGGAAGTGGAAGTGAGTTTGAGTGCCTATGGGCAGGTCAACTCATCCATGTCTGATATGCAGGAGATGTTTGAAGAGTTCGATGAAGAAGAGGTGTTCCTCAGTAAGAAAGCCGTAAGTTCAGAGGGTAGCTACCTGAAAGTCAGTGCCGAAAGCCATGCCCAGAACGGTAACTATTCGATCGAAGTCAACCAGCTGGCGCAATCTCACCGTTTGGTGAGCCAAAATGGTCTTGATGCTGATCCCGATGCGAGTTTGGGTGATGGTGAATTGGTTTTCTCTTTGGGGAGCGAAACCATGTCGGTCACTATCGACCCGGCCAAGAGCAGCCTCAAAGATGTTGTTGATGCGATTAATAATGCCAATGGCAACCCTGGTATCAATGCAACCACCATTACCGTAGGCACAGAAGCACACATAGTCTTTACCAGTGATAAAACCGGTGCGGCCAATACCATCACCATTGATGCCTCAAATGCCACCGGTGAATTGTCAAAGCTTGCTTTTGATCCAGCGGACCCTGCCGCCGGTGAAATGGATGTTATGCAAGAAGCGCTCGATGCGGAAATCATGATTGATAACTTCCTGACCGCGACCAGTGATACTAATGAGTTCGATAATGTCATCGATGGCGTCAAGCTCAATGTCGAAAAACTGACGGGCACGCTCAATGGCGGGCGCGACGATATTGATGTCAAAAAAGTGAACATTACGATCAGTAATGACACTGACAAAGCCAAAGAGTCTGTTGAATCATTTACCGAGAGCTATAATGCGTTTCTCGAAATGGTTGAAGAAATGTCTAAGTATGACATTGAAGAGAAAACCGGTGGACCACTAAACGGTGATAGTATCACCCGCTCCTTCACCGGTCAGATGCGTACTTTGATGAACACACCGGTAGAGGTCAATGGTGAGCAGCTTTATTTGTCAGATTTTGGCGTAACGACGACCCGAGAAGGCGTCCTCGAAATCGACGATGAAATGCTTGATGATGCGCTTGCCGATAACTTTGCGGCTTTCAATCAGTTCTTTGCCAGTGATAACGGTTTCTTGAAAGAAGTTGATAAGCTGATGGAATCCTATGTTGGTCGTGAAGGTACATTGACCAACCGGGAAGAGTCACTGGAAGGCCAGAAGAGTCGTTTGGAAGATGACCAACGAGAACTTGACCGCCGAATGGAAGCCTATGAAGAGCGGACCTATAAACAGATGTCGGCAATGGATGCGGCTATCTATAAAATGAATAATGAACTGAATACTATGATGAGCTTGCTGGTGTTCTAAGGTTGAAACATGAAAGAACTAACCCTTTTAGAGAAGCAGATACAGGCTCTTCTAGCACTTGATGAGTATCCAGATGATTTTCCCGAGCAGCTCGAGCAACTTGTCGCTGCAAGGCATGAGCGGGTCAAATTAATTCTGGCTGACCAAGAAAAGCTCAGCCGGGAAACGTTTGAGGATGTCCAGCAACGTACCCGCGATTTGAAAGCATTGCTGGAGCAAAATAAAGCCCGTATCAGGCAGAAGTTACTGACTGCCAAGCAAGGTAAAAAATCGGTCTCTGTCTATAAAATGTATCAAAAATAAATAGGAAATAGCCATGCGTGGTTCACTTCAGGCATATAAACAAGTCTCCGTTAATTCTCAGTTGGCCAGTGCATCGCCGCACCGTGTAGTGTTGATGCTACTGGGTGGCGCGATTGAGCGCTTGGTTCAGGCCAAAGCGGCAATGGAAATGGGCAATGTTGCAATGAAAGGCGAGCGAGTGTCTAAGGCGCTGGCGATTATCGGTACATTACGTGATAGCTTGTCGATGGAAGATGGCGGTGATATCGCAACCAACCTCGATAGCCTGTATGACTTTATGATGCGCCACATTATTGATGGTAGCTCTGGCAATAAACCAGAAAACTTCAACGAAGTGGTCGATTTGCTGCGTGAAATCAAGTCAGCGTGGGAGCAAATCCCTGCCGAATTTCATCATCTCGCAGAGGAATCATAAAAACCTGACAATACGGTTGTGAGGTTTTTTATTGCTCTCTCCAGTATAAAATCCATTCGATAGCTATCCCAGCCTCCTTTTTCACTGGGATAGCTTCACAGCTTTTGCCCACCGTTGGTTGCCTTATTCTGTACTTTAATTACAATGGTCTAATAAGATTTGAAGTGGTTTCTCGTTGCATCAGGCAGTGTTTTCATAGTTTTGAATATGAAAGTCAATAATACCAGCACGAAATAACTCTTAAGTAGGCAGGCAAACTCTTTTCTATGCAAGTTCATACCCTCATTATTGATGATGACCAACAGCATCGCCATGATTTAAGCGTGATCCTTTCCTTTATTGGTGAGCAGTATGAGGCATATTCGTCTCCAGAGGTTAACAGTACGCACGGTGAAAAAGAGTGGGGGGCATGCTTACTTGGCAAGATCAGTTCCAGCCAGTCATTGAGCACACTGCTTAATTTTCTGCGCACCCATCACCATATTCCCGTGATCTCCATGGGCGATCATGAAAGTGAGCTGGCGTCTTTACCCAACTATATCGGTAATATCGACAAGCCATTGCACTATGGCCAGTTGATGGATGCCTTCCGCCATTGCAAAGAGTTTTTAGGCAAACAAACCTTTCAACTACCTTCGCTCGGCCGTAAGAATACCTTGTTCCGTAGCATGGTTGGGCGCAGCGAAGCGATAAGCCAGATCCGCCATTTGATGGAGCAAGTCGCCTCAACAGATGCTAGCGTGTTGATTTTTGGTGAATCAGGCACCGGTAAAGAGGTCGTTGCGCGTAACATCCATTATCATTCGACACGTGGCAAAGGGCCGTTTGTTCCGGTGAACTGTGGTGCTATCCCACCCGATCTGCTGGAAAGCGAACTGTTCGGTCATGAGAAAGGGGCGTTTACCGGTGCAGTTTCTGCACGTAAGGGCCGTTTTGAACTGGCCGAAGGCGGTACCTTGTTCCTGGATGAAATTGGCGACATGCCAATGTCTATGCAGGTGAAATTACTACGCGTATTGCAGGAGCGCTGCTTTGAGCGTGTCGGTGGAAGCGAAACGATCAAAGCTGACGTGCGCATTGTGGCGGCAACGCACCGCGATCTCGAGTCAATGATCGCCGACGAAAAATTCCGTGAAGATCTGTACTACCGCCTGAACGTCTTCCCGATTGAGATGCCGGCACTGCGCGAGCGAATGGAAGATATTCCTTTACTGCTGCAAGAGCTATTGGCTCGGATGGAAGCCCAGGGGGCCAAGCCTATCCACTTTACTCCTCGTGCTGTCACCTCTTTGATGGAGCATGATTGGCCGGGCAATATTCGTGAGTTGGCTAACTTGGTTGAGCGTTTGATCATTCTTTATCCGGGCGAAATGGTCGACATCAGCCATCTGCCAATGAAGTATCGCTATAGTCAGTTTCCTGAATTCCAGCCAGAAGAAAACTTCCTGTCGGTAGACGATCATGAAAGGTTGGCATTGGCTGATATGTTTAGCAGCCATAGCGCAGAGCTGGACGATGATCAGAGTCACAGTGATTTACCGCCGGAAGGAGTCAATTTGAAGGAAATGCTGGCAGAGCTAGAAATTGACATGATTAGCCAGGCCCTAGAGGCACAGGGCGGGGTTGTTGCCCGGGCTGCAGACATGCTGGGAATGCGCCGCACCACATTGGTTGAAAAAATGCGCAAGTATGGCTTAAGTCGCTAGTCAAAATACCATCACATCTAAGGCGCCAAATTGTTGGCGTCTTTTCTTATCTCCCTCTCTAGATAACATGCTGATAATAAAGATATAATCTTGGCATCATTCATGCATATATCTAGTTTGTCGCTTTTTAATGGCACTTTTTGACAGCGTACTGTTAGACGCTCTGCATCGAATTCATAGCAATTGCTCTGCGCGCCATGAAGTGCTCATTTTCGTTTTATTAGGTTTTCCATGGAAGATAATCAGCCAGATCAGAGTCTCCCGCTTGCTTCAAGCTCGGCTTTGGGGACATTGTCACAGCAAGTTAGCCGCTATCAGCAAGTGCTGGAAGTGATGCCATCTGGGGTGATCTTCTTGGATCCGGGGGGGATAGTCCGCGAGGCCAACCCCGAAGCGATTCGTTTGCTTGGTGAGCCGCTACTGGACCAACGCTGGGTCGATGTTATCCAGCGGGCGTTCTCTCCCCGCGACGATGACGGTCACGAGATCTCTTTGAAAAATGGCCGCAGGGTGAAATTGGCGATATCGGCATCGAACAGCGGTCAGCTGATTTTCATCACCGACATGACAGAGACTCGCCTGCTCCAGTCGCGGGTCAGTGAGATGCAGCGGTTGTCCTCGCTTGGCAAAATGGTTGCCTCGTTGGCCCATCAGGTAAGGACGCCGTTATCCAGTGCCATGTTGTATGCCTCTAATCTGGCTGCACCCAATTTGACCGCACCAATGCGAGAGCGTTTTCAGGGCAAGTTAGTCGACCGCCTGCACGATTTGGAAAAGCAGGTCAATGATATGCTGTTGTTTGCCAAGGGCGGCGACAACAAAGTGGTGGAGTGCTTTAGTCTTGAGACCCTGCTCAACGAGCTCGATAGCATGGTCGAAGCACAGGTGCTTAATAGCCAGGTTGATTTCAGTATTGATTGTGACGATGAATCGTTGCAGCTACTGGGCAACGCCAATGCACTGGCGAGTGCGATCAGCAACTTGATCACCAATGCCATCCAAATGGCGGGTAAGCAGTGTCGGGTTGCGGTGAAGGTTATCGAGCAAGGTGGTTTTATTCACTTGGCTGTATTGGATAACGGACCGGGTATTGCCCCTGAGATGCAACAGAAAATCTTGGAGCCATTTTACACCACGCGCCAGCAGGGAACCGGACTTGGGTTAGCCGTGGTACAAATGGTCGCCAGTGCTCATAAGGGGCGGTTGACCGTGGAATCAGAGCTCGGCAGAGGAGCCTGCTTTACTTTATCATTGCCGCAGGCTGATGCCGTTCAAGCAGAGCATAATGAACAACAATTGGATCCGACAGGAGTAACACAATGAATCCAAACCGTGTTTTGGTCGTCGAGGATGACGAGGGATTGCGCGAAGCCTTGGTGGATACGCTGGCGTTGGCGGGTTATCATTCGCTGGAGGCTGACAGCGCCGAGCAGGCCCTGCTGATGCTCAAAGCCAATACGGTCGATATCGTCGTGTCGGATGTTCAAATGGCCGGTATGGATGGTCTTGGTCTGCTACGCAGCATCAAGCAACACTGGCCCAAACTGCCGGTTTTGCTGATGACCGCGTACGCCAATATCGAAGATGCCGTATCGGCGATGAAGGACGGCGCAATTGATTATATGGCCAAGCCGTTTGCCCCTGAAGTGCTGCTCAATATGGTCAGTCGCTATGCGCCAGTGAAAAGCGAAAATGGTCATACCGTTGCCGCTGACGAAAAGTCACTGAAGCTACTGGCACTGGCCGAGAAAGTCGCCAAAACAGATGCTAGCGTGATGGTACTGGGCCCGAGCGGTTCGGGAAAAGAGGTCATGTCGCGCTATATCCACCAACACTCTAACCGCAGTGACGGTCCTTTTATTGCGATTAATTGTGCAGCCATTCCGGAAAATATGCTGGAAGCAACCCTGTTCGGTTATGAAAAAGGGGCATTTACCGGAGCCATCCAAGCGTGTCCCGGTAAGTTCGAGCAAGCCCAGGGCGGGACAATTCTGCTCGATGAAATCAGCGAAATGGACTTGAACTTACAGGCCAAACTGCTGCGGGTACTGCAGGAGCGTGAGGTCGAGCGTTTGGGGAGCCGTAAGAGTATCAAGTTGGACGTTCGCGTACTGGCAACCAGTAACCGTGATTTGAAACAGTACGTTACGCAAGGGCATTTCCGTGAGGATTTGTATTACCGCCTCAATGTGTTTCCGCTGTTGTGGCCTGCACTGTGTGAGCGCCCGGGAGATATCGAGCCGCTTTCTCAATACTTGATGGAGCGCCATTGCAGCAAGCAGGGGCAGCCGGTACCCGAGTTTTCATCCGCGGCAATGGCTAAGCTCAAGCACTACACCTGGCCGGGCAATGTCCGGGAGCTCGACAATGTTATCCAGCGGGCATTGATCTTGTGCCAGGGGCAATGGGTGACAGAATCAGATATTTTGCTCGAAGGGTTAGACTGGTTGCAGGCTGATGGATTGCAGACCTTGCTCGAACCGATGGCAAGTACGCCGTTGGGAGATGATGCAACCGGCGCACCACATGCCAGCCCGAATGTGGCGACAGAGCAACAGGTTGTTGAGAAGGTAAAAATGGCAACGCCAGCGGATGGATTAGGAAATGAGCTGCGGGAACAAGAGTTTTCGATTATTCTAGACACCATTCGGGCTTGTGATGGCCGGCGCAAGGATGTCGCGGAAAAATTAGGGATCAGTCCAAGAACGCTGCGCTATAAATTGGCAAAAATGCGCGATGCTGGAATCGATATCCCAGTTTGAACACCGTAATGATGGACGAATTCCTTCATACTTTACGTAATAAAATTATTCCGCTGACAACATTTTGACGGGTAGGAGAGAGTAATGAAAGTAAATGGACTTCAGGCCGAAATGCAGGCCATGCAACTGGAAGCCACCAATGCGTCCCGCCCGGCAACCGGTCAACAGGTCAGCGCTGATTTCGGGGCAATGCTGGGCGATGCCATCAAAGGCGTCAACCAGATCCAGTCACAATCTAGCGAGCTAGCAACACGTTTCGACCAAGGTGACCGCAGCGTCTCCCTGTCTGATGTCATGATTGCGCGTAACAAGTCCAGCGTTGCCTTCGAAGCAACGGTACAGGTGCGCAATAAAATGGTCGAAGCGTACAAAGAACTCATGAATATGCCAGTCTAATTTAGGAATATAGTGCGTGTCGGAACTATCAACTAACAACGAACTCGCGGTAGCTGGCAATTCATCATCGACAGCGGTGATGGCGGACAGCGAATCGGCGCTTCAGAACCCAGACGTTGAAGAAAAGGGTGCCTCGCGTGTTGATAGCATGCTGGGGAATCTGGATGTGCTGCGTCAGGTTGTTCTGGTTCTGTCGGTCGCTATTTGCGTCGCTTTGATCGTCCTTGTCATTTCTTGGATAAAAGAGCCGGAAATGCGGCCTCTAGGAACCTATGAAACGGCTGAGCTGATCCCCATTCTCGATCATTTCGATCAGAAAAAAATCAACTATACCCTTGATGGCAACACTGTCCGTGTACCTGCCGACAACTTTTCCGCGATTAAGCTGGAATTGACCCGGGCGGGCTTGAACCAAGCAACGGCCATGGGGGATGACATCCTGCTGCAGGATATGGGGTTCGGGGTGTCTCAGCGCCTTGAGCAAGAGCGCTTGAAGCTCAGCCGTGAGCGCCAGTTGGCGCGGGCTATCGAACAAATTCGCCAGGTCCGCCAAGCCCAAGTGCTGCTGGCGATGCCTAAGCAAAGTGTGTTTGTTCGCCATAATCAGGAAGCATCCGCTACCGTATTTTTGACCCTGTCGACAGGTGGCTCATTGGGTCAACAAGAAGTCGACTCGATTGTGGATATGGTTGCCACGGCAGTGCCGGGACTCAGACCGACCCGTGTCACCGTGACTGATCAGCATGGCCGTTTACTCAGTTCGGGCACCGCTGATCCGCAGGCAACGGCCCGTCGCAAAGAATACGAACTGGAACGCAAGCAAGAGCAGGCTCTGCGCGAGAAAATCGATGCGATTCTTATCCCGGTGCTGGGGCTTGGCAACTATACCGCGCAGGTGGATGTGTCGATGGACTTCAGTGCAGTGGAAGAAACTCGTAAGCAGTATGATCCGGCGTCCCAATCCACCCGCAGTGAATATACGCTAGAAGATATCAACAACGGCAGTATGGTCGCAGGTATTCCGGGGGCCTTAAGTAACCAGCCTCCGGTAGACAGCGCGATCCCGCAGGAAGTGGCTGAGTTGCAGTCTGGCGGCCGTGGCGGGAACAATTCCGTTCACCGTGAATCGACCCGAAATTATGAGCTGGATACCACTATCAGGCACCGCCGGGCACAAACCGGTACCGTTGACCGCCAAACCGTTTCGGTCGCGATTGATTACAAGCAGGTACTAAACCCAGAAACCGGAGAGCTAACCCGAGTTGCACTGAGTGAGGCTGAGATAGCAAAAATCTCCCGCTTGCTCAAAGGTGGCGTCGGTTTTTCTGAAATGCGTGGCGACATGCTGGAAGTCATTTCGGTGCCGTTTGCCGTACCAGAAGAGCAAATGGTCGCGGACCTGCCGATATGGGATCACCCGAACTTCAACACCTGGGTTCGCTGGTTGGCTGCAGCCCTTGTGATTATTGTGATCATGGTGGTGATGGTGCGCCCGGCAATGCGCAAACTGTTGTATCCGAACCAATCGGCTGACGGTACACCATTGGATGAAAATGGTTTGCCAGTGCCGTCTGGTGGTCATGAGTCTATTGATCTGATTGGCAGCGAGCTTGACGGGGCGGAAACCCTCGAGTTGAGCAGCAGCAATCTGGATCTACCAAACCTGCATAAAGATGAAGATCTGCTGAAAGCGGTGCGTGCCCTTGTGGCTAACGAGCCGGATCTGGCAGCGCAGGTTGTTAAAAGTTGGGTAACTGAAGATGGCTAATGAAGTCGCAACCACGGACAACAAGAAATTTGATATCACCACCCTGACCGGGGCGGATAAAGCTGCGATTTTGCTATTGAGCCTCAATGAGCAGGATGCCGCCAGCATTATCCGTCATCTTGAACCTAAGCAGGTGCAGCGGGTGGGTGGCGTGATGGCACAAATGGCAGATCTAAACCAAGAAAAAGTGTCTGCTGTTCATCGCCATTTCCTTGAGGATATCCAGAAATACACCAGTATCGGTATGGGCAGCGAAGATTTTGTCCGTAATACACTGATCGCGGCATTGGGTGAAGACAAGGCAAATAACCTGGTCGATCAGATCTTGATGGGCAGTGGCTCGCGGGGTCTTGATTCCCTCAAGTGGATGGATCCAAGGCAGGTTGCCAGCATTATTCTCAACGAACACCCGCAGATCCAAACCATTGTTCTGTCGTACCTCGAGCCTGAGCAGTCAGCGGAAATTCTGGCGCAGTTCCCAGAGCGGGTGAGACTGGATTTGATGATGCGAATTGCCAACCTTGAAGAAGTTCAGCCGGCGGCACTGCATGAGCTGAACGATATCATGGAGAAACAGTTTGCCGGTCAAGCCGGAGCCCAGGCGGCGAAAATTGGCGGCCTGAAGGCGGCTGCCGAGATCATGAACTACCTCGACAACAATGTCGAAGGCGCACTCATGGATCAAATTCGTGACAATGACGAAGACATGGCGACCCAGATTGAAGATCTGATGTTCGTCTTCGACAACCTGGCCGAAGTGGATGATCGCGGAATCCAGACTCTGATGCGTGATGTTCCGCAAGATCTCTTGCAGAAAGCCCTCAAGGGTGCTGATGACACGCTGCGCGAGAAAATCATGCGTAATATGTCCAAGCGTGCCGCTGAAATGCTGCAAGATGATCTTGAGGCGATGGGGCCAATCCGTGTGGCTGACGTTGAGTCTGCCCAGAAAGAGATCCTGTCGATTGCCCGTCGACTATCAGATGCCGGCGAGCTGATGCTGACCGGAGGCGGTGCCGATGAATTCCTGTAATACGTTACTGTGCTTGAGCAGTATAATGGCTAGTTATGTCTTCTGATCGCCCGATGGAGCGCCGTCGTGGCTTCCTCCGTGTTCCCGAACATCAAGCGCAAGAGCTTGAGCGTTGGGCCTACCCGGATTACACCTCCGAACAGGAAGGCATGACGGAAAATGCCTTTAATTACGAACCCGAGTGGCAGGTTGAGCCGCTTGATGAAGAGCCTGAACTGCCGCCGCTTACTGCCGCCGACTTGGATGACATCCGCCACTCTGCCTATGAAGAAGGTATTGCTGAAGGCCGAGCTGCCGGACATAGCGAAGGCTTTGAGCAAGGTTCGCAGCAGGGGATGGAACAAGGTCTGCAGCAAGGGCTTGAACAAGGTTTGGCCCAAGGTCTGGCGCAGGGTCTAGAACAAGGCAAAGCGATAACAGATGAGCAGGTTGGCCACTTAACCCAGCTGGTAGAAAAGTTGGCAACCCCGTTGCGGCAAGTTGATGATGCGGTTGAGCAGCAGTTGGTTCAGCTGGTAACCAGCTTGGCCCGTGAATTGGTTCAGGTCGAGCTGAAAACCAACCCGCAGGTGATTTTGCAAACCCTGCGCGAAGGGATTGCTGCGCTGCCGATGGCCGGGCAAAAAACCACGATTCAGCTTCACCCCGAAGATCTGGACATTATCAAGCAGGCTTACGGTACCGAGAACTTGGCAGAGCGGCAATGGACGCTTCAGGCTGAGCCGGCAATGAACCGTGGGGATCTGTTTGTCGAATCAGGCAATTCGACCATCGACTATCAGATGGAAACCCGATTGCGCCACTTGCTTGAGCAGTTTGTTGGTCTTAACAGCCAGCCTTCCCAGCCGTCATCTTGTCAAGAGTCTGACCAAGCGCACGGAGAAGGGTGATGGCCAATCTGGCTGAACGTTTATCCCGCTATCAAACAACCAATACGTCGTCCCGGCCGGTGGCATCCGGCCGTTTAGTGCGTGTCGTTGGGCTGACACTGGAAGCGATTGGGTGCCGGGCACCCGTTGGCAGCCAGTGTAAGGTGGAAACCCTTACCGGCGAGATGGAAGCCGAAGTGGTTGGCTTCTCTGGTGAAACCCTCTTTTTGATGCCCAGCGAACAGCTGACCGGCATCATGCCCGGCGCCAGAGTGACGCCGATCACCGAAGCTGGGGGGATCCCGGTCGGGATGGAATTGCTTGGCAGGGTGATCGATGGTGTCGGTAATCCCCTTGATGGCCTTGGTGATATTTATACCGGCGAGCGGGCGGCGTTCAACGCCGAACCCATTAACCCGCTGGCCAGAAAACCGATCAAAGAGCCGCTGGACGTTGGTTTGAAGGCCGTTAACGGTCTGCTGACTGTCGGCAAGGGGCAGCGTATCGGCTTGTTTGCCGGATCGGGTGTCGGTAAGTCGGTGACGTTGGGGATGATGACCCGGGGTACCACGGCACAGGTTGTGGTGGTTGGCCTTATCGGCGAGCGGGGCCGTGAAGTTAAAGAATTTATTGATGAGATCCTTGGCACGGAAGGGCGCCAGCGAGCAGTCGTCGTGGCGGCACCTGCCGATGCTTCACCGCTGATGCGACTGAAAGGGTGCCAAACGGCCCTGACGATTGCGGAATATTTCCGTGACCAAGGGTTGGATGTTCTATTGCTGATGGACTCACTGACCCGCTTTGCCCAAGCTCAGCGGGAAATCGCCCTCTCTGTCGGCGAGCCACCAGCCACCAAGGGTTATCCGCCTTCGGTCTTTGCCAAATTGCCAGCACTTGTAGAGCGGGCAGGCAATGGTGGCGAGCATCAGGGATCTATTACCGCTTTTTTCACCGTATTGACGGAAGGTGATGATCTACAAGACCCTATCGCCGATGCGTCACGGGCGATTTTGGATGGCCACATCGTGTTATCACGGGAACTTGCTGATGCGGGTCATTACCCGGCAATCGATGTCGAGCGCTCGGTAAGCCGCGTGATGCCAGCCATAGTGAGCGAAGAGCACCTGATGATGTCCAAAGCGGTGAGGCAAGTGTTGTCGATTTGCCGCAAGAATCAGGACTTGGTGTCAATCGGCGCCTATAAACCCGGTACCGACCAAGCCATCGATCAGTCGTTTGCCCTCAAGCCTCGATTAGATGGTTACATGCAGCAATCAATGAAAGAGGCCGTCCCCTACGAGATGTGCGTCAACATGTTACGCTCCGTACTTAGCGGACAATAGATAACGATGACACCAGCGAACAGCCATTGCTAAATTGATGGTGGAAGAATTTGCCAGGAGAAAGCGATGGCAGCCGAAAATGCACTAGCGTTGATTTTAACCCAGACTGCCGATGCCGAGCACAAAGCATCGCTGGCGCTGAACCAAGCGCGTATCGAGCGTGAAAACTACTTACAGCAATTGCGGCAGATAGAACAGTACCGCCTGGACTATTGCCGCCAGTTGTCTGAGCGAGGCCAGCAAGGGCTGACGGCCAGTGCATATAATCACCTGCAAAAATTCTTAAACCAGCTTGATGAAACCTTGGTTAAGCAGAGGAGTGCGGGGGCTCATTTCGACCAGCAGGTGGAGCAATGCAGCTTGCACTGGCAGGAAATGCGCAAACAACGGCGCTCGATAGAGTGGTTAATTGAAAAGAAACAGACCGAGCGGCAGCGCTTGCTGGACAAGCAAGAGCAGAAAATGATGGATGAGTTTGCCACCATGCAATATGCCCGTCGCTTGATGACTCGTTAGCAGAAGGCGTATCCGCCAGTAGCTCGTATTTAATGGGGTATAAACTGGTGTGTTGGCGTATTTTTTGCATCATTATCGTCTATAGGCCACTGTCAAAGCGCGATCTTCATTATGTTTTTATCTCAATTATTCAAAACGGATACCGTTCCGGCAGCATCGGCGGGAGCTTCAAAGACCTCTGCGGCAACAGAAAGCCAGCCGGGAAAATTGGACGCGGTGCCGGACAAAGGCTTCAGCCAAACCCTGCAAGGGTTGATGGGCAAAGAGCCTACAGCGGAACCGACTTCGCTGGACGCCGAGGCGAAAACCACAGATGAAGATGGCAAACTCTCTAGCACGCAGCTGTCTGTGGGAACAAGTGACACTACTGATGATGTAGCACAGAATATTGATAAAAAAGAACTAATTCAGGATGGCAGTCTGGAAGCTGAAGGCTTAGAAGAGTCGGATGGCAAAAATGCAGGGTACTCAACAGGCAGTCAAGAAGGCAATCAAGCCGGCGATGAACTATCCGGTGATGATACGGTTGCAATTGCTGTTGCAGGTCAACACCCGGGATCATCGATAGCCAATCCTGACAGCGTCAAGTTATCCATGAGCGAAGGCGAAGATTTCCTCCAGCGCTTATCCGCATCACACAGTCAACTTGCGGGTACAGATGGCAAGTTGTTGCCGCCTGATGCAGAAGCATTAACCCAAGAGGCAATGACCGAAAAAGGCGGCGCTGTTGGTAAAGAAACCGTGACGGGTAAAGAGACCTTAGTTGGCAAAGACATTGCCATGGGTAAAGATCTTGCGGGTAAAGGGGCTGGTGGCATTGAAGGGCTAGTGGCACAAGAGCAAGATGGCGCGGCAATGACCGATGGCAAGCCGGTAAAAGGCGAGCAAGCCGGTAAAATGGCTTTATCGGGAATGGCGATGACCAACGGTGAACTTAAAAGCGCTCAAGGAACGACACCGCTATCATCGAACCAGGTAACGTCCAATGGTGCATTTCATTCATCGCCGACCAGCGAATTGGCGGCGTTGATGGGCCAATCATCGTCATCTGAGGTGCTGAAAGGAGCACCGCTAGTGAAAGGCAGTACGGGAGCATTGGCAGCGACGTCGCTGGATGACGGTTCAAGCGCAAGTTTGGGTGAGACCCACGGTCCACATACCACGCAACGAACAGCGGCTGCGGGGATGTTGGCTACTGAGGGTGAAAAGCCTGGCACGGCTCAGTCTCCTCTGCTGTTGAGCAAAGAGCAAGCCGGAGACCAGCTGGCGGACAGGGTTCAGATGATGATGTCGAAGAACCTCAAGCATGTTGATATCCGCCTTGACCCGCCAGAGCTGGGTAAATTGCAGATCAAATTATCGATGAATAACGATCAGGCATCGGTACAAATTACCGTGGCCAATCAGCAATCGCGGGATTTGGTCGAACAAGCCATGCCCCGTTTACGTGAGCTGTTGCAACAGCAAGGGTTACAGTTAGCCCAAAGTACCGTCCAGCAGGACAGCAGTCGCCAGTTTGCCGGCGGTTCGCAGCAGCACCCGAATGGTCAGCCAGACTCTTCACCTCAGCGTGGTGAACAAGGCTCAGGTCAGATAGCCGCTCATGAGCTGGCTGCTGACAGTAATCAGACGGCCAGTCGCACGGATTTGTGGATGGCAGCACCAAAAGACGGTGTTGATTACTATGCCTAGGGTAGGACTCTGGTAAACTGGGCAAAAGCGATACCCACATAACTTTAAATGTTTGGCTATAAAACTCACAACAAAGGATAAATCAAGCATGGCAGATGAAGGACAAGGCGGCGGAAAGAAGAAGTTAGTGATCATTGCCGTATTGGCCGTTGCTCTGCTTGCAGGCGCTGGCGTTGGCGCATGGTTTTTCTTTGGCGGCTCGTCTCCGGAGCCGGAGACTGCACAGTCGGGCTCGGCGACCCCATCAGCTCCGGCAGTGGTGGAATCCGCCTACTATGTTATTTTGCCCCAACCTTTTATTTTCAATGTTAGCGGTGACGCCCGAGACAGGTTGGTGCAGGTTAAAGTTCAGCTTATGGTAAGGGGAGATAGCAATGATGCTGCCGCCCGTCAGCATATTCCGCTGATAGAAAGTACGTTGTTGCAGACCTTTGGTGCTGCAACCGTTGAGCAATTGAGAACGCCGACAGGACGATTAGAGCTTCGTAGTCAGTCGTTGGCGGCTGTTCAAGAGGCTCTGCTTAAGGTATCCGGCCGACAAGCGGTTGAGCGGGTACTGTTTACTGGTTTTGTAATGCAATAGGTTTTATGTGAGTGACTTATTAACTCAGGACGAAATTGACGCCCTCTTACACGGTGTCGACGATGTCGATGATGATGATGACGGTGGCCAGAGCGACACTGGCGTCATGGCTTTTGATTTTTCATCACAAGACAGGATAGTCCGTGGGCGGATGCCTACACTGGAGCTGATTAACGAGCGTTTTGCCCGCCATATGCGGATAAGCCTGTTTAATATGTTGCGAAAAACAGCCGAGGTTTCTATCAACGGGGTGCAGATGCTCAAATTTGGCGAGTATCAGAATACCCTGTATGTCCCGACCAGCTTGAATATGGTGCGCTTTCGTCCGCTCAAGGGGACGGCACTGATCACCATGGAAGCCCGACTGGTCTTCATTTTGGTCGAGAACTTCTTTGGTGGCGATGGGCGTTTCCACGCCAAGATTGAAGGGCGTGAATTTACCCCGACTGAGCGTCGTATTGTTCAGATGCTGTTGAAATTGGTGTTTGAAGATTACCGCGAGGCGTGGTCACCGGTAATGGGCGTCGAGTTCGAATACCTCGACTCTGAAGTCAACCCAACGATGGCCAATATCGTCAGCCCGACCGAGGTGATTATTGTCAGTTCGTTCCATATCGAGGTTGACGGTGGCGGTGGTGACTTCCATGTGGTGATGCCTTACTCCATGGTAGAGCCCATTCGCGAATTGCTTGATGCCGGTGTCCAGAGTGACAAGATGGACACCGATGTTCGCTGGAGCAAAGCGCTGCGTGACGAAATCATGGATGTGCCGGTGAATATGCGGGCTAAGTTGCTCGATGTTGACCTGACCCTGCGTGACTTGATGGAGCTTCAGCCGGGAGATGTGATCCCGATTGATGTGCCGGAAGCGGCAACGGTCTTTGTCGAAGACTTACCAACCTACCGCGCCAAAATGGGTAAATCGGGCGAGAATATCGCATTGAAGATCACCGAAAAACTAAAGCGTCCGGATATGGTGAAAAGCGATTTGGCTTTCCTCGATCGCGATGAACTAGGCTCGGCACTGTTGAATCTTCACGGTGACGATACAGACAATTAAGGACGAGATCCGAATAGGTACAAACATGTCTAATAATGATCAACAAATTGCCGACGACTGGGCGGCGGCCTTGGCTGAGCAGGCCAGTGATGAAGTGGCGCAGCCGGCGCCACTGGAAGAGCTGACCGATGAATCGGCCCCGATTGGCGAAGATGAACGCCGCAAGCTCGATACTATCTTGGATATTCCGGTGACCATCTCGATGGAAGTTGGCAGGACGCAGATCAGTATTCGAAACCTGCTGCAACTTAACCAGGGCTCGGTTGTAGAGCTCGATCGTGTGGCCGGTGAATCGCTGGATGTGATGGTTAACGGCACGCTGATCGCCCACGGCGAAGTCGTGGTGGTCAATGACAAATTCGGTATTCGTCTGACAGATGTGATCAGCCAGACCGAGCGGATCAAGAAGCTACGTTAATTATGGCGCCTGAATTGAATTTGGCGACCACGCTCGCCTCGTTGTTGTTGGTTCTGGCGGTCATCGTTTTGCTTGCTTGGCTCATCAAAAGGATGAAGCTACCCGGCTTGCAAGGCGGTGATAGCGCTATTCGTATCTTGCGCCAACTGCCGGTTGGCCAGCGCGAACGTATCGTTTTGTTGCAGGTCGGTGAAGAGCAGATGCTGGTCGGGGTGACCCAACATAATATATCGCTGCTCGGAAAACTTGATAACCCGATTGCCTCTGATCAAGGTCAGGATGGCGGGGAATTTGCCAGCCAGCTGGGAAAGCTGTTGAGAAAAAATGAGAAGAACTAATTTCATTGCCGCCGTACTGGCGGTTTTTTCGCTTTTGTTGGTGTTTCCTGCCGCGGCAGAAACGGCTGCGGACTTGGTTGGTGGCACCGCTGCGCAGCCGGGCGCGACATTGAGCGAGATGCAAAACGAAGCCGGTTCAACCGCGATGGCACTGACCCGAAGCGGTGGCAGTGGTATACCGGCCTTCTCGGTGACCGTCAACCCGGATGGCAGCGAGGATTATTCGATTACCCTGCAGATCCTTGCCTTGATGACCGCATTGGGGTTCTTGCCGGCTATCGTGATCCTGATGACCTCCTTCACCCGAATTGTGGTGGTCATCTCGATATTGCGTCAGGCGATGGGTTTACAACAGACGCCATCGAACCAGGTGATTATTGGTATTGCCATGTTCATGACCTTTTTCGTGATGTCGCCGGTACTCGACAAGATCAATACCGCTGCCGTTCAGCCCTACATCAACGAACAGATGAGTGCTGCCCAGGCGCTGGAAGCCGCCCAAGATCCGCTGCGTCAGTTTATGCTCAACCAGACTCGGGTTAAAGATTTGGAAACCTTTGTCGAAATGTCGGGCTCGAACGCCACCGATCCGCAAGAGGTACCGATGACGGTACTGATCCCGGCTTTTGTGACGTCAGAGCTGAAAACGGCGTTCCAGATCGGCTTTATGCTGTTCTTGCCCTTTTTGATCATTGATTTGGTGGTGGCGTCGGTCCTGATGGCCATGGGTATGATGATGCTTTCGCCGATGATCGTTTCCTTGCCGTTTAAGCTGATGTTGTTTGTGCTGGTGGATGGCTGGAACCTGATTTTATCAACCTTGGCGGGGAGTTTTGGGACGTGACGCCGGAGTTTTTTGTCGAAATCTTCCAAGATGCACTCTACATGGTACTGCTCATGGTCTGTGCCATTGTGGTGCCGGGCTTGCTGACAGGTTTGGTGGTGGCTGTCTTCCAGGCGGCAACCTCGATTAACGAACAGACCCTGAGCTTTTTGCCGAGGTTGATCGTGACCTTGCTGGCCCTGATGTTCTTCGGCCATATGATGACCCAGATGCTGATGGACTATTTCCATCAGATGATTGACTACATCCCGCAACTGCTGCACTGACGATGAATTATCCTGCACCCTTGCTATTGGAGTGGCTGGCAACGATTTTCTGGCCGCTGACCCGGATCTCATCAATGCTGATGGTGATGACGTTCTTTGGTGCCCGCTATGTCGCGCCTAAGATTCGTCTCTATGTCTCATTGTTGTTTACCTTTGCGTTGTTGCCTGTCTTGCCGGTTGCCCCGGTCGATATTCCCTTGATGTCGTTGCAGGGCTTCATTACCACCGGCCAGCAGGTGGTCATCGGCGTGGCGATGGGGATGGTGACGACCTTTGTCACCCAGACTTTTATACTGCTGGGGCAGATCCTCGGTATGCAGTCGAGCTTGGGCTTTGCCTCTATGGTAGACCCGTCCAACGGGCAAAATACCCCGGTACTGGGCCAGTTCTATATGTTTCTGGTGGTGATGATTTTCCTGGCTACTGATGGCCATTTAATGATGCTCAAGCTGGTGGCGATGAGTTTCCATACGCTGCCTGTGGGTGAGTCGATGCTCGATGCTGCGGATTACTATCAGATGGCGCAGTGGTTTGGTCATATGTTCAAGTTTGCGCTAAGCATCGCCATTGCCGGCGTAGTGGCCTTGCTGGTGGTCAATATGTCGTTTGGTGTGATGACTCGGGCAGCCCCCCAGTTGAATATTTTTGCTCTCGGCTTTTCTTTTGCCCTGTTGCTGGGCTTTGTGATCAGCTGGTTTTTGATTGCAGGTATTTTGCCGCACTATGAAGCGATCTGGCAGGTTGGTGTCGAGCAAGTGTGTAGTTTAATTCGGTTGGATTGCTAATGGCAGAGTCTGACGGACAAGAAAGAACCGAAGAGGCCACGCCCCGAAGGCGGGATCAGGCCCGCGAGAAAGGACAGGTTCCCCGGTCGAGGGAGCTCGCATCGATTGCGGTACTGGTGGCTGGTGCCGTCGGTATGATGTGGTTTGGTGAGGCGATCGGCCGGGGGATCGGCGAGGTCATGACAAGACTGTTCAGCCTAACCCGAGAGGAAATATTCGATCTCTCACAGCTGTTTGGCTTGATTGTGTCGGCGCTCGGTAACGTGCTGTTTCCGTTATTTACCTTCCTGTTGTTTGTCTATGTCGCGGCGTTTATTGGGGCTACGGGTCTCGGTGGGATCAGTTTTTCATCACAAGCCGCTGCCCCGAAGTTGTCCAAAATGAACCCGATCAGCGGCCTCAAGCGGATGATGGGCAAGCAGAGCTTGGTTGAGTTGATAAAGTCGATCCTCAAGGTTCTGTTAGTGATAGGGGTTGCCTTCTTCCTGCTCAAGGCGAACCTGACCGATTTCTACCAACTCAGCCGTGAGGTGTATCCGAAAAATATCGCTCACGCATTGGATATTTTACTCAATTTCATTTTTTTGATCAGTTGTTCTCTGCTGGTTGTGGTAGCCATCGATATTCCGTACCAGATCTGGCAGCACAATGAACAGCTCAAGATGACCAAGCAGGAAGTGAAGGACGAGTTCAAGGACTCGGAAGGTAAGCCGGAAGTGAAGGGGCGTATTCGTATGCTTCAGCGTGAAATGGCACAGCGGAGAATGATGGCGGATGTCCCGCAGGCCGATGTTGTCATTACCAACCCGGAACACTTCTCGGTCGCTCTGCGCTATGACGCCAAGATTGACTCGGCACCGGTGGTTATCGCCAAAGGGACAGACTTTCTGGCACTGAAAATCCGTGAAATTGCCAACGAACATCAGATAGAAATTGTGCCTGCGCCGCCACTGGCAAGGGCTCTGTACCACACGACCGAGCTCGAGCAGCAGATCCCCGATGGGCTATTTGCTGCCGTGGCGCAAGTGCTAGCGTATATTTACCAGCTTAAGCAGTACCAGAAAGGCCGTGGGCGCAAACCTTCTTTGTCTAAGGAAGTGTCGGATATCCCCAACGAGTTGCGCCACTAGTCTGCGAGGCTAGAGGCCAGCGTTTGGGCCTCTCTGCCCGCGTAGTATCCCACCAAGAGCGTCAAAAATATGGCAAAAATAGTGGCGTGATAATTGCTGTTAAGTTGCAGTCGGTTGCTTTTTGTTTTCCGGCGAAAGCGGTACAATAACAAATACCATACTTCTTATAACACCCCTCGCAGATCCCACACGATACAGTGTCGTCGCAGTGACTACCGGTATATTGAAGGTGTCTTGGTTTAGCGGGAACAGAACCATTAAAGACATTGCATGAAGCTATCTTTACCTTTTACCGATAAGTTTAATCCTGCTCGTTTACAGTCGATGCCGGCGATAGGTGCGCCTGTTTTGGTACTGGCAACCTTGGCAATGATTATATTGCCCATGCCGCCATTGCTGTTGGATATGGCTTTTTCCTTTAATATCGCGCTTGCCCTCGTGGTACTGCTGGTCACAATTTATACTCGCCGTCCCCTTGATTTTGCGGCCTTCCCGACAGTATTGCTGATAGCGACCTTGCTGCGTTTGGCGCTGAACGTTGCTTCTACCCGAGTCGTCTTGCTGTATGGTCACGACGGGCCGGATGCTGCCGGTCAGGTTATCGATGCCTTCGGTTCGGTGGTGATTGGTGGTAACTATGCGGTTGGTTTGGTGGTTTTCCTGATCTTGATGATTATCAACTTCATGGTAGTCACCAAAGGTGCCGGCCGTATTTCCGAGGTGAGTGCTCGTTTTACCTTGGATGCTTTGCCGGGTAAGCAGATGGCGATTGATGCAGATCTGAATGCCGGTTTGATTGACCAGGATCAGGCCCGTACCCGCCGTTCTGAAGTCACCAAAGAAGCGGACTTCTACGGCTCGATGGATGGTGCCTCCAAGTTTGTGAAGGGGGATGCGATTGCCGGTATCCTTATCCTGTGTATCAATATTGTCGGCGGCCTCGTCATCGGTATGAGCCAACATGGCCTTGGCTTTGGTGACGCAATTGAAATCTACAGTTTGCTGACTATCGGTGACGGCTTGGTCGCCCAAATTCCATCGTTGCTGTTGTCCATTGGTGCCGCCATGATGGTGACGCGTCAAAATACTGACGAAGACATGGGCCAACAGATGATTTTCCAGATGTTCAACAACCCGCAGGCGTTGATCATCACCGGTGGGATCCTGTTTGTGATGGGTATCGTACCGGGTATGCCACATATCCCCTTCTTGTTACTGGCCTTGCTTATTGGCGGGGTGGCTTATTGGCGCATCAAGTCACAGCGTGAAGCGGCTGAAATCAAAGAGCAGCAAGCCTCAACCGATGTGGTGGCTCCGCAATTGCCAAAAGAGTTGTCTTGGGATGATGTCAAACCGATTGATGTCATTGGCCTTGAAGTGGGTTACCGCCTCATTCCTATGGTCGATAAAGATCAAGGGGGAGAGTTGCTGGAACGAGTCAAAGGCGTGAGGAAGAAACTGTCGCAGGACTTTGGTTTCTTGATCCCTGCTGTTCATATCCGCGATAACCTTGAGCTACCGCCGAACACCTACCGTATCAGCTTGATGGGGGTTGCCTGTGGTGAAGCTAACATCCATCCTAATCGTGAGTTGGCGATAAACCCGGGCCAAGTCTTTGGCAATGTGGATGGCGAGCGCACGGTGGATCCGGCCTTTGGCCTTGAAGCAGTATGGATCAACGACTCCCAACGCGAACATGCCCAAGCCCTTGGCTACACCGTTGTTGACTCCTCGACGGTACTGGCGACTCACCTCAGTCAAATCCTGACTAACCGTGCTGCCCAGCTGATTGGCTATGAAGAAGTCCAGAACTTGCTCGACTTGCTGGCCAAGGCTGCACCACGCTTGGTGGAAGGGTTGGTACCGGATCAGCTTAGCTTGGGTGTTATCGTTAAAGTGCTGCAGAATCTCCTTAACGAGGCCATTCCTATTAGGGATATCCGAACAATCGTGCAGACGCTGGCTGAATACTCCAGCAAGAGTCAAGATCCTGACATATTGACGGCGGCGGTCCGTGTTAGTTTGAAACGACTGATTTGCCAAGAAATCAATGGCATAGAGCCAGAATTACCTGTTATCACTCTTGTTCCAGAGTTGGAGCAAATCTTGCATCAAACTATGCAGTCTTCCGGCGGTGAGTCAACCGGTATTGAGCCTGGCCTGGCTGAACGCCTGCAGCGTTCACTGGTTGATGCGACCCAGCAGCAAGAATTGAAAGGCGAACCTGCCGTATTGCTGACATCGGGTGTGCTGAGGCTGACACTCGCGAAGTTTGTAAAAAATACAATCCCTTCATTACGTGTGTTGTCTTATCAGGAAGTGCCTGACGAGAAACAGATCCGTATTGTCAATGCAGTAGGGAATTCTTAATGGCGGCAATGGCGATGACGATGGGGGAGGTAGCCACGAGGCGACCATCACCCCATGGCCTGATATAACGGGAATGTTACATTGAAAATAAAACGTTTTTTTGCCAAAGATATGCGTGCTGCGCTCACCCAAGTGAAGGAAGAGTTGGGTGCGGATGCGGTTATCATGTCGAATAAAAAGGTCACCGGTGGGGTGGAAATTGTTGCAGCACTGGACAGTGAGGATCCTCGCGGCCAACTGTCGGCGGCTGCCAGCAAAACACGCGAAGATCTCGCCGAACGACTCGATAGCGCCAAGCGTCAGCTGGCTGATGATAAAGTCCAGATCCAGTCGCCAGCTAGCCGGTTTGCCAAAGTGCTACACAATTTCACCGGCCAGTCTGGTGATGCCGAGCAGGGCAACGGCCAAGGTCATGAAGCCGATTCGTTGTCAGCCCTGTTGCAGCGTCAGTCTAAGCATTATGGTGATGAGCCCCAGCATCCTGCCAGCGCTTCATACGGTGAGCGCAGCTATGCGGCTGGCGGCGGCAGAGCACAAGAGCCGCAGCGTCGTCAGTCGGAGTCGTATTTCAACGACCCTGCCGCCCGTTACCAAACCAGTCGACAGTCAGGCCAGCAGCAAGCAGGTCGTCAACAAAATCGACATCAGCTTGATATCGGTGATTACCGTCGTCCGGCGGTACCCAAGGCTGAGCCTTTGGACGTCTCCCGTTCAGCAGGGCGCAGTTCGACAGGTCATCGCCAGGCAGAAAGCCGTTTCGATTCAGCGCAATCAGAATCACGTTTTGGTTCATCGCAGCAGCCGAAAAACCGTTTGGATCCTAGTCGCTATGATCCCAAAGCACACAACCACAGCGCCGGTGAAATCGATGCGATGCGCAATGAAATGGCCTCGATCCGCCGCTTGCTCGAGCACCAAGTTTCTGGCCTGATGTGGCAGGAAATGGAACGTCGCGAGCCGATGCGGGCGATGATGATCAAACGGCTGGAAAAAATGGGGTTGTCGCAAGAGCTTTCAGACCAGCTGGCGTGCTACATCCCTGAAGATGTACCCGCGAACGAAGCATGGCCATCACTGCTTAACCTGCTTTCTGATCAGATTATTACCACCAAAGACAGCATCTTGGAAAACGGAGGCGTTGTCGCGCTGCTTGGGCCAACCGGCGTGGGTAAAACCACCACGATTGCCAAGCTGGCTGCCCGGGCAGCAATGGAGTTCGGCCCCGATCAAATCGCCATGGTGACGACGGATACATTTCGTATCGGTGCCCATGAACAGCTGGCCACTTACGGACGAATTATGGGCTGTCCGGTAAGAGTCGCTAAAGATGCCGAGGAATTGGCCGATATATTACATCAGCTACGTCATCGTCGCCTGGTTCTGCTTGATACCGC
Organism: Photobacterium lutimaris; assembly: GCF_003025555.1. GTDB lineage: Bacteria > Pseudomonadota > Gammaproteobacteria > Enterobacterales > Vibrionaceae > Photobacterium > Photobacterium lutimaris. The sequence continues at coordinate 48,092 of NZ_PYMH01000018.1, read as the reverse complement.
AGGAATGGGACAGCGTGATATCAGGCTATCGGAGCAGCTCGACACCTTGATGCAAAACAGTGGATCGCAGATCCGCAGTTATTTGGTGCTGCCTTCGACAGCGCAGCGCCGGGTGCTGCATGAAACCGTTGAGCACTTCCGGCGTATCCCGCTATCGGGCTGCGTACTGACCAAGCTGGACGAATCGTTGAGCTTGGGTGAGGTGATCAGCGTATCGATACAACACGCACTGCCGATTGCCTATCTTGCTGACGGGCAACGGGTACCGGAAGACATTAAGGTCGCCACGGGGAACTATCTGGTTGCTCGGGCAAACGAATTACTTGAACAAGAGTTAAGCCAGCAAACCCACTTCTGGAGTAGCGAAAGCGCTGAGAACCAGGGGGCAGACTTTTATGACTGAGAACGCCATGTACGATCAAGCTAGCGGTTTACGCCGTATGACCCAGCTAACCTCAACCAAAGTGATTACCGTGACAGGCGGTAAAGGCGGGGTAGGGAAAACCAATGTGACCCTGAACATGGCGATTTCAATGGCCCGCCAGGGTAAGCGAGTCATGGTACTCGATGCCGACCTCGGGTTGGCGAATGTCGATGTCATGCTTGGCCTGCGTGCCGTGCGTAACTTATCGCATGTGCTGGCAGGGGTGTGCGAACTGAAAGATATCATTGTCGAAGGCCCATACGGGGTGAAGATTGTTCCGGCGTCTTCCGGCACTCAGAATATGGCTGAGCTGACTGCCGCCCAGCACATGGGACTGATCCGGGCGTTCAGTACCCTTGAAGATGATATCGACGTGCTACTGGTCGATACCGCCGCAGGCATTTCCGATATGGTACTGAGCTTTTCCCGCGCCGCTCAGGATGTGGTTGTCGTGGTCTGTGATGAGCCAACGTCGATCACCGATGCCTATGCCATGATTAAGATCCTCAGCCGTGAATATGATGTTCAGCGCTTTAAAATTGTGGCTAACATGGTGCGCAGCTACCGCGAGGGACGCGAGCTGTTTATCAAGCTTACCCGTGTGGCTGAGCGCTTTTTGGATGCCAACCTTGAGCTGGTGGCGTGTATTCCACTTGATGATCGGGTCCGCCAATCGGTGAAACGCCAGAAACTGGTGGTGGAAGCTTTCCCGCGCAGCCCGGCTGCGTTGGCTTTGGGGGCGTTGGCCAACAAAGCGGCCATGTGGCCGGTCCCGCAGAGCCCTGGCGGTCACTTGGAGTTCTTCGTGGAGCGGTTGTTGGTGAATACCCGACACCCACGGGAGGAGCCGGTCAGTGAATAAAGCATTAACCTATGGGCGCTACCAGCAGAGCCCACAGGCTTTTATCGAGCGCTATTCGTCTTTGGTCAAGCGTATCGCCCATCATCTAATGGGCCGTTTGCCACCCAGCGTGATGTTGGAAGATCTCATTCAGGCGGGTATGATTGGCCTGCTTGAGGCACAGCAAAACTACGATCCGGCCAAGGGCGCGAGTTTCGAAACCTTTGCCGGCATCCGTATTCGCGGGGCCATGCTGGATGATATCCGCCGTGGGGACTGGGTTCCCCGCTCTGTATACAAAAACAACCGACGTATTTCTGAAGCCATTTCGGTTCTTGAAGGCACACTCGGCCGGGATCCTAACGATCAGGAAATTGCGGCATATCTCGAAATGACGCTAGAACAGTACCACCAAGCCTTAAATGATGTTAATTGTGGTCGTTTAGTGGGTATGGATGATCTTGGGGTTGCGGAAGACACTGTCGCAAATGAAGAATCGGTTGAAGAAAATCTTCCCTTTCAGGGGGTTGTGGATGATAATTTTCGTCAATCCTTGGCCGAAGCGATTAAAACCTTGCCTGAAAGAGAAGCATTAGTTTTGTCCCTGTACTACGACGAGGAGCTAAACCTCAAAGAGATAGGGGCGGTTATCGGGGTGAGTGAATCCCGAGTTTGCCAGATTCACAGTCAGGCGATGCAACGTTTGCGGTCCAAGTTGACTGCGTGGACTTCGTAATAAACACACTATAAAACACTGATAATTCAGTGGGGGCAACTTTGAATAAAAACATGAAAATCCTCATTGTTGATGATTTCTCAACAATGCGCCGAATCGTAAAGAATTTGCTGCGTGACTTGGGCTTCAACAATACCCAGGAGGCGGATGATGGATTGACTGCGCTACCGATGCTGAAAAAGGGCGATTTTGACTTTGTCGTGACGGACTGGAACATGCCGGGCATGCAGGGTATCGACCTACTTAAGCATATCCGTGCCGATGCCGAACTCAAGCACCTGCCTGTACTGATGATCACGGCGGAAGCCAAGCGAGAGCAGATCATCGAAGCTGCCCAAGCCGGTGTTAATGGCTATATCGTGAAGCCGTTTACTGCTGCAACGCTAAAAGAGAAGCTTGATAAGATCTTCGAGCGTATGCAGTAAGACACTTTTCGGGCATCAAAGGACAATAATAACAATGATTACACTCGAACAGGCGAAACAGCTTGTCAGTATGCTTGAATCCGGCGATCGAGATGGAGCAAATACACTATTTACCCACTTGGTATCAGATAGTCGTGATCCTGTCTTTAAAGAAGTGGGCAAGCTAACACGTCAACTTCATGATTCGCTGGCTAATTTCCGCCTTGATCCCCGTGTTACCGATTTAGCAAAAACGGAAATCCCTGATGCACGCGATCGGTTGTCTTATGTGATAGACAAAACCGAGTCCGCCGCCAATAAAACCATGGATGCGGTTGATAGCATCCAGCCTGTGGCTGATCAACTCGGGGATACCTTGCAGCAGGTTTATCCACGATGGCAGCGTTTGATGGGCGGACAGATTGCACTGAATGAATTTAAGTCGCTCTGTCACGATATCGATGGGCTGCTCACTCAGGTCGAGAGTGATAGCACGATACTGCGTACCCAGTTGACAGAAATTCTCATGGCTCAGGATTTCCAGGATCTAACCGGCCAAATCATTCGCCGGGTGATAGAACTGGTCCATGAAGTTGAAGACCAATTGGTCGAAATTCTCAAAGCGTTTGGCATGGAACAAGAAGACCGAACCGACGCGCTGCGTGAAGAGCGGCTCCTTGCTCCTGAAGGGCCTATCGTCAACAGTGACAGTCGTGAGGATGTCATGTCCACTCAGGATGATGTTGACGACCTGCTGTCGAGCCTCGGATTTTAAGGGAACAATATGAGCTTTGATTTAGACGAAGATATCCTACAGGACTTTTTGATTGAAGCAGGGGAGATCCTTGAACTGCTCTCGGAGCAGTTGGTTGAGCTAGAGCGCAGTCCGGATGACTCGGAGCTACTCAACGCGATTTTCCGTGGTTTCCACACCGTAAAAGGTGGTGCAGGCTTCCTTTCTCTGACCGAGTTGGTAGAAGCCTGTCACGGTGCTGAAAATATTTTTGACTTGCTGAGAACAGGTAAGCGTAGCGTCACATCCGAACTGATGGATGTGATCCTTGAAGCGCTGGACACCATTAACGTGATGTTCGGTCAGGTCCAAGAGCGCGAACCGGTCGTTCCGGCGGAACCATCGTTGCTTGACGCCCTGCACCGATTCAGCCTGCCGCCCTCTGAGCAAGAGTTGGCTATGGCTAACCCGGTCCAGATGAGCGCCCCGGAAGTCGTCGTTGAAGTGGCTATCGAGTCTGCTATGGCTGCATCAAGCATGAAACCGGTAGCGGCACCTATCAGCGAGCCTGTTGCCGCCTCGCCGAGTGACGTGGCGATTGCTGGCGATTCTGTTGATGATATCACCCAGGATGAATTCGACCGTCTTCTTGACGAGTTGCACGGTAAAGGGCGAGGTCCTTCCGATGCGGGAACTGGCCAAGAAATGGCCCCGGCTTCTTTTTCCCCTGTTGCGGATACCGATATCGTCAATCAAATTCAGTCTGAAAATGGCGATATCACCGATGATGAGTTCGAACGTTTGCTTGATGAGCTGCACGGTGCCGGCAAAGGTCCTGGAAGCAATGATTTCAGCTCGCCAGTGGCAAATGAACCGGTAAGCCAAGCCCCAGCTAGCCGACCTGCCGCCAATCAAGGGCCAGTGAGTGCTGCTCAAGGTGATAGCGGCAATGACGACCTGATGAGCGATGATGAGTTTGAGCGTCTGCTGGATGAGCTTCACGGTGTAGGCAAAGGGCCGTCCGAAGATGAGCTGGAAATGGCCACCAAGTCGGTTGCCGATATGCTGGGTGATGACATTGTTCAAGCGCAGACTCAAGCGCCAGCTCAGGTTCAAGCGCAACCTGAGCCAACGCCAGCCGTTCAGCCGGTTGCTGAGCGACGGGCTAAACCGGCGCCTGGCAAAGAAAAAAGTAAGGCGGGTGAGGCAACGGTTCGAGTTGATACCTCGACGCTAGATACCATCATGAACATGGTCGGTGAGCTGGTCTTGGTACGTAACCGTTTAGTCAGCCTGGGCCTCAATACCAACGACGAAGATATGTCCAAAGCGGTTGCTAACCTTGATGTGGTCACCGCCGATCTCCAGGGTGCGGTAATGAAGACCCGGATGCAGCCAATCAAGAAAGTATTTGGTCGCTTCCCCCGTGTGGTTCGAGACTTGGCGCGCAACCTCAATAAAGATATTGTGCTGGAAACGCGCGGTGAAGAGACCGATTTGGATAAAAATCTGGTTGAGGCGCTTGCCGATCCGTTGGTCCACTTGGTACGCAATTCGGTTGACCATGGTATTGAAATGCCAGCTATCCGTGAGAAAGCGGGTAAACCAAGGGTCGGGACGGTATTGTTGTCTGCTTCCCAAGAAGGCGACCATATCTTGTTGACCATCGAGGATGATGGCGGCGGTATGGATCCGGATAAGCTGCGTGGCATCGCCGTTGAACGCGGTGTGATGGATGCCGATGCGGCATCGCGCCTGACCGATACCGAATGTTATAACCTGATTTTTGCCCCTGGCTTTTCAACCAAGAAAGAGATCTCCGATATCTCAGGCCGCGGCGTTGGCATGGATGTGGTGAAAACCGGGATCAGCCAGCTGAACGGTTCAATTTCGATTGATTCGGCATTGGGCAAAGGCACGCGGATTGATATCAAGGTACCGCTGACGTTGGCGATTCTGCCAACGCTGATGGTGGGAGTGGCAGAGCAGCCATTTGCCCTGCCGCTAGCGAGCGTTAATGAGATTTTCCACCTTGATCTACGTAAGACCAATACCGTTGATGGTCAGTTGACCATTATTGTTCGCGACAAGGCGATCCCGTTGTTCTACTTGCAAGACTGGTTATCGGGTGTCGGTGTGCCGAGGCGTGAGCGTGAGCATGGCCATGTGGTGATTGTCCAGATTGGCCACCAGAGGATTGGCTTTGTGGTGGATACCTTGATTGGCCAGGAAGAAGTGGTGATCAAGCCTCTGGATGAGTTACTGCAAGGTACGCCGGGAATGGCGGGTGCAACGATCACCAGCGATGGTCATATTGCGTTGATCCTTGATGTGCCTAACCTGCTCAAGCACTACGCTAGCCGTTAATAAAAAAACAAATAAGACCTAAATGGCTTCCCTATCAACGGGAAGCCATTGCTGTTAAAAAAAACATAGAAAGCCTGTCCAAAGGCACAAGGTTTGTCATCTACAGGATAAATTAACATGGCAGTAAAAGTATTGGTGGTGGATGATTCAAGCTTTTTCCGCCGGCGCGTTAGTGAAATTCTCAATGCTGATCCAAGATTGGAAGTGGTCGGCAATGCTGTCAATGGCAAGGAAGCGGTCGAGATGGCAGAACGCATGCACCCTGATGTGATCACCATGGATATAGAGATGCCAGTGATGGATGGGATCACGGCGGTGCGTGAAATCATGCGGGCCAATCCGACCCCGATATTGATGTTCTCCTCCCTGACTCATGAAGGGGCAAAAGCGACGCTTGATGCCCTTGATGCCGGCGCGTTGGATTTCTTACCGAAGAAATTTGAAGATATCGCCCGTAACCGGGATGAAGCGATTACCCTGCTGCAAAAGCGAGTGACGGAGCTCGCCCGCAAGCGGGTGTTGATGCGCCGTCCAGTGCGTACAGCAACGATGGCGGCTACAGGGCGCGACTCATCTCGTGAGACACCCCGTGCGTCTGCCTCTGCGTTATCGACGCGCAATACGCTGGCCGGCAGAAGCGTGTTACCGCAGGGTAATAGCAAGCCTGCGGCTCAGTTATCAGCCTTGCGTCAGCCGGCTTCTCGTCCTGTTGCGGCCAAGCCCGCAGCTCGTTTCAAGGCTTCCGGCAAAAAGTATCAGCTGATGGCTATTGGTACCTCGACCGGTGGCCCGGTTGCACTGCAGAAAATTCTCACCGCATTGCCAGCAAACTTCCCGGTACCGATTGTACTGATCCAGCATATGCCTGCGACATTTACTGCCGCCTTTGCTGCCCGGCTTGATAACCTGTGCAAAATTGGCGTTAAGGAAGCGCAAGATGGCGATGTCCTGAAGCCGGGGATGGCTTACCTTGCGCCGGGGGGGATGCAGATGATGCTGGATGGCCGTCCGGGCTCGGCACGACTGCGTATTATTGATGGCGGTGATCGAATGAATTACAAGCCGTGCGTCGATGTGACATTTGGCTCTGCCGCGAAGGTTTATCACGACAAAGTACTGTCGATGGTTCTGACTGGTATGGGGGCCGATGGCCGCGAAGGTGCGCGGATGCTCAAGAGCAGCGGTGCAACGATTTGGGCGCAGGATGAGGACAGTTGTGTCGTTTACGGTATGCCTCAGGCCGTCGCTAAGGCGGGGATCTCATCAGAAGATCTGCCGCTTGAGCGTATCGCCGAGCGTATTATCGTCGAACTTGGGCTAGCGTAGGGAGCGTACCTTGATAGTCTGGAGTATTGCTAACCAGAAAGGGGGCGTGGGCAAAACCACGACCACCGTCGCTCTGGCTGGATTGCTGAGTGAGCGCAACAAACGGGTTCTGCTAGTGGACACCGATCCGCATTCATCGCTGACTACATACCTGAACTTTGACGCCGATGGCGTACCAGCCAGTTTGTTTGATTTGTTCCAGCTGACCGAGATCAAGCGCGATACGGTTAGACCGGTGATCCTGCGCACCCAGTTCAACAACATCGATATTATTCCTGCCCATATGTCGCTGGCGACTTTGGACCGGGTGATGGGGAACCGCGGTGGTATGGGACTGGTTCTCAAAAAAGCGCTGCTGTGTTTGGCTGACGATTATGATTATGTACTGATTGATTGCCCGCCTATTCTCGGGGTCATGATGGTCAATGCGCTGGCAGCCAGCGATCGTATCCTGATCCCGGTACAGACCGAGTTTCTTGCGATGAAAGGCCTTGAGCGGATGATGCGCACTTTGGAGATCATGCAAAAATCACGTCGGTCACCGTTTAAGGTCACGATTGTACCGACCATGTATGACAAGCGGACGAGGGCATCGCTGCAGACCCTGCAGGAGCTGAAACTGCGCTTCCCTGAACAGGTTTGGGCATCGGCAGTACCGATTGATACCAAGTTCCGTGATGCGAGTATCAAACATATGCCACCGTCACTTTACTCACGCAGTAGCCGTGGGGTTTTTGCGTATAAAACGCTATTGAATTACTTGGGGCGCCTGCAACAGGATGACCGATAACAGCCGTTTATCCAGCAATCAGGCGCTGGAAGATTATTTTGTTGATTTACTGCTAGAGCCAGAGCCAGAGCCAGAGCCAGAGCCAGAAGCGGCCCCTGTACCTGTACCGCAGGAAGTCGAAGCGGCTATCGCCGAGGTTAATGCCGAGGTGGATGGTGAGGTAACGCCCGGAGAGGATCCCAGGCCAGGTCGCCCGTTACCTCAAGATGCTGGGCTGCTGACAGCCAGTCCTGAGCCGAAGCAGAAATTGATACCGGTAGCCAAGCCGTTCGACTTTGCCAGTTTGGACGATAATGCTGAACTGGCCGCGCGCAGTATGCCATCGCCGGTGCTGGATAACGTTCAACGCCTGCTGAATCAGATCAGCCGGAATATCCCACCAAGCTCAAGCGACATCGACGACGCTGAAAAACGTCCTATTGATACCGAGTTGGCCGACGAATGGCAGCAGGTCATGGCGTATGAACAGGCGCATAAAAAAGCGCTCGTTCTGCCCCAGCAGCAAGTAGACGAGACCGTTGCCTCCCACATCGAGGCGGAGCCTGTCACCGAGACCACGCTTGAAACGCAGACCGGTGAAGATCTCCCACCGGACCTGTGGACCCAGCAAGTCCAGCAGGGCAGTGAATTTCAAGCCCTGTTTTTTGAGGTTAACGGGGTGACGTTTGCCGTTCCTTTGACTGAGCTTGGGGGGATCCACCAACTTGGCGACATGAACCACCTGCTAGGTCGGCCAGCATGGTATTTGGGGCTGATGAGTAGCCGCGATCACTCGCTTGATGTGGTTGATACTGCATGCTGGGCGATGCCTGACAAACTCGACGGTGAGGCGTACCGCGAACAGTACAAATATGTGGTGGTCTTAGGGGATAGTTCGTGGGGACTGGCCTGCAATAGCTTGCTCGGTACCGAAACGTTATCTGAACACAGTGTCCGCTGGCGCGAGAAAGCCGGTAAGCGTCCTTGGTTGGCGGGCATGGTAAAAGAAAAAATGTGTGCGCTAATTCATGTTCATGAGCTAATCTCCATGCTCAAAGCGGGATTAGATGTTAATACCAAACTTAGGCAGTCATGTTAGGTGCCTGTATTATCACAGTCGCTAACGCGTTGAATGCAGAAAATAGATCAAAGAGGAAACAGCATGTCACAGGTGAGTGTCGCTGAAATACAAAAAGAAGACAGCAATGATCAAGTCCTGCAGTGGGTGACTTTCCAGCTGGAAGATGAAACCTACGGTATTAACGTGATGCAGGTGCGCGAAGTACTGCGCTATTCTGAAATCGCGCCAGTACCGGGGGCACCCGATTACGTTCTTGGCATTATCAACCTTCGCGGTAATGTTGTAACGGTTATTGATACGCGCTCCCGTTTCGGCTTGATGCCGGGCGAGATCTCAGACAATACCCGCATTGTGATCATCGAAGCCGAAAAGCAGGTGATAGGTATTCTGGTCGATAGCGTTGCTGAAGTGGTGTACCTACGCAGCTCCGAAATTGACAGCACGCCAAGCGTTGGCACGGAAGAGAGCGCCAAGTTCATTCAGGGTGTGAGCAACCGTGATGGCCAGTTGTTGATCTTGGTCGATCTCAATAAGCTATTATCAGATGACGAATGGGACGAGATGGCGTACCTATAATGCTTGAAGTGTTGTTGCAATGGTTACCGCTGGCTTTGTCGTTGTTGGCGATTGTGGTCGCATGGTTGATGGTAAGGCGCGAGCGTCTTGCCCGGCAGGCCCTTGAAACCAAATTTGCAGCGACGGAGCTGGTATTGAAAAATGCCCGCCAGCAGCAGGAAAGTTTGGTGAAGCAATTTAACGAACTGCGTGCAGGCACTATGGGAATGAGCCAGAAGCTGGGCGATATGGCACGGCATCTGGAAGAGTTGTCTGACCGTCAAGGCGAATTGGCCATGCACGATCCTGATAGCCGGTTATACAGCCGTGCCAGTAAAATGGTCGAACTGGGCGCAGACGTCAACGAGCTGATGCGTGAATGCGATCTGCCAAAAGCCGAAGCGGAATTACTGCTACGGCTGCAGCAAATGCACCATTCACGGCGGTAGTTGAATTTCTCACTGCGCTTTAATGACTTAGGCCCTTCCTGTAATGGAGGGGCTTTGTTTTTTAGAACCTAGAACCTAGAACCTAGAACCTAGAACCTAGAACCTAGTTCCTAGTTCCTAGTTCCTAGAGAAAAGTAGAAACGAGAAAAAGCTTAAAAGCTCACAGTTCCTGACTATTAGTTCTGGTCTAGGTTTTAGCTTTGGCTTTTAGGAACTAGATTCTAGGAACAGGATCTGCTCTTCCTGTTTCTTCTAGGAACTAGGATCTAGTTTCTGCTCTTTTCGCTCTCCCCGCACTTCCCTGGAACTAGGAGCCAGGATCTAGACCCCGCTCTCCCGCTCTTAACATGTAACGAGTCTTTTCATTACTAATATAAATGTTAATTACGGCGAAATGGCCTCTGCGAATGGGGATGGTATTGTTTTATCTTAAGAAATAGCAGCTTGTAATGAAAATATGCCTTTTGCGATAGAATTTGCTATTTTTTAACTTGTTGTGGCACTTTTTTATCGCCTGCATGTCCATTGTGACTATGAATGTTCGTTGGCGGTGGGGGCTTGGGTTGGGCTCAGTATAGAAGTCACAATTACAGCCTTTAGTCTCTAACAACAGGGAGGGGCGCTGTGGTATTATTCTTGGCTAATTGTGACACTTAGGATGCATCATTTTTATGTTGTCTGTTGAAGCGTTAAGTTGTACCCGTGACGAAAGGGTATTGTTTGAGGACCTGGGCTTCTCGGTCTCGTCGGGTGAACTGGTTCAAATAGAAGGCCACAATGGTGCCGGTAAAACAACCTTGTTGCGGATCCTGGCAGGACTTGGACGTGCAGACGACGGGCGGGTTTGTTGGCTTGATGAGGACATCGAGTTGGCACGAGAAGATTATCACCAAGAGCTCTTGTTCTTGGGGCACCAGACTGGCGTTAAGCGAGAGCTGACCGCGTATGAAAACTTGGCCTACTTCCAGTCGATGCACCTGTGTAACGAAAAGTCGGATTTAACCGGTATGCCTCAGGTCTCTGGTGAAAATACCTTGTGGCAGGCATTGGCCCAAGTCGGTTTGGCTGGTCGTGAAGATGTCCCGGCTGGTCAATTATCAGCAGGTCAGCAACGCAGGGTTGCCCTGGCAAGGCTGTGGTTGAGCAACCACAAACTCTGGATCTTGGATGAGCCGTTGACCGCCATTGACAAGCAAGGGGTGAAGGTACTGGAAGGGTTGTTCCTTGCCCATGCCAAACGAGGTGGAATTGTTGTGTTGACCACCCACCAGGATATGTTCACGGACAGTGATCAGCTACGAAAAATCAAGTTGGGGCGGTAACTGACGATGAATGCAATATACCATGTTATACGTCGTGAGCTTCTGATCGCCTTTCGCCGTCAGGCCGAGATTTTTAATCCGCTGTGGTTTTTTATTATTGTTATCACCCTTTTCCCACTCGGTGTCGGGCCCGAGCCAAATCTGTTGGCACGCATTGCACCGGGTATTGTGTGGGTTGCTGCGCTGTTGGCCGCATTGTTGTCGATGGAGCGCTTGTTCCGTGATGATTTTGTTGATGGCTCACTCGAACAGATGCTGTTGATGCCAACACCACTGTCGATTTTGGCCTTTGCCAAAATGCTGGCGCACTGGATGCTCACGGGGTTACCACTGATTTTGATCAGCCCGCTACTGGCCATTTTACTCTCACTAGAGTGGGAAACGTGGAAGGCGGTGGTTCTGACCCTACTAATCGGTACACCGACGTTGAGTTTTCTGGGGGCGATTGGGGTCGCCTTGACGGTAGGACTACGCAAAGGTGGCGTTTTATTGAGCTTGCTCATTTTGCCGCTCTATATTCCTGTGCTTATATTCGCGACCTCAGCGATTGATGCAGCCAGTTTAGGCGTGCCATATAACGGTCAGCTGGCACTGATGGGAGCCATGCTGGTGGCGTCAGCGACACTTTCTCCCTTCGCTGTCGCAGCTTCACTACGGATAAGCGTGCAATAACTGATTACAATTAACTGATATTTGTCCTATCTCATGAGAAGGGATCTCATGAGACAATTTGAGCAAGAACAAGGAAGCCGACGATCGCCCGCCCATTAGCCCTTAAGAGGTATTTAGGTTGGCGTTGCATTCTGGATGATGGGGAATATAAAGCCTTATTAGACTATATGCTTATACCAAGGTAAACAAGGTATATATTCGTCAAACGATAAGCAGCACCTTAGGCGGAGCCTAGACTGGATTTTGAGCCAAGTGTTGTTTAGATACGTAATACCAAACTGAGTAATAGTATGGCCATATCAGAGCCTTCTCTGCCGTTTGAGAGCAATTCAAATTGATGAAGGTATAGTTGCTCTACACCAACGCAATTTGAAGCCGGTATCGAGCAGCAGAGAAGCTCCCGAAGGGCGAGTTTAAAAGGAACAGCTACTGTGTTGCTTAATTTTGATGGATATGAAGACACCAGCAATCAAGCGCCTTGTATCTGTCCCTTTTCATTCTCGCTGATAGGCCAGAGTATTACCCAGTTTGGTATCAATATTCTTATTAAATGAGTAGAGCAGAATTATGTGGAAGTGGTTACACCCCTACGCGAAAGCTGAGAACTGCTACCGTTTGTGCGGTACCTTACTGCCTTGGTTTTCAATCATCGCTTTGTTATCCATTTTAACTGGTACGGTTTGGGGGTTGATGTTCGCCCCGACGGATTATCAGCAGGGTGACAGTTTCCGTATTATCTACCTGCATGTGCCTTCGGCAATCTGGTCGATGGGAGCCTACATGTCGATGGCTATCGCGGCCTTTATTGGTCTGGTGTGGCAGATCCGACTATCCAATATGGCTGCCCTTGCCATGGCGCCGATTGGGGCGGTGTTTACCGTGATTGCTCTGTTGACAGGGGCTATCTGGGGTAAGCCGATGTGGGGTGCATGGTGGGTATGGGATGCCCGTTTGACGTCAGAATTGATTCTGCTGTTCCTCTACCTGGGCGTGATCGCGCTTTACAATGCCTTCGATGATGAGAAGACAGCAGGTAAAGCGGCCGGTATTCTAGCGATTGTCGGTGTGATCAACCTACCGATTATCCATTTCTCAGTGGAGTGGTGGAACACCCTTCACCAAGGCGCGACCATTACCAAATTTGCTAAGCCTTCTATCGCGACCAGCATGCTATGGCCTTTGTTGCTCAACATCGTTGGTTTTGCCTGTTTCTTTGGTGCGTTGACCCTGGTGCGTCTGCGTAACGAAATTATTGCCCGTGAAAGCCACCGCCCTTGGGTGCGTGCCATGATGAAGTGAGGCCATTATGCATTTTGACTCTTTTAGTGACTTCTTGGCGATGGGCGGTTATGCCCCCTATGTATGGAGTGCCTACGGGATCTCCTTCGCTGCCTTGCTGTGGTTGATGGTTTCAAGCCTGAATACTAAACGCCGTCAGACGGCAGAGATAAAGAATAAGATTGCGCGTGAAAAGCGCATTAAAGAAGCTGAAAAACTGGAGAACACATTATGAACCCGAGACGTAAAAAGCGCCTAACGTTAGTGTTGGCGTTGGTCGTTGGCCTCGGTGCAACCGTCGGGTTGCTGCTGTATGCATTGAACCAGAACATGGATCTTTTCTATACCCCGACAGAGCTTGTCAACGGCAAGAAAGACGGGTCTAAACCTGAAGTCGGCCAGCGCTTGCGCATTGGCGGTATGGTGGTTGAAGGTTCAGTCGTTCGTGATCCTCTGTCTTTGCAGGTAACGTTTGATGTGGCTGATATCGGCCCGGCAGTAACGATTCAATATAATGGCATCTTGCCGGATCTGTTCCGTGAAGGGCAGGGGATTGTGGCGCAGGGTGAACTGATTGACGCGACGACCATTCAAGCTCATGAAGTACTGGCGAAGCACGATGAAGAGTATTTGCCACCCGAAGTGGCAGAAGCGATGCAGAGAACTCACGAACCGCTTCAGTACACCGACGAACAACTGCAGGGTAGTGCTCAATAATGATTGCAGAAATAGGCAACTTTAGCCTGATTGTTGCACTGGGATTATCCATCCTAGTCAGCATCTATCCCCTATACGGTGCTTCCGTGGGGAATCAGGCGCTAATGCGAATGGCCCGTCCGCTGACGTATGGCATTTTCGGCATGACCCTCGTGTCGTTTGTTATCCTCAGCTGGTCATTTTATATCAATGACTTCACCGTAGCGTATGTTGCCAGCAACTCGAACTCGATGTTGCCTTGGTACTACCGCTTATCGGCAGTATGGGGTGGCCACGAGGGGTCGTTACTGCTTTGGGCTCTGATCCAGGCTGGCTGGGCGGTCGCGGTTGCCGTGTTCAGCCGTGGTATGCCACTGGAATCTCTGGCGCGCGTACTGTCGGTGATGGGGATGATTGCGATTGGCTTCTTGCTGTTTATTATCGCCACCTCAAACCCATTCCTGCGTACACTGCCTTTCTTCCCAGTTGATGGTCGTGACCTGAACCCGCTTTTGCAAGATCCGGGTCTGATCATTCACCCACCTCTGCTGTACATGGGCTATGTGGGCTTCTCGGTAGCCTTCGCTTTTGCGATTGCCTCACTGATGACCGGCCGTCTGGATACCGCTTGGGCACGTTGGTCTCGTCCTTGGACTATCGCAGCATGGTCATTCCTAACCTTGGGTATCGCACTAGGCTCTTGGTGGGCTTACTATGAACTTGGCTGGGGTGGCTGGTGGTTCTGGGATCCGGTTGAAAACGCATCCTTCATGCCATGGCTTGCCGGTACCGCATTGATGCACTCGCTGGCCGTGACCGAAAAACGCGGTACGTTCAAGGCGTGGACAGTACTGCTGGCGATCTCGGCATTCTCTTTGAGCCTATTGGGTACGTTCCTTGTCCGTTCCGGCGTACTGGTTTCGGTACACGCGTTTGCGTCCGATCCGGCGCGAGGCATGTTCATCCTTGGTTTCTTGGTTGTGGTTATCGGCGGTTCACTGCTGCTTTACGCACTTCGTGGCGGGCAAATCCGCTCTCGGGGTAACTACAGCCTGTTCTCCCGCGAGAACTTGTTACTGGCAAACAACCTGTTGTTGGTCGCGGCCCTGCTGGTAGTACTGATTGGTACCCTGCTACCACTGGTTCACAAACAAATTGGTTTGGGTTCGGTGTCGATTGGTGTGCCGTTCTTCAATACGTTGTTTACCTGGCTGATGATCCCGTTTGCTTTCATTCTGGGTATCGGTCCGTTGGTTCGCTGGAAGCGCGATCAGCTTTCTAGCATCAGCAAGCAGATGATTATCTCTGCCATTGTAACCATCCCGTTCGCCTTCTTGTCGGTATGGCTGTTTACCGAGGTCCTCGAGCCTATGGCGGTTCTTGGTATGGCAATGGCGGTGTGGATCATTGTTATGCACGGCTTTGAACTGTATGAGCGTGCGACGCATCGCCATACCTTGTGGAAAGGCTTGGGCAAACTCGGCCGCAGTCACTGGGCAATGGTACTCGGCCACTTGGGCCTGGCCGTCTCCGTTATCGGTATTGCCTTGGTGTCGAATTACGATATCGAGCGTGATGTCCGAATGGCACCGGGTGAGACAGTGCAGGTTCAAGGGTACGACTTCTATTTTGCCGGCTTGCGTGATGCTGACGGCCCTAACTACGACGGTTACATTGCAGACTTCAACATTACCCGCAACGGTAAGCGTGTGACGACCCTGCATGCCGAGAAGCGTTTCTATACTGTCGCTGGCTCGATGATGACGGAAGCGGCGATCGACAGCGGTGTTACTCGCGATCTATATGTGGCAATGGGTGAGAAGCTGACCGATGGCGCTTGGGCAGTCCGTATTTACTTCAAGCCATTTGTAAACTGGATTTGGTTCGGCTCAGCCTTGATGGCTCTGGGCGGGGCATTTGCCATCAGCGACAAGCGTTACCGCTTCCGCAAGAAGGCAGAGAAAGCGCAGCCCGCTGAAGCGAAGGCTGAGAAGGTAGCGAAGCAGGAGGCGAAGGCAAACTGATGATCAAGAAGTTACTTTTTATTCCACTGGTCCTTTTCCTTGGACTGGTTGTGATGTTCATGATTCAGCTGAGCCGCAATGCCGATGGCGACGATCCCACCAAGTTGGAATCGGTACTGGTCGGCAAGCCTGTTCCTCAGTTCAAGCTTGAAGACTTGGTCGAAGCCGGCAAGCTCTACGAGCAAGATATCTTCACCGGTGAGCCATTGCTACTGAATGTATGGGCGACGTGGTGTCCGACGTGTTACGCCGAGCACACTTACCTCAATCAGCTAGCCAGCGAAGGGGTGAAGATCATTGGCCTTAACTACAAAGATGAGCGCCTAAAAGCCGTTCGTTGGTTGAATGAATTGGGTAACCCTTACCTGCATAGTTTGTTTGATGGCAATGGCATGCTGGGGATGGATCTGGGGGTTTACGGCGCACCGGAAACCTTCCTGATTGATGCTAACGGTATTATTCGCTATCGCCATGTGGGTGATGTCAACAACCGCAACTGGAACGAGACATTGAAGCCGATGTACGAAGCCTTGATTGAGGAGGCACAGGGATAATGACTATTTCTCGTCGAATGGCCCGTTTCTTCACCGGGCCGGTTTTAGCATTGGCCATGGTGCTCGGTGGAACGGCGTTGATCACAACGTCTGCTCCGGTGCAGGCATTCAATGATGTGTACGATTTTGATTCTGCCCAGCAGGAAAAAGATTTTCAGGAGCTAGCGGCAACCTTGCGTTGTCCGAAGTGCCAGAATAACAACATCGCTGATTCAAACGCGGCACTGGCACAGGACATGCGTCAGAAGACCTACGAACTGCTTCAGGAAGGGAAGAGTAAGCAGGATGTCGTGGACTACATGATTGCCCGCTACGGCAATTTCGTAACCTACAATCCACCGGTGATGGCCTCTACCTTGATCTTGTGGCTAGGTCCTCTGTTCTTTATCGTTGCTGGTTTCACTATTTTGGTGATGCGCTCGCGCAAAAGCACAGAAAAAGTGACGGACACCGAGCTAGAAGCCGATGAACAAGATCGCTTGAAAGCCCTGATGACGGAAATCGGCACTGATGCTGACAATGTTTCCAAGCAGACTAACCAAGACGGTAAGGTGAAATAATGACGATGTTTTGGGTAATTTCCGCCCTCTTGGTACTGGTCGCGATGGTCATTTTTGTCGTGCCAATGTATACCGGCAAAGAGCAAGATGAAGTCGCCAGCCGTGATGAGCTGAACAAAGCTTTCTTCAAAGATCGTATGGACGAACTGAAAGAAGAAAGCAGCGAAGGCTTGGTTGAAAACAAAGACGAACTCGTGGTTGAACTGCAGCAGTCGCTACTGGATGATGTACCAGCCAATACCGAACAGGCTAAAACCCAAGTCAGCACCACCATGCTGATCCCAGGGCTTATCCTGCTTGTTGGCGTAAGTTTTGGTATGTACATGAAAGTCGGTAGCCTGGATAAAGTTCAAGCATGGAACGAAACGGTAACCCGCCTGCCAGATCTCTCTCAGCGCTTGATGGATGAATCCAATCCGCTAAGCGATCAAGAGATGGACGACTTGACCTTGGCGTTGCGCACTCGTCTTCACAGCAATCCAGATGATGCAACAGGCTGGTTGCTGCTGGGCCGTATTGGCATGGCTAACCGTGATGCAGAAACGGCACAAGATGCGATGAGCCGTGCTTACCGCCTTGATCCGAACAACCCTGAAGTCATGCTGAGCTTTGGCCAGACCCTGATGATGATTGGCGATCCGGCGCAGAGTGAGCGTGCGCGTTTGCTGCTTCGTAGTGTGCTGCGTGTTGATCACACCAACATCCGCGCGTTGTCGCTATTGGCATTCGATTCATTCGAAGGTGGTAACTTCCAGCAGGCGATTAGCTACTGGCGTATGATGCAGCAGATCATCGGTGTCGATGATCCGCGTGCAGAGATGCTTGACCGCAGTATTGCCCGCGCCCAGTCACAACTGGATCGCGGAAAGAATACGGCTACGTCCGTATCGGTCACGGTAGATCTTGACCCATCCGTTGAATTGCCGGAGCAAGGCTTAGTGTTTGTGTCGGTTCATTCCGCTGACGGTGCACCGATGCCAGTAGCCGCACGACGTGTACCGCTATCGGCCTTTCCGTTCACCCTGACACTGGATGACAACGACAGCATGATCCCAGAACGTCCGATGACCTCGCTGCAGGATATGATCATCAAAGCCCGTATCGATACCGACGGCAACGTGATGACCCGTAACGGTGATTGGTACGGTCAGAGTGACGTCATTTCTTTAGGTGGCTCGACAAACGTATTGATAAATACAAAATATCAATAAAATCTTGCACTTGATGTGGTAGAGATGAGAAAGGCCAGATACTATTAGTATCTGGCCTTTTTTTTGGCCGCAAAGGATATTGCAAATATCAATCACCTTTAACCTGTAGTGAATAGTAAGCAGTGATGCCGGCTTTGTGTTCACAGTCGCTATTAATTTATGCTATCAATGAGCCGCTAGCATAAAACTGCTAGATGTTTACGGTTGACGGTATTAGTATTTAGCGCGGTTTCAGCCTGATATGCCATGGATAGAACATTGAACAAACACCTATTGCTACTTGCCATCTTATTGACCGTGACAGCGTGTGCCCAGTCTCCAGAGCAACGGTCCCCTGAAGAGCTGACGCCTAGCGACTTATCTACTGGTGACTTATCCTCTGGCGACTTATCTTCTGACGACTTATCTTCTGACGAATTGCTCTCAAGTAACGGTGAGCCATCTGTCGACGACATTGTTATCGCTGATGACTCGGCTATAGACGATGCCGACTACGACGAAGACTTAGCCGCCGTGCTGGAAGAGGTTGAGCAAGGCGAGGGTGGATATGGGGTACCGGGTGTGTACGATCCGTTTGAAGGCTTCAACCGGGCCATGTGGAACTTGAACTATGACTATCTGGATCCGTATTTAGCGCGTCCGGTGTCTTTGGCCTACGTCGATTACACGCCGTCTTTTATGCGAACAGGAATCAAGAACTTTCTTGCAAACCTGGATGAGCCAGCCAGCATGGTCAACAGCCTTCTGATGCTGAACGGCGAAGAGGCGGTACGCCACTTCAACCGTTTTTGGATCAACTCCACCTTTGGCGTCTTCGGTCTGATTGATATTGCGTCGGCGGCTGACATCCGTAAACCAGTCGACAAGCAGTTTGGCGATACCATGGGTAAATACGGCGTTGCCAACGGCCCGTACTTCATGTTCCCGGTTTACGGTCCTGTAACACTGCGTGAAGGTGCCGGTGATGTTGTCGACGGTCTATACCTGCCACTCAGCGCACTGAACTTTTGGCAGAGCCTAGGCAAGTGGGCGTTCGAAGGCATGGAAGACAGAGCCGCCTTGGTTAAGCAAGAAGCTATCTTGAAAGACTCGCCTGATGCGTACATCTTCACCCGCGATGCCTACATCCAGAACAAGAACTTCCGCGCCACCGGCGGCAACGTTGAGCTGCTAGAGCAGGACGACGAAGCGTATCTGGATGATTTTATGGATGAGATTGATGGGGAATGAACTGTATTATTGCCGTAATGATTCATCGAGATCGGATATGAAGGATGTGATAATATGCCACCTTCGATGCTAGTAGTGGTTTAAAGCATGTCTCGTGGTTTTAATAACAAATATCTGCGTTTTATATCGCAGGTAACTTTAGCTGTGGCCTCTTTTCCAATGAAGTGGGTATCGTTGCTTATACCTGTAGATAAAAAGATATGGGTTTTCGGTAATGCATATGGCTATAAAGATAACCCGAAATATGTATATGAGTTCTTATTAAAGAATGAAGACCACACGGTTAGGCCAATTTGGATATCAAAGAATAACGCAGTTTCAGATCATGGTATTCTCGGCGAAAGTTATTATTACTTAAGCCTAAAGGGACTGTATTATCAGTACCGTGCATCTGCTGCGCTATTGGCGACAGGAATGAATGATGTTGCCTCGTTTACATTAGGAAATAAACAAATTATTCAGTTGTGGCATGGCATTCCAATAAAAAAGTTGTTGTTAGATTCAGTCGAAACATCACCGATACCTCCACGCTTCAAGTATCTTAATAAAGTGTTTTTTCAGTTGCTAAAGAAAAAGTTGAATAGATATGGCATGGTTTGCGCTGTTAATGAACACAATCAGCATTGCTTGGCTCGAGCGTTTGGCTTACGTCTGGACAAAGTGAAGGTAACTGGCATGCCACGGCATGACGTTATTCTTGAATCTGCTAAGAATGCTGTTAAAAAAACAGAAAAAAGTAAGCGTATTCTTTATGCACCTACTTGGCATGCATCATTAGAAGATGCAAGGAACTGGTTGTCCCAAGTTCTTAATCCTGAACTTTTACATTATTGCCAATTGAATGGAATATCTGTGGATGTATCGATACACCCTTTAAATCAAGCATTAGCAACAGATACTTCACTCTTTCATGATGTAACATTGCTGCAGTGTGATGACATTAATGAACAATTAAAAAACTATGATTTACTGATTACCGATTATTCTAGCATTGCATTTGATTTTTCTATTTTAGGTCGCCCGGTGATTTTTTCGTGTGCTGAAATTGAAAAGTATGCAAAAGAACGTGGTATTTATGAAGATTTCATATCTTTATTACATGAGCAAAATGCAACAGGTAAATCACTGATTGAAAAAATTGATGATAGTTTAATGGATGGGCGAAAAGTTGCATCAATATATGATTATCCTCAATTAGGTAAAGCTCGAAGCAAAGTTATTGAAGAAGTAAAAAAATTAATATGAAGAAGCTATTATTTGCAATTAATGTTGGATGGTATTACGATTTGCATTGGCAAGAAAGGGTCAAATCCGATATGACAGAGGGCTTTGAGACTCACCTATGTATGTCTAAGCCAACGAACCCAACAGAACCTAATATGCATAGTTTGTCATTGACGCGTTCTTCTGTTGGCTTGTTGGATAACCTGACCACGTTCTATCAAGCGCTAAAGATTTTCAACAAGATAAAGCCTGATACTATCCATTCGGTGACCATCAAACCAAATATCATGTTCGGATTAATTGCTTTGTTTGCAAGGCTACCTATTTTTCTGACGATTCCGGGCATGGGGTCGATGTTTAGCCAAAATACGTTCAAAAGTAAGGTGATTGCAAAAGCTATTTTAGCCATATACCGCTTGGTTGGAAAAAACCGCCAATCAGTGTTTATTTTCGAGAATAAAACAGATCTGCAGACGTTCGTTGACCAAAAAATTTGCTCAGAAGTGAACGCGGTGACTGTTCCTGGCTCTGGTGTCAATATCGATGAGTACTCTGCTCCAGAGCTAGATACCACCCCACAGCCACTGAAGTTGCTTTTTGCAGCGCGTCTTCTTGAAGGGAAGGGGCTGCGTGAACTTGTTGAAGCGACTCAAAACGTGAAAGCAAGCGGCATTGATGTGGTGCTGAACGTTGCAGGTATTATCGATGATGATAGCAATGAATCTATTCCATTGTCGCAGTTAGAAGAGTGGCATCAGCAAGGAAAAGTGAATTGGATGGGGCAGATTAATGGCGGGATGCAAGAGGTTATTGCTGCCAATGATGTCATCGTGCTTCCAACACGCTATGGCGAAGGTCTTCCTCGAATTCTGATTGAAGCGAATGCGTGCAGACGTCCTGTCATCACGACCGATATTGGTGGCTGTAGGGATTTTGTTATCAATGGTGAAACTGGTATACTTGTACAAATTTGTGATCTAAAAGCATTAGAAGACGCGATTAAAAAATTAAGTGATCGTGAGTACTGTGCAGGGCTTGGTGAGTATGGAAGGCGACGTGTTGAAGCTTTTTATACTGATAAGCATGTGATTGATAGCTATATCGAGGTTTATAAGCCTCATCGTTAAGTAGTGAGTATACAATGCGGGTGATTACATTCGGTACCTTTGACGTATTTCATATTGGTCATGTGAATATTTTAGAACGAGCAAAGGAGTTAGGAGACTACTTGATTGTGGGTGTTTCCACTGATGACTTGAATTTTTATAAAAAACAGCGCTACCCTATATATAACGAAAGAAGCCGAGCACAAATCGTAAATGCTATTCATTGTGTTGATGAGGTTTTTTTTGAAGAGTCATTGGAATTGAAGCGCGAATATATCCTCGAGCATAAAGCTGACATTTTAGTGATGGGCGATGATTGGAAAGGAAAGTTCGATGAATTTTGCGATATTTGCCAAGTGGTTTACCTTCCGAGAACAGCTGAAGTCTCGACTACGGAAATCATTAAAACCGTACGTGATAACATAGAATAAATAACATGATTGAAAAAAGCGTTTTATCTCGGCATGCATATGTTTTATATACACTTGCACATTTGAAACAAAAAGCTAATGTCCGAGGTACATTTTTAGGCTATCTTTGGTGGTTTATTGAGCCAATGATGTTAATCGCCTTGTATAGCTACGTAGTGGGTGTGATTTTTGGTCATTCTGGTATCGACCGAATTTTAATGATAGCCATTGGTGTGACACTTTGGAAATGGTGGAGTACATCATTAAGTTCTGCGACAACGTCGTTCAGAAGGTATAAAGGTATTGTAACTCAAGTTAAAATGCCATTACCAATATTGCCATCATCGGAAGTATTTGGTCAAACGTATTTGTTTACATTTGGATACCTATTACTTCAGGCTGTGCTTTTATGTTTAGGTTATATTCCTGATGTAATGGCTTTACTCTATACGATGATTATTAGCCAAATTACAATTACAGCATTATCTTTAGGTTTAGCTATCCTAAATGTATTTGTTAGGGATACCGCTTTTCTTGTGGGTTTTGGTTTGAGAATTTTATTTT
The DNA here is from genome assembly GCF_003025555.1 of Photobacterium lutimaris. GTDB lineage: Bacteria > Pseudomonadota > Gammaproteobacteria > Enterobacterales > Vibrionaceae > Photobacterium > Photobacterium lutimaris. Next base: position 25,556 of record NZ_PYMH01000018.1, on the reverse strand, counting down.
ATATTACACCAATTATTTACTCGCGAGAACGTGTTCCTGAGAATTATCAAATATTAGTGGACCTTAATCCGTTTGCTCATTTAATTGAATACTTTAATAATGCGTTGATTTTTACAGATAAAGTAAATTACTCGACGATGACTCTTGCGCTAGTTTTTTCAATTTGTGCACTAACTAGCTTGATTGCACTGTGTAAAAAGATATCACCAGCTATTGTAAGGAATGTATGATGCAGCGTAATAAAGTTGTAGAGTTGCAGAATGTTGCCTTTGAATACACAGCTGCAAAAAGTTACTCGCTGAAAAAATTGTTTCTTTCAAAGTATGAAAGAGAAAAGGTGTCAATAGAGTCGAATTCATTCAGAAAGTCAGCTTTGTCTGAGGTTAACCTCTCATTTTATGAAGGCGATATTGTCGGTATTGTTGGCAGAAATGGTGCTGGAAAATCAACTTTGTGTAAAGTTCTGTCGGGGGTATTAAAGCCAACAGACGGTAAGTTCATTTCAGATATACAAATCGGTGCACTTCTGTCGCTTAACTCTTTTTTTTCTCGTGAACTAAGCGGTCTAGATAATATATATTTGTCAGGGGCGTTACTAGGAAAGAACAAGAAAGAGATAGAATCAAAAATAAAAGATATTATTGAGTTCTCTGAATTAGATGAGTCAATTGAAAAACCTGTTGAAACATACTCAAGCGGTATGGTCTCTCGTTTAGCTTTTTCAGTTGCGACATCATTTAGAAGTGATATTTTGATTATCGATGAAGTCCTCAGTGTTGGTGATAAATACTTTAGAGCGAAGTGTTTGAAAAGAATGGATGAAATAATAAAAGATTCGAAGCTAATCATTGTTGTTTCACACTCTGATTCAGATATACGTCGGATGTGTAATAGAGCTGTTTATTTAGATAAAGGCAAAGTTATTCTTGATGGCAGTGTTGAAGACGTTCTTGAGATGTATAAATAATGGCAAAATATTCTATAATTGTACCTGCATACAATGTTGAAGTAGAGATTGAGCGCTGCATTCAATCTATCTTTGAGCAGGATTATAGTGATTTAGAGGTCATTGTTGTTGATGATTGCTCCACGGATAACACTCTTAAAGTACTAGAAAGTCTACTTGATAAGTGGAGTTTTAAACTAATAAAGCTATCTACTAACCAAGGATTGGCAAATGCTAGAAATGTAGGTTTTGCTGAGGTGTCTAGCGAGTTTGTTCTATTTATAGATAGCGATGATTACTTACAGCCAGGGTTATTAACTCATTTTGAGCAGTATAGTGACTATGATGTGTTAGTTTATAACCACCAAAGAGTATGGGCTGATGGTAAAGTTGCCATAAATCTTAAGTCAGATTTGCTTTTGGACTTGTCACATACTGTTATTAGTAAGCTAGACACTGATAAAAAGCGTGCATTATTCAAAAATTTGAATGTTGCTTGGAATAAATGCTACTCAGTTTTATTTTTGAATAATTTCGCATTGTCATTTGAAGATGGTTATTATGAAGATATAACATTTAATTATAAAGTATTAGCTTTAGCAAACAATATTCAGGTTACAGATTATATTGGAATTAATTATTATCAAAGAGATGGTTCAATTCTAAACTCTAAAAGTAATAAGCATAAAGATATAACTCTACAGTATAGACGATTATTTGAGTACTTTGTTAATAATAATGAAATAGACTCAGGGTATAAATCTTCGGTGTATATTATTTTTATCGAACATGTATTCAATTTAATGGTTAAACAAAACTATCGTTTAACAACCCTAGCGACTAAAAAAATAAAAAGTGAGTTTATAATGTTAACCCAGAGGTATGAATTCACTGGTAAACTTCCTAAGCCCATTTTTATAAAGAAGGGCTTTATTAAATATTGTCCGTATTTTATGTTGGGAGTTTTATCGAAGGCGATTCTGATAGGTATACAGCTAAAGAGGCGTCTATTTTGATTAATTCATATATTGAAAGGTTGCTTCTTTTACCAAAGTATATTTTGTATAAAATATTCTTGTTTGTTCTTCCCGTAAAAAATGATGTGGTTGCTTTTGAAGCATATTGGGGTAAAGGCTATTCTTGTAACCCTAAAGCAATTTCTGATTTTTTAGAGTCGTTCGATAATATAAAAAGAGTTTGGTTCTTTACTCAATTGCCTTCTGAAATTAATGAAGGAATTATACCGGTAAAGAAATTCTCATTAAAATATTTTTACTACTTGGCTGTTAGTGGCTGTTTTATTTCTAACGCGAATCATCCTAATTTTTTTACAAAACGTAAAGGAGTCGTTTTTGTTCAAACGAAACATGGCACTCCATTAAAAAAGATGGGAATAGATGAGCTTGAAACAAAACAAAGCTCAGAATCGGCTTATAAAGCGCTAGAGAATCGATGTAACAATTGGGACTATGTCATCTCATCAAACAAATTTTCAACGGTTCAATGGAAGTCATCATTTCCGTTTGACTATAAAATATTAGAAACAGGGTATCCAAGGAATGATCTTCTGTTTAACTATTCCTCAGCGGATATTGAAAAAGTAAAGGAAAATTTAGGTATTGATGTATCTGATAGTCGAAAAATAATACTATTCATGCCAACATTTCGTGAATACCATGAAAAGCCTGAATATTATATTGATTTTAATGATTTGGCAGATAAGGTTTCATTGGAATATATTATATTAGTACGAGCACATTATTTTAATGATGGAATGTCTAATATTCCTAGTTTGCCTAGTGTTTTAGATGTTACTTTATATCCAAATGTTGAAGAGCTCTACCTTATTACAGATGTTATGGTGACTGACTATTCATCCAGTATGTTTGATTATGCTTGTTTAAAACGAGATACTATCCTCTATGTTCCTGACTATAATGAGTACAGTGAAAAAAGAGGGTTAAATTTCGATATCACTGCAGACGCACCTGGGCTGATCGTTTATAATTATGAAGATTTGATTAAATCATTGACGGAAAAAAGTTATAATAACGCTGATCAAAAGCTTCAGGCTAAGAAATTCAATCTTAAGTTTTGTAACTTTGATGACGGTCAAGCCAGTAGACGCGTTGCTGAGCAAGTATTTAAATACATTATAACTGATATAAAATAATCAGCTGAATATCTAATTTGGTTAAATAATGAAAAAGATTCAAAATATCAAAAAACTATACTCATTAGCGAAAGAGTATAATAAAAATAAAGCGTTCAATATGCGTAAATCCTCATATGAGGCAAGCTTGATTGATCCTTTCTTATTACCAAATACAGTTACTTATGGTGAGAATAAGTTCTCAATAATTTCAGCTGTTTATGGTGTTGAAAAATACCTTGATAAGTATATTTCAACACTTGTTAAGCAGTCATTGTCATTTTTAAACAATATTGAACTTATTCTAGTCGATGATGGTTCTGTTGATGGTTCAGCTGATATTTGTAAGAAGTGGGCTGAAAAGTTTCCAAATAATATAATTTATCATCGCAAAGAAAACGGTGGGCAAGCGTCTGCTAGAAATGAAGGCTTGGAACTTGCTAGCCACGATTGGGTAACTTTTATTGATCCTGATGATTTTGTCGATCAACATTATTTTGAGAATGTTGATGATTTTTTAATTCGAAATAAAGGTGATGACATTTCTTTAGTGTGTTCTAATTTTATTTTCTTCATTGAGAATGAATATGCTTATAAAGATAATCACCCCTTAAAATATAGGTTCACTCAAGGTGAACGTATTATAAAATTTAATAAATCCTTCTCTGACATACAAATGTCAGCTAGCGCTGCATTCTTTAAAAAATCGCTAATATCAGATCTTAAGTTCGAGCTAGTTAAACCAGACTTTGAAGATGCGTTGTTTGTTGCAAAATATATACTAAACAATAGTGATTCTAAAGCGGTATTCTTGCCTAAAGTAAAGTACTTTTATCGTAAGAGAGAGGACTCATCCTCAACGCTTGATACCGTATGGAAAAAAGATGAAAAGTATTCAGCTGTAATTAAAGATGGATATCTTAATCTAGTAAATTATGCATTGGAGCAAGTTGGATATGTTCCTAATTGGTTACAAGTAACTTTGGTTTATGCGACCTCTTGGTATGTAAAGTATTTTCATCAGAATCATAGTCGCCAGTCAAGCGTAACTCCTGAACTTCAGGTTGAATGCCTAACCCTTCTTCGAGATTTATATCGTCATATTGATAGAGATATTATTTTAAGCATTAAACAACCTTCAATCGGTTTATTCTGGTTGTCTGGGATTTGTAACCTGCTTAAGTGCTCTAATTTTGAACCAAATAATGTTATTGTTGCTGATTTTGATCCACTGTATAAATTAATTTGCCTGAAGTTTAACTCTAGTTCAGACTTAAATACAATCACCTTCTATTCAGCGGGTGAGGAGGTTGAGTCTCAGTTCTATAAGTGCCAGAAGAAGGAAATTTTTGGGGATACTTTTGTATATGAGCATACTTGTTGGGTGGAGTTACTCGACGGTAATGAATTGAAAGTCTATAACACTAACAAAGAGCAAATTAATTTATTATTAGACGGTTTAACTTTTTCAAGTATAACCAATTCAACTATATTGGCTAAACGTTTAAAATTACCAAAACATGCCAATAGAAATATTGTAACGAAGTTGTATCGTAATTTAGCAAAAAGCACAAGGTATACCAACAGATATAAAAATGCTTGGTTGTTGATGGATCGCGACATACAAGCTGATGATAATGCAGAGCATTTATACCGTTTCATGATGAACTCTCATGTCAAAGAGAATTTTTATTTTGTATTGAGAAAAAATTCACATGATTGGAACAGACTTTCTAGTGAAGGTTTTAATCTTATCGAGTTTGGATCTCTTGATCATATAATGGCGATGCTAAATGCTGACTTTTTGATTAGCTCGCATGCCGATAGGTATGTTACGAATTTACTTAATAGCTCTTTTTATAGTGACTTGTTAAAATTCAAGTTCATATTCCTGCAGCATGGAGTTACAAAAGATGACCTGTCTGAATGGCTGAACTCAAAAAATATAAGGCAATTTATTTGTGCTGCGAAACCTGAGTATGAATCGATCTCAGGTATGAAAACAAATTATAAGTTTACTGAATATGATACGGCCTTGACAGGCTTTCCTCGCCATGATTCTCTCTTGTCATATAATAATCAACAGTCAAGAAAAATTGTCATTATGCCTACGTGGAGACAGAATTTAGTTGGCTATTCTACATCTACTTCAAATATAAGAGAAAAAAATAACAGCTTCGAGCAATCAGACTACTATAAAACTTGGATGAGCTTTCTTAGGTCACCTAGATTGATGAAGATTGTCAGTGAGTATAATTACGAATTGATATTTTTCCCTCATGCTAATGTACAAGCATATTTTAAGTCGCACTCAATTGATGGTGTGAAAATTTTAGGGCATGATGATATAAAGAGTATTCAAATGCTCTTTGGTGATTCAGCCCTAATGATAACAGATTATTCTTCTGTTGCCTTTGAGTCTGCATACTTACGAAAGTCTATTTTGTACTATCAATTCGATAGAGACGAATTTTTTGGTGGGGGACATGTTTACCAACCTGGTTACTTTGATTACATTCGTGATGGATTTGGTCCTGTGTGTGTAGATGAGGCTTCGATACTAGATCAAATTGAAAGTTTAGTAAAAAATAACTGTGAGCCGTTATCTCCATACCGGGAAAGAATCGAACAGTTCTTTCCTTTTAGAGATGGTAAGTGTTCAGAGCGTGTTTATGAATTAATTAGAAAGTCATAATAGCTTTAATTCTATAAATAGAAAACCAGCATAATTGCTGGTTTTTTAATGCTAGTAAAAAATAAAGATTATTTCTCTCGACCTATTTCATTTTATCTAAGATAAATTTACCAACTACATCAGCACCATCTTTGGAAAAGTGGCGGTTATCAGAATAAACTGGTTTATTTTCATCAGTTATGATGCGACATTTATCTTTAGCACAAAGCGTCTCGTTGGGATCAATGTAAACTAAATTATTGTATTGACTAGATAACTGTTTAATTACATTATTAATTTTTATGTCACTAGATTTCTGCCACTTTTCGCAATCATTTTCATTCAACTTTGCTAAAAGTGGAAGTGAGCTTTTTGCTTGACACTGGAAAACATTATAGCTACTTCCTTGTGTACTTCCGAGGATGTAGCCTTTACTGTCATCCCCTACGATTTCAGAAAGAGATTTTAAATAATTGTTTATTTGCTCTTCTGACTCTTCAGGTTCAAGAGTGATATTATCATCTTGCTTTGATTTTAGGTTTTTCGTATTCAGCCAGTTTTGGCCAATGACTAGATCTGCTTCGGGGTATTCAGAAGCAGCTTTCTTTAGATTATCTAGTCTATTTATGCATCTCTCTCTCAAAGAGTGGTGCCAAACCGTATAATATCTCTCATTAGAGAAGCAACCATCTTGAAAAATACCTATGAAATTAATCTTATTTTCGTTAAAAAAACACCAAATTGCCTTGAATAGCTGTCTCCAGATAGAATAATAGGTGTTTTCTTATCATCTATATTGTAATGTTTAACACCTTGGGCTATTCCCGCTCAACCATAGTATTTGCTATGATATTCTTTAGCCGTTAACTTATATTTATCATCAACGCGGTTACCAGCGCCATCCAGCTGATATAAAATGCGAATAGCATTGAAACAGATAGAGCTCCAGCGATCTTGCTAATGCTGTATTTTCTATTTTCAACTAATCTATATGAAATAATGGCTAGCGATAGTGTAATTACTATATGTTCAACAAAGTTGCGCTTGATTGTACTGCTTCCAGTTCGTGATTTTCCGATGCGGTTTGCTCATGGTGTTATTCCCAAAATAAGTGCTTATGGGATCAGATCACCGATACTTCATAAGGTTCAATCGATTTGTTCAACAACGCCCCTACACCCCCCCCAGGTAGCCATTGGTGGTTAAAATGAAATATGATAACAGTTAGTACTGCAATTGCTCTTAAACCATTTATATCTTTTCTAAATTTCACTGCTTTTCCATTAAATTCAATTGATTATAGTAAATAACTCAGATTTTAGGCATATACCCAGTCGGCGCTTCAAGCAATATCCGTTTAATGCACTCATAATCATAGTCATGACAGCAGATATCTAGTTCTTTTAGGATGATATCCATTTCATTCCATGAGAGTTTATCTTCTGCAGCGGTCATGATTTTAGGGTGATCAGTACCTTCTACATTCTCACCAATCAATAGTTCTTCATAGAGTTTTTCACCTGGTCGTAACCCAGTGAAAATGATTTCAATGTCACCATCTGACTCTATGCCTTGTTCAGTTATCTTTTCTGTTACACCCATCAGGTTGATCATTCGTTTTGCCAGGTCAAGAATTTTTACTGGTTGGCCCATGTCTAATACAAATACTTGACCATTCATTCCCATGGCACCGGCCTGAATGACCAACTGTGCGGCTTCAGGAATTATCATGAAATAGCGAATGATATCTGGGTGGGTGACGGTGACGGGGCCGCCTTTTCGGATCTGCTCTCTGAATAGAGGAACAACAGAACCTGACGAGCCTAGTACATTGCCAAAGCGTACCATGGTGAAAGTCGTGCTCGACTGTTTGTCGGCAAGGGCTTGAAGAACCAACTCTGCCATTCGCTTGCTGGCCCCCATAATATTGGTTGGGCGTACGGCTTTATCGGTTGAGATTAAGGTAAAGTTCTCTACCCCAGACTCAATGGCAGCCTCGGCAACCATCAAGGTACCAAAGACATTGTTACGGATCCCTTCAACAATATTGTCTTCGACAATGGGTACATGTTTATAAGCCGCAGCATGATAAATTGTCTCTATCTTGAAATTTTCAATGAGTTTCTTAACTCGGTTCTTATTTTGAACTGAGCCAAGTGCACTCACGACAATGCAGTCAAGTTTGCGGTGTTTTACTGTTGCGCTTATCTCTCGTTCGATTTGATAAAGGTTATGTTCATTAAGTTCAAACAAGATGATCAGCTTAGGACCTTGAAGTACAATTTGGCGGCACATCTCTGAGCCAATAGAGCCGCCTGCGCCAGTGACCAGAATACTTTTATCTGTGATATTTTTGGCGATCAATGCTTTGTTCGGCTCCACAGGGGGGCGTCCTAGCAAGTCAACAATATCCAAATCCCTAATTTCGGTTAAACGTGCCTTACCAGCGGCAATATCTTCGACTGAGGGTACTGATTGGACTTCGATAGGCCATGATTGAACCTTATTGAGTAGTCGTAAACGAGCACCGATCTTAATGTTGTTGATAGCCATTAGCAGCTTAACGGGTTCGTAGAGCGCCTGAAGCCTGTCAAACTCGCTGCTATGGTGAACGCGAAGACCAAAGATGATTTGCCCTACTTTTGTTTTATCGTCATCGAGAATAACAACAGGATGGTATTCCTGGCCATGGATCAGTGCGTAAGCTAATTCTCGTCCCGTTGCACCTGCACCGTAAACAAAGACATTGGGTTTTTTGCGACGGTAATAGTAGTAATAAACTGTTTTGATCAGCACGCGAGGAGCGCCGAGTGTGACAATAGCCAGCAAGGCATAAATCATCGGAACGCTGCGAGGCACAAACGAGTGAAAGAAGAAACTCGATAAGGCAAGGATAACGGCTGAGGAGACGACAGCTAAGACAATATGCCCGATAGCTGGCAGCATGATATAGCGAAGGATAGCACGATACATGCCAAGTTTGGCAAAAACCAAAATGGTGATAAACGTTGTTAGGACTATGCTGGCATATTCTTGAATACCCAGAGAAAAGTCCCAAGTCCCTAAACGCAGTGCGTTTGCTGCATAGAGAGAGAAGGCAACAGCAAAGATATCATAAGTAATGGTAATGATACGTTTGTTATAGCGCTTAGCATAGAATAGAGATTTGAGAATGCGTATCATGAGATGGCTTCAGTGTAGCTTTACAGCATTTTAGTATTATTGAGTAATTAAGGTTATCACACACCTTCAAAGCATACCTATGATGTGTCGACCTCTTTTGTAATAATTTTATTTTTTTAGCTAGATAGGTACTTTTTTGAGCAAGGTTATCGTGACAGGTGCAACAGGATTTTTAGGTAAACAGCTCATTCCTGTATGTACAGAGCGGGGGTACAAGGTATACCCAGTTCAACGCCAGGCTACGGCTTCCCCTGAAATCATTGTGATGGATATTGCGCCTGACTCAAACTGGCACCCTCACTTAGATAATGTGGATGTCATCATTCACTGCGCTGGGCGTGCCCATGTGATGAGTGAGTCTGCAGTGGATCCTATTACAGAGTACCGTGAGGTAAACACAGCCGGTACATTGCAACTGGCCGCCCAAGCTGCAGAAGCTGGTGTAAAGCGCTTCATCTTTATTAGCAGTATTAAAGTTAATGGTGAGGCGACAGAGCCAGGGCGGGCTTTCACGACAAATGTAGAGCATGCGCCTGAAGATCCTTACGGTCTCAGCAAATACGAGGCTGAACTGGGTTTACGTCAGCTTGCAGCGCAAACAGGGATGGAAGTCGTCATTATCCGTCCACCTTTAGTTTATGGCCCAGGTGTCAAAGCCAACTTTGCATCACTGATCAAGTTGGCAGGCAAAGGATTACCGTTGCCATTAGGTGCGGTTCAAAACCTGCGCAGCATGGTTTTTGTGGGCAACCTGATTGATTTGATTGTCACCTGCATCAGCAACCCCAACGCAGCCAATAAGACGTTTTTGGCCTCAGACGACGATGATCTTTCAACGACCCGGCTGCTTGAAGAGCTTGCCTATGCGATGAATAAGCCGAGTCGCTTGTTGCCCGTCCCTTCATCATGGCTGCTAACCTTGACGAAATTGATTGGCAAGCCTGCCATTGGTCAGCGCTTGTGTGGTAACCTTCAGCTCGATATCAGTCATACCAAGTCATGCTTGGGTTGGACGCCGCCATACAGTGTGGCCGAGGGGCTGAAACAGACCGTAACTGATGAGAGCCGACAGAAGTAGTATGCAATCTCCATTAATCCGTTTCTTAGACCGCTTTTTTGCCTTGTGTGGGTTGATTTGCCTCGCGCCCGTATTTGCAATCGTTTATGTACTTGGCAAGCGTGATACCGGCCAGCCTATTTTTCGTCAAGAGCGTGTCGGCAAAGCTCAAAAGCCGTTTATCTTAGTGAAGTTCCGCACCATGCCGGTAGCAACTGCGTCGGTAGCGACTCACCTTGTTGATGCCAGTTCAGTGACTAAGCTGGGTGATTTCTTGCGCAAAACCAAGCTTGATGAGTTGCCTCAGCTGATCAACGTCGTTAAAGGTGAAATGAGCCTGGTTGGTCCTCGTCCGTGTTTGTTTAATCAAACTGAACTCATTGAAGCGCGTCAGCAGCGAGGCGTGCTGGATGTTTTACCCGGGATCACCGGCTTGGCCCAGATCAATGGGGTAGACATGTCGACCCCGGTGAAGCTGGCCGACATGGATCGTGAAATGATTCAAACCTTCAACCTGAAGGCGTACTTTGCTTATATCCTGCAGACGGCGATTGGCCGTGGGGCAGGGGACAGAGTAAAAAACAGTAACTCCTGATTATTTATATAGAAAAAATGCACCACAACAACGATGACATTATTGCGATTTTCAATCGCTGCTTTCTTGAACATTACAATACCGAACTGATCCTCGGTGGTGATGAGCCTATTTACCTGCCTGCTGATGAGAGTAACCGTCATCATCGGGTGATTTTTGCCCGTGGTTATTTTGCTTCGGCGCTACACGAAATTGCTCATTGGTGTATTGCTGGCCCCAAGCGACGCTTGTTGGAAGACTATGGCTATTGGTATGAGCCTGACGGTCGCACGGCCGAAGTGCAGGCCGAGTTTGAAAAAGTCGAGATAAAGCCGCAAGCACTCGAGTGGATTTTGGCGGCCAGCTGTGGTTTTCGCTTTCAGGTCAGCTGTGATAATCTCAGTGGCAACTGTGAGCCGGATAGGTTTGGCTTTACCAACAAGGTACGCGGCCAAGTGTTGCAATATCTTGAATACGGTATTCCAGACAGGGCCAAGCAGCTGTCAGAGGCATTACGGGCCCATTATGGAATAGCGGTATTACAGCCTGAGATGTTTGAATAAAGCGGCATAGAGAACAACGTAGGCCACTAGCTAATAGCAACCAGCCAAAGAAAGAATATTATGATCCAGCAATACGAAGAAAAGTTGTTAACCTTGATTGACCAGATGGTAGAAACGGCCTCAGACGACGAACTGTTCGCTGGTGGTTACCTACGTGGACATATTTCGCTATCTGCCGCTCATTGTGAGCTGGAAGGTACATCGAGCATTGAAGTGATGGATGCCAAGGTCGTTGAAAGCATGGCTGATGCGCAGTCAGAGCTCAACCCGGCCGATCAGTTGATTGTCAAAGAAATGTGGCAACAGCTCCAGCTGCAAGCTAGGTAATAAACAATAAAAAAATCGGCATCTAGGTGCCGATTTTTTTGTATGGGTAATATAACGGGTCAATGATTAGCCCATGCCTATTTAACTGTTCGTACTTAAATACTTGCGCTTATAGTCTGACGAGCGAGCAAACACGATTGTCGGTAACACAACAAACAGTATGCCTGAAGCAAATGTCAGATTTTCATTCGCCAGCAATTGGTAGCAGCTGGTAATAAATACCGCTAGCACAATCAATAGGTTAGTGTAATGCATCAATGGGTGGTTCACCGAAAAGTGTGCATATGCCCTGAACATGCCCTTTCCCTCTTCTTTATCTTCTGTCGTCAAAAAAAATGAATTATTAATATTGTGATGTCAATATATTGACAATCTTGTTATTTACTTATGATAGCCGATAAACACCACTGGTGTATGTCACCGAAAATTATTTACGTACAATGTCACATAAATGAGACGACCCCATTATATATAACCTTAAATATTATGTGCGGAAGTGAATATAATAAAAAATATTCAACGGCTTAGCTGGAATGATGGCTTGCTTGGCGTGTCTGCATTTGATGTGTTTTGTGTGGGATAATTAAGGCAAATCAGGTGCTGTCTCACCGTTTTGCCTGATATTGCGATAGCGATGGCCAAGCAGATGTGCGCGTATGTCAGACGATTGACGCAGAGTGGGCATTGTCTCTCTTGCCCTTCGGTGCGGACCAAGTTGTCTCATGAAAGACACCAGGCCCCAGAGCCTTTAGCATCCCTGGCCTCTTGAGCGCCGGAGCGATGAGAAAAGAGGACCAGCTATTTGCACACTTCTTTTCGAGAGCACAATTTTTGAGTTGAATGATAAAAGAAAACCCCATCCAACTCTGGATGGGGTTTGTTGTTTTCGAGAAGGGGAACCTTATCTAGTTCATCGCTTTCTTGCCGTACCAAGGCGAGCGTGCATCGGTCACACTGTACAGCTCGTATTTGCGGTTCAGCATCTGGCCGCCGTCACGGGTCAGCGGTAGCCACGAAATCGTCGCGCGGTTGGTGCTCGGTTTCACCGTCATCACATCGAATGGAATCGACAGGTAGAAGCCCTTGTTGTAGCTGCCTTCACCAAATTCATCCGCCGACAGGTTGGTCTGGGCAACAAAGGCCCCGGCAATCACGCCGCTGTCAAACTGCTTGGAGAAGTCGACCGTCACCCCATAGTCTTCCGTTAGGTATTGACCGGCACTGACCTTAAACAAGGTATTCGGTAGCCATTCCCACTGTGGCTGATAGTACAGGGTCGCATGGCCCGTTGGCGCACCGGTTTGTACTCGGTAGTTACGGTTTGTGATAGGATCATACTGCACTTCTTCGGTGAAGAAGCCGAACTGTGAATCCGGATCACGCTGGACTACATAGTTCAAATCGACACCCAAGGCCCAGTTGCTGTTCTGCGGGCGGTACATCACCTCACCACCGACACCACCGAACATCATTTCCAGATAGCCGCCGTACGCTTGGGCGTACCAGTTATCTGTAATGCGATCCATCCAGGTCAGCTGGAGGTTATCCATCCGCACCGGGTTGTCATTAATATATTGACGCACCAGAGTACGGACACGTTTCAGATCGGTACCATCGGGCGGTACATCATAAAGGAACTTGTCGTAGTTATCGTAGATGTTGAAATACAACGAGCCGCCAAGCTCGAAGTTATCACTTAACCAGTAGTTGGCTCCGGCGGTGACACCGATATTGAACAGGTAGAAGTTTTCTGAACCCCCGATCGACTGCTGCCATACCGGGGCAAAGTTGATGTCCCAGTCTTTGTTGGACTTGGCATACAGTTGGCCTTCGGGCGCAGTGGGCTCACCAACGTCAGTCGCGTCACTGACTTTAGGATCGAAATACTCGACATTGGCCACTTTGGTAAACTGCTCAGGATCGAATATCGTTTCGGTCATCGGTTGGCGGTTGGCGGTTTCGATAATCGTGTAGCTCTCAACATCGAGGTTCTGATTCGCTAAGATTGTCCCTGCACGCTCGTGAGCTTCATCGCGATCACGGTACTTGGTTTGCGGCGCAACCACGGTGATAGATTTCTTATCCGCATACAGTTTTGGATCTTCATAGCCCGCAATTTGGTGCAGATCCTGTGCTAACTGATTCCATTCGGCATTGCTGAGTTCATCGGCCGATTTTTTGTTATCTGCTTTCGGTTGGAAGTCAGGGGCTGGGTTATTGTACCAATTGGCCTTGAGGTCATTGACGTTGGTATTGAGGTTAAAGCCGAAGGTCCACGTCGTCCCGCGCTCGTAGCTTAAACGTAAGTCGCCCCAGTTGCCCAGTTTGTAGAGGGCACCATAGTTGAGCTTGCTGTCTTGTGACATATCAATGCCACCACGCGTGACTGGATAATCACTTGTATAATCATTACTGTCATATTCAGCTTTGAATCGCAGTGGTGCCCAAGGGCTTTGATATTCGACTCCACCGAACACGGCACTACAACCGGTAAACCAGCGCTCAAAATCCACACTGCCACCAGTACCTTTAAAGCCAGTATCACGTCCACAATCGTTACTCTGTGATTTATCACCAGAAAGGTTGGCACTATTACCGAGGTAGCCCCAGCCAACACCCAGGGTGAAATCAAACGGGCCAATGTGCTTACTGGCCGCAATGTACTCACCATCGAAAAGGCCAGTCCCGCCAAAATCACGGACTCCGATGGAGGTTTCAGGTATCCAGTAACTTTCTTCTAAAAGGCGAATTTTAAAGTCAATACCTTTATCGGTAAATTTTGTATTACCACTAAAATTAGGGTCTTCACTATAAAGTAAATCTTGCACTAAGGTGTAGCGAATGGTGGTTTCCAGCCATGGCATCAATTGCAGCGAGATGGTGTAATGGTGGTACTCGTCATTAAATGTACCCGCAACATTAATTTCACCCTCGCGAGCCACACGGCCTGAGGGCATTTGAATCAACCCAACACCACCGAAGTCCGTTTGTGAGGGGGTGAATGCGGGGTAGTCAAATGGATCTGCTTGGTTTTGGGCCTGGGCATAAAATACAGGTATCAAAGCGAGTGCAATGGCTGATAGCTTAATACCTGAAAAGGAAGTGTTTACAGCAGGTTTCATTACAGCGCCTTATTCCTTAGCAAGTTGATGATCTCATCATTGAGGGATTGATAGCCAGCAGGTAAGTTATTAAAGCCTAAATAGATGATGGCACCAGGTGCGATATCTTTGTGGCCTTTATTCCAATAAGCAATAGGGTGTTGCTCAATAACGCCGTCTGGCTGAATAACCGTCGCGATACTGTTGTCACCATAAGACGTAGTGCCAACTAGCTTTAAGTACTGACTTGCGCTTGAACGTGTCGCCCAGGGTTGCTCAGAATTGTGTTGTACGGCACCGAGCACCCAGACAGAGTCAGGGCGTGAGGGCAACACAAGGGTCATCGGTTCAGATACGAGTGGGTTAGATGCTTTATTAATACGTACCAAGTCGTAATCAAGTGGCGTAAATACACGCTCACCAATCTCAAACTGACTAAGCTGAGTGGCCAATTGTTGAAAGCCGCTATTTTCATCAGCGTCGACTAACTCAGAGACTTTTTCAAGTTGGCTAATCACGTTGGCTTTGTTGGGGTGCGGGAAGTGCTTATAAATCCCAGTCCCAGTCCAGTATATTGATTGTTCGGGTTCTTGTTGAGCTGTTGGTAACTGAGCTTTTGGTAGCAGCGACAAGTTTGCCACCGTGCCTATAAGGATTTGTTCAAGGCGTACCGGCTGTGGGTAGTAAAGCTGCAGATGTTCAGCTTGGTGACGACTGTTAAACACTTCAATGGTAAAAGCTGATGTTGGTGCTGTGTCTACCTTTTCGTTGTCGTTGGCTAAGACTTGCGGAGCAGCAAGCAAAGCGAGAGCCAATATAGCCGCTAAGGACTGTTGATATAAGTGTTCAAGTGAATAGACCATTATCTACTTCCCTATGCAAATGGCTTTAAAATAGTCAGCTCAATGTATGGCAGGTTAGGTGCTGGCTTTTGGCGAGATTTAATCACTTGGCCATTATTCGGGGAGAGCCAGTACTCATTTTGATAAGCGATATTGAGCTTTTCTACCGATACAGTTTCTACAAAATACAACACATCGACAGGTTGCTCATTAACCGTAACGACCTGTTTTCCTTGAGGCTCGAACTGTGAAAGGGCTTGATAGCCATAATGATAACCTGGTTGCCAATCGAGGGTATATTGCCAAACCGTCGGTGTGTCAGAAAGGTGTAAGCCTAAGGCTAGCGGGTCGGTAAAATCACTCTCAACAGCGACAAGGTTTCCTTGTGGCAGGTTCAAAGTTTTCACCAAACGGCCCGCTTGAGTGACTAACATACCTTTATCAGAAGAAAGCCATTTCAACTGCAGGTTTTTTTCTGTCTTTGTGCTGCTATCGTTGGGGTTCGATGTGAGGCTTGGCTTATCTTCGGCTAATGCGAGAACCATAAAGGCTTGTGGTCCGTCTTCTATCTGTGCGTAGAGGCTAGCATAGGGCAGTTGATTAATATCGGCAGCATTGAGGCTCGCGTCATCCTCACCCCAAAAAGCCAAGCTCATGGTGTCGTTAACGTCTTTAAAGTTCTGGCTGCAACCGGCAGTGAGGGAAACTAAGACGGTGAAGGCAATTAGGGCAAATAAAGACCATGAAGATCTTACTCGGTGATAATCCATTATGAGTGTGACTCCCTAAAAAGTGTACTGACAGAAATCAAAATACAAAACGCTATGATGAGAATAAAGAAAATAACCGCACAGATGTGCGGTTATGAGTAGATGTTTGCAGTTTTTATGCAAGTGACTTAGCTAATTTTCAATTATCCTTGTGCTGCAGAAACGGTAGTCGTGTTGTTGTTGCTACCACCAGAACTTGCTGCAGCAACACCTGCAACTGCAACTGCAGAAGCAACCGCAACGGTTGTTGCAGTAATACCGCCAGCAGCAGCAGCTGTAGCACCCGCAGTGCCGGCTGCTGCACCTGAAGTGGCTGTTGTAGTCGTAGCAGTTGTAGCTGCCGTCGAAGATGCACCTGTACCGCCAGTTGCACCAGCAGTCGAACCTGTTTCAGTTGCAGCAAAGGCTGTGCTTGCCATCGATAGAGCGGCAAGTAGCGCAAGTGTTTTTTTCATCCCATTCCCTTACTTGTAATCGAGAGTTTATAAAAAGGTTTCATAAAAAAACCTAAAACAAGCATTAGTTGCTCTCTATGCAATGATATGGCGATTAACATTTTTCCGCAATGTGTCTAGCTAGCTGTCATAAAAGTATTTTATTAATGGACTGTGCCCCTTCTGCCAGTAAAAGTGTCAAAACGTGACATGGGTGCAAATGTTAAATCGGTGTTTATGATGGCTGAGTGTTAGAAAGCGTGAAGGAAAGATGAAAACATCAAAATGGCTCTAAACTCTTTTTGAAAGTTTTTGATCTGAAGGTTAATTATTAAAAAACAGTGAATTAGGTTGGTGTTGGCTCGTTGTTATGTAATTAGGTTACAAAATTCATATTCCTATCAAAAAGGTTTCGGTGTAAACTGATCATCGCTTTTTTATGGTTGACGCCCATCATCAGAAGGGGGAGTTAGAAAATGACTTAAAAGTGGTTCTAGCTGCTTTTGACCATAAAAGCCTCAATATTGTCAATCTACGGTCATTGGGAACCATAACCTAAGGGCGGTAGCATATCTAAAAGCAAGCCATCTCATGGCGTTTGCATGAAAAATACGCTTAAGGGATAAGCTCCCTCACGGTAGTTGAAACAGTTATACCTACTGTAGCTGATTCTAACTATACCCTCATTCTAAAACTGGCCCTCTCATCAGGTTATTGTTTTTAATTTATACGTATAAAAAAATATGCATTTTACTAAGAAGCTTCTAATCAGCACCATGGCGACGGCTATGCTGGCGGGCTGTACAGTGCCTGGTTCACACTTGAGTGTAGACGACAAAACAGTTGTCTCGATAGGTGATGAACAAGCATTGTCACAACAAATCAATGTTTATCCGCTTACGGCTAGTCAGGTAAACCAGTTTAAAGCACCAAGAGTGTATTCACAGATGAATACCGCGCTCGATGCTGAAATTGCACGGTATCAATATCGTATTGGTCCGGGTGATATCTTGAATATCACCATTTGGGATCACCCGGAATTAACTATTCCGGCCGGTTCTTACCGTAGTTCGGCAGAGGCGGGTAACTGGGTACATAGTGACGGTACTATTTTCTACCCCTATATTGGCCATGTGAAAGTCGAGGGTAAAACCGTCACTGAAGTGCGCGATGTAATCGCCAAGCGCTTGGCGGAGTATATTGAAAGCCCTCAAGTCGATGTAAATGTTGCCTCATTCCGCTCGCAAAAGTCTTACATTACCGGTGAAGTAAATAAGCCCGGTCAGCAGCCGATTACCAATGTTCCATTAACGTTGCTCGATGCAGTGAATGTAGCTGGTGGCCTAGCTGAAGATGCAGACTGGCGTAATGTGACATTAACCCGCAATGGTAATGAAGAAATTATATCATTGTACGCCTTAATGCAACGTGGAGACTTAACTCAAAATCGCCTACTGCGCCCTGGTGATATTGTTCATATCCCACGTAATGACAATCAAAAAGTATTTGTTATGGGAGAGGTTAACGATCCCCAATTATTGAAAATTGACCGCGCGGGCATGAGCCTGACCGAAGCTTTGAGTAATGTGGGTGGTATTAACGAGCTTTCTGCTGATGCGACAGGTGTATTTGTTATTCGCAGTAATATTTCGGATAGTACTGGTGTTGATAACAATCAAAACTCATCCATTGCAGATGTCTATCAATTAAATATTAAAGATGCCTCGGCCTTGGTGATTGGTACTGAGTTTGATTTGCAGCCTTACGATATTGTTTATGTTACTGCTGCACCGCTTACTCGTTGGAATCGAGTAATGGCGCAGTTACTGCCAACCATTAACGGCTTTAACAACCTAACGGAAGGCGCGCTACGTGTTCGTAATTGGCCGTAAGAAATTACGACTTTAAGTACTTATTATTATTTAAATTAGTTATTGGGAAATTATGAGCGTTCCTCACAATACACAAGTTAAGCAAGATTTAGATGAAATCGAGCTGGGTAAACTGTTTGGTATATTAATTGATAATCGCTGGATGATAATTGCGGTTACATTTACCTTTGCACTTGTCGGCATCACTTACGCGTTGCTCGCGACACCGATTTATAAAGCCGATGCACTGATTCAGGTAGAACAGAAAAGTTCGGGTATGCCCGTGTTAGGGGATATGGGGGAATTTTTTGCTGGTGAATCGTCAGCGACAACAGAAATTGAGATCATTAAATCACGAATGATTTTGGGCAAAACGGTTGATAAGCTTAATTTGATGACGGTAGTGTCACCGAGTTATCTGCCTATAATTGGTAAAGGGTTGGCCCGGATCCAAGGTGATAATCGTGAATTAATTATCTCACGCTTTGAGATGCCAAATTATATTGGAGAGCCAGTATTTACCCTTAAGGTGGTGAATATTGAAACTGGTAGCTTTGAGTTTATCGATAACGATGAAAAGCCTGTACTTAGTGGTAGAGTGGGGGAATTGGCTCAAAAAGGAGACTTTAAACTGTTTGTTACCTCCATTAGTGGTGAAAGTGGAGATACATTTACCGTTACGAAACGCTCTCGACTTGATTCAATACTGTGGTTGCAGCAAAACTTAGTTGTTACTGAGCGAGGCAAGCAAACGGGTATTTTACAGTTGAGTTTCATAGGTGAAAACCGCAGAAAAATCGAAAAAATTCTAAATGATATTAGCCAGAATTACTTTTTGCAGAACGTAGCACGTAACTCGGCTGAGGCTGAGAATAGCCTTCAGTTTTTGCGTACTCATTTACCTGATATTAAAACGCAATTAACCGCCTCGGAAGACGCACTAAATCAGTTCCGTCAAGAAAATGAATCGATTGATTTAGGTCTTGAAGCTAAGTCAACGTTGGATGTAATGGTAACAATTGAAGCGCAAATTAATGAGCTAACTTTTAAAGAAAGTGAAATTTCGCAGCGTTTTACCAAAGAACATCCAGCCTATGTGGCATTGTTGGATAAACGCAAAACCTTACTAGGTGAGCGTGAGCGCCTAAACCAGCAAATTCAAAAGTTGCCGAAAACTCAACGTGAAGTGCTTCGCATGACTCGTGATGTTGAAGTAAATCAACAAATTTATGTTCAGCTGCTTAATAAAGTACAAGAATTAAATATTGTTAAAGCCAGTACTGTCGGTAATGTTAGAATATTAGATTCTGCTCAATCATTTACAAAACCAGTAAAGCCTAATAAGCCACTTATTGTCATAATGGCAACTATTCTAGGTGTTGCATTGGCTGTTGGTGTATCTTTATTACGTGCAGTCTTTCACCGTGGAGTTGAAAATCCAGATGAAATTGAAGCAATTGGTTTGCCTGTTTATGCGAGTATACCAATGTCAGACTGGCAGATTGAGCTAGAGAAAAAGCAGAAAAGTAAAAAAATGTTAACAGTGCACGATACTTTGCTCGCTGTTTCTAACCCTGCAGATTTATCAATAGAAGCATTACGGAGTCTTCGTACCAGCTTGCATTTTGCGATGATGGAGGCAAAAAATAATATATTAATGATATCTGGTCCAAGCCCTGGTATTGGTAAGTCCTTTGTCTCAGCTAATATGGCTGCTGTTGTTGCTAAGTCTGGCCAAAAAGTGTTGGTGATTGATGCTGATATGCGAAAGGGGCGGATGGAAAAACAGATGGCTGTTAGCCCTAAGCCTGGGCTTTCTGATTACTTGAGCGGCCAAGCAACGATTGAAAACTTAATTAAAGAACCTGGTGTTGATGATATGGACTTCATCGGCCGTGGTGAAGTACCTCCAAACCCATCAGAGTTGTTAATGCACCCTCGTTTTAAACAGCTAATGGACTGGGCTGCAGGTAATTATGATTTGGTCATAGTTGATACGCCACCTATTTTGGCTGTGACTGATCCTGCGATTGTTGGTGCGCATGCTGGTACCACTTTGCTTGTCGGTCGTTTTGGTCAAAATGCAGTAAAAGAGATAGAAGTGGCTAAACAGCGGTTCGAACAGAGTGGTATAGAAGTAAAAGGCTTTATTTTGAATGCTGTTGTAAGAAAAGCTAGTAATCATTATGGTGGAAACTACGGTTATTATAACTATAGTTATAATAATGAAACGAGTAAATAACGATGAAACAATTCATAAAATATGTCTCATCATTATGGTTAAGCTCGCTATTAACATCATTATTAGCATTTTCAATACAGGCCAGTTTAGCAAGAACGTTATCGCCTTCAGAACTAGGAGAGTTTAATGGAACGCTTTCATATCTTTTAGTTTTTGGAGCATTAGCAGGATTTGGCGTTGATAATGCTTTACTTAAAATATTTGGGAAGGGTAAAACATTTGGAAACAAGTTCGGTAAAAGTGTTGTAATTTATTCTATTTCCACTACTGTAATTAGTTTGCTTTTATTGGTGTTTTTTTCCACTTATATTTTTTCAGGTGTTAATAAAGATAACTTATTTATTCTTGCTCCTATTCTTATTTCTCTAGTCTCATTTAATGTGCGTTCTGCTGTTTTACAAGTAGAGCGGAGGTATCATGAACTTGCACTTTGGCAGATTATAAATAATGGAAGCAAGCTGTTTTTTATTCTTTTTATTTTTTCTGATTACGCTAAACCAGATGATATATATTACCTTTATTCATTGTCGTCATTAATGATATTTCTGATTTCAATTTCCTCATTTACAAAATTATATAAAGGAAAGGTATCAAACTATGAACCTGTAGCGATTGGTATTAGTCCTTATAGAGTCAAGAAAGTAGGCCTTTTATCAATTCCATTTGGATTAGCAGGTATTGCACATACAATATACTTCCAAAGTGATGTGTTTTTGTTGTCATATTTAAACTCATCTGAACTGGCTGGTTTCTATAGTATTTCTCTAAGCATAATAACGGCTGTTTATCTTTTTCCAGCCGTTATTTATCAAAAAATACTTCTGCCAAGAATTCATGAATGGTCAAATAATGATGGAAGAAAGATGCTGAATGTCTTTCAAGTTGGAAATGGAGTTATGTTGATAACTGGGTTTTTAGCTGCAATAGCCGTGTTTATATTAAGTGAACCAATAATTAAAATATTATTTGGCAGTTCTTATGAGGCGTCTATAAAGTATCTGAAGTTATTGTCAATATGCATACCATTAAGGTTTGTCATTTCAGGCTTCGGATCGGTGCTTTCAACGGGGAATTTAATTCGATATAAATTAATATGTATGATTGTTGTCGCAATATTTAATGCGGTTTTGAATGTTGTCTTTATTCCAGAGTATGGTGTATATGCAGCAATTACATCTACTGTTTTATCTGAAATTTTCCTCTTATTACTTTTTGTATTTACTGTGTTTTATAAACTTTTTGGTATGGATACTTTTAAAGGCTGGTTTTATTTTAGCCGAGGAACTCTGAATGTTTGATAAAATTAAAAATGTTGGCCGATGTATATTAGCTCTCTATGGTTTTTTTTATGACTGGATAAGGTATATTAAATATAATGGGTGGAAAAAAAACCT
The DNA here is from genome assembly GCF_003025555.1 of Photobacterium lutimaris. Lineage (GTDB taxonomy): Bacteria > Pseudomonadota > Gammaproteobacteria > Enterobacterales > Vibrionaceae > Photobacterium > Photobacterium lutimaris. The sequence continues at coordinate 3,426 of NZ_PYMH01000018.1, read as the reverse complement.
TAGCGATAAAAATTTTAGAAATTATTATATATCCAAAGTATATCATACCCTTGAAAAAAGTATGAGCTACAAAGAAAGACGCAAAGGTGCTGCATATAGTAATGCACTACTTTTATTAGATACTCTTTCTTACGTTGATGTTAATGATCCTGGTTTTCATGACTTAATTGCTGTTGAAGTATTAAGGAAGTTTTGTCAGTTAGAAGGAAATTCTGACGATATTCGTTTTATTGAAATAGAAAAAAAGATTCCATTACTAAAATCATCAAAATTTGAGTCAGGGGCAAGAAATTTATCTTTAGAGGAATTGTATGCTGGCAAGTTAGAAGACCCAGAGGCGTTTTTTAACTCTAGGTTTAGTTTGAGAGAGTATTCAACTGAGCCGGTAGCTGAAAAAGTGATATTTAGAGCGCTTGAATTAGCCCAAAAAACACCATCTTCCTGTAATATGCAAGGTTGGCATACTTATCTAATATCTGATCCATCAAAGCTAACTAAATCTTTAGATATTCAATCCGGTAATAGAGGCTTTGGACATAAAGTTAAAGGACTACTGATATTAGCTTGCGATCAAACACCATTTATATCTTCTTCAGAGAGATATCAGCATTGGATTGACGGGGGGCTTTACTCAATGTCTGTTGTATACGCATTTCATTCACTTGGTGTATCAAGTTGTTGCTTAAATTGGAGTGAAGACCCCAAAAGAGATATTTTGCTAAGAAGAGAGTTAGGCATTAAGGATGAGCACTCAATAATGATGATGCTGTCCTTTGGTTATCCAGAAAAAGAAAATAAAGTTTGTGTATCCCCGCGTCGCCCTCTGAATGAGTCAGTAACGGTAATATAAGAAATGTCAGATAAAAAAATTGGATTAATAACAATACACCGAGCTAATAATTATGGAGCATTTTTACAAGCTTTTGCAACCCAAGAATTTCTAAAGAAATTTGGTGATGTTGAAATAATTGATTATAAAAATTCTAAATTAGAAAGTAGCTTTGATTTAGTTAGAGTTAACTCATACTCTCTGCGAGGCTTGATGGGAATAATAAAAGATTTATTGCGGTTAGTTCCCCGAAGCAGAGTCATTAAAAAGTTCAAATTAGATATAAATGAAAAGTATAACTTATCAAAAAGATTAGATTTTAAAGAACTTGATTTTTATGCAAAAGAAAAATTTGACGTCTTAGTCTCTGGTAGCGACCAAATATGGAATCCGGTATGTGTCAGTAAAAATGATATGCTTGACCCTGTTTATTTACTTAACTTTGGAAAAGTTACCGCTAAGCGTATATCATATGCTTCATCTATGGGGGCATTTGAAGTAGATAATAAAAATCATCCTTTATTAGTGGAGTCTCTTAATAACTATAGTAGCATTTCCGTTAGAGAGATAGAGAGGAAAAAAGAGATTGAAAATTGGATTGATAAATCAGTTAGTCATGTATTAGACCCAACTCTCTTACTTAGTAGCTCTGAATGGTTAAGTAGATTTCCTCATAAATCACTACGAGTGAGTCAGCTTTCAAAGAAAAAATATATATTGTTTTATTCTGTTCCTAAAGTAAAGCAAACAAGAAGGGTGCTTGAATACTTTTCAAAGTTGACAGGATATGAGGTTGTTTCAATAGATCAAGATATCTATCCTTTTTATAAGGCAAAAAACAAACTTCGTGATGCTAGTATTGGTGAGTTTTTACATCTATTCAATAACGCAGAATATATAATAACAGATTCTTTTCATGGGGTTTGTTTTTCGTTGATTTTTCGGAAAAACTTTTTTGCGGTATCACCGGGCAAGCTATCAAATAGAATTGTCAGCTTACTAAGTGTTGTAGGCCTTACAGAGAGATTGATAAAAGGTGCAGATTGCATTAATAAAAATAATATAACAAGTATTGACTATAATTCAAATAACATCGAAGATAAGATTGAATTGGCTATAAATAATTCAAAATCTTTTTTAGAGTCTGCGTTTAAATAAATATGTCTAGTACTTTTTTTTGGAGTTGGATATCAATCCAACTCTTATTAATTTTATATGTAAACTATAAAAGTAAGAGTGTTATAAATGCTTTTACTCTATCTACCATTGTATACTTTGGTAGTTATGCATACCCTTATTTATATGTTCTTGGTTATACAGAAACATTATTTAATGAATCTCTTTTCTATTCTGACTTCGCATCATCGGCAATTTGGTCTTATTTTTGGTTTAAGAGCTCGTTAGATTTTGCCTATTTCCTGATGGCTAATTTTTACCAGAAAAGAAATAATATAATACATTATAATGATGTTTCTGAAGTGCTTAAATTAGAAAAAATCACACGTCTTTATAAAATGATTGGGGGGGGGGTTGTATTAACTCTGTATTTCTTATCATTTATTATGTTTATTATTGGTGCTGGTGGGATTAATGAGTTTCTATTTCCAGTATCTAGATTTAATTTTAGTAATGAAAAGATTGTAAATCTTGCATATATAATATCCTTACTTACATATTTTTATTCTTTACTTAGACATTACAATTATAGAAAGAATCATGTTTTGGTTATATTTGGTATGTTATATGTTCTTATATATCCAATGTCGCTTTCAGGTAGAGCTGTCGTCCTGCCTTTTGTTATGATGATTATTGCAGCTTATTTTTCAGATAATGGACTTGGTAAACTTAAATTATTATTTCTATTTTCTTTAATTTCAGCATTTTATATAAATGCTTTATATGTAAGAAATAATGGTGTGGGCATTGATAACTTCATTATTGGATTTGTTACAACTTATGAGGACATTCCATTTTTATTTGACTTCTTTTTTGCAACCGTATCAGGGTTTGCTACTACTACAGTAACACATTCCGGATTATTTGATGGAACTATAGATGTTATTCCAAATCCTATATTGTTTTTGATATATATATCACCTATACCGTCATTGTTCTTACCGACTGAGTTATTTGTACCATATCAGTCTTTAACACCTCATTTTGGCTTTAGTATAGGTATTAATTCAGATATAGTGAGCGAATCTATGTTATGGTTCGGTATGAATGGTGTCATTTTTATTGGTTTTATACTTGGATGGGTGACAAGATATGTTGATTGGAGAACGCTGTCTAAAGATATGATTGCAAAGTTGATTTTCTTTTCTTATACATATCTTATATTGATGTCTAATATTGCTTCTATGAGAGCATCGTCTAGATTTATCATCCTTTTCTTAACTTTTATTTTGCTTAGATGGATTCTTATTAAGTTTACGCGAATAACAAAAGGCTCTTAATGAAAGTTGCTATACATGCCGTCAATGTAAATACAGGTGGAGCATTGGTATTGCTCAATGAGTTACTTAGAGTAATATCAAATAAAAATATTGTAGTAGATGTTTATGTTCATACTAGTTTTAACATAACAAGCTTATATA
>NZ_PYMH01000017.1 GCF_003025555.1 Photobacterium lutimaris | reverse complement strand
GGTATCGGATAGAGACGAAAGTGTCTATCACCGTGTGGAGCGGTAGTTCAGTTGGTTAGAATACCGGCCTGTCACGCCGGGGGTCGCGGGTTCGAGTCCCGTCCGCTCCGCCACTTATACTAAGCCCAAGCAGAAATGCTTGGGCTTTTTTACATCTGTAGGTTTTGGTGCCACTCCAGTTCTTCATCATTTATGAAAAAGCCTCATCTTGCGATGAGGCTTTGTTCTATAAGACGGTAGCACCCGGTTGATGCCCTACTGGTAGTTATAAAAGTGCCGTAACCAGTGTTCGGCTATGGCGGTCTCGTCAGTCTCGTTTAATGGCTGGATCCCCGGTTTAAAATCGTCTGGTTGGCAAAGTAGCTGTAGTCCTGCCAGCATGTGCGCCGCTTCGAATAAATACAGAGTCGGATCACCCATGCCTGTTTTGAATGGGGTATTGGCTGATTCACCACCGGCAAGAAGGTAGAGGCGATGGCCCTGCCGCGTCTGATATTCACGGATTAGCTTATTCCCACCTACCTCTATTAGTGCGCCATTGGCTATCAGGCTTGGCAGGTTGAGCTCATCATCGGCCGAGGTCACGGTGGCGATAAAGCTGTTGTCATTGATGGTATCAAGGAGGTGTTCCGGGATCGCACCATTACCCGTACAGCAGTAAATCAAATTACATTCGTGAACCAATCGCTCTATCGAGCTGACTTGTACACCGTTGCGGGGAAATTGAGTTAGCCTTCTCGGGTCGATATCTGCAACTAGAATGTTGCCAATAGCTTTACCTTTAAGGTATTGGATCACCCCGCAGCCGAGGTTACCGGCACCAATCACACCTACCTTGAGGAACCCATCGTTATTGAGTTTCAAGCCAAATTCTTCACGCAGGATCTGATCGGAATAATGGACAATGCACTCTGAGGCCTCATAGTCTGCAGGGGCCTTGATGCTGAGGTGGGAGACCGTGACCAGAGGGTGATTCAGGTTGCGGTTTAGGTATTTGTACAAACCATTGGCGGTGAGTTCGGTGATGCCGACGAGTTGTTCTTTAAAGACTTTACCAAGGTGCTCGATGGCGTGAGAGAAGTAACCACCGTGATCGAGAAGCAGGAACTTGCTGTCCGCCTTGACGTATTGACGAATAAAGCTTTCAGCAGCAAGGGGGTCTCTGAGGTGTTCTTTGGTTATGTCATTATTGGCAATAGTACAGCTCGGCAGTTTCTCGATCGTTGCTTTGATTTCGCTGTTACCGTTGGCTGTTGCCCCCTTGGGGATAAAGATCAGTTGATGAGCAAGCTCGGCAAGGACATTGATATAAGGTAGCGAGCCTTCGTAGCAATGCATGACTGAAAAAATAATAAGGTTTTGCGGTGTGTTATAGCACTGCGAAATCTGTTTTAGGAAATCGTAGCCTTTGGCGGCATAAAAATCAGAGTAGTACGAATGAGTTAAGATTGGTTGGGGCATTATTATTATTCCATTGATAAATTAATTACAGCCAAAAAGATTCAGTAGCGCATAGAGTAACGGCTCATTCTGCCTGCTTTGTTTACAGCACAGACCCAAATGCATTGGTTGTACTTTTTCTTTTTCTAGCCGTTTGACTTTATTACCTACCGGGCTGTTCTCAATCACCACATCAGGAGCTATACCTACTCCACAGCCCAGGGCAACCATACTGACAATGGCTTCGTGACCACCGACTTGAGCATAAATATTAGGCTTTATCTTTTTGCTTTTTAGCCATCTATCGGCCTTATCCCTCGCTGTGCCCGACTCCGGTAGGATAAATGGCAGACTGGCCCAGTTCGGTGGTTCTGCCAATGCTTTTTGCAGGCTCGGTGGTGGAAGAAAAGGGGCGATGACCGACATCGAGACATTGTCGAGTTCGATATAGGTCATTTTCCCAGGCAAGGTCTCGGGTTTGGCTGCAATGGCGATATCAGCTTCATCTTGCTGTACTTTATCGATCGCTTGGGCGGGATCGCCGGTAAGCAGCTGGATTTCAACCTGGGGATAGAGCTGACGGAAACGGTTAAGAATATCGGGCAGGTGACTATAGCTGGCGGTGACGGAGCAAAATAGCTTGAGCTTACCTTGCAGCTTATGGTGGTGATCAGCAAGTTCAGCTTTGACTTCCTGCCAGTTAGAGACAATGAGTGCCGCTGTCGGCAATAAGGTTTGGCCAGCAGAGGTGAGTTCGACACTTCGATTGTCACGGACGAACAGACTTTGGCTTAAGTCTTCTTCGAGGCGTTGGATAATCCGGCTGAGGGCGGATGGGCTGATATGCATAGCCTGAGCGGTCTGGCTAAAGCTCTTTGACTCGCACAGGTGAAGGAATAACTGCAAGGTTTTTATGTTCATCTTCCATGTTGCACTTTTTGCAATGACTTATTGTGAATATATCACTTTGCGCAATTTACTGCGTGATCTACTATCGGATTATTCGACAAGCATTGTCGACCCAAGGAATAGAATTCACGGAGTTTGCTGTTATGGCTAATTATTTCAACACCCTTAATCTTCGCCAGCAATTAGATCAACTAGGTCGTTGTCGATTCATGGATCGCAACGAATTTGCCAACGAGGCTGATTACCTCAAGGGTAAGAAAGTCGTTATCGTCGGTTGTGGCGCTCAGGGCCTAAACCAGGGTCTAAACATGCGTGACTCTGGCCTGGATGTGGCTTATGCCCTTCGCCAGGCTGCTATCGACGAGCAGCGTCAGTCCTATAAGAATGCGAAAGAAAACGGTTTTGAAGTAGGTAGCTACGAAACGCTGATCCCAAAAGCGGATCTGGTTGTTAATCTAACGCCGGACAAGCAACATACCAATGTGGTTGAAACAGTGATGCCACTGATGAAGCAAGGTGCTTCACTTGGCTACTCCCACGGTTTCAACATTGTTGAAGAAGGTATGCAGATCCGCCCTGATATTACGGTTGTCATGGTGGCACCTAAGTGCCCGGGGACTGAGGTACGTGAAGAGTACAAGCGTGGTTTTGGTGTACCAACACTGATCGCGGTTCACCCAGAAAATGATCCTCAAGGTGATGGCCTAGAGATTGCCAAGGCATGGGCAGCTGCAACAGGCGGCCACCGTGCAGGCGTATTGGAGTCCTCTTTCGTTGCTGAAGTAAAATCTGATCTTATGGGTGAGCAGACTATTCTGTGTGGCATGCTCCAGGCTGGCTCGATTGTTTGCTACGAGAAAATGATTGCTGATGGTGTGGATGCGAGCTATGCCGGTAAGTTGCTGCAGTACGGTTGGGAAACCATTACCGAAGCACTGAAGTTCGGTGGTATCACTCATATGATGGATCGCTTGTCTAACCCTGCGAAAGTGAAAGCCTTTGAGCTATCAGAAGAGCTGAAAGATCTCATGCGTCCGCTTTACAACAAGCATATGGACGACATTATTACTGGCCACTTCTCTAGCACTATGATGGCTGACTGGGCCAACGACGATGTGAACCTATTGGGTTGGCGTGGTGAGACAGCAGAAACCGCATTTGAGAACTACCCAGATAGTGATATTGAGATCTCAGAACAAGAGTATTTCGATAACGGCATCTTGATGGTGGCAATGGTACGTGCTGGTGTTGAACTAGCGTTCGAAGCAATGACGGCTTCCGGCATTATCGAGGAGTCGGCTTACTATGAGTCACTGCACGAGTTGCCACTGATTGCTAACACTATTGCCCGTAAGCGCCTATACGAGATGAACGTGGTTATCTCTGATACGGCTGAATACGGTAATTACCTGTTTGCCAATGTTGCCACGCCTCTATTGCGTGAGAAGTTCATGCCATCTGTAGGCACGGATGTTATCGGCAAGGGCCTAGGTGAGACCTCTAACCAGGTTGATAATGCAACGCTTATTACGGTGAATGACACCATCCGCAATCACCCGGTTGAATATATCGGTGAAGAATTGCGTGGCTACATGACTGACATGAAGCGCATTGCTGTAGGCGGTTAATTTCCCCCTGCAAGCCAAGCATAAAAAAGCCCGGACAATATCCGGGCTTTTTGTTGGCAATGTCGCAAGATTACTCTTGTTCTGTATCTGCCTTTGGTGCCAAACGGCCTTCTAGCTCATCGAGCTTCTGCTCAAGTGCCGATAGTTTTTGGCGGGTACGTAGTAGCACCTGAGTCTGTACATCAAACTCTTCACGGCTGACAACATCCAGTTTACCAAGCTGTGCTTGGATCACCTGGCGCACTTTTTGTTCTACATCGTTGCCCAACTCTTTGACTGGCTGAGGCATGGAATCCTGGATCTGCTTGGCCACTTGCTCAAGTTTCTTTGGATCAAACATAGCTTAGTTAACTCCGTAACGGCATTTCATCTGTTGTCGTTATTTTATTCAAATATAACAGGATTGTCGTTGCTGTTGATACAAAATAAAAGAGGCCGTGTAAAACGGCCTCTTTGCTCACTGTGTAGACTAGCAATCGTGCGCTTCTTTCAGAGCGTTGCGTGCTTCATCAGCACGCTTAAGCTTTTCCAAGTCTTTGTCCTCGACAAAGACCGGCAGCGGTTTATGAATGCTCGCAAGGTAAGAATAAATCACCGGCAGTACAAACAAGGTGAATACCGTACCGATAGCCAGGCCGGCAACGATAACAATACCGATACTGAAGCGCTGAGCCGCACCGGCACCGGTAGCGTACAGTAGCGGGATCAGGCCGGCTATCATTGCAGCCGTGGTCATCAGAATTGGACGCAGACGAATTTTCGCCGCTTCCATTACTGCTGCCGTTCGGTCTTTCTTGTGGTGCAGTTGCTCTTCTTTGGCAACCTCACAAATCAAGATACCGTGTTTGGTGATAAGCCCAATCAGGGTGATGAGACCGACCTGCGAGTAGATATTCATCGAGGCGGCACCCCACGCCAAGGCGATCAGGGCACCACAGATTGCCAGCGGTACCGACACCATGATAACCAGTGGGTCGCGCAGCGATTCAAACTGGATCGCCAGAACCAGGAAGATGATCGCCAATGCCAAGGCAAAGGTGGTGTACAGCGCATTACCTTCGGTCACGAACTGACGGGCCTCACCCATGAAGTCATACTGGTAACCTGCAGGTAGGGTACTGGCAGCTTCGTTCTGGAACCAGTTGATTGCATCACCCATCGCGACACCCGGTGCAGGAACTGCGCCGACGGTGGCTGAGTTCAGCTGGTTGAAGTGCGGCAGTGAACGCGGTTCAGACACAACGTCAATCGTCACCAGGCTCCCCAGTGGAATCGCATTGCCGTCAGCGGCGCGGACATAGTAGCCCTTAAGTGACTCAGGGTTGAGGCGGTACTTACGCTCCACCTGCGGGATCACCTCGTAAGAGCGGCCGTTGAGGTCGATACGGTTGACATAACCATCGGCCATCATGGTACTCAGGGTGATACCGATATCCTGCATCGTTACACCATAGGCACCGGCTTTGTCCTTGTCGATCTTGATCTTCATCGTTGCCGAGTCGTAGTTCAGATCGAGATCCGAGTAGACAAACATTGGGTTGCTTTTCACCTTACCCAAAATATCACTACTGATCTGGAATAGGCTCTCGAAGCTGTTCGGTGTAGTGAGCACGAACTGGATTGGCAAGCCAGAGCCCGCGCCGGGTAGCTCAGGCATCTGGAATGCCGTGACGGCCATTTCCGGTACGTCCTTCACCAAGTCCGTCACTCGCTTGACCACTTCAGCCTGGCTCGCTTCACGTTCGCTCCACGGTACCATCGAGGCAATACCAAAGGCCTGGTTGGAGTTCGGTACCCCTGAGAAAACTTGGGCAAAGGCTACTTCTGGCTGTTCGACCAGCATACGGTTCACTTCGCCCATGGTGTTCTCGATATAATCGAGGTTGGCATTTGATGGTGCGGTGCCCATCATAACCAGTACGCCTTTATCTTCCGATGGGGCCAGTTCACTCGGGATGAACTTGAACAGCACAGGCATAACACCGAATACCAGCAGTGCGAACACTATGACCACAGGGCGCATTGTCATGATCCCGCCAAGCATTTTCTCGTAGCGGTTGGTCATGCGATCAAGGAAATGGTGCACCGTGGTTTCGAATTTGCTTGGCTTTTCGTTGGCCTTCAGCATTTTCGAACACATCATCGGTGAAAGTGTCAGGGCGATGATCCCCGAGACGAATACTGCACCAGCCAGGGTCAGGGCAAATTCCTTGAACAGTGAACCGGTGATCCCACCCATCATTGCAATAGGCGCATACACCGCACCCAGTGTCAGGGTCATGGCAATAACCGGAACGGCGATTTCACGGGTACCGATAATCGCTGCTCGGAACGGCGACTCCCCTTCCTTGATATGACGGTCGACGTTTTCCAGTACCACGATGGCATCATCAACCACGAGGCCGATAGCCAGTACCATTGCCAGCAGGGTCATCAGGTTCCATGAGAAACCGAAGGCCTGCATCACCATGGCAACGCCAATCAAGGAGAGCGGAATGGTGACAATCGGAATAATAACGGCACGGAACGAGCCGAGGAACAAGGTGATCACCACCAGTACGATCAATGCTGCTTCGGCAATGGTCTTGATAACTTCATTGATAGACTCGTTAATCGCAATGGTCGAGTCATACATGATGTTCATCGAGATGTTGCTTGGCATGTTGCGCTCTAGTTCTGGCAACAGCTCATAGACATCAGCGGCAATGTTGATCGGGTTGGCACTAGGCGCGGCGTTGATCGCCGCGACAACGGCCTCTTCACCGTTGGCAGATGCACGATAGACATCGTGGCTCTTCTCCAGGGTTACCTTGGCGATATCACCGAGGCGGATCACCTGGCCTTCCTTGGTGGATACGACCAGCTTTTCCAGATCATCGGTATTGCTCACCTGGGTATCAGCCGTACCGTTGTACAGCACGAACTCGCCCGTCGCCTGACCGGTGGCCGACTGGTAGTTGTTGGCGTTCAGTACGCTCATTACGTCCGACGCTGTCAGGTTATAGGCCGCCATCTTGGCCGGATCCAACCACACGCGCAGGGCATATTTCATCCCGCCGTACAGGTCGACCTTGGAGACACCGTTGACCGTGAACAGCTGCGGGTTGATCACTCGCTCCAGGTAATCGGTGATCTGGCTAGAAACCAACTCATCACTGGTAAAGCCGATATACATGACCGCTGTTGTCGATCCTGTCGACATGGTCACGGTTGGGTCTTCGGCTTCTTTGGGTAGCTGCGAGCGAACCGAGTTAGTCTTGGCAAGGATATCTGCCAGGGCCGCATTCGGATCGGTGTTGAGCTTCATGGTGACCGTGATGGTCGATGAACCGAGCACCGATGACGAGGTCATGAAGTCGATATTGTCAGCCTGTGCGATGGCCTGTTCCAATGGCTGGGTAATAAAGCCCTGGATCAGATCGGCACTGGCGCCGTAGTAGCTGGTGGTCACCGTCACTACGGTATTGGTCATGTCAGGGTATTCCCTGACCTGCATTTTGAAGATTGCCTGCAGGCCAAGAAGGGCGATCAAAAAGCTGATCGATACCGCTAACACAGGACGTTTAATAAAAACATCTGTAAAGCGCATGGCTCCTCCGGATCACAGCATTGGGGTTTTAGCTGGGGCTTCCAGCGAGTTGCTTTCTACCACGCGTACTTTGGCATGGTTACTCAGGCGTACTTGACCGGAAGTCACGACGGTATCTCCCGTTTTCACACCCTCTAGGATGTGGACGCTGTTACCTTTGCGCTCACCGACTTTGATGACGGACTGGGTAACCCGGAGGACTCCGTTTTCATCTTCACCGGCCAGGTAGACATTATCGCCATACAGGGTATAGGTGATCGCCGACTGTGGCAGGATGATCTGATCTTCCTGTGTCGGCAGAATGATGTGGGCACGGGCAAACATACCGCTACGAAGCTGACCTTCGTTGTTCGGAATATCAGCCTGGATCTGTACCAAACCGCTCTGGTAGTTCACCGCAGGCTCAATCGCGCTGATATTGCCGCTAAATGGCGTTTCCGGATAGGCGTCAACAACGATCTCAACCTCCTGACCCAAGTGAATATCTGAGATATCAGTCTGGGGTACCGTAAAGCGCAGTTTCATCAGAGAGGTATCTTCAAGGCGTACCACATCGTCACCCGGCTGGATGTATTCACCGAGGAACACATTACGCAGACCGACCACACCGTCAAACGGTGCCTTGATGGTGCGGCGTTCAATCGTCGCTTTTAGGCTTTCGATATCGGCAGCCAATGAAAAGTACGACGCTTCGGCATCATCATAGGCTTCTTTGGAAATCGACCCTTTCTTGAATAGGCCACGGTAGCGCTCATACTTGGCCTTGGCTGCTGGAAGGCGAGCTTGGGTACTTTTTAGGTTGGCAGCCTCGACATCGGAGTCAAGCGCCAGGAGTTGTTGCTCTGCTTTGACGGCGGCACCGGACTCAAAGTCGAGGGTTTTGATCACGCCTGCCACTTCGGTGGTAATGGTGACACCCTGATTTGGTTCGATAAAGCCGATGGCTTCGATGGCTGGAACCCAATTGCCCGGATTGGCGGTGGTCACCGTGACCGGAAATTCCGGTTCAGGCATGTTGGCCATATATTCGGCGATTTTTTGTTGTTTGAAGAGATTGAAACCAATCACGCTGCCAAATAGCAGCAATGCGATCAGTAGCATCACTATCCACTTTTTCATTGTTGGGTGTGCTCCGAAGTTAGCTAATGTAATGTTTAATGTTTAATGATGGCGTCCCATGAGGCTAGGATGGCAGCTTCTAGTGCTTCATCGCTGACCTTGTAAACGCCGTTTATATGTTTGCGAGCCAAGCAAGCGCTTGGCTCAAGGCTCAGTGCGCTCAAGAGTTCGTTATCCAGATTTTTGAACAGGCCAGAAGCCTTTCCTTCTTCGAATAACGTGTTTACCTTGGCGAACATTTTCTTTTCTAATAATTTTTGTTCATGGCTTTCGCGCCGGGGCAGGTTCTCGAACTGACCACGGTTGATCAGTGGGGCATCTTCTTGGGTCGCCATATTCCAGATGTTTAACCACATAGTGCGAAACCTATGCTGCAATGGCATGTCATCTGACACGTTGTGGCTGATTTTGTTCGCGACATAGGCCAAAATATGATCATGGAGCTGTTGCAACAGATCATCTTTGTCCTCGAAATAGCGATAAATCGTCCCCGCAGCTACCCCTGCCTCCTTGGCCACCATTTGCATCGAAATCCCATGAAAGCCATGTTTTGCCAGTAACGTTTCCGTTGCCTGGAGAATGCGTTTTTTCTTGTCACTCATAAAAGGCAGTTGTAAATAAAAATGATGAATGAATGTTCATTCATTATTCTATGATGCCTGAGTATATGTGCAAGCAGTTTTTTATATCGTAAGGATAAGCAGGCTAAAGAGGTTGGCGAATAGACAATGGCGGTGAACCCGCTACAATGCGCCTGCTGGCCCGAAGATCAACACAGGATACGTCAATGAAATTGAACCCTAGGCAAAACGAAGCGGTAAAATACGTCGCTGGACCGTGTTTGGTCCTTGCCGGCGCTGGCTCGGGTAAAACCCGGGTGATCACCAATAAAATTGCCTACTTGGTTCAGCAATGTGACTACAAAGCCCGCAACATTGCGGCGCTGACCTTTACCAACAAGGCGGCCCGTGAGATGAAGGAGCGGGTGGGACAGACGCTTGGCAAGCAGGAAGCCAAGGGGCTGATGGTCTCAACGTTTCATACCCTGGGACTCAATATCATCCGCCGTGAGTACAAGGCGCTGGGGCTCAAAGCCAGTTTCTCGCTGTTTGATGACCAAGACCAGATGGCGTTGCTCAAAGAATTGACCGAGCAGCAGATTGATGGCGACAAGGATTTACTCAAGCAGCTGTTGTCGACGATTTCCAACTGGAAAAATGACATGCTGTCACCGGCACAGGCCAAGGCGCATGCCTCAAGCGAGCGCGATCAGATGTTCGCCTATTGCTATGAAATGTACCAGCGGCAGATGAAGGCGTACAACGCCCTTGATTTCGATGACTTGATTTTGATGCCAGTGCTACTGCTGCGTGATAATCAAGAAGTGCGCCAGCGCTGGCAGAACAAGATCCGCTACCTGCTGGTGGATGAATACCAGGATACCAACACCAGCCAGTATATTTTCGTTAAGCTGCTGGTCGGTGAACGTGCCCGCTTTACCGTGGTTGGCGATGATGACCAGTCGATCTATTCTTGGCGTGGTGCCCAGCCGGAAAATTTGGTGCAGCTTAGCAAAGACTTCCCTAGCCTGAAGGTTGTTAAGCTGGAGCAGAATTATCGCTCGACCAGCCGTATCCTGCGCACCGCGAATATTTTGATTGCCAACAATCCGCACGTGTTCGAAAAAAGCCTGTTCTCGGAGATCCCCGACGGCGAGGTGCTCAAGGTGATCACCGCCAAAAACGAAGAGCACGAAGCGGAAAAGGTGGTGGGGGAGTTGATTGCCCATCGCTTTCTCAATAATACCCAGTACAAGGACTATGCCATCCTGTACCGTGGCAACCACCAGTCGCGCCTGTTCGAGAAAGCCCTGATGCAAAACCGGATCCCCTATAAGATTTCCGGTGGTACCTCGTTTTTCTCTCGGGCTGAGATCAAAGACATCATGGCGTACCTGCGCCTGCTGACTAATCTGGATGATGACAATGCCTTCCTGCGCATCGTCAATACCCCGCGCCGTGAAATTGGCCCGGTGACATTGGAGAAGCTCGGTACCTATGCCAACATGCGTGGCAAGAGCCTGTTTGCCGCCAGCTTTGAAATGGGGCTGGAGCAGCACTTGTCGGGCCGAGGTTTGGAATCCCTGCAGCGCTTCACGCGTTGGGTTGTCGAGTTATCCGATAATGCTGAGCGCGGTGATACTGTTGCGGCTGTGCGCCAGTTGGTACGGGATATCAACTACGAAGATTGGCTGTATGAGACATCGGCCAGCCCGAAAGCAGCCGAGATGCGGATGAAGAACGTCTCTGACCTGTATAGTTGGATCACTGCCGACCTGGAAGGTGATAACTACGACCAGGAAGTGAAGACCCTCAAGGAAGTGGTTCAGCGCCTGACCCTGCGCGATATGATGGAGCGGGGCGAAGATGACGATGATGCTGATCAGGTTCAGCTTATGACCTTGCACGCCTCGAAAGGTCTGGAGTTCCCTTACGTGTACCTTGTGGGTAGCGAAGAGGGGATCTTACCGCACCAAACCAGTGTTGATGAAGACAATGTTGAGGAAGAGCGACGCTTGGCCTACGTGGGGATCACCCGCGCCCAGAAGGAGCTGACCTTTACCCTGTGCAAGGAGCGTCGCCAGTTCGGTGAATTAATTAAACCTGAGCCAAGCCGGTTCTTGTTTGAGTTGCCGCAAGATGATCTGGAATGGGAGGCTGATAAAAAACCAATGACCCAGGAACAGCGGATGCAGAAGGGCCAAGCCCACATAGCCAATATCCGGGCGATGTTCAAGAAATAGTGTTGCTATCTATGAGCAACACTATTGCCGGACGAGACAGCATATAAAGAAAAAGCGAGGGCCGGTGGCACTCGCTTTTATCATTGTTGGGGAGAGGTTGATTACAGCCCTTCGATCATATGGTCAATGGCGGCAATGATTTCGTCATCGCTACAGTCCATACATGATCCCTTGGCTGGCATGGCATTGAAGCCGTTAATCGCGTGGTCTGCCAGTACATCATTGCCCTTGGCGAGACGAGGGCTCCAGTCAGTCGAGTCACCAATCTTTGGTGCCCCCATGATTCCCGTTCCATGACAGGCTGCGCAGAAGGTACCGTAGACGGTATCACCACTACGAGGGCCAGCAGCCACGATCGGGCCAGCAGGGGCGTCGCCCTCAAGGTAAACGGAGCCTACCGGTTTGATACGTTCTGCGATAGCCTCATCTGACATATCGGCTGCCACTGCGGTGCCGGCAAATGCCAGGGCAGCAACGGCCGCTACCATAAGTTGTCGAAGAGAAAATTCCATTGAGCTCACCTTTACACTTCCAGATCATTATGTGCTGTTGCCACAGTCTTATTCGTGCTTGTTGTAGTCAAACTGTTGAGACAAGGCAGGTATTATTTACAGAATGTTTAATTTGTAAAAACAACGTGAGTATATCGCCTATTTTCGCTGTGATAAACTAGGCGGCTGCTTTTGTATGATGCGAATCAACAGTTATTTGCCTATATTTGCAGCGAACGAGAAAAAAACTTAAAAAAACACTTTACGAGGAGGGCCCCGATCCGTAATATTCACCTCCGCCGATAGGGCATGCGCCCGTAGCTCAGCTGGATAGAGCGTTGGCCTCCGGAGCCAAAGGTCGAAGGTTCGAATCCTTTCGGGCGCGCCATTCCGGACAGGATCGTATCGGCGAAAGTAACATTGGTGGCTATAGCTCAGTTGGTAGAGTCCCGGATTGTGATTCCGGTTGTCGCGGGTTCAAATCCCGTTAGCCACCCCATATTTATAGGTATTGATTATAATGTCAGTATCTAGAGGTGAAAACCTCAACAGAATTAAGTCGGTGAATAGCGCAGCTTGGTAGCGCATCTGGTTTGGGACCAGAGGGTCGGGGGTTCGAATCCCTCTTCACCGACCACTTACAATGGTGGCTATAGCTCAGTTGGTAGAGTCCCGGATTGTGATTCCGGTTGTCGCGGGTTCAAATCCCGTTAGCCACCCCATTATTAAAGACTTCATTATTGAAGCGCTTGTCATGAATCGCCTAGTTTGATAGTGCATCATGGCTCTTGGTAATAGCGGACCAGAGGGTAACCCTCTTGGAGCAAAACCAAGGAAAAAGAATTTTGTCGGTGAATAGCGCAGCTTGGTAGCGCATCTGGTTTGGGACCAGAGGGTCGGGGGTTCGAATCCCTCTTCACCGACCACTCTTCGAAAGCCTCGTCAGAAACGGCGAGGCTTTTATACATCCAAGAGATGTATTCGGTTAGTGGTTATCACCCCCTTTCACTAACCATAAATAATGGTGGCTATAGCTCAGTTGGTAGAGTCCCGGATTGTGATTCCGGTTGTCGCGGGTTCAAATCCCGTTAGCCACCCCATTCTTAAAAAGCCTCGTCAGAAATGACGGGGCTTTTTTCGTTTACGGCTTATCTTCGACCTTTGAAGCCCTTCTGAGGGTCCTTTCTAACTACCCTGTATTCTGCCTCTCCCTTCCTTTGCTTCCTGTCGGAGACTGGACCCATCTCCCACTTCTCGTAAAAGTGTGATCTGCTGCCAATAATGTTTTGTTACAGCTTAGCCTTCTGGTTTGTGCTTGATATGCGGGATATAGATTCAACTAATAGCGGTAGTGTAGCGCTTGTTTCTGAATTGTTAACTGTGGCTTTTGGGGTATTTGTATATTTATGCAAAATGAAAAAGTGTTAGCTGTATCATATGACAGTGGTTGCAGTTTCTTCCACTGCTGGTGGTCGGTGTTACGTGCAGAGGTTATTGCTGCTTTCACTCCTGTTTTCTTGTTCTTCTTTCATATTATGTGATTATTTATTCTTTTTTTATTCGTTTTGCTGGTTTTTACTCATGCGTTGTTGATTTTTTGTGAAATATTTGACAGATTATGACCTGAACATATATTCAGCAAATTATGCTGAAAGAAGGGATTCAATTTTTCAGACAGGGCAGAACGCTGCCAAGCAGTTGGGGTCTGGTAATGGCTTTATTGGAAGTGAAAAACCTGCGTATCGAATACCCATCACGACATGGGGTTCATGCGGCAGTGAAATCGCTCTCGTTTTCGATTGAGCGAGGGGAGATTGTCGGCGTGGTCGGTGAGTCCGGTGCCGGAAAGTCGACCGTGGGCAATGCAGTTATTGATTTGCTCAGCCCGCCAGGGCGAGTTGCGAGTGGAGATGTCTATCTTGATGGGGAGCTTATCTCGGGGTTGAAACCAGAGCAGATGCGCTCGGTTCGGGGGTCGAAGATCGGTTTTATCTTTCAGGACCCGATGACATCGCTTAATCCACTGTTTACGGTTGAGCAACAACTGACCGAGACAATTGTCACCAACCTGAAAGTGAGTCAGGCAGAAGCGGTGAAGCGGTCCATCAACCTGATGGAGCAAGTCGGGATCCCGCAACCAGAAATACGTATCAAACAGTATCCGCATCAGTTTTCAGGTGGTATGCGTCAGCGGGTGGTGATTGCGATAGCCTTAGCGGGTGAACCGGATTTGATCATTGCCGATGAACCCACGACAGCGTTGGATGTGTCGATTCAAGATCAGATCCTCAATCTTATCCGCGAACTGTGCGTGAAGAAGAACGTTGGCTGTATGTTGGTGACCCATGATATGGGCGTCGTGTCCAATGTGACCGATAGGGTCGCGGTGATGTACCGCGGTGATCTGGTCGAGTTTGGTGAGACGGAGCAGGTATTATGCCGCCCGAATCACCCGTATACCCAAAGTTTGATTTCAGCCGTTCCGCGTTCCGATATCAAGCTCAAGCGCTTCCCGCTGGTCAGTTATATCGAAGATGCCCAGGAAATGAGTCAGCTCGATGTGAAAAATCATTGGCTGGGCCAAAGTGAAGATCAACGTAGTTATACCGGAGCCTTGCTGCAGGTTGAGAATGTTAATCTACGCTTTGTCACCAAGGATTCTTTTTTCGAAAGCCGTCGTGAATACGTCCAGGCGAATAATGACGTCAGTTTTGAGATCTTTGAAGGGGAAACGTTCGGTTTGGTGGGAGAGTCGGGCTCGGGTAAGTCGACGATCGCCCGAGCGATCACTGGCTTGTATCCGCCTAACTCCGGTAAAATTACCTTTGAAGGTGTCGATCTTACGGCACTCAAAAATGAAGCAGAGCGCCGTCCGCTGCGTCGCCAGATGCAGATGGTATTCCAGAACCCTTACACTTCGATGAACCCGCGGATGAAGGTTGCCGATATCATCGCCGAACCCATTCGTTTCCATAAACTGACTGAGAGCGAAAGCCAGACTCGACAAATCGTTAATGATTTGCTCGACCACGTCGGATTGGGCAGTGCATCCGGTGTAAAGTACCCGCATGAATTTTCGGGTGGCCAACGCCAGCGGATTTCGATTGCCCGGGCATTGGCCACCCGTCCCCGTCTATTGATTTGTGATGAACCGACATCGGCGCTAGATGTGTCGGTCCAGGCGCAGATCCTCAATCTACTCAAAGATCTCCAGGACGAGCTGAACTTGACCATGCTGTTCATCAGCCATGATCTCCCAGTGATCCGCCAAATGTGCGATCGCATTGGGGTGATGCAGCGAGGCACCTTGCTCGAGGTCGCCCCGACCGAGCAGTTGTTCACTGCGCCGCAACACGAGTACAGCCGCCAACTTATCTCGCTGATGCCTGAGTTCAAGGGCATGAGCCAAGAAGGACTGAAGTTAGCTTAACTATTTGATGCCGCTGCTTGCAGCGGCAATAGGACACAACAAAAGCAAACACAACAGCAAGGGAGTTTCCTCCCCGCATAAAGGAGCTATGCAATGAAAACCATCAAGACCAAGTTGGCCGTTGCCCTTATGGCAGCCGGCCTGAGCTTAAGTGCCGCCGCAGCTGACATCAAAGTCGCTTATGATGCTGACCCAGTATCACTTGATCCGCATGAGCAATTATCTGGTGGCACCCTGCAGCTATCGCACATGGTCTTCGACCCATTAGTGCGCTTTAGTCAGGATCTTGATTTTGAACCACGTCTAGCGACGAAATGGGAGCGTGTAGATAGCAACACTTTTCGCTTTCACCTGCGTCAAGGCGTGAAATTCCACTCAGGTAATACCATGACGGCTGATGATGTCGTTTGGACTTTCCAGCGCCTGAAAGATTCGCCAGATTTCAAAGCGATCTTTGACCCATTTTCTGCGATAGAGAAAGTGGATGATTATACGATTGATCTAAAAACTACAGGCCCATATCCACTCGTGCTGCAAACCGCGACATATATTTTCCCAATGGACAGCCAGTTCTACACCGGCACCACGGAAGATGGTCGTGATAAAGCCGCGATTGTTAAGCACGGTAACTCGTTTGCGTCGACGAACATGTCTGGCACCGGTCCCTTTATCGTGACGAGCCGTGAGCAAGGCGTGAAAGTAGAGTTTGAACGTTTTGATGGTTACTGGGACACCGCGTCTCCAGGCAACGTTGACACTATTACTTTGCAGCCTATCAAAGAGAATGCCACCCGTGTTGCAGCGCTGCTGTCTGGTGGTGTCGATATGATTGCTCCTGTGGCACCTAATGATCACAAACGTGTTGAATCGTCGAAGGGCTTGGATTTGGTGACCCTACCAGGCACTCGTCTTATCTCGTTCCAAATGAACCAAAATAGCAACGAAGCACTGAAAGATGTCCGTGTGCGTCAGGCGATTGTTCACGCAATCAATAACGACGGTATCGTACAGCGTATTATGCGAGGCTTCGCGACAACGGCTTCTCAGCAGAGCCCGGTGGGTTACACTGGCCACAATGAAGCGTTGGATGTCCGTTTTGATGTCGCTAAAGCGAAAGAGTTAATGAAAGCGGCGGGCTATGAGGATGGCTTCACTATAACCATGATGGCACCAAACAATCGTTACGTGAACGATGACAAGATCGCCCAAGCTGCCGCCCAGATGCTGTCTAAAATCGGGATCAAAGTTGACCTTAAAACGTTGCCGAAAGCGCAATACTGGCCGGAATTTGATGTCTGTGCAGCTGACATGATGATGATCGGTTGGCACGCAGATACAGAAGATTCAGCGAACTTTACCGAGTTCCTGACAATGACGCGTAATGAAGACACTGGTCGTGGTCAATACAACTGTGGCTATTACTCAAACGCCGAAGTGGATGGTCTGATCGAAGCATCAAACGTTGAAACGGATCCAGCCAAGCGTTCTGCTCAGCTGAAGAAAGTTGAGGAAATTCTATATAACGATGCGGCATACGTGCCGTTGCATTGGCAAAACCTAGCGTGGGCTGCAAAGTCTAACGTCAAGATCGCGCCGATTGTGAACGCAATGAACTTCCCGTACTTCGGGGATCTGGTAGTTGAAGAGTAATTCTTCACTGCAACAACGTCAGGCCAAGGTTGGCCTGACGTTTCTTTAGTTTATGAAAGGGATAAGAAATGTTTACGTTTCTGGTTAAGCGCCTGTATCAGGCACTGATAGTGATGTTTGTGATCAGTCTGGTTGCGTTTGCAATCCAGGATAACCTTGGCGATCCGCTGCGTGAGTTGGTGGGGCAATCTGTCTCAGAGGCAGAGCGACAAGCACTTCGTGATGAGCTGGGCCTGAATGATCCATTTGTGACTAAATACGCTCGCTTTGTTGGCAATGCGGTTCAAGGTGACTTAGGGACATCTTACTTTTTTAAACGTCCGGCACTGGACGTGATAATGGATAAATTGGTGGCGACGCTCGAATTGGTCTTTGGCGCCTCCGTGATTATCGTCTTGCTCTCGATACCACTGGGGGTTTATTCCGCGATTCACCCCAAAAGCTTTTTTACCAAAGTGATCATGGCCTTCAGCAGTGTGGGTATATCCATTCCGGTTTTCTTAACCGCTATTATGCTGATGTATGTATTTTCAATCGAGCTCGGTTGGTTACCTTCGTTTGGACGAGGCACAACCACTAGCCCATTGGGGTGGGAATCGGGTTTGTTTAATTTAGATGGACTGGCGCACCTTGTCTTACCATCGATCGCACTGGCATCGATTATGCTGCCGCTGTTTATCCGTCTTGTGCGCTCCGAGATGCTTGAAGTGCTGAGTTCAGAGTACATCAAGTTTGCCAAGGCCAAAGGCTTAGCGCTGAACAAAATTTATTATCAGCATGCGCTGAAAAACACCATGTTGCCAGTGATCACTGTCGGTGGTGTGCAGATCGGTACCATGGTTGCTTATACCATTTTAACCGAGACTGTTTTCCAATGGCCGGGAACGGGGTTCTTGTTCTTAGAGGCAATTAACCGGGTCGATACCCCTCTTATTACGGCATATGTGATTTTTGTTGGTTTGATATTTGTGGTCACCAATACCATTGTGGATCTGCTTTACGGTCTGATTAACCCGACTGTTAACCTGACTGGAAAAGGAGCGTAATCGATGTCTATGACTCAAACGACAACACCTAGCCGCTTGCAGCGTTTTCTCGATTCTGATTTCATCTATCACTTCAAGCGCGATAAAGTCGCGATGCTGAGTTTCGCGGTCTTTCTAGCATGTGCACTAAGTGCCGCTTTTGCGCCGTTGCTAGCTCCGGTTAACCCTTATGACCCAACCGCCATTGACATAATGGATTCTGAGATGGCACCCGTCTGGATGGAATATTCAGACCCGCGCTTTTTGCTTGGTACCGATCCGCAAGGACGCGATATTTTATCGACCATTCTCTATGGTATGCGCATCTCGCTGATCATCGGTATTTTGGCCGTCGCTGTCCAGATGGTCCTCGGCGTTGTTATTGGCCTGAGTGCTGGTTACTTCGGCGGCCGTATTGATAGCTTCTTGATGCGCTTTGCCGATATTCAGTTATCGTTCTCTACCATGATGGTGGCGATCATTGTTTCGGCTATCTTCCGCGCAGGCCTTGGTACTCAGCTCTATAGCCAGTATGCAGTGGTGATGCTGGTGGTGATTATCGGTATTGCTGAGTGGCCACAGTATGCACGAACCATTCGCGCCTCTGTCTTGGCTGAAAAGAAGAAAGAGTATGTGGAAGCGGCGAAAGTGATGGGCTTTAAGGCGCCGCGGATCATGTTCCGCCATATTCTGCCTAACTGTCTGTCACCGATTCTAGTGATCTCAACCGTACAGGTTGCCAATGCCATCATGTCTGAGGCTGCCCTGTCGTTCCTTGGTCTTGGTTTGCCTGTCGACCAGCCGTCGCTGGGCTCGCTGATCAGTATCGGCTTTAACTATATCTTCTCAGGCTCCTGGTGGATCACCGCCTTCCCTGGGCTGGTTCTGATCATCTTGGTACTGGTGATCAACCTGCTGGGTGACTGGTTGCGTGATGTCTTTAACCCGAAAATTTATAAAGGGTGATAGTAAAACGTAGCGATATTCATTAAGTTGTTTCCCATTGCTTAGAAAAAGTGGGAGCAACGATGATTGATATCGGGGTAAACCTGACGAATAGCCGGTTTGATAAAGACCGCCATGAGGTCGTGGAGCGCGCCAAAACAGCGGGTGTCCACGGCCTTATTCTTACTGGTACCAGTATCGAAGAAAGCCGACAGGCCGTGGCGATGGCCCGCCAGTGGCCGGGCTACGCCTACAGCACCGCAGGGGTGCATCCCCATGATGCCAAAAGCGTCCAAGACTTGGCATTGGCCGAGATCCGTGAACTGGCGGCCAACCCTGAAGTGGTGGCCATCGGAGAATGTGGACTCGACTTCAACCGTGATTTCTCACCAAGACCACAGCAGGAAGCCGTATTCGAGGCCCAGTTGGCTTTGGCCGCTGAGTTGAATATGCCGGTTTTCATGCATTGCCGTGATGCTCATGAGCGTTTTATGGCGATTCTCAAGCCGTGGCGCGATAAGCTGCCAGCTGTGGTACTGCATTGTTTCACCGGCACCCGGCAAGAGCTGCGGGACTGCTTGGCGTTGGACTTGCATATCGGGATCACTGGCTGGGTCTGTGATGAGCGCCGCGGCACCGAGTTGCGTGAGATAGTCGCTGAGATCCCAGATAACCGTTTGATGGTAGAAACGGACTGCCCTTACCTGCTGCCTCGGGATTACCGCCCCAAGCCGAAGTCGAGTCGCAATGAGCCTAAGTTCTTGCCCCATATAGCGACGGTGATTGCAGCGTGTCGCGGCCAGCAGGCTGAGCAGGTGATGGCCAGCGCGTATGTTACCACTCAGGCTTTTTTCAAGATCGGATCACCTGCTGCCCAATGAGGGTGGTATGATCCAAGCAAAGCGAGTTAACCCAAAAAGGAGTATGCAGTGTCTGTATCTATCCAGGGCGCGTTTCCGGCACGCCGTATGCGTCGCATGCGCAAGCATGATTTTAGCCGCCGTTTAATGGCCGAAACCCAGATTTCTGTGAATGACCTGATTTATCCGATGTTTATCCTGATGGGTAAAAACCGTCGTGAAACCGTCGATTCCATGCCGGGGATCGAGCGTCTGTCTATTGACCTGATGCTTCAGGAAGCCGAGTACCTAGCTACGTTGGGTGTGCCCGCGATTGCTTTGTTCCCGGTCGTATCGCAGGACTTCAAGTCGACCTGTGCCTCGGAAGCCTTTAACCCGGAAGGG
The DNA here is from genome assembly GCF_003025555.1 of Photobacterium lutimaris. Taxonomy (GTDB): domain Bacteria; phylum Pseudomonadota; class Gammaproteobacteria; order Enterobacterales; family Vibrionaceae; genus Photobacterium; species Photobacterium lutimaris. The sequence goes on along the minus strand of NZ_PYMH01000017.1, from coordinate 81,388 downwards.
TTGGTCCAGCGAGCTGTGCGACTGCTTAAAGAGCATGTGCCACAGATGGGCGTGATCACCGATGTTGCCCTCGACCCGTTCACCATCCATGGTCAAGACGGCATCATCGATGAAGACGGCTATGTGATTAATGATGTCACGACCGAGGTGTTGATCAAGCAAGCGCTGTCTCATGCCGAAGCTGGGGCAGACGTTGTGGCCCCGTCGGACATGATGGATGGCCGTATCGGTGCAATCCGCGAAGCGTTGGAGCAGGCCGGGTATGTGCATACCCAAATCATGGCTTACTCTGCCAAGTATGCATCCAACTATTACGGCCCGTTCCGTGATGCGGTCGGTTCGGCTGGCAACCTCAAAGGCGGCGACAAGAAAACCTACCAGATGGATCCGGCCAACAGCGACGAAGCGCTGCATGAAGTGGCGATGGACGTCAATGAAGGTGCGGACATGGTCATGGTCAAGCCGGGCATGCCGTACCTGGACGTGGTACGCCGGGTGAAAACGGAACTGCAGGTTCCGACCTTCGCCTACCAGGTATCGGGTGAGTACGCGATGCACATGGCAGCGATCCAGAATGGCTGGCTCAAAGAGCGTGAAACCGTATTGGAATCCCTGTTGTGCTTTAAGCGCGCGGGTGCCGACGGTGTTCTGACTTACTTTGCCAAGGCTGTTGCCGAATGGCTGGCGGAAGATGCCGCAGCCCGTCAGGCGGAGTTGGATAACCTGGGCTCGTAGCCTGTGTAAGCAGCAAGGTAAGTCTTTACTTACTGGCGATAAATCATGGGGTCTGCACAATCGTGCAGGCCTTTTTTTACGCGGGACAATCGCAGACGGTTAGGGTTGGACGTTGCGGTTGATTGGATTTTGCAGTGAGATCAGGGTTTCGGTCGACTGGACTTCGTCGATGGCCTGCAGCTTGTCGATCAGCACGTGTTGCAGTTCTTCTATCGATTTGCACATTAGCTTGACGAAGATATTGTATGCCCCGGTGGTGTAGTAGGCCTCGACGACCTCGTCGAGTTGATTAAGCTTGGTCAGCGCCGAGTGATAATCCCGGGCGGCATTGAGGTTGATACCGATAAAGCAGCATACGTCATAGCCGAGCAGTTTGGGGTTGATGATCACTTCGGTGCCGGTGATGATTTCAGCTGCACGCATTTTCTCGACCCGGACATGGACTGTTGCCGGGCTGACGTTAAATCGCTTGGCCATTTCGGCATAGGGAGTACGGGCGTCGTTCATCAGGGTATTGAGAATTTCTCGATCGAGATCATCAATTCGAATCTGGCTGGTCATGATTGAAGCAATCCTTGGTTTATACGTACTTGTTCATATCTTATACTGTCGCCACGCTATGTTGCTAAATTATATTGAAAAATAATCCTTTGGTCTGCTTCTGGCCGGGCAATTGATAGACAGGACCCCTGACCCTTATGCGCTTGATTGTTCTTTTTTTTCTGCTCTGCGGGTTACCGCTCAAGGCATCGGCCCACGACACCTTGGTGATTCATTCTTACCACAAGGGAATGCACTGGACAGATGGTATTCAAGCTGGTTTGGAGTCAGTGGTGAGTGCCCAGGGGGGATCGCTCCATGTCAACTATATGGATAGCAAGCGCTACCAGTCACCGTCATATCTCAATGAGCTGTTGGATATTTACCGCACGAAGCTGAACCAGGAGAACTACCGGGCCATTGTCGCCATTGATGACAATGCCCTGTGGCTGCTCAACCAATTGGCGGATGAGGTGCGCGAGACACCGGTTATATTAGCCGGTATCAATGACTACCACCCCCGCAAGCACAAGCGACTGAAAAATGTTATTGGGATCCTCGACCAGACCGATGCGGCTGCCAATATCAATTTGGCCTTGTCGGTACAGCCGGAACTGCGAAGCATATATGTGCTTGCCGATAATACCGTTACTGGCCGGGCGTTGTGGAAAGAGATCAAGGAATTTCTGGCGGTCAATTTCCTCAACCTTGAAGTGATCCGAATTCAGCACGGAAATGCCGAGGCGGTGCTGGCTGCAAGTGAGGCACTGCCACCCCGCTCGGCGATTCTGTATTTGAGCTACTTTCAGGATAGCGAAGGCCGTTATGTGGACAGTGACGAGTTTCTCGAACAGTTAACCGCTCGGGCCTCTGCGCCGGTGTATGCTTCTTATAAGTACATGCTCAACCACGGGGTTGTCGGTGGCGTGATGCTGGGGGGAAGCGAGAAAGGCCGGCAGATCGGCAAAATGCTGGTTAAGTTGTTTGATGGCAAAGTGACCCGCTTTCCGACGTTTATTCGCAATACCGGCAAGGAGATTTTCAACTATCACGAGGTAACTCGGTGGGGGTTAGAAATCGATAACAACGAAACCTTGATCATCAACCAGCCACAAAGCTGGTTCCACCGCTACCAGAATGAAATACGGGTGCTGACTATTGCCCTGAGCGTCATGGGGGGGGTTATTGCTTTGCTGGTGATGGTGATCCGCCGGTTGCGCAAAGGTGAGCAGCGGCTGCAGCAGAGCCGCGCCCTGTTCGAAGGGGTTTTTGATCAAAGCTTCCAGTTTATCGGGATCTTCGATAAGGCGGGAATGCTGGTATCGGGTAATCTGGCCTTGCATGAACTGGTTGGACGCTCGGTAGTCAAGTATGACCGGCCGCTGTGGCGTTGGTTTTGCTGGAGTCCCGAGGCTGCGCTGAAGCTAAGCCGGGCAGTGGTTCAGGCGTGCAGCCAACCGGTGCGGTTGGAAATCGATATTCAAAGCCATGAGGATGGTAGCCGGATGCTGGACGTGGTGATCAAGCGGATGCCAGCCGGAGAGAGCGGTGAAGTCCAGCTGTTGCTTGAAGCTCGCGATGTCACGGCCCGTCACCAGATGGAGGAAAAGCTGCGCGAACGTGAGGCTAGCTACCGTCTGCTCTACGAGCAGCAGCCGGTGATGCTGCTGACAGTAGACCGCCAGTCCCGGATCCAGTCGGTCAATCAGTTTGCCGCCGATCTGTTAGGCTACGGCAAGCGAGATTTGCTCGGCCACAAGGTCACTGGCTTCTATGAAGAGGGAGAACCTGAACCGCAACGCTATATCAGTTCGGCACTGGATCACGCCGGTCAGCGGGTGTGGCGGCGTAAGCTGCGCTATTGCTGTGCCGATGGCCGCACAGTGTGGATTCGCGAGACTATCCGCCAGGCGCAAAACCGCCAGTTACTGGTCGTGGGGGAAGATATTACCTCGACACGCGCACTGGAGGAGCAACTCGCTTACCAGGCCTGCCATGATTACCTGACCGACCTGTACAATCGCAACTACTTCGAGCAGGCGCTGGAGCAAGCACTGGCAGAAGCCCGTGAGCACCATGCCCAGCATGCTATGCTGTATATTGACTTGGACCAGTTCAAGATCATCAATGATACTGCTGGCCACGAAGCCGGTGATGAGGCCCTCAAGCAGGTCGCGATGATGCTCAAGGAGATCACCCCGGTGCAGGCGGTCTTGGCTAGGCTTGGTGGTGATGAGTTTGCAGTGATCCTGACCGACTGCCAACTGGCCGACGCGGTGGCCTTTGGCCGTGAGATATTACTATTGCTCGAAGAGAGTGAGTTCTATTGGCAGACTGCGCGGTTCAGCTTCAGCGCGTCGATTGGCTTGCGGATGATTGACGAAACAGCCGGATCGACCCAGCAGGTCCATGCCCAAGCCGATACCGCGTGTTACGCTGCCAAAGATGAAGGGCGTAACCGGCTGCATGTCTATTATCCGGGTGATGAGGAACTGCGCCGGCGAGAGCTAGAAATGGAGTGTGTCAGCCTGATCCGCCGGGCACTGTCCGAACAGCGGCTGGATCTCTATGCCCAGCAAATTTCGCCACTGAGCTCAAGCAGCCTGGGGCACCACTATGAAATCCTGGTCCGGATCCGTAATGATGACGGCGAGATGATTTCTCCGGGGTTGTTTATGCCGGCTGCCGAGCGCTACAACCTGGCCCACCGTATTGACCGCTATGTGGTGAATGCGGCGATTGATTGGCTGGAGGCGCACCCGGATGCGGTTGCGGTATTGGATATGTGCGCGATTAATCTGTCGGGACAGTCAATCGGTGACCGTGACTTTGTCCACTTCTTGCAAGACAAGATCCGCCAATCCTCCCTGCCGGCGCAGAAACTGTGTTTGGAAATTACCGAAACGGCGGCGATTGGCAATATGAGCGAGGCGATCCGTTCATTCACCTTGCTTAAGGAGCTCGGTTGTCGGATCTCGCTCGATGACTTTGGCTCGGGACTGTCGTCGTTCGGTTACCTGAAAAAGATGCCAGTTGATATTATCAAGATTGACGGCATGTTTGTCCGTGATATCGCTGATGACGAAGTCGACTTTGCCATGGTGAAGGCGATCAATGAACTGGCCAAGAAGATGGGCAAGCAGACGGTGGCTGAATTTGTCGAGAACGAGGCCATTCTTACTAGGCTCGGTGAGCTGGGGGTAGATTATGCCCAGGGCTATTTGTTTGGCCGCCCACAGCCGTTACCTCAGTTGGTTGCTCAATTGAGCCAGCGGGAAGAGGTGTTATAATCCGCGGCTTAATGCCTGCCGTGTTTGGCTGGCAGGTGCTGTATTTACCGGAGTGTGTGTGTGCAACTAGCCTTAATTTCTGAGTTTCCTGAACGTCAACATGAACTTGATCAACTGGCTGAACGCTGGGGGCTATCCCATGACCCAGACAGCGTGTTTGCATTGGTATTGACCGCCGAGCGGCTGGAGCTGCGAAAGCTTGACGAGGCCAAGCTGGGGGCGGTATATGTCGATTTGGCGAGCGGTGCTGTGGCACACCGGCGTAAGTTCGGTGGTGGCCGGGGCCAGGCAATTGCCAAGGCGGTGGGCCTCAAGGGGGGCGTGACACCGACCGTGGTTGATGGCACGGCAGGGCTGGGGCGAGACGCGTTTGTCTTGGCCTCGCTTGGCTGCAAGGTACAAATGGTGGAGCGCCATCCGGTCGTGGCTGCGTTGCTGGACGACGGCTTGGCCCGCGCCAAAGCCGATAGCGAAATCGGTGGCTGGATCAGCGAGCGAATGACACTGCTGCATGCCTCGAGTCATAACGCCCTGGAGGTGCTTGCCGCCGATCCGGATTTTGAGGCACCGGATGTGGTGTATCTTGACCCGATGTACCCACACAAAAAGAAGTCGGCGTTGGTGAAAAAGGAAATGCGGGTATTCCAGACCTTGGTGGGGGCCGATCTTGATGCTGACGATTTGCTGGCTCCTGCTCTGGCACTGGCCACCAAGCGGGTGGTCGTCAAGCGGCCGGATTATGCTGAGTTTTTGGCAGGGAAAAAGCCTTCGACAGCCATCGAGACCAAGAAAAACCGTTTCGATGTGTATGTGAAAGCAGCAATGAAGTAGCCGCCGGCGGTCAGCAGCGGTATATTGTAATGAGAATAGTTACTTTGGCCTGACAGTTGGTCGGGCTGCCGGAGACAAGGCAATGGCAAAGTCGTTATGTAAATACCGCCGGGTTGAGATCGCGGCCCAGTTTTCAACCATCAGTCGGATGGTCAGTACGGCGAACTATATGTGCAGTAGCTGTGCCCGTGTGGCCGTGGAAAAAAGCTACCTGTGCAAGCCCAGCGCCCTGAAGCGCCCGGCAGAGATGGCCCATGTGGTCAAACCTAACCTGGCGGCGGTTGAAGCGGTGGCGGTTAAGACGGCAACGGCCTCCGAACTGACCAACCTGGCCCCCTTATCGCCGGCTCCGGCTCCTGTTTTGGCTACCGAGTTGGATACGCCAACGTCGGTGATTGCTTCGCATCCGGCCGTGACTGCGAGCCGTAAAGCGGCAAAGAAAAAAGCCAAGCAGCTGAAAAAAATCAAGAAACTGGCGAAAAAGCAGAACAAGCAGCTGAAGAAGGCTATCAAGGCGACCCGTCGTTACCACAAGGCTATGGAGAAGGCGCAAGCTTCGGCTTAACGAGTAGTAGACGGACATAAAAAAACCTCCTGGCGGAGGTTTTTTTGTTCTGGGCAATTATGATTCTTTGATCAGTACAGCTGTCATCAGGCAAGTGATCACAGCGACAATGATGCCAGAAACGATTAACGCAGGAAGCATATCCATAGTTAAGTATCCATCTGTTGAGCAACATGAACCCCTATTGAAACCTGTTTACAAAATGCTAGCAATGGGATGGATATAGGTTGAAACGCCTGTTAACAAATAGAAACAATTATTCGCGCTGAGACACATAATCTATTGCTTTTAAGCATAAAAAAGCACCCGTTCGGGTGCTTTTTAATTACCAAATGTTATGTTGTTGTTTTGTTAACTCTTGGCCGGTAGTGCCAGTGTCAGGGCTTGTCGTGACATCTCGGCAGCGCCTTGCTTGTCATCGAGCTTCTCCATGACTTCAACCAAGTAGCCATAGTCGGCGACATCGCTGCGCAGGGCAATAGCCGTCTCGAAATGCTCTTTGGCTTCTTCCAGCTTACCATCACGCATCAACAATTGGCCCAGCGCACTGTGGGTGCTCGGGTTGCTGCTATCATAGCGCAGCAAATCCTGCAGGCGGACAATCGCTGGGTGGTTGTCGGCCAGTTTCAGGGCCGGGACAAGGTTGATCAGCGACTCGTGATTGTTCTTTTTCAGCGCGTCACGCAATACGGTATAGGCTTCGCTGTCGGCGTTATATTGACTCATCAGCTTGACAAAACACACAATCAGATCTGGACGCTGTTTGGTCTTGCGGTTCAGGCTGTTCCAGTGCCCCATCAGACCTTCGCTGCCTTGCTGCTTGGCGATGTGGTGCATGATCCCGCATTCGGCTTTCGCTCCGAGGTGGGCGGCCTCTTCAGTATCCACCACACCGGCTTTCTCTAGCTGAGGAAGCAGGGCCAGCAAAGGTTTCCAGTCTTCCAAACGAACATAACAGTCTTTCAGTAGGGTCAGCAGCACGGGATTGCGGCTATGGTCGTGTTTGATATCCTGAAGGGTGGCAACAGCCTGTTCAAATTGTTGCTGGCGGAACTGAAGTTTGGCTCTGGTTAGCGCCACTGCGAGGCTTTGGCCATCGATTTCGGCCGCTAATTTCAAGTATTCGTCACGCTGGCTGGCATCGCCCTGGCCCTGTGCGGCTTCGGCGGCTGCCAAGTAGTTCAGCAGCGGGGAGTCACTGTGCTTGGCTGACTTGACGACCAGCTTTTCAGCCTGCTTCCAGTCACCTTCGATCACCTTGGTCAGGCCTTCAGACGTCTGCAGGCGGGCTTTGCGTGTTTTGCGGCCCGAGAACCAACCGCGGGTCGAGCTACCCAATGAGAACAGGCGCTTGAGGATATTCTCCAGCAGGAAAAAAGCACCGAACAGCACGACCACCAGGATAATCAGTGTCGTCAGGCTCATCTCCACGGTTTGGTTGGCCGCAGAGATCAGCACATAACCTTGGTTTCCGGCCAGCATCGGACCGACAACGATGCCAGCAATCAGTGCGGCGACCAGCAATAGCAGTTTGATCATGCAGGGTTCTCCTCTGTGCTAAGCGGTTTCACCTGCTGGCGTAGACGATCGCTGATGGTATCGGTGATCAGTGCTTGCGACTGCAGCTTGCTCGGGTAGTCGGCTTCGATATTTTCTTGGCCGAGTGCCTCTAGTGTGGCGATGAAGCTCTGAACGGCAGGATCGTCCATATTATAGAACTGCTCAGCCCAGTCTTTGGCCATAACCAGTGACGTGGTGTACAGATCGCCCTGCTCGCGGTATACCGACTTGATCGCGGTTTCTAGCTTGGATTTGATGTTTTCCTGCAGGTAGAAATCTTGCTTCGGTGTCAGTAGAGGGATAACACTGCCGTCACGCTGGCGGTAAGTGATGAAGTGATCACTGAAGTTCTTCAGTGATGTCATCATATTCTGCTTCCAATCGTCGACCGAGGTAGATACTTCGGTAGTCTCGACAGCTTCGGCTTCCGGCAGGATGGCGTTGGCCAGTGGTAGCTTGCCAATTTCTTCCTGTAGGCTAGTAAGGCGTAACACCAGACCGTCACGGTCAACACGGGCGACCGCTTTCAGTGCGGTAATATCGGTATGCATCGCCTGGCGGATAGGAGTTAGGCTTGGATCGTTAAGCTCGGCAATACGGTGATCGGCAGATTCAAGCAAGACCGTTGCACTGGCGGTGTCATGCTCTAGCCACAGTTTGCGGCCTGCCATTTTGACCAGATAGTCAGCCTCAGCCAGCAGCCAGTCGTTCGGACGGCGACCTTTCATTTCTGACAGTGCCATCTGCAAGCCGGTAATTGATTTTTCCTGCTGCTCAAGCGATGTTTCGGTGCGCTGCAGGCTGGTATTGACCTGGCTCAGGGTTTCTTGCTGGGACGTTTTTAGAGATGACTGGAGCTGGGATTGAAGCTGGGCGATTTCTTGCTGCAAAGCCGCCATTTGGCTGTTCTGGGTTTCGCTCTGTTGGTGCCCGTGGTAATAAAGACCGGCACCGAGCGCGATGACCAAGGCAATGGCGATCGCACCGGTTTTGCTGCCACCTTGTTTCTCGCTCGGTTGGCGGGCTGGCGCTGCGCTAGCCGGTTGGGCGGGCTGTTCGGCTTTTACCTGTTTTTCAGGGGTCGGCTTTTTCTCAGCGGCTGGCTTTGGCGCTTGTGCCTTGGCACTGGCTTGTCCTTGCTTATTGGTATTGTTTGCTGCGGATTGTTGCTTATCTGCAGGGTTTTCATTATTGGTTTTTTTATCAGTCATCCGATTTTCCCATTGTGCCTATTTTGCTTAGGGTCGTGAACAGTGGGCCATTCGCCGCACTTCCCACATTCGAAATTAAACGAAAACCAAGCTCGAGAGCTTGATCGGCGATTCGCTGGCTTGGTACGAATAGCTGGCAGTTAAGAAACCAAGCCATAGCGCTGTCTGGTATGAGCTTGACCAACTGGTCAAGTTGCTCACCGCTGGTGACGACCAGGGTGTCAACATTGGCCTGCTGCCAATTCCGGCTCAGGGCCGGGCCATCAAGCGGTAACCAGCTACGCTGGTAAGTCTCGCAGTAGGAGACATCGGCTCCACCTTGGCTCAGGCGCTGGTAAATCAACTCGCGCCCACCATTGCCGCGCAAGATGAGCACTCGTCGCTCTGCGACCTCAGACAATACCGGTAAGGCCAAGAGCCCCTCACTGTCGCAACGCTCGGGCGGGGTCAGGACGGCTTGTCCTGTATAATCCTGCAGCGCTGCGGCGGTTTTCTGGCCGACTGCTATATAATGCACGTTTTTTGGCCAGCTGGCACCTACCGACATCATGTAATTATGCGCTAGGTTGACGGCGTGAACACTGACGGCAATCAGAAAATCGCCATTTTTCAGGTGTGAGAGAGCGTTAGGTAGGTCTTGAAGTTGCTGCCCCGGCTGAATTTCCAGCAGGGGCTGGGCAATGGCGCTGATCCCCGCGGCGGTCAGCTGCTGCGTAAGCTGGTGGCATTCCGGTGCCGGGCGGGTGATCAGTATGGTCATCAGGCGTTGCCGTAAAGCTCGTCGAGGATTGTCTTAGCCCCATCAGCCAACAGCTGATCGGCCAGTTCGAGGCCCAGTTTTTCTGCGTCATCACGGTGACCACGGACTTCGCCGCGAACAATCTGGCTACCGTCAGGCTCACCGACCAAGGCGCGAAGCCAGATCTGATCGCCTTCCAGTACCGAATAGCTGCCGATTGGTACCTGACACCCGCCTTGCAGGCGGTTGTTCATGGCACGTTCGCACAGTACGCGGGTTTCCGTGTCCTGGTGATTCAGTGCGGCCAGTAGCTTGCGTACGCGCTCGTCGTCGAGGCGGCACTCAATGCCGACGGCACCTTGGCCAACGGCTGGCAGGCTGGTTTCCGGGGCGATGGCTTCGCGAATACGGTCTTCCATTTTTAGGCGCATCAGGCCGGCACAGGCAAGGATGATGGCATCATATTCGCCGTCATCCATTTTGCGTAGGCGGGTGTTGACGTTGCCGCGCAAATCTTTAACCACCAAATCAGGGCGCTGGGCTCGCAGTTGGCATTGGCGGCGAAGGCTCGATGTCCCTACCACGGCACCGACCGGCAGTTGCGCCAGGTTGTCGTAGTGGTTGGAGACAAACGCATCGCGTGGGTCTTCACGCTCGCAGATGGTGACGAGGCCCAACCCATCGGGGAACTCTACCGGGACGTCTTTCATCGAGTGTACGGCAATGTCAGCACGGCCTTCCAGCATGGCAACTTCCAGCTCTTTGACAAATAACCCTTTGCCACCCACTTTTGCTAGCGGGGTATCGAGAATTATATCGCCTTTGGTGACCATCGGAACCAGTTCGACTTGCAGGCCGGGGTGGGCTTGCTCCAAGGCAGCTTTGACAAATTCGGCTTGCCACATCGCGAGTGGGCTCTTGCGTGTGGCAATACGGATTGGGGTATCGGTCATAGGATCGGGTCCATATATGTAATTGGGCACTATCATTGTTTCTAATCCTACCACTACTGGGCGGGGATGGTAATTGATGTGTGACTCCGAGTGCGTTGGGGCAATATTGTCTTGATATCAACTGCAATTAATGTGATATTGGTCACATATGTCCTTGACGGTATACAGATAACCGATCGCAAAGTGGCGGTTTGGTGAGCGTGTACTAGTTTGAGGGAAGGCGACTATGGAAAGGTCCGCTGGCAACATTTCAGTCCATTCATAACCTGTCATAAAACGGCACTATCTTTACGGTTAATACAAAAACTGTTAGATTGATCACGTTTTTACTCCTGGTTCGAGCCATCTCAACCGCTTTAATGACAAGATTTGGGCCGCTCTTAAGCTGGCAGCTCTTGGAAGAGTAATTTGCAGAACTATATTGAAACGCTTAAAGGTAGATTGGATCAGCTCAACGAGCTAAGACTCGAGCGTGCGCGTGGCGCCATGACTCCGCAGTCTGTACAGGTGTTCAACCTGTTGCCGGTCCTACTTCACTATAATCACCCGGCGGTGCCTGGCTATCTTGATCAGGATGTACCGGTGGGGATTGCGTCTTTTATTGCCTCCGAGCAGCAGCAACAGTTGATCGATGACTGTGGCTTGGCTTGTGCTACTCCGATTTCTCCTCCTGCAAATGATATTTTCCCTATTCAGGGGCTCTATGCGATGGGCAGTACGGCCTCATTGGGTCAAAGCCTAACCAGCGATCTCGATATCTGGGTTTGTATCCGGACCGATATGCCAGCGGAAAGCCGTCAGGCTCTCGATGCCAAGTGTGCGGTGATCTCTGAATGGGCCCAGGCCCAAGGGGTGGAGGCCAACTTCTTCCTGATTGACGAAAATCGCTTCCGTGAAAACTTTTCCGAGCAGATGACCGGTGAAAACTGTGGTTCGAGCCAACATTTATTGCTGCTTGACGAGTTCTACCGTTCTGCCGTCAACCTGGCTGGCCAGCGTCTGCTGTGGTTCATGGTGCCACCTGAAATGGAGGAGTGTTACGATGACTACATCTGCTATCTCGAAAATGGCGGGTATATCCATCGTGATGAATGGATTGATTTTGGTGGCCTGTCGCGCATTCCGGCCGAGGAATATTTCGGCTCTAGCTTGTGGCAGCTCTACAAAAGTATCGACTCGCCGTATAAGTCGGTACTGAAAGCGATTCTGCTTGAAGCCTATTCTTGGGAATACCCGCATACCCAGCTGCTTAGTGTCGACGGCAAACGGCGCTTCTTCGCCATTGACCGTACTGAGTTCTGTATGGATGCCTATTACCTGATGCTGGAGAAGGTGACCCGCTACCTTGAACGTATCGATGATCACCGTCGTCTGGATCTGGTCCGCCGTTGTTTCTATCTCAAGACCCATGAAAAGTTGACCCGTGAGCCCGCATCGGGTTCGGTACCGTGGCGCCGCAAGGTGTTGCAGGATCTGACCGATGAATGGCAGTGGCCGCAAGAGGTCTTGGTGGAGCTGGACCGTCGCCGCGACTGGAAGGTCGAGCAGGTCAAGAGCGCGCACAACGAGTTGCTTGATGCCCTGATGCTCAGCTACCGTAACCTGATCCGTTTTGCTCGCCGTAATAACATTACCTCGGCGATCAGCCCGGAAGACATCAGTATTCTGGCCCGTAAGTTGTATGCGGCGTTCGAGGTGCTGCCAGGTAAGGTGACCTTACTCAATCCGCAGCTGTCACCGGACTTGCACGAGCAGGACCTGAGCCTGATCCAGGTACCGGCCGGCCGTACCAATACGGCGGGGTGGTACCTCTACAAGCAGTCGCTTGATCCGGTAGCGATTATGGGCCGTCCGGCGCTGGAGCATAACCGCTATCTCAGCAAGCTGGTGGCGTGGGCCTATTTCAACGGCCTGCTGACCGAATCGACCTGTCTGCACACGGTGGTCCGCAACTCGGCGGTCGATATTGACAAGTTTTACCAGTTGGTCAGCGATATTCGCAATACCTTCCCGATCCGTCGCCCACAGCCGAGTTTGCAGGCGTTATCGAGCCCGTGTGAAATTCGCCAGCTTGGTTTGTTTGTCAACCTGGAGAATGATCCGACGACCCGACTGCGTAGTCGCTCGGTCAAGTTTGATTTCAAGAACACCGATATCTTTAGCTATGGCCCGGACCAGATGTGCTTGGTGGGCAGTGTCGATTTAGTGTACCGCAACTCGTGGAACGAAGTGCGTACCCTGAACTTCATCGGTGATAGTGCTATGCTGGATGCATTGAAGACGGTACTGGGCAAGATGCACCAAGATGCGCTGCCGCCGGAATCAGTGGACGTATTTTGTTACAGCAAGCATATGCGTGGCTTGATCCGTAACTTGGTGTACCAGTTGGTAGCCGAGTGTATCGAGATGCGACTTAAACCGGTTGAGCAGGAAAAGCGCCGCCGCTTCAAGGCGATCCGGATTGCCCGCCAGACCCACGGCTTGTTCTTCGAGCGTCGTGGCGTGTCGGTGCAGAAGCTGGAAAACTCGGTTGATTTCTACAGCTGCATCTCGACCAATAAGCTGCTCGGCTCGGCCAACTTGGTGATGGGCAAGACTGACGAGCCGCATCCGCCGGAGATTGTTGATGCCTACGCCAGTGAAGGCTTGATCCAGTTTTTCTTCGAAGATTGCGATGCTGGCTTCAATATCTATATTCTGGACGAGTCAAACCGCATTGAAGTCTATCGTCAGTGCAGCGGTGATAAGGATGAGATGGTGCATGGCGTGAATAGTTTTTATACTTCGGCGCACGACCGTTTTAGCTATAGCGCCAACTTTATCAATTTCAACTTGCCGCAGTTCTACGACATTGTCCACAGCGAGAATAGCGCACCGCAGGTACTGCCGTACAAGAGTGGCCAGCAGCCGTCACGGCGACAGGTCGTGGCTTCCCAAGGGTTGGTGAATGCCAATTTGACCCGCTGAGACTAACAATAAAATACGAAATAAAAGCGGAAGCCTAGGCTTCCGCTTTTTTGTTCGGGCTGCTTGGTGGTAGGCATTACCAGTCGACAGCTTCGCCGGCGTGTAATGAGCACTCTTGCTTGACCAGGGCGATCAGCTCGTTACCGCTGCGGGTACAGTGCCACTTGCCATCCTTGTACTTGAAGTGGTAGCCGCCTGATTTTGACGCCAGCCAGATCTCGTGCAACGGCTCTTGGCGGTTGATCACGATTTGGCTGCGGTTTTCAAATTCCAGTGTCAATACGTTGCCAGTGGTCTCGTATTCGATGTCGGCACCGGACTCGTCGATGCCTTCTTCGATGCTCATCAGCACTTCATCTGCTAACTTATGAAATTCTGTATCATTCATCCCCGATCGTCCTATTGCTTTTCCTAGTGTGGGTGCGATTATAGAGGGCAATGAAATGATAATCACTGGCTTTCAAAAATGCGTAAAGGTTTATTAGCAATTTTGGTGTTGGGCGTACTGGCCCTCACCGGTTGTGGGCAGAGCGGGTCACTGTACATGCCTGACGACAGCGAGCAACAACAACAGAGCGATCAATAAACGGTTCAGACAGGGAAGAGATTACATTGGATTACTTTAACTATCAGAAAGATGGCCAGCTATGGGCCGAAGAAATTCCACTGGCCGATTTGGCTGACCGTTTTGGCACACCGCTATATGTTTATTCGCGTGCGACGCTTGAACGTCACTGGCATGCTTTTGACCAAGCTGTGGCCGATCACCCCCACCTGATCTGCTATGCCGTGAAGGCGAATTCCAACATTGGCGTGCTCAATGTGCTGGCACGTCTGGGCTCTGGCTTTGATATCGTCTCGGGCGGTGAGCTGGAGCGAGTGGTTGCCGCTGGTGGCGATCCGGCCAAGGTGGTGTTCTCGGGGGTTGGTAAGACCGCGGCGGAAATGAAGCGCGCCCTGGAGCTTGGTATCAAGTGTTTCAATGTAGAATCCGAACCTGAGCTGGAGCGGCTCAATCACGTCGCCAGTGAGCTGGGCAAAATCGCACCGGTATCTCTGCGAATCAATCCGGATGTCGATGCCCAGACCCACCCGTATATCTCGACCGGCCTGCGCGATAACAAATTCGGTATTGCCTTTGACCGTGCGCCGGAAGTATACCGTTTAGCCCAGCGTCTGCCGTACTTAGCCGTGACGGGAATGGATTGCCATATTGGCTCTCAGCTGACAGCCATAGACCCGTTTATTGATGCCACTGACCGCCTGCTGGCCCTGATTGACACCCTTAAAGCCGAAGGCATTACCATTCACCATCTCGATGTGGGCGGCGGCTTGGGCGTGACCTACAGTGATGAGCGTCCGCCTCAGCCTTCGGAATATGCCAAGGCCCTGATGGCGCGCTTGGTTGATCACCGTGACTTGGAGCTGATTTTCGAGCCGGGCCGGGCGATTGCCGCCAATGCTGGGGTGATGCTGACACGGGTGGAATACCTCAAGCACACCGAGCACAAGAACTTTGCCATTGTCGATGCGGCGATGAACGACATGATCCGCCCTACGCTTTATCAGGCCTGGCAAGATATCGTACCCGTTGTGCCGCACAATGGTGAGAAGGTTTCCTATGATTTGGTTGGCCCTATCTGTGAAACCGGTGATTTCCTCGGTAAGGATCGCGAGCTGTGCTTGGAGACGGGTGACTTGCTGGCGGTACGCTCGGCAGGAGCCTATGGCTTTGTGATGTCATCGAACTACAATACCCGTGCGCGCGCGGCGGAGATCATGGTCGACGGCAGTCAGGCCCATGTGGTGCGCGAGCGCGAAGAGCTTGCGCAATTGTGGCAGTCAGAGCACCTGTTGCCAGAATAACGAGAAGGAACAACATGCAGGTTAATTTTTCGAAAATGCATGGGCTGGGTAACGATTTCATGGTCGTCGACTGTGTGACTCAGAACGTGTTCTTCTCGCCGGATGCTATCCGGCGTTTGGCTGATCGCCACCGTGGCGTGGGGTTCGATCAGCTGTTGGTGGTGGAGCCGCCCTATGATCCCGAGACCGATTTCCATTACCGGATCTTCAATGCCGATGGTAGCGAAGTGGAGCAGTGCGGTAACGGTGCCCGCTGTTTTGCCCGGTTTGTTTGGATGAAGGGGCTGACCAACAAATACCATATTTCGGTCAGCACCAAAGGCGGTAAAATGGTACTCAAGCTGGAGAACGACAACCAGGTCTCTGTGAATATGGGGATACCTGAATTCGATCCGGCCAAAATTCCTTTTCGCGCCAAGCAAAGCGAGAAAACCTATATCCTGCGGGCCGGTGACAAAACGGTGTTCTGTGGGGCCGCGAGCATGGGCAACCCGCACTGTGTCACTGTGGTGGACGATGTCGAGACAGCTGAAGTCGAGACGCTGGGGCCAATCTTGGAATCCCACGAGCGTTTCCCCGAGCGGGTCAATGCCGGTTTTATGCAGGTGATCAACCGCAGTGAAGTGAAATTGCGGGTGTATGAACGCGGTGCCGGTGAAACCCAGGCGTGTGGCAGCGGCGCATGTGCCGCGGTGGCGATTGGCCGGATGCAGGGGCTGCTGGATGACAGTGTGAAGGTGTCGTTGCCGGGAGGCGATTTGCAGATCCGCTGGGCCGGCGAGGGTAAGCCTTTGTATATGACCGGTGAGGCAACGCACGTGTTTGATGGACAAATTGTATTATGACCGATATATCTCAGCTTGACGTATGTGCTCCCGATGAGGATGCCATCTCGTTGAACGAGCAGGAGGTGGCGGACTTTTTGTTGGCCAACCCTGACTTTTTTGTTCGCCATCCAGATCTATTGAGCCGGATCCAGGTCCACCATGCCGATCGCGGCGTGGTGTCACTGGTTGATATCCAGCTTGAGCGCCTGCGCAGCAATGTCGGTGAGCTGGAAGAGAAAATTACCGGTTTGGTCGGCGCCGCGACCCAGAATAGCCAGCTGTTCCATACTTTCGCCAAGGCGCAGCAGCAGCTGTTCCAGACCCATAATATCTACCAGGCATTGTGTGTGCTGGAAACGCTGGCCGACGAGCTGAAGCTCGATGTCAGCCTGCGCCTGTTTGATAGCCTTGATGATAACCTGTTCCTTGAACGCCGCAGTTTTGACAGTTTCAGCCGTTCGCGCTTGTCATCCCGCCCGGTCTATCTGGGTCGGTTGCGTAAGCTTGAAGCGGAGCTGCTGTTTGACCAGCCGCCGCAGCTGGGATCGTTTTTGGTATTGCCGCTTGGCAATGACAGGCCGTTCGGGGTACTGAGCTTTGCCAGTGTCGATGGCGGCCACTTCCAGCCGGAGATGGACACCCTGTTTGTCGAGCAGCTGGCCATGGTGCTCGCCAAGCTTATCCACCACTGGGAATACACCCGCGAGGTGATAGAGTGAGCCTGCCGGCTGGCTTGGAAAAGCCACTGCAGCGATTCTATGAATACCTGCGCAGTGAACGGGAGCTTAGCCTGCATACCCAGAAAAACTACAAGCGTCAGCTGACGACATTGGCCGAGCAGCTGGTGGTGTTGGGTGTCGATAACTGGCAGACCGTCGATGCCGGCTGGGTCCGCCAGCTTGCCTCCAAGGGAATGCGAGATGGCCTCAAGGCCAGCAGCCTGTCGATGCGGTTGTCGGCACTGCGCAGCTTTTTCGATTACCTGGTCCAGCATGGTATCCTCAAGGCCAACCCGGCCAAGGGCGTATCGGCACCGCGCAAGGCAAGGCCGTTGCCGAAAAACCTGGATGTTGATGAAATGGATCAGTTGCTCAGTGTTGACGATGATGATCCCCTGTCCATCCGCGATCGGGCAATGATGGAGCTGATGTATGGTGCCGGCTTGCGCTTGTCGGAGCTGGTGAGTCTTAATGTCAAAGATGTCAGCCTGCGCAAGGGCGATTTGCGGGTGATCGGTAAAGGCGACAAAGAACGTGTTGTTCCGTTTGCCGGACTGGCCCGTGAATGGGTGGGACACTGGCTGAAGGTACGGGGGCAATTGGCCGCAGGCGGCGAGCCGGGGTTGTTCGTGTCCAAATTGGGCCAGCGAATTTCCAATCGCAATGTTCAGAAACGCATGGCGGAATGGGGCCAGAAGCAGGCGGTATCGAGCCATATCAACCCGCATAAACTGCGCCATAGTTTTGCCACCCATATGCTTGAATCCTCGGGGGATCTGCGGGCGGTTCAGGAATTGCTGGGCCATGCCAATCTCTCGACCACCCAAATCTATACCCATTTGGACTTCCAACACCTGGCACAGGTGTATGATGAAGCCCACCCCCGAGCCAAGCGCAACAAGCGTTGAGCCAGGACAGCTTTCGAGAGTAGCCACCGATGCAGTTTTACCGACCTTTTTCTGCGCCCAAGGCGCTGACCTTTGATCTTGACGATACCCTCTATGATAACCGACCGGTGATTCGCCGAGCCGAGCAGTCGATGCATGATTGGCTGGCGGTTAACCATCCGCGGTTGAAAGGGATGGGAGTAGCTGATTGGCAGCAATTGAAAATGCGCCTTGCTAAGGCGGATCCCCTGCTGCGCCATAATGTGACCCAATGGCGGTTTGAACTGCTCAAGACTGGCTTTATGCAGCTCGGTTATTCCCTGTCGGCCGCTGAGCAGGCCGCTGGCGAAGGCGTCGCGGTGGTGCTCGAGGTCAGAAATCAGGTTGATGTTCCCGCGGAGACCCACCGGGTATTGGCGTTGCTCAAGCAACAGCTGCCGCTGGTGGCCATTACCAATGGCAATGTCGATGCGGAAAAAATCGGTCTGGCGCAGTATTTTGATGGCGTGCTGATGGCGGGCCGTGATGGGTTGGCCAAGCCCGAGCCTGATTTATTTGCCTGCGCGGCGGTCGATCTAGGCATTGCCCCGGCCGATATTCTCCATGTTGGCGATCATTTGGTGACCGATGTCGGTGGCGCCAAGCAAAACGGTTTCAAGGCCTGCTGGCTCAATGATCAGCAACGGGTACTGAGCTGTGAACCTCGGGCTAAGTGGTTGCCGGATGTGGAAATCAGCCAGCTTTCACAGTTGTTGGCTTTGGTGAATGACTAATTAAATCGACTTAACTTGAGCTTCATTTTTCTGGATAAAGTTTCAAAACCTACTCGCCATGAATGGCGAGTCAGAGCTACATGGAGGTATCTATGTGTTTTTGAAACTTCTATCCAGATGAATTTATTAAGGCAGCAAGCTATTGCAATAGGGACTGTTTCGGCTTGCTGCTGATGAGGTGGTCGACGGATATCATCCCTGCCCCCCAGAACACGTTGACTAGCATCATCATGCCCCACAGCTGGTGGTCGAAAAAGCCTTTCTCCCACAGCAGCGGGTAGGATACAACCGCAATGATGTTGAACACGAACAGTGCCAGTGCCATTGGTCGGGTGAATAGGCCGAGCAGCAAAAATACCGGTAGGATCAGCTCGGCTGCAGTGCCCGAATAGGCGGCGAATTGCCAGGGGATCAGGGGCACTTGGTATTCATACTCGAACAGGTACAGGGTGCTGTCCCAACTGCTGTATTTCACCATCCCGGACTTGAAGAATACCCATGCCACCCACAGTCGGGTGAACAGCAGGAACAGGGGGATCAGGGGCTCGGTGATCCGCTGGGCGGTGATATCGATGTGTTTGAGAAAATTCAGCATGCGCACTCTCCCTCGGGCAGGCCGTGGATACGGGTGAATAGTTGTTGTTGGATCAGCTCGCCCAGGATGGCCAGCATGGCACCATCAGCGTCGCCCAATGTTCGACCTTGCTGGCACAGGCGTAACAAAGCCGTTGCCGCCGTGGTTGTCGCGACCACCAGCATGCCTTGCGGGCGGTGCTGGATAATGACCGACTCCGGCTGGTTCATATCAATAGGCTCAATTTGCTCATCGGTGATCATCTGCCACAGGCTGGCGACAGGATAGTGTGCATCGAAGCTGTAGGTGGGTTCGGCCACCTCCAGTGTCAACAGCCCGAGGTTGTCCTCGGTGATCTGGGCCAGTTGCTCAAATGGAAAGTCCGGTGTGATGGCGACATGCTGGCTGGCCCGGTCGACAAGCCATTCCAGCTGGGCCAATTCAGCCAGATAAGGGACAGCCTCAATCACTGACGGCTGGTCGGAAACGGTATCGACAAAGCCTTCACCGTAATCGGTCACATTGCCTTCCCCGAGCGGATGGGTCAGTACATGCTGGCGGGTGAGCTGGGCGAAACACTCGTCACCGACCACGGCCTTGCAGCATGGATAGGTAGCTTCCAGTACCTCTGACAGGCTGATAATAAAGTTGTTACGGTAGATCTGTATCAATTGCTCCGGGGTAAACTGACCGGTTGCAACCGTCTCGCTGGCGGGACTTGGCCGGTAGTGCAGGGCGTCGGCAAAATCCAGCTGTAGGTGATGTAGGCTTTTAGGTGGTGGTGATCCCATCTTTGGCCTCCTCAGCAATTATTTGTTGTGCTTTGTCAGCTTCCCCAAGTAATACGTCGAGATCCGGAATATCAAGATCCCATTCAATCAGCGTGGGCACACCGGCGAGGGCGCTGAAGTGCCCACGCACCCACTGGCGATAGAGTTGCCATACCGGTTCACTGACCGGGCGACTGTGGGTATCTACCCAGATCTCTCCCTGTTCGAACTGCTTGACGGTAAACCCCGCCAGATGGATCTCTTTAACCGTTTGCGGGTCAATAGCATCCAGATAGGTTTGGCAATCGAAGCGGTGGTTGAAACTGCTGACGTAGATGTTGTTGAGATCGAGCAGCAAGCCACACCCGGTGCGCTGTTGGACCGCACGTAGGAACTCCCATTCTGGAATCGTCGAGTGGTTGAAACTCAGATAACTGGATGGGTTCTCGACCAGTAACTGGCGGCCGAGTACCTCCTGCACCCGATCAACCTTGTGGCAGAAGTGGGCCAGAGCTTCCTCGGTATAGGGCAGGGGCAACAGATCATTGAAGTACTGACCGTTAACCGAACTCCAGCTGAGGTGGTCGGATACCGCAATCGGGTCGATGTCGTCCACAAGTTGCTTGAGTTGGGATAGGTGCTGTTTATCCAGCGTATCGGCAGATCCGAGCGACATCCCGATCCCATGGCAGCTGATGGGGTAGTGGTTGGCAATGTCCCTGAGTTGCTGGCGTGCTGGCGAGTGGGGCGTAAAAAAATTCTCGCTGTGGATTTCCAGCCAGCCGATATCCGGTCGCTCAGAGAGAAAGTGATGGATATGGGGGGAGCGAAGCCCCACCCCTACCATCTTGTCAGGAGACAACCCGCTCAATTACTTGGCCTCTTTAGAGCTGCCGGCCAAGCGATCGCAAAGTCCTTTAGGCACCATGACGAAAGCATCTTTCTGACCATCGGTTTTCGAGGTGCCGGCACAAGAGCTGGTTTTGGTCGCACAGTCGTTTTTACCGGCTTTCACCACCCCGTAGCACTTTTCCTTTTCCGCCGCGACGGCAACAGAAGGCGTTAAAGCTGTACCCGCAAGAGCAAGTAAACCAGAGACCGCGGTAGCAACAGCAAGATTAGACTTTTTCATAATGATTCCTTCATTTGAGATGTTATCAAGTTGGTCGTTGGCTAAGGATTATGATGAGCTGGTTGAGCCGCCAGCCAAGCGATCACACAAGCCTTTAGGAACCATCACAAACGCATCTTTCTGGCCGTCGGTTTTCGAGGTGCCGGCACAAGAACTGGTTTTGGTGGCGCAGTCATTTTTGCCTGCTTTCACCACGCCGTAGCATTTTTCTTTTTCCTCGGCAGCAACCGCCGTGGTGGTGGTCATGGCGGTACCGGCGAGTGCAAGCAGGCCTGTTACTGCAGTCGCGAGTGCAATGTTGGTGGTCTTTTTCATGTTTATTCCTCTTAAATACGCTGACCGTTGCAGGAAAATGCAACGTTTCCTTTTGGGTTAACTGGCACCTTGTTGGTGCTCTCGGTACATAAGAAAGGGGGAAGCGGAAATAACTTTCACGCTTTCTTGGTTTTTTTAACTTCTTGTTAACTTTTCGCAATTCCAAGCATAGAACAAAAATATTTGGCAGTAGGTCGATAGGTGAATTTTTGTCATGCTGTGTGGGCTGTTTTGTCATCTGCCACTAGGGAGAGCGGCCAGCGGGAGGTTTCTCGCATCACGGGGGGCTTTGTGGTTATAATCATCACCATTGTATAAATAACCAGTAGAGAGCGATGGACGTTTCACTTCTGTTAGATGGCCTGAATGACAAGCAACGCGAGGCGGTGGCGGCACCGTTGGGTAACCACCTGGTTTTGGCCGGCGCCGGGAGTGGTAAAACCCGGGTCTTGGTCCATCGCATTGCCTGGTTGATGACGATAGAGCAAGCCTCGCCTTACTCTATTATGTCGGTAACCTTCACCAACAAAGCGGCTGCCGAGATGCGCGGCCGGATCAATGAGCTGATGCACGGCTCGTCGGCGGGGATGTGGAACGGTACCTTCCATGGCTTGTGCCACCGTATGCTGCGCGCCCACTATTTGGATGCCCGCTTGCCGGAAGATTTCAATATCCTTGATTCTGACGATCAGATGCGTTTGATGCGTCGTTTGATCAAGGCCCAGAACCTTGACGAGAAGCAGTGGCCGGCTCGCCAGGCAGTGTGGTACGTCAATGCCAAGAAAGACGAGGGCCTGCGCCCGCAGCACATTGACTCGTTCAATGACCCGGTCGAGCAAACCTGGCTGCGTCTTTACACCGCCTACCAGGAAGCGTGTGACCGTGCCGGTTTGGTCGATTTCGCCGAGCTGCTGCTGCGTGCGTTCGAGTTGCTAAAGCGCAGCAAGCATATCCGTGAACACTACCAGGCTCGCTTCAAGCATATTTTGGTGGATGAGTTCCAGGACACCAACAACATCCAGTTTGCCTGGTTGCGCCTGATGGCCGGTCCGGACTGTAATGTGATGATTGTGGGGGATGATGACCAGTCGATTTACGGCTGGCGTGGTGCCAAGGTAGAGAATATCCAGCGCTTCCTCGATGACTTCAAGGGAGCCAGCTCGATATTCCTGGAGCAAAACTACCGTTCAACCGGTAACATTTTGAAAGCCGCCAACGGCCTGATCGCCAACAATAATGAGCGAATGGGCAAGAACCTTTGGACCGACGGTGCCGAAGGGGAGCTGATCTCGATTTATTCGGCGTTCAACGAGCTGGATGAAGCCCGCTTTGTGGTCGGAAAAATTAAAGAGCTGCGTGATCAGGGCGGTGCCTTGAGCGAAGCCGCCATGCTTTACCGAAGTAATGCCCAGTCACGGGTATTGGAGGAAGCATTGATCCAAGCGGGGATGCCGTACCGGATTTATGGCGGTATGCGTTTCTTCGAGCGTCAGGAAATCAAAGACTCCCTGTCGTACTTGCGATTGATGGCCAACCGTAATGATGATGCCTCGTTTGAGCGGGTAGTGAACACCCCGACCCGGGGTTTGGGCGATCGTACGCTGGAAACGATCCGCATGACAGCCCGTGACCGCGGGGCGACCATGTGGCAGGCCAGTGTTGCCTTGCTGGAAGAACAAGTGTTGGCTGGCCGTGCTGCCAACTCGCTGCGGCGCTTTATCGAACTGGTCAACGCACTGGAAGATGATACCCGCGAGCTACCGCTGTACCAGCAAACCGATGAGGTGATCCGCAGTTCTGGCCTGCGTGCGATGTACGAGCAGGAAAAAGGCGAGAAAGCCCAGGCGCGAATCGAAAACCTTGAGGAGCTGGTCACCGCAACCCGCCAGTTCGAGATCCCAGAGGAAGCCGAGGAGATGAGCCCGCTGTCAGCATTCTTGTCTCATGCTGCGCTGGAAGCGGGGGAAGGTCAGGCGGATGAGTTCGAGGATGCCGTCCAGCTGATGACCATGCACAGTGCCAAGGGGTTGGAATTCCCAGTGGTATTTATGGTCGGTGTCGAAGAAGGGATGTTCCCGAGCTCGCGCACCACCGAGGAAGTGGGCCGTTTGGAAGAGGAGCGCCGCTTGTGCTATGTGGGTATGACCCGTGCAATGCAGAAGCTCTATATCTCCCACGCAGAAATGCGTCGCCTGTACGGCAAGGACAACTTCCATAAACCGTCACGCTTTATCCGCGAGATCCCGGAAGAGTTTATCGAAGAAGTGCGGATGAAGGCCAAGGTGTCACGACCTGCCAGCAGTGGTCGCTTCAGCCAGAGCCAGGTCAACGATAACTTCAACCAGACCGGCTACACCCTTGGTCAGCGGGTCCAGCACCCGAAATTTGGTGAAGGGACCATCATCAACTTTGAGGGAAGCGGTGCCCAGAGCCGGGTACAGGTTGCCTTTAACGGTGAGGGCATCAAATGGTTGGTAACCCAGTATGCCAAGCTTGAGCCGATGTGATCGCTGAAGAGAATCATGATTAGCGCTAAGTTAGCCGGACAATGAAAACAGAACCCGTGGTCGGTGCCACGGGTTTTTTTATGCCGATTTGCTCAGTGGTGAGCTTATTTCGCGATGACCTTGCCTTCGCGGCGTGGATCGGCGGCACCGGTTAGGGTCTTGCCATCGAGCTTGATGGCCTGAACGCCGGAGTTGAGTTCCTTGATCTTCACGGTGAAGCCGAGGGTTTCCAGTTTTGGGGCCCAGCTTTCTGCGCCAGTACCGACTTCCAGTTCAAACGGTCCGAAGCGGTTGTTCATGTTCGGCAGGTTGATAGCCTGCTGCAAACCCATCCCCCAATCGAGGTGGGCGACCAGGGTTTTGGCGACATAGCCGATGATCTGGCTGCCGCCCGGTGAGCCGATAGCAAGGTAGGGCTTGCCGTTTTTCATCACGATGGTCGGAGCCATGGAGGAGCGGGGACGTTTGCCGGGCTCGACCCGGTTGGCAATCGGCTTGCCATTGTCATGGCTGCGGAAGGAAAAGTCGGTCAGCTCGTTGTTGAGCAAGAAGCCGCGCACCATCACCCGGGAGCCAAAGCCGTTCTCGATGGTGGTGGTCATGGAAATCACATTGCGGCTGTTGTCGACAATCGAAAAATGGCTGGTCGAAGGGAGCTCGAGAGATTCATCCATCGCATAGCGCATGGCGTGATCCCATGGAGGGCTGCCAGCTTCAGCCGTGGCTAAGGCGTTGTCATTGTTGAGCAAGGCTGCCCGTTGCTGGAGGTAGTTATCTGCCAGCAACCCCTGGGTGGGCATCGGCACATAGTCGCTATCGGCCATGTAGTGGCCGCGATCGGCAAAAGCCAGGCGCGAGGCATCGCCGAGCAAGCGCCAGCTAATCAGGTTGTCCGGCCCCAAGTCTGCAAGCGGATAGTGGCTGAGCATCCCCATGATCTGGCCCAGCGTCAGGGCGCCGGAGCTCGGAGGTCCCATGCCGCAGATCTCATACTGGCGGTAAGGGGCGCAGATGGCTGGCCGTTCTTTGACCTGGTAGGTGGCGAGATCCATGGTACTGAGAACGCCCGGGTTGCCCGGTGCTGTACGTACCACCTTGACGATATCTTTGGCGATTTCACCGGTGTAGAAGGCACTGGCCCCGCGTTCGGCGATTTGACGCAGGGTATTGGCATACTCTGGGTTCTTCAGCGTTTGGCCAGCCTGAATCGGCGAGCCATCGTTATTGAAGAAATAGGCTTTGGTAGCCTCGAAGCGCTGTAGGTGGGTTTGATCTTTTTCGACCAGAGCTGCCAGTCTCGGACTGACGATGAAACCGTCCTTGGCCAGCTGGATCGCGGGTTCGAACAGCTTTTTCCAGTCCAGTTTGCCGTGACGCTGGTGGGTATACCACATCAGCTTGACTGTGCCGGGGGTACCGACTGAGCGGCCGCCGACCACGGCATCGAAGAATTGCAGCGGTTGCCCCTTGTCATCCTGGAATAGTAAGGGGGTGACGGCGAACGGTGCCGTTTCACGGCCATCAAAGGTGGTCAGGGCTTCTTTTTTCTGATCCCAATACACCATAAATGCCCCGCCGCCGATGCCGGAGGACTGGGGCTCGGTCAGGCCCAGTACCAACTGGGTGGCGACCATGGCATCGATAGCGTTGCCGCCTTGGCGCAGGATCTCGGCGCCAGCCTCGCTGGCGTATGGATTGGCCGAGGCGATCATCCAGTCCTTGCCCGTCACCGCTTGCTGCTCGGTGAGACCAGTTGCTGCTTCCGGTGCGAGCTGATCCGTACTTTGCTGGCTGTCTTTGGCAGAGGCGGTCGCGGGTAGGGTCAGCAGGCAGGCTGACAACAGGGCGAGCCGGTGTCGGTGATTCCATTCCATGGGTATTTAACTCCTTACTTAGGCTGCTGCTAGCCTAAGTAAGGACAGGGGGAGATGTCTAACGGTTGACTGTTTTTTGTGCAGTGGGTCAACCTGTGAGCGGCATTACGTTGGCAAAGTTTACTGCGCGATGATGCTGAGCAGGATCAAGCTGCCGATTAGGGTGAATAAGGCGCCGCAGGTGGCATCAATCCATGGTGTCCAGCGCTGTAGTTTTTGTTGCAGGCGAGCACCGGTCAACAGCCAGGCCAGCAAGGCAAACCACAGGAAGGATGTTCCCCACAGCAAGCAGATTGCCGTTGCCTTACCACCCAAAGACATACTGGCCGGTACCAAGGTTGATAATAAGCTGATAAAGAAAACCAGGGCTTTGGGGTTGAGGATATTGGTGGTAAAGCCCTTGGCCAGCGCTTGCTTACGGTTAGCCAGTACTCGCTGAGCTTCTTGCTTGGCTGTTTGTTGTTCGGCTGGCTGATGGCGCTGCTGGTAGTGTTGCCACGTGCCTTTGAGCGCGCCGATCCCAAGCCACAGCAGGTAGCTGCCACCTACCGCTTGCAGCAGAGCAAATAACATAGGGTGCTGATGGATCAGCAGGCTGGCACCGGTCAGGCTGAGAATAGCGTGGAGTAGGATCCCTAATGACAAGCCGAGGGCGATCATCATCCCGGTCTGGCGGCCGTAGCGGCCGGCGTTTTGTACCACTAAGGCGAAGTCGGGCCCCGGGCTCATCAGGGCGATAATATGGACAGTCACCAGGGTGGCGAGGGTGGTCATTTCATTGATCATTGCGGGTATATCATCCTTCAAACTACAGGGCGGTATGCCCAGTAAATCGAAGCATGCCGCAGTCATTCCTAGGATGCTTGTAAAAAAATGACACATCGCTGGATAAAGTCTTACTTGATATGCGAAGGGGCAACGCCGAAGGTTTGCTTGAAGGCATGGGTAAAGTGGGCTTGATCGTAAAACCCGACGTGATAGGCCACTTCGGTGCTGCTGAACCCCGCTTTCAGCAGTGCCATCGCATGTTCCAGCCGCAGCCGGGCTAGCCAAGCGTACGGTGTCATGCCCGTGGCTTTTTTGAACTGGCGCAACAGCTGCGATGGACTGAGATCGCACAGGCCTGCCAGCTGCTCTAAGCTGATTTTTTGATCCAGATGTGCCATCACATAGTCGCGTAGCTGGTGTAAGTCTTTGGAGCCCAAAGGGGTCACATTGGCTTCACGAACCTGGCCGTAATGGGTCAATAAATAGGAAAAGGATTCTATCGGCAGGGTGTCTTTGGCAAGTTGCGATACCAGCGGGTTGTCCAGCTGCTGGTGAAGCCAGGTCAACTGCTGGAACAGGGCGTGATCGGCGATATTGTGTTGCGGAAAGCAGAAATGGTTTTTGCCGGATACATCATCGGCTTGCTGGTTGAGCCAATCAGGAGTAATGCTAAAGACTTTGACCTGGTAACCTGATTGCTCTTTGGCTTGGCCGTCGTGGATTTCATCCGGCGGCATGATCACCAATTGCCCGGCCCCTGCGATGTGCTTGCTGCCGTTGTAGTAATACTGTTGCTGACCTTGGGTGATCAGGCCCAAATGGTAATCCAGGTGGTAATGACGTTTAAAGGCAAAGTTCTGGTAATGGGCATCGATCAGGCTGATATCGTCAATGGGGCTTTTGCGGTGACTGATTTTATTCATCGTACGCTGCCCCCTTTTTGCTGTATATAACCTGAGTATTTAGACTTGGATGCGGAGTAACCGAAAACTGCTGGGTATGAGTACACCATAGCGATGACGGTGCGGCTTGTAAAAAATTAACAGCACCGCCTCGCAAGTTGTGGCTCTAGCCGATGGCGGATTGCTTTTTGTTGCTGCGGTGGTTGCGTAGCCCTTCAAGGCTGAAAATCAGCAGTGCCGCCCAGATGAAGGCAAAGGTATAACCTTTGTCGGCGGTAACGCTTTCGTCATAGACAGTAATCGCCAGCAGGAACATCAGGCTTGGGCCGATGTACTGGAAAAATCCCAGGGTCGAGAGCTTGAGCTTGGTGGCTGCCCCGGTAAAGCACAGCAGTGGCAAAGTGGTGACGATGCCAGCCGCCATTAACAATAGATTGGTGGTCATCGGGTTGGCGGACCAGTCTGATGTTGGGCTGCTGGCAAAGAGAAAGACATAACCCAGCGCCAAAGGTAGCAACAGGCTGGTTTCCATAAACAATCCTGTTGCCGCATCAAGGTTGACCTTTTTGCGTAGCAGACCGTAAAGGCCGAAGCTGGTTGCTAGGGCCAAAGCGATCCACGGCAACGAGCCGAATTGGATCAGCTGGACTGCTACTCCGGTTGCCGCCAGTGCCACTGCGACCCATTGTAACGGACGCAGGCGCTCGCCGAGGAAAAACATCCCGAGCAGAACATTGAACAATGGGTTGATGAAATATCCGAGGCTGGCATCAAGCATGTAATTGTTGTTGACCGCCCAGATGAAAATTAGCCAGTTCCCCCCGACCAGCAAAGACGTTGCCAACAGTAGCATGACCACTTTCGGCCGGCCTAGTACGGCCCGGACCTGTCCCCACCCCTTGCTAACCGCCAATAACAGAGCGAGAAACACAAACGACCAGATCACCCTATGGCTTAGGATTTCCGGCGCACTGACATGTTGGAGGGACTTGAAATAGATAGGGGCAATTCCCCACATGGTGTAGGCCGCGAGGGCGAGGATGACGCCGCGCTGGGTCTGGGTATTTTGCACTTCCATGATTACCTGAAAAGTTGGTGCCGAGCTGGCTGGAGATAAATAAATATTCAGTTGTGTATGCAGGCGCAGTATAAATCGTGATCGATCTCAATACTATTGTCTTTTTCCTCAGCAACCACGGCCTCGGGGTACGAAAATGAATTGAACGGGGGGTGACTCCCATCGGTGATCTGAATGGTATAGAATAGCCAGCCTTGTCCATCTTCTTGTGCCCGGTTTCGGGTCACCCACGCCAATGAGAACGTTATGCCAGCAAGCCAGCCGTGCCAGACCGAAAGCCCCATGACCTGTGAACAGGTGCTGCAGGATGTGTTTGGCTACCAGCAGTTCCGTGAGGGTCAGCAACCTGTTATCGAGGCGGCGGTGTCCGGGCAGGATTGCTTGGTGATCATGCCAACAGGTGGCGGCAAGTCGCTGTGCTACCAAATACCAGCCTTGTTGCGTGACGGGCTGACACTGGTGGTGTCTCCCTTGATTTCCCTGATGAAAGATCAGGTGGACCAGCTCAAGGCTAACGGGGTGGCTGCCGCCTGTATAAATTCCACCATGTCATGGGAAGAAGTGCAGGGTACCTTTCAGGCGATGGAACAAGGCCAGATCAAGTTGGTTTATGTCTCGCCAGAGCGCCTGCTTGGCCGTGATTTCTCCGAGCGGCTTGCCAGTTTGCCATTGAGCATGGTTGCAGTGGATGAAGCGCACTGTATCTCGCAGTGGGGGCATGATTTCAGGCCGGAATACGCCGCTCTTGGCAGTATGCGCCAGGCATTTCCCGATGTACCGGTGATCGCCCTGACGGCAACAGCGGATGATACCACCCGGCAGGATATCATTGCCCGGTTGTCCTTGCAGTCCCAGCACACCTATCTCGGTAGCTTCGATCGGCCGAATATCCGTTACACCCTGCAGGAAAAATACAAGCCGATGGCCCAGCTGACTCGCTACTTGGCTGGGGTGCGCGGCCAGTGCGGTATTATCTACTGCAATAGCCGCAAGCGGGTGGAACAAATCAATGAAAAATTAAACGAGAATGGGATCCGTGCAGCCGCCTATCATGCTGGTATGGAGCATGATGAAAGGGCGTGGGTACAGGAAGCTTTCCAGCGTGATGATGTACAAATCGTGGTGGCGACCGTGGCATTCGGCATGGGGATCAACAAGCCCAATGTCCGTTTTGTGGTTCATTACGATATCCCGCGTAACATTGAATCCTATTATCAGGAAACCGGACGGGCAGGCCGAGATGGCTTACCGGCCGAGGCGATTCTGTTTTATGACCCATCCGATTTGGCCTGGCTACGCCGTTGTCTGGATGAGAAAGAAGACGGTGCCCAGAAGCGAGTGGAAAGCCATAAGCTCAATGCCATGGGAGCGTTTGCTGAAGCTCAAACATGTCGTCGCCAGGTGTTGCTCAATTACTTTGGTGAAGCGCGGGAAGAGCCTTGTGGTAACTGCGATGTGTGCCTTGACCCGCCCAAGCATTTCGATGCCTTGGAAGTGTCGCAAAAGGCACTTTCCTGTGTCTACCGGGTTAACCAAGGTTTCGGTATTACCCATGTGGTGGAAGTGCTGCGTGGTATGCAGAACCAGCGTATTCGTGAATATGGCCACGATAAACTGAGTACTTATGGTATTGGCCGTGAGCACAGCCATGAGTTTTGGGTCAGTATTTTACGTCAGCTGATCCACCGTGGTCTCCTGACCCAGAACATTGTCCGCAGTTCGATTTTGCAGCTAACGGCCAAAGCACGCGAAGTACTGCGTGGGGAGATTCCCCTTGAGTTGGCGGTGCCGAGGCTTGATATTGCCGCCCGTAGTGCCAAAAGCGATAAAATGGCCAACCGCCAATACGACAAGAAGCTGTTTGCCAAGCTGCGTAAGCTGCGCAAGGCCATTGCCGATGAAGAAGATTTGCCGCCGTATGTGGTATTTAATGATGCCAGTTTGATGGAGATGGCTGAACGCTTGCCGACCTCGGCGGGGGAGTTGCTGTCAGTTAACGGGGTTGGGCACCGCAAGCTGGAAAAATACGGCAATGTCTTCTTGGGGCTGATTGAAGATCACCTGACCGCAGGTGAAGACGTCGGGTTCTGAGTCACTTTCTAGGCCGGTTTCGCAGCCGGCTGGTGTCGACCAGACAAAAAAATACCGGACAATCCGCGTCCGGTACAAAATGCGTATTAGATACAGGCAGGAGCGGGGCTCCGGCATGCTCTGTTCGCTACAAAACAGCTTGCGTATTTGGTGAGAATGTTAAATTCACCGATTGCTAACCGGGTTTCCCCTGCTAGCAACACCCTCATAAAACCATGATCATCGCCCCTTGGCTAGAGGCTGGTTATTGGTTGATACTCAGAGAAACAATTGGTTACAGGAAACAATCGCTGGCCAAGCATTGCGAAAAGGAATAAGCACTATGACAGCAATCCCTCACTACTGGTGTCGCCGGTTGGATACCGCAGCAAAGCTGCTTGAGATCGGTGGACCAGAGTTCGATTATGATAACTTTGCCACGGTGGCCGATGCGTTGCTTCAGGGGCTTGGGATCACGGTCGTGGACAAAGAGCCCAATGCGGATTTGCATGTGTGGCTGGTGGATTTTGAAGGTTGCCGCTTGCTGCTGAAGGGGGAGCACTACAGTGGCCAGATGTGGCTGGAAGGACTGGATAGTGAAGCACAAGAAACACTGTTATTCCTCGCCGGGTTGCTGGGCGAGCGGTGATGCTCTAGGCACCGCGGTGGTTTGCTGTATAATCCCCGCCTTCGGTTGCTACTGGCGGTGTGAGAGCTAGCAGTAGTGTTTTGGGTTCCCTCTCCCCCAATGACAAAAAGGTCTGACAATGACGACTTCTCAATTTTCGCCTGCGCAGCAGCGCAAGGCCCTTTCTTTTCTGGTGGTTTTCCACCTGTTGATCATCGCATCAAGCAATTATTTGGTTCAGCTTCCTTTTACGGTCATGGGACTCCATACCACATGGGGCGCCTTTACCTTTCCGTTTATCTTTTTGGCGACCGACTTGACGGTACGTATTTTCGGCGCGGCAATGGCAAGGCAGATCATCCTTCGGGTAATGATGCCAGCACTGGTGATTTCCTATGTGCTATCGGTACTTTTTTACCAAGGGGAATATCAGGGATTGGGCCATCTCGCTGAGTTCAACTTGTTCGTTGCCCGAATTGCGATTGCCAGCTTTATGGCTTACTTGCTAGGGCAAATCATGGATGTGTCGGTATTCAACCGGCTCCGTCAGACCAAGCAATGGTGGGTCGCCCCGAGCTGTTCGACCTTATTCGGTAATGCCCTTGATACATTGGCTTTCTTCGCGATTGCGTTCTACAACAGCCCTGATGCATTCATGGCAGAGAACTGGGTCGAGATTGCCTTGGTGGATTATGGTTTTAAACTGCTGATCAGCCTTGGCTTGTTTGTACCTATGTACGGGGTGCTGCTCAATTATCTGATTAATAAGCTGACGGCCTTGCCGCCAGCCCCACAGAAGAGTGACCCGCAATCGCACAACACCTTGGGTGTCTAGCTTTCCCTTCTCTGGGTTTCGCACCATAATAACCAAACTGAATAAGGCCAGCATTGCTGGTCTTATTCAGTTTGGTATAGAGGAGGAATTAGTATGCATATTCGTGAGGCCAGTATTGAAGAAGCCGTCACGGTGTTGGCCACGATCACCGAGTTTGCTCGCCCCGCTACCGAAGATGAGCTCAGGAAGAGGCTCCGTGGCCATCGGGTACTGATTTTAGTGGCTGAGATCGATGGCGAATTAGCCGGGGTCAAGATTGGCTATCAGCTGTCGGAAGATTGTTTTTACAGCTGGCTGGGTGGTGTGGCGCCGCTTGGTCGTCGTGGTGGTGTGGCACAAGCCCTGCTCGAGGCCCAGGAAGAGTGGGTCGTGGCACATGGCTATCAGACGTTGAGGGTAAAATCCCGAAACCGGTTTCCTGCGATGTTACGTTTATTGCTGAGAAACGGCTACCAAGTCGAGCATTTAGAAAAAAAAGACGGTATTGAAGACTTCAGGCTGCACTTTGTTAAGTCACTAAATGAAAGTCATTCTCAATAAGTGCTTGCATCTCAATTGAGAATGGTTATTATTAGCTTGCACTCAGCGAGAACGGTTCAAAACGGTTCTGGTTGAAGGCACGACATTGCTCACATTGCTTCCAGTGTACTTTAGCTCGGATCGGTTTTTAGTGTAGGGCTAAAAACGGCTATCCTTTCTGCTGAGCGGCGACTACTTCCTGTTTTTAAGGTGGAAAGTAGTGCCGCTTTTTCTTTATCTAGCGCTGATTGCCAGATCGGCGGCCTCAGGCTATTTTCACCAACTCCCTGACCAGCTTATTGATCCCTTCCGCAGCTTCAGACACACTGCCGGCCAGCATATACGCAGGGGTAGTCAGCAGCCGGCGCTTTTGATCCAGGACGAAATCATCGACCGGGCACTTGATATGCTCACCGCCCATTTGGTTGAAGGCTTTTGACGTATCGGGATCCGTACCTATCGTCCCTTTGGCTCCCGGGCCGTAGATCAGTGGGATCATTGCAGGGGCGATGCAAAGGTAACCGGCGGGTTTCTCTTCCTCGGCAAATTGCTGGCAGACCCGTTTGACCTCGGGGTGGATGGAGCACTCACTTCCCTTGAAGGCAAAGTCTGACAGGTTCTTGGCTGCCCCGAAGCCGCCGGGCAGCAGCAGGGCGTCATACTGGCTGGGATCCAATATGACCAGATCGTCGATTTGTCCGCGGGCGATCCGGGCTGCCTCGATCAGCACATTCCGTGTTTCCGCCATTTCTTCACCGGTCAAATGGTTAATCACATGGTGTTGATCCATATTCGGGGCAAAGCAATGCCAGCTGGCCCCTTCTTGCTCGATAGCCAGCAGGGAGAGGACGGCTTCATGGATCTCGGCACCGTCAAACACCCCCGAGCCGCTCAAAATAACTGCTATTTTCTTCATAATGGCTCCCTTTATCGTCAGATTTGTCTGTTTTTACTCTCAGTTCATCTTATTTAAGAACGCTCTGTTAACTTTTTCCACAATTAACGATCATTGCAGGATCGTGGATCAAATGAGCTTTATTGGTTTAAGTGCTTGTATTTTAGTGATTTTATTCGCTATTTTTTTAGTGTTTTAAAAATTGATCAACGCATTAAAATGAACTACCAACAAACTTATCCACAGATGTAAGGCCGGGATTGGAAAACAGCAGTTAACAGTTGATGGTAGTCATGGCATCCTAGTGTCCTCACTCTTTCATCCCCCGGATATAAGACTATCTCTATGGCAACTATCCCAGAAAATCCACTTATTCTGATTGATGGATCATCTTATCTTTACCGTGCCTACCATGCTGCGCCTAACTTCACTAATTCAGACGGTGAACCAACCGGTGCTGTCTATGGTGTGGTGAATATGCTGCGCAGTATGCTGCGTCAGTTTTCCACCGAGCACATTGCCGTCATTTTCGATGCGAAAGGAAAAACATTCCGAGATGATATGTATCCGGAATACAAGGCCAACCGTCCGCCGATGCCGGATGATCTTCGCTCTCAAATCGAGCCTCTTCATGCCGTTATCAAGGCCATGGGCCTACCGCTGATTTCGATTTCCGGGGTTGAAGCCGACGACGTGATTGGCACCTTGGCCAGCCAGGCATCTAAAGCCGGTATGCCGGTCTTGATCAGTACCGGTGATAAAGATATGGCCCAGCTGGTTGATCAGAACGTTACCCTGATCAATACCATGACAGATGTGGTGATGGATCCGGCCGGGGTTGTTGATAAGTTCGGTATCGGCCCAGAGTTGATCATCGACTACCTTGCCCTGATGGGAGACAAGGTCGATAACATTCCGGGTGTACCGGGCGTTGGTGAGAAAACAGCCAAGGCCCTGTTGACGGGGATCGGTGGCCTGGATGCACTGTATGCCAATCTCGACGATATCCCGCCATTGGGCTTTCGTGGCTCGAAAACCATGCCGAAAAAACTGCAGGACAATAAAGAGGCGGCATATCTGTCCTACGAGTTGGCGACCATTAAGCTGGATGTTGAGCTCGATGTAACGCCTGAGCAGTTGGTGAAAAGTACGCCGGATACTGATGCGCTGACCAAGTTGTTTGGCCAGTTGCAGTTCCGTCGTTGGCTGTCTGAAATGCTAGACGGCAGTGACGGCCGTATTGTTGCCGATGAAAAAGCGTCATCGCCTACAGCAGACACTCAACCGGTGGCACCGGTGATTGACCGCAGTGGTTATGAAACCGTATTGGATGAAGCGGCGTTTAATCAGTGGCTGGAAACACTGAACTCCTCTGAAGTCGTTGCGTTTGATACTGAAACCGACGGCCTCGATTACATGACGGCAAACCTCGTGGGCGTGTCATTCGCGGTCGAAGAAGGCAAAGCGGCTTATGTGCCGGTTGCCCATGATTACCTTGATGCGCCAACCCAGCTGGACCGTGACTGGGTGCTGGCTCAGCTTAAGCCATTGCTGGAAGATCCAGATCGTGCCAAGGTGGGCCAGAACCTCAAGTTCGATGCCAGTATCCTTGCCCGTTACGGTATTGACATGCAGGGGATCCGTTTTGACACCATGCTGGAGTCTTACGTATTCAACAGTGTGGTCGGTCGCCACGATATGGATAGCTTGTCGTTACGCTACCTCGAGCACAAAGCCATTAGTTTTGAAGATATTGCTGGTAAGGGCAAGAAGCAGCTGACTTTCAATCAGATTGATTTGGAGCAAGCCGGCCCTTATGCGGCAGAAGATGCCGATATTACCCTGCGCCTGCATAACCTGCTGATTGAAAAAGTGAATACCGATGAAAAGCTCAAGTCGGTGTTTGAAGACATTGAAATGCCATTGGTACCGGTATTGTCTCGCATAGAGCGTACCGGTGTGCTGATTGATAGCATGCAACTTGGCGCCCAGTCTACCGAGATCGCCGTCCGTCTTGATGAACTGGAGAAGCAGGCCTACGAGATCGCGGGTGATGAGTTCAACTTGAGCTCGCCAAAGCAGTTGCAGGCAATTCTGTTTGAAAAGATGGGCCTACCGGTGCTGAAGAAAACGCCATCTGGTACGCCTTCGACCAATGAAGAAGTGCTGCAGGAGCTGGCATTGGATTACCCGCTGCCTAAGCTGATCTTGGAATACCGTAGTTTGGCGAAGCTGAAGTCGACCTATACCGACAAACTGCCGAAGATGGTGAACCCGGCAACAGGCCGCGTCCATACTTCCTACCATCAGGCCGTAACCGCGACGGGACGTTTGTCATCGAGCGATCCGAACTTGCAGAACATCCCGGTACGTAATGAGGAAGGGCGCCGTATTCGCCAGGCCTTCATTGCACCAACTGGCTATAAGGTATTAGCCGTCGACTACTCGCAAATTGAATTGCGTATCATGGCCCATCTCTCGGGTGATCAGGCCCTGTTGGATGCCTTCCGTAATGGCAAGGATATCCATGCCGCGACGGCCGCTGAGATCTTGGGGATCCCGCTCGAGTCAGTGTCTACTGAGCAGCGCCGTCGTGCTAAGGCGATCAACTTCGGTCTGATCTATGGCATGAGCGCATTTGGTTTGGCCAAGCAGCTGGATATGGGGCGTAATGAAGCACAAGATTACATGAATGTGTATTTCGAGCGTTACCCTGGTGTGCTCGAATATATGGAAAGCACTCGCAACCAAGCCAGTGAGCAGGGCTATGTGGAAACCTTGTACGGTCGTCGCTTGCACCTGCCTGATATCAAATCGCGCAACGGCATTCGCCGTAAAGCGGCTGAGCGTGCGGCGATCAACGCCCCGATGCAGGGGACGGCCGCTGATATTATCAAACGTGCGATGGTGTTGGTGGATGAGTGGGTTGGCCAGCAGCCTGAAGGCCAAGTACGCTTGCTAATGCAAGTGCATGACGAACTTGTATTTGAAGTACAGGAGTCGGAGGTCGATAACGTTTCTGCCGAAGTTCGTCGTCTCATGGAATCCGCTGCTGAATTGGCTGTCCCGCTGATTGCGGACGCTGGGATTGGTGATAACTGGGATCAGGCGCACTAATTTAATCCGAAAGCCCATAATCGTACGATAATAGCCAGCATTGCTGGCTATTTTTTTGGCTTAAATTATTCGTTCAATGAATTACGATTGTTAAAAATTACTTACGAGATCTTGAAAAAAAACTACAAAAATGCTTTTCAAAACTGAGCAATTGATATACAGTTAGAGGCGTAGGGTACAGAGGTAAGATGTTCTATCTTTCAGACCTTTTGTTTCACGTTATTGGATTTGGCTGATTCAGCCGCCCTGGTCATTTGGCCAGGGCGTTTTTTATTGTGGCGCCGAAAAATCCATTCCCCCCTCATACTCCCGTTTATCTTTTGATCATGTTGGCGCTGATTGGTTGCCATATCACCTATTTAGAGACCGAACAACAGCGCTGGAAGGTTTTGTTTCCAGTGTCTACTCTGTATGGAGAATTTTTCTTCACTTGTTTTTAGAGTAATTACTTTAATTTGGTTTGGCGGATCGCTATAATCTTGTTTGCTTCTTGTTCATATTTGTTTTCGGGAGTGGGCTCCAAGCCGGCTAGCCAGCAAATACATGAAATAGCCATCCTGGATTTGGGGTGGCTTTTTTTTTACCCGTCTTACCGTAAAACTGTAATTTAATTCCATTTTGGGATGTTATTATTAAGCTACATCACTCTTTATTTTTGATAAAAAACAACTTTCCCTGTTATTGCCCTCCAACCACTTAAAACTGGTAGTTATCTGCTGGAAACCAAGGCATAACCTGTGATTAGGTTAGGGTGGATACACAATTATGGGAGAAAAAACTTGCGTTGGTGGGGGAAATCACTGATGCTTTCTGGACAAATATAAAAACCTCCTATTTCTCTCCCATTGCCCCGCCTTGCTGGTGGGGTATTTTTATGCCCGGGTCTGGCTACCTGTAAGGCTCGACCACGGGGCAAAAAAAAAGCCCCCAGACGGGAGCTTTTGTATTGGTCGGCTAGCGTTTACTCTGCGCCTTGCGCGTCGTCTTCTTCGAGCATTGCCAGTTGGCGCTCTAGCTCTGGAGCAAACCATTCATCCAGCTTACGGCGAACTTGGTCCAAACCGATCCCCTTGAGTGACGAGAAGGCTTCGACTTGCACGTCACCGCCGAATGTCTTGACGTTATCGCGCACTTTCATCAGCTGCTGTTTGCGGGCACCGCTTTTAAGCTTGTCGGCCTTGGTGAGCAGGACCAATACTGGCAGGCGGCTTTCGATCGCCCACATGATCATCTGCTGATCCAGATCTTTTAGCGGGTGACGGATGTCCATCAGCACGACTAGGCCCTGCAGGCATTCGCGCTTTTGCAGGTATTCACCCAGTGATTCCTGCCATTTCAATTTCATTTCCAGCGGAACCTGGGCATAGCCATAACCCGGAAGGTCAATCAGGTTACAGCCGGGTATCACCTCGAACATATTGATCAGTTGGGTACGTCCGGGCGTTTTAGATGTACGGGCCAGGCTTTTTTGGTCGGTGATGCGGTTTAGTGCACTCGACTTACCTGCATTGGAGCGGCCAGCAAATGCGATCTCAACGCCTGTGTCGTTTGGCAAGTGTCGGATTGTAGGCGCACTTGTGATAAATCCTGTGTTTCTATAGTTGAGAGGTTGATTCACTGTTAACTCCGTCAAGTCTTGATGTAGTCGACTGATTACTTTTATGTGAAATTGTGTAAAATGTATGAAAACCGAGCTCGGTTAGTGGTCGCATTGTATACCATGTTACTGAGCATTACTTGTGGTACTGGAAGCTCTATAATTATAAACGGAATGTCATGAAGAAATTAGCACTGATATTGACTCTGCTGGCCAGTTGCTCAGCCTGGGCCCAGGGAGATGCAGAAGCCGGAAAGGCAAAAGCCGCAACATGTGCCGCCTGCCATGGTGCAGATGGTAATGGGATAATGGCGCAATACCCGAAGATCGCCGGTCAGCACGCAGGTTACCTTGAAAAGCAGCTCAACGATTTTAAGCTAGCCATGAGTACCGGTGGTGCCCAAGGGCGTAACGATCCTGTGATGGGGGGGATGGCCATGCCCCTGACCGAGCAGGATATGGCTGATTTGGCCGCCTTCTATGCCTCATTACCGATCTCCGATAACACCACGGCCGAGTCGTCGATTGAACTTGGCCAGACCCTGTACCGCTTTGGTGATACCGAGCGCGGTGTGACGGCATGTACGGCGTGTCACGGTCCTCGAGGCAATGGTACCAGCCTATCAGGTTTCCCTAAAATCTCCGGCCAGAATGGCGAATACGTCAAGCTACAGCTGGAGAAATTCCGCGACGGCCAGCGTGGCAATGACATGAACGCCATGATGCGTGCGGTAGCTGCTAAGCTGACGGACGACGAAATTACCGCTTTGTCGCAGTACGTCGGCGGCTTGCACTAACTATTACTTCAGCCTGGCTTCCAGTCGGTGGTGAGAAGAAGGCAGCTCCGGCTGCCTTTTTTGTTGCCTGGAGGTGGCTGAGCCTGCAAGAAAATGACAGTTTTTTCACCTTAAAACGCAAATGGCTGGGTGGGTTGTGAGAGATTGGCTATTCGTATTGGCCGATGTTGATGAAGTTGTTAATAGTTATTGCCTGAAAGCCACTATGAAACAATATCTTGTGCTTATTGAAATAAAGTTACAGCCAAACATTTCTAGTAGGTACATTGTTTCAAGTCTAGATTGGCGTAAAGTATGCCTTGTCGACAGGGAGTCGGCTAGGAACGGAAAGCGCCAGTGACGGCATGGGCAGGGTGCCCGAAGGAATACAGGATTGTCCGGCAAGGAGCCGGGTAGGCCGCAAGATGTGGTAAGGACTGTCAGGAAAGACGCTTACGGAAAAGAAAACACAACATAGGAAGCAGCATTCTAGGACGGAGTGCACACACGGATGGTGAACTGGTTGCCAGATGGCAACACGCTGATGGACACAGCCGGTTAAGGATAGCCGCATGAACAGGGATAACCGTTCAGGGACGGAAAAAACTCATCAGGACGATGAAGAACAACACGTTGGCACGGAAGCAACAATAACAAAAGGATATTGTCAGACCGGGATGTTACATACTGGTTAAGGACAGACTAGACAGGATATAGCCTCTAATGGCGAACCCACAGAGCGACAGGTTGAATAACCTGTCGCTTTTTTCTTTTTGGCCGTTTGCCTCCCCCTCCTTTGTAGTGCACATTTCTCCATCAAATCTGCTATGATACCGGGCTTCATTGGGAGCCGTGGCAATGCCCTGTACGATAGACTTAAACAGGAGAGCGAAGATGACCCCTTGTCCGCTGTGCCGCAGCCAGAGTACTGCGCTGTTTTTTGAAGATCGGCGCCGACAGTATGTCCGCTGTGGGGAGTGCGCATTAATTTTTGCTGATCCCGAGTCGAGATTGTCGCCACAAGAAGAGAAAGCGCACTATGATTTGCATGAGAATAACCCAGAAGACTTGGGTTACCGGCGCTTTCTGGCCCGGCTTGCCGATCCGCTGAGGGAGCGTCTTGGCGATACGCCGCTTGATGGCCTAGATTTTGGTTGCGGCCCCGGCCCGACCTTGTCGCTGATGCTGACTGAAGCTGGCCACAACATGGCAATTTATGATCCGTACTTTGCCAACAAGACTGAGGTACTGGGCACGCAATATGACTTTGTGACCTGTACCGAGGCGATTGAACACTTTTATACGCCTGCGAAGGAATGGGGGCAGCTGGTTGGTATGGTAAAACCCGGTGGTTGGCTGGGCTTGATGACCAAACTGGCAAAAGATGCAGATGCCTTTGCGCAATGGCATTACAAGAACGACCCAACGCATGTGAGCTTTTTTAGCCGCGAGACGTTCCACTATTTGGCTCAAAGAGATGGCCTGGACGTCGAGTTCGTTGGGAATGATGTAATTTTGCTGAGGAAAACCCAGTAATGACCCGTAAGAAAAGAAGCCGTGCTACCGGATCATCCGATCAGGTAGTCACCATTAAGACCCGTAACCAGAATGATCTAGACGGCCTGCAGCGCAAGAAAGATCGTAAGCGCAAAGGCCTGAAGTCAGGTAGCCGCCATTCAATAGTATCGCCTGATGATGCCCGCAAGGCAGCACAGCGTAAAGACCCGCGTCACGGCAGCAAGAAAGCGATCCCTTTGATTGTTGAGCCGAAAAAGCCGATGACCAAGCAACAGCGCCGCATGAGCGCCGAGCAAGAACTACAAATGCTGGAAAATGATGCCCAGCTAATGATACTGCTTGACCGCATCGAGGCCGGTGAGAAGCTGGGTGCCGGTTTGCAGAAGCAAGTTGACCAGAAGCTGGATCGTATCGAGCAGCTGATGAACCAGCTTGGTTTGCTGGAAGAAGACGAGCCGGAAATGGACGATGTGCCGACCCCTCGTGGCCCTCGTTCAGACGATGACTTGCTTGATCAGTTCGAAAACATGGATTTTGATGGTTTAGACAAGGAGTAAGCCTTGCAGGATATGACATTGTGGCTAGGACTGGCCGGCGTGATTGTGGCCGTTTTGGCAAGCTATGCCGGTTATTTGTTGTTTAAGCTCTATCAGCAGACCCAGCGCCATAAGGCATTTCTGGCTCGCGCCCAGCGCCAGCAGGAAGCTGGGATCAAGCAGCGCAATGCCAATATCATGGAAAGCGTGCTGATCATTGCCGAAGCCGGCAAGAAAGAAGAATGTGATATGTCGGAAATTGCCATCCGCTTGTACAAGCTGATGGAAGTGCTGCAGGGGGACCATCGGGTCGATTTTGCCAACCGGTATCCGTCGATGCACGAGCTTTACCTGGTGGTGAAGGACATGCCGCGCGGCGATGCGCGCAAGACCCTGGCCAAGAAAGAACGTATGCAGCTGGATTTGATCAGGATGAAGGCCGAGGCACGCTTGGTTGAATCTATCAAGTCTGAGCTGGATTTGATCTTGGCGGCGAAGCCAACGGTCTGAGTTCGGTTCCTGTTTTCCCCTGTCTATACTGAGAGACAGGGGAATTCTGATCGGGATAGCAGTTTAGTTATCTCCTATCTACATCTTTACCAACTTGTGTCACACTTGGTGGCCAGTATTCTCCCCCCTCTATCTAATTTAGTGGAAACAAGTCATGTCAAATGAGCAAATTATTTGGGATCAGGCCTTAATCGAAAAATATAATTATTCGGGGCCGCGTTATACTTCATACCCAACAGCGCTGGAGTTCCATGAAGCGTTTACACCAGCGGAATTTGACATGGCGTGCGCCCAGTACCCTGAGCGTAACCTGTCGTTGTATGTCCATATCCCGTTCTGCCACAAGCTTTGCTATTACTGTGGCTGTAACAAGATCATCACCCGTCACCAGCACAAGGCCGATCAGTACCTTGATGCGTTGGAGCAGGAAATCCGCCAGCGCTCGACGCTGTTGGGCCAGCGGACCGTGAGCCAGCTTCACTGGGGCGGGGGCACACCGACGTTCCTGACCAAGGTGCAGGTAAGCCGCCTGATGGATCTGTTGCGTGAACAGTTTACGTTTACCCCCGATGCCGAGATCAGTATCGAGGTCGACCCGCGTGAAATCGAGCTGGATATGCTTGACCACCTGCGCAGCGAAGGCTTCAACCGCCTGAGTATCGGGGTGCAGGACTTCAATAAAGAAGTACAGAAACTGGTTAACCGCGAGCAGGATGAAGCGTTCATTTTTGCCATGGTAGAGCGTGCCCGCGAACTGGGTTTCCGTTCGACCAACCTGGATTTGATCTATGGTCTGCCAAAGCAGACCCCGGCGTTATTTGCCCAAACCCTCGATCAGGTGCTGACCATGCGCCCTGGCCGTTTGTCTATTTTCAACTACGCCCACATGCCGAAGCTGTTTGCTGCCCAGCGTAAGATCAAAGATGCCGACTTGCC
The DNA here is from genome assembly GCF_003025555.1 of Photobacterium lutimaris. Taxonomy (GTDB): domain Bacteria; phylum Pseudomonadota; class Gammaproteobacteria; order Enterobacterales; family Vibrionaceae; genus Photobacterium; species Photobacterium lutimaris. Next base: position 39,068 of record NZ_PYMH01000017.1, on the reverse strand, counting down.
GCAGGCCAATGAGAAGCTGACGATTTTGCAGCAGACCATTGCAACCCTAACCGGTGCCGGTTACCAGTTTATCGGCATGGATCACTTTGCCCTGCCGGAAGATGAACTGGCGGTGGCCCAGCGCGAAGGCATCTTGCACCGTAATTTCCAAGGGTATACGACCCAAGGGGATACCGACCTGTTGGGTCTGGGGGTATCGGCGATTTCGATGATTGGCAATTGCTACGCCCAGAACCAAAAAGAGCTCAAGCAATACTATGCCAGCGTTGATGAAAAGCGCGAAGCGCTATGGAAAGGGGTGTCTCTGGATGGCGATGATCTGCTGCGCCGCGAGGTGATCAAGTCGCTGATTTGTAACTTCCACCTCGATAAAACAGCGATTGAGCAGCAGTTTGATATCGAGTTTGATCGTTATTTTGCTGAAGATATCGAGTTGCTGCAGACCTTTATCAATGATGGTCTGGTTGAAGTCAGCGATACGACGATTGAGGTCGCGCTGAAAGGCCGTTTATTGATCCGAAATATCTGTATGTGCTTTGACAAATATTTGCGCCACCGCGCTCGCCAGCAACAGTTCTCGCGGGTGATCTAACCCCCGTTATTGGCTTTATCGTCCAGATAAACAAAAAGCCCTCGAGCCGTTATGGCTCGGGGGCTTTTTGGTTCAGGCGCTAGCCATGAAACATGTTCACCGCGGCAATCAGGGCCAGGATACCGGCAGCAAAATGGCCAGGGCCATTGGTTGCGATTTCGCTGACAGCAGGCATTGCCACGCTGAATGAAAATAGACTTTCCAGCATGGTGGGGATCCAACTGTGTTTTGAGTGTTATGTGGTGTGGTTTCAGTGATGGCTGAAACCGGGGGGTATTGTACGCAAAACGCGCGAAGATGGAATGGGGGTAGGTCAAAAAACAACCAGTAATGGCGATTTATTTGCACCTCTCCGTTCTAGTCATACTGCGTTCGATTTTCAGTCTCGACAACTTTTGTATACGGGTACAGAAAGTTGCAGGGGCAAATTGTCGATGCGGAAAGAAACTCTGTTGATGCTTACTGAAGCTGTTGAAATTCTTTCCGCATGAAAGGTGTGGAGGATTAGTCAGTCACGACATTGAGCTCTTTGAGTTTACGGGTCAGGGTATTACGGCCCCAGCCGAGTAAGCGTGCCGCTTCCTGTTTGTGGCCATGGGTGTGCTCCAGCGCCGCTTCGAGCAGGATTTTTTCAAACTCCGGCAGTGCCTCGCCGAGCAGGTTCTGGTGTCCTTGGCGCAGGTTGTCGAAGGCCCACTTTTCCAATGCGTGATGCCAGTGCTGGTGGCCGCCCTCGCTGGCTTCCCGTTGACTGGGGGCGACTAGCTCCGGCGGCAAGTCCGCCGGCAGGATTTCCTTACCGCTGGCCATCACGGTGAGCCAGCGGCAGGTATTTTCCAGCTGGCGGACATTACCCGGCCAATCCAGCGTCATCAAGGCCTCTTCGGTATCAGGGTGCAGGGTTTTGACCTCGACCCCGAGCTCGTCGGATGCACGCATCAGGAAATGGCGGGTCAGCTGCGGAATATCTTGGCGGCGGTCTTTGAGCGCGGGCAGGTGGACCCGAATGACGTTGAGGCGGTGGAACAGATCCTCACGGAAGTCTCCGCCAGCAACCAGCCTTTCGAGGTTCTGGTGGGTGGCGGCGATGATCCGGACATCGACATTGACCGGAGAGTGGCCGCCTACCCGGTAGAACTGGCCGTCTGCCAGTACCCGCAGCAATCGGGTCTGGATATCCAGTGGCATGTCGCCGATTTCATCGAGGAACAGGGTGCCGCCGTTGGCCTGTTCGAACCGGCCCTGGCGAACACTGTTGGCACCGGTAAAGGCGCCTTTTTCGTGGCCGAACAATTCCGATTCAATCAGATCTTTGGGAATGGCAGCCATGTTGAGGGCGATGAATTCCTTGTGGCTGCGCGGGCTGTGGCGGTGCAGCGCATGGGCGACCAGCTCTTTGCCGGTTCCCGATTCACCGTTGATCAGCACCGATATCGATGAGCGGGATAGGCGGCCGATGGCGCGGAACACCTCCTGCATCGCCGGGGCTTCACCGATAATTTCCGGGGCGTTTTTTTCGAACGCTTCTGGTTGCTGCTGGCGCTTTTGCTCTTGGCTGTGGGTCACGGCCCGCTCGACGAGGCTGACCGCCTCGTCAATATCAAATGGCTTGGGCAGGTATTCAAAAGCCCCTTCCTGATAGGCATTGACGGCGGCATCGAGATCGGAGTGGGCTGTCATGATGATGACTGGCAGGGTCGGGTAGTCTGCCTGTAGCACCTTGAGTAAAGAGAAGCCGTCCATCCCCGGCATACGGATATCGGACACCAGTACATCGGGCACGCTGCGCTCGAGGGCTTCAACCACGCTGTCGGCATTGGCGAAGGTTTCACATTTCAATCCCGCTGCATTGAGGGTCCGCTCCATTACCCAGCGGATCGAGCTGTCGTCATCAACGACCCAAATTAGTCCTTTGCTCATGGTGAATCCTCTACATTATCGGTAAATACAGGGTGAATTTGGTATGGCCCGGCCAGCTGATGACCTCAATCTTACCTTGGTGCTGGTCGACCAGGTTCTGTGCAATAGACAGTCCCAGCCCGGTTCCGCCTTCGCGTCCGGTGATCATGGGATAGAACAGGGTGTCCTGGATATCACTCGGGATCCCTGGGCCATCGTCGATGATGTCGATTTTGGCGGCGACCCGGTAGCGCTTGCCGTGGATCAGTGCCTGGTGGGCGGTGCGGGTTTTGAGGGTAATATTGCCGCCACCATATTGCTGGAGAGCCAGCGAGGCATTGCTGACAATATTGAGAATGGCTTGTTCGAGTTGCTCGGCATCCATGGTGAAATCAGGCAGGCTGGGATCATAATCGCGGTGCAGGTGAATATTCTCGCCACAGTCAATACTGATCAGCTGGCGGACTTTTTCCAGCACAACGTGGATATTGTCTTGCTGGCGGCTGCCGGGACGCTGCGGCCCGAGTAGGCGATCGACCAGATTACGTAGTCGGTCGGCCTGCTCGATGATCATTTGGGTATATTCGGTGTAACTCGGATCGGGCAGGGTTTTTTCCAGCAACTGGGCTGCACCGCGCAGACCACCGAGCGGGTTTTTGATTTCATGAGCCAGCCCGCGCACCAACTCCTTGGCGGCTTGCTGCTGGGCATGCTGACTGAGTTCTTGGCTGATACGGCGTTGTTGGTCGATCGGCTTGAGCTCAAGCAATATCAATAACTCGCGCTGCCAAGATAGTGGGCTGGCATTGAGCTCAAGGGTATGGTGGCGACCGTCGATGACAAAGGTGACATCACTGTCTGCCAGCCCCTGCCCGCTTTGCAAGGTGTCGGAGATCAGGTTCAGATCTAACGACGTATGCTGAAGCAGATCCGGGAAATGGGTATTGTTGAGCCGGCGCTTGCTGAACGACAACAGCTGCTCGGCTGCTGGGTTGACGTAGCGTATGGTCAGCGATTCATCGAGCAATACGATTGCCGTGACTTGGTTGTCCAGGATCAGGGGGGAAAAGTCAGCCGTCACAGTTACCATCCTTGTTGGTGCAGTTCATGTTGGTGCACTGAACTGCTAGTGCACCATATTGGTGCAATCAAGTGTAGCCTGTCTGCCTGGTATCGTGAACGAAAAAATGGCGTGCGCCTGTTATTTGGGCTCTGGGACTGGTTCAGGGCGCTGGTTGATGCGGGCACGGTGCAAGAAGACAGTTATTTCTTCAGATGATGCAATAACCTTGCCGTGTTTTATTAATTCTACCTGTAGGGTATGGCTGCCGCGATCAATATTGGTGAGAGGCCAGATAAGCTGGGTCTGCGCTCGGCCATAGACATCACCATCGAGGCGCAGGCGAGCGCTGTGCCCTTGATTAAGCTTGCGGTTGCTCGAGGCCATGACCGTCAGGTTGCCTTGGTTGTCGCGAAGGGTTTGCTGGTCGGAAGGGGTCGTTAACAGGATGCGAGCATCCGGAAGGACGGGGTCGGTTGACGGCTCTGGCTTCAGCTCTGGTGCGAGTCCTGGCTCGGCGGCGAGCGCCTCGGGCGTGGTGGATTGCGGCGGGGCCTGAATGTTTATCACTGAGGCGCTGGGGTGGGGCTTGTCGGAAAAGTGGGTGATCCCTTCCTCGTCTTGCCAGGTATAGATCTCGCTGGCAGCAGCGGTGGCAGAGAGTAATAGGAGTGTCGGCAGTAAGTGGGATGTTTTGTCCATGTTTGCTATTAGGCGGTGAGTGATCCCTCATTGTTGGCATTGGGGCTGATGGGGAACAAGATCAAAAAGGCCAGCTTGTGAAGCTGGCCTAAATCTATTATGTCGATTTGTTTATCAGTTACTTAAACTGAGTAGTACAGTTCGAACTCTAGTGGGTGCGTAGTCATGTTTACTTTCGCAACATCTTGAGATTTTAGCTCGATGTAAGAATCGATGAAATCGTCAGAGAATACACCGCCAGAAGTCAGGAACTCACGGTCTTCGTCTAGTGACTGCAGAGCGCCCTGTAGCGATTCAGCAACCGTTGGGATTTCAGCTGCTTCTTCTGCTGGCAGGTCGTACAGATCTTTATCCATTGCTTCGCCCGGATGGATCTTGTTCTGGATACCGTCTAGGCCAGCCATTAGCATTGCTGCGAATGCTAGGTATGGGTTCGCTGCTGGGTCACCAAAACGTACTTCGATACGGCGTGCTTTCGGGCTTGGTACCACCGGGATACGGATTGACGCTGAACGGTTACGTGCAGAGTAAGCCAGCATTACCGGTGCTTCGAAGCCAGGAACAAGACGCTTGTATGAGTTTGTTGCTGGGTTGGCGAAGGCGTTGATTGCACGTGCGTGCTTGATGATACCGCCGATGTAGTAAAGCGCCATTTCAGACAGACCGCCGTACTTGTCACCCGCAAACAGGTTTTGACCATCTTTTGCTAGTGACATGTGAACGTGCATACCGCTGCCGTTATCACCAACGAGTGGCTTAGGCATGAAGGTGGCCGTTTTACCAAATGCGTGTGCGACGTTGTGAACAACGTACTTGTACACTTGGATTTCATCAGCTTTCGACGTTAGGGTATTGAAGCGTGTTGCGATTTCGTTTTGACCCGCAGTCGCTACTTCATGGTGGTGGGCTTCGACGACTAGGCCCATTTCTTCCATGATTAGACACATTGCAGAACGAATATCTTGCGATGAGTCAACCGGTGCTACTGGGAAGTAACCCCCTTTCACGCCAGGACGGTGACCTTTGTTACCACCATCGAAATCAGAACCTGTGTTCCACGCCGCTTCCACGTCATCGATCTTGAAGAAAGAGCCTGACATGTCAGTGTTGAACTTCACGTCATCAAATAGGAAGAACTCTGGCTCAGGACCAACAAGTACGCTATCAGCAAGGCCAGTTGAACGCATGAACTCTTCTGCGCGTTTCGCGATAGAGCGAGGGTCACGATCGTAACCTTGCATTGTTGCTGGCTCAAGGATGTCACAACGAATATTAAGCGTTGAATCTTCTGTGAATGGGTCAAGTACCGCGCTAGCTGCATCTGGCATCATCACCATGTCTGATTCATTGATACCTTTCCAACCTGCAACAGAAGAGCCATCGAACATTTTGCCTTCTTCAAAGAAGTCAGCATCGATCTGGTGGGATGGGATAGAGATGTGCTGCTCTTTACCTTTGGTATCGGTAAAGCGTAGGTCAACAAACTTAACTTCGTTTTCCTGGATCAGCGCAAGTACGTTTTCTACTGACATCTTGAGTAACCTCCGGTGTTAGATTGGGCATCAGGCCGCAATAAATTAGTAATGAGCATGTTTTGCTCTATTGCTAAATAGAATGCGATAACTGTGCCAACTTTTTAAAGCCCCAAAATAGCGCGCTAAGCGGTGATTCCGGGCTGATTATGTCCATTGTTTGCACCGTTTTGGGGATTGTTTGCACCGATATGGTGCAGTAAGGGGTGTTGTCCCTCAAATGGTGCGCGTATCTACATTAGCCCAGCGCGGCATATTGTCAATTGGCCCGGTGCTGAAAAATCGATGGAAAAGACGGTCGGAGCGGGGGCGCTGTGGGCTCAAGTGCAGAAAAAAGCATGAATAGCGCAAGCAGAATGAAAAAGGCGGTGATATAAATCACATATTACGTGGGTTTTGGCGTAAAATCTGTTAGATTATGAGCCGTTTTTTTAACCAAGTAGCGCCATCCGGTCGCTGCATGTTCTGAGTGAATGTGAATCCATGTCTAATCCACAGATCGATAAATTAAGAAATATCGCAATTATTGCGCACGTTGACCACGGTAAAACCACCCTGGTTGACAAACTGCTTCAGCAGTCTGGCACGTTAGAGTCTCGCGGTGAAGTTGAAGAACGCGTAATGGATTCCAACGACATCGAAAAAGAGCGTGGTATTACCATTCTTGCTAAGAACACAGCGATTAACTGGAATGATTACCGCATCAACATCGTAGATACCCCAGGACACGCCGATTTCGGTGGTGAAGTTGAGCGTATCATGTCGATGGTTGATTCTGTGCTGTTGATTGTTGATGCCGTTGACGGCCCAATGCCTCAGACACGTTTCGTAACCCAGAAAGCGTTTGCCCACGGCCTGAAGCCTATCGTTGTTATCAACAAGATCGACCGTCCTGGCGCACGTCCTGAGTGGGTAATGGATCAGGTATTCGATCTGTTTGATAATCTAGGTGCGACAGATGAGCAGCTGGACTTCCAAGTGGTTTACGCATCGGCACTGAACGGCTGGGCAACGCAGGAAGAAGGCGTGACTGGCGAAGATATGGAGCCGTTGTTCCAGGCTATCGTTGATAACGTTGAAGCGCCAAGCGTTGACGTTGAAGGCGCGCTGCAGATGCAGGTTTCTCAGCTAGACTACAGCTCTTACGTGGGTGTTATCGGTGTTGCTCGTGTAACCCGTGGTTCTGTAGTACCAAACCAGCAGGTTACTGTTGTGGGTGCTGACGGTAAGAAACGTAACGGCAAAGTCGGTACGGTACTGGGTTATCTTGGCCTTGAACGTCACGAAGTTGAAAAAGCAACGGCTGGCGACATTATTGCAATTACAGGTCTTGGTGAGCTGAAAATCTCTGACACTATCTGTGATGTGAACGCGGTTGAGGCTCTGCCTGCTCTGTCTGTTGATGAGCCAACAGTAACCATGACTTTCCAGGTCAATACGTCTCCGTTCGCGGGTAAAGAAGGTAAGTTCGTGACTTCACGTAACATCCTTGAGCGCCTGCAGAAAGAATTGGTACACAACGTTGCTCTTCGCGTTGAAGAAACTGATAACCCAGATCGTTTCCGTGTTTCAGGCCGTGGTGAACTTCACCTGTCTATCCTGATCGAAAACATGCGTCGTGAAGGCTTCGAACTTGCGGTATCTCGTCCAGAAGTTATCATCAAAGAAGAAGATGGTCAGCTAATGGAACCGTACGAAACGGTTACCATCGATGTGCTAGAAGAGCACCAAGGTGGCATCATGGAGAACATCGGCCTACGTAAAGGTGAGATGACTGATATGTCTCCAGATGGCAAAGGCCGTGTACGTATGGATTTCATGATGCCGTCTCGTGGTCTTATCGGCTTCCAAACGGAATTCCTAACACTAACGTCAGGTTCTGGCCTGATGTACCACACGTTTGATCACTACGGTCCACACAAAGGTGGCGTAATTGGTCAGCGTAACAACGGTGTTCTAATTTCAAACGCAACAGGTAAAGCGCTAACTTATGCGTTGTTCAACCTGCAAGAGCGTGGCCGTCTGTTTGCTGAACACGCCGACGAAGTTTACGAAGGCCAGGTTATCGGTATTCACAACCGTTCTAACGATCTGACTGTAAACTGCCTAAAAGGTAAGCAGCTGACGAACGTACGTGCGTCTGGTACTGATGAAGCGCAGGTGCTTTCGCCACCAATCAAGCACACACTTGAGCAAGCGCTAGAGTTCATTGATGAAGATGAACTAGTAGAAGTAACACCAGAAAGCATTCGTATCCGTAAGAAACTACTTACTGAAAACGAACGTAAGCGTGCAAGCCGTACAGCAAAATAATTGCTAGCTGATTGCCGTTAATCAATCCCCCCATCGGTGCTACCATGGGGGGATTGTTGTATCTGGCCCTACAAAAAAAGAAGAACAGACTATGCAGCCCATAATTATTACCGGGGGACCGGGAGCCGGGAAAACCTCGCTGCTGGAGACGTTGGCACGGCGGGGATATATGACTTTTCCTGAAGTGTCACGTAGCTTGATCCGCGAGCAGGCCGCTTTGCCTGACGGTATTCTGCCCTGGACCAATTTGCCACGCTTTGCTGCGCTATGCCTTGAGATGATGAACAACCAGCGCGAGCAAGCTCAGCGCGGTACTATGCCGGCATTCGTCGACAGGGCGATTGGTGATATTTGTGCTTACCTGACCATTGGTGGAGAGGCGGTTGACGAGCACTATCGGACGATGGCCAAAGGGTACTTTCCGACTGTTTTCGCCTGTGCCCCGCATGCCGATATCTATGTGCAGGATGACGAGCGCCCGCACAGTTTTGCCGAGGCAGAGCAAATTCATGCCCAGTTGGTCTCAACCTACCGTGAGCTGGGTTACGAAGTGGTCGATGTGCCGTGGGACAAGAAAGAAGAGCGGGCCAGTTGGTTACTGGCCCGGCTTAAGCAGGAATATGTAGGCTAGCTGCGCTGCAGTTGGGAGATAAAGCGTTCGGACTCGGTGATAGCCGCTTCCATGTCGGTGATAGCCCGCTGGATATCCCGTTGCAGTGACTGGAATTCTCCCTGTAGAGAACCAATCGCGGCTGCATTGAGGTTATGCTTTAAGTACAGAGTGTTATCCCGTAGGGTATCCAGTACCGGATCCATTTTTTGCTCGGCGCGATGCATCGCACTGAGCATGCGCTGGTATGAGGTTTTAGTGCTGTTGAGTTTTGCTTCACTGTCGCGGCGCAGCTTGCTGTTGCTATACAGGGACAGCTCATCTTGCCATTCAGCAAATAGGGCATCGGCAACATCTTCAATCGCCGCAATGCGCTCGCGCACTTTCTCGGCGGCGTCATCGCTGGCTTCGTACTGGTCATTGACCTGGTTGTAGGCGCTTTCCAGATCGCCGCCGTCAAATTGGTTGAGAGCCTTCACTGCATCGAGTGCACTGGTAAATTGCTGTTGGGCGTCTTGCTGGGCCTCGTTGGCATCCTCGACCCGGTCGACCATGATGTCGCGTTTGTGAATGCCGACTTGTTCCATGGCAGAGTAATAGGCACTTTGGCAACCGGTCAGGGCGGTGAGGCTGATAAGGATCGCAAGCAGGTAGGGCATAGTTGACTCCATGTGTCCTAATATGTGAAAAGTGACTGTGAATACAAGTAAATAATGACATGACTATGGCTGACAAACAAACAACTAGCAAGCAGACATGGCGCCAACGGGCACGAAGCGCCATGGCGTTTTCCGGTTATTTACATCACCGGATCGGGCACGATAGATTGACCGTGACGGCGGGGTCGATGGCTTATGTCACCCTGCTGTCCTTGGTGCCGTTGATCACTGTGGTGCTGTCGGCCCTGTCGTCTTTTCCGGTATTTGCTGGGCTGGGGGAGTTGCTGCAAAATTTCGTGATCGAGAATTTTGTCCCGGCCGCGGGCGAGGTGGTGAAGCAGTACCTCAACGAGTTTGTTGCCAATGCCGGCAAGATGACGGCAGTGGGGGTAGCAGCCCTGTTTGTGGTGGCGATGATGCTGATCTCGTCGATAGACCAGTCACTCAACTATATCTGGCGGGTGCATGAAAAGCGCCGTCCGGTGATCTCGTTTTCGATTTACTGGATGGTGCTCACTCTCGGGCCGATCTTGGTCGGCAGCAGCATTGCCGTTAGCTCCTACCTTGGCTCGCTCAACCTGCTCGGTAGTGATGCGGTCAATGGTTTGCTGCAGCGCTCCCTGCGCTGGCTGCCAGTGATCATGTCAAGCTGCGCATTTCTCGGCCTCTATCTCCTGGTCCCCAATACCAAGGTCCGCTTTCGCCATGCCTTGGTCGGTGCGGTGATTGCCAGTATCCTGTTTGAGCTGAGCAAGAAGGGGTTCGCCCTCTATATCACCAATTTCCCTTCATACCAGGTGATTTACGGTGCCTTGGCGGTGGTGCCGATTTTATTTGTCTGGGTGTATTTGTGTTGGTGTATTGTATTGTTCGGGGCTGAGTTCACTGCCAGCCTCGGAGAAAAGAGCCATTGGCATCCCGACACGAAGGGATGGCAAACCACGGTACCGACCCAGGCCGAATTGTCGGGTATCCAACAGGCAGCAAAGAAAGGCACAGATGTTCAACAGACTGACATTATAGGAAAAGGTAAAAACAAATGATTGCACTGATCCAGCGGGTAAGCGAAGCCAGCGTAACAGTAGATGGCCAGGTGACTGGCGCTATCGGCAAGGGCTTGCTTGTTCTGCTTGGCGTAGAGAAAGGTGACGATGAGGCCAAGGCCAAGCGACTGCGTGAAAAAGTGCTGGGCTACCGGGTATTCGAAGACGAAGACGGTAAGATGAACCTCAACGTCCAGCAGGCGGGTGGCAGTGTATTGGTCGTTTCACAGTTCACACTGGCGGCAGAGACCAAGAAGGGGATGCGGCCGGGCTTCTCCAACGGTGCGGCACCGCAGGATGCCGAGCGTATGTATGAATTTTTTGTTGATTGCTGCCAAGAAACAGGGATCAAAACGGAAACGGGTATTTTTGCTGCTGATATGAAAGTGGCACTGCTTAATGACGGCCCAGTAACCTTCTGGTTGCAGGTATAATGATATAAAGGCGTATTGCCTAGGAATGCTGGAGAAGGATTTCATGTTTCGACTTGTCACCCCACAAACGGAAGAAGAGCTAGCCAGCTATTATGACTTTCGCTGGCGGATGCTGCGTGAGCCTTGGCATATGCCGGTCGGCTCTGAGCGAGATGCCTATGATGGCCTCAGCAGCCACCGGATGATCGTCAGTGACAATGGCCAGACGATAGCCATTGGCCGGCTTTATATGACGCCGGATAACGATGGTCAAATTCGCTATATGGCGGTGCATCCGGACCATCGTCATCAGGGGATGGGGGCTATCGTACTGATGGCATTGGAGTCATTGGCTCGGGAAGACGGCGCAAAGCGACTGGTCTGTAATGCCCGCGAGGATGCGATACCCTTCTACCTACGTAGCGGCTTTACCAACCAGGGAGAGCTGAGCGAGGAAAAAGGGCCGGTCAGGCATCAACAAATGCTCAAGCACCTTGAACCGTTGGCGGAAGTGGTCCGCCACCCGGACTGGTGTCAGGAACTGCAGGAATTGTGGCAGTCCCAAATCCCTATCAGTGAAAGAATGGGGGTGAAGATCAGCCAGTATACCGGCTACCGTTTTGAGGTCAGTGCCCTGATCAACGCCAACCTCAATACCAAAGCCAACATGTTTGCCGGCAGTATCTTCACCATGGCGACACTTGCAGGCTGGGGCTTTGTTTGGATGCTATTGAAAGAGCGTAAGTACAAAGCTGATATCGTTCTGGTTGATAGCCATATCCGCTATCGTTCTCCGGTCAAGGAGCGACCACGTGCGGTCGTCACCGTTGAAGATCTCGAGGGGGATGTTGAGCGCCTAGCCAGCCACCGCAAAGGCCGGGCTGTCGTCAAAGTCAACGTCTACAGCGGCGATGAGTTGGCATCGACCTTTACCGGTACCTACATGCTGTTGCCGTCACACGTCGACACCGACACCGTTTGCTGACCATCCTGCCAGCGCCGGATCAGGCGCTGGCAACCCAATTTCGCATCCAGCTCCATTTGCTGCCCGGCAGGGTTAGCCAAATCCCATTGGCCTTCCAGTAAGGCGTCGACATCTTTGCCCTTGATACTGAGCGGCGCTATCGCAAGGCGGCCCCGATCGCTCCGGATCTTGAGCGGGGTAATGGCCAACGAGATTGGCTCTTCTATGCCAACCGTTGGTTTATCACTCTGGCTACCAGTCATCGTAGGATCGGCGGTGGAGTTAGCCTCTTGTGTTACTGGTGGCAGCCAGGCTTGCAGCAAGGCGGCTGAGCCTTGGTCAATCTCGCTGTCGCGGAATGTTGCTCGGACCTCGCCATTCAGGCTATGGGCCAGACCGGTATAGTGTTGGCCGAGTCCCTGCAAGGCGGCGGTGGCATCGATGCGACCGGTCGCTGGCCACGGCAGGGATAACCACTGTGGCAAGATTTTGGCAGGTAGGCTATCGCCTTGCAGTGCTGCGTGCCAAGGGAAGCCTTCTTGATTCAGATCCCATTGCCCTGTCGCCTCGAGCAGTCCGCCTTTGAATGGCAGGAAGGCTTGCTCCAGTTGCCACCGGCCTTGCTCACTGCGCATCTCGATCAGCGGTTCTTGCAGGTCAATGGTATTGAGGCTTGCTTGCCTGGCGGCAGCAGACAGGCTGCCTTGCCATAGGCTGAAAGAGGGTTGCTGACGGATAAGCAGATCGCGGCCGTTGACGTTGAGTCCATGGATATACCAAGGCGTGTTGCTGTCGGCGGCGGTTAGCTGGGCATAACCGATGTCCAGCGTATCGATACGGATCTGCTTGAAAGGCGAAACCGCCTGTACCAACTGTCTGGCCCAATCGGCGGGCAGGAACCATTTGATCCCCTTGCTGGTAAGGTTGCCCAGCTGCAAAGCATCAGGGGTAACGAGGCCATCTGCACGCCAATATCCTTCTAGCGCGTTAACTGCGGCACCGTTGAGGACAATGGTGTCGGGGGTGAAGCTCAAGTCAAGCAGGGGATCGGTAAAGGGCAGTTGCCGCCAGTTACCGCTTTCGGCAGTGAAAGATAACCAAGCATCCTCCTGTGAATAGGCGGTACCGGGCCAATGCCAGTTGGTCAGGGATAAATTAGCATGGTTAAGGCTCAGCGGCGGCAGCTCGATACTGCTGTCGAGAATATCAACCCGACGTACTGTCGCCTGCCAGTCTTGCGAGGCCAGCGCATTGGCTTGTTGCTGGATAGCATCGGTGAGTTTGATATCTTGCAGCTGGAGCCCAGAGAGGGTGAGTTGATGGATATCCACTGAGCGTTTGTCGAGGGCGGCATCAAGTTGGCCATTGATGCTGGCATTCTGCCAGTTGAAAGAGAACCCATTGAGTTTCCACAGACTGCTACGGTGGTTACCATCAAGTAAAAGCTGCTGGGTTTGCCATTGCTGCCAGTGGGCGCTGTTGGCGGCCAGCTGGAAATTGCCATCGAACTGTTGCCACCAAGGGGCCGGGTCTCCGGGTTGATAATGCCATTGATCGAGTTGAAGTTCGCCCTGCTTGAGCGTTAGCGAGGGGGTGGATACGTTCAGGCGACTGATCGCGAGTCGGTGGCTCCGTAATTCGGGGAGTGCAAAAGCGCTTGCTTCGAGATCGCTTGGTGCTAGGGCGGACAGTTGCTGAGCGGAGACCGTCGGCTCGTCAATCAGTATGCTGTCAAATTGCCACTGTAGCTGGAGCAGTGAGTTCAGGTTGAACCAAACAGAAAGTCGGTTGGCGGCGATCGGCGGTTGCCCGTCTGTGATGGTCAGTGCAGGGCGTTGTAAGGTCAGGTGCCACGGATCGCGGATATGATAACGGATGTCATCGAGGGTCAACGTATAGGGGGTAAATCGGTTAACGACTTGGGTGACCATCGGTGTCGCATAGCGGGTATGCAGAAGAGCCAGTACGATAGTGAGACCCAGTGAGACAAGCACAGCAAAGGTGGCGATGATCTTCCCGATAAAACGCATAATGGCTCCCAGCACGCTATAGATCTGAATATACCGTCAGTAACCAAGGACTGACGGCAATGATTATTAGGCGGTAATTTCACTAAGGCTGCAAGCGCTGAGCGGGAAAATTGGCGTTGAACTAACGAAAAAGCCCCTCGAGTGAGGGGCTTAAGTATTTAAGGCTGAGGTTAGTCTAGCTGTGGGCCGGCAGCAACCAGAGAGGCACCTTCGTCGTTGTCGGTGTATTTCTCAAAGTTGTTGATGAAACGCTCGGCCAAGTCCTTCGCCTTGCTTTCCCACTGTAGTGGATCGGTGTAGGTATCGCGAGGATCAAGGATTTCAGGGTCGACATGCGGCAGCGATGTTGGCACTTCCAAGTTGAAGATTGGGATATTCTTCATTTCTGCGTTCTCGATAGAGCCATCAAGGATAGCATCGATGATCGCACGGGTATCTTGGATTGAGATACGCTTGCCAGAGCCGTTCCAGCCGGTGTTCACTAGGTAAGCTTCAGCACCTGCGGCTTCCATGCGCTTAACCAGCACTTCTGCGTACTTGGTTGGGTGCAGGGTGAGGAACGCATTACCGAAACATGCCGAGAAGGTCGGTGTTGGCTCGGTGATCCCACGCTCAGTACCGGCTAGCTTAGCGGTGAAGCCGGATAGGAAGTGGTACTTGGTTTGCTCTGGCGTTAACTTGGACACCGGAGGCAACACGCCGAAGGCATCAGCCGATAGGAAGATCACCTTGTTAGCATGGCCACCTTTCGATACGGGCTTAACAATGTTTTCGATATGGTAAATCGGGTACGAAACACGGGTGTTTTCAGTTTTCGAGTTGTCATCGAAGTCGATGGCACCGTCACTGCGTACTGTGACGTTTTCTAGCAGGGCGTCACGGCGGATAGCATTGTAGATGTCAGGCTCGGCTTCTTTCGATAGATTGATTGTCTTCGCGTAGCAACCCCCTTCGAAGTTAAACACGCCGTTATCGTCCCAGCCGTGTTCGTCATCACCAATCAAGGCACGCTTAGGATCGGTCGACAGGGTCGTTTTCCCCGTGCCTGACAAGCCGAAGAAGACCGCCACATCACCGTCTTCACCCATGTTGGCAGAACAGTGCATTGATGCGATATCACGCAGCGGCAGGAAGTAGTTCATCATTGCGAACATGCCTTTCTTCATTTCACCGCCGTACCAGGTACCGCCGATAAGCTGCATTTTCTCCGTGAGGTTGAACACCGTAAAGTTTTCGGAGTTCATTTCGTGCTCTTCCCACTTCTGATTTGTGCACTTGGCACCGTTCATGACCACGAAGTCAGGCTCGAAGTTCTCCAGCTCTTCTTCTGTTGGACGAATGAACATATTTTTCACGAAGTGGGCCTGCCAAGCGACCTCGGTGATGATACGGATACACAGGCGGGTATCAGGGTTGGTACCACAGAAGCCGTCAATAACGAACAGACGGTTGCCAGACAGCTGGCTTGTCACTAGATCTTTCAGATCGTTCCACGCTTCAACACCAATACTTTTATTATCGTTTTTACCTTGGTCTGCCCACCACATGGTGTCGCGGGTGGTGTCATCTTTAACGATGAACTTATCTTTCGGGGAACGGCCAGTGAAAATACCGGTATCAACGGCGACGGCACCAAGCTCGGTCACGATACCTTTTTCGTATCCTTCCAGGCCTGGCTTGGTCTCTTCTTCAAACAGAACTTCGTAGCTTGGGTTGCGAACGATTTCTGTAACATTGCTGATACCGTATTGAGACAAATCTAGCGTTTTTGCAACCTTTTTCTCGACGTTCATGACAGTCATAGGTGCTCCTTGGGTAAGATGTTGTTTAACTGTTGACCATGCTAGCAACCCTAAAGGGGTAATTCAGGGAGGTTTATCAAATATTAACCATTAAAAAGTTACAGTTAGGTAAAATCCTTTAAATTATTGTAGGTGGTGATTTTGCCGTGATGTGAAGTGCTTTGTCCAGCTTGGGCGGTTTAATATTTTCCTTGAAAAAAGCGAGGGTTAGCGTGTTGCTTGTTTACAAAATGAGCAGTAAAAGTGTGGGGGAGGTAAAAAAAAAGCCGGACAGTGTCCGGCTTTTGTAATTTAGTTTCAGGCTTATTTAAATGGAATAATTAATGCACTTGGTTGCTGTTGCCTGTTGCCGCTTGTTCGAACAGGGCTGCCACATCCACACTATCGAAGTCATAGCTGGTACCGCAGTAGTCACAGTGCAGGGAAACCTTGCCTTCTTCAGTAATGATGCGCTCGACTTCAACACGTTCGATGGAGCAGATTGCCGAGGCACTGCGCTCACGTGAACAGCCACACTGGAAAATCACGTCTTGCGGATCGAACAGCTGAACGTTTTCCTGGTGGTACAGGCGGTACAGAACATCCTGAGCTTCCAGGCTGAACAGTTCTTCGTTCTTCACGGTTTCTGTCAGCTGCTCAAGATGATCGAAGTCACTCTCATGGCCCTGGCCGTCCGGCAGGATCTGCAGCAGCATGCCCGCGGCTTTGGCTTGGCCTTCATACTCGCCGGTGCGTAGCCAAATACGGGTTTTCAGCTGCTCGGAGTTGGCGAAGTAACCTTCCAGGCAAGATGCTAGGCTATCGCCTTCGAGGCCAACCACGCCTTGGTAACGTTCGCCTTTGATAGGGGTAATGGTGATCACCATGTGGCCTTTGCCCATCAGATCATGGATAGTGCCTTCGGCAGGTATGTCACCGTCCCAGCGGGCAACACCACGTAGTTTCTGATCATTATCACCGTTGATCACTGCCAGTTTTACCGGACCGTCACCTTGTAGCTGGACAGTGATTGAACCTTCGAATTTTAGCGTGGCAGTTAGCAGGCTCGTTGCAACCAGCAGTTCACCCAACAGGGTCTGAACTGGGGTTGGGTAATCCTTGCTGGAAATGATCTGTTGGTAAGTATCGCCCAACTGAACCAGTTCACCACGTACTGATACACCGTCAAACAGGTAACGGTATAGACTATCTTTTGTCATTAGCTTGATTTCTCCAGCAGGTATCTAATTGACCAATTTTGGTATTCTACGTCAACATAACGAAACTTTTCTGCGCTACACTGAACTAATACCGTTAATCGGAATGACTTTTAAACTTAATTATATCGCGACGCTGCTTTTTATCAGGACGCTTTTCGGGACTAGGGCTGCCGTAGGCATGGAGGCGACGCAACTTGGCGTGCTCTTCGCGTAGCTTGACGCTTTCCGCTGTCTCCCGGTAGAGAGCCTGCGCTTCAGGTGCACCGCGGCGGGTGTCTGAGAGTTTCTCTATAATAATGGTCTTTTCGTCGTTGCCCTGGCGTACGCGGATCTCTGCACCCACTTCAACCAGTTTACTGGGCTTGGACCGTTGGCCGTTGTATTGCACCTTTCCGCCATCGATCATGGTTCGGGCAATAGAACGGGTCTTGTAAAAGCGTGCCGCCCATAACCACTTATCAAGACGGACCTGAAAGTTGTCTGAATGCGATGTTTGCTGGCCCACACTATGCTCCTTAACCCGAAAGGGCGCTAAAAGTACCACATTGCCGACAGAGCGTCAGCAGGCATTGAGAGTTTATAAATGGTGATATGGGATCGGGATTTCAACAACAAACGGGGAATAAATCACATAAAATAGATAGTCTATTGATAGTAGGAGGAACTTTCTTTGCTCACTTTGGTAAACTAAGAAAGATAATCATACGATGTAACCTAAAAGTAATACGTTTACATCTTACATTTTGATATAACGCGCTCGGTTTATTTCCGCAGGATGATGGATTTTTCATGGTAACAGCAAATTGGTTAGGGGCCCTGCCGGCTAAAAGCAGGATCTCAATCTCGTCATTGACTCGCGTCCTGACTTGGACGTTGGTTGTGATGCTCGCCTGGGTGATTGGCCGAATGGTGTGGCTGGCCTTGCAGCCAACCCCTGCTCCGGCTACTTGGCAGGCGTCTACCGTCGCTGTATCGTCCAGCACAGGTAACGATCGCGGCGAAATCGCCACCGTGCTGAACATGAACCTGTTCGGCCGTTTTCAGGCAAACGCCCCGGTCGTGGAACGTAAGCAACCGGTGAAGCAAGATGCGCCGCAGACCCGCCTTAGTCTAACCCTCGTCGGCCTGGTTGCCAGCTCAAACCCGCAAACCGCTTTGGCGGTCATCACCCACCGCGGCAAACAAAATACCTATGGCTTGAATGAAGCAATAGAGGGGACCCGTGCCACCTTACAGGCCGTATATCCTGATCGGGTGATCATCCGTAACAGCGGACGCGATGAAACCCTGATGCTCGATGGTGTCGATTTCAATAAATCTTCCCAGAATACGTCAAGAACTCGCCCACCTGAGCCCCAGGCTTCCGAGGAACCGGAGCCAACGTCTGAACTGAGCCGTATCAAGCAAGAAATTCTCGAGAAACCACAAACTTTATTTAGCTATATTCGCTTGTCCCAAGTGAAACGGGATGGCGAGTTGGTGGGATACCGGGTTAATCCCGGTAAAGATCGGGCGTTGTTCGACGCCGTGGGCCTGCAGGTCGATGACCTGGCCGTTAGCCTTAACGGCAATGATCTGACTGACGCTGCGGTGATGGCGAAATTGTGGACCGAACTGTCGGATGCGTCCGATTTTACCTTGACCGTCGAGCGAGAAGGTCAGTTACACGATATTTATATTGAGCTGCAATAGTAGCCCAAAGCGAACATGCGATAGCGCAGGAGTTTTTTGTGAAAAAATGGATGGGTAAAAGTGCCCTCTGGTTATTAGGCAGCTTGATGTGCAGTTCTGCATTGGCGAGTGAGTTTAGTGCCAGCTTCAAAGGAACAGACATTCAGGAGTTTATTAACATCGTAGGGCGGAACCTGCAGAAAACCATCATCGTGGATCCGGCGGTGCGTGGTCAGGTCAACGTTCGCAGTTATGATTTGCTCAATGATGAGCAGTACTACCAGTTTTTCCTGAATGTACTCGAAGTCTATGGTTTTGCCGTGGTTGAAATGGAGAACGGTGTACTCAAGGTTGTCCGTGATAAAGATGCCAAGATCTCAGCTATCCCTGTGGTGGGCGATAACAGCAACATCACCGGTGATCAGGTTGTAACGCGCGTTATCGCGGTTCGCAATGTATCGGTACGTGAGTTGTCGCCGCTGCTGCGTCAGCTGAACGATAACGCTGGTGCCGGTAATGTGGTGCACTACGACCCGGCCAATATCATTATGATCACCGGGCGTGCGGCAACCGTGAACCGCTTGGCGGAAATTATCGAGCGGGTTGACCGTGCCGGTGACAAAGAGATCGATGTGGTCGAATTGCGCAATGCTTCTGCGGCGGAAATGGTCCGTATCGTCGATGCGTTGAACAAGACGGCTGATGCGAAATCAACGCCTGAATTCCTGCAACCTAAGTTAGTTGCAGATGATCGTACTAACTCGGTTTTGCTATCGGGGGACCCGCAGGTGCGTGACCGGCTTCGCCGTCTGATCCGCCAGTTGGATGTTGAAATGGCCTCGTCGGGTAACAACCGCGTGGTTTATTTGAAATATGCCAACGCCGAAGAGATGGTCGATGTCCTTAAGGGGGTATCCGATAACCTGCAGGCAGAAAAGCAGGGTAACGCCAAAGCGACATCCAGCAGTAATTCCCAAGTCATGATTTCGGCCCACGTTGATACCAACTCGCTGATCTTGACCGCGCCGCCAGATATTATGCGTGCACTGGAAAATATCATTGCTCAGTTGGATATCCGCCGTGCCCAGGTACTGATCGAAGCGATGATTGTCGAACTTGCTGAAGGTGACGGGGTCAACTTCGGTGTTCAGTGGGGCACCACTGACGGTGGAGTGATCCAGTTCGGTAATTCGGGTGTACCGATTTCCCAGTATGCTATCGGTCTTGAAGACGCTAAAACTTCAACTCGAACTGAAACTTATCTCGATGCCAATGGTATTGAGCAGACCCGTACTATTACTGAAGACGGTGATTTTAGTACCTTGGCCAGTGTGCTGGGGGGGGTCAACGGTGCGGCGCTGGGGATCATGATGGGTGACTGGACTATGCTGGTCAATGCCGTTGCCTCAGATCGTAATTCCAATATTCTATCATCGCCGAGTATTACCGTGATGGACAATGGCGAAGCTTCATTCATTGTCGGTGAGGAAGTCCCGGTTGTGACAGGCTCGACCTCGAGCTCGAACAATGATAACCCGTTCCAGACCGTTGAGCGAAAAGAAGTGGGCATCAAGCTGAATGTGACGCCTCAGATCAACGAAGGGGACTCGGTCCAACTGAAAATCGAGCAGGAAGTCTCTAACGTTCTGGGGGCCGATGGTGCCGTCGACGTCCGTTTCTCCAAGCGCCAGCTCACGACCAGCGTGCTGATCCAAGACGGTCAGATGCTGGCACTGGGGGGCCTGATCCAAGAGCAAACCAATGAGAGTGAGCAGAAGATCCCTATCCTGGGGGATATTCCGGTCCTCGGTCACCTGTTCAAATCGACCAACACCACCACGGCCAAGACCAACCTGATGGTGTTTATCAAGCCGACAATTATCCGCGATGGGGTGACGGCCGATGGTATCACCCAGCGTAAGTACAATTACATCCGCGCCGAGCAGCTATACAAAGCGGATCAGGGTCTGCGCTTGATGCCGGATATGGAAATGCCGGTACTGCCGAGATACGGTGAAGATATTGCGTTGCCGCCTGAGGTTCGCGCCTTTGTTGCCCAGTTGGAGGGCAAACCGTAATGCATGATTTGAGCCAGGAACAGGATAAGCAGCCGCTGTTCCGGCTGCCTTTCTCTTTTGCCAAGCGCCACCGGGTGGTGCTTGAAGTATTGGAGCAAAATGTCGCGCTGTATTACAGCGGCCAGATCTCTGGTTCGGTACTGGCGGAAATCCGCCGGGTGGCAGGTGGCAGTTTTGTCCCGTATCCATTGGAAGACAAAGCGTTCGAGCTTAAATTGACCGAGGCGTACCAGCGTGACTCCTCCGAAGCCCGCCAGTTGATGGAAGATCTCGGTTCGGACAGCGATGACTTCTTCGCGTTGGCTGAAGAGTTACCCGAAACCGAGGACTTGCTTGAGTCGGAAGATGACGCACCTATCATCAAGCTGATCAATGCCATGTTGGCCGAAGCGATCAAAGAAGCTGCGTCGGATATCCACATCGAGACGTTCGAGAAAGTGTTGTCTATTCGTTTCCGGGTTGATGGCGTACTGCGTGAAGTTTTACAGCCGAGCCGTAAATTGGCCCCGTTGCTGGTATCGCGTATCAAGGTAATGGCCCGGTTGGATATTGCCGAGAAGCGGGTACCGCAGGATGGCCGTATTTCGTTGCGGATAGGTGGCCGTGCGGTGGATGTGCGTGTATCAACCATGCCGTCCTCCCATGGCGAGCGGGTGGTACTGCGCTTGCTCGACAAAAACGCAACCCGACTGGATCTCTATAGCTTGGGAATGACCGAAGCTAACCATGCCAACTTCCGCCACCTTATTGAACGTCCGCACGGCATTATTCTGGTGACCGGCCCGACAGGTTCGGGTAAGTCGACCACCTTGTATGCTGGCCTGCAGGAGCTTAACGGCAGAGAGCGTAATATCCTGACGGTTGAAGACCCGATTGAATTTGATATCGACGGTATCGGCCAGACTCAGGTTAACCCGAAAGTGGACATGACGTTTGCCCGTGGCTTACGTGCTATCTTGCGTCAGGATCCCGACGTGGTGATGGTCGGTGAGATCCGAGACCTTGAAACGGCCTCTATCGCGGTGCAGGCCTCGTTGACCGGCCACATGGTAATGTCGACCCTGCACACCAATACCGCAGTGGGTGCGATTACCCGATTGCGTGATATGGGGATTGAGCCTTTTTTGGTGTCCTCTTCCCTGCTTGGGGTACTGGCACAGCGTCTTGTCCGGACCCTTTGCCCGACCTGCCGTGAACCGTATGACGCCGATACCGAGCAGAAGAAGCTGTTCGGCCTCTCGGCAGAAGAGAGTCTGATCCTTTACCATGCTAAAGGCTGTGAAGCCTGTAACAGCAAAGGGTACCGTGGTCGAACCGGTATCCATGAATTGTTGATGATCGATGATTCAGTCCAGGAGTTGATCCACGCTGAAGCCGGTGAGATGGCGATTGAAAAAGCCATTCGCTCCTATACCCCAAGCATTCGTGATGATGGCTTGTCCAAAGTTAGAGCCGGTATTACTACCCTTGAGGAAGTAATGCGGGTGACCAAGGAGGGCTAACCGATGGCGGCGTTTGAATACAAAGCCCTGGATGCCAAAGGACGCCAGAAGAAAGGGGTCCTTGAAGGAGATACGGCGCGGCAAATTCGTCAGCAACTCCGTGAGCAGGGGATGATCCCGGTAGAAGTGGTACAGACCCGCGAGCGCGAGAAGAAAAAAGCCAGTGGCGGTTTTCAGCTACGCCGGGGGATCAGTACCACTGAACTGTCACTGATCACCCGTCAGTTGGCAACCTTGGTACAGGCATCGATGCCTCTTGAAGAGTGCCTGAAGGCCGTGGCCGAGCAGAGCGAGAAACCACGGCTGAAAAACATGCTGTTGGCGGTTCGTTCCCGGGTGGTCGAAGGGTATACCCTTTCCGATTCATTGGCGGAATATCCGCACATCTTTGATCAGCTGTTTCGGGCCATGGTGGCGGCGGGTGAAAAATCTGGTCACCTGGATACCGTGTTGAACCGCTTGGCGGATTACACTGAAAATCGCCAAAAAATGCGCAGCAAACTGCAGCAGGCAATGATCTACCCAACCATGCTGACGTTGATCGCGATTGCCGTGGTAGCCTTTTTGTTGGCCACCGTGGTCCCGAAGATTGTCGATCAGTTTGTCCAGATGGGCCAACAGTTGCCGACCATTACCGAAATCTTGCTGGCCGCCAGTGACTTTGTCCAGAACTGGGGCTTGGTGGTATTGCTGGTTATCGCGGCTGTGGTGATGCTGCTCAAGATAGCCCTCAAGCGGCCGGACTTCCGGCTGAAGTGGGACCGCTGGGTCATGCGCTTACCGGTCATCGGTAAAGTTGCCCGGGGCCTAAGCACCTCACGCTTTGCCCGGACGCTGTCTATTTGTACGTCGAGTGCCATTCCGCTGCTGGAAGGCATGAAAGTGGCGTCGGATGTGATGACCAACACCTGGGTCAACCAGCAGATCCGCGAAGCGGCAGACAAGGTGCGCGAAGGCTCGAGCCTTCGGGTTTCGCTGGAGCAGACCAAAATCTTTCCCCCGATGATGCTGCACATGATTGCCAGTGGTGAGCGCAGTGGGGAACTCGAGCAGATGCTTACCCGTGCTGCCGACAACCAAGACCGTGATTTCGAGTCGCTGGTAAATATGGCGCTCGGAATTTTTGAACCCTTATTGATCGTCGCGATGGCTGGCATCGTGATGTTTATTGTTATTGCTACCCTTATGCCGATCATTGCTTTGAACAATATGGTCGGAATGTAATTTTTGGAGGTTTTCTCAATGCAACGCAAACAACGCGGCTTTACGCTGCTGGAAGTCATGGTCGTGATCGTTATCCTTGGGGTATTGGCCAGCTTGGTGGTACCTAACCTATTAGGTAACAAGGAAAAAGCCGATCAGCAGAAAGTCGTGACCGATATCAGCGCGTTAGAGCAGTCATTGGACATGTACAAACTGGATAACAGTGTGTACCCAACTACGGATCAGGGCCTTGAGGCATTGGTGAGCAAGCCTTCTTCCAGCCCGGAGCCGCGTAATTACCGCGATGGTGGTTATATCCGCCGTTTGCCAAACGATCCTTGGGGCAATCCATACCAGTACGTGATGCCGGGTGAGCACGGCGCCGTCGATATTTTCAGCCTGGGTGCTGATGGTCAGGAAGGCGGTGAAGGTATCAATACCGATATCGGTAACTGGAACATGCTGGACTTCTAAGTTGTGATGATAAGTAAGCGTGCAGCGGGTTTTACCCTGATAGAGATACTGCTGGTACTGGTGCTTTTGGCAACCAGTGCCGTGGCCGTTATCGTGGCCTTGCCCGAGAGCAAGGAGGATAACGTCAGGAAGGAAGCTGCGCGCTTTCACTACCTCGTCCAGCTGCTGGGCGAGGATGCTTTGCTCAATGGTTACGACTACGGTGTGCGGATTGAGCGTAATCGGTACCAGTTTCTTCAGCTAACCAGTCAGGACTGGCAGCCACTGGAATCTTCGAAGTTCTTCACCGAGGTGGAGATGCCCGAAGAGATCCGTTTGGTTGTGGAAATTGGCAGTTACTCCTGGCAGGACAAGGATCGCTTGTTCAAGCCGGGCTCGCTGTTTAATGAAGACTTGTTTGCTGAGCAAACTGACAAAGACAAGATAAAACCCCCGCAGGTGGTGGTGATGGCCAGTGGGGAATACACCCCTTTTTCGTTGGAGTTTGAAGTGACGGGCGAGAACCAGTTTTGGCGAGTACAGGCCGATGAATTGGGTCAGTTGTTCCTGTTGCCGCCGGGCGAGACTATCGCCAGCGTGCAGGAGAACACCCAGCAGTGAAACACCCATTGACCACCCGGCGTGATCGGGGCATGACCTTACTTGAGGTGTTGGTGGCACTGGCGGTGTTTGCGACGGCAGCACTCAGTGTGATGAGAGCGGTTAGCCAGCACCTCAATACCTTGGGTTATCTTGAGGAAAAAACGTTTGCCGCCATGGTGGCTGATAATGAAATGGCCAAAGTTAGATTGTCGGGTGAGATCCCGACGTCGGTCAAACGCGGGAAATCCGAGCTGGCTGGACGTGACTGGTATTGGTCGATTAAAAGCACCAAAACCGCAGACGGCTTCCTGCGGGCACTGGATGTGACGGTAGCAACAGATGAAGCGCGCAAGAAGTCGGTGGTGTCACTGAGAACCTATGTTGAGAATTAATTCTACCTCCCGCCAGCGCATGTCTCGCCATTACGTAGCCGGTCAAAACAAATCTGGCCAGTCTGGTTTTACCTTGCTGGAAGTGCTGGTGGCCATTGCCGTATTTGCCATGCTGAGTCTGTCGGCCTATCAGGTAATGAACGGGGTACAGCGAAGCGATGCCCAGTCTCGTGAGCATAGCGAGCGGCTTAAAGACATCCAGCGAGCCATGATCATGATGGACAATGATTTTCGCCAGGTGGTTGCCCGTAAGGTGCGCAATCAGGGGGAGGCTGTCAGTGACCGGATATTCCAGAGCCGGGAGTACCTGCTGGACTCGTCGAGCTACGGCATTTTGTTTACCCGTACCGGGTGGCAGAACCCACAGCAGATGTTTCCGCGCGGAGAGAACGTCAAGGTTGGCTATCGGATTGTCGACGAACAGCTGGAGCGGGTCTGGTTCCGTTATCCAGACAGTGTGGTGGGCACTGAAGCCTTGGTTAGGGGGCTCTTGCCCGGAGTCGAGGCGATGTCATTCCGGTTCTACAGCGACAAGACGTGGCTGGAAACCTGGGACAAGCCTGCCGCTTTGCCGGAAGGGGTGATGATAAAACTGACGCTTGAGGACTACGGCGATATCGAGCGGGTGTATATGCTGCCGACCTCGGCTTTAGAGGCAGGTGATGATGAATAATTTCACGCCGTTCAGGCAGCAGCGTGGTGTTGCTCTGATTGTGGTGCTGTTGCTGCTGTCGCTGATGACCTTACTGGCGGTGCAGATGACCGAACGGCTCCACCTCAATTTTTACCGGGTCGAAAATCAAATCCAGAATCAGCAGGCCTATTGGTATGCGCAGGGGATGGAAGAGTTGGCCAAGGTGGCGATCAAGCAAGGGATTGACGATAGCGATACGGTCAACCTGAGTCAGGCTTGGGCCACTCAGGGCCAGCGTTATCCGCTTGAGGGCGGAGAGGCCATTGGTGATATTATCGATCGCCAGGCGTGCTTTAACCTCAATGCCCTGTCGGGTGTTCAACCGACAACCGGGAGCAGTACCAAGCCCTATATCGTGACGGTACTGCAGACCTTGATAGAAGAAACCGGTGTCGATAGCTATGACGCCGAGGTCGTCGCCGACTCGGTATGGGAATACGTCGACACAGATGAGAAAGTCAATGCTGCCTTTGGGGCTGGCGACAGTACCTATGAAGGCTTTCGTCCGCCTTACCTTCCCCCGCGAGATTGGATGGCCGATGCCAGTGAGTTGCGAGCCGTGAACGGTGTAACGGCGGCTATTTTTGATAAGTTGCGCCATCAGATCTGTGCCATCCCCACGACGACGCTGGCGATTAATGTCAATACGCTGTTCGAGCAGCAGGCGCCTATCTTGGTGGCACTGTTCTCACCACGGTTGTCGCTGTCGGATGCCCAGAAGTTGATTGCTGACCGGCCATATGATGGCTGGGATAATGTTGATGATTTTCTCGGTGAGTCACAGCTGGCCAGTGTGGATGCTTCGGTAAAAGATCAGGCCAAGGATTTCTTGGCGATCAGTAGTGATTATTTTCAGATGGATACCGAGGTATTGGTCGATCGGTCTAGGGTGAGGTTAGTGGCCTTGCTCAAACGAGATAGTGAAGACACGGTGACGGTAGTGCGTCGCCGTTATGGAGGAGTGAGTGAGCGAATTTCTGACAATCAGGCTAAGTAGCCGTGCTGATCAGCCGGTGCAATGGCTTGTCTGGTCGCCACAGCAAAAAGAAGTTATCGCATCAGGCCAGCTTGAGGCGATCAGCCAGCTGAGCGAGATTGCCGATTATGCCAGCCAGCGCGTTGTCTATGGATTGGTACCGGCGGGCGATGTATTGCTGACCGAGATCGCCATTCCAGCTGGCAGTAGCCGGCAGCTGTCGGCGGTATTGCCGTTCTTACTGGAAGAAGAGCTGGCGCAGGATGTGGATAGCTTGCATGTACATCTGCTTCAGAAAAGCGGTGATATGGCTCAGGTCGCGGTGGTCGAGCATCAAAAAGTGGCGCTATGGTTAGCGGCGCTGGAAGATGCTGGTATAGAAATAAAGGCTTTGCTGCCCGACTGTTTGTGTCTGCCGCTGTTCGACAACGGCTTTACCGCCGCTGAGCTCGATGGCATGTGGTTGATCCGCCAGTCGGGATCTCTAGGGATTGGTGCTGAGCGCGCCTGGCTGGCGCCATGGCTTGAGACACAGAGAGTGGCCGGTGAGCAAGACACACATAGCGCACAGGCTGACACGGATGATCTGCCTGAACCGGAGGAAGTCGCGCTAGATGATGATCTTGTGGTGCATTATTACACCCCTGCCCCTGAAAATATGCCGGGTCAATGGGTGGCTGAAACGCCTGAGCTGGTAATGCAACTGCTAGCGCAGGGAGCCGCAGAGAGCAAGGCGAACTTGCTCTCGGGCCGATATAAGCAACAACCAGCGTGGCGTAAGTTCCTTAAGCCATGGCGCAAGGTGGCTATTGCTGCCGGGGTGCTGATGGCGGTATTGGTGGCAGAGCATGTCATTTCAGTACAGGCGATGGAGCAGCAAGCGCTGGCCTATAAGGCAGAGAGTGAGCGTATTTTCCGCCAGGTACTGCCTCAGTTCCAGCGCGTGCCGTCGCAGAGTTACCTCAAGCGACAAATGAACAGTGAGCTGTCCCGCTTGGGTGGCGGAGGCAGTACGGAAGGTATTCTGCATTGGCTGGCAGAGCTCCAGCCATCATTGGCCAAGGTCTCGCAGTTGTCGGTGCAGAACTTTCGTTATGATCAGAACCGCAATGAAATGCGCTTCCAGGCGGTCGCCTCTGAGTTCCAGCATTTCGAGCAGCTAAGAACCATGTTGGATGAAGACTTCGAGGTCGAACTTGGGCAGCTGAACCGTGAGGGGAATCAGGTAACCGGTGCCATCGTACTAAGGAGAAAATCATGAACGCGTGGTGGAAAGGCTTGAACCAGCGGGAGCAGAAATTGGTATTAGGCGGGGGAGCGGCCTTGTTCGTTGCGGTTCTCTACTGGGGAATATGGCAACCGATGGCAGCGTCGGCGGATAACACCGAACGTCGCCTGCAGAGCGAGCGCCAGTTACTGAGCTGGGTGAAAACCAAGGCCGATGAAATTCTGTCGCTGCGCGGTGCTAGCGGCGCGACAGGTTCAGTGAGCGATAAAGGGTTGAACCAGGTGGTCAATGAAACGACTCGCCAGTTCAATATTGAATTGATCCGGATGCAGCCACGCAGTGAATCGGTACAGGTATGGGTCCAGCCGCTGCCCTTTAATACGCTGATCAACTGGCTGGCTTTTTTGCGTGATGAGCATGGTATCGATGCCCAGTTCTTGGATGTGTCGAAAGCTGATCGTACTGGTGTGGTCGAGGTTAACCGCTTGCAGTTAGGGCGGGGGTAATTGTGAAGTATAAGTTATTACTGGGCGCCTCGTTTGGCGCGGTATTAGTGGGCAGCCTGGTGGCTCATATTCCGGCGAGTTGGGTATGGCAACAGGCACCGAATATCCGGGGCTTAGATGTTTCGGGGATCCGGGGGACACCTTGGCAGGGCTCGGCCAGTCAGATCCGTTGGCAGGGTAAAAACTTCGGTCGGGTACAGTGGGATATGCAAGTGCTCTCCTTGCTGACCGGCAAGCTGAAGTTGGATGTCCGGTTTGGTCAGGGCAGTGAGATGAAACTGCAGGGGCGGGGTATTGTAGGCTATGCCGGAAGCGGGCCGTTTGCCGAGAACCTGCTGGTCTCTATGCCTGCTAGCGAAGTGCTCAAGTTCTCACCGACAGCCTTGCCGGTATTGGTCAATGGCAACCTCGAACTGACGTTGCGTGACTATACATTTGAAGCGCCATACTGTGCCCAGCTAGACGGTGCGCTGGCGTGGACGGCAGCACAGGTGTCTTCACCGCTGGGAGCGTTAGATCCCGGCCCGGTTATCGCGGATTTAGCTTGTGAGCAGGGTAAGTTGCTGGCGGATGTCTCCCAGTCTTCTGATGACGTGTCCAGCGAGTGGCAGGCATCACTGGCGCCTGGCAACACCTATTCGTTGGCGGGTTGGTTCAAGCCCGGGGCGCAGTTTCCTCCTCAACTCGGCCAACAGCTCAAGTGGCTGGGTACCCCCGATCCTAAAGGGCAGTACAAAATTTCTTATAGCGGACGGCTATAAATGTTAACCCGGCTTTATTCGTCGGGTTAACGTTTTCCTCACAAATTACTTTATTTCCTTTGCGGCATGCCATTAAATAGCAGTTCTTGTCTTGGTTGCCGCGTCGTTTGCGGTAAGCCGCTTTCCCTGGAATAGGACATTACATGGCTGCGGAACACAACAAACCCGAAATTTTGGCAACAGAAGTGATTGCCCAATCCCGACTGTTCAAGATTGAATCGCTCGACCTACGGTTTTCCAACGGTGTAGAGCGGACTTATGAGCGGATGAAACCCTCAGCGCGTCACGCAGTACTGGTTGTACCGGTGTCAGAGCAAGGCGACTTATTGTTGATCCGGGAATATTCCGCAGGGACCGAGCGCTATGAATTGGGATTCCCCAAGGGACTGATTGACCAAGGTGAATCGGCAGCCGAAGCGGCAAACCGTGAGCTAAAAGAAGAGATCGGCTTTGGGGCGAATGATTTGCAACCACTCAAGGAAGTGGTGCTGGCACCGTCGTACTTCTCCAGCAAGATGACCTTATTTCTGGCACAGGGACTTTACCCGGAAAAGCTCGAAGGTGATGAGCCGGAGCCATTGCAGATTGTTCGCTGGCCGCTTAGCCAAGCTGAGGAATTGCTGCACCACTTGGACTTTGCCGAGGCGAGAAGTATTACAGCTTTATTCCTTGCCCTCAAACAACTTGGAAAGTAGGAGCGAAGATGGACTTATCTAACCTGTTGCCGCAAGTTATCGATATTGCCCGATCGTCGGGTCAGGTGATCCTGGATATCTATCAGCGCGGACAGTTTGAAAAACAAGTTAAGAGTGACAATACGCCGGTAACCAGCGCCGATTTGGCGGCGCATAAGCTGGTGGTCCGGCGCTTGTCTGAACTTACACCTGATATTCCTGTATTGTCAGAAGAAGACGCTGATGTGCCATTGTCAGAACGTGCTCAATGGCAACGATACTGGTTGGTGGATCCGCTGGATGGCACACAGGAATTCATTGCGGGTAGCGGTGACTTTGCCACTATTATTGCACTAGTGGATAACAATACTCCGATCATGGGGGTGGTATACGCGCCTGTATCGGGGGTGGTGTACTATGCCTATCATGGGAAAGGGGCATGGAAAATCACCCCGGAAGATGAAACGGTGCGTATTTCCACCCACAAGCATCAGCTACCTACCCAGTCGATTGCCGTCGCGATAAGCCGCCGACAAGACATCGGTGCGATCACCAGCCGCTTAGATCCGGCGCTGAACTATGATTTGGTGCCACTTGGCTCGGCAGCGCTTAAGTCGTGCCTGGTTGCAGAAGGTGCTGTCGATTGCTACCTGCGTCTTGGTCCGACCGGCGAGTGGGATACGGCTGCGACCCAGTGTATTGTCGAAGAAGCAGGTGGGCGGATCCTCAATACCCACCTGACACCGCTGTCTTACAATGAACGTGATACGCTGGAAAACCCTAACTTTATCACCCTTGGCGATGAGCGTTTGCCGTGGTCATCGATACTGACTCCGGATAATCGGCTGATGGAAATCAGTGACTAGCAAACAAAACGGAGCCCTCGGCTCCGTTTTTGTTCAATGGTCTATCTACCTTGCTGGTCAAAATAGCCGGTTGAGTCCGTTGAGTGCTGCGACCCGGAAGGCTTCGGCCATGGTGGGATAGTTGAAGGTGGTGTTGACGAAGTAGTTGATGTTATTGCCTTCCCCCTTTTGCTCCATGATCGCCTGGCCGATGTGGATGATCTCGGCGGCACGTTCACCGAAGCAGTGGATCCCGAGGATCTCTCGCGTCTCGCGGTGGAATAGGATCTTAAGGCTGCCGACTTCCGTTCCGGCGATCTGTGCCCGGGCCAAGTGTTTGAATTGCGAGCGGCCAACCTCGTAAGGTACCTTTTCGGCTGTTAGTTCCTGCTCCGTTTTACCCACCGAACTGATTTCCGGTATGGTGTAGATCCCCGTCGGGATATGGTCGATGAGCTGGCCCTCAGCCGCGCCGTTGGCAATCGCTTGGGCGACAAAACGGCCTTGGTCATAGGCGGCACTGGCAAGACTTGGATAACCAATCACATCACCCACGGCATAGATATGCTCGACATCGGTACAGTAGTTCTGGTTAACCTTTAATTGGCCGCGGGAGTCCGGCGTCAGGCCGACTTTATCCAAGCTGAGTTTGTCGGTATTACCAGTGCGCCCGTTTGCATAGAGTAGGCAATCGGCGCGCATTTTCTTGCCGGATTTCAGGTGCAGGATCACCCCGTCTTCGGTGCCTTCTATCTGGTCGAAGACTTCGCCGTTGCGGATCATGACCCCGCTATTCCAGAAGTGGTAAGACAGGGAGTCGGAAATCTCGTTGTCGAGAAATTCCAGCAGGCGATCCCGGGTATTGATCAGATCGACCTTGACACCCAGCCCACGGAATATGGAGGCGTACTCACTGCCGATGACGCCGGCACCATAGATAATGATATGGCGCGGATCATGCTTGAGCTGCAAGATGGAATCGCTGTCGTAGATCCGGCTGTGGGTGAAATCGACACCGTCCGGCTGGTAAGGGCGTGAACCGGTTGCGATGACAAACTTGTCGGCACTGTAATGCTCCCGGCTACCATCGGGTTTTTTCACCATCACGCTATGGCTACCGGTGAAACAGGCTTCGCCGAAAATGATGGAGCACTGGTTGCGATCGTAAAAGCCCTGGCGCATCCGGGTCTGCTTGTTGACGACGTCCTCGGCATGACCAAGGATCTGGCTGAAGGTGCTGTGCAAGGTTGAGTTGTTCTTGCAGTAGAGCGGATTTTGGTTGTACTCGATGATCCGGCTGACAGCATGGCGTAGCGCTTTAGAAGGAATGGTTCCCCAGTGAGTACAACCGCCACCAACACTGTCTTCACGTTCAATGATTGCGACATTGAACCCAGCCTTGGTCAACCCCATCGCCGCCCCTTCTCCACCAGGACCACTGCCAATAATGATGGCATCAAAGTGTTGGGTGGAAGCGTGTTTGCTTTTTGTCATGCTTGGCCTTACTTATCATTCTTGCAACATTGCGACCGTGTTATTTTAACTTCTTCTAAAGCAAGGTAGAATTAGCGTTCTGCGATAGGGAGCGGAGGATCACGTTGCCGGGATAACTTTTCGGTAAAAGTTGGACGTTGGTGGGAGTTTTGGTTGTCGCCTTGCTGGTGGTGGAGTTTGTGAGCTACTAGTAAAACTAGCAAGAACGACTTTGATTAAGCGCCAGTCAGGATTTACTATGTTTTGATGGCAGTGAAAAAGCGCGTATAGTGACTATCAATGTGACGCAAGATAATTCAAAGAGAAACAAAAACCCCATGGGAATCAGGGCTCAGCAGAAAGAGAAAACCCGCCGTTCACTGATTGATGCTGCCTTCAATCAGCTAAGTGCTGAACGTAGCTTTTCTAATTTAAGCTTGCGGGAAGTGGCCAGAGAGGCCGGTATTGCACCGACCTCGTTTTATCGTCACTTTAAAGATATGGATGAGCTTGGCCTGACAATGGTCGATGAAGGCGGTTTGATTCTTCGCCAGCTAATGCGTCAGGCTCGTCAGCGTATTGCCAAAGAGGGGAGTGTGATCCGTACTTCGGTGGAAACCTTTATGGAGTTTATCGAGAGCAGTCCGAACGTATTCCGTTTGCTGCTGCGTGAACGTTCGGGTACCTCGCCGGCATTTCGTGCTGCTGTGGCCCGCGAGATCCAGCACTTTGTTGCGGAACTTACTGAATATCTCGTGGCCAAAACCGGGGTGACCCATGATGAGGCATTTACCCAGGCAGAAGCATCGGTAACGTTGGTCTTCAGTTCGGGGGCAGAGGCACTGGATTTGGATAACCATGCTCGTGCAGAGCATGCAGAAAGATTGATTCTGCAATTGAGAATGATTGCAAAGGGTGCTTATTGGTACCGCAAAGAGCGTGAGCGCAGAGAGCTCAGGCAAAAACTCTAACTTTATTATGTTGGTGAAAGGATATGAACAAGGAACAAACTAAAGCTGAACGTAAAACGCTGGTATTGTCATTGCTGGCTGGCCTATGTGGTAATGCCACACTGGCAGTGTTTACCTCAAGCGCGGTGGCGTTTTCTATCTTCCCAGTAATTGCGTTTGCATTGGCGTTGTACTGCTTGTACCAAGAGTACTTGAGCAAGCCGATGGCCGAAGGCACACCTGCGATTGCATTTGCCTGTTTCCTCGTGGGCGCGTTTGGCTATTCGGCATTTGTCCGTGCTCAGGTACCGGATATGGGGTCGAATTTCCTACCTTTGATTCTCGCGTTGGGCCTTCTGTTCTGGGTTGCTTACAAACTGGGTATCATGACACCAAAAGCACAATCGGAAGCATAACCGCAGCGGTTGTCACATAAACAAAAAAAGGCGCCGATTGGCGCCTTTTTTGTTTTGGTTGGGCCTATTTACGCTCGAGTAGAACACCCGCTTCCATGTGGTGGGTATACGGAAACTGGTCAAACAGGGCGAAACGGGTGATGCGGTGGGTTTCAGATAAGATCTCTAGGTTCTCTTTGAGCGTATCTGGGTTGCATGAGATGTACATGATACGTTCGTAACCCTGCACCATGCGACAGGTCCCTTCGTCCATACCGGAACGAGGTGGATCGACAAAAATCGTGTTGCAGTTATAGCTCTGCAAGTCGATATTTTGATCTTTCAGGCGACGGAACTCACGGCGCCCTTCCATTGCATCGGTAAAGTCTTCAGCTGACATCCGGATGATCTGGACATTGTCGATACTGTTCACGGCAATGTTGTACTGGGCTGAGTCAACGGATGGCTTCGCCAGTTCAGTGGCCAATACGCGGTCGAAATTCTTGGCGAGAGCAAGCGAGAAGTTTCCGTTACCACAGTACAGCTCAAGCAGATCGCCTTGGCTCTCTTGCGTACAGTCAACCGCCCACTCCAACATCTTTTGAGCCACTTCACCATTAGGCTGGGTAAAGCTGTTTTCTACTTGTTTGTACGTCAGCACGCGATCGTTAACCTGTAGCTTCTCGATAACAAACTCTTGGTCTAGCACAATCTTCTGCTTGCGGGCGCGGCCGATAAAGTTCAGCTTGAAGCCTTCGTCATTCAGGCGCTGTTTCAATGCGGCGGCTTCTTTCTCCCACTCGGCATCTAGCTGGCGGTGATATAGCAGGGAAACCAGAATTTCGCCGCTAAGGGTCGATAGGAAGTCCACTTGGAATAGCTTGTGGCGTAGGGCTTTCACTGGTTTTAGTGCATCAACCAAAAGGGGCATCAAATCATTGATCAAACGACTGGCCGCCGGGAATTGATCAACGCGATACTTCTCGCGGGTCTCTTGGTTGAACATCACGTAGTAAAGATCTTCGCCTTCATGCCATACACGGAACTCGGCACGCATACGGTAGTGTTCGGCAGGAGAGGCAAACACCTCAAGCTCAGGTGTATCAAAATCGGCAAAGATATTTTGAATACGCGCTGCTTTTTCATCTAGCTGTGGTTGGTACTCAGCTGGATTGATTGTGGTGGATGCCATAGAGGTTGCCTCAAACTGCTCAAAATAAGAGCGCCAGATTTTATTGTATTGTTGACCGATGTCCAGTGTTGTGCCGGATAAAATCGTGAATCAACCGTTATTTCGCGCTCAAAGCAATAACAACTAGACATTAAGATGTAGGATAATTAGCATGCAATTGCGCTGGTTAGCCTGCTTGCAGGCTGGGGAACGCGGTGAAATTCCGTGACTGACGCGCAGCGGTGATAGAGAACGAAAGCACATGGACGTTAAGTTCGAACACTGCTTCTACAATCTGTGCAATGCAGATGCCTGAAGTGGGAAGTTGTTGCCTAGGTGGCCGTCCGGCCAAGCTCTTAAGTCCGAAGACCGACCAGTGTACCGAGCCAAGCAGTGGCTCAGGAATGAACGCGACTTAAGGTATCTATATAATGAAAAAAACGCTTTTAGCAGTGGCGTTGGCACCCTTGTGCCTGCCGTCTATGGTTTTTGCCGCGACTTCGTCTGACGAAGTGATGGTGGTGACCGCCAACAGATTTGAGCAATCTGTCAAAAATGTGATTGCCCCTGTCTCTGTTGTTACCAAAGAAGAGATTGATGCCATTCAAGCCAAGTCCTTAGCAGAAGTCTTGCGCCGTTTGCCGGGTGTGCAGGTGGTCTCTGGAGGTTATGGCCAAAATACAGAAGTGTATGTCCGCGGTACAACCTCTCGTCACCTACTTGTGATGATCAATGGTGTCCGGATTGGCAGTGCGACGCTGGGCAGTGCGGACTTTAGCCAAATCCCCTTGACGGGTATTGAACGTATCGAGTTTATCCGAGGTTCAAGAGCGGCACTTTATGGCTCAGATGCGGTAGGTGGTGTGCTGAATATTATTACGGCTTATCAACCGGGTGAGACGTTGGCGGAGGTCAGTGCTGGGGTAGGCAGTGATGGTTACTACCAACTCGGTGGTTCCGTTGCTGGATCGCTAGGGCAAAATAGCTGGGGTAAAATCGCCCTTAAAGGTGAAAAGGCTGATGGATTTTCTGCCCGTAAGGAGCCGTATGAGCAAGATGATGACGGTTTCAAGAACAGTAATATCGTGGCTGAAATTGGTACCCAGCTAAATGACAATTGGACACTCAGTCTTCAAGGCTACTACCATGACGGTGAAAGCGATTACGATGATGGGTACTTCGACTTTACAACAGGGGACTTCATTTCAACCCCTAACGCCCAAACGGAATCATCTTTGTATAATGTGGCGGCCAAAGCGGGTTACACCAATGACAACTTCATCAGCGAGTTGACTGTTGCGCAGAACCAAGATGAAGCGCGCAACTTCAGTGATATAAGTGCAGGCAGCAAGATCAAAACCAAGCGTGATGTAGTGAATTGGCAAAATTACTACCAGTTGAATACCGATCTGGAATTCGGCGGTGGTGTTGAGTGGTATCGTGATTCAGTATCCAATAGTACGACTGCCTTTTCAGAAGATGAGCGTGACAATACTGCGCTGTATTTTACTTCTATTTATCGTAATGATGCAGGGTTGCAGTTAGAGGGTAGCGTAAGGACGGATGATAATGACAGCTATGGTCGTAATAATACTTGGCAGGCTGCAGTCGCTTATTCTTTCCTAGTGAACTATCAGATTTCAGCCAATGTCGGTACCGCATTTAAAGCGCCGACATTTAATGATCTGTATTGGCCAGGCTCTGGTAATCCGAACCTTAAGCCAGAAGAGTCGACCAACTATGAAATATCATTGTCTGGCTCACACCCATTGTTGGACTGGCGAGCAACAGCCTACCAATCAGACATCGATCAGCTCATTGCATGGGCGCCGATTGACCCAGATAACCCATTTAGCGACTGGATCCCTATGAATGTGGATGAAGCGCAGATCAAGGGGCTTGAGTTAACGGCTGGATTCAATACGGGGCCGTTATACCACGATATTAGTTATGACTATTTGGATGCCGAAGATAGCAGCACCAAAAAACAATTGATCCGCCGCTCTAAGCATAATGCGAAGTGGAATGTTTCCTACTTGCTTGACCAGTGGCAGTTTGATGTCAGTGCGCTTTACAAAGGTAAGAGCTATGACGATGCTGCGAATACCAAGAGTTTGGATGCCTATACCTTGGTTGATTTGGCGGCAAGCTATTACTGGAACGAGAACTTAATCCTACGAGGTCGAGTCGCTAACTTGTTCGACGAGGATTATGTAGCGAAAGAAACTTATAACGTCCAAGAGCGTAGCTACTACGCCACAGTGACCTACCAGTTCTAACGACACAAAAGCCACCTTTTGGTGGCTTTTTTTATGGAGCCGTATTCTCATGAGTCCATTGAAAACAATTGTTAGCTGGTCTTCCGGCAAAGACTCGACCTTAACCCTTATCCGTTTGCAGGAAGATCCCCGTTATGATGTGGTGGGTCTGTATACTACCTATGTCGCGGACGAGGTCCCTTTTCAAGCCACCCCGTTAGAGGTGGTACGCGCGCAGGCTGCCTTAACCGGCTTACCATTAGTCGAAATCCCCTTGCCAGAGGTGTTTCCTGCCAATGATGTGTATCAATCACTGGTGATTGAAGGATTGCGAACGAGTGACTTGGGGATAGAGGCGGTGGCTTTTGGTGACATGTTCTGCAATGGGATTGCCGATTATCGTCGCAGTTATATCGAACCTGCTGGGTGGCAGTGTGTTTTCCCTTTGATGGGAGAAGAAAGCAGTGCATTGGCCAGCGAAATACTTCAGCGGGGTATCCAAACAATATTAACGACTATCGATACTAGCCAGTTAGATGGGCGCTTCTGCGGTCAGTGGTATAGCCGTGATCTTATTGCTTCATTGCCTGCAGGGGTTGATCCGTGTGGTGAGGATGGCGAGTTTCATACTCTAGTGGTTGAGGCGCCATGCTTTCGTGGGGTGTTAGGTATCGGTTTAACGGAGATAGAAAGACAGGATCGCTTTCATTATCAGCGCTATTGTCTAACTTAAAAATAACCGCTGTTACTTTGTTGAAGCCCTAAATTCGCAGTATGATGTTGCCCCTTGTGAGTAACACGGCAGAGAGTGAGAGTGAAGCGGGTACTGATTTTTGATTCCGGTGTAGGTGGACTTTCCGTATATCAGGAAATATATGCGCAACTGCCTAACGTTCAATATATCTATGCATTCGATGATGCAGCTTTTCCCTATGGAGAATTGCCTGAAGAAGAGCTTATAGAGCGAACCCGTCATATTGTCACTCTATTAGTCGAGCGCCATGTTATCGATTTAGTCGTGATTGCCTGTAATACCGCTAGTACGATTGTGCTGCCAACATTACGCGATTGCTTAGCTATCCCTGTTGTTGGTGTGGTTCCGGCAATAAAGCCTGCAGCTATGCTGAGTATGCGGAAGGTGATTGGGCTCTTGGCAACACCAGCGACGGTACAACGTGAATATACCGATCTGCTCATTAGCCAGTTTGCTAGTCATTGTGAAGTGCTAAGAATAGGATCAACACGGTTGGTTGAAATGGCGGAACAAAAACTGCGTGGTCAGCCGATTTCTATTTCCGAGCTTGAAGAGATTTTATCACTATGGCAAGGGAAAGTGGATTGTGTGGTATTGGGGTGTACCCATTTCCCGTTAATTAAAGATGAAATAATTGAAGCCATCAAAGGTGATGTGATCATTGTCGACTCTGGGCGGGCGATTGCCAATAGGGTAAAGGACTTGCTGGGGGTAATAACGATAACCAGTACTGAGCCTAACCTGACATACAATAGTGCCGCTGGTAATAACACAGCGGCACTCAATAAAAGTTTGGCAGAAATGAAACTAGCGCCAGTTAGGACTCTTCAGTTTCCCCGGCCTTAGGCTCATTGGCTTCACGGACTTTCAGGGTGCGTTGACCATATTCTTTATCATTTAATTGGGCAATCGCATTGTCGGTATCGTTACTGCTCATAACAACGAAACCAAATCCTCGCCTTTTTCCTGTTCGCTTATCTTTCATTAAGCGAACAGCAAAGACTTCACCATGCTCAGAGAATAGCTTCTTTACTTCACTTTCATTGGCCCGATAAGGCAGGTTGCCAACGTAAAGGGTTTTACTGGCTTGGGCTGTGTTTGGTTCTGCAGATGAGGATTGAGTTGGGATAAGTGGCAGGATAAAAGCAGCGCAAATCGCTCCAAGTGCAAAGGCAATGCCGGGGTAGATGGGGAGAAAACTAAATACTAAGCCCCCAACAATGGCGATTGCGAGAATCGGTTTAAGAGATTGATTGGATAATTTCATAAGTTAACTACATCGTCATAAGAAAAAAAAGAAGGCGTTATTGGTTATTTTAACAACAAAGTCACATTGATATTACTTTCATTGACTTGTAATTGCTAGCTAGTGAGTGTGACGCCCCTCTAATGTTGAATTTAGAGGCGTTTCTCTCACATTAGTAGAAATAATCGCCGGGTGGAATTTTTTTTAAAGAAAACCCTTGTCAGAGTGATTCAAGTCTCTATAATGCCGCCTCACTGACACGGAGAACGGCAACTTAAGCCGCTAACCAGTCAGTATTGTTCTTTAACAATTTGACCATGCAATCTGTGTGGGCACTCGTGAAATGATAGTCAACAAAAGAATTATCAATGAAACTGAGTGACCAATACAAAATAGCGATTCTATTTATAGGAAAGG
>NZ_PYMH01000016.1 GCF_003025555.1 Photobacterium lutimaris | reverse complement strand
GGATTTACTTCGCCCTGCGGGCCGTTGCTTTAAAACGCCTTCGGCTAGCAACGTTGTCTCGCTTCGCTCGGCTGAACCCAGTCTAGGCTTCTTCACCCTATCCCTTTCTTTGCCAGACTACAGATGCAAAAAAGCCAGCAATTAAGCTGGCTTTTTCTAATTTGGCGGAGAGATAGGGATTTGAACCCTAGATACGCTACAAACGTATGCCGGTTTTCAAGACCGGTGCTTTCAACCACTCAGCCATCTCTCCTTTGTGCGGCGAATAATACGGGGGCATCCGGTTGATGTAAAGGGCTTTTCTAACCATTATTGACCAATCGAACAATAAGCCCGCACTCCGCTCAAATCAACAACGACTAGTTGTATGCGCGGGCAAATTTGCCTTCGGAAGTCGCAAGGTAAGTACCAGCATTCGCAGGAATAAAGACCGACTCACCTTTGGCAATCGTCAGCGTTTCACCGTCAGTGTGGGTAACGGTCAACGGCGCATCGACCGCTAGCAGGATTTCCGCACTGTTAGTCTGCAGCTCAGCATTATTTGCCTGCTGGTAAACGCTGAACTTGAAGTCCGGCACAGGGATTGGGTAGTGCAAAGCACCGCTTTCCACCTGGGGTGCGAGCAACAAGGTATCAAACGGCATTGGCTGGCAGCGAGTACAAGAAACAAGCTCTGGCACATCCATATATTTTGGCGTCAAGCCTGCACGCAGTACGTTGTCGGAGTTCGCCATGATCTCCAAGCCCGTGCCTTTGATATAGGCATGTGGGGTACATGCATCCAAGAACATGGCTTCGCCTGGCTGCAATGTTAAGGTGTTTAGCATGAGTGGGGCAAACAGGCCAATATCACCTGGGTACTGCTCGGCCAAATCAAGAATAAGCGCGAACAGCTGATCATCTTTATGCGATTTGGCAAATGCCAATAGCTTAGCCACACAGCTCTCTTTCACTTCGCCTTTAAGAGACAGCATTGCTTCAAAGAAGCGCTCAAGGCCTTGCTCATTCTGGCTTGCTTCTAGCGCTTCAACCAGTACGTGGATCTCTTCAATTTCGAGAGCACGGAAGAAAGACACAATATCTGAAAACTCACGGAACCCGTTCATCGCCTGGTACGGCGTTAACGCGTATACCAGTTCAGGTTTGTGGTTTGGATCTTTGTAGTTACGGTTACCCGCAGTGCGAGGTACACCCAACTCTTCTTCTTTGGCAAAACCCACTTCAGCTTGTGCCTTGCTTGGGTGTACTTGAATAGACAACGCTTTTTCAGCCGCTAGTACTTTGAACAGATAGGGCAGCTCACCAAATGTCGCAGCCGTTTCAGCGCCAATCAAGGTCGCTTTATCTGCGTCAATAAATTCTGATAACAGGGTTGGTTTGCCATCGACTTCTATTTGCGAACAACCATTTTGGTGCGCGCCCATCCAGATTTCCGCTTGTGGCTTACCTTCAGGGTTTTCAATACCAAACAACTGACCAATCGATGTTGTGCTGCCCCATGCATAGTCTTGAATCACATTATGCATACGATAAAAACGAGGGGAAGAAGTCATAGCTTTCCTTATTTCTAATGCAGATTTTATTAAGACCCCAAAATGAGTAAGGGGGCATTAATGAAATCCGACTAACCGTTAATGTTATCAGACTAAGCATCTGTACCATCAGGCGATGTCATCAACTTGTATTATCCGCTTGCCAGCCACGCATACTACCAAAAACAGCCAGTAAAGAGAGGCTTTTCATTACTGCTCCAGCAAAAAGCTCCCTCACAAGGAGGGAGCTTTCTGGGCACGGCAATTCAGGTCTTACCGTGCTCAACCATTGCTAGGGGGTTAAGCAACAGCGGTTTTTGGTTGAGACTTACCCTGACGCATTTTTTTCAGCGATACCGCCACCAGCGCTGTAACTACCGCACCTGCGGCCATACATGCTAGAGCAAGAACCGGCTTGTTCATCGCACCCAGTAGCGCAACAACCGGGCCACCGTGAGCAACGCTGTTGGTGATGCCGAACGAGAAGGCCATGACTGCAGCGACCATCGAACCCAGTACGTTCGCAGGGATAACCGACATTGGGTCTTGTGCCGCAAAAGGAATGGCACCTTCAGAGATACCGACCAAGCCCATTGCACCCGATGCTTTACCGGCTTCAATTTCAGACTCTTCGAAAATGTTGAACTTACGACCAATGACT
This sequence comes from Photobacterium lutimaris, assembly GCF_003025555.1. GTDB lineage: Bacteria > Pseudomonadota > Gammaproteobacteria > Enterobacterales > Vibrionaceae > Photobacterium > Photobacterium lutimaris. Next base: position 131,967 of record NZ_PYMH01000016.1, on the reverse strand, counting down.
GTCGCCAGCGCCATGCCCAGAGGAGCGACAGGGATAGCACATGCCATCGCACCCATAAACTGGGTTTGACCGCTGGCAATCATGCCAACCGAGAACAGGAATGCCACCTTGTTGAATGGACCGCCCATATCGAAGCCAGCCATACCACCCAGTACGATACCTAGCAGTACAACGTTACCGGTACTCATGCTGGTAAGCATTGCATTCAGGCCATCCATCAAGCTCGCAATTGGCGCGCCGATAACAAAGATGAACAAGCTAGAGATAAACAAACTACCGGTAATAGGTGCAATCATAATTGGCACCAGCGGCTGGATAAACTTGTGGTAGTTACGGGTGACAATAAACTTAACGAAGTAACCAACCAGTAGACCAGCAACAATTGCACCAATGAAACCGGTGCCAGCTTCCGCGCCGTAGAACGAGCCGTTGTTGGCAATCCAGCCACCGATCAAGCCCGGTGCCAGTGCAGGACGGTCAGCAATCGCATAAGCGATGTAACCTGCCAGAATTGGGATCATCAGGGTGAAGGCAACCACACCGACATCCAATACCTTGTTCCACATGCTGCCATCAGGAATCGCCATCCCGGCTTCTGTTGGCTGACCACCAATCGCCAATGCGAGTGCAATCAACAAACCACCGGTTACAACGAACGGGATCATGTGTGACACACCGTTCATCAGGTAACGATAGAGATCAGAACGCGCTTGGGTCACTTTGCTTTCTTTCTCTGCCGACGCATCGTCTGCCGAGGCTTGGTATTGAGGTGCCGCCAGTGCTTGACCAATCAGGCCCTTGGCATCTTTGATCGGTGCTTTAACACCGGTTTTGATTAAACGTTTTCCGGCAAAACGAGCCATGTCGACTTGCTTGTCACAGCTAACAATAATGGCTTCTGCACGTTCGATATCTTCGGCTGTCGGGCTGTTCTTCACCCCGATAGAACCATTGGTTTCCACCTTGATTTCATAGCCAAGCTCTTTTGCGCCTTTCTCAAGCGCTTCAGCAGCTAGGTAAGTATGCGCAACACCTGCTGGACAGCCGGTAACGCCAATAAGAAAGCCATTTTCTGCCGCAGGTGCATCTTCTGTTTCTGTTTTTTCCAGCAGCAGGGCCAGTGCCTCTTGGTCAGATTTTGCCGCGAGGAATGCCTCAATGAAACCGTCTTCGATCAACTTGGAAGAAAGTTCAGCCAACACTTCGATATGGTGGTTTGCACCGCCGTCTGGCGAAGCAATCATGAAAAAGAGTTTAGAAGGAAGGCCATCTTCGGCACCGTATTCAATACCGCTACGGCTTACACCGATAGCAACGGCCGGTTCACTGACCGCGGCACTCTTGGCATGCGGTAGGGCAACACCGTCTTCAAAGCCGGTATTACCCAGCTCCTCACGGGCATGAATATCGGTCAAAAACTGTTGTTTGTCACTGACTCGACCCTGCTTGTGCAGAATGTCGATCATCTCAACAAACACCTCTTCTTTCGTTGTTGCCTTAAGGTTAAGGCAAATCAACTGCTCATTAATCAAGTTGGTGATCATGAGTATTCCCCCTGTAATTATTTATATCGGCATACTGTATTGCCGTTGGGGATATTTTCGACTTTTTAGCACACCTCTTATAGTGTACCAGAGGGGCATTTACTGGATATTTGTAACACCAACTGTATTGTGTGATCAGACTCTCACAAAAAAACCGTATGAAAAAATCAATTAAAAACTCGATATATTAATTTAAAATCAAACATTTAACCCAAAAAGAACACTAACGAACACGGTGTACATAAAGAATCAAAAAATTAAAAGCTAGACTTAAGTAACACTTATTTCAGTCAAATCGCTAGAATTAAAGTGATCAAGTTCACGGTATCTCGCCAACAACAAGGACAATAGAGGCAGAGACAAAAGATAATGCTGGCTCAACGTACCCTGTAACCAAGGCCGATTCGTAGCATGAGCCAAGTCTTCCACCAGTTACTCGAAACCCTACTTGCCGAGCGAGAGCACTTCAATCGCATCTGGTTTGCCGGTGATCATGTCACTCCACCTCCATTTAGCTATCAGGTCAACTTCCCCCGGCTTGAGATGGTGATCAGTGGTGAGTACCTCAATGAACTGGAAGACCCGGATCATGGTATTACCGAAGTCAAAATAATGGCCGGCGACGCCTTATATATTCCACCCAACAGCTGGAACAAGCCTAACTGGGATACCGACTGCTCGGTGCTGAGCCTGCTCTTCGGTAAGCGCCAGCTCGGCTTCAGCTTGGTCAGTAAGGCCAAGGGACAAACCAACTTTTACGACATTCAGAAACACAGTATCCAAACCCGAACGGGCTTTGCCATTGACCATATTCTTGCTGCACTCAATGCGTTGGCTAAAGAACCGTTACAAAAGCCGATGGATGAACACCTTTTGCAGGCTCTGATGAGTTACTGCCAGCAAATGCTGGCAACACCAAGCGATACCAACAAAAAGCGAAGTGAAGATCTTTACCAGGGGATCTGTATCTATATTCAGGAAAACTTCCACCGCCCGATCACCCGCGACTCGATTGCCAAGCGATTTAACATCACCCCGAATCATCTCTCTCGCCTGTTCCGCCAACAAGGGCATATGCGAATGGCTGATTACATCACTTGGGTACGGATCGAACGGGCTAAGTTCATGCTCAAGAAATATACCTTCCGCTTAAACGAAGTCGCTACCCGCTGCGGCTTTCAAGATGTGAATTACTTCTACCGGGTCTTCAAAAATAAAACCGGGATGACCCCGTCGGACTATCGAGGGAGAGATTGACGAGGAAGAAATTGACGCGGAAAAGACGAAAACGAATAACGAGATAAGGGCTTTATATCAATCACCGAAATGGCAATGACAGGCTATCGAGTACAACAGCCCTCAGCACTTCTGGTCGCCTATTTTCTGTTAATAACTGGCAAAAATCGGGTTCTAGCAGCCGCTTAGAAAATGATGAAAAAGCCAGCAGATATTCACGCTTAGGAGGCGCAGGTAACGCCAAGCCGATAACACAGCTAACAGGCCCACGTTGTGATCCCCACTCTATCGGTTGCTCTAAGGGTGCCAATACGAGCGTAGGAACCTCAACATCAGGGGTTAATATATGGGGCAAGGCGACGCCATTTCCCATTGCCGTCGACGATACCGCCTCTCTTGCCTGCAGTTGCTCTAACAGGCTGTTGGCTTTATCAGGCTGATTAGGGGCGCATTGGCGACTAATTTGCGTCAATACATCCACTTTATCCTGTGAGCTTACGGTGAATTGGGAAAGTTGCGGTAGATGGCTCAGTGCATAATCAAAAGGTAAAACGATACTCGCTTTTTCTTCTCGTTGGCTAAGATGACGGTGACCCGTACAAATCAAATCGCAATGCTCGGAGACAAAATCAGTCAGCACCATACAGGCTAACTCCGCATCCGAGCCTTCGATCATCAGCTGGCACAAATCACCGGGCATCGAACCTAAGCTCATCACTCGCATCGCTTGTTCGGCGTTGGCCATACTGAGCTGGGAAATATTGTGTATCACCACGACCGAACGAAAATACCCCGCCAAGGTTTTCAAGCGGTTGAGTTTCCAAGCAGGTAGCCCCTCATTTTCCAAGGTAAAGGTGATGCGTCTTTCAATCATCGTTCGTGTCCGTCGCTCATATCTTGTTCAGGAATCAGAGCTCTTTACAGCGATTAATCACGCCAGCAGGATCGGTCAGGACTTCTTCAATCGTCACACAGTGGATCTTGCTACCGGTGAAGCGTGCGCGGTGCTCAATCTCGATATCAGAAGCAATCAACACCACATCAGCCCGGCCGATATCCTGAAAGCTCAGCTGATTTTCAATGCCCATTGCACCTTGGGTCTCAACCATCATCTGAACACCAAGCTGTTGGGCAGCTTTGGTCAACTCTGATGCCGCCATATAAGTATGGGCAATCCCTGTCGGGCAAGCGGTAACCGCAACAATTTTCATGGATCTTTGGTCTCTTTATATTTTATGTACACCCACGTGACTTCAAGTTGCAGGATTCAGAGCCTCGTCAATGGGTTATTTGAGCCTATCTTTGTACCGCTTTCAACGCTAATAATCTAGCAACTAAGAGGAGATTGACCCAAAATTCAAAACAGAAATTGATCTACGCTAGCAATCACTTCGTCTTTAACGCTATCCCCCCTAGCCAGACCACCTTGGTTGCTGATAAAATCCGCCTCCAACAGAAATCCCAAATATCTAAAAGAGAGTGATTCCTATGGGACGCAGTTTCGAAGTCCGTAAAGCCTCGATGGCGAAAACTCAGGGCGCTAAAATCAAAGTTTATTCAAAGTACGGTAAAGAAATTTACGTTATTGCGAAAAACGGTGGTATCGACCCTGACACTAACCTTTCCCTAAAACGCATGATCGAGAAAGCCAAAAAAGATCAGGTACCTAGCCATGTTATCGACAAAGCGATCGACAAGGCAAAAGGTGGCGGCGGTGAAGATTACGCAACTGCTCGCTATGAAGGTTTTGGTCCTGGTAACACTATGGTGATCGTTGACTGTCTAACCGACAACAACAACCGTACTTTCATGGATGTTCGTCAGGCATTCGTTAAGAACAGCGCTAAAATTGGCTCTCCAGGTACCGCGGCTCACATGTTCGAGCACCAGGCTGTATTCCAGTTCAACGGTGACGACGAGGAAGCAGTACTTGAGAACCTAATGATGGAAGATGCTGATGTATCTGACATCGAGTGTGAAGACGGCGTGATCACTGTATTCGCTCCGCACACGGAGTTCTTCAAGATAAAAAGTGCACTAGCTGCAACAATGCCTGAAGTAACGCTAGACGTTGAAGAAATTTCTTTCGTACCTCAAACCATGACTGAAATTTCAGGTGACGACGTTGCGAAATTCGAGAAGTTTCTTGATGCGCTCAACGATTGTGACGACGTGCAGAACGTTTACCACAACGCAGAAATCGCAGAATAAATCATTATTCTCGGAAAAACAGCCGGCATTACCGGCTGTTTTTTTATCTGCGCATACATAGCCAAGTTGGTATTAATATTTCAATTGTCCATAACGATTGAAGGCCGAACGACTAGCGACTGTCAGCGTGGTCGTTACCGATAATGTCGCTGAGATAAAGATCGCAACCATAATCACCAATTGGTATTTCACCGCCAGCAACGGCTCGGTACCACCGAGGATCTGACCGGTCATCATTCCTGGCAAACTAACAATACCAAGGGTTGTCATTGACGCCAGTTGCGGTGCCAGTGCGGCTTTCACCGCCGTACGGATAAACGGCTGTTCCGGCTTCGGTGCCCCCATCGCCAAATAAAACTGATACTCATCCTGCTTATCCTTCAGACTGCTGTACCAGCGCTCCAAAGCCAGCACATTAGCGGCAAGACAGTTTCCCAGCAGCATCCCAGCGACAGGGATCAGGTATTGAGCCTGCCACCAGGGTTCAGCCTGGATCACGCCAGCCAATAACAAAGGCAACACCACCACCAACGCCACCAGATGCCCGCTAAATACCGCCGGTAGTACCGATTTTGGTGGCACACCCGCCCGGCGGCAGATACTGAAACCGGCCACAATCACCATTATCGATAACCACAGGGTATTGAGCCACGGATTCTGGAACGAAAACAACGTCTGCAGGTAAATACCCACTATCGATAATTGCAGCGTCATCCGCAGTACCGCTGAGATCAGCGTCTTACCGAGGCCGAACTCCCAACGGTGAAATAATCCAAGAGGAATAACAAACAGTAGGTAAAATCCCGCCAATGCCCAATTGCTGATCACCAAGGTATCACTCATTGGCCCCTCCCATTTGGTGTTGAAGCAGTGCCGACCCCACCCACACCGGGTCATGGGAAACGGATATCACTGTCAATGCCTGTTTGGCTATCAGCGCAATCACCTTGTCTCGACTGGTAGCATCCAACGCAGACGTCGGTTCGTCCATCAACCATAACGGACGCTCCATCAATAGTGCTCGCGCAATGGCAAGGCGCTGCTTCTCACCGCCTGATAATTTATTGGTTGGTTGCTCAAGCGAATGGGGGATCCCTAATGTATCCAGTACACGCTGACAACGCTCATGGGTGGGCTCAGGAACAGCGAGGGCCTTAAGTTGCCAAGGCAGCATTAGCGCCTGCAATATTGTGTCACCGCCCATCACGGCTTGCTGCGGCAAATAGCAGAACTGTTGACGCCACCAAGATAAGTTCTGCTCTGTTATCGAGGTTTGCTGCCAGTAGATATCACCACAAGAAGGGGGACGTAAACCGGCAATGACCTGCAGCATGCTTGATTTGCCACAACCAGATGGGCCACTGATCGCCAAATGCTGTCTGGCTTGAAGGCTGACGGTCAACCGTGATGCCTGAGTTGCTTCAAAACCTGAGCCTAGCTGCTTGGCAACGAAAATCTCTGTGCGTTGTTCTATCATACACTACTCCAATCGTACCGTGATTTTACTCCCCCCCACAGATGACTCAAACCGTTGTAAATCATTATTCACATTAATAATATTAATGCCTATGACACACTGTAAATAGCCAGACACAACCGTCAACGCTGTGTAAATTACCTCTTCGCAGATGCCTCCAAAACCCATTTCATGGTATGGTTAGCACCACTAATAAAACAATATCCAAAATAGCGCACAGGCCATTTTTTGCCGTGCTTTATCTTTAATCTTTCGCCTTCTTGCTATCATTATGCGCCCAGAAAATAATAACCAAGCTGCTAACGCGCAGCCAACGAGCCCGACAACGCCAGCGATACAGAAAAAAGCGGTAAAGTCGCCATTAACGAAAATCAGCAAGTGGGTAGGACTCGGTTTACTGACACCTACCGCCATAATCACTGCAGCCCTCGCTGTGGGGATCAAGGTTGACTTAACACCATACCGTGACGACATCAATCAGTGGCTGACCATCAACCTCGACCGAGAGATCCGTATTGACGGGGAGATGGGGCTGGTACTGTCATTCCGTCCCGAGGTTCACCTTGCAGGTGTACACATTGACAATATCGATGCTTTCGACTGGCAACCGATGCTCACCTCAGGCAAGATCAACGCAAAAGTGGCCGTGCTACCGCTGCTTAAAGGTACGCTAGCGGTTGATTACCTTGAACTTGAAAACATCAACCTACACCTTGCCAAGGCCCATAACGGCCAAGCCAACTGGTTGCTTGGAGCGCCAACTTCAGCGTCAAGCACAGGCGGCTCTGCTGACGGTAACTCTGCAAATAGTCATCCTGCAGATAAAGGCTCCGCCTTCAAGTTAGCACTCACTGACCGTATCAGTGCCAGCAATTTATCCGTGGTCTTCGAAGACCAAAGCCAAGGCCAGTACTTCGACTGGTATCTCGATTCCCTCAACCTCAGCCAACCTGGCAATGAGTGGGAATTTACAGCCAAAGGGGCGATGATCGGCCAGCCTTATGATATTCAGCTAACCGGTGATCTGGAGCAGCTCATCAACCAGCAGACCGGCAAAGTGAAAGCCAGAGGTTCATTTGCCGGTGCCGAGCTCAATATTGATGCCGACGCCTCGGATAGCCTCAATGCCGATATCAGCCTGCAATGGCAAGATACCGGCCCCATTGAAGCCATGTTCGGATTAGATGTTAAGCACGCAGCTCCGCTGACGGTGACCACCCACCTCAATGCCAACACCAGCAACATCACGATCAGCGATCTTGTTATCGACAGCCCAATCACCCACGGCGCTGGCTATTTGGATATCAAACTGGGCGATCATAATGTCATTGATGGTGAGCTGAATATCCCATTGATTGACCTACGCCCTTGGCTCCAGCCAGAGCCGCAGCCAATGATGCGCGCCTTTGCAGCCCCACCAGCGCAATCACCTCTGCAACGAGCACTCGAACAGTGGTTGGAGAAAACCACGACCCGCGTTGATCTCTCTATTGATGAGATCAAAGGACTCGGTACACCAGTAGAAAACCTGTCCCTGTCGATAAACGGTCAAGCGGGTGAGCTTTCTGCACCGATGACGGCCGATATTGCCGAGGTACCGTTTCGCGGCAAGGCGTCACTCGATGCGACAGGTTGGGTGTCCAACTTAGACATCAGGCTGGGTGCCGAACAATCACCGTTAGGTGAAATGGCCCGCTGGATCACGGGGATCCCCTACTCTCGCGGTCATTTGGATCGTGCAGAGCTCGCCGTTACCACCAACGGCACCAAGCTTAGCGAATGGCTAGAGCGAGCAGAGCTTTCCCTAGCGATCGACAAAGCGTTGGTTAAGTGGGGAAGCGAAGCCAGCTTCAGTATTGACCAAGCCAGGCTCAATGCCGGTATTCATCGCCCGTTCCAGTCCGATATCCAAGGCCAATTGATGGGCATACCGGCCCACATCCAAGCCCAAGCCGGTACCCTAGAAGATATTATGATGGGCAGGGACTGGCCAACCTCCCTAACCTTCGATTCGCCAGCGATTTCCGTCGAAGCCAAGGGATTTCTCAAGCATACCCGTTGGGAAGAAGGCAGCTGGTTTGATCTTAAGGTCAACAGCAGCGATGCCAGCCTGCTCAACCCTTGGTTGGGTACTCAAACCAATATTTCCGGTAACATCAATATTGATGGCAAACTCAGCTACCAAAATGGTTGGATCGATCTTGCCATGCCAGATCTGGTCTTGCTAGAAAGCTACGGTGATGTCACCTTGCGCTGGCAACCGGACCAACAGCGTCCTTTTCTGGTGATGGATGCTCAATTCTCACAGTTGGATTTCACCCAGTTTGGCCAATTCATCAATGATGACGAACTGCCACAGGTCGAGCAAACCGTGCCGACCCAAGGGGTGAACTTGGATGTGCCGTTGCTGGGTAGTGAACTGGTGATTGCCGATGCCGATCTCAACTTCAGGGCCGACAAGTTAAAGTGGGCCGATCAGCAGCTGGAGAAATTGTCGTTCCGCGGCCAGATCCGTGATGGCAAGATGCGCAAAGCGCCGATCAGTGCCAGCTTTGCGGGCAGTAACTACAAAGGTGATCTGAGCTTAGGTGTCAATGCTGCCAATATTGATGCAGAGCTTAACCTTGCGGTCAACCAACCGGATATCGGAGCGATTCTGAGCCGATTCGACGTCACTGATGACTTCGATATGCGCTTGGATCGCGCCAAACTGGCTGTCTCTCTGTCAGGGCGATCTATTCTGGAACTAATGGAACATACCGAGGTTGATGCGGCTTTGATTGGTGGTCACGCCAATATCGCCGATAGCTACACCGGCAAAGCGCTGGCGGTTAAATTGGATCAAGGCCGATTCGTAACCGGGCCTGACACCGCAACCCGATTGACCATGAACGGGATGGCCGCGGGCAAAGCAGCGTCATTCAAATTGTCATCAATTTCCCTCAAGGAAGCCAATGACGGCCGCTCAACGCTACCGGTATCACTGGCTGCCAGCTTGGGTGACATGCGGTTTGACGCCAACTCCAACCTCAGCCTGCCGATTGATCCGCAAGCCCTCAACCTGACCTTTGAGGCGTTTACCCCCAACCTCGATAGACTCGAAGCCTTCAGCGATATTGATCTCCCCCCTTATGGGCCGATCACTCTGGCTGCCAGCCTTTCGATGGATGACAAGGGCTATCACCTCAACAACATGAAGGTGCAGGTCAACGACAGTCAGCTCACCGGTAAAGGCGCCTGGCTACCACCGCTTAAGGCAGAACACCGTCCTCGCCTAGAGCTAGCTTTCCGTGCCCCCTTTATCCAGCTCGACGACTTCAAGGTTGGCGACTGGCAGGCATGGGAAAAGGAAAGCACATCGGACACTGTTCAATCCGTAGATGACAGCCAGAATACGGCGTTGATCAGCACCGATGGTCTGGACATGCTCAATGCCAACTTCTCGCTGGATGTCGAGGAGGTGCGCTCCGGCGAAGACTGGCTGGGTGCCGGGCAATTGCACTGGGTGCTGGAAAACGGCGTATTCAACCTCAAGCCAATGACTATCCAGCTACCGGGCGGTAATATCGAAATGGCGAGCCAGATCAAAGCTCAAGGTGATATGTTTGATATCCAGCTGAACGGCCACATCGAGAATTTCGACTACGGGGTGCTCGCCCGACGTCTGGCACCGGAAAGCGGTATGCACGGTAACATTTCAACCCAGTTCAATCTGACCAGTTTAGCTAACTCGCCAGATAGCCTGATGAATAATGCTAACGGCTTCATCGGCTTTGCCGCATGGCCGCAGGAGTTTGAGTCAGACTTGATCGACCTTTGGGCTGTCAGCTTGACCGATGCGATCATTCCAAACTTTACCAATAACGATCCATCGGTACTCAATTGCGTTGCCGCAGGCTTAGATATCCAACAAGGCACAATGAGCCAGCGCGACTTGCTGCTGGATACGACACGTATCCAGGTCAATGGTAAGTTCGATGCCAGCTATGCCAACCGTGACTTTGCCCTGTACCTGCGCCCCCAATCGAAGCGTGCGCAGATTTTCAGCCTGCAAACGCCGGTCGAGGTCTTTGGCAAGTTTGAAGATTTCGACTTCTCGGTTCCGCTATCAGCCATTATGGAAACCTCGGTTCGCTTCACCACCAGCCCGGTGGTCTCGCCACTGCGTTGGTTGGTCGAAAAACCGATTGCCAAAGACGGCAGCCAGCAATGTGAGTTGATCTGGCAGGGGCAGAGCTGAAGCTAAAAAAGACTAATCATTGACCCTTTAATGAAAACAAAGCCGCCAGCGCTATTTATCTCTAGAGATAGACAGCACTGGCGGCTTTTTAGATCAGCAGTTACCCGTATAGGGATCAGTCACCTTGACGGTAGCGCTGTTCTGCCGGTAATACACCAAATGCCAATGGGGACGATAATGGATGCCTGCACCGACGGTCAGTGACGCCAATATTATGGCGGGGGCCGGTGTCCCGACTATCGATGGATTTGGCCCCTTTGGCGATGGTGATCATACTGAGCACGAACGCGCTTCCAAAGCCCGTTTTCAACGTCGTATAAACGAAGTCACCGCTATTTTACAGCACTACAGCCAGGCCTAAAAACCGTAACGCAACCAACCTTGCGGGTAATTGTCTATCACCAAGACGTTACCCGTGGGGTTATGTCAAAAAAGACGTCATATTTAATTTTCCCCCGAACGTAGAGACTGCAATGAAAAATAAGTTTTCAGATTATTTATCGGTATAAAATAAAAAAGCACCGAGTCGCACTCTATGTTCAACTATATTTTTCATACTCAGTAGCACTTGAAAAACTTGCTAATGTTATAACAATACCATTTCACATTTAGCCTCCCAGCGCATGGCCTATTCACGTCACGTCCTTCGTTATAAGCCAGCGATTAAGACTATTGAGTATTTGACATCAAAGGGATACCAATCTGCCGCAAGCGCCTTACTGACGCATAAAGAAAGCAAAAAAACAACACTAATGCAACTGGAATTTCATTCAATGCCAAGATAGATTTACATTCCCCCCTCTTCAAGTAAATATATTTCTTACAACAAGAGATTGTGTTAATTGTATATCAAAATAAAATAGCCCATAATACTGCGCCTTATAAACAGTGATAATAATAGACAGCTGCAGGATTAGAGTGATGGAACAAAAGATATTGGTCGTCGAAGATAGCCGTCCATTCCGTCGAGTCATTGAAAGTGAACTAAGGCAAGCTGGTTACACCCCTGTTATTGCCAACTCTATTGCTGAAGCCGAAGCTGTTTTGGACAATAGCACAGACTTCCATTGCGCCATTCTCGATTACTGCCTGCCTGACGGGCAAGATGGCGAGATCATCGATGTGTGTTTGTCTGTTGGTATAAAAGTCATTGTTTTGACGGCACTGATGGATGAAATGACCCGTGAAAAAGTATTGGCAAAAACGGTCATTGACTATATTCCCAAAGATAGCCCGACCTGCATTGCCAGTATCATCCCGATCCTACAGCGCCTAGAGCGCAATCACGACCATACCGCCTTGGTGGTTGACGACTCCATTACAGCCAGAAAGTATATTCGCAGCTTGCTGGAGAGACAGTATCTAACCGTTCTTGAGGCCACCAATGGCGAGCACGCATTGGAAATGATCAACAAAAACAAGTCGATATCTTTGGTAATCACTGACTATTCAATGCCTGAACGCGACGGCGTTAGCTTGATTAAAGAGCTAAGAAAACGCTTTCGCCCAGGACAACTCGCGATCATTGGCCTTTCCGCCAGCGAAGAGCCGGCCCTCACCGCAAAATTTCTCAAGGCCGGTGCTAACGACTTCCTCAAAAAACCCTTCAACCAGGAAGAGTTCTACTGCCGTCTGCACAGTACCCTGAATATTCTCGACTCGGAGCGAAATCTCTACCTGTTGGCCAACCGTGATTATCTTACCCAAGCATGGAATCGCCGCTATTTTTTCAACCACAAGTTAGTGAAGAAAAATACCGCACCTCGCTGCCTTGCTTTGCTTGATGTCGACAACTTCAAGCAACTCAATGACAACTATGGCCACCATATTGGGGATATGGTACTGATTGAGCTCGCAAACACCTTAAAGGCCTACTTCCCAGACGCGTTGGTCGCCCGCTTCGGTGGCGAAGAATTCTGTATTCTTTATGGCAACTCTCCTGAGGTATTCGTCCAGAGACTGAATAGATTACTTAAGGACATCGCAGAATCCGAGCTAACAATTTTGGGGAACACCATCAAATACACGATCAGCCTGGGGGTCACCCATGCCGAGAGTGATATTCACAACTTGATCCGACGTGCCGATAACTGCTTGTACCAGGCCAAAGAAGAAGGGCGCAACTGCCTTATTATGGAGTAAGGCTATGCCGATTCTGCGCCCATAATACAGCTGAAGAGCGTAAGTGTCGGTTGACTTACAGTACGGTCACTAAAGGCTCTTCAATTCCTTGCCAATCAACCTGAGCGGTCAATACTCGCCCCGGACCATTAGCACTCTCAGCACTGGTAACCACAAGTTGGTTGCCCTTTGCACCGCCCAAAGCAACCATTGTTGGATTATCGGCAGGTACCGGGATCACATGAGTAACCACGCCATCAATACCGATCCGCACTACGGATTTACCGCTATACATGGCAACCCAGTATGCGCCTTCACTATCCACACACGCTCCGTCTGGGCGGCCTTCGAATTCGGTCAAATCACAGAAGATGCGATTTTCGCCATACTCCCCCGTTTCAGGGTTGTAAGCCGCACAGTAAACCACGCTAGAGCCAGTATCAGCCCAATATAGAATGCTGCCGCATGGCGAAAATGCCAAGCCGTTACAGGTCCAGGCAAACATTGGCATTTTATCCAGCTTGCCTCCAGCCATGAGTTGGTAGAACTGGCCCTGATCGCCTTCTTTGGCCCCATTACGCGTGCCCGCCATAAAGCGGCCACCCGGTGCGGCCCGGCCATCATTAAAACGCATTCTCGGGTGTGTTTTTACCAATGGGGCAATTTGCCGACGCTCGGCATCCCAATCTTCCAACAGATAAACGCCGGATTTAGTGCCCAAGACAAATCCTTCTTCACCCCACATTGCCGCACAGCCCAACATATCATCCCAACGTCGAGCTTCCGCTTTACCCTCTTTTAGGCGCCACAACTCACCCGCAGGGATATTCACCCAGCACCAAGCCTGTTGACGCCAATCCCAGCGAGGACATTCGGCAAGGTCAAAATTTTTCTCCACCAGCGGGGAAAATTCGAGATTCAGTTGCTGACTTTCTTTCATTGTTGTTCCTGTATTTTTTATTATCTATTCGTTTCCCGCTGAGTAATATCAGCGCGGGTATTATAGTATTAAATCACCTGTTACCGGTAACACCCAGTCTAGGTTGAGACTATGACAGGATCATTGCCATTTTAAAGTAGGGGACATCACCTTTATAAAAACGCTCACCTTCAGGCGACATGCCAAAACGGTGATAAAAACCGCCGGCTGACTCCCGGGCGTCACACCAAAAGCAGCGAACATTCCTCTCCTTGAGATCAGCAAGGATATGTTCAATTACGGCAGTCCCTATTCCCTTACCTTGGCACTCAGGCAACGTGGCAAATTTCCGCAACCTTGCCTGCTCGCCTGATATGAATACCGATGCCACGCACACCAGCGCACCGCCTTCAGAAACGCCATAATGCAGCCCATCGGCATCATCAGGCACCCGGCAAAACTCGACACTCTGATTCGGCCACAGCACTTTATGCCGAATGGGCAATGTTTGCTCGGCCGATATTTCCATAATTTTCACAATACGGTCTACCTATTTCATTAAAATCAGAACCTTATTTAGCTCCAATCGAAATTCGCTACCTCAGACGGCTTATCCCCGGTGAGAGAAAAGCAGAATCAGGCAAGATTGAGACAGAATTATGTCTTAACCTCTTAGTTGCATAAATGTACAATCAATAACCATAATGTGTCTATCCAAGTACTTGGCTGTATGCCCACATTTGGGTATATTCCTGCACATTATTTTTCCTATCGGGATATCGCTCCGTTTCTGTTCTCACTATGCTTGCCACGCCATTGCGCACCAAGGCATACCACCCCAGAGCCATAGCCTTCGATAGGACTATTTTGCCAAACACATCTGCCTGACTGGAACCATCAATTTATGTACAAACGTTTCGAAAAGCTCGCCCAAGCCTTTCCGCCCCATGAACCAGAACAACCTCCAAAGGGGTTGTTCGCCTTCTGCCGTTACTATACCCGTGGGTTTGAACTGCCATTGCTTGCTATGTCTGTACTCAGCGCACTGATAGCCATTGTTGAAGTCTCGTTATTCGGCTTTATGGGGCAACTGGTTGACTGGCTAACCGTACATAATCCTGATACTTTCTGGGCCGAGGAAGGTGGCAAGTTATTGGGTATCGGCCTACTGGTCGTCATTGTTGTCCCTGCCCTGATCACCCTACATTCCCTGGTTGTCCATCAAACATTACTGGGTAACTATCCGATGTCGATTCGCTGGTTAGCACACCGCTACCTGCTTCGCCAAAGTGTTTCCTTCTACCAAGATGAGTTTGCAGGACGAATTGCAACCAAGGTGATGCAAACATCCCTTGCTGTTCGGGAAACAGTAATGAAGCTGCTTGATGTGCTGGTGTATATTACCGTCTACTTCACCTCGATGGTGGTGATGATTGGCCAGGCCGATGCCCGACTAATGATCCCTATGCTGCTTTGGCTAGCAGCGTATATCGGCATCCAATTTTATTTCGTGCCTAAACTCAAAGCCGTTGCCACTGAGCAGGCTGATGCCCGTTCATTGATGACCGGACGTATTGTCGACAGCTATACCAACATTTCCACCGTGAAGTTGTTTTCCCATACTAACCGTGAAACCGAATACGCCGAACAAGGCATGAGCGGTTTCATGGATACGGTGTACCGCCAGATGCGCTTTGTCACCGGCTTTAATATTTCTGTCGAAGCCATCAACTACATACTGGTCTTCATCATTGCCGGTATGTCTATCTGGCTATGGTCGAGTGCAGCCATTTCCATCGGCGCTATCGCCATCGCGGTCAGCTTGGCACTGCGCATCAACGGTATGTCCAAATGGATCATGTGGGAAGTCGGCAGCCTATTTGAAAACCTCGGTACTGTAGTTGATGGTATGAAAACCCTATCCAAGCCGGTCGACATCCAAGATAAACCCAATGCACCCGACCTGAACGTTTCCAAGGGCGAGATTGAATTTAGCGATGTCAGCTTCCACTATGGTGAAGGGAAAGGGGTCATTGAAAAGCTTAACCTCAACATCAAACCGGGTGAGAAAATCGGTTTGATTGGCCGTTCTGGTGCCGGTAAATCAACCTTGGTCAACCTGTTGATGCGTTTCCACGATGTGGAATCGGGTGCCATCAAAATTGACGGCCAGACAATTTCCGATGTAACCCAAGATTCACTGCGTGGCCAAATCGGCATGGTAACTCAGGATACTTCGCTGCTGCATCGATCTATCCGTGAGAATATCCTTTACGGTCGTCCGGATGCGACGGAAGAAGAGTTACTCAGTGCAACCAAACAAGCTCATGCTCACGAGTTCATCGAGACACTCAGCGATCCCCACGGCAATGTCGGTTACGATGCACAAGTCGGCGAACGCGGAGTGAAACTCTCCGGGGGCCAGCGCCAGCGCGTTGCGATCTCACGGGTATTACTGAAAGATGCCCCGGTCTTGATCCTCGATGAAGCCACCTCAGCACTAGACTCGGAAGTTGAAGCAGCCATTCAGGAAAGTCTATACGAGTTGATGGAAGGTAAAACCGTTATCGCGATTGCCCACCGTCTATCCACTATCGCTGCGATGGATCGCCTGATCGTGCTCGATCAAGGCGAAGTTGTCGAACAAGGTACCCATCAGGAGCTACTGGATCACCACGGTATCTATGCCCAGCTGTGGGAGCACCAGACCGGTGGATTTATCGCCGAAGAAGTTGAGTTGAGTTGAGTTGAGTTGAACCAATTCTAATTCACGCTCTCCATTCGCACCCAAACCCTGCCTTTGTTACCCATATGGCAGGGTTTCTTTTGTCTGCAAACCCAATGTAAGAATATGATATATAACAAGTAATAATTGATATTCTTAATAGATAGGTTAGCTCTATCACAACTATCGATACAACCATCTATAAACATTTCTCATTCTCGCTATATTCATACTGAGTTTTCCAAACATATCGACTGCCGCACAGATTGCCGGCAGACAAGGAGTTCATTATGAGTCATGGTCAAACAGGCACGACGGGCAAATGCCCAGTCATGCATGGTGGGAATACAACCCTAGGCGGGAAAGCAACAAAGAACGTTGATTGGTGGCCAAACCAATTGAATATCAAGATACTGCATCAGAATGACAAGAAATCAAATCCTTTAGGTGAAGACTTTAACTATGCAGAAGCCTTCAAAGCGCTGAACCTAAAAGCCCTCAAAGCAGACCTTGAAGCACTCATGACCGACTCTCAAGATTGGTGGCCTGCAGACTATGGTCATTACGGTCCATTCATGATCCGTATGGCGTGGCACGCAGCAGGTACTTACCGTACTTCAGATGGTCGAGGGGGCGCGAACACAGGTAACCAGCGCTTTGCTCCTCTTAATAGCTGGCCAGATAATGGTAACCTAGACAAAGCTCGTCGCCTACTGTGGCCTGTAAAACAGAAATACGGCAATAGCCTGTCTTGGGCTGACCTATTCATCCTTGCCGGTAACGTTGCAATTGAATCTATGGGGCTGAAGACTTTTGGTTTTGCAGGTGGCCGCGCTGATATTTGGGAACCAGAAGAAGACATCTACTGGGGTGCTGAAAGCGAATGGCTTGGTGATGAGCGTTACTCAGGTGAGCGAGACTTAGAAAAACCATTAGCCGCTGTGCAAATGGGCTTGATCTACGTAAACCCAGAAGGCCCAAATGGTGATCCTAGTATTCTGGCTTCAGGTCGCGATATCCGCGATACCTTTGCCCGTATGGGGATGAACGATGAAGAAACTGTTGCACTCGTTGCTGGCGGTCACACGTTTGGTAAGACGCACGGTGCTGGTTCTGAAGAAGAAATGGGACCAGAGCCAGAAGCTGCACCACTAGAAGAAATGGGCTTTGGCTGGAAGAACAGCTTTGGCACAGGTAAAGGTGATGATACGACGACTTCTGGTATTGAAGGTGCTTGGACACCAAACCCTATCGTTTGGGATAACGGTTACTTCGATATGCTGTTTGGCTACGACTGGGATCTCGTGAAGAGTCCAGCTGGCGCTTGGCAGTGGGAGCCGGTTGGCGTCGATGAAGACCATATGGCCCCTAAAGCGCATGACCCATCTCAGAAAGTCAAAACCATCATGACGACCGCCGACATGGCAATGCGTATGGACCCAATCTACGGTCCAATATCAAAACGCTTCCACGAAAACCCAGATCAATTTGCAGATGCTTTTGCTCGTGCTTGGTTTAAATTAACGCACCGCGATATGGGTCCGAAGAGTCGCTACATCGGTGCAGAGTCACCGGCAGAAGATCTGATTTGGCAAGACCCACTGCCACAAGCAAGCTTTGCGGCTCTTTCAAGTAGTGATGTTGCCGAGCTGAAGCAGGCCGTTCTAAACTCAGCACTCAGTGTTTCTGAGCTGGTATATACAGCTTGGTCTAGTGCGTCAACTTACCGTGGTTCAGACTACCGTGGCGGTGCCAACGGCGCACGCATTCGTTTATCACCACAAAGAAATTGGGAAGCAAACCAGCCAGAGCAGCTAAATAAAGTCCTCGCCGTTTTAGACGGTATTCAGGCTAACTTCAATACGGGTGAGCGTGGCGTATCCATTGCAGATCTTATTGTACTGGCTGGTAACGTTGCTATCGAGAAAGCAGCGAAAGACGGTGGTTTTGATGTAGATGTGCCATTCTCAGCAGGCCGTGTTGACGCAACAGCAGCGCAAACGGATGAAGAATCGTTTGCGGTATTGGAACCGGAAGCTGATGGTTTCCGCAACTTTGCTAAGAAACTGTTCTCAGTACCAGCCGAAGAGATGCTGCTTGATAAAGCACAGCTACTGGGACTAACCGCTCCAGAGATGACCGTGCTCATTGGTGGCCTGCGTGTACTAGGCGCGAACCACAACAATACCGCACATGGTGTATTGACCGATAGAGTTGGCGTACTAAGTAACGACTTCTTCATCAACCTTGTGGATATGGCGACAGAGTGGAAACCTGTGTGCCCTAACAACAGTGCTTACCTAGGGACAAACCGAGCGACTGGCGAGAAGAAATGGACAGCAACCCGCGTGGATTTGGTCTTTGGTTCTAATTCACAACTACGGGCATTGGCTGAACTCTATGCTTGTGATGATGCTAAAGAGAAGTTTGTAAATGACTTCATCGCAGCGTGGACTAAAGTCATGAATGCTGACCGCTTTGACCTTAAATAGGCCTTAATTCGCTAGTCTTAACGAGTTAAGTTACGACCAACCCTCGGGCCCCGTTTCGTTCCCACTAGCACCCGCTAGGTCGAAGCTGGGCCTGCTTCGTGTAAATCGCAAGCGAAACGCTCTTGGTGTTAGCCCCATCGTTTTAATAAATACTTTTCGACACGCGCTGGTATCTTCATAGCCCACTTGATTGGCTATCCACTCAAAAGAATACTGTGAACTTTCTAGTAAATCACACGCCTTTTGCACCCTAAGTCGCTGCAAATAGTGATTGGGATTGTAGCCGGTCGCTTTTAGGAATCGCCGCTGCATGGTACGCTCAGTGAGACTGATTTGTTCTGCCAAAGCTTGAATCGATAGTGGCTTCGAGTAGTGCAAGTTCATTGCCTGTTGAATCGCAACAATCGTTTGGTCACCATGTAAAAATGACGGATTAAATTGCTTATAAAACCGCTGCTCCCTTGGAGCGGTATCGACAACAAGTCTCTTACCAAGTTGGCGCATCACGTTCAAAGTGGTGAATTTCGCTACCAATTCAAAACCTAGATCCAGCCAAGACATCATCCCCCCAGCGGTAATCACATCACCATGGTCAATTAAGAGCTCATTCGTATTTAGCGATATATGGGGAAACTGTTCGTGAAACGAGTCTGACAAGCCCCAGTGCGTGGTGACGGTTCTCGTTTCCACCAACGTTGTTGCTGCCAGTATAAATGCACCTGCACATGCTGAAGCAAGAATCGCACCCTGGCAATGCTGTGCTTTAAGCCAATCAACTAGCTTTGTTTGAGGGTTGAGGTAGTAATCACTCTGAGAGCTTGGAGGCAGCAATATCACCGCAAAACCTTGAGGCAGTTGTTTAGTACAATCGAAAATAACAGGTACAAATTCGACGTCAACGCTTTGCTTTTTGCAGGTGTTATTTGCCATTAAAAACATTTCTTCTAAGCCATAAATTGCTGACTTCAAAGCATTAGGATAATGGCAGATACCTATCGAGATTTGTTTCATTGCCTAGAGATACATTTTGTCGTTTTTAACATGTTTTATGTCATTTTAGACTCTTATGAAATTACCGCAAGTTAACGATAATCCTCCCTACCAAGACAGCAAATATGTTTAATGGAGAATTAAAATGAGTCTAAAAGCACTCCTTGTTATCGATTTACAAAATGACTATTTCCCTGGGGGAAAGTTTCCACTTTGGAATACAACGCAAACGCTGAACAACATCAAAACGGCGATTGATAAAGCAAACTCGCAAAACATTCCTGTGATTCATATTCAGCATATTGCCGATCCCGCGAAAGGAATAGCGCCATTTTTTTGCGACGGCACCAAAGGGGCGGAAATTCATCCTGAAATCATGGCTATAGATCCAAATTCTGAGGTGGTGGTGAAAACCTTTGCAGACAGTTTTGAAAAAACCCTTCTAGATAAAACACTCAAAAAATACGGCATTGATGAGCTACTAATATGTGGCATGATGACGCAAAACTGCGTGACACATACTGCAATGTCGAAATCCGCTGAGAAGTACAAAGTATCAATTGTGATCGATTGCTGTACTACCGTGGATAAAATGATTCACGATATCGCTCTAAACGCAGTATCTCTTCGTGTACCACTGGTGACTGCTGAACAAGTACTGTGATCTCAAAAAATTCATCTACTTGCCAATAGCAACTTGGTTCAAGCCATTGATAAATAGTTCCCCCCCCTACTTTGGTTAACCTAATCACTCCAGGCTTAAAGACAAATCAGAATCAGATTGGTGTCTTGTCGGGGGGAGATTCCTTTCATACCACACAAAGTGATGGCTATAACGGCTAGCCCTGTGTATTTAGAAGCTCAATGAGTGTCGGGATGACCGAGCACAGCAGTAAAGTTGCCATCAGATAATTAAATAATGAAAGGTGTATCTCTTTGTTTAAAAAACGATGAATGGCGGTGCCAAACAGCAACCACACCCCAACAGAAGGAAGGGCTGTGACTAAAAACACAAGCGAGAGTGTAATACTGCTTGAGAGCAGGAGACTATCTAGTGTTGTAAAGGCTGCGATCGCACTGGTGGCAACAATCCAAGCTTTTGCATTAACCCATTGAAAGAAAAATCCTTGCCAAAATGAAAGAGGCTCGGCTGAACTGGTATCTAAAGTACTGTGCTTTGAGCGAGCAATTTGCCAAGCGAGGTACACTAAATAGAATACCCCAACGATCTTGATCGCAAGGTATAGCTCTGAGTAGCGCAGTAGTATTTCGCCAAACCCCAAGCTGACGAGGAATACCATGGTCGAGAAGCCAATGCATATGCCAAGTAAAAGAGGGAAACTCCTAAAAATGCCGAAGTTAACGCCTGAGGTTGCAATGATTATATTGTTCGGCCCAGGGGTGACGGTTGTTGTGATGGCGAACAAGAACATCGCGGTGATATAACCTATTTCCATGGTATTAACTCCATTTCATTTAGCTCACGAGTTTGATGTCAATAAGCTGTGAGCAGGCCCAAGGATCGGGCAGTAGCTCAGATCACCATTTGACTTGATGTAACACTGCTCTATCCCGACACCACAATCATTTTGGGTGCAAATTTCATAATAAAATTCTTATTTGATATGAAGTATTACATTGGCGCGACATGTGCAATAGCGGTCACATGGGAAATATAGCCCGCATAAAAACAAAACAAAAGTGAAACCTTATTCACTTTTATCAGATTTAACATTCCATTTTTGAGGCTGATTTTCTGTAAATATGCGACCGCTGGTGTCTTTTTAGGAGAGGGCGACTCTCGGCCTTATTTATTAATTTGTTTGGATAAGCTGGCACGCACTCGAATTTGAACGTGCCAGTCGTTGCGACTCAGTAAGCGCTTAAGTGTTCTTTTCCGATGGCAGGGTTTGCTCATCCACGTCTGGATCTTGGTGCTCTTCGTAACCGGTGATCATGGTTTTAATGTGGCTCAACGGCGTATCACCTGTGGTGGTCATATACACATGCACGATGAGAAAGACCAGGATAAGAAAAGCCGACAGCAGGTGCAGGGCCGACAGCGTTGGCAGAGAGAGCACCTGCAGGCCGAACGGATAGGCCAGCAACATTAAGCCGGTTATCCAAATGACAGGAGCCAACAGCAGTTTGAACCCCAAGTAGGAAAATCGCTGTAAGGGATTGTGCTTGCGATCTGGTGTCACTTTATAGGGGTGAGGCTTGGCAAAGAAGATATCCTTACTGTAGTAACGGATCACCGCCACCAGCTTCTCTGTCGTCGGAATATATTGCTTCCACTCCCCCGTGGTGAAATGCCAGAAAATGGCAAACACCCAAAGAATGATCAATGCCACGGCCCCAACCTCATGCCACTGCAAGGCCTGTTCGAAACCAAGCCAGCTAAAGGTGCCGTGGATTTCGAAACCCGTTACCAGCATGACCAGCATCAACAAGCTTTGTGACCAATGCCAGAACCGCTCAAAACGTTTATAAATCATCTGACGCATAACTCACTCCTTGTCTTGTCCGTTGGGAACGATCACGCGCAAAATAGCGTGAATACACACGGCTCCGAGCGTCAACGCCACCAGCCACCAGAGGTAATGACTGCCCTTGAAGGGGTCGGACTGGCCGGGAAGATAGAAGCCCGCCAATTTAAACAGCCGGCCATCCTGGCTATGGCACGCCTGGCACTCCAGCGCTTTTTCAGCGGGGGCAACCATATGGGTAATTGGGAAGTGGTATTCGGTATTGATAAACTCAAGCTTGCCACTGAACACTTCTCCACTGGCCTTCATGCCTGCTTGTGCTGAAGCATCCCAATCGTAGCTCTTCCAGTATGCGGCTTTGTCTTTACCAAAGAGATATGGCGTGACCATAATTTGGTTTTCGCTATCGTAGGGTTGTTTGCCTTTCATTACCTTAAACGGCCAGACCCGTGAATCGTCATCACTACACCGCCCCTGTGGGGTGGTTAACGCAATAATGCCTGCATCATTTGCCGTGATTTTCTCACCGACAACGGTATAGTCCATCTCGCCGTTAAAGCACACATACTCTGGCACCACATTCATTTCCCAAACAAAATCGCCTTTTTTCGGGGTATAAGTCACGTTGCCCCATTGGTCTTTGGTAACAGGGCGGCTTTTATCCCCCGCGCTTGACCAGTCCCAGACCGTTTTGGTGGCTTTCTCACGGGCGAACTCAGGAATGTGGCAGGTTTGGCAAGCGATGTTTTCGACATGCTGGTTGAGGCGAATAGCATTACGGGAGCCTTGGTGCGGCTCCATCCCATGGCAAGACTCGCAACTTGCCCGGCTGAAATCACTGTGGCCGGGAATATCGATACCGGATGTATCTTTTGCCTGCATGGCATAGCGCGATCCCTTGGTTTGGTGATTGCTGGTGGTATGGCAGTCCTGGCACTTCAGGTTAGCGCCCTCTTCGGATAAATGGACATCCAGCTCTGGTGAGGCGCTAAAGAGGGTTGAGTCCATGTCACCATGTTTGACCGAGTCACCGCCCCCGCCGAAAAAGTGACAAGCGCCGCAGTTTTCGATTTCCGGGGTAGCGACACTTTGGGCAGCCACGGCTAAGTCAACCGCAGGCAACATCTTGCCTGAGCCCTTGGGCCATTCCTTCGCTACATAGTTGGGGTGACCGGCATCTGTGGGAAATTTGCGATACTGCCCAGACTGCTCGTGACAGATCAGACAGTCGACGCTTTCTTGCTTGGTGAAGTCAAAGCTATCATCCTTCCAGCCATAGCCGGCATGGCAACTGGTGCACCTCGGTTCGTTGGAAGCTGTCGATATACAGAAGTTATTGATCACTTCTGTCTTACCATAAACAGTACCTGTACTCCCTCGACCATGTTGCCACGTCCAGTGTGTAGATTGCTGTAACTGTTCGCCGGCTTCAGTATGGCAATCGAGGCAGGCTTTGGTGACTTGCTCAGCACGTTCGAAGGGCCCGTAAAGTTGTTCGAACGCGCGGTGGTCGGCAGTCGAGGCAGCAACCCAGAGAGGCAGAAGCAAAAGAACCGAGCCTAATACAGCCCGACAGCGTATCGAGAATGGTTTCCTAGCCATTTTAGCGCCTCCTTACATTAGCGGTTACTTAATTAAGTGATCGCTAATGCGAGAATGCCAACTTAATCCCAAACAGATTTGTTCTACGTCAAAAAAAACGGTCGAAAAACATACAATCTATGGATTGGATCACATTCTTGCTTTGCTTGGCCACTGCCACTGCGTAACTTAATCTATTGGGCTACGTCATGCTCCCAACTGATTACGCCGTCATAGCTCTGACATTTCATTGCCGAATCGGACGCATCGGTAATATAGACCTGCTGCTTATCCGAAACTGGATAGCTCAAATATTCCGAACACCAGGCACTCTGGCCATTACCAACGACGACCTTTGTTCCGGGCTTCAACGTGCATTCTGCTAGCTTGTCGAGCGGCGACCATTGATAGCAAATTTCATAGTCTTTCCTATATTCCGATACCTGACCGGCCGGACGGGTAAATGACCACCATTGACCAAACTGGCTATGGGGGTTGGTACTATTCCAGGCCCGATAGATAGTCACTTCCTGAGTACTTTGATAAACCGCTCCCTGACATAACTTACCCGCCAGCGCTTCACCGAGAGCCTGGGATAGCAATGCCGGATCTCGTACCAATTCGAATTTGTCACTCAGTTCAGCACTGATCACGGTACTCCCGACACACAATTGCTCCGGCACTTGGGTTGTCGTCACCGGATCGCTGGCACAGCCCGAAACAATAACAAGCAACGCAACATTCAAAATCCTTTTCATACTTAAAGCCTATCCGTCTTCAGTTTGTATTTGTGGATATAACCTAGCGAAGCCGGTTCACTTAACCGGCTTATTAATCGGTTTCTGCCCTTTGAAGTCATGCCGTGTTTCCGTTTTGAAAAGCTTACCTTCCTTATGCATCTGCGGCTCACTCGCCTCGTCAAAAAGAAAAACCGCTTGGTCAACGCGACGGTGAAGCACCACCTCTAGATATAACGTCTCATTTGGCTTTAAGAACGCATCAATATCTGCAGTTTCAACACGGTACTCGACAGCGTGATAATAAGTGAAACCTTGATTTGGCCTAGCAATAACCCTAAAGCCCGTAAGCTGACTCTTGCTTATCACGTCGTGGTCTATGTAATAGACCAGATGGTTGGGGCTAGCCGCATTTTTCTGGCGGTCGACGAAAAAGCCTTTGGACAGTTTGTTCGGATCGCGGTCTTGGCCGCCCAACAAAACAAGATCGTAATCGGTAACAGGTTCACCTTGGTCATCTTTGACGATAAAAACCAAATTCATATACCGATGACTGCGCTGTTGCGTTTGTTGAGTCAATGTCGCTAGCGCCTGCTGGCGTATCTGATAGTCGGCCTCAGAATCCACTTGCAGACACTTTAGGATTTCAGCGAGTTGTGGTTTTGTCGACGTCGCGCTAACGACACTGCGCATGATCCCCTTTTGCTTACCCGAGTGGCTGGCATTTGGGATCACGCCCAGCGGGACGGTTTCTGGACGCTTAACCCCGTCAACCAGTTTCAGCAAACTAACATTAAGTTCATCCGACATATGGGCAACCGTATCTGCCGTTCCGGATTCAACAAACCTCACCATACTGAAGTTCATATTGGCCCCAGAAACCCTTACCACCCCGTCAGAACCTGACTCTGCCAGATAACTATTCACAAAGTCGTAGAACTTCTTATCAATGGATTGCCCTGTCAAAACAAAGGGGTAAAAGCCATTCACTGCAGGCTTATAGTGAAGGTAGGCGCTGGACAAATCGATTTGCTGCTGACTACCCAAAGATAACCAGTCGAGTATCAACTGCCCCGGTTCGATACCATCAAACCAGGCTTTTATTCTACCTACTCTCTGCTTGCCGAGTGCTGCCAGTGGTGACCCATGGTTAGCTGGCGCCAACATGATCAGATGGCGCAACGGGCTTTGGTCCAGATTGTCACTGCCATAGTAGCGATCCAGCCACTCGCGCACGACAGGCCCACCGGTTGAATGCGTAATACAGGAAAACGCAGCAATATCGTCACCAGTCGGGATCAGGTCATGTAGGGCCTGATCGAATGCACGTATGATATCGGTCATATTCACCGTATCATCAAAACTGATATATCGCCCCAGCCAAACATGTTTTATATCGACATCAAGCCCATAGTGGCTCGCTTGCTTCGCAATAGCTTCTGGTAAGAGGCCATATGTATTGGTATCCGTAACGCTCCATCCATGCACAAATATAACAATCATGTGTTTGTCCCTCTGAGTATGTTATCGAGATCCTTCTAATGCGAGATGTCAATGAGGCGGCTAGGACAATACTTACCTCGCACCTGACTTATAAAGCAGACATCAATTGCTTAAAAACTAGTCCATAGCAAGGCGTATAGACTTGAGGACAATCACAAAACAGCCAATTTCAAGAAAGCGATTCCTATGGCGGACTACGTAGCTTTATATCAACGACGATAAGGGGGGTAGTTTGAAAAAATCGATAAGCGCCCTGACTTTGCGCGGCATTAACGCCTTGTGCTGATAGACCGTATAAAGCGACACTGTAACACCATGCAACTCGGGTAGTATTCTGATGATTTGCCCTGATTTCAGCGCATTTTCCGATGGTACCAGCCAAGAGTTCGAGATGCTGACAGGTCGCCAGCCACAAAGCTTTTCTCAATGGCTCGACGCAAACAGGACTATGCTGAGCCAGATTGCGCAAAACGCATAGATCATCGCGTGCTTGCTCTGCCCACCGAGACAGTATCGGTGGGCTTTGCCATAACGTATGAACATCGATACCCAATGTGCACATAACCACACTTTTTCATACATTTAACAGCAATAATACGGAGTTTGGCTACACTTTACCCATCATAATAAAAAAGGGGTAGCCCATGGAAAACCCAACCAAACCACCCTACTCCGATCCCAAACAGGCTGCCCATTCATTACTTGGCTTGGTAACAGAGTTAGCGATCGAAATTAACCCTGACAGTTTCGATAGCAGTTCCGTCTACCTCGATAGCACACTTGACCAAGATCTGGGTCTCGACAGCTTAGCCAGAGCCGAATTAATCCAACGCACCGAGCAGCAATTTACCATCACGCTACCAACACAGACACTGGCAGAAATCGAAACCCCCCGTGACTTACTCAATGCCATCTTCAATGCCGAACAGCACCCAACGGCTATCAAGGCCTCGGCTGATAAAATTGAGTTGCCTTCTGCATCTATTTATCCCGACCACGTCGAGACATTGCAGGAGCTGCTGCACTGGCATGTCGAACAACATGGTGATCGGCCGCACCTGTATGTGTATCAAGATGCGGTCAATGTCGAGTCCATCAGTTACCAAACTCTCTATCAGCAGGCAAAGCTCATCGCCAGTCACCTGCAAGATCTCGGTATCGGTCCCGGCGATACCGTGGCGATCATGCTGCCTACCTGCAATGCCTATTTCTATTGCTTCTTCGGGATTTTATTCTCGAGGGCGATCCCGGTGCCGATTTATCCACCAGCAAGGCCGTCGCAAATTGAAGATCACTTGGTTAGGCACAGTAAAATACTGCAAAATGCCGAGACAAAATTACTGATCACCGTTGAACAAGCCAAAGGGCTATCGACTCTGCTCAAGCTTCATGTGCCAGCATTGGAACATATTGTCACGACAGAAGAGATCGACTCCCTCAGCGCGGAGTCCAGCTCTTCCGAGCATCATCCAACAGGGCAAGCTCAACCTGACGAGATAGCCTTCTTGCAATACACATCGGGCAGTACTGGCGTCCCCAAAGGGGTGAAACTCACCCATGCCAACTTGCTTGCCAATGTCCGGGCGATGGGCAAAGCTGTCGGCGCAACGTCCGATGATGTATTTGTCAGTTGGTTGCCGGTCTACCATGACATGGGGTTAATTGGCGCTTGGTTTGGTAGCCTTTATCATGCTATCCCTTTGGTTATTATGTCGCCACTCAACTTCCTGACCCAGCCCAAACGCTGGTTGTGGGCGCTTCACCACCATCGGGGAACGCTAACCGCCGCCCCCAACTTTGCCTATGAGTTATGTGTCAGCAAAATTGCCGATGACGATCTGGACGGGCTCGACCTCTCCTCGGTAAGGCATTGCTGGAACGGTGCCGAACCCATCAGCCCGACCACTATAGATGCTTTCAGCCGCCGTTATCAAAAATATGGTTTCGCCCCAGAAGCCATGAACCCGGTGTATGGGCTGGCAGAGTCCTCTGTTGGGTTAACCTTCCCTCTCAATACCCGCAAGCCTCGGGTGGAGTGGGTAGAAAGGCAAACCATGATGAACACCGGAAAAGCGGTCAGTATCGAAACAGGCCCCATTGAGTATGGGCAAACAAACAATATCAACGAGCTGCTCGAACACAGTATTCCACTGATCGGGTTAGGTCACCCATTACCAGGGCACCAGATCCGTATCGTCGATAGCCAAGGGCGAGAGTTACCCGAACACCAAGAAGGCGAATTGGAATTCAAAGGCCCTTCATCAACGTCGGGTTACTATCGCTCTCCGGACAAGACCGCTGGGCTATACCATGATGAATGGCTCAGAACCGGTGATCGCGGCCTGACCATGGAAGGCGAGCTATTTCTCACCGGCCGGATCAAGGACATCATTATCAAAGCTGGCCGTAACATCTACCCGCAAGAGCTGGAATCGGCCGTAAGCCAGCTAGCGGGGGTTCGGAAAGGCTGTATTGCGGTGTTTGCCAGTGCCAATCCCAAAACGGGCACCGAGCAACTGGTCGTATTGGCCGAAACCAAACTTGAAGATGCACACAAGAAACAGCGGCTAAGGGATGAGATACAAAATCTGTCATTCAATCTGCTCGGGATCCCCACAGACGTGGTAGAACTCTGCCCTCCCCATACCGTACCCAAAACCTCCAGTGGCAAAATCCGCCGCTCAGCATGTAAAACATTGTTTGAGGAAAACAAGCTCAATGCCCCACAACGAGCGGTATGGTGGCAAGCAACCCGTTTATTCTTGTCTAGCGCTAAACCTGCATTCATACGCTTCAAACGACTTGCTGCCGACTGGGGCTTTGCCTGCTATATGTGGCTTATCATGGCACTATTAACGCCACCGGTTTGGCTACTGGTCACGCTCTTACCGGCGAAATCAGCCTGCTGGTCAGTCGCTCGCTGGGGCGCCCGCTCACTCATCAAGCTAACAGGTACCAAGCTAACGATAGAGGGCATCGAACACCTCCCTAACGATGACTCGCCATATCTGGTTATCGCTAACCATGCCAGTTACCTAGACGGACTTGTGCTGCTGGCTGCGACGGGTAAAGAGCATCAGTTTGTTGCCAAAGCCGAGCTTAAAGGCAACTTTTTTGCTCGTGCTTTCCTCAATAAATTAGGCACCCATTTTGTCGATCGTTTCGATACCCAGAAAAGCCTCTCCGATAGCAGGCAGTTAGCCGCCTTTGCCGACAGTCCATGGCCGCTGACTATTTTCCCCGAAGGGACGTTATATCGAATGGCTGGCCTGCATGAGTTCCATCTCGGCGCATTTCAGATCGCGGTCGAAAAACAGCTCCCCATCTTGCCCATTACCCTTAAAGGCACCCGCTCCATTTTAAGGGATAAATCACTCTTTCCCCGCAAGGGAGATATTGAAGTCATTATCAGCCCCCCTATTCACCCAGAAGGAAGTGATTGGCAGGCAACCCTGGCACTACGTAATACCGCGCGGAAAATCATGTTAGAAAACAGTAATGAGCCAGATTTGGCAAGAGAGAGCACGCGGTAGCTTGAAGCCGTTGAGGTAGACATATAGGCAAAACATTTCAACCACTTGACGATATAGAGACAAGGAAAAAACCGTATGGTGACAGAATTACTGCATGTGAATTACATATACAGCAAATAGTTCGCAAAATTATTCACTGTTTTTGCCTATTCATGATGACGATCAACAAACCACCAACAATTCAGCCGACAGACTGGTCACACCATCACAACGGTGATATTACAGTGCATGTCTTTTATTTCTGCCATGTTGGCACAATTTTTGTGCTACAAGAAACAGGGAAATAAAAACGCATAACAGCAAAGCTGACAAGAAGTCAGTTAAAGATATAAGGAGTGTTATTCATGTTGTGCCCAGATTGCAAACAGCCAATGGTTAAAGCTAAGGACAACCAGAATCATTGTGTTGAACTAAATTGCCCACCAACCAGAACCCATTGCCCAGAATGTGACTCTGAAAACACCCAAATCATCAACAAGAGCATCAGCGATGCTGAAATCAGCTGTGGTGACTGCAAGGCTACTTGGGTGATATCAAGAAGCCACTAAAATAGAAAATGAGAAATGGCTGCACACAGCAGCCATTTCATCGCTCAACTGAAGTGAGCTTAAGATGAGGGCGGCAGCAAACTCCTTCTACGCCGCCTATTCTGCGTCCTTCAGCTTTGTGTAACTCCGTTCTTGTGTCGGTACCATCCAATAACATGGCACCGACACCATTAAAACCCACATTAATGGTTTTCCCTCTTGGATACGATACTGACGGCCTATGCAAAGTAAGAGCTTATCGCCACCGCTGCGACGATAAATGAGTCGCAGACAAGAAAACTAAACCTCAGCAGTATAGTCGACGCAGAAAAGATTCTTCATAAGACGCCCCCTATCAGCGAAAGGAAAGTGAATATATTATTACCACTTGTTATATATGATTTCTGTTAATTCAGGCACAATCAAGGGTATGAAAATATTGCGAATATGATGAGAGAGCAATGAAATTACAGCAACTGCGTTACCTCAAGGCGGTAATAGACAACAACCTAAATATCTCGGTTGCTGCCAATTCCCTCTTTACCACCCAGCCGGGTGTCAGCAAGCAGATCAGGCTGCTTGAATCAGAATTGGGCGTCAAAATTTTTGAGCGCAAAGGCAAATCCATCAGTACGGTCACGCCTATCGGCAAGCAGATCATCGAAGAGGCGATCGATATGCTGGAAAAAGAGAGCCGTATCAAAACGATTGTTCGCGATCACATCAAGCCAGAAGAAGGCTTTTTGAACATTTATACCACCAATACCATTGCCCGCTACCTGCTTCCTGAAGCGGTAGAGCGATTCGTTAAGCGCTACCCGAAAATCAAATTCCACATTGGTACGTCACAGCTCGACAAATACGGTCATATCCTAAAGCGTGGCCAGTCTGACTTCTCGATACTGGCGCAAAACGTCGAACGTGAAAAAGACATCATCATACTGCCCGCCTACAAATGGAACCTGAGCCTGATTGTGCCCAAAGATCACCCTCTGGCTAAAGACCGCGATATCTCCATCGAGAAAATCGGGGCTTATCCGCTGATCAGCTATGAACCGGGATCTACCGGACGCTCATCGCAAGACAAGGCCTTCAAGGAAAAAGAGATCACGCCGTATTACTTCATGACGGTAATGGATGTCGAGGTGATTAAGAAGTATGTGAACCTGGGTTACGGTATCGGCATTATTGCCCAAGTCGCTGCTCAGGATGTCATTGATGATAACCTGGTCAGCATCCCGCTGAACGATATCATTCCGGCTTGTGATGCATGGCTGTGCTATAGCCGCAACCTGTTCTTGCAAAAATACATGTTGGATTTCATTGAACTGTTCTGCCCGCACCTCACCCGTGAGGTAATGGAAGATATCGCCCATTGTTCGGATAACGAAATCCTTAAAATTTCGGAGCAATTTGAGTTGCCGGAATATTAATTTTATTTTTTAGCTGATATTATACTTCCATCTTTTTGAAATTTTCATCTACAAAAAGATGGAAGTAAAAAACCACCAATACCCGTCAATAACATTTAAACATTTCTAAAGATCTCGCTGCCTTTCATAAAACAATTTAACTTTTCACCTTTATCTAATCACGTTCAAATAAAAACAATCCAATTTTACCTATGCTATATCGCAACCAGATACACAATAGAAATGAGATAGATGAGTCGATATAGAAGAGGTCAGGCGCCGTTGTAATGCTTATCACTGAATGGTGAGCTAAAGCATTTGCAGACCTTAATATCAGGAATTTAACTGAAATGAGGGAACGAACATGTCAATTAGTATGGCTGAGAACAGCCCTAAGCCCAAGCTATCAATATCATTAACAAATCAAATACTTATTGCTACTGTAGTAGGGATAGCCTTTGGTGCATTTGTCGGACCATGGGCTGAGAATATAAAATTCATTGGTGATATATTCATCCGATTAATCCAGATGTCTGTCGTACTGCTAGTAATGACAGCTGTATCCGCAGCAATCGGAAACGTTGATAGTAAAGGTGCAGGAAAGATGAGTCTGCACACATTCAAATGGATAGTATCAATGACTATTGTTTCGGCCTTCGTCGGATTATTCCTCGCCGTAACAATTAAACCCGGGGAAGGAATAATCATTGAAGGCGCGGCAGCGGCAGTCGCAACCCCCGACGCATCGATAAAAGATACAATACTCGGTTTCTTTTCTACCAATATTGTTGACTCCATGTCCAGTGGCGCAATGATACCTTGTATTGTCTTTGCCGTTATTTTTGGACTCGCAATGGGATCATATTCCCGCACTACGGGGAATAAAGTTATTACTGAATTTATCGTCAGTTTTAATGCTGTCATTATGAATATCATCAAGATGGTAATGAAGCTGGCTCCGATTGGTATATTCTGCTTATTAGCCAATGTTTCTGGTGCTATCGGCTTTAAAGTCATTATCCCTATGCTTAAGTTCTTAGGCGCTCTGGCAATCGGCGATATTATTCTATTGCTAATGTATGGCCCGATGACAGCGATGCTCACAAAAGTAAACCCTTTTAAAATGCCGAAGAAATTTGCCAAGCTGTCCATTATGTCAATGACAACGACATCTTCAGCAATTTGCCTTCCGACTAAAATGGAAGACTCAGTGACGAAGTTTGGTGTTAGCCGAAAAGTTGCTGACTTCACAGGCCCTATTACTATGTCGATGAATGCCAATGGTGCTGTAATGTGTTACGTCTTGGCTATCTTCTTCATGAGTCAGGCGACAGGTATTGTCCTTGAACCGTTCCAGATGGGGATGGCTATCCTGCTATCTGTGTTGATGTGTATGGGCACCATTGTCGTACCTGGTGGTATGATTATCGTTTATACCTTCCTAGCCAGCTCTATGGGGCTACCATTGGAAAGTGTCGCTATTCTTATCGGTATTGACTGGTTCTCTGGTATGTTCCGAACATTACTGAACAATACAGTTGATGTCATGATTGGCATGCTTGTTTCTGACAAATTGGGGGAGTTTGACCGAGACGTATACAACGACAATAAAAAAGCAGAATACGTACAAGTATAAGTAGTTAATAACTTTAAATCAGCTCTAATCATGAAAGCCAGCAAATCCTTATTTGCTGGCTTTACTATTTCTTATTTCTACTGTTTTTATCGCCTACTTCTATGGATATTAACAGTAAAAGCAGCTCCCAAAACTTAACCTTTAAGTAGCCCTTCTAAAGTTGATTATCATTCTATCGTTCTTTTTATATCAACAACGCATAGTGGAAAAATCAATGCTCAATGCTCAATGCTCAATGCTCAATGCTCAATGCTCAATGCTCAATGCTCAATGCTCAATGCTCAAGTATTAACCTTGTCCTCACAACCGTGGATAAAAACCTTATATAAACATAGTTTGTAAATGTGAATGCTTGATAGGTAAGACCCCATATCTACCTTGTAGAGAATTCTCTCTCTTGCCTTTTTATCGACCCTGCTCTCTCACTCTAGTTTATTTCACGTTTGTAGCATCCACTTATCGCGAACCAATAAAAAAGGCAGCCTATGGCTGCCCTTTGATTATGACTCTTTCAACAATCGCTTACACTGTAACAAAGTCACCTTGGAATGGGTTAACAACACCAATATCAAGATCATAGATAACTTGACCTCTAAGCAGTGTCTTGGCAACTTGCGCACCAATATTACGGCCTTCATAAGCACTGAATTTATTACGATATTCCAGATCGTCTGCGGTTAGTACATAGGATGAGTCTGGTTTGATCATTACGATATCTGCATCTTTACCAATCGCAATTCGCCCTTTATGCTCTAAACCAAAGAGATCTGCGGGGTTGGAAGCCATCAGTTTAGCGAACTGTGTCAAAGCCATACCACGCTTCTGCACCCCTTCATCAAACATAATATCAACACTATTTTGCAGTGAAGATATCCCCCCCCACGCATCGAAGATACCGCCTTCTTTTAGGTCTGGCGTGCATGGCGAGTGATCGGATGTAATGAAATCAATCTCACCGTTTAGCAACTTAGCCCACATACGATCTTGGTTATCCTTGTCACGGATCGGAGGAGAGCACTTGGCCTTGGTCCCGATTTCTTCAAACTGATTATCATCAAGGGCAAAATAATGGCCACACGATTCACAGGTCACATCTTGGCCTTCATTACGAGCCTTAGTGACTTCCTCGATCGCTTCAGGGCTACTCAAATGACAAAGGTGGAGCTTACAACCGGTTTCCTTCGCCAGATAAATCGCCCGGCGAACAGCTTCAACCTCAGTAAAAACAGGACGGGAGGCGATGTAGTCTTTCGCGGTAAGGCGCCCTTCTGCCACCGCTTTTTTACCTAAACCATCACAGATCTCTGCATTTTCAGCATGCATTAGTAATATCTTGCCCAAACGAGCTAGCTCAGTCATACCTTCATAGAGCTGGTAATTATTGACGTTACAGAAGTCACCCGACGTCGGATCTGGATTACCGCAAGTCGATACAAAGCATTTATAGCCAACCACGCCTTCTTCGGCCAATTCATCCAAGCGATCAATATTATGCGGTACAAGGCCACCCAACGAGGCAACATCAACCGTCAGTCTCCCCCTACCTGCTTCATACTTAATATGCAATGTTTCACGGTCAATAGTGGCAGGTACCTGATTCAATGGCATTTCAACACAGGTAGTAACACCACCTTTTGCCGCTGCCTTCGTTGCCGTTTCATAACCCTCCCACTCGCTGCGAGGGCCGCCAGGATCGGTGATATGAACATGACCATCAACCATGCCTGGTGCCACGATTAAGCCAATGGCATCAATATACTCAGATGCCACTCCCAAGTTACTGCCAATCGCGGCAATCATACCGTCTTTTATTGCGACATCTGTTTTAATCGCTTCATTTTCTAGAATAACGGTACCGTTTTTAATAATTTTATCGTAGGACATGTTTCACTCCATTTTATTGGTTTAATTTAAACTATTTTTAAATAAATACTTCGGATTATCGGAACGAAAGGTAAAGACCTGGATTACGTTTTTCATCAAGTTTCATCAAGCCAACATAAGTCACAAAGGCAACAATTACGCCGGTGAACCAAGACACACTATTTAAAGCACTTAACGACGGAATATACTGGCCCCCTAAGGAGAGTATGCAGGCAAAGATCGTGGCGTAGAACGCGATAAAATTGACGCCATTTTTGTAGTAATTAAAACTATCTTCGGATACGTATAGTGAATCCAATTTTATTCTCTGCTTCATAATAATGAAGTAGTGCCCAAGCATTACCCCAATCACTGGGCCAAGGATACCTCCGATGGTATTGAGGAATAGGAAAATACTTTCCTGACTTTCCATCAGTTTCCACGGACAGATAATCACACTGATCACCCCGGCGATCATGACACCTTGACGATAAGTAAGGCGAGGGAATACAGCTACAAGCTGGTAGCCGGCAGGAATAATATTACCCGTCGCATTGGTTGATATCGTCGTCATCAAGACAACCGTACCGGCAAAGATCACCAAAAATAAGCTGTCCCATTTGGCGATAATGTCTAGCACATTCCAGGTATCGGTTTCAAAATGGATACTGGCGCCGGCCAGTACGCAAACACTTGAAATAGCGAACAACAGGTAGGCGACCATTAGGCCACTAAGCTGACCTACTGCTTGATCACGAAAACTACGCGCATTTTGAGTGAAATCTGAAGCACTCACTGCTGGCGCAGCCCACACAGCAACAATCGCATTGATCACAATGAGGAACTCAAAGAAACCAGCATCCTGCTGTTGTACCTTAGCCGGAACATAAGCGAGTATACTTTCAAAGCCCACCAAATATACTGCCCAAATAGCCATCCCACCGAAGACTAGGTAGATACAAGGATTAAGGATGGCTGTAAAGCGATTAAGGATAGCGCCTCCACCGAGGCCAATAAGCATATTGATGACCCAAAACGCGAGAAAGGCAATCAGCCCTGGAGCGGAGATACCGAACAAGGACCAGTCTCCACCAATCGTGAGAAACTCGGGCCAAATCTTGGCAATAATAATGAGTAAAGCGATAGAGCCTGCGTAGTTTTGTAAGCCAAACCACATAATCGCAGCAATACCGCCACGCAGGACCCCAGGAAACAGTGCGCCTTTAACCCCGTATGAAGCCCGAAGGAGCATAGAAAAAGGGATTCCGTATTTTGACCCCGGCGCACCATTGAGGATCATTGCCAACGCAATAACAGCACCACTTAACAAAATTGCGGCCATAATACCGGCGGTGCTAAGACCAAGCATAAAAAACCCACCAACAGCGACGTAATTAGGTACGTTATGCACCGATCCCTGCCATAGCGTGAAATAATTTAATGCTCGCCATGTTCTCTTTTCTGTCGGCTTAGGTAATAAATCACTGTTATACCCCCGAGATCGATATTCATCGATTAATTCCTTTGTTATATCACTCATTGTGTTTCCCTTATTATTGGATAGCAATTCGTTTTGTCTGGAAAACTATACAGCGAGGTGTTATGTTTGTATTCGAAAGGAACCACACAAAAAACAATATTTTTATTATTTTGTTGATCACAGCATGATTATTTAATCTGCTTTTACAATTTTAACAATGAGATCCTTATTCAAATATTCACTAATTAAAAACCTGCTTATCTATTTATAGACAAATTTATAATCACGCCATACTGATTAAATCTAAAAATAAATAAAACACAAAAAAAGCCAGCTAACAATGTTAGCTGGCTTTTTCCGTTATGCTTAGGATTAGGCGGTTTGCACTTCTGGCTTAGTCCTTGCCCTCAAGTTAATAATAATGAAGAATAATGCCCCAGCAACCAACAATCCCGCAGAAAGATAGAAGCCAATGGCTTTAGAGCCTGTTATATCTGAGATAAAGCCTGTCAACGGTGGAGCTATAATTGACGACGACATACCTGATAAGTTAAAGATAGCCAGAGCTCGTGCCATTCTTATTTTCGGTGCACGCTCTGTCACATAAGAGATCAGAATAGGGTCTAGAGCCATCTTGCCGAGGAATCCATAAACAACCAGGCTAATCATCAAAGCCGTGGTGTTCGGGGATAGCACCGTAAAGGCCAGCATTAGGCCACCGGCAATTTCCAGCGCGACAACCAACTTAATCATTTGCGACTTAAACTTATCTGCCAGCGAGCTAAAGAACAGCGCGCCAGGAACAGCGACCATGGCGACCAGAGCAGATGCTCCACCAATCGCAACACCTTCAAACCCACGCTCTGTCTGTAAGTAACTCGGTAGCCAAGTTACAATCATGTAGTAGCCATAACACGTACAGAAATATAGGAAATATACCGCAATCAGTTCCGGGCTAAGTAAAGAAGAGCCTTGCTGATCGACCTCTGTGGACACTGAGTCTTCTTTTTTGGACTCGACTGAGGCCTGTGCCTTTTTATGGGGTTTGATCATCATTGCGAATATAATAAGCATGACGAAAATGATAGCCGCAGAAATATAGAGTACGTTATTCCATGCCATCCCCATGTTCTTAACCAGAACACTGGATCCAATAAGGCCGATCCCCATACCAACCGCTGAGCCACTGTTCACGATTGCAGAAGCAAATGCACGGCGCTCGGGGGGGACATATTCGCCAGACAATGAGTATGCAGAGCAGAAAAAAGAAGCACAACCCAATCCAGACAGCAATGAACCAGCGTATACCATATTGATTGAAGGCGCATTGGCAATAACCAGTGTACCGACAGTAAATAAACTGAAACCGCATAGCAGCGTCAGTTTCTGCCCCATTTTTTCAACAACAATAGAAGCCGGTATTTGACCACCACAATAAGCTGCAAAGTAAAATGTGGCAATAAGACCTATCTGTGTATCACTAATATCACCAAGAGCAGACTGAATTTCAGGATAAATCGGCGTAAGTACCGTTCGATAAATCCAAATGGCTACCCAACCAAAGCAAAGTATTACGACAAGTTTTTTCCAGTATTCAACACCGGACTGATTATTAATTTCCATATTAATTTCCGTGTATTATTTGTAAGCTAGTTCATAAAGCACGTTGATCAGTGCTTCGACACCAACGGTAAGATCATCAAGGTTGGTTTTTTCTGCCGGGTTATGACTAATACCAGCAATACTCGGAATAAAGATCATTCCTGTAGGAATGCGAGGGGCGAAGATCTGCGAGTCATGTCCCGCACCACTGTGCATTCGCATATAATTCTTACCTTGCGACTCAAACGTCGTATCAATGAGATCGACCAATGTTGGATCCATCGGGATAGGTTCTTCGTCCATAAACAGATCAACATCGATTTCAATGTCCATCTCGGCACAAATTTGCTTCATGTCGGCAATGATCTGATCGCTGAAGCTTAGTAGTTGCTCCTTATCGGTATGGCGACAATCCATGCTGAATACAATATCACCCGGCACCACATTAACGGTATTTGGCTTAGGAGAAACTTTACCGAAGGTCAATACCAACGGATCACCGACAGCTTTTGCTTTATCAATCGATTGACTACAAATTTTGCTGAAAGCATAGACCGTATCTTTACGGTAGCCCATCGGTGTCGTTCCTGCATGATTGGCTTCACCTTTGAGGGTAATATTGTAGCGACGCTGACCAGCAATACTGGTGACGACACCTAGTTGCTTACCCTCAGTTTCTAGCACTTTGCCTTGCTCAATATGCAATTCGACAAACGCTTTGATATCTTTTCTGACTGTACGATCTGTTGCAAAGTCAAAACCGCACTTTTTCATTGCTTCAACAAAGTTGACACCCTTGTTATCGGTCAAATCTTTCACTGCATCATTATCAGCAATCCCGACAATGTTCTTACTTCCCCAGAATACATAAGGGAAGCGGCTGCCTTCTTCTTCAGCCAAAGAAACGACTTCAAGAGTCCGCTTTGGCGAACCATGCTTATCTTTTAAGTATTGCATGGCAATAAAAGCAGCCTCAATCCCAAACTGACCATCGAGATTACCGCCATTTACGACAGTATCAATATGCGAACCAGACATAATCACCTGATCCGGAAACTCAGTGCCTTCCAAGCGTCCGTATATATTGCCCACATCATCTGAATAAGCCTGCAAGCCGCTTTTTTCAAATAAATCTAAGAAAGTATTTTGTGCTGATAACCACTCTTCAGTGTACAGTAGACGCGTCATACCCGCCCCTTCTTGGTAACCATATTGAGTGATTTTTTTCGACGTTTCTTCTACCTTTGTTTTTAATAGCTCCATCTTTTCATTCCTTATTTTGTTTCAAAATATGTATTTATGACAGGCTGTTCATAACGGTACAGGTGCTTAATGAGAGTTCTTTTTTGTATTATTTTTTCTGCTTACCCATTAAATGCAGATTTATGATCGTAGGAGTTGATGTATATTTTATCCGAACGCAAATACTCATAAACATCATCGATAATGTCTATTCCATTTTCTTTTGATTTTGCTTCAATTAGATCACTATTTTGACCTGGATATAATACCTTATCAAAGCCTGGGGCTGGACGAATATCACCTAATTCCTGCATAGTTTGAGAAATCGATTCAATGAAGTATTCTTTTGTTGTGAAAAATTCGGGGTTAATCACAATATGTAACTGTCCTAAATTTCGCCCTTCCGTTAAATCATCGTACATTGAACTGACGTTTTTACCGAAAGGCAGACCCAGCATCACGCCAGAAAGAATATCAACCATCATCATCAGACCGTATCCCTTAGGTCCAGCAATAGGTAATAGTGCTCGCACAGCATGAGGGTCAGAGGTCGGGTTTCCTGTGCTATCTACCGCCCAAGTATCAGGAATTGATTGGTTACGAGATCGTGCATCCAGCACCTTACCCCAAGCCTGTATTGTGGTCGCCATATCAAAGTTAATTGTCTTACCATCAGGGCCAGGCGCTGAAAAAGCGATTGGGTTCGTACCATAGTAAACCTCACTACCACCGAATGGGACAACCATAGGATCTGATTGGCACATTGAAATCGCAATAAAGCCCTGCTCAGCTGCGTATTTGGTAAAATAGCCCAATGCACCACTATGGCTCATCCGCTTCACACCAATAACAGCGACACCTTTCGACTTTGCCATATCAACTGCTTTATCCATGGCGTTCTTTGCAATGACATGGCCAGCACCATTATCACCATCGTAAAGTGCACTACAGGGGCCTGTTTCTTCGTAAGTAAATTGAGGATTCGCGTTTATACCTCCTTTCGATATGCGCTCAGAATAATACTCAACCCGAACAGCACCATGTGAGTGCACGCCACGCTCATCTGCAAAAACAAGGACATCTGCAACAATATCAGCATGTTCATCAGATAAACCGGCTTGTTTGATTTTATTTTTAATTAACTGATGAAGCTGCTCACTTGAAAGATTCATAATGTACTCCATGATAAATATTTAATTTCACGGGCTAATAGGTTTATTTTATTTCTTTATAAACCTATAGTAGCTTAAGAAATATATTATTTTGTGATCTATAAACACTCAATTAAACTTCATGATTTTTTCTGTTTATCTGTAAATAATCATTAAAAGGTTTTATATAGTGTTTATGACTTTTTGTAAGTTTAAGAACAACCATATTCCCAGTAATGTATCAGCACCAGAATAGTGGCCATGCTCTAGAAGCCGGGAAGCATAGTAACTAAAATTATTCGGACTGGCGTTTATTAGGTCTAGTAATGCTACTGAAAAATAGCCGTTTCTTGCTTGTTCTAGATAGCCAGCACTCACTGATGTTGTCCAATAATCTAGATCTAACGATAGGGGCAACAACTTATGCGCTTTTTCTTTTAAGTCGTGTTGGCTATAAGCGCAGGCTAACATGCCAACCAACATATCATCATGGCTAGGCGTTAATCCTGGCCCCGCCCCAACAATACCTTTCCAGCATGGTGTTTTCCCATCAAACCATTGGTACAGCTGAGCCAATATTGGATAAAAAGATGTCTTATCTTCGTCCTTTATAATTTCCAACAATGAGCCATATAACCCCGTTTCCTTTTCTTGTTTACTCAGGAAATCCGTCAGCGCCACCAAGGAAATAGAGGATCCCCCCAACGCTTTTAGCCATACTCCATTTCCCCCCTTTCGCAGATGTAAATCGTTAACTATCATGCCATGACTAACCAAACGAATATTGCCTGTCGCCGGTACTAATGTACTGAGTTGATTAAACACCTGGGCTGATACTGACCAGCCAGAGGGGCTCATCCCCGCATCGCTGCGGTGTAGGGTCAAGACCTTGTTATCTTCAGTCAGAAAATTAATCGCCTTACTGCCGCTGCCAGCAAAACGCAATTCACCTTGCTTAGACGGCGCTGATAAACTGTAGGCTAACGCTTCATTGATCATTTCATCCTCGGCTTGATCAAGGCAGCCATCAGGCCGCCTCCACATGATTTACTTGGCCTCAAAGCCCATCTCTTGAGCCAAGGCTTCTAAGGCTTTTTCAAAACATGCTAATGGTGCCCTTACCGTACCAGCCCCAATTTGCCCAATACCGGCTTCCTTGTGGGCAATGCCTGTATTGATAACAGGTGTAATCCCAGTTTCAACCACATGTCGTACGTCGAGTCCCAAGCATGCCCCCTGGAAATTCCAAGAAGGAATTTGTAGCAAAGAGTTTTGCTCGACAAAGATCTCAGACATTTCTTCAGAAACATCCAACGCAACATCAACGCCGCCAACACCGACAAAGCGAGTAACGCCTGGTGCAGCGACCATCGCAGCGCCACCGACACCGTAAGTTTCAGTAATGGCACTATCACCAACATCTGTATTTGCCTGCTCTTGGGAGTAACCGGTGAAATACAAACCTTCAGGTGTGTTGACTGGCGCAGTAAACCATTGGTCGCCTAGCCCACTGACTCGAATACCAAAATCCTTACCATTACGTGTCATTGCGGTAACAATAGAGCCGGCCTTTACCGTCGCACCAGCATCCATTGCACACTTACAAAATGCCATTGCCAAATTGAGGAAGAATTGATCGGTAATACTGAGGAAGTTAAATACCCTCTTCATCACATCCTTGCTGGTATCGACAGCGGCAATACTCGGCGCAAGCGTTCTCAATAGTAATGAGGAGGTAGCGATGTTACGTTGGTGAAATTCATCCCCCATGGTAATGCCTTGAGCCATGATAGCCCCTAAATCAACCCCACCATCGGTATGTTTCAGCGTATCTTTTAGCACCGGCATCAACTCTTCACGCATCCAATGCAGACGTTGCTGGACCTCGTCACCGTAAGCGCCAAAGCGCATTACTTTACCGATACCTTCATTCATATTGCAGTAAGCGAAATTACCGTCGGCTTTATTTTCAACCACAATCACTGGCATGTTTGCTGATGTAATGCCACCCATAGGACCGACAGCATTATGGTGATGGCAAGGACTGAATTTAACCTCACCGCTCGCAAGCATAGTCATAGCATCGGTGTCTGATGTTGCCCAACCTTCGTATAAACAAGCACTGACACAGGCGCCTTGCATCGGCCCAGTCATTTCTTCCCATTGGATCTGAGGGCCTGCATGCAGTAAATGTTTACCTTCAGCCAACCACGAGATCACTTCCCCCGCAGAGGCGACATCAACCCAAAATGGACGCGCTGATTTCACTTTTTCCAGTACGGCGGTGTTGGCTTCATTAATTGATGAATACATATCTTTGCTTCCCTATTGCATTTGCTTTAAAAGACTGGCTAATTTTGAGTTTCCGCCCGCGATGGGGGCCCACTGATAATGCACAACAGGCGTAGACGCAGATTGCAAATCATCAGCAAAGCTACGCAAACCTGCATTCACCACCTTGACCCCATCCAGTAAAGAAGGTCGTTCATTAACAGCCTCTATTCCTTGTTGTGTAATTAACGCTTCTGATAACAGCACGGCCTCTTCCAGCGTGCTAACGACGGCGACCCCTGCATCAACTAGCGTGTCAATTTGCTTCGAGCGTTGCTGAGGATCGTCTTGGGTACCCGTCACTGTCGCAATAACATGCAGTGGGCTTTGCCGCTTGGATTTCACACTTTCAACCGCGTCTATAAGAGCTGCGGCTGGATCTGCTGTCGCGCCATAACCGATCACAACATCAAGCAGTAGGACGCCAACACTTTCTTCAACAGCACGTTTCTCGATTTCTAAGGTACGGGTTGTGGGGTCGATCATCGGGTGAGGACGTCCCACCGTATAATGATCATCACCGAGGTCGATGATGAGATGACCGCCATCGTTAAGCATGACACCTTGGTGATGGGCATCATCGACTTTGAGGCCTAACTGCTCCGCAGTAAGCATCGCCGCCTCAGCAGCCAGCGTACCACCGGTATACAGACCAAGAATATTTTTACCGACAGTGTGGTTGCACCCTGGAACGTATTGACGGACGTTGGCTAACATCGCAGCAAGCCTACCGGCTTCAGCAAGGCTGTTGGCAAAAAAGACATTGCCATCGCGAGGTTTATCTTGGCGTGTACCCAGAAATAGAGCGACAACGGGTTTACTCATTTCCTTCATTGCTTGAATAACAACTAGCTCAACTTCCGGTGCCGGGGGTTTAGAAACAAACGCAACAACTTCAGTTTCCTGGTCACTCTCCATCATTCTCAGTGCGCTCAATGCACTTGCACCACCAACTTCCGCCGACAAGTCACGACCGCCTAAACCAAGTGCATGTGTGATCCCCTGGCCGGCCAAACAAACTTGCGAAGCAAGCTCCTGAATACCGGTACCTGAAGCGCCGACAATG
The DNA here is from genome assembly GCF_003025555.1 of Photobacterium lutimaris. Taxonomy (GTDB): domain Bacteria; phylum Pseudomonadota; class Gammaproteobacteria; order Enterobacterales; family Vibrionaceae; genus Photobacterium; species Photobacterium lutimaris. Next base: position 87,859 of record NZ_PYMH01000016.1, on the reverse strand, counting down.
CTTATTGGCCCTTTCGGTAATACGTTAGCAAAAGCGAGTGGAGAGCCCGCCACCATGGCGGTACCGCAGTCAGGCCCCATAACCAGCAGTCCTTTTTTAGCCGCTTTCTTTTTCAACGCAACTTCCGATTCAACCGACACATTGTCTGAAAACATCATCACATTGAGATCATGATTTAGTGCCTCGTCAGCTAAATCGGCGGCATAATCTCCAGCCACTGAGATTAAAGCCAAATTGGCCTCCGGCTGTTTTACCAGTGCGGTTTGCCAGCGACGAACCACTTCAAGCCGTTGCCCTCCTGCAGAAGCCTGCGCAACCGATGCAAGGGCATCATTTAATTGCTGCGCGATCTCTTCTGATACATCGCCACTATCAGCCGTTGGCCTAATCGCGACACATATATCGTTTGGTGTCGCATCGTCAAACAGCGGGTGCCATAATCCTGTTGACTCCAGCAAGGACTTATTGGCAGGTGTCCCCATCATTACAGACACTTCTTCGACATCACTGCCATTACTTAATTGCCTTGATATCAGCATCAGGCTCACTGAATCCTGAAAAGAACCTTTTTTTATAAATGCTTGGATCATGTATGACCACCTTTCAATCCCAAAATAAATAACGATGAGGAAGCTATTTATTACTTCTCGCTTCCCTGTCTTGAATTAAAGATTAAGGTAGTAATAGATATAAAATATTGAGCAATATCACACACAAAATATTGTTATAATATTTTCATAAATGCGCTGATTATCGTTCAATCTTTATTTATTAAATTTTGTGGAAAACTTCATTCATTAAGAGTTTTTATATAATTAACAAGCCATTTTAAAAAATCATTTCCTTACACTTACTTTTAATTGCTTTATCAATATTGGACTTCGATCAATTTTTTTCCTGCCATATTCTTTTATAAAACAGGACTAACTATACATTCAAGGAATACCTATGCTGGACAGGGAAACCATCCGTTCTTTCATGAAAGTGGCTGAACATGCCAACTTTTCAAAAGCGGCTGAAGAGTTACATAAAACACCGGCTGCCATCAGCTATCGAATAAAGGTATTGGAGGACGCTGTCGATACACAGCTTTTTATTCGTACAACAAGAAGTGTCAACCTCACTGAAGCTGGCGAGCACTTACTTAGTCAGTGTCAAAAGTGGCTTGATTGGATGGAGAGTATGCCTGATGAGCTGCGCCAAATTGCCGATGGTGTTGAACGATATATTAATATCGTGGTTAATAACCTACTCTTTGACGAGCATGCTGTATCCCAGCTTATACTTGCATTACATGAAGCTTTCCCCTTTACCCAGATAAATATATCCAGTGCGGTATATATGGGAGTATGGGATGACCTGTTGAATAATGACTACCACTTCGCAATCGGTGTTCCGGGTCTCGATACTATTGATAATGCAGTGAAACTACGTCCTTTAGGCAAAATGAGCTGGAGCTTTACCCTGGCGCCCAACCACCCACTTGCCGCACGCAACATGCCACTCAAAGAGTCGCAGCTCAGACATCACCCAGCGATTAATATTGAGGATAGTTCGCAGCATATCAACAAACGTACTGCTTGGCTGTTACGAGATCAGAAAGAAATTAAGGTACCTGACTTATCGACCAAAGTAGCCTGCCATAAGAACGGGGCTGGTATTGGTTTTCTGCCAAAAAACCTCGCTAAACCTTTGATTGAAGAGGGGCTATTAATTGAGAAAGAAGTGCAGTGGAGCCGCACTCCGTCTCCACTTTCTATTGGTTGGCGTCAAGACTCAACCGGTGAAGTGACCCAGTGGATTATAGAGCTATTCAAAAATGACGATCCCATAATCCAAGGGTTCTTAAAAAATATCGACCAACTAACTCACTAAGACATCTTCGGGGACAACTGTGCATGCCGGTCTGACACATGTCCCCTTTTCACCCACTAAAATTTGCTCTACGTCCTGCAAGGCACCAATGAAAGCAATTTGCCCTGTCCGCTCCACAAATTGAATAACGGCTTCTGCTTTCGGTCCCATTGCGCCATCAGGTGCCGCAAAAGGACGCATTTGGCTAACAGTGACATCCCTCAGTGCTTTTTGATTAGGCGTACCCCAATCTTGATAAACGGCATCAGCATCAGTAAGGATCATCAAATAATCAGCGCCAATTTGCTCGGCAAGCATTGCAGCGACAGAGTCTTTATCTATCACCGCTTCCACACCACGATATCCAACCTCCTGTTGCACCACAGGCATTCCACCGCCGCCACAGCATACAACTGTTTTACCCTGGTCCAACAGGCTTACAATTGTGCTTGCTTCAATAACTTGAACTGGTTTTGGTGAAGCAACCACACGACGGATATATTGACCATCTAGTTTCATTTTCCATCCAAATTGCTCTTCTAGTTTAGTCCTGTCTTGTGGTGAATATACCGGCCCAATATATTTTGTTGGATCAGAAAAAGCAGGATCGGATGCTGACACTTCAACCCGGGTTAACAGGCATGATACATCACTCATACCTTGTTCTGTTAATGAATGCATGAGCATATAGCCCAGCATACCTTGCGTTTGAGCCACTAAATTATCGAGCGGATAAACCGGCACCTCGTTGTAGGCCGAATTCTGTAGTGCCAGTAAACCAACTTGCGGCCCGTTGCCATGCACGATGGTGACATCATAGTCTTGCTCAAGTTGCTTAATGAGTACGGCAGCCTTGTCTATATTACGTTGTTGATTTTCTGCCGATAACACTTCACCACGTTTGAGCATGGCATTACCGCCCAACGCAATAACAATTCTTTTTTTATTCATGACACACCTATTTAATATATACCCTGCGGGATGCTAAATACTTAAAATCACATTCAAGCTTGTATATATAAAATATTAACGACTCTATTTTATGTCTAGCCTATATGTGTAATTCACCTCTTTATAAAACATTTTTATTTAATTCTGACATCAGCATACAATTAAACCTTTAAGTGGAAATTGAGTTACCGTGATCACACTTTTAGTCTCTTTTTTAGTTAATATTTATTGACCAACACAGCTTCTGGTAATAGGGCCCCAAAAACTTCCTTCCGGGCCCGCTTTTTTAGGTGATAGATTCGAGGTACAAGATGGGCTACTTAAACAACAATACGGGATACATTAATGATTTACTGGCAACACGCGCAGTAATTAAAAAGAACAACTTTGCAATTCTTCCACCAGATGGGTTAGTTAAAAATATTCTACCTGGTTTTGAAAATTGCGATCTGACTATCCTGTCATCACCACAACTAGGTGCCAGTTTTATTGATTATCTAGTTACCCTTCATGATGGCGGCAACAATCGTAGCGGGTTTGGTGGAGAAGAAATTGAAACTTTTTTCTATGTCATTGCCGGACAAGTCGCTGTCGAAGCTGATGGCCAACGTCATACGCTCACCGCAGGTGGCTATATTTACTGTCCTCCGGGAGCACTATTATTCATCGAGAATGCCAACCAAGGCGAAGATAGCCAGGCATTCTTGTATAAGCGTAAATACCAACCAATCGCAGGTTACCAGCCTCACTTAATCGTTAACCACCGCGATAATCTAGAGAAAGTCCACTATGAAGGCATGGAGAATGTCATTGTTGAGGACTTGCTACCGAAAGAGTTAGGTTTTGACATGAACTTTCATGTACTGACTTTTGAGCCAGGAGCTTGCCATGGCTATATCGAGACACATGTTCAAGAGCACGGTGCTTATATTCTCAGCGGTGAAGGTGTCTATAACCTAGACAACAATTGGATCCCTGTGAAAAAAGGCGATTACCTCTTCATGGCAGCCTACGTTCCCCAAGCCTGCTACGCAACAGGGAGAGGTGAGCCACTTAGCTATATATACTCCAAAGACTGTAACCGAGATATTTCACTATAAATCGCCATAACTACTAAACACTACGTGTAACATCGCCTTTCGAAGCGTCGGTCCGTACTTGCGCTTCTTTTTTTAATCATAAATTGATTATCAAAACTTTTTATAGAAAAACAATTCTTCCACTTATATCAATGTTCTCATAGCATCAATCCCTATATCCTCAGGTTAAGTGCCGCTGTCATGCGACTGACCAATACTTTCAACTATCGCATAGCAAAGCCGAAAGAATAAGTTCAAGGAGCCCGCAATCAATGACGATTAACAATGAACTGTTTGAAACCCTCAATCCACCACAGCGCTTGCTGATGGGGCCAGGTCCAATCAACGCCTACCCTCGAGTCTATCAAGCGATATCCAGCCAGCTCATCGGCCAGTATGATCCGGTGATGACGGAATACATGCGTCAAACCCAGCAGCTATACCGCCAAGTCTTTCATACCCAAAACCCTGAAACGTTACTTATCGATGGTACGGCAAGGGCCGGTATTGAAGCGGTTTTGGTGTCTATTCTTCAGCCCGGTGACAAAGTTTTGATCCCTGTTATTGGACGCTTTGGCCACTTACTGTGCGAAATAGCCCAGCGCACCGGTGCCGAGATCACCACCATTGATGTTGAATGGGGCAAGGTCTGTGATCCTCAGCAAGTCGAGGATGCCATCAAACGGGTCAAACCTAAATTACTGGCCACCGTTCAGGGCGATACGTCAACGACAATGAATCAGCCACTGGCTGCAATTGGTGAAATTTGCCAGCGTCATGATGTGCTGTTCTATTGTGACGCAACCGCTTCCGTTGCCGGTAATGATCTTTTTGTTGATGACTGGCATCTTGACGCCGTTTCCGTCGGCCTCCAGAAGTGCTTGGGTGGCCCATCAGGCAGCGCACCACTCACCCTGAGCCCTAAATTTGTCGAGCAGATAAATCGCCGTAAGCATGTTGAAAAAGGGATCCGCGATAATCACCATATTGATGGTGAAGAAGCGATGATCCAATCCAACTACTTTGATTTGCCTATGATCCTCGATTATTGGGGCGAAGAAAGACTGAACCATCATACCGAAGCGACCTCAATGCTGTACGCCGCGCGAGAATGTGCCCGTATCTATCTTGAGCAAGGGCCTGCGAATGTCATTGCGCGCCACAAGCAAGCGGGTGATGCAATGGCTGCCGGTCTACAAGCTATGGGCTTACAACTATTTGGCGATCAAGACTACAAGATGAACAATGTCGTTGGTGTCTATATTCCAAATAGGGTTGATGGAGAAAAAGTTCGCCAAGAATTATTAACTCGTTTCGGCATTGAGATTGGGACGTCATTCGGCCCGCTTCAAGGCAAAATATGGCGTATCGGTACGATGGGGTATAACGCCCGCCAAGAAGCCGTGCTTCATACACTAGCAGCACTTGAAGCTGTGCTGCATAAAAATAACGCTCAAATACATCTTGGCGCGTCAGTCGCTACTGCCATGGAGTATTACTGATTTCAGCAGCCACTCTTACTCTTCTGTAATAAAAAGTGCCACCTTTAGGTGGCACTTTGCATTTAAGTCATATCGAATGAATGTCTTGCCTTAATGAGACTGATTCACCATCATCCCAGCCACCTGAAAGGCTGTTAACGTTAGGTTTTCAGCACCACCAGCAAGGGCTTGGGATAAGGTGCACGGTTTAGACAAAATAGAGAAACATGCCACAATGCCCACTTGGCGTAATGCATCACAGCCATCGCCTAATGAACCGGCTAAAGCTATGGTCGGAATACCCATTGATTGAGCTAATTTGGCGACACCTGCCGGTGTCTTCCCACCCAATGTTTGCCCATCCACTCTCCCCTCACCGGTAATAACCCAGTCAGCGCCTTGCAGCTTTTCCGCGAGTGAGACTGTGTCCGAAACTATCGTGATCCCCGGCTTCAACTCAGCTTGCATAAACGCCAACAACGCAGCCCCCATCCCCCCTGCGGCTCCAGCACCAGGAACATTAACCACCTGACACCCTAACTTTTCGTCAATACAACCGGCATAACGAGCCAATGCCAGATCCAGTTGCTCAACAACATCAGGGGTGGCACCCTTTTGTGGGCCAAAAATGGCTGAAGCGCCGCGAACCCCAACCAATGGATTGTCAACATCACATGCAGCGACAACCTCAACTTTAGCAAGCCGAGGATCCAAGTCTTCCATATCAATGTCCGTGATACGTGACAACTGAGCGCCTCCATGGCCGATTGGATAGTGGTATTTATCGAGGAACCTAACACCAAGCGCCTGCATCATCCCAACTCCGCCATCATTGGTCGCACTGCCGCCAATCGCGACAATCAACCGTTTGGCCCCGGCATCTAGGGCCGCTGAAATCAACTGGCCAGTACCGAAACTTGTAGTCAGGCGAGGATCCCGCTGCTCAGAAGCTAATAGCTCTATCCCTGAGGCCCTCGCCATTTCAATTACGGCCGTTTCACCGTCACCAAGCATGCCGAACTGAGCGTCTACCTGCATATCCGGTAATGGCCCCATCACCTTCACAGTATGACGAAGCCCATTCGTCGCATCGACTAATGCATCCAACGTGCCTTCCCCACCATCTGCCATAGGCACACATACCACCTCACTGGATGGCAGACGTTGGGTAATACCTTTTTTTATCGCCCGACACACATCGGCCGCACTTAAACTTTCCTTGAATGAATCAGGGGCAATGACAATTTTCATCCACCATCTCCTTTTCTAAACACATCAGCAAAAACCACAACGGGCACCCCAAGGTGCCCGCTGATTGGATTAGCCTCGGATAGAGTGATTGCTCATGTGCTCAAGCGCTTTGATCATCGCAGAGTGATCCCATCCACTGCCATCAAGTGCGGCGCAGGTATTAAATAGCTCCTGCGCTGTTGCAGTGTTAGGTAGGTTAAGTTGCAGCTCACGCGCCCCAGTAAGAGCAAGGTTGAGATCTTTCTGATGTAACTGGATACGGAAGCCTGGATCAAACGTCCCTTTGACCATTCGCTCGCCGTGCACCTCGAGGATTTTCGATGAAGCAAAACCACCCATTAATGCCTCACGGATCTTGGCTGGGTTAGCGCCGGCTTTTGAAGCAAATAATAACGCTTCGCCTACGGCTTCAATGTTCAACGCCACTATAATTTGGTTGGCAACCTTACAAGTCTGGCCATCACCATTGCCACCAACGAGAGTGATATTCTGTCCCATCACGTCAAGTAGCGGCTTAACCTGTGCAAAGATGTCGTCACGCCCCCCCGCCATAATGGATAGCGTGCCCGCTTTTGCGCCGACTTCACCACCGGACACTGGCGCATCGACATACCACGCACCAAGAGCCTCTACTTTTTGGGCAAAGTCTTTCGTTGCCATTGGCGAGATAGAACTCATATCCACCACGACTTTACCCGCCGCAAGCCCCTTGGCGATACCAATATCAGAGAAAAGAACATCTTCAACCTGAGGGGTATCCGGTACCATTGTAATAATCACCTCAGCAGCTTCTGCAACCGCGGCAGGTGTTGGACAAGCGAAGCCTTTCTCTCCCAGTAATTCAGCGGGTGCTGGCTCAAAATGTTCAGAGAAGTACAAGGTATAACCTGCATCCTGCAGATTTTTTGCCATAGGTTTACCCATGATCCCTGTACCAATAAATCCAATATTTTTCATCCTATTCTCTCCCTTCCTTAAACTAGATTAAAATCTTTAAGCCAACCCAAGCCCGCCTGAGTACCATTCGCAGGAACGTACTCGCATCCAACCCAGCCGCTATAACCAATATTATCGAGATGAGCCAGCAAAAATGGGTAATTAAGCTCTCCCGTACCAGGCTCATGACGACCCGGATTATCGGCCAACTGGACATGACCAATTTGGTCCAGATTCGTTTCCAGCGTACGAGCAATATCACCTTCCATGATTTGCATGTGGTAGATGTCATATTGGTAACGAATATTGTCAGAACCGACATCTTCCAGTAACCCAAGGGCCATCCGAGTGTTGGATACAAAAAATTCTGGAATATCACGGGTGTTGATGGCTTCAACAACAAAAGCAATTCCTGCGGCTTCTAACTGTTCATTGGCAAACCGTAAGTTTTCGACAAGCACCCGATACGCATCATCATCTGTGACATGATCCGGCTTAATACCGACCAGGCAGTTTACCTGGCTGCAGCCTAATGCTTTTGCGTACTCGATTGCCTTGGGAACACCACAGCGAAACTCTTCAATCCGATCAGGATGGCACGCAATTCCCCGCTCACCAGCGGCCCAATCACCGGCAGGTAAATTAAATAACACTTGCTGCAAGCCGTTTGCTTCCAGCTTCGCTGCAATCTCAGTAGCAGGGAAGTCGTATGGGAAAAGGTATTCGACACCGCGGAAACCAGCCTCAGAAGCGGCTTGGAATCGGTCCATAAAATCAAGCTCAGTGAAAAGCATTGACAGGTTAGCTGCGAGTTTTGGCATAATTCATGCTCCTAGGCGCTGTGGCATTCCAGCCACAGCAAATTCGAAATAAATGATCAAAAGTGATTGATATGTATTAACTAGAAAGGCTTACAGGTCGACGGTATCTTCAAATTCCATCACCTTGTCGATATCAGGCCCCATCGCAATGTTGGTGACGCGCTCGGTCAATACCTCAACCACAACAGGCACTTTGTACTTCTGCAGCCATTCTTTCGCCTGCGCTAGCGCAGGGCCAATGTCTTGAGGCTGATCCACACGAATGGCCTTACAGCCAAGTCCTTCAACGACGCGCTTGTGATCGACACCGTATTCTTTCAATTCCGGCGCATTCTGGTTTTCAAAAGAGAGCTGAACACAGTAATCAATATCAAAGGCTCGCTGAGCCTGACGAATAAGGCCCAAATAGGCATTGTTGATTAGTACATGGATATACGGCAGATTGAACTGGGCACCCACCGCGAGTTCTTCAACGAGGAACTGGAAGTCATAGTCACCAGAAATGGCAACGACAGGCTTGGACGGATCGGCTTTTACCACCCCCAAGGCTGCAGGCATCGTCCAACCTAGTGGGCCAGCCTGACAAGCATTGATCCAGTGCCTTGGTTGGTGAACATGCAGAAACTGATTAGCTGCAATTTGCGCCAAACCGATCGTAGACACATACCTTGTCTCGGGGCCGAACGCTTTATTCATTTCGTGGTATATACGCTGTGGCTTTACAGGGGTACAATCAAAATCTTCACGTCGTAACATCGTACGCTTACGTTCAGCACAACTCGCCACCCATTCACTTCTATCTTTCAGATCACCGTTGGCTTTCATCTCTTGGGCCACTTCAATAAATACCGACAATGCATCGTGAGCATCGGAAGCAATACCAAGATCTGGTGAAAAGACGCGGCCAATTTGAGTTGGCTCAATATCAACATGAATAAACTTTCGCCCTTCGGTGTATGTATTCAGATCCCCTGTATGACGGTTCGCCCAGCGATTACCAATACCAAACACAAAATCTGACTCAAGGTAAGTGGCATTCCCGTAACGATGGTTTGCCTGACACCCCATTCTGCCGGTCATCAACGGGTGCTCATCTGATAATGTTCCCCACCCGCGCAGCGTTTGGATAACGGGCACATTGACCAATTCTGCAAACTCGCGCAGAAGTTCAGAAGCATTGGCATTGATGATCCCACCGCCAGCGACCAATACAGGCTTTTCAGCCTCGTTAAGCATGGCCAACGCTTTTTGAGCTTGAGCTTTTGTCGCCGATGTTTTGGCAGGGGTAATTGGCTCATAGAGATCAATATCAAACTCAATCTCAGTCATCTGTACATCAATCGGTAAATCCAACAGTACCGGACCAGGGCGACCAGAGCGCATTTCGTAAAACGCCTTCTGGAAAGTGCCTGGCATCTGGCCAGCTTCTCGAATTGTGACCGCCATTTTCGTTACAGGCTTGGCAATTGCTTCGATATCAACGGCCTGAAAGTCTTCTTTATGTAGCTTCGCAACAGGTGCTTGCCCGGTAATGCAGAGAATGGGAATCGAGTCTGCAGAGGCAGAATAGAGGCCAGTGATCATATCTGTACCCGCCGGACCTGACGTACCAATACATAGCCCAATGTTACCCGGCGCGGTGCGGGTATAACCTTCAGCCATATGAGAAGCACCTTCAACATGCCGTGCTAGCACATGGTCAATGCCACCTATTTTTTTCAGAGCTGCATACATAGGATTAATCGCGGCACCCGGGACACCAAATGCAGTATCCACACCTTCTTTTTTAAGAATTAATACTGCCGCTTCTATTGCTCGCATTCTCGCCATAATTTTTCTCCACCTAAAGATAGGGTAAGTTTTCTCACCCTAACCAAATAGGATTTAATTAAATTAAATATTTAAAAGCTGATGGTATAATTGGCAGATAATTTTTTGACAATACAATTATCTTCACCTGCTCGGTCAATCGTTAAAAAGTCTGTTTCTTGATTTTTTGCAAACAGTAAATAATGCCAGACATTACGATGGTAATTTACGCCTTGATTTCCATTGGTGATAAATGCACGTAATGTCGGCTCATCAATATCATCATCACCCTGAGCAACAATAACAATAAATCGCTCACCGTTTAATGGAAAGAAAGCCTGACTCCCTTTAGGATGTTTTTCCAGTAAGTCGAATGAGAGGCTGTTATCAAAGCCTGCGGCTCGAACAATACTAATCAATGGTGCAGCCGTATCTGACACATCAATAGCACCAAGACCATGAAAACGCTGGCCTGAGCGATCATTGATATAAAAAAATTCGGAGTTATCCGTTTCAATCACATCACCAAAAGGGGCAAATGCCTCTTTAGTGAGAGGCTCTACTGTTAATTCTCGCATAATTAAAGTCACCTAATATAATTGCCAAATTAATTTAAAGGGCTAACCGTTATTAAACGACTAACTATCAACCTCGGCATATTCCCTTCTCTGGGTATAATAAAAACAGAGATTAAGAGTAAAATACTTGAACTAGAGCACACTTTTTTTTCTCACCATATTTTTCAAACAATATAGGAATGATTAATAAAAATTTATTAATCATTTCATCCCGTTCTTATCATTTATTTTCTTAAAATCTTATATAAAATCAAAAAACTTTTAATACCGGATAATCACGAGGAATATGGAATAGAAACAGGTGAATAAACAAGCGTTATAAGTAATTTGAGTCGTTGGCGTTTTAAGCAAAAAAAAAGCCACCTGCGAAGGTAGCTTTATATTGGTAGAGCTTGTGATTATGACTCTTTGATCGTCACTTTTTCGATAATGATATCGTCCAGTGGCACATCTTCATGCCCAAAGCGGGTCATAGTCAGTGCCTTACCGATATTGTTAACCACCATCATACCGCCAGTGACCTTACCAAAGACGGCATAGCCCCAACCTTGGTTGGTGGTTGACGTGAAATCAAGAAAATCGTTGTCTTCCAAGTTAATGAAAAACTGTGCTGTTGCCGAATGTGGAGCATCAGTACGGGCCATCGCAATGGTACCGACCTTGTTCTTCAGACCACGGTTAGCTTCATTGACAATCGGATCGCGGGTCGGCTTTTCCTTCATACCTGGAAGGTGGCCGCCACCTTGGATCATAAAGCCATCGATAACACGGTGGAAAATGGTCCCTTCGTAAAAACCGTCCTTACAATATTGCAGGAAGTTCTTTGAGCTGACCGGTGCTTTGTCGAAATCCAGTTCAATTTCGATATCACCAAAGTTTGTCGTAAAAATAATCATAAAAACATCTTAGCTAGATCTGCGTTGCGGGCAGTATACAAAGCTTAGCGGATACCGCAAACATTAAGAGAGCCAGCATATCAACACTCGCCGAAGAGACCTTTTACCTTATTCCCAAGCGGTTAGCATTTTGGCCAGTAACCCGTCCAGCTGTCGCTGCTCCTCCTTCGATAACACCTTCAATCTAGCTTGATTACTACCATGTAGCTTTTGAATGATGTCATCGATCAGCACTCTGCCTTCTACTGTCAATTGCACCAATTTGCTGCGTTTGTCCTCGGGGTTATCAATCCGCTTAACCAAGCCAGCCTGGGTCACCCGAGTGAGCACTTTGGTTAGCCCACCAGAGCTGATTAACATCGAGCTGTAAAGCTCGGTCGGTGACAGACAGAACGGTTTCCCTGCCCGCCGCAATGTTGCAAGTACGCCAAAATCGGCACTTTGCAGCTGATATTGGTCAATCACTTTTGCCAAATCTTGCTGTAGGTAGTCATGAATGCGGTGAGTGCGCAAAATCAGCGGTGAATATTGTTCAAACGATTCAGGCCAATTTTCTTTAATACTTATCAAGATATTAGCAACGGTCTCTTGCTTTGCCATCGGTCTACTCCTTCCTAACCCTCCAAATATATCTTGCCGGAAAGATAAATGCCATATAGTATCTTTCTAGAAAGATAAATAAGAGGTTTTATGAATAAACACATTCCCACGTCCTTACTGCTATTGCTCGCCGCTGTTTTTGCCCTTTCTCCTTTTGCAATCGATAGCTACTTACCTGCCATACCGACGATTGCTGGCGATCTTGGGGTAAAGACTTCGCTGGTCGCCGTTACCGTCAGTATTTATGTCCTTGGCATGGCAATAGGCCAGCTCATTGGCGGTCCGCTTTCTGATCGGTTGGGCCGTAAGCCAACGATGGTGTCGGGTCTGCTGGTGTTTGCTGTCGGCAGTTTTATGATGGCAAGCGTAGATTCACTGGACATGCTCTGGGCATGGCGGATTGTACAGGCGCTTGGCGGCGGGATCGCGGTAGTGGGTGTACCGGCAACGATTAGAGACAATGCCGTCGGCAAAGAAGCGGCACGGCTATTTTCGCTTATCGCGCTGATCATGATGCTGGCTCCCTCCCTTGCCCCGACCGTCGGCACATTGATCCTACGAACCCAAAGCTGGCACTGGATTTTCTATCTGCTTTGCTTTCTGTCCACGTTGATTGCTCTAAATGCAATGCTGGTCATGCCCAATGCAAAGCCCGCCAAGAAAGCCAAGGGGACGGGGGGTTACCTTTCTGTCATCAGGGAACGTCGCGCGCTGGGGTTCCTTCTCGCCCAGGCTTTTGGTTACGCAGTGTTGATGACGTTCATTACCAATGCGCCCTTGGCCTATATCGATCATTTTGGTGTTTCTGCCGAACTCTTTTCTGGGCTCTTTATTGCCAATGTGATCGGTATTGTGATCATCAACCGAACCAACACCTATTTGTTACGAACGTTTGAACCATCAACCTTGCTTAAGTTATTTCTAAGTTTGCAGCTTATCGGCGGGGCGATCCTGATCACCAGCCAGATCATTGCCCCTGAAGCACTGTGGTTTATTGTTCCTGGATTCGTTATCTCCATTGCGGCCAACGGCGGTATCATGGCGAATTCAAGTGCCTGCTTTATGCGCTATTTCGATAACAATGCGGGAGTGGCATCTGCCCTGCTCGGCGCCGTGCAATACGGTGTCGGTGCTGGTGTCAGCGCGTTTGCAGCTATGCTGGGGGGCACCTCATTATGGCCAATGATCATCGCAATGGTCGGATCGACCTTAATTGCATTAGCAGGGGCGGTGATCGGTGCCCGTCATGAGACAAGTGACATAGACGCAGGCAGCAGAACGTTGACCTAGAGAGCCACACTGAAAAATCGGTACTGGATCTCGGTTGCAAAAGCTATGAACTGCACACGATTAAAGGAGAATAATCACTAACTCACTTTTATCGGGTGGACGACACTTGTTACCAAGTGTCGTCTCCCTAAGAACCCAGCGTGCAACTTTCACTGCACTAGGCTCAAGCCTCCACAAAGGCATCTTTTGATACCCATGTTTTGGGTGTTCGTTGAGCGATCAGCGTTACTCCACTCAGCGCCCGCCCCAAATCATCACGGCAATTCAGTTTTCAATGTCTATTGAGATAGTATTTTGCTAGAAAACGCGCATAATCTTGCTATACAACACTCAAAGAAGACATTACCTATGACTGATTTTCAATATTACTTTCACCAACTCCCTTGTTTTAACTGCAAAAAAACCACAGTAAGCACTGATCTTGGTTGGTTAACGGCTGCGATGAAAGATGATGTCCTAGCACAACTGGCTGCGATTATCGCGCAAGGCAACGTTGAGCCAGATCTTTCGGTGAACGTAACTTGTACTAAAGACGAAGCGCGTGATTACTTATTGCTGAATTTCTACGGCTACTCAGAAGAAGAACTCGCGAATCAAGTTGAAGCGGAAGATGAGCAAGAAGTTGCGGATGAAATCGCAGAACTACTGGCAGAAGGTAACGATACAGCAGTCTTTGAACACGAAATCGCACTGCAAAGTTGTACTGATTGCGACGTTGACTAAGAGTCAAACAAAGCGTAATCATTAAACGTAAACATGTTCAACATATATAACATGATGCTCTATTAATTTAAGGCGTTAGCAAATTCTATTCTGCTAACGCCTTTTTCGTTTCTGCGGTTTTAGTTGAGCACAATTCAAGGAGGCAGGTATTGTCCAACACGACCGAAAAAAGCACCTTCGCCTTCAGGATGCCATTCTCATCTCTCCTAAAGATTTATCTGTTACGATCATTGATAAACCGTTTTAGCTAAACAACCAAAACTATCTCTATTCAGGACAAAATGTGATTAGGGTTAAAGTTCAGTGCATGGCACCCTATCTTAATTCCACTTTTTCATACGTCTGTTGCATTTCTTCCGGTGCAATACCGTAACCGCCATCAGTCAGATATCCTTCTCTGTAGACTTTCATTCCTGCATCGTTCCATTCCACCTCAATAACGGCGGTTTCACCATCAAGGCTCCCTAGTAAACGCAAGATCTCTTCAGTAATAGGGATAGCCTTGATACTTTTGATCCGTTTGAATGGCATAAAAGTATCGAACATGGGTAGCTCACCATACGTCGTCAGCCACGCCTCTTTCGGCACTAACCACTCGTTATACACCGCGCCGACCACCGGCGATGGGTTACGGGCAATAACGACCTTGTCGGTTACCGTATTCTCTGTCTCCAAGGCAGGCTTTCCATTATCGCCAGCAACATAAGTCGGGAACGCTTTCCCTATCTCAACTTTATGCGGTAGGCGCCCTAAGGTAACCGCTTTTTTACGGTATTCAGAAGCATCATCAAATTGAACCATAATTTCAGGTACCGTCTGAAAGGCAACCGGAGCGGGCAACGCCGCTGAAAATGCAGGCCAAGATGATAATAAAACGAAAGCGCATGAAGTAAGAGGAAGCTTTCTCATTTTGAATCTCAACAGTAGTCACAACGGGATTATAGTAATGCTTCTCAGGCCTTCAGTCATGCACTAACAACACAATATTCACAATTGCTCATAACGGTTGTTTAACCCACTAAGCAGAGTAAACATCATGATTTCAATCAAAGAATAATATACACGCCGTTGCAATGGCTCTTCATTCATTAGATGATGAAATCATCTGCCCAATCCCTTCAGGGCATATGGAGGTGGCTATGGAAAATCATGCTTCTTGGCTAAAGTGGCTAATGCATACAATGACACTCGCACCTTTAGCTCACCTCGCCATCGGCTTACCGGTCTACTTCATCCTGTTTTCCGGCTCAGTTGTTTACGCCGTCGGTCTTTGCTTATTCACTGTAGCAAGCCTGTTACCGTTTGAGTTTATTGATTCGCTGGCACTTACCTATGCGGTTTCGGGAAAACTACTGGTTGGTTTTACCCTGTACCATGGTTGGCCAGCACCACTGATCAGCGTGATCCCAGCATTGTATCTCGTGGCCCTACTGCTTTTGCGTTTTAAACTGAAGGATACCAACTTCAGTCAATGGGCTGCTTATCTCGTAGAAAATGTCTGGCGTTCAATTTTGTTTTCACTCGTCGTAATGTTTATTGGTATTGGCGTTGGCTTTTCCGTTCACCTCTGTGCTTACCTGTCTGGACTTTCTGCAGCGGCTTACCTGTTCTACCGAATTTGCCACTTCTATGTCCCCCTATGGAGCCGGGTGATCAGGCGCTATCTAAACAAAACAACACATAACCATCGCGCCTAAACGAGCGAGACAACTTGAGCCGCACTTTCTTCAGCTATGCTTTAATAGCCAATAAACAGAGAGTGCGCCAATGACTTCAAGCCCCAATCAAATAATGACCCGCCTCGCCTATTTGGGCTTGGCACCTTTTGCACTTAGTCTGATCTGCATATGGGCTGACAAAACCCTGTTCGGACTCGATGCACACACTGTGTTTATCGCTTACAGCGCGGTTATCCTGAGCTTTCTGTCGGGTATTTTATGGGGTAATGCCATTGATCATATGAAAACCAGCCTCAGTCGCAATGCCCTGTTGCTCAGTAACCTCTTTGCTCTGATCGCATGGGGGGTATTACTTCATTCACCAGAAAGCTATGTCTGGTCTGTGCTGGTTTTGCTGTTTGGCTTTGTCGCTATTTGGTTTGCCGAGAAAAAAATACGTGAGGTGGAAAAAGAGAATAGCCCTGCGGATTACCAACCAATGAGAAACAAACTCACCGGGATCGTGGCCATCTTCCACCTTGTTGCTCTCGCCAGTTAACAATGGCTATCGACCAAAAATAAGAGGAAGCAGCCGCTTCCTCTTGGTTAATCATAAGCTCTAGCACCGTGCCTGTGGCAAACGGATAATGAACCTTGCCCCGCCACTGTCACTTTCGCTGATTAACAGTTCCCCCTGATGCAGAGAAACCACCTGGGCAACAATCGCCAAGCCCAAACCGTGACCACCAGATTGTCTGTCTCGAGATGTACCGACCCGATAAAACGGTTTCAATACACTCTCTCTTTCATCCGCAGGTATACCACAGCCATCATCGTCTACCTGAATCGTCAAGACTCTATCTTGGCAAAATGCTTTGACAACAATGCTCTGCTCAGCATACCGAAAAGCATTACGGATAATATTAGAGACCGCACGTTCGAGGTGACGGGCATCAACATCAAAGAGGCAATGTTTGGGGCAGTCCAAGATCAGTTGCTTAACGGTGTCCTTTTGGCAATGAACAAGCGTGCGTTGCAATACTTCAGACACATCCTGCTGCTGCAATTGTAATGTCACACCTGAGCGCTCCATCTTGGCAAAATACAGCAGCTCTTCAATCAAGGATTCAAGCTCGTCGACATCCTCATAAAGGCCGGCAAGGGTGTTTTTTTGCTCAGCACTCAGTGTCGACTCTTCTAATAAATCAAGCTGACATTGCATTCTGAAAAGTGGTGTTCTGAGCTCATGGGCAATAGCATTAGTCAGGTGCTTATGACTCTGGATCAACTCGGAAATCTTATCTGCCATCTGGTTAAAACGGGCATTGAGGCGGCCGACACGATCCCCTGCTTTCTCCGACGCTCTGACTTTGAAGTCTCCATCCGAAAAAGCCATCGTGGCTTGTTCCAACTTCCTAAAACGGCCGGATAACAGCTTCAACATTATGGCACTGTAGAGGGCAAACGTGGCGAAAAAAGATACCCATAGCAATTTGAACTCCAAATCCAACATAAGCCACAAATCTTGTTCCGTATCAGGCTGAAGGAAATACACCCACTTTTGATCGCCGTACACCACCCAATACTGGTTTTCATCTTCAAACAAGGCACCGCGCTGGCTGAGTGTATTGTGTTCGGCCTGAGTGAAGCCCAGCTGATCCCAGCTAAAGGTTTGATAGGTTAGATGACTTTGTTCGGCATAGCCGGCCAATAGCTTATCAGCTTTCGCTTGGCCGCGTTGCGCAGCAACATCGTCCAATATCTGCATGACACTCGAAACATGACTTATTTCCAGCTCAGCTTCGTAGTCTGTTGTGAGCTCCTGAGTCACAAAAGAAAACACCAAGATGCAGAGAAAGAACAGACCTGACAGGCCAATAAAAAACTCTAAATAGAGACGCTTCATGGACTAGACCTACCAACGATCAGGCACAAACAAATACCCTTTGCCGCGTACAGTAATAATTTTTCGAGGGAGAGACGGGTTATCGCCCAGTTTTTTGCGAAGAGTGACAATCTTATTGTCAATGGTGCGATCCAAACCATCATATTTGATGCCGCGAGTTTCCATGACCAAAAACTCCCGCGTCAGCACTTCATCGGGATGGCTTGCCAGCAGCCACAATAAGTTGAATTCACTGTCAGTCAGGCATACGGTTTCACCATTCATTTCACAGTTACGGCTACGATGATTAACTGTCAGCGTCCCATAACGGTGTTCCAATTCATCTGATGACATATGGCCCTGTTGATCACAGCCCAATGCCGAGTCAGTGATCTGGCGGCGCAGCAACATCCGGATCCTTGCCAAGAGTACGCGAGGCTTAATCGGCTTATTGACAAAGTCATCGCCCCCGACTTCCAGCCCGGCGACATGATCGATATCATCATCGCTAGCAGTCAGGATCATAATTTTACTCTGTACCTTACCTCGGATCTTACGGCAGATACTCAATCCGTCCATGCCCGGTAACATGAGATCCAATACCACAAGATCTGGTTGGTGGCTGATAATCACATCAGGGGCCTGAAGCCCATCATGTACTGTGATCACCTCAAACTGCTGCTGCCGAAGGTAATTTGCCAGTAACTCACACAGCTTTTCATCATCTTCAACCAACACAATCTTTAACATGTAACCAACCTACACCAAATAAAACAACGTTCAAAAAAGGAGGATACACAATATTGAAACCTATTTCGATAGCTTATAGGATCAAAATCTAACTTCGATGTCAGCTGTCGGTGTAAAGAAGGTCGCACAGATAAACAGTCAAAAAGCGTAGCTTTACACTTTTTCCCGGCCAATCATCTGTGAGAACGACGCCAATCTGGTACCGCCGATATTTCACAGTAACCGGCAATTACGAGTCTATTATTACTCGGCTGCGATGACAGTAAAAATGAGAGCCATTCATACTCGATTAATACACTTAATGCTAAAGGTTTTGCATTTGGTAATCTAAATCAAAGCAGCAACATAGATTCACTAACAAATAATGAAAGTTATTATGGTGAGCTCCAATGTAAAGACCTCGTCAAAATGACTGGTTCAGAAGAAAAACTCGATGTAGAAACAGTATTCGAAATTAATCAGCCATATTTCCGATGTGATGTTGATCAAGCGATTGCGATGAGTGACCAACTCATTCTCAAAGGATACTTCCCTGACCTAAATCTCACCCATGATGGCAGAAGAATTGACTGTCATATTATAAGTCTGCCATTTGGAGAAACCGATGCACAACCATTGTGCCTAGATTTTATCTATAACGAGGAGTTAACGGACTACTACGCAGAAAGATATGGTGTATTAAAAACCGATACAAAAGGTGAAAAACTATATATCCCGCGTCGTGATAAGTTCCGCAAAATAAGCTCTGTATCTAAAGAGCGCTTGTTAATTTGGGAAAACCAGCAGTTCCGCAGCCCTTATGAGCGCGAGGGTACCGATATGCAATATAGCAATCCGGAAGCATTCGCCTACTCGGGTGATTTTCATGCAATATCACATAGCCGAGCTGGGTATAACAGCCAGATAGATATGTATGTTGCAAGTAAAGATAGCCCCGATGGTCAGGATTGGAGCCGAGTAAACTCAGGCCTGGAAAGAGACGCATACACTGCGGCTTCATTACAGTATAAAAACTTATTGCTCACTGAATACAGCAAAGACGTCTCAGGTGAGGGGATCCCTAGTACTCTGCTACGAGAGGTGCAAATACTCAACCTTGATACCGGTGAGTTAATTCCACTTCAGCCTACCCTTCGCCAAGGCTATCAGTTTAATGACGATATTCACGAAGGTCATCGTTTCGGCTATTTCACTGGCTCTTATTCTGCGTTCAACGCGGATGGTGATTTTACCGCTGTCACAGGTGTAGTAACGTTTGATCCAGTAAGAAAAATAGTCGCGCCATTAGTCCAAGATAACAACCCAACCGGTGAGCTCATTCCGAGTTACTCTGGTACCAATGCCGCTTTGTATATATACCAAAAAAATGATGATTTGAATGAAGCCCACCTGTCATATATCGACTTAAGAACCGATCTTTATCATAGTGATAACCTACTAGAGAGCGGAGCCTTTGCGGATTTTGACGTTATTAATGGTGTACTGCGTTATTCAAACGGTATTTTCGTTATGGGCACGACTCACAGTGGCCAATCATTACGTGTGTACCACAACCATGTCACCGGCGAAACGGAACTTCATGACGTTCCACCAACAGAAATCCACGCACCTATCCCGCTGATTCGAAGTGAAGAGCAGTAGGCCGTTATCGCGCAAATAACAGCTAATAAAAGGAGAAAGGTTCACGCCTTTCTCCTTTTTATACGCAACGCCTAAACTCAACGCATATAAAAAAGCCCCAACTGCGCGTCCCGGTCTTTCTGACGAGGCTTCGTTGTAGTGGCGGAGCGGCTGGGGTCGCACACGTCGGGCAGGCCTCCCTGCGGGACTCATTCGACCGAAGGGCGAACACCTAACTCAACGCATACAAAAAAGCCCCGTCATTTCTGACGAGGCTTCGTTGTAGTGGCGGAGCGGACGGGACTCGAACCCGCGACCCCCGGCGTGACAGGCCGGTATTCTAACCAACTGAACTACCGCTCCAATTCTTTGCCAAGCTCGGTTACTAACCTAACTTGTAGAATCTGATGGAGACGCTCTGGAAATGGAGGATTTGAACCCTGCTTTCCCAGAAGGTCAAATAACCAGTATTACTACTGACTATTGAAATGTGGCGGAGAGATAGGGATTTGAACCCTAGATACGCTACAAACGTATGCCGGTTTTCAAGACCGGTGCTTTCAACCACTCAGCCATCTCTCCGTAAGTGCGGTGAATATTAAGGGATATTCCTGACCGTGTAAACCCTCCCCAAGGCCAAGTGTTCACACAGCAACCAATCCTATCAAAATACAGACGAACATATTAATAAACAAACACTTAACAGTTCATTTATCAACCTATCAGTAGTATTGATTTAGCCTTCTAAGAGATTGAATAAGGGAGAATAGAAAAAGTGATCTGACAACGTGTTTTTTTGCTGGGGTGGAACCATCAACACTACCTTTGTTTGTGTAGGGATAAAAGCAAGATTTCATACAATTTGCACATTTTTGGGATGTGTCACAAAGTCGATCGGAACGTCTTAACGCCATCAAAATCGTCTGATAAAGATAAGTTGATTTCGACGCAGGAATACTTCAGGAGGTAATTGTGTCTATCAATTCTATCGACCATAACGAGATTTCAGATGTGTCTTCTAAGTGGGATTTCAAAGATGAAACCGCTTCACATATCTCCCAAAACAAACGCCAGCAAGCTGAGGCTCGACGCCGTATTGAGATGCTTCGCGACATCCGTGCTAGCGGTCTAACCATTGAGGAAGCAAAAGAACTAGGACTGATCCACTGAGCCTTAACCAGAAGATAAATAACAAACAACGATATAACGACTGTAAACACTGAGGTAAACCTAACCGATAGATTATTTCTATCACGATAATCTGTTAATCCTGCTTTGCTTATACTTGGGTAGTCGTTAAATTAGTAAGAAACAAGACTTACTGGAAATCGATTATGACTACAATGACTACCCGCTGTCCTCACTGCAAGGCTATGAACCGTATACCCACAGAGCGAGTAAACGACATCGCTAATTGCGGTGCCTGCAAGGATCGCTTGCTAGATGGTATGCCAATCGAAGGAACCGCGGATAACTTCCTTGCTCTTATCCAAAGCGATAAGCCTGTTGTGGTTGATTTTTGGGCCCCATGGTGTAATCCATGTGTTGGCTTCGCCCCGATCTTCGAAGATGTTGCAAAAGAGCGTAATGGTGACGTGCGTTTTGTCAAAATTGATACTGAAGCACAGCAAGCACTGGCGGCACAATACCGTATCCGTAGTATCCCAACCATCATGGTATTTAAAAACGGCCAAATGGTTGAGACTATCAATGGCGCTTTACCGAAAGGGCAATTTGACCAGTGGCTAAATCAAGCATTAACTAAATAAGCCATCCCAAATGACTTCAGGCGGTATTTGCCGCCTGACATTGTAATAAAACGCCCCAGCCGATATCACCCAGTGCCCACGATGATCATGGCAAGACCTATGATTGGCTCATCTCTGATACGACAAATTCATCAGGAAAGCGGACAATATCCTCGACAAAATGCGCAGGGAAATAGCGACGATAAGGTCGATACGATGTTTCCACTATGCGGCGGTTTTCATCTTGGGTATAAAAGCTCAGGTTCAGTCTTTCTCCACCACTTGGCAGTGAATTGAACTCACAACTCATACGGTTCTGTACTGAAGAAAAGTCCCAGTCTGCCAAACTGATTTCGAACCCTCTCCCATTTGCAAAATGATTAAACTTTATTGTTTTCTTTGCTGGTGAAAAAAGCACCTGCCAGCAAGTCCTGAAGCGACCGATACGACGCAAAGCGTTAAATTTAGAATCACCTTCCAATGGCTTACCAGCAATAGCCACTTCATTAAGGGCGTTAAGAATAAAGGATTCAGGATCCCCGCCGACAAGATAGGACGCGCTTATCTCTTGCAGCTGGAAAAAACGGGACCAAGAAGGATTTTCAGCAATCTTGCTTGGTTCGCTTTGATTGAGCTTGCACTTTGCCAAGCTATGATTGGTCAGTACCAAGGTTTGACCGGTATCATACCTTGTCACCTCTATCCGTCCGCCAACAAACTCGATAACAGCGGCGTGCCCGACGCTATCGGCAACAACATAATGGAGAGAAATAAAATGGGACTGCAGCTTCACGCGGTCTAAACTGGCGACAACTTCCTCGACGTTTTGGCTCATATCTAATTGATATTGAATCCATTGTAACTCACTCAAAATAGACTCAGATTGGTCCAGTGGCGGATAAACAGCATCACGCTGCTCGAGTAAGTGAATACTCAGCCCCCTTTCATTCATCCCACCGCTTGGAAGCTCGCAGCCAAACTGGACTAGGGTGACCGAACCATACAGACTCTTCCAGTAGAGTCGCTCACCAAGCGGCAACTTGTCACATTTATTTAAATAGCGTGGATTGAGCACCACCATGCCATGGTCAAACTGAAAATCGTAATTTACACCTAATACTGTGTTTTCAGTCGCCATTAAACCTAAGGCTGAACACATACTCACTCCCCCTTCCGTGAGGATAACAACCTAAAACGGTATCAGTTTTATGGTAAGAGATGCCAATGAGGAACGTCTTTGTATGCCATTAATTACGATCAATGGAATCTACCTCTTTCTTTTTCGCAAAGCTTACATGCATCGCCATATTTACTTTATTATCATCATGTTGAATGACTCAAAAACAAAAAGCTCTAGCCGGAAGACTAGAGCTTTTGTAGATTGGGTTTATGTTGGGCTGGGAAAATTACACTTTAAACTTCTTAAGCTGATCACCTAGCGTCGCTGCAGCCTCAGTCAATGAATGGCTTTCCGATGCCAAGTGCTGAGCCGCTTTACTGATATCTTCGGTCGCGGTATAGATAAGGGTAACCGTATTATTCACCTCTTCAGTTACCGTACCTTGTTGCTCTGCCGCCGTTGCAACCTGCATGATCATATCATTAGCTTCAGTCACCAAGCCGGCAATACGATTGAGTTCATTTTGGACCTGTTCGGTATGTTCAACACTGTATTGGGTCTGCTCGGTACTCTCCGCCATCGACTTCACGGTATTTAATGTACTTTGTGTCAGCTTATCGATAGTGTCCTGAATCTCTATCGTCGACTGCTGGGTACGGCTCGCAAGGTTACGTACCTCGTCAGCAACAACTGCAAATCCCCGCCCCTGTTCACCCGCACGGGCAGCTTCAATCGCAGCATTGAGTGCGAGCAAATTGGTTTGCTCCGAAATCCCTTGGATCACCTGGGTCACATGGCCAATTTCTTCGACCCCGCCTTTTAGTTCACCCACGCGCTGATCAGAATGCTCTATTCCCTGCGAAACGCTGTGAATAGCGGCCATCGCCAGCACCATACGCTGGTTGCTGGCATCTACCTGAACATTAATTTCAGAGGTCGAAGAAGAAACCGTCTCAGCATTCTTCGCCACATCAGTAATTGTTGCGCTCATCTCTTCCATCGCCGTGGCCAGTTGTGCCAGCTGCTGGTTTTGCTCGGTAATGGATTGCGCACACTGTTCACTAGCAGCAGCAATGGTTCCTGCCATACTTGCCGACTGTTGGGCATTGAGGTTAGCGGCTTGGAGAGTCATTCGCAGAGAAGAAGAGGCCTGATGAAGCACTTGTGCAATTTGACCAATTTCGTCGTGGCGATCCATCGTGAAATTTTGGGTCAAATCACCCTGCTCCAACTTTCTAACCCTATCGGTCAATTGTTGGAGCGGCTGGCTAATATCGTTGCTGATCCAAAGCCCTAACCCAACCAAGATAAAGATAGTGACAAGGCTGACGCCTAATAGGAAAACAAGGCTGTCAAAGAAGCGATCTTCAATATCCATTAAATGGACACCGGTGCCGATCACCCATCCCCATTTAGAAAAGTTCTCAACATAGGAGATTTTCTCTGAGACCTCACCGCCAGGGGCGATCCAGGCATAATCTAAAAACCCGCTCCCCGAACGTCGACCTATGGTGGTCATCTCATGCCAGTGCTGCTTACCCGATGCATCCGTAATCGCTTGCATCGATTGCCCTTCCTGCTGCTGGCGCAAGGGGTGCATAACCAGGGTATTGTCTGTCGCAATTACCCAAAAATAGTTACCTCCATCAAAGCGCATGGCTGAAAGTGCTGATTTAGCTTCCTGCTGGGCAGTATGCTGATCAAGTGGATATTTGTCCGAATAGTATTGGACCAAGGATATAGCGGCTTTCACTTGTTCCTGCATCGAGACCTTGCGATCGGCTATATCAGTTAGGTAACTCTCATTGGCCTGAAATGCTGCATTAAACAGCATCAAAATAACTGCAATGGTAATTAATGCCAATAATTTGGCTCTTACTCCATAATGCCGTAATAGGTTCATAGCACCCTCTTTAAATGATTTATACTCTATCGGTATTATGAACGACCAAACGAACTTGTTTCTTATGGATATTAATAAAACTCATACCGTTAGGTGTCGATATTGTAAATAAGTATAAATACACAAAGCGAAAAATTGACATCACAACACTTTATGCCCATATCGCCTCAAATTTATCAGCCTTAGGATTAATGAATTTTACGCCTCAGCGAAAAACTATTTGGTAGAATGAGAACATCCATACAAAAAATAATGACACAAGGATGAAGATTGTGAGCAAATCAGCCAATATTCCGGCACTAAGCCAAATAAACGTTTTTCCAGTTAAGTCGATTGCAGGCATTCGCCAATCACAAGCTTGGGTTGAGCAACAAGGTTTGATTTTTGACCGCCGATTTATGGTCACCCGGTTAGATGGCAGTATGGTCACGGCAAGGAAGCACCCACAGTTGGTCAAAGTATCAGCAGCATTATTACCCAATGGTTTGGTCCTCAACTTCCCAGGGCAACCCACTCTCAAGCTGCATTATGCTGACTTTGCGATGACTGAATCGACCGCGACCGTCTGGCAAGACACCTTCAACGCCTACCTCACGACAGTCGAAGCCAATCAATGGTTCAGTCAAGTGATTGGCGAACCGGTCCAACTATTGTTCACTGGCGAACAATCGCAGCGCCTTCGTTCTAAAATCAACCAGCATGTCAGCTTTGCAGATGGCTACCCAATGTTGATCATCAGCGAGGCGTCACTTGATGCACTCAACACCCGTAGCCCGCAGCATCACACCATGGATCAGTTCCGCACCAACCTGGTTGTATCGGGAACAGAACCTTTTGCCGAGGATGGGTGGAAGCGTATTCGCATTGGCGAAGTAGAGTTTGAAACCGTTAAACCTTGCTCGCGCTGCATCCTGACCACAGTCGATCCGGTCACCGGCGAGTTTAGTCCGCTAAAAGAGCCTCTTAATACCTTGTCAAGCTTCCGCTCTGACGGCAGTGGTGAGGTCTATTTTGGTCAAAACCTTGTTGCGCTCAATGAAGGGATCATCAGAGCGGGCGATGAGGTTGAAGTCCTTGAGACCAAGCCTAAAGAGATCTATCTCGACAATGGTAAGCAAGCCTTGACCCTGACTTGTGTCGAGCGAGAAGACATTGCCCGAGACTTCAGTACGTTCTGGTTGGAGCCAACCAAACAACAGTCATTGCCAACTTACCAGCCAGGGCAGCATCTCCCTATACAGGTAGAAATTAACGGCGAATATGTAGCCCGTCGCTATACCCTTTCATCAAGCCCTTCACGCCCAGGGCGCTTCGGGATCTCGGTCAAGCGGGTGGATGATGGGCGAATTTCCAACTGGCTTCACGACCATTTCCAAGTTGGTGATACCCTCGTTGCCCAGCAGCCAGATGGCAGTTTCCATTTAGGCCATCATACCGACAAGCTGCTATTGCTTTCTGCCGGCAGCGGCGTCACCCCGATGATTTCGATGCTACGCTATCTTGCTGATCATGATCAGGTACGTGATGTCATTTTCTATCATCAATGCCGCTCCCAAGCCGATATTCCATACCTTGAAGAACTAACAAAGCTGGAAAAGCGATTCCCTCAACTGAAGGTCATCATTTCCCTCACCCGCCCGAATAAAAAGTGGGATGGAGTGTCAGGCCGCCTTGAAGCATCACATTTAGAAAAAATAGACGCTTTGACCGAGCGACAAGTATTCGTCTGCGGTCCCAATCGTTTCATGGATGATGCCAAAGCATTGCTGCTCAATGCAGGGCTTGATAGCGCACAATATCACCAAGAAGCATTTGGTCCAGTTACTCGTCAGAGCAACAAAACCCAATCTGTCTCTATCAGTATCAACGGCAACTTGTTCAACGGGGATAACCAAAAGACCCTGCTTGAACAAGCTGAAGCGGCAGGGCTCAATGTATCTAACAGTTGCCGTGCTGGTTTATGTGGGGCTTGTAAGATGACGCTTGAATCGGGCGAGGTTGACCAACCGGATGTGCCAGCCCTGCTACCGGGTGAGAAAGCGTCAGGCAAAGTGTTAGCGTGCTGCTGCGTACCGAAAACCGATGTCGAGCTAGTCGACTAAGTTGTGACCCTGCAAAAAAAACAGCCACCTTTCGGTGGCTGTTTTATCTTCTCTTACTGTTTACGCAACACGTAGTGACTTGCTAAATCACCTTCGACTCGGTTGCCTTCGCGATCTAAGCGGAACAGCTGGTTTTCACCGACAAAGTACTGCACCGCTCCATCACCGGCCCCCGGCAGGGCTATGGTATTGCCAGCGGTATTCCAGTTGAATGACCCTTCGTATTCAAAAGCATTACCTTCTTTGCCGAGATACACCTCAGTCAAAATAAACGTACCATCCTTTTTTACAATGAGTTCAGTCTTGATCCCTTCGCAATCGGCACAAGGCAGGATACCGGTGTAAGTACCGTCCCAGTCCAGTGCATTGCGGGCGCTGTGGGCAGAGTCAGCTATAGGTTGAGTCACTTCTGGCTGATCCACCTCAGGTAAGGTAACAGGTACTTCTGTTACTGACGCATCATCCGCTTGAGCTTGATGTTCGACGACTGCTGCTGTTTCAGTCTCTGTTTGAGATGGGGACTCTGGTGCGGCTTGTTGATCACATCCAGCCAGTACGAAGCCAGCCACAACCAGTGCAAGTAAGGTCTTTTTCATCTTGATTTCCTTAGTTAGCATTCTCACTTAACATATACCCAAGTAACTTCAAGGTGCTCGGTTCAACGAGAATTACTTGGATGATAGCGTCATTGTAGCGCTGGAATTGTGGGGATAGCGTCATCGCTGCGTTAGAAATGCGTTAAAACCACCGTAAGTCGATGACTCACAGTGGTTATTCGCACGTTAATCCGCAACAGGCTTCAATCTAGCCGTAAAGTGGCGTAATACTGGCGGTTCATACTCAAACTCCAGCCCGCGAATTTCACTGGCCCGCTGGCTAACCGCTATGAGCGCATCGGCAACGTAGTCCATATGATCATTGGTATATACCCGCCGGGGAATCGTCAATCTCATCAGCTCCAAGGCCGTCTCTTTCTGCTTCCCGGTTTGCGGATCCCGCCCCATCAGCAACGAGCCGATTTCCACCGCTCGCACGCCGGATTCCAGATAAAGCTCATTGCACAAAGCATGAGCCGGAAACTGGTGCGAAGGAATGTTCGGCAGCATTTTCCTGGCATCGACAAACACCGCATGGCCGCCGGTGGGATACTGAATAGGTACCCCGGCTTCGCGCAAACGCTCACCGAGATACTTCACCTGGCTGATCCGGTAATGGAGGAAATCTTCGTCGGCCGCTTCATAGAGCCCCCGTGCCAAGGCTTCCATATCCCGCCCGGCCATTCCGCCGTAGGTAACAAAACCTTCCATCGGTACACAACGGGTTCTCACTGCTTGGAATAACCCTTCGTGATCTCTGATACAGCACAGACCACCAATGTTCACCATGGGATCCTTTTTCGCCGACATTGTCAGAATATCACCGTATTGATACATTTCACGGATGATTTCCAAAATGGATTTATCCGAATACCCCGCCTCACGCTGCTTGATAAAATACGCATTTTCACAATAACGGGCAGAATCTATCACCACCGGGATGTCATGCTTTTGCGCCAATCGATAAACCGCCCGCATGTTTTCCATCGCCACCGGCTGACCACCTGAACTGTTACAGGTAATGGTAGTAATAATGGCCGCAATATTGACCGAGCCGTATTGATCAATCGCCGCTTCGAGCTTCTCAAGATCAAAGTTGCCTTTCCAGTCATCATAGGTCGAGGTGTGAAAAGCACTTTCGGTCAGCAAGTTAATGGCTTTACCACCACTCATCTCAATGTGGCCTGCCGTTGTGTCGAAATGGAAATTAGAAAGGAATACCGCCTCATTGCCTCCCCTTACTCGGCGCATCCGTTCGATTAAGCATGGGAACAAGATTTGCTCTGCACCCCGTCCCTGATGGGCTGGCACTGTTAGTTTGTAGCCAAAGAAATGCTCTACCGCCTGACAAAGGTTGTAATAGTTGCGGCTGCCGGCATACGACTCATCCCCCATCATCAATCCAGCCCACTGGTTGTCACTCATCGCCCCGGTTCCTGAGTCAGTTAACAGGTCGATATAAACATCCTCGCTGCGTAGCATAAACGGATTATAGCCCGCCTCAATCAAAGCCTTACGACGGTCGTCCTCATCCGTCATTCGAATACGTTCCACCATTTTAATGCGGAATGGTTCTGGGATCCTTTTCATCTCTTTACTCCAATAGCACAATTCACAAGCTATTTGCCTGTGACAAAAAACAGTTAGATCAACAGGTGCAAAAGCCATACTGCGGTATTGCGTTCACATGGATTAAACCTGGGGCGAACCCAAGCAGAGACTAGACAGGAAAGTCGTTTGAAAGGCGGAAGTCTTGGTTAAACCATGCCGACATCATTAAGGTGATGTCAGCCGTCACCACAGCAAGTTGGCAGGTCATATTTGCTTTCCTTCACAAATAAACGGGGCGAAAGTAAAATCGAACATAGTAATGAGTATAGACAACACTCAGCATACTTAATCTTCCCCTTACCTTGCTGTAACAGTCATAGAAATTGAGGAGAATTATCGTCGATTAAACGACTTAATCTTCAGCGTTATTGTAATACATATCAATAAATTATATGCCTTTTAGCCATTCTGAGACATCTTCGATACTATTTTTTCCTGTCTAGAACTATGCTGGGAATATATCAAGCAGGAGGGCATAGTGATGAAATACAAACATATTCTAGTTGCACTTGAACTCACAGAAGAAACCAACGTGCTAATTGATAGGGCTGTTTTTCTAGCAAAGCTACTCAATGCAGACGTCTCTTTTGTCCACATTGACGGCACACACGGGGAAATCTACCCAGAGTTAATTGATATCAAAAAATCCCCCGAAGAAAACCCTTTGGGCGAACCCAAAATGGCACAGCTCAGAGCCTTTGAAACCAGTACAGACTATCCAATCAAACATTTTTTGGTGGGTACCGGTGATCTGAGCAATAAACTACAAAATATCATCCAAGATAACGGCGTGGAATTGATCATTTGCGGCCACCACCATGACTTCTGGAGCAATATCATTTCTTACTCCAAGCACCTCATCAACAAGTCACCTGTTGATATCCTTGTCGTCCCAATCTAGTTCCGACAGCTAGAAAGCAGGACTTATTGCCGGATCAGTGCTCCCCTGCTGGTTCGGCTTTTTAACACAACGATCCATTGGGTGATCGACTTGCTAGCGACGTTGACACGAAGTACACCCTCGGCAAGCAGAACGAGAATGGGGATCCAACCGCCCCCTTTGTACCTTGCAATAGGCGTTTTTCAGTGCCCGGCGAGCAGAAAACCAGTCATCAGGCTTTGAGATCAATAAATAGCCATTAAAGCGCTTGACCAGCGGGGTGCGGTACTCATTGATAAACTTGCTATCGAAGCCGATTTCAAAGTAATCGAGCGCCTGCTCAATGGAGGTAAAGCTGGCTATTTTCTGCAGGATATCGTTCTGGCTCATTCAATCTTCAACTTTCAAAACCAATTTAACTATTCAAAATTCAAACAGGCTCCACTCTAGCGAAAAGCCTGTGCTTAATCTTTGATGTAACACGTCTCTCATATAGAAACGTCGCCATGAAAGCCCAAATTTGAATTTCTCTTAACCGTCGCTAATTCACTCATTTTTCCCTAAACTCCACTTGAATCAACGTGAATTGTTAATTAGCACTACGTAAGTGCTTATAATGAAATAAAAAAATCTCGTCATTATATCTTTGAATTAAGGCGCTTCAGCTATGATAAAGTTCAACATTGTATTTGAATCCATTCTCTGGGTTATCATTATTGTCGCTATTTTACGTATCGACTTAAGCCCTTACCTATTAGGCTTCCTTATCACTTACTAACGTCTTTTTTCACACATCATTATCTTCCTGAGTCTCAAAACCAAGAACCACCAGCCCCTATAGCCAAATACCAGAAGTCAAATAATAAACAATAAAAACAAAGAACTAGGTACACAACTTGGTATCTACACACCTGTTTTGATCGTCAGCGTTGACGACCTAGAATGGGTTCCTCCAAAAATGAATATCTCTTAAACATAGTGTTATCAAAGGGCACTCTTTACTATTAGCTCCATCAAAACAGTCGTATACCGCACTCAACGGCTTAACTTAATAATTCAAATACCAACCTATATAAATTCACTTTATTCGGAGACAGCAGCAATGAAGTTATCACTTCTAAACTTGCCCAATTACAAACTATTAAAAGTTGCGATTAGCTTAACGCTATCCGTAGTAATTTTAACGGGGTGTAATTCAGAGCCTGAATCAGAAACAAAGGCTCCTGTTGTCCGTCCGGCCATGACTGAGATTGTCACGTTTTCCAATACGTCAGAAATGAGCCTAAGCGGCATCACTCAAGCCGCGCAGCGAGCCGATCTTTCTTTTCGCGCTTCCGGACGCTTGGTTGAAGTATTGGTTAAAGAGGGTGATGAGGTAAAGAAAGGAGAGCGACTGGCTAGGCTTGATCCTAAAGACGCTAAGACAAACTTAAATTCAGCACAAATTGAAATGCGCAATACACAAACCGAATACCAGCGTGCCAAGTCCATTTTTGAATCCAGCCAAGCGATTTCAAAAAGCCAACTGGAGGAGATAGAAGTCCGTTTCCGTTTAGCAAGCCATCGCCTGGAGGAAGCCAAGCGCCGGTTGGAAGAAACGCGTCTGCTTGCACCATTCGACGGTATGATCAGCCGCAAGCACCGCAATAACCATGTTCTGGTGCAAGCCAACGACCCTGTACTGTCTATTCATGACTTAACTGATATGGAAGTGGTGATAGATGTACCAGAAAGACTGATGCTTAAAGAAGACCAACAGCCCCCAAAAGTGATGGCGTTAATCCCAGCGGTGCCGGGCAAACAATTTGAGCTTGAATTGAAAACCTATTCAACCAAGCCAGATCCCGTTACCCAGACCTACTCGGTTACCCTGGGCTTTGTTGACCTCGGTAACACTACCGTTCTACCAGGAATGACAGTACGTGTTGTTCCGGGTGAAGACAAACAAAAAGAATCGTCATCTATTTCAGTGCCTCTATCTGCCATTTTGCCCGATAACCAGGGTCAGCAATACCTGTGGTTGGTAAACAACGAAAACGTGCTGGAAAAGCGCTTCATCACAACTGGTGCGCTCAAAGGCAGCCGCGTCGAAGTCACCTCCAACTTGCAGGTTGGCGAACAAATCGTGGTAGCAGGCACTACAAGCTTATCTGAAAACATGATGGTCAGACCCACTCAGATGGAGGCGAAATAATGAATATCGCTCGCTACACATTAGCGAAACGCACCAGTGTTTGGGTCTTGATTGCCCTGACCTTGATCGGGGGCTACCTCAGCTACCTGAAACTCGGCCGCTTCGAAGACCCTGAGTTTGTAATTAGGCAAGCGGTCATTGTTACGCCGTATTCAGGTGCTACAGCACAAGAAGTTGCAGATGAGGTCACCGATGTTATCGAGGGAGCGGTACAGTCATTACAGGAATTGGAAGAGGTCACATCAGTCTCCAAGCAAGGTCTGTCTGAGGTTACCGTTGAAATCAAACGCAGCTTCTCCAACACCGATGCCGAGCTGCAGCAGGTTTGGGATAAGCTGCGCAGGAAGATCAATGATGCCCAGCGCATGTTGCCTCCGGGAGCTGGGCCATCCATCGTCAACGACGACTTTGCCGATGTCTTCGCCCAATTCTACGCGGTAACTGGTGAAGGCTACACTGACAAACAGCTGCAAGATTATGTGGATGACTTAAGACGAGAGCTTGTACTGGTACCCGGGGTCTCTAAAACCACCACCATGGCAGAAAAGCAGGAAGCGATATTTGTCGAGATCGCCAGTGCTCGCCTGGAGCAATTTGGCCTATCTGCAGAACAGGTTTACCAAGTCCTACAAAAGCAAAATATGGTCACCGTGGCAGGTACGATGGAAACCGAGTCCATGCGTGTTGCCGTAGTGCCAACCTCAAACGTGCGCACGTTTGATGATCTGAAGAACTTACAGATCGGTATTGGTGAAAACAACACCATTATGCGCCTTGGTGATATCGCGACAGTGACCCGTGGATACCAGGAACCAACATCCGTGCTGATGCGTTATAACGGCATGCGTGCTATAGGATTAGGGATCTCAAATGTCGCCGGCGGCAATGTGGTCGAGATGGGCGATGCGGTCACCGTCCGTATTGCCGAGCTGGAAAGCCAACGGCCAGTCGGCATTGAATTGCACGACATTTCGATTCAGTCTGAATCGGTAAAAGCGTCTGTCGCCGATTTCATCAACAACTTGATTGCAGCCGTTGTCATTGTCTTTGTGGTCTTGCTGCTATTTATGGGGGTACGAACTGGAATTATCATCGGCTTCGTTCTGGTATTGACAGTAGCCGGCACACTGATCGTCATGCTGATTGACGACATCGCCATGCAGCGTATTTCACTGGGTGCTCTGATCATTGCCTTGGGGATGTTAGTTGATAACGCCATCGTGGTCACAGACGGTATTCTTACCCGCCTACAGAAGAACCCGGCTGCCAATCGCGAAGCCATTGCCGCCGACATCGTTGAAGAAACCAAGTGGCCACTACTTGGTGGTACGATTGTCGGGATCTGTGCCTTCAGTGCTATCGGTCTGTCGCCATCAAACATGGGAGAATATGCAGGCTCACTGTTCTGGGTGATCCTCTACTCCATGTTCTTGAGCTGGGTACTGGCCATTACCGTCACCCCGCTACTGTGTCATGACTTCATCAAAGTCAATGCTCAGAAGAGCAACGCACAACCTGGACGAGCCGGTAAGCTCTACAACAAAGTCTTGGTCAACGTCCTCAACAACCAGAAAACCAGCATCATGGTAGTGATTGCGGTGTTTGTTATGGGTGTCAAAGCGTTCGGCTATGTACCGCCGGGCTTTATGCCGGAATCACAACGCGCACAGTTTGCGATTGATGTCTTCCTGCCGCAAGGCTCAGATATCTCGCGCACGGAAAGCATCATGCTAGACATTGAAAAAGACGTGAGAGCCAAAGACGGCGTCACCAATACCATTAGCTTTATCGGTTCAGGTGGCCTGCGCTTTATGCTGACGTACTCTGCAGAGCCAGAGAACCCGAGCTATGGTCAACTCTTGATCGATGTCGACGACTACAACATCATTGAGGCATTGGTTGCCGAGCTGCAGGTCGAGTTGGGCGAGCGTTATCAAGATGCGTCTATCAATGTGTGGAAATTCATGCTTGGCCCGGGGGGTGGCAAGAAAATTGAAGCCGCTTTCAAAGGCCCGAATAGTGAAGTGCTGCGCCAGTTGGCAGAGCAGGCAAAAGTCTTGATGCACAACAACCCGAACCTGATTGCGGTACAAGATGATTGGCGCCAGCAAGTGCCCGTGCTAAGCCCGGTGTTTTCGGCAGAAAAGACGCAGCAGTTCGGTTTAACGACCCAGGAATTGAACAGTGCCATTGAGCAAACCTTGTCTGGTCGGCAGGTCGGTGTATACCGTGAAGGCAACGATATGGTTCCTATCGTTGTTCGATCGCCAAAAGATGAGCGTAATCATGAATATGCGATTGAGCAGACCCAAGTGTTTAGTTCAACAGCTGGTAGTTTCATCCAGTTGAGCCAGCTGATCGAGTCTAATAATGTCGAGTGGCAAGATGCGATGCTAAGACGTGTGAACCGTATTCCAACCATTATGGCGCAGGCCGATCCAGCGCCAGGAGTACTCACCTCAACAGCATTCGACTCAATAAAGACTGAAATCGACAATATGCCACTACCAGTGGGCTACCAGCTTGAGTGGCATGGTGAATACAAAGAAGCCAAAGAGGCGGATGAAGGCCTGATGATTTCGGCACCTTACGGTTTCGCTGCGATGGTCTTAGCGGTGGTGTTCATGTTCAATGGTATCCGACAGGCACTGGTTATCTGGCTGACGGTTCCGCTCGCGGTTGTTGGTGTTGCGTTCGGTTTGATCATCTTCCAGACACCATTTGAGTTCATGGCTACACTGGGCTTCCTGAGCTTGGTCGGGATGATGGTGAAAAATGCAATTGTACTGGTTGATCAGGCGGACAATGAGGTACGAGCGGGTAAACCCCCTTACCATGCCATCATTGATGCGGCGATGAGCAGGGCACGACCTGTGATCTTGGGGGCGACCACCACCATTCTAGGTGTCGCACCATTGCTGGTTGACCCTTTCTTCAAGAGCATGGCGGTGACCATTATGTTTGGCTTGTTATTTGCCACGGTACTGACCTTAGTCGTTATTCCATTGAACTATGCGCTGTTCTTCAAGATTAAGCCAATTCATGCAGATAACCATTCTGCCTATTAAGAATAATAATAAAAAGCCTGGGCATTGCTCAGGCTTTTTTATCTATCAAAAGACTCAACCGACATCCAATTTAAGAAAGATAACAAATAGAAAGTGAATATCTGATAGTCATTCACTTAAACATCCCTTCCTATAAAATATATAAAACAGAAAGCCCATAATATAAACCACTTTAATTCAGTGGGTTATAAAGCAATGGATATAACCCCACAACATTAATTCATGAGTGTTAACCATGAAATACCTCTACTTACTTCCACTGTTAGTGACCTCTATTGCCACTGCCGCTTCTCATCCTCATTCGCACTCTTCTTCAGAGAAGGAAAGCTGGGGTGTGGGGATTGGCATGCGCAGCGCAAACATCATCTTTGATACCAGCGACAATGTGGTACACGATGTCATGCCGCTGCTATTTTACCAAGGCGAGAGTTTTTACCTCGACGGTGCTTCCGGCGGATACCGGTTTTACCATGGTGATAGCGTCTCTGTAGGTGCACTTGGCAGGATCCGTTTTTTTGATATCCCAAAGCGCTACCAAAATGACGTACAAGGTACCCAGTTTGATCTTGGCGGTAATATCACCTGGCACTATTCTCCACAGCTTGATATCAGCGCAGAGTTACTTAGCGATAAAGATGGTCGGGTCTACTCCAACCTCACCAGTGAATATACCATTGATCAACCATCTTGGCGTATCAGCCCTTATGTCACCGTAACGGGGAAATCCTCGAGATTCAATAATACCTACTATGCACTGAACACCGAGGACATTGGTTACGGGTTTAGCTATAGCGCCGGTGTCAAAGGTCGCTATCAGCTCTATGAAAACCTCTATGCGGTCGGCCAAACCAATGCCACCCTGCTCGATAATAAGACTTATCAAAGTGATATCGTCGACTCTAGGGCACAATGGGAAACCTACCTAGGCCTGGCGCTATTCAATACCCCGGGACAAAGAACACACTCACAGCTCCCAACCAACTCGTACCTACGAATTGCCAGCGGCGTTGCGACCACTTCCGGTGTGTCTGATCTGTTGATGCTTAACAACAAAACCGATCCATACAGAAACACCATGACTTCAGTGTTCTATGGCCATCCCGTAGCAGACACAGTATTTGGTTGGCCGTTAGATTTTTATGTTACCCCAGGCTTTATTCAGCACCATAAGTCCGATGTCCAAGGCAGTTTTGGTGAGTATGTGGTGGCGATCAAAGCCTACTATACCTTCAATTGGCCGACGACATGGCGCTTCGGCTTCGCGGAAGGCATCTCTTACAGCACCCAAATTAGCCATATTGAAAGCGCGCGACTGAGCGAAAAAGACTATACCCCAAGTAAGCTAATGAACTACTTAGATTTCTCATTTGATGTCAACATCGGAGATGTGTTCAACAACCAATCGCTCTCGAACATGTGGCTAGGCTATAGCCTACATCACCGATCGGGGATCTTCACCCAGGCCTCCGCCTTCGGCAGGATAAAAGGCGGCAGTGACTACAATAACCTCTACCTACAGTGGGATTTCTAAGTGCGTATTACCTATCTTGCGCATTAACTAAAAAGACAGGCCCTTATTAATTGAACCTCATTGAAGTGTTCAACTAATAAGAGCCTGCCCAATTGTTGTTATTGAATGACGCTTACAGCCATTGCATATTGGCTAATCCGTATTCAGCCTATC
The DNA here is from genome assembly GCF_003025555.1 of Photobacterium lutimaris. Taxonomy (GTDB): domain Bacteria; phylum Pseudomonadota; class Gammaproteobacteria; order Enterobacterales; family Vibrionaceae; genus Photobacterium; species Photobacterium lutimaris. Next base: position 50,771 of record NZ_PYMH01000016.1, on the reverse strand, counting down.
TTATGCTTGTGGCAGCGTACCTTCACCGTTAGAAACAACAGCGTCGATTTGTACTAGTGCACCCATTTCAATTTGAGATACACCCACAACAGTACGTGCTGGAAGATCGCCTTGGAAGAACGTTGTATACACTTCGTTTACCGCATCGATATCAGCAACATCTTTAAGTTGGATGTTGATTTTAACGATGTCGTCCATAACGTGGTCAACACTCTCAACGATAGCTTTGATGTTTTTCATGCACTGCTCAGCTTGCTCTTTAGCACCACCCGCTACGATTGCATTGGTTTTCACATCAACAGGCAGTTGAGCTGCAACGTGGTTGTAGTGAGAGAAAGCAACAGTTTGTGTGTGTAGTGCGCTACGTGGTGCCGCATCAGTATTGTTTGCACGAATCACGATGTTGTGACGATCTTCAACTTCTTGCGGAGGTGTGCCGTCGCCGTGAGATACAGAAGCATCAATCTGTACCAATGCCCCCATAGGTAGCGCATCAGCAGCAATAACTGAGCGTGCTGGTACATATGCCACTGTACGAGCAATTGCTGAATCAGGGAAGAAGGTTGAGTACACTTCGTTTACTGCATCAACATCAGCGAGATCGTTCAGGTACATATTGATTTTAACGATATCATCGAAAGGAACATCAATGCTTTCTAGAACGGCTTTCATGTTCTTTAGACACTGAGCGGTTTGCTCTTTCACACCGCCCTCTACAAGCGCACCTGTTTTAGGGTCAACGGGTAGCTGAGCTGAGATGTTGTTGTAGTGAGAGAAAGCAACTGTTTGTGTAGATAGCGCACATTGAGGGGCATTTTCAGTGTTACGAGAAAGCTTGATAAGTGCGCATGGGTCTTGTGGCGCAGTACCTTCACCGTTTGAGATAAGCGCATCCATTTGAACCAATGCATCGCTCATCGGTAACGCAGCAACCTGAACGACAGTACGGGTAGGAAGAAGGTTGTCGAAGAAGGTTGCGTAAACTTCATCTACCGCTTCCATATCAGCAACATCTTTAAGGAATACGTTAATTTTTACAACGTCATCCATTACATGGTTAATGCTTTCAACAATGGCTTTGATATTTGTTAAACACTGCTTTGCTTGATCTTTTACATCACCGACAACAATTTCGCCTGTTTTAGGGTCTACAGGTAACTGTGCAGAAAAGTTATTGTAATGAGAGAAAGCAACTGTTTGAGAAGATAGAGTGCTTTGAGGGGCATTTTCTGTATTGCGTGAAACTTTAATGATGCCAGCCATGTCGACATTTTCCTTATATGTAGTCAGAGGTTTTAATCGATTAATTTGAAATACTTATCGAAGTGGCAAAATAGTAAGTTAATTATTTCAAGGTAAATGTGACGCAACTCAAAATATCATTTCACTAGAACACAACTGTTAACGGAATAAATAGTCACTTTACGACTAAATATCCACAATTATGCTAATACCGTGGCAGCATCAACCTTTTTCATGCGAATGATTCGCTATTTTTGAATGTAATCTCAGTGAGAAAATAACAAAACCCGTGTGATTTGATCGTTTTTTGATAAATTGCTCACAGAAATTCAATAATAATCGGTCAGATCACATCTCTTTTATCATTATAAATTGCATAAAAACCCTAAAATACCTTTCTCATTTCTTGCATCCCTACGTTTTTGATGACTATTTTCCCCTGATTGTTAGTTAACAGCTTAAATGCTAACCATACCAATATGGCCGTGGATTGAGGCTCTAAAAACCATCATTCAACAGCCAACATTGTGTGTTTCAAGGTATTTTGTTCTATCTCGTCACTAAAACACTTGAATGAAAGTATTTATTATCAAAGCATTGGCAATATCAATAAAGAAGCCACATACCAATGGAACGATGATAAAAGCCTTGTGTGCCGCGCCATGTTGCTGGGTAACTGCCGTCATATTGACGATGGCCGTAGCCGTTGAGCCAAGAGTGATGCCACCAAAGCCGGAACTGATCACCGCCGCTTCATAATTCTTACCCATGGTCCGGAATACCACCAATAGAGTGAACCCTACTGAAAGAATAACCTGGCAGATCATCACAGCACTTAAAAACAATACCGAGCTCTGCAATTGCCATAATTGAAGCCCCATCAAAGCCATTGTCAGGAACATACCTAGGCAGATATCTGAGATCAACGTCTGTCCAAGCTGGGCATTCCTACTGCTCTTTTGCTTTAGCACCACCGATTTAAAGTTGCCGATAATGATGCCAGCCAGTAGGCAAGCAACAAACATGGGCAACTGAAGCCCCATAGATGCTAGCGCCATATCAACAAAATACCCTAGCATCAAGCTCAAGTTGAGCATCAGCCATGCGTACAAATAGCCAAAATGATCCAGCTTGAAGGTTTCGTTGTGGCAAACACCAATATCCAGTTGGTGATCCGTATTCGCCTCCAAGCGATACTTCTTAATTAAGTAGTTTGCGATCGGACCACCGACAAGGCACGCAGAGATAAGACCCAATGTATTACTGGCGATACCGATTTCAGCCGCACCCTCAAGGCCCATTTCAGTAAATGTTGGCGACCACGCCATGGTTGTTCCGACGCCACCAATTAATGAAATAGATCCTGCCATTAAACCTATTATCGGCTCGAAGCCAAATAAGGAGGCAATGCTGACGCCGACTATGTTCTGCAACCCGATATAGATCACAGCCAGTAGAGTAAGGATAAAGAGTGGCTTTCCACCAGACAATAGTGTCTGGATATTTGCACTTAATCCAATGCCGGCAAAGAAATAGAGTAATAAGGTGCCTCTTGCCTCGAGCTCAAACTCGATCGCAGTATTAAAGACATAATAAATTATCGCTACCGTTATTGCACAAATAAAACCACCAATAACTGGCTCTGGAATACTGTATTTTCTTAGTACCTCAAAACGTATTGTGGCAAACTTACCAATAAATAATAAACAAATTGCTAGCGTAAAAGAAACAAAACCGTCTACCACAACAGTCTGCATAACTTATCAACCTATATAAAATCAAAAAAAATAAAAGCTGAGAGTTAATACAACTCTTCAGACATAAAAGTAATAACACAATGAAGACTAATCTTTTAAATAAATCTGCATGTGCTATGTTAGTAACAGATTATATTGGACGTTGACCATGGAGTAGACACAGCAGATGAAAACCAATCTTGAGGATCTTGACCTAAACCTATTGAAGCTGCTCCGGGTTGTTGTTGAAACCCGAAACACGTCTACTGCAGCAGAAAAACTCGGTATCTCGCAAACAAGTGTTAGCCGAGGGCTGGCAAAACTACGTGAAACGTTCGGCGACCAGTTGTTTATCCGCAAGGCCCACGGTGTCGCCCCCTCAGAACTAGCTGAAAAACTGGCTGAAGCGGCAGAAAGTATGCTCAATCCAGTTGTTAATGTTCTTGAGTCCTACCAGAGCTTTAACCCAAATGAATTTAACGGCAAAGTAGTGGTTGCTGTAGAATTGAGCCTGCTCGAAACGTTTGGTCAGGGCATATATCGAGCACTCAGCAAAGCACTACCTAATGCTTCCCTCGAGTTAATTTATTGGCAAGAGGGCTCACTGCAAAATATTTTAGACCGTAAAATAGATTACATGGTCCACTTCTCCCTCTACCCACTCCCTCAAGAGTTATATGCTCATCATCTAAGTAATATAGATGTGTGCTTTGTGGCTAGAAAAAATCATCCCATCCTTAGCCAATCCAGCGACTGGGAGTCCATACACCACCTCCCGCTGATAAAAATAATTGCTGACGCTGTAAATTATAAGCATGACCCCTTCGACGAGTTATACCTAGAAAAGGGGTATACCCCCAATATTGTTCTCACGACCCACAGTATCCCAATCATCGTCGATAAAATTGAAAACTCTGATGCTATAAAAATCAGCAGCAGTTTTCTTACTACCCATAGTGATAATTTGGCTTGTTATCCTTTACCAAAAATGCCAGCGCATTTAAAGACGTTCAGCGTTTCTGGAGGCTATCTTCAATCCAAGCGAGGCTACCCGCTCAATCAGCATCTACATCAAACAATGCAAACATTCTTTGATACCGTGGTTCAACCTTCTATGACCTAAGCCTAATCTTCACTCTTCAAACGGTAACCAATTTTTTGCCCCCACGGGTTACCGTAGAGCAAAATTAACGTCCTTAGAATTGGTAACTCATACCGACAGTCATCAGGTATTCTTCACTTTCATAAAAATCGATATTCGATGTATTGAAGTTCGCGCCTGCCAATGACACTAAACTCCAGTTGTCCCAACCAGCAAAATCGGCATATTCGTAAGCTAAAAAGAGTTTATAGCGATTATCCGATCGCTCTTTATTAAAGATAGGATTGGTGCCATCATAATCTCGGTACGCATATCCCCCCGTTAAAGCTAAACTATGTGCATCCACAGAGGTAAAATACGTCAGCTCAGCTTTATATTGGTCAAACGTTTCAGCCTTACCTTTTGCATCCCGATGGGTATACGACACTGAAGAAATTAAACCAGAACGATCGCTAAGCATCGATTGATGAGAGCCCTTAATAAAGTAAGTATCATGGTCACGACGCAATGCCTGCTCTGTGACTTGCTCATTATCAACTTCCGCAGTGGCATAAGCCATATCTACCGACACACCAGAGTTATTGATATTGTTCAGTTTCATACGAAATGCATGGCCTTCAATATCAGTTTTCTGTCGATTCGAGCCGGTTTGATAAGGGTTAGCCCACACTTCACCAGACACCACCGTCGGCAGAAAGGCAACATCAAGTTCGGTGCCATTCCCAAAATCGTATTGGTATCCCACCTCGAAGGCCAGATCCCCTACCGCAAGGTCATCCCTTGATGTACCGAGGTAAACCCGCTGGTTATTATCAGCTCCCAACCGATACGTTAGGCTGCCAAGCGGAGCAGCAATAAAATCATTGGTATGAGAGCCTTTGCTGTTTAAATCATTGAGGCGAGCATTGCCATTGGTGCTCAGATTCGAGTTTGTCGACATATAGCCCGAGGTCACTAGAATCTCGCCACTCAGCCGAGAAGACTCGTTGGCAAAACTCATTGTAGAGAAACTCGCAAGTGCGACTGCTGTGTATAGGTAGCAATTTTTCATTATCATCTCTTTTTGATATTCGTGTTCAGAAAGGCAGGGGCTTAAGTTAGCGCCATTATTAAATAGGTTGATATAAATTTACTATGCATAACAGATATTCATTTATGGATACTATTCATGAAGTAGTTATTGGCAAATATGAATTTCTCATATTCATAGTCTCTAGAATGAGCAAGTGATAGGTTGGTTTTAAACAACACATACATTATAGAGATATATTACAATGTCATTCTACGGCTCACTCGAAAAAGATAACAGCATTAATATTTATATTAATGACCGACTTTATAATATAAATGATAAAGGTAAGGGGGAATGTGAAATCATTCTGATTGATAATTCTCACATTAGTTTCAGCGAAACATATAAACAAAATCAATCTAAAAGAGCCATTATCATTGATATAACGCTGGCATGGAATGACAGTATCAATAATTTATCAATCGACAGTTTATTCGAGTTGGCTAAGGATATACATTTACTCGCAGACATTTATTGGATAGAGTCGCTTTCAATTATTGACCTAAGTAACAATATTCAACTTGGTGAGATATTAAAGTCAACATTTCGCACAAGACTGCAAAACGAACTGGCACTTGGATATTACTAAGTCACTTGAGGGCATGCTTAATAAGCCACAAGTTGCATCAGCCAGAACGTCATCAGCGAACAACCTTCATACAAAACAACCTCGAAATAGTCAGGCTATCTCGAGGTTATCTGTTGCCCCCGGTACACCGCATCCCGCCTTACTCAAGACATCGCCACTGCTATTTCGCTCATTTGGCAGTAAATGGGAGAAAATGTAAAAAAATCATTCAAATTTCGATATAATAGCCCAGATAATCTTGTAGAGATTTGGATAGTACGTTAATGAACCAAACCCAGCAGTTGCTCGATGTTAGTACCAATGCGTTATTGCACCTTGAATTCCAAAAACTGGACAAGCACCTCACCTTAGCTGAAAGAAACAATATTTTAGTTAAGTACTTCAAACGTATCGCTAAATCCAATAGATATAGAACAATAAGAAAGTCAGCAAAACAGTGGATCGCACACGGTCGTCACCCCGATGGCGACTTGGAATCCGTGCTGAATAATGAAGTAGGACAACTCATACAGACTTGCTCTACCGACCTATATCGTTTTGTTGGGCTTATCGATGGCATCGAATCTAAGCTCAAAACCAAAGTTCAGTATTCGAAAGCCCACGATATCGACCTCAATGCCCGTTATGGCAAGGTACTGGTCTGCGTGGTTGATGAAGATTTAACCTCTAGCTTCGATGAGGACGGGCTGATGATTAAATCCACCCAGGTTCTGTTCATCGGTGACACGCAAGACAAAGACGTCTTCTCTGAGGCTATAGAGCAAGATGGCAATTTCCAATCGGTGATTGCCTACGAAGATGACAACCACCTTCGGGTTGAGCTATTTAGAATGTAGTCGTTAATCAGGCCCATGATTCATGGCTCTCTCCCAGTCACGAACAAAACAAGGAGGCATTCCAGCCTCCTTATCTTTATCGGCTCCCGATGTTCAATTACCCCACCAGGGTTAAGGAATCAAGGATCCCCTTGCCACTGTGGATCCCCCCTTCGTTTTCACTCGCGGGTTTGCTGCGGATCAAATACCCGGCATAGCCACCAAGCTGAGTCATTGGCTCACCATTAAAGTAAGCCGTAAACAGGCCAATTTCGCTAACCAAGTCATCCACCACGGCTTGCTCAACATCGCGCACGGCGATAGTAGGGGTTTCTCGCTCATGTGGGTACAAGCGCTGCATCAAGGCCCAGGCATCATATTCTTCCGGTGAGATCTGACTCAATGTATCGCTGATATCCTCGCCAAACACACAATGCCCACCTCCTTCACCTTGGTTTTTCAACACCCATTCATGCTTTACTGCTTGGCGATTAAACCATTCAATCGTTTCTGCATTTATCGGCTTCATCTCCGCCAATACACTCTTTATCAACTGCGCTTCATCAAGGCTCAGCCCCCAACGGGCATAATCCTCTGCAGGCAGCATGGTCAGCAGCATCTGCATTGATTTACTGGTAGCCAGTTGCTGGCTAATCGTGGCATTAACCGCCACGTTATGCTGCTCGATAAACAAACGTGTCTGGCTCAAGGCATGGCAACAAGTCGATTCATTGAGATCAGGCGCCCAGTAATCTGAATACTGATAACCCGCGCGCAAATAGACCACATCAATGGCACCGACACCATCTAGCATTAAACGCTGATTGTCCCCCGTTGATAGCTCGGTACTGAGTTGCTCGAAGGTACGGCGAACCGTTCGCACTCCCCGCTTCTGCAAAGCAGTTTCCAGTAAATGCTGATCATACACATTGTCCTCATTCTTCTGCACCACCATCAAGAACGTCGGCTTTCCTTCCGCACTGAAATCGGCCTGAACCTTTCTGGCTGATGCGGTGATCGCATAGGCAAGCTGTTCAAGCCCCTGGTTTTCTGCTGGTACCGCAGCGCTATCTTCAAGCCAATCTTGGTACGCATTCGGCCACTGGCTCTGCATAAAGGCATGGAATTCCGTTGCACGCTGGCCGAAAGGCCCCATGCCCGCCGCAATACCATTGAACTCAATAACCTTCGCACCGTGTTGCCGGTCATCCATAAAGTCGGTACGCATCAGTAGCAACGGCTGGCGCGTAGGGCTGTTACTGGTATCAGCATGAGCTTGCTGATGAAGCGCCATCAAGCGACCAAAGAATGGATCGGCCTTGGCCATATCACTCAACGAAGATTGTAGGAAGTCGTGATCTTCAGAGACATGGCTGATCAGCTTGGTGATTAGCGGCGTCACCTTGAGTAGATGTTCATACACCTCACGCTCCATAGCCATCGGCGCAATACTGAACGGACAGTGCCTTGCGGTATTGTCAGCTTGTCTGAATGCCACACCGTGCATGATGGCCCACTCACAGGCGTTTTCAATGATCTGCTGCGACAGAAAACGTTGCTTGTCGTTTGTCATCGTTTACTTCTCTAAAATTATGCAATTACACGGCCATAACGCCGACTAAATCCAGCGAACAACTCAGGTGCTCGCCCTCTTGGCCTATCTACTCATCATTAATACCGTCATCGTACAGGCGCTTTATTGTCACGAGATTCATCACAGCAAGTGTATGACAGCGCTCCCAGCCCTCGCTGCTGACCAATACGTTGGCACGTTGAGCTTGATATTTCCAACTTACTGGAAATATCGTTTTATTGTAAGTGAAAGTATAAGTAAGCTCAATCACGTTACTTTAAAAAATAACGCCTCAAAAAAGATTGAAATTACTCGGTATTGACCCGCGCTATACTGGCTTTTCTTTAGACAGTGATCGTATTGGCTGCGGAATTAAATATTCCAGCCGAGGTGATCTCAGGCGACTATGTCGCGGCCAAATCGTTACGAAGAGGTTATTAGTGATCTTCAAGCTTACCTGAACGGCGATGAGGAAGAAGGCAAGAATGTAAGTGATGTATTCATCTATACATCTTCAAACATCGCATTGACTGTCCCTAAGCAGACGTGTTCTCAATCTCTACCCGAGAAAAAGCGCGGGCTTTCCCGCGCTTTTTTCATTACAAGATCCGTAATCAACTGAACCTGCTCCGGGCAGGCATGCCGCGACATAAAGATAACAAGCCGCGATGAGATAACCGCGGCTCGACAAATTAAGAATAAGGTATGTGGTTAGGGCTAGATATCTAGCCAGTCATTAAAATCAACCCAAGATAAATCTCGGCTTTTCATCTGCTCGACGTAAATCTCATATTCGGCGCATTGCGCATCGCGCTCGGTGTTGCGCCAGTTTTTGTCTTCTTTCAAACCCATAAATCCATCCTTGAATCCAAATGAAGGTTGAAACACCTACGGTCAATTCAGACTATCACTAAGAAACAGCGTTGAAAACAAGAAGAATGATTGCTTTGCCAACTTTTTCTCCAAACAATACATCACCTATCATCATTTTTGTGAGCTAAGCCCTGTTTTATATCCCGCTTCAAGTTGCAACAGAGAGACGCGAAACACTTTACATTTCAAATGGCGCGAATCAGCATTGACCTGTCTATAGCTTCATAGTTTATGCTTCTTTACAAACGTAGGTAAGGAGCCAACAATGCACTACAGCATCTATCAACACCATCAAACTGAAGAAATCATTCAACTCTTTAGCCAAACCTTTTCTGATTCGGAAGGTATAGACGCAGGAAAAGTGATCGGCTGTTTAGTCAACGAATTATTAGCATCAACAAAAACCGATGACCTTTACGTCTTTATTGCCAAGGAAGCAGGTAAAGTTGTTGGCAGTATTCTGTTTACCCGCCTGACATTTGAATCAGACAAAACGGCCTTTTTGATGGCACCTGTTGCGGTAGCCACCCAAAGCCAAGGTAAAGGGATCGGCCAAGCGCTGATCAAGTTTGGCCTCGAGACACTGAAGCAACGAGGTGTCGAGCTAGCCTTTACGTATGGCGATCCGAACTTTTACAGCAAAATCGGCTTTGAGAGTATTACCGAGCAGCAGTTCAAGGCGCCGTTGCCACTGTCTCATCCACACGGTTGGTTGGCACAGTCGCTCACCACACACCCGCTAGCACCGATAACGGGCAACTCAGCCTGTGTGGCTGCGTTCAACAAGCCTGAGCTGTGGTAAAGTGAGGCAGAACACAAAAAATAGTGAGCAAAATCGCACTTTGTTGCAATTTATTGTATTTACAACAGCGTCATTTAACGTTAGTTTGTCTGGGTCTGCTACTCAGACCGACAATGATTTTCGAAGTATACACCTCACTTCTCGCCAAAGTTAGATGCACCCCAAGAAGATTATCTCTATTACCATTCCGCTGCTGCGCTAAGTTGCGAGCGTCCCGCAGTGATGAGTCAGTGAGTTTGGTGATCTCCTGACGTCCAATAGTAAAGGTCAATGAGTAAACCGGATCAGCCAAGGCTGACATTCCGGCAAGACAAGCGCTGTTTTCAGCATTTGTACTCAATTTGATAGCCACAAGCTCAACGCAAGTTTCCAATCACTAGCAAACAATGAATACGCTAGTCGGGACAGAATGCAGAGTTTGGGCACGAAGGAAAAAATATGATTTCACATACCGGTATTATCCGCAGCTACAACCCAACTAACCACACTGGCCTTATCACTTGTGATCTGGGTGGTGACATTCGTTTCTGCGGCATGAACATCGCTAGTCAAGGCCAACCGGCATCAGGCAGTTTGGTCGAGTTCATTATGGATGACTCGAGCAGCAACCTACAGGCCGTTAAAATTCGATTTATTTAATTTTTCGAATCCACAAATACAGCGCTCTAACCAGAGCGCTGTCTTCGCGACTTACAACGTCTCTCACAGCTCAAATTTCAACCAAGTGTAAACCACTCTTCCATCTGATATTCTTGTTAACCCCGTGCATTTTGATGCATTATTAACCAGCCATAGTAATCAGCACACATATGCTATGTCAGGGCAATGTTAAGAGTCGCTTTTTTCTGCTTTGAAATCCACCAGCTATCCTAAGCTGCAAAAAATCAAATGTACTTCACAAAATGCATAACTTTTACGCAAGAAAACTGATTTTTTTGAGATCGAGGAACCTTTTTAACACACCCGATGTCTCTTTATGGCAGACTAGCGCTTATCAATGGATGCAGAGTTATAAGCATCCCAAAATTCATGGTTATGGAAAATGACAACAACATTCCATAGCCCGAGATAAAGAACCTTTATCCGTAATAAAAATCAGCAATAAAAACGACGAGTTCTTTCTACCATGTCTACGCAAAACTCGACGCTTTCTCGAAAGTGGATGTCGACCAAATTTTTAGGGATAGCAGGCTTTTCGCTATTGACGATAGCAGCACTGCTGACACAAACCAGTACAACTCAACGCACGGTTCCACTTAACCTTGCGATCAATTCAACCCAATGGTCTCCTAGCGAACAAGCTGATCAACCGGTGTATGAACCGCCACGCTACGCCTATACCATTCAAAAAGGCGATACACTTAGCCAGATTTTCTCCCGACTCAATATTCCTTTGCGAAGTATTCAAGAACTGCAAGAAGCCGATCTCAACCATTTGAAGATTGATACACTGCAGCCAGGCAATACTATGCGTTTTTGGGTTGATTCGGCCGCAGGGCGCCTTAACCGCTTAGAATTGGAATTCAGCATTGCTCAAAAAGTCGCCTATCAACGAGTGGAAGATAACGGTTTTGAGCTTGAAGAGATCAATATTCCGGGCGATTGGGAAGATACCATCGCCAGTGGTGAGATCCACGGTAGCTTCTCTGTTTCGGCACAAAAGGCAGGACTCAATGCTACCGAGATTTATGAAATCACCAATCTGCTGAAAGAGAAGCTTAACTTCTCCCGCGATCTCCGTGCCGGGGATAACTTCGAAGTGGTCATTTCACGCCAGTCGGTCAACGATACAATTACCGGTCAGCACGAAATTCGTGCCATCCGAATCCATAGCCGAGGTCGATCTACGACGGCTTACCTTCACAGCGACGGAAACTTCTACGATTCAAAGGGCGAAAGCCTGCAGCGTGCATTCCTGCGCTACCCGTATGAACGCAACCGAACCTACCGGATCAGCTCTAGCTTCAACCCTAAGCGACGCCACCCTGTCACCGGCCGTATTTCACCACATAACGGTGTCGACTTTGCCACTCCAACAGGTACACCGGTGATTGCAACTGGTGACGGTGTTGTTAGCCAAGTCGTTAACCATCCTTATGCCGGCCGATACGTCGTGATCCAGCACGGTACCAACTACCGTACCCGCTACCTGCATAACAGTAAGGTTCTTGTACGCAAAGGCCAAAAGGTTTCTCGCGGCCAGCGAATAGCACTCGCGGGCGCCACCGGCCGGGTAACCGGACCGCATATCCATTATGAGTTCCTGATCAGAAACCGCGCGGTAAACCCAATGACAGCCAACATTCCAATGGCTTCATCGGTGCCTAGCAAAGAGAAAGGGCAGTTCAAGGAAACGGTCGCACTATACGATGAGATGATGGACAACCCAAACCGTTCATTGCTCAGCATGGCCGATACCAAACAAGAGCCTGAAGCATAAACGAAAAAACGGGGAAGCAAGCTTCCCCGTTTTTTTATCCGTATATTATTCAAGTGTAAGTGCACACTATCAATATATAGCGTCTATTTCATAGAAGACCACTTTATCACCGAGGTGCACTTCCGCGTCCTCTTCGGCCATCAGACCAAGTAATGCCTCTCCCAGTGGTGAGGTCGGTGTAACGACAACAACCTCATGATTTTCTACCAAAACCTTGATACCACCCGCTGTTGGTCCAAAGAAAATCCACTTCTCGTTATCATTCTCGTCCAGGATATGGACTAGGCAACCTAAAACGATCTCTTGACTCGCTTGCGGCAATGCTGATTTCAGCTGCTCATAAGCGTTGATATCGGCAAGACACTCGGCCACTCGTTGCGACTGGCCATGGGCAAGATATGCCGCTTCGATAGCCAAGGTATCATACTGGGTTTCCGCCACGCTCTGATCGTCAGTCGCAGCACTGTGCGCCTGATCGGCAGCATGCAATGCACTTTGGTAGGCTTGCTGTAAATCAGCGAGAATAAGATCAATGATCTGGGGTTTTAGAGTGGCATTCATGTTGGCGTTGTTATCTTACGGGTTAAATCAGAATTAGTCTGAAATAGTAACTCGAATTAGGGTGTAGGTATATCTCACAACGCCAAACTACTGCCATGAAGAGCAAGGCTATTGCTCTTGCGGCTGAGTTTACGGAACTCCGTTGGCGTCATTTTCATATAACGCTGAAAGGTTTCGTAAAAGCGGCTATTAGAGTTGAACCCGACTGTCAGGGCGATATCCAATATAGTCCGGTTAGTATCCGTCAGCAAGGCTCGGGCATGGTTGATCCGCATGGAAGTGATATATTCCTTGATGGTCATTTTCATCACGCTCTGGAACAGGTTCATGGCATAGTTAGTGTGCAACCCGACATGCTCAGCGATATTTTTCACCGTCAGGGGTGAGTCATGATGACAAGCAATATACTCAAGGATCTTCTGGACATGGAATTGGGAGTGCTTGGATAACCCCTTCATACAACCCTTGCTTTCCATGGTATGAGTCAGCTTTTCCCACCCCGTCAAACACACCCTTTTTAGCATCAGTGATATTTCATCAGCAGCCAACTGACGAAAGCCGATATCACCGCTCTTGCTCTCTTCCATCCAGAGCGCGATCTGTTGCTCGGACACCAAGTTTGGCAGCGCTGACTGTACCACTGCACCGTGGGTAATTTGATTGAGCAATGCCTCATCAAGCGGCCAGGACAAGAAGTAATGAATAGGGATATTTAAAATCCCCATATTACTCGAATTTCCCGGCTCGATAAGCTGATGCGGTGTCGTGGCCCAGAAGATGCCGATATGGCCGTCACTGACGGTAAACGGATGATCATTAATGACATAGTCGACATCATCACCAAAGGGGATATTCACTTCGATTTGGCCATGCCAATGATAGCAAGGCATATGATGCGGTTTACGTAACTCGATGTGGATTGATTCATAAGAGGAGAATAGGCTCAGCGGCCCAACGGCATCAGCGTCTGAGGTATCTTGCGGGTTCTCATTTTGAGCAGCTTGCTTGGCCATTCGTCCTCGGTATGCCAGTGGGTAAACACATGGGAATATACGATAAAACAGACACCCATACCGAGTAATATTCAACAAACTGTGAGATCCAGTCCAAAGCATCGGATGGGGAACATGAAATGACAAAACAACAAAAAAAGGCCATCAGAAAGTGTGATGGCCAAAAATGCTAAAAAGGTACGTTATGCCCAATTTGCCTAGCGTCGGTTGATTGGGTATGTATCCCCAGTGACTTGGGTATATTTGTCTTTGATAGAACACTGTGATTTATACCCACAAATTGCAGGTTGGTAAAACAAACAATTTTTATCGTTTATTTATTATTTTTCATAGATGTATGAATCTGACGTTAGCAACTGCAACACAATATTCACGTTATCGCTCAACTGCTGCTCCACCCGGCCCGGAAATAGTTCTTCCAGCTTGTCCAAGCGGTCAAACTCAGTGTGCCAAATCTTGCCCCACTTGGATTCGCTGCCACGATCACAAGCGGTTTTATTTTCCGCATCGTAGCAATCCCAAGCTGTTGAGTTCGTTGTTTGCGAGTAACCGTCATACCCCCACTTTCCGTTAATGTTGAAGTTGGTCGCTTCGACATAAGCAATCGGGATACCGGCACAGGCAAACCCTGCATGATCTGACCATGAGCCCGTTTCACCTTCCGGATATCCAGGGAATTCTGGATGCACCGTATATTTACCGTCTTCGCCTTTAACATCTATCGATGCCTTTAGCATGGCATCTCGGATATGGGTGTCAGCGTTATAATCCGACTCACTGAGGCCTAATTTCTCACAGGTGGATTGGTACTCACCGTAATCAGTGTGAGCAGCATGGACATAAACATAATCACCCCCTCCGACAGTGTCGTAGTTAATCATGGCGATAACATTGCCTAATTGGTTATTATCCAGTGCCTGACGCACATAATGCAGCGAGCCGTTCAAACCGTTTTCTTCGGCCCCAGGAAATAAAATACGTACCGTATAAGGCAGCGACTCGTGCATCAAACTTTCGGCAATAGCCACCGCCGCCGCTACCCCTGCGCCGTTATCTGTCGCCCCTAATGAACCATGATCAGAGCCGGTAGAATCATAATGAGCGGCCAGTATAATGGTTTTCTCGCTCGCCCCTTTTTTCTCAATAATGTAGTTTTTTGAAGACTGTAGCTGCTCATCTTTTTGATAAGTAAAAGGCTGCACCTCAACGTCGTATCCAAAACCAGTCAGTTGATCGTAAAGCCAATTTCCCATCGCCTCTTCTTCAGGCGTACTCGCTTCACGTGCACCGATACCCTCTATTTCATCGGCAATACTGACAAGGTAGTTAGTTGCCTTCTTGCCATAATCAACGCTATCAGAGTCACTATTACAGCCACTGAGGCCAATTAATATCGAAATGGGAAGTAAACTGATAATTCCTTTTTTCATGATCGCACCATTATCTAATTTCAATGATTTATTGTTATTCGAAATTAGTATCTGCAATACAACCGTAAAAACCGTGATTAATATCGCGTACGAACAATTTTCAAGCAGAACTTCACTGCTTTGAGATCTAAATCAAATCGGCATAAAATATAAGAATAAGTGCGTATTAATACGGACCAATAATATATTTATCACTATCGTTCACCACGACCAAAACGATATATCAAATGGCCCGAAAACAGGTCATCATTAGTCGATAACTTTCCGCTATAAAAATGAACCCAATCGGCCTGCAGCGCCCAATTACTGTCTAATTGATAATGTAATCCCAACCCACCATTGACCTGAAACGTTGTGGTATCACGATCTTTTTCCAGCAGCGTTTCACCAATGCCAGCATTAATATAAGGTCGGAGATCATCATCAAGAAGGAAATAATATTGGAAATCGAAGCTGTAATTTTCATAGGTAATACTTTCACCCGTTAGCTTGCTGTCAGTATCAACACGGGTATATTGCAAGCGGGATGACAGTGACGGCGTGTAGTAAAGACCCAAAGTGATCACTGGCGCCCAGTTGTTTTCAATGCCCCACTCATCATCTAAATCCAGATAACGCCCACCGACAGAGATCCCGACAATCCCATAATCGACCGGATCGCTGGTCGTGACGTTTCGGACCCGAGTATAACTGCGTCGCATAGCAGGGCTGGTTTCCCCCTCACCAAGCTGAAAATTCATATTAAAATTGAATTGGGTGTCCGTTTGTCCATTTGGCAGGGTAACATCCTGATAGCCGATATAACCGGTACCCGCTTTCACGACATCCCGTCCCATCAAGTGGTTTACCCCTCGGCCAAGACTGTCAACAGGATCAAGTAAGAACAAAGCCGTACTGCCCATCCACTCGGAGTCCCAAACCGTCCCACCCCCTTGAATAATCTCGCGCTCTTTGTGGAAGGCCCATTCACCATATACCCAACCCAATACAGGGGTGACAACAATGTCTTGTATTGCGGGGACCTCAGCAAAAGCCTCTACGCCATACTCCCAATAGAAGGTCGACATCATGAAGGAATAGACAAAGGCATCCCATTGGCGATAACCCGATTTACGCGCAATTTGGTAGTACACACCGCCGAAATAGGGGTGGCCGATATAGTTGATATACCACACATCCCGATCCCATACTGGGCCATCCCTTACGTTATCCCACCATTTTTCCAACAGGCGATCATCACTGGTATCCCAATTGGAGATATCTTCTGGCAACAAAGCGATAAAGCCCGCCACGCCCACGCCATACCAAAAAATAGATTTGGTTTGTGACCACAAACGATCCGTATCCTCGCCGTTCTCCCCCGAAAACAGAGCAACGTTGTAAGGCGAATCATACACTGACACTTCTCTTGGTACCTGCTCCCACGTCGTATTGGTATAAGGAGAGTTAGAATAGGTGGAGGCATAATTTGGTTGTTCAGCTACGGTTGAAGTATTTGAAAGGAATGTGGACTGCTGTTCAACTTGAATTTGCTCAGCATCATCATTAACGCCATCTGCCACAGCCATTGATGATGCCAACGCTATTCCCACTGCCATTACTAACCGCATTTTAATCTCCTTTCAAAACAACTCTTGGTTCAAGCATCAAAATTACACTTATATTGGCTATTAATTTCAGATACTTAAAAACTATGCATCTGAGTATAGTAAAAAAAACTGAAAGAAAATAAATGCTTGTAGCCATTTATCAAATCTCAGACCTGTCGCACAAATTTATAATCCTTAGTGCACACAGCAACACATAGCTTTACTTACCACGCTGGCAAGTCGCCGAAATTCAATTCAATGCTAGCCTTAAACTTGCAGTCATTATTCCCCTTATGAAATGGAAGGAATTAACATGAATATAATTGCTAAATCTGCGGTGCTTGTAATATCCGTTCTTGCTTTGATTTCACCTTTTGCCAGCGCCGAAAAATTATCAGATGCCGACTTACAAGCCGCGATAGCGGTGAAATTAACTGAGCAATTAAAAGATGAGAACGTTGCCGCCCATACCGCTGATTTCATCATGAAAAACTTACTGACCTGGAAAGGTGAACCCCTGCCAATCGATCAAGCTGATAGCATCATTGCCTATGCCTTCGGTAACCGTATTGCTGAGAACGGCAATCAATCACCTGGCCCAATGAACACCGCATTGGCAGATACGGTAGTGGAAATATACGAAAAAAATGGCAAGCCGGTATATGCGCAGTGGGAGATCGCGCAGGAAATTGGCGATCGTATTGATGCCAAAGATCTCACCGCGATATACCCTAAGGTTGGTAGTGATGGCACGATCATTTACCTGAGCACCATCGGTGTTGCAGAAGAAATTGTCAAATTAGCCGGTGGCACCGATAAGCTCGGCAAAGCTGTTGTTGTCGGTTTTTATGAACATAGCCTACGTACGATTAACACATCCAAAGATGCCGGCATTGATGCTTATGCCCCAGAGGGCGTTGAGTTACCCAATGACTATGATAAGCAATCAGGGCAGCCGTGGACCCGCGATGCGTTAATTTTTGTAATGCACGAAATCCGTAACAGAGGAACCAACGAGCGCACTAGGCTCATCGAGCAGTCTAACCAAAAAGAGTAACGCTTTCGTTATTCATCTTCCCATTCGCCCCAGCAAAGTCGCTGACAACATTCTAAAGTTCCACCCAGATAAAACATATACCGCTGAGTTAGAAGCTCACTATCCGCGCTGACTCTCGACAAGATCAAAGCGGCATTTGGACTGAATCTGTTCTGAAATGAAGCCATACTCTGTTATTCCAGAGTATGGCTAATACCAAACAAGTAATAACCTTTATTGTGCAATATCTAAGGTGTTATTTTTCACGCCATTGATACGGAACCAGCCTGCAATACTGAAGCGCTCAATATTGCTCGGCAACACTTCATGGGGAAATTGCTCCGACAGGAACACAAACAACCGGCCAGATTTCGGTGCCAGCTTCATCAGTTCTTGATCATCAAGGTCGTAAACCACCAGTTCGCCACCATCCTCTTCTGACCAACCGTCGTTCATGTAGAATACCGTGGTCAAACGACGGTTTTCATTCCCGCGGAAACAATCAAGGTGCTTCTGATAGAAGTCCCCTTTCTCATATTTGGCAAAATGGGCTTCATATTCGAACAAGCCAAGGAAGAATTGTTGGTTCACTTCACGACGAATCATTTCCATCCTTTCCAGAAAGTCTTGAGCCGCAACGCCTTGACCGGCGGTTAGCCAATGGATCTTATCGCTACGAATCGATGACTCACGAGCAACTTCATCATTGCGGCCGATTCTGGCCTTGGTCCATTTTTCTGGCAAACAACACTTCAGGTTGTTCACTTGCTCTGGAGACAGGAAATCATCCCAAACGAAATAGCCCTGGGTCGCAAGCGCATCAATTAACTTCTGCATCAATTTTTCACAATATTAGAAAAGGATGCGGGTTATATAACCGATAGCGCCGAGCGACAATTCGGGTTGCTTATCCTATCGATGAAAAATACTCACCGCGTTCGCATTCCCCCTACTTCCAACCCATCAGCCAGCGGCTACTGTCCTTTAACTCACGCCAATCCAACTCAAACATGCGATGATTGATCACCGCTTGGATGAGGCAGCAGACGACTTTTTGATTTTCGTCGTATTCGACGTCTATCACCATGAAGTGCTTCTCTCGCCCTTCCACTTCCACTTTGGTCCATTTGCTGCCAAACAGCGACTTGGGGTGTACCCGATTCATGGCAATCTCCAATAAATCTCTTTTACAACAATACGTAATCTAAACGAGAAAAGTTTACGGCTCAAGACTCGATAGCATAGTTCCTAAGTTCTAGACTGATCGTATATTGCGAGGAGCTTATAAGAGGATTTGGAGAGGCTAGCAATATTTATTCACCACCGTGAAGGTAACCCACCAACACCGGACGAACAATGAATAGTAGGCATATTTTTCGCAATGCTTAAACCTTCCTCCTACCACCGAGTCACAGCTTATTCTGCAGCGGACAGAGGAAGGCTTTTTACGGCTTTGCGATGAAAGCAAGGTCGTTAAAGTGAGAGCCGCTCTCCCATCTCACGGGCCATTGCATCATCCATCACGGGCTGCACGGTAATGTCCATCTCACTATTCCACTTCAGTGCGTAGGCTGTGACTGCCTCGACACTGTCAGACTCTACGATACACACCCCCGTACCGCTAACCAGATCGTGCCAACGGCCAATCAAGGTTATTTCCGGCCCCATCAACGCCTTGTCTTGCTCTTCGGTCACTTTGGAAAAATGTGCGAGTACCGGATGCAGCCGGCCTTGATACAGCTGCCATGAGATCAGGAAAGTCATTGGTTACCTCTTCAATCACACATCAAACGTGTTGAGAGTATAGTCATAGATACCTCACTCACCTTGACAAGTAAGGTATCTGTTTTTGCAAAATGGGAATCAATTTAGGAAGGGAAATCTGATATTAAATAAGGAGAATCACACCCATCAAAGAAAAACAAAGCGTTGGATATATTGAAAGAACCGAGTACGTTTAATGCTACGGATTTTGTCGAGCGCTTCTACTTCTTTGAGGTGTTCACTGCAGCAAAGAGAGTCAATTTTAGATCGATCTATCATGTTCAGGCGGTAGATCTCACGCTCAATAATGGTCAAACACTCTGATTTGGTATAACCGAGGGCTTGCAGCTCATGGACGGCTGGCATATCAATACTGGACAGTTTCATCGTCTTTCTCCTTTACAGAGAATTTAGAAATACACATATTGATATCAGCATATTTTATGCCGCAATTTTAATTTTGTTAATCCCCACCCAAGTCCGATACGCCTGACAGTCCGATGACATACCTACCGCTGTCTTTTTGTATCTTCTGCCGAAAATAATTGGCAGGGTATCTCATGAAAAGCAACAACTTACTTCTACCTTTGATATTGACCACCGTGCTTGTCGGCTGTGGTTCTGATAGCAACGATAATGGCACAACACCAACGCCAACCGATGCAACGCTCAACTTTGGTGTGATCAACCAACTTGATTCACCAATGAGTGACAGTAAAAGACTGAATGTGACAAGTCATTACAGCGATACAAACTGCTATCACGGTAAATGTCTGAGTGACATTGATGAAGCAGTTATCGCCTTCAATTATGTTTTCTTAAAGAAAGCTGGCAGTAACGGCAGTGACGAGGCAACCTGCGATCAAACAGGTGAATGTGAGGCGTACCACATCACCTTTGAACAAGAAGCCAATGAGCTTCGCATGATCGATGTTATGAATGCCAATGGTGACAATGCCTACCCGCTGTTCCAAGACCTGAAGCTATCACCTGGCGACTATGAAATGTGCCTATATATCAATGGTGAGCAAGGTTCAAACACGCAAGTTGAGGTCGATTATGACTCTCACGTCCGTGATATTGACGGCAGCTACCTTCACCTAAGCACGCCAAGTCAAGGTTCATGTGCCGGTGCCAAGCCGCCACAGAATGCCCGCCCTACCGGACGTTTGGTCAGTCAACCATTTACGGTACATAAAGGTTACAACAACCTCGCGTTCTGGTTTAACTTGGAAGAGACCCTGCAGTACAACAAAAACCATGACTGGCGCTTCCTCAGCAATAAAGATTTCGAAATCGTCCATGTCGATGATATTCCAGAACGACTAGGCCATATCCGTGGCACTATTGATATTGATTCAATTCAACGCCAGTGTCATGAGAACAACTATGATTCCGTCGACGCTGTTTACCTGTATCGTGGGGATACCACTAAAGCACAGATGCTAGGCTTCCATAACCCAAGGTTAGGTAATGAAGGCGAGCGCCGTCCGAAAGAATCTGCTCCCGTTGCCGTCCCTCTGATTGAAGATCCATCAGGTTTGCAGACACAGTTTAGTTTTAATGATGTTTATGCAGGGGAATATGCGGTTGGCTACACCTGTACCGCGCAATACGATATTGAGGAAACCAACGGTTCAGGGTTTGAGATCTACGACTCTCGCAACAACATCATCGTCGAGCCAGGACGTACGACGAGCGTGACGTTTTCATTTTAGTAACGGAAACCACCTTCTTTATAACTAACCACTGACTCAATGAAAAGGCCGCAATTGCGGCCTTTTTACCATCCGGAGCCAATACATCCCATTAGCTAATATTGATCTCACCATTGCGGACCAATTTGCAAAACTGCGAGTAATCGTGGCTGTAGACACAAAATGCCTGCGGCAAGGTCGTCCCAGATAAGAAATTATCGAACGCTTTACGGGTATCGTCGGGTAAACCAGTAGGGTCAACGACTTTGAAAGGGACATCCGGTATCGAAAACTCTGCAAGCTCGGGTAACAGAGAGTCAAAATCAGTAGCCATAGAATCATCACCTTCAACAGTTGTGTTCATGATGCCCTCTGAGTATAGCCAATACCCTATTCCCAACAGTTATGTTTTTTTACCGTGTATCTTTTCAACCAGATAGTCGATGAACACCCGCACCTTGGGTGATACCAACTCCCGCTTGAGGTAAATGGCATACGTCGCGGTTGATGTCGCCTGTGGACTAAAATGGTGATCAGCCAGCACTTGCTTCAACCTTCCATCCGCCAATTCATTGGCCACCGCCCAGTGCGGAATGAGTGCAATACCACAATGATTAAGCAGTAACTGCTTTTGACCATTCACCGTATTCACTTCAAGCCCTGCACCGATATTGAGCTTTTCCAACTCATCGCCCATCAGATACCAGTTCTGCCACCCCGCGTAACCATATCGAATGCATTGCTGCTCAGCCAAGGTAGCCGGAGACACCAGCTCTGGGGCTGCCTCAATATATTCAGGGCTGGCACATAGGATAAAGTCATTGTCCTGAAGTTTCCTGGCCACCAATGAGGAATCCGCCAGCTCACCACTTCGGATCGCCACATCAATATTATCTTCTATCAGATCGGTGACTCGCTCACTCAGCTCAAGGCGGATCTCAACGTCGGGGTAGCGCTGGCGAAATTCATTGATCAATGGCAGCACAACAGCCTCACCATATCCCACCGTTGAGCTGACCACCAACTTCCCTTTTGGGATCTCCTGCAGCTCATTGATCGTTCTGCGCGCCTCATCAAGGCTAGCAACTATATGTTGAGAAAAACTGTAGAACGTCTGCCCGGCCTCGGTAAGCGATACGGTTCGGGTATTGCGGTTAATCAACCTTACGCCGAGCTCTTTCTCCAGTGCCGCCAATTGGCGCGAAACTGAAGAAGGCTGGACATCAAACACTCGGCTGGTCTCGGAAATACTGCCGGTTTCCACCACAGCATTGAAATATTGCAGTCGTTTGATCATCTCTATCTCCAAGTAAGGAGAGGTATTCTACCTAAGCATACTTTGCATAAAAGACAAAATATACTTGTCTTTTGGTGCATGGATTGCAGTTAACGCAACCAATAGACTGACCCCGCTTCCAAACACGAGGGGACTACAATGAAAGCGATGATTATTGATTCACTAGGCGATGCCAATGTATTCCGACAGGTCGAACGTGATAGGCCCAAGGCAAGTGCAGGCCATTTGGTGCTCGAAGTAAAGGCGACCAGTGTCAATCCGCTTGATACCATGCTGCGCTCTGCCGAAACGCCATGGTCAGCCAACCTACCGGAAATCCTGCACGGTGATGTCGCTGGGGTCATCGTCGAAGTGGGCGAAGGCGTTGAGCAGTTCAGGGTTGGGGATGAAGTTTATGGCTGCGCTGGCGGCATTGCCGGTACACAAGGAGCGCTTGCCGAGTACATGCTGGTTGATGCTGATTTGATGGCGCACAAGCCTCAAATACTCTCAATGCGTGAAGCCGCTGCTCTGCCGCTGGTATCGATTACCGCATGGGAAGCGCTAGTAAGCAAAATGCATATTAAGCCCGGTGACAACGTTCTGATCCACGGTGCAACCGGCGGTGTCGGCCACATTGCGGTACAACTTGCTAAAGTGTTGGGGGCAACCGTTGCCACCACGTCTTTGGCTAGAAATATCGACCTTGCCCACACCCTAGGTGCCGACCAGGTGATCAATGCCGAGCAGCAATCGGTGGAGGATTACACCCAACAACTGACTGGCGGGTTGGGTTTTGACGCTATCTTCGACACCATTGCCGGGGACCACATCCAAAACAGCTTCAAGGCTGCCCGCTATAACGGGAAAGTGGCGACAATCCTGCCAATCAGCGATCCACTACAGGTGGCCCTCAAAGGACTGAGCTTCCATAGCGTATTGATGCCGATCCCTCTGGTTTATGGTATCAACCGCAAAGCACACGGTGAGATCCTTACTCATATCGCTAAATTAGTCGATGAAGGCCAGATCAAACCCATTGTTGACGAAAGCCAGTACAGTATCTGGGAAGTCAGCAAAGGCCACCAGCGCCTTGAGTCCAAACAAGCAACAGGTAAGGTTGTGCTAACAGCGTGATGACCTCCCCTCACTGGCCTTGTCAGTTGAGGGGCGTTTTTGTCTAGACCAATATTAAACCTCAAGGGCTGGCAACACCTGCAGCTTGGGCCACTGTTCAAGCCAATTTTTACAATTAACCCGATCGGCAAATAGGGAATGAGGCCGTTTCGGGTTTGGGGTTAATTCGAGTTCAAACAAGGACTCAAAACCAAAGGCCGCTATGCATTCATACTCCCCGAGGCTATTTAGCCGAACGCCAACGGCTGTTTCTTTCTCGGGCCAATAACCCATCGCATCCAGCGTACTCCGGTAGGGAGCATCACCATTACGATGATGCATCAACGCTTGGTTGCGCACCTGCCACTGGTGCCCCGGCAGCAATTGCGCTAATCGACGCTCATACTCAAGATACGGGCAGGGGCTGTCCTCATCCGGGTCGAAATAGACCACATCGAGATCATTAAGCGGTGTGGGCTCACTATAACCATGCAGGTGATCCCACACCAAATTACGGACAAAACCTGCCGCCAAATAGCATTGCGGCAGGTTAAGCAGCTGAACGCATTCCAGCGCCTTGCACCTGGCTTCATCTTGTTTAAGCCACTCAGAGATAAGCTCCGTTGCCCGCATCAATAATCCTTTCCTTAAAAGATGCCTAAAAAGATTCTTTAAACGATTTTGATCCCCGCCGGCATCGCGCGTTCGGGGGTAAGGAGTACACTTTCCGACTCATCGTCGGTTTCGGCACATAGCAGCATACACTCAGACGTTTCACCGCGCATCTTCGCTTTAGCCAGATTACACAGTACCACGACCTGCTTACCCATCAGCTCTTCTTCGGTGTAGTAAGGCACCAAGCTGGTCACTGTCTGCAGTGTGCGATCACCCACATCGATTTGGACAATATAGAGCTTGTCGGCGTTTTGGTGACGGGCCACCTCGATGATTTTACCCGTGCGGATCTCCAGCTTGGCGAAATCTGAGTAAGCGATAGTTTCCATTGCATATCCCCTTATCAAGTAAAGTTTACTAAAATCAATTTAACTTACCAGAAGCCACCAAGATGGCAAGCAGCCGCGTTCTTTTTTTGAGCTATACGCACACTGTAAAAACAAGCTGACGGTTAGGTAACAAATTATACTCATTAGAAATAGTTAAAAATTCAAGGTATACGTTAAATACCTTTGCGTCATCTATCGTCAGTTTAACCGTATACATCCACGCTTTATTTGAAATGATTTTAGTAAAACATGGAACTTCACAGTCTAGTTTGTTTACAATAACACGATTGATAGACCGCTCACGGTGAGTGAGCCTTGCCAATGGATACAAGTAAATGGCGACACTAAAAGACATCGCGGCGGAAGCGGGCGTATCTCTGGCGACAGTATCACGAGTACTCAACGATGACCCGACGCTAAGCGTTAAAGAAGAAACCAAGCACCGAATTCTCGAGATTGCCGAAAAGCTGGAATACAAAACCAGTACTGCTAAAGCGTCAGCGACCAACAAGAAACAACAACAGCATTTCATGGCTGTCTATAACTACAAGCAAGAAGCTGAAGTTAACGATCCTTACTACCTATCAATCCGATATGGTATTGAAACCCAGTGCAGCAAATTAGGTATTGAGTTAACCAACTGTTATAACGGAGAAATATCCAATGAACAGAGTAAGGTGAGCGGTATTATTTTAGTCGGGCGCAACAGCTCGAAAGTACTAAAAAAAATAAAGGCACTGTCGGACAACATCTGCTTTGTCGATTTCAGTGAGGCCAACTCTTCGTATGATTCTGTCGATATCGATCTGGCCCGAGTCAGCAAGGAAATCACGGACTTCTTCATCGCTCAGGGTTACCAGCGTATAGGCTTTATCGGCGGGCAAGACTTGCCGGATGTGGCCGACATCCGCGAGGAAGCCTTTGCCGAATACGGCCAACTCAAAGGTGTCGTCTCCAGCACTGACATCTACCGTGGGGAGTTTACGAGCTCTTCCGGCTATAAGCTGGCAAAAAAAATGCTTGCGAGCGGTGATTACCCGGCAGCTTTATTTGTTGCCTCTGATTCAATCGCCATCGGGGTATTGCGGGCGATTCATGAGCACGGCCTACGGATCCCCGATGACATTGCCTTAATCAGTGTCAATGATATCCCAACAGCGAAGTTTACCTTCCCATCACTGTCTACCGTTCGTATTCACTCTGAAATGATGGGTATTCAAGGGGTGAACTTGCTGGTTGAAAAAATCCGCGATGGTAGAACATTGCCGCTGCAGGTGTATGTGCCAAGCAAACTAAAGCTGCGCGATACCACCAAGTAACGCCTTCTTTTACCTGTAATCATATAAAGCGCTGAATATCAGCGCTTTTTTATTATTTATACTTACCTCTCCACGCTCAATCGACTTCCCACATCACACGCCAACCGCCCTTCTGAGTTTTCTTAATCGCCATCACACTATTGAGTACAAGAACGTTTAAAACCGTGATCAAGTTAAAGCATCCATGTTTTACCGATTCTATTTAGTAAAACTTTTACTAAACTAGATATCAAGTTACCTGATCAACATCCTGGTCATGGCAGAAAAATACATCGGTATCGAACCGGAGGCATTTCGTGAACAATTGGGAAAACTTCCTTCACCTACATGAGAACCGTCTTGCACCACGTGCATACTTCTTCTCATACAACTCCCTAGCCAGCGCGCAGACTTTCCAGCGTGAACTCAGCAGCCACTTCATGCTGCTAAGCGGGCAATGGCAGTTCCACTATTTTAATCACCCTTTACGGGTGCCAGAAGAGTTTTACTCGCGTCCAATGTGCGACTGGGACCAAATTACGGTACCGAACATGTGGCAAATGGAAGGCCACGGTGATCTGCAATACACCGACGAGGGCTTCCCGTTCCCGATAGATGTCCCTTTCGTCCCTAGCGATAACCCGACCGGTGCTTACCAGCGTACTTTCACGCTTGGCGCAAACTGGCAGGACAAACAAACCATCATCAAATTCGATGGCGTCGAAACCTACTTCGAAGTGTATGTTAACGGTAATTATGTTGGTTTTAGCAAGGGCAGCCGACTGACGGCCGAGTTTGATGTCAGCCAATATGTTCAGCAAGGTGACAACCTGCTATCAGTCCGGGTAATGCAATGGGCCGATTCGACCTATATCGAAGATCAGGATATGTGGTGGACTGCCGGGATCTTCCGCGATGTCTACCTTGTCGGAAAAGAGCAGGTGCACGTCCAAGATTTCACCGTTCGTACGGATTTTGCCGATGACTACCAGCAAGCCACGCTGTCTTGCACGGCAGAGATTGAAAACCTCTCAGCACTGCAGGCTTCAGGGTATGCTCTCGAATATGCGCTTTACGATGAAGGCCAAATCATTGACGAGGGAGTATGCTCCCACCTGACTATCGATGCCAATTCACAGGCACAGACACAATTTGCTCTTGAGCTCGATAACCCGACTCACTGGACGGCAGAAAACCCTTACCTGTACCAACTCGTACTGACGCTGAAAGACAACCTCGGCAATACCTTGGAGATCATCCCGCAGCGTGTTGGCTTCCGCGATATCAAAGTGCGCGACGGCCTGTTCTACATCAACAATCAGTACGTCATGCTGCATGGTGTCAACCGCCATGACAATGATCACCTTAAAGGCCGTGCTGTGGGTATGGATCGCATCGAAAAAGATCTGATCCTGATGAAACAGCACAATATCAACTCGGTGCGTACCGCCCATTACCCTAACGATCCACGCTTTTACGAGCTGTGTGATATCTACGGCCTGTTCGTGATGGCTGAGACCGATGTCGAAACCCATGGCTTTGCCAATGTTGGCGATCTGAGCCGTATCACCAACGATGCAGCGTGGGAGAGCGTGTTTGTTGATCGCGCCGTGCGCCATGTTCATGCCCAGAAGAATCACCCGTCCATCATCATGTGGTCAATGGGTAACGAGTCCGGTTACGGCTGCAACATCCGTTCGATGACCGCTGCAACGAAAGCGATTGATGACACCCGTTTGGTGCACTATGAAGAAGATCGCGATGCAGAAGTGGTGGATGTGATTTCTACCATGTATTCCCGCGCCCAGCTGATGAACTACTTCGGCGAACACCCGCACGAGAAGCCTCGCATTATCTGTGAATATGCCCATGCCATGGGTAACGGACCGGGTGGCCTGACCGAATACCAGAACGTGTTCTACCAGCATGACCATATCCAAGGCCATTACGTATGGGAATGGTGTGATCACGGTATTCTCGCTCGTGATGAAAACGGCACCGAGTTCTACAAATATGGTGGCGACTACGGTGACTACCCAAATAACTACAACTTCTGTATGGATGGCTTGATCTACCCAGACCAAACACCGGGACCGGGCCTGAAAGAGTACAAACAAGTCATTGCGCCAGTGAAAATCCGTGCTGTTGATGAGCTGGCTGGCAAATTCCTCATCGAGAACAAGCTGTGGTTCTCCGATCTGAATGATTACACCATCACCGCCGATGTGCGTGCAGAAGGTGAAACCCTTCGTACGGTGCAATTTAAGGTCGAAGATCTTGCGGCAAACTCTGCCCGTGAAATCACTATCGTGATTCCAAAATTGGACCAGCGTGAAGTGTTCATCAACTTCACAGTACGCAAAGACAGCCGCACGCTGTATAGCGAAGCCAACCATGAGATCGCGGTATACCAGCACCAGCTAAAAGAAAACACGGCTAGCGAAGCCAAATTCAGCACGAACAACGCAACACCGTTAGTGGTTGAAGAAAGCCGCCTTAATACGCTGATCTCAGGTAATAACTTCGCGCTTAACTTCTCCAAAATTAACGGCAAGCTCACATCCTGGGTAGTCAATGGCGAAGAGCTGATCAAGTCAGAGCCAAAACTTAACTTCTTCAAGCCAATGATCGATAACCACAAGCAGGAGCACGAAGGCTTGTGGGAGCCTGCGCACCTACAGATTATGCAGGAGCACTTCCGCACTATCGACGTGGTCGAGCAAGCAAACGGCGTTGAGATCACCACCACCAGCATCATTGCCCCACCGGTATTTGATTTCGGCATGCGCTGTGAATATCGCTATCAGATCAACCCGGAAGGCCAACTCAATATTGAGCTAAGCGGCGAGCGCTACGGTGATTACCCGCATGTCATTCCGGTCATCGGTCTGGATTTGGGGATCAATGGCGATTTTGATCAAGTGAAATACTACGGCCGCGGTCCTGAAGAAAACTATCAAGACAGCCAGCAGGCGAACCTGATTGACGTCTACCAAACTAGCGTTGCCGATATGTTCGAGAACTACCCATTCCCGCAGAACAACGGTAACCGCCAGCACATTCGCTGGGCAGCGCTTACCAACCGCCACGGGGCTGGCCTACTGGTGAAACCACAGCAGGAAATCAACTTCAGCGCATGGTTCTACACCAACCAGAATCTGCACCAAGCCCAGCACACCATTGAGTTGGTCAAAAGCGGCTATATCACCCTGAACCTTGACCACAAGCTGATGGGCTTGGGCTCCAACTCTTGGGGTAGCGAAGTGCTCGACTCCTACCGTGTCTACATGGATGAGTTCCGCTACGGCTTAACCTTGTTGCCGTTGCAGGCCGGAGATTGCAGCGCGCAGATGATGGCAAACCATGACTTTGGCAACGGCTTCTTTACCGTCCCAGCCGAACTAACCCAACCAGTAAACGAGGCGTAAATCATGATCGTGCTAGAGAGCCTAGAGCAATTCAAAGTGGTATACCGCGATGGCCGTAAATGGAACCGCTGCGTCGAAGCGATTGAAAACATCGCCAACATCAAAGATGGCGTAATGTATTCCATCGGCGATTCACTGGTTTACATGGTTGAAGACGGTATTGCCCGCCATACCGAAACCTTTGAAGGCAACCGCCGTTACTTCGATGTCCACTACTACCTAGAAGGAAGGGAAACCGTTGAGTTCGCGGCCAAGCCCGACCTTACCTGTACCCAGGCCTATCGGGATGAAACAGACCGCGAATATTTTACCGGACACGGTGAATGTTGCGAACTGCATGAAGGGCAGATTGCCATTTTTGACAACGGTAAAGCTTACCGCTTTGTCGGTGATAACCGGGTCCGCAAAGTCGTACTCAAAGTCACGATAGAAGATGGTTATTTCCTGAACAAATAAACAGATAACGATAAGAGGGCTTGGTGCTCCCAAGCCCTTATATAACAACACGCTTAATAGCATTTAACTGTATAATTGACGTGATTCACAGGAGGACACAATGTCTGAATCCTTACGCGGCACGATTGGCAAGTTTGCGTTGCTATCGATGACGTTTGCTGCCGTCTTTAACGTGCGCAACATCGTTAACAACAACATTGAACTGGGCCTGAGTTCTGCACCTATCTTTTTACTCGCAACCATTGTCTATTTCATTCCGTTTGTCTTCATTATTTCTGAGTTTGTATCAGCGAATAAGCACTCGGAATCGGGGATGTATGACTGGCTGAAAAAGCCACTGGGCAGCAAAGCGGCTTATCTTGGCTCGTTCCTCTACTGGTTTGTGAACCTGTTCTGGTTTGTCTCGCTGCTACCGAATGTTATCGCCTATGCGTCCTACGCCATGCTGGGTTATGAGTACACCTTCTCACCAATGATCACCTCATTGATCTCTATCGTGCTGTTTGCTGCCGCGACCCACATTTCTACGAAAGGGGCATCTTGGCTAGGTAAAATCTCTGAAATCGTTGCTTATGGTGTGTTTGCCCTATTCGGTATCTATGTGCTTGGCGCATTGATGGCACTAAGTGGCGGTGACTACACCCCTGCAGAGCCCATCACCATGGAAGCAATGACCCCAACCATCAACTGGGCAACACTGGGTATCATGTGTTGGATCTTCCAAGCAGCCGGTGGTGCTGAAACGGCAGCGGCTTACCTGAAAGATGTAAAAGGCGGCCAGAAAGCCTTTATTAAAGTCATTATTGCAGCTGGTGTTCTGATTGGTGCGATGTACGCTGTCGGCTCACTACTGGTTAACGTCTTCGTCGCCCGAGAAGATCTGACTTATGCTGGCGGTATGGTCGAAATCTTTACCGGCATGGCGAACTACTTCGAGATCTCACAAGCACTGGTTGGCCGCTTTGTCGGTATCATCCTGTTTATCGCGATGTTCGGTTCTATGATGATGTGGACAGCCGCACCGGTGAAAATCCACTTCTCTGAGATTCCAAAAGGCGTTTACGGTGAAAAAACCACAGAGCTTAATGAGCACGGTGTACCGGTTCGCGCCGCTTGGTGGCAATTCGCTTTCGTTGTTGTCATGCTAGTTGTAAACGGCTTTGGTTCAGAGTCTGTACAAGACATGAT
The DNA here is from genome assembly GCF_003025555.1 of Photobacterium lutimaris. GTDB lineage: Bacteria > Pseudomonadota > Gammaproteobacteria > Enterobacterales > Vibrionaceae > Photobacterium > Photobacterium lutimaris. Next base: position 19,671 of record NZ_PYMH01000016.1, on the reverse strand, counting down.
GAACCAAGCTATCAACCTGACAGCAGGTACGGCAATGCTACCGCCAATCTTCATCATGGTGGCCTACTTCGTGTTCCGCCTAAAGTATGACGATACCCCACGTGACTTCCGCATGGGCTCTCGCAAAACAGGTATGACTATTGTTTCGGTATTGATTGCAATCTTTGTTGTAAGCATGACGGCATCAGCCTTCCCGACCGGCGTTAACCTCGTCCGTGCGTTCTTCATCAACGTCTTTATGACCGCGGTATTCTCGGGTATTGCATGGTGGTGGATATCTCGCTTTGAAAAAAAGCAGGCAAGTAAAAACATTGCCACTGAGCAAAAGGCCGTGACTCAGTAAAGACACAACTCGTTAAAGAAATATCCCAACGATAAAGACGACAAAGCCCGCAGTGAAAGCTGCGGGCTTTTATATTTTATCTGCTCAGAAATCATCGAACGCTTGGCTTTAAGAATGAGGTCACATTCGGCTCAAGCACACGCCGTCAGTCAAGGCCATACTGCTATAAGAGGTCCCCTTATTTTGTGATAGCATGCTGTCAAAATGCTGAAGCCAGTATTCAAGGTAACGAAATGCAACTACAAACCCTAGGCAAAGGACGTTTTGAGTCGGAATGGAATCAGGATAAGCAACTCATCGAGCAAACGATTCGAGATTGTATCTGTGCGCGCCGTATTTTTGATGAAAACGAGAAGCTCCTTACCCAAGGCGAACATGTCGAAAACTTATACCTTGTCGATTCAGGCCGGATTTCGATGGGCGTGACAGCCAGCAACGGCAAGACATTTTTACTCGGCACACTTGAGTGCGAGCAGCAGCTGTTCGGTGAGATGGAGTTCTTCACGGGATACCGTTGCCAAATGGATATTGTGCCTGTCGAACCTGTCGACGTTGCCATCATCGATGCCCAAAAGTTGCAGCGCTGCCTGCTCGAGCAACCGCGCCTCTCGCTCTATTTTGCCAGTGCTATCGCGATCGATTACCAAGATACGGTAGAGATCCTTTCTCGGCGATTGCTCTATCCCATAACTTACAACGTGGCGTATGATATTTATCATCACCATCTCAATGATCTACCCGTGGACGGCTTTCAAAAGAACTACCTTGAAGCAGAGCGATTTGCCACCTCTGATCGTGTATACCGGCGTGCGGTCAAAGAGTTGGAAAGCAAAGGCTTTATCGCCAAAGAAAAGAAAGGATTACGCATTCTCGATTTAGAGGGGTTGCGTGCGTTCGTTGAGGAGTAGCGGCGTGATGTTTTGCCAAAGGTTGACATAAAAAAAGGTCTGCACCATGCAGACCTTTTTGCTGTATCCAATCAATACCGTTAAGCCGTTTGAGCTGGGCTCGCGTCTACCGCTTTGTATTTCATCGAAGCGACTAGCATGGCAACAATCACCGCGTAAATAACCGGAATAGAGTACATTACCGTTTGCAGCCCAACCACACTTTCCAATACCGAGCTAATTGCTGGGCTGAACATCGCACCTGCACTGCCACTGATCAGGATATAAGAAACGTTTTTGCTGGTTGCATTACGTACGAAAGATACACCGTAAGCGATAAAGGCATTGTACAGCGCCGCACACGCAAATCCGTAACCGTAGGTTAGGTAAGAGAGCCACTCTAGTTTCTCGGTTGTGACAATAACGCTTGTGATCACCATCGCCACAGTGATGATGGTCAACAGGAAGGTTTGGATCTTCATGCGAGACACAATCACAGTCGAAACCAATGCACCAACCAGTGCGGCCGACCAGTATTGGGTGATAATGTTACCTGCTTGTTCAAACGGGATGTCGAATTTCGTCTGCACGAACATCGGTGCCCATGTCAGGAAAGTGTACAGCGCCAGCATTCCAAGAAATAAACCTACACCACCGCTGATGATGCCGAAGTTCCACTCAGATTTTTCTTCTTGCTCTGTGCTGCTGTCACCGCTGCATGAGTTGAAGTTGGTCAGCAGGGCAACAAACATGGTCGCTAACGCCACCACCCCCACACTTAGGTAGCTGATGCTCCAGTTCATTGCGTTAGTCAATGCATAGGTGGTGATCATCGGGAACACGACACCGGCAATGTTGAATGTCGCGTCTTGCACCACCAGCATGGTACTTTGGATTTTGTCTTTCCATACAGACACCACGATAGTACCCGCAATACAAAGACCAACACCGCCGCAGAAACCAATTACCGTCATGCACAGCATCACGATAAATAGTGAAGGCGCAGCGTATAAAATCAAGGCTGCCAGCGCAATTACACCATAGCACAGCACCGTTATGCGCTTAATCCCAATTTTTTCGATCAGGAAGAAGGCGGCCACAGTACCGGCCAGCGCTCCCCCATTTAATAACGAGAAAATCGAGGCGACTTCGTTTACATTGGCATTGAATGCATTGGCGATAGGTTGGATCAGCATGCCAAACTGAGTGGCAAAGCCTGCCATAATAAAGTTGGCAAGGAAGCTGATCGCAGTGAGTGTCATTTTATTTTTCATTGTTCACTCCAAGGGCTCATTGAAGAGATGTTCTTTATATAATGGAGGGCCGAACCTGCCAGCCCTCAGTGTAGGGTTAAGCCTTTATTGCGGTTTCTAGGGCAATTTCAATCATATTATTGAATGAAAGCTGGCGTTCTTCCGCCGTAGTTTCTTCGCCCGTGATGCAATGGTCTGAAACCGTGAGAATTGCCAGAGACTCGATACCATACTGGTGCGCAAGGCCGTACAAGCCCGCCACTTCCATATCGACACCCAGCACCCCAAAGCGCTCCAGTGCTGGGATCAAATCATCGTCTGGATCGTAATAAAGATCACCGGTAAACACGTTGCCGACCTTGACATCAATGCCCTTCTCTTTCGCCGACATGTAGGCATGGTGCAGCAACTCAAACGTTGCCGACGTCGCCATATGGTAACCGCTGCTGCGCTTGGCGTTGGTTGGAGAATCGGTGCCTGCAGCTTGAGCCAGAATCACATCACGCATGTGCACATCTTTCTGTGTTGCGCCCACGCTGCCGATACGAATAATGCGTTTGACACCAAAGTCATTAATCAGCTCATGACCATACAGCACCATGGAAGGTATCCCCATGCCGTGACCCATTACCGAAATACGCTGACCTTTGTAGTAGCCGGTGTAACCGAGCATGTTGCGGATGTCCGTCACTAGCTTTACATCTTCAAGGTAAGTTTCAGCAATGTATTTAGCACGCAGCGGATCGCCCGGCATGATAACGGTTGAAGCAAAATCGTCTGCAGAACCTGCGATATGAGCAGTCATAATTGTTTCCTCGTTCGTTCTAATGCAGCCATCATAATGAAGAGGATGAAGAAAGTTTCAGGACAAAAGTCCGCTTTAGGCGGCTAGTCTCTCAAATTTGACGGGTTACGCCTGGTGGGCTGGTGGGTACGTGTATACGCAGCAGGTTAGCGTGGCGCTAAAACGAAAAAGGCCCCGTCTTTCGACGAGGCCTTTTTCTTAATGTGGCGGAGAGATAGGGATTTACTTCGCCCGGCGGGCCGTTGCTTTACAGCGCCTTCGGCTAGCAACGTTGTCTCGCTTCGCTCGGCTGAACCCTGTCTAAGGTTCTTCACCCTACCCCTTTCTTTGCCAAGCAACAGATGTAAAAAAGCCAGCAGTTAAGCTGGCTTTTCTAAATTTGGCGGAGAGATAGGGATTTGAACCCTAGATACGCTACAAACGTATGCCGGTTTTCAAGACCGGTGCTTTCAACCACTCAGCCATCTCTCCTTTGTGCGGCGTATAATATAGAGCCCTTAGGGCATTGTAAATACCCTAAAAGTCCGACTGCTCACAATACCGCCAACTTTCTGAATATTGAGAAATAACCGCTCAAGTAACAACAATAAAATCAAATTCTCCGACAACGCCACCCGATAATTCTTTGGGCTCAAACTGAAGATACTGACGCTCACGCCCTCCCCACCACTCATTTCCCGTCTGGCCGTTGAGATAAAGCTGGGTAGTCAGCAGTTCATTGTCCCCTCGCCAAAGCTTCACATGAATATGCGGCGGACGACCGGTATAAGGCACGGGGTGTATAGTGCGAAACTGATATTGGCCTTCCTTATCCGTTACTACGGCACCAAAGCCCGCAAAATGGCGGTCAAATGATTGGTTATTTGGCTGCTGCGGGTGAGCGTATACCCCTTCGCCGTCACACTGCCAAATTTCTATCTTGATACCAGATAACGGCAGCCCTTGAACATCCAATACACGCCCCTGCAGCGCTATCGGCTCTCCGGCTAAACCTTGTTCCTGCAAAACCAAATTGGCTCTCATTGGGATTGGCACAACTGGGTAGAATGGTCCCTCAGCCTGTGCCGGGGTGACAATATAAGGTTGTTTTGCCCAAATCGGTTTCACGAACAACATCGACCACAATGCCAAAAAGTGCCGCCTCTTCATCACCTTTTCTCCCTTCGCTGACTTACTTACAGTGTGGCAGCCAATGGACAATTTTCCTGTCCATTATCTTCAGCCTGTGCCACGCTAATAAAAAACCAACAGGAACAGAAATGACGCTCTCCCATGCAGCACTCGTTATACCCGCACACATGCTACCCGGGGGCATATCGCCAATAGCGCATGAGTTTGGCTTTGAACATGTTGAGAAAAAACGCTTAGAACACAGTGATGCTATCGCCTTGACCCAGTTTACCTTTCACTCACCCCTCATCGAACATAGCGGTTCAGATACCGATAAAACCTTCGACAGTGCAACCAAGCATTTTCTCTGGCATCTTGCCAAAGGCACCCCCTATCAAATCACCAAGTCATTCAGCGATGGCAGCCAAAATATCAAAAGCTACCTCTATCGTAACAACAGGCTAACTTCGCAAGCTTCCCCTCTGGCAGAGCTATTAGCTATCAGCCAATAAGCACATGGCATCATATTTTCGCTTAACTATGAAGCATATCCCATACACGCATAGTCAACTCTGATTATAATTCAAACACGTGTTTAAAAGGATGTTAACTATGTTGCTCTACAAAACGGTTGTCGGAATCAATAAACAGCTCAATAAATTAATCACAATTCCGTTCCCCCAACTGGAAATGGGTGCCGATAGCGTAGCCAATGCGGGTGCCCTCATGGCATCGAAAAACGCAAAAAAAGTGCTCATCGTTACCGATGCGATGGTTCACTCCCTCGGCTTAACAGCTTCGCTTTGCGAATCGCTGAAAGCACAGGGGATTGAGTTTGTCATCTATGACGAGGTCAAACCCAATCCAACTATCGCCAACGTGGCGATAGGGGCCGATTTGTTCAAAGAGCAAGGATGCAATGCCATTATTGCTATCGGTGGGGGCTCGCCAATTGATTGCGCCAAGGCCATTGGTGCGAAAATTGTTCGGGATAAACCGGTTCGTCGGCTGGCCGGTAAGTTGAAGATCAGGAAGAAATTACCGCCATTTATGGCGATACCTACGACGGCGGGCACAGGCTCAGAAGCGACTGTCGCTGCAGTGGTATCCGACCCGAGCGCACGGGAAAAATTTGCCATTGTCGATCCGGCCATACTGCCTGACTTTGCGCTGATCGATCCCAAACTCATGGTCGGCCTACCAAAGCCGATTACGGCAGCAACCGGTATGGATGCACTAACCCACGCTGTCGAATCCTTTATTGGCACATACCACACCCCGCTTACCGACAAGTATGCGACCCAGGCAACCGAGAGAATCTTCTCGTATTTAACGACCGCTTTTGAAGATGGGAATCACCTCGAAGCCAGGGAGCAAATGGCCATCGCTTCTTATGAAGCAGGATGTGCCTTTACCCGAGCCTACGTCGGCTATGTTCATGCCTTTGCCCATCAACTGGGCGGAATGTACAACATTCCTCACGGCCTTGCTAATGCAGTGTTACTGCCCAAGGTGCTGAGCTTATTGAAGCCTCACTGCGAGGAACGATTAGCATTACTTGCCGAAGTGATCGGACTGAGCACTGCAGAAGAGTTTATCGAAGCGGTCAGCAATCTTAATACCCAGCTGGAAATTCCCACCTCTTTCCCAGAGCTAAAAGAAGATGAGATCCCATTGATCACCCAACGTGCGCTTGCCGAAGCACATGGTACCTACCCTGTCCCTGGATACCTCATCCAGCAGCAAGGTGAGGCGCTGCTCACTCAGTTTCTTGAGCAATCCTAGCCCCTCCAAAACCAACGCATACAACGAAGCCCCAGCATTTCTTCGGGGACGCCCAGTCTGAGGCTTCGTTGTAGTGGCGGAGCGGCCGGGCTTGCGTCCAAGCGGGACTCATCAGTCCGAAGGACTGACGCCTATGTTCAACGCAAACAAAAAAGCCCTTGTCTTTCGACAAGGGCTTCAGTGTAGTGGCGGAGCGGACGGGACTCGAACCCGCGACCCCCGGCGTGACAGGCCGGTATTCTAACCAACTGAACTACCGCTCCAATTCTTTGTAAAGCTCAACCTTGGTCAAACTTTTAGAATGTGGCGGAGAGATAGGGATTTGAACCCTAGATACGCTACAAACGTATGCCGGTTTTCAAGACCGGTGCTTTCAACCACTCAGCCATCTCTCCGTAAGTGCAGTGAATATTAATCGCTGCGATTGGCCTTGTAAACCCCTAAACCACCCAACCGGTCAATTATTCAACACCCAGTATTAAATAACCATTATCTCTCCGTTACTTTCTTTAACTAGTCAGTACCAACGAAACGGTTATCTATATCGTTGTTTTCGTGCAACCGGATAAAATCCAAAATATCTATAAAATTCCACGGCGAAATTTATATTTACAGCCGCTTATTCTACAACCAAATAGTTCACAAATTAAAACACCACTAAATACATTATAAAATTCTTGGCTCACACTTTTATTAAATGTGTAAAAAACAAACTAGCACGTGCATTATTTTGCACTTCAGATAAATATCACCTTAAAATTTACTGTATATAAAATTATACACAACAAAATACACAAGCGAAAAAATGCCCTTATAAAACATTAGCTTATGCTAAATGACCTCCAAACAGGCAGACTGAAAAACCAGGCACAACAAAAATGCAACAAGTTTTATAGTAAAAAGTGGAATCAAGATCACGGAAAGGGACGCTTGGTTTATGCATTATTGTGACTTCAGTTCCAAAAATACACCAAGGTTGACAACAGGAATGTCAGAAGAAATTTGCGACTGCCAACTGATAAAGTGTCCCAAGTGCGGGCAAGATGATCACTATTTAATTGATTCAGAATCAAACGTCCTCATTTGTTTTTGCGGGCATATAACATCTCTACGCAAATGCAGCTGTAATAACAAGAAGAGGGAAGCTCATGAACTACTTTAACTGTCCGTCATGCAAAAAACTTGTTCATTTTCATCGTATACATCGAGGTCGATTCGAGCGTTTAATCAAAAAGAAATATGCAAAATTCCAATGTAGTAACTGCTCATCCATTGTTCTCTCACACACATCGATGGTAGACGTTCACTTAATCAAAAATGGTGAGAAAGAACCTGAATTGTAAGGCTATGTTGTATGAACGATTCTGATGGCATCGAACTAAAACTAAAAAAGCAATATTATATTGAACACCTCGTTAACTTACATTGGCAATATTTCAATGCAATTTCTGATGATGATATAGCGGAAATAAACTATCTTGACGACGTAATCGCCAAAACGAAAGAACTTTTAGCACAGTTATCTGGATAGGTTGGGGTGGCAGAAAAAATCTTGTCTGCCACCCGTTAATATTCTCTGTTCACAGCCAAAACCGCCACAAAGGCCTCGTCGCCAAAAGCAACCAGAACACCACTGAGGGCATATACTTTTTCTTCTGCCATAAGAACTGTGCTTGATGTTTAAGAAAGGCGGCTTTCAAAAAAGCATCAGCCAGGTGCTGAGATTCTTGGGCATTCACAGCTCTGAGTTCATCGAGATCGCTTCCTGCCAAGAGTTCGCGTTTTTTTCCTTCTTCAAGCCATTGTCGAACAATATACTCAGCCCTTTCCATAAGTTCCGTATGCGATGCAACATCTTGAATCAACCCGATAGCCAGTGCTTGCTGAGCGTCAGGCTTCCATCCTTCAACGCCTAACATACGCTGGGCACTCTCCTCCCCAATAAGGCGAGGAAACTGCACACTGGAACAGCCTTCAGGGGTCACTCCAAGAGCAGCAAAAGGTGTCGAGAACGTTGCATTGTCGGCAGCAATAATGCCGCTGGCAAGTGTTGCTGATGTTACACTTGCACCAATTGCAGGGCCATTCACTGCAATCAACAATGGCTTGGTGCAACCAAGAAAAACCTCAAACAAGTCTTGATTGTTCTTGGCTATTAACTCGCGTAATTTGCGCGGCGGCATTATCTTTAACGTACCACTGAGGTTCACACCGGCAGAATAATACCGCCCCGAGCCAGTGAGGATGATTGCTTTAACGCCATCTTCTGCATTGGCCTTCTCAAAAGCCTCTCTAAGGGCGTTCATCATCGCCATTGTCCAGCCATTTAATTTATCTGGACGATTCATAGTAATAGTCAAAACGCCCTGCTCCCGCCGGGTCAATAACTGGCCTGCTGACACTGGTGTTAAATTCATGTCGTTCAAAATGACGCCTCCCTTCAGTGACACGCATTTTGGTTAGATACCAAAATGAATAATCTGCTATTGCAGTCAACTTTTCTTTGTAACTCTCTACAACAAGCGCTACCGAGATTTAACCTAGGTCTAATACCCACTTAAAGCTGATTAATTAACCAGCAACTGCGGTGTCGATCACGCTATTACAAAGCAGCACCCGCTAGGGTATAGATAAAAGTTAGAACAAAGAAACTAAGATTCATCACTGCCTACAAGTGGCTTGAGTTAAGGTTTGTTTCACTCTTAACCTTGATAAAGCCTGAATTGAAAAGTTTGCTGGCTTTGCTTCGGCAACCAAAAATTTGAACACAGTTAACTTTGCAATTTAGCATTGCGGAGTTAGGCAGATGGAAAAACTTAAATTAGCGAAGGCATTATTTACCAGACCATTAACCCTAGAAGAACTACACAAGCTGGATGAGCTTGAGCGGCAAGCCAAAGGTAAAGAAAAACTGTACATCGCCTCATTATGGGATGCAGCTTATGCTTTGGTAGAACCCGCAGTACTCCATCAGGCCCGCGAAGCAGGGCTACTATAAACATCATCCTTATGGTGCATTTCCGTATGGGGAAAGGGTTCGTTATCTTTCCCCTCCCTCCAAAAACCATGTTTTACTTAACTATATTTAAGCCTATTTAACTATAGTTAATTATCCACGCCCAATATAACCCTCCCTTAACTTAATTACGTTCATAATATGCTATCTCTCCACATTAATTTAATAATACAAATTAACCTTTAAAGGCATTCAATAGCCAACGTGACAAATATCACTATAAACTCGTAACAAACTCAAAATAAAGTGATCAAAATCATGAGGATATATCCACAATAGTGATGAGTTTATCATTTTATCAAAAGCACCTTTGATCAGCATAAAATAATACAATATGTTAAGTGTGTACCAAGGACATTAAGGTGTAGGGATGAACACACATAAACAAATAGCGCTAGATGCAATTGAACTCGTTAGGCCAGCCATTGAGCGCCTATTCTCAAGAACCAACCGACAAGAACTGCATATCGTTGTTATGGATCCCCGCGTTAAACCGTGGGAGGTCAGCTTTGAAGAAGCTATTTTAGTTGAAACCTCTATTGGCCAACCGGATGCATGGACGATTCCATTTGACCAACTTGCTCGTAAAAAAGCCCAGCAAGCCTGGCGAGATTCTCAGGCCAACATCAATCACCAAACAAACCACCCATCATCATTGCGTGATGATGATGTGCTGTATTACGGCTCCTTTGTCTATGGCAATGTTGTCGTAGCCTGCAGCGGTGTACAGCAGTGGTATGACATGCTGATCAGTGGCTGGATTGCCCTCGCCATTGAGCAACTGACTATCAACGACTACCAAACCCAAAAAATTGAAAATCCAACTCAAACTTACCGACGCGAAAAATAACAATAGGCATTAATAATATGAATAAATTACTAAAAGCAGTCATGGTCACCGCAGGTGTGTTAGCTTCAGCCACGGCAATGGCCGCAGATTACCCAACAAAGAATATCCGGTTGGTTGTTCCTTTTGGTGCCGGTGGTGGTACCGATGCGGTAGGTCGCACATTGGCCAATAGCGCCAAAGATGTTCTTGGCAAAAACATTGCCGTTATGAACCGTACCGGTGGTGCTGGTGCCGTGGGTATGAGTTTTGGTGCCCAGCAGCGTGCCGATGGCTATACCCTGACTGTTGTTACACGTGAAATTGCCTCACTGCCACAAATGGGCTTGATGCGCCATACGGCTGATGATTTCAAGCTGATCCGCATGGTTAACCTAGATCCTGCCGTTGTTCTTGTGGCTGCCGATAGCCCGTACAACAGCATCAACGATTTGATTGCAGAGGCAAAAAAAGAACCGGGTAAAGTGAAGTTTGCTTCAACTGCGGCACCAAACTTCTACCTAATGGCACTAGAGAAAGACCAAAATATCAAGCTAAACGCGATTCCTTACAATGGTGCATCTGAAGCTATCCCAGCCGTTCTGGGCAACCACACAGATGTCACCATGGTGACACCCGGCGAGGCAATTGCCCAACTTCGCTCAGGCCAGCTAAAGGCCCTTGGGGTGATGTCCGATAAACGTATCTCGTTTATTAAAGACGTTCCAACCCTGAAAGAGCAAGGTGTAGATGTAGTAACAGGGACGTGGCGTGGTATCGGCGCACCGAAGGACACTCCCGACCACATTATTGAAAAGCTGGGTGCAGCCTTTGACGAAGCGATGGCGAGCAAGGAGTTCAAGTCATTCATGGCGACTGGCGCGATGACCATTCACAATCTTAACGCCGAAGAGTTTACTACGTTTGTATACGAAGATAGCCAAGCCCTAGGCACGCTAATTAACTAATTTAATCAGGAGCCAGCTCCGTGCTGGCTCTATTTTTTTGAACACGCTCAACACAAGGATGGATTCTATGTTGAATAGAAACTTTCTTTTCCCGTCCCTGATCATTTTATTAGGTGCCGTGTCCCTCTTTATTATTAGCCAGTTCGACAAGCCCATGTTTCAAGATGCCAGTGTCGATGCGGCCTTTTTCCCAACAGTGGTGGTCATCGCCATGATGGTGATCTCGACAGTATTAATCTTCCAGCACTGGCAACAAACGAAGCGAGAGAATAATGCACACATAGAGCATGAAGAACCGCTTTTCTCAAAACTCTCTATTTTTGGTGTCACTTACCTTATTGGTTATGCTTTCTTAATTCATATTCTCGGCTATCTGCTTGCAAGTCTTATTGCGTTCACCCTGTATCTTATTTACTTCAAGGTGAAGAAACCTCTCTATTACGTGATTGCAGCCGTTTTTGTTTTCTCTGTTTATTACTTATTCGGCGAAGTGTTTGTAATCGCACTACCTGATGGCATCATTTTGTAAGAGGCCGCTTATGTTAGAACATCTATTTTCGGGCCTTCTAACGGCCTTTAGTCCAAGCGTCTTTCCCGTTCTTGTCTTCGGGGTATTAGGCGGTATTATCCTTGGCGCCCTACCCGGCTTAACCGCTACTATGGGGGTTGCTATCCTACTGCCTTTTACCTTCGGCATGGAGCCAACTGCAGCCCTTGTTATGCTGATCGGTGTGTATATCGGTGGTATTTACGGCGGTTCAATTGCAGCGATTTTGCTCAAAACACCGGGGACTCCGGCCTCAGCCGCGACAGTGCTTGATGGACACACGCTGGCAGCTAAAGGTCAGGCCGCTCGAGCCCTGAGTATTTCTGCCGTCGCGTCTTTTATTGGTGGGTTGATCAGTACCATTGTATTGATTGCCATTGCTCCGCTGCTGGCTGATTTTGCCCTTAAATTCAATGCACCAGAATATTTCGCCCTTGCACTGTTTGGCTTAACCATTATTGCCAGTGTGTCTTCGAAGAACATTCTCAAAGGCTTATTGGCCGGTAGTATTGGCTTATTGATATCTACTGTCGGCCTTGACCCAATCAGCAGCGTGCCACGCTTTACCTTTGATGTGATGGACTTGTACAGCGGCATCAATGTTATTCCGGTTCTGATTGGCTTGTTTGCTATTTCAGAAGGCCTCAACCAGCTTGAGAAATTACATACCCAGAAGAAAAGCGCACCACCTAAATTTGACCATAAGCTACTGAGCAAAAACGACCTTAAAACCATGCTGCCAACAGCGATCAAAAGTGGATTGATGGGAACGTCTATTGGCTCAGTACCGGGGGCTGGGGCCGATATTTCGGCGTTTGTTTGCTACAACGAAGCCAAGCGTTCAGCGAAGAACCCGGATAAATTTGGCAAAGGCTCGGTACATGGTTTAGCCGCTGCAGAAGCCGGTAATAATGGTGTGACTGGTGGTTCATTGGTTCCGCTGCTTACACTGGGGGTACCTGGTGATGCTGTTGCGGCAGTACTGCTCGGCGCGCTAATTGTACAGGGATTAACGCCTGGGCCATTACTGTTCAGCCAGAATCCAGAAGTGGTTTATGGCGTATTCAGTTCAATGCTGGTTGCCAACATTGTCATGTTGCTCATCGGCCTGCTGGGCATCCGTTTCTTCTGCCGGATCATCGAAGTACCAAAGATCATCATGATCCCGATCATTATCTTCTTGTCAGTTATTGGTGCCTACGCCATTAACAACTCGATGTTTGATGTCGGTATCGCGATTGGCTTTGGTTTGTTCGGCTTTATCCTCAATAAGTTGGAGATCCCTTCATCCCCAATCTTGTTAGCCATCATTCTCGGGCCGATGGCAGAGACAAACCTACGGAAATCGTTATTGATGTTTGATGGCAGTTGGTCATTCTTGTATGAACGGCCAATCGCATTAGCATTCATTGTGTTGGCGGTATTCTCGGTGTACTCCACCATGAAGCTCAAGAAAAAGCAGGCGCAAAAAGCTGTGACACCTTAATCCACCTTGTGGATGAAACGAAAAAGGCCTCGTCTTTCGACGAGGCCTTTCTTTGCCAAGCAACAGATGTAAAAAAGCCAGCAGTTAAGCTGGCTTTTTGAATTTGGCGGAGAGATAGGGATTTGAACCCTGCCCTCGCGATATAAAATCAAAATAAACCGTTTTAAATCAATGCGTAACAAAACATGGCGCAAGCAGATTTAAACAATTGTGATATGCAATTGACTCTAGTTAAAATTACATACCAAGTCAATGTAAGCTACCTCATTTTTGGACAAAAACGTGTCAATGACTTTGCTAAATTAGCAAAATATGAATTAGTTTCGGTATGGAAAAGCCATCATATTACTAATTTTTGTCTGAGTTCGATTTAAGGTGAGGGGGGGGTGAGATCAGTTGATATATAAGAGCCTTTTAAGATTTAACAACTTAAAAGGCTACAAGTGAGTTTAACTTAAAATGCTTCTATATATTTAAGATCATTTATTGAGGTAGCCGAATCTTCATTTGTTGAATTTAGGTTTACGGCACCAAATATTGAACCTCCGAAGTAGCCCTCTCCGACAAAATAGACTCTATCTCCTTGCAAGGAAATAGAGAGAACATTCATTCCTTCAAAAAGGTAATTTATAGTTCCTGTTGAGCGGTGGAAGTAAGTCACAAGTTCGAGTTCCTTAACGACGATCCATTCGTCGGAGGCAAACAAGTTACAATTTTGATAATGACCATAATTCATACAGCCACCACCGTCTACAGATAAATCACCAAATAGCTCAACAACTAATCCATCTTCATCAATATGATAAACACTATATCTACTATCTTTCTGACTAAGCCATAAATAACCTAAGTCACTACCAAGGTAGAAAGCCTCTTCATTTAAGGTAAGTCTCTCGGAATGAACATCTCTATAGTTTGCTTCTAAATCAAACAGTTCTTCTCGTGTACAGTCATCTAAGATTACACGATTATCTGTTAGGGCTGAAAGCCTTGGACCATTACAGCCTTTAACATTAACTCGAAAGTTAGTTACTGTATCGAATAACTGATATGTTCCTGCACTAGTAACTGGCCTTTCCCGTCAGGTGCGAGTTTGATACCACAATTGTCGGTGATTAAGGAGAGTGGTTGTGGATTTCATATGACATATAGAACAAAATTAGTTTATCCATACGTAATGTACGCTGCCATTGATTGGGCTGAGTCTTAATTTGAAGACTAGAGGGAGCTACGTATTTGCTGCTGAAGTTTTAAATTTTTGGTAGTTCCCGAACTCTGTATCTAGCTCAAAATAAATATAATCACTATAGCTTGAAAGTAAACCGTAAGCATAGTTTTTATACATCACATCATTCTTTTACCTACTGCAATCAATACCCAATAAATTTCGTCTTGAGTATAAAACTCTTTCTGTCCAAACTTGACTGATAATTTAGCTGGTAGGTATATAGCGATCGGCTTAATCAATATTTCCTTATCAATCCTTTGAGTTTTAACCCTCCTGATAAAAACAATAATAGTAAGTTGTTTTTGATATCTACCCCAGAGAAATAACTCTATCTACTGATTTAATAGTTTCTTTCCTATGAGCAATGAATATTTTAGTCATTTTTAATTTGTTGAGGTTATAGTTAATCAAATATTCATTTTGTTGATCTAAATGGCTAGTAGATTCATCAAGGAAAAGAATTTTAGGATTCCTATATAACGCCCGAGCAAGAAAAATTCGTTGTAACTGCCCACCGGAAAAACTACTACCCATATCGCCGACAAGTGAGTGAAAGCGCATTGGTAATGCTTGGATCTCATCCAAAATACAAGCATTATTGCAACATCTAATGAGTTTATCTTCATCATAATTGGAATCAAAAAAAGTAATATTTTCTGCCAACGTTCCTGACAATAGCATGTCATTTTGCATAACAGTTCCCAAATGATGACGGTATTCAGTTAATGGTAGATCACTAATATCAACATCATCAAGATAGATATGGCCTGAACTAGGCTTTAGTAAGCCTAGGAGAACTTTCATTAGAGTCGTTTTCCCACTGCCCGATCTCCCTGTAATGGCTATGCTTTCACCAGCTTTGATTTCAAAAGAAAGATCTTTGATAACCCATTCTGAGTTATCAGAGTAGCGAAAGCTAAGATTTTCCACCCTGAAATGCCCTTCGATGATATTAGGTAATTTGGCTTGCTTGATCTTATACTGTTCCCTTTCTTGCAATGTAATATCTGATAGTCTCTCTAGGTGTAGGCTAAGAAGTTTGATGGACAATACGTTATCAATCAATGCCGTAATACTAGAGATAAATTGGCCTTTATATGCAATAAAAGCTAGCAACATACCAACGGTTAGATTTCCCTCTATAACAATAAGCGCACCAAAATAAACAACCAGGATAGATTCTAGACCAAATAGTAGGCTATTAATGGATTCTTCAGCTATCGTCAGTTTCCCTAAACGGATATCAGTATTAATAACGTCTGCATAACGGTTCAACCAGATACTTTGTCTACTTGCTTCATGACTGAATAGTTTTATCGTTTGGATAGCACGTATGGACTCAAGGAAGGTTGAGTCTTCTTTCGCATCAGCCACAATAGACTCTTCTGTGATGCGCTTGTTTGGATAGTAAAACAGTACCTGAATGATAAAAGACAAAATGACTACACATAACACTAAAGTAGCTAAAAGTGGGCTATATATGTACATCATGGCAAGTACAACGATAGCCATTAAACCATCGATAACTGCCTCGACCAAACCTGTGGTTAACATTTCTCTAATGGCATTCAAGGATCCAAATCTTGAGACAATATCTCCAACATGTCTTTTTTCGAAATAATCCATCGGTAACCGTATCAAATGATGGAATACATTTTCCCCCGTTTGAAGATTAAACGTGCTACTAAATCGAATAATTAACCAACTACGAAATGCACTCACTGTCGTTTGTATCAACATTAGTAGGCCAAAGCCTAACGCTAAAACCATCAATAGCGGTTTATCATTACTCAGTAGTACATTATCTATCACCCATTGCATATAATAAGGGGAGAGTAAAGCAGTTGTTTGCATGACAATCGACAGTGAAAATAATGCCATAAGGGAGCGCTTCAGCCCTGTGATTTTTATCCAGAGCTGGTTTATTTTCATAACGGTACGTACATCTTGCTTTTTAAAGTTAGCAGTTGGTGTTAACTCTAGTGCAATACCTGTATAAGCTTCACTAAATTGCTCGATGGTTAGTCTTCGCTTACCAAAAACAGGGTCATTAATGTAAAAATTTTTTTTCGTAATGCCTGTTAGTACAACAAAGTGGTCTAAATTCCAGTGCAAAATACAAGGTATTTTCAATTGACTAATTTCATCAATGTTACATTGTAATGCCCTTGAAGATAGGTTTAATTCACTAGCTAATTCCATCATTTGCTTCAAGTTCATTCCTTGAGCATCAAGTACTATCTTTTTTCGTAATGATGATAGGTTAATTCGATAACCATAAAAGGAAGAAATCATGGCCAATGAACTAAACCACACTCAGCAACTTCAGATTGCATGACTAACGGAACTCTATACTTTTCTGAATATGAAATTAGCTCTGATATATTAATTTGATTTCCATTATTATATGAGGAAGAGCCTTGATTCATCCTAATTTTCCTTTTACTGCATAAATTGGGTCAAGCAACCACTCCAACAAACTACGTTTTTCTAAGATGATATCTGCATCAGCAATCATTCCAACTTTTAGTGGGAATTTTTTACCATAGGCAGAAATATATTGCTTTTCGAGCTTAACTCTCACACGATACATAGCTTCATCAACCTTAATTGGTAGCACTTTATCTGTAGGGAGAATGAGGGCTTTATCAATACTGGAAACCTTACCTGTAATAAAACCAAACTTTTGGTAAGGAAAAGCATCAAAACGAATATTAACTTTATCTCCTAACTGCACAAAACCCGCTGATTTAGTTGGTAGCAACAACTCAATTTCTAATGGCGAATTTGTGGGAATGATACTAAGGAGTGGTGTATCGATACTTATACGTGTTCCTATCGTGGGCTGTATTGCTGTGACGATACCTGATTCAGGTGCCTTCTTAATAAATTCATACTGGTTATTAAGTTCAATTCGTTGAGCATTGAGTTCTGAAATTTGGCGTTTGATCGCAATTTGCTTTAACTTCTTTTTCTCTGGTAAGGATAACCACTCCGATTCTGAGATAGAAATGTCAACGTGGATTGAAGCTAGCTCTTTTTCCAACCTATCATGTGACTCCAAAACATCAAAATACTTTTCTTGAATAATAGATAGTTGATTAAAAGATAAAAATCCTTTTTCGTAAAGCTTTTGGTTGTTTTTAAATTGTTTTTCTTTAAGTGAGAGCTTTTTTGTACTGGTTGCTTTGGCTTTTTGAATTGCAGAAAGGCTCTTTCTTTGCTGTTCTAGCTGACGTTCTATACGCGATAAGTCTTTATTGTACATTTGTTCAATAACAGTAAGCTCTTGCTCAAGCACTTGTATTTGTATTAACAGCTCTTTGCTTAAAGCAATAGAAAGCTCAACACCCGTAGAAAGGCTTTGACTGTTCTGAATCTTAGCAATGGCTTCCCCTTGATTAACTTGGTCTCCTTCCCCAACAAAAAGGTTTTCTATAACGCCTGTACGGTTCGAATAGACTTTAACAACCCCTTTTTTGGGAATGAGGTAACCTTTAACGGTCTCTTTTCTTGAATAGTGTGATTGACTTATATAAATAATAAGTAAAAGGAATATCACAAAAATAGTAGCACAGGCAATATAAATTGAGACTGGCTGATATACAACAACCTGACCTAGCAACCTGTTACGTTGAGCTTGGATAGCTTCTTTTCTAAACAAAATAGACCTTTGAAAATGAAATAGAGAATATTATCCAATTGGTCACTATCATAAACTCTCACTCAAGACACCAATCGCTTAGCATTGATTGTGTAACCAGTATCAAAATATCGCTTTAAAAACATTGTCAAACTGTAAAAATTGCGATCAGATTATTACTTTTTCGTATCACACTTCAGGAGATGTTGATTGGGTTTTTTAAAGATTGTAAATTACCTCTATAGGCGATTTTAGCAGCAATTAATAATGAAGCTTTTGTTATCCTTATATAAACCAATTCATCAATAAAAGGAGTTAAGTTGTGAGTGTCTAGATAAAGTAATTGGTGGGCGACATGCTCGAGGGGCATACAATGGACATGGGCGAGATAGAACCAGAGCCCAAGCTATGCGTGAAAATAATCCAGGTAATAGTAGAAAGTTAAAAACAGATCTTTGTGATGCCTCTTTAGTTGTCTCAGCGATTGGGGCTGTGACTGGGCACCGTGGTGTAAGTGCAGTCGGCGCGATTGGTTCAGCAGTCGCTTGCCGAGCAGATAGAAGATAATTTTTATTTACGGAGGCCATATATGTGACTTATTTAAAAAAAGAAGATGCACTTCCTGCATTTATGTTATTAGCGTTATCTGCTATTTACATATATAAGTATTATGACTCAGAAATAATATATGTCTTTCCATTTATGGTTGCGTATGTTTCTTTTTCAGAGTATCGACTAGAAAAAAGAATCAAACGTATTGAAGAAAAATTAAAGTCCTGAATTTATTTCATGGTCGATTTTGGCTCCGTTGGCAAATTTTGGGGGTTTAGGCAGCAATTAATAATGAAACTTTTGCTGTTCTTATATAAATCAATTCATCCATACAAGGAGTTATGCAAAGGCGTCTCGGGAATGTCGTTGTTTGTGAGAGGAAAACGGCCAGCGTTCTGGTAGTACTTGAGTTGCGTAAAAAACGCCTGATGATTCCTTACAGCACCGTTGTAAAGTTTATATTCGACGCAATATTTTGTAGCAATTGCAAGGCTGTGAACTACTACATTTTGTGCTTAATGAAAAGTTTGCAACAGAGCCGTCACTCTTGAAGGTAAGGAATTTCAATATTCCTTACCTTCAAGGCTAGCGCGGTGTAAACCTCCCTTAATTAGTTACACGCATATTTAGAGTTCCAAACCATTCAAATTCATCATTGTTTTTAAGCCTTTTTCGCCTTCTTTTGAGTTTTGGCTATTCTCTCACGGGATAACCTTTCTTTTACTACGAAAGCATGAATGAAAATAAAAGAGAAGATAACGCCAACGATGAGTGTTAGGAAGGGAGACAAAACATCAACATCTATACGTAAATAAAACATAAAACAAACAAGTGGTAATACTTATAACTGGAATACCTAAGAATATTTTTCTCATGTTTTATAAGAAAATCGTAACTCATATATTACACCAAAGTTATACATCAAAAATTAATCTTTGCTTCCATCAGTAACTTCTACAAGTTTACTGATGAATAAATAATCTATATCACATTCCCATCGTAGCTGAACAGTATACAGAGTCTTCTATTGATTAGTACAAGTATGGCTTTAGATGATTATAAAAATGTTACTGAGTTAATGTTCTAAAACGTTTCGGGGCGTGCGACGTGAGGTCGTATGAAGCGCTGTTCACCGCTCAACGAGTGAACCATCTGTATCACCAGATGAACCTAGGAGCCTGAATAAAGTAGCGGCTCTGACAATGTAACGAAGATTGGTTAT
>NZ_PYMH01000015.1 GCF_003025555.1 Photobacterium lutimaris | reverse complement strand
AAAATACCTTTCCTATAAATAGAATCGCTATTTTGTATTGGTCACTCAGTTTCATTGATAATTCTTTTGTTGACTATCATTTCACGAGTGCCCACACAGATTGCATGGTCAAATTGTTAAAGAACAATACTGATTGGTTAGCGGCTTAAGTTGCCGTGCTCCGTGTCAGTGAGGTCGCATTATAGAGAGTTCGATCACATTGGCAATAGCTAACATGCGATTATTTCATTTAAATCAATCAAGCGCTCAATAAACAGACAAACCTTCTCTTTTACGCATAATTTACCTGCACGGCAGTGCCGTGAGCAATAGTTTTGCAGTTTAGTAAACCGACTTTTCTAAGGTAGGGGGCAAAAAACCTCTTTATATATAACAGCAATGTTTTATTTCGCGGCCAGTATATAGATGGGATCCGCTTGAATAAGGGCAGATATGATCAAAGGCTAGGATAATGAGGTCGCTTGAATGACAAGAGCTGAGAAGCAGGCAAAAGGCGATCGAGCCAAAAACGGGTAAGCAGATACAACAAAGCCCCGACTTTCGTCGAGGCTTTATCATTTGAAAATGGTGCCCGGGGCCGGACTTGAACCGGCACAGTTATTCACCGGCGGATTTTGAATCCGCTGCGTCTACCAATTTCGCCACCCGGGCAGATGCGGCTCATTATACGTATATCAACCTGATAGACAATCCTTTTTTACTATCTTTGATAAAAACAGGTACCAAGCGAACAGCACGCAGCCAATCCGTTCACATTGCCAACAACCATGTCACCTTGAACCTAAGCTTGCTTCCGATATCGCCCTGCTTTTGTGGCCAAATTGGCGATCAAGCCTCAGTTACACTATTACGCAGCCGAAGTTCGGGCATGAAATGCCGCATAATGTTGTTATCCGTGTGCTGAATCTGGCTCATCAGCAATTCAACGGCGGTTTGGGCCATCTGGCTGATAGGGAAATGAACCGACGACACCTGAGGGTAAATCGCATCACATAAATCAATACTGTCAAAGCTGATCAAAGAAAGCTTTTCCGGTAGCGCCACATTCTGTTCATGGAAAAACTGTATCGCTCCCTGCATCATTTCCTCACTACAAGAGAATAACGCCGTCAGCTCCAGACCTGAACGGTGCAGCTGCTGCGCCGCAAAGTAGCCACTCATACGGCCGTAATCTCCCTCGACACACAAGGCCGGATGGACATCGATATCGGCTTGTAACAAAGCCTCCTTATACCCGTTCAGCCTGAGATGGCTACTTGCCCGGCTCAACGGCCCGGAGATACATCCAATATCACGATGCCCCTGCTCAATCAGATAATTCACGGCCATTTTTGCGGCCAGAGTATGGTCAAAGGTAATACAACGAGCTTCCAGCCCCTCAACGAGGCGATCAAGCAGGACAAAAGGCGTAGGCTCAAGCGCCAACGCTCTGAGTTCATCGTCACTCAAGTGACGACTATTGAGGATATAGCCATCGCACCGCAGAGTATGGAAGCGTCGTATCGCCTCCCTTTCTCCCTCTGCACTGTGGTGGCCTTGAGCGGTGATCAAAAATTTATTGTGGCGATCTAGCTCCGTCTGAACTTGATCCATCATCTGACCAAAGAAACCACCGGTATAGTAAGTTACCAGCAGCCCGGTCATATTGGACGATGCCGTCGCCAATGAACGAGCAATCGCACTCGGCCGGTAATTCAGCTCAGCCATTGCCTGCTCGACTTTCCTTTTTGTGTCTGACCTAAATGCACCTTCTCCATTGATGATCCGAGATACTGTCGAGCGGTGGACACCGGCCAATGTCGCAACATCCTTTATACTTGCCATGGCGGTCGTGTTTCCTCCCTCACCATCCATTGTCAAACCACATTTACGGTTCAACCCAAAGAATGACTGAATATAGAGTGATTTAAGGTTCACATGAAGTAGCCTGGTCATGTTTTCGTATTCAGATCCCAACATATAGCAAGTTGCCAGTAGAGAGCACCAATACAACAAGGGGGGAAGTGCGCTACTGGCAACCGCTATGTCTATTTATACTGTCGCCACAGCCCGCCTTAGTCGCTTAAAATCACCGGTTACCACTCCCCACTGCGGCAAAATGTTACTGAGCCTCTCATCCGTTAAAATGTCCAGCTCCGTAGCTCTTGCCAAGACGTAGCCACTTGATTCAATCAGGGGCTGATCCAAATAGGCGGGATGACACATAATTTCCAACACTTCGCAGCGGCCTCGGTAGCGTTCAATAATCGCCAACAGTTTATCTAAGCTAAGCCTGTCGCCATAAAAATCCTGGCTAAACATATACTGTTGTGAATGGTAGCGACAACTGGCCCGAAGGGGCACTTGGTAGCCATCGACAACCTCTTCAATAACAGGTTGTAACTTCGGGTGCATATGGACATGATGGTGACTGTCAACATGGGTCAGTGATAAACCTGTTGCCAGGAAATGTTCAATTTGCGCCGTGACTTCGTCTGCGACTTGCTGCTCAGCGAATGATTGCTTTTGCCAAAAACGCTCTTTTGCCAAAAATTGGCCGTCATTACCCACCAAATCGGCAGCAGCGGTTAACGGTGAGCCTGCAGTAAACCGCAGATGCAACCCTACAGCCAACGATGGCAGACTGGATGCAATCTCAAGTGCATGCTGCTCCGCAGCCATACCAACCATCAGCGTGGTCGAGCGAACCACCCCGGCTTGGCAAGCTTGTGCAATCCCTAGGTTGACTCCAGGCGTCAACCCAAAGTCGTCCGCATTAAATATGACATGCATTGGTTCCCTCCCATGCCGGTGTAACAAACTTGAATAGCGCTGCATTAAATATTCGCTATCTGGAAAAGTAAGGAAGATAGTCGTCGTTGGTACGAAGGATATCATCAAGAATAGCCTTGGCCCGCGTGATATCAGGCACCAGCGGATTACTTGCTAGAGCCATCAGCGCTTTGTCATAACTTCCTTCAACGGCCGCCTCAATCGTCAACTGCTCATACGCCTTGACCTGATGGATCAAGCCGGTGATGGCGGGACTAAGATGACCAACCGCAAGTGGCCTTACTCCCCAGCTCCCGACAACAGCACTGCACTCAATAACCGCATCATCGTCTAGGCTGGAGATCGTTCCGTTATTTGGCACGTTGACCACATGGATCGTTTTGCGATCGTTGTAAATAGCATCAACAAGATTAAGTGAAGCATCGGAATAGTAGGCCCCGCCACGTGATTCCAATTGCTTGGGCTTTTCCGCCAAATTTTCATCGCTGTATAGCTCAAATAACTCAGCCTCAGTCTCCATGACTTGTTGGGCACGCGTTCCGCCCTCAAGTGCTGACGCTTTTTCCTCTGCCAACATAGCATCCACCTGGTAGTAATACCGATGATAAGGGCAAGGGATCGCCCCCAGCGCATTAAGGAAGTCAGGATCCCATGGCTCCTCGAAAATATTGTTCATGCTGAAGTTCTGGCCATCCCCCACTTTCTTGAGGACTTCAGCCGTTACATCTTGGCCACCTATCCACGCCCGATGGGCCCAGACCAAGTGATTTAACCCAATGCACTCCAGCGACAACTGATCTGGCGGGCATGACATCATCTCAGCGATCATCATTTGCATCGATACCGGAACATTACATAGACCAATTGTTTTTACCCGGCTGTATTTCTGGATCGCCTCAGTCACCACCCCGGCAGGATTAGTAAAGTTCAGCATCCAGGCATCCGGTGCGAGCGCTTCGATGTCTTGACAAATATCCAATATCACAGGGATCGTCCGTAGCGCTTTGGCAAAGCCACCGGGACCTGTCGTCTCCTGACCAATCACATCATACTTGAGTGGGATCTGCTCATCATTAGCCCTGGCCTGCAAGCCACCAACTCGAAATTGAGTCATGACAAAATCCGCATTTTGTATCGCCGCTCGGCGATCTAATGACGCGTTGATCTCAATATTAGCCCCCACTTTTTCGACCATTCGTCGGGCTAGGGCTGCAACAATATCGAGCTTGTGCTGTCCGGCTTCAATATCAACAAAATGCATTTCCGTTACAGGAAGGTGATCGAGGCGCTTTAGCACTCCCTCGATAAGTTCTGGCGTATAGCTGCTTCCGCCACCGATAATCGCCAGTTTTAGTGATTTGGTCATTGTCCATCCTTATTGCTCGCCAGCCTGCCATGTAACGCAACCATTTCTGTCGCCATTTCATGGGCAAGAATGGTTGTCATCAGGTGGTCTTGAGCATGCACCATCACCAATGTCATTTTCACCTTACCTTCCCCTTGATCTACTTCAATCAGCTGAGTCTGGGTCAAATGGGCGCGATTAAGACAGCCTTTTGCTTGCTTTAACAACCCCTGCGCTTTTCCAGCGTCTCCTTGCCGTGCTAGAGCCAATGCCTCGTAGCACAAACTTCTCGCTTCACCAGCATTGACAATAATGTCCATCACTACAGATTCCTGATCCATCAATCTCTCCTTGTGTTGATATCAAGGGCTGCAGGCAGATGCCTGCAGCCACACTATTAAGCGGTGGCACCTTCACCGATAGGGGCCTTGCCTTGCTCTTTGCTAGCTGCTGTTTCCTTCTCTTGTTCAAGCAACTGCTTTTCAAACATCTTGAAGAACGGGAGGTAAATCAGCAGATCAAGGATGAGTAACCCAACGACCAAAATCACTGGTGCCAGCGTCCACCCGGCTCCCCAAGAAGCACCGATAACGGCGGGGGTTGTCCATGGCGTCGTTGCCACTCCCATTCCAACCAAGCCCGAGTGCACAGCAACATACGCAATCACCGCATTGACAATCGGTGCAAAGACAAAAGGTATGAACAACATAGGGTTAAGCACTAAAGGCGTACCAAAAATAATGGGCTCGTTGATTTGGAAGAAACCTGGGACAGCACTCATTCGGCCCAAGCTGCGAAGGTGTACCGAACGGCTGAAGACCATCAAAATAGCCAACGCCAAAGTGGCACCCGAACCACCAATGAAAATATAGAAGTCCCAGAAAGGCTGAGTGAAGATATTAGGGATAGGTTCGCCGGCCACAAATGCGTCTATGTTTGCCCCGATATTGGTCAAGAAAATCGGTGACAGCAGCCCAACAACAATTGCCGCACCATGAATGCCGGCAAACCATAACAGTTGCGAAACCAGCAGAGCTCCAATGATTGCCGGTAGGCTGTTTGATGCACTGATCAACGGCTTGAACATTTGCATAACCGCATCAGGGATCAACATATCGTACTGGCTCTGTACAAATAAGCTCAGCGGGTAGACCGTCATAAATACCACCAGCACCGGGATCAGCATTTCAAAAGAGCGCGCTATTGCCGGGGGAACCTGTTCTGGCAATCGGATAGTAATGTTGTGTTTCTTAAGGAACCTGATCAGCTCAACGGAATAAAAAGCACTGAGGACAGCGGTAAAAATCCCCGTCCCCCCCATATGAGATGCAGGCAAACCACCATTACTGACAGGCGCGGCAACCAGCAAAAAGCACATCAACGACAAGCAGGTGCTGGTAATACCATCCATCTGATAGGCACGGGCAAGGCTATAACCTATACCCATAGACACAAATATGGTCATGATGCCCATTGTCATGTTGTAGGGCATCATAATCATATCGAAATTCTTACCGGCGAAGTCCAACCACGCTCGACCAAACCCATTTTGCGTATCTTCAGCAAAAGGAGGAAAAGCCAAAATCAATAAAAAGCTTCCTACAATAATAAACGGCATCGCAGTAATAAAACCATCACGCATTGCTCTGACATGTTTTTGCGAACCGACCTTTACAGCGATGGGGGCAATATTATTTTCGACGACACCCATTAATTTATCGTAAAACTTCATAGGGATATTCCTTTATTTAAAATGTAGCCTATCGCCCCGTAAAAAATACAGGAG
This sequence comes from Photobacterium lutimaris, assembly GCF_003025555.1. GTDB lineage: Bacteria > Pseudomonadota > Gammaproteobacteria > Enterobacterales > Vibrionaceae > Photobacterium > Photobacterium lutimaris. The sequence continues at coordinate 129,779 of NZ_PYMH01000015.1, read as the reverse complement.
GCATTAGTATTCCTTATTTTTATTGCTTATCGGTCAACGGGAATGATTTTATTGCTCAGGCATTAAGGATAAAGCTTGGTCGAGGACCTCCTCCCCCTTCATCAATCCGTAGGCTGTCGGTGATATCGCTTCTATCCGCTTGCCATAAAGGCTTGCCGTCTTTTGCAGTTCGGCCAACTGGAACCGAACTTGGGGCCCTAATAAGCAAACATCATAGTCCTTAACGACATCTTCAAAGGCACTGACAGGCAATGCCTCAATATGGCATTTCATTCCACGCTGCATAGCCGCTTTTTCCATCTTCTGTACCAGCATACTGGTTGACATTCCAGCACTGCAACATAATAAAATTTTCATTCTCTCACTCCGCTTATATTTACACTTTCTTCAACTATGCAAAAAGTATAACCAACACATTTAAAATAAAAAGCGCAACCGGTTGCATTTAGTGTGAGTAATATCCCAATATCGCTAATAAAATATTAAATCTACATTCATGATTAATTTATCAATAAATGGAAGATTCGTGCCGCATTTATTATTGGCAACCAGTAAATTAAATAAAAATGGAAATACTTCATGTTTTTTTGAGCATGAACACTTGCAGTTACATGTTTATTTTTACATAAGATCGAAATAGGCTTGGTCTTCCGTTCAGTTATGTTGCTTGAACAGGATAGACTGACAAAACTCTGAGTTCGGCAACTTGATGCCACTGAAGTAGGGTCAAAAAGCAGAAAATCCCCAAGAGACAACATGAAAAAAGAGGACTGCAGATACAACAAAGCCCCGACTTTCGTCGAGGCTTTGTCATTTAAAAATGGTGCCCGGGGCCGGACTTGAACCGGCACAGTTATTCACCGGCGGATTTTGAATCCGCTGCGTCTACCAATTTCGCCACCCGGGCATGCAAATCATTCTACGTATCTGGCTTTACAACGCAATAGAAAAAACGCGAAAACATCACCTTGGCGTTTGTTTGCTGAGAAAATGAGCAATTGCGGGTATAACCCTCTACTGTCGCTTATCCCCTAGCCAATACTGAAAGAGAAAAACCGGGCCATTACGGAGCCACCAGAGAAAACCAGAGAAAGATAATTGGTACGGCAGCCAAGTACGCATCCAGCTCTGCCGGCGGGTAATAGCGACCGCCCCCCCCGTTAGAAATCTTGACCACCAGCCGATGTCTATCGAACACGAGAGGCATCTTCATCGCTATGTCAGGCTCTGGCAAGCGCCGATAAACGCCAATCAGAGCAAACAGCATCTCAGGACTAGAAACCGTCAGAGATAGCTGTAAACCTTGTGCATTAAAGTGAGCAATATCATCATTGAGCACCACCTCGATATCACCATCATATTCCAACATCAGTCGAGATTGCGGCCACGGATACTAATACTGCCGTTAACCTTCCAGACTGAATGCTCTGGTTTGTCACCAGCACCACTTGGCACGCTAATTTCAACATGATCAAAATCATAGGTCAGCTCTGCATGACGTTCCGTCAGTTTGTCATACAGAGCTCCCGCAAGTTCAGGCCAGTTAGTCGTATTGTCATTGGTATCAGCCATTGTGTTGCTCCTCAATCTCAATGCCTTAGAACAGGCTTTCGTATAGACATCTACCGCAGCTTCCGAGCCCCATTGGGCCTCAGGCTACAGACTCCAATAAATATAGCGCTGTTAGCCAAAACTGCTGCCGGGATGGCTCTCATTTCCAAGATCCGCCCCATTCACCCAGCAGGCTTATATTGCTACACTGCCCACAACATCTTGAAGCTACGTTAATTTGGATAACCTTGTGAAAAAGAAGAAACAATCGGACGTTGATCCTACTAAACAATACCCAAGCCTTTTTCGCCGTCTGGCGGCCTGGCTCTATGACAGCCTTGTCATCGCCGCAATCCTGATGCTCGCAGGAGGGCTCGCTATCGGTTTAATGGCAATCTTGGTCTCCACCGGGATAGTCGATATCAGTGGCTACGACGATGTCAGTGCCTACATGACCAAGCACCCTGTTGTTGGCATGCTCTACACTGGCTACCTGGCCATGGTTATTGTGGGTTTTTTCACCTATTTTTGGTGCCAAGCAGGGCAAACGTTGGGCATGCGGGCATGGAAGTTACGCATACAGAATAAAGACGGCTCTAATATTCGCCCAACCCAAGCGATGATCCGTATGGCAACGTCGGCATTTGGGCTGGGCAACTTGTTGTCACCTTTCAGCAAAACAAATCAATCATTCCAAGATGCCATGGCAGACTGCGAAATGGTTGTCCTGCCAAAGGTCAACTAACCTTATAGAGGACAGTTCAACAGACACAAAAAAGGCGCCACTGGCGCCTTTTCTTTTTCCAATCTTTATAGCTTTCTACGAAGCAGATAGATGGTGATAAACAAAAACACTAAACTCGGTCCGAGTGCCCCGATAATGGGGTGCAATCGATAGACGATACTCATAGGTCCGAACACTTCGTTTGAAATATAGAAGCCAAAACCGAAGATCACCCCAGACAATACTCTTGCCCCCATGGTAACCGAGCGTAGAGGGCCAAACACGAATGACAGCGCCAGCAACATCATCACCGCAATAGAGATAGGCTGAAGAGCCTTACGCCAAAACGCTAGGGCGTATCGCGATGAATCCTGCTTCGAGTCCTCGAGATAACTCTTGTAGTCATACACTCCGGTCAATGAAAGCTCTTCCGGCTTAAGGGTGACCACTGCCAGCTTATCGGGCGTGAGCGTGGTCTGCCAATACATCTGCGCCAACCGCTCATTAACTTGCTGCTCCTTACCCAGGGTTGTTACCGTCACATCCTTGAGTTGCCATCCACGTTCATTGTCATACGCTGCAGATTCGGCAAAGGTGGAGTGGGTCAACTCGTCTCGCTCGTTAAACTGCCAGATATTGATGCCGTGCAGCTCTTTTTGTTCATGCACCCGGCCGATATAGATAAAATCATTATCATCTTTGGTCCATATTCCACGCTGGACAGAAAGAATATTACCGCCAGAGGTCCAAAGAGCACGCAGCTCACGGGCCGCCTTCTGGGCTTCAGGAGCCCCCCATTGACCAAGCAGCGTCACCATCAGCATCAACGGGACTGCCGTTTTCAGCACCGACAGGCCGATATCCAGCTTTGAGAAGCCAGCCGCCTGCATCACGACCAGCTCAGAACTTGATGCCAGCATGCCTAGACCAATCAATGCCCCCAGCAACACCGCCATCGGGAAGAACATCTCGATATCACGCGGGATACTGAGCAGGACATAAGCCAACGCCTTCCACAAATCGTAAGTGCCATCACCGACTTTACGTAGCTGCTCGACATACTTGATGATCGCCGACAAGCCCACCAAGGTCGACAATGTCAGGGCCGACGTCGAAATCAGTGTCCGGCCAATGTATAAATCCAGAATCTTAAACATTAACCGCGTCTCCGAAACTTCTCTCTCAATTTACGTACCGCTAAGGTATCCCAACTATTCAGGGCCACTGCTACCACAAAGATCACCCCGTTGATTGACCACAAGCCGATATACGACGGTAGGCCGCCGTCTTCGATGGCCGATTTTCCCGCACTGATCGCCAAAAAGTACGTCAGATAAATCAACACCGCAGGCACCAACTTGGCAAAGCGCCCCTGGCGCGGGTTCACTGCCGATAGCGGCACCACCACCATCGTCAGCAAAGGAATACATAATACCAGTGACATCCGCCACTGGAACTCGGCTTTAGCTGCTAGCTCAGAGCGTTGCATCAGTTCAAGTGTCGGCAAGGCATCCCAGTCACGACGTTTTTCACGCACCGCCCGCTGGCCAATCAGGGCTTGGTAATCATCAAACTGGGTAATCGAATAATCCAGCCGGGTCGGGAGGCCTTCATAGCGGGTCCCTTCTTTCAGATCCAGAACCTGACGTCCATCTGGGAGCTCACTGACATACCCACGATCAGCAACCAATACACTTGGCCGCAAAGTATCTCGGGAAGACAACTGGGCAACGAACACTTTATCCAGCCGGTTACCACTGTTGGTAATGTCGTTGACAAATACCACCCCCTGCCCACCAGGCGCAGATTTGAATTGGCCTTTCACCAATAAGTCGAGACCGGAGTCTGCCTTGACCTGCTCCACCAGCTGCTCAGTTTTCTCCATCGACCAAGGGGCTAGCCATAGCGCATTAAATGCCGCAAAAGCGCCGGTAATAATCGCCAGCCACAGCGCTGCCTGGATCAGGAACTTGTTGCCAATACCAGTGGCATTCATCACCGTAATTTCACTTTCAGCGTATAAACGACCGAAAGTCAGCAAAATGCCAATGTACAAACTCAGCGGCAACATCAACAAGGCCATCGAAGGCATGTATAAACCGAGCAAGGTCACGATCAAATCACTCGGGATGGAACCCTCTGTTGCATCAGCTAGAATGCGAATAAATTTCTGACTAATAAAGACAAGAAAAAGGACAAAAAGCACCGCAAATTGGCTTTTCAATGTCTCACGTGTCAAATACCGAACAATAATCACGCTTTATTTACCCATAGAAAACTTGTTTTTTTACTGGAATCACTATAATTTTTCGGTTAATCAGTTATTTTTTTAATCTTTCGGCTAATTGTTAACCTGCACTTTAATCCTATACCGAATTTAGGGTCCAGCAACATAAGTGCGGCATTATCTAACATTTAGCTTTAATTGTCTTTATTAGGATGTAGGAGTACGCATGGAGTTCAGTGTAAAGAGTGGTAGCCCCGAGAAACAGCGCAGTGCCTGTATCGTCGTAGGGGTATTCGAACCACGTCGCCTTTCTCCCATTGCCGAACAGCTCGACAAAATTAGTGAGGGCTATATCAGCTCACTGCTCCGCCGCGGTGATCTCGAAGGCAAGCCGGGCCAAATGCTGCTACTTCACCATGTACCGAACGTATTATCAGAGCGTGTATTACTGGTTGGTTGTGGTAAAGAGCGCGAGCTAGATGAACGCCAGTACAAGCAGATCATCAAAAAAACAATTAGCACCCTGAACGAAACCGGTTCGATGGAAGCGGTCTGCTTTTTGACCGAACTGCACGTCAAGGGCCGTGATACCTACTGGAAAGTCCGCCAGGCCGTTGAAACGACCAAGGACAGCCTGTATACCTTCAACCAATTCAAGAGCAATAAGCCGGAAACCCGCCGTCCGCTGCGCAAGTTGGTATTCAATGTACCAACCCGCCGTGAGCTTTCTCTGGGCGAGCGAGCGATTTCGCACGGCCTAGCTGTCGCCTCGGGCGTCAAAGCGGGTAAAGATCTGGGTAACATGCCACCCAATGTAGCCAACCCAGCCTACCTAGCCTCTCAGGCACGTCGTCTGGCCGATGATTTCGATACTGTCAGCACCAAGATCATTGGTGAACAGGAAATGAAAGAGCTAGGCATGACCTCTTACCTCGCGGTAGGCCAAGGCTCGAAAAACGAAGCCATGATGTCGGTGATTGAATACAAAGGCAATCCCGAATCAGACGCCAAGCCAATTGTTCTGATCGGTAAGGGCCTGACGTTCGATTCCGGCGGTATTTCCATCAAACCATCGGCCCAGATGGATGAGATGAAATACGACATGTGTGGTGCCGCAACCGTCTTCGGAGCCATGAAAGCACTGGCAAAACTGAACCTACCGATCAATGTGGTCGGTATCCTTGCAGGCTGCGAAAACATGCCAGGTGGTGGTGCCTACCGTCCAGGTGACATCCTAACGACGATGTCGGGCCAAACCGTTGAAGTATTAAATACCGATGCCGAAGGCCGTCTGGTACTGTGTGACGCGCTGACCTACGTTGAGCGTTTCGAACCAGAGTGCGTGGTCGATGTCGCGACCCTAACCGGTGCCTGTGTCGTGGCTCTGGGTAACCACATCAGTGGCTTGCTTTCGAACCACAACCCGCTAGCCCACGAATTGATCAATGCTTCCGAGCAAGCCGGTGACCGTGCGTGGCGCCTGCCAATGAACGACGAGTACCAAGAGCAGCTAGCCAGCCCGTTTGCCGATATGGCCAACCTCGGCTCTCCGGGTGCGGGTACCATCACCGCCGGCTGTTTCCTGTCGCGCTTTACCAAAAAGTACAACTGGGCACACCTGGATATCGCCGGTACCGCCTGGGTCGGCGGCAAGGCCAAAGGGGCAACCGGCCGTCCGGTCCCGTTGCTGGTCCAATTCCTGCTCAACCGAGCCGGCCTAGAGAACGTCGAGTAACATTGACGCGAAAGGGGGCCAAACGGCCCCCTTCGTTTATAGAGTAAACGCCATGACTCATGCTACTTTTTATATAATCAGTGAAGAGCAATATGCAGAGGATAACCAATTCCAATTGCATTTTGCTTGTCATCAAGCAGCTATGAGTTACCGCCAGGGCCACAAAGTCTACCTGCTGGCAGCAGACAAAGCGCAAGCAGAACAAATAGATGAGTATTTATGGCAACTGGATCCCGATAATTTCGTGCCCCATAACCTGATCGGTGAAGGCCCTCGCGGCGGCTCACCGGTCGAAATTGGCTGGCCCGGACTGCGCCACAGCGGACGCCGCGGGATCTTGATTAATTTGGGGCAAAATGCACCAAATTTTGCCGTAACCTTCTCACAAGTGATAGACTTCGTTCCTTGCGATGAAAATCTGAAGCAATTGGCACGCGATCGCTACAAGCAATATCGCCAAGCTGGTATCCAGCTCAATACGGCCAATGCTGCAACGACGCCTTAATTCCACATAGATCCTTCTAAGAGCGCTATGGAAAAGACATACAATCCACAATCAATTGAAAAAGCGCTGTACCAGCGCTGGGAAGAGGCTGGTTACTTCAAGCCTCACGGTGACACATCAAAAGATGCCTACAGCATCATGATCCCACCGCCAAACGTCACAGGTAGCCTGCACATGGGCCACGCGTTCCAGGATACCATCATGGATACCCTGATCCGCTGTGAGCGTATGAAGGGCAAGAACACCCTATGGCAAGTCGGTACCGATCACGCGGGTATCGCAACCCAGATGGTTGTGGAGCGTAAGATTGCAGCCGAAGAAGGCAAGAACAAGCACGACTACGGCCGTGATGCCTTCATCGACAAAATCTGGGAATGGAAAGCGGAGTCTGGTGGCAACATCACTCAACAGCTTCGCCGCCTAGGTGCATCTGTAGACTGGGATCGTGAACGCTTTACGATGGATGACGGTCTATCTAATGCGGTTCAAGAAGTGTTTGTCCGCTTGTTCGAAGATGACCTTATCTACCGCGGTAAGCGCCTGGTTAACTGGGATCCGAAGCTACACACCGCTATTTCAGATCTAGAAGTCGAAAACAAAGACAAGAAAGGCCACATGTGGCACTTCCGCTACCCGCTGGCTGACGGCGTGAAGACGGCAGAAGGCAAAGACTACATTGTGGTCGCAACAACCCGTCCAGAAACCATGCTGGGTGATACCGGTGTTGCTGTTAACCCTGAAGATCCACGCTACAAAGATCTGATTGGTAAAGAAATCCTGCTACCTATCGTTGACCGTCGCATTCCAATTGTTGGCGATGATCATGCCGATATGGAAAAAGGCACAGGTTGTGTGAAAATCACCCCTGCACACGATTTCAACGACTACGAAGTGGGTAAGCGCCATAGCCTACCGATGATCAACATCCTGACCTTCAATGCTGACATCCGCGATGCCGCTGAAGTCTTCACCACCAACGGTGAAGCTAGCGATGCATACAGCACTGAGCTACCAGCGAAATACCACGGTATGGAGCGCTTCGCAGCCCGTAAAGCGGTTGTTGCAGAGCTTGATGAGCTTGGTCTGCTTGAAGAAATCAAAGATCACGATCTGACCGTCCCTTACGGTGACCGTGGTGGCGTGGTTATCGAACCGATGCTAACTGACCAATGGTATGTCCGTGCTGCACCGCTTGCAGAAACAGCGACCAAGGCAGTAGAAGACGGCGAAATCCAGTTCGTTCCTAAGCAATACGAAAACATGTACTTCTCTTGGATGCGCGATATCCAAGATTGGTGTATCTCTCGCCAGCTTTGGTGGGGCCACCGCATCCCGGCTTGGTACGATAACGACGGTAAGGTCTATGTTGGCCGTACAGAAGAAGAAGTACGTGCAAACAACAACCTGGCACCGGTTGTGGTTCTTCGCCAAGACGACGATGTACTGGATACCTGGTTCTCATCAGCCCTTTGGACATTCGGTACCCAAGGCTGGCCAGAGCAAACCGATGATCTGAAAACCTTCCACCCGTCAGATGTACTGGTGACCGGTTTTGATATCATTTTCTTCTGGGTTGCCCGCATGATCATGATGACCATGTACTTCTGTAAAGATGAAAACGGCAAACCACAAGTACCATTCAAAACGGTTTACGTAACGGGTCTGATCCGTGACGAGAACGGCGACAAAATGTCGAAGTCGAAAGGTAATGTTATCGATCCTATCGACATGATCGACGGCATCGGCCTTGAAGAGCTCGTAGAGAAGCGCTGTGGCAACATGATGCAGCCTCAACTTGCCGCGAAGATCGAAAAACAAACGCGCAAAACGTTTGAGAACGGCATTGAAGCATACGGTACCGATGCACTGCGCTTTACCCTGGCAGCAATGGCCTCAACGGGCCGTGACATCAACTGGGACATGAAACGCCTAGAAGGTTACCGTAACTTCTGTAACAAGCTATGGAACGCAAGCCGTTACGTACTGATGAACACGGAAGAGCAAGATTGCGGTTTCGGTGAAGGTGCAGAGCTTGAGTACTCTCTAGCTGATAAGTGGATCGAATCTCAGTTCGAGCTTGCAGCTAAAGATTTCAATGCACATATCGAGAACTACCGTCTCGATATGGCAGCCGGTACGATTTACGAGTTCATCTGGAACCAATTCTGTGACTGGTACCTAGAGCTAACCAAGCCTGTTCTTTGGAAAGGGACTGAAGCTCAGCAGCGTGCAACACGTCGTACTTTGATCACTGTACTTGAGAGAACGTTACGTCTTGCACACCCAGTTCTGCCTTACATCACTGAATCTATCTGGCAGAGTGTTATGCCACTAGTCGACGGTGTTGAAGGTGAAACAATCATGACTCAGCCGCTACCACAGTTCGACGAAGCTAACTTCGATGAGAACGCACTGGCAGATATTGAGTGGGTGAAAGCCTTCATCACCAGCATCCGTAACCTACGTGCCGAATACGACATTGCACCAAGCAAAGCGCTTGATGTGATGCTGAAAGCCGCTGACGAGAAAGATGCAGCCCGTATCGAAGCAAACCGTACAGTACTGATGTCTCTAGCTAAGCTAGAAGGCATTAAAGTACTGACTGATGGTGAGGAAACACCTGCATGTGCAACCGCGCTGGTAGGTAAATCTGAGCTGATGATCCCGATGGCAGGCCTTATCGACAAAGATGCTGAACTTGCTCGCCTAGCGGGTGAAGTGAAGAAGACCGAAGGTGAGATCAAGCGTATCGAAGGCAAGCTAGGCAACGAAGGTTTCGTTGCCAAAGCACCGGAAGCCGTTGTAGCAAAAGAGCGCGAGAAGCTTGAAGGCTACAAAGAAACCTTGGTGAAACTGGCCGAGCAGCAAGCGACTATCGCTGCGCTATAATCGCCAACCGCCAAACAGATCCAAAGCCGGCCTTCGCGCCGGCTTTTTTATTGCCACCTCATTACTGCCTTCTCTCAAAATCACGATGTTATTCGTTCATCGGTCACCCCTATCAAAGCGATAGATGATAATGGATTGCAAATGATAATAAATATCATTAATATCCAATTATCCACTGAGGGAGAGTCCACCATGAAAAAGACCGTTAGTTTTGCCATCATCCATTTTTTTGTCGCGTTTAGTGTTGCTTACCTACTGACAGGGGAAATCCTGATCAGCAGCCTGATCGCCATGATAGAGCCGATGGTCAACACGGTGGCCTTTTACTTTCATGAGAAAGCCTGGCAGAGCAAAGGGTTGCGGCGTACCGGTTATGCCAATCCCGGTCGCAAGACCATCAGCTTTGCCGTTGTCCACTTCAGCGTTGCTTTTGGTGTCGCCTACCTGCTAACCGGCGACGTATTGATTGGTAGCGTGATGGCAACCATTGAGCCTGCCATCAATACCATCGCCTACTACTTCCATGAACGTATCTGGCAGAAAAAAACCGCTCAGCAAGCTGCCAAAGAAGCCTTGGGCCACCTTGCTTGTCACCACGGTGAGTTGCAGCAATGTGCCGATGTCAGCGACATCGCGGTTGACAATGTTGCGAGAAGCAACTAATTTTGGTTGCACTAAGCAACCAAAGGGACACCAACATGGACGCCGCTTCACTCAGAACCCAATCCCGCCAACTCGTGCGGGAATTGGGTATGCTTGACCGCCAATGCGGTAATCTTGATATCACCCCAGTCCAAGCTCACGCCTTGATTGAACTGGAATGCCAGCCACTGTCCGTCAACCAGCTTGCCGCCCGGCTCAAGGTCGATAAATCCAATGCCAGCCGAACCAGTGCCAGCCTGCTCAATGCCGGCCTGCTGACGACCCAAGCCGATCCCGAAGATGGCCGCAAGCAGCTTTCCCGCCTATCCGAGCAAGGCCAAGCACTGCTTGATACCCTCAACCAGTCCCTCAACCAGCAAGTTGCCCACTTCATGGCACAGCTCGACCAGGATGAAGTCGAGGCCCTGGCCCAGAGCCTACGGCGTTACACCAAAGCCATTCAGGCCAGCAGGCAGCAGGAGGGCTATCTGCTCCGGCTTCTTACGCCACTTGATAACGCCGCCATGGCTGCCGTCGTACGCCGGGTATCAGCCGAGCACGGCTTGACCGCTGATAAAGGCTATGGGGTTTCAGATCCGACGCTGGATGCGCTCAGCGAGGTCTACAGCTCGCCTGGCAGCGCATTCTGGGTGGTAGAGAAGGACAACCGCATCCTGGGCGGTGGAGGGATCGCAGCCCTGGCTGGGGAAGAAGCGGTATGTGAACTGCAGAAGATGTATTTCCTGCCGGAGTTGCGCGGTAAAGGCTTCGCCCGGCGGATCGCCGCCACGGCACTGAAATTTGCCCGCCAGCAACAGTACCAGGCATGCTACCTCGAAACGACGGCCTCGCTGCAGGCTGCCATCAATGTGTATAAAGGACTGGGCTTTGTCCGGATCCCCCACGCCATGGGGCAAACTGGCCACGATGCCTGCGAAGTCAGGATGCTCAAGACGCTGTAGCGCCTTTGGCTGTGGCTGTGGCTGTGGCTGTACATAACAGGCATAAAAAAGCTGGCCAGTGGCCAGCTTTTTTGAAGTCGGCACTTTAGCAGTAACGCAAGAAGTGACCCCTTATTGTGCGATCACCTTGATCCTTTCCTCTAGCTTGGGATGAGTACTCAGCCATTGTGGCAAATCACCCTCACCAGCAGTCGCTTTAAGTAACTCATACATTTGCTGCATTGGAGCGACAGAGCCATGTAGGTGAAGCATCTGTTCAGCCGCAAATTGATCGGCCTCCTCTTCTGCATCGCGAGAATACCCCTGGGTCACCAAGAACACTCCCACGCCACTGAAAACATCAATCAAGCCCGTGCTTTCCCCAGTCATTACCGCGACAGCCGCTGAAAGCAAAGTAGACCGAACCAGAGACTTCATGACATGCTGGTGCTGGATGTGTCCTAGTTCGTGCAGTATGACACTGTCTAGCTGCTCTGGGGTCTCAGCCAGCTCAACCAAAGAATCAAAGACAATCACCGTACCATCGCTAAGCGCTATCGCATTAGGCCCATTCCCCCAGCGGCGAAAAATAAGCCTGGGTTGTACCGATAACGAAGGTAAGGCAATAACTACCTGCTCAAATCTTGTATTTATCGCTACCTGCTGGCTACGACTTAGCGCAGTGGGCTCCAGCAAGTGATCATCTAGGGTTGCCAGCACATGCTCCCCTACAGCGTGAGAGACTTGTTCTGGCATCACCCGCACTAACGCACCTGTCAGCCATGGGACTCCGTGGGAAAACAGCAGGACACACACCACAACGATGGCTGCAAGACTAGCAGCAATCATAGGGGTGTTTTGCTCAACCCTGTTCAACCAGCTCCCCTTTCCCGACCAGAGCCACCCATCAAGCACTCGCTGATCATCAGCAATAAACTGTGTGCCATCGGGAAAAATAACCTTTCTCGGCACACTGCCCAGCGGCTCACTGAGCGTTAGTTCGGACAATAACCACTCATGCTGCTCCTGCTCACTCACCAGCCGAATACGGTCAGAGGGCAAAAACTGAATACTCGCATTCTGCCTTTTAGAACTTCGAGGAAGGTAGCAAATGCCACTGACAATCATCCGATGCCTATATTCAAGTCAAGCGCATTGGAGACTTCATCAGTAATAGCAGAATCTGTGCCTGTATCGCTTCCCTGAACTACCAGTTTATCCAGATCTCCTATCACCATCGTCGTATCCGCAACATAACGGGCGGTACGAACCTTGACCCATGGGCGGGCAAAGCCCAAGGTTACAACAGTGAGTAGAAAGTTAGTTACCATCAAAGAGACTAATCCCCAGGTCGACATTTGGGAGCTCAGCCTGTACTCGGGTTCACCGTCGATGAGAGCCTGGCCAAAAAGGTAATTGCGTATTCGAGCCTTGATAAAGCCCATAACAACAAGCATTGTCAAAATCATACTGGCATAACTCGCCGCAATGACCACAATCATTCCTAGGGATGCTCCAGGCCCTGCCATTTGCCCAGTAGAGCCTAGCTCAGACAACATTGATACCCCCCCCAAAGTCGCTCCGATAATTACCCAGACAACACTCAAACCAATGCCTAGCAAGCCCCCTAAAAAGTATGTTTTTATATAGACGCTAAGCTCAACATCACCACTGAAAGCTCTGTCTCCATAACGGTAGCCATTAATAAAATATGTCGCCATCTGCGCAGCGATCCACGCGTAAAGCACAAACCCGAGGGCAAAGGTCAGTATGCCCAGCAGCACACCGGCAACCGGATAGCTTCCCGCAACGGAAAAGGTAAAAAAGAAGCAGAGGCCAATTAACAAATAACAAAGTGCTGGCCAGCCAAGGAAAACACCATAAGCACCTTTAAGCGTTCCAGCAAAGTCAAAACGCACGTTGCGGTAACTTGTTACCCTTGCATCAAAACGCGTGTTGCCGCGTACCAGCCAAGGCAGCGCAAGGGCAAATGCCAAAAAAAGAACTAAGGAGAACAACGGAAAAAAGCTGTTCGATATCAACCAGACCGCCACACACACCGCGGCGACAATTCGCCCTTTTAAAATTTGAATCGGCTTAGCATGGTAATCAAACCTATCTCCAGCCAAATCAGTATTGCCATAGAAATATTTCTTCGTGCGAACTTTTGCCCATGCCGAGTAAACACCTAAGGTGACAATACTGAGCAGAAGATTGACGATCCAGATCCCGAAGAACTCACTCCCCCGGCCATAAAACCTTATCTGATTTTCCATTTATCAATTCCATTTTATCTTATGCTGACATTTCCGCCTCACTGGCGGCATGTTGCTCACCATTCCATTCACTGGCGAGCCGCTCTAACAAAAAGCTCCGAAACAATAAGCAACAAGTTTGCTACCATCAAGCTATTGCAGGTATTTTTTTCTCGTTTGAGAGCTTAATCAGGGCTGTAAATAAATGAACGCAAACAAGCAGTACAAAAGAGGTTAAAGACAAGAAAGGCGTTATATTTCAGATGGATAAATAAAACAGAAACAAAAAAAGCTGGCCACAGGCCAGCTTTTCGAAGTGCAGTTATGGCAGGCGAAGATTACTCTTCGTCTTCACCCTCTTCTTCGTCATCTTCACCCGACTCGAAGTAAGTACCCCAGCCGTCGTAATCGATGTTGTGCTTCTCTGCTAGCTGGATCAGTTTCTCAGCCTGCTCATCAATGATCTCTGCATTGAGCGCAGATTCCATCACAGCATCAAAACACACCACTTTACCGCCACCGTCTTCCGGTGCCAATTCAAGCTCTTCCGCTTCAAGTACTTCAAAGCCCATCTTGAAAGCTTCAACAGCTGCAGCTTCAAGCTCTTCGAAAGTATCTGCTGAGAAATGGTGCTCAATGGTGTAAAGCGCATCAGGCACACTGCCATCTTCTAGCAACGCCGCAATAATTTCGCGCGTCTCTTCCTTCTGCTCTTCGATCAGTTCTGCATAAGACATGGGGAAACTCCACCTATGGAATAAATTCGAACGCAAATATCGCATGGATCGCAATAAAATACCAAGTGAAATATCCCCTGTTCGAAAACTTGATATTTATCAAACTTTCAGCCGATTTATTCCGCCAACCGATGAAGCAGGAAAATGCATAATATTCCTCAATATGCGCTTCAGGCGAATATACACAAAACCCTCAATAGCATATTCACCCATAAAAGCCAGAGAAATACCCTCAGCCAACCATTTACCAAGAGACTGGCGGAATGAAAGGGCCGAAAAAGTGTGAACAATCCCAAAGATATACTGCGCCCAGCGGCATAAAATTCACTGGCAACAAACAAATAGAGCCACGGCAAAGACTGATGGCCATTAATAAGCATACGAGAGATACGATCATGAGTAACTTCTACCACGGCCTTGAGCCTGGGAGGCGGCGCCGCAATCCGCAGCGTCGTCCCCGTAGGACACTCACCCACCTGACATACGCATTGGACAGCGATCTGCTGTCGGGGATCAACTCCCCAACCTTTGCGGTGCCAGAGAGTGAGCATACGGCTCCGATACCTCACCCAACGTTGACACCCCGATCCAGCCTGTTTCGACAGCAAGGATAAACAACCTGTAAACCATTTCCGTTAGCAACCGCTAATGCCTGGTTCTGCCTGCTCCGGCGTCATGTCCGGCGAGTCCCGTCATGCCTGACGACAGGCCTGGTAGATGAATCACCCTTGTGCAGGATGTACAAGGGCAAGGAGATAACAATGACAACTGAAACAATGAACAAGGAACAGAAAGGAGGCTTCTTTGCCAACTTCAAATTCCCTTCTGCTTACACCATCTTATTTGCTCTTATTGCCCTCGTCGCATTGATGACCTGGATTGTACCGGCTGGCCAGTACGACCGTGTGATGAATGATGATTTAGGCCGCGAGGTTCCGGTAACAGGGACTTATCAATCCGTAGAAAGTAACCCGCAAGGCGTGGTCGATGTCCTGCTGGCACCGATTGACGGCTTCTACGATCACAATACGTATGAAGCTGCTGCAATTGATGTTTCACTCTTTATCCTCGTGATCGGTGGCTTCCTGGGTCTCGTTACCAAAACAGGGGCGATTGATGCAGGTATCGAGCGGGTAACCGCTCGCTTACAAGGACGCGAGGAAATGATGATACCGATCCTGATGGCACTGTTTGCCGCAGGCGGTACTATCTATGGTATGGCTGAAGAGTCCCTGCCGTTCTACACCTTGCTGGTACCAGTCATGATGGCTGCTCGCTTTGACCCCGTTGTTGCCGCAGCAACAGTACTACTCGGTGCTGGTATCGGTACTCTGGGCTCAACCATCAACCCATTTGCCACCGTTATCGCGGCCAACGCTGCCGGTATCCCATTCACCGATGGCATCATGCTTCGCGTCGCGATGCTGGTGGTCGGCTGGCTGATCTGTGTCGCTTATGTCATGCGCTATGCCAAAATGGTCCGTGCTGACAAAACCAAGTCAATTGTCTACGACAAATACGAAGAAAACAAAGCCCACTTCTTGGGTAACCAGTCTGGCGAAATGCTCGAGTTCACCACAACACGTAAAGTGATCTTGGCTATCTTCGCTGCTTCATTCGGTATCATGATTTATGGCGTAGCCGTTGCTGGCTGGTGGATGGCTGAAATCTCAGGCATGTTCCTGGCTTCAACCATCATCATCGGTCTGATTGCCCGCATGAGTGAAGAAGAGTTCACGTCAAGCTTCATCGACGGTGCGCGTGACCTATTGGGTGTTGCACTTATCATCGGTATTGCCCGCGGTATCGTGGTCATTATGGACCGCGGTATGATCACAGACACCATCCTTAATGCTGCAGAGCATGCCGTGACAGGCCTGTCTTCTATCGTATTCATCAACGTCATGTACTGGCTGGAGATCCTACTGTCGTTCTTGGTGCCTTCATCGTCAGGCCTGGCGGTATTGACCATGCCTATCATGGCACCGTTGGCAGACTTTGCCGGTGTAAGCCGTGACCTTGTCGTAACAGCCTACCAATCTGCGTCAGGTATTGTGAACCTGATGACACCGACATCAGCGGTGGTAATGGGTGGTCTGGCTATCGCTCGTGTCCCTTATGTACGCTGGGTGAAGTGGGTGGCTCCGCTGCTGGGTATCCTAACCGTTCTGATCATGGTGATGCTGAGTGTCGGCGCCATGCTGTAAATAACAATCCCCCTTTCGATCTTGCTTGTTTCGCCGCCCCTTTTGGGGCGGCTTTTTTTATCTTATCCAACCATACCGCCAACTACGACAGCGCAATAAGCGGTCGTGATACCCCGCATAACAGCTAGGTCACTCACCTCAGCATAGGCCGTCAATGCCATTCTATTCCCCACTTTAAACTGACCCTATTGCTCACGATCTGCCCCAGCGACTTAAGATCTTCTGGTTATACCAGTACTTAGCCTAGAACGCCTCCGCACTCATATTCCATCGTCATGAAGTTTTATTAATCCAAATATAAAAAACACCATGAAATCGACACGCGTTATATTTTCACCATCACTAACACCTTAAATTAATCAATAAAAAAGCGCAGGGAAACCGGTGTATATAAATTACAAAAAAGTACTTACTTCAAATAAAAGGAAAAATATTTGTTACCAACACAGTAACATTCAGCTTGTTTTTATATAGACAAACACTTTTAATGCATAAGATTATACTTTTTACATCGCGATAACGTAACGCCATCTGAATAAGATTCCAAGACCACCAGTCGGCACCCTACAAAACAACAACTTAACCACAACAAAGCCACTTAAAACCTAGCATAAACACATAAATACTCATGCGCGTAACTCAGTGACAAGTGCATTAAAAATGTTAATAAATCAAATATATAGCGTTACCACTTTAATAAGAAAAGTGTGATAAACCTCTAAGACTGCCCCCCCCTTTGGAGTAAAATGGACCCCAGATACGAAAGCAAAGAAATAAACAACTTCTTACTTTGCAATAAAATAAATACAGCCA
Organism: Photobacterium lutimaris; assembly: GCF_003025555.1. Lineage (GTDB taxonomy): Bacteria > Pseudomonadota > Gammaproteobacteria > Enterobacterales > Vibrionaceae > Photobacterium > Photobacterium lutimaris. The sequence continues at coordinate 112,553 of NZ_PYMH01000015.1, read as the reverse complement.
AAAAATTGGCAATAAATAAAGAGAGATACGATCATGAGTAAGTTCTACGTAGGTTCTGAAGTAGGTCAATTACGCCGCGTTCTTATCCACCGTCCAGAGCGTGCGCTAACTCACCTAACACCATCAAACTGTCACGATCTACTATTTGATGATGTATTAGCGGTTGAGCGCGCAGGCCAAGAACACGACGTATTTGCTAACACACTACGTGAGCAAGGTGTTGAAGTAATGCTTCTTGGTGATTTGCTTGCAGATACGCTAGAAGTGCCAGAAGCAAAAGATTGGCTTCTTCAAACGCAAATCTCTGACTACCGCCTAGGTATGGCATTCGCTAACGATGTACGTTGCTTCCTTGCAGACCTACCAAGCAAAGAATTATCTTCAATTCTTCTTGGCGGCCTTAGCTACGCTGAGCTACCAATTCAATCATCTTCAATGATGCAAGGCATGCACGAGCCAACTGACTTCATCATTGAACCACTACCAAATCACCTATTTACCCGCGATACATCTTGCTGGGTATACGGCGGTGTGTCTATCAACCCAATGGCGAAAGCAGCCCGTCAGCGTGAGACTAACCACGTTCGTGCTATCTACCGCTGGCACCCAACGTTCGCAGGCCAGGATTTCATCAAGTACTTCGGCGACGAAGAGAAGATGTACGACAACTCCACTATCGAAGGCGGTGACGTACTGGTTATCGGTAAAGGCGCGGTACTTATCGGTATGTCTGAGCGCACAACCCCACAGGGTGTTGAGCAACTAGCATCAAGCCTATTCAAGCACGGTGAAGCGAAACAAGTTATCGCCATGCAACTACCTAAGCACCGCTCTTGCATGCACCTAGATACTGTCATGACGCACATGCGTGAAGATACGTTCTCTGTATACCCAGAAGTTGTACGTAAAGACGTTCAATGCTGGAGCCTAACTGGCGACGAATCTGGTGCAGTCAGCGTGAAGGAAGAAGGTTACTTCGTGACCGCTATCGAGAAAGCACTTGGCGTAGACAAGCTAAACCTAATCACGACTGGTGGCGACAGCTTCGAAGCAGAACGCGAGCAGTGGAACGATGCAAACAACGTACTGACAGTGAAACCAGGTGTGGTTATTGGTTACGAGCGCAACACTTACACCAACGAGAAATACGACAAGGCTGGTATTACGGTACTGCCTATCCCAGGTGATGAACTAGGCCGCGGCCGTGGTGGTGCTCGCTGCATGAGCTGCCCAATCGAGCGTGACGGTATCTAATACCAGGCAATTAGCCAAACCTGACGGCCGGTGCTTGGCACCGGCTACCAAACGGCAAGACCTCTCAGAATCCAGGCGAAAAGCCAAACAAAACACAATAACTGAGAGTAAACCAAGAGAGACGATCACATGACCAAGCAAACTGTTGTAGTAGCACTGGGCGGTAATGCCCTGCTTCGTCGCGGCGAGCCACTAGAAGCCGATGTTCAGCGCCAGAACATTGCCAAAGCGGCACAAACCATCGCGGAAATTGGCAAGGATTACAACGTTGTTCTCGTGCACGGCAATGGCCCACAGGTTGGCCTGCTAGCGCTACAAGGGTTGGAATACAAAAAAGTTAGCCCATACCCATTGGACGTACTGGGTTCAGAAACCCAGGGCATGATTGGCTACATGCTGATGCAAGAACTGAAAAACCTACTGCCGGAGCAAGATGTCTCCTGCATGCTAACCCAGATGACAGTAGACCCGAACGATCCGGCCTTTGCGGATCCAACCAAGCCTATCGGTCCGGTTTACGAAGAAGCCGAAGCCCGCGAAATGGCGGAGAAATACCACTGGACCGTCAAGCCTGACGGCCAGTACTTCCGACGCGTGGTACCAAGCCCACTACCAACCGGTATTGTCGAGAGCGATGCGATCACAACCTTGATCAAACAAGAGCACCTTGTGATCTGCACTGGCGGCGGCGGTATCCCGGTCAAGAAAGAAAATGGCAAATTGGTCGGTGTAGAAGCGGTGATCGACAAAGACATGTCTGCGGCATACCTTGCCCAGCAGCTTAACGCCGACGCGCTGCTTATCCTGACCGATGCCGACGCGGTTTACCTAGACTGGGGTAAACCAACCCAAAAAGCACTGCGCAGCACCACCCCACGTGAACTGGCTCAGTATGCCTTCGATGCTGGCTCCATGGGACCCAAAATCGATGCGTCTTGCGAGTTCATCAACAAAGGCGGCAAGCTGGTTGGGATCGGTGCCCTTGCAGATGGCCTAGCCATCCTAAAAGGTGAAGCTGGCACAAATATTATTGCAGAATAAAAGAATATTTATTCACAAATCATAAATAATACGTTAAACAATACATAATAACTTCCGGTCGTGGGGCAGGCTCATATAATCCCTGCCTCCTCCGGCCAGAGAGATACAGATTCAGAGAGGATAACATCATGGCTTTTAACCTTCGCAACCGTAACTTCCTAAAACTACTAGACTTCACTCCTCGTGAAATTCAACACATGCTAGACCTATCTGCTGAGTTGAAAAAAGCGAAGTACAACGGTTACGAGCAACCTCGCCTAACAGGTAAGAACATCGCGCTCATCTTTGAAAAATCATCAACGCGTACTCGTTGTGCATTCGAAGTAGCGGCATTCGACCAAGGCGCTAAAGTGACTTACTTGGGCCCATCGGGTTCTCAGATCGGTCACAAAGAGTCAATGAAAGATACAGCACGTGTACTGGGTCGCATGTACGACGGTATCGAGTACCGCGGCTTTGGTCAGGAGATCGTTGAAGAGCTAGGCGCACATGCTGGTGTTCCAGTATGGAACGGTCTGACAGACGAATTCCACCCAACACAAATCCTAGCTGACTTCCTAACTATGATGGAGCACGGCCGTGGTAAACAACTACACGAAATCACTTTCGCTTACCTAGGCGATGCTCGCAACAACATGGGCAACTCACTAATGGTTGGCGCTGCGAAAATGGGCATGGACATCCGTCTAGTTGCACCAAAAGCGTTCTGGCCTGAAGACGAGCTAGTTGCACAATGCCGCGCAATCGCTGAAGAAACCGGCGCGAAAATCACCCTGACAGAAGACGTACAAGAAGGCGTTCAGGGCTGTGACTTCCTATACACTGACGTATGGGTATCTATGGGTGAAGCGAAAGAAGCATGGGCCGAGCGTATCAACCTAATGCTACCTTACCAAGTAAACATGGATATGCTTAAAGCAACAGGCAACCCACATGTGAAATTCATGCACTGCCTACCAGCCTTCCACGGTGAAGACACAACGGTTGGTAAAGAGCTAGCTCAAGAATACCCAATGCTAAAAGATGGCGTTGAAGTAACAGACGAAGTGATTGAGTCTAAGCACTCTATCGTATTCGACGAAGCGGAAAACCGTATGCACACCATCAAAGCAATCATGGTTGCCACGCTAGGTCAGTAATCGACTCTCTTGAGTGTAATTACTCTCAAACCCATACCGGCCCGCGGGCCGGTATTTTTTATGCCCCCCTATCCACTTTCCGTTCTCGACTGACATAATCAAGCCCTTACAGATCACAGGGTTAGCACGCCTTTCCTGGCCCGTAAAATACCCAGAAAAACTGCATAAAGTTCCACCAAATGAATACTTTAGGCAAACGCTTGCGTTCGATGAAAATGGGGGTATAATCCTTCGCAATTTGTCCAGAGAGAGATAAAAAATGCGCCCGTCTTTTCAGCTAAACCTGATGACCCTACACCGACTTTCGGTGCAGGCGCCGTTTTTTGTTTTTCCTGTTTTTTGTAAAAAGAGCCTCCTTTGTTAAGGAGGCTTTTTTTTGCCTGCTGCCCACACCAGCAGGCACCTGTCGTTCATCATCGTAATTAAAAGGGAAGAGAAGCCATGGCGAATTCGCTGTTTCAAAAGCACATCATTTCCATTCCGGAACTGAGCCGTAGTGAACTTGAGCTAGTCGTCGAGACTGCTGGTAAACTGAAAGCCGATCCGAACCCTGAACTTCTGAAGAACAAAGTCGTTGCAAGCTGTTTCTTCGAGCCATCCACCCGTACCCGCCTATCGTTTGAAACCGCTATCCAGCGCCTGGGCGGTACCGTGATTGGTTTTGACAACGGCGGTAACACGTCACTGGCGAAGAAAGGTGAAACCCTTGCTGACTCCGTCCAGGTCATCTCCTCGTATGTTGATGCCTTCGTGATGCGCCATCCGCAAGAAGGGGCAGCGCGCCTAGCCTCTGAATTTTCAAACGGTGTCCCAGTGATTAACGGTGGTGACGGTGCCAACCAACATCCAACCCAGACCCTGCTAGACCTGTTCACCATCTACGAAACCCAAGGTACGCTGGATAACCTCAATGTCGCTTTTGTCGGTGACCTGAAGTACGGCCGTACGGTTCACTCTCTCACCCAAGCACTGGCTAAGTTCAACAATGTGAAGTTCTTCTTCATCGCACCTGAGATTCTGGCCATGCCGGATTATATTTGCGAAGAGTTGGACGAAGCCGGCATCAGCTACAGCGTACACAGCGCCATGGAAGAGGTGATCCCTGAGCTGGATATCCTGTACATGACCCGCGTCCAGAAAGAGCGTTTTGACGAGTCAGAATACGCCCACATGAAAGCGGCTTATATCCTGACCGCACCCATGCTGTCCGATGCCCGTAGCAACCTGAAAGTTCTGCACCCGCTACCACGCATTGACGAAATCACCACTGACGTCGACAAGACAAAACACGCTTACTTCTTCCAGCAAGCAGAAAACGGTGTCTATGCACGTGAAGCCCTACTGGCACTGGTCCTAAACGAAGCAATCTAAGCAGGAGAGAAAACAATGACGAAGGAAACACAACTACAGGTTGAAGCGATCAAGAACGGTACGGTTATCGACCATATTCCTGCAAATGTTGGCTTCAAAGTGCTGAAACTGTTCAAAATGCACAAGACTAACCAGCGCGTCACTGTGGGTCTTAACCTGCCTTCTTCTGCGCTCGGCGGCAAAGATCTGATCAAGATCGAAAACATCTTTATCAGTGAAGAGCAGGCGAGCCAACTGGCGTTGTATGCTCCGCAGGCGACGGTCAACCAAATCGAAAACTACGAAGTCGTGAAAAAGCTGACCCTGACTCTGCCTGAGCGAATCAATGCGATATTCAAATGCCCAAACACCAACTGTATTTCGCATGGTGAGCCCGTCGACAGCAGCTTCAAAGTCGTCACCAAAAAAGCAGATATCCAGCTTAAGTGTAAGTACTGCGAAAAAGTGTTCTCACGCGAAATCGTTACTGAGAACAGCTAAAAAACAGGCTAAAAACATCGCTAACCCGCTGAAAAAGTAGTCTCATTAGCGACAATTCCTGCCCAAGTAAAAAGAAAGCCTGCTCAAAATTGAGCAGGCTTTTTTATTCTCAATTCCAACCCTCCCCCGTTTCTCTCTGCTCACTACCTTTAGTATTCCGGTCCAGCAAGCCGGCACAAAGAAACAATAAAATAATAAAATAATAAGGCTAGTAAAATGAGAAAAACTGCGCACCTTATCCAAGCAGTCTGGTGCCTGCTTTCCCGTCCCAGTCAGATCTGTATTACCACCATTGCCCTGTCTGGCTGTGTCGCCAGCAATGGTCCGGTACAGCAAACCTACCAGCACTCAGCTAATGAAATGGTGGTCATTGGCGTTCCTATGCTGCTGGGTGGCTTTGGCTCCGCGGTGCCGGTCAACAGTGACTATATGATCACCGCCAAGCATGTGGCCCTGTTGTCCTGGGATACCGGTGTCATCTACCATCCAGCGTGTGATTTGGCATTGGTTCCTCGTTCCTCAAATACCCAACCTACCTGGGGCTTAATTTACCCCACCCAACCCGTTATTCACCACGGCCATTCTCTGGTAGGAACCGCCGTTAGCGGTGGAGGCAAATATCTCCAAGATGTGATCGATACCAATACCGACTGTCTTTACTCGCTCAGCGATGCTCCTGTGATGTCGGGTATGAGCGGCGGCCCCGTATTCAACGCCGATGGAGAGATTGCCGGTATCACTGTGGCCATCGTCGACAATCCGGAAGAGTTGCAGAACCTACAACCAGCCACCCGCTACAGCCAATTTGTCCCCTCGCCGTTGATCTTTGATTGGCTGGACGCTCTGGGGATTGAGGCGCAATCGGCCAGCCCCGAGCTCGCGGGGATCCAGGTCTCGGACTACGTCACCCGACTCAACCGTCTGGGTACAGCAGGGATCCAGGTTGTCAGCAGTAGTTCACCTCCCCCAGCAGACAGCCCACAGCGCCGCGCTTTTCTGCCTGCCCCAACAAACAGCACCTACTCGACAAACAACCTGTCGGGACTTAATTTGCCCGAGGAAAACGACGGCATGGCAGCAAACCAGTCACAGCAGGGGGGTAAGTTAAATCCTCGGACCCTTCTGGATAGGTCGGGATATAATTCCTCATTCTAACCATGTGGATGGCGTTTTATTTTGGTGATAGGGGTCAATAAATTACGGTTGTATTGTTGATATGATGCCATTGCAAGATTATGCAACCAAGGCATTATATTTTGCCAACAAGCAGCCCATTGTTCGCATCGTAAAGAAGCACAGACTTCCCGAACAATAAGCCGATGCGAGGGCTGTCCACGAGATACGATCAAAGACCCAACAGAATAACAAGGAGTTGCCCGTGAGTGGATACAGTATGCACGGAGCGATAGACGCTTTCTGCCAAGAAGAAAGCATGACTTCCGCCTGTAAGCGATTATTGCAGCAACAAAGCTTCTCAACCCAAGATGATATCCGCACGCAACTCATCAATATGGGGTTTGAAGATGTCAGCCAATCCACCGTGTCCCGCCTGTTATCAAGACTGGGCGTAGCGAAAGTACCTAATGCCTACGGCAAGAAAGTCTACTGCCTGACGGTGGAAAGCGAGCCGGTACAAGTCGGTTCATCAATTGCTTCCCAGATTGAGTTTATCACCCACAACCAGCTCGTTGTGGTCGTAAAAACCCATCCCGGCGGCGCCCAGCTTGTCGCTCGGCTGATCGACATCCAACCGCATGCCGAGATCCTCGGTACTGTCGGCGGCAATGACACCGTCATGGTCGCGCCGAAGGATATCTCCCGTATTGACGAGTGCGAAAAAGTGGTCAAGGCAAGGCTTGGGATCCCATCCTAAAACCGGGGTATCCCAGCGCTGACATATCACCGACCATAAGGCTTATAGGCAGCCTGAGCTAAATCATGCTGCCTTTTTGTCCAGCCTATCTGAAACCCTTTGACGTCTTCGCCAATGGGTTGCAAACTAGACCTCTAACGATGACCTAACATAATTAAAGTAAGGACAAGTAATGACTCAAGTACTTCACACAGAGCAGGCTCCAGCTGCAATCGGCCCTTATGTACAGGGTGTTGACCTAGGTAACATGGTTCTGACCTCAGGCCAGATCCCTGTGAACCCTGAAACCGGTGAAGTGTCTGACGATATCGCTGAGCAGGCTCGCCAGTCACTAGAAAATGTAAAGGCAGTTGTTGAGTCTTCTGGCCTAAAAGTGGCTGACATTGTCAAAATGACGGTGTTTGTGAAAGATCTGAATGACTTCGGCACGGTTAACGAAGTGTATGGCAAGTTCTTTGACGAGCACAATGCCCCTTACCCTGCGCGTTCTTGCGTCGAAGTTGCTCGCCTACCTAAAGACGTGAAAATCGAAATCGAAGCGATTGCAGTACGTAAATAATCATTTCGTCGATTTGCTGTAAAGCATACAAAAAAGCTGCCTGAAGGCAGCTTTTTTCGTTTCTGTCACAGCACGATGTCTTCCCACGGCATTAGGTGTTTGCCAATGCCAGTGCCAGTACCTGTGGGAACCATGCTGTAAACCGTTGGGGCGCTTGCTCTAGCGCTGTCAGCAATTCGCTCTGACGCCACCAGCGATAAGTCAGCACTTCCTCTGGGTTCGGATTGATCGCGATATCAGGAGCCGGAGCCACCAGAACATGGTCCAGCTCGTGTTCAACCAAGTTATTATCCAACTCGGCACGGTAGACAAAACTCGCGACATCAGACAACGTCGCAATATCGGCGATCCCCATCTCTTCACCCAGTCGGCGGATCCCTGCTTGTGTCATCGATTCGCCCTGGCGTGGGTGCGAACAGCAGGTATTGGTCCACAACCCGCCACTGTGGTATTTGCCCAATGCACGTTGATGCATCAGAAACTCACGTTCGTTTTTTCCGTCCCGGTACAACAAAACCGAAAAAGCCAGATGAAGGGCACCATCCCGGTGAGCCTGCATTTTTTCCTGAACGCCAAGCTCCCTGCCTTGCGGATCGACCAATATTACCTGTTCTTCAATCATGGTGTTTTCATCTACATACAATACCAACCTCAACAGAGACTAGGTCAAAGACTTACCCCAGTAACGTCAAGGGGCTTGGATATATCTTGGTTGGTAAAAAAACAAAAAGGACACGCACAGGCATGTCCTTCATCTGTCACACTGCGGCCAATCCAACTCGATTATTTTATCGATCGGCGAGTAGCCTCAGCATTCAACTCGTCCAGTTTAATCGCCATCATATCGCGGCACTGGTTCGATAGGGTGCGGACATCTTCTTTGGTCATGCCGTCCACCGATACGGATGGCAGTACCTCGACGATCACCACACCATTGTCCCATTTGTTCAGTTTAACATTTTCCGTGCTACTGCACACAATCGGCACAACAGGCACACCGGCAGAGATAGCGGCATGGAAAGCCCCCGTTTTGAACGGCAGTAAGCCACGGCCACGGGATCGAGTGCCTTCAGGGAACATCCAAATAGAGACATCACGCTGTTTGATTTGCTCAACCACCTGGCCGATAGTACCGACCGCCTTGCTGCGATTGGCGCGGTCGATAAGAATATTACCGGTTAGCCAATACAGCTGACCAAATAACGGCATCCACGAGATGCTTTTCTTGCCCACGGTCACCGTTCTTGGCTGGATAGCCCCCGAGACGGTAAACAAATCGTAATTGTTCTGGTGGTTCGCTAAATATACGCTTGGCGCTGGTAGCTCTCCATCTGGGTAACGGAACTCCAGCTTAATACCGAAGATGCGTGCCATCTTGCAGAAATGGCGACCGACAATATAAACATTTCTAGGGTTACGCGGGCTTAGCAGGCAATAGCCACAACCCAATACAAACATGACAACAGTAAACACTGCTACAGCAATCATGCGCAATACAAATAACATCAGATTCTCCTCAGCGTACAAGCGTTCGCTAGTATACTTAGGCTGCGGGAAAAAACACCTTTTATGTGCAGAAATTAGACCACATCCAACCTCTTTCTGCCCCGAACAGCAGGAAAAAGTATAAAAAAAGCCCTCCGTCTGGAGGGCCTCAATCATGCTTCATTCGCTAGGCTTATTCTGCTTCAGGCGTTTGTGGTGAGTCGATTTCAAAACGAGTCACCCGCTGCAGGCCACGTGGCAGCATGCTACCCCGCCGGCCGCGCTCACCTCGGAAATTATCTAGGTCAGCAGGCTTGAGCCCTAGCTTACGCTTGCCAGCATACAATGTCAGGTGGCTACCTTTTGGCAACACAACCAACTGTGATAAAAACTCTTCCCGCGACTTCGAGCGGGCCGCTGGAATATTGATGATCTTGTTCCCTTTACCTTTGCCGAGCTGAGGCAGTTCTTTGATCGGGAACAGCAGCATCCGCCCTTCGTTGGTAATCGCAAGGATCTCGTCATTGTCCAAATCAGCAATACACTGCGGCGGCACCACTTCGGCATTTTCCGGTACCGTCAACAAGGCTTTGCCGTTCTTGTTCTTAGACACCATGTCACTGCATTTACAGATGAAACCGTATCCGGCATCCGACCCCATCAACCATAGCTGATCATCATCGGACATCATGACCTGACGGATATGGCTTCCCGGAGTCAGGTTGAGGCGGCCAGTGACCGGTTCGCCTTGGCTGCGAGCTGATGGCAGGCTATGGGATTCCAACGCATAGCTGCGTCCATCCGACCCCAGTAAAACAGCCGGTTGGTTACTCTTGCCACGGGCATGGGCCAGATAGCCATCTCCCGATTTGTAGCTCAAGGAAGTAGGGTCAACCTCATGTCCCTTGGCATGGCGGACCCAGCCTTTCTCAGACAATACAACCGTAATCGCTTCAGACGGGATCAGCTCACGCTCGGTCAACGCCTTCGCTTCTTCTCGCTCAACCAATGGCGAGCGGCGATCATCGCCATACTTCTCGGCATCAGCCAAGATTTCTTTCTTGATCAACGTGTTCAGGCGACGCTCTGAGCCCAGTAACTTCTCTAAGTAATCGCGCTCTTTCGATAGCTCATCCTGTTCACCACGGATCTTAATTTCTTCCAGCTTGGCCAACTGGCGAAGCTTGATTTCCAAGATCGCATCTGCTTGGATGGCTGACAGCTCGAAACGAGACATCAACTCGGCTTTCGGATCATCCTCAGTACGGATGATTTCGATAACCTCATCAATATTAAGGTAAGCTGCCAACAAACCCTCAAGGATATGCAAACGGGCATTCACCTTGTCCAAACGATACTGCAAGCGGCGACGCACCGTGGTACGGCGGAATTCGATCCACTCAGAAACGATCTGAACCAACCCCTTAACCTGCGGACGGCCATCAAGGCCCAGCATATTGAGGTTAACACGGAAGCTCTTTTCCAAATCGGTAGAAGCAAACAGGTGGTTCATCAACTGCTCACTATCAACCCGGTTAGAACGTGGCACAATGACAATACGGGTCGGGTTTTCATGATCTGACTCATCACGTAAGTCTTCGACCATCGGCAGCTTCTTGGCGCGCATCTGGCTGGCGATCTGCTCAAGCAGCTTCGAGCCCGAGACTTGGTGTGGCAAGGCGGTGATCACGATATCACCGCTTTCCTTGTGCCATACCGCACGCATTCTGATACTGCCGCGGCCGCTGCGGTAGACTTTTTTCAGATCGGTTTTCGAGGTAATGATTTCTGCTTCGGTCGGGTAGTCCGGCCCTTGGACAAACGCCATGACCTCATCAAGTTCCGCTTTCGGGTTCTCAATCAGGTGCACCGCGGCATTGGCCACTTCACGGGCATTGTGCGGCGGGATATCCGTCGCCATACCGACGGCAATACCGGTTACACCATTTAGCAAGATATGCGGCAGGCGAGCAGGCAGCATCTTCGGCTCTTTCATCGTGCCGTCAAAGTTCAGCCCCCAGTCAACCGTGCCTTGGCCCAACTCCGCGAGTAGCACTTCAGAGAAGCGTGACAAACGAGATTCGGTGTAACGCATTGCGGCGAAGGACTTCGGATCATCCGGTGCACCCCAGTTACCCTGGCCGTCGACAAGTGGATAGCGGTAGGAGAATGGCTGCGCCATCAAGACCATGGCTTCGTAACATGCCGAGTCGCCGTGCGGGTGGTACTTACCCAGTACATCACCGACGGTACGCGCCGACTTCTTGTATTTCGCCGTTGCCGACAGTCCTAGCTCGGACATCGCATAGATAATGCGGCGCTGAACGGGCTTGAGGCCATCACCGATAAACGGCAAGGCACGATCCATGATCACGTACATGGAGTAATTGAGGTAGGCATCTTCGGTAAACTTCCGTAGCGGAAGCTGTTCTACGCCATCCATTGAGACATCAGTCATCGTTGGGTATTCCGTTTATGTTTCCAGCCCGGGCGCATAACATCACTCGAGCTATCAAATCATCAGGCAAGGCCCGCCGCCATACAGGACTGTACTGGCAGGCCCGGTCAATCACACTTCGGCCATATCGCCTTTGCTCTGCAGCCAGTGGCGGCGGTCTTCCGCTCGCTTCTTGCCCAGCAACATATCCATCATCTCGTTGGTCTGCTCATCATCATCGATAGTCAGCTGAACCAGACGGCGGGTATTGGGATCCATGGTGGTTTCGCGCAACTGGAGTGGGTTCATCTCACCCAGACCTTTGAAGCGCTGAACATTGACCTTGCCGCGCTTGTTGCTAAGACGATCGAGGATCCCGTCTTTCTCTGCATCATCCAAGGCGTAATAGACTTCCTTACCAAGGTCGATCCGGTACAGCGGCGGCATGGCAATATACACATGGCCAGCACGAACCAGAGACTCGAAGTGGCGGACAAACAGAGCGCATAGCAGAGTCGCAATGTGTAAACCATCCGAGTCGGCATCGGCAAGAACGCAGATTTTACCGTAGCGCAAGCCACTAAGATCATCACTGTCCGGGTCGATCCCCAGTGCCACCGAAATATCATGCACTTCCTGCGAGGCCAGTACCTGATCGGCAGAGACTTCCCAGGTGTTCAAGATCTTACCTCGCAGCGGCATAATCGCCTGGAATACACGGTCACGGGCCTGCTTGGCCGAGCCGCCAGCCGAGTCACCCTCGACCAAGAACAGTTCAGTTCGAGACAAGTCCTGCTGCGAACAGTCTGCCAACTTACCCGGCAATGCTGGGCCCGAAGCGACCTTCTTACGTACCACTTTCTTGCTGGCACGCATCCGGCGATGGGCATTGGCAATACACACCTCAGCCAACTGCTCAGCAAGTTGCGGACGCTCGTTCAACCACAGGCTAAAGGCATCTTTTACCACACCAGAGACAAATGCTGCACACTGGCGCGATGACAAGCGCTCTTTGGTCTGGCCGGCAAATTGCGGATCCTGCATCTTCACCGATAACACGTAAGCACAGCGATCCCAGATATCATCGGCCGTCAGCTTCACGCCGCGGGGCAACAGGTTACGGAATTCACAGAACTCACGCATTGCATCGAGCAACCCCTGACGCAGGCCGTTGACATGCGTACCACCTTGAGCCGTCGGGATAAGGTTAACGTAACTTTCGGTGATCAACTCACCGCCTTCCGGCAACCATAGCAATGCCCAGTCAGCCGCTTCACTCTGGCCACTGAAGACACCGGTAAACGGTTCTTCCGGCAGCAGGGTATACCCCTTGACACCTTCAGCCAGGTAGTCCTTCAATCCGTCTTCGTAGCACCAACGGATGGTTTCATCATTGGTTTTATCGGTAAAGACAATTTCCAGTCCCGGGCAAAGCACCGCTTTGGCCTTGAGGTTGCTTTTGAGGCGAGAGACAGAGAACTTCGGGCTGTCGAAATACTTCGGATTCGGCCAGAAATGAACACTGGTTCCTTTGGCACGGCGGCCACAAGTACCAATCACTTCCAGCTCACTGACCTTATCGCCATTTTCAAAGGCGATCTGGTAGACCTGGCCATCACGTTTCACCGTGACTTCTACCCGGTTAGACAAGGCATTTACTACCGAGATCCCTACCCCGTGCAGACCACCAGAGAACTGGTAGTTTTTGCCTGAAAATTTACCACCGGCGTGAAGCTTACATAGGATCAGTTCGACCCCGGAAACCCCTTCTTCCGGATGAATATCTACTGGCATCCCCCGTCCGTCATCAATCACTTCCAGCGACTGATCCGCATGAAGAATGACCTCTACCTTGCGGGCATGGCCAGCCAAGGCTTCATCGACACTGTTATCGATGACTTCCTGGCCAAGGTGGTTTGGCCGTACCGTGTCGGTATACATCCCCGGACGGCGGCGTACTGGCTCAAGGCCATTTAGAACCTCTATGGCTCCAGCGTTATAGCTTTGATCTGTCATAATTACGGAAAGTTACTGAATAATTTTTTGCCACAATAGTCAGTAACCCCAGCTCGGTTGTCAAGCTGGGGTCGAAAATGTGGCCCACAAATGTGAGTCGAATTTGATCCAAGTCGGGACAAATTCCTCTCAAGCAACAGGTGCTCGAAAGGTATTACAATCCCAAGAATTGAATGATTTGTTCAGGATAACGATCAAATCCGACAAAACTGTGATCCCCTTCGGGTTCAACGGTTTGCCGGCAGGACGAGTATTTCTCGACAGCCTGGCGATAATCCAGCACTTCGTCACCTTCTTGTTGCAGCAGCCACAGCTGCTCGGGACGGCTAAGTTGGGCCACATCCATCTGGCGCAGTTCATCCATATGTTGGGGCTCAAGGAAGTAACGCTCACCGGTGTAAGGATTTTCTTGCTCACCCAAATAGTCCTGCAACAGCTCATAAGGCTTAACCGCAGGGTTAACCAAGACAGCTGGTAATTGATAACGGTCATTGAGCCATGTGGAGATGTAGCCTCCCAGCGAACTGCCGACCAACGCTATCTGGTATTCATGACGTAATGATTGCACCAGCTCATCAATAAACGTCGCCGCCTCCAAAGGATAGCAAGGCATTTGCGGGATCTCGACCCGGATATCCGGTCGCTCACGCTGGCAGTATTCCGCCATCTGGGTTGCCTTGAGCGATTTCGGAGAGCTATTAAAGCCATGGATATACAGTAGCAATGGCTTCATCTAGTAACCTGCAGATTCAAAGTTGGGTGTAAAATCATGGCCTTCCAGGCGGCAGACTTGGGTATCGAGCTGCCCGTCGCTATGCAAAATAAGATAGCGCCATCCCGGTCCTTTCTGGTCCAGTGCAAAGTCATGGGAGTCAGGCTGAAACTGGATGCAAGTCGACGGTGTCGCGAGCACCCTTACCCCTTGCTGGATTCGGTCCAGCTCTTGGTGAATATGGCCACACAAAACCGTCTTCACCTGCGGGTAGCGTCCAATTACCTGCCAGAACGGCTCACTGTTATGCAGCTGATGCTGATCCAGCCAAGTGCTTCCAGCTGGCAACGGGTGATGATGCAAGAGGACCAGTGCATGGCGCTCCGGCTGGGCTGATAGCGCCAGCTCTAGCATCTCGAGCTGAGCCAGGCTCAACTCGCCATGGGGGACCCCTTGGACCTGGCTATCAAGCAGGATCACTTGCCAGTACTCACCGGCCAAAACCTGGTGGCAAGGCTTGATTTGTGCTGAAGGCAAAACCGCTTTCATGCTCGGCTGATAGTCATGGTTACCCGGCAGCCAGAAACATGGCTGCGACCAACGAGCAATACCATCGCAAAAGCGCTGGTAGGAATGTTCGGTATGATCTTGTGAGATGTCACCCGTCGCCACAATGGCATCAAAAGGGCGCGCAGCAGTGTCTACCGCATCCAACACGGCATGAAAACTGTCTTTTGTCGCAACACCCAACAAACTGCCGCCATCGTCGGCAAAAAGGTGGGTATCGGTAATTTGCAGGAGAACCACACTATCGCGGCTCGTCTGTGGCAGAGTAAAAGTCTGCAAAACGTCAAAAACCTTGTCTATCTGATTCTGTTAACAAACCGACTGTCTGCTGATCCCGTTTTTAAGGCAGTATACCAACCAGTCTCCCAGAAAACGGTTAACCTGATGCTTCTCATCTTTCTGGTGCATCCGCATGTTGGGGTAATCATACCTTGGCTTCAGACGCGAAGTCTGCTGAGCGGAACACACTTCTGCGACCCTAGCATCGTGGTACAGCCTGATCGTCATTTTCGGGATCAGGTAATCCGGCAGCGATTCCTCTGCCTTGAGCTGTAATTCAACCACTGTGGTATAACGGGTCGACTCAGTAATGGTCAGATGATATTCCTGTTCCAAAACACAATAAATGCAATGATCGCCGACCTGATCGCTTTTTGGTAGCAATGGGAGCAGCTTCGCATAGTTGGTTTCGTAGAGTCGCATGATACCAGCAAAATCAACAGTGTATCTTCTATTCAATCGGTATCCTCAGTGGTCGTGATCGTCTAAGGAGCAGCTTGCAACCGAGTGTAGTTCAATTGCAGCCATTGCAAGGCAATGATCGAGGCTGCATTCTCAATTTTACCAGATTCTACCCAACGGTAGGCATCTTCTCGAGAAACCACGTGCACTTTGATATCTTCGCCTTCCTCTGCCAAGCCATGGATACCACCGGCAAGGGTGCTGTCGACCTCACCGACAAAGATATCCAACGTTTCGGAGCAACCACCGGAGCTTGACAGGTAACGGGTAATTTTATGCAGCGGCCCAACATCAAGACCGGCTTCTTCCACGGCTTCCCGGCGCACGACCTCGACCGGCTGCTCGCCGGGTTCGATAATGCCGGCCACGATCTCCAGCTGCCACGGCGAGCAGCCCTCGGCCGCCATCGCACCAACCCGGAACTGTTCAACCAGCACCACCTGGTCGGTAGCAGGATCATACGGCAGCATGGCCGCAGCATGGCCGCGCTCGAACAGCTCGCGATCCATCGGCTCGCTCCAGCCACCAGCAAATAAGCGATGGCGAAAACGGTACTTCACCATGCTAAAAAAACCGTTGAACAATGGTTCCCGCGCGATGACGTCGACATCACTTGTCGAAAATTGTTCCGGGCCACTGTTCTTATTTGCATTTTTTGCCATGTTTTATCCCTTTAGCCCTTGCGAACGCGGCCTCCGGCCGACGAAAGTCGTATATGATTCCATCCCCGCCAAGGAACGGCAATGATTTAATTCAACATTTATGACAATACTTATGATTTTTTTTAAGTCCATTTCGCTAACGAACGGATTAGAATCACAATTAATCCAGTAAAATATCGTAAAATAAAGTAAATTGTTCAAAGATCAGTTTCAGGCAAGGAAACATAGGTTAAACTGGAGCCTTGCTCTTATTTTTGTCAGGATCAGGATAGGCATACATGAAAAAATTGCTTCCGCTTATTGTTAGCTTTGCGCTTGGCGGTCTTAGCCATACTGCACTGGCTGATGATCTCGCCGAAATCTACCAACAAGCAAAACAAAATGACCCCCAGCTGCTACGTGCGGCTGCCGATAAAGACACTGCGTTCGAAGCGATTAACTCAACCCGAAGTGCGCTGCTACCACAGATTAACCTAACGGCTGGCTATAACATCTCCCGTATGGATGGTGATGCCGACGGTTTCAACGGCGGTATAAGCCTAGATCAGTCGATCTACAACCGCGCCAGCTGGGTAAACCTAGATATTAGCGAGAAGGTTGCCCGCCAGAGCGATGCATTCTATGCAACCTCCCAGCAAGGCCTGATCCTGCGTGTTTCTGACGCCTACTTTGCCGTGCTTCGTGCAATGGACGATCTGGAATTCGTCCGTGCAGAGAAAGCCGCCGTTGGCCGCCAGCTAGAGCAAACCAAACAGCGTTTCGAAGTCGGCCTATCGGCGATTACCGATGTGCACGATGCCCAAGCTCAGTTCGATAGCGTGCTGGCTGATGAGATCTTGGCAGAAAATGCCCTGACCAACAGCTACGAAGGCCTACGTGAAATCACGGGTCAAGAGCACACTAACCTGAGCATTCTGGATACCCGTCGCTTTAGTGCCAGTGCACCAAAGTCTCGCGTGGAAAGCCTGCTTAAAGATGCCGAGACAGAAAACCTTAGCCTGTTGACCTCTCGCATTTCACAAGATATCGCCCGTGATCAAATCACTCTGGCAGAATCTGGCCACTTGCCAACCCTGTCTTTCAATGCCGGCTACAACTACGATGAAAAACAGTCATTTAATGACGACGGTACACTGAACGCAGGGATCAACCTGGCGCTACCTGTCTACACCGGTGGCCGCGTGACGTCTGAAGTGAAGCAGGCCCAGTTCGGCTATGTTTCCGCCAGTGAAGATCTGGAAGGCTCCTACCGCAGCGTTGTACGAGACGTTCGCGCTTTCTACAACAACATCAATGCGTCTATCGGTGCCCTGCGCGCTTACCAACAGTCCGTTGTGTCTGCCCAGTCAGCACTTGAAGCGACTGAAGCCGGTTTCGATGTCGGTACCCGTACGATTGTCGATGTACTGGATGCGACCCGTCGCCTGTATGATGCCAACCGCCAGCTGGCCAATGCCCGCTACGATTACATCATCAGCCAGCTTCAGCTAAAACAAGCTGTAGGCTCACTGACCGAGCAGGACGTAGTCGACGTGAACGCCGGCCTAGTCAAAGCGAAATAATCACAACCTAGCAAAACAAGCCAGGCATAAAAAAAGCGCCATCAGCAATGATGGCGCTTTTTTATTATCTTGATAAGACCCGGAGGTGACTAGCCTCGGCCCCCTTTGATTGCCTCGATAATTTCAGTGGTCGAGCAACCGTCTTCGAAGTTAAGCACCAAGACTTGACCGCCAGCAGCAATCACTTCCTGACCACCGGCGATCTCTTCCGGTTTGTAGTCGCCGCCTTTTACCAGCAGGGTTGGCAAAATTTCACTGATCAAGCGCTGTGGCGTCTCTTCGCTAAATGGCACCACCCAGTCAACCGCGCCCAAACCTGCCAATACCGCCATACGGCGATCTTCCGGATTGACCGGACGGCCCGGGCCTTTGAGAGCCTGTACTGAGCTGTCAGAGTTCACGGCTACGATCAGGCGGTCACCCAATTTCGCCGCCTCATTAAGATACGCCACATGACCAGCATGTAAAATATCGAAGCAGCCATTGGTCATCACCACTTTCTCACCACGGGCACGGGCTGTTTTCACTGCCTGCTTGAGCTGAGCTTCGCTGATCACCCCAAAACCGCTGTCCTGGCTACCATGGATCGCTTCGGTCAGCTCAATGGTCGATAGGGTCGAGGTACCCAGCTTGCCGACCACAACACCAGCCGCGGCATTCGCCAGTTTGCATGAGTCAGACAGCGACTTACCCGCTGCTAACGATGCAGCCAGTATCGATATGACCGTATCACCGGCACCGGTCACGTCATACACTTCCTTGGCCTGCGTCGGCATATGCAGTGGCTCTTGGCCTTTTTGCAGTAGCGTCATGCCATGCTCACTGCGCGTTACCAGCAGTGCATCGAATTCATAACGCTCGATCAGGGCCAGGCCTTTCTCAACCAAGTCTTGATCCGACTGGGTTTTACCCGCTACGGTTTCAAACTCGGACAGGTTAGGAGTAAGCAAAGTGGCACCACGGTAGCGTTCAAAGTCCGCCCCTTTCGGGTCGACCATCACAGGGATGCCGGACTTGCGCGCCAGTTGGATCATCGCCTGCACATGCTCAAGGGCACCCTTGGCATAATCAGACAGCACCACGACCTTGCTTGAAGGCAGTGCTTGCTCCATACGCGGTAAAATCACATCCGCTGGCACATTATGAAAACCTTCTTCGAAATCCAGCCGGATCATCTGCTGGCCACGGCTCATGACGCGCAGCTTGGTGATGGTCGGGTAATCCGGCAGCGTCACGAAGTCACAGCGTACATCCAGTGACGACAGTTTTTCAGACAGCGCACGGGCCGGCTCATCAATCCCCGTCAGACCAACCAACCGGGCGTGTCCACCCAATGCTGCAATATTCATTGCCACATTCGCGGCGCCACCCGGACGCTCCTCAACCTGATCAACTTTTACCACAGGAACGGGGGCTTCAGGGGAAATACGACCTGTCGGCCCATACCAGTAACGATCCAGCATGACATCACCCACGACCAGCACGCCTGCTTGATCATAATCAGGAAGAGTCAGTTTCATTTTTTTCTCCGGGATTGTGTTAACCCCCAAATATTAACACAAAGCCAAATTAGCATGCATCTGCTCAGGGGATTTCAACGGTAATTCAATTACAAAGAGCGGGGTCATGCCCCCGCACATAGATTTTCTGCGCGCCCGGGTTAGGTACCGGGCTCCAGCAATGCCTGCCAGATCTGCTGCACCGCCAAGCGTTCAGCTGAAAACCGGCCTTCTTCCACGTAAGCCGGTAGGCCGAGCAGGCTCAGGCGATGAATTTCATCACGCATCACACAGTAAGCGTGCTTGAGCTGCATCGCTTGCTCTGGCGCCAAGATATCGTAGTTCGCCATGGTCTCGAATAGGCGGACATTATCAGACCAGCGGATCAGGGCTTTTTCCTCTGCCGCATGCAGCAGCACCAAGTACTGGGCCAGAAACTCGATATCGGTGATCCCGCCTTCATCCTGCTTAAGGCCGAACATGCCAGCCTTTTTGCTGCCCAGGTGATCGCGCATTTTATGGCGCATTTCCACCACTTCCTTGCGCAAAGGGTCGGCTTCTCGGGGGCTCATCAGAATCGTTTGCCTCACTGCGGCAAATGCCTGCTTGAGCGGGCCATCACCATATATCATCCTGGCTCTGACCAAAGCTTGGTGCTCCCAAGTCCACGCGTCTTTCTGCTGGTAATCGGCAAACGCGTCCATGGTACTCACCAGCAACCCTGAGGCTCCCGATGGGCGGAGGCGAACATCGACGTCATACAGCACGCCCGAGGCGGTGCGGGTAGAAAACAAGTGGACAATCCGCTGTGCCAGACGCAGATAGAACTGGCGGCCGTCGATTTCTTTGCGGCCGTTGGTGTATACATGATCGGGGCAGTCGTGCAAGAACACCAGATCCAAATCCGAGCCATAGCCCAGCTCCCAGCCACCGACCTTGCCATAGCCCAATACTGCAAACCCGCGCCCGCTTCGCTCGAGCAGGTGAGTCGGCTCGCCGAATTTTTCCACCATCTGCAACCAAGCTTGATTGACCACCGCCGCAACAATGGCCTCGGACAGATAGGTCAGGTGATCGCTCACTTTCATCAACGGCAGTGCCCCGGCAATATCTGCCGCCGCAATGCGCAGTAACTGGGTCTGCTTGAACTGACGGATCGCCTCCATCTGCTGCTCCATATCCTCTTCCGGGATCCGGGCAAGGAACTCGCGCAGCTCGTCACCGTAATGCTCCAGCGGTGTCGGGTTATACAAGTGCTGGGGATCGAGCAGCTCATCGAGCAAAATCGGATACTGGGCCAGCTGGGTTGCCACCATCGGACTGGCGGCGCACAAGCGCACCAACTGATCAAGGGCCGCCGGGTGCTCACTGAGCAGCTCGAGGTAAGTGGTCCGGGTGGCGATCCGGACGATCAGTTTACACACCCGCTCCAGGACCGCTGGGGCATCATCACGGGTGACTATCAACATCAGTACCGCCGGCATCAACTTGGCCAATACCTCGCGCCCTCTGGGGCCAAGGGTGCGCTTGGAGAGCTCGGCTTTCATATTGGTCAAGATGGCAAGCTGGCTGTCGGCCTCAGGGGCGTTGAGCTCGGTAAGAACCGCCGTCACGACCTCGGCGTCTTTGATCATTGCCCACATTTCATGGAATTGGGCTGTCGCCACGCTCTGCGGCTCTTCCTCATCGGCACCGATAATGTCATCAAAGACGTCATGGATTGCCGCCATATGCTGCTCAACAGCCCGCTGCAGCCCGAGCCAGTCCTCAAACCCCATCGCCACGGCCAGCCGGCATTGGTCCAGCGGTTTGTCCGGCAAAGCCTGTGTTTGTTTATCATCGATAGCCTGAAGCAGATTTTCCAGTCGGCGCAAAAACGCATAACCCCGCTCCAAGTCATCAACCTGCTTCTGAGGCAGCAGCCCCTGCGTTTTCATCGCCTGGAGGGTTTCGCGCAAACCACGACCACGCAACTCCGGTGTCCGGCCTCCGCGGATCAGCTGGAACGACTGGGCAATAAACTCCACTTCACGGATCCCGCCCGGCCCAAGCTTGATATTGTTGGTCAAACCGCGGCGGCGAACTTCACTGCTGATCATCGCTTTCATGCGCCGCAACGACTGGATGGCACTGAAATCTATATAGCGGCGGAACACAAACGGCCGCAGCATCTGCCGCAGTTCCTGGTACTGAGAGAAGCTTTCTTTGCCCATCACTCGGGCCTTGATCATGGCATAGCGCTCCCAGTCACGCCCCTGCTCCTGGTAATAATCTTCCAGTGCCGCGTAGCTCATCACCAAAGGGCCACTGTCGCCAAACGGACGCAGGCGCATATCAACCCGATAGCAGAACCCGTCAAAGGTTTGCTGATCGAGCGCTTTGATCAAGCGCTGGCCCAAACGGGTAAAGAACTGGGCATTGGCCAAGCTGCGCCGCCCGCCCTGGGTCTCGCCGTTTTCCGGATAAGTGAAGATCAAATCGATATCAGATGAAAAGTTCAGCTCACCGCCACCCAGCTTGCCCATCCCGAGGATCAACATTGGCTGAGCCTCGCCGTTGCTGTTCATCGGGGTTCCCCACTCGCGGCAGCACTGATCGTAGAGCCAGTTATAAGCCTCCATGATCATCGCTTCTGCCAGCATAGACAGGTGGTTCAGGCTTAAGTCCAGACTGTTGTGGCCGATAAAATCACGCCAGGCAATCCAGACCATTTCGCGTTGGCGGAACTGACGCAAAATCCGCATCATGCCCGCCTCATCCTGCACGGTTGCTAGCAACTGGGCAAGCTCGGCTCGGTAATCATCCGCCCGGCCAGGATCGTCTAAATGTAAGGCCAGCCACGGTAATAAGGCGGCGTCACGTACGACCGAGGCTGTCACAAAGTCGCTGTAAGCCAATACTTGTTTGAGCTCGTCGAGCTTATCCTGAGGCCAGCCAGCGATTGCATCAGGCTGGGCATTGCTAACCTTGTCCCACGCCTTTTCCATTGCGGCCTGGAGGTGATCCTGCACGGTCATAGGGGTTCCTTTTCAAATACCTGTCGTCTTAATCTGCCCAGCAGGTGACAGCGAGAAAAACCGCACTGCCAAGCCGGATATTGATTGTCATTACGATAGCACAACGCCCGCCAAGGGCGGGCGTTGATTTGGCTGAATTTCAGCGTATTGCTAAGCCGTTAACCTACACATGGAAGGCTTGGATTTTCTTTTCCAGTTCAGAGGCATGACCTTGCATGGCATCCGATGTTTCCGACAGCTCGGTGACCACCACGACCGATGCTTCCACCAGTTCACGGACATTGGTCAAGTTCTGGTTCATTTCATCGGCCACGCCACTTTGCTGCTCGGCCGCCGAGGCAATCTGGAAGTTCATGTCATTGATCAGCCCCACCTGCTCGACAATCTTATCCAGCTCCCCACCGGCACTGGTTACGAGCTCAACCCCTTCGGCAGCTTCAACAACACTTTGCTCCATCAGACCGACAGCCTGCTGAGCGCTGGACTGCAATTGGGATATCATCTCTTGGATCTCAACCGTCGCGGTCTGGGTACGCTGGGCAAGGTTGCGTACTTCATCGGCCACCACCGCAAAGCCCCGGCCCGCATCGCCAGCACGGGCCGCTTCGATAGCGGCATTCAGTGCCAGCAAGTTGGTCTGCTCGGAAATGCTCTGGATCGTGACGATCACACTGCCGATCTGCTCAACCCGCTCTTCCACTTGATTAACAGCATTGGCCGACTGACTGATGTCCTGCGACAACTGGTTAATGGTACCAATCGTCTTTGACACGAACTGCTGGCCCTGTATGGCTTGGCCCGACGTCCCTTCCGTGGCACCGGATGCTTCGCGGGCATGCTCGGCAACGGTTTGCACCGTCGAGGTCATTTCGCTCATCGCCGACGCCAGTTGGTCGATTTCATTAAATTCTTCCTGCGCAGACTCCTTGGTTTCTACCATGCTGATCGACATCACCTCGGCCAAGCCCGCGAGTTCACCAGCGGCATCGCGCTGACTGCAGATCACATCGCGGAGCTGAAGGCGGGTCTTTTCCAGCTCTTTGGCCAAGTTGCCATACTCATCACGGCATTCCATGACAATGGGTTGGGTCAAGTCGCGGGCAGCCAAGCGCTTGATGTTATCGGCTAAATATTGGGTCTGACGCAGCATGACATGGGAGCCAGTTAGCAGGATCACCACAAAAGCAAAGATCATCAATGCGGTTTGCCATGCAACCTGCACCAAGTAATCCTGGTAGTAAGCATCGGCTTCTGAGGCGGGCTGGGAAGCCACTACCACCCAATTAAGGCGCGGTAATTCGACCGCATATTCAAAGCGGGACTGATCGGAGAAGTTCAGGCTGGCCTGTCCTGCCAGTTGCTGCAAGGCACGGTTAAGGCTACCTTGGCTGTCAACACTGCCCTGCAGTTCAGACAACGCCCGGGCACCCGGGTGGCCGATAACTTTATTGCTTCCCCGCTCGACTAAATAGACATAAGCCCCGCCATTCATCGCTGCCGCCTGGGCGGTGACAACACTCTCCACCAACACTATATCCTGTTGGCTAGCCGATGGCAGCGCCTGTATAACAGCAGCCGTAGCCAACGCTTGTTCTTTCGCCCTGTCCTGCTGGATTTCCACCACCGATTGATAGAAGGTGCTAGCATCCCAAAGCTGCTTACCAACCAGCAGGATGGTACTGAACACCATCAGCAATAACAGCTTGGGAACCAAGCGAATATTTGTCAGCCCTTTTTCCCATGGCTTAAAAACCATTTTGGTCATGCACTATCTCCATATATTCTTATTACACCCCAGAGCAAGAGTTACTTGGTCATCCTTATGACCGGTCGCCATGTATGGGGAAGTAGGGATTCAGTGCCTAAAAATCTATTTATTTTTCGCACCGAAACAATAACCCTCATTCTATCTATCGGCTGCGCAGTTAAAAAATTTAATGATGAAAAAGATCGACTCCGTCAAATATGAACTCAATCCGATGAGCCTGATGTCACTCGTGCTATCGTTTATATCATTGACTATTGTGACCACCATGATTTTCTTGCCCAAGCAGAGTAACGGTTATTTGCTGCTGCTTGGTATCGACACGTTTATCTGTTTGGTCTTTTGGTGTCAGTTACTGGCTGATTTATTCCGCAGCAAGGACAAGCCCCGCTACCTCAGAGCCCACTGGCTTGATTTTGTCGCCAGTATCCCGATCATCGAGCAGATCCGCTTTGCCCGCTTACTGCAAATCTTCCGGGTGATCCGCCTGATCCGCTCCAGCCACCAAATCCTCAACCAAATCCGCAGCAACCGCCGTGAAGCCACCATCGCCAGTATTTTCTTGCTGTTGACGATATTGGTATCGATCGGCTCAGCCCTGATGCTGATCCTGGAAGGCAATGTGCCGGAGTCCAATATCAAGGACGCCACTGATGCCCTATGGTGGGTTTTCGTGACCATTTCCACGGTGGGTTATGGCGACCACTATCCAGTGACCATGATGGGGAAGGTACTGGCAGCCGTGATTATTATTTGTGGGGTCGGCTTGTTCGGTATGGTGGCGGGCTTGGTCAGCTCTATCATTTCCGATCCCGAACAAAAGAAAGAGCAGGACGATGCCCGCCACGAGCGAGAATGGCAAGCGATGCTGGCCAACCAACAGCGACTGATAGAGCGCCTAGAGGCGATAGAAAATAAATTAGACAAGAACTAACCCATAAAAAAACACCCGGCTCATGGCCGGGTGTTGGTAAGTTCTCGCTGTGGCGCTTACGGCCAGTATGGGACCAGCTCAATCCCCATCTGGCGGGTCTGATCCATCGCATGGATCAGAGATTCTTCCTTACGCTGCAGCCATTTCTCTATCTGGCTACGATCCTCTTCATCATCCTGCTGGCCCAGTAGCTGGCGTACCGGCTCGAGGTGGCGCAGATCTTCAATTCCCTGCAACAAATCCAGCCAAGGCATCCGAAAGACCAAGCGCTTATCTTCTTCGTATAAAGAAGCAAAGCTCAGACCGCTCATCAGATTACGGACCAAACGCGATTGCTGGTCAAGATAATCAATCCGGTTGAGCTGCCGCTCAGCCGGAAAGACATCCAGCAGCTCCTGCCATGAGCGAGACAGCATATTATCGGCAAAGCCTTTGACCGGTTCAGCTAGGCGTGCCCGGGACTTATCATCGAGGAACGGCTGCCAGCCGCGACTCAGCAGCCAGCGACTCAAGTCAAGCAACAGGCCGCAATAGCGGGCCGAGCTCAGCAGTAACAACATTTCATTGTCATCAGGCAGATCTGCCTGACACGCTTCAAGCTGTTTAACCAGCTCCTTGCGCGCATTGAGTTTTTTCAGGGCATGGCCTTTTTCCGCCAGCAAATAATCCAAACCGGCCGCGTCACCCAGCCAGTCCAACTCGCCTTCCAGCCATTGCAGTTCCTGGCGCAGCAAGGCGCTAGCCCGGCGTGGGATCATGCCACTAAAAATCACCAAAGTCTGACGAAGCAAGCCCAGCGCCTGCTGAATTTGCACCAGCGCAGCGGGTTCTTGGCACTCGGCAAAGATTTGTTCATGGTAATGCCAGTGACCAAGCGCATGCTCGACCGTTTTGACAAACACCACTTCGACGGATTCGCTGCCATCGAGTTTGACCGGGGCCAGCTGAGCGACATCATCACCCTGGTAGCCTGCCGCCAGGCGATAGCCCCGCGCTGCTTTGCTCAGGTTGCCCAGCCGCATGCCACCCTCAGTACACAATTGACGGGCCAAGGTAAACAAGGCGTCGGTCTGACCGGATTTCAACTCGAGTTCGACTTCGCAAATCGGCGAGGTTTCGCCATTGGCACTGACTTCGCCCTGATCAAAGGCCAATTCTATCTGGCTGCCATCCGGCATCGCGACGAGCCATTGTTGACGGACAAAATCAGTAGAGAATAGTGGTTTCAATTGCTGCTGAGTATGCTCAATATCAATCCCTTCCGGCCAAGCATCCGCTGGGTGCAGGCAGAGATCGGGGTCAGTACTCTTGGTTTCGGCATTGTATTCCGGACGCTGGTGCAAGCCGGCGACCACGCGACCCGCGGTCTTTAATGTTTGGACAAATACATCATCAAAACGACGGATCCGAAGACCGATGTCGTGCTGGCGAAGAATTTGGTCTGGGGTGTCGAAGTAGACATTGCCTAACTCACGACGACTTTGCTGCAGAACTTTCGCTTCAGCGATTTTTTTGAGTAGCTGGCTCGAAAATTCTGGTGAGACGAAAAACTTCAGTTCTATCTCAGTTTCCATAGTTCTACCTATAAACAGTGGCAAACCAAGGATATTGGCAATTGCACTCAGGGGCAAGCATGAAATATCAACAAAACCTTGATCGAAATTAGTTCCCCTATACTTACTTATGCGTTACCATGCGCGCCTTAATGACCATCGCTCAAGAATTAGCCACTTAAGGCACTTTCTAGGTTATTCGGCTATGCCAGTAAATACTATTATGGGGCTATTTGCTAAGTCCCCAATCAAACCATTGCAACGTCACGTTACTCGCGTAAATGATTGTTGTGAACTACTTGTCCCTTTCTTCGAAGCCTGTAAGGCGGGTGATTGGGAGCAGGCGGCTGTCCTGCGCGAGCAAATTTCCCAGCTTGAAAAAGATGCGGATGTGCTCAAGCGTGAGATCCGTCTGAAACTTCCTCGTGGTCTGTTCATGCCAGTCGATCGTACTGACATGCTAGGCCTGCTGACCCAGCAAGATAAGCTTGCCAATCTGTCAAAAGACATTGCAGGTCGTGTCTTGGGTCGCCAGCTTCAGATTCCTTCCGAAATGTACCCTGACTTTATTGCCTACGTTCAACGTTGTCTTGACGCCGCCAATCAGGCGAACCGAGTGATCAACGAACTGGACGAACTTCTTGAAACAGGCTTTAAAGGTAGGGAAGTAACGCTCGTGGCAGAGATGATCAACCAGCTTGATGTTATCGAAGACGATACTGACAGCATGCAAATCAAACTTCGCCAACAGCTCATGTCCATCGAAGACCAATACAGTCCGGTGGATATCATGTTCCTTTACAAGATTCTCGAGTGGGTTGGTGCTATTGCTGATCAGGCACAGCGTGTCGGCTCTCGTCTTGAAATCATGCTATCGCGCTCATAAGCGAAAGAGTGTAACAAAAACAAGGTTTTACAATGGAAATCCTGGCTAACTACGGCACCATTCTTATTTTGGTGGCGGCTTTTTTTGGTCTATTGATGGCTATTGGTATTGGCGCAAACGATGTTGCCAACGCCATGGGTACCTCGGTTGGTTCGAAAGCACTGACCGTTAAACAAGCAATCATCATTGCGATGATCTTTGAGTTTGCGGGTGCTTACCTAGCAGGTGGTGAAGTAACAGATACCATCCGTAAAGGGGTTATCGAAACCTCTCTCTATGCTGCCAATCCTGAAGTATTGGTGTACGGCATGATGTCGGCCCTACTGGCTGCGGGTACTTGGCTACTGGTTGCATCCTATATGGGTTGGCCGGTGTCGACTACTCACTCCATTATTGGTGCCATCATCGGTTTTGCCTGTGTTTCAGCGGGTACAGAAGCTGTTGACTGGAGCTCGGTACAGGGCATCGTCGGTAGCTGGCTTATCACTCCGTTGATCTCGGGGCTGTTTGCTTATGCCATTTTCATTAGCGCCCAGCGCCTGATTTTCGATACCGATAATCCAATTGTAAATGCAAAGCGCTTTGTGCCTGTCTACATGTTCATGACCACGATCGTCATCGCTCTTGTGACTATCAAGAAGGGTCTGAAGCATGTCGGTCTTCACCTGTCTAGCGGTGAAGCATGGCTTGCCGCTATTGCAGTGTCACTCATTGTAATGGTGTTTGGTTACATTTATATTAATCGCAAGTACACAGATGACGGTACGTCAGTAGATAGTAACGGTTATGCCGGTGTTGAGCGTATTTTCAGCCTGCTGATGGTGGTTACAGCTTGTGCGATGGCCTTTGCCCACGGCTCTAACGACGTAGCCAATGCTATCGGTCCTCTTTCTGCCGTTGTCTCTACTGTTCAACATATGGGTGAAATCACGGCCAAGAGCCAAATCGCTTGGTGGATCTTGCCATTGGGTGGTTTTGGTATCGTTGTCGGTCTGGCAACCATGGGTCACAAGGTGATGGCGACCGTTGGTACCGGTATTACCGAACTAACGCCAAGCCGTGGCTTTGCTGCACAGCTAGCGACCGCATCAACCGTTGTGCTTGCTTCTGGTACAGGTCTTCCTATTTCAACCACGCAGACCCTAGTCGGTGGTGTCATTGGTGTTGCCTTTGCTCGCGGTATCGCGGCATTGAATCTTGGTGTGGTACGTAATATCGTTGCATCTTGGGTTGTTACCCTGCCTGCTGGCGCCCTGCTTGCAGTCATTTTCTTCTACGTAATGCAAGCAGTGTTTGGTTAAACACCGTCAAAGCGGGCTCAAGATCAAAAGAGGGAGGCGATGCCTCCCTCTTTTCTTGCACCCAGCCCACAAAATTCTTAGACTTTGCCTCTTAGAGAAAAAACAGGCTCTCCCCCAAGGAATCAAATTGTGAAGCAGCTAATCAGCTTACTATTATTCACTTGTGCAATGGCGACCATGCCTGCACAGGCTCAAACTCGGTATATATCCGACAATCTATTTACCT
Source organism: Photobacterium lutimaris (assembly GCF_003025555.1). Classification (GTDB taxonomy): domain Bacteria; phylum Pseudomonadota; class Gammaproteobacteria; order Enterobacterales; family Vibrionaceae; genus Photobacterium; species Photobacterium lutimaris. The sequence goes on along the minus strand of NZ_PYMH01000015.1, from coordinate 83,473 downwards.
ATATGCACAATGGGCCAAGCACCCAATACCGCATTACGGGCAGCGTGAACGCCGGCACCAAAGTTGACCTGCTGGAAACCAACCGCGAGACGGGATTCAGTAAAGTCCGTGATAACCGCGGTCGTACCGGCTGGGTTAACTCTGATTTCGTTTCACCGCAAGTTGGTCTGAAAGTGCGTTTTCCGGCCCTGGAGAAAGAACTGACAGAGGTCAAAGCCCAGCTTGAAGAAGCCCTTGAGTCAGGCGACGAGAAAACCGCTAGCCTGCAGAACTCACTCAAGCTTCGCAATGAGCAGATTTCCGACCTGGAAACCCAGAACGGTCAGCTGAACGAACAGCTGATGACATCGCAAGCAGAGATCCGCGAATTGCGTGCCCGTCTGGACACCCAAAAAGACGACCTGCTGATGCGCTGGTTCACCTATGGCGGAATGGTTGCCGGTGGTGGTTTGCTATTTGGTCTGGTTCTGCCTCACCTTATCCCACGTCGCCGTAAACGCAACAACGGCTGGGCATAACCCGGCCAATGGTACGGGTAAAGAAAAAGGCAGCTTCGCTGCCTTTTTTATTGCCTGCTTTTCGATGCTCTACATCCGCACCAGCTTGATGGCTACCACTCCGACAACGCCGGCATCGAAATCAGATACGATTCAAAATCGAACACCACCTCGCGTGGGTCAATGCGCCGTAACGTTACCCCCGACGCGATCTCATCCCCTTCATAGGCTTCACTGCCGTTCACTTTCACCCAGCGGCTATTGGGAGAGGACGAGTAGATATGAGTCTGGAAATTCAGAGCGGGGATCCGATCTTGAACCGATGCTGGCAAATTGCCAATGGGCACCGCAGCCATCGGTGCCTGTGGCTCAGGCATAGCTGGCATGCGTTGTTCCTGCAGCAACTGAGGCAAGGTTTCCCCGTCGCCAGTGGCAGCGATGGCAGACCGAAGCTGGCTGGCCAGTTCAGGGGACAGCTCAGAATAATCGAGCGCTTCAAGATCCCAGCTATCGGCCTCTGGCCTGACGGCAGAGCTTCCTACGGGGATTGGTTCGCTGTTCCAACCGCTAGCCTGTGTCACCGGCAGCGGGGAGGGTTGGGTTGGGTTATAGCGGGCTTGCCGAGCGCCTCTTGCCAGGCTCGGCAACGGCTCGGTATACAGCGAAGGGTAATCAAGTCGTTCAATACCGTGCGGATAGACGTGTGTTAGCGATGCAACATCCGCCACTGCCGATAACACCGTGTCAGGTACAGACACAGGCACGGCAACAGGTTGGACCGTCTCCGGCATTGCCACGCTAGCTGCAACAACCTGCGACACCGGTTTGATATCAGCCTGAGGTGGCTGCAATGACAGATAGCCAAGTATGCCAATCACCGGAAGAGTAAATCCCAGTCCCGGTAGCAACCATGGCTTTGTTTGCTTGGGAGCAATACCTGTGCGGTAAGCCGCCCCTGACGAAACCGTTGCCGAGGCGCGCTGGGCATCTGACTGGGCCAAAGCAGAGAGTAACTTCGACATTAACTTTTCTCCGGTTGCAGGGTCGGTCCTGGTAAATTCAGGGCGGAATCAATCACCATCAGGGTGCGAGGCCCGGCAATGCCATCTACCGATAGATCTTGCGCCCGTTGGAAACGACGCAGCTTATTAAGCAGAGCCTGCTCGAAGGTATCTTGATTCTCCGGCATGACGCCCAGTAACTGGCTCAGCTGACGATCAAGCCACTGTACCCGAGGCCCCTGCTGGCCGTAGCGTATTGCCGTTTTATCACCCAGCGGCGGACGCCACAACAAGGTGTACTGCTCGTCCCAACGCTGTGACAGCCATTGTACACTGACCGCAAAGCGCTGACCGGCCAATAGCAGCTCAACCTTATCCTTACCGATGGCATAGATGGTGGCAAAATATGCCTCTCCGCTAGGCTCATTGAGCGCAACGATGGCGGGGCGGTTGATCAGGGCCAACTGTTCCAATGATCCATTGCCGTTAAAGCAGCTAAGCTGGACACGGCTCCCCGATTCGCAATTGGCCTGGTTGAGCTGGGTACTGTAGCCCCATAGGCTGTAGAGGGTTTGCATCGCAAGACGCTCGGATCCCGCTTGCTTGACGACCGCCAGCCACTGCGCTTGGGGAGACAGTTGCGGCGCTGAAGATACCGACTGTGTATGCGCTGGAGCCAACACCGGTTTGGCTGGCTGGAATGCCGCGGCAGGGACCGCCGTCTTGGTAACTTCCGCTGTGGTCACTTCTGCCGGCAAGGCTGAGGTCGCAGGTAAAGACAGCAGCCCGGCCCCATACCCCACACCAACCGCCGTGATGATCCCGGCGGCCACAGCCACCAGCAACGGCTTGCGTGAAGTGGAAGGAGCATCAAGTTGACCCGGTGTTGTATATTGCGGCAGCTGCCAGCTCAACACATCATGACAAGCTTGCTCGACCAGATCTTTGTTCAGCAGAAGGGTCGATTGTTGGTGGGCCAGCTGCATCGACTTGTCACATACCAAGTTGATCAGCCTTGGGATCCCCCCTGTCGCCTTGGCTATCTGCTTGGTCTGGGCTGGCGGGAACACCTCATGCAGACAGTCCACAGCCTGCAAACGGTAATGGATATACTCCCGCACTTCCTCTTCTGTCAGTGGCAGCAGATGATAACGAGAGGTGATCCGCTGGGCCAATTGACGTAACCGGTCTTGCTGCAACAACTGCTGTAGCTCTGGTTGGCCGACCAGCACCACCTTGAGCAGTTTGACACTGTCGGTTTCAAGGTTGGTCAGCAGACGCAACTGCTCCAGCACCTCCGGTAGCAGATGCTGAGCTTCGTCGATCAGCAGCAGGGTCTGACGGCCTTCGCGGTGATTGGCCAGCAAGTGTTGGTATATCCCATCGGTCAGATTTTTGATCGTCGCTTCATCGCTATATTCAATGCCAAGCTCATCGCAAAGGCTGGCAAGCAATTCGCGGGTCGACAGCGACGGGTTCATGATAATTGCCACCTGGGTTTCCTGTGGCAAACGCGATACCAGCGCCCGCAGAACGGTTGTCTTGCCCGTGCCGACCTCGCCGGTCAATAAACCGAACCCACCTCCTCCATTGAGGCTCGACAACATATGGGTCAATGCTTCACGATGACGCTCGCTCAAGTATAGAAAACGGGCACTGGGCACAATTGAAAATGGTGACTCGTTGATCCCAAAAAAGTCCTTGTACATGCCATTTGATCTCTTGTTGTTGGCCTGGAGGGGGAAGCCCCTACGTTACCTGTCCCTTTACTGAATGTATAGCCTTTCAGCTCAAGCCTGACAAGCGATTAGCCTTTAAAGCGCGGTCGACGGCAAGCCATTCGTGAGAGCCTTTAAGGTTTGGTATACTCGAGCGATAACAGTCTGCAGTCAGAACGAAAAAGGATAAAACAGTGCAAACGTATTTAGTTGGCGGGGCTGTTCGTGATGCCCTGCTGGAGTTACCAGTCAAAGACAAAGACTGGGTTGTTGTTGGCGCGACCCCTGAGCAAATGCTGGAGCGAGGTTACAGTCAAGTCGGCAGCGACTTCCCTGTATTCCTGCACCCGAAAACCAAGCAAGAATACGCCCTCGCCCGTACCGAGCGTAAGTCAGGCCAAGGCTATACCGGCTTTACCTGCTATTCAGCGCCAGATGTCACCCTGGAGCAGGATTTAATGCGCCGTGATTTGACCATCAACGCCATTGCCCAAGCGCAAGACGGTACCCTGATTGATCCCTATCATGGCCAGCAAGATCTGGCATTGCGCCAGCTTCGTCATGTATCGCCCGCCTTTGTCGAAGATCCACTCAGGGTGCTGCGCGTTGCTCGCTTTGCCGCTCGTTTTGCCCATCTTGGCTTTATCGTCGCCCCCGAAACCATGGCGCTGATGCAGGACATGGTTGTCGCCGGTGAACTGTCTGCACTCACACCAGAGCGGGTCTGGATCGAATGGGAAAAGTCACTGCAATCGGGCAACCCGGAAGTCTTCCTCAAGGTCCTGCGCCAGTGTGGTGCGCTTGCGGTGATCATGCCTGAAATCAACGCCTTGTTCGGTGTTCCCCAGCCAGAAAAATGGCACCCTGAAATCGACTGCGGCATCCACACCCTGCTGGTCGCCGAGCAAGCCGCGAGGCTGAGCAAGTCCAAGGTGATCCGCTTTGCCGCCCAGGTCCATGATCTTGGCAAGGCCCTGACCCCGAAAGCAGATCTACCGAGCCACAAAATGCACTGCCACACCGGGCTCGGTGCGATACGCGAGCTGTGCCAGCGCTTACGGGTACCCAATGAGTACCGCGATATCGCATTGATGGTCTGTGCCCAGCATACCAAGTTACATTTTGCTGCCGAGCTACGCCCAGCCACCTTCATCAATATCTTTGATCAAATCGATGCCTGGCGTAAGCCTGAACGGGTAGCACAACTAGCGACCTGCTGCCGGGCTGATGTACGTGGACGAACCGGGTTTGAAAATGATCCCTACCCGCAGGCTGATATCTTCGAGGGCGCCTTTGCCGCAGCCCAAGCCGTCGAAGTCAAACCCATTGTCGAAGCTGGGTACAAAGGAAAGGAAATCAAAGAACAACTGGCATTGAAGCGCGCAGATGCGGTGACAGCGGTACTGGCGACATTGCGCCAGAAAATGCGCTAGCCTCCACACGGAAAAAGAAAAAGCCCGGCAATACCATTGCCGGGCTTTCTGTTTCCATCGCTCGATGCTAATTACTGAGTGACCAGAAACGCAATCAGGCCAGCGCCAAGCAGCAGGCGGTAAAGCACAAACGGGAACATACCCAAACGGGTGACCAGTTTCAGGAACGCATGGATACACGCGTAAGCGCTGACAAAAGACACCGCGATGCCAATGAGCAAAGCATCAACCTGAATCGGCGCACCACTGACCACCAGCTTCATCCCCAAGTACCCACCGGCCAACAGGATGATCGGAATCGACATCAGGAACGAGAAACGCGCTGCCGCTTCACGAGTGAAGCCCAGATAAAGCGCAGCCGTCATGGTGGCCCCCGAACGAGACGTCCCCGGGATCATCGCTGCGGCCTGTGCCAAGCCAATAAACAGCGAGCGCTTCCAGTCAGCTTGGTATTCATCGTCTTTCTGCTGGGCACGTACATCGACCCACCACAGCAAGAGGCCAAAGAAGATGGTCGTACAGGCAATCACCCACGCCGAGCGCAGATAGATCTCGATGATATCTTTCATGAACAGGCCAAAGAAACAGGCCGGGATCGTCGCCAGCACAATCATCCAGGCCAGCTTGGACTCGGCACTGTGCTCCTTTTGGAAAATAGAGCTGATCCACGCCGACAGCAGGGCAACCACTTCCTTGCGGAAATACCAAATCACCGCCGCCAAGGTACCGACATGAACCGCGACATCAAACGCCAAGCCCTGATCATCCCACCCCAGAATGGCGGAAGGCAAGATCAAGTGAGCAGAGCTCGAGATCGGCAAAAATTCAGTCAACCCCTGGATAAGGGCCAGAACAAAGGCTTCAAAATAACTCATAACTATCCCTAAACAACAAAATGATGCTCTACAGGCCAAAGAGCCTGTTCAAAACGAGAAGCACGCCAAAGCTCGGTAACCGTACGGCCATCGCCGGGGATCTCCCGGTGTGGGCACAGCTCCATCAAGGGCTGCAGCACGAAGGCAAACTTATAGATATCGCTACGGGGTAAAACCGGATAAGTATCTCGTACGGTATCCCCGTAGAGGAGGATGTCTAGATCCAAGGTACGGCTTTGGTTTTTGACCGCACCGGGTGAGCGGCCGTGTTGCAACTCGAGCTGCTTCAGCGCCTGCAGGAGTGTATCCAATGACAAAGACGTTTCGATGACAGCCACACAGTTGAAAAAGTTCGGCCCGCTAAATCCCACCGGCTCGGCTTCATAAATGGTCGACACCGTCATCCCCGAGCCCAACTGACTCAAGCCAGCCAAACCGGCTTGGAGGTAGCGTTCACGATCAATGTTTGAACCTAGGCTTATATAGACCGTGGTCACTTGCTTCCTCGCTCTATCACAACCCCCACACCGCGGGCATTGGCCACCGCTCCGGGCTTGGTGACGCGTACCTTGATCCATGGCACAGAGAACTGGGTCATGATCAGATTAGCGATTTCCTCCGCTACCCGCTCGACCAACAAAAAACGGCCGTTTTGAATATGCTGTGTCACAGCATCGCTCACCGCTGCATAATCAAGGGCATAGGCGACATCATCACTTTGTGCGGCAGGACGATTATCGTGCGCCATTTCCAAATCAAGCACCAATTTCTGCTTGATTTCCTGTTCCCAGTCATACACACCAATGGTGGCGATGACTTCTAGATGTTCGATAAATACTGAATCCATGTTCAATCGCTAATTTTGTTAGAGGTCGGATACCTAATTTGAGCAAAAACGCGTATTATCAGGTCGTAATCGTCAATATACTATGATCTTGATTTATATGATCATCGTGTTGCCTATCGGCATTGGGGGAGCACTATACCATATGCCGGCCCATGCAACATGGCTGACGATAGATAAATCGGCGACTTGAGGCCACTAGCGACAGGACCTTGCATGACACCACTTGTACTCATGATCATTATCGGCGCTTATCTACTGGGCTCTATATCCAGTGCCGTCTTGATCTGCCGCCTGTATGGCCTGCCGGATCCACGTGAAAACGGCTCGGGGAACCCCGGGGCGACCAACGTCTTACGTTTGGGTGGACGTGGGGCTGCCGCCAGTGTGCTGGTATGCGATATCCTCAAGGGGATGCTGCCGGTCTGGCTCAGCTACTTAGCTGGGGTCAACCCGTTCATGCTGGGATTCATCGGAATCGCCGCATGCCTCGGTCATATCTATCCGATCTTCTTTCATTTCCGGGGTGGAAAGGGGGTGGCCACCGCACTGGGCGCCCTGGCACCTATCGGCTGGGATTTAAGCGGCCTGCTGATCAGCTCGTGGGTACTGACCGTGCTGGTAACCGGTTATTCCTCGCTCGGCTCTATGATCACAGCCCTTGCCGCACCGCTTTTTACCTGGTGGGTCAAACCCGAATACACCATGCCGGTAGCCATGCTGTCATGCCTTATCGTCTTGCGCCATCACGATAATGTCCGTCGCCTACTGGAAGGTGAAGAAAGTAAAATTTGGACAAAATTCCAACGCAAAAACAAAACAACCCCGCCACAAGACTGAGTCACAGCTTGTTGCAGGGTTGCTTATCTGGCCGATTAATTGGTTAAACCGCTTTATTCGCCCTGAATAGGCTTAAGCTGGTCGATCGGCCAGCGCGGGAAGGCTTTCACCCCCAAATCCATCGTCTCTTGGTTTTTCAGCCGCTGCATACCGGCATAGGCGATCATCGCCCCGTTATCTGTACAGAATTCGGTACGCGGGTAGAACACCTCACCGCCCATCTTCGTCATCATGGCTTCCAGCTGCTCACGCAGGTGCTTGTTGGCACTCACACCACCGGCAATCACCAAGCGCTTGAAGCCCGTCTGCTTGAGAGCACGCTTACATTTAATCGCCAGGGTATCGACCACCGCTTCTTGGAATGCATAAGCAATATCGGCGCGGGTCTGCTCGTCATCGTCATTGGCGCGGATCGTATTGGCGGCAAATGTCTTCAGGCCAGAAAAGCTGAAATCCAGCCCCGGACGGTCGGTCATCGGGCGCGGGAACTTAAAGCGACCAGCCGTGCCTTTTTCTGCCAAACGCGATAGCAGCGGGCCACCCGGGTAGTCCAGCCCCATCAGCTTGGCGGTTTTATCAAACGCTTCGCCGGCGGCATCATCGATCGACTCACCCAGAATTTGGTACTCGCCAATGCCTTTGACTTCCACCATCATGGTGTGCCCACCCGATACCAGCAGTGCCACAAACGGGAACTGGGGCGGGTTATCTTCTAGCATCGGGGCCAGCAGATGGCCTTCCATATGGTGTACAGCGACAGCGGGCAGATCCCAAGCATATGCCAGACTTCGGCCAATCGTTGCCCCTACTAGTAATGCGCCGACCAGGCCAGGGCCTGCGGTGTAAGCCACACCATCCAAATCTGCAGGCGTCAAGCCGGCATTGTTAAGCGCTTCCTTGATGAGCGGAATCGTCTTCTTGACATGGTCACGAGAAGCCAACTCAGGTACAACGCCACCGTAATCGGCATGCAGTTTCACCTGGCTGTAAAGTTCGTGTGCCAATAGGCCTTTTTCATCATCGAAAATAGCCACACCTGTTTCGTCACAGGAGGTTTCGATGCCCAGTATACGCATAACAACCTCTATACTTATGGTAATTGAGGGTCATACTACCGCCCTTGACAGAAATTAACCAGTTCAGGGTTGCAGAATGCTTTACAAATGCCCCCAGATCAGATTAGAATTTCGCACCATTTTTAATCAGCTGATACTTTAATGAACATCAGCATTAACCGAATCACTCTGAGGTGAGTATTACATGCCAGTAATCAAAGTACGTGAAAACGAACCGTTTGACGTAGCACTACGTCGTTTCAAGCGCTCTTGCGAAAAAGCAGGTATCCTTTCTGAAGTACGTCGTCGTGAGCACTTCGAAAAGCCTACTACTGTACGTAAGCGTGCGAAAGCAGCGGCAGTTAAGCGTCACCTGAAGAAATTGGCTCGCGAAAACGCGCGTCGCGTTCGTCTGTACTAATCTGTCTGATTAACAGAAGGAACGTGTTATGACTCTGATTGAACGTCTTAAAGACGAACAAAAACTAGCGATGAAAGCCAAAGACAAACCTCGTCTTGGCACAATTCGCTTGGTAATGGCTGCCATTAAACAGCGTGAAGTTGACGAAAAGATCACTCTTACCGATGACGACGTGCTGGCAGTATTGACCAAAATGGTAAAACAGCGCCGTGATTCTGTTGCTCAATACGAAGCAGCCAATCGCCAAGATCTTGCTGATGTTGAGCTTGCTGAAATCACAGTACTGGAAGAGTTCATGCCACAGCCACTGACCGACGACGAAGTCGCCGCTCTGCTGGATGAGGCAATTGCTACAACCGGTGCTGCCAGCATGCAAGACATGGGCAAACTGATGGGCGTGTTGAAGCCACAAGTTCAGGGTCGTGCCGATATGGGTAAAGTTAGCCAGTTGGTGAAAGCCAAGCTAGGTTAATCCCTACCCTATTTCTGCAACAAGCCGTGCTATCCGGTTCCGGACTGCGCGGCTTGTTCGTATTCAGTATCCCGTCAATTATATTTCAACGATGCCAAATCAAAGTGCTATCATCAGCTGATAACACTTTGATTTGGCACCCCACACACAGCAGGTAACACCACGCTATGGCAGGAAAAATCCCACGTACCTTTATCGATGATCTCATCTCGCGGCATGACATCGTGGATATTGTGGATGCCAGAGTTAAGCTCAAGAAACAGGGCAAGAACTTTGGTGCCTGCTGCCCATTCCACAACGAAAAGACCCCATCCTTCTCTGTCAGCCAGGAAAAGCAGTTCTACCACTGTTTTGGTTGCGGTGCCCACGGCAATGTCCTCGACTTCGTCATGGAATTCGATCGACTCGAGTTTGTCGAGGCGATCGATGAGCTAGCCTCGCAGCTCGGCCTTGAAGTGCCACGCGAGCAAGGCAGCGGGGGCGGCCAGTCAGGCACCCGCAGCAAAGAAAAACTTGGCTTGTACGATATGATGGGGCAGATTTCCCAGTTCTACCAAAGCCAACTGCGTACCCAAGAAGGCCAGGTTGCGATCGACTACCTCAAAGGACGCGGGCTGTCCGGCGAGGTGGTCAAAAAGTTTGGTATCGGCTTTGTGCCGGATCAATGGGATCAGGTCCGTCACCGTTTTGGTCGCGATATGGAAGCCCAGCAGGCACTGGTCAGTGCCGGCATGCTGATCGAAAACGACAACGGCCGCCGCTATGACCGTTTCCGTGGCCGGGTGATGTTCCCGATCCACGACCGTCGTGGCCGAGTGATCGGCTTTGGTGGCCGAGTGCTGGGGGACGGTACGCCGAAATACCTCAACTCACCGGAAACCCCGATCTTCCACAAGGGCCGCGAGCTCTACGGTCTGTACGAAGTCCTGCAGGCCCAGCGCGAACCAGACAAGCTGCTGGTGGTAGAAGGCTATATGGATGTTGTCGCCCTAGCCCAGTTCGGAGTCGACTACGCCGTGGCCTCTCTGGGTACCTCGACCACTGGCGATCACATCCAAATGATGTTCCGCCAGACCGGTACCGTGGTGTGCTGCTACGATGGCGACCGAGCCGGCCGTGATGCCGCATGGCGTGCCATGGAGCAAGCCCTGCCATACCTCAATGACGGCCGCCAGCTCAAGTTTATGTTCCTGCCCGATGGCGAGGATCCCGATACCTATATCCGCCAATACGGACAAGAAGGGTTTGAGCAGCAAGTCAACCAGTCGATGAACCTGTCAGACTTCATGTTCACGACCCTGCTGCAGCAAGTCGATACCAGCAGTAACGAAGGCAAGGCCAAGCTCAGTACGTTGGCCGTTCCGCTGATCGACAAGGTACCGGGCGGTACCCTGCGGCTATATTTGCGTGAGATGCTGGGAAGAAAACTGGGATTACCCGACGAAAGCCAGCTGCAGCAACTAATCTCTAAACAGGGGGCCAATACAACCAAGAAAGTTGGTCAACCTGAAATTAAGCGCACCCCGATGCGGGAAGTGATCGCGCTGCTCGTTCAGAACCCAGAATTTGTCAATAGCCTAGAATTTGATATGGCGGCATTTGAAGGGATCGATGTTGCCGGACTAAATTTATTGATAACAATAGTTGAAAAGTGTCGGGCAAACCCCAATATTAAAACTGGACAACTTCTAGAGGGTTGGCGCGGAAGCAAAAGCGAAGGGATGCTAGCTCGTCTGGCGGCCTGGCAGCTACCTCTTGTCAAGGAAGAGGACAACACTCTAGATGTTTTTCTTGACGCAATGGACAAAGTCATTGGCCAGTGCGTTAAACAACAAATCGAAAAGTTGCAGGCTAAATCAAGAACCGTCGGCTTATCAGTCGAAGAGAAGCGGGAATTGCAGTTACTCATACTCAACCGTCCCGGCTAGTAAGTAGTCATCAATTAAGAAATTTGTTATAATTATCGGTTTGCATATCTGCATACTACTATTCTCAATCAGACCCTAAGTTGGATATCGTCTATGGAGCAAAATCCGCAGTCACAGCTAAAGTTACTTGTTGCTAAAGGCAAGGAACAAGGCTATCTGACCTACGCCGAAGTAAATGACCACCTACCAGAAGATATCGTTGATTCTGATCAGGTGGAAGACATCATTCAGATGATTAATGACATGGGTATTAAGGTGGTTGAAACAGCCCCTGATGCCGATGATCTGATGATGACAGAAGACAATGCGGACGAAGACGCGATTGAAGCCGCGGCCCAGGCCCTATCAAGTGTAGAAAGCGAAATTGGCCGCACTACTGACCCAGTACGTATGTACATGCGTGAGATGGGTACAGTTGAACTCCTTACCCGCGAAGGCGAGATTGATATCGCGAAGCGCATTGAAGATGGTATTAACCAGGTTCAATGCTCTGTTGCCGAATACCCTAGCGCCATCGCATACCTGCTTGAGCAGTTTGACAAGGTAGAAGCCGAGGAGCTTCGCCTGACAGATATCATTTCTGGTTTTGTTGACCCGAATGAAGAAGCAACCGCAGCACCCACTGCCACGCACATCGGCTCTGAGTTAAGCGATGCAGATCTTGAAGATGAAGATAAAGATCTGGAAGAAGACGAAGACGAGGATGACGAAGAAGAAGATACTGGTATTGATCCAGAACTTGCACGTGAAAAGTTCAACGAGCTGCGAATCGCCTATGACAACATGGCGTTAGCGATTGATACCCACGGCCGTCAGGATCCAAAAACTGCCGTAGCCGTTGATGTTCTTTCTGAAATCTTCAAGCAATTCCGCCTGATCCCTAAGCAGTTCGATAAGCTGATCAGCTCACTGCGTGAGTCGATGGATAAGGTACGCACCAACGAGCGCCTGATCATGCGCATGTGTGTCGACAACAGCAAGATGCCAAAGAAAACCTTTGTCAGCTTTTTTGCCGGCAACGAATCTTCTTCTGAGTGGATTGACGAAGCGCTGAACTCTGGCAAGCCTTACGCTGAGCGCCTGAAGAACTACGAAGAAGATCTTCGTCGTGCGACGACCAAACTGCGTATTCTGGAACAAGACACCGGCTTGTCTATCGAGCGCATCAAAGACATCAGCCGCCGCATGTCTATCGGTGAAGCGAAAGCTCGCCGTGCAAAGAAAGAAATGGTTGAGGCTAACCTACGTCTGGTTATTTCGATTGCCAAGAAGTACACCAACCGTGGCCTGCAATTCTTGGATCTTATCCAGGAAGGTAACATCGGCCTGATGAAAGCGGTCGATAAATTCGAATACCGCCGTGGTTACAAGTTCTCGACTTATGCGACATGGTGGATCCGTCAGGCTATCACCCGTTCGATTGCTGACCAGGCACGTACTATCCGTATCCCGGTTCACATGATTGAGACAATCAACAAACTGAACCGTATCTCTCGCCAGATGCTGCAGGAAATGGGCCGTGAACCATTACCGGAAGAACTGGCCGAGCGTATGCAGATGCCGGAAGACAAGATCCGTAAAGTACTGAAGATTGCCAAAGAGCCAATCTCAATGGAAACCCCTATCGGTGATGATGAAGATTCGCACCTAGGTGATTTCATTGAAGATACTACGCTTCAGCTACCAATGGATGCAGCAACGGCAACCAACCTGCGTATGGCAACCAACGACGTACTGGCTGGCCTGACACCACGTGAAGCCAAGGTACTGCGTATGCGTTTTGGTATCGATATGAACACTGACCACACCCTTGAGGAAGTAGGTAAGCAGTTCGACGTTACTCGTGAGCGTATCCGTCAGATCGAAGCCAAGGCACTGCGTAAGCTACGCCACCCAAGCCGCTCAGATGTTCTGCGCAGCTTCCTGGATGAATAACCACGCATCCTGACACGATTGATAAAAACGGGCCATCTGGCCCGTTTTTTTATGCCTTTCGTTTCCATCATCAAGTACTTACCTTCAGCAGCCAGCAATAACGCGCGAACATTGTTAACTGCCTAAAAAGCAAGCAAAACAAACACTTTATTCGCTAGACAAGCGCCTGACCATCCCATATAATTTCTCGCACACTGGCCCCTTAGCTCAGTGGTTAGAGCAGGCGACTCATAATCGCTTGGTCCCCAGTTCAAGTCTGGGAGGGGCCACCACTTCTCTTGTGGTAAAGAATTTAGAAAGCCTGATGAGGAAACTCATCAGGCTTTTTGCTATTTGTCGCACAGCTTTCCCCCTTCCCAAAGCACAACTCCGCCCAGCCTTGCTGAAAGCTTAACCGGCCTACGACTTTTGATTTATTTTTCTCTCCTAAATAAATCATCAATTGATAATAAACAAAAAAAATCTGTGAAATATGTAGATAATCTCACCCTCTCTTTGAGCAAGCGTTAAATTTTTGCGCGTTATCACAAGGTGATTAAACAGTTTGACTATGCTAGTATATGCCCCTTGTTTGACCTGCCAATTTATGTCAGGGAGACACACAAGCGTCATGCAGCTACAGTATACTGATGACACCTTGCCAATAGCCCTTCAGTGTTAACGGCTGCTTTGGCTCACAAGAGATGCCTTACAAAAGCAATCCAACTGCTTCTGTAAGGCAATATTTTTGAAAAATTTGTATTGTCACAGACGACACCGGGAACGACGTTGCGTTTATTTGACGTTCGCCACATTTTGTAGGCGTATTTCAACATCAATCACACGTTTTTTCAGGTATAACCTGTGACTCAAATTTCCCATGGGTAAAAGTTCGTCCGGAGACCATTCTCAATGAAAAAGACCAAGATCGTATGTACGATTGGACCTAAAACAGAATCTGTAGAAATGCTTACTAAGCTAGTTGATGCTGGCATGAACGTAATGCGCCTTAACTTCTCTCACGGTAACTTCGAAGAGCATGCTGCACGCATCACTAACTTCCGTGAAGTAATGGCCAACACAGGTAAGCAACTTGCGATTCTTCTAGACACTAAAGGTCCAGAAATTCGTACTATCAAGCTTGAAGGCGGTCAAGACTTTTCTCTTGTTGCTGGTCAGGAGTTCACGTTCACAACTGACACTTCTGTAATCGGTAACCAAGACCGTGTGGCGGTAACTTACCCTGGCTTCGCTAAAGACCTGGCAAAAGGCAACACTATCCTTGTTGACGACGGCCTGATCGAAATGGAAGTACTAGAAACCAACGAAACTGAAGTTAAGTGTAAAGTACTTAACAACGGTGACCTAGGTGAGAACAAAGGTGTTAACCTACCTGGCGTTTCTGTAAACCTTCCTGCACTATCTGAAAAAGATAAAGCTGACCTAGTATTCGGTTGTGAGCAAGGCGTTGACTTCGTTGCGGCTTCTTTCATCCGTAAAGCGTCTGACGTTAAGGAAATCCGTGAGATCCTTACGGCAAACGGCGGCGAAAACATCCACATCATCTCTAAGATCGAGAACCAGGAAGGCGTTGACAACTTCGACGAAATCCTTGAGCTATCTGACGGTATCATGGTTGCTCGTGGTGACCTAGGTGTTGAGATCCCAGCTGAAGAAGTTATCTTCGCTCAGAAGATGATGATCGAGAAGTGTAACCGCGCTCGTAAGATGGTTATCACTGCAACGCAGATGCTTGATTCTATGATCAACAACCCACGTCCAACTCGCGCAGAAGCGGGTGACGTTGCGAACGCCGTAATGGACGGTACTGATGCAGTAATGCTATCTGGTGAAACGGCTAAGGGTAAATACCCAGTTGAGTCTGTTTCTATCATGGCTCAAATCTGTTCACGTACAGATGGCGCGCTTAAAGCAGAACTAGGTTCTCGCCTAGACAGCCCACGCCTACGTATCACTGAAGCGGTATGTAAAGGTGCAGTAGACACAGCTGAGAAACTAGCTGCTCCACTGATCGTTGTTGCAACTGAAGCGGGTAAATCTGCACGTTCAGTACGTAAGTACTTCCCAACAGCAAACATCATCGCTGTAACGACTAACACTAAGACGGCTGCACAGCTAGTTCTTACTAAGGGTGTTACTCCTGTTGTTGTTGAGTCTATCGACAACACTGACGCGTTCTACGCGCACGGTAAAGAGATTGCACTGAAAACTGGCCTAGGCGTGAAAGGCGATATCGTTGTTATGGTATCTGGCGCTCTAGTTGCTTCAGGCACAACTAACACAGCTTCTGTACACGTACTATAAGTGTCATTGCGCTGATTGTTAAAACGGGAGCCTCGGCTCCCGTTTTTTTTTGCTGTCGGTATAACATCCCCTGCTGGTTTCCTAACCAATCACCGAGGTGATCTGTGATGACCTCTCACAATTATGAAACTTAGCAATCGCCCTCCACTTTTTTCCTCGATATACTTCACCATGCGATATTCCCTTGGAGCATATGCCTTTTGGGTTTAACTTTGCGGGTAACACTGCGTATTTTGCTGCGCTGAAACAACACAATGAGGAAGAACGTGTCCAGCCCTACCCTTGCCGATAAAGTCATGGAAATGATCCGCCAGGATATATTGACAGGAGAACTACCCCCCGGCCAAAAACTCGTTGTTGCCGATCTGAAGCAACGATACAACGTCGGCGCTTCACCGATCCGTGAAGCCCTTGTCCAACTGGCTTGGCGAAAATACGTCTACTTCGCCCCGCAGAAAGGCTGCTGGGTTGCCAATGTCTCGGCAGCTGAACTGGAAGATCTGTTCAATACCAATCAAGAGCTATCGCAAATCCTGCTAAGACGTGCCATTGAGCACGGGGATGAAACTTGGGAGCTCAATATCCTGACCAGCTTTCACAAGCTGAGTCGGTTAAACCCGGCGCAAGCCAACACCGACTTTTCTGAGTGGGAGCAACGGCACAGCGACTTTCACCATGCCCTGCTGGCAGGCAGCCAGTCACCGACGATGCTGGCGCTATACCGTCAGGTTTGCGAGCAAATTGAACGTTATCGCCATATATGGGTAAGCCGCCACCGCCAGTTTGAACAGCGCTACCACGATAATGGCGAGCATGAGGCAATGATGAAGGCGGTATTGGATCGCAATACCGAGCAGGCGCTCGCGATTATGGCGACGCATTCAGAGCGCGCCCTAGAAATGATCAAAGGTGATCTGGAGTAGTTACTGGCACTACCAGAAAATCTCCTTGTGGTGAGTGTTGAGCACCAATACCGCCAGCAGGAAATACAAGGCGCTGACATTGAAACCGAGCAACAACAGGCCAAGCACTGTCAGCCTTGCCAAGAATTTATGATTCATCGCTTCCCCCTAGTGCCATACTACCCGGTTGGCACCTAGCCTTATTAGACTTTAGTCTAATAAGGCTAGACTTTCAGGGAGGAAAAAAAACAAAACCCGGTGAAAGCACCGGGTGTTGTATACCTGAGACACTCTCTCGTTCGGGATCAGCCCTTAAGCGCCCGCTCACCTCTGGCGATGCCCACCACTCCGCTACGAGCAACCTCGATAATCTCGGTTGCCTCTCCGACAGCTGAAATAAAGGCGTCGAGTTTATCACTGGTACCGGCCAGCTGGACGGTGTAGATCTGGCTGGTCACATCGACGATCTGGCCACGGAAGATATCGGCAGTGCGCTTTACTTCCGCCCTTGCAAAACCGCTAGCTTTGACTTTAACCAGCATCAGCTCACGCTCGAGATACTCGCTTTCAGTCACGTTGCTGACTTTGAGAATATCAATCAACTTATGCAGCTGTTTCTCAATTTGCTCCAGTGCCGCATCATCCTCAACATTGGTGGTAATATTCAAGCGGGATAACGTCGAGTCATCGGTCGGGGCAACCGTCAAAGACTCGATATTATAGCCGCGCTGGGAAAACAACCCGACTACCCGTGACAATGCGCCCGCCTCATTTTCAAGAAGTACTGATACAATCCTGCGCATATTAAGTTCTCTCCGT
This sequence comes from Photobacterium lutimaris, assembly GCF_003025555.1. Classification (GTDB taxonomy): domain Bacteria; phylum Pseudomonadota; class Gammaproteobacteria; order Enterobacterales; family Vibrionaceae; genus Photobacterium; species Photobacterium lutimaris. The sequence continues at coordinate 66,429 of NZ_PYMH01000015.1, read as the reverse complement.
TTTACTCAGCCACATTTCGCTCATTGACCCACCACGGATCAGCATTGGGTAGACATGTTCGGTCTCATCGACGCTGATATCAATAAAGACCAACCGGTCTTTCAGCGCCAGTGCCTTCTCCAACTCTTCTTCCAGTTTATTCGGATCGGAGATCCGTACCCCAACATGGCCGTAGGCCTCTGCAATCGCGGCAAAGTCCGGTACCGAGTCCATGTAGGAGTGCGAGTGGCGGCCTTGATAAATCATATCCTGCCACTGTTTAACCATACCGAGAAAACGGTTGTTCAGGTTGATGATCTTAACCGGGATATCATACTGCAACGCCGTCGACAGCTCTTGGATGTTCATCTGGATACTGCCATCTCCGGTCACACACACGACCTCGGCGTCAGGCAGGGCAAATTTCACCCCCATCGCGGCAGGCAGGCCAAAGCCCATGGTGCCAAGGCCACCAGAGTTGATCCAGCGACGAGGCTTATCAAATGGATAGTACAGGGCAGCAAACATCTGGTGCTGACCGACATCCGAAGCCACATAGGCATCACCATTGGTTAACCGGTGAAGTACTTCAATAACTTCCTGCGGCTTGATACGTTCACTATCCTTGGCATAGTTCAGGCACTGACGACCACGCCACGATGCTATCTCGCTCCACCAGCCGTCAATTGCGGCGTCGTCATTATGGGCTGTTTGCTCATCGAGCATTTTCAGCATGCAATTCAGTACGGTATCGGCCGAGCCGACAATCGGAATATCAACGGCAATCGTCTTGGAAATGGATGAGGGATCGACATCGATGTGCATGATGGTGGCATTCGGGCAGTACTTCTCGACATTATTGGTGGTGCGGTCGTCAAAGCGCACACCGATACCGAAAATCAAATCCGAATTGTGCATGGCCATATTCGCTTCATAGGTACCGTGCATCCCCAGCATACCGAGGTTATTCGGGTGCGAGCCAGGAAAAGCCCCCAGTCCCATCAGGGTGTTGACCACCGGAATATTGAGGCTCTCGGCCAGTTTGATCAGCTGCGGGCTACAGTCAGCCATGATCGCCCCACCGCCGACGTACAGCACCGGCTTCTTGGCGGCGAGCAAAGCTTTTAGGCCACGCTTGATCTGCCCCTTGTGACCCTGCGTCGTCGGATTGTACGAGCGCATCGCAATCGACTCGGGGTACTTGTACGGGTAACTCTCTGCAGGGTTGAGCATGTCTTTAGGGATGTCGATAACTACCGGGCCAGGACGGCCGCTAGCGGCAATGTAAAAGGCTTTCTTGATGATCTCTGGGATATCTTCCGGCTTTTTAACCAAGAAGCTGTGTTTGACGACAGGGCGGGAAATACCCACCATGTCACATTCCTGAAAGGCATCGTTACCGATGAGGTTGCTCATGACCTGGCCGGAGAGTACGACCATTGGAATGGAGTCCATATACGCAGTTGCAATACCCGTAATCGCGTTGGTAGCGCCAGGGCCAGATGTCACCAGCACCACGCCGACATCACCAGTAGCACGGGCGTAACCATCTGCCATGTGCACCGCTGCTTGTTCATGCCGAACCAGTACATGCTCGATATCACTTTTCTCATGCAGCGCATCATAGATATCGAGTACTGAACCGCCAGGGTATCCGAAGATATGTTTCACGCCTTGATCGATCATCGAACGAACAATCATATCGGCGCCGGACAACATTTCCATATTTCTGCCTCCAGGTCGCGTATACCACCCTGCATAGCTAATTCATTCCTTGCTGTCGGCTAGCGGCCTGATACCGGCGGCTTGACTGGAGGGGCAAGCAGCGGGAGATCAGCACGGGTTGCGCTAGTCTGAGAACGGGAATACCGCAGCCAAATGTTCCTGACTACCTCAATTAGCTATACAGGCTGATATAACATAGTTAGGGCTTATTTTTAGCCTAATAAAATGAAATCATGCTTTCACGCTATGTCATCTGCTCAGAGTCATAACTCAAGCAGTAATCCGCAACAACTGTAACGTTTTTTTAGCAATCAAGTCTATTGCCCAAAAGCAGTTAACAAGTTTCATCTGAAATGAGCAAATATCCATCAAGATAATGGCTGAAGTAACGGTAGTGAGCAGCATATAGCTTCGTAGCAGTAGCGATCACCGGTAGGTTCAACTGCTCAAACCACAGCGCTCACTAACGACTGGAATATCCCAATTCTCGCGGCAATACTCAGAACCGATAGGCAAATAAAAAAGGAGAGCCGAGGCTCTCCTTTTTTCATCCGGTTGGCACCGAGTACTACTTACTCGCCGCCTTGTGGCTTTCTTCGTACATCCGCTCGATTTGCTGGTGATAGCGATCCTGAATGACTTTACGGCGCAGTTTCTGGGTCGGTGTCAGTTCACCCTTATCCATCGAGAAGGCGCTCGGAAGCAAGGTAAATTTCTTCACCTGCTCGAAGCGGGCCAGATCTTTTTGCAATTCAATCACCCGCTTTTCAATCAACTCGATGATCTGGCTGTGCTTAACCAGCTCCATCCGATCATGATACTTGATGTTCAGCTCACGGGCGTGCTCTTCGAGCGTTTCAAAGCAAGGGACAATCAGGGCTGATACGAACTTGCGCGTATCGGCGATCACCGCGATCTGCTCGATAAAGTGATCTTTACCTATGGCGCCTTCAATGACCTGCGGAGCAATATACTTACCGCCGGAGGTCTTCATCAACTCCTTGATACGGTCGGTAATAAAGACGTTACCGTCCTCATCGATATGACCCGCATCACCGGTTTTTAGGAAGCCGTCCTCGGTGAAGTTTTTGGCGGTTTCTTCCGGCATATTGTAATAGCCGCGCATCACCATCGGGCCACGCACCAAGATTTCGTTGTTTTCGCCAATCTTCACTTCGGCACCCGGCATCGACATACCGATTGAATCCGGGTTGAAGCACTTGTCATCCCAGCACGATACCGTCGCCGTGGTTTCCGTCATGCCATAGCCCAGCTTGACGTTGATACCGATAGCATGGAAGAAGCGGCCAATGCCCTCGTCCAGCTTGGCACCGCCACACGGCATAAACTTAATATTGCCGCCAAGAATGGCCCGTAGCTTCGACAATACCAGCTTGTCTGCCAGAGCATGGCTCTTTTTCAGCATCCAAGATGGCTCTCGGCACTCCTGACGCGCCAGGGCCATGCGGGCCCCCATGTTAACCGCCCAGGTAAAGATCACCTTGCGCTGGAAAGGTGCACGGGCAACCTTGTCGTGGACGGTGGAATAAATCTTCTCGTAAACCCTTGGCACCGCCGCCATGACATTCGGCTTCACCTCGGCCAAGGCTTCTTTAAGCAGGTTGGTATCAGACAGGTAGCAGTTTACCCCGCCACGGTGCAATACATAGAAGGTCCATGCGCGCTCAAAAACATGCGACAGAGGAAGGAAACACAGCGACACATCGCCCTCTTCCAGTGCCAGTTTCTGGTCGTGACCTTCAAGCTGTGAGCCGATGTTGGCATAGTCGAGCATCACCCCTTTCGGCGTGCCCGTAGTGCCCGAGGTGTAAATCAAAGTCAGCAGATCATCCATTGCCGCGTCATCCAAACGCTGGGCCAGGGTGTCTTGCGCCGCAGTCTCGGCAGCCGCTACAAAGTCGTCAAAGCGGATGACTAACGGGTGTTCGGTCAGGCTCTCTACCTCACCCATCACCACGATATGCTCAAGCTCTGGGCAGTCACCAGCCACTGAAACAGCAGCATCAAGCTGAGCTTGCTCGCCAACAAACAAGATGCGGATCCCGGCATCATTGATAATGTATGCCGCTTGCTGCGGGGTGTTGGTTGGATAAATGGGGACAGTTACAGCTCGGTTATACAGTGTTGCAAAGTCAGCCACTGTCCATCGTGGCATGTTGTTGGAGAAAATACCGACTTTGTCTTGGACATTCAGGCCATGTCCAACCATAGCCAACGCGAGCTGTTGGATCTGCTCACCAAACTCACTCCAGCGGATATCCTGCCATTGACCTGCCACTTGGTGGCGTAATGCAACCTGATCACCTAAGCGTTCAACTTGTGAACGAATACGGTTGACGATATGAAATTCACGTTTAGCCATAACTACTCTGCCATTCTGGCTTACACCTGTAAGCCTATTCCGCTGGGGAGTCTACCCGTGACGTAGGGAGAAAGGCAACTCCGTGACCTCACAAAAACCCTATTTCTCTGGTACGACCAGAATTGAAAAGCCAGATATTACAAAGGCTCTACCTTTCCCTAATAGCGTGGCTACAAAATGTAAGGAAATACGTCTAACTAACCGTTTACTACCAGTATAACGGCATAATTTCACTCTTTATGAAAAACAGAAGCCAGCAATCGCTGGCGTCTGTTCGCAAAGGATAGTCAATCCGATTAGATAGAGCTGTCACCACACACGGCTAGCAGTTGGTCACGCATCCAAATATGGCCTTTGTCCTTCTGCGAAGACTCGTGCCAGCTGAGGTAACCCGAAATCCTGGCCGACTCAACCGGCAGTGGTAAAATTTTCAGCTGTTGGCTGGCAGCAGTCACGTTAGCCAGCCAGCGCGGCACCACGGCAATCAGCTCAGACTGGCTAACGACATACATGATGTTGCTCAGGCTCACCCCTTGGTAGGCTTCCTGATAGCTGGCATGGCTGTTGTAGATATGGTCGGCAAACATCTTCACCCCAGGGATCGACGTCATTACGGCATGCTGCTCTTGGCCAAACTCGGCCTCTGTAATGGTCTCGCCAATGCGCGGGTGGTTACCGGCAGCCACCACAACAAGTTCATCGCTGAACAATTCAGTACTGCAAAAACCAGGCTCGTCAAAACGCACATAATCAATTACAAAATCAATATCTTGGTAGCGCATCTTTTGGGTCAGATCGGCATCCATCTCAGCTTCAACCTGTACTCTGACATAAGGAGCCTGCTCGGTTACTTGGCTCAAGATACGCGGAGCAAAGCGCATATCCGACGGGCTGCAAACGGCCAGTTTAAACGTGCGGGTCGAGGTATCCGGCGAAAAGATGGAAGATGGCAGTTCGTTTTTCACCAGTTGCAGTGCCTGGCGAAGCGGACCGAATAGCTGCTTGGCACGCTGGGTCGGCTGGATCCCGCGCCCATGGCGGATAAACAGCTCATCGTTGAACATCACTTTCAATCGCGCAACGGCATTGCTCACCGCCGGTTGGGACATACCCAAGTTGTGCGCTGCACGGGTAATATTTTGCTCCTGCATCACTGCATCGAACACGGTCAGTAGATTAAGATCAACGCTACGTAAATTGGATTCCATTTTATACCCATCAGCAGGGTGAATAGATGAATTTCTGCGTGCCATTATTTGCCTCTATTAATTACCATTATGGGGCAAAATCCGTTATGCCGCCGGTGAATAGTTGGGCAATCCGATGCCTCTGAAAACTGACTCCCTCTTGCGGGGTGAGGCCAGTATGTTTCAAATAGATTGACGAAATAAATAGGCGAGTATCAGCAAATTGGTGCCGTTATATGTAAAAAACTGAATTCAGAATACAAAGACTTACAATACATATACTTAGGTGGAATGTAAAAAGTTCTAAAATATCTGTAATTAAAATAAAGCTTTAATTATAAGCAAAATTAAAGGGTTAAAAGAAAGCAAAAAGGGCCAACACCGGCCCTTCAACTAACAACGAGTGCGAAGATGTTAAATCGTCGTTATCGATGTTCTATAGCGAGTGGCGTCATGATTGGTATACCACTCAATCATTGCCTCTTGGACGATCTCGGGGTATTCCACCCGCTCCCAAAGCTGCTGCCATAATTCATCACAGTTATGCCAATTCCCCGATAGTACCCAATGAGCTATCGCCGTCGCCACATCGGGTATCTTCACCCGGCCGGCAGGATCACTGTCCAGCCAATTTCTCACCGCAGCAGGATCGAGGTAGCTCATCGAGCTGGCCAGCCCCATCATCTCCAAGGTCATGACATTGCTGATTTGCTCATATTGGCCATGCAATGGCTTGAGCAATAGTCTCTTGCCCAAGTGCATCGCCTCAGAGGGGAGCTCGAACCCACCGTTGGCTATCACGCCGCAGCAACGGTGCAGTCGATGATGGAACGCTTCTCGGTTGAGTTTACGGATACTGATATTGCCATACTCACTATCATGACTGGCCTCGGGGTGGTAGCAGTAAAAACGGACTTGAGTAAAGCGGGTCAGCAAACCAAGTACCGCCTGCAGGTTCTCGAAAGGCAGGTAAACCAATACCGACTGATCGCTGGCTAGCGATACTTCCCCCATCGGCACGATAGGCGGTAGGATCATCTGGTTGAAATGGAACCAATGGACGCCCAACTGCTGGGCCGTTGGAGCAAAACTGCGCAGTACCAAGCCATCAAACCAGGTCTGGCCTTGGGTTGGGATGTCGTGCAAAAAAGCGTTCTGGTGGCTGATCCCGATACTGTGAACCTGCTGTTTTTTCGCCGCCCAGGCAGAAACCGGCTCAAAATCATTAAGTACCACATCGTAGCCGGTTAAGTCGAGATTGCGGGCATCACGCCAAAACGTCGCCAAGTGATTGCTGGTCAGGGTCTTCCAACGGCTCACTTCACCATTTTCGGTGACAAAGGTCAGCCCACGCCGAGTTTGGAACTGACCGAAGCAATCCATATCAAAATAGCGATTATCAGGACGGCCTGAAAACAGAAAGTCGACATCGGCTCCCAGAACCGAAAATGCCCTGGCCATTTCTCGAGCCCGTGAAATATGGCCATTGCCCGTCCCCTGAACACCATAAAGAATCTTCATTGACTGGCTACTCCTTAGAAACTCATGAGCTGAAAGCACAATATGCCCAGCAGCGCCCCGGCAATGACATCGGTAATGTAGTGCACCCCTAGCAGCACACGGGAGAAACCTATCGCTACCGCCCACGGCCAGATAAACCAGGCGGTATCCGGATAAAATGCCGTGATGAGCGAGGCCATAACAAAAGCCGCGGCGGTATGGCCCGACGGCAAGCTGTACTTGTCCGATGGTGTAATAAAGCTCGGCAACGCTTCCGGGCGATTGCGCTTCAAGCAATTTTTCAGAACAAGGTAAACCGGAAGTTCGAGGGCGAATGCAAGTAACCCAGTTGTCACTACATCTGCTCCCTGCAGAGGATCAGCAACCCATGCCAGTGCTGCAAAAATCCCATACAGGTGACCATCCCCGGTATGGGATATCGCACGACTAAAACGCGCAACTTGAAGGTTGAAACGGTGGCAGAGGCAAAGCGCCGAAAATGCGTAATCAATTCGCTGTAACGGTGTCAGTAAGGTCATTGTCGAGATCCTAAGCTGATTAACTCTGGATCAGATTAGAAAAGGGATATGACAACGCAGTGACGCTTTAGAGGAGGGATAATGACAATCCTTCCGCGCAGCATACATACCTGTTGCGAAAGGATTGCCAACGGTTTGCCGGAAATTAAGCGGAGGCTAAATTTTCATGGCGGTGTACCAATTTGAAGTCAGACAAGATCACGTATGCCGCCGGGATCATGAACAGTACCAGCAGGGTTGAGGTAAAGATCCCAAACACTATCGAGATCACCAGCGGCTTGATAACCTGGGCCTGCAAGCTGGTTTCCAGCATCAGCGGTAACAAGCCGGCAGCAGTGGTTAGCGATGTCAGGAAAACCGCCCTGAAGCGCTCTCGGCTTGCCTCTACCACGGCTTTTTCTATGTCGTCGCCATCATCAAGGTGGTGACGGATGTACTGCACCAGCAAGATGGAGTCGTTGACCACCACCCCGGCCAGCGAGACAAAACCCATCATGCTGGGCATACTGAGCGGATGGCCCAGCAGCAAGTGGCCCCAGAATACCCCGATCAGGGCCAACGGTATCGCCAGCAGCACCACGAAGGGTTCGAGGTAGCTGCGGAACTGGAAGCTGAGGATCACAAACACCCCGAAGATCCCCAGCATAAACCCTGTTGCCATCGACTGCCCGGTTTTCGCGGTATCCTTGGCCGCCCCTTCGAAGTCAAAGCGCAGCCCTGGGTAATCCTGCTGCAGCTTAGGCATCAGCTTGGTTTTGAACTGGCTCAGCACCTCGCCGGAGCTGATCACGCTCTCTTGCAGATCACCATAAACACTGAGGGTGCGCAGCCCGTTAATACGCTGGATCCGCACATAGTTACGCTGATGCTCAAGAATTGCCACCGAGGCCAGCGGGATCTGGCTGCCATCAGACAAAATGATCGGAAAGCTTGAGAGGACCTGCAGATCTGCCGCCCGCTCTTTGTTGAACATCACCTCGATTTCAATGTTCTCGGGCCCGATCTGGATCTCATCGGCAGTCTGGCCGAAATACGCCGCCCGCAGCTGTGAAGCAATCATTTTGCCATCGACCCCGAAGGACTCGGCTCCCGGACGCAGACGGATCAGTACTTCCGGCTTACCCATCCGCATATCGTCCAGCACGCCTGATACCCCGGCAAATTCATTGAAGAACTGCTGGGTCTCGATAGAGGCGGCTTTGAGCATCGCCAAGTCATCATGCTGCATCCGCACCTCAATGGCTCGGCCACCCGGCCCCATCGCCGGTTGCTTGAAGACCAACGCCACCGGCGCGGCCAGCTCACCGACATCTTCCCGCCACGCATCAATAAACTCATCGATCAGGCTATTGCGGATCTCGGCACTGAGCAAATCGAGCCTGACAGTTGCGACATGCGGGCCACTTTCGTCAGCATCGGCATTGAAGTTGAACTGCTCGGTAATGTTCTTGACCAATGACATGCCATCTTCGTTGCGTTCGCTCCATTGCGCATTGAGACGTTTCGCCGACGTCACCACCTCATGCACCACCGCTTCCGTCTGGCTTAGTGTGGAGCCCGGCGGCAAGATGATCCGCGCTTCGGCAATATCGCCATCCAGCTCCGGAAAGCCGACAAACTTCAGGCCGCCACCTGCCAGCAAGGCAAAGGAGGCAAACAGCAAACCAATCACCCCACCGACAAACAGGTAACGCCATTGCACCACCAGCGCAACCCAATTGACCAAGCGCTCATTGCGAAATTGCTCAAACCGGATCAGGAAGTTCCGCTTCCATGTAGGTGGCAGTGTTTCCTGCTTTTGCCGGTGCAATGAATGGCTAAGGTGACGAGGCAAAATCAAGAACGCTTCAACCAAACTGATCGACAGCACCAGGATCAAGACTTGCGGTACCACCCGCAATACCGCGCCCATCTCCCCTTCAAGGAAGATCAAGCTACCGAAAATGCAGATTGTGGTGAGGAATGATGACACCACCCCCGGCAGCACTTTCTTCACCCCGTTGTACACTGCATCCTGGATCTTCTGTCCGCGATCAAGGTGGGAGGCTATCGACTCGGAGATCACTATCGCATCATCCATCATGATCCCGATGGCCATCAGCAGGCCGACCAACGACATAATATTGATGGACAAAGAGAAAGCGGCCATCAAATACATGCTGCCAAGAAAAGCGACCGGCAAACCTGCGGCGATCCAGAATGAATAGCGGAACGAGAAAAACAGCCACATCACGGCAAAGACCAGCACGACGCCCTGCCAGCCGTTTCTGATCATCATGGTCAGGCGATCCCACAAAAGCGACGAGAGATCATTGGTCAGCGTCAGGGTCACTCCGGTCGGTGCCCGCTGGTTTTCCGCCTCGACAAACGCTGCTACCCGCTCTTTGATCCGCAACGCATCATCGGCCTTGTTCTTGCTGATCCGAAGCATTGCCGACGGCACACCATCAAACAACACCTTCTGCTCATCAAGGGCGAAACGATCGGTAATCGTCGCGACATCCCCCAAGCGCAATATGGCTCCCTGGGTATCTGCGCCGATAACCGTTCGGGCAATCGTCTCTGGGGTTATTTTCTGCTCGTCGAAGCGGATCAATAGGTTGCGATCCGCCAGCTCGATGTTGCCGCTTGGCAGTTTGATATTTTGCCGGCTCAATTTGTTGGCAATATCATTGACACTCAAGCCCAGCAGACGGATCGCCACTTCATCAAGTTCGACCCTGAGCTGATGGTCGGAAAACCCGCTGACATCGACCAATGAAACGTCATAGTCGAGTTTGAGAGTACGCTTGAGCTGTTCGGCATACGCCTTGAGGTGCGGCAGGCTGGTATCGGCTTTGATCGCCACATCAACCACCGGCTCGTTCCAATCCAGCTCACGGACTATCGGTGATTCGATTTCAGACGGGAAATCATTGATCGCGTTGATCTGGGTCTGGACATCCACCAGCATCCGCGAGACCACCTCGCTACTGGTCAACTTGAGGATCAGCGATGCCGAGCCTTCTACCGCTTCACAGCGGGTCTCGATGATATTGGACAACCCATCCACGGCGTCCTCCATCCGCATACAGATGCTCTCCTCCACTTCCTGAGGCGAAGCACCGGGATAGACCACCGAGGCAATGATATAAGGGGGCGCAAAATCCGGGAAGGTTTCACGCTTGATCTTAGGCAGAGACACCAGCCCCAGGATAATCAAGGCCAACATCATCAGGTTAGCGGCCGTTGGGTGACGGGAAAAGTAACGGATCATGACGCCGGCTCCTGAATCGGATCCTGCTCAACCGGCTGGCCATTCACGGTCACGACTCTCAATGCCATGCCCGCGACAGCCGGCAGCAAATCGTTGACCACCAACTGGGTACCGGACGCCAGCTCTCCGCTGATCGCCACTAGGCCATCACGGCGGAACAGGACTGTCACCGACTGGATTTTCAAATGACCTTCACTATCGACCAAATAGACTTTATCGCCATGCAAAGCCCGCTCGGGGATCACCCAGTGCGGGTTGGGCTGACCAGAAATCCGAGCTTCGACAAACATCCCTTTGACCAAAGGCGGGGCGGAGTCCGGTGATAGTTGGCGGTAGTCCTGATCAACTTCAAGGATCACCCCGACGGTGGCCTGATTGGCGTTGACCGTATCACTGATGCGAGTCACTTTCGCCGGCCATTGCTGGATAAAGCTGCCACTGGACAACTGGATACTAGCACTGAGATCGAGCTGGTCAGCCCGAGGCTTGCCATCGGCATGGGCGGTGTACTGAGTCAGACTGGCAGCGAGTACCTGCATATCATGCAGGGCGATTTGGGCATCAATTTCCACCGTATCGATACCGTGTGCCACCACCATCACCTGCTGAGTATTCACCACCTGATCCTGCTCGATATCCACATTGGAGATCCGGGCATCGATCGGCAAGGTGATCACCGTTTTTTGCAATGAGCGCTTTGCTTCGCTCACCTGCGACAAATTCACCTCCAGCTGGGCCTGTGTGACCTTGCGTTCGTTGGGCAACACAATGAGCTGGTTTTCGATTTCCTGCACCACCTTCTGGCTCGCCAGCGTATTCTGCTGCTCCAGATCGACAGTCGACTGCGAGGTCAACCCTTTGGTGCGGAGTTCCTGCTTGCGCGCCAGCTCCCTTTTGCTGATCGCCAAACGGTTCTTTTCTATCTTCAAGGTGGTCTTCAGGTTCTGCTCTTCCTGCGTCAACTTAGCCAGCTGTGCTCGGCTGCCACTGACATCGGCTTCGGCCTGCGCCAGACGCAATTCATAATCCAAGGGATCGATATTGAGCAAAATGGTCCCCGCATCCAATACCCGTCCTTTGTTCAGATCCGGATGGCGGTACACCACCTTGCCCGTCACTTCCGCGATGGCCTGCCACTCCACCTTCGGCGCAACCCGACCAAATCCCGCGGCCTCTGGTGCAAGCTGCTGCTGTTCAAGATTGATCACATCGACTACCCTGGCACGTTCAAGTACCTGCTTTACATCCGGCGATGGGCGCAAATTAATCGCCAACACCAAGATCACCACGCCGGCTAACACAGCAGGAAACAGGAGTAGTTTACGATTGTTTAGCATGGTTTATTCTCTTCCTTTGGTATCATCAATCCACGTACCAACACATTGACATTGTGCTCGACAAGTTCAGCCAAATACGCTTCATCCATTTCAATATTTTGCATGGTCAACATTGAGGGCGGGATCAGAAAAGGAAACACCATAAAGCTGACAAACAGCTTCCTCGCCTCAGTAATCAATCTGTCTCTGGTGTCAGATTCACTGACCGGACGCCCGGCTTTACCGACCATGTCGACAGGGCAATAATTCCCCAAAATGTAATCAATTGATTAATTTTACTATATGAGAGATCTCCTCACCTTGATGTGGATTCAACAAACAAATAACATCTTTGTTATCTACACAAATAGCAGCATTAGCTCAACGCCCAACCGAGCACTCGCTCCCCCGCTGCATACAAGTGGTCAGATTTGTTGTAATGGCCATGAAATATCAACTGAATAACCATAAAAATAAAATAAACATGCAATTAATGGTTGACGGTCCACCTGTCTATTTGGTATTCATTTGTTAACCAAGTTTGTGGATATATTTCAATTATGAAAATGCGTTTCTCATCTCTTCTCCTAAGCCTCCTCCTTATCGTGAATACATCGCGCGGGTAGCTTATGAGTGGGAAACACCACTAAGAATTCCAAAAACCCGCGCAGCCAGCGCGGGTTTTTTCTTATACAGGCCAGCGCAAACGGATGCAGATAATGCCAATACGGCAGCCAATGAAAGGAAGTAGCAATGAAAGATCAGGTCATCATTTTCGATACCACGTTACGTGACGGTGAGCAGGCGCTATCCGCCAGCCTGACGGTGAAAGAAAAACTGCAGATTGCTTATGCCCTTGAGCGCCTTGGGGTTGATGTTATTGAAGCGGGCTTTCCTGTTTCTTCGCCGGGCGATTTCGAGTCAGTCCAGACCATTGCCAAGCACATCAAGAACAGCCGAGTCTGTGCCCTGTCCCGCGCGGTTGCCAAAGACATTGATGTCGCCGCCGAATCATTGAAAGTGGCCGAGGCATTTCGGATCCATACCTTTATTTCTACTTCCACCGTCCATGTTCAGGACAAACTGCGCCGCAGCTACGATGACGTGATTGAAATGGGTGTCGCCGCCGTGAAGCGTGCCCGTAACTACACCGATGATGTGGAGTTCTCGTGTGAAGATGCCGGCCGAACGCCAATCGATAACCTATGCCGGATGGTGGAAGCAGCCATTAATGCCGGTGCCAGCACCATCAATATTCCTGATACTGTTGGCTATACCCTACCGAGCGAATTCGGCGGCATCGTCAGCCAGTTGTTCGAGCGGGTCCCGAATATCGACAAGGCCATTATCTCGGTGCACTGCCATGATGATCTGGGGATGTCGGTCGCCAACTCGATGGCTGCGGTGCAAGCCGGTGCCCGTCAGGTTGAAGGGACAATCAATGGATTAGGTGAACGAGCGGGTAACTGTTCGCTCGAAGAAATCGCCATGATCATCAAAACCCGCGCTGAGTTATTGGGTGTACACACCAACATCAAACACGATGAGATCCACCGCACCAGCAAGATGGTCAGCCAGCTTTGCAACATGCCGGTACAAGCCAACAAGGCTATCGTGGGTGCCAATGCCTTCAGCCACTCGTCGGGTATCCATCAAGACGGCATGCTAAAGAACAAGAATACTTACGAGATCATGACGCCCGAGTCTATCGGCCTGAAGAACCAAGCACTGAATCTAACATCTCGCTCAGGCCGCGCCGCGGTGAAAAGCCACATGGACGCACTGGGTTACACCGAAAACGAATACAACCTGGACGACCTATACACCGATTTCCTGAAGCTGGCCGACCGCAAGGGCCAAGTCTTCGATTACGATCTTGAAGCACTGATGCACTTTGCCAACCTGCGCGATGAAGATGACTTCTTCAAGCTTAACTACCTAAGTGTACAGTCCGGTAGCGTGATGGCAACCACCAGCATCAAGCTGCAGTGTGGTGATGAGGAAAAATGCGAAGCCGCTGTCGGCAATGGCCCCGTCGATGCGCTATACCAGTGTATTTATCGCCTAACCGGTTATGAAATCGTTCTGGACAAGTTCGATCTTACCGCCAAGGGCGAAGGCGAAGATGGTCTGGGTCAGGCCGACATCATCGCCAACTACAAGGGCCGCAAGTACCACGGTACTGGCTTGGCAACCGACATTGTCGAAGCGTCAGGACAAGCACTACTTCACGTGATCAATAGCATTTATCGCGCCGATCAAATTGCAGAAATTAAACAAAAATCCCAAATGGAGACAGTATAACCATGGCAGGTACATATAAAATTGCCGTTCTACCGGGTGACGGTATTGGCCCAGAAGTTATGCAGCAGGCCCACAAAGTATTGGCCGCTGTGCAAGAGAAATTCGGTTTCACCCTAGAATGCGAAGAGTATGATGTTGGTGGTATTGCCATCGACAACCATGGCTGTCCCCTTCCGGAAGAAACAATGAAGGGCTGTGAAGCCTCGGATGCGATCCTGTTCGGTTCGGTAGGCGGCCCGAAATGGGAACACCTGCCACCGAACGATCAACCTGAGCGCGGCGCATTGCTGCCATTGCGCAAGCACTTCCAGCTGTTCTGCAACCTGCGTCCGGCGCAGATCCACAGTGGCCTAGAAGCATTTTCACCATTACGTGCTGATATCTCCGAGCGTGGCTTCGACATCGTGGTGGTACGCGAGCTAACTGGCGGTATCTATTTCGGCCAGCCGAAAGGCCGTGAAGGTGAAGGTCCGCAAGAGAAAGCGTACGATACCGAGATTTACCACCGTTACGAAATCGAACGTATTGCCCGTATTGCCTTCGAATCAGCCATGCTGCGTAACAAGAACGTTTACTCCATCGATAAAGCCAACGTGCTGCAGAGCTCTATCCTGTGGCGTGAAGTGGTAGAAGAAGTGGCGAAGGACTACCCAGAAGTCACGCTGAACCACATGTACATTGATAATGCGACGATGCAGCTGATCAAAGATCCGTCGCAGTTCGACGTCATGCTGTGTTCGAACATCTTCGGCGACATCATCTCGGACGAATGCGCGATGATCACCGGCTCCATGGGCATGCTGCCATCAGCCAGCCTGAACCAGGACAAATTCGGCATGTACGAGCCTGCAGGTGGCTCAGCGCCAGATATCGCTGGCAAGAACATTGCCAACCCGGTGGCACAGATCCTATCTGCAGCCCTGATGCTGCGCTACAGCCTCGGTGAAGAGCCGGCAGCACGCGCTATCGAGCAAGCCGTGTCGCAAGCGCTGGAAGCCGGTGAGCTGACCGCTGACCTAGCGGGCAACAGCGCAGCACTGAGCACCAGCGAAATGGGCGACAAAATAGCCCAGTACGTTCGCCAAGCCTAATCGCAGCAAGGAGCAAATGAGCAATGTCTAATACTAAAGCGCCTCAGACGCTATACGAAAAAATCTATGATGCCCATGTTGCGGTTGCCGCCCAAGGCGAAAACCCGATCCTGTACATCGACCGCCATCTGGTACATGAAGTGACTTCACCGCAGGCCTTTGACGGCCTGCGTGAAAAAGGCCGTAAGGTACGCCAGGTCGGCAAAACCTTCGCCACCATGGATCACAATGTCTCGACCCAGACCAAGGATATCAATGCCTCGGGCGAAATGGCCCGCATCCAGATGGAGACACTGGCCAAAAATTGTGAAGAGTTCGGTGTCACCCTTTACGATCTAAACCACAAATACCAAGGTATCGTTCATGTCATGGGCCCGGAGCTGGGGATCACCCTACCAGGCATGACGATCGTGTGTGGTGATTCACACACCGCCACCCACGGTGCGTTCGGCTCGCTGGCATTCGGTATCGGCACCTCGGAAGTCGAGCATGTCCTGGCAACCCAAACCCTGAAACAGGCCCGAGCCAAGACGATGAAAATCGAAGTCAAAGGCAAGGTTGCAGAAGGGATTACCGCTAAA
This sequence comes from Photobacterium lutimaris, assembly GCF_003025555.1. Classification (GTDB taxonomy): domain Bacteria; phylum Pseudomonadota; class Gammaproteobacteria; order Enterobacterales; family Vibrionaceae; genus Photobacterium; species Photobacterium lutimaris. Next base: position 50,568 of record NZ_PYMH01000015.1, on the reverse strand, counting down.
GATATTGTGCTGGCAATCATCGGCAAGACCACCGCTGCAGGCGGTACTGGTCACGTAGTCGAGTTCTGCGGTGAAGCTATCACCGATCTCACCATGGAAGGCCGCATGACGGTCTGCAACATGGCAATTGAAATGGGTGCGAAAGCTGGCCTTATCGCCCCTGACCAAACGACGTTTGACTACATCAAAGATCGTAAATTCTCACCCGTTGGTGGCGATCTTGAAGCCGCTATCGAGTACTGGGAGACGCTGAAAACCGATGACGATGCCCAGTTCGATGCGGTTGTGACCCTAGATGCCAAAGACATCAAGCCGCAGGTCACCTGGGGCACCAATCCGGGTCAAGTCATTGCCGTTGACCAGCCCATCCCAACACCCGCTGACTTTGTCGATCCGGTTGAGCAGGCATCTGCAGAAAAAGCACTGGCTTACATGGGATTGGAAGCTGGCAAGAAACTGTCTGACTTTGCTATCGATAAAGTCTTTATCGGCTCTTGTACCAACTCACGTATCGAAGATATGCGTGCAGCAGCAGCGATTGCCAAAGGCCGCAAGGTTGCATCAAACGTGCAGGCGCTGGTTGTTCCAGGATCGGAGCAAGTGAAAGCCCAAGCTGAAAAAGAAGGACTGGATAAGATTTTCATCGAAGCCGGTTTCGAATGGCGCCTACCAGGGTGTTCAATGTGTCTGGCGATGAATAACGATCGTCTTGGCCCTGGCGAGCGCTGTGCATCAACCAGTAACCGTAACTTCGAAGGCCGCCAAGGTCGCGACGGTCGCACCCACCTAGTCAGCCCTGCGATGGCAGCGGCAGCGGCTTGTGCGGGCCACTTTGTTGATATCCGCGAACTAGACAACGTTGCAGTGACGGCTTAAGAGAAGGAACGAAACAATGACAGGATTTAAACAACATACCGGATTGGTCGTTCCATTGGATGCGGCCAACGTCGATACCGATGCCATTATCCCGAAGCAGTTTTTGCAGAAGGTCACCCGTACCGGTTTCGGCAAGCACCTGTTCCATGACTGGCGCTTCTTGGACGACGCTGGCGAGCAGCCAAACCCAGAGTTCATCATGAATGCCCCGCGCTACCAAGGCGCAAGCATCTTGCTGGCCCGAGAAAACTTCGGCTGTGGTTCTTCGCGCGAGCATGCGCCATGGGCATTAGCCGATTACGGTATCCAGGTCATGATTGCGCCTAGCTTTGCCGACATCTTCTACGGCAACTCGATCAACAACCAGATGGTGCCAGTTCGCCTGACCGAGCAGGAAGTCGATGAGATCTTCCTGTATGTCGAAGCGAATGAAGGCGCTGAGATCACCGTTGATCTGGACGCAATGCGGGTAACGGCGAACGGTAAACAGTACGGCTTTGAAATCGATGAGTTCCGCCGCCACTGCCTGCTAAACGGTCTGGATAATATCGGCCTGACCTTGCAGCATGAGGACAAGATTGCCGAGTATGAGCGCAATATCCCAGCGTTCCTCGCTTAGCCGAGCTAACCTTTACTGGCAACGGTAAAAAATGACGCCCCAAGCCTGTGCTAGGGGCGTTTTATTTTGTCTTTTTTGCAATAAAATCATTCCCTATCGGGTCGTCTAAGCTAATGATACCCAAGTATCTTGTTACCACTTTAGACCGTGATGCTTCACTGAGGATCCCCTATGCGTTTTATTGTCAGTCTGCTATTTCTCTTGCTATCGGCCAGTGCCATTTCTGCACCCAAGGCCAATCTTTGGCCCTACTGGCAGCAATACGCCACCACCAACTCACAAACGGTTGATCACGGCCGCTGGCAGCGCCTGCTCGATAAATACCTTGTCGTCCAGCCTAGCCAAACCTTGTTTCGCTATGGCCGGGTAACTGACAGCGACAAGTATGAACTGGATCGCTACCTGCGCGATCTCACCAAACTCGACCCACACCAATTAAATCGCAACGAACAATTTGCCTATTGGGTAAACCTCTACAACGCCCAAACGGTCAAGCTGATCCTCGACAACTACCCCGTTTCCTCCATCACCAAGCTAGGCGGTTTTTTTAGCTTTGGGCCATGGGATCAGCAAGTGCTGACCATCAATGGCAAAACCCTCTCCCTCAATGATATCGAGCACCGTATATTGCGCCCGATCTGGCGTGACCCGCGTATCCACTATGTGGTCAATTGCGCCAGCCTGGGCTGCCCGGACCTCCAGCCGGAAGCATTCACCGCCAGCAACAGCGAACGCCTGCTGGAGAAATCAGCCGCACGCTTTATCAATAGCCGCAAAGGGGTTAACCCGCAAAGCGGCAACACCAAAATATCTTCGATTTATGATTGGTATGGCAGTGACTTTGGCAGCCAATCCCAGCTCCAAAAACACATTAACCAATACCGGCAAGGGCCGCCGATCACCCTGGATAAGATCCGTTATGATTACAACTGGTCGCTCAATGATGCCAAATAGTTAGAGCTTCTCTCTGGGCCCGACACTCCCTCCAAATCTTATTACATGATTTGGGCATAAAAGAACGTTCCTGCTGGCAACCCGTACCCCAGCACATTACAATAACAGGCGTTCTCATTGGGGAGCGCCGCTTGTCTTAGTCATACTGCAAGCCGCTGAGATTGCCAAGGCAAAACCCACTGAACCTGATCCAGTTAATGCTGGCGTAGGAATTGAGTTCGATACGGTATGCCTTGTTATCCCGCGGGGCTGGCATGATGCCAGCCTTATGCTCAACCCTGTGCCGCTCATACGATTATTATTCCTCTTGCCGGACGCAAGAGCATCAGGAGCGCATAGTGAAAAAATTACTCCCTCTTCTAACCTTGGCTGCTGCTCCGGCATTGGCCACGGACAATACCCTGACGGTTTACACCTACAGCTCATTTGCCTCAGACTGGGGGCCGGGGCCGGCGATCGAAAAAGCGTTTGAGGCGCAGTGCGAATGTAATTTGGAATTTGTCGCACTGGATGATGGTGTGTCCATCCTCAACCGCGTTCGCCTTGAAGGCCAGCGCACCAAGGCCGATGTGTTGCTTGGCCTTGATAACAACCTAATCGCCGAAGCTAAAAAGACCGGATTACTGGCTGAGCATCAGGTTGATACCAGCACGTTAACTCTGCCAAACGGATGGAACGACACCACCTTTGTCCCCTTCGATTACGGCTACTTCGCCTTTGTCTACGACAGCACCAAACTGGCGAATCCACCCAAGAGTTTGGATGAGTTGGTCAACCGTGATGATTTGACCATCATCTATCAGGATCCGCGTACCTCGACACCGGGCCAGGGCCTGATGCTGTGGATGAAATCGGTTTATGGCGATAAAGCCTCAGATGCTTGGCAGCAACTGGCACAGAAAACAGTCACGGTCACCAAAGGCTGGTCTGAAGCCTATAGCATGTTCCTCAAGGGTGAGTCCGACATGGTGCTCTCTTACACCACCTCCCCAGCCTATCACCTGATTGCCGAGCTGGATGATAAATACAAAGCGGCCGATTTCAGCGAGGGGCATTACATGCAGGTGGAGGTTGCCGCCAAACTAAAAAGCAGCCCCAACCAAGCGCTGGCCGACCAATTCCTGGCCTTTATCCTGACCCCAGAATTCCAATCCGTGATCCCGACGGGCAACTGGATGTACCCGGTGACGGATGTCGTGCAGCCAGCCGAATTCAAAGTGCTAACCCTACCCGCCAAGGCGTTGGAGTTTGCCGCCCACGATGTTGCGAAACAGCGCAGGAGCTGGGTACGTGAGTGGCAACAAGCTCTGACCAAGTAGCAGGCACTCACTTTTGAACACACGTACCGCCCAACTGATGCCCGGCCTCATGACTGCCGGGCTTATTCTCTTGCTCGTGGCCGGGGCCCTTGGCGCCTTGATCAACGAGGCCAGCATGCTCGATATCGCCTCGCTATGGCATGACCCGTACCTGCGGCATATTACCGCTTTCTCCTTTACCCAGGCCCTGCTCTCGACACTGCTCAGTATTGTGCCGGCCATCCCCGTCGCCTATGCCCTGTCACGCCGCCAATTCCCCGGCAAAGCCCTACTGATGCGGATCTTTGCCATGACCTTGGTCCTGCCGGTACTGGTCGCAGTATTCGGCCTGTTGGCGATTTACGGCAACAATGGGTTGCTGGCTAATATCTTGGCCCTGCAAGGGTGGCAGGGCAGCTTCTCGCTCTACGGCCTGCAGGGGATCTTGCTGGCACATGTTTTTCTCAATCTGCCACTGGCGACCCGGCTGTTCGTTCAAAGTCTGGAGGGGATCCCGTTTGAGCAACACCAACTGGCCACCCACCTCGGCATGTCCAGCTGGCAGGCCTTCCGCTTTGTCGCCTGGCCGAGACTGCGCCAGCAACTGCCCCATGCCATCGGCCTGGTGTTCATGCTGTGCTTTACCAGTTTTGCCGTCATTATGGCGCTGGGTGGCGGCCCCAGGGCCACCACTATTGAACTGGCCATTTACCAAGCCCTGCGCTACGACTTTGATTTGGCTGGTGGCGCCATTCTGGCCCTGTGGCAAATGCTGCTGTGCTGCAGTTTGGTATTGCTGAGCCAGCGCTTTGCCAAGCCACTGGCAACATCCAGCCAATCCGTCACCAACCCACGCCAGAGTCAATTCGACAGCCTAGCCAGCCGCTGCTGGGATGGATGCTGGATCGGCCTCGCCCTGCTGTTGGTTTTCCCCCCGCTGTTGTCCGTTGCCGTGGCCGGGCTGAATAGCCAAACCCTCGACACCCTGCGCAGTCCGGGACTCTGGCAGGCGATTCGACACTCACTGCAAATCGCCAGTATTGCCAGTGTGCTGGCACTGGTTGGGGGGACGGCCATTCTTCTCACCAGCCGGCAGTGGCGACTCACTCACCGCCGCTGGCAAGCCGATGGTTTGGATCTGATCGGCACCATTATCTTGGTCACACCGGGACTGGTATTAAGTACTGGAATATTCTTGTTACTGCGTCAGTTCACCGATGCTTTTGCTGCGGCCTTTTGGGTGGTCATTGCCGTCAATGCCCTGATGGCGCTGCCGTATGTGCTCAAAACCCTCAGCCAGCCAATGCTCCATGTTGCCCAGCAATATGAACCACTGTGCCAAAGCTTGGGCATGAGTGGACTATCACGGCTAAGACTGGTGGAGTGGCGGGCCTTGAAAAAGCCGTTCGCCCAATCATTGGCTATTGGGTTTGTATTATCTCTTGGCGATTTGGGCGCCATTGCCCTATTTGGTAGCCAGGACTTCCAAACCCTGCCGCTCTATCTATTCCAGCTACTCGGCAGTTATCAAATGGATGCGGCCGCCGTGGCAGCATTGATCCTGCTAACCCTTAGCCTTGGTCTCTTCTCCTTGGTAGAAAAACTGATCATCCGGACTCCATCATGTTAACTTTGCAGCGCTTACAACATTGCTTTCACCACCCCAAGCAACCAGGCCAATCCACCCAACTCTGTTTCGACCTCAGGGTGGAAGCCGGTGATATTGTTGCCCTCTTGGGCCCTAGTGGCGCAGGAAAAAGTACATTGCTCGCCATGGTGGCCGGCTTTCTTGCCCCTGATAGCGGGACGCTCACGGTCAATGGTCACCCTATCAACCAATTGCATCCGGCCAAGCGCCCACTTTCGATCTTGTTCCAAGAACACAATTTATTTCCTCACCTGAGCGTCTATGAAAATATCGGCCTCGGTTTGAACCCTGCGCTCACGCTGAGCAATAAGCAAAAAGAGCAAGTGGTGGTAGCCGCCGCAAAAGTCGGGTTACAAGACTACCTTAACCGCTTGCCAGAACAATTGTCCGGCGGCCAGCGGCAACGGGTCGCACTGGCACGCTGTCTGATCCGACAGCGTCCACTGCTGTTGCTCGACGAGCCCTTCTCGGCACTGGATCCGGCGTTGCGCAAAGAAATGCTCGAACTCGTTAGGAAATTGGCGCGGGAGCAGGGCACGACGGTACTGATGGTCACTCACAGCCCGGAAGATGCACTGAAGATTGCCGACAAGTGCGCCTTTATCTATCAAGGGCAGGTGAAAGTGTTTGGCCCGAGCCAAGATATCTTGGTAGCACCGAGCGATCCGGCCCTCACGCAATACCTTGGTCATTAGATCCCAAAGCACCATAGGGCCAGAAATGAAAAAGCGAGCCAAACGGCTCGCTTTTGCTATTGGGTTAATGACCGGACCTGCAGTCGCTACAGGTTCTCCTCGGCAAACTCAGCCAACCGGCTGCGGACAACGCCATTGAGATAGATGTTGGCACTGCCTTCGAAATTCTTGAAACGCTCGACAATATAGGTCAAGCCCGACGTAACAGGAGAAAGGTAACTGGAGTCAATCTGAGCTAGGTTACCTGAACAAACCAATTTGGTGCCTTCCCCACAGCGGGTGATGATGGTTTTGATCTGTGAGGCGGTGAGATTCTGACACTCGTCCAGCAGGACAAAGGCATTCTGGATTGAGCGTCCCCGCATAAAGTTAATCGATTTAAATTGAATATTGGCCTTGTCGAAAATGTACTTCATTGAACCGTCGGTACAGACATCGTTTTTGTGCAGCGCCTCCATAGTATCAGTGACAGCGGCGAGCCAAGGCATCATTTTCTCTTCCTCGGTCCCGGGCAGGAAGCCGATCGATTCGGCAATTTCAGGGGTGTTGCGGGTCACGATGATTTTGTCGTACATCCCTTTTTCAATCACCTGCTCCAACGCCGCAGCCATGGCCAAGATGGTCTTACCACACCCGGCTGGGCCGGTTAGGATCACCAAGTCAATTTTCGGATCCATCAAGGCATCAAATGCCATTCCCTGGTAGATGTTTTTCGGGTGGATCCCCCACGCCTGTCGGCTAAGCAAGCGCTCGTGGCCAATATCTTTCAAGATCAGGTTTTCCCCGTCGACAGACTGGACCCGACCAGCAAAATCACTGTCCTCATCAATTAAGTATTGGTTGATAAATGGTGCTTCAAACAACTCTGACGGCAAGGTATGCACCGTCGAACGCCCCTTACTCTCTGAATGACACTCCCCGACCCGCTCCCAGAAATTACCACTGAACTGGTGGTACCCCTTGGTCAGCATCTTGACGTCATCAATCAACTGATCGGTACGGTAGTCATCGACAAAACATACCCCGGCACCTTTGGCACGCAGTCGCATATTGATGTCTTTGGTGATCAGTACCACTTCGCGTGGTGCGTAATGGGCCTGGAGAAAGAGCACGCCATTTAATATACGGTTATCCCCTGCTTTATCAGCAAAGGCATGGACCGTTTCGGTGACTTCGTAGTCGGCAAAAATAGAAACTTTGCCAAGCCCGCCACCTTCGGGGCCAAGTGGGATCCCCTCGACAATTTGCTCGGGGGTCGCGTCATGGAAGATATCTTCCAGGGCTCGGATGGCAACACGGGCATCACGGGACACATCCCGCTTACTGTCCTTGATGCGATCGAGCTCTTCGAGCACGGTCATCGGAATAACAACGTCATGCTCTTTGAAGGAATAAACTGCGAGGGGCTCATGAAGCAGAATATTGGTGTCTAGAACGAAAACTTTCCTACCAGCTTCATCCATAGGTACCTCCTTGGTAACAAAACGGTGGGTTTTCCACCAGAGTTTTTCCTGTGCCCGTAAAAACGGGTTGTTACTATTAAAGACCGGAGATAATTAAATAAATGTGACAGTTACAGTTTGGTACTTTCTTATCACAATGACCGTGACCTTGCTCACGGGTTGCAGTAACATTACTCCCCTTTTTTACCGGTGCGGATTCTGGCTTACACTTATATACCAATACCCACTGCCAACAGCAGCGGATGGATACCATCTAGTACGGTATTACTTTGAGTGTAGTTCATAAATGCTGGCGCATCGGCTTCGCATTTTCCTTGATTTCAAATAATTAGAAGGTTTTAACCACTATGCCATTTGCTTTGGGTCAACGTTGGATCAGTGATACTGAAAGTGATCTGGGTCTAGGTACCGTCGTGGCTTCCGATGCCAGGACTGTGACTCTGATGTTCTCTGCCTGTGAAGAGAACCGCCTTTATGCTCGCAATGATGCACCTGTGACCCGTGTAATGTTCAATGTCGGTGATGTGGTTGAAAGCCATGACGGCTGGTCGCTCAACGTCGAGCAGGTCGATGAGACCGGCGGCGTCTTTACCTACATCGGTACCCGTACCGATACCGGCGAAGAAAATGTCGCCCTGCGCGAGATTTTCCTCAGCAACCAAATCCGCTTCAACAAACCGCAGGACAAACTGTTCGCCGGCCAGATTGACCGCATGGATCGCTTCGCACTGCGCTACCGTGCCCTCAAGAACCAGTACGAGCAGCACAAAAGCCCGCTGCGTGGCCTTTGCGGCATGCGCGCCGGTTTGATCCCTCACCAGCTGTACATTGCCCATGAAGTGGGTCGTCGTTATGCCCCGCGTGTCTTGCTGGCTGATGAAGTGGGTCTGGGTAAAACCATTGAGGCAGGCATGATCATCCACCAGCAAGTATTGTCTGGCCGTGCCGAGCGTATACTTATCCTGGTGCCGGAAACCCTGCAGCACCAATGGCTGGTGGAAATGATGCGCCGCTTCAACCTGCACTTCTCGATCTTCGATGAAGAGCGCTGTGTCGAAGCCTTTGCTGATTCTGCCAACCCGTTCGATACCGCCCAGTATGTACTGTGCTCGCTGGATTTCCTGCGCAAGAGCCGCCGCCGCTTCGAACAAGCGCTGGATGCCGACTGGGATCTGCTGGTTGTCGATGAAGCCCATCACCTTGAGTGGAGCGAAGACAAGCCAAGCCGCCAGTACCAGGTGGTAGAAGCCCTAGCCGAAAAATCACCAGCCGTGTTGCTGTTGACAGCAACCCCGGAGCAATTGGGCCATGAAAGCCACTTTGCCCGCCTGCGCCTGCTCGATCCTGACCGCTTCTATGACTACGAGGCGTTTGTCGAAGAAGAGCGCCAGTATGCCCCGGTTGCCGATGCCGTATCACGACTGCTATCAGGCGAAAAACTGGACAACGAAGCCAAGAACACCTTGGTCGAGCTGCTGCCAGAGCAAGATATCGAGCCGATGCTGCGCATTATCGAAGCCGGTGATGCCGACGCCGAGCAGCAACAAATGGTTCGCCATGAGCTGATCGACAACCTGATGGACCGCCACGGTACCGGCCGAGTGCTGTTCCGTAACACCCGTGCGGCTATCAAGGGCTTCCCGCAGCGCCACCTCAATATGTACCCACTGGACTTGCCAACGCAGTACCAGACAGCAATGCGTGTTGCCGCGATGATGGGTGGCAAGATGAGTGTTGAGCAAAAGGCTTTCAAGCTGCTGTACCCAGAAGACATCTACCAGGAGTTCGAAGGTGATTCTGCAACCTGGTGGCAGTTTGATCCACGCGTTAACTGGCTACTGGACATGCTCAAAGCCAACCGCCAGGAAAAAGTGCTGGTGATATGCTCCCGCGCCCAAACCGCCCTGATCCTCGAGCAGGCACTGCGTGAACGCGAAGGGATCCGTGCCACCGTGTTCCACGAAGGCATGTCAATCATCGAACGCGACAAGGCAGCCGCCTACTTCGCCCAGGAAGAGGATGGTGCACAGGTGCTACTATGTTCTGAAATCGGCTCAGAAGGACGCAACTTCCAATTTGCCAACCAGTTGGTGATGTTCGATCTGCCGAACAACCCTGATCTACTTGAGCAGCGTATCGGCCGCCTTGACCGCATCGGTCAAAAACGCGATATCGAGATCCATGTTCCGCATCTGCAAGGCACCTCGCAAGCCCTGCTGGCCCGTTGGTACAACGAAGGCCTAAATGCCTTTGAAGAAACCTGCCCGACCGGCCGCGCCATCTATGATGCCTTCAGTGGCGATCTGCTTGAACTGCTCGCCAGTGACAAGCCTGATAGCAGCCTGTTGGATGCGCTGGTAGAAAAAAGCGCAGCGATGCACTTGGAGCTAAAGGGTAAGCTGGAGCAAGGCCGTGACCGTCTGCTGGAAATCCATTCCAACGGTGGCAATGACGCCCAGAAGTTGGTTGAAGAGATCAGCAGTAAAGATGGTGACGCCAACTTGGTTAACTTTGCTCTCGGCCTGTTCGACACGATCGGCCTGAACCAGGACGACAAAGGCGAAAATGCCATTGTCGTTACGCCTTCAGAGCACATGATGGTCGCGAGCTACCCAGGTCTACCTTACGACGGCTGTACCATCACCTTTGAACGCGACACCGCTCTGTCGCGCGAAGATCTGCACTTCATCAGCTGGGAGCACCCGATGATCCAAGGCGGTATCGACCTGCTGCTATCGGAAGGCGTCGGCACCACGGCGGTATCGTTGTTGAAAAACAAGGCACTACCAGCCGGAACCCTGCTGCTCGAGTTGGTGTATGTCGTCGATGCCCAGGCACCGAAACAGTCTGGAATCGGCCGCTTCCTACCGAAGACACCAATCCGCATCCTGCTTGACGCCAAAGGCAATAACCTGTCGGCCAAAGTCGAGTTTGAAGGCTTCAACCGTCAGCTCAGCCCAGTCAACCGCCACCTTGGCAGCAAATTGGTCAATTCGGTTCAGAAAGATATCCATACCCTGATCGAAAGTGCCGAGCAGGTGGTCGCCAGCGAGCTGATCACGATCCGTGAATCTGCCCAGGCTGAAATGGAAGCCACACTGCGTGCCGAGCTGGATCGTCTTCAGGCCCTCAAAGCGGTGAACCCGAATATTCGTGACGACGAGCTGGAGTTGATTGAAACCCAAATCCAAGAGCTCACCGGCTATATCACCAAGGCGCAAATCCAGCTGGACTCGCTGCGCTTGATTGTCGTGAGCCACGGTTAACCACTAACAGCGTTAGACTAAGCCGCCAGCACAGGCGGCTTTTTTATATCTCAAAATTGGGTGTCAAGGATATTGCCTTCTCAGCCATTGCTGATATTATCGCCGCCTTCCAATACCACGGACCTTTCATTGGCCCTTTTTAGTAGATCCAGCACCCCATGAGCACACTGCCCGAGATTGACTACAACCCACCCAAAGATCCTTGGTTGGATATCCTGTATCAGGACGACGATATTATTGCCGTCAACAAGCCTTCGGGCATGCTATCGAACCCCGGCCGCGATCCTGCCTTCCATGACAGTATCTATACCCGGGTACTGGCTGGTTTTGCTGATTCGCATCTCATCCACCGTCTCGACATGGCGACTTCCGGTGTGATTGTGCTCGCGCTGAACAAAGCTGCCGAGCGCAATATCAAAATCCAGTTTCAGGACCGCCGTACCGAAAAAGTGTATTACGCCCGTGTATTTGGCCATATCGAAAAAGACTGCGGTACTATCGACCTGCCGCTGATCTGCGACTGGCCGAACCGACCCAAGCAAAAGGTGTGTTATGACGACGGCAAACCGTCGGTGACCCACTATCAGGTACTCGAACGTGGTGATGATACGAGTTTGGTGCGCCTGCGCCCGATCACTGGCCGCTCACACCAACTGCGGGTTCACCTGCTCGCCTTGGGTCACCCGATCCTTGGTGATGGCTTTTATGCCCATCAAAACGCCAAGGCCATGGCCCCTCGCCTGCAGCTACACGCCGCTGAACTGAGCTTCTTCCACCCGCGCAGTGGTGAGCCGATGCACCTGTCTGCGCCATGTGAGTTCTTTGCCGAGGCTCCACAAAAGACCCTACCGGATCACTATTCCAAAGCATAGGGCTTGAGTTGGCCGTCAAGGATAGTGTGTACTGAGTGCATTATCCTTGACTATTGAGCCTCACTTTCGCCATGGAACACATTGTTTTTCTTGACCGGGATACCATTCCGGCCCACATCGCCTTGCCATCCCCAGCCTTTGAGCACCAGTGGACACAACACCCAGCCACACGTCCCGATCAGGTTATTGAGCGCCTTGCTGACGCAACCATGGTCATCACCAACAAAGTCGTGCTGAATGCCAGTATCCTGGCCCGGCTCCCCAAACTCAAAATGATCGCCATCGCTGCGACGGGCACCAACAACGTCGATCTAGATTACTGCCGAGAGCATGGCATCACCGTGAGTAATATCCGTGGCTACGCCGTCGACTCAGTACCTGAACATGCTGTCGCTATGATGTTTGCCCTGCGCCGCAACCTATTGGGCTACCACCGGGATATCCAGCAAGGCGTGTGGCAGGAGAAAAACCAGTTCTGTTTTTTCACCCATCCCATCAAAGATATCCGCGGGGCGACACTGGGGCTTATCGGCAGTGGAGGACTCGGGCAAGCAATGGCAACGCTTGGCCAAGCATTGGGCATGCACGTCATCTTTGCCGAGCGAAAAGAGGCGCAGAGCTGCCGAGAGGGATACCAGCCTTTTAGTGAGGTATTGGCACAAGCAGATGTACTTAGCCTGCACTGTCCGCTCAATAGCGAAACACGCAACCTGATCGGCCATGAAGAGCTAAAAGCAATGAAAGACAGTGCCATCTTGCTCAATACCGGCCGTGGTGGGTTGGTCGACGAACAAGCCTTGGTGGATGCCTTGCTCGCAGGAAACATTGCGGGTGCCGGATGCGATGTCTTCACCGAGGAGCCGGCTGACAATAACAACCCGTTGCTCGCCAACAGCCACTTGCCGAATCTGCTGCTGACCCCCCATGTCGCCTGGGGCTCGGACAGTGCGATTCAAACCCTGGCCAATCAACTTATCGACAACCTCAATGCGTTTGCAGCCGGCACACCGCAGAATCAGGTTTGAAGGTTAGCTCCCAGCCCGAGATAGCAAAAAGGCGAGATCAACGATCTCGCCTTTGATTTGGCTCAAGGCTATTGCCCCCCTAAAGCCAATAACCGCTGGCCCCTGGCCGCGATGTTATTTAAACCCTTTCTCCTTGCGGATCAGATCGTAGGCAGCCTGTAGCTCCTGGGTCTTTTGCTTGGCCAGCTCCATCATCTCCGGCGGCAAGCCCTTGGCGGCCAGTTTATCCGGGTGGTGCTCATTCATTTGTTTGCGGTATGCCCGCTTGAGCTCCTGGGAGGTGGCAGTCTCAGGCACACCAAGCAACTCAAACGCATCAGCCAATTGATCTTTGGTCGGTGGCTGCCGGAAGCCCCCCTGTTGCTGGTATTGCTGGTTAAAGCCCCCCTGCTGGAAACGGAAGGCGGCTTCTTGCATGTGCAGTCGCTGTTCCAGTTGCTGGGCAGAAAAGCCAAGCATCCGGGCGATCACGTGGAGCAGTTTACGTTCACTCGGGTGCAAAGCCCCGTCGGCAAACGCGGCCTGAATTTGCAACTCAAGGAAAAATTGCAGTAAATCGGCCCGGCCAGCACTGCCCTGCCGTACTCGCATCAAGGTGTCTTCCAGCGGGAAGTGCTCTTCTTTGCCTTCTCGGAAAGCCTCTTGGGCTTGGCGGCGAGCTTCGCCCTGCAGCCCCATCCTGTCCATATAGATGCTGGCAACCCGAATTTCGTCTTCGGTCACCCGTCCCTTGGCTTTTGCCACATGGCCCATCACGGCAAAAGCCGCATAGAAGAAGGCGGCTTGGTTTTCTGTAGAGCTCTGTCCACCAGAAAAACTGCCAAATCCGCGGCCGTAATAAATTTTTGCACGTGCTTTATCGAACTTATGGCCCAAAAAGAGACCTAACAACAGACCAAATGGCCCGCCAAGGAGGAAGCCAAAAAATGCCCCAAGTATTTTGCCCCAAACCTGCATTCGCTACTCTCTGGTAATTTGCTAAATTTAGAAATATTTCTTATGCATTAAACCCGATAGCTAAAGCCAAAAAATGAGCCAAAAGATGCCGTCGGATAGAATTTGCATTATCATAGCTGGCATTTACTGGGAAAGCTTGTCAAAACCCAGTTAACAATAACAAATGCGCTAAAAACTTTATTACAGGAACGTTTAGTTAGATGTCATCTACTTCCCGCAGCTTATTGGCGACCATGATCAGCCTGGCACTTTTCGGCCCGACGATGGCTTATGCAAACCAAGCCGTCCCAGAGAATGCCAACGGCGACTCTGCGGTCAGTGATGAAACTGACGAACTGGCACTGGTTCGTGGCGTGTGTATCGCCCCAGAGAAAATGCCTGCCGATCCAAACAATGAACCTATCAAGGTTACCGCGGATCACGCCGAAGCCCTCAACAACCAGAATGTCACCTACACCGGTGATGTCATCGTTCGCCAGGGTAACCGCACCGTCGCTGCTGATACCGCCAATCTGCAACAACCTGAAAATGTTGTTACAGCCGAAGGAAATGTCTATTTCCATGACGGTACCATCGAGGTGTATTCGGACCGTATCCAGAGCAACCTTGATACCGAAGATTCCCAGATGGACAACGCGGTCTATAACATGACCTGCGAAGCCGGTCGAGGCGAAGCCGAACGTGTCACCAAAAACGGCATTTCGTACTACCGCCTGAAAAACGGGACCTACACTACCTGCCCGGCTGGTGACAAAAGCTGGCAATTCTCGGCCACCAGCATTGAGCGAGAAGCAGACTCACCCTTTGCCGATCTCTACAATGCCCGCTTCGAAGTCGCGGATGTCCCAGTATTTTACATGCCGTACCTGCGTGTCCCTGTCGGTGATGAGCGCCTGACCGGTTTCCTTTATCCATCGGTGAGTTATGGCTCCCGTGATGGTTTCGAGCTGGAAACCCCGTTCTATTGGAACATTGCGCCCAACTATGACATGACCATCACGCCAAAATACATGAGCAACCGAGGGCTGCAGCTCAATTCCGATTTCCGCTATTTAACCGGATTCGGCACCGGTAAGTTATCCGGTGAATACCTTGGCAATGACCAAAAAGACTCGGACAAAGATCCACGCTGGGGCTTCAACTGGTCCCACAATGGGATGTATAACCAACACTGGCTGTTCGAAATTGACTACAGCAAGGTCAGTGATCCGACCTACTTCTCAGACATCGACTCCAGTATCGGTGAGCGAGAAGACAACAACCTGCTGCAAACCGCCGAGGTGTCCTATCGCGAGCGTAATTGGGATTCAACCCTGCGAGTGAGGGACTTCCAACCGCTAACCCTTGGTGTATCATCAAGTTACCGTTTGATGCCCCAGGTGGAAGCGAACTATTATTACGACGATATGCCCTATGGTTTGGACTTTTCCCTTAATAGCCATGTCAGCCGGTTTGAAAATGACAACCCAGACAAACCCACTGCGGATCGCGTTCATTTCGAACCGATGCTAACGCTGCCTTATGCAACCCCGTGGTGGTCGGTGACCAGCGAAGCCAAGCTGATGTATACCTACTACAATCAGGACTTTGACCCTAACGCTCAGGAGCTCTTTGATAAAGGCCTTGAACTCAAGGAAAGCGTCTCGCGTACCGTACCAAGCATCCGACTTCACAGTGGTTTGTACCTCGAACGTGACACACTGATCTGGGGTGATAGCTACACCCAAAGCCTTGAGCCACAAGTCCAATACCTGTATGTCAAAGATGTCGATCAGAGAGGCATTTACGATGCCTACGACACCACCTTGATGCAAACGGACTACTACGGGCTATTCCGTGACAAGCGCTACTCAAGCGTCGATCGTATTGCCGCCGCTAACCAGTTTACCGTCGGTGCAACGTCTCGCTACTTCGATAACCAATTCAAAGAGCGTTTCAATATTGCAGTAGGACAAATCTTCTACCTCAATAATGCCGGCCGTAATCTGGATACGAATAACGAAACTAGCCCTAACTACTCGGCAACCGCACTCGAATCTGACTTCAACTACGATGACTGGCTGTTCTTCCACGGCGGCGTGCAGTATGACGCCAGTAAGAAAGATCTCCAGTTTGCTAACGGTGCCATTGAATACCGTGAGGGTGGAACCTTCAGCCAGCTGAACTACCGATATATCTCCAAAGAGTATCTACTGGATAACATCCTCGACGAAGACCAACTCAACCGTTATACCGAAGACGGCATCTCACAACTGGGCTTTTCGACAGGCTTCCCTATCTATGACGGGGTATCTTTGCGTGGTGATTACTACCACGACCTGACCGAAAACCAGATGCTGGAAGGGCAAATCAGCCTGAACTTCCGTACCTCCTGCTGGATGATCAGCTTGGGCTACAACGAATACCTGAAAACCCGCTCGAATGTATCCTCAAGCCCAACAGAATACGAACAGAACTTCAGTATTTCGTTTAGCCTGATTGGACTCGGGCTGGCACCAATAGGAACGACCAGCGACAGTAACTCTATTGGCTACGGCCGCCCTTTCTACCTCAATAATTAATAGATGGAAGGGGTCGCCCTTCCCAATCAAGATTTAACGCGCCCCGGCGCCCGATGGAAACAAACTATGAAAAATTGGAAGTCTAGTCTGCTCGGTATTGCACTATTGGGCCTTTCTGCCGGCACCCTTGCCGCACCACAGCAACTTGATAGCATTGTCACGATCGTCAATGACAGCGTGATCCTGCAAAGCGATGTCGATGCCATGCTGAAAACCGTACGGATGAATGCCGCCGGTCAAAACCAGCCGCTTCCGCCGGATGATGTGCTGGTTAACCAGATCATGGAAAAGCTGGTAATGGAGACCCTTCAACTCCAGCAGGCCGAACAATTCGGGATCCGAATCGACGATAACCGCCTTGATCAGGCCATCAACCAAATGGCTGCTGAGCAGCAGATCACTGTGGGCCAGTTACAGCAAACATTGGCAGCCAATGGCATTAGCTACTCCATTTTTCGCGAGCAGATGCGCCGAGATATGACCGCCAGCGAAGCCCGGACCATTCAGGTGCGCCGCCGGATCAACATCCTTCCGCAGGAAGTCGAGACTTTGGCTGGCCAACTGAGTCAGCAAGAGCAGCAAGGTGTACGCTACAACGTCAGCCACATCCAGCTTCGGGTCGAAGAAGGAGCCTCTGCGGTTGAGCGTGATGAAGTCGCCAAAGAAGCCCAGCAAATCGTCAACCAACTAAAAGATGGTGCTGATTTTGCTAACTTGGCTTACAGCTACTCCAAAGGCCCAAAAGCCCTGCAAGGTGGTGAGTGGGGCTGGATGCGCAAGGAAGAAATGCCAACCATTTTTGCCGATCAAATCCAATCCCATGGCACCGGCGCCATTGTCGGGCCATTCCGTAGCGGCGTTGGCTACCATATTCTGAAAATCAATCAGGTTGATGGTCTGGAAACCGTTTCCGTTACCGAGGTCAATGCCCGTCATATTTTGGTGAAGACGTCAGTGATCCTCAGCGACGAAGGGGCACAGGAACAACTTGAACAAGCCCGTCGTGCCATCTTGGCCGGCGAGCGTAGCTTTGCCGATGCCGCCCGGGCCCTGAGTGCCGACCCGGGCTCTGCCGCCAACGGCGGTGAGCTAGGCTGGCAGACACCGGATCTCTATGTGCCGGAGTTTAAGGATAAAGTGGAAGCTCTGCCTGAAGGCATGATCAGCGAACCGTTCAAGACCGTACACGGCTGGCACATTGTTGAGGTGCTTGACCGCCGTGATGTCGACCGCACCGATGCCGCCGTGAAGAATCGCGCCTACCGCATCTTGTTCAGTCGTAAATTCAACGAAGAAGCACAGGCCTGGCTGCAGGAACTGCGTGCCGATGCTTTCATCGAACAACCGGAACGTACTGATGACCAAGGTTAAACGTATTGCTATCACCCCGGGCGAGCCGGCAGGGATCGGCCCGGATTTGATCCTGGCCCTTGCTCAGCAAGACTGGCCGCACCAACTTGTCATTTGTGCTAACGCCCAGCTTATGGTAGAACGTGCAGCCCAGCTCGGTTTGCCATTGGCGGTTAGTGCCTATGACCCTAGCCAAGCAGCCAAGCCTCACCAGGCTGGCACCTTGGTGGTTGCCGATCATCCTTTGGCCGAGGCCGTCGAGGCTGGCACGCTAAACGAGCGGAATGGGCACTATGTACTTAGCACGCTGGAGCGTGCGGCTCAGGGCTGTATGGCTGGCGAATTTGCCGCTGTGGTCACCGGTCCTGTGCACAAAGGAGTGATCAACCGGGCAGGAGTGTCATTCAGCGGTCATACCGAGTTCTTTGCCCAGCAGTCCCATACCGCTCAGGTTGTGATGATGCTGGCAACAGAAGGGTTGCGCGTGGCACTGGTCACGACCCATATACCGTTGGCCGATGTCTCCAAAGCCGTCACCGAAGAACGGTTACAGCAGGTTATCCGTATCCTGCATGCTGATCTTGTCAGCAAGTTCGGCATTGCCGAGCCAAAAATTTATGTCTGTGGCTTAAACCCACATGCCGGCGAAGATGGCTGCCTGGGCTCCGAGGAGATCGATGTGATCAGCCCGGCGCTGGAGCAACTCCGCCAACAGGAAGGAATGGATCTGATTGGCCCACTGCCAGCTGATACCATCTTCCAGGAAAAATATCTGGCCGATGCCGACACGGTACTGGCCATGTATCACGATCAAGGGCTACCAGTGCTGAAATTCAAAGGCTTTGGTAAATCTGTCAACATTACGTTAGGCCTGCCCTTCATCAGAACCTCAGTAGATCATGGTACCGCACTGGAACTTGCCGGTACCGGACAGGCGGACACCGGTAGCCTTTGGACAGCGCTATCGCACGCCCTTGAATTGGTAGAAAAACAAACATGAGCAGCGATCAGGTCCACCTAGGCCACCGCGCACGTAAGCGCTTTGGTCAGAACTTCTTGAATGACCCATACATCATTGACGGTATTGTGTCGTCAATTAACCCGCGTCCAGGTCAGAACCTGGTAGAAATCGGCCCGGGCCTGGGTGCGATCACCGAGCCAGTCGGCAAGATGGTCGATAAATTCACGGTTATCGAGCTTGACCGTGACTTGGCAGAGCGCCTGCGTAACCACCCAGATTTAGCTGACAAGCTGACGATCCATGAAGGTGATGCGATGCGCTTCGACTTCACGCAGCTGATCAAAGAAAACAACAAGCTACGAATTTTCGGTAACTTGCCATACAACATTTCAACGCCATTGATGTTCCACCTATTCTCGTTCCATGAACATATTGAAGATATGCATTTCATGCTACAGAAAGAAGTGGTTAACCGTTTGGCAGCAGGTCCTGGCAGCAAAGCGTATGGTCGCTTAACGGTTATGGCTCAGTACTACTCTCGCGTCATGCCAGTACTGGAAGTGCCGCCAGAGTCGTTTGTTCCAGCGCCAAAGGTTGATTCTGCCGTTGTGCGAATTACACCCTATGAAACTCTGCCATATCCATGTACTAACCTTAAATGGTTGGATCGTGTTTGCCGCGAAGGTTTCAACCAGCGCCGCAAGACTGTCCGCAATTGTTTCAAGGCACTGCTGACTGGCGAACAGCTAGAAGCACTAGGGGTCAATCCTAGCCTGCGCCCAGAAAACCTGACGCTTGAACAGTTTGTCGATATGGCAAACTGGCTGGATGCAAACCACAACAAATAAATGTGTAGGCGCCAGTGACATTGAACTTGCTACCGGGCTATTCACCTAGGCTCGGTAGCTTGCCAAGAAAGGATGCATAACAATGACGACTAATGTGACGCCAACCATCAGATGCCGGGTCGTGACGCACTTCATCGAAGAGCAATCCGAGCCGGACAACCAGCGCTATGTCTTTTCCTATACCATCACTATTGCCAATTTAGGTGCCGGCGAAGCCCAGCTGCTGAGCAGGCGATGGCTGATCACCGATGCCAATGGCAAAAAGCTGGTGATTGAAGGTGAAGGTGTGGTCGGTGAGCAGCCGACCATTGCGGCCCATGAAGAATACACCTACACCAGCGGCACGATTATTGAGACCCCCCTCGGGGTGATGGAAGGGCATTACGTCATGGTCAATGAAAACGGTGACGAGTTTGTCGCAGAAGTTTCACCGTTCCGCCTGTCAGTGCCCAATATTCTCCACTAAAGGATCACTATGTCGACCTATCTTGTTGGCGATATCCAGGGCTGCCTTGATGATTTGCGCCAACTACTCGATACTGCCGATTTCGATCCGCAGCACGATCAGCTGTGGCTAACTGGCGACCTTGTCGCCCGCGGCCCCCTTTCACTCGAGACACTCCGCTTTGTCAAAAGCCTCGGTAAGCAAGCAACAACGGTACTGGGTAACCACGACCTTCATCTGCTGGCTGTCGCCGAAGGAATTGCCAAAAGCAAAGCCAAAGACAAACTTCAGCCTATTTTAGAGGCACCGGACCGTGATGAATTACTGCACTGGCTACGTCAGCAACCGTTATTGGCCGAACACCCGAAACTTCCGTTTGTCATGACCCATGCCGGTATTCCAGCCCAGTGGAGTCTCCAGCAAGCCCGGGAACAAGCCAGAGAAGTCGAGCAAGTACTGCAAGGGGATAACCACCTTTGGTTGTTGAAGAACATGTACGGTAATGGCCCAGATAGCTGGTCTACTGACCTGCAAGGCATCGACCGCTACCGCTATATCATCAATGCATTTACCCGTATGCGTTTCTGCTACCCAGATGGCCGGCTCGATATGGCGTGTAAAATCTCCCCCAAAGAAGCAGCTAGCGACCAGTTAGTGCCATGGTTCGCCCTACCGCGCCCAGAGATGGGCAAGAAGATGATCTTCGGCCACTGGGCGGCATTGATGGGCTATGAAGACGAACAGGTGATAGGACTCGATACAGGCTGCGTATGGGGCAATAGCATGACTCTGCTGCGCTGGGAAGATAGCACACGCTTTGAGCAACCCTGCCCGATACATGCATGATAAGATCTTCCCCTAACGTCAATAATAAAAAGGCTTGCCAACTGGCAAGCCTTTTTATCTGATGGCTACCGGGTTGGTTAGCGCTCCAAAATCACAAACCGCATATCATGGGCATTTTTTTCGTCTGCGGCATAGCGTTCGCTATGCACTTCCTGCCAGTTTTCTCCCCAGTCAGGGAACTGGGTATCGCCCTCAACATCCAAGTCAATGAAGGTCAGGTACAGACGGTCGGCATCATCCAAGCACGCGGCATAAATACTCCCGCCACCGATCACCATCAGTTCCTCGACATCACCGGCAGCTCGTTTGGCCGCATCGATATCAGCCACCACAGTGATCCCCTCGGCTTGGTAATCAGCATTGCGGCTGATCACGATATTGCGCCGGCCCGGCAAGGGACGGCCAATGGACTCAAAGGTTTTCCGCCCCATGACAACCGGTTTACCCATTGTCACTTTCTTAAACCAGGCAAAATCGGCAGGCAAATGCCATGGCATGGCGTTGTCTTTACCGATGATCCGCGCCTTGGCCATCGCGGCAACCATACTGATCTTCATATTCTCTCCTCTATTCCTGTTGGCAAGAGTTATACCACAGGACGGCGGCGATAAAATAGCAAGCCAGGCATCGCAAGGCCGATTGCGAGGGACGCCACGATAAATACCGCTTTGAGCATGTTTTCAACCAGCAACCCCCACAGCTCAGGGGTGAATCCCCGGTGGTTGATTTCAACCAGAGCAATCATCGCCTTGAAGGCAAACACACCCGGTACCATGGGGATCATCGCGGCGACGGTAAACACCTTAGGATGGGCCAGAAAACGGTGTGACCAATGGACCCCGATCATCCCGACCAACGTCGCTGCACACAAGGTCGCCCACTCAATCGATAGCCCCCAGTGCATTAAAGCAAAACGGCAGCCATGACCCAGTGCGCCACCAATGGCACAATACTTCAGTGCCTTCGGCGGCACATTGAACACCAGCGCAAAACCAATCGCCGGGATCATGGCAAAGAACATGTCATTGAGCAGGGCGAGGAAAAATGCGGTAGAAATCATCACAGCCACCCCCATACACCCAGTACATTCATTGCAGCGACTATCCCCATACTGGTCGACAAGGTCAGTAAACTGGCCATGGTCCAGCGGGCGATCCCCATATTGGCATATCCCTTGACCATATCTGAAATCGCATTAATCAGCGGGAACCCCGGCACCAGCATCAATACTGATGAGGCCATAGCTAAAAACGGGGCTTCGCCGATTTGATACACTTGCCCAACCCCGGAAATCAGGGTGGTCACAAAGGCGGTAACACCGAAATTGAGCAGCGGGTTGAAATGGCAATGCGCGATCTCCTGACGGACAAACATGCCCACCGCCGACGCCACGAAGGTCAAGGCAAACACCGGCCAATCCCCCCCCGCCAGGCGGCTGAAGGAAGCACACGACAGACCGATCATTACGATCACCAGATACCGGTTATAACGCATTGGCTGGATCTGCTCGAGCCGTTGGTGTACCCCGTCGACATCCAGCATCCCTCGTTCGGCCATGATACATACCCGCTGAATTTCGGTCACCACCTGCATGTTGATCCCGCGATCTTGGCACCGACGGGTGGTGGTAATACAACGCCCGTGGCTGAGAGTCGTCAACACCATTGAACTGGCAGACAGGGAAACCTCAACACTGTCGACCCCCAAGGCCAATCCCAACCGCCTGGCAACATCCATCACCAAGGTACTTTCCGCCCCATGCTGCAACAACCTCTGTCCTGCCAGTACCGCAAGACGAGAAATCTCCCGCTGTACTGGCTCTGCCAATGCAACGCTTGTCTCCTCCATACCTTTCCCTTGCCTTAAATTTGTGAACCGAGTGACGAATTATCATACAAATTAACAAATGTCAGCTTGATTAGGCACAAAAAAACCGCCCTTGCAGGCGGTTTTTCATCATACTGAGTACTGACTGGTTACGTTACGGCTTGTAGATAATCTCTACGTCGTAGTCGTCTTCGTTCCAATCATCCCAGTCGTCATCATCGTCGTCATCACTCTTCTCAGCGTTTTTAATTTGCTGTTCGTGATAATCATCCCACTTGAATTCAACTTTCTTCTCTTCAGATTCTTCTTCATCATCTTCAAAGTCAACAGCAGGCATTGATTCGATCTGACGCATAAGATCGTAGGTAAGCTCTTTGGTTCCCGTACGATTTAGTGCCGAGATACAATAGTAATTATCGTCCCATGCC
Source organism: Photobacterium lutimaris (assembly GCF_003025555.1). Lineage (GTDB taxonomy): Bacteria > Pseudomonadota > Gammaproteobacteria > Enterobacterales > Vibrionaceae > Photobacterium > Photobacterium lutimaris. Next base: position 27,629 of record NZ_PYMH01000015.1, on the reverse strand, counting down.
AGAGCGTCTAAGATCTCTTCGATCTTCTCTTGCGCTTCTTCTTCTGGCATCAGGTCAGCTTTGTTAAATACCAACCAGCGCGGTTTATTCGTTAGCTTTTCACTGTACTGGTTAAGCTCATTGATGATGGTAAATGCATTTTCGATCGGGTCTGAGCCATCAGCTGGTAGCAGGTCGATCATGTGCAATAGTACACGACAGCGCTCAAGGTGCTTCAAGAAACGAATACCCAAGCCGGCACCGTCTGCAGCACCCTCAATCAAACCCGGAATATCGGCAACCACAAAGCTACGATCGCTATCAACGCGAACCACACCTAGGCTTGGCACCAGTGTGGTAAACGGATAATCAGCCACTTTTGGTTTTGCTGCCGATACAGAACGAATGAATGTCGATTTACCCGCATTTGGCAGTCCGAGCATACCGACGTCAGCCAGTAGCAAAAGCTCTAGTCGAAGGTGGCGAACCTCGCCCTTGGTACCCATTGTTTTCTTACGCGGAGCACGGTTTACAGAAGACTTAAAACGGGTGTTCCCCAAGCCATGGAAGCCGCCTTTCGATACCATGATCTTCATACCATGCTGCGTCAAGTCGGCAATCACCTCACCGGTCTCTTCATCAACAGCACGGGTACCGACAGGAACGCTTAAGACCTTATCGGCACCACGTTTACCGGTACAGTTACCACCACGGCCATTTTCGCCACGTTCAGCGGCATAAAATTTTACAAAGCGATAGTCGATCAGTGTATTGAGGTTTTCATCGGCCAGTAGGTAAACATCACCACCGTCACCACCATCACCACCGTCAGGTCCGCCTTTCGGTACATACTTTTCAGTACGGAAACTAACGGTACCATTACCACCGTCACCAGCATCGGCTCGAATCACCGCTTCATCTACAAACTTCATCTCTTTCTCCGCACTGTGGCGTTAAAACTCTTCAACCCGGATCGCTCTGTCCAAGTAGCTATTAACCTATTGTACAACCAAACGTCATGCTTATCCGACCTTTTGTTGCGGGCAACGCTGGTACCCAATATTACTTTCGCTTCAGCAAGCGATGGCCGATAGCACTGAACATCGCACCACCGACGACAACCATTGCCCCGGCGTAGCCCCATTGGTTCAGGGCAGCAGGCGCGACATAGTCAGGCCAGACTAAACTGGCCAGATCCACAAACAGGATCGTGAACAGGGGCGCCAAAGTGATCACCGCACTGACCTGCGATGCCTGCCAGCGCGCCATCGCTTCGGCGAATGCCCCGTACCCCACTAGCGTGTTGAGGCAGCAAAAAATCAGCATGCCCAACTGGCGGGAATCCATGAGCTGGATCTGGCTTGGTGTGGCGACCGGCATCAGGATCAATGCACAGATCACGTAGATCATCAACAAGATCTGCGGTGACGAAAACTGGCGTAGCATGCGCTTTTGGGCCAAGGCATAAACGACCCACACCACGGCTGCAGCTATCGCCAATAACACCCCGGTGGTATACGCACTCATGCTGGTAAACAGCTCAGCCAGGCGCTCGTTGAAAAACAGCAGCAAACCGGTCAATAAAGCGATAACGCCCACAACCTGATGCTTGCCTAGCGTCTCTTTGAACAACCAAACGCTGGACAGTAACAGCATCATTGGTGCCAGCTGCATAATCACCTGAACGACAGCCGGATTAAGGTACGACAGCGAACTGTTGAACAGCACAAAGTTACCTGCAAGCCCTAAGCTTGCCAACAACATAAGGATGGCTCCCTGACGCCCTAACCTGCTGAGGCTTGGCAAGTTACGTCGGTAGGCTAACCACAGGCCTAATCCAGTGGCCGCTGTCATAAATCGATACCAGACGATGGTAAAGGGATCCATCACCTCGACAGCTTGCTTCATTGCAATGGGCAGCGCTCCCCAAAATACGGCGGTCAGCAACGCCAGGGACATCCCGACAACGGGATTTTGCTGTGGCATAAAGCCCCCCATAAACAAAAAGCCCCGCCAGTAGGCAGGGCTTTATCATTCGTTTCGAGACTGAATTATTCAGCTTCGATAGATACGAATTTACGGTTCTTAGGACCTTTAACTTCGAACTTCACTTTACCGTCAGATAGAGCGAATAGAGTGTGGTCTTTACCTAGGCCTACGTTGTTACCTGCGTGGAACTTAGTACCACGCTGACGTACGATGATGTTACCTGCTAGTACAGATTCGCCACCGAAACGCTTAACACCAAGACGTTTACTTTCTGAATCACGGCCGTTACGAGTAGAACCGCCAGCTTTTTTGTGTGCCATCTTTAAATTCTCCTGTTATTAAGCGCTGATGCCAGTAATTTTGACTTCAGTGAACCACTGACGGTGGCCCGCTTGCTTACGAGAGTGCTTACGACGACGGAACTTAACGATTTTTACTTTATCGCCACGACCGTGCGTAACTACTTCAGCAGTTACTTTACCGCCAGCTACGAAAGGTGCGCCTACAGTTACTTCTTCGCCGTTAGCGACTAGAAGTACTGAGTCGAATTCAATGCTAGCGCCAGTTTCAGCGTCTAGTTTTTCTAAGCGTAGGGTCTGGCCTTCGCTTACACGGTGTTGTTTACCACCACTTTGGAAAACAGCGTACATGTCTTACTCCGCTTGTCCGCATAGGCCATTTGCCACGTATAACTTGGGCAATGGGTATGCGCTTAATCTTGTCATCAATAGGGCGCGAATGTTACGCGAAATTAGGGCTACTGGCAAGCGCTTGTGCAAAGAAAATTGGCGAAAAGCTGGTCAGTAATAAAAGTCATCGATTTAAACGCAATCGAGGTTATGAAGATTGCTGTCTTTTAGTGTAATATTCGATAATTAATTTATCTCGGTTGATTAACAAATCTTAACTACGCAACTCTTTTGAGCCTGACTGTGAGCCACTTCCCATCCCTAATTGGGCTGGTTTTTCAACTTGGGTCAAAACCAGTTAAGTGACCAACCGACACGCATAACAATCCGCCGGGTGCGGCACATTATTTTGCTGGATGTACAATGGATTTCAAAGCTATCCAAGCGCTCACTGCCGATGATATGGCACAGGTCGACGCGAAGATACAGGCTCAACTGAACTCAGATGTAGCCCTCATTAATCAACTAGGTTTTTACATTGTCAGCGGCGGCGGCAAACGCATACGCCCAATGCTTGCTGTACTGGCAGCCCGTGCCCTTGGTTACCAAGGCGAACAACATACAACTGCTGCGGCATTTGTCGAATTTATCCATACCGCCACCCTGTTGCATGATGACGTCGTCGATGAGTCAGATATGCGCCGGGGCAAAGCCACCGCCAATGCCATGTTCGGTAACGCGGCCAGCGTCTTGGTGGGCGATTATATCTACACACGCTCGTTCCAGATGATGACCAGCCTGCGATCCTTGCGGATCCTCGATGTCATGAGCGAAGCAACCAATGTCATTGCCGAAGGGGAAGTACTGCAGTTGATGAACTGCAATGATCCCGACACCACCGAAGACAGCTACATGCAGGTGATCTACTCCAAGACTGCCCGCCTGTTCGAAGCCGCAACCCAGATCTCCGCCATCTTGGTACAAGCGCCAGAAGAGGTTGAGCGCGCCCTGCAAGATTACGGCCGCTACCTCGGTACCGCCTTCCAGCTGATTGACGATGTGCTGGACTACAATGCCGATGGTGACGAGATGGGTAAAAACGTCGGTGATGATCTGGCCGAAGGCAAACCAACCCTTCCCCTGCTTCACGCGATGCAGCACGGCAATGCAGAGCAATCGGCAATGATCCGAGAGGCAATTGAGAAAGGCAATGGCCTGGACAAGCTAACGCCAATCCTCGCATGCATGCAGCAAGTCGGATCGCTTGACTATACCCAGCAGCGTGCTGAGGAAGAAGCCGAGAAAGCCATTGCTAGCCTGGCTCCAATTGCCGATAGCGAATACAAAGACGCCTTGATTGCCCTGGCCCACCTCGCGGTCCACCGTAACAAATAACGCGATAATCTTGCATAAAAAAGCCTGCCCTCCGGCAGGCTTTTTTGATCCTATCCCTGCCAAAGACCGTAACCATTCATTGCAATCACAATATCCTATAGTTATACCAGTAAAGGCTGGATCATTGATGATCATGACAGGAGGCCATTATGCAAGCAAAAGATCTCAAGTCTGGAATGTGGGTGGAGTACCAAAACGGGGTCGCTGAAGTTATCGATGTAGATCAAGATCACAACACCGCGATCATCGAGAACACGAACGATCATCGCCGGATCAACATCAATTGTGATGATCTTGTCGAGCAGCCTCAGCTCCACACCGGCTGTGATAGCTACTACTAATTTATCGTTAGCACTCTTTTCGCCCGCTCCCCCAGCACGCACAGATAAAAAAGAAGCGGCCCATTGGCCGCTTCCGTTCAGACATACAGTTATCGATTACTTAGCGGCAAACTCTTCGCCTTTGGCGATGTCGCCATGAAGGGTATCCATCATGCCCTCCAGCGCGTCTTGCTCGAATGCACTCAGCGTACCGTAATCCATCACTTCTTCGACGCCTTCTTTACCTAGCAAGATTGGCTGGGCGAAGAAACGAGCATGTTTGCCATCACCTTCGACATAAGCACACTCAACCAGGCCAGCCTCGCCTTGCAGCGCACGAACCAGAGAAAGACCAAAGCGACAAGCCGCCTGACCCATAGAAAGGGTTGCAGACCCGCCACCCGCTTTTGCCTCTACCACTTCGGTACCGGCATTCTGGATACGCGGTGTTAGTGCTTTAATTTCTTCTTCAGTGAATTCAACACCCTCTACCTGAGACAGCAGCGGCAGAATCGTCACGCCTGAGTGGCCACCGATTACCGGTACACGAATTTCGCCTGGATCGACATTTTTTAGCTCGGCGACAAATGTCTCAGAGCGGATAACATCCAGAGTCGTCACACCAAATAGCTTGCGCTTGTCGTAAACGCCTGCTTTCTTCAACACATCGGCCGCAATGGCTACAGTGGTGTTCACAGGGTTAGTAATGATACCCACGCAGGCTTTTGGACAAACCACCGCAATTTTTTCAGCCAAGGACTTCACGATACCAGCATTCACGTTGAACAGATCGGCACGATCCATACCCGGCTTACGGGCAACACCCGCAGAAATAAGAACAACATCAGCACCTTCCAGTGCTGGCGTTGGATCTTCACCGGCATATCCCTTGATAGCAACAGGAGTTGGGATATGGCTCAGATCAGCCGCAACACCTGGTGTTACAGGGGCAATATCGTATAGCGCCAGATCTGATCCTGCTGGCAGACGGTTTTTAAGCAACAGGGCAAGAGCCTGACCGATACCACCGGCCGCACCAATTACAGCAACTTTCATGTTCGTTCTCCTTTACGATAGAAGTATATAATTTTCAGACCTAATCATATGAAATCACAGTTGATTTAAAACACTGATTTCATATCACAAGTAGAACTTGACGTTATAGCAACCTATAGAGAAATACAATCAGATGCCACCAGCTTTGCGATATCACGCATAAGCCAGAACAAAATGTGCTACATCCCTATAACATTCCCCCTTAACAGGTTGACGATCACACCGAGTAAAGCTTGCATATCCATCAATATTTATTCATTTTCTACAAGTATATTGGTGATACATGCACCAGTTTACTTGAACACTGTTTGCTTGAATCCAAAAAGTTGTGCCAGAATACAGCATCTCGTCCCTGCACATGACATTTACTTATGCGAAATTCAGATAAACAAGAGCGCTTGGTCAAAGCGTTCAAGGCAATCCTAAAAGAAGAGAAATTCAGCTCTCAAGGCGAAATCGTCGACGCATTGAAAAATCAGGGGTTCGACAATATCAACCAATCCAAAGTCTCTCGCATGTTGACGAAATTCGGTGCCGTACGTACTCGAAATGCGAAGATGGAAATGGTCTACTGCCTGCCAATCGAGCTTGGTGTACCCACAACAAGCAGTCCCCTCAAAGAGTTAGTGATGGAGATCGGCTACAACAGCGCCTTAGTCGTCATCCATACCGGCCCGGGTGCAGCCCAAGTTATTGCCCGCTTGCTAGACTCCCTTGGCAAAGCAGAAGGGATCCTGGGGGTGGTTGCCGGCGACGATACCATCTTTATCACTCCAACCAATACCATCTCGACAGAAGAGCTTTACGACTCTGTCTGCGATCTGTTCGACTACAGCAAGTAATTACTTGTCCATACCACTGTACCAGGCAATAAACGATGCGTTTTACTGCCTGGTGTAGTGAGAGTTCTGTCACAATAAGGCAAACTTTCACTGAATCATCACGCCTCTTGCAAACCATTGATTGCTTTAAATAATTATTCTATCTCTTCTTACTGTCAGTAACTATTTCCACGTTGTAACCACCCCATCATCATTAACATAGTTGTAAACTTATTACTTTGTTTTGATATCATTAGCCAGATTCAGCAATGAATTACCCTCTGGTAGCTACGCCTTGCCACAGATGGAAAAGGCTTTTCTCTGGAAATAACAACAATTAGGAAGGGACAAACATGGCATTTAAGCAATTCATCAAAGTCAGTGCACTTGCTGCTGCAGTCATGACCACTGGCATGGCCAATGCCCAAAACTTCATCACTATCGGTACTGGTTCTGTAACCGGTGTTTACTACCCGACAGGTGGTGCAATTTGTAAGCTCGTCAACAAAGACCGCAAAGAACATAATGTTCGCTGTTCAGTCGAGTCTACCGGTGGCTCGATCTATAACGTCAACACTATGCGTGCAGGTGAGCTAGACTTCGGTATCGTACAATCTGACTGGCAGTACCACGGCTACAACGGCACCAGTAAGTTCGAAGAACAAGGCCCGTACAAGAAACTCCGTGCCGTCTTCTCGCTGCACACCGAACCATTCAACATCATTGCCCGCACCGATGCAGGCATCAACAGTGTCGAAGATCTAAAAGGCAAGCGTGTGAACATCGGTAACCCAGGCTCGGGTGACCGCGCCACGATGGGTGTTGTCATGGACGCAATGGGCTGGACCAACAAAGACTTCAAACTGGCTTCTGAACTTAAAGGCTCCGAGCGCTCACAGGCGCTATGCGACAACAAGATTGACGCCTTTGTTTACGTTGTCGGTCATCCAAACGGTTCAATCAAAGAAGCCACCACATCTTGTGATGCCAAGCTGATCCCAGCTTCAAGTCCTAAGATTGACCAAATCGTGGCAGATACCCCTTACTATGCCATGAGCACAGTTCCAGGCGGTATGTACAAAGGAACAGACGGTGACGTCAATAGCTTCGGGGTTGCGGCAACACTGGTGTCTTCTACCGACGTCTCTGATGAGGTTGTCTACGCAGTCGTGAAGTCCGTGTTTGAAAATTTCGATACCTTCAAGCGCCTGCACCCGGCTTTTGCCAACCTCAAGCCTGAAGACATGGTCAAAGATGGCTTGTCTATACCGCTCCACCCAGGCGCAGTGAAATATTACAAAGAAGCAGGTTACCTGAAGTAATCCTGCTAATAGGCAACACTGCCCAGCAAGCGTCGATCATGGCGCTTGCTGTTTCTGTTTATTGATCCCAATAAATTCTAATCACACCCTAGCCCATCGAAGAAGGATTATGCATGACGAAGACAACGCAATCGTCGACAGATGTGCAAGATATGGTGGCTCAGGCGGATACCGGGGCACGGAGCCCAATTGGACTGGCTGGACGTATCCTGTGGTTTGTTCCACTTTGTTGGTCCCTGTTCCAGCTTTGGTACGCATCGCCGTTACCGTTTATTTTTAATTTTGGCGTTCTGAACGACACCGAAGCCCGCTCTATTCACTTAGCTTTTGCCATTTTTTTAGCATTTACCGCCTACCCTGCATTCAAACGTTCGCCACGCGATCGGATCCCGCTGGTTGACTGGATCCTAGCCCTAGCGGGGAGCTTTGCTGCAGCCTATATCTATTTGTTTTACACCCAACTGGCTGGCCGTTCTGGTGCGCCGACCCAAATGGATATCGTAGTCGCGGTCATCGGTATGGTGCTGTTGCTTGAGGCAACCCGACGCGCACTGGGGCCACCTCTGATGGTCGTCGCAGCCGTGTTCTTGCTCTACACCTTCGGCGGCCCTCACATGCCGGATGTCATTGCCCACAAAGGTGCCAGCCTCAACAAGGCAATGTCTCACCTGTGGCTAACCACGGAAGGGGTATTCGGTATCGCGGTCGGCGTATCGACCTCGTTTGTCTTCCTCTTTGTATTGTTTGGGGCCATGCTCGAGCGTGCCGGTGCCGGTGCCTACTTTATCAAAGTGGCCTTTTCGCTACTGGGGCACATGCGGGGCGGTCCAGCCAAGGCGGCGGTTGTCGCCTCCGGACTGTCAGGCTTGGTCTCTGGCTCATCGATTGCCAACGTGGTAACGACCGGTACCTTCACGATCCCGCTGATGAAAAAAGTCGGCTTCCCGGGCACCAAAGCCGGTGCTGTAGAAGTCGCGGCATCAACCAATGGTCAGTTGACTCCACCTATTATGGGAGCGGCAGCCTTCCTGATGGTTGAATACGTCGGGATCTCCTATGTCGAGGTCATCAAGGCAGCCTTGCTACCGGCACTGATTTCCTACATTGCACTAATTTATATTGTCCACCTTGAAGCCTGTAAGGCTGGCATGTCTGGCTTAGAACGTCGCTATAAGCCGACCCTCGCCCAGAGCCTGCTGTCTTTCTGTGGCACCATTCTCGGCTTGATTGTTATCAGTGCATTAGTCTATTACGGCGTCGGTTGGACCAAAGATGTGTTTGGGGCCGCTGCAACATCGATGATTGCCATGGTGGTCCTCATTACTTATGTGGCACTGATCAAGGTCGCTGCTGACTACCAGGATCATACGCTAGAAGATCCCAACGCGGAGATCACCGAAGTACCGGATCCGGGACCAACGATGAAGTCCGGCCTTTACTTCCTGTTGCCTATTGTCGTCTTAGTATGGTGCCTGACGGTTGAGCGCTTCTCGCCGGGGCTATCTGCTTTCTGGGCGACCGTGTTCATGATCTTTATCCTGTTGACCCAGCGCCCGTTACTGGCGATGTTCAACAAAGAAAAGACGCTCGCTGAAGCAGGTAAAGAAGGTGTGATTGACCTGCTGGAGAGCTTGGTATCTGGTGCCCGCAATATGATTGGTATCGGTGTAGCGACAGCTGCAGCAGGCATCGTGGTGGGCGTGGTTACCCTAACCGGTATTGGGCTGGTAATGACCGAGTTTGTCGAGTTCATCTCGGGGGGGAATATCATACTGATGTTGCTGTTCACCGCGCTGATCAGCTTGATACTCGGAATGGGCTTGCCGACCACCGCGAACTATATCGTGGTATCGACTTTGATGGCACCGGTTATTGTTACCCTTGGGGCTCAAAATGGCCTGATCATCCCATTGATCGCGGTACACCTGTTCGTGTTCTATTTCGGTATCCTGGCCGATGATACCCCTCCGGTCGGCCTAGCCGCCTTTGCTGCTGCCGCGATCGCCAAGAGCGATCCTATCCGCACCGGTATCCAAGGCTTTACCTACGATATCCGAACCGCCATCCTGCCGTTCATGTTTATCTTCAACACCCAACTATTGATGATGAATATCGACTCTTGGTGGCACCTGATGCTGACGATCATCTCGGCAATAATCGCAATGCTGACCTTCTCAGCAGCTACGCAGGGGTGGTGGTTTACCAAAACCAAATGGTGGGAGGTCGTGGCATTGCTGTTGATCACCTTCACATTGTTCCGTCCGGGCTTCTGGTGGGATATGGTCTATCCAGCAAAGCATGAAATGCCTGGGACCCTGATTGCGGATGCGGCGGACAAGCTTGCCATTGGCCAGCCGTTGGAGCTTCAAGTCAGTGGGGAAAACTTGGAAGGGAAGTTTATCACCAAGCACGTGCTACTGCCTTTTGATGAGGAAGCCGTCTCAGCGGAGAGCCGGATCAATTCTACTGGCCTGATGCTGCGCCAGGATGACGATAAAATGATCGTCGACATGGTTGAGTTTGGTAGCCCAGCCGAGCAGGCTGGCATCGACTTCGACTGGGAGATCACCACTGTTAGCCTGCCTGCGGTCCGTCCAATGAAAGAGTGGGTCTTCATCCCAACCCTACTCATACTGGGTACCCTTGGCTGGAACCAGCGTCGACGGGCTAAAAGCGTTGGTCACATCAAGTAAAACCTCCAGTCTGGCCCTTTCATCACGAAAGGGTCATTCAGGTTTGGTATACACTATAAAGAGCCTCCCTTCGTGAACAAAGAGATAAAATATGTATAAGCAAATCTTGGTTCCGGTTGACCTCAATGAACAAGGGTTCGCAGACAAAGCTGTCGAACTTGCGGTATGGCATGCCAAGCATTCCAACGCCACCATCCACTTGCTGAATGTGCTTCCCGGAATCCACATGGCCATGGTATCCAGCTACTTCCCCAAGGATGCAGCCCGCAAAATGATGCAGGATACTCAGCAGCAACTCAAAGCCTTCGCCGAAGCCTATATTCCGCCGGAAATTGTCCACCACCAATATGTATCGGAAGGGAAAACCTGGACGACTATTTTGGAGCATGCCGAGCGGGTTGGGGCTGATTTGATCATCATGCCGAGCCACAAGCGATCCGGACTGGATAAAGTCATGCTGGGATCAGTTGCCGCCAAAGTAGTCGAAAATTCCCCGATCAATGTGCTGGTTCTCAAGCCACAGGCCCACTTAATGGAATCGGGTGGTAATTGAATACATCAAGATCAACAAAGCCCACTTAACAGACGTGTCCAACTTTATGGGGTCACGACATTGAGCGGGCTTATCTTTTTCAGAAGGGTTACTTTCTTTGGTCGTAGCCCCAACGAGGGACCAGACCTTGCTCAACACCAAGATGATCGAGGATACGTGCGACCATAAAGTCCACCAAGTCCTCGATCGTTTCAGGCTGGTGATAGAAACCCGGTGCTGCAGGCATAATCGTTGCGCCCATCTGCGACAGCTTCAGCATGTTTTCCAAATGAAGGGTGGAGAACGGTGTTTCCCGTACGACCATCAATAACTGACCACGCTCCTTAAGCACCACGTCGGCCGCCCGCTCCAGCAGGTTATCCGACAGGCCGTGAGCCACCGAGGCCAAGGTCCCTGCCGAGCACGGACACACCACCATTTGCTTGGGTGCCGCAGAGCCTGAAGCGACTGGCGAAAACCAATCTTCTTTGCCGCACACTTCAAGGCTATCAGGATCGCAGCCTAAATGCGTGACCAACGCCGCCTTCGCCGCGTCTGGACCAGCAGGTAATTTCAGGCCGTGCTCGGTGGCCAATACCACTCTAGCTGCCGACGATATCAATAGGTAGACATGGTAGTCCGCCGCCAACAAACACTCCAACAAACGCAGCCCATAGGGTGCGCCTGATGCCCCCGTCCAAGCCAAAGTAATACGTTTATCAGGACTATTCACCGGCTGGCTCCAAGGCTGCAAGCAGTTTGCCGTGAATACCACCAAAACCACCGTTACTCATCACCAGGATGTTATCACCCGGACGCGCGCTTGCCACAACCTTGCTCACCAAAGCGTCCAGATCACTATCGGTATGGCTAGGCTGCTGACAATGGTCGGCGATTTCATCTACCGACCATGGAATATTATCAGGTTGGTAAATAAAGACCTCATCGGCCGCTGCCAGCGCCGGGGCTAAATCCAATTTATGCACTCCGAGCTTCATGGTGTTCGAGCGAGGCTCCAATACCGCCAAAATACGCTGCTGACCCACTTTTGCACGCAGGCCGCCCAGCGTCAGCTCCACCGCCGTCGGGTGGTGGGCAAAATCATCATAGACTTTCACCCCAACCTTCTCGCCTTTTAACTCTAAGCGCCGCTTGGTATTAATAAACTTACCCAATGCCTCACACGCCAAATCTGCGGTGACACCAACGTGGCGGGCTGCCGCAATGGCCATCAGGGCGTTGCTAACATTGTGATCACCGATAAGGTCCCAATCAACCGTTCCAACCTTGCTTCCATCAAGCAAGACATCAAAACGGCTACCGGCCGCATCAAGCTTGTTGGCCTGCCAATGGCCACCTTCACCGATATATTCCAACTCGCTCCAGCAGCCCATTTCCAATGTCTCGTCAATCGCTTTGGCCCCTTTGGGTACGAGGATCCGGCCATTGCCCGGTACTGTTCTGACCAAATGATGGAACTGGCGTTGAATAGCCTTCAAGTCATCAAAGATATCGGCGTGGTCAAACTCCAAATTATTCATAACCAGAGTACGTGGTCGATAATGAACAAACTTAGAACGTTTATCGAAAAAAGCACTATCGTATTCGTCTGCCTCAACGACAAAGAACATACTTTCGCCTAAACGCGCGGAAACACCGAAGTTTCCAAGTACGCCCCCGACTAAGAAACCAGGTTTATATCCGCAATCTTCCAGAACCCAGGCCAACATGCTGGCTGTAGTGGTCTTACCATGGGTACCCGCAACGGCCAGCACCCAGCGGTCATGCAACAGGATCTCCTGCAGCCACTGTGGCCCCGAGGTATAGCGCAGATTTTTATCCAACACATACTCTACGCAAGGGTTACCACGGCTCATCGCATTGCCGACCACCACTAAGTCAGGTGCTGGGTCCAATTGAGAAGGATCATAACCTTGAATTATTTCAATGCTTTGAGACTCAAGTAACGTACTCATCGGCGGATAAACATTGGCATCGCAGCCGGTCACTTTATGGCCCAACTGACGGGCAAGAACTGCCGCTCCGCCCATGAAGGTGCCACAGATTCCTAGGATATGGATGTGCATAACTGTCGGCTCACTCGGTAATTTTCACTAATTTCACGCTAATGCGTTACTTCGTTACCATAAAAAAGATCTTTATATACAATATTTTATACAAAATAGAGCACACACTATAAAAAGGCGAAATGCCAATCTGGGTATAACAATTGTCCATTAGAGACATTGTACCTGACTTAACTGCCCCCATGACAACAAGATGCAAGGATTGTATATGTCCGATATTAGAACCCTTGGCGAGTTCATTGTCGAGAAACAACACGACTTCCCCCACGCCAGCGGTGAGCTTTCCTCCCTGCTGAGCTCAATTAAACTTGCGGCCAAAATCGTCAACCGTGAAATCAACAAAGCTGGCTTGGTTGATATTACAGGTGCGTTCGGTGGCGAAAATGTACAGGGTGAAGAGCAGCAAAAACTCGATGTGTATGCCAATGATAAGTTCAAAGCTGCGCTGGAAGCCCGTGACCAGGTGTGCGGTGTAGCCAGTGAAGAAGAAGACGAAGCCGTTTCTTTCAACAAAGAGCTGAGCCAAAACGCAAAATACGTTGTTTTAATGGACCCACTGGATGGTTCTTCGAACATTGACGTAAACGTTTCCGTTGGTACCATCTTCTCTGTTTACCGCAGGGTATCCCCTGTTGGTACACCAGCGACAGAAGAAGATTTCCTGCAGCCCGGTAACCAACAAGTTGCTGCTGGTTATATCATTTATGGTTCTTCAACCATGCTGGTATATACAACAGGTAACGGTGTCCACGGCTTTACCTATGATCCATCTCTAGGTGTTTTCTGTCTATCACACGAAAGCTTACAAACGCCAGAAGACGGCCGTATTTACTCAATCAACGAAGGTAACTACTTCCGCTTCCCTATGGGTGTAAAAAAGTACATTAAGTTTTGCCAGGAAAATGTACCGGAAGACGACCGCCCATATACCTCGCGCTATATTGGTTCGCTGGTATCGGATTTTCACCGTAACCTGTTAAAAGGTGGGATCTACCTGTACCCAAGTACAGCAACCCACCCTAACGGTAAGTTGCGTCTACTGTATGAGTGCAACCCGATGGCTTTTCTGATTGAGCAAGCCGGCGGCAAAGCCTCAGATGGCGTAGGTCGAATCATGGATATCAAACCGACGGAACTCCATCAGCGCGTACCTTTCTTTGTCGGTTCAACCAACATGGTAGAGAAAGTCGAAGCTTTCTTGGCTGAATTCCCCGATCAAGACTAAGTAAACAAACAGGCTGAGTTTCTCAGCCTGTTTTCTTCCTACGGCCACTCTTCCCTCGCCAAAGTGTTAACTACTCCGACAACTTATTGCAATTAGACAATAAAACAAGGTTGTTGGTATTATAATTCCAACAACACCAACAATTGATTAACCAAGCAAAAGGAAGAGACGATGAGCCTGAATCAGGTCCCTGCTGGAAAGGACATACCCGAAGATATCTATGTTGTCATTGAAATCCCTGCCAATGCCGATCCAATCAAATATGAGGTCGACAAGGACAGCGGTGCCGTTTTCGTAGATCGGTTTATGTCTACACCAATGTTTTATCCATGTAACTACGGCTATGTAAACCATACCCTATCACTCGATGGTGACCCGGTTGATGTGCTCGTCCCCACACCTTTTCCCTTGGTTCCAGGCTCAGTGATCCGCTGCCGTCCAGTAGGGGTGCTAAAAATGTCTGACGAATCAGGCGAAGATGCAAAAGTTGTTGCTGTGCCCCACAGCAAGCTTACCAAGGAATATGAACACATTCGGGATGTGAACGATCTTCCTGAACTATTAAAGGCCCAAATAACCCACTTCTTCGAGCGTTACAAAGAGCTTGAGCCTGGGAAATGGGTGAAAGTAGAAGGCTGGGCAGATGCTGCCGCTGCTAAGGAAGAGATCCTAGAATCATTCAAACGCGCCCAAGATAAATAGCAACGCGACAAACACCCGGGCAGAAAGCCCGGGATAGTTAAAGAGGTATCCTATCTATGCAAAGGCTATTGATAGCCACTGCTTTTCTGTTGGGCTCGATAGCCAACACATCTATAGCAGAAGTTGTAACACCTGAGGTGTTTTGGCAGTCTTACCATGGTACACATTCTGGTAAGCCAATGATCATCGATGTTCGCTCCCACGAGGAGTTTATCGAAGGCCATCTTCCAAGCGCGATCAACATACCTTACGAGCAAATAGAGCTGCTGACCACTTTTGCCCCAGATAAAAGCCAATCACTATTTATATACTGCCGCTCTGGCCGCCGCTCTGGGATTGCCGAAGAAGTCCTCTATAAACTTGGCTACTCCAACATTTACAACGGGGAAAGCTATAAGGCATTAATCAAAGCTATGCCAAAATAACAATCAGACTTAATCAATACGCTGGCACCAATCACCACTTTCGATCACCGGTAAGTTGCTTACCGAAGGGTTATACAGGTATATCCATGCCTTGCCATATGATGTAGAGATTTCAACTCGATCATACTCAACCGGATACTCTTCGAGCCAATCGAGCGCCTGTAAGATACACGCATTTATTTGATACACCTCCCCCCAGAGCGGCCCTCCATCCGGTGACGTAATTGCGCCAGGGTACGTACCTAGGCTGTAGAGCATATAGCCTTCGGCTAGACGCTCTTTTCCCAGCTTGACCGCTCCTTTGAGGAAGCCTGCATTGGCTTCCCCTTCACGCAACGTCCCGTAGACAAAGACTTTCAAAAAGTTCTCAGTCTCGTATTAGTTAAACTCGAACTGGTACAGCAAGTCAGCCGCACTGTCTAGGCCCGAGACCACTTCGATATAGAGATCTTTCATCAAGCGGTAACGCACGGTAAATTCCGGAATGGAGTTGAAAATACCCACGCCATACTTCACCTGTAAACCCGGAGCAATATAACCACTGATTGTCACTTGGGTATCATCGCCTGAACCTGCTGTATCCAGCGCCAGATCCTGAACACCAAATGCTTCTCCAACATTGCCCACAAGCTGGCCACTCTGCGCTAGGCCCATAGTGAGCAATGTCGTTGCCATAGCATCACTACTATCACCCGATTCACTATCCAAATCCTTTCCCCGTAAAATATAGGACAGGGCATTTTGTTGCGGCATTGCCGGATCTGAAAAGATATCCACCCTAGGCTCATCCGCAGGTCCTGTTACACGTAATCCAGCAATGACGTCACCTTCAATGTTGTCTGGATTGCGAATCGCCTCAATCGATAAATATGGCTGATCGGCCGGGCCATTAAACAAGATCTGCCCTTTACGGATCACCAACTCCTGAGCAAAAGAACGATAAGTACCATTGCGCAGGTTGATTTCACCGTATACCAACGGGCCTTTGTCATCCTGACGGACATTCAAGTCCCCCACCAGTCCAGCTTTAAGCCCGAAAGCCGACAGCTTGACGTCGTTACCAATTCTTACCAGCACATTAGTCTTAAGATTAAACGGGATTGGCTTGTCAGTTTCAACTGGCTGCAGATCGTCATTGAGCAAGATCTCATCATCCGACACCGAGACAGCAGACTCCGGCAGCTGATCAACGGTAATTCGTCCCCAGGGAATACCCACGCTACCCGTGATCTCGGCTTGCTTCGGCGTTGCCTTGATAGTCAAATCCGGCGACACCTTTACAGCCAGCAATGGCGGTAATGTCACTTCAAGCTCCCGACCGTTGACTCCAAGTTGGCCACGCCAATTAGCCAGATCTTGCCAGTTACCGTCACCGGTGATATTTAACTTACCATCCGGTGTCACCACTTCACCACTAAGCTGAGCCTGATACCCACTGAAGGTGGCTGTAATGTCGGCTTTGTCCACATCCAACGGCACGGTCCGCCCAGACGCTTTAACGTTACTGACTTTGAGCAAGCCATTAACCGCAGGGTGCATCACCGGCCCCGTTAACGAGAGGTCGGCATCAATCTGGCCATCGAAGCTGTGGTAGTCCATTAATAAGGGCTTGAGGAACCCAAGCATGAAGCGATCCAACTTCAAATTGGCATCCAGTTGCTGGTCGCCACTCAAAGAAGCGATCTTGGCACGCCCGCTCAAGTCTCCATTGTTACGGATAGCAAAGAGCCAATCAGCAATAAGGGTATCTTGCTTAACCTCGGCATTCACCGCCACCTTGTCCCAAGCCACAGTGACAGGCTCCAAATCTGGGTCTTGCTGCTGAGTCACACTACCGGCAGGTAAATTAACACTGGCTTTAACATACGGTGCAGACTTCGGTGCCCATGCGACTTCAGCCTGCGCTCCTGCACTGCCTTTGAGCTCAATCGTATCCGGCAAATAGGGAGCCAGCATATCGAAGCTAACATTGCTCAACGTCACATTGGCGCGCCCGCTCGCACCGGCTTCCATATTCTGGGTTAAACACAGTGCTGCTTTACCTCGGTCTTGTTCCCAGCAGTGAGCCGCAACACTGGCCAATTGCTTATCAAATCGGTAGCCAAGCGCTGTGGAGCGATCAAGCTTCCAAACGCCTAGCTCAGTATCAATTTCGCCTTGCTGAAGTACTCCACGCCAGCCTTTATCCCTGTCGAGTTCTCCTTGCAGGCGCAATGCCGTACTGACCGGCTCGGCATTCACATCAAGCACCAGCTGATGTTGCTTTTCGCTCCCTTGGAATAACAGCGATAGATCTTTTAGGGTAAAAGTATCATAGCGACCGCCTGAAGCTGTCAGGCTAACATCGGCATCCAGTGCTGGCATTGGGGTGATTTGCCCTTTCAGCGTCAGCATCTCGAGCGAGGCCAGCTCTTCCCAGCCCAAGCCCTTACCGACCAAATCGACATCCAAATCCGGCTCAGCCATTTTTCCTTTCAGCTGAATATTCCCCTTCACACTGCCGCGCAAACCAGGCAGGGATTGAGATAGATCCGGAGCATTGATATCAACCGCCATATCCCATGTTTTGGTCAGCTTGCCTTTGGCTGAAAACCCGTTCGGCCCATGCTTCAGCATCAAGCCTTGGGTATCGAGCTGAAACTCTCCCTTGCCAGCAGTATCTTTGGCTGACAGTTGCCCAGCAAGATCGAGCTGTTGGTCCATCACGACACCATCAACAAGCAATTCAGGCAACTCGACGAACCAGCCCCCCTGGGAGGTAAGCCCACCGGATGTCCGCAACTTACCACTTAAATCACCGGGTACATCCGTCCATTCCAAGCCCGGCTGAATATGGCTAAAGGCCAGCTCACCTTGCCAGCTTACCAAGTCTTTCCAACTCGCTTTTGCATTACCGGAGATACCCCCACCTAAGGTATCAATAGTAAGACGGCTCAGCTCAACATCCTCAAGGCTACCTTTACCCACCAGCTCAGCGCCGACGCCAGGCATCGGCTTACCATCAATCTGGCTTTTGAGTGTGAAACTGTAACCATCAAGGCTGCCCTTGGCCGACAGGTGCGTCTCTTTCACCTCGAAATCAGGCTCGCTATCAATTGGCCACTGTAGATGCTGACTCTCAAGGGAGAGGTCAAAAGGTAATGCCGGATCCAACGCCGACAAACGCCCTTTCAACCAAGCGTCCAGCGTCCCTTTGACACGGGCATCCAGAATCAAATTGGCCACACTGCCATCAGCATTGAGCGCAAGGTGATGGTCTTTCAATGGGGCCATATTGATGGCAACATCGGCCTTGATCGCCAGCGGATAATCACCAGTCAGTGCGATTTTGGCATCGGCCATCAGCTCTGCCTGAGGTGCTGAAACCTCCAGCTTCTCAACGGCCACCTCGCTGCCTTTCGCCGTGGCTATCAATTCCAGTTTTTTGACCGTCTGAGGCGTCTCGCCATGCAGCGTGAATTCCTCAACGGTAAAGCGTTGGATCTCCACCGCGAGTGGAATAATGACTTCGGGCAACACAATCGGCTGCGGTGCTGTAGGCTCCGGCTCAGCAGCCTCTATCGACTCAGAGCTGGCTGGCGCCAGAGTAAGATCAATCTTCTTCCAGTCTGTCGGCCTGAGAGTAAGTGTATCCCCCTGCATATCTGCCGCACTCGAAAAGTGTTGCCAGGCGACCTTATTACCCAAGACATCAAGCTCAATATCATCCAGAACCAAACGGGAAAGGCTGATAGGAACCGGCAAGTTAATTTCTGCCATCGGTTCGGAAGGAACGTCTTCCTCGTTCTCTTCTGTTGTCGGAGGCAATTCCGGCATCGAAAAACGCACCCCGGATACCGCAAGTTCGGAAATACACACCGCAGGAGTTAGCAAGCAACTGTCTTCTATGTCCAAGGCCAACCGCGCTAGCGATAAGTCGATACTGTCATCGCTATAATTTACCTGCTGCAAGGAAAAGCCATTCAACAAACTCCCTTGAGTGGATCCAATACTCAGTGACGGCAAGACTTTCTGCGCCCCCCATACTGCAACTTTTATCCCTGCCGGGGTATACAGCAGTGCTGCAATGGCAATAACTACCACTATCAATAGTGCCAACAAGGCGATAGCCAAACGCTTTACCCAAATCATATCTCTGGCCCCAATACAAAGTGGAGCTGGAATTTATCTTTTTCTTTATCCAGTCCCCAAGCAAAATCAACACGGATGGGGCCCACAGGTGATGCCCAGCGAACACCTACCCCGGTGCCCGCCAGCCATTCAGGACTATCATTCCAGGCCGAGCCATAATCATAAAATACGGCTCCCCACCAATTGCCATATACCCGGTACTGATATTCAAGCGAGGAAGTAAGCATATACTTACCCCCTTCCCTAAGACCTAGCTCATTACGTGGCGAAATTGACTCGTAGCTGTAACCTCGCAGGCTGTTGTCACCACCAATAAAAAAGCGCATTGAAGGCGGAATATCTGTCAGGCTCTCGGCAAACACCGCACCGCCGTCCACCCTGAACAACCCTCGGTGATTATCCCCCGAACTCCGGATCCAGGCAGAGCGTCCACGTAATCGTGTCAAACGAGTATCTGAGCCTAATACCGGATCTGAATACTCAATTGAGATCAGCTGCTTATCCCCCCACGTCGGCATAGCGCCACCACGAAGACGTGTTTTGTCATAACTGATCCCTGGGATCACCATAAACAAATTGCCACTTTCAGTTTTACCTTGGGTATAGTCTTCATAGAGCAAGCGCATTGAAGCGATTCGTTTCCAGCCAGACTCCAATCGCCAGTGCCGCTCGACGGCCAAATTGGTTTCAGTACTGATGGTATCGTGGTTGTCGACATAGCGGATCCCGCCTACGATTTGGTAATAATCATTCAAGACATCATCAAGCGGGATTTTATAGGTCGCTTCAATTTTCGGCTGTATCTCAGACAACTCTGTTTTTATACTCAAGCTGTGGCCCTTGCTATTTAGCCAAGGTTTACGCCAGTTGAACTTCAGGCGAGGACCCACATCAGTCGAATAACCAATACCGGTTTCAATTTGGTTTTTAACTTGCGGCTTGACCACCACGCTGACAGGAATTTCTTCGTCTTTGAGGTTGGCAATTTCACCACCAACGAAAATCGAAGAGAACCAGCCAACATTAGATAGACGCTGGTTAAACTCACCTAATGTGGAGGCGAGGTATGGGTCACCCTCCTCGTAGGGCATAAGTGATTCCAGACGATCTAGCTCAATCTGGCTGCCTTCGAAAACTGTTTCACCAAAGTTATAGCGCTGGCCTGAAGCGTATTCAATCGTAATGAATGCTTCGTTACGGCTCGGGACAACCTCCAAACGGCTTACCTTCAATTCGCCATCAAAATAGCCCTTTCTCAACGCCAAACTGATCAGTGACGATTTCAAAGACTCGTATTTTCCGTGGTTGAGCGTTTGACTGACGCCCAATCCACTGGTACGAACAAGAGCAATAAAATCAGGATCATCCTTTGCCATCCCGGTTAATACAATATTACTGCGAGTTATCGTTGTCTTCGGGCCGGCCTCCACCTGCACGATCAATTCACTGCTATCTTCAGCTTCAGAAAAAATAATGTTGGGGTTGTAACGTCCCAATGCTTTGAGTGCATCGCGGATCTCTCCCTCGAGTTGCTCGCGAAAGCGCAAGGAAGTGCTGTAATCATTTTCAGGGATCGCTGATACATACGCATCAACATTGTCCTTGAGGCTTCCTTTTAACCCTTTTATCTTCAAAGAGGTCGCGGCTGAAGCCGGTATAGCAACGGTGAGCGCAAGTGTTGCCAGGCCATACCGCAAAAAAGGTATATTCATTCTTATTTACTTCGTTGGTTAGCGCATTATTTTTATGTTTGTGCATGGTTAATTCTGACAAAGCACAGCCTTAACTGCCAATCTTTTGCTGCGAAAATTCGCTGAAGTTGAATGTCTTACCGGTTTCCTCTACTTTGAAGACAGTCAGTGACATCAAAATAAGGAATTATCCATGTCGTCATCCAAGCAAACCTTGCCAACAGAAAGCCAAGCTCTAACAGGCCGGGCGACCCCAATCACGCCTTCATTAGCTCATGCAGTGAAAGGGACCCCGCTCAATGGCGAGATCCCTCAAGGAATGGCGGTACTGACTGTCGGGATGGGTTGCTTTTGGGGAGCGGAAAGGCTGTTTTGGCAACAAGCTGGTGTATATAGTACGGCTGTCGGCTACAGTGGCGGGTTCACCCCCAACCCAAACTATAAAGAGGTATGCACCGGACTGACAGGTCATAGCGAAGTCGTCAGGATAATTTTTGACCCACAACAGATCAGCCTAGACTCCTTGCTGACATTATTCTGGGAAAATCACGACCCCACTCAGGGCATGCGACAAGGTAATGATGTCGGTACCCAGTACCGCTCGGCTATTTACACCTCTTCAGATCAGCAGTACCAACAGGCACTGGCCAGTAAAGCCCTTTATCAGCAGGCGCTCGATACCTCAATTACCACTGAAATCTTTCCGGCGGCCACATTCTACTTTGCCGAGGATTACCATCAGCAATATCTTGCCAAGAACCCCAATGGATACTGCGGACTCGGTGGAACTGGCATATGTATGCCTCCGCGATAACGAGACTAATAGGCCTCAGCACTGAGGTGTTGGATCTCGCGGTTAACTTCACTCAGCACATTCAGCGCCTTGGTATCCCGCTTTTTAGGTGGCAATAAGCGGCCACAATCAAATTCAAAAGCCCCGACACCAGTAATAAATAGCCGGCCGCGAAAGTAGCTTTTTACGTATCGAGCAACTTGGTTTGGTCGATATTGTTTGAATACTCTTAACATGGTTCCCTCACAAAATTACTATCACTATAGACCTTGAAAGCGTCCGAATGTTTCCTTTTTCCAAGACACCAATAATCAAGCAAATTACTTGCCAGTTAGTCAATATTTAGCAATATGATGACTAATTCGTTGATTCACGAATCATCCTGTGCACTTTGTTTTATATTTTCGTGATTAAGTTCAAGCCTTTACACACTGGTTAAACCAGCTTTGTGGCAGTAATCTAAGATAATGGCGCGTCTAATAAATAATGGAAAAAATAATGAACAAGAAGCCAATTTTCGCCATGCTGGCCATGCTGCTATCCGGGACTGCTTTTGCCCATAACCTAACCGTCGGTGATACACTTCCTACAGTTAAGGTTGCTGATAAAGGTGAAATAACTCTACAAGATGACAAAGTTGTCTACCAAGATTGGAACAGCGAGCAGCTAGCAGGTAAGGTACGAGTTATCCAAGCCATTGCTGGCCGCAGCTCAGCCAAGGCACTGAATGCTGATTTAATAAGTGCCATAACTGCGGCAGACTTTCCTGGCGAGAAATACCAAACCACAACCATCATCAATCAAGATGATGCTATCTGGGGTACGGGGAGCTTTGTGAGATCCTCGGCTGAAGATAGCAAACGAGAGTTTTCCTGGTCTTCAATGGTGCTGGATGCCGACGGTACCGTCCATCAGTCTTGGCAGCTTGCTGCAGATGATTCAGCCATTATTGTCGTTGATAAGAGCAGTCAAATACTGTTTGTCAAAGAGGGGAAACTGTCACCACAAGAAATTGAACAGGCACTTGAGTTGGTAAAAAGTAACCTGTAGGACGACTGAAAAAACCTCAATTAAGATCAAAATGATAATGAAAGCCATATTACACCGGAAGTGGTAATGTTATATTATTACATCTCATGGATATGGTTTTCATTTTATCAAAGTGAATTTCAAACGTTATTGGACACACAACCTCAGCCTTATATTAATCAGCCTGATCGTAATTATCGGGCCAGTCACCGTGTTGCACCAACTTGAAGCAGTGTCAGATCACCACCATACGATTGACTGCTCTATCTGCCACATAGTCCATGATAGTTTCCTCGTTCAACATGATCACTTCCCAGAAACGGGGCAGATCCGCACGATCATCATCAACACGACGCCCCAGCAAGGTTTTCAACGCTATCATTCCCCAATAGCCCGGTCCCCACCATTTTCCCCTAATTGTTAACACTACTATTTTTAATCTCTAGCAATTTATTGGGGTAACCATGCGTTTTAATCAATCACTTTCACCTGTCGCAGCTCTATTCGTCAGCCTCGGCCTGTCCGTATCTATCTCCGCTTTCGCAGAAGATCACTTTCGTCAACATGATGCCCATCTCCATGGCGTGGTTGAAGTAAATATTGCCCAAGACGGGCAGGACTTATTGATGGAGATCCACGCACCGGGCGCAGATATCGTCGGCTTTGAACACGCACCGCAAACGGACGAACAGAAGGCTGCAATTAATGACGCTATCAAGCAACTTAAAGCGCCAGAATCACTATGGGTATTGACGGCCAATGCGAAATGCCAGTTGGTTGAAAGCGTTGCGACGGAAACACTGACTAGCCAAGAAGCTGAAAACCATAAAGGTCATGATGACCATGATGACCACAGCCACGATCATGATGACCATGATGACCATGATGACCACGGTGCCCATGGCGAATTCTCAGCGCAATACACCTACAAATGTAGCGATATCAACCAACTTACAGAAGTCAAAACCCAGTGGTTTACCCACTACCCATCCACTGAACGTATTACGGTTAGCACCATTACGGAAAAAGGTCAGAAAGGTGGAACACTAACCTCAAGCACCGTCATTTTCCGTTTCTAATATTAATCCAACCAAAAATGGGGAAGATATTCCCCATTCAGGACACACCATGAGTATCATTGAGATTAGTGAACTTACGTTCCAATGGCCTCGCCAAACCAAGCCGCTACTGGAAATCCCATCACTGATTGTGAATCAAGGGGAAAAAGTCTTCATCAAAGGGCCTAGCGGCAGCGGGAAATCAAGCCTTCTCAGTTTATTGGCAGGGATTAACGAACCAACAAGCGGCACCATTAAGCTACTTGGACAGCCTTTCAGCAACCTGAAATCAACAAGCAGAGATCGCTTTAGGGCTGATCATATAGGATACATCTTCCAGATGTTCAATCTGTTACCTTATCTCTCTGTTATTGATAACGTACTTCTCCCTTGCCGTTTTTCGACATTACGAAAACAACAAGTTAACGGCGAGATGTATGAGCAGGCAAATCAGCTACTCGCCCAACTTCATTTACCAGCAGAATGCTTAAATAGTCCAATCAGCGAGCTCAGTATCGGTCAGCAACAACGCGTTGCCGCCGCAAGAGCATTGATTGGAAAGCCAAAATTGTTAATTGCCGATGAACCAACCTCTGCCTTAGATCATGATAACCGCGAGGCCTTCATTAAATTACTAATGGCTGAATGCGATAAATCAGACACAACATTGCTGTTTGTCAGTCATGACGAAACACTCGAAGCACTGTTTGACCGTAGCATTAACCTCAACACCATCAACCTAGCAGTAAGAGGGCAATAATGGGACCGATTATTCGCCTCGCTTGGCAAAGCCTCGCTAATAGAAAAGCAACCGCAATACTGACACTATTAACGGTTGCCATCTCAGTTACCTTATTACTTGGGGTGGAAAAAGTGAGGACTCAAGCCAAATCGAGTTTCGCCAATACCATCTCTGAAACAGACCTTATCGTCGGAGCGCGCTCTGGCCAAGTTAACTTATTGCTCTACTCTGTTTTTAGAATTGGCAATGCCACCAATAACATCGACTGGCAAAGCTTCCAAGAGATCAGCCAACACCGTTCAGTAAAATGGGCGATCCCTATTTCATTAGGCGACTCTCATCGTGGCTTCCGTGTCATCGGAACCAACAGCGACTATTTTAAGCATTATCGTTACGGGCAGAAGCAGCCTCTCAAGCTAGCTCAGGGTAAAGTGTTTGATAGCTTATTTGAAACAGTGATCGGTGCTGAGGTTGCGAAAAAGCTGAACTACAAAGTCGGTGATGAAATCATCATTGCTCATGGCATCAGTGACCAGTCATTTAACCGCCATGACAACCTACCCTTTAAAATCGTCGGTATCCTAAAGCCTACCGGTACTCCTGTAGACCGCAGTGTTCATGTTTCCCTCCCAGCGATCGAAGCTATTCATGTTGGCTGGGAAAGCGGAGCCCGTCTAGGTCAAACACCTGATGCTAAATTGCTGGCTACCCAACAGTTCGCTCCCAAGCAAATCACCGCATTTATGCTGGGTCTTAATTCAAAAATTCAAACCTTTGCTCTTCAACGCTATATCAATACTTATACCAAGGAACCGTTGAGTGCCATCATGCCGGGTATAGCCCTCCATGAACTGTGGGGCATGATGTCTATCGCAGAACAAGCACTACTGGTTGTCTCAGGCTTTGTCGTGATCGCGGGATTGCTCGGTATGTTAACCAGCCTATTGACCAGTCTGAATGAAAGGCGACGGGAAATGGCAATCCTCAGGGCCATGGGAGCTAGACCCGGTCATATCTTCTTCCTGCTAACCAGTGAAGCGACGCTCCTGACTGCATTGGGAGTAACTCTCGGCACCTCTTTACTGTACTTGATCTTGCTGATCAGCCAGCCAATTATCCAGACACAGTTTGGATTATTTATTCCGATCACAGCTCCTACAAAGCATGAGCTGTTGTTGTTAGTACTCGTTCAGTTAGCTGGTATGCTAGTTGGTATCATTCCTGCTGTCCGCGCCTATCAACATTCGCTTTCGGACGGCATGACTATAAAGGTATAAAAACATGAAAAGATGGCTACTCGCACTTTGCTGCTGGTTTCCACTTCTGAGCTCTGCAAATGAAGCTTTGACGCTGGACTGGATTGACTTAGTCCCAGAAAAAGAACGCGCTCAGTTCAACGCAAACCAAATGCCAATCCTCAATCATGATGGAGAAGCCGCCAACCAATCTATGATTGGCAATGTCAGAGAAGAACTCAATGGCAGCACAGTCAAAATTCCAGGATTTGTGATCCCTCTTGAGGGTGATGATAAAGCGGTTACCGAGTTTCTCTTAGTGCCATATTTTGGAGCATGTATCCACGTACCACCTCCGCCCCCCAATCAGATTGTGTACGTGAAATTTCCGAAAGGAGCGCCTATACAACAGCTATGGGATGTGGTTTACGTCGTGGGAACATTGAAAACCCAAAGCGTGAACCATGATCTTGCTGAAGTAGGCTACCTGCTCGAAGGCAGCGCCATCGAAGACTACGACGATATGTAATCTCAATTTAGCCAGCTTCCCTTGAAGCTGGCCATCAAATTATTTAAGGGTGATCACTATGGAAGGCGAGAGCAAAGTATCCCCGCCCCTAGAACCACAAACAACAGACAAAGAAAAGGCCAAAAACTACCCTCCTAATATCATTAGTACGATAGCTGAAGAGCTCGGTGTCAGCTACAAAATTACTAACGATGGGCCACATACCGTTTCAGAAAGATGTGAAGGCCGATACAAAAAAGAGCAACATTTCCAGCAAGAAAATCTTGAGAAAATATTCAAGCTAACCTTCGATACGACCCCTCTAGAGAAAGCCAAGAATATTGATCCTGATTGGCTTAACTACTTCACTTCAATCGCAAAAAAAATACGTAACAGTTCAATGCAGCAACTATGGAGCCGTATTCTCAGACAAGAATTTTTGTCCCCAGGCTCAGTATCATTAAAGACGCTTGATACGCTGCGTAATATGACCCACAAAGAAGCACAAGTTTTCCACCGCGCCTGTACGCTGTCATGTCATTTTGGCAATGACAAAAGCAAAAAGATCCTGACTGCTTTGAAAATAAAACACAAGTTCCTGCCCAGCTTGTTCGCCCCCTCCCTACATGCCGTTTCTTTAGGTAATTTTTCTCTACCTTACTCCGATCTTCTGATCTTATTAGATCTAGGACTTATATTAAAAAGTGAACTAGAGTCGGGAGAGTTAGCATCAGGTATACCGCTTCCATTTAGCTACCAGAACCATACCTATCAGCTCACTCCACACCAGAGAGGTCTTAGTTTTACATATTACCGCTTATCACCAACAGGACAGGAAATAGCAGAGCTATTAGGCAGCAAGACACACGAGCCTTTCCGAGAAACAATCCTTGAACTACTGGCTCCATTTTTCGTGGTTGAAAGCCAGTGATAACAGGCCCCTCACATAGAATAATAACTTTCTATCCCTGAACGTTAAACGCAAAACAGCAAGACTGTTTAGATACAAGAACGCCTCGTCTTTCGACGAGGCTTATTAATATGTGGTAGAGCAGCTAAGCTGGCGGGACTCATTCGACCGCAGGGCGAACAAAAACATTCAAACGTAAAAAAGCCCGAGTCTTTCGACTCGGGCTTAGTATAAGTGGCGGAGCGGACGGGACTCGAACCCGCGACCCCCGGCGTGACAGGCCGGTATTCTAACCAACTGAACTACCGCTCCACACGGTGATAGACACTTTCGTCTCTATCCGATACCCATCGTTCA
>NZ_PYMH01000014.1 GCF_003025555.1 Photobacterium lutimaris | reverse complement strand
TGCCAAAATACCTTTCCTATAAATAGAATCGCTATTTTGTATTGGTCACTCAGTTTCATTGATAATTCTTTTGTTGACTATCATTTCACGAGTGCCCACACAGATTGCATGGTCAAATTGTTAAAGAGCGTTAACTCGACACTGCGTGTCGGTTGAGGCTGCGTATCTTACCAGCACAAACCTCGGTGTCAACAATTAATTTCAAAAAACTTTTCTTTGAAACGCTTTGCTGACAAGGCTTACCAATGGATAAATTCTTATTTTAAAGAATTCATCACTATTAACAAGCAAGGCCGGCAATTCTAGTCATTTACACTTCAGAGTCAAGCTCAAAAATGACAACAAAATTTTGCAGACCTATCACCAACAAGTTATCCACAATTTGTGAATAGCTTACTAAGAAGCTGCTATCCCGTTGGTGAGGCGGCATTATAGGGAGACTAGAAGTATTAGCAATGGTTTTTTTGACTTTTTTGGCCAATTGATGACAAAAGAAACGTAAACGGGTAAAAAACACAAAAAACGCCCAAAGCAACGCTTCAGGTACCCGTTATTTACTAAAGCGCACCATTAAGCGTAGACAATATCTACTCTCTGTGTGGTAGAACCTTTAAAAAAGAGGACGTATTAGCCCTCTAAAGAAATTTAGATCGGTAGACTGACAATAAAAGAAGGGTTGAGCAGTTCTTCTCGATCATAACGCAGTGGGGTACCATCAAGGTTTTTGACAATCGCTCCTGCACTTTCAGCAATACATTGGCCTGCTGCTGTATCCCACATCATCGTCGGGCCAAGTCTCGGGTAATATTGAGCTCGACCTTCTGCGACTAAGCAAAACTTCAGCGATGAACCCACCGCGACTAATTGGTATGTCGAAAGCTGAGCCAAGAACTCTTCCATTTTAGGGCTAGGATGAGAGCGACTCCCAACCACAACAGGTGAGTTGGCAGCTTTTACTTTGATTTCCTCTCGCTGATTATTGTTAATGAGCCAAGCTTGATGACCATCACCTAACCACGTTTTACCGAGAGCAGGGGCATAGACAACAGCCATGACTGGTAGCCCTTGTTCAATCAACGCAATATTAACGGTGAACTCACCATTTTTACGCAGGTACTCTTTGGTGCCATCTAAAGGGTCAACTAACCAGAATAGTGGCCAATGTTTTCTCTCTGCCCAAGGGATATGCGCAGACTCTTCAGAGACTATGGGGATATCGGGTGTTAATGCAGCCAACTTTTCAATAATAATTGCATTTGCAGCTAAGTCGGCAGCGGTAACCGGACTACGATCCTCTTTTTCTGACACCTCAATATGAGAATGGTAAAGCGCCATAATAGCCTTACCGGCTTCCAATGCTATTTGATGTAGTGATTCAAGTTGGTTTCCCACACATCACTCCTTCCGTTATTCAATAATTTTTCGAGCTTTCAGCACATCAACACATTGATCAACTAATCGTTGAACATCATTATGGCCCGCTGATAAATGAACCTCAGCGTCTAATGGCTTCTCGTACTCAGAATCAATCCCAGTAAACTGTTTGATCTCCCCCGCTCGTGCTTTTTTATATAACCCCTTCGGGTCTCGCCTTTCACACTCATCCAATGGTGTATCGACAAACACTTCCAGAAACTCTCCCGAAGGAAGCATGTCACGCACTAACTGACGCTCGTGCCGGTGAGGAGAAATAAACGCGCTTAATACAATCAATCCCGCATCAGCCATGAGCTTTGCTACTTCTCCAATACGCCGAATGTTTTCCCGGCGGTCTTCAGCAGAAAACCCAAGATCTTGGCAAAGTCCATGACGAACATTATCGCCGTCTAATAAATAGGTATGATAGCCCATCTCTGCCAAGCGGTGCTCCAATACCCCTGCGACCGTCGATTTACCTGCCCCACTGAGTCCTGTAAACCACAGTACGCAGGGTTGTTGTTTTTTTTGCTCTGCCCGGAAGGCTTTATCGATTTGGTGAGTATGCCAAACAATGTTGTCATTGTTTGCCGAACGAACAACCGATGTCATAGCTAACTCCATTTATATTTATCATTAAAAGGGAAAAAGTCGTGGTATCAAGGTCAGTACAACCACCGAGTACACCAATGAAATAGGCAGCCCAATACGTAAATAATCTTTCAGCTTGTAATTACCCACGCTGTAGACCAACAGATTAGTTTGATAGCCATAAGGAGATATAAAGCTAGCACTGGCACCAAATAAAATCGCCATAATGAAAGGCATCGGATCGACGCCATAGCTCAGCGATAAACTGTATGCGATAGGAAATGCCAATGCGGCGGCTGCATTATTGGTAACCAACTCTGTTAAGACCAAGGTCAGTAAATACACCGCAACCAGCGCACCGTACATTCCCCCCCCCGCAAAACCAGTCATCAACATGTCTCCCATTCGCTCAGAAAGCCCACTAGATAACATCAATTGAGCCAGTGACAATGCCGAGCCTACAATCACGACAATATCAATAGGAAAACGCCGCCTAAGCTCGGCAAACGTGACCACCCCGAAGGCAATCAGCAATACTAAGTAGCCAGCCAGCCCCTTGATGATGGGCAACACATTCAAGAGTGCCGCCACAATAACCAGCATGAAACCCAAAAGTACCGTCGTGCTTTTTTTACTATCTAGCCTTGCGCTCGAGTCCAGTCCGTTCACAAGGACAAACTCGCGATTAAGTTGCTGCTTTTTACTGTTAAAAGTTTTTCCCGGCACTACCACCAAGGTGTCGCCAGCATGCAGTTCAATATTTCCAAGTCCACCAGCCAACCGTTCATGGCCTCGGCGAATGGCCACAACAACCGCATCAAATCGCTCGCGGAACTGAACACTCTTTAAGGTCTTTCCGCGGATCCCGGCAGAGTGACTGACAATAACTTCAAGCATGGACTGACCATTAAGATGATGCTGACCAAAAAGTTGGAGTCCATTGATTTCCTGTAATGTCGTCACGCTTTCCACATCACCACAGAATAGTAAAGTATCACCGGTCTTGAGTTGTGTCTCAGGACAGACCGGAGCAAGGGTTTGACCATCCCGAACGATCTCCGCGAGGAACAATCGCCGCAACGCCCTTAAGCCGTTTTCGGCTACACTTTTACCTACCAGTGGAGAGCCACCGACAACCTTGGCCTCCAAGAAATAGGGCAGATCATCCTGTGAGCTGTCATCATAAATAGGTAGTAAATAACTTAACGGGATTAAAATCAGTAAGCCAACAGCCAAGACAGCCAGACCAATCGTCGTGGGCGCAAAAAAGCCTAAGCTGGGTAACCCGGCGTCTTCGACAAAGCTATTAATGATCAAATTTGTTGAGGTGCCAATAAGGGTTAATGTCCCGCCCAAAATGGCTGCATAGGATAAGGGGATCAACAAGCGCGAAGGGGCATGCCGCTGGTTCCGCTTGATCGCCCCAATTAATGACACCACGACAGCAGTATTATTGGTAAAGGAGGACAGGAAGGCGGTCGATAGTCCCAGTTTCGCGACAACCATCGATTGCCCCCCACTCGATATTTGCTTCCCGACCCAACTTATCAATCGGGTTTTTTCCAATCCAATAGAAACAAGGATCAATAACACCAAGGTTAATAGTGATGAATTGGTAAAATTGCCTGCCAACGTTGGCAAATCAATCATCCCGCCCTGAAAACCAACAAAGGCAGCCCCAGCAAACAAATAAGCTGGCTTGATCCTTGTCGCAAGCAGGCAGGTTACAATCACCATTAACATGGCAAGAACCATTCCTTGTTCCCATTGCATTATCATTATCCCAGCAGCTTACTGACATCTTTCACCTGCCAATGAGGGAAGTGCTTACGGATCAGAGCATTAAGTTCAACTTCAAATGCAGATACCGATATTGAGGTGAGAGCTTGCTCTTCGGCAAGCGCTTCTCGCACCATCCCTGCACCAACAGTAACATTGGTCAGGCGGTCGATAACGATGAAGCCACCAGTATCTGGGCTATGCCGGTATGGATCCACAACGATTGATTCAATAAGAGCGACTTCACATAAACCAATACCGTTTAGGGGCAGGCTGTCAGTATCAAAGGTACTAAGGTTGTTAATGTCAACCTGATGGCGAATAGCTGAAATACTCCCCACGGTCTTTTTACCCGCAACTTTTATATCGTACTGCCGTCCCACTTCGAGCGGTGCTTCTGCCATCCACACAATATCAGCCAGTACTCGGTTGCCCAAAGAGACCTCGTTATCGACCGCAGCAAGAGTATCGCCCCGGCTAATATCAATTTCATCGGCCAGTGTCAGAGTAACGGCTTGGCCCGCAAAGGCGGCAGGCAAATCACCGTCAAAGGTCACAATACGCTCAACATGAGAATGCTTGCCCGATGGCAGCACCTTGATGGCATCCCCTACGCTGATCGTGCCCGATGCGACGGTACCAGCAAAGCCACGGAAGTCCAAATTAGGTCGATTTACATACTGAACCGGTAGACGGAAATCCCCCGCTTGGCGGTCAACATTGATATCCACCGATTCCAACATTGATAGCAACGATTCACCGCTATACCACGGCGTTTGGTCGCTAAGGTCGACCACATTATCCCCCTCTAGGGCGGATAACGGTACTAGCTTGATTTCCAGCTGCGGATTGAGTTGCTCGGCAAACGCAAGATACTCATCACGAATAGATTCAAACCGTGACTGCTCAAAACCCACTAAATCCATCTTATTGATAGCCACAACGAAATGACGGATCCCCAGCAAACTGGCAATGTAGGAGTGACGACGAGTTTGATCCAATACCCCTTTACGGGCATCAATCAAAATAACAGCCACATCACAGGTCGAAGCACCGGTCGCCATGTTCCGGGTGTACTGCTCATGCCCAGGGGTATCAGCAATAATGAACTTGCGCTTTTTGGTAGAGAAATAACGATAAGCAACATCAATCGTGATCCCCTGCTCCCGCTCGGCCTGAAGGCCATCAACCAACAGTGCCAGGTCTGGTTTATCGCCGGTCGTCCCGACCTTCTGGCTATCGGCATGAATGGCAGCCAATTGATCTTCATAAATCTGCTGCGAGTCATGGAGCAGACGACCAATCAAGGTACTCTTTCCATCATCGACCGATCCACACGTCAGAAAACGCAGTAGGGATTTGTTTTGATGCTGATCGAGGTAGGCTTCAATACCCAGCTCGGCCACTTGTTGTTCAATTGTACTGTTCATAATTCTCTCCTTAGAAGTATCCCTGACGTTTCTTGAGCTCCATCGAACCGGACTGATCATGATCAATCGCCCGACCTTGGCGCTCACTGGAAGTGGCCACCAGCATTTCTTCAATAATGCCGGGGAGCGTATCGGCCTCTGATTCAATCGCTCCCGTCAGTGGGTAACAGCCCAAGGTTCTGAACCGCACACTCTTTTGCTCTATCTGTTCACCAGGTTGAAGCTTCATCCGGTCATCATCGACCATGATCAACATACCATCACGCTCAACAACCGGACGCACTGCAGACAGGTACAAAGGGACTATTTCGATCCCTTCGAGGTAGATGTATTGCCAGATATCCAATTCAGTCCAGTTGGATAACGGGAAGACCCGAATGCTTTCACCTTTGTTTATCTGACCGTTGTAAGTCTTCCAGAGCTCCGGTCGCTGGTTCTTCGGATCCCAGGAGTGGTTCTTGTCACGGAATGAATACACTCTCTCTTTGGCGCGAGACTTTTCTTCATCACGACGGGCGCCACCAAAAGCGGCATCAAACCCGTATTTATTCAACGCCTGCTTGAGGCCCTGGGTTTTCATTATATCGGTATGCTTGGATGAGCCATGCGTGAAAGGCCCTACTCCCATCGCCAACCCTTCAGGGTTTTTGTGTACCAACAGGTCAAAGCCGTATTTCTCGGCCGCCCGATCACGGAACTCGATCATTTCACGGAATTTCCAATCGGTATCGACATGCAAAAGCGGAAACGGGATCTTCCCTGGGTAAAAGGCCTTGCGGGCAAGATGTAGCATGACCGAGGAGTCCTTACCGATGGAATACATCATGACAGGGTTATCAAACTCGGCGGCAACCTCGCGGATAATATGAATACTCTCCGCTTCCAGTTGCTTTAAATGGGTGAATCTTTTCGGGTCCATTACTCTCTCCATGCTAAGCCAGTTTCACCACAGCACCTTGTTCATCCACACTGGGATAAGCAGGCTGAGGTTGCTTTCCGAACCAATGTAATTTTTCTGATAGATTGACCACTTCACCCACTACGATCAGTGCTGGGGAAGCCGCCTGTTGAGCTAACTCTTCCAACTCTTTGAGTTGGCCTTTGAAAATCTTCTGGGTTGGCTGAGTACCGCGCTCAATGATCGCAACCGGAGTGGTGTCATCGCGGCCATGCTGAATCAACTGCTGCTGGATATCTGAGGAGTTCATCAGACCCATGTAGATCACCAAGGTCTGATTGCCCCGGGCCAAAGTATGCCAATCGAGCTGATCGCTACCGGCTTTTAGGTGCCCTGTGACAAACATCGCCGTCTGGGCATGATCCCTATGGGTCAATGGAATGCCGGCATACGCCGTCGCTCCCGCCGCTGCAGTGATCCCCGGTACCACTTCAAACGGAATATTGTGCTCAAATAAGACTTCCAGCTCTTCACCGCCACGACCGAAGACAAAGGGATCCCCCCCTTTAAGGCGGACAACACGCTTACCTTTGGAGGCATATTCCACCAGCAAGTGGTTGGTCTCCCCTTGAGGCACACTGTGAAAGCCGGCTTTCTTACCGACACAAACCCGTTCAGCATCGCGGCGGACCAGGCTCATTACCTCATCCGAAACCAAGTAATCGAACAGCACCACATCAGCCTGTTGCAATAATTGCAACGCCCTGAGAGTCAGTAGCCCAGCATTCCCGGGACCAGCACCAATAAGAGCGACTTCGCCGCCAGAGCTTTGCCCTTGGCTCAATTGCTCCAGTTCATACTCTGCCGACTCAACCTGTCCAGCAGCTACCAATGAGGCAAAACGCCCATTGAAAGCTTGCTCCCAGAAGCGACGACGGGCAGGGAATGATGTGACCGTCTTGGCCAAGCGAGAACGAAAACGTCCTGCGATCGTAGCCATTAGGCCGAGGTGTTGTGGCAGTAATGCCTCGAGCTTTTCACGTATTAATCTTGCCAGTACCGGCGCTTGGCCCGATGACGAAACGGCGACGATAATGGGTGAACGGTCGACAACCGATGGGACGATAAAACTACAGCGCTGAGTATCATCCACCACATTGACCAACACCTGCCGCTGGTTAGCTGATTGGTAAACAAGAGCGTTTAACGCCTTGCGTTCAGTGGCGGCAATCGCGAGGAAAATGCCATCAAGGTGATGTGGCGAGAATTCCTCGCCCAGGTAAGTCAGCTGGCCGTTATCGACCGCTTGCTGGAAAAGAGGTGACAGCTCCGGGCTGATAACCTTTACATCTGCCCCTGCCTTGAGCAACATCTTCGCCTTGCGCCAAGCAATATCATTGCCGCCAACAACCAAGCACGGTCGGCGCTTTAGATCAGCAAAAATTGGCAGATAATCCATGTGTGAATGCCCCTAAGAATCCGTTGATAGCATCACTATAGTTATGATTTTTTATTACCTGAAATTCTTAAATTTCATTTTTTATTCCAAAATGTTTATCTCAAAATTAATCTCTCTTCTTACCTTTTAAACCATAGATAAGTTCGCTCAATTAGCAAAATCTCGACCATTATTAAGAAAGGAAACCATTCACCTCAGTGATAAATTCAACTAAATAATATGCATTGCTTTTTTTCTCGGGCTTATACGTAGTCAAAATGTTGTTATCTGATCCACCCCGCTCCAACAACACAAAAAAATACGCAGAAAAAAGCGATTAATCACACATAAAAGCTATTCTGTTACGCAATTTAGGAAGCGTTTTTGTTACCTTATGCACGCTTTCCTATACCGACACTCACGGAGAAAATTATGAAGTTATCAGCCAAACCCTTATCGATTGCGATTTTGGGCGGCATGCTGGCTATGGCAGGACCGGCTACAGCAGACACCATCAAGCTTCGCATCTTGGAAACAACGGATATCCATACCAATGTCATGGACTATGACTACTACAAAGACAAACCGACGAAAAAAACGGGTCTAGTACGCACTGCAACATTGGTAAAGCAAGCCCAATCCGAAGTGACCAACAGTGTTTTGGTTGATAACGGCGACTTGATCCAAGGTAGCCCGATGGGGGATTACATGGCTGCTAAGGGGCTTGGTGAAGGCGATATTCACCCAGTTTACAAGGCAATGAACCAGCTGAACTACGAAGTGGGTAACATCGGTAACCACGAGTTTAACTACGGTTTAGACTTCCTGGACAAGGCCATTGCCGGCGCGAACTTCCCGTACGTCAATGCCAACGTCTACGATTTGAAAACAGGTAAAAACCTATTTACGCCTTACGTGATCAAATCTCACATTTTCAAGGACACCGATGGTGCCGAACACGAAGTGAAGATCGGTTACATCGGTTTTGTGCCACCACAAATATTGGTATGGGACAAACGCCATTTAGAAGGCAAGGTCAAGGCTGAAGATATCAAACAGTCTGCTAAAAAGTTCGTCCCTCAAATGAAAGCGGAAGGTGCTGATATCATTATTGCCATTCCGCACTCTGGTGTCTCTGTGGACCCTTACAAAGTGATGGCCGAGAATTCAGTGTATTACCTCACAGAAGTCGAAGGCATCGATGCGATCGCCTTTGGCCACTCGCATGCCGTTTTCCCAAGCAAGGCGTTTGCAAACCTGCCTAATACCGACGTGGAGAAAGGCACCATCAACGGTGTTCCTGCCGTCATGCCCGGTCGCTGGGGTGATCACCTAGGTGTCATTGACTTGGTGCTTAAGCAAAAAGGCGAAAGCTGGACGGTCACTAGCGCCCAAACTGAAGCCCGCCCTATCTTTGATAAAATCAAAGGCGAAGCGATTGTTGAAGCTGACGATAAAATGGTCGAAGCCATCAAAGCTGAACACGACGGTACCCGCAAATTTGTCAACCAGCCAATCGGTAAGGCCAACGATGTCATGTACAGTTTCCTGGCACTGGTTCAGGATGATCCAACGGTACAAATCGTCAGCCTTGCCCAGCAAGATTATGTTGAGCGCTTTATCCAAGGCGACCCAGATCTAGACGGAATTCCCGTCCTGTCTGCAGCGGCTCCATTCAAGGCCGGCGGTCGTGGTAACGATCCAACCAACTTTACCGAAGTAGAATCTGGCCAGTTAACCTTCCGTAACGCGGCAGATCTGTACCTTTACCCGAACACCTTAGTGGCACTGAAAGTCACCGGTAAAGAAGTCAAAGAATGGCTGGAATGCTCTGCCGGCCAATTCAACCAAATCGACCTTAGCAGCGACAAGCAGCAAGGGCTGATCAACTGGGATGGTTTCCGCACCTATAACTTCGATGTCATCGACGGCGTAAACTATGCTATCGATGTTTCCCAGCCAGCCCGCTACGATGGCGACTGCAAGCTGATCAACGACAAGGCAGAACGTATTCAAGGTTTGACCTTCAATGGCAAGCCAGTTGATCCTACCCAGCCGTTTATCATCGCCACCAACAACTACCGTGCATACAGCGGTAAATTTGCCGGTACTGGTGAAGAATACATTGCCTTTGCCTCGCCAGATGAGAACCGCACAGTTGTCGCGGATTACATTACCCGCGTCAGCAAAGAGCAAGGTGAAGTGACGCCAAGTGCTGACAACAACTGGCGTTTTGCCCCACTGAAAAGTGAGAAAGAGCTGAACATCACTTTCGAAACCTCACCGGGCGACAAAGCAGCCAGCTTCATCAAAGACAAAGCACAGTACCCAATGGAAAAAACCGGTAAAGATGAAATCGGCTTTGCGGTATACCGAATCGACCTGCAACAGTAAGTCGGAGAACGAACCGCCCATGAACATACCGCAGCCTCGGCTGCGGTATTTTTTTGGTATGATAAAGCGTTATCTGATCCTGCGAGCACAAGATGAAAACAGCCCTGATCCAGTTTCTCCAGAACCATGGTGCCGATGAAGAGACCCTCCACCAAGCTGTTGCGGCAGCAGAGCCGATGGAACTTCCGACCCGCCATATCCTGCTCAACCAAGGTGCGCAACCTGACTATGCCTTTTTCCTGGCCGAAGGGGTTTGCCATGCCAGTTACCTAACACCTGAAGGCCGTCACTTCAGCAAGGAGTTTTACTGGGAGCAAGAGCTCATCATCGGCTTTGAAAGCCTACTGACTGGCCGTCCTTCCGAGTATTTACTAGAGACCTTGTCCGCTAGCCAATTACTGGCACTGCCCCTAGCGCTTATCGAACAATGGAAAACGGCCAGCCCTCGCCTCTATATGGCTTTGCTAGAGCGCCAACTACTGTTTAAGGAGCACAAAGAGCGTTTTATGCTCGTCCACTCACCGGAAGAGAGGTACACCCTGTTTTGCGAACACTTCCCTGATCTTCAGGCGCAACTTGCCGATTACCAAATTGCTTCTTACCTTGGGATTACGCCCACCAGCCTGAGCCGAATCCGAAGCCGAAGCTGTGAATAGCCGCATAAATAACAGCTCAACTTACCTTAAGTTAATGCCAAGCCCATAGGGTTCATTTATCCTGATGGGCCAATGAACCACATCAACCATCAGGAGAATGTGATGCAATGGCAATGCCTGCGCTTTGACCAACTGACTACACACCAACTTTACGACTTGCTCAAGCTGCGTAGCGATGTCTTTGTGGTTGAACAAACTTGTGCGTACCCGGACTTGGATGACCATGACAGAAGAGCCGGAACTTACCATTTACTCGGCTATCAAGACGAAACATTGGTTGCCTACTTGCGCCTATTGCCTGCCGGTACGACCTATGATGGTGTCAGTATTGGCCGAGTTGTTACTGCACCGGCTGTTCGCGGCCAAGGGGTAGGTTATCCGCTTCTTGAACAAGGTCTAGCTCTGGCCGAACAACTGTGGCCGGGGGAAACCATTGAGATTGGGGCCCAGGCACACTTGCTGCGTTACTACCAACGCTATGGCTTCGAGGCATTTTCGGAAGAATACCTTGAGGATGGCATCCCACATATCGATATGCGGATCACCAAATAAAAAAAGCCACCGAGCAAGGTGGCTTTTTTTCATTGGTCGTTATCTCGGTGCGAAGAATACTTTACTGGGTGCGGCGAACAAAGCTGCCATCGGAGCGGCGGAAAAACAATACCGGCTCGCTGTTACGACGTTCAATTTGCAGGGCATCCAAACCACCCTGCGCGGTCTGGCGGTAACGCAGCCATTGGCCAGCCTTGATCCGGCTCAGTGGTTTGTCATCCCCTTCAATCGCAGCCACCGCATAGAGATCATTGAGCGGCAGGTTATGCTGGCGGAAAATATTGGCGAGGGTCTCGCCACTTTTTACCTGGTAACGCTGCCAGTCGGCACTTGCTGGCTGAGTTGACGTCGCCTTGACTGTTTTCTCAGGCTGCTTGGCTTCAGGTTTGGAGGCAATAGGCTGACTCTCAACCGGCTCTAATGGCCTGATGCGAGAAGGACGAGGAGGCGATACCGGCTCTTCCCTCTTCCCAACCGCCACACTCTGCGATTGCTGGCTCTCTAGGTTCAGGGACAATTCACGGCGGATAGGCTCGGATGACTCAACCCGAACTGTTTGCTTTTCCCCCGGCATAACCAATAGGATCGCCGTCACCGGAACCAATATGGCCAACGCACGGCGATGCAATGTGGGTAACTGCTGCCATTTGCTTTCCAAGGGTGCAAACTTGGCACGGATAGCCGCGCCTCCCTGTTTGAACGCCTCCTTATCAAAGGTGATACGAGGCCACGTAAATTCACTCTTTTTGTTCGAACGGCGTTTGGCCTGTCCCATACACAACACTCCAGCGCTATCTAATTCACGCTATCCATCGACAGCTTATTACAATGGTTTACCCCTAGGGGGAGAAACTGTTATCCTGCCTGCTTTATTCACTCTACTAAAGAGATGACACCATGTCTGACGTAAAACTAGATACAGTTGAAACTAAAGCAAGCTACGGTATCGGTCTTCAAATGGGCCAGCAGCTAGCACAAAGTGGTCTAGAGGGCCTGAATGTGGCTGCTATCGCCAAAGGTATCGCAACTTCTCTAACTGGCGACATGCCAGAAATCGAAGTTGATGACATCAACAACGCACTACGCGATCTACACACTCGTGCAGAAGCTGTTCGTCAGGAGCAAGCACAAGCGGCAGCCGCTGACGGCGAAGCGTTCCTAAAAGATAACGCACTACGCTCAGAAGTTACAGTAACTGAATCTGGTCTTCAGTACGAAGTTCTTGTTGAAGGTAACGGTGAAATCCCATCTTCAGACAAGCAAGTACGCGTTCACTACCACGGCGAACTAACAGACGGTACTGTTTTCGACAGCTCTGTATCTCGCGGCCAGCCTGCTGAGTTCCCTGTAACTGGCGTAATCGCTGGTTGGGTTGAAGCTCTACAGATGATGCCTGTTGGTTCTAAGTGGAAACTATACATCCCACAGAATCTAGCATACGGCGAGCGCGGCGCAGGTGCAGCGATCCCTCCATATGCAGCGCTAGTGTTCGAAGTAGAACTACTAGACATTCTTTAATCGCCTGACGATTACTGACAAAAACGGTGCTTCTGGCACCGTTTTTTATTGGCCAAATCTCACCACCCTTGCGTATTATCCTACCCAAAGTTTGTCTCTTTTTATCTTTTAATTCATTTTTTGCCATATAATTTGGTACCTACCCCGCATTCCTGACTAATCTTTAATGGGAAACCCAATAGTCGACGCCTACATGGAGGATTGCGAAAGATGTACCTATTGACCCGACCCCGTGCCAAAACTTGGCTACTGCTACTTATTGGTAGCTTATTATTGCCTGCCACCAGCCACGCCTTCAGCCTTTCTGACTTATTCGGCGGTGATGACGAAGAAGCGGCATCGACCCTCAGTAACCCACTGGCTGATTTACTCAGCAACCAGCTTGATGTTTCAACAGAACAAGCGGCTGGCGGAGCCGGTGCCCTGCTTTCCATTGCAGCTAGCCAACTTGGCGGTGAACAAGCGACCGAGCTCACCCAGATGATCCCCGGGCTAGATTCCCTCACCGGCAGCCTCCCCCCCGGAACCAGTGCATTACTTGGCAATATGGATACCATCAACCAAGTCTTCAGCGCCCTCGGTATGGATCCCAGCATGGTAAGCCAGTTCATACCCGTTGTGATGCAATTTCTGGGTGATCAAGGGGCCAGTTCGTCCCTGATGGATAACCTCGGAAGCATCTGGCAAGCCGCAGGCTAACTTAGGACCGATAAAAACGCGCGCAACGATACCGTGCAAGCCCCACTTTTCTGTCAGCATGATGTAAAAAAGCCTTACCCAGCAATGAGTAAGGCTTTATCTACCGCTACCTCGGCAAACTGAGTCCGCTAGATACCAGAACCATCTGCTTCGACATCCTCTTCATGCAAGCCACATTCACGCTTGAGGCCAAAGAAACGGGTTTCCTCTTCCGTCATACCCGGCTGCCACTTTTGGCTGGTATGGGTATCGCCGATGGAAAGGTAGCCCTTATCCTTGAGTGGATGGTAGGGAAGTTGATACTCGGCTAGGTACTGCTCAATGTCCCGGTCACTCCAATCAATCAGAGGCAAGAACTTGAACAAACCATTTTGCACCGCCAGCACCGGTAAGGTCGCCCGGCTTTGTGACTGTTCACGGCGCAAGCCGGAAAACCATGCTGAAATCCCGAGATCATCCAAGGCACGCCGCATCGGCTCAACCTTGTTCAGTCGGTTATATTGCTTGATCCCACCAATGCCCTGCTCCCAAAGCTTGCCAAATCGCGCTTCTTGCCAATTGGGACTCAATTCTGCGCGGTAAACATGCAAATTCAACCCCAGGCGGTCGGTCAACTCATCGACAAACTGGTATGTTTCAGGGAATAGGTAACCGGTATCGGTTAGAATCACCGGGATATCGGACTTGATCCGCGTGACCAAATGCAACATCACAGCTGACTGAATGCCAAAGCTCGATGCTAAGCCAAACTGCCCGGGCAAATTGTCCAAGGCCCAACGAATACGTTGTTCGGCACTCATCACTTCTAGCTTGGCATTGATCTCCGCCAATTCCAGGATTTGCTCCACCTTGCTGGCTTGCAGCAACGAGGCGTATTGGCTATCAGGCATAAAAATCCCTCTTTGAAATCAGGACCGGCTCAATAATGCCGGCACGGATAGTAAAGTCGCCAAAATCTTCTCCGTCCTCCCTCTCCTTGGCCCAGCGGCCAACCAGGCTATCCAACTCGGTAAAAATTTGTTCGACTGTAATGTTTTCACGGTACATTTTCGGGATCCGAGTACCGTTACGGTTACCACCGAGATGAAGGTTATAACGCCCCGGCGCCTTACCCACCAAGCCGACTTCAGCCAGCATGGCCCGGCCGCAGCCATTCGGGCAGCCGGTCACCCGCAAGATGATGTTGTCATCTTGCGGCAAGCCATGCTTCGCCAATAACTGTTCAATATCGGTGACAAACTCCGGCAAGAAACGCTCAGCCTCCGCCATTGCCAACGGACAAGTAGGCAGTGAGACACACGCCATGGCATTTTTCCGCTGCTCGGAAACGCCATCATCGATCAGGCCATGATCGCGCGCGATCTTTTCGATCTTGTTTTTATCGGCCGCGGGGACACCGGCGACAATCAAGTTCTGGTTCGCCGTCATCCGAAAATCCCCTTTATGGGTTTTCGCGATCTCCGCCACCCCCGTTTTCAAAGGCTTGCCCGGATAATCCAACAAACGACCATTTTCAATAAACAGCGTCAGGTGATGCTTGCCATCAATCCCTTCGACCCAGCCAATATTGTCACCACGCTCGGTAAAGACATAAGGTCGACTCGGGGCAAACTCGATGTCAGCCCGTTTCTCAACTTCGGCCTTGAAGACATCAACACCGACCCTGTCTAGGGTGTACTTGGTCTTGGCATTCTTGCGGTTAGATCGATTCCCCCAATCGCGCTGGGTAGTGACCACTGCCGCAGCAACATCGAGGGTTTTCTCCAGCGGGATAAAGCCAAAATCGTCCGCCTTGCGCGGATAAGTGGCCTTATCACCATGGGTCATAGCCAAACCGCCCCCCACCAGCACATTGAAACCAATCAATTGGCCCTGCTCAGCAATGGCGACAAAATTCAGATCATTCGCATGAACATCGACATCGTTTTGCGGTGGGATCACCACGGTAGTTTTAAACTTCCTCGGCAAGTAATTACTACCGAGGATCGGCTCTTCATCCGTGGTTTCCAGTTTGTCACCATCAAGCCAAATCTCGGCATAAGCACGGGTTTTCGGCAATAAATGTTCGCTGATCTTCGTTGCCCACTCATACGCCTGCTGGTGCAACTCGGATTCCACCGGATTGGTGGTACACAGTACATTTCGGTTCACGTCACCGGCGGTGGCAATCGAGTCAATGCCGATTTGGTTCAGGGTTTGGTGCATCAGCTTGATATTCGGCTTGAGTACACCGTGGAACTGGAAAGTCTGACGGGTCGTCAAGCGGATACTGCCATACAGGGAATGATCCGCGGCAAACTTGTCAATCGCCAACCATTGCTTAGGCGTGATCACTCCCCCCGGCATCCGGGCCCGCAGCATCACATTGTGCAGCGGCTCTAGCTTCTGCTTGGCTCGTTCGGTACGGATATCGCGGTCGTCTTGCTGATACATCCCGTGAAAGCGGATCAGCTGGAAGTTATCAGCGGTAAAGCCACCGGTGATCCGGTTATTCAAATCCTCGACAATGGTGCCACGCAGGAAGTTACTTTCACGCTTGAGGCGTTCGTTATCCGACA
Organism: Photobacterium lutimaris; assembly: GCF_003025555.1. Lineage (GTDB taxonomy): Bacteria > Pseudomonadota > Gammaproteobacteria > Enterobacterales > Vibrionaceae > Photobacterium > Photobacterium lutimaris. Next base: position 124,832 of record NZ_PYMH01000014.1, on the reverse strand, counting down.
GTTTTTGCTCGCTCATTAGTACACATCCTTTTGATAACGCTTGCTCTTGCGTAGTTCACTTAAATATTGCTCGGCCTGCTCGCGACTCTTACTCCCCTGCTGTTCGACAATCGTAATCAGGGCATCGTGGACATCTTTGGCCATACGAGTCGCATCACCGCAGACATAAAAATGAGCACCGTCTTGCAGCCACTGCCACACTTCTGCCGCATGCTCGAGCAAGCGGTGCTGGACATACACCTTTTCAGCCTGATCTCGGCTAAACGCCACATCGATCCTATCCACCACACCGGATTTCAAATATTTCTGCCATTCAACCTGATACAAGAAATCCTCTGTGAAGGTTCGGTCGCCAAAGAACAGCCAATTCTTACCTTTGGCATCACGGTTATCCCGCTCCTGAACAAAGGCACGGAACGGCGCAATACCCGTGCCCGGCCCGACCATGATCACCGGAGTGGTATCATCTACCGGCAGTTTGAAATGGTTGTTGGGTTCGACAAATACCCTAACGCTGTCGCCTTCTTCCAACCGCTGGGCCAAATAGCCAGAGGCACCGCCTTGACGGGTTTCACCCCCTTTCTGGTACTCCACCAGCCCAACGGTCAGGTGCACTTCGTCACCCACTTCTTCTTGGCTCGAGGCAATCGAATACAAGCGGGGGGTCAGACGACGCAGCAAGCCAAGCAGCTGTTCTGCGCTCAGAGCTGCTTTTTTCTCACTAAGAACATCAATAATCTGAGTATTGGCGGCATATTCGCGCAGCTTGTCTCTGTCTTCGACCAGCTTCGCCAATTTTTTACTGCCTGACAGTTCAGCGTATTTGGTCACCAGCTGCGGGTTGGCGAGCGTAATTTCATAGTGGCGGATCAGAGCATCAGCCAGCGGCAGCAACTCGCCATCCACCTCAACCTGCTCGTCGGCCGCTAAACCAACCTTATGCAGAATCGCCTCGACCAAATCCGGCGCGTTGTCGTACCACACCCCCAGTGCATCACCCGGCTGATAAGTAAGGCCGGAGCCCTCAAGATCGATTTCCACATGGCGAACATCTTTACCCGACTGCCGACCAGTAATTTTCTGGCTGGCCAGCAATGCAGCCGGGTACGGGTTCTTCTTGCTATAAACGGATACGGCGGGAGCTGCCTGGCCAACGGGCAGCTGGACGATATCCGCTTCACCGGATGCGGGGTCAGATTTCAGGGTTTCCTCAACCTTACCCAGTGCCTGAGCGCGCCACTGTACGGCCTCTGACTCGTAATCCACGTCACAATCGAGACGAGGCAGGAATGATGTTGCCCCAAGTTTGCCAAGGAAAGCATCAAAGTCTTTGGCGGTCTGGCAGAAATATTCATAGCTAGAGTCGCCCAAGCCAATCACGGCATACTGCAAGTTAGGCAGTTGAGGGGCTTTCTTCGATTGCAGGAATTCATGCAACTCAATGGCATCATCGGGTGCCTCTCCCTCACCATGGGTGGAGGCCACAATAATGACATGGGTCTCCTTGGCGAGGTTTTTCCCCTTATAATCCCCGGCAGCAAAAACCTCCGCCTTGATGCCCTTGGCGTCTGCTTCGTCTTTCAGCTGCTCAGCCACCCCTTTGGCATTCCCGGTCTGGGAAGCATAAATGATGGTCAGCTTACCGGCAGGTTGATTGCTGGTTGCTAATGCGGGTGCTGGTGAAGGCTGAGCCTGACCAGCCACCTGAGTTTGGCTAAGGCCCCAAAAATAACCACTGATCCACGCCAACTGTTGTGGCGAAAGCTCGGCAGCAGCCTGCTGTAATTGACCTATTTGCTGATCATTGAGCGGGCTGGCCAAAGCTGAAAGTTCCTTAAGTAACATGACACGACGATCCCTATACATTGCGTATGGGTTAGATTAGCTACTCTGGGAAATAACAAGAAAGAATAGATAAGAATGTTTTATAACGATTTGTAAGGATGGTGGGTAAAAAAAACTGCAACTCACGCTGCAGCCTTTCTTTGTATTCAAAAGGTATCGGCGATCCTCACTTGGTGAAAACCAACCTCGAATGCCCGCTCGGTGGCCGTATCAATATCGCGATAGCATTTTTCACTACCCGCCCCGTCAGTCAGAGGGACAAAACCGCCCCGGCGATGGCGAAACTCGACGATCCATCCATTTGCCTGAATGGAGGGTTCGATTACGGCTTCCACTATATCGTTCTTGGTATAGAGGTTCTGCAATTCGGTTAACGTCATAAGCCTCTGCCCCTTCCAGTTGCACCTTTTATAAAAATGGTACAAAACCGAGAAAATAGGCAATAAAAAAGCCACTATTTCTCGTGGCTTTGGAATAGATGAGCTAATTTAATCGCTTAGATATCGATCTCTGCACCGATAAACCAACCGTCAGCAAAGAATTCGCCGCCAGTGTTAATGAAGTCAAAATCGTAGTCCATCACACGGTAGCCTGCACGCAGGTTCAGATCTGCCGCGACCAGTGGAATGCTCCACTTCACGCCAGCCTGGCCATCTACGGTGCTGGTGCTATCGTAGTTACCGAAGTTAAGATCACCGAACAGTGATACTGGTGTCATTGGGATACCCAGCTCAACGTTACCGTAGATATTTGGCTGCCACTCGCTGAACTTCTCGTTATTGAACTTGCCCGAGTTGAACTTGCTCATGGTCACACCGATATCGAACGCCACAGCATCGTTATCCAGAATTTCGTAGTATGCGGTGTAATCCGTTTGGCCGAATGACACATTACCGTTGTCGATATCGGTGTAACGCAAACGGAAGTTTGGCACCAATGGAACGAAATGCTCAAACGCCACATAGTAAGAGCCTGACGTATTGCTGTCAGACAGGCTACGGCTATCGTTAACCTTGGCATCGGTGAACCAAGCATCAACACCGGCTTTTACCCCAAACAGCATTGCTGCCTGGGCAGGCACTGCCGCAGACAGTGCGACAGCAGCGGCTACCGCAGAAAGCGCTAATTTTTTCATTTCGAGTCTCCGCTCTTTATTAGTATTTAGCTAAAAAACGGCCAGACTATATCAGATGCCGATTAAGAAAACTGCACTTGAAATGTCAAACATCTGGTTTCTTTTCAAAATTTTGCATCCTTATCGTGGCCTTATTTTCAACCACGATCAGCGGTAGTAACGTTTTCTGTGCGTTTGCTCAGTTTTATGCTCACGGTAAAACCACACCCCGACAACAATCAGCAGCAGCCAAGGCAGCATTTTAAACATCACCCCAATCATCCCGGCAACCGCCATGACGATAAAACCAGCGGCAACCGCCAACGCCATCCCCAGAATACTCACACCGGTACAAACCAACACCACGGCAAACACCAGCAAAAATAGAAACTCAATCATCGCTCTCTCCTTCGACATCCAGTAAGCATCATTGGCAATACCATTGCCTTATATAACCTAGGCATTGCACAAATTAGACCACGTTGTAAGAAAAAGAGCTTTACCAATAAAATCAGAACATTAAAAAAGGCACGCCGTAATGCGGCATGCCTTCACAATTTTGAGCTTGGTATATTTCGCCAACTTATCGGCTTAATTCACCATTATTATATCAATACCTTACACATCAAGGTGAGCCGGGATCTTCGCCATCGCCTGTTGTAGTACCTCAATACCAGAACCTGGTTTATGGGCATTTTCACTGATATGACGGCGCCACTGGCGCGCACCCGGCATACCCTGGAACAACCCCAGCATATGGCGGCTGATATGGTTCAGGTAAGCTCCTTTCGCCAACTCACGCTCAATATACGGGAACATGGCTTCCACAATTTCACGGCGCTTTTTCACCGGCTTATCAGAACCAAACAAACGCTGATCAACCTCAGCCAACAAATAAGGGTTTTGGTAGGCTTCACGGCCCACCATTACACCATCCATATGCTGAAGGTGCGCTTCAATTTCTTCCATGGTCTTCACACCGCCATTGATCCCCATGGTCAGGTGTGGAAAGTCTTTCTTCAGTTGATAAACACGCGGGTAATCCAGTGGTGGGATCTCACGATTTTCCTTCGGGCTCAAACCACTCAACCACGCTTTACGGGCATGAATGGTAAAATCTTCACAACCGCTTTTTTCGCTGACGGTGCGAATAAAGTCGGTCAGAAATTCATATGAATCCTGATCATCAATACCAATTCGGGTCTTTACCGATACCGGAATATCTGCCACTTCGCGCATCGCAGAGACACACTGTGCCACCAAATCGGCTTCTCCCATTAGGCATGCACCGAAACGGCCATTCTGCACGCGATCAGACGGGCAACCGACATTAAGGTTAATCTCGTCATAGCCGCGCTCAGCCGCCAACTTGGCACACTGGGCCAGATCGACCGGGTTTGAACCACCCAGTTGTAACACAAGCGGATGCTCTTCTTCGTTGTAGGCCAAATAATCGCCCTTGCCGTAGATAATGGCTCCCGTGGTCACCATTTCGGTATAAAGCTGGGTACGCTCACTGAGCAAACGATGGAAATAACGGCAATGGCGGTCAGTCCAATCGAGCATCGGCGCAATGGATAGACGACAGTCCGGGTATTGACCCAACTGTAGTTGCTCATCATTAGACTGTTCGTTCATTACAACAGCAGTATCTGTCATCGGAAAACCTCATTATCGACCGCTAAATCTCTCGTTCCAGGCACTTTGGGAACGATCCTCCCACGCCATGGATCTCACAACGCTGCAAGGAGGCGGATTCTACCCTATTCCTGCCTTTATCCCAAATACCACCGAGACAACCCAAAAAATTAAGGCAACACCTCCTGTAAACCACCACAAACAGCTGGCTTACCCAGCAGTATTTAGCCCCCGGCAAACCTTTTAATGGCAAAATAAAAGGCGATTAAAAACAACACCTTAAAAAACAAATGTTCATCAAACCCAGGCATACAATCATTTTGACAACAGCAAGCCATCGAAAAAACCAGGAAAGCTGTACATTCAACTTAAGTTGTTGAATTTTAAAGGATCAATATCAATATCACTTATCACCAAAAGCACTGGTTCACCTTTTCGCTGAAAAAAAACAAAAAAGAAGCACATCAACACAGTGATGAGTTTGCTTCGACAGCCACAGTAAAACGATCATCATAGGCCAATTGATCCAACTAAATAGATCATGATGTACCAAATACTAAGAGCAAATAGAACATCATATACTAAATACTAAGAGCAAAAAGAACACCATAGGCCAACTAACATCAGAAAAACTCAACACTCAAACATAAGGCATTGAATTTAAAAGAATTATTAATCAATCCTCCATAATGAAAATACTTCATCGCTGACGAGAGAAAAAACAAGAAAAGCTGCACAAGCACTAAACCCATTATTAATCAGTGAGTTATAAAAAGAGACAAGCGAGACGAGTCACAACGACAGCTTTTAGGTGTTTTTTCGCAAAAAAGGTAAACAGAGATACATGAAATGCTTATCACTGATGCAAGACGCCTCTTTTTCCCAGTTCGTTTTCAGGCGCAATTAACGGAATCACCATAACAAAGGTCACTTTGGGCATGAGTGTGGTAATATGTAAGGCTTATCGCTTGTATTTTGAGGTTATATGGCAAATAAAGGTCAGTTGCTGGCAACCGCCCAGCAGCTCTGTGAGCAACGAGGAGTAAGACTGACACCTCAAAGACTGAAAGTTCTGGCCCTGATCATCGAACACCACAGTTCCATCAGTGCTTATGAACTCTTGGATTTGCTGCGCGACAGCGAACCCCAAGCCAAGCCGCCGACGGTTTACCGAGCGCTGGACTTTCTTCTAGCCCAAGGCTTTGTCCACAAAGTCGAATCAACCAATAGCTATATTGCCTGTTGCTTACTGGGTCACGCTGATCATTGTTCCCAGCTTCTCATCTGCAGCCAGTGCGGTAACGTCGAAGAGTGCCACGACGAAGAGCTTGCCAAGCTTCTTCGCCAACGCGCCGAGCAGCGAGGCTTTGAGGTCACTAACCATGTCGTTGAAAGCCATGGTGTTTGCCAGCATTGTAAAAACAAGTAAGTTATTTTATTCAGACAGAGATCGTCGTTATTAAATTATGCGCGCAGAATTCGTAAACCCTTTCTTAGCGTCACTGTTGAATGTTCTCAAAACAATGGCGTCAATGGAGCTGGCTCCTCAGAAACCCCGGCTAAAAAAAGATGAAGTAGCCAGAGGCGATGTCTCAGGCTTGATTGGTATGGTCGGTCCGAAAACCAGAGGCTCGATGTCAATCACTTTTGATGAAGGGCTCGCTCTGGAGATCATGCAGAGAATGCTGGGTGAACGCCCACACAGCATTAACGAGGAAGTCACTGATATGGTAGGTGAAATTACCAACATGGTAACCGGTGGCGCTAAACGCATTTTGGCCGAAAAAGGCTATGAGTTCGATATGGCAACGCCAGCTGTCGTCTCAGGCCGTGGCCATACCATCACCCACAAGTGTGATAGTGCCATCATCATCATGCCGTTTGATTCTGAATACGGCAAAGCCTTTATTGAAATATGCTTTGACAGCTAAACCCCACTTCCACACTCTCCTTTGACTTTCAGCTAGCCTCGCTGGCTGAAAGTATTTCCCGCAATCTATCATCAAACTTATCACTTTGATTTTTATGTGAAGTTGCCACAAATCTCGAATAAAAAACTACCAACTGTCATATATTCGATCTATGCTCATTATGCTGGATAGGCATCAACACACTTATGATTTGATGTACCCCTGCGCGTCATTTTGCTTCCCCGTAGGGGCTAAGCAAGGAAATACCCTCATTCAAAGGAAAGAACGTAACATGAACAAACTGACTGGGACCGTTAAATGGTTCAACGATGAAAAGGGCTTTGGCTTCATTTCTGGTGCTGATGGCAAAGATGTATTCGTCCACTTCAGTGCTATTCAGGCTCAGGGCCGTCGCACCCTGCAGGAAGGTCAAAATGTCGAGTTTATCGTGACAGATGGTCAGAAAGGTCCACAAGCTAGCGAAGTTATTGCTCTGTCTTAATGCCGGCAACTCGCTCTTCATAAAAAAAACGCCGCTAAGCGGCGTTTTTTATTGTTTCAACAACCCATCGCCCTTACTGGCGCCATTGTTTAAATGCGTTGATCAAACCGTTGGTTGAGCTATCGTGGCTCGCTACCGCTTCTTCACCACCTAGTTCAGGTAGGATTTGGTTTGCAAGCTGCTTACCAAGCTCAACCCCCCACTGATCAAAGCTATAGATATTCCAAATTACGCCCTGAGTGAAGATCTTGTGCTCATAAAGCGCAATCAGAGAACCCAGTACCGCTGGAGTCACTTGCTTAACAAGGATAGAGTTCGTTGGGCGGTTTCCGTCGAATACCTTAAATGGTACCAGCTCAGCCACTTCTGCCTGAGTTTTGCCTGCAGCCAGGAACTCAGCTTCAACCTGCTCTTTGGTTTTACCAAATGCCAACGCTTCGGTCTGAGCAAAGAAGTTCGCCATCAATTTAGGATGGTGATCACTCAGAGGGTTGTGGCTAATTGCCGGAGCAATGAAGTCACAAGGGATCAGCTTAGTCCCTTGGTGGATCAACTGGTAGAACGCATGCTGACCATTCGTACCTGGTTCACCCCAAATGATTGGGCCCGTTTGGTAATCAATCGGGTTACCGCCACGGTCAACACACTTGCCGTTTGACTCCATATTGCCTTGCTGGAAGTAAGCTGCAAAACGGTGCAGGTACTGATCGTACGGCAAAATCGCCTCTGATTCAGCGCCATGGAAGTTGTTGTACCAAATACCGATAAGAGCAAGGATCACAGGCAGGTTCTGCTCAAGTGGCGCTTGGGCGAAGTGCTGATCCATAGCGTGGGCACCATCAAGCAACGCCACGAAGTTGTCAAAACCAATAGATAGACTGATAGACAGGCCGATAGCCGAGCATAGCGAGTAACGACCGCCAACCCAGTCCCAGAACTCGAACATGTTGTCGGTATCGATACCGAACTCTGATACCGACTGAGCGTTGGTCGATAGCGCGGCGAAATGCTTGGCGACGTGAGCCTGATCACCCGCGGTGGCTAGGAACCAATCACGAGCAGAGTGGGCGTTGGTCATGGTTTCCTGAGTAGTGAACGTCTTGGAAGCAATCAGGAACAGCGTCGTTTCAGGGTTTAGCTCTTTTAGCGTTTCTGCAATGTGAGTACCGTCAACGTTCGATACAAAGTGCATGTTAAGGCGAGTTTTGTAGGGTGCCAGCGCTTCAGTCACCATGTATGGACCAAGATCTGAACCACCAATACCGATGTTAACAACATCAGTGATCTCTTTGCCGGTGTAACCTTTCCATTCACCGTCAACAATACGCGCAGTGAAGGCTTTCATCTTCTCCAGTACCGCATTGACGTTTGGCATGACGTCTTCACCGTCAACCATAACTGGCGTGTTGCTACGGTTACGCAGCGCCGAGTGCAATACCGCGCGGCCTTCCGTTTGGTTGATCTTTTCACCGCTGAACAAATCTGCAATCGCAGCTTTTACTTCTGTCTGCTCAGCCAGGGCAACTAGCTTACCCATGGTCTCTTCAGTGATCAGGTTCTTGGAGAAATCCAGTAGGATGTCATCGCCGAAGTTGGCCGAGAACTTGTTGAAACGCTCGCTGTCGCTGGCAAAAAGCTCGCTTAGCTGAAGATCCTGGGCATCTTCGAAGTGTGCAGTCAGCGCTTTCCACGCTTCAGTATGGGTTGGATTGATGTTTTTCAACATGATGAAATTCCTGATTTTTAATTGTTAATCCATTAGTCTTGACAGCAAAACCCAAGCAATGGATCCCCGATCTTAGTAAATGTTGTTCGTTACGTTGACCCTAGTGTAGCTCAACTTATCAGGCCAGCTAAATTTTTGTAATTTTACAACTTATGAGTGATTATGACGTGAAGGGATACCGATCTTCATTGCGTCAGGTCACGAAACTAAAGAGTAAGTTGCAGGGTCATAAAACCGCCATATATCCAAGCTATGTGGTATTTATTGCTCGAGTATCAGTAAGGATAATAACGATGTGGTACCAAAAAACAATCCAGCTTCGCCCACGGCCCCGTGGCTTTCACCTTATTACCGGTGAAATTGAACAACAAATCCCGGAGTTGGCCCAGATCAATATCGGGCTGGCTCACCTCTTTATCCAGCACACGTCGGCCAGCCTAACCCTCAATGAAAATGCCGACCCGACGGTACGCCGTGATATGGAAGCGCACTTCAACCAGGCTGCTCCCGAGCGCGCCCCATACTACCAGCACACCTATGAAGGCGATGATGACATGCCAGCCCATATCAAGGCCTCGACACTCGGCAGCAGTGTCAGCATACCGATCAGCCATGGCCGATTCGCACTAGGCACCTGGCAGGGCATTTACCTTGGCGAGCACCGTGACCAAGGCGGTAGCCGGCGCATTGTGATCACCCTGCAGGGAGAATAATACTCACCGAACAATAACATCTCTGGGGTGGTTCGGATTTACCACGGAAAAGTGGGTTTCTTGCGGGGCTTGCGCTTTTTCTCGATATCAACAATACAGAGGAAGTCTTCATGACACGACGACAGTTCGAGGAGCGCCTTTGGCACGAATAGCTGGACTTTCGAGTCAGCCAGGATAATGGTTTGCACCGTATCTGCTGGCATACACACAATCTCGCCGGCAGTCAGCTTCACCCCATAATTTAACTGCACCCTGCCATTGCTACCGACAGATTTGACCAGGGGGTAGCCAAACAGGGTCAGTGGCCCAGTCGTCAATTTGATGGTTTCGTTGAAGGTGGCTTCGATATAGAGCAGTTCAGAGTTGATCTGCTCGGCCAATTTATCGACCTCATGCTTGATGGCCGCCGAGAAAACCCATTCGTTGAGCACCGGCTCCCATTTACCGCCGAGCTGCAAACAGCGCTTGTAGACAAAGTGATTCTTTCTGCCCGTCGCCAAGGTACAGATATCAATGTTCCCCTGCTGTTCAAAAGGCATCAGCAACCGGAACACGCTATCATTGGCATGGTGGGTATAGCGGTCCGATATCTCCTCTGCATGCAGCATGAAGGTACCCAAAGGCAGGGTCTGGCTATTTTCATCAATAATAATACGACAGTGGCCTGTGCCCTTTCTGCACAGGAAGTAGGACTCTTTACGCTCTAGCACTGTGAATTCTTGCATCGACCCAAACCTTATAAAAACAAAACAGCGCTATATTGCGAGCATGGCACAAGGTTAGTCAATCTCGTCGATAACCACATGGCTGTTACTCGACCTCAGGGACTGGATCCTGTCGAAAGTATCCCCTAGCTTACCCGGTAATTTGTAACCGTGCGCGATCCGGTCATCAATATCCTTATCCATTTCTGATTTGGGGATATTATTGGTGACTTCGCTGATTGCCGACTCCCTCTCATCCAGCTTGATATCACGATCATAAATTTCCACCTCCTCAAACGCCTCGAGGTAGAGCGTACGAAATTCTGCTGCGATATGTTTTTCAGACAGCGTTCTGAGCTTGGCCGATTTACGCTTGCTAATATAAATTTCAACCCGGCTAACCGGTTTTTTCAGTGTCAGTATGTTAGTCCGGGCTTCGAGGATCTCACGATCGGTCGGGGTATCTTTCAGGGCTTTGAAAACCGCAAAAGAAGGCGGCCATTCCTGGCCTTTCTTCAAGCGCTCATCCAGATTGTCTTTAAGTCGACGATAGCTATTGCGATCCAGCGAGGCGGCAAACTGCATCAACCTTTCACCCGGCTCGTCACCAAATTCCTGGCGCACCTTGCTCTGCCCGAAATTCATGTTCATGTCATACCAAAATTGCATGATTTTCTTTTGGCTGGTGCCGTTGTACTTATCCAGCATCACCTGGGTTTTCGGGGAGAACCCCGAGACCCCTTGGCTCTCAGCCGAAAAGCTTATCGCGCTGGTATCATCCGGTTGCGGTGCAGGGGCAGGTACCGTAGCCCTGATCGCAGGGGCAGCCGGTTGGCGCTGAGCCGGAACAGAGGCAGAAGAGGCTGATGTCACACTTTTGTCTGATTGCTTGGGCGCTTTGAGCTCACTTTTAATTCGATTCCAATACTCGGCGTGCGTTTCACTGATGTTCTTTGGAGAACTCATAGTAAGTCATCCCCTTCGTCGTCACTCTTAAAGTTAAAGTTAGCAATCTTTTCTTCCAGAATATCAATGGCACCACGTTTCACCGCCTGAGGCCTTGAAGCAGGGCGGTTATAACCCTGCTTGTAACTTTTTTCGCTGTGAAGGTGGGAGTGCAGCCGACTTCGTAGTTCATCAAGCGAATAGAGCTGTTTGCTTGGTGTTTCCCTGATACGTTCGATAAACGACGCCCAAACCTGAGTTTGGTTGCCGTAGCCACTTTTGAACATTACGGCTTCGGCCCAAGGCTCAATCACATTCGGGGAGAGTTCGAGGATATTGATCGCTTTGCCTGAAATCGTCTTATTCACCGGGGTAACTTGAGAGCGATGGAAGCTCGATACCCGCTTGGCATTACTATACACGTCCGGATTGGCATGAGGCTGCTGAACATAGCCCGTATTGCCTTGCGACGCGCGGTGATCAACCACGCTGTGATCCACATAGGCATCGAAGTTCAAGCGGCCATTGATTTTGCCGCTGGTACGGTAACTCGCGGATGCCTTGTTGACCCCAATGATCAGCTGCTCCATCGACAGTTTGGCGATCAGGTTATCAAGCATACTCTCAGAGGCACACATCATCTCTTTAAGCTGAGACATGCTAGTGATGAAGGCACCGTCTCTGTCCGATAGCTCCGCCAAGGCAACCAGCAGCAGCTTATCTTCAAGGTTAACGGTTTTTTGGCTCCAGGCCTTTTCGAGAAATTTCGATGACATGAGTATCTATACCAGAGAATTTATGGATAACGGCGAGACAGAGAATATATTGTAACAAACACAGACGGTGGTACGAACAAGTATAGCGCAGTTTATTTCTTGGCCAGACGCCCCCGCAGCCTGCGAAACGGCTAACCACGCCCGATGCGGGACACGATGGACAGCGACTCTATCAGGCTAACTAGAACGGCTGGTTGATCATCACCCGGAACAAACTGTCTTCACTGCCTGCGGCCATTTCAGTGCGAACAACAATGCCTTCAACCTGGAAGCGTACCGCACCACCAACACTCCACTTCATATCACGGTGCAGCTTTGCCAGATCATACTCATCAGCCACCCGGCCGACATCGACAAAAGCCACCCACTGCCACCAAGGCACGTCATACCATTCGAATACCGGCCAGTCATCCAGCGGCTGCCAGTCAGGCATCACCCGGTATTCCATGCTATAGCTCAGTGCCGCCCGATCGACAAAACGGCCACCGGAGAAACTGCGCAACCGATACAAGCCCCCAAGACGGTTTCCCGCATAGGCCGGTGGTCGGCGGAACTCTTGTTGGCCATTAACCTGCTCCGTGCTGTTCCAGCTTGGGGTATCGGCTGTGTACACATTCAATGCCAGTACCTGCTGATCGAACAACTCACCCAGGTTTCCGAAGGACCAGAACCAACTCTGTTCAAATTCCCACTTCCACCAGCTTGGCCGTTCATGGCTCCCGGGATCAAGGGTCACGGAGAGCTGGCTTTGGCTCCCCTCCGTCGGGTTACGGGTGTTGTTGCGATTATCCCAATCAAAGCGGGTTTCCAGCCCCCACACCTTCTCGACCTCGGTAAAGTCAGCGGGTTCTACTTGCGATGTCGGCAAGTCGTCAAATTCCCGTCCTTGGTAAAACGGCCGGAACTCCACGGAACTCACACCACTGTCCCAGGGCGTATGGCCCGTGAGCTTGCGCACAGGGGTCAGGGCTGCACGGATCCCTTGACTGTCCCCAGCCCCCATAGGCAGAACATAGCGCATCGACAACCGATACTGGAACTCCTTGGCATTAGCTATTATCTTGTCATCAGCGCTGGAAGCATTGCCAGACGCTTCACCCAGGTAGTAGTCAAATTGCTTGTAATTGGCATCAAACAGCTCCGCGCCAAACAACCAACGGCTATTCTGGCTGAAAATATAATTACTGGCCCCTAAGTAAGAGAGCCAGGTCCCCTTCTCACTGTAGACCCCAGCCCCGAGCAGGGCAGCTTGAGGCTGTCCAGCCCCCTTGAGCAGACCAGCCATCCCCACGGACAGCCCCATGGCATCGGTCGAGAACGCAAAGGGAACAAACGCGGTCTCAGGCGTCCATGACGGCCAGCTATCGGCCCAAGCTGCTGTTGAGCATGAAAAAGCCGCAACCATTGCTGCGGCTTTAATAATTGTTGTCATTATGATGGGATATTCTTCGGTCTATTATAGATAAGCCATTGCGACTCTTGATGTTAGCTTAGTCACCAGCTCATACGCAATGGTTCCAATATGACCTGCAACCACTTCTGCTGGCAAGCCCTCGCCCCACAAGATAGCTTCATCACCCACCTTGTCGGTGCTGTCGGGGCCGAGATCGACCGTCAACATATCCATCGACACTCTACCCGCCATCGGAACAACACGCCCATTAACCAGTACCGGCGTGCCATTGGGTGCGGTACGCGGATAGCCATCGCCATAGCCGATCGCTATCACCCCTACCTTAGTATCACGTTCGCTGGTCCAGATCCCACCGTAGCCCACCGACTCGCCTTGCTTGACATCACGCACCGCAATCAAGCTGGAGGTCAGCGTCATGACCGGCTTCAAACCGTATGAGTCAGCGCCACGACCTGTTTCGGCAAACGGAGAAACCCCATACATAATGATCCCAGGGCGAATCCACTCAAGGTGGCTATCTGGCCATTCCAATATGCCCGCCGAGGCCGCTAGTGAACGCTCCCCGCGGCAACCATCAGTCAAGGACATAAAGGCATCGATTTGACGCGGCGTCACCTCGCTAGACAGCTCATCAGCACAGCCAAAGTGGCTCATATAGCGCAGCGGCTTGGCCACATTTGTGCAAGCATGGAGCCGTTCGACAAAATCAGCATATTGCTCTGGCCGGACACCGAGGCGGTGCATGCCGGTATCGATTTTCAACCACACCACCACTGGGCCATCGAGGGTAGCTTGCTCCAGCGCTTCGAGCTGTTCGATAGAATGGACAACAGTGTGGATATTGTTGGTAACCAGGACCGGGAGATCCGACGGGGCATAGAAACCTTCCAGCAGCAACACTGGTTTGACGACACCACCGGCGCGCAAGGTCAGGGCTTCTTCAATACGGGCAACACCAAAGCCATCGACATCGGGCAAGCTTTTGGCAACATGTTCCAACCCATGGCCGTAGCCATTTGCTTTCACCACCGCCAGGATTTTACTGTTAGGAGCCTGGCTGCGGATTTGTTGCAGGTTGTGAGTCAATGCCTCGGTACGGATATACGCTGTTGCCGCTTTCATCTTTGTTCCTACTTATTATTGCCCCGGCAAACCGGTACTACATCATATGGCGGTATATACCCATGAAACTATGCGTGGGTATAAGCCTTATTCATCATCAAAGGCCGGGCCAGCATAATTATCAAACCGCGAATACTGGCCTTGGAATGTCAGTCGCACCGTACCGATCGGGCCGTTACGCTGCTTACCAAGAATAATTTCGGCAATGCCTTTCAGGGCACTGTCTTCGTGGTAAACCTCATCACGGTAGATAAACATGATCAAGTCGGCATCCTGCTCGATGGCACCGGATTCACGCAAGTCCGAGTTTACCGGGCGTTTATCCGCACGCTGCTCCAACGAGCGGTTCAACTGCGACAGTGCCACCACCGGCACATTGAGCTCTTTGGCCAGCGCTTTGAGCGAGCGGGAGATTTCCGCAATCTCCAAGGTACGGTTATCTTGCAGGCTTGGTACCCGCATTAGCTGAAGGTAGTCGATCATGATAAGGCTAAGGCCGCCATGGTCACGGGCAATACGCCGTGCCCGCGAGCGCACCTCTGTCGGCGTCAGGCCAGAACTGTCATCGATATACATGTTCTTCTTTTCCATCAGAACACCCATGGCAGAAGACACTCGCGCCCAGTCTTCGTCATCAAGCTGGCCGGTACGGATCTTGGTTTGATCGACGCGTGCCAACGAGGCCAGCATACGCATCATGATCTGCTCCGATGGCATCTCCAACGAGAAGATCAAAACCGGTTTTTCTTCCGACATCGCTGCGTTCTCACACAGGTTCATGGCAAAGGTGGTCTTACCCATCGAAGGACGGGCTGCAACAATAATCAAGTCCGAACCCTGTAAGCCTGCCGTCTTTTTATTCAGGTCGGTAAATCCAGTTGTCACCCCGGTCACGCCGTCTTGCGGCGACTGATAGAGGATCTCAATACGCTCAAGGGTCTTTTCTAGGATCCCTTCAACATTCTGCGGACCTTCGTTTTCCGAGGTACGTTGCTCGGCAATGGCAAAGACCTTGCTTTCTGCCATATCCAGCAGCTCTTCACTATCACGACCTTGGGGATCATAACCGGCATCAGCGATTTCATTGGCGACGCTGATCATGTCACGGATAAGCGCACGCTCACGGACAATCTCGGCATAGGCTAAGATATTGGCTGCTGATGGCGTGTTTTTAGCCAACTCTGCCAAATAGGCAAAGCCACCGACATCCTCAAGCTGATCCGCCGTCTCGAGGTGCTCGGACAAGGTGATCAAATCAAGCGGGTTGCCGCCTTCTAACAAGGCGGCTACGCCTTCGAAGATAATCCGATGAGGGCGACTGTAGAAGTCTTTGGCCACGACTTTCTCGGCAACAACATCCCATTTTTCGTTGTCCAGCATCAGGCCGCCAAGGACCGACTGCTCTGCCTCGAGCGAGTGCGGCGCCATCTTGATTGCGTCCATCTTAGAGTCTTTCTGGGGGTTCGGTTTGCTATTCTCTGCCATAGAAATTGAAATGATTGCCGGAAACTAGGCCGTGCATTATACCTTAATTCACAAAGAGTCTATCTATCAATATAGCGTTGATGGCGATTTTCCCGATTGAAATGCAATAATAGGCGCTTACAAGCCAAGAGGTACATTCTGTTGGCAATTCCTGACCTAAAGATGACATAAATCGGTTACACTGCTGTGTTTGGTATTTGATTATTTCAACCTATGAGGAGGCCGCTTGGCAAGAACACTTTTAGCTCTATTACTGCTTGCCAGCACCCATGCCAATGCCGCCACCAGCGATGAGCGCCCAACCCGGATCCCGCCGCCATTAACCACCGAATTAGAGCTCGGCTACCAGTCCCTGGGGGGAAACTCGGACTCGCAAACCCTCAACACCCGAATCGGCGGCACCTATCTCAAGAACCAGTACCGACATAGCGGCGAGCTGCGAATTCTGTTGGCCGAAAAAGACGGTGAAGAAGACAAGCGCAAGGGCCAAGTCGAACTGCAGAGCGATAAGAAGATCAACGAACGGACCTATATACTGGGCAACGTCAACTATGTCGATGATCGCTACGGGCCGTATTTTACCGATTTTACGTTCGCAACCGGTATGGGTTACCAGCTAATACGGCGGGAGACCTTGCAGGTCGAAGTGGAAGCCGGCCCAGGCTATCGCCATCAGGAACCCAACCTCGATGAACTCGATGATGACGATATCGTCTTTAGGGATACGGTGGATGAGCTGATCCTCCGTGGTAGTGCCAAGATGACCTGGAAGCCATCGAAAACCGTTGAGATCGGTGTCCGACTCACTGGTATTGCCGGCAACAGTAACAGCACAATGGAAGCAGAATTCAATCTCACGACAGATATCAGTGACTTTGCTGCCATCAAGATCAGCAATAACCAAAAGCTCAACAGCTGGGTACCCGAGGGCTTGAAAAAACGCGACTCCGCCATGACAATGAACCTGCTGTTCAAGATGTAATCCCCGCCCAAGCTAACGGCTTTCATCTCTCCAACACTTACTCCACTGTTTTTCAGGCATAAAAAAACCAGCCCGAAGGCTGGTTTTAAGCTATCAACAAAAACGTTATTAGTCTTCAGCAACAACGTTTAGGTTAGCAGTTGCGAATACATCAGAGTGCAGCTGGATGCTGATCTCGAATTCGCCAGTCGTACGTAGTGCACCTTCTGGTAGGCGAACTTCGCTCTTCACTACTTCAACGCCAGCCGCAGTAATTGCGTCAGCGATATCACGAGTACCGATAGAACCGAATAGTTTACCTTCGTCACCAGCTTTAGAAGCGATAACTACAGCTTCAAGCGCGTTGATTTTCTCAGCGCGTGCTTCAGCAGCAGTCAGTTGCTCAGCAACTTTAGCTTCTAGCTCAGCACGACGAGCTTCGAACATTTCAACGTTAGCTTTAGTAGCCATTACTGCCTTGCCCTGTGGGATAAGGAAGTTACGAGCAAAACCCGCTTTAACGTTAACCTGATCGCCAAGGCCACCTAGGTTACCGATTTTATCAAGTAGAATAACTTGCATTATCTTGTCCTCTTAAACTTAATTAAACCGCTACCGATTACAGATGCTTGTCTGTGTATGGTAGAAGTGCTAGGTAACGAGAACGCTTGATAGCGCGAGCTAGCTGACGCTGGTATTTAGCGCGAGTACCAGTGATGCGGCTTGGTACAATTTTACCAGCTTCAGTGATGTAGTTTTTTAGAGTTGCTACGTCTTTGTAGTCAATCTCTTGTACGCCTTCTGCAGTGAAACGGCAGAATTTACGACGACGGAAGAAACGTGCCATGGGCTATCTCCTGATCTAAATTATTTCAATGTGGTTGGCATGAAACACTAATTACCAATGCCTTAAGGCTGGTGTGATATGAGACTGAGCCTCTTACCTTAATGTGACTGCCAACAGCTAAAACTTGAGAGAGTATTTGTTGACCTTGCTTGCTAACTACTACGTTAATGTACGAATACAATTACTGCAGTAAGCTGGCTTCCTGCTAGTTAGAACGCTAAAGCTATTCTTGCTAGCAAGGTGCTTCGTTTGGGTTTTAGGCAATAAAGTCAAAAACACCTAACGATGGGTCATTAAACAATTACTCAGCTGCTGCTTCGCCTTCAGATTGTGCTGGAGCTGGTTGCTCTGCACGCTCTTCACGACGTGGGGCACGCTCTTCTTTAGCCTTCATCATTGGAGATGGCTCAGTGATAGCGCCTTTAGTACGCATGATCATGTTACGGATCACTGCATCGTTGAAACGGAAGTTAGACTCCAGCTCGTCAATTACAGACTGCTCAGCTTCAACGTTCAGTAGAACGTAGTGTGCTTTGTGCAGTTTGTTGATTGGGTAAGCCAGTTGACGACGGCCCCAATCTTCTAGACGATGGATCTGGCCACCAGAATCTTTGATAGCAGCAGTGTAACGCTCGACCATGCCAGCAACCTGTTCGCTTTGATCAGGGTGCACCATGAATACGATTTCGTAATGACGCATTGGTTGCTCCTTACGGATTAATCAGCTTCCTGAGTTGGCTCGGTTATCCAGAGGAAGCAAGGAACTAAAAATAGAACCGAGAATTTGGACGCTGAATAGTACAGAGAATGGACAATTGAAGCAAGAGAATTTTATCGCTTGGCGGCAAGTTAAATGGTTAAGGAAAGAAAGTGGGTACTGGGCAATAAAAAAGCAGACACGCAATATTCACTGCGTGTCTGCCCTTGCTAAAAACTCGGTTCTGTTCTTCCTAGTTTCTGCGATTATTGGCGCTGACGCACCGCCTCGAACAGGCAGATGCCGGTTGCGACAGAGACGTTCAGGCTAGATACCGAACCAGCCATCGGGATCTTGATCAAATCATCACAGGTCTCACGGGTTAGGCGACGCATACCTTCACCTTCCGCGCCCATCACAATGGCCAACGGACCCGTCAGTTTACTTTGATAAACATCATGGGTGGCCTCACCGGCTGTACCAACAACCCACACGCCCTTGTCCTGTAGTGCACGAAGGGTACGGGCCAGATTGGTCACTCGCACCAGTGGCACGACTTCAGCCGCACCACAAGCTACCTTGCTTGCAGTGGCATTCAGCTGGGCCGAACGGTCTTTCGGTACAATCACAGCCACGGCACCGGCCGCATCGGCATTACGTAGGCAAGCGCCCAGATTATGCGGATCGGTTACCCCATCCAATACCAGCAAAAGCGGGTTTTCTTGGCTAGCCAGAAGGTCATCAATGTTATTTTCATTGAACTGCTTACCCGGACGCACACGGGCAATAATGCCCTGATGCGATGCACCCTGGGCTTTATCATCCAGCGCTTTACGACCAGCCTGCTGAATAGTGATACCCAGCATTTGCAGCTCATTGATCACTGGCAGCAAACGGTCATCTTCACGGCCTTTCAGCACAAAGACTTCAATGAAACGTGAAGGGTCAGACGCCAAAACGGCTTTGACGGCATGAATGCCGAAAATCATGTCATTACTCATGGTTTAGTTCTTCTTAGCTGCTCGTTCTTTCTTACCGGCACGCTGTTTCTTCTTACGGGCCTTGGTCGATTTCTTCTTCACGGCCGGCTTACCCTTGCCGTCCTCTTTATCCGCCTTGCCTGCCGGTGCTTTGTCGCCCTCGAGTTTAGGGATTGCACCCGCTTTCAGCTTTTGGCGTACCGAGCTACGCTCTTTCTTCGATTTAGAGCGTTGCTCCTGCTGGGCTTCGCCATCGGCCACACGGTAAACTTTCATACCTTGACGCTGCATGCCTTCGGCTTTACGCATACGCTGTTTTTTCTCGCGGTTTTTGGCGGTTTTGCCGTCACCACGAGGCTTGCGATTGCTGCCTACAATATCAAAATCAATTTGGCGATCATTCAAGTTGATGGATGCAACCTTCACTTTTACCGTATCACCCAAGCGGTAAACCTGCCCAGAGCTATCACCAATCAAGCGCTGCCCAACCGGATCGAACTGGTAATAATCATTGGCCAAGTTGGAAATATGTACCAAGCCGTCAATGTTCAACTCATTGAGGCGAACAAAGAAGCCAAAGCCGGTTACATTGGCAATCACACCGTCGAACTCATCACCAACGTGATCTTGCATGTATTCACATTTCAGCCAGTCGGCCACATCACGGGTTGCGTCATCGGCACGGCGCTCAGTGGTTGAACACTGCTCGCCAAGACCGTCAACGTCATCAAATGAATAGTGGTAACCGCCTGTTGGCGTCCAACGATCCTTATTGGTTCCTTCTTGCTTGGCTATCAGGTACTTAAGCGCACGGTGCAGGGTCAAATCAGGGTAACGACGAATTGGTGAGGTAAAGTGCGCATATTGCTTCAACGCCAAGCCGAAGTGACCGATATTATCAGCTTGATAAACCGCTTGCTTCATCGAGCGCAGCAACATGGTTTGGATCAGCTCTTTGTCCGGACGGTCTTGGATCAACACAGCAAGCTCTGCATAGTCTTTTGGTGATGGCTCCAAGCCACCAGACAACTGCAGGCTCAGCTCGCCGAGGAAATCACGGAACCCCAGCAGACGCTCTTCACCCGGAGAGTCATGTACTCGGTACAGTGCCGGCTCCTTGGCTTTCTCCACAAAACGCGCGGATGCGATGTTCGCCAAGATCATACATTCTTCGATGATCTTATGGGCATCATTGCGAACGGCCGGCACGATACGATCGATTTTGCGATCGGCATTAAAGATAAACTGCGTTTCAATGGTTTCAAACTCAATCGCGCCACGCACTTCACGCTCGCTTTTGAGCACCTTGTACATGCTGTACAACTCTTCAATATGCGGCACCAACGGGGCATAACGCTCACGCAGCTCTTCATCGCCGTCCAGCATCTTGCTAACTTTGGTATACGTTAGACGGGCATGAGAGTTCATTACAGCTTCGTAGTGCTTGTAACCTGACAGTTTGCCGGTTTCAGATATGGTCATCTCACACACCATACACAAACGGTCAACCTGCGGGTTCAGTGAACACAGGCCGTTGGACAGGACTTCCGGCAACATCGGGATCACCTGCGACGGGAAGTATACCGAGTTACCGCGCTTCACCGCCTCATTATCGAGTGCCGTGCCCGGACGTACATAATAACTGACATCGGCAATCGCCACCCATAGGCGCCAACCACCTGATTTCTTGCGCTCACAATATACGGCGTCATCGAAGTCACGGGCATCTTCACCATCAATGGTAACCAGCGGCAAGTCGCGTAAATCAACACGGTCTTTTTTCGCCTCTTCAGGCACTTCTTCGCCAAGGCCCTGAATTTGCTTTTCAACTTCAGACGGCCACTCGTGCGGAATATCATGGGTACGCAATGCAATTTCGATTTCCATACCTGGTGCCATATTTTCACCAAGCACTTCAACCACTTTACCAACAGCATTATATTGGCGTGTCGCACGTTGATTGACTTCCACCACCACCACGTTGCCCATTCGGGCCCCCATGCGCTGGTCATTCGGTATCACGATATCCTGGGCAATACGGGAGTCATCTGGCACCACATAGCCCATATTGTCTTCAATAAAGAATCGACCGACAATTTGTCCTTCGTAATGCTTCAGCACCCGTACCACACGGCCTTCACGACGACCGCGTTTATCGGTCCCCGCCACCTGAGCCAAGATGTAATCGCCATGGATCACACCGCGCATTTGGTGGTGCGGCAATAGCAAGTCTTCTTCTTTGCTATTGGTCCCCTCAGGGCGCAGGAAACCAAACCCATCTCGGTGGCCAATCACATGGCCCTTGATCAGATCGAGACGCTCCGGCAGCGCGTAGCACTGGCGGCGGGTAAAAATCAGTTGGCCATCACGCTCCATGGCGCGAAGGCGGCGGCGCAAACCTTCATATTGGTCGTCGCCCTCAAGTTTCAGCTCTGCAAATAGCTGATCGCGGCTAACAGGCGCCGAGTAACCCCGGATCACTTCCAGCAGCATCTCACGGCTAGGGATAGGGTTTTCGTAATTTGATGCTTCGCGATCGCGAAAAGGATCGACCGGTAAATCGGTAGTACCTTTTGACATAATTAGATCCAAGTTGGCGAAGAGATACTTCAAGTATATCTGCGCCCTAGGTGAACAGACGGGAGCCAAGTCGAAAAATTAGCTCCCCAGAGAGATTTTGAAGTTATTGCGTTTCTATCACTGCACTGACTGGTCTAACAGGACACGTAGAGGCGGGTTGTCATCGATCATTTCTGACAGGGTGTGATTGTCCAGTTCATCCAAGAAGGCTTGGCGCGCATTGAAGAGGATACCTTTCAGCCGGCAGGCTGGTGTTATATGGCAAAAATCCTCGCTGCAATTAACGATTTGCAAAGGCTCTATCGCCCGCACGACGTCGCCGAGCACTATTTTATTGGCAGGCATGCCTAGGCGGATCCCGCCATTTTTACCGCGCACTGTTTCGACGTAACCCAGCTGTCCCAGCTTATTGATGATTTTCACCATGTGGTTACGTGACACGCCGTAAACCTCGGTCACTTTGCTAATACTCGCGAGCTCCCCCTGTGGCAGGGTAGCTAGATATATAAGGGCACGCAGGCCGTAATCGGTAAAACTCGTCAGTTGCACAATAACTCCTCCTGCCGACATTTTAATCTGGATATTGACTAAAAGATACAGATACGATAGAACTTAAAACATATATTATAAATACACCAATATAAGGTAAAGTCATGCTCAGCTCCCAAACTATTGAGATTGTTAAAGCAACCGCGCCCGTTATTGCCCAGACAGGCCCTGCTCTAACAGCACATTTCTACGATCGCATGTTCAGCCATAACCCCGAGCTCAAAGATATTTTCAATATGAGCAACCAGCGCAACGGAGATCAACGCGAAGCGCTGTTCAATGCGATCTGCGCCTATGCCAACAATATCGAAAACCTGCCGGCCCTGCTGCCAGCGGTCGAGAAGATTGCCCAAAAACACACCAGCTTCATGATCACCGCCGAGCAATACGCCATTGTCGGCGGCCACCTGCTGGGTACGATTGACGAGCTACTATCACCGGGCCAAGAGGTCTTGGATGCCTGGGGCGAAGCCTACGGCTTGCTTGCTGACATCTTTATCAAGCGGGAAGAAGCGATCTACCAAGAGAACGAAGGCAAGGACGGCGGCTGGCGCGGTACCCGTAAATTTACCTTGGTTGAGAAAACCCAAGAGAGTGATGTGATCACTAGTTTCACCTTCAAACCCGTCGACGGCGCCGCTGTCGCAGGCTACCTGCCGGGTCAATACCTGGGGGTTTACCTCCAGCCAAAAGAGTTCGAGTTCCAGGAGATCCGCCAATACAGCCTATCTTCAGCCCCGCAAAATGATCAATACCGCATCTCGGTCAAACGCGAAGAGGGAGGTACGGTGTCGAGTTACCTGCATGACACCCTACAAGTTGGCGACGATATTCTGCTTGCTCCACCGGCCGGTGATTTCTTCCTCGATGTGGAAGCCACGACACCAGTTGCACTGATTTCAGCCGGTGTGGGTCTGACCCCAACCCTGTCAATGCTAGAAACCCTGACTAACCACAAGGCTGACGTACACTGGTTACACGCCGCTGAAAACGGTAAACACCACGCATTCAAAAATTCAATTGCCCGCATAGTGGCCGCCCACGAGCATATTTCCAGCAACATCTGGTACCGCGAGCCATTAACCTCTGACAGCCCGGCCGAAGACTTCCAATTTGACGGCATGATGGATCTCAGCAAGGTCAAAGCGTTGGTAACGACACCGGGCATGCATTACTACTTCTGTGGCCCGATCGGGTTTATGCAGTATGTGGCCAAGCAGCTGATCGAGATGGGGGTCGCCGAGGAGCAACTCCATTACGAATGCTTCGGACCACATAAAGTGCTTTAAGCAAAAATGCAAAAGAGAGGCTTAAGCCTCTCTTTTTTTTCTCTCTTCAGCCAAGCTGTCAGCCCTAACCGTTTCATCAACCAAACTGATCCATCTACCAAAAGCTATCCCGCCGCTTGGCCCTGGCAATCACATTGGCCGGCATCCGATTTTCCAACCCGCGCCGCAGGCGGGCAATCTTGTTATGGGTATTTTGGCTGGCAGTCGCGGTGTTATACAGCCAGCGATAGGCATCTTCAAAGTCCAGTGGGCTGCCATAATTACTCAACAATAACTCGGCAAGTTGAATACGGGCATCGACATTCCCCATCGCAGCAGCTTCACGCAGGTAAGGGATCGCCCGCTCTCGGTCTTGTTGGACCAAGGTGCCGCGAGCATAGTAACGCCCGAGTTGCTCCAGCGCCGCCGGAGAGCCTTGCTGGGCGGCCGACTGCATATAATGGACCCCAAGCTCGACATCGCGCTCGACACACACGCCCCAAGCCAGCATATCACCATACAGGAACTGGTAGGACGGGGATTCCACCCGGATCGCCCTGGCCTCGATGTCCTGGACCAACTGACAGTCATCGGCCTGAACTTGTTGCAAGTGATTGTTGGAAACGAACATCCGATTAAGCTCGTTTTCGCTATATACCGGCACGGCCTCACCGACCTCTTCCAAGGCGGAAGCTGGGACTGCGCAGCACAGGGCAATAGCAAAGAATAACGGGCGTAGGCTCATGGATGGATCTCTTTCCGAACGTGCTAACCTTATCGGCGGCGGGCGCTGAGACTTTAGGGAAAAAACCACCAAAACGGCAATTTCCCGCCGCTTCAATGACATAGTATAAATAGATTTTTGACGCAATCCCCGATAACCCGTTTTGGAACCAATCCCCGCTTTCATACTCCACTCCGGAGCTAAAATGCTTCCCGGCTATGGGCGAAGAAATTAGCCATAAAAAAAGCCAGCCCCATGGGCTGGCTTTCAAATCAATCACTGCAATCAGCAATTACTCACCGTATGGGTGAACCTTGATGATTGTCTCGTTACGGTCAGGACCGGTAGAGATGATGTCGATTGGCACACCCGTTAGCTCTTCGATACGTGCAATGTAATCGAGTGCCGCTTGTGGTAGCGCATCCAGAGACTTAGCACCGAAAGTCGTTTCAGACCAGCCTGGAACGGTTTCGTAGATTAGCTCTAGGTCTTCGTAAGCATCAGCCGCCATTGGTGATACTTCTAGGATTTCGCCATCTTTGGTTTTGTAGCCAGTACAGATCTTAAGTTCTTTTAGGCCATCCAATACATCTAGCTTGGTTAGACAGAAACCTGAGATTGAGTTGATTTGTACCGCACGGCGCATAGCAACCGCATCAAACCAACCAGTACGACGTAGACGGCCTGTTGTAGCGCCAAACTCGTTACCCACTTCACCTAGGTGCTTACCAACCGGGTCTTGCTTATCCAGACCATCGTATAGCTCAGTCGGGAATGGACCTGCACCAACACGTGTACAGTATGCTTTTGCAATACCAAGGATGTAACCAAGGTGACGCGGACCGAAACCAGAACCAGCAGCAACACCACCAGCAGTCGTGTTTGAAGACGTTACGTACGGGTAAGTACCGTGGTCGATATCAAGTAGTGTACCTTGCGCACCTTCGAACATGATCTTGTCGCCACGCAGACGGGCATCATCAAGTTCTTTCGTTACGTCGATAACCATTGAAGTTAGAATGTCAGCCTGAGACATGATTGTCTCAAGGACTTCATCGTAGCTTACAGGCTCAGCATTGTAGTAATGCTCAAGCTGGAAGTTGTGGTAAGCCATAACTTCTTTAAGCTTCTCAGCAAATGCTTCTTTGTCGAAAAGGTCACCAACGCGTAGGCCGCGACGAGCAACTTTATCTTCATATGCTGGACCGATACCACGACCAGTTGTACCGATCGCTTTCTTACCGCGAGCGATTTCACGCGCTTGGTCAAGAGCAATATGGTATGGAAGAATTAGCGGACAAGCTTCTGACAGGAACAGACGTTCGCGCACAGGGATACCACGTTCTTCGAGTGGGCCCATTTCTTTCATCAGCGCGTCAGGAGAAAGTACAACACCGTTACCGATGATACATTTAACGTTGTCACGTAGGATGCCTGATGGGATCAGGTGAAGGACAGTTTTTTCACCGTCAATGACAAGGGTGTGACCTGCGTTGTGACCACCTTGGTAGCGCACTACGTATTTTGCATCTTCGGTCAACAGATCAACGATCTTACCTTTGCCTTCGTCACCCCATTGGGTGCCAAGAACGACTACATTATTTGCCATCTTTCTTCATCTATAGTAGTTAAAAAGGGATTCTAGCACCTTCAACGTTGGCTTGCAGTCATTTTTTGACCATAGGCGGCAAATGTGCAAGATGCCTGTCACGCAAACGTGCTAGCGGAATTTACATACTAGTGTACATCATATAGACGATGACACCGCCAGCAACCACCAAGCAACCGCCGATTCGGCGCAGGGCATTATCATTCTGCTGACTCAACTGGCTCACCATCTCACGCCAACCTCTCGGAGCCAACAACGGCCCAAGCCCTTCAAAGACAAGGACTAACCCCAATGCCAGCCATATTGCTTTACTCATCATTTTCTCCTCGCATTACAAGCGGGAATTATACCCAATAAAAAAGGCAAGACCGAAGTCTTGCCTTTTCATTGCAACCAGAATGGCGCTTAGTTGGCTACCGCATTGGATTCTTTCATGTATCTGAAGAAATCCGTATTCGGGTCAACAACCAAGATATCGTTCTTAGAGTTGAAGCTATTCTCGTAAGCCTTCAGGGAGCGCAGGAAGCTATAAAACTCTGGGTCCTGATTGAAAGCCGTTGAGTAAATCTCAGCGGTTTGCGCATCGGCGTTACCGCGGACAACAGCTGCCAAGCGGTTAGCATCCGCCAAGATCTTCGCGACTTCAAGCTCAGACTGGGCGCGGATAACCTCGGCTTTCTCGCGGCCCTGAGAGCGGTGCTTACGGGCAACCGACTCACGCTCAGCACGCATACGGCGGTAGATAGATTCGCTGATCTCATCCGGCAGATTGATTTTCTTCATACGGAAGTCAACCACCTCAACACCCAAGTCTTTGAAAGCGCTGACTTTGATGTCGGCCAGTACATTGGCCATGATTTGATCACGCTGACCTTCTACCTCTTTACGAGGAGCAATTTCAGCGACGATTTCTGTTGCCGGTGCGTCATCTTCTTCAACAACGGCATTGCTATCGATTAGATTACCGCGATCTGGACCTGAAACAATCTGCTTGATTTCACGAGAACCGATTTCAGCACGTAGGCTATCAATCACTTTACGTTTTAGCAGTGCTTCTGCTGTTGACGCATCACCACCACCTGTTGTCAGGTAGTACTGGCCGAAATCTTCGATTTTCCACTTCACGTAGGTATCGATGATAACGTCTTTTTTCTCAGACGTTACGAAACGGTCAGCTTGGTCATCCATGGTCTGAATACGGGCATCCAACGTACGGACACGGTCAAACACTGGCACTTTGAAGTGCAGGCCTGGCTCGTAGATCCGTGCGACATCCGAATCCGGAGCCTTGAGGATACGGCCGAAACGCACCACAATACCGCGCTCGCCTTCCTGCACCACAAACATTGACATCAGCAATGCCGCGATAAAGACAACAATCACCGGGATCATTAACTTACGCATAATTAAAATCTCCCCTGACGGCCAGTATCAGTACTGCGTGGAGCGGTTGATACCGGAGCGGTCTCGACTTTCTCCAACTCAATACCGTAATCGGTAGATGAGCCGCTCTTCGGCTGACTGCTCTGCTGGGCTGGGTTAATCAGCTTATCCAGAGGCAAGTACAACAGGTTACCGCTTGATTTCGAGTCGACCATAACTTTACTGGTGTTAGAGTAGACACGTTCCATGGTCTCAAGGTACAGACGATTACGCGTTACATCTTGTGCCGCTAAGTATTGAGGCAACAGCTTTTCAAACTGAGCGACTTCACCCAATGCACCGTTGATCACGCGCTCAGAATAACCTTCCGCTTCTTTCTTCAGACGCTCAGCACGACCCGTTGCCTTCGGCAAGATGTCATTGCTGTATGCTTCTGCTTCACGAACGAAACGCTCTTCATCCTCTCGCGCTGCGATAGCATCATCGAAAGCATCTTTTACCGCTTCCGGTGGACGAGCAGACTGGAAGTTGACGTCAACAACGAACAAACCCATGTTGTAACGCTGAATAATGCTGTCGATCGCTTCTTGCGTATTCGCACGAATCACCTGACGCCCTGTGGTCAGAGCCTGATCCATGGTCGAGTCACCAATCACCGCACGCAGTGCAGAGTCTGTGGCCTGACGCAAACTATCATCGGCATTAGTCACGCTGAACAGATATTTCTGTGGCTCGGCCACACGGTACTGAACATCCATTTCAACTTTCAGTACGTTTTCGTCTTTGGTCAGCATCAAGCCTGAGCTGCGCAAAGAGCGAATAGCCTGCACGTTTACCGGCTCGACTTCATCGATAAAAGTAGGTTTCCAGTTCAGACCTGGATCTACCATTTCGTAGAATTTACCGAAACGCAGGACAACTCCGCGCTCCGCTTCGCCGATGGTATAGAAACCGGAAAAGCCCCATACCGCAGCAGCCACAACTGCTATTGCCCCAAGACCTGCAGCGCTGCCGCCGGTCGAAGGTCCCTTTTTATTCCCAAAAATACCACCGAATTTACGACTCAGTTTTGAAAAAACTTCATCGAGGTCCGGTGGACCTTGTTCACGACCGCCGCGATTATTGTTACCCCAAGGGTCTTTATCACGGCCGCCGTTGTTTCCAGGCTCATTCCACGCCATTATAGAACTCCATCAATATGATATGACGACAGTTTTTCTTATTACTCTAGCAGTCCATTAAGCAACGATAAAGTCATCTAACGAAGTACTTTCTCTTTTTTGTAACCGAGACCACTCTACCAGCGGTAAGCGAATGTCAATTTGCAGGCTGCCATCAGTATCATATTCCTCACTGACAATACACCCCAACTGGTAAAACTTGCTCCGGTAGCGCCCGATGTACTGAGGCGGTAGCCGCAAGGTATGTTTTACCATGGTACCAGAAAGACGTTCGGTCAGAGCTTCAAACAGCAGCTCAATCCCCAGCCCTTCCATCGCCGAGACCCAAACCCGTTGAGGAACACCGTCCTCATCACGTTCAATACGTGGCGATGCGCCTTCTAGATTATCGATCTTATTCATCACGACCAAGATTGGCACCTCACCGGCATCAATCTCTTCGAGCACCGTCTCAACCGCTTCAATATTTTCACGGAAACGGTCATCACTGGCATCGACCACATGCAGTAGCAAACTGGCATCCTGAGTTTCTTTCAGAGTTGCCTTGAAGGCCGCAACCAGATCATGGGGCAAGTGGCGAATAAAACCGACCGTATCAGCCAAGATCGAGGTGCCAACATCGGCCACATCAATCTTGCGCAGAGTCGGGTCCAGGGTGGCAAACAGCTGATCAGCAGCATATACACCAGCATCGGTCACCCGGTTAAACAACGTCGACTTGCCGGCGTTGGTGTAACCAACCAGTGATATTGTTGGGATTTCGGCACGGTTTCGTGCACGGCGTCCCTGATCACGTTGCTTGGAGACTTTTTCAAGACGGCGCAAAATCGTCTTGATCCGATCGCGAAGCAAACGGCGGTCCGTTTCCAACTGGGTTTCACCCGGTCCACGCAAGCCGATCCCACCTTTTTGACGCTCAAGGTGGGTCCACCCGCGGATCAGCCGGGTTGAGATGTGACGTAGTTGTGCCAGCTCGACTTGCAGCTTACCCTCGTGGGTACGCGCTCGCTGAGCAAAGATATCGAGGATCAGACCAGTACGGTCCAATACACGGCATTTGCAAATCTGCTCCAAGTTGCGCTCTTGCGCTGGAGAAAGAGAATGGTTGAATATGACGATATCGGCGTCTTCAGCCCGAACCGCTTCGGCAATTTCCTGTGCTTTACCTTCACCCACGTAATATTTAGGGTGGGGAGTTTTACGACTACCGGTTACGACCCGTAGCGTATTGACTCCCGCCGAGGAGACTAGCATTTCGCATTCGCTTAAGTCTTCCCACTCCCCTTCTTGCGTGAAGTTGATATGAACAAGAATTGCCTGCTCACCGGATTCATAACGGTCAAACAAGCAATCAACTCCTTAATGAAGAGTATTATTCTTCGGTTTTTTCTTGTGAACGTTCTGCCGAAGCTGGGCGATCACCTGTATGGTGGTGGTTAACTGGACGAGCCGGTACCACTGTAGAAATCGCATGCTTGTATACCATCTGGTTTACAGTGTTCTTCAATAGGATCACAAACTGATCAAAAGACTCGATCTGGCCCTGTAGCTTGATACCGTTAACCAGGTAAATTGAAACTGGGATTCTTTCACGACGCAAAGCGTTCAAAAATGGGTCTTGCAGAGATTGCCCCTTAGCCATTATTTCTTTTCCTTATTTGTTTGTAGTTGTAGTTAGCAACGAACAAAATTAAAAATACGCAAAACAGTAACCAGTATACACGTTAATCAAACATCACATCTAACTGAGTTTGTGACGGTTTGTAACGCCAATTCTGGGTCACTGCTATCCAACCACGTCAGATCTTTCCAGCTTCTCAGCCAGGTGATTTGACGCTTCGCCAATTGACGAGTAGCACAGATACCGCGGAAAACCGCATCATCCAAAGAACACTGCCCGTCCAAATATTCCCACATCTGGCGGTAACCAACACAACGAATGGAAGGAAGGTCAGGGTGCAGATCATCGCGTTCATACAAAGCTCGTACTTCCTGCTCAAAACCTGCGTCGATCATCTTCTCAAAACGTTGCTCGATCCGCCGATGCAGCACAGCCCTGTCCGTGGGCGTTATTGCAAACTGGTGAACCCTGTAAGGCAAGGTATCACCTTGAGTTTTCGTCAGCTCAGTTAAAGTTTTACCCGAAATTCGAAAAACTTCCAATGCGCGTGAAAGACGCTGGGGATCATTGGGGTGGATCCGTGCCCCGGACACCGGGTCGATCCGCACCAATTCCTCATGCATCGCCTGCCAACCTTTTTCCGTTGCTTCCTGCTCAATCTGAGCGCGTATCACCGGATCAGCAGCTGGCAGTGGCGACAAACCTTCCAATAATGCCTTGTAGTACAACATAGTACCACCAACCAATAAAGGAATGCGCCCTTGTGCAACTATATCAGCCATTTCTTTCAGTGCATCAGCGCGAAAGTCTGCAGCTGAATAACTTTGCGCTGGATCACGAATATCGATCAATCGATGCGGTGCCTGCGCCAACTCGTCGGCATCAGGCTTCGCCGTACCGATATCCATATTCTTATAGATAAGGGCTGAATCAACACTTATCAACTCTACAGGAAGTTGTTGGCGCAATCGGATCGCCAAATCAGTTTTGCCCGACGCAGTCGGGCCCATCAGGAATATAGCCTGTGGTAGTGGCTTAGTCATAATTAAACGCTTCTACTGCTGCGCTCACGTCAACCGGACGCAACAAGTCTGAAAAATAGTGTTCGAGTTCTGGGCCCCATAGCTGCTCCAGTTCAGTGACCAACTGGATTGCTTGGGATAAGGTATAGGTTTCAGAGGGCACCGTCAGCTGCCCTGTCAGCCAGTCTAACAGTTTGTCCCACCCTTGCGCTTCTGCGTCTTCGGCCACGGACATGAGGTAGGCTAACAGCGCCGGTATCAGTTGTTGCAGGTTTTGCTGACGCAATGGCTGGCATACCGACAAGATAATCAACTGCTGTTTGTTCTTGGCCTTGAGCTGTATGCCGAGCTGCTTGAGCAACATCGCGTGCTGCTCGGCACAGCTTATCATATTTGGCTCGACGGGGATGGAATGTGGGATCAGCAGGGGCTGCGGCTTCAGCCCTTCTCCCTGGGCCATGCGTAACTGTCCTTTGACCCGAAGGCTCTGTGCCCGGGGCAATGACAGCAAGGCCAGACCGTCATCACGGTTAAGCAGAAGGTATTGCTTAGCCACCAGCGACAGGGCCTTGCCCAGCCCGACACCATTGGTCGTATCAATGGCATCCTGGCGGGTTGGCACCTGACTGGCAGCCCTCTCATGAAAGGACGCAGGCTGCTTGGCCTGTGGTTGAGCAGGCGATTGGCGAGCAAGAGACGGATTGGATACCGGCAAACTCGATGAAGCAGACGTCGGCGACGATGCCACCGTCTGCATCAGCTGTTGGTAGGCTTCAACCTCTTTCGGGCTCGGGCCATCATCCTGATAACGGGGACGGTTATTGCCGCCAGAGCGACTAGCACTGCCCGCAGCACCATCTTTTCCACGATAGGTCTGTTCATCCCTTGACGGAACATAGGAGGTATCCGTTCTATCGCGATAGCCAAATGATTCAGGTTCAGGGCCTTGATCGTCAGCATCACTGCCAGCGGTACTTCCTGAAGACGTGCCAGCAGCTAGCCAGTCACGGGCAGGAGCCTTATTGGGGTAATCCGGGGTGCGAGCCACGGCAGCCAATGCCGCATTGGGTTCGGCAATACCATGAGAATGGGAAGACTGCGTTGAGGGAGAAGCCGAAGAGTACGGCGTTTCCGGTGCTCGGGCACTGGCTCTAGGAGCCGGCGCATTCACCACCTGCTCGGCGTCATCCGCCGCCCCTTCAATCAGGGCACTTTGCAGCCCCTGACAAATAAAGTCATGCACCAAACGGGCCTGGTGGAAGCGTACTTCGTGCTTGGCCGGGTGCACGTTGACATCCACTTGGTGTGGATCAACCTCGATAAACAGCACATAGGCCGCATATTGTTCGGCGGCCAAACTGGTCTCGTAGGCTTGGCGGATAGCATGATTGATCAGCTTGTCTTTCATCATCCGGCCGTTGACATAGCAATATTGGATATCGTTCTGTGATCTTGCGCCCTGCGGGCTGCAAATCCAACCGCCCAACTTGAGGTCGCCATGGGACAGCTCAACCGCCAGGGCGTGCTCCAAGAAGGCCTGCCCGCACACAGCGGCCAAGCGGCGCTCTTTTTGGATTTGGGTGTTGGCCGCACGATACTGACGGATCACCTTGCCGTTATGACGCAGGTTAATGGTGGCATCCATCCGGCTAAGGGCGATGCGCTTTAGCAGCTCGTCAATATGGCCAAATTCGGTCTTTTCGGTACGGAGGAATTTACGTCGGGCCGGCGTATTGAAAAACAGATCCAATACCTCCAGCGTGGTTCCCACCGGGTGGGCTGCAGGCTTGAGTTGCACCTCCATGTCCCGCCCTTCGGCATACGCAGCCCAGGCCTCTTCCTGCTCAGCTGTGCGGGAGGTTAAGGTCAGGCGCGACACCGAACTAATACTGGCCAACGCCTCACCTCGAAAGCCCAGACTGGCAATGGCTTCTAGATCATCGAGCGTGGCAATTTTTGACGTTGCATGGCGGCTCAGGGCCAAGCCCAGCTCGTCCTTGGGGATCCCCTTGCCGTTGTCGCGGATCCGGATGGTCCGACTGCCGCCTTTATCGATATCAATATCGATGCGGGTTGCCCCTGCATCCAGGCTGTTTTCAACCAGCTCTTTGACCACCGACGCGGGTCGCTCTACCACCTCACCAGCAGCAATTTGGTTCGCCAAACGAGCTGGCAAGATCTGAATAGGCATAATCAACTACTCGGAATAGTAAGTTTTTGTCCAACCGCCAATGTGTCTGAGCGTAATTGGTTCGCTTCACGCAAACGACTGACAGTTACTCCATAGCGAGTGGCAATCTTACCGAGAAAATCCCCCCGCTGCACGGTATGGACCACCGATGCCGGGGCCTTCACTGAAATTTTCAGCCTTTGGCCTACCGCCAGTTCATCGGAGCGTAACGTGTTGTCACGCCTGATACTTGCGACGGTCACGCCATACTGACGGGCTATCTTGCCAAGGAATTCACCGCGCTTCACTGTATGCGTCACCGTTTTGGTGGTGGTCGCCACAGCCGCCGCTGCAGGTGCCGTTACCGGAACCTTGGTTGTGATTCTCAGCTTTTGGCCTACCGCCAGTTCATCGGAGCGTAATTTGTTGTCACGCCTGATACTCGCGACGGTCACCCCATATTGGCTGGCTATCTTGCCAAGGAAATCACCGCGCTTCACGGTATGCGTCACTGTCTTGGTGGTGGTCGCCACAGTCGCCGCTGCAGATGCCGTTGCCGGGGCTTTACCCGGGATCACCAACACCTGGCCAACCTTCAAGGTATTCGACTTGAGATTATTGGCCTGCTTTATGGCTGCCACAGACGTGCCGTAACGGTTGGCGATCACGCTCAGCGACTGGCCACTGGCCACCTTGTGCTTAACCCCTTGGTTTCGAGAAGCAAACAGGGTCCCTTCCGGTGGCTTCTCGTTAAAATACGACAATACGCCACGGTAGACCGCGTCCGCCAGTTTGTTCTGGTGTGACTTCGAGTTTAGCAGTCGCTCCTCGGTCGGGTTGGTGATGAACCCGGTTTCAACCAGCAACGACGGAATATCCGGA
Source organism: Photobacterium lutimaris (assembly GCF_003025555.1). GTDB lineage: Bacteria > Pseudomonadota > Gammaproteobacteria > Enterobacterales > Vibrionaceae > Photobacterium > Photobacterium lutimaris. The sequence goes on along the minus strand of NZ_PYMH01000014.1, from coordinate 90,464 downwards.
GACTTCAACACCGCCAGGCTGGCATGCTCCGGCTTGCTTTTGTGCAAGCTAGTGACCTTGCTCATTTCTTTGAGCACCCGATTAGCAACGTCGTACCCTTCCTTCTGGGAGTGGCTAAACTGCAGATCGAGAACCGCCATGCTCAAGTACTGATCATCGCTGCCACCGGAGAGAACATCACCGCCGCCCAGCAACTCGGACTGCTTCTCATGCTGTTCAAGCCAGCGGCCAATTTCATTGTTCGCCCGGCGGGTATTGAGTACCCATACCGATGCGCCACGTGGTTGAGGTTTATGGAAACCGTCAGCGTGGATAGACACCAGCAAGTGAGCACGTTTTTTTCGGGCCAGTTCAGTACGTCGGTTGAGGTTAACAAAGTAATCCCCCTGACGGGTCATCACAGCCTTCATCCCCGGGGTGGCATTGATCCGCGCCGCGACCTTCTTGGAGATGTCCAACGTCACTTTCTTTTCATACAAACGGCTCGGGCCAATCGAACCGGGATCTTCCCCGCCGTGGCCGGGATCGATAGCAACGATGATATCGTCAGTGCCGTAAGGCAATATCGCCTGTTGATTCGCAACAGGCTGTTTCGACGTCGGTTCAGGCTTCTTGACTGAGACGGCTTTGCCGTGCGGCAAATCCAATACCAAACGGTGGCTGTAATGGCCATCGGGCGTGGGTGCCAGCGTAAACAGGTTCGGGGTCATCCCCGCTTTCATCTCCAGCACCAAGCGGTAGGTCCCTTTTTCAGGTGCACCACTGTTGCGAATTGTTGTCAGGATTGCACTGTCCTTCACCACCACTGGTAGCTTGGTTTTCAACGCCGTCTGCTTGAGATCCACCACTAAGCGATCTGGCTTGGTCAGGGTGAAGTAGCTAAAAACCGCTTCATCCTTGAGGTCCAGCACCACGCGGGTTTCCTCTGGTGCCGGCCAAACCCGGATCCCTTTCAACTCATTTGCCATGGCCAATGAGCTAAACAGACTGGCCCCTAAAATCACCGCATTCAAAAAAGCCCGTAACGACATCCTATCAACACAACTCCAAGCGTTTAATGAGTTCACTACCGTATTCGTTATTTGCCGTCAGGGTCACTTTGCGTTGCTCACCGTGATAGCGCATATCTAATTCAAGATCAGCTTCTGGCAATACGCCAGCCCCTTTCTCCGGCCACTCCACAAGACAGATGGCATCCGCGGCAAAATAGTCACGGATCCCCATAAATTCTAGCTCTTCAGGATCGGCAAGGCGGTACAGATCAAAATGATAGACCTGCCAAGGCGGGAGTTCATAAGGTTCCACCAAGGTATAGGTAGGGCTTTTCACATTTCCTTGGTGTCCCAAAGAACGAATAAAGCCTCGGCTAAAGGTGGTTTTCCCAGCACCCAGATCACCATGAAGATAAATAGTGGTCTGGTGCTGACAAGAATGGGCCAGTTTGTGGCCTAAATCTACCGTCGCCTGCTCATCAGCGAGCAGGATTTCAAAACTATGCATTGTATTCTTATCTTGGATTTACTAGTTGTCGAATATGAGGGAACAAATCGCTGGCAAGCATACCACGCTCCCCCTCTGCCGCGCAGCGGTCGGCAGCGGTACTGTGGATCCATACCCCGCACCTGGCAGCCGCAGCCAAAGACAAACCTTGGCCCAGCAACGCCCCGATGATACCGGATAACACATCGCCCATCCCACCCGTTGCCATTCCAGGGTTCCCCGCTGCACATACCCAGCACTGGGTACCATCATCCACCAAGGTCCCTGCCCCTTTTAGCACGACCACTCCGCCATACTTCTGTTGCAGGGTTCTTGCGGCGTAGAAGCGATCAGCTTCCACCTCCGTTACCGAGCAGGCCAGCAACGTTGCCGCCTCTCCAGGGTGGGGCGTAATTATACGATTATTTTTATAGTCTGGTGAATGTGCTAATAAGTTCAATCCATCCGCATCCACCACGTGTCTTTTTTCTGTTTGTGCGAGCACATCATACAATGCCCGGCTCCACGCCGATTGACCGAGTCCGGGGCCCAAAACCAGCACATCAGCCCACAGCAGACGCAGGGCCAGAACAGAACGTTCCGAATCCAACCAGCCGCGAGCCATTATTTCAGGTCTTGCTGCCACAATTGCCAACACATTGTCAGGTTGCGTCAGTACGGCTGTCAGACCCGCCCCGGCTCTTGCTGCCGCCTCAGCCGCCATACGGATCGCCCCGCCCATCCCATGATCACCGCCAGCCAATAAGATCCTGCCGTGATCACCTTTGTGGGCATCGCGCTGCCGAGGGGGCAAACAGCAAGCGATATCTGACACTTGGCTCACAAAGGCCGATGGCGATTCGATTTGCTCAAAGGCATCAGCCACCTCCAGTCCTGCAAACTGCACGCGGCCAACGTAATTGGCTGCTTGTGCGGTCCATAGCCCTTGCTTGCTGCCAATAAAGGTTACGGTAACTTGGGCTTTGACTGCCTGACCGAGGGGCCTTCCGGTATCCGCGCAAAGCCCAGACGGAATATCGACCGCTATCACAGGCAATGCGATCCGGTTGATCATCACGATCAAGCGCTGCGTCTCAGCGCGCACTTGACCACTGAGCCCGGTGCCCAGCAGGGCATCGACCACTACCTCGATCGAGGCTGGGATCGCCTGACCCGGCGGCAAGATCTGCCCTTCAGCAGCCAGCCAGGCATCCCGGGCTTTGGCGGCATCCCCTTTGAGCGTCACCGCATCTCCCTGCTGCCAAAGCGTCACCTGATACCCTGCTTCGCGTGCCAAACGGGCGACGACATAACCATCCCCGCCGTTATTACCACCGCCACAGCATACCAATACGTGATGCTGGCGGGAAAATTCTTGTTCAAGCACTCGGAACACCGCAGTGCCGGCCCGCTCCATCAGCTGGTACATATCCAATTGTTGCTGCGCAGCGACCTGCTGCTCTCCTCGGCGAACCTGCTCGGCTCGGTAAAGTTTGCCAGACCAATATTCCGCACTCATGACAGCCTCCCTTTTCGCATAAACACGGCGGACCGATACCACATTGACAAGATCCATTGTAGCGGCAACATCACTCAATACGATCAATAGACCAAGATCTTCATGATGATCCTCTCAACATTTGCTGTGGTTGTGGTAAACTTCCGCCCCCAATTAAGCCCGGTACTGCAAGTATGACCATCGACTATCGCAATCTTACCCAGAAAATCAAGCAATGGGGCCAAGAACTCGGCTTCCAGCAGATTGGGATCAGCGATGTCGACCTGAGCCAACATGAAGCGCAACTACAGCGCTGGCTCGATGCTGGCTACCACGGTGACATGGACTGGATGGCCCGCCACGGCATGATGCGTGCGCGACCGGCCGAATTACACCCAGGAACCGTTCGAGTTATTAGTGCCAGAATGGATTACCTTCCGCCAGAAGCGGGGTTTGCCCATAGCCTAAACCAACCCGACACGGCCTATATTAGCCGCTATGCCCTCGGCCGCGACTATCACAAGCTGATCCGCAACCGGCTCAAGCGCCTCGGGCAATTGATTGCGCAGGAGGTCGGGGCTTTTGGTTACCGACCATTCGTTGATTCGGCGCCCATCTTGGAGCGGCCGCTGGCTGAAAAAGCCGGACTGGGATGGACAGGTAAGCATTCGTTGCTACTGAACCAACAGGCTGGCTCATGGTTTTTCCTTGGGGAGCTGCTTGTCGACTTGCCCCTGCCTGTTGATAGCCCAGAGGAAAACCAATGTGGTAAATGCGTCGCCTGCATGACCAGCTGCCCCACCCAAGCGATTGTCGCTGAGGGCGTGGTGGATGCTCGGCGGTGTATTTCTTACCTCACCATAGAATATGACGGAGTGATCCCTGAAGAATTCCGCGAAGCCATTGGCAACCGGGTATACGGCTGTGATGATTGCCAGCTTGTCTGTCCGTTCAACCGCTTTTCCGAGGTGACAAAAGAAGCCGATTATCACTGTCGTGACAGCTTACGCCAGCAGCCTTTGACTACACTGTACGCTTGGACAGAAGACGCTTTCCTGAAAAACACTGAAGGTTCAGCAATTCGCCGCATCGGCCATAATCAATGGCTTCGAAATTTGACCATTGCGATGGGAAATGCCCCATATAGCCCAGAAATCATCGAAGCATTGGAGTCCAGAGAGGGTGAAAATGCGTTATTGGATGTGCATATCCAATGGGCTAAAGACAAGCAACTCGAAAGGTGCCAACAAGATACTATCAGTGTTCTGCCTGCCAGTACCAAACGGCTTATTCGGATTGTAGAGAAAGGCCTACCACGTGATGCCTAGCCGGCGAAATCTATCCGGCTGTCATATTGCAACGTTATCCACACATAGTGAGAGCTCGATCAGGCTTCTGAACAAATGTGGAAAACATTTTCAAATTTGTCTCTTTATCTGCTATTTCCAATATTAAACACAGCCCGGCATAGACCACCCGGAAAAAGTTATCCAGACATCCACAGGGTGGATCAGGTTGTATATAAGCCTTGAACAAATAAACTCAAACCCATATAAAACAAAGCCTTATATTGTGGATAAAAATTTATCGTCTCATGTCTTATTGAATAAATAAAAGATAAATACAGACTTGTTCACACGGTATCGGCACACGTAATCAACCGACTTACCCACAACATATTTTTGTGGATAACTCTGTGTACGATCAAAGAATTTTCTATCCGCCACAGTCTCAAAGCCACGAACGACAAGGCGCTCAGGCATCAGCTGGTCGGGATAAATTAAGACAGATACGATTCACAGCTCCCTGCTGGCAATTTACATCACCCGTATCAAACCATTCAAAGAGCTTGTGTCGTCATGTGACACTAACAGAGCATCTTGATATTGCTTAATAAAAATAAACAGCCATAAGGCTGTAGAGGCAAATCAACAATGATGTCTTCGAAGCTGATCGCTTCATAACGGTTCCCAATAGCCCTTAGGCTATGGAACATTGAAACAACACACAAGATTATCGAGAGTCGATTAACCCAGGAATGTTGCAATTGAACTAATACTTCACAGTAGTAGCTTTGCCGTACCTCTGCTCATGCAGCGGCAGCAATGAAATTGGAGCGACGTGGCCGACTAGGTACGCGAGGTTCCTCGTAGGAGCACATCTTTCCTGAAATTGGAGCGACACACGAGGTTCGAACTCGTGACCTCAACCTTGGCAAGGTTGCGCTCTACCAACTGAGCTAGTGTCGCAGACTTGTATTCCAACAAGTAAATTGGTTGCGGGGGCCGGATTTGAACCGACGACCTTCGGGTTATGAGCCCGACGAGCTACCAAGCTGCTCCACCCCGCGTCCGATTTATACTCACCGTTAAAGTACGGTAACAACTATTGTCTTATCGCCTCAGCAATAAAACCAATTTGGAGCGACACACGAGGTTCGAACTCGTGACCTCAACCTTGGCAAGGTTGCGCTCTACCAACTGAGCTAGTGTCGCAGGCTTGTATTTCAACAAGTAAATTGGTTGCGGGAGCTGGATTTGAACCAACGACCTTCGGGTTATGAGCCCGACGAGCTACCAAGCTGCTCCATCCCGCGTCCGATTTATACTCACCGTTAAAGTACGGTAACAACTATTGTCTTATCGCCTCAGCAATAAAACCAATTTGGCGCGACACACGAGGTTCCCGATCTTCGAGGAGCTAGGCGTGACCTCAACCTTGGTAAGGTTGCGCTCTACCAGCTTTACCTGTGTTTCACTTACTCACCACTTTCGTCATGAGATTCAATTTGGAGCGACACACGAGGTTCGAACTCGTGACCTCAACCTTGGCAAGGTTGCGCTCTACCAACTGAGCTAGTGTCGCATGTCACTGTTAGGCACAATGAAAGCCTTAAATCTGGAGCGACACACGAGGTTCGAACTCGTGACCTCAACCTTGGCAAGGTTGCGCTCTACCAACTGAGCTAGTGTCGCATGTCACTGTTAGGCACAATGAAAGCCTTAAATTTGGAGCGACACACGAGGTTCGAACTCGTGACCTCAACCTTGGCAAGGTTGCGCTCTACCAACTGAGCTAGTGTCGCAGACTTGTATTTCAACAAGTAAATTGGTTGCGGGAGCTGGATTTGAACCAACGACCTTCGGGTTATGAGCCCGACGAGCTACCAAGCTGCTCCATCCCGCGTCCGATTTATACTCACCGTTAAAGTACGGTAACAACTATTGTCTTATCGCCTCAGCAATAAAACCAATTTGGAGCGACACACGAGGTTCGAACTCGTGACCTCAACCTTGGCAAGGTTGCGCTCTACCAACTGAGCTAGTGTCGCAGACTTGTATTTCAACAAGTAAATTGGTTGCGGGGGCCGGATTTGAACCGACGACCTTCGGGTTATGAGCCCGACGAGCTACCAAGCTGCTCCACCCCGCGTCCGTATTTTATTGAAAGGCAAACTAAAGTAAGAATTGCCTTTCGAGGCTGCGCATTATACGAGGAAATGAGACGGATGCAATAGTTCTCAAAAAAAATTTGTTCTTTCCTATCCAACCGTCTATTTACTCATCAAATTTTCATTATTTGCTCACGATAGTATCGTAATTCAGCAATCGAATCGCGAATATCATCGAGTGCCAAGTGGCTGCCCTTCTTGCTAAAACCATCAAGCACTTCCGGTTTCCAGCGACGGGTCAGCTCTTTGAGTGTGCTGACATCCAGGTAACGGTAATGGAAGTACTGCTCGAGTTCCGGCATATGCTTATAAAGGAAACGGCGATCCTGGCCAATACTATTGCCACAAATTGGCGACGCTCCTTTTGGCACCCACAGCTCCAAGAACGCGATAGTTTGGCGAATGGCCTCTTCTTCGTTCACATTACTCTGGCGGATCCGCTCAACTAAGCCACTGCTGGTATGGGTTGTGGTGCACCATTCGTCCATCTTGGCCAATTCCGCTTCAGGCTGGTGAATCGCAAGTACCGGCCCCTCAGCCAACACATTGAGCTGCGCATCGGTCACAACTGTCGCAATTTCAATGATTTTATGGGTTTCTGGATCCAACCCGGTCATTTCTAAATCGATCCAAATTAGGTTCTGATCGCTGATCATCATCGGATATTGCCTATTCTATGAGTAAACCATGTATGATAATACCAAACTAGCGCCAATGCCGAGATTGCAACGGCAGGTTTTTCGGCGGACTATGCATCGGTATATTACCGTAAGCCAACTTAACTGAACGATATTCTTGTGGCAAAAAAGAAAAAGCTTACTAAAGGTCAGAGCCGCCGTGTGCGCTCAAACCAAAACAAACGCCTGAAACGCGAAAAAGATGATATTCAGTGGGATGAAACCCTGCTGGAATCAGCCCGCGAAGGCTTGGTGATCACCCGTTTCGGCCAACATGCCGATATCGAAGATCCGGAAACCGGGATCATCCATCGCTGCAACTTGCGACGGAGTATCCAGAGCCTGGTGTCTGGAGACCGCGTTGTCTGGCGTCCAGGCGTTGAAGCACTCCAAGGCATTAACGGTGTAGTAGAGGCCGTCCATGAACGTGAGTCGATGCTTACCCGCCCAGATTACTATGATGGCGTCAAAGCCGTGGCCGCCAATGTCAACCAGATCATCATTGTCTCGGCCGTGCTGCCCGAGCTATCGCTCAATATTATTGACCGCTACCTGATCGCAGCCGAGACCGTTGGTATCCCTCCGCTGATCGTTCTCAATAAAGTCGATTTGCTAGCATCAGAAGAGCGCGCCCGCGTAGAAGAAACCCTCGCCTTGTACCAAGATATCGGCTACGAAGTGCGATTGGTCAGCTCGGAAACAGGGGAAGGCCTTGATGGGCTGCGAAATGATCTCAAAGATCACATCAGCATTTTTGCCGGCCAGTCAGGGGTAGGTAAATCAAGCCTAGTCAATTCCTTGATGCCCGAAGTCGATGCCGAAATCGGTGATGTCTCGGAAAACTCCGGTCTGGGCCAGCATACAACGACAGCTGCGCGCCTGTATCACTTTCCTGACGGCGGTGACTTGGTTGACTCACCAGGGGTACGAGAGTTCGGTCTATGGCATCTCGAACCCGAGCAGGTGACCGAGGCATTCGTTGAATTTCGCGAATACTTGGGTGGCTGTAAGTTCCGTGACTGCAAGCACGGCAATGATCCGGGCTGTATCATTCGCGAAGCGGTTGAGGCAGGCAAGATCCACCAAGCTCGCTACGACAGCTACCATAAGATCATCGACAGCATGTCTGAGAATATCGCCAACCGCCAATTCTCACGCAACAAACCTGATTGATCGCTGTGCATCTCCCCGTATCGGCGGGGAGCTGCAGTCTCGACAGCAAGTAACTGACTTTCCCCAACAAGTTAGGTATTATTACGAGCCAACGTTATAATAACGTAACTATCTTGTTGAAAAACTCACTGTTTCTGGATGATACCGTGCACGACAATTTCAAAATCGGCTTGCAGTACTGCGCGCCAAAGCAAACCCTGACGCAACTTGCAGGCAAACTCGCCTCAATGAAAGCCGGCAAGTTAACGACCGCGGTAATCCGCTGGTTCATCCGCCAGTACGGCATTGACATGAATGAAGCTCGTAACCCAGATCCTGCGGCTTACGACACCTTCAACAATTTCTTTGTCCGGGAGCTGAAAGACGGCGCCCGCCCAATCAATGACGATACGGCGGTCATCTGCCACCCTGCTGATGCTTGTGTCAGCCAGCTAGGTCCAATCACTGGCGGCGAGCTTATTCAGGCTAAAGGCCACACCTATGAAGCGGTTGAGTTGCTGGGTGGCGACCAAGCACTGGCTGATCAGTTTCAAGATGGCCACTTTGCGACACTTTACCTGTCACCAAAAGATTACCACCGTGTCCATATGCCATGTGATGGCACCTTGCGCCATATGGTCTATGTACCAGGCGAGCTGTTCTCGGTTAATCCACTTACCGCGAAAAATGTACCGAACTTGTTTGCCCGCAATGAACGCGTGGTGTGCATCTTCGATACCGAGTTCGGCCCAATGGCACAGGTACTGGTTGGTGCCACGATTGTTGGCAGCATTGAAACCGTATGGGCAGGTACCATTACGCCACCGCGCAGCCCGCAAATTCACCGCTGGAATTACCCAGCCGACGGTGAGCAAGCTATTACCCTGAAGAAAGGGGATGAGATGGGCCGCTTCAAACTGGGTTCAACCGTGATCAACCTGTTCCCGGAAAATGCCATTGAATTTGTCGACGGGCTTGAAGCCGGTGTGCCGACCAAGATGGGCAGTGCCTACGCAAAGCGTGTTTCAGCGGAGCAGCCAGAAGTCTAAACGGTTAACATTTTTGAACAAAAAGGGCCTTTTACGGCCCTTTTTTTATGCAAAAAATTGACCATATCGAGGAAAATATCAACACCCAAATAGTATGCTGGGGTCAGTCAATAATATAAGCAAACCAACATATCATGAAAAAAATCCCAATATCCCAGCTAGTTAAGCTGCTGGTCGCATTCGGGATCCCGCTCGGGATCCTAATGCTGCCGATTGATGCTATTCCTATCGCTGAATTAACCGTTTCCCAACATCGCCTTCTGGCTATCTTTGCTCTTGCGGCCCTGCTCTGGGTACTGGAGCCCGTCCCTGTCTTTGCCACCTCGATCCTGATCATTACCTCGCAGCTGATCATGATCTCCGATAGCGGGCTGCATACCTTCCGGACACCACCGGCAGGCCATGAGATGGGGGAAGTGCTCAAGTACACCGATATCCTCGGTTCATTCTCATCGCCAATCATCATCCTGTTCATGGGGGGCTTTGCCCTCGCGATTGCCGCCTCCAAGTATGAACTGGACAACAATTTGGCACGGGTCCTACTCAAACCGTTCGGCACCCAGCCGAAATTTATTATGCTTGGCCTGATGTTGATCACCGCGGTATTCTCGATGTTCATGTCCAACACCGCGACCACCGTCATGATGCTGGCCCTACTGGCCCCCATCGTCGCTTCGGTACCCAAAGGCGATATCGGCATCAAGGCATTGGTGCTGTGTGTCCCTATTGCCGCCAACACCGGTGGTATTGCGACCCCAATCGGTACCCCGCCCAATGCCATTGCCTTACAATATTTAACCGGTGAGAATGCGATCAGCTTCCTTGGCTGGATGGTGATTGGTCTACCGTTTGTTATTCTCCAACTGGCTTTTGCCTGGTGGTTGCTACAAAAAATGTTTCCATCCACCCAAACCCACATGCAACTCGAGCTCAATGGTCAGTTCCAGAAAAGCTGGCAGGCCGTCGTGGTTTATATCACCTTCACTCTCACTATCTTGTTGTGGATGACCAGCTCGCTACATGGCATGAATGTCTATGTGGTGTCCATTATTCCGCTCGCCGTGTTCACCCTGACAGGGATCATGGGTAAAGAGGAAATCAAACTGATCAACTGGGAAGTGCTATGGCTGGTTGCCGGTGGTATTGCCATTGGTCTCGCGCTGGATAAAACCGGTCTGGCCCGAGCCCTGGCCCATGCGGTGGACTACGATGCCCTATCACCGATTGCCGTGGTACTGACCCTGTCGATTATCTGTTGGCTGATGGCGAATTTCATGTCCAACACGGCTACCGCCAACCTGTTGATCCCGATAGCAGCAGCGGTCGCGGCTTCCATGGAAAGCCTAGCGTCAATGGGTGGCCTGCAAGGCGTACTGGTCGTTGTGGCGTTCTCGGCCTCGCTCGGTATGATCCTGCCAGTCTCGACACCACCGAACTCATTAGCTTACTCAACGGGGTTAATTGAAAGCAAAGACATGGCAAAAACCGGCCTCATCATCGGCTTGGTCGGCCTTGCTGTGGTCTATGCCGCCGCGCTGATACTGACCTAACCGGGCCCACCCCAAAAGTGTGAAGGCAGCTTAGACCGCCTTCACACAACCATACTATTCCGCCCCTTTAGAAGCATAACTCTGTTAACCCGATCACTTTAATTCGGTGAATTATCGATGATGATCATTCACCTTCTGCCATAGGCGTTTTCGCTTTGTCCTAGGTACACACCGCTCCGCTAAACCACACCGGAAATGCCATCTATATAAAATCAACATCTGGCTGCCGAGAGAGATAACAATGAATCTAACGATCAAACATAAGATACAACTGGCGATAGCAGTAATTATCGCTACCGTCAGTGCCGTCCAGGCCTGGATATCCATCTCCCAACTCCAGCAGGAGACCACCAGCGCCATCAACAATCAAATGCGCGATATTGCCCAAGGTACCAGCAGTAATATCAGTGACTGGCTCACCATCCGTAGTGATATGATGCAGGCCAACGAAAGCCTGATAGCCAACCAGGACAATGTCGACCGTGAACTGCTGCTCACCAAGCGGGCCGGACAGTTCCTGTCGGTCTACGCCGGCTTCAATGACGGTAGCATTGCCTACGGTGACAAAACCGAAGATTGGCCTGAAGGCTATGATCCCCGCACCCGCCCTTGGTATCAGGATGCAATGCGCCAAAACAAGCTTATCCTGACCGAACCCTACGAGGATTTCGACGGCAGCATGGTGGTCAGTTTTGCCAAAGCCTTTCAGGGCCAACACCGTGGGGTACTGGCGGCCGACTTAACCATTACCGATATCATCGACCAGGTGCTTAACCTAAAACTGGACAACAGCGGCTTTGCCTTTTTGGTCGATGGCAACAACAACATTGTGGCCTACCGTGATGAATCCCTGAGCCAGCAGCCACTGACCGAGCTGGATCGCGATTTATCACCGCAGCTGCTCCAGCAACTGGTTGCCAACCCGGCTATCCACACTTTCCATCTCGATAGCGACGGTCAGGATAAGCTCATCTATGCCACCCCTATCGCAGGGACAGACTGGACACTGGCTTTGGTGGAAGACAAAGATCTGGCCTTTGCCTCTATCGGCGAGCAAATCAAATTTATCCTGTTGGCTTCTGTCGGCCTGTATATTGTGATTTCGGCGATCGCTACACTGATTATCAATAATTTGCTGCGCCCGCTATCACGACTCAGTGAATCAGTCGCCCAACTGGCCGAAGGTCAAGGTGACCTTACCCAACGCATTGATATTGAACGCATGGATGAGATCGGCGTACTGGCCGATAACATGAACCGCTTCCTCGGCCAGCTTCAAACCATGATCAAAGGGGTCGTCACCCAATCAGACCGTCTTGGTGAACAAGCCGAGCTGTCCGCACAGCAAACGTTGCAAGCCAACCAGAAGGTGAACGAGCAGCAGAACGACATCAACCAGATTGCCACCGCCATCCACGAGATGTCAGCCACCTCTGCCGAAGTGGCTAGCCATGCCGAAATGACCGCTGCCGCCGCGCAGGCATCAACCAGCTCCTGCGAACAGGGCCAAGGGGTGATCAGCCAAAACCGCAATGCCATTACTTCGCTGGCAACCCAAGTCGGCGATGCCGCCAGCGTAATCCATGAATTGGAAAGTAACGCCCAGAATATCAACCAGATCCTATCGACCATCCAAGGGATTGCTGAGCAAACCAACTTGCTCGCGCTCAATGCCGCCATAGAGGCAGCGCGAGCGGGTGAGCAGGGCCGTGGGTTTGCGGTTGTAGCCGACGAAGTCAGGGTCCTGAGCCAGCGTACCCATGACTCGACGGAGGAAATCCGCTCAATGATCGAGGCCCTGCAAAAAAATACCCGCCAAGCGGTCGACAGCATGCAGGCAAGTACCAACCTAGCCGATGAGAGTGTCGGCTTTGCCGAAGCTGCCAGTGACAGCCTGAGCCAAATCACTCAGGCGATCAGCGAGATTTCGGATATGGCGACCCAGATTGCCAGCGCCGCCGAAGAGCAACGAGCCGTCAGCGAAGATATCAGCCGCAACACCCAGGCGATCAAAGATGTGTCTGATCACCTGTCGGTCCAAACCGATGCGGTGACTGAAAATGCCAAGGAAATGCACAGCACCGCCGCCAATATGTGCCGTGACGTTTCACGTTTTAAGATCTGATGCTCGTAGCCTAACAGTTCTCCCTCCGCAAAGCCGTCCAACCAAGGGCGGCTTTTTTTGGGGGGTATTTTGGGGAAGTCCTCGCAAAATCAATAACTAGGTTTTCAAGAACTGCCTGCGTTTTTCCCTATTACTGGATATGGCTGCCAATTTCACTACCTTCCCCTCCACAGCGACGCCCCACCCACTACACTGGAAAGGTTGGCTAGTTGAATAGAAAAATAAGAGAGGAACAAAAGTGAAATCACCGTCTTTCAAAGTATTACTGCTCGCCATAGCGGCAGCATCCTTGTCCAGTGCCCAAGCGGCAGAATGGAGCTACGAGGGGGAGCATGGTGCCGAGAACTGGGGCAAGAACTTTGTCACCTGCGAGGGGGTCAACCAAACCCCAATCGATATCAAGCACACTATCAAGGCTGAACTGACCCCGCTGCAGATAGATTACCAAGGCAAGGTCCACGAGGTAATTAACAACGGCCATACCGTGCAAGCCAATGTCGAGGGCAAGAACCAGCTGGTTATCGATGATCAAACCTTCGACCTCAAGCAGTTCCATTTCCATACCCCATCGGAAAACTATATCGCCGGCAAACAGTTCCCGCTCGAAGTGCATTTCGTCCATGCCAATGCCGAGGGGCAACTGGCCGTCGTGGCAGTCATGTTTAATACCGGACCGCGAGGCAACGAGGCGTTCAACACCTTGCTGGCGACCGTGCCAGAAGCAGATCAAACCCTACCACTCAAAGACGCCCTGAACCCAGTGGATCTGCTACCGAGGGAACGAGAGTATTTCCGTTTCAACGGCTCACTGACCACCCCCCCATGTAGCGAAGGGGTACGGTGGTTTGTGATGCGCGAAGCCCAAACCGGTACCGAGCAGCAAATCGACAGCTTGCGTAAAGTGATGGGCGACAACGCCCGTCCACTGCAGCCCCTCAATGCCCGAGTCGTCCTGGAGTAAAGACGGTGAATCCCCCTTGCCTCTTCTCACGGATATACCGCAAGACATTGACCGGGTCTAAGGATATCGCATCAATTATAAGTGATAATCATTTGCATTTGGTGCGCAGTTTGATTATGCTCTGCTCTGTTTGGTTAAGACGCCTTGGAATCCTACCCTGCGACGAAGCCATACCATGCCCCCTGAACGACTGGCTGTTCCCCCAGCTTATAGACGCGGCAGTAATACCCTCCTGTCAGCAGATGCATGAACCGTTTCTACCGGCAAAAAAACGCGCGGCAAGTTGCCGCGCGGTTCATTCGTTGTGGATCGCGTTAGCATACGCTTTGCGATCAACCACTAAGCGATAGTGATCGGAAAAGCACTAACCTGATCAATATGATCTACCCCCAGCGATAGCATGATCAAACGATCCACCCCCAACGCCACACCGGCACAATCCGGGAAGCCGGCACGCAGCGCCTCGATCAAATGCATGTCAATCGGCTGCGGGGCTAACCCCATTTCCTCGCGTTTGCGGTTATCAGCTTCAAAGCGGGAGAGTTGCTCATCCCCATCGGACAGTTCGTGGAAACCATTTGCCAGCTCGACCCCCTTGAAATACACCTCGAAGCGCTCGGCAACACGGTCATCTTGCGGGTTGATTTGAGCCAGGGCAGCCTGAGAAGCCGGGAAATCATAGACAAAAGCAGGTACCTGCTGGCCAATTTTAGGCTCGACACCGACACTGAACAGCAGTTGCAGCAAGGTATCGCGATCCTGCTCGGGTTCGGCGATATCGGCCAGCCCCAAATTAGCCGCCACCACCTTGAGCGCTGGCATATCACCTTCCAGCGGACATACCCCAAGCACACCGATAAATGCCTGCTGGTAGGTCATTCGCTCGGCTGGCCCGCTACCCAGTATCAATTGCAGCAAGTCATCCATCTCATCCATCAAGGCATGGTGATTAAAGCCAGGGCGGTACCATTCCAGCATGGTAAATTCCGGATTGTGAAAGCGGCCCGACTCTTCATTGCGAAAAGACTTACAAATTTGATAGATAGGACCACTACCCGCAGCAAGTAAGCGCTTCATGTGAAATTCCGGGCTGGTCATCAGGTAAAGCGACTGGCCATCGGCAAAGCCTGGACCGACAAAGGTCGTTTGAAAGGTGTGAAGATGAATATCTGTCACGGTTGCTTGGCTCATCGCCGGAGTATCGACTTCCAGTACCTCACGTTGCACGAAAAAGTGTCGGATCATCGCCAGTATCGCAGCACGCTGCTTAAGCTGGGTAAGAGGAGCGGTCGGTTGCCAGTGGATAGTCATAGCCAGTAATCACCAAACATTGAGGGTAAAATAAACCTATATTTTACCCCAATATCCCCAAATACCTACTGCCCAATAAAGCGAAGACTCAGTACGATAATCCAGTGCTTCATGACCACCAGTATTCACCAATGTCTGCAACACAAAAAGTTATGAAGAAATATGAAAAAAACATGTTCAACAACCATTCAACCTAGCCGCATTTTAAACACCAAAAACAAATAAATAATTAACACAAAAATCACAGGATCGGCATTTACACAACAATCATAATAGAAGTATTCATTTAACCGTCATATAAACTGTTTTTTATTAGTGCGTTAGCAATAAATACCGAAACACATCCTTAATGAGCCAGAAACAAATAACACATTTCATTTCGAGTAATTAACAACCATAAAACATTACAAATTGTGATAACAATCACACTTTCTGTAATCACCTTATACTTTTGGGTTATTTCGTTTAAAAAGTCGCGTCTAAATCAAATTTTCTATCGATATTGTTTCATAGAATGCCACTAGGATTTCAAGGTTAAGTACGCTTAGGCGTACTTTTTTAAATTTTATCGTCTTACCTCCGGAGGATAGCTGTGAAAACAATTACCACAGATATCGCTGTAATCGGCGCAGGTGGTGCAGGTCTTCGTACTGCCATCGCTGCTGCAGAAGCAAACCCAGACTTGGAAATTGCTCTTATTTCTAAAGTTTACCCAATGCGCTCTCATACCGTAGCTGCAGAGGGTGGCTCCGCTGCCGTCATCAAGGATGAGGATAGCTTGGACAACCACTTCAACGACACCGTTGGCGGTGGTGACTGGCTATGTGAACAGGACGTTGTTGAATATTTCGTAGAAAACGCGACCCGCGAAATGACCCAGCTAGAGCAATGGGGCTGTCCGTGGAGCCGTAAAGAAAATGGCGACGTGAACGTACGCCGCTTCGGTGGTATGAAGGTTGAGCGCACTTGGTTCGCCGCGGATAAAACCGGCTTCCATATGCTGCACACTCTGTTCCAAACGTCTATCAAATACGATCAGATCAAGCGTTTCGATGAGTACTTCGTTGTCGACCTATTGGTTGAAGAAGGTGAAGTACAGGGTCTTGTGGCTATCCACATGGCCGAAGGTGAGTTGATCTGCATAAAAGCGAAGTCTGTTGTACTTGCAACAGGTGGTGCTGGCCGCGTTTACAACTGTAACACCAACGGCGGTATCGTAACCGGTGACGGCATGGCAATGGCCTTCCGCCACGGTGTCCCTCTGCGTGACATGGAATTCGTTCAGTACCACCCAACTGGCCTACCAGGCACAGGTATCCTGATGACCGAAGGTTGTCGTGGTGAAGGCGGTATCATGCTGAACAAAAACGGTTACCGTTACCTGCAAGACTACGGCATGGGCCCAGAGACACCAATCGGCCAGCCGAAGAACAAATACATGGAACTGGGTCCGCGTGACAAAGTTTCTCAGGCATTCTGGCACGAGCAGCAGAAAGGCAACACCATCAAACACCCATTGGGCGATGTTGTACACCTTGACCTGCGCCACCTAGGTAAAGAATACCTACACGAGCGTCTACCGTTCATCTGTGAGCTTGCAAAAGCTTACGTAAACGTTGATCCGGCAGAAGAGCCAGTGCCAATTCGCCCAACAGTTCACTACACCATGGGTGGTATCGAAACTAACAAGCACAACGAAACACGCATCAAAGGCCTATTCGCGGTTGGTGAGTGTTCCTCTGTTGGCCTGCACGGTGCAAACCGTCTAGGTTCTAACTCTCTTGCAGAGCTTGTGGTATTTGGTCGCCTAGCTGGTGAAGGTGCTGCAAAACGCGCTGAAGAATTCAAAGGCTGGAACGAAGCCGCTATCACCGCACAGGTTCAGGCCGTTCAAGATCGTATCGATACCCTACTGTCTCAGGAAGGTGACGAGAACTGGGCTGATATCCGTACTGAAATGGGTCACTCCATGGAAGCCGGTTGTGGTATCTACCGCCAAGAAGATTTGATGCAAGCAACAGTTGATAAGCTAGCAGAACTTCGCGCTCGCTTTAAGAACATCAGCATCAAAGACAAGGGCAAGGTATTCAACACTGACCTACTTTATGCAATTGAAATTGGTTACGGCCTAGAAGTTGCTGAAGCCATGGCTCACTCTGCGATTCAGCGTAAGGAATCTCGTGGCGCACACCAACGTCTTGACGATGGTTGTACAGAGCGTGACGACGTGAACTTCCTGAAGCACACGCTAGCCTTCTACAACGGTGATGACGCTCCTCGTATCGAGTACAGCGACGTAACAATCACCAAGTCTCAGCCAAAAGCCCGTCTATACGGTGCAGCGGCTGAAGAAGCTGCAGCAAAAGAAGCAGCTGAAGCGGCAGCGAAGAAAGAGGAGCAGGCATAATGTCAGACAATCGCATCCAAAAAGTAGAAATTCTGCGTTATGACCCAGCAAAAGATGCAGAACCATACTTCGAAATGTTCGAAGTACCGTTTAACGAAACCATGTCTGTCCTTGATGCACTAGGTTACATCAAGGACAACCTAGACAAAGATCTGGCTTACCGCTGGTCTTGCCGCATGGCAATCTGTGGTTCTTGCGGCATGATGGTCAACAAGGTGCCAAAACTGGCCTGTAAGACTTTCTTGCGTGATTACCCGAACGGTCTGAAAATCGAAGCGCTGGCTAACTTTGCTATCGAGAAAGACTTGGTTGTCGACATGACGCCATTCATCGAGCGCCTAGAAGCTATCAAGCCGTACATCATCGGTAACGATCGCAAACCTGAAGACGGTCCAAACAACCAGACGCCTGAACAAATGGCGAAGTACAAGCAGTTTGCTGGTTGTATCAACTGTGGTCTTTGCTACTCAGCATGTCCTCAGTTCGGCCTGAACCCTGAGTTCATCGGCCCTGCAGCGCTAACCCTAGCGCACCGCTACAACCTAGACAGCCGTGACAACGGTTCTGATGAGCGTATGAAGCTGATCAACGGTGAAAACGGTGCATGGGGCTGTACTTTTGTTGGCTACTGTTCTGAAGTGTGTCCGAAGAGCGTCGATCCAGCAGCAGCGGTTAACCAAGGCAAAGTGGAATCGTCTAAAGATTTCGTTATCGCCATGATGAAGCCTCAGGAGGCATAAGGATGAGCAATCGTAAACCTTACGTTCGCGAAATGAAGCGCACCTGGTGGAAGGATCACCCTTTCTACCGCTTCTACATGGTTCGTGAAGCAACTATTTTACCGTTAATCTTCTTCACTATCTGTCTGACTTTCGGTCTAGGTAGCCTAGTGAAGGGCCCTGAAGCATGGGCGGGCTGGCTAGAGTTTATGGCTAACCCAGTAGTTGTAATTCTGAACGTGCTGGCATTGGCGGGTAGCCTGTTCCACGCACAGACTTTCTTCAGCATGATGCCTCAGGTAATGCCTATCAAATTGAAAGGCAAGACACTGGACAAGAAAGTTGTTGTTCTGGCTCAGTGGGCTGCAGTTGCTGCAATCTCGCTGTTCGTACTAGTTCTAGTTTAAGGAGAACCACGTGGTTAATCTAAATCCTAAACGTTCTGACGAACCAGTATGGTGGGGTCTGTTTGGTGCTGGCGGTACTTGGTTTGCAATGCTGACACCTGTGACTGTGCTGGTACTGGGTATCATGGTACCACTGGGTATCCTAGACGCTGATTCAATGAGCTACGAGCGCGTTGCCGGCTTCGTCACCAGCATCATCGGTGCACTATTTACTATCGCGACTCTGGCTCTGCCAATGTGGCACGCGATGCACCGTCTGCACCACGGTATGCACGACCTGAAATTCCACACTGGTGTGGTAGGTAAGATCGCATGCTACGCAGCAGCATTCCTTGTGTCTGCACTGGCTGTAATTTTCGTATTCATGATCTAATCGTGATACGAAACAAAAAAAGCACCGCATAGCGGTGCTTTTTTTATGCCTGCTCGACCAGTTTGAACGCTATTGCGCCTGCTTTGTCAGTTTCTCACTTTGCTCCAAAATCCCCAACGCCCCAAAGCCGGTGATCACATCCAGGTTAGTGGTCATTTTCCCCCCCTCGCCACCGAAGTAGTTTTTCGGCATCTCGATCTGGTAATTCTTCAGGTTGTTGTACAAAGAGGTCGACACATCGCGATTGAGCTCGGCCAAGTAGACATCCCGGTTGGCACCGTAGGCATCGTATTTGGCCTTGAGGATTTCGGCTTCTGCCCGCCCTTTGGCCAAGATAGCCTTAGCTTCGTACTCTGCCGACAGCGCATTTGCTTTCTGGATAGCCAGATTGGCTTCTGCGATAGCCAACTCTTTTTCCTTATCCACTTCTGCTAGCCGCTTCTTTTTCTCGACCTCGACAATCTCTCGCTCGGCGATCTGCCGTGCGATCTCGACTTCTTTTTGCTGCGAGATAATCGCCAGCTCTTTGTTGCGTTGGGCATCCTGCACTTCACGGGTGCGCTGGATTTCCTTGCGCAATTGCTCCGTTTCCGCTTGCGCCTTGGAGGTTTCCTGCTCCTGGATAGCCCGGATCCGATCAGCGACTAAACGCTTCTTGTCGGTTAGCAGCTTGTCCAGTTGCCCTTCCGGTTTAGGATCACCGATCGTCACCTGGGTCACAGCGATACCATACTGGCGCAGCGGGTTATCCTGCCGCTTGGGATTGCCTTGTACATCGAGCATCGGTACCGTTTTCCATACCAACTGCTGAGTACGCTGCAGTTGGTTGGAGTTACTCTGGTTAATGCCTACCGGCGCCAGATCAATCTGCTCAACCTCAACCTGACGCCGCTCGGTCATATATATCCCGTCACGTAACTGATCGCCCAGCTTGGACTTAAACTGGTTCAGGCCGCCCTGAAAAAACTCCTCGCCGGTGTACTGGGTGGCCGTAATGACCGTCACATTGCGGGCATTTTTTACCAGCAGGGCATCAATGAGGTTGCTGTTATTGCGGAACTCACGGTGCATTTTGATAATAGAGTCATGACCTTGCGACAGTTTAAAACGGAAAGTGACCGGAATTTCCCCAACATAGGTATCGGCGAAGCGGACCTGAATCGGCGGCAGGCGCTGGTAAAAGTCTTCACCCGTGGTATTGCCATAGGAGACAGTGATCACCTGATCATATTTAGTGATTTTCGACAAAAACGGCATCCTGAAGTGGATACCAGGCTGGTTGAAGACATCCAGTTCACCGGTCAGGTTATTCTGGTGTACATAGGTATAACCCGCATCCGTCATGAGTACGGAGTTGTTGACCAGACCGAAGAGCGCTGCCACCCCCAGGATCCCGCCCACAACGGGTAACGATACTTTTTTCTTTAACGCTTGCTGCGCCTGAGGCTTAAAATCCATATTCCCTGTACCAACTTGTTATTATTCCACTGTGTGGTCTAGGATATGAAACTTAACGCACAAATAGAAGCAAAATGACGCACCCACCTCAATGCATCAAACGCACTTCAAAAACTCGAGTCGAACTCTTTGTAACAGAAACAAAAAAGGCCGCCTAAGCGACCTTTTTTATAACCGGAAATGAATTACTTCACACGGCCCACGTATTCAGCTGAACGGGTATCAACTTTGATCACTTCACCGATAGCGATGAACAGTGGTACACGTACTACCGCGCCTGTTGTTAGTGTTGCAGGCTTACCACCAGTGCCCTGAGTATCGCCTTTCAGGCCAGGGTCCGTTTCAGTCACTTCAAGTTCAACGAAGTTCGGTGGTGTCACGGCAATTGGGTTGCCGTTCCACAGTGTTAGTGTACACGTGTTGTTTTCTACCAACCACTTCGCGTTTTCGCCTACCGCTTTAACGTCTGCAGCAATTTGCTCAAACGTTTCATTGTTCATGAAGTGGTAGAATTCACCGTCGTTGTAGAGGTAATCAAGGTCAGTATCGATTACGTCTGCAGCTTCAACGCTTTCACCAGACTTGAAAGTCTTCTCCAGTACCTTGCCTGAAAGCAGCTTACGGATTTTAACGCGGTTGAACGCCTGGCCTTTGCCCGGCTTAACAAATTCGTTTTCGATAATGACACATGGTTCATTATCTAGCATAATTTTCATTCCGCCGCGGAATTCATTGGTGCTGAAAGACGCCATTTCTATCCTCTTAACATCTTCGAGTTGTATTTAATGCCGGACATAATAACCCGAAACGCCTCATCTGTTGAGCAAAACTGGCTGAATGATCTTGCTAATGCGATTTCTGATCCGATTCAGCTGCTAAATAGCCTGAAAATCGATCCCACCCCGTGGGCAGAAGGCTTGGCGGCCCGGAAATTATTTGCGCTGCGTGTCCCTAAGAGCTTTGTCGATAGAATGGAAGTTGGCAACCCTAACGATCCGTTATTGCGACAGGTATTGCCTCTGGCGGAGGAATTCGAGGTACACTCAGGGTATTCTCTGGATCCACTCGAAGAGCAGGACAATGCCATTCCCGGCCTGCTGCACAAGTACAACAACCGGGCCCTGATGATAGTCAAAGGCGGCTGTGCCGTTAATTGCCGCTATTGCTTCCGCCGCCATTTTCCTTATCAGGATAATCAAGGCGGCAAACGCAACTGGCAGCTGGCGCTGGATTATGTCGCCAGCCAACCTCAAATCAATGAAATCATCTTGTCTGGTGGCGATCCACTGATGGCCAAGGACAGTGAAATAGCCTGGCTGATAGAGGGCATTGCCGCGATCCCCCATATCAAACGGCTGCGTATCCACTCCCGCTTGCCGGTGGTCATGCCCTCCCGCATTACCCCAGAGCTGTGCCAGCAGCTGGCCCACAGCCGTTTGCAAACGGTGCTGGTCACCCATATCAACCATGCCAATGAGATCAACGAGGAACTGGCTCAGGCGATGCTGGCACTCAAGCAGGCTGATGTGACACTGCTGAACCAAGGGGTATTGCTCAAAGGCGTCAATGACTCCGTCGAGGCCCTGATCCACCTCAGCGAATCCCTGTTCGACACCGGCATCCTTCCCTATTATCTGCATGTACTGGATCGAGTCCAAGGCGCAGCGCACTTCATGGTCGACGACAACACGGCCCGCCAACTAATGGCTGGCCTAATGGAAAATGTATCGGGCTACTTAGTCCCTAAGCTGACTCGGGAAATCGGCGGCCGCCGCAGCAAAACCCCGCTGGATTTGCGTCTCGAATAGTTCCCCTGTAGAGAAGTTAACCCCCGAGTCTACTTTACGGGGGTCATATCACTCTAGCCTCCACGTACAGCAAACAAGAAAGCAAACACCTTTTAGGTGCCCAACACAACACCCAAGGATAAACATCAACCATCACCTCCTAAGTGATTGTTTTTTAATGATTTAATTATGTTCAGCTTTTTGAGCTTTTTACCCCATGAGCTCACGGCAAGCAAAAAAGCATCGTTTACGATCAGGATACACAACACGAACAGCAAACCCCCCTTTGTTCAGATAAAACCTGTACAACTATTTGGCCTATCATAAACCCCCAAAAAGTAACACTTAAGTCATTGATATAAATAAATTTAAATTCATGTTCAGCTTTTCACGCTTTTTACCAAGCAAGCCTGAAAAAGGAAAACAAACATGATAGGCCAGATAGTAAAGATTCAAACAATATCTTTTATTGATTCAATCAAAAAAGATCATCGCCAAATCGCTCGCTTTTTGAACCAAGGAAGCGCATAGTCGCGCTCCAATTTGCTGGCGGGGAAGGCAGCCAAACTTCACGCCCGGCACACTATCCATCACCTTATTAATGAGTAACGCAATGAAAATTGGCATTCTCTCCCAGAACGAAAACCTGTACTCAACCCGCCGCCTGCGCGAAGCCATTGAACAGCGCGGCCATGAAGCTGTAATCATCAACGCCTTGCGTTGTTATATGAATATCAACTCGGTCAAGCCATCGATTCATTTCGAAGGCCAAGATCTGACTGGCTTTGATGCCATTATTCCGCGCATCGGTGCGGACATTACATTTTACGGCTGCTCGGTATTGCGTCAGTTCGAAATGATGGATGTGTTCTCAGTGAACCCGTCCATAGCGATTTCGCGTTCTCGGGACAAGCTGCGTTCTCTGCAGTTACTCAGCCGCAAAGGGGTGGGCATGCCTATTACCGGTTTTGCCAGCAAGCCTGATGATGTGCCGGATCTGATCAAGATGGTCGGCGGCGCACCGCTGGTGATCAAATTGCTCGAAGGCACCCAGGGCATTGGCGTGGTATTGGCCGAGACACAAAAAGCGGCCGAGAGCGTGATCGAAGCTTTCATGGGCCTGAAAGCCAACATCATGGTGCAGGAGTTTATCGAAGAAGCCGGTGGTGCCGATATCCGCTGCTTCGTTATCGGTGATAAAGTCATTGCCGCGATGAAACGCCAGGGGGCAGAAGGCGAGTTCCGGTCCAACTTACACCGTGGTGGTAGTGCCTCATTGATCCGCATTACCCCAGAAGAGCGTAAGACCGCAGTTGCGGCGGCAAAAGCGATGGGACTGAGCGTTGCCGGGGTTGATTTACTGCGTTCAAAGCGCGGACCACTGGTCATGGAAGTGAACTCTTCCCCTGGCCTGGAAGGCATTGAGGGTGCAACAGGCAAAGATATTGCCGGGATGATTGTCGAGTACATCGAAAAGCATGCGGGCAAGCGCAACAGCCGTCGCAACTCTCACCAGTAGCCACACCGTCGTTAAGGCGTGAGGTAAACAAAAAACCACAAGCAGCCTAAAGGCTGCTTTTTTCATCCACCCAATCCGTCTTAATAATAGGAGCAACAGCCATGTTATGGCTTGATATTACTCCCTTCACCTGGCCCGCTCTCCTCCAATGTGCCATTTGTGGCACGGTTATCGGGGTAGAACGCCAAGTTCGGGGTAAACCGGTCGGGATCCGCACTTCGACACTCATTATTATGGGAACCTACTTTTTCATTACCCTCGGCGAAACGCTGTCGAGCAATAATGCCGATATTTCCCGGGTCATGGCACAGGTGATCACAGGAATAGGCTTCCTCGGTGCTGGGGTAATGATGACCAGAGACGGACAAATTCATGGTGTCACCTCAGCAGCGGTGGTCTGGATGCTGGCCGCTCTTGGGATCACTATCGGCTTGGGCTATGGCCAAACCGCAGTGATTATGACAGGTGCCGTGGTCGCCATTCTGTTCGGCGTCGACAAGTTAGAAAACAGCCTGCGCATCCTGCGCAAAGGAGTCCATGCCCACTTGAGTGATCGCCGCCAGCTAAAAAAGGTAAGACGACACAGCAGCGAGAAGCAAGCAATCGCAGAAGAGTCAAACACCGAGGAAAAACAGGCGTACAGCGATAAGGGTTGAAATCGGCTTTTTGGTGAGCAAATTAACACCCCGTAGCCCCCCCCCTCTTAGTGACACCTAATCAATTGATTATAAACAATTAAATAATTGTTCAGCTTTTACGGCTTTTTCCCTGACAAACTCAGCTCTGCTCTTTTAGCCATTTTCCGGCAGGCGTTCAGGGAAAGAGCCCCCCAAGCGTACAGCTTTAATCGAAAATTACAGCTAAAAGCAAGCCAATATCAGAAACTAATACCTGCCGCCCCAATACGAACGTAAACCACTGATTTAAAAGAGCTTATTTAGTGTGCAGCTTTTTGCGCTTTTTACCATGCAAACTACCGCAGGCTATTTACTGGAATTTCCCCTGCTATCACTGACTTACCCTATTCGAAATCCCAGCACCGTACAGCTTACTGGTTAAATATCAGGGAAAAGCAGATCGAAAACCGACCATAACCATAACGCCGTTAATAAGCACATAAGTCATTGATAAATAAGACAATATATTGTGTGCAGCTTTTGGGGCTTTTTTTCTGATAAGCCCACCATAGGACAAATTGTCTCCAAGCTGCCCCTTACCGCGGTTTATCAGGCATAAAAAAACGGAGGCTTGTGCCTCCGTTTATCAACTTTTCAAGCTATCTCAGTGAGATAGGGGTATTACATCATACCGCCCATACCACCCATGCCGCCCATACCACCCATATCAGGCATTCCTGGAGCATCAGCTTGTGGTTTATCAGTGACCATCGCTTCGGTGGTGATCATAAGACCAGCAACAGAGGCTGCGAACTGAAGTGCAGAGCGCGTTACTTTCGTTGGGTCTAGGATACCCATCTCGATCATATCGCCGTACTCACCCGTTGCCGCGTTGTAACCGTAGTTACCTTCGCCAGCGCGAACGTTGTTAGCAACAACAGACTCTTCATCACCCGCATTTTTGGTGATTTGACGAATTGGTGATTCCATTGCACGTAGTGCAACACGGATACCAACATTCTGCTCTTCGTTGTCGCCTTCAAGGCCAACGACTTTTGAAGCTGCGCGGATAAGTGCAACACCACCGCCCGCAACCACGCCTTCCTCTACCGCTGCACGTGTTGCGTGTAGGGCATCTTCAACGCGGTCTTTCTTCTCTTTCATTTCAACTTCAGTCGCAGCACCCACTTTGATCACTGCAACACCGCCTGCTAGCTTAGCAACACGCTCTTGTAGTTTCTCTTTGTCGTAGTCTGACGTTGCGTCTTCGATTTGCTGGCGAATCTGGGCTACACGACCCTGGATCATCTCTTCCTCACCCATACCATCGATGATAGTGGTGTTTTCTTTAGTGATCGTAATACGCTTCGCTTGACCTAGGTCTTCTAGCTGAACTTTTTCAAGCTCTAAGCCAATCTCTTCAGAAATAACCGTACCCGCAGTTAGCACCGCGATGTCCTGAAGCATAGCTTTACGGCGGTCACCGAAACCAGGCGCTTTAACCGCAGCCACTTTCACGATACCGCGCATGTTGTTCACAACTAGCGTTGCCAGTGCTTCACCTTCAACGTCTTCTGCGATAATAAGCAGTGGGCGAGATGCCTTAGCAACACCTTCTAGCGCAGGAAGAAGCTCGCGAATGTTCGATACTTTCTTGTCGATAAGCAGGATGAATGGGTTTTCCAGATCAACGCTGCCCGCTTCCTGATTGTTGATGAAGTAAGGAGACAGGTAACCGCGGTCGAACTGCATACCTTCAACAACATCTAGCTCATCATGCAGAGCCTGCCCTTCTTCAACCGTAATAACACCATCACGGCCTACTTTTTCCATTGCTTCCGCAATGATGTTACCAACAGTTGTGTCAGAGTTAGCAGAGATAGTACCTACCTGAGCGATTGCTTTGGTGTCGGCACATGGCACAGAAAGAGCCTTTAGCTCTTCAACAGCAGCGACAACCGCTTTGTCGATACCGCGCTTAAGATCCATTGGGTTCATGCCCGCAGCAACGGCTTTAAGGCCTTCAGTAATAATTGACTGAGCCAATACTGTTGCTGTTGTGGTACCGTCACCCGCCGCATCATTTGCTTGAGAAGCGACTTCTTTAACCATCTGTGCGCCCATGTTCTGGAATTTATCTTCCAGTTCAATCTCACGCGCGACAGAGACACCATCTTTAGTAATGGTTGGTGCACCAAATGATTTATCCAGTACCACGTTACGGCCTTTAGGACCCAGCGTTACTTTTACTGCATCAGCCAGAACGTTGACACCTTCTAGCATTTTAACTCGTGCGTCGTTACCAAACTTAACGTCTTTAGCAGCCATTTCAGTCTTCCTTTCTTAATTCTTAATTCGAGGTGATCGGATTATTCAACGATTGCCATGATGTCGTTTTCAGACATGATCAGGACTTCTTTACCGTCAATCTTTTCAGTCTTGGTGCCGTAGCCTTCTGCAAAGATCACAGTATCACCAACTTTAACGTCCAGTGGCTGTACCGTACCGTTTTCTAGAATGCGGCCTTTGCCTACTGCCAATACAACACCGCGAGTAGATTTTTCAGCTGCAGAACCAGTTAGAACGATGCCGCCAGCAGATTTTGATTCAACTTCTTGGCGCTCAACGATAACTCGGTCATGTAAAGGACGAATGTTCATCGGTCGTCTCTCCTGATTGGTAATATCCATACTAATAACAAGGCAAGGGGGTTAAGGCCCTTACTTATTCTGATACATAAACATGTTGGGTCTTTTTTCTAGAACCCAAGGCCCAGAGACGTTTTTTTTGCAAAATAACGCAGAGAATTTTTGCCCGATCACACTCTTTGCATTAGGGTAAGCGGGCATTCTTTTCCCGAGACGACCATGGCAGATAACAACAAGCCAGATATTAATAGGGCTGGCACCAGTCGGCCGGATAAACACGGGCTGCTGTCCGAACCAATCTCAGACGTCCTCAAGCGCCTGACCGTTCCGATGATCTTCGGCATGGTGGCGATTTTGATGTTCAACCTGGTCGATACTTTTTTTATCTCCCTGCTGGGTACCGAGGCACTGGCGGCGGTCAGTTTTACCTTCCCCATCACCTTTGCCATCAACTGCATTACCATGGGCATCAGTGTCGGGATTTCGACCAGCATCGGCCGGCTGCTGGGCAGCGGTGATACCCGCAGTGCTGCCAGATTAACCACCCATGGCCTGTTGCTGGCACTGCTGCTGATGGTACTCGCCTCCACGTTAGGTATGCTGACCATCGATCCACTATTTAGCTTGATTGGCGCACGGGCCGATTTGCTGCCAATTATCAGCGACTACATGTCTATCTGGTACCTGGCGATCCCGCTGCTGGTGATCCCGATGGCCGGCAACAGTGCGATTCGGGCAACAGGGGATGCCAAGACCCCAGCCAAGATCATGATCCTCGCCGGGGCAATCAATGGCGCCTTGGATCCGCTTTTGATCTTCGGTATCGGTCCGTTTCCTGAACTCGGGGTGAAAGGGGCGGCCATTGCCAGCGGAATCAGCTGGGCCTTCGCCCTAGCCGGCTCGCTACATGTACTGATCAAGCGGGAAAAACTGGTTGCACCGCCGCAGCTGGCCCGCCTCGTCAGCGATTGGCGGCAAATCATGCAAATTGGCACGCCGGCCGGCCTCTCCAATGCACTCAATCCCCTTTCGGGGGCCTTGTTAATGGCACTGCTGGCAGTTCAGGGCACCGCATCCGTCGCCGCCTACGGAGCGGCGATGCGCATCGAGTCGATTCTGATCACCGTGATGATGGCGCTCGGCTCAGCGCTGATGCCGTTCATGGCACAGAACCTTGGAGCCGATAAACCGCAACGTGCCTTTGCCGCGCTATTTACGGCGATGCGCTTTGCCATCCTGTTCCAACTGCTGATCTTCATTATGATGGTGCCACTTAGCTGGCCGTTGTCTTCCTTGTTCAGCCAAGATCCAGCGGTTCAATCTCAACTCTGGCACTATCTGGTTGCCGTTCCGGCCAGTTACGGCTTGCAAGCGGTTTGTATGCTACTGATCAGCGCCCTGAATGCGATGCACCGACCGATGGAGGCCCTGATGTGGAATCTGTTCCGCCTATTTGCCTTGCTGCTACCCGCCGCTTGGTTGGGTAGCCAGCTGCACGGCACCAAAGGATTGTTTTTCGGGATTGCGATTGCCAATGCCATCAGCGGTTTGGCAGCCTATTTGTATGCGATCAAGCTCCGCCGGCGCTGGCAAGCCACTCCTTCTATCTAGCCAATAACCCCACCGAAACAAATATGAACAGCATTAACAAAAAAGACAGCCGAGGCTGTCTTTTTATGTCTGTCGTTTCTATAAGCGCTTATGCTTAAGGTAGTCGCGGCGAATCATCGTCATCTTTCTTGCCGTCTTTACGTTCAAACTCGCCATCAAACACATCCCCCTCCTGCTGGCTGCCCTGAGCGCCATCATGGAATGGGTCATGCTTCTGCTGTTCGAAGGGGTCGTGTTGGCCAAAGCCCTGCGGACCAAATCCCGCACTGAACCCCGCCCCGGATGACATCCCCTGAACCTTCACCCGGCTCATCAACTGCTTGGCCAACCACGCACGTGGACCAGGCAGCAACACCGCCATCCCCATGGCGTCAGTCATGAACCCCGGGGTCAACAGCAATACGCCTGAAACGGCAAGCATGACGCCTTCTACAATTTGTTGGGCGGGCAGTTCCCCTTGCTGCAAGCGGCTTTGCACCGACATCAGGGTCGCAATTCCCTGACTGCGTACCAGTGATGCACCGACTACCGCCGTGACCAGCACAAGCCCCACTGTCGGCCCTAGGCCAAGGAAACCACCCACCTGAATGAACAGGGCGATTTCGACAATCGGCACGACAATAAACAAAAACAGTAATATCGGAAACACGGTTTTCCCCTTGCAGGTAGGCGATAATTGGAGTCAGACATGTAACACACCGGTGCCACACTACAGAAATCTCTCTGTATACTACAAATATTGGGAGCAGACAGACATTTTTCAACTCTATTCTATCGGGTTTCTATGTAACGATTGATTACAATAAGACGGCCGTAACATAGAAACATCATATTCACATTTTGTCATAGAAGGTCATTTTTGCACATAAGCCAAGGGGAAATTGTTAACAGTCTTTGTGAGCAAGATCTCATTCTAGTGCAAATGTTTTCAGTCCATTTAAAAAAGTGATCTGGGTTATGTTTTTACCCCTAAAGGGGAGTATTATCGGCAGCAGACAATAGGTGTCAGGTACGATCATCTAGCCAAACTCTCTGCGGAATGGATTCTAAAGTTTCAGAATTGGCTCAATATTTGAATTTAATTAGCAGATTCCACTAAGGCTACGTCATGTCTCAGATGATTGATCTAGAAAAAAATGAAGCAATGGTAAACAACGTTGCAACTCGTATCGAAGAAGATCTACTAGGCGAACGCCAAGTTCCAGCCGACGCTTACTGGGGTATCCACACCCTACGTGCAGTAGAAAACTTCAATATCTCTAAAACTACAATCTCTGACGTTCCAGAGTTCGTTCGCGGTATGGTATTTACCAAGAAAGCCGCTGCTATGGCGAACAAAGAGCTGGGCGTTATCCCATCAGAAGTTGGCGAATACATCATTAAAGCATGTGATGCGATCCTTGATACAGGTAAGTGCATGGATCAGTTCCCGTCAGATGTTTACCAAGGCGGTGCCGGTACTTCTGTAAACATGAACACCAACGAAGTTATTGCAAACCTTGCTCTTGAGCTTATGGGCAAAGAGAAAGGCGAATACGACATCGTTAACCCGAACGACCACGTTAACAAGTCTCAGTCGACTAACTGTGCTTACCCTACCGGTTTCCGCGTAGCAGTATACAACAGTGTCATGAGCATGCTGGAAGCGCTAGAGTACCTAAAAGGTGCTTTTGATGCGAAAGACAAAGAATTCGCCTCTATCCTGAAAATGGGCCGTACCCAGCTTCAAGACGCAGTACCTATGACTGTTGGCCAAGAATTCCGTGCGTTCGGCGTACTTATCAAAGAAGAAATCAAAAACCTTCAGTACACCGCTCAACTGCTTCTAGAAGTTAACCTAGGTGCAACGGCCATCGGTACTGGCTTGAACGCAGCAACTGGTTACCAGGAACTTGCAGTTCAACGCCTAGCTGAAGTAACAGGCCTACCTTGTGTGCCCGCTGAAGACCTAATCGAAGCAACCTCTGACTGTGGTGCTTACGTAATGGTTCACGGTGCACTTAAGCGTACTGCCGTTAAGCTATCTAAGATCTGTAACGACCTGCGCCTTCTATCTTCAGGTCCTCGTGCTGGTCTTAACGAGCTAAACCTTCCAGAAATGCAAGCTGGCTCTTCTATCATGCCAGCGAAAGTAAACCCAGTTATCCCAGAAGTGGTGAACCAGGTTTGCTTCAAAGTTATCGGTAACGATACAACAATCACTTTCGCGGCAGAAGCCGGTCAGCTTCAGCTGAACGTGATGGAGCCAGTGATCGGTCAGGCACTGTTCGAGTCTCTCGATATCCTGAAGAATGCGTGTATCAACCTACGTGACAAGTGCATCGACGGTATCACTGTCAACAAAGAAGTATGTGAGTACTTCGTGTTCAACTCTATCGGTATCGTTACTTACCTGAACCCATTCATTGGCCACCACGAAGGTGACATTGTTGGTAAGATTTGTGCTGAAACAGGTAAGAGTGTCCGTGAAGTTGTTCTAGAGCGTGGTCTTCTAACGGAAGAGCAACTAGATGACATTTTCTCGGTACAGAACCTAATGCACCCAGAATACAAGGCTAAGCGTTACAACTAAGTTGTAACCGATAAACAGCCCGGCGGATTTTCAGGATGAGGATCCGCCTTTTTTTGCTACAGATTTCCCCTTTTATATTTTTTAACTTTTAGACAGGACAATCATATGGTTGGTGTAGAACTATTAGTCGTTCTCGCGTTCATTTTCTTGGGCGCACGAATTGGTGGTATTGGTATTGGTCTGGCAGGTGGTGCCGGTGTTATCGTGCTTTCTCTGCTGTTGGGTATGCCAACAAGCCAAAGCTATATCCCAATTGACGTAATCCTTATTATCATGTCTGTTATCACTGCGATTGCTGCTATGCAGGTTGCCGGTGGTATGGATTGGCTGGTTGAACTAGCCGAAAACTTCCTACGTAAGAACCCAAAACGTATTACGTTTTACGCGCCTATCGTGACATACCTGATGACCCTAATGGCAGGTACTGGCCACACGGCGTTCTCAACGCTTCCAGTTATCGCTGAAGTAGCCAAAGAGCAGGGTATCCGACCTTCACGTCCGCTATCTATCGCTGTTGTTGCTTCTCAAATCGCGATCACCGCATCGCCTATCTCCGCAGCGGTTGTCTTCTTCTCTGGCATTCTTGAACCGCTCGGAGTGGGCTACCTAACCCTGCTGGCAATCTGTATTCCAACCACCTTCATTGCATGTATGGTTGGTGCATTCGTTGCTAACTTCCTAGGCTGTGAGCTAAAAGACGATCCGGTTTACCAGGAGCGCCTAGAGAAAGGCCTAATCAAGCTTCAGGGTTCAACCAAGCGTGAGATCCCTGCAACAGCGAAGAAAGCGACCTTCATCTTCCTAGCGGCTATCTTGATTGTTGTTGCTTATGCAGCGGCTATCTCTGGCTCTGTTGGCCTGATTGAGAACCCTGCACTGGGCCGTAACGAAGCAATCATGACCTTCATGCTAGCGGCAGCAGCGGCTATCGTGTTCACTACCGGTATCGATGCTGCGAAAATCCCAGCGGCGCCAACATTCCGCTCTGGTATGACAGCGTGTGTGTGTGTACTAGGTGTGGCATGGCTTGGTTCTACGTTCGTTAACGGTCACGTTGATGGCATCAAAGAAGTGGCAGGTTCACTACTGAGCGATTACCCATGGATGCTGGCAATGGTATTGTTCTTTGCTTCTATGCTGCTGTACTCACAGGGCGCAACCACTACCGCTCTGATGCCTGCGGCATTGGCTATCGGTGTTGCTCCGCTAACAGCAATTGCTTCTTTCGCAGCAGTAAGTGCGCTGTTCGTACTGCCAACTTACCCAACGCTACTTGCCGCGGTTGAGATGGATGACACAGGTTCAACCCGTATCGGTAACTTGGTCTTCAACCACCCATTCTTCATCCCGGGTGTGGTAACTATCTCTACCTCTGTGGCACTGGGCTTCGTGTTTGGTGGCATCATCCTGTAATTCAGGAAAAACACTCCCCCTTAGAAAGGCTGCCTTCGGGCAGCCTTTTTTATGGGAGCGGATAAGTTTGAGGCTTGAGGCTTGAGGCTTGAGGCTTGAGGCTTGAGGCTTGAGGCTTGAGGCTTGAGGCTTGAGGCTTGAGGCTTGAGGCTTGAGCAAGAGAGTAAGTGAGCACTAACGGATCACAAGCCCTACATTGATTCGCGTAAGCAACTTTTTGGCACACAGAATGATCCCGGCCGACATAGTCAGGAGAAGCCATTGAAAAGATGAAATGCGAAGCTTGGTTCAGGATTTGAACCGAAATGAAAGGTTACAATTGGTATGTAATGTCTCCGCCCCATCCTAGGGCGAAGACAGAGAACAAATACGGATTCCCGACGTATTTGCTCATTCCGGTGGTGACGTCAATCCCAACATCCCAACCGGATTCATGTCTCTATTTGCTACAGAGCAGGCCAAGACAGGAAAGCCTGCCCCTTAATAGTAGTCATTGAGGCGACTTGGTAACAGAGGTAAAAGCGTTATGCAGCGATGCAAAAATGGTATGAAGTTAGATGACCTGCGCACCCTGATTGCGATTGCCCAACACGGAAGTTTCAGAGCAGCCGCCAGTGCGTTAGATATTCCACCCACCACCCTGAGCCGGCGGCTCCAGCGGCTGGAAGATACCCTTGGTAGCCAGTTGGTGATCAGGGACAGCCGCAATGTCTCCCTAACCCCGCTCGGTAGAAATTACTTCGAGCGTTGTCAGCCGCTGCTGGCACAACTCGAGATCGCAACCGCTGAACTGCACGACCGCAGCCACAGCGAGCCACGGGGGGCGCTGCGCGTTTCTGCGCCGGTTGGCTTGCTGACCTACCGGTTGATGCCGCTGTTTAACCGGTTTCTGGCACTGTACCCTGAAATCAGCCTGTCGTTGACCCACCTGTCCAACCAGCACCACGACTACAGCCCCGAGCAATATGATGTGGTCTTTCGGGTTGGCCAGCAACCGGACTCCAGTTTTGCCGCCGCCAATATTGGTGAATCGCAGCGGGTACTGGTCGCCAGCCCCGATTACCTCGCAGGCCATGGCGTACCCGCCCACCCCGACGACCTCAACGGGCATGCCCGTCTGGCCAGTGTCCCTGAATTTGAGTGGGCACTAACTAACCAGAAGGATAACCAAGAGACTATCTGGATCAACTCACCGGTCAAAATGGCTATCGCTGATCTCAACAGCATCAAGCAAGCCACCATCGAAGGCTTGGGGATCGCCTGCCTGCCGAACTATGTGGTTGCCGATGCCCTTGCCGCCGGCCAACTCTCGGCCATGATGAGCGACTGGTACTCACCGCCTCGGCCGATATATATGCTCTACCAACGCTTGGGATATGTGCCAGCCCACATCCAAATCTTCACCGATTTCATGCGTGATGCGCTCGACAATGGCGGCCAGGCAAAAACAGTCAAATGAAACCAAACACTGATTAACTCGGTCTGACAGAGTATAGTTAGTTCATGGCGCACGATTTGGCTGCGCCATACTTGCAGTCCTTTCCCTGCCAACCGGTTTTGGTAGGGCAACTCATAGACGAGCCAGACTCAATGACATTATTACAACGCATTCAGTGTGCAGCAGAGCGACCATTTTCCTTGCTGGCCATACTCTGCCTGCTGGTGATCAGCCTCCCCGCCTCCGCCTTGACGCTGCCGGGGTTCAACAGCTCTTCCAATACCTTCGTGGCCGTTGATGAAGCTTTCAGTTTCAACTTCACTCAGCAAGACGATCAGGTCTACCTCGATTGGCAAATCAAGCCCGGCTATTACCTCTACCAGCACCAGCTCTCGGTCAACTCAGAGTCTGCCACCCTGGGAAAAGTCAACATTCCTGCAGGCAAACCTTACCAAGATGCGTTTTTCGGTGAGGTCAATATCTACACTGAACCACTGACCTTGACCGTGCCCATCGTTGAGGCCACCGACAGCGATATGCTGACGGTACGCTATCAGGGCTGTGCCGAGGCCGGTTTCTGCTATCCACCAGAGGTCCGCCAAGTTCCACTCAGCATGTTCATGGCTGCCGCCAATGCCGCCCCCCTAACGCCAGGCACTCAATCGGTTCAACCAACCGATAATGAAAACTCTGTAAGTACGTACTCACAACTGACATCCGCAACCGGTGTACCGGCCTCTGAGCAAGACAAACTAGCGAGCGATCTGGCCGAGCAATGGTGGACCCCTCTGGTATTCCTCGCGCTGGGGATCGGTTTGGCATTCACTCCTTGCGTGCTGCCGATGTACCCCATCTTAAGCGGCATTGTGCTGGGCAACGGCCAGCTCAGCCATGGACGGACTTTCCGCCTGGCCTTTATCTATGTGCAGGGAATGGCACTGACCTATACCCTGCTCGGCTTGGTGGTCGCTTCCGCCGGCATGCAATTTCAGGCCGCCCTTCAGCACCCTTATATTCTCATCGGGCTGAGTATCCTGTTCGTTGCACTGGCACTGTCGATGTTCGGAGTCTACACCTTGCAATTGCCTAGTGGCGCCCAGACCTGGCTCAATGGCCTGAGCAACAAACAACAAGGCGGCAGCACTGGTGGGGTATTTGCCATGGGCGCGATCTCCGGACTGGTGTGCTCACCGTGCACCACGGCCCCCTTATCCGGAGCGCTGATCTATGTCGCCCAGAGCGGTGACTTACTGACCGGTGCAGTGGCACTCTATGCCTTGGCGATAGGCATGGGGATCCCGCTGATTTTGGCCGCCATGTTCGGCAATAAACTGCTGCCCAAAGCCGGCAACTGGATGAACCACGTCAAAGCCTTGTTCGGCTTTGTCCTATTGGCAGTGCCGCTGCTCTTGCTTGAACGTATCTTGCCGGCATACCTGATGCCTTATCTCTGGTCCCTGCTGGGTATTACCGCCTTCGGCTGGCTTTACCATGTCAAACACACCCTTGCGGTATCATGGCGCAGCAGTACTTTGGCAGTGGTGGCGATTGTCGGGCTATTTATCTCAGTCCAGCCCCTCTATCCGTTGTTAACCGGTACCTCTGCCCCCCCCACGACCGAACAAGCGGTCAAGGTGGACTTCAAGCGCATCAGCAATATCGATGATCTCACCCTGGCGCTTGAGGAAGCCAGAGCCCAGCAACTGCCGGTATTGCTGGATTTCTATGCCGACTGGTGCGTGGCCTGCAAGGAGTTCGAGAAATACACCTTCCACGATCCGGCCGTCGCCAAACAGCTTGGCAACTTCGTTCTGCTTCAGGCCGATGTCACCCAGAGCACACCGGCTGATATCGCACTGCTGCAAGCCATGGATGTACTCGGCCTACCCACATTGGATTTCTGGGACAGCAGTGGCAATCGGATGGAAGGGGCACGGCTGACCGGCTTTATGAAAGCCAAGCCGTTCCTGGTCCATCTGGCCAACCATCACCTGATCCGTTAACCCCCACTCACGGCAAATCGGCGCGTCAATTCCCAACACGAACGCGCGCCTTTCCCCCGTTATTTTCTGGTCACTGTCATGGCCAACCTCCACCGCTCTCACGCTCTGTGCTCACGCGGTTACACAACAGATTACACAATAGAAACACGCGGGTCTGATCCAGTTCAGATCTTGAGTGTTAACAAATTGATCTACTACCAAGGCAGTGATAGCGTTATTAAAAACAACAAAATGTGATTGCCATGGACGCCCAGTACACAATAGTGATTGCCGATGACCACCCGCTGTTTCGTAATGCACTGTTCCAATCCGTGCATATGGCGATCAGCGGGGCCAACCTGCTTGAAGCCGATTCGCTCGATAGCTTGCTCACCCTGCTCGACAAAGAGGACGATGTCGACCTACTCCTGCTTGATCTCAAAATGCCCGGAGCCAACGGAATGTCTGGCTTGATCCAGCTCCGCAGGCAATACCCCGATTTACCGATTGTTGTCATTTCCGCCAGCGAAGAAACCAGCGTGATCCGTCAGGTGCGCAACCACGGGGCGTTTGGGTTTATTCCCAAGTCCAGCGATATGCGGGCGCTGATCAGCTCGCTTAACCAGGTCCTTGACGGTGAGCCGGTATACCCAGAAGGCCTTGGGGAAGGCAATGATGAACTCACTGAACTGACTGATAGGATCGCCGCACTCACCCCCCAACAATACAAGGTATTGGGGATGTTGTCCGACGGCCTGCTCAACAAGCAGATCGCCTACGAACTCAATGTGTCAGAGGCCACGATCAAGGCCCATATGACAGCGATCTTCCGCAAGTTAGGTGTCAAGAACCGTACCCAGGCAGTCATCCTGCTCCAGCAAATGGATATCAACCCATAATTTTTTCGTTTCCCGTTAGACTTTTGGCTAACGCAACATTTTTACAATATCCTCAATTTCCGCCTGACGTCACAAAATCGCTGCTCAGCCAGCGATTTTGCCGTTTTCCCCTCGACTAAAGTTGCACTGTTTCCTTATCCATTCATTGCTATTGTCATTACGTAACATTTTATTAACGTGATTTATGACGACGTGAAAGGAGATAACAATGGCGTTTGAATCCAAGGAAATGGCGCAAGCCTACTGGAAAGAGAACCTCGCAACGATGGGCTCCTTATTGGCCATCTGGTTTGCGGTGTCTTATGGCGCAGGCATTCTATTTGTCGACACACTTAATGCGGTTCAGTTCGGAGGCTTCAAGCTCGGGTTTTGGTTCGCCCAACAAGGGTCTATATACACCTTTGTCGCCTTAATCTTTATTTACGTTGTGCGTATGAACGCGCTCGACAAAAAATATAACGTACAGGAAGACTAGAGGTTTAGAGCATGGAAATTCAAACGTGGACGTTTATTCTCGTCGGTATCACATTCGCCCTGTATATCGGTATTGCTATCTGGGCTCGTGCTGGGTCAACCAGTGAGTTCTATGTCGCCGGGGGCGGTGTTCATCCGGTCGCCAATGGTATGGCGACAGCCGCTGACTGGATGTCGGCAGCATCATTTATCTCTATGGCAGGTATCATCTCGTTCGTGGGTTATGACGGTGCGGTTTACCTGATGGGTTGGACCGGGGGCTATGTCCTACTGGCACTGTGTTTAGCCCCTTACCTACGTAAGTTCGGTCAGTTTACCGTGCCTGATTTTATCGGTGAGCGTTACTACTCCAAAACCGCACGTATGGTCGCGGTATTCTGTGCCATCTTCGTCTCATTTACCTATGTTGCCGGTCAGATGCGTGGGGTCGGTGTCGTATTCTCACGCTTCCTGGAAGTGGATATCAATCTCGGTATCATCATTGGTATGGGTATTGTGTTCTTCTACGCCGTACTGGGTGGCATGAAAGGCATCACTTATACGCAGGTTGCTCAATTCTGTGTGCTCATTTTCGCTTTCCTTGTGCCAGCCATCTTCACATCAATCATGATGACAGGTAACCCATTTCCGCAAATTGGCATGGGCTCAACAATTTCAGGCACTGATGTTTACCTCTTGGATAAATTGGACGGTCTAACCGAAGAGCTCGGGTTTACTGCCTATACCGAAGGTAACAAGAGCATGGTCGATGTGTTCTTCATCTGTGCCGCTCTAATGGTCGGTACAGCCGGTCTGCCACACGTCATCATTCGCTTCTTCACCGTACCCAAAGTACGTGATGCGCGTATCTCGGCAGGTTGGGCACTACTGTTCATCTCATTGCTTTACACAACAGCACCCGGTGTTGCAGCGTTTGCGCGTGTCAATATGATTGAGACCATTAATGGCCCGGACATGCAAGGTGTCGCGGCAGCGGATGCACCAAGCTGGTACAAAAACTGGGAAAGTACCGGTCTAGTCGGCTGGGAAGATAAGAACGGCGACGGCAAAATGTTCTACTCGGGCGATGAGCGCAACGAGATGAAGATTAACCGTGACATCATCGTACTGGCGTCTCCTGAGCTTGCAAAACTACCAAACTGGGTGGTCGCACTCCTTGCCGCCGGTGGCCTGGCTGCCGCTCTATCAACAGCCGCAGGTCTGCTGTTGGTAATCTCAACGTCGATTTCACATGACCTACTGAAGAAAGGCTTCAGGCCAAACATGACCGACAAACAGGAGCTATTAGCCGCTCGTTTGGCCGCTGTCGTTGCCATTGTCGGGGCCGGTTACCTGGGTATCAACCCTCCAGGCTTCGTGGCGCAGGTTGTCGCATTTGCCTTCGGCTTAGCCGCAGCATCCTTCTTCCCCGCCATAATTCTGGGCATCTTCTACAAGAAGATGAACAAGGAAGGCGCAATTGCCGGTATGTTGACAGGTATTGCCTTCACAGCAAGCTACATCATCTACTTCAAGTTCATCAACCCAGCCGCAAGTACACCTGAAAACTGGTGGTTTGGTATCAGCCCGGAAGGTATCGGCACACTGGGTATGTGTCTGAACTTTGTTGTCTCCATTGTGGTCAACAAATTCACGGCTGAAGTACCAAAAGATGTACAGGACATGGTTGAGTCAATCCGTTACCCGAAAGGTGCGGGTGAAGCCCACGACCACTAACAGATACTCCTCTGCAAAGTAAATCAAAAACGGAGCCTTGATAGGCTCCGTTTCTTTTTAGGCTTAGCAGCCCTTTACTGTCTCTTTTGTTTAACTGCTCACGCTCACCTTTTGGTGCTGGTTGAGTAACGCCCTGAGCTTAAGTGGCTTGACCGGCTTGCTGATAAAGCTAAAGCCATGGCCTTCAATCATCTTCTTGGTCTCCTCCGTTCTATCGGCACTGATCACCGCACCGCGGAAACACTGACCGAGCTTCAGGGTACATAGCTGCAATACCTGCAGCCCAGTTTCCCCATTGGCCAGGTGATAATCACTCAAGATAAAATCAGGCTGCCAGCCATCGTCGAGCTGCTTAATCGCCGCAGTAACCGTTTCAGCCAAGCGAATTTCACACCCCCAGCGAGTCAGCAAGGTCTCCATGCCCAACAAGATATCGGGCTCATTATCGACACACAGCACTTTCAGATCAGCCAGTGGGGCTGGCGGCTTGTCAGCAGATACCGGTTTATCAACCGACTCCACCAAAATGCCCCGCCGCACCCCCAGGGAGAATACCGTGCCTTTGCCCAGCCAGGATCGCAATGACAGGGAGTGATCCAGTACCCGGCTGATCCCGCGGGCAATCGCCAGTCCCAAACCGAGACCATGATCGACTCCGCTGCGTTCAATGCGGGTGAACTCATCGAAAATATGGGCCTGCTTTTCCTCGGGGATCCCAGGGCCGTTATCCCACACCTCAATCTGAAGTTGGCTACCACGGCGACGCACGCCCAGTACCACCTTACCCTGCGGGTTGTAGCGAAAGGCATTGGTCAGGAAATTTTGCAGCGCCCGGCGTAACAATTTGGGATCAGACGTTATCACTGCATGGCAAGAAACCACTTCAAAGGTTATCCCCTGCTGCCGGGCCAAGGCACCGAATTCGGCAGCGAGGGTATCTAGCACCTCGCTGATCCGGAACGCATGGACATTGATCTGCAGTTTGCCCGACTCAAGCCGCGACACATCCAGCAAATCACCGATCAAATCTTCCGCGGCACCCAACGCACTTTCGATATGGCGGGCCAGCTTGGCCGCTTCGGCATCCTTGGCTACTTCCACCAATGAGGATGAGAACAACCGCGCGGCATTGAGCGGCTGCATCAAGTCATGGCTGACCGCCGCCAAGAACCGGCCTTTGGAATGAGCCTGCAATTCAGCTTGCTGGGTGGCACTGACCAGCTGGCGGTTGAGGCGTTCCAGTTCACTAGTTCGCTGTCGCACCCGCTCTTCCAAGGTTTCATTTGCTTCTTTCAGTGCCTGTTCGGCATCGCGGAACTCAGTGATATCGGTAAAGCTCATCACAAACCCGCCACCGGGCATCGGATTGCCCTGCACTTCAATGACCAAACCATCAGGACGGATCCGCGACGAGGTGTGTGCCGTGCCTCGCTGGAGGTGCTCGACCCGCTTGGCAACATGACTCTCCGGATCGCCCGGACCGCATAATCCCAGCTCGGCATTATGGCGGATCACATCGGCAATCGGCCTGCCCACCTGGATCAATCCGGGCGGGAAGGTAAAGAGTTCGGTGTAGCGCTGATTCCAGGCTACCAGCCGCAGCTGTTTGTCGACCACTGCAATCCCCTGACTGATATGTTCAATCGCCCCCTGCAGCAAGCCTCGGCTGAAATCAAACAGCTCCGACGCCTCATCGACAATCGTCGCCACTTCTTCGAGTTGCATCTTGCGTCCCTGCAAGGCCGACGTCAGCACTAAGCGAGCTGAAGACGCGCCGAAGACCCCGGCCAACACCCGCTCGGTATGGCGGATCAATGTCGAGGGAGCCTGCTGCTGCGGCAACAGGGCTTCATGCCGCTGCTCACCAAACTGGCGGAAGGCATAACGGATCCGCTTGCGACCAACAAACCGCGCCGCCAGCATTTCCAGCTCAGCCACGGTTACCCGGGTCTGATACAAACTGCTATCACCACTTTCAGGTAGCGGGGCACCGACAAATGACGCAGCCTGCAGCCGCTCTGTCAGGGTAGAACGCGTCAGTAAGGACACACTGACATAAAGGCCAATGTTGACCAATAAGCTCAGTAACATCCCCCAATCGACACTGGATAGTTTGCCGAGCAATGGCCAATTTGGCGGGGAAAGCAACCACAGCAACACGTTGGTCTGTGCCGTACCGGCCAGCATATTGGTCTGGCCCATCATGGTGATGCCCCACACCGCGACCCCTCCCAGCAGACCGGCATAAACGCCATTGCGGTTGCCCTCCCGCCAATAGATCCCCCCCAGCAAGGCAGGGGCAAATTGGGCAATGGCGGCAAACGACAATAAACCGATCGCTGAAAGCGATGGTATCTCACCGAGGAGTTGATAAAAGCCCCACGACGCCAGCAACAGAAGCAGAATCAAACCACGGCGGATATTGAGCAACAGCCCCGAAAAGGCATGGTAATTGCGGCCGGAAATGCGTACACGCCGCAGTAGCATCGGCAGCACCAGATCATTGGATACCATGATGGCGAGCGCAATGGTTGACACAATCACCATCCCGCTGGCAGCGGAGGTGCCACCAAGGAAAGCCAGCAAAGCTATACCTTCCGCACCATGCATCAAGGGCAAATTAATCACATAGGTATCAGCCGCAATATGGGGGAGCCACGCTTGGCCGGCCAGCGCCAGCGGAATGACAAAAATCCCCATCAACAGCAGGTAAGCCGGGAATACCCAACGGGCCCGGTGCAGATCTTGCGCCCGTTCATTCTCAACCACTGTGGTATGGAACTGGCGCGGCAGGCAGATGATCGCCGCCATGGTAAACAAAGTATGGATTAACAGGCTGCCAATATGAGGGGCGGAGGGCTGGAGCAATTCGCGACTGGCTGCTTGCAAGTCAGGCGTATCGAACAACAATACCACCGCGAATATGCCAACCACCAAAAACGCCACCAGCTTGATGATTGACTCAAATGCCACCGCCATCATCATTCCGCGGTGATGCTCAGTACTGTCAATATGGCGGGTACCGAATAACACGGTAAATATCGCCAGCGCCAGCGTCACCACCCAAGCGGTGTCGGTGGTGCTCTCCCCGCCGATCCCCGCCATATCTTGACCCAGCCCCGGTGCAACCAGCCCCAACCCCATAGTGATCCCACGAAGCTGAAGGGCGATATACGGTAGGATCCCGACCACGGCAATCAAGGTAACCAGTACCGCCAGTCCCTGTGATTTGCCATAGCGGGCAGCAATAAAGTCGGCAATGGAAGTGATGTGTTCGCGCTTGGCGATCAAAATCAGTCTGGCCAACACCCGCCAGCAAAACGTAAACACCAAGATCGGGGCGATATAGATAGGTAGAAAGGACCAGATATTTTGACTGGCTTGACCCACTGTACCGTAGAAGGTCCAAGAGGTGCAGTACACGGCAATCGACAGGCAATATATCCATGGCCGCCAGCGTGCCATCCACTGTTTTTTTCGGTCTCCGTACCAGGCTATCCAGAACAACAGCCCTAGGTAGGCCAATGTGACCGGCACTACAATCCATCCCTGTGCCATGCATCATCCCCAAGTGATTAAATATACCCAAGTGACTTCAAGGTGCTTGAAGTCACTTGGGTATATTATGAGCACCAGTGTAACCAAACCACTGGCACTCACCAATCAGCAGGATCACAGTTCTTGGCTGCAGCGTGCTACAACCAAGACTGTAGCCATATTATTTGTTCGCGGCTGCCTCATCCTGTTGAGCAAACTGGCGGGGGGCCTTTGGCTCAACCTTCATCAGCAGCGCCGGGATCCCCATCGCCGCCATCAACCAGAATATATTGGCGCCCCACAGGCCATATAACCAACCGCTCAAGGCGGTCATCAGCGCCATGAAAGCCCCCATCGGCAGCGCATTATAAAGTGCCTGCAAGGCTACCATCTGGTTGCTCTGGGCCTTTTGGATGTAACGGATGGTCGCTAAGTGGCAGGCCGCGAACGTCACACCATGCAAGGCTTGGGAAGCGACCAGCAAAGGTAGCTCGGTCATGCTGGCGGTGATCCCCCAGCGGATCATGACACCGACCGCAGCCAGACGGAACATCGCCATGATCGACCAGCCAGCAAACAGCCGCTTACTCAAGGCAAACACTGCAACTTCCGCCACCACCGAGAAACTCCACAGATAACCGATCACATCCTCGCTGTAACCAACCTCTTTCCAGTAAATCGCACTGAAGCTGTAGTAGGCCGCATGGCTGCCTTGCAGCAAGGCGATAATGGTCAAAAAGCGGAGTACTTCAGGAGCACGCAATAGTTCCAACAAGGCCGGACGCGGCTGTTCATGACTGCCCGGCTCGGATACCGGCAAAATTGTTGGCTGGCGCATCGCCAACAACAGCGCCCCCACCAAACCTGCCGCCGCCACCCAGGGGATCACATCTGGGCTATATTTGGCCGCCAACAGACCCACTACGGTAGAACCGGCAATAAAAGCAATCGAGCCCCACAGGCGGGTTCGCCCATAGTCAAGGTGCCCTTCCTTGGCATAGTGGTTCGCCAACGCATCGGATAGCGGCACAATCGGCCCAACCATCATGTTGTAAATAACCGTCATGATAGTTAGTGCCCACAAACTTCCACCGCAGTAGATATAGGCGATACAACTGATCAACGCCGCCAAAGCGAAACCGCGCAGGGCTGGGATCAGATGTTCAACTTTGTGAATACGGGGGGTGATCACCAAGTTGGCCAGACAGCGGACACCAAAGCCCAACCCCAGCAACAACCCGATATTGGAAGCACTGACACCCAGATGCGCTAACCACAACGCCCAGAACGGAAGATAAACACCATAATTAAAGAAAAACCCCAGCAGGTACTGCGAGGTCCAACCGTAAGGGCTACTACGAAACATGCCTTGTCCTATCGTACTGAAAAAATCAGGCGCTATTATGCCCCCAATAGAACATAGCCCCAATGAAATTATCCGCCCTTTTTCCTTCCCCATTTCTCTTTCCGTGCGACTTGTACTCCCTCCCCCCCTAAAGCAGAGCCACGGATTGGCAATAGTAGACTAAAGTCGTCTGGAGCTTTTGCGCCATCAGGCAGACACTGCATACAGTGCCTATCGATCCGGAGAGCCGCCATGTCCGACAGCTTTGATACCTCCCTCCCCCCTTTTGATCGCCTGAGCGGCGAGCAGCAGCGGCGTTTGGTCGACTCCCTGGATGTCGCCTATTACCGCCACGGGGATACCCTGATCGAAGCAGGAAAACCCAGCGAGCAACTGCACATTATCATCAAAGGCAGTGTCGAGGAGAGTGCCGCCGACG
Organism: Photobacterium lutimaris; assembly: GCF_003025555.1. Lineage (GTDB taxonomy): Bacteria > Pseudomonadota > Gammaproteobacteria > Enterobacterales > Vibrionaceae > Photobacterium > Photobacterium lutimaris. Next base: position 45,850 of record NZ_PYMH01000014.1, on the reverse strand, counting down.
GCAGTGAGATCTATGCTCATTACACCAGTGACGATCTGTTCGATGTTCGATCGCAGCTTGAGTCCTCCAGCCGCCACCGTTACACCGCACTTGAGGACACCTTGTGTTATCTGGTACCCAAGCCGCTGTTTCTTGATCTCTACCATGGCAACAGCCAGTTTGCGGCCTACTTTGACTCCAGCTTGGCCCGTCGCCAGCAATTGCTGGAAGAGGCCCAGCAACAGCAGAACCTCGCCGAATTCATCCTCACCCGGGTCGACAGCAGCAATATCCAGCCTTGCCTGATCCTGCCCCGCAGCTGTGATCTGCACGCCGCCACCGTGAAATTGCAGCAGCAAGGCATGGATGCCGCCTTAGTCGAGGCCGGAGACAACCAGCCGTATGGCATTATTACCCGCACCAACCTACTCCATGCGGTGATGCTTGATAACCTGCCTGCTTCAACGTCAGTCGGCGAGGTCGCCACAAGCCCAGTGATCAGCATCAACAAGGGGGACTACCTGTTCAATGCCATGCTGTCGATGACCCGCCACAAGGTCAAACGAGTATCGGTCACCGACGGTACACAACTGGTTGGGATGCTGGATCTGACCCAGGTGCTCAGCCTATTCTCGACCCATTCCCATGTACTGACCCTGCGTATCGCCCGTGCCACCACAGTCGAGGAACTATCGCTGGCCGCCAGCAGCCAGTCACGGCTAGTGGCAACGCTATTCAACAACGGGATTCACACCCGCTTTGTGATGGAGCTGATCGCGGCGGTCAATGAGCAAATTATCGAGAAAGCCTTCCGGCTGATTGTCCCCCAAGCGATGCAAAACCACTGCTGCTTCGTGGTGATGGGATCGGAGGGGCGCGGCGAACAAATTCTCAAGACCGATCAGGACAACGCCCTGATCATTGAAGACGGTGTCGACTGGCCGGGACTGAGCGATACCATGAAAGCCCTGACACACACCCTGCATCAGCTGGGTTATCCACTGTGCCCGGGTAAAGTCATGGTGAACAACCCCAAGTGGGTCAAACACCAAAGTGAGTGGTTACAGACCCTGAAAGGTTTTGCTATAAAGGGTACCGAACATGAAATGATGGATTTGGCGATCCTCGCCGACAGCCATGCGGTAGCAGGAAACCCCGAACTGCTCGCCCCTATCAAGCAACAGCTCCACCAGCAAATGACCGAGCAGGAATTACTATTAACCACCTTTACCCGGCCAGCCCTGCGCTTTAGCGTCCCGCTTTCGTTGTTCGGCAAATTAAAAGCCGGCAAGGACGGACTCGATATCAAGCGCGGAGGGATATTCCCCATCGTCCACGGCGTAAGGGCACTGGCTCTGGAGCACGGGATCGAGGACAACAACACTTTTACCCGCCTCGAACAATTGGCCCAGCGCAAGGTACTGGAAACCGATACCGCGTCCAACCTCAGCGAAGCGCTAAAGCTGTTCATTAAGCTGCGACTGCGCCAACAGCTGGATATCCCGGCCGGTGGTTTGCAGCAGCACCTCAATGTCGAACGGCTCACCCGCACCGACCGCGATCTGCTGCGCCACAGTTTGCACGTGGTAAAAAAGTTCAAGGAATGGCTCGGGTATCACTACCAGATCCGCGATTAAGACCAGCCAAGGAGCAACCCGATGATCAATACCCTAAAACGCTGGTGGTACCGCCATAAATTTAAGGACAGCGAGTTTCACGACTTGTTCTCCCGCTACCGGGGGACGGAGTTGGTATCGCTCGACTGCGAGACCACCAGTCTGGATCCGCACAGTGCCGAACTGGTCACCATTGCCGCTACCCGTATCCAGGACAACCGCATCCTGACCAGCCAATCGATCCACCTGACATTGCGCGCACCAGCCAGTCTTGATGCCGGATCGGTGGCTATTCACCGTATCCGCCACCAAGATCTCAACCAAGGGTTGGAGGAAATCCAGGCGCTGGAAAAACTGCTGTCCTTTATCGGTAACCGGCCATTGGTCGGCTACCACATCCGCTATGACAAAACGATCCTCGATCGTTATTTTCGCCACCACTACGGCTTTCCGTTGCCGAACCAAACCGTCGAGGTCAGCCACCTCTACCACGAGCAACTTGAACGCCAGTTGCCCAATGCCTATTTCGACCTCAGTCTCGAGGCGATCAGCCGCCACCTCGATCTTCCGGTGCCGCCGCGCCACGATGCCCTGCAAGATGCCATTGCCGCCGCTATGATCTATGTTCGGCTAAAACATGGCGATCTGCCCCACCCAGTTGCTCGCTAGGGGCCAAGCCGACATAAGAAAACATACCATTCAATATCTTACAGCTTTTCATTAGTGCGCTTTATTAACGATAAAGCGCAAATTTTTGACTGTAACAGCACTGCAAAACCGGCCATCCCTCCGTATTTTGCTCACTCTCATCCTAAAGTCTAATTGAGACCTGCAGCGATCTATCGGAAGTTAATAACCACGCAAGCAAGAAATATCTGCAGACAGAATAATCCGGTCCAGCAAGGACATTAACGGAACACAAGGAGAAAAGAATGAGTGAGGTTCATGTGTATCCAGTAAACCAGGACATTGCAGCCAACGCCCATATTACCGATGAGCAGTACCGTGAAATGTACCAGCAGTCGGTGATCAATCCGGAAGGCTTCTGGCGGGAGCACGGCCAGGTTGTCGATTGGATCAAGCCATTCAGCCAGGTCAAAAACACCTCTTTCGATACTGGCCATGTCAGTGTCAACTGGTTTGCAGATGGCACTCTGAACGTATCTGCTAACTGCATTGACCGCCACCTCGCTACCCGCGGCGATCAGCCGGCAATTATCTGGGAGGGCGATGATCCGACCGATGATGCGACCCTCACTTATCACCAGCTGCATGAACAAGTCTGCCAGTTTGCCAACGCCCTGAAGAGCCAAGGCGTGCGCAAGGGGGATGTGGTCTGCCTCTACATGCCAATGGTGGCAGAAGCCGCCGTTGCCATGCTGGCCTGTACTCGGATCGGGGCCATTCACACCATTGTCTTCGGTGGCTTCTCTCCGGAGGCACTGGCTGGTCGTATCACCGATTCCAATGCCAAGGTCGTGGTCACTGCCGATGAGGGCGTCCGTGGCGGCCGTGCCGTGCCGCTGAAGAAAAATGTCGACGATGCACTGGCCAATGACGACGTGACTAGCGTCGAGAAAGTGATTGTCTTCAAGCGCACCGGGGGCAACGTTGAGTGGGATAGCAGCCGCGATGTTTGGTGGCATGAGGCCACTGCCATTGCCTCTTCCCATTGCGAGCCGGAGGAAATGAACGCCGAGGATCCGCTGTTTATCCTGTATACCTCAGGCTCAACCGGCAAGCCGAAAGGCGTGCTGCACACCACAGGCGGATACTTGGTGTATGCCACCATGACCTTCAAATATGTCTTCGACTACCAGGAAGGCGATATCTACTGGTGTACCGCGGATGTGGGCTGGATCACCGGTCACAGCTATCTGGTTTACGGTCCGCTGGCCAACGGTGCGACCACCTTGCTGTTTGAAGGCGTGCCAAATTACCCGTCGACCAGCCGCATGAGCGAAGTCGTCGACAAGCACAGCGTCAATATCCTCTATACTGCACCTACCGCCATTCGCGCTCTGATGGCCAAAGGCGACGAGGCGATTGCCGGTACCCAGCGGTCATCGCTGCGTATCATGGGTTCGGTCGGTGAGCCTATCAACCCTGAGGCTTGGGAGTGGTACCACCGTACCATCGGCGACAGCCGCTGCCCGATTGTCGATACCTGGTGGCAAACCGAAACCGGCGGGATCTTGATCACACCGCTACCGGGCGCGACGGCTCTCAAGCCAGGCTCGGCAACCCGTCCGTTCTTCGGGGTCCAGCCAGCACTGGTTGATAACATGGGTAACATCCTTGATGGCGCCACCGAAGGCAACTTAGTGATGATCGATTCCTGGCCGGGGCAAATGCGTACCCTGTGGGGCGATCACGAGCGCTTCGAGCAAACCTACTTTTCCACCTTCAAGGGTATGTACTTTACCGGTGACGGTGCCCGCCGCGACGAAGATGGCTACTACTGGATCACCGGTCGTGTCGATGACGTGCTGAACATTTCCGGCCACCGGATGGGGACCGCCGAAATCGAATCGGCGCTGGTCGCTTTCGATAAAATTGCCGAAGCGGCGATTGTCGGTGTTCCGCATGACATTAAGGGGCAGGCGATCTATGCCTATATCACCCTCAACGACGGCGAGATCCCATCGGCCGAACTACACAAAGAAGTCAAAGACTGGGTTCGCAAGGAGATCGGTCCGATTGCCACCCCAGACTTCTTGCACTGGACCGATGCGCTACCGAAAACCCGTTCAGGCAAAATTATGCGCCGCATCCTGCGTAAGATTGCCACCGGCGATACCGCGACGCTGGGTGATACCTCAACCTTGGCAGATCCAAGCGTAGTTGATAAGCTCATTGCAGAAAAACAACAAGTGCTTTAACAGCCCTAGGTTGTAAAAGAGCCGCCCAAGTCCTGCTTGTGGCGGCTTTTTTGATCCAGTGCTAAAAGTTACAATTCCATCGCCACAGGCTATTGTCTCCTGCTTACAGGTCACGCATAGTGCTAACGACCAGATTCACCGTCCTTACCCTCGAACGTCAATCAGCGTACATGTGTACTAAGAAACTGTGGTGATTAGACCAGTATTTTGCTGCGATTTGCTGCGAATTCTCTATAATTGCACATCAAGCATGTTTTGGCAGATAACAACGGAACACAGGGAAGCAACTTTTTAGCTTTTTTCACGTTGCTAGAGTAAAACCTCAAATACAAGTGATATAACGTCAAGATGTCGACCGTTCAACGAATTTTACTGATCAATGGCCCGAACCTGAACCTACTGGGTTTACGCGAGCCGGGACATTATGGCCAGCAGTCTCTGGCCCAGATTGTGACGCACTTAACTGCCAAAGCGACCGAATTAGGCGTGACGCTAGACCATATCCAATCGAACGCGGAATACGAGATTATCGATGCTATCCACCAAGCCCATGGCACGGTTGATTTCATCTTGATCAATCCTGCTGCTTTTACCCACACCAGTGTCGCTATCCGTGATGCACTTTTGGGGGTCAGCATCCCGTTCATTGAAATACACCTGTCTAATGTTCATGCTCGGGAACCATTCCGCCATCACTCCTACTTATCAGACAAAGCTGTCGGGGTGATCTGCGGACTGGGCCCAGATGGTTATGAATTCGCCCTGCAAGCTGCGGTACGCCGTCTGCAAGCAGACGCCAACTGAACAAACAAGAGAAAGATAAATGGATATTCGTAAAATCAAAAAACTGATTGAGCTAGTTGAAGAGTCAGGTATTGCTGAGCTGGAGATCTCTGAAGGTGAAGAGTCAGTACGCATCAGCCGTGCAACCGTTCCAGCACAAGTTCTTGCCGCTCCAGCTCCTGTTGCAGCACCGGTTGCGGCACCAGTCGCTCCGGCAGCCGAAGCACCTGTGGCACCTGCCACTCCTGCTGGCCATCAGGTTCTGTCGCCAATGGTAGGTAGCTTCTACCGCGCACCTAGCCCTGAAGCGAAGCCATTTGTTGAAATCGGCCAGACTGTCAATGCCGGTGATACCCTGTGTATCGTCGAAGCAATGAAGATGATGAACCAGATCGAAGCTGATAAGGCCGGTACTGTCGTTGCTATCTTGGCAGAAGACGGCGATGCCGTTGAGTTCGATCAGCCGCTAGTTATCATCGAGTAACCGGGGCCTTTTATGCTAGATAAAATTGTTATTGCTAACCGAGGCGAAATTGCACTGCGCATCCTACGTGCATGTAAAGAACTCGGTATCAAGACGGTTGCAGTACACTCCACTGCTGACCGCGATCTCAAGCACGTCTTGCTGGCTGACGAAGCAATCTGTATTGGCCCAGCCAAGAGTACAGAAAGCTACCTCAACATCCCTCGCATTATCAGTGCCGCAGAAATTACCGGTTCGGTGGCGATTCACCCGGGCTATGGTTTCCTGTCTGAAAATGCAGATTTTGCTGAGCAAGTAGAACGTTCAGGCTTCATTTTCGTTGGTCCAAAAGCAGAGACTATCCGCCTGATGGGCGACAAAGTATCAGCAATCACCTCGATGAAAAAAGCCGGCGTTCCTTGTGTTCCGGGCTCTGACGGTCCACTCGATGACGACGCGACCAAAAACAAAGCCTTTGCCAAACGCATCGGCTACCCGGTGATCATCAAGGCATCGGGCGGCGGCGGTGGCCGCGGTATGCGTGTGGTTCGCAGCGAAGGCGATCTGATCGAAGCGATCGCGATGACCCGTGCCGAAGCGAAAGCAGCCTTCAACAACGATATGGTTTACATGGAGAAATTCCTGGAAAACCCACGCCATATCGAAGTACAGGTTCTGGCCGACGGTCAGGGCGGTGCTATCCACCTGGGCGAACGTGACTGTTCAATGCAGCGCCGCCACCAAAAAGTGGTGGAAGAAGCGCCAGCACCGGGTATCACCGAGGAAATGCGTAAGTACATTGGTGAGCGCTGTACCCGTGCCTGTATCGAAATCGGCTACCGCGGTGCCGGTACATTCGAGTTCCTGTACGAAAACGGCGAGTTCTACTTCATCGAAATGAACACCCGCATCCAGGTTGAGCACCCAGTGACAGAGATGGTAACCGGTATCGACCTGATCAAAGAGCAGCTACGCATTGCCGCAGGTCAGCCATTGTCCTTCACCCAGGATGACATCAAGATCAAAGGTCATGCGGTTGAATGCCGTATCAACGCCGAAGATCCTGTCCGTTTCCTTCCTTGCCCGGGCAAGATTGACCGCTTCCATGCGCCAGGTGGCATGGGTGTACGTTGGGAGTCGCACATCTACAGCGGCTACAGCGTACCACCTTACTACGATTCAATGATCGGTAAGCTGATCACCTTTGGTGAGAACCGCGACGTGGCCATTGCCCGCATGAAGAATGCACTGGGCGAGATGATCATCGACGGTATCAAAACCAATGTTCCGCTGCAGCAGGAAATCATGGCTGACGAGAACTTCCAGCATGGTGGTGCCAATATCCACTACCTCGAGAAGAAACTCGGTCTCCAGTAAGGTTGACATCTTCAAGTAAAAAGCTGCTTCGGCAGCTTTTTTTATCTCTATATTATGCAATTTCACTCCCTTCCTAGCGCTCCCTGCTAACTTTTGCCACAATACCCCCCTTAAATTTGTATGAAGAATGAGCGTGACGCCTGCCGTCAACCGCTCCTTTCCCGCTCCTCAACCGGAAACAACACCATGAAAACGCTGTCTGCGCGCTATCGCCAGGCCCACAAAGAAGCCAAATGGGCCGTCGGCCTGGCCTTGGCCTACTTCGCCTGGTGGTATTTCTCGGCCTATGCCTTCGCCCCGGCTGGCATAGACGAAGCCCTGCCGACCCTGTACTGGGGATTTCCCCTGTGGTTTTTACTGGCCTGCATTATTGGCCCCATTCTGTTCACCGTGCTCTGTGGCCTGATGGTGAAATATATCTACCGTGACATGTCGCTCGAAATCGAACCGGAGGCCAGTGATGAATAGTCAATTGCTGATCCCGCTCGTGCTGTACCTGATGGCCGTATTCGGTCTGGCGCTCTACACCCGCCGCCACCGCAGCAATCGCAACGGCTTCCTCAATGAGTATCTGGTCGGCAACCGCAGCATGGGCGGTTTTGTGCTGGCCATGACCCTCGCCGCCACCTATGCCAGCGCCAGTTCGTTCATCGGCGGACCGGGCGCCGCCTATAAAATGGGCCTTGGCTGGGTCTTGTTGGCAATGATCCAGCTACCGGCAGCATGGCTGACCCTTGGGGTGCTGGGCAAAAAGTTTGCCATCGAAGCACGTCGCCACAACGCCCTGACGCTAAACGATATTCTCTACGCCCGTTATAAAAACCGCGGCGTGGTGATCTTTGCCTCATTAGCACTGCTTCTGGCCTTTTTCGGTACTATGGTGGTGCAGTTTGTCGGCGGCGCGCGCCTGCTGCAAACCGTGACCGGGCTGTCTTACCAGCACGGATTGATCCTCTTTGCCACCACGGTCGGCCTTTACACCACGATCGGTGGCTTCCGCGCCGTGGTCATGACCGATACGGTCCAGGGGATCATGATGATCATCGGTACCATTGCCCTGCTGGTCGGTATCGTCCACGCCGGCGGCAGCATCGGCGAGATGATGGGTGAACTGCACCGCATCGACCCAGCACTGATCACCCCATTCGGCCCGGATAACTTCCTCAGCCAACCTTTCATGCTCAGTTTCTGGGTGCTGGTGTGTTTCGGTGTCATTGGCCTACCCCATGCCGCAGTACGCTGCATGTCCTATAAATCGACGGGTTCATTGCACCGAGGTATGGTGATCAGCACCGCGATGGTGGCCTTCCTGATGCTCGGTATGCACTTGGCCGGCGCGCTAGGCCGTGCCATCGTGCCGGATATTGCCAGCCCGGATCAGATCATGCCGACCCTGATGATGACCGTACTGCCTCCCGTGGTCGCGGGCGTGTTCCTTGCCGGGCCGATGGCGGCCATTATGTCGACCATCGACTCCCAGCTGATCCAAGCCTCTGCCACCCTGCTCAAGGACTTGTACCTCAACTACATCAACCCCAAAGCCGCCCAGGGGCCGGAGGCCGAAAGCCGCCTGCCGAAGCTGTCGCTTTGGGTTACGGGTATCTTTTCACTGTTGGTCTTTGTCGCTGCCACCAACCCACCGGATATGATTATCTGGCTCAACCTGCTGGCTTTTGGCGGCATGCAGGCCGTGTTCCTGTGGCCACTGGTGCTTGGCCTTTACTGGAAAAAAGCCTCGGCCACTGGCGCCTTCGTCTCGATGGTCAGCGGACTGGCCTGTTATATCGCCCTGTCGCTGCTCAAGCCCGATTTAGGCGGTGTCCATGCTATCGTCCCCACCTTAGTGATTGGCCTTGTTACCTTCGTCTTGGGGAGCCTTGCGCGGCCGGTTCCGCAACAGACCCTCCAACAGGTTTAAAACCCCTTCAGATAGCACCTTCGGGTGCTATCTTTTTTTAAACTGCCTAAAAATCATGCTAGACTCCGCATCCTTGAATTTAGCTAACCAAAAAGCGAATTAACCATGCCTTGGATTCAAATCAAACTGAACGCGACGGCTGAGAATGCTGAAGCTATCGGCGATATGCTGATGGAAGAGACGGGCGCAGTCTCGGTTACCTTCCTTGATGCCCAGGACACGCCGGTATTCGAACCCTTGCCGGGTGAAACCCGCCTGTGGGGTGATACGGACGTGATCGGCCTGTACGATGCAGAGACGGACATGAAATTTGTCCTGGAAATGCTGAAAAACAGCCCGCTGATTGCCGATGATTTTGCCCATAAAATCGAGCAGTTAGAAGACAAGGACTGGGAACGTGAATGGATGGATAACTTCCACCCGATGCGCTTTGGCCGCCGCCTGTGGATTTGCCCAAGCTGGCGTGAAGTACCAGAGCCAGATGCGGTCAACGTAATGCTGGATCCGGGTCTGGCGTTTGGTACTGGTACCCACCCAACCACCTCGCTTTGCCTTGAGTGGCTAGACGGTCAGGATCTGGTGGGCAAAACCATCATCGACTTCGGTTGTGGCTCGGGTATTTTAGCAATTGCCGCCCTGAAGTTAGGTGCCGCGAAGGTGATCGGTATCGACATCGACCCGCAGGCAATCCAAGCTTCCCGTGACAATGCCGAGCGCAATGGCGTGTCAGACAATCTTGAGTTGTTCCTACCACAGGATCAGCCGGAAGGTCTCTTGGCTGATGTTGTGGTTGCCAACATCTTGGCCGGTCCACTGCGCGAACTATCGCCAGTGATCAAGAGCCTGGTCAAAGAAGGTGGCCTGCTGGCCATTTCAGGTGTACTGGAAAGCCAGGCGGAAGACGTCGCGACCTACTACGGTGACGAGCTGACACTTGACCCAATTGCGGCCCGAGAAGAGTGGTGTCGCATCTCTGGTCACAAAGCGTAATCGACTTTTTCCTCTTCAATATAGTGTCAATTGATTGAAAAAAGTACAGTTTTGGAAATCAAAACCTAAATGCTCAATTATTGGCCTTTTCAGGAGAGGAAAAAATGCGTAAAATGCGCGCCCTTACTGGCATAGTCAGGAATAGACGTTTGAAGATCGGTCCTTATCAACTAAACAACCAGCTGATAGTCGCGCCAATGGCAGGTGTGACCGATCGGCCTTTTCGCGAATTGTGCCTGCGCTACGGGGCAGGAATGGCTGTGAGCGAAATGATGTCGTCTAACCCAGACCTGTGGAAAACAGCCAAGTCCCAAAACCGCATGGTACATGAAGGCGAATCAGGGATCCGTTCGGTGCAAATCGCCGGCGCTGATCCTAAATTGATGGCCGAGGCGGCTCAGTTCAGCGTTGAAAACGGTGCGCAAATCATCGATATCAACATGGGCTGTCCAGCCAAAAAGGTCAACAAGCGCCTGGCAGGCTCAGCCCTGCTGCAGTACCCCGAACTGATCGAAGATATCCTTCGGACAGTTGTCGATGCGGTGGATGTCCCGGTTACGCTGAAAACGCGTACCGGTTGGGATCTTGATAACCGAAACTGTGTCGATATTGCCAAACGTGCCGAACAATGTGGCATTCAGGCTCTGGCCCTACACGGCCGGACTAAAACCTGTATGTACAAAGGCGAGGCAGAATACGAATACATCAAGACAGTGAAAGAAGCGATCTCGATTCCGGTGATTGCGAACGGTGATATCGACTCACCGGAAAAGGCACGCTTTGTACTGGATTACACCGGTGCCGATGGCTTGATGATTGGCCGCCCTGCACAGGGTCGGCCGTGGATTTTCCAGGAAATCCACCATTACTTAACAACTGGCGAACACCTGCCGGCTCCATCATTGGATGAAGTTGGTAGCATCATGCTAGGCCATGTTCAGGAGCTTCACCGTTTTTACGGCGAGTACCTGGGCTTGCGTATCGCACGCAAGCACGTGGGCTGGTATCTGAAAGAGCATGCCCCAGCAGGTGATTTCCGCCGGACCTTCAACGCACTCGAGGATGCCCAACAGCAACTCGATGCGCTGCAAGGCTACTTCGACAACGTTGCATAAATACGAGAAGAGCTTACAGAATATGTTCGAACAAAATCTGACTTCCGAAGCATTGACAGTAACTACTGTTACTTCACAGGACCAAATCACACAGAAGCCACTTCGTGACTCTGTTAAGGCGTCACTGAAAAACTACCTGGCTCAACTAAACGGTCAGGAAGTCGATGATCTGTACGAGCTAGTGCTTGCTGAAGTTGAGCAGCCACTACTGGACACCATCATGCAGTACACCCGTGGTAACCAAACCCGCGCGGCAACCATGATGGGTATCAACCGCGGTACTCTTCGCAAGAAACTGAAAAAATACGGCATGAACTAAGCCACTTTCAGTTATCTCTGATTGTTAAAAGCCCAAACCAGGCAACTGGTTTGGGCTTTTTCTTTATCAAATCACATGGAAAAAGCATCCACTCACGCTTACCATTATTTGCCTTCTCAAAAATAAGACCTACCACTATGTAGGGTGAACCATACTGCTTGTTCATACGTTAGATGCTTGGATATAACCACAACGAGGCTGCAGCAATGAATCACATACTCCGTACACTTAATCGCTCTTTGGTCGTAATTGCATTGTTCTTTTCGGGTCTTGCCCTGGCAAGCCACCATGAACAAAGCGAAGCAGAAAAAAATCTCGTCCAGGTCGCTGCCAACAATAATGATTTCCAAACACTGGTGATGGCTATCAAGGCTGCTGATTTGATCGGTACGCTGGAGGGAAAAGGGCCATTCACTTTACTGGCACCCACGGATGACGCTTTTGCCAAGCTACCCGAAGGGACACTTGCCGAATTGCTCAAGCCGGAAAACAAAGAAAAGCTACAAGCGGTACTGACTTACCACGTCTTACCGGGCGCCATATCTTCAGAGGACGTCGCCAAGCTTAAGCTGCCAGAAACGGTACAGGGCGGCACGGTTGCCATTGAAACCGATGACGATGGCAAGGTAACCATCAACGGGGCAAGCGTTATTTTGGCGGATGTGCCAGCCAGCAACGGGGTGATCCATATCATCGACACGGTGCTGATCCCAGAAGAGAAGGAATAAACTGACGGCCAGCAGGGCCAGGCAGAAAGAGCAGCGCTTCACTCTCGGTGAAGCGCTTTTCTATTAAAGGTAATCACACAGGTAGGCGGTCGGCTCAGCAACCTTCACCTCAAACGAGGAGTCACCAGGAACTTCAAAGTCGTCACCGGCATAATAGGTTTCCCACTCGATATGGCCCGGCAGTTTCACGGTCAGGGCGCCCTTGACCACGCTCATCTTTTCTGGCGCCGCCGTACCGAAGGTATATTCTCCCGGAGCCATGACTCCCACGCTGGCACGCTCGCCAGAGGTCTCAAATCCCAGAGACTTAACCTGGCCGTCAAAATACTCATTTACTTTCAACATGACTTTCCCTATCAATAACAAGGCAATGCTTCGACGCTACCACAACTTTCCCTGCGGCCCAATATAATTCATCGCGCTCACCTCATTTAGGCTTCACGCTGTACGCCCACTGCAACAGCGACCTTCGCTTTATTTCGCATCCTCGGCATCCTCATCCCCCAGCGCTTCAAGGATCGAACAGTGGCTGGCATCGTCATCCACATGGCCACAGCAAGCATCATTGATTTTCTTCAGGGCGTTGCGGATCCGCGCCAGCTCAGCCATCTTACGATCCACTTCATCCAGCTTGGCCAGAGTGATCGCCTTCACTTCCGCGCAGCTATGCTGGCTGGCTTCCAGCCGGATATCCAACAGCTCCCTGATTTCATCCAGGCTGAGGCCGATGGCCTTGGCACGGAGAATAAAATGGATCCGCGACAGGTCACCTTCGCTATAAAGCCGATAACCACTCTCGCTACGCCCAGCCGGTACCAGCAAGCCGTTTTTCTCGTAAAACCGCAACGTGTCGCTACTGACACCACAATGCTTAGCCAGCTGGCCAATCAAGTACATACCGCCTTACCCTTCAGTGATCCACAAACAACAAAAGCAAACGTTTGCGTAGTGGTGGAATTAATGTAAAATATGCCACGTTGATCACAGCACCCCAACGACAGCACAGTTTGTATCTTCGATTCTAGCCGAGGGTATTTACCAAAATCCAGCCTGCTGGCTTTTGGCAAATAGTCCTCCGTGTTTATAAAGAGATGGTAGCAATGGAAAACGCTCGTCCTATCCGCCGTGCGCTAATTAGCGTGTCAGACAAAACTGGTATTGTTGAGTTCGCCCAGGCGCTTGCCGATCGTGGCGTCGACATCCTCTCCACAGGTGGCACAGCCCGCCTTCTTGCCGAGCAGGGTATCAAGGTCACCGAAGTATCCGATCACACAGGCTTCCCTGAAATGATGGATGGTCGTGTTAAGACCCTACACCCGAAAATCCATGGTGGTGTACTGGGCCGTCGCGGCACTGACGATGCAGTAATGAACGAACATGGCATTGCGCCTATCGATATGGTGGTGGTAAACCTTTACCCTTTCGCGGCAACGGTTGCTAACCCAGACTGCACACTGGAAGATGCTGTTGAGAATATCGATATCGGTGGCCCGACAATGGTTCGCTCTGCGGCGAAGAACCACAAAGACGTGACCATTATCGTTAATGCCCACGACTACGACCGCGTGCTGACCGAAATGGCCACTAATGACGGTTCACTAAGCCATGCAACCCGCTTTGACCTGGCTATTGCGGCCTTCGAGCACACTGCGGCCTACGACGGCATGATCGCCAACTACTTCGGTACCATGGTGCCATCTTACGGCGACAACAAAGAAGGCGACGAGGAGTCTACATTCCCGCGTACCTTCAACCAGCAGTTCGAGAAGAAGCAGGACATGCGCTACGGTGAGAACAGCCACCAAGCCGCGGCCTTCTACGTTGAAAGCAACCCGGAAGAAGCGTCTGTTTCAACAGCACGCCAAATCCAAGGCAAGGCGCTGTCTTACAACAATATCGCCGATACCGATGCAGCACTTGAGTGTGTCAAAGAGTTCGACCAGCCAGCCTGTGTGATCGTTAAGCATGCTAACCCATGCGGTGTTGCACTGGGCGACGATATCCTAGAAGCCTACGACCGCGCTTTCAAAACAGACCCAACGTCTGCATTTGGCGGCATCATCGCATTCAACCGTGAACTAGATGCAGCAACAGCTACGGCGATTACTGAGCGTCAATTCGTTGAAGTTATCATTGCACCTTCTGTTTCTGCAGAAGCGGTAGAAATTGTCGCAGCGAAGAAAAACCTTCGCCTGCTTGAATGTGGCGAGTGGACGACGAAGACAACAGGCTTTGACGTGAAACGCGTAAACGGCGGCCTGCTGGTTCAAGACCGCGACCAAGGTATGGTATCTGCAGACGACCTGAAAGTTGTTTCCAAGCGTCAACCAACAGAAGAAGAGCTGAAAGATGCACTGTTCTGCTGGAAAGTCGCTAAGTACGTAAAATCAAATGCGATTGTTTACTCGAAAGGTGACATGACTATCGGTGTGGGTGCCGGCCAAATGAGCCGCGTTTACTCGGCGAAAATCGCCGGTATTAAAGCCGCTGACGAAGGCCTTCAGGTTGAAGGTTGTGCCATGGCATCAGATGCCTTCTTCCCGTTCCGTGACGGTATCGATGCAGCCGCTGAAGCCGGCATTAAATGTGTTATCCAGCCAGGTGGTTCGATGCGCGACCAAGAAGTCATTGATGCTGCCGACGAGCACGGCATGGCGATGATCTTTACCGGTATGCGCCACTTCCGCCACTAATCTTACTCTTCAGATTTGGCACTGTGGCGTCGTTAACTGCTTTCGCCCACAGCACCAACTATTTTGAGTAAACAATATTTACGGATTTTCATTTCAGATATGAGAGTATTTGAAATGCGTTAGAGCAAGTCAGTGGCTTTAGTTCAAGGAAAAAGAGCGGAGTTTATAAGTATAAATGAGCACTTTTGACACAGGAATAAAGTCACTGACGCCGCTATAAGGATTTTGAAGATGAATGTATTGATTATTGGTGCCGGCGGCCGTGAACACGCTCTGGGCTGGAAAGCCGCACAAAACCCAAGTGTTGACACCGTCTTCGTTGCCCCGGGCAATGCGGGTACCGCACTTGAGCCTAAGCTGGAAAACATTAACATCGGCGTTGAAGACATCGCCGGCCTAGTCGCTTTTGCTCAAGAGAAAAAAATTGAGCTGACCATTGTTGGCCCTGAAGCGCCTTTGGTTATCGGAGTGGTCGATGCCTTCCGTGCTGCCGGCCTGCCAAT
The DNA here is from genome assembly GCF_003025555.1 of Photobacterium lutimaris. Lineage (GTDB taxonomy): Bacteria > Pseudomonadota > Gammaproteobacteria > Enterobacterales > Vibrionaceae > Photobacterium > Photobacterium lutimaris. The sequence continues at coordinate 30,484 of NZ_PYMH01000014.1, read as the reverse complement.
TTTCGGCCCGACTGAAGCGGCAGCCCAGCTTGAAGGCTCTAAAGCATTCACCAAAGACTTCCTGGCCCGCCATCAGATCCCAACGGGGTCTTACGCCAACTTCACCGAGATAGAGCCGGCATTGGCTTATGTGCGCGAACAAGGTGCACCTATCGTGGTTAAGGCTGACGGTTTGGCGGCAGGTAAAGGGGTTATCGTAGCAATGACCCTTGAAGAAGCCGAAAATGCCATCAAGGACATGCTGGCTGGTAATGCCTTCGGTGAAGCCGGTAGCCGTGTGGTTATCGAAGAGTTTCTAGAAGGCGAAGAAGCCAGCTTTATCGTAATGGTAGACGGCGAGAATGTCTTGCCAATGGCCACCAGCCAAGATCACAAGCGTGTTGGCGACAAGGACACCGGCCCGAATACCGGTGGGATGGGCGCTTACTCGCCAGCTCCTGTGGTAACCCCGGAAATCCACAACCGCATCATGGATGAAGTCATCTATCCAACCGTACGCGGCATGGCGGCAGAAGGGCACCCTTACACTGGCTTCCTGTATGCTGGCCTAATGATTGATGCCGACGGCACACCGAAGGTTATCGAGTATAACTGCCGCTTTGGTGACCCTGAAACCCAGCCAATCATGATGCGTATGGAGTCTGACCTGGTCGAGCTTTGCCTGATGGCCATTGACGAAAAGCTTGATCAAGCGGAATCAAAATGGGACCCACGCGCCTCTATCGGTGTGGTACTGGCTGCTGGCGGCTACCCTGCAAGCTATGGCAAGGGCGATGTGATCAGCCTGCCTGCGGGCGAAATTGAAGGTCAGAAGATCTTCCATGCCGGTACAGCAAACAACGCTGAAGGCGAAGTCGTTACCAATGGCGGCCGCGTACTTTGCGCCACAGCCCTTGGTCAGAGCGTATCAGAAGCCCAGCAACGGGCTTATGAGCTCACCAAGCAAGTGAGCTGGAATGGTATGTTCCACCGCAACGATATCGGTTATCGCGCCGTTGAGCGTGAGCAGCAAGACGCCTAATCGCAGCGATGCTGCCAGCCGGCACACCATCAAAAAAACGCGCCCTTGGGCGCGTTTTTTATTTCAGCCTATACACCATGCCAGGGCTATACCGCCTAGCTGACGGTACTAGTTAGTCAACAGCACCGGCGCAGTCAGGCAGGCTGACTGGTTTTCAGTGAGCATCAGCAACGTATTGGCGGTCAGGGTACCACGGCGAACTTGACCAATAACCGCCATATATCCGGCTTGCTGGCGCTCAAGAAGCTGCTGCTGGACATAGTCGGGCAGCTCGGGGGAGAAGTTCACCTTCAGCTGGCGCTCATCTACACAGCGGTAGAACTGCCCCTGCCGCCAGAAACCTTGCACCAAGGACTGATCATCCTTGCGCTGTTGCTTGACCACATCGGTGCCATGTTTAGCTTCCTGGACCAATTGCTGCAATTGCGCTTCGCTCAGCGGGATCAGTTCATCCCCCAGGGTGTAGCGCTGGAAAACAGCGTTGCCCAAGGTATCGTAGCGGACATGCAGGGAAAAAGGCTTGATTTGCTGCTCGTCGAACTGGGTCCCTTCACGTTTGATTTCGCGAAGTTTGCCATCTCGCCAGCGGTAATCGGTCCGGAAATCACCATCGTCACCGGCCATCACGCGATCAGCCAGGCTGACAGGGCGATTTTGCTGCGAGGTAAACCAATAAATTGACGTGCTATCACCGAGGCTCTGGCCTCCAGCATGGGTCAATACCGGCGTAATATTGTTTTCAGGGACTGTTGGATTGGAGGCGCATCCCGCTAATAGCGAGAGGGTAAGAAAAGTCAGTAGTCGCTTCATGGAAAAACTCCGCCAGATAGATACCTGGCGGAGTATAGATTATTTCACTGAGTCTTTCAGTGCTTTACCTGCAACGAAAGCAGGTACGTTTGCTGCAGCGATCTGGATTTCCTGACCCGTTTGTGGGTTACGGCCAGTACGCGCGGCACGGTGGTTCACTTTGAAAGTACCAAAGCCGATTAGTTGAACCTGGTCACCTTCTTTAAGCGCGTCAGTAATGCCGTCTAGCGTTGATTCTAGAGCAACTTTAGCTTGAGCTTTAGAAAGATCTGCTTTTTCAGCGATCAGGTCAATCAGTTGGGTCTTGTTCATTAGGTTTCCCTTCTAAGGTTTTTTCTTAAGACGCATCAACTCTAATTCAAAAGAAGCCCGTGTGGCAAAGGTTTGTCAGCCTTCATGTGGTTAGGTGCGGACTCTTTAACCACAAACTGAGCGCAAGTTCACAAAATGTTACCAATATGCTGGCTGAAATAGTTGTATTTATTCGCTTCAACACCGATTAATATAGGCGTTATCCCGTTAATTGTTACTAAGGTAAGCATGATACTCCTTACGATTTACATCGCTGTTGCGATTGGTGTTTCGTTTATTTGTTCAGTACTGGAAGCTGTTCTCCTCAGCATCTCCCCAAGTTATATTGGTACCCTGCGCCAGCAAGGTCATCCTGCGGCCGATCGCCTCGCGGCCCTCAAAGACAATATCGACCGCCCACTGGCTTCGATCCTGACCCTTAATACCATTGCCCACACCATCGGTGCGGCAACGGCCGGTGCTCAGGCCGCCGTGGTATTCGGTAGCCAATGGCTGGGCCTGTTCTCCGGCGTGCTGACAATAGGTATTTTGCTATTCTCCGAAATCATTCCTAAGACTATCGGTGCAACCTACTGGCGCCAGCTAGCGCCAGCATCAGCATCTACCCTACGCTGGATGGTCTGGGCCCTAACACCGTTCGTATGGGTCTCGGAGCAAATCACCCGACGCCTGTCCCGCGGCCATGAAGCGCCTAAAATGCGTGACGAGCTTTCAGCAATGGCCATGTTGGCCAAAGAATCTGGTGAGCTGGCAGAAGGTGAGTCAAAGATCATGACCAACCTGCTTCAGTTCCGTGATGTCAACGTGACCAAGATCATGACCCCACGTCCGGTACTGTTCCGCATCGATGCCGAACAGCCGATCAACGAGTTCCTGTCGCAGCACAAAGACAGCCCGTTTTCACGCCCTCTGGTGTATAGCGAGCAGAAAGACAACATCCTAGGCTTTGTTCACCGCCTTGAGCTGTTTGCCGAAAGCCAAGCTGGCCGAGGCCAGAAAGAGCTCGGCACCCTGATGCGTCCGCTGCCGGTGATCATGAACAACTCCAGCGTGCCAAAAGCCTTCGAGCAGCTAATGAAAGAGCGCTCCCAGCTGGTGTTGGTCGTCGATGAATACGGTACCGTCCAAGGCCTGGTGACCATGGAAGATATCTTCGAACACCTGGTCGGTGAAGAGATTGTCGATGAAGCTGACAAGAATACCGACATGCAGCAACTGGCTTACCAGCGCTGGGAAAAGTGGAAGAAAACCCACGGGGTGATCGAAAGCAAAGACGACGAGTAATCACATTTGTCGACAAGAGGGGCCAGCTGGCCCCTTTTTTATTTTATGGCCTCGCCAGAAAGCACACCCGCTAGGTTATGGCTGTAGCGCAACGTCTGCGCCGGCTCGGGTCAATCGGTTCCCCACCAAGCCTAAGGCAATAACAACCACACAGGGTATCACCCACCCGGCATAGTCGCTATACAGCGGTAAATACTGCGCCAACCAAGCATCAACGCCTTCAGGCATTTTGCCAAGAATATGCACAGCATCCACACCACCAAAGCCTAATGCCGTGGCTACAGCAGCCATCACGGGGCCGGTCGTCAATTGGCGGCGTACAGGCGCAACCAGCAACAAGGCAATGGCTACCGGGTGAAGTGCGACCACAACCGGCAAGGTGATTGCCAATAGCTGATCCAAGCCAAGACTGGCCACCAGCCCGGCGACCAGCATCGTTACCCAGACACTGCGTTTGTAGGTGACAGGCTGGAACGTTCGGCTATAAAACTCACTGCCAGCGGTCGTCACCCCAATGGCGGTTGTCAGGCAGGCCAGTATCATCACGGTGCCAAGCAGCATGCTGCCCAGGGTACCAAAATGAGCCAAGGTGAAAGCAGTCAAGATCTCGCCGCCATTGCTGAACGAGGAGCCAAGGCTGGCACTGGTCGAGCCAATATAGGCTAAGGACAAATACACCAAAGCCATGGCCACGGCGTACATCAATGCAGCCATCAAGGTGTATTTCGCCGTGGCCTTTGGGCATTCCACCCCCATTTCACGAATAGCACGGAAAATGATCCAGCCGAAGCCAATCGAGCCCAGGGCGTCCATGGTCATGTAACCCTGGGTCAAGCCCTCGGCAAAGGCTTTGTCCTGATAAGGGCCAGAAGCGGCCAGTACCTCACCACCTGGCGAGATGAAAGCCGTCACAGCCATCACCGACAAGATCACCATCAGCATAGGGGTCAGCCACTTACCCAAGGTATCAACCAATTTGCCGGGATACAGGGCAAACAAGATAGCGGCAAGGCAGAATATTGCGGTGAACGGCATCAGCGCGGCGTTGCCGGCAAACGGGGCGAAACTGAACTGGTAGGCCACGGTGATAGCCCGCGGGATCACGAAAGCCGGACCGATCACGATAAACACCATGATCCAAAAGCTTGTGGCTAGGGGCTTGGGCAGTGCTGCAGTCAGGTTGTCGGACCCGTTGACCAAAGCCACCATGACCAATGCCAACGCAGGCAGACCAACACCGGTCAACAAGAACCCGGTCATGCCGGCCGCGAAGTATTCACCAGCCTGCTGGCCAAGATACGGGGGAAAGATCAGATTGCCGGCGCCAAGATACATGGCGAAAGTCATAAAACCCAAGGCGGCGATATTGCGTACACTTAGCATAGTTGTCCTCTTCAGCATCGGCTTTGAAGGAAACGAAGGATAATTCGGGAGGGAATATTGACCTGTCAGCTTCGCTTCAAGCTGACAGAAAAATTAGGTACGGCCTGTCAGCCCTGGATAAGACCCAGAGAGAGCAGGAGGAGCAGGCTAGCCGTAATGGCTTTAATACCATTGCAGTAAACAGCAGTATTGATAGCTGATACAGGCATAACTCGTCCTAATGACAGGTAAAAAGATGGAAAACCAAGGTGTTTTCCGCGATACCTTTGTTATAAACGGCAGGAGTCAGACAGCACAAGCAGAAAAACAAAATAAGTAAGATAGATTACAGTAAAACCGAAACCCAGAATAAAAAACCAAAATCAAGCCTACCGGGTGGAACTTAAAACTTCACAGTCCGGTTACATCTACCAACAGCCCTTCCCTTTACTGACTGACAAAGCCCCATTCACCCTAAACATCAGAGACAAAAAAGGGCCCTGATGGGCCCTTTTGAAAATCAAGGTTGAGTCACTTACAGCTCGATACCAATATTGCTAACCGGCTCGTCACGCAACTCTTGGCGTAAGTCTTTGATCAATTCGATGTCACGACGCTCAGCTTCTTTCAACGCGCGGAAAATCGCCCACTGCATATCCCACTCGGCACACACCGCTTCGTTTTCTTTCTGGTTCTCGTCTGTGACTTCGATACCCGTCTGAGCAAACTCAAGATCGGCAACGGTTTCAGCTGACAGCGAACTCAGCTTGGCCAGTGTTTCCAGCATCAAATCACGATCGAGCATAGCATGAAGCAGATCAGCCAGCGCGGCACAGGCATCAATCGCGGGATTGACGGCATAGAGATCAAAGTCTTCAGCATTTGGTACCAACTCTTCAAGCTTCTCTAGCTGCTTTTCAAAGTTAATCTTGGCCGTTTTTACCGTCAAAATTTCCCAGATGCTGTCCAGAATCGAACGGTACTTCTGCTCATCCGCGAACTCCGTTTGCTGACAGAAGAACGCATAGTTGGGATACATTCGTTCACACAGTGACACCATAAAGGTAATGTGTTGCCATGGTTCTAATTTTTCTAAACGGAGCTGAACTGGATTCTTTAGCATGGGATAATCCGCAATTGTGATTTGCCCCGGATCTTACTTGTATCCCCCTGCTACTGCAATACATGGACGGTGGATAACACTGTGCTACCACAAAGGAGCTGACATGCATAAACTGATGATTGTTTCCCGCCAACAGCAAGCCTATGAAGCCATGCTGGCCGACCAGCCGCTGCCGGGTATAACGCTTACCCAACAACCGGATGAGGCAACGATCTTGCTAGCCGATCCTCCCAAGGTGGCCCCACGGCTAGAGCAGTTTCCGGCCCTTGAGTGGATCCAATCCACTTTTGCCGGTATCGATGCCCTGACACCGCCGCATTTGCGCCAAGATTACACCCTCACCAATATTCGTGATTGCTTCGGCCAGCTGATCAGTGAGTACGTACTTGGACTGACTATCGCCCACCAGCGCCATTTCACAACGTACCAAACCCAGCAGCACACCAACCACTGGCAGCCCTACCCCTATCACACCATTGCCAGCCAAACGATGGTAATACTGGGCACTGGCAGTATCGGCAGTCACCTCGCCCGATCAGCGAAAGCGCTGGGACTCAATATCATCGGGGTTAATCGCTCCGGCCAGGCACAAGAGCCGGCCTTCTCTGCTATCGTCCCCTTAGCCAAGCTACACGAGGCACTGGCACAGGCTGACGTGCTGGTCTCGACCTTGCCAGCCACCTCCGCCACCGATGATTTGCTTAATGCCAGCAGCTTGAGCTCTTGCCGTCATGCCCTACTTTTTAATGTCGGGCGCGGTAATGCGATTTGCGAGACCGGTTTACTCCATGCACTTGAGTCGGGGGCTATCGAACACGCCTTCCTTGATGTATTCAAACAAGAACCACTGCCGAATGGCCATCCATTCTGGCCGCACCCGAAGATCACCGTCACCCCGCATATTGCCGCTGAAAGTTTTCCCCATCAGGTCATGGCTATCTTTCGCGATAATGTCCAGCGCTGGCTCAAACGCCAACCACTGCGCTATGCCATCAACTTTCAACGTGGCTATTAATTCAATTAAGGAAGTCTGGGAGACAATATGAGCCCAAAAGCCGACCAGCAACATCTTGGCAACCTGCTCGATCAGATCAGCCAGTGCAAGATCTGCCAGGATCATCTCCCTCTTGGGCCACGACCTGTGATTCAGGCTGCCAGCAGTGCCCGCTTGATGATTATCGGCCAAGCGCCGGGTACCAAGGTGCATGAAACCGGGATCCCGTGGAACGATCCGAGTGGTGATCGCCTCCGGCGTTGGTTAGAACTTGATCGTGATACCTTTTACAACCCAGAGCGCATCGCCATCATGCCGATGGGGCTGTGCTACCCCGGCCGCGGAAAATCCGGTGATCTGCCGCCCCGCCCAGAATGCGCACCGCAATGGCACCCGCAGGTGTGGCCATTGCTGCCCAATATCGGGATGACCCTGCTGGTCGGTCAGTATGCCCAGCAACGCTACTTAAAAGACAAACCAAAGACGCTCACTGAAACGGTAAAAGCGTGGCGTAACTGGGCACCTGAATTCATCCCGATGCCGCACCCCTCAGCGAGGAACACCCTGTGGCTGAAGAAGAACCCATGGTTTGAAGAAGAGGTGGTACCGTATATCCGCGACTACGTCCACCAGCATCTCGCAAAGCGAGATCCGAGTACCTAGAGGCGAGCTCTTGGAAGAGCTATGAGCTATGAGCTATGAGCTATGAGCTATGAAATACAGGATGTAAAAAAGCCCACACAGCAAGCTGTATGGGCTCTTATTGCACTTCCTAGGAACAAGTTACCTAGGATCTCGTACCTGCATTACTTATGGTACGGCTTTGATAGCTCATGCACCGCTTCAACAAACACACCCGCGTTTTCTGGCGGCACATCCAGGTGGATCCCGTGGCCAAGGTTGAACACGTGGCCGGTACCGCCATCGCCGAAGCCTTCCAGGATGGTCGCCACTTCCTGACGGATGCGCTCTGGTTGGGCGTATAGCATGGATGGATCCATGTTGCCCTGCAGTGCCACTTTATCGCCAATACGCTTCTTGGCATCGGCAATGTTGATGGTCCAGTCTAGGCCAACGGCATCGCAGCCCGTTGCTGCGATTTGCTCAAGCCACATACCACCGTTTTTGGTGAACAAGGTAACCGGTACACGACGGCCTTCGTTTTCACGGATCAGGCCATCGACAATCTTGTGCATGTAGCGCAGCGAGAACTCGTTGTAGTCACGCGGTGTCAATACACCACCCCATGTGTCGAATACCATAACCGACTGGGCACCCGCCTTGATTTGCGCGTTCAGGTACTCAATCACGCTGTCTGCCAGCTTATCTAGCAACAGGTGCAGTGTTTGCGGCTCGGCGTACATCATCTTTTTGATTTTGGTGAACGCTTTTGAGCTACCACCTTCAACCATGTAGGTAGCCAATGTCCATGGGCTGCCCGAAAAACCGATCAGCGGCACTTCACCTTGCAGATCTTTGCGGATCTGGCGCACAGCATTCATAACATACTGCAGTTCACCTTCCGGATCCGGCAGGCCGATCTTGTCGACATCAGCTTTACAGGTAATTGGGCGTTCGAATTTCGGCCCTTCGCCCGCTTCAAAGTACAGTCCCAATCCCATCGCATCAGGGATAGTCAGGATATCTGAGAACAAAATCGCCGCATCCAATGGGAAACGGCGCAGAGGCTGTAGTGTCACCTCACTGGCAAGCTCAGCATTTTTACATAGCGACATGAAGTCACCGGCTACGCTTCGAGTTGCACGATATTCCGGTAGGTAGCGTCCAGCCTGACGCATCATCCATACTGGGGTGCAATCGACTGGCTGCTTCAATAAAGCGCGAAGGTAGCGGTCATTCTTTAGTTCGCTCATTTGGGACTCCAAGGATTTAATATGCGGGTATTGTATCACTCCCGGCGGTCAACAAAAGAGGCCATTTGTTAACCGGATCAAGTTTATAGTAACAATTTGGTCACCAGATTTGCGACGCTGTAGGCTCTCGTGGTACAAAACCTGCGCGCTAGCAATAATAACAATGACTTTGCTCATAGAGGCAAAATAACTGCACCTTACCCCTCCTCACGGAGGGTTTTTTTATGCTATTCGGAGTGGCTCCCCGCCATCAATACCAACGTTTGGTCAATCAACGCTCTGGCAATCGTGCCCGGTGGCGCTAATTCCGGCAAATCGTCGGCAGATGCCCAGACCGCATCGCTCAGCTCGGCGTAGTCAGGCTTGAGCTCCCCGCTATGGTGATCAGCCAAGAACCCCATCATCAGGTTAGACGGGAACGCCCATGGCTGGCTGCCAAAGTAGCGGATGTTGGTCACATCAATTCCTGTTTCTTCCAGCACTTCTCTTGCGACACACTGCTCCAGCGTCTCACCGGCCTCGACAAAGCCTGCGATCACCGTATACATCCCGGTTTTATGGCGCGGGTGCTGCGCCAGCAAGATCTTATCTTGTTTACGCACAGCAACAATGACACAAGGCGATAACCTCGGGTAATGGTGGCTGTGACAGCCCTGACAGACCATCGCAAGCTCTGCCTTAATAAATTGACACTCTGTACCGCACTGAGGACAAAAACGCTGAGAATGCAGCATATACGATAATTGTATAGCACGGCTGGCCAGGTTAAATAGCTCCTCCCCGATAGCCAACAGGGCCCGCAAACTTTCAAATTCTGATTCATCTGTCTGCTCAGGCGCTTCCAGCCAATAGACAGGAACACCTTGGTATCGGCCCACTTCCACCACGCGTTCGAGATCAAACCCGACCTCAGCCGGCTCCTTGAAGGGAAGTTGTTGATCTTCAAGGTAGAGCTGGCGGTTTTTGACTATGCACCAATAGCCTTTTTCTCGTTTTTTTAACATCAACGTCACATCCATCCTTGCAGGGTATCGTTTTTACTGGCAATCTAAAGTTAATACGGAAACGGATCCGTAATTCAAGGTTCTCTTTTTTAAGAGATTAACAGGTATTGTTTCCAGTACCCTGTCTCGGTACTGTAGATCATGAGGGCATGGTCATGTTGAGTAAATTCGAGCACGTACAAAAACAATGGGGTGGCACCAGTGACGTCATCGACCACTGGCTGATGTCTCGGCAACAGCTGCTAATTGATTACTGTAAACTAGCCGGACTTCCCCCGTTCGAGAGTAACAACCGCCAGCTCCCTACCGCTTCCCAACTCCAACTTTTCAGCCAGCAACTGGTCGACTATATCTCCGAAGGTCATTTCAAAATCTATGATATGGTCATGGAGCGTTGGAATGCGACGGGGTATTCACCCACAGAAGAAATTTCTCTGCTTTACGCACAAATCACCCAGACTACGGATCCATTGCTGAACTTCAGCGATAAATATACCGATATGGATGAAGGTGACGAGCTGCCTGATTTCGATACCGATCTTTCGACCACTGGCGAGCTGATAGAAATCCGCTTTGCCCTTGAAGATAAGTTGATCGAATTGATCAGTGACAGCTTAGCCTGCCCACCAGGGGCCTAGCGACGTCACACCAGTCCTCACCTGCCACCAGCCTGATGCTTTTATTAGGCTGGTTATACTTTTATACGCCTTATTCTCACATCCTGCAAAGACGATACGGTCCTCCCCCTGTTCTCCCCGCTTATCATCATGCCTACGACGCGATGGGTCGTCCGCCATTGTTAGGTATTGAGCCTGAAAAAAAGCAATAAAAAAGGGCACCCGAAGGTACCCTTTTAATCAATGCGTTAGCTAACGATTAGTCGTCGCTTAGGCCGGCATTCAGTAGTGCTGCAAGATCTTGCGATGCCTGCTCTGCATCTACCTGAGGTGCAACTGGCTCTAGCTCTGCATCACGCTGACGCTGACGGTTCTGGTGGTACGCGAAACCGGTACCAGCAGGGATCAGACGACCAACGATTACGTTCTCTTTCAGGCCACGTAGTTCATCACGCTTACCAGAAACCGCAGCTTCTGTTAGTACGCGAGTCGTTTCCTGGAACGATGCCGCTGAGATGAACGACTCAGTTGCCAACGATGCCTTGGTGATACCCAGTAGGTCACGCTCAAACGTTGCTGCCAACTTGCCTTCAGCTTCAAGCTTACGGTTAGTAATCGTTACACGAGAGAATTCAACCTGCTCACCAGGTAGGAACTCAGAGTCACCTGAAGACACGATAGTAACTTTACGCAGCATCTGACGAATGATTGTCTCGATGTGCTTATCGTTAATCTTAACGCCCTGTAGACGGTAAACTTCCTGAACCTCGTTAACGATGTATTCTGCAACTGCGTGTACACCACGTAGACGTAGAATATCGTGCGGAGCCTCTGGACCATCGGCGATAACATCACCTTTCTCAACCTTCTCACCTTCGAATACGTTCAACTGGCGCCACTTAGGTACCATTTCTTCGTATGCGTTGCCTTCAGCAGGTGTGATGATTAGGCGACGTTTGCCTTTAGTTTCTTTACCGAACGAAACCAGACCCGTGATTTCAGCAAGAATTGCAGGCTCTTTCGGCTTACGTGCTTCGAAAAGGTCAGCAACTCGTGGTAGACCACCGGTGATATCTTTCGTACCGCCAGATGCCTGCGGGATACGTGCTAGCGTATCACCGATACCAACCATTGCGCCGTCTTCTAGCTGGATGATGGCTTTACCCGGCAGGAAGTATTGAGCTGGTACTTCAGTACCGGCGATCATTACATCGTGGCCGTTTTCATCAACTAGCTTAACCGTTGGACGCATGTCTTTACCTGCACCGGTACGCTCTGCAGCGTCAAGTACAGTGATCATAGACAGACCCGTTAGCTCATCAGTCTGACGAGAAACTGTTACGCCATCAATCAAGTCAACAAACTGGATACGACCTGCCACTTCAGTGATGATTGGCATTGTGTGCGGGTCCCAGTTAGCGATAACTTCGCCAGCTTTAACTTCCGCAGCATCACCTTTAGTTAGGTGCGAACCGTATGGCAGTTTGTAGTTCTCTTTGGTACGACCAAACTCATCGATAACGCTCATTTCTGAGGCACGAGAAGTGATAACTAGCTTGCCTTCGTTGTTAGTAACAAACTTGGCATTATGCAGTTTCATCGAACCGTTGTTCTTAACCTGGATGCTGTTTTCAGCTGCGGCTGCAGATGCGGCACCACCGATGTGGAACGTACGCATCGTAAGCTGTGTACCCGGCTCACCGATTGACTGAGCGGCAACAACACCGACTGCTTCACCCGTGTTCACCAAGTGGCCACGTGCTAGGTCACGACCGTAACAGAACTTACAGCAACCGAAGTCATTCTCACAGGTTACAACAGAACGAACTTTTACCTGATCAACAGAGTTCTCTTCCAGGATGTCACACCACTTCTCATCAAGAAGGGTGTTACGCGGAGCAAGAACTTCTTCAGTACCCGGCTTGATAACGTCTTCTGCAACAACACGACCAAGAACACGATCACCCAGCTGCTCTTTAACATCACCACCTTCGACTAGAGGCATCATAGTGATACCTGCATGCGTACCACAGTCATCTGCTGTGATAACAACATCCTGCGCAACGTCTACTAGACGACGCGTTAGGTAACCGGAGTTCGCTGTCTTAAGTGCGGTATCGGCAAGACCCTTACGAGCACCGTGAGTAGAGATGAAGTACTGGAGTACGTTCAGACCTTCACGGAAGTTCGCGGTGATCGGTGTTTCGATGATTGAGCCATCCGGCTTAGCCATCAGACCACGCATACCCGCCAACTGACGAATCTGTGCGGCGGAACCACGAGCACCTGAGTCGGCCATCATGTATACGCTGTTGAACGATTTCTGCTGCTCTTCTTCACCGTCACGGTTAATAACAGTATCGAAAGACAGGTTATCCATCATCGCTTTAGCAACTTGCTCGTTCGCCGTTGCCCAGATATCGATAACTTTGTTGTAACGTTCGCCAGCAGTAACAAGACCTGACTGGAACTGTTCTTGAATTTCAGCAACTTCTGCTTCAGCTTCAGCGATCTTGGTGTATTTCGCTTCTGGTACAACCATATCGTCGATACCAACAGACACACCAGATAGTGCTGCATAAGCAAAACCTGTGTACATGATCTGGTCAGCGAAGACAACAGTGTCTTTCATGCCCAGTTCACGGTAACACGTGTTAAGCAGTTTAGAGATCTGCTTCTTACCCAAAGCTTCAGTGTTAACTAGGCTGTATGGCAGACCTTTCGGTACGATAGTCCATAGCATTGCACGACCAACAGTCGTATCAACCAGCTCAGTTACAGGAACAAGGTTACCTTGCTCATCGGCTTTGTGCTCAGTAATACGAACTTTAACGCGAGCGTGCAGCTCAGCATTACCTGTACGGTATGCTTTTTCAGCTTCAGCAGGACCAGCAAGGTACATGCCTTCGCCTTTAGCGTTAATCTTCTCACGAGTCATGTAGTAAAGACCCAATACAACGTCCTGAGAAGGTACGATGATTGGATCACCAGATGCTGGTGATAGGATGTTGTTCGTCGACATCATCAGTGCACGTGCTTCAAGCTGTGCTTCCAGTGTTAGAGGTACGTGTACCGCCATCTGGTCACCATCGAAGTCGGCGTTATATGCCGCACACACTAGTGGGTGAAGCTGAATCGCTTTACCTTCGATTAGTACTGGTTCAAATGCCTGAATACCTAGACGGTGCAGTGTTGGTGCACGGTTAAGCATTACTGGGTGTTCGCGGATCACTTCGTCTAGGATATCCCAAACAACAGCTTCTTCGCGCTCTACCATCTTCTTAGCCGCTTTGATCGTTGTCGCAAGACCACGAGTCTCTAGCTTGCCGTAGATAAATGGCTTGAATAGCTCAAGTGCCATCTTCTTAGGAAGACCACACTGGTGCAGGCGTAGGTATGGACCTACGGTGATAACAGAACGACCAGAGTAGTCAACACGCTTACCAAGTAGGTTCTGACGGAAACGACCCTGCTTACCTTTGATCATATCAGCCAAAGATTTCAGAGGACGCTTGTTCGAACCAGTGATAGCGCGGCCACGGCGACCGTTATCTAGCAATGCATCAACAGACTCCTGAAGCATACGTTTTTCATTACGTACGATAATGTCAGGAGCTGCTAGGTCCAGTAGACGCTTAAGACGGTTGTTACGGTTGATTACGCGACGGTACAGATCGTTCAGATCCGACGTTGCGAAACGGCCACCATCTAGCGGTACCAGCGGACGAAGATCCGGCGGTAGTACTGGCAGTACAGACAGGATCATCCACTCTGGGTTGTTACCTGACTGTAGGAATGCTTCTACCAGCTTAAGACGCTTGGTTAGCTTCTTACGCTTGGTTTCAGAGTTAGTTTCTTCTAGCTCTTCGCGCATCAGCTCGATTTCAGCATTCAGGTCCATATTGGCCAGAAGTGCCTGAACGGCTTCAGCACCCATCTTCGCGTCGAACTCATCGCCCCACTCTTCAAGTGCATCCAGGTACTGTTCTTCAGACAGCAGCTGGCTACGCTCAAGGTTGGTCATACCAGGTTCGATTACCACGTAAGATTCAAAGTAAAGTACACGCTCGATATCACGTAGCGGCATGTCCATTAACAGACCGATACGAGATGGCAGTGACTTAAGGAACCAGATGTGGGCAACTGGAGAAGCTAGCTCAATGTGACCCATGCGCTCACGACGCACTTTAGTCTGAGTTACTTCTACGCCACATTTTTCACAGATAACACCACGGTGCTTCAGGCGCTTGTACTTGCCACAAAGACACTCGTAGTCTTTTACCGGGCCAAAGATACGTGCACAGAAAAGACCGTCACGCTCAGGCTTAAAAGTACGGTAGTTGATGGTTTCTGGTTTTTTCACTTCACCGAAAGACCATGAACGGATCATGTCTGGTGAAGCAAGACCGATTTTGATCGCGTCAAATTCTTCAGTCTTGTGTTGTGCTTTCAGAAACTTAAGTAAGTCTTTCACATTCGGCTCCTGTGAGGAGTTGACCCATAAAGGCGCCAGTCTGCTGGCGCCTTCATATTTATACCGGAGTAACTAATAAGGTTGGCAATGCCGCGCTTATTCGTCTTCCAGCTCGATGTTGATACCCAACGAGCGGATTTCTTTCAACAATACGTTGAACGATTCCGGCATACCAGGTTCCATACGATGGTCGCCATCGACGATGTTCTTATACATCTTCGTACGGCCGTTAACGTCATCCGACTTAACAGTTAGCATTTCCTGTAGGGTGTATGCTGCGCCATATGCTTCTAGCGCCCACACTTCCATCTCACCGAAACGCTGACCACCGAACTGCGCTTTACCACCCAGCGGCTGCTGAGTAACTAGGCTGTAAGAACCGGTAGAACGGGCATGCATCTTGTCATCAACCAAGTGGTTCAGTTTCAGCATGTACATGTAACCAACAGTTACAGGACGCTCAAACTTATCACCAGTACGGCCATCAAACAGAGTCAGCTGACCAGACTCTGGCAGATCACCCAGCTTCAGAAGCTCTTTGATAGAACTTTCTGGCGCACCGTCAAAGACAGGTGTCGCGATAGGTAGACCATTACGCAGGTTCTTGATCAGAGTATGTACTTCGTCGTCGCTTAGAGCGGCAATGTCTACATTCTGGCGCGTGTCGCCCAGATCGTACACTTTCTGCAGGAAGTTACGGAACTGGTGTAGTTCCTGCTGCTGCTTAAGCATCTCGTTTAGCTTGTCACCGATACCTTTCGCTGCAAGACCCAAGTGAGTCTCCAGGATCTGACCGATGTTCATACGAGACGGTACACCCAACGGGTTCAGTACGATATCAACTGTCTGACCTTTTTCATCGTACGGCATGTCTTCCACAGGACAAATCTTAGAGATTACACCCTTGTTACCGTGACGACCCGCCATCTTATCACCAGGCTGGATACGACGCTTAACAGCTAGGTATACCTTAACAATCTTAAGGACACCCGGCGCTAGGTCATCACCCTGTGTGATCTTACGGCGCTTGGTTTCAAATTTCTTATCGAACTCTGATTTCAGCTCGTCGTACTGCTCGGCAAGCTGCTCAAGTTGGTTCTGCTGTGATTCATCATCAAGAGTCTGACCAAACAGCTTCTCGCGGTCCATTGTAGACAGTTTGTCTTCGCTGTAACCGGCTGCAAGAAGAAGAGTACGAACACGTGCAAGAAGACCACCCTCAAGGATCTGGAATTCTTCAGTGATGTCTTTCTTCGCTTCTTTCAGCTGCATCTCTTCGATTTCTAGCGCACGCTTGTCTTTCTCAACGCCGTCACGGGTAAATACCTGAACGTCGATGATAGTACCAGACACAGAGTTAGGTACGCGTAGAGAAGAGTCTTTCACGTCAGACGCTTTCTCGCCGAAGATAGCACGTAGTAGCTTCTCTTCAGGAGTCAGCTGAGTTTCACCCTTAGGTGTCACCTTACCAACTAGGATGTCGCCACCCTTAACTTCAGCACCGATGTAAACGATACCTGACTCATCCAGCTTAGATAGCGCTGCTTCACCCACATTCGGGATATCGGCAGTAATTTCTTCCGCACCTAGCTTGGTATCACGCGCCACACAAGATAGCTCTTGGATGTGGATAGTTGTCAGGCGATCTTCCTGTACAACACGCTCAGATACAAGGATGGAATCCTCGAAGTTATAACCGTTCCAAGGCATGAACGCGATACGCATGTTCTGGCCAAGGGCTAGTTCACCAAGGTCGGTAGATGGACCATCGGCAAGTACGTCACCACGAGCAACAGGCTCACCCGGCATCACAGTTGGACGCTGGTTGATACATGTGTTCTGGTTAGAACGGGTGTATTTGGTCAGGTTGTAGATATCGATACCGGCTTCGCCTGGTACCAACTCGTCTTCGTTAACTTTGATAACGATACGAGAAGCATCTACTGACTGAACCATACCGCCACGTTTGGCAACGGCTGTAACACCGGAGTCAACGGCTACGTTACGTTCGATACCTGTACCTACTAGCGGCTTATCAGCACGTAGAGTAGGAACAGCCTGACGCTGCATGTTCGCACCCATAAGGGCACGGTTAGCATCATCGTGCTCTAGGAACGGGATCAGAGATGCCGCCACCGATACAACCTGGTTGGTTGCAACGTCCATGTACTGAACATGGTCACGTGGGTGCAGACCTGATTCACCTTTCTGGCGAGCTGTGATCAGTTCGTCAGCGAATGAGCCGTCTTCATTAAGCGCGGCATTCGCCTGAGCGATAACGTAATGACCTTCTTCGATGGCAGATAGGTAGTCGATTTCTTCGGTTACCTTGCCGTCGATAACTTTACGGTATGGAGTCTCCAGGAAACCGTAAGGGTTACACTGCGCAAAAGCAGACAGTGAGTTGATCAGACCGATGTTTGGACCTTCCGGCGTTTCGATCGGACATAGACGACCGTAGTGGGTCGCGTGAACATCTCGAACCTCAAAGCCAGCACGCTCACGAGTCAGACCACCTGGGCCAAGCGCCGAGATACGACGTTTGTGAGTAACTTCTGACAGCGGGTTGTTCTGATCCATAAACTGAGACAGCTGAGAAGAGCCGAAGAACTCTTTAACTGCCGCAGAAATAGGCTTGGCATTGATAAGGTCTTGAGGCATTACTGCATCAAGGTCACCAAGGCTTAGGCGCTCTTTAACTGCACGTTCAACACGTACTAAACCAACACGGAATTGGTTTTCAGCCATCTCACCTACAGAACGGATACGGCGGTTGCCAAGGTGGTCGATATCATCCACTTCACCTTTACCGTTACGGATATCGATTAGACGACGCATTACATCGATGATGTCAGCGTGATCTAGGGTACCCGGACCTGTAGTTTCTTCACGAACTAGCGAGCTGTTGAACTTCATACGACCAACAGCAGATAGATCGTAACGCTCTTCGCTGAAGAACAAGCTTTCGAATAGCTGTTCTGCGGCTTCACGCGTTGGCGGCTCACCAGGGCGCATCATGCGGTAGATTTCTACCAGTGCGCTTAGGCGGTCGGTCGTGCTGTCAACACGGATGGTGTCAGACATGTACGGACCGAAGTCCAGATCGTTCGTAAATAGAACTTCTAGAGACTTGTAGCCAGATTGAGATAGCAGTGCTAGCGTTTCCAGGCTAAGTTCCTGGTTAGCTGCAGCAATCAATTCGCCGGTTTCCTCGTTCACGTAATCACGTGACGCGATTTTACCCACGATGTATTCAACAGGTACTTCGATGTGGTCAACACCGTCTTTACCCAGCTGGCGGATATGGCGAGCTGTAATGCGACGGCCTTGTTCAACGTAAACCTTGCCATTTGCTTCGATATCAAAGCTGGCGGTTTCACCACGCAGACGCTCAGGCACCAATTCCATAACCAGAGACTTGCCCTGAACTTCGAAGTTTACTTTCTCGAAGAACATGTCAAGGATCTGCTCGGTCGTGTAGCCTAGTGCGCGCAGGATGATTGAAGCTGGTAGCTTACGACGACGGTCGATACGTACGAATACGTTATCCTTAGGATCAAATTCGAAATCCAACCATGAACCACGGTATGGGATTACGCGTGCGTTATAAAGCACTTTACCTGAGGAGTGGGTCTTACCCTTATCGCTGTCGAAGAAAACACCCGGGCTACGGTGTAGCTGGGATACGATAACCCTCTCGGTACCGTTAATAACGAAAGTACCGTTATCTGTCATGAGCGGAATTTCGCCCATGTAAACTTCTTGTTCTTTAATGTCTTTGACTGTGCCAGCTGGCGCGTCTTTATCGTACATGACAAGACGAAGCTTCACACGGAGTGGTGCAGAGTATGTTACGCCACGAATCTGACATTCTTTAACATCGAAGACCGGCTCACCGAGACGATAGCTAACGTATTGCAGCTCGGAATTGCCGTTATAGCTCTGAATTGGAAAAACAGAACGAAAGGCAGCTTCTAGACCGTAATGCCCTTCTGGATCCTGCTCGATGAACTTTTTAAAAGACTCAAGCTGGATCGACAGCAAGTATGGAACATCCAAAACTTGTGGACGCTTACCAAAATCCTTACGGATACGCTTTTTCTCGGTATAAGAGTAAACCATAGGTTCCTCAGATCGCTGATAAGTGATCCAAACTGCTCAAAACGAGGAGCAGTGACTAATGACACTGTTTATTGTTGGAACAGATCTGGATAACAGAACTGCTTTTTGCATGAATAGTGATTGCAAAACAATGTGAAAACACCACTACCCTACAGCGCAAAAAGGCCGGTGGCATTGTAGCCACCAGCCATTAGCCAATTAAGGCTATGAAGCTAAGTAATTATTACTTAATTTCAACAGAAGCACCAGCTTCTTCTAGCTGAGCTTTAAGAGCGTCAGCTTCTGCTTTGTCAACGCCTTCTTTAAGTGCAGAAGGAGCGCCGTCAACTAGAGCTTTAGCTTCTTTAAGACCTAGGCCAGTTGCGCCACGTACAGCTTTGATAACCTGTACTTTCTGTGCGCCAGCAGCAGTTAGGATTACGTCAAATTCAGTTTGCTCTTCAGCTGCTTCTGCAGCTGCGCCGCCCGCTACTACTGCTGCTGCAGCTGTAACGCCGAATTTTTCTTCCATAGCTTCGATTAGCTCAACAACTTGCATTACAGACATTTCTGCAACTGCGTCTAGGATTTGCTCGTTAGTGATAGACATAACAATTCTCTTTGAAATCAACAATTAGTTTAATATAGCGTTCAGATAAAGCAAAGGCGATTACGCCGCGGCTTCTTCTTTCTGATCGCGTACAGCTGCGATAGTACGTACCAGCTTGCCAGCTGAAGCTTCTTTCATGCACATCATTAGGCGTGCAATCGCTTCGTCGTAAGTTGGTAGTGTCGCAAGAATTTCTGCGTCAGCAACAGCGCCTTCGAATGCGGCTGCTTTGATCTCGAAATCTTTATTCTCTTTAGCGAAGTCTTTGAAAAGACGCGCTGCAGCACCTGGGTGCTCATTAGAGAAACCGATCAGTGAAGGACCAACGAAAACGTCTTTTAGACATTCGAAATCAGTACCTTCAACTGCACGACGTGCTAGTGTGTTACGAACAACTTTCAGGTAAACGCCGTTTTCACGAGCTTGTTTACGTAGAGAAGTCATCGCATCAACTGCAACGCCACGTGAGTCAGCAACAACTGCAGACAGGGCACCATTGGCAGCTTCGTTGACTTCAGCAACAATTGCTTTTTTGTCTTGAAGATTTAATGCCATTGGATATAGCTCCTGGATTTTGCTGGGTTACCCCAGTCATTACACCACTCACTGCCACTATGACAGGAGAGTCTTACGGCGCAGATCCAAGATAGATTTACATCAATCATGTTCTGGCACCGTCTACGTAGGTAATATTAAGTTTGCCCTGAAGAGCGAAACGCCTACGGTCTTTGACGAAGGTCAATTGCAAAGCAATCGACCTCAGCCATGAATTTGTGAACGCTGAATTATACACTAATTCAGCATTACTGCAAATTACTGTGCGTTAGTTTCCAGAGTATTCTGGTCTAGCGCTACACCTGCACCCATAGTGGTGGAGATGCTTACTTTCTTAATGAAAGTACCTTTAGCAGAAGAAGGCTTCGCTTTCTTCAGGGCAACTAGAAGAGACTCTAGGTTCTCTTTTAGTTGTGCAGCATCGAAGTCCACTTTACCGATAGTAGTGTGGATGATGCCGTTCTTGTCGTTACGGTAACGAACCTGACCTGCTTTAGCGTTCTTAACCGCTTGAGCAACGTTAGGAGTTACAGTACCAACCTTAGGGTTTGGCATTAGACCGCGTGGACCAAGAATAGTACCAAGCTGACCTACAACGCGCATTGCATCTGGAGATGCGATAACTACGTCAAAGTTCATCTCGCCTTTCTTAACCTGAGCAGCAAGTTCTTCCATACCAACTAGGTCAGCACCAGCTTCTTTAGCAGCTTCAGCGTTTGCACCCTGAGTGAATACCGCAACGCGGATTTCACGGCCAGTACCGTGTGGAAGCACAGTTGCGCCACGAACGTTCTGGTCAGATTTACGTGCATCGATGCCAAGGTTAACAGCAACGTCAACGCTTTCAGTAAATTTAGCAGTAGCTAGTTCTTTAAGAAGAGCAACAGCTTCGTTGATGTCGTACTCACGTGCAACGTCAACTTTTTCGCGGATTACGCGCATACGCTTAGTTAGTTTTGCCATTGTCTTAACCCTCTACCACTAGACCCATTGAACGAGCAGTACCAGCAATCGAACGCTTCATAGCTTCGATGTCAGCACCAGTCATGTCCGCAGCTTTAGTTTCTGCGATCTCTTGGATCTGAGCGTCAGTTACAGTACCAACTTTCTCAGTGTTCGGGCGGCCAGAACCAGACTTAACGCCAGCAGCTTTCTTAAGAAGAACAGCAGCAGGTGGAGTCTTAGTGATGAACGTGAACGAACGGTCGTTGTATACTGTGATAACAACTGGAGTCGGTAGACCTTTCTCAATTGAGTCAGTCTTAGCGTTAAACGCTTTACAGAATTCCATGATGTTTACACCATGTTGACCAAGAGCTGGACCAACCGGTGGACTTGGGTTTGCTGCACCAGCTGCAACTTGCAGCTTGATGTAAGCTTCTACTTTTTTAGCCATTGCTATTTACCTTAATTTGGGTTCGAACGTCTATTTTCGACAAACAGACTCCCCGTCTAACGAAAGGGCGCGAAATTATAGTCCAATTTCACGCCCCTGACAACTAAAACTGATTACTTAATGATCAGCTTTTTTCCACCTGACCAAACTCCAGTTCTACAGGAGTCGCACGGCCGAAGATGGATACAGATACCTTCACGCGGCTCTTGTCGTAGTCAACTTCTTCTACAACGCCGTTAAAGTCTGCGAACGGGCCATCCGTAACACGGACAACTTCACCCGGCTCAAAGACAGTCTTGTGAACAGGCGATTCACTCGCTTTCTCAAGACGGTTAAGAATAGCATCTGCCTCTTTATCAGAGATCGGAGCCGGACGGTCAGATGTACCGCCGATGAACCCCATTACACGAGGGATACTACGTACCAGATGCCATGTCTCATCGTTCATCACCATCTGTACAAGCACATAGCCAGGGAAGAACTTTCGTTCGCTCTTACGGCGCTGACCCGCACGGACTTCCACAACTTCTTCAGTTGGGACAAGTACTTCTTCGAAGTGCTCTTCCATGCCGTGCATTTTGATATGCTCACGTAGTGACTGTGCTACACGACCTTCAAAACCAGAGAAGGCCTGTACTACATACCATCGTTTTTTTGGAGCTTCGCTCATGAACTCTTACCTCACACACCGGTAACTAGGCGGACTAGACGGACCATGATGCCGTCGATGCCCCACAAGGCTAACGCCATAATGACAGTGACAGCTAAAACGATAAAGGTTGTCTGCGTAGCTTCCTGACGAGTAGGCCATACTACCTTGCGGACTTCCATGCGCGATTCGCGGGCAAACGAGATCGCGGTTTTACCTTTTGCTGTAAGTGCGGCAATACCACCAGCTGCGGCCACAAGGACAACAACAGCAGCAGCACGTAGCACTACAGAAACATCACTGTACAGGTAATTACCAACCACAGCGGCAGCTAGCAAGGCAAATACAGCGACCCATTTAAGGCCATCCATACCACCAGAGCTGCTTTGGTTTTCGGCATTCGCTTTCATACAACCAACCTGTAACTAGTCTCAATATAGACGAAAATAACCCCGCATAAGCGAGGCCGTAATGAAGGAAAGCTCTAAAGCCTTAATTACAAACAAAAACTTCATCATAGTAAAATTTTTTCCTGCATGCTTGAGCAAAAAATATGCAAAACCAAGCAACAGTGCAGAAAAAGGGCATCAAATGATGCCCTTTTTAGTACCGTTTCGTCAAATATTATTCAACGATAGTTGCAACAACACCAGCACCAACTGTACGGCCACCTTCACGGATAGCAAAACGTAGACCTTCGTCCATCGCGATAGGTGCGATTAGAGTAACAGTCATAGAGATGTTATCACCAGGCATTACCATTTCTACGCCTTCAGGTAGTTCGATAGTACCTGTTACGTCAGTTGTACGGAAGTAGAACTGTGGACGGTAACCTTTGAAGAAAGGAGTGTGACGACCGCCTTCATCTTTAGAAAGAACATAGATTTCTGAAGTGAAAGTAGTGTGTGGAGTGATTGAACCTGGCTTAGCAAGAACCTGACCACGCTCAACTTCGTCACGCTTAGTACCACGTAGAAGAACACCAACGTTCTCACCAGCACGGCCTTCGTCAAGAAGCTTACGGAACATCTCAACACCAGTACACGTAGTAGTGGTAGTTTCTTTGATGCCGATGATTTCTACTTCGTCACCTACAGTGATGATACCTTGCTCAACACGACCAGTTACAACAGTACCACGGCCCTGGATTGAGAATACATCTTCGATAGGAAGGATGAATGGTAGATCGATTGCACGCTCTGGCTCTGGGATGTAGTTATCTAGAGCTTCAGCTAGTTCAACAATCTTGTCTTCCCACTCTTTCTCGCCGTTTAGAGCGCCAAGAGCAGAACCCATGATTACTGGGCAGTCATCACCTGGGAATTCGTACTCAGAAAGAAGTTCACGAACTTCCATCTCAACTAGCTCTAGAAGCTCTTCGTCATCAACCATGTCACACTTGTTCATGAACACGATGATGTAAGGGATACCAACCTGACGGCCTAGTAGGATGTGCTCACGAGTCTGAGGCATAGGGCCATCAGTTGCAGCAACAACTAGGATACCACCGTCCATCTGAGCAGCACCAGTGATCATGTTTTTAACGTAATCGGCGTGTCCTGGGCAGTCTACGTGTGCGTAGTGACGAGATGGAGTATCGTACTCTACGTGAGAAGTAGAGATTGTGATACCACGCTCGCGCTCTTCTGGAGCGTTATCGATAGATGCGAAGTCTTTAGCTTGACCACCGTACACTTTTGCAAGCGTAGTACAGATAGCAGCAGTTAGAGTAGTTTTACCGTGGTCAACGTGGCCGATAGTACCAACGTTAACGTGCGGTTTGACGCGTTCAAATTTTTCTTTAGACATGGATAGTCCCTCTAGGCACGGTATTTGGTGGCATTACGACCACACAACCAATCATGGGTTTGTAGAGTATATATCAAAAGAATTGAACTGACTTAAGGAGAGAGTGGTGCTAATAGGCGGAGTCGAACCGCCGACCTCACCCTTACCAAGGGTGCGCTCTACCAACTGAGCTATATCAGCACACAAGAAATGTGGAGCGGGCAGCGGGAATCGAACCCGCATCATCAGCTTGGAAGGCTGAGGTAATAGCCATTATACGATGCCCGCAAAAATCGTCACTCGATAAGCTATTCTTTCTATTGAAACTGGTGGAGGGAGATGGATTCGAACCATCGAAGGCAGAGCCGTCAGATTTACAGTCTGATCCCTTTGGCCACTCGGGAACCCCTCCAAATTTTTCAAGCACTTTCACTCATCTAGGAGAAAGTGGTGCCGACTACCGGAATCGAACTGGTGACCTACTGATTACAAGTCAGTTGCTCTACCTACTGAGCTAAGTCGGCGTAAGTGCTGCGCATTCTAGAGAACTCTTTCTAGCCTTGCAATACCTTTTTAGCGATTTTTTTAGATTTTGAACCTTACCGGACAAAATTTAGCCGCTAGCGACATTTCGCATACAAAGCAAGACCTTCCAATACCAAATCTGAACGGTGATAGTAGTCCTTCCCCCACAACTGAGGCAAATGTCGAACACCTCCGCCACATAGGATCACTTTAGGTTCAGTTTTTAAGCGCTCTTTGGCTTGTGCAAGACCATATTCAATCAGTCCGACCAAGGCGGCACGGCATCCGTTTTTCAGCCCATCAGCCGTATTATCGGCAAAGGTCAGGGTATCGCTATGCTCCCTGTCGGAGAAGACCTTGGTGGTATTCTCGAGCACCGACTTCATCATCAGCTGGTAACCTGGCGCTATCCAGCCGCCAAGGTGCTTCCCTTCTTCGGACATGACATCAAAGGTGAGCGCGGTGCCGATATCAACAATAACGGTCGGCGCTTTGAATTCCTGGCGAATCGCTACCAGAGTCAACCAGCGATCTACCCCCAAGTATTGGTATTCGCTGTAAGCGTTCTTGACACCAAAGTCTTTCTTTAGTGTCTTCACCTGCATCACCGGGATATTGGCCAACTGCGAGATACGTTGAATCGAATTATCAACTTCTACCGGGCCAACACTAGCGAACACAATTCTGGTGACTCCATTCTCCAGCAAGGGCTCCAAGACCATCTCCAGTTTACGGCTTGGGTAGCGACCCAATAGCGTAAAATGGCCATCTTCATATAGTTGGGCAACTTTTACATAGCTGTTACCCGCTTCAATCAAAATTTGCATCAGCAACCTCTAAGGCTGATTTCACCACCGAGATAAGGTGTGACACCCTCCTCGGTTTCCAGTAATAACGCTCCCTGGCTATTGATCCCGCGAGCAATCCCTTCCACTACACGGTTACCCATCAATAACTTCACAGGGCGATCCAAAAAGTTATCCAGTCTATTCCAGCGCGTTGCAAAACCATCCATCCCGCTTTCTTCATAATCACTCAAAGCATCATAAAGGCGATTGATCAACGTTGCGGCAAGTGTATTGCGGTCAGGCAGAGTGTCGCAAGCCTCGGTAAGGTTGGTCCAAGATTGTTCAATCGCCTCGCCTTCTGACTCCGGCATTGCAATGTTTATACCCATACCAATCACTAAATGTGCCGCTTCGCCAGTCTGTCCTGACATTTCCACAAGAATGCCAGCCAACTTGCGGTCTTGGTAATAAAGATCATTGGGCCATTTAACCCTGATCCCATCTGCTCCAAGGGACTCAAGCGCTTCAGCAATAGCAACACCGACGACCAAGCTCAGCCCCATTGCTGCAGCGATACCGGCATCAAGGCGCCAGTACATTGAAAGGTATAGGTTGCTGCCAAATGGGGATAACCATTGACGGCCCCGTCGGCCCCGCCCCGCTTGCTGATATTCGGCGAGGCAACATGCACCTTTTGGCATGGCACCAACACGATCAAGCAAGTATTGGTTGGTAGAGTCAATCACTGGAATAAGCTGTAAGCTCGGGCACTTTACCTGAGCCAAGATCTTATCGCAATCAAGGAGTTCCAGTTTTTCAGCTAAGCTGTAGCCCTTACCCTGCAGGCGGAAAATATCAATTCCCCACGTCCTTAATACTTTTATATGCTTACTCACCGCAGCGCGGGAAATTCCCAAAGTCTCCCCCAAAGCTTCGCCAGAATGGAACTGTCCATCTGCCAGCTGAGCAATGAGAGCAAGACGTGTGGAATGCTCTTTCATCGGTGTACCTCTGCCAATGTCGTCTCCTTTGCCGCCGCCATAAAGCGAACTTCATGCTCTAGCTGGATACCAAATTTCGCTTTCACGCAGTCCACAACATATTGAGCTAGCTGTATAACATCCTGAACGTCTGCATGGTGGTAATTGACCAATACTAACGCTTGTTCATCATGTACCCGAGCTCCACCTATTTGA
Organism: Photobacterium lutimaris; assembly: GCF_003025555.1. GTDB lineage: Bacteria > Pseudomonadota > Gammaproteobacteria > Enterobacterales > Vibrionaceae > Photobacterium > Photobacterium lutimaris. The sequence goes on along the minus strand of NZ_PYMH01000014.1, from coordinate 4,001 downwards.
TGGCCTTTGAGCTGGCATTGATCAATAAGCCATCCGGCAGCTAGCTTTTCCAAGTTATCAGGCTGAGGATAATGCGGCATTGCAGGATGTTGTGCAAGTAGATGCTTAACAACACTCGGGTCAACCAGGGGGTTTTTGAAAAAGCTTCCAGCATTGCCAAGCACCTTCGGATCCGGCAGCTTAGCTTGTCGAATATCACACACAGCTAAAAGAATCTCTCTCGCTGTCACGGTCTCGGGATTAAACTGTGCTAACGGGCCATAAGAAACCACTGGCTTCCATGCTTTTGGCAAGCTTAGGCCTACAGCGGTAATGGCATGGCTATCTTTTAAACCATGCTTAAAAATAGAATCTCGATAACCAAACTGACATTCTGTGGCAGTCAAGCGACTTTGCTTTCCAGTTTCTAACTCAACGATGTCGACATAGGCGCAGATATCTTTAAGTTCAACACCGTAAGCGCCAATATTCTGGATTGGTGATGACCCAGCGCAGCCAGGTATCAAAGCTAAGTTTTCCAATCCAGGCATACCCTGCTCAACGGTTTGGGTCACCAGTCGATGCCAGTCTTCACCAGCCCCAACATGGAGCATAAAAGCCTGAGCTGTTTCTTCAACATCAACACCAGCGATACGGTTGAGAATAACGACACCGGAGAAATCACCACAAAATAGAATATTGCTCCCTTGGCCCAGGATCAACTTAGGCAGGTCCCGATACTGTTCATCTTGCCAGATAGACACCAGGTCTTGTGTTGTCTCGGCAACGACAATGTCTTTGGCCTTCACATCCAGACCAAATGTATGAAATGGTGCTAGCGACCTATCTTGCAAAACTTTCATGCGACTTCTGATCCATACCTTTATACTAGGGCCTGTATTTTAACTGATTCATCCACTCTTGGCAGTGTTTTCACTATGATCAAGCTTAGATTCCACCTTCTTGAGCCTCTTCGATTCCCGTTAATTAACCGCTTCTATAAGTCTTATTACCCCGCAGGGAAGGCAAAAAAAGATGAAGTTATCTGGATAGGCGAGGATAGCAAAGGCATACAGGCCTGTGTCAGATTCAAGCAATTTGACGAATACCAGCTGCTCACCGGTATGCTTGTTCACCCAGATCATCGCTCTCAAGGCCATGGCATTGCCCTGCTTGAAGCCTGTAACGACCAACTGACAACAACCCAATGTTACTGTTTTGCCTTCAGCCACTTGGAAACATTTTACCAAGGTTCTGGGTTTGTCATCATCAAGGATAATGAATTGCCCGAACCACTCCAATCAAGGATAAACCGCTACAGGCAAAGCGGTAAAACACTCACTCCTATGATCTATGCTCAAAGGAGTAAGCTTGAATTGAGCTAAGCGTGATATAAGCCAACTTAGCAATACGTTGACTATGATGTTTTTCTGATATAATTGCGCCCTTAACTAACCGATTCATCCTTATTAAGGTCGCGTAAACGAGGCGATAATGGATTCAGCTATTGCTAACAAGCAACGCATTGAGCAACTGCCGTGTATTGCACACAAGCCAGATGATTTAGAGACCCTTCTCGATGCAGGATCGTTCCGTGAACGTCTCCACCAAGAAATCTCCAATGCCAACGCGCGTATTTATCTAGTCGCGCTCTACCTCCAAGATGACGATGGCGGACGTGGGATCCTCACTGCGCTTTACGAAGCCAAGCAGGCCAATCCTGAACTGGATATAAAGGTACTGGTTGACTGGCACCGAGCTCAGCGTGGGCTAATAGGAGCTGATAAATCAGATGGCAATGCAGCCCTGTACCGCGAATTTTCAGAGAAATACGAACACCAGATTGAAATTCTCGGTGTACCGGTCCGAAACCGCGAAGTTTTTGGTGTACTCCATCTCAAAGGCTTTGTCGTCGATGACAAGATCATCTATAGCGGTGCTAGCCTGAACGATGTGTATCTGGCTCAACACCAACGGTACCGCTACGACCGCTACCACGTAATCAAAAATAGCCAGCTTGCCGATAGCATGGCAAATTTCATTGTAGACACGCTAGTGAACAGCGATGCTGTTAATTGCCTCAGCCAGGTCAAGCGTCCAGAAACCCGCAACCTAAAAGGGGCAATAAAAGAACTGCGCCATCAACTACAAAAAGCCAGTTACCAATTCACCCCAGAGCAGATATCTGATAACGAAGTCGGCCTTACCCCACTTGTTGGGCTAGGTAAACGGAAGAACCGGCTTAACCAGCATATCTGCACCCTGATTGCGAGCGCGCAACAAGAACTGACCATTTGTACCCCTTATTTCAACTTTCCACGCAGTATTAGTAGAGAAGTGAAAAGGGCACTGCGTCGCGGTGTGAAAGTGACCATCATCGTTGGCGACAAAACGGCGAATGATTTCTATATCCCGCCTAGCGAGCCGTTCAAAACCATCGCTGGGCTTCCTTACCTCTATGAAGTTAATCTGCGCCACTTTGCCAAGCAAAATGAGGCCGCAATCGCAAGACGCCAGCTTGCTATCCATCTGTGGAAACACAATGACAATAGCTTCCACCTTAAAGGGATCTGGGTCGACCGCAGCTATATGCTGATCACGGGCAACAACCTAAATCCTAGGGCTTGGAAGCTGGACTTGGAAAATGCCATTCTGGTCCATGATAAACAACAGCTATTAGCAGACCAGAAGCAGCGTGAGCTCGACCGTATTCTAAAGCACACCCAGCTTGTTGGCAGTTATAAGTTTATCGACAAGGTGGATGCTTACCCAGCTCCTGTGCGCAAGCTGATCAAGCGTATTCGACGAGTTAAGGCTGATCACATCCTTAATCAGATCCTGTAGAAGAGACCTTCATGACGATTGCAGCTATTGATGTTGATCCACAAAAAACGTTCACTCCTCTGTGCCCGAACGAATTGCCCGTTGCTGAAGGTGACACTATAGGTCAGGAGCTAAACCACCAGGCAGGTTTCGCTGATTTACGCGTTCTGACCAAGGACGCGCACCCAAGTAATGCAGTGTGGGTGGTAGAAACGCATGACAAGATGCTTTCACCCTTAGATCACCCCAATGCCGATCTAACTTGGGTCAGCCATGCAGTTCCCGGGACAACTGGTTTTGAGACTATACCGGGTCTTCCTCCGGTCACTGAATATGATCATGTGGTTTGGAAAGGGATCGAGCCGGATCTTCATCCTTATGGCGCCTGTTATCATGATCTTGAGGAAAAACTGAGTACAGGTCTTATTGAGTGGCTGGAAACCAAAAAGGTCGATACCATCTTGGTTGGAGGCTTAGCTACTGACTATTGTGTGAAGACAACAGCCTTGCAGCTTCAAGCTACTGGTCAATTTAAGGTGCTCGTCAACCTTGCGGCCTGTCGCGGTATTGCGCCTGAAACCGTTGCCCAAGCCTGTACAGAGATGAGGCTGGCAGGCATCATCGTCTGCAACGACAGTAAAGCCGTTAAAGCGCAACTCTCATAGCCTCTAACATGCAATCGTCATAATACGCTTCAAACCCAGCCAACAGCTGGGTTTTCTTTATCTCTTCCCTTATTGCCCCCGTCCATTCTCCAGAAGTCATAGAGTCTTATTCCAGTCATGAGAGCCACTTTACCAAAACCACAAATAGCAAAAAGCCTCATACCTCGCTAGCACCACGAGGAATGCGTCCATCTCAGTTCCATTCGACCTTCAGACGTTAAAAAGCCCAGCCTTTAGGCTGGGCTTTTTAACAAGTAGCGGAGCGCTTGGCCGGCACGCTGGCGGAACTCAGGCGCATACTCAAGAGAAACCAATCTCGAACCCATAGACGGCGGGGACGCCTAGTGCGAGCTTGCGCACCATCCGGGACTCATTCGCGCGAAGGGCAAACCACAACAAAAATATAGACGTAAAAAAGCCCGAGTCTTTCGACTCGGGCTTAGTATAAGTGGCGGAGCGGACGGGACTCGAACCCGCGACCCCCGGCGTGACAGGCCGGTATTCTAACCAACTGAACTACCGCTCCACACGGTG
>NZ_PYMH01000013.1 GCF_003025555.1 Photobacterium lutimaris | reverse complement strand
GAGGCAGAGGCAGAGGCAGAGGCTAAAGCCAAAGCTGAGGCAGAGGCAGAGGCAGAGGCAGAGGCTAAAGCCAAAGCTGAGGCAGAGGCAGAGGCAGAGGCAGAGGCTAAAGCCAAAGCTGAGGCAGAGGCAGAGGCCAAAGCAGCAGCCGCTTCAAATGATGTTACAACAGAGCTTGGCGAGTGCACTGTCACACCAAGTGCTCAAACTGAGCAATTGTTTAACTTTATGGCAATGCAGTTCAGAAACGGTCAGTCAGACCTAGCTCCAATGCGTAACTTCATGGAAGCTGCTACTGATTCGAATGACATTGAGTGGATGAAACACCAGATCAAATTACTTGAAATGGAAGAAGCCGCTTAATAGTTAGACCCCCACACTGCCCCTTCATTTTGAAGGGGTCCACCAATCCCGAAAGGGCTAAAATGAGTATTGAATTATGAACAAGAAAACTACTAATAGCGCACTGTATCGTGGTCTTATCCATCACTGGAACCAAAGCAAGGAACGTGTTCGATTTGGTTACTGGTTGTTAGCAACAATGCATGAGGTTTCCCCTAACGTTATGGGAGAAATAGACTCCAAGCAATTGCTCAATGACCACAAAGCCCAACGTGACAAGTTTAGTAAGTCTCTTTCTCGATTTAGTGTGAAAGAGCGTAATGAGCTTAAGTCTAAGCTAGGTTCTCGCTGGAAAGAGGTTGAAACGCTATGACGGTACAGTTGGATTTTGCTGCAGACATGAAGTTAAGTGTTGGTGGAGCATTTCCAATTCTACGCCGGAAAGCATCCCCAACCAGACGCACCAAGGCCAAGTTACTTCCTTGTGAATCTCTATTACCACTGCTTTACCCTGATGAGTTCAATGAACTGGTCATTGACGAAATCAAGAGTAATAGCGGAGAGCAATTTATACATTGGGTTGTTAACGACATTAAACAACTTCAATGGTTGCTGGTGGTAGACATGAACGACTCTATTCTCTCGCTAAAAACTAGCTTAAGGAAGATGGAGGAAGTTCTTGAATGGATCATTCGGCCAAACCAACACAAAGATAACTTTACTTTCTACGTATGCATGAAGGAACTGTATGGTTTGGAATATCGGGAAGCACTGGATCGTGTAACCGATATGATTGAAACAAAGCTTTATTCATTGCGCCAATGGAGAAGAAAGCACAATCAAACCGAACCTAAACCGGTTGAAATTCTGCTGAAAAAATTCCTACGCAAGCTGGGACTCTAACCTAGCCCACAAGCCAAATCATATGATGATTTGGCTTTTTACTAACTGTCACAATGACTGTTAGTAAAAAGCTTGATTGGAGGGCTAAACTTGAAACTGATTATCGCTGAAAAACGTGAAGTTGCAGAATCGATCGCAAACACACTTAGCTCTCGACCTGTTGCTAAAAATGGGTATTTTGAGTGCCAGGATATATCTGCAAATGTAACGTATGCTTTGGGCCATTTATTACGCTTGAAGGAGCCGGAGGCTTTTAGCCCGGATTATAAAAAATGGGCACTCGATCACTTGCCGCTCTCTTGGCCAGTAGAAATGGAGCCAAATCCGAACACGAGGAAACAACTACGTATAGTTCTAGGTTTAATAAAGAAAGCATCAAGCCTTGTTTGTGCGACTGATACTGACGCGGCTGGGCAGTGCATTTTTGATGCGATAATTGAATACTCTGGATCTAAATTACCAACGCAGCGAGCATTAATTAACGATAACAACCTGATTGCAAAGTCTTTTGAGAACTTACAGCCCAACGTAAACTTTAGGGGCTTATACCTTGAAGAGCTCGGGAGACAAATCTCTGACATGCGCTTTGGCATTAACTTAACTCGCCTTATCACCTGCCAAGCTCAAGCTCAAAATTATCAGACTAAGCAGCCTTTTGTCGTAGGGAGGGTAAAGAGTGTAATTCTTGGCCTCGTGGTTCGTAGGCAACGACAAAGAGAGACACACCAAGAGCACTTCTACTACCAAGTAGGATGTGAGTCCGTAGTCGGTAATGCTCAGCTGTCATTGAAGTATCAGCCCAGCGATACAGACCCGGTTGATGATAAAGGTAGGTTAGCTGAACTGTCGTTTGCTCAATCTATCGCTAATCGTATCAATGGCCAACAACTTCGAATAGAAGACAACAAAGAAACCACAACGACCACCAGCGGCCCACTTCCTTTTGATTTGCTATCTTTGCAGGTAGAGGCCAACAGAGTTATCGGCGGTATCTGCAGTGATCCAGAGAAAGTGTTGGAAATAACCCAGACCCTCAGAGACAAGTACAGAGCCATAACTTACAACCGAAGCGATTGCCGATACCTAAATGACGAGTCGTTTGCTGATGCACCTGGTCTCATTCAAACAATTAAACAAATACCAGAGCTTGAGCCGCTGGCGTCTATAACTCAACCTTCGATCAAGTCTCGCGCATTTAATTCGTCACGCGTCACAGCTCACACAGGCATTATTCCTACAGGCAACATTAGTGGGGTGGATGAAATGACTGACGAAGAATTTGATGTCTACTCTCTAATCGTACGTAATTACCTACTGCAGTTTCTACCAAAAAAAGAAGAACTGGTGAATGTTATTCACGCTACTGTTGACGGCCTCGCATTTACTGCGAAGTACCGCACTCTGATCCACCATGGCTGGGAAATTGCGTTCATGCGTGATGAAAGCTTCTCTGATGATGAGGATGAAGCTAATGACGACCTAGTTCCGCAAACTAATTTATCAATGGTCACGCCAGGCTTAATTGGTACCGCGACTGGCACGCTTAAAACTGAGAAAACAAGACCACTACAAAGTTACACTATGCGAACACTACTTCGCGACCTCATGCACACTGCCAAGTACGTAGATGACCCAAAAATCAAAGCAATGTTGCTAAGTAAAGATGAGGGAAAGCAAGATACTGGCGGCATCGGCACAGCTGCAACCAGAACTGGGATTTTGAAGGAGCTATTTGAACGAGGGCAATTAGTAGAAGACAAGAAGAACATCATACCAACTGAAGCTGGTTATTTGCTATATGACCTATTGCCGGATGCGATAACCTCTCCCACTACTACCGCGATATGGTCACATAAACAGTCTCAAATCAGGAATGGCAACATGTCAGTTCCCCAGTTTGTAGAGCAAGTTCAAGAGCTGATAACGCGTAATGTCGTATCGGTAAAACAGAATGGCTTAGATATCCCTCATCACCAAACCGTTGAGCAGAAAACAGAGCAGTGCCCAAAGTGTAGCGGTTCAGCATCTATGGTAAACGGCAAATTCGGACAGTTCTTCTCATGCAAAAACTGTAATTCAAATTTTAGTGCTCTAAACGGGAAGATCTTCTATAAACCCTGCCCGGAGTGTTCGAGTCAATTAAAAGTTATTAACGGTAATAAAGGTGAATTTATTGGATGTTCGGGCTATGACAAGGGGTGCCGTTATACTGAGCAGATCTAACTCGTTACGGTTGCATGATTTGCTGCAAGTGTATGGTGTGTTGGCCTATCGAAAAACGGAGATTAAGATGACTTATCCAAGCCGACTATCAAGCAACCTACAAGACGCACTACATTTTGCAGCTAAACATGAGGGTTTTAACCCTGAGAATGCAATGCCTCTGATTGAAGAAGAGCTAACTGAGAAAGAGTATCAACTAGCAAATGAATTTTTGACCTGGGTGCATAGCAATAACAAAACATACGGTTGGAACTTACTGGAAGTCTATGCTGAGTTCCACCAGCAGCAATCATCTCAATGATTACAGAATTAAAAATATGGTAGATGTAAACACACAAGGTGTAAATGAAGCCTTTAAGCGCCTAAGCCAAGCAGCTCTGGTTGAGGTAGATGAACTTGGAGTTTGCGTCGTTAACGCAGATGATTTAGCAACAATTTTAATGGCTTACACCTTTGCTACGCAAAAAGACAAACATGTAAGCCCGTTGACATTATCAAGAGGAACAAGCGAGGGCAATATCACAACTATGCCGGCTATTGATGCAATGACCTCTGGCATATCGGTTCTACCAGAAAGCGACTAAGCCAAACAGCTATCGCTATAAGCAAGAGTTGTAACTTTTTCTGCCAACTTATTTAGCTCAGTGGAGACTGCTGGGCTTTTATGGTACTTGATTATCTTGTCTAAGGCCGATATGCCTTTTGCTCCTAGCTTAGCTATTTGAGTCGCATGCAAATGGCTTTTTTTCTCATACCGCTTTTTAAACCTACCAAGCAAGAGCAAGTCCACGATCGCAGGTGTTGTATCGTAAGGTATATACGTTGTGACTAACCAGCTATCCACACACTGTCGCACTTTTAACTCAATCTCTAGCGTGTTTGTTTTGTCCTGAGTTACACCATCTACAAAATGACTATAACCTTGATCTTTGGTGTGGGTGATCATCTTGTGTATTGCCAGTTTCAAATCGCGCTTCTGTAAGATCGACCTTTCTAATGTTCGCCAACACTTAGGAAATATGACATCAAGCACCTCGGTATTTTCAATGGCAATCACGGTCTCATTCGTTACTGAGTCGGCAATATTATCCAGCATTAAAATCACATTTATTATTGGTGCCCAGTAATCATCACTAACCTGACCTGAGTTCAACAACATGCTAACCACTGCCACCCTATCCACCAATGCATCAATAGAACTCTGACCTAGAGAGCTTTCACACAAACAACTCATAATGTCATTTGTGGTGGCAGGTGTTGGTTCAGCATCTGCCAACTTGCTGGGGTCGAGTGCTTGCCCTAGAAAAAAACCATAAAACGGTATTAGAAGGTTTGCACTGTGAAGGTTACTGAGAAGCGCATCTAAATCGACAGGGTTAAATTTGAGTGTGTTTTGCTTGAAATTATAAGCACAAAAGTGCGCGTTACTAATCTCACCTATATCTCTTAGCTCTCGGACATACACCTCTCTTTCAGCCTGACTATTGAATGTTGCTAACACATGGTAGTTCAAGCCAGATACATCCGTCTCTATGTGGTGATTATTCAGCATTTGTATCTTCCAATATTCCTCTTCTGAATTACTAATTGCTTAGTAACCCTGTATCGCTAAGTTGATTCAGGGGTGCAATACGCACTGAAATCTATTTTCGGGTATTTAATTGGGGGGTATAAATCAGAAAGAATAGGTATTCGAAAAAATACTTCTTGGCAAATATTAGCTTAGAGCAAACCAATTGTTGAGAAGGAACATGATAAAACGCACGATGACTGCCCTGTTAGCTACAGCAGTCTTGTCTGGGTGCCAAGCGGTACCCACGGACATTCAAACAATAGAGCACCGAGTTTACAAAGTAAACAAAGACTCTCAAATTCAGCTGGTTGCAAGCGATTTGGCTGTTGAGCTAGGCATTCACGGCGTCGAATGGCATTCCTCTCTACGTCCATGGAACTACCAAACGCTGCGGACACGTTCAATCAGCCTTGATGAGCAAGATAAACAAGCCGCGTTCCTTGTCCTATTCAGGGATACAGGACTATTGCCCTACTACGATCAGAAAGAAAACCGAATCGTGGTTGAGCCGTTTGCCACAAACATCAAAGACACCACTCGATTTGAACCTGCATTTAACCGTGCAAGCAATCAATCAACCGAGCTAAGAGCGAACGCCCTAGAGCAGCAGCTTGCGCATCAATCACTACAGACCTTCAATATCTATCGTGATGAAACCCTTCGTGACACAGTTAATCGCTGGGCTAGAGTCGGTTCTGTACCAAGCATCATTTGGTATATCAATGATGAAGAGCAGAAGAAAATTGTTTCAAGAACCATGCGAGCTGACTCTGAGCTTATTGCTACCGATGCCTTACACGCAATAGATACGTTCCTATCGTCGGTTAACTCTCAGAATACTGGCCGTAGCTTTAACAGCCAATATGACGCAGATAATAACGCTCTAATTATTCATGGTATGGGTAAATCTGAACCGCTTGAGGTATTCCAGATAGAGCAAACCGATACGAAGAGTAATTTAACCCGCCTAGCGAATGCTTACCAAATCCGACTTGTGTACGAGGGTGACGTTTACCGAGTAAACCAAGGCTTCAAGACAGTCATTACATCAAATGTTCAGAAAACGTTTGATGAACTTCTCACGCAGTACCCAATGACTGCCTCTTACAACGAATCCACACGAACAGTGACAATTAGACCGATATGAGAATGAATAGAAATGCTTTAGCTATTGCAGTTGCACTAGTTGCTTCCGGTTGCTCATCTACGGCTGATGTACAGGGGAGCGCTCCGTTAAATCAGCCAGATATGGGTGAGCTTGTAGTGCTCAACTCAAATGAACCGGTTGCACCAGCGATTGATACGACGAAACCAGTGCAAGGCAGTACGGTGAACGTATTAGCTTCTAATTCCACCACTACTGAAGCCATTGATCAATCCGATACTTTGCTTCCGGTAATTGAGGAAGTAAAACCAACGAAGCGCGAACTGCGAGAGGTATACACAGCTGTATCTAGTGATACGGTGCGCAACTACATGTTGATGCGCGGTGAGACTTACCGCAATGCCATCTACCGTTGGTTACACAACGAAGGTTACTCAAAGGTAGGTGAGCTCTTAGATGAAGCTGACAGAGCTTTACTGGAAACAGAAATTGCTAGCGACCACATGTTAACCACAACTTTTGATGACGCTCTTGCCCACATCCACTCCGAAATTTTGGATGCAATGGAACCTGGTGAGAAAACTAACTTTCAAATCCATTTTGAGCCAGATGCCAAAGAAGCTGTCCTGAGTTCGTCGATCCTACCAACAACCATGTTCTTGGTTACCAAAGGGACGTTGAAAGACAACTACCTATCTCTTGGTGAGCACTACCAATGGAATGTCGATGAACGGTTTTATCTTGCAACTAACTACGAAGTACCATTCTCGTTCGTCATTGTTACGGAAAAATACAACGTGAAAGCGGCAATTGAAGAACTACTAGCACCATATGAAGACTTGCGTGCTGGAATCGTGCCGTCTGGCCGTGAAATCTACATCATGGGAGATAAAGATGCTAAGTAGTAGCAAGAAGTTAATCGCCAGTATTTTGTGCGCCACTCTTATTAGTGGTTGCACAGCGTTCCAGTACAAGGAAAACCTTGAACGTACTCAAGAGCAGTTTACACAAATGGATGAAATTGAAACTGCTGCCGTGTACCACAAAGTAGAAGAACTTAAAGCTCCACCGGTTCGAGTGCGAGCACTTAAAGAAGAGAAGGTGATTGGATGGCTGAAAGATCCAATTGAAATCAGTGCAAACCGCCTAGCTTTGTCCTTGGTTATTGAGGATATATTAGGTGATGATTTAGAAGCTGAATACGATTTTGATATCAATCCGAACCAACAAATCTCTTTTGTTTACCGTGGCACCAAGCGCGGTGCGTTGGCAATGGCAGCTCTACAAGGTGATTTTGACGTTGTACCAAGTGAAGATGGTGTGATGGTGAGAAAATACTTAACTGAAACCTTCCCACTGCCAACAGTTTCCGGCAGCAGCTCATTCCAAATCGGTTCAAATTCAGGTGGTTCTGGTTCAGATAACTCAAGCTCTATCGGCGGTGAAATCAGCGCTACTGGTGCTGGCGATGGTCAATTTTCTAATCATGGTGCTCAGTCATTCAATACAACTGAACATATCTACAATGGTATTCGCTCAATAATCTTGGAGCCTGGGTCTACCTCTGACACGATTGGTTCAGTGGAAGCTATTCCTGCACTATCTAGCATTGTTGTTCGCACTACTCCTAGTCTAATGAAAGACGTTAAAAAATTTGTAGATCGTTCTGTTGAGGAGATGTCTAAGCAAGTATTCTTGGAAATTGAAGTGCTGGAGTGGCAAGTTGCCGAAGGCAGTGAGTTTGGCTTGGATGGTCTTTTTGCTGTTGATACCGGTAACGGTTCAGTCAACGTTGATTTAAGTGCTCCGGGTCTATCTGACCTTGGCAATCTCGGTGCTGGTTTTGTTGGTGCTGGCAAGTTCGATGGCACAGCGATGTTCCTTAAAGCACTCAAGAGCCACAATGAAGTTGCGGTAACAACATCTCAAAAGGTGAGGGCCTCTCACCAGCAGATGCAGGAAGTTGATAGCAGCGATCTTCGACAATACATATCTCGCACGAGCACTACTTACGAGAATGACAATGCAAACCCTGCCGTAGAAATCGAACAAGACACAGTACGAGATGGCGTTAAGATGCTAGTGATCCCGAGTGTTTTTGATGACCATGTACAGCTCAAAATGAACGGTGTTCTATCAAAATTTGTTTACTTTGATGACCAGTCAATTGCGGGTGTTACCGTTCGCTCACCAAGAACTCGACAAAGCCGATTTAATATTAGTGGACGTTATAACTACAACGAGCCAGTGATTGTTACACAAATGAAGCAAGTATCTGATCAGTCTCAAACAGCGACCTATGGTGAGGTTTTGCCTTCGTCAATGGGTGAACGTCGAGTTCTAAACACGCTAGTTACTGTTACACCACGTAGAGCGGAGTAATTATGCCACTTCGCATAGACCCAAATACCAAAATACAAGCGGTTAACCTAGATGTTACCGAAGTATCAAAGCGAAGCGTCACTTCTCAACTGCGTAGCTCAGTAGAGAACGCTTACGATGTGGTTATAGAGCGTGATGACTTTATCATCCGTTACTCTGACAAGGTAAAAACCTATGCCCACATCGAAGCTTACATTGGGTGCGTAAATACAATCTCTGATGAAGTACCGGCACGCTATTTAATATTGGTTGAACAACCGACCAGTGCCGGTATTACCTATATTGTTGTAGTCGTTGAAAACAACATTCCTAGAGATGTTCAACCTAAAACAATAGACGCTGTAAAGCGTCTGTTGGGCGGGTGTGAGTATGTATATTTTGATGCGCCGTCTTTAATTGATACACACGAAAACTGGGTGGAAATTGAAACTCCAGAAGTCGACCTTTCTCTTGAGCTAAAGAGCCAAGGCGAGCGACTAAAGAAGTTTATTCCACCTATAGCTATCACTCTAATTATTGTGATGAGCGGTATTGGTTTTCAGGCTTGGAGTCGTTACACCACAAACCAAACCTTGCCGGTAATTGAGCGTAGAGTTCTAGTTGATCCGTTTGAGCAATATAAAAACGCTCAAGAAAATAAAATTTCAGCAGGAAAAGTTTTATTCGCCGCTAAGCGAGGATTAGTAACTTATCGAAACGAAATGCTTCCTCCTGGCTGGACTTTTGACAACATTCAACTATCTGGTCGAACCCTTACTGGGCCTATTGGTATGCGAGTTGGTGTCAATAGCGGGCAAGGTGCTCTAATTCGTCAAATGAAAGACTTCATTGACACTCATCCATCTGGTGACTTCTTGTTTGTACGTGGCCAAAACGCCGGTATGAACATACCACTAGTTGCTGACGGTCAGTACCTATCCCAGTTCCAAACTGATTTTGTTGAATTGAGAGAGATGATACTCGATGGCGCCATGCTATTGGGTGCGAACTCTATTAACTCTAACGCAGAGTCAAAATTTGGTAACTACCGAACACAAACCATCCGCATGTCCTTCACTGGTATGAGTTTACTAGAACTAGGTCGTCTAAGTCGTCTTATGGCAAACCAAACGGTATATGCCGACTCACTTGAGATACAACGTAATGGAACACTTGTCTCAATCGATCTGACTTTATCAATCTTTGGTACCGAACCAAGCAATAATGAGGAGGCTTAATAATGGCTCAAGCAAATTCGGAAAAAGTTAAAATCATTGTACTTGGCGTCATGCTATTAGGTGTGGGCTTTGTTGGTGTGAACATGCTGTTCAGTGGTTCAATTGGTGCAACTCCATCTGGTGCGTCTTCTAGTGCAGCACTTGGCCAACGAATCATTGAAACGCGTGTCGAGACTGCAGCTCCTGAGATCGTCCGCTTAGAGCGACTACCTTCGTTAACTTCTGAGGATATGGCTTATTTACGAGAAGTTAAGAAGCTTCACTCACAAGCTCTAAAGGTAGAAAGCGCAACGGCTGAACGCGACTTGGCTCGCCTTAGCAATGAGACCACTCAACTTAAGGGTGAAAATACGATGGGCTCGCCTTTCGCCTCTAGTGGTGGCCGCGGTGCACCAGCGCCAGTTATGGCAACAACCTCATCACAAATCAGTGAGTCGGTTACCCAAGATGTAGATCCAGTCGAGAGAGCATCTAGACAAGCAGCTCCAAACCCTAATCAAGTGTTTGCCAATATTGAAGTGAAGTCACTAACCACCAGTAACTCTGGCAAAGTGTCTGGTTGGCTTTCAATCGAAGGCGGCTTGGTTCGAATCGAAAAGAACGCTCGTTATGGCGACTTCACCATCAAAGAGGTACGTAACCGAGGTGTGGTTCTTCGTAGTGCCTCTACCGGCCTTGAGCGTTACATTGGGCGATCAGGCATTGCCTCTGGTAGCAATGACACACCTGTTGCTGATTCAGTGGAGAGCTAATTAAATGCAGTTACTCGCTGACAAAACACTAATGCAGCTATTGCGAGAGAATGGTAACTGTTTCGTGGATCCGGAGGGAGCGATTTGTACATCCACACCTCTATCTCCGGATCTAACGGTCATCAAAGATTACATCTCCAGTAAGAAGGGCAAAACCTTTGGTATTGCCCCTGCTGTAAAAGAGGTCGCTCAAGACTTGATTGATAGCCGTTTGGCTGAAATGGGTAACCAAGCGGCTTCACAAGATATGAAACGAGACAGCGGCCAAGTTGCCGCTCGTTTCGAAAAACTGTTAGAGACAGCTCTAAACCGCGGTGTGAGTGACTTGCACATCGAGGTTGATTTGCACAAAACATTATTTTCTTGCCGTATTGATGGTGCGTTTGCTGAGTTTCAGCATGACCAAGATGCCAGCTACGGTCGAGAGCTTTTCAGCTATATCTTCCTACGGAAAGGTAAGGCTTCCTCTTGGTCGATGAAGACTGAGAATAACGTCTCCTTCACGGTGAGATTGACTAAAGAAGGTGATCTGGAGCGTGAGTATGAGTGGCGTGTTTCGCAGCTACCTACTCGCGATGGCGCGAAGATTACCATCCGTGCTATTGATTCAGGTGCTAATAACGAAACCCTCACATTCGAGAAGCTTGGTTTAGCTCCAGGTCACTGCAAACACCTTGAGCGAGTTATCAACGAAACACAGGGTCTGATCCTGATCAGTGGCCCTACTGGTTCAGGCAAAACAACCTTAATTAACAGTACCTTAAAGACGGTTCCAGAAACAAAGCTCATCCATACTCTCGAGGATCCACCGGAGGGTAAGTTAACTCGTAGGAACGAACTACAAACACCAGTAAATAGTTCAGTGAAGCGTGATAACGGTGAAGAGGGTTATAAAGACTTCGCATATTACGGCAAGTTGATCCTAAGAAATGATACCGATTTGGTGTTTTTCGGGGAGATCCGGGATAAAGAAGCTGCACAGGTAGCTGTCCGTATGGCGGAAACTGGACAAACATGTATTGCGACTATCCACTGTAATAGTGCTGTTACCTCAATAAGTACACTCATCACTCAGATGGAAGTCAACCCAGCCCTACTTGCAGCTCCCGGCATTGTGAAAGCTCTTGGGCACCAACGTCTTGTAAAAAGACTGTGCCCTCATTGTTCGATAAGCCACTCTGACGCCCTCCTTCACTCTGACCCTACAGTGAAAGGTGCCGCAAATGACGTCGAAATAGAAATTAAACGAAATGTTGTGGAGTCCAAGCAAGGTATTGTTCGTACACAGGTAAGGCACAAGAATCCTGAAGGGTGTGACTCTTGTACTGGTGGTGAGAAGGGACGTACTGCGATCTTTGAATTAGTTCTACTTGATGATTTAGCCCGTAATTTTATCAGTAAAATGAATATAGCTGGCTGGGAAGCCCACCTAAAGACATCAGGCTGGCCTTCAATTCGTGACCATGGCCGAGCCAAGGTATTCACTGGGGAGTGCGATTACCAGTCAGTCATGGCACAGGTTGATGGCTCGCAGGTTGTCTCTATCGACGAGCTGCATAATGGTATGCACCTTGAGTATGCGTAAGGAGGTCCAATTATGAAGTCCCTTACCCAACTAACCTTTGGTGCCAAGGAGCAGATAAAACTACTGGCCGACCTTGAGCGACTACTTAGCCAAGGCATGTCACCTCAAGAGATCAGTGAAGATTTCTCTATGTATGGTGACTCAACTGAGCAATCCATCGGTACTGATATTAGTGATGCGCTAGAGGGTGGTGGCAACCTGTCTGATGGACTAGTCAAATGGTTACCGCAAATTCCAATGCAAGCCATTAAGTCTGGTGAAATATCAGGGGATTTGCCTGGTGCGTGCGGTGCAGCACAGAAGATGCTTTCCGCGTCATCTGGCAGTGTTGGCAAACTATTTAAAAGCTTGCTTGAACCATTCTTTACCATTGTCATGACCCTCGCCGGGATAGCCCTACTGACACAAAACTTATTTCCCCAGCTAGGTGACATGGTTCCTAGACCGAGATGGCCTGCTATCTCAACAATGGTTGAGAGCATAGGAACGCATTTCTACGAGTTTGGTCTTATTTATCTGGTTTTCGTAGTGTTGGTTCCAATCATTTTCGTCATTTCGGCTCAGATAGTCACTGGGAAAACGAGGATGGTGCTGGATAAACTGCCGTTCTACAAGCAGTACACCATGCTTGCTTCAATGCAGATGCTCACCAGTCTTGGTCACTTATCCGGTTCAGGCTTAAGTCTTGATGAGGCAATCGACCAGGTGGAAACCACTGCATCGAAATACCTCAAGTGGCACGCTCTACAGATATCCGAAAATATCACACTATCACAGGGCCAAGGCAACATGGGTGAGCTTCTGACTACGGGATTGTTGAATGCCCGTGTCGTTTCTCGCCTTAAGCGAATTAACGCAAAAATGCGTACTGATGAATTGCTGCTTATGGCTTCTGATGAGCACGCTGTTTTATTTGAAGAACAAACCGCCAAAGGAATTTTCATATTCCAATCAATCGCCAAAATTATCGCATACGGTCTTATGTTCATGACGTTCGGTGGCCTTATGCTTCTCATTCTACAAATCACACAAGGAATCTAGTGCACAACGAAATTATTACTTCATAACTCAGGTGTTTTTGGGGGGCAAAAACCTCCGAAATACACCATTTATTTAGAAACTAATTGCAGATATATATAGCGCTAACGTAGTAAACGTCTGCCTAGTAATTATCAGTCAGCTCCTTTCTCCAAGGCTGAATAGGCATTTTTAATTAAACCTAGTTGAGAAACCCAAATGAAAACCAACTTCAAAAACCAAAAAACAATGTTGCGTAGCACTAAACGTCAGCGCGGCTTAACGACTATCGATTACCTACTAGGCATGGTAGGTGTTGCTCTATTCATTGGTCTTGTTATGCAGTTCTACCCTCAGATCACCCATTCTGGCAACATGTCCTCTTTGAACTCTCACATCTCTCAAATTCAGCGCGCTTCAACTGATTGGAAAGGGTTACGTTCAAACTTTACTGGTATTGGTATTGATACACCACTTTGTTCATCTAATTATCTAAATGACAGCATCTGTGGTGATGACGGTTCAGCGTCAAATAGTAACCCATGGGGCTCTAGCTACACGATCGTCGCAAATACAAACCCTTCATTGATTGACGTTACAATTGCTGGTATCCACGCCGGTTTCGTACAACAAGTTGCTGACCGACTGGCTCCACTGACAGCAGACAACTGTGCGTATGCTGGTGATGGCGGTACTGATTGTGCAACTGTTTCGATTTCTGGTCAGGACGTAACAATCACGCTATAAACATGGAAAATAAAAAGCAGCGAGGCCTAATCTCTCTAGATTATCTAATCTTTACAATTAGTGTTGGGCTGCTCATTTCGGGGATTTCGATCCCCTTAATGCATTCAGTGAAAGAGTACCGTCACGTAAACGAACTCGATATGTACTCGGATCGCTTGTTTAATGCAGTAGAGCAAAAGTATTGGAATTCATTGGCAGAGTCTCGCTGCTTGGTTTCCCCATCAGTCAGCTTAGATATGTTGATTGATGAGGGATTCCTTCCCGATAGATTCAAAGACAATTCTTGGATCAACCCTAGCCAGCTTTCCGTCTCAATCACTACATCATCCATCCATAACCGCGGTCTACCGCTCGATATGCGAGCAGAAATTCGACCGAATGGTTTTCCGGCACAAAAACTTGCAAGCACCCGTTATTTTGCTGGCATTTCTGATACCAACCCAAAAGTGATCCAGCTAATGAAAAGGTTTGACGTGCCATTAGAGGGAAGCATTGCTATGCACCTCGACAGCAACCAGTGTGAAGATATATGAATTTAATAAAATCAATTAAGAAGCAGCAGGGCCTTCTTAGTATCGACGTTTTGCTGGGTTATACAGCAATTTTAACCATGCTTGTGGGTGGCTCATATTTTGTTCAGCAAGAGATCAATAAAGCACGAGGAAAATTAGCACAGGACCGAATTTCATACGTCATTGATCAAATAAGTCGATATTACATGAATAAGACTATTGTTGATGGCTTGTCGCCAACTGACATGGATGCTTTCCCATCAAGCTGGAACGACCTAATCAATGGTGGATATATCGACGCCTGTGATAACACAACCGGTCTATGTGCTGATTACCGCTACTTACCATGGGGCGACGGCGCCAACGGGCAGTTGATCACTCTAACTCGCAGAGCCGATTCATACGGTTATCCAGAAGTAGAGCTAAGTTTTAGCTTAACCAGTGAAAGCCACATTGAACGCCAGCGTGTTATCCGTTCTCACATCTCTTCTATCCCTTCATATCAGGAGGATGGTTCAACTGGGCAAGTTACATACAGAGTTCAGCGACCAGGCAGCGCACTTACCCTAGAGAACTTTGTAAAAACTGACGGCTCAACACCGATGACCGACCACTGGGATTTTGGCACTGATTATTACATAGATAACGTTGCTGACATGAGTTTAGCTGGCGTAACTGATCGAACTGTTGTGACTGGTCTTTTGAAAGCAGGGTCTGTAGCTGTCTCTAGCAGTGCTGGCGCACAAGTTCAAAAACCTAGCTGCCCTACCGGTTACACACCGGAAATTACCACTCACTTTATTGGTCTTGGTGGCAACTCTGTATACACCGAAGTTGGCAACATCGATACATGGCCATCTGACTCCGGTAGCAATTGGAATGTTCACGTCCGCTTTGCAGGCCTTCTAAATGGCGAAACAGAGCGTAAATGGCATTACAAAGGCAATGTCGGTTACTTAACTTGGTGCGAGTTCGCCTAGATCCACCGCCTCCTTTAAGGACGCAACTTTAATGAGCTATAAATATATGAAAAAACAAATGACCATGCTGGTAATGGCCGCGACAATCTCAATGACAGTAAATGCATCTATCGAAGAAGTTGAAAGCTATCTCGATGCCAATAACATCACTGCTCGATACCGACTTCAAGCTGATGAGCTGAAAGACTTGTCACTAGAGACGGTTTACACGCACTCTGGCATTGTCCACATCGACTACGACAAGAATATCCTGATCCAGACGGATAACGTTTATAAGCTCGAGAATGGGTCCCTAGCCTCTCTAATTGCGCCTATGACCAAATCCATCTTAGATCAAACTGAGCACAAGATAGTAAAGAAAGCCTCTAATGAAAAGTTTGTAATTCAGGTGTTTACCGATATTGGATGTGGTTATTGCCAGCAAATGCACCGAGAGATTGAGTCGTACACGGATGCTGGCATAACGGTTGAGTTTTTGTTGTTTTCTCGCAATGGTATGAATGACCAATCCTTCTTAAAAATGTCCTCTTTTGAGTCTAGGGCAAATCCATTACAAGCACTACAGGACGCGATGCATGGGCACTTCACATACCCTGCAGAGCATCCATCAAAGCAGGCTCTTGCACATCAAGAAGCGGGTATGTTGGTTGGAGTTCGAGCAACACCAGCCATTTACTATAATGGACTACCGCTAGGCGGCTATATCCCTGCAGCGCAACTCGTTCAGGCACTAGAAATGTAGGAAACATGGCAGAGAAAGCGTCCAAACAACAGAGTTCATCAGCAAAAAAGAAGCCAGTATCAATACCGATCATTACGGTGGGATTGGCTTTTTTATCTAAACACTTTGGCTTAGCTTTATTGGCCGGATTTTTTGGTTTGCTAATCAGTTTTGGGTTGTACATTTACAACCCCCAAACTGGCTTAGAGTCAGCTATCAATCATTATGAGTCTGCAATCAGTAACTCAACGCACGTTGGAAAATGGCTTGATGTTCAGTATGTATTTGAATTACTGACCAGTAACTTCAATCAGTACGTTCCGATTGAAGAAGTGCTAAACACGACCTACTCAATATCGGACAGGATAGCCAATGGCTACTCACAAAGCTTCTCACGGTTTCCAACCATTGAAAACTTTGTATCTAGTGGGTCAACTCACGCCTCTAACTTGATATACCTTTGGATCGTTAATAGCCTGACATGGGTGATTAAGTTGTTGATATTGATTGGGTACTTACCAATCTACATACTATTTGCATTAGCTGGGATTAATGATGGATATATGGAGCGACGAATCAAAACCTACCAGGGTGAGCGCGATAAAGACGACCCACTTGAGTTTTGGTTTAGGCGCTTTAAAGAGTTCTCTCTTTTAGTGTTACTCGGATATCTTGCAATTCCGAACTCGGTAATACCAGGTTTAGTTTTTATTCCAAGCGCATTCGCTACAGCCTACATAGCACGCCAATTAGTCCGATACTACAAAAAGTTTTGGTAAAAAATCGAGAACCGCAATACTATGGTTCTCGATTTAGCTACAGTTTGATGTCTGGGTTTTTAGCCTGATATTCAGTAACTTTCTTTCTCATCAAAGCGAACTCCTGCTGCCTCTCTTCCGGTGACATGGCCTTCAATCGAGGCCGCAGGACAACGGCATTATATATTGGAAATGTCAGCCTCGTAATAAGCTGGAAAAAGATATTCGTTACTGACTTATTATGCACGATACGTTACCTCTTTAGTGCCCTCTTCCAACACGGCTTCAACATCCACACCTTTACTTTTGTAATAAGCAATTTTCTCTTCCCAAGTCATGTTCTTCGTGCGCCAACGGATAAGCGGCGTAGTGATTGGTGACAGAATAAATGCAACCAATGTAAACACCGGCTTAAGAACGAACCAACCAGCTTTAGCAATTAAATTAAAACCAAACTTTGTATATGACAGCACAAGCAACGGTAACGAGATTAATGCGTAGTCTTTAAATACGACGTTACCAACTTCTAAAATTAACTCATACATGCTTTTGTCCTCTAAGATTTCGTTTCGGTATGTGTCCATACTAAAGACCACCAACCTCCCCTCGCTACCGCAAAACGAAAAAATAAGAAAAAAACTTTCGATAGAAAGCAATCGCTCGTCATCAACTTTTTACTGGGGGTGAAAATCAGACCAAATAGACCATTCAAAAGTTAGAGACAGGCAAATATTACCCTCGAGACCAAAGAAATAGGTAATTAGCCGTGTATAAGAAAACACTCATTTGTTTAGCCATGTTAACAACAAGCATTACTGCTACAGCCTCAACTTCTGGTGATATGTGGCGAGAGCGAGAATTGCTTGAGCGATACATCTCTCAGGTTGAAGCGCTTGATAAGGGTCTGCTTTCTCAAGCTGAACTGTCTGCTGATTTATCGCGTCGCGTGCATCTAGACTATTCGCTACTACGAAAGGACCTCCACGAGTCACTTGAAAAGATTCGCGCATATCTAGGTAACCCTAACGATCCACAAGTTCGTCTCCGAAATGAATAGGCTAAGCATGCGCTATTTACCCTTGTTTGTATTTTCATTGTTCTGGTTTTTTCCTGGCTTTGCCGTGGCTGAAATAATGGAGCCTAACCCTGGCCTTTCAAACCAACAACTTTGGGACTCAATTTTAGGTAATGGCAGCTTCAACCAAGTCAAGTACGCAACTCGTGGAATGACCTTTTCAATAGTTATGTTTTGGGTCGCTTGGGCAGCGTTTGGTATTTACCAACAGGCGTTTGGCAAAGGCAAGCTAGATAAAGACGATGCGCTTATGTACGTGCTGCGATTACTACTCCTTTTAACTATTTCAGTCTTTTTAATTACCTCATAAATGGAAATCTAACCAATGAAGAAAATTATCTCGGCGTTCCTTGGTGCCGCCTTAATGTCAGGTTCGGCTCTAGCATCCCTCCCTCCACCAGTAAACCCGGGCTCTCCTGAAGGTGACTATGTTGCTGCATTTTTCGCTTTTTTTGGCAATGCATATGACGCTATAGCCAACAGCTTTGGCGCAATATCATTCCTTGCAGTGGCTGCACTGGCTATTTGGACACTGATTGAAGTCCGTAAAGGTAATAAAGAATGGTCTGATCTATGGATGATTCTTGGTGTTGGCGGTGGCGTGTTGGTCCTAGTGTTCTTCCTGCTAGGCGAAGGCACAAGCATCACCTAACAATTTTATGAGGTTGCGAGCAAACAATGGAAAAGCAAGAGAAAAACATCCCTGTGGTGCTAGATCACCTCGATTTCGATCCTAATGCGTTGTTCGGTTTCACCATTTCAGAGCTAGGCATGTGCATGATGGTTCTATTTTTTGCCTGCTTATTTCCGCTCGTTGGCCTCTGCCAACTTATGGGTATAAACCCAATGTTCGGTGCAATCGCGGCTGCAGCGCTTGGTTTAGTTTTATCGTTTGCAGCTGCGAAACGAGCAGAGATTTTAAAGAAAGGGCGACCATCCTATATGTTATGGATTGACTTGAAACGTCGACTACAGGATGAGGGGATTTTCGGCATCAAATACAACTTTGGTTTGGTTAAATCAATGGTTTGGGATAACACCAAGAAACAAAAACGAGGAACAGACTAGTGCTGACCAATAAGAACAACAACAAACCCGCTAGTAGGCCGAAACAGAAACAGACTAAATCGCAAAAGAAAGATATCAACCGTGATTTGAGTGACGTTAAGGCAGCGCTGCCAAAGAGGATGAAGGCTAAATCTAAGGAAGTTGCAGACCATGTTGTTACGCTTCGTGTTATTTGTGTCGCACTTGTTCTCGCACTGATTTTGTCCATCTATTCAAACAGCAGGGCACCTGACAACATTTGGGTTCGATACACCCCGAACCTAAATAGCGGTGGCGTTGTACGAGCTGGTGAAATACCAAATTCATCGCTACTGACTGATACAGCTTACCTATGGGTAGCATTTAGCACTTGGAAAGAAAACGGTGAAAAAGATACATCTGACAACCTCTGGCGTTATCAGCATTTCTTCTCGCCTGAGTTCATGAGAAGCCAAGAACAAGAGTACAACCATTTGCGCACTGCAGGCCATTTAAACCGAACTAGAGAGGTATCTCTCGCTCCGGGCATGCTATCGAGTATCAATGACCGAGTAATACAAAAGTCTCGCGATAGTTGGGTAGTTTACCTAGATGCAACTATTGTCGAACGATACCTTGGCGAAGAAGTTAAGAACACGACAATCCGTTACCCACTCCGCGTTGAGCGTCACGAAACAAACCCTGAGTTTAATCCACTAGGCATCCGCATCGTTGGATATGATTCAACACCACGCCGAATCGTGGAGAAATAATATGACCAACTTGATTAAGAAAATTGCATTTATCGCCACCCTTTCGTTAACGGTAATTACGCCGTCACTTCAAGCAACTGAAATTCACGTTTGGGACAAGAAGCCTATTGAAATCCGTCTTGAGGTCGGTAAAGAGCGATTGGTGCACTTCAGTGATAATGTAATGCTAGAGGCTCCGCAAGAAGTCGTTGATAAGGTTCAGGTCTACTCTGCCGCAGGTACACTATATCTAAAACCAAAACAGCAATTAGGCAAAACCCGAGCCTGGGCGGTTTTAAATTCTGGTGAAAAGATCTTCTTGGATATCTTCGCTGTTCGACCAAAAGATGAAGAACTTGATGACATAAAGATCATTCACTCTGATGAAATGGCACAAACTAAAGAGGTGTTTGGCCTGAGTACTCCTGTAGCAACAGGTGTAACTGTCCAGCAATTGGTTCAATACGCTTCAATAGACCTTTATGGTGTACAGCGACTTGTCCCGCAACTGCCGGTTGTTGAGTCAGAAGTAACCGGAGAGTTAGATTTTACTGTTTTATTTGGTGGTGGCTCTGCTGCAATGTTTGATGTTAAGCCGCTTAAGCAATATCGAACCGCTAATTACACTCTAACAGCATTGCTAATCACTAACCGTACTCAGTGGCCACAACAAGTTATCTACACTGATGTGTTCCCAGCTCACATCGCTGTTTCCTCCCAACATATCGATGTTGGACCGGTTAACTCAATCACTGAAAGCACAACCCTATACATGGTTACCGACCGTCCTTTGCGTGAGAACTCTGTATTTGCAGTTACCACTGCTGAATTAATGGGTGAGAGCGAGGGGGATTCGTGAATAAGAAAACCGTACTAATTGGTGGCGCAGCTGTCTCTCTTCTTGCGGTGGTATTGGGTAAGGGAAATACGGCTCCTGAGCAAACAGTAGACGTGAACGAGCCGCAACAGTTTGATACTGGCCTAAATGCTAATAACCTCGGTGCAGAAGCTGACTCGGTGAACGAAACACTACGAACTTTGATTTCACAGAACCGAAATCTAGCCCGTAATCAACAACAGACTTCTGCTAAGCTCACCTCCCTTCAAGAAGAGATGAACACTTTAAAAAGTAACAAAGCTGAAGATACAGATTTTGATATTGAAGGTAGGTTGACAGAGTTTGCTAAGGAACTTCAAGACAAATTAGCTGCTAACACAACTGCTTCAGTAATTCTCGGGCCAGCAGGTACTGGTACTTCAACTAGTGACGATCAGCTGTTTGGTTTGAATTTGCGTGACAAAATGCCAGATGCACTAAAGGTCGAACGCCATACTCCCTCTGGCGCTCCTAATCTAAAAGCGCCGGAAGTTACTGATACTGGCGTGACAGACTTGCATGTTACTGGTAATCGCAATCAACTAGTTACAGTCGAGCCTATCGATATGAAGGTTGATATTGTCGATGGTGTGGCCGTAACGTCATTCCCAGTGTTGCCAACCAGAGATAGACGAAATACTTCACGAGTTGAAGACTTTGGTAAAGAGCCTGAAGACGACTCAGATACGAAGAAGCCAATTTACACAGTGCCAAAAAACTCAACGCTAATGGATACCGTTGCGATGAGCGGCATTATAGGGCGTGTACCAAAAGACGGTACACTCACTAATCCATACCGCTTCAAGATCCTAGTTGGTGGCGAGAACCTAGCATCGAATAACTTGTACATCCCGAATCTCGATAACATGGTGTTTTCTGGCTACGCAGAAGGTGACTTCAATCTCGAATGCGCCTCTGGAAATATCGACTCTGTTACTTACACGTTCCAAGACGGCACTGTTTTGACACAGGACGGGCAAATTGGTTGGTTCAGTGATAAGTATGGTAATCCATGTATCCCTGGCCTCTACATCTCAAATTTTATGGAATACCTGACAACTGTTGGATCAGTATCTGCCCTAGCAGGCTTCGCCTCAGCCATTGCAGAAGCACAAGTAACAACTACAGGTACCGGTGATGATAGGGAGCGCTCAATCACTGGTGACGCGCTCAAATACGCAACCGGTGAGGGCATTTCGGAAAGCAGCCGGGAAATCACACAATGGCTAGCCGAACGACAAGACGGTGCTTTTGATGCCGTATGGCTAGAAGCCGGTGAACCACTGGTAGTCCACATTGAAGAAGAACTGCATATCGACTATGACCTTGAAGGTCGCAGACTGGTGCATCACGAAAACGTAGAGGAGTTTTTACGATGATCTCTACTAAATCAATGATGTTGGTAACAAAAAGAACATTCGAACTAATTATCGGGGCACTCCAATAATGAATAAGATAATAACAATACTGGCGGTTGCCACGATAATCACCGGGTGTAGCTCGAAAGAACCTTTGAGTCGTGAAGAGCGTTATCAGAACTCCCCTATTCCAGAATCCAGCCGGACAATGCAGGAGATTTACGATAACCATTCTGGCGCCAAAGTGAATGCTGAAAATACCCAAATATTACGCAGATCGGCAACTTGGGCTGAGTTATCAAACGATCCATACACATTGAATAACACTGGTCGCGCTGACTTTAGAAAGCTTCCTAACCCGAAGCTTTATATTTACTTCGCCCCTAGCCTTACCAAAGAAGACCGCATGCCCCGTCCGGGCTGGATGAGTGAATTTAATATGTACTCAAAGCCTGAGTACGCACTTCCAGGTGAAGTTAGTCTGGAGGCAGGTCGATGAACGCAATAAACAAACTTATCCATTCAACTAAGAGTTTCTTCTCTGTTGATGGCGGCCACACCATCGAAGATGAGCGAGCGCTGTATGATCGCCCTTGCCCTTCATTTGCCGATCAACTTCCTTATTGCGGTTACGATGACAATACAGAGACATTCATCCTTGAAGATGAAATCAGTCGCGCAGCAGTAATAACAATCAAACCTATTGCTACAGAAGGTAAAAGCGGCCAAGGATTAGCTGAAGCACGAGATGCCCTTGAAAATGTTCTGAGTACCTTTGATGAATTTCCGGTTCAGCTTGGTCAATGGGTGATACAAGAGTTTAGTTACAACGACACTCGAGTTTCCCTTATTACCGAGGCAATTCGAGAGCACATGGCTCCCCATGCTCGTGGCACTGAATTCTCAGAAGAATATTTGAAGGTGCAAGAGCACCACCTGAAGGGTTTAACCAAAGCTGGTGGTATCTTCAAAGACCACACAGTTACGGGTGAGAACTGGGGCCTAAAACTACCTCGTACTAAATTTGTGATTTACCGTCGTGTTTCATCCACTAACGTGAGAGACATGAACCGCGGTAAGTATGATCCGGCAAGAGAACTTAATCAGATGATTGAGTCACTGAAGATTAAATTCGAGTCGGCTGGCATTAAATATACCCGCGATACGAAACAAGACACCCTGTATTGGTTGTTCAAATTCTTTAACCCAAGCCCTGATTTCTTAGGTGATCCGGAAGATTTCTATGCACAAATGACTGATGTTGATGGTGATATGCCTATTGGTGTTGATCTATGTGAGGCCGTGCTTAATTCACGACCTCGCTCCAGTGTAGAAGACAATGCCTGGTATTTTGACAAGAAGCCAATGCGGTTTCTCCGCTTTAGTGGTTTACGTAAAGCTCCGCGCATTGGACAAATATCAGGTGAAGTTACGACGGGTAGCGCTGGCAACGAAATTGTACGTTGTGCTGCTGACTCCCTCCCTGCAGGGTGCATGCTAGCCAAAACAATGGTGATAGTACCGCAAAGCACGCTTGAGCAACGTATTGAAAAACTTAAGAAAGAGTCGAACGTTGATAATGGTGAATCTCGAAGGGTTCGCAAAGCTATCGCAGAAGCAGAACGCGTAGTTGGTGGTCAGGTTAAGATCCTAAAGGCTACTCTGGGTGTGTATGTGTCTGCAGATACTATCGATGAGCTGGATGACAAGCAGCGAAAAATCATTACAACCATGGCCAACTCAGGCATCAGCATACTGAAAGATGAAGAAGATGGCTTAAGTTTAGATAGCTTTCTTATTCATTTGCCAATGAATTATAACCCTTTAATGGATAAAAAAGGGTATTACGCACGAACAATGGCAATGCAGCACGCTGCTAACCTATCTTTTGCTTTCGGTAGAACTGAAGGCTCAGGCAGGCCTCATCTGTTTTTCTACAACAGAGGTGGCGCACCGGTCTTTGTAGATCCAATGAGTAAAAAAGATAGGGAAAACAATAATTTCGGATTGATAATTGGGCCGCCTGGCAGTGGCAAGAGCGTCAGCATCGTACAAATGGCCGCAATGAATCTTGCGATGTATCGCCCTCGCATGATAATTGTGGAATATGGTAATTCATTTGGCTTACTTGCTGAATACTGTAAAAAATTTGGTCTAAAAGTGACAAAAATGAAGCTAGATATGGCAAACGCACCTAGTTTGGCTCCATTTGCAGATATTGACCAAGTTTTAGATGGTGAGGCAGCTGATTTTGAAGACTGGTCAGATAACGAAGCCATTACCGAAGAAGACAACTCCGGCCCTAATGACGAAGAACGCGACGTTTTGGGCGAATTGGAATTGATTTGCTTTTTGATGATAACGGGCGGAGAGCAACGAGAGTTTGACAGATTTACTCGATCTGATCGCCAGTTAGTTCGTGATGCACTTATTTTTACTGCTAAAAAGAGCCGTGATCTTGGTGAGAAAGACGCAGAAGGCAATTTAATTAAACCCCGCGACACAATTACGTCTCATGTTATTGATTCAATGGTCGAAATGAAAAATGGCGTCTATGACGGCAGTGATACAAGCTATTCCGAGAGTCAAAGAGAAACTATGGGTGAGATGATTACCGCTCTTCGCATGTATACCAATGGCTTCAATGCCAAACTGTTCAACCGCACTGGTGATGCGTTCCCTGATTCCGATCTTCTTTGTATCGACCTTGCGCAATTAGCACAAGATGCGAACCGCGATAAGCTCGCAGTGGCATACACCGCATTAATGCAGCGTGTGAACTACCTTGCTGAAAAACATCAGTATTCTGGTCGTGAAATCGTCATGTATACCGATGAAAGCCACTTAATAACGTCTAACCCCCTTCTAGGTCCGTACCTTGTGAAGATGGTGAAGTGTTTTCGCAAGCTGGGCTGTTGGCCATATTTCGCAACGCAAAATATGGCTGATATGGGCGGAGGCAGCAGAAAGCTTCTGTCGATGATTGAGTGGTATTACTGCTTGAACACACCCCAGTCAGAGGCTCAAGAAGTTGCTGACGTTAAGAACCTGTCTCCAGAAGTGACTCGCTTGCTATCGAGCACCAAAAAACAAGATCGTGGTTATACCGAAGGTGTAATCAGCTCAAAACTACACAACATTATGTTCCGTTCGGTACCGCCTTCTCTTCACCTCGCTCTGGCAATGACAGATGCCTCAGAAAAGGCCGAGCGAGCGCGATACATGGAACAACATAAATGCGATGAAGTAACCGCTGCCTATCACGTAGCCAAAGCACTAGACAAAGCCCGAGGATTCGATAATGAACTTATTTTCTAAAACAATTATTACTGCTGCAGTTTGTCTTGGACTAACAGCTTGTTCTTCTGCGCCAACTGAGCCGGAATTGCGTTTACGCAACGTGACTTACACTGCGGACTCTCGAATTAATGGTTATTTTGATGATCAGGAGGAAATCATTACGCAAATTTTCCGTGACTACACCGTTGAGCGTACTGACAACCGTGAAATTCGTATCACTATCCCATCGGCTTATGGTTTTAACACCGGTAGTAGCGCGATGAACCGTGACCTACGAGACTCAATTGGTAGCTTAGCTTCACTCTTAAATGACTTCCCGGAAACCTCTATCTCAGTAAAGGGGCACACTGATTCGGTCGGTAACTTCCAATACAATCTAGGACTGAGCCAAGAGCGTGCTGATGCTGTAGTAGAGCAACTAGTTAAGGGTCGAGTACATCCATTCCGCCTTGCTACAACCGCGGAGGCATGGGAAATGCCTCGCTGCTCAAATGAAACAGTAATCGGCAAGAACTGTAACCGTCGAGTTGAAATTTACGTGAGGGATATCGCTCTTGATTAAGAAGTGGATCATGGCAGCCACTGTGCTGCTTTCCTCTGCTGGTGGGCTAGCTAATGCTGGCCCCAATTCTATTGATATCCTCGTGACACGATCCCAAGCAGACAACATTGTTGATATGCAGCGTGTAGGTGGTAGTCACATCGAGGTGTTCTACGTTGATGACAAGCAGCGGATTATGGATGCAGTGAATAACAGCTTCCCAATGGATCTAATGGAAAAGATGACAGAGGACGAACGGGCTGAGTGGGCTGCAGAGAATTTCCATGATTACTTTGTTGCAAACATGCCAGCAATTCAAGAGTCATCGATTGGCGTAAGCCTGATGCAACTGCATAAAATTGACCGCGTGCCGGCCATCATCTTTGATCGTGAGTATATCGTAATTGGTCTACCGCTATCGAAAGCTTTGCAGGAATATCGAGGGGCTGTTAATGCACAGTAAGTTGGCGGTTAGTGCTGGATGGTGCCTTGGCCTTGTAACTACTACCTGTCTTGCGTTCGGTGATATGGAGTTTCCTGACATAGACTGGGGTAGCGGCCTAGATGGGTTAGATATCCCTAGCTGGAGCGAGATAGAAGATCAGGTAAATAACTCTTCAGACTTTATACTAGCGCCTGCGGTAGACATGCTAAACGGCGCCACGGCACCGGGGCTGGGCAGTGAGCTATCAGGAATGATTAATGCTGAAAATAATCCATCCTCGGGTGCATTTCGCGATGGTCAGAAAAGCGAATACAACTTCTTTGATGACTCTGTAGACTCTGTAGATGCTTCAGTTCGCTCTAACTGTTACAGGTACAGATTCCACGGCCAGTGTGTTTCAATGAAGACGTCACTGTGGCCGCGTATTTATACCAATACCATCGCACAAAACTATGTCCCTGATTTTGTCGTTGAAGTCACATCTCGGTTACCACACAGCAATGAGAGTTCATTCGGCGCGAGTAATAACCCAACATGGATCGGTTCTTTTATGCAGGAAGCAAACGCAATAGTAAGCACGACCGTGATCGATCCGATGTTCAATGTATTGGCTGGTGCCCCCCGAACGGATGGAGCTAAACTGCAAACTACACACTCACACACTGTGCATAGCAGTAACAGTCAATATTTATACCGCGATGCTCTCGTTTATTCCGATCCCATGTACTCGGTCGCTACATCTATAGTTGGTATGATGGCAGGATACTGTAGATCACCTGAGCCAACATACGTACCATACTTCTCTTCAGGTATGGACACTTTATCATGGCGTTTTTTAACTACCACTGAAACTGTGCTGCTTGGTCTTTATAGTGCGGAATACCGGTCTTGGAATCACGTTGGTAGCTCGTTTGGCTCACTGATGCCGCGTAATGGCTACCACCTTAGTTCCAATCAATTCGAAACAGCAGTTACTACAGCCTACAGAGCAGCATCTATCGTTAACGACCAACGAGGAAGATATTCAGGCACATTAGGGTTACACGTACACAACCCTGCGAGACAATATGCATCCGGGAGCTGGACTCGCTCTGAGTTTAGAACGTTAAAGGATCACCGAACGATGAGGTTGCGCGAAATTTACCCTCAAGTCAGTGGTAACACTTGCAGAAATTACACGGGCGTATCCCAAAGCCAAAAAGACTCTTGGAACAGAGCTTTTAACCAGAATAACAGTGAACGTTCTGCAGGATTTAAGTTGTACCGCCCAATGATATGCTGCCGAAAACAGGGTAATAAGCACCTGGAAAATGTTTGGCCGAACTGGTCAAGCACATTCGAAACATATTAATTGTGACTCATTATCTAGACAGCCCATTCATTAAGCTTTGATTTGTGTCTGTATTCTATGTCATCATATCAAAGTGACTGGGGCAATTACGGTCACATTCAATACTGCCCTCCCCTATATTCTACTCGTATCTCAAAGCATCAAAACCAAACCGACTAATTAAACTGTTTAGTTTTGATGCTACTAATGCGTCAAATAACTGCCACCTCTACAGGCAGTAACCTCGTTAGAGGTTTTTGAGCAAGCCGAAAGGCATTTTAAAATTTATGGAGACACATAATGGCACCAGCTAAACCACGTACCAAATGGCGTAAGGCAATTGCCCGCCAACTTGAGTTCTCGGATCTACCAACTGAAAACCAAATGGCCTATCGACAGTATGCGAGCGTATTGTTTGATATTGCTAATTCAATTGGTATTACCGATGTAACGTCACTTACAGATGACTTCATTACTAAGTCGTTCCACATTCTAGAATCATATAAGCCTGTGACTTGGGAACGAGACATTGCTATGTATGTTTGTCAGCTACTTGTTGACCATGCACAACAACGCAAGTCTCCACCATTTGCTGGCGCAGAGATGAGCTGCTTTGAATGCGGTAGCACTACAAAAATGACTGGTGAGAGATACATTTGTCCTGTCTGTGATGCTTCAGCGTTATGCGGCCCAAACTCTTTGCCGCTAGGCATACCAGTACGAAGCCAAATTAGAGCTGAACGCAGACTGCTTCATGAGCGCCTTGATGATTTAATTCAAAACCACCAAGTATCTCGTCGTTATGCATATGCAAAGCTTGCGGCGATAATGGGTATCAACCTAGAACTGACGCATATTGGTTTAGTCTGTGATTACGGTGATGTGGCGACCTGGCATAACGCTATGGACGATTTTCCAGCTTCTGTGGGGGTGAACTAATGGGCGTTGCACATAAGTTAAACCCAATAGAGCTAGAAATTATTCATTTTGCTCAGGGCTCAGATGAGTGGTTGGAATGGAGAGAGCACGGGGTCGGAGGTAGTGATATACCAACGGTTGTAGGGGTAAGCAAATATAAAACTCCTTATCGACTCTGGCTTGAAAAAACAGGCCGAGTTCAACCAGATGACCTATCAGGTAATCCAAACGTACAGAGAGGCAATTTCTACGAACCCTTTGTAAGGGAGCAGTTCGCTGCAAGCTTAGGGTTAGATATTGTTGAATACTGCGCAGAGGATAAAGCAGAGCGATATAGGAAGGTTTCTTTTGACGGAGTAACGCCTGATGGCATTCCTGTTGAGATTAAGTGCCCTAGCGAGAATGGTTTTGCTGAACTAGTAGCTGACCCATTCAACTCGGAATTGTTTTCACTGTACCAGTGGCAATTACAGTACCAAATCGCGATGCTCAATGCTGACTATGGCTGGTTAGTTTTCTATTCCGCCATACAGAACCAAATAGTGCCACTCAAAGTGCTACGAGACGATGAGATGATACAGTTGATATTCGAAAAGCAGCAGGAGTTCTACTTCGCTGTTGAGAATGATACTGCGCCACCTAAAGATCCTGAGCGTGATGAGTACACACCAACTCCCGAGCAAGAAGTTGAGTGGGGCAAATTAGCCGTACAACTACTGAATGCTCAAGAGTCTGAATCAAAGCTGAAAGCTGAACTTAAAGTTGCTTCTGGCGAACGTGTGAAGGTATGTAACCAGATCATGAATATGTCGGGTGATTTTACGTCAGCGTCCGTCCAAGGCCTCAAGGTCACCCAAGTTAAACGTCGAGGGAAATTTGATGTGGATGCATATTTAGCAGCGAAAGGCCTACCGGCAATCACTGATGAAGAGCGAGCACAATTTAGCACTGAGGACACGTTCTATTTCCGTGTCTCTGTTGCTGACAAACCCCACGTAAAAGAGCTAAACAACATCGCACAGTGCGACCGAATGAACAAAATTCGTGAGCAAATGGCGAAAGTGATGCTTTCAAACAATATGATTTAACGCTGCCCACTAGGGCAGTTTCTCGAAAGAGCTAAAATATAGAGGTAATTATGATCAAGATTTATGATATCTGCGGTGAGCTATCTAAAGTAAACGACCGTCGACACATTGCAGTGCAGTGCGGAGATGAACATCCTTGCGGATTGATACCGGTTAGCTTACATAATCCAGACTATTATGATGGAACAAAAATTAGGAACTACCTAACGCAACACGCTCTCCCTAGCGAGCTAAAGCTACTTGGCTACCAAATGCCAAATGGTTTCGTACTCGTCAATGGTGTCACACCAGACCATCCTAAGATTAAACGCCTTCTAACGAACGGTGATTTTAATTTTGTGCAACTTCCAGAAGATAAGCGCACCATTCTCAATACATCCCATTACGCACCTCTGCATGCACCGTCTTGCTCGGTTCAAGCAACGAAGCAACCAATTCAGCAACTAGCTGAGTTAGCAACTTCGGATAGTGTTGAAGATGAGCAAGAGAATGCTGCTTTACCTGATATTCCAGTACCGAGCACTGTAGATCAGTATTTTATGGATAGCGACATGAGTATTGAAGATTTCGATTTCGAAGACTTCGATAGGGGTGAACTGGAGGATAACTCTGACAATACAGATGATTTACTCGCTGTATTTGAACAAGGAAAAGCACTTGGTTTATTTGACAAGGATGCAATTTTCCCCCTAGTCGCAGCGAATAACGTAGCTCATAGCTACGGTTCAATACGCGGCTAGTAATGGTGGAGGCTTCGGCCTCCCTGTTTTCTGGACATTTTTACACCCCAAGTAAAATCAGGGTTTTATTCAGTATCGCACAATATTGGTCACATGTTGCGAACGTTTGTTAGCAGAGATATCACGTGGAAAATCAAGCAGTAGACACAAAACTAAATGAATTAGTTACTAAAGCGCAAACAGGTTGCAAGGATGCCAAAGAGCAAGTGATTGCTCGTTGCGAGTGGATTGTTAATTTCCAAGCGATCAAGGCACCGTTACCGGAATCTGAGCGTGATGACGCAAAACAGACTGGTTTTATTGGCCTACTGAATGCCATTGATACATTCGACCCGGAGCGCAATAGTAATTTTTACAATTGGGCCCACATGAAAGTTCGATTTGAGATCGCTGGTAATAACACTGGTCAAAACTACGTGAACATATCTCGTTACCGTCGCAGTGATGCCAAGAAGTACCGTGAAGCACTGAACCATGGCTTGAGTATTGGTTTATCCATCCCTGAAGTTGATGCCCTTTTCCAAAAAGAGCATGAGTGCTCAGCACTTAAGTTTCAGGAAATTAAAACTGCATATCAACTATTGTCTTCTAATGCCGTCGAGTTCGATACCGTGCAAACAGAAGCGAACGCATTTGATCCTGAACATTCCCTATCAGCTGAATTTGATCCGGTCGTAAATGCTGAGGAAGTAGCTCGCTGCAAGGCTGTCATGGATTCATTTGAGGAAGTGTTATCTAGTGAATCGGATCCAGACATGATGGGCACCCTACTAAAAATGCGAGTGATGAGCGACCAAACGTTAAGCGCTGAAGCAACCGGCAAAGAGTTGAACATGTCAGCTCAGACCGTACTTGCTCACCAAAAAAGACTATTGGCAAACTTGAGAGATCACCTCAAGTACCGACAGTTTTCGATAGATAATTTACTTGAGGTATAAAAATGAAACTTCGAACTTTGGCACTTTTAGTATGCGCTCCGCTTACTTTGCTTGGTTGCGAATCGACCATGAAAGTTGAGAATGAGACCACAGCAACAGTCTTCTCTGGATATAAGTACGTTGATGCACCGTTGGTTTTGACGGTTAAGGACAACCGCTCACACAATCACGTAGGCTTGATCGACGATATCCTAAAAAGCTCTATAGACCGTGTTTATTCAACTTCGGTAGTTGCAGATGACCTTGAAGCTGCTTTTTCGGCACAACTGCAGAACCAAGGTATCCGGTTAGTACACAACCAACGTGTAAATCCAACTTACTTAGTGGAAGTTGAGAAATACTTTGTCAACGTCACTCCATTTGAGAGTGCGAAGGCTGAGATCATACTAAAAGTTACTCTGTCCAGTGATAACGCCAAGTTCTCTAAAACTTATGACGCCTATAGCGAGATAGAATTAGACCACAACCCAACTTCTGCAGAAGTGAGTGAGCTAATGAATAATCTGTCTAATCGCATCATCCGTAGCATTGCCGTGGATGAGGAGATCAACAAAAACATTGCTGAAAACGTAGAAAAAGCATAGTGTTGTGGTTCAGGTGTTGCTACTAGTGGCACCTGGCTAACCATGATAAAAACCAAAAAGTTACCTTTCATATCGTAGCCGTTTGGTTTTTGTCATGGTGACAAAAAGTGCGATAGCCTACCCTCGCGCGCCCAATCATGGGAAAGGCATTCTCGAAAGAGCTAAAACCAGTAAGGAACACCGAAATGAATATCAACATTTCTCCATCCGCGTTGTACAACGCACTAACCAGTGTCGCGCTAGCTTGTGACAAGGACCAACCCAACTGCTTACTAGCAACAGAGGAAGATTATGCCTTTGCTGTCGGTAGCGGTCACTCAATGGAATACACTAGTCGCAATATCAAGTGTGAAGTTGTAGAGCACGGCATCATTGGTGTTCATGTTAGTGACTTCATGAATATTGTGAAAGGATTCCGCGGCAGCGATAGCATCAACGTACGCTCTGGTGACAAGTCCGTTATCGTTTCATATCAATTGTCTGTTTACGAACTGCCACTTATACCGCAAGGTGAAGTACCAGTTTCAATGCATGAACAAGTTGATTTTGATAACGTCTGCACCATCGATTCTGACATGCTTCATGACCATTTAGCATCGTTAGACCGCTGTGCGCCACAGCAAGACGTTCGTTACACCTTGAATGGCATCAACTTCGACTTTTCCAATGACAAGTTGAACTTGGTTGCTACCAATGGACAGATAATGAGTGTTGCTGAAATCCCAGTCGAGAACTGTAAAGGTGGCTCTTACACAGTGCCTAAAGGGGGTGATGTTCTTGGGGCGCTCAAGAAGATGCTATCTACAGCTGGTGAAGAGGTCGATATCGGCTTTAGTCACAACTTCATTCAAGTCGAACTCACCAATGGTGAAGCATTACGAGGGCGCTTAATTGACGGTCGTTACGTTGATTGGCGAAGAGTTATGCAGCCCATCGGTGATGATGAAGGTGAGCTGGTGGTATTTAAACGGCTTGAGCTACTAAATGTTCTTGACCGATTAACTACGGTTTCACTCAAAACCTTGAGAATTAACTTGTTTCCTGGCCAAGCTACTTTTCAGTTGGCTCAGAAGGCTATTAACTCAGGTACAGAGATAATGATGTGTCAAGGAAACGCAACGATTGAGTTCGGTATTAACCCTACCCTGCTTAAAGACATTCTTAATGCCACCTGTGGGCATGAAGAAGAAGTTGCTATCAAGATCCAAAGTATCAATGGACTAATCAAGGTATTGGCAAGAGAAACTAATCGAATTGGCGGCATTATGCCCTGCAAACTCTAATTGCTATCCACGGTATCTCCAGCTTATGGCTGGAGATGCTCCATGTTCTTGAATATACGCCCATCTTTGAATATCATAGACAAAGCGATAGGCTCTCAAATCGCACTTTTCTTCTGAGCCCCCTTCTTTTGTCCTTAATCCAATGTGCTCACGTTAAGAGTGCACTGTATTAATGTCAGTTTCCGACCAATCCTGGTCTGAAAATCGTAGAAGCATTAACTACGATGCCCACAAGGGTATTCCCGCCCCGCCGAAAGGCTCTTAATACTTTAAGGATTTACTATGTCTCAATTACCGGTACTCAAGCCGAAGCAATTCACTTCTGTTGGTTTTGATACGTTCTTGACTAAGCAACAACTCAAAGAATTACCCTCAACTATTTCAAAGCTTAACTTCGAAAAAGCTGACTGGGGATTTCCACACCCATTTGTCCCAGCAATCAATCCAAAGTACCTATTTACTAAAGATCGATTGATGGCCCTGCTACCGTACATCGTTAACGGTAAAGGCCAGATCCCTTGGCTATGGGGACCTTTTGGTAGCGGTAAAACATCGTACCCCAGAGAAATATGTGCGCGATTAGGTAAGCCGGTACGCGAGATTTACGTTAGTGAAACAACAGAAGTCATCGACTTAGGCGGGCAATACATGCCGACTAAAGATGGTGGTATGGAGTTTATCTACGGAACTCTCGTAAAGGCGATGCAAGAAGGCTCAGTTCTGCTCATTAATGAATTTGATTTGATGAACAGTAATGAGCAGAAAGCACTAAACCAAGTTTTTGAGGAGCGTCGTTTCACGATCATCCAAAAGGACGAAACCATTGTCGCTCATCCTGAATTTCGCATAATTGTAACCGCGAACAGCAACGGCACAGGTGCATTTGGTAATACGCTCGAAACTGAAGCTGCTTGTAGCAGTGTCGGTGACCGCTTTTACTTCATTTTCATTGATTACCTCAACAAAGATGAAGAAATGCAGATCCTAATGGCAGAAGCACAAGAAATGCTTTCGTCAATGGGGTACACAGGTGAAGACTTGGAAGATAGCTTAAGTATGGCTGAACACATTGGTGAGGTAATGATTACTTACGCAAATGATGTTCGTAGTTCGTATAAGAGCACTCTCGGTTTGGGTGATGGATCAGGTGCTGGCTTGCCGGCTCCACTGTCACACCGGACACTGATTGAGTGGTACCGAAAATCACAAAGCTTGAGTATGTGGTATGAGGTTACACAAGATTCGCTACATAACACTGTGACCAAGGCTTTGGAAATGGTGTTTATCAGTGGTCAACGGCCTGATACCCACGCTAACTACATGCAAGCGTGGAAAGATCGAGCTGGCAATCTATCAGTTTTCTAAGTAAACCGTAAAACAATCAATGGGGGCAGCTGTAGCCCCTATCAAATGCCGAAAGGCCTAATACAATTTAAGGATCTACCATGCAAATTTCGCAATACCAAAATGTTGTTCCACCTGGCTTTCGTTTGCTAAAAGTCAACGTGACTCGCTGTATCTTCTCTAAAAACATTAATCTTTCTGAGATTGGCGTTAAACGGAAGATTGACCGTCGTGTTGTAAGCAGTGGTGCTAAAAAAATGGCTGATGATGAGACGATTAACTCGTTTCGTCGGATCCAACACTGGGTTGATAATAAACTCGATGAAACCACACTCCCCTTTTCGCACGGGATCAAGCTCGTGCCAGAAGAGATCTATGACGAGCTAGTGATTCAACTAAAGATATGGCAGCAGCAATATCTAGCGTTGCTAACCAATCTTATTGTGAACTATGACACCATTGTTGAAGAACATGCTCAAGCATGTGACGACAACCCGGAACTCCCTGAAAATTTCGGTGAGGTTGTTCGCTCTCAACGTATCCCTTTGGATTACGTTATTAAGCAAACCACATTCGTTATCGAAGAAGGTCCAGACCTACGCAAAGAGTTCGCTAACTCGTTATTGACTTATGTAGCAAGAGAAGCGGATGAATTGTCCAACAAACTGATTAGTAGCGCTCAGAATAACGGTGGTACGGCAAAAATCTCGCGTAAGCAACTACCAAAGATTGAGAAAATTTACCGTAAATTGCGGGCCATGCGCTCCATCGACAAACGGGTTAGCCCACTTGTGCAATTGGTTGGGAATTGGCTCAACAGCTTGCCAGAGAAAGAGTCGTTTACAGCTAAAAACTCTCAGGACTTCATACAAGTGCTTAGCATTTTGAAGAACCCCGAGTTACTGAAAATTACTAACATGGAGTTTGAACCAACATCCGAAGATGACAGTGCTGCAGTGGATAACACTCCACCAGCATCGACTCCCTCAGATGATGATACAGGTCAAGACCAACAAGTTGAGACCAAAGAGCCAAGTGATAAAGATAAAAATATCCAAAGCTGGTTCTAATACTTGCCCCGACTTGTTCGGGGCATTACTCCGCCGAAAGGCTTTTTATATATTAAGGAATTAACATGCTAAACATAGCTCGCAATATCATGCACGACGTTCCAGTTCTTGCCGGTATCTATGCAGGTCAGTACGACTGTGAAATCAAAATTGGCGGTGGCAAAGCTTTTGCTACCAAAAAGATGATTAATATACCGTTTCCAAAGGAAGAGACATTGGATCTGACTTGGTGTTTTGTAGTCCACGAGGCTGCGCACATTAGGTACTCAGATTTCGACCATTTGGAGAAATGGCTGGATAGCAAGCCGAAAGTAGACCGTAATTTCTACAAGAAGTTATTAAACATAGTAGAAGACACCTACATCGAGAAGTATATCCTTACTGAGTTTCCTGGCTCATACGAATATCTAGAAGCTGGTGGTAAGTTCCTTGCCGGCAAGCTGGAATCTAAGGAAGTGACCGCTGAGAATGCATTGTCACGATTTATATTTCTTTATGTTCGCGGTCATCTTACTGGCTATCGAGCGTTGCAGGCGTTGTATAAAACTATTCGTAAGCAGTGCATTTTGCATTTTGGTTTGCCGTTGATTCGAGAGTTGAGCAAGATACTAGAGCGTACACTATCTAGTACCTGCACACAGGATAACTGTGTAATTGTGGACGAGTTTGTTGGTTTTCTTGAAAACCCACAAATTGAAGAAGAGGATACCCCTTCTGATAACAGGCCGCAAAACAACAATCAGGATCCAAACCAACCAGATGATAGCGACTCGAACGATGATGGCGACCAACCTGACAGTTCGCAACCGCAATCAGATGACGGTGATGATTCAACCTCCTCTTCTGAGCAGGTTGATGATGCTACTGACGGTGATGAGAATGATCCATCTTCAAACTCTACTGATGATTTGGATGATGATGACAGCACAGAGCAATCAGGTGATGCCTCGGCTCAACCAGATAATGGTGGTGACGATGATGATCAAGCAAATGGCTCTAGCAATCAACCTGATGACAGCACCAATGATGCAGGTACTGGCCAACCGGACGATAGTTCAGAGGCCGGAGCTACTAGCTCTAACCTAAATAGTGATGATGTTACTAGCTCGAACATGGACGATGATGGTGATATATCACCTAACTCGACCAACGATAGTGGTAATCCCCAAGAAGGTGGCAAAGCGGATGGTAAACCACAGTGGTCTGATGATGAGATCCAAGCAGCTATTAAAGCGGCAATGGATAGACTTGCAGATATGGAAACTGATACCGGTGACATCATTAAAGAGGTCATTGAAGATGATGAAAATATTGACTGGGATGCCGCTGCGCAACTGGGTGATAATTTCTCAACTGCCGTATCTCATGTCCACCAGCAGCCATTGAATCGCCATAACACGCTTAGCAAAGATACCTCCCAAGCTACTGCAGCCCTTAAGCAAAAACTAGCAGCATTAGTTGCCCACAAAACCCGAACCAAGAAGACCGTCGAAAAACGCGGTCGTCGATTTGCTAGGGGCAAGGTGCACCGGTTAGCTGTTGGAAACCCAGCTGTTTTCAGCCGCAAGACTCGTGATGAAAAGAAACCTAACTCATCGATTGTTATTTTAGTTGATGATTCTGGGTCAATTGGAAATCACCTTCCAGATATGCAAAAAGCGACGCTGGCATTGATCGACTCTCTGGACTCTCAGAAAGGCGTCAAGGTTGCAGCAATAGCTTTTGGTTCAGAGTTTGGAGGCAGCGGTGAGCTCACTCGATTAAAACGCTTTAATGAGCGGGGCGATATCGTCATTAACCGAATAGCGTCACTAACGGCTAATGGCCACACTCCACTGTTGAACGGCCTAAAAGCCGCCAAGCAAGACTTACACGGTGTTAAAAACCGCAAGTTGGTCATTGTCTTAACTGACGGACAACCAAACGATTTAAGAGGTTGCATTGACTACATAAAGCAAATGCAGATTTCGAATATCGATTTAGTTGGTGTTGGTATAGGCAAAGGCGTGGATGTTGCAGGTATGCAAGCTCAGTATGGGCACAACAACTACACCATGGTTCCTCAGTTCGAGCAGTTGCCTCAAGCTGTAATGGAGCTCTCCCGACACATTGTGTTGGATTAATAAATAGGGCGTTCGCGCCCTATATCCAGCTGAGATTTTTAAGCTAAACCATTCTGTTTAGGTTAAAGATTTTTGCACTTTGGTGCAGGAAATTGGTCAAGATTGTCATGGCCAACACCGCTAGGTGAGCAATTAACCCTGAAAAGGAAAATACAATTTATGAACAAATCGACTCAAGAGTTTAAAGATGATATTAGGCGTTATGGTTGGGTAAGGTTACTTGGTGAACTTACTTCACTGAAAAACGCTGTCGATAACTATGTACCAGGGCAAGGTCGCAACGGTGTAATGTTAAAAAAAGCTGCCCGTGATTTTTGTCCCCAACACGGCGGGAAAAAAGGCGATAAATTCGTTCTATTTCATGATGCTGATGATACTGGTGCGGGCTATTGCTATAAGTGCGAAGAAGCTTTTGATGGTTTTAAGATCATTATGCTTGATAGAGGTTGGTCATTCGCTGAGACAGCAAATGAGATCAAGAAGATAATCTACGATGGTGAAGCGCCTGTAGTTAATCGTCAAAATCTACGCCCAATGAACAATCAACCAAAACCACTGACGCAAAAGCAAATTGATGAAGCAAATAAGCGAGTTGACAAAAACAACGACCTTTTAGCGGAATCAGTCAGCATTCACCACGAACTTGCAGCACCGTTACGTCTGTATTTTGAAAACCGCAGTCTTCACAACTATGGAGAACTCGCAGCGCATGTTCGATATCACGGAGCAGTGTCTTACTGGGTAGAAATTGACGAAGAGCCAACTTTGAGAGCGGAGCAAATACAGTTCTGCCATCAATATTGGGCATTTAAGGGTTTCAATCAAGTAGGTGACACTTTGATGGCCAATATGGGATCACATCCTTGTGCACTGAGTATTGTTCGTGACGTTGCTACACAGAAGCCTGTTAACATCCATCGAACTTATCTATCGGCTGAAGGCACAAAAATTGACTTAGACGCTCTACCTTGGGGTTGGGGTGCTAAGAAGATGATGTCCTCTATCCAAGGTGTGAAATCAGGGCCTAGTGCCATTCTTCTTGATCCCCCGGGAGCACCTGTAATCGCTTTGGCTGAGGGACTTGAAACTGCATTAGCAGTGAAAGGAACCTTGGAAATGCCAACTCATTGCACGGTGAATGTCGGTGGCCTCAAGAAATGGCGACCATCTATCGGAACTGAGTTAGTAGTGATTTTTGAAGATAAAGATCGCTCTAAGGCAGGTGAAGAAGGCGCAAGTGAACTAAAGCAAGCTCTCACTGAGATGGGAGTCAAATGCCTGATACAGACCCCTCCCCTCCCCATACCGGAAGGGAAGAAGTCCGTAGACTGGCAGGATGTTGTTCAACAGTGCGGTAAGCAAGGTTTCCGACCTGCGATACTAAACTGGCAAGACACATTCTTATCATAATTTTAAGCCCTCTCATCCATTCGATGATGAGGGCTTCATTCGTTAGTAACTTCTTGTTTTGAAATATTTGAGGTTATTAACGAGTGAAGAATTGACAACCCGGTAGGCTGGGTTAATCTAGACCCAACTAAACAGTTTATATATATAAGGACAAAGAATGCATAAGCTAGAAACCTACACTGACAAATCGCTTATCACCAAAAAGCAGAACAACTTCCAAGTTGATGTCTATTACCGTGTAACCGTAGACCCTGAATACCGTAGTTGGTTAAAGACCGATGAAGAGATCCAGACTGAACCAGGCGTCGTTCGCTTTGAAATTCCATTTGAACAAACAGATGACGACTATTCAGAAATTCTTGCTCGCGCTGAAATGGGTGCCCAAGTCAATCTGATCACCCCAAAGGGCACAAATGTTTTCCGTGATAAAAAAGGTGTGCAGACAGTTTTGCTTGAAAGCCATGTCAGCCAACCACTAGTAGCTAAATATTTCTGTACTGACGACATCGCTCAAAAGATGGATCATGCAGCTCGATTCAAGCGTGTAGTTAGCCTCTTTGGTTGCGTTTTTTACGGCGCCACATACCACGACAAGACTTTCCAGACTCCTGACTGGGTAGATTCGCTAACACGTGGTGAAACGGAGCCAGCAAGTTATATTGTTGCTAACGAGTCAATCAACCTAGCAGCGAGCTTTGTGGAAACTAAGAGCGGGCCGGTATTCTTTACCCGCCGTGCATTGCTAGAATATTTGTCTCAACCGCACATTCAGCAAGAAGGTGTTCTAGTAAACCGTCCCTACGAAGCTCTGAAGGGCGCTATTAGCAAGAAACGACTTAAGGAAGTGGATTACTTCAATGTTGCTAACGAAGGCGATGAAGAGCGTTACGCGGACTCTCAGTATGGTGGTTACAAGGCTTACTTTGTTGAACGTACCGGTTACTGCTTGCGTGCTCGCGAATACCCATTTGCCGGCAAGTCATATCTATCAGTAAGTTCGCTAAAACACTTCTATAGCAGCGAGAACCTGAAGAAATTTGAGAATGCTGCTAAGCCAAAAGAAAACCTGACAAAAATCATTAAGAAAGTTTCAGGTCGAAAACTAATTAAATAAGAAAGCTCGAGGCATAGGCTATCATCTAGCCTATGCCATCACCCGCTCTGTTTAGCCAACGAACTCAACTTAGACCCTTCAAACGCTGCTTCTAACTTGGTCATCACTCCGGCATTAACTTTATCTTCTGGTACCGCCTGAACCTTATCCATTGGTGGGGCATGCTTGGTGGCATCAAATAATTCGCCTTTCAATTTTAACCGTTGTCTAATCAATGCTAACTTAGCTCGGTGAGCAGTCTTTGC
Source organism: Photobacterium lutimaris (assembly GCF_003025555.1). Classification (GTDB taxonomy): domain Bacteria; phylum Pseudomonadota; class Gammaproteobacteria; order Enterobacterales; family Vibrionaceae; genus Photobacterium; species Photobacterium lutimaris. Next base: position 124,919 of record NZ_PYMH01000013.1, on the reverse strand, counting down.
TTTAAACATAGCGTGCATATGAATTTCATGATTAATCAAATTTGCATGAATAGTTTCCACCTTCCCTATAAAGTGTTTGAACTCACTTTTGATAAGATCACAGCTAGTGGCCTCTGCTTCATTGCATGCTTCAGAAATTTTGTGGAGTCGAGCTAGTTGCTCTTGAGTAAGACTGGTTGGGTTATTGAAGCACTCAAGTAGCGTTGAATTTAGATCATGAGCTCGTAGTGCTAGAATGACGTGAGTTCGTGAAACTGAATATGCACCAGCAACTGATTCGATAGTTGCCGACTCGTGTTCTTCTAAGTAAGCTGCAAACTTGCCACCTTCCTCGATAAGTGACACATCATTACTTGCCATAGATACCCCTATAATAAACCAATAGAAAAGGCACCTAACGTGTAGGATGCCTAGATGATATTCGGAAAAGATTTACTTTTCTTTAATGGTTTCAAATTGTTGTAAAAAATCTTTGTCACCTAATCGCTCAAGAAAGTAATCAAGTGCTGCCACCTCTTTCGGTGAAGCTTTCCGCATTTGAAGGTTATATTCGCGCTTCACTTTGTTGTAGCGAACAATGGAACACTTATTTTGTTTATCGCCTAGTACCTTTTCTTCCCAAGTACCGGCAGCAGCTTTTTCATCATCAGTTTTCTTAAATGGTTGGTCCAAATACCTCAAAACGTCCTGACGGTAAGATCCTACCGCTTTTTGGATGGCCTTAGTGACCAAATCACTGTCACCGGATGCGATGTATTCATCTACAGAAGAAAACGGTGATTTATATGTTGGTTTCTCACTGAGACTGTTTGCAGCATCCAACCATGATTTGATTGGGTCTTCACTATCGGAAAACTTTGCCATTGCTTTATCGGTTTGTTGATTCAGCTTTTCATATGCACTTGCACTGATGCAGTAACGGTCTGGAAATAGCTCATAAAGACGATCATCCAAGCAAGCTGCAATAAGACTACGGCGCACCGTACTTTCTTTCTCTGGTAACACGTTAAAGTGCGCGTAAGTGTCCTTGTAACTCCCGCCCAGCGCTAGAAATACATCTTTGTATTTAAGGCCTTCCTCATAACGACTTAACTTGAGCTGAGTATCAACTTCGTCAATTAGTGACTGAACCTCTTCATCAGTACATGGTTCCAGTATACGTATTAGTGGAAGAGGCTTTTTAGCTATACCTGCAGACTTAAATCGTCGAGAGCTATCAGCCAGTAGGTCTTTACCCTCAACAAAAAATGAGTAACCTGGGTGGCTAATCCCCTTAAGCTTTATTGAAGGCAAGATGTCACTAAGTGAAGCCTCGGTTAACCCTTCTTGTTTTCGAGGATTCAGCGGGTGAATACCAACCTTGTCAAAGTTTGCGGGTTGAATTTCAACAAACTCGGCTTTAACTGTCCTGCCTGTATTTGTGAAAGTGTATTGAGTCGCAAATGACGCAGTAGCAACCACCTTTTCAGAATCAATACCTCCAACCATAGATGTAGTGCTATCAGCTTCTTTCTTCGTTACATCGGTATCAGCTACAACTTCTGTTTTAGCTGCTTCACTCTGCGCTGAGTTACTAATATCTGCGGAAACGGCAGGTGAAGCCTTCACATCTACACCATTACCGCTACTTTCAAGGGCTGATTGACTCGGTTTTACAGGAGATTCAAACTTAGCCTTCTGTCGATCATCAAACGCTCGTTTCACTTTTATATTTAAGCGTCGAAAGTGAGCCTTCTGTGTACCACTCAATTTTGATGAACCTACAAGCTCCTTGTACTTACCAAACTCACTTCCTTCCAAAACAGTTTCAGCTAGAGATATTTTTGAAATAGTGTCTAAGGAGTCAAAATCAGAATTACTCATATCAGTTACCATTATGCAGTGCGTTGCGTGTGACGAATCTCAATTTGATCCATAATGTTAGTCGCCCATTTAGTGGCAGAGCCCAAAGCACGATTGAATGCTTTACCATCACCCGGATAGTCGCTCTTCTGTATCGCAAAAATGGTGTGGCCTAACTCTAGACAACGCTCGTAAGCATCTTCGTGATACATCTCTTTTGATAGCAAAGATAGACCGTCTCCACTAAACAGCAGGTTAAGTTCTTTACTAGCGGCTTCATTGATGTCCTTGTCGTAAGTAGACTCTTTACTGTCAATCGGCATCTTGGTTAAGAACGCAGTAATTTCAGGTAGGTCTTCATCAGCCAGGCCGTTTTCAACAAGGTCTTCCATAACATCGTAAAGACGGTGCATCATACGCAACGATGAGTCAAAGTTCACGAAAGTTGGTGGCACTGGTGCAATCAGCAAATCAGATGCCCAAAGCGCATTTTTTAGAACATTGTCTAGGTGTGGACCAACATCAAGAAGGATAATATCAAACTTATCTTTAACTTTGTCGATGAGGCGAGTTTTAAGAAGAGAACCAACATACGCACCATCACATACATCTTCATCATGTAGCTGGTCAGCAGTAAAGCCATCATCAGTTGTACATTTGATGATACTCAAGTTTGGATGTTCTGTGCTTACAACTGCACTATCCAAGATCTCTTCTTCTGTCAGTTCAACAGACATGGCGTTGATAGAGGTAAATTCTGTATCCGATACATCGTAATCAGGAACGTTCTGCTGACTAGATGTACCTTGTGGATCCAAGTCAATGATCAGCACTCGCGGTTGCATCATAACGTAGTTACAAAGATAACTGAGTGCATGCGATAACATGTTAGTTGCCAATGATTTACCAACACCACCTTTCAGGTTGAGCATCGTAATCACAAATGCCTCTCCATCGGTCTTATCACCATACTTTGTCACGCCAACATATTCACCGATAGCAATGACATCATCACGGGTCAACTGGAAGTTGTTGTTTTTAGCACGTGAGAATTCGTAGCCTGCAGCAGTCATTTCCTCCATCGCGTCGGACACTTTTTGTCGCGAATACGGCTTGTCAGTGAATTTAAGCAACTTTTGAACATCGTTTTGACTGTAGGTACGAACCTTGAGGTCATCACGCATGTAATAGCTTGTTTCTGTGCGCTCTTTAAGGATTTTTTGGGCTGTCTCGCTAAGGAATTTGTATTTTGCTAACTGCATTGTGTTGGCTCCGTCAACTGAATATGCACATAGACTAAACCGCAAAAGACAGATATGCAAGTCTTGTTGGAATAAACTACCAAAACTTGCATATTTTAATTAATCTGGCTTTTATCGCTCGTTACTAACCCTCAATAAAACGTGATACCAATCGTCACTAACAAGAGATACGACCTTTCTGCTAACTACCCAAATTGAACTAGAAATTAAAACTGTTACGCTGTCACGTCAGTTTGGGGCCTTGACGTTTCTCTCAGTGCCTTAATATGTAATCAGCTTCTAACGAACTACAAGCATTTAAGGACACAACATGTTAAATACAATTCAGGCTATTGAAATTGCAAACCAACAAGCGACCTGCCCTACCACGCTTAACCAATCAGAAATAGATAAGCTCAATGCCTTTAATGGTTTTGGCTCTTTGGCTAAAGCATTTGAGTGTGATAGCAAAAACAAACAACTACGTGATTCTTTTCTTAGTGCGGATGATTTCAATAGCGCGCATAACTCAACGCTGACTAGCTTCTTCACACCAGAGAAAGTAATCAAAGCGATTTACACATATTTGGAATTGGTCGGTGTTAGCCAGCCATGCAAGGTCTTAGAGCCAGCGCTAGGCAGCGGCCGCTTTATTGATTATGCACCAGCACATTTAAAAGGTAATTTTACAGGCATTGAACTCGATAGAACCACTGGCCTTATCGCTCGCCTTAAACACCAGTCGGAACGTATTTATATCAATCAGCGCTTTGAGAATGTTCAATTTGATGAACCGTTTTCCCTCTGCGTAACCAATCCCCCGTATGGCGACATGAGAGCTCATGATTTGCGCTATGGCCGAAAGTTGAGTGTTCACAACTATTTCGCCCTACGTGCCATTGATGAATTGCATGATAGCGGTGTGTCAGTCATGGTTGTGAGCACATGGCTAATGGACTCTCAGACTAGCATTACTAGAAAGTTACTTTCACAAAAGGCTAAATTACTAGCTGCTGTACGCTTACCTAACGCAGTGTTTTGTAGTGAAGGGGTTAGTTTACCTGTTGATATTATCGTACTGCAGAAAGGCACTGGGGAAGAATCACCGAAATGGATTGATTCAGAAACTACCATTAACCCAACAGGTAAAATCAATCTCAATCAACATTACATTGAAAACCCAGAATGTGTCTTGGGCGACATAAACAGTCCAAATATCCCAACGCATACTTGCCAAGTGGACGGTGACGCTGACGATGCAATTAACTCAATTGTCCCTGCCCTGCTCTCACAGTGTGACGAAATTCATTTAGAGATACCTACCATTGACAACGTAGCGGTTAGTCAAGACTCACTAGTTGAGCTACCTCAATCAAATCTTTCCCTTTTTGAGATCGGCTATCTTGAGGGGGCTCTTTACCGCCGTATTTCTGACTCAATAAATTTAGATGGTGATGTTCTCAAGAACCACCAAGAGCTAAATTTATCTATTGCAAAAGAAAAGCGACTGATCGCATATTTAGCAATCAAAGACACGCTTAAGGCATTAGTAAAAGCTGAGCAAGACAATATTTCTGAGACTCATATTGAGGCTTTACGACAAACACTAAATTATCACCACACAACATTTATTGATAAGTTCGGACCATTACAACGCAGCCATAACAAGAGTGTTTTAGGCGAATGTTCGTTTTACAATCGAACTAAGGCAATCGAAAGCGATTACCAGAAAGCTGATAAATCGGAAGGTATAGAAGAAAGCTATAACCTCGCGCCTATTATGAGCAAACGTGTATTTAGACCGTACGAGGCACCACAGAGCGCGTCTAATCCAATTCACGCTTTGTCTATTTCAATTAGTGAGTACGCATCTGTTAACCTTAACCGCATTAGTAAGCTGCTCAACAAGACCGTCGATGAAACACAAAATTTGCTACTTGATAATGAGCTTGCCTTTAAAAACCCGCAAACTGGTGAGTTCGAGGTGGCCGCTCAATATCTATCAGGCAATATCCTAGAAAAAATCAACCAGTGCCCTTCCACTAATGAGTATATAAGAAACCTTGCAGCTTTAAACCGAGTAATGCCAACGCCACTAACCGCAGATAAGATTTCTGTCTCTATTGGCGCATCATGGGTTCCGTCCAAATATTATGAAGAATTTGTATTGAGTCTTATGGGCAACAAAGCAAAACCAAAGGTTTTGTATACTGCTGGTGGTTGGATTGTTCAAATTGATGGCTGGGGCTTCCATACCAAATCTGCCGTGGAATATGGCACTGAGCGTCGTGATTTTGAGTCTCTATTTGCCTCCGCTTTAAACACATCAAAAGTAGTCGTAACTGATACCGTAAATGATAAGCAAGTGGTAAACGAACAAGAAACTGCGCTTGCAAACCAAAAGCTTGAATTGATCGCCTCGGAATTTGAGGACTTTATTTTTGCTGACGTTCAACGGCGCACGCATCTTGAGGAACTATACAACCAACAATTCAATACATATGTTGTGCCTGACTACTCTTCACTTGGTGAACACCTACAATTTGTGGGTTCGGCACTAACCCCTAGATCGTTTCAAAAAACACTTGTTGCTCGTGGTTTATTGACTGATAACATGCTCGCAGATTGTGCGGTTGGCAGTGGCAAGAGCTGGGTTTTTGCTTCACTTTCGCTAATCGCTAAGCAGGTAAATAAAAGCGCTAGGTCGTTGATTGTAATGCCCAACTCGCTAGTTTCTCAGTTTCATGACTCGTTTCTAGCAACATACCCCCACGCAAATTTAATTTGCTTAGACAACTCCCTTGATGCCAGGCAACGGCAAGAGCGATTAATGACGGCTCTTGCTAGCGACTTCGATCTTCTTATTGTTGCTGCTTCAACGTTTAAATCCATTGAAGCGCCAAGAGATATTCAAGTCGAGTTAATGGAGGAACAACTGCAAGAGTTAGAGCAATGCATTAGTGATGCTGACGACAAAGAAATAAACACCCGTCGGTTATTGAAGATGAAAGACAAAGTTAGCAACCAACTAAACGAGCTAGTAAACACACCAATGCTCCCAGGCATCACATTCTCAGACCTTAGAATTTCCCAGCTAATGGTTGATGAGTGCCAAGAATGGAAGTCACTGTTTTACAACACAGCAATGACAGGAGTTAGAGGATTAAACAGTCCGACTGGATCGAAAGCTGCATTCGACCTTTTTGTTAAGACTCGTGCCGTTCAATCGAAAGGCGGTAAAGTAATATTCGGGACCGGAACTACCATTAGCAACAGCTGTATAGAAGCCGTTACTTGGATCAGGTTTTTGTGTCCATCATTAAAGCATCTGCACAACACAGATTCTTTTATCAAAACATTCGCAACGCCTCAGACTAAGCTTGAATTAAGCCCAACTGGACGAAACTTTAAAGCCTACACTACGATTTCTCGGTTCGTAAATATGCCTGAACTGCAACGTATTTATCGACAGTTCGCGGAAGTTGTGACGGAAGACCAATTAACAAAGCTATTACCGCCACTGGCCGACGGTCGCCCTGCCATCCCACAACTTAAAGACGGCAAAGTGAAATCTATTGTTTTGGATATATCATCTGACCAAGATACAATTTTCAATCAATTAGTCGAAGATGCAAAAACCATTACTAAGAAAAACAACATGCTCAAAATTATGAATACCGCACGTGTTGCTTCTCTCGACGCTCGCTTTGTTAATCCATATGCAGTTAACCACAACAATGTTGTCAGCGCTGCAATAAAGGAAATTAAGCGACTTCACCACCAATCCAAACACTTCAAAGGTAACGTTTTAGTATTCTGTGATCGTGGAGTTAGCAACCGCCACCGCGCAGCGTCAATTAAAGAGATTAATGAATTATTCCGAAAAGCTGAGGCGGGCGATAGCTTTGCAATTCAACAAACTAATGGCTTATCAAAAAGTGAGGCTTTTGCCACGTTATCGAGCGCATATTCAATTTATGACGAACTAGAAACCGAACTCAAGAAAGACGGTATCAATGTTGCTGTAGTACAAGATTTCAAAACACCTGCAGCCAAAGCAAAACTAAAGCGCGACTTTAACGCTGGCAAAGTTAATGTTCTGATTGGTTCTAGTTTTAGTTTGGGGGCGGGGTGGAATTTAAATGAGCGTTTAGTTAGCGCGTTACATTTAGATATGCCCCTTAGGAGCTCGGATTGGACACAACGCAACGGGCGAATTTTGCGCCAAGGCAATAAGGCTTATGAGGCTGGCTACATTAACGAAGTCGAGGTAATGAATTTTAGCACAACAAAAACGCTAGACTCTTGGTTCATGGCACTGCTTGAAAGGAAACAAAACTTCGTTCGTCAATTCCAAAATGGTGTAATTAATTCTGATGTGCGAGTCTACGAGCCAGAAGATGAAACCATTGATTTTGGTTCACTATCGGCAATATTGGCCGATGATCCATTAATGCTTGAGCGTGTTAAGCTGCAACATAATTACAAGAAACTGAGCTTACTTAAGGCAGCGCACCGCAGAACCACTTTTGCTTTACAGAACGATTTGAACCAGTATAACCGTCGATTTTTCAAACTTGCTAATGAATTGAAATTGTATAAGGCCGACAAGGGTGTTTTAACCAACTTAGAATCTTTCGTCTTAACTTGTGGAACCCCTATTCATGGCAAAGGTTTGGAAGCTCGCGTGTCACACGTTCTAAGTAACTACCAATTAAGAAGCGCTGACAAATACCACTTACTTGCTAGTAATGACGATCTTCGTATCGAAGGTAATTTTTCTGGTGGCCTTCCTTCATACAGAATAGCTGGTAATGCCTCTTATGAGGTTTTCATGACTAATCCGTGGGGCCGCGGTAACAGCATACTGAACGCAGCAGCTAAGACCTTAGCTAAAATATCCTCTACATATGACTCTGCTTATGCAGCTATGACGCGTTTGGCAGAACTGGTTAACGACACGAATATTCAGCTAAATAAACCGTTCAAACATGATGCTGAATTAAGTCAAACTAAACAGAGGTTACAACAAGTCGAACTATTGCTAGTTGAACAGCAACAACAACAAGAACAGCTAGAACAAGCGGCCTAGTCTTTCCAGCCCATACCCTTACATTAAAAAGGTATGGGCTCATATTCAGGCTGAATCCGACAGTTTCACTCTGTCAGCATATCCATATTCAGGCTGAACCCGACAATTTCACTCTGTCAGCATAGCCATATTCAGGCTGAACCCGACAGTTTCACTCGTCAGCATATCCATATTCAGGCTGAACCCGACATTTTCATTCTGTCAGCATATCCATATTCAGGCTGAACCCGACAGTTTCCCTTCTGGCAGCATAGCCATATTCAGGCTGAACCCGACAATTTCACTCTGTCAGCATAGCCATATTCAGGCTGAATCCGACAGTTTCACTCTGTCAGCATAGCCATATTCAGGCTGAACCCGACAATTTCACTCTGTCAGCATATCCATATTCAGGCTGAACCCGACATTTTCACTCTGTCAGCATATCCATATTCAGGCTGAATCCGACAGTTTCCCTTCTGGCAGCATAGCCATATTCAGGCTGAACCCGACAGTTTCACTCGTCAGCATATCCATATTCAGGCTGAACCCGACATTTTCACTCTGTCAGCATAGCCATATTCAGGCTGAACCCGACAGTTTCACTCTGTCAGCATATCCATATTCACGCTGAATCCGACAGTTTCCCTTCTGGCAGCATAGCCATATTCAGGCTGAATCCGACAGTTTCCCTTCTGGCAGCATAGCCATATTCAGGCTGAACCCGACAGTTTCACTCGTCAGCATATCCATATTCAGGCTGAACCCGACAGTTTCACTCGTCAGCATATCCATATTCAGGCTGAATCCGACAGTTTCACTCTGTCAGCATATCCATATTAAAACAAAACCGAACGCCAAGTTAGTAACTAACAATAATAGTTCAAGGTCGCTGACGCTGAGTAAAGCTAACCATTGCTTGAACTAAAGATAATTAATGGCTACGATGGTAACTTACTAGTGCTTCTGGCACTTTTAAAACTAACACCCCAAAAGTTAGTTACTTCATTAGAAGGTTGGGGATCTCGAAAGAGCTAAAACATATAAGGACTAATCGATGCTAAATCAGAATATTTCTGAGTCGCAGTCGAGCATTTTTGACGCTTGCACTAACGACACCTACCAACTAGATTGCACTACATTGTTTCCTGCCTCCTGGCTTGATTGGAGACATAAAGCCCGCAATCACATGATTTTTTCAGATGTAGCTGACAACGATTTGCTGTGGTATCAGCAAATTGAGGATGCGGTTGATAAAATCAAAGAAATAATAAAAGACGGTATTGTTCCGGCCCTTGGCGTGAGCTTTGGAAAAGACAGTAATTGTTACCTAGCACTTCTCATATTGGCTCATATCGAGCTAAAGTCTGAAGGCTACAAGCCTGAAAAACCAACTCTTGTCACACACGCTGATACCAGAATAGACAATCCGATTATTGGTAAGTGGAGCATTTACTGTTGGAACTCACTTATCGATTTTGTTGATAAATATGAACTTCCAATCGTAATGGTACTAGCTCAACCTAACTTCACTCAATCCTTCTTAGGGCGAGTTGTTTCTGGACGCGGACTACCGACGGTCGCTAACTCAAGCGCCCGTCAATGTAGCCAAGACCTAAAAATCAAGCCGATGGAAAGAGAGGTTAGGAAGGTTCTAAAAGCCTATGGAATTAAGCAAACTGAAGTTTGCTTGATGATTGGTTCACGGGATGACGAGGGCACTATCCGTAAAAACTCAATCAGAGCCAATGGTGGTGAACATTCACCTTTGACAATGGGTAAAAGCGGTAGTGGTTATGTCCTATATGCGATCAAGCATTGGTCTACCGCAATGGTGTTCGAGTTTCTTAATTTTTTAGGCACTGATGAAAAGAAGGTTTTTCCAAGCTTTATCAACAACTTTGACCGATGTATTACCATTTACGCCAACAGTATGGGTGAGTGTGTGATGTTCGCAACGTCTGATAAGGAAGATGCTCAGTCGAAGGGGTGCGGGGCCAGGCACGGGTGCACTTTTTGCGTTGTTGGCGCGAAAGAGGACAAGTCGATGGAGAAGCTTTTGGAGACAGGTAATTATGAGTTCGTGCGACTACTTAATCGTATCAGAAACTACATAATCAACCGCCACCACGTCTGGGAAGAGCGAACAGCTATTGGCCGGACAATTGACCGCAACGGTTTTGTCAAGGTCGTACCCGACCTCTATTCATTCAAGAAGTGTAAACGACTTCTTCATGCGTTACTGACTGCTGATGCATTGGAAGAAATGAGAGCACTTTCAGTTCACATGGAGCTGTTAGCTGGAAAGATAGAAATCAATGAAGATAACGTCCGTATGTCGAAACCACAATTTAAAATGGTTACGAAGAAAGACCTAATCATGATCGAGTTTCTATACAGCTTTCACTCATTCTGTGATCGGCCATGGAGTGCGCTTGAGCTTTGGCATCGCGTCTATAACAAAGGCGAGTTCGAACTACTTGATGAGCCGGAGGACAGTATTTATGTCGAACCGACAAAGCAACCTCAAGAGTCGTACCTCTTTATTGGTGGCGATTGGACAGACGGTGGTGCGAACCTCGGCTTGCGAGATGTGGCTCATGAAGCTGTAGCTTTTGAACCTGAGGGCATGACTCAAGCAAAGCTTGTTAAAAATCGCGTGACCGGTCAACAAGACTTACATGCGATTATGCAGCTTGCGGAAGAGGAGTCACTTACTGTTGATGAGGAAGCTCTCTACTGGATATTTCAAGATATTGAATATTATCTATCGAAGCAAGATGGCTACACCTCTGTGTCCAGTGCTATGTCATTGTTGAGAAGCGGCGCTATCTCAATCGCAAAGGGAAAGGCAACTGTTTATCACTTGATGAGCTTGCGCCAGCAATATTATACGGTGCGCGGTTATAACCGTAATAATTCTTATGAAGAGCTGCTGGCACGCATGGGCGATGAGCTTTGGACAAGAGACAAGTATAAATTTGTTTTTCGAAAAAGCTTTGAAGACCAGGAGAAAAAGAAAGCTAATGCCAAGCTCATTCGCAAAGCGAAACGAGCAGGTGCAACACAAGCTGAGTTAGAGCTTCTTAAACATGAACTGATCTCACCAATACCAGAAGACGTTCACATTACCAACTTGCTGCATAGCGGTAAGATCGGTACTGACGGACAACTTTATTTATTTTAATCACAGCCCCCGACTGGGGGCTTTACCCGAAAGGGCCAAAATTATATGGAGAATACTATGGAATCACTTCTGAACGTTAACGTTTCTAAGCTGATCGAAAGCACAGGTGCGAACCTTGAATATTCGGAATTATGTCATTACGACATGGCGGTTTCGCAATGCGGCCAAAAGGCAACATTGGTCTTTTGTGAACATGACATGTGGGCGGATTATTGTGATGAATATTTACAACGTCCTGTTGAGGCCGATCCTGACGTACTGATTAGCCACGACAATACTGCGTATCATGAAGACGTCATAGACGACTATCCCTTTCGTTTTGCATGGATGCTTAGTGCTGCCAAACATTACGTAGAGATACAATCTTTCGTAGAAACGAGATATGAAGAACCAAGGCCGGATGAATTCATAATCGAAGCTTATAAGTTATTGAAGAAAGGTAAGAAAATATCTTTGCTTGAGCACTTATATCGAAATGATGAGAAGCATTTCAGTTTTTACGACCAGACGTATTTCAATACCCGGCAGCTAATGATTGATAGCGGAAGGATAGGGGAGCTCGCCGTTCCTCTATTAGAACTAAAAGACGGCAGTTATTCGATTGTTGATTCTGATCTCGCGACGCATATGTATCGCATCGGTGAGCACAACTCTCGTGACAGAAAACATCGGTGGCAGTTAGAGGATGATTATCTAGCCTCTATGAATATCGATGATTTTGAGTGGGGCGCTATCTCCATACGTAACGGCCGACTTCATTTGAAGGAACCAGCCGTCATTTATGAGGTAGAAGTAGATCCTGTTTTTGATGACGCTATAGGCCACGCTTCGTTCACTAATATGGATGACGCTAAGGCATACCTAAAGTCATTAAAGAGCAAGGTACCTAAAAACAAACCAATTTGTTACGTAGAAGAACCAAAATTTAGCAACACAGGATCTGCTAATCCACTGCTTACACATTTCCGATATGGGAAAGTTCAAGCTTTGCAACGAGAGGTCGAGTTTGAAAATGCTCTGATATATTACCGTAGCAAGCTTAATGAGCTAGAAAGTCTAGTGCCCTTCCATAAGAGAAAAAGACAGTTTGTGGTTGATGCCTGGGAAGAAACAAATAGGGAAATTAAAGCAGTCAATGATGGAGAGTGTTATTTGCTAGGAGAGTTGGAGGTCGAGCTGAGAAACGGCATACCGATCTGCAACAGCCTAGAGCGGGTAAGTAACTTTATCGGCTTTGATCAACAACTATCTCAAGTGAAGCAATTAACAAAACGCTGGTCTGAAACATACAACAGACTCAACTAAAATCATGCGTCACTCATTAATGAGTGACGTTTTCAACCTTCCCGCAGTTTAACGTTACGAGCTCGCTCACAATCGAGTTGATATGATCATAGTCTACATCTCCAAGAACCGCTGATATGGCGATCAGCACACCCAGCAAGTCCTCAGTACCGCCCTTCTGCTTCTCCTTATAGGTCTTTCGGCAAACCCTTTTAGTGTTACAACTAGTATTGGCAGAAACAAACATGAAGGCTTTAAGTTGAGCTCGAGTTAGACCAGAAACCACATCAGCAATAGAAAGGCAATCGTTTGATGCTGAGGGGATATTCATTAATGTTGAACAAGACCCCGGATCTTCCGATGCCATAACAGTGATGAACTGTCGTGTATCATAATCACTCATAGGACCTGTCAATTCAATCAAACTGGACGGCTGAACTACATCAATAGTATGTATCTCCGGTCGGCCAAAGAAATAGCCTTGGAAGTAATCAAAGCCAGCCTTAACTGCTTCCTCGTACTGCACGATGGTTTCAATTCGCTCGGCAATAAATTTGATATTAGATCGGCTAGAAAGATGGCAGATCATTTCTTTAGCATCTGGAATTGAAATTTGAGTAATATCGACTTTGATAATACTTATGTAATCAAGCAGCCGTATTGTGCAACTATTTAGTTGGACATCATCTAATGCGATGGAGTAACCTTTTTCCTTTATTATCCGTAGGGCATGACAAAGCTTTGTATCAACTTGGATGTTCTCAAGAACCTCGATAACAATGCTCTCCTTCGGGAAAAGCAATGGAGTGAGGTTGACCAATGATTGGTAATCAAAGTTGATAAACGCAGTAGTAGGAAAGTCGCAATCTAATTCAGTTTGCTGTAGTTCTTGAAGCTTATGAGTAATGACGGAGCAGGTAGCTACCTCGTGAGGCACGTTACTAGGGTAGAAGTTGCTGCTTGAATTGTTACGGTACAACAATTCATTTCCTATGAGAGTACCGTCACTGGCATATATTGGCTGTTTAGCTATGTAGCTATGCAAAAAGTTCTCCAGATATATATAGATTTGTATGGGTTCTGATTTCAGCCTCTATAATATATCTTAAATAGTTAGTTGTTGAGGGATTTTCGTCGATTGTGCCGCTAAATTCTGCAAACTTGTATATTTATTTGATATAATATTCGTCGCTAACTTTTGACACAAAATAAATATTGATCTCCATCCCAAAAGCACGGTTTTGCACGCTTGTCTGTATATCGTAAGTGATATATAGTAGCAAAGTTGATATTAACACTTTTTTATCAACGGCTTACGCCCTTCCTTTCAAGGTTTATACCCCTCAATACGAATTTCTTAGCCTCGCTTGCAAAGTGTGGCGTTGTTATATCCTGATTCTGCTGATGCAGCAGGGAATTATTTGTGCTGCTAGCACTTAGCTCAATCAACATCTTCTTAGTTGATTGCTCCAGATGGAGTTCGAAGAACCACTAAACAGACTACTTATAGCTCGACCAACTTGAGCTGTTAATTAAAAAGGATATGAACATGAAAAAATTACTAACCTTGACAGCTCTTGCAACGAGCATGGCCTTTGCAAATGCAGCAGAGATAACCCCATTCGTCACCGGCGGCAGCGATGCGACTCAGGAAGATTACAAAGATTACCTGGTCGGGTTCACTGTTGATGGTGTCGCTACCTGTGGTGGCGCACTTATTAACGGAAAATGGATTCTTACAGCAAAACACTGTACGCCAATTTGGTACCAAACAAACGGCGACTTAAATGCAACCGTTCGTGTTTATCAAGGTTTAGCAGCCTACGATAGCGAAGACCTTGTATATGAAGGACCAGCTGTTAGTTATCGCGAGTGGAATATAGCTGACCAACATGCGTACCGCGAGGACGTTTCAAAATACGTTGTAGCTCCTATCTTACGAGAGCTATTGAAGGTCGATGAGTTAACCGACTACACTGAAACCTTTTGGAATTTTGGGGAGGGTGAACTGTATGACGATATGGTGCTGATTGAACTATCTGAATCAATCGCTCATAACGATACTGTTACTCTACCTATGCCTCAGATTCTGTCAGACAACTTCATGCCTCAAAGCTGGGAAGAGTTCGAAGCGAGTTTGAACCTAAACATCGGTGAAGAGTTTGTATTCATGGGATGGGGGTTAGATCGTGAAGATGGCTCCACACCTGACACACTGCAAAAAGTTGATCTAGTTGTCAAAGAAGCCGAGTTGAGTGTTCAATGTCGTTATACGGCTTTTTTTGGAAATGAAATGAAAGATTATGACTGTGATTTTGATATCACGGATCCAAGCCACGACTTTCGCAGTACATTTGCAACTTACACCATTGTCGGTGATGCGTTCACTACGACACGCGGCATCGAAGGCTATACAGGCACAGGACCAGGCGACAGTGGTACAGGCTTGTTCGGCCCTAATGGTGAATTATACGGTGTGGTATCTCGTGGCGACAGCGTACCTGACGACGACGGTGAGTACCGGACGATGTTCGCATCAACTCTTTGGTATGCTCAGTGGTTTAAAGAGCAAATTAACGGCTTAAGTACACCATCTAAGCTCTCAGCCATTGAAGAGGAAGAAGGCGTTCATGCTCCGATATTTAATGTTAGAGTTCAAAACCTATCAAGCGATGAGCAGTTGATTGCTCCGTACCTAGATGACAATGAGTTCTTCTGGATTGAAGAAAATAATTGTCCGTCATTACTATCAGGTTATGAATCGTGTGAACTTACAATCGGTTCTAACCCGAACAATGAAATTTTGGAGCGCGGTGATGCACATAGCTCTTCTCTATCTTTAAATTCTGAATCGGAAATCCCGGTACTGATTGAAGTTAAAGGAGATGATGATAATGGCACACCACCTAGCAACGGATCAGGCAAGAGCGGCGGTTCGATGTCTATCATGTGGCTATTTGGCCTAATGTCGGTCCTTTGGTGCCGTCGTAGAAAATAGACCACTCCAAACTTAACAAAAAGCCTCGCTAATCATTCGGATAGCGAGGCTTTTTTATAAATGCTTTATCTATATAGAGTTATGCTTTGTGGTTGTAGTGAGATCAGTTGGTCGCTATGATGTTAGGAAGTGCAGGCAGACCATAACTGGGCACTGACTTAATCTGCTCTATTCCCTCACAAGCATCCCGCCCTTATCAAATAACCATTTGGAACAGATTAAGTGAAAAAGATATTTACCATTGCTGTGCTTGGTATGTGTTCGACATTCGCCTTAGCTGGTGTTGATAGCATTCGGCAGAGTGGCAACCAGTACGATAACATTAATCCTGGCAGTTCAACCTTACCGACAGGAGGGAGCTCCAGCATAATCAGCCAATCATTAAAAAAATCAATCGATGACAGCGCAGCAGTTAATGAGACTAACGCAACTCAAGCGGCAAGTAATACAGTTGGAATTGATAATAATAGCCAAAATATATCTAGCACCAATAGCAACATCAACACCCTCAAAGGTCAGTACAACGGCCACGAAACTCGCATAAAAAAGCTTGAATCGCAATAAGAGTTAGGGCGACCATCATAGTAAGGTCGTCCTTGCTTCTTAGCCCTCCCCAGAACCCTGCAACCAGTCCAAATCGCACGTTAGCAACCATGTCAGCAACCTCTCATCACTGTACTTAAGCCAAAAGTGTATATATATACCCCATGTTGCCTAAGCCTCTACGCACCTCCGTCGATCACCTAACCGGTGGTGTGCGCTGTGGTTCCAGTAAATTTTATTTTTATTTATTTTTTATTCATTTTTCATTTTAACATCGGGGGCCAGAAGGGGAGGGAAAGCGGGGCTATGGCTTGGTAAGGAGGTGCGTCTAGGTGACGGTTTGTGGTGTTACCTAGCTGGGGTATATATATACACTTTGGCTACTCCTGTGGGAAAAAAGAGCCCCGCAGTGGCTAGGTTCTACGGGGCTGGGAGAGCTGGACTTTGAGCTCAAATACAGGAGGCTAGGTACTTAGCAATGCAACTGGACTAAGTTCGTTGGTTGGCCATCTGGTTCATTCACAATAATAATCAGACGATTTAGTTTAAATCGCTCGTGGTTATGGGGGGTTGAAACAAGCGTAAAATCATTGCTTATTTTGAGCCGCCAGATCGACATATGGGTAAACCAACCAATTGATTGTCTCCATGACCAGCACCGAAACTATCGAACTTGCCATGCTACGTTTTATCGATGCATACGTAGCTGCAAACGGCATGATCGGCTCAAAAGAAATTTGTCTCCAGTTCAACTGTTTGAGGCCAAAAGCTTCCAAGGTGTTGAAGCAGTACCAGGGCGTGAAACCTTCGAACTTGCGATTTGACACTTCACTACATGCTTATCGGCGGGGAGTAACCTTCGAACCTCTTTTTCTGAAAGAAGAAAGGCCGCTGGCCTATCTCGATGCTATTGATCTGGTCTTTGGCAAAGTTGATCCAAAGGAAATGCGAAAACTTTAAGGGAATGACAATGACTGTTGCTTTGTACACGACGCTGGGTATCTCGGCCTTTGGTATCGGAACACTTATTCATGCCGCATCAATCCGGATCCCGGCAAAACTAGAAGCTGACTATCTCGGAGACTATCAAGAGCTAAACCCTGAATTAAAGCTTCCAACGCCTGAGTCGGTGCCTTCAAGCTTCAAATTGGTGAAGGTGCGGATTCAGAGCATCGCGAAGCTACAGAGTTACCCTGTCACTGAATCTGCATTGACAGTGCTCACTACTCTACTTGTACATTCGTTCGGGCTCAATGCCAGCACTGCGTGCTTATGGGTGTTTGTCGCTACATTACTATTGTTAGCAACCATCGATGCAAAAACCATGTTTCTACCAGACCAACTGACCATGCCGTTGCTATGGTTTGGAATCGCGCTTGCCTGGGTAAACGGTTCTGCTATTTCTCTGCACGATGCTGTGGGTGGAGCAATACTTGGTTACGGGCTGCTTTGGGGGGCTTATTGGATATTCAGGTTTGTAATGAAGAAGGAAGGGCTAGGATATGGTGATTTTAAATTACTTGCAGCCATGGGTGCTTGGTTAGGCGCAACTGCGGTAATTGACATCATGTTGTTCGCAACCATAGCGGCCGCCAGCTTATCACTTATAAACCTGTGTAAGAGAAGCGTTAAACTGACAACTGAAATTCCATTCGGACCATATCTATGTCTTGGAGCTGTCGTCTCTCTTCTTACTGAACTCTCAATGCAAGAGTTGCTATTTGCGAGCCTTTAATAACAACAACACACGCTTGGCCAAGGACAAAACATTCTCACTTGGCTAAAGCGTCCTTCATCGCACTAAGATCTACTTTTAGTTTCTGATTCTATCCCAACCGCTAACACTTGTGGTTTACTCGATTCAAGCCCACCGACGGGGCAAGATTAATATTCATAACACTCTGTTCGTTACTAACCTTTGAAGTGTAATGAGCCTCATAACTGCAAGCATTCACGGTGGAAAATGATTAGAGTGCGCTTGACAGTTTTTACGAACCGCTAATATAGAGGTTCCGAGGAAACTTCCAGAAGAGATATGAAC
Organism: Photobacterium lutimaris; assembly: GCF_003025555.1. Lineage (GTDB taxonomy): Bacteria > Pseudomonadota > Gammaproteobacteria > Enterobacterales > Vibrionaceae > Photobacterium > Photobacterium lutimaris. The sequence continues at coordinate 106,712 of NZ_PYMH01000013.1, read as the reverse complement.
ATGCATTCAAATTCAAACATGAACCAACAGTACCCTAGCAAGCCGCCACACGCACCGGTTCAACAACCTGCACCACAAAGCGCACCTATGACGCCGGTTCAGCCTGTAGAGGACTACAGCAAAACACAAATTCAATTGTATTTGGGTAGCGCTATTCAGTTTAAGCAGCGTGTTTCCTCAGGAAAAAAAGGGTTGCTTACTGTATATGTCGAAATTGCACCATTCAAGCAGGGACAGAATCGAGTCGGTGACTGGGCACGTTCGATCAAGTTTCAGTTGACCCCTGATACAGAAACCGTTCAATTTGCTCACTTACTCATGGGAAGACTGCCCGGTGTCGACTTTAAGTTTCATGGCGAGGATCGAAGCAAATCATTAAAAGCTAATTGGAACGAAGATGGCACACTATTTCTTGGTATCAATGAAGGCAAAAATCGTTCTTTCGTGAAAATGCCGCCTACAGCGATCTTCGCGGTAATGACGCTTACCATTAAAGTAATTGCCCAACGCCACGGCATTAACACAAGCAGCGCACTTGAAATGCTCCGCATGATGCCACCAGCAACCGCATAACGCGCTTCATTTACACCCCAATCAAATCATATCAAATTGGTTAGCTCGGCCGATTATTGTTGAGCGCCAATTACAAAGTTAAGACATGAAAATCCAGCTAATTTTATCTGACACTGACATCGAAAGTTTGCGCGACAATGCAGCTTTGATCGATGGTACTTGCCTCGCTTCTCTACTTGAACAAACTGGTTATCTGCGTTCGTTCTTCTATACTCCCGAGCACGAAAAAGAGCTGATTGAAATAGCTCAAACCATCGAATCTAGCGCCAATATTTTCCATGAGATTTTGAGCCTAACGGAGATCATCACTTGAAACTTTTAGACTTGCACGACGTTTTGTTCGTTAGCCTCTACGAAGCATACTCACCAACAAACCATAAGAAATCAGACGTTAGCTCAATCTTGAAAAAATATGCTACTTCCCAGCGTTGCCGACATATCAAAAGCGATATCAAAAAAGTGCTTCAGGCTATCAAAAAGCAGAAACGAAGCCCTGTTCGTGAAGTTGAATCAGTGCTAACGACACTGAACCAAGCACTCGCTATTGAGTCAGGTGCAACTATCTCTGATGTTGATCAATATTGGTGGTTAGTTCGGGACTTGGATAAAATTGGTGCCCCTACATTTGCTCAAGAACCAGCAGATTTCGATAAAAGCATGGAAAGTCGCCGTCCTTTGATAATGCACTCACGAATGAATGAAATGACTGCGGCATTCGATGATAATGATCAGCTGGTAGCTCCACTGAATTTTGTCTATTACGCTGACAATATCTACCCATTGGTCGGTGTACTGCAGAATAATGAACACTTTACATGCCGAATCCAGAGCAATAGCGGCCGCCACAATATAACGATTGCGACCAAGCACTACCCAATTGATAGTCCACAAGTGTGTATTGAAGCATTTGAGTTGCAATCTGCTAAAGCGAGCTTGCTAAAACTTTACCGAACGATTACAGACCAAGGTTTCAACATGGCGTATATTGGCGAATCTGAACTCACTACCAATCACGTCTACGTTAACCGTACACATGAGGCATGGCATTTTGACCATAACGGTGACCAAGTTGAACCAGTAGATATTATGGTGGTAGGGGAAACAGTAGAGCAGCTTAAGACATTGGCCTCCACCGTTGAAAAACAGTGCCTATTTTTATCATACAATAAAATATATGAAGATACTGATCAGGCAACGATGCTGATACGACTGAATCCAGCGTACTACAAAGGCCACGAGCAGATGCTTGAGCAACATTGCAAACTATAGGATCTAGAAATAATGAGCTACGCCACGCAAGTTGAACAACTAGCGAGCAATAGTCTTCTCCATCTCGAAATGCAAAAGAAGTATAGTAAGACCCACATCACTATAGAGAAGCGCAACCAAATACTAGTGAAATACCTTAAAGGGCTTGAGAAGAAACCCGACTACAAGCTGGCAAAGAAGGTTATTAAATCACTGATTCAGACAGGCCGAAAGAAAGGAAAAAACATTGAATCACGGCTAGAAGCACTATTGGTATTGGAGAAGCCAGAAGGCAACAACACACTTGAAAAGTTTTATTTTTTGGTGAAGGACATTGAGCGTCAACTCAATACAACAGTTAACTACTCAACCGTCTCAACGTTAGATTTAAGCAAGCTGAAATCTGGCTGTTTGGTTTGCATAATGCACGCTAACCTTTATGAAAGCTTCGACGCAGAACTTGAACTAATTAGCCCACTTAAATGGCGAGTTAAGGCAACACCTGCAAAATTACAAACTCTTAAGAACATCCTCGATAATAACAGTACATTCGCAAGTCACTACCGTGAGATAGATGATCAGCTAGAAATCATACTTTCCAAGCGCACATCACATTAACCGAGCATCATAATAGCCAAGGACGGCTACACTCATTGTTACGATACAGCTCGCTACTTCCCTTATTAGACACCGGAAGTAGCAAACCGAACTAGTTGTAATTAACGTGAACCTCTGCGGCTCGACCAGACACCATTGACACATAAAATGAGCGAGATTTCGCGCGAGAGTCGGCCATTACCAACTCGACGCCTTTTTCTCGGTGAAGGATTTTATCTCCTTGGATAACGCCGTTAGTCGCAGGGTACAGCCTCGCTAACGCATCGCGGAACTCCTGTGCATCAGATCTTGTAGAAATGCCTACACTCTTATCAAAACAGGCTTCAAGCTCGCTCACCCGGCCACCAACCTCCGGTAAGGAAACGCTTTGAACATTGCCAGATGGTAATACTGCGAGCACATCTGGCTCAAACATCACTTCTGGGCTCCGCGCAGACGATTTACGTAAGCTGACATGGAAAAAATCACAAACGAAAAAACGGTCTATTGAATTCGCTACCACTGGCTTTGAATTTACGTGAAGGTCTGCTATCGCATAGTGCGCCAAGCGTTCATGGTGTGCAGCAGCAGTAAAGCTCAAGCTAGAGGCTATCGCTGCAACGACTAGGTTTTTAAATTTCATATCGGTACTCTATTAGATTGTTCACCAATCAATATCAACCGGACTATTGAAAATGAGCGTTCAATTTGGGGGGAATAATCACACTAGAAAGTTAAAGCCGTTGTTGGTTCAATTGTCGGTGGACAAAGTTAGAAATTCGACAATAAAGTTCGAAACTTTATAGAAACAAGCGTTATAAGGAGACAAGGTATGTCAGAAGGTTTATTAAAATTAAAAACGGATATCATTACAAATCCACCTCGCTTCGTAGTTAAAAGAGAGGCAATATTGAAAGGCGATTTCGTTCAGATACAAAACTATCTTATCGAAGGGGCTAGGCGGTTTGCTAAGGACAGAGGGGCGATTAAGAGGGATGCAAAACGATCGTGGTGCTTCTTTGAGTTCCTAGAGCGATACGATACCGACCCATGTAGTTCAAAGAAAATGCTAGAGTCAATGATAGCCAATACGAATGGCGGCAATAGTTATACACCATCAGAATTTTTAAATTATTTATCATTCTCTATTGCCTCAGAGCTTAGCAAACAATGGGCGACACTTGGTGAGTCTTCCACTATCGTCAGCCCAAAGAATTTTGATCCTGTTGCAGCGGTGGAAGCGGCGAAGCGTGAGCTTGAAAGGCGTAAGTTGGAGTCCAAAAAATGAGTTTCGAACTTTGTTGTTACATTTTTCTTAGATAGCCATGTTGATAGAACCTAAGTTTCGGTCTTTATTGCCACTTTTGGCTACTTACGGATACACCAGAACAAGACTTCTGAGGCCGAAAAGTTTTAAACTTTATTTTTCACTGACATCAATAACTGGCAAGCGCAAACTTGCCAGTTGACCTGTGGTATCTATCGATTTCGACGGAAGTACATTAATGACATAAGCCAGAACAATAAGAGCGGGGAGGTTGAACCACCACTACTCTCAGGTACCGGTCCACTCCCACAATTGCCATCAAGACAAGGATCAATGCTACAGTCCCCATCTGGGCACGGGCCAATATCTATATCTCCATCTGGATCCACTACAGCATGAATAAGTGAGATTGAATTGAGTATGTTGATATTTACCAGTGCCATCTCTATATCATCAAAATCCATCCATTTCTGGCCTGTATTGAATACCACATCAAAAGAGCAATATTCTTTGGGCTCGATAGATGCAGGGCAAACATTATTTTCAATAGCAAAGTGACCGCTGCCGACTACCGTTGGATTTACCGTCTTATCACTATCAGAAAGGTTCTGAATGTTGATAGTTTCCACTGAAAAGTAATCACCCGGTTCAAAGTGAATGTTCTGCACTGACGTTGGTGTGACCAACTGATCAACCCGCTCAACTAGAAAATCTAGGTAATGAGAAACTGAAATAGCCATCTCTTCACCAAACGCAGGGTTAGTAACCAAACCTACCAACTGGTTTTCATTATGCACACTCGCACCTAAATCACTATTAAGAAGCGATACGGAAGGGATAACCTTTGTGTGGCTTACAATCGCCACATCAGATTGTACTGCGATTTCTGTCGGCCAATCAGCTTCACTACCATCCACCGGTTCAGCGGGTAAATGTACTGGGCTATCTGGTATTTCGGGTAAGTGTACTGGTAACTCTGACCAATCATAATCGTCGTTTGGACAGTCACCGCTATACCATAGCTCAAAGCCCTTCCTTACCTGGGCAGAGCAATCGACATTAAGCTCGCCACGCCCAACTACCACTTCTACTGCATCATTTGATTCACTGCCCTTACTTATCATTGAATACGATTGAGCAGGATTTAGCAGAAGAGAGCTAGAAATTTCTTCCCAAGTGCCGGGGCTGTATTCTTCTTCTAGTAAAGCGGCTTTGGGGATGACGAATGAATGGCCATGAGGCACATTACCGAAGAGCCGTATTAACACCACTTCATCCTGCAAGAACTGATCGCCATAGCTAATTTTTTGCTGCAGGTGATCAACATTGCCCATTAATGGATTGTCTTCAAGAAAAGGCACAACTTTGTTATCTACCGTCGCTTTCCTCAGTGTGTAGTGCAGATCATTTCCATCAGAAAGGCTTTGTTCGTCAATTGGTTTAGTAATGAAGTCGAAAGACCTAACTGCGCCCTGATACACTAAATCATCGTCATCAAAACCAGCAAAGCCCTGATATACCTGAATTTGATAATTATCTATATTGATATCGTCCGGGGCAGGAGTACACCGGCTAGAAGTTAAGATCCATTGGCCGTTGAGAATTGTTCCCGAGCAAGGTTGATGGCTACCCACCTGAATATTTACCTGAAAATCTCTGGCACTAGAAGTTGTGTCGTCATTAGTCTGACTGGGCACAGCAGCAGCGGCCAGAGACAAAAGCATTGTCGCTAGCATAATATAAAATCCATTTGAAATTGATGTTGAAAGGGGGGGTATAAAACCTTGAAGTGCTGGGCCGAAGCTTCCTCAGTGATAACTAAGGAACCACTACTATAACCGATCTATATTTGATAGATAACCCTCTGATTAAAATCATTAAACAGTAGTTGATAACCATCGATACTGACATTTTAAATTAGGTGAAAATCACTCCTTGTCGTATGAGAGTTCTATTGCCGTCAGAAGAGATGTGCCACTAAAGAAAAAATAGTATTAAGCTGCAGTTAATACTAAACCTAATTTTACCGCTCAACTGCATCAGGGATAAGTGTGAAAAAAATAACGATCGGCATTGCAATCATCTCTATAGGAGGATGTACCTCTAGTGATGACATACCTAACTTTGCAAAACTACCAGTATCACCAATCACTCTTGCCATAACCAACAATGGCAATCCTATCGCAACAAACAGAATCAAAGGGACAGATATCTGTTTTGAGAGCATACGCAAAGACTTAACCATAACCGCCAGACAACTAAATTGTAGTCAGGCAACCACTCAAAACACATACGAACCGGCAACGGATGAAGTTTTCCTGATTGATGGCTCTGCGATATTACAGTTTCAAAAGACAGCTGATATAAATGCCAGGGGTTCAGAGACTAGAACCAAAGTTGAAATTATGAGCATTGATGGGAAAATGTACCACCACCAGTCAAACAGGTGTTTTAGTTATACAGAGGGGATCTCTTGGAGCACAAACTGCTTTCCCATAGCCTTTTAGAAACAACCCATACCACCTTGCAAAATATCTCTTTCAGGTAGCATTACTCCATCGATAATAGCTACTTGATAGAGAGCGACAAAATGACAGCTCAACTCAGTTTTATCCGAGAATTACCTGATGAGAATGGACTACCTCTCATAAAGCAAAGCCTGCTACCAGAGCACTATCAAACTCAAGATGAAATCGAGCAGGAATTTTTAACGAGTGCTAAAACGGCTATCAGCCGAAAAGCCCCCTCAGCCCCACTTAAACAAGTGATTCGAGACTACCCGCACCTTATTGTCGGTAGCGCGTTAAATTACGCTAAAGGGCGCGCACAGGTTGATTCTGATGCGATAGCAGAGATAGCTGGGCATGTTTCAGATTTCGACTATACCCACTGCAGAAATCTTGATGTGCTCAAATATAACTATCGGTTCATTTACTGTGGTTATGCGACGAATACATTGCCGCCAATGCCACGTCAAAAGCTCTGGGAAACACTAGCTATGCTGTGCAGCAAAGAGCGCGGGATCGCGTTTGTGGCAAGCAGGAGCTCAAGTGACCGCGGCATCAAAGGTCAACCTGAGTTTGACGGCGTAAGGACGAGCTTAAACACCTTTCAAAAAGGCTACTTGGTTGGTGAGAGTCTGAAGGAAGCATTAGAGCACTTTGCGTTTGCCAAAGAATTAACGACAAAGGGCGCTTTTAGATTGGTTTGTTGCAGCCACAATCCAATTGATCTAGTCAAGGCATAGGTGGGGCAATCTGTATGACAAACACTGTTGGTAAGCGCATTGCTGGAAAACTGTACTTCCACAAAATTTATATGGGCGATCACCTAACCGAAAGTGAGGCTGCCTTGGTCACCGACATTCCGAGGATGTATGAAGTAATACGCCTTGACGTTAGGACTCGAGAGATTGTTTTGGTTGATTATGTCGACTTCTTTAATGCTCACGAACCAGTTATCAAGACCACCTATAACGTATACGCGGATAAAGAGCGCAAACAAGGTAACAATCCTCTCGTTCACCACCATAAAAATCAGATGGTTAAGCCTGATTTTTATGGTTTCTTCTATCAAGAATCAGTTGATAGGAGTCGCGCATGGCAAGCTCTTTCCCCACGCACTAGGCAGTTCACATCTCAAATCGGACGGTTAAATTTTTGGCAAGAATGGCTATCAACTGTCAACTTACCGTTATAAGGACCATATATGAAAATTGATATACTCAACTCAGGTATGAAAACCCACAAAATCATAGCTATTCGCGGAAAAATAAAAGATGTTCAAGCAGCCGTAGATAAGATAAATAGCGAGCGCCAGCACTACAAACTGGACTACCTCGACTTTGAAGACTTGGAATGCAACCAAGCTCAAGCTGAATTTATCGCCCATAGAAGCCACCATAAGAAAGCGGCTACATTTATTCAGTCTGTAGCCCTGAATTTCAATAGCAAGTAGGCAAAACATGGCAGGTTCTGAAACAATCAACCTTAAGAGCCAAAGGTTTACATGGCTGCGAGTGATAGAGAAAACTGCGCCACCAATTGAGAATAGAAATGCGGATCATAGCCAATATTGGCGCTGTTTTTGTATTTGCGGCAACACCATAACAGTAGATACCAATGACCTAGTATGCGGGATAAAAACATCATGTGGTTGTAGGGAAGGGCAATAGTAAAAGAAAGGGTAGTGAGTGAAGAATGAATCAAGCATCGCAATGAACCGAAGTTCAGAGCAATGCTTGATTTGTTTAGCCAGTTACCGGTTCAAAATACATACTAGATGTATCTCCACCAGCCTGGCCTTGAAGTGGCTCGTATCGAACATTCAAAATATCATCAGCTGCAATCAAGACCTTTGTTACGTCATTATATGCGCGCTGATACATGCCGAGGATGTGGCCATTGTCACCGTGCGGCACAACAACGTAATCATCATTCGGTTGAAATGCTTCTAACTTACCAGAATCATTGTCGACAATGCCGACCTCATACTCTTCACAGTCAGCCAGCGTTATATGGAGCTTAAAGCCAGATAGCACCGGTTGATAATCACCAGATTGAATCGGTTGATTATCACCAGTAACCTTCACAGCTTTAACTTTACCGCCACTTTGATTGAGCGGTGGCAACCTGAAGTGATATTCCTCTTCGCAGAGGCCACACATCACTTCATAGTTTTTCTCACGCTGAAATGGAAGCTGCTTATTTGTATGAAAGTTTTTAGCTGCAAAGTAGTTACTTGTGCCGCAATACGGACACTGAGTTTCGACATTCCACAGTTTGTATACTTGAAGCATAGTCATCATTTGGTTCCTTATATAATTAACTCTTTCGAGTGGTTAATGTTGAGTCATAGACCCATTAAATTTTCCAAGCGTGAACTCATGCAGACAAACGTTTGTATGCCTTAGCAATCACGCCACAACCTACAATAAGAATGAGGGTTAACACATCCCAATATTGCGAAAGCAACTTCAGTATGGTGCTCACCCTGATTTCTCCATTAATAAGAAGTTCAAGCATAATTTCCTCTATTCAAAAATTCATTCCTAAATAAAGCTTCAAGAGCGTTGTCTATGGCCTGCTGACTATCTTCAAACCTACCTATTTGCTGGGACAAAACGACCAAGCTTAAGCTAGAACTTCCAGATAAATCCCACGCCTGACCAACAAGTTGACCTTCTTTGAAGATTTGAAAGCCTTTAATACCATGCACGCCATTGGGATATCGGATGACATCCCTAAATGTGTAATCACCATGATTTTGACATTCACCACTGAGTTCGTAGCCATCAATTAATAGGCTCGTGCGTGTCTGTCGACTCAAGCGTAGTTCGCGGATAACCTGAATAGCAGATTTTGCGCGAGCTCTACACACATCTAACTCATTGCGGTGGGGCCAGTTACGTCCAAATGTCACCAGCATCTTTTCGATAGCTAGATCTTTATTTCCATAACTAAACCTGAGAACCTGTTCGGCTTCAAACTTTGTCAATAGCATTATATATTTCCTCTTTGTTTATTTGTCTTTCGACATTTGCCCTTACCCTTATGGGGAGTAACTTAGGCTGTTACTTATTAAGCCAGTGGCTCAAATTAAGCCGGTCATATTTCTATCACCGGCAGTAGCTTTAAAGCACGCTTGATTTGATTGCTTCAACGATTACAACATTTAACAAGCCAGTTCCTTCAAACTGTTCTTGCTCGTCATAAATCACTGAAATATCCGCACCATGCTTGACGGAAAGCTCATCAATTTTACTTTTGAACGTACTAGGTAGAACCGCAATAGCTCTGCCACCAGCCCTGACCACACCAAGCGCTAAATCAAAGTGTTGTAAGTAACTTTGCTTAGCAAACGGAGGGTTCATCACCACTAAATCGAATCGCTTATCGGTGTCTTGAGCATATTCAACAAAATCAGCTTGAATAGCGTCATAACCGCGAGATCGAAGCACTTGAACGTTGTGACTATTAATCTCAACACAAGTGGTAGTTTCAGGTGGTAGCAGCTGGGCCAGTTTTCCGTAGCCGGCACTCGGTTCTAAGCAGCTTAGATTAGAAGTATCACCAATCAAATCCTTGACTAAATCTCTCAACCTGTCAGTTGACTGATAAAACTGGTGCGATACCTGGTCAGGTACTAATCCAGATAGTTGCAATGAATGAACCAACTCCGTTGGGTCAAAATCAAAGATAAAATCTAGGTAAGTACCAAATTGACTAACCTTCGTAGCTATACCGCCAAACAACGAAATTAGCTCTGCTTTCAACGGAGCCTCTTTCTTGTACATGTAGTAGCTAATTTTCCACTCAGTAGCACTTCGCTTGTATTGTGGCCGAGGATAATCCTCTGTGCCTTTAACTATCTCTAATTGTCGCTCGATTTTGGTACTAGCAAGCTGGTTACGAAGCTCCAACGACAACATCTTTTCTACCGGTTGCAGCCTCGATTTTAGTCGGTTCGACGTTTTGCGAACTATAGGCGCTAGAGTATTAGGATATAGAGATGCTAAAACAGCATTGAGTTTTTCGGCCAAAACCTGCGATATACGTAAGTGAGCAGTTCCTTTCTTAAACACTTTAATCTCAAATGAGCCGCCATCACACGAATGCCATTTTCCTGAGTGCTCATAACCAAGCGTAACAATCCTTTGAGTTGTCCGAGAGTCAAACTTAGAGTAAGCACCTCGTAGTATCGAAAGAACAATACGCAAGTCATGAATAAACGCAGTATTTGAGTACTGATTAACCTCAGTTGAAACACCCGAGAAGATCATGGTCTCACCAAAAGCTTGCGGGGCATTAGTAACATGCTCACCACTTAACCTTTGGAAAATACCATCAATGCGTTTGGCGAATATTTCCTCTACTTCACGACTGAAACCACTGATGAAATCGGCGGCAGTATCTTCGGTAAAATCAATATTAACCACATCGTTATGACCTTCTTTTAGGTCAGATCTGTGCTTTTCGAAATCCTGGGTAGACATCAAGGCCTCCACCCCGGACTGCTCAAAGAACTTCAGCCAGTAATCAGCTCTAAGCTGATGCTGTGCCTTTTCGAAGGTCTCAACGGACATATAGCCACGGAAAAAATAGCACTGGAGCATATTGCGGTTTGACTCGATAATTGAGTTCAATCCTACAATTGACTGATGATCTCGACGGTACTCAAGGAACAACCGAGCATCAAGTTTTTGCCCAAGAGTGCTCAAGCTGAAGCGTCCGCTATCAAAAGTTGCGATTGTGCCACTGACGACTGAAGGTAGTGAATTAAACATAAGTGTATTCCTTAATATTGTAAGCCTTTCGGCGTGTTTAAAGGCAGGAGAAAACCTGCCCAATGATATGCCTGAAATAAACAGACTCCTATGCTAATTCAGCAGGAAATACAATTTGTAGCTTCTTACTGCGAATCTTTCGCAGCTTTGATAACTCAGCTTTAAAGTGCTCTATTCCTGATTTTGCCGAATCAATTTTACGCTTGTAGTATACTACTTCATCGTGATACATAGACTCACCGATCTTAACCTTATCGAGCGCTTTCAGCTCAAATGTAAACTCTTGCAGTTCAAGCTTTAGATCTTCAAGTGCATAGCTATTAGCTAGTATCTCAGTGCGTGTGCGTGACAATATATGTCTTTTGAGCACAATCCGTGCTTCTTTCTCAGTTTTAAAAACCTGCACATTACCGAGCGCTTGATATGCCTCATCAATGTATGGTGTAGCAACATGCTCATTAGCAGCGCTTGCATAGTGGTCTGCAACCCCTAAAACACAGTCATCTAAGCTGTACGGAGTTGTAGCAAGATATGAGGTGCCTAAGCGGATTCCCATGATTATTCCTTAATTTTTTTTAGCCTTTCGGCATGATGAAAAAGAGCAGTTAATACCGCCTCAAATGGTTCAGAAGAACATACTGATGATAGCTAAGACCAAACTAACAATAGAGATCTTAAAGCCTAACTGAGCACCTGGGTTCGGCTCACGCCATAACCAGATGAGCAGGTCAATCATAGTAGCTCGTTTAAGCGAGATATTTGGTTTATAAGCCTTAGCAGAGTAGGGGACACCTAGCGCTGCAAATGCATCATAATCCAGTCCAGCTTCTGACTTAGAGTAGGCTTTTATGCCTGAGCCCCGAACGTTACGAATCACCCACTTGTTGTTTTCCTCGTTGAGCACTTTGATTGGTGCCAAACGAGTGAACAAACCATCTCTCTTGCTGATGTGTGAGTTACGTACCCGGAGTAATTGTTGTCCTGTTTCATCGCCAATTCGACGAACTTTATCAATCCTGATCACGGCACACCTCCAACTAATCGATGGTGATACTGCACAATGAATGTGATTTGATTAATATCAGGTGCGAATTTTGCACAAAGTCTGTGCGGGAGTGACTAAATACAGCCATAGTGTGTCCTTAAATGTTTGTTTTGTATGTCTTTCGACGGGGGTTGATGCCTCTTATGAGGTTAGCTCTAACAACAGAGCTAGTTTCTACGCAGGAAGCGTAAAATCTGTCATTAGAAATTGTTGGCAATTTCTAATGACGACTTAAAGAAGCTAGCAGGGAGCACAAGGCCACTAACGAGTGTTAGTAACTGAATACAGTAAACTATTTATTGACCCCACGCAATTGAATAGGTATTTTAATACCTATGGTTGCTAACATTCGATAAGCAACTCCTTCTACTACTCCCAGGCCTAATTGCCCACCTGAATATCAATAGTAATGTCCTGTTTAAAAACAGAGGACAGGCTATTCCTATTTGTGTTCCTTACGACACGAAGAAGCGCTTACAGTTTTGGTAAGCGGCCTATCAAGGTATCAACTCTGCCGCAAGGCTTTATATCTATATGAACCAAAAGGCATTTTATGCCACTAAACCCAAAGGGTGCATTTTGTATCCCTTGGGAACTAAGTGCATTCCTTTTTAAAGAGGAATTATGAAAAATGTTAATCACTTAGTTAAACAATGGGCTGCAAAAAGCCTTGAATTATTCGGTAATACACTTAATAAGCACAAAGATACTACTAAGTATGTTTTGCTTAAATTCGGTGAAGGTGCATGGACCGCAGCGCTTGTTGGGCTTTTCTTTGAAGAGCCAGTAATAAACGCACTACTGTTACTAGTAGTAGGAGTTACATGCACACTGCTAAGTCGCAAGATCTAGCAATAAGGAGCATTTTGCATGACCACAATTTTGATCTTGTCCGGTTGTGTTATCTCTCTTGGTTTATCTACGCTGTGTGCCCCCAAATTGGTTGCATACGCTAAAACACTCCAAGAGTAATTGGGTTCACCTGTTGTTGCAGGTGACCTTTATCAAATCTAGGTCCCACTTTTAAAGTGGGACTCTCTCATAATGCCGCAAGGCCCTATATATTTTTTGGACTAATCATGAATATCGAACACAAGAGTCATGGAGACTTTTTCAATCAACCTGGTGTTAAAGAGTTTTTTGAACGTCATTTTGAAGAATTTTTCGAAAAGAAGACTTACGAAGAGTTTTACATTGAGGCAGTGAATACTGATGAGGAATACCGCACAGATCTGATAAAGCGTGCCAAGTATTACTACCCCAACGAATTTGCTGCTGACTTTCAAAAGTGGCTTGAACTGTCTGATCCTTTTGATTTGACCTTGGTTCAACCTCAGTAACTTGAGGTTATTGCTAAATTCACGCCTCAGATGTATGATTATTATACAACTCATACATTTCTTGGGGGCAGAATGACTACAATAATGCTAATCGCAGCACCACTTATAATCATTGGATTCTGTACGCTCAACGCCGACCGAATCTTACGTTTAGCGAAACGCTTACAAGATTAAGCGAGTCGATAAACACACGACCACCAGTTGCGAGTTTTAACTCGTTTTAGGAGTGACTAAAACGAGTTCTCTTTACGAGAAAGAGAAACGCTTACAGTTTTGGTAAGCGGCCTATCAAGGTATCAACACCGCCGAAAGGTTTGATGTATATGCCACCCAATCCCGTCGAAAGACTTAAAAGTAGAAAGGAAAATAACATGCACAATTACAAAGATGAACAAACCTCAGCACTAGTTGCATCAGTAGCAATGAGTGTTTCCCTGTTTTTCATTTACGTTGCCTTCAGTGCAATATAAGCTCCTGTTGTGTGACCGATAAACCTATACATGAAACGACTCCCTGTGGGTCGTTTTTTATTACCCGCCGAAAGGCTAAAAAATTTAAGGACTCACTATGCATACCTGCAAGAAAGCCGTTTGCGCGAACAAAAATTGCCTAAGTCAAAACACGAACTCAGTAATCTGTAATGAGGGCCTGAATTGGATCGATTTAGCATCAACGTGTTTAGATTGCGGTACCGAATGGACAAGGCAATACAACTCAACCATTAATAGCACGATCACCAAAGTTGGTAGTCAGCCAGAAGTTGTTAAGTTTAAGGTCATTGAAGTCGATAGCTTAGAAATCGAGCATACTGATTTCTATATATCTTCACTTTGCCATGCCTTATCCAACCTCGAGTTTTGTTTCAACCGAAATCAATCGAACCTACATTCTCACAAATTGCCAAGTGATCCAGAGTGGAGTTTCACCGGCGTCAAGTGGTACAGGGATGGAGGCAATGATGTTGAGCTCGAAGCTAAACTTACTGCAAAGATCAATGATCAACTATTCAAGTTAACCGAAACTCACCACAATTTTACAGTAAAAATTGTAGATGGCAGTGAGACAGGGGCTTACCTAATGTTGCAAGCAGCCTGTATCAAAGGGGATTTAATCATTCTGGTTGATACAAGCCTGACAACTGTGATTATTGATGAAGAGTCAAACTCTACTCAATTTTCCTTATTTGATTGGATAGATCTAATGCCATCGTCGAGCCAACATAACTATGAATCGTTACTAACTATTCCATTGTTAGCCAAATACTTTCCATTAGATGAAGCAATAAATCTACGCCATAAGGCACAGATTGTATTAGCCGAATTCATAACGGAAGAATTTGCGACAACCTATGACATAAGTTATGACTCTGCGGATGCACTAATCAATCTACATCAAGCGGAATTTCTCCAACGCGATGGCTATTGGGTCGTTAACTCATTAGATCTAATCGGTGGAGATACTAAAGCGCTCATTGAGCAATACCACGAGCAACAACAATGTGTGAAAACACCATAAATATCTAAGGATTAAACATGAAAAACGCGACAATGAACTTTACTCCTCTAGATTTGGCTCTCGATACACTCAGCCAGCAACAGCATAATGTTAAAGCGCATCTCGCTACGGAATTAGTAACACGATCCAGAACGGCAACCAAGCTGATCTGACTCGGTTGATTGGTACACTATCAGGGATAGGATGCTATTTTACTTTGGAAGAGATACTAATCGTTATCAAACAAAAAGAGATCCTTTCTAATTAACCTCCTAGTAGACCTGGCATTGCCAGGTCTATTCCCGCCCGATTTAAGGTCTGTTTCCCCATCACTGTAAATGAGCAAGGTCTTGTTCAAATTGCCTAAAATCTGACATGGTACCAAGACCCTCCATGCTGTGTTGCCACACTGATAAGCTCTCGAGTATCCACCTTTCCCTTTCTAACCCCGCTCTCTAGCTTGGCGTTTAATCTCTTGTGCTTTCATGTACTTTAGCTCCCCTAAGAAAGCCTTGCTTTGATTCAGTTTTATTCCAGTTATCTAAGTTCTGGCGATTAGTACAGGCGTACTCGGCTAACTCATCGACGGTGTTAAATCCGGCTATTTTGCTTAAGTCTGAAAGCTTATAATCAGGTGTAAAGCTCATTGATACTTCACAATACTTTCGTCAAAATATTTGTCGAGAGTGGTGTATATTTGAGGCTCTGTTCCATTTAGCTGTTGGTATGTTACACTAAAAAAAATAAATATGTCACAATTACCATTAGAGTACAGCAATGCATTAAAAGGCTTAAAAGCTCATGCAGACTATGCAACAAAAAGCCTTATAGACAAATACAATGATGAAGCAGAGCTTACTAAGGCACTCAAACTAATCTCAGAAAATAAAATAGCTGTTAAAAAGATCATTGAGGCCGTCAAAGATGAACAGGTGACAATTCCTGAAATAGATGAAGCTTGGTTATTCGATTGGCTAATAAGAACGGGGGATCTATCATTATCTTTTCTTTGGAAGAGACCATTGTATTATGCAGCTTGCAATAAAATTGAAGAGATTGAGTATTACTTTGTAACGAAATACTTTAATGATGTTCAAGCCTGTGTTGGTCAATCGACAATCAAAGAAGATGTTGAAGAAGCTATGCACCTTTTTAGGCTTGAGTACATTCCAGATATTCCATTGGTACTTAAACAGAGCTTAAAAATGCCTGACATTATCTCCCATGTTGCTACATTGAAAGAGTTATAAACTATACTTTATAAAAGGCTTCCTGAATCCAACAGCATGTTTTGGTTGCCTTTTTCTGCTCCATAAACCGAAACCAAGCAATATAGTGTTCAAGGTAGGCTGTGCCTACACCCTTGAAACGCACCATCCAGCTTTTCCACCTCATCATGAAATTATTAAGAGTCTGGATATGATAGATACCTTCTATGACTCGTTTATTATCAAGGGCGACAAGTCGTTTATGGTCGATGTTAATATTCAACTCTTTCACAATTGTTTTGTACGATAGGTTGCCATCTGTACACAGTACAGAATCTGGTGACAATAACGGCTTAAGAGCTGCTCCTAGCTCATCTGTTGTATTGCGTTCTAACACATGATGGCTAATCGAGCCACCTCTATCTAAGGCCAATAAGATTGGCACTTTTGGAGTATTTCCACCGCCTCGCTTTCTTGGCTCTCGTGGCATTTGCCTCGAACCTTTGAATGACTGAGGCAAGAACGCTTCATCGGCTTCGATTATGCCAAGCAACTCTGTAGCCTTATGATTGCAAGGGCTTTTTAGTAGGCGATGTCGCCACTCAAATGCAGTTTTCAAGTTGATGTTTAGCTTATTGGCAATGTTCCTCAAACTATTTGAGAGCCATAAACAATTTGTGTACTCCATCCATTTTTCAGGCTTCCGCATTCGGTATAAGGCTGTGCCAGTTAATGAACTGAATGTCTTGCGACAATCTTTACAGCGGTATCGCTGCTTCCCTTGATTGGTAACTCCCCAGCGTAGATAGCTCTCACTCTGACAATGTGGGCAGGCTGAAATCGTCTCTTCTCGTTCGGCAACCGCTTGACCAACTTCATCTTTTGCAAGTTGTTCATCTGCCTGATGCTTCAGGCGCTTTAACTGAACGTATGAGAGATTTTTGATACTATCTTGGATGGTCTTGAAGGTGATGCTGTCCATGGTGGTGAGCCTGACTTTTCAGAGACTCACTAAGTATAGCTGAATTTACCAACACTGAAATGGAACAGAGCCATATTTGAACATCAATTTAGACAGCTCCCTTGGTCGACTCCAATCAATATCGAAAAAGTGATTATGAACAGATGAACAAATTTTATCGTGCCATCAAAATTGTAGACCGTGAAATTGACGCGATGGAAGTAGGGGAGGTCGATAGCCAGACCTACAACTACAGCGCGACTGTCTTCAGCCATTACGACTGGGACGAAGAGGAGCTCGACGACTTGGCTAAGGATTTAAAAGCCGACCCGGACATTAAGCTGGTCACGGTGTTCGAGGGCTGTGCAATCCCTTGGGAAATGCTGTACGAGATCGTACGCAGGGAAGAATTTGAGCACTGCCCGAGCCGAACCGAGGTGATCTTTGCCTTCACGAATCCAGACAGCGCGGTGTCATGGGCCCGCCGTCCAGGGCAAACCAGCAGATACCTTATTGTCGAACTGATTCCAGTCGAAAAGGCTATAAATTCAACTGGTTGGCACAAATTTGATACCAACCATGCGTGGCTCGACAAAGCCACCGAGGAATGTTCCTTCCGCGAAGCTCGTGAGTATATCCGCAATTATTGGCTGCAGACACCATACCATGAACTTTATTCCAGCCCCGAAAGCCTCCTTACAGGGAAATTCGCAATAAAAGTATATAAGAGCCCATCCACAACGGTTGTTGCTAACCAAGAAAACGACAATAAGCACCGATAGCAACCAAATAATGTCAATTTAGATCATTTTCCTCAATAACATCAAAAGCTAACATAATAATGGCTTCATGATGTTTTCACACCAGAATTGTGTTCTATGAACTAACAGACGTACCAACGATTCTAGCTTTACCGGCTATAGCGTGTAATGATACTTTTAACGGCAATAGCGTGTATAAGGTTTGCAATGAAAGCCACTTCAGCCCACCAGCTCAGTCATTTACTACTCGAAAGTCGCAAAGAACATGGTTTAACACAATCTGATGTCGCGGAGAAAGTTGGCATCAGACAAGACACAGTATCAAAGTTCGAAAATTCACCAGATGGACCCCTCTGGATACTTTATTCAAACTTCTTGCTGCTTTAGAACTTGAATTGGAAGTTCGCCCTCGAGGTAAGCAAACAAGTTCTTACACAGACCGATGGACTGAAGAATGGTGATTTAATCATCCTGATCATGTGCCAGCGTGAAGTAAAGCGGCAGCTCCCAGTTTGCTGAACTATGCTCTTCTGGCGGTAATTAGTAATGAATATGAGTTAATTTTTTTGGCTTTGAAAAGAATCTGAAATTCTTTTAATCAGGTTTTTTGTCACCCCTGATGCTGAATCGTTCATTTTGATATACCTAACCGCAAAATCAGAGAGTTGCATGTCATATTGAACTAGGTTACCTACGACCCGCCAATCGGCTTTAACTGCATAAGCATGAGCCAGCATTTGCCTAATCTGATTACTGTCGTTAAACCTTCGATGTAAGGGCATATCGAGGGCCAGGCAGTCCGCATCAAGCCCCTGTTTGATCAGAAAATCTCGGTTAAACACTGAGGCTAATGGATACAGTAGGACATTTGATTTTTGGCTAAACTCTTTCAACAGCTTAATCCCTGCCGGATCAAGCGTTACCCTCTCAATAAACCTAGCTTTGCTTACTGTGAGAGAGTTCCTTACTACGTTTCTTAGGTCAGGGAGTTCGTTAAGGTAGTCGGTGTGAAGAAGCAGATCGGCAACATCAAAATAAAGAACCTGACCATGGCAATTTTGGAGGGTGGTAGCGCACATATGCTTATCTCTAAATACATCAAACGGATCTAGTCAAAGGTATCATCTATTGCTTCCGGCGCTTGATATACACTGCTGTTGCAATCGCACCGAAAATAATACCTATGATGAAACCCATGAGGATTGATGTGGCAACATTAGCGTGTGCTATGAACGTCGTCATTTATCTACTTCCTTTGCTATGCGTGGGGATGAGATTTAATAACTGTACCGTGCAGGTGTCCGGAGATATTACACCTCGATCACCAAGGGAGCTTATTTCAGTTAGTATATATTTGCAGGTTTCACATTGTTCGTTCCAGTGTTGCATGTAAGCAAGGTAATAATTAAGGCGCTCTAGCCCCGCTGGAGGCAAAGGGTAATGCTCTTCGGCATATTCAGTGGAGGTCCAATGAAGGCATCGAAAGCCAAGTTTTAAAATTTGATAAACAATAGATCGGAGGTCGTCTAAATCCGAGACTGGAAAAGAGACGATATCTTCTGTCCAAAAGCGACTTGAGCTGAGGTTAATGTCTAATAATTGCTCTTTGTTGTTTAGCGTAACGTAATACCTCTTTCCAGCATATGGCCGATACTCTTCAGACTGGCTGCGCTGGTTCATCGCTGAGCGAAGTCGTTCAGACAGCCGCAAGCAGTATTTAATTTCGTTGTGCTCATAACTATCGATAGCCATGTTTCCACCTGTTACTTGAAAAACCGAACTCTTAGAACTTAGTATTACCTCGTAGATATATCAAGAAAAAATACCAACAAATCAGTACCATATGGCATTGCAACACCAAATTGTCACTGCATCACCAAGTTAGATATGAGAATTAAAAGCTATTGTTTAATAGCCTTAGAAGGTGAGGTGATAAGTTGCAACTAATTGCACTCTCACATACGCATGAAAGTTAAAGGTTGTGCTTACCTGTTACCGAGTCTAATCCCTCCCTCGACATCCACCAACTTATTGACAGTTCCAGCAAGCAGATATGATTACTACCTCATAGCGACTGACACCGAATAAGGAAAAAAATTCATGGCCAACCGGAAAGTTGTCCCACATATATACTGACATACTTAATTAATAACTATTACCATTAACGCCCCTCACATCTAAGTAAATCAAGAAAGTAATAGCTATTCTGTAGGTCTACAAACAATTCCACAGTAAACACTGTAGGCCTACAATACGATACCCGCCACTCATATTTTTAAACTGAAAAAAAACAGATGTAGATATTATAGATTCAATAATTATATATTAGTCTCTACTGAATAGCTTATTAAATTCAGCACTCACCTTGAGTATAAGCCCACTTTACGGTTAATCAAAACCGCCATCTAGATTTCAGTAGTTAATACTACCCACCATGAAATTCCAACTTTTATTTAACAAATCTTTTTCACAGATAAAGCTAAGGTTTATCATGAAGATATTCGGGAAGAATCAATTAGCCCTATTGCTAACTATTTTTTTGTCAACTAGTGCCGCTGCTAGCGTCAATCAGATACGTAACAATGTAGTATCACAGCGAACAGTAATAGTCGATGACACCCATCGAACAGTTGATATTGTCACCGACTCTCTAATGCAGTCAGAGCTATCACTGCAAGATGACATAAAGTACACAGCTAATTCTATTGATTTGAACCAGAGCCAAATAAGTTCAAATACTAATACAATTAGCAATTTTAACTCCAGCACTAACAGTTTAAACAACACACGAACTAACCATAACCAGCGGATAACTGCGCTTGAAAACAAGCCCGTTGAGCCACCAGAAGTATATAGATACCTTTCTTACTCGAGTACCTCTTGCGCAACATTAGTTAATCATGGAGATACGACATTCAATGAAAGCCTACGACCAGGGCAAACTTGCGCTGCAAGTCAAGCAAACCGAGTTTACAACAATTCTCGGTGGGAATGCGGAAGCCAAGCAGGGCAGCCCCTTTTCCAATTTGGAAGAGTTCAATGCGCTATAATTCCACAATATATGTGGGTACAAATATCAGGTACATCAATTTGCCACCACACTAACACAACGCCTCCAGCTGTTACGGCAAATACAGCTTGTAGTGCCTCTCAGGTTGGTACTGAAAATAGATTATCTACCGGTAAGCTAAGCTGTGGTAACAGTGATGTGCATAAATACAATAAAGCGCAATGCCAAAAGCAGTGGTAAAATACAAACGCTCTAGATACTCCTGCATACCTCTATACAATGTATCCTCTATTCATTATGAGTCATGAGCTAATTTGCTTCAGACCAACCTTTAACCGATCTTACCCCTTCAATTTGAATGAGTTCGTAACCAAGATAAAGATATAAATCGAAGTTAACCTCCGATCGGAACCAAATTTAGTCAATTAGACCGCTTGACTGTTTTTCACGGCCAGTATGATGAAGTTTCAAACCAAACAAGAGGAATACCCCATGTCGGCAACGAAACTTAAATCTACGCTACTTATTAACCTAGCAACTGCCATAGATCGCGAGAGCAACTGGATGATCAGGACTAGCTCCGAGCCAATGTTTCACCAGACTATCGATATAGTTAAACAGGCACTAGTTCGCGGCGATACGGAAATAACTATCAGCCGGCTAAACGATTATGTTGGCGAGAGCATTACCGAGCACTCAATCACCATCGAAAATGACAAATATATAATCAATAAGTATTGCCAGGGAATTAACTATGAAACCTTGGAATTCCAAGACATGGTTGACTATATCAAGGAGCTTTACATCATCGACCTAAACAAGTGATCCGCTCTAAGGCTAAGTAACATTAAAATGAAAAAAACACGGCACCCATAATGGGTGTCCGTGCTCATGTAGTTAGATTGAACACATTACACAACGAATTGTATTAATATCTCCATCGTAGCTATCATCATCAATGTCGAGCTCTGCATAAGCTGGCGGTTTGAAGTGCCCAACGCCAATAATGGAACCCAACTTTGAGATCTCACCGTAGTGATTGCCGTAAAAGCAAGAGCTATCAGTCTTAGTGATATGGTCATAACCACTAGGCTCTAACATCACTGCTTTACAACTTTCTAAGTGAGCGATACGTTCGAAGAGAGAGCAATAGTAATCAATCTCTTGGTAGCTGTACCTACTCTGCCAAGTGTAACTATCGTCGTAACTAACGTCCGGAACATACTCACCATCAATCTCAATTGCCAGGATTGTGACATGTGACTCTTCATCATGCTTAGCAAGACTAGACCAAAAGCCTTCTGCAGCCTCACGACGGTGCGAGATGTATTTGCGTAGCTGTTTAGTAATGCCTGAAACACTGGTACTGTAACTTATCAAACGTTGCTGCCAAACAGCATTTTTCGCTTGAGCAAACATCGATAGCGACGCTGACACATAGTTCTCAATAGCCACAAAGAAAACCTTACTCTGCTTCCCTTTCGTTTCAGCATTCTCAGTCAACTGATCGAACCCAACGATGTCAATCTGCCCCGGAACTGACTTAGGCGCTTGAGGCTTTTTCTTCGGTTCTTTATGAGGCTGATTGAAAAAGTCCCAGTTAACACCCTGTCGGTCTAACGATTGCGGCCCAAGAAGAGTTTGCTCAACATAAGCATCCTTACCATCAAGAATCAACGAAGACAGCGGCCAGCTAGTGTAAAAACCACGTGATTTGCTAGTAAAACGATCCTGTGAAAATGCAGCTTGAACATCTTCACTAAGCTTCTCTACCAACCCGCCTTCAGCGAATTTTGCAGGATCCCAAGTGCGAAGAGCTACCAACTCATTCTGACTGAGAAACACGCAACGCTCACAGCCTGATCTACTCCTTCCCCGATAATATGTAGCACTGAGCAAGTTAAGTTCGGCTGCAATGGCCATCACAGCTGAACGCTCAACTTTCAAGCTAACAAATGGGAAATCAGTTTCGACGCGATCTATGCCTAAAATGCCGCGGCGATGACGCTCATCAAACCTGATCCCCGCATAGGCGACACAAATATCATCATCAGAAGTCAACACATCACTCTTGAGAAAATCGTTCCACGGTTTCACTTTATAAAGCCCAGTACAAAATCGTGCTTTAGGACTTGGCAAAAACGCTTTCCCGGTCTTCTCGATGTCCCAGTAAAACTTCCCGAACAGTCCAAGCTCAGGAACTAAACGATTTACCTTTACACCAAATAAACTTTCAATTGTGTCCAATATGGCATAACACTCTTTTGGTTCATCGAGTGTGTCCGTGAAGATAATCGTCCAATCGATCTCGGGGTGCATGCAGAGTAGAACAGCAGCAAGCACGCTGCTATCTACGCCACCTGAAAGACCAAGAACGTGTTTCTTATTGTTCGAAGTATCTGGGTGATAATTGTAGTTAGGTATATGCTTGAGTATTACGTTTCTAACCAAGTCATGCTTAGTTGGTTCAGCGACTACATTAATTGGGTACATTTCGCCCATTGTGTTTCCTCTTGATTATAGGCCTTTCGGCATGGTTAGTGCGCCATAAAAAGTGCACAGTGGATTGAAGTGGTAATTACTGAGCTTTAGCTATACCAGCATTACTTCGTGGCAAGCTTGTTCAGTTAAAACTCTCCAAGATTCAACATAGTGATAATCCATAAAATTTAAAATAAACCTTTCGGTAGTAAGAAGCACCACATAGTCGCGGTAGATAATTCCACATATACCAGCAAGGGTAGGGAAGTGGCAATTGAAGCAGCATTAAACTGCAGAGGGTGTCTATATGAAGATCCTTTCGGAGTAGGCTGGCCATCACTGGTCAATACATCAAGCCTCTAGTATCGCTGGTCGCAAACGCGAACAATATAAGTAGGATATTCTATCGTGGCGACATTGGCAAGGTTGAGCTAGGAAGGTTAAAATCAGCCATATAGGAACAAATCGGCAAGCCGTCATCCCACAATATATTGACTATTAAGTTTCTTAAACTTACATTATTGTATAAATACTAGATAGCTTTCCCAATCTAGTACTCATAACGAGTCAAAGCCCAAGGCACTAAACCACTAAGCCACCTCTCTAGCCAATGTTTTCTGACTTTTCAGCAAAAACTCTGCGCTCCCCTCGATTTAGTCGAGTTCAAGGCCATCCGCTCCTTAACTAAGTAACAACCCACTCAGGAAAGCAAGATTATGCAACTTATAAAGAAAGTATCGGCAATGTCGCTAATGATATCGCTATTGACGGCATCATTTTTCTCAAATGCGGGAGTTGATTCCGTAAGGAGCTCTCAAACACAACAACCAACTGTTTTTACTCAAGGACACCCTGATGATCCTGGTATTGATACAGGTTCAATTTATGAACAAAATGTTTCACTCTCAGGGTCTATAAATGAAGTCCACGAGAAACTTATATCAAATTCAAACAATATATTAAGTAATAAAAATAATATATCCTATACCTCTTCAGATTTAAATACGTTATCCCGTACTCATAACGACCATGCCGCTAGAATCAACTCCCTTGAAACGGCTCCGGTTCCCAACCCCCAGTGTATTTATGACTCTAAAAACACCATAAAAAGCGGATATGCTAGCCCTGAAGTCATATTTAACGGGAAAACAATAAAGAAAGACACCATGCTTAGTAATGTGCTTTGGGAGACAATAGATGGTAAGTCCTTCCGCCGAGGAAAGCTTATTAGTAGCAACTATATTCATCTTTATGAGATTTGTTACTCAGATGTGATAATTCCTGAACCTATTACAGAGTGTTACTATGAAACAGCAAATAATGACCAAAAGAAATACGGTCTTACCGCAACAAACCAAGGCAACACAGTTTATTTCGAGAAAAAAGAATTCAAGATTTCCAACTCCACTGATTGGAACCTCCACGAAGGAGAATATTATAAATTTGGCACCAACCGGTATAATAACAATGGGCACGTAAGGATGTATGATATATGTAAAGCCATTGATTTCAAATAATATTTTGGCTTATGGCCATAGTCTTTATTAACAAATATTCTACAAGTAAATCTACTCAGGGCAGAAGCAATTACTTCTGCTCTATCCTTACTAAAGAAACTACCATTTATTGCTCTGGGACATAATTTGGCTCCAGTGCTCGTGACTGGCACTATAAGTCACAAGAATAATCTAATCCGACCTAGCCACAATTGACAAATCATCAACCGCATTATCATTAAACCTCAACCCAATAGATAGAGGCTTACGGCAATACGAGACATCACCATACTGGTAAACTGCTGCGAGAATAAAATTTCAACTCCAGCGAAAGCCATAGACTTATACGACAACACTACATTCAACATGATCCGCAAGCACCTCTCAACTTCCAATGCGCGCATCAACGTGTTAGTTCTTAGTGCTGAACATGGCATCATCTCTGGCAACGACAACCTAGAGCCATACGATACTTACATCGAAGATGTTGATACTAATAAGCTAGTAATACGCACCCGAAAGTCATCATAAAAAGCCCTTAAAGCCGCCTCTGGCGAATTGTACGTGATGCTTACACGCAAATACATGGAAGTGTGGGACTCATATAAAGAGTCTCTATCTAGTGCGACACTGGCTCAATATGACTGCATTTATGAAAGCCGGAACCACCGCGGGATACTCCAATAGTTGAGAATAGTGACGGTAATGCTTACGGCCTTGTCATGGATGGGTTCTACGAATTACTACAAGCTGAAACGGCTATGTGGTACTGCCTCTGGAATATGACCATGCCCCATTTGACTGTTGATTACCGTGACTTCAATGATAAAGATGAAGCAATAGAGCACGCATGGCAGTTGCTGTCCTACTCACCACTAGTCGAACGTGATATTTTTGAAAAACTAAAGCACTGGTATTACGAGAATTTCCGTTGCTCAATGTTGTACGACCATTTATCAACAGACGATAAACGCCATAAAGTCATCGTTGAACTATTTAGTAAGACCGACCTGGCTCAACTGCCAATTGCCGCTTAAGAGGAAACTTGATGCTGCTAATGTCGAGATCGGGGTGCATGGGAAGAAGAACGCCAGCAAGCACACTACTATCTACTCCTCCCGACAAACCAAGAACATTGCCGATTGCTTGCTGTAAGTGCTTTAGTGGTAGTTTCTAATTCCGAGCGGTGGTAGCGAACATCTGTAAGATAATCAGCCACGTTCCGGCGGTGAAAGCTATCTTGAGGCTTAACGAGCTCCCTCGAACAGCATCACATTATATGCCACTAGAATGTGCATACCTTCAGCAGTAAATACTCCATAGCAAGCTTGTTCAGTCAAAAACTGATCAAAATTAGACATGTAAATTTACCTTAAACTGTATATGCTTTTCGACATGGTTGATAACCGCGATTTAAACGACTGGCTGGCGGCATAGCATTTTTGAGCATACACCTACAAAACAAATAAGGTCTAAACAAAGAGTACAGTGGTTAACTGTTGGTTAGTATAGATTAGTCCTTTCGGAATTTATAATACTACACTAACCATAAGAGAGTAAGAAGAATACAGGGAAAGCATAATCCTTATTAGGTGGGGGGATTATTAGGAATGGGTAAATATTAAATGCCTCGACACCAATATAACGTGGAACGTTCGCTTTATTACCTTTCAAAACAATAGAAAATAAAAAATCACATATTGTAGTTATGAATATTGACTAAATAAGTTCACGTGTTTATTTTATAAAGTCAATACGGCTTTATAAATCTGACACTCAGGTTTAGATAAAGCTCCTAAGGTCCCAATCCTTACACGCCAATACATGTAGACACATCGCCTATGTGATGTTCGTCTACCAATCTCATAACGCATGCCATACGTCACTAATCAGCCTAACCCTAGCAGGAGCTCGTAATGCACCTCATAAAGAAAGCTATAGCCTTGTTACTACTGACAGTTACAAACGCACCACATGCGGGTGTCCAGACCATACGGGATGGACATATCAATCGCTCGATTCACATGCCCACTAACACTGTTAGCAGCGAAATAACTGCTCACGGGCTTAACTCACAATCACTATCATCTTCGCTCGCTGAATTAGATACAAGTGTAGCTGAAACGACTCAATCGATAGCTAACAATATAAGTGATATTGAAAACAATAAAAACCAGGTAACAAACGCTTCAAACAATACTGTATCCATTCAAGCAACATACGACAATCATAAAAATCGTATTCATGCTTTAGAAAATAGACCACCTCCGATACCAGATGACAGAATTATAATGACTGTTGGAACATATAATGATATGCATGCCAATAGACGGTACTGGGGCTATGGTCACCCAATCACCGATCCAAACGCAAGTATATCCTCTAATATAATTAGCGGCCTTTATATTTCCAAAATCCAAAGATTGAATAACACAACATTTCACTTTAGTAATGGGACTGCAATTGTTGGTGCTTCATTTTCCGTTCACTGTTTAGAAACAGGAAAGAGTTTTACAACGAAGTTACAACATGTGGGCTCGACCCGAATACTAACCACTAATGATGCTAACTTTTGCATTCCGACAGTAAGGGGCGCAAAAAGAACTATTATAATAAGAAGGCTATAATTCAGTTATTATAATCCTATGAACGAGTAAAACTTCCTGCTCCCCTCCAAGGGGGCAGGTTTGTAGTTAGATTGAACACATTATGCAACGAATGGCATTACAAGCGTTGCTGCCAAACGGCGTTCTTTGGGTGAGCAAACATCGACAATGCAAACTGGAACTTTGGGAGTATAACACCCATATATTCGATGGTGTAACAATCACACAGCTAGGCAAAGTTAACTGGAATTGGCAAGGTTAGTGATAGTGGGTAAGCGGATTTAAAAATAACTGAAATAATCAGACTATCAAATAAAGAAACCCTATATAACGTGTTGACGAGAAACCACCCAACACGTAAATTATCATAAAAATACTAGACTGCTTTTTCTTTGTCTAGTGCTCTCCATGAGTAAAAGCCCAAGGCGTACAGCCTTAATCCCCAAGCACACTAGGATGCGAGCTTTGTGTGCCTTTACTTCGATCACGGCGATAGCCCCCCTCAACCTCGAACAAATCAATTAGGAAACCACCTCCCCATGCAATTAACTAAGAAAGTGGCGACGATGACGATGCTGATGCCACTATTGATGATATCAACTTTATCGAATGCGGCTATTGAGAGCATCAAAAATAACCATTCCAATGCTTCCTCGCGCACCACAAATGTCGGTACTTATAGCACCCCGCCTCGCGGAACAAATAGCATCGTCACGCAGTCGAACCTAAATTCAGTTACCGACTTAGGCACTAACATCGCTACGACTACAAGCTCTATAGACAACAACAAAACCTCAATTGCAACAAACGCAACCAATATTATCAATTCCAATAACATGACGTCATCGCTATCTACAACAAGGAGCAAACACAACTCACGCATAACCGCACTAGAGAACAGGCCGCCACCAATTACAGAAACATGTGACTATTTGTATTACAGCGGTTCCGGCGGTGAATATGGACATTTCGTAGATATATCCCAATGGGGAATTAGAGTGTTCAACATGCCAGTTATCTACTCCAATGCTCAAGGTTGGTATGACCTTGATAACTGGAGAAATATAAAAGGCACGGAGTACCGTAAAGGGAAACATGTGAAAAACAGTCGATATGAGTTATGCTGGAAAGACTAGGGCGCGTTGATCTTTCGTGATTGTTTTTGAACGACATACAAGAATTTATAATGTCTTTCGCCAAGAACAATGTTAACTGCTGCTACAAGTTATGAAGAGCACAGGTCGTATTTACGATAAGCCTGAGCACAGAATGACTTTTGAAGGAATACGCTATCGAACGAGTACAGGCATCCCATGGCGAGATTTACCTCAAGAGTTTGGTGAATGGAGTACTGTCTACAGGCGTTTTAATCTTTAGTCAAGAAAGGTGTCTTAGCTAATTTTTTCAACCAGTTATCAAGTACTGCCGATTTTGAATGGGTCATTTTAAATGGCTTTATTGTCCGATCACATCAACATAGCACGGGCGCGGCTACTGAAAGCTCTGAACAAATAGGAAAAAGCTGCGGGGTCGGTAGACTGGCATACATTCTACCGACCTCCCACCGATATACGCCTAAAGTGTTTCGTTGCTGGTGATCGTGAGCATGGTAAAACTCTTCAACTGTATCCAGTGAGACCGGCGTTGGTCGCTGACGCGTAATAAGAGAGGGTGCTAAAACTATCGACTAAGCCGCCCGACAATATCTGATCACCATTTGCTCGCTAGACCATCGACCCAATTGCTGTATCTGCAGCGTGGATTTACCTTGCTTAAACGAGTCTTGAGCGCGACCAACCCGACCACTATGGCCTGAGAATTTTTTCTCACAAACCAGTGGGCCTCCTAGATCTTCCCATATATCTCCGAAGGTTTTCTCAATACTGCGAGTAGATAACCTCTGATAGACATACTCATCAATTTCTTTATCAAACTTGGGCTTACGAGCTAAACCATATTTTGTAGTAGCTGCAAAAATGTAATTACATTTGTCCGCTTGTAGTTGCGAACTGTTCCAGTATGCAATCAAAATTTGAACCGACTCAGGTGAAATTTCAGCAACATCGGCAATACCCGAGTGATTGGTTTTGGTGATAGGAACTGTAACCTTAGCCGAACCATCAGGTTGGAATGCAATATCTCTGAACTGGATATTAACTAGTTCCGCTTCCCGTAACAAAGTGTCATAAGCCACTGAAGCAATACTTAATGCACGCAGTTCATTCACATTCTCACTGTTTCGATACAACTCTCGAAGTCTTTCAAGGTGTTGGATGCGAAAACCAGAAGCCTGATTGATGCCCTCTCGGTTAATCACTTTAGTTCGCACTATGCCTGCAAGGGTATCTGTCACAAATAGGTCAAGACATGGGTTAGGGCAGCCAACAGCATCATGCATCCTACCGATTGCCCAACGATATACGCCTAATGTATTCCGGTGCTGGTGGTCATGAGCATGAAAAAACTCTTCGACGGAATCGGCTGATGCTGGTAGGGACCGATAGCGATTATCGATACACCACTGCACGAACTTACCCCAGCCATTATTCAGCCTTTTTATAGTCGATGGCGCGTACCGCGATTTGCGTTTCTCAAACTCACCAAGTAGGTGCTCAATAGCTTGGTGCAACACCGGGTCATCTTCAAACCGATGATGTTCTTGTTTTGCTTTCTCTATCGCACTAGCAACATCGCTAGGGCGAATAGCCCGAACCTGATTAGCTTTCACAAGGTGATCACCAACTACGGAGAGCTGGCCACCAGCATGGCTAGGCTCTCGCGCTACTATTTCTGCGGTAGTTTTTAATTCCAATGCGGTTAAATTCCGTAATCAATGTAGGTTCTAGCGGTTCAAGGTTAACTGGCATCCAGCCCTCGTCGCCACGCTTCCACAAGGTGTTTTCGTTAATAACAAAATCTGCAGCACAGATTTCGTAAACACCGCGAACATAGGAAAGTATTTCGACGTATCCATTAGCCGCGGCTGCCGAGCAACGATGTTGGCCATCAGAGAGAGAGTAAAAACTATTTTCACTAACTCTGTATTCAACAGAAACAACAGGCGGGAGCTCCACACCGTCACGATGAGCAGACAGGCAACTAGCTAGACGGTTTTCATTCCATGCTTTATAGCTAACATTCGCTAAGAGTATGTGACGCGCCTCTTCATCTCGCGTACTTAACCAATAGCACTCGTCTGCAATATAGTTTAGCGCTTGAATTGTTATTGCTTCTACCATACCGATCCAAATTAGTTAGTTTCGGAGAATGTTACCATAAATTTGATTGGGCTAGCATTAGAATAGTGTGTATCGTGATACAGTGCTCATTGTGTATCATGATACGGTCAAATTGAGAGTTTTAGTATGTATCTGACTATTGGCAGAGATAAAGGCGGGAGCTGGGTTTCCGTCTCAGAAGTTAGAAGTGGCAAGTCAGAACTATACTGCCCCTTCTGCGGCGATCAGCTAACGGCCAAAAAAGGCAACTTAAAGGCACACCACTTTGCTCATTCGAATGAAACGTGCCAATCGTCAGTTGACGCCATTGCTAACAGTGAGTTACCGACAATCGATACATTCGACGTTCTTGATAGCAATGAGCTTAAATATTTAGATAGGCGGCAACAGTACACTCATAAATCAATCTTCCGCTGGACTGGCATGCAAAGCGCAATCGATCGGCTGGAAGTTATGGGGATCATTGATGTCAAACACCAGTTCTCTCCTGAGTTCACGGCAGTGGTTAATAACCTCAACAAGTTAGATCCCGACTTCCTTGATGAAAACTACAGGCCATCTGCAAAGCTTATAGCGCTTTTCGAAGCCCTTTCGCCACTATCGAACTTAGAAAAAAAATTCCAACATACCAAATCAATAGCTAGCACTACGATCAACCGAGCCTATCACAAATATAAATCCACCAAGTGGGGCACTGACCTCTCTAAACTAGATGAGTCTCAAAGGTATTGGCTCGACGCCAAACACAGGAAGATATCCAAATATCAGCCTGAAATTCTTAGCTTTTATGAGCAACGAATCGAAGCGATAAATCAACAGACACTATACTTAATGGAGTTTACCGGCACGTTTAACGGTACCGATAGAAAGCTGATCAAGATAGGCAAGACAGGTAGGGACGTCGAACTAAGACTTACAGAGGTTATCTCTGATTTAAAGCATATAGCCCCAGATGTGTCTGGTAAAGTTCTAACGGTTGCGCAACACTGTGGTCGGCTAGAGCATCTTGCACACAGAGCGTTCAGACACCACCAAGTACCACTGGGCTCATTTACAGAGTTCTTTAGCATTGACTGTCGAGAAACCGTTGAAGCTGAGATACATAAAATGTCAGATACTGAGCCTTACCGGATACCAAAAGCACTTAAAATTGACCGACCTTCTATGCCAGGGCGCAGGACAAAGACCGACAATCAACTATTGTCCGAATACTCTGAAATAGTGGACCAACTGAATTCTGGCGTCGGCATAAGAGCAACCGCTAGAGCAACTTCTCGTAGCGTCAACACGGTACAGAGAGTAGCTAAGGCGCTGAAACGAAACAACATAGGTAATGAATGATGTGGTTCACAAATTCGAATGGTCGCCCTTCGCTGTACTCAGACGCAGAGCGCAGGGCGTACGGACAACGAAAGCGAGAAGAAGAGAGCGCAGCTTGGCACAGTAGCTTTATCACTGTCTGGAGGCTGAAAAACGAGCGACTTTGGACAGATTCTAAAATAGCTAAATGGCTCGGAAAGCCCCAAAGCCAAGGCAAGTACAAAGTTTACTATCGGAAAGACGTTGCTGCTGCAGAGAGCATGCCCGAATTTCAAGAGTGGTTAGCGCCAAGACTTGAAAAGAAAATGTCAAAAGACCAATACTTCCATTACCAACCAATCGGTAGTCAGCAACCAGCCCAAGCACCAGAAAAGGCCGAGCGAGATATCAAAGGTGTAATGTATGATATCTCCACTGACGCGTATCAATTCCTTGGTCGAACAGATATTGTTGACTATTTAAGTGACTGGAAATCAAACAAGAACAGAATAAAGGAAGCTAATCCTGAGCTGTATCGAGCCATATTGCGGTTTCAACGTGCACAAGATGCTCTAAGACAAGCACTTAACAACTCAGACTAAGCAATAGTTGGTCTTGCGGTACCGGCACTATAAGTGCAAAATGCTATCTCTTACCTAAAAAGACTAACTGGCCTATGGTTAGTCTCTCGCAAGAGTTACGCCCTCACTCGAAAGAGTCACAATTGATAAGGAAACATACCAATGAGTAATTCAAATACAAAAGCGTTTGATATACCAGGCTTTCACGAGTCAACAAAAATTGACTTTGAAGCAGGTTTAATCACGTTGGAAGAAGCCGCTATTGAGTTTTACAAAGGCGGCTGGACAACTTCGTGAACATTGAATACGCAAAGCGAAAACTTGGCCTCAAAAACGCTTAACCCCACTCGAAAGAGCTACAAATTTATAAGGAACCCACCATGAAGCTGACATTAGAAAATTCAGTAGTTGGTAGCCAGTTGTTCGTGCGTAGCATGAACAAGCTTCAACACATTACCCACATCGCCGCGTCGGAAGACAGTCACAACAAGCAACTGAAACAACACAATCGAATCTGTGTTGCGACTTTGCCCGGTGATGACTCGATCCAACTGATGGCAACGAAATATTCAAGCGATTCGTGTACCCAAGTGAGCAATTTACACTCGGATTCGCGACCTTTTCTGGATATGTATATCCGCACCTGTGGCGCGATGTATCAAGTGGCCTATGTGTTGAAGTCTACTGACGAAGCAAACCGGCATTTGTTGGAAAGGGATGATATTGCTTTATTAGATTCTACAAAGATGAACGGGCTGGAACATCAGTTCCATTTTTTAGCGGCACTGAAAAAAGCAGTGACATGTAAGCCTAGAGGTTAGCAACAACTAACCGCAGTGACTTGCAAATTTACCCGCTTAATTATTATCGATATAACCCGAACATACTTTGGAGAAAACATGTTCACAAAAAAAGCAATTGGCCTAGCGGTCGTTACTGGTGTTATCGGTCTACTGACTGGCATCAACATTCCTACAAGCCCACAAGAAGCCTATGGCGATTATTTGAAGCAAGGCGTGAAGGCAACTACTGCAATGGTCTCAAAGAACAGTGCTAATGTTGGCTAGGGTAACTAACCAATCAAAACCAGCAGCCTTCCTCCCGCAAAGGAGGAAGGTTGTCCTTTCTTGAAATTACTCACTGGACGTACAAACACTATGAAAATACAGGCAATACTTACCGTAGCAATGGCTATGGCTTCAGCTTCAGCTTCAGCATTCGCAGTAGATACAAACATCTTCGATGAAAGCGAAAGGTTCGAGAAAATCGAGCAGGCAACCATACCCACAGAATACCTTGCCGAAATCACAACAACTACCGACAAAACCGGTAATGTTAAGCAAGAAGTTACAAGAGACCAATTCTGGACTGGATCAATTGTATACCTGGACAAAGAAACCAGCGTTTGCTTAAAAGTCACTCAAGAGCTTGTCAGCTTGGATGAATTTGCTGGCATACAGCTGCCACACCTTAATGCAACAACTATTACTGTCGATTGCCCAGCATAAATTTCGTTGTATAGGCATTATCTATGCCTATATCATCAGCCCGATAACACTTTGTTTGATATCGGGCTAACTCAATTCTCATGAACTACTCCACACTACAGCTACCAGAAGAACTGATACAAGTTTTGAATGGCACTTGGTCAAACTGGCTTAACAACCCTTCAAAATATGGCATCTCGCAATACTGTCACAACCAAATGCAGCAACATCCCCTTAAAGTAAACAACAAGAGCGTTAGAGGTTAATAGGTTTTACGAGTGAGCAATTAAGTGATCAGTGCGGTATTTAGGTTCCATGTTCAGGTTCGGAATATAGTGTCACCAGTTCCCACCTCCCTCAAACCGACCACGCTAGGTAAGGTTAGCCACCAGCGGTACCACGAGTTTCCTGCACGCATTAACTAAAACAATGAGTTAGTGAATGTGGTCAAATAATGCGCTATCATGTAGGAAAACCTATTTCCTACATATATTTATGACCGAAGAATTTAAGTGGGTGTTCAACCCGCCCAAGCTAAAACAAGTTAAGCAACCTGATACGATTTCACTCGATGATTTTGACAGCCTCATAGACAGGCTAGATAACGAAGGGGTCGATCCCCTGATCGCATCACGTAACCAAGCAATGCTTTGGACTACGCTAGGGTCTGGATTTAGGGCGATTGAAGTATCTAGCTGGATGATAAAGGAGGCTCTATATCCAAACGGGGACCTAATGAAGCTCACTCGCATTGCTTCGAGCGGTACAAAGGGATCAAAGTCTATCTTAGCTCCCGTGATCATTGATAAGGAGCGCTATTACATTGATAGATGGTTAGATCTTCGGGTCAAACACAGAATAGGCATGAATTTCACAGGAAAGAACCAAGATCTCTATCGCGGGCTTAATCCGAACAGTCGCGTTTTCATGAGCTTTCATCACGGCGATTGGCAGCCGTTCGCCATGCAAACCAAAGTAGTGTCTGGAAAGGAGTACTCTGTTTGTACGTCACTTCAGAACACGATCAAGAAGCTCTATAAAGATTATGGTCACGCTGGATGTAGCAGTCACACAGGGCGTCATACACTGGCTCGTTTGGCATCTAAAGTACTCGGCAATAAACACTCTGACAGTGAGCTACGTGAGATAATCAAGAACTTGCTCCATCATCGCGATATTCGCAGTCAAGCTGAGTACACAGACATTAATTGGAATGACCTCAGAATAAAATCGAAGGGGATGTTTAAATGACAATCGATGAACTTGAGCTGATTAACAAGATCATTAGAGGTCAACGCGAGTCTATTGCATATAAAGCTGCAAAATTAGTACTTGTAGAAGGTCGCTCACAAACCGAGGCGACAGTGATTTTGAACGCCAAAAAGTCTGCGATTCAAAACGGCGTAACAAGATACTCAAATTGGGATGCTGAAATAAAAAACGCATACAAAGTAACCAAATAAACTTGCAGTACACGCCTAGACGTGTACAATTGACGGTGAATTTAGACTTAACGCTTAGGAAACTGGGCTGCTTAGCTTGGCCCCGGCAAATAGGAAAAATCTAATGGAAAACTTAAATTTCCAAAAAATGTTTCCGGTTTCATCTATTCCTTACGATTAACATTGTATATTTACCATAATCACTTGGAGTAAAAATGAAAAAAATAATAATCACAGCACTTGGCCTCTTTAGTTTAACTGCTTGTACTGATGCAGCAAAAGAAGCAGAGACAGACAAAATACAGCAGAGTTTTAAGCAAATCCAAACTCGACTCAATGAACATAAGCAGTATTTGAACGATCAAAGAGACATGCATGCAAAGCTAGGTCAAATACTTGACCCAGATGGAGAAACGGTTCAAATGTGGAACCAAGCTATGGCGAATTGCGAGAACAAAGATACAGAGCAGTGCAACGAGCTAAACGAAGCAATGGCAGGTTTCCGAGTGGCGGTTAGTGAACATGCCTCATCGATGCTTGAATCAATGAATGCATTCGATTCTGCCAATAACGATTGAATTCTTTAACGTGGGAAACTGGCTGGGTGGCGCGCCACCTGCGAATAGGGAAAAGAGATGCAACTATCTATAAATGGAACATCCAAACGTGATCTGTGGATCTTCACAGTAGGGCTAGCAATCGCTTGCTTTATACAAATAATTTTTGCTACATCTGGTTTTCAAGGGATCTTTACCGAACCATATCTAATTGCTATCGCGCTAGTGCTGGCAATCCGACCTGCTAATGCGCTCTTCTATGGTGCTTTTTTCGCTATGGCATTTTTCGTTGCACTATTTTTCAAGATCCTAGCAAGTGACCTCGCTCCCACCAGCCTAAATATTCAGGTATCGGTAACAGGACTCATAGCGACATATTGTTTAAGCATGAAGTTCATTAAAGAGATGCGGATGAGGTATTTCTCAGCCGTGCCGGTCATAGTTTTGGGTTCGGTAGCCGTACTTTCGGCTCTCAAAAACGTTTTTCAACAATTTAGTGCAATGTAGGAAACATCACTTATGGAATTTGATATTAAAAATCTTAAACACTGGCAGCTGGTCGAAGATGGTGACCTGGCGGGGTACTACGTTCAGCCTATGCTTGGTATTCAAATGAACAGCACTGCAATGAATCTCATAACTAAAGAAGCTGATGCGGAGCGCATCCAGTTAGAAAAGCGAGGCCATAAGGTAGCGGTGATTCAGCCTAAAGGTGATGGCAATACCTACGCCCAAGCTATGGCGAAACTGCTAAAGGAAACAGGTCGTGACAACGATCTAAACCTGCTTAAGCACATGTAGGAAACTGATCACTCGTCTAATTTGATAAATGAGATCGCAATCCCAATGAATATTGAGTTTAAAAGTAGAATTTTTGCGGTGACAATGGCATTACTAATGATGTTGCCAGTTATATTGTTAGCTTTTGTTTTAGACCTACCATATAAATTTCTGCAATGGGAAATAATCACCGCGTTTGTGTGTTTTTTAGCTATTGTTTGTTTAGTTGTGGATTGGGCTCTGAGTCGAAGACGTTTCGAGAACAAGGAACAGTAGGCTTGGATAACTGGTTCGTTGAGTTAAACACAATTGATATAGACAAAATCAACATTGATAACGATAAAAGTTATAAATAATCATCAAGGAAAAATCACTCTCTTATTGATTTAAGTGTGGTGTTCTACTCCTTAATGCGTTGGGCTTTGCTCCTCGAAGTGTTGGGGAGCACCCTGAGAACTACCACAAAATTTAAGGGACTCCATGGCCGGACAGAACCGGGACTGAAGCCATAAAAGAGAAAATAAATTCCGCATTTACCGAAAAAGCGAAAGGACAGCATTGAAAAGAGGTTCAGCATTCCGCATTAACTGGATTTTCGAAAGTGGCCACCATTGATGTATGGCGTCTGAGCGGGACTGAAGCCACAAAAGAGGAAAATAAATTCCGCATTTACCGAAAAAGCGAAAGGACAGCATTGAAAAGAGGTTCAGCATTCCGCATTAACTGGATTTTCGAAAGTGGCCACCATTGATGTATGGCTTCTGAGCGGGACTATTCCGTTGACGTGCCTACAGAAATCACAGGGCCTTTATGACATGAGTAAGAGGCAAGCAAGAAGATTAAGTACACTGATATCATCTCAGAATGACAGTAACTACGTATGGGAAATGGAAAACATGGAAGCTGCGTATTCAAGAAGAAAAACCTTGTGCAGCTATTCTCATTTTTCGGGGCGATACTTTTATTTTCAAGCTTGATTGGCCGTTAATGCCTAGTTGGAGCAAAACCTATTTCATCTATCAGAGTCTGTTAGTTCGATGAACACTGGCAAAGAAAAGAAAAGGGGAGGGGAGGGGATTCTAATCCCCAACAGATGCTGTTTTCTTTGGGCCTGGTTCTATGTGTTCAACATCAGCCACTTTAGTTTCCGTTTCAGGCGGGTGACCAATCAATATTTCGTAAACCTCTCTATAAGCAGTCGCTAGCAGCCCGTCTCGGTCGGATTTGTCGGCTGACCAAAACAAGAACAACACAGTAGCACTTACAATTACTAGGCCTGCCGCGTAGCCAGCAAAGCCACCAACAAGCCAATTACATAACCTTCTGAACCAATGGGAATTATGCGCTTGAGCTGCTTTCATGACATACTTGGGTAACGCCTTTTCAACACCAGCTGCAATTTCAGCAGGAATTTCATTTCTTTTGTTGATGAGTTTAGTTTTCTCAGCCTTGAGTTGCTGGATGGCGCGGTCGTGCTCTTGCTTACGCTCACTTTCCTTTCTTGCATAGTCAGCATTGATATTTTTTATAGACTCCTGGATAGAGTCATAGACAATACCAACTGCCTCTTTAAGATAGCTATCTTGCATTCTGTCCGAATGAAGCACTTGATTGTGGAAGTCCTTAAGAGATGCTTCAACTTCATCTTCCAGCTTGTCTTCGGCTCTCAATCGCTCAGCAAGGCGGTCCTTTTCAACCTTATATAGCGCATAGGCAATTAAGCCTTCAACGTGCCTGTCACCCTTGACCAGCTCTCTGAATACCCAACGCTTATCAGTCAAAAGATTGCCCCATAAACAAAAACCCCAAAATCAATGAAGAAATTGGGGTTATTTTAACATGTTTGAGAAACCGATTGCAGGCCCTAATTAAATTTAGAGATTTGCCACCTTAATAAAGGAATTAGCAAAGCGCTTAAATGTTTCGCGCATTGGTGCTGTGATAGAGCGCGACTCAGTGTTAGTGATGCTAACATTCTGCAGTGACGCTCCAATAATTTCTAGTGCACGCTCTTCAGTGATCGCGATAGGGCGAATACCATTGCGTTGTTTGTCTTTCTTCGCTGTCATAGCACCCTCCTTAACTCGTCCGTTCTATGGGTGGCGAATAATACAGCAGCTACAGTTCCCTGTCCAGCTACAACCTTACTATACGAATTGCACAAAAAACTGTCCAATTATTATTCACACTCACCAGTCCTACAGATAGTGCAAATTAGAACAATAGGCACATTATGTAGTAGTTTATAGCCACTTGTAGCCCACTATGTACCAAAATTAGCTTAGCGAAAAAGTTGCAATTATTTTTTAAAGGGGGCTAGAAAGTGTTGTGAGCTATTAATACAGTAGGTGATTTGCAATCACCTACTGTATTAGCTTAGAAAAACTTGGTTTAAGCCGACCAACGAACACTAACATTTGACGATTGGCAATTCTGACCACTGCGTTAAATAGCGTGGAGACAGCTTATCCCGCTTCATTCCCCAATTTGAACGCTGCTTAGGACTCCCTTGCGCCGCCAAGAACACGCTGTCAGTCCCATATTGAGTATTGAGCTTATCAAATACTTTCATGAGCTTGTCGTTCGACACAGGCGCAAATAAGTCAGTTTGAGCGTGCGTGGCAGAAGATAAGTCCAGTAAGCCAACTCCTACCTTATTGAATGCCACTCCCCGCATAAAAAGATCATCAAGCATTTCGTTGACGTGCCTGCAAATTACAGTGGCATCATCGGTGGGGTAACTTAATTGAACAAGTTGGCGCCGGTACACTGGCTTGTCATCGAAAGATGAGGTTTGAGCGAATGCAGTGATCACTTTAACTAGTGACTTTTGCTCTCTTAGTTTTCTCGACGCGATTACTGCATGATTTGCTAACGCCTGGGACAGTAACTCTCTTTCAGTTATCCGTTTTTTAAAGGTACGGCTTGAGAATATCTGTACTTTATCTGCGCGAGTCGTTCCCCACGGCCTAGCCTTCTCCCCCCGCAACTCTCTCACAACCCTTTCAACTTCAACCGAAAAATTCTTTCTGACTTTGGTTATATCCATAGTGGCAAGGTCAAGCGCTGTATGTACGCCCATAAACTCCAACCGCTTCGCTAGCTTTCTACCGATACCCCAAACCTTTCCGCAAGGCACCCTCGGTAGTGCCTCTTTAATTTGATCTGTAGTTATAAGCACATGAACGCCAGTTTTTTTGTCTAACTTCGCAACTTGATTGGCTAATTTGGCAAGAGTCAATGTCTTTCCAAAACCACAACATACCGGTATCCTGCAGTTACGCCACACAGTATTTCTTATCAATTTTCCTTCGTCATGCCAGTCTGTTTTTTCACTATCTTTGTATCTCAAAAATTTCTCGTCAATCGAGTAAACATACCCTTCCGGGGCAAACTGACCGATGGTTTGCATCATGCGTTCGCTGATCTCGTAGTACAATTCGAAGTTAGAGCTTTGAAAAATAATGTTTTTCTGCTCAACAATGGCTTCGAACTCAAAGAAAGGTCGAAATTTCTTAACATACTGTTGTGCTAAGCTGTTCGCTGCAACAATGATTCCATCATTTGGCGATAAAACTATCAATGGCTTGCCTCGATAGCTGGGCTGGTAGGCCTGTTCAGCTGATGCGTAGAAGGAATTAGCATCGACTAAAGCATATACCATACTTTTAACCTATTGAGGGAAGTGACGGAATGCTCCGGTGACACCGGATACTACGAGTAACGACAGCCTCAAACAATATGGACTCTTCACTGGTCAGGGGGATACGAGTCTTATCGTCATAAATTACACGGTTGATCTCATCGTACTGTCGGCAATAGAATTCACCGGCCATAACAACAAGTACGATGTCACCATGCTCCGCTGTTAAACTTCGGTCTATCAGCAAAATGTCATTGGCGTGTATGCCAGCTCGACGCATGTTATTGCCCTTAGCCCTAGCTATGAATGTTGAAGAAACATGGTCAATAAGCAACTGATCTAGCGACAATCCATTCTCTTTGTAGTCGGCTGCTACATTGCCGAAGCCTGTCATGATACCCGAAATCATAATATCGAACCCAAAATACTGTATATAAACACAGTATAAATCAAGCATTCAATTACAGCTATATGCAACGTACTGTAAATGCATTTATTGTCCGGTGCCTTATTGCTTTTGGGGGTTCCTAAACAACACAAAGCAAGGTATTACGCTCGATATAACAGGTAGTTAGTAACGTAGGATGAGGCAGAGACAAAGAAGCACATTCCAAGTAATTGATTTCCGAGTCGTCTAGGTTAAAGCGATGATGTGGGGGGGTAAAAAGGCTCGAAAAGGTCATGGAAACGCCCAAACTCTTCGCATACTGCATATATACAGCAAACGCTATCAAATGAGATGATGATGATTGACGCTAAAGATGCACTAGAGAAAATGCCAACCGATGAACTGGATGAGATAATTGAGTTATCGACCTTAATTTGCGATCTCCACGCAATAGATAAGGAGCTGGGTAGTGACAAAATTGCATCAAAGCATTTAGCAAGCCTAACCGAGTTTAAGTGCTATCTAAAACGAAGTAGGCATACAAATCTGAGTAAGATTATTCGATTACAGAAGCTCTATTACCGGTTAAAACTCAGTGAAAACACGTTCTCAAAATCCGTATCATTCTTGCAGTTAATGAACCTTGATAGCATGACTGCAAAGCAAGCCACAAACCTAAGTCGACTAATGAGCGAGCAAGACCAAGATAACCACATGATCGATATAGTGTGTGCAGAATCAAGCATTATGAGTCGCCTTCCAGTCTTAGCACTTCTTACGGTTGTTGCTGTTACTTGCGGGGCGGTAATGGAACTGTATGCATTTTTATTTATGTAACACTACCGCCAAGACAAGCGAAGCTCCCCCGGCCATGCCGGGGGAAGGCTAACTAAGCCATTGCTTTTTGGAAACGCTCTGCTGCTAATACTGCCCGGGCCTGTAGCACCAGCGGAATAATCAGCTGATCCTCAAAACCATAATCACATTCATTGGTGTTGTAGCCAACGTTGATATCTGGCACATCTAAGCCCGTTAGCCGACAATAGGCAACGACAGAATCAAGGAACTGAACAGCCACTGGTAGTAATGTGTAATCAGGCGTACGAAACAACACATCCCAACACAAGGCCGTAACTCCAGGATGGCAGTCATCAAAGACCTCCTCGACCTTATACCAGCTTACATCATCAATACTATCCATAATGTCTTCAACACCTTCCTTGGTGATAGCGAAGTAGCTTAACGAAATAGCTGCGTCACGGTTACAACGGTCTAATAGCTGCTGTGTTAGAGATAGGTTTTTCATCTGCTTATTTCCTTTTTTATCAGTGATACCGTAACTAACGCTCAACAAAACCGAAAAATAAGTCCGTGGAGAAAAAAATTAAAAATAATTTTATATGGGGGACAAAAAGGAGCGGAAAAGTTAACGCAACATTCAAGGGTGGGCAGATTAATTAACTGATACTTACTCTCGAAGTCAGGCCGACATTTACGGGTCAGCCAATGAATTTACTCTCAAACTAACTAAATTTTTGTCATAAGGATTCAAATGAAGAAATTCATACTAGCCAATCTGGTTTTTGCAGCAATCACCGCCCACGCATCTACCGAATCAACCGTTACTTACGAAGAATACACAGTAGCAATCAAGTCTAGTGACTTTTCCTCTTACCAATACATGGCTCCTAAAATTGACCGCTATTCCACTACAAAGGTAGATATTGGGGGACGTGAGTTTGTCAATCCAAGCTACGCACTGTGGTCCAACGGAGAGAACCCAACCTACTCGATTGTCGGGGCCGGTGAAGCCGATAAGTTCCTAATTGCGGTAAGTAACGACGGATGCCAGGTCACCAAAACCATCACTCTAGCCCAAAGTGAGCATGAAATTTGTAACGTGTCTATTGAGTTCCAGCCAACCGGCACCGTGGCAGAATTAGAACGCTAGCTTGGTGGTAAGAAAGAAAATTTTTGCTTACGAATCTGGTTGGTAGTTGAATGTGGGAAACTGATGGCTGATATAGAAATCAACATCGATGTAGCACTCTTTGCTCCGTCGATAGACCTAACACTCTTAGACATGATCAAGACAGGTGGTTTTCTTTGGCCGCAAGGCGCAACATGCGTAACGCAAGAATGCGACGGTGAGCTACTTTGGTGGTCAGCTAGTGTTACTGATGTACAAATTGCCCGAAAAGAAGCTGATTTGGCTGAGGGATTGATGCCACTTATTGGGCTCGGCTCTCAATTAAACGCAAATTACTATGAAAAAGGACGAGCAAGCATTCGTGGCTAAAGATTGGCAATCAGCAGTTGTTACTTTAGAGCAGTTTTTAGGAATCGAAGGATAAAAAATCTATGACACCTGTGATGACTAAATCGGCAATGTACGATTGTGCATTTGTACTAGTTGATATAGAAAACATCAGCAGCATTGAGTACGAACAAGCGATAGAAATCGCTTGTTGTCATTCCAATAACATAAATGTTAGCACTTACGGTGATGCTAAACACAAACCCGATGTAAAAGGCGGGTATAAGAATGTTAGACATGTTGAGTGCACTTATAAAGGAAAGAACTCTGCAGATATA
The DNA here is from genome assembly GCF_003025555.1 of Photobacterium lutimaris. GTDB lineage: Bacteria > Pseudomonadota > Gammaproteobacteria > Enterobacterales > Vibrionaceae > Photobacterium > Photobacterium lutimaris. Next base: position 63,329 of record NZ_PYMH01000013.1, on the reverse strand, counting down.
GCTCTGTCATTACAAGCCCTAGAACTGGGTCTTAGTGAGAAAGTGCCATGTATAATAATTGTATCAAGTGATAGTGACTTCTCAATCGTAGCCACAAAACTTCGCGCCATTGGTGTCGATGTATACGGTGTTGGCTCAGCGCACACTAAGCCCCACTATGTAGAAACACTTAACCTTTATTACAATGTTACTAAACAAAAATCGACGTTCAAATCAAAAAAAATGATTAATATTTTTGGCCGTAGGAAATCCCTATGTACGCAAGTGTTTAGTAGCTACCAAAAGATAAATAGAAGCAATACACCAAGTTGGGTTGAGTTAGAACTAATAGAAAAAAGACTAAGAAAAACCGAACCTAATTTCTGTCCCAGTTTCTTTGGTGCAAAAAGCTTAGACACATTGATACGAAGCATGGAGCGATTCGATATATGCAAGTTGAATGGCAAGCTTCGAATTAAACCTTATCCACATGGTCTTTTTTGAATCAGATTAACCATTCTTAATATTGGAAAATACTCATGTTGAACAAAGAAGCAGTAATTACGACTAATGGCCAAGCTCAGACGGAAGCTCAAACTGTGCGAGTTGCCTTAGAAAGTTTATCAAGCAGTCCGAACGATGAAGCTTGGACAGTCACGACCAATACCGATGATATCAAAAAAGTAGAACCTGCGATTGGTGATGCCATTATTACCAATGCCAATTCAAAATTTAAACTCAAGGTGTGAGTATAAATATGATTGATAGGTTATTTAATAAACTAGGGTATGTAAAAAAATCAGGAATAAATGATCAGCTCAATTTTTCTCAAAACATCGCTAAACGATTGGATGAACATAGAGAGGATTTTGAATTTTTAGTAAGCCAAACTGAACTCTGCAAGCATAAAGAGTGGGAGCTCCTGGTGGGGCATCTTGCCACTCAAGATGATTACTTTATGCGGCTATATTACATGGTAAATAGATCATTCCCACCTGTGAAAAAGAGAACAATGCGATACGGTCATGTACGCCCTAGACCAACTCAATTCGGTGCATGTGGCCTGCCTGAGTATTGTGAAACACTTGAGCACGAATGCTGACTAAAAATAGTGCCGGAGTATTGACTTTGACTTTGGCTGAAACATACAGTTTAAATTCTAGGTAGGAAACGTTCACAGTTTTCTAAAAACTATCGTGATAGGAAATTTAGAATGGAAAAAATTGAAATTGGAGAATTTGAAAAGTCTTGTCTCTTGGCTGCGATTCAAGGCTATACGACTAACGGAATGCAAGCGAAAGAAGCAAGTCGAGAGGCCGTTGAATTAGTTCGTTGTCTCTCTAAAGAGTTAATTCTAGATGACGAAATTTTAGCTATTGATTACTTGAACAAAGTACAGCAGTTTGAGTCAAGAATAGGTCGGAGTTTGGATGATAACGAAAAGTATCACATTCGAAAGGCGCTTAATGATGATATGTCCATTGATGACATCTTAGCGAATAACCACAATTATCAGTAAAATAGGAAACGTATGGAACGGGAAATTACAATACAAGGTACACAAGTTATCTATCATGCTTTCAAGCATGACCCAAGTGAACGCAAGGTTGACTTCACTAGGCATTTAGAGCTGATTACATCAACTATCTGTGACTTGGTACTCACAGGGAAGCCGCGCTTCATTGGCATAGAAGGCCAATCGGGTTCTGGAAAGTCAGGACTAGCCAAAGTGTTAAAAGATGATGGTGTTAATGTCATCGTCATTGATGTATGCGCTTTGAGAGATAAGACTTCACAGCCCACCGATATATCTGATTACTTTGGTGATGGTAAAGTCACGATCGTTATCGATGAGCTAGGCTTTGCCGATTGCAATTGTTACCCATTGATCAATAAACACCTTGATCAAGGTGGCACTGTGGTTGCTTTGGTTCAATCAAAGATGGATGTTGATTTAGAACCTGAGTTTAAATGGTTATCAATGGATAGAAATGGCATTAGAGCCTTGTAGGAAACATATATGGAAATAGTTCTGCAAGAGCATGGTTCAGATAGAATTTCTCCTATGGATATCACTTTGGCCGTGGTGCAGATATTGAGTGATCGGGATAAGAGTATAGCTGTTCTAGAAATAGATGATGACAACGACAATCTATTCTGCACTACTAGAGATGACGGTGAGTTATACCATAACGAGTATCTGCAAATTCGATTAGATAAAGATTTTTACAAAGACGCGCCCGTTTACTTTATCGAGATTTTTGAGCGTCAACACAGCGGCGGTGACATCTCTCAGCGTGAACTCTTCGAGTTTTTTCCTAATGAAATAGAGCATAACTTGCTGTGCATTTGTGATGCGTATACTGACTACTTCGGGTAAAGGTGAAGTCTCCATTAACGATATTGGAAACTAAAAGGAATCGAGAAAATATGAGTTCAACACATCACTTGTACTGTCCACAGACAAACGAAGCTGTAGCTTTACTGCGTTCTGGTGGAGACGGGTTATCCCCAGATGGTGACTACTCCAATCAAGCACTATTTTTATTTCTTGCTTATCACAATGCCCTTAATCTCAAAGAGTGCACGTTTGAAATGCGAGTAGTTACTGGTGGTGGAAAGTTTGAAAACGCTCATTTGGTATCGAGTCTTTATGAGCTAGATGATAAACGCGACGAACTTGAAGGGTTAGAAGATGACCCATGGTTCATCTTGCTTTGGGAAAAGAATTGCGTCGAGCTCTTAGCCCGTAATGCGGAGCTTGCTGACAATCTTTCTGCCTATAATTTTGGGGCTCACGCCCTAGTCACTGCGTGATGGGAAACATCATGACATGGAATAGAATTGTTAACCAACAGGTAACTATCGGAATCTTAGTGCTAACAATGCTGATGGGTTGCGATCTAGCTAGTTCTAAATTGGACACAGTTCCTTATGAGCCCAAGTGTGACCGTGAGGATCTAATGAGCGTCCTTAAACAAACGTCAGTTACCGTTGAACAATGCGGTACTTTCAGAGCAACTGAAGCATGCTTGCTGTTTGATGAACAAGTGGCAGTAATTCAACTATCAGTCGAACAGTGCGACCTTGATGACGTGACACTAGCCCTTATGTCCGGCTTCATTGACGGACTCAACCTCAGTAAAGAACCAAAGTAGGAAACTGGGATGGTGGCCGTGGACATCACCGTAAAGGGAGGTGTTATGAACTGGTTGAAAAAGCACTATGAGGCGTGGTTACTTTTACGTGCAGCGAAGATTTTAAATAGGAATGTCGAACGATCACCGGTTATCAATCGCCGTGATAACAACTATCTATTCGAAGCTGAATTTGAGCTGAGAGCTATAGCAAAGCGGATTAAATCTGAGTATACCGAAGCTTAGAAAGTTGGGGTGATGGCGCGTCCTCCAGTAGTAGTTAGCCAGGGCCAGATGAACAATAAAATGACCGGTTCGGCGTTGCCACCGGCTAATAGGAAAAATATGAGTAAAATTTTTTGCCAGTGCGATAAGTGTAAACGCGATCTCTGGGTTGGTGAAACGATGGTCACGCTAACTAAAAATAAAGAAAAAATTGAAAGTGAATCATGCGTACAGCCTCTTAGCGTAAAAATCCTTGGTACATGGTGTGAAAGCTGTGCAAGCAAGTTAACCAAGCAGTGAGGGCATGAATAAATTAGATCATTTATCAATGAACAATCCTAAATATGGACTGTCTGGAGTATGAAACGCTCCCTCGCGGCAAGTTTTTCAAGGGCAAAAAAAAGCAGGCAAACCTTTTATGGTCATTGATGAAGGCTGGAGAGTCACGGCAAATACCGATGATATCAAAAGTGCAGATCCTGCGATTGATGACTAAAGATAGTACCGGAGTAATGACTTTGACTTAGGCAGTAACATATATTTAAAATTATAGGTAGGAAATTATGAACAATATGGGCTTCATAATCACAACCAAAATGAAATTGGACGCCTTTGGAATAAAGTGGCTCCCTATATCATTAAGGCGCTTCTGGGCAACGTCTGGTGGTTGGTTTTGGATGCCTTGTCCCGTTTGTGGGCATGAATTTGGTGGTCACGAGAGCAGCTGCGTCACAATTCCAAAGTGCCTAGTAAATGAACTTCCCAGCCAAGAAGAGTTAAACGAGAAGATTAGGTCGGATGGGATAGCAGGCAGTGTCAGGGACTTAATTTGCTCAAGTTGCGCTATTAAGTTAATCACTAACAATGATGCTCGTTTGAGCGATACGCGAGACTAAAGTAACTTACTAACATTGGAATTTGGCAATTTTTTACCAGCCACAACTGTTTGGTTCAGTGATCCCCAAGAACAGAACAGCGCAGAAAACTAAACGAATGGGGGGTGTTTTGGATTTTGGTAAACATATGATTAACATAATTATGGCTCTATCAGTGGCCTACCTTTACTGTTCATTCAGCTATGCAGTTTCGCTGCATACCAATGGACTCAAATTCTCGGAAATAAGCCAGCCTAAAAAGCTTCTTTTTATAGCCTCCTTGCCTGCATTGCTTATAAGGAAGGCTTTAGCTGGTATAGTTGGAAATGAAGCGGCTATAAATATCATGATGGTAATCGCGTTCTGCGTAACATTATGGGTAGCGGTTGCAAACTTTGTTAGAATTGCTGTGGGGTAATCCGCTAAACCTTCTACCTCTTACCTACAACGTCTTGCAAATCTCCAGATTAAGTTAACCTACTAATACGCACTTACCACTTCCACGACTGTAATTGAGGTTAACATGAAAAAGCTAATTGAAGCTGCGGCAAAAGGCCACTTTGTACGCATCTCCGGTAATAATCAGTATTACAAAGTAAATATTAACGATAGCCAAGAATTAACAATTCATCCGGTTGGTGGTGGATTTGTCAGACGTATAAAAACAACCGACGAATCAATTTTTGAAGTAGTCGAATCACTGCCCACTGAATATAAGAAAGGGGTTTTTAGTCTCGATGGAGAATTTGTTTATGAGGGTTATTCCATTGCGGAAAAAAGATGGAATGGCTGGGCAATACCCGTATTTGAATTATCAGTTGCCAAGGAAATAATGAAAAAGGTTAATTCCGAACTATCTGAATGGTACGAAGTTAGCCGTAATGATGATGAACAATACTTTGAAGTCATTGAAAAAGACTGGGAGCAAACAAATAGACTCGATGAGTTTACTATCAATGTGGAAGGTAAAGATATTACTGTAGTACATTTTATGGGCGGAAACTGGACTTGGGATGATCACTACGGAGTCGAAGCTGAACAACTTTTAGCAAAACATAACATCAACAATCAATGATATAGTTAGAATATTAATTAGTAAGGATATTTTAGCATGGAAAAGAAAAGCTACAGGGATATTTTAATGGAGTATTTCGGAGGTGACATAGCCAGTATTGTTGGCTGTGGATTGGACAGAGCAGGGGGTCATTATACATGTGACGTGCAGAATAAAGCGATAGCTCTCTACGAGAAAAACATAGATGAGTTCAACCGTTTACCAATTGGTGCTAGACGTCAAATAATCGCAGACTTCGTGACCTCTGGAATAAAACCAGACGGTTATGTATAGAGCTAAATATACTAGTCTAGGACGGTGTTAATTAGCATTTACCTTGAGTAACACCGCCCTTAATAAACAAAGAAGGTACGACTATGGCCGGAAAACCAGCTAGCCTAAGGTGTAAAATTGGTATCCATGCGTGGACAAAATGGGATCATACCGACAACAGGCCATCTATGGACATTATTGCCAGATACAAAACTCGCAAGTGCAAACGCTGCGGCAAGGAGCAAAAAGATATTATCGGTGCGTACTAACCTAAAAGTGATCAGCCTTCCTCAAATATAGACGCTGTTTAGAGTTTTGCTAATCCACCAGCATTACCCACTAAAAACTACCCAGCAAAACAGTTACAGCGTCACATCACCAATACCACAAGTTACCAACATTCAATACAAGCTATGCAGTGGGCAAACTTTAATGTCTGGATCCGCAATTTATGGGCGATCTTTATTGTCTGTTTTCATGCTAAATCCAGCACTACCTAACTCTTTGAAAAGCTTTAGTTTCGGAGAACTGGAATTCACCGAATGCAAGATCCAATATTGATCTAACGATCGTTACCAACCAAAGGTAGTGCCGTCCTTGATCATCGTTCCTCGTCCGAACCACATGAAACTTGATATCGGTTACGTTTTAAACAATCAATGTTTGTATGTTTGTTTGTATGTTGCTAACATAAGATACAAACAAACAAACTAACAAATAAAACATTGGAAGGGGTAGGGCATGGCCAGAGATCGGAGCTTCACTAACGAACAGGTACAAAAGGCGGCGTTTGAACTGCTGGGTGAAGGTAAAAATGTGAATGGCACGAGCCTAAGAAACAAGGTTGGTACCGGCAGACCTTCGGCACTGGTCGCAGTCTACTCTGAGCTATTAAAGAATGGTGATATTGACCTACCTAAACCTTCCGATGAGCCGGTGCCTTTAACACGACAAGAGCTGCCACCGGAAGTCAGTGACCTACTATCGCTCATGCTTGGTGATATGTCTGAAATGGTGCATAAGATTAATGATCATGCTCATAACGTTGCAGAAAATCGCTTAAACAATGCAATCATAGAAGCCAATGAAGCGGCTGCAAATGCAGCTAAAAAAGTAGCTGAAAGTGAAGAACAACAGGAAAAAGCATTTGAGGAAATTGAGGATCTGAAAGATCAGATTGAAGGGCTTCAAGGGCAACTTCAAGCTGCTAATGGTGAAATATCGGATCTGAAAGGCAACTTGAAAGCTGAGACAACCAGCCTAAATGCAGCCAACTCAAAAGTCAGCGAGCGTGATAGCACCATTAAGCAATTGAACCTAAACGTCAAAGATAAAGAGCGGGATCTGAAGAAGGCAGAAGGTGATCGTGATAAAGCTTTGGGTAACGTGACTCTCTTAAAATCTGATGTGAAGCAACTTAAAGCTGATCTCAACGAAGCAAACAAAGCCGCTGGCCAACTAGAGCAGGCACAGACACAGATCACATCGATGACCTCTGAAATAGAAACCCTTGGTAAGCAACTGCAAGATGCTAACGAAGCTAAAACACAGGCAACCAATGCAGTTGCCGGCCTAAACAGTACGATTGAAGGTCTAAACAAAGAGCTTACTGGTGTGAAGACAGACTTAACTTCCGCAAACCAGAATCTCGGCAAACTACAGTCAAGAGTTGATACCATTCCTGGCCTTAAAGGTGATTGTAATGAGCTCAAGCAATCACTTGACCAGGCCTTGATTGACTTGGGTAGCGCCAATAGTAAAGCTACGGTTCTTGAGCAACAGAATAAAGAACATTCTGAGCATAATACAGAGTTGGAGCGCAAACTGGCTGTCTACGAGTCAAAGGCAGACAATGAATCAGAAGGTAATGAGAAATGAATACCGTGAGGCAGTATTGCGAGCAATGTGACGCAGAAACAGTTCAATCAGTAGAGGTCGTCGGCTCTGCAGATAATGGTGGAGGGTTCGGCCATAATGACGATCCAATATTCTGCTTCACTTGCTCTGTTTGCCAGCACTCGTTTGAAGACATATGAGCGAAGTTAGAAACGCACTGATTAGTGGCTTAGGCGCAAGCGGATTGAAACGCGCTCGGCGACACCGGAAGAGAATAAAGCACAGGTTGATGGAATACGGCATAGGTAACAAACCCTTGTTATTGAGGGTTGCCACCATGTACAACAGTCATTACCAAGATACGATGGTAGCCATCAAGCTCTACGGACATCGTGATAAAGGTGCGATTATAAAACTAGGAGAGCAATACTTTGCCGATCAATTTGTGGAGCCTCAAAGTCGCGGTATAAGCTTGCTCTGCGCCTCGGTAGTCCACAAGTGGATGCTGCATGATTATGACTTTGAGTTAGAGATAAGCGGTTACACTGGCAAGTTCAACAACCGGTTGGTGCTGCAGCTTATATCGGTTACCACAATAAAAGTTAGTCAGGCTATGTATAACAAGCAAACAGCTAAGCTCGAACAGTTAGGTATTGATAGGGGTGGGGAACTAAAGGAGGGCATCCTTCCATTAATAGAGAGCGCTATGGTCGAGTTAGGATACTAGGTCAGAGGATCTGTTTCTCTGCTCGATGCGACTTGATTTCCTGCTAGTTTAACTAGCCGGTTGAGCTTCGTTGTAATGTCAGTCAAAAGAAATAATTTTTGCATTAAAATTGAGTGGATAGACTCAATCGGGAGTGCTGTTCTGCCACGCCTCGAATTGTGACAGGATAACATTAATAGCCTCCCTCAAAAGTTCGTGTAGCTTTTCGGTACTATCCCTCCAATCACTATTATCGATCAACTCAGCAAAACTCACAGCTAGATAGCGTCCATCTTCAATAGGATAACAAGCACACATTGCTGACGCTTCAGTTTTGCTAACAAGGCCCCAAGGACATATAAACGAAGGTTCGCCTATGTGTATGACATACCCTTCGCCCCACCAGCCGTTAGGTACTCCGTCATCGGTAACTATCCAGCGGTTGATAGGACGCTGATGTAAAGGCCCAACCAACACTTGACCTAATTGTGGCAATTCACCGTCAAAGGTCTCCTTCCAATTAAGTATAATATCGTCATTCATCGACTCTGCATTTACTAGCGGCTCTGTCTCAGCTTCATCATCAAAAACTTCATCGTCAAAAAAGGAAGGTCCATCACTGTAGTCGTCAACTGGATTCACTTCCATAAAGCCATATCTTACATGTTTGCCATCACTTGTTTCTGTAGGGATTGCATAATGCCATCGCAAATGAACCGCCGCTTGGTCATTTGACGTAGCCTTGGTAAGTAATCTTGAATCAAAATTGCAATCGTCCTTGAGTGGAGAAGAGCGAAAATCAGATACCTCTCTTTCAATTGGGTACATTAAACTCAACAACTCACGTTTAGCCGGTGGGTACTCATGGTTGCCAAAGAAAATAAACTTACACTCGAAATCCTCGTTGAGCATATCCAGTTGAATTTGGTACTTTTCAACTGCATCTTCAGCTAAATCTGGTGTCAGCACCAGAGGCTTATCCTCAAGCTTATGTAAACAAAAGGGGGAGGGGTACTGATTCAAAAACCGCATCTTTGCAGCGAATTTTCGATCTTTTCCATCTGAGAATTCATAGTCAACATCTTGAGATCGTAACCAGGCTAGAAACTCATCTTTGATTAAGTTACGTAACCGCTTATCAATGATGAGCTTATCCGGGCATCCAGAAATTATTCCAGCTCCAACCTCACTTATCTCTATCGACCTTGACCAAAACTCACCTAAGATACCGCTCAAACTTAACGACTCGTCTAGTTTGAAGAACTTTCTGTGCCTTATAGGAAAATCGGCATGTGTAACTCCGATTACTACTACAGGTTCCAAGCCAAATAGCTGGTGGTTCTGAATAGTTTCATTAGTACGCACTACCCCATAGCTAGGGTTAATAAAACAGTTTTTCGATAATTGAGCACCAAGGTAATGCGTGATCATAGCCGCTTCCTATTTAAAATTACCAACGTATTTGCTCGCTGTAGCTCGCGTGTAATTCTGAGCAATCATCAGAAAGCGAATAGCTTCTTCTTTTTGTTTGGCCTCTGGAGCTTCGAAATACTTGTATGTAGCAGGGCGAGATTTCCGTTTAAGCCACTTACGCACCTGCATTGAATTATGATTAGGAAGGCTGGAAAAGAACTCTGCCTCTTCTATCAAGCTAGGATTAGCTTCCTTGAAATACTCAACACCAACTAAAGCTGCATCGTTAGCAATAGCTATATCGCACAATAGATTTTGAGCAGCCTTTACGCCCTCATAATCATTAACTTTTGAGCATAACTCCAATGCAGCAAGCCCATAAATAACAGCTTTCTCTGGATTACCTGTTTGTAAAAACATACGACCAATATATCCATAGAAAACATACATAAAGTCTAAACTGCAAACCACTTTCTCAAATTGAATCAAGTCTTCAAGCAGGTTTTGGTTATCAGCGATAATGAAGCCTGGGTCATCAAACCCACGAAATTCGGCGCAAATCCTGAAAAACCTATCAGCAAGTTGCTTACCTTGTTCAACTTGCTGATTTAAGATACCGTGCTGAATTGAATCGATATGCCCATATAGTTTATTCATGCTATCCATGTTCCGATTATCCCCTTGTTCCGGTAGCTTCTGCCACTTGAATTCTTAAAGTACGCAGGCACCCAACTGTTAACAATGGAACGGTTGGATGCCACTGTGGTATCATGCACAAAGCACTTTAAGTATAGAGCTAACTAATACCACTAAACACTGAAGTATTTAGCCCCTGCAGACCGACATTCCAATTCTTCGATTAGGCGACAAGCAAACGCCTCATACTCTTGCTTAAGAACTAAACTGCTTGAGTATGGAGCCCCAATAAAGTAGTTATCAGAAAGTGCCTCTGAATTAATAACTACTAAACATTCTCGCAATGATCGTCCAGCAAGAATTAAAGCTCTTTCTAGTTCACTTGCCATTTCCTTAACAGAGACTGTGCTTGATAAAATAATATCCGTTATATAGAAAACATCCGCGTCAATATCTAACTGGCCATTGAATTTACGAACGAACATAGACAAGGAGTTGAGATCTCTACTAAGTGAATCCATCAGATCTGCATGACGACCAAGTGCACTGACACTGCCAAGTTCTGAGAAGAAGTGGCCGTAAAAACAGAACTCCGTTTCCTTGCTCTCGTTATTTCGGTCGACTGCCATAAACTCAATTGAAAATGGAGAAACGAAAGGCTCGTTATATTTGCGCTCATCTCTTTCCTCTATAGCACATTCCTCTGCCTCAAGGCGGGCCTCTTCCACTAGTTCCGCAATTTCGCTTTCTTCGATTTCACCACACTCAACCAACTTCGCCAGATCTTCTCTATATGAGGTTTCATCAAAGTATTCCTCACCAGTTTCAGATTCTTCTTCGTCATCCCAACCTAACAACTCGTCTAAATCTTCATGATACCCGAACTCATCCTGCCCACGATTGTAGGGATTGATGTAGATATTGAGAAGGTCAGAGTGATATTCCTCTTTGTGGGCTGAAGACCATCCGGTGTATGATAATTGCTCTATTTTCTTGGGAGGCGTGATAGGGATGATCACTAGGTCTCTAAATGGCATTGTCCAGGCTGGTTGGCTTTCCAACCATTCTTTACAAAAACGCTCTATTTCAACTTTAAAAAGATCGCACCATATAAAAGCTCGATAAAAGTCATATTTGTTATCTTGGAAGTTTTCTGTATAAGGCTTTACTGCTTCCAAAGGTGACCAAATTAACTCTTGTAAGTCGTTATCACTAAATGCCCTGTTACTGGGTATGAGTGCTTTACCTACAATCTCTTGCACTAGCCCCCCAAAGAGGCTTTCTTCAAACTCGAGCGGCTCTCTTGCATGCTGAGGAAGGAAAGGGCTATCTTGAAAATTGGAGAAGTGATTTAACGACGGTGAAGAGATGGTCCCTTTCATCCCCAAGATGAAGTTTACTACCTCATTAAATGGGTAATCGATGAAACTACTGATATCGAGCGGCTTACCATCATCTTTAATCAATTGCCTATGGCAGAGGTTAGCCGCTTTTTGATGTATCCTCTTTCCACAGTTTTTATCCCAATATTGAAAACAAAGTGGTTTAAGACTCCGTGCTACTTGCGTTACCAGTTCTGGGGTGGCTAACGACTCGGGAAACAAAACAGACGGATCGAGCTTTACCGCATCAGAATGCTTTGTGAGTGCATTGTGAAGAGAACAATACCATTTTCCAAATCCGTCAGGGGTAAAACCTTCCGGTACCGGCTGCTTGAGGATACTTTCTGCGGTAAGCCCCATTCCCAACATTAACATCATAGAACCATAGTTACTTGACGATGCCTCCTGATGGAGTTGATTTAAGAGCCTAGTCCAGACTATTTTCTTTTCTTTATCACTTAACGGGAAATATTCAGGGAACGGAAATTTATACAGAGTAAAGGGGGCTACTATCTTGTGCCTTTCATTCAATTGGAGGGTTAACTCCCCCGTGAAGTCTTCCTCAAACTCAACCGGCAAGTCTGCTAGTAGAGAACTAGCAGAACGGTATCGATAGGATTTGGCAGTCGCTTCTCTGACACTTGCCAATTTTAACTCCATACCTAAATTTACGAGGTACTTATGAATATGCAGGCATAATCGGGAGAATTCCTGTTTAGATCGGAGCATATTCTAAACCTTCTGCTCGACTGGCGCTCAGATTATCAGTATATAAGCAGTTGTTTGATAAGTGACTAAACTGTTCAATACTATGAAAAATAGTGGCATTGCTTTTGAAAATGTCGTTGGAGTCTAAGCGCAACTCAGGTGACAAAAGCCCAATCGCTGAACGATACTATTTATAATAAATCAGCACCTTAACGTTAGCAACAGTATTGCCAAATGACGCCTGTACCTGACATGAGGTAGAGTTTTAGCCATTTACCTATGAATGCGTCAAGCTAGAATAAAATTAGCAGGGTTTATCACCATAGCTAACTGTCGGACAAGAAATCTACTGTGCTTTGGTTGAGAAGCCGATCTACTACTTCCATCACATAGTGCAAGTCATGCTTCCCACTCATAGCCAAATGCATCGAAGAATTTTGATTTGAGGATTGCGAAATGTTGTTCAAGAACCAGTACCAGCCCAAGATCCTTATGGTACTCACTCGCAGATAAGCGAAAGTCACGGTATGCTCGCATGACTTTCTTAGCAGCTTCTGCATCATTGTTTGCGATATGTTTATTTAGCTCACCTGCAAGCAGTTCTGCTTCATCACCAATTGCTTGTTCGTTCACAGAAGACACTTCCAACACCTAGACTGGGTTTAACTAGGGTTAAGATTCGTATAAGTTTGATGTTCAGTGCTAAGCATTGCTGATCTTGAGTGCCTCACCCAGTTCTTCAGCGCTAACCTCAATCCAGTAACCATTCTCACTGTTAGGTGGCCTTACCCAAAGCTTTGCTTTACCATCTGAGCAGGTAGTTACTTCAAGAATGCGTTGGTTACCGTCCGGGCTAGAACCCTCTATTACAGTCCACTTTTCATTTTTGTCCATTTAGCCATCCTCCATACAAGTTATGCCCTTATTAATACACTACCATCTAAATGGATTAGCTGGCTAACTATCTAACCTTGCCGAAGACAACCGCATCGGCCGTCGCTAACCAACCAAATTAATCGCTACTAAAGTAGGGGGTTGCAACTTTTGCAAGTGTGGCAAATTAGAGTTATTCGAGACGGAATCAGTCTCTACTCTATACAACCCAAATAAGGTACTAAGCCATGCAAATCAAAAAGTTCACTCCTAGCCATTGCGACACTATCCGCGAAAAAGTAAATGCAGCACTAATTGACGTAGCCAATGAGCTCGGCATTGAAATCAAACTGGGTAAAATGACCTACGGAGACGAACATATTAAAGCTCCAATGACAATTACAATCGCTGGTGGCGATTCGAAAGAGATGATCGACCTAAAAGAACGACTTGATATTCTCGACCTTCAAGAGAGTGATTTAGAGATCATTTTCAAGCTAAACAGAGAAGATTTTAAGCTAACAGGTTTCAATACGAGAGCCAGTAAGAACAACGCTATTATTACCCGAGTAAAAGATGATAAAACCTTCGCTTGCTCGATTCATACGGCCAAACGAGCTATCCAAGCCGCTAAACAATAAACCCAAGATGCATTCCATGAAAAAAGGAGCCATTGGCTCCTTTTTAAGTTTGATGAGACTAATCATCTAAAGAAATATTATGCTGTGCAAACAATTCTTTCATATCAATGATTGATGCTCTTGTCGTCATCAAGTAACCAGCAGCTCTACCCTGATCGAACTCAGGTTTTTCAGGCTGACGTAGCTTGGATTCGTATATAGCCTCGCGACGTTTTAGCTCGGCCATGTATTCTTTAAGTGATGCAACTAGTGATTCGTTATTCATCGTTATTTCCCTCTATATTTAAACCTTTCGGTGAGTGATCGATACCATAATTGGCAACAAGCTAATGACCTGCTTGTATTTAATATCCACTAGGTGGATAAAGAAATTTCAAGTTATCACCTGGTGAACAGCAAAGCAATAAACAACATATTAGGGCAGGAGAGATTGATCACAAAACTCATCGAAATATGCTGCATATGGCATATGTCGTGTACTCTACTCGCACTAGCATTGAGAAGATATTTTTACTCAGCGAAACAACAACTTTCATCTCAGACGTTTCAATAAACAAAGTTATCGGCCACTCTCAACCAATGTATCCGTCAATGATATGGGGTGATTGCTAGCAGGGAAAGCACCTGAAGCGATTAAGCCGAGGATTAGAAGAGCTGGCTGTTAATCCGACGTATTACACAAACGCCGCCGAAAAATATGTTTCATTTATCAAAATAGGCAATAATTACTTTCTGGACACAGGTAAGCATCGTCTTATAATTGCTCGATTCTTCTTCCACTTTAATGATCACTTGATCGATAACCAATAGGAAGTTACATGAATACTTCGAATTTTGATGCACCTATACAAGAAAAAATTTGTCACCCTGAGTTATTGACAAAGCTTGGACAGTTTAAAAGAAGGAAGCTTAATAGAGGTGCAATTATTTATCATGGTTCGCGTGAGAGGTCACCTGGTACAGACTACGAGAACAAGCGTTTGTTTGGTACTCGAAAGTGGGTATCACAAGACATTATAACAGCAGTAGAATATGCATATCGATACAGAACAAATCTAGGTAATCCTCTTCTGTGGAAATTAGAATTAAAGCACGATTTGATATGTCTAGAGGGAAGTCAGTTTAGTTTGAGAAATACTGGCCCATGGGGTGTTTGGTTTTCAGAGCAGTTCCCCAATAACTTCAGCATATATGCTCAAGAAATATTGGGGGCTCATAATTCGTATGGGCTATTAGATCATGTTAAGGATGGTATTGCCGAAGAAATTTTAGTAACCAATCCCGAATACGCACTTTCAACACTAACTGTATCAATCTTACCTAGTGACAAGCAACTCGTATTACAGATGGCCGACACATTCCGATAGGCGTAAAGCTATGGGCTTGCCGAGGAAAACGCCCATTAGTCAATATTCACGCGATTCATCAAAGTCGTTTTTACCTCGACAGGTAGAGTAGAGTAGTGAACATTGTCAATTGCCCCTTGCAATCGAAGTACGAAGTCATGATTGAGTTCAGTATTAACTTTATCCTTCACAGCAAAGAAAGCACTTACAGCTCCAACTTCTTTTAGCTTCGAGTAATTATCGATTCCCGAACGTTTAAGCATTCGCTCGCTAGAGAGTTTCAGGTTAACAAGATCTTTAAGACGCTGTTCGCATATTGGAGTGGGCATTTTTTCAATGATTGCTGATTCTAACAATAGGCCAGCCTCCTTCAATAATTCAGCGCCAGTATAGGGCACCTTGTAGTACCGAGTTGCTACATCATGGTTTGCTTCAATTCCCTTACCACCAAGCTTAGAAAGTGATTTGTGTAGCCTGTTTGGTTTACTATAAGTGTAACAGTTAAACCCTTTTTCCTTGTACTCTGATAGCTTGCTATTACTTGCCCGCAAATAGATATCATCTTTTACAAGTATCGCGAAGATATGACCATCAGCAAATACCCCATAACCTCCAAACATACATTTGACTGTAATAGCTTTACCAAGTGGTGAGAATAAATCCTGAGCTGCTTTTAAATTAATATTCATATCGTATTATAAATCCGTACCATTTGTATTAATAATATCATTAGTGTGACCTTCATCAACCCGTCAAATTACGACAAAAAACAGCTAGCTATCCATAGTTACCAACCATTCATGGCACAAATAAAACGTTGCTGACCTCTCGCTATAAATATTGAACATGGCTGCCAAACCTTCTGCAACTGAAGGGGGTTGACAGCCTCCAGAAGTGATTAATATGGATACAAATCAAGACATCTGGGTATCAAGCCATGGAAATCACTTACACCGAACAAGAATCAAAGCTCACAGAACAACTACGTAGCTTCGCACCTGAGGTCGCTGACCAGAGGCTAAATGAGGTAGTAGAAAGCGTGATTACTTCAGCCAACAAAGAAGTTTATTCATTATTAGCTATTACTGGTAAGACAGTGATTGTGTTTGAACTTGGCCTTGGACATAACTTCAATACCGTTAAACATAACTTCTCTTCTGCTCAAGCAATCATTGAGATCAGGCCTAACCGCAATAAATGGTTCAAGCTACAGGCTTGCAAAATCAAAATGTCACGGGCATTAAAAAAGTCATCAGAACTAGAAGTCGGTAGCAACTTAGCATCAGTTAGAGGCATGCTTACTGTTCATGATGACGGCACATTGCCTAATCAGCCCAACTATTGGCGTCGCTGGGTGCAGAAGTTCAAGGATGCTGGTAACGAAGTAATGTACCGGTATATGGTCGAGGCGCTGCGTACCAACCAAGACTTGGACCCTAATCAACAAAAAACTCCTAGCTAACTAGCTAACTAGCTAACTAGCTAGGAGCATACTGCATTAAAAACTCAATCTAACTCCAGACACTTCCTTTCGACCTCGAGCACTCTTGAAGTCAGGCATCTTATTGTCATCCTGCAACAACTTAGCTGAGCCATTTACAGGCAGAGGATTACCCTTAAAGGTAAAACCAGATATAGCAAGCAAAACACCATTTAAGTTCTTTGGTTCCTCTTGGCCAAGCCTTATCGTCACTAATGAGGCACCTTCCAATCTTGCATGAAATTTATGGGAAGACTTAATAGTAAGTGCAGAATCTTGAAGCATTTGCTTATAATTTTGAGCCTTGGTACCAAAAGGGCCATCATCAAGAAATGCGGAGGGCAGAGCAAAGAACAATCCTTCCTCAAGCACATGAATTGGCGCATTCTTTTGATTAAACGGTAGCTGTCCTGACTCAATGAATTGCTGAACTCGCGGCAAGAACTCTTTGATCAGCTTATTATCTACCTTGACACTCTTCTTTAGCACAATTAAGCCCCGTGGTAGTTTAGGCGCTAATCTCTGGTAACTAACCGACAAGTGCTCATTCGGCACAAAATCACTGTTTTTTACCTGCATCTCTAATAGATCTTGGGGCAAGTCCATACTATCAGGTGATGTTGTTTGTTGATTATCTTGAACTACCGGCTGTGGTTGTGAGGGGCTAGACTGCTCAACTGCCTGCTGTACAACTTGCTCCACTGGTTGCTGTCGAGCTACGTCAGTCGCTTGGGGTAGCTTACCCGCAACCTTACTGTTTCTTCGTTTTCGAGGTTTTGCCTGATTCCCTGGCACATCATTGCTATTCGTAACTGACTGTTGCGGTGCAGGTGACAGCGCGGGACTAGCTGCAGACTGATTAGTAGCTGGTTGTGCTAATGGTTGCTGCGGAACTTGGTTTTCAGGTGCGGGATAAGAGGCTGTATTTCGTGCCGGCTGTGATGCCGTGTTCATCGCTGGTGGTTGCTTAGGCGCGCTAGATAACTGCTGACTAGTAACCATTGGCTGCTTAACTGTTTGATTATCAATTGGCTGTGAAGTGTCATTAGTTGGTAACTGAATATCGGTAGTCGATTGATCGTCACCGCCACCATCAACCACTGCAGGCTGTTCCGGATCCATGCCTGTTTTCTCCGAGTAGTGCGGATACAAGCCAGAATCAAGAAACTTACCGGTTTCACAGAATGTATCAGGGAAAGCTAAATAGGCAATATCCTTCGGTCCATCTGGTCTACCCACACCTTGCTCGGTAAATAATACCCACCACATTGTGTCTTCAGAAGGGGTAGTCAAGCCACAACTGTCGACAATCAACTTAGTCCACGCTGCTTTATTTGATGGTATAGAGAGCTTGGCCTCTTGCACGAAAGGTCTAATCAATTGCTGCATAGTGTGTTCGGCCACAAAGATCTTACCGTAAGTGCGAATAGCGTTACAGTATGTACCGTGCGGTTTATTCACAATTAGCCCGTAAGTATCCGGCTCACTCAGAATCATAGACACTGAGTTACGTATGACGGATTCAATGCTGCCATCGTCGCCACCAGACAACTGTGAAACTGCATTTTTCCCAAGCTTGGTACTATTCATATCACCATCACGTACCGCAGCGCCTACCTCAACTGCATTGGTATAATCACCGGCAATTGCGTGATACAAATGAATTTCCATAAAGGAGTTAAGATTTGCTAGCCAGTCAATTCCAGCACTGGGGACGGTACGATTAAACAAAGCTAGTGAGGCTATGTTGTGTGAATTAGGATTATATAAGTTCTTGCCGTCCTCTGTGATACGTCTGGAAAATCGGTATTCGATTCTACCTTCTTGCTTAGGAGCAAGGCTTTTCAATGGGTTCCAAACTACAAAGTGCTTCATGCCTTCACTGCGTACCTCAATGCGATAATCAGTGATTACTTTACCTATGTCATGGTGCATTGCAGCTAAGAACACGCAATACTGATATGCATGGAAAAGGTCATCAATATCCTCTTCATTACCTGTCGGGTTATAAATGTAAGCACGAGTAGCACGTAGCGAATACATAGCTACTTCTAGCGTATGTTCGATAAGCCCGTATGGGTAAGTGTGGTGATAATTTTTGGAAGCAGGTAATGCTTGGCAATAGGCCGCAACGGTATGAATTACCGGTAGGTAGTAGTCAGTAAAGTATTGCGGCCCGCAATCTAAACCTTCCTTAATTTTGTCAATTAACTCTGGACATCGACCAGTTTTTACAACATTTTGACCATCCAAAAAACGTTGCTTGCCATCATCAACTACAATGTCACTTGTAGGCTTAGCTGTCTCAACCTGAGTCTTTGAGCTTGCATTTTTGTTCTGTTTAGTGTTTTTATTACGCCGACCAAATTGAAGTATTTTCATGAATTTATACCGGGAGTAGGAATGACAGGAACGAAGCCAAACAACTACGAAGATGTACTAGTTGTGCTCAAAAATAAACGCAAACTTGGTGCTGCATTCAAGGGTGAAACCATCAAAGATATTGAGAAAATCCAAGAGATTGTCCTTGAAGTAACACAAGCTAAAATCGATGAACTACAGAAAGCAGAATCATTGAAAGCTGAACAACGAGAGGCAGCAACCAAAGCTATCGAAGCGCTTAGAAACCAGAATATACCACCTGAGTTGATAAAAGAGGTGGTCGGCAACTTGTAAAGAGCTTTTCTATCACCGACTTCACACTTCCACGCAAAACACCCCCGGAAAATGTGAAGTCGGTGACGTCGCAAAATTCATTCCTTAATAAACCCCAGAAAAAGCCGTATTTTTTGCTCATTTTCCACCCCCATATAATGTAGCTAACCAATGATTACGGTCGAAATTACAAAATCTACCGACAGTGACACCCTCAAGGTGCTCAATCAGCTAGTCAATGACCATGACATTAATCTCGATGGCTTGTCGCGGAGCCAGGTGCATCGATTAAGAAAATTCACGGAGCAGTTGAAGGCATTAAATACCACATCCATCAACGAAGGTAAGGTCGGCCAGCTAGAAAGATTCCTAACCAAAATGGAGTCACTACCCGAGTCACTGCGCCCAGAATTCAATACTGTTAAGCACACTACAACGTTGGTAGAAATGACTAACTCGTACCTGTCGCTGCTAACGGACGATGAGCTGAAAGCAGGTCGAGTTAAGATTAAGCAAGCAACCAACTGGAATGAATTGACGCAAGAGATTATCCGGCTCACTAAAATCATGAAGCCATTGAAAATCAATTCTGATGTGAAATTCTTCATGACTGTTTCAGAAGAAGATAGGGTCTGGGTAAAGATGCCGTACCAAGGTAAAAACACTGCTGACATCCTGCAAAGTAGCGATGGCGGCCCAAATACCTTCCTTCTCCATCTAATGAAAATATTAATCAATGCGTGTGCTCAAAAGGCACTGTCAAGGAAGACAACATGCCCAGGTCTAGAAATGTTGGATTTGGATAAACCATACCATTTAGACCTACTTCTGTCAGAGGCGCTAGCAGGAATTATTATATGAACACCGACCCAAAGAGAGTAGACATCTACTGCGAGATGATAGAGCACCAGATTACTGAAGCTCGAATTTCACAGCTTCAATTTCGTTCAACAAGTTACTTGATTAGCCACGCTTCTTTTGGATTCAATCAATATGAAACAGTAGCAATTAACAAAGCATTTGGCGCAAAAGTTGATATTAAGAAAACCATCAGAAAGTTTGCAGAGAAACATGGTCTCGGCATTATTCATGATGAGTCTGTTAAGCAACAGTTCATATATCACCTCATTGAACAGACAAGTTCATCACCAGAATTTTCTGCTTAAGAGGTGTTCAATGGCTAAATCTAGCATTAAGGATAAGAATACAATTGAGCAGCTTATTCGAGCTGACTTTCGACTTATTAGCCAAATTCTTTGTGGAACAGATCCAGCAATAGCCCTTGAAGAATATGGAGTTAAATTCTCCGATCTCGATAAGATGAGCAAGCCATATGCTTCAGAAGCAATACATGAATCTCTGATTGCAATCCACAAAAATAACTTAGAAAGAAAGAGCATTTTTGCTGACCCAAACCTATTCGAATCATTCTTTGATGAGTTCAGGTTTCGTTTCATTAGATTTGAAAATGTCTTAAAAGCTCTGGCTCTTAAAGCCAGTAGCGAAATGATATTGCAACACGAACCGAAGGTAGCTAACTCAATAAAAACTATCAGCCGGCTTCGACATGAGTACCTCGATTACTTCGATGGTTATTATCGCCAACACTGTAGAAAGCGTATTGAGAAGTACCCTGACTACCGTGAAAAGCTAATGAAACGACTTGGTTCAAACGCTGCACAGCGTAAGGCTTATAAACCAAGTTATGCAGAAATACTACAAATGAAATCGGCATATCGAGAAGCAGTAGAGCTTGAAATGAGCGGGAGTTCGTTACTTCTACACGTAGCTGAAACGGCTTTAGTTGACATAAATCAGATCAAGTTTGCCGTGCCTGAAATTGGCAAATAATAAGAATTTGCGGTCTTGAAAACGTCAGTTCTGACAAAATTTATCGTATTCAAAGCGCATAAAATCCAGACCAAAGAGTTGAGTGAATGATTCACACAGTTGGCTAACGAGGGAAGAAAATCCTCTTATGCAGCACTCAATAGGTACTGAATAGTAACTCATATACCAGCTGAAACAGCATAGGTTTTATGAAATAGTCGTAAGGGACAGAAATGGAAAACAATCAATTTACAGCGCTACAAGACTCAGACGCGACCACTGGGGCAGAGTCTAAACCAGCAGATAATAAGCCAGTTACGTTCTCTGATTTATCAGAATTCCTAGGCCAAACTGACCAGCAAATCGCTGTTTTCGGTGATGTGACTTACCATCACCCGTCAACTATGAAGAAGCAAACTCTTGAAATTGGCTTCTACCGAATGGATGCAGCTAAGTTGTTAACAGGCCATCAGGGTAAAACAAATGGTACAGGCAAAAAGCCATTCCTAGCAGGTATCAACACGTTCGATAGTAAGCTTCCTCGCCTCCTTCAAGCTGCAGCTCAAGATGATCCTTTTGCTGATCAACTACTGTTAGACATTGAAAGTAAAATCGATGAATTACGCGAGATGGTAGAGCACCAGAATCAGCAAGTAATGGTTCAAATTCAGCAGCACCTAAACTATAACAATGCTCGCGTAGTGCAGGATAAAAACAACTTTGTAGCGACCTATGAACCAAATTACCGCACTGAAGTCGCACACAAGTTACTATGGGCCGCAAAGGACATTGACAAACTTTTAGTATCACTGGACATTGCAACGAATGCAGCAATTGTGGCTAAAAAAATTGGTTCTTCATATAAGCATCAGTCAATTCGTGCATTCCGTCGCATCATCCACATGTGTGACAATTTTGCTCACACAAGCATTACTCGTATCGATATCGCGCACAACACTGCACGCTGTAAGTCGGCATTTGATCGCAACGTAAAAGTAGGTCTATCACCTGAAGTCCTACTTTGCGAAGTTCGTGCTGATTCGGCACCACGCATTGCTACTCGCCAGTTTGACAGTGTAGAAGACATCAAAGATAAACTAGTAGACTTTATTAACAAGCGCGCTGCGATGGTTGAAGCTGCAGAATCTGCTAATCGCGAGTTCGAAAAAGTGAGCTAACGATAAGGGATTCATCAAGGAAAATACCGCTGATCAGCGGTATTTTTTCAAAACAACCCGTCCATGAAACTTGCGGATTGTCCATAGAGCTCATTGATTTGTCTCCAAGTCCTATGGCTTTGTATTTCTTAATTACCTTACCTATTGATAAAAAGCCCATGGAATGGGCTTTCTTGTCCACCAAACGCAGGGATTGTCCACGCAACCCAAAGACACCTAGCTAAAATGTGTCTCCGAAGCAGCCTATTTCGTCTTTGAGGTAGCTTGATTTGTCCATAGACTCTAGAAGCAATTTAGGTTGTAGGGGAGGGGGTCTCCTATATATATATATAGAGATAATCTATATGGCTGTGATACAGTATTTGGACGGAGTGATACTCGTTAAAAATCGATCATTTGCCATTTTGGTGAGCGCCGGGTACACGCGGTTGTTCTATGAACAAGAAAGTACCTTTCCTTTTTCTTATGGTTTGTCACCAAAAGACTCACTCATTTAAAACTAGGCTCATGCTCCTTTAAGCCCTTTACCATTTATTTGGTAAAGGGCTTTTTGTTATTTAGGGGTAAATAAAGGGATAAATTACCCGCTCAATCTGGTGAGGTTAGGCAATAGATCAAACGATCTATAAACCTACCAGGAAGAAAGACCATGCCCATATCAATCAAGAAGGTCAGCTTTATAGCTGCTGCAAGTTTGGCTATATCAACAGCTGCCTTCGCCAATACTCACTATGTCAATGCTGGTGGCTATACCAAAATTGTCGTAGACACGAAGCACGAACAAAAGAACCCGCTGCACACCGTTCTTACTTTCGAGTTCCCAACATCAATTCAAAATGTTGGCCAAGCCATCAATTTTGTTTTGCAGAACTCTGGGTATCAACTTGAAGACTTGGATGATACTGATGACATGGTTCTCCACTTGTACACTCTTCAATTTCCAGTCTCGCATCGAGCATACCGAAATTCTTCAGTAGAACAAATCATCTCAACGTTGGCTGGTCGTGGTTATGAAATTGAAGTAAATGACCACCGCCGTCGCATAGCAATCCTACCTAAAGAGAGTTAAACCAAAAATGTCTAACCAAGCTCAAAAAGAAGAATTTGAAATGCCAACGATCACGGCAGTGAAAAGTGATGACAATGAACATCTAAATAATTCAGTATCTGATAATGAAATCACAGAGCAATCAAACCTTGAAATTGTAGAAAGCGAAACTCAATCTGCTCCAGTATCAGATACATCTCCCGTTAGCACTATCGATTCTCAAGATGATGAAATTGAAGATGATGAAATTGATGAAGAAGAGCAACCGAAATCCAAGCGAAAGTTACTGATAGCTATTTTGGCATTTGTTTTATTGTCTGGTTCAGGTGCCGGCATATATGCTCACAAAAATGGTTACTTAGGCTCAATTCCTGGTGCCCAAGGAATTACATCTGAAATCTCGCAACAAGAAGCTGAGTACAACCAACGTTTCGCTGAGCTGTCTATCAAGCTCAATGATGTTGAAGGTGCATTAGACTCTACTGCTACGCAAAACGAAATTCTTGATCTACGCGCTTCGATTGAGCGAATGGAGACTGATTTCAATAACCGCACGACAACTCTAGTTAATAACCTAAAGAATGAGCTAAACCGTGAACACTCAAGGTCATTAACGAGCATTCAAAATGAAGTGGCAGGAATCCAAAAGGAACTAGGTCAACTTACCTCGAAAGACTCTGTGACATATAGTGACCTTGATAGTCTTCAACGAAAGCTAGAGCACCAAATTAGAGCCATCGAAAGTCAGAAGACTGAGGCACCAAAACCTCAAGCAACAAACACTAGCAACAACAGCAGAAGCGGCTCATCGAATACCAGCACTCCTAACTCAACAGGTACAAGTAACGAACCACAAAAAACTGAAACATATGCCGGGTTAGTTATGACTGATTCATTCTTGTGGGCGAACCAACATATAGCAACTTTAAGTGATTCACGTGGTACAGATTTTCAAGTTGCACGCGGTGATACCTTTGGGCATTACCTAGTTACCAAAGTTACTTCAAGTGAAGTGCATATTAAAAACCAAACCACCAGCCGCCAGGTTGTT
The DNA here is from genome assembly GCF_003025555.1 of Photobacterium lutimaris. Classification (GTDB taxonomy): domain Bacteria; phylum Pseudomonadota; class Gammaproteobacteria; order Enterobacterales; family Vibrionaceae; genus Photobacterium; species Photobacterium lutimaris. The sequence goes on along the minus strand of NZ_PYMH01000013.1, from coordinate 39,003 downwards.
ATTACTAAAGGGTAATCAATATGAAATTGTCCACGTTACCTATTTTGTTTTCGGCCCTGTTTGCTACCAGTGTTGCAGCAAGCTCAATTGTTTACCCTCAACTCAATGTAAGTGTGACAGATGTTGTCGATACAAATACAGGGCAAAATCAATCGCAGTATAAGGTTGATGGAATGGAAATCGAATTAACTCTACAAGATCAAGTTAAAGCTCGGCACTGGGGGTTAACAAATAGTGACTGGGCTAAGTATAAATATCTCATGGAGTTTACACCACGAGGTCTTTGGAGTCCTGACATTGACCCACCGATTGCTCTTGGAAATGCAACTCGAAATCCAACTGAACAACGCCGATACGCTCGAATCATGAACCAATTAGAGTTCGACCGTCGAGAAGCTGAATTGAAGTTTCAACAAATTGGGCATCAAGATATCAAACAGCAATGGCCAGGCTCATTCCAAACTGCGGAGCCTCAACAAAAAGGTGACTTCTCTCGTCACTTACCAGAGACAAAGTTTGTCCTCAATTCTCTGTTTGTCGATTGGGCTGATTGCGATGTTGAATGTCAGCGCTTCGTTAATCTCTATGCAAACGTAAATCCAGCTAATACTAAACTGGATATCTATCTTGCAAATGCCGAAAGCATTAGCAATACCCAAATCATGAATCACTTCGGGATCAAAGAGGAGTCACTAAAAGCTGGTGATGTGAATATCGCAAAAGATACATCACGCGTTGATGAGTTCCAAGGTTCTGATGAACTTCCGTTTGTTATTAGAAGGGACGATGATGGCACTGAACGTTTCTATCCGTAAGAGCCTGGCTATCAGTGTAATTGGGTTGCTGACGTCAGCAACCTCTTTTGCTTTTGGCATACCTGATTATTACCACAACCTATCTGGTCATACTCAAGTTCCGGTAAAGAATGTTTTTGCGTTAGCCAAAACCGAGTCAAACACTCGACTCAATACTGGTGAAATGCTTCCTTGGCCTTGGACAATAAACCACGCTGGTAAACCGTATCGTTTCGTTAGCTATGGGGACATGATTTCTTTCGCACATGATTTGATAGCTGAAGGTATTTTGAATTTTGATATCGGTTTATTTCAAGTTAACTGGTATTGGGAAGGTCGTCATCGAATTGACTCAATATCTGAACTTGGCAAGGTCGATACAAACGGCCTTATCGCTATGGAAATTTACCGCGAGCGCTACTCGAGAACTCAGGATTGGACCTTAGCAGCTGGCGCTTACCATAACCCTGCAAACCGAAACGGTGCCGCAGACAGGTACATCGAAAAATACCTAACACATCTAACAGCGTTGAGATAGCAATGAGTAGAACGAACATCACCACCAAATACATTGTTCCGCTGCTTTGCTTAGCAACAATCAGTAGCGCGGCAGCCTATACCAATTCAACAACAATACAAAGAAACCGTGTTGAATTTACGCAAATCAATCCGGGTCAAACCAATGAGGTAGCACCTCATGAATTTAGGCTTGATGGTGAAAGCCCGATAGAAACCCCTGAACTAGAAATGCGGTTCAACCACTTACACTCACTACTTCACCTTCATACCCAAGCGAAAGTGGAGAAGTACCTTGCTGGTGAGACTGAACCAAATATCATCGCCATTGATCTAGATAACTCCGTCGCCTTGGATCAAGTGATCAACTATGAAGACTACTTTGATCTTGTTGAGCTGGATGAAACCAAGATTCACCGTGAGCGTGCCGAAAGAGCTATTCGGGGGGAGATATCCAAAGATGAGCTTGTCGATGACATGCTTTCAATGATGTTTCCGGTCACCACCGAAATGCGCGTAGCCCGCATGCCATCATCAGTTCAAGTTATTAACCCTCAGTATCGTGACGCCGTAACGTCACCAATGGTCGTGATAGGGGCAGATGAATACTCTCTAGGTTGGTTCCGCACAAATATCGATGAAATATCCAGATTTAATGCAGTCGTATTGGTTACCCAAGTAGATAGCCTAATTGACTTCCAAGCCATCCAACAATTTGCCCCGCACCTGGTATTTCAGCCAGTAGCTGCAGATGACTTACTTCGCTCGGTTGGCGTCGATATGTATCCCGTATTAATAACTCGAGAGGGGATTTATCAGTAATGGCATTAGAAAAAACACTAGAAGGCAACTTACGCCCCTTATACGAGTTCCGTACAGCAGCTCTTCATCTCCCCATAGCCGCTACAAGCCTTTTCATTGGTCCATATATAGGTTTGCCTGACATTATATCTTTCGGCTTCGCAGGGACGCTTACAGCGCTTGCTTACGTTACTTACAAGCAAGGATGTAAGATCCGCGACTACCAAAGATCACTTACGGTGATCGAACCCTTCTTTGTGAAGACAACAACGATCCCGTTCTCCAAGAAGGCCACTTGGCTCGGTAAAGGATTTGAGGTCACGCATAGAGAAGCACAGCGTGTGTGGGATGCCGGCAAACCTCACCTCAAGGAATACTATGAGCTCCCGCAACATGTTCTTGATGATCGTGAGAATGAAATGCGTGTTGAGACCGGTGTAGAAACCAACCCCAAAGCAATCAGACGAGCGAACTTCACAAAAAAGCGTGTACACACGCCCTCAGACTATTTGGAATGGTACGTGGGCAAACACGCGCTGGACATGCTCTCAGTGCATCACTTGAAAAAGCTGGTACCAAAGATCGCACACGGTGCCATTGACCGGTTCGATTCCGGTCTTAGTGCTATCAATAAGAGTCTTGGCCAAAAGAACCATTACGCACCTTTACCACCTGTTGGTGGCAGCTCGATCTATCACGGTGTAGGTGTTGATAAAGAAACAGACCAGATGATCACTCATGACGAAAGGCTAGGTAATTTTATGTGCTTTGGTCAGTCTAGGGTGGGGAAGACGCGCGTAATTGAAGTGTTAATTTCGCAAGATATTGCTCGCGGGGACTCTAGTGTTGTTTGTCTGGATCCGAAGGGCGACGCAGAACTATTGGCACGTATGTGGGTTGAGGCCAAAAGAAACAACAGAGAAGACAATTTCTACATTTTTGCTCTTGGATTTACCGATATATCAGCCAGGTACAACGCGATTGGCACATTTAGCCGTATCACTGCAGTTGCTACACGTATCAGTAACAATATGGCCGCTAGTGGTGATGGTGCAGTCTTTAAAGACTTTGCCTTTCGCTTCATGACGATTGTAGCTCAAGCTCTCGTTTTCCTTGGGGAGACACCAACGTTTGGTTCAATGAAACGATATATCGAGGACTTAGAGCCGCTTTATATTCGTTACGCTAAAAAGTTCTTGTCTGAACATGTTCCTGATTATGAAGCCAGGGTCAAAGAAATATCTAATCCTCCACCTAAAAAACTGAAAACTAAGGTTAAAGGTGCTGATCAGTACGCAGATCAGAAGATGGCAATACCCGCGTACTTCAAAGGTAGATCTAGAGAAATGGTTGCGTTAGATACTGTATTACAGGAGTTCTTCTACGTTAACCCACACTTACAGAGCGAAGTGTCAGAATCATTGCGTTCAGCCTTAAAAAATGACATATCCTATTACGGGAAGATAACCGCCTCGCTCATCCCACTCCTTACCAAGCTAAGCACTGGATCTATAAAGGAAATCATCTCTCCTGATACAAATAACATTAACGATGAACGGCCAATAATTAGTTGGAAAAAAATTATCCAAAATAACAGCATTGTTTGGTGTGGTCTTGATGCGATGACCGACTCTACCGTAGCAAGTTCTGTGGGTGCGATGTTCTTCTCTGATCTGGTTAATACTGCAGGTGATATCTACAAGCACGGAATTGATAAGGGATTGCACAATTCCAAGCGAGAAACAAAAAATGAAATTTGGCTATATTGTGATGAATTTCAATCACTTGCGTCACCAGACATAGTACCACTACTCAACAGGGCGGCAGGCGCAGGCGTTCGCGTTCAGGCCTTCTCCCAAGCCTTGAGTGATATAGAAGAAGGCTTTGGTGATGCCGCTACAGCCGGGGTCGTACTCGGCAACTTCAACTCAGTGATGATGCTGCGTGTAAAAGGTGAGGATACTGCACAGTTCCTTGTCGACCAAGTGACTAAGTGCGATCTGCTTGGAATTGATGCCGCGACAGCTACAAACGGAAACACTGATAGCTTATTTGGTGAGGGCGAGGATGAAGAGAACGAGTCGGGTACCGGCTGGTTTAGTACACGAATGCAAGTAAAAGTGATGGTTGAAGCCCACGAACCAATTATCTCCACCTCTAACATCATGGGCCTACCTCGTGGTCAAGCTTATGCGGTTCTTAACGGCCAAAGGCTGGTTAAACTCCGCTTCCCATTGTTAGACGAAGTGCCGGGCTATGAGGCGCCATCTATGGATTACCTAATTGATTTATACCGAAGGAAGTACAAGCGTGACGAGAGGTTACAAGCACGATGATTTACCCACCCAAAAAACAACCTAGAAGACCAGAGGTTACAAGCACGATGATTTACCCACCCAAAAAACAACCTAGAAGACCTTTGGTTAGAGACATACCAACCGAACAATTTGATAGCTTTTCACGCAGGACTACTAATCGTGAATCAGCCTCATTGAACCGCCAAGCTTTCCACTTATGGGATACCATCCGCAGCGCATTGATGTATTTGAACCAAATGCCGACTCACACGAATATTCTGAACGGCCTAAAGGACTTGGAGCTGCTTTATGTATCTATGGCACATAAACATTTGGAGCACCATGCGCCGGCTCTACTCAGCGCAGCTTCAAAACTCAGTAAGAGTCTAAGTGAGGCAATGGCTCATCGTAGAAGCGGTGCGCACCAGGGCATTAAAGCAAATAAATTTAATATCCCAGCCGACTTGAAAGGGTGTTCTCTCGATACCATTGCCTTATCCCACACCATCGATGAATTGCATGACAAGATCCCAAAAGTTAACTGCGAGGTATTGTCATCAATCAGAACATTGATGGGCCAAACCAAGGAACATTTGGGTGAGTTGATAGCCATCGCTGATAAGGAATTTAACCAGAGCCTTGATAGCACAGTTGGAAGCAGGTCAATTCAACTCGACCTCGATAAAACTGGCGCTCGTAAAATTGTTTTTAACACCTGTGGGATTTCGCCAGCCATTGTTCAGTACAGCCAGCTTGATACTGAAGAAGAAACAAATAGATTTAAAAAGTCTGTTCAATCAGAGGTGCTTAGGTATATACGTGCCCATGAATTAGCCACACCAAAAGGCATACGCGCTCACATATGCCGATTACATTTCTTCAATCAGTCACAATGGGAAACAGTAAAGCAACTCAAGACCATATACTGGTTGCCCACCTATAAAGTTGAAGACTTAGTATCAACGTACTTCAACTCTACCTCGAAGATACGACTGAAACACTGGGCTAAGTGCTTTAAATATAGGGTTCGCTGCCGTAATTTCAGAATAGACATGACAGGTCAGCAACCACTAATACAACTTACACCTCTGTTGCCGCCAGAGCTCAGGCCCCAAACGCCTATCAGCCAGAAAAATAAACTGGTTTCGCATATAGCTCGATTCGATGAGTGTCTTAACGCTTCTAGCCACTAAAATGTGGGAAATAGCAAAAAAAGTACTAATTCAGCTGGGCGAAGCTCCTACACATCAAAATATCACGAATGCCTTGAAAGAACCTGAGCTTCTGTATGCTCGATACAAAGAGAGTACCGATGACGTAACAGCAAGTTTGGAAGCCATTTTAGATTTCGACAAACAAAGCTACTCACAGGCCTTGTCGGTGCTAACAGGTGATCTAAGAGCTCTCTCACCCAATGAGCCAATGCAATCAAAAGAGGATCAATGAAACGCGTAAATGTATCAGCAAGCGAAGTGGGTACCGTAGTTCGGTGCCCTCGCATGTACCAATTAAACAAACTGGGAATTACTACCAGGCAAGCTGCAGCAGCGCAGCATCACGGCAATAACTTTCACACGAGGGAGTCAATCAAGGCTAGAGAAGAGCAGGTTAGTATCTTCGTTCGGTTCTGGAGGTGGCTATGCCGTCTGTTTCGCTAGTTATTGAGACTGTACAGCAGCTAATCAGACAGCAAATGTATATTGAAATGCTGATGGCATTATTAGTGGCCATTGCCTGTGTTTACGCAAGCATTAGACTTGCCAGCTACTTAGGGTTCCGGTTAATACGGCTGTTTCTGCCTTACCCAGTGACTCAATATGGCTTTAGAGGAAAGCTCCTCTATGCAGACGATTCACTCGAGCGGCGAACTTTTTTCAATAAGGAGTTTGGAGTTTCAGCTAAACCCGACTTGGTATACCGACTAAACAGCGGCGCTACATGCGTACTGGAGATTAAGAGCCGTCATAAAGTGATTGAATCAGACGTTGCTCAACTGGCAGTCGGGATTGTAGCGGTGCGTACGCGTTACCCTGCAACCAAAGGCGCCATTGTCCTTGGTAATGGTAAGGTATATTGGCAGAGGAAAGCGGGCTGGTCTTCTTCCAAGATCATGCGCCACTATAAGCGGTCAGTAACCTTGGCTAGAAAAATCAAAGCAAGGCCCAAAAATAGCAAAATACCATGCAAGCCACTAGCTGAGTGCCGGCAGCAGAAATGCCCATACATTGGCAAATGCCATTGAATTTGACAGTAAATTGAAGCTGGTAACATAAGTATTAAAAATTACCGCTGTATCAATTCGATACAGCCTTTGGTTAGGGGTTAACATATGAAATTTATATCTATCGGATTAACAGCGATTGCAGCAATAGCAATATCTGGCTGCGCTATAGAAAGCGAAAAGAGCGACTTTATTTGCTTAAATGCCGACGTACCTGGCGAAACTGGCTTTAGAACTGTCGGGCTATTTGAAAGCCGCGGCACAACGACTGTCGGTTACCTTAACGATGCTCTGAATGTTGTACGACACTCTGAATGCTCAGCAGCATCAGTAACAACCGAGGGAAGCAAAGAGACATTTGCTTGGTTCACTTTCGGAAACGCGATTGAGAATGAAGACGGCCTTCATAGCCAAGAGTTCTATGTAAACAGTAGCCAATCAGAGGCACTATTGGTCACACGTCTTGAGCGAGAGGGCATACGAGCAATTGAAGACGGCCCTCTAAATAGAGTCAGTTACGCTGAATGGCCGTTTGAACAAAACGGCATTGTGGTGCAAGTTGAGGACCAACATGACCTGAACACCTATTTTGAGGGGCGCGCACTAGTCGGTGACACCCGAAAGCTCAAGCGTTTTGATGACAACCTAGCTCAATATACCTGCACCTACATCGATGAATCTGGGGTTCTAGCAATTGATAATGGATGCGTTAATGAGAATGCCTTTGACGTTCAGTTCCTCGGCCTAACAGTCAATCTAGATAGCTACGTTACTGAATTTAAAGGCCTTAGACGTAGTTATGAAACTGACAAAGAAGAACTTTGGGATGAGATTGCACGCTTTAGATGAGTTTTTCTGGGGGTCATAAACGGATCAAAATCACTTTTGAGGGCGGAGTGTACGGTCATTACAGTGATGTATACCCGCTCTTTTTCAAAATCACTTTTCGGGGGTCAATGTACACTCGAAACAGTGAGGTCAAAATTACCTCGTAACTGCCTGATTATTAGCCCCAACCTTTAGTGTATATAGCTTTACAGCCCGTAAATAGCACAGATTAAAACTACCAACACCTACAGATCGTACAATTGCGATCAGTAATCCATTCATGGTAAGTCATTGATTTTCAGCCACTGACAATACAACGCCCCTCTATTACCCTGAGAATTAGCCCTAGAACACAGTAAATTATCAGATCGCACAATTGCCCCTGCTAACTGTAACGTAATTATGTGTATGATTTTAATACACTATATCTTAGGAGGCACCGAACCTCAGTGTGGCGGTTAGTCTCAACAAAGCCCAAAACCAACAGATCGTACAATTGCGTTAAGTGCAGTTAGAACCGAAGAATCAACTAAGCCATCAACAGATCATACAATTGACAATTAAGTACAATGAACCTGGCCGAGAAGGGCGAGAATAACTACAAACCAACAGATCGCACAATTGACCGACCACAGACAGTCAAATGCACAGATACTTACAGGTAATTCAGTCACATAATGAAATGTGACATTGCGCACATTTATAGAGTATAGATCAATAGCAACCAGATATTTTTAAGCTCCTGATAAAACAGGGGTTTTATTGCGATCCTTGCAGGATCAATTGTACGATCTGTTAAACTGCGCTAATTCATAAGTTGTGGATAAATAAGGACTTATTGTGAATTCCAATTGTGCGATCTGTAGGTCTCATTAGTATGATCTGTTAACTTCAATTGTACGATCTGAAGGTGTCAATTGTGCGATCTGTTACAGGTTGCGCACTTATCCACAACTGGAAAAACTCACTGTAGGCAATTGTGTGATCTGATAGTCGATTAACTCACTTGTGAGAAAACACAAGCTTAAGTTCACTGCAGGCAATTGTACGATCTGTTGGTTCACATCGATATCGTAAAACTCTACGTCACTGTATATCAGTTAGAGATCACTTATAAATCATTAAAAAGAAGATCATTTTTTTATTTTTTACAGCTGACCATATCTTGTACTGATCTCAGATACAGCCAAAATTTGCCAAAATTGAAATGGGTGTTAATATCCCTGCAATCTCACATCACATCATCTTTGCGCATGGACATTGAACTCACTGACATCGAATTACCAGCCACTCTGAACAAGTCAAGAAGGTTCTCGATTTACTTGTTTGACGGCACTGAACGTGAGTTAAATGAAACCCTGCAAAACATTGACCTAAACTCAAAAGAGCTAACTGTTGTACAGCATCTAATTTTAGCATCTGATACCAATAAGGTTCTTAATGGCGCCGATGTATCAAAAGTCATTGGTGATCAGTACGACATACCTAGTCCATCACTATCCCGGATAATCAAAGGGCTAGTCGAAAAAAAAGGTGTTCTAACAAAAAATCCAGTCTTAGATAACGGAGTGCTTAGGAAGCAATGCTACTGCTACAAACTCCGTAGCAAACGTGAAATCGCCTCAGACTTTACGCAGCGGGAATTGTCCAAAGGAAAAAGGGGCAACTCTAAAGAGACTAGAGAAACATTGAAGAAGTCATTTGCAGAGAAAGGCCATAGCCTTGAAGTTGTTAACGGTACTGATTCTTATCAAATCAGTACCTATCCGTATGCACGTGCATTATTTCCTGCTGAATTCATGAGCCTTGCTCCAACTAGTCGTAACAAAGAAAATTATGCGCACAAAAAGTTTGTAGTTGGTACTGGGAAAAACTCGTACTCATATGTGATCGAGTGTAAGGCCCACTCGCAGGTACCTACTCAGCAAGCATTGTTGACGATGATGGATATCATTAAGCTATCCCTCGCGTATAACGCAAAAATGCTTCACACAGGCCGCTTCAAAACTGCCTATGAAGATCCAGAGTTACCGGTGTTAATTACTCAAATCCTTGCCGTTAAGGGAATAACTGACAGCGGACCTGCAAGAAAGAAAATTGACGATCACATTGAAGAACTCCAGTTCGCTCGTTGGGTCTGGTCTGAACTGGAAGGTAAACCTAACAAGAAGCGTATGGAAGGCCTCATAGACAGTGATGATTTTATCTTCATTGATCGCCTAAAGCGTAGTAATGATTATGCCGCCACTTATGAAAACGGCAAGGTAAAGCAAGATTCTCCACCGAGCGCTTACTTCATAACTCTGTCTCGGAGAATAATTGATAACCTCATGGGAAAACACAATGAAGGTGAAGGTAGTGATGGTGTTAATCAGTGGTTGTTCGTAATCCCAAAAGAAATAGTTAACGGCGACCCACTGCTGTTCTCTCTGTATCTGACGCTCAGAGAAATGAAACTAGATACACAGACATATGACTTCACGGAACTAAAACGCTTAATGTTTTTCTCTGGTGGTGCACAAAGCTTACGTAAGCAGCTACATCAAAAGTTATCATCAACCTATAAGCCCGAGAACCCGCTATCACTTGAAATAGAAGATAAAGTACAATCATTTGACTTCAATTTATGTGGCTACTACTTGAGATTCGGCACAACCGAGGGTTGTGACACGCTTACAATCTATTGTAAGAAACAGGAAATGGTGATCATGGCTGGTAGTAAATGGAATCCGGACCTTGATAACAACACTCCTACAATCGCACACCCGCTGAGTAAATACATAAGCAAGGAGCAGGTAGCTATTGATAGCATCGTGACAGAAATGAAAGCTCGCTGTACCACCGCGACAAGAAGAAAAGTTCTTTACCGTAACTTTATCATGTCCGATGATTTTGACTTTAGCTTCATTCTTACAGCCTATATGACAGACATACAAGTGAACCACCTTGCTAGTTTGTTTAATGAATATGTAGGCTTTGCAGAGGAAGATTCCTTCCGAGCTCTTAAAATGATACAGAAAGAGCTTAAGCCAATCTCTGCTGGTGGAGTCCAGATCACTTCAGAAGAGCTGGACCATTTCACTAACTATATGAGCAACACACATGGGCAAGTTATTACCCCGCAAGAAGTGATGGAACTGGCGAAAAACTTCCGAGAAAAGAGCCTGAGAGAGTGGAAGTCTGGTCAATACGATCGAATTGTTGAAAGTGTTTTTAAGAACCTTCCAAGGATTCAATCAATAATGAGTCAGCCTGAATCACTATGATGTTCCAGAGTGCATATTAGGCTGGTGAATGTTTAAGGTACAAAAAAACCGCCCACGGCGGTTTTTTTGACGATACTAAGGCTTCTCAGCCCTTGATATCTAACGTTAAACAATGTTTCTCAGGCCCTGCTTAACGTTTGCATTGAGATTTCAACCCAATAAGTTCATGACTAGTCTATGTAAAATGGGCAAACTTTGTCAACGGTTTCTGTTGTGGAATTCTCAGCCCCATATTTCTTCTTACGCGGTGACTCCATCAACTCACCACGCAGATATTACACTCCTAAAGCCCCCCCGAAAGCTCAATGCTATTTTTACTGCTCGTTCAATTAACGATATGAACTTTATCGAATTGAATTGTAGAGAAGCATGCGAAGACAAAAAATAGCTCTATCGTTATGTGTTGCCTTGGTCTGCGGACTACCTAACGCAGCGTTTAGTAATGATAACGACCAATCTCTTACGTCAGCTGAGCGCTCTAAGCTCGAGTTGTTCTTTACCCCGAGCCGGACTGCGCCATCACATTACGTACCGCCACCAGGCTACGTTAACTTGTTCGGTGCAAAAGTCACCGGCTTAAACACTTGTGACGGTAACCTGAGCTTATCTTTGGTTAACTCATTCAAAGACGGCACCCTCAAACGAATTTATGACAACTTTGCTGACATCGTAAATGAAATGGTCAGTAACCCACAGGGCGCGGCCACATTTTTGGGAAGCTTATACATCCAGAAGAGCAATGCAGGCTTGTATTCGTTGCTAACTGAAGGAATCAATTTGGGAATGAGCGACTACTTAAGTGGGATCGGTAGCTGTGAGGCAATCCTATCTTCTGCTATGTCGTTTGCCATGGACTCCCCGACAGACCAAGCTAAAGCTAACTCATTGCGCGAATTTGAAAAGCGCACTGGCACCAAGTTAAGTCGAATCGACTTACTTGATTACCTGAGACCAAAAAGTGAAAGTACCGGCTCTCATAACATACATGACCATGCTGAGCAGGGCGTAACATTCTATGCAGAGGAGGGTGGTGTTGGAGTTGTAGGTGGTATGGGTTCAGGAGGCAATCCAACATACCTCGAAGTGGTCGGTGTGACAGCACGAACTGGTTACTGTATCTACCGAGGGATAGAGCCCAATCGTTGTTATCCAGAACTAAGTGGCTCTGATATCGACCCTGACGATCCAGTAATTAACGATCCTATGCATTCGTTGCTATTTGGTGATGATCCTAAAAAACATCCAGAGCGCATCCAAGAACTTAGCCGACAAGTTTTAGGTACCGACCTAATTGCAACTTGTGACGGTTGTAAGCAGTCTACCGAGCCCGGCACAACCCTGAGAGGCTGGTACTCCAATGAGCGAAATAAAATCGCAGGTGATATTCACCAGATACTCTATAAAAATCTGCCATTAGTGACAGAAGAAGAACTGCGTAACGTATCAGCTCCACCATCTCTCAACGTATCACTAGACCACATTCGAGCTCTGCACTTAATCAATAACGCTGAGATAAGATATAACTTCATCGGTGGTTTAGCTGTGGACGTTGCTTACATTCGCTCCATCGCTTTAGCTAACTATCTTCGTGGGTATCTGCACACAGCTTCCAACACTAAAGAAGTTCGTGATGCAGGCTTGCGCAGCCAGATCCTAGAACGGATTGAAATGCTCCACCAGCAAGAGCAGGCACTACAACGAGAGCTCCAAGCAAACGGCTATAAACCTCAAATGTACGTCAAAGCACTTGTTCAAATTCTTGAGCGTGGTGTTGTAACTGACGCAATTGTGCCATCTGCGGGGTTATAAACAATGTTAGTCGTGCCTGAGATCACCGGAGCATTCACAATCCCTTACGGCATTGGTATTGGAACTAAAATTTGGCAACTTTTGAATGAAACAGGCCTTTTTCTTGTTCCTTTTGCCTTCGCTGTTCTCAAGGGCATGATTGAGGCCAGAAGCCAAGGAGCCATGGAGGGCTCCGCGGCTGCCTTGTCGATTAAGTACATTGAAAAAGACTTCATCACAAAGTTCGCCATTCTGCTTTTTTTTGTTATGCCATTTGGGTCCGTTACTGATCAAGTGTCATTCAAAGCCTATTCCTGCCGGGGCGGTGACGTTTCGGTTCTAGGAGATGCGGCAACAGTCGTAAATATACAACCTAATCTACCTAATGCAGCTTTCATCGGTGAAAGAAAGCTGCCTCTGGGGGTTGGGTTTGTCCACAGCCTTGCAGTCGGAAGTAGCCAAACGCTCATAGGCCAAACTGCCTGTGATGTAAACCTTAACCAGTCGGCAATGAACAGCGACAATGTTGCAATCGCTATTGATACACACCCACTTGATTATTCAATTCGAGAGTTCTACAAGCAATGTTACGTTCCTGCTTTTGAAAACATTCAAACGGCTATCGCTAATGGCGAATATAATGGTGGTGTTCGCTTGATGCCAAAACAGGAACAGTTTTTTAGTGCCGAACTTTATGGCGCATATCTTGGTTCGACTCCGGGGATAAGCAGTGGTCCTATGACCATGAATATACCCAAATCTCACTGGGTGGGTTTTGGTGAGTTTGATGATCCAAGCAATCCTAGCGTTACTAACGCATCATGTAACAACGCTAGCCAGTCAATTTACAATGAGATTGTTGATTGGTTCGCTGACAACTGGCAGGAGCGCCTTGAGCTTGCACAGGCAACAAGCATTGCTTACCAGGGCAGGGAAGGACCGGTATCACCTCAAGACGTATTTGAGCGCTATGCACATCAATCGTTGATCGACACCTCTGCCGGCACAGATAAGATCTTCAACACGGTATTGAATTCCGAGGCGCAAAAAAGAAGCACCACACTGTCTGAGAAAGCTGCTCGAGTAGCTACTCTGATTGGTCAACTGGAACAACATGTAGCAGTTAATCTATATGGTCAGTTAGGGCCTGTGATCATTTCAGCTTTAATTGCCTTCATGTATGTAGCAATGCCACTCGTACTGATCATCTCTGGTCTATCAACAATGGTTCTGGCGACGTTCATGTACCTGATTATCTTCTTGTTTGGTACCTACTATATCCTAGATATAGCTTGGTACGTCGATACCATCTTATTGTCCTTGGCCAACAGCGCCTTTGGTATAAGCACGACAGGTGATCTACTTGGTTATCTCCAAACACTCTCACCAATGATTTTGCTCGGTGGATGGTCATTGATGGGGACGCTGATGGGTATTAACGCAATTCCTGTCATATCTGCACTGATCGCTTCTGTATCCATTAATGCGGCCAAGTCGGGTGTTGCTGCTGGTACGTTCATTGGCCGAGTTGCACTTAAAACTTCAACGAGCGGGTTTTCTAGCGGTGCAACAGAAGTTGCTAACAAGGCAGCTAAAGCGACCCAACAATCGTTAGAAGCTGCTCAAAAATTTTTCGGGAAAAACTAAAATGGTAATCAGTGAACCAACAGGCTTGTTCATACTGCCATTCATGATCACTCTTGGCGCAAATGCTTGGAACCTATTCAATGAGCTAGGCATTATCTTTATACCGTTCGCACTAGCAATATTGAGTGCAATCATGAAGGCGCGGACGATGGGGAAAGACGCTGGTAGCCCGGCAATGATGTCCATCAAGCTAGTAGAGAGATCTTACATTGTCATGTTGCCGGCATTGCTAATTGCTACGGCACCGGTAAACATGGGCGGCACTCCAACTTACACCTATCGCCAGTATGCGTGTGCAGATGTACCTTCTATCATCAGTAATGCAACGAACGTGTCCGACCTTAGACCTAACTCTAATTTTTCGGATATGTATGGTAATGACCGTCCAAGCTTACTGATGGGGCTTACTCACGAGTTATCGACGGTCATCAACGGTGTGAGCATTGGTTTTTTAAACTGTGCGACGGGTGAAAACGCCCATGAAATAGCAGAAATACTCTCAAAGGCTGAAATCAAGAACAAACTCGTGTTTGACATGGTTCGTGACTTTGATAACCAATGCTATCAAGAGGCAGTGACCAGACTTAACACTTACAAGCGCAACAATGTAGCGATGAACATCGACTTTGATTTGCCCCCATACAACACACCTGCAGCATTAGCTTTTGACTCTATAGCGGTGCAGCAACTTTATAATGGTGGTATCCGCTCTGGTGGAGCTGACAGTCAACTCTATTTCAACACTAACAGTCGCTGGCCATCACACGATCCTAATGATTCAGTTGTGACATGTAATGTAGCGGTAAATGATGTTCGTACGCTAATTCTTGATGAAGTAGATGAGAACCTACAGCATTGGCGCAACATGTTGAGCAACGACCGAGATATCGAAACTTATGCTGCACGTATCGCATCTTTCCGAAACCAGTCTGGTGGTCTAGATACAAACCTAACGACCAATGATGGTCTCAACGAAATCATTCGTACTGCCTATCAAAATACAGCTACGTCCTGGGCGAGCGACTTTATCGTGTCTTATGATGTATTTGCAGATGATAACGAGCGCAACCGCTCCCGCATGGCTATTTATCAATCTGAGGTTGTGCCAGAACGTGAACCTTATGAAGCAGCTAATAGAGAAGCCATGAGAGGTATCAATACAGATACCGGCCCTATTGGAACCTTGGAATATCTTGGTCTCGCTTTCTCAAGCATGGGGGAGTCTATAAGGTCTTCAATGCTGCAGCGCACACTGCCAGTCGGTGCAACCTTGCTGCAGGGCTTCATATTCATGACTGTGCCGATCATCTTTGTCATTGCCGGCTACAACGGAATGGTGATTAGTCGCGTGCTGCTGTTTTACTTCTCACTAGCCATGATTCCATTCTGGCTTCAATTAGGCGATTTGTTTGAAAGTGTAATTGTCTATCTGATTTCTGATTTTTCAGACGGCATAAACATTGAAAATGAAGTTGCTAAACAAAGCATGATCTACATAGGGCTCGCGCTAAAGGTTTTAGCTATTGGAGCTTGGTTTACTTTCATGCAAACGCTGGGCATCCGCGCTACAACCATGGCGACTGCAGCAATCATGGCATCGGCAACCTCTGCCGCATCAGCTGCACAACGCGGTGTAATCATGGGTATGAATAAGTTTATGCAAGGTTACAACAAAGGCCAGAATGAAAACGACGATGATGACGACGACCCGCAACAACCAAGTATCGTCTAGGGAGGCTAAACATGGTAATTAGTGAAGCTGCTGGCCTGTTTATTATCCCATTCTTTCTAACGCTAGGTGGAAATATCTGGGCGCTGCTCAATGAGACAGGCATTATTTTCATCCCCTTTGCCATCATCGTAGTGGTTTCATTTTTTGAAGCGAGGGTAGCTGGTGATGCAGCCGGCAGCCCCGCCGTACTTTCAATCAAATTAATTGAGACTAGGTTTTACTCAATGCTGGTGGTATTGGTTATCGGTGCCATGCCGTGGGGAGTAGGAGAGCCCGAGTTCACGTTTAAGCAGTTCTCTACCAAAACCAACCCAAGCTGGCTTTCAGGCGTGGAAAATATGGATGACTTGAGGCCTAACAGCCTCTTTTCTGACATGTACGGAGGAACACACCCACCGTTATTGTTTGGTGTTATTCAGAACCTTACAGCAGGTACGAACGGTGCTCTAACGGCCAAAATACCTTGTACTATCGACACTGATAGAAACACCTGTGTTACTGATGTGGACTTTTCAATCATCACTCAACACATTGGCGATATCAAAGCTAAAAGCGTCCCATTGCAAAAAATCACCTCGGACTTCAACGAGCAATGCCATGTCAAAGCGATCAACAAGGTCCTTAAAGCGGAATCGCTTGGTCAAACCCTATCAATAAATACCAACGTGTATCCGAATAACACCAATGCTCGTCTAGCCTTTTTTAGCCCTCTAATGCAGCAAGTCTTTCTTGGTAATCACTTAGTCGGACAGACCATGGATCCAATGACCATGCAAACCTCTGTTGAGTGGGAACAGTCACACCATCAAAACACGATTCTTGGATGTCGAGATGCAGCCAATGAGCTCACGCGGTTGCTGGAGGTTGACTACGCAACACAGGAAACTGAGAAAGACTGGCTAGTTATTAGAGGGTTAAAAACACTGCTCTCGCTATACCATAACAGTGATAACTCATCTCTTGTGCCTTCACCAACAGAGGCACAGGCCAGAACTGAGATTATTAACTCAATGTACGCTAACACTATCGCTGCTTATGAACTCGAAGTTGGCAACGTCAATAAAAACATTTCGTGGTTTGGACTACCTGATTTTGATTTCGAGATGCCAACCTACGAAAGTATCACCGACGCTATTGGTGATGTAATTGTAGATACCACTTATCGGGTGACATGGGCATTCTCCTCGATTGACCAGTGGCTTAAGCTCCAAGTGTATCAAGCGATAGCACCGACAGCCGTTTTGCTAATCCAAGGCTTAATACTAATGGTGTTGCCATTATTGATGGTTCTTAGTAGCTACAACATGAAGTTGCTTTATCACCTCGCCATTTTCTATTTCAGTTTAGGAATGACCGGCTACGTGCAGGCTGTGGGAGAGACAATTACCACGATCCTGCATAGCATGCACAGCAACCCAGTATTCAACTTAAATCCCATGACCGTAATTGACGGCACCGAGGTTTACACAATAGGCCTGATGGCAACTTTGATGCTAAGTGGCTTGTGGATCGTCCTGATACAGATGATTGCCAATACCGCGGGTAACCAAGTAAATGCACTCGTTGAAGATTTCTCTAAGTCGGCTACTTCCGGAAAGCTAACCAGTTCCGCAATAAGACTGCACAACGTGCTAAATAAGGGCGGAGATAAGGGTGATCTGGATGATGACAACGACTCAATGACTAATGTTGTTGATAGTGACCTCACAAGCCCAAATTAACACAGGGCTTGCAACATATGGGGACGAGATATAGTCCCCAATATCAGGAAGTTAAGCGATAAGAGGATTTTGGAACAATGATAAAATGTGTAGCAAGACCAATTAACCCAAATGAGCCGTGCCTATTGGTTGACAATGAGTTCAAGCCACTCAACATTAAGGATGAAGATAACCACGTGCAGCACACTATCCCCGCACCTAGCTCTGGATGGGATTACAACGCTCTAGAGAAGGCGTGTATCAATGTCCCAGGCCTATCTAATGAAATAGCTTACTGCGCTTACCTTGGCCAGCAGTGGGTCGGTAGCACGGAGATATAAGATGAGTGAATCAATATTACTTTACGTGAGTTGCTTTTCAACTTTGGGCATGGCGCTAACACTCACTCGCTATATTTTGTTCAAGCGAGAGCTATATAAATTAAAGCAACAAATGAAGAAGCACCATCTAAAACATGGTTTTGATGACCAGCTCTGGGACTTGTTCGTTACGAGAACCCGCAAAATGCTGAGTTTCTGGAGGTAGGTATGGACATCACAGCGGAAATTACCACCAACAACCCAAACCACAGTGGCCAGTATTACTGGTCACTACCTACTAGATTAATCTATTTCTCGTCGCCAACCTTCATTAACTAGCTGATATTGACATATTTCCAACGCAAATATGATGGTTGAAGTCCGCATTGATTTAATGCGTAGATGAATAATTTTAATGGAAACCAGATCAATGAACTTCATCACTAAAACTATATCAACACTGGCCATCACAGTCCTAACATCAACTATCGCATTCGCTGATACAGTCCGTATCGGGACGTGGAACATCGAGTGGCTGGATGAGCAATCGAGCCGTCATCAGTCTATGCGCTCTAGCGACGACTACGCAGCGCTTGCAGATACTTTTGCGCAAACCGGCATTGAGGTATTGTCATTTCAAGAGGTTGGCTCTGAAGGTGCACTTCGAAAAGTCGTCGGTGATGATTACGCCATTGAAATGAGTGGCCGCGCAGTGACATACAATCAACATCAGAATAAAGAACTGTGGCGACAATATACCGGCTTCGTCATCGCAGATGGCATTGATTACGTTCGAAATTTAGATCTTAATTTGGATGTTGAGAACCGCAATCGAATGAGGCACGCTGTTGATATCACAATAAAAAACAATGGTGAAGACTATATTCGACTACTGAGCGTACATTTAAAGTCCTCATGCTTTAGTCAACCTAGGGATAAGTGCCAGGTACTAGACAAGCAATCAAAAATTTTGGCTAAATGGGTTTCGGAACGTGAAAAAGAAGGCGCTGCTTATGCAATTGTTGGCGACTTCAATAGAAGAATGACATCGAACCGTAACCCGTGGTTTCTTGATACGTTAAAGCAGAATAAATACAACCTCAAATCAGCATCTGGTATCGCTAAATCACAGTGTTGGAGTAAGGTTTATAACCGCCGAACTGGTTCATCACGCATCACTCAGTATCCTGACTACATTGACCACATTGTGACAGGTGAACAAGCATCGAACCTAATTGTTGAAGGATCATTCAAACAGACTACGCCATCCTATGTAAACACTACTAAGTACAAACTCTCAGACCATTGTCCGATTGGTGTCGATTTCCGCATTTGACAAATTTTTACATGGGTTATCTTACTCATTACCTTAGCTTTTTAACGATGGAGTACAAAATGTCGAGTGCAGATATATCTCAACCTAAACAAACATTTTTCTGGGTCAGTATGACTAGAGCCGCTTCCGAAGTGCTATTTCTACAAGAGCCAACAGGCCTCAAGACAATCGCAACATACGACGAAGCGGATGATGAGCCATCAACTGAAGTTGACGTTATCAGAGAGCGTATAGAGCACGATGACAGTGTTCTATTACATAATATTACGCTAGATGCTTTTGATGTATACGAACAAGCAAGTAAATCTATCTCCGGCCTGACATTTGATGACATGGGTGTAGAGTGCATTATTGCGGCTACATTGCGTTTGCATAGCAATAACAAGCTAATCAAACAATAGAATTGGGATAAGAATAAAGGCTAGGGGAGGCCTAGCCTAGCTTGCTCTTGCTACTTACTTCCTAATAACATTAAAGCCATCTTCAATATAACGATCACCAATTCAATCACTAATTCCCACATAACAATATCTCTTGTGTCTTTGTTACCTCCTAAGATAAAGCCGAACTTACGTTAGTAACCAAGCAAATGCCGGGGTAAATTCTGATTTTTCAATCGCCTTCGGACTTATTCACACAGAAACAGTGGATAACAATGTGGCTAATAATCAGTGAGCGGGGATGGTGTAAAACAGCCCCCACCGTTGGTGGGGGGAATTGGTAACTGGCACTATTCTCCGTCGCTATTGAACATACCTGATTCTCTGGCTCTAGCTTCTGCGATGGCCATTTTGTAGTTCAGCATGAAGCGTACATCGACCACTTCTTTACCATTCTCGGACAACCAGTTCGAATGCTCCATAATGTCCTTTAGCTGTTGGGTCGACGGGTTATTTGGTTGATCTGGGGTGTAGTTGTTAACCAGGACATAGGTGGTCAGCAAATCGACGGCAGATACTTCCTCGTCCGTCTGTTCTGTTTGGCTAGCCACTTTTTTAACTACAGGTTTTGATGAGGCAATCTTTTCGATATCCCACGAAAACAGAAATTTAATACCTGTTATCTTCCTGCCTGATTTGAGCGGCTGATAACCGTAATTACCCGATTTCTCATCAATGTGGAAGGTCAGCAATGGTTCTTTTTCATCAATTTCTTTGATGGCTGGCTTGATAATGGTTCGAATGAATTCGGAAGTTCTCTGGTAACTTTTTTTGACCAGCTCACCTCTTTCATTGAGCAGCCCAAACATGCCATACAGATCTTGAAAATCAAAGGCCTTAAGAGACCCCTTGGCCGGATCTTTAAATCGGCATAGCATGGAGAACAAACGCTTGGCGTTTTCCCTCTTCAGATTTCTGAAGACTTTTTGGGGTATCTGGCTGTGACCTTTTGTTAGGCCGATATATTGCTCCATCAACGCATTGTTCGGGATCATCGTTAACGTGCCATTTTCATAGATCAGATCTTCAAACAAAGGGGTAAAGCGGTATTTTTTAGCTTTGCTGTTTTTAATACCAATTTTGCGACCCGCTAATCGGCTGGCTGGCTCTTGTGTCACATTATAAATATCGGCTGATTTAACACCTAGCCAGTCACAAAGTACATCAATGCCAAACTCATACGTTGGATTGATCTTTCTTTTTGATTCACCGATCACTTCCTCTTCCCAGTGGTCCTCGCTAAGCCGGGTAAGCATCAATGCCATTAAATCATGCTCAACGGGTGACAGAGCCAGTTGCGAAAAAACCATTTCGTGGCTTTTCTTGAAAAACTCGATATCAATGCTTGGAAGTTGCTGGTAGCGAAGAACCTGCCTGGCCATGGAGTCCCTTAAATTTTGTGATCTGTGTATGTTTACTCTGTAGCTACGGAGTAAGCATACATAATTCACATAATAATAAAGGGTACCAATTATCAATACAAGATGTTACGGAGTAATTATACATCTTTTGTAAAGCTTCAGAGTAGACTCCCACACTTCAAGGAGTAAAATCCCACACTTAGAACTTTGTCATTATTTTCTGATAGTTACCCACAGGTAGATAAGCTGTGGAGAGCGAAGAGTAGGCCCCCACACTTAGAAGAATGGACTCCCACACTTTAACGAGTAAAACCCCACACTTTGAGGAGCTAAGCCCCACGTTTCGAGGAGTGGACTCCCACACTTTAAGGAGTATACCCCCACACTTAAATCTATAAAGTATTGAATTAAAAAGAGGATCGAGAAGCCTATAGATCTATAGATCAAATAGATCTTCATACAAGATCATATAACTTTATAGATTATTAACGCCATATTTGTGGATAACTCAAGGAGTTATCACACAACATGCCTAAATCGGCCTCCGGCCACTAAAAAAACAAGAACTTCTCTTTTTGATCATTGATAGATCTTTATGGCAACAGGCCGATATACATCGAGGAAAACAAGTGCTATTTGGCATAGTAGAGCAAGAAGTGCAGGGGAAACCTCCAATTTGGAGATAACCGATTTTCTAGTACTGGCATAAGATTGGTACATAGTTAGTGAACGCACCACCAAATGGCGGTATGCGGGTTAGGGCAGAGGGCTTCTGAATGGTAGCCTTTGCAAAGGCTTTCCTGACCTACAGTTCTGTTTGCCAAGGCTGGAATATTTGACGGCCATTGACAAAATGGGCGTCGGATTACAGTGGTTTATTTAGCCCACTGAGAATTATTCCAATGTCCTTTAAACGACACTTTGCAGGCATCGACGCATCAACGGTCACTACTACTCGTATGTCAGCGGCCGAATTTAGGCAGCTACAGCAAGCACCGCAATCAGAAATAACCCAGACGCCCACCAAAACCCAAAAGAAAAGAAAGTCTAAGGCTGGTGGGTGTGTCACTGACAGTCTTTGGCACTCTAAATTTACCAAGGAGCTATCAAGACTGCACAAAACCCCTGATCTGATTAGTAAAGACAAAGAGTATTTCTACCAAGTTAAATTCCTAGAAGTAGTTAGCATCAATAATCCTAGCCTAGAAAAACTGACCAACGCATCTCCGAATGGTGGCAGACGTGTTGGGGCAGAGGGGTTTCGAATGGTGGCTGCTGGCCTTTGCAAAGGTTTTCCCGACCTTCAGTTCTGTGTACCAAGACTGCATTATCACGGCTTATTCATAGAGATGAAAAAGATGGTAGAAGATTACCGTAGTTTAAATGCAGCTTTAAAAGAGGTGTCTTACGACCAACACCAATGCCGACTGGCTTTACTTGAACAAGGTTACTTAGCTGTCGTGGCTTACGGCTTCACTGAAGCGCTGGAGGTTTTTAACGCATATATCAGTAATGGGGAACTACCTGATCACATTATCAACCGTTGGCATGCATATGACATCGAGAACTTGGCCAAAAGAACATAATAAAGAATCCGCGGCAAATGCTTTATGGAACGTTCGCTTCGAAGGTAACACTTACGACATGGGGATCTTAAACAACAAAGTCGGCACAGTTCAGTGCTGGCTATGCTTTTAGTATGATCGCAATAATAGCCGTTATTTAGATAGTGCCTATGAGAACTATGGCTAAGGTCAGTACAGGAACGGAACCATCAGACCCCGTTCACACCTGCCTTTAACCGAAATAACCGCCATTATTACGGTTAGCAACTGACAGTGTTTGGGCGGCCATAAATCGTTTTAGTTGATTTGAAACAAACACGTTAGTATTGTTTCAGTACATAAGCATTAGCTTACCCTATGACCATCAGCTGTTTAGTTGGTCACTCTTCTATGAGTTTCAGCATTGCAGTAATGCACATTTCAAACAACTTGTGAGCTTTTTGTTCACCCATGCCAATAAGGTACATGTACCTTATTGGTTTCGTGTGCCTTTTCTCTACAAAGGAATAGACGTGCGATTTATCCAATGGCTACGCTTATGCAAAGCCAATCTAAAATCTTGGCTAACTAAGGTCCTTGTTCTACTTGCAAAAGGACTAGTGTTACTACGAAATGAAATATATGACCTCTCCATATTAAGTGGAGCTAGCATGTTCGGCTCTGCCTGCCACACCACTGTACAGAGCATTTGGTTTGATGTAGATCATAACTATTACGTATTTGTCGTAGCCATGCTTTTGATGCTTACTGGGCGTTTATGCAAGCGCTTCTTCTAACGAACTGATATAATTTAAATAAGAACTCTGGTAAGGAGAATTTCAATGACCAATCTAATTTGGGTTGCACTACCTATCTTTGCTCTTGTGGCACTAACTGCTACCGCCCCCGCCTTCTTGAAGTGGATTGATGCCGGGGAAAGAAATAAATAACAAACAGGCGTATCGGTTTTCGATACGCCTGTTTTGCTTTGAAGCAAGGGGAACTCATGAATTTTGTTATCTGGTTTAGCGTAGCTGTCTTAACTTTAGTTATCGTGACGGCAATAGCTACTCACATTTTGCGAAAGAAAGGTGATAAATTAAATAAGGATCGAGACTAACAGCCCCATTGAGGTGCTAGTTAACCTGGCTTGAACTCCAATCTTGAGTTAGCGACTATCGCTTTCTAATTCTTTCAGCCTATCTGCTTGCCTGATTGCTTTGGCTTCGCGGTCATACCTATCAAGTTGATCCATAAACAATGAAATTGCTAAACAGCTACGAAAGATGACTTCTCTTATGTCGAAATACTTATTCGTCATTACTAATATCCTGTCGCTGGTTTGATCTTAACAGTCGGCTCAATCTTCGCAGGAACAGTACCTTTCTTTTTCTCAAATCCATTGCCCGTTTTGACGACCGTTTCTATGACTGAGTAACCTGCAACGTGAACAAATCCCTTGTCGGTAACTTTTTCAACCACCACAGTATCCAGAGTGCCGAACAGCTGGGCAGCTGCGACCAAAAAATCAAAAAGCCCTTCTTCTTTTGAAACCTCGAATACTCTGCGTCTTTCGTCCATGTCTGATCCATTGAGTGGTTACTACCATAAGTAATTGCCCATGGGGTTGCATACTTCTGATGTATTGTGGGGGGCATTGGTGGATGGATATGCACCACCCACCATTGAGGATTAGCTAGTAACCACCGTTACCGCATAGATCAAAGTATTCATCTTGGGTAATAACCTTGACCCCAGCTGCGGTTGCTTTTTGCATTTTTTTGGCGCCAACTTTTGCACCGCAAACAAGGTAATCAGCCTTCTTCCCCGATATATCTTTCAGTACGTTTGCTCCTTGTGAGGCAGCGTGGTTCCCCATTTCAGAGCGGCTTAGCTTACATGTACCTGTGAATACTACATTCAGACCTTTAAAGTAGCTGTCTTGGGCAACCTCGATAGGTTGTTCATCTTGAGTGTGCTGAATGTTCAAGCCAGCATCATGGATTAGAAACTCTAGCAACTGCTTGTTTTGATATAGCCCCATCGAAATGGTGTAGCCAGATGTCTCTCCAAATCCCTCCAGAGCAGCGATTTGAGCAATGGTTAGGTAAGGCATTTCTTCTAGTCGGAAGTGCTTGAGCAGCTTTTTAGCAGCCCTCCGACCCAAATCATCAATACCGAGTGATGCCACCACTAGATTGTCGTCTATTGGAGAGTTGCGAACTGAGTTGAACGACTCAATTAGGCGTGTTGACTGCCCTTCCCCAAATCCCATTGCGACAAGATCGAACTTATCCATTTCGTATAGACTCTCGATATGGTCAAAGCCGCCATGGACTAGGCGATCGACTGTCTTTAATCCGAAATTGAGTACCTTGATGGTATCGAGGTGATGCAGCAGCCTCGATGCTTTACGACTGTCACACCCGCTGTTATGACACACTAGGTATGTTGGCTTGAAACCACGTGCAACGCCACCAGCCTTCCACTTTAGTTCGTGACCACAACAAGCACACTGGGCGGGCATTGATGGCTCAACTGGAGTGCAAACGGCGTGAAGATTGGGCACCACTTCCCCACTACGAATAATTTCAACTCTTGCACCAACACCCAATCCGCTTTCGAGTACATTTCCTGCGTGGTGGGCGGTACAGCGTGTGATATTAACTCCAGACAGACTTACTTCTTCGAAAGTTAATACAGGGTTTTGTTTACCATCTCGTCCAACCTGCCAAGTTATTTCAGTGATGGTTGTCTCTGCCGTTTCTCCTTTACGCTTTTTAGCCACTTCGTAGCGGTTGTGATCGGAGGCTGTTCCCATGATTTCACGAACCTGCGGATCTACTACTGCAAAGACGACTCCATCTAATAAGTAAGGGTTATTAGTGAGTTGCATTTCCTCAACGGACTCAGCAACTCCACGTAAGGTTGATAGCGGCATTGCAGCCTTGGTAGTTAGGTCGGCAAAACTGACAAGATGCACTGCTCCGTCTTGTAGTGCTTTGGTGAAATGCTGATTTAGGCCATTTGTAGCACCAGCCATTCCGCTGATGAAACTGCGCTCATTTGCAAAGTGCAGACTAAGGTTTTCTGCAAAATACTCACGATTAACGACTATCTCGCCTGTTAGCTCTCTCGATGTGTCACCTAGTACTTTCAGGCCTGCCTGAAGCAAATGACGAATATCCGTTCCAGCAGTACCCGAACCGCGTGTTACCAACGCGCCATCGAGATACAGACGACCGGCTAGACCGTCCAGTTTTGGAGAACACTCGACCAATGGATCTTGAATACCAACTGTTTGAGCTGCTTTGATTACTTTGTCAAACCACAGTCCCAACTCCTCCTGTGTGTACACCTTATCGGTGCTTAGCATTGGTGTAGAGTGCTGGTAGTCCAACGATTCAGTTACAGAGGGAGTGATAGCAGTAAGAAGCGGGTGAGCTGGATCTCTAGTTTCCAGTTCGGTTATGTAGGTATCGAACAGATCATCGCTCACAAGCGGCTCTCCATTTCTATATGCCTCGTTCCAAAGCTCAATTGATTTAATTAGCTCGCCAGTTTCGATGTTTGACTGCGCAGTTAGCTGAGTGATTGGTGTGTGCATGTTTGTATATCCGTGTGCAAATTAAGATGCCACCAGAATAAGCTCATCCGAATATTGTCAACCGCTCCTACCCTCGCTGCTGAATAATAAAACTGCTTAAAACCTTCCTCCTGGTAGCATCCGTTAGCAACGCTAAATCTCCGCTCTCCACCAGCAGAACCTTTAGTTTTCGTCGGCAACCATCGTTGCACTGTCGTTGCTTACTAAGAAATACCCTACCCTCAAAGTCGTATTAGCTACTACTGCCCAACCTGTAGTGGCATTGACAATTCTCGCGTTCACGTAAAGTAGACATTATTGAAACGACAAGGAATTACGGCAATGTTTGACTACACCGAGGCTTCACAGTCTAACCACCGTGACGCAGGACGAAACCCAATGTCATCAATGGAAGTAGTGGCTTTTGAGACAATCAATTCCGAAACTTACATTACTCATTATGACGTTAAGGCGACTGTTGCTTACGGCTCTAATAAAGAGAGCTATGAGATCCATAACCCTAAAGTGATTAACCCAAGCACTTTGGTTGAAAAGTTGAACCTCAAGCAGAGTGGTTTAATTGATCCAAGAGTCTTAGTTGATAGTGGCAATACTCTAATATGGCAATACACCCCTAGCCCTGACCAGTGCTTGTACTATAAGTACCGCAACAAGACTTTTGCTAAACCTATCAAGTGGTGCAATTTCATTTTTAAACTTCAAGGGAATGGACTTTCTGTTTTTGCAGTTCAACACAAAAGCCGCCCAACTGAAAAAACGCGCTTATATTTCGCTCCCCTTCCCAACGTATATTCATCGGGAATTATCTGCCTTGGCTCATGCTCATTGCCTCGTAACAAGGATATTGATGTGATTAGTGAGTGTTATTTTGACAGTGTTAAAACACACCTCAACAATCGAAAGCTACTGCGTGATCATAAAGAAGTTAGCGACACACAGTTCCTTAACTGGATAAAGACCAAAACAACATCACCTATTCGTGTATCTGAGCTAAAGCCATTCGGCACATTAAAAGACATTCTGTAAGGACACCAACAATGACTAACAAACTAGAACTACCATCAAACCTGATCAACAAAGAAATCAATATTACGCTGATTGGATGCGGCGGTACTGGCTCCCACATCGGGGTGTGTGAACTAACCCAATTGGATAGCACGATCAAAGCTCTTGGTGGTAAGGGCATCATGGTCACGATGGTTGATGGTTCTGACGTTACTACAGCCAACTTGTCCCGTCAGCGTTTCTTTCCGCATCAGGTCGGTAGCAATAAAGCGGAGGCTTTAACGTTTATAGCTAACAATTTCTATCAGAAAGAATGGCAATGTGTTCCACAAAACCTAGATCCATCCACGCTCACTCGTCACCCTTGCATAACAGGTGCAGACATTATCATCACTGCCGTTGATAGTGCCTCGTTCCGTTACCAACTTCACCAAGCTACTAAGGACTATCCATTAAGAAATAAACTGTGGCTCGATTGTGGAAATGATGACGTATCAGGCCAAGTGATCTGCGGCGAGATGGGGTGTAACAGAACCGTACCATGTGTAACTGATCTGTTTGATTACTCAACTATTGAGGATGAATCAGCAGCAAAGAGTTGTTCAGCCGAGGAAAGCATTGCGAGGCAAACATTGGGCGTTAACGCCACGGCTGCTCGCCACGCAAGCCAACTTCTGTGGAACATAATCCGTTTTGGTGAAACCGATATTCACGGTGTGTTTTTTAATTGTCTGGAAATGACTTCAAATCCTCTATCAGTCTGTGAGGAAGAATGGGCTATTTACGGCTACACCCCTACTAAGTAGGGGGTTGCAACATTTCCAGATGCAGTAAATTAACCCTAACAGCACAATGCTTAACAGCTTACAAATATTAAGGAATCACCATGAACAACACTGAGTCAAAATTCGCATACCTAAAAGCAGCAGACCTAAAACCATTACCATGGGGCAACATCCGTGAGTCTCGCAACCAAGAAGATTATCAAACCCTACGTGAGTCAATTCGAGCTAATGGTGTTCACACACCGATTTGCGTTCGTGAGGTAGATGGAGAACAGCAAGTTGTATTCGGCTATGGTCGCTGGGAAGGTTGTCTTGCCGAGTCAATTGAGCTAATCCCTGCTATTATCCGCACTCTGACCGATGAAGAAGCTCGTAGATTGCAAGCGTCTGAGAACTCAGACCGTGAATCAATGTCCATCGTTGATGAAGCGAAAGCAGTACGTTATATCATTGCCGATTGCAACGGTGACGCTAAAGCAGCAGCGGCAAGCATGGGTTGGACAGAACACAAAATGCGTTCTTGTCTGCAAATCTTACGTTGCTCTCCAACAGTGCAAAAGGCAATTGAAGTAAAGCAAGAAAATGGCTTCACCCTTACACTTTCACACGCAGCCGTACTATCGACAGTAGAACAAACACTTCAAGACCAGATCTTGCCAAAGGTTATTCTAACCAAAATGAACCTAACCTTGCTAAAGCAGCGAGTGAAAACAGTTATTGAGCGACCTCTGGCAAGTGCAATCTTCGATACCACGGCCTGTAAGACTTGTGAACATAATACCTGCGAACAGTACGCAATGTTTGAGTCCGATGCACTAGCAAAAGACCTGTGCATGAACCCTACCTGCTTTGTTGAAAAAGAACAGGCCCACACAAAACAACGTATGGCAGAGTTGGAAAGCGAGTACGGCAACGTAATTGCAATGTCTACTGTTGATGGTCAGAATCAACCAGTCCATGAGGCAATGATCGGTGATAACTATCAGAATAAATGCTTGTCTTGTAGCAAGCTAGCTACTGTGTATGTCGATGTGGGAAAAAGCCGCGACCAAGTTCTTGAGAACCAGTGCCTTAACTCCAAATGCCTTATGTCAATGATCACTGTTCGTCAGCAACCGAAACAATCTACCGCAGCATCACCTGTTACACGTGCTGATAAACCACAGGCCGATACAGCCAAGCAAACAACAACCGAGCCAGTCAGCACTCCCAAACCTGCTGCTATACCAAAACGTCTTACCCATGAGAGCCAAGACTTCTCACGCTCAGTGCTTGCACCGATGCTGCTGAATGAGCATGAGTCGTATGCCAACGCTTTGATTTTGGCTACTCTCGAATCTTCACATGGTACTGGCAATATCACTGATAAAGTTAAGAAATACCTATCATTAGACAGTGACACGCTACAAGACAAAATCAATGCCGAGATCCAGAACATTACCGAGAAGGCTGCAAATGAGAACTGTAGCTTTAACCCGCGTTCAATGATGCTGAAATTGGCTAAGGGAAATACTGAGCTTGAGAGCCGAGTTCGCACTGGTTGGACTCCTACTCAGTCACGATTGAAGGATATGACGAAAGCTATTCGGCTGAATGTATTGGAAGAAAGCGGTTTTAGAGCCGAGTTCGAGAAAACTAAATCAGCAAAGGAATACGCCAAGTTAGTGTCACTAACGGCTGATAGCCAAATCGCTGAAATACTTAAATTCAAATTTGACTGGACTAACTACTGCCCGAGCTACGTCACTGATTCAATGAAATAACGAACTAGGGGGTTGCAAGTTCAGCCCCACTGCTAACATACAAATACAGCCTAACGGCTCAACAAAAAATAAGGAATAGCAAAATGCTTACTCAACTAATGGCTCTAAAACAAGCGACAATCTCTGTAACCTCAAACTCTGACGACACCTTCAACGTGATCGTTAGTTCACCTAACACTGCAATGTTCTCTGCTCGTTTTCCTGAGTGGCAAGCTGCAACTATTGAAGCTTTGATTCAAAACCACCTATCTACTGCTACTGGCGGTACTGCTACTGGCTCTCATGTTGAAGGTGACAATGTGAATACAACTGCCACATCAACTCATGCCGAAACGCCAGTACAGACACCAGAAACAGCACCTACTGATGCAAACAGCATTGTAGATAACTTTTAAGGGAGGAATGGTCAATGTCTATCAGTAATCAAACGATCCGCGTATATCGCATTGGAGCTACAAAAGTTACTTGTCCTTTTCCATTTCTGCCGTTCTTAGAGAGTTGGAAGCTCATTATCCAGAAGTACCCACAAGCTAGGCACTGTACGCTGTACGAGGACGATGGGGTTTTGAACGATAGCGGAGAAGTGGAGTACAAAGTCCACATTCTGCCACCAAAAACTAACGGTTAATGCAGCATGGCTCAACTTGAGCGTTGAGCCACCCTCAAGGTGTTTTAAATGGATAAGAGTAGAGTTGAGTTATGGTTACGCAAGAACGGTGTGAACGACAATACCAACCCCAAGAGAACAATCAAGCCGTATTTTTACAATCACCGCTTGAAAGCCGAACCCGATCCAGTATTGGCTATGTCACTGACGTTGACAAAAATGAACTCGCCAAGCAAGCAGTTGAACTAAGGCACAGCAAGTCTTTAAGTTTTGACCCGAAAACTATTGACCTGACAAAAGTTGATATTGACGATGCCATGCAACTGATTCAATTGGCAATAGAGTTTGGTTTAGTCGATGAAGTTGAAACAATGCTTCAATCGGATACGAGTATTGCTTTTACCATCCTAATGAATCAGTTAACTGACGCTATCAAGCAACACATGGTAGCGTTCACCGAAAGCACTTGGAATACGCTACTGGCTACCTTGGAGAAAGAGACTGGCATTAAGGCAAAGGCTATAAATCGCATTAAGCATAAAGTTCTCTCTCGTTTCCCAATCCTAAACCTAAACATTGGCTGTTCACCGCTAGAGCACGACACACTAGAGTCAGAGCACTTAGCTATTCGCCTGTATAGTGAAATGTATGATGAAGTACCCTTCGCATTTAATACCGTAGAAAGGTATCCAGAAATGCAGCATTGCATTGAGCTAATCAGCAATCAAAGTGCGTTCGCCTGTACCGAACAACTACAGCATTATGGCTATTGCTACCTATTTGAGTACATAGAGCCTACTGCTGATAGCGATCCAAATCATGAACTAGAGCTATTAAAAGAGTCAGACTACTTTCTCGATTATGGTGATTACGAGTGCATGGAGAATGAAGAAGAATATAGAGAGGAAAGGTATAGTGAGGCATTATTTTACATTGAAAGTTACATTGAACATTTAAATGTGAGTCCCGATAGGAAAAAGGATGTATCACCTGTATATAATTGGGTTGAAAATAATATGAAAACCCTCACCAACACAGAAATTGACTATGATGGAATCCCAGTATTCTTTGCTGCCGTTAACAATTATCACGAAATTTTAAAAGGTGAGGCCGAGCTACATATTATGAATGGCATGGAGGATTTTTTCTGTATGACTTTACAGACAAAGAACTCTATTAACATACTAGAAACGTTGGCAACAAACCATCTAATGTTAGCGATTTTAAGTGGTATATCACTTCTAAAAGCAGAAAACCAAAAGTGAACCTTCATGCAATAATTAAATTATAAAATCAAGCAGGAAAATTGTAAGTTGGTATTAACAAGATAACGAAAAATAGCTTCTATAACAGGAATATTTCTGGAAAAGCTAATAATATTTGGAATTAAGTTCAATAAATAATACTATTTGGGGGGGTAAAACATTCTTATATTCATAGCTAATTGGAGTATGTGATTATCATGTTGTTTATTTTTCTTTCCTGTTAGGATTCTGGTTTTGATGACATATAAAGACAGCAGTACAATAAGATATAGCGATATTCAACTTTCAGAAAGAATTGCTGAACTGTGTGGCATTAAAGATCAAGTAAGGGTACTAAGGATGCCTTGTGAGATTAGCTATGTACGCTACAAATCTACACAGGTTTTTGCGGTCAAATCGGGTCAAATTGCTATCAGCTCAAGGGGCGGCCTTTGCCCAATAGAGGACTTATCTTCTTTTGAACGCTTAACGACACTGAGAAGTACGGTAAGGCGTGATGGCGAAAGCAGTTTGCAGAATTTCGCACAGAGCAGAACAAAGCAAGAGTCACCTACTGCCTATTACGTGATTGGCGAGGTTGCTAGTGATGGTCAGATACCGAGCTTTGCTGTAGATACTATCAAAGCCGCTATTGCTAGTGTAGATATAGTTTTAGGCGAAGATGCTTTGGTTAATGGCCATCGTAAGGGCTTTCGAAACGGAGGCGGTTTTCGCTCAAGCCTTAAAGATGCTCTTCGAGGTTTTGATATTATCTCAAGTGATCAACTTTCAGATGTTGACCTAGAGCCGATCATAAAAAACCTGCTAACTGATGGGCATAACATAACTAACAATGACCTAAAAGCTCTTTTGGCGGCTCAACGCGGGAAAACTGTAAGCCTTATCAAAGCGCAGATACGGTCTGATGCAACTATCAAGGCGATTTATACCAAGTATCAAGCGATCATTGAGTCTAATTCCTAGCGTATATCCCCAGGTGAGCAACTATCGGTTTAAATGTTGATGGTACTGACCTTTTACTATCCCCGGTAAAAGCCTCTCTGTTATAAGCAACAAGCGGTTTGGTAATAATACCTTTCTGATGCTCCCTAAACACGATTACAGGTGAAGTCGCCTTAATATGGATTCTCGATGGGCCGTTGGTTACCCACGGTGGCCTTGATGTAAGTGACTGCACTGGATGCGCCTTTACTTCTGCAAGTCTAAGTATTTCAACATCAGAACCAAGACTGTTCACCGATGCCAAATCACGCTCTATCCTATCTTCAACAGAAAACCCGTTACCAACTTCGACACGTTGTGCTTTAACAATTTCTTTGGCTTGATCCTTAGTTATTTCATTTGGAGCCACCTGCTTATCGGACCAAGAGAAATTCGAGCGGTATGTGAACTGTGGTGCAACGTTGATATGCCGATAGATGGTTGCTGGCATAACCAAAGGGGCTAGCTCCTTGTATTTTCGAGAGCGTTCTTTACGGCATGAAAACAGTCTCACCATCTCATTTTTGATATGGTCTTTTACCTCATTTATCTCACCCACTCGCTTTCGCACATCACCTTCAATCGCCAAGTGCGGCACGATGACACCAACAATCCGTTTTGGGACAGTGAAGAAACCATCAAGCTGTTGAATACGGTAGTTATTCAGTCCTTGATACTTCGATTGGTATCGGTCTAATTTAGAAACACCTATTCTGGCAGGGTTAGCCTCACCTCGAATAGTTCGCTCCACTGAATAGCATTCAGCGGTAACAAGATTGATTTCTAACAAGTGAATGAGCTCTTCAATTTTGGCTTTCAGATTTGAAAAGTCGGCCTTTAGTTCTTCCATGATACCCTCCCCTGATAGCGTCTTCCCAATGCCTATAATTGGATTATACTGTATATACATCCAAGTTGGAAAAGTATGAAAAATAAGTGATTTAATGATGCCGACCACATTTTCACCCCTGTTCCCCCCACTCAACCAGATCAATGAACCAATAACCGATATTCGTCAGTTTGTGCTGACCTGTGATAAAGCGTTGGGTTCTGCAGGCGATGTAATTGATACCTACGAGCTAGCAGCAGAGTATCTGCATGAGCAGTCAGGTAACAAAAACAACTACGCTGCATACCGTCGTGATATGTGCATTTTCTTAAACTGGCTTTGGTTAGTTCGGAAGGGCTCAGTCAGGCAATTAGGCAGACTCGACATGAAAAGCTTTATTGAATTCGCTAATAATCCACCAGCAGGCTTAATTGCAAGGAACACTTTCGCAATATTGATTGAAGACCCGGCTGCAGGCTGGAGAGTGAATACTGAATGGAGGCCGTTTGTTAACCGTAATCACCCTGAGCCCTACCAACGGAAAGAATCATCTCTGCGAGCGCAGCTAAGTGTAATCAGTGGTTTCTATACATTCATGGCAGAGGAAGATTATTGCGAGAAAAATCCTGCAGCCATTGCACTCCGAAGATACGGTGTCAACAATGTTTCAAACTTAGGTGCAGTTGATGCAGACAAAGAGAAAGCGTTAAGCCACACTCAACAGAGAGTCCTGTTAGAAACAGTCGATAGATTGGCAACACTGGACCCAGATACTTACGAACGTACAAGGTTTCTGATTCACTTGGGGATATTCTGCTACCCACGAATAAGCGAAATAGCTTCAACCAACAGTCGCAGCCCGGCTATGAGTCAGTTCAAGCGCAGACGTGGCCCTAAAGGTGTTTGGAACTACAGCTTTTACATTGAAAAGTCTAAAGGAGGCAAGTCAAGACATGTAACTTGCTCTGACAATGTAATTAACGCACTCGCAAGGTACCGTCGATATCTTGGCTTGAGTGAATTTCCGCATCCAGATGAAACACATCCACTTTTCGTTAGACATAAAGCTGGAACTCATGGCCGCGAATTCGGTGTGCGAGATGCCAACCTGGGCACACACCAGATAAGTGAGTTAGTAAGCAAGGTATTTGAAGAAACGGCACAAAGTTTGGATAGTTTGGAAGAGTTTGAAGAAGCAAGAGAGATCAGACAACTAACCTTCCATACATTGCGACACACAGGTATTAGTAATGATTTAGAAGCGAAGCGCAACCCCAACGATGTTATGGCTGATAGTGGCCACTCTAACTTATCAACACTAGCAATCTATACTTCACGCAGATTGGAGAGTCGGCAACCATCAGCAAATCTAAAGGATGAATACATTAATAGTATTCTGTATAAGTAACCTTATTGAATCTTGTGGCTAGAGAATAGAGCTTCATCTAATTCTTGGCTACTAGGTTCAGTTAACTGATTTTCACCCATTTGAATGAGCATTCTTGCTTTGAGTTTTAACAGCGAAAGTAAATGAGCCAGAGATTGCAAACCAGTGTCAGTTTGTTCATGCAAAGTAAACTCACCACAAAAGAATTGAGACAGGTACTTAGTTTTTGAAGCGACATGCTTTATCGAAACTGTTGTAGGTGACGGGAACTCAATATCTTTAAGAAAGTCATACTCATCACAATCAGCAGCCATTATAAAATCTGGGCAACTTTCTATCTCACAAAGCTCGATGGCGATTGTTTCGCTCATGTTTTTTACAATGAACGCAAGTTCATCAAGACTTATTGTACCTTTCGGTGGTGTCATCTGACCTTTCCTTTTCCTCAAGGGCTTTCGAGGGTTAGCAACCAAGTATAGCACTGTCGCATTTCCATTTTCGACAGGACAATCAAACTATAATTCACTTATGTGTTATTAGTTCATAAATAGCATATGTAATTAGTTGATTTTTATGATAACACTAACCACTCGTGAAGCAATGATATCAATGTTTTTGAAGATTATTCCATCAAAAACGTTGATATCTCTCCAAAGTTAACGATATGGACTAATTAATCTACAGTTGATGTCATCAAAATATGAGTTTATTATCTGTATTCAGTAAATAAACACTTGTACCGTCTGATAAGTCTTGTGTTTTCAAAGGCTAATTTTAGCTAGCATTCAGAATGCCGAAAGGCCTACATCTTGATTTTATTCTACTCGTGGCATCATGAGTATGAATTCGAAAGAGATACAAATAGAGGGACCAACCATGCAAGAGCATATTAAACACAGCCTATTTTCACGTTTTGGCACGCCAGCCAAACTTGCACTTCTATCTAAGATAAGGGGTAGCAAACGATGAGAATAGACATACCCAAGCCTGAGTTAATTCAAGCCTTACAGTCTTATATCGACGACGCTACTGACTGGGAACTTAGCCAGTTAGCGAATCACGTGCTTTCTGTAAATCTTCATCCTATTCACACTGCGAATGGTGTCCAGTTTACTGGAAGTTCAACTAATTGCTTTGTAAACAACCGGTACCTATCAGTTCATCGTGGTGAAGTAGTTCCCGCTGCAGAGTCTATTAGGCAAATGAAAACTCTATTCTCCCCAACTTCGAGACACTAAATTGGCATATTTCTTATTGCGTAATGTAATCAATCGATTGGGCAGAGTTTTTGTGCTGATCGTAGGGATGCTAACTTTAGTATCCTACACAGCCGGCGTTCCATTGGATTACACACTGAAACCTCTCCTGGATTCAATTGTTCATCCGATGATGGATTTGTTTCTCCGACTGCGAACCGGCTAACCCCCCCCCTTAGTGCCATTATTTGGTACTAGGGGTTTACTTTACAAGCCATTAGATTTAAATTAAAAAAAGATAGAGGTTACTAACTTCCGTTAGCTATCAATCACTTTAACCTCCGCCACACGCCTCCTAGCTTTCAGCACCTGTCTAACGACTTCCAAATTTGCAAATTACCACCTGGTATTGATCTACCCGAAAACCACATTATCTGTGGTACTAAAGCTCAACGTTAAGGTAAGTCTTACCATTGAGTTTTATGTGCATTGCACACCGTTTGTCGGAAGGGCATTAACCGACACATCAATCATGATGAGCCCACTAGCATCCGAAAGGATTACAACTTAGAGGAATATTAGATGCATGAAGTTACAACAGTAATGCTTGGCGCATTAACCGTAGTGAAAATTGGTGAACTGATTAAGCATTGGTGGAGTTTGGCCATATACGAACTGTCCCACCAAGACTTTGAGGCATAATCACTCCTACCCACTAGAGCTTTTGCTCAGTGGGTAATTCACAAGAAAGAACTCAACGTTAAGGTAAGTCTTACCATTGAGTTTTTTGCTGTGCTTTGCACACGTAAATGTCAGAGGGTTTAGCTGACACATCAATAATGATGCAACCCACCAACTATCCGAAAGGACCACACTTTAATAGGAAACCACCATGGGTGATTTAGTAACGATTTTCATAGTAATTCTTGCTGGTAGTAAAGTTTTGCATCTTTCCGGTTATTGGATCGGAAAAGGCGTGAAACATGCGACGTCATTCGCTTTCCGTAAAGCGTTAAGCAATGAAGTAAAGCAAACTACTATGGATACAGTAGTTGAAATTGACAAAATCAAAAGGAACCTTGCT
Organism: Photobacterium lutimaris; assembly: GCF_003025555.1. Taxonomy (GTDB): domain Bacteria; phylum Pseudomonadota; class Gammaproteobacteria; order Enterobacterales; family Vibrionaceae; genus Photobacterium; species Photobacterium lutimaris. The sequence continues at coordinate 1,903 of NZ_PYMH01000013.1, read as the reverse complement.
ACTGCAGGGCGCGAGGATCTTAAAGCTCAAGTCAAACCTGACCTGGCTGAAAAGGTTCAAACCAAGGAAGAGTCTCAACCAGAGCCTTCTATCAAGCAACAACAATCTGAGAAACCTGTAAAGGGTAGCTTAGAACCAGAACTAGATTTAGATACTCCTGCGTACTTACGTCGCGGTATCGTAATCAACGTTTAACCACCATGAAGAGAGCCCTTGAGGCTCTCTTTCTCTTCTCTACTTGAAAAAGTTTATAAAATTTAAGGAATACAAAAATGACTAACTCTGTGAACCTGAAAGGTAATGTTGTAGCTGACGCTGAATTTCGTGTTTTCCCTGACGGTGGTGCTATTGCTACCTTCCGTTTGGCGACAAGTGATTCATGGCGAGATAAAAAAACCTGTGAACAGCGCACTTCTACCGAGTACCACAATATTGTGTTGCGAGGTAAACGTGCTGAATCTCATGCAGGCCATATTCGCAAAGGCACAACTATCCGTATCACTGGCGGTAAATTGAAGACCCGCAAGTATCAAGACAACAGCGGTGCTGATCGTTTTGTTTATGAGGTTAGTTGTGAGCCCTTCACTGAATTTGATTTCATCAAAACTCAGAAAGAGCTTGGCATTCAGTCCGGTGGCACACAACCCGTTAGAAACCAACCAACAGCCCAAAGTAATCCAAGTGTTCAACCTGCCCAGCAATGGAATGGCCAGAACAATCAGCATTGGGCCGGTAATCAAAGCCAGCCAAACAATCAAAATTGGAACCAGTCTGTAGGTCAATAACTAACGAAATGCCGATTACTTCACTGTGGTCGGCGTTCAGTAAACACTTATCAGCAGGGACAAGCCCTGCACTTTTAAACACCGAAAGGTCAACAAATAGTAAGGAATTATCATTATGTCTAACGCAAAAATGCAAGAGAACAACATCATCGCTAAGTTCGGTAATCAGTATGGTTTCACTTCAGAAACTAATACTGTGAAGATGGTTTCGGAGCTTTGCTTCCGTTACTTTGCTCCGACTAAGCGTAGTTTGTACTTGTTGGTATCTAAGTCTATTGAACTAGGTTTAGATCCATTCCGTGGTGAGATTTATCCAACACTGCATACTGATGAAAACACTGGCCAGATGGTTCCTGGTGTTGATATTGGTTATGAAGGCTGGATGAAAGTGGCTAAACGTGACGCTAGCTATCGTGGCGTTACATTCAATTATTCGGATGAAACAATTGAAGTACCTGCCCCAGCAGGTGTTCCACTTTCTGCTCATGCCTGGGTTGAAGCTACTATTCACCTACATGAAGCAGAAGACGTTGTTGTTCGTGAGTATTTCGATGAGTGCTATAGCCCTACTAGCGAAGCTTGGAACAACAAACCTAAGCGCTATCACCGAATGGTTGCTTACAGCCAAGCTGTAAGACTTGCAATCAATACCGATGAGCAAGGCGAACGTTTGTTCTTGAACGAAGACTTGGATTTTGAGTTTGAATCAGACAATCAACGACCACCTGAAGCTGCAACTGTCCAACCGGTTGTAACTCAAGGTGAGCCGAATATTAAGGCTGTAGATTCTCAACCTGCTAAAGCTCAGGCTGAAGCAGATGCTCAAGTTCAAGCTCAAGCTGAAGCAGAAGCAGATGCTAAGGCCCAGGCTGAAGCAGATGCTCAAGTTCAAGCTCAAGCTGAAGCAGAAGCAGATGCTAAGGCCCAGGCTGAAGCAGATGCTAAAGCTCAAGCTGAGGCAGAGGCAGAGGCAGAGGCTAAAGCCAAAGCTGAGGCAGAGGCAGAGGCAGAGGCTAAAGCCAAAGCTGAGGCAGAGGCAGAGGCAGAGGCAGAGGCTAAAGCCAAAGCTGAGGCAGAGGCAGAGGCAGAGGCAGAGGCTAAAGCCAAAGCTGAGGCAG
>NZ_PYMH01000012.1 GCF_003025555.1 Photobacterium lutimaris | reverse complement strand
CTGGAGCGCCAGCCCGGCCACTCCGCCACTTATACTAAGCCCAAGCAGAAATGCTTGGGCTTTTTTACATCTGTCGGATAGGTTCGCCTTGCAGGCGAATGAGTCCCGCTGGAGCGCCAGCCCGGCCGCTCCGCCACTTATACTAAGCCCGAGTCGAAAGACTCGGGCTTTTTTACATCTGTCGGATAGGTTCGCCTTGTCGGCGAATGAGTCCCGCTGGAGCGCCAGCCCGGCCACTCCGCCACTTATACTAAGCCCAAGCAGAAATGCTTGGGCTTTTTTACATCTGTCGGATAGGTTCGCCTTGCAGGCGAATGAGTCCCGCTGGAGCGCCAGCCCGGCCACTCCGCCACTTATACTAAGCCCGAGTCGAAAGACTCGGGCTTTTTTACATCTGCCGGATAGGTTCGCCTTGTAGGCGAATGAGTCCCGCTGGAGCGCCAGCCCGGCCACTCCGCCACTTATACTAAGCCCGAGTCGAAAGACTCGGGCTTTTTTACGTTTGAATATTTTTGTTCGCCCTGCGGTCGAATGAGCCCCGGTTGTATGCAACCTCAGCCCTTCGCCGCTTCTTCGAAAGCCTCGCTAGAGATAGCAGGCAAAGAAAAAGGGTAGCGAAGCTACCCTTGCCGCGAAGGCTGAAAGCCTGCGAAATGTAACAGCTATACGCGTGTTACTAGGACTCAACATGTATCCCCAGCGCTAGCCAAGGCAGTGGTATGGCTAGTGCTGAGAAAGGGGGAAACTTACAGATTCAAGAAGGCTTTTAATTGACGGACGACTTCCTCTGCTTGCTCACGGTTTTCCATTTCGGCAAATAGTCGCAACAGAGGCTCTGTGCCCGAGAAGCGGGCTAATGCCCAGCCGCCATTTTTGAAGTAGACCTTGGCACCGTCAGCATAGCTGACACGCTCAATTTCCCATTCAAAATCAGGTAGCTCTTTGTTGATGTATATCCGGTCGTAGAGAGCTTGGCGATCGGCTTGACGGAACGTACAGTCACCTTCTGCGGTATATGCGTAACCGTATTTACCATAGATTTCATCGAGCATTTCTGACAGTTTTTTGCCAGTGACACTGATCATTTCTACCAGCAAGCTGGACGCAAATACCCCATCCTTGCCTTTGATATGACCGCGTATCGTCAGTCCGCCCGAGCTTTCCCCACCGATCAGTGAATCATCGGCTTCCATCTGCGAGCTGATATGCTTGAAGCCGACCGGGACTTCAAAGCTTTTCTCTCCATGATCTGCAGCGACTTTGTCGAGTAGGTGGGTGGTGGCAATATTGCGTACCACGGAGCCTGTCCACCCCTTGTATTCAAGCAGGTAATAATAGAGCAGCAATAGGACTTCGTTAGGGTGGATGAAGTTGCCTTTTTCGTCGATGATTCCAAGTCGGTCGGCATCGCCGTCGGTACCGATACCAATGTCGTAACCCTCATGGGCAACGAGGTGCTTTAAACGGTACAGGGTGGCCGCATTGGGGGATGGCATCAAACCGCCAAACGCTGGATTTTGGCCGTCATTGATCACGTCGACATCGCAGCGCCCGGTAATTAAGACAGTTTGCAGGGCGTTTTTCGCCACACCAAACATCGGGTCGATCAAAACGCGCAGGTTGGCTTTTTTGATCGCGCCAATATCAATGAAGTCGATAATTGAGTCGACAAAGTCGTTCATTGGATTGATCAGGGTGATCAACTGGTCATTAAGCGCTTGCTCGAAGTCGACGGAGCGGACATCGGTCGCCGTCAGCTTGGCCACCTGCTGTTCAATCTTGGCGGTGATGACCTCATCGGCATCACGCCCCCCTTCGATAAAGACTTTGATACCGTTGTAGTCTGCCGGGTTATGTGAGGCCGTAATACAGGCGGAATATGTCGCCCCGGTTTTCATTGCTTGGAACATGACGATCGGGGTAGGAACGAACTTGTTGATAAAGCTGACCTTGATGCCGTTAGCTGCGAGTACCTCGGCAAACCAAGCGGCCGCTTTATCAGATAGAAAGCGTCTGTCATAGCCGATGACAAAGCCGTTGTCCGTCACTTGTTCGGCGATCATGATATTGGCTAGCCCTTGGGCTGCTAAGCGTACATTGTCTTTGGTGAACTCTTCCCCGATCAGGGCGCGCCAGCCACCGGTTCCAAATTGGATCATGATGGAACTCCTATTCTCTCGTAGATAGACGGGGCGCAAACTGCGCCCCAAACTCGTTAGCCCATGATCACAGTGACAGTGTTGATGCTGCCTGCTGGTTGAACTGGGATTGCCCCGACAATGGCTTCACCATTGAGGTTGATTGACTGAACGCCTTTACTTACGCCGTTCGGGTTTTCGACATTGATCTGGTAGGTTGCTCCGCGCCATTCCCGCGTGACATCAAAACCAGGCCAGCTGGTTGGAATACAAGGGTTAACCGTTAGGCCTGCAAAGCCCGTTTGTATACCAAGAATGAAGTTGGTCACTGCAAAGTAAGCCCAGCCTGATGTACCTGTCAGCCATGGGTGGTTGGCGCGGCCATGATCTTGGTGGTCGCGTCCCATGATGAACTGTACGTAGGAATAGGGTTCGGCAATACGCTTTTCAATGATGTCATTTTGGTTGTATGGGTTCAGGGCATCGTAGAATTTCATGGCTTGATCGCCACGGCCCAACTTTGCTTCCGCAACCCAAGCCCAAGGGTTAGGGTGGGAGAAAATAGCACCGTTTTCTTTTACCCCCTGATAAACACGGGTCACAAAGCCAATGTCATCATTCGGGGTAGCAAAAGATGGCGCATTGAGGTGCAGACCGTATTCGGAGAACAGGTTTTCGTCCACAGCATCCATGGCTTGCTCTCCGCGCTCTTGGGATGCCAAACCAGACAGTACCGCGAGGGTATTGGACTCCAGGTGGATACGCCCCTCTGTTTGTTGGGCTGTACCGATTTTGTCGCCATTTTTGGTCAGGCCACGGATGTACCAGCCGCCTTCGTCATCCCACAGGTGCTGTTCACACGCTTCTCGAACATTGGCGGCCATTTCGGTATATGTTTCGACATCCTTGTTTCTGCCAAGGTATTTAGCCAGCTCGATGAATTCTTGCAGTGCCCAGAAATGAAGGAATGAGACCATGGCGGACTCGCCGCCGCCAAGGTTCAAGCAATCGTTCCAGTCAGCGCGAAGCCCCTTACAGATACCGGTTTGACCCACGTATTGCGCCGAGAAGTCGAGGGCTGCTTTTAAATGTTCATAAACAGTTGCATCGCCACCATCGGCATAAGGGATCTCTTCATCAAAGAAGCTTTCTTCCCCAGTTTCCATCACGTATTTACAGATCGTTGGAATTAACCATAAGTGGTCATCAGAACAGGTGTCTTCAATGCCGTGGATCTTGTCATCATCTGATGGTGTTGGAACGACAGTTGGTGATTTAGACGGTTCAACATCTGCTTTTTCTGGATCGAACCAGTCAGGATCAAACAAGTGCAAGCCATAACCCGCTTTCACTTGGCCGCGCAGCAGGTCTACCAGGCGCTTGCGGGTCATTGCTGCGTTGGAATGCGGAACGGAAATAGCGTCCTGCGCGGTATCACGATAACCCAACCCGGTGCGGCCACCGACTTCGATGAATGAAGCGAAACGTGACCAGACGACGCAGGTTTCTGCTTGGTATAACGTCCAAGCATTGATCATGGTGTCTAGCCCTTCATTCGGCGACTTAACCTGGAATTTGGCACAGCGTTCATCCCAGTGAGCTTTGATCTCGGCAAAAGCTGCATCGACTTCTTCGAGGTTTTGATATTTTGCTCTTAGGCGATCACCGTTACCTTTACCGATACCTAGGATGTAGGCAAAACGTACTTCTTCACCCGGTTGGATGGTGAACTGCTTGTGTAAGGAGCCGCAGTGGTTGTAACACGTTTGTGCAGTGTTGAAACACTTACCTTGTTCAACGGCGAGTGGGTTTGCTTCATCACGGTATGCCCCTAAGAAGCTGTCACGTTGACCATCGTATGAATCTGGGTCAAAGGTAGATGCGAGGTAGTAGAAACCTTCGAAATCGTTGGTGTTGTAGTAAAGATCGTATTCGATCACGCCATCTTTGTAGGATGTCCCCGCTGAGTACAAAGACATCTGGTGGTTTTGGTTGTCAGATTGGATGTGGCTGAAAGAGAACTCCACAAATGAGAAAGCACTAATGGTGCGAGGCTTGTCAGACGTGTTTTTGATTACAACATCCCAAACCTCAGCATCTTCACCTTTTGGTACAAAAAGGGTTTTGGTCGCGGTGATGCCGCTGTATTCACATTTGAATTTCGAATATGACAGACCATGGCGAACTTCGTAGCTCGCTTTGTCTAGGCTTTTTGCCACTGGTTGCCATGAGATTGACCAGTAGTCACCGGTTTCATCATCGCGCAGGTAGACGTAGTGGCCTGGGCGATCGAAGGTGGCATTCGGGCGGAATTTGGTCACCCGGTTGTACTCTGGCGAGTTATAGAAAGAGTAGCCGCCTGCATTATGTGAGATAACGGTGCAGAATTTTTCGGTTCCCAAGTAATTGGTCCAAGGTGCAGGCACATCGGGGCGAGTGATCACATATTCTCTATTGTCGTTATCAAAAAAGCCGTATTTCATGATGGTTTAATCCTTTTTATTGTAATCGTTGTCCTGCGCCTTACTCGCAGCGACGATAATTGATGCCTACGTGGTCCAAATGAGTTAACTGGCCGGAGAGACGGGCGGTGAAATCTGTCCAGCAACGATTTTCGGGAGGGGTCCAGGCAACCTCTGCGATAGCGAGCAAGCGTGGGTAGAGCATGTATTCGAGTCGGCTCTGGCTATTAACGAGTTCACACCAGAGGGCGCACTGGATCCCCATGACATGCTGATGAGCAGGGTCGTCGGCAGGCAGTTCGGCCAGAGGCTGGTACTGGTAGACTTGTTCCAGAGGAAGGCGTCCAGCCCAGTCGACGCCAGCTTCATCGGCTGAGTCACCCTGTGCTAAATCGAGATAGGTTGCCTGAGCCGGTTGCATAACTACGTCATAGCCAGCTTGAGCACATGTCTGTCCTGCTTCTTCGCTCAGCCAGGAAAATATGATGGTGTCTTTACTGACTTTGTCACCCCGGGTCGCTTCTTCCCAGCCCATCATTCGTTTACCTTTGTTGCTAAGGTGCCTTTGGGCAAAGCGCAATAAATGGCCCTGAAGCTCCTTGGGATCCTCATAGCCATGTTTGCCCATTAGAGCATGGCAGGCGGGGCTGTCGGTCCATGCTCCAGCAGGGACTTCATCGGCACCGATATGGAGGTAAGGAGCAGGAAAAAGATCACAGATTTCATCCAGGACTTGGGCAAGGAAGGTGTAGGTGCCTTCCAAGGCGGGCGACAGGACATTGTCGCTGTAGCCTTGAATACTGCGGTAAACCGATTTGTCATCGGGATCGGCCAGCAGGGCCGGCAATGATTTGATGGCCGCCCGGCTGTGTCCCGGTATATCTATTTCTGGGATCACCATGATGCCGCGGTCGGCAGCATAGCGGATAATTTCTCGGGCATCTTGTTTGCTGTAGTAGCCCCCATAGCGCTGCCCAATGGCGGTAAATTGCGGTTGGATAGGTTCGTTAGGGCCCCGCCAGGCGCCAGTCTGAGTCAGTTCTGGATAGGCGTCTATTTCTATTCGCCAGCCCTCATCATCCGTAAGATGCCAATGAAAGACGTTAAATTTGAAGCGTGCCAGTTGATCAAGTAAACACTTGATTCGCTCAACTGGGTGGAAGTGGCGGGCGCAGTCAAGCAACATGCCACGGTGGGAAAAATGCGGGGCATCACAGATCTCCACCATTGGGATGCGGTAGGTCGTGTCTGCCTGATGGCTAGGGTACGGTGGCAGCAATTGCAGCAAGGAAGCGGTGGCATGGCTGAAGCCTGTCTCGGTGCTGGCTATTAGCCAAATATCGTCTTGCTCAACGAGCAACTGATAGGCACCGTCTGCGAGGTGTCCACGATATTGGTAATGGATGCTTCCTGTGTCGCATACCTCCACTTTTTCGTGGAGCAGGGCTTCAAGCTCGGCAGCCAGCCAGCGGCTGCTTCCTTGCGCACAAGGCGTATCAACGTCAATCGCGGTGTTCGGGGTCAGGGTAAAGTTCCCCCCTAGCGCCTTAATGTGCTGCGGGGCCGGGATAATATTAATCTCCGCTGCGGCCTCAAGCGGCGTGGTATGGCGCTTGAGGGGCGGGTGTTGCAAGCCAAAGGCGGTGATCTCCACAGGCAGTGGCGTGATCAACGGTGCCTTATTTCCGCTGCTGATGAAGGCATCGATGATCCCGTCATCCAATAGACTGAATGGTTTGGTACCAACGGATAATTCGGTATAGAAGTGATCATTGGGCTTTAGGGCCTCTTTGCGATCGGAGGCTAAAATCTTGTAGCTACCGACTTGTTCCAGCTCGCCATGAGTCAAGCTGGAGGAATCAATCCAGCGGCCAAACGTAAAGTGCAGTGACCACTGCGTCAGCGGCTTATCCGATAAATTGTGCAGTGTCAGGGCTAGGCGCGACTGATCTTGCTGTTGTTCGATAACGACCAAGTCGAGACGAAAACTCATAGCAACCTCACAAAGGGTAAAGGTTGTGGTTAGCGCGGGCCATTGCCAGCGCACCATCCATGGCATCACCCTGAGGGGCGGTGATACGTTGCTGTAAAGGCGGGATCAACCAAGGCGTGATCCGTTCGGCAATACTGCCCATCAGGCAAATTTGTTCGGCACCACGGTTGATGAGCGCCTTCATCCACATTTCAATATCGGCTGCTGTTTGATTGAGCAGCTCGATACCGAGTGCATCTCCCTGATAAGCGTGGGAAAAAATGGCGGGTGAAAACTGGCCGTAATCACAAGGGCGGGCTGTTTTTGACCAGCTGACGATTGAATCGATATCTTGATTGAAATGGTTAATCACATGCTCAGCCAGTGGTGTGATTGGACGGAGTCCATCATGTGCTAGCAGGGCCTGCTGGATCAGGCGCAATCCCATCACGGCCCCCCCACCTTGATCAGAGATGGGAAACTCGCGTCCGCCGACCACATGTTGCTCATTGTCTTTGAGCAGGATCCCACATGATCCTGTGCCGGCAATGAGAATGGCACCGTCTTCCCCCCCCCAGGCACCAAGGCAGGCCCCGTAGGCATCGGTATTGAGGGTAACAGCCGCAAACGGATGTGGCTGGGCCATAAATTCATACCAAGCTGACTGCTGTTCGGCACCAGCCAGTGCCAGACCGACAGACATGGATGCGTAGCTATCTTTACCCAGTCCGGCCGTAGCCGCAGCGGTGGCGATGGCATCGATGATCGATGCCATGGCGAGATTGGCACCGAGCATGATATTGGCGCTGCCTGTTTTGGCCTCGCCCAATACACGATCGTTGCTGTCAGTGATCCTGGCGCGGCAAGACGTGCCGCCTCCGTCGACCCCGACGAAATAGCGAATGGGATCAGTCATTGTGTCGCTCCTTATACTGCAGCGTTACGGCCAACAAATACCAAGCTGCATGGGGGATCCATTGCTCTCCCCAGCGCCAGTTTTGCAATAAATCTTGATGTTGAGGGGACGGGTTGAAGGCGATGTCGTGCTCATTGTCGAACCCTGAAGTGATACCGTTGCAGATCCCGCCACGGGCATTGAAGAAGCCTAGCTCCGGCAGGTAGTCCGGATTGTTGCGACCATGGCCATCCAGCATTGAAATATCAAAAGGATTCAAGCCCAGCAGCCAATCTAGCATCCGCTGGCCATAGGCTTTTAATTGCGGACGTAACCGCTGGCAGGCCGGGGAGTTCGCTGCAAGGAAAGCCATGCTGGCAAGGGAAGCCAAGCGAGCATTTTCACCCTGCCACCAGTAGCCCGTTTCATTGTGGTGAGGGATGAAAAATGCCGCGGCTTTTTTGCCGTTCAACGGCTTGGTGTACTGTCTCGGATAGCCGAAGGGATTGGCGACTTCATGGGTAATATCTAGCTCGAAGGCGACGGCATTGGCGACGACATTGCTCAATGCTTGTTGGCGTTCTGCTTCCGGTTCAACCGCCAAGTAGTGGAGCAGGCTGATGACCGGCAACCCGGCTTCAGCTGCGTGAAAGTAGGGACGAGAGCCATCACTGTTGGCGGACCAATAATGATTCTGTTGCGAATCGCTGTGTTGACGCTGGGCCAGCTTGCCGGCCCACTGACGTGCTTGTGCGAGGTAGTTGCTATTGTCGGTGGCACGGAATAACTCCACCGCCGCTAGCAGTGCGCAATATTCATCGATGATATTTTCGCAGCCGTCATCGAGATACTGTGGGTTGCATTCGACCAAGTGCCAATAGCCTTGCTCGGCTGCCGTGAGATAGCGGTCGCAGTTTATCGCAGGATAACCGATTTGTGATGCGGTAGGACCTTGTAGGAGCCGGCTTGCAGCCGCGAGAGCTGCAATGGCAATACCAGCTCCTTGGCGGAAACCGGCCTGGAAGTCATCCGTTTTGTCACCGCTCTGGTGGGCGTAACTGCAAATCTCACGTTGGTCGGTTTGCTTGCTCCATTTATCGAATACCGTGGTATAGAAGAAGCCTCGCTCAGACTGCATGTTGACGAGGAAATCAGCGCCATGCAGGGCTTCTTCCAGCAGGCGAACTCGGCTGAAAGTCGCGAAGGCTTGTTCGTCGGCCAGTATGTCGAAGGCGGTCAGCATATTCCAGACTACCATCGGGGTTTGCTGGGGGTTGAAATAGTTGCTAAAAGAGAGGTGGCTGAGGTATTTGCTGACATCGCCAGAGGCGTCATACCAGCCACCGCGAACATCAACTCGGGTGTCAGAGCCCAGCAGCGGGATCGCTTGGTCAGCAAGATCAAATTTACCGCCACAGCGTTGGGATTTAAAATAATGCAGGACATCGCTGAAGGTGCGAGTCATCAATAGCCCCTCGGCGATAGCAAATGGCTCGGACAAGGTTTCACCGACACGTAACTGGTAATTCCCGCACTCGGTGAGTGCGGAAAAGTCGATTGTGTAAGTGAGCCCTGTATGCCATTGATCGACCGGACCACAGGCCTCAAGAGGCAGCTGCATAATAGGCTGGTGATTACGGCTACATAACAGATCGGCATACATGGCATCAATCGCCGATGCCGATTGGATAACCGCTTGTTTGTGGCCGAATTGCTCGTAGCCTAAATGGTTAATTAACAGCTGCATGTTTCCTCCATCAATTCTCGTACAGGTAACAACGCACGAAATGGTTATCGGAGAGTTGGGTGATCCTCGGAAGCTGTTCGCGGCACTTGTCTGTTGCATGCGTGCAGCGGCCGGCAAATGGGCAACCAAGACTCTCTGGTGTCCATAGCGGAATCTCCCCTTTGTTGCCTTTGAGCTTTTCATGGATCGATTTCTTCGGATCCGGTACCGCCGACACCAACAGTTGGGTATAGGGATGCTGCGGAGCGTGGATGATTTCTTCTGTATCTCCCCACTCGACCATATGGCCGACATACATGACGGCCAGATCTTCGGCGATATAACGGGCTGTTGCGATATCGTGGGTGATATACAGCAGTGCCATTTCACGCTCGAACTTCATTTCTTCCATCAAGTTGAGGACACCGGCGCGGATTGAGACATCCAACATTGAGGTCGGTTCGTCAGCCAAAACAACTTCGGCCCCGACAGCGATATTCCTTGCTAAGTTAACGCGCTGGCGTTGGCCGCCGGATAGCTGGTGGGGATACTTCGCTGCCGTTTCCTTTGGTGGGATCAGACCGACCTGTTCGAGCAGATCGTAAACCCTTTCCTCCAGCTCCTTCTTGTTGCCTTTGCTGACCTTGTTGTGGATCAGCAGGGGGCGAGCAACGTGGTGGAAAATGGTATGTGTTGGGTTCAATGAGCCGAACGGATCCTGCCATACCATCTGGATCCCCTGACGGTACTGCATAAGATCGGCTTTTTTCTCTATGGTGGCAATATCGCGCCCGTAGTACTCGATTTTCCCGCCAGTCGGGGCGTACATCTTGGCAATCATCTTGGCCGTGGTTGACTTGCCCGAGCCGGATTCTCCGACGACGGCCAAACCGCGGCTTTTGTACATCTTGAATGATACGTCGTTGATGGCACGCATCATGGATTTTTTCAGCGAGTTGCTGTTGACCGAGAAGTCCTTGATCAGGTTCTTCCCTTCAATAATTGGTTGTCCGGTTGGCTTGCTCATAATGCTTCCTATTCCTTAATCTCTAACTGCTCTTGTTAAATAGGTGGCAGTTACTAAAACGGCTGGGTTCCAGCTGACGGAGCTGAGTCGCTTGACTGAAACAGGCATCATGAGCCTTGCTGCAGCGGGCCTGGAAGCGACACCCAGTAGGAACTTCCAACAAGTTGAGCGGGTTGCCCGGGATCCCCTTCAGGCGGGGCTTTGGTCCGGTCAGTGGTGGGAAAGAGCTACCCAACCCTTCGGTATAGGGATGGAAAGGGTCTTCAAGGATTTGCTTGGACGGCGCGACCTCAACCAACTCACCGGAATACATGATGCCGATGCGGTCGGAGAACTCGACCATCAACGACAGATCATGGGTAATGAACAGGATGGAAAAGCCAAACTCGTCCTTCAGGGCATAGATCTTCTGCAGGATCTCGCGCTGTACTACCACATCGAGGGCCGTGGTCGGCTCATCCATAATGATCATCTTCGGGTTCAGGGCCAAAGCGATGGCGATGACCAGGCGTTGGCGCATACCACCGGAGAACTGGTGCGGGAAATCACGCAGACGGCTTGGGTGAATATCCACGATTTCCAATAGACCTTCTGCTCGGCGAACTGCCTGCTGGCGGGTCATAGCGGTATGGCGCATGATCACATCGCAGAATTGATCTTCAAGCGTTAGAACCGGGTTCAGGGCGTTCATCGCACTCTGAAATACCATTGAGATCTCACTCCAGCGGAATGCGGACATCTGTGCTTCGTTGAATTTTAGAATGTCGCCATGACCGTCGAAGATAACCTCGCCACCGGTAATGAATGCAGGCGGCTTATGCAGGCGCATCAAGGAGAAGGCAACGGTGGATTTACCACAGCCAGATTCGCCAGCCAGGCCAAAGATCTCGCCTTTGCCGATATCAAAGCTAACGTCGTTTACTGCACGTACATCACCAGCATCGGTAATGTAGTCAACACACAGGTTGCGGATAGAAATTTGTGGGTTGCTCATTATTTCTCTCCCCCTTCAAGGGCTGGCTGAGGTGCGATAATTGCCTCAGCTTTCTGGTTTTCTTTTGCCATGTTTTTCCAACGGCGCATGCCTTTGTGCGAGCGCAGCTGCGGGTTGGCGATTTCATCAACGGCGAAGTTAAGCATTGCCAGGCCGATAGCAATGAATGTCAGGGCTAGACACGGTGCCAATAGTTCCCACCAAGCGCCGACCAGCATCGATGACGAGGTTTGTACGTTGTAGAGCATGATGCCCCAGCTGATGGAGTTCGGGTTGCCCAGGCCAAGGAAGGACAGCGTGGCCTCCATCATAATGGCGAGCATGACGGAACCGATGAAGCTTGCACCGACAATGGAAATCAGGTTCGGCAGAATTTCGACAAAGATGATGCGGGCTGACGATTCCCCTAGCACTTCAGCAGCCTTGACGAACTCTTTTTCACGCAAGGAGAGCGTCTGCGCCCTGACCACACGGGCACCCCATGCCCATGAGGTCATCCCGATCACGATGGCGATAGTCAGAGGCCCAGCCTGACCAATGAAGGCGGCGATTACGAACAGCAGCGGTAGCTGGGGGATCACCAACATGATATTCATGGCTGCCGATAGGATGTCGTCGACACGGCCGCCGAAGTAACCAGCAGAGACCCCAATGACCGTTGCCAAAAAGCACACCATGATACCGGCACCGAAACCAACGGCGAGTGAGGTACGGGCACCGTAAACTACCTGCGACCAAACATCACGGCCCATTCGGGTTGTGCCGAGGACGTGGTCCGCATCCTTTGACATGCGCAGGGTACGTTTGCTGTCAGCCAGGTTTGTGGCAACCCAGCCGTCAGGATTATTTTGGGCGGCCTTCACGACGAAAGCAGGGTATTCGTGCGGGTTACCGGTTCGTTTGTCCGGCGCATATTCAGTGATGACTGGGGCAAATATCGCACCAAAAAGAAAGGCGGCGATAACGGTCAGGCCAAACAGGGCCTTGGTATTGCTAGAAAGTAGCTTGATAAGTCCTTTCATGATTATTTGCCTCCCTTACGCAGACGCGGATCCAGAGCAACAATAAGAATGTCGGCCATGAAGTTGAAGAACAGCATGAACATGGTCATGATCAGTAGCTGGCCTTGCAGTACTTGGTAGTCACGTTGATTAATGGCGTTGAGCAATACGGTGCCAAGGCCTGGGTAGTTGAAGATCATTTCGATGATCAGCTGGCCACCAATGGCCATACCGATAGCCATCGACAGGGCGGTAACACTTGGCAGCATGGCGTTACGGGCGGCGTACTTGAAGACTATGCGGTTTTCACTCAGCCCCTTACCTTTTGCCATCGTGATATAGTCTTCATTTAGCAGGTTGATCATGTTGTTACGCATATTGATCAGGAAGCCGCCAATCTGGATGATAGTGGCACAGAACAGTGGCAGTACGGCGTGATAGCCCACATCCAGATAGAAATCCAAGCTAGTCCAGTCAGGTATCGTTCCAGGGGTATAGGCGTAAGTCGACGGGAACCATTTGGCCCCGATTGCAAAGGTGTAGAGCACCAACATGGCAACGACCACAGGTGGCACAGCCTGTACAACCAACATACCTGGTGAAATAAAGGCGTCGTATTTACTGCCACGTTTCCAGGCTGCAAAAATCCCCAGTGTCGAACCCATGCAGAAAGCCAAGATCACAGCGGTACCGGCTAGGAACAGCGACCAGCCAACGGCATTGCCCAGCACTTCGTTAACGGTTTGCGGGTAGGTCTGGATTGATATCCCCAGGTCCCATGAAAAGATCCCTTTGAGATAGATAAAGTATTGCTGGTACATAGGGCCGTCGACAAAGCCCAGTAGTTCTTTCATTGCAGCAATACGTTCAGGGGTCACTTGTACTGCCGCATTGGCAAACATCATGGTGACCGGATCACCGGGCATCGCCCGAGGAATAATAAAGTTAATCGTTATTGCGAACAGGAGCGCAATAAAATAAAAGCTAAGTCTTCGTACAAAAAATCCCATAACTCACACCTTAAAATATCCAGCTTTTTTAACCAGATTTCAGACACACTCTTCCCTGACCACTGGCCATCGTTATTTCTAAGGGGGAAGGTTGAAGGGGCGGTGCGCAAGGTGCGCACCGCAAATTGCGAAAATTACGATTTAGGTTTTAGATCAAGTACTTGAAGTAGACGCTCTTGGGTGTTGGTGATTGGCATAGGACGTCCTTTCGGGTTGTTCTCGTTCCACCAGCCAGTAAAGCGTGCTGTGTTGTACTGAGAGGTGTAAGCACCTGACATTACAGGGATGGTTACCTGGTTCTCGGCAATGATCTTTTGGATTGCGTGAGCCATCTTAACCTGCTCGTCACGGTCTGCTGTCTTGTAGAAACCTGCTAGCAAGTTATCCAGCTTCTCGTTATTCCAGTAGTGCAGGGCGAAACGAGGCATGCCTTCGTTAGCCTGGAAGCGAGAGTGGTAAGCACTGTCCCAGTATGTGTAAGGATCCGCACCGTGGAAGTAGTTGGTGTACGCCACATCATACGTTGCATCTAGCATTGCCTGGTTGTAGACCGAGAAATCAGGTGTGCTGGCCTTGGCCTTGATACCCACTTCCTGAAGCATTTCAACACTTAGCTGAACCGTATTGTTGAAATCTGTCCAGCCATTTGGTGACTGAATAGATAGCTCGATGTTCTTGCCTGTCGGAGATTCGACAAAGCCGTCGCCATTGGTGTCTTTAAAGCCGGCTTTTTTCAGTAGCGCTTTAGCGTTGGCAACATTGTAGGTCATGTATGGCTTGTACTTTTCGTACACTGCGTTATCAGACCATGAAGCAAATGCCTGGCCTAGACCTGACGCGTAATCGTTCACTACACCGCCGCCGTAGAAGGCGATATCGATGATCGTTTCACGGTCGATAGCCATTGAGAAGGCACGGCGGAAGTCAATGTTGTTGATTGCTTCGTGGTTGCCTTTGTTTGGCGAGTTGTAGTTCATTACGAATGCTTGCGAACCGCCGGCAGGGTACCAGTACTTGTTGTTTGGACTTGCTGCTGCGTAGGTGCTGTCGACATCAGGAATGAACGCGTAGGTCCAGTCAAACTGGCCGCTTAGAACTTGACCAAGGAATTGGTCGTTACCGCCAACCTGTGGTAGGCGCAGGCAGTCTACGTCTAGGTTCGCGTTATCCCAGTAGTTCGGATTGCGACACTGAGTGTACAGCTGAGGTGTGAAGGTCTCGATTTCGGTGAATGGACCGGTACCAACAGGGTTTTCGTTGGTGAAGCGCGTTGGATCTTTAACTTTGCTCCAGATATGCTCAGGCACAACGGCGACTTTAGCAATCAAGTAAGGAACGTTTGAGTTTGCTTCAGTTAGGCTGAAGGTCACTTTGTCGCCTTTCGCCTTGACGCCTTTCAGACGGGCATTGATACCCGTACGGTCAAGCTCTGGGTGTTTTTCCAGTAGTTCAAAGGTAAATGCGACATCTTTGGCAGAGAATGTTTTGCCGTCAGACCATTTTACACCATCACGGATTTCGAATGTCACTTCCATTAGGTCGTCTGACATGTAGTAGTCTTTCGCCAAACGCATGACCGGCTCGTTACCCTTAAGCTCGTTGAACACAACCAATGGCTCAAACAAGAAGTCGTAGGTAGTGTCCAGTTGAGTCTGTAGGTAAGGGTTAAAGTTACGTACAAAAGTTGGATAGAACTTAGGCACCATGGTTAGCTCAGCGCGATCTGCAGCTGACGCCACAGGGGCGATTAACATTGTTGAAGCGGCTGCTACAACGGCTAGCGCTAACTGGGTTTTCTTTATATTGGCAAGCATAGCTGTTCCTTACTCTTTGCTTTTAGTTTCACTTATGGAAAAACCCCCGTATCTACGGGGAGGAAGAACCCGCTTTGTTCAAGTTGAGTAACGCACCCGAACAAATGGCCTTGCAGGCTCTGTGTGTCTTAAGGAAACTCCGGATTGGCAAAACGGTCAATCCGGCTGCCCGTCAAAAACGTTAAATTCGTTTATGCCTCCGTAAAAAACGTTAATAACGGACTGTGATCTAGCGCTTGCCCCAACATGAGGTGTGCTTAAGATCGCAATTTACATTTCGACGTTTCATACTGATAAATTCATCCTTTTGTTTTTATCCATTTTAAATCAAAGCCTTGCGTTTGTATGTGGTGTTGGCTTATGTAACGAAGTCAATCTTCCCCCTTAATTCCTTGCGGAAAATTTAGGAATTGAGTTTGTTGTGATTACCTTCTCATAAACCGAAACTTCTCGTTAAAAGCAGGGGGATAACCCTAGTTAAATGCAGTTATTGGAGAGTTTTTGGCCAGTGTCTCACCGCTGAACATCGTTGTTTTTGCGTTTTTAGAGGGATAATTTGAGGCAAAAAAAAGCCTGCACGAGGCAGGCTTTATCTGTGCAGGTATCGCTATTGGTTGATGATGTGCTGCAGCTGCTCTTTCATTGTCAGCAGTTCTTTATAGGCCGCGGTATTGCGAGGGCTGCGCTCCAGGACAAAGTCAATGGTGCTGAGCACGGTTCGCCAGCGCGGCGTTTTCGGTAGTGTTTCCAAATGCAAGTATTTATCCAGTGTACGGGTTTGCAGGGTGCTGCGGTCAAGATATACCCGCCACAGGCCACTTTCTTCAGCCAATTCAAATTTGGTTTTCTGAGTCGACTCTTCCCACTGTGCCAAGGTTGCCTTCATGATCTCGACCAGTAATTCACGCAAGGCGTCATTCTTGCTCTTGCCATTATTATTGCCTTCCAGCTTATCGGCCAGTGAGCAGAACTCGTCACCGAGGTGGCGCAGTTTTTGTAAAGTGTCCTTATTACGGTTGAAAGCAAAGCCTGACAGGACGTCGACGGCATTTTCGAGCACCTCTATCCGGTGGCTGCTGGTTTGGCCATGGTTATCAAAGATAAACATCCGTTGCAGACCCGACTCTTCTGGTAGGTTGATAACATCGGTATTAAGTGATTTGAGGCTGTCGCCAACCTTGAACATCAAGCTGCCATGGAAGTGGTGGCTTTGGCTGATATCCTGTGGGAGGTGGGTGGCCAGAATATCTTCGATATGGTGGCGTTCAACTTGCTCCGGAGAGCGGTTGAAGAGCTTGCCTGCGGCGGTGTTAGCATAGCGAATACGGCCCCCGCTTTGGACGCAAAGAATGGCTTCGTTGGAGGACTCAAGCAAGCCAAGCAAGCGGTTTTGGGTTTCCAATAGGCTATTTTCCACTTGCTCTCTACGCGCAATCTCTTCAGCAAGACGTTGGTTCTCTTGCTGTTGACGCTCGGTTTGTCCTGCCTTGAGGTGGGCCCCGATGCGGGCGGTCAGCTCTTCTTTGTTGAACGGTTTGGTCAGGTAGTCATTGGCCCCGGATTCGAATCCGCGGATCCTGTCCTGCACTTGCCCAAGAGCTGAGAGCATAATGATCGGTAGCTCCAGCATACTGTAGTGTTGCCGCAGTTGCTCACAGACCTCGTAGCCTGACATTTCCGGCATCATGATATCCAGCAGCATCAATGCCGGTTGGTGGCTTTCAACCAGCTTTAGGGCTTGCGGGCCACTTTCTGCAGTGATCACCCGGTATCCTTCTAGGCGGAGGAAGTTATGGAGAACCTGCAGGTTCACTGGTTCATCGTCGACAATGAGGAGTAGATCGCCATCAGGGCTCTCCTCTATTTCTTCCAGTTCGCAGGCGTATGCTTCCGGTGATGGGATTTGGAAGTGGTTGCTGCGACTGGACACTTCACTGCTGGCAATATCGCTGTCGGATGCCAGGTTCAGGGTGAAGCTGAATGTGGTGCCAATCATCGGTTGGCTACTGACATACAGCCGCCCCCCCATCAGTGTGATCAGCTGGCGGCTGATCGACAGGCCCAGGCCTGAGCCTTGGCGGTAGTTGGCCGATTGGGTGTTGGCTTGGATCAACGGCTCGAAGATATGCTCCAGCTGTTCGGTTGGGATCCCCTGGCCGGTATCAACGACCTGAATCCGGATCTGGGACTCCAGTATGGTAGCTGACAGGATGATTTTTCCTTCAGAGGTATATTTAATGGCATTACCGACCAAGTTATAGAGGACTTGCTCCAATCGTTGCTCATCCCCTTGTACCAGAGGCAGATCATTGGGAATCTGATTGATGATCCGCACCGGTTTGCTGCCAAGCAGGTGGCTCGAGAGTTCAAGTACCAGCCTGGCGGCAGAGGCGATATCCACCGCTTGCTTCTGGATATCCAGATCGCCATATCGCATCTTGTGGTAGTCAAGCAGGTCATCGACCAAGTTCGTCAACCGCTGGCCGCTGTTGATCATAATTTCAAGCTGGCGGCGTTGTGAGTGCTGGACTGGGCCGTTGGCCCCTGCAAGCAGCGATTCGGCGATACCCACCATGCCATGCAGCGGGGTGCGCAGCTCGTGGGAGGTGGTGGCAAGGAATTCATCTTTGAGCTTATCGGCGGTTTGCAGCTCTTTGTTTTTCTGCTGGATGATTTGGAGATTTTGTTCCAGCTCGTTGTTTTGCTCTCGGATCAAGCTCATCTTTTCCCTGACGGATGATTGCATCCGGGCGAAGCTTACCGCCAGACGACCTATCTCGTCACAACGCTCGGTCCCTTCGATTTTTTGATCCATATCCCCGGCCGAGACTTGTTCTGCCGCCCAGGTTAACCGGAGTAAGGGAGCGGTGATGGAATTCGACAGCCAGTGCGAGGCGATGATCACCAGCACGATGGCCGTTAGCATGGCGACAAAGAAAATAACCTCTAGTTGACGGATACGGGCAAAGGCTTCTTCCTCGGGCAGTTCGACAACCAGTGCCCATGGACTATCCATGATAGTGAGTGGGGCAAAGGCACTCAGAACCGGCACACCATTGAAGTTGGCAAAGCTGCCGACCCCGCTGCCCCCTTCTAGAGCCCGGTTGATGCTGTTACTGGAGAAAGAGGCCGGATCGCCATCGGAGGTCGGTAACCGCGAGAGGTGATCTTGGCCGACCAATAGGGTTTGTACCGAATAGGAGTTATTACCGGCATCACTGAGGAAGTCTCGGATAGACTGGTTGCTCAGCTTGAAGAGTACGTAGCTGTGCAAATAGCCCTGCTGGATGATCGGGGCGGCGAACCAGGCGGAAAGTACTGACTCTCCTTGGGTCGGGCTGAAATCGGTAAAGGCTACCGGTACTTGGTCGGCTATACCTTCGGCGTGCTCGGTTTTCTGTTGAATCGATGAGAAGGTCTGGCTTAGCGCAGGATAAGCCTGTGAGGCTTGCGGCAGATTGATGCCAAAGGTTTCCGGGCTATTGGCGGCATAGACAACGTTGCCGCTGATATCGACCAGCAGGATATCACTGAAGTTGGAGCGCTTAAGGTATTCTTCGTAGGCCCAGTTGTAGCGCTTGTACATCAGTCGGTAGCGTTCATGACCGATATAGTTGCCGGTACTCTGCTCGCCGAGTGATTTGTTGGCAAGCGTTTCGGTGTAATAGCGGCTTCTGCCGTTATTGTGTAGCGCCTCGGAAATATCTCCCAGCTGGTGGTAAGCACCGACAAGGCCGTAAAATCGGCCACCACTGGCATTGGCCAGCTCGGAGCGGGCAAAGCTTTGTACCTCTGATTCCCGGGCGATAAAGAAGTTATTGAGCTGCTTCTTCTTGTTGTCGAGCAGGGAAGCGAGGTGGTTGGTACTTTGCTCTGCCAGATCTTTGGTGTGTGAGTTGAGGAAGAATAGGGCCGACAGTATTAACGGGGTAATACTTAATACTAAAAAGGCCAGCATCAAAGTGTGCTGGAGTCGCTTGAAACGGGTAGTCTGCTGCATTCCGGTGCCTGAAATTACCTGTGAAACAACGCTGTGATCAAGGTTTGTGCTTGATGTTGAAATGGATGCTGGTGCTTACCGGTAAATTGACGAAATTAACGACTTTTAGGGCGGAAGAAACACCATAACCTTCAGTTATACTGTGTTTTTTCGTAGAGGCAAGAAAGTGGGTGTGGAAGCGTGTGCCGACACACAGATTTGACGTTTATGACGTCAAATCTGGATTATTTGCTGCTGTTAACAGACAAACTTGTATGTAATAACGGGCAGCGGCCGGGTGGGACCCGGCCATAGGCGATCATTTTTTTGCGACGTAAATGCTAAACTTGTTATTTTTAGCCGTTGTCTCGCAGCTTCCTAGGCTCTCTTCGATCAGCGGTGGGTAACGCAAGAAGTTGTTGGCAACGATGATCAACTGGCCATCTTGGCGAAGATACTGCGGCGCCTTGGCAATAAAGTCCTCGGTGGCCGCATAGAAGGTCTTCAGCCCCGCATGGAATGGCGGGTTGCTGATCAAGTAATCGTAAGGACCTTTCAATGCTGCAAAGACGTCAGTTGCGGTAAAGGTACCCTCGAGTTGATTGACCCGGAAGGTCTCTTCGGCAGACGCAATGGCCAGGGCACTGATATCACACAGCTCCAGCTCGATAGACGGGTTCTTGGTTTTCATCACGGCACCAATAACCCCGGCACCACAGCCGAAGTCAAGTACCCGGCCACGCAATGACGGCAGGGTTTCCAGCAGGAGCTTTGAACCTAGGTCGAATTCACCGTGGCTGAACACGCCCGGTAGCGAGCGGATGGTTAGCTCGGTGCCGGCGATAGACAGCGGATAGCTGCGGAACCAATCGTTGATATCGAACATTGATGGTGCTTGATCACAACGGCCCCAGTAAAAGCTGCAGCGGCGGGCCGAATCATACTTGGTGACCGAGCCGTATGAAGCGAACATCTTTTCTATGCTGCGAACACCACTTCGATTTTCGCCCACCACACAGATTTCGGTTTCCGGACCAAACTTTGTCAACAGCATGGCCAGTAGGTATTCGGCTTCTGCTTTGGCTTTCGGCCAGTACAGTAGGATCATATCGATGTCGGCCTCGTCGCAGAATTCCGCACCGAAAACCGTTCGGATGGCAGTGTGCGATGACATGCGGCGGGCGTAGCCGAAGTTGGTAGTGAAGATCGTTACCGACGAGGCGGTTTGCGATAGCTCGACGGGAAAAGCGTCGTCTAGCTCGCCGGCCACCAAAACCTTACGGTTTTCAAAAAACTCCAATTGGCGGGCAGCAACCTGACTGGCAGCACTGTATGACATAACGACCTCAAGAATGGATGAAAGCTGTGTTGGGGCGCGAATTGTTCCACAAATTCACTCATAAGAAAAGTCGGGCTGGCGCTACCGCGCCAGCCAAACGGATCAATGTTGGTCTTGGTTATGAAGGAAGTCTTGGAATTCGGTCTCGTACAGCTTGAACAAGACCAGGGTGACTGCAAAAATGATCGGGCCGTAGATCAGACCGATCAAGCCAAATACATGCAATCCCCCAATGATAGAGAAGAAGATCAGCAGCGTACTCATGCCTGAGCTACCTTGCATCAGCAGCGGGCGCAGGAAGTTGTCAATTGAGCCGACGACAATCGCGCCCCAGCCAATCAGGAATACCGCCCATTCCCACTGACCTATCAGCAGCAGATAAATACTGGCTGGTAGCCAGATCAGCGCGGTGCCTACCACAGGGATCAATGAGGCGAACGCCATCATCGAGCCCCAGAACAGCCCCTGGAAGCCGGCCATCCACATCGCGAAACCACCGGCAAAGCCTTGGGCTAGGGCGGTGAGAAAAGAGCCCAATACCGCCGACTTGGCCACTTGCTCAACCTCATTGAGTACCGCATCTTCCTGGCTGCGTGACAGGGGGAGTACATGGCGGATGGTCTGGACTATCTTGTCATGGTCGCGGAGCAGGAAGAACAAGACGAACAGCATCAGCATAAAGTTGATCAGGAAATTGGTGGCATCACCGAGTAAGCGGGCGCTGACATTGAGCAATTGGGCGCCAAACTTTGATGAGGCTGCCGCTATTTTCTGGACCATCACCTGGGTATCGACCGGCTCGAACGGTGAGTATTTTTCAACAAGGGTAAGCAACTTGACCACATAGGGATGGGCCAAGACTTCCTGAACGCCACCGGAGGTCAGCCAGGTATAGCTTTCCTTGGAAAAGGTGGTGCCCTGATGAATGATTGAGCTGAATACCACTAGCATTGGGATCACGATGATAAACGTCAGCAGGGTACAAGACAGTACCGATGACAGGTTGGGCGAACGAGGCATTACCCTGTCCAGTTTTTCATGCAGTGGGTAATAAAGCAGTGAAATAATAAAGGCCATGACGATAGGGCCGATATAGGGTTCTATCAATGTATAACTGGCGTAGGCGGCCATAGCCAACGCGGCGATAAGCATCCAGTGGCGCGATTCGACTTTGAATGGTTTGGGCACTTGTGTATCCCTTTTTGATTGTTTTATTGGGGCTGTTGTTGTTGAAATTTGGGTATTATGATTGCACCACATTGCCTGTATAGCAATCATATTGGTGATAATATCTGTCTGATTTTACAAGCGGGGAAGCGTGTTTATGGGGTGTTGTGATTGTGGTGGTGAGACCAAGAAAAAACGGCGGGTTCCATTGGCTGTTTGGGTGTTTGCAGCACTGCTACTGCTAGCACTGTTCTTCTGGCAGTAGTCATTGCCGGTAAAGCAACAAGCCGCTCAGTGAGCGGCTTGTGTCTATATTAGCTGCTGACTGCGAATTACGCTGCAGCTTCTTCTGCCAAGGTTTGGAAGGCATACTCCGCTGCACCGAGTGTCGCTTCAATTTCCTTGTCGCCATGGGCAAGGGAGGTGAAGCAGGCTTCGAATGCTGACGGTGCTAGGTAAACCCCTTTTTCCAGCATCAAGTTAAAGAAACGCTTGAAGCGCTCGACATCACATTTGGCGACATCGTCATAGCAGTTCACTGCGTTCTGGTCGGTAAAGAAGAAGCCGAACATCGCACCCACCTGATTGGTTTTCAGCGGGATACCGTATTTGTCAGCCAGAGCCTTGAAGCCTTCCGCTAGGCGCTGGGTAGTGTTGGCAAGTTGTTGTTCATGACCTTCTTGGGTAAGAACGGTTAGGCAGGCGTGGCCTGCAGCCATTGCGACTGGGTTACCCGACAGTGTGCCCGCTTGGTATACCGGGCCGGTCGGGGCCACATATTCCATCACATCGCGACGGCCACCGAAAGCACCCACAGGCATACCGCCGCCGATCACTTTACCCAGCGTGGTTAGATCCGGTTTGATGTTGTAGTAACCCTGTGCACCACCGTGTGAAACACGGAAGCCCGTCATGACTTCATCAAGGATCAATAGCGCGCCAAACTCGTCACAGATCTCGCGTAGCCCTTCTAGGAAGCCCGGTACCGGTGGGATACAGTTCATGTTGCCAGCAACTGGCTCGACAATGATACAAGCAATCTGCTCTGGGTTCTCGGCAAAGGCTTCGCGAACAGAGTCTAGGTTGTTGAACGTACAAGTTAGGGTGTGCTTGGCAAAGTCAGCTGGTACACCTGGAGAGCTTGGCTGGCCCAGAGTGAGGGCGCCAGAGCCTGCTTTTACCAATAGGCAGTCAGCATGGCCGTGGTAGCAACCTTCGAACTTGATGATTTTATCGCGGTTGGTGAAGCCGCGGGCAAGGCGGATAGCACTCATGGTTGCTTCGGTACCCGAGCTCACCATACGGACCATTTCCATTGACGGTACAAGCTGGGACACCATTTCGGCCATGGTGATTTCCATCTCGGTCGGCGCACCAAAGCTCAGGCCTTGTTGTGCTGCCTTGATCACCGCATCACGGATCGCGACATGGTTGTGGCCAAGAATCATCGGACCCCATGAGCCAACATAGTCAATATAGGCTTTGCCATCGGCATCGAAGATATAGGCGCCGTCTGCGCGCTCGATAAATAGCGGGCTGCCGCCTACCCCTGCAAAGGCACGAACCGGTGAGTTAACGCCACCTGGGATGGTCTGTTGTGCTTTGGCAAATAAATCAGCTGACTTGCTCATTGTGATGTCCTGTTATTGAAGATTGTCCGATTTGAACTGTCGGCATTGTACCTAGGCTATGTGGGGCTTTCAATTGGTGGCGCAGGAACTCTGAGCTGGCGCAAGGCTAGGTGGGGCACAAAACTGCTGCGCATCACTGCAAAGCTAGTTTCCAACATTGAATATGTAAAATAAACAATCGGTCAGCTATGCTATTTCAAGGTGCTTTTCCCATATTTAGGGCACCCCTTTCTATTGTTTCCCGGCTCCGGGATGACTTCACGATTACGGCATTTTGATGACAGAGAAAAACCAAGGCACTCCTGCGCCTGAAAGACTGCAGCCAAGCGGGCTGGTCCGGCGCTTTTTATCGCGTGACAAAACCCCTGTTTCCGTCCTTTTCCTCTCTGCGCTGGTGGGGCTGGGGGCGGGCTTGTTGTCGACCTTGTTTGAAATTGCGGTGCACTGGGTGTCGGAGCAGCGAACAGAATGGTTGCGCCATGAGATCAGCAGTGTACTGCCGCTGTGGTTGTCAGCGTTCCTGATCAGTGCCCTGCTGGCTTTGGTCGGTTACTATCTTGTCCACCGTTTTGCGCCGGAGGCTGCCGGTTCAGGGATCCCTGAAATAGAAGGGGCGATGGATGATATTCGACCGGTACGCTGGTGGCGGGTATTGCCGGTTAAGTTCATTGGTGGTTTGGGCGCGTTGGGTTCGGGGATGGTACTGGGCCGCGAAGGGCCGTCGGTACAGATGGGGGGGAATATCGGCCGCATGGTGTCCGACTTGTTCCGCCTCAAGGATAAAGAAGGCCGCCATGCACTGTTGGCTTCGGGCGCCGCAGGCGGTCTGGCTGCCGCATTCAATGCGCCGCTGGCTGCCATTATGTTCGTGGTCGAGGAAATGCGACCGCAGTTTCGCTACAGCCTGATTTCGATTAAGTGTGTGATGATCTCGGCCATTGTGGCCAATATTGTGTTCCGCAGTATTTCCGGCCAGCAAGCGGTGATCACCATGCCGCAGTATGATGCGCCGTTGCTGCGATCGCTGTGGTTGTTTTTGTTGCTCGGGATGGCCTTTGGCATTTTTGGGGTGATTTTCAATAAGCTGATCACCCTAAGCCAAGATATGTTTGCCCGTATTCACCGTAATGATCGTCGCCGTTATTTGCTGACCGGCACCCTGCTTGGCGGGACTTTCGGCTTGCTGCTGCTTTACGTGCCGGAGCTGACCGGTGGTGGGATCAGCCTGATCCCAAATGCAACAAATGGCGAGTATGGGATCAGCGTGTTGTTGATTCTGTTTTTGGCCCGTGTGGCAACCACACTGCTATGTTTCGGCTCCGGGGCCCCCGGTGGGATCTTCGCCCCGATGCTGGCTTTGGGTACCCTGTTTGGTACTTTCTTTGGTGCCATTGCCCAGCATCTATTTCCGGAACTAGGCCTTCAGCCGGGGATGTTTGCAATCGCCGGTATGGGGGCGCTGTTTGCGGCAACCGTCCGAGCTCCGATCACCGGGATTCTGCTGGTGATTGAAATGACCAATAACTATGACTTGATCCTGCCATTAATCATTACGACGTTGGGGGCGACCATGCTGGCACAGGTGTTGGGTGGCCAGCCTATTTACTCCCAACTCCTGCATCGTACGATAGAAAAGGAAAAAATGGCTCAGCGAGAGCAGTCTTCGGTGGTCAATACTTGAACGAGATAGTCAGGTATTAGATAATGGCAGGCATAACCGAAAGTAATTGAGAGGTTTTAAATGAGCGATGCCAATCTGCCGCTGAGTTTTTCCGATGTTGCAGCGAACAAAGTGAAAGCGCTTATTGCCGAGGAAGAGAACCCGGAGCTGAAGCTGCGTGTTTACATCACCGGCGGTGGCTGCAGTGGTTTCCAATACGGCTTCACCTTTGACGAGAAAGTCAATGAAGGCGATACCACGATTGAAAATAGCGGAGTCACACTGGTTGTTGACCCGATGAGCCTGCAGTACCTGATCGGTGGTACGGTTGATTACACGGAAGGGCTAGAAGGTTCTCGTTTCTTCGTGAATAACCCGAACGCGACAACGACCTGTGGTTGCGGTGCATCGTTCAGCGTCTAACGGAGCCTGAGGCAGTCACGATGCCCGAGCAATAGCTGAAAAATGACGACTAAAAAGCCGCTCCTTTAGGAGCGGCTTTTTTATTGGGTCCGAAGCGAGGTTCAACCCCAAACGGTTAGGTGCGGTTGCCAAGCAAAGGGCTGTTGTCGGCAATAAATTGGCTGAAGTGGTTGAGCTGCGCCATGCGTTCTTTAGCAAATTTTTGGAACTGGGTCTTTTCCTTGCCGCTCAGTGAGCGGGCCTGAGGCAGTTTTACCGTTCTCGGGTTTTTGTGTACGCCATTGACCAAGAATTCATAATGCAGGTGCGGGCCGGTCACTCGGCCTGTCCCGCCGAGGGTACCAACTGTTTGCCCTTGCTTAACGCGCTGGCCCGTTTTGACGCTGCGCTTGGTCATATGCAGATACTTGGTAATGTAGGTGGAGCTATGGCGGATAAAGACATAGTTACCATTGAATTTGTTGTAGCTCGATTGCATCACCACACCGTCGCCTGCGGCCCAGATCGGCGTGCCGACCGGGGCGACATAGTCTGTTCCTCGGTGCTGGCTGACTCGGCCGGTCACCGGGTGAAGGCGGCGCGGGTTGAAGTTGGAGCTGACGTAACGGAAGTTGATGGGAGAGCGTAGGAAGGCTTTGCGCATCGCCTGGCCTTTCTCATCATAGTACTTGCCGTCCTCACTGCGAATGGCGGTAAAGGTTTGACCGAGGTTGGTGAAGGTCGCTGCCAAGATATTCCCCCGGCCAATCGGCTCACCTTCGACCAGGCGCTCTTCAAACAGTACCGAGAAAGTATCACCGGAGCGGATATCCAGCGCAAAGTCGATATCCCAGCCGAAGATCCCGGCGATTTCCATGATCTGGTTGGCCGTTAGCCCGGCTTTGTCGGCGGCATTCCAGAAACTGGAGGTGATCACTGCCTGGGAAAAATTGAGCTGCAGGTCGACATCCTTGCTTTCCTTGTTCGAGTAGAAGGTGTCGGCGGTACGGGTGATCACCAGGCTGTCGGTGGCATTTTTCGGTTGGATCAGCTGGACCAGCTGGTCGTCTTCGTCAAAGCCGAAGCGCAGTTTGTCGCCCGGACGCAGGGTCGTTAGGGTTTTGGTACCCTCGTCGGCATTGACCAAGTGATAGAGGGTCGCTGGGGACAGGCCGACCTTGTTAAACACCACCGCCAGGCTCTCGCCAGATTGTACTTCGTGCTCTTTCCATTTTAGCGGTGGGATAGCGGGTTTCTCATCACCCGCCATTGGGCGTAATTGGTCTGTATCGAGGGAGAGCTCGAGCGGGTAGAGTTTGCCGATTTCGAATTTTCGCTCGGGGTGTCCGCTGTTGTCCGAACTCGGCCATAATAGTAACACCACGAGCAGCGAACTGATCATGGTGATGAGAATTTGGTGCATCCTTGGCAACTGGCGGAGTATCGGTACTTGCATGTGGTGTTTTTTTGCGATTTCGTAAAAAATAAGACAACCCTTAGTCTAACTGGTTTCAAATAACATCGCTATTCAAGTAAGATTGAGGATTATTACTTTTTTGCCAATTCTGTGGGAGCGAACAAGAATGGCCAGCATTGAACAAGCTTTAGCTGAAATTAAGCGTGGTGTGGATGAGCTGATTCCGGAAGAGGAGCTGATTGCCAAGCTAAAAGAGAACCGTCCTCTACGAATCAAACTGGGTGCCGATCCAACTGCACCAGATATTCACCTGGGTCACACCGTGATCCTGAACAAACTGCGTACGTTCCAGGAGCTAGGCCATGACGTCACGTTCCTGATCGGTGATTTCACCGGTATGGTGGGTGACCCAACAGGTAAAAATACCACCCGTCCACCGCTGACTCGCGAAGACGTTCTGCGCAACGCAGAAACCTACAAAGAGCAGGTATTCAAAATTTTGGATCCGGCCAAGACCAAGATTGAATTCAACTCGAGCTGGCTGTCTGAGCTAGGCGCGGAAGGGATGATCCGTCTGGCGGCCAACCAAACGGTTGCCCGTATGCTTGAGCGTGATGACTTCAAAAAGCGCTACAACGAAGGCCGTCCTATTGCGATTCACGAGTTCATGTACCCACTGCTTCAGGGCTATGACTCCGTTGCAATGGAGACTGATGTTGAGCTGGGTGGTACCGATCAGAAGTTCAATCTGCTGATGGGACGCGAGCTGCAGAAAGCCAATGGCCAGAAGCCACAGGTTGTCCTGACTATGCCATTGCTGGTTGGCCTGGACGGTGTGAAGAAAATGTCCAAGTCTGCCAATAACTATATCGGTGTGACCGATGTACCTGGCGAGATGTTCGGTAAAATCATGTCGATCTCTGATGATCTGATGTGGAACTACTTCGAATGTCTATCTTTCCGTCCACTGGAAGAAATTGACCAGTTCCAAGCTGACATTGCTGCTGGCAAGAACCCGCGTGATGTGAAGATTTTGCTGGCGAAAGAAATCATTGCCCGCTTCCACAGCGAAGCCGATGCCGATGCTGCCGAGCAGGAGTTCATTAACCGCTTCCAGAAAGGCGCGATGCCAGAGGAAATGCCAGAGTTTGAATTTGAAGCCGGGATTGCGATTGGTAACCTGCTCAAAGATGCCGGTCTGGTTAACTCTACGTCTGATGCGATGCGTATGATCCGTCAGGGCGCAGCGAAAATCGATGGCGACAAGGTTGAAGATACCAAACTGGTTCCTGCTGCAGGCACTGCAGTTTACCAAGTCGGTAAGCGCAAGTTTGCCCGTGTGACCCTGAAGTAATCAAGGTCTACACGAACCCGTATTAAAAAGGCGCCTCAGGCGCCTTTTTTGATCAAACTGCCAATAGCCAATAGCCAATAGCCAATAGCCAATAGCCAATAGCCAATAGCCTATATGCTATAGTCGTTACGCTGACTGTCATCCTGACTCAGGTATTCAATGAACTCCCACTCTATCCTATTAGGATCCCAAAAATAAATTCGCTTTCGCCAAGGGTGCGACGTCTCCATTTCATTTTCTGTATACCCGGCGGCCAGTAGGCGTGCTTTGACACTGTCGATATCATCGGTCACCAAACCAATATGATTAATGCCACTGTCTCGGTACGGTGTACGATCGACTGATTCGCGTTCGACAACTTCCTGCAGGGCAAGGTAGCTTAGTTCGGTACCGATATGGCACCAGCGGTAGCCATCACCTTGGCCGCAATGGCGGATGGCGAATGAAGGCAGGGCGGTTTGGATAAATTCGACTGTGAGGTCGATATTGCCGACGGTAATGTTGGCATGTTCTACGTAGGGGGTCATAGGTACCTCGGTTTGTTATTAAATAAGGTTTTAGTTAAATAAAGTATTTTGTTTATTTAAATGTAGCTCGCCCTTCATTTAAGTAAAGTTATTTATTTACTTAGTGATTTGATTCATGGCGATTAGGTAGAAAAAAACCGCCAGAGTGGCGGTTTTTGTGCAATTGCATAAGTTGTTGCATCTGAAGCTGCGAGGAATCTTAAGGCCTCAGGGCGAAGGTTGGCAAGGAAAGGTGCCAGCGGATCGCTGCCAGGCGGATCGTCAGCGTGGTAATAATTCCCGCCAGAGTCGCGACGGCACTGTCGACATTTGCCGACAGGGCCACAGTGTGGACAATACCTCCGAGGATACAGGCGGTGGCATACACCTCGGTACGCAGTACCATCGGGATCTCCCTTGCCAGCACATCGCGGATCACCCCGCCGCCACAGCCCGTCATGACGCCCATGATCACCGCGACCATTGGTGTGGCACCAAAACGCAGTGCCTTCTCGACACCAATAGCCACAAATACCGCCAGGCCGATGGCATCTGACACCGGCAATATCCACCACGGCATTTGGCGCGGGCGGCGAATAGCCAGCATGCTGACCAAGCAGGTAATGAAAATCACCCACAGATAATTGGTATCGGTGATCCAGAAAACTGGCGTGGCCCCCAGGGCCATATCACGGATGGTTCCCCCGCCAATTGCGGTGACGCTAGCCAGCACCACGACCCCAAACGGGTCCATTCGGAGGCGGCCAGCCAGTAATACGCCTGAAGCGGCAAACACGGCCGTTCCGAACATATCGAGAAGATAAATGAGCATCATGATACCTGTTGAGTCAGAGATGAGAGTGCGATCGCGCAGATTGTACGACGAAAAAACTGGCTGACAACTTGCCGAACCGGCTTTGTGAGATGACTCACAGTGATTGTTGATAGCGTGTTACAAGCGGCTCTGGCGTACCCGATCTAGATACTGGCAGATTTCCTCTGCGGCCATAATCGTACGCGGCGTCGGTCGGTTCAGCCAGTCGGAAGTCAGGGTAAATAAGTGCTGCTTTTCAACGGCCGGTAACTGCTGACGCCATTGTTCCCATATCGAATGATCGCCTGCGGCATGTGAGGTACCGAAGATCACCTCGGGCTGCCTGACAATGACCTGCTCTGTTGAGATCTGCGGATAGGCAGCGGCACTGTTAGCAAAGATGTTTGTTCCGCCGCAGACCGCAAACACTTGGCTCGGCCAGTTGTCACCAGCTACCGTGATCATCGGACTGCTACTGAGTTGATAGAAAAAGCTGACGGGGTGTTTTCCCTGATGGGCTAGGCGCAGTTTGTCCAGTCGCTGGCGAAAGTCTTGGGCGCTATGCTGGGCTTGCTTGGGTGAATCGGCAAATTGGCCCAATTGTTCCAGCGTACTGGCAATTTCTTCCAGTGATTTGGGGTTGGAATAGAACACCTTGAAGCCCAGCTGCTCTAACCGGGTCATCTCACGGGTCGGGTTGCCCCCTTTCCAGGCCAAGATCAGATCTGGCTGCAGGGCGACGATTCGCTCCATTTTTATTCCGCGGTAGTTAGCCACCCGCTCGAGAGACTTGGCGGCTTGCGGGTAGTCGCTGTAGTCACTGGCTGCAATAAGCTTATCACCAAGCCCTGCGGCATACGCCATCTCGGTGGTGTGTGGCGACAGGCTGATGATGGTTTCTACGGGCTGGGCCGCTGTGAGGAAGGCCGGAAATAACAGTAGGCAGATAACAGCGAAACGCACTTAAACAGCTCCTTGTAGCATTAGTAATAGCAGGCTGTGGACGGCAACCCATATCCATAGTCGTTGGTTGGCAAGGCGATCAATTTGGCTCAGGTGCAAGGCCGCCGGGGCAATTCTGCCCCCCAGTTTGGGCCGCTCCATTTTTATCTGATCATAAATCGCCGGGCCACCCAGTGACAGCGATAGCTTGTGACCGGCAGCCGCTAACAGCCAGCCCGGACCGGGGAGTTGCCAGCTTTCCCCTTGTTGCTTGAGGCCCCGCAATGCCACTTTTGCGTTGTGGCCAACTGTCAGTAACAGTGCAAACAAGCGAAGTGGAACAATATCCAATACGGCAAGGGCAGTGGTGGCCGGTTGGCCAAAATGGCGGTATTGCTGCCTGCTGGGTGACCAGCAGCGGCTCAGCTCGACGGCTAAGCGGTACAAGATAGCCCCAATCCCGCCCGCTAGAGCGTACCAGAACAAGACGCCGGCAACCAACCGGCCGTATCCGACCAGCAAGGTTTCAGCGCTGGCTTTACCCAGTCCGAGCAGTGATAGGCTGTCGGTATGGCGGTTTACCTTGGTGCCAAGCAGTGCCCGGCATTGTCGCTTGTCCTCGCGGCTATAGGCACGGACAAACTGTTTGCTGAACCTGTGTATATTGCGCCAGTCCAGAGCGACCCATAGCAACAATAAGTGGAAAGCCGTATCGAACCAGACCAACTGGTAAAGGCAGATAAGGACAATCAGCACGGTTAGCCATAGCAGCAGCCAAGAGAGCAGGCCAGACAAGCGCTTTTGCTGCGGGGCATCATTGGGTTTGTTGACTTTACTGGCGAGAGACAGCGCGAGGTGACGCCAGATTTGTAATGGGTGGAGCTGGGAGGGAATGGGCAAGAGCCATTGCAATGCCAGTGCACCCCACAAGGCGAGTAGGGTGCTGTTACCGGCAATAAGTGCAATGGCGTCGGTCATCTTACTGGTTCAGTAGGTCAACCATCTTGGCAACCATTACCGATGAGCTTTGTGCTGCCACCGGTAGGAACTCTTCAAAGCTCATCGGTGATTCTTTGTCAGCGACATCAGAAATAGCACGAACAACCACGAACGGTACGTTGAATTGGTGACAAGCCTGGGCAATTGCTGCGGCTTCCATTTCTACAGCGATAACCGCTGGGAAGTTGTCACGGATGAAGGCTTGTTTTTCTGCTGAGCAGACGAAGGCATCGCCAGTGCAGATCAGGCCACGTACTGCGTGGGTATCGCCCATGGTTGACAGTGCCTGCTCGGCAACGTCCATCAACTTGGTATCTGATACGAAAGCCGCTGGCTGCTGTGCCATCTGACCGATTTCGTAACCGAATGCCGTGACGTCGGCATCGTGGTAGCGTACTTCTGTCGAGATCACGACATCACCGACGTTCAAGCTGCTATCGAAACCACCGGCAGAGCCCGTGTTCAGTACGACATCTGGCTGGAAGATCTCAAGCAGTACAGCACTACCCACTGCGGCAGCGACTTTACCGATGCCAGATTGAAGCAGGACCACATCATGTCCATTAAGTGTGCCGGTGTAGAACGTACAGCCTGCTTTGTGGTGAGTTTCGCTGTTAGCCAGTTGATCTTTTAGGATGGCAACTTCTTGCTCCATCGCGCCGATAATGCCGATTTTCATCAATACAGTCTCTTATTTGGTAACAAGCCCCCCATTTGAGGGGGCGAGGGAATGGCTCAATTGTAACATGGTGGGCAGCCACAATGCCAAGCTGCCAACCGGTTAGTTACACATTGAGGTAGTCGAGGATCCCATCTGCGGCGCGGCGACCTTCGTCAATGGCGGTCACCACCAGATCCGAGCCGCGGACGGCATCACCGCCGGCAAAGATTTTCGGGTTGGAGGTCTGGAAGGCATAGTCCCCGTTGTCCGGTGCTTGGATCCGCCCCCACTGATCGAGATCGACCCCGAACTCGGATAGCCAGGGCATGGCATGGGGCTGGAAGCCGAAGGCCATGATCACCGCATCGGCTGGCAAGACATGTTCGCTGCCAGGTACGGGCTCAGGACGGCGGCGGCCAGCGTCATCGGGATCGCCGAGCGCGGTTTTGACCATTTTCACCCCGCAGATTTGACCATTGCTGTCGACCTCCAAGCCGGTAGGCTGCAGGTTGAACTGGAATATCACGCCTTCCTCGCGGGCGTTTTTCACCTCACGCTTTGAGCCTGGCATATTGGCTTCATCGCGGCGGTAGGCACAGATAACCTTGCTGGCTCCTTGGCGCACCGAGGTCCGGACGCAGTCCATGGCGGTGTCTCCCCCTCCGAGGACCACCACGTTTTTCCCAGCCATATCAATAAACGGCTGTTCGTCCTCGAGTCCCATAACCCGGTAGGTGTTGGACACCAAGAACGGCAGCGCATCGACGACGCCTGGAGCTTCTTCATTTGCCAGGCCTGCCCGCATGTTTTGGTAGGTCCCGACGCCGAGGAACACGGCATCATATTTGGCAATCAGCTCGGCCAGCTCGATGTCTTTACCGACGTCGGTATTGAGGCGGAACTCGACGCCCATGTCGGAGAAAATCCTGCGGCGGTTGATCATTACCTCTTTTTCCAGCTTGAACGACGGGATGCCGAAGGTCAGCAGGCCGCCAATTTCCGGATAGCGATCGAACACGACGGGTTTGACCCCGTTGCGTACCAAGATATCGGCACAGGACAGACCTGCCGGGCCAGCCCCGATGATCGCTACCTTCTTGTCGGTCCACTCAACATGGGACATATCTGGCTTCCAGCCCATTTCGAATGCCTTGTCGGTGATGTATTTCTCAACATTACCGATAGTGACGGCACCGAAGTCATCGTTGAGGGTACAAGCCCCTTCACACAGTCGGTCCTGCGGACAGACCCGGCCGCAGACTTCGGGCAAGGTGTTGGTCTGGTGCGATAGCTCAACCGCTTCGATGATCCTACCTTCGTTGGCGAGCTTGAGCCATTGGGGAATGTAGTTGTGGACCGGGCACTTCCATTCGCAGTACGGATTGCCGCAATCGAGGCAGCGGTCTGCCTGGGCGCTGGCCTGCTGGCGGGTGAACGGTTCGTAGATCTCGACAAACTCAATCTTGCGCACGTTAAGTGGCTTCTTGGGTGGGTCGATACGCGCAACATCGATAAATTGGTATATGTTCTGGCTCATCGGACTCCCTCCCTATTGTGCTTGCACGCGCAGCTCGGCGGCTGAGCGACTTTGGTGGCCGAGCAAGGTGTTGACATCGGCAGCCTTTGGTTTGGCCAGATAAAAGCGCGGGATCCATTGGTCGAATTCGGCCAATATTTCCTGTGCCCGATCTGAGCCGGTTAATTCGAGGTGTTGGTCAATCAGGCCGCGAAGGTGCTCCTGGTGGATCTTCAGCTTGGCTAGCGGCAGGGCTTCGACCAGCTCACGATTGACCCGCCCAGCGAAATCACCATCTTCGTCGAGGATGTAGGCAAAGCCACCGGTCATTCCAGCCCCGAAGTTGACCCCGGTCTTGCCGAGAATCGCCACAATGCCTCCGGTCATGTATTCACAGGCATTGTCGCCAGCTCCCTCGATGACTGCGATGGTGCCGGAGTTACGAACCGCAAAACGCTCACCGGCTTTGCCGGCCGCAAATAGCTTGCCGCCAGTCGCGCCATACAGGCAGGTATTGCCGATGATGGTCGCGTGGTTAGATTTGAATGCCGAGCCAATAGGCGGACGGATCACGATTTGCCCGCCGGTCATCCCTTTGCCGACATAGTCGTTGGCATCTCCGGTGAGGAGCAGGTTAAGTCCGCCGGCATTCCATACACCGAATGACTGGCCGGCGGTGCCGGTCAGATGGAGGTTGACCGGTGTTGAAGCCATGCCTTGATCCCCCCAGCGCTTGGCAATTTCCCCCGACAATCTTGCCCCAACCGAGCGGTCGGTATTACGAATATCCTCGAAGATGTCGGCACCGCTGCGCGCTTCGATCGCGGGCAGCGCCTGTTCGAACAGGGTGATATTGAGCGGTGCATTGTCGAACGGCGTGTTACTTTCGCTACAGTACAGGGTCTTGCCTTCCAGCGGCGCTGAGGTTGCCAGTACTGGTGTGAGATCCAACTTGCTCTGCTTGGCGGTATAGCCGCCGATGACCTCGAGCAGCTCGGTGCGGCCAATCAAGTCAGTCAGCTTCTCGACCCCCAATTCGGCAAGGAGCTCCCGGACTTCCTGACCCAGGCCGATGAAGTAGTTCATGACTTGTTCGGGCAGGCCCTTGAAGAAATCACGGCGCAAGGTTTCGTCTTGGGTTGCCACCCCGGTGGCACAGTTGTTGAGGTGGCAGATCCGCAGGTATTTACACCCTAGCGCTACCATAGGCGCGGTACCGAAGCCGAAGCTCTCCGCCCCGAGAATCGCCGCTTTGACCACATCTAATCCGGTTTTCAGGCCACCATCCACCTGTAGGCGGATCTTGTGGCGCAGACCATTGGCAACCAAGGCCTGCTGGGTTTCAGCCAGTCCCAACTCCCATGGGCTACCGGCATATTTGACCGAAGTCAGTGGGCTGGCCCCGGTACCGCCATCGTAACCGGAAATGGTTATGAGATCGGCGTAGGCCTTGGCAACCCCGGTGGCAATGGTGCCGACCCCGGGTTCGGAGACGAGCTTGACCGAGACCATGGCGGTGGGGTTGACCTGCTTGAGATCGAAGATCAGCTGGGCCAGATCTTCAATCGAGTAAATATCATGGTGGGGTGGGGGGGAGATCAGGGTGACACCCGGTACCGCATAACGCAATTTGGCGATTTCGGTGGTGACCTTGTGGCCTGGTAGCTGCCCCCCTTCACCGGGCTTGGCACCCTGTGCCACTTTGATCTGGATAACATCGGCATTGACCAGATAGTGCGGGGTGACGCCAAAGCGACCTGACGCCACCTGTTTGATTCGGGAGTTGCGCTCGCTGTTGAAACGACGCGGATCTTCTCCGCCCTCACCGGAGTTGGAGTAGCCCCCCAAACGGTTCATCGCAATGGCCAGTGCTTCGTGAGCTTCCGGGCTCAGGGCGCCGATAGACATGGCGGCAGAGTCAAAGCGCTGGTAGAGCGCTGATGCTTCTTCGACCTTGTCGATAGCAATCGGGGCTTGGTCCGGTTTGAGCTTGAGCAAGTCGCGAATCGCGGCGACAGGCCGTTCATTCACTTGCTTGGCAAAGGCTTGGTAATCACTGTAATTGCCTGATTTGACGGCCTTTTGCAGGGTGCCGATAACATCCGGGTTGTAGGCATGGAATTCACCACCGTGGACGTATTTCAGTAAACCGCCATGTTCGATAGGCTTGCGTTTGAGCCATGCTCGGCGGGAAAGGTTGAACAAATCTTGTTGGAAATCGGCAAACCCTGCGCCCTGGATCCGGCTCGATACGCCGCGGAAACAGAGCTCGACAATGTCATCGTCAAGGCCAACGGCCTCGAACAGCATGGCGCAGCGGTAGGAGGCAATGGTCGAGATCCCCATCTTGGACATGATTTTGTACAAGCCCTTGTTGATGCCATTGCGGAAGTTGAGCATCACCTCGCGGTAGGGCTTGGTAATGGCATTACTGTCAACCAATTGGCCGAGGGTTTCATAGGCAAGGTATGGGTATACTGCGGTGGCCCCGAAGCCGAGCAATACGGCAAACTGATGCGGGTCGCGCGCGGTGGCGGTTTCGACAACGATGTTAGCATCGCAGCGCAGTTGCTGGGTGACCAGCCGATTTTGGACCGCCCCCACAGCCATCGCGGCCGGAATGGGCAGTTTGCCGGCATTGATGCCGCGGTCCGATAGCACGATGAGTACCGTACCGCTGCGGACCAAGCGCTCGGCCTGATCACAGATATCAATGATCGCCTGCTTAAGATCTTTCTCGTCGGGGTTGAAGTTTATGTCGATAATACTGTTGCGGTAGTGCTGGTTGTCGAGCTCTAGCAGTTGCACCAAGTCGGAATAGAGCAGTACCGGCGAGCCAAAAGAGACCCGGTAGGCGTGGCTATCGGTTTCGCAGAACACATTGATTTCACGGCCTATACAGGTGGCCAATGACATCACATGCTTTTCTCGCAACGGGTCAATCGGCGGATTGGTGACCTGGGCAAACATCTGGCGGAAGTAATCGGTGACAGCCCGCTCGCGTGACGACAGCACCGCCATCGGCGCATCATCGCCCATTGAGCCGGTGGCCTCCTGCCCGTTTTCGCCAATCACCCGCAGGACCTGATCGATCTCCTCGCGGCTCATGGCAAACAGTTTTTGGCTGGTGCCGAGCTCAGTATCATCGAACGAGCGGCTACCGACTTGTCCGTCGCCTAACTCTTCGAAAGGAACCAGGCGTTTGACATGGCTATCCATCCACTCCTTGTAAGGATGGCGTCCCATTAGGTCGTTATCAATGTCGGCAGAATGCCAGATTTTGCCGAACTTGGTATCGATCACCAGTAACTCGCCAGGGCCAACCCGGCCTTTTTCGGCGACTTCATCTGGGGCGTAGTCCCAGATCCCGACCTCGGATGCGAGGGTGATCAACTTGTCCTTGGTGATGATGTACCTCGCCGGTCGCAAGCCGTTACGGTCGAGATTACAGGCCGCATAGCGACCGTCGGACATCACGATACCGGCTGGCCCGTCCCATGGCTCCATGTGCATGGAGTTAAAATCATAAAAAGCCCGCAGCTCGGGATCCATATCTGGGTGGTTCTGCCACGCTGGCGGAACCAGCATCCGCATTGCGCGGAACAGATCCATGCCGCCGGACAGGAAGAGCTCAAGCATGTTATCGAGGCTCGAGGAGTCCGATCCGGTTTCGTTGACAAAGGGGGCGGCGGTTTGCAGATCCGGCAGCAACGGCGAGGTGAATTTGTAGGCGCGTGCCCGGGCCCACTGACGGTTACCGGCAATGGTATTGATTTCACCGTTATGGGCCAGATACCGGAACGGCTGTGCTAACGGCCAGCGGGGTTGGGTATTGGTAGAAAACCGCTGGTGAAATAAACAGATTGATGATTCTAGCCTGATATCCCCGAGATCTTGGTAGAAGCGGGGAAGATCGGCGGGCATGCATAGCCCCTTGTAGACCGTTACCTGAGTCGACAGGCTACAGATGTAAAAATCGGGATCGGCGGTGATGCGTTTTTCGATCCGGCGCCGGGCAATGTAAAGCCGGCGGTCGATATCGCGTGGCTTCCAGCCTGCAGGGGCATTGATGAACACCTGCTCGATATTGGGGAGAGTTTCGGTCGCGATAGGGCCCAGCACCTGTGGGTTGATGGGGACCTGCCGCCAGCCAACCAGAGACAAGGTTTCCTTGGCGAGCTCTTCGCTGATGATGGTCCGGGCCTGCTCGGCAAGTACCGGATCCTGACTGAGGAACAGCATGCCGAGGGCAAATTCACGCGACAATTTCCATCCCTTGTCTGCGGCAACAATACGGTAAAAACTGTCGGGCTTTTTCATCAGCAGCCCGCAGCCGTCACCGGTTTTGCCATCAGCGGCGATCCCGCCACGGTGGGTCATACGGTCAAGGGCGGAAATGGCGGTGCGGACAAGCTTGTGGCTGGTTTCTCCTTCGATGTGGGCAATCAACCCAAAACCACAGTTATCTTTATCCAGCATGGGGTTATACAGTGTCATTGCAACTCTCCCTATCATCTGCCTGAATAAGCAGAAATACTGCATGTTTTGACGGTCTCCCTGACCATCGATGACAACCTTTGCGCGCACCACTGGTGGTTTTCTCTGATTATCGGGGGGCTGCAAAGGCACCTTTTGCTTCCAGCGACCTTTCAAGTTAACGGCTATTTACAGAAAGGTCAAACTATAAACATTAAGTTAACATTGTGCTCAGGCACCGATAATGCAGGGAAATTAGGGAGGGTTACAGTGAATAATTATGGTGGGGGTATCTTCTAGGGAATAAAAAACCGGCCACTTGGGCCGGTTTGGATTACGTTTTCTGATAACGATTCGGGTTAGCCCTAGGAGGCATCCGACAGCATCAGGGAGTCAGCCTTGGCTTCAAGGTTGCTGTTACCCATCAGGTAGGCATCAATCTCTCGGGCAGACTCGCGACCTTCGTTGATACAACGAACAACCAGTGACTGGCCGGTACGCATGTCACCGGCTGCAAACACGCTTTCTTGGCTCGTGGCAAACCCGTTGGTAGCGACATTGCCATGCTTATCAAGCTTGATGTCCAGCTGGGCCAGCACGCCAGTCGGTTCCGGGTGCAGGAAGCCCATTGCCAAGAACGCCAGATCACAAGGGATGATTCGCTCCGAACCATCGACCTCAGTAAAGCCTGGGCGCTCACCTGGTTTGGCTTCTTCCCACTGGATATCGGCAATGCGCAGCGCTTTCACGTTACCGGCATCATCACCGATGAATTCCTTGGTCAGGATATTCCAATGACGATCACACCCTTCCTCATGGGAGGTCGAGGTTTTCATGATCATCGGGTACGAAGGCCATGGTTGGTTGACCGGGCGCTTCTCCGGCGGGAGTGGCATGATTTCGACCTGGGTAATGCTTGCTGCCCCATGGCGGTTAGAGGTACCGACACAGTCAGAGCCAGTATCACCACCACCGATCACCACCACATGCTTGCCGTTGGCATGGATTTCTTCGGTTTTCAAATCCATGTCGTTGGCGCGGCGGTTGTTCTGGGCCAGAAACTCCATCGCAAAGTGCACGCCTTTGAGCTCACGCCCCGGGATCGGCAGGTTGCGTGGTACGGTTGAGCCACCGGTTAGCAGTACGACATCAAACTCCTGGCGCAGTTGCTGGGCGTTAATGTTCACACCGATATGGGCATTGACTTCAAACTTGATCCCGGCATCGGCCATCAGGTTGATCTTGCGATCAATAATGTCCATGCCCAGTTTGAAATCAGGGATCCCAAAGCGCAGCAGGCCACCCACTTTCTCATCACGTTCGAACACCGTGACGCAATGTCCGGCGCTGTTAAGCTGCTCGGCCGCGGCAAGGCCGGCAGGGCCAGAGCCAATGATGGCGACGGTTTTACCGGTACGGGAGCGTGGCGTCTTGGGTTTGGCGTATCCTTCGCGGTACGCCGTTTCGACAATGGTCTTCTCGATATTACAAATCGTGATTGGGTCTTGGTTGATACCCAGTACACAGCCGCTTTCACAAGGGGCTGGGCACACACGACCGGTAAACTCCGGGAAGTTGTTGGTCGAACTCAAGATATTCCACGCTTCTTCCCAGCTGTCACGGTAAACCGCATCATTGAATTCCGGGATGATGTTACCGATAGGGCAGGCGTTATGGCAAAACGGAACGCCACAATCCATACAGCGTGAAGCCTGCGTATTGATCTTGTCGCCGAACTCCTCGTTGAGAACAAACTCCTTGTTGTCCTGAATACGGACACTCGGATCCAGCTTCTTTGGCAGCTCGCGGCCAAATTCTAAAAATCCTGTAGGCTTACCCATTGACGGCCTCCAACTCTTCCTTGTTTTGTGCTTCTTCCTTGCGCTTTTGCAGAACGGCCTTGTAGTCCCTTGGCATGACTTTCACCATCTTCTCGAGGTTGGCCTCGAAGTTAGACAGGAAGGTTTCAGCCACAGTACTGCTGGTTAGCTCTGCGTGCTTGGTTAGCATGTCGAACAGTAGTTCTTTGTCTTCTTGCTCAAGCGGGTCGAGGTCAACGAGCTCTGGGTTGAGTTTGGTGTCGAAGTCTTCGAACTGATCCCAGACATACGCCACGCCACCACTCATGCCGGCGGCGAAGTTGCGGCCGGTCTGGCCGAGGATAACGGCAACGCCACCGGTCATGTATTCACAACCATGGTCCCCCACGCCTTCAACGACCACTTTGGCACCCGAGTTACGGACACAGAAACGCTCGCCGGCCATCCCGCGGATGTAAGACTCGCCCGAGGTCGCTCCGTAGAAACAGACGTTACCCACCACGATGTTGTCTTCCGGGATGATGTCAGACTTGGCATCCGGGTAGAGTACCAGTGTACCGCCCGACAGGCCCTTGCCCCAGTAGTCGTTGGCATCACCTTCGACCTCGAATTTGACGTTCTTGGCGAGGAAGGCCCCGAAGCTTTGGCCTGCAGAACCGGTGAACTTGACGTTCATTGGCTGCGGAAGACCTTTATCTTTGTAAATCTTGGAGATTTCATTCGACAACATGGTACCGGCACTGCGGTCGGTATTGATGATGTCAAATTCGGCATCCACTTGCTTGCCTTCGTACAGGGCAGGCGCTGCCGCTTCAATCAGCTTACGATCGAGCACCTCTTCCAGGTTGTGGTTCTGCTCGCGTTGGTTATACACGCCATCTTCGTCACGGGCCTGTTCGATAAATAGCACTGGGCTCAGATCTAGATTTTGGTATTTCCAGTGGCCGATGTTGTCACGGATTTTCAGTTTATTCGACTGACCCACCATTTCCTCGATGGTACGGAAGCCAAGCTCTGCCATGATTTCGCGCAGGCCTTCAGCCATGTACTGGAAGAAGGTGACGACATCTTCAACGCGGCCGTCGAAGCGCTCGCGCAGGGTTTTGTTCTGGGTTGCGATACCGACCGGACACGTATTCTTGTGACACTTACGCATCATGATACAACCTTCAACCACGAGGGCGGCGGTTGCCACGCCCCACTCCTCGGCACCCAGCAAGGTGGCGACGGCAAGGTCACGCGGTGTCTTCATCTGGCCATCGGTTTGGACCACGATACGGTTGCGCAGGCCGTTCTTCAGCAGGGTCTGGTGGGTTTCGGCCAAGCCAAGCTCCCATGGCAGACCGGTATGGCGAATCGATGACATTGGTGATGCACCGGTACCGCCATCGAAGCCAGCAATGAGCACGACATCTGCTTTCGCTTTGGCAACACCCGAGGCAATCGTACCGACAC
Source organism: Photobacterium lutimaris (assembly GCF_003025555.1). Lineage (GTDB taxonomy): Bacteria > Pseudomonadota > Gammaproteobacteria > Enterobacterales > Vibrionaceae > Photobacterium > Photobacterium lutimaris. The sequence continues at coordinate 132,843 of NZ_PYMH01000012.1, read as the reverse complement.
CGGCTTCTGATACCAATTTGACGTTGACGCGGCCGGCGCGGTTGGCGTTTTTAAGATCGTAGATCAGCTGCGCCAAATCCTCGATCGAGTAGATATCGTGGTGTGGCGGAGGTGAAATCAAACCGACGCCCGGCGTGGAGTGTCGGGTCGCCCCGATCCAGTCATCCACCTTGTCTCCCGGTAGCTGGCCACCTTCACCCGGCTTGGCACCCTGTGCCATTTTGATCTGAATTTCATCAGAGTTGGTCAGGTAGTAAGAGGTTACACCGAAGCGACCAGAGGCGACCTGCTTGATGGCCGAACGCTCCCAATCGCCGTTGTCTTTCTTCTCGAAGCGGGCAGGGTCTTCACCGCCTTCGCCCGAGTTGGACTTGGCACCGATGCGGTTCATCGCCACAGCAAGTGTTGAGTGTGCTTCGTAAGAGATAGAGCCGAAGCTCATGGCACCGGTCGCAAAGCGCTTGAGGATACTCTCGATAGGCTCGACGTCGGCCAGCGGAATCGAGCCGGCTGGATTTTTGATAAATTCAAGCTGGCTACGCAACGTGGCGGCATCGTCGCCCTGGGCGTCGACGGCACTGGCGTATTCTTTGAACTGGGCAAAGTCTTTGTTACGGGTCGACTGCTGCAGCAAAGAGATGGTTTCAGGGTTGAACAGGTGTTTTTCACCACGCTGTTTCCACTGGTAGACCCCACCGACATCCAGCATCTGGATTGGCACTTCGCGTGTTGGGTAGCCCAGACGGTGACGTACCAGGACTTCTCTGGCGATGTCATCGATGGTCAGGCCCTGGATACGGGAAACCGTACCGGTGAAGTACTTGTCGACCACCGATTTGCTGATCCCCAAGGCTTCGAAGATTTGCGCACCGTGGTAGGACTGCAGGGTCGAGATCCCCATCTTGGAGAAGATCTTCAGCAGGCCACCATTTACCCCTTTGCGGTAATTGTTGAACAGCTCTTCGGTAGGTACTTCCGGATCAAGCTTACGCTTGCGCTGCAGATCAACAATGGTTTCCGTCACCAGGTACGGGTTAACGGCGTTGGCGCCATAGCCGACCAGAGTGGCAAAGTGGTGGGTTTCGCGAGCATCACCGGTTTCGACCACGATGTCACACTTGGCACGCAGGCCTTTGCGGATCAGGTGGTGGTGAACGGCGCCGACAGCCAGCATCGCAGGAATCGCGGCGTGGTTTGAGTTGACGGCACGGTCGGTCAGGATGATGACCGAGTAGCCGTCAATCACTGCATCTTCAGAGTACTGGCAGATACGCTTCAGCGCGCGCTCCAGTTTGCCTTCCTCTCCGCTGGCACGGAAAACGATATCCAGCGTCTTGGCCTGCAGGTACTCGTTATCGATAGCACGAAGCTTTTCAAGCTCGGCATTGCTCAGAACCGGCGATTCAATTTCAACCTTCTGGCAGTGCTCTGGTGTCTCGGTCAGCAGGTTGTGATCTTTACCCAGGTAGGTGTTGAGTGACATCACCATGCGCTCGCGGATCGGGTCGATCGGCGGGTTGGTGACCTGGGCAAACAACTGCTTGAAGTAGTTCGACAGGTGCTGTGATTGGTGTGACAGCACGGCCAGAGGCCAGTCGGCTCCCATGGCGCTGAGTGGCTCGTAGCCCGTTTTCGCCAGCGGCACGATGATTTCGTTGACTTCCTCCGAGCTCATCCCAAAGGCTTGCTGATGGTGCAGCAGGCGCTCAGGCGTTGGCTGGTGGTGCATGTTGTCAGCTTCTGGCAGGCTCTTTAGCGTAAGCAGGTTGTCTTTGACCCACTGCTCATAAGGCTGGGCAGATGCGATGGTGTCTTTAACTTCTTCGTCCGAGATGATCCGACCTTGCTCTAGGTCAGCAACAAAAATACGGCCTGGCTGCAGGCGGCCACGGAACTGGACGTTCTCCGGCTCGATTTCAACCACACCCGATTCAGAGGCCATCACCAGGAAGTCATCTTTGGTCACGGTATAGCGGGATGGGCGCAAGCCGTTACGGTCAAGCGTCGCCCCCACCTGGACGCCGTCGGTGAAGCACACCGATGCCGGGCCGTCCCAGGGTTCCATGACATTGGCATGGTACTGGTAGAAGGCACGGCGTTTTGGATCCATGTTCTTGTTTTCTTGCCACGCTTCCGGGATCAGCATCATCAATGCATGCGGTAGGCTGCGGCCTGATAGGACCAGCAGTTCCAACGCCATATCGAAGTTGGATGAATCCGAGCTGCCTTCCTGGCAGATAGGCAGCAACATGTCGATTTCTTGCTGGCTAAAAAGCTCTGACTCAAGGATCGCTTCTCGGGCCTTCATCCAGTTCAGGTTACCGCGTACTGTGTTGATTTCACCGTTATGGGCGATGTAACGGAAGGGTTGGGCCAGACGCCATTTGGGGAAGGTATTGGTCGAGAAACGGGAGTGAACCAGTGCCAGCGCCGTTACCATCGACGGATTCTGCAGGTCGAGGAAGTACTGTGGTACCTGCTCGGTTGTCAGCTGACCCTTGTAAACCAGTGTCTTGTATGACAGTGAGTTGATGTAGAAGTCATCACCGATGTTGGAGATACTCTCAAGGCAGACGCGAACCGTGTAGTTTCGCAATACGTAGAGCTTGCGCTCGAGTACTGCCGGTTCCATGCTGGCACCGCCGGTAATAAAGACATGCTCAAACTGGGGTTCGGTACTTAGCGGATCGTTGCCAATCATTGAATTATCAACCGGCAGCACACGGTAGCCAATGACTTCTAGGTCAAGTCGCTTGGCGTTGCGCTCCAGGATATCGCGGCATTGCTGGCGTTTGTACTCGTCTTTGGGAAACAGCACCACACCCACACCGTATTGCTCGAATGATGGCAGGCGGATCCCTTGCTTGACCGTTTCTTCCAGCAGAAATTCATGGGGCTTTTGCAGCAATATGCCGGCACCGTCACCACTGCTCGGATCACAACCCTGGCCGCCACGGTGTTCCATCCGAGCTAGCATATCAAGGGCTTGGGTGACAATTTCGTGGGATTTACGGTTCTTTAAGTGGGCCACAAAGCCGATACCACAGGCATCGTGCTCCATTTCAGGCACATAAAGTCCCTGAGCATTCAGCTCTTGATCTGTCATAGATACTTCCTTCCAGTTTCAACAGGCACCAATCCTGGTACCTGAGTTATCCCTAGTTTTGGTTATACACCCTTCAAGGCCTATTGTGGACTCCGGTCCAGCCTTGTCGGATGGGTTTGCTGTGGGATGATGTCGTCAATCAATAGCAAACTTCATTCTGTAGCACTCATGCTCTGGTATGCAAAAACGCTGCAGTTTTGAGGGAGAGCAACATAAACCACTATTTTTTTGGATGGTTTAGTTACTTTTATTGTTCATAAATTGCACACAGCTGTAACTATCCTACAATTTTGATTGATTAATTACCAACAAAAAATATTCCCAGCTTGTAACATCTCGGCATCACTGTGAATTAATTACTTAACGAGGTGCGTATCTATTCGAAAATGACCATTGAATTGCATACCGTCAGCCAATAACCATGCTTTTTATAGGGCTAATTGTGGGGTGTTCAGACCAAAGTATTACAGAATGATGTTGTTGCTAATTTTCATTCCTTTTCTCAGCCTGCGTATGGTGAAAAAAACGCCTTTATTGTTCTCGCACAACTTTTGCCAAAGTCATCGATGCTAATCTGTGCCGCTTTTTTCGACCCCTTGAATGACTAGGTGACAAGATGCAGCTGCATGAGCTCGTGAACACATTAGGCCAGGACCTACAACGTCGCTATGGCGAGAAGGTACATAAACTGACCTTGCACGGCGGCTTCAGCTGCCCGAACCGTGACGGAACTATTGGCCGTGGCGGTTGCACTTTCTGCAACGTCGCCTCTTTTGCTGACGAGCAGGCACAGCACAAACCGATCACCGAACAGCTGTCTCAGCGTGCCGGAGAGGTTGACCGTGCCAAGCGTTATCTCGCCTATTTCCAGGCCTATACCAGCACTTATGCTGAAGTACAGACATTAAAAGCGATGTACGAAGAGGCGCTGGAAACCGCTGATATCGTTGGCTTGTGTGTAGGAACCCGACCGGACTGTGTGCCGGATGAAGTACTCGAACTTCTGGCGGGTTACCGTGAGCAAGGTTATGAGATCTGGCTGGAACTGGGCTTGCAGACCGCCAACGACAAAACCCTTAAGCGGATCAACCGAGGCCATGATTTTGCTTGCTATGCGGCAATTGCCAAGCGGGCGCGAGCATTGGGGCTAAAAGTCTGTGCCCATTTGATTGTCGGCCTGCCAGGGGATACCCGTGAGGACAACCTCGATACTGTCCGCAAAGTGGTTGATGCCGGTGTCGATGGTATCAAATTGCACCCCTTACACATTGTCGAGGGGAGCATTATGGGACTGTCGTGGAAAGCCGGTCGGTTGGCCGAGCTGAGCCTTGAGGAATATACCGAGATCTCGGCAGAAATGATCCGCCTGACCCCGCCTGAGGTGGTATACCATCGGGTTTCGGCCAGTGCCCGCAAACCAACCTTGCTGGCTCCCGAGTGGTGTGAAAACCGCTGGTTGGCAATGACCGAGATTGGCCGAAATCTGGATCAGCATGGCGGCCAAGGGGCGGCACTGGGGCTGCCGTTTGAATATATCCCTCCTGCCTCACGCGCCACGAAATAAACCACTGCAAAGCAAGCGGCGTGCACGGACTGGGTATTAGTGATTGAAGCGCTAAGTGTGTTAGATTACGAGTAAAATGACGTCAATTACTAAATTTAATGCATATTTCCTATCAGGAACGCTCTGTTAGCCTTCTGTTACCTACATGGTTAACCTTATTGATCCGCAGCGGGGGATACCGGCTGCGGGGACTGCTTTTCTGCCTGACGCTTTGGGGCGCGGCGGTTTTTGCGCCAGCATCTTATGCATCCTCCTTTCCCTATCGGCTCCAAATCGATAATTCAGCCTTACTGTTTTCGCTTTTGATCCTCGTGCTGGTTATCGGTGGCGGCTTGCTGACCTTGCTGCTGCACCACCTTGACGCTGGCTCTTACCGTCGCTTGCATGGCCAACTGACTCTCATGCCCACCGCCGTCGCCGTGGTCCGCAAGAAAGACGGCCACTTGGTCTATGGCAACAAGTCCTGCCGCCAGTTGCTCGGGGTTCGCAAGCTCAACGACCGTTACCTCTACCCTGATGATCTCAGTGAGCAAATGCTGTGTGATTTCCTGCGTCCCTTTGCTGGCCTGAAAAACTTCAAGGAAGTGAATGAGGCCTTGCCCCAAGGCAATGGCAAGATGATCCCTCTGCTGATTTCGGGTTTGTCGATCCGTTGTCAATGGCAGTCTTGTTGGCTGTTGTTTATCGATTCGCCACGCGCCAGCCATTGCGAACAAGTGAAGCTGGAAAATGAGCAGCGGATTTTCCAGCAGGTACTTAACTCTTTGTCCGAGTTGGTGTACTTCAAAGATAAGTCGGGTGAACTTATCGGCACCAACAAGGCATTTGACCGTTTTTGGCGTGGGCGCATAGAGGAAGGGATTGCCGAAGAGCAGGGGCGCCGCTCTATTGGCAACAGTGCGGCCCATACCTGGACCACGGCACCGGACGGCTCTAGTCGGTTGCTGGAAACCAACTTCAATTTATTGCTTGGTGATTCAGGAGAGGCCATTGGTACCCTCAGTATTAGTCATGATGTAACAGACTGGCATGAAATGCAGGAAGTACTTAAAAGCGAGATTGAGAAACGGGAAGTGACAGAGCAGGAGCTGGCCCAGCGTAATACACTGCTTGATACCATTCTCAGCGCCAGTCGGGATCCTATCGCTTTATATAATGAGCACGGGGTGTATGTCGGCTGTAATGAACCGTTTGCTCGTTCGCTCGGCTACACCCAGCAATCCTTGCTGGGAAGATCTTCAGCGGATGTGCTGGAGCCTGATAAGCTGGAACTGTTCCGCCAGACGGATCAGCAGGTCATCCAGCAGGGGATCAGCGTCAAAACCGATGATTACGTGATTCTGGAGGACGGTACGCCAATTTGGTACGAGGTGCTCAAGTCACCCTATCGGAATCCGACCGACGGTACCACCGGGGTGCTCATGATGGCGCGGGACGTGACCGAGCGTAAAATGGCTGAGCAACAACTGGCTGATGCCATTATGGAGCTGCAGGAGCTCAGCTTTGTCGATAGCCTGACCAAGGTCGCCAACCGCCGTAGTTTCGATGAGCAACTGCGTAAGATGTGGTACAGCCATATTCGCGAAAAGAATCCGCTGACCCTGATCCTGTGTGACATTGACTACTTCAAGGCCTTTAATGATAACTATGGCCATCAGCAGGGGGATTTCGCCCTTCGCGAAGTGGCCAAGGTACTGCGCAGTGTGGTCAAACGTGAGACCGACGAGGTCGCCCGTTATGGGGGCGAGGAATTTGCGTTCCTGCTGCCCAACACCAGCTTGGCGGGGGGCGAAGTGGTCGCGGCAGCCATCCATCGGGCGCTGGCGGAGAAGGGACTAACCCACAGCTATTCTGATATTGCCCCCACCTTGACGGTGAGCTTGGGAGTCGCGACGCTGATCCCTCTGCCCAACCAGGATTATGGCAAGCTGGTCGAGCTGGCTGATGTCGCCCTGTACCGGGCCAAAGCGGCAGGCCGCAACTGCACCATGACGATGTCGGAAAAAGAGGCCAGCTAGTGCCGCGCTGCTCGGGGACGGTGAAAATGTGAAGGACGGCAGGCGTACAGGAAATGCCTGCTTGGGTTCTCGGTCGCTCGCCCTTATGATGGGAAAGCGGTAGTGATTAGGAAGTAAGAATGAAACAAATCAAAGTACTGGCACAATATTACGTTGATCTGCTAGTCAAACTCGGACTGGTTAGGTTTAGCTTGTTACTGGCATTGGCCCTGGTCGCCCTTGCTGTCGTGGTGCAGATTGGCGTCACCTTGGTATTGCAGGGGGAAGTACTAGATATTGATATTGTCCGTTCAGTCTTCTTCGGCTTGCTGATCACCCCTTGGGCTGTCTATTTTCTCTCGGTGGTGGTCGATCAACTCGAAGAGTCCCGTCAACGTTTGTCAAAGCTGGTCACCAAGCTCGAAGAGATGCGTTCGCGTGACATGCAGCTCAACAAGCAGTTGCAGGACAATATCAGCCAGCTGAACCAAGAAATTGAAGAGCGGGAAAAAGCCGAAGAGGCCCGCCAGGAAGCAATGCAGGATCTGGAAAACGAAGTCTATCAACGCGAAAATGCCCAGCTTGAGCTGGCTGAACAGAGCGCCTTGCTCAAGTCCTTCCTCGATGCCTCGCCGGATCTGATTTATTACCGCAATGAAAAGGGCCAGTTTTCCGGTTGCAACCGGGCGATGGAGGAGCTGACCAACCGGACCGAGAAGCAATTGGTTGGTCTTACCCCGAGGGATGTGTACAGCGAAGAGGTTGCCAGCAAAATTTCCGAGACCGATCAGCAGGTGTTCCAGAATAATGTGTCGCTGACCTATGAGCAGTGGCTGGAGTACCCGGACGGTCGCAAGGCTATCTTCGAATTGCGCAAGGTTCCGTTTTACAGCCGTGATGGACGACGTTTGGGCTTGATGGGTTTTGGTCGCGACATTACCGAGCGCAAGCAATATCAGGACGCCCAGGAAAAAGCGAGCCGAGACAAGACCGCATTTATTTCGACCATCAGCCATGAATTGCGCACGCCGCTTAACGGCATTGTTGGTCTGAGCCGGATGCTACTGGAGACCAAGCTCGACCAAGAGCAGAACGACTACATGCGCACCATTTATGTTAGCGCCATTACCCTCGGTAATATTTTCAACGATATCATCGATATGGATAAGTCGGACCGCCGTCGTCTCGAGTTGATGCCCAAGCCGTTGGACTTTCATGATTTTGTCGCCGAGATGGAGAATATCTCGGCCTTGATGGCGAGCCAGAAAGGCTTGCGCTTTGACCTCGAAAGGCTGACCGAACTGCCTGAATGTATCGAGGTCGACGGTACCCGATTGCGTCAGGTGCTGTGGAATTTGATCGGCAATGCGACCAAGTTCACCAAGGACGGCGGGGTGGTGATGTCGGTCAGTAGCGAAGTCGACGGCCATCAAGCGCATATTACCTTTGAGGTTGAAGACAGCGGGATAGGGATCCCGGCAACGGAGCTCGATAAAATTTTTGCCATGTACTATCAGGTGAAAGATGAGGACGATAATTTGCACGCGGTCGGTACCGGAATTGGCTTATCGGTTTCGCGCCAGCTGGTACAGATGATGGGGGGCGATATCACGGTCAACTCGGAAGTCGGTGAGGGCAGTACCTTTACCGTGACGATTACCGTCCCACTGGTCGAGCAGGTGGTGGAAGAGGAAGCCCTGCCCGTCGCCCCGCAGATCAGCCTAAATATCTTTATGGTTGAGGATATCGAGCTCAATATTACTGTTGCCAAGGCGTTGCTAGAAAGCTTGGGCCATGAGGTGACGGTAGCAATGCGCGGTGAAGAGGCGCTGTCGATGTTTGATCCTGACGCTTATGATTTGGTCCTGTTGGATATCCAGCTGCCGGATATGACCGGCTTCGATGTGGCAGCCAAGCTCCGCGAGCGATTCGATTACCTGCCGGCATTGGTGGCCCTGACTGCCAATGTGATCAAGGACAAGAGTGAGTACTTGGACAAAGGAATGGACGACGCAATCAGCAAACCGCTGAGCGTCAAGGCAATCACGGAAGTGATCCAGCGATTGGTACTGACTTGCCCGCTGGACGAGGAAGAAGGAGAGGAACTGGTGGAAAATGAACCAACCCCGCAGGGAGTCAGCAATGAGATGGTCAATACCTTGCTGGACTTGGAGATGCTGACGTCCTATGTGGAAATTGTCGGTACCAAGCCTGTGTATGACAGCATCGCGATGTTTGAGGATAAGATGCCGGAATACATTGCGATCCTGGATTCCAATATGACGGCCAAGGATCAAGACGGCATCAAGTTCGAAGCGCACAAAATCAAAGGCGCAGCGGGCTCTATCGGCCTCAAGCATATCCAGCAGGTCGCCCAGAAAGCCCAATCCCCTGAGTTGCCAGCTTGGTGGGAGAATATCAATGATTGGGTCGATGAAATCAAAGATGGCTACCACAATGATCTTAAGGTGCTTAAAGACTGGCTAGCCCAGCAGGAGAAAGCATGATGGGAACTGACGCAAAAACACTGCTGTTAGCGGCGGGGATTCTTTTCGTTGCTGGATGCGGTGACATGGCAAAAGACAAAGAGGCGGAAGGTCAGCAGCCGGCCGCTGCCGAGGAACACGCCGAACAGGTAGCGCCTCTGGTTGAGGATCTCCCGGCCACTCTGCCGGCAGAAGTGGATATCTGGCAGTCACCGCAAGAGTTGATATTGTCAGATGCCACGGTTTATCTGGGCAGTGAACTGTGGCTCAATAGCATGCCGGTGATCGGTGATGATGGTAGCCAACCTGCGAATAAGCTGCATGCCTCCATTCGCTTGCTAACGCGTGACATGAAGCCACTGCCGCAAGGGGTGGAAATATTGCAGGTGTTGGTTGCGCAGGAAGAGCAACTATGGCTGGGGCAGGAGAACCTTGACGTCCGCTCGGAAGGCGAGATGAGCCTGGAGGTGAGCTTGCGCGGGGGACCTGAATGGTTGCCAGGCAGCAAGGCCGATATTGCGGTAACGGTACTCTATCAAGGTCAAGAGCAGGTCTTGATCCAACGCGGTGTGCTGGTCAGCCAGGTGTTCTGATCGGGTGCGACTTACTGGGGCTGAACTTTTGCTTCAGCGTAAACAAAAAAAGCTCCGTAAGGAGCTTTTTTGCTGTCTGCGTTCGGTGTGGAATTATTCTTCTTCCAGATCGCCGCAGAAACGGTAACCTTCACCGTGGATAGTCGCGATGATTTCCGGGGTATCTGCCACTGACTCGAAGTGTTTGCGGATACGACGGATCGTTACGTCGACGGTACGGTCGTGCGGCTTAAGCTCACGGCCAGTCATTTTCTTCAGTAGCTCGGCACGCGTTTGGATCTTACCTGGGTTTTCACAGAAGTGAAGCAGGGCACGGAACTCAGAGCGTGGCAGCTTGAACTGATCACCGCTTGGGCTAACCAGAGAGCGGCTGTTGATTTCTAGCGACCAGCCGTTGAACTCATAACGTTCAACCAGGCGCTTGTCTTCAGTTGGCAAGCCTTGGTTCATAGCACGAGTTAGCAGGTTGCGAGCACGGATAGTCAGCTCTCGAGGGTTGAACGGCTTGGTGATGTAGTCATCGGCGCCGATTTCCAAACCAAGGATCTTATCCACTTCGTTGTCACGGCCAGTCAGGAACATCAGCGCCATGTCGCCCTGCTCGCGAAGCTCGCGCGCAAGAAGCAGGCCATTTTTACCCGGTAGGTTGATATCCATGATCACCAGGTGAACTGGGTGCTCAGAAAGCATCTGGTGCATTTCTGCGCCATCATTGGCTTCAAAAACGGTGTAACCCTCTGCCTCAAAGATGCTTTTCAGGGTATTACGTGTTACGTGCTCGTCTTCTACAATTAGAATGTGAGGGGTTTGCATTGGCAGTACCTAATTTCTCAAAACGGAATCTGGTCAAAAACAGAATAGTAAAATTCTATATAAAAAATTCACATACAGGCAAAAATTTGGGAGAAATACGTGCTTTATCGTATTTGCTCACAAAACCTGTTGGTACGCCATCCATTTATCCAGCTCATCAAGCCATGATGATTTTCGCTGAAAAAGCCCAAACTTAGGGGCATTGGCTACAATTTCCGTGGGATGGCGACGATTGTATTCACTTAACAGCTCGCTAACAATATAAGCGCTTTGTTTCCGGGCTGCTTTCGGGCACTTTATTGATTTACATCAAACAGTATGAAGCGTATTACGACTCTCCACTTTGCTTAACATTCGCTACAAAAAAATGCATCGTCCCTAAGGTGTTGCACTCTATGTGTGAAAAAAACTCGTTGTGGTGTAGCTATCAATCGATCTTTTTTAAGGTTGCGCAACACCCTGTTTACCCTTGCTTTGCAATTCTAACAGCATTTAATCCGAGAAGCATCGTTCTTAGCAATAAACGCAACCTGGTTCGCCATCGTCAGCTGGAGCTGTCACTCAGAAGGCAATGTGGTGAGATATTGCCCGTAACCTGCAGTGGACCGGATGGGCAATGGCAGGAGCTGGGCTTTGTGGTGCCCATGACCCGAGAGGCGGCATGCCGGGAAGCGGCCCGCTGGGGGCAGAATGCCATTTACTGGGTGGAAGGTAATGAGTTGTTTTTAGTGCCGGTTTTACTCGAGGGGGTACAGACACAAAGATTGGGTGATTGGCCAAGCTTTCTCTACACTTAACGTAGCCCCAGGGAGTGGGGGATGACTCGGCCCGGATAGGGAAAGACCACAAAGATAATAAAGGAGCCTGCAATGAAAGATTTGACCCCGGACTTGTGCGATAACTTTGAACAGGATGTGCGTTGGTTGCCGCTGAGCTTGCAGAACTATGGCGGTCGTCATGTGTTTTACGGCGAGGTCGTGACCTTGCGTTGTTTTGAAGATAACAGCATGGTGCGCGATATCCTTTCACGCAACGGTAGCGGGAAAGTGCTGTTTATTGACGGCCACGCCTCTTGCACTAAAGCGTTACTTGGTGATCAACTGGCGATGTTGGCCCTGAAAAATGGCTGGGAAGGCATTATTATTAACGGTGCGGCGCGGGATGTCGGGATCATTTCGACCCTGAATATCGGTGTCAAGGCGCTGGCGGCCTGTCCAGTTAAAACCGTTAAGCGACAGACCGGAGAAGAAAATGTCACCCTGACCGTCGCCCATACCCTGGTGTACCCCGGTGATATGCTATATGCCGATCTCAATGGGGTGGTATTTAGCAAGCAGCCGCTGGACCTGTCTGAGATTAAGCCCTAGCTTTTAATATAACGAGACAGCAAAACGCCTGGCTTTGCCAGGCGTTTGTCGATGAATGGTGGTTGATCGTGGGTACTTTCTTAGCCAACCGCTAGAAGCGGAAGCCGATACCAAACTGGTAGATTTGCTCAAGCCCTTCGTAGTCGAGGGTGGCATGCAAATTGAGTTTCTCCGTAACTTCATAATTGCTGGAAACCTCGACACCTACCACTGTGTCTTGATCCTGCGTTTCGGAAGTTACGGCACTTTGTAAACTGAGCTTAGGTGTGAAGCTATATTTCACCCCCGATAACATCCCGCGACTGGCTGGTTGGTTCTCGTTGCCGCTTTTCAGTCGGGTGCTAAGATAGAGCTCGGTATTATCTGAAAGTGAATAGGCATAGCCGCTATCGATCTGCCAGAGATCGAACTGCTCTGCCCCCTTCGACTGGGATGAAATAAACCACCCAGATGATGTGTTATCGTCCAGTCTATTTAAGAGTCTGCTTTCTGCTGCTGTTGTTGGTAACGCCACTACCAGCAGGGCAATTGTGATTAGCCATGTGCGCATTCATCACCTTCCCTGTTTTTTTTGTTGTGATTTTTATGTTTATCCTTATCAAAATAATACTAGGTCAAGTAGTACATAATTGAAACAAAGCTTTTTCATTGCTGAGATATGCTGTCAACTTTCTTGTCGTCTCTGTTGGCCCGTTAGGCGCTGCTGGCAGCTGTACGGGAAGACATCTTCAAATTGCCCTTCTTTAATATTATGTTGCAGCTGCTGCCAGTACTGAGGCTCGAACAGATCACTGTGTAGCTCATTGAACAGCAGTCTTACCTTCGGGTTGATCAGCAGGAAGGTTCTGAATTCTTCGGGGAAAACATCATTCACCCCAACGCTGTACCAAGGCTCTGCTGCCATTTCATCTTCTGGGTAGCGAGGAGGCGGGATACGGCGGAAGTTCATCTCGGTCATGTAGCTAATTTCATCGTAATCATAGAACACCACCCGCTTGTGGCGGGTCACGCCGAAGTTTTTGAATAGCATGTCGCCAGGGAAGATATTAGCGGCTGCCAATTGCTTGATGGCCTTGCCGTATTCATCGACCGCATGGCGCAGATCATCATCGTTGGCCTGTTCAACATAGAGATTGAATGGGATCATGCGTCGCTCAATGTAGAGGTGCTTGATTAGGATCTGCTTCTCAGTGACTTTGACAATTGAGGGGGCGACTTCAAGCAGCTCTTCCAGGAGTTCATCACTGAAGCGGTCGCGGTCAAAGCTGAAGTTGCGGTACTCCTGGGTATCAGCCATCCGGCCGACCCGATCATGTTCTTTTACCAGTCGGTACTTTTCCCTGACCACGGCATGGCTTATTTCTTTTTGAGGTGCAAATTTGTCTTTGATGATCTTAAACACAAAGCCGTAGGACGGCAGGGTGAACACGGACATCACCATCCCTTTGATCCCCGGTGCCAACACGAACTGGTCGTCGGAGTGCTCGATATGGTGCAGAAATTCGCGGTATAACTCGGTTTTACCGTGTTTTTGGCAGCCGATAGCGGTATAGAGTTCGGCCTTGGTTTTGTTAGGCATCAGTTCACTGAGAAAACGGACCAAAGCGGCCGGTGCGGGTGCGTAAACCATGAAATAGGAGCGGGCGAAGCCGAACAGGATACTGACCGCATCGACATCCACCAGACAGGCATCGACAATGAGTTTGTTCTCGTCCGTGGTGAGGATAGGAAGCACGATAGGCAGATGGTGGTGGTCGTCGAAGCGGATCCGGCCGACCAGATAAGCCGCCTTGTTCCGGAAAAACGGTTCACGGATCATTTCTATTACCGGGGGCGGGTTGCCCAATGCCGCTAAGTGCTGGCTGATGCGCTCGTCGAGCAGCTGGATATCACGTTGTTTGTCCTCCCATTCCAGGCTGAATGGCGTATCGTCAAGGATCCGGCCCAGCAAGGTATCAAGGCTTGCGCCGGTGTTGTACAAGCGGCTGAGGTTGGTGGGGTAGGTGGGAACTCGACCTTCCTGGGAGCTATGGACGAAAAGCTTATCGCGTTTGATGTTGCGGTGCTCGAAAATTCGGCAATAGACGGAATTGAAAAAACTCTCGGCAATATCGTAGCGGGGATAATCGAGCAGCAGATCTTCGTAAGCGTTTTTCACCGCCATCAGAAAGGCATGGTTGGCATAGCGCTTGCCCAGCATAATGGTGATTTGGCTGGTGACCAGCCCCACATGGTGATCGTAGAACTTGATACGGGTTTTGAGCGCCTGCTGGACTGCAGGCCAGCTCTGGTTTTCGAAGCGCTCCTGTGCGCCGGCAGTGACATCCAAAAATCGGCCATACATGGCATCGAAACCTTGCAGTATCGTGTGTGCGACAAGTTGCTCCATTGCTGCTGTCATCCGGGCTCCCTAATTCTACTGAAGTTAGCCTACAAGTACCGGCACGTTGGTGCCATCAATCGGCACATTATTCCGTTTTGATTAATTATTCACCGTTTCTACTATGCATGGAGTTTAGGTTAACTGCAATAATTTGATGCTAATTATACTGTTATAGCATGGCTTGAATGTGTTAAATGACCGCGTTTTGACAGTTATTTCAACAGATGCCGGTAAGAATAAAGTTGACTCCGGTATGTGATTACGGTAAACGTTAATGCATACATATTATCGGTTATCTGTTTAGGACAGCTATGTTTAACGCATTCGGCATGAATACCACCACCATTATTATTACCGGCACCATGGGTGCTGGGGTGGGCTGATGCGCAAAAGAATTGCAGAAAAAAGCCCACATCCCAAAATGATGTGGGCTTTTTTTTGACCAGATATTTCATCCTGGAGTGGCAAGGTAGCGTCCAGGGGCACGTTTTAGGAAGTTGTGGGAGTAGGGAATGCGAGTATTTAAGTTTGGTGGTTCATCGTTGGCCGATGCCGACCGGTTTGCTCGAGCAGCAGATATCATTACCAACAATGCCCAGCAGGGACCGGTGTCTGTGGTGCTGTCGGCGCCGGGCAAAGTGACGAATAAATTAGTATCGGTGATTGAAAATAGCATCCAGTTTGGTGAGGCGGATGTACAGCTGGCCGATTTGGAAACGGTGTTCAATGAATTGCTGGGCGGGCTTAAAGCTGCCGAACCGGGGTTCGACAAAGCAGCCTTGGATGCCAAACTGGCAAGCTCTCTGGGTCAGCTAAAGCAATACGTTCACGGTATCAAATTGCTGGGTTTATGCCCCGACAATGTTTATGCCAAAATCATCAGCAAGGGTGAAAGGCTCTCGATTGTCATTATGCAGTCATTGCTGCAGGCCAAGGGCCATCAGGCCAGTTTGATTGACCCTGTGGCCTATCTGCTGGCGCATGGTGAATACTTGGAAGCCCATGTTGATATCGAAGCTTCAACACAGAACTTCCGTCAAAATCCACTGCCGCAGGATCATGTCAATATCATGCCGGGCTTCACAGCCGGTAACGAAAAAGGCGAGTTGGTCACTCTTGGCCGTAATGGATCAGATTATTCAGCGGCGGTGTTGGCTGCCTGTCTGCGCGCCGAGAGCTGTGAAATCTGGACCGATGTTGATGGTGTCTACAGTTGCGATCCCCGTCTGGTACCTGATGCCCGCCTACTCAAGTCATTGAGTTACCAAGAAGCGATGGAGCTGTCTTACTTCGGTGCGTCAGTGCTGCATCCGAAAACCATTGCTCCGATTGCCCAGTTCCACATCCCTTGCCTGATCAAAAACAGTTTCAATCCACAAGGGGCCGGGACCTTGATTGGTCTTGATACCGGCGAAGATAAGCTGGATATCAAGGGGATCACGACCCTTAAAGAGCTCACAATGGTCAATGTGTCCGGTCCGGGTATGAAGGGCATGGTCGGTATGGCGGCCCGTGTCTTTGGGGCGATGTCCTCAGCTGGCGTATCGATTGTTCTTATCACTCAGTCGTCATCGGAGTACAGCATCAGCTTCTGTATCGAGAGCTGCGATAAGCTGGAGGCCCAGCGTGCACTCAAGAATCATTTTGAGCTGGAGCTCAAAGAAGGGCTGCTTGAGCCGGTCGAGTTTATGGATAACGTGGCTATCGTGACGTTGGTTGGTGACGGTATGCGTACCTCCCGCGGCGTTGCGTCGCGTTTCTTCACCTCGCTGTCGGAAGTGGATGTCAACATCGTGGCCATTGCCCAGGGCTCTTCTGAGCGGGCGATCTCTGCGGTGATCCCAGATAATAAAGTGTCAGAGTCGGTGAAGGCTTGTCACGAGAACCTATTCAACAGCCAGCACTTCCTCGATGTATTCGTGATCGGGGTCGGTGGTGTCGGCGGCGAGCTGGTCGATCAGATCCAGCGCCAGCAGGCCAAATTGGCCGAGAACGGTATCGTGATCCGAGTGTGCGGTTTGGCCAACAGCAAGGGCCTGCTGCTCGATAGCAATGGCTTGCCGCTGGAAAACTGGCGTGATTCGATGGGCCAGGCCGATGAGCCGCTGAGCCTCGCGCGGATGATCCAGCTGGTAAGGCGTCACCATGTGATCAATCCGATTGTCATTGATTGTACTTCCGATCAGGGTATTGCCGAGCAGTATGTCGATTTCCTATCGGCGGGTTTCCACGTGATCACTCCGAACAAGAAAGCCAATACGGCCAGCATGGCCTACTACCAGCAGCTTCGTCAGGCGGCACGTTCAATGCGCCGTAAGTTCATGTATGACACCACGGTGGGGGCAGGTCTGCCAGTGATTGAAAACCTGCAGAACCTGATGGCTGCCGGTGATGAGCTTGAGCGCTTCTCGGGTATTCTGTCTGGCTCTCTGTCTTTTATTTTTGGCAAGCTAGATGAAGGGATGAGCTTCAGCGAGGCAACGACAGTGGCGCGAAATAACGGCTTTACCGAGCCGGATCCGCGCGATGACCTGTCGGGAATGGATGTTGCCCGTAAACTACTGATCCTGGCAAGGGAAGCGGGTATGGCGCTGGAGCTGGAAGATGTGGTGGTCGAGCAGGCCCTACCGCCGGGCTTTGATGCCGAGGGGTCTGTTGATGACTTCATGGCCCGACTGCCTGAAGCGGATGCCTACTTTGCCGAACTGATTGAACAAGCCGCGAGCGAAAGCAAGGTACTGCGCTATGTCGGTGAAATTACAGACGGTAAATGTGCGGTGAAGATGGCTGCTGTCAATCCGGATGATCCGATGTTCAAGATCAAGGATGGTGAGAACGCGCTGGCTTTCTACAGTCGCTACTACCAGCCAATCCCGTTGGTGCTGAGAGGTTACGGTGCCGGTACTGAAGTGACGGCTGCCGGGGTATTTGCAGACTTGATGCGTACGCTGGGCTGGAAACTAGGAGTTTAAGATGAGTGTAGTGGTTTATGCACCGGCATCGATTGGTAATGTCAGTGTTGGTTTTGATGTGTTGGGGGCCGCGGTGTCCCCTATCGATGGCACCTTGCTGGGCGATCGAGTTTTGGCCGCAGAGGGTGAGCAGTCTTTCTCGCTGAAATGCGTCGGAGCATTTGTCGATAAGCTGCCTAAACAGGTAGAAGAGAATATTGTTTACCGTTGCTGGCAGGTGTTTGCCCGTGAGCTTGATAAGAAAGGTGCTGCGCTCAAGCCTGTAGCCCTGACTTTGGAAAAGAACATGCCAATTGGCTCGGGCCTAGGCTCGAGCGCCTGCTCGATTGTGGCGGCGCTTGATGCGCTTAACCGCTTTCATGATCAGCCACTTGATGAGACTGAGTTATTGGCTCTGATGGGCGAGATGGAAGCGGAGATTTCCGGCAGCTTGCATTACGACAATGTAGCCCCCTGCTACTTGGGCGGTTTGCAGTTTATGGTCGAGGAACTGGGTATCATCAGCCAGTCAGTCCCTTGTTTTGATGACTGGTATTGGGTGATGGCCTATCCCGGCATTAAGGTGCCGACTGCGGAAGCCCGAGCGATTCTGCCATCCCAGTACCGCCGTCAGGATGTGATTGCCCATGGTCGCTATCTAGGGGGCTTTATCCATGCTTGCCATTCAGATCAACCGGCGTTGGCGGCGAAAATGATCAAAGATGTGGTAGCTGAGCCATACCGTGAACGTTTACTTCCTGGTTTTGCCAATGCGCGGCAGTATGCGCTGGAAGCTGGTGCGCTGGCTAGTGGGATCTCTGGCTCGGGGCCTACCATGTTTACCGTGTGTGATGACCTCGAAGTCGCAAAACGTATTGCACGATGGTTGCAAGATCATTATGTTCAGAATGAAGAAGGATTTGTCCATGTCTGTCGTTTGGACGGACAGGGCTCAAAAGTAACAGGAAGTGAGCTGTAACCATGAAGCTATATAACCTAAAAGATCATCAAGAGCAGGTTTCTTTCGGCCAGGCGGTACGCCAAGGCCTCGGCAGTAACCAAGGCTTGTTTTTCCCGGCGGAACTGCCGTCTTTCGACAATGTCGATGCGTTGCTGGAGCTAGATTTTGTCAGCCGTAGTACCGCAATTCTGTCGGCGTTTATCGGTGAGGAGCTGGCCGTTGAGACCGTCTCCCAAATGGTCGGCAATGCTTTCCAGTTCACTGCACCGGTTAAGTCGGTCAAGGAAGGGGTGTACGCCCTTGAGTTGTTCCATGGCCCAACACTGGCCTTCAAGGATTTCGGTGGCCGATTTATGGCCCAGTCACTGGCAGCCGTTTCTGACAGCGATGGCAAAATCACTATCCTGACAGCGACATCCGGGGATACCGGTGCTGCTGTGGCCCACGCTTTTTACGGTATGGACAACATCAAGGTGGTGATCCTGTATCCGAAGGGTAAGATCAGCCCGTTGCAAGAAAAATTGTTCTGTACTCTAGGCGGTAATATTTCTACCGTTGCTGTCGAAGGCACATTTGATGACTGTCAGTCATTGGTTAAACAAGCGTTTGATGATGCCGAGTTGCGTAAGGAAGTTGGCCTGAACTCCGCTAACTCAATCAACATTAGCCGTTTAATGGCGCAGATTTGCTATTACTTCGAAGCCGTTGCTCAGTTGCCTAAAGTGCAGCGAGAAGAGCTGGTCATTGCGGTACCGAGTGGCAATTTCGGTAACTTGACTGCGGGTCTGCTGGCAAAAGCCATCGGCCTGCCAGTGAAACGCTTCATTGCCGCCACTAATGTCAATGATACCGTGCCGCGTTACCTGCAGACTGGTGAGTGGGCGCCGGCACCAACCGTACCGACTATCTCCAATGCCATGGATGTGAGCCAGCCTAACAACTGGCCGCGTATCGAGGAGCTTTGCCGCCTCAAAGGCTGGGGCCTTGATGAGCTGGGCTACGGTGCCGTCGATGATGAGCAGACGGCTGAGACTTTACGCCAGATGGAGCAGGAAGGTTATCTGTGCGAGCCGCACGGTGCTATTGCCTACCGTGTATTGAACGAGCAGCTGGCCGAAGGCGAAACCGGTTTATTCCTGTGTACCGCTCATCCTGCCAAGTTCAAAGAAGTGGTTGATGAGATCCTGGGCAAGGATATCGACCTGCCGGCCCCGTTGGCCAAGCACAATGCGATGGAGCTGTTGTCGGTCGAGCGTGATAACGACTTTGACCAACTGAAGGCGGTATTGCGTAGCGTCCAGTAAGGCGAATTTTTATCGCGCTAAACAAAAAGGGAGCCGAGGCTCCCTTTTTTAGCACTTGATGTTATCGCATTTGATTAGGCGATTTGCTCGCTCTTAGTACTATCGACTTCAGTACCCGTTAGGTTAGTTTCACCAGACACCTCTTCGTCAGCAAATTTGTCGACCCATAGGGCTAGTGCGCCATCACCAGTGATGTTACACGCGGTACCGAACCCGTCTTGTGCCAGGTGCAGAGCGATTTGCAGGCCAATCATGGCTTCGGTAAAACCCATCATAGAACCCAATAGGCCTACAGCTGCCATGACAGCGCCGCCCGGTGCGCCCGGCGCTGCCACCATAGTGATCCCCAGCATACCGATAAACGGCAAAGCTTCAATAAAGCTCGGAACCGTGGCGTTGCCCGTTACCAAGATAACCGCAACACAGACAGAGGTGATACTGATTGCCGATCCTGACATGTGGATGTTGGCACAAAGTGGTACCACGAAGTTGGCAATGGGTTTCTTTACACCGTTTTCTTGGGTCTGGCGCAAGGTCACTGGTAGGCTTGCCGCTGAAGACATGGTGCCAATCGCGGTGACGTAAGCCGGGAGCATGTTTTTTAGAAGCTTTAATGGGGAGCGGCCCAGCAGTGCGCCTGTGGTCAGGAACTGCAGACTTAGCCATAACCAGTGCAGAGCAATGATCAGTACGAGCACAAGGGTAAAAGTTTTCAGGGTTGAGAACACGGTCCCCTGAATTGTCATATCGGCAAACACACCCGAGATGTAGAACGGCAGGGATGGCACCATGACTTTCGATAGGAATAACTCGATGATGTTGCGGCCTTCGTCGCTCAATTTGCGCATGTTTTCGCTATTGGTCGCCGTGATCCCCAACCCAAAGATAAAGGCAACGGCGAGTGCGGTCATTACCCCCATAATCGGTGGGATTTTCAGGTCAATCAATGGCGACAAGGTACGGGCTGCATCGCTAACTTCACCTGGGCTATGCAGAACCGACGGCAATACCTGGCTGGCAACCAAGTAGGCCATTGCACCAGCCCCCATGGTTGAAAGGTAACTCAGACCGACTGTTTTACCGAGCAGTTTGCCGGAGTTTTTCGGTAGGTTGGCAATGCCGCTGGTAACAAAAAATAGAATCAACAGGGGAATAGTAAAACCAATCAGCTGGCTGATAAGTGCTTTCATGGTTATGAGAATTTGCACTAGTAAATCAGGCGCAAACAGGCCGACAAGAATACCTGCCACAATACCTGCAAGAAGTTTTAGAATAAGTTTCATTGTCAAAGTTCCTATCGAGGAGTTTGAGAAATATAAAGAGATTAATGCGCTCTAGTTTGGCGGAGGGTGTTGTATCACTTCCCGATAAGGGATGCCAAAAAAGCGGGCTTTTTATGTCGTACTAGCTACAAAATTAAAAGTGTTTGCGGCTATTCCCTTCTAAACGGTTACTTCTTTGACATAAGTTAAGGTGATGAACATTTGTTAGTAGTGTTCGGTGGTTTTTGTGTGCTAGCAAGCAAAAAAATAGCAGGCAATCAGCCTGCTATTGACAAAAAGGGAGATTCATTCTCTGCTTTTTTGCTTAATTCTGTGTCTGTTCAATATTTTCCGCTTGCGGAGACTGCTTGGCAAATTTGTTGACCCACAGAGAGATAGCGCCATCACCGGTAATATTACAGGTGGTACCGAAGCTGTCCTGGGCCATATATAATGCAATCATCAATGCCAGTTCCGCTTCTCCAAAACCAAGCATCGATGCCATCAATCCAAGTGCAGCCATTACCGCCGTGGAGCCGGTGACCAGCGTGATTGTCGAGCCAGAGAGGTGAATGGTGTGCGTGAGACATAAAAAAACGGCACCCGTAGGTACCGTTTTTTACTAACAGCAGCTGTAATTACAGGCTGTTAGTGAAAGTACGAGCGATAACGTCACGCTGCTGCTCTACCGTCAGAGAGTTGAAGCGTACCGCGTAGCCAGATACACGGATAGTTAGCTGAGGGTATTTTTCTGGGTGCTTAGCAGCATCTTCCAGGGTCTCACGCTTAAGAACGTTAACGTTCAGGTGCTGACCGCCTTCGATCTTAGCTGGCGCTTCGATAGCAACTTCGCGAGACTCGTACTCGCCTAGATCAGCGGCTGGGATCACTTGGTCTGCTTCGAAACCAGCAGATGCTGCAACACAGCGAGCTTCGTTAGTTTCTGAATCAAGCAACCAGATCGAGTTTAGTAGGTCATCGTTAGCTGATTTAGTGATTTGAATACCTTGGATCATGACTTTCTTCTCCGTATAAGACTTATTTTTATGACCTAACCCCTGAGGTTTAAGCCTGATTTTGCAAAATTATGACTAGTGAAAAATACGACCGGATGTCGGTATTTATGATAATGAGAAGCCTTGTGAGCAAAAGGTTCCAACCGTCATAAGCCATATTTTTTAGTAGTTATAATTCACAATCTCCGCTTGTCGGGGGTGTCGTTAGTTTTTTCTATTTTCTTGTTGAGTTGCGTATTATATATCTCGATGGTGCTAATTGTGTATTGATTTAGATCAAATTACAACAAAAAACCTTAAATTTCGCAGGGCGATTTTATTGAGCTAGGTCAACTAACCCGCATTTTTATGGGTTTTTAACTAATGCGTTATCATTTAAAAAATATTTGAGTGGATCATTTGTAGTAAAATTACAACAAAAAAATGAGCGCTATTCCCCTAACCTCTCGGAAAAGGCGTTTTTGTCCTGATCAATCTGTAAGCGCTGACGTTGATAAATAACGTACAATCGGTGCTTAAAATGAAAAACATTAAAGTAGGAAAAAAATGAAATTAATTGGTGCGCACGTATCCGCAGCCGGCGGAGTACATCACTCGCCAGAAAATGCCAATAAGATTGGTGCCAATGCGTTTGCTCTATTCACCAAAAATCAGCGCCAGTGGGCCGCCAAGCCGCTGGAGCAAGATGTCATCACGGCATTCAAGGCGCGCTGTCAGCAATACGGCTTCAGCCCCGATGCCATTCTCCCTCATGATTCATACCTGATAAACCTCGGGGCACCGGAGAGTGAGAAGCTGGAAAAGTCACGCAACGCGTTTATTGATGAAATGGCCCGTTGCGAGCAACTCGGGTTGCACTTGCTGAACTTCCACCCGGGTAGCCATTTGAAAAAAATCCCTGAAACCGACTGCCTTTCTTTGATTGCCGAGTCCATCAACCTGGCACACGCAGAGGTACCCGATGTCGTCGCAGTGATTGAAAATACGGCTGGGCAGGGAAGCAACCTCGGCTGGCGCTTCGAGCAACTGGCCAGCATCATCGAGCAGGTGGAAGATAAATCCCGGATCGGGGTGTGTATCGATACATGCCATGCGTTTGCCGCCGGCTATGACTTGCGCAGTGAAACGGCCACAGATAAGACGTTTGCTGAGTTTGATCAGATTGTCGGAATGAAATACCTACGTGGTATGCATCTCAATGACTCCAAAGGTGGATTAGGCAGCCACCTAGACCGTCATCATAGTTTGGGAGACGGTGAAATCGGCTGGGAATGCTTTCGCTACCTGATGCAAGATAGCCGATTTGATAATATTCCACTGGTACTGGAAACCATCAACCCCGATATCTGGCAGCAGGAAATAGCAACATTGCGTTCGATGATTCCTGAAGCCGAGTAATATTCGCAATATTGGATCAACGCTCACCCATTTAGGGCAATATCGGCGGGGTAGATGTTGATGCTGATTTTAACCTATTGATTTGCATTCATTTGTAATCTTATCAATTCTGGCACTAATTTTTCATAACTGTTCTTAGTAATGAGATATTAAAGAGAGGGAAAGGTTATGAACAGTGAAATGATGATATTGAATTACGGCATCTCACGATTACCACAGGCTCACCGTCATATTCAGGGGCGAGGACATTGGCGTACGCCCGTCACCCCTAAAGCGCGCTATCAGGTGGATTAAATACAGCGTCCATCTTCTCCTTTTGATGAGCCCCCTATCTGCTTGAGTGGATGGGGGGCTTTGTTTTATCAGCCAACCCCATACAATAGGCAGCAAAAGTAATACCACTGAGTTTGGTATAAGAGGATCCGAGAATGAGTACTGTACAGAACTGGCAAGAGGTCATCGAGACTGAACGCCAGAAACCGTATTTCCAGCAGGTGGAGCAATATGTTGCCACTGAGCGTGCGGCTGGAAAAGAAATCTATCCACCTCAGGACGCTGTATTCAATGCGCTGGTGGCGACACCGCTTTCAGAGGTCAAGGTGGTCATTTTGGGACAAGATCCTTATCACGGCCCGGGACAAGCGCATGGCTTGAGTTTTTCGGTCCGTCCTGGTGTGAAAATTCCGCCGTCTTTGGCCAATATGTACAAAGAGTTGGTAACGGATATTGACGGCTTTACCCCGCCGAACCACGGTTATCTTCAAAGCTGGGCCGAGCAAGGTGTGTTGCTGCTCAACACCGTACTGACAGTAGAGCAAGGCAATGCCCACTCGCATGCCAAGATAGGGTGGGAGGTATTTACCGACCGCTTGATTGAAGTGGTCGATCAACATTGCGAGGGCGTTATTTTCTTGCTGTGGGGCGCGCATGCGCAAAAGAAGGGAAAGAAAATCAATACCGAACGGCATCATGTACTGCGCTCTGCTCATCCCTCACCATTGTCTGCTTACAGAGGCTTCTTTGGTTGTAAACATTTCTCACAGACAAACCAGCTATTAAAACAGATGAATAAGCCAGTTATAAATTGGTTGCTGGAAGATTAATCTTTATTTGTCGGGTTGTGTGATTTGTGTAAAGGAATTGCGTATTAAATAACCGAGATCAAGGTGTATTTTTCCATCCTTGCATACACTTTTAGTAATGGAGTTGACTGGGAGGTTTATGCAATGATGCTGGATGATATTCACACTGAACATGGTTATATTTGCCGACTGTTGAAGATCCTTCAACAGAAGCTGGTCGCAATACGCAATGGGCAAGAAGTTAATTATGGCCTGATCAAAGATATTGTGGATTACCTGCAGAACCATGCCGAGTGCTGCCACCATCCTAAAGAGGATGTGCTCTACCATTATTATCAAGATCACTATGCTGACAGTGCTGGTGAGGTAAAAAGTCTGGAGAAAGAACATGAAGAGCTGGCGAGGTTAACCCGGGAGTTTGCCGACACGGTTGATATGATTCTGATGGATGCGGTGATCCCGCTCGATGTGTTTGCCGACAAGCTCAATGCCTTTGTTGTTAGCCAGCTTGCCCATTTGGAGTTCGAGGAAAAACATATTCTTCCTCTGATCCATAAGCACTTCACCCAAGAAGACTGGCTGGCGGTGTCACAACAGTATGAGGAGTGTGACTGCGATCCGCTATTTGGTGGCCAGGTGACCGAGCGGTACCGTCATTTAGCTGAGCGGCTGCAAGCATAACCGCAGCGGAGTGAGCAATACTAATGGAAGAGCCGGCGCGAGGCTGGCTCTTTAGTCGAACATTAGGTTTTTTATAGGCTAGAAATCAAGGTCTTCGTCTGATGAATCCTTGAACATATCGATATCAGCCAACTCACGGCGCAGCCTTTCCCTATCTTTTAGCGCTTCAATTTCACGCCACTTACGTTTTACCGGCTTGCTACGAGCACCACGTCTTGGTGTTTCTGTTGCAAGAATGTCATCGAATGCATAGCTGTCCATAGAGCACCTCTTCCTTACAATCGGTTCTATTTAAATATCATAGCAAGACCCAAAATAAAATTGATGTGTTTCGCAAATGTTACTTAACGATGAATATTTGATGTGCGGCAGGTCCCAATGTCAGTTGGTTGTCTAAAAAAACACCATAAAAGAGAAGGGATTAGCGGTTAGTGAGAGGTGTCAAAAGGAAAATATTGACACTAAATTAGCCAGTATCATGCTAGATAAGCAATATTCATATGAGGGATGTTGATTTTTGCTGGTTATCTTTGCATGATCATCTGCCATCTGCAGTTATACCATATAAGGTCAAGTTGGCAGGTGGCTGTCTTCTTATGCCTCTTGTTAACATCATGCCTACATCGTAGCTGCGCAGGATAGCGGCCCGCACTTGCAGGCGTAGCTCATGTGCTGCTGTCTTTTACCACATAATAAAACTAAGGTTGTAGTAACTGTTTTGTCTAACCGACAGGTTTTGGTTTGGTTGGCGGACGGACTGAACCGATACTTTCTGCTTGCGGCCTGATGGCCGGTTTCAGCTAATTATTGATTTCTAGAGGGGTAGACGTGTCAAGTCAGATTAATTTTTTGAACGACCTGTTATGGGGCTCAGTGCTCATTTATTTGTTGATTGGCGTTGGCGTATTCTTTACCTATCGGTTGGGGTTTATTCAGTTCCGTCATTTTGGTCATATGTTCAGCGTGATGAAAAACAGCCGCAAGTCAGATAAGTCAGGTATTTCATCATTCCAGGCGCTGTGTACCAGCCTGGCAGCCCGTGTCGGTACCGGTAATATGGCTGGCGTCGCGGTAGCGCTGACGCTGGGCGGACCGGGTGCGATTTTCTGGATGTGGCTGATTGCCATGTTGGGGATGGCGACGGCGTTTGCCGAGAGCGCGCTGGCTCAGCTCTACAAGACCCGGGATGATGACGGTAACTACCGTGGTGGTCCTGCTTATTATATGGAAAAAGGCTTGGGCATGCGCTGGATGGGCGTGGTGTTCTCGATTTTCCTGATTATTGCGTTTGGCTTGGTCTTCAACTCGGTTCAGGCTAACTCGATAACCCTTGCAATGAATGTCGCCTTCGGCTGGAACCCGGCGTATGTTGGTGTTGTGCTGGTGATGATGGCCGGTGTGATTATTTTCGGTGGTCTACGTACGATTGCCCGTACGGCAGAAATCCTGGTACCTGCGATGGCCCTGTGTTACCTGGTGCTTGCCCTATTCATCATGTTTACCAACCTTGAAAAGCTACCTGAAGTGCTGGGTTTGATTTTCCGTAGTGCGTTCGGTCTGGAAGAAGCGGCCTCGGGGGCGTTGGGCTATACCATTGCGCAGGGTATGATCAATGGTCTCAAACGCGGTTTGTTCTCCAATGAAGCCGGTATGGGTTCGGCACCGAATGCTGCGGCTTCAGCCACACCGTATCCGCCACACCCCGCCTCTCAGGGTTATGTGCAAATGCTGGGCGTATTCATGGATACCATTGTGATCTGTTCCGCGACGGTAGCGATTATCTTGATGTCGGGCGAGTATGTCCCGCATAGCGAAATCACCGGTATTGAATTGACCCAGCGCGCATTGAGCTCTCAGGTGGGTGGCTGGGGGGCCATTTTCATTGCGGTGGCTATCTTCTTCTTTGCCTTTACCTCATTGGTGGCCAATTACTCTTATGCAGAAACCAATTTGATTTTCCTCGAGCACAACCATAAAGCGGGTCTGACTGTGTTCCGCTTTGTGGTACTGGGGATGGTGATGTTCGGTGCAGTGGCTGATTTGCCGACGGTCTGGGCCATGGCGGATGTGTCGATGGGGATGATGGCGATCATCAACTTGATAGCTATCGTGCTGTTGTCCGGTACGGTGGTGAAACTGGCCAAGGATTACAACCAGCAGCTCAAGGAGGGGAAAGTCCCTACCTTTGATAGTCAGGATTACCCTGAGTTGCACGCTCAGTTGGAAGAAGGGATCTGGGATCAGTCTAAGAAGGATTGATCTTCGCTTGCCATCGAATTGGGCGATAACAACAATAGAAAAGACCACGCGTACAACGCGTGGTTTTTTTTTGTCAGGCTGTTAACATCTTAGCCATATAAGATCAAAAGGAAGCATCCCATGTTAATTGTGGTTTCACCGGCAAAAACACTCGATTACGATTCTCCGTTGGCAACAGAGACGTTCACCCTGCCTGAGTTGACTGACCATTCGGCTGAGTTGATTGAAGTGTGTCGAGAGCTGACCCCAGTCCAGATTGCCAGCCTGATGAAAGTCAGCGATAAAATCGCCGGTTTGAATGCGGCCCGCTTCGCTGAGTGGCAGCCTGAATTTACTACCGATAACGCCCGTCAGGCGATTTTGGCCTTCAAGGGGGATGTCTACACCGGTTTGGCCGCCGAAACCATGGATGACGTGCAATTGGCTTATGCTCAGCAGCACCTGCGAATGCTATCGGGCCTGTATGGCCTATTGCGCCCGCTTGACTTGATGCAGCCATACCGTCTTGAGATGGGGACCAAGCTGGCTAACCCGCGCGGTACCAATTTGTACCAATTCTGGGGCAATATCATTACTGATAAGGTCAACCAGGCATTGGCTGAGCAAGGTGATGATACCCTGATCAACCTGGCGTCAAACGAATACTTTAAGGCGGTCAAGATCAAGCAGGTGGCGGGTAAGATCGTTACTCCGGTGTTCAAAGACTGCAAGAATGGCACTTACAAGGTGATCAGCTTTTACGCCAAGAAGGCGCGAGGCATGATGGCTCGTTATATTATTGATAATCAAGTGGATTCAGTGGAAAAGCTCAAGCAGTTCGACACGGCGGGCTACTACTTTGTGCCAGCTGAATCGACGGCGACTGAACTGGTGTTCAAGCGCGAAGCGCAGTAGTTATTATTGTGTAGAGTCGTGGTACCCATATTATTGGGTTGGGTATTAGAAAAAACGGGCTGGTGAATACCAGCCCGTTTGTGTTTTCGCTAAAAGCTGAAGTATTATTTTTTCGCTTTTTTCTTTTTCACAGCCGTTTTCTTTTTCGGATCTTTTTTCTTCTTCTTTTTCACCGTCAGGGCTTTTTTGTGTTTCGGGCGCATGCCTTCGACAAAACGCTCAGCCACTTCTTCGTTCATGTAGCGGCCAACACGATCGATCATGCCCTGATCATGTGCTTCGATAAGGGATACCGCCGTTCCCTTCTTACCGGCACGGGCTGTACGGCCAATTCGGTGCAGGTAAACATCGGCAGTACGCGGCATGTCGAAGTTGATCACATGGCTGATATCCGGTAGGTCGATACCACGGGCAGCAACATCGGTAGCCAGCATGATATTGATTTCGCCGTCGCGGAAGCGGCGAATCGTATTGTTACGCGAGGCTTGGGCCATTTCGCCTTGGATCCAGCAGCAAGGGATCTGCATCGCAGCCAGCTGATCACGCAGTGTCGCAAGACGTTCACGGGTCTTGACGAAAATGATCGTGCGCTCAGCTTCGCTTTTGAGGATCGTCTCCAGCAGCGCCAGCTTGTGAGCCATATCGTCACAGCGGTGGTAGTACTGATGGATTTTCTTGCGCTCACGGCGTGGCGGCTCGGCATTGACTTCAACCGGCTCGTTGAGGATGGTGCTTGAGAAGTCACGGACACCTTTGCCTTCCAAGGTGGCAGAGAACAGCAGGCTTTGGCGACGCCAGCGACATTCGTTATGAAGACGCTGAACAATTTTACCAAAGCCCATGTCCAGCATGCGGTCAGCTTCATCGAGGATCAGGCATTCAATTGCACGGCAGTCAAAGCGCTCGCTTTCGATGTATTCCATCAGGCGGCCCGGTGTTGCCACCACAATATCTTGGGTTTTACCCAATAGCTCGGCATGTTCATCGTAGGAGATACCGCCGGTAATGGTGAAAACCTTCAGCTGGGTGTGCTTGGCAAGCGCGCGGGCTTGATCGGCGACCTGAATAGCCAGCTCTCGGGTTGGTGTCAGTACCAGTACGCGTGCAGGCCCCGGCTTTTTACGCGGGAAATCTTGCAGGTGCTGGATCATCGGTAGAAGAAATGCTGCGGTTTTTCCGGTACCGGTAGGAGCGGATGCCAGTACATCTCGGCCATCCAGCGCGTGCGGGATCGCTTCAGCTTGGATCACGGTAGGGCGATCGTAGCCGAGATCGGCAATGGCCTGCAGCAGCTCGCTATCTAATTCTAATTCGGAAAACTCTCTCACCAGTCATTTCTCCTTGGGAACTCAGGGAATCCCCCTTTTAGTATGGGGAGCCTATCGATCGCCGGTTACGTGCAAAAAACATAAGGGGCGGCATTATAGAGATTATTGCCGCAACGATCACCGATAAAAGTATAAAAACTTCCGTATTTCGCCAAACCTAAGGTGGGATCCACACTACATATTCAGGTAAAACGCCTTGGTTAGGGCAATAAAGTCCTCACTGTATTGGTCATTTTGGTGGATCACCAGCTGTTCGGTTTGGCACGGTGCCGGACTTGACCTCAAGTCAATCAGCAGCCGGCTTGGTGGTTTGCGTTCGGTGGTTTTCACTTTGCATAGTCGCTGGCAATAGAGCTGCTGGGCGCGCGCCGCTTCGATAAATTGCTCGCCTTCATAAACCGGCAAGATAAGGCTAGCACTTCCGGTTGGGCTCAGAAGGTGGCCAATTGCCGCCAGCAACTCGCTATGCGGCAAGGTATCTGTATGACGTGCCGCTGCTCGGGCCTGGCAGCCAGCTTGCTCGCCATGGTTGAAGTAGGGCGGGTTACAGACGATCGTATCGACGGATCCGGCTGGTTGCTGGCTGGCCCATGCTTGAATGGTCTGATGCGTTATCTCAATGCGATCTGCCCACGGGGAATCGGTGATGTTGCACTGCGCTGCCATCGCGGCACCGTTGTCAATTTCAATCGCGGTGACGGGATTACCTTGCTTAGCTGTGCGTTGTGCTGCCATCAGCGCAAGCAAACCGCTACCGGTGCCGATATCGAGGATCGGGCCAGATAGCGGCAGGGCTGCCCAGGCGCCGAGCAGAACCCCATCCGTACTGACGGGCATGCCACAGCCGTGATCGTTAATGTGGAATTGCTTGAAGGTGAACCCTTTTGCCATGGTGTTGCTGGACCTTGTTCTGTTTTTGACCTTGGCATTATAGCCTGCTCGGGATGAATTTAAGAATGATAACCTTCTGTTGGATAGTTGTTACATGGTTATTGCTTCTGTTTTTGATGTTTTTAATAAGTGGTTTTTATTAGTTTTTGATCTCGTATGGGGTTTTTATTTTGGTTGTATATGCTGGTTCTCTGATACCCAGGCCAAAGATTATGGTGTTTTTCACTACCTTGTTGCTTATTGAGTGCTTTTTCGTCATTATGCTGCGAGCAAGGTCACATTCAGGTAATCCTTTTTTGTGGCCAAAAAAATAACAATATTTACAAATACAGCAGACATAACATCAAGAGTGGAAGGTGCAGTTTGAAAAAGTCACTCAGTTTTACCGATATCATGGCGTTGGGTTTTATGACCTTCGCTTTCTTTCTAGGCGCAGGCAATATCATATTCCCGCCGCAGGCTGGCCAGCAGGCTGGTGATCATCTCGTACCGGCGATGTTCGGATTCCTATCAACTGGCGTTACCTTACCGCTGGTTGCCATCATTGCCGTTGCCGTTGCCGGCGGTTGGAAAGGCATGACCCAGGACCTGCCGTCGAAAGTGGCAACCTTACTGGCGGTGTTGATCTTTATCGTGATTGGCCCGGCGTTTGCCGCTCCGCGTGCTGGTCTGGTGGCGTATGAAATGGGCGTGAAACCGTTCATTGCCGATGCAGGACAGCTAAGCCTTACTGTTTTCTCTATCGTCTTTTTTGGCATAGCGATGCTCCTGTCACGCTCTCGTGGCAATCTGGTTGATATGGTCGGCAAATTCCTGACGCCGATCTTGTTTATTGCTTTGGTGGTGCTGGCTGTTAGCGTTGTCGTTAACCCGCAGGATGCGATTGAAGCGGCAAAGGGTGACTATGTTGCCATGCCGTTCCTCAAAGGCTTTGTCGAAGGCTATAACACCCTGGATGCTGTGGCAGCCTTGCTATTCGGTATGGTGATTGTCGATGCCGTACGCAGCAAAGGTGTGACCGATGAGCAAGCAACCCGTAAATACCTGATCATGGCGGGGTTGATTGCCGCTGCGGGTCTGGCATTTGTGTATGTTTCCCTGTTCTACTTGGGTGCGACCAGTGTCAATATTGCGGCCAATGCCTCGAATGGCGGTGACATCCTAGCGATCTACGTGGCTGCGCTGTTTGGTCCTGCCGGCCAGATGATGCTGTCGTTGATTGTATTGCTGGCGTGCTTGACCACCGTGGTTGGCCTGATCAGTGCGTGTTCTGAGTACTTCTCGTCGCTGACTAGCTGGTCTTACGAAAAATGGGCAGTACTGCTGTCTGTAGCTTGCTGTGTGGTTGCCAATGTAGGTCTGAACCAGCTGATTGTTCTGTCGCTGCCGGCGTTGTTTGCCTTGTACCCAATTGCGATGGCACTGGTTATCCTGACGTTCATCCGCCGTTGGTTACCAAATCCGGCATTGTCTTACCGCGTTGTTATGCTGGTGGCGCTGTCGTTCAGCATGATTGATGCCGCTAAGGTCGCAGGTTTTAATGTTTCTGCATTCCGTGTTCTGCCATTGTTTGATTACGGTATGGCGTGGTTGATGCCGACGTTTGCGGCGCTGGTTGTGACTTGCTTTGTCGGTGCCCAAAAGGCGGTGAAGCAAGGCCAGCAGGAAAGCCAAACGGCGTAACGGTCATATATAGAGAGTCGCTTTGAATAAAAGGGCGGCTGACAAAAAGGGATGCCTCGCATCCCTTTTTTTGTATTTCAAGCGACCCTTTTGGCGGCCTGCGATGAGCAAAGCGTTATAGCGTTTCGCTGTACTCAGTCAGGATTTGTTCACACCAGGTCGTGATACGCTCATCGCTTAATTCATACTGGCTATCTTCATCCAGAGCCAATCCGACAAATAGCGTACCGTCGTCGGTGAGCGCTTTTGAGGCTTCGAAGTCATACCCCTCGTTTGGCCAGTAACCGACAAACTGGGCGCCGGTCGGCAGCAGTTTCTCGTGCAGCATGCCCATCGCATCGAGGAACCATTCGGTATAGCCTTCCTGATCGCCAAGGCCGAATAGGGCCACGGTTTTGCCATTAAGACTAAGCCCGTCAAGTTGTTCCCACACGGCTTCCCAGTCTTCTTGCAGCTCGCCGAAATCCCACGTAGAGATCCCAAGGATCAGCATGTCGTACTGGTTCATCCCGCTGATATCTGCTTCTTTGATATTATGTAAATCAACCAGTTCAGCACCGATGCATTCGCGGATTTTCTCCGAGGCCATTTCGGTATAGCAGGTGGTTGAGCCGTAGAATAAGCCAATCTTCATGCTGCTTGTCCAATGTGTAACGAATAAATGATAGGGGATTCTACCTAGCTTGGGCGGTCTTGACTATTTCTGAGTGATTGAGTCAGAAATTCCGGCTGCAACTGGGCCGAGTCGTTACATTTAGCAGGAAATCGTCTACCATTGGGTACTGTGTATTTATCCATGTGTTTTTGCGAAAGCGTACACCGAGGTTGTAGTGGAAAACGATGAAGTGATCATCGAGCGGTTTCTCGATGCGATGTGGATGGAGCGGGGATTATCTGAAAACACCCTGATTTCATACCGCAATGATCTGAAAAAATTGGAAAACTGGCTCGATGAGCAAGGTCTGGCACTGGAGCGGGTGTCAAGCGATGAGCTGCAGCGTTACCAGCAGTGGTTGTTCGATGCTGACTATAAACAGACTTCCCGGGCCCGAATGGTGTCGGCAATCCGCCGGTTGTTCCAGTATTTGAATCGGGAAAAAATGCGTGACGATGATCCCAGCGCCATGCTGGTGAGCCCCAAGCTACCCAAGCGCCTGCCCAAGGATATTACCGAAGAGCAAGTCGGTGCCTTGTTATCGGCACCCGATCCCAACGATCCTATCGAACTGCGTGATAAGGCGATGCTGGAGTTGCTGTACGCCACTGGGTTGCGAGTAACAGAACTGGTCAGCTTAACCATGGAAAATGTCAGCTTGCGCCAAGGGGTGGTGCGGGTGATCGGTAAAGGTAATAAAGAGCGTCTGGTGCCGATGGGTGAGGATGCTATCGACTGGATAGAGCAGTTCCTGCAAAGCGGCCGGCCGCAATTGTTGGGAGAGAAAAGCTCGGATGTGGTATTCCCGAGCAAGCGGGCCAAACAGATGACCCGCCAGACATTCTGGCACCGGATCAAACACTATGCCGTAAAGGCGGGCATTGACGCTGAGACATTGTCGCCGCACGTAATGCGCCATGCCTTTGCCACCCATTTGCTCAATTACGGGGCGGATTTGCGGGTGGTGCAGATGCTGCTCGGTCATAGCGATCTATCGACCACCCAGATCTATACCCATGTCGCAACCGAGCGACTCAAGCAGCTGCATGGTGCGCACCACCCGCGTGCTTGACGGCTGCTTCGCCTTGCTTACCGTGAAGGCTAACCTGCATCTGGTTGATACTTAGGTATATACTAGAGAGGATGAGTTATTTTGCGGAATGTGAAATTTTTTTGCACTACCGGGGTCATATATCCAGTAGTGATGGGTGCTGGCGGTGATCGCCATACTCCGGCACGAATTTATTTTTTGAAAGGAAAGAGTCACATGCACTTTTTGGGTCGTACGTTACTTGCAACCACAGTGGCAATGACTGCCTTTACGGCATCAGCCAAGCCTGATGAGGCGGCAATTACAAGCAAGTTGAGCAATCTTGGGCTGGCGCCGGTTTCTATCAGTGCTTCACCGTTACCAGGGCTCAATGAAGTCGTGACTGAGCGTGGCATTTTTTATGTTTCCGATGATGGTGGCCATTTCATTCTTGGTAGCCTGTATCAGGCTACCGATGCTGAGCCGATCAACCTGACTGAGCAGAAGATGGCCAAGTTGAACAAGGCCAAGCTACAGGGGATGGAGGACGAAATGATCGTCTATCCGGCCAAAGACGAAAAATATGTGGTGACGGTCTTTACCGATACCAGCTGTGGTTACTGCCGCAAGCTGCATAGCGAAATGCAGGCTTACAATGATGCCGGTATTACCATTCGTTATCTGGCCTTCCCGCGCGGTGGTGAACGTTCGCGTAACTTCGATGAGATGAGTGCGATTTGGGGGGCCAAAGATCCGGCAATGGCGATGACACAGGCCAAAGAGGGCTCCTTCAACCCAGCCGGGGTCAAGCCGCAGAATGATCTGGTGAAAAAACATTACCAGCTTGGTGTTGCCATGGGTGTATCCGGTACGCCGGCGATGATTTTGGAAGACGGCACCATGCTGCCGGGTTACCAGCCGGCACAAATGCTGCGCCAGATGCTGGATAACCGTGGCTAAAACAAATACTGCCCCGGCCAGCCGGGGCTTTTTTTATGCGTTGAAATTCTGTTGCCCACTCAGGTCCT
This sequence comes from Photobacterium lutimaris, assembly GCF_003025555.1. Lineage (GTDB taxonomy): Bacteria > Pseudomonadota > Gammaproteobacteria > Enterobacterales > Vibrionaceae > Photobacterium > Photobacterium lutimaris. The sequence continues at coordinate 98,111 of NZ_PYMH01000012.1, read as the reverse complement.
GTGCCTATAATGGCTTGTGGCACATATGCCCAAGCGACTTTAACTTATCCCCAGCTATAGACTGTCCCGATGATTGAAATTAAACGCCGTCCAGAAGCCGACACCAGCCAGTTTACCGACTTAACCCCGCCTATCTTGCAGCGGATCTATGCTGCCCGAGGTATTTCCAGCGAAGCCGAATTGGAGCGCGGGGTACGTGGATTGCTGGGTTATAACCAGTTGTACGGCATTGCCCCAGCCGTAGCGCTGCTCAAGCAGGCACTAGCCGCACAGCGTCGGATCATCGTGGTCGGTGATTTTGATGCCGATGGTGCCACCAGCTCAGCATTGTCAGTGCTGGCCCTACGGATGCTGGGCAGCCGTAATGTCGATTATCTGGTTCCCAATCGCTTTGATGATGGCTATGGCTTAAGTCCGGAAGTGGTTGAGCAGGCTGCCGAACGCGGGGCTGAACTGATCATGACGGTGGATAACGGGGTCTCTTCAATTGCAGGGGTTGCCGCCGCGAAAGCGCGCGGTATTCAAGTGCTGGTCACCGATCACCACTTACCGGGAGATGTGTTGCCGGAAGCGGACGCTATCGTGAACCCTAATCTGCATGAGTGTGACTTTCCCTCCAAGGCATTGTGTGGGGTGGGGGTTGCCTTCTACCTGATGCTGGCCGTGCGTGCGTCGTTGCGAGAGGATAACTGGTTTGCCGAGCAGGGGCTGCCTGAGCCTAATTTAGCCGAGTTGCTGGACTTGGTGGCGCTGGGGACTGTGGCTGATGTGGTGGCACTGGATGGCAATAATCGTATTTTGGTTCACCAGGGCTTGCAGCGTATTCGGGCTGGCAAGTGCCGAGCGGGAATCCGTGCCCTGATTGAAGTCGCCAACCGCGATCCGGCGCGCTTGGTTGCTACCGATTTGGGGTTTGCCCTAGGGCCGAGGATCAATGCGGCAGGACGCTTGGATGACATGTCATTCGGGGTGGAGTTATTGCTGTGTGACAACATTCAGGCGGCACGCAGGATGGCCACCGAGCTTGATGCCTTGAATCAAACCCGCAAAGAAATTGAGCAGGGAATGAAAGAAGAGGCGGTGGCAATTTGCGAGCGCCTTAAGTTTAACAAGCAGGACATGCCTTACGGTTTGTCGCTGTTCCAGCGTGACTGGCACCAAGGCGTGATCGGGATCCTTGCCTCGCGTATCAAAGAGCAATACCACCGCCCAGTGATTGCCTTTGCTGACGCTGGCAATGGTGAAATCAAGGGGTCGTGCCGATCTATCCCCGGTTTGCATATGCGTGACGTACTGGATCTGATTGATACCCAGAACCCGGGCATGATCCTAAAGTTCGGCGGCCATGCTATGGCGGCTGGACTGACTATTCCTGAGGCGCAATTGGACGCCTTTAACCACGCCTTTGACCAAGCGGTACGTGCCGAGCTCGACGAAGATGCATTGCGTGGCGTGTTGCTCAGCGACGGTGAATTGATGCCGCAGGAGTTGAACTTGCAGGTGGCAGAAGTCTTGCGGGCCGGCGGGCCGTGGGGGCAGCAGTTCCCTGAGCCGATGTTCGATGGCCGTTTCCGTTTGCTACACCAGAAACTGGTGGGCAGCAAACACCTCAAGATGATGCTCGAGCCATTGGCCGGTGGCAGTGTGATAGACGCTATCGCCTTTAATGTTGATGTCCGTCGCTGGCCGGATGCCTCGGTCCAGCAGGTGGAACTGGCGTACCGACTGGATGTCAACGAGTTCCGCGGTAACCGCAGCGCCCAGTTATTGGTCGAGCACATCACCGCACTTTAGGGGCTACTGGCAGACCCCAAACCGTCTGTCGTTGTCCCCGTTGCAGAGAGGCAAGATGAAATCGGGCCTCTCTGTGACAGCCGGCGTTTTTGTGATCGGGTTAAAAAAATAAATTCGCCGATTCCCTTCCCTTTCCCCTGTATATTCTATCTACAATTCGATAGAATCCTTCGGTTATGTCCATTTCGGCTATGAAGAGTGGCAATGTTCGAGATTAATCCTATTAAAAACCGACTTGAGGATGTATCAGCACGTACTGATGTCCTTAGGGGGTACCTTTGACTATGATGCCAAGAAAGAGCGTCTAGAAGAGGTCAATGCAGAGTTAGAGCAACCTGATGTATGGAACGAGCCCGATCGCGCACAGGCGCTGGGCAAAGAGCGTTCATCATTAGAAGCGATTGTTGATACGATCGATCAGCTGGACCAAGGCGTGGAAGACGTCGAAGGTTTGCTTGAGCTGGCGATTGAAGAAGAAGACCAAGAGACATTTGACGAGATTGAACCAGAACTCGCTGAGCTAGAAAGCAAACTGGCCAAGCTTGAGTTCCGTCGTATGTTCTCTGGCGATCATGATGGCTCAGATTGCTATATCGATCTCCAGGCAGGTTCGGGTGGTACCGAAGCACAGGACTGGACGTCCATGATGCTGCGTATGTACCTGCGCTGGGCGGATGCCAAGGGCTTCAAAACCGAAGTTATCGAAGTGTCCGAAGGCGATGTGGCTGGCCTTAAGTCGGCAACTGTCCGTATCAGCGGTGAGTATGCTTACGGCTGGCTACGTACTGAAACCGGTGTTCACCGCTTGGTGCGTAAGTCACCATTTGACTCCGGCGGCCGCCGTCATACGTCTTTCTCATCGGCATTTATTTACCCGGAAGTCGATGACAACATTGATATCGAGATCAATCAATCTGACCTGCGAATCGATGTGTACCGTGCTTCGGGCGCGGGTGGTCAGCACGTAAACACCACCGAGTCGGCCGTACGTATTACGCACGTACCGACCAATACCGTGGTGCAGTGTCAGAATGACCGCTCTCAGCACAAGAACAAAGATCAGGCGATGAAACAGTTGAAAGCGAAACTGTTCGAGCTTGAGATGCAGAAGCAAAATGCTGAGAAGCAAGCCAACGAAGACTCGAAGTCTGACATTGGTTGGGGTAGCCAGATCCGCTCGTATGTGCTGGATGACTCCCGTATCAAAGATTTACGTACCGGGGTGGAAAATCGTAACACCCAGGCCGTACTTGACGGCGATTTAGACCGTTTTATTGAAGCTAGCCTGAAATCAGGTCTGTAACCGACTCCGGTTAAAACATTTAAGGGTTAACCCATGACTGATCAATTACAAGATGAGAATAAGCTGATTGCTGAACGTCGCGCGAAATTGGATAAGATCCGCGAGAACTGCAAAGCAAACGGCCACCCAAATGATTTCCGTCGCGATAGCCTAGCGGCAGATCTGCAGGCTAAATACGGCGAACTTAGCAAAGAAGAGCTTGCAGAAGCAGGCCACGTAGTGTCGATTGCTGGTCGTGTAATGGCTAAGCGTGGTCCTTTCCTTGCGATTCAAGACGTTTCTGGCCGTATTCAGGCTTATGCTGACAAGAATGTTCAGAAAGAGCTGAAAGAAAAATACTCTGGCCTGGATATCGGTGACATCATCGGTGTTAAAGGTGCCCTGCACAAATCAGGTAAAGGTGACCTTTACGTGAACATGGACGAGTACGTGCTGCTGACCAAAGCGCTGCGTCCTCTACCTGAGAAATTCCACGGCCTGACCGATCAGGAAATGCGCTACCGCCAGCGTTACGTTGACCTTATCGTTAACGACGACTCGCGCAATGCGTTCATCATCCGCTCTAAGCTGGTAGCGGCTATCCGTAACTTCATGATGTCGAAAGGCTACCTTGAAGTGGAAACGCCTATGATGCACGTGATCCCTGGTGGTGCGACGGCACGCCCGTTCATCACTCGCCACAACGCACTCGACATCGACATGTACCTGCGTGTGGCACCTGAGCTGTACCTGAAGCGTTTGGTTGTCGGCGGCTTTGATCGTGTATTCGAAATCAACCGTAACTTCCGTAACGAAGGCCTATCGCCACGTCACAACCCAGAATTCACCATGATGGAATTCTACCAAGCTTACGCTGACTACAAAGATCTGATGGATCTGACCGAAGAGATGCTAAGCACGGTTGCGATGGATGTACTGGGTTCAACGGCGATGCCTTACGGTGACGAGACGGTTGAGTTCGGCGGTACCTACACGCGCATGAGCATGTTCGAAGCGATCAAGCACTACAACCCGAGCCACGAGCAAATTCAGGCGCTGACAGAAGAAGATCTGCAGAACCGCGAGCTAATGGTTTCTATCGCTAAGTCTGTTCACGTTGACGTGGAAGATTTCTGGACATGTGGCCAGCTGCTAGAGGAAATCTTTGGTGAAACGGCTGAACCAAAACTGATCCAGCCGACGTTCATCACAGGTTACCCAGCGGATATCTCGCCATTGGCACGCCGCAGCGATGACAACCCGTTCTTCACTGATCGTTTCGAGTTCTTCATCGGTGGTCGTGAAGTGGCGAATGGTTTCTCTGAGCTTAACGATGCTGAAGATCAAGACGCACGTTTCAAGGCACAGGTTGAAGCGAAAGATGCCGGTGATGACGAAGCGATGTTCTACGATGCTGACTACATTACAGCACTGGAGCACGGCCTTCCGCCAACAGCGGGTCAGGGCATCGGTATCGACCGTCTGGCAATGCTGTTCACCAACACTCACACTATCCGTGACGTCCTTCTGTTCCCGGCAATGCGCCCGCAGAACAACGACTAATCCACGCTGATAGTGCATGACGAAAGCCACCCTCCGGGGTGGTTTTTTTATACCTGCAACATGAGTTTGTGGCTGTATTAAATCTACCTTAGCTCATTATGGTGGCTCTAATGGCTTTTCTGAACCGGCTCAGGAAAGCCATTTTTTATAGTTTCCAATAATAAAATGTGATTACAAAATGTTCGTATAGTGAACGCGTGGGTGTGATGAGGGGCACGTTTTCCGTAATTGATAATTCTGTATACAGAGCCACATCTCGCCAAACTTTGTGCTATTCGTGATGTGAATAAGTTGCGGTTATGCATGGGTTTTAGTGTTTTATTTTGTGTTTTTGGCTGAATGTTGGTGATTAATGATCTGTTTCAATTGTGGCTAAATTGTAAAAAATGTTCTTTTAAGTTTGTTTTGTCTGTGTAAAATGACGCTCAATCTCGCGATGGACAGCGGGAATGGGAAGTAAATAGAGTTTTTAAAGCACAACAGACTGGAGATGGACGATGAAGAAATCGCTATCAGGAAAGATATTTACAGGCTTGTTTGCCGGCCTGATCATCGGTACGGCAATACAGTACCTGTTTAACGGTGTGACCTTGATGGATACCTATGTGCTCGGCTTGGCAGAAGGTGCTGGCGGCATGTTTGTTTCGTTGATCAAGCTATTGGTTGTTCCTTTGGTGTATGTCTCGATTGTATGCGGTATCGTTGAACTGAAGGACATTACCGCATTTGGGCGCCTTGGTGGTAAAACCTTTGCCCTCTACATTATCAATACCATCATCGCTATCACCGCCGCCCTAACGGTTGGGATGATTTTCCAACCGGGTGCCGATGCCAATTTGGCCGGTACCGTGTCGGAAGCCGTTGAACTGACGACGACTGAAACTCCGGATATCTTCTCGCTGATTGTCAACATCGTACCGAGTAACCCGGTGCAGGCATTTGCCAATGGCGATATGCTGCAGATTATCTTTATGGCGATCCTGACGGGTCTGGCAATCCAGGCGTTGGATACCCGTGGTGGCCCAGCCATTAAGACCTTCAAAATGGCCAATGAGATCATGATGAAGCTGGTTGGCCTGGTGATGAGCTTGGCGCCATTCGGTGTGTTTGCCCTGATGATCCAATTGGGGGCGACTCTGGATGCCAACACGTTGATGTCAGTCGCAGGCTATGTCGCCTTGGTTGTTTCGATGCTGGTGTTCTGGATTTTCTTCTTCTACCCAATGATGGTCGGCTTGGCGACCGGTATTAAGCCAAGTGAGTTTTTACGCCATACCCGCGAGCAGATCCTGTTCTCGCTATCAACCGCAAGCTCGAATGCAACCATTCCAGTGACAATGCGTACCCTGACAGACAAGATTGGTGTGTCCAAGTCTGTCGCTGGCTTTGGTGTCCCACTGGGGGCAACCATGAATATGTCAGGGGTATCTATCTACATTGCTCTGGCAACCCTGTTCGTCGCTAATGCTTTCGGCCAGCCGATCAATAGTGCTGATATCTTCACCCTTGGCTTGACGATCCTGTTGCTCTCTATCGGTGCCGGTGGTGTTCCTGGCGGTGGTGTGGTGATGGTTGGTGTATTGCTGCACCAACTGGGCCTGCCACCGGAAGGTTTGGCCATCATTGCAGCTGTTGACCGTATCAATGATATGTTCTGTACCAGCTCGAACGTCGTTGGTGACACCGCCGTCAACACCATCGTGGCTAAGTCAGAAAATGAAATCGGGACTGCTGAAGCCAGCATCGAGCCACAGCCCGAGCGCGTTACGGTGAATTAACATTAGGGTTGAATAGAGTGAAATATGAAAGCGCCTTCGGGCGCTTTTTTTATTTGCGTCCAAAATTTCTTCCAATCGCCAGACTTAGCTACAATTTTAATATTAAATTAATTGCGCATTAATTTAATTGTGTTGGTTGCCTGGGGATGGCATGGTGTCGCACCTGCTTGAATATACCTCAGTCAACATGGATGCTCAGGCCGAGAAGGTATCGCGGATGAATAGAACAAAGGGAAATAGCTCAGTCTTGGGGACTTTGGTGATTTTAGGCGGGGGGACTCCGACCTGGATTAAGGTGCTGGAAAAAGCGGGCTGGGCTTGCCATCGCTGTTACGATCTCCGTACTGCCGAATCGCTGCTGCTGGAGATCGGTCCCTGCATTGGCGTGGTCGATCTCACCCGGGATGACTTTAGTTTGCAAGGAGTGGCTGGGCTGGTAAACCGCAACAAGCAGGTCCGCTGGCTGGCATTGGTGAAAGAGCGCCAACTAGGCCATGATGCCATCTGCCAGTTCATTGTTAACTTCTGCATTGATTACTTCACCGATCCGGTCCCTGAATCTCAGCTGCTCGCGACCATCGGTCACCAACTGGGGATGCTCCAGCTGGAGCATCGGGTATGGCCGCAGCTAGGGGTGTTTGGTCAATCAGGTTTGCAGGGCGAGCAAGCGGCGATGAAGAAACTCCGCCATCAGGTCAAGCGGATCGCGATGGCCGACGTGCCCGTCTTGGTCCAGGGCGAGATCGGTACCGGCAAGGAGTTAGTTGCCCAAGCCATCCACCAAGCATCGACCCGTGCTAAAAGTGCGTTTGTCTGCGTGAAGTGTGAATCGTTGACGGAGAGCTGGATGGCAGAGCTGGACGCCGGTAAACCTCCCGAATGCTGCCTAGCTGCAGCAAATGGCGGGGTGCTGTTTCTTGACGAAGTTACCCAGCTTGATCGCCAGCGCCAGCATGAGCTAGTCCGCTTGCTGCAAGGCGAAACCTTTATCACCGTATCGGGTCGGAAAGTGACGGCAGATATTCGGGTGATTGTCTCAACCCGCTACTCACAAGAGGAGCTCTTGGAATCAGGGTTGATCAGTGAGGCGCTGTACTTTCGGCTCAATGCCTTGGGGGTGATGGTGCCGGCACTTCGCGAACGGGGAGAAGATATCGTGTTGCTGGCAGAGTTTTTTATGCTGAAGTTTGCCCGCCAGTACAACAGCCCTGTCAAGCAACTGTCTCCTCAGGCTTGCCAATTGCTGGAGAACTATTTCTGGCCTGGCAACGTTAGGGAGTTGATAGGCCATATCAAGCGGGCCATCTTGCTGGCAGACGACAAGATGCTGGAAGCAGATCACCTTGACTTGCCGCGACTGCTGGACGACAAGCAAAGTCTCAAGAAAATCCGGGAGGACTCGGAGCGCGGGGCAATATTGACGGTACTCGAAAACAACAAAGGACAGATTTCAGCCGCTGCCAGGGAGTTGGGGGTGTCGAGGGCTACCATGTACCGGTTGCTCAACAAGCATGATCTGGTGCCACCGCCCAAGCACTTTCGCCAAAGTTGATACTGGTGGCATTGTCTGATGCCGTACGTGATAGTGGTGAATAATTCACCAAATGTTTGCGCTCTAGACCGTAACGCAGAGCATTGTTGTTTTTATCGTCGTTATTGTTGCAAGTGGTTGTTTTGTAGTCATGACTTGTTACAATAAACCCATATTTCACATCTTCATAACTTATTACCGGAGGAACTGATATGCCAACTTCTATCATGATGTCGTACACCTGTTCATTCGGTGATACCTGCATCAAACCTAATCATTAACGGCAATCCGCTGTGTCAATGGGCCGCGGGTTTCTGTCGCGGCTAGTTAAGTTTTGCTTATGTTGTCAGCCTAAACGGCAGGATCTGTGTCCCTCCAACTATCTGTAATTAATTTGGAGAGTACCATTATGCGCCAATCTGTTTATTTACGCCTTGCTGTCTTTCTTGTCCAACTCGATGTAAAACGCGAGGATGCCCAGTGGCGGCGTGAACACCGTCGTGTTCAGGTCCACCTGCCATACCACCTTTCGGCGTATATGCTAAAAGATATCGGTATCGATAAGGAGCGGCGTATTGCCCCGCTCCTGCTGAGCACCCCTGCCAGCCGTAAGGTTCGCCGTTTGAGACGGGCATACAAATCGAGACTCCTGACGTAATGCCTTCCCCCGTAATACGTTTGCGGGGGAGGAAGATATGACGAACTGTTAGCAACAGGTATAGACCGTCATGGCTTGTAACATTTACCAACGCTTTGCGACGAATGCTCACTAGAGCAAGGGCCGAAGCTTAGGTAAAGTAGCCAGGCATCAACAAAGGTGTCTACCTAAGTTGGTTGAGCTAATGTTTTTCGGCCCCCGTATGACGGGGGCTTTTTTTTGCCTGCGGTTTGCTGGTGGGGATGATTGGCAAGTTATGGGCAAGGGTTGGAATACTCTATACCGACTTCTTGCAGATCCTGCAGCACCTCTTCATTGAGCTCGATATCCAAGCTGTCGATGTTCTCGTTAAGCTGTTCGAGCGTGGTGGCACCAATGATGTTGCTGGCGACAAAGGGGCGTTGGTTGACGAAGGCCAGTGCCATCTGGGCTGGGCTCAGACCATGCTTGCGGGCAATATCGACATAAGCTTCGGTAGCGGCAATGCCTTGCGGTTTGAAGTAACGCGAAAAGCGCTCGAACAAGCTGCAGCGGGCTCCTTCCGGACGGGCACCATTGAGGTACTTACCACTGAGGGTGCCGAATGCGAGCGGCGAGTAAGCCAGCAGCTCGACCCCTTCATGGTGGCTGATCTCTGACAGGCCGACTTCGAAACTGCGGTTGAGCAGGTTGTAGGGGTTTTGGATAGTGACTACCCGTGGCAAGTTATGCTTTTCGGCCAGACGCAAAAATGACATCACGCCCCAAGGGGTCTCATTGGATAGACCGATATAGCGAATTTTCCCGGCCCTGACCAGTTCGGCCAGTGCTTCCAGCGAGTCTGTCAGGGTCACACCGGAATGATCTTCTTGATATTGGTAGTTGAGCTGGCCGAAGCAGTTAGTTTCCCGTTGTGGCCAGTGCAGTTGATACAGATCGATATAGTCGGTTTGCAACCGGTTGAGGCTGGCTTCGACGGCGTCGTGGATATTGCGCCAGTCCAGGGCCATTTCCGGTCGTATGTAGGGTAAATTGCGGGGGCCTGCCACCTTGCTGGCGAGGATCACTTTGTCTCGTTGGCCGGTTTTTTTCAGCCAGCTACCAATATAGGTTTCAGTGAGTCCTTGGGTTTGCGCGTTGGGCGGTACGGGGTACATCTCGGCGGTATCAATGAAGTTGACGCCGCGCTCAAAGGCCAAGTCCAGCTGGCTATGTGCTTCTTGTTCGTTATTTTGCTCACCGAAGGTCATGGTGCCGAGGCAGATTTTGCTGACCTCAAGACTCGAGTGAGGGATCTTGTGGTATTTCATTCGCCCTCCTTGGGCTCAGCAGGTGTTCTGTCTTCGACTATAGCGCGAGTTCAATAGCGTGAGAAGTCCTACAGCACCTCGGTGCGTTGCTATCTTGGCCTTGCTGGGGAGGGGATTGTGACCAATAGTTAGGTATTGTCGTAGTCGGTCATACAAAGCAACGCTGGGGGAAGCGCGATGAAGTTGTCACAACTGAAACACTGGACCAGAGCTGGAAACGGGGCGATCCCTGCTTGTATTCTGACAAGTTATGCCGGTTGTTCTGACTACCTGCTTGAGGTGGAGTACAAACATCACCTCGAGCCACTCAAGACCGAGAGCGGGGATATGGTCAAGTTCCAGTCCATTGAACAGGTGCGGGAGCTGTTGCGTCCATTGGGGATCACCAGCGTGACATTAAGGGTTATTGATCCCTATGATGAATTCTCGCCTGACGGTCAACTGAGCCATTGCCGCGAAGACATGACAATCGCGCTTTAGGCTCTGCTAGAGGATAAAGTACTTTTCCAATAGGCCTGCGGTAAACTGGGTCTTGAGGTAGAACCCCCTAGGCAGGGTTTTGATTGGCTGACCATTGGCACCGTAAGCTTCGGTTTGCGCCTTGCTGTTGGCCGCTTTCGGACGCAATTGCAGCACTTCGCCGTGGCGAGCGGTGATCTGTTCGACTTGGCCGAGCACGATCATATCCATCAGCTCCTCCCAGTCCTGCCTGAGTTGCTGCTCTTCCTCAGGAGAAGGGCTCCACAACAGTGGCGATCCGACATGGCGATCGGCCAGCGGAATGTCCCGTTCCCCCTCAACCGGAACCCACAGTACTCGGGCCAGTTTATGGCGTATATGGCTGTTTTCCCAGCATAGGCCATGCAGTCCTATCAGCGGAGCTACACAGACGAAGGTGGTTTCCAGCGGTTTGCCGTGGTATCCCACAGGAATGGTCTTGAGCTCAATACCCAGCTCGGTGAAATCAGGCACCGGTTTGCTACCGGCACTGGCACCGAGGTGCCACTCCAGCAATTGTCCCACCCAGCCCTTATCACGACGTAGATCCGGCGGGACGGCAATATTGGCGATTTGCGCCAGTTCACCGAGTGTCATGCCGGCGAGGGCGTTGGCACGCATCAATAGTTCCTGTTCAGTCTTCGGGGTGGGTTGCATGGCGTTTACCTTCTTTGTGGCAGGAGATCCTACCATAGCCGTCGTGGAGGATCCTATTATCTAGTTATCCACAGGGGCAATGCGGGAAAAACTTTCCCCGTGCCTATCTGTGCATTTATACAGGGGTTGGGTGGTAATTTGACCGCCTTGCCGGTGCTTTTTTGAGTGCTTTGCGCTTTTTTATGTGGATAAAATGATGATTGGTTGATCTTTGACCGCTGGGTGAGTAAGGGGGGGATGATCGTGTTCTTAAGTCTGGTTGAGATGGGTGGTTTGATTTTTAATTTATGTTTAATAAGGCTTTTATTTAAAAATTTAGTCGCTGGCCATATTGGTTACAGGCCTTGATATCGAGAGTGTGCCGCTGGTTTGACGGCTTCTTCACAAATCTATCCACAGAAAACGTGTATAAATGTGGGCTATGTCTCATTGCGATGTTTATAAAGTATCCAGACACCAGAAGTTATCCAGATAATGAGGCTTGGCTAGGAAAATAGACGGATAAATAACAATGTTTGTTTACCCATTGGATTGTCTGTGAAAAAATCACTATTAATAGAGATTTAATTGAGGTCGTCCAGTGATTGATGGCGATGGGTACCGCCCTAATGTGGGTATTGTGATCTGTAATAGCCATGGCCAAGTATTCTGGGCTCGACGATATGGACAACATTCTTGGCAGTTTCCGCAAGGTGGGATTGATGAAGGGGAAACCCCTGAGCAAGCCATGTATCGGGAATTATACGAGGAAGTAGGGCTAACCAAGAAGGATGTACGCATTGTGGCGTCAAGCCGCCATTGGCTTCGTTACAAGTTACCCAAGCGCCTGGTGCGCTGGGATTCCAAGCCGGTTTGTATCGGGCAAAAGCAGAAATGGTTTCTGCTCAGTCTAGAGTGTGATGAGTCAAAGGTGAATATGCAACGTGGCACTACGCCAGAGTTCGATGGTTGGCGCTGGGTCAGCTATTGGTATCCGGTGCGTCAGGTTGTGTCTTTCAAGCGAGATGTTTATCGCAGAGCATTAAAAGAGTTTGCCGCTATAGCCATGCCTTTTAAAGAGCGCAAAGAACGAAAAAAGCGCCGGGGCAAGCGCGGCTAGGCTTGTTGGTAGGGAGCGGGGCGGATTATGCTGACGCAACTAAGAGAAATTGTTGAAAAGGTGGCGGCGGCCCCGAGTCTGCTTGATGCCCTTGAACAACTGGTGATCAGCACATGTAAGGCGATGAAGACAGAGTGTTGCTCGGTATACATTGCCGATCACCAGCGTCAGCGTTTCACCTTGATGGCCACTAAGGGGCTCAAGAAGCCCCACCGCCATGTCGGTTTGCCTTTTGGTCAGGGGTTGGTTGGCCTAGTTGCCGACCGCGCTGAGCCAATTAATGTTGCCGACGCCCGGCATCACCCTCATTTCAAACATCTTCCCGGGATCGGTGAAGAATCCTTCAGTTCCTTTTTCGGTACGCCAATTATTCATCAGCGCCAAGTACTTGGGGTACTGGTGATCCAGCAGCGTGAACAGCGCGAGTTCGATGAGAGCGAAGAGTCCTTTATGGTCACGCTGGCTGCGCAGTTGGCAGTATTGCTGGCCCACGCCAAGGCACAGGGAATGTGGCCGGATCAACATAACGGTTTGCACTTGGTGGGCTCGGCTGCGTCAACCGGGGTCGCGGTTGCCCGTGCTTGGTGGGATGATAATCAGCCCCGCCTTGAGTTGGTGGCACCGGCCTCTTGTTTGGACCGGGATGCTGAGCAAGAGCGTCTGAGCATTGCTATTGAGCTGGCGAGTGCGGAGTTTCGTCGGCTGCGCAAGCGTTTCGATAGTGAACTGCACAAGGAAACGTTGGCGATTTTCGATTTGTTCAGCCACTTGCTCAACGATCCTATGCTGCGCAAGGACTTGTCCCATAAAATCGCCGGTGGTGACTTGGCTGAATGGGCGATTCGCCAGGTAGTGGAAACCTATTCTGCCCGCTTTTCCAATATGGAAGATGCCTACCTCAAGGAGCGGGCGCACGATATCCGCGAACTCGGCCAGCGGTTGTTGTACTTCCTGGCCAACGAGAAAGCCACTGATCACTCTTGGGAGGAGCCGGTCGTCTTGCTGACCCGTGAATTGACCGCGGCGATGCTGGCCAGTGTCCCGCGCGACAAGCTGGCGGCGGTGGTTTCTCAGGAAGGGGCTGCGAACTCCCATGCTGCGATTCTTTCCCGGGCGCTGGGGATCCCGGCGGTGATGGGGGTCGATTTTGTCCCGGAAAAAATTCACAACTGCCAAGTCATTGTCGATGGTTACCGCGGTGATCTGCTGGTCAACCCCAATCGCCATGTGCTGGCTGAATACCTGCGCTTGCAGAAAGAAGAGCAGGAGCTGGCTGAAGTTGTCGAAACGGGGTTGGATAAGCCTGCGGCGACGCTTGATGATGAACGTATCAATATTTTTCTCAATGCTGGTTTGAGTGCCGATACCAGCATCGCGGTTAACCGTGGCGTAGATGGTGTTGGTTTGTACCGTACTGAGGTTCCCTTCCTGCTGCAGCGCAGCTTTCCGTCGGAAGAAGAACAAACTCAGCAGTACCAGTCTATTCTCAAAACCTACGGCGGCAAGCCGGTGGTTATGCGTACCCTGGATATTGGTGGTGATAAGCCGCTGCCTTACCTGGCTATTGAGGAGGATAATCCCTTCTTGGGCTGGCGCGGGATCCGTTTTACCCTCGACCATCCAGAAATATTCCTGATTCAGGTTAGGGCTATGCTCAAAGCCAGTATCGGGCATGACAATATGGATATCCTGTTGCCGATGATTTCCGGTATTGCTGAACTGGACGAATCGTTGGTCTTGATCGAAAGGGCCTATACCGAAGTGGCCAAAACGGCGGCTGAGCAGGGGTATGCCTTGCGCCGGCCACGGATCGGGATCATGATTGAAGTTCCCTCCATCCTTTACCAGCTGCCTGTCTTGAAAGGGCGGGTGGATTATATTTCTGTCGGTAGCAACGACTTGACTCAGTATTTGTTGGCGGTTGACCGGAACAACTCACGGGTTGCCGGTGTCTATGATGCGCTGCACCCAGCGGTGATCCATGCGCTCAAGCATATTATTGACGTCAGTCAGCAGCTTGAACTGCCGGTCAGCGTATGTGGCGAGTTAGCCGGTGATCCGATTGGTGCCTTGTTGCTGGTGGGGATGGGCTATCGCTCGCTCAGTATGAATACCCGTAACGTGGCGAAGATAAAATACATGTTGCGCCACGTGTCGGTCAGTGACATGGAACAATTGGCGGATTTCGCCCTGTCGGCGATCTATGCTGATGAGGTAAGGCGTAACACCATTGAGTTTGTTGATGGCCATGGCTTGGGTGGGTTTATCCGTGCCGGTAAGTAAATTGATCGTTTTAGTTGGTTGGTATAAGTAGTATGGCCGGCATGTTGTCTTTGTATGCAAACGAGCTTTGGGTATTTGCTTGTTGCTTAGCCCTAGGGGGTGTGGTCGGGATCCTGGCTGGCCTGCTGGGGATAGGCGGTGGTTTGCTGGTGGTGCCGGCGCTGGTATGGTTGTTGCCCCAAGCGGGTATTGATGACAATTTGGTGATGCATATTGCCTTGGGGACATCCTTGGCCAGCATTGTCTTGACCTCGGGCTCGTCAGCGCGAAATCATTTCCGGCTTGGCAACGTGGATTTAGCCATTGTTCGCCGCTTGGCGCCGGGAGTTGTTCTGGGAGGGTTAGGCGGCAGTTTCGTCGCTGAATTGGTGCCTTCCTCGATGCTACCGAAAATCTTTGCCATTATTGTGTTATTGCTGGCAACCCAAATGCTGTTGTCGCTGCGCTTTAGCAGCCAGCGTGATTTGCCGGGTGGGATGGGGACATTTTGCTCTGGCGGGATGATAGGGGTTGTGTCTAGCCTCGCCGGTATTGGTGGTGGCTCGTTGACGGTCCCTTACTTGAACTGGCATGGGGTAGAAATGCGCCGGGCCATCGGGTGCGCCTCTTTTTCTGGTGCACTGATCGCGATTGCTGGCATGAGTGGGTTTGTGTTGGCGGGGGTGGGTGAGCAGACGCTGCCGGCGATGAGTTTGGGTTATGTGTACCTGCCGGCTTTATTGGGTATCGTATTAGTCTCGATGCAGACGACACGTTTTGGTGCGGCTTGGGTAAGTTATCTGCCGACACCGGTACTTAAGAAAATATTTGCGGTTTTTTTACTGTTTATCAGTATCAAAATGTTTATGGGATAATCATCATAGGTATATCGCCTGTGAAGAATAGAGATTGTTTAGATGAGCCAAGGTTTTATTACGTTTCCGAATATTGATCCGGTGTTGATTGAAATCGGACCGTTAGCCATTCGCTGGTATGGCATGATGTACCTGTTGGGGTTTGTGTTTGCCATGTGGTTGGCCAATCGCAGAGCTGACAAGCCGGGCAGTGGCTGGACCCGTGATCAGGTCAGCGACTTGCTGTTTGCCGGTTTCCTCGGCGTAGTGCTGGGTGGCCGTATCGGCTACGTGTTGTTCTACAACTTCCCGTTGTTTTTGGATAATCCGCTGTACTTGTTCAAGGTCTGGACGGGCGGGATGTCATTCCACGGTGGGCTGCTCGGGGTGATTGCGGCCTTGTTCTGGTATGCGCGTAAGCATAACCGTACTTTTTTCAATGTCGCCGACTTTGTTGCCCCGCTGGTGCCTTTTGGCTTGGCGGTAGGGCGTTTGGGCAACTTTATTAACGGCGAGCTATGGGGGCGTGTCACCGATGTGCCTTGGGCCATGATCTTCCCTACAGGAGGGGATCTGCCTCGCCATCCTTCGCAGTTATATCAGTTCTTCATGGAAGGCTTCTTACTGCTGATTATTCTTAATGTATTCATTCGCAAGCCGCGTCCGGCTGGGGCGGTATCAGGACTGTTTTTGTTTGGCTACGGGGTGTTCCGCTTCATTGCCGAGTACTTCCGAGAGCCGGATGCGCACCTTGGCCTGTTTGCCGGTTGGATCAGCATGGGGCAGATCCTGTCGCTACCAATGGTCATTGGCGGAGCCCTGATGATGCTGTGGGCTTATAAATACCAGCCGAAAGGTAAAACCGCCTAATCCGAATACACACTGAGACAGGGCAGCGATTGGGCTGCCCTTTTTTATACGTGAAGATAATATCTCCTGAATAATTCATGTATTCGTGTAAAATTGGCCGCACTTTATTTGTTGAACTAAGGCCAGCGGAACCATGAAACAGTATCTCGCGCTTTGCCAGCGCATTGTGGACGAAGGAGTTTGGGTTGAGAACGAACGGACAGGCAAGCGTTGCCTGACGGTGATCAATGCCGATTTGAACTATGATGTAGCCAACAACCAGTTTCCGCTGATCACCACGCGTAAAAGCTTCTGGAAAGCCGCGATTGCCGAGATGCTGGGCTATATCCGTGGTTATGACAATGCCGCTGACTTCCGTGCTCTAGGTACCAAAACCTGGGACATGAATGCCAATGACAACGCCGCGTGGCAGGCCAACCCGCATCGTAAGGGTGAAGATGATATGGGCCGCGTCTACGGTGTTCAGGGGCGTAGCTGGCAAAAACCTGACGGCAGCACGATTGACCAGCTGCGCAAGATCATCGATAACCTGAGCAAGGGGATTGACGATCGCGGTGAAATCCTGACCTTCTATAACCCGGGCGAGTTCGATATGGGGTGTTTGCGCCCGTGCATGCACACCCACACGTTTTCTTTGCTGGGGGATACCCTGCATCTCACCAGTTACCAACGTTCTTGTGATGTGCCGCTGGGGTTGAACTTCAACCAAATTCAGGTCTTTGCCCTGTTGGCAATTGTTGCCCAGATCACTGGCCACAAACCGGGTCAGGCCTACCATAAAATCGTCAATGCCCACATCTATGAAGATCAGCTGGAGTTAATGCGTGATGTCCAGCTTAAGCGTGAGCCGTTCCCATCGCCGCAGCTGAAGATCAATCCAGACATCAAGTCGCTGGAAGATCTTGAAACTTGGGTCACGATGGATGACTTCGAGGTTGTTGGCTACCAGCATCACGACCCAATCAAGTACCCTTTTTCTGTATAAAAATATTTCTCCTGGTAACAAGGTGTTGTCGCTGAAATAGTTTTTGCCACTAAAAAGCCCCCTTTGGGGGCTTTTTTTATGTTTGAGCGTCGGTAAAAAAAACAAATGAGAGTAATTTTGTGCATGGTTGCAACTTGGGGTGAAGCTGCCCACGAACGCACCTAACACGCCATGGAAGCAGCGCGCTATAAGAGCGCTGGTAGAGTGAATGGATGATCTCTAATAGCACCACACCCCGATATTGTTTTATGCGCTTAGCAAGCGATTGGGCCCTTTTAAGGGAGAGGAGCGATGTGGAGGGTAAATGTTGGGGGCCTTGCCGTGCTGAGGACGCTGATGGAAGGATAATCTAAGGCCATAAAAAAACCCCGCCTGAGCGGGGTCTTGTAAAGCGGGGGTTAGCGTAGGACTTACGCTGTCATTGCTAGGATTGCACCTGGAATGATAACAAAGACTAGACCAACATAACCTGCGACAGCCGCTTTACTCTTGGTACCTAGGTCACCGAGGAAGAACGCCCCTTTCAGTGGCAGTTCACGCAGGAACGGTACGCCGTAGATAAGTAGCGTTGCCAGTAGGTTAAATGCCAAGTGAACAAGAGCAATCTGAAGGGCGAATACCGCGTATTCACCAGACACAGCGGTCGCCGCCAATAGAGCCGTAATACATGTACCGATGTTTGCGCCCAGTGTGAACGGGTAGATGTCACGTACTTTCAGTACGCCTGTACCGACAAGCGGAACCATTAGGCTGGTTGTCGTAGAGGACGACTGAACCAAAATTGTCACCACTGTACCTGAAGCGATACCGTGCATTGGACCGCGGCCAATAGCACTTTTCAGGATTTCACGGGCACGCCCAACCATCAGGCTGCGCATGAGTTTGCCCATGGCTGTAATAGAAACAAAGATCAGACCGATACCGATGGCAATCATAAAAAAGCCACCCATGGTACCAAAGCCAGACAGTGGACCTTTAATTAGGCTGACACCCGGGCCTGTCACGGCTTTCATGAAGTTAAGGCCACCCATATCCATGTTAGCGGTGCCCATCATTGGCGATACCAACCAGGTCGAAATTTTGTCCAGCAGACCGAACATCATTTCCAGAGGTAGGAAGATCGCAACAGCCAGCAGGTTGAAGAAATCATGAACTGTCGCACTGGCGAAAGCACGGCGGAACTCTTCTTTACAGCGAGCGTGGCCTAGACTTACCAATGTATTGGTTAATGTCGTACCCATGTTGGCACCCATTACCATCGGGATAGCCGTTTCAACAGGCAGGCCGCCAGCAACCAAGCCGACAATGATAGATGTTACCGTACTGGATGACTGGATAAGCGATGTCGCAACCAGGCCGATCATCAGGCCAGCAATCGGATGCGAAGCAAACTCAAAGAGCGTTTTAGCTTGTTCACCAACAGATAGTTTAAAGCCGCTGCTCACAACGGATACAGCAACAAGTAGAACGTAAAGCATGAACGCTAGATTAGCCCAGCGGACCCAACGCATAGAGCTGCTCAATGGCTGTTCAGCAGTAGTGGCTTGGGTAGTCATAATCATTTCTCCATGACAGGAATATGTCTTTTGGGTTTCATATTTTTGAAATCTGAGGGCGATGGTAGAGATCGATTATTTCAGAAATATGACAGTTGCTGTCACAGAGTAGGTTTGTGCTCTTTTTGCGAGGTGAAGACGTCGTCATGAGTGTGACGATTATTTTTCTTTGATTTTAAAATTTTGATTTTAATGGCTATTTTTTGATTTGGTTATTTCATGGTGTCGTTAAAATTTTTTCGCTTGTAAATATGTTTTTTTTCGAATTAATTAGTGGTCGCTGGCTTTTTGAGCAGCGAAAAATGACAAGTATGACAGTGTAAATAAGACAGTACGGTTATTGCTTACATTGAAGAGTTATTGTTCGGTTTTTCCGATGTTTATATTCTGAACAAACGATTTAACAGTTTAGTGCTGTGACGTCTAAACTAAATTTACATTTTTATTGTGATATTCGTTTCATGCAAAGGAGTTCCGGTCAATGACCGATGCGATTCGTAAATTCTTAAAACTAGAATCTGCTGGTGGGATTATCCTGATCATCGCGGCAGCGGTGGCCATGGTGATAGCAAACTCTCCGTTGCAGGATTTATACAACGGTACGTTACACACCTATGTTGCTGGCCTATCTATTTCTCATTGGATAAACGATGGCCTGATGGCTGTATTTTTCCTACTCATTGGCTTGGAAGTAAAGCGTGAGCTGATTGAAGGGGCGCTAAATACCAAGGAAAAAGCGATTTTCCCAGCCATTGCGGCTGTTGGTGGTATGGCCGCACCCGCATTGGTCTACGTGCTGTTTAACTTTTCCGATCCACTGGCGGTCCAAGGCTGGGCTATTCCGGCAGCAACAGATATTGCTTTCGCTCTGGGTATCATGGCCCTGCTTGGTAGCCGAGTACCCGTTACCCTGAAGGTCTTTTTGTTGGCGCTGGCCATTATCGATGATCTTGGCGTTATCGTGATCATTGCCCTTTTCTACAGCAGCGACCTGTCCACCTTGGCATTGGCTGTGGCGTTTGCGGCAACAGCAGCTCTGTTTGTGATGAATGCAAAAAATGTCACCAAGGTGTCTTGGTATGTGGTGGTTGGCTTTATCCTTTGGGTCAGTGTGCTTAAATCTGGCGTCCATGCAACGCTGGCTGGTGTAGTGATGGGTTTTGCCATTCCGCTGTCCGGCGAAAATGGCTTATCGGATGAGCATTCACCGCTCAAGAAAATGGAGCATGCCCTGCATCCATATGTGGCATTCCTGATCTTGCCGTTATTCGCTTTTGCCAATGCAGGGATCTCGCTAGACGGTGTGTCTTTGTCTGGCCTGACATCGATGTTGCCTTTGGGTATCGCCCTTGGCCTGATCATTGGCAAGCCGCTGGGTATTTTCACCGCAAGTTACCTGGCAATCAAGACGGGTCTAGCCACCATGCCGGAAGGTATTGGCTTTAGACAGATTTTCGCGGTCTCAGTACTGTGTGGTATCGGTTTTACCATGTCCATCTTCATTTCGTCGTTGGCCTTTGTCGGCGCACCAGAGGACTTCAGTACATATTCTCGTCTAGGGATTTTGTTGGGGTCGACAATATCAGCGGTCGTGGGCTACACGATGCTGAGTCGGTCGCTGCCTAGGACTGTTGCCAAGGAAAATGGAGGTGTAATATGAAACGCGCACTGATTGTAGCTGGGATCATGATGTCTGCTTCTGTGATGGCCGTACCGGATTATCAGAGCTGTAACCAAGACAGCAGCTCTGACATCTGCCAGGCTTACTTGGCTGGTTTGAATCAAGCCAAGTCAGCAGAGGAGACCACGGCGATGGTTAAGAACGACAGTCCATTTCGCTCCAGGGCTTTGGAGCAGCGGGTTGGTGAGCGCTATCGTAAAATGACGTCGATTGAGCAAAAAGCCCCTTCGACAGTTGAGTGATAAACATTTTTTCCGCTATATGAAAACTGAATAAGTGTAATATTTCATTGGTGAATGAATGATTACGGTTGAAGCGCCCAGAAGCTCAGCGTAAGCTGGCTTCTGGGTTTTTATTTTTAGGGCAGTCGAATTTCTAATCGGCATTTTGGTAACTTGACGATGTTACCGTAAACTCTTCTTGTACTCGGTTATTCAACCTCTACGTTGGTCCTTACCCGTCCCGATTGGAAATACACTGCTATGGAATATGGTTGCTAAACATGTCTCACCTTAACTACAACCACCTTTATTACTTTTGGATGGTCTGCAAGCAGGGCTCCGTCACCAAGGCTGCCGATGCGTTGTTTTTGGCGCCACAGACGGTCACCGGGCAAATCAGGGCGCTGGAAGAGCGCCTCAAAGGTAAACTGACCAAGCGAGTCGGCCGGAATATCGAACCGACCGAACTTGGCCAATTGGTTTTCAAGTACGCCGATAAGATGTTCGATCTTAGCTACGAGATGCTGGATATCGTCAATTACACCCAGCGCGAGAATTTGCTGCTGGAGGTGGGGGTGGCCGATGCACTGTCAAAACGCCTTGTCAGCAAAGTTTTGATGGAAGGCTTGCCGGAAGATGAGCGCATTCATCTGCGTTGTTATGAGTCAACCCACGAAATGTTGCTGGAGCAACTGTCACAGCACAAGCTGGATATGATCCTGTCGGATTGTCCGGTGGACTCTACCCAGAGTCCAGGTCTGTACAGTAAGAAGCTAGGGGAGTCGACGATGAGCTTCTTCTGTACCGAGCCAGATAAGCCGCTGAACTTTCCGGCCTGCATCGAGGATTACAAGTTGCTGATCCCTGGCCGGCGAACGGCGATGGGGCGAAAGCTGATTCATTGGTTTGATCAGATGGGTATTACCCCTAATATCCTCGGGGAGTTTGATGATGCCGCCCTGATGAAAGCCTTTGGCCTATATCAGCAGTCGATGTTCGTCGCTCCGTCGATTTATGCCGCAGAGCTGGAAGATACCAGTCACAATATCCGCGAGGTGAAGCGGGTGAAGGAAATTCGCGAAGAGTATTACGTCATTTTCGCTGAACGGATGATCATGCACCCGGCGGTCAAGCGGATATGTGAGGCTGACTTTAGAAAACTGTTTAAATAAGGTTGCGGTTTTTTGTTCGTTTGATTCAAATATCCATACAGTGTGCTAGAAAACCATGTTTAAATTAAGTACATTAGCATTAACTTAATTGACAGGTGGTAGCAGTATGGAACTACAGCAAATGGAGCAAAATGCCCCTAAAGCCGTAGCTCTGCTAAAAGCAATGGCCAACGAGCGGCGTTTATTTATCCTGTGTTACTTACTGGAAGAAGAAATGTCGGTCGGGATGATGAGTGAGCGGCTGGGTCTTAGCCAGTCAGCGTTATCGCAGCATTTGGCCTGGTTGCGGCGCGATGGCCTGGTAGAGACAAGGAAGGTTGCTCAGACGGTGTATTACCGGCTCAAGAGCGATGAGGTCAAAGCGATGATACAGTTGTTACACAAGATGTATTGCGGGACCTAGGCAGCGCAGTGATTATTGTAAAGCAGATATAAAAAAACCGGCTTACGCCGGTTTTTTTATCAAAATCAGAAACTCAAATTAAAGAGCTTTGATTTTTGCAGCTAGACGAGCTTTATGACGTGCAGCTTTGTTTTTGTGGATCAGGCCTTTAGTAGCCATGCGATCCATAACAGGTTGCATTTCAGTGAAAGCTTGAGTAGCAGCTTCTTTGTTGCCCGCTTCGATAGCAGCAATAACTTTCTTGAAGAAAGTACGCATCATAGAACGACGGCTAGCGTTGTGCTGGCGACGTTTTTCTGAAGTGATCGCACGTTTCTTAGCAGATTTGATGTTAGCCAAGGGTATAACTCCAAAACTTGGTACGGTGACATTTTAAGGCCGAGGACTATGCCTCTTTTGCCCGTGATTGTCAAATGATTTGTGCAAATAACCGCCTAACCAATTGAATTGGCACTTGCGGAATAACACGGTTAATATGGCGGCAGATTTTACCAGCATTTGGCTACGGAAGTCACCTTTTGGGGCCATCTTTATGAGGTTTTTTTTGTGAGCAAGCGTCTTTTGCGCTCAGGACTGATTGTCAGCACCATGACATTGGTCTCTCGGGTACTGGGTTTAGTGCGGGATGTCGTGGTCGCCAACCTAATGGGGGCCGGGGCTGCGGCCGATGTTTTCTTCTTTGCCAATAAAATTCCCAACTTTCTGCGGCGGCTGTTTGCCGAGGGCGCTTTTTCACAGGCATTTGTCCCTGTTTTGACGGAATACCATGCCTCTGGCGAGATGGACCGTACCCGCCAATTAATCGCAAGGGCATCGGGGACCCTGGGCGTGATAGTCTCTATTGTTACCCTGCTAGGCATTTTGGGGTCCGGTGTAGTGACAGCCTTGTTCGGGGCGGGTTGGTTTCTCGATTGGCTCAACGATGGGCCTTCGGCACCGAAATTCGAGTTGGCCAGCTTGTTGCTGAAAATCACGTTTCCATATTTGTGGTTTATTACTTTTGTCGCGCTGTCGGGGGCGATCCTTAACACGCTGGGCAAGTTTGCCGTTTCCTCCTTTACCCCGGTTTTTCTTAATGTCGCCATCATTGCTTGTGCTTGGTTTGTGTCACCGAATTTGAGTCAGCCGGAAATTGGTTTGGCGCTGGGGGTCTTTCTTGGTGGTCTGATCCAGTTCTTGTTCCAGCTGCCTTTCCTATATAAAGAAGGCATGCTAGTGAAGCCCAAGTGGGGGTGGCATGACCCGGGAGTGGTGAAGATCCGCACCCTGATGATCCCGGCGCTGTTCGGTGTTTCTGTTAGCCAAATCAACCTGTTGTTTGACACCTTTATTGCCAGTTTCCTCGCGACCGGCTCGATCAGTTGGTTGTATTACTCCGATCGTTTGCTGGAGTTTCCGCTTGGCCTGTTCGGTATTGCTATTGCCACGGTGATCTTGCCTGCACTGTCACGTAAGCATGTTGATCAAAGCCCGGAGCAATTTGCCCATACAATGGACTGGGGGGTGCGCATGGTGCTGCTGCTCGGTCTCCCGGCAATGCTCGGTTTGATGGTGTTGGCCAAGCCGATGTTGATGGTGCTGTTTATGCGCGGTGAATTCAGCCCTAACGATGTCCAGCAGGCGTCGATGTCTTTGTTGGCCTATGCGTCCGGCTTGCTTAACTTTATGCTGATTAAAGTGTTGGCACCGGGCTATTACGCAAGGCAAGACACCAAGACCCCGGTGAAGTTCGGCATCATTGCCATGGTTACTAACATGGTCTTCAATGCCATTTTTGCTTATTTCTACGGTTACGTTGGTCTGGCGATGGCAACGGCACTGTCGGCGTTGGTCAATGCGGCGTTGCTGTACCGCGGCCTGCACATCACCGGTGTCTATAGGGTGACAGCCGAGACTCTGTGGTTTGTTATCCGCCTTGCCATTGCCGGTGCTGTAATGGCCGGTGCACTGCTGTGGTTACTGCCTGGCATGACCGTCTGGCTGGAATGGAGCTTCCTGAACCGGGCGATGTGGTTGGCTGGGTTGATCGGCGCAGGGGCTAGCGTTTATCTGGTGGCTGTCATGCTGATGGGGATCCGTCCCCGTCACCTGCGTGCGGCCAGTTAACCAAGCCGAAAGAGCCAGCGAGAGGTGATAAATCACTGATAAAATCTCGCTGGTTGATGCATAAGGCAGGGGTTTGGGTATATAATCCGTCAGTTTTTCACTCTGCGAAAATGAACTTGACGCATGGAATTGATCCGAGGAATACATAATATCCAGCCTAGGCACCGCGGTTGCGTGCTGACGATTGGTAATTTTGATGGTGTTCACCTAGGTCACCAGGCAGTGCTTAGCAATGTCATGGCCAAGGCGAAGGAGCTGGGCTGTCCGGCGACAGTCATGAGCTTTGAACCCCAACCTCAGGAGCTGTTTGCCGGCGATAACGCGCCTGCTCGGCTAACCCGCTTTCGCGACAAATACTTACGCTTGAGAGAGCAAGGTTTGGCGCGTTTTCTGTGCGTGAATTTCAATCACCACTTTGCCAGTTTGTCGGCACAAGATTTTGTCCGCCGCTTGTTGGTTGAGCAATTGGGTGTTAAGTTTCTGGTAGTTGGTGACGATTTTCGTTTCGGCAAAGGTCGCAGCGGGAACTTCGCCATGTTGCAAGCGGCTGGTAAAGAATATGGCTTTACGGTTGTGAGTACTCAGAGTTTCTGTGTCTCCGAGCAGCGTGTCAGCAGTACCGCTATCCGTCAGGCTCTGGCCGACGATCAGCTTGAGCTGGCAGAGTCCATGCTAGGGCGCCCGTTCAGTATTAGCGGACGTGTCTCTCATGGTCGAAAATTAGGACGGACTATCGGTTTTCCGACAGCCAACGTCCCACTAAAACGCCGGGTCTCACCGGTTTCTGGCGTTTATGCCGTCGAAGTCCACGGCGTGGCCGATACACCGCTTGCCGGGGTGGCCAATGTCGGTCGACGACCGACGGTAAATGGTGTGCGCCGCCAACTGGAAGTGCACCTATTTGATTTCCAATCTGATCTCTACGGGACCCAGATTGACGTCGTGTTATGCCATAAGCTGCGCGACGAGATAAAATTTGAATCATTTGATGCGTTGAAAGCACAAATCGAGCGTGATGCCCAGTCAGCACGGGTGTGGCTGACTGAGCGTAATAATGTCCAACTTCGCCCAAGTAACGGAATCGAGAATCAATGAGCGACTATAAAGATACCCTGAACCTGCCTGAAACAGGGTTTCCGATGCGAGGCAACCTAGCTCAGCGTGAGCCTGCAATGCTTAAGCGTTGGTACGATGAAGATCTTTACGGTGAAATTCGTAAAGCCAAGAAGGGTAAAAAATCCTTCGTACTGCACGATGGCCCTCCATATGCCAACGGTGATATTCACATTGGTCACGCGCTAAACAAGATTCTTAAAGACATTATTATTAAGTCAAAGACTCTGTCTGGCTTTGATGCGCCATACATTCCTGGTTGGGATTGTCACGGTCTTCCTATCGAACTGATGGTAGAGAAAAAAGTCGGCAAGCCGGGCCAGAAGGTAACTGCTGCGGAATTCCGTGAAAAGTGCCGTACTTACGCTGCCGGTCAGGTTGAAGGCCAGAAAGAAAGCTTTATGCGCCTGGGTGTACTGGGTGAGTGGGATAAGCCATACCGTACAATGGACTTTGGCACCGAAGCCAACATCATCCGCTCTCTAGGTAAAATTGCCGATCAGGGTCACCTACTGAAAGGCTTCAAGCCTGTTCACTGGTGTACTGACTGTGGCTCAGCACTGGCAGAAGCGGAAGTCGAATACAAAGATAAAGTCTCGCCTTCTATCGATGTTCGCTTTAAAGCGGCGGATGAAGCGGCAACAGTTGCGAAATTCCAGTGTGCTGATGGCCATACCGGTGAAGGCGATATTTCTATCGTGATCTGGACCACGACCCCTTGGACCTTGCCTGCAAACCGTGCTGTTGCGGTGCGTGACGATCTGGAATACGTGCTTATTCAGGTTGAAGGCGAGAAGAAAGAGCGTCTTATCGTTGCCGCTGAGCTAGCGAAAGATGTCCTAGACCGTGCAGGGATCGAACACTTCCACAACCTAGGCTTCTGTAAAGGTGCTGATCTGGAGTTGATGCAATTCAACCACCCGTTCTACAGCTTTAACGTACCAGTGATCCTAGGCGATCACGTTACGACTGAATCAGGTACGGGCTGTGTGCATACCGCACCAGGCCACGGTCAAGAAGACTTCGCGGTAGGCCAGAAATACGGCCTGGAAGTGGCGAACCCTGTTGGTAGCAACGGTGTTTACCTGCCAGATACCGAGCTATTTGCCGGTCAGCATGTATTCAAAGCCAACGATGCCGTTGTTGAAACCTTGAAAGAACACGGTGCGCTATTGCACCACCACGCTTACGAGCACAGCTACCCGCACTGCTGGCGCCACAAGACGCCAATTATCTTCCGTGCGACGCCTCAGTGGTTCATCTCGATGGATCAGGCTGGTCTGCGTGCGAAAGCGTTGGAAGAAATTAAAGCGGTAGAGTGGATGCCAGAGTGGGGCCAGAGCCGTATCGAAGGTATGGTTGAAGGCCGTCCTGAGTGGTGTATCTCTCGTCAGCGTACTTGGGGCGTGCCAATTGCCCTGTTTGTTCACAAAGAAACGCAAGATCTTCATCCGAACAGCGCTGAGCTGATCGAGAAAGTGGCGCAGCTTGTTGAGCAGAAAGGCATCCAAGCTTGGTGGGACCTTGATCTAACAGACGTCATGAGTGAAGACGATGCGGCTAAGTACGAGAAAGTACTCGATACCTTGGACGTATGGTTCGACTCGGGTGTGACGCACTTCTCGGTGGTTGACAGCCGCGAAGAGTACAACGGCAACAGCGCCGATCTATACCTAGAAGGGTCTGATCAGCACCGTGGTTGGTTCCAGTCGTCACTGATTTCATCGGTAGCGATGAAAGGCGTAGCGCCTTACAAACAAGTACTGACTCACGGTTTCGTGGTTGATGGCCAGGGCCGTAAGATGTCGAAATCTATCGGTAACGTTGTAGCGCCGAAAGATGTGACCAACAAGCTAGGTGCCGATATCCTGCGTTTGTGGGTTGCGTCAACGGACTACACCGGTGAAGTGGCTGTATCTGACGAAATCTTGAAGCGTTCAGCTGATGCTTACCGTCGTATCCGTAACACGTCACGTTTCTTCTTGGCCAACCTAAGCGGTTTCAACCCTGAAACTGACCTAGTTGCACCAGAAGAGATGGTCGCACTTGACCGCTGGGCGGTAGGCCGTGCAATGGCTGCGCAGGAAGAAATCATCAAAGCATACGATGAGTACAACCTGCATACTGTGACCCAACGCCTGATGCAGTTCTGCTCGGTTGAAATGGGGTCTTTCTACCTCGATGTGATTAAAGATCGCCAGTACACAGCAAAACAAGGTGGCCATGCGCAGCGCAGCTGTCAGACCGCACTATACTACATCGTAGAAGCCTTGGTTCGTTGGATGGCACCTATCATGTCGTTCACGGCCGATGAGATCTGGAACGAAATGCCAGGCCAGCGCGATAAATTCGTGTTTACCGGTGAGTGGTTTGAAGGCCTATTCGGTCTAGCGGAAGGTGAAGCGCTGAACAACGAATTCTGGGCCGAAATCCAGACCGTGCGTGGTGCGGTGAACAAACTGCTTGAAGGCGCACGTAAAGACAAAGTGATCGGTGGTGCACTGCAGGCTGAGATTACGCTGCACGCGTCGGAAGCATTGGCTGCCAAGCTGAACAAGCTGGAAGATGAACTGCGCTTTGTTCTGCTAACATCAAAAGCAGAAGTCGTTGTTGCTGATAGCAAGCCTGAAGGCGCGCAGGAAACTGACGTTGAAGGTCTGTTTGTGACTGTTGCAGCGTCTGAAGCGGCGAAGTGTGACCGTTGTTGGCACCACGTTGCCGATGTTGGCACTATCGAAGGCCACGAAGAAGTGTGTGGTCGTTGTGTCAGCAATGTCGAAGGTGAAGGTGAAGAGCGTAAGTTTGCCTAATGAGTAAGTTATCGCCTGAGAACAGGCTATCGCTGAAACAATCTGGGGTTCGCTGGCTATGGCTGGCGGCTCTGGTCTTTGTTATTGATATCGCCAGCAAGTTGCTGGTGATGAATACCATGGAATACGGTTGGCCAAACCGTATTGAACTGCTGCCATTCTTTAACTTGCTGTATGTGCATAATACCGGTGCGGCATTTAGCTTTCTGAGTGATGCTGGTGGTTGGCAGCGTTGGTTGTTCGCGGCGATAGCCCTTGGGGTCTGTGCCATGTTGGTGTTCTGGATGCGCAAGCTTCCGGCAAGCCAAAAACTCGCGAATGTGTCCTACGCCCTGATCATTGGCGGTGCGTTGGGCAATTTGTTTGATCGCCTTTACCATGGCTTTGTGGTCGACTTTTTGGATTTCTATGTGGGTACCTACCACTGGCCAGCCTTTAATATCGCCGATATGGGGATATGTATTGGCGCCGGATTGATCATCCTTGAAGGTTTTCTGTCTGACAAAGACAAAAAGAAGCAAGCCGTTAAGCACTAACCTTGCCTGAGCTTATAACCCTAAGCGCCGCCCGTTGATACGGGCGGCGCTTTGTTGTTAAATGGGCGGATAAAATATTCAAGAAGGGATCCTACATGTCGGTTATTACGGAAAGCAGTGACGTTCTCATGCATTTTGCCATCAAGCTAGAAGATGGCTCAGTGGCAGACTCAACCCAGTCAATGGGCAAACCGGCAAAATTCACCATGGGGGATGGCAGCCTGACCGATAATTTCGAGAAGTGCTTGCTGGGATTGACTCTGGGGCAGAAAAGCAGCTTCGATCTCGCACCTGAAGATGCGTTTGGCTTGCCTAATCCAGATAATATCCACCATGTTGACCGTACCAAGTTTGGTACTGATGCCCCAGCCGAAGTCGGCAACATTATCGCCTTTGCCGGACCTGACGGCAGCGATATCCCGGGCATTATTACGGAAGTTCTCGGTGATTCTGTGACCGTTGATTTCAACCACCCGCTAGCAGGGCAGCGTGTGACTTTCGACGTGGAAGTCGTTGCCATTGAAAACTAAGAGTCGTTAGCAATGAAAATCTTACTCGCGAACCCTCGGGGTTTTTGTGCCGGTGTTGACCGAGCCATTAGTATTGTTGAGCGTGCGCTGGATATGTACCAGCCGCCAATTTATGTCCGCCATGAAGTCGTCCACAACCGCTTTGTGGTTGAAGGCCTCAAGCAGCGCGGTGCCATTTTTGTCGAAGAGCTGCATGAAGTGCCGGACGACAATATTGTGATTTTCTCTGCCCACGGGGTATCGCAAGCAGTGCGCAACGAAGCGAAGGCGCGTCAGCTGACTGTGTTCGATGCAACCTGTCCATTAGTGACCAAAGTCCATATGGAAGTCGCTCGAGCTAGCCGTCGCAGCATGGAAGTGGTGCTGATCGGCCACGCCGGCCACCCAGAAGTGGAAGGCACCATGGGGCAGTATGCCAGTGAGACGGGTGGCATGTATCTGGTCGAGAAGCCGGAAGATGTCGACGCGTTGAATGTGAAAGATCCAAGCAATTTGCACTACGTGAGCCAAACGACCTTATCGGTTGATGAAACGGCCGATGTGATCGCCAAGCTGCGCGAAGTGTTCCCCGAGATCCAGGGTCCACGTAAAGATGATATCTGTTATGCGACCCAGAACCGACAAGACGCGGTACGTGAAATGGCGACTGATGCCGATGTCATGATCGTGGTTGGTTCAAAGAACTCGTCGAACTCCAATCGCTTGCGCGAGCTGGCCGAGAAGCTGGGTACGCCGGGTTTCCTGACCGATTGTCCGGAAGATGTTGATCCGGCTTGGTTTGACGGCAAGGCCAAAATCGGTATTACCGCAGGGGCATCGGCGCCGGAAGAGCTGGTTAACCAGATCATCGCTCGTATTCAGTCCCTGACCGATGCCAGCGTAGAAGAATTGACCGGCCGTGAAGAAAACATGTTTTTCGAAGTGCCGCGCGAGCTGCAGGTCAAGAACGTCTAAACGCAAAGCAGTCAATGACAGGTTGTTTGGATTTATCAGCCCCAGCTATTGCTGGGGCTTTTTTTATCGTTCTCAACAGGCTACATTGGAACTCATAGACGAATACCAAATAGAACCAGGGAGATGAAACGCAATGGTGAGAATTGCGATTGCTGGCGCGGCAGGACGTATGGGCCGTCAGTTACTGAAAGCGACACATTTGTCCGAGCAGGCGGTATTGGGTGCAGCGACCGAGCGCCCCGAATCGACATTGATCGGTGCTGATGCCGGTGAATTGGCTGGTATCGGTGCGGTGTCGGTCATTATTGTTGAGGACTTGGTGAAGGCTGCAGACGACTTTGACGTACTTATCGACTTCACTGCACCGGTAGCGACACTGGCGAACCTGGCTTTTTGCCAGCAGCACGGCAAAAAAATCGTGATTGGTACCACGGGTTTCAGTGATGAAGAACGAGCTGAGATTGATAACGCTGCCCAATCAGTGCCTGTAGTGATGGCGCCAAACTACAGTGTTGGTGTCAACCTGGTGTTTAAGCTGCTGGAGAAAGCAGCCAAGGTGATGGGGGATTACTGCGATATCGAAGTGATTGAAGCCCACCACCGTCACAAAGTCGATGCACCGTCTGGAACCGCGATTGGCATGGGCGAGGCAATTGCTGGTGCTATGGGTAACAAGTTAAGCGATGTGGCCGTTTACGCCCGTGAGGGGATCACCGGTGAGCGCAGCCGTGACGAAATTGGTTTTGCCACTATTCGTGCCGGCGATATTGTCGGTGAGCATACTGCGATGTTTGCTGATATTGGCGAGCGGGTTGAAATAACCCATAAAGCGACTGACCGGATGACGTTTGCCAATGGTGCCGTCCGGGCTGCAGCCTGGCTCCATAGTAAGCCTGCAGGCTTCTACACCATGCATGACGTGCTGGGGCTCGATGAGCTGTAAATAATACGAATAAACCGGCTTCCTAGCCGGTTTTTTTATACCTTAACGATCAGCTGCCAGTCGAGTGAAAACAGATGTGCCCTAGAAATACTATCCAACGGTACTGTCGGGGAGGGGGAAGAATTAAGCTGATTAGGCTGGGGGGATATGCTTAGTGAGTGCATAATCCGCCATTTTATTCAGCCCGTTTCCTGTATTGGCTGGAGTTTGCCTGTCTAGCGGTATTTTCTTGCTTTTAGTGTTTATTTTGTGGTGTTTGTGCTTCATTTTGTCTTTGGTGTCCAAAAGTTACAGCAAAGTGCTGGGTTGCGGGACGGTTTGTTGGTGTTTTTTTTGATTTGATTTTCATCAAATCCAGGCAAACGATAAACTTTATCGGTGGTGAAAAAAAGACCGAGTAATGTTGGGGTTTTCTTGGTTTTTTGCCCGCTTCTATTGGTTTTGGCTGTGAGGTGGCCAAAAGATAATTTTATTTTCCGTGATCTGTTGACAGATTCCGTAGTCATAACTAGAATGCGCGCAATTTGTCAAAATTCGCCTTGACTCGGGTTTTGACTTTGTATGGAATGGGTAATTGCAACTTTATCTGTTTTAACTGCATTTTTATATTTTTTGGAGGTTGTCTTGAGCAAATCAGCGCTGTTAGTCCTTGAAGATGGGACAGTGTTCCGCGGCGTGTCCATTGGGGCAGATGGTTCGGCCGTTGGTGAAGTTGTTTTTAACACCTCGATGACGGGGTATCAGGAAATTCTCACTGACCCTTCTTATTCTCAGCAGATTGTTACTCTTACTTATCCCCATATTGGAAATACCGGAACCAATTCCGAAGACGAAGAATCCTCCTCTATCCACGCCCAAGGCCTGGTAATTCGTGACCTCCCTCTTATCGCTTCAAACTTCCGTAATCAACAGTCCCTTTCTGATTACCTCAAATCCCAGAATATTGTTGGCATTGCCGATATCGATACCCGTAAGCTAACTCGACTACTTCGTGAGAAAGGCGCACAAAACGGCTGTATCGTTGCGGGTAATAACCTGGACGAAGCGCTGGCATTGGCAAAAGCGAAAGAGTTCCCGGGTCTTAAAGGCATGGACTTGGCAAAAGAGGTGACCACCTCTGAAGCCTACCAGTGGAAGCAGGGATCTTGGACGCTGGAAGGCGGCCTGCCAGAAGCAAAAGATGACAGCGAGCTGCCATACCACGTTGTGGCGTATGACTTCGGTGCCAAGCGCAATATCCTACGTATGTTGGTTGACCGTGGTTGTCGTTTGACAGTGGTTCCTGCACAAACTTCTGCTGATGAAGTATTGGCCCTGAATCCAGATGGTGTATTCCTATCAAACGGCCCTGGTGACCCAGAACCATGTACCTATGCGATTGAAGCCACCAAAGTGTTCCTAGAAAAAGGTCTACCGGTCTTCGGTATCTGTCTAGGCCACCAGATCCTGGCTCTGGCTTCTGGTGCACAAACGGTGAAAATGAAATTTGGCCACCACGGTGCCAACCACCCAGTTAAAGATCTTGACCGCGACGTTGTCATGATCACCTCACAGAACCACGGCTTTGCCGCTGATGAAGCAACGCTGCCTGAAAACCTGCGTGCGACCCACAAGTCACTGTTTGACGGTTCGCTACAGGGTATCCATCGTACAGACAAGCCGGCATTTAGCTTCCAGGGCCACCCTGAAGCAAGCCCTGGCCCGCACGATGCAGCGCCACTATTTGATCACTTCATTGACCTAATTAAGCAGCACAGCGCCTAAGCCGGAGTAGTAAGCAATGCCAAAACGTACAGATATTCAAAGTGTTCTAATCCTAGGTGCTGGCCCGATCGTTATCGGTCAGGCGTGTGAGTTCGACTACTCAGGCGCTCAGGCGTGTAAAGCCCTGCGTGAAGAAGGCTACCGAGTTATCCTGGTTAACTCAAACCCAGCAACTATCATGACTGACCCAGATATGGCCGATGCTACTTACATCGAGCCAATCCACTGGGAAGTGGTACGCAAGATCATCGAAAAAGAGCGTCCGGATGCGGTTCTTCCTACCATGGGTGGCCAAACGGCACTGAACTGTGCGCTTGATCTTGAGAAGCACGGTGTACTGGAAGAGTTCGGTGTGGAAATGATTGGTGCCACGGCTGACGCGATTGATAAAGCCGAAGACCGTTCTCGCTTCGATAAAGCGATGAAGTCTATTGGCCTTGAATGTCCGCGTGCTGATACCGCGAAAACCATGGAAGAAGCTTACAAAGTTCTCGATATGGTTGGCTTCCCATGTATCATCCGCCCATCGTTCACCATGGGGGGTACCGGTGGTGGTATCGCCTATAACAAAGAAGAATTTGAAGAAATTTGTCGCCGTGGCTTGGATTTGTCACCGACAAACGAACTGCTTATCGATGAATCATTGATCGGCTGGAAAGAGTACGAGACAGAAGTGGTTCGTGACAAA
This sequence comes from Photobacterium lutimaris, assembly GCF_003025555.1. Classification (GTDB taxonomy): domain Bacteria; phylum Pseudomonadota; class Gammaproteobacteria; order Enterobacterales; family Vibrionaceae; genus Photobacterium; species Photobacterium lutimaris. The sequence goes on along the minus strand of NZ_PYMH01000012.1, from coordinate 64,514 downwards.
AATGATAACTGTATCATTGTTTGTACGATTGAAAACTTCGATGCCATGGGTATCCACACCGGTGACTCAATTACAGTTGCACCGGCTCAAACGCTAACCGACAAAGAATACCAGCTGATGCGTAATGCATCGCTAGCGGTACTGCGTGAAATCGGTGTTGAAACCGGTGGTTCGAACGTCCAGTTTGGTATCAACCCGAAAGATGGCCGTATGGTTATCATCGAGATGAACCCGCGTGTATCTCGCTCTTCGGCATTGGCATCGAAAGCGACGGGCTTCCCGATTGCTAAAGTAGCAGCGAAACTGGCTATCGGCTTTACCCTAGACGAGCTGATGAACGACATCACCGGCGGCGCAACACCGGCTTCGTTCGAACCAACGATTGATTACGTTGTTACTAAGATCCCTCGTTTTAACTTCGAGAAGTTTGCCGGTGCAAACGATCGTCTAACCACACAGATGAAGTCTGTCGGTGAAGTGATGGCGATTGGTCGTAACCAGCAAGAATCAATGCAAAAAGCACTACGCGGCCTGGAAGTTGGCGCTAACGGCTTTGATGAAATGGTTGACCTAGATGCGCCAGACGCGCTGACAACTATCCGTCATGAACTAAAAGATGCAGGTTGTGAGCGCATTTGGTACATCGCCGATGCTTTCCGTGCTGGCATGTCAGTTGATGGCGTCTTCAACCTAACCAATGTTGACCGTTGGTTCCTGGTTCAAATCGAAGATATTGTAAAAGAAGAGCAAGCGGTTAAAGAGGGCGGTTTTGCTGGCCTGAATGCCGATGTTCTTCGCAAGCTGAAGCGTAAAGGTTTTGCTGATGCGCGTTTGGCCGAACTGTTGGGTGTGGCTGAATCTGAAATCCGCAAACTGCGTGACCAGTTCGATATCCACCCGGTCTACAAGCGTGTTGATACCTGTGCCGCTGAGTTCTCTTCGGACACGGCGTACATGTACTCATCTTACGATGAAGAGTGTGAATCACAGCCGACTGACAAAGACAAAATCATGGTATTGGGCGGTGGCCCGAACCGTATCGGTCAGGGTATCGAGTTCGATTACTGCTGTGTTCACGCTTCACTCGCACTGCGTGAAGACGGTTATGAAACCATCATGGTTAACTGTAACCCAGAGACAGTTTCGACTGACTACGACACATCTGACCGCCTGTACTTCGAACCGGTAACACTGGAAGATGTACTTGCTATCGTACGAGTCGAGAAGCCAAAAGGCGTTATCGTTCAGTACGGTGGTCAAACACCACTGAAACTGGCACGTGCGCTGGAAGCGGCAGGTGTACCTATTATCGGTACCAGCCCTGATGCAATTGACCGTGCCGAAGACCGTGAGCGTTTCCAGGCTGCTGTTGAGCGCCTTGGCCTGCTACAGCCAGAAAATGCAACCGTAACGACAATGGAGCAGGCTGTTGAGAAATCAAAAGAAATTGGTTTCCCTCTGGTTGTTCGCCCATCATACGTCCTGGGTGGCCGTGCGATGGAAATCGTATACGACGAGCAAGACTTGCGCCGCTACTTCAACGAAGCGGTCAGCGTGTCTAACGAGTCACCAGTTCTACTGGACCGCTTCCTGGATGATGCAATCGAAGTTGACGTTGATGCTATCTGCGACGGTGAGCGTGTGGTTATCGGCGGTATCATGGAGCATATCGAGCAGGCAGGTGTTCACTCTGGTGACTCAGCATGTTCACTGCCAGCGTATACGCTAAGCCAAGAAATCCAAGATGTGATGCGCAAGCAAGTTGAGAAACTGGCGTTCGAATTGGGCGTGCGTGGTCTGATGAACACCCAGTTCGCGGTGAAAGATAACGAAGTCTACCTGATTGAAGTTAACCCGCGTGCTGCTCGTACGGTACCATTCGTATCTAAGGCAACAGGCGCGCCACTGGCGAAAATTGCGGCACGTGTCATGGCTGGTCAGTCTCTTGAGTCTCAGGGCTTTACCAAAGAGATCATCCCGCCGTACTACTCTGTAAAAGAAGTGGTATTGCCGTTCAACAAGTTCCCGGGTGTCGACCCACTGCTTGGCCCAGAAATGCGCTCTACCGGTGAGGTGATGGGAGTTGGCGATACGTTTGCAGAAGCGTTTGCCAAAGCTGAGCTTGGCTGTGGTAAAGAGAAGCAAGCGAAAGGACGTGCTCTATTGTCTGTTCGCGGTAACGACAAGCAACGTGTGGTTGACCTCGCTTCAAAGCTGGTTAAGCAAGGCTACGAGCTTGACGCAACGCACGGTACTGCCGTCGTTCTTGGTGAAGCGGGTATCAACCCTCGCTTGGTGAACAAGGTGCACGAAGGGCGTCCTCACATTCTTGACCGTATTAAGAACAACGAGTACTCATACATTGTGAACACGGCGGAAGGCCGCCAGGCGATTGAAGACTCGAAAGTTCTTCGCCGCGGCGCATTGGCTGAGAAGGTGAACTACACCACGACGCTAAACGCAGCATTCGCAACATGTATGGCTTGGACTGCCGATGACCGTAACAAGGTGACATCAGTACAAGAGCTGCATGCTCGTATAAAAGACGCATAATCACTATTTTAGCTAGCGCAAAATAGTGTAAAACGGCCTGCTGATGCAGGCCGTTTTTTTATGCCCAATAGAGAGCCATATGCGGCTCTCAGCAAAGCAGAATTAACCATAATGTCATGGTGTTGAATAACTGTGATGCCATTAATAATTTGTGTCAATTGTGGTTTAAAATCTCCTTGCAACCCCTACTGAAGCGCGTACAATTAGCCGCGTCGCATAAGCGATACTTATTTTTTGGAGACTTAGATGAACGATACCGACCATCCCCCGAGTATGAAGGTGGAAAATCAAACCTGTTAATGGTATCGGTCTCCTATAATTCCGAACTACCCTCAGGTTCGGAATAGTCTGTTTTCTCATCTTATGATGACCCTTTTCAAGCACACTTTTCCTCGGTTTTCCCAGCCATTATCTCAATATAGAATCTCGCCAATGTGTGGTGAATGACAGGCTTTTTGCTGTCTGCTATTAGCTATTAAACAGGCTCTTACAGACAGGGACTAGCACATTCCTGCCGTGTTATGGCGTATTCTGGTGGTCGTTGCCGTTACCTAGCTAATCGGGAGATTCGCCATGGCGGTAATGAACTGTGCAGCAGATGCTGTGCTAGTAAACGAAAACTTGGCTGAGAACGATGTTCTGGCCGTACGCAACGCGTTTTTGAAATATGACATTGATGAGCAGGCCAAACTGTTGATCAAAATGCCTATTTCAGAAGCGATTGTTATTTTACATGAAATCCCATTGCGTCATGTACAGACCCTGCTGGATCTGCTTGATGAAATGGATGAAGAAGTGTGCATGCGCCACCTGGCAAACGGCCTTGGCTTGATTTGCTCGGAAGCGGAGCCTGCGGGCCACTATCTACAAAACAGCGTATTTAGCCACGTGCGCGAGCGCATTGGCTGGATTGTTGGCTTGGCGTTGCTGGGCATCGTTTCGGGTCTTATCATCTCTCACTACGAAGATACCCTGAGCCAACTGGTGCTACTGGCGGTGTATATGCCAGTGATTGCGGCTGCCGGTGGTAACACCGGATCTCAGGCGGCGACCTTGGTCGTCAGGGCCCTGGCAATGGAAGAGATCCGGTGCCGGGATTGGGTTAAGGTCATGTGGAAGGAATTCCGAGTCGCGTTGGTGATCGCGGGTGTATTGGCTGCGGTTATTATGGGCCGAGTGATGATGTTCAGTGACGGCTCGTCACTACCTATTGGTATGGAGCTGATGGATATCTCGATGGCTATTGGGGTCGCGATCTCGTTGCAGGTTGTCCTCTCGACAACGGTGGGTGGAGTGCTACCGATGATAGCCCGTGCCGTTAAGCTCGATCCTGCCGTGCTGGTAAGCCCGGTATTGGCATCCGTCGTCGATATCACCGGTATGATCATCTACTTCAAGACGGTCAATGCATTCCTAGCGCTCTCCTAATCCAAGTTGCTTTCAATCTTTGCATATAAAAAAGCGAGTGGCAGTGGCCACTCGCTTTTTTGTTTCTGTATGGCCAGTCTAGTACTGCTTGTATAACCCTTGGTACAGCCTGCGCTCGAAGGTCTCAATTGGCGGAGCGATAGCGGGTAGGCTGTCATCCCGCTCGGGCGGGAAGTAGTTACTCACCATCTGGACAAACAGCAAGGTGTTGCCGGATTGTGTTTGGAGCATTCCGGCGAGGTTATAGCTACCGTACAGTGAGCCGCTTTTGGCGCGGATCTTTCCCTGCAAAGGCTGCTGGCGCACACTCTGGCGATAACGCAGGGTACCGCTCTGGCCGCTGACGGGCATGGTGGTAAGAAGGCTGAGTTCATCGTTATGCCGGTAAATGTAAGTGATCACTTCCATCATTTGGCTCGCGGTCATGCGGTTGTTGCGCGACAGGCCTGAACCATCGACCAGTATGGCCCGCTCTAGGTCGATATTGGCCTTATCTTTCAAGATGGCTTTGATAGCCTTGCTGGCGTTGGCAAAACTGCCCGGCTGGCTGAAATACAGAGTCCCTAAGGTTTTGGCAATATTGTCGGCGTACAGGTTATCGGATTCCTTGACCATGTGGTCGAGCAATGTACTCAGCGGGGCTGAGTGGTGGGTCGCAATGGCCTTGCCCTTGGTGTCAGAGGCGTTGTCATCTCGCTTAATTGTGCCTTCTAGCTTGATCCCGAGACGTTTTAATTCAGCCGTGATCACTTGGCTGATGTAGGCCTCGGTGTCTTGTACGGCAAAATTGAGCGGTAGCGGTTTGTCGCGTTGAACAAGACAGCCGCTCAAGTGATAGTGGTTATGTCCTTTATCAACCAGTTCAAGATCGCAGTGGCTCGTTTTTTGCTCTTCCTTGGTCGTCACCCGCGCATCGGTCGTGACTTTCAGCGGTTGGTGGCTGGGAATATTGACCCGCGTTTTTTCACCGATCCCACGGTTACTGTACAAAGCACCCTGTACGCAGTTGTGCTCAAGGCTCAGGCTGCTCGATGGTGCGCTGTAACATACCCCCAGAATATCCCATGGCCAGCCAGGTGCATGTTCGTAGCCGCTGAATTGGCTGCCGTTAAGCAGCAGATCACCTTTGATGGTTTTGCCCGTATGGGCTTTGAGTTTACCCAGCAGCGCTGAGAGCTGTAGGCGTGACAGTGCTGGGTCACCACTGAAACGCAGGACGATATCATCGCCATGTTGCTCCAGCCTCGTTTCAAAGCGGTAGTCCTTGCCTAGGTAAAGTCGCGCAGCCAAGGCCGTGACCATTTTTTGGATGCTGGCCGGCGGTTGGTATTGGTGCTCACGCTGTGCGTAAATCACCTTGCCGCTATTGGCTTCCGCCACGAGCAAAGCGGTATCGTGGCCGGCGGGCAGCGCTCGGTAATCCGGCTGAAAAGAAGGGGAGACCGTCGGTACGGGATCGGAGTCCGCCGGATTGGCTGCTGCCTGCTGGGAAAACAGCGATAGAGTGACGCTAATAAGCAAAAGACGAAATGGCAGATGCATCTGTAGGCCCTAGTTTCTGAACGGTGAGTTTGAACATTAGATTCCGAATATGAATCTTTGAATATCATTACGCTCATGATAAACAATATGGAGCAGATAAAAAGTCAGAGATAGGCAAGCTGGTTGGAGCGGGAGATAAAAGGCTCTAATAAGAGAGATGGCAGAGATAAAAAAACACCGGCCAGAAGGCCGGTGTTTAGAAAAGGCTATGTTAGCGCTCTACATCCAAATAGGATTAGAAGTCGTAACGTGCACCAAGAACGAACTGATCGTCAGCACCAGAGATCTGGTTGAACTGGTAAGATGCGTAAGAGCGGAAGTTCTTGTTGAAGTAGTGAGTTGCATCGATTGCGAACGCATCAACTAGATCAGCGTTAGAGCCAGATGCGTTTGTATCTTCTAGGTAGTTGTAAGTACCAGAGAATACAGTCTTGCCGTAGGTGTAAGCTGCAGCGAATTCGTAGCCACGAGATTCTTTAACAAGCTCTTTATCAGAGTTTTCAGTAGCATTACGTGCGTCTTGGTATAGACCCGCTACGTAGAAGTCGCCGAAGGTGTACGAGATAGAACCGAATGCCTGCTTAGCAGTTGTATTTGCGTCTAGATCTTGCTCGCCGTAACCAGCACCGAACGCTAGGCCCATGTCTAGTGCGTAGATTGCACCAGCAGAGTAACCTGCGTCATCTGCACCGTCGTCGAATACGTAGTTAGCTTTAACAGTCAGGTTGTCGCCTGCGATGTCAAAAGAACCCACGTATGCTAGGTTGTTAGACGTACGGTCAGCAGCTGCGATTTTACCACCAGCACCGTTACCGTGGAAAGACATGATATCTGTGAAGTCAGTTAGCATGCCTAGAGAGCCGTCAGTCTTACCGTAACGAACCTGACCGAAGTCACCGCCGATACCTGCGTTGATGTGACGGTTGTTTACTTTGTCTGCATCGTTTTTGTCAGTGTATTCAGCTTCGTAGAAACCTAGCGCGTATACAGTGTCAGTGATGTCTGTTTTACCAGCGATGTTTACACGAACACGTGATGCGTCTGTAACGTCACCATCTTGTAGAACGGCGCGAGCTTCAAAACGACCGCCTACTGCTAGGCTAGATGTTTCGTCAGAGTAAACTTCCGCTGCTGTTGCTACAGAAGAGATAGATGCTGCTGCTACTGCTAGAGCAATCAGTTTCTTGTTCATTGTCGAATCCTTTTGGAATTATTTTGTTGTATGCATATCAATGCTAAATGCATGGTGTTCTTTTTACTGGTCTCTGGCCCGATCTGTTAGTAAAAAAAACTGAAAAATACTTTATTTCAATCGGTTCTGTGCTTTTTGTGGTGTTTATTTCGCTATATATCAGGTGGTTAGTTGTGATCGATAAAGTTCGGTTGTAGGGGTGTTTTTTAGTTATTTTTAGGCTTTGATGCTTGTTTTTTTAGCTTGGGATAATTGTTCTATTGCGTGAATTTGTGATCCCCAGCGCATAAAAAATAATCGCTATGCGTTAGGCGTATGGATTATGACGTTTTTATGATTTAGCGTGTGCAGGGTAGCGCCTGTCATGCAAAGTATGCCGCTCAATGAACAGGATGATCTCTTGGGCATCTTTGTTTAGAATGAAGTGTTCCCATTAGTAATCGCTGAGTTCGACCAACCTGTCGGACTGGCTTTGTTTTGCCTAATAGCAGTGGCTATACGGGCGTTGAGGTAATAAGAGTTATGGATAAGATTCCAATGACGGTACGCGGCGAGAAGCTGCTACGCGAAGAGCTGGAAGTACTAATGAAGCGTCGCCCGATCATTTCACAGGCCATTGGTGAAGCCCGTGAATTGGGTGATTTGAAAGAGAATGCTGAATATCATGCCGCCCGTGAAGAGCAAGGTATCTGTGAAGCACAAATCCGTGATATCGAGTACAAGCTGTCTGTATCTCAAGTCATCGACGTGACCAAGATGCAGAACACTGGCAAAGTGATTTTCGGCACGACGGTAAGCCTGATTGACGTGGATACTGAAGAAGAAGTGACTTACCAGATCGTGGGTGACGATGAGGCGGATATCAAAGCGGGTCGTATTTCTGTGAACTCGCCGATTGCCCGTGGCCTTATCGGTAAGATGCAGGATGACGAAGTGACCATCACCACGCCGGGTGGCACGCGTGAGTTTGAAATTGCGGAAGTCGCTTACATTTAATCCCATTAAATTGTTATTAAATGTATCACCAAAGAATGGATCATGGCATTCCGTGCCATGATACAGACATAAAAAAGGCCGCAGCGGCGGCCTTTTTTATTTGCGCGGAAGCTCGATCTTACGCTCTTCGCTCTGGCGGTATAGTACCAGCGTCTTACCAATCACCTGGACTTTCTCTGCCTTGGTTTCGCGAACAATTGCGTCAACGATCAAAACCTTAGTCTCGCGCTCTTCAGCAGCCACTTTAACCTTGATAAGCTCGTGATGGTTAAGTGCCAGTTCAATCTCGGCAATCACGGCTTCAGTCAGGCCATTTGCGCCCATTAGGACAACAGGCTTTAGGTTGTGGGCAAGACCTTTAAGGTATTGCTTCTGCTTGGTGCTTAGATTCATGTCGGCTCTATTATTAAATTAGGGTTGAAAACCGCGTATTCTAACGCCATATAGTCTAGATGACTAATTTGTTTAGTATACGCCATTTGTGGTGTTGCTGAGTATACTTGATAAGTACCCAAACTCATTAGGTAAATCATGAGTAAGAAAAAACATTCGGGCAGTTCAGGCCGATGGCTGAAGGAACATTTTGACGACAAATATGTTCTAGAAGCTCAAAAGAAGGGCTATCGCTCTCGCGCGATTTTCAAAATCGAAGAAATTCAAAACAAAGACAAGCTCCTGAAACCCGGTATGACTGTGGTTGACTTGGGTGCGGCTCCTGGTGGGTGGTCACAGTATGCGGCAGAGGTTGTTGGTGATGAAGGGCAGGTGATTGCCTGTGACATCTTGCCAATGGATTCGCTGCCTGGCGTGAGTTTCTTGCAGGGGGATTTTCGAGAGGAGACAGTATTGGATGCGTTACTTGAGCGTATCCAGCCGGACATGGTTGATGTCGTGTTATCGGACATGGCACCGAACATGAGTGGCAACTTGGCATCAGATCAGCCTAGAGCTATGTATCTTGTTGAACTAGCATTAGATATGTGTCGACAAGTACTTGCACCCGATGGCAGCTTTGCGGTAAAAGTTTTCCAAGGTGAAGGCTTTGACCAATATCTGGCAGAAGTGCGTAGTATGTTCAAGGCAGTCAAAATACGAAAGCCAGATTCATCACGAGATCGTTCTCGTGAGGTATATATTGTAGCTACAGGTTACAAACTGTAGTACCCTAAATTCATCTATTAGTTATCGCGAGGTTAACACCTTGAGTGACATGGCAAAAAACTTGATTTTGTGGTTGGTCATCGCTGTGGTTCTGATGTCTGTTTTTCAGAGTTTCGGTCCCGGTGATAGTGCTGGCCGTCAAGTCGACTATACAACCTTTGTCCGTGAAATCGGTCAGGATCAGATAAGGGAAGTGCGATTCAATGATCGTGAAATTACCGTATTCAAACGTGATAACACGCGATACGTCACTTATCTGCCTGTCGTTAACGACCAAAAGCTGTTAGACGATCTTATTAACGCTAACGTAAAGGTCATGGGAACTCCGCCTGAGGAGCCAAGCCTACTGGCCTCAATCTTTATATCCTGGTTCCCGATGCTCTTGCTCATCGGTGTCTGGATCTTCTTCATGCGCCAAATGCAGGGCGGAGGTGGCAAAGGAGCCATGTCGTTCGGTAAGTCTAAGGCTCGTATGATGAGTGAAGACCAGATCAAAACAACGTTCGCTGACGTAGCGGGTTGTGATGAAGCCAAAGAAGACGTGAAAGAATTGGTGGATTACCTGCGCGATCCAAGCCGCTTCCAGAAACTGGGCGGTAAGATCCCAACAGGTGTCCTGATGGTTGGTCCTCCTGGTACAGGTAAAACCCTGTTGGCGAAAGCCATTGCCGGTGAAGCGAAAGTCCCATTCTTTACTATTTCAGGTTCTGACTTCGTTGAAATGTTTGTTGGTGTGGGTGCATCCCGTGTCCGTGACATGTTCGAGCAAGCGAAAAAAGCCGCGCCTTGTATCATCTTTATCGATGAAATTGATGCGGTAGGTCGTCAGCGTGGCGCTGGTGTGGGCGGTGGTCACGATGAGCGTGAGCAAACCCTGAACCAGATGCTGGTTGAAATGGATGGTTTCGAAGGTAACGAAGGAATCATCGTTATCGCCGCAACTAACCGTCCTGACGTACTGGACCCTGCACTATTGCGTCCTGGTCGTTTCGACCGCCAGGTTGTGGTTGGCTTGCCAGATGTACGTGGTCGTGAGCAAATCCTGAAAGTTCACATGCGTAAAGTACCGTTAGACGGTGATGTTAAACCTGAGCTTATCGCTCGTGGTACGCCGGGCTTCTCGGGTGCAGATCTAGCGAACTTGGTTAACGAAGCGGCATTGTTTGCTGCCCGTGGTAACAAGCGCGTTGTATCAATGGTGGAATTCGAACTGGCGAAAGACAAAATCATGATGGGCGCAGAGCGCAAGTCAATGGTGATGACTAACGAACAGAAAGAATCGACTGCATACCACGAAGCGGGCCACGCGATTATCGGTCGCTTGGTGCCGGATCACGATCCGGTCTACAAGGTTTCTATCATTCCTCGTGGCCGTGCGCTGGGTGTGACCATGTACTTGCCTGAGCAAGACCGTGTTAGCCATTCCCGTGAATTCTTGGAGTCAATGATTTCAAGCTTGTACGGTGGTCGTTTGGCTGAAGAGCTAATCTACGGTGTTAACAAAGTATCGACTGGTGCTTCGAACGATATCGAACGTGCTACCGATATTGCCCGTAAGATGGTGACTCAGTGGGGCTTCTCTGAAAAGCTTGGTCCATTGCTGTACGCGGAAGATGAAGGCGAGGTATTCCTCGGTCGTTCAGTAACGCAAAGCAAGCACATGTCAGACGATACGGCGAAGCTTATCGATAATGAAGTTCGTACGCTTATTGACCGCAACTATGAGCGCGCACGTGAAATCCTAGAGCAAAACATGGATATCATGCACGCAATGAAAGATGCGTTGATGAAGTACGAAACGATTGATGCTGGTCAAATTGATGACCTGATGGAGCGTAAGACTGTTATTCGAGCACCAAAAGGCTGGGGTAACGAAGACGACACCATGAAAGCTGACGCTGTCGCTGATGAGCAACCTGCTGAGCAAGAGGAAGCGGTGGCCGAGCCAAAAGCCGAAACGCAACCTGAGCAAGCACCTGATACTCAGTCAGTACAGAACAAAGAAGACGATAAGCCACAAGCCTAATCGTTGATAGCTAATCAAAAACCCCGACTTAGTTCGGGGTTTTTTTGCATATAGAACACCGAATACCTCAGGAGCGGTACACGTGATCCTCAAGAGCAAAACCAAAACGTTAGATCTTTCCCGTCCCCATACCATGGGGATTTTGAATGTTACCCCTGACTCTTTTTCTGATGGCGGGCGCTTTAACCGGATGGACGCGGCCTTACGTCATGCTGAGGAGATGCTGGCTGCAGGCACGTCGATTCTGGATATCGGTGGTGAATCAACCCGACCGGGTGCCGATGAAGTGGCGGCTGAGCAAGAGCTTGAGCGAGTCGTGCCGGTAATTGAAGCCCTGCGCCAGCGCTTTGATTGCTGGATATCGATAGATACCAGCAAGGCACTGGTGATGAGCGAGGCGGTGACGGCTGGGGCCGATTTGATCAATGATGTCCGCGCCCTGCGGGAGCCAGGAGCGCTGGGGGCGGCAGCGAAGGCCGGTGTCCCTATTTGTGTAATGCACATGCAGGGTCAACCGCGTACAATGCAACATCAGCCGTCATACCAAGATGTTATCGCCGATGTCGGTGATTTTTTGGCTGAACGTATTCATGCCTGTGAGCAAGTCGGGATCCCCCGCGATCAGTTGTTGCTGGATCCTGGATATGGGTTTGGCAAAACCCTTGAGCATAATTACCAGTTACTTGCTCACCTTGATGAGTTTCATCGTTTTGGCCTCCCGCTGTTGGTTGGAATGTCAAGAAAGTCGATGGTGTTCAAATTATTAAATAAAGAGCCGGCCGATTGTTTGGCCGGTAGCCTTGCCTGCGCTGTTATCGCCGTCATGAAAGGGGCACAGATCATCAGAGTTCACGATGCGAAAGAGACCGTTGATGTCCTCAAAGTGTGCGAGATGACACTGGCCCAGTTGCGGGGCGAGTAAATGCCTGCGGGCAGGAAAGAAAATAGATAAATTGCTAGGAGCAGATAATGGCTGAGCGTAAGTACTTTGGTACCGACGGGATTCGTGGTTTGGTGGGCAAGGGCCCGATTACACCAGACTTTGTATTGAAACTGGGTTGGGCGGCGGGACGTGTGTTGTCCCAGCAGGGCACCAAGAAAGTGATTATCGGTAAAGACACCCGTATCTCTGGCTACATGCTGGAATCGGCACTGGAAGCAGGCTTGGCAGCAGCAGGCTTGCAGGCAGCATTTACCGGCCCAATGCCAACCCCGGCTGTCGCTTACCTGACGCGTACGTTTCGTGCAGAAGCGGGTATCGTGATTTCGGCGTCTCATAACCCTTATTACGACAACGGCATTAAGTTCTTTTCATCAGAAGGAACAAAACTGCCGGATGAAGTCGAATTGGCGATTGAAGCAGAACTGGACAAGCCGCTGACCTGCGTGGAATCGGCTATGCTGGGCAAGGCATACCGCATTAACGATGCGGCCGGTCGTTATATTGAGTTTTGTAAAGGCACCTTCCCGAGTAAATATGATCTATCTGGCTATAAAATTGTGGTCGACTGTGCCCACGGCGCGACGTATCACATTGCCCCAAGCGTGTTCAAAGAGTTAGGTGCCGAGGTGATCAGTATTGGCTGTGAGCCAAACGGCACTAACATCAATGACAAAGTTGGTGCGACAGATGTTGCTGCTCTTCAAGCTAAGGTGTTGGAAGAGAAAGCTAACTTTGGTATTGCGTTGGACGGTGATGGTGATCGTGTGATCATGGTCGACGAGGAAGGCAATAAAATTGATGGTGATCAGATCGCCTACATTATTGCCCGTGATGCCCTGCGCCGCGGCGAGCTCAAAGGCGGTGTGGTCGGTACGCTGATGACTAACCTGGGGATGGAGAATGCCCTGAAGAACCTAGGGATCCCGTTTGTTCGTGCCAAAGTGGGTGACCGCTACGTGATGGAAGAACTGAAGAGCCAAGGTTGGTTGATCGGTGCCGAAAATTCAGGCCATGTTATCTTGCTTGATAAGGTGACGACAGGTGACGGTATTGTTGCTGGCCTGCAGGTGATGGCGTCGATTGTTGGCAGCAAAATGACCCTGAAAGAGTTGGCAGATGGCATGACCATGTACCCCCAGGTGCTGGAGAACGTCCGTTTTGAAGGGGATTCTAATCCGTTGGAATCCGGTGCAGTTGTTGCTGCAACCGCAGCCGTTGAAGCTAAACTCGGTGATAAGGGGCGCGTATTATTACGTAAATCAGGCACCGAACCTTTGATCCGTGTGATGGTGGAAGGGGAAGATGCTGCATTGGTTAAAGAGTCAGCCTTGCTGATTGCTGACGCAGTGAAAGAAAGCTGCTGATTTTGCCCTAAATTCAACTAATCTGTGTCGGTTTTGTTTAAATCTTCGACAAGTGATTCAAGAAACAGAGTTTTCATTGAGATTTTACTTGTCAGTGAAGAGCGCTTTCGCTAGTATTCATTCCGCTCCTAATGGAAGGGGTGCGCTGGCACTGCTGAAGCAAAGCCGGCACAACAATTTAACCATAGGTGGAACCCATGTACGAAATTCTACTTGTGATTTATCTGTTGGCTGCGCTTGGTGTTATTGGCCTAGTATTGGTTCAGCAAGGTAAAGGCGCAGATATGGGAGCTTCATTTGGGGCTGGCGCATCAGGAACCCTGTTTGGCGCAAGCGGCTCTGGAAACTTTTTGACCCGAATGACCGCAGTTTTTGCGACTATTTTTTTCGTTATTAGCCTAGTGCTTGGTAATATGAGCAGCAAAAAGGCGCACGAAACCAGTGGTTGGGAAGACCTAAGCGCTCCGGCAACTGAGCAAGTTGTTGTTGAGCCAACTCAGAATGCACCTGCTAATAGTGACATTCCTGAGTAAATAAAGAATTTAGCCGAGATGGTGAAATTGGTAGACACGCTAGCATGAGGTGCTAGTGCCGCAAGGTGTAGGGGTTCAAGTCCCCTTCTCGGCACCATTATTTAGTCACTTGAAAGAGTGATGTCTGAGCGATATAATCGCTATCAGATTACGGACGCGGGGTGGAGCAGCTTGGTAGCTCGTCGGGCTCATAACCCGAAGGTCGTCGGTTCAAATCCGGCCCCCGCAACCACTTTCCGAAAAAGCAGCTATTATTAGTAAGGTTGTTTTTTCTATCACAGCGACCCGCTGTGGTAATCAGGGTCCAGTGATAAAAAACCCCGTAATTCGGGGTTTTTTATTATCTGAAACATGACCATTCAGGTATCTACTGGGCTTTATAGCCCTTTTTTTGTTTCCGGGGGGTTGTCTTGACAGCTTTAGAGATGCAATTGACCGAACTGCTTGAGGCGCCGGTAACGGCCACGGGCTATGAACTTGTCGGTCTGGAATTTATCCGTGCCGGTGAACACTCAACACTACGAGTATTCATCGATCATGAAAACGGTATTAACGTTGATGATTGTGCCGAAGTAAGCCGCCAGGTAAGCGCGGTGATGGATGTTGAAGATCCTATCACTGTAGCCTATCACCTGGAGGTCTCTTCCCCTGGTCTAGAAAGGCCGCTGTTTAAAGCCGCACATTACCAACAGTTTATTGGCCACGAGGTCAACTTGGTGTTGAAAATGGCGATGGGCAACCGTCGTAAGTGGAAAGGTGATATCGTTGCCGTTGAAGGTGAGCTTGTCACATTAAATGTTGATGGCAATGAAGAAACATTTGCACTGAGCAATATTTCCAAGGCCAACCTGGTTCCAAAATTCTAACCGCTAAATTGGGGCATTAGAAATGAACAAAGAAATCTTGGCTGTCGTTGAAGCGGTATCCAACGAAAAAGCTGTACCTCGTGAGCGTATCTTTGAAGCACTGGAGATCGCACTGGCCACAGCAACGAAGAAAAAACATGAAGCGGAAATCGATGTTCGCGTAGCTATCGACCGTAAGACTGGTGAATTCGAAACCTTCCGTCGCTGGAAAGCGGTTGAAGAGGTGACTCAGCCTACGCTGGAAATCACTTTGGAAGCAGCCCAGTTTGATGATGAAACCATCGAGCTTGACGGCTTCGTTGAAGACGAAATCGAATCGGTTACTTTCGACCGAATCACCACGCAGACTGCGAAGCAGGTTATCGTACAGAAAGTACGTGAAGCTGAACGTGCTCAAATCGTTGAACAGTTTGTTGACAACGAAGGTGAGCTAATCACCGGCGTAGTAAAGAAAGTTAACCGCGATGCTGTTATCATTGACCTTGGTAACAATGCAGAAGCTGTTATCCAGCGCGACGACCAGTTGCCGCGTGAAAACTTCCGCCCAGGCGACCGTATTCGTGGCCTTCTGTACGCAGTACGTCCTGAAGCACGCGGTTTCCAGTTGTTCATGACTCGCTCTAAGCCTGAAATGCTAACAGAGCTATTCCGCATCGAAGTGCCGGAAATCGGCGAAGAGATGATTGAACTGATGGGTGCGGCTCGTGATCCAGGTTCTCGTGCCAAGATCGCTGTGAAGACGAACGACAAGCGCATTGACCCTGTGGGTGCATGTGTGGGTATGCGTGGTGCACGTGTACAGGCTGTCTCTGGCGAACTAGGTGGCGAGCGTATCGATATCGTACTGTGGGATGAGAACCCTGCTCAGTACGTGATCAATGCGATGGCTCCGGCAGAAGTTAGCTCGATCATCGTTGATGAAGATAACCATACTATGGATATTGCGGTAGAGAAGGATAACCTTGCTCAAGCAATCGGCCGTAGTGGTCAGAACGTTCGCTTGGCGTCTCAGCTTACTGGCTGGGAACTGAATGTGATGACAGTTGAAGATCTTCAGAAGAAACACCAAGAAGAAGCCCAAGAGTCTATCGAAGTGTTCACTAAGCACCTTGATATTGACGCAGACTTCGCCACTGTATTGGTTGAAGAAGGTTTCACTACGCTTGAAGAAATCGCCTACGTACCAGTAGCCGAGCTGATGGGTGTAGAAGGCTTGGACGAAGACACAGTTGAAGAGCTGCGTAACCGCGCGAAAGAAGCGCTAACCACGCTTGCCCTTGCTCAGGAAGAAACTTTTGAAGGTGTTGAGCCTGCTGAAGATCTACTGGGTCTGGAAGGCTTGGAGCGTGAGCTTGCGTTCAAACTGGCCGCGAAAGGTGTTGCGACGCTAGAAGATCTTGCTGATCAGGGTACTGACGATCTTACTGATATTGAAGGTGTCGATGAAGCAAGAGCGGGCGAGTTAATTATGGCTGCTCGCAACATTTGCTGGTTCAGTGACGAAGCATAAAAAATTCATACGCAAGGGAGAAGCAGCATGTCAGAGGTTACAGTTAAAGCATTAGCCGAGGAAATTGGTACGCCGATTGACCGTGTGCTTCAACAGTTTGCCGATGCTGGTATCAGCAAGAAAGCTGAAGAAAGCGTAAGCCAACAGGAAAAACAGACACTGTTAGCCCACCTGAAGAAAGAACATGGTGGTGATAGCAGTGCTGGCGAGGCTCCTACACGCCTTACTTTGCAACGTAAGACCCGAAGCACCCTGAGTGTTTCGGGCTCTGGTGGCAAAAATAAAAGTGTTCAGGTAGAAGTGCGCAAAAAGCGCACCTACGTAAAGCGTTCTGCGCTTGAAGAAGAACAGCGTGCCGCGGAAGAAGCAAAGCGCCAGGCTGAAGATACAGCCCAGCGCGAAGCGGAAGAAGCCGCTCAGCTAGCAGCCAAAGAAGCTGCCAAGCGTGAAGCAGAAGAGCAGGCAAAACGCGAAGCTGAAGAAGCGGCTAAGCGTGCTGCTGAAGAAACGCGTTTAGCTGAAGAAAAAGCTAAACAAAATGCAGAACAGAATGCGGATCGCAATGCTGAGGATAAGCAGAAGCGTGACGCAGAAGATAAGCGTTTGGCCGAAGAAAAAGCTAAACGCGCCGCCGCTGATGAACAGGCTAAGAAAGAAGCTGAGTCGCTACAACGTCGCCGGGAAGAGGAAGCCAAGCGTAAAGCCGAAGAAGACAGTCAGCGTCAGCTAGAAGAGGCACGCAAAATGGCAGAAATTAATGAAAAGAACTGGTCAAAACCTGACCAGGAAAAAGGTAATATGGATAAAACAGACTACCATACTACAACGTCTAGCTACGCACGCGCAGCTGAAGACGAGCAAGATCGTAAGGAAGAGGGGGGTACTACCCGTCGCCGCAAGAAGAAAAAAGCGGCTCCTAAACAAGACAACCGCGGTGGCCGCAACCAGCGTGGCCGTGGTAAGCCTCAGATGAACAAGCCGACGTCAATGCAGCATGGCTTTGACAAGACCGCGACTGTTGCTAAGCAAGATGTCGTTATCGGCGAGACTATCGTTGTCTCTGAACTTGCTAACAAGATGTCTGTAAAGGGCGTTGAAGTTATCAAGGTGATGATGAAGATGGGTGCGATGGCAACCATCAACCAGGTTATTGATCAGGAAACTGCAGCACTAGTTGCAGAAGAAATGGGTCACAAGGTTGTTCTACGTAAAGAGAACGAACTTGAAGAAGCGGTACTGTCTGACCGTGACGAAAACCTGACCGTTGTTCCTCGTGCTCCTGTTGTTACCATCATGGGTCACGTTGACCACGGTAAAACATCAACACTGGATTACATCCGTAAAGCGCACGTTGCTTCTGGCGAAGCGGGCGGTATTACCCAGCACATCGGTGCATACCACGTTGAAACTGACAACGGTATGATCACTTTCCTTGATACTCCTGGACACGCTGCGTTTACCGCAATGCGTGCTCGTGGTGCTCAAGCGACAGATATCGTTGTTCTTGTTGTTGCAGCAGATGATGGTGTGATGCCACAGACTGTTGAGGCAATCCAGCACGCGAAAGCGGCAGGTGTTCCTCTAATTGTTGCTGTTAACAAGATCGATAAAGAAGACGCAAACCCAGACAACGTTAAGAATGAGCTAGCTCAGTATGATGTTATCCCTGAAGAGTGGGGCGGTGAGAACATGTTTGTTCACATCTCTGCGAAACAAGGGACTAACATTGACGGTCTGCTAGAAGCTATCTTGCTTCAGTCTGAAATTCTTGAACTGACAGCAGTTGAAGAAGGCATGGCGAGCGGTGTTGTTGTTGAATCACGCCTAGATAAAGGTCGCGGTCCTGTTGCAACAGTACTTGTACAAGCTGGTACACTTCGCAAAGGTGACATCGTTCTGTGTGGTCTTGAGCATGGTCGTGTTCGTGCAATGCGCGACGAGCTGGGTCAAGACATCGAGTCTGCGGGTCCTTCAATCCCGGTTGAGATCCTTGGTCTTTCTGGTGTGCCTTCTTCAGGTGATGAAGCGACGGTTGTCCGTGATGAGCGTAAAGCGCGTGAAGTTGCACTTTACCGTCAGGGCAAATTCCGTGATGTTAAACTGGCTCGCCAGCAGAAAGCGAAACTGGAAAACATGTTCTCGAACATGACTGCCGGTGAAGTTGCTGAACTTAACGTTGTCCTAAAAGCTGACGTACAAGGTTCAGTTGAAGCGATTGCTGATTCACTACGCAAGCTATCAACTGACGAAGTGAAGGTTAACATCGTTGGTTCTGGTGTTGGTGGTCTGACTGAGACTGATGCAGTACTTGCTGCAGCCTCTAACGCGATTCTTCTTGGTTTCAACGTTCGTGCTGATGCTTCAGCGCGTCGTACTATCGAAACTGAGAACCTTGACCTACGCTACTACTCAATCATCTACCAGTTGATTGACGAAGTGAAAGCGGCAATGGGCGGTATGCTGTCTCCTGAGTTCAAGCAGGAAATCATTGGTCTTGCTGAAGTTCGTGACGTGTTCAAGTCGCCTAAGATCGGTGCTATCGCCGGTTGTATGGTTACTGAAGGTACTATCAAGCGTAACAACCCAATCCGCGTATTGCGTGATAACGTAGTTATCTACGAAGGTGAGCTTGAGTCACTACGTCGCTTCAAAGACGACGTTCAGGAAGTGAAGAACGGCTACGAGTGTGGTATCGGCGTTAAGAACTACAACGATGTTCGTGTCGGCGACCAGATCGAAGTTTACGAAATTGTTGAAATTCAGCGTACTCTTGACTAATTTCAAGAGCCAAAAAGCTGTTTTATAACAAATAATTTTATGGGGAGCTTCGGCTCCCCATTCTTTCAAGAGAGTTTTCTCTAAGAGAGGAATTGAATGTCTAAAGAATTTAGCCGCACCCAGCGCGTTGCGCAGCAGCTACAAAAAGAGCTAGCAGTGATCCTGCAGCGTGAATTGAAAGATCCACGCATTGGTATGACAACCATCTCAAGTGTTGATGTATCGCGAGATATGAACTACGCCAAAGTGTATGTGACTTTCCTAACCATTGGCGAGCAAACACCGGAAGGCAGCTTAGAAGCACTGCGTGAAATAGCACCATACATCCGTTCATTGCTAGGCAAGGAAATCCGCCTGCGTGTGACGCCTGAGCTAAACTTCATCTTTGATCAATCTTTGACTGAAGGTATGCGTATTTCTAATTTGGTCTCAAAAGCCGTGCGTGATGACGAAGATCGCCGCGGTGACGAACCAGAAGCTGAAGGCGAGGAATAAAGCATGGCACGTCGTCGTAAGGGCCGTCCGATAGACGGTGTCATTCTGGTGGATAAGCCAACGGGCATTAGTTCAAATGATACGCTGCAGAAAGTGAAGCGTATCTTTTTCGCCCAAAAAGCAGGCCATACCGGTGCCCTGGATCCTTTAGCGACGGGCATGCTGCCGATTTGTTTTGGTGAAGCGACCAAGTTCTCGCAATTCTTGCTCGATTCGGATAAGCGCTACCGGGTGATTGCCAAGCTGGGCGAGCGCACTGATACCTCAGATTCTGACGGTGAAGTGGTACAGACCCGCGAGGTGAAAGTCGATCGTGGTCAGCTTGAGCGTTGCATTGCTAAATTCCGTGGTACGACCGATCAAATCCCGTCGATGTACTCGGCGTTGAAATACCAAGGCCGTAAGCTGTACGAGTACGCCCGTGAGGGAATTGAAGTACCGCGTGAATCACGCAAAATCACCGTCTATTCGGTGGATCTGCTGCGCTTTAGCGATAACGAAGTGGAAATGGAACTGCATGTGTCGAAAGGCACGTACATCCGTACGATCGTTGATGATCTTGGTGAGATGCTAGGTTGTGGTGCACACGTCACCTTCCTGCGCCGTACGGGAGTTTCCAACTACCCGATGGAGCGGATGATGACTATCGAGCAGCTTGAAGCTTTGCTTGAGCAGGCTAAGGTGCAGGATATTGCCCCTTCAGAGCTGCTGGATCCACTTCTGCTACCCACTGACACAGCGGTGCAAGACCTGCCAGAAGTGAATATCCCTCCAGCATCGGCGGTATATATCCTTAATGGTAACCCGGTGCGTGCGGGCCGCTTGCCAGCAGAAGGTACGCTAGTGCGTATCACTGTTGCTGAGCAGAAAGAGTTTATCGGCATTGGCGTGGTTGACTCTGAGGGCCAGTTGGCGCCTAAGCGTGTCATGGCAAACCCGCAGGCATAGCGAAATAGCACCAGAACTTTCGGTATGTTGAAAGAGCAGGGTATTGATTCCAATACCCTGCTCTTTTTATATTGCATCGCCCATCGCCCATCGCCCATCGCCCATCGCCCATCGCCCATTTCCCGCATAAATTATCTTGTAGTTATTTTACGCTCCACGTATAATCCGCGGCTCGGGTGTCGGCTGAATCAGAGATTGGCTGGCGCAAATTAGAAACATCTTTGTATTAGGAATGAGTTATGTCTCTGAATGCAGAAACTAAAGCAGCAATCGTTGCTGATTACGCGCAGTGCGAAAACGACACTGGTTCTCCTGAAGTTCAGGTTGCTTTGCTAACAGCACAGATCAACCACCTTCAAGGTCACTTTGCTAACCACAAGCACGACCACCACAGCCGTCGCGGTCTACTTCGCATGGTTTCTCGTCGTCGTAAGCTTCTAGACTACCTTAAAGGTAAGAACCTAGATCGTTACCAAGACCTAATCAAGCGTCTAGGCCTACGTCGCTAAGATTGCTTTCTGAAAGGAGCCGAATGGCTCCTTTCTTTTTATCTATGCGCTTCCATCTGTAATAACACGAGTCGTTTTCGTCGACCTTCAGGTCGCGACTAATGACAGTTTTCCTCCCGAGAGGGAATTTTCATTAGTCGCGATACGTGAAATTACCGTAAAGTGCTTTTCATCACATGACGCTTTTCCTTGTGTCAGATATACTTAACGGCGCAAATAGAAAGCGGAATAAATTAAGGAAATTCACGTGAATCCTATCGTAAAGACTTTCCAGTACGGTAACCACACGGTTACTATCGAAACTGGTGTAATGGCACGTCAAGCTACTGCTGCTGTAATGGTAAGCATGGATGATACATCTGTATTCGTCTCTGTAGTTGGTAAGAAAACAGCGGTAGAAGGCCAAGACTTCTTCCCACTAACTGTTAACTACCAAGAGCGTACTTACGCTGCGGGTAAAATCCCTGGTGGTTTCTTCAAGCGTGAAGGCCGTCCATCAGAAGGCGAAACCCTAACAGCTCGCCTGATTGACCGTCCAATTCGTCCGCTATTCCCAGATGATTTCAAGAACGAAGTACAAGTAATTGCTACTGTTGTTTCTATCAACCCAGACGTTAACCCAGATATCGTGACCATGATCGGTACTTCTGCGGCACTGGCTATCTCTGGTATTCCTTTCAATGGCCCTATCGGTGCAGCACGTGTTGGTTACATCAACGATCAGTTGGTATTGAACCCTAGCAACACTGAACTTGAAGAGAGCAAGCTAGACCTTGTTGTCGCGGGTACTGAAGGCGCTGTATTGATGGTTGAGTCAGAAGCTGACCGTCTATCTGAAGAGCAAATGCTACAAGCGGTTGTTTATGGCCACGACCAGCAGCAAGTTGTTATCAACGCGATCAAAGATTTCGCGGCTGAAGTAGCAACGCCTGCATGGGATTGGACTGCACCAGCTGTCAACACTGAGCTTAAAGCACTTGTTGCTGATAAAGCAGAAGCACGTCTAGCGACGGCTTACCAAATCACAGAAAAGATGGCGCGTTACGAGCAGGTTGGCGCAATCAAATCTGACGTTGTTGAATCACTACTGGCAGAAAACGAAGCACTGGATGAGCGCGAAATTCGTGACATGCTTGGTTCTCTGGAGAAGAACGTTGTACGTAGCCGTATCATCGCGGGTAACCCACGTATCGATGGTCGTGAAAAAGACATGGTTCGTGCGCTAGACGTACGTACTGGTGTACTTCCACGTACTCACGGTTCTTCACTGTTTACACGTGGTGAAACTCAGGCGCTTGTCACTGCAACGCTTGGTACCCAACGTGATGCACAAATCATCGATAGCCTAATGGGTGAGAAGAAAGATCACTTCCTTCTACACTACAACTTCCCTCCGTACTGTGTAGGTGAAACAGGTTTCGTTGGTTCGCCGAAGCGTCGTGAAATCGGTCACGGTAAACTGGCTAAGCGTGGTATTGCTGCAGTAATGCCATCTGTTGACGAGTTCCCATACACAGTACGTGTTGTATCGGAAATCACTGAATCTAACGGTTCGTCGTCAATGGCTTCTGTATGTGGTACATCTCTTGCGCTTATGGACGCTGGTGTGCCAATCAAGGCGTCTGTTGCGGGTATCGCAATGGGTCTTGTTAAAGAAGGCGATGACTTTGTTGTTCTTTCTGACATCTTGGGTGACGAAGACCACCTTGGTGACATGGACTTCAAAGTAGCGGGTACTCAAGACGGTATCACTGCACTGCAGATGGATATCAAAATCGAAGGTATCACCAAAGAAATCATGCAGATTGCTTTGAACCAAGCAAAAGGTGCGCGTACGCATATCCTTGATGTTATGGATCAGGCGATCAACGCACCTCGCGAAGATATCTCTGAGTTCGCTCCGCGTATCCACACGCTGAAGATCAACCCTGAGAAGATCAAAGACGTGATTGGTAAAGGTGGTGCCGTTATCCGTGCACTAACCGAAGAAACGGGCACAACGATCGAAATCGAAGATGACGGTACAGTGAAGATTGCTGCGACTGAAGGTACAGCTGCGAAAGAAGCTATCCGTCGCATCGAAGAGATCACCGCTGACGTTGAAGTTGGTCGTATCTACACCGGTAAAGTAATGCGTATCGTTGATTTCGGTGCATTCGTTTCTGTTATCGGTGCGAAAGAAGGCCTTGTTCACATTTCTCAAATCTCTCAAGAGCGTATCGAGAAAGTGGCTGATCACCTAGAGATGGGTCAGGAAGTACAGGTTAAGGTACTGGAAATCGACCGTCAGGGCCGTATCCGTCTGAGCATGAAAGAAGCACAAGCTGATCAGAACCCAGCAGCCGCTGGCGAAGAGAAGCCAGAAGCCTAAGGCTTTTTGCTAAAATCATGATATAAAGGGGCTATTCAGCCCCTTTTTTTATTTTATTGAGAGCTCACCGGAAAATCCCTTGCAATAATCGGTCTGGAGAACGCGGTGGCGACTCTTATGGGCTACGATGGTATATGCTAGAGATAGACGTGTCTCACTCAGGGAGAACTGCATTGATTGCAAATAGGATAAAACTCGCGTGCCTAGCGCTAGTCTTGGTATTGTCCGGCTGTTCATCACCTCAGTCGGAGTGGACCCAGCCACCGATGGCGGTACCGTTCCAGCCGACTATCCAACAACAAATTCAGTTGGCCCGGATTGATCAGCTGTTAAAGCGTGATGATCTGGATAACCAAACCTTGGCTCAGGTTTATTATGAGCGTGGCTTGCTGCACGACAGCCTCGGGTTACGCGATTTGGCAAGACTGGACTTCAATCAGTCACTTTCTCTGAAACCGGATCAGCCGGATGTCTTCAATATCCTAGGGGTGTATTTTACCCAAGGTGCTCATTTCGATGCGGCCTATGAAGCCTTTGACTCTACCCTAGAGCTTAATGTTCGCCATCCTTTTGCCCAGCGCAACCGGGGTATTGCCCTGTACTATGGTGGCCGTTACGCGCTGGCGTTTGAAGATCTCAACGCCCATTACCAGCAGAATATCAATGATCCTTATCGGGTAATATGGCTTTATCTGGTAGAGCAGGAGCAAGACCCTGTTACCGCAGCCGAGAAGCTGCGTAACCGCTATGATGCCGCTGATGACCATCAGGACTGGGGCTGGGAACTTGTTCGCCTGTACCTCGATGATGTCAGTGAGTCCGAATTCCTGCGTCAGATCGCCACCGAAAGTGAAGATAACGATGTGCTGGCCGAGCGCCTGACTGAGGCGTATTTCTATCTGGGCAAGCGTTACCACTACAATAAAGACTTCTCTTCGGCACTGATGCTCTACAAGCTGACGTTATCCGCCAATGTCTATGAGTTTGTCGAACACCGCTTCGCCTTGCTTGAGCTCAACCGGTTGATGACCGAAGTGAGCCTCAGCCAGCCAATGACACCGCCTGAAGAAGAGGGCGTGTAGGTTAACTCCAGCCTGAATGGATAAACAAAAGCCGCGGCAATGCAATTGCCGCGGCTTTTTTGTTGCAGACGCTAAGTGTTCAGACCTATTCGATGTTAAGTCCGGCCAGGTTATGCCAGTAGCCGTTGCAGTGGTGGCCGCCTTTTAGTGGCTGCTGCTGCTCACCATGCTGGTTGGCACGGAAACTATCGACCAGCGACAGGGTATCGATACCCATCGGGCTCAGTCGTACCACGTCCACCAAACCAGCCATTCCCGGCTGATCGTTGATCAGGTTATAGCAGTAACCGGATTGGGTTTGGATTCCGTTGAGGGTGAAGATCTTCTGTTCTTCCTGGCTGTTGACAGTGATCCCGGTCGGGTATTTGATACAGCAGGTTTCGCAGTCGTCTTTGGCGCGATCTTCAGCTCGGGCGGTGAAACAGCGGGCCGAGTAGGCGAGCGGCAGGTAGCCGTAGCTGAACACCTCGGTTTCGAATTTGTCGCGGATCCCCAGTTGTTCACACTCGCTGGCCACGTTCTGTAGCCAATCGCGTGATAGCTCAACCGGCATACACCAGCGGATCATGCCTTTTTTCAAAAACAGATTGAGGGTTTGGGCGTTGTAGCAGTTCACGGCAGGGCCAACCACGAAAGGCACTTTGCTTTCATGGGCCAGCTGGATCGCCGAAACATCGTTGGCCTCGATCGCGAAATCGCCGTTATCAATGTATTTTTTCATAACATTGACCTCGCTTGGGGCCTCGAGCAGGGCCATAGTCGACAGTACGACCTGTTTACCACTGGCAGAAAGCGCCTTGGCGATATCAAACCAGTGTGCCGGTTTTATCTCGCGCCGCTTTGAACAGACGGTTTCACCGAGGTAGATGATATCGGTGTTAGCTTCTGCTGCTTGCTGGTAGAACGCCTCGACGTCCATTTTTGGCCAGAAATAGAGCAGCGGGCCAAGAGAATATTTCATTGCTGGCTCCTTATTGCCATTTACGGTGGTAGGCACCGAGGGTGGTTTGCTTGCCTTCCGAAACATTGCCGAGGCAGGCGTTCCAAGCCGGTTCAACACTGTAATTTTCTGGCGAGGCCAGGTAGCGGTCAATCGCAGCACGCCATGTGCGGGTAACCTGCTCGACATAGGCAGGACTGCGCTGGCGCCCTTCGATTTTCACCGAGGCAATATTGGCCTTAAATAGTTCAGGCAAGATCTCAAGGGTATTGAGACTGGTCGGCTCTTCGAGTGCATGGTAGCGGCGATCTTCACCATCAAGATTGACGTCGAAGCGGCCCTTGCACAGGGTCGGGTAGCCAGCATTCTCACCGTGGGCATAGCGGTCAATCAACACCTCGTTGAGGCGAGACTCCAGACCCGCAGGCGTTTCCTGCCAGCGTACGAATTTGGCCGGCGAGCAGGCACCGACGGTATTCGGTGATTCTCCCGTCATGTAGGAAGAGAGGTAGCAACGGCCCTCAGACATGATGCACAGGCTACCAAAGGCGAACACTTCCAGCTCGACACTGGTATTGCGTGCCAGCTGCTTGACCTGGTGGATCGACAGTACGCGCGGTAAGACAACCCGTTTAACATTGAAGTTTTGCTGGTAGAAGTCTATCGCGGCGGTATTGGTCGCCGATGCCTGCACCGATAAGTGCAGTTCGAGGTCCGGGTATTTGGTAGCGGCATACTCTAATACTGCGATGTCAGCAACAATCAGCGCATCGACCCCCATAGCCGCAGCGTTGTCTACAGCGGCGCGCCAGCGATCAAAGCCATCAGGATGGGCGAAAGTATTGAGGGCAACATGCAATTTACGGTCGTGGTCACGCACGTATTGCACGGCTTTTTCGAGTTTACGTCCTGTAAAATTTAAACCTGCAAAGTGGCGCGCGTTGGTATCGTCTTTGAAGCCGATATAAACCGCGTCTGCGCCGTTATCAATGGCAGTTTTCAGCGCCGGCAAGTTACCGGCGGGGCAGAGAAGCTCCATATTATTTTTTATCTACCAGTGTGAAAAGAAAGTAATAAGAGCAAATAGTAGGGGGCAGTCTGTCACCGTGTTTTGATGTCAGGCAGGTTTTGTTGATTTAGGACAACTTATTTTCCACTTTTGCACGGCTAAAGAACCGTTAATGATCGTTCGGATCAATGATGGTTGTGTTTGTGCAGCGTTGCTTCCAGTTCATTCTTTGGTAGCGGTTTGTAGAAGTGGAAGCCCTGGATTGCGTTGCAGTCGAGGTTGGACAACAGGGTAGCCTGCTGGCGGGTTTCGACGCCCTCGGCCACCACGCTCATATTGAGGGATTTACCGAGGTTGATGATGTTTTCGATCAATGTCAGCTGTTTGGGCACGTCTTCGATATCTTTGATAAAGGCGCGGTCTATCTTTAGCTCGTCCAATGGGAAGCGGGCGAGGTAGGACAGGGAGGAGTAACCGGTACCGAAATCATCAATAGAGAGTGAGAACCCCAGCTTCTTGATCGCATTGAGCATCTGAATCGTGTGTTCGCCATCGCTCATGACGGCACTCTCGGTGAGCTCGAACGTGATGTCATTGGGGTTGACTCCGGTTGCCTTGCGCAGCTTGTCGACAAATTGGATCAGGTTGGGGTTGCCAAACTGCTGCGGTGACAAGTTGATAGCCACTTTGCCGGGTAGCAGACCTTGGGTTTTCCAGTAGCGGACGGTAGTAAAGACTTCGCGCATGACCACCTGCCCCAGTTGTTCGATCAGCCCCGAGCGTTCGGCGACAGGGATAAACTGCGCCGGGCTGATATAGCCTTCAACCGGGTGTTTCCAGCGCACCAGTGCCTCGGCACCGTTAATCGAGAAGTCGCGGGCGTGCACTTTCGGTTGGTACCACACCTCGAGGCCATTATTCTGCAGGGCTTTTTGCAGCTCGATTTCCAGCCATAGCTGCATCCGGGCTTCCTTGTTCATCTCTTCGCTGAACTTGACAGCTCGGTTGCGGCCGCGGTTCTTGGCCTCGTACATCGCGGTATCGGCATTTTGCAGCAGGATCCGGGCATCATTGCCGTCACCGGGATATTGCACCATGCCGAGAGAGCAGGCCAGGTGCTTGCTGAAATGGTGCAGATCGAAAGGCTGGTTGATCAGGGCGATGACCTGATCGGCAATCAGGCTGCCTTGTTGGTCGTGCTCGAGGTTAGGCAGCAAGATCGTGAATTCGTCCCCGCTGAGGTGGCCGATAATCGCATCGTCGGGCAACAGCCGCTTGAGCCGTTGCGAAATTTCCTGCAGAACCTGGTCGCCGATATGGTGCCCAAGTGAATCATTGATATTTTTGAAGTTATCGATATCGAGGTACAGCATGACCAATGGGGTCTGCTGGTAGATCAGTTGCTCGAGCTGGCGGCTGAATCCATGGCGGTTCAGTAGCCCGGTCAGCGGGTCAATATGGAGCGACGGATCGATGTTCTCTTTTTTGGAGCTCACTGAATGGTAAGGTTTCAGGAGCACTAAATGTGCCGCCGCCCCCAATACCTCGACGGCCGACGTGGAAAGCTGGAGTGTCTGCTGTTGTGGGCAGTGGCGGCTGGTCTGGCACAGCCAGCCCTCTCCATGTTGGAGTGTGGCCAATTGCGCATGGGTAACGGGCTGCTGCTGGTTATCAACCACCAGTTTGCTGAATGTCTTGCCCTTGAGATCATTGGGGTGCTCGAAGCCAAAGAGCAAGGCCGCTTGGTCATTGGCCGAGGTCACTGTGTCGCCTTCGACGAGGCAGCTACCGTCATTGATCAACTTGTTGAGGCTTTGCAGGTGACTTTCATGCTCTTGAATGGCATTGATCAGGATTTGGCGTTCAGAAGTGTCGACACAATGCAGCACGATATGGTTTATATTGCCATCACGGCTACGCAGCGGTGTCAGGCTGAAGTGCATACTGGTGTCGTGGTGGTTGTCATCGAGGATGACTTCGCTCTCCAGTGTTTCGCCATTTAAAGCCCGATCATAAAAAGGGCGCATTGAGTGGTAGAATGTCTTGCCAAGGATATCGGTATCGCCGAGCCCGATGAGATCGTCGCGGCTAAGGCCGCTAAGCTCGCAGTATCGGTTGTTTACCATCAAATATTTATGTTGATGATCCAGTACCGCAAACAGAAATGGGCTGTGATCAGTGAGAAGGGGAAACCAATGGTTCAGTTGCTCTGTCTGCATGATCTTGGGACATTCTTCCGTAGTTTCTGCCAACTGGCGCGAGGTGGCAGGTGGGTTTGCAACCACTATATCTAGGTCATTGTCACAATACCAAGTTTTACCCATTCAAAGCTGTATTTTTTGACTCAAGGCATAAAAATACTGCATTGTCTTGCCATACAATCATCAAATAGACCGAATACAGGATAAATTATTCAGTGATTGCTCAACTTAGAAAACAGCTGGTGCAAAATGGCCCGGCGTTATTGCGTGTCCCAGCCAAACTGGCTCCTTTTCCGCTGCAAAAAAAAGTGATGTTGGATGGACTGGCCATGGTATTCAAAGAAGCACTGGAAGACGGTGACTTTGAGTTTCTTGAAGATCGCTGGCTAAAAGTGGAAGTACGTGATTTGGATCTGCGCTGGTACATCAGTTATCAAAATGAGCAATTGGTGGTGGCCGAGCATGTAGAGCAGGAAGATGTCAGCTTCAGCGGCGAATGCAATGATCTGGTATTAATTGCTGCTCGCAAGGAAGATCCTGATACACTGTTCTTCCAGCGTCGCCTTCGTATCGAAGGCGACACCGAGCTGGGGTTGGAAGTGAAGAACCTGATGGACAGTATCGATCTGGATTCGCTACCGGCACCGGCTAAATTTGTACTGCACCAGTCGGCTGACTTTATCCATAAAGGCATGCAGTCGGCGGCTGGGCAAGAAGAGGTCATGAATGCTCATTAGATCTGAGGCTCCGGCCGATATTCTGCCGATCGACTCTTTGCTTAAGTCTGTATTTGAGACTGAGGCTGAAGCAGAGTTGGTGATGCGGTTGCGTGAAAACGGCAAGCGTACCCTATCGCTGGTGGCGTGCAATGATGACGGTGAGCTCGTCGGCTATATGTGCTTTAGCCCAGTGATGCTCGACGGTGAGGATCACAACTGGCAGGGTTTGGCACCGATGGCGATTAAGTCGGAATACCAGCGTCAGGGGATCGGCCTGGCCATGATCGAAGAAGCCAAGCAAACCCTTGCTGAGCTGGGCTACCCGGTGATCGTGGTGCTGGGACACAGTGACTACTACCCGAAAGCGGGTTTTGCCCCTGCTGCCCCCCAAGGTATTCAGTGCCCATGGCCAGTGCCAGAAGAAGTCTTCATGGTATTGGAAGTGGTACCGGGAGCGATGGACGGCAAGACCGGTATGATCAGTTACAGCGAAGAGTTCGACGCGCTGTAGGCCGTTATGGCGTCTTTGTTTTATTAAAGTACCACCGCAAGGTGGTATTTTTTTATGTTTGAGTGGTCTTGAATACGGTAATACCAAACTGAATATTACTCAGTTTGGCCGAAATTCTGATAGTATTCCGGGCCAAAGTGAACATCATCAAGGTGAGTGGATGAAACAGCGTGATTTACAGCTGATGAAGGCGATTGGGTTAACCTATTGGCAGATCCGTAAACCGGGCTTTTTTCCCGAGCAGGAGCAGCCGATGATCGACTTGCCGGACACTTGCCAGCTGTTGTTTGTCTGCGACGAAGAGCTGGACGAGCATGACCGTTGGCTGTTCGGCCGGATCCTCGGCAGTATGAAGCTGACGCCGGAGCAAGCTCTGTGTATTCCCGCGGCTGCTGTTGAGCAAGTCCGTGAGCACCACCTCAAATGGTGTTGGGTGGCTGGCTGTGAAGCGGCCCACCCGGCAGGTTGCCAGCTACTGACGTCGCCCTCACTGAAATCGATGCATACCAATCCCGGCGCGAAAAAGGCGCTGTGGCAACAGATTTGTTCTTATGACGCATAATATCGTTTTACTAGCGCCACATCACCTGGATGATGTTTGGCGTATCGAGCAGGCCGCTCACATGTACCCTTGGGCGGAATCGATGATCCGCAAGGCACCCAATAAGATCGCAGCCAATTATGCGCTGGAGATCGATGGCCAGCTGGCGGGGTATTGTTTTGGCCAACTGGTCGCAGGAGAAGCCACCTTGCTCAATATTGCTATCGACCCAGCCTTTCAGGGCAAGGGGTACGGAAAGCTATTGCTGGAAGGTTTCCTGTCACAACTTGAGCAACTGAATGCGCAAGATGTATGGCTGGAAGTCAGGGCAAGCAACCAACGCGCTTATCAGTTGTATGAATCTTTGGGTTTCAATGAAATAAACCGCCGTGAAGGCTATTATCCCGCACCGGATGGCCGCGAAGATGCATTAATCATGACTTATATGATGATGTGACGAGTCGCTAAGTTTACTTTGCGCTGCCCCCATAGTGTTAGCACTGTCTCTTTGGCTGGAGTTTGCGTATAATTCCGCCATCTTTGGGGCCTGCACCCTAAAAAAACACATTGGAGCCTGCCGCTGTGTGTTACACATGGCCGTTGCGGGTTCAATCAGAGAAATCTCTCACAGGATTATCAACGTTATGTCTTTTCTATCTGAAGTGAACAAACGTCGTACGTTTGCCATCATTTCTCACCCGGATGCGGGTAAAACAACCATTACCGAAAAAGTACTGCTATTCGGAAACGCTATCCAGAAAGCCGGTACGGTTAAAGGCCGTGGCTCAAACCAGCATGCTAAGTCTGACTGGATGGAGATGGAAAAAGAACGTGGTATCTCGGTGACCACGTCGGTGATGCAGTTCCCATACAATGATTGTTTGGTTAACCTGCTGGATACCCCGGGGCACGAAGACTTCTCGGAAGATACCTACCGTACGCTTACCGCTGTTGACTCATGTCTGATGGTTATCGATGCCGCGAAAGGTGTCGAGGATCGTACCCGCAAACTGATGGAAGTGACCCGTCTGCGTGATACGCCAATCGTCACTTTCATGAACAAATTGGACCGTGATGTGCGTGATCCAATGGAAGTGCTTGATGAAGTTGAAAGCGAGCTTGGCATGGCTTGTTCACCGATTTCATGGCCGATTGGTTGCGGTAAAGAATTCAAGGGTGTTTACCACATCCACCGTGATGAAACGATCCTGTATGAATCTGGCCATGGCCATGAAATTCAGGAAGTACGTATCATCAAAGGTCTTGATAACCCAGAGCTGGATGCCGCTGTGGGCGATGATCTTGCTGCCAGCGTCCGCGACGAGCTTGAGCTGGTGATTGGCGCGTGTCCTGAGTTTGATCACGAGCTTTTCCTTGCTGGTGAGCTAACGCCTGTTTATTTCGGTACGGCACTGGGTAACTTCGGTGTCGACCACATGCTTGATGGCCTGACGAAGTGGGCGCCAGCGCCACAAACTCGTAAAGCCAATGAGCGTGATGTTGAAGCGAAGGAAGAGAAATTCTCTGGCTTCGTATTCAAGATCCAAGCAAACATGGATCCAAAGCACCGTGACCGTATTGCGTTTATGCGTATCGTATCGGGTACTTACAACCAGGGCATGAAAATGAACCATGTCCGTACCGGTAAAAATGTCAGTATTTCTGATGCCGTGACCTTCATGGCGGGTGATCGTGCACGTGCTGAAAAAGCATATGCTGGTGACATTATTGGCTTGCACAACCACGGTACTATCCAGATTGGTGATACCTTCACCCAAGGTGAAAACCTGAAGTTTGCTGGTATTCCTAACTTTGCGCCTGAACTGTTCCGTCGTATCCGCCTGAAAGATCCACTGAAGCAGAAGCAGTTGCTTAAAGGCCTGGTTCAGCTGTCAGAAGAAGGCGCGGTACAGGTATTCCGTCCGTTGCAGAACAACGACTTGATCGTTGGTGCGGTCGGTGTACTTCAGTTTGACGTGGTGGTTGCCCGTCTGAAAGCCGAGTACAACGTTGAAGCTATCTATGAAGGCGTTAACGTGGCAACGGCTCGCTGGGTAGAATGTGGCGACAGCAAGAAGCTGGAAGAATTCAAGCGTAAGAACCAGTCTAACCTGGCGCTGGATGGCGGTGATAACCTGTCTTACATCGCACCAACCATGGTTAACCTGAACCTGGCCAAAGAGCGTTTCCCTGATGTTGACTTCCGTGCGACCCGCGAGCACTAATCGCCCGCAAGCCGCTGGCATCATGTTCTAGCAAGAAGCCGTCACATTGTGACGGCTTTTTTTATACTTTTTGTGAAGCTGGCCTCCCCCTGTCGCTATTGGGTCTACTATTCTGGTTATGCACGCTGGTGCGCAGTGATCAGAAGGAAAATGGCATGAACAGGGTCAATGAGCTCGGAATCTCGCTCAGTACCGCGTTGGCGGCAGACAATCAGATTTATACCTTACCCGGCGAGGCATTCCCGCTCGGCTCGTCGGTTCGCGAGGGAGGGGTTAACTTCAGTGTTTATTCCAAAGATGCCACCCGGGTAACCTTGCACCTGTTTGCCAATGCCGATGCAACGGGGCCTTCCCGTTCCTTTGAGCTGAGTCCCGCACTGCACAAGCGTGGTCATTATTGGTTTATCTTTGTAGGTCATATCGGCCATGGTCAGTACTACGGCTTTCAGGTTGATGGCCCATGGATACCTGAGCGTGGACTGCGTTTCGACTGCGAGAAAGTGTTAATTGACCCCTATAGTCAGGCGATAGGCTTTGGTCGCAACTACAACCGCCAGCGGGCTATCGGGTCGGGCGATAACATGGATGCCTGCATGAAGAGCATTGTGGTCGATCACTGTGATTTCGACTGGCAAGGTGATGTCGCCCCTCGCCACTCTCTCACCGATACCATCATCTATGAAATGCATGTCGCCGGATTTACCCGCCATCCCTCTTCCGGTGTGGTGAAGGCCAAGCAAGGCACCTTCTCTGGGATCATCGAGAAAATTCCGTATTTGAAATCGCTCGGGGTGACGGCCGTTGAATTGATGCCGGTTCAGCAGTTTGATGTCGATGATGCACCTGAAGGGCGTGATAACTACTGGGGCTATAGCCCGATCAACTTCTTTGCTGTCCATGCTGACTACAGCGTCGAGAAGGCCCCGCTCAGTGCCATCGATGAATTCAAGACTTTGGTGCGTGAGTTGCATAAAGCCGATATTGAGGTGATCCTCGATGTGGTGTTCAACCATACCTCGGAAGGGGATGAGCACGGGCCGACCTTCTGCTTCAAAGGGCTACAAAATGGCGCTTATTATCTGCTGGACAAGGAAACGGGCCAATACGGTAACTACAGTGGCTGTGGCAATACCTGCAACGCCAACCATAGCGTCCTGCGCCGGATGATCATCGATGCCCTGCATTACTGGGTGACTGAGATGCACGTTGACGGGTTTCGGTTTGATTTGGCCTCTGTCCTCGCCCGCGATAGCCAGGGCCATCCGATGAAAGAGCCGCCGCTGCTGTGGTCGATCGACTCCGATCCTATCTTGTGTAGTACCAAGATCATCGCCGAGGCATGGGATGCCGCTGGGTTGTATCAGGTGGGGTCGTTTATCGGTGATCGCTGGAACGAATGGAACGGCAAGTTCCGTGACGATGTCAGGGCGTTTTGGCGAGGTGATGTCGGTTATGTTAGCCGGTTTGCTTCAAGGATCCTGGGCTCTCCGGACATGTACTGTAGCCGCCACCACTCACCGCATCGCTCGGTGAACTTTATCTGCGCCCATGATGGATTTACCCTCAATGACTTAGTGAGCTACAGCGAGAAACATAATGAAGCGAACGGTGAGGGCAACCGTGATGGTGACAACCATAATGTATCGAGTAACTACGGGGTCGAAGGGCCGACGGATATTACAGAGATAGAGTCGTTGCGGCATAGGCAGTGCAAGAACATGCTGGCGACATTGTTCTTGGCGCTCGGTACGCCGATGCTCAATATGGGCGATGAAGTCCGCCGTACCCAGCAGGGTAATAACAACGCCTATTGCCAGGACAATGAACTCAGCTGGTTTGACTGGCGCTTGGTCGATACCCACAGTGACTTGCTACGCTTTGTCACTCTGCTCAGCCAACTGCGTACCGCCGAGCCAACCATTGACTGGAATATGCATATGTCGCTCAATTCTGTGCTGGAGGATGTCGGGATCCGTTGGCACGGGATCCAACCCGAGCAGCCGGACTGGTCGGAAAGCTCCCACTCCATCGCGCTGACGGTGTATCACCCGATCACCCAGGATGAGCTGTACGTGGTGTGCAATGCCTTTTGGGATCCTCTCGAGTTTACCCTGCCGGATCGTCACTGCAGCGATTGGCATTTGGTGATCAATACCGCCAAGCCGTCTCCCCATGATATTTATTCCATTGAGGAGGCACCGCTTTATCCCCGCGATACCATTTTGGCGACCGGGCGTAGTATGATCGTCATGGTAGCCAAGGCCACCAAGGCCGTAAAAACAGGATAGATAGGCATGATGTCGTTGATTAAGCGTGGGGTAGCGGCCTATGACCGCTGGTGTGAAAAAATGGGGCTCGTGCCCGAAAACCGTCGTTGCTGCGCCCCTGTACGCTATGACAGTGACGACCCACGCCACCCAACGAACAAAGGTAAGCTGGGGAGTAGGACAGTAAAGGGCAAACCCGATGCTGATTGACAGCCATTGCCACTTCGATTTTGCGCCGTTTTGTGATGATCCCGAACACTACTTGGCATTATCGCATCAGGCTGGGGTTGGGAAAATTATCATCCCGGCGGTCGGTCAGAGAAACTGGCAGGCCATCCGTGACTTGTCTGCTCGTTTTCCCAACCTTTATTTTGGCTTGGGGCTACATCCTTTTTTCAGTGCCGAGCATGATGTCAATGCCTTGATTCAATTGGAATCTGAGCTTGCGATGGAGGCCGAGCAACGAGAAAAAAAACAATCACATTGCGTTGCTGTCGGGGAATGTGGACTAGACTTTGCCATTGTGAATGCCGACCGGGATCAACAGATTTCGTTATTGGCAGCCCAGTTACAGTTGGCTAACCGCTTTGAATTACCGGTCATACTCCACTGCCGCAAGGCTTTTCCCGAATTGCTTCGGGTTTTGAGGCAAAATATGCCTGTTGCTGGTGGGGTGTACCATGGATTCAGTGGCAGCCATCAACAAGCGGTGCAGCTTATTGATCTAGGTATCAAAATTGGGGTCGGTGGAACGATTACATATCGCCGAGCCAATAAGACTCGGCATACAATAGCAGCACTGCCATTGGGTGCATTGCTGCTTGAAACGGATGCACCCGATATGCCAGTAGCTGGGTTTCAAGGAGAGCCAAACCGGCCCGATCGGTTGGTGAAGGTGCTGGGTGAACTGGCAGCAATCCGAACGGAAAGCAAACAGGAAATTAAGCAGGCAACTAGCTTAACCACTGCTGAACTTTTCCGTATTCCGATATGAAGCGTTGTCACAAATTAAACGTTTGCGTAAATCGTTTGCGTTAAATCGTGATGGGCCTCACATTTGGGATTGAACTTTCACTCTCTTTCCTTGCAAACTGTGATGTCGGCGTTATTTTATCCGCCGCTGCATGAGTATAATGCGCCGGACTCTTAATGAGCCGAATTGTCGAGACGCCAACTTAACTAAAGGGAAGCCATAAACTATGAGCATGTTTATGAGCCTGGTTGGGATGGTCGTACTGCTAGGTCTTGCAGTACTTCTATCTGATAACCGTAAAGCTATTAATCTACGTACAGTGGGTGGCGCATTTGCCATTCAATTTTGTTTAGGTGCATTTGTTCTTTATGTACCTGTTGGCCGTGACGTACTGTATGGTATGTCTACAGCCGTTGCCAACGTTATCGCTTATGGTAACGACGGTATTAACTTCCTATTCGGTGGCCTGACTTCAGACAAAATGTTTGAAGTGTTCGGCGGTGGCGGCTTCGTGTTTGCCCTGCGCGTACTACCAGTAATCGTTTTCTTCTCTGCACTGATCAGCGTACTTTACTACCTGGGCATCATGCAGGTAGTGATCAACATCCTAGGTGGTGGTCTACAGAAAGCACTGGGTACATCTCGCGCCGAATCCATGTCTGCAACAGCTAATATCTTCGTTGGTCAAACGGAAGCACCTTTGGTGATCCGTCCGTTCGTACCAAAAATGACTCAGTCTGAGCTGTTCGCGGTTATGTGTGGTGGTCTGGCGTCTGTAGCGGGTGGTGTACTTGCTGGTTATGCCTCTATGGGTGTACCTCTAGAGTACCTAATCGCCGCATCATTCATGGCAGCTCCGGGTGGTCTTCTATTTGCTAAGATCATCAAGCCTGAAACTGAAGAAGCTGTTGAGCAGCTAGCAAGCGATGCTAACAACGCTGACGACAAGCCAGCGAACGTTATCGACGCAGCAGCAGCGGGTGCCTCTTCTGGTATGCAGCTTGCGCTGAACGTTGGTGCAATGCTTCTAGCATTCATCGGCTTGATTGCCCTAGTGAACGGTATGCTAGGTGGCATCGGTGGTTGGTTCGGTATGCCGCAGCTGACACTTGAACTTATCCTTGGTTATGTTTTCTCTCCTCTTGCATTCCTAATCGGTGTGCCATGGGAAGAAGCAACGATTGCTGGTTCATTCATCGGTCAGAAGCTGGTAGTTAACGAATTCGTTGCTTACCTGAACTTTGCCCCATACCTAGCAGAAGGTGCTGAGGTTGTTCTTTCTGATAAGACGAAAGCTATCATCTCGTTCGCACTATGTGGTTTCGCTAACCTGTCTTCAGTAGCAATCCTACTGGGCGGTCTAGGTGGTCTGGCACCAAGCCGTCGCCACGACATCGCACGTTTCGGTATGAAAGCGGTAGCCGCTGGTACGCTTTCTAACCTAATGTCTGCAACAATCGCAGGTCTATTCATCACGCTTGCTTAATCGCAGACTGCTGATAACCTGATAAAACGCCGCGGTCTTCCGCGGCGTTTTTGTTTTTCTGGCTAGAGGCTAGAGGCTAGAGGCTAGAGGTATAGCAAAGAGCTGAAGCAATAGCTTGACAGGGTTTATCCTTCACAAAATTCTGATTCGCCCATCGCCCATCGCCCATCGCCCATCGCCCATCGCCCATCGCCCATCGCCCATCGCCTTTCAACACATATGGTAAACATTCCCTCCAACGTTTCTATTCAATGCCATAAAATCGATTGCGCTCCGGTTTCTACCAACCCCCTTTGCTACCATTACTTTCATCGCGGGGCAGGCTACACTTTCTTTGTGCTGTACCAGACAGAGAAAATGATTATGAATGAAGTACTGCTGGCTGTGATTGCTGGGTTTATTGTCGGAGTGTTGTTTTCTGCGATTAAACTGCCGATACCGGCGCCCCCGGTGCTCCCGGGTGTCATGGGCATTGTCGGTGTCTACGTGGGGGGGGTTGCCTACCAGTGGATCGTCGAACGGTTCTTTACCTGACATTACTTTTCGTTGGGTAAACACATTGTCCACGCTGGGAAACGTAACTTTCGTGGTGGCGGCTAGGTCTGCTTGGTATTATAGAGCGGCACCATCACAAATTGTTTTTCGCTGTTCTAGTCAACACCATCATGGTGTTACCTATCGCTAGGCAAGGCTAGGGCAGCGTATTTGCTGGGCGGTGACTGTGGTCACTTCCTATGCGGTGAAAAGGATAGCAATCAGGAAAGTGCTCACGCATTGTTTACCTGAGTCTTCAAGGAGCAAGTCCGTAACCCCGTCGACAGATGGCTGGTTGTCGGGGCAACTGTTCGCCTAAGCGGACCGTTTGGCGGTGATGCAATCAGTACCGTCAGGCGTATCTATGCTTAGTAGACACATAGCTTGGTAGAAATTAATTGGACTGGAGATAGTCATGAGCGAATTGAAAGCGGCTGCACTACGTGCACTTAAACTAATGGACCTTACCACTCTGAACGACGACGACACAGATGCAAAAGTGATCGAGTTGTGTAAGAACGCAAAGAGCCCGGTAGGTAACACAGCGGCCGTATGTATTTACCCACGTTTTATCCCAGTTGCTAAGAAGCAGCTTCGTGAGCAGGGTACACCTGAAGTCCGTATTGCTACGGTAACTAACTTCCCGCACGGTAACGATGATATCGATATCGCGGTTGCAGAAACGAAAGCCGCTGTTGCTTACGGTGCTGATGAAGTAGACGTAGTATTCCCATACCGCGCGCTAATGGCGGGCAACGAAGAAGTTGGTTTTGAGTTGGTTAAGCAGTGTAAAGCCGCGTGTGGCGACATTATGCTGAAAGTGATCATCGAAACCGGTGAGCTGAAAACAGAAGAGCTAATCAAGAAAGCCTCTGAACTTTCAATCAAAGCCGGTGCTGACTTCATCAAGACGTCTACCGGTAAAGTGCCAGTGAACGCCACCCCTGAGTACGCTGAAATCATGCTTAACGTGATCAAAGACATGGGCGTAGCGAAAACCGTTGGTTTCAAGCCTGCTGGTGGTGTTCGTACGGCGGAAGATGCACAGCAATACCTAGCCATGGCTGATCGCATTCTAGGTGCTGAGTGGGCAGATAACATGCACTACCGTTTTGGTGCTTCAAGCCTATTGGCTAACCTTCTGAACACGCTTGGCGAAGGCGAAAAAGCCGCTGAAGGCGGTTACTAATTCTTTCCATCTAAGGTGGCCTTTGGGCCGCCTTATTTTTAATTACCTGTGACTCTTTACTGTTTGGTTCTTGCCTTACTGCATTACGCAGCCTAATGGGCGGTTGCCCCGCACCCGAGAATCAGATCTTGCGTTAAGTCATCGCTAGTCGTGAAGGCGCTAATACTGAGTAAACAGTCATAACCCTACACTAGAATTTACTGGGGAATACCATGTATTTACCACAAGAAATCATCCGTAAAAAACGTGACAACATTGAGCTAACTGCAGACGAAATTAATTTCTTCATTCAGGGTGTCGCCAAAGAGACCGTGTCTGAAGGCCAGATTGCAGCATTCGCTATGGCGATCTACTTCAACGACATGACCATGGATGAGCGTGTGGCACTGACGTGTGCGATGCGCGATTCGGGTATGGTTATCGATTGGAGCCACATGAACTTCGATGGCCCGATTGTCGACAAGCACTCGACGGGTGGAGTCGGTGATGTGACCTCATTGATGCTTGGCCCTATGGTGGCAGCATGTGGTGGTTACGTACCGATGATTTCCGGTCGTGGTCTGGGCCACACGGGTGGGACATTGGACAAGCTGGAATCTATTCCTGGTTACAATATTACCCCGAGCAACGACGTATTCGGTCAAGTAACCAAAGAGGCTGGCGTGGCAATCATCGGTCAAACTGGCGATCTTGCGCCGGCTGACAAGCGTGTTTACGCGACCCGTGATGTGACGGCAACCGTTGACAACATCTCGCTGATCACCGCTTCGATCCTGTCGAAGAAACTGGCTGCAGGCCTCGGCTCGCTAGTGATGGACGTGAAGGTAGGCTCTGGCGCATTCATGCCAACTTACGACGCGTCGGAAGAGCTGGCAAAATCTATCGTAGCGGTCGCCAACGGTGCGGGTACCAAGACCACGGCGCTGCTGACAGATATGAACCAGGTACTGGCGTCGACGGCTGGTAATGCGCTCGAAGTACG
This sequence comes from Photobacterium lutimaris, assembly GCF_003025555.1. Lineage (GTDB taxonomy): Bacteria > Pseudomonadota > Gammaproteobacteria > Enterobacterales > Vibrionaceae > Photobacterium > Photobacterium lutimaris. The sequence goes on along the minus strand of NZ_PYMH01000012.1, from coordinate 24,640 downwards.
TGAAGCCGTACAATTCCTGACCGGTGAATACCGTAACCCTCGCTTATTTGAAGTCACCATGGCATTGTGTGCCGAAATGTTGGTAAACAGTGGTTTAGCAACAGATATCGAGCAGGCACGCGAGAAGCTTCAGGCGGTTCTGGATAACGGCAAGGCCGCTGAGTGCTTTGGTAAAATGGTTGCAGGCCTGGGTGGTCCGGTTGATTTTATGGTCAATTATGACAACTATTTGGACAAAGCCGAGTTGGTGAAGCCGGTCTACGCAGAAACCACAGGTTATGCCTTTGCGATGGATACCCGCGCATTAGGTATGGCGGTAGTAGGGATGGGCGGTGGCCGCCGTGTCGCTGCTGATACTATTGATTACGCCGTGGGCCTGAGTGACATGATCCGTTTGGGTGATGAAGCCAATGCTGACAAGCCGCTGGCTGTGATCCACGCTCGCAACGAAGCGCAGTGGGAAGAAGCCGCCAAAGCGGTACGTGCCGCGATTACTATTTCTGATCAGAAACCTGAGCCGACACCGGAAGTTTACCGTCGTGTTCGCCCTGAAGATGTTTAATGGAGTCATCATGAAACGTTCTATTATTCTTGTTCTAGATTCATTTGGGATTGGCGCTACTGAAGATGCCGTTGAGTTCGGTGATGTAGGCGCCAATACGATGGGTCATATTGCCAAAGCCTGTGCCCGCGGCGAAGCGGATAACGGCCAGCGCAGCGGTAAGCTACACTTGCCAAACCTTAACAAACTCGGTCTGGGCAAGGCATGTGAAGAATCTTCGGGTTACTTCCCTGACGGTCTGGATGCTGACGCTGAAATCACCGGTGCATATGCCCACGCTGCCGAGCTGTCTTCAGGCAAAGATACTCCGTCTGGTCACTGGGAAATTGCCGGTGTGCCTGTGCTGTTTGACTGGGGCTACTTCACCGACAAAGAAAACAGCTTCCCGAAAGAACTGACCGATCGCATCCTTGCTCGTGCTGGCCTGTCAGGCTACTTGGGTAACTGTCATGCATCGGGTACTCAGGTACTGGATGACTTGGGTGAAGAACACATGAAAACGGGTATGCCGATTTTCTACACCTCGGCGGACTCGGTATTCCAGATCGCGTGTCACGAAGAAACCTACGGTCTCGACCGCTTGCTAGAACTTTGCCAAATCGCACGTGAAGAGTTGGCAGACTACAACATCGGCCGAGTGATCGCCCGTCCGTTTATTGGCCCAGGTAAAGGCCAGTTCGAGCGTACCGGTAACCGCCGTGATTTGTCGGTTGAGCCACCTGCTGCAACGGTGCTGCAAAAGCTAGTTGACGAGAAAAACGGTGAAGTGATCTCTATCGGTAAGATCTCGGATATCTACGCTGGCTGTGGCATCACCCAAAAAGTGAAAGCAACAGGTATCCCTGCGCTGTTTGAGGCGACACTAGAGCAAATCAAACAAGCCGGTGACAACACCATCGTATTCACCAACTTTGTTGATTTTGATTCTGCCTACGGCCACCGCCGTGATGTTGCGGGTTACGCTGCGGCATTGGAATATTTCGATAAGCGTTTGCCTGAAATTATTGAGCTGTTGCAGGAAGACGACGTCTTGATCCTGACGGCTGATCACGGCTGTGACCCAACCTGGCCTGGTACCGACCATACTCGCGAGCATATCCCGGTATTGGTTTCTGGTCCTAAAATCGCTGCAGGTTCACTGGGTCGCCGCGAGACATTTGCCGATATCGGCCAGAGCTTGGCGGAGTACTTCGGTACGTCTGATATGGAATACGGTAAGTCATTCCTGTAACTGGCTGGGGCTGGTATCGCCAGCCCCAAAAGACGATTTTTTTTACTGTTTAGGTCTATATTTGTCCTAGATCGAAACAGTGTTTGCAAGACAAGATTACATTGAGTCGGTAATGCAAACCAACAGATGACAGAAAGGAAATAACGATGGCTACTCCTCACATTAATGCTGAAATGGGTGACTTTGCAGACGTAGTACTGATGCCGGGCGATCCGCTACGTGCCAAGTACATTGCAGAAACCTTCCTCGATGATGCAAAAGAAGTGTGTAACGTACGTAACATGTTCGGTTACACCGGTACTTACAAAGGCCGTAAGATTTCTGTAATGGGTCACGGGATGGGGATCCCTTCATGTTCTATCTACGCGACTGAGCTGATCAAAGACTACGGCGTGAAGAAAATTATCCGTGTGGGTAGCTGTGGTGCAGTACGTGATGACGTCAACCTGCGTGATGTTGTGATCGGCATGGGTGCGTCAACGGACTCTAAAGTTAACCGTATCCGCTTTGGTGACCACGACTTCGCGGCACTGGCTGACTTCGGCATGGTGCAGAACGCGGTTGACGCGGCAAAAGCAAAAGGCGTTGATGTGAAGGTGGGTAACATCTTCTCTGCCGATCTTTTCTACAACCCTGATTTCGACTTCTTCCAGACGATGAAGAAATACGGCATCGTAGGTGTTGAAATGGAAGCGGCAGGTATCTACGGCCTTGCAGCTGAGTTCGGTGCAAAAGCACTGACTATCTGTACCGTATCCGACCACATCCTGCGCGGCGAAGCGACAACGTCTGAAGAGCGTCAGCTGACCTTCAATGACATGATGGAAATCGCACTGGAATCTGTTCTGCTGGGCGACGCTGAATAAGCGTTAGCACGTAGTTCGAGAACACCTAAAAGGGCTTGCCACTGGCAAGCCCTTTTTTTATCGCTATCGGTTTGCCTACACGGGCAATTTAACCGTTTTTACCGTCGCTGAGCAGGATGGGGAAGTGCCAGCTTTCTTTTCGGTTACCGAAGGTAATGGCCAGCAAGATACCGATGATCATCGCACTGGCGATCAGAACCCGAATAATATTGGTGATAGCATCAATATCGGCCATGGTTTCGGCGATAAGCTTGTCATGTTCGAGTGTGATACGGACAAAACCCACGACTTGGTGCTGGCTCATGATGGGTTCAATCAATTGCTGGCGGCCATAACTGGCAACGGCCAGTGGCGTGGAAAGCCCGGTCACTTGCGGCAGCGGTAAGGCGTTTTGGCTTTTGGCCAGGGTAATGCCTTCCAGATCATAGATGCTGGCATCGAGCAGTAAGGGCTCCTTGGCCAGTTGCTCGACCAGCAGCTGCAGCCGGTCTTGGTTTTTTTCAATCACGTCTGTCGATGCGGTATCTGCGGCCTGCCGGACAACCAAGCGTGACAGCTGCTGGGTTTGATCGCTCAGGGTACGGTAGTTTTGCTTGGCCAGGTTAGAGCCATATTCAACCATGGTGATCAGCGCCGCCAAGCAGCCGAAAAGGATGAACAGTCGCCAGGCTTTTTGGAATTGGGTATGTTTTTTCTTCATCATATCAGCGGTGTATTCAAGACCAATCTCATCTTTGGGCTTGCCCTGGTAATTTGCAATAGGGTAAGTTGTTTAATCAAGCGACTTCAAAATGCGCGGTTCAGTATTGGATCCTGCACCTTGAAGTCACTTGGAAATTTAAGCGTTTACTTTAACATGGATGGTTTGCAAGTGCTCAAAATAAGGAAACACACCTCGTTACTACAGCGATTTCCGGAAGTGGTATCGGCCTGTAATCTTGACCGGTATCGCTCGGCAACCTTGGTTTTCGGCCGCTCGATAGATGCGGTTGCGGTTCACGCGATAGAAGCCGCGTATGGTGCTCCGCTGACGCTGACGGCAGCTTGGAAAGTGGGGCAATACGACTGTTTGTTGTTGGCGACCCCGTATTCATTGCATCTGGAGCGATGCGTGACCCGTGCGCAGCTTGATATTGCTGATCTCACTCAATGCCCAGATCTACGCGAGCCTGGCTTGGTGGTGATGGATATGGACTCGACGGCGATTGATATCGAGTGTATTGATGAGATCGCCATATTGGCCGGTGTCGGTGAGCAGGTAGCGGAAGTGACCGAGCGGGCGATGCTGGGTGAGCTGGATTTCGAACAAAGCCTGCGCCAGCGGGTGGCGGCATTGGCGGGCAACGACGCGGCTATTCTCGCTCAAGTCAAAAGTCAGTTACCGTTTATGCCTGAGCTGCGCGAGCTGGTGGCAACCCTACACCATTACGGCTGGAAGGCAGCGATTGCATCGGGCGGCTTCACATACTTTTCCGACTACCTCCAACAAGAGCTGGACTTGGCCCATGCCCAGTCGAATACGCTGGAAATCGTTGACGGCAAACTCACGGGGAAGGTATTGGGGGATGTTGTGGACGCACAGGCCAAGGCGACAATATTGCGCAGCTTGGCCGAGCAATATGACATTCTACCGCACAATACCGTGGCTATCGGCGATGGGGCCAATGATTTGGCCATGATCAATGCCGCTGGGCTAGGTGTGGCCTACCATGCCAAGCCGAAAGTCGAGGCTGAGGCCCCGGTGGCGATACGCTTTGCCGATCTCGGTGGCTTGATTTGTTTGCTGTCGGTCTCTTTGGTACCGCAGCAGCTAGGCTGGTAGGCACCAAAGAGAAGCGGGCGGGTTATCGTATTTCGAGCCTGATCAGCACTTCATCGGTGATATCTAGGATCTCGCCGCTGCCGATAACCGAATTGAGCTCTTGCTCCAGTGCCCTTGCCCGGTGCAGTACCAGTCGGGCAAGCTCGCCGAGCTCTTTGCCGATCAAAGCCGTCATCGGACTCAGTACCGGGGCGGCCGTGATCCTGAGTGCCATAAAGTTACCGACCGTTTTGGCGTGCTTGATATAATTGATCCGCTCTTCGATAGTCCGGAATTCATCAAGCAGCTTGGCATTAACCCGCAGGGGGTGGCCTGGTTGTTGTTCAACCGCCAGGTAGAGCTCATGGATGAAGGGCTGGTTGATCTCAACCGGTCGCATGGTCTCGGCCAGCAGCTGTTTTACCCGGTTGCGAAACAGTGGCTCCAGCGAGCAACCTTTTCCGCCGGCCAGCTGGTTGAACAGTTTGATTGGCGGTGGGGGTGGGAAGTTACAGCCGACGGCCTTCAATCTGATCTTGTGATCAACCTTTTCGGCAAAATACGGGATCGTCTTCAGCTTGGTCAGCAGCATTTGGTGCATGGCCAGCAGCAGTTCACCTTGCGGTAATTTCTCCTCGGTCATCACCAGTTTATTTTCGTTGTGCAGAATTAATTTGCGCAGAAAATGCTCACTTTGCGCGGCTTGTTGCCCAGCCCCAGTCGTCAACTGGATATTGCAGTAATCAGGGCTGACCCTGACAACGTGGTAGGGGACATGGCTCAATGGGCCATTTTTATTGCTTTTTTGCAAGCCGGGGAACGAAATCTCTACCTGCTCATCGCGGCACAGCGCGACTGGGCTGGTCAGTTTGATATTCAGGCCACGGGTAGAGAAGTCGATACTTTGCCCTGTGACCGCCTGGCTATCCGCCGTGTACAGGGTTATGGGGGTATCGAACAGGTATCGGTCTTCGCTGCGCTGTGGCCGCGGATCAAAAAACACCGCTTTGGCTACCGAAACCGGATTGCGAGGGTGACGAAATGCCTGCAGGTTTTTGCTTGGGAGTTGCGGTTTGACGCTCAGACGGTAATCTTGCTGGGCATTGTGGTTGGTGAGATCTTGCAGCACCCCGACATGGGTCAAGGTGCTTAACTTATCGACCATGTCCGGCGCAATTTGCTTGAGGCTGTCGATATCTTCTTGGTCGATAGGTTGCAAGCTCAAGCGCATGACTCGCCAACTGTCACGCTGCGCCCCGACATGCCAGAACAACCGGCGCTGCTCGGTATTCATCTCCGGCAGGGCCGCTGAGTAGAAGAAGGTTTTGCCATCATGTTCATGGCTGAAGCTGTAAAGCAGTGTACTGGACTGTTTCAGTCCGGCTTTCCCCAGGTTGGCCAAGCGCTCTTGAGAAATCAGGTGGTTGAGGACCGGTTGGTTTCTCTCATCGCGCCAGTGGGCCCAGATATGGTGATTGTTCTGGGTCAGTAGGCAGTAGGTCAGCTGGGTATCGGAAAGAAATACCGGTAAGCTGGTACTGTGTTTGAGAAAACAGTGCTCGTAACCACGGGTGCGGATTTGGATGACTTTGTCTTCGTAGTTGTGCCGGGTCCGGTTCTGAGATTGGTTCAGACCCTGATCAATCACCGACTTGATCAATGTACTATTACTCAGCAGCTTCAGGCGCAGCCACTTATAGCTATCGTTATCCGGGTTTTCGTCAATCCCGAGGATCCGATAGTTCATCCCTTCGACCAGGCGCGGTTCATTCAATTTATCGGCCAGAGTCGGAAAGCGCACCACGATGTTCATACCGAGCTTGTAGTTGAACGCCGCGGGAACTTTGAATTTGGCACCGGAATAAGAAAGATCGGCGCTGATCCCGTTGACCGTTTGGCTCAACGGTAGATCCAGGATAACTGGGGTGGCAATTTGCCAGCGGTTCTCGTCACGGGTTAGGTAGTGGCCAAAGCGTAGCAGTGGTGCCACTAGCGGGTTGTCAGGTTGCGGGATCACTTGGGCGGCAGGCTTGGGTTGCAGTTTTCCCTGCTGGTGCATTACCCGGAAGTTATTGCGGGTGTTCATCAGTGCTTCGTAAAGGCCGACTCTGAACTGGTTACCAAAAATTTTGATCCGCTTGTGGTAGGTATTGATCGCCACATCATCGAGCCAGTGCTGGCGGCCATTGAGTTGATAGGGGCGGCATTCGCCTTGAACGCGACCGCGCAGGTCAATGGCTTTCATGCAAGGCGACATGATACGGTTCAATTCCATTTTCAACTGCAGACGGGTTGGGCCGTCTTCGCCTTCGGTCATCATCTGGAAGACGTCGTCAAAATCCTCGCTATCATAGACAGGGATGAGTCTTTCAATCAGTCCTTTGTAATCGTCAAGCACCATAGTTATTTTTGATTATCTCATTCTTCGTTTATTATCGGCATATTTCCCCAAGAGTTGAGCTTTTTTTCAACTGACAGGCAAGCTCTATTCTACATCCCTTTATGGATGTGTTTAACCAAATATATCAAGGTGAATCATGGCAAAAACCAAGCGGGCCTATGTGTGTAGTGATTGTGGCGCAGACTTCCCCCGCTGGCAGGGCCAGTGTAGCGCGTGTGCGGCATGGAATACGATAACCGAGTTCACAGTTCCTAAAACACGATCCGCCGTGGGCGCGGCTTCAGCTGCTGGAACGAGCAGCTATGCCGGTGCGGCGACCAAGGTACAAAAACTGTCCGAGGTCGAAACCAAAGATCTCCCCCGCTACAGCTCCGGTATTACCGAGCTGGATCGGGTGTTTGGCGGCGGGATTGTACCGGGCTCTGTGCTCTTGCTGTGTGGTGATCCGGGGGCGGGTAAGTCGACTCTGTTACTCCAGAGTATTGGCTCGGTGGCGGCATCGAAACCGTCGCTGTATGTGTCGGGTGAGGAATCGATTCACCAGATCTCCCAGCGGGCCAAGCGCTTGGGGACCCAGAATCTCGATAATATCAATGTGGTAGCCGAAACCTCGGTGGAAGCGATTATCGAACATATTCGGGCGCAGAAAACTGAGTTTGTGATTATTGACTCAATCCAGACCATGACGGTTGCCCACAATGATTCGGCTGCCGGTAGTCCGAGCCAGGTTAAGGAATCCGCGGCGGCTCTGACCCGGTTTGCCAAGACCGAAGGTGTGACCTTCATGATCGTCGGTCACATCAATAAAGACTCCAATGTGGCGGGGCCGATGCAGCTGATCCACATTGTTGATGGTCTGTTTGCCCTGTCGTCGACGGCGGATGAAAAGTTCCGGGTACTGCGTACGTCCAAAAACCGTTTCGGTGCCGATTCCGAATCATGCTTCTTTGCCATGACCGAAACCGGGATGAAGCAGGTGAAGAACCCATCGGCGATTTTCCTTAGCCGTTCGGACAAGAACCATGCGGGATCAGCCTGTACCACGCTGTGGGAGGGGACTCGTCCGTTGTTGGTGGAAATACAGGCGTTGTGCAACAACTCGGTGACCGAGAATCCTCGCCGCCTGACGGTTGGCTATGACAATAACCGCTTGGCAATGTCTATTGCGGTACTCGCCCGTCATGGCGGGGTGATGCTGTCTGACATGGATATTTTCGTCAACTGTGTCGGTGGGATCAAAATTGAAGAAACGTCGGCGGATTTGGCCGTGCTGTTGTCCATCTTCTCCAGTTTCAAAAATGCCCCCATCCCGCAGGATGTGCTGGTGTTCGGCGAGATCGGCCTGAATGCCGATATCCGGCCGGCAGCGAACGGGGTGGAGCGGATCCGAGAGGCGGTCAAGCAGGGCTTTACTCGGGCTATCGTCCCCAAAGCCAATGCCAGCCGTCAGATCCCGGGCATTGAAATTATCGCGGTGGAAGATCTGCAGGAAGCTCTCTCCGCGTTCGAGCGGGTAGCACTGTAAATTGGTTTAAACGATAGGTAAAAGAAAGGGCTGCATCATGCAGCCCTTTTGGTCTCTGGCGAACGGTAAGTTAATTACTTAGCAATACGCTTGTACTTGATACGGTGTGGCTCAGCCGCTTGCGCGCCCAGTGTTTTCTTCAGCCAATCCGTGTATTCGGTGTAGTTACCTTCGAAGAAGTTAACCTGGCCTTCGTCACGGTAGTCAAGAATGTGGGTCGCGATACGGTCAAGGAACCAACGGTCGTGCGAGATCACCATGGCACAGCCCGGGAACTCAAGCAGTGCTTCTTCTAGTGCACGAAGCGTCTCGACGTCAAGGTCATTGGTTGGTTCATCGAGTAGCAGTACGTTACCGCCCGCTTTCAGAAGCTTCGCCAAGTGAACACGGTTACGCTCACCACCCGACAAATCACCAATGCGTTTTTGCTGATCACTACCACGGAAGTTGAAGCGCGATACGTATGCACGAGCAGGGACTTCGTAGTTGTTGATACGGATAATTTCCGAGCCTTCAGAAATTTCCTGATACACGGTGTTGTTGTCGTTCATGCTGTCACGGAACTGATCAACAGAAGCTAGGCTTACGGTAGTACCCATATCAATGGTGCCAGAGTCAGGTTGCTCAGCACCGCTCAACATCTTGAATAGGGTTGATTTACCGGCACCATTTGCACCAATGATGCCAACAATCGCACCCTTAGGCATGCTGAATGACAGGTCATCAATAAGAACACGATCACCGTATGATTTGGTTAGGCTCGTTACATCGATGACTTTGTCACCCAAACGCTCACCTGGCGGGATGAACAGTTCGTTGGTTTCATTACGCTTTTGGTGATCGCTGGTGTTTAGCTCTTCAAAGCGCGCCATACGGGCTTTTGATTTCGCCTGACGGCCTTTCGGATTCTGACGAACCCACTCTAGCTCTTTGGCGATGGTTTTCTGGCGTGCTTGCTCTTGAGATGATTCCTGCTTTAGACGGGCATCTTTCTGCTCTAGCCAAGATGTGTAGTTACCTTCCCATGGAATACCTTCACCACGGTCAAGTTCCAAGATCCAGCCTGCAGCGTTATCAAGGAAATAACGGTCGTGGGTGATCGCCACAACGGTGCCACTGTAATCAACCAGGAAGTGCTCAAGCCAAGCCACAGATTCAGCATCAAGGTGGTTAGTTGGCTCATCAAGTAGCAGCATGTCTGGCTTGTCGAGTAGCAGACGACAGATTGCAACACGGCGACGCTCACCACCTGACAGATGTTGGATTTTCGCATCCCACTCAGGCAGGCGCAGGGCATCAGCCGCACGCTCAAGCTGCATGTCTAGGTTGTGGCCATCTTTGGTTTCGATTAGCGCTTCAAGTTCGCCTTGCTCTTTGGCCAGCACATCGAAGTCTGCATCAGGTTCTGCGTAAGCCGCATAGACAGCATCTAGACGAGTAAGAGCATGTTTAACATCAGCCACAGACTCTTCAACGATTTCACGTACGGTTTTCTCTTCGTCCAGTACCGGCTCCTGAGGTAGGTAGCCTACCTTCAAGCCTGTTTGTGGACGAGCTTCACCTTCGATATCGGTATCGATACCCGCCATGATGCGCAGTAGGGTTGATTTACCCGAACCGTTCAGGCCCAACACACCAATTTTTGCACCAGGGAAGAAGCTCAATGAAATATCTTTTAGGATTTGACGCTTTGGTGGGACGATTTTACCCACGCGCGACATGGTATAGACGTATTCAGCCATATCCGTTTGCGATCTCTAAACTAAATGAAAGGGGGTATTTTACCTGTTCTGGACACAAGTTTAACAGCAATGTTCATAATTAGTGCCCCAAGTGAGCGTTAAGGTACCACTCAGTACGTATCTTTGTGCTACCTGCGTTATTTCTTTGCAATATCGCTCTGTTAATTTTCCGTTGTGCTGCATGGCTCGATGTTTGGACCGCAATAGCGAGGAAGGAAATTGTCATTATTAAAATGTGCAAATTGGTATTACGCTCAATAATGGGTTGCCTTTTTGGCATGGTGGCGATTTTGCTGGTGGCAGAGGCTTGTAGAGATAGCGTTTATATGCAATAAAGCACACAGGTTGATTGACCTGAATCAAGATGGGCAACGAATGGAAGGGTGCTGTGTTTAGCAATAAAAACATCAAAGTATTTTCAGGTCTGGTGCTGTTTGTTGGCTTGCTGATGTCGCCTTTAATGCGGGCATCGACGCTGGAGCAGCAGCGTGAATGGTATGAGCAGGCTCAAGTATCCCTTGAGGAAAAAGATGAAGCCGCCTACAAGGCGTTGCGTCGTAAGTTGGATGACTATCCATTGACGCCTTATCTTGATTATCGCGAGTTTATTCAAACCCTGTATGCCAAATCACCCAGCGAGGTTGAGGCATTCATCGAACAATATACCGCCCTGCCATTCAGTACCACGGTCAAGGATCGTTACCTGACCCATCTGGCAACCACCGAGCGCTGGCAGAACTTTGTTGAGGTGCAGCCACTGCCCCCACGCAGCCAGGTGCTGCGCTGTCATTACTATTACGCCCAGAGCAAGCTGGGCAACAAGGATGTGGCTTGGCAAGGGGCGAAGACCCTCTGGCTGACCGGTAAGTCGACCCATGATGCGTGCGATCCGCTGCTCAATACTTGGCAAAAGGCGGGTAAGCGGACCGATGCGCTTATTTTGGATCGTATGTTGTTGGTATATGCCGAAGGTAATCGTGCACGGCTCAATTATCTCAACAAGCAGCTAGGTGCCAAGAGTAAGCAATCCGGTAAGTTAGTGCTCGATCTTTACGACAAACCGCAAGGTGTCGCCGCTTTTTCCAAGCGCAGCAAAGTCACCCCGTTAAATCAGAACCTTGCGGTACTGGCCTACAAAAAGCTGGTGCACAGCGATATCAAAGAAGCGGTGAAACAGTACCACAAAACGGTACAGGGCCAGCATTTTGACGAAGCCAAACGTCAGTCGCTAGCTGATTATACTGCTAGCCGACTAATGGCAACCGATGATGAAAAACTGCAGAAGTGGCGTGATAACGCATTGGCGAAAACCACCAATATTAACTTGCTCGAGCGCCGTATTCGTCAGGCAATGCGGGAAGATAAGTGGGATGAGGTTGAGGTGTGGGTCAACCGTTTGCCTGATAAGGCCAAACAAAGCACGCGCTGGACGTTCTGGCAGGCACGCTTGGCTGAGCGTGAAGGCAACAAAGAGCTGGCGACGGACAAGTACACCCAGATCTTGGGCCAGCGTGACTTCTACAGTGCCGCGGCGGCGACAGTACTGGGCAAGCCGATTACCTATCCGGTAAAGACCGCGGGTAATTATCAGGCTGATATAGAGGAATATGCACTGGCTCTTGCGCGGATCAAAGAGCTTATTGCCGTGGATAAACTGCTGGCGGCCAACCGCGAATGGCATTACTTGTTAAGAGGGTTGGATAACGACAAAATCGTGACCTTGGCTGCCTATGCGGCGACCAATAAATGGCACCATCTTGCGGTACAGGCGACAATCTCCGGCCAGTTATGGGATTACATTGAACTACGCTTTCCGGTTGCCCATAAATGGTGGTTTGATTTCTTCAGCAAGAAACGTGAATTGCCGGTTACCACTATGATGGCACTGGCTCGTCAAGAGAGCGCACTCAATATCGAGGCCATTTCGCCAGTTGGTGCCCGTGGACTGATGCAGCTGATGCCCGCCACGGCCAAAGAAACAGCTAAGAAGCTGGGGCGTAATTATGAGGGTAAAAGCAGCCTGTTTGATCCCGGCGTGAATATTCGCCTTGGTAGCGGCTATTTGAAAATGATGCTCGAGCAATATGATAACAACCGTATTTTTGCCTTTGCCGCCTATAATGCGGGGCCGAGCCGCGTGACACGCTGGCGTAATGGTACGGACGGCCGGCTGGATGTTTACGCCTTTATCGAGGCAATTCCGTTCAATGAAACCCGGGGGTATGTCCAGAATATACTGATGTTTGAAATCTATTACGGCGACTTGACCCAAACACCGGTGCCATTGCTGACAGAGAATGAGATTAACACCCAGTATTAGCTTTTTTGATTCAAGGGCTAGGTTGTCGGTGGCTAAAGGGATAGAATCAGTACTCGAGAACGAGTACATCAAATGAGGATGACATGCCGAATATTCAAGAAACCCCGGAATTTACCGAGTGGCAACAGGTGGTTGATATTTTACGCCAGGCAACAACAGAGCATAAAGACGATACTTTGTTGAGGCTGTTACTCACGCCCGATGAGCGGTCGGTGTTACTTTCCCGGGTCAATATTCTGCATGAACTGCTCAATGGCGAGCGTAGCCAACGTAAGATAAGTGAACTGTTGGGCGTTGGGGTCGCAACCATCACTCGGGGCTCCAACGAGCTCAAGCACCATGATGATGATATCAAGGTGTGGCTATCCACGCTGCTAAAAGAGCAGAGCCCCAAGAGCTGAGTTATTGCCTACTTGCATATAATGAACAAGCCCCCAGAACACACGTTCTGGGGGCTTTTTTTATTTAGAAAATAATGCCGGATGAATAAACGGGATGAGTGCCAAGATCAATGCCTGCTGGTAGACCGAGCTACGGCTGAGCAGATGGTTGGTTAGCATCGCAATCGCGCCGCCTTTTTGTTTGATGTTGGTCTGGTTGAACATGTCGTCCATCACATCACCCAGCTCTTCGCCTTGGTGTAGTTTTTCCAGGGCCAGTGGTGGAAGCGGTAGTGACGCTGAGCGGGCTTCGCCGCGGGTTTCGCCACTTTCTATCACCATCCAGGCAAACGTAAAAGGTCCGTCGATACCCGCTTCGAGTCCTACATAATAGTCAGCCTCCGGTACCGCTTGCCGGGCATTGCTTACGCGGTTCCTTGCACCCTGCAAGGTTTCGTCTGCGCACATTGGCTGATCGCGGACTCCGCTGTCGACGCTGATCCCCTCAATCGTAAACGGGTGATCGGGAAAGGTGTGGCTGAAGGCGTCTTCAACCGCTGAAATTTTGGCGGGGTTGGTCGAGGCGACAATAATCTTAGGCATAGCAAACATCCATTATCTGAGTGCTTCCTATTCTAATACCAAACTGAACAATAGTCTTTTGGGATACACCAGCAATCAAGTGGCTTGTCTCTGTCCCTTTTTATTCTGGCTGAAAGAGCAGAATATTACTCAGCTTGGTATATGTTTTGGCGGCGTGTTGTCACGCCGCCAAACTGGCATAATCAACAGGGGGGATCCTACCTGTGATTAACGGTCGTAAGCCCAGTCTGACTGGATGATGTAACCGTGGATCTGGAACTCACCGTTGTTGACGAACAAGTTCGGGAAATCCGGTTGTGACGTTGAAAATACGACACCGTCAGCCAGCTGCGTCATGTGGTAGAAATCAGGTTCGCTACCCCGTACAGAGGCGAATACCGGCTGTTTCGGTTGGTAAATAGCGGTTTTGGTAGCAAGGGCATAGCTACCCACAGGCGCACACTGCGAAATGTTTTCGTTATCGACTAACAGGCCCAAGCAGTCTTCACGCAGTAGGTGCTGTGGGATAGCACGCTTGCTGATCACATCCACCGAAGCGCCGCTGCGAAAAGACATGAAGTCTTTGCGGTGAATGATTGGGATGTAGGTGCTGGTGGTACCTTGGTCAACGCTGTTGTTGATCGTTGTTGTAGCCTGGGTACCAGTATCCACTTGTCCAGTTAGCAAATAGCTGATTGACGTGCTCAGTGCCTCGGCAATTTTCTCCAGCTCACGAACTTCAATACCGTATTTACCAGACAGCTTACGGCTCATTGTACCTTGCTGAAGGTCAAGGGCTTCGCCCAGTTGCTTTTGGCTGATCCCTTGGATTTTAGCTAAACGCTTAATTCGTTCTAAATATTCCATACTCACTAGCTTCCTGCTGAAAAATTGTCTGATGCAAAAACGCATTCTTAAATGTCATATTGATTGTACTGATAACAATCGTTTCGGGATCTGGCAGGTATAAAAAATGCGATTGGTTTCGTTATGGGCATATCAGTTTTTTTCAAGATGGGCAAAAAATGGAACAATTTTCGCAAATTGAAATAAGATCCCTGCGTCAAATTTGTTGGACTAAGATCACCTTTTGTAACTTTTAGTCTGGGAGGTCACGAAGAGGCTATATCGATACAGCTCGGCGCCCACTAAGCATAAGATCATGAAAAATAACAACTTAACAATAAGTGAGATAAAGGAGGAGTGACTGGTTGCTCTCAGTGATGAAAAAATCGTAGATTTTTGGTTTATATCATGAATTTTCTTCATGCAGTCGTGATTTTTACGGATGGTGGCAAAAATGAGCAATTATGCGCGGGAGATGAATCGTGATGCGGTATGCTTTTAAGGGATGAAGAGGAAGGCTGACCTTCCTCTTTAGCGCTGTGGTTTTGCGGTATAGTTTAGCGTGTCAGGTAGGTATACAAGAACTTGGTGATCTCTACCATGTCATCAATTTTGATGAACTCTTCCGTCGTGTGCACCTTCGCCATACCGGTAGACAGGTTCACCGTCTTCAGGCCTTTGCTGTTGAAGATATTTGCATCGCTACCGCCGCCAGTTGGCTTGGTCATAGGCTCGATGCCATTGGCTTCGAAAGCGGCTTTGATCTGCTCAACATGCGAGTCATTGTCGGCAATGCGGTATGCATTGTAAGCACGCGTAGATGCAATATTGATTTGTGCGCCGTGCTTCTCAGCAGCAGCTTCAAACGTGCTCACCATGTGGTCGACTTGTGCTTTCAGCTTGTCGTCATTCAGCGAGCGTGCTTCTGCTTCGATAAACAGTTCAGGCATAACGATGTTCGTCGCCTGGCCGCCGTTCACCACACCGATGTTTGCAGTGGTTTCCTCGTCGATACGAGATAGCTTCATGTTGGTGATCGCATCAGCTGCAACGGTCAGGGCGTTGATCCCTTCTTCCGGCGCAAGACCGGCGTGGGCTGGTTTGCCAGTGATGTTTACCTTGAGGTTCTGCTGTCCCGGTGCCGTCGTGATGATAGTACCGATAGGGCCGCCAGAATCGAATACGATACCGGTTAGCGACTCAACTTTGCTCATGTCGAAGTTCTGCGAACCGTGCAGGCCGCCTTCTTCATAGACAGTGAACGCCAGCTCGATAGTCTGGTGCTCTGCACCGTCAGCCTTGATAGAGCGCACTGCTTCCATAATGGCTGCGATACCTGATTTGTCATCGCCGCCTAGAATAGTATCGCCTTTCGAGCGGATGATACCGTCTTCGATGATTGGCTCGATGCCGTTACCCGGCGTCACCGTATCCATGTGGCAGCTCAGCAGGATAGTGCCTTCCTGCTTGCCTTCAAGTTTGGCGTAGATGTTGAAGCCATTGGAGATCTCAGCAGGAACAGCAAGCTTTTGTACGTCAAAGCCCATTTCACCTAGCTGCTCGGCCAGTGTCTCGGCAATTGCTTTCTCGTTGCGCGACTCACTGTCGATTTTAACCAGTTCAATAAAGTGTTGGACCAGACGGTCCTGATTGATATTTGCCATTTAAAGCACCTCCGTTATGCCACTCATATTACGTGAACTGGCTGAATTAACCTTGATCTGCTCACCAATATCGTGGGGGTAATCACTATAAAACTTCAATTGTTAGGAAGATTATTCTGGGATGTTGGGGATTTGTGCGGTCGGGGTTGGGTTGGTGTTTATAACATCTATCAAATTGCTTTTGAGAGCGTGCTCTAAAGAGCCTATAACTGTAACTGAAGTAGATAAACTATAGAGGCACGACCATGCCGGATATGTCGTTGTTCTGCTCTCGGGATACCAAACTCGAAGTTTTCCTCAGAAAGCTGCTATTCGCTAGAGGCTTTCGATACCGCATGCATGACCGGAAGCTAAAGGGGAGGCCAGATCTGGTTTTTCCCAAGTATAAGGCAGTGATTTTTGTCCACGGTTGCTTCTGGCATGCGCATAGTGGTTGTTCTCGTTTTACCTTTCCGAAGAAGAACAAAAAATTCTGGCTGGCAAAATTCAGGGCGAATCGACTACGTGACAAACTCTCAACGCACTGGCTTAAAGCTCACGGATGGCGTGTGCTGGTTGTTTGGGAGTGTGCGATACGCAAACCAGCCGACTACGATATAGATCAGTTGCTGGATTTTATCACCTGCTGGCTGGTAGCAAACTGCCACTCCTGCGAAGTAAGCGGAGGAGCTCCGCTACCTTTGCTGAAACTTAATTTTGACACCTATAAAGTTACCAAGCTTCAGTTGATAGGTAATTCTAGGCGATAACCAGTTTGTGTTCTGGGCCACAATAAAGATCTTCAGTCTTAACGGTTAAGTGTTCTCATCAACCCAGCTCTTGGCTGACGTTACTGCGTTGGTGAAGCTGAACTCAAGCCCAATTTCTAAAATATCTGTTCCCCGAGAAACACTGTACTCATATCCTTCGCTGTACTGATCTGGATTGTCTTCAATGAAGATACTAAAGCCTTTGTATTCCAGTTCATTTTCAATAACTTCATGCTCATACATAGCAAGTCCTCCTGACCGTAACTATGACGTGACTGAGCGGAATGGTCTACGGACTATGAGTCTCGTTTTTAGGTGGCAATGAGATTCAAGTTAAAATTTTAACGAAAGGAATATGTTGAGTTAAAACACCTAAAAAACAACTGTATATAATGCGTACATTTGACTGTGCAGAGTTAGCTTTTCGAAGATTTACCTGTAGAATATCCCGGTTATCGTTATTAGGTTTTTGGTTACATGAGCGCAATTGATCTTTTTGCTGGTGCTGGTGGTTTCAGTTTGGCAGCACATCTAGAAGGCCTTGATGTATTGGCGGCTATTGAGCTAGATGCTTCAGCTTCAAATACTTACCGAGCAAATATCATTGAGCGATTGGGCCAGGAAACTCGCTTACTCAATGGTGATATTTTACAGATTTCACCACAAGATTTACGCACTGAATTAGGTCTTGCTCCAGGAGAGCTGCAAATAATGCTGGGAGGCCCGCCTTGCCAAGGCTTTTCTAGCCACCGTATCAATGATGCTGGTGTGGATGACCCGCGTAATAAATTGCTACTGCGATATTATGATTTTGTGGAAGAATTTCAGCCGCAGGCTTTCTTGGTAGAAAATGTAGCGGGTCTGTTTTGGGAAAGGCATGCTCCGTATCTTGAAGCGTTCCAGCAACTTGCTGAGGATAATGGTTATGTGATCCATTTTTGCGATACGTTGAATGGCAAAGATTACGGCACACCGCAGAACCGAAAACGCGCATTTATCTTAGGTGTGCGTAATGATATAAATCGGGAGAACCTTGTATTCCCTCCTGCACAAAGTCACTTCTCTCCGAGTTCAGTAAACGTTGTCAGAGATGGTTTACCTGCCTGGCGAACCGCTTCTGCTGTTTTTGAGCCGTTAACGGAAGAGTTAATAGAGCGCTATATCCGAGAGTATTTTCGTGTGAAAACAGGGTATACAGATGAGCAGGCTCTAGAAATATTACATGGCTTAGAATTTGGCGAACCTGTGCTTCCAGGTGATCCTTGTAATATACACATGATCCCAACAGAGAGGATGCAGCAACAATTTATTGCGACTCCTTTGAATGGTGGCCGGACCGATACTGGCCCTGAGTTTGAAAAAAAATGTCATGCGAATGGTTATCCTGGCCATAAAGATGTATATGGCAGGGTGTTTATTCATTTACCATCAAACACGATGACGACAGGGTGCAATAATCCATCTAAAGGACGTTTTGTTCATCCTTGGGAAAATCACGGCTTCACTCTGCGTCATGCTGCGAGGCTACAAACTTTCCCTGATGATTACATTTTTACTGGATCGACAACAGATCAAGCGAAGCAAATTGGTAATGCGGTCCCCACAGTTCTCGGGCATGCGCTTATAAGCGCGATTATAAATGGATTGAACTAAAAAAAGTGCCTACAATATTAGGCGCTTTTTTTTTATTTTCAGTAAGCTAGATTAAATAACGAGCTTATAAATAACTGGAATCTTCTTTATGGCTTATACCTCTTCAACCTTTAAAACCAGAGCAAGGACAATTGATCATCTCGGGCGGGAGCAGATTGCAGACTGTCCGACAGCAATATCAGAACTCTGGAAAAATTCCTTCGATGCATACGCAACAGATGTAAGCCTTCATTTATTTGATGGAGATACTGATGTTGCAGCATTATTGGATAACGGCCATGGTATGAGCCGCCAAGAGTTTGAGGAGAAGTGGCTCACTGTCGGAACTGAATCTAAAACAGACGGCTTCGAAATTAAACAAGCTGACCGAAATGGGTTAAAGCACCGAGCGAAACAAGGGCAGAAAGGGATCGGTCGTCTATCAAGTGCCGCTTTAGGCCCATTATTATTGCTAGTATCTAAACGGAAAAACGATAGATTTGTCGCTGCATTAATAGATTGGCGCTTGTTTGAAAATCCTTACATTTATCTTGATGATATTCGCATTCCTATTACTGAATTTGATAATTGTGCAGATGTGTTGGAAGAGCTTCCTACAATGTTTGATAAGCTGCTAGGAAACTTGTGGGGGGATTCTGAGGCGGAAATTCAAGCTGAAGCTTCAGCACTTGCTTTCGTTGAAAAAATATCTGAAGAGGAAGCTCTAACTATTACGAAAGCTGTATCTAAAGCAAGAACTTCTCGTTTAGCTGCTGCTTGGGAGCAGTATAGTGGTTTGGAGCTAGGAAATGGCATTTCAATAAAAGAAACCACCAAATCAAAAATAGAAAACACATTGATAAAGGAAGTGTTTTCCGAGCGTCATCTTGGTAAATGGGCTGTTTGGCAAGAAAAAAGTGAACAGGGCACCGCTATGTTCACTGCTGAACTGTCTGAAGATTTGAAAGCACAGCTTTCTTCGACGCCATATGAAGAAGCCGGAGAAACAGATGTTGGTTATAAAGAGAACTTTTTCCAAACATTATCAAATTTCGTAGATCCGTTTAGTAAAAAGAATGAACCACAGACGGACAGGTTTAGCTGCTCTGTGACAGTTTGGCGAGGGATTTATCCTGACACAATTCTAGGGCAGGATAGGCAGTTTGATCTAGCTAACCTAGAAGATTTAGAGCATGTTGTCGAAGGGTATGTCGATAGTGAAGGGTATTTTCGCGGCAGAGTGAAAGTCTTTGGCGAATGGATTGAAGACTACATTGTTAAGCCTAAGCAAATATACAAAACACGAAAAGACAGTGCATTCGGCCCCTTTCATTTGAGGGCTGGAACATTTGAGATGCAGATAGGAAGCACATCTTTATCAGATGAGCAGCATGCTTCATTTGTTGAGCAAGCTGAAAAATATGCTGGGTTCCGAGTTTATAGAGACGGTTTAAGAGTTATGCCCTATGGGCGTGCAGATAATGATTATTTTCGAATTGAAGAGCGACGCTCTAAAAGTGCGGGTAGATATTTTTGGTCCAACCGTCGTATGTTTGGGCGCATTGCTATTACCCGAGAGAACAACCCTAATCTGAAAGATAAAGCGGGGCGTGAAGGTTTTATAGAAAACCGTGCATCTAAGCTATTCAAAGAAATAGTAGAGAAAATACTCATCGATGTGGCTGATGAACACTTTGGTGGAAAAGCCGAAAACCGAAAGCCAACTCTTGAATTTATTCGAGAACAGAAAGCACTGCAAAAAGCGGAAGATGATCGTAAAAAGCTGCTGTCTCGTGAAAGAAAGCGTATACGAACCGCAATAAAGAAAAATACCAGCTCACTCGTAGAGCACCTAGAGAAGCTTAGCAGCCTAAAACACAGCTTTGAAAGCCGTATTAAATTGAACTCAGTGGATGAGCTGCAAAAACTGAAGAAAGAAGCAGACGCTTTAAGTGAGTCGACCCAAAACTTTTCTTTGAGCCCAGTTCCACCAAATTTAGGTCGCCTTGAAGATGACTACCGCTATTATCGTAAGCATGAACTTGCAGCTAAAGAAATAGTCCAGCAGCTTACGGTCGTTGTTAATAAAGCATTAGAAGAGTCCTCTCAAAAGACAGATTTTGAAAAAGCCAATGAGGTATATCGCAGTAAGTTAACCAGTTTGAACAATGCCATCAACCGATATGCTACACGTGGTAAAGAAGCGTTGACTAAGCAGGTGTCTGATTTTGATAGAATAGTTAAGCAATGTCGAGACCAGTACAAACTTGAAGTTGAAGACGCTCTAGAAGATCTCAAGCTAGAAAAAATTTCTTTGGGTAAGGTGCTAACGATCCTAGATGAAACCCAATTGAAGGTTGATGTAGAAAACAGACAGAAACTGGGCCCTTATACGACTGCTCTAGAAAGCCTTGAAGAACAAATTGACTTGGAAGGTTTAGCCTTGCATAGCATGAATGAGTCAATTAAGTATCGAGAAGAGTTAGTTCGACTGCATTCTCTTGCTCAGTTAGGAATCACGGTAGAAATCGTAGGTCATGAAATGGAAAGCTTAGATCGGAGCGTAGACTTTGGGCTTAAGTCTCTGGCTGATACTCAGTTATCTACGGATCAAAATGAACACTTACGTCGCGTAGATGAAGCGCATCAAGCATTGATGGAAAAATTACGTTTTCTATCCCCATTGAAACTCTCTGGAGAGAAGGTGTCGAGAAAAATTTCGGGCAAAGAAATATGTAATTACGTCCAGGCATATTTTGGAGAGCAGTTCGAAAGAGCAGAGGTTACTTTTACCGCAACTAAAAGCTTTGAGTCTATTACTATCGTGGATATGGCATCTAGAATTTTTCCTGTATTTATTAACTTAGTTAATAATTCTTTGTACTGGGTTCAACAACATGACGCCGAGCGAAAGATTACGCTAGATATTATAGATGACGAGGTCGTTGTTTCAGATGATGGTCCTGGAGTTGATATTGATGATCTTGAACAGTTATTTACACTCTTCTTCACTCGTAAGCAGCGAGGAGGAAGAGGGGTTGGGTTATACCTCTCTAAACAAAACCTAAACGCCAGCGGCCACAAAATAAGATATGAAACACGTGACCGTTATAAAGTACATGCTGGGGCAAACTTTGCAATTGAATTCAAGGGGATGAAGAATGAATAGTTCGGCAGTGGCAACGGCTGTGGAGGTGCCAATCGAAAGTGCCCCTAAGTATCATCAAATGATTCACGAAGCTTTCATCGATCCAATTAAAAACGTAACAGTTATTGATGATGAGTACCCAACATTGTCTCAGTTTTTGGTTCAGACGACAGACGCAATACCTCATAAGCAGCTGAAGCCAGAGAATATCGAGCGTTTGCGAAGCATTATTTCAATGTGTCATCAAGAAAAGAATTGGAGTCTTGATGTTTTTGATGGCAAAGATCCAAAACTAGGAGGTGAGGATGGGGTACCTCCGTATCTTAATCATAGTGATTTAGTTGTTCTGGATTATCATTTAGAAGGGGTCCCTACGACTAATAGTGGGGAAAGAGCAAGAAAAATCATTTCTGAGCTTAAAAAAAATAACCGATTCAACATAATTCTTGTTCACACAAAAGGGTTCGATGGTGGTGATATTGAGAAAGTATTCGATGAAGTGTTGGGAGAGACTTTTGTTTTCCCAGAAAAGCACCCCTTTATAATTGATGAGGAATCAGAAGATGTTATTGATGCTTGGCTTGATGACAACGATGATGGAACTAGCTATTCATTCTTTAGCCAGAAAATGGGAATTAAAAGTATATTGGAGCACCTGGGTTTTGGTGAAAAGAACTGTGGCAATGTAATGTTTCCCCAGCATTTTCTGAACTCATTTAAACAGGAAGTTATAGATGTTGCCAAGCTAATGGATATCCCCCAGGCAACCCTGACAAAATGGTATGTTGGACAACAACTTAAAATGTTGAAAATCCCCCTTGTCAGTGGTGCCGTTGAAGACACTGTTTGGTGTTGGAAGGGGGCAGATAATCCTAACTTTATCTCTACTGGTCGAGTGTTTATATCTGTAATTAAGAAAGGAGATCAATCTCCAGAGGCTGAACTCATTGACCCCTTAAAAGCGGCATTAGTAGAAGCAAACTCTTCACCAATGCATTTACTAATGGCAAAGATACGCGCCTGTATAGACGAAAAGGGTTTGGAGCAAGCAAACAAGATTGTTTCCCAAAAAGAAGCTCAAGCAGGTTGGTTAAACAATTTGTTAAAAGAAGGGGCCTTACATACTCATAATGAAATAATCAGTGCTCATTGGGAGCAGTTAGCTAGAGCCACCCATTTGGAACTAAAGGAGTTTTCTCAACGCCTTGTATATTCGGTCTCAGAGCTAGTAGGCGGTGGTGCCAAAGATGCCGAAAAGTATTTTTTTGGAAAAAACCTCGATCCAAATAATACGCTAGCACATCTTAATGCTTTTAATTGCTCGCAACCGGAATTTGGCCCCCACTTGACTACTGGGACTGTGCTTCGTTTCGATGGTGATTTGTGGGTATGTCTAAGTCCTGCTTGCGACTTGGTTCCTCGAGAGAGAAAAAGCTGGGAAAGCCGAATAGGTTCTGATTTTCTTGCTTTTAAAGCAGTAAAGTTGCTTCCGGTGACCAAGCTTTCACGAGCGAATGAAGACGCAAACTCTAATAACTTTATTTATTTAGTGCTGGACGGTGAACCAAAAGCTTTTTGCTTAGGTCACAAACCTAGTGATAATCCTGTCTGGGATGTGTTCTATGCATTTAATCAGGGAGTGTTTTCAACAGAAGGGGATTTACGGATATTCTGTTTACGTCAACCAGCACGGGATGATGAAAGAGATGAAGAAAAGCAAGAGGCCAAGGACAAACTACTCCTTGAAACGCGAGAGCTGCTCGCAACGCCCGTTTCAGAGTTGAGATATGAATATGCGCTTAATTTATTGCAAAAATTCGGCTCCAACCAGACTCGAGTCGGCCTTGGTTTTACTGATTCAACTGGTTTCATGCAGTAGGTCTGTTTGAATTCCGGTTTCATGTAATATGCTTAGTCAAAGAAGGTGACAGTTTGAGGTGAAACGTCAACTTACTTTTGCCCTAATGTCATGGTTATAGTAGTCAACTAAAGGCGGGACAGCATTACTTATCTGTTTCGTCTGCTTTGTGCTGTTACCCAATAAATAAAATACATGAATATTCAGGATCTTATCACGATAAGTACGTTTGAACTGGTCAATGAATGAGTCCGGAGTTAGGGTTCCTAGCTGCTTAAATTCAAGCTGAATGTAATGTTCTTCAGCCCATTAAGCATGAGGTGCTGGGGAAAATACCGGCCAATTATTCATCAGAAGTTACATAAGATAACCTAGTAAGGCCAGGACTTGTTCCAATACTCGTATTATCTGTGGTGCAATAGATATAATTTATGCTTGGCGTGCTTATAGCAAGTTGAAAGGTCAGGGCTAGGTGCTCTCTTGAACAAAAGCCTCATCAAGCTGTTTGTAGAGTAGGAGTGACTTTTCCGATTCTGCTTTTATATTTTCGTATAAACTGTTTGCTATCACTCGAATTGAATGCAGTTCATTCACATTGAGATCAGGATAATTGTATTTCTTAAAGTGCTGATCTATTTTTTGTTTTCTAGCTTCATAGTTTTCCTCATGGCCATGAGTAGAACAAACTTGTTGTAGGTGCTGTTTCCAGTCGGTGTAACCGCCTCCAGGAAGTCTAGTTCTCTTATTGCAACAGCTACAGCACGGAACAATATTTCCAGGGTGGTGGAGGCCATATTCGGCTCTGTTAAACATGAATAGGTGTTCTATCTGAAGTTTATCTGCACGAACTCCGCAATAAGCGCAGGTTGATTGAAACTCTTCTTCACGAATTTCTTGCCAAATTTTCTTACCTTTCCCACTTCCTGTGTTGAACGAATAACCTAAGTAATATTCGCCAACCTTTGTAAGGAAAGCTCTTACTGCTGTATTTGCTGAGTCTGAAGGAGTGTTATAAACCGCCATTAAATAGTTGATCCTCTTAACATAAAAGTTCACAGCAGCTATGAGGGAAAATCAGGGTACTGTGAGATGGTCTGGTGGCTATGTGTTCTATCTCACATTAAGATTGCTTACCTATTGATATATTTGGATTTTAGCACGTTAATGTCTAAAACCATACTATCAACGTAACTTGAATAGCCACCGACTTGATAGACACCTTTTAGTTAGACAAAATGACTAATAAAGAGGTGCTTATGAACAGCAAACGATATCCAGAAGAATTCAAAATTGAAGCCGTAAAACAGGTTACAGAAAAAGGCCATAGCGTGGC
>NZ_PYMH01000011.1 GCF_003025555.1 Photobacterium lutimaris | reverse complement strand
GGAAGAAAAGGGGATCGCAAAAAGGTGATGGGGAATGGGCGATGGGCGATGGGCGATGGGCGATGGGCGATGCCGGTATCCAACAAGAGCCTGACCATGTCAAGCTCTTGCTTCTTATCTTAGCTCTTCCAATAGCCTACGGCCGCTCTCGCCTCAAGCCATATCTCATTTAAGCTTATAAATAATACCCGGGTTGCAGCGGATCATCTCAAACCTATCGGTCAAGCCCGTCAGCGACTCCGACGCCCCCAGTAGCAGATAACCGCCGGGGTTGAGGCTGGCAGCCATTTGGTTAAGCACTTTCGCTTTCATCTCTGGCGAGAAGTAGATCAACACATTGCGGCAGAAAATCACATCAAACTTACCCAGCAGGGCATAGCTATCTTTCAAGTTTTGCGGACGGAAATTCACCATCCGCTTGACCTTGTCGTTCACTTTCAGCCGGCCATCGCCATTGTCTTCGAAAAACATCCGCCGGCGCTCCATTGACAACCCACGACTGAGAGCCAGATTATCGTAAGCCCCGGAGCGGCAAGTCTCCAGCATGGTCTGGGAGATATCCGTCGCGGTGATTTGCACCGGGCTCGCCAACAACCCCGGCCTGCGATGCTGGGTTTCCAGCGCAGTCATAGCGATAGAATACGGCTCCTGCCCTGATGAGCTGGCCGATGACCATACTTTGATCGGCCGCTTGTTCGCCGCCAGCTCTGGCAAGATACGTTCGGCCAACACCGTGTAGGGATAGGTATCACGAAACCATAGTGTTTCATTGGTTGTCATGGCATCGACGGCCGCGACCCGCAATTCCCTGTTTCGCCCCGTAACCACCACCTGCAACAATTCGGAAAGTGAAGATAATGAAAATTGACTAACTAAAGGGCTGAGCCTACTTCTTACCAAATACTGTTTGCTGTCGCCCAGGACAATACCACACTGGGCCTCCAGGAAACGGCAAAACTCGCGGTATTCCTGATCGTTTATCGTTATAGCTGTCATCTACTGCTCTAGTATGATTATTATATGCTTTAGTATGCTTATGGTTTTGGCATTGCCGCTTTGACCGCAGCGCCGAGTTCGTCAGGATTGAATTTAGGTATAAAGGCGTTGGCCCCAACACGCTCAACCATGGCTTGGTTAAAGACCCCACTCAATGAGGTATGTAGGATGACATGTAGATCCTTAAGGCGCGGATCATTACGGATCTCTGCGGTTAAGGTATAGCCATCCATTTCCGGCATCTCGATATCCGAAATCACCAATGCCAACTGCTTGTAGATATCCCCTTCTTGAGCCATTTCGCGCAGCTTGATAATGGCTTCTTTACCGTCTTTGACCAGCACACACTCGCAGCCTATCGCTTCGATAGCTCGCTGTACCTGCTTGCGGGCTACACTGGAATCATCAGCAACCAATATCCTCCTGATATCAGGCATATCTTCAATCAATTCCTCCAGTACCGTTCCGGTAATGTTGGTATTGACCGGGGAAATCTCATCAAGGATCTTCTCGACATCGAGGATTTCGACCAACTCATTATCGATTTCGGTCACCGCTGTCAGGTAGTTAGCCTTACCCGCGCCTTTTGGCGGCGGAAGGATTGACTCCCAGTTCATGTTGATGATCCGTTCAACCGATGAGACCAGGAAGCCCTGAATCGAGCGGTTAAATTCCGAGATAATCACAAAGCAGTTGTCGAGATCATCAATAGGACGGCCACCCGTTGCCAGGCTCATGTCAATAACGGAAATAGTTTGCCCGCGGATGTGGGCAATACCTTTCACCAAAGGATGCAGATTGGGCATCATCGTGAGTTTCGGACATTGAAGAACTTCCTTAACTTTAAATACGTTGATCCCGTAACGTTGACGTCGATTTAACCTAAAAGTGAGCAACTCTAGCCTATTTTGACCGACCAGTTGGGTACGTTGATTCACCGAATCCAATATCCCCGACATATTTAGACGTCTCCTTGTTGTTTGTTTTTATAATTTGATACGTGTTTACTAGAGAAACAAGTGGTTAAATCACATATCATAGCAAGATAAGGCTGCTTTTCTGAAACACCTACGGTGAGACACAGTATCCCATTGTGACTAGCGACATTAAAGAGATAATTACGTGCTTAGTAACTGGCTTAACATTCGTATAATTTGCTTTATCGGCCTTCAGTTATTTTTCTTTAACGGTGTTCGTCCGGTTTTGGCCAGCCAGGAGGTCACCACCATGGCACCCGAAGCTATCAGCCAAGCCGCACAAGACCACGTTGCTCAACTGACCGCGCAAGCCAACGGTCGCTATACCATCACGCCCCCTAGCCTCGATAACCGCCTTCGTCTACCTGAGTGTCCCGAGCCTCTTGTAACCGATATCCCCAATACCAACTCGCTCAGTGGCACGGTATCGGTATTGGTGCGCTGCGAACCGTTAAATTGGCAAATCTACGTTCCGATCCGTGTCCAGCAAGTCCTCGAGCGGGTCGTCGCCAAAACGCCACTTCCACGGGGAAGTATCATTACTGCCGCCGATGTGGATGTCGAGCAGGTAGAACTGCGGCGGCAACGCGGTGCCTCCTTCTCTGATCCCGCACAACTCATTGGCTCTAAAATAAAGCGCCCTGTCAGGCTGGGGGAAATCATCTTGGCCAGCGACATTTGTCTGGTATGCAGGAATGATGCGGTACTGATCAAGGCCGGCAATGACGGGTTGTCAATTATTACCGAAGGCAAGGCACTGTCTGATGGGGCAATGGGCGAGCAAATCCGCGTGCAGAACAACCGTTCGAAAAAAGTCATCACCGGTGTGGTAAGTGCCGTCGGAGAAGTCACGGTTAGATACTAGGAAGTACGAAATTACTGAAATTTTACGTACAATACCTAAAGGTTTTGCTATCGTTGTCGATAATACAGTAGCTATAGAGTCAAACTGCACGTTCAAGGAGTTTCTAATGCCTACTATCAATAACATACGTACTAACCAGCCGATGACCACTGGCGGCAATGTTAGCCATACCGAAACGAGCAAAGGTAAGCCGGCGGCTGAAGCAAAAACCAGCGCTACCGATTCGGACTCTGTCTCCTTGAGCAGCCAAGGCCAGTCTGTGGGCCAGATCCACCAGCAGCTTGCGACCCAAGAAGCCTTCGACACTGAAAAAGTGAACGCGATCAAAGAAGCCATTGCCAATGGCTCCTACGTCATTGATGCCGATAAGTTGGCGGCTAATATGATCAAGCTAGAAGACGATTTAAAAGGCCTTTAAGGAACGGGTGAGAGAGTATGTCTACTTCTATAGAGCAACTTCTTGAACAGCAACAGAAGAACCTTACCTCTCTGACAGCTCTGCTTGAGCAGGAGCAAAAAGCGATTGTCGAACGTCAGTCCGAGCATATCCTTGAGTGTGCCCAGAAAAAAATGGCGCTGATCGACAACATCAAACTGGTTGATCACCAACTTTCAGTCCATCCAGACAAAGCAAGGCTTATTGAAGGCGGTGACTTAGCGACCGTTGTTCACGCATTGAAAGCCCAAACCAACGACTGCCAGTCGACCAACGAGATCAATGGCGAAGCCCTAATGCGTGCCCAGCTCAGCTTCCACAAGCTCAACAACCTGCTGCAACAAAGCCGTGGCAAACACCAAATGACCTACAACAGCGAGGGGGTCACCCAAAATACCCGCACCCTCGGCACCGATCTCAAAGCATAGCCCCAATGGGAGCCACTCATCTCAGTGCCTCCAGATTGCAAAACACGCTTAGAACATAATTTCTTGGCTTTGGGGTACGGCATAAATTTCTGCACTTCCCTTCAAGCGCTCCATCCTGTTGAGATCCAACTGCATTTCGGTCACATAGTTATCACCCAGCGGATAGCTTCGAATCACCTCAGCCCCACGGATACTGCCATCGACCGAACTGTCATTTCTTTCAAAATTCAACTGTTGGTCATCCATCTCGGAGCGGGCCGAAATACGGATCCCGTACACCTGCTCGGTCAATTCACGGTAAGCGTCAAGTTTTGATGCCCGCATAGCACGCATCCGTTTCTCTTCCATGTTCTTACCCGGCTGTTCGCTAATCGATGCATAACCAACAGCAGTAATAATGTCTGTGCTGCGAGTTTCAACCAAAGGCTGGCAACCGACGAGGAAAGATAAAACCAACAGGTAACAATAACGCATTTCTACTCCTAAGGTTTAATAACGACGGTATTTCTATCATGGGACAGCGTTTCATCCCTGATGATCCAGCCATTATCCATTCGCATTCTGTTAAGGCTATCAAGGTCTCGGCCTATTCGGTCTGCCGGCAAGAAACCCTGTGCCGAGGCAATGACCACCCGAGAACGAATACCGATAATCCGGGCATTCACCAGCACACCCGCCGATTGACGCAGCATTGTCCCAGCCAACACGTAATCGACCGGTTGCTCAGAAGATAATTGCTGCCAGTCACGGCTGAGCGCAAAATCACCATCTGGGGTCACTTTGATCCCACCGGTCACCTTATAATCCACCACCGTATAGCCACGCTGCTGCATCTGGTACATCAAACCTTCAGAGACCGTATTACCCAACCAGTTCGTCTCATCCATGTCTTGCAGATCAACAAACGACGTCACGGCCAACGGTGTGCGGGCAGTCAAATATTGGTTGGACTCAATCAGTTTATTTGCCATTCCCTCAATAAAAAAATCCATGGTATGCCGCGGCATTTCATCCAAACTGTGCCGGCTACCGGTATAAGGCTCTTTACCATTGTAAATGGGAGAATAGGCGCAAGATGTTACCAACATCGCCATCAACACAATTGCCCACTTTTTCATAATTTACCGCTCCAATTGGAAAGAGACTTCAGACCCATAGCTTGTTATCGTAGGCTCAAACAAAAACTTTATTGTTAAAGTCAAAAATTTGGGAATGCTCTTTGCATTACCCTTTGAATACTATGAAAGCCGCCATTCAATCTCTTTACCGATAGTGGCACTCTCGCTTCTACTTGTAAGCATCCAACTTACAGTAGATAAGCAATTTTTATACCGAAAGTGGAAGACATGAGAAAAAAGATCCTCCTCACCCTAAGCTGCCTGTGGCTATTCATTACCTTGCCGGTCAATGCTGCATGGTATGAAGTTACCGGCTCAGCCGTTGTCCTACAAAGCGAGGCGCAAGCACGGCAAAGCGCGCTGGAAGATGCCGTGTTACAAGTGATCCGCTATGCCGGTGCCGATCTTTCCTCATTCAACCGCGTTAAGCCCTACCTCAAAAACAGCCGCGATCACTACCAGTTCAGTGGCAGTGAACTGCGTCAAATTACGGTTACCAAAACGAGTAAGAAAAGCGGCAGTCTTTACCTAACAGCACAAGTTGAAGTGTTCCCCTCGGCAAGAACTTGCCACAAGGTACAATACAAAAAAGGCTTGCTACTGGGTGAGTTTGATATCCGCTCGCCACAGCATGCTTCACTCGGCGGGATCTACCAGCTCGGGAACAACTTTACCGCCATATTAAAACGGCAGCTTGAAACCCGCTCACAAAGTTTTGTGGTATCGGGTACGACCCGCGTTCAAATCAACCCTGGTTACCCGAGCCAAATGGTCATGCTTGCCGAAGATCATGATGCCCAGTACATCATCAATGGCCAGATCACCGATATGACATCCACTTTGGATCAGAAGCTTTTGCGTAACGATAAAATCAATCGGCAATTTGCTGCCGAACTACAGCTGCTTGATGGCAAAACTGGCGAAATACTGATGCAGAACCAATACCGTGAAATGGCTAACTGGCCGTTTTCACGTACCAGCCAGGTCGATACCAACAGTGCTCGCTTCTGGCAGTCGGCTTATGGCCAGGCGGTCCAGCGGGTCAGCCAAAATATGATGCTCGATCTGGAAAGCTCACTGGCATGCCGCACCAACTTACCTGAAGTTGTCCGCTACAATGGGAATACCGTCCATATCAACCAAGGACGTAAGCATGGCGTCAAGCAAGGCGATCAACTTGTCCTGTGGCACAGCGCTGGCTTTATTGATCAGAACGGGATCCCTCGAAACCGTATGGTTCAAACCGACATCACCCTTATCGTTGATCGGGTTTACGAGAAGTCGGCAGAACTAAGCGTCGAGCAGGCTGAACTTGCCAACAGCATCCAACCTGGTGATTTGCTAACCAAACAGATTGAAGATTAAGAGTAATCACTTAATTTATTGGTATTTTTTTGTATAATGGGAGAATCAAGCAACGCTTGTTGCTCCCTTAGCTCAGCTGGATAGAGCGTCCCCCTCCTAAGGGGAAGGCCGCAGGTTCGACTCCTGCAGGGAGCGCCATATTCTATAGAGGTTAGCCGGTTAGTACCGACTAACCTTTTTTCTTGCCTGTTGGTTTTAGCGCCATGTCGCTATCTTCATTAAACCCTCTTTATTAAAAAGCCCACTCAATTGAGCAGGCTGTTTCGTTGCGTTTATCGGCTAGGGACAGAGCTAGCTGTAATAACGCATGAAGAGGTCAATCTGACTGCGTCCGGTAGCCGGATTCATAAATACCGCTTTTTCACCCGGTATATAAGAGTACTTGCCGGTCGGGTTGTAGGCCGAACGAGAAATAAACTCAACCCAGTTAGTATAAAGGCCCACCTTGCCCCGCTCCTTGAATACACTGCGGTGCCACTGACTATTCCTGCGCAGTTGCTCCATATATTCTGGATTGGTCATACACTGCTGCTCTTTGGCAAACTCGGCGCAAACATCGTCGACCCACTGCGGGTTATAGAGACGAAAACCCACACTCGGGCCCTGGTTTTCCGGCGCCATCAGTTTGACATTGCCTTGTTTGAGCAGCTGATGTCGGAAGTAGTTGGCGTTTTGCAGGCAGTGCGCCAGGATAGTCTGGTAGCCTTCAATACCCATATACTTCAATGCCGCGTAAGCACCGAACACTCCTACCGCACCGCGCGAGCACTCAATGGTCGACTGCAGATGGGTCTGGCCCTGAAGGTCATGCTCGAAGTAGGAAAAGTTCTCGGGCTCATTTTCCAACGCTTTCATATCCTGCTTGTTCTTGATCATCACCAAGCTGGAGGTATAAGGCACATAGCCCCACTTATGGAAGTCGACGGTAAATGAGTCGGCATACTTGAGCTCTTTTACCCGAGAGATGGTACGCTCAATCCCCGACAGGGTAACCGGGTTGATATCCAATGGATTACGATGAAAATCGTAGTCAAGGAAGAAGATCATCGACCAGCCGACAGCTGCGTCGACATGGATATGCGGCTTCACCTCAACCTCATACTCTTCACACAAGCGGTTACGCAATTCATAGACCGGCTTGATCCGATCAACGGCAAAGGTGTCAGTCGTGCCCATGGTAACCATGATGGTCGGCACACGGCAGTTAACAGCAAAGCAGGCACGGAGCTGGCGTTCAAGATCTTCGTAATCCATATCGTGACTGTCGGTGACTTTGATACGGATGGTCTTATCTTTGATATCAACCCCAAGCAGCGACAGGTTGGTCATGTTGGAGTAGTGACCGCCTTGGGAGTTGATGATACGAAAGTCCGGTACTCTTCCCATTCCGTGCTGCAGTGCCATTGGTAGGGACTTTCTGAGCCCAAGCAGATAACCGTAAAGATTACAAAAGGTCCCACCCTGGGTGAAGATCCCTGTCGATTGCTCCGGATCATAGCCTACCTGGTTGGCAATCTGGCGAATGACATATTTCTCCAGCTGATCAGCCATACCGGCATATTCGCTGTATGCCAGGTTCGGGTTGGCCATCGCCCCCATCATCGAACCATAGATAGCCGGATCGCATGGCATGGTGACCACATTCTCTACCGACGACGGGTTTTCCCAATCCTTTGACAACGCCGCGGCAAAAGTCAGCATCTCATCTGGCGTGCCATCGGGGATCTGGCGCTGCTGTGCAATCGTAGCATGGCCAGCAAGGTGCTGCTGAAGCGCCAATCCGTTGGGGTAGGCCGCAATCCGCTCATTGGGGTTGAGCCTTTGCTGACGGAAGTCGTGAATGCTCTTTAAACCCGGTTCGGAAAAGATTGGCCATTTCGCCGGATCACGGGAAAAATAATCGGCAAAGGCTGCATCATAGTGACGCTGGAATAGCGAACTGAGTTGGTTTGCTTCACTATCATGTAAAAGTGAAAGACAAGTGTCTGGCATAGTGATACCTAGTAATCGTATTAGAGTTGCTTAAGTGAGGGATTGGTGAAAAGGAGCCAATTGATCTTAGCTGCCTAACGGCAAACCGACGTTCAATGGCTCCTCGCCTCTTGAGAAATTAAGAAACTTTGAAATGACCCACCATCGAGGCGAGTTCAGTGTTAGCTTTTTGTAGGTCTTGAGTCACAGAGAGTGTCTGCTCGCCCCCTAGTACCAACACATCCACAATGTCGCGGATTGCCAGCATATTGTTGTTGACCTCTTGAGCAACGGCATTTTGCTCTTCAGCCGCGGTAGAGATCTGCCCGCTGAGCTCTTCTACATTGCCGACTGCACCAAAGAGTGATTCGAGACTGCCGGAAACCTCCGAGCTTGTCTCCGCAGCCTCCTGACAACGCTCACGGGTTCGCTCCATCGCGGTCACCACACCTTTTGTGCCGTTTAGCAACTTGGTCAGCATATCCCCGATCTCGGACGTACTTTGCTGGGTGCGCCCAGCCAAGGCACGGACTTCATCGGCAACAACGGCAAAGCCGCGCCCTTGCTCGCCGGCACGCGCCGCTTCGATGGCAGCATTCAGGGCCAGCAGGTTGGTTTGCTCGGCAATCTCGCCGATGACAGACAACACGGCACTGATCTGGTTCGCATCCTGGTTCATGTGCACGATATCCGCCGCCATAGCATCGAATTCTTCAATCAACGAGCTGACGGTACTGACCGAGTGGCTGACGACCCGCTGCGACTGGCTCGCCTCGGCACTGGCACACTGGGTGATTTCTGTCGATTTCGAGATGCTTTGAGCGACTGACTGCGCAGCCTCACTCATCTGGGCCATCGCTGTAACGACCTGCTCTGTTTCACGGGAGTGCGCGCCTAGCCCCTCCTTGCTTTGCTGAGCCGACACGCCCAATTGCTCGAGGCTGGCAGCAATACCTTGCGAGGCGTCATTGACCCTTAGCATCATCTGCTGGATATTGCCGATAAACTGGTTGAAGCCTGCACCGATCTGCGCCAGATCATCCTCGCCTTCAACATTGAGCCGCTGAGTCAGATCTCCGTGGCCACTACTCAAATTTTGGGTCGCCTGCTTAAGCTGCACCAAAGGCTGATAGATTCGGTTAAGCAGAAGCGTAACCGCAATGGTACTGGCTAAGGTCAGCAATACAATAGCAACCGCTGCATTGAAGATTGCATCACGAACATCCGCCAATGCGGTATGTTCATCAATAAACATCATCATGGTCCAGTAAGAACCATCACCCAGTTCAACCCGCTTGAAATAGCCCTTGAAGTCGATATCCAGGTAATGAATATCCAGCACGCCCTGCTTGTTGTCAGAAAATGCGCTTTCAATGAATCGCCACTCCGGGGTGATCTGTGACGGTCTCAAGCCAATATCAGACGGATCATCACTGGCAATAAACACATTGTTGCTATCGGAAAGGGTCGCAGCACCACCGGCAAAGTCCACCTGGCTGATTTGCGCGATCAGTTCGACTAGGGAGATGTCTGTGGTCAGCACCCCTTCACGGTTGGCAAGGGGGGTAGATACACTCACCACCATTTCGCCGGAGACAAGGTCTAGATAAGGGTCACTGATCACTGTAGCGCCCTTGCGCATCGCATTTATGTACCAGTCACGACTGATAAAGATATCCGACACGTCGAAAACGCCGTTATTCCCTCCCTTCGCAGCAAAGGTCCGGCCATCCTGATAAGCGATGGCCAAGTTAGCAACGCCATCGCTTTTGGCCAGCACGCGAATAAGGCTGAGGTTCTCCTGATCGGTTAACCCCGAGTGAAACTCGGAGCGGGTGTTCTCCAACAGGCCTCGCCTATCTTGCAGCCAGTTTTCAATCTCTCTGACATGAGCTGCCAATACACCTTCCGTCGTCGCAGTGAGTGATGCCACCATATTTCGCTGCAAGCTATTAATATTTACCATTCCGAGCGTGGTTAAACAGACAGCCATCAACAACATCACTGTCAGGTGTATCCGCGCTTTAAATCCAAGTTTCAGTTTCATCTTGTAAACAATACCAAACATAAATGCCAACTAACCAAGGCAGCACAAATCAAAAAAAAGCATGCTCAATCCAAATACGCATGCTATGTGTACGCTATCTACTTTTTACGTTTCAACTCAATATGGCAGGCAAATCATCAGTAAGATGATGAACAGCCAGCCATAACATGTCCTAGATCTAATGGATCAGGCTTAGCTAACAAGTTACAACGACCAAGGTTCTTCAGTGGTTAAATTTACAAATACCATATTTAATCATGCCCACAGGGAATAAATTGAAGTATCTCACGGTCACGTAAAAATAAAGCGACATTATTGACCAGATAAATGGATGTTTCCATGAGATAATAAAATCAGATACTAAGAAAATTGTAACTGCTCGTTGCGAGAAGCCCCAAACGCACGGAGCAAGATTTGAAATAAACATCGTGCGATGGGAGAGGACCTTCCTGTAAAAAGACCAAAAGATAGGTATGTGAAGGGAACGAGAGTTTCAACTTGGCCTTGTAACCATCAATTAGCCAACATTTTGTGTCCCTAGCGGTTATTTGACATGTAAAAGCTTAAACGTTGGCTATTTGCAATAGCATGCCACTCGAGATAACAGAATTATGTCCTACATAGTAAAATCTATACTGATATACAAATTACCCAGTTGCCCCAATTCATACTCTTTCCAATCATCAAGCGTATCGAACACCCGGTAGCCGACGTCAACACTGGTCTCAGCGCTGTAACGGTAACGAATGCCGGTTTGCCCACCAAAGGTCCAGTCATTTTTGTCATGCAAGCCAAATTTATACCCTAGGCTACCACCACCAAAAACCTGCCAGTTTCCGCTATCGGTAAACGGGTAGAGATAATCATATGCAAAATGAACACTTGTTACGCCCGATGAAAAACCATGGGAGTAATTCGCGGTAAAACGATGTGTGTCATCAAAGATTGCCCCTAGGCGAAATACCGGTTCAAATTCCAATGGCGATTCATATTTTGTCCCATCTGTTACTCCTATCCCGACAAATGACTGGGAATCTTTCGTATTAGCAGCTACGGCTGTAGCAGAGCAAGAAAGCACACAGACAACAAGTACACCTCGATAAAGCTGGTTTTCACCCATAATAAAAAACACCGTTTAAAATAAAGAGCCAAAACTACAGCAACACACTTTGGTGAAAAAGGTCAGATGGCGTTAATTCACATGAAAGATCGTTGAAAGGACGGCGGAACCACCGACGGGATAAGCAGAAAAGCTAAATAGAGCTAAAAACGAAAAACCCCGCCGAAGCGAGGTTTTAAATTTGGTGGAGCTATGCGGGATCGAACCGCAGACCTCTTCGCTGCCAGCGAAGCGCTCTCCCAGCTGAGCTATAGCCCCAAATTGTGCAAATGATAATAAAAACTTAGTTAAATCATGTCAATAGAATCAAACTCACAATGTAATCTAAGAGGTAATTTCGTGATTGACGTCACATCAACTCTCATACAGTCACAGCAGCCCTATACGGCACAAAGAAAAACGGAAGGGCAATAGCCCTTCCGTTTATTATTTGTATAAGTAAAAAAGCTTAGCTGTTTGCTTCACGCTCTGCGATAAATGCCAACGCCATCTTGATACGAGCCGCTACGCGCTCTTTACCAATCAGCTGCATAACAGCATCAACCGATGGTGACTGACCTTGACCGGTAACCGATACGCGTAATGGCATACCCACTTTACCCATACCAAGTTCCAACTCTTCACAGGTTTCTTTAATCACATTGTGAAGGTTTTCAGTCGTCCACTCTTCAAGTGCTTCAACTTTTGCCAGCGCCAGTTCAAGCGCACCTTTAGCTACTGGGCGTAGGTGCTTCTTCGCCGCACCAGCTTCAAACTCGCTGAAGTCCTGGTAGAAGTAACGTGACTGCTCAGCTAGTTCAATCAGCGTATTACAACGCTCACCCACCAACTTAATCACGTCAGTGATTGCTGGGCCGTCTGTAATCGCAATTTCTTTCTGATCTAAGTGCCACTGCAGGTACTCTGCAACGTACTCTGGTTCAGCCGTCTTGATGTAGTGGTTGTTCAACCACAACAGCTTGTCGGTATTGAATGCAGAGGCAGACTTGCTGATTGAATCAAGGCTAAATAGCTTGATCATCTCTTCCAGCGAGAAGATTTCCTGATCACCGTGTGACCAACCCAGACGAACCAAGTAGTTCAGAAGGGCCTGAGGCAAGTAACCTTCATCACGGTATTGCATCACGCTTACCGCACCATGGCGCTTAGACAGTTTCGCACCGTCATCACCCAGGATCATTGCACAGTGGGCAAACTCAGGTACAGGTGCACCCAGTGCCTCATAGATGTTGATCTGACGAGGCGTGTTATTGATGTGATCTTCACCACGTACAACTTGGGTAATACCCATATCCCAGTCATCAACAACCACACAGAAGTTGTAGGTTGGGCTGCCATCTGTACGGCGAATGATAAGGTCATCCAGCTCGCTGTTGGCAATTTCAATACGACCACGTACATGGTCATTAAATACCACCGTACCCTCTTTCGGGTTACGGAAGCGAATAACAAACGGCGAGTCTTCTGTCGCTGCTGCGTTAGCCGCTACAATTTTAGGATGGTTTGCATCATAACGAGGTTTTACACCTGCAGCCATTTGCTCTTCACGAAGCTCGTCTAGTAGCTCTTTCGGGCAGTAACACTTATATGCCTTGTCTTCTGAAAGAAGTTGGTCAATAAGCTGGTTATAACGATCAAAACGTTTGGTCTGGTAGTAAGGACCTTCATCCCAATTCAGACCCAACCACTCCATACCCTCAAGAATGGCGTCGATCGCTTCCTGTGTAGAGCGCTCAAGGTCAGTATCTTCGATACGAAGAACAAATTCGCCACCCATGTGTTTAGCGAACAACCAAGAATATAGAGCCGTACGAGCACCACCAACGTGCAAAAAGCCTGTTGGGCTCGGTGCAAAGCGAGTTTTAACCGTCATTGAACATTACCTAGTTTATGAAGGAGCAGCAGCACCGAAAGCGTGCCACTGCAAAAAAATATGGCTGATATTCTATCATTGTTAAGCAAATCTACAATCTTATCTCTTTCGCGTAGTTCAATAGGCTGTAAGCTCGCCTCAAGGTGTCGCTTCTATCGATCCTGACCATAAGCGTGACGGGTCACATGCCTCTTGGCAAACAAATGCAGACACAATGGTAAAGAAAGGAGTGCAAAACTTCATAACCTTAAGGTTCTGCTATCACTAATGACAAAACAGGGGCTCTGGTATTTCTAAGAAAAAACAAATACAAAATAACATACAGTTTTCAGAAACTTTATTTAACAAGCGAAAGAGTATGAATTGACTATTATTTTTCCTTGTTAATTTACTTAATAAAAATACTCTCCCAGCCAAACAAACGAATAAATAAAATTAAAACGACAAAAAAAATCACACCTTAAAAATAAGAACCCCTATTATCACGGGTTTTACCCACAATAAAGACAACACATAAACACATGATTTATAAAGGTAATGTAAAACACAGGCGTTAGACTTATTTCTTTGTATAAATTTAGGTTAATTTTCGAAATTTTTTTGACCTTTACCTTGTCCTATACATAAACTGAATTGAAGTGATAAGCAACGGAGTTAATTATCTGAATTCAAGCAATGGATGGCTTGCTCTCTTTCACCTAATGAATAACTGAGGTTTATATGAAAAGTGTAATTGTTGTAGCAATGGCCACATTTTTATTTATGTCAGGTAATGCAATGGCTAACTCAAGTGCTAGTTCTGGCGGAGCCAAGGCATCATCGGCAGCAGGACCTTGGGTTGAGTGCCAACTACCGGATGGAAAAATGGATTATACCCCACTGATGATCTGCAAACTGCAAAAGAATGGTACTGTAAAGTAACAGCCCCTCTTGTGGGAGTGGCTAGAATCCACTCCCATCGAATTCTTATTGTTGATTCGCCCATTTAATAAATGTGGCCCTTTGCTGCTCCGGAAGGCGTAAGAAATCAGCTTGCAGTAAAATCAATGCATTGCCTGCCGACACTGGTGATTCGGTTGCTTGAGCTACAGTACTACTGGTCGTGACTGCGGTGGCGGATTGGTAGTTGATGGACGGTCGTGTTTTTTCCTCGACCGCAAACCCGTTATCAACGTTATAGGTTAACAGTTCACGCTCATAGTCACGGACAATCCCCGTTCCCCTCGGCAGCAAGCCCTGGTGAAAATCAGTGTAAGCACGCCCGTTCATTGTCACCTTCAGCGACGGCTTTTTGTCGAACCCCTTGATCTGATCATCACGAATGATTACCCGGCCCGCACTAACATCAATATCGGCATCAGAAATATCAAACGTTAGAACAACCGGATAGGTGAGAAACTTCTTGAATTCACCATTATATGAAACAAGCTTGGAAACCCGTGCAACCAGTTGGTTGGGGCCGTTATCGAGCTCCACCTTACTAGGTGCAGTGGAGAATGCGCTTAATGCCTTACCGTTGACAGCCAACAATTCGACATCACGCTCAAACGAGACGTTAACCATAGCTTGCGAGCTGGCCGAGGCAAGTAGCGTCGCAATGGCTAGCCATGACTTTATTTGTGTATTCATATGCACCCCTTAAAGCAATGCGAGCATCCCGAAAGATGCCCGCAATATCATGTCTCTAACCTGTGTTACACAAGATTAGAAGTAGTATTCAGCACCGAATAGGAAGCGAGTACCATCTGCGCTCTTGTCGTTACCTAGCATGTCGTAGTTACGCACGTCGAAGTAAATCGCTGTGCTTGGTAGCAAGTACATCACACGACCAGTGATTGCCTGAGACGCTGTATCCTTAGTGAATACGCCGTTGTCATCACGGTCTACGGCTTTATCTACGTCAGTTGTTGCTGCATAACCGATTTTGTAGACCCAAGTCTGGTCAACCATGTACTGTGCAGTGGCAGAGTATGCATCCTGCTGGTTGTCTGTAAGGTCGTTCCACATAGGCTTATACGCTGCAGTGAACGTGAAGTCGCCAACATTCAAGCTACCGCCAACGATAGCATATGATATGTCACCAGCTTTATTACCAGCAGAATCTTTGTAATCAGCTTGCGTGTAGTAACCCGCGTGAATGTTAAAGTTCGAGCCTGTGTAGCCTGCCGCAGCCGATGCAACAACAGCATCAGTAGTTTCATTCATGCCGCTCAACGTCGCCTGAACTTTCACGCCGCCCCAGTTAGCAGAGTCGAAACGGATAGTGTGGTTGGCGCGGTCAGCAAAACCTGCGTCAATGGCGTTGTGCCAATCGAATACATTACCTAGACCTGGGTTTGTGTGTGGCCAGTCAACGTAATCGTAAGCGGCAACTAGCTGACGACCGTATTTGATTTGGCCAATGCCGTCAAATTCGAAACCGACATAAGTATCACGGCCACCGAATGCGCCAAGGCCATCGCCGTTACCATCACCGCCGTTGTCTGCATTGCCAGTTTCCATCTGGTAGATGAAAGCAGGCGACATAGCGTCAAAGCTTACTTTGCCGCGAATACCGATACGTGATTCGATTTCAACGTTAACGTTATTATCTTTACCTTTGCCGTCAGCATTCCAGTACTGCAGGTTACCTGCTGCCTGTCCGTAAAGAACAACATTTTCTCCAGCAAGTTCGATTGCTGCATTTGCGTTACCCGCAACTGCGGTCATTGCAATAGCCGCACCCAGTAGAGAACGTTTGAACATCTTTTCCATGGAAAACTCCTAAAAATACTAGCTGTGTTTACTTGTGCCCAAAAGGTTGGCCGCCGTGGGCAACAAGTAACTCTCCCGATATGTTAGCCAGGTAGATATCCTGACCAATTCATATTTTTTCGTTTTAAGTTGAACTGCTGTCTAACTTCACCCCTAAGACTACTTTCATGACAAAAAACATCAAACAGAACTTAATTTATTCTTTAAAAAATATGACTCACTGCAAACTTTAGGGAGATTAGTGATCCGGATCAACCCTTGATGACACCCTAAAGCAACAATAGCAAAAATTCAATTAAATCAAAACTTTAGGTCCTATAAAACCTAGTATTTACTCGAGATGGCGTTTTATTGCTCAACCTACTTTACCGCATCCTTTTCTTTCACGATGACAAATTTCTTCTCAAAAACCTCAATTAACTTCGAGACAAAAAATAACAACAAAGCATGAAAAGAAATAAAAAAAAACAGCTCTAAAGACATAGCCTTAGAGCTGTTAAACGTTAATTTCGTTAAAAAATTACTTTTTGACGAAATTAACGGGCCATGAAGTCAACAAGCTGTTGCTCATCCCAAACTTCGATACCAAGTTCTTGAGCTTTAGTGAGTTTTGACCCTGCAGCTTCACCAGCAACCAGCAAATCCGTCTTCTTAGATACACTGCCTGTGACCTTGGCCCCCAGGTTTTGCAATGCTGCTTTGGCCTCCGAGCGCGACAACTGCGACAAACTCCCCGTCAACACAACAATTTTTCCTTCTAGGGGTAATTCAACATCATCCGCACGTTTTTCTATCGCTGGCCAGTGAATACCAACCTCGATGAGATCCTTGATCACAGCCAGGTTGTGCTCTTCCCGGAAAAAGTTGTAGACATGGGCCGCGACGATTTCACCGACATCGGAGACTTCGATCAACTGCTCTTTGCTCGCCGACTCAATAGCGGGCAAGGTTTCAAAGTGTGCGGCCAAGTTAGCTGCTGTCGCTTCACCGACTTCGCGGATCCCCAGTGAATACAAGAAACGCGACAGTGTGGTGAGCTTAGAAGAAGACAAGGAATCAACCAATTTCTGGGCTGACTTCGGTCCCATTCTTTCCAATACAGTCACCACGCCAGCCGATAGCTTGAATAAGTCGGCTGGCGTAGCTACCATCTCGCGATCAACTAGCTGCTCGATGATCTTTTCACCGCAGCCATCAACATCCAGTGCTTTTCGGGAAACAAAGTGCTTCAAGGCTTCTTTGCGCTGTGCCTGGCAGAAAAGACCGCCTGAGCAACGAGCCACCGCCTCACCTTCAACTCGTTCAACTTTTGAATTACACACTGGGCAAGACTCAGGAAAAACAATCGGCGTCGCATCAGCAGGACGGCGGGATTCAATCACTGAGGCTATCTGTGGGATCACATCACCAGCACGGCGGATCACCACCGTATCGCCAACCATGACGCCCAGGCGAGAAATTTCATCAGCATTGTGCAGCGTTGCATTACTGACCGTCACGCCACCGACAAAAACGGGCTCCAGTTTTGCCACCGGGGTAATCGCACCGGTTCGCCCCACTTGGAACTCGACGTTTTTCAATGTGGTGAGCTCTTCCTGTGCCGGAAACTTGTAGGCAATTGCCCAGCGTGGGGCGCGAGCTACAAAACCAAGCTGCTGCTGAAGCACAACATCATCAATCTTGATCACTACACCGTCAATTTCATAAGGCAGGGCTTCACGTTTATCACCTATCATCTGATGGTAAGTGATCACTTCATCCATGCTGGCCAATTGGCGGATCTCAGGGCACATCGGCAGGCCCCACCCTTTAAGCTGAACCAAGCGTTCATACTGGCTTGGCGCCAGAACCAGCCCTTCGACCACGCCCACGGAATAGGCATAGAAACTCAAAGGACGAGTGGCGGTGATCTTTGAATCCAACTGGCGCAGGCTGCCTGCGGCTGCATTACGCGGATTGGCGAAGGTCTTTTCACCTTTCTTCAACGCTTTTTGATTCAGCGCTTCAAAACCTTTTTTCGGCATGAATACTTCGCCGCGTACCTCAAGACGCGCCGGCCAGCCTTCACCGCGAAGTTTCAACGGTATAGAACGAATCGTACGAACATTTTCTGTAATATTCTCCCCCGTCGACCCATCACCTCGGGTCGCCGCTTGGATCAATACGCCATTTTCATACATCAAACTCACCGCCAAGCCATCCAGTTTCGGCTCACAACAGTAGGTCAACGAGGATACCGACAGCAAGCGATCGAGCATTCGCTTTTCAAACGCATGAAGATCGTCATCATTGAATGCATTGTCGAGCGACAGCATCGGAATTTCATGGGTGATCTGGGTAAATCCATCAAGCGGCTTGCCACCGACTCGCTGACTTGGGGAGTCCACGCTTACCAACGCTGGGTTTTCGGCCTCAATCGCCAGCAACTGCTGCATCATCCGGTCGTATTCTACATCCGGAATTTCCGGGTTGTCTTCTACGTAATAGCGGTGACCGTGATAGGCGAGAAGTTCACGCAACTCATTGAGCTGCTGCTGAATGTCGTGGCTCATATATGTACCTGTTCTAATACCAAGTCGCTTTACCCTCTGGGGGTTAGCTAGAAAAAAAGGATATAAAAAACAAGGCCCCTTATACCAAGACGTATAAAGGGGCCAATTTGTATTCGTTCCGCTCAATGTGACTATAACTAATTGCTAGCTATAGCGTTGCGCCTTATCACGATAGCCGCTGATCCGGTGCGGAGTGATCAGATTACGTTCATGATCAAGCACATCACCACCAAGGCTATCAGCAATACGCTGAACAGTTTGTAGCATCAAGTTGAAGTTCTGATCCGCTCGGCCAACCTCAGCCGGTAGCATCAAGTAGAACGCCACTCCTGGAGTCTCGAAACTATCACTGCCACCTTCAGGGAAGTGAGCCGGATGAACCATATTGGTTACGCTAAAGATAGCGGGTCCAGTACCTACCGCATCGACATGCCGGTGATAAACTGAGTTTTCACCAAAAATCAGGTGGTTCTGCTCAAAGGCATTAAATAATCGGCTGCCACGGAACATCTCACCGTTACGAGAATGAACGTTCAATACCAAGTAGTCGGGAGGAAGCACTTCGGC
Organism: Photobacterium lutimaris; assembly: GCF_003025555.1. Lineage (GTDB taxonomy): Bacteria > Pseudomonadota > Gammaproteobacteria > Enterobacterales > Vibrionaceae > Photobacterium > Photobacterium lutimaris. Next base: position 155,951 of record NZ_PYMH01000011.1, on the reverse strand, counting down.
TTCCACTGGCGGCAGCTCGGGCTGCTCAACCGGCAATGTCTCTTCGACGTCTAAGATAGGTTCAACCGTTGGTTCAAACACCGCTGGCTCTGCTATTTCAGCGCTTTTAGCTGTTTCTACGGAGGCAACCGTTTCAGCAACGCTTGTTGGCTCCGAGGTTGCAATAGCCGGTTCTGCCCCATTTACGCTAGGCGTGTGCTGGGCAGCTTGCTGAGAACTTTCGATGGACTCAATCGAGGCGCTTTCATCGAAAGTTACATGCTCAGCCGTTTCCACATTTAATACAGGCTCGACTTTTTCAGCGGCCTTAATGCTAGGCTGCTGCTTAATCTGTTCTTGTTTCACGGCTTGTGGTTCAGCTGGCGCAAGGTTATCTGTAGTCGCAGGTGCTGCCACTTTTTCAGCCGTGGGCTCTTCCATCGGCGTGTTCTTGACCTCTGGCACAGGAGCCGCTTTAGCTTGTCCGTCCAATAACGGATCAGCCTCCAGCTTCGCACCAAAGTGCAATTCTGGCTCTTTCCTTTCCTGACGAGGCGCTTCCGCTGGCACATTTTCAGAGCCGACGACCCTGACACTACCTACACCATCCTTATCAAAACCTTCCGAATCTCGGGAAGCCTTGTTCAACTTACCCAGTGGCTTCTCACCAAATTTTGCAGGCTTTTCCTTCCGACTACTCCACAATCCGTGGAGCAACAACCCTGCTATAGCGAGCGCACCGACAATAATAAGAACCAGACGCAATTCCTGCATATGAACACTCTGAATTTACTTGTAACCCATGACCGGGCAAATCAACATCTGGATTACACCCTCTGGCAAGCCAGTGTGTAACCTCAACTACTTAGCTTTGCACTTTTTATCACAGACTGACATGACACTATGACAATAAAGTGCAAATTAAAAAGCCAACGACAGCCCTTCAGTGAAGTCGTTTACAACATTCATTATGGACTTAACTTTGCTCTAATGTATCAAAACTCAATTCAGAATGAGAAGGTGAATGTCGTTATTCGTGCAAGATAGTGCTACCGAGCACAAAAATGAACAAGCTTTGACCGTTTTTAACGTCATTCGCCCGACTCTGAGCGGCGCTAATTTGCTTATAGCCATTAATCACCGTTACTATCATTGCCAACACTGATCATCTCTGTCTGCATTCTGATTACTTGCCAAGGAGCCTATATGCAATCATCCCGGCAGCCCCACCCCCAACTTTCAGCCCCGTTGAGTGGTGCCGGTTATTTCTTTCGTGGAATTTCGCTAGCAACCCAGCCAGGCACGCGACGTTTCGTGCTGCTTCCTCTACTGATTAATATCGTACTGTTCGGTACGGCATTTGGCTTGGTATTAAGCCAGCTAGGTACATGGATTGACGGTTGGATGAACCAGTTGCCCAGTTGGCTCGACTGGCTTTCTTACCTGCTGTGGCCACTGCTTGCCATAGCGACCTTAGTTACCTTCTCCTATCTGTTCAGCACAATAGCCAACTGGATCGCCGCACCTTTCAATGGCCTACTCGCCGAGCACCTCGAAGCCAAGCTAACTGGCCAGAAAGCACCAGATACTGGGATCACAGGCGTGATGAAAGATTTTCCGCGGATCATGCACCGCGAGTGGATCAAGTTGAAATATTACCTGCCCAAAGCTATCGGGCTATTCATTTTGCTGTGGATCCCTGCCGTTGGCCAGACTGTCGGTCCGGTACTGTGGTTCTTGTTCAGTGCCTGGATGATGAGTATCCAGTACGCCGATTACCCATTCGACAACCACAAAGTTCCTTTCACGACAATGCGCGACGCACTGAAAACCAAGCGCGGTACATCTTTGAGCTTTGGTAGTTTAGTTATGGTGTGCACCATGACCCCTATCGTCAATTTGTTCGTGATGCCAGTTGCCGTTTGTGGCGCAACCGCCATGTGGGTTGACCACTACCGCGAGCAGCACCGTCACTATTAATTATGGGGCTAGATCCTAGATCCTAGAACCTAGTTCCTAGAGAGCTCTGGGCTCTGGGCTCTGGGTCAAACGGCTACTTCCAATTGACTCTCGTCCTAGGAACGAGGATCCCGCTCTTCCTGTTTTTCCACTATTCCCTCTAGAAACCAGTTTCTCATTCCTAGCAGCCCCATATAACAATAAGATATAACTACAAATTACTTTGCAAACATCTTTTACGGGTTATGCTTAACGTGTCTTATGTTTTTAAACGCGTTACGAAGGAACGACAATAATGAGCAAGATCTACGAAGATAACTCCCTGACAATTGGTAACACTCCGCTCGTTCGCCTTAACCGAGTTAGTAAAGGAAACGTCTTGGCTAAGGTTGAAGCCCGTAACCCTAGCTTCAGCGTTAAATGTCGTATCGGTGCCAATATGATTTGGGACGCCGAAAAGAAAGGTATTTTGAAAGAAGGTGTCGAGCTTGTTGAACCAACGAGTGGTAACACAGGTATTGCTCTTGCGTTTGTTGCTTCAGCCCGTGGTTATAAGCTAACGCTAACCATGCCAGAGAGCATGAGCCTTGAGCGCCGTAAGCTACTAAAAGCACTGGGGGCAAACCTTGTTCTGACCGAAGCACCAAAAGGTATGAAAGGTGCTATTGAGAAGGCAGAGGAAATTGTCGCTTCCAACCCTGAAAAATACCTGTTGCTTCAGCAATTCAACAACCCAGCTAACCCTGAAATCCACGAAAAAACAACCGGTCCTGAAATTTGGGATGCGACCGATGGCGAAATCGATGTATTCGTGTCAGGTGTCGGCACTGGCGGTACGCTGACCGGTGTTAGCCGCTACATCAAACAGCAAAAAGGCAAAGCGATTACGACCGTTGCGGTTGAGCCAAGTGAATCCCCTGTCATCACGCAAGCGCTTAATGGCGATGAAATCAAACCGGCTCCTCACAAAATCCAAGGTATTGGTGCGGGCTTTATTCCTGGCAACCTTGAGCTTGATCTCATTGATGAAGTTGAGCGCGTAAGTTCGGAAGATGCAATTGATATGGCACGCCGCCTAATGGAAGAAGAAGGCATCTTGGCTGGTATTTCTTCTGGGGCAGCAGTAGTAGCAGCCAATCGCATCGCAGAACGCCCAGAATTTGCCGGCAAAAACATTGTTGTAGTGCTACCAAGTTCAGCTGAACGCTACCTATCATCAGCACTGTTTGCCGGTATCTTCACGGACAAAGAAACCCAACAGTGATCACACTTTTCGGTGTTACCACTCCGATTGTGACCCAAAAGCCTCCCTTAGGGGGGCTTTTTTGTTGCATTTTGACCGAAGCTTTAATATAAATCCGTTGTGTTTTATTTCTAGCTTCAAAATAAAAGGTCAAAAAACAAACTGGCCGAAGTTGGAAAAGTGAGAAAAGTCACTAAAAATTGACTTGGATTAATCTCAAACACCGAACTGTTGGGTAGTTTATAATCCCAGTTAGCGAGCTTAGCGTAAACAGGTTAAGCTTACTTTCAGTTACGTTAATATTAAATAAATAATATCTATATCGGGGTGAAAAATGTATCAGAAGCAAGTTGAGATCACTGCAGAAAACGGTCTACACACTCGTCCAGCGGCTCAGTTCGTTAAAGAAGCAAAAGCTTTCGACGCTGACATCACAGTGACTTCAAACGGCAAAAGCGCAAGCGCTAAGAGCCTATTCAAGCTTCAGACTCTAGGTCTAGTAAAAGGCACAGTAGTAACAATCGCTGCTGAAGGCACTCAGGCTCAACAAGCTGTTGACCACCTAGTTGCTCTAATGGATGAACTGCACTAATACGCAGTCTGTTTATTACTTCCCCTAGTTTCAAGTATATTTTAAGGTAAGGCTATGATTTCAGGTATCCTGGCATCTCCTGGTATTGCTTTTGGTAAAGCACTACTTTTGCAGGAAGAAGCGGTTGTTCTTAACAAAACGCCAATTACTGCGGACCAAGTTGAGAGCGAAATTCAGCGTTTCTTCGACGCTCGAAAAAAATCTTCTGAGCAACTAGAAGTTATCAAAGAAAAAGCACGTGTGACCTTCGGTGAAGAGAAGGAAGCCATCTTTGAAGGCCATATCATGTTGCTGGAAGATGAAGAGCTAGAAGAAGAAATCATAGCCTTCATTAAAGAAAACAATGCCTCTGCTGATCTTGCTATCTACAGCATTATCGAAGAGCAAGCAGCAACGCTTGAGTCATTGGATGATGAATACCTAAAAGAGCGTGCTACCGACATTCGCGATATCGGTAACCGTTTTGTGAAAAACGCACTAGGTATCAGCATCGTCAACCTAAGCGCTATCAACGAAGAAGTTATCCTGGTTGCTAACGACCTGACACCTTCTGAAACTGCGCAAATCAACCTAGATTACGTACTTGGCTTCATCACTGATATCGGTGGTCGCACTTCGCACACCTCTATCATGGCCCGTTCTCTAGAGCTACCTGCTATCGTAGGTACAAATGACATCACAGCTCAGGTTAAGAATGGCGATATGCTAATTCTTGATGCAATCAACAATAAGGTTGTTATCAACCCATCTGACGCTGAAGTAACCCAATTCAAAGCGATCCGTGACGCAAACATTGCCGAGAAAGAAGAGCTAGCAAAACTGAAAGATTTGCCAGCTATCACCCTTGACGGCAAGCAAGTAGAAGTCTGCGGTAACATCGGTACAGTAAAAGACTGTGACGGTATTAACCGTAACGGCGGTGAAGGTGTTGGCCTGTACCGTACCGAGTTCCTATTCATGGACCGTGACGCGCTTCCTACCGAGGAAGAGCAGTACGCTGCATACAAAGACGTTGCTGAAGCAATGCATGGCGAGCCAGTGATCATCCGTACAATGGATATCGGTGGTGACAAAGATCTACCGTACATGGATCTGCCACAAGAAATGAACCCATTCCTAGGCTGGCGTGCGGTTCGTATCAGCCTTGATCGTCGCGAAATCCTACGTGACCAGCTACGCGGTATCCTACGTGCATCTGCACACGGCAAAATTCGCATCATGTTCCCGATGATTATCTCTGTTGAGGAAATCCGTGAACTGAAAGCTGCGATTGAAGAATACAAAGCAGAGCTTCGCTCTGAAGGTTTGGCATTCGACGAAAACATCGAAATCGGTGTGATGGTTGAAACACCAGCCGCAGCAGCAATCGCTCACCACCTGGCAAAAGAAGTTGAGTTCTTTAGTATTGGTACTAACGACTTAACCCAGTATACTCTTGCTGTTGACCGTGGTAATGAGCTGATTTCTCACCTTTACAACCCACTATCACCTGCAGTCCTAACCGTGATCAAGCAAGTTATCGATGCTTCTCACAAAGAAGGCAAGTGGACAGGTATGTGTGGCGAGCTAGCGGGTGATGAGCGTGCAACCCTACTACTTCTAGGTATGGGCTTGGACGAATTCAGCATGAGCGGAATTTCGATTCCACGCATTAAGAAAATTATCCGCAACGCTAATTTTGCTGATGTTAAAGCAATGGCTGAGCAAGCACTTGCTATGCCTACTGCTGCTGAAATTGAAGCTCACGTAGAAAAATTCATCGCAGAAAAGACCATCTGCTAATATAGCTGCAGATAGAATAAAAACGCTTAGGAGCAACGATATGGGTCTGTTTGACAAATTAAAGAAGCTGGTTTCTGATGACAACACTGAAGTTGGTGCTATCGAAATCATTGCACCACTTTCTGGTGAAATCGTAAACATCGAAGATGTGCCAGATGTTGTTTTCGCAGAGAAAATCGTTGGTGACGGTATCGCTATCAAACCTGCTGGCAACAAAATGGTTGCACCAGTAAACGGTACTATCGGCAAAATCTTCGAAACTAACCACGCTTTCTCTATCGAGTCTGACGACGGCATCGAGCTTTTCGTTCACTTCGGTATCGACACTGTTGAACTGAAAGGTGAAGGCTTCACTCGCATCGCTGAGGAAGGCCAAACAGTTAAAGTTGGTGACACTATCATCGAATTCGATCTAGCACTTCTAGAAGAGAAAGCGAAATCAACTCTTACTCCAGTTGTTATCTCTAACATGGACGAAATCAAAGAGCTGAACAAACTTTCTGGCGCAACAACTGTGGGTGAAACTCCAGTTCTTCGCATCAAGAAGTAAGATTGTTTCAATCTTTGCCAAAAGCGCTGCCCTCGGGCGGCGCTTTTTGTTTATCTGGCGATTGGCGATTGGCGATTGGCGATTGGCGATTGGCGATTGGCGATTGGCGATTGGCGATTCAAGTAGTCTAGGTTTAAGAAAATAGAGTCAATAAAAAAGGAGGCAATACAAACATTACCTCCCTCATTCATTTTTCCCAGCACCAAGCTCCTACCTATCGCCTAGTGCCAATAGCCTTTAGCCGCTATCTTATAGCGAATTAAGCATCTCGACTGAAGGTGCAAAGAAGTAAGCACCAGTTACCGCAGTCGTAAAACGCAGCAACTGATCGGTCTTGCCGTCTGTGTGGCCGTACATGCTCTCCAGCATCGCTCTGAAGTTATGCTGAGTGTGACAGTATGCAATGAACAGCAAGCCGTGATCGCCGCTTACAGAGCCATATGGCAGGCTATGGCGAACAATCTTCAGGCCCTTGCCTTCTTCCTTGATATCCACACGGCCCACGTGTGAGGCTGCCGGCACATCTTCCAATTCGATAGAATCAGGCTTAGTACGACCGACTACTTTCTCCTGTGCCTGAATATTCAAACGGTTCCAGGCAGGTAGGTTGTGGACAAAGCGCTGCAGCATCACAAAGCTGCCACCGGCAAAGTCACCCTCTTTGATCAGTGCAACATCCTGGCGCGCTTCTAGCGTCTTCGGATTCTCGGTGCCATCAACGAAGTCGGTCATATCACGCGAATCAAGGTACTTGAAACCATAGGTTTCATCCAGCACCTCGACATGCTCAGCAATAGGCGAAATAAACTGGCGCAATAAGTAGAAATTCAAGTCATGGCGGCTTGAGTTAAGGTGCAGCAGCACATCGCCACCGGTTGCCGGAGCAGTAACTTCTCCTTCACCTAGCGGGGCAAAGTCCTCAAACTCGGCAGGCGAGCCTTTTTCCAGTGAGGTCCAGAACGCTTTACCAAAAGCAATACTGGCTCTTAGCTCAGCACCCGGCTGCTGGCTGTTGATCTCATCAACCAGAGAGTGAACTTGCTGGCAGCGCTCAACAAGCGCCTTGGTATCACCTGTTGCCTTCATGACAACATACAATGCAAATGGTCCTGCTTCAGGCAAAATCAAAGGTTGTGCCGTAGCCATATTTTTCTCCTAACTTATTATCGTCGCTGATCCCCAAACGACTAAGGTATACAGCATTATGATGCTCAAAGTATAACGAGAATGCTTTATGGAAAATTGATCATTGTCAGCTGAGTGAGATTACCTTCTACAAATCAATAGGGTAAATGCGTATATCGTCAACGGTTATATCAACTATTACTGGTACAGCCCAATCATCCACTTACCCAGGCTGATTATATAAACGCTGAAGAGCCCTGAATTGTTCAATTTTTGTCTATTTTAACCTGCTATGATGGGGTGAAACATATACAAGCACAACACATTAGCTCAAACCAATAACAAGGATAAGATCATGGAAATAAGTTCATCATCATTTCCGGCTAAAGACGTGGCAGGCCCCCTTTACCAAGCGAAGCAAACACAAAAGCTGGTTGATATTCACCAACAAAGTACGAATAAATTCAAAGAAGATCCGAAGAAGGATCCTGATACAGCCGTTATCTCGGCCGACAACAAAGCCCAAACCCAAGAACACCGCTTGATCATCAAAAAAAAAGTGGCTGATGCTATTGATGAACACCGCCCCAGCAAGCCTGATTTCTATAGCCAGAACATTACCCCCGATCCGGGGACTGGCAACGGTAAGGTGCTAGATACTGCGGTTTAAGGTATGACAAACAGCAAAAAGCCCGCAAAAATTGCGGGCTTTTGAATATGAAAAAGTCGTATTTAGCGCTTATACCGATGTCACTTCTACCTGAAGCTTCACTTGCTGATCACCGCTATTATCCAGCCCTTCAAACATTGTTGGGGCATTTAAACCTGTAGATAGCGTTGGTGATACCAGTGTACGCCAACCGCCGTCATCAAGCCGCTCCTGAACCTTGAACGCGATCTTAACTTCTTCCGCCGACACTTCCAGCAACTCGGCGCTGCCGACTAATTCTCGGCTGCTATCTTCACTATCAATGTTGCTACCAAAGAAGACGGTCTCTTCTCCCGGTAATAATGACAGCGAGGTATTTACCGACTGAGTGCTACCTGTCGCACCCGTCAGTTCAAAATTCACATCTAATAGCCAATCGGCCATGGCTAACGGGCTCAACAGTGCGCTAAACAGCACCAACCCTTTACCCCAATCATTCATTGTACGTACCTCTCTACGGGCTTGTCCGCAAATGTATTTCTGACCCTAGAGCTTCTAAGCAGGTACCCTCCAAGCCAGAATGTCAGCAGTAGGCTGACCGCTCGGGTCCAGCTGAAGGCCCCATGGGTCAACATCAACTGATACATTTGCAAAACACTATCTGTTGTATAAGTCAGCAGTAGGATCCCTTTCCCTTGCTGCCATACAAAATTTATTAATTTTTTATTTTTGTGTCGGTATCCAGCCATCCACATATAGATAAGTGCCGGAAGACCCAACAGCATTGCCAGATATAAGTTCTCTCGCAATGGATACAAAATCTCTAAGACTTGGGCCCCTTGCTGGCGGCTTGCGCCCGCCATAACGAAAATCACCCAGCCTTTGGCACTGAACAACCAGCATAACCACAACATGGCTGATGGTTTCAACAAGCCATGCTTGTCGTAGGCTTCTATCGGATATAACACTTCTTTTCCCTGTATCTCACTGCTTAATATGCAATGGAGGTTTCACCATGGTATTTCAATAGCCAATTGTATCTTTGGCTGTGATGACCATGATTTTATCTTCGGGAGCCGATATAACAACACTGTTCAGTACTAGGCACACCTTAATCTATCTGCCCACAACTACCACCCGAAGTGGTAATTTCTGTGGTTCAACGCACTATTTGAACATTCATCTTGTAGGTAAGATCACGTTCTGTGGGATGAGAACGGCCATTTTTCTAGTTTTATTACAGAAATCACATCAGAAATAAATATGCTCAAACTCTAACAATTTACCGAATATCTATTAATATTCATTATGTTAATGGATATTAATACAAATTTCGACCTGTTCATTATTCGTTCAGGCTCTGTAAGATTCCTACCTCTTTAGAAGGATAAAAATGACAGAAATGTGCTAATTGGTGTTGTCGGCGGTATAATCCAGCCAACGAATATGATGGATAAGATTAACGATGGCAAACAAGCCCCCCCAAGGGACCCCGTCCCCAGAAACCCAAGCAGAAGCAATGAAAATTGCTCGTTCGACCCAAAAGCCTGGACAGACCAAAGAGCAGACTAAACTTATTGCTCAGGGGATCCAGCACGGTATCGAGCAGTACAAAAAACAGCAAAAAGCCAAAGCCCGTGAACGCGACAAGCTACGCAAGAAACAAACCAGAGACCGCACCCAGGCCCAAGACATTGAGCCCGTAACTGCAGAGCACACCGTACCGCAGCAAGAGGCCGCAAATAAACAATCTTGGTTGCCTTGGCTATTGCTGGTTGCCTCTTGGCTGGGCTTTATAGGTTACCTTCAATTCGGTTAAATCTAACAAGGACTCACGGATGAATAAACAACATCGTTTTCGTTTTATTCCCTTCATAACCATGCTCGCTCTGTTGACGGGATGTGGCAGCCCAGACTCTGCTTCACATAGCGGGACAGCAAAAGTGAACCAGCCCTGCGGAGGAAAGCCTAATTGCGTCAGTACGCTGGATTCCCGAGAAGAGCATAACTTGGCCCCTTTCATCCTCAGCAGCGAAGGCATTGAGCAATGGCAACATATTGAAGAGATGGCACTTTCTCTTCCTGGTGCCTCGCTTGCCACAAAGACAGACCATTATTTCCGGGTAGAATGTACCAGTAAGGTTTTCCAGTTTGTCGATGATTTCGAGGTTAAAAAGCAAGCCAACCAACTTGTGGTCCGTTCCGAATCCCGTATCGGCTATTCCGATTTCGGGGTTAACCGCAATCGCGCTGATAGCTTCCGGGCTATGCTGGAAAAGGCAGGGTACCTTAGCCATAAATAGCAGCAGAGCTGAAACTAATTGCAAGTGATTATCATTTAGATCTAAAATCAGAACAATACCCTGATGGAGGATCACAATGAGCGTCGCCAGTTATTTGTTGTTCTGTTTATTGGGGCTGCTAACCATGCTATTGGTGCAGGGACTTGAAGCCATCCTCTTATTGCTGGGAGCTGCTGACGTTTCAGCCCTCTCAAGCCACTTAGCCTCTTGGCTCCTCATCGACAGCATCTGGTTGGCCGTGATTGCTATCGGCCTTTATCATCAGTACAGCAAGCAATAAAAAAGCCATGCTGAACAGCATGGCTTTGATTTTCAAAGGCTGGGTATGCCTCTAGATATTTTTATCCTTACCTAGCGACAATAGCATGATACAAATCACCGCTACAGCCGCGAAGCCAGACAGGATAATGACAGGCATGGCCGCATAGCCCAGTACATGCCAGAAGATGGACTCTAATGTACTCATGGTTTCTCCTTATCTGCAGCTTACTGCCAGCCTTCGATACCCGACATATCAGGCAATTTATGGGCAATACCTTTATGACAATCTACACACGTTTTATCACCGGATGCCAGGGCCGTTGAGTGCTGTTTCGCACTGCGGCTACCCTGCTCGGAGAAGTCCATGTATTCGAATTCATGACAGTTACGACACTCCTGCGAATCATTTTCTTTCATCCTGTGCCATTCCCGGTTAGCAAGATAACCCCGCCGCTCTTCGAATTTCTCTTGAGTATCAATTGTCCCCATCGCGTGGGCCACCAGCTCTTTCGATGCCTGAACCTTACGAACAATTTTATCGGTCCAATTATGCGGTACATGACAGTCTGAACAAATTGCACGAACCCCTGAGCGGTTAGCAAAGTGAACCGTTTCCCGGATCTCTTTTACAATCGGGGCATGGCAGCCTGCACAGAACTCTTCGGTGTTGGTTGCTTCCATACCGGTGTTAAACGCCCCCCAGAACAGCAAACCGCCCATGAAGCCCATAAATAGCACCAGACCCACTGCGACCTTACTTGGTGAGGTAAACCTACGCCAAAAGGTTTTTAACATTTTCATTGATAGCCTCTCTTTAAACTGGCTAATTAACGCAGTGCGTCGACACGCTCAAAATCATTTTCAACCAACGGCTTCGCATCCGCTTGTGGCACGTGGCACTGTAGACAGAAGTAGCGAGCAGGTGACACATCGGACAGTACCTGGCCTTCACGCGGTGACTGATAGTGCGTTACGCTGATCTTGGTCGCGCCCATTTCATTGGCATTTTTCCAGCTATGACATGCCAGGCATTTATTCGCATTTTTCGACACTTCATAGTTGCGGATCGTGTGTGGTACCAACGGCGGCTGGTACACATAATCGCTATCGATCGTACCTTGGTCGCGTGGGTAGCGTTTCATTGGATCCGCAGCACGGGTAGCCTCCAGCTCACTGGCACCACGCAGCGACTCAAGGCCACCGATACCGCCTGGGTTTTGCAGCTCTTCTGCACTATGCACAGTACCGGCCAGCACCATGCCCAATGCCATTACTGCTAGAACTAATCGTTTCATTGTATTCTCCGCCTATCGGCTAAAATCAGGTCAAGGTAGGGCTGTCCGGCAAGCAGCCAGACAACCAACCTGTTCAATGTGTTGCTATTTATACTTTGGTGATCTTCACAGGACACTTCTTGAAGTCTGTCTGCTTCGACAATGGATCCGTCGCATCCAGAATCAGCTTGTTCACCAAAATACGGGCATCAAAGAATGGGATAAATACCAAGCCCACTGGCGGGCGGTTACGACCACGGGTCTCAACTCGACAGCGCACTTCACCTCGGCGAGAAGCAACCAGCACTTCATCTCCGCGACGCAGGCCGCGAGATTCGGCATCGTCCGGGTGGAGATAACACAGTGCATCCGGTACCGCTTTGTACAGCTCAGGAACACGACGAGTCATGGTACCGGTATGCCAGTGTTCAAGCACGCGCCCGGTTGACATCCATAGGTCATATTCTTCATCAGGCACTTCCGGCGCTGGCTCAAACGGTGCAAAGATAATGTTTGCCTTGCCGTCTTTGTGGCCGTAGAAACGGAAGCCTTCACCTGCCGGTACATATGAGTCATGGCCTTCAGAGAAACGCCATTTCGTTTCCTTGCCATCGATCACCGGCCAACGCAGACCTCGAACCTGATGGTAGGTATCGTAAGGGGCCAAGTCATGCGCTTTACCACGACCGAATGCCGCGTATTCTTCGAACAGGCCTTTCTGTACGTAGAAGCCCTGTGCTTTGGCATCATCATTCAACGGCTGTGCATCGGAAAGCGGGAACTTGTCGATCTGACCATTTTTAAACAGCATGTCGTACATGGTCTTGCCACGGTACTGCGGTGCTTTGGCCAGTAGTTCTTCGCCCCACACTTCCTCGACGGTGAAACGCTTGGAGAACTCCATGATCTGCCAAAGGTCAGATTTTGATTCACCTTGGGTCTCAACCTGCTGGTACCAAGCCTGGGTACGACGCTCTGCGTTACCGTAGGCACCTTCTTTCTCTACCCACATTGCGGTTGGCAGAACAAGGTCAGCGGCCTGGGCTGTCGCTGTCGGATACGGGTCTGAACATACGATGAAGTTCTCAGGATTACGGTAACCCGGCAGGCGCTCTTCGTTAATGTTTGGGCCAGCCTGCATATTGTTGTTACACATTACCCAGTAGGCATTCATCTTGCCGTCTTTCAGCATACGGTCATGCAGGACAGCATGGTAGCCTGGTTTTGGTGGAATCGTACCTTCAGGCAGTTTCCAGATTTTCTCTGCAATCGCACGGTGCTTAGGGTTTGCCACCACCATGTCAGCGGGTAGACGGTGGGCAAAAGTACCCACTTCACGGGCAGTACCACACGCTGATGGCTGACCGGTTAGCGAGAATGGGCTGTTACCCGGCTGAGAAATCTTACCGGTTAGCAAGTGGATGTTATAAACCAAGCTGTTCATCCATACACCACGGGTGTGCTGGTTCATACCCATGGTCCACAGTGACATCACCTTGGTCTTAGGATCGGCATATTGTTTTGCCAGCTCAATCAGCTTCTCTTGTGGCACACCCGACATCTCAGCGGCTTTTTCTACCGTGTACTCGGCAACAGAAGCCTTGTACTCGTCGAATGTCATCGCGTGCATGGCACCGGAATTGGCATTCTTCGCTTTCTGCTGACGTGGGTCTTCGTCACGCAGGCCGTAACCGATATCGGTATCAGCACGCTTGAAGTTAGTGTGCTTGTTCACAAACTCCCAGTTAACCGCATCATTCTGGATGATGTAGTTAGCAATGAAGTTACCAATCGCAAGGTCGGTCTGCGGTTCGAAGATCATGCCGTTGTCTGCAAGTTCAAACGAGCGGTGGTAATACGTCGATAACACATTAACTTTAACATGTGGGTTGCTCAGGCGGCGGTCAGTCAGGCGGGTCCATAGCACCGGGTGCATTTCCGCCATGTTTGAACCCCAAAGCACAAAGGAGTCAGCATTTTCGAAATCGTCGTAACATCCCATCGGCTCATCGATACCAAAGGTACGCATAAAGCCCACAACCGCAGATGCCATGCAGTGGCGTGCATTCGGGTCAATGTTGTTAGAACGGAAGCCGGCCTTCATCATTTTCGATGCGGCATAACCTTCCATTACCGTCCATTGGCCCGAGCCAAACATACCGACACCCGAAGGACCGTGCTTCTTCAGTGCTGCTTTCCATTTTTCAGCCATCACATCGAACGCTTGATCCCAAGAAACAGGCTGGAAGTCGCCATCTTTATGGAACTTGCCGTCTTTCATACGCAGCATCGGTGTCTGCAGACGATCCTTGCCGTACATGATTTTTGATAGGAAGTAACCCTTGATGCAGTTCAAGCCCTTGTTAACAGGGGCTTCAGGATCACCCTGAGTGGCCACAACGCGACCATTCTGCGTACCCACAAGCACTGAACAACCTGTACCACAAAAACGACAAGGCGCTTTATCCCACTTAATTTTGGTTTCGTCAGAACTAACGATTAAGTTAGTTGCAGATGCCGGCAGCGAGATCCCCGCCACAGCTGCTGCCGATGCAGCGGCGTTTGCTTTTACAAACGCGCGTCTTGTCATTTTCATGAATCTTCCTCAGATTGCGAGTCGAACTGTTCGATTTGGTGATACACTAAAAACGTGGTTAAAACGTGTTCTAAGTTATTAATTTTATCTATGGTATCCGTCACATAGCCCTGGTTTTCAGTTTCCAGAACCACGATGACCTTCCCTTCTTCACTGTCGCCGTAAATTTCTGCATTCGGCATTGCTGCGATCTGCTCTTTAACCGAGGTCAGATACGCCGGCTTTACATGAACAACCAAGCTGGAAATGTGTACTTCTTGTAATGCCATCGCTAATTCTCTTCGTTATTGTGACTCACCATGGTGATCGCCGATGCCGGGCATACCGACACACACCCGCCACATCCTGTGCAGGTTGACGTATCCAGTTCAGGCCGGGCGACACCGCCCACTTGCAGCCTGAACCGGATAGCCATTACCTCACACGCATCGCCGCAGCTTCGGCACTCAATATTCTGCTGGGCAAGACAACCCTCATTAACTTGCGCCACCAAAGGCCATGGCTGCTCTGATTTCGACTGAAACAAGGGCTCGGGACACGCATCGGCACAGCGGTAACAGAATGTGCATTCACCACGCTGAAAGTCGACAGCAGGAAACCCACCGTCGCCTTTGGCAATAATCTGTGTTTCACACGCGTTGATACACTTGTTGCACCGGGTACAGGTATCGGTGAACGTCTCTTCGTCCACCACCCAGGGCATTCGCTGCAGGTCAGGCTTGCGACGCCGTGTCAGTAACCGACGACGGGAACGATCAAACATTGACTCAGTCCTTCGTAAAATATTATTAATAAAAATAGTGATTACGGGCAGCAGCTTGGCTATAAACGCAAAGGTGTACCTATAAACGGCTTGAATGACTTACAACAAATAATCACAAGCTGTCATTTTTTTACACGACAAGTGTAAATCCCGTAATAAATGCTTAAATACCTAGTAAGGGCTAATTAGGGGTGAAATTTGTCTTGGATCAATAAATTTAAATGCGCACCCTCTCAATATAAAAAAGCCAAGCTTTCCTTGGTGTGGTTAGCTTTTACTCCAATCGCACTAAAGATCACCAGTTATCTGTTAAATATAGAACAGAAATAAATAGAAAAATGCTCTCTCTTCATCTTTAAGGTAACGATTTAAAAGGAAAATTTGTGAAAAATAGGCCTCTAAAGCCCGTCACGACTACGATTGCCAGAGCTATGCTGGCCATCTTGCTTCTTTCTGTGGTCACAACCAGCTTTGCCTTGCTGACCCTCGCGTCGAGTTTGAATGATGCAGAGGCAGTGAATGTCTCCGGCTCACTGAGGATGCAAAGCTACCGATTAGCCTATGATATCCAGACCCAATCCCCCCAGCTCAACGTCCATTTGGATATGTTCGAAAAATCATTGTTCTCGCCGTCTATGGCTGCGCTCGAACATTGGACGGTACCAACCAATATCAAAAAGCATTACTACAACTTGATTGGCCGCTGGGAAGATCTGCACCCCTTGTTACATAATGGCAATGAACGCTTGTTTCTCAGTGAAGTTGTCAATTTTGTCGACCGGATCGATCAATTTGTCTACGAGTTACAAGAATTTTCAATTATCAAATTACAGGTGCTCTCGGTCGTGGGGGGCCTTGGCTTGAGCTTGATCCTGATTGCCGCGCTGTTCACCATCCACTTTACCCAGCGGAAAATCGTTACCCCGCTCAATCAAATGGTCACGGCCAGCGAGCAGATACAGGAAGGTAAATTCGACCTCACCCTCGATGTCAAAAGTGATAATGAACTGGGGATATTAGCTGGCACCTTCACCACCATGGCGGCAGAACTTGGCAAGCTCTATCGCAACCTGGAGATGAAGGTCGATGAAAAAACCCGCCGTCTCCGCCAGGCCAATGATTCTCTGCAAGTACTGTATGATTGTTCGCAAGAGTTATCACAAAGCCGCCTGAGCACCAAAAACTTTGCCGTGATGCTCGAGACCCTGCTTGATATTGAAGGGTTGACCGCCGCCAAGCTGATCATCGAAGAAAGCACTGGCAACAACACCGAAATCATCGCAGGACAGCCATCGGGCAATAACTGGCATTACCATGATCTAGAACTCGACGGCCAAGTGCTCGGGCAGTTGTGGTGGCAAGATACCCTTCCCTGCCCTGATAAGAACTTGATTGAAAACCTTTCCCATACTTTGGCGCGGGGGATCTACTACAATCGGGCACAGAAACAATCGGAACAATTATTATTGATGGAAGAGCGGGCAACGATTGCACGCGAGTTGCACGACTCCCTCGCCCAGTCACTGTCTTACTTGAAAATCCAGGTAGCCTTGCTAAAAAGGCAGCAAGGGCAAGAGGACCAAAACCAGGCTAAGGCCATCATCAGCGACATAGACAACGGACTTTCAGGGGCTTATACCCAGTTAAGGGAACTCCTAAGTACCTTCCGCCTCACAATCAAAGAAGCAAACTTTGGTGAAGCATTGGTAGAAATGCTAAAACCATTAGAAGAACAAAGTCATGCTTTAGTGCTCATTGATAACCAACTTTCATCGCTGAGTCTGGATGCCCACCATCAGGTGCACTTGCTGCAATTGATCAGGGAAGCGGTGCTCAATGCGATAAAACATGCGCAGGCTGACGAAATCATCGTCACCTGCCAGCAGGAATTGGACACAGTAACGATCAAAATCAGCGATGATGGGATTGGTTTTGATCCGGCCAGTGAAAAACTCAATCACTACGGCCTAGCAATTATGACCGAACGGGCCTCACGCCTGTTAGGTAATCTGGAAATAAATACAACCAAGGGGGCGGGCTGTGAAATCACTCTTCAGTTTCAGCCTGAATTCCAAGGATAATAATATGACGTGTTGGAAAATAATGATTGTTGATGATCACCCCTTGATGCGCAGGGGGATCAGCCAACTTCTCAGCTTTGAAAACGACTTCGAAATGGTCGGTGAAGCCAGCAACGGGGCTGATGCCGTATTACTTGCTCAGGAAAAAGAGCCGGATCTGATCCTGCTTGACCTGAATATGAAGGGTATGTCCGGCCTTGATACCCTCAATGCCATGCGAGCAGAAGGGATCCAAGCCCGTATCGTCGTGCTGACGGTGTCTGACAGCCGCTCAGATGTCAAAGCACTGATCAATGCCGGTGCCGACGGCTACCTTCTGAAAGACACCGAACCCGATCAGCTTATTGCCCTGCTGAAACAAGCGATGTGTGGCGGCCAGGCCTTCAGTGATTTGATCCGTGAATATCTAGCCGACAGCACCGAGCAAGACTCCTTGCTTGATAGCCTGACCGATCGGGAAATGCAGATATTAAAAGAAGTCGCGAAGGGATACCGCAACAAACAAATTGCCGATAACCTGTTCATCTCTGAGGCAACCGTTAAGGTTCACATGAAGAGTTTACTGAAGAAACTCCAAGTGAAATCAAGAACAGCGGCCACGGTGCTTTATCTGGAGTCGCAGGGGCAATAATGGGCAATGCTTACTATTGTGAAGATACTAAATAATAAAAAAACCGCACGAATGCGGTTTTTTTATTAACACGATACTGAAGAGATAATATCCCTTTCTTTCGATTCAACCCAACTGACGTCAAACGGCCCCCAGTCACTGAGCTGGTAGTAGCCATCGTTATGGCGCTTGCCGTCTTGGACAAAAGCCAATTCAATGCCAAACCCTGGTAGGGCTTTGAGTACATCCTGAATGGTACGACGTGGCCAACCGGTAATTTCAATCAGCTTAGGGACATTGGGACGATCTAGCTGCTCTACAAGCAAAGCAAGATAAAGACGACGAGCAAAAACCGGATTCAATTCCATTGAGACCTCCATAATTTGAGGTTTTCATTATTCCGACTTCTGCCCGCGGGGTGTTGAGTTTGATCAATATGAGGGAGGATTTCCCTGTTTTAGTCGTGATTTTCGGTGATCCAGGTCGCAAAATTCAAGAGCGTGTCATTCCACAAACAAAAAAAACATTTTTAAACAATAACTTGAAGTATCACACACAAAGACCAAACACACGACGCTTTAGGCGCTTCCCCCTACCGATAACTAACACGGCTTATAGGTATTCTTAATAAGCCTAGTCTCCTATACTTTTGACAATCAAACATAGACCTTGAAACCGGCCTCGAAGGCCACCCAAAGGAGCAGCTATGATCCCGGCTTTTTGGTGCGTTATCGTCATGATACTGATTAACTATTTACTGGCAGGGATTGGAGGGTGGCTAACCGTTCGCCAAACTGGCAAGCTTGATATCAACCAGCCGCGCATTCAAGACCGTGAGCTAACCGGTGCAGCCTCCAGGGTAAAAGCGGCCCAGGCCAATGGCTGGGAGATCCTCTCGGTTTTCTCTTGCTGTGTTTTTATCGCCCACCTCTCAGGCGTACCGGCCCATGAGTCGGCCCTGCCCGCCTACTTATTTATCATCAGCCGGATACTCTATTTCATATGCTATGCCTTCAAGCTCAGCCCATGGCGAACCATCGTCTTTGTACTTGGGATCTTGGCCAATATCTGGCTGATTAAACTAGCGATAAGCTATGGCGGCTGAAGCCGTTGCACCCCCCGTCTATTCCCGCTATAAAGGGAGACCAAGTTCACAAAATAAGTCAGCCCAAATAAATATGAACACAATTGCTTACGGCATCAAGAACTGCGACACCATCAAGAAAATGAAAAAGTGGCTAGAAGCCGAAAATGTTGCATTCACCTTCCATGACTACCGTGTCGACGGCCTAGACCGTGGCATGCTAGAACAGTTTGAGGCAGAGCTAGGCTGGGAAGCCATGGTCAACAAGCGTGGTACGACCTACCGCCAGCTAAGCGACGAACAAAAAGCCGGCCTTAACCAGCAAACTGCCATTGAATTGATGCTGGAATATCCAGCCATGATCAAACGCCCGCTGTTGGTTCACAACAACGGCTACCACTTAGGCTTCAAGCCTGCCCAGTACCAAGAAATTTTCCAAACGAATTAAGGAAGGATACAAGGATGTCAGATAGCCCGGTTCTCGCCCTGGCGAAAGATTTTATCAGCCGCCAGTCAGTGACCCCTGAAGATGCTGGCTGCCAGGACGTGATGATTGAACGTCTGGAAAAACTCGGCTTCAAGATCGAAACCATGGTGTTCGAAGATACCACCAACCTTTGGGCTCGCCGCGGCACGGAAGCCCCACTGTTTGTCTTTGCTGGCCATACCGATGTGGTCCCAGCGGGCAACCGCGACAAATGGCATACTGCGCCTTTCGAGCCGACCATCATTGATGGCTACCTTCATGGTCGAGGAGCTGCAGATATGAAAGGGTCATTGGCCTGTATGATTGTGGCTATCGAACGCTTCTTAGCTGAGAATCCCGATCACAAAGGCTCTATCGCCCTACTGATCACGTCAGATGAAGAAGGCCCGTTCATCAACGGTACCACCCGTGTCATTGATACCCTGGAAGCCCGTAATGAGAAAATCGATATGTGCATTGTCGGCGAGCCATCAAGCACCCATGCCGTGGGTGATGTGG
The DNA here is from genome assembly GCF_003025555.1 of Photobacterium lutimaris. GTDB lineage: Bacteria > Pseudomonadota > Gammaproteobacteria > Enterobacterales > Vibrionaceae > Photobacterium > Photobacterium lutimaris. Next base: position 136,115 of record NZ_PYMH01000011.1, on the reverse strand, counting down.
TAAAGAACGGCCGCAGGGGCTCAATCACCGGTGATATCAATATCAAAGGCACCCAAGGGCATGTCGCCTACCCACACCTTGCCGATAACCCGGTTCACCGTGCTATGCCGGCACTGGCCGAGCTCGCAGCCACTACATGGGACAACGGTAACGCCTACTTTCCACCGACCAGCTTCCAAATCGCCAACTTGTCTGCTGGGACCGGCGCGTCGAATGTGATCCCGGGTGAGTTCCATGTTCAGTTCAACTTCCGGTTCAGTACCGAGTTGACTGTCGATGATATCAAACGCAAGGTTCACTCTGTGCTTGATGCCCACGGGCTTGACTACGATCTGGCTTGGACCTTCAGCGGTCACCCCTTCCTCACCGACGAAGGCACGCTGCTCGACGCGGTGGTCAAAGCGATTGAAGAGGTGAACCACAAAAAACCAGAGCTGCTGACCACTGGCGGCACCTCTGACGGCCGCTTCATTGCCCGTACCGGTGCACAGGTTATCGAGCTAGGCCCGGTCAATGCAACCATCCACAAAGTGAATGAATGTGTGAAGGTGGCCGATCTGGAAAAACTCACCGACATGTACCAAAAAGTGATGGAAAAAGCCCTTTAATGGTTAACCACCCAAGCAAAGCCCGGCAGCATACCGCCGGGCAACTTACCGGGCAAGAGACCAGCCACCTGGTCTCGCTCAACCCTGCCGGTGGACACCCTTTTGTCCACCAGCAAATGCTCCCGGCCTTTCAGGCACTAAAGGAAGCGGCCAATCAAGCAGGTTTTGATCTTCAGCTTGCCAGTGCCTTTCGCCCTTTTGATCGCCAGTTACTGATTTGGAACAGCAAGTTCTCCGGCATGCGACCGATACTTGACAGCAATAGCCAACCGCTTGATCCTGCCAACCTCAGTGAACTGGAGAAAATCCACGCCATTATGCGCTGGTCAGCCCTGCCCGGCGCGAGCCGCCACCACTGGGGTACCGATATCGATGTGTACGCGGCAAATTGCCTACCCGAAGGTGAACCGCTACAGCTCGAACCTTGGGAGTATGCCTGCGGTGGTCACCAAGCTGAGTTCAGCCAATGGCTAACCGCCAATATGGCCGCTTTCGGTTTCTATCTTCCCTATGCCGACGATCGCGGTGGCGTCGCGTGCGAGCCTTGGCATATCAGCTACTTTCCGGTTAGCCGGTATTTACTTTCACAACTCACGCCGGACCTGCTCAAGTGCACACTGAGCCAATCGGAGCTTGCCGGAAAGCCGCACATACTGGAAAACCTTGATAGACTCTACAGTAGGTACATCGAGAATATCTGTGAAGTGTAAATGGAATAGTGGCAACAAAGCCAAGCAAGGGAAGCGCCTGCGGCGGCAGCATCGCAGGAAATAGCCTCGCAGGCATAATCGCTGCTCAGCCCAAATGCCCAACCGCATAATAGCGACAACAGCGCATAATAAACGCCTGCTCCTCTTTTAGCTCCGCCCCCTGGCGGAAGAACAGCGTTAGCCCGGTATTAATAGGGTTGACCATAACATCGACATCGAGCTTCTGTAACAGCTTGAGCTTTACGTAGGGTTCAGCGACTTTATCCGGCAACAGCCCCCAACCATTGCAGGATATCATCTGGCACATCACATCCACATTGCTGACCACATGGTACTTCGGTGCCAGCTTGGCCAGGGAGTGGCCCGCATTGATATCATTTTCGCTCACATACTGGGTATAAAGTTGCACCTCGCGCAAACTGGCTGATGGTTTTTCCAACAAGGGGGAGTCAGGGCCGACATAAATTGAAAGTGCCAGGTTTCCCAACGAGGCAAAATTGATCTCCCGCTCAGGGTGCACTGATCTCTGGTGCTGCAAAATCGCCAGCTGGCCAGTATCACGCAATATCCCCTCAAACGCCTCTTCACGGTTGCGGTGCAGCCAATTCAACGACACCTGGGGATAGGCACGCCGCATCTGCTTCTCGAGAAACACCAATAATTCCGGGGGGACTGCCGCATCATGATACAGGGTAAGGCTTAACACCTCCGAACTGAAAAATGCCTGGCTGAATGATTCCAGCTCTTCACTTTGCCTGATCAACAGTTTGGCCCGGAGATATAGCGCATCGGCCTGCGGGGTAGGCCGGGCTTTGCGCCCATCGATGGTAAAAAGCGGAAAACCCAAACCATCCTCATAGCTAATCACCTGCTCGCGCACGGTGGCCCGCGATTTTTGAACCGCTTTGGCGGCGGCACTGTAAGAGCCAGCTTCATAAACGGCGACAAAGCTCACCAGTTGTTCCAAGGTATGCATCACACTTCCTTGTTAATTTGGGATGGAAACCCCGTCCAAAAGTGATTTTTATTGTTAAATATTCTAACCGATAATGGGGGTGTCATTTATGTTATTTGTCTTCTTCCAACTGGATAAAAGTATGAAACTCTCTAAGTCTATACTGGTCATCGCCCTGGCTGCAGCATCTGGTTCGGCACTGGCCAACGCAGATCTGATCTTTACCAATGGGGATATTGTCACTGTAACCGGTGAGGCCGACCGCGCTCAGGCTGTTGCAATCAAAAACAGCAAAATCATCGCCGTTGGCAGCAACGCTGACGTTCTGAAAGAGCAAGGCAGCAACACTGAAGTTCGTGACCTAGGCGGTAAAACCATGACCCCTGGTTTTATCGACTCTCACGGCCACTTCTCTCAATACCTGCCATTGATCAACTCACCGTTTGTTTACCCTTCACCTCTGGGTAACAGTGACTCGCTTCCGGCAATCCAAACAATGATTGCGGAATATTTGGCACAACCAGGCCTCGACAAAGACAGGCTGCACTTTGCTTTCGGTTACGATAATACTGAGCTGGTTGAACAACGCCACCCGACCCGTTGGGAACTGGATGATATCTCTGGTGATTTCGCCCTGTGCCTAGTGCATATCTCTGGCCACTTAGCAGTATGTAACTCAAAAGGCCTGGACGTTATCGGCTACAACAAGGATACGCCAGCCCCTGCCGGCGGTGTGATCCATAAGACTAAGGAAGGCGAACTAACCGGCCTGATCGAAGAGTCGGCGACCTATGCCATGTTCCCCCATCTGAATATCTCGCCTCAAGAGCTAGTCGTTAACCTGGCCAAGGTACAAGACATGTTCATGAGCTACGGTGTGACAACTGCCCAGGAAGGCCTGGCGATGGCGCACACCATGCGTAGTATGAAGCAGATGGCCGATAACAACCTGCTGAAGATTGACCTGTTGAGCTATGCCAAGTGGACGGATTTCGAGGGCATCATCAACGATATGCCAGCACTGGGTAAATACCACAACAACTTCAAATTTGCCGGTATGAAGATCACCGGTGACGGTTCACCACAGGGTAAAACGGCTTACCTGTCGACGCCGTATTTCGAAGTGCCCCACAGCCACGCATACCACTACCATGGCTATCCGGTACTGAACCAGGAAGAAATGAACCACTTCGTGGACATCGCGTTTAAACACAACGCGCAACTGATCAGCCACGCCAACGGCGATGCGGCAGCCGATCAGCTGATCAACGCCGTTGAAAAAGCCAACAAGAAGTATGGCGAGCGCGATCACCGCACCACGATCATTCACGGCCAAACAGCTCGCCTCGACCAGATTCAGCGCATGGTAGAAGCCAACATGATGGCGTCTTTCTTCCCAGCACACACTTATTTCTGGGGCGACTACCACAAAAAATCGGTATTGGGTCCCTGGCGTGCATCGAACATCTCACCTATGGGCTGGGCGAACGAGTACGGCCTGAAGTTTACCATCCACATGGATGCCCCTGTTGTTTACCCGGACCAGATGCGCAACATGTGGACCGCGGTTAACCGTATCACCCGCAGCGGAGAAACATTGGGGGAATGGCACAAGATCAGTCCTTACCAGGCGCTGGAGGCCGTCACTATCCACGCGGCTTACCAGAATTTTGAAGACGCAGAAAAAGGCACCGTTGAAGTCGGCAAGCGTGCAGATCTTGTGATCTTGGAAGCCAATCCACTGGATGTTGATCCGATGGTGATCAAAGATATCAAGGTGTTGGAAACCATCAAGGACGGAAACACGGTATTTACCCTGTAGAGATTGCGTTAGCGTGAGCGGCTCAAGCGCACACTTAGACAATATGAGCTTGCGGGAAGGTCGCACATACTGAAAAACCTTGATAGTCTCTATAATAGATACATAGAGACTATCTGTGAGGTGTAAATGGAATGGCTACTTAACCCGTGGGTTATCAGCATCATTGTCGTTAGCGTGGTGGTCGGTAACATTGCGGCGCTGAAATACACCGCTAACATGAAATTTGGCCACAAGGACAAAGTCAAATACATGTACGATAAAAGCCGGCGCGAGCAAGAACTCGATGAGCTAATCGAGAAACAAACCGCCAACGATAAAAACCAAGATTTAAAAAACCTCAAAAAACACACATAAAAAAACGAGAGCATCAAGCTCTCGTTTATATATTCTTCTATTACAAGCACTTTGCTAATACTGCTTATTGTTTTATCTATGTCCGTTGCTGTAAGCACAAAGACGAAGCGCGAAGTTTACGGACGTAAATGAGCACTTGAGATGACGTTATAGCTAGTTTGCCGACGGCCTCACTGGTTATGCTCGTGGGAGGTAGTCAGCGATCCCCACCCACTTGTAGCTTGTTAACTCTTCCAGCCCCATCGGACCACGGGCATGCAGCTTCTGGGTCGACACGGCAACTTCCGCGCCGAGACCAAACTGCGCACCATCGGTAAAGCGGGTCGATGCATTGACGTAGACCGCAGCTGAACCTGCGGCATTAACGAAGCGCTCTGCCGCTAATAGGTCGTTGGTCATGATGGCATCGGAATGACTGGCGTTGTGTTTGCGCATGTGGGCAATGGCTTCATCCACATCTTTTACGATTTTGATCCCCAAGGTGAAGCTCAACCATTCGGTGTCGTAATCACCTTCGGCGACACGGCGCAGGCTTGCCGCTTTGCCTTCAAGCAGCTCGTAGGCATTCTCGTCAGCAACGAGGTCAACATTACTCGCATTCAAGCGCTCGGTCAGGCGAGGCAAGAAAGCCTCTGCGACTTTCTCATGGACCAGTAGGGTATCAAGGGCATTACAGGCCGACGGCCGCTGTACCTTGGCATTTTCCACCACATCTAGCGTGCGCGAGAGATCAGCTGAGGCATCAACATAGACATGGCTGATACCGAAACCACCGATGATTACCGGGATGGTACTGTTTTCCTTACACATTTTGTGCAGGCCAGCACCACCGCGAGGGATGATCATATCGACATACTGATCCATTTTAAGAAGTTGGGAAACCAGCTCACGATCAGGTTTTTCAATGTACTGTACCGACGCCTTTGGCAGCCCAGTTTTCTCAAGGGCAACCTGGATCACTTTAACCAACTCCATATTGGAGTGGAACGTCTCGCGGCCACCACGAAGGATACTGGCGTTACCGGTTTTCAGGCACAGGGCAGCAATATCGATAGTCACATTCGGGCGAGCTTCATAAATCACACCCACCACACCCAGTGGGACACGACGGCGACTCAGGCGCATGCCGTTTTCCAGTACTTTGCTGTCGAGCTCCGATCCCACGGGATCATTGAGGCTGATCACATTGCGGACATCGTTAGCAATACCGGCCAAACGCTCGGCATTAAGTAGCAGGCGATCGACGAGTGCGTCGGTCATACCGGCTTCTTTTGCAGCCGCAATATCTTTGGCATTTGCAGCCAAAATAACGTCTTGGTTTGCTTCTAACTCATCGGCAATCACTGCCAATGCGCGATTTTTCTGTTTCGTTGCTGCCGTTGCGAGTTCAAAAGCAGCCTGTTGCGCCGCTTGGCCCATCAGTTCAAGGTTCATGTTTTTCCCTTACGGTTCAATACGTGTTAGATGACGACCAAGTCATCACGGTGTACAGCAACCGGGCCATATTCATAACCCAACACCTGATAAATATCCTGGCTGTGTTTACCGGCAATTTTCGCCAAATCGTTGCTAGAATAACGGCTGATCCCGCGGGCAAGCAGTTCGCCTTGGGTATTGAAAATCCGAGCCACTTCTCCGCGCTCAAACTCGCCTTTCACCTCGGCAATCCCTTTTGACAGCAGACTGCTTCCTCGTTGTTGCACCGCCACCGCTGCACCTTGATCTATCACGATATCTCCGGCAGGAGGAGGACCAGCCAAAATCCAACGCTTACGGCTTTCCAACGGTGATTCAAGGGGTAAGAAACGCGTACCTACTGATGTGCCCTGGGCTAAATCCGCCACCACATCTGGACGACTACCAGCAGCGATAATCACTTCAATACCCGCACGACGTGCAACATCGGCCGCCTGCAGCTTGGTTGCCATACCACCGGTACCAAGGCCGCCGACACTGCCACCAGCGATCTTGCGCAAGGTTTCATCGATGGTATGCACTTCACGGATCAGCTCGGCGTCTGGGTTGTTGCGGGGATCAGCGGTAAACAGGCCAGGCTGATCGGTAAGCAACAATAGCTTATCGGCACCCGCTAGGATACCGACCAATGCCGACAGGTTGTCGTTATCACCGACCTTGATTTCAGTGGTGGCAACGGCATCATTTTCGTTCACAACCGGGATAATACCGTTGTCCAGCAGGGCAACAATCATATCGCGGGCATTGAGGTAGCGCTCGCGATCATCGAGATCCGCACGGGTCAGTAGCATCTGCCCCACATGCAGGCCATAGATACCGAACAGGCTTTCCCACTCTTGGATCAAGCGGCTCTGGCCGACAGCAGCCAATAATTGTTTGCTCGCCATGTTTTTGGGCAGTTCGGGGTATCCTAAATGTTCACGGCCAGCGGCAATGGCGCCTGATGTCACGATAATGACCTTGTGGCCCTGACGGCGCAGCTGTGCGCACTGACGAACCAGTTCAACCATATGAGCACGATCCAGCTTTAGCGTTCCACCGGTCAGTACGCTGGTACCCAGCTTGACAACGATAGTCTGTGAACTGTGCTTAACCTCTTGGTTTTGAGACCCGTTTTTCGCGTCTACGGTTACCAAGCCCTTGCTTTGTACATTTAGGATATTTGTCTCTGCCATGGGGATAAAACAAAAAGAATAAGTAGAATGATGTTGTATCAACACCCTTTAAAAATCACAAGAAAAATGCGCCAATTAGGCGCATTTTTCTTCATTTAAGATCCGCTTGGATTATTAGGCAACACTGCCAAGCTCAGGCTCTTTCAAGACCTTTGAGGGCGATAAGGTCAATTTAAACTCTTTTTGCAACAAACCTTCCAATTTTGGATAGAAATCTTCTAAGGTCTGCTGCACGGCTTTCTCATGTTTGGCCGGAACCGGATCCTTCACCCATTCGCCAGCACCGTCGTAACGACCAAAGCCATAGTGATAATCAAACCCTTCATCATTGGCTTCAATGATGAACCACCAGCCCCAGAACTCACGCTCGTCAGGCGCCTTTTTAGCACTGACGCAACTTGAAAGGCAATCAAAGAAAAAATGCCCTTCTGAAGACAGAGGCTGACGTAAATAAGGTCCCAAGGCGGTCAGCTTTGTCATCAAACGCCCATGGGGCGGGAAAGTCTTTTCGGTCGTCATAGTCATCTCCATCCCTAGCAATAATTTACCTATTCCATTTAAGCCATAAACCGCTCGCTTGGCAACAATTTATTTACAAAACAGACATATTGATAAAGACTTCTTAATAACGATACGTACTAGGCGAGCTTTTCCTTCAGCCAATCAACGACCGTGGTCATTGCACGGTGATAGCCGTCGTGCAACGGTTTCTCAGGTAAGGTAACGGCCTTGCCGCCGCGGCTCGACATCGCAATAAGCTGGTTATCGAATTCCGAACATACCGGGTCCCCCTTAAGGCCAATCCCCAGCATTGGCACATCAATCTTGCGACGCCCCAGCAAGCCCTGATGCTTGAGGGACCATGCAGAAAGGTGGGAGACCAAGCTAGACTTCGACACGCCATTTTTCCCCAGCCGAGATGCAAGCATATCGAGATACATCCTCGGCATGGCATCCAACCGCTTGGGATCGGCCAATCCGCTATGGATAACCCCACCGATACTTATGCAGGTTTTCAAACGACTCGGCTCAAGAAATCCCAAGCGGATAGCGGCATTACCACCAAAACGCAGTCCCAGCATTGCCACCCGGGTATGATCGACCCATGGCACATCCATGATCTGTTGCAACAAGGCCTGGTGTAATCGGCTGGTATCTTCAGTCAACGACCAATGGCTACTGTGGCCGACCGAAGGCATATCCAGGGTGATCATCGCAAAGCCAGCAGGCCCGAAGTATTTTTGGTACAAACGCAATAAATCGGACTGCAGGGAATCCAAGCCACCACTGACAATCACGGTTGGCAATAGCTTGTCAGTACAAGGTAAATGAATAAAGGCCTGGAAGGTCTTGTTCTGGTATTTCACATCAATGGTGCGCATTTGGTGCGGCATGTTTTCCATTGCATCGCGATAAGCTTGATTGGCTTGCAGCTCGGCCTGGGCAGACAGATCATCCCCTTTCAGGTGCGGGTAGGCTCCGATGCTGTAGTACATACTGGCATTGATTAACTGCTCTGCCGCTTTTTCTTTTTCACCCTGATCAAGTAACGCACGCGCAGCTTTGTGGTACATTCCCCCCGCCTGGCACCACTCGTATACCCAGTTTCCTGGTTTGTAACCAATGACCGTGTCCAGTAAGTCATCACGGGTACGCGGTGCTTCGGAGTTAGCCATTCGAGAAAGGATCGCCTCCAGTTCAATAGGGTCGACTCCCTGCCAAATCCACTGAGGGCGGCGCATCACTCGGTACCATCCGACTTCACTGTCACCATCAAGGGCACTGTGGATCGGGCTATCAGCGATATTGGCCAACTTCACCAAACTCGAGGTTTCTTTGGAGGTTTGCCTCGGGGCAAAGAGCTTTTCGGAAAGATTGGTATTGGACGATTCAGACACGTTTAGCTCCATATCGGTTAACACACGCCGAACTAAACAATGAAACCAGCATAGCAACCTCAGCATTGCAAGAGCCAATATCTGTTTAGTTATCGCATGTGCTTATAGTGTTTATATTTTTAAAGTATACCACCCAACAGGTACTTACAGTATGAGCCGGCAGACAAATCCCATTAGTTGTAGAACCTGTACACCGCACTAAAAAGAAGTCAGCTATGCTTTTACATACCTATCAGTACTTCATACGGTGGTAAGTATGCGATATGCCCTGTGCCTTTGTGCTTCGCTTTTATTCTCTTCATCAGTACTCGCTTTCGGCAGTGGCGGTTCGTTGGGGGGAAACCCCGGCGAAGCCTCGGGCGGCGTCAATGCCAAAACGCCTTTATGCTTGGATGTCACTGGCGAGCGGATCCCCGATAGCTTCCAGACCAAATACCAACGCCAATGTACAATTACTGGCAATACCATGGTTGATATCATCAACTACAACAACTATTACCGCAACAAACCCAATGGTGAGTCCCTATCGGATATCAGAGCCAAAGCCAGTTAACCCTGTTTGTCATGGCATCACTTTTCAATATGGTTTTTCAGGCATAAAAAAAGGAGCCTTCTAGGCTCCTTTTTTACTCGTTCAAGCGATATTATTTTTTCGCGATTGGATCAACGAAAGTCACGGCCATATCCCATGGCTGCTCAATCCAAGTTTCCTGCGGGATATCTACCACGTAGTCATCAACCAGATGTTTGCCTGCAGGTTTCGCACATACCGTTACGAATTTTGCTTTCGGGTACATCTGACGGATCATTTCCGCTGTACCGCCAGTATCAACCAGGTCATCGATAACGATGAAGCCTTCACCATCACCTTCAGCTTGCTTCAGAACGGTCATCTCACGCTGATGATCGTGGTCGTAGCTAGAGATACACACGGTATCAACATAACGAATACCAAGTTCACGCGCCAAGATTGCAGAGGGAACCAAGCCACCACGGCTAACGGCAATGATACCTTTCCACTGATCTGCAGGAAGTAATTTCTCTGCTAACTGGCGGGTATACATTTGCATGTTGTCCCAAGTGATGATGAACTTATTACTCATATCCGATGAACCTCTGAGTCAGCAAAAACTGCTGTATGTATTTATTTACTGTTATAGAAAGATAATTTTAGCAACAAATAGGGCTGCGATAACCCACACACTAATATTTACATCACGCCCTTTGCCACTCATCGTCTTGACGGCAGCATAGGTGATAAAGCCAAGGCCAATACCTTCTGCGATGGAGTATGTTAACGGCATCAGTAGACAAACTACAACTACTGGTGCTGCTTCTGTTAAGTCACGCCAGTCAACGCTAACCAATCCAGACATCATCAGGATGGCAACATAGAACAACGCACCCGCTGTCGCATAGGCAGGCACCATACCTGCTAGCGGAGCAAAGAACAATGCCAACAGGAACAAAACGCCAACCGTCACAGCCGTTAGACCGGTACGGCCGCCCACGGCGACACCTGACACACTTTCAACGTAAGACGTGGTGTTTGATGTACCCAATACCGCACCAACAGAAGTAGCTGTACTGTCGGCCAATAGCGCACGGTTAAGACGAGGGAGCTTGCCATCTTTATCAACCAGATCCGCTTTAGTCGCGACACCCACCAAGGTACCGGCCGTATCGAACAGGTCGACGAACAGGAAGGCAAAAACCACTGAAATCAAGCCCACTTCCAATGCACCAGAGAAATCCATCTGCATAAAGGTTGGGGCAATGCTTGGTGGTGCCGACACGATACCGGCATAGCTCACTTCACCAACCAGCACACTGATAACGGTAACGGCCAAAATGGCAATCAGTACCGCAGCTTTATAACCGCGATGAACCAGCGCAATCGTTAGGAAGAAACCCAGTGAAGCCATGGCTGCCGGGAAGCTAGTGAAATCCCCCACCTGTACCAACGTTGCCGGGTTATCAACAACAATACCGGAGCTTTGCAGGGCAATAAACGCCAAAAACAGACCAATACCCGCCGAGATCCCAATCCGCAGGGCATGAGGGATCGAGTTGATAATCCACTCCCGAACGCGCATGACACTCAAGGCAATAAAGCACAGACCCGACAAGAACACCGCCGCCAGTGCAACCTGCCAGGTATGACCCATACCCAACACGACACCGTAGGTGAAAAAAGCATTCAGCCCCATCCCCGGAGCCTGTGCAACCGGATAGTTAGCCACAAAACCCATGATAAAACAGCCGACAACAGCAGCCAGACAGGTCGCAACAAAGACAGCGCCTTGGTCCATCCCCGTCGCCGACAGCATAGATGGGTTTACAAAAATGATGTAAGCCATCGTCAAGAAGGTGGTCAGACCCGCAAGCAGCTCAGTTCGGACGTCTGTACCGTGCTCTTTGAGTTTAAAAGTTTTCTCAAGCATTGCTCTCGATTCCTTGGAGATATTAAGCAATTGATATTGGTATATAGGATGTACCGAACCCGTATCCCGGATTCCACACATCACGAACATTCAAGAAATAGAAAACGATTGCGTTCCTATTTAGGGGGCGATTATATGCTCGATTATTGTCAAATTCCAGTAAATAACGGAATTATCACCATCGGATACGAATAACCGAATAAAAAATCAACCACGAAAAATAAAGAACAAAAATAAGTCAATAAAAACAGAAGCTTAAACCATTAACAGCATGATTACATTTTGTTCAATTATTATTTTACTCGTATGCGCAATCGTTAATATCAAGCAACAAAGCTCATTAATTAACAGCTAACGAAGAATGTAATCGAATACATCGAAAAGCCATGAAATACAGATTAAAAATAATATGTATAAGTATGGTGGTAATGAGAGAGGGCGAAGAATCAAGGAGATAAAAAAACGCCACTTCAACGAGAAGTGGCGTCAGAATGTAACTAGAAACCGAAAAGCGGTTTTAAGAGATTCTTAAACAAAGGGGGTGAACAAAAAGTTGACCACGTAGATCTGCCCGATCATGTGAAACCGGACAAACCGTAGAATTAGTAACCGAACGAGCTTGGGTATTTGAAGTTACCGGTGTATACAGAGCGGTTATTCCAAAATTTATTTGCAGATTCAAATACTTTCATTTTTATCACCTTAACTATTAAGCAATGAGTACACACAGAGTGTGTGTTTGGCCATCTTGACCTGACTTCAACTCGGTTCCATGGAGGCGATATCTCGGGCTCATCCTAGAGCAAAATTTTGTGTCGTTCGTCTTCGTTCAGAAGATACAGCAACTATAACTCCGGCGTAATAAACTTTCAAGCATTTTCTTTAACCTCGTCACACTTTTCCTGTTATTGAGTGGTAGAACAACAATTTCTGTAATTAAATTACATGGCGTAAGTTCACACTTTCACCCTTTCGCGACTAAAGTGTAACACTCCCCTATTGAACACCAACATAGATACAACATACCTTATTCAAACGAACACATATTAATGGTGGCGGGTGAGGGACAAAATGGCGGAATTCTCATATCTACGGAAAATATCTATTGGCAAACGGCTCTACCTATTGAGCTTTATCGTGACAACATTGACCCTATTGCCACTGGTGTTATTCATTGCCGATTACCAGACCAATATCATGGAGCAAAAAAGGCTCAAGACCCGCCACCTCGTTGAGAGTGCCCACAGCTTGCTCGGCTATTACCATTCTCTTGAACAACAAGGCACCCTTTCTCGAGCACAAGCCAAGCAACAGGCGATTGAAGCTCTGGCCGCTTTGCGTTATGAGCACCAAGATTATTTCTGGATCAACGATATGACACCGGCAATGGTGATGCACCCCTTCAAGCCCTCGCTCAACGGCCAATCGCTAAACAATTTTAAAGACCCCAACGGCACAGCCTTATTTGTCGAGATGGCCAATACCGTCCGCCAGCAAGGCCAAGGCTTTGTCGACTACTTTTGGGAAAAACCCGGCTTCAGTACCCCGCTGGAGAAGATATCGTTCGTGAAAGGCTTTCCAGCCTGGGGATGGATTGTTGGATCGGGGATATATGTCGATGATGTCAGTGCGTTGTTCTATCGCGAAATCAAAAAGATCAGCCTCTTCATACTCAGTGCACTGGCACTGAGCGCGCTGCTTGCTTGGCAGATCACCCGCTCGATCACCCACCCTTGCCGTGAAACGGCTCAGGCCATGCATGATATTGCTAAAGGTGATGGCGATTTAACTCAACGGTTACCGTGCCAGGGCGATGATGAGCTCAGCCAGTTGGCACGTTCGTTTAACACGTTCTCAAATCATTTGTCCGGCATGCTACGCGACATCGCCCCGGTCAGCGATCAGATCAGCGCCACTGCCAGCCAACTCAACAGCGTCGCCACCCAAACGGCAAGCAGTGCCAACCAGGCTTATCATGGCATTGACAGCGTTGCCGCCGCGATGAACCAGCTCCATGCCAATAATCAAGATATCGCCCAGTCTGCGCAACAAGCGGCCGATGCTGCTGATCAAGCCCAGCAACACAGCAGCAAAAGCATTGCCATTGTCTCCAATTCCGCCAAAGAAATGCATGCGCTACTGACCTTGCTTGACGAGGCCAGCCACAGTGCACACGTATTAGAACAGGACTCGCAAACTATCGGTTCGGTATTGGATGTGATCCGGGGTATTGCCGAACAGACTAACCTATTGGCCCTCAATGCCGCGATTGAAGCGGCTCGGGCCGGGGAGCAAGGACGTGGTTTTGCGGTTGTCGCCGCAGAAGTCCGCACCCTTGCCACGAGGACCCAATCGAGCACCAATGAAATTGAAACCATCATTGCCAACCTCCAAAACAGAGCCAACAGTGTCAGTGACGCTTTGGTCAAAACCCGGAAACAGTCCTCAAGCACCGCTGAGCATGCCGATGAGGTCGCCCAAACCCTGACCGCCATCGGCAAGCAGATCACCACGATATTAACGCTCAACCAGCATATTGCCGAAGCCAGTGACCAACAATCACAAGCAGCAGATGAGATCAACCAGAGCCTGCATCAACTAACCAATCACAGCCATCAAACCGTTGAACAGGGTGACCATATTGCCGCCGCCAGTAGCCAGTTACTGGCCAATGGGCAAAGCTTGGAAAGCCATATCGGCCACTTTAAGATTTAGCTGTTACCGTTTCGGACGCAGTGGTATCCTTGACGTTAACCGCGATAGGTAATTGTTCTGTATAATATTGCAATATTGTTGATATTCCGCTAACCGATCGCCCATTAACAACAGTTTATAAAGGAGACTGCTGTGTCAGAAATCAGCCAACTGTCACCCCAGCCTGTGTGGCAATTCTTCGATCAAATCTGCTCAATCCCACACCCTTCCAAGCATGAAGAAGCCCTAGCCCAGCACATCATCCAATTCGCCCAAGCCGAAGGCCTGGAAGTACGCCGTGATGCCGTGGGTAATGTCTTCATCAAAAAGCCAGCGACACCGGGCATGGAAGATCGTAAAGGGGTTGTTCTTCAGGCCCACATCGATATGGTGCCGCAGAAGAATGAAGAGACTGACCACGACTTCACAGCCGATCCTATCCAGCCATACATCGATGGTGAATGGGTGACAGCCAAGGGCACGACCTTGGGTGCCGATAACGGTATGGGAATGGCAGCTTGTCTTGCGGTACTGGCTTCAAAAGAGATCGAGCACGGTCCGCTAGAAGTTCTCCTGACCATTGATGAAGAAGCCGGTATGACCGGAGCCTTCGGTCTAGAAGAAGGCTGGCTGGAAGGCGACATCTTGCTAAACACCGATTCAGAGCAAGAAGGCGAAGTCTACATGGGCTGTGCCGGCGGGGTTGATAGCTCACTGGTTATTGATATCCAGCGCGAAACCACTCCCGCTGATTATCAGGCTGCCAAACTGGTGGTTAAAGGGCTTAAGGGCGGTCACTCTGGCTGTGATATCCATACCGGCCGCGGCAATGCCAACAAGATCCTTGGCCGTTTCCTGTTTGGTCACGCCGAAGAGCTAGGTTTGCGCCTGACATCTCTTACGGGAGGAAGTCTGCGTAACGCCATCCCACGTGAAGCAAGCGCGGTTGTGGCCCTGCCAGCGGAAAACGTGGATAAACTAAACGAGCTGTTCGTTGACTACCAAGAACTACTAGTTGCTGAACTTGGCCGTGTTGAAACCGACATCAACCTATTTACCGAAACAACCGAGCTTCCAGCTGATGTGCTTGCAACCGCCGACCAGCAGCGTTTCGTCAACATGCTAAACGCCTGTCCGAACGGTGTGATCCGCATGAGTGATGATATCCAAGGCGTGGTTGAGACATCACTGAACGTCGGTGTGATCACCACGGAAGCTGACAAAATCACGGTCCTGTGCCTGATCCGCTCGCTGATCGACTCTGGTCGCAGCAATGTCGAAGGCATGCTAAAAGCGGTGGCTTCTCTTGCTGGCGCAAGCTGTGAGTTCTCTGGCACCTACCCTGGCTGGAAACCGGATGCTGACTCTGAAGTTATGCACCTGTTCCGTGAAACGTATGAGAGCATCTACGGCCGCGTACCGAACATCATGGTGATCCACGCCGGTCTTGAGTGTGGCCTGTTCAAGAAGCCATACCCGAACATGGATATGATTTCTTTCGGTCCAACGATCAAGTTCCCGCACTCACCAGATGAGAAAGTCCAGATCGACACCGTTGCCCTATTCTGGGAGCAAATGGTAGCGATCCTGAAGAACATTCCGGTCAAGGCGTAGCCGTTACTCTCTGAGTAACCGATAAGAAAAGCGAACTCCTGTGAGTTCGCTTTTTTGTATCTGGCTATTGGCTATTGGCTATTGGCTATTGGCTATTGGCTATTGGCTATTGGCTATTGGCTATTGGCTATTGGCTATTTAGCCTTATCAAAAGTCTTTCCATGTCAAATTATTGCTTCCAAGTTCTTGCTCTTCCAATAGCCTATTGCCTTCCGCCCATGGCCGCTCCATCAAAACAACGACAACTGCTGTGCCCGGGTACCGACCTCCAAGCCAACACTGATCCCAATCAAGCGGATCTCCCTGTTCTGCTGGCGGGTCAAGGCTTCCTTGAGCAGCCCCTCAAACTGGGCCTTTTCCAACTTAGGCTGGGTATGCTCAACCGTGGTCTGCTGAAAGTCAGCAAACTTCACTTTCACGCCCTGCTTGGCAATGTTGAGCTCAGGACGTACCCGCTTGAGGCGCTTTTCCAATTCAGGAAACAAGCGCTCTATTACTTCCCAGCATTGCTCATAGCTGCTGATATTTTGGGTGAAAGTCCGTTCTACCCCGACCGATTTGCGTTCACGCTCCACCACCACTTCCCGCTCATCAATCCCGTGGGCACGGGACCACAACGACTGGCCGAACTTACCAAACTGCTGCAACAGCATATGCCTATCATATTGTTGGACATCTTTGCCGACATACAGGCCTCTGTCATGAAGTTTCTGGGTAGTAACCTTGCCAACACCGGGGATCTTCTCAAGCTTCAGATCGGCGACAAAGTCGGGGATTTCATCAGGGGTCACGACATACTGGCCATCGGGCTTGTTGAGATCTGAGGCTATCTTGGCGATGAACTTAACCGGGGCAACCCCGGCTGAGGCTGTTAGGTTCAGCTCCTCGCGAATGGTGCGGCGGATATCTTCGGCAATCAAGGTGGCAGAGCCATGGCACAGATCGCAGTCCGTCACATCGAGATAGGCTTCATCGAGGGATAACGGTTCTATTTTATCGGTATAGCGCTGGAAGATTTCGCGGATCTGACCAGAGACCTCTTTGTAAACGGCCATCCGCCCTGATACCAGCGTTAGGTGCGGACAGAGTTGCATCGCCTTTCCGGTCGGCATAGCCGAGCGTACACCGTACTTGCGCGCCAGGTAATTACAGGTGCTGATCACCCCTCGCTGCTCGGAACGCCCACCGATGGCAATCGGGATATCACGCAGCTCAGGATTGTCACGCATCTCTACCGCCGCGTAGAAGCAGTCCATGTCGACATGGATAATCTTCTTCTGCACCTTGGCTGGCTTGGGGGATAACAACGGAGACATGCGATCTTACACCTGGTTACTGTTTTTTTATACAGTAACATTATAGAGGCTAGATCAAACGGTGTGAAGCATAACAAAAAGCCCGGCAGTGCCGGGCTTGAAAATCAGAGTAAACGAGCCACTCTGGGCTTGTCTGATCAGATGATCTGATTTTTCTTCCACTCTGCTGCACGGGCTTCGCGCGCTTCACGCTTGAGGCGAGCATCACACGGCTCAGGACAGTCACACTCTTTAGCGATACCGATCCCGTCCAGGCCGCCACAGCTGCCACTGACGCTTTTACGCTGGAAGATATAACCGACAGCCATCGCCGCGATAACCAGCAAAAACACAGCAAAGGTCGTTACATAGATAACCATTGTTCAATCTCTACTTTTGGTTCATATAAGGGGCAAAGGCATCAGAAATATATTCCTTGAAGCCTTGCTCTGTTTTCACTACCAACAACAATGGGATCTGCTCTTGGTTGGCCAATGCCAGTGCCTTTTCCTCGCCCATTACAGAGAATGCCGTCGCTAGTGCATCTGACGTCATACTTGATGGGTGCAGCACTGTTACCGATACCACATGGTTAGAAATCGGCATACCGCTGTTGGGATCGATCAAGTGAGAGTAACGTACGCCATCTTCTTCGAAGTAGTTACGGTAATCACCCGATGTAGCAACCGCCATATCACCCGGCTCAATCACTTCCTGAATCGCTCGGCTACCGTCTTCGGTTGGCTTCTCAATTGCGATGCGCCACGGCACGCCTTCGAGGTTATTGCCTTTCAGGCTCAGTTCACCACCAATCTCAACCAGGTAATCTGCTACGCCTAGATCATCAAAGTAATCGGCCACCACGTCAACCCCAAATCCCTTGGCAATCGAGGACAAGTCTACGTACAGTTCAGGAATATCCTTAGTCAGGGTATTACCTTCCACGCTCAGGTGGTGGATACCGACAATCTGTCGGCGCTCTGACAGCTCTTGCTCAGTCGGTGTTTTCTCCGGGCGTGCTTCAGGGCCGAAACTCCACAGGTTCACAATCGGACCGACAGTCACATCCAATGCACCGTCAGTCAGCTTGGCAAGACGGATAGCCTCCGTCACTACCTTAGCAGTGTCGGCTGATACTTCAAACGGCTCATTGGCACGGAATTGGTTAAATTGGCTGAGCTCGGAATGCTTACGGTAAGTCGACATCTGATCGTTAACCAACTCGAGTCGACGGTCAATTTCTGCCTGGATATCCGTGGCAGGCGGTAAGCCTTCCTGCTTAATCAACTTAATTGAATAGTAGGTTCCCATGGTCGAACCGTTAAGGTGAATCAACTCACGCTGATCACTACAAGCTGATAGGGTAAATACCAACGCGAGCATCATCAATGCGCGGTGTAGCAATGTCTTCATCCAACTACTCCCCAAATGAAAGACAGTTAATAATATGCAAAGACCTTATCTTACATACTGTTATTATGCGCTTATTACGAAAAAAGGCTGACCCCAAAGGGGATCAGCCAGTTTTTCAGTGTGTAGCTAATTAGCCACCGAAGTCATCCAGTAGGATGTTTTCGTCTTCAACACCAAGATCTTTCAGCATGCCGATAACAGCTGCGTTCATCATTGGTGGACCACACATGTAGTACTCACAATCTTCAGGTGCTTCGTGATCTTTCAAGTAGTTCTCGTAGATCACGTTGTGGATGAAGCCTGTGTAACCATCCCAGTTATCTTCTGGTAGTGGATCAGACAGGGCAACATGCCACTCGAAGTTGTCGTTGTCCGCTGCTAGCGTATCGAAATCTTCAATGTAGAACATTTCACGCTTAGAACGCGCACCGTACCAGTAAGTCATCTTACGCTTAGATTTCAGGCGTAGAAGCTGGTCGAAGATGTGCGAACGCATAGGTGCCATACCTGCACCACCACCGATGAATACCATTTCGTTGTCAGTTTCTTTCGCGAAGAACTCACCGAATGGACCAGAGATAGTACACGTGTCACCAGCCTTAAGCGACCAGATGTACGATGACATAACGCCAGGTGGTACATCAGGGTTGTTTGGCGGCGGCGTTGCAATACGTACGTTCAGCTTGATCAAGCCTTTCTCTTCTGGGTATGACGCCATAGAGTAAGCACGGATTGAATGCTCTTTTACAATAGACTCGTAACGGAACAGGTTGAACTTGTCCCAGTCTTCGCGGTATTCCTCAGGAACATCGAAGTCAGAGTACTTGATGTGGTGCGGTTCAGCTTCAATCTGAATGTAACCACCTGCACGGAAAGGAACTTCCTCACCTTCAGGGATTTTAAGCACAAGTTCTTTAATGAACGTGGCTTCGTTATCATTCGAAAGAACTTCACATTCCCACTTCTTAACGCCAAAGATTTCTTCTGGAAGTTCGATGTCCATGTCAGATTTAACATTAACCTGACAAGCCAGACGTTCGCCTTCACGTGCTTCACCTTTGGTGATGTGGTCAAGCTCTGTCGGTAGGATATCGCCACCTCCAGACTTCACTTTCACGCGACACTGGCCACAAGAGCCACCGCCACCACAAGCAGAAGAAACAAAGATACCGCTCGCTGAAAGCGCATTAAGCAGTTTGTTACCGGCAGCGGTTGTAATCGCTTTTTCCGGATCGCCATTTACTGAGATAGTAATGTCACCTGATGGTACCAGCTTAGATTTAGCGAATAGGATCACTAAAACTAGAGCCAGGATAATCAAGGTGAACATGACTACGCCAAGAATAATATCCATTGATTTTATTCCTTATTATCCTGATTACAGCTGAACGCCGGAGAAGGACATGAAGCCCAACGCCATAAGGCCAACGGTGATGAATGTGATACCTAGGCCACGAAGACCAGGAGGTACGTCTGAGTATTTCATCTTCTCACGAATACCCGCAAGAGCAACGATTGCTAGCATCCAACCGATACCAGAACCTAGACCGTATACTACAGATTCAGCAAAGTTGTAATCACGCTGCACCATGAAAGATACACCACCGAAGATCGCACAGTTTACTGTGATCAATGGCAGGAAAATACCTAGCGCGTTGTATAGCGGCGGGAAGAAGCGGTCCAGAACCATTTCCAGGATCTGTACCAATGCCGCGATAACACCGATGAACGTAATAAAGTTCAGGAAGCTAAGGTCAACACCTGAAACAATGGCGCCGTCTTTTAGCAGTAGGTTGTAGATCAAGTTGTTCACTGGAACAGCGATCGTTAGTACAACGATAACCGCTACACCCAGACCGAAAGAAGTCTTCACTTTTTTCGATACCGCTAGGAATGTACACATACCTAGGAAGAACGACAGTGCCAAGTTCTCGATAAAGATCGAACGAACTAGAAGGCTTAGATAATGTTCCATGTTCCCCTTACTCCTTCGCTTCGATTTGTTCTGGACGGATGATACGGATAGCCCAGATCATGAAACCAATCAGGAAGAACGCTGATGGTGCTAGGATCATCATACCGTTTGGCTGGTACCAACCACCGTCAGACACTAGCGGCAGGATTTCCACACCGAATAGCTTGCCTGAACCAAATAGCTCACGGAAGAAAGCAACAGTGATAAGTACGAAGCCGTAACCTAGGCCGTTACCAATACCATCGACGAGAGATGGCAATGGCTCAGACTTCATGGCGTATGCTTCAGCACGACCCATAACGATACAGTTCGTGATGATCAGACCAACGAATACAGAAAGCTGCTTAGAGATATCGTAAACAAATGCTTTCAGTACCTGGTCAACAACGATTACCAACGAGGCGATGATCGCCATCTGCACGATGATACGTACACTGTTAGGAATGTGGTTACGGATCAGAGATACGAACAAGTTAGAGAACGCACAAACGAACGTTACCGCAAGGGTCATTACGAATGCTGTCTCTAGTTTGGTTGTTACTGCCAGCGCAGAACAAACACCAAGAATCTGAAGCGCGATCGGGTTGTTGTCGAGAAACGGCGCAAACAGAATCTTCTTCATTTCTTTAGTATCAGCCATTGTTTAGGCCTCCTTCACGAACTTTAGCTAGGAATGGACCAAAGCCCATATCACCCAACCAGAAGTCGAAGGTGTGCTGAACACCATTTGCTGTTAGGGTTGCGCCAGACAGACCATCTACACCGTGGATATCGCCTTCAGGTGCACCACCTTTAACGACACGGATAGCTGGCTTGCTGTTGCTATCGAACAATTCTTTACCAACGAACTGTGCACGCCAGCTCGGGTTCTCGATCTCACCACCAAGTCCAGGCGTTTCACCCTGCTCGTAGTAAGTGATACCCGCAAGCGTGTTACCGTCAGTTTCTACTGCGATAAATGCGTACATCATTGACCACAGACCACCACCGTGTACCGGCAGGATCAGCTTCTCGATGTTATCGTTCGCATCTTTCACTAGGTAAACAGTCGCCACGTTTGCACGACGAATGATCTTCGCTAGATCTTGGTCACCCGATAGGCGAATAGACTGAGCAGGATCTTTCGCAGCGTTACGCTGGCTGTAATCAGATGCAGTCGCACCGTCTTCAGTTTGCTTGACGAATTCACCGGTTTCTAGGTCAACAAGCTTAGGTTCGATGAACTGGTCATACGCTTCAGTAACATTGGTACCGTCTTGAAGAAGGCCCGCTACTGAAAGGATATTGCGCTGAACATCAAGCACCGCATTCTTCTGCTGCAGTGGACGCAGAGCAACCGCCGCTGCTGATACCACGATTGAGCACACTAGGCTCAGTGCGATAACAACAATTAGCGTCTTTTTAATGCTATCGTTATTACTTGACATGACGAGCTAGTCTCCGCTTGATATTGCCCTGAACTACAAGGTTGTCAAATAGAGGTGCGAATAGGTTAGCAAATAGAATTGCTAGCATCATACCTTCTGGGTACGCAGGGTTAACCACACGAACCATAACAGCCATTGCACCGATTAGTGCGCCATACCACCACTTACCTTTGTTGGTAAATGCAGCAGACACTGGGTCGGTTGCCATGAACATCATACCGAATGCAAAACCACCTAGAACTAGGTGCCAGTGCCATGGCATGCTGAACATTGCGTTAGTATCAGAACCAATAATGTTGAATAGCGTCGCTGTCGCGATCATACCGATCAACGTACCCGCGATGATGCGCCATGAAGCAATACCCATGAACACGATCATTGCGCCACCAAGGATGATAGCTAGGGTTGACACTTCACCGATAGAACCTGGGATACGGCCGATGAACGCGTCCATCCAGCTTACAGCATCGCCAGTTACCGTGTTAAGAACTGCAGCCTGACCGCCGTTTGCCCACTGGCTTAGTGCTGTTGCACCAGAGAAGCCATCTGCCGCAGTCCACACTAGATCACCAGAGATCTGAGCTGGGTATGCGAAGAATAGGAACGCACGACCTGCCAATGCAGGGTTAAGGAAGTTACGACCAGTACCACCAAAGATTTCTTTAGCAACGACAACACCGAAGGTAATACCCAGTGCTGCCTGCCATAGTGGTAGTGTTGGCGGTACGATCAGTGCGAAAAGAATAGAAGTTACAAAGAAACCTTCGTTAACTTCGTGCTTACGCACCATACAGAAAAGAACTTCCCAGAAACCACCTACAGCGAATACCACGGCATAAATTGGTAGGAAGTAGGTCGCACCCAGTAGCATTTTGCTACCCCAGCCAGCGTCTGCTGACATGGTGCCGCCTAGCATTTCTGTCAGCCAGTAGTGCCAGTCACCGGCAACAAGCGTTGCTAGCTGCTCACCCACATACATGTGGTTAAGCGCAGTGATAGCCTGGTGGCCAGTGTTGTACATACCCCAGAACATAGCTGGGAAGACCGCAAACCACACCATGATCATGATGCGTTTTAGATCAACGCTGTCGCGAACGTGTGCGCTTGTGCGCGTTACCTGGCCTGGCGTGTACATCAAAGTTGCAAACGCTTCGTAAAGCGCAAACCACTTCTCGTGCTTACCACCTGGCTCGAAATGGTGTTCAACCTGCTCGAGTAAATTCTTGAGACTCATGAATTACCCTTCCTTCTCAATTGTGTCCAGGCACTGACGTAGCATAGGACCAAATTCATACTTACCTGGGCATACGAACGTACATAGTGCTAGATCTTCTTCATCCAGCTCAAGTGCACCTAGCTGCTGAGCACTGTCAACGTCACCTGCACATAGGTCACGAAGAAGCAGAGTCGGCTCGATATCAAGCGGCATTACTTTTTCGTAGTTACCGATTGGCACCATCGCACGCTCAGAACCGTTCGTCGTCGTAGTCATATTGAATAGCTGACCCGGGAAGAACTGGCTTAGGAAAGAGCGAGTTACTGAGAATTTGTTTTTACCTGGTGCAATCCAGCCCAAGAATTCTTTTTCACGGCCTTCGCGAAGGGCTGAAATCTGTAGGTGGTAACGACCTAGGTAAGCATGAGGGCCCGAAGCATTAACACCGTTCAGCACAGAACCAGAAAGAATGCGCACTTCGCCTGGCATCATTTCAGAGTCTGTGATCTGCTCGATAGACGCACCAATTTGAGTACGAACTAGACGAGGGTTGTTAACAACAGGACCAGCCAGAGATACCACGCGATCAGTGAATAGCTCACCAGTCAGGAACAATTGACCGAATGCAATAACGTCCTGATAGTTGATGTGCCATGCCACGTTCGCGATACTTGCACCGAACAACGTGTGGATGTGAGTACCCACTAGACCCGCAGGGTGCGGACCGTTGAATACATGCTCTTCCACATTGGCTTCACTGCAGCGAGGTAGACTTGCACCAGACTTACAAACCAATACTTTACCGCTTGTTAGGCGAGACAATACTGTCAAACCTGCAGTAAAGGCATCGTTTTGCTCGTTGATAACAACTTCTGGGTTAGCTGCTAGAGGATTGGTGTCAATAGCCGTTACAAAGATAGCCTGAGTTTCAGCATCGATCGCAGGGACCTTGCTGAACGGACGCGTACGAAGCGCTGTCCACATACCAGACTCAACCAGCTGATCGACCAGTACAGAACGCTCAAGTTGAGCAATCTGACCAGCTTCATAGCTGTTGAATGTAACCTGCTCGTCGCCTTCTACATCAATCACTACGGATTGTAGAACACGCTTTGCACCACGATTGATTTCTGCAACCTTGCCGCTGGCTGGAGCAGTGAACTTAACGCCTGGATTCTTCTTGTCTTCAAAAAGAACCTGACCTTTTTTCACTACATCCCCTACGCGGATATGCATTGTAGGACGCATACCAACATATTCTTCGCCAAGCAAGGCGACACGTGTGATGGCCTTGCCATCATTTATCGCCTGGGTAGGAGTCCCTGAAATTGGGATATCCAGACCCTTCTTTATTGTAATCATACGCACTTGCACTACATTAACGGGAAAAAAATTTTCTATTGCGCAATTTAGACACGACTTTCCTTCGTCCGAAGCTGGCTTGATCCGCAACCAGCAACGCAACATCCTATTCACTTACTCATCACACTTTGAGTGGCGAGTAATTTTGAGGCCGGAATTTTAGCACTATTTCGTTGGATTTTACCATGACAAACAGCGCTAATCGGACTGAAAAACGACTAACTCTTTAAACGCAATATCATTGTTGGGTAATTATTTTGAACTAACACACAAAAGTGACAATCCTAAGGATTTATCATTTTTATCGCATCATCATAAGTAACTTAATAAAAAACCAACAATTACAATACAGTCACAACAATGGGGCAAAATGCCCCATTATTATATGTTTCAAATATGTCGCAATGTTAATCACTGTTAACATTGCGGATGCCAAAAACCACGTCGTGGTATAACAATTGCCACCACAAAATCGGGTAAGCACCCTAAATTTCGTCAAGGCCGGGTTCACAGACCGGTTTAGCTTGCACCATGTTGCTTTGCCATTTGTTTTTCGTTTTATTTATAGAGGCAACCTATTGCTTCGCAAACTGACAGACCCAATTATAGACACCATAAGCAAAGTGACAGGCCCAATCGGTCATCGCTAGGACGAAACTAAGCCAATATACCAAGTAACACCACGCTGCTTGGGTATAATAGGCGGTATCTCGGCAATAGTACGAAATTGATTGAAGAAATGATGCGCCAAGTCTCAAACTTCAGTCTAAAAAAAAACCGCAATCATTGCGGTTTCCTCGCTAGTTCAGCTGGCAGTCAGCCTAGCTTACTACCACCACGGCATGATGGTGATGCTGGTGCCCCATCCTGCTGGCTCTGCCATTCATTTTCGGTGTAAGTGTGGATCGCTAGAGCATGAATATGGTTGGCTAACTCATCAGCCAAAGCGGTGTTCACCGCGCGATGACGGCCGATAAGACGCATCCCTTCGAACTGCTCGCTGACGACAATAACCTTGAAATGGCTCTCTGAGCCTTCCGGTACATTGTGCATGTAACTCTCATTGATCACCTCAAGATGAAGGGGCGAGAACGCGTTCTGTAGTTTCTCTTTTATACGTTCTTGGATCATTGTGTACCTTCTCCTAGGGGAATATCAGCACTACTGGCGACAACTTATGTGCCGTAGAGATACAAAATAGGTTTTCAGTGGTGGCTGGTTTTGCGAAAATACCAACCAATGAGTAAACATACCGTAAAGTAACCGTTAATGAAACCAGAGCTAACCCTTCATGCGCGTACGCTGCGCCTGCAGCGATACCCAGCAAGGAACAACGACACCCTGCAGGCATGGGACGCAGCAGACGAGTACCTGATCAACCACGTTAAAGAGGCTGATATCCCCCTCGACCCAGCACGTCCAATCCTGATCCTGAACGATAGCTTCGGGGCGCTTAGCTGCTGGTTTGCCAACGACGGTAAAGTCACAACCGTCACTGATTCGTTCATCTCAGCACAAGGCTGTAAGGCCAACCTGGCAGAGAATCAGCTGCCTGAGGTAAACATCATCGACGGCCTGGCGGAGTTACCACAAAACCCACAATTGGTATTGATGAAGCTCCCCAAGAACAACCGTTTACTGGTATGGCAACTGCAGCAGCTTTGCCAGTTGCTACCTGCTGACTGTAAGGTGATTGCGGCCGCCAAGGCAAGAGATATCCATTCCTCGACCTTGAAGCTGTTCGACAAGCACCTCGGTGAAACCAAAACCTCATTGGCGGTCAAAAAAGCCCGGTTGATTTTCTGCCAGGCCAACCCAGAACTTGCTCAACCCCTGCCAGCTCCGCAGCAATGGGATGTCCCTGAGCATGGCATCACATTGAGCAACCACGCCAATGTATTTTCCAGCGATAGCTTGGATATCGGTGCCCGCCTGCTGCTTGAACACATCCCTAGTGGCAGCCAATATCAAGACATCATCGATCTTGGTTGTGGCAATGGCGTGATTGGCATCAAGGCTGCTCGCCTTAACCCACAGGCAAATGTAGTGTGTGTCGATGAGAGCTATATGGCCGCAGCGTCTGCCCGCATGAACGCAGAGGCAAACCTTGAGACCCCATCCCAACTGACAGCGACGGTAAACAACTGCCTGGACAACTTTCCGGCCCAAAGCGCTGATCTCGTCTTGTGCAACCCGCCCTTCCACCAGCAGGCCGCGATTACCGACCATATTGCCTGGCAAATGTTTTGTGACGCCAAGCACGTGCTCCGTGGTGGCGGCAAGCTGATAGTGATTGGTAACCGCCATCTCGGATACGGTGGAAAACTCAAGCGTTTATTTGGCAATGTCACCGTCATTGCTCAAAATAACAAATTTGTCGTTTATCAATCAGATAAGTAAATTACAATATCACTTTTTACGGGGAGCTTGCGCAGCCCCCGCCTATACCCAAGGATAGAATGACTATGAAGAAGCTTCTTGTTGCTGCCTCCGTGCTTGCCCTGACAGCCTGTTCTACCCCGTCTGAGCCTCAGCTGTCTATCAGCCCGGAGCCAGTGATTGCCTCGCAGCCTCTGGTACAAGGCAAGAGCATGAATCTCGACAGCCGTGACCTTCGTACTGCCCAGTTCATCGCGGTTGTCGACAGTGGCCGTGAAAATGTCCAGCCCCTGCACAGCAACGAAAACCTCCGCACCACGCTGGAAGATGCGCTATCACGCCAGTTGACGGCCCAGGGCTATACCATTGCCAAAGACAGCCAGGGAACATTGCGCCTTGATATCCTAGAGGCAATGGTCAACGTCAAGCACAGCGTAGTGAGCCATGATCTGAGCAGCAAGTTGCAACTCCAGCTGGTTGTGGAAACGCCAAAAGGAAAATTCGTCAAGCGTTACTCAGGCAAATCGGCCCGCAATGGCGCGATGAGTGCTTCGGTACAGGATATGGAGCAAGCAATGAACAATTTGATCACTGCCGTGCTTAAAGACATCTATGCTGATCCAGAGTTGAACGCTTATATACAGGAGAACCTATAATGCGCCGTTTGTTAGCGACCCTATTATTTTGCTTGGCATTACCTGTCAGTGCTGCGACCCAAGTTGCGGTAACGACCAACCTGGGTGAGTTTGTTATTGAGCTCGAGCAACAAAAAGCCCCTGTTTCGAGCGAAAACTTCCTTCGATATGTGGCCGATGGCAGCTATGAAGGAACGATTTTCCATCGAGTGATCCCGGGATTCATGGCCCAAGGCGGTGGTTTCGACAAAGATCTCAAGCGTCGTTCAAGCTATGAGCCGATCAATAATGAATCCACCAATGGCCTGAGTAATGCCAAAGCCACGGTCGCAATGGCTCGTACTCAAGATCCGGACTCGGCAACTCGCCAGTTTTATATCAATTACCAAAATAATACGTTCTTGGATGCACAAGGCAGCCGTCCGGGTTATGCGGTATTTGGCAAAGTTGTGAGCGGGTTCCCAGTAATTGAAAAAATGACGGAAATTCCCACTACAACTATCCGCTCTATGGGTATGAAAGATGTTCCTGAGCAGCCTATAGTTATTGAAAGTGTCAAAATTATTAAAAATTAGACACAAGCTAATGTCACCTGATCATTAGCTTGTGATCAGGTGACAGCTATGCTCAAACTTGTCTCTTCCACACATGCTCCTACTGAATTAATCAGCCAGCATATTGCCGACTACGCCCCAGCGATTGCCCTCAGTGCCTTGGGGACCATCAATGGCGACGTCAATTACGACGCCATGAAAACCACCCTCACCGAACACCTTCATGAATGGTGGAAGCTCTCTGTCCCTTCCGGCTCCCCTGACGGTCACTACGAGTCTACCTACTGGTACTTAGTCCATTTACTGGAATCGTTGGAAGAGCATGAATTGCTGGGCAACAACTTCTTGCAATACAAAGTGTCATCGGCGGCACAGTTTCTGCTCGGGATCGGTGAGCGACAGGAAAAAATGCAGGGGATCCGTCCGTAATCCCCCCCTTCCTGCCCCCCCCTTTCCCGCCGTCTCAACCAGCCTTGTTTCAGAGTTATACAAGTTTCATACTTTGCCACCACCTTTTACTGTATTTTTACTTAATTACTCGGTAGCTTGCAGGTATACCTGTATATACTACTGGCTGCTAATTTCAGAAAGACCTGAGGGATCCATGGAGCAATCGATTGAAAACGAAAAACTTGGCTGGCGAGTTTACCTAGAGAAAAAAGTCCTGATCATGCTGGCGCTGGGCTTTTCTTCCGGCCTCCCCTTGCTGCTGGTGTTTGGTACCTTGTCTTTCTGGCTCCGCGAAGCCGATGTAAGCCGTACCGATATCGGCTTTTTCAGCTGGGTGGCGCTGGCCTACGGCTTTAAATGGATCTGGTCCCCTCTCATTGACCGTTTTCCTATTCCGATCTTGTCATCACTGCTAGGGCGACGTCGAGGCTGGATGATTTTCTCACAGCTACTGATCATTGGCTCCCTGATGGGAATGGCAATCAGCAACCCGCAAGGCGACTTGGTTCAACTGGCCATTTTTGCCGTCATCGTGGCCTTTTCATCAGCGTCGCAAGACATCGTCATTGATGCTTACCGTATCGAATTAGCTTCCGAGCGATTGCAAGCGGCGCTGGCTGCTGCCTACATGACCGGTTATCGCCTCGCAATGATCATGGCAGGTGCCGGCGCACTGGCATTTGCCGCTTGGTTTGGCTCGAATACCGGCTACGATCCTGAAGGCTGGAAGTATGCCTATTTCATTATGGCAAGCCTGATGTCGGTCGGTCTTATCACGGCGCTCTGCATTCATGAGCCAACTGTCGATAGCTCAGCCGTCGATAATATCGAGAAAGAGTTCCGCCAAAGCCTAATAGCCAAAGGGACTTCTCCGCGTAAGGCAAAACTCATAGCCTGGTTCTATGCCGCTGCCGTGATGCCATTTAAAGATTTCTTCGACCGCTACGGTAAACAAGCCCTGCTCATTCTTGCCCTGATCGGTTGCTATCGGATTTCCGATGTCGTCATGGGTGTGATGGCCAATGCCTTCTACGTCGATATGGGCTTTACCAAAACCGAGGTGGCCTCGGTGTCGAAAATCTATGGTGTAATCATGACCCTGCTGGGGGCAGGCCTTGGCGGGATTTTGGTCAGCAAGTATTCCACCATGCGCATTCTTGCCTTGGGTGCCGTGCTCGCCGCTCTCACCAATTTGGCCTTCATGGTTTTCAGCTATATCGGAAACAGCTTACCGATGCTGACGTTGGTGATCTCTCTCGATAACCTCAGTGCCGGTATTGCTACCGCCGCTTTCATTACCTTTATGTCGAGCCTAACCAATGTGGCTTTCTCGGCCACACAGTATGCGTTATTTAGCTCCATCATGTTGCTGTTCCCGAAGTTCATTGCTGGTTTCTCTGGCTTGTATGTCGACATGTACGGATACAATATCTTCTTCCTCACCACCGCCATCATCGGTCTGCCGGTACTTGGCCTGATTTATATTGTAAATAAACACAGTGAAAACCTGACGACCGAGAGCAGCTAGCAACATAATTACGCTCTCTTTCGTGACCCAATTGCATCTAAAGGAAGTATTCTGTTGAGCTGGAATACTTCCTTTTTTATTTTCTACGCCTTTCACCCCGAATTTAGATGACAAAACCGCGCTTAGAGCACCCTCCTCACACTTAGTTCAGAAAAATTACCATCAAATGCACAAAAAACACGCTAAAGATCACTTTTCTCTTGAGTTGTAATCGATTACAGTCGATCAAGATCACAATTAGCAAAGGATTGCGCAATCGTTACATTCACAAAGGTGACATAAAACAATAAACTCTCCGGCAACAGAACACGGGCAGTCAAAAGTCCGGTCTTAAAACACAATTAGCGAGAGTTCACCCCATGCGTAAATCACTAGTAGCACTAAGCGTTCTAGCTGCTTCTGCTGTTCCAGCAGTAAATGCGGCAGACTACTCTGACGACATCCACAAAAACGACTACAGCTGGTCTCAGTTCAACCTGATGATGGCAGTTGACGAACTACCAGGCGAATCTACTCACGATTACCTAGAAATGGAATTCGGCGGTCGTTCGGGCATCTTCGATCTATACGGTTACGTTGACGTATTCAACCTAACTAGTGATCCAGGCAGCGACAAAGCTGACGCAGAAAAGATCTTCATGAAGTTCGCACCGCGTATGTCTCTTGACGCTGTTACAGGCAAAGACCTGTCTTTCGGTCCAGTACAGGAGCTATACCTAGCAACTGTTATGGAGTGGGGCGGTATGTCTGGTGTTAACTCTCAGAAAATCGGTCTGGGTTCTGACGTAATGGTGCCATGGTTGGGCAAAATCGGCCTAAACCTATACGGTACTTACGATTCAAATGCAAAAGACTGGAACGGTTACCAGATCTCGACTAACTGGTTCAAGCCATTCTACTTCCTAGACAACGGTTCATTCATCTCTTACCAGGGTTACATTGATTACCAATTCGGTATGAACGATGATGTACCAGGATTAAGCACGTCTAACGGCGGTGCGATGTTCAACGGTATCTACTGGCACTCTGACCGCTACGCAGTGGGTTACGGCCTGAAAGCGTATAAAGATGTATACGGCCTGAAAGATGGCGGCTTCGCTGGTAAAACTAGCGGCGTTGGTCACTACTTCAGCGTAACTTACAAGTTCTAAGTTGCAGCTCTCGTAGTTGACAGAAAAAAGCACCTTCGGGTGCTTTTTTATTTCTGGTACAGTGGCCAGCCCCCCCCTCTCAAATCTAAGATAGAAATTACTTTCGAGACACCCCACCTTTGTTGTTCATTTCTGGCACATTTTTCCAGCATTAAGATTTTCATACGCAAGATCCTTGCCGCAGTTACAAGACAACGCACCAGGCATGCACTATTCCGCTAGCCTTTAATGAGCACTGGACTACGCCAGACTACATGGCCTTCAGTGCCCACAGGCAATGGCAAATGGCTAGCGAGACACTATCATGTATAAAACCCTGACCGCTTTAAGTATCAGCGCAGCAGTGATGCTGCCAACTGTCAGCTTTGCTGTCGATTATTCAGATGATATCCATAAAAACGATTATAAATGGCTTCAATTCAATCTTATGTATGCCCTCGAGGAACTCCCTCGCTCACCCGATGCACGCTCCGGTCATGATTACTTGGAAATGGAATTTGGTGGCCGCTCTGGCATTTTTGATCTCTACGGTTACGTCGATGTCTTCGATTTAACCAATCACGATGCCAGCGATAAATTTGAACAACCAAAGATATTCATGAAATTTGCTCCCCGCGTATCACTCGATGCCATGACCAAAAGAGACCTTTCTATCGGGCCGTTTCAGGAATTCTATATCGCAACGCTCTTTAACTGGGACGGAGGCTATGGCAAAGAAAGTGCTTTCCCCCCGGTCAACAACTCCTTCTGGGGGATAGGGTCTGACGTCCAGGTCCCTTGGTTTGGCAAGGTCGGCCTTAACCTTTATGGGCTTTATGATATCAATAACAAAGACTGGAACGGCTTGCAGTTATCAACTAACTGGTTCAAACCCTTTTACACCTTCGCCAATGACAGTTTCATTGCCTACCAAGGGTACATTGATTACCAGTTTGCGGCCGATGACACCTTCAAGGGTAATCCACAAGCCAACCATGGTGGGGTGATGTTCAATGGCTTCTACTGGCATTCTGACCGCTATGCCGTCGGTTATGGCTTCAAACTCTATCACGATGTCTACCTAATAGAAGATAGCAGTGGCTTCGAGTCTACCGGTATTAGTCATTATTTTTCTGTCACCTATAAATTCTAAAGCCGCATCTTAAACCGCTCAGGGAAGAGCGGACTAAATCTCTTCTTCCCCGCTTTAACGGTGTTATTATCTCGTCATCGTCATCCACTCTACACGGAAGCAAGTTGTGAACATTACCATTATCGGAGCTGGTGCCGTTGGCAGGCTATGGGGCTGTAAACTCGTCAATAAACATCAAGTCCACTTCTGGACGCGTGATAATAGCCAGCGACTGGCCATCCAATTATCAGAAATGAATACAACACAGTCACCCATTCATCCTGAGTCCCAACAAGCAAGGACCTTTCATTTTGAGGCCAACCAGCCCGCTTTACTGACCCACAGTCAGTTGGTATTGATCACAGTTAAAGCCTTTCAGGTCGAGGGGGCTATTGAGGCCATCAGACCGTACCTGTCTCCCGAGACCGCCGTTGTGGTCATGCACAACGGTATGGGAAGCCAGCAGACCGTATTGAACCTGCTGCCCGATAACCCG
The DNA here is from genome assembly GCF_003025555.1 of Photobacterium lutimaris. GTDB lineage: Bacteria > Pseudomonadota > Gammaproteobacteria > Enterobacterales > Vibrionaceae > Photobacterium > Photobacterium lutimaris. Next base: position 103,373 of record NZ_PYMH01000011.1, on the reverse strand, counting down.
ATTATTTACGCGACAACAGCCCAGGCCGCGTTCCGCCCAAATGAAAAAGAAGTGTGCCATACCGGGATTGGCCCCACATTGCTGGGGAGCCTTACCCCTCATGCTAACCCGTACCAACAACTCGGCCAGATATTTAATGATGTCTTGCCCCCTTGCCAATGGCAGGAAGATATCAACCAACCGCTATGGCGCAAGCTGGCTATCAATTGCGCCATCAACCCACTGACAGCCCTCCACAATTGCAAGAATGGCGATCTAGCTCGGGCAGAATTTGATACAGAGCTGACGGCAATTTGCCAAGAAGTCGCCGAGGTCATGTCCGCAGAGGGATACCCGGTTACCGCTTCAGCGCTAAGACAGCTGGTTGATACGGTGATAAATGCAACAGCCAGTAATTATTCTTCCATGAATCAGGATGTTTGCCATCAAAGGCAGACAGAAATCGACTATATTAGCGGGTATCTCATTGCCCGGGCGGCAGCACACAACATTGACGTGCCCCACAACCATCGCCTGTGGCAAGCTATAAAAGAATTGGAGGGAAAATACCATGACCAATGACAGCACCAGCCCGAACCCGATCAAGGTCGCAGTATGCATTGCACCGGGAACGGAAGAGATAGAAGCCATTACAACTGTCGACATGTTGGTTCGCGCCAATTTTTCGGTAACAACGGCCAGCGCAGCCTCCGACGGGGCGTTGATCATGGAAGGCTCGCGAGGGATCAAACTGGTTGCCGATACGGCCTTGGTCAATATTGCCGATGAACCGTTTGATTGCGTGGTACTTCCGGGTGGGCTTGGCGGGGCAGAATGCTTCCGCGACAGCCCGCTGCTGGTTGAGTTTGTTAAACAGCACAAATACGATGGCAAGTTAGTTGCCGCTATTTGTGCCGCACCAGCGGTGGTACTTGAACACCACCAGCTCTACCCCGACGCCCTGATGACATCGCACCCTAGCTTCCACGACCGTATTCCAACAGAGCGACTGCGCACCAAGCGAGTGGTGTATGATGTCAACAACCGCCTGCTGACCAGCCAAGGGCCGGGCACCGCAATGGAATTTGCATTTGAGATCATCAACCATCTTGCCGGCAAGGAAAAATCGGCCGAGGTCGCCGAGCCGATGGTGGTGTGGCCGAACATGCACTACACCGTTTTGCCAAGGAAATAAGCAAGGTATAAAACGACAGACATAAAAAAACGAGAGCCTTAGCTCTCGTTTTTAAGGTTCGAGTTTCTAGATCCTCGTTCCTAGAATGTACGCTCTTTCGAGAAACTAGGTTCCAGGCTCGTCTTATCCTAGGGCCTGCCTTTACGGACGATAGACCTTCACATTGTCAAAACCGTTCTCTTTCAGGTATAGCGCCTGCAAGCGGCTCATTACACCACGATCACAGTACAGCAGGTAAGTTTTATCCTGCGGTAGATCACCGAACTGGGTCGCCAGTTTGTAGAACGGAAGGTGCTTCACATCGACGTTGTCGAGCTCAAGCGGGCTCTCGTCCTCTTCATCTGGGCTACGGATATCCAGTACCACGGCATCCGTTTCGATCTGGTCTACCAGTTCGATTTCCGGTGCTTGCTTCTGGCTTTCTTTCTCAATATCTCGAATATCAATCACACGCGCCTCGGAAACCACTCGGTCTAGAACAGTGTAATCGAACTTCGCTTCCTCAGTTTCCAGTTTATGCAGTACCGCTTTCACCGTCGGACTCTTGGAAATCACACCACAAAATTCCGGCATGGTCTTGGCAAAGTCTTCGGTACCGATCTTACGGGCAACATCAATGATGTCTTCTTTGTCCCAGTTGATCAATGGACGCAGGATCAGCGTATCGGTCACGTTATCAATATGGCGCAGGTTCGTCAGGGTCTGGCTCGATACCTGACCCAGTGCTTCACCGGTCACCAATGCTTGAATACCGAAACGCTCGGCAACCATACCCGCAGCACGCATAAACATACGTTTAAGCACGACGCCCATCTGGCCGTCATCAATGTTTTCAAGGATTTCGCCAACAACAGGCTCGAAGTCGATCGCGATAAACTTCACTTTAGCGGATGAGCCATACTTCTTCCACAAGAAGTGAGAAACCTGCTTTACGCCGATTTCATGAGCTGGGCCGCCCAAGTTGAAGAAACAGTAATGCACTTTACTGCCGCGCTTGATGTGAAGATAACTTGAAACACCTGAGTCAAAGCCACCAGAAATCAAACTCAATACGTCTTCCTGAGTGCCAAGCGGGAAACCACCCAAGCCTTTGTGGCGAGCAAGGATCTGGTTCAGCTTTTCATTTTGTACTTCGACACGGACAGTTATATCCGGGTTCTTTAGCTTCACCGACGCCGACTCAACAGCCTGGTTGAGTCCACCGCCCACATAACGCTCAAGCTCGATCGAGGTAAAATCATGCTTACCGGTACGTTTGGCACGAACACAGAAGGTTTTGCCTTCTAGAGTGTTACCAACATGCGCGAGAGTCTGCTCGTAGATGTCGTGCAAATCGGTGAAGTCAGTTTGCTTAACTTCCAGCACATGGTGGATACCCGGAGTCTGGGTCAAGACCGTCAGTATCGCTTCACGCTGGCTGTCGTCTTTTGGCACCACTTCAATATGGCTGCGGCGATTGATCACCGCAATAGACTCACATGAACGCTGAAGGATAATGCGAATGTTACATTCTAAGATTCTGGTAAAACGCTTACGTACCGATTCACTCTTTACGAAAATCTCAGGATGGGGTTTAACAATAAATTTCATAACACGCTTCGCTACACTGGGCCAAACAATACCAAAAAGGCTGAAAGGCGCGGATTATACAGCAAGCAGGCTGTTGCTGAAACAAGGATATTATATATCTAAGTAACTTCAAGGTGCTTAGATATAGTGTAGGCATATTTTCATTTGTCGTTAGACAGTTGCTTGAACCTCATAAAACAAAGGCCGGCTCCCATTAAGAGCCAGCCTGAAAAATAGCAAACGAATGGAGCACTATTGCACGGGACGGGAAGAGATTTCCTCGCTGTAATGCGGCTCACCCTGCATGATCGAAATGTCTACCCGCCGATTGGCTTTGCGCTCTTCCGGTGTAGCATTCTCATTCAGAGGCTGGGTACCCGCCAGCCCAACCACACGCAGGCGCTGGGGATCAAACCCTTCAACCTGCTCCATTTCCTGAGCCACCGACACTGCACGTTGCGCCGATAAATCCCAGTTGGAGCGGTAGAGCTCGGAGTCCAGTTTCTGGTTGTCAGTATGGCCACTGATTCTGATCCCCCCGGGAACATCTTTCACCAAATCAGCAACCTGACGGATCAACGGGCGAAATTTAGGTTGCAGGAAGGCCGATCCTTCAGGGAAGGCCCCTTTTTCCTTAATCCGGATCACCACTTGCTGACCAAGGTTCTCCACTTCGATGGCCCCTTCATCTATTTCGCGATTCAGTGCCTGCTTGAGCACATCCAGCAACTGCTCTTGGGCTTCCGACATTTCCGATTCGTTATTCTGGTTTTGCTCAGTTGCCACTTCAGCACTCTGTCCCCCCGTCATCTTTCCGGCGTCTCGCTTGGTGCCTCCGGCACGATCTGAATCACCTTCATGAAAATCCAACGTCCGCTGGGTCATGTCAATGGTCTGCTGCATGATCACCTCAATGGGCGTTGGCTCTGGCCGACCAGGGCGAAACTCCTGGGCGATCACACTGGTCCCTTTGGGAATGTCTTTCACTTCCAGCATATTTTGTACCCCAAAGGCGAATTTCATCGAGCCAGCAATCTGCTTGAATTTCAGCACATCCATTTCTGAGAATGACAACAACAGAACAAAGAAACACATCAGCAGCGACATCAAGTCGGCAAAGGTGCCCATCCACTGTGGCAGACCCGGAGGGGGACATTTATGTTCTTCTTCCATCAGCCCCTCTTAATCGTCAACGTTAATGGTACGTTTTTTCTCATTGAGATAGTTTTTCAGGTAGCTGTCGATAACCCGGGGGTTCTGACCATCCTGAATTGCCAATACTCCATCGAGGATCAGACGGCGATTGAGTTTTTCTTCATCTTTACGAAGGCCCAACTTGGCTGCAATTGGCAGCATTACCATGTTGGCCATGATAGCACCGTACAGCGTTGTCAATAGAGCGACCGCCATCGCGGGGCCAATGGATTTAGGGTCATCCATATTAGACAGCATGGCCACCAGACCAATCAGGGTACCAATCATCCCCATCGCCGGGGCAACATCGCCAAGTGCCTTAAAGATACTGATCCCCTGCTCATGACGCTCGTTGGTCAAGGCAATGTCTTTTTGCAGCGTCGCCCTAACCACATCGGCATCATGCCCATCCACCAGCAAATCGACACCTTTGCGCAGGAAGCTGTTATCCACTTCCATCTCTTCAAGCGCGAGAAACCCCCCTTTACGGGCGGCATCGGCCATCTCGACAATTTTGGCAATCAGATCTTCCGGGTTGTCGTTCTTGAACATGAATGCCTTAACGGCAATCTTGGTGGCACCCAAAAATTGGCCAACGCTGTATTGCATCAAGGCTACAAACAACGAACCACACAAAACAATCAGAATCGACTGGGTGTCAACGAACATGCCAAAGCTGCCACCTAGCACCATGGCCATAATGACAAAGGCAAATGCCCCAATTAATCCTATAAGGGTCGCCAAATCCACGTGGTAGTCTCCAGTTCGTTGCACTTGTGAATCAATATTGAACGGTACATTGTATCTAGCCCCTTGTGACCTTTCAAAGCCGCAATGCCAAAAGGGCTGCATTCGTTCATTATTCGTGCTTCAGGTGACCTCAGTATGAAGCTAACACCATCAGTTTTTATTGCTGAAACTTATTATCGGCACTTTGCTGCTTAGGTTTAGCCTTGAAAAGAGAAAAAAAGAAAAATCCTGCTTGCGACACAGATTACTGTGAGATAATTTGACCCAGATTACGCTCTACGCTATTTTTCGAGCACTTAGATAAGAAGCGACACCATTATGGCAGCCAAAAAACCTGAAAATATGGCCTTTGAAGCCGCACTGGATGAACTAGACGCTATCGTCAATGAGTTGGAATCCGGTGACATTGCGCTCGAAGATGCGCTGAAAAAATTCGAACGCGGGATAGCCCTTGCCCGTACCAGCCAGCAGAAACTGACCCAAGCCGAACAGCGCGTTGAAATACTGCTTCAGGCAGATGACGACGCCCCCCTGACCAAATTTGATGCAAACAATGAATAACACGCCATCACTGTCGCAATCACTTCAGTTTTATCAAGCGCGCAGTAACCAGCAACTTAGCCTGTGGATTGATGCCCAGCCCTTTGCTGGTCTACCGCTGATCAAGGCGATGGAACACGGCACCCTTCTAGGAGGCAAGCGCGCCCGGCCATTTCTTACCTATGTCACGGGTGAGATGCTCGGGGCCGACATTGCCGATCTCGATACCCCTGCTGCGGCCATTGAATGCATCCATGCTTATTCATTGATCCACGATGATCTCCCCGCGATGGATGACGATAACCTGCGCCGCGGTCAACCGACCTGCCATATCGCTTTTGATGAAGCGACAGCCATTCTGGCCGGTGATGCGCTGCAAACCCTGGCGTTTGATATTCTCGCCTCAGGGCCACTGAGTACCAATGGCGATACCAACCGAGTGGCAATGATCAGCGAACTGGCCAAGGCCTCTGGTGCCCAAGGCATGTGCATGGGCCAAGCCCTTGACCTTGATGCCGAAGGCAAGCATGTCGGCATTGAGCAACTCGAAACCATCCATCGCCACAAAACCGGGGCATTGATCCGCTGTGCAGTTCGCCTCGGTGCACTCGCTGCTGGGGAAAAAGGCGTTGCCGTTTTACCTCAACTTAATGCCTATGCCGATGCAATTGGTTTGGCGTTTCAAGTCCAAGACGATATTCTAGACGTAATAAGTGATACTGAGACCTTGGGCAAACCACAAGGTTCAGACATCGAGCTGGAAAAAAGTACCTATCCTGCTCTTCTCGGGTTGGATGGCGCCAAGGCAAAAGCTCAGCAACTGTACCAACAGGCACTACACGCATTGAGTGCAATACCTTACAATACAGAACAATTAGAAGTTTTTGCCCGATACGTCATCGAGCGCAATAACTAAAAACAGCAAAGCGCCGTGAATGTTATGACACTGGATATTTCGAAATACCCTCATTTGGCGTTGGCCAACACCCCAGATGAGTTACGCCTACTGCCCGCAGAAAGCCTGCCGGCAGTGTGCGACGAGCTACGCACCTACCTACTAAATTCAGTCAGCCAGAGCAGTGGCCACTTTGCCTCTGGATTGGGTGCTGTCGAGTTAACCGTCGCGCTGCATTATGTATACAATACGCCGTTCGATCACCTGATTTGGGATGTGGGCCACCAGGCTTACCCGCACAAGATCCTGACCGGACGTCGCGACCAGATGCCAACCATCCGCCAGAAAGGTGGGGTGCACCCATTCCCATGGCGTGAAGAGAGCGAGTACGATGTACTGTCCGTCGGTCACTCATCGACCTCGATCAGTGCCGGACTGGGTATGGCCATCGCGTCTGAAAAAGAAGGTCTAGGCCGTAAGGTCGTCAGCGTCATTGGTGACGGTGCCATTACCGCAGGCATGGCTTTCGAAGCCATGAACCATGCCGGTGATGTCCACTCGGACATGCTGGTGATCCTGAACGACAACGAAATGTCGATCTCGGAAAATGTCGGTGCCCTGAATAATCACTTGGCGCGTTTGCTGTCTGGCAATCTCTACGCCACTATCCGCGAAGGCGGTAAGAAAGTCCTGTCTGGTGCGCCACCAATCAAAGAATTGGTCAAGCGTGCCGAAGAGCATCTCAAAGGCATGGTGGTTCCGGGAACCATGTTCGAAGAACTGGGCTTCAACTACATCGGTCCCATTGACGGCCATGATGTCGAGGAGTTGGTCAAGACCCTCAAGAACATGCGTAACCTAAATGGGCCGCAGTTCCTGCACATTATGACCAAAAAAGGCAAAGGCTATGCCCCTGCCGAAGCAGATCCGATCAACTACCACGCAGTACCTAAGTTTGATCTGAGCCAGAACCCGATCCCGAAAGCAAAAAGCCAACCGACCTTCTCCAATGTCTTCGGCGACTGGCTGTGCGACATGGCCGAGCAGGATGAAAAGCTAATGGCTATCACGCCTGCTATGCGTGAAGGCTCTGGCATGGTGCGCTTCTCCAAAGAGTATCCATCTCAATACTTTGATGTGGCAATTGCCGAGCAGCATGCTGTGACACTGGCAACCGGTATGGCGATTGGTGGTTACCACCCAGTGGTAGCGATTTACTCGACCTTCCTGCAGCGTGGCTACGACCAGCTGATCCACGATATCGCGATTATGGATCTGCCGGTGATGTTTGCCATCGACCGCGGTGGGCTTGTGGGTGCTGACGGCCAAACCCACCAGGGAGCCTTCGACATCAGCTTCATGCGCTGTATTCCGAATATGGTGATCATGGCCCCGAGTGATGAAAACGAGTGCCGCCAGATGCTCTACACCGGTCACATACACCAAGGTCCGAGTGCGGTTCGCTATCCTCGCGGCAGTGGTACGGGTATCGCGCCAGAGCGTGAAATGACCGCCTTGCCTATTGGTAAGGGGATGGTTCGCCGCGAAGGGGATAGCGTCGCCATCCTTAGCTTCGGCACCATGCTGAGCTATGCGCTGGAAGCCGCAGAGAACCTCAATGCGACTGTTGCCGATATGCGATTTGTGAAGCCACTTGATGAAGCGCTAATCCTCGAGCTGGCCGCCAACCATGATGTGTTGGTAACGGTTGAAGAAAATGCGATTGCTGGCGGTGCCGGTAGCGGTGTCAATGAGTTCTTGATGAAACAAAAAGTACTCAAGCCGGTATTGAACCTTGGCCTCCCTGATCGCTTTATCGAACAAGGCACACAAGCCGAGCTTCACGCCATGCTGGAGATCGACGGCCCGGGTCTCGAAAAACAGATCCGTGCTTACATCGATTAGGCCTCCACGCGCTAATCAGAACAAAAAACTCTGCGCCCCAAGCAACGACGGTTACTTGGGGCGCTTTTTGAGCCTTTTTTAATTACTCATTCTTCTCACGGGCCCTTTTCAACACCATCCCCTGATACCCTGCCAGCGAGACCTGGTTCACTTCCGGCCCCAAGCTGCCATCAATATTCACCTGTTGGTAGTTGCCGTCAAGATCGACCTCCAACGGTAGCACAGAGAAAAATTCAGCCTGATTACGCTCTCTCGCGCCGCGATAAAGGACGAGCCCCTTACTGTAGCGGCGCGCAATGACACCTTGAGCGGGAAAACCACCAAACCAGCCACTGCGCTGAAGCCAATACCACCCGGAAGGCTGCAGCGGAATACCGCCGATTTCTGTTGCCGCTGAGTTTGCCTGCTCGCCTTGATTGTCGAAGATGACTCGTTCAGTACCAACTGGAGCGGACTCAGGCAACCCAATATCGACCTCGAGCATTGCCGTGGGTTGATAAGCAACGTTCTTGGCAATACCAGCCTGGTACCAGTTGCTCAGCTTGGTATTGCCACTGCCATAGCGGTAGCTCTGGTTCCAGCTATGGTAATAAGTCAGCCCGGGCACATTGAAGAGGTAATACTGCGCCAGCCCGGTTTCGATATCCTGCTGCCATGCCGCAGGGTCCGACGGTGAATACTGGCTCCGCCCTCCTTTGGTGGAAGCCATGATCAAGCTCTTGTCCTGTTGGCTCGCGAGCGCAAAATTATCCCAATAGCGCTGTAGGCGGTCGAGCCCAATAGCTGGGGTCAGGTAGTGCTCACGCAACCAGACATCAATCACCTCCCTGAGTTCTGGCGGCCATGGTGCATAGTGCCAAAGATTAAGCTCGGAAATATTGGCGGCCAGCCACTGTGTCCCGGTTAACGTTTTAACTTGTTTGAGGAAACGGGCAAGCTGCTTGGCATACTCAAACTCTGCCTGTTTAGTCCCCACGATCATGGCAAGCTCTCGAACCTCTCCACCCGATATGACCGTGAACTGATTGTCACCCAGTAACTTCGCCATATCATCGTTATACGCGCCGGAGAGCCCTTGCTGTTGCCAGTCTTCTTGATACCACTGGGCATGCAGTTTATTGAAAGCATTATCGAGGAAGTTAACCCGGTACCAGCATGTCCCGGGCCACATATAACCTGCCGGAATGAGCCTGGCCTGATGGCGAAAGCGCGCTGATGCCTGTCGATTGGTTCTGGATGAGTACTCGCGGTGATTAACATAGCCATCACCATTTACATCATTGGCAGGATCCCAACCCGGAATCAATATACGTTGCTTACGCACCTCAAGCCATGGCGTTATTGCTAATGATTCCACTTGCGTGGGCTGTCGCCAGGCGAGCTCTAGCATCCATACCCGCAACCCAGCACCGAGTCCCGGTTCGCCGGTGTTTAGCTGACGCCCTTGATACCAAGGCAGGGCACTGTGCCATGGTTGCTCCAGTTGCAGCTGCCCTTCATATCTGATCGCCCAATCATCCCCAGACAGTATGTGCCACTCCACATCAAGCGGCCGCCATTTTCCGACATTTCCTTCCTTATCGGTCACGTGCCGGGCAATGTTCGGTAACCCACCCGCCTTGACCGACAATCGCTCAAACGGGTAAGAAGCAAACATCACCAATCTATCATCTGGCTCGAGCTTAATCGGCAAACGAGCCGTCGAAAATTGACCGTTGCGGATCAACAATAAGTGATAAGGGCGTCCCTCGAGCAAATAGTCCAAGCCCTTATTGGGCTTATTCATTGCCAGTTGAGTATCTTCGGCAAAATGCAGGTACCCATCTTCCACATCTATGCCTAAGCTCAAGGCTTTCCGACTCAGCCAAGCCTCCTGCTTACCCGGGCGGCAATCAAACTTCTGGGCATACATGTATCCCATTGCATTCATCCGGCGGTTAATCTCAACATCCTGCATGCTGCCAAACACCACATCGGCATGCTGGCTTTCCCACATTTTCAATTGCTCGGCGGTTACTGGGCTACCGTCAACTATCGTCTCTTGCCAGCTGCCGGGCAACACCCACGCCGTCCCAGTAGAAGGATATACCTGGGCCAAACAGACCGGTGACAACAACATAAGCCCAACAAGCCAATAAACCCGATTCAGTACACTCAACCGCTAATCTCCCTATCTCTAGCCTCTAGCCTCTAGCCTCTAGCCTCTAGCCTCTAGCCTCTAGCCTCTAGCCTCTAGCCTCTAGCCTATTAAAGCTTAGTCTATTGAATTAGAAATAAAAAAACCGCGCAAAAGCGCGGTTTCAATAGCAACGTCGGGGGCGTCAGATTACCAGCCCAGCCAATGGCCCAAGCCCCAAAGGGCAATCATTGCCATAAAGCCGGCCAGAATATCGTCAACCATGATCCCCAAGCCACCGTGAACGTGTTTGTCCAGCCAGCTGATCGGCCACGGCTTGACCATATCGAAGAAACGGAACAAGACAAAGCCCGCCAGCACCCACTGCCAGCTCACCACCGGGGCAATCGCCATGGTGATCCAGAATCCAACAAATTCATCCCAGACGATACTGCCATGGTCATGGACACCCATATCATCAGAGGTTTTTTGGCAAATGGTGATACCGATAATCGCGGCTGCCACGGTGATCACAAGATAGGCCGTAAAGGGTAATTGCACCATCAACAAATACAGCGGGATCGCTGCCACAGTGCCCATCGTGCCCGGAATGACAGGGGAAAGCCCGCTACCAAAGCCGGTAGCCAAGAAGTGCCATGGGTTTTTCAGGTTAATTTTATCTTTTGGGTTTGCCACAATTTACTCCGCAAAATGATCATATCCGTGCAGTGTCCAGCTCAGCGGCTGGCGCTCGCGAACCAAGCTGATACCTTGTCCCGGCCGCAACTGGCCAATACAGGTTGCCCTTACACCGCTGCGAGCCAAAGCCGTGTCGACCGCGCCCCTGTTCTGCTCCGGTACAGTGAAGCACAGCTCATATTCTTCACCGCTCGCCAAAGCCAGCTGCAGTGCGGCATCACGTTCGGGTTCGAATGCGATAAGCTCTGGCGACAGCGGTAGTTTATCAACGTCAATTTCAGCTGCCACCCCAGATCGTTTCAGGATATGCCCAAGATCACTGATCAGGCCATCCGAAATATCCAGCGCAGCCGAGGCGAGGCCCCGCAATGCTTGACCGGCCAAAATACGCGGTTCAGCCTTATGGTGTCGCTCACGCAAGGTCGCCGCCAATACGGGGTTATCGACCGTTTTCTGGCCAAGCAGCAGCGCCAGCCCTGCAGCACTGTCACCAAGATTACCCGTTACGTAAATCCAGTCACCAGAGCGGGCACCACTGCGGGTCAGGGCCTTTCCTTTGGGGATAAACCCATGCACCGTCAAAGTAATACTCAGCGGGCCTTTGGTCGTATCCCCCCCCACCAGCTGGACATTGTAATATTCCGCCAAGGCAAAAAAACCCTCGCAAAACCCTGCCAGCCAAGCTTCATCCGGCTGTGGCATGGTCAACGCCAGCGATACCCAAGCAGGCGTCGCCCCCATGGCTGCCAGATCGCTGAGGTTAGAGGCAAGTGCCTTGTGGGCAACCCATGACGGATCAGCATCTGGCAAAAAGTGAGTCCCTGCAACCAAGGAATCGGTGCTTACCGCCAGCTGGCTGCCTTCCGGTACCTCCAGCAGGGCGCAATCGTCACCGATTGCCAGCGGCACATCTTTTCGTTTCACGGCCTGGTGTTCGAAGTACCGGGCTATCAGATCAAATTCGTTTGCCATATTCTTCTTTTGATAGATAGAAAAAAGGCCAGCATTGCTGGCCTTTGATAATTACTACGTGATTACTTCTTGCGAAGTGATGGCGCGGCTTTATCTAGCACACCATTGACAAACTTGTGGCTATCTTCAGCACCGAAGGCTTTTGCCAGCTCGATAGCTTCGTTAATCACGACTTTGTATGGTACGTCATCACGCTTGATCATCTCGTACATAGCAAGACGAAGTAGCGCCAGTTCCATCTGGTCAAGATCCTGTAAAGGACGTGACAGATATGGACGCATCTTGCTGTCCAGTTCCTGATAGTTAAGAACAACACCGGTCAGTAGATCACGGAAGTAAGCAACATCTGTATGAGGTGCAGCTAGCGCCGGAGCTTCAGCCTGATGTTCTTCTTCTTCGAAGTTGTCACCAGAAAGGAAATATTGTTCAATATCGGCAACATTACCTTTGGTAATTTGCCAAGAATAAATTGCTTGTACAGCAAAGTGACGTGCGTTACGACGTGCGGCTGGTTTCACAGCAACCCCCATTAGGATTCGATTTGGGACAGGACATTAACCATTTCAAGCGCGCTTAGTGCAGCCTCTGCCCCTTTATTACCAGCCTTGGTACCGGCACGCTCAATGGCTTGTTCGATAGAATCTACAGTCAGAACACCGAATGCAACTGGAGTATTATACTCTAGAGCAATCTGAGCCAGACCTTTGTTACACTCACCGGCAACATAATCAAAATGTGGCGTTCCGCCACGGATCACAGAGCCAAGCGCAACAATAGCATCGTAACGATCGCTTTTAGCAACTTGCTGAGCAACAAGTGGTAGTTCGTATGCTCCTGGGCAGCGAACAACAGTGATGTTGTCTTCACTGACTTGACCCTGACGTTTCAGAGCGTCTAGCGCACCTGAAAGCAGGCTTTCGTTGATAAAGCTGTTGAAGCGTGCAATTACGATAGCAACTTTTGCGTTTGGTGCCGCGATGGCGCCTTCAATTACCTTCATGGGCCTTCCTGTGACTATGTCTATTTCCGGTATGAGAAACCGCGGGAGTCTATCACACTTTATGCGTTATACCAATTGGCATATTCAAGCGTGTTCCCGTCCCATACCGGCAATGTTTGGGATGATTTTTTGAGTTCTGCGTTTAGATGAATAACGGGCAGCTTACCCGTCTTCATTATTCACAAATGTATTCAACCGCTTCGAGGCCAAAGCCCGATAGCGAATGGTAGCGCTGGGTACTGGACGACAGTAGGCGCATTTTAGACACACCTAAATCAGACAAGATCTGCGAACCCACGCCCACCTGGCGCGACTGATCTTTCGGATTAAGCTTCACGCCGGGTTTACCTTCTTCCTTAGCAGCCATATTTTGGACTTTGGTAATGATCGATTCTTGGCTTTCCGCCTTGCTTAGCACCACCAATACCCCGCCTTCCTCAGCAATACGCTTCATGGCCGATGGCAGTGTCCACTGGGTCGCCCCCGAGTGAAGAATATCTTTGAAGGTATCTTGCAGGTGAACACGCACTAACGTGGGCTCGCCTTCGACCACATCGCCTTTTTGCAACGCATAGTGGACTTCGTTATCGATGGTGTCACGGTAGGTGATCATCTCAAACTCACCGAACTCCGTTGGCAGCGTGCACTGCGCGACACGTTCGATGGTGGTTTCGTTGTTATTACGGTATTCAATAAGGTCTGCAATCGTACCCAGTTTCAGGCCGTGCTGCTCGGCAAAGATCTCGAGATCCGGACGACGGGCCATGGTGCCGTCTTCGTTGAGGATTTCGACAATCACACTTGATGGCTCCAAACCTGCTAGGCGTGCAATATCACAGCCAGCTTCAGTGTGGCCGGCACGGGCCAATACCCCACCTTCTTGCGCCATCAGCGGGAAAATATGACCAGGCATCACGATATCGGCCGGCGACGCATTGGCTGCAACGGCAGCCTGTACCGTCACAGAGCGATCGGCAGCTGAAATACCGGTTGTTACCCCTTCTGCCGCTTCAATCGATACGGTGAAGTTGGTGCTGAATTGCTCGGTGTTATCCTGCACCATCAAAGGCAACTTCAGTTGCTGACAGCGGGATTTCGTCAAGGTCAAGCAGATCAACCCACGGCCATGACGGGCCATAAAGTTAATTGCTTCAGGCGTGATTTTTTCCGCCGCAATGATCAGATCGCCTTCATTCTCACGATCTTCGTCATCCATCAGGATAACCATCTTACCGAGGCGGATATCTTCGATGATTTCCTTTGCACTGCTTAGAGCCATATCGCTACCTTATTCTTGTTTATATTCTGTCTGTTTATCGAAGGAACCCGCTGCGGGCCAGCAAATCCATAGACACTTCTGATTTTGGCTCCGCGGCCTTGTCGCCCAACATCAGGCGCTCCAAATAGCGGGCGATAACATCCACTTCCAGGTTGATCTTGCGACCCGGCGTGAACGCTTCCATGGTGGTTTCCGATGCCGTGTGCGGCACGATCGTTAGCTTGAACTCATCACCGCGGATAGCGTTAACCGTCAGGCTGATCCCATCAACAGAGACCGAGCCCTTCTCAGAAATGTACTTCGCCAAATGGGCGGGAGCCTTGAGCCAAAACTCAATCGCGCGGCCAGTTTGGCTGCGCTCAATCACTTCCGCCACGTCATCAACATGACCAGACACCATATGGCCACCGAAACGTGTGGTCGGCAGCATGGCTTTTTCCAAATTAACCTTCTGTCCCGCACGGTATTCCACAAATGCGGTACGTTTTAATGTTTCCAATGACAAGTCGGCCACATAGCCTGATCCGGTCAGTGCAACAACAGTCAAACACACGCCGTTGGTTGCAATGCTATCACCCAATTTTACATCGGATAGGTCTAGCTTGCCGGAGTCCACCGTCACAGAAATGTCTTTGCCTTTAGGGGTCAGGGCCGTAATCGTACCCACGGCTTCAATAATGCCAGTAAACATGTCAAACCTTATGCTTTGTCTGATTGAGTATATCTGTTTGGATATGGGCTTGGACACGGGCAGAGATACGAATATCCCCTCCGACCATACGCACATCCGTCACGCTCAGCTCGGGAACCTGATCCATCGACACCAGGCCGTTGAGATCAACCAACCCGCGGCTATCGCTGCCCATCAACTTGGGCGCTTGGTACAAGATCAGCTCATCGACCAATCCAGCTTGCAGCAAAGCTCCCGCGAGGCTGGCCCCCGCTTCAACCCAGATATGATGAATGTTGTTCTGTGCCAACACAGCCATCAAGGCCGGAAGATCGACACCCTCGCCTTCTTTGATCACCAGTTGTTCAACATCTTGCGGCCATGATTGCGTATCGGCCTGCTTTCTCGCCAGTACCGTTTTGCCCGGTAGACCGACCAAGTGATGCTGGGGCGTCACTCGGTTCAGGCTGTCAATCACCACCCGAACCGGCTGACGTAATTCTGCCTGCGGATAGGCTGACTGCACCTCCGTTCCCAACTCCTGCCAACGCACATTCAGCGACGGATCATCAGCCAACACTGTTGCACTGGTTGACAAGATAGCGCCGGCTCTGGCGCGATAGCGCTGAACATCCGCCCTTGCGGCAGGGCCGGTGATCCATTTACTTTCACCATTAGCCAATGCGGTACGGCCATCAAGGCTGGCAGCCAACTTCAGTTGGACATACGGAAGACCGGTTTTCATGACTTTAATAAAACCGGGATTCAGCGCTTCAGCATCTTGCTCGAGCAAGCCTGTTTGTACTTCGATACCCGCTTGCTGCAGCATCGTAATACCACGACCCGCCACTTTCGGATTGGGATCAACCATGGCGCAAACCACCCGCTTCACGCTGGCTTTAACCAGCGCTTCGGCACATGGCGGGGTGCGTCCGTAGTGGGAGCAAGGCTCCAAGGTAACATAGGCCGTCGCCCCCGCGGCTTTTGCGCCCGCTGCACGAAGGGCATAGACTTCAGCGTGGGGCTGACCGGCACGGTAATGATAACCTTCGCCGACGATTTCATCGCCATGGGCGATCACACAGCCGACATTGGGATTAGGGGTGGTAGTGTACTGACCGTTCTTCGCCAACGTGATAGCACGTAGCATCATGGCATGGTCGATAGATGAGAACATGAGACTTCAGTATTGGTTAGAAAAGCCGGCACATCACGTCCGGCATCAATTATTTTTCTAGTTTAGCGATTTCTTCACCAAACTCACGAATGTCTTCAAAACTGCGGTAAACAGAAGCAAATCGGATATAAGCGACTTTATCCAATTCTTTCAGCGCTTCCATCACCAAATTACCGATCATTTCCGATGGCACTTCACGCTCACCGGTCGCCCGCAGGCGCGATTTGATGGTGTTAATGGCACGCTCGATATCATCGGCGCTGACAGGACGCTTTTCCAACGCACGCTGGATCCCACCGCGCATTTTTTCTTCATTGAACGGGTCGCGGTTGCCATTAGTTTTGATCACCCGCGGCATCACCAACTCAGCGGTTTCAAACGTCGTATAACGTTCGCTACATGCTAGGCACTGACGACGACGACGAACCTGATGGCCATCGGCCACCAATCGAGAATCTATTACTTTGGTGTCATTGGCACCACAAAAAGGACAATGCATCTTGCCTCCTCAACTTCGTCGCACCAGTGTAACCCATTTCAATAACAGGGGGAGACTATTACCAAAAAATTTCTCCTGAAAATGCTATCGAAAAAGGCATAAAAAAGGGCCTGCAACCTGCAGACCCTCTTTTTATATTTGGTTACCGTCGCCAAGCGGCGTTGCTATTACGCGTAAACAGGTAGGCGTTTACAGATTTCCAGCACCTTGGCTTTAGTCGCTTCAATCACTTCTGGGTTGTCGATGTTATCCATCACATCACACATCCAGTTAGCCAATTGCTTGGCATCTTCAACCGTAAAGCCACGGCGAGTGATGGCTGGCGTACCCACGCGGATACCAGAGGTAACAAACGGGCTACGCGGGTCATTCGGTACACTGTTTTTGTTCACAGTAATATTCGCTGCGCCCAGTGCCGCATCCGCTTCTTTACCTGTGATGCCTTTGTCAATCAGGTCAACCAAGAACAGGTGGTTCTCAGTACTGCCAGAGACGATCTTGTAACCGCGCTCCAGAAATTCACCCACCATCGCCTTGGCATTTTCAACCACGCGTGCCTGGTAGTCTTTGAACTCAGGCTCCATCGCTTCTTTGAAGGCTACCGCTTTTGCCGCAATCACATGCATCAGTGGACCACCCTGACCGCCAGGGAATACGGCAGAGTTCAGCTTCTTGTATAGGTCTTCGCCCGCATTTGACAGGATCAGGCCACCACGAGGACCAGCTAGGGTCTTGTGCGTCGTTGTTGACACAACGTGCGCATGTGGCACAGGGTTCGGGTAAACGCCTGCAGCAATCAAACCGGCAACGTGCGCCATATCAACAAAGAAGTACGCGCCGACTTTATCTGCGATTTCACGCATGCGCTTCCAGTCAACAATCTGAGAGTAGGCAGAGAAACCACCGATGATCATTTTTGGCTTGTGCTCAAGCGCCAATGCTTCTACTTCGGCGTAATCAATCTGGCCAGCTTCATCAATGCCGTAAGGGATAATGTTGTATAGCTTGCCCGAGAAGTTGACTGGTGAGCCGTGAGTCAGGTGGCCACCGTGTGCCAGACTCATACCCAACACCGTATCACCAGCGTTCAATAGCGCCATGTAAACGGCATTGTTGGCCTGGGAGCCTGAGTGAGGCTGGACATTCGCATACTCTGCACCAAATAACTCACAGGCGCGGTCAATCGCTAGCTGCTCGGCTTTATCAACGAACTCACAACCACCGTAGTAACGCTTACCCGGGTAACCTTCAGCATACTTGTTGGTTAGCTGGGAGCCTTGCGCTTGCATCACGCGCGGACTGGTGTAGTTTTCAGAAGCAATCAACTCGATGTGCTCTTCCTGACGCGCCGTTTCTTCCTGAATCGCTGCAAATAGTTCAGCATCATAATCGGCAATATTCATGTCGCGCTTTAGCATCTGTATCTCCTGACTCGGATTGTTTTCAGTCCTTTTTGTCTCTGCTAGCCAGTTAATAGCTACACCGACAAAGAGGCGGTAAACACACAAAATTGGCAAAGATCGGAAAAACCGCAAAGCTAGGCGCCACGGGGACGCAAACGTTTTCGTCTCGCCTGTAGATAAAGCAGTATTTTACAGAATTTGATCTAAATCAGATACCCCTAATGTGACTTTTTATTGGTATTTATTTCATTTTTGGTATGAATTGTTTTCAAGTTGTTCACTCCCTCGGCATAGACAACCAAAATCAAAATACCTGCATTACAAGTCATGCTATAAATTAATTTTTTACGATTGCGTAATTTTTTTTGTACACCTCAAGATCAACAGATTTTCCTCGCGCTATCACACTTGCCAGCAATGGTCGATATCATGACGCGTCTAAACAAAAGGAGCGTTGTCTTGAGCCGTAACCACCATTCACTGAAAGAAAATATCATTGCTATTCTTACCGGTACTTTCATCGTTGCCCAAGGGGTTTTCTTTCTCCAGCAAGCTGATCTCCTCACCGGCGGTACAACCGGTCTGGCTCTTCTGGTCAGCCAGTTTGTCGATCTGTCTTTTGGCCAGCTGTACTTTATGATGAACTGTCCGTTTTACCTGATGGCCTGGTTCAGAATGGGCAAGAGCTTTGCTATTACCAGTATTATTTCTGGCGGACTGGTTTCGATCATTACTGATAACCTGCACCATGTGCTGGAGATCAGCCGTCTCGAACCGCTGTACTGCGCATTGATTGGTGGCTTGTTGATGGGACTGGGTATGCTGATCCTATTCCGCCACAAAACCAGCCTGGGTGGCTTTAACGTACTGGTACTGTTCCTGCAGGAAAAGATGGGATGGTCAGCAGGCAAGCTGCAGATGGGAATTGATATCACCATTCTGGTCGCTTCCTTCTTCCTTGTCAGCCCAATGGTATTGCTGTTCTCGATCGTCGGCGCATTTGTGCTGAACTTGGTTTTGGCTATGAACCACAAACCGGGCCGTTACAGTGGCGAACTAAAGCCACAAGCAAGCTAGAGTGGTCAAATAGTTTGATAAGAAGTGGAAGTCTATCAATGGCTTTCACTTTTTTATGCCAATTGACAGCCCTTCTAATACCAATCTGGATAAGTAGTTGATCAAGGATTTATGTAGGTTGGTATAAAGAGAGGAAAAGTGAAACTTATCTCAGTCAAATCATCTCAGACGAAGATGCTTTATCTCTAACAAGAGAAAGCGGAGCGTATACTAACAAAGTTGAATAGAGATGAAAGCGAAGGGATTTCGCTCAAGAACGCAGAGGGAGCGCGGAGTTTATACGCATAAATGAGCACTCCCGATAAAGTTATTGAGCGAAATAACGAAGCTATCATCTTAATTTAGATGGCGTCCTCGTCTTCTTCGCCGGTCCTGATCCGCACCACACGCTCAACATCAAACATGAAGATCTTACCGTCACCGATCTTGCCGGTTTGTGCCGTTTCGATGATGGTGTCGATGCATTGCTCGGCCACTTCATCGGCCACGACGATTTCCAATTTTACTTTTGGTAAGAAGTCGACCATGTACTCAGCGCCACGGTAGAGCTCGGTGTGACCTTTTTGGCGACCGAAACCTTTGACTTCGGATACGGTCATACCCGTTATGCCTACATCGGCTAGGGCTTCACGGACATCGTCAAGCTTGAACGGCTTGATAATGGCTTCAATTTTTTTCATTCTCATCATCCTTTGCTGAGCGAGGTACTGCTGGCAGGAGTGTGTTAGGGATCTGCCAACGACCTAATTAATTTAAGTGAAGTATATCAAAAGCCTGATGCTGAAAGATCAGCGTTTTAGTATTTTTCTATCGAGAATATGACATCATTGTCCATCATTTTCAGCAACAGCAGAACAGAAAAAAGTAGCACGCTACTATTAAGGAAAAAGATCGCTATTCCCCTAAACTCAGGGCTAAACAACTGGGGCAAATAAGGGATCATGCTGTAGTTGAAGAACATGGTAATTGCGGGAATAAAAAAGTAGAGCGGGATGAATCCCCAGCGATTTCCACGACTAAGACCGAGTATCGCACCGACACCGGAAAGCAGAACCAAGATAGCGATATAGCTTGGTACGATTCCGACCTGATTTAAGCTGAAAATCAGGGCAAAACTGTCGGCATATCTTACCAGGCAGATCATTACAAGTACTGCGAGGCCCTTGGTGGCCAAACGCAGTCCATGACGTGTTACATCCATTATTGTCTCTCTTCCATGAGGTAATGACAGACTGGGAAAAAATAAGCGCATATCTTATGCGGGTATTTTAACCAGCACAACAATTATTCAACCATTTAATCGTTTAATTTTCCTCCTTTAATTTAGACCGCTGTTTCACAATAGGTTCCCGGTAAACGCGAGATGAACTAGTAGTGGACGGTAACGAGATCGACCAATCCATCAAGGCTTCTGACTACCCGGGTTGACACTTTGGTGTCCAACTTTTGCCGGTTGAGCCATACCGCCTTAAAGCCCAACTGGCTGGCTGCCATGGCATCATTATGCGGGTGGTTGCCGATATACCAGCACTCATGAGCCTGTTTACCACTTTGTTTCAATGCGCGCTGGAAAATACGCGGATCGGGCTTGGCGGCTCCGACCTGCTCCGAGATCACCAGGTACGAGAAAAACTCACGGATCCCTGTAGCTTGTAGCTTGGCTTCTTGATGATAGGTGAAGCCATTGGTGATAATGGCCAGCGGTTCGACGTCACGCAGTTTTTCCAGTGCCGGTAAGACATCGGGAAACAGACGCCAGTATTGGCGGTAGTGTTCATAGTACTCGGCAATCAGCCTGTCGGCCTGCTCTTCACTGAGCGGTCGACGAAATAATGCACTGATCCTGGCCCGGCGCAAACCTTCAAAATTAAGTGCCCCTGCCCGCCACTGCCGACGCTTTTCATCGGTGATAGCCCGCCACATGGTCTCGATACCATCGGGACAGTCAATAATGTCATCACAATAGCGCTTAGCAAAGTCGCGAATGGCGTCTTGCTCCGCACCATCATGATCGAGCAAGGTATTATCAAGGTCGAAGAAAATCATTGCACCTCCTGCACCGGCTAGGGCCGACTCACCAATAGATGGATAACTTCAGCTTAATCATACATTTGTATTTAGTACTAACTTTATTTCCCAAAAATGATACAGGTAATAAAAAACCGCTCACTGGGAGCGGTTTTTTTCATCAATATTAAGCGATTAGCTTAGCCGATATTTACTCGGGCATTGCGGAACATGCGCATCCATGGGCTGTTCTCGCTCCACTCATCTGGGTGCCAAGAGTTAGCCACCGTACGGAAAACACGCTCTGGGTGAGGCATCATGATCGTCACACGACCATCTTGCGTTGTCAGACCGGTAATTGCATTCGGTGAACCATTCGGGTTATTCGGGTACTGCTGCGTTGGGTGACCGTTGTTATCAACGTAACGCACCGCTACCGTGCCTGATGCTTCGATGGCGCTTAGGTGATCCGCATTGCGAACCTCAACACGGCCTTCACCGTGAGAGACTGCGATTGGCATACGAGAGCCAGCCATACCGTCAAAGAAGACAGAATCCGACTTCTGGACTTCAACCAGGCTGAAGCGCGCTTCAAAACGTTCTGATTCGTTGCGAACGAAACGCGGCCACAGGTCGGCACCAGGGATCAGCTCTTTCAGGTTCGACAGCATCTGACAGCCGTTACACACACCTAGCGAGAAGGTGTTGTCGCGGTTGAAGAATGCCTGGAACTGGTCGCGAGCTTGTGCGTTGAATAAGATAGACTTCGCCCAACCTTCACCGGCACCCAGTACGTCACCGTAAGAGAAGCCACCACAAGCCACGAGGCCGTGGTACTCATCCAGTGCGGCTTGGCCTGTCAGGATATCGCTCATGTGGATATCCGTCGCTTCAAAACCAGCACGGTCAAAGGCTGCAGCCATCTCGACATGAGAGTTAACACCCTGCTCACGCAGGATAGCCATCTTCGGCTTGGCGCCGGTGTTGACCATCGCACCGGCAATAAACGGCGCGGCAACATCTTCGTTGATATCAAAGCTCAGGCTAGCGTTAAGGCCTGGATCGGTGTTGTCTTTCTTCGCTGCGAACTCTTGGTCAGCACAGGCTGGGTTGTCACGCAGGCCTTGCATCTTGTGGGTGGTTTCCGCCCAGATAGTACGTAGCTCGATACGAGAGCGTTCCAGTACCACAGCATCACCCGAGGTGATCACAACGCTATCTGACGCTTCTACGCTACCGATAACGTGAGTACATATCGCCAGACCGTTCGCTGCCAATACCGCTTTCACCGTGTCTAGGTCGTCATTCTTAACCTGAACAACGGCACCTAGTTCTTCGTTAAACAGCGCCGCTAGCGTGTCTTCGCCCAGCTCAGCAATATCAGCTTTCACACCACAGTGACCAGCAAATGCCATTTCTGCCAGCGTGACGAATAAACCGCCATCGCCTTTATCGTGGTAAGCCACCAGCTTGTCATCACGAACCAGTGTTTGCATTGCATCAAAGAAGCCTTTCAGCTGCTCTGCGTTATCAACGTCTGCTGGCTTGTCGCCAAGCTGCTTGTAAACCTGTGCCAGTGCAGTCGCACCCAAACGATTTTTACCGTTACCCAGGTCAACCAGAACCAGTGATGTGTCACCTTTGTCAGTGCGCAGCTGAGGCGTTACGGTCTTACGGACATCTTCAACACGGCCAAAGGCTGTGATCACAAGAGACAGTGGCGATGTCACTTCTTTGTTTTCGCCGTTCTCTTCCCACTTGGTCTTCATTGACATGGAGTCTTTACCCACAGGGATAGTCAGACCCAATGCAGGACAAAGCTCTTCACCGACCGCTTTAACCGCTTCGTAAAGACCCGCATCCTCACCTGGGTGACCCGCAGGGGACATCCAGTTGGCAGACAGTTTAATGTGCTTGATATCGCCGATATCGGTCGCGGCGATGTTGGTTAGCGACTCACCGACAGCTAGGCGTGCAGACGCACCAAAGTCAAGCAGGGCAACTGGCGTACGCTCACCCATCGACATTGCTTCGCCGTGGTAAGAATCGTAGCTAGCCGCGGTTACCGCACAGTTGGCGACCGGCACCTGCCATGGACCAACCATCTGGTCACGAGCCACAAGACCCGTTACGGTACGGTCACCGATAGTAATAAGGAATGTTTTCTCAGCAACGGTAGGAAGGCGCAGTACGCGTTCAGCCGCTTCGTTGATTTCAATACCATCGCGCACAATCGCCGGGCTATCGACTTTCAACGTCGTTGCATCACGGTGCATCTTCGGCGTTTTGCCCAACAGGATGTCCATTGGCATGTCAATTGGCGTATTGTCGAAGTGTGAATCTTCAAGTTTCAGATCACGCTCTTCGGTGGCAACACCAACCACGGCGTACGGTGCACGTTCACGCTGACAGATAGCATCGAATGCTGCCATATGCTCTGGCGCAACAGCCATCACGTAACGCTCTTGTGATTCATTACACCAAATCTCAAGTGGGCTCATACCCGGCTCATCGTTTGGCACGTCACGCAGCTGGAAGATACCACCGCGCTCGCCATCGTCGACAAGCTCAGGCAGTGCGTTAGAGATACCGCCCGCGCCCACATCGTGGATGAATGCGATTGGGTTATCATCACCCAACTGCCAACAACGGTCGATCACTTCCTGACAACGACGCTCCATCTCTGGGTTTTCACGCTGCACAGAAGCAAAGTCTAAATCTTCCGCTGACTGGCCAGATGCCATTGACGAGGCTGCACCACCGCCAAGGCCGATGTTCATCGCAGGACCACCCAGAACGATTAGGCTTGCACCGACAGGGATCTCTTTCTTCTGCACGTGCTCGTCACGGATATTACCCATACCGCCAGCAATCATGATTGGCTTGTGGTAACCACGTACTTCAACACCGGCGTGAGAGTTCACTTTTTCTTCGTAGGTACGGAAGTAGCCCAGCAGATTAGGACGACCAAATTCGTTGTTGAACGCAGCGCCACCCAGTGGACCTTCTAGCATAATGTCTAGCGCGTTAACGATACGTCCCGGCTTACCGAAGTCGGTTTCCCATGGCTGTTCAAAGCCAGGAATGCGTAGGTTAGATGTTGTGAAACCAACAAGACCAGCCTTTGGCTTACCACCAATACCTGTTGCGCCTTCATCACGGATCTCACCACCAGAACCGGTAGAAGCCCCTGGCCACGGCGAGATAGCCGTTGGGTGGTTATGCGTTTCCACCTTCATCAGGATGTGCGCATCTTCGTTATGGTAGTTGTACTGGCGAGTCTCAGGATCTGGGAAGAAACGACCCACTTTAGAGCCCGTCATGACAGCGGCATTATCTTTGTAGGCAGACAGAACGTGGTCCGGCGTGGTCTCGAACGTGTTCTTGATCATCTTGAACAAGGACTTTTCTTGCTTCACACCATCGATAGTCCAATCGGCGTTGAAAATCTTGTGGCGGCAGTGCTCTGAGTTCGCCTGGGCAAACATCATCAGTTCGATGTCTGTTGGGTTGCGCTCAAGCTTCGTCACGAAGCTTTCTAATAAGTAATCAATTTCGTCTTCAGCAAGCGCAAGGCCTAGCGTCACGTTTGCCTCTTCAAGTGCTTTTCGGCCACCTGAAAGGAGATCGACATCAGCAACAGGGGCAGGTTCGGCAACTTGGAAAAGGGCAACTGCTGAATCAAAGTCAGTGAAAACAACGTCCATCATGCGATCGTGGATCAGGCCTTTCAGCACCACCTCTTGTTCTGCAGATAGCTCGGCAGAGGTGTCGATATAATAGGCCGTACCACGCTCCAGGCGCTTGACTTGATCAAGGGCACAGTTATGGGCGATATCGGTAGACTTCGATGACCATGGGGAGATTGTTCCCGGACGAGGGGTAACCAGCAGCAGTAGGCCAGACGGCTCGTGCTCTGCAATCGTAGGGCCGTAAGTCAGCAAGCTTGTTAGCTTCTCTTGCTCTTCCGCACTCAGTGGCGCAGACAAGTCTGCAAAGTGCATGAACTCAGCATAAATACCTGACACAGGCAGATCCAATTCACGGCAACGCTCTAGTAGCTTATTAACGCGAAACTCAGACAGTGCGGGTGAACCACGCAAAATTTCCATGTGCGAACGTCTCTCGATTAGCAGTTGAATAAAGGTGATATTGGCCTAACCCCCGGGCCGATACCGGGACAATTACGTCAATGTCACCTCATTTGCCATTACCCGTTTAAGGCGACCAGCTCATGATGGGGCGTAGTATAAGGGAAATTTTTTTGTGACGTAACACCTGACGCAACCGTTTGCGTGTTTTTTTTTCAATCAGTGCCAAAAACAGGGAGATATCGGCCCCTGCAGAACTATCATGGTTCTTTTTGCAGCAATTTGCGGGGTTCCCAGACAGGCGGGGCTGATAGGCAGTCGCCTCTCTGGCAGAGCTAAACGGTGACACCGATAACAGGTGCGACGAAACCGCCGGGCTTAATTACATTTCTTTACGATTTCGGGTTTAAGAATTGCGTCATACTACGGCAAACCTGTCGTCAAAAGACGGTGATTATTTTGCGGATCGGACGAGCTTTGGTATAAAGGACATCCTGTTTTTACCAAGAGCATACATCGTTGAGCACTCTTCGACCGAATCCAAGTTATAAACAATTCATTGTCTTACTATTGAGCCTCTTGATGCTCAATGGCTGCTTGTGGCAGGAAGAGCCCCGCACGGAACTAGAACGGATCCGCGAAGAAGGGGTACTGCGTGTCGGAACGCTCAATAACCAGCTCTCTTATTATATTGGTAATGAAGGCCCTACCGGGTTGGATTACGAACTGGCCCGCCGCTTTGCCGAGAAACTGGGCGTGAAGCTGGAAATGAAGGCAATGTTCACCCTCTCCGGCCTGTTTCCCAGCCTCGATCGCGGTGATGTCGATATCCTTGCCGCCGGCCTGACCATGACCGATGAGCGCCTGGCGAATTTTCGTGCCGCACCGGCGTATTACTACGCCAGTCAGAAAGTGGTCTACAAAAAAGGCCAATGGCGCCCACGCAGCATCGTCGATCTTGCCGAAAACAAAGGTTCGCTGGCGGTTGTCAGCGGCTCTAGCCATGAGAAGACCCTGCAAGCCCTCAAGCAAGATCACCCAACCCTGACATGGCAATCGCTTGAAGAAATCGACAGCGACGAGTTACTTCGCCAAGTCGCCGTGGGCGAGCTCGACTATACCCTGGCTGACTCGGTCGATATCGCCTTGAACCAACGAATCTTGCCGGATGTCACTACCGCTCTGGAACTGACCGAAGATGAACCTATCGCTTGGTTCGTCAACCAGAATAATGATGACAGCCTGTATGCCCTACTGATCGAATTCTTTGGTGAAATCCAACAAAGCGGTGAATTGGCCAAACTGGAAGAAAAATACCTCGGCCACGTCGACAAGTTCGATTACGTCGATACCCGCGCCTTCCTGCGTGCAGTCGAAGGCAAGTTGCCAAAATGGAAAGGCTTGTTCAAGCAATATGCCAACGAATTTGACTGGCGCTTGATTGCTGCCCTGTCCTACCAGGAATCACACTGGAACCCACGCGCAGTCTCACCAACAGGGGTGCGCGGCATGATGATGCTGACCCTGCCAACAGCCCGCTCAGTCGGGGTCAAAAACCGTTTGGATCCGGAGCAGAGTATCCGCGGCGGTACCGATTACCTGCGTAAAATGATCAACCGGATCCCGGACAGTATCGAAGAGCATGAAAAAGTGTGGTTTGCCCTGGCGTCGTATAACGTCGGTTTCGGTCACTTGATGGACGCCCGCCGCCTCACCCTGTCACAGGGCGGCAATCCAGACGCTTGGAGCGATGTGAAGCAACGCCTGCCGCTGCTGCGCCAGCGCAAGTACTACAAACAAACCCGCTATGGCTATGCCCGTGGTGATGAGGCGCTACATTATGTGGAGAATATCCGTCGTTACTACCAAAGCATTATCGGCTACGAGCAGACCCATAGCCAAGAGCCACAGCTTGATGAAATTGAATTGATTGATGGCCTGCATACCATTACCCCGTCAACGGTTACGCTTGCCCAGCAGCCTCCAGCCGATGAGGAAGCCGCTGCGAACGAGGTATCAACACCAACCAAAACAGCCAACAATTAATCCCCCCCCTCCCCCGGCGGTGCTGGGATCAGGAAGGGTTATCTGCCGCCTTTTGCAGGGCTTGCTGACGCGCTTTCTTTTCGGCCTTTTTCTCGGCCCGGCGGCGCTTGAAAAAAGCCTGTAACTGCTGACGGCACTCATCGGCCAGCACCCCAGATTGAATGGCCACATGGTGATTGACCTGCTCGTAACTGAGCAGGTTCATGATACTGCCTGCCGCACCGGTTTTCAGATCGTGGGCACCAAACACCACCTTGCCAATCCGGCTGTGTACCATGGCACCTGCACACATCGGGCATGGCTCCAACGTCACATACAAGGTGGCATCAAGCAGACGGTAATTCTGTACGACTTGCCCTGCTTGGCGCAACGCCATGATTTCGGCATGGGCTGTGGCATCATGCTGGGTAATGGAGCGATTCCAACCCTCACCGACGACCTGCCCCTGATAGACCACGACAGCACCGACAGGCACTTCACCAACGGCTTCGGCACGGGCGGCTAGCTCCATGGCGCGGCGCATGAAATCTTCATCGTTATATTCTGGAGCCGTTTCGGCCCCAGCTGGCTTTGACATGGATCGATCTGTCATGAATGGCTTCTAACTCGCGATTACTTGAGGCCGCTGATTATACCCAAAAGCCCGTGGGATGCGAGACTTGGGCTGCCTCGCCTCAAAAGAGCGGGGTTCAGGCTCTATGACAACGACTCGGCTAAAAAATCCACCAGCAAACGAACCTTGGGCGATAAGTGACGGTTATGGGGATAAAGCGCCCAGATCCCCTCTTCCGGCTCACGGAATGTATCTAACACCGTAACCAGATCCCCCTTCTCGATATCATCACTGATGTAGTAATCAGGTAACTGAACCAACCCCAGCCCTTTCAAGGCCGCATCGCGCAGAGCATGGCCACTGGCACAATGCAACGTGCCATCAACCCTGACACTGCGCTCTTTACCCGCTTCTTGAAAACGCCAGTGATCATAATTGCCCACCAAGCAATTATGATGGCGCAGTTCGGACAACGAATGCGGCACCCCGGACTTCTCCAAATAAGACGAGGAGGCACAAACAAACTGGGTGCGGCTGGCAAGGCGCTTAGCCATCATGGTCGAGCTGCTGAGCTTGCCGAGGCGGATTGCCAGATCATATCCCCCCTCGACCAAATCCACCGTCTGGTTGGTCAAATTCATTGTCACATCCACTTCGGGATACAACTGCATAAAATCCACCACCAACGGCATGATGTATTGCTCACCATAGGTTACCGGCGCTGTGAGTTTCAAGCTCCCCTGCGGGGCATCACGCCGGTCGCTGATCGCCCGTTCGGCTTCTTCCAGCCCGTCCATCAAGCGGCGGCAATGCTGATAATAAATGGTGCCTTCTTCGGTTAACGAAACCTTGCGGGTTGTACGGTAAAACAATTTGGTATTGAGTCTATTTTCCAACGCACTGACCTGGCGACTGACCTGGGCCGTGGATATACCGAGCTGCTTGGACGCTGCCGTGAAACTCTCAGCTTCCGCTACCGCGACAAACTCACTGACCCCTTCCCACAAAAACATAGCCCACCATTATTACACATCAGAAAAAGTTATTTGCATTATAGGGTAATTATCATCTTACAAGAAATAAATATACTAAGCCCATCACAACGAAACAGCAGAACACACAATCTCTGCACCATCGTTAAAAATTCTCTCCTACTGTTATAGCAACCGTAGGAACAACACGGGCTTCGCCCAACGATCATAAGAGAGAAATGAAATGTCTGAGCAATTTATCAAATCCAAGGCGGCCATCGCATGGGGTCCAAACCAGCCACTTTCTGTTGAAGAAGTTGACGTGATGCTGCCAAAGAAAGGCGAAGTATTGGTACGTATTATCGCCACCGGTGTTTGCCATACTGATGCTTTCACTCTGTCAGGTGATGATCCTGAAGGCATCTTCCCGGCAATCCTTGGCCACGAAGGCGGCGGTATTGTTGAGATGGTTGGGGAAGGTGTAACAAGCGTAGAAGTCGGCGACCATGTTATTCCGCTTTACACCCCTGAATGCGGCGAGTGTAAGTTCTGTAAGTCAGGCAAAACTAACCTATGCCAGCAGATCCGCGAAACCCAAGGGAAAGGCTTGATGCCCGACGGTACCACCCGTTTCTATAAGGATGGCCAGCCAATATACCACTACATGGGCTGCTCGACGTTCTCTGAATACACGGTACTGCCTGAGATTTCACTGGCGAAAGTCAACAAAGAAGCACCATTGGAAGAAGTCTGCCTGCTTGGCTGTGGCGTCACAACCGGTATGGGTGCCGTTCTGAAAACAGCCAAAGTACAAAAAGGGGACACCGTTGCCATATTCGGTCTTGGCGGGATCGGTCTGTCTGCGATCATCGGTGCAACGATGTCCGGTGCAAGCCGTATCATCGGTGTTGATATCAACGAGAGCAAATACGCGTTGGCAAAAGAACTCGGCGCGACAGACTGTATCAACCCGAACGACTACGATAAGCCTATCCAGGAAGTGATCGTCGAGATGACCGATGGTGGTGTGGACTTCTCATTCGAATGTATCGGTAACGTCAACGTCATGCGCTCAGCCCTTGAGTGCTGCCATAAAGGCTGGGGCGAATCGGTGATCATCGGGGTTGCTGGTGCCGGCCAAGAAATCTCTACCCGCCCGTTCCAGTTGGTAACAGGCCGAGTATGGCGTGGTTCTGCGTTCGGTGGTGTAAAAGGCCGCTCAGAGCTACCCGAGATTGTTGAGCGCTACATGGCGGGCGAATTTAAGCTGGATGATTTCATTACCCACACCATGGGACTGGATGCCATCAACGAAGCCTTTGACCTGATGCATGAAGGCAAGAGCATCCGCTCAGTCATCCACTACGACAAATAATGCTACCGGCTAGGCTCCAGCAGGAGCCTAGCCGCCCTAGCAACTACAGAGTATCCTAATGACTATCGAAAACGTAAGCTGGAACAAAAGCTTTGGTGGCTGGCACAAGCAATACACCCATCACTCTGCGGTGCTGAACTGCGACATGCGCTTTGCTATTTTCCTCCCGCCACACATCGCCCAGGGAACAAAAGTACCGGTGCTCTACTGGTTGTCGGGCTTGACCTGTAGCGATGAGAACTTCATGCAAAAAGCCGGTGCCCAGCGCCTGGCGGCCGAACTGGGTATTGCCATTGTGACGCCGGATACCAGTCCGCGTGGTGAAGGTGTCGCGGATGATCCCGAAGGAGCCTACGACTTCGGCTTGGGGGCAGGCTTTTATGTCAATGCAACCCAAGCACCGTGGAACCGCCACTACCGCATGTATGATTATGTAGTGAACGAGCTGCCAGCCTTGATCGAGGAGCACTTCCCAGTGAGTGACAAAAGGGCGATCAGTGGCCACTCTATGGGGGGACACGGCGCCTTGATGATTGCCCTGCGCAACCCATCACGCTACAGCTCAGTATCGGCCTTCAGCCCGATCAGCAACCCGGTTAATTGCCCTTGGGGTGAAAAAGCCTTAGGGGGGTACCTTGGTGACGACCGCACCACTTGGCTGCAATACGACACCACAGAACTCCTCAAACACAACCAGCAGCCGGTGCCTGCATTGGTTGACCAAGGCACTCAAGACAGCTTCCTTGAGGAGCAGTTGAAACCCGATTCACTTGCCGAAGCCGCCCAAAGCGTGGACTACCCGCTCGAACTGCGCATGCAGGAAGGCTACGACCATAGCTACTATTTCATCGCCAGCTTTATCGATGATCACCTGCGCTTCCATGCCCAGTATCTTCTGTAGCAATCGTCTGCAATGAACGGAAAACATAAAAAACCCCGCTCTAAGCGGGGTTTTATTTATCTGCTGTAAGTTATCTTTTCTTGCGACTCAATTAAAAGCCTAGTGGGATGTTGAAGGCAAAGAAAGCCACCAACAATGTTGTCCATACAGTCAGGAATGCAACCGAATAAGGCACCATCATCGCAATCACATCACCGAACGATAGCTCAGGCTTGTACTTACGCATGAAAGCGAGAATAACCCCCGCATAACTCATCATTGGCGTAATGATGTTGGTTGATGAATCAGCAACACGGTAAGCCGCGGTTACAAGATCCGGCGTCATGTTCGGGTTGACCTGGTACAGCATTGGGACAAAGATCGGACCGAGAAGCATCCACTTCGACGTCAAGCCGCCCACGAACAGGTTAATTACCGCAGTTGTCAGGATAAAACCGATGATCAGCAGGATTGGGAACTCTTGCAAGCCCAGCGCACTCAGGAAGCTTGCACCAAGGTAAGTTACATAGGTACCCAAGCCAGAGAAGCCAAGTAGCGCCAAGAAGTTATAACAGAAGAACGTCAACACCAAGATATAGCCCATGGTGTTCATCTGCGTCACCATGGCCTTTACGACATCCTGCAGCGACTTGAACTTACCAGTTGCCACGCCGAAGAAAACACCGACAACCGCAAACACCATAGCGATCAGCAAGATCACATTATCAAGGTAAGGGGTCACTTCACGACCCGCTTCGTTGGTGTACGTCGCCAAAGGCCCCATTGCCAAGCCAACCACAGCAGCCAACACAACAATCAGGCCCAAGCCCGCTGCACGAAGTCCCTTGTTCTCTGTCTCCGATACCTTGAAGTCATCTAAATTCAAGTCTTCCGGCAACTGGTAAGACATTTTCTCAAGGCGAGGAGCAACAAAACGCGTCGTTACCCAAGCACCTAGCCCAGCCAGAAGGAAGGTTGACGCAAAAATGAAGAAATAATGCATCGTTGCAGGATTAAGCGCTTCACCCGCCGCGTTTTCAAAAGGGATCCCTTGAGATTCAGCAAAGATACGTGCATTGGCCCCCAGAATAACGTCAACCGGCGTCGCGGGGATCAGGTTGGCACTGAAACCTGCCGATACACCAGCAAAACCAGCAGCCATACCAATAAGTGGGTTCTTACCCAGGCCCGCATAAAGCAGACCGGCAAGAGGGATCAGGATCAGGTAACCGGCATCCGTTGCAATCGAGCTCATGATACCGAGGAAAACAACCAACAACGGTAGGTAGCGGTCATTAATTCGCAGGCCGACTTTCTTTATCACCGTCGATAGCAAGCCAGAGTTTTCCGCGATACCGACCCCTAGCATCACGATCAAGATAACACCAAGGACACCGCCACCAAATGACAGCCAGTTGGTCAAT
The DNA here is from genome assembly GCF_003025555.1 of Photobacterium lutimaris. GTDB lineage: Bacteria > Pseudomonadota > Gammaproteobacteria > Enterobacterales > Vibrionaceae > Photobacterium > Photobacterium lutimaris. Next base: position 71,107 of record NZ_PYMH01000011.1, on the reverse strand, counting down.
AATGCATTATCAAACATCCAACGGATATTTTCCGTTGCCATCATATTTTTGACGCTGTGGGTCACCGCACCGCCATCTGCACCTGTAATGTCAAACTGCAAGCCTCCAATAGCGGCAGTCAACACCAAACAGAATACAAATAGTGACATGAAAATAATGACAGGATCAGGGATTTTTTTACCAGCACGTTCGATGAACGCGATAATGCCTTTCTGCGAAGGTGGGGGCGAAATAGTCTCACTCATAGTCGTACATCCTTAATACACCGATTGAGTTTTAATGTTGTGTTTTAGTCAGAAATTAACAAATCATCCCACCTGAGTAAAACCACTAAACCAGAGCACTTTCAAACCAATAAACCACAATCTAGAGCTATAGCAGAATAAAGCACCACATAGGATAAGTTAAGCAACCAACTAGCCCGTACCACCAGATAAGTACAGCATGAAAATTTTACAAAATTAAATTTCAGATATCACAACAAAATCAGCATTAACAATCAACCAACAGTGATTCATTAATATCAACAATATCAGACTACTTTTCACTAACATCATATTCAGTAAAGGAATGGCCAGCCTGTGTTTACCTGCATAAAAAAAGCCCCGCTTTGAGCGGGGCTTTTTATTCAGCAAGTAAATTACATGCCGTAAGTATAAGGTGCTTGGATACCTAGCGGGATACCAATTGCCCAGTAGATAAGTAGGAAGATAGTCCAACCAATCAACATCGCAATCGAGTAAGGCATCATCATTGAAGCCAGAGAGCCGATACCTGAGCTCTTCACGTAGCGCTGCATGTAAACAACAACCAGCGGGAAGAACACCATCATTGGAGAAATGATGTTAGATACAGAGTCACCAACACGGTATGCAGCCTGAGTCAGCTCAGGAGAAATACCCACAGCCATTAGCATCGGTACCATGATAGGACCAATCAGGGCCCACTTCGCAGAAGCAGAACCAACCAACAGGTTAACGAATGCCGTTAGGAGGATCATACCAACAATGGTCACCTGGCCTGGTAAGTTCATCGCTTGTAGAAGCTGAGCACCAGAAAGCGCAAGTAGCGTACCAAGGTTAGATTGAGTAAAGGCCACAAGGAATTGAGCGATGAAGAACGCCATAACCATGAAGCTACCCATGCTGCTCATCGTGGCAGACATTGACTTGATAATATCGTCACTGGCTTTGAACGTACCCGCAACCTTGCCGTATACCACACCCGGGATCACAAACAAGATAAAGATAAGCGGTACAATAGATTGCATTACCGGTGCGTTAAACGCGGTGATTTCACCGGCAGGGTTACGTAGCGGTGATGTCTCAGGGATCAGCGCGGCAACCAGTACTGCAATACCAGCCATCATCGCCCAGCCAGCACGAGAGAAAGCTTTACTTTCTAGCTCTGTGAAAGAGCCCATATCCGGTGCTTCTTCTGCATCTTCATCGATCGCCGTCTGAGATAGACGAGGCTCGATAATGCGGTCAGTGATGTACCAACCAATGCTCACGATAAGCAGTGAAGACAAACCGGTGAAGAATAGGTTTGATAACGGGTTAACAATATATTCAGGGTCAAGAATTTGTGCCGCTTCTTGCGTGAAGCCAGCCAATAGAGGGTCGATACCTGAAGGAATAAAGTTCGCCGCAAAACCACCTGATACACCCGCGAATGCCGCGGCAATACCCGCTAGCGGGTGGCGGCCTGCTGCGTGGAAGATAATACCACCCAGAGGGATAACCAGCACGTAACCTGCATCGGCAGCAGTGTGCGAAACGATTGCAACCAAAATTAGCACAGGCGTGATGAATTTAGCCGGTGTAACGTTCAGCATCTTCTTCAGGCCAGTATTGATAAAGCCAGAGGCCTCAGCAACACCCACACCCAGCATTGCTACAAGTACAATACCCAGTGGTGCAAAACCGGTGAAGTTAGTCACCATTGTTGCAAGGAAGTTTGCAAACGACTCACCGGTCAGTAGGTTGTTAACTTCTACTGCTTGGCCAGAAACGGGGTGAATTAAACCAAATTCGAACTGAGAGAACACTGCAGATAGAACCCATACAAGGATCAATCCCCAGAAGAAGAGCAAGGCAGGATCAGGGATCTTGTTACCTGTACGCTCAATAAAATTAAGAAACTTATTCATCGCGCTCTGCGACTCATTAGGTGTCTTGTTGACAGCTTGATTGCTCATGGGAACTCCATGGTCATTAGTGATGTTGTAAATTTGCGGCGTTAGATTGTCGTTGTATCGCCATCAATCCGTTTTTTCTTACAAAGAAAAAGCTTGCGGCGAATTGTAATGAAAAGTTCAAACAAAAACGCACGATCCACCATGTATTCGGTAATATTCACAATACCACATTGTAATGAAATATTAATGAAAAACATTATACTAACAAGCACACTACAAGCCCACCCACAAGGCACAACAATAGTCTCATTTATTTACAATATTTCCTTATGCCATCCCTGAGTGCCCCCTAAGTAATCAAGACCAGCCTTGCTATTGCTTAGAAGCAGATACCTCTCCTATTAATAAGCTCATTAATATGATTTCCTCTCTACCTTCCCGTTAGACCCCCTTCATAAAAGAGCGATAGTTTGCTTGGCATCCATACAGTTTAGCCAAAAAAAAAAAGCACCCGAGGGTGCTTCTTCTTGTTCAATCAACCTAAGCCGAAAATGAGAGGATTATTCCCACTCGATGGTTGCTGGTGGCTTGCCCGATATGTCATAAACAACACGAGAAATACCGTCAACTTCGTTGATGATACGGTTAGAAACCTTGCCTAGGAAATCATACGGCAGGTGAGCCCAGTGCGCGGTCATGAAATCGATCGTCTCTACCGCACGCAGTGACACAACCCAGTCGTACTTACGGCCATCGCCCATTACACCCACAGAACGTACAGGTAGGAACACAGTAAATGCCTGCGAGACTTTGTTGTATAGATCCGCTTTGTGTAACTCTTCGATGAAAATAGCATCAGCACGGCGCAGCAAATCACAGTATTCTTTCTTCACTTCACCCAGTACACGTACACCTAGGCCAGGACCTGGGAACGGATGGCGGTAAAGCATATTGTAAGGTAGGCCAAGCTCAAGACCAATCTTACGAACTTCATCTTTGAACAGCTCTTTTAGCGGCTCAACCAAGCCCATTTCCATATCATCAGGCAGGCCACCAACGTTGTGGTGCGACTTGATAACATGCGCTTTACCGGTTTTCGATGCGGCTGATTCGATAACATCTGGGTAGATCGTGCCCTGTGCCAACCACTTCGCATTTGCTAGCTTCTTCGACTCCTCATCGAAGACATCGACAAATACATGGCCGATAATCTTACGCTTGGCTTCCGGCTCTGCCTCATCTGCGAGTGCCTCAAGGAAACGGTCTTCAGCTTTGACATGTACAATCTTCAGCCCGAAGTGATCGCCAAACATTTCCATTACCTGCTCACCTTCGTTCAAGCGAAGCAGGCCGTTGTCGACAAACACACATGTCAGCTTGTCGCCGATCGCACGGTGGATAAGCATCGCAACAACAGATGAATCAACACCGCCCGACAGGCCAAGGATCACTTCGTCGTCACCTACCTGCTCTTTGATACGTGCAACGGCATCATCAATAATGTTCGCCGACGTCCATAGCTTCTCACAGCCACAGATGTTCAGAACAAAGTTCTCGATAATGCGCATACCCTGACGAGTGTGGGTTACTTCTGGGTGGAACTGTACACCGTAGAAATTTTTCTCTACGTTTGCCATTGCCGCGTATGGGCACGTTTCAGTTTCCGCAACCTTGACGAAATCAGACGGGATTTCGACCACTTTGTCACCGTGGCTCATCCATACATCTAGCAGTGCAGTACCATCTTCAGCAATTGCATCTTCGATATTTTGGAAGAAAGCGGTTGGCTCAACCACTTTAACCTGCGCATAACCAAACTCACGCTCAGTAGAACCCGCTACTTTACCACCTAGCTGCTCGGCCATCGTCTGCATACCGTAGCAAACACCGAATACAGGAACACCGGCTTCGAACACATACTGCGGTGCACGAGGTGAACCCTCTTCTGTCACACTTTCAGGACCACCAGAAAGGATGATGCCGTTAGGGTTGAAGTCGCGAATATCTGCTTCATCAACGTCCCAGCTCCATAGTTCACAATAAACACCAATTTCACGGATACGACGTGCAATAAGCTGGGTGTACTGAGAACCAAAGTCCAGGATCAGGATACGCTGGTCATGAATATTTGTGGTCGTGGTCATTCGAGCTGTCTCAAAAAATAAATGGAAGGTGGGGGCATAAAAACGCCCCCGATCTTATACAAGTTTCGCGCGTAGGCAAACGTTTTCGTCAGTTGCTGATGCAGCTGATGAAAATTAACCCAGACGGTAGTTAGGTGCTTCTTTAGTAATCGTTACATCGTGCACATGTGATTCATTCAAGCCGGCACCAGAGATGCGAACAAATTCGGCTTGGGTACGCAGCGCTTCGATAGTCGCAGAACCGGTTAGGCCCATGCTTGAACGCAGGCCGCCCATTTGCTGGTGAACGATTTCTTTCATGTGGCCTTTGTAAGCGACACGACCTTCGATACCTTCAGGAACCAGCTTGTCAGCCGCGTTGTCCGTCTGGAAGTAACGGTCAGAAGACCCTTTAGACATGGCACCCAATGACCCCATGCCACGGTAAGATTTGTAAGCTCGGCCTTGGTACAGCTCAACTTCACCCGGTGCTTCCTCTGTTCCCGCGAACATTGAACCCACCATCACGCAAGATGCGCCAGCTGCAATCGCCTTACACATATCGCCAGAGAAGCGGATACCGCCATCGGCAATCACAGGGATGTCGTATTGGTCAGCAACCGCAACGGCATCGGCAATCGCGGTTACCTGAGGTACGCCCACACCGGTAACAATACGGGTGGTACAGATAGAGCCAGGGCCGATACCCACTTTCACCGTGCTCACACCGGCTTCGATCAGTGCTCGCGCACCTTCAGCCGTTGCAACGTTACCACCGACAATTGGTAGCTCAGGGAACGCTTCGCGTGTTTCACGGATACGGGCAAGTACACCTTCAGAGTGACCGTGTGAAGAGTCAATAAGCAATACATCAACGCCTGCTTCAACCAGCGCCTTAACACGCTCTTCGTTACCAGCACCGGCACCAACAGCAGCACCTACGCGAAGACGACCACGCTCGTCTTTACATGCATTGGGCTTACGCTCAGCTTTCTGGAAATCTTTTGCGGTGATCATGCCACGAAGCTGAAAATCATCGTTGACTAGCAGTACTTTCTCAACACGGTACTGCTGCATGATAGCTTCGACTTCTTCGCGTGATGCGCCTTCTTTAGCAGAAGCCAGTTTATCTTTTGGCGTCATCACTTCTTCAACCTTCATTGAAAGGTCGGTAACAAAACGAACATCACGGCCAGTAATAATACCTACCAGCTCGTTGTTGTCAGAAACAACAGGGTAGCCTGCAAAACCGTTTTCGACTGTCAGACGCTTCACGTCTTCAATCGTATTGTAAGGCTTCACAGTAACAGGCTCAGAAACTACGCCGGCTTCGAATTTTTTCACCATACGAACTTCATTGGCTTGCTGCTCAATGGACATGTTCTTGTGGATGAAGCCAATGCCGCCTTCCTGGGCAAGGGCAATTGCCAGGCGGCCTTCTGTCACGGTATCCATTGACGCAGACACCATAGGGATGTTCAGCGTAATGTCTTTCGTCAGGCGGGTGCGCAGATCGGCAGTGTTAGGCAGTACGGTAGAATGGGCTGGAACCAGCAGGACATCATCGAAAGTCAAAGCTTCTTGTTTGATTCGTAACATTGCAATATCTCACACCAAGTAAAGGGTTAAAGAAGGATAAAATATTGCGGACGAATTATACGGAGGATGCAATCGATTGGCTAGACTTTTTTTTATTTTTTTAATTGACAAATTCATCTTGATGTGTAGTATATTTCGGTTAAGTTTCCGGTGCTGCGGCAAGCATTTTACGACCAAGATCTGTCCATAGATCTGCCCAGACTTTGTTCACCTCGTCCTGACGCTCGTCTGCCGCACGCCCCAGCCTTCCAATACAGGTATCTTGTCTTGTGACGTTATTTGCTCAACAGAACCAGACCAATGACCGTATCTACACCGTTTCCAGCCTCAATGCCCAAGTTCGTTTAATCCTTGAAAACGAAATGGGAGTGGTTTGGCTGGTTGGTGAGCTGTCGAATCTCTCCATGCCCGTTTCCGGTCATTGGTATTTCACCCTCAAAGACTCACGCGCCCAAGTCAAATGCGCCATGTTCAAAGGCAGCAACCGTCGTGTGACCTTCAAACCAGCCAATGGCACCCAGGTACTGGTCAAGGCCCGTTTGTCGCTCTACGAACCGCGTGGCGATTATCAGCTGATCATTGAGAGCATGCAGCCTGAAGGTGATGGTCGCCTGCAGCAGCAGTTTGAACAACTGAAAATGAACCTGGCCGCCGAAGGCCTGTTCGCCCAGACACTCAAACAACCGCTGCCAGAGCAACCACAACGAGTGGGAGTTATCACCTCTAAGACCGGCGCCGCGCTGCACGATATCCTCAATGTTCTTCAACGCCGCGATCCAAGTCTACCGGTGGTCATTTACCCAACGATAGTCCAAGGGGAAGGCGCAGCAATATCGATTGCCCAAGCCATTGGTCGTGCCAACGCCCGCCGTGAGTGTGACATTCTGATTGTCGGCCGGGGCGGTGGCTCACTGGAAGATCTGTGGGCCTTCAACGAGGAAATTGTGGCGCGAACCATTGCTGCCAGCCAAATCCCGATCGTCAGTGCCGTCGGTCACGAAGTCGATGTCACCATCGCGGATTTCGTGGCGGATGTCCGTGCACCGACCCCATCCGCGGCCGCCGAGCTGATCAGCCGGGACATGGGGTTCCAAACCCAGAAAATCAGCCAGAAAACGCAGCAGCTTCAGCATGCAATGCGTCATTACCTATCCGCGAAGCAAGCACAAACTGTCCGCCTGCAGCACCGCCTCGATCGCCAGCACCCGCAGGTGCGCCTCAACCAGCAGCAACAGCAGTTGGATGAATTGGCAAGCAAGCTGGAGCTGGCCATGAGACAGCGCCTAAGCCGCCACCAGCAGCACATTGACCGCAACAACTACAAACTAGCACTCAACTCGCCGGCGCAAATTGTCCAAACCCAGCAAAACCGCCTTGAGCGCCTGCAGCAACGGCTTCAGGACGGGATGGATCGCCGCCTGCTCAATGCCAGCCATAAGCTCGCCATGGCGGCTGAAAAGCTGGAAACCGTCAGCCCACTGGCAACTCTAGGCCGTGGCTACTCTATTACCCGCAACCAGAAGGGGCAGGTCATCCGTAGCGCCGAGCAAGTCAAGCACGGTGATAGCCTGCGGACGACTGTCGCCGACGGAGAAATCCATTCTATTGTTGCTGAGTCAACGGGTTAGACAGGCCACCACAAGCCGCTCAGCTTTGTCACCGTATGCTGGTAAATTCAAACCACCCGATCAAAAATGCCGCCCGGTGATGTACCTGGCGGCATTGTATTTCAATGAATGATCCAAGTTGGTATTACGCTTTATCGAATTGGATTCTGACTCGCGACTTGGATTTGAGCTCATTGCAACGATTACAAAAATAGCTCGCCGCCCCACATGCCTGAAGCTTTTCAAGTTCGGACTCGCAATCAGGGCAAAAAGCTTTTTTGATATACACGATGCTACAGCCCCCGCAATGGTACTTCCCTTCCTGCCACTCGAGATCTTGGAGACAACTTGGACAAATGTTCTGGCTCATTTTCTTTTCCTTAACGGTGACTCGCCCAATCATAAAGCAATTTACCCGCCGGCGCCTTTGATCCGGCTCAGCATCTGCAATGATGTGCCTTACCACGGCAATATTGCGTACCCTGATCGTACTTCAAACCGGTGATCAACGCTAAAAGCCATGGTGATCAGCGATCTGGTACCAAAAGAATATTTATCGATACACATCCCGAAAGCATAAGTTACATGTGCTGTATTTCAATTTTATACGATATTTAAATCTACAACTTCCGATAAAAATCCAGTTGATCAAGCATAAGTGAAAATCAGAGAAAAAAGATCACAATCACCGTAAGCTACTTAGCGATAATGATTAAGATTATGAAAGATATAAAAAAATCGCCAAAAGGCGATTTTTTATCTGTGCAGGCGGTTGATCACGCAGGTTGACTATACGTTATCATCACCAGCTCTTGATCACTGGCAATACAGAACTCTACCCGTAATGCCGCATATTCTGCTAGTGAACGAACATGACTACCGCCACAAGGGATTTCCACCATTTGGCCTTCATCCAGATCACAACGCCAATAGCGGGAATCGGTCAGTGCCTCCCCTTCCCTACGCATATCCACCGGATAACCCGCTTCGCACCACAGCGCGAGCTGCTGATTAATTTGCTCTGTGATAGCGGGCAACGCTGCCAGCATATCGGCCGCATTGAGGCCACGTTTACGCAGAGTTTTTCCAATACGATACGTATCTGTGCTGCAGTCTTCTGTTACCCTGCTCTCTGTCTGCGCATAGCTGTGGAAGTCATAGTGACCGAGCTCATCTTTGCGAGAGGCGTCCTTGCGCCAGAAATCATGGTGCAGCACCTTATTCAGGGCGAGCGACGACAGATGACCGCCGCTGTGGCCACGGCTCAGGGCTAACTGATATTGCTCATCAACATTGAGCATGACCTGGCAGCCTGCGGGAAAATCCACGGTACTAGCCAGTTGGTGAACCACCACAAACACCCATCCAGGCTCATCTCGCTTCACTGGAATCTCAGCGCCAACATGCAGCTGACCGCTATCCAACTCCACGGCACCGACAAGGCAATCGACAACGTCATACGCCTGCCCTTCGAGTACCAAAGTACCGCGATCGGCAGGGTGATCAGGCCAAATATGGCTGACCGGGTGAAAAGGTGTCTGATCGGTAACAACATAGCAACCCGGAGCAGGGGTCGCCACTATCAGTTGTACCTCTGCTTCACATTGATAGATACGCTCAGGAAAAAGTACATGGGTTGCGCTGATCACAATGGTGGATATCCTTGCAGGTGGATGGAAAAGCGATAATAACAAAAAACCCGACCAAGTGGCCGGGTTTGTCTATAGAGCTTAACAAGTAACTAGTGAGCTACTCAGCAGTCATTAACTGTCGCCGTCGCGATCACGGTTCTTCAGGGCTGTAGCCAGACGCTTGCGCTGACGCTCCTGAGAAATCGTCAGTTTTTGCTTCTTGGCTTCAAACGGGTTTTCGCTGCTCTGGAACTGAATTCGAATCGGCGTACCCATCATTTCCAGCGACTTGCGGTAGTAGTTCATCAAGTAACGCTTGTATGAGCCTGGTAGTTCATTCACCTGGTTACCGTGAATAACAATAATCGGTGGGTTGTACCCCCCAGCGTGGGCATATTTCAGCTTCACACGGCGACCACGGATCATTGGCGGTTGGTGATCGTCCTGCGCCATTTGCATAATACGGGTCAACAATGAGGTGCTGATACGCTTAGTCGCTGACTGGTAGGCTTCCTGAACAGACTCGTAAAGGTGACCAACACCGGTACCATGCAGTGCCGAGATAAAGTGAATACGGGCAAAGTCGACAAAGCCCAAGCGGCGGTCCAGTTCAGACTTCACACGCTCTTTGACTTCGTTATCCAAACCATCCCACTTATTCACGGCAATAACCAGTGAACGGCCGGCGTTCAAGGCAAAACCAAGCAGGCTCAGATCCTGATCGGAAATGTTTTCGCGCGCATCGATAACCAATAGCACAACGTTAGCATCTTCCACGGCTTTCAATGTCTGGATCACCGAGAACTTTTCTACCGCTTGATTCATGTTCTTACGACGACGGATCCCCGCCGTATCAATTAGAACATACTCTTGCCCTTCGCGTTCCATCGGAATATAAATCGAATCACGGGTTGTACCAGGCATATCGTACACAACAACACGCTCTTCACCCAAAATACGGTTCGTCAGAGTCGACTTACCCACATTCGGACGGCCAATAATCGCCATCTTGATTGGCTGCTCTTGCAAGCGTTTGTACGCCGCTTCCGCATCGGCCTCAGAAAGGTTGGCTTTCTCGATATCTTCAACCGACGTCAGATCTTCAATGAACACCTCATCGCTGTCTTCATCTTCCGTCGCATTCAGGCTGTCGGCAAACGGTGCCAGAGCACGCTCCATCAGTGCCGTCACACCACGGTTTTGCGCCGCAGCGATCTGGTACATGCCGTTCATGCCCAGCTTCCAGAATTCAGCACAAGCGCTGTCTCCATCAACCCCGTCAATCTTGTTTACCACCAAGAAAGTCGGCTTTTCGCGGCTACGCAGGTGCTTGGCAATCGCTTCATCTGACGAAGTCAGGCCTGCACGGCCATCCACGAGGAAAAGGACAACATCGGCCTCTTCGATCGCCATCAGTGACTGCTCGGCCATTTTGGTTTCGACGCCTTCTTCAGTTCCGTCGATACCGCCGGTATCAATCACAATAAATTCGTGCTCTTCGAGCTCAGCCTTACCGTATTTACGATCCCTTGTTAGGCCAGGAAAGTCAGCTACCAGCGCATCCCTTGTACGGGTAAGACGGTTAAATAACGTCGATTTACCCACGTTTGGGCGCCCGACAAGGGCAACAACAGGAATCATAAGTACCTCTTACTTTTCATAGTCATAATGACATATTTCCATTCATTCTTGCCTCCAGCCAGACCAGCGGTCTGCACCTTCATCCGACAATAATATCGCGAACGGATATAACAACAACGGCTCCTGACTGTGTCCACAGCAGGAGCCGAGAATAATAATGGTGCGTATTATAACGGCAAATTACGGCATTTGCATTTTGTTAATACGACCATCTCGGGTGATCACCAAATAACCATCGCTCATCCGAACTGGCGGCACAGCAATACCGCTACCGTCTGTTTCCTGCTGAGCAACAAAATCACCGCTGTAAGGATCGAGCCAGTGCAAATAGCCTTCGCTATCCCCGACAACCAGGTAACCATCGATTACCGCAGGGGCGCTGAGCAAACGGTACTCAAGCTGATTATTCGACCACAACTCCGTGCCACTGCGGGTATCGACCGCAACAACATGGTCTTTGTCTGTGATCAAATATAGCTGACTACCGTCGATAGCAAAGTCAGTGGCCGAGGAATAGTTACGTTTCCATGCCGGTTGACCGCTACGCAGATCAATCGATACCAAACTACCATTGAAACCAAGGGCTAGCAGGCGCTCTCCATCGATAACAGGAGAAGCATCGACATCAACCAGTCGGTCAATCTCGGTACCGCCTTTTGGCGAACCAATCGGCTGTTGCCACAGCATCTGACCATTGCCTATTAAGGCTCCCGCTAAACGACCATTGGCCTGTCCCCAGAATACACCACCAGAAATAGACACTGGCGAACTGTCGCCGCGCAGAGTCAAGGTGGGTACTTCACTACCCAGCTGCCAGCGGCTTTCACCACTGTCGGCATCCAGCGCCTGCAAGATACCACGGCTAGTATTAACGATCACCAAGCCTTCATCGACCAATGGCTTTGATAACACTTCGCCTTCTACCGTCTGACGCCAAGCGATCTCGCCAGTTGCTTCATCAAGCGCAATGACCTCGGCATTTTCCGAGCCAATGAACACCCTGCCGTAAGACAAGGTCATACCACCAGCCAATCTTGCGGAGATATTCCCTTCAAGATCCTGCTGCCAGATTTCATTGCCCGTATCCGGATCCAGCGCTTTGACCAAACCATTACGGTCTGCAACAAACACCTTACCGTAGCCGACTACCGGGCTCAGCTTGGAAAAGAAATGGCCAACACCACCCCCTACCTTGCTGCTCCATCCCTGAACGGGAGTAAATGTGCTTTCAACCACTGGCAACGGTGCCATTTGGATTGTGTCTTCCTCGCTGGCACAACCCGCAAGTAGACCGACAGCCAATGCGACCGAAACGGCTTGCTTCAACACCTTTTGCATACGCTCTACCTTACTGTGCCAAGTCGTCTAGCTTGATCTGCAAGGCCGGAGATGCACCAAGCTGCTGTGCGCTAACATAAGCTTCACGCGCCGCTTCAACCTCACCTTTTTGCAACAGGACATCACCTCGTAGCTCTGCCACTTTGGCCTGCCAGCTTTCAGCCGTCACTTTATCCAACTCTGAAAGTGCCTTGTCGAAAGAATCCTGCTCGGCATAAATACGAGCCAGGCGGGTTTGTGCAATCGGTAGAATTGCCACATCCTTGGTATTGGCAATCGCCCAGCTAAGCTGCTCGGCGGCACCGTCCAAGTCACCGTTATCAACCTGCGCTTTCGCCAGTTGAAGGGCTGCCAAAACTGAATACTGGCTGCTTTCGTGGGCTGCGATAAATGCCTGTACATCTGCAACAGCTGACTCATTACCATTGTCTAGGCGATTAACCACCTGGGTATATGCATCGGATGCCTGCTCCTTGGCTGACTGAACTTCCGACTGGTAGTAACGCCAGCCAAACAGACCACCCAAACCAATCACAGTTCCGAGAACAACGGCTTTACCGTTTTCTTTCCACCAAGCCTTTATCTGTTCAACTTGTTGTTCTTCTGTGATATTGCCGTCCACTTCCTGTCCTCTCTTAAATCAATTCGGCCAGCTTCGCTGCCACTTCGTCTTGCGCCATCGTGGTTTGCTCACCGCCGCGAAGATCTTTAACTACCACGGTATTTTCGGCGATTTCGTTTTCGCCCAGTACCAATGCTACTGCTGCGCCGACATTGTCAGCACGCTTGAATTGCTTCTTGAAGTTACCACCACCGAAATGGCTCATTACACGCAGGCCAGTCACTTCTTCGCGAAGCTTCTCAGCCAGCTTCATGCCTGCCATCATGGTACCTTCACCTGCCGTTACCATGTACACGTCAACCGGACGACGTACATCGGTCAGCTCCAGGGTTTCCATCATCAATACCAGACGCTCTAGACCCATTGCAAAACCAACCGCCGGTGTCGCTTTACCGCCAAGTTGCTCAACCAGGCCATCGTAGCGACCACCGCCACATACAGTACCCTGTGCACCAAGACTCTCGGTGATCCACTCAAATACTGTACGGTTATAGTAATCCAAACCACGTACAAGACGTTCATTTACTTGGTATTCGATACCAGCTACGTCCAATAGTTCACACAAACCGGCAAAATGTTGTTTTGACTCGTCATCAAGGTAGTCAGACAACTTAGGGGCATCAACCAACACGTCCTGAATGGCCGCGTTCTTGGTATCAAGTACGCGCAGCGGGTTAGTGTGCATACGACGCTTGCAGTCTTCATCCAAAATATCGATATGCTGCTCAAGGAAAGCAATCAATGCCTGACGGTAGTCAGCACGAGCTTCAAGCGAACCGATAGAGTTCAGCTCTAGGCGAACGTGCTTATCGATACCCAGCTCACGCCACATACGCGCAGTCATCATAATGAGCTCTGCATCAACATCCGGGCCATTTAGACCAAAGACTTCCACACCGCACTGGTGGAACTGGCGGTAGCGACCTTTTTGAGGACGCTCGTGACGGAACATCGGGCCGGTGTACCACAGACGCTGTTCCTGGTTGTATAGCAGGCCATTCTGGATGCCGGCACGTACACAGCCAGCCGTACCTTCAGGACGCAAAGTCAGGCTATCGCCGTTGCGGTCCTCAAACGTATACATTTCCTTTTCAACAACATCCGTTACTTCACCGATTGCCCGACTAAACAAATGCGTCGATTCGACGATAGGCATACGGACTTCACTGTAACCGTATGCGCTTACAACTTGTTTAATGGTCGATTCCACTTTCTGCCAAAGTGGAGACTGGGTTGGAAGGCAGTCGTTCATGCCTCGAATTGCTTGAATTTGTTTCGCCACGTTTATTCTCGTTAACCGATGGGGAATGGAGTTGAATATATAGGTTATAACGCAAATAGTGAACCGCCCCAACACGAGTCGGGGCGATTCTTGCCAATTTCGTTATTTTTCTGTCACATCAATGCGGTTTGCTGCATCCAGCATCGATGCTTTTGCACGTATTTTAGCTTCTAGCTGCTCAATCACGTTGTCGTTGTCGAAACGCTCTTTCTGGCGCAGGCCGTCTTCATAAAACGCACTTTTGCGGTTGCCGCCAGCAATACCTAGGTGTGACACTTCTGCCTCACCCGGGCCGTTGACCACACAACCGATAACGGAGACATCCATAGGTATTGTGATATCTTCCAGTCGCTGCTCCAGCTCGTTCACAGTGCCAATTACATCGAACTCTTGGCGTGAACACGTTGGGCAGGCAATAAAATTAATGCCGCGAGAGCGGATACGCAGGGATTTGAGGATATCAAAGCCAACTTTGATCTCTTCAACCGGATCGGCAGCCAAAGAAACACGCAGGGTATCGCCGATCCCTTCAGCCAATAGCATGCCTAAGCCAACGGCGGATTTCACCGAACCTGCACGTGCACCACCGGCCTCGGTAATGCCCAAGTGAAGTGGCTGCCTGATCTGCTGGGCCAGTTTGCGGTACGAGTCTACCGCCAAGAAGACATCTGACGCCTTCACACTGACTTTGAATTGATCGAAGTTAAGACGATCCAGAATATCGACATGGCGCATCGCTGATTCCACCAAAGCATCTGGCGTCGGCTCACCGTATTTCTGCTGAATATCTTTTTCCAGTGAGCCACCGTTCACCCCGATACGAATTGGGATGTTGTTGTCACGGGCGCAGTCTACAACCGCACGGATACGGTCTTCACGGCCGATATTACCCGGGTTGATACGCAGACAGTCAACACCGTACTCGGCCACTTTCAATGCGATACGGTAGTCAAAGTGAATATCAGCCACTAGCGGGATATTCACCTGCTGCTTGATTTGCTTAAACGCCTCGGCCGCGTCCATGGTTGGCACCGAAACACGGACAATATCCGCGCCTACCTTTTCCAATGCTTGGATCTGCGCAACTGTCGCGGCCACATCGGTGGTGCGAGTGTTGGTCATTGACTGCACCGCAATCGGTGCGCCATCACCGATTGGCACATCACCGACATAGATACGGGTGGACTGACGGCGTTTAATTGGAGACTCGTTATGCATTACATCTACTCTTTACTGCGGCAGTTTCAATCGCGCCACTTTACCTGCAGGGTACCTGCTAAGATCAACAGGTTTACCTTTATAGTTAATGGTAACTACGCTCGGTGCACCTAGCACCACGCGGAAAGGCTCATTGCCGTCTAGCTTCAGGACATCGCCGGCTTTCTTGATACCGGTATCCAAGCGGCGGCCGTTGGCATCACGGATGTCAATCCAACAATCACCAGTAAAGCTCAGCTCAAGATCAGAACTGGCGACGACGGTTTCCTCTTCAGAGACCACATCGCTCAACTGCTCGGCAGCCAAACTGTCAGCGCTGTCTACATCGGTGTCTGCCAACTTTTGAGGCTCGGTAAAGCTGTCCTCGAAGCTGGCCTGAGGTTCAGGTTCGATCGTTGGTAGCTGTACAGGTTGCTCTGCATCGACTGTGCTCACTACACTGGCGCTATCGTCCAAACCCGGTTCGGTGACTGCCGTCAGCACCGCTGTACTACTGCCGTTGCCAGCATTGGCAATCGCCTCATCCAGCGCCTGCACCTCTGCAGGAGCGGCAGTGAGTTCTGCTTCAGGTGTCATCTGCAAGCTCTGCCACCACCAGATCCCGGTCAAGCCGACAAACAAGGCACCCAAGGCCCAGGTCAAGCGCATGATACGGCTATCGTGCGCTTCACGCTTGGTGCGACGTGAAAAGCTCTGCATTTCCTGCTCTTGGGGCTGGGCGTGGCCTTGCTGGTCAAGTTTGGCCAGTACATCAGCCTCGTTAAGACCGACAAATTTGGCATAGGAACGCACATAACCACGGGTAAATGTGGCCAGTTGCGCTTGTTCAAAATGATTATCTTCGATATCGCTGACAACCGAGAGGCGGAGCCTCAATCGGCTTGCAACGTCCTTCTGTGAATAGCCTAGCTTCTCTCGAGCCTGACGCAGCATATCCCCTGGAAGAATGATATCTTCTGTTGATCGTTCTTCGTTCTGTTCAGTATTCATTGGCTAGATATTTTTGATATTGCTGAGAGTTAGGGTACTGGGCTTTGAGAATACCAGCATATTTATCCGCTTGGCTATCAGAGCCAGCCAGTTGCTCTAGCTGGATCAACAACCACAGGCTGTCGGCCTTATACCCGTATCTCTTGTTAAATTTAAACAGCCTAACGCGGGCTTCTTTGAAGTTCTGCGCCTCAATATCCAACTTCGACAGATTCAGCATCGACCTCGCTCGGTAAGGGTCGTAAGACAGCGCCTTTTCAAAATAGCCCCGTGCTTGTGGTTGGTTACCCTGTTCCATGCGACACAATGCTGCATTTTCATAACTGGCCGAAGTCAGGTAATAGTATGGTTGCTTGATGGCACGCTCAAATTCATCGATCGCATCATCATAGCGTCCCTGACTACACAAGAATACACCATAGTTGTTTCTCACATCGCCATTTTTTGGCGAATCTTTCAACGCCTGGCGATACATGGCTTCAGCAGACTCCGGTTCGTCCACCCGCTGGTAGTAATAAGCCATCGCATTTTGCGCCCGGTAATAACGCGGGGCATAGCGTAGGGCGAGCTCAAAATTATCACGCGCCCGCTGCCATTGTCCTTGTTCTAGATACCCCAGTCCAAGAGTGACTCTGGCTTCTGAAGCCTCGATCTTATTCATGCCCTGGGGGATATTGCCAGCGTCATCGACGGTAACACAACCGGTCATAAAACTACACAATAATAGGTACATCGTCCATCGCACCATTCCATTCCCACCTTAATGTCCGTATTAATGCGCAGCCAAAGTAGATGTCTTATCCACCCAGACTAGGTAATTGTCTATTAGACTGATTTTACCGGGATTTGTTCAGCTTTTTGAGCCTTAGCTTGTGTGCGTTTCGTGCGGTCAATCACATCACCTACCAATTGTCCGCATGCCGCATCGATATCATCACCACGGGTCTTACGAACGGTTACCGTAAAGTCGTACTCCATCAACGTTTTCATGAAGCGGTCAATACGGGAGTTGCTCGGTTTCTTGTACGGCGAGCCCGGATATGGATTGAATGGGATCAGGTTCACCTTGGCTGGTGTATCTTTCAATAACACACCCAATTGACGTGCATGTTCCATATCATCATTCACATGATCAAGCAGTACGTATTCCACCGTCACACGACCACGGTTTGCATTCGATGAATCAATATAACGACGCACCGATGCCAGGAAGTCTTCAATATTCCAGCGATTATTGATTGGCATGATTTGCGAACGCAGCTCATCGGTTGGGGCGTGCAAAGAAATCGCCAGTGCGACATCGATAGTGCCCGTCATCTGATCAAGGCCAGATACAACACCTGAGGTCGATACTGTCACGCGACGCTTAGAGAGGCCGAAACCGAGATCATCAAGCATGATTTCAAGTGCTGGGATCAGGTTCTTCATGTTAAGCAGCGGTTCACCCATCCCCATCATGACAATGTTGGTGATAGGGCGACGACCCGTTTCTTTCTCGATACCGATCTCTTTGGCAGCCCGCCATACCTGACCAATAATTTCCGATACGCGCAGGTTACGGTTGAAGCCCTGCTGGGCCGTTGAGCAGAATTTACATTCCAGCGCACAGCCTACCTGAGAGGACACACACAGCGTGGCACGATCCTCATCAGGAATGTAAACCGTTTCCACGTCCTGATCACCGACCTTCATCGCCCACTTGATGGTGCCGTCGCTGGAGTGCTGGGCTTCCGCAACGTACGGAGCGCGGATTTCAGCTACTCGCTTGAGTTTTTCACGCAATTTCTTGTTGATGTTCGTCATCTGATCGAAATCATCACAACCGAAATGATAAATCCACTTCATTATCTGATCGGCGCGGAAGGCTTTTTCACCCAGTTCATCGGCAAAATACTTACGCAGCCCCTTGCGATCAAAATCCAGCAGATTTGTTTTAACAGTTGTCATCGGTTGTTGCCTCTTTAAATTACGTGACGTTATCTGTGCCTTGGGTATACCGGTGTACGGTATACGACAGGACCTTTAAGCCTAAACTGTGGTCATGCGCTATGAAATAGCCCACCTGTTGTCAGTTTGGTTTTATACCCGAGTAACTGCAAGGCGCCTATTTCAGCGAAGATTACCTGAGCCCCTGGGTATAAGGCGCGAAATTGTACAGGCTTTGGCTATGAGATTCCACTTGTTCACTCGGCCGGGCCCGGCAGACAAATAAAAACGGGAAGCCAAGGCTTCCCGTTTCTTTACTCAAGACGGCGGCTTAATCGCGAGAGCACATCTCGTCATCAGCAAAGAAGTAAGCAATTTCACGAGCAGCAGACTCTGGGCTGTCTGCACCATGTACCGAGTTATGACGCAGGCTGAGCGCATAGTCGGCACGCAGGGTACCACATGCCGCTTCTTCCGGGTTGGTCTTGCCCATCAGCTCACGGTAGCGCACCACGGCATTGTCGCCTTCCAGCACCTGAACCATCACCGGTCCCGATGTCATAAAGGCCACCAAATCATCAAAAAACGGCTTGCCTTCATGCTCGGCATAAAAACCTTTCGCCTTGTCGGCATCCATACGGATCATTTTCGCAGCGACCACGCGTAGCCCGGCCTTCTCGATTCGGTTGTAAATAGCACCAATAAGATTACGCTTAACGGCATCTGGTTTTACGATTGAGAATGTTCTTTCAATTGTCATTATTATATTTCCCCTCAGGCTAAAATCTACGGCTAAAGCAGCATAGCTGCAATGTTGGCAACCCCGACTCCCGTCGCACCAGCCGCCCAGCGGGCGTCTGCGCTGTCTCGGAAGCAAGCCGCCAAGTCAAAATGAACCCAACCGCAATTGTCAGTATCAACAAAACGCGACAGAAAGGCTGCGGCATTCGATGCGCCACCCATACCACCACCTTTCTGTGAACGGCTATTGGCGGTATCCGCATAATATGACGGGCAGTGGGTCTGATGCCAGCCTTCCAGCGGCAGTGGCCATGCCGGCTCATTGACCAAGTCAGAAAGTTGCTGAGCTTTGAACACCAGCGCCTTGTTCAAGCCAAACAACGCATTGTAATCCGTACCGACCGCCATCATAGCGGCACCAGTCAGGGTCGCCGCATCAATAATCAACGGCGCCTTGGTTTCACTCGCGGCAATCAAGCCATCAGCCAAAACCAAGCGGCCTTCGGCATCAGTATTCACAATTTCTACTGTCTGACCATTCTTGTACGTTAACACATCCCCCAGCTTATAGGCGTTTCCTGCAATCATGTTTTCGGCACAGCACAGGATCAACTTCACACGTTGACGCAAACCTTGCTCGATCGCATAGCCCAACGCCGCAGTTACCGTGGCAGCACCGCCCATGTCGCATTTCATGGTCACCATACCAGCACTCGACTTGATGCTGTAGCCACCCGAATCAAAGGTGATCCCCTTACCGACTAAGCAGGCTGATACCGGCGCATCGGCATCCCCTGTCGGGTTAAAATCCACGGTGAGCATCACCGGCGGACGGCTGCTGGCCCGACCCACACTGTGGGTACCAATCCAGCCTTGCTCGGCCAGAGCATCACCCACCACAACCTCATGGGACAGGGCTTCACCGGCAATCGACGACAAGAAGGATATGGCTTCATCCGCCAGCTTCTCCGGATACATGTCTTCCGGCGTCGCATTGACCACCTTGCGCACCCAATCAGCACTGCGGCGGCGGGCGTTGAGCAGCTCTAGCTCGTCTTCATCGATGGAGGCCCAGCGCAGTTTTACTTCTGTTTTGGGGGTCGCAAAACCACAGTAGAATGCCCATTGGCGCTCGTAGCTCCAGCCTTCACCGTCTAAGCAGGCCTGGGTGATCCCTTGCGACTGCAACTGACGAGCCGCCTGCTGAATACGGCGCAGCGGGTAATCACCAGAAAAATGAATAACGGCACCATCGGTTTCATACGCCACCAGTGCCTTGTCTCCCCATACTCCCGAGTGCGAGGCTGAGGAAAGTGAAATTTTCAACATACTTTCTTCCTGAAAAAGACTGCCGCCCTTAGGCGGCAGCTGTATACCGAACGGATAAAATCAGCTTGGTATTGTTATAATTTTAGTCTTGTTCGTGGTCGCACAGAATATTTGCTAAGGTACGCACCCCCATCCCCGTAGCCCCTGCAGCCCACTTGTCATTGGCTGATTTACGGTAGGTACCGCTGGCATCAATGTGCATCCAGCCATTTTGGTAATCGTCAACGAAATAAGACAGGAAAGCCGCTGCCGTGCTAGCACCCGGCATGAAATCACCCTGTGAGATATTGCTCAAGTCAGCAAAATTCGATGGCATCATGCCACGGTGTTGCTCGGCCAGCGGTAGCGGCCACAACCCTTCGTTTTCATCACTGGCAGCCATCAAGGCTTTCTGTGCCAAACCATGATCGAAGCTAAACAGCGCATGGTAGTCATTACCCAGTGCATTCTTCGCTGCACCTGTTAGGGTGGCACAATCAATGATCAGTTCTGGGTTCTGGCTGCTTGCGTAGATCAAACCGTCCGCCAAGACCAAACGACCTTCAGCATCCGTGTTAAGTACTTCAACGGTTTTACCATTCTTGTAGGTAATGATGTCACCCAGCTTGAAGGCACGGCCCGAAACCATATTTTCCGCACAGCACAGGATCAGCTTGATACGCTTGTTGGTACCACGGGCAATAGCCAGTGCCAACGCACCTGTAGCCAGTGCCGAGCCACCCATATCGGCTTTCATTGCTGTCATACCCGCTGAAGGCTTCATGCTGTAGCCGCCGGAATCAAACGTGATCCCCTTACCAACGACACACGTGTGCACCGGTGCATCAGCATTGCCGGTCGGATTATAATCAAGGCGTAGCATCGCTGGTGAGCGCTCTGAACCACGGCCGACGGTATGGATACCGTTCCAGCCTTCATCCAGTAGGTCATTACCCTTAATGATCTTGTAAGTAACATGCTCTGGCGCCAATGACTTGATCAGCTCCCCTGCGCGGGATGCCAATTGCGAAGGGCGAACCACTTCTGCCGACTGGTTGATAATATCGCGAACCCAGTTGGTTGCCATTAAGCGTGCCTGCAGCTCAGCTTCATCAGTATCAGACAACCCGTTCCAGCTTACTTCATTACCTGGCTTGGCATTGCGGTGCCCCTGAACAAAAGCCCAGATACACTCCAGATCCCAGCCTTCTCCGACCAACTCGACGTTCTTGATACCTTGTGCATCCAGTTTGCGACCAGCGCGCTGAATGGCCGGCAACACATTTTCTTCTGTCAGGTGAACTACTGCGCTGTCAGCTTCGAAGGTTACCAGGGCATTTTTGCCCCACTTTTCGTCAGCGGCTTTCGCAGACAGTAGCACACTCATTTTGGCAGACATGAAATACTCCTTGGATTGTTGTTACTCCGCCATACTCAGCAGAGCAACGGGATATGATAGGACCGAGCCTAACGCCTGAATAGATTATCCTGCAGGCATTTAGATAACAAATAGATGACAATGACGTTACCCGCAATAACAGATGTTATTGGGGCACATTTTAGCATTACAAGGGGTTTCACAGCGATTTCAGCACGTTCCGGACAGCGCCCCCCCAACGAGGGAGTGCGTGGTAGTTGAAAATAATGCTATTTAGCCAATTCCCAGGATTTATCCTACTGTGCCTTGGAAGCAGTCAAGAAACAAGCTGTTTACAACGAGAGTCAGAGCAAGATCATAACGGGCAAACGGGCAGGAAAAAGGAAGAGGAAGAGGAAGAGGAAAAAGCGGCTTAATCCGCTTCTTCAATCCAGCACATCTGCACAGCTTCAAGCACCCGCTCACTACAATGTTCGGGATCATCATCAAATGCTTCCAATGCCAAGATCCACTCCCTCAAGTCGGTAAAACGGAGCGTCACCGGATCAACATCCGGATGCTGCTCGGACAGCTCGATAGCCAACTCCCGTGAATCAATCCATTTCAAGCCCATAACTCTCTCCTCCAGTTTATGCTCCCTAGCCTATTAGTGTAGCCAACGGCCCAATACAGACAATAATCCATAGCCATAAAAAAAGCCCTGACGGCTTTCACCATCTGGGCTTTTATCTCCAAGTAACGTCACGTTACTTGGGCTAAATCATCTTAGTGGTTTTCCGATGCCAGATTCAGGGTGTATTTCGGGATCTCCACCACCAAATCCTCATCAGCGACCTTGGCTTGACAACTCAAGCGCGATTCCGGCTCCAGTCCCCATGCCTTATCCAGCATGTCATCTTCTAGCTCGTCACTTTCATCCAGTGAATCAAAACCTTCACGAACAATGCAGTGACACGTGGTACACGCACAGGACTTTTCACACGCATGTTCAATGCCAATACCGTTGCGCAGTGCCACGTCAAGGATAGTTTCGCCTTCTTGCGCGTCTAGCACTGCCCCTTCCGGGCAAAGCTCATCATGGGGTAATACAACAATTTTAGGCATGCCTAAACCTCATCAATCGACTGACCAGCCAGTGCCCGGCGGATAGACTGATCCATCCGGCGCGATGCAAACTCCTGACTCGCCTTATCTGTTTTCTTAATTCCAGTTTCAATCGCGTACGGGTCGGTACCCTGACGCAGCTGAACCAGTTCCATCATGACGGCTTCCAGCTCGTCGCGCTCTTCTTTGCTCAGCAGGGTATCCCCGTCCTGAGCTAGCGCTGCAATCAACCCTTCCAGAACACGATCCGCTTCCACTTGCTGCTCGGCAAGGGCGCGGGCGTCTTTATCGTCCTGGGCAAAGGTCATTGAATCGCGGATCATTGTCGCGATTTCATCGTCGGTCAGGCCGTAAGACGGCTTAACTTGGATTGAAGACTGTACACCACTGCTCTTTTCCATTGCGGTAACCGATAGCAAACCATCGGCATCGACTTGATAGGTCACACGGATGTGGGCCGCACCAGCCGCCATTGCCGGAATGCCGCGCAAGGTAAAGCGCGCCAGAGAACGACAGTCACTGACCATTTCTCGCTCACCCTGTACCACATGGACTGACATCGCGGTTTGACCGTCTTTGAAAGTGGTGAACTCCTGGGCTCGGGCAACAGGAATCGTGGTGTTGCGCGGAATGATCTTTTCAATCATGCCACCCATGGTTTCGATCCCCAGAGACAGCGGGATCACATCCAGCAGCAGCATATCAGCATCCGGCTTGTTACCTGCAAGGATATCAGCCTGAATCGCGGCACCAATTGCCACAACTTGGTCGGGGTCAATCGATGTCAGTGGCTCTTTGCCGAAGTAGCCCCCCACCATTTCGCGCACCAATGGTACCCGTGTCGAGCCACCGACCATGACGGTTTCAATCACTTCATCAGCGGTCACGTCGGCGTCTTTCAAGGCGCGACGGCATGATATCAAGGTCTTTTTAACCAGTGGTTGGATCATGGCGACAAACTGCGCACGAGTCACGCTCCCCTGCCAGCCCAGCACATCCACCGACACCTCGTCAGCATCAGACAACGCTTCTTTGGCTGCCTGTGCCGCATCTTGCAGTTTACGCTGTGCAATCGCATCACGTTCAGTAATACCGGCTTGCTCGGCTAGCCAATCCGCCAATAGGTGATCAAAGTCATCACCACCCAGAGCCGAATCACCACCGGTTGCCAGTACTTCGAATACACCTTTAGACAAACGGAGGATGGAGATATCAAACGTGCCACCGCCCAAGTCGTAAACCGCAATCACCCCTTCCTGACCAGAATCAAGGCCATAGGCAATCGCAGCGGCTGTTGGCTCATTGAGCAAACGAAGTACATTAAGGTTAGCCAGTTTGGCTGCATCTTTGGTACCGGCACGCTGAGCATCATCAAAATAGGCCGGAACGGTGATCACTACGCCTTCAAGATCCCCTCCGAGGGTATCTTGCGCACGCTGGTTCAACGTCTTAAGAATTTCTGCTGACACTTGCACAGGATTGACATCACCGCCACGGGTGATCAGCTGAGGCAACCCGTTATCGGTTGCACTGAACTGGTATGGCATATGCGGATAACGCGTTTGAATATCGGCCAGCGAGCGCCCCATCATACGCTTAACAGAAATGATGCTATTGACCGGATCCTGCTGGGCAATGTTACGGGCTTCATGGCCGACAACAATGCCGCTTTCGCTGTAGTGAACTGCCGATGGCAAAATCGCCCGGCCGTGGTCGTCTTTCAGGGTTTCCGGAACGCCGCTGCGTACTGCAGCCACGAGAGAGTTAGTAGTCCCCAGATCAATACCCACCGCCAATTTATGTTGGTGCGGCGCAGCGCTTTGACCGGGTTCAGCAATCTGTAACAGTGCCATTTTCGTTCCTGTGGTGTTTATACCGGGCTCAGAAAAAATTAATCAAGCAGGCTATCTTCCAAGCGCTCGACTTCTTCACGCAGCTTAACAATAAATTTTAGCTTGCGCACGGCGTCAGCCGCCACTTCCCAGCGTTCATCAACAAGTAATTGTTCAAGCTCAGCCAACTGCACTTTGTAGAGCGTTGAGGCGTGCTGCTCAAAGTCAAACAACGCGCTTTCTGGATCACTCGATTCAGGGATCTCTTCCAACTCTTCACGCAGTTCCATTTGTTGCATCAAAAAGGTCGGATCCTGCAGCGTTTTATTCTCACCGCGGATATCAACACCGTTGACTGACAACATGTACTCGGCACGGGAGATAGGGTTTTTCAATATCTGGAAGGCATCGTTGATCTGCGCGGCTTTCTGCACAGACAACAAGCGGTCACGCTCGGAAGCCGTAGCAAATTTGTCTGGATGGAAATGACGTTGCAATTCGCGGAACTGAGTTGCAAGAAGGCTACCGTCCAGCTGGAACTGAAAAGGTAGCCCAAAGAGTTCGAAATGATTCATATCGCGTGAGTTTCTGTAAAGACTGAGTCTAAAATAACTGAACCTGATCCTCCCTTGCAAAAAGGCAGCAATCAGGTCCAATTGGCTCAGCGATTATACGTTGAAGCTTTCACCACAGCCGCATTCGCTGGATACATTCGGGTTGTTGAACTGGAAGCCTTCGTTTAGACCTTCTTTGGCAAAGTCCAACTCAGTGCCGTCCAGATACACCATGCTCTTGGCATCAATGATGATCTTCACCCCTTTATCTTCAAAGATCTGATCACCTTCGTCTAACTGGTCGACAAATTCCAGTACATAGGCCATTCCCGAGCAACCAGAAGTCCGAACACCCAACCGTAGGCCGATGCCTTTTCCTCTGTTTTCTAGGAAACTAGCTACGCGACTCGCTGCCGCTTCAGTAATCGTTATGGCCATACAACAACCCTTAGAAAATTAATGTTCTTCGTGTTTCTTTTTGTAATCACTAACTGCCGCCTTGATTGCGTCTTCCGCAAGAATTGAGCAGTGAACTTTTACAGGTGGAAGCTCAAGCTCCTCAGCAATCGCAGAGTTCTTGATGCTAGCAGCTTCGTCCAGTGTCTTGCCCTTAACCCACTCAGTGATCAGTGAGCTTGAAGCAATCGCAGAACCGCAGCCGTACGTTTTGAACTTGGCATCTTCGATGATACCTTCTTCAGTCACTTTGATCTGAAGTTTCATAACGTCGCCACAGGCAGGTGCCCCTACCATGCCGCTACCTACGTTTTTGTCGCCTTTATCAAATGAGCCTACGTTACGCGGGTTCTCATAATGATCGATAACTTTTTCACTATATGCCATGACAGTTTCCTCGAATACGTGATGACCGCAAGATTAGTGGTGTGCCCACTCGACCGTGTCCAGGTCAATACCTTCTTTATACATATCCCAAAGCGGAGACATGTCACGTAGTTTCTCTACCGCACCGCGGATCTGTGAAACTGCGTAGTCTACTTCTTCTTCCGTCGTGAAACGACCGAAAGAGAAGCGAATTGAGCTGTGTGCCAGTTCATCGTTCAGGCCTAGGGCACGAAGAACATACGATGGCTCCAGGCTGGCTGACGTACACGCCGAACCTGATGAAACAGCAAGATCCTTCAGGGCCATCAGTAGTGATTCGCCTTCAACGAATGCAAAACTAATGTTCAGGTTGTTCGGTAAGCGTTGCTCAAGATCACCATTGATAGTCATCGCTTCAAGCCCCTCAAGGCCTTTCAGCATGCGTTCACGCAAAGCAAGTGCGTGCTGGTAATCTTTGTCCATCTCTACGTTAGCAATGTGGCAAGCTTCACCCATACCCACAATTTGGTGAGTCGCTAGCGTACCAGAACGGAATCCACGCTCATGGCCGCCACCGTGCATTTGTGCTTCCAAACGGATACGTGGCTTACGACGAACGTAAAGAGCACCAATACCTTTAGGACCGTAAATTTTGTGTGCAGACAAAGAGATCAGGTCGATTTTCATTTCCTGAACATCGATTGGTAGCTTACCTGCTGACTGAGCAGCATCAACGTGGAAAATCACTTTCTTCTCACGGCATAGCTCACCGATAGCGGCGATATCTTGAATAACACCGATCTCGTTGTTCACGTGCATGATTGAAACCAATACCGTGTCTTCACGCATCGCGTCACGCAGCTTAGCCATGTCAATCAGACCGTTTTCTTCCGGCTCAAGGTAAGTCACCTCATAACCTTCACGCTCTAGCTGGCGACATGGATCAAGTACTGCTTTGTGTTCAGTCTTACAGGTGATCACGTGCTTGCCCTTCTTACCGTAGAAGTGGGCTGCACCTTTAATAGCCAGGTTATCTGACTCGGTAGCACCTGAAGTAAATATGATTTCGCGTGGATCGGCGTTCAGCAGTTCAGCAATTTGCTCACGGGCGGTATCAACCGCCTCTTCAGCCTGCCAACCGAAGCGGTGAGAACGTGAAGCCGGGTTACCGAAGTTTCCATCCATGGTCATGCATTGCATCATTTTTTCTGCAACGCGAGGATCTACTGGGCAAGTAGCGGAATAATCAAAATATATTGGCAGTTTCATCTTCATCTCCGAAAACACGGACGTCTGGACTCTAGGAGCGAACATCGACACCGATTGCGGTGCTATCGTGTGTATTTTTATGTCCAAATGACGACTTAGTTAGAACCTGATCCTGACGGTCAGATATTTCTTGTACGTCATTGTCTTGCATCAACTCACCAAGAGTGATGTTGTTCAAAAAACCGCTGATACGGGAGCTTAAATCACGCCATAGCGTGTGTGTCAGGCAGCGAACACCACCTTGGCAATCAGCTTTACCGTGACACTTTGTCGCATCTACCGATTCATCGACGGCAGCAATTACCATACCTACAGCGATATCATTGGCATCTTCGCCGAGGCGATACCCCCCACCTGGTCCACGAACACTGGCAACAAGGCCAGCTTTGCGCAAGCGAGAGAATAACTGTTCCAGATAGGACAACGAAATCCCCTGTCGCTCGGAAATATCAGCGAGAGGAACCGGACCATCCTGAGAGTGCAAAGCCACGTCTAACATGGCTGTGACTGCGTATCTTCCTTTTGATGTCAATCTCATAACACACCGCTACCCACGTTTGTCTATGAGAGGGAGTGTCGCATACCTGACTAAAACGGTCAAGTATTTACCTGACTGTTTTAGTCAGGCTTTTAACCATAAGGTTAATGTGTCTATTTGTCTTTATGTTCGAGCGATTTTTCAACCGAGGATAAGATACCGCGCAGAATATTCAACTCCTGGGACTCAGGGCGAGCACGGGTAAATAAGCGACGAAGTTTCGCCATTACCATGCCAGGGTGCTTCTTGTTGATAAACTGGGTTTGCTTGGCCACTTTTTCAAGGTGCTCGTAGAACATTTCTAGCTCTGCGGCACGCGGGTATTCTTCGACCAGCCCGTCATTGGCGTGTTTTTGTTGCTCGAGATACGCCATACGCACTTCATAGCTAACCGTTTGAACCGCCATCGCTAGATTTAGCGAACTGTACTCTGGGTTGGCAGGAATATAGACGTGGCAATGACAGCGTTGCAGCTCTTCATTGGTCAACCCTGTCCGCTCGCGACCAAATAATATCGCCACATTATGAGAGGGTGCCTCAGCAATGGTTTTGATACCGCATTCGCGAGGGTCTAACTGTGGCCACTCGAGCGTTCGTGAGCGTGCGCTGGATCCAATAACCAAACCACAATCAGCAATAGCCTCATCAAGGGTAGAGACAACTTTTGCTTGTTCAACAATATCGGCTGCACCTGCTGCCAACGCGTAGGTTTTCTCATCGACCTCACAAGCAGGATCAACCAAAATCAGGTTGGTCAAACCCATTACTTTCATCGCTCTGGCCGCAGAACCAATATTACCGGGATGCGATGTTCCCACAAGAACTACACTGACTTTATCTAACATAGGAGGTGCAACTTTCAACTCTATCAATCGAACCGACAGATTTTAACACAGAGATTTTAAAAATGGTGAAAACATGTAAAAACTTTATACCAAAGCAGGTTCTGTAAGTGGATAAAATCGCACCACTTGGGTTGACAGCCACTGCGCGAATAAAAAATAACCACTTCCCTTTTGCCCTAGCTCTGATATACTCGCCGCCGCTTTTTAGTTCTTTAACATCCGTTGGGAAGATCCTATGCATCCTATGCTGAATATTGCCATTCGTGCTGCACGAAAGGCAGGTGACCATGTCATTAAGTCTCTAGAAAAATCACAAGCTATTGAAGTTGCCAATAAAGGCAATGATGTTGTTACCAACATCGATAACGAAGCAGAAGCTATCATTATCGACACTATCCGTAAGTCTTACCCTGAGCACTGCATCATTGCAGCAGAAAGTGGTACGGTTGAAGGCAAGGACAAAGAATGTCAATGGATCATTGACCCAGTGGATGGCACCAAGAACTTCGTTCGTGGTTACCCTCACTATGCAATCTCTGTTGCACTACGTATGCGCGGCCGCACTGAAGTAGCAGCTGTTTACGATCCAATGCGTAACGAGCTTTTCACTGCTACTCGTGGCTCAGGCGCACAGCTAAATAGCCAACGTCTTCGTGCTTCTCAGCCTCGCGACCTTACTGGCACAACGCTGGCAACTGGTCTACCGTTTGCTGCTAAGCAACACGCTGAAAGCTACATCAAGATTCAGAGCGCTCTTTTCGTTGACTGTGACGACATGCGCCAATCTGGTTGTGCAGCCCTAGACCTTTGTTACCTCGCTGCAGGCCGTGTTGACGGCGTATTCCGCCTAGGCCTAAAGCCTTGGGAAATTGCCGCTGGTGAACTAATCGCTCGCGAAGCTGGTGCTATCTGTACTGACTTCACTGGCAACACTAACTACCTGGTTACAGGCAACCTTGTTGCTGGTAACGCTCGCGTAGTTAAGCCACTGCTAAGCAAAATCCGTGAACACGGTAGCGAAGCCCTAGCGAAGTAATTCTCGCTAACTGGAAAATATCAAACGCCCCGGTGATGAAAATCACCGGGGCGTTTTTTTATCTTTCAACAACTACACTTTTCCTGTGCACTAAGGAGAAGTCAATGAAGTTAGTTTATCCCTTTTTGATCGGCATGGTGTGGGCTATGCCATTGCACGCTGGAATAACAGATCCCGACTGTACTGCTGAGAAAGCAGCCAAAAGTACAGCTTCCAAGATGACAGTGGGGGTTAGCGGCCGCTGCACCCCAAAAGAAGCGGCTAAAGACACGGCCACCGGCGCCGTCAACAATGCCTTGCCCGATGAGGGTGTTGCAGGCAAAGCCGTAGACGCCGCCATGCCAGGCTCATCAACTGACAAAAAAGACGTCAAGGCCAATAGCCAATAGGAAAAGCGATATGCTCTTCCCCACTCTAAACAAAAACGGAGCCCTTCGGCTCCGTTTATTCCTTCAAAGAGTAAAGACTCCGCCATTAAGGCATAGCATCAAACTCTTCACCTTCTTTGTCGATTTGCGGTGGCATCAAGTGCTCACGGGCAATACCCAGTTTCAGCGCCAGTGCCGAAGCCACGTAAATGGATGAGTAAGTACCGACAGTGATACCGATCAGCAAGGCTGCGGCAAAACCATGGATCATACTGCCGCCTTTCAAGAACAGCGCAATGACCACAAACAAAGTGGTCGCCGAGGTGATCAAAGTACGGCTCAGGGTTTGAGTAATCGAGTTATTCATGACCTCGATTGAGTCACCCTTGCGCATCTTACGGAAGTTCTCACGGATCCGGTCAAAGACAACAATGGTATCGTTGAGCGAGTAACCGACAACGGTCAGCAAAGCTGCCACGATAGTCAAATCGATCTCGATCTGAGTAAACGAGAAGATACCAATGGTGATAATCACATCGTGAGCCAATGCCAATACGGCACCGGCCGCCAAACGCCACTCAAAACGAACAGATACGTATAGCAAGATACAGATCAGCGACACCAAGATCGCCAGACCACCAGCCTCGGCCAGTTCATCACCCACATTCGGGCCAACAAACTCGATTCGACGCATTTCTACAGCTTGACCTGTACCCACTTTCAGAGCATCGATGATCTGGTTGCCCAGCTTCTCACCTTTTGCATCTTCACGCGGCTGAAGGCGAACCATGACATCCCGTGCAGTACCGAAGTTCTGTACGATGGCATCGCCAAAACCCGCATCTTCCAGCGATTCACGGATCAGGCCCAGATCAGCAGGCTGCTCGAAGCCCACTTCAATCAGGGTACCACCCGTGAAATCCAAGCCCCAGTTCAGTTTTTGGGTGGTCACTGTACCAATGGCTGCGAAAATCATAATAATCGAAAGGACAAATGCCCCTTTCGACCAGCGCATAAAGTCGATCGCCTTATCCGCTTTCATTATCTGAAACATGTCAGCGTCTCCTTAGATCGACAGTTTATCGACGCGCTTACCGCCGTAAACCAAGTTAACCAGTGCACGAGTACCGACAATGGCCGTGAACATGGAAGTCAAAATACCAATTGATAACGTAACGGCGAAACCTTTAATCGCACCGGTACCCACTGCAAACAAGATGATTGCGGTGATCAGGGTGGTAATGTTGGCATCGGCAATCGTACTGAAGGCATTCGAGTAACCCTGCTGAATCGCATGCTGCGGGCTACGGCCCTCACGAAGCTCTTCACGGATACGTTCGAAGATCAGTACGTTGGCATCAACCGCCATACCGACTGTCAGAACAATACCGGCAATACCCGGCAGGGTCATGGTTGCACCTGGGATCATCGACATAACACCGATAATCAGCACCAGGTTCATCAACAGTGCCATGTTGGCGAACAGACCAAAGCGGCGGTAGTAAATCAGGGTGAACAGCATAACTGCGACCATACCCCAGATCATCGCCTGGATACCCATGTCGATGTTCTGCTGACCCATTGATGGACCAATGGTACGTTCTTCGACAATTGAGATAGGTGCAATCAGTGCACCAGCTCGTAACAGTAGCGCCAAGTTATGGGCTTCAGCTTGCGAGTCGATACCGGTAATGCGGAAGTTACGGCCCAGCGCAGTTTGGATAGTTGCCTGGTTAATCACTTCTTCGTGTTTTTCCAGAATAACCTTGCCACTTTCTTCACGCTCGCCACTGTCTTTATATTCAGTAAAGACAGTCGCCATCAGCTTACCCACGTTGTTACGCGAGAAGGCTGTCATCTTGCTACCACCTTCGCTGTCTAGCGAGATGTTTACCTGAGGACGGCCATATTCATCGGCACTTGAGCTGGCATCAGTAATGTGAGAGCCCGATAGGATCACACGTTTTTTCAGCACAACGGGACGGTTATCACGGGTGAACTTCACTTCGCTACCCGGAGGAACACGGCCAGAAGCCGCAGCCGCGAG
Organism: Photobacterium lutimaris; assembly: GCF_003025555.1. Lineage (GTDB taxonomy): Bacteria > Pseudomonadota > Gammaproteobacteria > Enterobacterales > Vibrionaceae > Photobacterium > Photobacterium lutimaris. The sequence continues at coordinate 39,148 of NZ_PYMH01000011.1, read as the reverse complement.
GTCAGCCGAGTTATCTACTTCGCGGAACTCAAGGGTTGCCGTGGCACCGAGGATCTCCTTGGCACGGGCAGTATCTTGAACACCCGGAAGCTCAACCACAATACGGTTGGCACCCTGGCGCTGAACCAATGGTTCGGCCACGCCCAGTTCGTTAACACGGTTACGCAGGATAGTGATGTTCTGCTCGACCGCGTAGTTGCGGATTTCCTGTAGCCGCGCATCGGTGAATGTCGCACTTAGCAAGAAACCACTGGTCGTATCAGTAAACAACATATCCGGATGAAGACGCTGTAGCTCACGCTTGGCTTCTGCCAACTGCTCTACATTACGCAGACGAACTTCGACAGCCTCATCGGTTTTGCTGATTGCGCGGTAGCGAATTTTCGCCTCTCGCAATTCAGTACGGAAGGTTTCTTCTTGCTGGCCCAGCAATTTTTCCATTGCTGCGTCCATGTCTACTTCCATCAAGAAATGCACACCGCCACGCAGGTCAAGGCCCAGTTTCATTGGGCTCGCGCCGATGGATTCAAGCCAGTCAGGAGTAGAAGCGGCAAGATTCAAGGCAACAACGAAGTCATCGCCAAGCTGTTCGTTAAGAATATCGCGAGCACTGATTTGAGTATCAGTGTCGTTAAAGCGGACCAGGACAGTACCGTTTTCGAAAGCGACTGATTTATAGGAGAGTTGATTTTGTTTTAAATCTTCGGTGACGGCATCCAGCGTGGACATATCTGCCGAGGCGCCACGCGCCCCGGAGATTTGAATTGCTGGATCTTCACCGTATACATTGGGAAGTGCGTAGAGCAAACCGATGATCAGTGTAAACACCACCATCAAGTTCTTCCACAAGGGATAACGGTTTAGCACTGCAGTGATCCTTCAAAGCAAGTTTTACAGAGACTTCATTGTGCCTTTTGGCAGTACTGCAGTTACAAAGTCTTTCTTGATAGTAACTTCAGTCGTATCGTTTAGCGCGATGACAATGTAGTCGTTTTCTTCAGATACCTTGGCGATTTTACCGACAAGGCCACCGCTGGTAAGTACTTCATCACCTTTGCCCATAGAAGACATCAGGGTTTTGTGCTCTTTCACACGCTTCGCCTGTGGGCGGTAAATCATGAAGTAGAAGATTACGGCAAAAAGGCCAAGCATGATGAATAGCTGCATACCGCCGCCCTGTGGTGCACCTTCAGCTGCTGCGTGTGCTTGAGAGATCAGACTCATTTACTAACGTCCTCGATTATTTGTTGTCATTTAATGGTGGAACTTCACGGTTACGACGTGCATAGAATTCTTCTACAAACACATCGAAACGATCTTCTTCAATCGCACTACGAATACTTTCCATCAAACGCTGGTAGTAACGCAAATTGTGGATTGTGTTAAGGCGCGCACCCAAGATTTCATTACATTTATCCAGATGGTACAGATACGCCTTCGAATACTTGCGACAAGTGTAACAGTCACAGTGCGGATCGAGAGGGGTTGTATCCGTTTTATGTTTCGCATTACGGATCTTGATCACACCTCCGGTCACAAACAGGTGGCCGTTTCGGGCATTTCGCGTCGGCATCACGCAGTCGAACATGTCGATACCGCGGCGAACACCTTCAACCAAGTCTTCTGGTTTACCCACACCCATCAGGTAACGCGGCTTGTCTTCAGGTAGCTGCGGACACGTGTGCTCAAGCACGCGGTGCATGTCTTCTTTCGGCTCGCCGACAGCAAGACCACCTACCGCATAACCGTCAAAGCCGATATTAGTCAGGCCCTCAACGGAAACATCGCGCAAGTCTTCATATACACCACCTTGGACGATACCAAACAGTGCATTTTTGTTACCAAGTTTGTCAAAGTGATTACGGCTACGCTGTGCCCAGCGTAGAGACATCTCCATCGACTTCTTCGCTTCGTCGTGTGTCGCCGGGTATGGCGTACACTCATCGAAGATCATAACTACGTCAGAACCTAGGTCCTTCTGGATTTCCATCGACTTTTCTGCGTCCATGAAAATCTTGTCACCGTTTACCGGGTTACGGAAATGCACACCTTCCTCGGTAATTTTACGGATATCGCCCAAGCTGAATACCTGGAAACCGCCTGAATCCGTCAGGATCGGCCCCTGCCACTGCATAAAGTCATGCAGGTCACCATGCATTTTCATGACCTCTTGGCCAGGACGCAGCCATAGGTGGAAGGTATTACCCAGCAGGATTTGCGCGCCGGTTTCTTCCACTTCTTCCGGGGTCATGCCCTTAACGGTACCGTAAGTACCCACTGGCATGAAGGCCGGTGTTTCTACCGTACCACGCTCAAACTGCAAACGACCACGACGGGCACGCCCTAGGGTTTTATCTAATTCAAATTTCACAAAGCCTCCAACAGCCAGAGAAACAATCTGACATAAACGCCCCCACCCCGCTAAGGTTAGGGACACGACAATGGCAACACCCGGCACACGCCAGTCCTGCCTAAATATACCCGCCAATTAAGAAGGCAGGTGTTCCACTCCGCCCTATAGCGTAGTGGAAGAAGATGTCATCGTCTGGGCTTTTCGCCGAGAGATGAAACGTACAAAGGCCGCATTTTAACAAATGCAGCCTCAAGTAACACTGACTTAGTCAATGAAAAGTACGATTACGCGGTTTTGCGAGTAATGAACATCGAATCACCGTAACTGAAAAAACGGTATTTATTTTCAACAGCTTGCCGGTATGCATTCATGGTGTTGTCATAACCCGCAAAGGCACTCACCAGCATGATCAGGGTGGATTCCGGCAAGTGGAAGTTGGTGATCAGGACATCAATCAGTTGGTATTCATAACCCGGGTAGATGAAGATTTCGGTATCACCGAAAAATGGCTTCAGCTCTGTGCCTTTCTGCTTGGCATCCTGAGCTGCACTTTCCAGAGAACGTACCGATGTCGTGCCTACTGCTATGACGCGCTTGCCGTTGGCTTTGGTCGCATGAATCGCCGCAACCACCGCTTCTGGCACTTCAACATACTCGGCATGCATGTGGTGGTCGTTGATATTGTCAACACGTACCGGCTGGAAGGTACCAGCACCAACATGCAAGGTAACAAAAGCAAAGTTCACCCCTTTCGCCTTAAGGGCTGCCATCAACTCGTCGTCAAAATGCAGGCCGGCCGTTGGGGCCGCGACAGCACCCGGCTTGGCGTTGTATACCGTTTGGTAGCGCTCTTTATCGGCTTCTTCGTCAGGACGGTCAATGTAAGGAGGAAGTGGCATATGGCCGACTTCCTCAAGGATTTCTAATACCGTCTTGTCGCTGTTAAAGCGAATTTCGAACAATGCATCATGGCGGGCAACCATTTCAGCCTGGTACTCATCATTCTCGCCAAGGAACAACTCATTACCGGGTTTGGGGGATTTTGACGCACGCACATGGGCAAGAATACTCTTGTCATCCAACATACGCTCGACCAAAACTTCCATCTTACCGCCAGAAGCTTTGCGACCAAATAAACGCGCCGGGATCACACGGGTATTGTTGAACACTAACAAATCACCCGGCTCGACCAAATCCAGTACATCTTTGAAGCCTTTGTGTGCGAGCTCACCAGTATTGCCGGTCAGCTGTAGCAAGCGGCTAGCAGTGCGCTGAGGTTGCGGGTAACGAGCAATCAGCTCATCAGGTAGGTCAAAGTCAAAATCAGAAACTTGCATCATTAGGGCCCTAAATTACAGCAGGCAGCTAGTATAGGCTGCCACACTGCAATATCAAGCAAAGATCATCTTGATAGGGTTCGCTAGGAATCCTGCGTAAAAGCTAACTCACCACACCTCGGCGAAACCCGATAACAACACTCAGCAATAGCAAACTACCGATACCGATATTGCCGCCACCGCCACTGCTATTGCCACCACCACTGGCCACCGACTGGACACCTTCTACGGCATCCCCGGCCCCATCGTAATTGGCCGTGAAGGGATCGACATCAAACTCCGGTGTCGCCTGATTAAGGAAACCCGGGCCAATTTCGCCCTCTAACCAAGTCGTTTGGCCTGCCACTTCCGAGTAAACTCCGGGCAACCGTCCTGCACAGCCTTCACCAAAGCTGACTAGCCCGACCAAGCGCAGGCCAAAGTCGCTATCGGCAGCGGCAAGCGGATCTTGCCATACCAAGGGGCCACCCGAGTCGCCAAAGCAACTGTCTCTGCCGAGCGTAGGCGATACCGATCCAGCACAGAGGAAGATACCCGCTTCACTACTGTTAATATTTCTCCCCCACATAGAGTTACAGATGTTATCTGGCACCCCGGATAGCACGGTTTGCTGAAGCCGGGTTGCCCCGGAGCTGGAATCATTGGCATCGGTACTCCCCCAACCTGACACCAGTAAGTTAGGCTGGCGTTCGCCATCGGAGACCCAACCATTGGCAAAGGCTTGATCGGCGCGTTGCTGCTCATCCGCAGATGCGAGGCGGATTGGTAAGGCACCGTCGGGCAATGTGCTGGACAGTTTCAGGATGGCTATATCATTGGCAAACCGAGATGAGTTGTAATTAGGGTGGAGGACAATTTCACGCACTGACACAGAATTCATTGAACCAGCACTGAATATACTGGTGATGCCAACCCACACCCGTACATTCTCGGGTTTGGCCGTCTCGCTGCCATTACGGATGCAATGGGCGGCGGTCAACACCGCATCGGTGCTGATCACCACCCCACCGCAGATAAACGTCCTTTCGCTCGCTCCCTCACCGAAGGTCATATTAAGGTAAGCCTGCCAAGGTATCTCATTCGTTCCTGACTTGATTCCACCAATGATTTTGGCTTGTGGTTCGGGAGCATCGCTATGAACATAGAATGGAAACCACATCGCCCAAGACAGCAAAATAAACAGCAGCTTACGCATTGACTCATTCCTCTACAGCATCATTTCAATGAGTATACGACACAATCTCTTTTTTAACTTGTGAGAAACAAATGAGAAACAGCCAAATAACTTGCCAGTTCTTTGACTGGCGTCATAGGTCGTGCAGCCAGGATTGGCTACAGTCATAAGGAGAGCTAAAAAGGACGTTACAAAGCCTGCAACGCGGGCAATAACAACAATAACTCACCGTTATAGAGGAGGCTTTATGTTTACCGTTTCCGACATGATGACACCCCATCCCCATACCCTGACCGCATCGCACACCTTGGCCGATGCCAAGCGGCTAATGGCAAAGCATCATATCCATCATGTTCCCATCACCGACAAAGATAACCAACTTATTGGCTTAGTCAGTCAGCGGGATGTCCTTGCGGCCCAAGAGTCGAGCCTTGAACAGATATCCAAAAGTACCTTTATTTCAGCGCTGGATATTCCACTCGAGCAAACCATGCACCGAAACCTGAGAAGTGTCGATCCGACAGCTGGGCTGAAACAGGCCGCGCTCTACATGCAGAAACACCAAATTGGCTGTTTACCCATTGTCGACCACAATAAGTTAGTCGGGATCATCACCGATACCGACTTCGTCTCTATTGCCATTAATTTACTGGAGCTACAAGAAGAGGTCGAGCCGATTGAAAACGACTCTACATCCACCTTCTAAACATCAGCCAAGCACTGCGCCAGAAAGCCCAGCAGCGCCTATCCACGCATGAACTTTCTGGCCCACCTCCACCTTGCCCAGCAATGTAATAGCCATCTCGCGGGTAACCTTTTAGCCGATTTCATCAGGGGTGACCCCTATCGGCAGTTCAACCAAGAGATCGCAGATGGCATCAAGCTGCACCGTTTCGTCGACAGCTATATCGATGCCATGCCGGAAGTGCGTCAATGCCGACAACTGTTTGGCCCTGATACCCGCCGGGTCAGCGGTATCGCTCTCGATATGATCTGGGACCACTTCTTGGCCCGTCACTGGCTGCACTTCCACCACCAGCCACTGCAGGACTTTGTTCGCGAGGCCAGAGCAGAAGTCGAGCTATACCAGCACAACATGCCAGAACAATACCTCCTCACCATGAACCGGATGTGGCAGCAAAAGTGGCTACTGCAATACCGGCATACCGAATCACTGGAAGTATCGCTGGTCCGGATGGCCCGCCGCAGGCCTAGGCTCCACCAGCTCGCCCTTACCCCTCCCGTCCTCATGGCTAACTACCATGAACTGGAGCAACAGTTCTTCTCGATTTATCCGCAAGTGGAACAGGCAGCAAAAAACTTCCACCCCAACCGCAACCAACCCGTTAGTTCACCCGAAAGCTAAAGTACGCGTGGTAAAGCAAACCGTATGGATAAAAAAAGAGCGCCGTTAAGGCGCTCAAAAATCAAAATAGGTTGTAACAATTACTAGGAGGTTTAGGTGTATCGATTATTTAAACTGCTCTTCTTCTGTCGAGCCAGTCAGGGCAGTAACCGATGAATTGCCACCTTGGATAGTATTGGTCATCTTATCGAAGTAGCCGGTACCCACTTCCTGCTGGTGAGCGACAAAGGTATAGCCTTTGTCTGCCGCTTCAAACTCTGGACGCTGAACTTTCTCAACATAGTGACGCATACCTTCACCCTGAGCATACGAGTGTGCCAATTCAAACATGTTGAACCACATGTTGTGGATACCCGCTAGGGTAATGAACTGGTATTTATAGCCCATGTTCGATAGTTCCTGCTGGAACTTGGCAATGGTTTCTGCATCCAGGTTCTTCTCCCAGTTGAAAGAAGGCGAGCAGTTATACGCAAGTAGCTGATCTGGGTACTGGGCATGGATCGCCTCGGCAAACTTACGTGCCTCTTCCAGGCAAGGGGTGGCCGTTTCACACCAAATCAGATCGGCATAGGGTGCATAGGCAAGGCCACGGGCAATCGCCTGATCAATACCGGCACGCACGCGGTAGAAGCCTTCTTGGGAGCGCTCACCGATAATAAAGTCTTTATCGTATGGGTCGCAGTCTGAGGTCAGCAAGTCGGCGGCATTGGCATCAGTACGGGCAATGACCAAGGTTGTCGTTCCGGCCACATCCGCTGCCAAACGTGCCGCAACCAATTTCTGTACCGCTTCCTGAGTTGGTACTAGTACCTTACCGCCCATATGACCACACTTCTTCACAGACGCGAGCTGATCTTCGAAGTGTACACCTGCCGCCCCGGCATCAATCATATTGCGCATTAGCTCATAGGCATTCAGTACACCACCGAAGCCAGCCTCAGCATCCGCGACAATGGGTAGGAAGTAATCAATACCTTCTTCTGGCGAACTACCGGTTGACCATTGAATTTGGTCCGCACGGCGGAACGAGTTGTTGATACGTTTGACAACGGCCGGTACCGAATCCACCGGATACAGTGACTGATCAGGATACATGCTTGAAGCCGTATTATTATCGGCAGCAACTTGCCAACCTGAGAGGTAAATCGCTTCGATACCCGCTTTTGCCTGCTGTACCGCTTGACCACCGGTCAGCGCGCCCAAACAGTTAACGTACCCTTTTTTCGCGTCACCGTTGACCAGATCCCACAGTTTGTCGGCACCACGCTGCGCGATGGTATTAGCCGGGGCAAAAGAGCCGCGTAGGTTAATAACCTCTTCTGCGGTATAAGTACGCTTAACATGCTTCCAACGTGGGTTTTCCGCCCAGTCCTTTTCCAAAGCTTCAATTTGTTGCTGGCGAGTCAATGTCATAATGATGTCCCTCGTTTCATTTGGCGATAATCCGCATCACATTTTGTTATTGGCAAAACTGACTTCTTATCGGCCCGCTAGGATTGACCATCACGGGCCTTTTCTCGTTATTGGCTTTTTGATGTTGGTAATAGGTGTTGCTCATTCTTTAATGCACGGCACACTCACAGCTGTACTAGAGGCTCATGGCAGATATTCATAGCCCGGCAAGGTCAAGAAGTTGACCAGCTCATCACTGGTGGTCAGCTGTGACATCAATACCGCAGCCTCCTTGTACCTTCCCTGTTGAAAATGTTCACAGCCAAGCTCCTGCTCAAGCACTTGCATTTCTTCGCTAAGCATTTGTTCAAACAAGGCCTTAGTTACCACACTTCCGTTGCTGAGCGACTTACCATGCTTGATCCACTGCCAAATCGAAGCCCGTGAAATTTCAGCGGTGGCCGCATCTTCCATCAGGCCGTAGATAGGCACACAGCCATTACCGGAGATCCATGCCTCGATATATTGCACAGCCACACGGATGTTATGCCGCATCCCCTCTTCGGTTCGCTCCCCTTGGCATGGCTCAAGTAACATATCGGCGGTGATCGGGGCATCCTCGCTGCGTGAGATATCAAGCTGGTTAGTACGCGCTCCCAGCACGTCGTCAAAAACCGCTCTGGCGGTGCCGGCAAGCCCTGGGTGGGCAACCCAAGTCCCATCATGGCCATTGTTGGCTTCCAGTGACTTATCGGTTTGGATCTTGTTGAGTACCCAGTCATTGCGCTCAGGATCTTTGGACGGAATAAAGGCAGCCATTCCCCCCATCGCAAATGCCCCACGTCGGTGGCAGGTTCTGACCAGCAGGCGTGAATAAGCATTGAGGAAAGGTTTTTCCATCGTCACGACTTGGCGATCAGGTAAAATACGGTCAGGATGATTTCGCAGCGTTTTGATATAGCTGAAGATATAATCCCAGCGACCACAGTTCAGGCCGACAATATGTTCTTTGAGGCTGTAGAGGATTTCCTCCATCTCAAACACCGCCGGCAAGGTCTCAATCAGAACCGTCGCCTTGATAGTCCCTCTGGGCAGCTCAAAGGTATCTTCGGTATAGCTAAACACCTCACTCCACCACGCCGCTTCCTGATAGGCCTGCAACTTAGGAATATAGAAGTAAGGGCCACTGCCTTTCTCCAGCAATTGCTGGTAGTTATGGTAGAAATACAGAGCAAAGTCGAGCAAACAGCCTGGAATGGGCTCCCCCTGCCAGAGCAGGTGTTTTTCAGGTAAGTGCAAACCACGCACCCGGCAAATCAACACTGCGGGGTCATCATTAAGTTGGTATTGCTTACCTGACTCGGGATTGGTGTAAGAAATCGTGCCGTTAATGGCATCTTTGAGGTTTTGCTGCCCGGCGAGCACCTCTCCCCAAGCCGGTGCGAAAGAATCTTCAAAATCAGCCATGAACACTTTGACATCGGCATTGAGCGCATTAATCACCATCTTGCGCTCAACAGGACCTGTGATCTCAACGCGGCGGTCCTGTAAGTCCTGCGGGATATTCTGCACAGTCCACTCGCTGTTTCTGATTTCAGCGGTGTCAGGCAGGAAGTCAGGTAGGCAGCCGGCATCAATGGCAAGCTGGCGATGCTCTCGGGTCGCCATTAACTCAGGAACCCTTGCGGCAAAACGCTGTACAAGCCCTTCTAAGAAGGCCAGCGCTTCATCATTGAGGATCTCAGCCTGCTCTGCCGATAAAGGTGTCTGTAGCGATAGCTTCACTTCATGGTTAGTAGACATATCGTTTTCCATTCCTCACGCTCCCTTACGAATGTAACTTAATCACCACCCAAACCAAGTACGCTTTCGTCTACACGCAAACAAACTTGACCTTAACGCCCTATTTACGTTGCCGTAACATACGCCCAATTGCAAGACATGGCAATTGGAGCTCGCTAGTAATAGCTCACTCACGCCCTGAAAAAACAACAGCTTACAAAAAGTAGAGCAATAACTCAAAACACTGAATTGAAACAAATTTTAGGCAAAAATTCGGTTTTCATCACTGGATCTTAATTCCCGCCATTTCGTAACCACTTACGTAATTAAATTACACAAAACGATAATTCAAACACTTGTCTCGATCTGCGTTTCAAACATACGTGATTTTTTCAAAAGCCCTTATGCGCTTAAAAAATAATCATTAAATGCACTATTTAGTCTACTTTTTATACACAGCAAGCATAGACCCTTAATCAACATGTTTCATTTATTTTTAGAGCGAAACATAATAATCCTACAAATTAAAGGCAGTTTCATCAGATCGGATTATTGGAAAATACCAGCGAGGAATAAGAAATTAGCATTTTGTGCTGAGATAGGCGGTTTTATCCAAGCACTTAATTTACAGAAGGGAAATAAGACAAAGGAGCCGCAAAACTTGCGGCTCTACACTAAAAATGACGACAGAATGAAGTGCTTACAGTAATTCTTGAACAATATCCGCAAGCTGATGGAAGGTGCGAGTCCGGCTGGACGTCGGTCGCCATACCAAACCAATCTCACGGTACGCTTCCTGGCCCGGAGGTTCAACCACGACCAGGTTTTGGTTATGCAGCAAGCCATGATCAATGGCCATCTGCGGAATAAAGGTTGTGCCCAAGCCATTGGCAACCATTTGCACCAGAGTATGAAGGCTGGTCGCGGTGAACGGGTTGATCTTCTCTTTACTCGTGAGTTTACAGGCCGAAACGGCATGGTCAGTCAAGCAATGTTCTTTTTCGAGCAGGAACACCGACTCGTCGGGTAAATCAGCATAGCGTAAGGGAGTGGTGACTTGTTCGGCCTGATTGCGGCTGATGACCATCTTGAACGCATCACGACCGACCACTTGGCTATGCATGCCCTTAATTTCGACCGGCAATGCCAAGATCAATACATCCATCTCGCCGCTGCGCAGGGCAGCCAGCAAGTTGGTCGTGGTATCTTCACGTAACAACAAATTGAGGTTTGGGTGTAACCGGTTTACCTCCTGCACCAAATCACACAGCAGGAAAGGCGCAATCGTCGGGATACATCCCACCCGCAATTGGCCTTCCATACCATCTCCCATGCAATTTGATAGCTCCATCAAATCTTGGCTCCTGGCTAGCAGCTCCCGGCTACGAGCAATGACATCTTCGCCGGTCGAGGTAAAGACCAAAGACTTATTCTTATTGTCCCTTTCAATCAACTGGCAACCTATCAGCTCTTCGAGGTTCTGCACCCCAGAGCTCAAAGTCGACTGGCTGACAAAGCAACGCTTGGCCGCTTCACCGAAGTGTCGGGTTTCAAATAAAGTCACTAAATAGTGCAATTGTTTTAGAGAAGGAAACTTGTTCATCGTAAATTTCGATTACATCAATCTATTTATTCCGCTTTTTTGAATTTACCAGTTTCGTTATAGTTTGTCTCGTCCAAACAGAGAGCCGACCGGAAAGGTAGGCGACAAAACGAATTTTTAGGAGCACCAAAATGGTACTAGTAGGTCGTCAAGCACCAGATTTTACTGCTGCAGCTGTTCTAGGTAACGGCGAAATCGTTGATAACTTCAACTTTGCAGAATTTACTAAAGGTAAGAAAGCGGTTGTTTTCTTCTACCCACTAGACTTCACTTTCGTATGCCCTTCTGAACTAATCGCTTTCGACAAGCGTTTTGAAGACTTCCAAGCGAAAGGCGTTGAAGTAATCGGTGTTTCTATCGACTCTCAGTTCTCTCACAACGCATGGCGTAACACTGCTGTTGAGAACGGCGGTATCGGCCAAGTTAAATACCCACTAATCGCTGACGTTAAGCACGAAATCTGTAAAGCTTACGACGTTGAGCACCCAGAAGCAGGCGTTGCTTTCCGTGGTTCTTTCCTAATCGACGAAGACGGTCTTGTACGTCACCAAGTAGTGAACGACCTACCTCTAGGCCGTAACATCGATGAAATGCTACGCATGGTTGACGCGCTAAACTTCCACCAGAAAAACGGTGAAGTTTGCCCAGCACAGTGGGAAGAAGGTAAAGCAGGTATGGACGCATCTCCAAAAGGTGTTGCTGACTACCTGTCTGAGCACACTGCAGACCTAGCTAAGTAATTTAGCATTCACACCACGCTCACGGTGTGAAAGGCAACAAACGCAATAGCGTAAAGCCAAAGTCAGCCAATAGGCAAAAATAGAATGAGGCCCGGACACACCGGGCCCTTTTTGTATCTGGGCTATCTCATCGTCCATCGTCCATCGTCCATCGTCCATTCGATTTTTGATCTGACCAATCGTCTCAAAACCCAATATCGTCTACACTGCTTGTCACCCAACCCTTTGTAAAGTCGCCGTTATGACCGTTGACCATATTGAAGTTTGTATCGACAACATTGAATCACTCCTCCTTGCCCAACAAGGCGGTGCCACCCGCATTGAACTCTGCTCTTCACTCGCATTAGGAGGACTCACGCCCAATGCTGGATTAATGCACCTTGCCGCCAAACACGCCAAGGTGCCCGTTTATGCCATGATCCGCCCACGCCAAGGTGACTTCTTGTTCTCGAGCCAAGATAAGGAAATCATGCTGGCAGATGCCCATTTTGCAAAACAGGCTGGACTCGACGGACTGGTGATCGGTGCACTTAACAACGACAGTACCGTTGATGAGGATTTCCTTGCAGAACTCAGTCGCCAAGCCAACGGAATGGGTCTGACCTTCCACCGTGCAATAGACCAGTGCCTGGATCCGATGGCTGCCTTGGATATCATCATAAAGCATAACTGCGAGCGCGTACTCACTTCCGGACTCGAGGCCAATGCCTTCGATGGTATCCCCATGCTACGCAAAATGGTGACGTACTGTGGTGAACATGTCGCGATTATGGCTGGGGCCGGGGTCAATGCTGGCAATGTCGCGCAAATTGTCCAACAATCCGGTGTCAGTGAAGTACATTTATCGGGTAAATCCACCCGCCCTTCCCTGATGCGCAGCTATGCCAATTCAGCCCATATGGGCAATGCTGATGTCGATGATTTCGCAATCCCGGTCACTGCACCGGAGAAAATTGCCGCTGTCATTGAGGCACTAAAGGCGCTTTAAGCTCGGATCCCCAAGTAACATCAAGCTACTTGGGGATCTCGCTGCGGGTATAACCACCGGCCCTAAAAGTGCAAGCCGCATCAAGCAATCAGGTATCTTATTCGTCAAAGTGTCGTTTCCGAGTTACTCTTTTGTTATCAAATAGAGCAACGTAGAGACTCGTTATGCCTTTTGTCCCGCCGAAAAAAAAACTTAAAAAAAGTGATTACGACGCCGAATTAGAGCGACTGCAAATTGAATTGGTGAAACTCCAGGAATGGATCAAGCAAGAAGGGCTTAAGGTCGTTGTGGTCTTCGAAGGGCGGGATGCCGCAGGGAAAGGCGGGGTCATCAAACGGATCACCGAGAAGCTCAATCCGCGGATAAGCCGCATCGTCGCTCTCGCTAAACCCACTGATAGAGAACGCACCCAGTGGTACTTTCAACGCTATGTTGCCCATTTACCGGCAGAAGGAGAAATGGTGCTATTTGATCGCAGCTGGTACAACCGGGCCGGTGTCGAGCATGTGATGGGTTTTTGTACCGATGATGAGTATGAAGAGTTTCTTCGTTCCTGCCCCGAATTCGAGCGGATGCTCAAGCGCTCCGGTATCATCTTGCTCAAATACTGGTTCTCGGTCTCTGACGAGGAACAGGAAAAGCGCTTCCTCGAGCGCATCAACACCCCGATAAAGCGTTGGAAATTCAGCCCGATGGACTTGGAGTCCCGCAGTCAATGGGCCGCCTATTCAGCAGCCAAGGATCGGATGTTCGCTTATACCGATACTAAGCAGTGCCCTTGGTGGGTGGTCGATGCCGATACCAAAAAGAAAGCCAGGATCAACTGTATCTCCCACCTCTTGAGCCAGATCCCCTACCAGGATATCCACTACCCAGATATCGAGCTGCCGGAGGTCAATAAAAAAGGTTACATCCGCGTGCCGGAAGAAAATCAGACCTTTGTTCCCGACTTGTTTGCTGATGAATAGACATCAAAAATAAAACAGTGTTTCCTTCACCATTGTTCAGGTACTATGTTTACGGTCAGAAATGAAGGAGTAATTACATTCATGGCCAAGGATTTATCCGCGAATCTCGATCTCAACTTGATCAAGACCCTGCTGGTCATCGACCAAGAGCAAAACCTGCGTAAGGCAGCAGAGCGCCTGTTCGTCACCCAGCCCGCCGTCAGCCATGCCCTGCAAAAACTGCGACTGCATTTCGATAATGAGTTGTTTACCAAAACCCGAACGGGACTAACACCGACACCCTATGCGACACAACTCTGTGAGGCATTAGCACCAGCCCTTGACGGGCTTTATCGGGCCGTGAACACCAATCAGGAATTTGACCCGCAACAACTCACTGGCAAGTTGCGCATTGCGCTGGCCCCCCAATACATATATGCCTTGGGTAGCAAACTATACCTTGCCATTCATCAGCAGGCCCCGAACTGCCAAGTCGAAGTGTTCACCTGGAATGAGGCGACGTTTGACGAGTTGCTCAATGGCTATACCCATATCGCTCTTAATTATGATATCGCCAATACCAGCAAAGCGCTTCATCGCGAGTCAATTCCCATCAGTAAACCAATTGTTGTCGCCCGAAGAGAACACCCGTACACCAAACCAGAAATCGGCATTCTTGATGAATATGCACGAGAAGCGGTATGGGCCTGCTTAATCGTACCTGAACGGAATGAACGGCTAACCGATATAGAACAGTACTATGCCCAACATGACCTTAGTGCCAACATCGGTTTTCGTTCCAGCTCACCAGAGTCGATCCTGCAAGTGGTAAAACAGTCTGATCTCTTATTTCCCACCCTCGATATCATGGTGCCGAATGATCACCCTGACTATCGCAAGATCAAAGCCCGCATTGACGGTTCTCCCATCGATCACACCACTATTTGCTATTATCACCAATCAAAAAAAAATGACCAACAAACCCAATGGTTACTTGACCTGATAAAAAAATTAACCCTTGAGACCAACACGCAATAACCTCTGCTAATCAGTGATATCAATCAAAGTAATTAGATTGTGTACGGTGTTCAATTTAATATTATTGCCATCGAAGCGGAATGGCAGGATTATCTGTGCGAACTACGCGCTCTAATTCCTATTCAACCGTTCGCCCTCACCTCTTGTTCACCAACATAGAAAGCCAACATGATGAAATCACGTATTGCATTACTTCTTGCTACTTTCCTATCCACGGGTGCTATTGCTAGCTCGGTAGAAGGCCCATATGTTGGGCTCAAACTCGGGTTTACCGATTACAGCAAATCAACCCTTCCCGGCCAGTATGGTTTAACTGCCGGCTATGCTGTTGATGTTACCCCAAGGGTAACATTGGGTATCGAACTCAACGCAATGGAGTTAGGTGATGGGATCTTTTTTGATCGCTTTACTATGGTCGACTACAAAACCTACAGCTACAGTGCCGGGTTGAAGCCCAAATACCACTTTATGGCGCTCGACCATCAGCCAGTCTATGTCGCAGCCGTTATAGGGGTGAGCCGGGTGGAAGAAAGCCGGAGAAAAAAAGGGGATAAAGTTCGCGACCATGACACAACGGGTATTTATGGTTTCGAGGCTGGGCGAGAAGTCACTGCCAACCTCGATGTTATCGGCTATTTCAACTACCAAAAAGCGGATTTGTTTGGTGAGGACAATTACTACCGTAGCTACGGGTTTGGAATAAACTACCGATTCTGACTCTACTGCTATTTGGGCTCGCCTTGATATCAGCAAGGCAAGCCAATCAAACCACGGTACAATTTTACTTCAGAATATTTTCGATTTCTTCCTGGCTGGTATGACGGATATCCTTACCTTTGACGAAGTAGATAATGTATTCGCAGATGTTCTGACAGCGATCCCCCACCCGCTCAATCGAACGGGCTGACCACATCACCTGCAACACATTCGGGATCGAGCGCGGATCTTCCATCATGTAAGTCATCAACTGGCGAATAATCGCTTCATATTCACGATCGATACGGTCATCTTCCTGATATACTTCAATCGCCGCTTTGACATCCATCCGGGCAAAGGCATCCAGCACCTCGTGCAGCATGCGCACTGCGCTCTGCCCCAAGGCTTCCAGCGAGACCAGCAAGTTATATTGCTTGTTGGTGAAGTTTTCCAGTGCCACCTTGGCAATGCTCTCGGCTACATCACCGATACGCTCAAGATCGGTGATCGTCTTGATAATCGCAATCACCAAACGCAGATCACTGGCCGTCGGCTGACGCTTGGCAATGATACGGGTACAGGCTTCATCAATGGCGACTTCCATCGCATTGACCTTATGGTCATCTTTGATAACGCGACGCGCCAGTTCGATATCTTGCTTGTGCATTGCCTTGAGCGCATCAGCCAGTTGCTGTTCGACTAAGCCACCCATTGCCAAGACATGGGTACGAATGCTTTCTAGCTCAGCGTTAAATTGACCAGAAATATGACGACCAAGACTCAAATTATCTAACATTACGCTCTCCTTACCCGTATCGACCCGTGATGTAGTCTTCGGTACGTTTCTCTTTCGGGGTGGTAAAAATATCATTGGTGCTGGTGTATTCCACCAGCTCTCCCATGTGCATAAAGGCGGTGTTATCGGACACCCGCGCGGCCTGCTGCATGTTGTGGGTAACGATGATCACCGTATACTTGGTTTTCAAATCGTTAATCAGCTCTTCGATGGTCAGCGTTGATATCGGATCCAGTGCCGACGTCGGCTCATCGAGCAATAGAACCTCCGGCTCAATCGCTATCGCCCGGGCAATCACCAAACGCTGCTGCTGACCACCAGAAAGGCCAAACGCATTTTCATGCAGGCGGTCTTTAACCTCGTCCCACAGGGCTGCACCACGGAGCGAGCTTTCCACTGCATCATCGAGCACCCGGCGATCCTTGATCCCCTGAAGCCTCAGACCATACACCACATTTTCGTAGATAGATTTAGGGAATGGGTTCGGTCGCTGGAATACCATACCAACTCGGCGGCGCAGCGAAGCAACATCGACTTTGCCATCATAGATATTTTGCCCATGCAGCATCACCTTACCGTCAACCTTGCAACCTTCAACCAGCTCGTTCATTCGGTTGATACAACGCAGCAGGGTCGATTTACCGCAGCCCGACGGGCCGATAAATGCCGTCACCTGGCCTTTGGCAATGCGCATATTGATATCATACAGGGCTTGATGGGCACCGTAATGGAGATCCAGCCCCTCGATTGACAGCGCCGTTTTCTCTTCCGGCAACGCTGACAAATCAACAGGCTCAAACAGGCCAATTGGGGAATTAATTGAAAACATACTCTTTCCTGAATCTCACTATTGCTCCAAGGAGCGGAATTTTTCACGTAAGTGGTTACGGATCCCAATGGCTGTTAGGTTCAATCCCACAATAACGGTGACCAACAAAAATGACGTGGCATACACAAGCGGTCGTGCCGCTTCCACATTCGGACTCTGAAAACCAACATCATATATATGATAACCGAGATGCATAAATTTTCGATCCAAATGCAGGTAAGGGAATTGGCCGTCGATCGGTAACGACGGTGCCATTTTCACTACCCCCACCAGCATCAAAGGCGCAACCTCACCGGCTGCCCGGGCAACCGCCAGGATCAAGCCGGTCATAATCGCCGGGCTTGCCATTGGCAACACAGTCCGCCACAAGGTTTCAGCCTGAGTCGCGCCCAGCGCGAGAGAACCATGGCGGATCGAGGTAGGGATCCGGGCCAAGCCTTCTTCGGTCGAGACGATGACTACCGGCAGGGTTAAAATGGCCAAGGTCAACGCCGACCATAAAATGCCCGGTGTACCAAATGTCGGCGCAGGTAACTGATCAGCAAAGAACAGGTCATCGATTTGTGCCCCGACAATATAAACAAAGAAGCCCAATCCGAAGACACCGTAAACAATCGATGGCACCCCCGCAAGATTAATCACGGCAACCCTGATCAACTTGGTAAAAATACTTTTTCCGGCATATTCATGTAGGTAGACCGCCGCCATCACCCCCAACGGTGTCACAATCACACTCATCAACAACACCATGAACACGGTGCCGAAAATCGCCGGGAATACGCCACCTTCGGTATTGGCCTCTCGGGGATCATCACTGACAAAATGACCAAGCTGACTGAGCCAATGACCAAGTTTACCTGCGGTCGTAAAGTCATTGGGATACCAGAGATCCAATATCTGCTCAAGCGGCAGCGTTATTTCCTGCCCCGTCATCTCCCGAACAATCAAACGGTCACGACTGAGCTGCTGATGTAGCGTCAAAAGTTGTTGCTCAATGTGGACAAACCGCTGCTCCAGCAACTGCCGCTCACCAATCAGTTGCGAGGGAGCCTCATGCTGAAGAGCCTTGGCATTAAGCTGCTCAAACTGTTGGTTCAATTCAACCAGGTCCGATTGTTCAATCTGGCTAATTAAATCGCGGACACTATTTGCTTTCTCTAAGCTGTGCTCAAGCTCTTCCAGCGGGATCTCTACACCATCTTCGATAAGCCGGATTGGAAAACCATAGAAGCGACCGTTCTTCAGCCGCTCTATCACGGCGACACCGGCTGCCGGCTCTTGGCTGACAATATGCGGACCCAGTATGGTTACAAAATCACTGCCCAGCACATCCCGGTTACCGGTTTTGATAACGAAACGGAAAACAGGGTCGCCATCAAAACCTGTGGTATTGATACCGGCCTCAGTCAGTTGTTTAACCGGGACTGTTTTACGCTCATAGACCTCACCAATCACCGTACTTTGATGACCATTTTGCTCGATTTCAAATTGATAAACAGGCGCAGGCCAGAAGTAGCCAAGTCCTTTCCAGCCAATCAATAGCAATAAGCCAAGCACCACGATCAAGCTCAGGCTAACAGCGCCTGCGGTTAACCATATCCAAGGTGCACCTGATTTTAACCACCTATTCATTAAATTCGATATTCATTGTTAGTAATGTTTCCAGATCATTCATCGGCGCCTACTCAGCAAGAAATTACAGTGAGCTGTATTTTTCACGGAGGCGCTGGCGGACTAACTCAGCCACGGTATTAAACATAAACGTAAAGACGAACAGCACAAAAGCGGCCAAGAACATTATCCGGTAATGGGAACTGCCGACTTCGCTTTCCGGCATTTCAATGGCGATTGTCGCAGACAATGTGCGCATACCTTCAAGAATATTCCAATCCATGATCGGAGTGTTACCGGTGGCCATCAGCACAATCATGGTTTCACCTATCGCTCGCCCTAGCCCCATCATAATGGCCGAGAAGATACCCGGACTGGCCGTTAACAGCACCACCCGTGTGAGAGTCTGCCAGTGCGTCGCCCCCAGAGCCAATGAACCGCTGGTCAAATGGCCAGGAACAGAAAAAATGGCGTCTTCGGCAATGGAGAAAATGGTCGGTACCACCGCAATCCCCATTGCAATCCCAACCACCAAGGCATTGCGCTGATCGTAGCCAATCCCCCATTCATCGCTCAGGTATGCCCTGACATCTCCAGCAAACCACATTTGCTCCAGCCAAGGACTGAGATCAAAACAGGCGTAGGCTATCAAGACGATCACCGGCATCAGTATGAGAACATGAAAGCCACTCGGGACCCTACTCCGCCAACTGTACGGCAATAAAGACCAACCAACACCGGCCAACAGCATACCCAGCGGAAACATCACGACCAAAGCAACCATACCGACCAGATGGGATTCCACTATCGGTGCCAGCCAAATACCGGCAAGAAAACCGAGGATAACGGTCGGCAACGCTTCCATCAACTCCACGGTGGGCTTCACGATGCCTCGCATGCGTGAAGACATAAAATAAGCGGTATAGATCGCCCCAGAAAGCGCAAGCGGAACGGCAAACATCAAACCATATAATGCGGCTTTCAGCGTACCAAAGATCAATGGTACCAAGCTTAGCTTGGGTTCAAATTCATCACTGGCAGATGTCGACTGCCAAACATAATCAGGCTCCGGATAGCCCTCATACCAAATCTTCTGCAACAATGACGCAATGCCAATTTCCGGGTGGGGGTTGTCAACATCAAAAACCTGCCAATCATTGTCCTTTAGCGCAACCAAGCGATCTGCCCGTGGTGAAATCACTATCTGCTGCGGTAGGCCATCAGCAAAAACCGGATCACGGTATATCGCCCCTTTTACCGTGGTATAGAATGCTGATAATTGCCCGTTCTGCTGCAGGGCAAAAAAGCCCTTGCGGGTATATTCAGGGATCAAAGCGGTTACCGCGCTATCACCAACGACAAAATCACGGGTTTTGACCAGCGTTCGCTTACCGTCTTTACGTGTTTCAAACCACTGGGATAATGATTGGTCACCATGGCTGATAAGCAGGGAGTTGGCGCCCGAGAGCAATGCCAGTTGCTGTGCCTGACTGCCTGTCGGTTCAACCTCAACCACCTCCCGCACCCAGGCTGACGAACTGCCGAACGCGACAACATATACTTTATCACCCGCGAGGACATAGGCAGTACGGGCATCGGGTGTCACGACAATATCATTCACCTTGCTTGGTAGTCCGCTGATCGCAAAGAAAGAGGATTGCCAATCAGCCCCAACGCCTCCAAGCATATTACTGGTCTCAGTAAATAACGCCGCTCTAGCCCGGCCATCGGCGGTGATCCCCATAATCACCCCTCGCCGCCCACGCACTGAAGCCGCTAAACTCACAATCGGCTTGCCTTCAGGGTCGAGCAGAAGCGGCTCACGGCCGAATGGATAGTCCAGTGACAGAGCGTTATCACCCTGGGTCGCCGTCAAAGAGGGTTTGGTGAGCAGTACCTCCCCAGCCTCTCCTCCCAAAGCGTATAACCTGTCTGCGGGAAGGGTGTGGCCAACACTGGCCACATCGTCAAGAAGAGCACGCGTGCCCACTATTTCTCCTGCAGTAGCCCCGGTAAAGCTTATCGCACTGAGTGAGCCGCTGGCAGCAAGACGGAACAGGTATGCATTGTTGTCACTGAGGCGGATATCAGCGGTCTTATCGGTAAAAGCGGTGGTAAATTGCTGCTGGGGGGTCACCTTGACCGATGAGAAGATCGGCAGGATGACATAAAGGAGGTAGAAAAAAATCAGAATGAGGGTAACAAGAACAAAGATCCCACCGGCCGTCACACCATAACGCACCAATTTATCTTTTACCTTACGGCCAGGACTCTCTCCCATCAATATCGCACCGGCCTTTGCCATCATTACCTCAATAGATTTACACGCTTACTAATAATATTTCCTTTAGATGACAATTATATGACAAGGCACCCTCTCTGGCATATAGACATAAATGACATAAAAGTGAAATAAAAAATATTTATTATTCAATTCTGTGATTTCGTAAAAAATTCAATATCTTGATCAGTCTGCAGGCCTAGACACACACTTCACATGCTCACATAATAGTCAATATAGAATAGGCAATGACGCCTCTGGGTATAAGGGTATCGTTATGAAGCATCTGATCATCACTGTTATCGGCCAAGATCGCCCTGGACTGGTAGAAACGCTGTCAGACACGGTTTATCAAAACCATGGCAACTGGCTTTCAAGCAGCCTCAGCAAGTTAGCCGGCCAGTTTACCGGCATCCTGCAAATCGAAGTCGCCGACCAATATGTCGGCGTGCTCAGCGATGCGCTCAAACAGCTTGATGCCCTTCAGGTCCAGGTTGTCGAAGAAGAGAGCAAGACCCTGCCAACATCCGTTGTGCACCATCTGCTGGTCACGGGTAACGACCGCTCAGGCATTGTCAAAGACGTCACGGCCAAGCTCAATCAACTTGGAATAAATATTCACAAACTCAAAACTCATTCTGACAGTGCCCCCAACTGGGGCTACCCGATCTTTTCTGCCCGTTTCCAACTGGAGTTGCCTAGCAGTTTGAGTATTGACTACGTCCAAGAAGAGTTGGAGAAGATCGCCGATGATCTCACCGTAGATATCGACGAGAACTAACCCCTCACATGCCCCATTAGCAAGTAGGATGACAATGAGCGCAGAACCACTCTATACCGACAAAGAACTGAGCTGGCTATCTTTTAACGAACGCGTGCTGCAAGAAGCCGCGGACAAGTCTGTGCCGCTGATTGAACGGGTCCGGTTCCTCGGCATCTACTCGAGCAATACCGATGAGTTCTATAAAGTGCGCTTTGCGGATGTCAAACGCCGTATCCTGATCAACGAAGAGCAAGGCAGTAATGACCAGGCCAAGGATCTCTTGAGTAAGATCCAAAGCCGGGTGCTCAAGCTGAATCAGGATTTCGATACCCTGTATAACGAAATCCTGCTCGAGATGGCAAGGCGCCACATCTTTCTGGTCAATGAGCAGCAACTCGATGACCACCAGCAGACCTGGCTAAGAAAGCATTTCCGCAGCCGTATTTTGCCCCATGTCACCCCAATCTTGCTGACCGACGACATCGATCTACTGCAGTTTCTCAAAGATGAATATTCGTATCTGGCTGTGGAAATGCGTCAAGGCAACAGCAAGCGTTACGCCCTGATTGAAATCCCAACCGATCAATTACCGCGTTTTATCCAGCTCCCAGAAGCCAAGGGGAAGCGGCATAAAACTCTCATCTTTCTCGACAACATCATCCGCTTCTGCCTTGATGACATCTTCAGTGGCCTGTTCGAGTACGATGAACTGTCTGCCTATGCGATGAAGATGACCCGCGATGCCGAGTACGACCTGAACCTGGAAGTTGAGCATAGCCTGCTCGAACAGATGTCTGAAGGTTTGGACCAGCGCTTGACCGCGATGCCGGTCCGGTTTGTCTATCAGCGCGATATGCCTGCCGACATGGTCGACGTACTCTGCAGCTTGCTGAAAGTGTCGAGCTACGACAGTATCATCCCCGGCGGACGCTACCATAATTTCAAAGATTTCATTGGATTCCCGAATGTTGGCCGGGACTACCTCGAGAACAAACAACTGCCACCACTGGAAAGCACCCAGTTTATCCATGCCCGCAATGCCTTCGATGCGATCAAGAAGCAAGATATCCTGCTCTACTACCCGTACCACACCTTCGGCCATATGACCGAACTGGTGCGCCAAGCCGCCTATGATCCGAAAGTACGCAGCATTAAAATCAACATCTACCGAGTGGCCAAAAACTCGCAGATCATCGAGTCGATGATCGATGCCGCCAACAACGGTAAACAGGTCACGGTCGTGGTCGAGCTCCAAGCCCGTTTTGACGAAGAAGCAAATATCGAGTGGGCCCGTCGCCTGACTGAAGCCGGCGTACAGGTGCTGTTTGGCGTGCCGGGACTCAAGATCCACTCCAAGCTTTGCCTGATAACCCGCAAGGAAGGTGATGAGCTGGTGCGCTATGCCCACCTCGGAACCGGTAACTTCCACGAGAAGACAGCACGGATCTATACCGATTTCTCGCTGATGACCTGCCGCAAGGAGATCACCGACGAAGTCAGGATGGTATTCAACTACATCCAGAACCCCTACCGGCCGGTAAAATTCAACCACTTGATTGTCTCACCACGCAACTCCCGCTCGCGTCTCTATGACTCGATCGACCGAGAAATTGCCCATGCCAAGCAAAACTTACCATCCGGTATTACACTAAAGGTGAACAACCTTGTCGATAAAGGCCTGATTAACCTGCTTTACCAAGCCAGTAATGCCGGTGTAAAAATCAAGCTCATTATCCGCGGCATGTGTACTTTGATCCCGGGGATCAAGGGAATTAGCGAGAACATCACAGCGATCAGTATCGTCGACCGTTTCCTCGAGCACCCACGAGTCGTTGTCTTTGAGAATAACGGCGAGCATGATGTATACATTTCTTCTGCCGACTGGATGACACGGAACATCGACAACCGGATAGAGGTTGGCTGCCCAATTTATGATCCGGAACTGAAAGAAAAGATTATCGACATACTCGATATCCAGCTTTCTGATACCGTCAAGGCCCGTATTATTGATAAAGAAATGTCCAATAAATACGTTCCGAGAGGTAATAAACGTAAGATCCGCTCCCAGTTAGCGATCTACGACTACCTCAAACAATCAGAAAAACAGCTTAAGAAAAAAATGAAGAGCGAAAGCAATACATGACAGAACCTGTACGCCCAAGAGAAGTCGCAGCGATAGATATTGGCTCGAACAGTTTCCATATGGTGGTTGCCCGCATCGTAGGGCAAAGCCTACAAATTATCAGCCGTCACAAACAACGTGTCCATCTGGCCTCCGGGCTGGACGAGCACCAAAACCTCGATCAAGCCGCAATCCAACGTGGCTTGAATTGCTTGGCGATGTTTGCTGAACGCCTGCAAGGATTTGAACCGGAAAATGTTCGCATTGCCGCAACGTACACGTTGCGCCAGGCGAACAACGCCCATGTCTTTCTCAAGCGCGCCGAAGCCCTTATTCCCTACCCGATAGAAATCATACCCGGCACTGAAGAAGCCCGTCTGATTTACCTGGGTGTTACCCACACCCAGCCTGACAGCGGACAAAAGCTGATCGTTGATATCGGGGGCGGTAGTACCGAGCTGGTCATTGGCGATGGCTTTACACCGCAGCTGGCCTATAGCAAACACATGGGCTGTGTCAGCTACAACAAGCACTATTTTTCCAAAGGTAAAATCAGCAGCAAGAACATGGCAACGGCACAGCTTGCCGCCCAGCAAAAACTCGAGAGCATCGCCAGCAAATACACCAGCAAAGGCTGGCAGACAGCTATCGGCTCTTCGGGCACCATCAAAGCGATCCGAGAAGTGCTGATAGGCCAAGGACACAGCGATGGGGTGATAACCGCCAAGCGCCTGCAGCAGCTCTATGATGCCATCCTCAAAGTCAAAAATTCAGATGACCTTGATTTTGTCGGCCTTAGCGATGACCGCAAGCCGGTCTTTGCTGCCGGGGTCGCCATTCTCAATGCCGTGTTCAGTTCGCTGAATATCGATGAGATGATTTTTTCAGACGGTGCCCTGCGAGAAGGCTTGCTGTATGAAATGGAAGAGCGATTTCGCCATAGCGATATCAGGGTAAGAACCGCGACGTCTATGGCCAAACAGTATAACGTCGATATCGCCCAGGCCAACCGGGTCAAAACAACCGCCGAGCTGCTCTACAATCAAGTCGAACCACAACCGGGCTTGACCAAGGTCGAATTGGCAACCCTGCTCAGTTGGGGTGCATTACTTCACGAAGTGGGCCTGAGCATCAGTTATCCCGGCTTCCATCGCCACTCCGCCTACCTGCTGCGCTTCAGTACCATGCCGGGGTTCAACCTCGAGCAGCAAACGGTACTGGCGACGTTGGTCCGCTTCCAGCGTAAGAGCTTAAAGCTAGAGGAAATGCCGGAGCTGAGCATTTACAAGCGTAAACACCTCTACCCGCTGATCCGCACCCTTCGGTTAGCGGTCGCTCTCAATGGCCAGCGCAGTGATGACCCACTACCGGTGATTATGGTCGATGCCGATAAGGAAAAGTGGCAACTGACACTTCCTGAGGGTTGGGAAGAAAATAACCGCTTACTGGCGGCGGACTTGCGTCAAGAGCAGGAATACTGGCGTAAAGCAGGTTGGGAGTTAGACCTTAGCCCCAATTAAACACCGACTACATCCCCAGTTCAGTCAGCGTTTGCTGCACGGCCTCGGCAGGTAGGGGGACATAACCATCCTTCTTCACCAAGTCCTGACCTTGGTGCGACAAAATAAAACGAATAAACTCACTCTCAAGCGGCGGCAATGGCCGCTCTGGGTGTTTATTTACATAGACATACAGATAACGCGCTAATGGGTACCGGCCACTGGCTGCGTTCTCTATGGTCGGGGCAATGTAATCACTCCCTTTGCGGGCGATGGGTAGCGCACGGATCCCGGTGGTCTGGTAACCCACACCTGAGTAGCCGATAGAATTAAGCGATGTCGATACAGACTGTACGACCGAGGCCGAGCCCGGCTGCTCGTTGACGTTATTGCGAAAGTCCCCTTGGCACAGGGCTTTTTGCTTGAAATAGCCATAGGTGCCGGAGACCGAGTTTCGGCCGAAGAGCTGGATCCCCCGCGTTTCCCAACTGCCAGTTAGCCCCAATTGTCCCCAGCGGGTGATCGATTGGTTACCGCCACAGCGCAAGGTTTGCGAAAAAATGGCATCAAGTTGAGTAAAGTCGAGTCCTTGCAACGGATTATCCTCGTTGACAAACACTGCCAACGCATCGATGGCAACTCGGATCTCCGTTGGCTTGTAACCGTATTCCTGTTCAAAGGCCGCGATTTCCCTCGCTTTCATCCGCCGGCTCATCGGCCCGAACTGGGCGGTTGCCTCAATCAAAGCAGTCGGTGCCGTTGACGACCCTGCCGCCTGCACCTGAATATTCACACTCGGATAGGTGCGCTTGAATTCTTCCGACCAGTAGGTCATCAAATTGGCAAAGGTATCCGAACCCACCGAGGATAAATTACCGGAGATCCCTTTCACCTTTTCGTAATGAGGCAACGGGCTATGATCAGCATGAGCGGGGACTGCTGCGACAAGGGCAGACAGAGACAAAACAAGAGTGATTGCTATTTTCTGCCATCGGCTAATGGCTTGCCATATCCGGTTAATCATTCGGTTATTGTAACTCCATAAAACGACAACAGCGGCCCTTAGGCCGCTGAATACTTTATCATGTTTCACCGCCAATTCGGCGTGTTTTGTACTTATGCCGCGTGTGCAATCAAGCGCTGTGGCAAAGTAAATGCGAATGTACTGCCGACATCCACTTCACTCTCGATCTCAAGGTGTGAATCATGGTGGCTCAAGGCATGCTTAACAATCGCCAAGCCTAATCCACTTCCTCCGGTTTCACGTGACCGTGCCTTATCAACCCGGTAGAAACGCTCGGTCAGACGGTGTATATGCTGCGGCTCGATACCCTGCCCTTGGTCAGTGACTTCCAGTCTCGGACCTGCCGACGTCAGGAACCAACGCACCTTCACTTCCGCATCCGGCGGCGTATGCTTAACCGCATTGTAGACCAAGTTGGAAATCGCACTGCGCAGTTGGTCTTCATCACCCAAGACTTTGAGCGAAGGATCCACTTCAAAGGTAAACAGCTGCTCTTTACCGCCGCTGAGCGAAATGGCCTCTTTTTCCAATACATCCAGCATTGCCGGAACATCAATGGTCTCTTCGAGTTCGATGTTCGGTGCCGCCTCGATCTTCGACAAGGTCAACAGCTGCTCAACCAAGGAATTCATCCGGGTCAGCTGCTCGGTCATCACCCCATGAGCTTTATCCCACATCGGGCCCACCAGCATGTCTGGATCTTTCGACATTTCCAGATAGCCTTGTAGCACGGTCATTGGTGTTCTCAGCTCGTGAGATACGTTAGCAAAGAAATTGCGGCGCATACCTTCAAGCTGCTTCACCTGAGAAACATCCCGCACCACCATCAGGTATTCCCCTTCGGTGTAGTGCATGATCCGTAGTTCAAGAGTACGGTCGTAGTTGAATGGCGATGTAATTTCGAGCGGAACCTCAAAAGATTGCTTGCTCAGGTAACGGACGAAATCCGGGCTCCGGAGCAAGTTACTGATCGGTTGGCCGGCATCATCCGGCCAACGAAAACCAAGCAGGTGCTGGGCAAGCTTGTTGCACCACACAATGTTCCCTTCGCTGCGAAAGACAACAACAGCATCAGGAAGGGATTCCGCACCGTTTCTAAAGCGGCGGATCAAGGTTGCCAGCTCTTTGCGACGACGCCGGTTACGTTGCTGCAAACGGTAAATACCATTGAAAAGAGGCTCCCAGCTGCCCGATCCCGAAGGAGGCGTCAGACTCCGCTCTTTCCATAACCAGTTGGACATCTTCAGCAAATTATGAAAATGCCAAATCAACTGGATCCATGTTGCGACCAGCAAAAACCAGGGCATATAACCAAATACCCACCCCAGTGCGATCCAAGGCAAGTAGAAAAAGAGTAGTTCCCAGACTAACTTTTTCCACGAAAGCCGCTCTACCATTTATAACTCCGTCACCACGTTACCCGCAGTGCGCCTGCTTAATTGTTACGACTAAAACTAAACTCGGGTCGAGAAACGGTAACCCGCTCCACGCACCGTCTGAACCAATTTATCGTGACCGCCAGTCTCTAATGCCTTACGCAAACGACGGATGTGAACATCAACGGTTCGGTCTTCAACATACACGTTGGTACCCCAAACGTTGTTCAGCAGCTGCTCGCGGCTGTATACACGCTCTTGGTGAGTCATGAAGAAGTGAAGCATCTTGAACTCGGTTGGCCCCATATCCAATGGCTGTTCGTTAGAGGTCACGCGGTGGGATACCGGGTCAAGCTTCAGGCCCTGAACGTCAATCACGTCATCAAGAGATGTCGGTGAAACGCGGCGCATTACCGCCTTCAGGCGTGCCATCAACTCTTTGGGTGAAAATGGTTTGGTGATGTAATCATCCGCACCTACTTCCAGACCACGTACCTTATCTTCTT
The DNA here is from genome assembly GCF_003025555.1 of Photobacterium lutimaris. GTDB lineage: Bacteria > Pseudomonadota > Gammaproteobacteria > Enterobacterales > Vibrionaceae > Photobacterium > Photobacterium lutimaris. The sequence goes on along the minus strand of NZ_PYMH01000011.1, from coordinate 10,925 downwards.
CCTCGCCACGGGCTGTCAACATGACAACCGGGATCTGACGAGTCATTTCATCACGCTTCAAGTGCTTGATAAGATTAATTCCTGAACCACCTGGCAACATCCAATCGAGCAAAATCAGCTCGGGATAAGGTTCGCACAGTTTCTCAAGCGCCATGTCATAATCTTCGGCTTCAACAGCCTGATATCCCTTCTGCTCAAGAACGAAGCAAAGCATCTCGCGAATTGGAGCTTCATCCTCTACAACAAGAATCCGTCTTACCATCGTAGTCAATACCTATTAATTGCTGTCTTTCGAGCGCCATTATGTGTGTTTAGTATGACACTTTTGTGACTTTCATGGAGAAATACGTAGCTGAACGTATATCATACTGTCATATAGCACTTAGTAGCACCTAACTGCAACATATTGATAAAAAACATGATTAGGACTGCTTCACGTTCAATAAGCAAACGGCCCACGCATCAACCCCTCACTGTGATCTGGCTCCGGCCTCCTCCTTGCGCCTCCACAGCAACCTGTACACCAATACGTTCAACCAGAGTCCCGACATGGGAAATAACCCCGATCTGACGCCCATCGGCCTGCAAGGCATCCAAGCAGGCCAGTGCCATTTCCAGACTATCAGGATCGAGGGTACCGAACCCTTCATCAATAAACAGCGAGCCAAGCTGGCGGGTATCTGCCGCCAGTGACGCCAGTGCCAGTGCGAGAGCCAGTGACACCAGGAAGCTTTCACCGCCGGATAACGACTCCACGCTACGCACTTCATCGCCCATATCATGGTCAATTACCTGGAGCGCCAACGGGCTGCCCGGAACAGGTTGCAAGGCATAGCGCGGTGCCAAATCATGTAAATGTTCATTGGCCAGCACCACCAGTTGCTGCAGGGTCAACCCCTGTGCCAAGGTACGAAACTTATTGCCCGTCGCCGAGCCGATCAGCTCATTCATCTGGAGCCACAGCTCGGTAGTAGCTTGCTGGCCTTTGAGTTGCTCGGTCAGCGCCCCCGACTGCTGCTCGGCTTGCTCAGCCTGCGCCAGACGCTGTCGGCCTTGGAAGATTTGCTCATCCAACGCTGCCTTCTCCGTTTCCCACCCCGAAACAATCGGTGAGGCAACAGGCTCTGCCACGTCACTCTGATCTGGTTGAATGCCGCAATCATCAATATCGATGCTATGTGCAGTCAGCCATTGCTGGGCGATAGCCAACACCGGGTGATGTTCGACCACAGCCAGCTCTCTCTCGGACAATACCGTGTTCGCCGCGGCCAGCGCTTGCTCCAGCTGCTTCAGGGCTTCACGCTCTTGCGCTAGCCATCCTTCGTTGTGAGCCAGTAAGGCTGTCAGTGCCTCATCGGTCAGATCAAACTGCGTCAGCCATTGCGTCCACTGCGCTTGCTGCTCAATTAACGCCTGCGTGGCATCACCATGCTGTTGTTGCATCGCTTTCAAGGCGGCATCTGCCGCCGCCATGGCTTCACCCGATTGGCGCTGCTGTTGCTGGGCATGATCCAAGGCTAGCTGCTGGTTATGAATGGCCTGCTTATGCAGGTTTTCAACCGCCGGAAGATCCTGCTCGCCAATGAGGGCGACACGTTGCTGCCACAGTTGTGCTTTCTCCTTGGTCAGCAACGTCATTGCCGCCGTGATTTCGATACTACGCTGCTCCGTATTACGCAGCGCCGTTTGTGCTTCAGCCAGTTGCGGTGCCAACAGCCCCAGCTGTTTTTCTGCCTCAGCCAGTGCGGTTTGATTGGCCGAAAACTGCTGGATCTGGGTATGGAGCTGGGTAAAGAAAGCTTCTTCCCCGACACTTTTCAGCTGCACTAACCACGCATCATTACCATACTGGCCATTCAGTGCCTCTGCGCGCGCCGTCAAGATCTCCGTTTGAGTTGCTTGCTGCTGCTCTAGCGACTGCTGGCGGGATTGCCACTGTGTCGTTTTTTGGACATGGCCATGCAGCTGTTCGGCAAGCTGGCTCTGGGCCTGTTGTAACTGCTGCCACTGTCGCTCCAGCTGGCGCCCTTGATCAATACGGCGCTGACGATCTTCACCGGCTTGTTGCAGCTGCTTCAAGGCAACATCCATCTGTGCAACATCCGCTTGCCACTGTTCCAGCAGCGCTGCCAACTCAGCCAGATCCGCTTCAACCGTTAACGCCGAAGCGGTTTGCTCCGAAACCACGGTCTGGCATAGGGTGGCAAAGGCCGGCTCGTATTGCTGGTAGAGCTGCGCAATCTGCAGATCCAGTGACTGGCACTCAGCTTCTAGTGCTAACAATCGAGGCTGCTCGGTTGTCTGAAGCTGCTGCAGTTGGGTAATGAGTGCTTCCGTTGCCTGCTTCTGCGCCGCTAACTCTGTCACTCGCATTTGCTGGGTCTGCAACAGGCCTTCCACCACCGGATTGTCGGTGGCATAGGGGTGTTCAAGCGAGCCACACAATGGACAGGCTTCGCCGTCTTTTAATTCGTCTCGGTAGTCGTCAAGCTGCATCACTGCACGGCTTTGCTGCAGCATGCCTTCGGCTTCTTGGTGCTGTATCGACAAGGTTGCAAGCTGTGGTACCAAGGTAGCCAAACGCTGCGTAGCATCAGCAACACGTTGGGTGGTGTCTTGCCATTCCCTGTGGGCCTTACCTTGCTGAGTCAGAAGCGATTGCCATTCTTTCGCACCAGAGATGCCTTGGCGCAAGGTATCACGCCACTGTTGCTTGTCTGCGTAATGTACCCGCTCTTGGGTCTGCTGTACTTCCAGGGCCACGACATCAAGACTCTGGCGTTGTGCCTCGCACGCCTGCAGCTGCTGTTGCAGATCTTTAGCCTGTTGATCCAGCGTGACTTTAGCCTGGGCATGAACCTGTAATTCATGTCCGATCTGTTGCTGCTCTTTACGCAAATCACCATTGGTCCGGTGCGCGGCAAGATAGCGTTTCACATTGTCTTCGACTGATGAGGCCTGCTCAGCCAAACGTTTTACATCGGGATGCTGCGTAAAATAGACCTGTAACTGTTCGACTTGCTGCTGGTAGCGCTGTTGCGCGTGTTGCAGCTTCGTCACGAGCTGCTGCTGTTCTTGCTGGGTATGACGATGCTGCTGGCATTGCCCGTCGAGCTCACGCCACTGATCGTGTAACCCCGATATTTTCTGGTCCCACTTGGCAGCATCTTTTAACTTAGGCTCAACAGCCTGCCACTGTTGTTCCACGTCTTTGAGCGCACTTCTCGCTGCCACCATCTGCTGCTCAGCTATCTGATGGCCCTGGGTTTTTGTCGCCAATGCCGCTATCGCAGCCGTTAAGCTATCAGTGACTTTTTTGAGCTGTGTCTGCGCTTGATTCAACAATGAATAATCGCGCTGAGCGGGCTGTACCTGCTCAATCAGGGTCAATTGCGTATAACGTGGCGCCGCTTCGGCTTTTTGCTGGCTCGCTTCGGCAGACTGGCTTTGCGCCTGTTCGACACGTGCCGCCAACATGGTCGCCGTCTGCAATGTCTGCTTATGCTGCTTGAACGCTTGCAGCTGGCTATCGAGCCGCTCCACCTGCTGTTTCAAGGTTGCCACCTGGCTCAGCAAAGCATGCTTTTCTTCATCAGAGAGCAACGCAATATCGCCCAGCTTGTCTTGCAACTGCGTTAAGGCTAGCTTCTCTTCGCGGGCACGTTCATACGCGGCAACCGAGAGTTGGCCGTAAATTTCCCCTCCGGTCATGCGCTCCAGTAAAGCGGCACGATCATCCGCGCCCGCTTTGAGGAAGGCCGCAAATTCTCCTTGCGGGAGCATGACAGCACGACGAAACTGCTCGAAGGTCAAACCAATCAAACGCTCTATTTCGGCTTGAAGCTCTTGCTTTTTGCCTGCAAAACGTTGGCCGGTATCAATATTTTCCAACCACTGCTCAGCAGCCTGTACGCGGCCTTCTGCCCGGCCCCGCGCACGACGGACATGCCAATGTGCCCGCCAATGGCTACCGTCATTGGCGACAAAGTCGACTTCCGTGTAAGCCTCAGCTTTACCGCGCGATAAAATGCTACGCACATCGTTGGCTTTGATCCGGCTGCTGTCACCGTCACGGCCAATTTCGGCATCGTTTTTCTTGTTGGATTGCAACCGGGGTATACGGTCGTACAGGGCAAGGCAAATGGCATCAAGCAGGGTCGATTTCCCGGCTCCGGTTTTACCGGTAATGGCAAACAGGCCAGCTTCACCTAGCCGTCCCCCCGCAAAATCAATCTCAAAATGGCTCTGCAGGCTCGCCAAGTTTTCACCACGTAAGGCTAGAATTTTCATTGTTTTTCTCCCTCACGTGACGCGCTATCACGATCATTACCCGCCTCATCCTCAACCTGAATCAATAGCTGCTCAAAAGCCGTTGCCATCGCCGCATCCGGCTCTCCGTTATATTTTTTCGCCCAACTCAGCGCAAACACTTGCTCAGGGGATACCTCCGATAAACGACGGTGGTTCAAGCCATCCCGCTGCTCTTGCTGCTGATAGTGCGGGGTGATTTTGGCTAAGCGTACCGCTTTGCCTTCAATCGCCAGCATGACTTTTTCACGCAGTAACGCCTGAGGCTTATCAAGCAGCACATGCACTTCCAAGAAAGATTGCTGCTCAAGCGGTACGTCTTCAACTTCCAACGCCTCAAGTTCCGCCAACACCACGTCCAACGAGGCAGGCTTAGCCGGCACTTTGAGCATATCAACCACACGGGGGATCAATAACGGCTCAATTGACGTGACCTGCTGACCGTCGAAGTCAACCAATACGACTTGGTGCTTATAGCGGCGTTCAGACATCGACAGCGGTAACGGCGAGCCGCTGTAGCGAATGTGGTCCTGTTTGGTCACCATCTGCGCCAGGTGCAAATGCCCCAGCGCGACATAGTGAATATCGTCGGCAAAAATAGTGGCCGGCAAGGCATGTTGGTTACCACCGAGTACCCGGCGTTCAGACATCTCCGACAATTTGCCCGATGCCATGTAAGCGTGACCCATTCCGATCAAGGCTTGATCCGGTTGCTGTAACCGACGTGCGGCATCGCTCACCTCGCCATACAGGGTTTCGACGCCTTTAATCAGGCGGTCATCATCTTCATCCAACTCTTCGGTGCGAAGGTCGGCACTGCGCAAGAAAGGCACCGCCAACACCCACGCGGCTTGCTCACCCGCCTTGTTGGTCAACGGGACCAGCATCCGCTCGGTATCCAGCTCTCCATCAGGCAGGCGATGAACACCACCCACGATATGTAAGTCAAACGCCTTAAGTAGCTCATGCGGGGCATCGAGTTTACTTGGCGAGTCGTGGTTGCCACCAATCATCACCACGTTCAAGGCTGGCATACTTTTCGCCATCCGTGCCAAGAAGCGGTACAGCATTCGCCAGGCACTCGCCGGAGGGTTGGCGGTATCAAAAATATCACCCGCAACCAGCAGGGCATCGACCTGCTCTTGCTCAAGGGTTTGCGCCAACCAGTCAAGAAATGCCTGATGCTCAAAATCGCGGTTGTAGCCGTGCAGCTGGTGACCCAGATGCCAATCGGAGGTATGGAGGATCTTCATTGCTGTCGATATGCCGTTCTGGAAAAACTGTTCAAGATTGTACCGCACTTTATGATTAGCCCAAGCAGCAGAGCACGAAAACTTAAGACAAAAGCCAACCAATGCAATAAGATTGACAGCCAAATGCACAACCAAGGATTTGTAACAGCCATGATGTGGTTTAAAAACGTACTTACCTATCGCTTCAGCCGCGAGATCGACCTCAATCCTGACCAACTGGAAAAGCAGCTTGAAGAATTCCGGTTCACCCCTTGTGGTAGCCAGGATCAGCAAAAATTTGGTTGGGTTCATGCTCTGGGTAAGCACGGCGATATGTTCACCCATGTGATTGGTGACAACATCCTGATTTGTGCGCGAAAAGAAGAAAAAATGCTGCCAGCGTCAGTGATCAAAGAAACACTGAATGAGAAGGTGGAAGCCCAAGAGCTTGAACAAGGCCGCAAGCTGAAGAAAAGCGAAAAAGACACCATCAAAGATGAAATCGTGATGGATCTGCTACCTCGCGCCTTCAGCCGCAAGAGCCAAACCTACGCGCTGATTATGCCAAAAGAAGGCTATGTCTTGGTTGATGCAGGTAGCTTCAAAAAAGCCGAGGATATGCTGGCACTGCTGCGTAAATCTATCGGTAGTCTGCCTGTTATTCCGGTAACCCCAGAGAAGCCTGCAGAGCTGACCATGACCGAGTGGGTTCGTTCAAACACTTCTCCAGACGGTTTCACTATCGGTGAGGAAGCCGAACTAAAAGCAATTTTGGAAGACGGTGGAGTGATCCGCTGTAAGCAGCAGGACTTGTCGAGCGATGAAATCATGGCCCACATCGAAGCCGATAAGCTGGTGACCAAGTTGTCTATCAACTGGCAGGACCGCATTGATTTCGTCCTGGGTGACGACCTGTCGATAAAGCGCCTGAAGTTCTCTGACGAGCTGAAAGATCAAAATGAAGACATCGACCGTGACGAGATGGCTGTGCGTATTGATGCCGATCTTTCTCTGATGGCTGGTGAATTTTCTGCTTTCCTACCGAACCTGTTCGAAGTGCTTGGCGGCCTTGAAGCCAAAGCCTAACAGGCGGTATTGAGTATCGTGGCACTAAGCATCTTGGTGCCACCCTTTTCCTTTGCTGTGCTTAACCTTTCCTCCAGCTTGTCACGCTCTCTCTTTTCTTGCCTGTTTACACCAGCAAACAATGAATACTTCCCCCTGTTTACAGGGTTAGCATTGCTATTGAGGGGTAGATCACAGTAAAATCCCGCCTCAACTCCGTATCCCCCTGCGATACGGCCTGATTTGCAATCAGACACTGGAATATAAGAGCTATGTTTAAACCTGAATTGTTATCGCCTGCGGGCAGCCTGAAGAACATGCGTTACGCATTCGCCTATGGTGCAGATGCTGTCTATGCCGGCCAACCACGTTACAGCCTTCGTGTTCGTAACAACGAGTTCAACCACGAGAACCTGAAAATCGGTATCGACGAAGCTCATGCTCAAGGCAAAAAGCTTTACGTGGTATGTAACATTCAGCCACATAACTCCAAACTGAAAACCTTCATCCGCGATTTGAAACCTATCGTGGAAATGGGCCCTGACGCACTTATCATGTCAGATCCTGGCCTTATCATGATGGTTCGCGAAAACTTCCCAGAGATGCCGATCCACCTATCCGTTCAGGCTAATGCTGTTAACTGGGCAACGGTGAAGTTCTGGTCAACCCAAGGCGTCGAGCGTGTCATCCTTTCTCGTGAGCTTTCTCTAGAAGAAATCGAAGAGATCCGTGAACACTGCCCGGAAACCGAGCTGGAAATTTTCGTTCACGGCGCGCTATGCATGGCATACTCTGGCCGTTGTTTGCTATCTGGCTACATCAACAAGCGTGACCCTAACCAGGGTACGTGTACCAATGCTTGCCGCTGGGAATACAAGACTGAGAAAGCTACTGAAAACGATGCCGGTCAGATTGTCGAAGTACAAAATGCCGCGGTTCAAGTACAAGAAGCCGAAGAGCGCCCAGACAATACGCTTGGTCTTGGCAAGCCTACTGACGAAGTCGTACTGTTAAGTGAAGCGCACCGTCCAGAAGAAAAAATGGCAGCGTTCGAAGACGAGCACGGCACCTACATCATGAACTCGAAAGATCTGCGCGCGATCCAGCACGTTGAGCGTTTGACCAAGATGGGTGTTCACTCACTGAAAATCGAAGGCCGTACTAAATCATTCTACTACTGTGCACGTACTGCGCAGGTTTACCGTAAAGCGATTGATGACGCGGTTGCCGGCAAGCCATTTGACGAAAGCTTGATGGGTACCCTGGAGAGCCTGGCTCACCGCGGTTACACCGAAGGCTTCCTGCGCCGCCACACACACGATGCTTACCAGAACTATGACTATGGCTACTCAATTTCTGACAGCCAACAGTTCGTGGGTGAATTCACCGGCAAACGCCGTGGTGACTTGGCCGAAGTCGAAGTGAAGAACAAATTCATCGTTGGTGACAGCCTAGAAGTCATGACCCCGCAGGGCAACGTGATCTTCACCCTTGAAGCGATGGAGAACCGCAAGTCTGAAGTGATTGACGATGCCAAAGGTAACGGCCACTTCGTGTTCATCCCTGTCCCGCAAGACATGGATCTAGAGTACGGTTTGCTAATGCGTAACCTAAACTCAGGTGAGAACACCCGTAACCCACACGCACCTAAAGACGGTAAATAATCGCCATGGCGTTATTGATCACCAAAAAGTGCATAAACTGTGACATGTGTGATCCCGAGTGTCCAAACGAGGCGATCGTCATGGGGGCCGAAATCTACGAAATCGACCCGGACAAATGCACCGAGTGTAAAGGACACTACGACAAGCCAACTTGCCAGTCGGTATGTCCTATCACCAACTGTATCATTACCGATCCTGACAACGTCGAAACAGACGAGGCTCTGTTCGAGAAATTTGTCACCCTGCAGGGATTGGCTTAACAAAAAAAGCGCCGTAGGGCGCTTTTTTTTTGTATCAGCATTCAGGCTAATTAGTCTCAACCGGTGTGCGCAGTAAAGCCAAGCATTGTGCCGGCGGGACAAGCTTCGGTTTAGGTTTTTTCTTCACCTTAGCGACTTTTTCTTTCTTCCCCTTTGGCTTTGGTTTCCAAGAAACAAGCTCCGCGCCGCATCCATCTCCTGCCGGCGGTGAAGATTGGGGTTTGCAGTTACTGTCACCATCAGGGCAATGGAGCCGGACATGGAAATGGTAATAATGCCCCCACCACGGCCTGACTTTTTGCAGCCATACCCGGTCGGTCCACTCCCGCTGGCATAACTGCTCTTTGATCACCGGATGGACAAATATCCGTGCGACGCGCTTGTCGGCGGCTGCCAACTGCACCATCAACGCTTGCTTATCGCTCCAGTTTTTCTTGTTGATCTTGTACTGCTTGATGTGCACCATCGGTAACGGCTGGACATCAATCAACTCTGCCTCGTTAAGCGGACGCTCACCGAGCTTGAGCCAAATATCCGCGTCGAGCCCGGTCTGGTGACTGGCATGGCCTGACGAAAAACGGCCGCCACGTGGCATCGCAATATCGCCGACCAACAATTGGCCAAGCTCTAGCTGATGGACACTCTTCGACAGATCATGCAGGAAGCGGATCATCGACTCATGACCATAAAACCGCCCCCGCTGGGAGCGCATCACCTGATAGCCATCTCCCGCCAATGGCAGAGGTTCAGCCCCAGCCAAACAACCATTATTGTAAGTACCGATAGACTCCGACTGACCCAATGTCGGTGCTTTCACTTTTTCCCATGGACTGGCAACGACCGGCATACCCAATGTCATCCCCAACAACAGGGCAAAAAAACACCTCATGCCTACCTGCTCCTTTTGTCACTTTTTTAACAACATACCTTTGAGCATAGCAAGCAACAAAAAAGCTGCCCGCAGGCAGCTTGATCATTATTTCATTTGCTGATCCAAATTCAATATGGTCAGGGCATTACTGACGCTGGTTGCCAACACATCGACAACACCAGAGCGCAATGCGCCGAGCAGAGCCAACGCCTTGCTGTTCTCCGCAGCCGTTACCACCACGGTCGGTATATGCCTGAGCTCCTCCATACTGAGCCCAATCACCCTGTCGCTCATCATGGTATCGGCACGTCGGCCTTGGCTATCGAAAAAGTCGTAGCCAGCTATATCGCCAACCACGCCTTTGCGGATCCTCGCCTCGACAATTTCCTGCGGGGTAAACCAGCCAAGCTTAACCATATGACTGTTTTCATTCATATCCCCGACACCGACCAAGGCCACATCAGCTCGGCGAGCGCGGTCAAGGGTCTCCTTCACCGTACCATTTTTCATGAAGGCTTCCCTTACCGTAATATCTTCCACGTAAGCCGGTGCATAGAGAGTTTCACTGATCCCATCGTACTTCTTTGCCAACAAACGGCAGATATGGTCAGCATTAATCGCATTACCTGAGCGATGGGTACCACCAATACCCGAAACAAAGCGGCACTTACGGTGGGGAACCACCCCCACATGACTCGCAATTGAGGCAATGTTGCGCCCCTGCCCCACGGTCACCACCATATCATCGGTCAATATCGAGGACAGGTAACTCGATACCAAGCTAGCCACTTGCTGGCGCTGGCTTTCATCATCAGGCTGATCAAGGGCAATCAACGCGCGCTTCAAGTTGAAGCGCTCAACCAGCTGCTGCTCCAGCTTCTCACTGAACACAGGGTGATACTTCACGGTAATTTCTACCACTCCCTCATCCCTGGCACGGCGGAGCAAGCGGCCGACTTTGGCTCTCGACATCCCGAACATCTTGGAAATTTCTTCCTGCGTTGCCCCATCCTGATAATAAGCGATGGCTATCTCGGTAAGCTTGTCGCTGTCAACGTGGGAGGTGTCATTCTGGGGCGCTGTCATGGCCATACCTTTGTTACAAAGAGGGTTTAAACTAAAGGGCTATTTTAGCCGTTATCGGAAAAGACAGCGAGTACCAACCCCAGACAGCCCACCGAAATGAGACTTTACGCCTTAGTCCTGCTTGGGCTTAGTATAAGTGGCGGAACGGCCGGGCTTGCGTTCAAGCGGGACTCATTCGACCGAAGGGCGAACCCTTGTAAATAAAGTGGCGGAGCGGCCGGGCTGGCGCTCCAGCGGGACTCATTCGCCTGCAAGGCGAACCTATCCGTCAGATGCAAAAAAGCCCCGCTATTTCTAGCGAGGCTTCTTAATAAGTGGCGGAGCGGACGGGACTCGAACCCGCGACCCCCGGCGTGACAGGCCGGTATTCTAACCAACTGAACTACCGCTCCACACTATTCTGTGTGCCAAACAAAGTCTTACTATTTATGCTTTGTTT
>NZ_PYMH01000010.1 GCF_003025555.1 Photobacterium lutimaris | reverse complement strand
TAGCAACACCCCGTGGAGGGGTTCCCGAGTGGCCAAAGGGATCAGACTGTAAATCTGACGGCTCTGCCTTCGATGGTTCGAATCCATCTCCCTCCACCATCATTTTGAAAATTGTTTAACTCAATAGAGTGGCCGACAGTTTTCTGGCTTGTAAAGCCAACAACTAGCAACACCCCGTGGAGGGGTTCCCGAGTGGCCAAAGGGATCAGACTGTAAATCTGACGGCTCTGCCTTCGATGGTTCGAATCCATCTCCCTCCACCATCATTTTGAAAATTGTTTAGCTCAATAGAGTGGCCGACAGTTTTCTGGCTGGTAAAGCCAACAACTAGCAACACCCCGTGGAGGGGTTCCCGAGTGGCCAAAGGGATCAGACTGTAAATCTGACGGCTCCGCCTTCGATGGTTCGAATCCATCTCCCTCCACCATCATTTCAAGCCAGTAGTGCAAACTACTGGCTTTTTTCATGCCTGATATTTCCACCTCCGTCAACATTGCATTCAAAATTCTACTTTTAATCACAAACCTAATAGCCTGCGTTGGCTAAATGTCTTTTGTATGCCTATGATTCAATTAGTATCATAGGGGTTGGAATAGGGACATGCCAATAAATCAAAGCCCGTCACGAGGACAAACACTGCCCCTGCATGCGGTGAAAGCCTTAATTGTCGACGATCAGAGACTGGCTACCACCATGCTCAAATCCATGCTGTTACACATTGGGTTAACCCATGTCGATACCGCGCTTGACCACCAGCAGGCACGGCAATACTGCGAGCATAATTCATTTGATGTCCTGTTTATCGATTATCACCTCGAAGGCCCACTCACAGGCACCGAACTGATTAACCTACTTCGCCGGAAAAAACTTATTTCCCCTTACTGCGGTATTATCATGATCTCAGGCGATCATTCAGCCGAAGTGATTTTAACCAGTATGTCGGTGGAGCCCGACAGCTTTATGGCCAAGCCGATCACTGCCGACATGGTCAAAGCCAAGCTAGTTACCACCCTTCACGAATGTGCCTTGCGCACACCTGTATACAAGGCACTGCTCAACCAAGAGCAAAAAAAGGCCATCGCCTTATGTAAAAAGCAATTGATGCATGCCGGCTACCATCACAAGCTTGAAGAGCTACTGCTAGATTTACTGATCGCAGACGGTCAATGGCTACAAGCCGAAAAGTACGCCAATATACTGAAAAAACACCATCCTTCGCCAAAACTAACCCTGATTCTGGCGAAGATCCTGCACCATAATAACCAGCTCAAAGCAGCCATCCACTTACTGGAAAGCCAGCTACAACAATCGCCGCTGCATATTGAACTGTACGATTATCTTGCCAACTACCAAGAGCAGGACAAAGCCTATTACGATGCGTTGAACAGCGCCCAGAAGGCACTCAAGCTAACACCGAGTATCAGTCACCGCGCTCTCAGAGTTGCCCAGCTGGCTGCCGATCTCGACCGGGTTGAGCAGGTGATCAAAGCCGGGCATACCTTGGCTAACCACCTACCCATCATTGATGTCGAATGGATCATCTGCCTTGCGGAGTACATGGCTATTTTCGAGCAAGTCTATTTCAGCCAGCCATCACTGCTCCAACGTCAGCACCTCAAGCTCGCTCTGCAAAAAATCAATAAACGTGCCCATTCCCGGGTCATGCCAACCCAAGCGCCGTTTCTCAACACTTACAGCCATATCATCATGAGCCGGTTACTGCTTGGGAGCGCCTACCCACTAAAAGCCAAACGGCGTTTGCTGCTGGGGCTTTCACATTTTTTCAATAAGATCCCCCAACTGCCATCCGTGGTTTTGGCCGACACCCTTCCCCTACTGGTGCATTTCGGTGAAACACAATTAATCAGCAGTGTGATGCAGGCAATTGATAAGCGAAACCGTTTTGATGGTCATAGCCAAAGCCGGCTCAACGATATCAAGCACCAAAACCACCTTGCCGAAAGGATCCAGCAGCTAGAGAGCCAATTGAAAGAGGCGTACCACATTTTGCACACCTCACCGGAGCAAGCCTTGGTTTGCTACCAGAATATTGTCCATGAATACCCACTTTGCAGCGAAGGCAATCTTGGCTACCTACAATGTATGCTGGATCTCAATGTGGGAAGTGAAGAGGATATAAAAAACAATATGAAAGCCATTAGCTCCATGCCTCTGCCCGGTGACTTGGAAAACTGGCGAAAACAAATTTTAGAAGGTATGACTAGCAAGAGGGCATCGCCTCATCAGCACAAAGTGGCACTGACCTACAAGAAACAAACCCAACGCTTTCTTGAGACTGAAAACACTGGGTAGGAAGCGTTCGGGTCGCTTAATCATCAAGCAGCTATAACAGGTCGCCACGACCGTGTGGTGACAATAAGTCCAGCTCCGGCCCTTTGGGTACAATGCCTGTCGGGTTAATCATATGATGACTGAAGTAGTAATGCCGCTTGATATGATACAAGTCGACCGTATCGGCGATGGCCGACACCTGGTAAAGCTCTTTAAGGTAGCCCTGAAGGCTTGGGTAATCAGCGATGCGTTTGAGGTTGCATTTGAAATGACCGACATACACCGCATCAAAACGCACCAACGTTGTAAACAACCGCCAATCGGCCTCGGTCAGTGTACTTCCTACCAAATATCGGCTTGTCGTCAAATGGCTCTCAAGCTTATCTAGCGCGCTGAACAGATTGTCAAAAGCCTCATCATACGCCGCTTGGGTAGTAGCAAAACCGCAGCGGTATACCCCGTTATTGATATTGGGATAAATAAATTCATTCCATTGATCAATCTCTTGGCGCAGAGCATACGGGTAGAAATCTTGTTGAACCCCCGTGATCTCATTAAAGGCATCGTTGAACATCCGGATAATGTCAGACGACTCATTGCTGACAATGGTTTCTGTTTTCTTGTCCCAAAGCACGGGTACCGTTACGCGACCGGTATAATCATTCTTGGCCTTGGTATAGATCTGATGTAGACAATCGAAGCCATAGAGAGGCTCAGGCTGCGAGAACTCCCAGCCTTTGGTCTGCATATCCGGACTCACGACAGTAACGCCAATATGGGGGGCTAACCCTTTCAGGGCGCGGAAAATCAGGGTGCGATGCGCCCAAGGGCAAGCAAGCGAAACATACAGGTGGTATCTCCCCGATTCAGCCTTGAACCCGGTTTGCCCCATTGGCCCTGCACGACCATCGGCAGTTAACCAATGACGGAACCCCGCATCTTCACGGACAAATTCACCCTTGTTGTTTTCAGTGTCATACCAAACATCGTGCCAAACACCTTTCACTAACTTGCCCATCAGCCGCTCCTTAGTTAAATCGTATAGCCTTTTGACCGTGTCTATTTATCAGCTATGCATCGATTATAGGAAACGACTTGTAAGATGTCCGGAGGTTAAAGCTGAACAAGATCATCAACTTCCTTGAACAACTTCACCCACTCGCAGGCCTGCCAAATTATTTCCGGATGAACTTGTTATACACAAACAGTAAAATCAGTGCCCCGAACGTCGCTGTCACCAAGCTACCAAAATTGACACCGGTTGCCGCGCCAAGGCCAATAAACGACCCAACCCAACCGCCAACAAAAGCACCGGCAATGCCCAATCCCATTGTCGCTATCCAACCGCCACCGTCGTCCCCCGGCATTAACCACTTCGCCAGTGCTCCGGCAATGAGCCCAAGAATAATCCACGAAATAACACCCATATGTTGACCTCGCTGTGCATCATAGTAAGTCGATCAAGCTTGAGCTTAGACGACGTTTTACCGCTTAGACAAATACTAACAAGAACCAAGGCTCCCCCTCCTTCGTCCTCCAGCCAGTTCAATGGCTTTACCAATGTGTGTTAGTATCGATAGCATTGCTCGGGACAAAATAGTCCTATGACCAAATCGGATTGGATAACATAATGAAAGTCATTTCCTTCAACATCAACGGCCTCCGCGCTCGCCTCCACCAACTTCAAGCCCTGATCGACAAACACCAGCCAGACGTGATTGGCCTGCAGGAAATCAAGGTCCATGACGAAGCCTTCCCGATTGAAGATGTCGAGGCCATGGGTTACAAGGTCTACCACCACGGCCAGAAAGCCCACTACGGCGTGGCAATGCTGTGCAAGCAAGAGCCAATTGAAGTACGCAAAGGCTTCCCGACTGATGACGAGGAAGCCCAGCGCCGCATGATCATGGCAACCTTCGAGCAAGAAGATGGCCGCAAGGTAACAGTATTGAACGGCTACTTCCCACAGGGTGATAACATCAACCACGAGACCAAGTTCCCGGCCAAAGAGAAGTTCTATGCGGATCTGATGACCTACCTTAACGATCACCACAACAACGACGAAGAAGTGATTGTGATGGGTGACATTAACATCAGCTCGATTGATCTGGATATCGGTATCGGCCCGGCCAATGCCAAACGCTGGCTGAAAACCGGCAAGTGTTCGTTCCAGCCTATTGAGCGCGAATGGCTGAAAACCTTGCTGGACTGGGGCTTTGTTGACACCTTCCGCCAACTTCACCCTGAGGTTGACGATCAGTTCTCGTGGTTTGACTACCGCTCAAAAGGCTTCGTGGATAACCGTGGCCTGCGCATTGATGTTGTGTTGGCAACGCCTTCGCTGGCAGAGCGCTGCATTGAAGCAGGCATCGACTACGAATTGCGTGGCATCGAAAAACCGTCAGATCACGCGCCTATCTGGTCAACCTTCAAGTAAGGCCAAATAAGGCCAAATAAGGCCAAATAAGGCAAGTTACTTCAGTGAGTGGGGAAACGACGTCCCCTCACTGGAAATTTCAGTGCACAAGTTGACTCACAAGGAAAGAAGATGAAACTGTTTGTATTTGATCACTGCCCTTTCTGTATCAAAGCCATGATGGTGGTGGGCCTGAAGAAGGCTGATATTGAACTGGTCTACCTGCAGAACCATGACGTGGATGCACGTATCGACAAGGTCGGTGCGAACCTCGTGCCTATCTTGCAAAAAGAAGACGGCAGCTACATGGCTGAAAGCTTGGATATCGCCGCTTACATCGACGTCCTTAATGGCAACCCGGTATTGGCAACCGGCAGCAACGACGACAACATCAGCACTTGGTCTACTGTCGCCCGTCCATTCAGCAGCCGCTTGCTATACCCGCGCTGGATGAAAGTCGAGCTACCTGAGTTCCAATGCGAAGAGGCAAAAGCGTGGTTTACCAAGAACAAAACTGCGATGATCGAGCAGGACTTTGATGATGCCTTCAGCAAAACTGAAGAATATTTGGCCGAGCTCAATGCCTCTTTCGCGCTGCTATCCTGGCTGCAATTACCGTCTGAGCGCAACAATGTGTTGAGTTACGATGACGTCAATCTGTTCCCGTCATTGCGCAACCTGACGGTTGTCAAAGGCGTTCAGTTCCCCAACCGCATTCGCCAGTATATCGACGAAGTGGCAGAATTGACCGCGACAACACTATACGACGATATTGCAGTGTAACAACGCTGATACCAGTATTAAAAAAGCCCAGCCAATTGATATTCGCTGGGCTTTTCTTTTCACAATCGGCTAACCACTACGACAATGGTCGCATATGTCTCATCCAGCGCCCCTCAAGCTTGCGGAACCCCCACAGGATGATAAAGGTCAATACCATATAAAACATACCGGCGAACAGGTAAGACTCAAACGGTGCGTAGTAGCGGGAGTTGACGATTTTTGCCGCCCCGGTGAGATCAACAATCGTCACGATACCGGCCACCGCCGAGCCATGGAGCATGAAAATAACTTCGTTACTATAGGCAGGCAAAGCACGACGCAGTGAGCTTGGCAAAATGATCCGACGAAAAGCCTGAGCGGGACTCATCCCATACGCCTTGGCCGCTTCAATTTCGCCTTTCGGCATGCTGTTGATCGAACCACGGACAATCTCTGCAGTATAGGCTGCGGTATTGAGCACAAAGGCCACCAGCGCACAGAACCATGCCTCCTGCCACATAGTGCCTTGCACATTGATCAATTGACTCAAGCCGTAGTAAATCAAATACAGCTGGATCAGCAACGGGGTGCCACGGAAAAAGTAGATAAACGCCCACGCAGGAAGATAAACCAATGGCATCTTGCTGTTACGAGCAATACCTATCGGAATTGCAATCACCAAGCCAATCACCAAGGCAGCGGCCACTAGCCATACCGTGGTATACAAGCCTTGCAAATAAATCGGCCACGAGTCAGTCAGAATACTAAAGTCCATACCTACCTCGTGTGAATACTGAATTTACGCTCAGCCCACTTTAGGCCAGTGGTCGAGAGCGAAGTAAAGAAAAGGAAAATAACCGCCACTGACATATAAAATGTAAATGGCATCTGGGTTGTCCCTGCCGCCAGCGCGCCTTTGCGCACCATATCATCAAGCCCGATCACCGACACCAGCGCGGTGGTTTTCAGCAATACCAGCCAGTTGTTGCCAAACCCCGGCAAGGCATGACGAACCATCTGCGGTAACAGGATACGACGAAAAGAAAGGAAGCCACTCATACCGTAGGCTTTACCGGCCTCCAGCTCCCCTTTATCGACAGCCATAATCGCACCACGGAAAGTCTCTGCCATGTAGGCGCCAAAGATAAAACCAATCGTTAAGATCCCAGCGATAAACGGGCTGATCTCAATATAATCGGGTAGATAAGCGGTCCACTCGTGGTTTGGATCCGAAGACGTGAAATAGCCATTGATAAATTCATTGATCCGGTAGAGGCTATCGTTGAGCAACATCTGACCGCCAAAGAAGATCAGCATCATCAATACCAGATCCGGAATGCCACGGATCACCGTGGTGTAGAATGTGGCAATGGCCCGCGCCCAGCGATAAGGGGATAACTTTGCCAAAGCGCCCAGCATCCCCAGCACCATCGCCAGCACCAGTGATAACAAAGCAACTTGCAGGGTAAGCCATGCCCCTTCCACCAGTGACCATTCATAACCTTTCAAATCAATCAAAAGGAAGCTCCTTCTTACTGCTTAGGAGAGTGATCCTGAAGGGGCCTCCTATCAGGATCACAGCAAAGTTTCTACTGGTTACTCACCGTAAACATCGTAAGCAAAGTACTTCGATGCGATCTGCTGATAAATTCCTTTCTCACGGAGTGACTTGATAGCTTCATCAAGCTGTTTGGTCAGATCTTTATCTTGCTTGCGAACTGCAATTCCAAAGCCATCACCAAACCATTTAGGATCAGTCAGAGACGGACCGATAAACTCATAACCGTCACCACCTGGCTTGTTCAACAAGCCTTCTTCAAGTGCAGAGGCATCACCCAGCACCGTCGCAATACGGCCAGCTTTCAGGTCAAGGTATGCGTCATCAAATGAGCCGTAGCGAACAATCTCCACCGAACCATCAAAGTTATCGGAAAGGTATTTATCGTGAGTTGTTGCCCGCTGGACACCCACCTTCACGCCGTTAAGGCCTTCTTGGGTGAAATCGATATCGGTCCCTTTCTTGGCAACAAACTTGTTTGGAATAAGGGCGTACTTGCCAGTAAAGTCGACGCGTTTTTTACGCTCTTCGGTAATAGACATCGCAGCGATAATGGCATCGTACTTGCGCGCGAGCAGGGATGGGATAATGCCATCCCAATCTTGCGCAACGATTTTACAGTCGGCTTTCAGCTCTTTACACAGCGCATTGGCCATATCCACATCGAAACCACGCAGCTCACCGTTCGGCTCAGTCCAACTAAACGGAGGATAAGCACCTTCAATACCGAAGCGCACGGTTTTCCATTCCTTTGCCTGTACGGCACTGGTACCCAAAGCTGTTACAACGGCTGCTGCCAAAATCCATTTTTTCATTGTTTACTCCTGTTGTACTTTTAGTCCTAGTGTTGCCAGTTTGCTTAATAAATCGATGAAATAAACTGCTGGAGACGTTCAGACTCTGGGTTCGAGAACAGCTTGGCGGGATCGCCTTGCTCTTCAACTTTCCCTTGGTGCAGAAACATCACCTGATTCGATACATCACGGGCAAAAGCCATTTCGTGGGTCACCACCAGCATGGTCCTGCCTTCTTGTGCCAAGTCTTGCATGACCCCCAGTACTTCCCCCACCAACTCAGGGTCAAGGGCTGATGTCGGCTCATCAAACAGCATAACTTCAGGGTCGACAGCCAGTGCCCGGGCAATCGCGGCACGTTGCTGTTGCCCACCCGATAAGTGGCCGGGGAAATAATTACGCCGCTCATAGAGACCGACCTTTTTCAGCAATGCCTCGCCACGCTCAATGGCCTCGGCCTTGGGCACGCCCAGCACATGTACAGGGGCCTCGATAACATTACCCAGCACCGTCATGTGTGACCAGAGGTTAAATCCCTGAAAAACCATCGCGAGGCGGGAGCGAATTCGCTGTACTTGTTTTTCATCAACGGGAAGAAACTCACCCTGTCGATTATTTTTCATTTTAATCAGTTCACCATTGACCCAGATTTCTCCCTGAGTCGGTGTTTCAAGTAGGTTGATACAACGCAGAAAAGTACTCTTACCCGAACCGGAAGAGCCAATAATCGAAATTACATCACCACGGTGGGCCGTTAACGATATACCTTTAAGGACTTCGTTCTGACCAAAAGACTTATGTAAATCCCTTACATCAAGCGCCACTTCACCTGCCATGTGCGCCAACTCCTGTTACTCCGTGAATTACCATATCCCCTCAGTGCATATTTCAACGAGTGGGATTTCGTTGCCCAAAAAGACAAAAGATTGTCTGTTTTGCGAACACTTTTATCGACGGTATCACTAGAAATAAAATTTGGCAACATTTCATTAACCAGCACAAAGCGAGAATAACCAGTCACATTTAAAGAATAAAACAGCAACTAACATCCATTTCGCCCACATTGAACTATTTATCTGCATGCGGTAATTTAAGTGGGAAAATAGACCGCCGGATTAAATATGTTTGATAAATCAATAATTACAGTAAATTCAGCACGCTCGACGTGCTGCTTCGCTAGCCTGTTACTGCTTGTTTTCAGCACGTTTTATCCGTTTATCTACGCACATGCCTCACAGCCACAATCTGTAACAATTCTAACGGTCGTACCGGAATATAAAGATGCAGTAACGGCCAACTTTAATCCCTTTTCTAAAGCTAGCATGCCTACAACGCATGAATTCATGTTTGAGCCCCTGGTTATCTTCAATACTCTGCAAAACAACAAGCCAGAGTACCGTTTGGCGACGAGCTACCAGCTCGATAAAGACCTCATGGGGGTCAGTTTTTCGCTTCGTGAAGGGGTGAACTGGTCGGATGGGAAACCATTCAGTGTCGATGATGTTATTTTCTCGTTTTCCATTGCGCTTAAATATCCAGAACTTGACTCACACGGCATCGGGCAGTGGGTCAAATCCATCGAAAAGCGTAACAAGCACGAGGTGTATTTCAGGCTGAAAAAGCCCAATGCTCTGGTCGCCTACACCCTTGTTCTGCTTCCCATCGTGCCAAAGCACCAATGGCAACAGGTGGACAATTTTATCCAATTCACCAACTCAGACCCAGTCGGCACTGGCCCTTTTACCGACATACAGGCGCTGGATGACAACGGCTACTTACAGTGTGCCAACCCCGAATATTGGCAAGCAGACAAACGCCATATCGACTGCTTACGCTACCCCAAAGTCACGACTAACGATGATTTCATTTCACGAATTTCTAAGGGAGAGTTCGACTGGACGGGTAGTTTTATCCCCGACATTGAGCGCCACTACTCTTCCTATTCGCCCGACTTTAAATACTGGCTCCCCCCCGCCAGCAACGTCAGCTTGATGTTCAACTTCAAGGCTGCCGATCCTGGTGTGCGTGAACTGTTCAACCATGTTGATTTTCGCCGCGCAATCTCGATGGCCTTGCAGCGCCAGCTCTTGATCGATATTGCCGCCTTTGGGCAGGGTGAACCATCCCGCTATGCCTCGGGGATGAGTGAACGTTTCCGCTCCTGGGCTGATCCCATGATCACCGAAAAGTACCGCCCCTATGTCTCCTATAATCCGATGCTGGCAAAAGACCTACTCGCTCGCATCGATCTGGTCGATCGCAATGGCGACGGGTGGCGTGATCTGCCAAGTGGCAAACCGTTAGTACTCACGATTATCACCCCAAAAGGCTGGTCTGATTTCAATACGACGGCCCAGTTGATCAGTGAAATGCTACGCCAAATTGATATTCAGGTAACATCTGTTCAGGCTGACTTCCTGCAATTCAACGAACGCCTCGCCCATGCCGACTACCAGCTGGCGCTTACTAACTACCCGCAGGGACCGACTCCATTCAAATATTTTGATACGGCGTTCAACAGCGCATACCAGGCCCCTCACTACCCGCGCTATGCGATGCATTATTACCAAAATCCACGGGTCGATAGGCTGCTGACACAATTTCCGGTCGCGACAACCAACCAGCAACGTCACCAAATCATCCGAGAGCTCAACCAGATCATTGCCAACCAGCAGGTGACGGTTCCTCTGTACAATACTGTTGAGTTCTACCAATATAACACCCTTCGTTTCGAAGGCTGGTTTACCGAAGATAACCCGGTTGCCAGCCCACTGATCTGGCCGCAGGCCCCCGAACGCCTGCTGCATGTACTCGCCTTAAGGCCCAAGGTTCAGCCTCCCAAGCCGGAGTAATACCGAGCAAGCTTGATAAGCAAGCCTCCACAAAAAAGCGAGCCATAAGGCTCGCTTTTTTTAGGTTGGACGATAGGCTACTTACGCCATTGCAGCGCCGGCAAACAACAGTACAACAGTGATAACCAACACCATCACCACAAACGGCATCACCCATTTCAGGAAGCGCTCATAAGGGATTTTCGCCAGTGCCAAACCAGCCACCAGGTGGCCTGCGGTTGGCGCAAAAATGTTGATCCAACCACTTGCAGACTGGTAAGCCGTAATAATCAAATCACGGCCGATACCCGAGAAGTCAGCCAGCGGTGCCATCAGCGGCATTGACACGGTTGCCAAACCTGAGGTCGATGGAATAAAGAAGCTCAGTACGATATGGACGAAGTATGTCACGACCACAAAGACACCTGATGACAGGCCGGTCACCACACCTTCAGCCCAGTTAAGGATAGTATCGATGATCACACCGTTATCCATCACCACATAGATACCACGAGCAACAGCGACCACCAGAGCAACACCGATCAGGTCTTTAGCCCCTTCGATGAAGGTCTTAATGAACTCCCCTTCAGGCATACGGTTGATAATCGCAATCAAGATAGCCGATGCCAGGAACAGGGTCGACAGCTCATCGAACCACCACCACAGCGTAGGGATCGCGGTAATGCCCATGTCTTCCCATGGAATAACACCGTATATCATGACCAAGAAGGCACCAAAGAAGATCCCCATGGTCCACTTCTGCTTGGTGGTGAACTCACCGGTATCGTCACTGACATGGGAAAATTCGTCGTTAAACTCAATATCCGCCAGCACCGAGTTGGCTTTGTCCGCTTTTACCTTCGAGGCATAACGCATGACATACCACGATGCCAACACAATCAAAATCGCGAGTTGCACCACACGAAGGACGATACCGTCACCGATTGGCAAGCCGGCAAATCCTGAGGCAATACCGGTCGCAAATGGGTTAACCGTTGAAGCCAATACCCCAACCCCGGAGCCCAGCAGGATGATCCCTGCAGCAACCATGCGGTCATAACCCGCCACAGCCATTACCGGCAGGATCACCGCCCAGAAGGCCACGGTTTCTTCGGCCATCCCGTAGGTCGAGCCACCGAGTGCAAACAAAGTGATCAGTACCGGGATCATCATCTGCTCACGGCCACGGAACTTACGGACAATCGCCGCCACACCGGAGTCCATCGCACCGGTGCGCATGGTCACGGCAAGGAAACCACCAATCACCAGTACAAACAGCGCAACATCAACCGCCTTATGGAAGCCCTTAATCGGGGCCAT
Organism: Photobacterium lutimaris; assembly: GCF_003025555.1. Lineage (GTDB taxonomy): Bacteria > Pseudomonadota > Gammaproteobacteria > Enterobacterales > Vibrionaceae > Photobacterium > Photobacterium lutimaris. The sequence goes on along the minus strand of NZ_PYMH01000010.1, from coordinate 184,306 downwards.
CAGGATATCAATGACCCCCTGCGGCGAAGACTCCAGCTCTTGGTAGGTACCAGGAATAGGCAGTAACCGCTCACCCCCATCGTAATCGAGCACTTCAGCGGCAGGGATCACCACATCGGTGCCATTCACCAGGTAGTCATACTTGCCCGCAGGCATGACCCATGTAAGCAGGGCAACAAGGGCAATGATGGAAAAAAGAATGGTATAAACAGTCGGCATTTTGAAAGAACGTTTCATTTTGCCAGCCTCTGTAGTCGTGGTCATAACTCTACTCCCTGCAGCTGATAAATCGCGTTGGCATACACATTCATTGCTTTGAGCATGTCATCAATAATCAAATATTCATTCGGCATGTGTTCTACCTTGTCGCGACCGGGGAAAATCGCCCCATAGGCCACACAATTGGGTATCGCACGGGCATACGTTGCCCCACCGGATGTCATCGGCTCGCTGTCCATATCTCCGCTGATTTCTTGGTAAGCTTTCATCAGCGTTAGGATCACCGGGCTTTCTGCAGGCATATACAAGGAAGGTAGCACATCAAATTCCTCGTAGCGCAAACCGTACTGCTCGGCGACAGCCTGAATATCATTATCGAAGTCGTCTTTTTCAAACGAAACCGGCACTCGGATATCAATCCCGAGTTTGCTTGCCTGATCGCTAAGTTCAAGCTGGGCAACATTGAAAGTCAGGCGGCCACTGACATCTTCGATCGGGCCAAAGATCTCGATGGCGTTAGCATCTTCACCGACTTGCTCGGCGACAAATTTAATCACCGGGTGGGTCACCCCAATGCTGCTTAATGCCAAGCACAGGCGGGCAATCGCGTTGACCCCTTTGGTATCGCTGGCAGCTGAGTGTGCGGCCTTGCCAAAAACCGTTACCTCGGCATCTTCTGCGCTAAAGTCATAACCCAGCTCATCAAGCTTGGCGGCCAATTCTTCCCACAACGGGCCTTCATATTTGGCCAGCTCAGGCACCGCATTCAGGGCACCACCGCACTCCAGCGAGATAAGGTCATCCCCCGGACCGTGGAGCCAAGATTGGATCAGCATTTTTTCAGCATGAATGAGCGGAAAAGCGGAGTCTGGCGTAAAGCCACAGCTTGGTACCTCTTCTTTTTCCAAGTACCGTTCAATACAGCGCCACAAGGTTTCTTCATCAGTACCGAAAATGAAGCGAATGCGCTTATTGAGCACCACACCGCTGTCGAGCAAGGCTTTCACCGCATAAATAGCGGCCAGTGTAGGCCCTTTGTCATCTTGGGTACCGCGCCCATATAAACGACCATCACGGATTTCCGGGCTAAACGGATCAGAATGCCAAGCCGACATATCACCGGTTGGTACCACATCCAAATGGCCCAACACCCCTATCATTTGCTCACCATCACCAATCTCGGCATAGCCGTAATAGCCTTTGTGATCCTTATAGATGGTAAACCCAAGGTCGTGGCATAACGCCAGTGTTTCGTCCAAACAATCGTCAATCGGCTTGCCAAACGGCTTACCGCTATCATCTTCCTGGTACACACTGGGAATAGCCACCAAACGCGTCACTGCGGCAATATAGTCATCACGCAGCGCGTCGATATTTGATGCTATTGTTGCTTTCATCGTATCCCTCTTTGACTTCATCTGCTTTTCTCTGCAGAGACGAACGCCCACCGACAAAAGTAGTGAATATCTATTTTAAATCAGCATTATTAGTTAGTTGGAACTCGCTTGACCAACTCATTCTGCTACATGCCATAGGGAATAACTGTGACTACTTTCACTGGTCGACCGCACAAGGTGGGACTGCGGTCAAAATATCGACAAAATGTTTCCATTGCCAAGTCACCACAAACCATGCCATTTGGCCTTTCATCAATATGATCAGTTAGGATGCCCAAACGCACCCCAGTCGCGTTTGGGCATCCTGTTCATAATTAGTTATACTTCGCGCCATTCAACCTCCTGTCTTGTGACGAGATCGATAATGACAACATTTGTAACCGGTAAAGACGCCACGCTAGAAGCAACGATTGCGCGTTTCCATACTCAACTCCAAGCACTTGGCTTCAATATGGACAGCATGGAAAGTGCCTTATGGCACAACCCGATCCCCAATGTCTGGTCTGTGCAAATCCGTGATATAGATGCACCGATGAACGTCAGCCACGGCAAGGGAACCAGCCAAAAGGCCGCTCTAGCATCGGCTCTGGGCGAATATCTCGAGCGCCTGGCAACCAACGACTTCTACAACGACTACTATTTGGGCGCGGCCGTTGCCGATAGCGAATTCGTTCATTATCCGAACGAGAAGTGGTTCCCTATCGATCTTGAAGAAAACTTGCCTCCGGAAGCGATTTTGGATGAGCGCCTGACCCAGTTTTACGATCCCACCCTTGAGCTATTAGGTACCGATCTGGTCGATCTGCAATCGAGCAACATGGTGCGAGGAATTTGCACCCTGCCATTCGAACGCCAAAGCGACAAGGAAACGACCTATATACCGGTCAATATCATCAGCAACTTGTATGCATCAATTGGGATCTCCACGGGCGATACCCAATTCGAAGCCCGCGCTCAGGCCCTGTGCGACATCATCGAGCGTAAAATCAAAAGCCGCGTTATTGATGAGAAAATTAGCCTGCCGGAAATCCCGCAGCCTACGCTTAGCCGTTTTACCACTATCCAGGGTGCAATGGACGCACTCAAGGCGAAAGGGTTTCAAATCAACAGCTACGATGCCTCCCTTGGCGGTAAATTCCCGGTGGTCTGTGTCGCACTATCCAGCCCAGACAAGCAGGTGAGTTTTGCTGCTTTCGGTGCTCACCCTTGCTTCGAGGTTGCTTTCGAGCGTGCTATCACTGAGCTTTTACAGGGTCGCAGCCTTGATGAACTCAATGCACTCCTTGTGCATTCTGCCGAAAGCTCAGCAACCAATAATGACGACGTATCGGATAACCAGCCAGCGGAGTCAGCAGGCTTCGTTCCGTCGGCATTGTTCCAGCCTGGATCTAGCGTTGATTTCAGCGATTGGAGCATCAGCGGCACATCTGAAGAGCACTTCAATTATTTGATGGGCCGATTACACGCTGAAGGTGCCGATGTCTATATTGCTGATTACGACCACCTTGGTGTCGATTGCTGCCGTATCATCGTTCCGGGCTGGTCTGAAATTTCGCCGGTAGACGATCTAATTGAAGCCAACAACAATGTGGCCTTGGAATTGCGCGAGGTACTATTGGCATTACCGAATGTCGAATGGGATGCTGAGCAATATGCCGAGATGTTCCATATTGTCGAAGAAGAGTTCGACGACAACACGCTCCTCCCTGCAATACTTGGCATGGCGACCGACACCAGTGATGCATGGCAAACCCTGCGAGTCGGTGAGCTGAAATGTTTAATTGCACTGGCTGGCGGCGATCTTGAATTGGCTCTGGAATATGCACAATGGAGTGTTGCCTTCAACACATCGACTTACAGCACCGATCGTGCCAACTTCGTCCGCTGCCTAGTCGACAGCCTAAAGTTGGCCCTGGACGAAGAGCATGATCCGGCCACGCTAAAAGCCGATTTCGAGCGCAAGTACGGTTCCGAGACTGTCGCGGCCGCGTGGGGCTCAATTGAAGGCAGTGTGCGCTTCCATGGCCTGACAGCCGGCGATCTGACCATGAGCCAGTTCCCTCCCCACCAGAAATTGCTGCAGTCTTACCGTAAACTGCAAACGGCAAAAACGCAGAACTAAGCTAAAATTGCACAATACGCCTGAACTGATGCCCTATCAGTTTGGGCCCATTTTGTACTTTGGTTACATGTTCGCCCTTTCATTCCACTCAAAAAAAGTTGAATACATTTCACAAAATACTTTTACTTAGTTGCTACTTTTTAGGTAACATGCCTGTAGCCCGACAAACGCGTATCTAAAAAGAATAACCACAGCAAAAACAAGGCTATAAGCTCAAATCAACAACGAAAGGCGCGTTTCACAAGTTTACTTTTGTTATAAAATTTCTTTCATATTTCGCAACAATTGTACTTTTCACTCAATTTTTTTTGGTGATTTACTTACAAAATTTTAGCGAGAGTGATCGAGATCAATTCCATTTAAGTGGACAAGCGGTACACTGCAGCCAAATTTGGTGAAATTAAATTACACTTAACAACTGCTTGGCTTAAATACATACAATAGGCAGGTTTGTTGGGTGAGTTTCAACCAACAATATAAATAAAAATTATTTTTTAATGTAGAACGAGGCACTTATGTCATCACAAGAAAGAAGTTATCAGGAGCTACACCGCCCTGCATCTGACTTCGCTAGTCGTTCCGACTATCTTGATCATGAGCTGAAAATCATGAAACCACGCCGCTGGAAGCTAAACCTTCCAGGCCGTGACTTCCGTTTTGAGCTTGAAGATCTGGTTCCTGCGCTAGCGGGTACGATTGCAATTATCGCGATGTACTCATCGGTTGCTATGTCTTGGGCTGATGGCCTGACAGCAGCTTGGGATCACGTGGAACTTGGCAAAACATTTGCTATCGAAGTTGCCCGTGTTGAAATGCTAATCCCAGCCCTTCTTTTTTGTATTCTTGCCTCGGGATTTTTTAACCCTCGCGCCAACTTGGCGGGTAACCACGGCCCAATGATCCCGTTGATCGGTACCATTGCCCTGGCTGGTGCCCACCCACTTGCGCTGGCTATCCTTATCGGTGTCTTCGGCCTGTTGCTGAGCTACTTTAAGGGGGGGTCGAAACTGGTCAACCTCACCAGTGAGGGGGTGGCCGGTGGCCTGCTCATCTTCCTCGGTTTCACCGGTGCGATGAGCCAAATTGGCGATATCCAGTCTTGGGCTGTCGGTCTTCAGAGTGCTGATGTTGCACAAGGTAGCCTCGGATACATCGGCTTGGTCGTATTGGCTGTAAACATTATTCTTTACGCCTACCTAGCCAAAGTAAACAAGCGCTGGCTGGCGATCCCTGCTTGTGCAATAACCGGTTTACTGGTTTCCCTTGCACTTGGTGCGGGCTTTGACCTAGTATTCGAAACCGAAACAGGTTTGCCTAACTTGAATCCAGTGTACTGGTGGGGCAGCACAGAGCAAGGTTGGATGCTTGGCCTACCGGGTATTGAGCATTTCATCGCTTCTTTGCCGTTTGCGATTCTTGCTGTAGCAATGTGGTCACCAGACTTCTTGGGTCACCGCATCTTCCAAGAGCTGAACTACCCGAAAGGTACTGATCGCGTTCTGATGGACGTTGATGACACTATGACAACTTGTTCACTACGCCAGATGGTAGGTACAGCGGTCGGTGGTTGTAACATCACGTCATCTTGGGGTACATATATTATCCCGGCAGGTATTGCGAAGCGTCCAATTCCAGCAGGTGCGATTCTACTGGGTGTGATGTGTATCATTGTCGCGATCCTTGGTTTCCCAATGGATGTAGCAGTATGGCCTCCAGTAATGCGTATCGCATTGCTTGTAGGTGTTTTCCTGCCGCTTCTTGAAGCCGGTGTTCAGATGGTGAAAGACACCAAGGACTCACAGGCTGCTGGTATCTGTGTGTTCGCAGCCATCGTTGCTAACCCTGTACTAGCATGGGCACTAACCATGCTGCTAGACAACAATGGTCTTATCGGTAACAAAGAACGTGCAGCTAAGCTGTCAATTGTCGATAAAATCATCATTCCAGCAGGCGCGCTAATCATTTGTTTGGTTGCGATGCTGGCAGTAGGTATGCTTGAAGGCCAATACGGTATTCCAGCACTACTGTAACAAACGTATACAGGGCAGTGCATGCACTGCCCTACTCCATTAGTGCCGAAAGCACTAATACGAATAATCAAACGGTCACTATCCTGACACGCTTTTTGGTTATCCGTATTATTGTTTATATAAAGTGTGCTGTTCACCATTTGGTGAGGCTGGCTCAACAGTCACCGCAGTACGTGTTTTTTCTACTAAAAAGGTAGGTATGTCATGGCAGAGCAATTTGCTAAAGCTTGGGAAGGGTTCGCTGCAGGCGAATGGCAGAACGACGTTAACGTTCGCGACTTTATCCAGAAAAACTACACTCCATATGAGGGTGATGAGTCTTTCCTAGTTACTGAAGGTACTGAAGCAACTAACAAGCTTTGGGATCAGGTAATGGAAGGTATCAAGCAGGAAAACAGCACTCACGCTCCTGTTGATTTTGATACTTCTCTTGTCTCTACCATCACTGCTCACGACGCAGGTTACATCAACAAAGATCTAGAGACTATCGTTGGTCTTCAGACTGAAGCGCCTCTTAAGCGTGCAATCATGCCTAACGGCGGCGTGCGCATGATCGAAGGTTCTTGTAAAGCGTACGGCCGTACTCTTGACCCACAAGTATCTAAGATCTTCTCTGAGTACCGTAAAACGCACAACCAAGGCGTTTTCGACGTTTACTCTCCAGACATCCTTAAGTGTCGTAAGTCTGGTGTTCTAACCGGTCTTCCTGATGCATACGGCCGTGGTCGTATCATCGGTGACTACCGTCGTGTTGCTCTTTACGGAATCGACTTCCTAATCAAGGAAAAAGTTGCTCAATTCCATTCTCTACAAGAGAAGCTAGAGAAGGGCGATGACCTACAGATGACTATGCAGCTTCGTGAAGAGATTCAAGAGCAGCACCGTGCACTAGGTCAAATGAAAGAAATGGCCGCTAAATACGGCTACGACATTTCTGAGCCTGCAACTAACGCACAAGAAGCTATCCAGTGGCTATACTTCGGCTACCTAGCAGCGGTTAAATCTCAGAACGGCGCGGCAATGTCTCTTGGCCGTACGTCTACTTTCCTAGATATCTACATCGAACGTGATATCGCGGCAGGTAAGATCACTGAGGTTCAAGCTCAGGAAATGATCGACCACTTCGTAATGAAACTACGTATGGTTCGTTTCCTACGTACGCCTGAGTACGATGAGCTATTCTCTGGTGACCCAATCTGGGCAACAGAATCAATGGGTGGTATGGGTGTTGACGGTCGTACGCTAGTATCGCGTACTAACTTCCGTTTCCTAAACACGCTATACACTATGGGTCCTTCTCCAGAGCCGAACATCACTGTTCTATGGTCTGAGCAGCTACCTGACGGCTTCAAGCGTTTCTGTGCGAAGGTATCTATCGATACTTCTTCTATCCAGTACGAAAACGACGACCTAATGCGTCCTGATTTCGACAACGATGACTACGCTATCGCTTGTTGTGTATCACCAATGGTTATCGGTAAGCACATGCAGTTCTTCGGCGCACGTGCAAACCTTGCTAAAACACTACTTTACGTAATCAACGGTGGTGTGGATGAGAAGCTGAAAATTCAGGTTGGTCCTAAGGCAGAGCCAATGCTTGACGAAGTTCTAGACTTCGACAAAGTATACGCAGGCCTAGACAGCCTAATGGACTGGCTAGCAACTCAGTACGTGACTGCACTAAACGCAATCCACTACTCACACGACAAGTACAGCTACGAAGCAGCGCTTATGGCTCTACACGACCGTGACGTTCGCCGTACTATGGCTTGTGGTATCGCTGGTCTTTCTGTTGCTGCTGACTCACTAGCTGCTATCAAGTACGCTAAAGTTAAGCCTGTACGTGACGAAGACGGTATCGCAATCGACTTCGCTATCGAAGGCGACTATCCGAAGTTCGGTAACAACGACTCTCGCGTTGATGACATCGCTTGTGAACTTGTTTCTAGCTTCATGAACAAGATCCGTAAGCTTAAGACTTACCGTGACGCAGTTCCTACTCAGTCTATCCTGACTATCACTTCAAACGTGGTATACGGTAAGAAGACGGGTAACACGCCTGACGGTCGTCAAGCAGGTGCTCCATTCGCACCAGGTGCAAACCCAATGCACGGTCGTGACGAGAAAGGTGCGGTAGCGTCTCTAACTTCAGTAGGTAAACTACCATTTGCTGATGCGAAAGACGGTATCTCTTACACCTTCTCTATCGTACCTAACGCACTAGGTAAAGAGCAGGATACTCAGCGTTCTAACCTTGCAGGCCTTATGGATGGTTACTTCCACCACGAGTCTGGCATTGAAGGTGGTCAGCACCTGAACGTTAACGTTCTTAACCGCGAAACGCTAGAAGACGCAGTTAAGCACCCAGAGAAGTACCCACAGCTAACTATCCGTGTATCGGGTTACGCTGTACGCTTTAACTCTCTAACTGCTGAACAGCAGAAAGACGTTATCGCTCGTACTTTCACTGAGTCTCTATAATCCGACTCAGTCGCCATTGGGCAGTTTGACTGCCCAATAATAAAAACCGGCCTTATGGCCGGTTTTTTTTTGCTTTTGTGACAACCAATAATTTCATAATAGGAAACAGGTGTGGTATATATTCCTACCCGTTGCCTAATAGCCAAATTTTACATTCATCATTAACGGTGTGGCGCCATGTATACTGCCATGCCATATGAACTTACCTACCAATACACATAGCTTTGAGGGGTAGCCTCATAACCCGATGGGATCGGGGGCTAGGCAATATTTGCAATACCGATTCGAAATCGACCCAACCCGGATGGTGGTTTCGACAGGTCGCAGGATCATAGAGATACATGTTGCACCATAAATCCGTTCTCGTTGTCGATGACAGTCACATCATCCAGCAAACGACTAAGGCTATCTTGCTGAAAAGCGGTTTTTCATCAGCGAACATTTACACCGTCGGCAATGCCAAAGAGGCACTGCTGACCTGCCAAACCACGGCAATCGATATCTTGTTGCTTGACTTCAACCTCGGCCAAGGTCGAAGCGGGCTGCAGCTCCTGGAGCAACTTCACGCCCTCGAATTGCTCGCCCACCAACCGTTGGTGCTTATCATTACCGCAGACGACTCGCTGCCGATCGTGATGGCGTTCGCCGAATTCGAGCCCGATGACTACCTGATCAAGCCCCTGCGCCCTGATGTGCTGCAAAAACGGCTAGCGGTGAACTTTGCCCAGCAGCAGCTGCGAAAAAGTGTCTGGCAGGCCTATTGCCAGCAAGGTACCAGCGGAGCCCGAACCGCCCTGCAACAGGCCAAGAACGAGAAGAGCTTCAGGCTGGCCATCACCCAGCTCTGTCGGCGGCTTGCCCTGCACGGCCAGCATAATGCAGCCTGTGCCCTGCTCAGCCACTTTACTCGCCAGCATGACTACCTGCCGGCCAAATTGCTGCATGCAGAACTTCTGGTACAAGGCAACCAGCTCGCGCAGGCCCGGCAAATCCTCGGTCCACTGCATACCGCCTACCCCAAGCATATCAAGGTGCTCGACACCGCCGCCCGCCTGTACCTGGCCGAAAATGCCACCGAGCCCGGCTACCAAGCATGGCTGCAGGCCCACCAGCTCAGCCCGTACAATATCGAGCGTATGTTCGGCTTGCTGCTGATGGATCTGCTGGCGCTGTCCAACGGCTGCTACACCGGCAAAGTGCTGCGCGACGGCTGTCAAATGCTGCCAGATACGATCTGGGACAACCGCGATCGCCGGGCCTTGCTGGTATGGGGAGTACTGCAACAACCCAGCAAAAAAATCCGCTCGCTCAAAGAGCTTTGGTGCCGGATCAGCCGCGAGAGCAACCTCACCGCAGCCGATCGGCCCTACCTCCAACTGCTAAACGCCTGGCAACACAGCCGACTTGGCCATACGCTGCTGGCCTTCAAGCAGCTCAATACCCTGGCAGCTAACCAACATACCCACTACAGCTTTATCTTCCAGCTGATTTTACTCACGACCTATCAGCAACTGGGGATGCAAAGCGCAGTCGGCAAAACCCTGAGGCGCCTAGCCATGCTCTGCACCCAGGAAAGCTGTACCAGCCACCGGCAGATCAAATACCAATGGCTAATGCAGTTCCACCGCAGCCGGTGCCACGACCATACCTACCAGCCAGCTCTAGCACTATTCGAGCGCTCGCCGCACAGTGCCGGACCAACACTGCTCGAAGCGTGGCAAAGCAACCGGTTCGACCCGCTGCTGGCCTACAGCCTGGTGACCCTTTATTGCAACGATCAGATAGACATGACCCTGCACGCCCGGAAAAGCATCCTCGAGGCCCGCTGGGTGTTCGAGTCGCTGCCCCAACCGCCCCACTGGTACCGGCAACTGGTGCAGGCCAACTCGGCCCTGCAAACCCCGGTGCAAACCATGACGGCCAAAGCCAAGGGAGCAGTAACGGCATGAAAAACGGTATTCTTATTAGCTTGCTGCTGCTTGCCGGCTCATGCTGGGCCGACACCGAGCACAATCGGGTATTACGGATCGGCTACCCGAACTTTGACTGGGCGCCGTTTTCCTACGTGTCGCAGAAAGGTCATATCTCCGGGCTGTTGCCCTCGCTGATGCATGAAATTGCCACTCAGGGGCAGTTCAAAACCCAAACCCTGGTTTACCCAACGTTTGCCGATGTATTGATCGCCTTCGAAAATAACGAGATAGATCTTATTGTCGGGGTTTCAGCAACCTTCAAGCGGCAAAAGTCGATGGCTTTCAGCAAGCCGCTGCTGACCATTCCGATGGCGGCGATCACCCGCACAAGCAAGATCAGCAGCCTCAAGCAGCTGGGCGGCAAGCTCATTGCCCTCGAGCAGGGATTTGCCATCCGCGAACAACTGGCCCAGCTCTCGACCGACCCGCTCAGTATGGTCTCCTTCCCGACCAGCGAGCAAGCCTTTACCGCAGTACAGCACAGTACAACCGATGCCTATCTCGGCAATGCCATCACCCTCGATGCAATGCAAAACCACTACAGCACCGAGGGGAACTTATCGTTTGAACTGATCAGCGACAGTCCCTACGAGCGGCTCTATATTGCAACCCAGAAAAGCCAAGAGAGGCTCATCAGCCAGATCAACCAAGCGCTGGGGCAAATCAACCAGCATGAGATGGCGGTCATCTACGACACCTGGCTATCGAAGAAACAGCAGGATTTTCTGTCGGACCAAAGCTACCTCAACCTCAATGAACAAGAGAACCAGTGGCTTGAGCAACGCGGGACGATCAAGGTCGCCTATCACCCCGAAGACTTCCCCTACCAGTTCACCGACGAGTCCGGCATGATGGCTGGCATGGGGGCCGATGTCCTACGGCTGATGGCCAAGCAACTCAACCTCAGCCTGGTGCCGATTGCCAACAGTAATTTCACCGACATCATGGCGCAGCTCAACAATGGCACCATCGATGCGGTAGCAGCCGTTACCTGCACCCCGGAGCGGGTCCATACCCTCAACTGCACCCAACCCTACAGCGAAGAAAAGTGGGTCATGGTAACGACTATCGACAATAAGCAAGACTACATCGGTAGCAAGCAGCAGATCGGGGTCGTTGTGCACCGCTTTGGCGAGGTGCTGACCAAACAGGTCTATGCCGATAATCCGATCAAGATCTACCCAAGCAACGAGGCCTTGCTCAATGCCACGATCAACCGCCAAGTCGACCATGCGGTGATCTCGCTATCGAGTGCGTCACACCTATTGCAAAGCAGCTACCTCGGCCAATTGAGGGTGCTGGCCTCCGAACTTGACACCAAGGGACGGCCAGTTGGAGTCGCCGTCGCCAAGGACAATCCTCTGTTGCGCAATATTTTCAACAAGGCGCTGGCCGCCATTCCGCCCAGCCAGGTTATCGACATCAAGAAAAAGTGGCACACCGTCAATCTCACCAGCGGTGTGGCGATCAACCGTATTGTGTTTTGGGCGCTGGCAATCCTCGCTATCGTCACCGTGCTGACAGCGATCTTTGTCTACTGGGCGAAAAAACTCAGCGCCGAGGTTCGCCAGCGCAAGGCCGCGGAACAAAAACTGTCGTACCTGACCAATAACTTTGACGGTATTTTGCTCCAGCACCTGCAGCGCAGCCAAGATCCGTCTGATATCGAAGTGCTGTTTGTCAGCGACAAAATTGCCGATTTTGTCGGGCTGCCCACGGCGGCACTGCATGCCAACCCGAGCCTGATCATCGAGCTGCTGCGCCAGCGCAACGACAACGGCTGGCTATTCAAAGAAATCCGCAGCGCAGTCAAACGGGGCTACTGGCAAACCGAGCTCCAGCTGCAGTCGAGCAAGAGCAATAAGCGCTGGATCGAAATCAGAAGCCAAATCATCGCGGTCGAAAACGGCTGGCAGTGGAACAGTATCCTCATCGATATCAGCGCCATGAAGCAGCAGCAGCTGGAACTCGAGCGTGCCCGACAGCAGGCCGAAACGGCCACCGAAACCAAGTCGCGGTTTTTGGCGATGATGAGCCACGAGATCCGCACACCTATCAGTGGGATATTGAGTCTGCTCGAACTGATGCAGCCGCACATCCAGCATCGGCCGGAGGTAACGAGCATCCACAAGCACCTCAACCAGTCCGCACGCAACCTGCTCAATATCGTCAATGACGTGTTGGACTTTTCCAAAATGGAAGCGGGAAAACTCAGCCTGTCACCAACCCCTTGCCTTATCCACGAACAGCTCAATGTGCTGGTGCAACCGCATGTGGTCCATGCCCAGCAAAAAGGGCTGCGCTTTAGCCTGTGGCAAGATCCCAAGCTGGCCCATGAGCTGATGCTCGACGAGCTGCGGCTCAAGCAGGTATTGAACAACCTGCTCAACAATGCCACCAAGTTCACCGAGCAAGGGATGATCTCACTGCTGGTCGAAGTGGTTGAGCAGGATGAATACAACCAGCAGCTGCGCTTTACGGTAAAGGACACCGGGATCGGGATCAGCCCGCAGGATAATGCCAAGCTGTTCCAGCCGTTCGAGCAGGCTGATGTCAGTACCGAGCGGCGCTTCAGCGGCACCGGGCTGGGCCTATCTATCTGCCGCCAGATCATCAACCTCATGGGCGGGGAGATCCAGGTCTCGAGCACCGAGGGGATAGGTACCGAATTCAGCTTCATGTTAGAGGCCGCGATCCTGACACCGGCACCGATGTCACCGCTGATGCTGCGCTGTGGCCTGGTGGGCAAAGCGCTCGACGATGACATCGCCCTGCCACACTATTTGGCATACTGGCAATGCAACACCGTGAGCCTTTCCCCACAGTCAGCGGCGGGTATGCTCGAGCAAATCCGCCACCACCAGCTCGATGTGCTGCTAATGAGCCGTGATAGCTACAATATGATTCGCCAGAGCACAGCGGCCGACTTGCCGATCCCGGTGATAGTGCTCGCCGACGAAGCCATCTTGTCACCGGAGCCCCTCGCCAACGGCTGGGTGATCTCCTGTGCCCCACTGTTGCCCAATACGTTGCACCATCTCTTGGCCCCCCAACCGTCGCCGTGGTACCAAGGGGACGAACCGCATGAACCCGCTCAGGAGGAACGCCAAGCGATCAGCCGCGAGCAGGCTATCGCCCGCCGTCAATTGCTGCTGGTTGCCGAAGATCACCCTATCAACCAGCAAATCATCCGGCAGCAACTGCAACAGCTCGGCTACTATGCCGATATTGTTGAGAACGGCAAACTGGCCCTCGAGGCGCTGGCACAGCACCCGTACGCTCTGCTGCTGACCGACTGCCATATGCCCGAGCTCGACGGTTACGGACTGGTCAAGGCTATCCAACAACAGCATCTGCTGACACCGGCCGGGAACAACTTGCCAGTGGTTGCCCTGACCGCCAATACCACCATGAACGAAGCGGAATACTTGGCGATCCACGGGTTTGATGCCTACCTGTCCAAGCCAGTCTCACTGGCGACCCTGGGCGAGACCTTGTCACACTGGCTGCCGGCCGCCGAGCCTGCTGGTCTTGATGATGAAGTGCACGAAGCGGCATGTTGGGATTTGGGCGTATTTGATCAAGCCTGCTCGGACGATGATGATACGCTTCTCGACTGGGATCTGGCACCGCCAGACGCTGAGACGGCACCAAAAGACAATCCGCAAGACACAGCGTCGGCGGCGAGCGGGCCTATCGACCTACAGGTGCTCGGACAGCTCTTTGGCGAGGCCTCGGTGTGTCTCGATTTCATGCGCCAATACCTTGATGCCTGCCTCGTCGACTACCGGGATCTTACCGATGCTTTCGCACAGGGCGACAACAACGCAGTCAGGCTGATCAGCCACCGGATGAAGGGCGCAGCGCGAATGATGGAATACCATGCCCTGGCTGAGCATTGCCAAACCGTTGAGAGCCTGGCCGCCAATCAGCAGATCGATACCGCGAACCTAGCGCCGATTGACACCCTTATCATGGACTTGAAACGACAGGTACAACAATTCTAATGCACATACTCCTCGTTGAAGATCATCCGTTCCAGCAACAGATTTTGCGTAGCCAACTCGAGCGGGCCAAACCCGAGAGCTTGGTCGATGTCGCCTCCAGTGGCAAAGAGGCACTGGATCGAATCGGGCACCGCACCCCCGACGTCTTGGTGTGCGATCTGAACATGCCCGAGATGGACGGTATTACCTTCCTCAGCCACCTAGCAAAAATGTCTTTTAGCGGCGCGATTATTATCTCGAGTGCAGCAGGGCCGGAGGTGATCAAATCCGTCCACCAGATGTGCAAGAGCTACCGGCTCAGTGTGATTGGTTGTCTGAACAAACCGGCCCGACCGGATCATATCCGCAGCCTACTCGAACTGGCCGCGCGCTATTTGGCCGGCCCCCAGCCGCCCGTTACCGGCCAGCCGCTCCGGCTGTTGAGCGAGGCCGAGCTGGATCTCGCCTTCGAGCAGCAGTGGCTGCAGCCCTACTACCAGCCCATTGTCGATATGCAGTCCGGCCGGTGGTGCAAGAACGAAGCCCTGATCCGCCTCGTGCACCCGGAGCACGGGGTACTGTCACCGGCACAGTTCCTGCCCGTAATCAAAAAGATGGGCCGCGAGGATGAGCTTGCGTTGCTGAGTATCCAGCATGTGATCACCCATCTAGAGCACTTCGCCAGCCGCCGGGTGGCGGTCAATATCACTCCGCGCACCCTGATCAGCTTTGGCTTTGTCGATAGTGTGCTGGCGTTGATACAAGACGTTCCGGCGATCAGCCAAACCTTGTCATTCGAAATCACCGAGTCCGACGCTATCGAGCATGCTGGCCCGAGCCTGGAAGCTGCAGCCCGACTCGGTATGTATGGCTTCAAGCTGTCGATCGACGACTTTGGCACCGGCTATTCGTCACTGAAACAACTCGACCAGCTGCCGTTCGAGGCCCTGAAAATCGACATTGGCTTCGTCCAGGCCCTGCCAGAAAGTGTCACCGCCGGAGCCATTGTCGAAGCCAGCCTATTACTGGCACAACGCTTGTCCCTGTCCTCGATAGCCGAGGGAATCGAGCATCCCGGCCAGTGGCAGACGCTGCGCCAGATGGGCTGCCAGTATGCCCAGGGCTACTTTATCGGCCGACCGATGCCAGCGGGACAACTGGCTCAATGGCACCGTGAATGGCAGGAAAAGAAATGGTAAGCAGCTGCCACGCTGCAGCATCACGACTCGCGAAAGCGCGGCGAATTGCCGCGCCATTCGTATCCTGATACTTTTTTCGCTATTTTGAACATCTGTTTTGTAATAAAATAACAGGCAAAACACGCCCCCAAGCGGAGAAGCTAAGTAATGTCAGTAAAAGGTCGAATCCACTCTTTTGAGTCCTGTGGTACTGTCGATGGTCCCGGAATTCGTTTCATCGTATTTATGCAAGGTTGCCTTATGCGCTGCCAATATTGCCACAACCGCGATACCTGGGATCTTAACGAAGGCAAGGAAATCACGGTTGAAGAACTGATCAATGAAGCAAAGTCATACCGCTTCTTCATGAAATCATCCGGGGGGGGTGTCACAGCTTCCGGTGGCGAAGCCATGATGCAACCCGAGTTTGTTCGTGATTTCTTCCGCGCAGCACAAGCAGAAGGTATTCATACCTGCCTCGATACCAACGGCTACATCCGTAAACACACCGATGTCATTGACGAAGTGCTCGACGTGGCTGACTTGGTAATGCTTGACCTTAAGCAGCTAGACGACAGCATCCACCAAAACCTCGTCGGCGTGCCGAACAAACGTGTATTGGACTTTGCCCGCTACCTGCACCAGCGCGGCCAGAAAACCTGGATCCGTTATGTTGTTGTCCCTGGCTATACTGATGACGAGCGCTCAGCTCACCTGTTGGGTGACTTCATCAAAGATATGGACAACATCGAAAAAGTCGAGCTCCTGCCTTACCACCAGCTCGGCGAGCACAAATGGGAAGCGATGGGCTTTGACTACCAACTGACAGGTGTAAAGCCACCATCGAAAGAAGTGATGGAAAAAGTGAAAGAGATCATTAGCAGCTATACAAAAGCCAAAGTAATTTACTAACGGCGGTTTTGACACTAGCCAATCTAAAGGAGAGCACTGGCTCTCCTTTTTTATTATCGGCTAACCTGCGTATCGGCAAATAAAAACCAATCAATACCAACCAGTTGCATTTAATTTATGGTGTAGGCTTAGCGGGTTGAATATATCTAATTAACCTATTAGTTAATTAGATATAGGCTATCAATAAAATAAAACGAGTGTCATATGGTTTGTGAGGTGGTATCACTGATACATTTACGTCATACCACCCACATGATTCTTTCTAACTAGAAAGGCAGAGCCACGGCCTCAAGAGGATTTGAGTTTATGGTTCTTCATCATTCTGTGACCTTCGCGCTTAATACACTCCAGCAACGGGTGATCCCCCATCTCTTTGCGCCAGATAAACGAAATGGCTCGGTCCATTTTTAGTTCAGGTACATTCAAGGCGACGAGTTCACCCCGGTCAATATACGGTGCGACATCCAAATAAGGCAGACAGGTTAGGTAATGGCCATTGGAAACCATAGAGCGGATCACCGGAACGTGAGAGTATTCACGCCACACATCCAAATCCGGGATCAACGGCACCATCGCACTTTCAAAAATCGTCCGCGTCCCCGCTCCCCCTTCTCGTAATACCCACTGCGCTTGCTCTAATTGCGCCAGACTGACACGGGAGTTCTTAGCAAAAGGGTGGTGAGCAGCACTGACCACGACAAGGTGGTCGCGGCACCATTCTTCCTGGTGGGTACGGTTGTCATCACAACGACCTTCTATAATACCAATGTCATATTTGTAGTTAAGCACACCCTCGATGACACCTTGGCTACTTTTTACTTCCAGTCCCGTTCTGACTTCCGGAAAGTCAGTATCAAGAATACTGATAAGCTCTGGAACCAAGTGCTCAGCAGGTGTTTGGCTGGCACCAATCGTGATACTGCCACTGAAAAGGTGTTGATCATAAAAGCCCGCTTCAATCTGTTCGGCATCTTGCAACAAACGCCGGGCTTTTGGCCGCAACCAGTTGCCCCAATGGCTCAAACGCATATCCTTTCCCTGGCGTACGAAAAGATCGCGTCCAAGCAGTTTTTCTAATTGGCTAAGAGACATACTGGCAGCAGACTGGGTAACCCCTAGCCGTTCAGCAGCTTGACTAACACTGCCCAACTCAGCAACCGCATCAAACACTGATAACTGTTTCAACGAATAACGCACTTTTACTCCTAGATTTGCAACGGGTGGGCTCAACGCCGGTAAAGCAACAGATATACCCAATTACTTGTGTATATGTCTTGTCACTTAGGTATTTTTGCCAATCAATAAATCTGATTGATCGATAAACTCAAGCAATATTGTATCAAGTTTTAACTGCCGGGTAATGTATACCGTATGCGCGTCAGCGTGTATATCCCAGTAAATACTCGATAAAGAGTAAAAAAAAACCATTGGCAGAGTGTGTCTGAACTTCCCCCTAATTAAGCACAATGCTCTAATTAAGATAAACTTATGGAATGAATGCGATACAATCAATAATATTGATACCACTTACAGTTAATTATGCATATCCATCGTTTTAAGTTATTGATTAATTAAAGTACAACGTCAACGTCCCAACCTCCTCTATCACCTAAATTGATGACGCTTGGAAAAGATATTTTCTGAAATACTTTTAAACAAAGTATCAATAAAACTGAATGACAATCTAAATAAAATCAATTTTACTAATGCGCCGGTGCTGAGTAACATTCACGTCAACAGCTTAATGAGCCATTTTCGATGACTCTGACGAGTTACTACAACAGTGTTGATTTTGAATTTAGGAGATTGTTATGAGCGCATTACTTACAGTGAGAGACATTGTAAATACGCAAGCCCCAACGTTGAGTGTAAAGACCAGTCTGCCTGCGGCTATCGATGTATTGTCAAAAAACCACATTAACGGTGCACCGGTTTGCGACGCAAGCGGCCACCTTGTCGGCTTTTTGTCTGCCCACGACATCATGGTAGAAATGTGGTGCCAAGACTACTTGCCTGATGAGGATGTAACCGTCGGAAGTCTAATGAAGACCGATGTAGTGACCATGGATATCGAAGATCGCCTGACAGACGCTCTGGAATATTTGGCACTAGACAAAGATCAGCTTTACCCAACAACGGCAATGGGCTATGCGACGCAAATGACAACCCTGTCGCTTGAAGAGCGCGCTAAATCAATCAAGGTAAACAAACCGCAAATTCTACCGATTTTGGAAAACGGTAAATATGTCGGTGTGGTATCACGCCAGGAAGTATTGAAAGCCCTCAGAGCCCTATTCAATGATGCGACAACGCCAGTCGCTAAAAATGTTGCCCCACAGGTTGTTACCTAATCAGTAGCGAACAAATCATTCGCTCACAGCCAGCCGGCCCCAAAATAGAGGCTTCACCTATTGACGCCCCTTGGCCGTGCCTGTGAGCAGATCGTAAGAGTTTTTGGAGTTAAAATGGAACAAGTTTCCCACCTTTTTGCTTTTAACCATTTTGTTATCGCCATAGCCGCTTTAACAATTATGGTATTGGTTGCCCGTACCCTCGTTGCAGGTACTAAGTATTCATCGTTGTTGGTTATCGTTGTGTTTGGCCTTGCTTTAGGCTCACTATTGGTACACAGCGGCATGGCGACACCGGGACTAGAACAGTTCCCTGTTGTTGCACTGATCGGCCAGACAACCGTAATTGCATTGATCGCCTCATTCTTCGTGGGTGGACAGGAAATTAGACGCCTGCTATCTAAACAAGACTTTGATGAAAAGTGTGACTTTTTTGCCCCTTCCGCTCAGGAAGTGGTATTGGGAACAAGCAGCACGCAGTTAACCTATATTATTCGTGCATTCCTATTGCTCATCGGTATCCAAACGGCTGATGCTCTGATTTCGGATCGTACTTCAGACTTCGCCATGGGTGAGTCTTTCCTGCTCCTCTCTTACATCTGCTTGGCACTGGCGTTCATTCTCGTTGACCGCAAAGCCGTGATTTCCAACAAAGCACAATACATCCGTAAGGGCCTATTTGAAGTTATTGCGATTATTGTCGTCTTAAACTTCTCGCTAATGCTATCCACTGCGGTATCGTCAATTATCGGCCTACCACAGATCTTCTTCGCGATGATCCTGTCTTCGGGTCTGGGTGCGGCGCTACCAAAATGGAAACATGGCCCAACCATGAATGCCCTGCTATTTGCGGGTATCCCTCTGGTACTATCAGGCAGCTTCCTGGTTGGCGGCTCTCACATGGTGGAAGCCTTCGGTATTCCGGGTCTTCAAAGTGTTATCGTGTACGGCTTCTCCGGCCAGATTTTCTGGATGTTCGGTGGTCTTGCGCTGCTAATCTTCGTCGGTAAATCGAACCATTTACGTAACCTGGCACCAGGTTTGGCCGGTGGCCTGTCTCACTCTGGTCTAACTGGCGCATGTACTGCGGGCGACTTCGGCAAAACAGCGGCTTCTCGCGCACCGATTATGATTAACATTCCATTTGCCGGTCACATCTTCGTCTTTACGATTTTAGCAGCCAGTGCTGAGCGCGGCGCGCTGATGGTTGGCTGGACATTACCACTGATCCTTGCTGGCGCAGCGTTTGTTATCCTTTCTCTGAAAAACCTTCGTTCGGCTCAAGGCTGTGAGAAAACAGAAGTGAAAGGTCTAATGCTATTCTCACTAGGCTGGCAGATCATGGCTGTATTCGGTAGCTTCACGCTACTAAGCGTCGCCGGTATGTCACTTGAGCATGCTTCGATGTCTGCCGCCTCTGGCTTATCTCACTTCGGCCTGTTTGCCGCCGTACAAGAAGGTATGTTTGGTGCGACAGCAGCAAGCCTTATCACCTTTACCTTTGCAATGACTTTCCTGGTACACCCATTTGTGTTCGCCATGTTCGGCAAAGCCGCCGAAAACAATGGCAAGATGGCAGAGAAAGCGGTGACGGTACTGGCAAGCGCAGGCTTGATCGGCGTGATTTCCTCGGCCTTAATGATTTAATCACTGGTAAGTCTGGCGCGTTTCGCTAAACGGACTTCACACCGTATCTTCATGCAATATAAAGGGGGGCTGATGTCAAATCAGCCCCCTTTCTTTTTGTACCCAAGTAACGTCAAGGTGCTGGGTATAAAAAAAGCCTGCCCATTACATCATGGGCAGGCTTTGGTCGTCACCTAGCATGCTGACGTTGGAACCCGGTTTAGCTCACGGGCTGATTAGCATAGGCAGCTTGCTTAGCCGCTTCCAATTGAGATTCACCACCGTCTCGGCCAAACAGCTGTTGCAACTGCTCTTGCGTATCAGAGGTTAGCACCAAGATTTCGATGCGGCGGTTCAAATGGCTATAAGGTGCATCTTCATCGAGTAACATGGTGTCGGACATTGCCGTGACCTGAGCAACGCGCTCGCTTGGCATACCACCATACTCCAGCACTTCCCTCGCTTTTTGTGCACGCTCACCCGACAAGGTCCAGTTATTGCCTCTCGAACGGCGGCTAAAGCCACTGGCATCAGCATGGCCTGAAATCATGATCGGGTTTTCAATGGTGGCAAACGTTGGGGCAATAGCGAGCAGCAGATCTTCAAAAAACGGCGTGAGCTCAGCCCCACCCAGTTTGAACATCGGCTTTTCATTGTCGTCATTGACCAACACCCGCAACCCTTGCGGCACCACTTCCACCGACAGTTGGTTGCTGGCAGAAAGAAACTCACTGACATCTTTTAAGTACTCGCCCAGAACAACCATCTGTTCATGGCTTTCATAGCGTCCAGGAACAAGTGAAGGTCCCTCCTCCCCCAACCCACCGAAGTTATTGCCGTTACCATCAACGACATTGATAGTCAGGGAGTTACCCAAATTATGCGGATTGCTCGGCTGTTGGCTCTGTAAGCCAGGCAATGCGGTTCCTCCAAAATCAACCACAAACGGACTGTTATCCATGAACATATCTTCATGAGGTAACATCCGCTGATGACCACTCAGGCGGCCAACGATACGTTGTTTTTCATCTTCGGTGGTAACCTGCAACACCCACATCACCATAAAAAAAGCCATCATCGCCAAGGTGAAATCGGCAAAAGCAACTTTCCATGCCCCACCATGGCGAGCCGTATGACCCCGGCTACGGCGCTTTTTTATGATGACCGTATCTGCGGTATTGCCCCTCATCATTGGAATACCTGCTGCGTTACCCACCCTTCCATCTCGGCAAAGGTCGGTTTCACATCGAGTTGCATCAACTTACGGCCAGAGTCCGCCGCAACCAGTGCAGGCTTCCCGGCGGTATAACTCACCATCATGGCTTTTACACACTCGAAGGCAGACAGCTCGCGTTTTACCTGGTTGGCCATCGCCGTACTGATCGGGTCAAATACACAGTAACAGAAGAAAATACCGAGGAAGGTGCCCACCAAGGCATGGGCAACACTGATCCCGATTTGCGCCATATCCCCATCGATATTGGTCATGGTGATCACAATCCCCATCACTGCCGCCAAAATACCAAAGCCAGGCATGGCCTCTGCCACCCGGTGCATCGAGTGCGAAGGTTCCATCAGATCTTCTTCGATCGCTTCCAGCTCTAGCTCCAGCATACTTTCCAGCTCATGGGCGGTGATTTTGCCCATCGCCATCAACCGGAAGTTATCGGTTATGAAAGTCACCAGTTTCGGATACTCCAGGACTTCCGGGTATATCAGGAACAAACTGCTCTGGTGCGGCTCTTCAATATGCTCATCAAGTACCCGCATGCCATTCTGGCGTACCTGCTCCAGCAGGTGGTACATCAGTGAAAGCAGCTCGCGATAAAGTTTGCGCTCATCGCGCTTGGTCACAATGCCACGGGCCTGATGCCACATTTCAACGATCACATGATGCGGATTACCAATCGCCAGAGCACCAGCACCGGCCCCCAAAATGATCATCAATTCAGCTGGCTGCCACATGGTACCGAGGTATCCCCCGGCAAACACAAAACCGCCGAACACACAGATAATAATGATTAAGACACCAATAATTTTTTGCATAACCTTTCTCCTACATCAAGCTCTTAATCATGGCGTTCATTTGTTTGATTGCCTGCTTATGCAGCTGGCAGATCCTCGCTTCGCTCAGGCCAACCACGATGGCGATTTCCTTCAAGCTGAGTTCCTTCTGGTAATAAAAATCCAAAATGAGCTGTTCACGCTTCGGCAATTGAGACAACACATGCTTGAGCAAATCATCATTAATCAGGTGCTGAAGGTTGCTATCAGCCTCTCCAAAATCAACGCTTGAGCTATCTGACTCAAAGAGCTGCTCTAAGCTATACAGCTCTTCCGCCTGAGCGGCATAAAGCAGGCGGTTGCACTCTTCCAAACTGATTTTCATGGCCTTAGCCAATTCATGTTCGCTCGGATGGCGCTTCAACTGCTTGGTCAGCAACTTAGATACTTTATTAAGTTCATGGACCTGCTGACGTAATTGACGTGGTCGCCAGTCGCGACGACGCAACTCATCCAAGATTGCCCCGCGGACACGGCGAGCAGCAAAGAAACGGAAATTCTCATCCATCTCACCATAACGACGAGTGGCTTCAAGCAAACCAAGCAAACCAATTTGCTCCATATCATCCAACCCCATGCAGCCCGATGCGTGGTGATGGAGTTGCTGGACAATACGCTTCACCAGCTTCAAGTGCTGGCGTAAGATCTGCTCTTCATTGTTCTGTGAGGGTTTTGTTTGCCACTGAGCATACTCATCCTCAAACGGTAACTGCTGTGCTTCTAACATGATTCCCTTCCTTTACTGCAGCACGAGCTTGGTAAACAACGCATCTTCGATCTGGTAGGCGTATCCATTTACCGCCATCGCCTGACGAAGCTGTCCCAGTACTTCTGTTTGCAATCGATCGATTTCATTCATTTGACGCAATTCTTCGAAGGTGCTTTGACTGAACATTTTCAGTAGGACATTACGCGCCAGCGGTTTGAACTCGATCAGCTGATCATGCGCCTTAGCAGAGTTCGTCTTCAGTGCCAATTCCAGCATCAGGTAGTGAGTGCGCTCTTCACCATCAATCGTGATGACAAACTTATCAAGATTCATGAAATGGGCACGACTGTCCACGCTACCTCGGGCAAATACGCTGAACTCAGCCGACTTGTCATTGACGATAAATGCGTAGGTAGCAATTGATGAGAGGGCAATAAGCACCGAAGCAGCAAGTGCCACCAGAATGACTTTCGTACTCATTACGTTTGTTCTAGCCATGACTATTTTCCTTACACCATTCGAGTGAGACGGTATTGATCCGCCTTTAATAAGAGATCGGTTGATTCATGCCAGTCTGATTCTTCAACCACTGGCTGGATTGCTAAAGGCATATCGGCCTTTTGGTCAAACGGTTGCTGCTGCGATTGCTCACTCACATCAACATCGACCATCGTCCCCGCGAGCTGCTTGCCTTCAAGCTCTGCACGCAAGCGTTCAGCGCCCTGCTGTGCGGCCTCGCGCAAGGCCGGATCCGCGGCGGCGATATGTATCTGAACCTTGTTGTTTTCCATCTTGACCGACAGCTCTAGGCTGCCAAGGTGAGGCGGATCGAGACGGATACGGGCATGCTGAACATCTTGGTTAAGGTGCATCTGCACCCGATCTTTGAGTACCGACACCAATTGCTGCCCCCATTGCTGCTGGTTTTCCGCCATTTTCACCGGCGCCCATTCAGCACGAGAAGCCGTAACCAGGTTGGATTGTGCACCAGCAGGCAGAGGAGCGGCATTGGGGGAGTCCTGCAACGATAAGGTCGTAAAACTGCTTGCCTGCGCGAGTTGTTGGAGTAAAACAGGGTTGGTCGTTTCTTGCCTGACTGGCGTCATCGCATTAGAAATCACCCGCTCAATCGCCTGTTCAAACGACAATGACTCCCCCTGAGTACTGCCATTGGCTGTCAGGTAATGCGGAATCGCCGGTTGTGGTGCTCCCAACTGCACCGACGCACTTTGCAAGCCATCAGCACGGCGCATCATGCCGAGTAATTGCTCACGAACATCACCACTAAGTTCATTGGTAATATTGATCAGGCGGAACTGCCCTTCGGGGGGAAGCTGCTCCATAAAAGGGTGGGCGCTGCTGAACACCCAATCCTCACCCTCAGCCAACCCTTTAAGCTGATCATAGAGATCGAACCAATATGGGTTGGCCTCTTCCGCCATGGCGGCTTCGGTTGATTGTTCAGTCCCAGAACCAAGCAAGCGGGCGAAGCTGTCAAACCAGGAGCCGCCTTCACCGGCCTGTACCTGTGATGAACGTGCCGTGATGGCTTGAGCGCTCCCTGACGGCATTGACATCGAAATATGGCTCATCGAATAAACCCTCCAGCCATCTCTACCTGCTGGTATTCCGATACCCCTTCACGCTGGTTCTGAAACTTCGCCAACATCTGACCCAGATGCTCTTTTTCTATTTCGCACGCCGTCATGGCGGCCAAATGCACCTTTTTAAGCTGAAGGATATCGCGCCGTAGTGACTCGGCAACGGCCGGCTGGCCTTTCAAATCAGCCAGCATGGTGTAGATTTCTTTGTCTATCTTGCGCACAGCCTGCCACTCTTTGCGCTTGTAGCTCTGGTTGAGCTGCACCGTCAATTGCCTGATTTGAGTATTATTGACCTTCATGGGCTACCCCGAAGTTGTGCCAACCCTCTTGAATATTGCCCATGACTGAGCGCACTTCTGCCAGTTTTTGTGCATCGTTATGGACGCTGGCTTCAAACAATTTCATGCTGCAAAAATCGTAAAGCTGGTTCATCTGCTGGGCAAGTTCGCCACCTTGGCGCATATCCAGCGCACTATTAAGGCCACCGATAATGTCGATGCACTTGCCGATAGATTCACCTTTTTCCTTCAGGCGATTGGCCGCCATATGGCCTTCGGCGCGGGTCAAGTTATCCATAAAACCGTCAACCAACATCAATACCAACTGGTAGGGTCTCGCTGCCGCTGCTTGTGCTTCTACATCGACTTGCTGGTACGCCTCGAAGCCAGAATCATCCATTAACATTTTTTGTTCCTCTAAAACATAAACATGGAACCTGTCGATTCCATCTGCATCATGGTTTGCTGCATTGCGGTGTATTGGCGCAAGTAGCGGTTGTAGTTTTTTTCCATGCGGTTATCGAGTTGCTCTTTTTTATCGTCAACGCGATCAATATTGCCTTGCAGCGTGTCTTGACGACTTTTAAGCAGGTTATTCCCAGAGTTCGACGAACCGGTATAAGGTTCAATCGCCTTTTCCAACGCGGTTAGCGCACCGTTATCGCCGAAGAAAATTCCATCGATTTTTTCTGGGGTTTCGCTCAGGGCTTTTTCAAAACGATCGTTGTCGATTTTCAGGGTACCGTCGCGGTTCGCCTCAATACCGATGCTATACAGGGTGCCTTCATCGAACTGGCCGCGTGTAACGTTGTTGAGCATGTTCTTCAAACCACGGGCGGTTGAGTCGCTGGCAAGCGCACCGGCTTCGGTGATTTTGATGCTGCTGTCATCCTTATCGTCATCATCATCGCCATCACCACTGCTGTTATCATCCTCGTCTTGCTCAAGCTGATAGCTGGTCATGGTGTGCTTAAGGACGGTATTAACCAGATCGTTGTAAGCATCGACGAATTCCTTAACCGCCTCTTTCGACGCTGACTCATCACTGCCAACAACCAGGGTCAACGGCTTATCACCCGGCTCATGCGCTTTGGTTAGCTCAAGAGTCACACCGTAAATAGCATCATCAATGGTGTTATCGCTGCTGCGGATCTCTAGGCCATCCTCACCACCTAGCATGACGATCGCGTCCTGTGCCTTGTTCAGGATCTGAGGCGGCTTAAAGTAGTCCCCCATACCCTGATCAAATGATACTTTGAACGCATTCTCTTCACCGGTTTCCGTACTGCTCAGCACCAAGCTGACGTCATCCCCCGAGCGTACAACCGATGCAGAAACACCTTCATCAAACTCATTGATATAGTCAGCCAAATCATGGATATCTTTGTCACCGTCAGGGTTGAAGGTCGAAAAATCGATCTCAATCGCTTCACCACCAGGAACGTCAATGGTGATCACACCGTCCGTCGGCAGCTCTTCCCCTTTTAGCGTGAACGCTTCTTGCTGCGCGGTCGCCAATTGCTTGACGAATAGGTCGTAACTGCCATGACGGGCAAAATTACTGGCCGATGCATCGATATACCCATCTTCACTGGTTGTCGCACTGTTTTTTACAAAGCTACTATCTGCTTTATTCATGCGCTCTAGCGCTGACGAAAAGCTACTGAAAGCCGAATCGATGTCTTTCCACGCATCTAATTGCGTTTGGTACATTTTCTGCTGATTCGCATATTGGATATCAAATGGCTTACGCTGGATCATTACCATTTGCATTGCCATTGAAGCTGGGTCCATCATTGACATGGAGTTTCTCCTCAATTCAGCCCAAGTTAGAAAGTTGCACGTTATAGGCAACAGCATAAGCAAAAGTTGTTCCAACTTTTAATTAAGCAATAACTTGCTAACTAACGCTTGATTTGGTTATTTTTACGACGATTAATCAAAACCGATAAATAGTTTTTTAAGCTTTTAATCAAAAGGCGGAAGTTTTATTTCCGCTAGCGGAAATAAAACTATTCCGCCTCATGATGCTGAAATTTCTATTAATATAAGGCGACAAAAAGCATGTAGTTCTTAATGGCACAATACGTATTTAAATAAGAAAAGACATCGACAAGAAATGATAATAGAAGGCACAAAACTGCAGGCGCGAACGTAAGGTTTGCGATGGGTGAGTAAGCGTATTTTCGTCGTGGTTGCAAAGGGTCGTTCGCAGGCGGATACCGAGAGCCAGCGACATAAAAGATACATTTTATAACAATTTTACCGATTACATTATTGCTGACTTTTTTGGCCCTTTAGTTACTCTCACAAAGAAAACAGCAGGACTCAACCCCCGCCAAATCTGCCATTCGGCTCCCCGCCAAAAAGTGAACAATGTTGCACATCACTATTTCTATCTATGTCGCAACATACGAAATTGTAATCATATATTTCACATAAGAAAATATGAATCAGCTTTATGTTGCTATCAATTTTACTTATCATTGCATCGCCTGTGACTTGGGAATATGACTTGATAGGGACATTCAAGTTGAAAGCGGCTAACGCCGAAAGGAAAGGATTAGTAACACTTGGGGTAAGCATGAGTAACGTAGATTCCAGCAATAATCAGCTGTTTTCGCCGAAGGAAATGATGGCGGAAGCGGAAAAGTTCGCGCTAAGCAAAGCAAAAAAAACCAGTAGCATGACACTGGGGCTTGCTATTATGGCAGGGGCTTTTATCGGCCTCGCTTTTGTATTTTATATCACGGTTACCACAGGTAGCGCGATGACCGGCTGGGGACTTAGCCGCTTAGTCGGAGGCATAGTTTTCAGCATGGGTCTGATACTGATTGTCCTGTGTGGTGGTGAGCTATTCACCAGCTCGGTACTGTCCAGTATTTCTTGGGCTAACCGCGAGATCAGCCTTAAAAAAATGCTCTCCCTGTGGGCCAAGGTATACATCGGCAACTTCATCGGTGCCATGTTTATGCTAATGCTGATCAGCGCCGCTGGCATGTTCATGCTCAATAACGGTCAGTGGGGCCTCAATGCCCTCAATATCGCCCAGCATAAGCTCCATCACACCACAATGCAGGCGTTCTCTTTGGGCGTACTGTGTAATCTGTTGGTTTGTTTGGCGATTTGGATGACGTTTAGCTCAGCTAACGCCCTAACCAAAGCCATGCTAATGGTGCTTCCGGTTTCGATGTTTGTTTCCAGTGGCTTCGAGCACTCAGTGGCCAATATGTTTATGGTGCCGCTGGGGATCACTATCCAGAACTTCGCGCCTGAGCAATTTTGGCAAATGATCTCTGCCAGCCCTGAGCAGTACAGTGATCTGAATATCCCAACCTTTCTCATGGCCAACTTACTGCCGGTGACATTGGGCAATATCGTCGGTGGTGCAGTATTAGTTGGCCTCGCCAACTGGTGTATCTTCCGTCGTCCGGAACTGAAAGCGGCCAATATCCGCTCTATTACCCAGAGCGTGGAAATCACACCAGCCAAGGAATCAGATATGCTGTCGCACCTCACCGCCAAAGACGTAACCAATACACAGCCAATAACATTATCTGTAGACACCCCGATCCCGCAGGCAATCGATATCATGCAGGAAGAAAACATTTCAGGTGCGCCGGTTTGCGATGTGCACGGCCAGCTGGTCGGGTTCCTATCGATGTATGATGTCATGAAAGAGCTGTGGTATCAGGACTACCAGCCTAACCACAACACAAAAGTGGTTGATTTGATGCAGCACGACGTTGTTGCCGTTCAGGCAACGGATAGCCTGGCCGATATCATCGAGTATATGTGTATCGATAAAGAGCAGCTGTACCCCACCTCTGCAGTGGGGATCGCCACCAGCACCACCGCCCTTTCACTGGAGGAGCGGGTTAAAGCCTTAAACGTGAACAAACCTCGTATGATGCCTGTGCTTGATAACGGCCAGTTTGTTGGCATTGTTACCCGCGAGAGCGTGATGGCCGAGCTTCGCAACGTCTATCAAGATGCCAAAACCCAAACAGTTTCGCACTTAGAGGTTGTTTAACCGGTTTCTCGTTATACCACTCGCCCAATGAAAAACCGCAGCCTTGGCTGCGGTTTTTTATTAGGTAGAATAATGAGCCGACTCAACCTCGAAAGACATCGAATAACATTCGGTCTCAGAATGTCTATTCACAGCAGCAGAATTAAATTCAATCGCTGTTTATCCAATCAGGCGTTCGATGACTTACCGTCTCAACGATACCGTCTTGGTATGTAACGATAACGAGCAAGACTTCCTGTCTAAATACAAAAAAAGCCGCAGCGGGGGCTGCGGCTCTTGATTAATTGGAGTGGTTTGATTGCGCTTTATATACCCGATATAAAGGCTAGGGCTTATTAGCCTACTAGGCTCATTACCATGCCAGACATGCCGTTCGCCTGAGACAGCATAGACATGCTCATCTGCGTTAACATCTGGTTCTTCATCATGTTTGAAGATTCAACCGCGTAGTCAGTATCCATGATACGGCCTTTCGCCATTTCAGTGTTCTCTGACATGTTGCCAAGGTTAGTAATGGTGTGGTCTAGACGGTTGATGTTTGCACCTAGCTCAGAGCGAATTGCGCCAATGCCTGCTGTAGCATCATCTGCACCTTGAGCTGATTCTGGCGTACCATTTAGCAGTGCGTCAACAGCGTCCATCGCTTTTGCTGCACCACTTGGATCAGTAACATTGCCATCAACATCAACAGTAGCTTCAGTAGAAAGGTCAGCAGCAGCTAGAACACCAATCGCCGCACGGATATCACCTAGGCCGTCAGAAATATCAACCGTCAGTGTTTCGCTTGTTGAAGAGCCAATTTGGAAGGTAACAGCGCCATCAAATTGGCCACCCGCTGCAAACAAGTTGTTACCAGAGCCGAATTGGGTATTTTCAATAACACTATCTAATTCAGCTGCTAGCTGATTCCACTCAGCCTGCATCGCGTCATGCTCATCAGCCGAGTTGGTACCGTTGGCTGCTTGAGTCGCTAGATCTTTCATGCGGTGACCAATGTTAGTCATCTCATCGAATGCACCTTCAGCGGTTTGCATCATCGACGTCGCATCTTGTGCATTACGCTGTGCAACACCTAGGCCGTTAACCTGAGACTGAAGGCGAGTGGCAATTTGCAGGCCCGCAGCGTCATCAGCCGCAGAGTTGATGCGAAAGCCCGTCGAGATACGCTGCATCGCGTTATCCATTGCGCCAGACGTTTTGTTCAGGTTGTTCTGCGTTAGTAGAGATGTGTAATTAGTATGAATCGATAGCATGTTATTGCCCTCTGTGAGTTATTCTGTATTAGTGTCTACACCTCTATAAAACGACACCTAATTCCGCCCCTTAAACCGACTTTTGCCATTTTTTTATTATTTTCTTGCCAACGACGAAAATAATTTTTTCTTAAATATAAAATTGGCTATTGGCTATTGGCTATTGGCTATTGGCTATTGGCTATTGGCTATTGGCTATTGGCTGAAATACATTTATTTATCAATATTCAACACCAATCATTTAACTACCAGCATTAAACGACAGGATAAACATTCATTATTTTATGGGGGCTAATTACAGAGAGTCACGAGATAAAGAAAAGTAAGAAGTAAGAAGTAAGAAGTAAGAAGTAAGAAGTAAGAAAGATTAAAATAGCCAATAGCAAAGAGAAAATACGATGACCGTGATAATGAAGCCGGTGCGCAGCCACACTTTGAGGGAGAGAGGAGAGCCCGAGGCAGAACCGGCTTTGCCGTTATTACCATAAGGGGTCCACAACAATTGCAGCGGTTCGTTGTGCAACACGCCTTTGGCGACCAAGCGCCAACCCTGATCTACGGTTGGCAACAGCGCCAACGATAACGCTGGCGGCAAAGTGGAGTTAAGCAATTGCGGTTCAGCGCCAGCTTGACCTATCTGCCAGCGGACAGTATGAGGCTGACCTTCAAATTGCAGACGAAGTTGCAACTCCCCTTCGCCCCCCGCTAGGCGGAAGCTCGGTGACTGTAGCGTTGGAGCGGTGTAGGCGTGAGTTTGCCCCAGTGACATCCCTGATAAATTAGCCAACATGCGGACAACCTGCCACTGGGCTTGTGGCAAGGGCTGAGGTGTCGAAGAGGGGGTATTGGCGGTGCTGGCACCTAACTTGGCGCCTTGCTGCGGCGGCGTGAATTGCTCGGCTTTCAACTGCTGGGGCTCAATTCGCAGTAACTTGTTTATCGCCGCAGAGATAGGTGACAGCATGGTGAACCCTCAATATCAGCTTGCCACGCGTTGTTGTTGGTCACGAGTGGCAACGTTCCATTTCTTACAGGCTAAGTGATTAATCGCTTAGCTATTTTACCGGCTCAACAAAGATACCACGGTTTGACGGTGGACATTGGCTTGCACTTTCAAATTTTGGAAGGCCGAGCTGAAGTTATCCCCGCTTGGCAGTATACGGGATAAATCCGCTTCCGCGCTGTCCAATACCTTGTCACTTAAATAGCGGTTACGCTGATTGATCGTATCAATCCGCTGCATGACATCTTGGTTATGGGTGCGAAGCTCTTGGATGCTGGATTTGATTTGCGTCATCATCTGCTGGGTGTGTACCAGCGTCTGACGCAGATGATCGTTACCGATCTGCCAGGTTTGCGGCTCAAACCGCGCTTCGGTGGTGTCTAGTTTAACCCGGTTGGGCTGGCCTGCCGGAAAGCGATCACCCTGGCCAACCACGCGCATTTTCTGCGACAAATGCTGCCAGTCGGCTTCATTGGCCGAGAACACCAATTGACGCTGCTTGTTGAGTGAGACCCCGATGCCATGCTCGTTGAGTGCTTGGCGAAACTGCATCGCCTGCTGCTCTGGGGTTGCATTGGCCGCTAATTTGACCGGCACCGCATTGGCCCCGCCTCTGGCAAGGTTGAAAATCACCGTCTCGTCACGCGGGCTGCTGCGTTTAGTATCCAGCCCCTTGATTTGGAAGGATGTACGCGGCTCGCCATGGAACACGGGCTTGAGCTGACGGCTCAGCACTGGCTGATCTTTATAGGTCGCCTGCTGCAGGCGCTGCTCCATCCGACTGGCTAACTGCTCTATCTCACCGGTAATTTTTGGCGAAGCGCTACCAGCACGTATCGCAAACTCTACCCGCTTACTCAACCGAGCAAGGTTTTTGCCTATATCATTAAGGCTCGCTTCCGCCACACGGGAGGCCGCAACTTTATGCTGGGCACGCTGGATCAAGCTGTGCTGGCGGGTGTGTTCGGGGGTAAGGGTTTGCGACAGGCGCAATGGATCCGGCTGCTTGTTGTCAGGTACCGCGGCCGTTTTAGTGGCTGGCCTTGCAATTACCTGCTGCTGGCGACTGGCACCGGCCGCTGCCGAGCGAAGATCATTTACCTGAGAAACCATGTGTTTTCCATCAATCAAAAAATACCCTGCCGAGATCACCGGCAGGGCAACTATTACATAATACTAAACAACGACAAGCTGGCTGTTTTGACATAGGTCGACTGGGTTGCCTGTAATGCCAACAGGTAGTTATTGTATTGCACCATGGCATCGGCGTAATCGAGATCTTCCAGCTGGCCGATCAAGTCATTGTTAAATAGCTCAACTTCACTGTGGCCATCCTGCATTGTGGTCAAGGCATTCTGACGGCTACCCAAACTGGTCACCGTACCCGATACCGACAGCATCGTCTCATCCAGTACATCTAGGCTGCGGCCAATAATGTTGCTGCCTTCAAGATCATAATCAGGGTCACGTAGCGCGGTCACCAGCTCATCCAGCTGATTGAAAATATCCATTCCGCCCGAGAAGAACATCTCCTCGGCATTGACGTTGAGCTGAACCGTTACGCCATCGCCAACCACCACTTCACGGATACCAGTATCACCCTGGTAAGTCCAGTTGCCTTCTTCATCTTTCACTAACGGTTGGGTGTTCACCTCGTTACCCGAGAAGATGTACTTACCGTTTTCATCTTTCGAGTTGGCCAGACTCACCAAGCTGTCTTGCAGGTGCTCAAGCTCATTGGCCATCGCGGCTCGTTCATCGGGACCATTAACACCGTTACCGGCCCACAGCATCAAATCGCGGACTTGGTGCAGGACATCAACAGCACTGCTGAGATAGGTTTCCTGCTTTTTGAGCGCGATATCCGCTTGCTCGATATTGCCCTGATATTGGCTAATCGCCGCCTGCTCTCGCTTGAGGTTCATCACCCGCGTCGAGGCCATGGGATCATCAGAGGGCACCAGCAAGCGCTTGCCGGTTGCCATTTGCTGCATGATTTTATTGATGCCCAAGGAGTTCTGACTCAGGCTACCAGACATCATCTGGCTATATTGATTAGTACTTACACGCATGGCAGTGTCCTTAGAATAGCTGCATGACTGACGCAAACATCTGATTCGATGCGCTAATCACCTGCATGTTGGCTTGGTAAGCTTGCTGATACATCATCAGGCTGACCGCTTCTTCGTCAAGGTTGACCCCGCTGGTTGCCGATTTTTCAATCGTGGCCTGGAGGTAAATATTACTGGCTGCATCGTGATCCGATTGTGCCTGACGGCTTTTGACCGCGATATCACCCAGCAAGGAATTAAACGCGCTGCCTAGCGTTTGCGAGCCCAAATCACCAATCTCAAATTCTTGGTCTTTAATCTCGATCAGTTTTAGCAGGTTGTCGGTATTACCCGGGGTACCGTCGCCAGACAGCGCCAAGTCTTCCGGCTTGAAGTCCGGATTGATAGACAACGTTGACGCGGGATTATCCGGATCAAAAACAAACAAGGGTTTGCCCGGCTCACCGTTCAGATCAAAACCTTCGGCCAGTTGGTCGTTAAAGGCTTGGGCAAACTCAAAGGCGATGTCATTGATCGCTGCCTGAGTGGGGACCAGCACATCTTTTTCATATGCCGCCAATGCCCCCAGCTTGCCGCCGATGTCGTCATCCAGCGGGAAGTTTTGGCCATTGAGCGACAGCGACAGCACATCGCTGCGCGGGTTATTCGGATCGGACTCTAGGCTGAACTGAGCCACTTGGTTCCCCATCACCAAAGGCTGGCCGTTAGGCAGGGCAATATTCAGCGTGCCGTCACCGGCATCGGTAATACGGACATCCACAATTTCCGACAGCTCGGCAATCAACACATCGCGCTCATCCTGCAGGGCTGAGGTATTGGCCCCCGTGGCATCACCTTTGCGGATCTCTTCGTTGAGCTTGCTGATATTCGAAAGCAAGCTGTTGGCTTGCGATACCGCACTGCTGCGCTGCTGTGATAAGTCATTGTATTGACCATCCAGCGAGCTGCTCAACTGGTTAAAGCGGTTACCCAGCGCTTCCGCCTCACTGATGATCAGCGAGCGGTGGGCAGAACCATAAGGTGAGACGCTGGCACCGTTCAGTGCCGAGAAAAAGCTGTCGAATCCCTGGCTCAAATCCATTGAATCACCCGACAACAAGGTCTCCAAACGCTTGAGCTGCTGGGCTGAGGTTGAGGCTGCGCCCAACATCGAACCAGCGCGGAAGATCTGGTTGGTCTGATACTGATCAGTAACCCGGCGGATCGCACTGACCGACACGCCGTTACCCGCATCTTTCATGCTCATGCTGGTTGAACCAATCGCCGATAGGTGCACCTGCTGGCGGCTGTAGCCCGGGGTGTTGATATTGGCGACATTCTGGGCCGTCACATTCATACCCACTTGACTTGCCTGTAGTCCAGACAAGCCGATATTCATCAAACTCATACGTTAGAGCCCTCACGGTTGAAATGCAGCAAAGACTGGCTAAATGCGTTGCCCGCGCTCGGACCTTGCTCTGCCTTGCTTGAAGTTAAAGCGACCTCATCGTTAGCTTCCTTAAACGCCGGCTCACCGCCCAGTTGACGGACGATCACTTCCGCCAAGCCAAGCGAGCTTTTTGACATTTCGATAGCGACCTGACCATCGAAAAATTCCTGATAGGTCTTATGCTCACGGCTTCCGAACAAGGCATTATCATCATCGGTACTGAGCGCCTCGCTCGCTTTACGCATCTGCTTTAGCACCATCTGCAAGAACAACGATTCAAATTGCTCCGCTACCGTTTGAATTGCCTGCTGCGAATCATTCGTGCTTTTCAGACCCGCCAATTGACGACTGTCGAATGTGGTTACCGTTCCCATCGTGGAGTTTGCCGCAATGCGGCTGGTCGCCATTGGCTGTAACGCCATTGTATTTACCGGTAAAACAGTTACTGTCATTCTCTGTCCTTAAATCACCACCAATTCAGCATCCAATGCACCCGAAGCATGCAGCGCCTGAAGGATCGCTATCAAATCATCGGGAGAGGCACCGAGGCTATTGACGGCTGAAACGATGGTTTCCAGCTCTACCCCTTCCGGCCAGATGAACATGGGATTACGCTCGTAGTTAATATCAATCTCGCTCTCAGGAGTCACGACCGTGTTGCCGCCACCAAACGCATTGGGTTGGCTGACGTTGAACGACTCGGCAATCGTCACAGTCAAACTGCCGTGACTCACGGCTGCCCGGCCAATACGCACGCCATTACCGACCACGACGGTACCGGTGCGGCTGTTAAACACCACTCGCGCTCGCTGACGGCCAATATCGACGGTCATATCTTCCAGCATCGACATGAAGATCACCCGCTGTTCAAAGTCCTGCGGCGCAGACACCTCAACCCGAGCATTGCTCAGCGCCACCGCAGTATCCGGACCAAACACATCATCGATTTGACGGGAGATATTACGTGCGGTGGTAAAGTTCGGGCGCAGCAAATTCAGCGTGACTTTAGGTTGGGAGGTAAAATCGGAAGGGATTTCCTCCTCGATAATCGCGCCGCCCGGAATGCGGCCGGTGGTCGGCACGTTGACCGTGATGCTCGAACCGGAGCGGCCTTCGGCTTTGACACCCGCCACCACCAAGCTCCCTTGGGCAACCGCATAGATCTGGCCATCAATCGCGCGCAGCGGCGTCATCACCAAGCTGCCGCCGCGCAGACTTTTGGCATCACCAATAGACGATACCGTTACATCAATGGTTTGCCCCGGTCCGGCCAATGGCGGAATGGAGGCATGAACACTGACGGCTGCCACGTTACGCAGCTTCGGGTCAATTTTTTCAGGTAGTTGCAAACCAAACTGGCGCAACATGTTAGTGACAGACTGACTGGTGAATTTCACCTGATTACGATCGCCCGTTCCATCAAGGCCGACCACAAGGCCGTAGCCAATCAGCTGATTTTCCCGCAATCCTTGGATATCCACCAAATCAATCAAATGGCGCTCGTTACTTGCAGCATTGGCCATATCAACAAACAGGAAAGGCACGACCAGCACAGTCAATAGAATGATAAGTTGCTTAAACATAATGCCTCTTAGATTGGGAACAGCGG
This sequence comes from Photobacterium lutimaris, assembly GCF_003025555.1. Taxonomy (GTDB): domain Bacteria; phylum Pseudomonadota; class Gammaproteobacteria; order Enterobacterales; family Vibrionaceae; genus Photobacterium; species Photobacterium lutimaris. The sequence continues at coordinate 147,977 of NZ_PYMH01000010.1, read as the reverse complement.
ATTGACAAACAGCTTGGTCAACCAGCCAGCGTCATTGGCATCGGCCAACACACCGCTTTGAGAATAGGTAATACGTGCATCACCCACGCGCTGGGAGGAAATCTGATTACCGTTATCGATATCATCCCCCCGCACCAAGCCATCAAGGCGGATAAACTCATCACCTTGGTTAAGGCGGATCCACTTCTCCCCTTTAATCCGCAACACCCCGTTTGGCAGCACTTCATGCACCATCACAGTAATGGAACCACTCAGAGAATTACGCTGTGAACTGGCCGAACTACCGCGAAAATCCCGGTTGCCGGAAAGATCACCACTGGCACTGCCGCTGCTTGAGCCTGCCGCAAAACTGCCCATCAAGCCGCCACTGGCATTTTTACCAAAGTTGGTATTGGCCTGTTTGCTGGAGCGAGTATCTTCATCCAGTGACACGGTCAGCATGTCACCAACACGGTAGGCCCGGCGATCCTGAAACAGAGTCCACATGTAACCGTCACGGTAGACCGACCCGCTGCGGGCATCCGGCAGCGAGTAATCCAGCATCGGTGGCGCGTAGTCCAAATCATCCGGTGCCGGACGCTCATCCATCAACGAGGGAGTGGATGAACAACCGGCCAGCAGCATGGCGGCCAGCCATGCGACCAAGCGCCTAACGGGTTTAACCTTCGTCAGTCTTGCCATGGCTTACAGTACCTGAGAAATGTACTGCAACATCTCATCCGATGAAGACAGTGCCTTGGCATTCATCTCATAGCCGCGCTGGGTCGTGATCATATCGACCATCTCCTCGACCACCTGCACATTAGAGCCTTCCAATACCCCTTGCTTAAGCTGACCGAATGCGCCTTCACCGGCTATACCGTCAATCACATCACCGCTCGATGCCGTGGCACGGAACAGGTTCCCGCCCAAGGCTTCAAGGCCGGCCGGATTGATAAAGTTAGCCAGGGTGATCTGGCCGATCTCCTGCGGCATATCATCATTAGCAATCTTGGCCGTCACGATACCGTCGCTACCGATGGTAATGGTTTCAGCATCTGCCGGGACTTGGATTTGCTGTGCCAACGGCAAGCCCTGAGTATTCACCAGCAAGCCATCAGAATTCATGTGGAACTGGCCATTACGGGTAAATGCCTGCTCACCATCCGGCGTTTCCAGCTCGAAGAAGCCCTTACCATCAATTGCGATATCCAGGCTTTGGTTGGTCGTTTGGTACATCCCTTCGGTAAAGACCTTTTGGGTACCGACGACACGTACACCGGAACCCAACTGGATACCGGTCGGCAGTTCGTTGACTTCATCCGCCATGGCACCGGGCTGGCGCTGGATTTGATAGAACAAATCTTCAAACGCCACGCGGTCGCGCTTGTAACCGACGGTGTTAACGTTGGCAAGATTGTTGGAAATGGTCGCCATTTTTGTGTCTTGGGCGGCCAACCCGGTTTTACTGATCCATAGTGCTGCGTTCATCTCTTATCCTTTACGCTCTGATCAGGCGGTTGCCTGCCTCTGCAATTTTTTCTGCGGTTTGCATCATCTTCAGCTGCATTTCGAAGTTTCGGCTCAGCTGCATCGATGCCACCATCTCTTCTACGGCCACAACGTTACTCTGCTCGAGAAAGCCCGATACCATCATCACGCTCTCGTCATCGTTGACTGGCTGCCGGTTGTTAGTAACAAACAGGCCGTTTTCTAACTTACCCAAATCCTGTACCGGCGGGTTCACCAGCTTCAGGCGTCCCGCTTCAACCACCAGTACCTCACCTTCCGGTACAATATTAACCAGTCCGTTGTCACCGAACTCGATACTGCTGTAGAGCGGGACATTCATCACATCGCCGCCGTCGGCAAGCACGGGCAGGCCGCCAATCATCAGATCACCGTTCTCGGTACGCTCAATGGCCCCCGAACGGGTATAGGCTTCATCGCCTTCTGGTAATTGAACGGTAAAAAAGCCGTCACCACGAATAGCCAAGTCCAGCTCGCGTCCAGTGGTTTGCAGTTCGGCAGCGTCAAAACGGGTACCCGCCGACTGGGCTTCAACCATGATACGGCTGTCAAAACCGCTGCCTTGCACGGCAAATGCCTGAGCCCGCTCCATATCAGCACGGAAGCCATGGGTATTGATGTTGGCAAGGTTATTCGCTCTTACTTGCTGGGCGTTGAAAACACGCCCGGCACCGCTTGCTGCGGTATAAATCAAACGATCCACACTACCGCCCTTACATGTTGAACAGCACTTGGGTAAGCTGCTGCTGGGTTGATAGTGACTGGGCGTTGGCCTGGTAGTTACGCTGCGCCGTCATCAGGCCCACCAGCTCACCGGTCAGATCAACGTTTGATTCCTCAATGTAGCCCGAGTACAAACCACCTAGCGTACCCGTTCCCGGTACACCGATAAGCGGCTGGCCCGAGGCTTGTGTCGCCGACCAGCCGGTATTACCCACCTGCATCAAACCACCGGTATTGGGGAAGTCCGCCAGTACTATTTGGCCCTGCATCATCTGCTCACCGTTGCTGTAGTTGGCAAACACCATACCGCTGTCATCGATAGTAATACCGGTCAGCTCACCGGCGGTATGGCCATTGCTACGGTTGGTCGATACCGCAAATTCACTGCCATACTGGGTGGTGCCGGTCATGGAAAGCGCAATGTTCATCTCGGCGGCACCTTCCGGGGCAAAAGTCAGGCCGATGTTGCCCGTAGGCTCGACCAGCTTACCGTTTTCGTCAAATTCTAAGACCTGACCGCTTTCGGCTTCCATCACCTCGCCGTTCATGGCGTAGTGTACTTCCCATTCATTCTCGCCCGTTTTCACAAAGTACTGGGTCAGGGTGTGCTCGTTGCCCAATGAATCGTAAACGGTTGTCGTATAAGAAGAGTTGAAGCTATCGCTGTCTTCTGGATCGAAAGGAATACGGTCGCCATTCTCATCGACAATCACAGATGCGCCAGCATCTAGGTTCGCGGCAAAATCAACACGATCCGTGGCTCTCGCCGCCACCGAACCGGTAGAGACCTGAATGTCACCGACAGAGCCGGTTTGAAGGTTACCGTTACTGTCGGTGGTATAACCCTGCAGACGAAGACCGGCACTGTTGACTAGGAAGTTATCTTTATCTTGCTGAAACATGCCTGCGCGGCTGTAGGTGTAGGCACCATCTTCACCCTGCAGAACAAACATGCCATTACCGCCAATCGCCAAGTCGGTGGTACGCCCTGTCATGTTGAAGGCACCATCGTTGAATGACTGGGACAGGCTCGCCAGTTCAACACCGCCCCCCATACCGCCGTTCATCAGTGCCGAAAATTCAGCGCGAGATGATTTGAAGCCAACGGTAGATACGTTAGCGATGTTGTTACTGATGGTGTTCAATTCCTGAGAGGTGGTATTCAAACCACTCATTGCAATGTTAAAGCTCATTATTATTTCTCTTCTAACCTAGTTTTTTGCAAGCCGTTATCGACGGCCAGCCAACGTAAATAAAGGAGTGGGCTCTGGAGACTGAGAGTCTGAACCGTGCGTTTCGCCGTACTGGCTAACATTGAAAAACGGCACATAGCCCACACCAGAGATCAGGAACTCTGGTGAACCGCCGCCCGGTGGAATGCGCATTCTTTCGATAGTGCCCGTAATCATGACTTCCGGCTTGTAATCACTGTCATTGGTGACCACAGTAAGATCGTATTGACCGTCTTTAAGCTCCATGGATTTAGGATCAATGACAAAGGTCACTTCGCCTTCACTGTTCGCCCCAAGCTCAATGGTGTCTACCAGTTCACCGGCATCATTGCGGATCTCCACTTTGAGATCGTCGACAGCACTGCCGAGTTCAATCACCGCATCCAGTGGATTGCCTTCAAGCTCCAAGGTATCGGTCGTCACACGCACGTCCTGACCAACCATACCTGCCGTGGTCAGCACCTGGATATTGTCGAGCAGCACCATCTGGTTGACGACAGTGCTGTTCATGTTCTGCATGGTCTCAACCTGGGTCATCTGCGCCAGCTGTGTCATAAACTGGGTGGTATCCAACGGGTCAAGCGGCGTCTGGTTTTGGATCTGTGCAATCATCAACGTCAGGAAGGTGTTGTCCTGCTGACCGTTGCCAGCAATAGGATCCTGCCCACTTGTCGTTGTCGCGCCATGGCTACTCGTAACGTAGGGAGTGCTCATCGTGATATCCTTACTGACCTAATTTCAACAGACCCTGCTGCATGCTGCGCGCACGCCCAAGGACATCAACACTGGTTTCAAAGCTGCGCGACGCTGACATCATGTCGGCCATTTCCGAGACCACATCCACATTGGGGTAAAACACGTAACCATCGGCATCGGCGATCGGGTTACTTGGCTCATAGCGACGAGATAGCTCCCCTTCTACTGGAACCACATCCATCACTTGGACCCGAGCCCCGGCGCTCTGGTTAGCCTGGAACTGGCTGTTTTCATATACCGTTGAAAACACTGGTTTTCGGCTGCGGTACGTTCCCGCCTCGGTGGTTGACGCGGCATCGGCATTGGCCAAGTTACTGGCAATCGTATTGAGGCGCAGCGTTTGCGCTGTCATTGCTGAACCGGCAATTTGGTAAATTTCACTGAATGACATAGTGGATTACTGTCCTTGAATGGCTGTCGCCAGCCCTTGAAATTTCATGTTCAAAAAAGTCAGGCTGGTTTCGAAGTCCATGGCATTTTGAGCGTAATGCGCCTGCTCAACCCCAAGTTCTACAGTGTTGCCATCCATCGTGTTGTTGTAAGGGTTGCGATATTGCAACGCAGGCGGCGTTTGTACCTGCCCCTGCCCCCCTAGGCGCTGTGCTTCCACTGAAGCAATGGCTGCCTGAAAATCAAAATCTCGCGCTTTGAACCCCGGTGTATCCACATTCGCTAAGTTACCGGCCAGCACCTTGGCACGCTCGGTACGAAGGGTTAAAGTGTGCGGGTGAATCCCGAGGGCTTTGTCAAAGTTGATCCCCATTTGGTGTCCTTTGAGTGCAAGAAATCAAAAACTGACCCATTACTAACAAAATGCGTGCCAACTATTTAAATGCATGATTTAAAATGGAAATACACCACCTTTCATCAAGGGGGGAGCAAAAGCGGAAGTGGCACTTCCGCTACGGAAAGGTGGGCGGAAACGACAGGGCGGAAGCAGTTCCGCACACAAAAAATGAATGAATGGAAGACATGAAATGGCGACAGTGACCCGCAACTCAGCGACAGCTCCCCTTATTGCCCTACTGCTCTGTGTGGCGGTTTTCACCCCAGCAGTATCGGGGCAGTCGGCCTTAGAGCAATCTGATTCGGCTGCTGACGCACAGATAGAACACCAAGTGTCTATGGCGATCCGCAAAGAAGTCAACCTAGCGGCGGGGCAACACCGCTGGCCAGCGGTCCAGCCTGAAATATTCCTCCGGCTACCAAGCGGGAGTCAACGATTAACACTTTGTGACTCCCCCCTCGCCATAGAGCGCGTAGACAGGCGCCGTTATCCTGCTGGCCGGCTGCGATTTGCTGTCAGCTGCCATCAGCCAACACCATGGCAACTGATGATACAAGCCGATGTCAATGTCACCGTTCCCGTTGCATTCGCAGTGCGTACGTTACGTAAAGACGAAATCGTCTCCGCCGATGATATTGTCTTGAAACCCACCGACATCGCGTCCATCAACCGAGAGTTTTTTGCTTCTGCACAAGATTTTATCGGCCTGCGCGCCCTCAGGCAGATCCGCCGTGATCAGCAGCTATCACCTTCTCACCTGAGCCCTGCCTACCTGGTTTCAGCCGGTGACAAGGTGATGATTCAAGCCAGCAATGGGCAGTTCCTCGCCAACATGTCAGGCATAGCACTAGAAGGTGGGTATACCAAGCAGCAAATACGGGTAAGAAACACCAGCTCAGGCAAGGTGATCAAAGCCGCTATCGCTAAGCCCGGGCTGGTCACCACGCTTTTCTAAATTGATTTAATCAAGTCGCTTCGCTGGTCGCTTAACCTTAGTATCGGAGAAGAAGTCAGGAGATTTGCCATGATCGAGTCAACCAAAGCAGGTTTGCAGTTAGCCACTGCAGTCCAAAACCAACCCAAGAAAACATCTGAAGCGACCAATAATGAAGTATCAACCTCGCCAGCGCCGCTCTCTTCAGTGAAAAAGCCCAGTGCTGATGTCAGCCCACAAGCGCAAAGCATGGATAGCTTACAGCAAGAGCTTAAGCGTATCCCTGATGTCGATATGGCGAAGGTCAATGAAATCCGTACCTTACTGGCCAGCGGTAATTACGAAGTCGATCTTGATGGACTGGCTGCCAGCATCCGCGGTGCCCACAGCCGCGACTGATTGTTTGAAACCCCGGAAGTTAAATACCATGAGCCCAAAATCAGCGTCAGTCATCAAGAACTTTATTCAGGATATCCAGCGTGATCTGGCTGATTACCAGCAGCTTCATCAACTACTGAAGGTGCAGCATCATAATATGCTGCACCGTAATGGCGACAAACTCACCGCTATGGCGACGCCCCATCAACATCTATTGCAACAATTACAACAACGCGCTGAGCTACGGACGTCGATACTCAATCAACTGGGCATGGATAACTCCCCCGATAGTGTCAATCGCCTGATCTCTGCCCTACCTGCCCAGTACCGCCAGCCTGTCGACCGAAAATGGGCACAGCTCAAACGCTTAGTCCATACCTGCATGGCACAAAACGAGCGCAACAGCCGCTTGTTGATGATGCAGCAAGACATCCTCACCCAGGTACTGCACCAAGATAACGATACCACCTACCAGCCAGTGTAATACCTGCTCCCATCGACTGTTCTGTCACTTAAGCCCAATAGAAAACGCCGCAGTGAGTACTGCGGCGTTTTGTACGCTTTGCCAATCAATTAGAATGTGGGCCGGATAAACCGTTGCATGGCCATTTCATCCATCAGCTTTTGCTCGCTCTTGGCAGCAAGCCTGTCATGATGCTGGCGACGTTTCTCTATCACACTCTCCAAACTTTTAACCTTCACATGCTGCTGGACAACATGCTGCTTAAGGCTAACCTGCTCAGCTTGGGACAATGCGAGCGTTTGAGTTTGGATTTCAGTTAAGTGCTTGAGGTGATCACGGATGGCAAAGCGGTTAGTCCATGCCAATGCCGTTTCACCAGCAACCACTTGGCAAGAATCGTAAAGTGCATCCAGCTGCTCGAGTTTTTGGAGGTGATTGGCGCAATCTTGCTGCTTCTGTTGGTACTGCTGTCCCAACTTTTCCAGCTCTCCCTGCCTGATTTGACGAAACCGATCCAGTGCTTTTGATTGCTTAGCCAAGGTTTAGCTCCTGTATCAATTGGCTCATTTGTCTATCAACTGTCTCCCAGTCTGCTTGCTCATCCATTTCTTGTTGCAGGAAAGCCACCAGCTTAGGATGCGCTAAAACCGCCTGATCCATTTCCGGATCATTACCCGGTTGATAACCGCCTAATGGGATCAGCTCGCGCACTTCCTGATAACGGCTGTAGAGCTGCTTGAAGCGCATAGCATGACGTAGCTGCTCTTTACTGACCACCTGCGGCATGGTTCGTGAAATGGACTGGGAAATATCAATAGCTGGGTAATGGCCGGCCTCTGCCAAGTGGCGATTCAACACCACATGACCATCAAGAATGGCTCGGGCACTGTCAGCGATAGGGTCTTGCTGATCGTCCCCTTCCGTTAGCACCGTATAAATCGCACTCATGCTCCCCTGCTCCGAGGCACTGTTACCTGCCCGCTCAACCAGTTGCGGCAGCATACTAAACACCGAAGGCGGATAACCTTTGGTTGCAGGAGGCTCCCCCAGCGCCAGGGCAATTTCCCGCTGCGCCATGGCAAAGCGGGTTAGGGAATCCATCAACAACAGTACATCCTTGCCCTGATCACGGTAATATTCCGCGACCCGATGACAAAGCTGGGAAGCACGCAGGCGCATCAGGGGCGATTCGTCAGCAGGAGCGGCTATTACAACAGCCCGTGCCAAGCCCTCTGGCCCCAGGGAGTGTTCGATAAACTCCTTCACTTCGCGACCACGCTCACCAATAAGGCCCACAACCACGACATCGGCACTGGTTTGACGAGTGATCATACCAAGCAGAACGCTTTTACCCACCCCGCTACCGGCAAAAAGGCCTATCCGCTGGCCTTTTCCCAGGGTCAATAGACTGTTGATTGCCCGGATCCCGACATCCAGCGCCCCGTCAATCGGGCGACGCGACATCGGGTTGATGTTTTCACTTTCGAGGCTGATATCATCCTGACCGAGTACCGGCCCCAAGCGATCCAACGGATCACCAAGGCCATTGAGCACCCGGCCAAGCCATTGCGGGCCGATACGAATGAGGCTCTCGCCTTCTAGCGGCCACACCTTGGCCCCCGAAAACAACCCCGAGGCGTTACTGACCGGCATCAAATAAGCAACCTCACGGTTGAAGCCCACGGTCTGTGCTTCAATTTTGGTGCCGTTACCCGTTTCCACTAAACAGCGCTGCCCTGTAAGCAACCGGCAACCTACCGCTTCTAACATCAATCCGGTGACTTTCACCAAGCGCCCGGTAACTTTCGCCACCGGGACAGCGTCGAGGGAGGCCAGTGCTTGTTCTAGCCGGTAGTCGATTATGTTACTCATGATGCCTGCTTGATCGCCCCATCATGTTCTTGTTCTTGTTCTTGTTCTTGCGCATTCGCTTCAAGTACCACTTGCTCATCAAGCAGATGGCCTTTTACCGCAGACATACAAGTCTCAAGGCGCTGTTCACAGCCTGCATCGGCTTCGGCATTTTTGGTTACGACCCGGCACTCGCCTTGGCGTAGGGAGTCATCACAGACAATATTCCATGCATCAATTTTATCGCTGGCCACTTTCTCTAGGTGGGTAAATTCCTCACTGGCCATTTTGACTTTAAGACCCACAGGCTCTCCGGGCAGGCTATCCAGTGTTTCTTCAACCAACGCCAGGATTTGCTGGGGCTGAAGGGCCAGCTCACAACGGATCACCTGCTGGGACACTTTCTGTACCAGCTCGCACACCTGCTCGCGCTGGCGGCGTTCATGCTCAGCAAACAGTTCGGCGGTCTGTTGGTGTATTTGGGCAAACGGCTGAGTCGCTTTGACAAACTGGGCCTTGCCCTCTTTAATACCCTGTGCGATCCCTTGCTCTCGGCCCTGCACCACACCTTGTTCGAAGCCTTGCTGCTGGCCCTGTTCAACCCCCTGCAGCAACCCTTCCTCGTGGCCACGGGTGATGCCCTGCTGGAAACCTTGGTTAAACTGGGCCTGAAAGTCTTCTTGCTGACCTGATTGACCCGGGGCGTCGGGCAATGGCTCCCCATCGAGACCCGCCATCAGGCGGGCATCCTCATTCAACTCATCCAGTCCGAAATCGTCCATCGCTAAGCTATCAAAGCCGAGTTCATCAGTACCAAAGTCATCGCCAAACAGGCTGTCACTATCAAGACCGGCCTCGTCATTAAATGCCCGACCAGACGGGAGCACTGGTGCCGGTTCCTGAGCCAGGCTCGTAGGATCCACCAACGGCGGGAAACGATGACTGCGAAACTGGCTTGGTTGTAAGCGCATAATTTTATTTCGTCTAAACATCTCTACTCCACCGTGGTCTCTTGATATAGCTGCAGGCTAATCACTTTGGATTCATTCAATTCACGCACATAATCCATGATTTCCGAGCGGGCTTCTTGGACCTGACGCAGTGACACTTTACCCAGCTGGGCGATCTCCCCTTCCATCGACTGCTGCATACGACGCGGCAAAATAGCAAGCAATGACTTGCGCAGACCTGGTTCGGCCCCTTTCAGTGCCATGGCGAGCAGATCGGTTGGGATCTCTTCAAGAATACGCAGGCGAACAGCTTCCGGTTGACGGGTAAGAATAGAAAACTCGTACATCTTGTTCTTGAGCCGCTCAGCCAATTCCGTATCGTGTTCTTCAAGCGCAGTCATCAGGCTCAATTGATCACCACTGAAACGATTAATGATATCGGCAACCTGCTTCTCACCTTCGATTACGGCGCCCGAATTTTCGGCTAAGAAGTCGATACAGCGGTCAACCAAATCTTGCAACTCCAGCGCGACGTCACGGCTCACTTCCGTCAACACCGCAATTCGACGCAAAACATCCTTCTGCTCATCCTGCGACAGCTCAGCCAAAACCTGAGAGGCAATGTCCGGTGGCAGAAAAGCGATGAAAACCGCCTGCATCTGGACATGTTCATTCAACAAAAATTTGGCAAGCTGTTTAGGCTCAATCCACTGCAAGCGCTGCATCGAGGTGCGGATTTCATCGCCATAGATTGTATCCAGTAGATTACGGGCCAACCGCCCCCCCAGAGCTTTGTCCAAGGTGCGTTGCAAAAATGGGCGCGAGGCACCGCTGATCCCTGATTGAGCACGGAACTCTTCAAAGAATCCCTGCAAGACAAAGCGGGCTTCAATACTGCGGATCGCCGGTTGCTGGGCCATCGCGTGACTGACTTTAAGCAGTTCATCTCGCGACATATGTCGCATCACCTGAGAGGCAGATTCCTCGCCCATGCTGAGCAACAAAATCGCAGTTTGCTCCATCGGTTCCAGCAACACATCACCGTCTGCCAAATGACTAAAATTACTTAGACTCATTGCTATTCACCCACTTCTTGATAACTTCTGCGACACGTTCTGGTTCCACTTCGGTGAGCTTTTGCAAGTGCTTCACCTGCACCTCCAACTCCGAACCCGGTGGTGGCAGTGTCGACAAATCAAAGTCGACCTCCCCAGCAGACTGAGGGGTATTATCCTCAGCGACCATTCCACCTTGAGCAATAGAGTCGAGCAGGGCATCAGCCAGATCCTGCTCGCTTCCACCTGTCGCATTAATGCTTGCTGGCTTAAATTCACTGACCGAGTCGGCGGCAGGCATCTCATTGCTAACCATCATTGCCGCACCGGCAGGTGCGGTCGCCAATGCTGTTGTCACCGGAGCTGGACGCTGCAGCGCCTTCACCAATGGGCGCAGCACAAGGATAATGAACGACAGCCCCAACAGGGTGTAAACGCCATACTTCGCCAGCAACAACAGTTGCTGATCATGCCACCACGGAGTATCTACCGGCGCAGCGTCTACCGCCCGGGCAAAATTAAAGGCATGCAGGCTGAACTGATCACCACGCTCTGCAACATATCCAACAGAATCTTTAACCATTTGAGCTACTTGCTCCAATTGTGCTTGTTGCCAGCCTTGCTCATGAACATCATCGTTGAGCAGCACTGAGACAGATAACATTTCGATCCCACCTTGGGCATGGCGGGTATGGCGAACTTTGCGACCCACATCATAATGACGGTTCAGCTCAGCGCGCTCATTGCGTGTTTCATTGTTGGTGGTGCTTTCTTCACCTGTTGGCTGATTGCTCAGCGCGCCCGGGATCCCCATTGCCAACTGGCCCTGGGTATTATCCTGCTTGGTGAACTCGGTACGCAGCACCGGATCGCTGTCGATAGACTCATGGGTCTCTTCGATTTGATCAAAATTCAATGTCGCGGCAACCTGGACTCGGAAGTTGCCCACCCCCAGCAATGGTGCCAGCATATCGCCAGCACGGCGAACGATGTCACGCTCCACCCGCTGCTGCAGCTCATGGAAACGTACATTAACCTGCGACTGCTGGCCCATGGCCAAATCAGCGCTCAGCAAATTGCCGTACTGATCAACCACAGAGATGGCATCAACGGCCATTCCGGTGATGCTGCCACTGACCAAATTGACAATCGCTTCCACCTGAGGCTGATCGAGCTGCATGCCCGGCTCCAGCTCCAGCATTACTGCCGCCGATGGCTTCTCTTCGTTGATACCAACAAAGAGAGTACGGTTTGGGATAGCCAGGTGTACCCGAGCATGGTTAACCGCACGGATCGCCAAGATAGTGCGCGCCAGCTCCCCTTCCAGCCCCTGACGGTAGCGGGCGTTTTCAATAAACTGACTGGTACCAAGGCCTGTACTACGGTCAAGAATTTCCAACCCTTCCGGCAACTTGGCCTTCACGCCCCGGGCTGCAAGGACAATCCTGGCATCCGCCAAACGGTTTGCCGGTACCAAAATTTGGCCAGACTGGCTATCAAGCTGGAACTGGATTTTTTCCTGCTCTAATACCGATAGGATCTCACTGTTGTCGTAGCGCTCCTGGGTACCATAAAGAGGCTTGTACGGGCTCGTCTGAGTCCACATCAGCACCACGATAAATAGCGACACCAACAAAGCCAGCACCGTAATCAGTGCTACGTTCTTGTACTTTCCGTCTAGTCGCTTCTGGATTGTGTTTTTGTATGACAGCCATGTGTTTGATGCTGCCTGTTCTGGGTTTTCAGCTACTGTTGTACTCATTTTCTTCTCACTACAGAGGCATCTTCAGTACATCGTCATAGGCAGCCAGGAGCTTATTCCTTACCTGTGTCAATGCTGAAAAAGAAATACTGGCTTTCTGACTGGCGACCATTGCGCCGACCAAGTCATCGGAGCGACCGGCATCCACATCAGCCGTCAGCTGATGGGCGTGGTGCTGCTGGTTATCAACCCGGCGCACCGCTTGTTGCATCGCAACCTGAAAGTTACCGGTTGGCGGATGCGAGAGATTCACTGCAACTTGGGTGCCGGTCTGAGCCTGTTCGCGCATCACGGTCATTCGCTGCAACATATCGCTCTGCATCATTGAGGTTTGATTCGACATAGCGTCCGTCCTTTTCCTTATGCCGCAGTGCCCGATTGATGAATATAGGAATCGATGTTGATCCCCTGCTCACGCATGGCGGCAATCTTGTAGCGCAATGCGCGGGTCGACATCCCCAGCGCTTCCGCAGTGTGGTTACGTTTGCCATTGAAGCGAGCTAACGTGTCGAGAATAAATTGGTGCTCGGCATTCTTGCGGCTTTGTTTGAGGGCCTGTTTGGCATCTTCAACCACGTCGGTAATCGCCCCTTCCACCATGGTGCTCAGCATATCGTTAAGCATCAGATCCTGAGCAGTGATCCAGTGACCATGGCGCATCACCAAAGCCCGCTGGATAGTGTTCTCCAGCTCACGGATATTCCCAGGCCAGCTGTAGTGCAGCAGTACCTGTTGCGCTTCTTCCGATAAACTGCAAGAGTCTGTGCAACCGGCATTGAGCTTGCGGATAAAGTGATCGGCCAGTGGCAAAATATCGTCTTTGCGCTCGCGCAGCGGTGGCCATTGCAATGGCAACACATCCAAGCGGTAATAAAGATCTTGGCGGAAACGCCGTTCAGCTATCGCCAGCTGTAAGTCAACATTGGTCGCGGCAATAATACGAATATCCAGCGCAATCGAACGGTGGCTACCGAGGCGTTCAACCTGACGCTCCTGCAGCACGCGCAGCAATTTCGCCTGCAGAGCCGGCGGCATCTCGCCAATTTCATCGAGCAACAGGGTGCCGCCGTTAGCTTCTTCGAACTTACCCGCTTGACTTTGGGTTGCGCCGGTAAACGCCCCTTTGGTATGGCCAAACAGTACAGCTTCCAGCATGCTCTCAGGGATCGCCGCACAGTTGATAGCGACAAACGGTCCTTCACTGCGTGGCGAGTTATCGTGAACATAGCGAGCCAGTACTTCCTTGCCGGTACCTGACTCTCCAGTGATCAGCACGGTTGCATCAGTCTGAGCGGCGCGGTGGGCCATTTGCAGTACTTGCAGACTGCGGCGACTCGTCGCAACGACCTCTCGCTTCGGCGATTGCACGGTTTGGTTACGCTTCATCAACGCGGTGATTTGTTCTGGCTGATAAGGCTGCAGCAAATAATCATCTGCGCCGGCCTGCATGGCATCGCTGGCCAGTTTGCTTTGCTGATAATCAACAATCGCGACCACCGTCCCCTTTATGGCCACTTGCTTGGCCCGGCGGATAGTCGACAGCATATCCATATCGGTCAGGTTGTCAGCCACGAACAGTAAGCTATCTGGTTGCAGGCGCAATTTCGCCAAAGCATCTGCCGCCGTGGAGGCATTGCGGACGGTGTAACCTTCAGCCGTCAGAATTTTAATCGCGGCCGCCGCCTGTATCAGACAACGGTGAGCAAAAATCACATCACTGGATTTCATACCCCCTCCTTGACCAAGCGCAGCTGTACCCGGCGGTTTTGCTGGTTAGCATCGGTGTTCGAGCCTTGCTGTAGCGGATAACGCTGACCATGGGCGCGAAGTTGAATGAGATCACGACGGATACCCAACGCGACCAGCTCGTCAGCAACCGCTTGAGCACGTTGGCGCGACAGCCATAGATTATCCAGTGATGTCCCCGTGCGATCGGTATGGCCGTCAATCAGTAGTGCACTGATCCCTTGGTCGTAGCGGATATAACGGGCTATATCACTGAGCATCTGTCTTTGCTCGGCACTCACCCGGCTTTCGCTGCGGGCAAAGAGGAAGGTATTGTCTTTTGCTTGCTCATACCCGACAGGGAGCAGCTGTGTCAGGCATGATTTGAACGCCTGATAAGACGGGGCAAAGCTGACCGCCGGAATATCCCAGCTTTTAGTTTCTTGGTGTTGGTTATAACTGACCGAGATCCGTCCCCATGCTCCTTTTTCCATTTTATTAAGTAAATAATGGAGCGATTCCGTTCCTTCAAACGTTAAGCCTTGTTGGCCATTTTTTTGGCCTTGTAGCAGCTCGAGCAAAGACTCATTTTGCTCCCACGGCGAATAATTGACGCTTAACGACACCTTATCGACAAAATAAGGTCGCTGGCTACTGGTAAAGGAAACCAAATATGGCTCGGCTGAGTTTGCTATAAACGCAACACTGCCATCGAACTTAAGATCCTTTGTTAATTTGCAAGAAAAGCGATCTCCTGAGAATTGCCAATCCACTTTATCTAACGGTGCCAAGATTGATTTTGCCTGCGCACTTGTTGATAAAAAAACTAACAAAGAAAGCACTGCGGTTGATTTGATTGCTTTCATATTAAACAAATTGCCTAACTGGTAATATTTATTTCACTCCCGCATAACAATGCGAGAATAATAATGCTTGCAAGCGTATCCTTTTTTATATTCAGCACGATTATATGCAACTAGACACAACTATTATTATATTTGTCAACAAAGCAAGACATTGCGGATGGATATTAGGCAGCATTTAATTGATTTACTAGACAGTTATTTATGCCATTTATTTCGCTTGGCTTAAGATCACACTTTAATATTTAGTTACAAATGCGCAAAACCAACAAAAACAACACAAACCAAGCAACACTAAACAATAAAATTAACACAAACAGCACAAACACGGCGAAAAACCATGCACCACCGCACACTTTCAAGACAGGCAAAATATCGCACCTATGGATATATAAAATGATTCTGTGATCTTGATTCACCAAATAATTGAGAATTCATTTAAAAAAATTAATTTGCAGAGTTTTGACATTTATTTATGAGCATTTGAACTATTGGGTTAATACTGTTAGAAATAATCGCCACAAAGATACAAGCAAATATTTGAGCTTATTAAGCAGTTAAGTTTAACTTTTATATCTTCGGGATTATTAATGAAACCGAGCATTAACAAAAATAAAATCAAACCGAGGAATATACATAGTTCTAAAAATGTATTTCCTATCGACATTCGTTCATTAGGAAGGCCATTAAATGCTGCTCAGCAGTCTTTATCTCCCTATATTTCTCAATCAGTGAAGGCTCTGGAGAAAACGCTAAATAGCATGACTCGACGGACTGATTGCCATGTAAAGCTTCTCAGCTATGGCTTGGAAGTCAGCTATCAGGAAATGAAAGATAGAGAGCCAATTTGCTTTACCCACAATAAATATGATGGTCGGTGCCTAGTGAGTTTTTCACAGCCTCTGACCCATCTTATTGCCGAAGCTTTTTATGGTGGAACACCCACCTTTTCTCGCCACAGCGCCGTCGAGTCACCCCAAACGACAGATAATGTTTCAGATACAGAAAGTTCGGATTCGGATGTGGAGGCCAGTACGACCTCGGTGTCAGACCAGCCGATCCTGCTGATGAACGCCAGTGAAAAGCGCGTCCAAGCTAGGCTTGCCGCCACCATGCTGAACCAAATCAGCCACCAATGGCAAGTGTCAACCGAGCACCCGACATTCAGCAATGGTGTGCTCCATGCCAAGTTCGCAATCCAAATTGAAGATAGCTATGGCGAAATCCATCTTCACCTCGACGACGATCTCCTCCTTCAACTGACGTCGCAGGATATTGTCACCCAAGTTGACCCGGCGACAGTGGACAACTTGAGAGATATGCACCTCAAGCAGGTGCCTCTTCGTCTCAATGCCGTGCTGAGTCGCCAGACTCTGCCCCTAGATCAAGTCATCAACTTACGAGTTGGCGACATCATCTCCACCGAAATCCAAGAAATTGTCGATGTTCATGCCGGAACATTGCCGCTGTATCAAGCCCATGTTGTAGAGCGAAACGGCCATCTAGTCCTGCAAGTTATCGATAACATTACTCCTCAGGAGCGACACTGATTATGAACGAGCAAAACATCCAACACCTTCTTGATGGTGATCTGAATATTGACGCCGATGTCGCAGACATCTTCGATACCCCTGCTGCATCGGACACCGTAAACAACAAGGCAAACACAACACAAGCATCGCGGGACCTTGGCTTCTTTCGCCAAATTCCAGTGACTGTTACCTTGGAAGTGGCTAGCACTGATATTGCGTTGGGTGAACTGCTTACCGTCGGCCCTAATTCAGTGATTGAGCTGGACAAGCTCAATGGCGAGCCGCTGGATGTCAAAGTCAACGGACGCCTGCTAGGTCATGCCGAAGTCGTTGTGGTCAACGATAAGTATGGCCTGCGCCTCACCGATATTGCCGAAGATGCCTTGCATGACGTTACCGCATAAAACGATGATGCCAGGCTGGCTTAAATACCTTCCCCTGTTGGCACTGATGCTTGGCTTTTCCAGCCAAGCATTCGCCGATCAGGGAATCGCATTTATGTCGGTATTTGACGGCGAAAGTAATCAGGAATATTCGGTTAAAGTTCAGATTTTGCTGCTGATGACAGCGCTGAGCTTTTTGCCATCCATGCTGCTGATGATGACCAGCTTCACCCGCATCATTGTGGTGCTAGCTATTCTCCGTCAGGCATTGGGCTTACAGCAAAGTCCACCGAACCGGATCCTGATAGGTATCGGCCTTACCTTGACCATGCTGCTGATGAAACCGGTGTGGGATCCTATCTATACCGATGCCTACGAGCCCTACGACCGAGGGGAAATCACGCTCCAGCAGGCCGTCGCAACCGCCGAAAAACCCGTACGTGCATTTATGCTGGCACAAACCTACGAGAACTCCCTCGAGCAAATGCTGCGTATTGCCGGTGACCCACTCGACCTCGAGCCGGAAGAGATCAGTTTTGCCGTATTAATGCCGGCTTTTGTCCTCAGCGAGCTCCGGACCGCATTCCAAATCGGCTTCATGCTGTTCATTCCGTTTCTGATCATCGATATCGTGGTCGCCAGTGTGTTGATGGCGATGGGGATGATGATGTTGTCACCACTGATCATCTCGCTGCCGTTTAAGTTGATGGTGTTTGTGATGGTGGATGGCTGGACCATGACGGTCGGTAGCCTAACCGCCAGTTTTGGAGGCTTGTGATGGGGGTTGATGCAACCGCGAACCTGTATGCCGATGCCATCTATATGATTATCTCCATGGTTGTCATCCTGATTGGCCCGAGTCTGCTGGTTGGCCTGGTGGTGGCTGTATTCCAGGCGACCACCCAAATCAATGAGCAGACGATGAGTTTTCTGCCCCGGCTGCTTACCACGCTGTTAATGCTGATTTTTACCGGGCCTTGGTTGCTACGCAATATCAGCGATTTTTTCACCACCCTGTTCCATACGATTGCCAATGTCGTTAGCTGATAGCCTGGTCAATCTCACTTTTGCCGAGATTACGGCAATGGCCGGCCAATTATGGTGGCCTTTTTTCCGTATCTCGGCAGCCTTTATGACCATGCCTTTTTTGGGCAACGCCCACATCAACAATCGGACCCGATTGCTGCTGGCGTTATCGATCACTTTGGTCTCGGCCCCACTACTTCCGCCAATGCCGGCGGTTGACCCCGTCTCAGTCAACGCGGTGGTACTGGCCGGGGAGCAAATCATCATTGGTGCCCTGCTCGGTATGTGCTTGCAGTTCCTGTTTGCAGCGATGGCGATGGTTGGTCAGATCATGTCAATGCAGATGGGTCTGGGGATGGCGATGATGAACGACCCTGCCAATGGGGTCACTGTCGCGCTGCTGGGTAACTACTTTTTGATGTTCACTACCTTGTTGTTCCTGGCCTTGGATGGCCATCTGGTGGCGGTCGATATTGTGGTCCAGAGCTTCGGCCGCTACCCGGTCGGGGGCGGTTTCGATGCTGTCTCTTTTGCCCGCTTGATAGACCTGTTTAGTTGGATGATGACCGCCGCGGTGACCATCGCCCTGCCAACCATTGCCGCCATGCTCACCGTCAACCTGACGTTCGGGGTAATGAACCGTGCTGCTCCCTCCTTGAACGTCTTTGCCTTAGGCTTTCCGATGTCAATGATGCTGGGACTGTGTGCCGTTTTGCTATCAACCTCAGGCCTGCCGGGGATCTATGCTGAGCTTTGCCACCAGATTTTGGCCGAGATGCACCTAATGGGAGGATACTAGCATGTCTCAGCAACAAAGCAGCCAGGACAAAAGCGAAAAACCCAGTCCGCAGAAACTGCGCAAGGCCAAACGCGAAGGACAGGTTGCCCGCTCGAAAGAATTCGTCGTCGGCGTGCTGTTTATTACCATCGCTATGTTCCTGTGGGCCTATGGCCACTTCCTCGGCGAACAAGCTGAAAAGCTATTTACCATTAACTACCAACTCAGTGCCGCCGAACTCAAAGAGCCCGATATTATGGCCCGCAAGCTCGCTGAAAGCGTGCGCCTACTGGCCGGTATTTTTGTCCCGATGGCCATGGTATTGATCATCATGACCATCCTGGCTTCAATGGTGCCGGGCGGTTGGGTCATGTCGCTCAAACCTATCCAGCCAAAACTAAACAAAATCAGTCCGCTGGCGGGTCTAAAACGGCTTTTTTCCATCAAGTCGCTGGTTGAACTGATCAAATCAATCCTCAAGATTACCCTGCTTTCAGCCGTGTTGTATGTCCTGCTTGATAGCAACCTCAGCACGTTGATTGCCGCCCAGCGAGCACCTTTCGAGCAAGGTATGGGGATCACCCTTAGCCATATCATCAAAGCGCTGATCTATTTTGGTCTCGTGGTGCTGCTGATCGGTTTGATTGATATGCCCTACCAGCTCTGGAGCCACACCAAAGAGCTGAAAATGACCAAGCAGGAAGTGAAGGACGAGCACAAGAACAGCGAAGGACGTCCAGAGGTCAAACAGCGGATCCGGCAAATCCAGCAACAGATGTCTCGCCGCCGAATTGATAATTCGGTGCCGACCGCCGATGTCATTCTGACCAACCCCACCCACTACGCCGTTGCGCTCAAGTATGATCTCAGCCGTTCCGGCGCTCCCTTCGTGGTAGCCAAAGGGGAGGACGACATGGCCTTTCGCATCAAGGCTATTGCCAAGCAGCACAACATCGAGGTGATGAACCTGCCCCCGCTCACCCGGGCTATTTATTTCAACACCCGGATCGATCAGGAAATACCCGGACCGCTGTTTGTCGCCGTGGCCCATGTACTGACTTATGTGATGCAGCTAAAAGCCTACAAAGAAGGGAAAGATGACAAACCTCAGCCGCTGCCGAGCTTTGCGATCCCTAAGCAGCTATTAACAAAAAGTAATCAATAACCAAGCGGTCGCGGCACCACTGAATTTTCTCAACCAATGATTATTACAACAAGCAACGTCAACTTTGAGCTAGAAGTCCTATGAAAGCGAAACTGCAACAACTGTTTCCGAACCTGACCACCAGCTATTTTGGGATCCCCATTATGCTGCTGACAATCCTTGCCATGGTCATATTACCCTTGCCACCGTGGCTGCTCGATGCCCTGTTCATCTTCAACATCGTGCTGGCCGTTATTGTGTTGCTGGTTGCAGTATCGAGCAAACGACCGCTGGATTTTTCGGTGTTCCCGACCATCTTGCTGGTTGCCACCTTGATGCGACTGACCCTCAATGTCGCCTCTACCCGGGTGGTATTGCTCAATGGCCACCTCGGTGGTGACTCTGCCGGTAAGGTCATCCAGGCCTTTGGTGATGTCGTTGTCGGTGGTAACTACTTCGTCGGTATCGTTGTTTTCGTCATTCTGATGATCATCAACTTCGTGGTGATCACCAAAGGTGGCGAACGTATCTCCGAAGTATCGGCTCGCTTTACCCTTGATGCCCTGCCGGGTAAGCAGATGGCCATTGACGCCGACTTGAACGCCGGCCTGATAGACCAAAACCAAGCCCGAACCCGCCGTGATGACGTCGCCCGCGAAGCGGATTTCTACGGTTCGATGGACGGTGCCTCAAAATTTGTTCGTGGTGATGCCATTGCCGGCTTGATGATCCTGGTCATCAATATCCTGGGCGGTATTACCATCGGTATGGTTCAGCATGACTTAGCCGCCAGCGAGGCATTCCAGCGCTTCGCCCTGCTGACCATAGGTGATGGCTTGGTCGCCCAGATCCCGTCACTACTGCTGGCAACCGCAGCGGCGATTATTGTTACCCGGGTCAACGACAGCGGCGATCTCTCTATTGATGTCCATCGCCAGATGCTGGCCTCTCCGACGACCTTGTTTACCGCCTCGGCGATCATGCTGATCATCGGCTTGGTACCGGGTATGCCGCACTTTGCCTTCTTTGCTTTCGCCGCCGTGTTGGCCTATGCCGCTTGGAAGCAAAGACGGATTGAAAACGATCCCGAACCTCTGGAGCAGGCAGAGGCCGTCGCCGACGCCATTGCTCAAGACAATACCCCTACCCTTGACTGGAATGATGTACCAGTCGTTAATCCTATCGCCCTTGAGCTGGGTTATCGATTAGTGAACTTGGTCGATAAAAACCAAGGGGAACCGCTCGCGCAGCGTATCCGCGGGGTCAGGAAAACCATTACCGAGCAAGTGGGCTTTTTGATCCCAGAAATCGCTATTCGCGATAACCTCAAACTCAAGCCGACCCAGTATTCATTACTGCTCCATGGTGAGGTTATCTCCCAAGGCGAAATTGACCCTGAGCGCCTAATGGCTCTTGCCGTCGGTGAAGTGTATGGCCAACTCGATGGTGTACTGGGCAAAGATCCGGCCTACAACCTTGATGCGGTATGGATAGAGCCAGCCAATAAGCCCCAAGCACTCAATCAAGGCTATTCCGTCGTTGACGGAGCAACCGTGGTTGCGACCCACCTGAGCAAAATCATCAAGGAGCACCTGGCTGAGCTCTTCTGCCACGATGATGTCGAGCGCTTGATGGAACGCTTGGGCGGCTCGGCTCCCAAACTGATGGAGGCCCTCACCACCCAGCTCAACCACCAGCAGCAGATGCGGGTTTTCCGCCAGCTGCTTATCGATCAGATGCCCATCAAAGATATCGCCAATATCGCTACCATCATGGTTGAAAGCAGTGAAATCACCAAAGATCCCATCTTGATCGCCGCCGATGTGCGCTGTGGGCTCAAGCGTTCCCTGACCAATAGCCTGGTCGGTTCGAGTAAGGATTTCAATATCTATACCCTGAGTGATAACCTCGAGAAAATGCTACTGACATCTTTGAGCAAAGCCCAGCAGAGCGGTGGCCAAACGGCACTTGATAGCTTCCCAGTCGAGCCTACCCTGTTGGCCCAGCTGCAACAGAATATGCCCGCAGTCAAAGAGCAGCTGAAGCAAAATGGCTTCAAACCCATCTTGCTGGTCACGCCACAGCTAAGGCCACTACTGGCCCGCTACGCCCGCACCTTTGCTAAGGGACTGTTCGTACTTTCGTATAACGAGATCCCAGAAGACAAAAATATTAATGTCCTTGGACACCTCGGTTAAGAGCCGCCATGAACTCTGGACTGGATACGCCTTGTATCCAGTCCTTGATGGGCCGCCAACAAGCGTAGTAACGCAAACCGGCACTAAATTATGTCAATCGATATGCGACAATATTGCGTTCTAAAAACAAAAAAATAACACCTCCTTTTTTCTTATCCATCAAATACTTCAACACAACAGCACGCTACACGTGCAACATCACTATAAAGAATAACCAATCTCTTGACATAACTATCCGCATTTATCACTTTACCCGTGATAAAATTATGGTATAAATCCAACGCAAACGATTGCGCGACTTATAAAAGCTGCTTGCGCGATATATATAAAGTTACCGAATGCGAGGTTATGGTCGCCCATGAAAAGTGATATTGAAATTTGCCGCGATACGACGCTCACTCCGATCGATCTCATCGCTCAGCGGGCTGGCCTGCTACCTGAAGATCTGACTCCGCAGGGCACATTGAAGGCCAAAGTAAAGCCTTCTATCCTAAAACGCCTGGCCGACAACGAAGAAGGGAAACTGGTTGTTGTCACCGCTATCACCCCCACCCCTCTGGGTGAAGGTAAAACCGTTACCACCATCGGTCTGGCTCAGGGTCTGGCAAAAATCAACCAGTCGGTAATGGCATGTATCCGCCAACCGTCGATGGGCCCAGTATTTGGTGTGAAGGGTGGCGCTGCCGGCGGCGGTTTCAGCCAAGTTGCCCCAATGGAAAAACTGAACCTTCACCTGACTGGCGATATCCACGCCGTGACGGCAGCCCATAACCTTGCTGCCGCTGCGATTGATGCCCGTGTCTATCACGAAGAGCGCCACGGTTACGAAAGCTTCAGCGAAAAAACCGGTATGCCTGCCCTTCGCATTGATATGGAACGCATCGTCTGGAAGCGCGTGATGGATCATAATGACCGTGCCCTTCGTATGATCACGGTGGGTAAGAACCAGCCGGGTAAAACCATCAACGGGATTGAGCGAGAAGACGGTTTTGACATCTCGGCCGCTTCTGAACTGATGGCTATCCTTGCCCTATCAAAAGATCTGGCTGACATGCGCCTGCGTATCGGCCGCGTGGTACTGGCTTATGATCTTGATGGCAAGCCAGTAACCGCAGAAGATCTGCAGGTTGCCGGTGCGATGACAGTGACGATGATTGAAGCCATTGAGCCAACCATGATGCAAACGCTGGAAGGAGTACCCACCCTTATCCACGCGGGCCCTTTTGCCAACATCGCCCACGGCAACTCGTCTATCATTGCCGATCGCATTGCCCTTAAATTGGCCGACTATACCATTACCGAAGGCGGTTTCGGCTCGGACATGGGCTTTGAGAAAGCCTGTAATATCAAGGCGCAGCAAGCCGGCCGTGGTCCAGATTGTGCGGTGGTAGTCGCGACCCTGCGTGGCCTTAAAGCCAACTCTGGTCTGTATGATCTACGTCCGGGCCAAGCCCTACCGCAAGCGATTTTCGAAACCGACGAAAAAGCCCTGGTTGCCGGTTTTGACAACCTGAAATGGCACATCAACAATACAGCCAAGTACGGTGTACCGGTTGTTGTCGCTATCAACCGCTTCCCGCAAGACACCGATGCAGAGCTAACCCAGCTGAAAGAAATGATTGAAGCCGAGCAGTTCGCGACCCATGTCGATGTGGCGATCAGCGAAGCCTTCGGTAAAGGCGGTGAAGGGGCGGTTGAACTGGCTAAGGCGGTGACCCGTGCCTGTGAAACACCGGCCAACTTCAAACCACTTTACGAGTTGTCACAAACTCTGGAAGAGAAGCTGATGACCGTTGCCGAAGTTGGCTACGGCTGCCGTGGTGTC
This sequence comes from Photobacterium lutimaris, assembly GCF_003025555.1. Classification (GTDB taxonomy): domain Bacteria; phylum Pseudomonadota; class Gammaproteobacteria; order Enterobacterales; family Vibrionaceae; genus Photobacterium; species Photobacterium lutimaris. Next base: position 124,103 of record NZ_PYMH01000010.1, on the reverse strand, counting down.
GAGCTTTCTGAGTTGGCCAAAGCCCAGCTGGCCCAGTTCAAAGCCCAAGGGTATGACAACCTGGCGCTATGTATGGCGAAAACGCCGCTGTCTATCAGCCATGATCCAAGCCAGAAAGGCGCACCGAGCGACTTTATCGTTCCGGTTCGCGAGCTGAAACTATGTGCCGGTGCCGGCTTCGTGTACGCCCTATGCGGTAACGTGATGACCATGCCGGGCCTGCCGGAGAAACCAGCCTACTTGGGACTGGATATTGATGCCGATGGCAACATTGTTGGCTTGAGCTAAACGCTCGACATCTATTTCAGCCAACCCCATTAAAACAAACGCCAGCATTTGCTGGCGTTTTTGTTTTTGGGTTTATATCAAACTGATAAACAATCCTGCCACCGTGGCGTTGAGCAGGTTTGCCAGGGTCGCCGCTACCAGCGATCTCATACCGAGGGTCGCGATTTCATGGTATCGGCTTGGCACCATCACGCCAACACTCCCCAGCATCACCGCAATAGAGCCAAAGTTAGCAAAACCACACAGCGCAAAGGCAATAATCGCTTCAACACGAGGTTCCAATACCCCACTGGCAATCATGGGGGCTAGCTGCGAAAAGGCAACAAACTCATTGACGGTGGTTTTGGTCCCGAAAATAACCGCCATTTGTTGAGCTGACTCAAAGTCCCAAATCCCCGCCATAAAAGCAAAAGGCAGGAACAGGTATCCAAATACCACATCCAAGCTCAGTTCTGGTAGCCCAAACCAGCCGCCAATCCCCGATAGCATGCCGTTGAGTAGTGCGATCAAGCCAACAAAGGCCAATAGCATAGCACCAATATTCAACGCCACCTGCATCCCCTGAGCAGCACCTTGCGCCGCCGCATCAATCACGTTGGCAGGGCGCTGCAGTTCGGACGGTGTCTCCTCTACGCATGCCGCGGCATCCTCAGTTTCCGGGATCAGCAACTTGGCCATCATCAAACCGGCGGGCGCAGCCATGAACGAGGCTGCCAGCAGGTATTCAAGCGGGATCCCCATTTGGGCATAACCCACCAATACCGACCCTGCCACCGAGGCCATACCGCCGACCATGACGGCAAATAACTGGGAGCGCGTCATGGTGGCCAGGTATGGACGAATCGTCAGCGGCGCTTCAGAAATACCCAGGAAAATATTGGCCGTGGCTGAGATCGATTCCGGGCGGCTAGTACCGAGCACGCGGGACAGCGCCCGACCAAGGGTATTAACAATTAATTGCATCACACCAAGGTGATAAAGCACCGATACCAAGGCCGAAAAGAAGACCACCACCGGAAGCACCCGCAGGGCAAGGACAAAACCATTGCCGCCAAACAGCTCGAACATCTTGTCGGACACCAAACCGCCGAACAGGAAGCCGATCCCGTCATGACTGTAGTTGATCACTATCTGCACACCGCTCGAAAAGTCAGACAGCGCCGCTCGTCCAGCAGCACTGTATAGCACAATGGCCGCAAACCCCATTTGGATTGCCAATGCACCTAGCACTGTACGCCAATTGATACGTTCACGTTGTTCGGAAAGGAAGTAAGCCAAAACAATCAGCAGTAGAATACCGATCAGACTAGAAAGAACTTGCATAAAAAACTCATAGAAACAATCAGGCAGTGCCGCACCCTGAACCTTGCTGTCCAGAGTCAGTTGTTGCTCAAAGCAACCCGGTCCAAAGTGCTTGGGGCGCTACCTAGGTACACCTCTGCCCAAAGAAAAAACCTCAGGCACCAAATGCACTCGATTTCCCTCTGCTTTGAATCCTTGCCTCCTGGCGGCATTTCGTTCGTATGAATGAAGAAAACGGGGATTCTCGCGCAATATGCGAGTGGGCACGAATAAACCGTGCAGAAAAACAGGCGCAGGGTAAGCAGTTTAGTGGGCAAGTTCAAGCTCCCCAGAACCAACCGCTAGAGAAAGCATCAAAACGGGGGAAGGATACCCAAAGCGCATAGGCCGCAGGAATGCAATCGTCCAACCTATCAATGCAGGTAATCATTATCATGGAAAGGCCCACCCATTACACCAACAACGTGCTTCAGTACAGTTATCTCTACCGTATAGGGCCCTAAAACCCTGTGATAACTAAGGGAATAATTTAATTATTTCGCCTAATCATAGCGGTTTTGGGTAGACTTTATGCAATTAGTAATTTTTAACAAAAAAAAGTTAGCAAGACGTAACTAGATCAATTTATTTTCGTTTTATCCTGTTAACCTCAATGCCAGCTCAATAAAAAATTAAGGCCTATTATTATGGAAATGACCAACGCACAACGCCTGATCCTATCTAACCAGTATTACTTGATGTCTAAGCTCACGCCAGAGAATGAAACCAAGTACCGCCGCCTGCAGACTATCGTAGAACGTGGCTATGGCTTGCAAATGCGTGAACTAGACAAAGAGTTTGGTGACCTGCCTGAAGACAACTGCCGTGAAATCATCGACTTCATGGAAATGCATCACGCAATGCAAGAGTCTTACAAGATGTTGTCTGGGGACAACCAGAACCAGGTTGATCAGCGTCGTCTTCAATTCCTAGGCTTTGATGCCGCCTCTGAAGCACAGCATGTCCACTATGTGCGTTTCCTGACAGAGGAAGAAGGCCTGTACCCACAATTCGACAAAACCGAGCACATGTTCAACAGCCAGGTACCGATGCTGGAAAAATACCAACGTATGCTTCGCACATGGCGCAACTGCCCGCGTCAGTACCACCTGTCCGTCTCTGAGATTCAGCAGGTGCTGAACGCCTAACCTGGCGCTTCAATCCCCGAGCCGGAGCGATAGCTCCGGTTTCTGTCGCTTGACATCCCCTCCCGCCACATTAAAAATGTGAGCTCGACCAATAAACACCCACAACTTGCGTCAATATTGACCCTTACCAACCGCAGAACATGGAAAAAGCGATAAACCATTAATAATTCAAATTATTAGCGTGTTATTCCACTACTCTTAGTGCCGTTTTCCCTGTATACAAAGAAACATTCTGGTTAGTTGATCTCCGATGATGAAATTTCTCTATGCCGTCATACTTCTTTTCTCGCTTTCTAGTTGGGCCAAGCCAACAGATCAGCTGATCATCCTGACCACGTTCACGGTTGAATCGCTGCAACCGATTTTGAAAAAGTTTCAGCAACAATACCCTGAAGTCCACTTCACTATCCTCCATCGCAGGGAGAGTTCTGGCCTACGCCTGCTCAGCCATGAAGATCATGACATTGATATCGTGATTTCCTCCACTCGATCTTTATTTACCCCGCTGGTTGACGACAATCGCTTGTTACCGCTCGATGCCTTAAATTTCGATTCGACCTTTCAGCAACAACGTTTTATGCAAGACTCTATTGCCAATGTCGCTATCTTCGGCTACTCCGGTTATGGACTGATGTGGAACGAAGAATACATAAAGAAACATAAGCTGCCCGTACCGAACAAGTGGGAAAGCCTTGCTGATCCGCGCTACTTTCGGCATCTGGTTATGAGCAGTCCGGCCCGCTCAGGGACAACGCATATCATGGTTGAGAACATCCTCCAGCATTATGGTTGGAAGAACGGTTGGCAGTTGCTACTGCAAATCGGTGGCAACCTATCATCGATTTCGGCCCGCAGTTATGGCGTCAAAGACAGCATTGCCCGTGGATTGGCCGGTATTGGTCCCATCATTGACAGCTATGCCCATGAAAGCCAAAAGCTGTTTCCCTTTATCAATTTTGCCTACCAGCCTAAAAGCCCGCTGTTACCAAGCTACGTGGCCGCAGTAAAGAATATCCAACAAGCCAATCGAAGCATTGAATTTATTGAGTTTTTGCTTTCAGACGAACTCCAGAAAAACTTATCGACCAGCTCACTCAACAAGTATGCCTTGCACCAGACCATGGCCCAGCCATTCGAGGTCTCCTCGATTGACCACCACCTGATGGAAGAGCGCGCCATTTTGGTCAAGCAACTGTTTGAGCAGAGCATCAATCGACAGCTTATTCGCCTAAACCAGGCATGGCAGTTGATCCATAAGGTCAAGCAACTTTCCCCGCTGACTCCGGAAGAGCAGCGCCAGTACACCCTGGCGATCAAGCTGGCCTCAACCCCACCGATATCCGAGGCCCAGTCACGTAATCCTCGGTTACGCAAAGCGATTACCATGTCGAGAACAGACATGCACACCGCGCAAATAATCCTCGAATGGCGTACTTTGATGACCGAGCAACTCGATCAGGCCATCAGCATCTGCGAACGGTTGCTCGATAACCGTAAGCTGGGAGGAGCAAACAAATGAGGGTCGGCAATACCATCGGCAACCGCCTCATTGGATCGATTACCCTCATGGCTTTCCTCACCATCAGTGTCAGTCTGATCGCCATCGTCAACTGGGAAAGCCTGGACGATCAAATCCAGACCATGGTTGATAAAAATATGCCGACCCTGCGCGCCAGCTACCAACTGGAGCGCAACACAGCCGGCCTGCAAGCGGCTTTGAACTTGCTAGGCAACAATACCGATCCGGTTCTCCATGCGGATTTGAAGCAAAACATCAATAACAAGCTCACCAAGATCAACGAAGCTATCGTGCAGACCGCCAGCCTAAAATTCCACTCAGCGATCAAGAGCGAACACGATGCCCTCTCCAATGACATCAGGGCGTATGCCGATCTGCTTTACCAGCGCAACACCCTCCTTTATGTGCTGGCGCAAACCGAAAACAACATCAAGTGGCTGCATCTGGATATGGTTGATGAGCTCACCCCCATTCGCCAGGAGGTAGAGTGGCAGCTGACCAGGATGCTGCCCAATGCTTTGGTATCGAGCACCATCAATGAAGTCATGACCGAGTTTTCTCTGCTACAGGCCATCACCGTCAAGGAGAATGAGCTGCACCAGTTGGTTCAAGAAATCATTTTGCAGCGACAGGAAAGGGATATTGGTAACGCCTTCTACTTCATTGGTTACAAAACCGAAGAAATTAGCCTGATGAGCCAAAGTTTGAGCCACTATTCCTCAACGGTCTCCTACCGTCAGCTGCTGGACGAACTGATCGCCCAGGTCGAGCCCGGCGGGATCCTAGAACAACAACTGCTGCTGGACTACAAGCTCTACCAGCAGATCACCGAGTACCAAGACAAAATCCAGGCCCAGCTGGCCTACCAGGAAGATCTCATCCTGACAATGGTGGAACAGGAAGATGCCTCGCTTAATGTACTGAATGAAAAAACCCGCCGAGCAATCTCCATCAGCAACCTGATCTTATTCGGCACTATGGCGATCACCTTGTTCCTGTCGGTAATGGTGTCGATTTACTTGGTCGGCCAGGGGATCGTCAAGCGCCTGAACATGCTGTCCCAAGATCTCATCGCTGTTGCCAACAACCAGCTTGATGCGACAATCCAAGTTACCGGCAACGACGAAATCGGCCGGTTGGGCGATAACCTGCGCCACTTCTGCCGCCAAATGCAGGAAATGCAGCAGAGCAACGCCCTGAACCTGATCAACAACACCCAGGCCAGTATCATCACGTGTAGCCCTGAAGGCATCATCGAGTCGGTCAACCCCAGCGCCCTGAGCCTGTTCGACAATATAGAGCTGCCACGGAATCGTTCGATCTGGGAGCTTTTCAGCCCGAGCATGCAGGCACGGCTGCAGTCGCTATTTACCGAAACCAGTCCGTTATTTAGCCTAGGGGGATGTAACCTGACCCTAAAACAGAAGAAACTCGACCAAGAAAATCTCTATCTACGGTTGGATTTCCGTCTGTTTCAACAAGGCCAGAAAGAAAAGGTGATCATCACCATGACTGACATCACCGAGCAGGAAAAAGCCGCCCGCTGGCTGGAAAAGATGGTCAGGGAAAAAACCCACTCACTCACCACCCGCAACCGCCAGCTGAAGCTGGAAATCGAGGATCGCAAGCGGGTGGAAGATGACTTACGCACGACCCAGGACGAGTTGATCCAAGCCGCGAAAATGGCGGTGGTCGGCCAAACCATGACCTCGCTGGCCCATGAGCTAAACCAACCGCTCTCTGCTATTTCAACCCATATATTCACAGCCAAGCTGGCATTGGATAAACAACGCCTGGATCAACTGCCGGCTTCACTGGCAAAAGTGGAGAACCTTGCCGCCCGGATGGGAAGGATTATTGCCAGCCTGAAGAGCTTCTCCAAGAAGCAGTCAGCCAATAGTCCAATGGAGCAGGTAGAGATCAATGCCTCGTTCAAGCAAGCGATGATGATTGTCGAAAGCCGCGCCAAGGTCCAGCAAACAGAGATCCGCAACCTGGTTACCGCGTCATGCTATTGCTACGCCGATCAGGTTCAGTTCGAGCAAGTTTTGGTCAACCTGCTGGTTAATAGCTGTGATGCCGTGGCCGGTTGCGAACAACGAATTATTACCCTTGAATCCTTTGATTGCCAGACCGGTCAATGCCGCCTGGCTGTCAGCGATAGCGGCAATGGCTTTGCCGCCGAAATCATCGAAAAACTCTTTGTACCATTTACAACGACAAAAGAGGTGGGACTGGGCCTTGGCCTGAGTATCTGCCGTTCAATTATGAACCGCCTTAATGGTGATATCTTCTTAGCCTCGAACCTGCAAGGTGGTGCCATGGTCGTGTTGGAGCTTAAAAATTATGATAATGAATAATGATATCGAAGTACTAATCATTGATGATGACCAGGACGTGTTGGACTCGTACCAGCAACTGCTTGAAATATCAGGCTTTAAGGTCAAAGCTATTACAGACCCAACACTTGCTACGACTTTATTGCACAAAAACTGGCCTGGGGTTGTGGTAACCGACATGTATATGCCGGGGCTTAGCGGTATGGATCTGCTGGAATATATCAAAAACCTCGACCCCGAATTGCCGGTCATCATGATCACGGGACATGGCGACATCCCGATGGCCGTCGATGCCGTCAAGCGGGGCGCACTCGACTTCCTGCAAAAACCGCTGCAGCCTGCGGAGTTATTGGATCTGCTCGGCAAGCACCTTCCAACCCGAAAGGCCGTCATCGAACAGCGCGAGGCCATCGGCCAATCCACCAACGAAGTGCTGCTGGGAGATAGCCCGCTGGTTGTCAAGATCCGTGAAAAGGTCATCCAGATAGCCCTCACCTCGAAAGATGTCCTCGTTGAAGGTGAAAGCGGTACTGGCCGCCATACCGTGGCTAAGTTGCTGCACCAGCACAGCCAGATGCATAAAGGACCGTTTGTTGCCGCCCTGGGCAACAACATCACCTGCACCGCCGACCTACAGCGAGCGATGATCTCTGCCCGGAGCGGCAGTATCAGCCTTAGCGAGCCGCAAAATATGCCGTTGGAAACCCAGCAATGGCTGTGCCGTTTCTTACTCGAGCAAGAACGTCAAAACAAGAAGGAAGTCCGGGTATTGGCGATTACTGGTGCCAACCCTGAGGCTTTAGTCGAACAGGAAGTCTTGCTGCCCGAACTGTTCTACTTCCTAAGCCAGGTACGCTTCCGGCTGCCGCCTCTGCGTCAGCGTGTCAGCGATATCGCTCCCCTGTTCAAATACTTCCTGAAGCAAAGCTGCCAGAAGCTTCACAAAGCGGTACCGGCTATCGATAAAGCCTATATCAACACCCTCAACCGACACGAGTGGAGCGGGAATGTCCTGGAGCTGAAAAATGTGGCCGAACTGTACGCGATTGGTATCGTTAAACTGGCCGGGCAGGACCGAACTAAACCGCTGGAGCACATGAGTAGCCCGCTTGATGATCTAGTCGACAGTTACGAAAAGCAGGTCATCGAAGATGCGCTGTATCTGTTTGCTGGCCGGATCAATGATGTCTCCAACTATCTCCAAATCCCTCGCAAAAAGCTGTATTTAAGGATGAAAAAGCACAATCTGGATAAAGCCGAATATAAAGCCAGAAGCTAGCCCCTTTCTCCGTACCCTCGCATTAAGCCAGCATCCGCTGGTTTAATGCTGTTTGACGAGTACTCGCAACACAGAACCGCCTCTCTTTTCATGCTCAACACCTATTGCATATTGAGGAGAAAACATCAAAGGCTTGGCATAAAAAAAGGGAAGCAATATTGCTCCCCTCCTCAGGTATTCAGCTTGGCTTAGAAACCGTAAGAGGCACCGAACACAAATGCATTGTTGTCATTGTCACCTTGGTTACGGTACTCGATGTAAGGCTGCACACCTTGACGAGCCCATGTCGCACGAAGCTCATGGTCCATAACTTCTGCATCAATCATGTACACGTTGTTGTACGACAGGCCGACTTCCATATCTGTGAGGTTATAAGCGATACGGTTATCCATACGGTAGTCTGTGTCGTTATCAGCATCCGTTGCATCAATATGAGCACGGGTACGGTTGCTGATCGCAAGACCGTTGTCAAAGTTGTAGCCAATTTTGATCAGTGGACGATATTGAAGTGATTTTCCATCATGAAGTAGATGTTGGTAACCCGCCGCAACCCATAGATTGTCAGTTAGGTTGAACGCTTGCTCACCGCCGACGGTAACATAGGCAGCATCCGCTTCATTTTCTAGTGCACCAATTTGAATACCGTCAAACTCGGTGTAAACAGTAAACCCTCCCATCGCGTTAGTGAACGTATGGCCAGCTTCAAGGGTAGAGGTCGCACTTGAACCATGGAAAGCCCTGTCATCGTGCAACTGGATGTTACCGGTTACGTAAGATGACGCCATTGCGCCTTGAGCCATAAGTAATGCTACTGCGCCTAATGCAAAACGTTTCATTGTGAACTCCTAGAAACAAATTCTCGCGGCATATGTGCAATCTTGTTTTTTTACGGCAAAAATTATTATTCACAAAATGGATAAAATCGATAATGAACATAAGCCCACCCACTTATCGCCTTGCAGCAGAATAATATTCCAACCCATCCATAGGGTACGCAATCAAACACCTAAAACCACGTGATAATAAAGAAAAATACAAACTTAACCACTTCCTTTTAGAAGCAAAATATCTTAGGTAGCTGAATGGAAGTTGAACATGAAGCACGGAATTACATTTAAAATATAACTGTGATCTAGGTATATTTTTTCAGCGCGAAATATGTGATCGGTATCCTTTCCTCCCAGTACTTGCAGGCGTATATAGACGGCGTTTACAATATTCCACCTACTCTTTCAGCTCGGTAACCCCTATGCCATACCTATGCCCTCTTTGCCACCAACCGCTTTCCCAACAGGATAAAACCTGGAAGTGCGCCAGTAACCACCAGTTTGATCAGGCCAAGGAAGGGTATGTAAACTTGATGCCGGCACATCACAAGGGATCAAAAAATCCGGGTGATAACAAAGAGATGATGCAGGCAAGACGCCTGTTCCTCGATGCCGGCCACTATGACCCAATGCGCCAGCTGGTCATTGACAAGTTAGAACAACACCTAGCAAAAGATGCCGAGCAGCTATTGGATATCGGTTGCGGCGAGGGATATTACACCTCCGGTTTTGCCACCGCACTGGCGGCTCACCCGGCATTAGAAGTACATGGCTTGGACATTTCAAAAGTGGCAGTTCGTTACGCGGCCAAACGCTACCCGACCTGTCATTTCTGTGTCGCTTCCAGCCACCGTCTGCCTTTCTCCGACCACTCTCTCGATGGCATGGTACGCATTTATGCGCCATGCAAAGACGAAGAGCTAAAGCGTACGATTAAAACTGGCGGCATTATTGTGACCGTTACGCCGGCAGCCCGTCACCTGTACCAATTAAAAGAGCTGATTTATGACGGTGTGCGGTTGCATGATATGGCAGCCGAAAATATCGATGGCTTTGAACTTATCGATCAAACCCAACTCCACTACGACATGACACTCAGCAGCGAAGAAGCTACAGCGCTGATGCAGATGACGCCATTTGCGTGGAAAACCAGTGACACAGTCTGGCTGCAACTGGCAGCAAGCGAGCAGTTCCGTTGCGAAGCCGATTTCGCGATTAGGGTTTATCAACGACAGGGGTAACGGCCAGTAGTATCCATTAAATCACCACAACCAAATAATAGTAGTTATCAATTGCAATTGATAACTACTATCAACTCATCTATCATCACAGCTTCTATACTTAATGATTTGTTTGTCGTGTATTTTTTACTCGGCTTTCCCCAACTCACTGTGATTTGATGCCCATGAAGAAATGGCTTTCCCTCGGCCTTGCTAGCTTAATGTTCGGCTGCACCTCCCATACCGATGTTACTGATATGAACGACAGCATGTCCCAGCCGCTGCCGACCATGTATGACTCGACAATCTACTCCCCACAAGGTCAGCCTATGACCCTTACCCAGCTCGCCGTTGCCCTCAAAGAGGCTGATATTGTGCTGGTTGGCGAATGGCATGGCCACCCTGGTGCGCACCTGATGCAGGCCCGCCTTTTTGCCGCCTTATACCAGCAGCATCCTGATATGGTCCTATCGATGGAGCAATTCACCCGGGATAAGCAGCATGTCGTCAATCAGTATTTGGCGGGGGAGATCGGCGAGAAAACCTTGATCAAAGATGGCAATGCCTGGCCTAACTACGGTAGCGACTACCGACCACTGGTTGAGTTTGCCAAAAGAAACCAGCTGGATGTGATCGCAGCCAACGCCCCGAGACCCATCGTTCGTTGCATCGGCCAGCAAGGCAAAGGTTATTTGGAGCGGCTACCAGCCACTGAACGCAGGTGGGTCGCCGAGCAACTCACACTGGGCGACGATGCCTACCATGATAAATTCAACGCGTCGATGCACCACGGCGATGAGGAGAAAACCAACCGCCAGTTTGCAGCCCAAACGGCGTGGGATGACACCATGGCTGAAAGTATGGTGGATTACCTAGCCCTTCACCCCAACAAGCAAATAATCCATATTGCCGGACGTTTCCATGTCGCAGAAGGATTGGGTACCGCTTCGCGGATAACCGCTCGCAATCCGGATTTGACCGTCATGATAGTGACACCGGTAACGGAAAAGGCCAACGTGGCTGAAGGTTCGCCTGATTTCACATTCAAGGTCATGCCACTCCCGACAGCCTATGTCGATGCAGACAAAATGCAGGCAGCAATGAAAGAGATTTACGGCAGGAACAAAGCATTGAAGTGCGAAGAATAACCGCGAGAAAAGTCGATAGCCGAGAAAAAAGCAGACCCCACCGGCGGCCAAGCTTGTGGGGTCATAGGGAGAGATACAGCTACTATCTCATAGCGCTTATTATCTCGTATCTGAGCTGACCCCTTACTGAACACCCATCCGCTAGGGCATAATTTGTAGCACAGTTTTTCATAGCATCATCAGCACAGAACAAGAAAACCTCTCGCCACAGGTTACAAAAATATTAATAAAGCATAATTGACCATTTATTCACCAATAGTCCAGCCAGTCAAAGAGAACAACCTCTCCAAGCAATCACTCTCACTACTTATTCATTTTGTTGCAGCATTATTGACCACCCCCGTGTTGCGCGGATGTTAATGCAGATGTGTCATTTTAATCCCTGATGCGATAAAACATTATGTTAAGACACAATTTGAACCGCGTGTGATAAACAGGGAATGTGAGAATGGATATGAAAAACAATAAACTACTAACAGCTATCTGGGTCGCTGCTTCGCTAAGCATGGTCTCTGCCTCTGCCGTGGCCGAGGTTGCCAAAGTGGCGGTCTCACAAATCGTTGAGCACCCGGCATTGGATGCGGCTCGCAATGGCTTACTCGATGGCTTAAAGCAAAAAGGTTACATCGAGGGCGAGAACCTCGAGTTCAGCTACCAAACCGCACAGGGCAACCCGGCAATTGCCGTACAGATTGCCAAGCAGTTCGTTGGCGAGCGCCCCGATGTACTGGTGGGCATTGCCACCCCTACAGCCCAGGCGCTGGCAGCTTCCACCCGCTCTATCCCCGTTGTTTTCACGGCGGTGACCGATCCAGTCGGTGCCAAACTGGTCAAGGATATGGATAAGCCAGCACGCAATGTCACCGGTTTATCCGATCTCTCGCCGGTTGCCCAGCACGTAGCACTGATGCAAGAGCTCCTGCCTGAAATGAACAGTATCGGCGTGGTCTTCAATCCGGGTGAAGCTAACGCTGTCGCCCTCGTTCAACTGCTCCGCGCCGCCGCCAAGGACAGAGGCCTCACCGTTGTTGAGGCGACCGCACTGAAAAGTGCCGATGTGCAATCCGCCGCCCAGATCGTCGCTTCCAAAGCCGACGTCATTTATGCCCCGACCGATAACACCGTGGCCAGTGCGATTGATGGGCTGGTCAATGCCGGTAACCAAGCCAATACCCCGATTGTCGGCGCCTCAACGACCTACATTGAGAACGGTGCCCTCGCGGCCCTTGGGTTCGACTACTACCAAGTCGGTGTCCAAACTGCGGATTATGTCGATGCCTTGCTCAAAGGTAAAAAAATCTCTGAGCTGCCAGTAAAAGTGGCAAAAGGCTCTGATCTTGCGCTCAACCAGAAAGCAGCCGATAAACTAGGCATCACCTTCCCTGCAGCGGTACTTGAGCGCGCAACGTCAATAGAGGAGTAAGAGGCGCAGATCATATGTTCCTAGATCCTGGTTCCTAGGTCCCTGCCTGCGGTTCTAGGTTCTAGGTTCTAGGTTCTAGGTTCTAGGTTCTGGGCAGGATGCCCATTAACAACATCATTCATAAAGACAAGGAGAATAAGGATGTCTTTCTTTGCCTTTCTCGGGACACTCGAGATCGGGTTGGTCTATGGGCTGGTTGCCCTCGGGGTCTACCTGACTTTTCGTATTCTGGATTTTCCCGATCTTTCCGTCGATGGCAGCTTTCCTATGGGGGCCGCCGTCGCGGCAACCGCCATTATTGCCGGTTTCAATCCTTGGGCAGCAACCTTACTGGCCATTGCTGCTGGCGGGCTTTGCGGGCTGGTAACTGCCTTCCTGGCGGTTCGCTGCGGGATCCTCCATCTCCTGGCCAGTATCCTGACCATGATTGCCGCCTTCTCAATCAATATCCGGATCATGGGCAGCCCCAATCTCTCCCTCTTAGGTGAAGAGACCTTGTTTACTCCGTTTGAAATGCTCGCCTTTGAATACGGGTTGGACGAAGGCATTATCCGGCTGACAATTGTACTGGCTCTGGTGGTCGCCAGCGCGTGGTTTATTACCCGCTTGCTTGCCAGCGACTTTGGTCTTGGCTTGCGCGCAACAGGAGTGAACAGTCGGATGGTCAATGCCCAAGGGGGCAATACCGCGCTGTATACCTACTTCGGTTTGGCCTTGTCCAACGGGTTTGTTGGCTTTTCCGGTGCCTTGTTTGCCCAAACCAATAGCTTTGCCGATGTCACTTCGGGGGTCGGCACCATTGTCGTCGGTCTGGCTGCGGTGATCCTCGGGCAAACTCTGCTCCCCGGTCGCAAAATATGGGTCGCGGTCATTGCGGTAATCCTCGGTTCCATTCTTTACCGTTTAGCGGTCGCCTTTGCCCTCAGCAGTGGGATGTTTGGCCTGCAAGCCTCAGATCTCAACCTGATCACCGCCCTACTGGTTGCCGTTGCCCTGATTGCCCCGCGCATGAAAGGACAACTGAGGCGCAACAAGAAGAAATCCGCAGTGACCACCAAGAAGCTAGCGTAGGACGTTGAGGTAAGCATGATTGAACTAAACGATATCCGTGTGACCTTCAACGAAGGCACCATTTTGGAAAACCAAGCGCTCAAAGGCGTATCACTCACGGTGCCGGAAAAGCAGTTTGTCACGGTGATTGGCTCGAACGGGGCTGGCAAGTCCACCCTGTTAGGGGCGGTCAGCGGCGAGACCCCGATGGTCGGGGGGCAGGTGCTGATTGACAACATCGACGTCACCGAGAAAAGTGTCCACCAGCGGGCCCTGTACGCCGCTCGGGTGTTCCAAGACCCGCTCGCGGGCACCTGTGGATCGCTTACCATCGAAGAAAATATGGCACTGGCCTATAAACGTGGTAGCCAACGCAGCTGGAAACGGGCTCTGTCGTCTAAGCGTCGCAAACTGTTTCAGGAGCGGATCAGTATTTTAGGTCTTGGCCTTGAAGATCGGTTGGGCGATAGCATCGGGCTACTATCAGGCGGGCAGCGTCAAGCCGTCAGCCTGGTAATGGCCACACTGGCAGAGAGCAAGCTGCTACTGCTCGATGAGCATACTGCCGCCTTGGATCCACGCATGGCCGCCTTTGTGCTGGCACTGACCAATAAAGTGGTTGAGGAATTCGACCTTACCGTCATGATGGTGACCCACTCGATGAAGGATGCACTGGCCTATGGTGAGCGCACCGTGATGCTGCATCAGGGAGAAGTGGTTCTTGATGTGGCAGGAGAGACTCGCAGTCATATGAGTGTAAAAGATCTGTTGGAGATGTTCAGCAAGGTCCGAGGGGAAGAATTAGCAGATGATAGCCTGCTATTAAACTAGCAAAAAAATTGCCATTCGCGACCAGCGGCAAATTAAAGTAAAATACACGTCGTGCCCAGCGTGTTCTGGGCCCTTTTTGATTTTTAGGAAAACGATGAAAAAAACATTTGCCTTAACTCACCCAAAAAAAGCGGTTCCGCGCGTTGTCGAAGCAGTCAAGCACGAGGTAAAGAAATACCTCAAGCGTGAACGTAACAAATCCCTTCCAGCTGGTGCTGATTACTGGGATTTCGACTGTAAGTTTGGTCATACCGAGCAGGAAGCAAAGGTTATCCACGTTAAAGAAATCAATAAGTGCATTGACGAAGCCGAAACACTGGCGCTAGAGTCATTCTACTTGGAAATCCTGGCCAAGCCGGGCATTCGCACTAAGCGCGAAGTTGAAGACGAAGAGTAATCACCCGTTTTCAAGACAAAGCCACCGCATACCGTGGCTTTGTCTACTTCAGCGGTTGTCAGATACAGCGCCCTCCCACTGCCCCCCGATACCTTCCCTGCTCTGACGCAGTTTCATCGCCTCGTTTAGCTCGAGTAAGCAATATCTTGCGCCTTACATACATACAGCGGTGTATGTAAAATAAACTCACTCCCTCAATCCAGAGCAAAACAATGAAACGTCGATCGCTAACCGCCAAGGCATGGCTCATCTTCCCCATCGGCTTGTTACTCCTTACTGGCTACCGTTTTTCCCAACTTGAAGATACCAACCAGTTCCCCCCCCAACCTTCCCTGCGGGTTAAGGTTCAAACGGAACAAATCGTTCCAGAGCGACTAACAGGCTGGTCATTTTCTGAGGGAACGGTACAAGCCTATCGCAAAGCCTTCCTTGATTTTGAAATGCCGGGCAAGGTCGTTACCATCGGTGAATTGGAAAATGGCACTCAACTTCGAGAAGGAGCACGCGTCTTCGGTCCGGACAAAACAATCGAGCGTGGTCAGTTATTGGCACAGATCGACAACCGTCAGAATTCAGCCTCGGTAAAGGCACTCGAAGCCCGCTTACAAGCCATGCGTGCCCAAAAGCAAGAAGCCCAAGCCCGCCTGCAGCAAGCAGAGAATGACCTGGCCCTTTCCAAACTAAACTTCGCCAGAATGGAAGAGGTGTATGAGCGTGGTGTCATTTCACAAGATGAATTCGAGCGCAATAAAACCGCCCGACTCAATGCCCAGTCTGCCGTAGCAATGCACATCAGCGGGCTGGAAGCCATCGAGTCCGAGATCCTGAGTGTTGCTGCCGATATCAACCGTGAAACAGTTAGCCTAGAGAAAACCAGTCTGTTCGCCCCCTTTAACGGCTATATCGCGGCGATGAATATCCGCGAGGATAACCACTACTACCCACCAGCAGGGATCACTTCAAACCGCGATCGCGAAGCCAGCAGTGCCATTGTGGTGGTTGATGACAGCCTATTGGAAATCCAGCTAGAGTTACCGGTTGAAGATGCCCGCCTGCTAACAGAAGGCCAGACAGTATACCTCGCAAGCGACAATGCCATTTTGTACCGCGCGGAAGAAAACCAGTTCACCGACAACAGTGTGGTCGAAGGGAAAATTTGGTCGGTGAGCCCAACGATCAACCTCCAGCGACGTTCGCAAAGCGTCAAAGTACGGGTGCATAACGAAGAACAGCGACTGATCGACGGTGAATTTGTCCGTGCCTGGATTGCAGCGACAGTGGTTGAGGATGCCGTGTCGCTACCGATCTATGCCATTTCATTTCGTGGTGGCAAGGCTTTTGCGTTTGTCGTCAATCACGATAACCAAGTCGAAGAACGCCAGCTATCCCTCGGTCTTCAGGGGCTACGTCGCATCCAGATTCTCAGCGGCCTAGATGCTGATGAGCAGGTTGTCACCCGAGGCCAGCACTTGCTGGTAAATGGAAGTCTTGTTGAGGTAGTAGGAGCAACCCAATGAGGCCTATCGCACGTAAACTGTTTGTTCAAACCCTGGTTGGCCGACTGCTATTAGGTATGGTGGTACTCGCAGGGTTGCTGTCGTACAACAACATGGTAAGAGAGAACTACCCCGATCTCGAAATCCCCCAAGCCATCGTGATGACCTTCTGGCCAGGCGCAGCACCAGAGCAAATCGAAAAAGAGATCACCAAGCACCTTGAGGATGAAATCCGCAGCTTAAAAGGACTGAAGTCATTCTCCAGTGGATCCTACAACTCCTACTCCATTGTCGCGGTCGAGTTTGATGCCGATATGCCGATGGCCGAATCGATGCAGCTACTACGGGCGGCGGTCGATAAAGCCGAAGCTGAGTTCCCCGCTGACGGCAGCATCGAAAAGCCCGATATCGAAGAGATGTCAGTCTCCAACATGCCAGTGATCAGCTGGGTACTGAGTGGTGATGTCGATGATATCTTGTTGTCAGACACCGCCAAACAATTGGAAACCCAGTTTGAAAACCTGCCATTGGTCAAAAAAGTCAACCTTAACGGTATGCGTGAAAAGAGCCTTCATGTACGCCTGAAAATGGATAGGTTGCGCGATCTGGGGATATCCCCTTTGCTGGTACGCGAGCGCTTGCAAAGTGCCAACCACGATATGGCCTGGGGGGAGTTCGAGTCCGACGAAAACACCTTTAACCTCTACTTGTCCGGCCGCTTCGTTACTGTCGAGCAGGTACGCCAACTGCCGATCACCCGCCTGAGTGATAACCGTCCCGTACGGCTGGGGGAAGTCGCCGAGGTCAGCCACCGCCTTGACCGTGAAGTCAGCCGAACTTTCTTTAGCATTAACAACCAAGCATTTGAACCGGGAATAACTCTCGATGTTCTCAAGCACCCCGGGGCCGATACCTTCGCGGTCATCGCGTCAACCCAGCATAAAGTCGACCAGCTCACCAGCCGCTCTGATTGGCCGCAAGGCTTGTCACTATCCCGGGTCAGTGACGATGGCGAGCTCATTGAACTGGCTTTCAACGACATATCCAGCTCTATGAAACAAGCGGTTATCATCGTATTTATAGTCTTGATGCTGCTACTGAGCTGGCGCGAGGCCCTGGTCGCAGGCATCGCCCTGCCGGTCACGCTGCTTGCGACCCTTGCGGTAATGGCTAGCTTTGGCTACTCCTTCAATTCGATGATCATGATCGGCATGGTACTGGCACTCGGCCTGATGGTTGATGTCTATATTCTGGTGATGGAAGGGATGCACGAAGGGCTTTACGTCAAGAAGCTTTCGTTTGCCGAAGCTGCGATCGAGACAGTTCGCCAGTTCATCCTGCCAGCTACAGCCGGGCAGCTTACCACCATCTTAGCCATGGTACCGATGATGATGGTCGGGGGCATCGACGGTAAGTTCATCCGTATTCTGCCCATTACCATTACCGTCACCCTGCTGATCAGCCTGCTCATTGCGTTCCTGATCTGTATTCCGCTGTCGCGCTATATACTGGAAAAGGCGGCTAATAACGATAAAGAGCTGCTCATCGATAAGCTTTCCAGCCGCTATCGTCACCAATTACGTCAGTGGCTTGCTACATACGTACTGAAGAACAAGCGCCGAGCCGCGATGTGGGTTGGCGCTACCCTGGTACTGTTTGTTGCCAGCATCCTGCTGGTGGGTCTAATGCCTTCAGAAATGTACCCTGAATCCGACGATCGCAAGATTGGCGTGTCGTTGGTACTTGCCCCCGACTCAACCCTTGAACAATCGCAACGTGCCGCTGATAAAGCCGGTGAATTCCTCCGCCAGCAACCTTGGATCGAAAAAGTCATTACCTATGTCGGGGCCAAAAGCCCAATGACAACCGCTTCGCTCAATGATGCCCTGCTACCCTCTCAAGAATGGAACCAAGTGGGTTTCAGCCTGACGCTCTACCCGAAAGATCAGCGCGATAAATTGTCATTCGAATACTTGGAAGAGATCCGATCGGGTATCCAGCATGCACTATATGATGAGCCGGGTATTGAAATTGCCTTGGTCCATATAGGCGGTAATCCCGATACCTCGGCACCGATCCAAATCGATTTGATTGGCTCGGATTACACCCAGCTAATTGCCAATGCTGCCGAAGTCAAAGCGGCACTGGCACAAGTACCGGGCAGCAGCGACATCAACGACAACCTTGGACCCGCCCGCCATGAGGTGCGCTTCAGCTTCAAACATGAAATGCTCAGCTTCCACCAGTTATCGGAGTCTGACGTTTCTCAACAGATCCGAGTAGCGATGGAGCAAGACGAAATCGGCCACTTCAAGATTGAAGGTATCGATGACGACGCCAAGATGCGCCTCAGCGTCTTGTGGCCAAGCCGAGGTGATAGCCTAGGCGGCCCACGTCATTTATCGGAAATGCAACTATTGCACATCATCAGTCAGGATGGCCGTGCCGTGCCATTGACCGATCTGGTGGATTACCAGATTGTCGAAACACCACGGGTTTTCGTCCACAAGGAAGGCCAGCGTGCCGTTACGGTATCGTCTCGTACCGAGGGTCGCACGGCCGGTGAGGTGATCACCATTTTGCAGCCGCAATTAGATCAACTACAAGCCCAGTGGCCAACCGGCTATTACTACCAGTTGGGTGGTGAAATGGCGAAAGCCGACGAAAGTTACAGTGCGATGGGGACAGCCTTTGTGCTGGCGATGTTCTCGATCTTTATCCTGCTGACATTGATGTTCAACTCGTTTGCCCAACCCGCCATTATCTTGCTGATTGTGCCGCTCGCCTTGATGGGGACCTTCTTCGGTTACTTCCTGTCAGGCACTGCGATGTCGTTCTCAGGCTTGATCGGGATTGTATCGCTGGCAGGGATCGCGGTGAATAACGGTATCGTCCTGGTTGATACCATGAATCGCCACCTCAGACGCGGCGAATCGGTTGCCCAGGCTGCCGCCTACGGAGCAGCCGAACGCCTGAGGCCGATCCTCAGTACCAGCTTGACCACCATCCTGAGCCTGTTGCCGTTGGCTTACAGTGATCCACAGTGGTACCCGCTCTGTATGGCGATTATCTATGGCTTGGTTGCGTCGACCATCATTGCCATTGTAATAATCCCCGCGCTGTATATCCTTTTGACCAAACCATTAGGTCGCCCAGTAACACAAAGTGCCTAATTGATTATCGGGGGTGCTTTGGCACTCCCGAATTTCGGATAAAGTAGATGGCGAGAAAAAGTAAAGAAGAAGCAGAACAGACCCGGCTATTGTTGCTTGATACCGCAATGAAAGTCTTCAGTCAAAAAGGCCTGAACAAGGCGACCCTCGCCGGTATCGCCGCCGAGGCAGGGCTCACCCGAGGGGCAATTTACTGGCATTTCAAAGACAAAGCCGATTTACTTGATGCATTATGGCAAGAGCAATCGGTCGCGGTTCAACAAGCGGCAGAAGCCGTTGCAGGTCAGACTGGCTCAGCATTACGAGAAGGACTACTCAATGTCGCCCGGGTACTCCTGACAGAAATGCGCGACACCCCTAAAATGACCATGATTGTTCAACTATCACTGCAAGGGTTTACCGATGAAGACCTGCGTCTGCGCAGTATCGAGAAGGGGCAAGAGGACAACGCAAAAGTAGAAGGAGCCATGTCGCAACTGCAGCAAGATGGCCTGTTGTTACCCCATCTCACCGCTGACATTGCTGCGGTTATCTACAGTGGCCTGCTGACAGGCATCTGTGAACAATGGACAATGTACGATCGCATTGCTAAAACCGATGAACAGATCGAGCAATATGTCCACTCCCTGTCGTTGGCACTGTTTATCCGATAATTATTTATCCGCAAGACAATCCCAATATTGCCGCCACATCGCTAAAACCAGCGCTCGAGCGATGATTTATCTAGTTGCTTAAATGCGCGATTTAGCACCTGCGCCAGCTCTTTATAGCGAGGGCGGCTTTTCAGCGGCTGCAGCGCATGCCCTTCACTGACAATCTTGTCATGGATTTCACGGTACCAACTTGCCAGCGACGGCGGTAGATCGGTCCGGCTTCGTTTACCCAGCCACCACAACCCCTGCAACGGCATACTCAAGGCAAATAGCGCCACCGTAATCGCCTGCGGCAAAGCATCGTAATTATCGAACGCCATCTGGCTCAGCACGCTCATGACAGCAACAGCAGGCATCACCCGCGTCGCAAACCGCGTGGCCTTGATATAACGCTGCTCAGGAAACAGGACAGCCAACTCTTTGCGCATTGGCCACGTAGCCATGTAATCCTGACCATAACGGAATGCTTGCCAAATCGAATGTTGTTGACTCATAAACCACCAAACTTCAAAAAAATTAGTAAAAATTCAAAACCAGCAATAACAAACTTGATTCAAATTAATTTTTTCTAAAAATACTTTTGTTATATTGCACCACAATCGCTATCCTATGCACGCCTACATTTATTGTTGCCTGTAATCATCGTTCTGGCAACTGAAGGCGCTCCCAAGGATGGCCCAGAATCTGGGTTTCACGATTCTTTTGATACGGATGTAGCACGATTTTGACCCTGATTAGACCGACTTGTTGAAAAGTCGTCTATCCTATGGGTAATTTTTATATCAGTTGAATATCAACTTTCAGACAGATTATAGGTAGTCACTCATGTCTAAGCTGGTTTTAGTTCTTAACTGCGGTAGTTCTTCTCTAAAGTTCGCTGTTGTTGACGCGGTATCAGGTGAAGAGCACCTGACAGGTCTTGCAGAATGTCTGCACCTTCCAGAAGCTCGTATCAAGTGGAAACTTGACGGTAAGCACGAAGCACAACTAGGCGAAGGCGCTGCTCACGAAGAAGCGCTAGCGTTCATGGTAGACACTATTCTTGCTTCTAAGCCAGAACTAGCAGAAAACCTACAAGCTATCGGTCACCGTGTTGTACACGGCGGCGAGAAGTTCACTAAGTCTGCACTTATCTGTGACGATGTACTTAAAGGTATCGAAGACTGTGCAACTCTTGCACCGCTTCACAACCCAGCTCACATCATCGGTATCAAGGCGGCTCAGAAGTCTTTCCCTGCACTTAAGAACGTAGCGGTATTTGACACAGCTTTCCACCAGACTATGCCTGAAGAAGCATACCTATATGCGCTTCCGTACAACCTATACAAAGAGCACGGTATCCGTCGCTACGGTATGCACGGTACTTCTCACCTATTTATCACTCGCGAAACAGCGAAGCTGCTAGGTAAGAAAGAAGAAGAGCTAAACATCATCAACTGCCACCTAGGTAACGGTGCGTCAGTTTGTGCTATCAAGAATGGTCAGTCTGTAGATACCTCTATGGGTCTAACGCCTCTTGAAGGTCTAGTAATGGGCACGCGTTGTGGTGATATCGACCCTGCGATCATCTTCCACCTGCACGACAACCTAGGTTACTCTGTTGAGAAGATCAACACGATGCTAACCAAAGAGTCTGGCCTACAGGGTCTGACTGAAGTGACTTCTGACTGTCGTTTCGTTGAAGACAACTACGGCGAGAAAGAAGAAGCAACTCGTGCAATGGACGTGTTCTGTCACCGTCTAGCTAAGTACGTTGCTGGCTACACGGCTTCTCTAGAAGGCCGTCTAGACGCAATCACTTTCACTGGTGGTATCGGTGAAAACTCTGCACCAATCCGTGAGATGGTTCTAAACCGCCTTGCAATCCTAGGTGTTGAAGTTGACAGTGAAGCTAACCTGAAAGCACGCTTCGGCGGCGAAGGCGTTATCACTACTGCAAACAGCCGTGTTCCTGCAATGGTTGTTTCAACTAACGAAGAACTCGTTATCGCTGAAGATACAGCTCGTCTAGCTGAAATCTAATCGGTCGATACTGATTGCTACGGCTGGCCTCGGCCGGCCGTTTTTTCATGACTTATGACCTTAAGTCATGCTTTTGTGTGGTGCTGTCCAATACCGGTTCACCCATCGTTATTGCACAGCACTGTCGTGTTTCAATAGTTGAGGAATCCATAGTGTCCCGTACTATTATGCTTGTTCCGGTTGGTGCCGGTGTTGGTCTTACTAGCGTAAGCCTTGGTGTGCTTCGTGCAATGGAGCGCAAAGGTGTTCGCGTTTCTTTCTTCAAGCCTATCGCCCAGCCTCGTCACGGCGGTGATCAGCCAGATCTAACAACTAACATCATCACTGCTAACAGTGATATGAAAGTGGCTGAACCTTTCTCAATGGCTAGTGCCCAAGAGCTTATCAGTAACGATAAGAGCGATGTTCTGCTAGAAGACATCGTAGCACGCTTCAAAGAATCAACAGCTGATGCTGAAGTCGCGCTAATCGAAGGTCTTGTTCCAACCCGTAAGCACCCGTTTGCTAACCAGATCAACTACGAGATTGCTAAAACTCTGGGTGCGGAAATCGTATTCGTTGTTGCTTCTGGTACTGATAACCCAGCTCAACTTAAAGAGCGTATCGAAGTAGCATGTTCTAACTTCGGTGGTATCAAGAACAAGCAAATCGCTGGTGTTATCGTTAACAAGCTAAACGCACCTGTTGACGCTGAAGGCCGTACTCGCCCAGACTTATCTGAAATCTTCGACGACGCTGAAGCCACTGTGCCTTCAAACGTTGAAGTTATGCAGGTATTTAACTCAAGCCCAATCCGTGTACTTGGCTGTGCACCTTGGAGCGCTGAGCTGATCGCGACTCGTTCAACTGACATCGCTAAGCACCTGAACGCTGAAATCATCAACGAAGGTGATATCGCGACTCGCCGTATCAAGAGCATCACTTTCTGTGCACGCTCTATCCCGCACATGGTTGAACACTTCCGTCCTGGCTCTCTGCTAGTCACTTCTGCAGACCGTCCAGACGTTATCGTTGCGGCATGTCTTGCTGCAATGAACGGCGTTGAAATCGGTGCCCTACTGCTTACTGGCGGCTACGAGCTACCTAAGCCAGTGATGGACCTATGTGAGCGCGCATTCGAAACAGGTCTACCTGTTATGACTGCACTGGGTAACACTTGGCAGACATCTCTGAACCTTCAGAGCTTCAGCCTAGAAGTTCCTGCAGACGATAAAGAGCGTGTTGAACTGGTTAACGAATACATGGCTAGCCACATTGATGGTCAGTGGATTGAATCGCTAACTGAAGGTTCAGCCAAAGAGCGTCGTCTAAGCCCACCGGCATTCCGTTACGAGCTAACTGAACTAGCACGTAAAGCGGCTAAGCGTGTTGTCCTGCCTGAAGGTGACGAACCACGTACCGTTAAAGCAGCAGCTATCTGTGCTGAGCGCGGTATTGCTGAATGTGTGCTTCTTGGTAACCCAGAAGAGATTAAGCGTGTTGCTGAGCAACAAGGCGTCACTCTAGGTGCTGGCGTCACCATCATCGATTCAGAAGCTGTTCGTGAAAACTACGTTGCTCGCTTGGTTGAGCTTCGTGGCGCGAAAGGCATGACGGATGTTGTTGCGCGTGAAAAACTTCAAGATTCTGTTTTCCTAGGCACAATGATGCTAGAAAACAATGAAGTTGACGGCCTAGTTTCTGGTGCTGTTCACACCACGGCGAACACTATCGTTCCTCCGTTCCAGATCATCAAGACTGCACCGGATGCGTCAATCGTATCTTCTGTATTCTTCATGCTACTGCCTGATCAGGTACTGGTATACGGTGACTGTGCAATCAACCCAGATCCAAACGCTGAGCAGCTAGCAGAAATCGCTATCCAGTCTGCAGACTCTGCAAAAGCCTTCGGCATCGAGCCTCGCGTTGCAATGATCTCATACTCTACCGGTACTTCTGGTAAGGGTGCAGACGTTGATAAAGTACGTGAAGCAACTCGCATTGCTCAAGAGAAGCGTCCTGATCTCGTGATCGATGGGCCTCTTCAGTACGATGCTGCGATCATGGAAAACGTTGCTGCTTCTAAAGCGCCTAACTCGCCTGTAGCGGGTAAAGCAACTGTATTCGTGTTCCCTGACCTAAACACAGGTAACACGACTTACAAAGCGGTACAGCGTTCAGCCGACCTCGTTTCTATCGGTCCAATGCTTCAGGGCATGCGTAAGCCAGTTAACGACCTTTCTCGTGGCGCACTAGTAGACGATATCGTATACACAGTGGCACTAACCGCGATTCAGGCGAAACAAGCTGAAGAAGCAAACTAGTAAGACTTTCTCGTTTGAGCGCTCTCTAGTTTGAATAAAGTTTCAATGCCCCGCACTGCGGGGCATTTTTTTATATAAAATCAATTGATTATTGGTTTCGCTGAATATTTATTCCATCCTTTTCATACAACTGACACCATATCTTGACCGGCCTCACAATTTTCACACAAAGCGTATGATTATTCGTTAACAGTATGTTTTTTCGGAATCTGTGTACCACTTTCGGTGTAGTTGATGGTTTATAAATCCAGCCAGTGAACTTAGTGCAGAAGTTCAAGTGGATTGTAACCCATATGAAACAAGGATAATGGAATAATGTTCTGGATACACCTGTTATTACTGCTAGCTGTCATATTAATCGGTATACGCCATGGCGGTATCGCTTTTGGTCTTCTCGGGGGCCTAGGTGTCTCTGTAATGACATTCGTTTTTGGTATTGCGCCGGGCTCTCCCCCTGTCGGCGTTATGCTTATCATCTTGGCGGTGGTTGCTGCCTCAGCAACCCTTGAAGCCACCGGTGGTTTGAAACTACTGGTTAAATTTGCTGAACGCCTGCTTCGCAAACATCCTGAACATATTGTTTTCTTGGGACCGATTTGTACTTATTCTCTGACAGTACTGGTTGGTACAGGTCACTCCGTGTACCCATTACTGCCTGTTATCTATGATGTTGCCTACAAAAAAGGCATCCGTCCTGAGCGCCCGATGGCAATGGCAAGTGTTGCCTCGCAAATGGGCATCACAGCCAGCCCGATTGCCGCAGCTGCTGCCGTTGTTATGGCAACAGCCATGGACAACAACCTAGATATCAATCTAGTCAATGTGTTGATGGTGACGATTCCAGCCACCTTCGGCGGCCTGCTTATTGGTTGTTTGTGGAGTTTGAAACGCGGTAAGGACTTGGATACAGATCCTGCTTTCCAAGCACGTATTCAAGATGAAGAGTTCCGTAATAGCTTGGTCGATCCCGAGCAGGAAGGCTCAGCAGAAGAAGAAGCTGAACATCAGCGTACGGCAAAGAAAGGCCTGACCGTGTTCCTGTTGGGTATTCTATCGGTGATTGGTATTGCTTTATTCAGCAAGCAGCTACTGCCTCAAGGCGTTGGTATGTCGGTGGCCATTCAGTTCCTGATGCTATCTGTCGGTGCGATTATCCTACTGACCACCAATATTTCACCTAAGCGTATCGTTAACAGCAATGTGTTCATTGCCGGTATGAGTGCCGTCATTACTATCTTCGGTATCGCTTGGTTCAGTGACACTATCATCGGTCACCACAAAGAATACCTCGTTGATCTGGTTAGCGGTATGGTCAATATCTATCCATGGTCATTCGCTTTTGCTATGTTCTTTGTGTCTGCTTTCCTGAAAAGTCAGGCTGCTGTATTGACCATTATGCTACCACTTGGTTTTGCCCTAGGTATTGACCCTGCAGTTCTGATTGGTGTGCTGCCTGCGTGTTACGCATACTTCTTCTTCCCGTTCTACCCAAGCGATCTGGCGGCTATCAGCTTCGACCGCTCAGGTACTACTGCTATCGGTAAATACGTTCTGAACCACAGCTTCATGATCCCAGGCTTCATTGGTGTCGGCTCAGCAACGATTATTGGTTACTTCATCTCGATGATGGTCAACTAATACCGCGACGGGTTACCGATAAAAAGTACCAAGCAAAAAAAGGCCGCTACATCCGTAGCGGCCAACATGTCAGACTCGAATCAACACAAGAATGAATACCAAACTGATTAATAAACTGATAGGCCAGAATATTATTCAACTTGGTATAACGACTAACTCAATACCAAGCTAGTAAAACGTAGAACACGGTACTCACTACTCACTTGTTACGTAAGTAGATAATCCAATAACCCATTCCCACGAACACACCGCCACCAATGATGTTACCCAGTGTCACCGGGATCAGGTTATTGACAACAAAATTACTCAAGGTCAAATCGGCAAAATCCGCCGGGTTCATCCCCGTCATTTGCCAGTACTCAGGGCTTGCAAGATACTTGATACCAATCGCCATCGGTACCTGGAACATATTGGCAATGCAGTGCTCAAAGCCCGATGACACAAACATCGCGACTGGCAGGACCATGACCAAGATTTTATCGGTCAGGGTACGGCCGCTGAAAGTCATCCACACCGCCACACACACCAGTACATTACACATCACACCGAGGGCAACGGCCTGGGTAAAGTCATGATGCAGCTTATGCTGGGCGATTTGCATCGCATTGATACCGACCGCACCGCCACCGGACATGTATTGTTTGGTCATCAACATGATAGCCACTAACATCAGGGCACCGATCAGGTTACCGATGTAGACAACCCCCCAGTTCAGCCACAGGCTCTTCCAGCTGATCTTACCGCTGGCACGGGCAACCAGCGTCAGCACCGAACTGGTAAACAACTCGCCACCGGTGATCACAACCAAGATCAAACCAAGGCTGAAGGCCAAACCACCGACAAAACGCGACATCCCCCATGCCATGTCACCGGTACCTGTCGTCACCGTGGTATAGAAGACAAACGCGATACCAATATGCATCCCAGCAGTGATCGCCAGCAGCAGCGACTTCATCGGATCTTTGGTGGCCTTGCTTACACCTACCTCGGCCGCTTTCTCCGCCATTTGTGGCGGTAATAACGAATCAAACTGATTCTGACACATATTGTTTGGCACCTGACACATCTTGAAACACACAAAATTAAGAAGGCGAGATAGTGACTTTTATCACACAAATATTCAAGCCATTGCCAAAACAATAATTCGAAATATACGAACGAATTGCTCGGTTATACCGAATCAACAGATACTGTAAACATTGAGCAACAAATCTATACGTCAAAGATTCGAATAGCGCTAACATGCCGTCACATTGCAACTACATTTATACCCATGCTTGTATAGGTGGAGAGCGAATAACCTTTCCTTGTGTTCCAATGACACAAAAATAAAACGCGAAGATCAAAAAAGGCGGCAATGCTGCCGCCTTTTCCTAAATCGATTAAACGTGTATCGACTACACCAATTCAACCTGGCAAATCACCTCATCATTAAAAGACAATACCTTTAAGCTATTACCCTCCAATAAGCCGTAGCTTGCCTGGTACTCGCCACGTGGAATTGTCACCGAACCCGGATTGTAGACATAAAGCGCTTCTTTCTTTGCGGCAACCGGTAGGTGGGTATGGCCTGAAACCACCACATCACCATCACGAAGGCGTGGGTGCTTGTCACCGTTGTAAAGGTGGCCATGGGTCAGGAACAGGCGGCGACCGTTTGGCAGCAGCACAAGGTTGTAGTCCGCCATCATCGGGAAATCCAGCAGCATCTGATCTACTTCGCTATCGCAATTGCCCCTGACCGCTGTGATCTTTTCTGCATACTGGTTGAGCTGCTCAGCCACTTCAATCGGCGCGTAACCGGCCGGCAACGCATTGCGTGGTCCGTGGTTTAGCACATCCCCCAGCAGAATTAGGTGCTCAGCACCCGTTTGTTCAAATTTGGCCAGGGTACGGCGAGTGCTGTCGGCACAACCGTGGATATCAGAAGCAAAAAACAATTTCATGTCAGGTGATCTTTCTTCGAAACAGGATGCTGTGATCCTACACCGAACCCCATGACAATACCATTACCCGAACGATGGCTACTCATCTCGCAGCATACCGTTGAGGACGATATTGTTATAGCTCACCATACCGATGATCTTACCGCTTTCGATGACCGGTGCCCGGCTAATACCAAAGCGTTCGAATAAGCGGGCACAGTAACGGACATCCATGGTTGCACTGACCGACAAGGCGGGCTTGGTCATGATCTCATAAATATTCGTCCGCTCCGGCGAACGATCCAACGCCAATACATTCTTGGCAATATCGTTCATCAAGACGATACCGTATTCATCGTCATCATTGCGCTTGTTAACGATCAGGGCCTTGATTTGCTTTCTCTTGGCAATACGAATAGCCTCGGCAACCGTGGTCACCCCCTCAACAATCGCGTAGGTGTTCATCATTACATCCCGAACCCGAACCACGGTGTCATTATTCATAGCTTCGCCTCAACGACTTTGGTTAGTGTTTCTACCTGATGGGCCACGCCCACCGCATCCTCAACATCAAGCTGTACCGCAATCCCCTGCCCCGACGACGAGTCAAAATCCCCGACATGCTCTATCGTTTCCAAAATGGTCCGGGCCAGATGCTCCTCGACAACAAACAAGATCACATCGCGTTGGACATCAAGCCCTAGGCCGAAAAACGTTTTCTTCTGGTACAGCCCTTCCCCACGGGCATTATTAATCACGGTCGCCCCGGTCGCACCGGCCTGGCGGGCAGCATCCAAGACGGCATCGGTTTTCGAATCTTCAATAAAGGCCAATATCAGCTTAAAGCGCATTTTCTTCTCTCCTCTTTGCCTGTCTTGCCGACAGCTGGGCATAGCCCATTACCGTGATCATCGGAAACAAACTGGCAAACGCAATTAGCCCGAACCCATCAAGCATCGGATTTCGGCCCGGTACGGTGGAAGCGAGCCCGAGGCCTAGGGCCGTCACAATCGGTACGGTTACCGTCGATGTTGTTACACCGCCGGAGTCATAGGCCAAGGGCACAATCATTTTCGGTGCAAAGTAGGTCTGCACCACAACCACACAGTAGCCCGCCAAGATGTAATAATGAAGTGGATCCCCGGCCACAATCCGGTAACTACCAAGGGCTATCCCCATCGCAACGCCCAACGCAACCGCAATACGCAACCCGTTGACACTAATCGTATCACCCGAGACTTGATTGGCTTTGAGCGCAACGGCAATAAGTGAAGGTTCGGCAATGGTGGTACTGAAACCGATGGCTGCTGCAAAGATGTAGACCCAATAATACTGGGTCCAGGGGATTTCTGCGGGGATCCCCTCTCCGCTGTCGAACAAGAAATCTAGGGCGGTCAACTGGGCCGCCATGGATTCCCCCAATGGGAACAGGGCTAGCTCGAGTCCTAACAGGAAAAATGACAACCCGACAATGACGTAGACAAACCCCAGCGCGACTCTGGGCCAATGAGTCACCGGACGACGCAGTACGGCCAGTTGAAAACCAAAAATAATCACCGCAATCGGCAGGACATCGCGTACTGTCATCAGCAGGGTGGCGAAAAAGTGGGGCACAATACCGTTCAGCTCAGTCATCCCTGCCTCCTAGTGCACCAGCATGCCATAGGCCATCACGAATATCATCGGGGTCAACGAGGCAAAGGCTATCAAGCCAAACCCGTCGACCATAGGATTGCGCCCCTTGATCGAGGACGCCAACCCGACCCCCAAAGCCGCAACCAAAGGCACGGTAATGGTAGACGTCGTCACGCCACCAGAATCGTAGGCAATGCCGACAATGGCCGCTGGCGCATACCACGTCATGATCATCACCAACAAATAACCACCAATAATCATCCATTGGATAGGCCATCCTTTAAGTATCCGTATCACCCCAAGCATAATCGCGATCCCTACCGATAGGGCGACGGTCAGGCGCAAGCCGGTCGCATAATCCACTTGGCTATTGGCATCAGGGGCGATCAACCCCCCTTCGGCGGCCACCTTGGCAGCTTCCGCCGCAACCGCGGTCAATGCCGGCTCGGCAATTGTCGTGCCGAAACCCAGGCAAAAGGCAAACAGCAACAACCACCACACACTGCCCTTGCTGGCAAAGGAGTGTGCCATCGACTCGCCGATGGGAAACAACCCCATTTCCAGCCCGAAGACAAACAGGGTCAAGCCGACAACCACAAACGCCAAGCCAACCAGTATCGGTCCTAGCTGTGGCAGAGGTTGCTGAAGGACAACCATTTGGAAGAAGCCAATAACCAAGATGATCGGCAGTAAATCACGCAGACTGGACAACAAGGATTTCAGCAGGACGAGCACAAATGACATTCCACCTCCAGGTTGTCGCACGGCCGTTGAATTAAGGATATACCTTCAAGGTACTCCTCATTAATAATTAGACACAACTTTTATGTACCAACACGAGAGCTAGCACACATAACCATATGTCATAAAGAAGATTGTTCGCGATAACAACCCTTTGCTTTGGCTATACTTATGCCCAGAATCATACCCAGATAGGTAAAGGCGTTGCCTCAGAGGAGAAGCATGAAGATATTAATGACCGGCGGGACAGGCTTTATCGGCTCGGCCTTAATCAATGCCCTGGATGAGCATGAGGTTACCGTATTGAGCCGCAATCCGGCCAAGGCCAGCCAAACCCTAGGCGGCAGGATCAATGCCGTTGCCTCCCTGGACCAGTTCGACAACCTTGATGGTTTTGATGCCGTGATTAACCTCGCTGGCGAGCCGATCATCAATAAACGCTGGAGCCAGCAGCAAAAAAAGAAAATTTGCCACAGCCGCTGGGATCTGACCACGCAATTGGTCGAGAAAATCCAAGCCGGCAGCCAGCCACCCCATACCTTTATCAGTGGGTCGGCAGTCGGGATCTATGGCAACCAGCAAGACACCGTAATCGACGAATCCTTTGCCGTCAGCAGGCAAGTTAACCACGATGACTTTGCCCACCATGTCTGTCAGCGCTGGGAGGAGATTGCCATGCAAGCTGGCAGCGAGAAAACCCGGGTTTGCCTGCTGCGAACGGGGATCGTACTGGGTAAACACGGCGGTGCGTTGGCCAAGATGCTGCCCCCCTACCAGCTGGGGCTTGGCGGGCCAATCGGCGACGGCTCCCAGTACACCCCCTGGATCCACCTGCAGGACATGGTGGCGGCGATTGTGTTTCTGCTCGAGACCCCATCGGCCGATGGCGCCTTCAACCTGACGGCTCCACAGCCCGTCACCAACAAGGTATTCAGCCAAACCTTAGCCAAGGCCCTGCGCCGGCCGCATGTCCTGTTCACCCCCGCTTTCGTGCTCAAATTGGCGCTTGGCGAAGCGTCCTCACTACTGCTGGAAGGACAGCGTGCCATTCCCCACAAGCTGGAGACACTAGGCTTTGCTTTCCGCTTCCAAAGTATTGATGTGGCACTGGAGGACATCGTTGCCGCTTAATCGTTCCACTTCTCGACTTAATCTACGTCGTCCGAAAACCGGTCCCCGTGATACCCACGGTATGGGGCCGGAGATGCATTCATCACGATCAACCTCGTACCGGTAACAGCAGGCTGTTAATCATCGAGCGGATGATCAACACCACCAATAGCAAAGATAATAAAGGAACGACCATCCACACCCCCGGGTGCCAGCTGACAGGCAGCTCAAAACCCCATTTCACCAGTGCTGCGACCACCGCCTCGGCCCCTGCTGCAGCCATCACACCGGCAAGCAAGGCCATAATACCGTATTCCCCCCATACAGTGGCCGATACCCTTTTGCGGCTGGCGCCCAAGGTTCGATACAAACGTATTTCATCGCGGCGCTGGGCCAAGCTCAAACGCAGCAGAGTCATCACCAGCAGCAAGCCGCTGACTACGCCCAAGCCTGCCAATACCGACAACGACAACGACACTTGCTGCATAATGCCCTGGATCCGGGTGGCCATTGTACGCAAATCGAGCAAGGTTACGGTTGGATAATCCCGCCCGAGCTGGTTAATGACCGCCTGCTGATCAGCCTCGATACGGAAGCTAACTAGCCAGGTGGTAGGCAACTCGGCCATCACATCTGGAGTAAAAATAAAATAGAAGTTGGGCCGCATGTTACGCCACTCGACATCACGGATACTGGTCACCTTGGCACTGAAAGGCTGGCTGTTGACGTTAAAGGCCAGCGCATCACCAACCGTGATCCCCAGTCGTTCGGCAATACCTGATTCAACCGAGACCCCACTTTCCTTGCTCCATTCGCCGGCGATTAATTCGTTGTGAACCGGCATGGCCTCACGCCAGGTAAAATTGAGCTCGCGGCGCAGTGACTCGTCACGCTCTTGGCTGCCTTGCTGGGCCCTTTCCAGCAAATCCTGCTCATTGACATGGGTTATCCGGCCACGGATCACCGGGTAACTATCGGAGCGCATCACCTGCTGCTGATCCAGAACATTCAAATATTGCTGTTGCTGCTCCGGGCTGATATTGAGGGCAAACACATTGGGCGCATCGGCGGGCAAGGTCTGCTGCCAGTCCGCCAACAAATCGGAGCGAAGCAACCAGATCACCGACAGCAACATTAGCGAGCTGGTCAAGGCCGCCAACTGGGCTCCCGTCGCCATCGGACTGCGATTTATTCGGCTTAGCGCTAAGGTAATGGCCGGTCCCCAGCGACCTCGTTTGAGGCCTCGCACAATAATGACACCCAACAAAGCCAACACAACCAAGATCAGTGCCAACCCCAGCAAGGTTAACCACATTAACCCATTACCACCCAACCAAAATAACCCAGCCACCAACGGCAACAGTGCCAGCACATAGCCCTTGTTACTGCTCTGCCAGTTTTCCTGGCGCTGGATCACCGAAATAGCAGGTGCATCGACCAGCCGCAACAGCGGAATCCCCATTCCGGGTATTGCGACCAACAAGGCAACCAACACACTCACGACCAACGGCGTAAAACCGATCCCCGGCAGGGGATCGGGCAAGACATCAACCAGCGGTACCCGCAGCAGGTATTCCAGCAACGCCCCGATGGTTATTCCAGCAACAAGAGCTAACGCAAATAGCATTGCCAACTGGCGCGCAAGCCACTGCCATAGCCACTTGCGGCTGGCACCGAGGCTTTTCATCATCGCCACCACCTCCGTTCGGGTAGAGGCGTAATGCATACAGGTCAGTACCAAGGTCGCCGTCGCCATCAATATCACGAGGATCAGGGTCAAGGAGAGATATTGGCGGGCTTTTTCAATGACATCACCGGTACGCCCCTGCGAGGTTTCGCTTAACCAGCGCTCCCCTGGCTCAAGCTCTATCTGCTGCTGCAACACCTTGAGCTGGCTATCCGCACCGGTGAAATAGGCCCGGTACTGCACCCGGCTCCCGGGCTGGATCGCACCAGTACTCTCCAAATCATCGGCGTGGATCAGCACGGCCGGCATCTGGCTAAACGGGTTAAACGACAGCTCAGGCTCTTGCACAATCGTCCCGCTGACCTTGAGCTCGGCATCACCGATAGCCAATACATCACCGGGTTTGACCTTCAATAAATCAAACAAGCGTTCAGCCAACCACAGCTCGCCGGGCTGGACCTGGTGGTGAGTGTCAGACGGGCTTTGCAATTCAAGCTCGCCCCGCAGCGGAAAGTCACTTTCAACACTTTTAACACTGACCAACTGCATCGCCTCATCACTGAAGGCCATGGTGCCAAAACGAACCTGCTGGGATACCGTCAGCCCGAGCTGCGCTGCCTTCTCCAAGATTGGTGCCTCAACAGGGTTGGCCGAGCGGAACACCAAATCAGCCGCAATCATGGATCGGCCCTGATCAACCATGATCTTCTCCACCCGAACGACCAATGCGGCCAAGGCAAACACACAGGCGATAATTAGGGTCAGGGCAACGGCCACCGGCCACAATTGGCCATGCCACAGCTCACGCCAGCTCCATTTGAGCAGCATCGAACGGTTCGTCGTTGACGTTTCAGATTGAAGTTCAGTGATTTCTGTCATGCCGCTACCAAGCTCCCACTTTCCAGCACCAAGGTCCGATCACAGCGTTGCGCCAGTTGCGGATCATGGGTCACCAGCACCAAGGTTGTACCGTGATCGCGGTTAAGGGCAAACAACAATTCAATAATGGTGGCGGCAGTATGTTGGTCGAGGTT
The DNA here is from genome assembly GCF_003025555.1 of Photobacterium lutimaris. Classification (GTDB taxonomy): domain Bacteria; phylum Pseudomonadota; class Gammaproteobacteria; order Enterobacterales; family Vibrionaceae; genus Photobacterium; species Photobacterium lutimaris. The sequence goes on along the minus strand of NZ_PYMH01000010.1, from coordinate 89,876 downwards.
ACCGGTTGGCTCATCGGCAAACAGGACTCGAGGCCGGGTCATAAACGCCCTCGCCAGCGCAACCCGCTGCTGCTCACCACCGGATAACTGTGCCGGTAAATGCACTTCCCGCCCGGCCAACCCGACTTTCTCGAGAAGCTCACGCGCCCGCCCTTCATCGGCTTCTTCGCCTTTGATAATGGCGGGCAGCATCACGTTTTCAAGGGCCGATAGAGACGGGATTAACAAAAAGCTCTGGAACACAAAGCCAATACTGTCGCTGCGCAGTGCTGCACGCGCCTCATCATCCATCGCAGCCAATGACTTGCCCAATAGCTCGATGCTACCTTGGCTCGGGATATCAAGACCGGCCAACAAAGTCATCAGGGTGGACTTTCCGGCCCCAGACACACCAACCAAGGCAATTGCCTCGCCTTGCTCGACCTCGAGCGAAACATCCTGCAAAATGGTGAGTGACGATGATGCGGTCGTCACCTGCTTGGACACTGATACAGCTTTAATCACGGATGTAGACATGATGCGATTCCTTTCAATCATTTTTGTTCTTGCTTTCACTCAGCATGCCTTTGCGGCAACCTTAGTCGTTCTCGGTGACAGCCTCAGCGCCGGATACCAAATGCAGGCAGAGCAGAGTTGGCCAAGCCTGTTGGATACTGAGCTTGAAAAATATGGCCACGACGTCACCGTCATCAACGCCAGTATTTCCGGTGATACCACTGGCAATGGGATGGCTCGACTTCCCCGCCTGCTGGAACAGCACCACCCCGACTTTGTCTTGATTGAGCTGGGTGCCAACGACGGACTCAGAGGATTTCCTCCTACAACTATACGCAATAATCTCGGTGAGATGATCACTCAGATCGAGCAAGCAGGGGCATATCCGCTTCTTATGCAAATATTTGTACCGCCAAATTACGGCAAACGCTATAGCGATCAATTTGCAAAAGTGTATCAAGATATCAGCAGCCAACTGGACATCCCGCTGCTGCCTTTTTTCCTCGAGCACATTATTCTCAAGCAGGAGTGGATGATGGACGACGGCTTACATCCCAAACCCGACGCCCAACCCTGGATTGCCGAGTTCATGGCCAAAGAAATTGTCCCACACCTATAACAAGCACCACTCACCACAGATCCGTTTGACAAGGATACTCCCGACTATGCCTAGCAACACACTCCGTATTCTGATCACCGGCTGCAGCAGCGGCATTGGCTACCATTGCGCAAAATCACTTCACCAACAAGGCTATCAGGTGGTTGCCAGTTGTCGCCGGCAAAGCGATGTCGATAGATTAAAAGAGGAAGGCTTGCACTGTGTACTGATGGACATGGATGACGAAGCCTCCATTGAGCAAGGGTTTAGCGATATGCTTGCCATCACTGGCGGTACACTGGATGTATTATTCAATAACGCGGCCTACGGCCAACCCGGCGCCCTTGAAGATCTGCCAACCCACGCCCTGCGTCAACAGTTTGAAAGCAACCTGTTCGGATGGCACCACCTAACACGATTAGCAATTCCGGTAATGCTGGCCCAAGGTAGCGGTAAGATCGTCCAGAACAGTTCTGTTTTGGGCCTTGTCGCCATGAAATACCGAGGCGCCTACAATGCCAGCAAATTCGCCCTTGAGGGATATACCGATACCCTGCGCTTAGAGTTGGCCAATACACCAATTAAAGTCAGCTTGATTGAACCCGGTCCTATTGAGAGCCAATTCAGGGCCAATGCCAAGGCAAAGTTCGAGCAATATATCGACATGGCGGACTCCCGCCACCAGGCCCGTTACCAGAACACCCTTAACCGGCTTGGCACGTCATCACCATCGAGCAAATTCACCCTCGGCCCAGAGGCGGTACTCAAGCCGTTACTTACCATTATGTCGGCTGCAGAGCCGAAAGCCCGATACTATGTTACCCAACCGACATACATTTTCGGCTTCTTACGCCGTATTTTACCGACTCGGCTGCTGGATTCGATGTTAATAAAAAGTGATTAATACACTGAATCCCCCTACAGCCCAACGATGGCGCTGAATAATGAGGTTCAATAAACACACAATATACTTAGCGACTTACAACTAACTGAGATCAAAAAAGCACCACTGGGGAAATTCAAACCTTAGAAAACACTGAATAGCCCGGCGGAAGTAAGATTTCCGCCAATAAAAGCAAGAAATGTAATATTTGTGTCACACAGTGCGGTTAACATTATCATGTAAATTGAAGGTTACTCCCTACAGGCCTTCAACTTCCCTAGTAACCGTTCCGATACAGATAAAGAAGAAAGGTGTGACGATGACATTACGCCAAATAAATATCCTTTGTGTGTGTGTGACACTCGCATTGCTGTTAACGTTTCAATAAAAATGGAGAGCGAGGCTCTCCATTTTTATTTGATCCTGTTTCATTGGCCTCAGGCTCACGATCTCAAGCTCCACCCACGTTAATTGTGCCCCAGCCCGTTCCATCTCACGGCTCCACCTTGAAAATTCACGTCTTCCCCCCCATAACTAGTTCAACGAAGAAATTTATGGCCTACGCGCTTTTTCAGAAGTCCAGGGAGTGAAGATAAACCCATGTATGACCAACTAGCCATCGAACTGAATGAACAAAATCTTCAACAGGTGATCGAGCAATCGATGCAAACCCCTGTCGTGATCAGTTTTTGGGCTCCATCTATGCCTGAAACAGCCGAAGTTAATCAAATTTTGGAAAAGCTGGCAGCGTCTTACCAAGGCCAAGTCACCCTTGCTACCCTTAACTGCGAAGCGCAGCCAATGGTTGCAGGCCAGTTTGGTGTACGTAGCCTACCAACCGTCGCTGTGTTTAAAAATGGCCAGCCTGTTGATGGCGCTGCAGGCCCGCAAACCGAGCAAAGCCTTGCCGAGATACTAGCCAAGCATCTGCCAAGTAGGGAAGAGCTTGCCCTCAAGTCAGCCTTGGAACAAGTCGATAACCAGCAATACAACGAAGCCTTGCCGGTACTGCGTGAACTGGCAGCCAAGTTTGCTCAAAACAGTGTGATCAATTTGGCGATAGCCGAATGCCTGCTTGGCACCTCACAGTTTGATGAGGCAGAAACCTTGCTTGCTACCATCCCGATGCAAGATCAAGATGCCAAGTACAAGGGCCTGATGGCGAAACTGGAATTGCACCAGCAAGCCAGCGACTCTCCGGCGATCCGCCAGCTAGAAGAAGAACTGGCCGCTGAACCTGACAACCGAGATATCGCCTTTGAACTGGCAGTACAATATAGTCAGGTTGAACGCGCAGAAGAAGCCCTAGAATTGCTCATCAAGTTGCTTCGCAAAGACATAAACTTTGCCGATGGTGCAGCGAAGAAGAGCATGATGGATATCCTCGCCGCCCTTGGTCAAGGCAATGCGGTAGCCAGCAAATACCGCCGTCAGCTTTACTCCCTGCTTTACTAAGTCTGTAGGGACCGTTCGCAATAAATAATAACAAGGCAGGGAGCTCCCTGCCTTTTGGCATTTTCTTACCCGTTGCGGCATAAACCTTCAATAATTGGGCAGCTCGCCCCCTCGTCTCCCGGACACTGCTTAGTCAGCGTCTCCAAAGTCTGCTTCATCTCCAACAGCTCTTTGATTTTCTGGTCAATCTCGATCAGCTTTTGCTCGGCTTTGGCTTTGACGTCAGCACTGCGCCGCTGTGGATCACGGGAGAACGCCAATAACTCACGGCCTTCATCCAGGGTAAACCCCACCAAGCGCGAGCGCCGGATCAAATGCAGCTCATCGATATGTTTGGCGCTGTACTGACGATAACCATTGGTTGCCCTGCCCGGGGGGGAAATAATGCCTTTATCTTCGTAAAAGCGGATGGTCTTGGTGGTCAGTCCGGTTTGTTGGGCCACTTCACTGATATTCATACTCAACCTGACAGTTAATGGAAGGTTATGCGTATTAGTATTCGCGGTCTTAGAGCGAGTGACAAGCTGATTTTTACTTTTCTTGATAAAACTCAAAATGTATTGACCTTCCAGTTGATGGAAGCTTTAAGATTGGCTTAAGTGAATAAAACTGTATCACCAGTAAGGCTTCAATATGGTCGAGTTAACCCTGCCGCTGAGAAAGGTGCGTTGTATGAACTGCGCCAATAAAATCAAATCAGCCCTCACTGAACTACCGGGCATTGAGTCCGTTGATGTCAACACAGAGCATGCGATCTTACAGGGGACATTTGTCCCAGAAGCCGCAATTGCAATCATTACCGAGCTTGGATATGAAGCTGGTTATCAGTATCAGCTGCCGCTCGCTGGCCTGTCATGCTGCAAATGTGTCCGCAAGGTCAAGGATGCACTGGACAGCCATCCCGAGATCTTTTCTGCAGATGTCAGCAAAACTGAGCTTAGCGCAACCGGTAGCCTACCGGAGCCGCAATTAATCGAGTTAATAGAATCACTCGGCTTCAGCGTGCCGCAAGCCGAAGCAGAGCAGCCAGCCTCCCGCCACTATGAGCTGTCCTTGTCAGGACTGAGCTGCGGAAAGTGTGTCGCCAAAGTGGAGAACTTGCTTGAGCAGCACCCTGATGTAACAGAGTTTACGGTCAGTAAAACCCATGCCAGTATGCAGACAACACTGGATCAAGACGCGGCCATCACTTTGATAGAGTCAGCCGGTTTTGGCGCATCCCCTGTGGCAGAAAAGGCAAACGCTAGCGAATTGCTTGCGGATAATGCAGTGGCTGTTCAGGCGTCAGGCAAGGCCCCCGAGCGCAGCCATACCACGACTCGCAAACCACAAGATGGCGTGACCTCGCAGCAATTCATCCTATCGGGGATGACCTGTGCCAGCTGTGTCAGCTCGGTTGAGAAGGCCATTATCAGTGTCGACGGAGTCATATCCACCAGCGTCAACCTGGCCGAAAGAACGGCCTTGGTGAGCGGCCGTGCAGATAGCCACCGGATCATCCAGGCCATTGAGGATGCAGGCTACCAAGCTGAACTGTCTGAGGATGAACTAACGCGTCGCCAGCGCCAGCAAACCCAGAACGAACAGGTTTACCGCCAGCATATCAAGAATGCCTATATTGCGTTGGCTGTCGGTGGCCCGCTCATGGCGTGGGGGGTATTTGGCGGCAGCATGATGATAACCTCCCAAGCAGACCAATTAGGCTGGGGAGCCATTGGCCTTATCACCCTATTACTGCTTGCGACTGTCGGTAAGCACTTCTTTACCAATGCATGGAAAGCCTTCAAGCACCACCGTGCAACCATGGATACCCTGGTTGCCCTTGGCACCGGGGCTGCGTGGCTCTATTCGATGTTGGTTGTACTGGTACCTGACTGGTTGCCGATGCAGGCCCGCCATGTGTATTTCGAAGCCTCGGCAATGATTTTGGGGTTGATCACCTTAGGCCACGCCTTAGAAGCGCGTGCTCGCAGCCGGACCTCCAAAGCGCTTGAACAGCTAATGGATTTGCAGCCGCAGACCGCCATCATCGTAGACAATGGCGAAGAGCGGGAAGTGCCCCTTGCCGATGTCCATACCGGGATGGTCCTGCGTCTCCATCCCGGCGCCAAGGTGCCGGTCGATGGCACTATCCTTGAGGGACAAAGCTATATTGATGAGTCGATGCTGACCGGTGAACCAATCCCGGCCAACAAAAAAGCAGGCGACACCCTCCATGCAGGCACAATCAACCAGCACGGTAGCCTACTGTTTACGGCGGAAAGAATAGGCCGAGACACTATGCTGGCAAGGATCATTGACCTGGTCCGCCAAGCGCAGAGCAGCAAGCCTGCACTGGCACGGCTAGCCGACTCCATTTCCGCTATTTTCGTGCCTGCAGTCATGATCATCGCTATTGTCACGGCTATGCTCTGGTACTACTTCGGGCCTGACCCCTCATCTGTCTATATGCTGGTGACCGCGACGACCGTGCTGATCATCGCCTGCCCTTGTGCGCTGGGTCTTGCGACCCCGATGTCGGTCACAGTGGGCGTCGGCCGCGCCGCTGAATACGGGGTATTGATCCGTAATGCCGAAGCGCTGCAAATTGCAGCCGATATCGATACCGTGGTGCTGGATAAAACCGGCACCCTGACCGAAGGTAAGCCTGCGCTCGTTGACAGCGAGTGCTACAACGGCTTTAACAAGGGGCAACTGCTCACACTGGCAGCCAGTCTTGAGCAGGGCTCTGAGCATCCCCTCGCAACCGCTATCGTCAACGCCGCGAAGGCAGACGCGCTCAACCTTGAGCCACAGCAACACTTCCTGGCCCAACCAGGCTTTGGCATCAGCGGTGAAGTCTTGGGCCATAGCGTACAGCTGGGTAACCAAAAACTCATGGCCCTACACCAGATAGATCTCTTACCGGCACAACAAGCCGCGTTGCATGCCAGCGAGCAAGGTGCGACACCGATTTATGTGGCTGTCGACGGCCAACTGGCTGGCTTGCTCGCCGTTAGCGATCCGATCCGCCATGACTCGGTGGCTGCGATCAAAAGAATGAAGAGGATGGGCCTTGAGGTCATTATGCTCACCGGTGACATTCCAGCGACAGCCAATGCCATCGCCAAGCAGGCCGGTATCGAGCATGTCATAGCCGGAGTGCTGCCCGATGGCAAGGCCAGCGAAGTGGAAAAAATCCAGCAGCAAGGCAAACGAATTGCCATGGTCGGTGACGGCATCAATGATGCCCCAGCCTTGGCCCAAGCCGATATCGGTATCGCAATGGGCAGCGGTAGTGATGTCGCCATCGAGAGTGCCCAGCTCACTCTGGTGCGCCACTCTCTGCATGGTGTACCCGATGCATTGCAGCTCTCTAAAGCAACGCTCCGCAATATGAAGCAGAACCTGTTCGGTGCCTTTGTATACAACACGCTGGGCATTCCGGTGGCAGCAGGGATCCTATTCCCGTTCACAGGTGCCTTGCTCAGCCCGGTCGTAGCCGGAGCCGCGATGGCCTTGTCTTCCATTACGGTTGTCAGCAATGCCAACCGGTTACGGTTGTTCAAGCCTGATAGCAAATACAAACAAGCTACCCAGCCCCATTCACAACCAAAGACGGAGCGTTAACATGGTCGCTATTATCGGTATCCTCGCCATTGCCTTTATTGTCTGGTGGTTCTGGCTCCAGCCAAAAAAGTAGACATATATCCCCAAGTGCCTTGAAATTACTTGGAGATAGACCTATCCGGCCCTGTCATGAGCTGATATAACAAACAGATCACTGGTTATATCAGCTCACAGGATCACTATGCTGAAATCGCTCTTCACCCGCACAGCGTTACTACTGCCTTTCATCACTACCAGCGTTGTTGCCGAGCCGCTGGTTTGGCAGGCCGAAAATGCCAACCGACAATTTATCATCCTCGGCTCAATCCATGCCGGTAAAGATAACTTCTACCCTTTGCCAGCAGCATTTACTGACCATTGGGACAATGCCGATGCCCTCGTCGTTGAGGCCAACATCCTCAAACCTAGCTCGGCACAGCTCAACCCTGCAATCGCAACAACGGCCCAGATGTTGACAGACAGCGAAAGACAGTCGCTTGCAGCCACCGCTAAGCAAGCTGGCATATCGTCCTCACCACTGCTCACCTCGCCGCCTTGGCTGGCCGCTATCAGCCTGCAGATGAAGATGGCCGAGCAAGCCGGACTCAGTCCGGATAGAGGGATTGATATCACCTTGCTTAAACGCGCCCAGGCCAAGCAGATGCCTATCCTAGAGCTGGAAAGCATCGAGCAACAACTGCGCTTGATGGAGCAACTCGATGATCACGGTAAAGATCTTCTGATGACCACGATCAATGAGTGGGAAGAGATGACCAAGCAGTTATCTTGCCTGATCAGCGCCTGGCAGGCTGGTGACCAACAACAACTTGTGAGCTTATTTGAAGATAGCCAGTACACCGACCAAACCGACGCAGCCCTGATCAACGATCGCAACCACGACTGGGCGACACAGCTAACCGGCGATCCGGCGTATCAGCGCGGTAAGTTCTTGATTGTGGTCGGTGCCATGCACCTACTAGGGGAAGAGGGACTGCCAACACTACTCAAACAGCAAGGCTTTTCAATCAAACAGCTGAGCCAAAGCGAGCAGGTATCTTGCGGTTAGAAGCTATACCCAACAGCCAGAGGTGCGCGACCAAGCTGCATTATTCACCGATGAGGCTGTTTACCGATATGGGTACGCCAGAAATACAAAAAGCCCCAACTGCGCGTCCCGGTCTTTCTAACGGGGCTTTCAATAGTGGTCGGTGAAGAGGCCAAGACAAGGAAACAGGGAACCCCCGACCAAAATCGCAATATAATGCTCCGCCATACCCAACAGCCAGAGATGCGCGACCAAGCTGCATTATTCACCGATGAGGCTGTTTACCGATATGGGTACGCCAGAAATGAAAAAAGCCCCAACTGCGCGTCCCGGTCTTTCTAACGGGGCTTTCAATAGTGGTCGATGAAGAGGCCAAGACAAGGAAACAGGGAACCCCCGACCAAAATCGCAATATAATGCTCCACCATACCCAACAGCCAGAGATGCGCGACCAAGCTGCATTATTCACCGATGAGGCTGTTTACCGATATGGGTACGCCAGAAATGAAAAAAGCCCCGTCATTTCTGACGAGGCTTTCAATAGTGGTCGGTGAAGAGGGATTCGAACCCCCGACCCTCTGGTCCCAAACCAGATGCGCTACCAAGCTGCGCTATTCACCGACGATAAATAATGGCGGTATAAAATTGCCACTATTTTTAAATAGTGGTCGGTGAAGAGGGATTCGAACCCCCGACCCTCTGGTCCCAAACCAGATGCGCTACCAAGCTGCGCTATTCACCGACGATAAATAATGGCGATATAAAATTGCCACTATTTTTAAATAGTGGTCGGTGAAGAGGGATTCGAACCCCCGACCCTCTGGTCCCAAACCAGATGCGCTACCAAGCTGCGCTATTCACCGACAAGTACAAATAAAAAGTCTTGTAAACTCTCTACTTGAATCAGCTTCGTTGCTGAGGTGGGTTATATTACTCAGCAAAAGATTTTACGCAAGTAGAAAAACACATTTTTAAAAAAAACCACTATCAACTGCTCACAGAACTACCAACCCTGGCGAAAAAGTGATCGCAACCACAGCGACAAACACAAACTTAACACAACCTGTAAACCCTTGATCCAGATCATCACAGCATTTTTGCTACATTGTTTATCTTATGACCATTATTCCGCGTCCAAAGGAATGCACATGGATTTTTGGTTGGATCTCCTCTTTGGCAATGCCGTAGGCCTGTCGTCAATGATCGTTATCTTTGTCACGCTGGGATTAATGCTATTTTTTGGCGGTTACTTTGTTTACAAAGTACTGTCTGCACCCTCTCCTCACTAGAGCCATTTCGCAATGTCATCTGCTTGCGCCAGGGTCCAACTTGTCGGTTTTGGCCCTGGATTTATTTTCTCCTATCCGTCTTTCTCATCCATCACCTCACCTGTAACATATTGCAATCCATAGCAACTGAAGCCACTTGGGTATCGCAGTGGCTGGGTATATAATCGAGTTATATGTCTTCAACCCACGAACACCATGTCTGAAAACGATGAATTAGATCTCTTCCGAGAGATGATGGCTGATGTCGCTCCTATCAAGCAAGACAAAGTCGAAGTCGCCCATAAACACCAAGTCACCGAAGCCCACCTCGCAAGGCGTCTTGCGGCACAGACCTTGTCTGACAGCGACCCTGAATACCTTTCTTTAGACTACGCAAAAATGGTCAAGCCTGACGATATGTTGGAATTTAAGCGTGATGGTGTTCAAGAAGGCGTATTCCGCAAGCTTCGACTGGGTAAATACGATATCAATGCCCGACTGGATTTACACCGCAAGACCCTGAAAGAAGCGCGTGATGAAGTACTCAACTTTCTTCGCCAGTGCCAAAGAATGGATATCCGTACTGTGATGATTGTTCACGGTAAGGGAGAGAAGTCCAACCCACCGGCCCTGATGAAAAGTTATGTGGCCACCTGGCTTGAACAAATATCTGATGTGATGTGCTTCCACTCGGCCTTGCGCCAGCATGGTGGTAACGGTGCGGTCTATGTCATGCTGAAAAAAAGCGCTGAGCGCAAGCAGGAAAACCGTGAGCGTCACAGCAAGCGACAGAGTTAAACGCAAGATACACCTCGTCCAACGATAAAAAGGAGCCTAAGCTCCTTTTTATCGTTCTACTCCCCATCTGGATAAGTAGTTGATCAAGTATTGATGTAGATTGGTAAAATATATCGCTTCTACACTAGGCCTGAATAACAACTCGCATCGCCAGCAGGATCAGTACGACTCCTGATAATCTGTCGATAAGTTGCGCTTTGGTGCGAAGCTTTTCCAGCACCTTAGGGTTCGACAATACAAAGGCAATAAGGGTGTACCACAGGCCATCCACCAGCAGAGGTGTAGCGACAATAATCGCCCGGCTGCTCAATTCCGTCCCTACCGCGACAAATTGACTAAATAACGCGAGGAAGAACAGAGCCAACTTGGGATTGAGCAATGAAATCATCGCCCCATCGCGAGCGGCTTCAACCAAGCTTGTTGATTGGCCCGCAGCCAGTTTCGCAGCCACCCCGCCTTTTGAGCGCAAAGCATTTACCCCTAGGTAAGCTAAGTAGCCTGCCCCCGCATAAGTGATAACACTAAACAGCGTCGGTGACTGCTTAAGTACCACCGCTAGACCCAGCAAGGTCACCAGTGCATAAACGCCAACACCCGCAGCGTGTGCCCAGGACGTCACTACTCCATGCAGGCGACCTCCCGCCAAGCTGTGCTTGGCAACAACAGCCAAACTCGGGCCCGGTGACATTGCACCTAACATGCATACCATAAGTAACGAAAGCCAAATACTGAGTGTCATTATTGTTTTCCTGTCGGTTACTGTGTTTCCTTGATATCACACACTTTAACAACGACATGTCATGCGAGGAAATCAAAAGAAATCATCATCGTTATGATTTCAGGTAATAGTCATACACTAAGATAGATAACCACGCCCTAAGCGCTAAATCGAATACATCGAGCCTTTCATCACCATCAGTACTTGCTCGCGGAACCAGCGGTGGGCAGGGTCGCTATCATAACGGGGATGCCAAACCAGCCAATAACTATATTCAGGCTTGGGGATCGGCAGGGCTTTATAGGTAATATCAAACCAAGCCTGCATATTACGGGCTATGTGCTCGGGCAACACCATTAACATATCGGTGCGTACTAAGGTTTGAAAGGCTGCACTGAAGAAAGGTACAGAAAACTGAACATCTCGATGTAACCCCTGCGCTTTGAGTTCCCGCTCGACAAAACTATCTTTATCCCCACCCGCCGAAACCCGCATATGTGGGTAACCAGCAAGATATGCCAATGACAGCTCTGGTTCATTGGCCAGAGGATGTTGCCCACGCATCACGCATACCGGAAAATCCGATCCAATACGAGCTCCGCACAGCCCTTCAGGAACTTTCGGCAGCATGGTCGATACCAACTGGATATCCAAATCAGCTAAATTAGATAAGTACTCCGGTGACCACAAACGGTAGCTAATATTCACCTGCGGCGCCTGCTGCTGCACCCGTTCAACAATTTCAGGCAGGATATATTGGGCAACATAGTCAGAGGAGGCCAAGATCATCGGCCCAGTCCAGTGCTGAGGTGAGAATGCTGGTTCTTCAAGTAACCCTTGGCAGCTGGCAAGGATTTTGTCGACCTTGTCCTTCAGTTGTAGCGCCTTGGGAGTAGGCAACAAGCGGTTGCCTTCTCTTATCAGCAAAGGGTCACCGAACAACTCACGTAGCTGAGTCAGCTGGCGACTGACGGCTGACTGGGTCACGCACAGGCGCTCAGCCGTGCGGCTAACATGATATTCATCCAGCAGCACCTGCAAGGTTCGCAGTAAATTCAAGTTCAGACTCTGCATTGCCAGCCTTTCATTTTAGAGATATGAGTATTTGGTCCGATTACAGTTTTGCCAACGGGGCAAACTGTCCGCCCGTCAGTGCGAGCAAATCACTGGGAGCCAATTCGATTTCCAGTCCCCGCCGTCCGGCACTGACACAGATGGTTTCGTACTGCTGGGCCGAGGCATCAAGAAAGGTCGGTAGACGTTTTTTTTGCCCCAGCGGGCTGATCCCGCCGACAATGTATCCGGTCGTCTTTTCCGCTATCTGGGGATCGGCCATATCGGCCTTCTTGGCACCAGCCGCCTTCGCTGCCGCTTTCAAGTCGAGCAAACCCGCGACGGGCACAATCGCAACCGCCAGTTTTTTCGGGTCGCCGTTAAGTGCAAAAAGCAAGGTTTTGAATACCTGGTTCGGATCCTGACCCAAAACGTCTGCGGCTTCCAGACCAAAGTTGGTATTGGCCGGATCGTGCTTGTACTGATGGATGGTATGGGGGATTTTCTTTTTCTTGGCGAGGTTGATAGCAGGTGTCATAGCCGCTCCGGTTCCAATTCCATTTCCAACTAAAGGCAGTCACTATAGCCCAATGCCGTTGTTGCCAAAAGAAAAAGAAGCGTTGTTGTGCAGGCACAAAAAAGCCCTGCATCCGCAGGGCTTCACTTTTTCAGCTCAAACTAAGCCAAATTAACGGTAAACCATCTCCCCTTTTGGTGCGAATGCATTCACATCAATCGGGCTGTTTGTCTGCAGGAATTCCTTCAGCACTTCTGCATCCACAAAACCGGTGTTTACATAGCCTAAGTGATCGGTAAGCTTAGGATAACCATCACCACCCGCCGCATTGAAACTCGGCACCGTGAAGCGGTATGTTTCAGTCAGGCTCAGCGGTTTACCACCGATCGACACATTGCTGACCTTACCATTGGCAACCTTCATTGAAATACCGTAGAACTGGGCATAGGCGCCTGAGTCAACCGGCTTGGTGGCGACCACGTTAAGGTAGTCCATCACTTCGCTACCCAACATGTCGGTATAGGTAACAATGTTGCCGAACGGCTGAACAGTCAGCACATCCTTATAGGTGATGTCGCCAGCGGCAATCGAGTCACGCACACCGCCAGAGTTCATCACCGCAAAGTCCGCCTTGGCGCGCTGCATGTGAGAAGCCGCAATCAAACGTCCCAAGTTAGTCTGCTGAAAACGAACCACATTACGGTCGCCTTCAAGCTTACCGTTAGATTCGGCGATCTTGATATTGAGCTGATCCTGCCCACGCTCCTGGAATGGTTGTAGGAATGCTTTTACTTCAACGTCCTGGGCAATTTCATCCTGAATAAAGACACGCTTTTTAGACCCATCAGCCAACTTCACTTTCTTCTTGAGGTTAACTGGGATCAAATCATAGCTAACCATCTGTAGCTCGCCATTCTGGAACTCAAAATCAGCGCGGCCGACATATTTACCCCACTCGTGGGCCTGGACAATCCACGTCCCATTTTGCTGATCTGGCTGGCACTCAGCCCCCGGATTAAAGTTCTTGTTGTACATGTTAGGCCCTTCCATGCACACCGGCTCTTGGGAGTGACCACCAACAATCATATCCAGCTCGCCAGCTGGCAAGTAACGTGCAAGCGCAACATCACCCGGCGCGTTAATGCCGTTGTTCCCATTGGCGTAGTGGCCCATATGGGTTGCTGCAATGATCACATCCGGATTCTCGGTTTCCTTCAGCTCTGCGATCACCTTTTGCGCTTCTGCTTTAGGGTCGCGGAAATCAACGCCACCGATATATTCTGGGTTACCGATTTTTGCAGTATCTTCGGTGGTCAGGCCAACGACCGCGATCTTAATGCCTTGCTGCTCGAAGATCTGGTAAGGCTGGAACAGGCGCTCACCGGTTTCCTTGCCGTAAATGTTAGCAGACAGCATCGGGAATTCCGCCCACTCTTCCTGCTTGCGCAGTACTTCCAGTGGATTATCAAACTCGTGGTTGCCCAGTGCCATTGCATCGTAACCCAGCATATTCATGCCTTTGAAGTCCGGCTCGGCATCCTGTAAATCAGATTCTGGTACACCCGTGTTAATATCGCCCCCAGAAAGCAACAGCGTAGTACCGCCTTCAGCCGCCACTTCTGCTCGGATCTGATCCAGTAGCGTCTTACGTGCCGCCATACCGTACTCACCGTTGGCGTTATGCCAAAAACGACCATGGTGATCGTTGGTATGGAGAATAGTGATCTTGTACGTTTGATCAGCCTGCCAAGCTGGCGCTATTGTTTCAGATTGACTCGCACAGCCTGTCAGTGAGGCCAGAATAGCAGCCGTTAGCGCTGCCTTGGTGAAAAAGCGTTCCTTCATGGGGGGTCACCTTAATCTCGTTATATGATTGATTTGACAGCGTCAGTTTAAGTTATTTGCTGCACGCTGTTATGTGGTTTTCATCAATCTGTTGACCAGATCACTATACAAGCATCGCAATGTCATAACGCAAGGGTAACAAGCAAAAAAAAGCCTCACTGGCGTGAGGCTTCTGATACTATTTTGGGTTTTCCTAACCTAGCTGACCGCCTATCAAGCAATCGCTGGCTTACGCGCTGGATGCTTGAAGAAAACCGCAGCAACCGCGGCAAAAGCGAGGAAGAAACAGTAATAAGAGTGGCTCACCACTTCTAGCGGCGATAGGCCAAACACCGAGCCTAGCAACAGCGCCTGTGCGCCGTATGGCAAAACACCCTGCACCACACACGAAAAGATATCGAGCAAACTTGCCGAACGACGCGGCGTTACACCATTTTCTTCAGCCAACTCGCGCGCTACCCCGCCAGAGACGATAATCGCCACGGTATTGTTCGCAGTACAGCAGTTGGTTAGTCCCACCAGCCCGGCAATACCCAGTTCGCTGGCTCGCAAGTTCTGTGCTTTAGAGTGCTGCTTGCTAAAGACACGGATCACCTTACTGATCAGCTGGGTTAAGAAGGCCAAACCACCCTGGCGACGCATCAGCTCACCCATACCACCGATAAGCATCGACAATAGGAAGATTTCCTGCATATTGCCAAAACCAGCGTAGATATCTTGGCCATAAGCTGACAGGCCATAGCCAGAGGTCGCAAACAAACCAATTCCGCCCGCCAGCATAATACCGATACTCAGTACGACAAAGACGTTCAAGCCCGACACCGCCAATACCAAGATGGTGATGTACGGCAGCACTTTCAGCCACTCAACATCGGTTGTAGCGGGTACTTCCGTCGGCGTACTGCTGAACATAAACAGCAAGATCGCAGCGATAGCGGCTGGCAGTGCAATACGGATGTTCTCGCGGAACTTATCTTTCATCTGGCAACCCTGCGAACGGGTCGAGGCAATGGTGGTATCCGAAATAATCGAAAGGTTATCACCGAACATCGCACCGCTCAGCACCACACCGGCAGTCAGTGCCACATCCATACCTGCGGTTTGGGCAATACCCAACGCAACCGGTGCAACCGCAGCAATGGTCCCCATCGAGGTTCCCATCGCTGTCGCGATAAAGGCTGAAATCACAAAGATACCCGGCAGGATCATGCTCGCTGGCAGCATTGAAAGGCCAAGGTTTACCGTGGCATCGACACCGCCGGTCGCCTTCGCGACAGAAGCAAACGCTCCAGCCAAAAGGTAAATCATACACATAGCAATGATATCGCTATGACCTACCCCGCGCAGGAACTGTTCAATCGCCTTGTTGAGCTTTTCCTTGCTTAGCAAGATTGCCGCAATGACAGCAGGCAGCGCGGCTACCGGGGCTGGCAGTTGGTAAAAGGCAAAATCCACACCTTGCAAGGTCAGATACGTACCGACACCAATGAACAAGGCCAAGAAGATCCCCAAAGGGAGTAATGCCAACGCTGAAGGGGTTGGCTCAATAGAGTTGTGTTGTGTTGTGTTCGACATGATGACTACAGGACATCTATTTTAGAAATTGCGCTTAGACTAAGTGTTGTTAATGGCCGCGTCAACATCTAGACGTCTAAACATCTAAAAAAATCACTAATAGCAAAATAGTAAACCTATTAGGTATCAATGTAACAATGCGCATATTACCACCCGATAAACCGACAATTTATTGACGCATTAAAAGGTATATTCGCCAACCATAAGTCACAAAAAATCATCAATTTGGAAAATATCCGACCAAGGCTACTTTTCCGTGCAACAGGCAATAAATCGCTATAGAATTCGCCACGCAAACACCTTCCCACCCTCTGTTATTGAGATAAAGACAATGACGCTAACCTTGAAACAGAAACTCATCGGTGCCAGCCTTTTTGCTGTTGTGATTATGGCCACAGCATTGACTTGGCTTGCTGCCGACCAACTTTTTGACCAGACCCGTCAGGGCATTTACGCCCGTGCCGAGAGTATCGCCCATGCAGCCAATGAAGGAATTGGCGACTGGGTGCAAATCCGCCGTGATATTGCCCGTTCGTTCAATGATTACACCACAGAAGAAAACATGGTGCCGTATCTTCAGCTAGCCCGAAAAGCTGGCGGATTCGATGACATCTTTTTCGGTACACCGGCCGGAGAGATGTTCCGCTCCCACCCAGAGCGTAACCGTGCCGACTACGATCCCCGTACCCGCCCGTGGTATGGCGATGCAGTCAGTGCCAACCGCCAGATTGTGACCACCGCCTATCGTGACGCCATTACTGATGCGTTGCTGATCACCATTGCCGAACCGGTACGAAAAAACGGTCGCCTACAGGGCGTCGTCGGTGCCGATGTATTGATCGACCAGCTGGTAAGTGATGTGATCAACTTGGATGTCGGCAAAAATGCCTACGCCATGCTGATCAACAAACAAGACAACACCTTTCTTGCCCATCCTGACGAGTCTTTTATCCTCCAGCCAATCAATCGTTTCAGCAGCGAGCTCAACATGGCGCTTATTGACGATGCCGCCCGTAGCGGTAGCATTGAAATAGCGACAATCAAAGGTAAAGAGAAACTGTTCTACTTTGCACCGGTACCGGGTACCGACTGGGTACTGGGTCTGGAAATGGATCGTGAGACCGAAGAAGCCAGCCACACCTCTCTGCTTCGCCAGCTGATTATTGCCTCTATCGTGATCACCCTGATTGTCGTTGCGATTTCCGCCACTCTCGTCGGCTACCTGTTCCGCGACTTGGCACGAGTCTCTGAGGCACTGGCTGAGATTGCGACAGGTGAAGGTGACCTAACCCAGCGCCTAGAGCCGCGCAGCAATGATGAGGTGGGCCAGCTTGCCCATAACTTCAACCGCTTCGTCGGCAACATGCATGCGATGGTTATCAAGCTTAACGATGTATCCAACTCGCTGACCCAACAGGCGCACATTACCGCCTCGCAGGCGGAAGAACGCAGCACCCGTATCCAGCACCAGCAAGACGAAATCAATATGGTAGCGACAGCCATCAATGAAATGGCTGCAGCAACCCAGGAAATTGCCGGTAACGCCGACAACACGGCGCGTACTGCTGGTGAGACAGTGAATGTCTCTGATCACGGTGCGACCCAGGTGGGTCAGAGCCAGCACTCCATCACCAGCCTTGCCACCGAGGTCGATACGGCCACCGGTGTGATCGGCGAGCTGAATACCCATGCCCAGAGCATCAATACGATTCTATCGACTATTCAGGGTATTGCCGAGCAAACCAACCTGCTGGCACTGAATGCTGCCATTGAGGCCGCTCGCGCCGGTGAACAAGGACGGGGCTTTGCCGTCGTAGCGGATGAAGTACGGGTACTGAGTCAACGCACGCATGCGTCGACGCAGGAAATCCAGCAGATGATCGAAACCTTGCAGCAAACTACTGGCAAGGCGGTCGGGATCATGGAAGACAGCCGCAAGCTGGCAGAAACCAGTGTTGATGATGCCAACTCGGCATCGGCTAGCCTGTCGCAGATCAATAGCGCAGTGACCAATATCAATGATATGGCAACTCAAATTGCCTCGGCGGCAGAGGAGCAGTCATCAGTGACATCGGAAATCACCCGCAACACCGAAGGGATCCGCGATGTCTCCAACGAACTGGCGGTAGAAGCCAGCGAGGCTGCCAAGCAAGCCGCTGAGCTGTCGGAGCTGTCCTTCCAGCTCCAGCAGGAAATCAGCCGCTTCAAGCTCTAGGATCTAGACGCTGAAATAAAAAAGGCTTGCCATCTGGCAAGCCTTTTTCCATTTCAGGCCCCGACAATTCAGGACTAAATCAACTTGAAAACAATCGCTGAGACTGCCAACAGCCCCATCAACAAAATAAAGATTGTACTGAACCTGCCGCGATATGCTTTCAACGCATCCACCTTATAGACCGCCAGCATTGGCATCACAAACAAGATCATGGCAATGACAGGTCCAGACAACGCCTCCATCATGCCCAAGATACTTGGGTTCATGATCGCCGCAAACCAAATTGCGACAAACATAAAGGCAATCCCCAGCTTGTCTAGCTTGGCCGGAGCCATTTGGCTTTGCTTTTGCAACATACCGTTCAGACTCTCACGAGCCCCCATGAAATGCCCCAGGAAGGATGATGATATTGCGATAAAGGCAATCAACGGGCCAAGGGAAACAATAAAAGGACTATGGTGAACATTCGCTAGGTATGACAGAACAGAGACATTTTGCGCTTTCGCTTCTTGCAATTGCTCTGGGCTCAAGCTCAGAACACAAGAAAACACAAAGAAAAGGACAAACGAAATCAGCATCACCGAGGTACGCTTGAGGATTTGTTCTGATTTTGGCACCGCCTGCTGGCCATAATGGCGGCGTTGGGCATTCGCAAAACTGGAAATGGCTGCCGCATGGCTGAACGCAAAGACGGTCACGGGGATAGCTAGCCAGACCGTTATGGAAAAGCTGCCCCATTGCGGTATTGCTAACGAGGTTGGCATTTGCCAATTGGGGACCAAGTATAACGACAGGCCAGCCAATATTGCAGCTAATGGATATACAATCAGCTCAAAGGCTTTCAGCATCACTTTTTCACCGGCCATCATAATGGCAATCATGCCAAACACCAGCCCCCCAGACAGCAGCACCCGAGAAGGTTCGTCCGCTCCGAGTTGATTCACAATGAAACTGTTGACCGTATTCGTCAGTCCCACACCGTAGATCAACAAAATAGGGAAAATCGACAAGAAATACAGTATTGAAATTAGACGACCGGCACTTGTACCAAAATGCTCTTCAACCACATCGGTAAAATCCGCATTTGTTTTTGACGAGGACAGCACGAAACGCGCAAGCCCGCGATGGGCGAGAAACGTCATCGGGCCGGCAAGCAACGCCATGATCACCAACGACCAGAAACCGCCAGCTCCAATATTGATCGGTAAAAATAAAATACCAGCCCCCACTGCAGTACCGAATAAACTGAGCATCCAGCTCGTATCGTGTTTATTCCAATGGGAAACCTCCCCCTTGACATGGCTCAGAGGTATATCTTGAGATAATGACACGTAACACCCTACAGTTGCAAAATTTTACTCGGCGCAGAGTATACCTGTACAAAATAAAACACTCACAGCCAGACTGGCAAACATCTCACTCTATTTCGCGCCCACCATTAGCGACAAAGTCTTTCATTACCTCCACACACCCCCAATGACACTAAATAACGCAATGGATAAAGATTAATCCTCTGAATTTTAGCGATTTCATTTTTTTATCATAAGGTACAAACTGGGTGGTGACAGGCTGGTGAAGTGCAAGGCAAATTTAGTCTTATTCCCCGCAGGGCCAGCCCCGCGAAGTCAATAACAATAAAAAAAACGGCCCGGCAGAAAACCTGCCGGGCCGTTTCTAATCAGAACAAACAACCGCGTTATTTGATATCGATATCTTCGAAGCCTTTGACCAGATCATCAAGCTGCTTCAGCTGGCTCAGGAACGGTTCAAGCTTATCCAACGGGAACGCTGACGGACCATCACAACGCGCTTGATCCGGTGTCGGGTGCGCTTCCATGAACAAGCCTGCGATCTTCGTTGCCAGGCCAGAGCGGGCCAAGTCAACCGTCTGCTCACGACGACCACCAGAAGCGGCACCGCCTGGATCGCGGCACTGCAGGGCGTGCGTCACATCAAAGATAATCGGGCTACCGTTAGAGGCTTTCTTCATCACGTCAAAACCCAGCATATCAACAACCAGGTTGTCATAGCCGTGCAGTACACCGCGCTCACACAGGATAATATTTTCGTTGTCGCACTCAGCGAACTTCTCAACGATGTTACCGACTTGGCCTGGGCTCATAAACTGAGGTTTTTTCACATTGATCACAGCGCCGGTTTTAGCCATCACCTGAACCAAATCAGTCTGACGCGCCAAGAAGGCTGGAAGCTGGATCACATCAACCACATCGGCAACAGGCTGGGCCTGGTACTGCTCGTGGATATCCGTGATAATTTTCACGCCAAAGGTATCTTTCAGCTCTTGGAAAATCTTCAATCCTTCTTCCATACCCGGACCACGGTAGGAATGCACAGAAGAACGGTTTGCCTTGTCGAAAGAAGCCTTGAAGACATAAGGAATGCCTAGCTTGTCTGTCACTTCAACGTACTTTTCACAGATCTGCATCGCCAGATCACGTGATTCCAGTACGTTCATACCGCCGAATAGGACAAACGGCTTATCATTGGCAACATCAATATCACCAACGCGAACAACTTTCTGTTCCATCATCTTCTCTCTTAATTGTTGAACCTATGCCCGGCAAGGATCAATGCAGGGTCAACGGCTCTTTGTTGAGTTCTTTGACCTGAATTTTCAGCAGCTCTGCTGCTGGGTCTTCAGGGCATTGCTCGATAAAATATTCGTAATCCGACACCGCAGCGTGGCTGCATTCCAGTTGCTGGTAAATATAGCCGCGATCACGGATTTCGTGCGGATCCCCCGGACGGAAGGCACCGAGAGCCACATCACTGCAGCGCAACGCTTCGGCAAACAGCCCCTCGCGTAGCAGAGCACTTTTCATCACGGTTAACCAGCGAGCCAAAATATCGCCATTCTCGGCCGTGGCGAAGTATTCACTGCGCAGCTCGCTAAAGGGTCCCTTGTGCCCTTTCAGCCAAGCAGCCATCATATGCTTGCTCAGGTACTCACCATCAAACGGGTTAATGTACTGAGGCTCACTGCCATACCACTCGACCTTCAGGACAAACTGGGTAGGAAAACACACGGCACTTACCGGCAAGTCCAGACGATGCGCCAGGAAAAGGAACAGGGCACCTAGGGTGACCGGGATCCCTTTCTTACGCTCGAGCACCTTGTCGAGAAACACGTTGTCTGATGAAAAATACTGCTCGTGATCGCCAATAAAGCCCCACTCGCGGTAAAACAGTCGTAACAGGCCTTCAAGACGTAAATAACTGTCCGGCTCATCCATCAAGGCATGCTCCGCCTCTTGGGCAAGACGTGCCAGTTGGATACTGACCCAGCCTGCGGGGAAGTGCGGATCGACCGCTTCTGTCATCGCAACCGCACCATCCACCAGCGGCATCTGCTCCAGTTCTTGTTCGGTAAAGCGTAACATGGTTATCCTAGGAAAGAGGTTTTGGTCATTGCAATCTTGGCAGCGGCCATTAGCCAGCCCAGCGAGCCGAAAAAGGCAAAGGTCTTGAAGACCTTGTTAGAGCCCATTTTCAGGGTGAAGTAGCCAAGTGCAATATAAGCTAAGACACAACTGATCTTTTGCGTCATCCAGCCACCAGCTTCGGTAAACGGCACGAAACCAGTAATGAAAATCAACGTCACCCCAGTCAGCAACAACACCGTGTCCACGACATGCGGGGTGATTTTAAGGAACTTTTTCTCGTTCAGGGTGGAGTTGGCCATCATCAAGCAGTAACGCAAGATAAACAGTGTCACGCTCAAAGCGATAGCCAGCATATGTAGGTGTTTCACAGCGGTATACATAGTTATTATCTCTCTATCCTTGCCAGCAGCCCATGGTTACACGGTCCAGACCTGCATAGTCCTGCGCTGTCGATACCTGCAGGTATCCCAGCACCTCTAAAATTTCACGTACAGCCGCACCTTGCTCGTAGCCGTGCTCCATCAGCAACCAGCCACCGCTTTCCAGGTGTTGGCGGCCCTGCTCACTGATCACCTGGATATCGGCCAAGCCGTGATCTTCGGCCACCAAGGCACTCTTGGGCTCAAAGCGGACATCCCCCTGCTCAAGATGCGGGTCTTCCCCATCAATATATGGCGGGTTACTGACAATCACCGCGAAGCGTTCTTGTTCGGTCAGTGGGCTGTACCAGCTGCCTGAAAGGAAACGAGCATTGGCAATGTGCAGGTTAGCGCGGTTTTCCTCGGCCAGTGCTGCCGCTTCCGGACGCAGGTCGATACCAGTAACCACAATGTCACGCCGCTCTGAGGCCAGCGCCAAGGCAATGGCACCGGTTCCCGTCCCTAAGTCCAACACATCACAAGCGCCAGCTGGCAACTTCTCCAGTGCCAACTCGACTAACCTTTCGGTATCAGGACGCGGGATCAAGGTATGGGGTGCAACTTTCAAGGGCAACGACCAGAACTCACGCTCGCCGACAATATAGGCGACCGGCTCCCCGGTCAGGCGTCTGGCCATGACCGCCTCAAACGCAGCCAGTTGGGCGGCATCTAATTCTTTTTCAGGCCAGGTAAGCAAATAGCTGCGTGGCTTATCAAGCACATGGCACAGCAATACGGCGGCATCGATATGCGGGCTGTCAGAGCCCGCATCCATCAATGTCTTCATCGCCTGCTTGAGCTGGCCGTCTATCGACACGGTCATTAGTTTTGCTCAGCCATTGCTGCTAGCTGATCGGCCTGGTGCTCTTGCAGTACGGGCTGGATCAGGCTGTTCATGTCCCCTTCCATCACTTCGTTCAGACGGTAGATGGTCAGGTTGATACGGTGGTCAGATACACGACCCTGCGGGTAGTTGTAGGTACGGATACGGTCAGAACGGTCGCCCGAGCCCAGTAGGTTGCGGCGGGTGCTCGCTTCTTCAGCATGGCGCTTCTCTTCCTCGGCCTTGATAATACGGGCCGCCAGCACTGACATTGCCTTGGCTTTGTTCTTGTGCTGGGAACGCTCATCCTGACACTCGACAACAATACCGGTCGGCAAGTGAGTAATACGGATAGCAGAATCGGTGGTGTTAACGTGCTGACCACCGGCACCAGACGCACGGAAGGTATCGATTTTCAAATCGCCGGTATTGATTTCAGGGATTTCCGCTTCAGGGATTTCCGGCAGGATCGCAACCGTACAGGCTGAAGTATGGACACGGCCCTGAGATTCCGTCGCAGGCACACGCTGAACACGGTGACCACCTGATTCAAACTTCATCGTACCGTATACGGCTTCGCCACTGATTTTAGCGATCATTTCCTTATAACCACCTTGCTCAGAAGCGTTGGCACTCATCACTTCGATGCGCCAGCCGCGTGATTCAGCGAATTTGCTGTACATACGGAATAGATCACCGGCAAAGATACCAGCCTCATCACCACCAGCACCGGCACGGATTTCAACAAAGCAGTTACGTTCATCGTTTGGATCTTTAGGGATCAGCAGAACCTGAAGTTCGTCTTCAAGGCGGATGATTTCCGCTTTGGCTTCCTTGACCTCCTCTTGCGCCATCTCGCGCATTTCCGGATCGTCTTCGTTGGCCATCTCTTCAGCAGTTTCCAAATCTTCTTTGGCTTGCTGGTAAGCCTGGAAGCACTTGGTGACTTCCTCCAGCTGTGAATATTCACGGGAAAGCGCACGGAACTTGTCCTGATTACCAATGACCTCTGGATCACTGAGCAAATGCTGGACTTCTTCATAACGCTCAACCAGCGTTTCTAATTTCACTAAAATTGAAGGTTTCATATAGATTTCTACTGTATTCCATTAAAGGCAGGGAAGGTTCCCTGCCAGCATTAATTCTTGCCGGTATCTAAGCCGAGCGTTTCACGGATCACAGCCAGCTTTTCTGGCTCACCTTCTTTGGCCGCCTGCTGCATGGCACGGGTAGGCGCGTGGATAAGTTTGTTGGTCAGTTTGTTGCTGAGCTCCACCAGCACTTTCTGAGGATCGCTCCCATTGGCCAGAGCCTGCAAACTGCGCGTCAGCAGTTCTGATTTGAGCTCTTCAGCCTGACAACGGTACTGGCGAATACTGTCGACCGCTTCGAGTGAGCGGATCCAGCTCATGAACGCCGCGCTTTCCTCACTGACGATAGCTTCGGCCTGTATGGCCGCCACTTTACGCTGTTCACGGTTTTTCTCAACAATACTGTGCAGATCATCAACCGAGTACAGGTATGCGTCGCTAAGCTCACCCACTTCTTGCTCAATATCGCGGGGAACGGCAATATCCACCAATAACATAGGTTGATGGCGGCGAGCCTTGATGGCTTTCTCGACCATCCCCTTGCCGATGATCGGCAGCGGGCTGGCGGTTGAGCTGATCACAATATCAGCTCGGTGTAGATGCTCCGGGATCTCCGGCAGGCTGATCACCTCTGCGCCGAACTCGCGAGCAAGATTCTCTGCCCGCTCCTTGGTTCGGTTGGC
The DNA here is from genome assembly GCF_003025555.1 of Photobacterium lutimaris. GTDB lineage: Bacteria > Pseudomonadota > Gammaproteobacteria > Enterobacterales > Vibrionaceae > Photobacterium > Photobacterium lutimaris. Next base: position 65,403 of record NZ_PYMH01000010.1, on the reverse strand, counting down.
AACGATCAAGCGGTTGCAGCCTTGCTCGACCAAATGCCGGGAAACAAGCTCAATGGTCTCGCCGGCGCCAACCAACAACACCGTAGCCTCTTCAAGGGACTCGAAAATCTGTTTAGCCAGAGTACAGGCAGCAAAAGCCACCGATACCGCGTTGCCGCCAATATCAGTTTCCGTACGAACCCGCTTTGCCACGGTGAACGTTTTGTGAAACAGCTTTTCCAACATCCCCTGAATAACTCGGTTATCACGGGAGTCAGAATAAGATTGTTTAACCTGACCGAGGATCTGCGGTTCACCCAAGACCAATGAATCAAGCCCGCAAGAGACCCGCATCAAATGGCGGACAGCCGCTTGCTCTTCATGAAAGTACAAGCTTGGCATCAGCTCTTCGGTGTTGATCTGGTGAAACTTACTCAGCCAGTCAATCATGAGCCCGGGGCCTTGCTGTGTCACATCGCAATACAACTCTGTACGGTTGCAGGTTGAGACGATCACCCCACTATGGATCTCTGGATGGTTTTCCAGTTGGGTCAAGGCCAGCTTCATCTTTTCAGGCGAAAACGCAACCCGTTCACGCAAGTCTACCGAGGCTGTTTTATGGTTTATTCCTAGTGCAAGCAATGTCATGGAGACGGTGTACCATTTCGCCGATGAAATATGATTTAAGGGCGGATTTTACTTGATGCCCCCGCTGAATTAAAGAACGCATATTGAATCTACGTGGCAATAATCCACATAAGTTAGCATTCAATTATTCAAAGATTAGGAAAAAAGAGTGACAGCCACAGACCTTTTCATGAGAGAAGGAGTTGGAAATATTAAGGTTTTACCGCTATTGTTTGCCAACAATACTCAATAAAAAAGTGATAACGATGATGTCATTATTGCGACCAGCCCGACATCCTTTTGCCCGCATTTCCCGAAAAGCCCCTTGGTTAACCCTCATCCTGTCGCTGCTGGCAGGCTGTGCGACCCAGCCACCGCAAACAAGCCAAACCGACTGGGAAAGCCATGAGCAAGATCTTCAGGCACTCTCCAGCTATCAGGCCAAAGGAAAGATCGGTTACAAAGGCAAGCAACGTTTCGGCGCCAATTTGGTTTGGGAAACCGCGCCCCAGCAAGATCATCTATTACTAACAAACTTCCTGGGTTCGACCCTGTTAAAGCTTGACGCGACCCCAAATCGCGTGACCTTGGTCGACAATTCAGGCAAAACCCATCAGGGCACCAATGCCAGTGAATTAGTTTCCACCCTGACGGGCATCAACTTACCGATCGAGCAAATGCGTGACTGGCTCATCGGCTTGCCGACCGCTGCCGATACCTACCAGCTCAATAATGAAAATAGGGTCAGCTACCTTGCCAAGCGTGTTGACGATAAACTGTGGCAGCTCGACTACAACGAGTACGACTATTCGGTCAGCCCAGCGCTACCCAAACGCATGGTCTTGAGCACCACCGGTGCCAGTATTACCCTGATTATCCACCAATGGTCCATCAACTAGAGAACGCTATGATCACCCGCACCACCCAATGGCCGGCACCGGCCAAACTGAATCTTTTTCTGTACATCACCGGCCGCCGTTCAGATGGCTACCATGAACTGCAAACCCTGTTTCAGTTTCTCGATCACAGCGATACCCTGACCATTACGGCCAACGACAGTGATCGCATTACCCTCTCGCCAGCCATCGATGGCGTAAAAACCGAGGACAACCTGATCTACCGCGCCGCAGATGCACTGCGCCAACGGACGGGGATCCAAGCCGGGGCCGACATCCATATCAACAAAATTCTGCCAATGGGCGGTGGCCTCGGTGGCGGATCATCCGATGCCGCCACCACTTTGGTCGCCCTTAACTACCTGTGGCAAACCAACCTGAGCACCGACGAGCTGGCCACATTGGGCTTGGCGCTGGGTGCCGATGTACCGGTATTTGTTCGTGGGATAAGTGCGTTTGCAGAGGGCGTCGGTGAGCAATTACAGCCAGCAGCGCCCGAAGAAAAGTGGTATCTGGTTGTCAAACCAGAGGTAAATATTGCTACGGTAGATATTTTCACCCATCCGGGGCTAAAAAGAGATAGCGAAAAACGGTCTTTAAATGCACTGTTAGCAGGGGTTTACGAAAACGATTGCGAAAAAATCGTCAGATCACTGCACCCCGAGGTTGATAAGGCGCTTTCGTGGCTGTTAGAATACGCGCCGTCGAGATTGACCGGCACTGGCGCTTGCGTGTTTGCTGAATTCAGCACACCAGAAGCGGCCAATGCAGCCCTGAATAAATTACCTGACTGGCTCCAAGGATTTGTCGCAAAAGGTGTCAACACATCTCCCCTTTTGACAGCCTTGTTCGCACATTCTACGGATTGTCAGTAACTACAACTTGGACGCAACCTGAGGTTTCCACCGTGCCTGATATGAAGCTGTTTGCTGGTAACGCGACACCAGAACTAGCCCAACGCATTGCTGACCGTCTTTACATTTCTCTAGGAGACGCAACAGTTAACCGTTTTTCCGACGGTGAAGTCTGTGTTCAGATTAATGAAAACGTTCGTGGTAGCGACGTATTTATCATTCAATCTACTTGTGCGCCAACCAATGACAACCTAATGGAACTGGTTGTTATGATCGATGCGCTACGCCGTGCTTCTGCAGGCCGTATCACCGCTGTAATCCCTTACTTCGGTTATGCTCGCCAAGACCGCCGCGTCCGTTCTGCCCGTGTGCCAATCACGGCTAAAGTCGTTGCCGACTTCCTGTCGAACGTAGGTGTTGACCGCGTTCTGACTGTTGACCTACACGCTGAGCAAATCCAGGGCTTCTTTGATGTTCCTGTAGATAACGTGTTCGGTAGCCCAGTACTACTAGAAGACATTCTGGCGAAGAACCTGGAAGATCCAGTTGTTGTTTCTCCAGATATCGGTGGTGTTGTCCGTGCCCGCGCTATCGCGAAGCTACTTGACGACACAGATATCGCTATCATCGACAAGCGTCGCCCACGTGCCAACGTGTCTCAGGTAATGCACCTGATCGGTGATGTTGAAGGTCGTGACTGTATTATCGTTGATGACATGATCGATACCGGTGGTACACTGTGTAAAGCAGCTGAAGCACTGAAAGATCGTGGTGCTAAGCGCGTATTCGCTTACGCAACACACCCGGTATTCTCTGGTAGCGCACCACAGAACATCCGTGAGTCTGTGATTGACGAAGTGATCGTAACTGACTCAATTCCTCTGACTCAGGAAATCATTGACACTGGCCGTGTATCGGTTCTGACGCTATCAGGCATGCTTGCTGAAGCTATCCGTCGCATCAGCAACGAAGAGTCAATCTCAGCGATGTTCCAGCACTAATTCTGGACTGCCAAAGAGATTCAACGCCCCGCCTTGTGCGGGGCGTTTTTCGTTAAGATATCAATTTTGCCTAATTTGATATAATATGGCGCGCGATTTTACAGCCCCTAAACTTGAGAGATCAGTGTGAGTAACAATATTCGCTTACTTGTTGGCCTAGCAAACCCCGGAGCCGAATATGCCAGGACCCGACACAATGCCGGCGCCTGGATCGTAGAAGAGCTGGCCCGTGTACACAATGTCAGCCTACGAGAAGAAGCCAAGTATTTTGGCCAAACCGCCCGGATCCAGACCAATGGGCAGGATCTTCGCTTGTTGATCCCGTCGACCTACATGAACCTCTCGGGTAAATCGGTTGCTGCTCTGGCGAAGTTCTTCCAGATCAAACCAGAAGAAATCTTGGTTGCCCACGATGAACTTGATCTCCCTCCGGGTGTGGCCAAGTTCAAGAAAGGTGGTGGTCACGGTGGTCATAACGGCCTGCGCGACATCATCAGCAAAATGGGTAACAACAAAGATTTCTACCGCCTGCGTGTGGGCATCGGCCACCCAGGTGATAAAAACAAGGTCGCGGGTTTTGTCCTTGGCAAGGCACCAGCCAAAGAGCAGGAAAATATTGATGCCGCCGTCGATGAAGCGGTACGCTGCATGGATATTTTGCTCAAAGATGGCTTAAACAAAGCCCAAAATCGACTACATTCATTCAAAGCTGTATAAGCCGGATACTGTAGTCACTACTGAATTTATTTTTCGGCAGCAGCTCTGCCGGACTGTTTTACCGAACAATTACCAAAAGGGTTACACACCATGGGTTTTAAATGCGGAATCGTCGGCCTGCCTAACGTAGGTAAGTCCACTCTTTTCAACGCCCTGACCAAAGCAGGGATCGAGGCAGCGAACTTCCCGTTCTGTACTATCGAACCAAACACAGGCGTTGTGCCAGTGCCGGATCTGCGTCTTGATGCCCTGGCAGCTATCGTTAACCCTGAGCGCATTCTGCCGACAACGATGGAATTCGTTGACATCGCAGGTCTGGTTGCAGGTGCATCAAAAGGTGAAGGCCTAGGAAACAAATTCCTGGCCAACATCCGCGAAACGGATGCCATCGGCCACGTTGTGCGTTGTTTCGAAAACGACAACATCATTCACGTCGCTGGTAAGATCAACCCGATCGACGATATCGAAGTGATCAACCTAGAACTTGCTCTGTCTGATCTTGATACCTGTGAGCGTGCAATCCAACGCCAGGCCAAACGTGCCAAAGGCGGTGACAAAGATGCCAAGTTCGAAATCGCTGTACTGGAAAAAATGCTGCCAACGCTAACCGAAGGCGGCATGGCACGTTCAATCGAGCTTAGCAAAGAAGAGTTCGCAGCGATCAGCTACCTGAACTTCCTAACGCTTAAGCCAACCATGTACATTGCCAACGTGAGTGAAGACGGCTTCGAAGATAACGAATACCTAGACATGGTGCGCGAACTTGCAGAGAAAGAAAATGCAGTGGTTGTGCCTGTCTGTGCTGCTATCGAATCCGAAATTGCAGAGCTTGACGATGCTGATCGCGAAGAGTTCCTGTCAGACATGGGGATCGAAGAGCCGGGCCTAAACCGCGTGATCCGTTCTGGTTACGAGCTACTGGACCTACAAACTTACTTCACCGCAGGTGTGAAGGAAGTGCGTGCATGGACTATCCCTGTCGGTGCCACCGCCCCTCAAGCAGCCGGTAAGATCCACACCGACTTCGAAAAAGGCTTTATCCGTGCAGAAGTGGTCGGTTATGACAACTTTATCGAGTTCAACGGCGAAAGCGGTGCGAAAGAAGCCGGTAAATGGCGCCTGGAAGGTAAAGACTACATCGTTAAAGACGGTGACGTTGTCCACTTCCGTTTCAATGTGTAATTAAGCCGACGCTTTTTTGCCTCACGGAAAGCCAGCCTCTGTGCTGGCTTTCTTTTATCTGCGCTCCGGCAATTGCTTCACTCGGTTTAATGTAATTACGTACCAATATTGTTTTCCACTAACAATGTTGTTTTATCGCTTTCAGACGCACTAAAACGCATAAAAGCAGTTGTTTAGCACGGCAAACATCCAGTTCGTCCAAATAACCAACGAACAAGCGAATTTTTTCAAGATATTCAAAAAAACTGTTGACGCTTTTGGCTGGTATGAGCATAATGCGCCCCGTTCCCGAGACGGCGGCCAGATAGGCGGACGGCTTGGAAAACAACAAAATGGCTACGTAGCTCAGCTGGTTAGAGCACATCACTCATAATGATGGGGTCACAGGTTCGAATCCCGTCGTAGCCACCATCTCTCTTCTCTGGAAGCGAGATACAATGTGCGGAAGTGGCGAAATTGGTAGACGCACCAGATTTAGGTTCTGGCGCCGCAAGGTGTGAGAGTTCAAGTCTCTCCTTCCGCACCATATTTTCTTAACAAGCTTTTTGCTTGGTTAGGATGAAAGTCTCTGAAAAGAGCAACTGCAGGTCTATCGCCAAGCGGTAAGGCAGCGGCTTTTGATGCCGCCATTCCCTGGTTCGAATCCAGGTAGACCTGCCAACTTTACAAGGTTGTGGATTACTAGTATAGTCGGCAACCCATGATGGCTACGTAGCTCAGCTGGTTAGAGCACATCACTCATAATGATGGGGTCACAGGTTCGAATCCCGTCGTAGCCACCATTTCTCTCCGTTAGGGTGAGACACAAAATATGCGGAAGTGGCGAAATTGGTAGACGCACCAGATTTAGGTTCTGGCGCCGCAAGGTGTGAGAGTTCAAGTCTCTCCTTCCGCACCATATTTTCTTAACAAGCTTTTTGCTTGGTTAGGAAAAACAAGTCTCTGAAAAGAGCAACTGCAGGTCTATCGCCAAGCGGTAAGGCAGCGGCTTTTGATGCCGCCATTCCCTGGTTCGAATCCAGGTAGACCTGCCAACTTTACAAGGTTGATGATTATCATGTATAGTCGGCAACCCATGATGGCTACGTAGCTCAGCTGGTTAGAGCACATCACTCATAATGATGGGGTCACAGGTTCGAATCCCGTCGTAGCCACCATTCTCTCCTTTAGGGTGAGAAACAACAATTTGTGCGGAAGTGGCGAAATTGGTAGACGCACCAGATTTAGGTTCTGGCGCCGCAAGGTGTGAGAGTTCAAGTCTCTCCTTCCGCACCATCATTCTTTGATTGAGCTTCGGCTTGATTAAGAACACCAGAGAAGCAGCTGGCAACAGCACAAAAATGCGGAAGTGGCGAAATTGGTAGACGCACCAGATTTAGGTTCTGGCGCCGCAAGGTGTGAGAGTTCAAGTCTCTCCTTCCGCACCATTCTCTCTGGTATCAAGTCTCTGAAAAGAGCAACTGCAGGTCTATCGCCAAGCGGTAAGGCAGCGGCTTTTGATGCCGCCATTCCCTGGTTCGAATCCAGGTAGACCTGCCACATTACACTCATTAGCAAATGCTGATGATACATGATGGCTACGTAGCTCAGCTGGTTAGAGCACATCACTCATAATGATGGGGTCACAGGTTCGAATCCCGTCGTAGCCACCATTCCTCGCCTATACGGTGAGACACAAAATATGCGGAAGTGGCGAAATTGGTAGACGCACCAGATTTAGGTTCTGGCGCCGCAAGGTGTGAGAGTTCAAGTCTCTCCTTCCGCACCATATTTTCTTAGCAAGTTTTTTGCTTGGTTGGGAAGATCAAGTCTCTGAAAAGAGCAACTGCAGGTCTATCGCCAAGCGGTAAGGCAGCGGCTTTTGATGCCGCCATTCCCTGGTTCGAATCCAGGTAGACCTGCCACATTACACTCATTAGCGAATGCTGATGACACATGTTGGCTACGTAGCTCAGCTGGTTAGAGCACATCACTCATAATGATGGGGTCACAGGTTCGAATCCCGTCGTAGCCACCATTCTCTCCTTTAGGGTGAGAAACAACAATTTGTGCGGAAGTGGCGAAATTGGTAGACGCACCAGATTTAGGTTCTGGCGCCGCAAGGTGTGAGAGTTCAAGTCTCTCCTTCCGCACCATCATTCTTTGATTGAGCTTCGGCTTGATTAAGAACACCAGAGAAGCAGCTGGCAACAGCACAAAAATGCGGAAGTGGCGAAATTGGTAGACGCACCAGATTTAGGTTCTGGCGCCGCAAGGTGTGAGAGTTCAAGTCTCTCCTTCCGCACCATTCTCTCTGGTATCAAGTCTCTGTAAAGAGCATCTGCAGGTCTATCGCCAAGCGGTAAGGCAGCGGCTTTTGATGCCGCCATTCCCTGGTTCGAATCCAGGTAGACCTGCCATTATTACACTTAACGAGTTTCTTCGGGACATTCGGTAAGTATGCGGAAGTGGCGAAATTGGTAGACGCACCAGATTTAGGTTCTGGCGCCGCAAGGTGTGAGAGTTCAAGTCTCTCCTTCCGCACCATATTTTCTTAACAAGCTTTTTGCTTGGTTAGGAAAAATAAGTCTCTGAAAAGAGCAACTGCAGGTCTATCGCCAAGCGGTAAGGCAGCGGCTTTTGATGCCGCCATTCCCTGGTTCGAATCCAGGTAGACCTGCCATAATTAGACTTAACGAGGTTCTTCGGAGCATTCGATAAGTATGCGGAAGTGGCGAAATTGGTAGACGCACCAGATTTAGGTTCTGGCGCCGCAAGGTGTGAGAGTTCAAGTCTCTCCTTCCGCACCATCATTCTTTGATTGAGCTTCGGCTTAATTGAGAATAACCAGAGAAGCAGCTGGCAACAGCACAAAATGCGGAAGTGGCGAAATTGGTAGACGCACCAGATTTAGGTTCTGGCGCCGCAAGGTGTGAGAGTTCAAGTCTCTCCTTCCGCACCATTCTCTCTGGTATCAAGTCTCTGTAAAGAGCATCTGCAGGTCTATCGCCAAGCGGTAAGGCAGCGGCTTTTGATGCCGCCATTCCCTGGTTCGAATCCAGGTAGACCTGCCATTATTACACTTAACGAGTTTCTTCGGAACATTCGGTAAGTATGCGGAAGTGGCGAAATTGGTAGACGCACCAGATTTAGGTTCTGGCGCCGCAAGGTGTGAGAGTTCAAGTCTCTCCTTCCGCACCATTATTTGAGTTGCCCATCATTGATGTTCAATTCAATGTAAAGTTAGAGAATAAGCTGTTTGATCAGCTACAATATATGCGGAAGTGGCGAAATTGGTAGACGCACCAGATTTAGGTTCTGGCGCCGCAAGGTGTGAGAGTTCAAGTCTCTCCTTCCGCACCATTCTCTCTAACATACTCAGCAGAGTACCTGCAGGGCTATCGCCAAGCGGTAAGGCAGCGGCTTTTGATGCCGCCATTCCCTGGTTCGAATCCAGGTAGCCCTGCCATCTTTTGCTTAACGTCTTTTGTTATTCATTGCTAAAATGGATATAGACGGTAAGTACGCGGAAGTGGCGAAATTGGTAGACGCACCAGATTTAGGTTCTGGCGCCGCAAGGTGTGAGAGTTCAAGTCTCTCCTTCCGCACCATCTTTAGAAACCCACCTTTTGGTGGGTTTTCTTATGTCTGGCATATGGTTATGTGAATACATGGCTATCTAGAAATGCTGACAGTAGATTTTACAACCAACTCAATGATCGTATCTCTCTGGTTGTTAAGCCGAATGTTTTGACAAACATTCGGCTTTTTTCTTTTTCAGGACTGATGCCGACGACCTCGCACCGAGCAATTACATCCCCATCGCATATTTCAGTACTTTTTGCTTAATCGGCCCGGCCTGCTCGGCCAACTTCAAACCGGCATTGCGTAAGAACTTCACCGGCAGTAGGTTGTTACTGAAGGTGGTATAGAAAAAGTCCATGCCGCTCTGCATCAACAGGTTATCCGGACGCCGGCGGCGCTCATAAGCTTTGAGTACCCGTACGTTAGACCAATCTTGGCCTGCTTTCTCGATTTCATGCAGCAAGACATCAACATCCTTGAAGCCAAGATTGACCCCCTGCCCCGCCAAAGGATTAATGGTATGGGCCGCATCGCCTAACAACACCACGCCAGACTTATAGTATCGCTGAGCATGGCGACGGGTTAGCGGGAATCGGCCATGGTTGAGCACCTTTATTTCACCCAGCTCTGGCGGGAAATGGGTAATGATCTGTGCTTCCAGTTGCGCTGGGGTCATCGCCGATAGCTGCTGGATCTTCGCTGGACTGTCGTACCATACCAATGAGCCCTGATGGCCCGGCAATGGCAAAAATGAACGCGGGCCATCAGGGGTAAACATCTGCCAGGTAATATCCTGCTGTGGCAAGGCGGTTTCGACATTGAGCAGCATACAGTGCTGGCGATAGTCCCATGCAGTGATCCCAATCCCCGCCTGCTGGCGAACACGAGACTGTGCGCCATCAGCTCCGACCAGCAAGGTGGCGTGCAATGGGTTACCCTGCTCGAGCGCAATCTCATAACCATTGTCGGTTTCGACTGCTGAGACCATACGGGCCGGACACTTTACCGTCAGGTTAGGGTAGAGTTCGAATTGCTGCCACAACGCCAGCTGGATCACCCGGTTTTCGACAATATAACCAAGGCGGTCAAGGTGCATGTGTTCGGCATTGAAACGGGTACGGCACTCTGGGTGCTCCCAGGTTTCCAATCGTTTATACGGGCAAAGACGCATCGCCGTCACCACCTCCCATGCTCCCAGCCGCTCCAACAATGAAACAGAATGCGGAGAAATAGCCGACACTCGCAGATCCATTGGCTGCGAGGGTTCAAACGGGGCTGGGGTGACCCCTTCCAACACTGCAACAGATAACCCCTGCTGGGCCAAACCTATTGCTGTTGCCGCCCCGACCATACCACCGCCAGCCACAACCACATCAAACTGTTCCATATTGGTTTCCATTTGTTATGCTCAAGAAAAGAGTACCGCGCCCACAGGCGCATTGCTGCCATTATTCTACCAAAATTCACAAGCGCATCAGTGATTAATACACGCTAACTGCCGCACAGAGACAAGGGTGATGACCGGATTTATCAAACGCTGGCTACTCAGGCTGCTAATGCTTGCACTTCTGTTACCGATCTTGTTGGTGTGGGCCGGGAAGTCTATCAACCCGCCAGTCTGGGGCTGGCAACTTCACCGGGAATGGTTTCCACCACCAGGCTATCCGCCACGTTCAGCCCACCTGTGGGTACCCATGGAGGCGATATCAACCAATGCCCAGCTCGCGGTAGTGGCGTCTGAAGATCAACACTTTCCCGACCATTACGGGTTTGATATCAATGCTATCCTCGCGATCCTCAAACAGACCGGCCGTGAGGGCCCCAGCCGGGGAGGTAGCACTATCACCCAGCAGACCGCCAAGAACCTGTTTCTGTTTCCGTCCCGTACCTTCCTGCGCAAAGGGGTCGAGCTCTACTTTGCGCTGTGGATGGAGTTACTCTGGGACAAATCACGGATTTTGGAGGTCTACCTCAACATCGTTGAGTTCGGCCCCGGCCTGTTCGGCGTAGAAGCAGCCAGCCAAACCTTTTTTGGTATTCCCGCTCGTCGCCTCAGCGCCCAGCAAGCCGCCCAGTTGGCAGCGGTATTGCCCAACCCCTACCGGATGCAACCTGCGCCCATGAGCCCCTATATTCAGCAGCGCAGCCAATGGATACGTCAACAAATGCGTCAATTGGGCCCTCAAACCCTCAATAAACTCAAACCGCTAGCGACAGAATGAAAAACCACAATATATTCGGGGTGGTGATGATCTAGTCAGGCACGCCTTAAAGCAGTACAATACGCGGCTTGCTACCGCAGGCGGCCTTGTTTTTGGCCGCTAAAGCGGAATGAAGCAATGTGAAATGCAATGAATAAACACTACGAGTGAAGAGTTAGACATGGCTAAGAAACTGCTTATCAAAACCTGGGGTTGCCAGATGAACGAATACGATTCATCAAAAATGGCCGATCTTCTTAATGCAGCCAATGGCTTCGAGTTAACGGAAGAACCAGAAGAAGCAGACGTTCTGCTGCTTAACACCTGCTCCATCCGTGAAAAAGCCCAGGAAAAAGTGTTCCACCAGCTTGGTCGCTGGAAAACCCTAAAAGACAAAAAACCTGAGCTAGTGATCGGCGTGGGTGGTTGTGTAGCAACCCAGGAAGGCGATTCAATCCGCAAGCGTGCACCGTATGTCGATGTCATTTTCGGCCCACAGACACTGCACCGCCTGCCTGAGATGATCAAACAATCGCAGAGCGACCATGCACCAGTCATGGATATTTCCTTCCCGGAAATCGAGAAGTTCGACCGCCTACCAGAGCCTCGTGCCGAAGGTCCATCGGCGTTCGTTTCGATTATGGAAGGCTGCTCTAAGTACTGCACCTACTGTGTGGTTCCTTACACCCGTGGTGAAGAAGTGAGCCGTCCGCTGGATGACGTGCTATTTGAAATCGCCCAGCTGGCAGAACAAGGCGTACGTGAAGTCAACCTACTTGGCCAGAACGTCAATGCTTACCGCGGTGCGACTCACGATGATGAGATCGCGACGTTCGCAGAATTGCTGCGCCTGGTTGCAGCTATCGATGGTATCGACCGTATTCGCTACACCACCAGCCACCCGATCGAGTTCACTGACGACATTGTCGAAGTGTACCTAGATACCCCTGAGGTGGTGAGCTTCCTGCATCTACCGGTGCAAAGTGGTTCAGACCGTATTCTGGCGAACATGAAGCGCCCGCACACGGCGATCGAGTACAAGTCGAAGATCCGCAAACTGCGCAAAGCACGTCCGGATATCACGATCAGCTCTGATTTCATCGTTGGTTTCCCGGGCGAATCAGATCAGGACTTCCAGGATACGATGAAACTGATCCGCGATGTGGACTTCGATATCAGCTTCAGCTTCATCTTCTCTGCCCGTCCGGGTACGCCAGCAGCCGATTACCCATGTGATCTGCCTGAAAAAGTGAAGAAAGAACGCTTGTATGAACTGCAGCAACAGATCAATACTCAGGCTATGCGCTATTCTCGTCAGATGCTAGGTACCGAGCAGCGTATCTTGATTGAAGGCCCATCAAAGAAGAACGTGATGGAATTGCGTGGCCGTACCGAGAACAACCGCGTAGTGAACTTTGAAGGTTCGCCAGAGCTGATCGGCCAGTTCGTTGACGTGAAAATCACTGACGTCTTCACCAACTCACTACGTGGTGAGCTGGTTCGCACCGAAGCGGAAATGGATCTACGTGTAGCCATGTCTCCAGCCGAAGTGATGGAAAAAACACGCAAAGAAGATGAATTGGGTGTTGGCGTATATACTCCATAGTAAGACGCCCGTCTGAACACAAGTCGGACGCGCCCTGAACCCTAGGCCACCCACACGGGTGGCCCTATTGAGAGGCAAATCTTGAGCAAAGTTATTACTATTGAATTCAATCTGGAACCCGCCAATAACCAGCGCCTTTCCAGCCTTTGTGGCCCTTTCGACGATAACATCAAACAACTTGAACGCCGTTTGGGTGTAGAAATAAACCACCGCAGCAGCAGCTTCAGCGTGGTCGGCCAACCCCACACAGCCGAAGCGACCGCCGATATCATCAAAACCCTGTATGTCGATACCGCCCCGGTACGCAACACCATTCCTGACATCGAACCTGATCAGGTTCACTTGGCGATCAAAGAATCCGGTGTCCTAGAGCAGTCGACCGAATCAAGCATTCCTTATGGCAAGGAAGTGGTGATCAAAACCAAAAAAGGGGTGATCAAACCACGTACGCCTAACCAGGCCCAATACATTGCCAACATGGTCCGCCATGACATTACCTTCGGTATTGGCCCGGCAGGTACCGGTAAGACATACCTGGCCGTCGCCGCGGCGGTTGATGCGCTAGAGCGTCAGGAAATCCGCCGTATTCTACTGACCCGCCCAGCGGTTGAAGCCGGTGAGAAACTGGGTTTCCTACCGGGTGATCTGAGCCAGAAAGTCGACCCATACCTACGCCCGCTCTATGACGCCCTGTTTGAAATGCTGGGTTTCGAGCGTGTTGAGAAGTTGATTGAACGTAACGTGATTGAAGTTGCGCCGCTCGCCTACATGCGTGGCCGTACCCTCAATGATGCCTTCATCATTCTTGATGAAAGCCAGAACACCACCGTCGAGCAAATGAAGATGTTCCTGACCCGTATCGGCTTCAACTCCCGAGCGGTGATCACCGGTGACGTAACCCAGATCGACTTGCCTCGCGGTGCCCGTTCAGGCCTGCGCCATGCGATTGAAGTCCTGTCCGATGTCGATGAGATCAGCTTCAACTTCTTCCAGGCCGACGATGTCGTCCGCCACCCAGTGGTTGCGCGAATTGTACAGGCTTACGAAGTATGGGAAAGCGCCGATCAGAAGCAGCGCAAGCTTGCCGAACAACGCCGACGTGAAGAGCAAGCCGTCATGCAAGCGGCAGCTGCCGCATCGGTTGCCGCACCAGCAGTAGAAACGGAAAAAACAAACTAATGGCGATTTATCTTGATCTCCAGGTAGCCACTGAAAACACAGACGGTATGCCTGGCGAAGCCCAATTCCAGCAGTGGCTAGATGCCACTGTCACTCCTTTTCAAGCCGATGCCGAAGTCACTATCCGATTGGTGGATGAGGAAGAGAGCCATAGCCTGAACCATGGCTACCGTGGCAAGGACAAACCCACCAATGTCCTCTCTTTTCCATTCGAGGCACCACCGGGTGTGGAGCTGGAACTGTTGGGCGATTTGATTATTTGCCGACAGGTCGTCGAAAAAGAAGCCATGGAGCAGGATAAACCTCTAAATGCCCATTGGGCGCACATGGTTGTACACGGCAGTCTTCATCTGCTAGGTTATGACCATATACAGGACGACGAAGCAGAAGAGATGGAAGGCTTGGAAACGGACATCATGCAGCAGATGGGCTATGCCGATCCGTATGCCGAAGAAAAGCAGTAAACTTTTCATGATATTGTTGTCAAACTGATACGGCACATAGAGGTGCCGTATACACCCGTGGCACAGCCACTTAACTGAGAGAAGTAATTCTTACAAACAATGAACGAAGATAACTCACAAAATTCTGAAGGTCCGAGTAGAAAGTCCTTCTTTGAACGAATTGGCCAGCTATTTCAAGGCGAGCCACAGAACCGCGAAGAGCTTGTCGAAGTCTTCCGTGATTCAGAAGAAAACGATTTGATCGACCACGACACCCGCGACATGCTCGAAGGGGTCATGGAAATTTCCGAGATGCGTGTCCGTGACATCATGATCCCGCGCTCTCAGATGGTTACAATCGAGCGTTCTCAGAAGGTAGAGGATCTAATTAATTTAATTGTTGATGCCCAGCACTCACGCTACCCGGTGATCAGTGACGATAAAGACCACGTCGAAGGGATCCTTCTGGCCAAAGATCTTTTGCGTTACCTACAACCAAACAGCGAACCGTTCGACATGGAAAAAGTACTGCGACCTGCGGTCGTTGTGCCGGAAAGCAAGCGTGTTGACCGCCTGCTCAAGGAGTTCCGTGAAGAACGTTACCACATGGCGATTGTGGTCGATGAGTTTGGTGGGGTATCCGGTGTTATCACCATTGAAGATATCCTTGAACAAATCGTTGGCGAAATCGAGGATGAATTCGACGACGAGGAAGAGCAGGATATTCGTCAGTTAAGCAAACACACATATGCGGTGAAGGCGCTGACAACCATTGAAGAGTTCAATGAAATGTTCCATACCCAATTTAGCGATGAGGAAGTCGACACCGTCGGCGGCCTGGTAATGACCAGCTTTGGTCACCTGCCAGCACGAGGCGAAATCGTTGAATTGACGGGCTACTCATTCAAGGTAACGTCAGCCGACAACCGCCGGGTTATTCAGTTGCAAGTGACCGTGCCTCACGAAGCACCTCAACCGACGACAACATCATAACGAATGACGAAAAATACCCTTAAGAAGTTGGGACAGCCATTGCTGGCTGTCCCAGCAGGTGCCTTGGCCACCTTATCCTTTGCTCCCTACCATCACTGGTACCTTGCTCCACTTTCCCTCTTTGTTTTCCTGTACCTGCTGCAGAACCAATCCGTCAAGCGCTCCGCGCTGATTGGCTTGCTCTGGGGCTTGGGCCTATTTGGCACAGGGATCAGCTGGGTACATGTCAGTATCGCCAATTTCGGCGGTATGCCTTGGTTGGCCGGTTGGGCGCTGATGGCATTGCTGATTGGCTACCTGGCCCTCTACCCCGCCGTATTCGGTGCCCTGTTCAACAAATTCAATCGTGGTCGTCCGTTCCATCAGCTGATGCTGAGCGGCCCGGTGATCTGGCTGTTGCTCGACTGGATCCGCGGCTGGCTGATGACCGGCTTCCCATGGCTGTGGTTGGGCTACGGCCAAATTGATAGCCCATATGCCGGGTTTGCCCCTATCTTGGGAGTCGAAGGGATCACCTTGGCACTGCTGCTCAGTTGCGGTGCCCTTGTCGCAGCCACTTACTACCGCAACTGGCGCCCGCTACTGGTACCGGTATGCATTTTGGCAATTGGCCTGTTTGCAGGCCAGAAACAGTGGGTCAAACCGGACATCGACAATACCCTTGATGTCGCGATGATCCAGGGTAACGTACCGCAGGAAATCAAATGGCTGCCAAGCCAGCGCTGGCCGACCCTGATGAAGTTCACCGATCTGACCCGGGAAAACTGGGGTGCCGATCTGATCATCTGGCCGGAAGCGGCGATCCCGGCGTTGGAAACCCAGGTCACCACCTTCCTGCAGAACCTCGATGCGGCAGCGCGCAATAACAACAGCACGGTGATCACCGGCGTACTGGATCAAAACGAGCAAGGGGAGTTTTACAACAACATCCTGACTCTCGGGGTCAATTCAGTCGGCCCATACCAGTACGAACAGGCAGAGCGCTATAGCAAGCACCACCTGCTACCGTTTGGTGAATTCGTGCCGTTTGGTGATATCCTGCGCCCAATCGCGCCGTTCTTCAACCTGCCGATGTCTTCGTTCAGCCGGGGGGATTACATCCAGCCGAATCTCGAGGCCAATGGCTACTCGCTGGCACCGGCATTGTGCTACGAAGTCGCATTCAGCGAACAGGTGCGTCGCAACGTCAATATCGATACCGAATTCTTGCTGACCCTGTCCAACGATACCTGGTTTGGTAAATCCATAGGCCCATTCCAGCATATGGAAATAGCCCAGATGCGCTCACTCGAACTCGGCAAGCCCCTGCTACGGGCAACCAACAGTGGCCTGACCGGTATTGTCGACCACAAGGGGAAGATCATTGAGCAAATCCCACAGTTCGAAACAGGAGTCCTCAGGGCTGAAGTGGTACCCACTATCGGTTTGACGCCGTACACCACTCTCGGAAGCTGGCCGCTGTACATCTACATCCTGTGGTCTGTCGCCCTGTCGTGGATCCTGATCCGCCGTCAGGGCGGTCGGTTCCGTGACGAGCAGCCGCAAGTGAATTACCACGACTAGCCGGCTAGCCGGCTAGCCAGCATAACGCTGAATCAACGCTGACAATTTCCCCAAAAGGCGAAGGTAACCCCTTCGCCTTTTCATTCACCTTGTTAATATGTTGGACAGATAACCAAGCGATCTGTATCGGAGTGTGCCACAGCGCGGTGTACTGACTGTACCTATCAAAAACTTGGAATAACAACACAATGTCTATTTTGGGAATGCCAATGAAATCAATCAACAAACTCTTTGCCACGCTATGCAGCGTCGCTATGCTCTGCGTGGCAACAAGCTCGATAGCAAAAGAAAGCCTTGAAACCCAAGCGGCCCTCACCCAGTTCCAGGCCGCTTCGCAAACCCAGCCCTTTTTCCACACCGCTTATGGCTATGCGGTTTTTCCTTCTATCGGTAAAGGCGGTTTCTGGCTCGGTGGTGCCTATGGCAGCGGCACAGTATTCAAAGATGGCGACATTACTGGCCAAGCCAAGTTATACCAAGTTTCTTTTGGTTTGCAGTTCGGCGGCCAATCCTACAGCGAAATTATTTTCTTCCAGGACAAGCGGGCCTATGAGCGCTTCATGGCCGGCAATTTCGAGCTAGATGCATCGGCCTCTGCGGTGGCCTTGACCGAGGGCGCCCAAGCCAATGCGGGGACATCAGGCTTCCGTGCCAGCGCCGGTGATAAATTTGTCGACGCTGACTATACCAACGGTGTGGCGGTATTCACTGCCGCCAAAGGTGGGATGATGGTGGAAGCAGCCATCGCTGGCCAAAAATTCAGTGTCGACCCAATCCAGCGTGCCTCTTACCCGTCAGCGGCCGTACCCACCCAGCTCCCAGAGCCTGCACCAACCACGGTAGTGGTAGAGACAGTAGAGCCTCTAGAGTAATACCAGACAGACTACTAGTCTGAGCCTATCAGAGTCACCGGCGACAATAAAAAACGGGCCCTTTCAGCCCGTTTTTGTTTGCTTGGTTTAGTCGGTGCAGCCTACGGCGACAGCGGCTTGCGGGTAAAGCGGTTATGACCGCATTTGAGGCAAGGCGAGATCTCTTTGACGTGGGTGATAACCTCGTCGTGGCCACACTTTTCACACACCAGATGGCCAAGGCCAACAATCTCACCGGCTTCATAGACGCCCTGGTGCTTGAGATCATCCATTACCTCGTGCCACTCAATCTGGGTTTTGTCCGTCACTTCGGCTAGTCCCTCCCAAATCGTCTCTTTTACTACCCGGTAAAATGGGCTGTCGCTGAACGGTGCCGGGCTCTCGTCAGCATTCTGGCCGAACTCCTGCACATCCCGTTTAAGGTATGCAGAAATCAATGCCAGTTCGTCTTTGGTCATGTCACTGGCCGCTTGACGGTACTTTTCCGTCACTTCTGCCCAGTGTTTTAGCTCATCAGGACTGTGCTTGAGGGTTTCCGTGACTTGCTCAAGTAGCCCCTCATAATCCGTTTTCTTTGTTGCCATAGGTCACCTCCTATCCGCTAATTCACCGGCATCCGTCTGCCTTCTGCGTCATTGGCACCATTATAGGCCAACAATTCGCCCCCGAAGTGGTTTCAGCTATTGTTGACACCTTTACCTTTAGTTATTCTATGTCGATTATATTGAATGTGTTTGTACTCAACTCACAAAATCCCGGATGTCATCGATGCAAGAACAATATCGTCCACAGGACATTGAACAGAAAGTTCAAGAACATTGGGACAACAAAAAGACCTTTGTTGTAAGTGAAGACCCTAATAAAGAAAAATTCTACTGTCTCTCCATGTTCCCGTACCCAAGTGGTCGACTTCACATGGGTCACGTGCGTAACTACACCATCGGTGATGTGATCTCTCGTTACCAGCGCCTACAAGGCAAGAACGTGATGCAGCCAATCGGTTGGGATGCATTCGGTCTACCGGCTGAAAATGCTGCGGTTAAAAACAAGACTGCGCCAGCGCCTTGGACATACGAGAACATCGAATACATGAAGAACCAGCTGAAGCTGCTGGGCTTTGGCTATGACTGGGACCGTGAATTCGCGACTTGTACGCCGGAGTACTACCGCTGGGAGCAGGAGTTCTTCACTAAACTTTACGAGAAGGGTTTGGTTTACAAGAAGACCTCTTCAGTAAACTGGTGTCCGAATGACCAAACTGTACTGGCTAACGAGCAGGTTGAAGACGGTTGCTGCTGGCGTTGTGATACGCCGGTAGAACAAAAGAAAATTCCTCAGTGGTTCATTAAGATCACTGAATACGCTCAAGAGCTGCTTGACGATCTAGACAACCTTGAAGGTTGGCCTGAAATGGTGAAAACCATGCAGCGTAACTGGATCGGCCGCTCTGAAGGTGTTGAGCTATCTTTCGCGGTTAACGGTGAAGATGCCCCTCTAGAAGTTTACACAACACGTCCTGATACACTAATGGGTGTTTCTTACGTGGGTATTGCTGCCGGTCACCCTCTTGCAGAGAAAGCCGCTCAGAATAACCCTGAGCTAGCGGCATTCGTTGAAGAGTGCCGTAACACCAAGGTTGCTGAAGCTGAACTGGCGACCATGGAAAAGAAAGGGATGGATACCGGCCTAACGGCTATCCACCCACTGAACGGCCGTGAAGTACCGGTATTTGTTGCTAACTTTGTCCTGATGGATTACGGCACAGGTGCGGTAATGGCGGTTCCAGCTCACGATCAGCGTGACTACGAATTCGCCACCAAGTACAAGTTAGACATCATTCCAGTGATCAAGCCTGAAGACGGCAGCGAGCTAGATGTCTCTGAAGCGGCTTACACAGAGAAAGGCGTTCTGTTTGATTCGGGCGAATTCGATGGCCTTGGCTTCCAAGCCGCGTTCGATGCCATTGCAGCGAAACTTGAAGCGGAAGGTAAAGGCAAGAAGACCGTAAACTTCCGTCTGCGTGACTGGGGTGTCTCTCGTCAGCGTTACTGGGGTGCACCAATCCCAATGGTAACCACCGAAGACGGTGAAGTTCACCCGGTTCCAGCTGATCAACTACCTGTCATCCTGCCGGAAGACGTGGTAATGGACGGCGTCACCAGCCCAATCAAAGCGGATAAAGAGTGGGCAAAAACCACCTTTAACGGCGAGCCAGCTCTACGTGAAACAGATACCTTCGATACGTTCATGGAATCGTCTTGGTACTACGCACGTTACTGTTCACCTCAGGCTGACGACATTCTAGACCCAGAAAAAGCGAACTACTGGCTACCCGTCGACCAGTACATTGGTGGTATCGAGCACGCTTGTATGCACCTATTGTACTCGCGCTTCTTCCACAAATTGCTACGTGACGCAGGTTACGTGACTTCTGACGAGCCGTTCAAGCAGCTGCTGTGTCAAGGTATGGTACTGGCCGATGCTTTCTACCACACCAACGACAAGGGCACCAAAGAGTGGATCGCACCAACTGACGTTGAAATCGAGCGTGACAGCAAAGGTCGCATCGAAAAAGCAACGGATGACAAAGGCCGCGATGTAACTCACTCAGGCATGATCAAAATGTCTAAGTCGAAGAACAACGGTATCGACCCGCAAGAGATGGTAGACAAATACGGTGCCGATACCGTTCGTCTATTCATGATGTTTGCATCACCTGCAGACATGACCCTTGAGTGGCAAGAGTCTGGTGTTGAAGGTGCCAACCGCTTCTTGAAACGCGTGTGGAAACTGGTTAACGAACATGCAAGCAATGGTGCAGCAGACGCTGTCGATGTTGCGGCATTATCTTCTGATCAGAAAGCCCTGCGCCGTGATGTGCACAAAACGATCGCTAAAGTGGGTGACGATATTGGCCGCCGCCAAACGTTCAACACCGCGATTGCGGCTATCATGGAACTGATGAACAAACTGGCTAAAGCCTCTCAAGAATCAGCACAAGACCGTGCCCTACTTGACGAAGCCCTGAAAGCTATCGTTCGTATGCTGTACCCAATGACACCGCATATCTGTTTCGAAATGTGGGAAACACTGGGCGAGAGCAACATCGATGACGCACAGTGGCCAGTTGCCGACGACAAAGCCATGGTTGAAGACGAAAAACTGATCATCGTACAGGTGAACGGTAAACTTCGCGCTAAACTAACGGTGGCGGCAGACTCGACCAAAGAGCAAGTCGAAGCCTTGGCGATGGCCGATGAAGGCGTGACCAAATTCACAAACGAAAAAACCATTCGTAAAGTGATTTATGTACCAGGCAAACTGCTGAACATCGTTGCAAACTAATTTCGCATCGAACTAAAGCAATTTCCTAGTGCCTAACCTGTGGCTCCAGTTTGGAGCCACAGTTTAATCCGGCTCACACACCCCAACTAGAACCATCCGCGTCAGCCGATCAGTTTTCACTTTTTTTCATGGAGCAGACTCGGTGAGAGCTTTCATTTCTCCAAAAAGCATTATCCGAACCTTCTTTGTTGTCCTCATGGCGTTGACAACTGCATCTTGCGGTTTTCACCTCCGTGGTAACTACATGTTGCCCGACGACATTGCCAAACTTTCCCTGACCAGTTTTGACCAATACGGTCAACTGCACCGTCAGGTAAAGTCACAATTCCAACTGCACGGTATCGAGTCCGTCGCGCCGTCAAGCAAAGTGCCGAACCTGCATTTAATCGGCGAATCGACCGGTGAGCGTACCCTGTCGCTGTACCAAAATGCCCGTGCCGCCGAGTACGAACTGACTTACACCGTCCGCTATAGTATTGTCGTGCCGCAAAAAGGCAGCCAGACCTTTACCACCCGCGTCAACCGTACCTTCCTTGATAACCCGCTAACGGCACTGGCAAAATCTGTCGAACGCAACATGATCGAGCAAGAAATGCGCGAACAGGCCGCCAAGCAGATCATGCGCCAGCTAGCCCGCCTGACAGCCGTCTTCAACCAGATGGAAGAAGCAGAGCTGCAAGCCCTGCTGGAGCAAAGCGCGAATGCCGACCGCAATGATGAGCAAGTTACAACCGAACTCGGCTTGGACATAAAAGCCAAAAGCGATCCTGCCAGCGACAATGCCAACCAGGCGACAATGCAAGATGTGCAGATTGAGCAGGTTGAAACGGCGCAATGAGGATTTTCCCGGAACAACTGGTGCAGCAGTTAAGTAAAGGGCTGCGCCAAGCCTATCTGTTATGCGGTAATGAACCGCTGCTCAAGCTCGAAGCCAGCGGCCACATCAAGCAGGCAGCCCAGCAAGCAGGCTTTGACGAGCGCCACAGCTTTACGGTCGACGCGCAACTGGACTGGAATACGGTTCTCGATTGCTGTCAGGCCATGAGCCTGTTTTCTGCCCGCCAGATCATTGAGCTCGAGCTACCTGAGAACGGCCTCAATGCCCAGCAGGTCAAGTCATTCCAGGAAGTCATTGACGCCCTGCATGAGGACATATTGCTCCTGCTCCAGGGGCCACGCCTCAACAAAAAACAGGAAAGTACCAAGTGGTTCAAGGCTCTGGACGCACAGGGACTGTATATTCCCTGCAATACCCCCGATGCCCGCCATCTGCCGAGGTTTATTCAGGGACGCTGCCAGCAGCTCGGGCTGAAACCGGATCATGAATCGGTACAGCTATTGGCCCAATGGCATGAGGGTAACCTGCTCGCCTTGGCCCAGAGCCTGCAAAAGCTGGTGCTGCTCTACCCCGACGGTGATCTGACCATCGTCCGCCTTGAGCAAGCACTGAGCCGCCATAACCACTACACCCCGTTCCAGCTGCTTGACGCCGTACTGGCAGGTCAGGCCAAGCGCAGCCAACGGGTATTGCGCCAATTGCAGGGCGAAGGTGTCGAGGCGGTGATCTTGCTACGTACCTT
Organism: Photobacterium lutimaris; assembly: GCF_003025555.1. Classification (GTDB taxonomy): domain Bacteria; phylum Pseudomonadota; class Gammaproteobacteria; order Enterobacterales; family Vibrionaceae; genus Photobacterium; species Photobacterium lutimaris. Next base: position 42,801 of record NZ_PYMH01000010.1, on the reverse strand, counting down.
GCAACGTGAGCTGACCCAGCTGTATAAAATGCAGGAAATGGGCAGCAAGGGCACCTCGCTCAACAACATCTTCGAGAACTTCCGGATCTGGCAAAGTCGGCGGGAAGTCTACATCGGCGCACTGCACCGCTTACCGCTCCCCACTATCATCCGGCTGCTCCGACAGTTAGCTGAACTGGAGCTGCGGGTAAAAACCGACTTTGACGATCAGCCATGGGACGCCCTATCGGCCCTGTGTGCCGAGATGTGTGGCGTAACGACCGCTTTACCGGACAAGTTTTAGCCATCCGGCACAAGTTAGACGCAGGCGATGTAAAGTTACTGCCAACTTGTCATGGACAAGCTTGAGCATGGTATACTGCGCCGCTACATTGGGACCCGGTACACTCTCTGGGTCTACAGTAATGACACCCAACAAACAAAAGAGGATCCCCTTTTGCAGGTTCAAGAACTACACGATTTTATTGTTGATAAAGTAGACGACATCAAAGCACAGGACATCATTACCCTGGATGTTCGCGGTAAATCCAGCATCACTGATTTCATGGTGCTTTGCACCGGTACCTCAAACCGCCATGTCGCCTCGATTGCCGATCACGTTAACAAGGAATCGAAGCTAATTGATTACCCGCCATTTGGGATCAGCGGCGAAGAAGACGGTGAGTGGGTAATCGTTGATATGGGGAGTGTTATGCTGCACATCATGCAAGAAGATGCACGCAACCTTTATCAACTGGAGAAGCTTTGGGGCTAACCGACAATGAAGCTTCAACTTATTGCTGTCGGCACCAAGATGCCGAAATGGGTCGAGGAAGGCTACAAAGAGTATAGCCGCCGCTTCCCGAAAGACATGCCGCTCGAACTGGTTGAAATCACGGCTGGCAAGCGCGGTAAAAATGCCGATATCGCTCGCATTCTGCAAAAAGAAGGCGAGGCGATGCTGGCCGCAGTGCCAAAAGGCAACCGAATTATCACCTTGGATATCCCGGGCAAGCGCTGGGATACCGAGCAATTGGCCGATCAAATGGAAAGCTGGAAACTGGATGGCCGAGATGTGTCTATCCTGATCGGCGGTCCGGAAGGCTTGGCACCGGCTTGCAAGGCAGCGGCCGATCAAAGCTGGTCACTGTCCCCCCTGACACTACCCCATCCGTTGGTGCGTATTGTCATGGCCGAAAGCCTATACCGTGCGTGGAGCATCACCGCGAACCACCCGTACCATAGGGAATAATGGGCAATGAGACAAAAGCGAACGCAGATCCGCGACCACCGGGCTGAGTCGGCGTTATTCTTTCGCCGGGCTCTTGTCTCATTTATCGGCATCGTCGTGCTGGTCGGTATTCTGCTCACTAACCTTTATCACATCCAGATCCAAGAGCACGAAGACTATCAGACGCGCTCGAACGATAACCGGATCAAAATTGTACCTGTCGCCCCTAACCGCGGCCTGATCTATGACCGTAACGGCATTCTCCTCGCCGAGAACCGCCCGGTTTACTCGCTCGAGATCACCTCGGAAAAAGTACCTGACAGGCAAGATACCTTCGATCGCCTCAAAACCATGATGGGCGTCACTGACGAGCAGATCGAACGCTTCGAGCGCGAGCGCCGTCGCACACGACGTTTCAAGTCGGTTCCGATCCTCAACCAGCTCACCGAAGAGCAAGTCGCACTGTTTTCGGTCAACCAGCACCGTTTCCCTGGTGTCGAAGTCAAAGCCTACCTGAAACGGCATTACCCTTACGGTGAAGCCCTGACCCATGTATTGGGCTACGTGGCGAAAATCAACGACCGTGATCTCCAACGTCTTGAGCGCGATGAGAAAATAAACAACTACAAAGCCACCCGAGATATCGGCAAGCTGGGTGTAGAGCGTTATTACGAAGATATGCTGCACGGTACCTCTGGCTATCAAGAAGTCGAGGTCAACAGCCGTGGGCGGATCATCCGTACCCTAAAGTATGTCCCACCAATCCCAGGCAACGACATCAAACTCAATATCGACATCGAGCTCCAACTCTATGTCAAAGAACTACTGACTGAGCGCAAACTCGATCCAGATACCGGTGAAGAGCAGATCAAGTACAAGCGAGGCTCAGTTATTGTCATGGATCCACGTGACTCGTCAGTGCTGGCGATGGTTTCAAGCCCTAGCTACGATCCTAACCTGTTTGTCCATGGCATTTCCGGTCCCCAGTACCGCGCACTGCTGAACGATAAGAATCGTCCGCTGGTCAACCGGGTAACCCTTGGGATCTATCCACCAGCTTCGACTATTAAGCCAATGATCGCGGTTGCTGCCCTGAGCGAAGGGGTGATCACCACCCGTACTACCCGGAACGATCCGGGCTACTGGCGGATCCCTAACTCCAACAGCCGCCCATTCCGCGACTGGTTGCGCTGGGGCCACGGCAAGGTCAATATCTACAAGGCGATAGAGGAATCAGTCGATACCTTCTTCTACCAAGTGGCCTATGACATGGGCATTGACCGTCTGTCTGTCTGGATGAGCCGCTTCGGTTTCGGTGAATACACCGGTATCGACATCCATGAAGAGAGCAAAGCCAACATGCCAACCCGTGAATGGAAGCAGGCCCGTTTCCGCCAGCCTTGGTATCAGGGGGATACTATTCCGGTCGGGATCGGCCAGGGATACTGGACCGCGACACCGTTGCAGATTGCCAAAGCCACCACGGTGCTGGTCAATAACGGTCGAGTTCAAGCCCCGCACCTGCTCAAGGACATCATTGATGATGATGTCGAAAAGCCTGCGGTGTACGATGACTTCCCACCCATTGATAATGTCGAACCGGAAAATTGGCAAGTGGCCAAAGAAGGTATGTTCCGGGTACTTCATGGGGTGCGCGGTACGGCTCGTCGGGCATTTTACGGCTCTGAATACAAAGCCGGTGGTAAATCAGGTTCGGCTCAGGTCTTTGGCCTAGCCGAAGATCAGGAGTACAACGCCGAAGAGCTGGAAGAGCACTTGCGTGACCACGCGTTGTTTACGGCATTTGCACCGTTTGAAAGCCCAGAGGTCGTTGTGTCTATGGTATTGGAAAACGCTGGTGGCGGTTCTTCCAATGGTGGTCCAGTCGCTCGCCGGATTTTTGATCACATGCTGCTCAAGCCAGAAACCCCCGATCCACTGGTAGAAATAGTCGACAAGAAAATAGCCGAGGTATCCCAATGAGTATCATGGCCGCCACAGGCAACAAACGTAGCTTGAGTGACCGCTTACATCTGGACTTCCCGCTGTTGATGGGGATCCTCGCCCTAATGGGCTTTGCCCTGATGGTTATGTACAGTGCCAGCGGGCAGGAAGTCGCCATGATGGAACGCCAAGCAATGCGTATGGTGTTGTCATTGGGGATCATGTTCATCCTGGCCCAGATCTCTCCTCGTCACTATGAAGCCTGGGCCCCCTATTTATTCGGCATCGGCTTAGTTCTGCTGCTTGGCGTATTGTTCTTTGGTGAGTCATCCAAAGGTGCCCAGCGTTGGCTCAACCTGGGTTTTGTCCGCTTTCAGCCTTCGGAGCTCATCAAACTCGCGGTGCCACTGATGGTGGCACGCTTTATCGGCAACAACCCGCTACCACCAAGCTTGAAGAACATTACCATTGCCTTGGTGATGATTTTTGTTCCAACCATTTTGATTGCCAAGCAGCCCGACTTAGGCACCTCGATCCTGATCGCAGCATCTGGGGTCTTTGTCCTGTTCCTCTCCGGGATGAGCTGGAAAATCATCGGGGCGGCCGGTGTTCTGGTTGGGGCTTTCATCCCGGTGCTGTGGCTATTCCTGATGCGGGATTACCAGCGCACCCGGGTATTGACCCTGTTCAACCCTGAGTCTGATCCGCTTGGCGCCGGTTACCATATCATCCAGTCGAAAATTGCTATCGGCTCCGGCGGCCTTTCCGGTAAGGGATGGCTGCAAGGCACCCAGTCCCAACTTGAATTTCTGCCAGAACGACACACCGACTTCATCTTCGCGGTGATTGCTGAGGAGTGGGGACTGATAGGCGTCCTTTGCCTGCTGGCTATCTACCTGTTTATTATCGGCCGAGGTCTGCTGCTAGCCAGCCGGGCCCAGACTGCATTCGGCCGGATGATGGCCGGTAGTATCGTATTGAGCTTTTTTGTCTATATCTTCGTAAACATCGGGATGGTCAGCGGATTGCTGCCGGTTGTAGGGGTTCCCCTACCGCTGGTCAGCTACGGGGGAACCTCCATGGTCACCCTGATGGCTGGTTTCGGGATCCTGATGTCTATCCATACCCACAGAAAAATGTTGTCCAAGGCGACCTAAATGCGCATATCACCCTTATTCCTTGTTCTTATCCTTGCGGGATGTAGCTCGACGCCAAGCACCGAGCGCTACGATCTAGCCGACGATGTCGCGCCGGAATCGTCACCGACCCTGGATCATATTGAAGATGCCCAACCGCGCTATGAGCCCCTAAGCCTAGCCGGTAACAAGGACTACACCCTACGCGGCAAGCACTACCAAATTGTGCAGGGTGAGCAGCCATTCGTCGAACAAGGCAACGCCTCATGGTACGGCCAGAAATTCCATGGCCACAAGACCTCCAACGGTGAGATCTACGACATGTACTCGATGACGGCAGCGCATAAAACACTGCCGCTACCAAGCTATGTCAAGGTGACCAATACCAACAACGGCAAAAGCGCTATTGTAAGGGTCAATGACCGCGGCCCTTTCCACGACGGGAGAATTATCGACCTCAGTATGGCTGCAGCGGCACGGCTGGATGTGATCAAGCATGGCACCGCACCGGTCAAAGTCGAGTTGATCCGAGTGGCCAAGCCCGACAACCCGAACGAATGGCAAAGTGCCAATCCCAACTTGTATTTTGTCCAGCTAGCAGCCGTCACAGATGCTGGCAAGGCCGAGCAAATCGCCAAGCAGCTGGAGCAGGACTTCGACACTTCGGTTGATTTGAAAAAGGCGGACTCTGGAGAAATCTATCGCTTACGTCTCGGGCCTTACATCGACCGTGATGAAGCGATAAGCCTGCGTGATAAAGCCAAAACAGGACGATACCCACAAGCCTTTATCATCACATCCAAACGCGAGTTGGAACCAAAATCCTAACTCACAGTCATAATAAAATACCAGAGCGAACCACTGCTCTGGTATTTTTTTGACTTTCGCTTTTTTGACTCTAGTTATACCAAGCGGTTTCGTCGTCCCGGCGATTGTTCAGCTTGGTATCATGTCAAAATTTGCCAAGATTCGCCTTGCCGCACAACATATCCGAGTCCAGCACTGGTCTCATATTGACAATCTGATATAGTGTGTGAAGTTATTTACATTAGACAAATTAAGTTACAACCAACATGAAAAAATCTGCTGCACTTTTTCGCTCTGTTGCTATTTCAGCAACCTTGCTGGCTTCAGCATCAGCAGCGGCTGCCCCAGCTGTAGTACCTGAAGCCCCTCAGATTGCTGCCAAGGGCTATGTCCTTATGGACTATCATTCCGGTAAGATCCTGGCAGGCAATAAAGAATACGATCAAATCCCACCAGCCAGCTTGACCAAAATGATGACCAGTTATGTTATCGGTCAGGAAGTTAACCGTGGCAATATCACCATGGATGACACCGTGGTGATCAGCAAGAATGCCTGGGCCAAGAACTTCCCGGGGTCTTCTAAAATGTTCATCGAAGTCGGCAGTGAAGTCAAAGTTGCTGACCTTAACCGTGGCATCATTGTCCAATCGGGTAACGATGCCTGTGTGGCAATGGCTGAACATGTAGCGGGCTCAGAAGACTCTTTCGTCGACCTGATGAATGCCTGGGCCAAGACTCTAGGCATGGATTCTACCCATTTTGCCAATGTTCACGGTCTGGATAACCCAGATCTCTACACCACGCCATATGATATGGCGTTGCTGGCTCAGGGACTTATCCGCGATGTTCCCGATGAGTTTGCTATCTACAAAGAGAAATCTTTCACTTATAACGGCATCACCCAGTACAACCGTAACAGCTTACTGTGGGACAAAAGCCTTAACGTTGATGGCCTGAAAACCGGCCACACCAACAATGCCGGTTACAGTATGGTCAGTACCGCGACCGAAGGCCAAATGCGCCTGGTTGCCGTTGTTATGGGCACCAGCAACCCTAATGCCCGTAAGGCAGAAAGCAAAAAGCTACTGAACTACGGCTTCCGCTTCTTCGAAACCGTGTCTCCGCATAAAGCGAACGAAACATTCGTGACTGAAAAAGTATGGATGGGTGACAAAGCTGAAGTATCACTGGGTGTCAGCGAGGATACTTTCGTGACCCTGCCACGCGGTCAAACCAAGGATCTCACGGCAAGCTTCGTACTGGAAAAAGAGCTAAAAGCCCCGATCCAGCAAGGCGATGTCGTTGGTAAGCTCTACTACCGTGTCGGCGACGAAGATATTGCCGAATACCCACTGCTGGCGTTGGATAACATCAACGAAGGCAGCATGTTCAGCCGTCTGATTGATTACATTATGCTGCTGTTCAAAGGCTGGTTGAGCTAAGCTTGGTATAACTTACCGATAAATAAAGAGAAGAGGCAACCTAAGGTTGCCTCTTTTTTTTCCTGCGAATACCGAAGGCACCAGATGGCTTGTGAAAAAGCCACATACCCATTAATATGCTCGGCTAACATCGCAAAATGAATGCAAAATACTCGGAGTTCAGCATGCAGCAGCAAGAGCAGCCAAAACTAAAAGATCTTCTAGAGTTTCCTTGTAAGTTCACTTACAAGGTAATGGGTTACAACAAACCTGAGCTCCCAGATCTGGTTGTTGGCGTTATCCAGCGTCACGCACCGGGTGACTATACCCCGAACGTTAAGCCAAGTGGCAAAGGAACCTACAGTGCCGTGTCTGTTTCAATCACAGCAACCTCGATTGAGCAGGTAGAAACCCTGTACAAAGAGTTGGGTGAAATCGACATTGTCCGCGTTGTATTGTAAGCACACCCCTATTCCCCTACAAAATTGGCGGCTGTAAATTCAGCCGCCAAGTTTTATAATACCCATTGGTATTGAGCCCCATACAGGGGTATCATTTTTTCAGGCTTCGCCAAACGACTAAATGGGTGTGACATTGCAAGATAAGATTATAATTCGCAACCTCGGCCGCCAAGATTATCAACCTATCTGGCAGGCGATGCATCAATTCACCGACGAACGTAGCCCGGAAACCACGGACGAAGTCTGGCTGGTTGAACACAATCCTGTGTTTACCCAAGGCCAGGCAGGCAAAGCCGAGCACCTGCTCAACACGGGAGATATCCCGGTGGTGCAAAGCGACCGCGGAGGTCAGGTCACCTTTCATGGGCCGGGCCAGCTGGTTGCCTATATCCTTATCGACTTACGTCGAAAAAAAATGGGTGTGCGCGATCTTGTCACGCATATCGAAAATACCATCATCAAGACCCTTTCCCGTTTCGGGATTGAGTCCAATGCCCGCCCTGATGCGCCAGGTGTCTATGTCTCCGGTCAGAAGATATGTTCACTCGGATTACGGATCAGACGTGGTTGCTCTTTTCACGGTCTGGCACTCAATATCAATATGGATCTGGCACCTTTCCTACGCATCAACCCATGCGGTTATGCCGGGATGGAAATGACGCAAACCGCGTTGTTGAATGGGCCTTCTGAACTAACGGAAATTCAGCCTGTACTCGTAGAAGAGTTAGTCAACCTGCTCGATTACCAGAGCATTGAGTGGAAAACGGAAAGCAATTCATGAGTAAACCAATCAAAATTGAAAAAGGTGTCAAATACCGTGATGCCGACAAAATGGCCCTCATCCCTACTCGCAATGTCGAGGTAGAGGAAGCGCCGAAAGAAGTGCTGCGTAAGCCTGAATGGATGAAGATCAAACTTCCGTCAGACAGTAAGCGTATCCAAGATATCAAATCTGCGATGCGTAAAAACAAGCTGCACTCAGTCTGTGAAGAAGCCTCTTGCCCGAACCTAGCCGAGTGTTTCAATCACGGCACGGCAACCTTTATGATCCTAGGTGCCATTTGTACCCGTCGCTGCCCATTCTGCGATGTTGCCCATGGTCGCCCGTTGCCACCAAACGCCGAAGAACCACAGCACCTGGCTAAGACCATCGCAGACATGAAACTTCGCTATGTCGTAGTCACCTCAGTAGACCGTGATGATCTTCGAGATGGCGGTGCCCAGCATTTTGCCGATTGTACTCGTGAAATCCGTGCCCTGAATCCAGAAATCAAGATCGAGACGCTAGTCCCAGATTTCCGTGGCCGCATGGATCGTGCGCTGGATATCCTGCGTGACAGTCCGCCAGATGTATTCAACCACAACCTGGAAACAGCACCACGTCTGTACCGTAAGGCACGACCAGGCGCTAACTACCAGTGGTCGTTGGATCTGCTGAAGAAATTCAAGGAAATGCACCCTGAAGTACCTACCAAATCTGGCGTGATGATGGGTCTGGGTGAAACGAAAGAAGAGATCATCCAAGTACTGAAAGATCTGCGTGCCCATGGCGTGACCATGCTGACACTGGGCCAGTACCTGGCACCAAGCCGCCACCACCTGCCGGTTGAGCGCTATGTGCCACCTTCAGAGTTCGATGAGCTGAAAGAGATCGCCCTTGAGCTTGGCTTTACCCATGCCGCTTGTGGCCCGTTTGTACGCTCTTCTTACCATGCCGATATGCAGGCAAAAGGCGAAGAAGTGAAATAAGCTAAGGCTTTGCAAGATATAAAAAAAACGCTGCTGAGCAATCAGCAGCGTTTTTTTATTGGCTATACCGAATGGCTTAACCGTTATTGGCGCGATCAATCGCAGCGGCCATAACAGGTGCCAGGCTCTGAAGCGCTTGCTCGGTGACCGGCTTGCCGTCAGTATCGGTAATATTGATAGACGTGCGGTTGCCCAAATCACCTAGCTGTAGGTTATACGCCCGGCTATTCAGCTCAATTGGCTGGGTACCGAGATCTGCCCAAAAATCGTCATCCGGAGACTTGAACTGTACCTCAACCACACCTTGCGAACGGTTACGGCCTTCCACGGTGAAGCCCAGTTGACCCAAGACTTCAGGTAGGCGCTCCCAGAACACATTGTACGGCGCACGAGCAATGATCACCGGTAGACCACTGCGATCCTGCCCCATTGAAATCGGGATCTGCTTCACCAGCTCCTGAGCACGCAAACGCGCTTGCTCGCGATCTTGCTCATCGTAACGGGACGTCACTAAGTTGGTCATCAAAATACTGTAGCGCTCTTTGTTCTCAACGCTTACCGTTTGCTCAACACCAGCTTCACGCCAGTCAATCAGCGTGATTCGGTAACTATGACGTCCAGCATCTGACGATTTTTCGATACGGTAACGGCTACCGATCTCGGTATCTTCGTCTTCGTTGTTCCAGTTAAGCCAATCAGTTTCAATGGCATTGGCACTCTGGCTTCTCAGTCCGATATTCTGCTCGGTGATCAGCTTTTGAGTTACCGCCCAAACATCAGACAGATCTTCCTGCTTGACCAGCACCAAGGTCACACCGTCATCGTCTCGCAGCGCTCGTGCACCGGGAATCAATGACAGCACTTGCTGTGGCGGGCGGATATCCACCCCAGACCCAATCGCTCCCTGATACTCGCCAGCCGGAATCGCATAGTCACTGACCTGCGAAGACTGAGCGTCACTTGGCAACGTCCAGCTCTCCAGCGGTTGGGTATCAAGGTAGTTAAAATCCTGGTTAGCTTGACGGCGGCGCTCCGCGCCATCAGAGCAGCCAGCCAGTGTAACAACTGCAACGGCAGCCGCCACCAGCTTATACTTATAATTCATTACGCTTCTGCGCTCCTACGCTCTAGCAAATTACAGCAGTACGTTCGCATCCTTGAGTGCTTCGGCTACTACTGGTTGGGCAGATTCGCTCAGCTTAGTCAACGGTAGGCGAAGAGTGCCGTACGAGACGAGGCCAAGCTGGTGTGCCGCCCATTTTACCGGGATAGGGTTAGATTCAACAAACAATTGCTTATGAAGTGGCATCAAGCGTTGATTGATCTCATCCGCCGCTTCAAATTGGCCGGACAGGGCCAACTTGAACATTTGCGCCATATCTGCTGCTGCAATATTGGCAGTTACAGAGATCACGCCGTGGCCACCCTCGGCAACAAAATCCAACCCAGTGGCATCATCACCGCTTAGTTGGATAAACTCATCGCCACAAAGTTCCCGGGTTTTCTTTACACGAGAAAGATCTGCTGTCGCATCCTTGATACCGACGATGTTATCAATCTTCGCCAGTCGGGCCACCGTCTCCGGCAGCAGGTCAACAGCAGTTCGTCCCGGTACATTGTATAGGATCTGAGGCAACTCTGTCGCCTCGGCAATCGCTTTGAAATGCTGGTACAAACCTTCCTGCGTTGGCTTGTTGTAGTAAGGTGTTACCGTCAAGCAGCCCGCGACACCGGTACCAGAAAAGAGTTTACTAAAGGTGATGGCTTCATGAGTCGCATTGGCCCCAGTGCCAGCAATGACCGGAATACGGCCCTGTGCATATTCCAGGGTCTTCAATACCACCTTCACATGCTCATCAACGGTCAACGTGGCTGACTCGCCGGTGGTACCCACAGCAACGATTGCATCGGTGCCTGCGGCAATGTGGTATTCTACAAGTGACGCCAAACTGGCGTAATCGACTTCACCGGCTTCATCTAGTGGTGTAATTAGCGCTACCATGCTTCCTGAAAACATGTCCATCTCCCCTGAATAAATATATCCCTGGCTTCGTCATGAATTTATGCTGGTTAAGCGAATAATCAAGCGGCCAAGAAAAACCATACTACGTTTCAGTTACAGTAAACTCAAGACAGAAGTATGTAAATCAGTGAAGGTTAACTCTCTGCCAACAGCTCACTTTTACATCTACTTTTTCGCTTCCAGCAAATCCAAAACAACGCCGCAACCAAGCAACCGTTTTCCCATCTATCATAGATAAAGGAGATATTCCTTGGCGGGTCATAGGTCTGTGCTAACATGCAGAAGATATTCAAAATGTGATGGATAAATATGGAACATTATCTCGTCGTTACTGCGGTAGGCACCGACCGCCCAGGGATTTCAGATGAACTTACCCGGCTCATTACCCTTTGCAACTGCAACATTGTGGACAGCCGTCTGGCACTGTTTGGCCAAGAATTCACTCTGATTATGCTGCTTTCTGGCTCGGCCAATGCCATCTCGCGAGTGGAATCAACCTTACCGCTAAAAGCCAGCGAGCATGACCTGTTAACGGTAATGAAGCGCACGACCAAGCACGAATACCGCCACTATGCCCATACTGCTGACTTCCACATTGAGGCCAACGACAGTCCCGGCCTGATTGAGCAATTTACCGGCTTCTTCGCCTCACGCACGATCGATATCGCCTCGCTGAGCGCCCACACCCAGGAAAGTACCCACTCCGGGTCGCCCAATAGATTTCAGCTGCAAATCGGGACAAATTTACCTGAAAGCTGTAACCTAACGGCCTTACAAGAAGAATTTGAAGCACTTTGCCAAGATCTGGTGGTCAGCGGCAACGTGACTTTTGTCGGCCATAATCAATAAGGAATCCACCATGAAGACTTTGACCGCCGGTACACCTGCGCCAGCCTTCACACTACAAAACCAAAATGACGAGCCGGTAAGCCTGGCTGATTTCAAAGGCAAAAAAGTCCTCGCCTACTTCTACCCCAAAGCCATGACCCCGGGGTGCACCGTTCAGGCGTGCGGTCTGCGTGACAGTAAGGCTGAGCTCGATGCCCTCAATGTTGAAGTCCTGGGGATCAGTATCGATGCGGTCAAGCGGCTACCGAAATTTATCGAACGTGATGGCCTGAACTTCACCCTGTTGTCAGACGACGATCATGCAGTAGCCGATCAATTCGGCGTCTGGGGCGAAAAAAAGTTCATGGGCAAAGTTTATGATGGCCTGCACCGTATCAGCTTTCTAATTGATGAAAACGGTGTGATTGAGCATGTCTTCAATAAGTTCAAGACCAAGAATCACCATGAGGTAGTGCTTGCCTACCTTAACGAGAAGAGCGAATAGCGACTTTCGTACCGACGGTATAGATACCATCGATAACAAAAAGGCCGCGAATGCGGCCTTTTTGTTATTATCGCTTTTAACAGCGTCGGTTACTCTTCTTGATGCTCTTCGAGCGGAGGCTCTGTGGCTGGCAAGGCATTCCATACCGCCTTGACCAGAGTCGCCAACGGGATGGCAAAGAAGACGCCCCAAAAGCCCCACATGCCGCCGAACACCAATACAGCAACAATGATCGCCACCGGGTGAAGGTTGACCGCCTCCGAAAACAGGATCGGTACCAATACATTGCCGTCTAGGGCTTGAATAATGCCGTAAGCAACCAGCAACCACCAAAACTCAGGGCTGATCCCCCACTGGAATAACCCCACCATGGCAACCGGCAGGGTGACCGCCGCCGCACCGATATACGGGATCAATACCGAGAAGCCGACCAATACCCCGAGCAGCACGGCATAACGCAGATCCATCACTGCAAAAGTGACATAGCTGACAATACCGACAATGAAGATTTCGGTGACCTTGCCGCGAATATAGTTGGAGATCTGCTGGTTCATTTCCGCCCCCACCTTGCTGGTCAGGCGACGGTTCTTTGGTAATAACCCACTGAGCATCTCCAGCATCTCTTCCTTGTCTTTGAGCAGGAAGAACACCAACAGAGGGACCAAGATCAGGTAAACGGCCAAGGTCGCTAAGCTCACCAAGGAGGCCAGTGAACCTTTCACCACACTTTCCCCCATGCCCAACACTTTCTCACGCAAGGTGACCATGAAGGTAGAAACTTGATGCGGCTGCACAAAGTCCGGGTAGCGCTCAGGCAAACTGGAGACATACTCCTGCAGGCCATTGAACATATTCGGCACATCGGCAATCAAATTGCCGACCTGATGCCAAATGGTCGGTACTAGGCCAAAGACCGCCATGACCATCAAACCGGCAAAAATAAGTAATACCCCCATCACAGCCAGCGTCCTAGGCAACCCAAGGCGGGTCAGTTGCATCACTGGCCACTCCAGCAGGTATGCGAGAACAATGGCAACCAGCAATGGTGCAATCAGGTTTCCGAAGAAATAAATGGTCAGGAAGCCACCCAGCAGAATAGCTACCAAGCTCACGGCGTGGGGGTCGGAAAAGCGTCGCTTATACCAGCGATTCAGCATGTCCAGCATAAAATGTTTACTGCCTTTTGGTCACAATGATTTCAAGTACCAGTTGGTTGTCCAACCGTACATCAATAAAAAAGCCATGGTTTGAGAGGTAGCGGGGGATATCCTGCCTTGCCCCAGTGTCAGTGATATGAATTTCAAGCGTGTCGCCAACATCCAGCGCATGCACTGCCCTTTTGGCGATAAGCAGAGCCATTGGGCAGCGTTCCGTCGTCAAATTAAGCAATGCAGGTTCCATTCCGGTATACTGACAATTATCATCCATCGGGTTATTGTAAAGGTTATTAGAGTGACAAAAAAGAAACCTGTCAAAGGTTTCACTGTCAGACCTTAGTGAAATACAGCATTATTCAGGACTGATTTAGCCTCGCAGTAGTGCGAATGCAGGAATACGCAACAGAAGGCGGTATTAATTATTACTATGTTTCGATTTGCTAAGGCACCAGCCTATCTTCTCATCAGTGCGTTACTCGGCACTAGCCTTGCAGCTCCGGCCAATGACTTAAGCAGCCTCCCCGATATCGGGACGGCAGCGGCATCGACGCTCAGCATTGAAAAGGAAATGGAGTACGGTGACGCCTACATGCGGATAATCAGGGCCAGCATGCCGGTGATCAGCGATCCGCTGCTGTCTGAATATATCAATGATCTCGGCCACCGTCTGGTTGCCAATGCCAACGACGTCCGCACCCCGTTCAGCTTTTTCATGATCCAAAATCGAGATATCAACGCTTTCGCCTTCTTCGGTGGCCATGTTGCCATCCATTCGGGACTCTTTCTCCATGCCAACACCGAAAGTGAACTAGCCTCAGTCGTTGCCCACGAAATCGCCCACGTGACCCAGCGTCATCTGGCACGAAGCATGGAAGACCAAGCCAGGAAATCACCGGCCACCCTCGCCGCCCTTATCGGCTCGATGATGCTGGCGATAGCCTCGCCGGAAGCGGGGATCGCTGCCATTCATGCCACCACCGCCGCATCGGCCCAAGGCCAGATCAACTATACCCGTAGCAACGAAAAAGAAGCCGACCGCATCGGTATCGCCACCTTGTCCAAGTCCGGTTTTGATGTACAGGCGATGCCACGTTTCTTCGGCCGCCTCGCCGATCAATACCGCTATGTCAGCACGCCACCACCGATGCTGCTGACTCACCCCTTGCCAGAGTCGCGGATCACCGACAGCCGCAGTCGGGCCAACCAGTACCCTGCCCAACGGGTGGATACCTCCCAGCGCTACCAGTTAGCACGGGCACGTATTGTTGCCCGCTACGCCGGTATCGACAGCAACGCCGCACTGGATTGGTTCGAACGCCAAGCGAAAAGAGGTAATGCCGTAACCCTTGATGCCGTTAACTATGGCAAGGCGCTGGTGTACATCGATTCAGAGCGATACGATAAAGCCCACGCCTTACTCGATCCGCTGCTGGCCAAAGAGCCCAACAACCGCTTCTATATTGATTCGGCGACCGATCTCGACCTGCACCAAAAGCAATACGACCGCGCCATTGCGCGCCTTGAAAGCGCGCAAAAAGCCAACCCGAACAATAAGGTATTGCGCCTGAACCTTGCCAACGCCCTGCAAGAGGCCAATCGTAACAACGAAAGCATCCCGCTTCTGACCCGTTATACCTACGATAACCCAGACGATCCGAACGGCTGGCACTTACTGGCCCAAGCCCAGGCAGCTAATGGCCGCCGGGACGCTGAGCTGGCTGCTCGGGCTGAACTGATGGCCTTGCGCGGTGCGTGGGAGAAAGCGATCCAAATGTATATCCAGGCAAGCCAGATCGTCGAGGTCAACTCGCTGGATCAAGCTCGTTACGATGCCCGTATCGATCAACTTCGCCTTGCCAGACAACGCGTTGCCAATCTCTGATCGGGCTGACAAAGAACCACAGTGATAGCATTCCTTCTTGATGACAGGTGTTCTACAATGGAGCAACATCATCAAAACAATAAGTAACCGGCGTGGACGCCACGCCGGCTAACTTTCAGAAGGAAGTAACATGTCAGTCACCATCTACCACAACCCTCGTTGCTCGAAAAGCCGCCAGACCCTCGCTCTACTGGAAGAAAACGGGATCAGCCCAACCATCGTCAAATACCTTGACGACACCCCGTCTGCCGAGCAGCTACAAACCCTGCTAAACCAGCTAGGCTATGCCTCAGCCCGTGACATGATGCGGACCAAGGAAGCACTATACAAAGAGCTGGAACTGGGTGACGCAGATGTTAGCGAACAGCAACTGATCGACGCGATGGCTGCCAACCCGAAGCTCATCGAGCGCCCAATCGTCGTCAACGGTAAACGTGCAGCAATGGGCCGTCCACCCGAGCAAGTACTAGAGATCTTGTGATCAGGTTGTCTGCCCATGCATAGCATTCTCGTTCTGTATTACAGCCGCCACGGCTCGACCCGCCAACTCGCTCGGCAAATTGCCCGTGGTATCGAACAGGTTGCCGGCTGCGAGGCGGAATTGCGCACGGTCGCTGATATTAACGCTGACGGCCAGCTTCAACCCGACGCGTCAGGCGATCCACAGGTCACCAAAACAGATCTTCAGCAATGCGCTGGACTGGCACTGGGCAGCCCAGTGCGGTTTGGCAATATGGCCGCCCCGCTCAAGCATTTTATCGACTCGACCAGTGCCGAGTGGCTCAGTGGTAGTCTGATCGGCAAACCGGCCTGTGTCTTCACGGCTTCATCATCCATGCATGGTGGCCAGGAAACCACCTTGCAATCGATGATGCTGCCGCTGCTACACCATGGAATGCTGATTGTCGGGTTACCGTATTCCGAACCGGCGCTGCATACCACCAGCACCGGAGGGACCCCTTACGGCCCTTCCCACCTCAACCATGAACAATGCCGTCAACTCAGCCCCGAAGAGGGTGAATTGGCACAAGCCTGCGGCAAACGGTTGGCAGAGGTTGCCTGCAAATTACAAGGATAGAGCCATGACTGTTATGCAGAAAAAAACGCGCTTGTTGCGCTACTTCGCCGTGTCGGCCAATCTCGGCCTCTTGGCCTGGGTCATACTGTGGCAAGCGAGCCTGTCACCGCACCCGCATATTAACCCCATGGCAATGGCTGCGGTCTGGGCCCTACCGTTACTGCTTCCGCTCAAAGGCATTTTGGCTGGAAAACCGTATACCCACGCATGGGCCAACTTCATCCTGATGTTTTACTTTCTCCACGCCCTGACCATCCTGTGGGTCGACGATGGAGAGCGCTGGCTGGCATTGGTCGAGCTGGCACTGACAACCAGTGCCTTCATCGCCAATATTCTGTTTGCCCGCCACCGTGGCAGGGAACTAGGACTGAAGCTGAAAAAACTGTCTCAGGTCGAGAAGGAAGAAAAAGCCCAACACGAAGGGCGGTAATGCCTGCTATGGATACGCACAAAAACGGTGGCCCAAGCCACCGTTTTTTATTGTTCAGCCTGTATCTGTAAGTAACTACTTACAACGCTGCTGACGACGAATTAGACCAGCTGAACACTGCAGCCTGCTTCGCTGGTTTGGTTTCAACCTTAATGTCGCTGTTAAGCTGCTCTGTGTCCGAAACATCAACATCCGATGGTTGACCAAGCACAGGCTCGCCCGTCGCAGACACATCCGTTGCTCGAATCATGCCTTCTGGCTGTGGTGCCGGCTCATATTGCTCAACCACCGGCGTGGTCACGGCTGACAAGCGGCTATCTTGGCTTAGTTCACGCTGGAACACGTCCTCGGTGCTAAGCAATTGAACCGTAAACTCAACCCGGTCACCTTGAATCCGATAGGCGTTAACGGCAGCAACCGATGTCAGATCGGTGAGCATACGTTCAAGGGTAAAGAAGTCTTGCGACGATTGAATATTCTCAACCACCACGGCCAACTGGCTGCTGGTGTCTCCGCCGAGTGGCACCGCATATTTGGCCCCAAGAATATCTGCCACGCTATCAACCATCAGAGCAACCGACGTCAGTGTCTCGCCACCATTGCGGCCTTCGGATGGTGCAACCTGATTGCGGCCTAGCTGTTCGACATTGCCTGAATAAAGTTGCCAAGTCAGGGCTATTTGCCCATTGTCCTGCTGACGGGCACGCACCACCAATACCGCCTGTGGCTGGTAGCGCTGGCTAGCGGCGGCGATAGGCTGAACAAAGCCCCCCCAGATATCCGGCGTGCTGACAGCGGTTACATCTTCAAAATCACCAATTGGCATCAACACCGGAACACCACGGCGTTCACCCTCGCTCTTGATGCGACGGGCTAACTCGCTATTGGTCTGATCCCAGATAATATTACGACTGCGGTTAGCATCTTCCACCAGCCATACCAGCACACTCGGGCGCTGCTCGCTCCAGAAGGTTGAGTTGGCCTGGGTCAACAAGGTGTGGATGCGGGTACGGTCAAACGTCAGTACTAGAGTACGCTGACCTTCACGGTTGGCATAGCTGAACTGGCTGACATATTGGTTACTGCTTCCCAGCGCCTTGGCAACGATTTCGTTTTCAACGATGTTGCTCTGCCCCGATACCTTAATCAGTACCTGCTCCAGAGCCTGCTTTCTGGCTGCTTGCTCGGATTGGCGATCCGTATCAGGCAGGGCAACCTGTGCCTGATAAAGGTTGGTCACCGTGGCTGCCTTCAGCGGCAAGGCCAATAGTGCCAAGAAAAGTAATGCAATACGCAACATAAAGTACTCGTTATCACTAAAGTTAATACCCGATCATAAATTGAACATATCTCGCGGGGCAACAGCTTCCCACACAAAAAAGTCATTCAATTGTATTTTTCTGTTCCCAACTTTTTATAAGTCTTTGCCAATAGACAACATTCAACGTCAATGTTCTGCAAATTTTAATCTTATACATCACAAAATAATGCTGAGATCCCTTTTTCGACGATTTAGCCGATAACCTGTAGGTAAACGGTTGCCTCTGTGCTAACATTCCGCGATTTTTTTTACAGCTAGGGTGGAATTCAAACATGATGCAGATATTACAGGGTGCTCAAATGCTTTTCGTCGCATTTGGCGCATTGGTTCTGGTACCGCTTCTTACCGGACTGGATCCCAACGTTGCCCTCTTCGGTGCCGGTATCGGTACTCTCCTCTTTCAAGTCATCACCAAACGTTCCGTCCCTATCTTCCTCGCCTCCTCTTTTGCTTTTATTGCCCCTATCATGTACGGCGTACAAACCTGGGGGATCCCTGCGACCATGGGCGGCCTAATGATGGCCGGTGTGATCTACGTCTGCATGGGAGCGATTATCAAGGTCCGCGGTGTAGCAATCATCCACAAGCTGCTACCGCCTGTTGTTGTCGGCCCGGTGATCATGGTTATCGGCCTTGGCTTAGCACCAGCCGCTGTGAATATGGCGCTGGGTAAAACGGGTGACGGCGCGGTACAGCTCGTTAATGGCGATGCCGCCCTGTGGATTTCTGCCATCTCACTGTTGGTTACCATTGCCTTCAGCGTATTTGCCAAGGGCTTTTTCAAACTAGTACCGATTATGGCGGGTATCGTTACCGGTTATCTGGTCAGTCTTGGCTTTGGCGTTGTTGACTTCACCGCGGTTCAACAGGCGGCTTGGTTAGCACTTCCTAACTTCACCTTCCCTGAATTCAATATCAATGCGGTGCTGTTCATGATCCCGGTGGCCATTGCACCAGCCGTTGAGCACGTTGGCGATATGTTGGCCATTTCAAATGTGACGGGCAAAGACTACCTGAAAAAACCAGGTCTGCACCGTACCATGGCGGGTGACGGGGTAGCGACAATCGCTGCGTCTATGTTCGGCGCGCCACCAAATACCACTTACTCTGAAGTCACCGGTGCCGTAATGCTAACCAAAGCATTCAACCCGGTGATCATGACCTACGCTGCCGTCACCGCTCTGGTACTGGCCTTTGTCGGTAAGCTAGGCGCAATGCTGCAAACCATTCCGGTGCCGGTCATGGGCGGCATCATGATCCTGCTGTTCGGCTCCATTGCCACTGTCGGCCTCAATACCTTGATCAAAAATCAGGTTGACCTGCACAAGGCACGCAACCTAGTGATAGTCGCGGTAACACTGGTATTTGGTATCGGTGGCATGGCTTTTGGTATCGGAGAGTTCAGTCTACAGGGTGTCAGCCTGTGTGGTATCGTGGCTATTTTGCTAAATCTGATCTTGCCTGATGATTTGGGCGAGAGCCATGTGGTCGATAATGCCCAGATGGAAGAAGCATCCGACAAGTAATCGATTGAGAACTACAGGTATAAAAAAGCCGGATTATTATCCGGCTTTTTGTTTTCTACTTACTTTCTAAAAGTACAGTACGGTGCTTATTTAGTACCGAAGATCTTGTCACCCGCATCACCTAGGCCCGGTACGATGTAGCCTTTGTCGTTCAGCTTCTCATCGATTGCCGCCGTATAAAGCTCGACATCTGGGTGGGCTTTTTCAAGAGCTGCAATACCCTCAGGTGCCGCAACCAGTACCAATACCTTGAATTGCTTACAGCCTTGCTCTTTGAGAAGGTCAAGGGTCGCAATCATTGAGCCGCCAGTTGCCAGCATCGGGTCAACAACCAGTGCAATACGCTCATCGATGTTAGATGCTAGCTTGTTGAAATAAGGAACTGGCTCAAGCGTTTCTTCGTCACGGTAAATACCCACCACGCTGATACGTGCACTTGGCATATGCTCAAGCACGCCGTCCATCATACCAAGACCTGCACGCAGGATTGGCACGACTGTTACTTTTTTGCCTTTTAGCTGGTCAATTTCAACTGGACCATTCCAGCCGTCAATGGTAACTTTTTCTGTTTCGAAGTCTGAAGTCGCTTCATATGTCAACAAGCTGCCTACTTCCGTCGCTAGCTCACGGAATCGCTTAGTGCTGATGTCACCTTCGCGCATAAGACCAATCTTATGTTTTACTAGTGGGTGTTTAACCTCAACGACTTTCATCTCTGACTCCTAGGCAAATTAAATTCAAAAAATCGCACCATTATACACTAGACCATTTGTGCTCTGGTAGGGGTGCAACGGTTATTTGCTCAGGAAATACTCAGTGATAAATATTGACGCAAACGTTTTCCTTTCCGCCCTGACTGCTGTTATCATACCCCCGCTTTTTTTACTTTAATACGTTGAGGAAACTCCTGTGAGCGGCAATAACTCTTCTCTTAGCTACAAAGATGCTGGTGTTGATATCGATGCAGGTAATGCATTAGTTGATCGTATTAAAGGGGTGGTAAAACGCACCCACCGTCCTGAGGTCATGGGCGGTATTGGCGGTTTCGGCGCACTATGTAGCCTGCCGACCAAGTACAAAGAGCCAGTACTGGTATCTGGTACAGACGGTGTGGGTACAAAACTGCGCCTGGCGATGGATCTGAAAAAACACGACACTATTGGTATCGATTTGGTTGCCATGTGTGTCAACGATTTGATCGTACAAGGTGGCGAGCCACTGTTCTTCCTTGACTACTATGCAACAGGCAAGCTAGATGTAGATACCGCTGCCGATGTTGTTGCTGGTATCGGTGAAGGTTGTATCCAGTCAGGTTGTGCACTGATCGGTGGTGAAACGGCAGAAATGCCGGGCATGTACCACGGCGAAGATTACGACGTTGCCGGCTTCTGTGTTGGCGTTGTTGAAAAAGCTGACATCATTGATGGCAGCAAGGTTGCTGAAGGTGATGCCCTGATTGCTGTAGCGTCAAGCGGCCCACACTCAAATGGCTTCTCGCTGATCCGTAAAATCCTTGAGGTTTCAAATGCTGACCTTAACCAGGATCTAGAAGGCAAAGCACTTTCTGACCACCTGCTTGAACCAACCAAAATCTACGTGAAATCAACCCTTAAGATGATGGAAAGCTGTGATGTTCACGCTATCTCCCACATCACTGGCGGTGGTTTCTGGGAAAACATCCCGCGCGTTCTGCCACAGGGCACGAAAGCGGTTGTTGACGGTAACAGCTGGCAGTGGCCAACTGTATTTAACTGGCTACAAGAAGCCGGAAACGTTGATACCTACGAGATGTACCGTACCTTCAACTGTGGTGTCGGTCTGGTGATTGCCCTGCCAAAAGCACAAGCAGAGCAAGCGATCAGTATCCTCAATGCCGAAGGCGAAAGCGCATGGCTGCTGGGCCACATTGCTAACGCAAACGAAGGCGAAGAGCAGGTGGAGATCCTGTAAACCATGAAGAATATCGTTGTTCTCATCTCAGGCAACGGCTCTAATCTTCAAGCAATGATTGATGCCTGCGAGTCAGGCATCATCAAGGACGCCCGCATCAGCGCGGTTTTGTCTAACAAGGCTGACGCTTACGGATTAGAGCGTGCCCGCCAAGCCGGTCTTGATGCCCTGCACCTTTCTGCGGCTGACTATGCTGACCGAGCGGCGTTTGATCAGGCCATGGCTGAGCGAATCGATAGCTACCAACCGGATCTGGTGATCCTGGCCGGCTTCATGCGGATCCTCAGTGGTGAATTCGTTCGCCATTATGAAGGGCGGATGATCAATGTTCACCCCTCTTTGCTGCCAAAATATCCCGGGCTCAATACCCACCAGCGGGCTATCGACGCCGGTGATGACGAACACGGAACCAGTGTCCATTTCGTTACCGAACAGCTCGATGGCGGCCCGGTGATCCTCCAAGCCAAGGTACCAATCTTTGCTGGCGATAGTGCCGATGAAGTACTGGCCCGAGTACAGGAGCAAGAGCATCGTATCTACCCTATGGTCGCTAACTGGTGTCTGCAAAGCCGCGCCGTTATGACTGACGGTCACGCCGTTTTTGACGGCCATGCATTGCCAGTCACGGGATATGCAACCGACGAGTAAGCCCCCCCGGCAGCTCACGCTAGAAACAGGCATAAAAAAACGCGACCTCAGGTCGCGTTTCTTCTTTTCAGCCCCCGCTTTAGGCAAGAGAGGGGGCCTTTGCTTTGTCACCTTTGCGCCGGACATCCCCAAACCAATTGAGCAACTGTGGTAGCAGCAAGACATTAACCAGCAAGGCCATGGAGATCACTATCACTGTTACAGCCCCCATGCCTGAGTTGAAGCGGAAGTTTGAGAACAGTAACATCGAAAATCCCGCACACAGAACCAGCGTGGTTACTGTAATTGGCATCAGGACCTTCTCGTACGCATACACCAACGACTCATAACGTCCTTCACCGGCATGGCGCTTGTTGACATAACGGCTGGCAATATGCACGCAAAAATCCACAATAATACCGAAGGTCATTGAAGAAACCATGGATATTCCCATATTCACTTCGCTATCTATCAGCCCCCACACACCAAATCCTGCGGCGGCGGGAAGCACTGTTGGCACCAACAAAATAAAACTAAGCTTCCACGACCGCAGCGCTATCCCCACCAAAAAAGATATAATGATCAGTGACAAGCCGCTAGCTGCCAGCATCGATGTCATATTCGCCTCACCAACATGAGCAAACATCAGTGGACCACTGGCGATATTTACTGCATATTGCGGATAATTGTCGCTAAACCACTGTCGGCTACGCAGCTCCAGCGCAACGATCACTGTGCTGCCAACATTGTTGAATGTTCCTATGACCCGGGTCGCCGACTTATCCATATTCACCTGGTTGGTAAGATCCAAACCAAACGGCAAAGACAGCTCGTAGAGCAGCAAATACTGCGCTGCGAGTTCTCGGTCAGTCGGCAACTGATAGAACCCCTGATCATCATTATGAATATTCATATTGAGACGTTTATAAGTATCACTCAGGCTGTAAACATGATTCGTCTCCGGCTGCTGCCTTAGCCAAAGCGTAAAGTCTTCCAGCATAGTCAAAAATTCAGGGGCATTGATCCCTTCCGGCTCACCATGAATGATTGAGTACTCGATGGTGGTCAGGCCTGCTATTTTTTCCTCAAAATAGTCCGTCGTTTGCCTAAACTCGGTATGGGGTGAGAAGTAACGGACCAAATCGTTATTCACCTCGTTATTGGGCAAAGCCATCACCATAAAACCAAATGCGGTGGCCGAAACCCAGAACAACGTTTTGCCCCGCCGCATGATTGCCGGAACAACGCGTTTAACATCAAAACTGCGGATACGGTGCCGCTGGATATTGCACAGCAAATAAAGGCTAGGCAGCATAAATATTGCCACCAAACAGGCTAGCACCATCCCTATCGCCACAATATTGCCAAAGTTACGAATAGGAGGAGAGTCGGAAAAGTTAAGCGTCAGAAAGCCCACTGCCGTAGTAATACTTGTAATCACCAGCGGCATGAGATTACTTTTTATAGCATATACCATCGCCTCCTTTTTCTGCGCTCCGGCAAAATAGCGACTGTGAAACGAGCTGAGAATATGAATACAGTCAGCCACCGACAAGGTTAGGATCAACGTTGTGGTATTGGCGGTGGCGGAGTTAATTGAAATCCCTAACCAGCCAGTCACCCCCTGAACCATCAATAATGTGCAAGCCAATACTAGCATTACCAGCCCAGCCTCCTTCAGGCTGCGCAATATGTACGCCAGCATGAAGAAAATAACCAGCAACATTGCAGGTACCAAGGTGGCCATATCCATCAAGGCGCTTTCGTTGAAGCTGTGGTTCAATATCGCCATCCCCGTCAGCCCGACCTTCAGGTTGGGATAGAGCTGCTGATATTTTTCCTTCATCTCTCTGGCATGATCGGCAACCTTGGCATAAGCATATGATTGTTCGGAAAGAGGGATGGAGAGCGTAACGTTGATACTGGTGACATCCGGTGCATCACTGACCAACCGGGACATCAATGCGGGCTCAGCCTGAGCAATCTCTTTGACTCGCTGCGGCGAAAAAGTGGGCTCGCCCGGCAGATACAAGTCTGTCACGATCAGATCATCGTACTCGGCGTAACTGTACTGGTAGTTAGTGATGGAATCGACCCGAGTTGAATAGGGGATCTGCCACGCTTCATCCGTCATCTGGGCAATGATATCCAGTCCCTGCTCAGTAAAAATATTACCGCTACGATCTGTCAGCACCAGCATGACATTGTCCGACTTGCTGTAGGTCTCTTCCATCAAGTCGATCGCAGCAAGCAGTTCACTTCCCTTGTTGAACCAAATCCGGTAGTCACCCTCAAAATAGCTATCTTTCAAACCAGCCCCCAGCACCAGTGTCAGGGCTACCAGCCACCACAGGGTCCGCTTGGGCATATTTAGAGAGCTTATTAAGAGGTTTAGGAGGATACGCATACGGTACCCTCCCGGCCTGCGATTTGAATCAATGAAGACTTGATCGATAGCAGCTCCTTGTTTTTCGGGATAGGGGCAAACAGCACGCCGATACGCCTGCCGGCAATCCGCTCAGGGATCTGCGCCAGCGACTGAATGGTAACCGGTACCGCCCCGCATTCTTTGACCTGGGTGATCAGTGACTGTGTCGAGCGATCGCCAGGGCTAGAGCAAATTATCCAGACCTCCTGCAGACGATACTTGCTGCACTTTTGCTCGATCTCTTCAAACAGTCCTTGCTTGGTCCAAAGGCATAAGGTCTTTTTGTAACTGTTAAGATCATGTGCTTCATTGGGATAGGATTCGGCAAATACCAGTCCTGGAATATGAACACCATTAACATGATCCAATAGAAACTCATTATTCCCATCAAGCATTAACTCTGCGAAATATTGTGTTTTGGTTCTTTGTGACACATAATTTACTAAAATATTTTCTTCTTTTTCTTTATGGGTTGGATGCCGTCCATCTTTCATGTAGGCAGGGTTTATTATATGTGATTCCGTCAAGCTTGAAGAATTTTCACAACCCGCTAAATACTTCCTTTCATCTTCGCTGAGCCCCACTCCCGTACTGACAAAACGATCGGACTCTGTAACATCACCGATTGATATACAATGCTTCAAGCCACTAAGATTCTGAAATCTTTTTCCTATGACAATTCTGTAATCCATTTACCTACCTGAAATTATAAATAGTATTTGATACCTAGTTGGATATAACCTTCTTGCTTTAGATATAACAAGTCTGAACTTTTTTTCCTAATATCGAAATACCAAACGTCAACTTCTGCACTGAGCTTATTAGTAAATCTATGCTGGGAATTAATATAGATTGTACGATCATTGTTATCTATATCGTTTATTAATGAAAACATCACATTAGAACTGCTTTCATTATTAGAATCTAACCGCAAGCCAATCATAACGTGCTGTTTATATGGAAGAGCAACGCCTTGGCGGTTATTTGAATATAAGCCTTCAAGAAAAACACTAGCATCATAGTCGGTATCTGCAAGACCATAAAATCCATGCTCAATACCTGATACGATAGCAAACTCGTTATCCTGCGTCTCCGGCAAGCTATATATCATTTCTGCTTTTATTAAAGTGCTATCAAGCGTTATCTGAGAATCTAAAGCAAATTTATTGGTTTTGATATATCTGGTGGTCAGTGCTGTCCCGCTGGGGTTAATGAGAAATAGAGGGTTACGCTCTGTGCCATAAAAATAACTGATCCCATAGTCAACACTTTCGACAAAACCACTGAGTCTAATCGCTGCATCTTGCGACCACTGTTCGCCACCACGTTCATATTCTGGATCACCTGTAATGGGTAAATTATTCCACGGGCGGCTATTTTTCTCTGCCGACACCTGCTCTCTGAAGTAGGGGAGCCAATATAGCTCCAGACTATGATCTCCCAAATAGCGCCGGTACCCAACCATAGGTTGACCCCGTTTATGCTCGCGTGAAATATCTGCCACCAAGTTAACCTGATTGACGATATCCGTAAGATGATAACTTTCCGTCACTCCCCAAAAAACCGTCCCTATCCCGGCAAAGAATTCACTTGATGCCAACCGGTAGTGCAGAAGCAGCTGCTGAAAATCAAAATAATTCAGGGCGTCGTCCTCGGCGACAGAAACAATAGGCTCAAAAGTTAGGTCAACATGATCCCATTGCCAGCTCCACTCCCCTTTTATTTCGGCTGAAAAATAGTTCTTATCTTGAGCTGGCATACTCGGCGGTTCAAAAAAGTGTCGGTTGAAAAGCTCTACCGATACACTCGCCCAACTACGACAAGCAAAGCCTAGTAGCATCAAAAATAGCATGGCTGCTTTTTTCATTGAACAAAACTACCTTCTTAATACTGCAGGCTGAAAATCTTGCTCAGAAAGCTGACTGGTAAAAGTATACTCTTGCCATTGCATCACCGTGACTTTGCTATTCTGCTTGTTGCTCATGGTCAAGGTATGGGGCCGCCAATAGGTATCTAGATATAGCTGATAATCATCAAACACAAGTGTTTTAAGTAATTGTTTTTTCTTATCAAAAAAATCAATTTGGCTAAAAATCAGCTTATCTTGGTCGACCCAGACAACCTGCTTGCTATAACCTGAATTGCTATAGATCGGCACACGCTGGATCACCCAGTGCGCAGTACCATTGAGGCTCTCCTCACCTATATATTCATAGCTATACTTATCAACCTCTTGTGATGAAAGATCCTCATAGGCAAACTCACTGCCAACAAAAGGACCCGATTTGTTACGTGACGAAATCCGCTTAGTCCGTTTCAGCGACGGAAGGTATAACCATTGCTCATCGGAATCCAATATATGAGACCATGTTAGAAGCTTGGTGTTTTCAATATCTCTTGGTGACTTGAATACAATAATTGACTTATCACCATCACCATTAACTTCGAATGTATTAATATCTAGATTTCGCCGACTTTCTTTTCCCGCTGCATTGGTAAGGATCATTTCAGCCTGAGCAATCGTCCCTTTAAAGCCTAAATCCTGCTCCTTAACTTTCCTTGCGATATCATATCCTTTTTCAGCAAGGGACGCTGCATTTACAGAAAAGCCAAATACGAATAAAAAAAAGTATAAGACTCTTAATCCATTTTTCATTTTACCACCTGTCAGTTAATTAACTGACATAAGCGTCAGTTAATTTTGTTGCAAATATCTTTTACCTTTAAATAAAGCTCATCATCATGATATTTACGGCTTAATGGCCGCCAATTTAAGTTATCGAATGCAGCAGAGATTAATGTCGTTATTTTATTATCGGGGATAGTAGGGCATATTTTTGACTCTCTAATTTGTGCCAAAGAATCTAAATATGTTACACCGAAAGAAAATGCCCAGATAGAATAAAAGACATCATCTACCGTTCTGTTTTCACCCAACTGCAACTCTTTTTTATTTACTGCTTCTCTGATCACACCATAGACACTATCAACCAATGCTGAGTAATACTGCGAGTGTTCTTCGACCGTTTTATCTGCCGCTTTAGCATGGCAGTCTGCGGACTGAACAAATCGCAGTAACTCCAACTGACCGTGATGTCTATTGGTAATCATGCGGTTAACAAACACCATTGCAATGAGTTGCTCTCGTAGCGACAGTGCTGCATGTTTTAGCTCAGAGATACACTCCATTTGCTGGGCAAGAATACGGTTACTAACCGTCATCAATACATCCTCCCTACCGGAAAAATGCTGGTAAACCGTCCCTTTGGAGTATTCAGTAATTTGTGCCAACCTTTCCATTCGTACGGCATTCATTCCTTCACTGCGAATCAACTCTGCTGCGCTGTGAATAATTAAGTCATGCCGTATTGCCAACTCACGTTGTTTTCTTGTTTTCACTCGTTCACCACTTGATATGCACATAGTTTAACCTCCGATTCTAATTATATTCAAGCCGTCATCCTTTGACGAAGCGTCAAAATATGATAACACGTCAACTTTACCGACAAGTATCACCTTTAACCTCAACAACTTGACGGCAATAAACATTATTTTGCGATCCACTTCATGGGGAAATATCCAAAAAAAACCTCGCATACGCGAGGTTTTAACGATAATCGGCCCAATCCGTTAAGGCGTACCCTTGGCGTCAGGATGAGGCTCACCGTGACGACGGTAAATCACCTCACCCTGCTCGAAGACACAAAGCTCTCCAACCAACATCCGCGTCCAATCTTCATTATTCGTCAACGGCTGGGTAGCAATCACCGTCACCACATCATTCGGGGTTGTTTCCTGCTGAAAATCAATCGTCATATCTTCATCGATCAACGACGCTTTACCAAACGGGGCCCGCCGGGTGATCCAATACAGTTTATTGGTACAGTAGTTAGCCACCAAGTTGCCATCCGACAACAACATATTGTAAACCCCCAGCGTACGCAGTTGGTCACAGCATTCTGCCATC
The DNA here is from genome assembly GCF_003025555.1 of Photobacterium lutimaris. GTDB lineage: Bacteria > Pseudomonadota > Gammaproteobacteria > Enterobacterales > Vibrionaceae > Photobacterium > Photobacterium lutimaris. The sequence goes on along the minus strand of NZ_PYMH01000010.1, from coordinate 14,351 downwards.
ACATCAAACAGCGCATCCATGTTTTCTGGGCGTTCTGGAAAGCGAGCCTCTAACTGATTGAGCAACCAGCAAAAAGCGATTTCGCTGTCGGTATCACCCACCGCCTTGAATCGGCCGGTATCCAGTTTTTCATACCCGGTCAGCTGCCCGTTGTGGGCAAACGTCCAGTATTGTCCCCACAACTCCCGGGTAAACGGGTGGGTATTTTCAAGACTGACGCCTCCGCGGTTGGCCTGTCGAATATGACTGATCACCGCACAGCTCTTGATCGGGTACTCCTGTACCAGCTCAGCGATACGCGAATGGCAGCTAGGATTCGGATCCTTGAAGGTCCTAAACCCCTTGCCCTCGTAAAAGGTGATCCCCCAGCCATCTCGATGCGGGCCGGTATTGCCCCCCCGCTGCATCAGGCCGGTAAAACTAAAGCATATATCTGTCGGCACATTGGCGCTCATGCCAAGTAATTCACACATAGTCCTTTATGCCCTTCCTCTGTGTTCCAGCAAAAATTACTGGGTTATTTCGCCATTTCTTTTTCAATCAACATAATCAAAATATGAATAATCTTGATATGTACTTCCTGAATACGATCAGCATAGCCAAAATGTGGCACGCGAATTTCCACATCCGCAAGGCCCGCCATCTTGCCACCGTCTTTACCGGTCAGGGCAATGACTTTCATCCCCTTCGCCTTGGCAGCCTCGATAGCCTTCAAGATATTACCAGAATTGCCTGATGTCGATAGGCCGAACAGTACATCACCTGTTGCACCAACCGCTTCAAGGTAGCGGGAAAACACCGACTCATAACCAAAATCATTGCTGACGCAAGACAGGTGGCTAGGATCGGAAATCGCAATCCCCGGGTAACCCGGACGGTTTTCACGGTAGCGACCAGTCAGCTCTTCAGCAAAATGCATCGCATCACAGTGAGAGCCACCATTACCACAAGACAATACCTTGCCGCCTTGTTTGAACGACTCGGCCAGAAGTTTGGCAGCAGCTTCAATATCAGCAATATTCTTATCATCACTTAAGAAACGATTGAGGACTTCTGCCGCTTCCGTCAACTCGGCGCGGATGTTGTCTTGATACATAGGACCTTCTCTGACTTATCAAAATAATTATCAACTAGCAGTGTACAAAGAAACGCTTGGAAGTGTCGACTCCTTCGAATGAACATTGTGAGTGTTTACTGCCAAATGCTCACGTAATGACTCGGCACAGCTATAGCAGGCAACATTATCCAGCGAGAAAAGACCAGCCACTGCCAGCTTCTTCTCGATATGCGTAGCCACACCGAGTAAGTAAACCGGGTAGTCACGGATCCGGTCGATGGCATTTTCCAACGCGAGGATAGCCGTAATATCAACCGTCGTCACTCCGCTAAAGTCCAAGACCACCGCCCGAGTATCCGGTGCGGTATAGTCAATCACCGACAGGGCTTTTTCACTGGCGGCAAAGAACAACGGGCCATTGATGTCATACACCACGACATCGCCACCGAAGTTCTGATGCAGATGCCCACCCGTCACTTTGTCGACCGTCGTCAGCGAAGCAATACGCTGGATGAACAGCACACCAGCCAGCAGCAAGCCGACGACGACGGCCACCACCATGTCGAATACGACGGTTAAAGTAAAGCAGGCCAACAACACCGCGACATCCCGCCGAGGAGCCACTCTCAAGGTGTGCACAAAGTGCGGTGCTTCGGACATATTCCACGCTACCATAATAAGCAGCCCCGCCAGCGCGCTCATTGGCACATAGGACAGCATCGGGGCCAAGGCTATCATCGCCGCCAACACAAATAGGGCATGGACAATCGCCGATAATGGCGAGAAAGCCCCCGCCCTGATATTGGTTGCCGTACGAGCAATGGCGGCCGTCGCCGGGATCCCGCCGAAGAAAGGTACCACCATATTCGCCAGCCCCTGGCCGACTAATTCGGCATTGGGGTTATGCTTGGTTCCGGTCATGCCATCGGCAACAACAGCACACAGCAATGATTCAATACAGCCCAGCATGGCAATGGTAAATGCCGCCGGCAAAAGCTCAATCACCAGTGCCCAGGAAAAATGGCTATCCTGCCATGGCAAAACGAACTGTGGCAGTACCTGAGGGATCCCCTGCCCGATCAAATCGCCAATCTGATAATGGAATTTCTCACCCAGCAAACCAACATGGGCTGCACTGCTGTCGTTGACCAACAGCGCCACCACGGTACCGGCTAACAGCGCTACCACATGGGCTGGTACTTTGGTTTTCCGTTTGGCCCATAGAATAAAGGCCGCAATAGTCACGACACCCACCAAGGCATCAGCCATATTCAGGGTCGGCATTGCACTGGCATACGCCACCACTTTCTCGGGAAAATGAATAGGGTTAGTCGCGACACTCAGGCCGAGCAAATCTTTGAGCTGCAAGAAGGCTATCGTCAAACCGATCCCCGCGGTAAAACCCGTGGTGACCGGATACGGCACGTAGGCCACCAGTTGGCCCAAGCGCAGGACTCCCATCAGCAGCAAGATCACCCCGGACATCATGGTCGCTAGCATCAAGCCGGACAGCCCGTATTGCTGGGTGATTGGCAAAAGGATCACCACAAAAGCCGCTGTCGGGCCGGTGATATTAAAACGGGAGCCACCCAATAGCGCAGCCAGTAAACCAGCAACAATAACGGTGTAAAGACCATGCTGGGGCGGGACCCCAACAGCAATCGCCAACGCCATCCCCAACGGGATAGCAACAACACCGACGGTGACGCCGGAAACAATATCAGCGCGCAACGACGAAAGAGAAAAGCCTTCGCGCCACGCCTGTCTAAACGCATCAAATAGCAACACGGTAACCCCCTTACAAGCCAAACGGAAACGACAAGAGCCAAACACGATTGTTACCGTTTGGTGAAGATAAATTGAAGAGTAGTAAGTAGCTGTCATCCCGAGAGTGGGATCCGGCGGGCAACTGTCAGTCGGAGTTCGGGAAAGGCAACAATCCAGAAAGGCCACCTTGCGTGGCCTTGTTCACATCGTGAAAATTCGCGAAAAACCGGCTTCGACACCGTATTTTTAGCGACTCGTGAACAATACCACGGGATCTTAATTGTATGAGGAATTAACGCAAGCGCTTTTTTCCTTCCCGCTGATCTCGATCAATCCCTTATTTTACAACAAGTGACAAGACATCTTTACGTAACCGCCCGCTATCAGAATGGAAAATTATTTTACATTTCATTAAAAACAACATTACACTTAACGCAAGTGGTTAGACCTCTTACCTTGCATAAATTGTACCTAAAATATAATAAAACAACGCCCAAATAAGGAGATTGAACATGGTTACACTTGTGTACCTACTGGGGCTGGTTGGTATAACCGGTGTGCTCGCTTACCACCGGGCAAACCTTCGTACCTTCACCCTTGCCATTGCTGCTGCGCTGGCTGTGGGCACCCTGCTCGATATCACTGGCCAGTTTAGCTGGTTAGCTTTTTTGATCATCGCTATACCGCTAAATATAACGTCTCTGCGCCGCTCGTTAGTGAGCCGACGCGCACTGGAAGCGTTCAAGAAAGTCATGCCTGAAATGTCACGGACGGAAAAAGAAGCCATTGACGCTGGTACCGTCTGGTGGGAAGCCGACTTGTTCCGTGGCGCACCCGACTGGAATAAGCTACACGATATTCCGGCACCGCGCCTGAGCCCCGAAGAGAAAGCGTTCCTCGATGGCCCGGTCAATGAAGTCTGCCGCATGGTCAACGACTTCCAGGTCACCCACGAACTGGCAGACCTACCGCCGGAAGTGTGGCAATACCTCAAAGAGCACAAGTTCTTTGCCATGATCATCAAGAAGAAATATGGCGGTCTTGAGTTTTCCGCTTACGCTCAATCTCTGGTGCTACAAAAACTAACCGGTGTGTCAGCCGTACTTTCCTCGACCGTCGGGGTGCCGAATTCACTCGGTCCCGGTGAGCTGCTGCAGCATTACGGTACCAAAGATCAGAAAGACCATTACCTGCCTCGACTTGCCGAAGGCAAGGAGATCCCTTGTTTTGCCCTGACCAGCCCAGAAGCGGGTTCCGATGCCGGCTCTATCCCGGACTTCGGGATCGTCAAGAAAGGCTACTGGCAGGGAGAAGAGGTGCTCGGGATGGAGCTGACCTGGAACAAGCGCTATATCACCTTGGCGCCGATTGCCACCGTACTTGGCCTGGCTTTCAAGCTGTTTGACCCGGACCACCTATTAGGTGATGAGGAAGAGCTGGGGATCACCTGTGCCCTGATCCCAACCGACATTGATGGTGTCGTCATCGGCCGCCGTCATTTTCCGCTCAATGTCCCATTCCAAAATGGTCCAACCCAGGGTGACAAAGTCTTTGTCCCTATCGAATTTATTATTGGCGGTCAGGAAATGGCAGGCCAAGGTTGGCGTATGCTGGTTGAATGCCTATCGGTCGGCCGTGGGATCACCTTGCCATCCAACTCAACAGGCGGTCTGAAGTCTGCGGCGATGGCGACCGGTGCCTATGCCCGTATCCGTCGCCAGTTCAAACTGCCTATCGGCAAGATGGAAGGGATCGAGGAGCCATTGGCCCGTATTACCGGCAATGCCTATGTGATGGATGCAGCCAGTAACCTGACTGTGACCGGTATCGATCTGGGCGAGAAGCCATCTGTCATCTCAGCGATAGTGAAATACCATTGTACCCACCGTGGCCAACGCAGTGTTATCGACGCAATGGACATTGTCGGTGGTAAAGGGATCTGTATGGGACCAAGCAACTTCTTGGCCCGAGGCTATCAAGGGGCACCAATCGCGGTAACCGTTGAAGGTGCGAATATCCTGACCCGCTCAATGATCATCTTTGGCCAAGGGGCGATCCGCTGCCACCCTTATGTGCTTAACGAAATCAACGCCGCCTATGACGAAGATGCCGATAAAGCACTGAGAGAGTTTGACCAATCGCTGTTCGGCCATGTTGGCTTTGTGATCAGCAATATGGTGCGTTCATTCTGGTTCGGCCTGACCGATGGCCGTGGCTCTTCTGCGCCGAGAAAAGATCCCACCGCTCGCTACTACCAGCAGCTTAACCGTTACAGTGCCAACTTGGCCCTACTTGCTGATATATCAATGGCTGTTCTGGGCGGTTCACTCAAGCGAAAAGAGCGCCTGTCTGCCCGGTTGGGGGATGTGCTGAGTCAGCTCTACCTTGCCTCAGCGACACTCAAACGTTACACGGACGAAGGTGCCAAGGCTGAAGACCTACCCCTGGTTCACTGGGGACTGCAAGATGCACTCTACCAGACCCAGGAAGCCTTGGACGAGTTCTTGCGTAACTTCCCGAGCCGTCCTATCGCGGCAGTACTCCGTGCCATGGTGTTCCCGCTAGGCCTTGGACGCATACGTCCATCGGATAAGCTGGATCACAAAGTCGCTAGGATCATCCAGACACCGAGTGAAACCCGCAACCGTATTGGCCGAAACCAATACCTTGAGGCGACGCCAAACAATGCGGTCGGTATGATAGAAGAAACGCTGAAAGATATCCTTGCCGCCGAGCCAATCTACGATCGCGTCTGTAAAGCAGCAGGAAAGCGCATGCCGTTCATGCAGCTAAACAAAGTGGCAGAGAAAGGGCTTGAGCTTAATGTGATAAACCCTGAAGAAGCCGAGCTACTGTGCCGGGCAGAAGAAGGGCGACTGCGAACTATCAATGTCGATGACTTCGACTCGCAAGAGCTGGCGGCCAAGCCCTACCAACCGACACCAAAGGAAATAGCCGCGTAAATTAACCGCAACACAAAACAACAAAGGGAAGCCGGCAGGCTTCCCTTTTGCTATCTCACGACGGTCTCTCGACTCGCTTTTTACGCATTTCCAATCGGATGCTAGGCATATGGCATTAATAATCGAAGTTAGCGGCCCGGCACACTGATCTCGGAACTTTCCATCGCTTTCTTCACTTTACGTTTGCGCCACAGCACCGCTGCCACGACCACCAGCACAATCACCAACACATTCGCCAAGGCAATAATTTTCATGGCCTTAGTACGGGCGGCTTGCCGCTCTGCTTCTAGTCTCGCGAACTCAGCCTGGCGCGCCTTGGCTTCTTGCTGCTCGTGGAAGGTCGCAAGATTTCGGTCTAGCTGTAACTCAGCTTGAATCGCAAAGTGGCTTTCAGGGATTTGAAAAATAAGCTCGCGATTGCTGAAATTATCGGTGGCATAAATCCAGCCAGACCATGTATAGCGTCCCGGCAATTCACCATTGGGTAGCCACACCGTCAAGGTTTCCTCATCCGGCAGGGCTGCCTGCTGGCTGATGGTGGTTTCCCCCTCAAAACTCACTTGCTCGATATGGCCAGCCAGCGATCCTGCTTTCAAAGTGCCCTCTTCGCCGGTGACCACGATCTGGTGGGCTTCTGACTGCCCACGTCCCTGAATGAAACTGGCGTTGATAGGCGGTGGGTAGACCAGTACTTCCTGTTCAACCGTACGAAGAAAAATACCATTACCAGAGCTAATCTTCACCGTGTACTTACCCGGCTGAAGCTCCACTGGCAGGGCAACAGTAAACTCCCCATCACCAGCAACCTCATCGAACCCATAACCATCATCGGCAAAGGTCCCCATCGGTATAGGCATCGGCAACGCTTCTTTCGGAAGATCATCGGGGTTTTCGATATATTCGTAAAACACCACTGACAGATTAACGCGATCAAGAAAATCACGTAAAGCCAGAGGCTGATCCGCTTGGGTCAAACGAGCGGTAAATTTGATGGTTTCCGACTGATAGAGCCTAGCGGGCAGGTTATCGACATCGAGTTTCAAATCAGACAGGACGGTGATTTGGTTTTCCGGACTGACCTTTCCTACCGCCTGCCACGGGCCAGGCATGGGGTTTTCAATAGAAATAATGTCCATCCCCGCCTCTTCATACCAAGAGACATTGCCAGGATGGCGCCAGGCATAATATTTGTGGCCGTCTGGGCGCACCAAAACCACAGAGTTACTTTTCTGATCGCGCTTGACCATAAAAGAGACCTGCTGCACCGTCGGGTCAACCCGGAAGCGATTATCGAGCCAAGTCATTACCGTGCTGTCATCAGCCCACGATAATAGAGGCCATAACAACAGCTGCGGCCAAACTAGCATTAGCAACCATAATCGCTTCATCATACTCTTACTGACGCCACATCACGTCACCCTTCTTATCGATAATATCCAAACGCGCTTCATGCGCTTGTATTTCATCGGCAGAAGCCCGGATAACCTTTAGTGCTTTTCGCCCATAAGCTAACCGACGGATCGCATTTTCTGCACCAGCATCACTGTTTTCACTGCCGCTCAAAGCCAATGACGTCTGGCCACCGGTCATCATTAGATAGACATCAGCCAGAATCTCGGCATCGAGCAATGCCCCGTGGAGCGTTCGGTGTGAATTATCGATACCGTAACGGGAACAGAGGACATCAAGGTTATTACGTTTACCCGGAAATAGCCGCTTGGCCATCTCAAGGGTATCGGTCACCTTACAAAAATCTTCGGTCTTCCCAATCGAAGGATCGAGTTTTCTAAACTCGTAATCCATAAAGCCGGTATCGAAGGGTGCGTTGTGAGCGACCAGCTCCGCTCCACGGATGAAATCCATGAACTCCTGGTGGATTTCACCGTAAGTCGGCTTATCAACCAAGAACTCATCGGTGATACCGTGGACGTCAATCGCCTCGGCATCGATTTCGCGATCAGGCTTGATATACACATGGAAGGTATTACCCGTCAATTTACGGTTAATAATTTCCACGGCACCGATCTCGACGATGCAGTGCCCTTCATAGTGAGGGCCGGTCATATTCATACCAGTTGTTTCAGTATCGAATACGATTATGCGTTCATTTGTGGCTTTCATAGATACGATTGTGTCAGACTCAAGTTTTAACTAAGACGAATACTACCAAATATGACGAAGCAGGTAGAAATTTTCACGGACGGTTCTTGTCTCGGCAACCCGGGGCCGGGCGGCTATGGTACCGTGTTGCGCTATAAACAGCATGAAAAAGAACTCAACGAAGGCTTTTTCATGACAACCAACAACCGCATGGAACTGCTGGCTGCGATTGTCGGGTTGGCGAGCCTGAAAGAACCCTGCCAGGTCGATCTCACCACCGATAGCCAATATGTCCGTCAGGGGATCACCCAGTGGATCCATAACTGGAAAAAGCGCGGTTGGAAAACCGCCGATAAAAAGCCCGTCAAAAATGCCGACTTATGGCAGCGACTCGACAACGAAACCCAGCGTCATCAAGTTAGCTGGCACTGGGTGAAAGGCCATGCCGGCCACCCGGAAAACGAGCGCTGCGACGAATTGGCTCGTACCGCTGCAGAATCGCCAACTAAAGACGATACGGGCTATCAAGCCAGCTAGGCAGGCGACTTTAGCATTTTTGCTTACGGGACACTTTGGTGCGGCAGTTTACCCCCAGCGGCGCCAGCTGCCGCCTTAGCTTCCAGGTCGGCTTAATCGGTTTTAGCGGAACAGTGCGCTTTCTCGCCACAATTAAGTACATACTCCCCACCGACGATAAGCTGTCCGACACCATTCCTTCGACCCAAGCCGAGCATGCTTGGTGACGGGTAGCAGGCAATATCGCAAAGTTTTCGTGAAACACCACTTCGTAGTTAAGCACTCCAAGCCAGTCTTTCACCCGCATAGGCATGAACATACGGCCTTTCCACGGAAAGCGTTTGCGGTTCCATGGCAACAGCCCCCGTAGCCCCAAAGCGCTCACCGGGTTGTTGCCACTAATTAGAATATAACCATCATCAACAATCACCCGGTCAACCTCGCGCAGTAACCGGTGGGGATCACTGCAGTAGTCCAACTGGTGGGTAATAACACAGGCATCAAATGCCTTCTCGGCAAAGGGCAAAGCAAAGGGATCGGCAACAACGTTATGCAGAGGGTTGAACTTATCAATGCAAATCTGATGCTGGATGTTACAATGGCCACTGGCCAATTCGCAGCTTAGCCCACCCAGCTTTAGCATATGGTAGCCAAATAGTTTGGGCCACCATTCATCAAGCTGGGCCTGCAGTAGCTCTGCTGCCCACTCACCGTTGACGACTTGTGACCAGGTGTGTGGTGGTTCGATATGTTTTAATATGCGGGCTGGCTTCATAGAAATCCAAACTAAGTCGATGCTCAATAGCAAAAAAAGCCGGAGAAACAAAGATGCTGACCATTAAAAGCATACCTGCATTCAATGACAATTACATCTGGCTGATTCACAGTCCGGATAACCATTGTGTCGTGGTGGATCCCGGCGATGCCACCCCGGTCTTGGAGTTCCTCGAAAAGGAAGAGCTTGAGCTAGACGCCATCCTGATCACTCACCACCACAATGACCATATTGGCGGGATCAGCGAACTCAAGCGCCGCTACCCGAATATCCATATTGTCGCCCCTTCCGCCGAGCCTATTCCGGGCGTATCGCAGTCGGTCGATGATGGCGATCAGGTTGAAATATTTGGTGAGCGCTTCATGGTCCTTGGCGTACCGGGTCATACTGCTGGCCATGTTGCCTATGTCGGTGACGGCAAACTATTCTGCGGCGATACCTTGTTTTCGGCCGGTTGCGGCCGTCTATTCGAAGGCACCGCTGGGCAAATGTATGCCTCGCTGCAAAAGCTCAGTGCCTTACCCGATGAAACCGAAGTCTACTGTGCCCATGAATATACCAGCAGCAATCTGGCCTTTGCCCTTGTTGCCGAGCAAGACAACCCACACCTTCAGCGTTACCGCGAAGAGGTCGGCCGAATGAGAGCACAAGGGATCAGCACTATTCCTAGCACTTTGAAACAAGAAAAATTGATCAATCCCTTCCTGCGTTGCGACCAGCCAAGCATTAAAAAATCCGTTATAAATAAAGCAGTTAACGATAGCGACGTAGAGACCTTTGCGGCACTACGTCGTTGGAAAGACGAATTTTGACCTGAGTCACTTGTAACTAAGGTGGTTGGACAAGTATTATCTCCAACTATTTTGGCTATAGGCTGGACACATGAAAACCCGATTTTTTTTGGCGAGTGCGCTACTTCTGGCTGGTTGCCAAATTACAAAAACGACAAATACAGTAGAAGAAGAACAAACAAACACAACAAATAATAACCCTGCGGCCCACGTTGCTCCGACAGCAACCACTAAAACACCAACACCTGAGCCGCAGGTCGTTATTCCAAAGAAAATTCCAACGCCTCAGGAACAGCAGGATGTGTGGCAGCGCATCAGCATGCAATTGAAGGCTGATATCCCCAATGACCAACGGGTTATTCACTACCGTGACTGGTACCTCCGTCACCCAAGCCACCTCAATACCGTCGCCCAGCGAGCCGAACCTTTCCTCTATATGATCACCGAGGAAATCGAGAAGCGCGACCTACCGCTTGAGCTCGCTTTGCTACCGATCGTTGAAAGCTCTTTCGACCAATTTGCCTATTCACATGGCCGTGCAGCTGGCCTTTGGCAGATCACAGCCCCCACAGGCCGCAGTTTCGGCCTTGAGCAGAACTGGTGGTATGACGGTCGCCGCGACGTCGTGGAATCTACCCGCGCAGCACTGGATCTACTTGAATACCTTAACCGCAAGTTTGATGGTAACTGGCTTCACGCCCTTGCAGCCTACAACACCGGTGAAGGCCGAGTATTCCGTGCAATTCGCAATAACAAAGCGGCTGGCAAACCGACCGATTTCTGGTCGCTGGACCTACCGCGAGAAACCAGTGACTACGTGCCTAAGCTACTCGCGGTTTCTGACGTGATCCAAAACCGCGACAAATACGGCATCAGTATTCCGGCTATCGACAATGAACCGGCGGTAAAACTTGTTAAGCCTAAGACCCAGATGGATTTGGCGATGGCCGCCAAATTTGCCAATGTTTCTCTGGATGAACTTCAGCGCCTGAACCCGGGCTACAACCGCTGGGCAACCGCACCTGAAGGTCCGAGCCACCTGCTGCTACCGATCAGTAAAGTCGACAAGTTCAACAACGCCTTTGACGAAAATGGCCGCCGTGGCATGAAAGTGATCCGCTATGAGGTCAAGCCGGGCGATACCCTGAGTGTGCTTGCCCGCAAGCACAAAACAACGACCAAGCAGATCCAGCGTGCCAATAATATGAGTGGCACCAGTATCCGTGTCGGCCGCCATATTCTGATCCCTGTTGCAATGCAAGACGGCGAAACTGTTGCTACCCGTATGGCCAACAACACCCAGCAAAGCCATGGCAGCGGCTACCGCACAACGTATACAGTCCAGTCCGGCGATAGCTTATGGACCATTGCACGCAAACAAAAAGTCTCGATCGACGAGATCACCAAATGGAACGGGATCAGCAAAAATTCTCCCCTCCGCGTTGGCCAGAAACTGACTCTATGGAAGTCAAGTGAGACTGGTGGCGTGATCCGTACGGTTTACTATAAGGTTCGCTCTGGAGATAACCTAAGTACCATCGCCCAACGCTACAAGGTGAAAGTCGCCGATGTCGTGAAGTGGAACCAGATCAGTAGCCAGAAGTACCTCAAGCCGGGACAGCAATTAAAACTTTATGTTGATGTTACCAAGGTAAGTGTATGACGCCTTCCAAAAATCCGTTTATTGCGGTTCTCGATACCTTCCGCTCACCAATTGACTGCTTTGCAGCCGTTCACGAACGCCCCAAATGGGCGTTCTTACCGTACTTGATGATCATCATCGGCCCGTTCTTCTTTTGGGGAGGATACTTCAACCATGTCGATATGAACTGGTTGCAGCAAACGCTGATGATGCAACTGCCCAATGTGGATCAGCAAGTACAAGAAGCTTGGCTAACCAAAGAAGTCTTGTTGGCTGGTGAGGTATTCAGTGATTTCTTCGGCCGGACAGCCGCTATTTTTGTCTTGGCTCTTTGGCTTAACCTGTCTACCAAGAGCAGCAAATACAAGCACAGTTTCGGCAAGTGGCTTGCTGCGGCGTGCTTTATCATGTTGCCAGCGGTTATTGGTGATTTCGCCAGCTATCTCAATGCGGTATTCAACACCAGTAATTTCTTGCCTAATGCGGCTGACCTAAACAGCCTCAATGGCTTCCTGAAGCTACCGTTGAATCATCCTTGGTCTGCCTTTGCGACCACTGCACCACTTCTGGCACCGTGGTATATAGCCCTGAGCTATGCCGCCGTCGCCGCATGGACAGACTATGACAGAGCCAAATGTATCATCGTCGCGGCCTTACCTTGGCTGCTGACACTGATCGTCTGGCCAATTATGATTATTGCAGCCTAAAATTGGCAATGATCGGATTATGATCGGAGGCATCGGTTGTCGGTGCCTCTGCGCTTACCAGTTCTAACCCGCGGTAATAGACGTGATCGAGCGGCTTACCAAACACCTTCACCCGTTGATCACGACGCAATACGGCATCTGCCAAGCCAAGACTACGGGCAAAATCATCCACCACATCCAACCTCGCCTGACGCCAAGTATTGAAATCACCCGCTAAAATGACCGGGCCAATATGCTTGTCCAGTACCCGTTTTAAGGTGCGGAACTGCTCTTTGTACTCTTCCAGCCCCAGAGCAAAGTTCACCCCGTGCAGGTTGACTACCGCCAGCGTCTGACCGTTGGAAAGGTTGAATTCGGATAGCAGAGCTGATTTTGGCAAACGCAGCCAAGGCTCCATCGCCAGGTAGGCACAGGTTGTCTTGGCATTGACCGAAGACAGGTTCATCACCCCAGCAGGCGTGTTAAGGAATTTGAAGGCATTGGCCATTCTTACCTTCCACGGAGTATCATCTAAATACTCTTTCAGCTCCGTGGTCAGGCTAGCCTCTTGCAGTAGAACCAACCCGCTGTCCTGGCTGAACCTCTCTAGCTCTGTGCGCCAGTTTTCTTTCTGCTGCTTGTAGATATTCCAGACTGAAACTGAAAAATTACCGTCCTGATCCAGTGGTAGTGCAACATCGCTTTTTATACAGTTGAACGAGAACTGCGGTGCCAACACATTGGCACTGACTTCAGGCACTTCAGACACATCAAACGACAAGCCCGTGCTGATCCCCAGCGCTCCTGCGACAACCCCCAATCCAGCAACAACCTTGGTATAACGCGACATCAAACCTACCTAACCAACATGACGTAAAACAAGCTACCACAGTAAGGAAAGCGGCCTATTGGCCGCTTTCCTTATTAGTAATGACTACCGTTGTCATAATACGCTGACGGTGTCAGCGCAGAGAATATCACCGCAACATCCTGTTCTGGCTCCTCAAGTTCAGTGCGTACAGCCTCGGTGATCAACTGGGCGACTTGATCCTGAACCTCTTGGCCACGATCAAACCACAGCACTTCCACAAACGGGTAGGCATCAGATACTTCACCATCAAAAATAAAGGTGGTTGAAATATGCTCGAGGGTAAAATCCTCGCGAGGACAAACCATTAGTGGCTCCAAAACATCAACCAACTTGGTCGACAACGCCTTTACATGATCAAATTCAACAGCTCGAAAACGCAGATGCGGCATAGTGACTCCGATTTTACTCAAACTGAAAAAGCCACAAGATACCACCTAACACATCTTTTTCGCAGCTATTTTTGTTAATTTAGAGTCAAAACCACCCAGTAACTCTACCTATTTCGGTGTTTCATATTTTAAAGCGAGGTATATTTTGCTACCATGCACCCCATATAAAACACCGTTCAATTAAGTGTAGATAGCAATCGTATGTTCAAGAAATTACTTCCCATTTTAGCGCTTAGCCTCATCGCTACTTCACAAGCTAATGCAGCAAGCGGCAACACTGACCAACGCATCAGAGAGTTGGAATACCAAATCCGTTTACTGACGCAAAGGGTGGATAGCCTGGAAAGTGAATTGGAGCGAAAACACGACAACGATCGCCATGACCAAATGTACCAATGCCAGATGAGTGTCTTTGGTCAAAGATACAAAGGCCGCTCATCAAGTCGCGGCAAGGCGATCACTAAGGTGGTCAATCAGTGCAGCAGTGATCATGATGATATGTTTTGCCGCCCCGAAGCCGTTAGCTGCAAGACTTATTGATGATACCGCGCCCTCAAGAGAGTTTTTTTTGAATAAATAACAGACGTAAAAAAGCCCCAGTCTTTAGTCAGGGACGCCTAGTCTGAGGCTATTACGCAGTAACAAAAACTTAAATATGGCATATACGAAAAAGCCCCAGTCTTTCGACTGAGGCTTCGTATGTGGCAGGGGTAGAGAGATTCGAACTCCCAACACGCGGATTTGGAATCCGCTGCTCTGCCAATTGGAGCTATACCCCTGTAGTTATTTTAAAG
>NZ_PYMH01000001.1 GCF_003025555.1 Photobacterium lutimaris | reverse complement strand
GCCACGCTATGGCCTTTTTCTGTAACCTGTTTTACGGCTTCAATTTTGAATTCTTCTGGATATCGTTTGCTGTTCATAAGCACCTCTTTATTAGTCATTTTGTCTAACTAAAAGGTGTCTATCAAGTAGGTGGCTATTCATGTATCTGTAATTCGTTTAGCCATAACCACAATTAAATAGATGAGAGAATAGAGACCATTGTATAGCAAATTAGTCTGGTGGGGTACCAGGTGGGGTACCAAAATGTTAAATTGGAGTGGAATTTACTGGAATGTATTGGGATGATGGGGTTGGTTATCTATTTGAAATGGTTAGCTTTGTGATTTATCTTGGTTGTTTCTGGGATTTTAATTCAGGTGACCAGGAAACCACTGGATTGCGTTGCTCATTGATTGTTAACTCTTCATTGCTCGGTGCAGGCCATGCCGTTGTGGAACTTAACGGCATGGCGTATACCGAAATCAGTCGTCCAAATGATAGATAGACAACAGTTTACGCTTTTAAAACTGTTGTGAGACGTTTGGACAGCTTATTTGATTGTCAGTTGTTGTGAAGTTTAACGTAACTGGCGGGATACATAAATGTTTTCGGTAGATGACACGAGATAAAGATACAGCGATGAGTCTTTTGTACGAGTCAAAGCATGTTAACTGCAGCGCCGAAGAGGGTAGTGTTTAATAATCACCACGAGATGACTACCTCACAATGAGAGGCGTCGTAATAGATCCAAGCATGACAAGCTCATTAAGAGTGGATGTGACGAAGATTTATTGCTTATTTTGCTCGTCGTTACGCTCAGGCATTTTATGCCAGCTATCGATTTCGCCGTTTTTTTGCATTTCATGCAAAGCTTCAATCAGCTCACTGTCTTGTTGAGCAAAGTAGAGATCTTCTTCGGCTTTACCTCGTAGCTTCATCTTTTGTGTGAAGTCCATATAGCTTCCCCTTCCAATGATGAATTTCACTATAAGTGTAGTCACAGTATCCAAGCACCTCATCGTTAAGTTACAGAATTTTGATCTGGGTCGAGTAAGTAAAAAAGGCCACTTAAAGTGACCTTTTCTTAGCTAGGAAGTGATGACATTAAGGCTTTATATTTTGGTTATGGTGAAAGAAGTTATCAGGATCATATTGACGTTTGATTTCTACTAAGCGCTGATAATTACTGTCATAGGCATCCGTCACGCGTCCGCTTTCTTCTGCTGTCATGAAGTTGACATAGGCACCGGCAGAGGCATAGGGCGCTGTCGCTTTGAAGAAACCCCTAGCCCAATCGATAGAAGCGTCATCTTCAGCTGGTGTTTCCCAGCGGGCATGGACATTGAGGACAAACTTCGCGTCACGGCTGCTGTAGGCCATTGCATCCGAGGCCACGCCGTTGGCGGCTCCCGCTAATTGACCGATGAATATTTCACAGTGTGGAGAGGGAAGGTTACCGGCATACTGGAGCAGCAGATCTAATGCGCCGTCATGTAATTCAGTGAAGTTGTGGGACTTCCAATAGTTACGCATGCCTTCGGTAAGTAGCGGATCAAAGGCCTGTTGCCACGCCGTATAAGGTTGTACACCGATATGCTCGCCGTGTGGTGTGCCGAATTGGCGTAGTGGGGCGAGTAAGCTCTCTCCTTGTGCCAAATCACCTACATAGAAAATCGCTAAAACAATGACCTCTTTACCGTGCACTTCTTCAGGCAGGAAAGGTAGAGGTGGAGCTTGGCGCATCACAACCCAGACGTTGAGATCTTCAGGCGCTGTTTGGGTAAATTCACGGTATTGTTCCAATACCTGCTTGGCTTGTTCAAACGGAAAGACAATTAAGCCAGCCAGTACTTCTGGACCTACCGAATGGAGTTGGAATTCAAATTCGGTCACAATACCAAAATTACCGCCCCCGCCTCGGATAGCCCAAAAGAGATCGCTATTTTCAGTTGCCGATGCGGTTAGTTGTCGACCATCAGCAGTAATGACTTGGGCTGAAACCAAATTGTCGATAGTCATGCCGTATTTACGGGTCAGCCAACCAAAACCGCCGCCCAATGTCAGACCTGAAATACCTGTCGTTGAGTTGATACCGACAGGTGTCGCGAGGCCATGCTGCTGCGCAGCTGCATCAAAGTCTGCCAAGGTAGCACCCGGTTGGACAAGTGCTCTTTTAGTATCTGGAGCGACCGTCACAGCTTTCATTTCCGAAAGATCAATCATGAGACCGTTATCGCAAATGGCGTTACCGGCGATGTTATGCCCCGCACCTCGGACCGTGACTTCGAGGTTCGTCTCTTTGGCATAGTTTAGCGCCGAGAGCACATCTGAGGCATTGCAGCACTGGACGATAACAGCGGGCTGCTTGTCGATCATTGCATTCCATACTTGGCGGGCTTCATCATAGTTATCGTCATCAGGGGTGATAATACGCCCCTGAATCTGGCTGGTGAGGATCTTTTTGTGAGTGTTCATAATGTCAGCTTATATGGCGTAGCCATACGTGATGGGTCTAGACATTACTGTAGTTGCGCGTGGGCATTTTTCCAGTGCACGCTATCTTAGGTAAATGCATTAAGTGAAATAGCCCAAAAGACTACGTAAAGGTAGCCTTTGGTTTTAAAGCTCACGAAAGATGCCTTTCATTAAGAGAGGGTATCTATGCGATCTTGGTGGAGACTGCGATTCGGTTCCATAAATTCATCAGGGAGATTAATGTGATGATTTGAGCCATTTTTTCGTCTGAAAAATATCGTTGCGCGGAAGTATAGGTATCATCACTTACCCCTGAGTTTGAAATATGCGTGATTTCATCACACAGTGCTAATGCTGCCCGCTCTTCACTGGTAAACATTGTCGATTCGCGCCATGCGGTTAAGGCGAACAAGCGCTCAGTTGATTCACCTGCTTTTAAAGCCGATTGCGTGTGCATTTGGATGCAATAAGCGCAACCATTAATTTGTGATACCCGGGTTCTAATGAGTTCTTCTAGCAATGGTTGAAGATTGCTCTCTTTCACATATTTTTCTACTGCAAAAATGGCGTGGTAGGCTTCAGGCTGAGTGTTGTAAATATTCACGCGTTTCATGATGTTCTCTCTGCTAACAATGGATGAGTTTTAGCTTAATCCGTGAACCTCTTTACTTAAATGCTACTATTGCTAATTAACTATTAGCATTTTTGTTATCAATGAAGTTATGACACCAAAGCTTAGTGAATTAGAACTCTTTGTCGCTGTAGCTGAAACCCAGAGCTTTAGTGTGGCAGCAGAGCGTAAGGGTATTGCCCCTTCAGTGGTGAGCAGGACGATCAAAAACCTAGAGCATAGTTTACAGATCACCCTGTTTAATCGAACAACGAGACAGGTTGCGCTAACCTTAGAGGGACGTTGGCTATTAGAAAAGTCGTATACGATTTTGGATGAGCACCAGAATATTCAACATTACTTTTCGTGTGCTCATGAAGAACCGATAGGCGAACTTACTGTTGATGCAGCAACACCATTTGCAATCCATGCTATTGCTCCCTTGTTACCCAAACTTCAATCCAAGTACCCTAAACTTCGGGTGAATTTAGTCAGCAATGAGAGCAATACTGAATTAATTGGGCGCAATATCGATTTGGCTATCCGGATAGGACATCTAAAAGACTCTTCCATTCGAGCCAGAAAAATGGGTGAAACACAAAGAGGGCTATATGCATCACCGCATTATTTGGAGCAATTCGGTGTTCCTGAGTTGATAGAGGACCTAGCTTCTCATCAATGTTTAGGTTTTATGGCCTTCGAACACCTGAATCAATGGCCACTCGTAGACTGTAGCGGGAAGAGGTTCATCGTTACTAACCCAATAGCAACAAGCAATAATGGTGAAACCCTAAAGCAGATGGCGATTAATCATTTTGGAATTGTGTGCTTATCCCAATTTACTGCCGAACATGAAGTTAGGGAGGGAAGATTGATTCCCGTGTTACAGCCATTATGGATTCGAGAAAACATCCCGGTTAATGCTGTTTATTATTCCGAGCAACATCAGAGCATCCGTTTACGGGCGTTTATCGATTTTTTGGTTGAGAATTTGAATTGGTCGTGACAGAAAAAACGCCACATAAGAAGGTGGCGTTTTATGTTGGGTTGAGCTCATGGCTTACTGTTTTGGAGCTGCATCTTTGGCGTTTTCATCGAGAAAAGCCATCACCGCTTTTCGTTCAGCGGGATTAAGCCCTGCTCGTGGGAACATACTTTTAGTAATGCCACGCCACTGCGCTTTGGTGTACTGACGCGGCTCTTTTGCTGAATGGCACAAGGTACAGCGTTGGTAAAACAAGGCTTCACCGGGACTGAGTTCTGCTTGGTGAGCTGCCCCTTCAACAGCTAAGGTAACATCAGTAACCGCAATAGGTGCTGTATTGTGATCGGTTAGCACTTGCGGCGGTTCAAACGCTAAGTTCTTAGATTCAGGATCGCGACAGCGCTGAATAAAGGCTAGGCAAGTATTGGCACTGTTGGCTTGGCTCAACCCACTGCATGCTTGGCTGGAGGTGATCACATTGATCGCGCCGCTGTTGCAACGCCCCTGGCTATCAAATTGCAGCCAAGCGCCTTCTTCCAAACTGATCACGCCGGGCATGATCTTGTCTGACACTTTCGCCCCAGCGATGACCCGGCCACGTTCATTGAATATTTCGACTAACTGCCCGTTACGGATCCCTCGACGCTTAGCATCTTGCTGGTTGATCAGGACATATTGACGCCCTTGTACATTTTCGTATTCACGCACTTTCGCGTTGGCCATTTGCGAGTGCAGTTGCATATATGGGTGTGGACTGACAACATGCACTTGGTTATTTTTTGCATTGCCCAAGTATTCAAACGGGGTTAAGAAGGTCGGCATCGGCGGGCAATCTTTGATGTTAAAATTGGCAATATCTTGGCAAAAAAGCTCGATTTTTCCTGAGGTGGTATGCAGTGGGAATTGGTCGGGTTCGCGGTAAAAATCACCGTGACGGACCCATCCATTGGCACTTTTTGGAACAGCAACAGGGCTATGACCTTGTTGCCAGAACTCTTCAAACGGCATAGTGGCAGACGAGGCACTGTAGGCACGCTTTAATATTTCTGGGTAGGTAAGGCCGTCGGTGAATTTCTCTTCGACGCCGAATATTTCAGATAATCGACGGAAGATCTCATAATCATCCAAACTTTCCCCGTAAGGCTGAATCACCTGACGCATGGCGTAGATTTTGTCATTGCTGTATGTACCGCCTGATGATAAATCGTCTCGCTCAAGCGTGCTGGTGGCCGGTAGAACAATGTCGGCGAAGCGTGAAGACGCGCACCACCAAGGATCTTGGCAGATAAAGGTTTCTACTTGTTTATTGAGTGCTGCAATAAGCTCATTGGTATTTTGTTGGTGAGACAAAAGGTTATTGCCTGCGTTGTACACCAACTTGACGTCAGGATAGGTGTATTCGATACCGTCACGGGTAAACGGTGTACCCGGATGATTGAGCATGTCGGAGATACGAGAGGCTGGGCAGTTCGCACTCACGGGATTCTTGCCCTGCGATAACCCTACAGGCATGGTGCCGCCGGATTGCGGCATACCACCATTGCCGTAGTGCCAACTGAAGCCCACGCCTTCACCAGGCTTACCAATTTTACCGAGCATGGCGGCGAAGTTAATGATCGACCAGTGGGTCATCTCACCGTGATCGGCCCGTTGCAGTGACCAGCCAGCGGCAAACTGGGTTTTATGGCTAGCAAATAGCTGAGTCATTTTAATTATTTCTTCGGCTGGAATACCGGTGATGTCAGCTGCCCATTCGGGAGACTTCACAATACCGTCGTGCGTGCCGAGTAAATGGTCGATGAACTTGTCTATTCCGACGGTATAGCGGGTAAGGTACTCGGTGTCATGCAAGCCTTGCTTGTAGGCATGGTATGCCATGGCGAGGAATAATGCGGTGTCGGTGTTTGGAATAATCTTCACCCATTCGGCATTTAGCTCATCGTCGGTGCGCGTGCATTGAGGATTGATAGAGATAAATTGCATACCGTTATCAGCAAAGCGTTTCCAATGCGGGTACATTTGGTGATCGGCAACCCGAAACTCAATACGGTTGTTCTTCCAAGGATCACAGCCGATCAGGACGAAAACTTCGGTGTGCTCCTCAATAACAGGCCAAGCTGTTTGCGGTGAATAAACCTCCATGTCGCCAATGACGTGCGGCAAAATGACTTGCGATGCACCACCGGAATAATCACCTGTTGTGGTGCTCTGTCCACCAATTAAATTAAAGAAGCGTCCTTGCAATACCTGCGGTCGCATCAACCCCGCATGGGACCAACCGCCATAAGAGCTACTGAAAATGGCTTGGTTGCCGTGGGTTTGTGCCGTGGTCTGAATAGCATCAGCAACTAAGGCTAAAGCTGTTTCCCAGCTAACACGTACAAAGGGCTCTTGGCCGCGTAAATGAGGCTTAGTATCGCCTTTAGGGTTGGCCAAATAAGACTGTCTGACCATGGGGTACTGTACCCGAGTTTTGTCGTATACACGGCTGATAATGCCTTCGGTCAACATCTCTGTTGGCATGGCATCGAGCTCTTTCAATGGCTGTACGCCGATAAGGATGCCGTCTTTGACAACGGCATTAAATGGTCCCCAATGGCTAGCATGGGGAATGATAACGGTATTAGCGTCATCAAAACGGGTTGAAGCGTGAAAGACGGTTAAGCCGCCTGTCGCCGCAACAGCGGTGGCAATAGAGGCTTTGAGGAATGCGCGACGTGAAATAGCCATGATGATACCCGTTGCCTCACTTATCCTGCAGTAAGGCTTTCATAGATGAGATAGGAGAGGGGATAGTATAAATTATTAAGATGCATTTAATATGCTTATTATGTGAAAGTTAGATCTTGAGGATGGATATAATAAAGGTGTGAACGGCAAGAACGTTGCCTTCAAAAATACCCACATAATCTAGGAGAAGGGGAGGTCTCAAGCTGGTAATGCTAGAAGCTCAACCATTCCAATCAAAAGCAAAATGAAGACCTAACCGTATTCGTTTCATTACCTCTATGTGTGCGCGCATTGACGTTAGTTCATTTTTGAGACTGCGTGTTGCTCTACCATGAACGCGATCACTTCATCATTTAAGCAAGATTTACTGACATATTGGCGCTGTTTACCCATATGAAGGATAAAACCTAAATCGCTTTGTTGAAGTTGATCGATTTCTCGCCAGGCGATGTTACGGGTGTTTTTACCGCTTTTATAACTCACGCCATTAGAGTCAACATGAAATACCACTTTGCTGCCAGAGCTCATGCTGAGTGTTTGTCGCCATAACCACCAGGTTCTCTTAAAATAAACACTAAGCGCCTCAATGATACTCAAAACAACAAAGAACCAACCAACGTAACCGTTGGGTAGTAGCTCAAATATTACTAAAATCCCCCCAAAAAGAAGAAAAAGTATTCCTTTTAAGTAGGTTTTTGGAAATTCAGCAGGACGGCTAGTTTGATCATAACACTCTGCAAAAAAGGTCTTGTCGAGGGTGTATTCTGTGGTGAAATCAAAATCTTTAGACATATGTGGCTACTTTGAGGTTTTCTGTGAATGAGTATTGTATAGCTTCTCGGTGCTTTTCTTTAGCTGTTTTGACCCTCTTTTGTAAATCAATAATACCGACAGGGTCTACTCTCACCATAGCCAGTTTGCTATCCAAAGTGGTATTAAATGATGCATTACCAGCTAAACCTAGTGTTTGGTAAAGCTGAGTATACGTACGTATCTTAATTTGAATTGATTCGCTACTTTGCTAATGCGTGGATTCCGATACCGTACACGACAGAATCGCTTGGTGATCACATGCTAGCGGTGATCACAATGCTAGCGGTGATCGTGCTGGCACGCCTGTGGACAAAACCGTGTCAGTGACTTTGCTAAATTAGCATTTGACGGATAATCTGAGGTATTGCAAATCCTCGTATCGATTAGCCAAATCAACTCATCCACTACAGGGTGGCCTATGTCTCCAATTCGATTATTTAATTATTTTTCAGCCTGAAACTTTCTTAATGATTTTTGCTAGATTCTCTTTTGGCTTAGCAGCATTCTCAAATTTCTTCCGGTTCTCACTACTATAAAAATGCTTTAGAGAGCTAACAGATAGGTATGAGTGTCCAGCAAAGGGGTATTCGCGTGCGCGCAAGCAGTAACCGGTGCGCTCGACAAAGTATGCCTTGAACCCACCATACATAGAGTCAGCAAAACGCTCCTCATCGCCTTCGTTTGTCACATCGAAATAATCCACCTCTTTAAGTCGCTTCTTGGTGACAGCGCCCTTGAGAGCTTCATATGGGCGTTTATCTGTATCACAGGCTTCATGAACATGTGGTTGAGATAAAAATTCTAGTAATGCACGACGTGTAAAAAATAGAGGTTCTGACTTCGTTTCAACAAGACTAGCTTCTAGGTTTATTGTCTCGTTAGCTACAACGTAATTTGCAGGTGTAGTCTCACCACGGATTAGTGATTCTACCCAATAAGGTGTTTGGAATGTTTTATCGTGGTAATCAGCCCCGTAGAATACACAACCGAATAGACTTAGAGCTCGTTTAAAGCGTGCTGCATGATCAATCTGCTCAGCGATTTCTTCAGTGCAGAAATACTTAGCTACTAGTGGTTGGCTGATGTGGCTTTCCAGAAGTGCGATTTGCACACCTTTTTTATCACCAAAGATGTTACTACCTTTAGGTGTGATCAGATTTACCTGCGCTCCCATCTCGGCGCGAGCCAAAATCTCCGAATAGTCGTCATCTGTTTGTTCAAACGGAATCTCAAAACGTACGACTCCAGGTTCTTCCTGAATTTCTATATCGGTCTTTAACCAGCTACGATATTCAGAGTCAACGGTTACACGGTAGTACACGTCAACCTGGTAGTTATTTTGCTTTTTAGTGATAAGGGATTTGTCAGTATAGGTTTCTAGCTTATGCACTCTTTGTCCTTTTATTTTCTAAACTGTTTCGTTGGGTCTAGAGTAACCCAGCGTGCCGGGTTATCAATAATGTATACGTTAATCACATCAAACTGCCTCGGGCAGGTGCGATATAACGAGGAAGATTTGAAGCAACTAGCTGCTGATATGTTTAATAAACGGTAGGCCATAAGGCATCAAAATATTTCGCTCTCATTGCGAAATTTTGGCCTCAGATGTATGATTATTATACAATCATATAAGATCAGGGGGCAAAATGACCACAATAATGTTAATCGCGACACCACTTCTATTTGTTGGATTTTGTACACTCAAAGTCGATAGAATCTTTCGTTTAGCGAAATACTTACAAAAGTAAGCGAGCCGATAAACACCCACACATCAAAACGACCATCAAAGGTCGTTTTTTTGTTACCCGCCGAAAGGCTTATAACTACTCAGTTTTATCTTAAAGCAAGCAAAGTCTAAAGTGATTTGGGGCATTTTCGTGTTTCATGCTCCGTCAGCAAGCCTCTGGACAGACGTGAGCTAGAGTTACCGCTCTAGCTCACCGATTTGGCATTAGTAAAAGTAACCTATCAAATCGATAAAAAATATCACAATGAGATATTTCCATCTATCTATAGCTTTAATATGGTTTAATTGGAAGGTAATATACTCTCCCTCGATAATTAGGACTCGTCGTAATTAAAGTTAAAATATTCATTAGAACACAGATTACTTGTGTTAAAACAACAATTAAGCCACCGACTAGTGCTGCTACCATGACCATTAGTGAACGAATACCCAAGTTATTGCGAAAAATCCAGTAAATAGAAAAGCCAAATACAACCAAAAAAGAAATAACCATTACGATATAAAGCCAAGTTAAATCGACAACATTAACGTATTTGTACAAAATGGCAAATATCACTATAACATCAAGGGATGCCCAAAATATAAAGAAATCTTTTGATGAAAGATTCATACCTTCATGGCTACGAAGCAAGGTTCGATTGATGTAGTAGCGTACATTAAGTAACTTATTTAATACATAACCTAACGCAAACCCAAATAGGCGTGCAGCAACAATAAATAGGACAATTGATACTATAATTTCCACGTGTACTCTCTACTATAATTCAAGCGTCAATAGCTTTGCTTAATAATTCAATCAACATGATGAAAATAATTCCTTCTGCCCTAATCTATTGCTAGACCACCAAAACCAATCAATTTATCTTTTATCTGTATTGAAGCTGACAAGATGTAGCCAAATGGGTTTTGTGTCACTGATAACAAGCCAGTGGAGTGTGCATCTGTTTCACAGTTAGATGACAAAACTTTGATGTCATAATGACTTTGTTCTGGATTACTTAGACCAGAGTTTGATGCAATGGAAGTAACTTCACAGCCAGTCAGATGGTGTCTAATTGTAAACCTACGATCCCCTAAATATTCGTAAGATGCATAGCCATCATATTGTATGTAGTTCTTATTCAGAAGGCTATGGTCGTTTGGTATGTCTTCAGTAGGGTAATATACAAATAAGTCAGAAATGTTTATATCAAGTTCTGAAACACTAAATTGAAACGGCAACACCTCTCCTAAATTACCACCAGTGTGAGGGATGCTTATATTTCCAGTGAACTTTTGTGTTCTGCTTGTATCATATACGTAAAACTCATGGTCTATTGCTTCGGTTTTACTTGATACGACTGTAAACCCAGTTAAAGCTATTGGTATACTTCCATCAACGTTTTCGTTATGAGCAACAATCATTGTTCCATTTTTTGTCAAAGTGACACTAAAGGGAGTGGTATCCGTACCATTATCTGTTACATACAAACCAAAATCACTACGAGTAGTGTTACCTGATTCATTTCCACCGCTTGAACTGCCTCCACCGCAACCTGCAAGCGTAGTTGCAATAAACATTGTGGCTACATACTTAGTGCAAGTATTCATTTTACTCAAAACCTCCAAATGGTGCATTAAAATGCATATTATCAGAGAGTGAGAGATGTATAAGCAACTGTTTTAGATGAGTTTATTGTTACGATATGTAATTCAAGTAAGAATATCAATGAGACAAAAATCAGCACCGTTAAGCCGTGCTTGCCTACGACACCAGATACATTGCAGTTATTAGTTAAAGTATGTCAAGTTCATGTTCACACAACTTAGTGATCAGTGCTGCCTAAGTGACAATGGGGCATAAATTTGGTAGCCCGACTGACATGTATGCCTCAACTCACCGCCCTAGATATCGACTATTTTGAGCATTGGTAGCTCATACGGTACTCTTTCTCAGACTGGTCAACGAGCTCAAACTTTGATTTTTGGTATAACTCAATCGCTGCGGTGTTAAGTTTATACACTGTCAAGGTGAGCTCGTTTTCAACTCTTGAATCAAGTACAGATTTTGCTCTTTGAAGCATGATACCTCCAAGTGATCTACCCCTGAATGCTTGCGACACATACATCTGTACAACTTCTAGCGACCTACCCCCCTCCAGAGACAATAGCCCGCATAAACCCACGAGCTTTTCACCGATGAAAGCACCTATCATCGCTCCTTGCTCACTTTCCTCTTCCAGCAACGTTTGAAAGTAAAGTTTATTTAACTCAGACTGCTCTTTAAAGCTTGCCCCGTAGAGCTCTGGGTGCAACTGAAGACTCTCCAGCCTCAGCACTTTATACGCACTACTATCGTTTTTACCAAGTAACCTGCAACTTACCTGCATAATCGTTCCCTTGAATTCAACTCTTAGCTTATTCAATCAGCATTACAGATGGTCAGAATATCTACATAAGGAAAACTAAGTCAAACTCAATGGTTTCTGTAAGCAAAGTTGTGAGCTCTAAACCATAAAGGGGCAGATCTGAGCCAGCTTATGACAGCGGATGGGTTGAACCAATTTTGCTCACCTTAACTACCGTTCATTTGCCTAATTGGCGTTACTCTATGTCTTACTAAATCAATCTTGACCTGTCTATAACTTCATAGTTCATAGTAACTATATTGAGAAGAGGGCGCTACGTGTGTGCTCTTAGAAGGTAAACAGAGAGAAACTATGAAACGTTTAATTTTGACGATGGCATTCTTGGTATTCATGTCATTCAACAGCGTGATGGCTTTAGCCAGCAATAGCGCCGTTAAGTATGGTGTCGCAACCTCTAATGATGCGGAGAAAATCGCTTATAGCGTAACTGAGGGCAAGGGAACTGCGCTTATCTTCATTCACGGTTGGAGTTTAGATAGCAGGCTATGGCAAAACCAAATTGGTTATTTTTCAGAAGAATACAAAGTGATCTCGATGGACTTAGCGGGACATGGACACTCATCGTTTAACCGAAAAGAGTTCACCATGCTCTCTTTTGCTCATGATATTAAAGCTGTGATTGAGAAAGAAAACCTAGACTCTGTCATCTTAGTGGGGCACTCAATGGGGGGCGGAGTTATCGCCGAAGCGGCGAAGCTAATGCCTAATAAAGTGATTGGCATTATTGGTGTCGATACTTCACAGAATGTGGCTATAGAGTTATCACAAGACGACCTTGATCTAATGACCAAACCCTTTGAAGATGACTTTCAACAAGGGATGACAGTATTCGTAAAGGACTCGCTACCACTAGAGGTAGACGAAAAATTGCTTTATTGGGTAACGGAAGATATGGCATCTGCACCACCCGCTATCGCTATCAACCAATTTCGTCATTACTTAGGCCAGTATGTCAGCGGTGAAGCCCGTCGCGTGTATGAGAGTGTTAATGTGCCGGTAGTGCTGGTGAATGCTCGATTATGGCCAACGAACTCGGAAGAGAATAAGAAACACATTAAAGACTACAGTATTTATTATATTGAAGACTCAGGACACTTCCCAATGTTAGAAAAACCTAATGAGTTCAACAAAACCCTGATGGAAGCAATTAAGTCTGTAGAGTAGCCGCCTTGGTGTAATTAACCAATCATTGTGTATGGTGGAATAGTGGTGACTTTGCAAAGTGAGAGCAGCTCAAAGAAAGAATGGGCAGTTGAACAATTATTGCAATTGCTCAACTGCCGAGAATTGTCGGTATTCCGCACTAACCAAAAACAAGCTATCAAGCACCCGTAGGTAAATCGGCGAGTGCTTTTGTACTGGCGGTTCTGATGAACATTCAAGCTCAATTATTTCAAGAACCCTAAATCTTGTACCGGGAAATTAGCTAAGTTTGGAAAGATATGAGCCATTGCACTGTCACTCCTCACTCCCATCCATTTCGCGATTGTCGCACCAATTTGTTCAACGGAAGTCGTCGGAATCATTCGCCCTTTATTGAAATCATTTTCTCCATCAAGGATTAACGATGGCCACTGTCCGTATAACTGTCCACTATTTAATGCGCCGCCCATCACAAGGTGATTACTCGCCCAGCCATGGTCTGTTCCGGTGCCATTGCTCGCTAAGCGTCGACCAAAATCAGACATCGTTATTGTTGTGACTTTATCGCCCAGTCCTGATGCTTCCATTGACTGATTGAACGCGGCAAGCGACTGACTCAAAGCGCTCATCAATTCCGCATGGTCATCCAATTGGTTGGCGTGTGTATCAAAGCCACCTAAGCCAACAAAATAGACTTGCTTCTGATGCCCAAGTTGATCACTCGACTTGATCAATCGCGCGACCGTATGTAGCTGATGACTTAACGAAATATCAGGAAAATGCTCTTCTATCGGCACAGAATCAATCGCCGCTGCTAGCGTATCTCGTATTGAAATTGAAGCATCCTTCACACGATCAAACTCTCGCCCAAACGCCGTCAGCGGGGATAGATTCATCACCTGATCAAAGCTCTTACGGCGCTGAACGTTATTGATGGCATTCACTTGAGGCAGTGATGATGCATTAATAAGGTTAGCACTATGATCGCTGCCATTCAGTAGCTGAGCATACCCATTAAGACTAAACGTTGGGCTAATTGCGTCAGTATCGCTACTGAGCACATCCATCAATCGCCCCGCCCAGCCTAACGTTGTGGTACTGCCAGACCAACCGCGTTGCCATTCAGCTTGTTGTGAATTGTGAGAGAATAAAAAGGGTGGCATCGCGTTTGTTCCATCCTCTAAACCCGCTTTCGTTGAAGGCTCTATCAATACACCGCTGTTCGCAATGGCGACCATTTTGCCACTGTTGAAAAGGCTTTGAACATCGACCATTGATGGGTGTAAACCCAATGTCAGATCTGACCCCGTATTCAACGACAAAGGCAATAATGATGCTTGTGAGATGGCAATATCTGGACGAGCAGTCGCGTACTCATCATAGTGTGCATTATCGTTGGGCACCAACATGTTAAAGCCATCATTCCCGCCAAACAAAAACACACAAACAAGGGCTTTATAATCATTATTTGGCAGCGCATGTGCAGAGCCGGTGCCCATCATCGAGACAAGCGGTGTCGAGGCCATAGCCGCTAACAATTGACGACGTGTAATCATTGGGCTAACTCCTCAATATGAAACTCTTGGCTCGTCACGACAATATAGAGTGCATTGCGGACCTTTAAACTTTGCTGTGTATCGCGAAGATCTTCTAATCCTTCTAGTACGATGCCTCTAAGCGGCTCACTCATTCTTTGAGAAAGCAGACGCCTCTCTATCTCATCGACCAATGCCGAGTGATCATTGGCAATCGCTTCTAAAGGCGCGGTATTAATGACAATGCGATTAGGGTTATCTTCTCCCTCGTAATCTGTTCGGCCAGTTGCTGCCCAAAGCTGATTATTGGTGAGAATAAAGTTGTTCCAGCTCAGAATCTCAAACTCTGGCGCAACGTCATTGGCGGCAGCGATCTCACCATTCGGGGCGTAATCTGGAGAGAAGAAATTGAACACACTTGGCGAGCCAAGTGGAGATTGTCCGTATGACCCAAACGTGCCAATGGAGTTATGGAAGCGCCCCGAAGGATCGGCTGATTTAGCCTCTAAGGCGCGGAAAAAATTGGTCATCGCTATCAACGGCTCTTTCATCTTAACGGGCGATCGCTCATCACCGCTAAGTGCTTCGCTATCAGTAAGAACCCCGCGGATTACCGCTTCAAGATCACCTCTTACTCCCTCACCATTATCGGCGAAGAGTGCACTAACTCGGGCAACATAAGCTGGAGAAGGGTTCGACGTCACCAATCTTTGGATAAGATGCTTACTGATCAACGGGGCGGTGTTCGAGTGATTAAGCAACATATCCATCGCCTGTGCCATATCTTGCTCGGCGGTTTGTCCTTGTGCAAATACCTCTCCCATCACCACCTTTTCTTCATCGTCATGATGCTCAGGATAAGCGACCATTGGCAAGAACCAATTCCCATCCTTAGACCCCCACCATGGTTGGTTTTTCTCTGCGATGTGCCAACCGGTAAAGACGCGTGCAAGGTTTTCAATATCATCTTGCGAGTAAGTTGGAATCAGCTGCCCTTGGCTATCCAGTTGCTCCGTGCCGTCAGGGTTTAATTCATAGAGCCCGATGCTAAACAATTGCATCACTTCGCGTGCATAGTTTTCATCAGGGTAGCGATTACGCTCTGGGTCTGCCTTTTGATTAGCCATCATTGACAAGTAATCACCCATCGCGGCATGCAGCGTCACTGATTCAATCAGATCACGATAATTGCCAAAAGCATGTGTGATGAGCATGTCGTAGTAGTCGGTCATCTCAAGTGCTCGGCCACCCAAGCTAGCG
The DNA here is from genome assembly GCF_003025555.1 of Photobacterium lutimaris. Classification (GTDB taxonomy): domain Bacteria; phylum Pseudomonadota; class Gammaproteobacteria; order Enterobacterales; family Vibrionaceae; genus Photobacterium; species Photobacterium lutimaris. Next base: position 1,251,407 of record NZ_PYMH01000001.1, on the reverse strand, counting down.
CCATATCGTGAAATCACGAAAATTTCACTCAATGCAAACGCGACACGCTGTCGTAGTTGATCTGGCGCATTCAGGCTGAGATCCCACCAAACTGCCGCGCGATCTGCTTGGTTGTAACTGTCGGTATCACCCTCCAGTGGATACTCTTTCAGACGTGTTGAGTGCAAACTTGGGGCCATAGAAAACTGCTTATCTAGCCAAGCCACATAGCCTAAGTTTGTTAATTCTTGATAGGAGTCCGGTTGAGGACCAAATGTCGACCGATAGAGAAGGTCATAACGTTGATCTTGTGTCAGGGGGATCGGCTCAGGGGGGATAGGAGGCTGAACACCACCATTTCCCGAACCACTTTCACCTCCTCCGCCACATGCCGAGAGCAGTGAAAGACCAAGGAAGCATATACATGATTTGAAGCCACAACGTTTTAACATGGAAAACAACTCAGAAACCTTATTCTGCAGATAATTTTGCCGCACACTAACGAAGATCATCATTTACAGCAATCTAACCCAATATAAACTGTGCGACGGGTTCACATTTGCCAATAAGTTATCAAAATAACTTAAGTCACATCGCTGAATACAATATATGCGTACCCAAATAGCCTCACAAAAGAAAAAGATAGGGGGGACCTATCTCCCGCAAAAGGTGAGATAAAACGAACTTGGTGAGCGAGTAGGGTACATAGTTGAGTACTCTTGCCTTGCGAATTAGGGCGATCCAGCAGAGAGTTGATGTAAGAAGAAAGATAAGATAGCCATAAATTGCCCCTTTCCTCATGAGCAATAGGCTTACTCAATGATGGTGAGGGAAGAGGCAATATCAAATTATGGTTGTTTCAACATAAGTCGATGTTGTTAATCGACTTATTCTTTACCGAATACGTTGTTTTCCTGCTCTTGCACGCGGATAAACGTTGTGCGCTTGGTCAGCTCTTTTAGTTGTGCTGCGCCTACGTAAGTACACGTCGAACGTACGCCACCCATGATGTCCTGGATAGTGTTATCAACAGGGCCACGGTATGGCAGTAGTACGGTTTTACCTTCTGCCGCACGGTACTTGGCAACACCGCCTGAGTGCTTGTCCATCGCGCTTTGAGAAGACATGCCGTAGAACTTCATGAACATTTTACCGTCTTGCTCGATAACTTCACCGTTGCTCTCTTCGTGACCCGCCAGCATACCGCCAAGCATCACGAAATCAGCACCGCCACCGAACGCTTTAGCAACGTCACCGGCACAGGCACAACCACCGTCACCGATGATGCGACCACCTAGGCCGTGTGCAGCGTCGGCACACTCGATGATGGCAGATAGCTGAGGGTAACCCACACCCGTTTTAACGCGAGTGGTACAGACTGAGCCTGGGCCGATACCGACTTTAACAATGTCAGCACCCGCAAGGATAAGCTCTTCTACCATATCACCGGTAACAACGTTACCCGCGCTGATCACTTTGTCTGGGAATTCCGCACGTACTTTTTGCACGTACTGTACAAGGTGCTCGGAGTAACCGTTGGCGATATCGATACAGATGAAGATAAGGTCATCAGAAAGGGCCATCACATCTTTGGTTTTCTGGAAGTCAGCTTCAGACGTACCAGTAGAAACCATTGCGTTGTTCAGCACGCTTGCGTCGTTGGTTTCAACGAATGCAGCCCAGTCAGCAACGGTGTAGTGCTTGTGAACGGCAGTCATTACGCCGTGCTTGGCAAGGGCCGCGGTCATTTCGAAGCTACCGACAGAATCCATATTAGCAGCAATAATTGGCACACCAGACCATTGACGACCGCTATGCTTGAATGTAAAATCGCGGGTTAATTCAACTTGAGAACGGCTTTTTAGGGTTGAACGTTTTGGACGAAACAGTACATCTTTAAAACCCAGCTTCAAGTCTTGTTCGATACGCATTGGTAATTCCTTAAATCTTATCGAATATTGCCACATGGTCGGTAGCTGTTGGCAGACAGCAATCCTATACACCATGTTGCAGGCACAAAAAAACCGGAGCGTTGGCAGACGCTCCGGTTTTCAGCATTATAGGCTGAGAAAGTTTTTTAACAAGTCTAATAATATGATTTTTTTTGTGTTACCTTTACAGAGATAGCACCTTGAGTGCTGCATAGTATCTTCCTAACTACACCTTCGTAAAAGCTCAACCTATAGCGCCTAGTTTATTGATTTTAAACTAAAACCCTTCAAGTACAATCTTGCCCAATGCTTTTTGTGATTCTAAAAGCGCATGTGCTTTCTTTAAGTTTTCAGCACAAATTCCCCCACCTTGGTGAGCGACTGTTGATTTTATATTCCCGTCATCGACCATTTTTGCAACACTGTTGAGCAAATGATGCTGCTCAATCATGTCTTCAGTGCCAAATAGTGAGCGGGTATACATAAACTCCCAATGCAGAGAGATGCTTTTACGCTTGAGTTGCAATATGTCGAAAGAGGCCGGATCATCAATCAGGCCGAATTTTCCTTGTGGCTTGATAGACTCAACAATCTCGCTGAGGTGATCGTCAGAATTGGTTAGACCCACGACATAATCGACGTCGCCAAGACCTTTGTCGGCAAGTTGTTTGCTCAGAGATTCACGGTGGTTGATAACATGATCGGCTCCGAGTTCAGTTAACCATGACTGCGTTTCAGGGCGAGAGGCCGTGCCGATAACGGTTAAGTTCGTCATCGTTTTCGCCAGTTGGACCATAATTGAGCCCACGCCACCGGCAGCCCCGATAATAAGTAGCTTTTTGTTACTGTCTTTTTCTACTTCCAAACGGTCAAACAGCATTTCCCATGCGGTGATGGTTGTCAGCGGCAAGGCTGCTGCTTGCGAAAACCCTAAGCTTTTTGGCATATGGCCAACAATTTTCTCATCAACCAGCTGGTATTCGGCGTTAGTGCCTGAGCGGGTAAGATCACCGGCATACCAGACTTTATCTCCTGGTTTAAAGAGTGTTACATCGGGACCGACCGATTTGACGATACCCGCAGCATCCCAACCAAGGACCTTGTATTGGCCCTGTTCTGGTGCCACACGCATTCGAACTTTGGTATCAACCGGGTTGACCGAGATTGCTTTTACTTCAACCAAAATGTCAGTGCCCGAAGTAATAGGCTCTGGCAGGGTAATATCAATCAGAGATTGCGATTCAGTAATGGGTAGTGATTGTTGATAGCCGACCGCTTTCATGGTGTTCTCCTTTAGCTTCCCTTTCAAAAGGGTAGGTGCTTTATCAAATCTATGATTGAAGTTTATTTGACAATGAAAATTTGAAAAACCATCGTCGGTTTGATTTACTTTCAAATATTATTTGAAAATAAGGCGTGCGATGAAGGCTCTCAACGATCTTAAGATTTTTATTGAGACTGCAAGGCGACATAGTCTTTCTGCGGCAGCTAGAAACATGGATATCACGCCAGCAGCAGCAAGTGCGGCATTAAAGCGGTTAGAAAATGAAGTTGGTGCCTTATTATTTATTCGCTCAACTCGGAATTTACGCCTTACTCAGCAAGGGGAGCAATTCCTTAATTATTGCGAGCAAGCTGTAGGGCTAATGACAGAAGCATGCGGTGCTATTAGCGAAGGGCAGGCAGAATTTCAGGGTGTAATTAAGCTGTCTATGCCGTCAGACTGCGGCCGGAATCTTTTGTTGGGTTGGATCGATGAGTTCATGGATTTGCATCCGAAGTTAGACGTCAGAATTCAGTTAACCGATGGGCTTGCGGACATGTATACACAGCCTGTTGATGTCGCCTTACGCTATGGTGAACCCAGTGATTCTTCACTGGTTGCCTTGCCCATTGCTGGAGGGAATAAACGTATTTTGTGCGCATCGCCTGATTATCTCTCTGAGTATGGCTATCCAGATTCCCCTCATGAGTTGGTGAAACATAACTGTCTCTGTTTTGCCTTGGGTGAGAGCTTGTATAACCGTTGGCGGTTTTTTAACCAAGGGCAAGAGCAGATCTTAGTGGTAAAAGGAAATCGCTATGCCAATGATGGGGAGGCAGTTAGGCGATGGGCCCTTGCCGGGAAAGGTATTGCGTATAAATCATTATTAGATGTGAAAGATGACCTACAGCAAGGGCGTTTGCTTGAAATTGATATAGGGAGAGAGACTGAGCCTGCGCCTTTATATTTAGTGTGTGCGAGTCGCCGGGTCATCAACCCTCAAATTCAGGCGCTAAGAGAGTTCCTTGCAGGTAAAGTAAAGAAACATGTTTCATCGCTATAATAAACCCGATTTCAGATAATAAGTGCGCTATTTAGCAAGAAATATTAGATAGTCAATGATATACGAGGGAAAAAGTCCATCATGGTTACTTTTCGGTAACCATGATGGTGTATTACTTAGGCGTTACTTAGCCAGTTTCATCAGGTCTTGCTTAACGTCATCTGATGCGAAGGAATGCTGAACACTCATCTTGTAGATTTCATAGTAATCGTCAACGCTTAGCTCAAATTGTTCCATCACCTTGCGAACTTCATCAGTCATTGTGGTGTTGGATACCGTGCGGTTGTCAGTGTTGATAGTCACAGGCACACCATCTTGGTAAAACGCTTTAATCGGGTGAAGGGCAAGTTCACTGATCGCTTTAGTTTGAACATTGCTGCTTGGGCAAGTTTCAAGAGCTACATCCTCTTGCTTCACTAGGTTGTATGCTTCTTTATGATCTTTTATCGCGACGCCATGACCAATGCGCTCTGCACCTAGGATAGAAATAGCTTCATAGACATTTTGTCCACTGCCTTGCTCACCGGCGTGAATGGTAACTCTGTACCCTTTGTCTTTCGCATATTGTGCGTAGGTCGCATAGTCGTGGGAGAACCCATCCAGTTCGCTACCTGCAAGGTCAAATGCAACGACGCCTTGGTTGAGTAAGCCAACGCCAGCATCAATAACTTGGTTGATGGTGTCCGAAGGCAAGAACTTCACCATCGAAAGGATATAGTTACCCTTAATATCATACTGAGCTTCAGCCTTTTTCATCCCTTTTACAGCGCTGGCAATGATTTGCTCATAGGTCAGCCCTTTTTGAATATGAAGTTGAGGGGCGAAGCGAACTTCCAAGTACTTTACGTTTTCTTTGGCTGCATCTTCAAACAGCTCAAAGGATATACGCTCCAAGCTCTCTGCGGTTTGCATTACCGAAACAGGTAGGTCAAAGCGACTGAGGTATTCAGGCAGGTCAGAGCAAGTTTCGGGAGCAACCATCAATGCATTGACTTCATCAACATCATAACTAGGTAGAGTGATGTGTTGTTGTTTGGCCAAGTCGATAACAGTCTGCGGTCTAACGCTACCATCTAGGTGGCAATGAAGATCAATTTTCGGCAGGTCGAAGTAATTCATTAGTGTTGTCCTAACAATGTATAATCTGGGAAACACAAAGCTCCCCAGATTGCAGTTAATCATTATGAGTATACGCAATAATGCAGGAAGCTATTTGCTCCCTGAGCTTATGAACATTAGCTTAAAGAATAGCTTGGGGTTAATAGCAGGACAATTGTCCGGGTGTGACAAGTTTTATTTCACAATTTGATAGGTTGGATACAGTTTACACAAGATGGATATGTCTGAAATTCTGAGCAAAGGGCCAGAACGGTTTCGTCAGTTAGTTAAGAATGAGAACTTCCGGCGCATAACGCGATATAAGGGCGATTATATCGTTAGACAGGAACACGAAGTCACTGAGGTGTATTGGTCTGCGGCTGCTCAATTTATGCTTTTACACACAGCGCTAAATGGTAAAACGCTCAGCTTGGGTGACTACTATATAGAAGATAACTTTTTCGGAGAGATTGAGTTTTTCTCGGGTAACCTATGTTCATTTGATGTAGTGGCAACGGCGACCACTGAATTAGTGGTTATACCCAAAGAGCGGTTCTCGGAGATCTTGCTACAAGATGCGACGATAGCATTTTGGATGAACCACCGAATGGCAAACATGTATCAATCGTCAATGAACATTGCAATCGAGCGATCTTTATACCCGCTAAAGTTCAATATCGTCAAAGATATTGTCAATCGCTGCACGACTGAAAGCAGATCGTTGAGCCATGTCTATATGTATCAGGAGGCACAAAGGTTTGGTTGTACTGATAGAGCCTATACCCGAATTATTCATGAGCTTATAAAAGAGGGCTTAGTGAAGAAAGGGGAGGACAACTCTTCGATCATCCCGGTTAACCTTGATCGACTGGTAGACTATTTGAATCAATGCCAACAATAACAAAACAAAGGCCACATCAGTGGCCTTTGCAAAATCATATTTTAGCTAAAGAGTGGTAATTACTCTTTACCGAAAACCTTATTCTTTACCGAATACGTTATTTTCTTGCTCTTGTACGCGGATAAACGTTGTACGCTTGGTCAGCTCTTTTAGCTGCGCTGCGCCTACGTAAGTACACGTAGAACGTACGCCACCCATGATGTCCTGGATAGTGTTCTCAACAGGGCCACGGTATGGCAGTAGTACGGTTTTACCTTCTGCTGCACGGTACTTGGCAACACCGCCCGAGTGCTTGTCCATCGCGCTTTGAGAAGACATGCCGTAGAACTTCATGAACATTTTACCGTCTTGCTCGATAACTTCACCGTTGCTCTCTTCGTGACCCGCCAGCATACCGCCAAGCATCACGAAATCAGCACCGCCACCGAACGCTTTAGCAACGTCACCGGCACAGGCACAACCACCGTCACCGATGATGCGACCACCTAGGCCGTGTGCAGCGTCGGCACACTCGATGATGGCAGACAGCTGAGGGTAACCCACACCCGTTTTAACGCGAGTGGTACAGACTGAGCCCGGGCCGATACCGACTTTAACAATGTCAGCACCCGCAAGGATAAGCTCTTCTACCATATCACCGGTAACAACGTTACCCGCGCTGATCACTTTGTCTGGGAATTCCGCACGTACTTTTTGCACGTACTGTACAAGGTGCTCAGAGTAACCGTTGGCGATATCGATACAGATAAAGATAAGGTCATCAGAAAGTGCCATTACATCTTTAGTTTTCTGGAAGTCAGCTTCAGACGTACCAGTAGAAACCATTGCGTTGTTCAGCACGCTTGCGTCGCTGTTTTTTACAAACTCAGCCCAGTCAGCCACAGTGTAGTGTTTGTGAACCGCGGTCATTACACCGTGCTTAGCCAGGGAAGCGGTCATTTCGAAACTACCGACGGAATCCATATTAGCAGCAATAATTGGTACACCAGACCATTGACGACCACTATGCTTGAATGTAAAATCGCGGGTTAATTCAACTTGAGAACGACTTTTTAGGGTTGAACGTTTTGGACGAAACAGTACATCTTTAAAGCCCAGTTTCAAGTCTTGTTCGATACGCATTGGTAATTCCTTAAATCTTATCGAATATTGCCACATGGTCGGTAGCTGTTGGCAGACAGCAATCCTATACACCATGTTGCAGGCACAAAAAAACCGGAGCGTTGGCAGACGCTCCGGTTTTCAGAATTATAGGCTGAGAAAGTTTTTTAACAAGTCTAATAATATAATTTTTTTTGTGTTACCTTTAAAAAGATAGTACCCACGCTTTCTTCACTTTATCCTCACTCCTTGGTTGAATTTTCACCAAATATCAATGTTTTGCTTAATGTCTCTTCAGCTCTTGTTGTTTATGAATTTTAGGCAATAAAAAAGGCCCATACAGAGCCTTTTAAAATCATAGTGTCATTGAATAATCACTGATTATGCTTCAGCCAGCGTTGCATTTTCCTGCTGTTCTGTTTCTGCTTTTTTCAGCATCACTCGAATCAAACGAGAGGCGAGCAGGGCAACAACAACCATCACGACTGCCAATATTGTCAATAAGCTGAAGTAATCACCATAGACAGTTTGAACCACCTCTTGGGTGATCTCCTGTCCTTTCTCCATTGCAATAGAGGTTGAAAATACTGCACCGACAATACCGCTTAGCGCGATAGCGACAGAGAACAGACTGACAGAGAAGTTCTCAATATGCTTTGGCGCAACCGACAGGATGAAAGCAACGACTAAACTGCCAACAATCACTTCTGCCAATGCTTGGAAGAAATGGATCGCCAAGAATATTTCAGGGCGGATAATGACATTTTCGCCGATGTTGTAGACCGCCATCGTCAAAATACCGAAGGCAATGGCAGTTAATACAAAGGAAAAGCTCACTTTGGTCGCAGTAGAGAAATTGATATTTCGTTTTTCTAGCGAAGAGAAAGTCCAAGAGACTAGCGGGCCGCCGACAATACACCATAGCGGGTTCATCGCCATTGAGGCTTCTGGGGCGATAGGGATGATACCGAACAGATCACCGCGCATGGTGTTGATAGTCACCATGGTCATTGAGGTCATCATTTGACCGTAATAGACGAAAAATGCAGTAGTCAGGGCAGTGATAATTAAAATAGTGCCCATTTTTAGTGAATCAGATCGGTTAGCCTTCATCATCAGCCAGATAAAGTAACCGATAGCGGCTGCACCAATGGCATAAACAATATTTTTACCGATATCCATGTTTGAAAACATGAAGAAAACCAGGCCGATCATAGATACTGAAATAACGCTGAAGGCCATCCAGTTTTTAGCACCAGTAGGTTGGTTATCCATTTCGGTAGCAACTGATAGCAGAGGTTTACGTGAAATAACCAAAATGATGAAAGCGATTGCCGCCATTGCGCCTGAAAGGGCAAAGCTGCCATTGAAACCAAGGATCAAGACGAGCATCGGGAAAAAGTACTGGCCTAGGAGTGCACCAATGTTGTTGACCGAGTAGTTAACCGGGTAGGCATTCTCAAAGTGTTCTTCAGTGTTGAACGTGCGCTTGTAGAGGCTGGGATAAGAAGGTGACATCAAGCCGCGAGAGTAGCTTGCTAGCGCGATACCGATCAAGCTCATAGGCACGTTAAGGGTGGATGCGCCCATTACCAACAGGGCATAACCTACAGCAAAGCCCAGATAGCTGATTGTTAACGAGCGGTAGGCACCAAGGAATTTATCAGCAATAAATCCGCCTGCGATCGCGAATAATGGACCAATTGATGAAAAGGCACCGACAACCATCATGGTGTCGGCTTCACTGTAATTGAGGTTTTCCAAGAAAAAACGGGTGAGGATCACCATCACACCGTAGAAGGAAAGGCCAAACATCATTTGGCACACCATCATCGACTTATTGAGTCTGTTCCACATATTTACATCTCTATGTCTATGGATTGGGGGTTGATTACAAAATCTCAATTTGTAACAGAATGTAAATCGTGGCGGATGTTATCACTTCTTACCGTCAGGTACTCCTTAAAAAGTGTTTTTAGTGAGCAACTAATCATTAGTTTTATTTGTTGAATAGGTGAGTAAATTTTATGGGGGTGGCTTAATGAATAATCAGGTCCAATGAATGCTGGATATGTAATTAACTTATCAATGGGTTAAGTAATAAATGCATATGAAATATACATTAGCTATCGATGACGAATAATGATGGCTCTATTGATACTCATGGGCGCTGCCAGGGTTGACTCCGGTGTAAGCATTACTATTGAAGAGGTTGAGTCTATAGGTTCAGAGGTCGACTGGGGTTCGATGTATTAGATACCTAATGGTATGGGAGTTATTGATTATAGTTAAATAAAAGGCGTCGAAAATTGTACAGTTATGTCAAAATTGACGGTTTTGCACGGTAATCTCTTCCATTCTGCTTCAATCCTTGCATAATTCAATTGATAGGCTGGTTAAGTGGATAAATAGACTTTGTTTAGCAAAAGAAAAACAAAAAATACTTTTCCTTTGGACTTCTATGGCGAGGATGGAAGCTGGCGATTTATTATTCGTGCAGAACGCCCGTCAGAAGTTGTGGATGCGATGTACTGGCGTGCTTATATCTCTTGCCACCGAAAAGAATTCGATCTGTTACATATCGCAACGGGGAAGTTTAACTACAAGTATAATTATTCTTCTTATGACGCATCTGAGATGCATTATGCATCCGGCAGTGATGCACTGCGAGTTAACATGATGGGCCCAATTGTTCCAATTTCAGCCATTCTTGAAATGGTTAGGCCTAGAGCAGACTCGGCAACAGCTTGACACTGAATCATTGCAATACGAAAGGGCCTATATACCAAGTAGCTTGGGTATAGGCCCTTTTTTATATTGGATTCGCTGCTGTAGAAGGTGTTTTGATGTAGTAGCGATAATAACCAATTAAATTACTCGCGAGAAAAAGTGCTTCTAGCACGACAGCAGACGGTGAACCGATAAGGATATTGTGAGTTAGCCATAAGCTCGTACCAGCAATCATAAACTGTCTTAACTGCTTGTCATGTTTAGAAAATGCTGCCACGTTTTGGAATAGCGCTGCTGCGCAACTCACAAGACTCGTCAAGCCAGCAAACGTCATGTAAGTAATAATGAGTGTGAAAAATGAGAAAAGACCCGCCATTTTCTTAGAGCTCGTATAAAGACTCGTTGTGTAACGAATAGCTCCTAGCGCCATTAAGCCTGCGGCTGTCCATTGTTCAAGTAGAGCAAAGTGGATACCAATTAAAGTAACTGCGCATACAAAGCATTTGATGATTTTTGTTTTGTCTTTAAATTGAAAAGATATCAGATCAAAGAAAACAGCAAAACCGATCATGATTTGAGAGAGTACAAAAGCTGACATATTCGGATCCTTAGTCTTTGATAGTTTTTTGTTTTTCAATTTTGGCAAGCCAAAGCAACGGCAATATAATCATTGCAGTGCCAACCAACGTAATCATGTCGGGTGTTTCACCGAACCACACCAAACCCACCGCGACGGCGCCGAGCAAACCGCTATATTCCGCACTGGCAATCTTATTACTTTCCGCTGCCCGGTAGGCCACCACACAAATGCCAGCATAAACAAGGATAAAGCTGCTAGAGCCAGCCGCTGTTAACAGTGGGGACCAGTCCCAGTCCCGTCCTTCCCATAAAGCTAGGCCAAGTGAAGCCGGGATCCCGGTGAGGTTGGTTAGCAGTAGAGTCTGGGCAACACTTTGATGTTTAGGTAGTTTGCGAATCAGTAAGTTATTACCAGCAATGGTCAACGCCACTACCAAAGCCGCTAATGCTGACCATTCAAACTCTGTTGGCCTTATGATGACGATGACGCCAGCAAAACCCAGTACACCAGCGGCAATGGAGTAGCGCGAAAGTTTTTCGCGGTATAACAACAATGCTAAAGGCAACATTAATAGCGGAGCGGCGTAAAAAATGGCATTAGCGGTTGCCAGCGGCATGGCATTAAGAGAGAAAACCATAAAAATGGCACCCATCAACCAAATATGCGCCCGCAAGGCATGCCATTTCAGCCCATCCAGCAGTTCCTTTCTGTTACTCCGGTAACAGAAAGGAAGCAAGATTAGCACTGCAGTTAGTTGCCTAAAAAACACAAATTGAAAAACCGCAATATCCTGGCCAAGCGTTTTAATTAAGGCATCAGAAAAAACGGCAATAAGGTTCCCGACAATGAGTAAACCCATTGCCATTCCTACAGACATTGAAGGCATGACCAAGCTCCTGTCATTGACTGAAGTGTGTTCAGTGTTAGCGCAAAAAGAAAGTCACGAGTTGTGACTGGGTAAGCTTAATCTATAAATACGCTTCATATATAATGATAAAAATTCACTTAGTATGAGCTCACCTAATAATGAAGTTGCCACCATTGCGGGCGGTTCAATGTTTCGAATCTGTCGCGCGCTTAAATAGCTTCTCGCATGCTGCAACGGCTTTGAACGTAACACAGAGCGCCATTAGTCATCAGGTACGATTGTTAGAGGAGTACCTGGGTGAAACTTTGTTTGTTCGGCAGGGGAGGCGCTTGTCTTTAACGCCAATGGGTGAAAAATATTACGAAGAGATCTCCCATTCACTGCAGAATATTGCACAGGCCAGCCAGCAAATCCGAGAGGGGGAAAGTGGGAAAATTCGTCTTGCTATGTACAGCTCATTAGCAGTGAAATGGCTGGTACCAAGGCTGGAGAGCTTACGGCAGCAACATCCTGAAATTGATTTATCTCTTGCTATGTTTGCCGATGAGCCAGAATTCAGTGATCAGGTGGCAGATTGTTTCATTACCGCCCATCCACCTAAGAAAAACTATGTCAGTGACTTTTTGTACAAGGAGCTGTTGTACCCATTCTGTAGCCAAAAACTTTGGCTACAAATCCAAGACAAGCCCTTGCCTGAGGCACTCTGGGAGCATCCTTTATTGTCGGTACATTCGATTTTTAAAGGCGGTAATCTGGCCAAAGACTGGCAAGCTTGGTGTCAGCGAGGCGGGTTTACTCTGCCTGATGACGTAAAGGTCAGCCACTTTAGCCATATGGTTCTTGCCGCAGAGGCCGTGAAGTATCATCAGGGAATTGCCTTCTTGAATGACTATTTCCTCAATGAGCATGACCATCAGCAAAACTTAGTACGTATTCCTATGCATGAGTTGCCAACGGGTGACAACCTCTATTTTGTGTATAAGCAATCACGTGCCAAGCAATTTGAAATCAAAACACTGGGCCGATGGCTGAAGCAACAGTGTTTTGAGCATGACAGTGACAGTTAACGTCGATTAATAACCTCAATGCTATTAATGGAATTTTAGCGCCGTACCACGTAGAATACGCCCCCTTTAAAGACGTCGTTGGTAAGTGGGTACTGTTGTGAATAAAAACCAATTTGAGTTGTTGGCACCAGGTGGTGATATTGAATCGATCAAAGCCGCGATTGTCGCCGGTGCAGATGCAATTTACTGTGGGCTTGATAACTTCAATGCCCGAAACCGTGCAACGAATCTGACTTTTGAGAACCTCAACGGCATCATCAAACTTGCCCATCAATATGACTGCAAGATTTTTCTTACACTGAATATCATTATTTTGGAAAGCGAGATCCCCGCGCTTATTCGCTTGCTCAACAAGTTGGTAAATACCAAGGTTGATGGTGTTATTGTTCAAGATCTGGGCTTGTTCTATATCCTAAAAGAACATTTCCCCACCCTTGATGTCCACGCCTCAACGCAAACGAACACCCACAATGAAGGGCAAATTCAGTTCCTGCACCAACTTACTGCAAGCCGTGTGAATCTTTCTCGTGAGCTGAATATCCATGAGATTAAACACCTTGCCCAGTTTGGCCGCCAACATAACGTGTTGATGGAAGTGTTTGTCCATGGCTCTTACTGTATTGGTTTTTCAGGTTTGTGTTATATCAGCTCGGTGCGTAACGGTAATTCGGGTAATCGCGGCCGTTGTAGCCAACCTTGCCGTGATCAGTACCAAACGACTGATGCCGGTAAAGATTACCCACTGAACATGAAAGACAACTCGGCCTATTTGGATATGGCGGCTTTGGCTGATGCTGGCGTTTATTCGCTAAAAGTGGAAGGGCGAATTAAAAAGTCTCATTATGTACATACGGTGGTTGATAGTTGGCGCAAACAAATAGACAATTATTGCCAGTCCGGCGAGGTACTGACGGATACCACAGGGTTATACACGGTATTTAACCGTGATTTTTCCAATGCATACCTGCAGGGTGATATCAATAAAAGTATGTTTATTGATAATCCACGCGATCATTCGGCCAATCACTTCTCAAAGATCTACAGCTGTACCAGCACAGAGCAGGTAAAGCAGGTCAAGAGGAAGCTTTATGATGATAAAACAGAGATCATCAATACGGTTGATGCCCAAACCAAAGATCTTGATATTAGCATCAACTCACTGAGCGTTTCTGTTGCAGGTTCTGAAGGTGAGCTGCTTTCAGTCACTATCAGCACACCTAATGAAACTTGCACTATCACATCGTCTTCACCATTGATAAAAGCGGGCAAGCACAGCTTAGATGAAGCAACCGTCACCAAGTGGGCCAATAGCTTTGCGAATGCTGATCATTATGTGGCTAGCGTTGAGCTCACAAAACTCGATGATGGGTTGTTTATCCCCTATAAAGAGCAAACGGCGATAAAAGAGCAGGTTGCCTTTATCTTAAATGGTTCTAGACCAACTGTGAGTCCTGTTGAGCTTCCTAAGCTGGCTGTACAACAGCGCGACAGCAAAGCAACCCCGAGCTTAAACGTATTGATTTCGTCACAAGCCGATATTGCACTGGCACAAGATGACCAAGTGAATGTGTACTATCAATTGCCTGAAGCGATGCACAGTAACCTAGCGAAAATGGTATCGCTGTTTAACTCAAACTCGGCGCTTATCCCATGGTTCCCTGCTATTTTGATTGGTGACAATTATCAGGCTGCGGTTGAATTTATGAAAAGCATCAAGCCTGTTCGAATCGTAACCAACAATAATGGTGTCGGTTTTGCGGCGTCACAACTTGGGATCAAGTGGATTGCGGGTCCGCAGATGAATGTGACCAACTCGTACAGCTTGAAGTGTCTGAAAGAAGAGTTTAACTGCGCGGGTTCGTTTATTTCCAACGAGATCAAGCAGCAGCAAATGAAACAAATCGTTAAGCCAGATGGCTTCGAGCTGTTTTACAGTATTTACCACCCGATTATGTTGCTAACGAGCCGCCAGTGTTTATTCCATCAGACGGTAGGCTGCAAGAAAAAGCGTTTTGATGACAAGTGTTTGAGAAAGTGTGATAAATCAGCGTCGATTTTGAGCATGAAAGAGTCATCGTTCGTGGTTGATAAACAGCGTGGTGACCATAACTCTCTGTACAGTCCAGAAAACTACCTTAACTTGGATGCTATCAAGGATAATGCACATCTGTTCGATGGGTATATGGTTGATCTTCGAGATATCAAGACACTAACCCAGACGGCACTGGATAAGCCGGCGTTGGTCAACGCTTTCCGTTCACAGTTGAACGGTGATGTTGAAACCACCGCGCTGTATGAAGAGGTTTCACCAACAACGATGGCTCAATACCGAAAAGGTCTGTAGAGATACCGCGTTCGCTTTGATATAAAAAAGCCCGACTTTATGATGAAAATAAAGTCGGGCTTTTTGGTCTTTAACCGATTAGCTTATCCGTTTTGCGGAACACCGTGCCATTGATAATGGTTGTTCGGTTTCTTGCTCACGATCCCTTCGGTCATGAACTGGCTGAAGATCTCATCAACTTCATCGCTGCTGGTCTTCAGATACTTGGTGACAGCGCGCTTAGTGCAGTTGACCTGATTAGTACTCAATGCATCGATCGCTTGTTCATAAAGTGATTTAGGCGCTTCTGGCTCAGCAGGCGTTTCCGGCGCTTGCTCAGGTTGTTCGCTATCGCCTGCAGTTTGCTCTCGTTGCTGGTTTGTCAGTAATTCTGGCTCTTTGATTTCATTATCGGCGAAAGTGTCAATGGTGATAGGGCCGACACGTCGGAATTGGTTTCTAAAGCGAAGTTCCTCACCAATCAGGCCAACGAAAAAGGCCGCAAAGAAGTCTAGTAACACTGATAAGAAAATTACCAAGCTTAGCTGAGCAGTGTCAGTGTCGACCTGTAATGATTTAGCCAGGCTATCAATAAGGCCAATCACTGAGCCTTGGTTGACGACCGGTAAGCTGTCACGCGCTGCTGCAAGCTTTAACTGTTGTTCGCGCAGATCATCATTCTCACGTTGGATACGGGCAACACCGGTTGCGATACGTTCCATCTCGATATACTTTTCTGCTGCAGTATTATTGAGCTCGATCTGTCTTTCAATCGCAGAAATCTGCATATTATAGTTGTTGACCGTACTCTGCTGAGCATTGACATGACTCTGGGCTTGATTGGTTGCGCTATTGATACCGCCAACAGAGCCGCCGATTGAAATAGCAGCAAGTACTGCATAAAAAGCAAAGGCAGAAATGGCGCCAGCATAGTTTCGTCGTGCTCGACGCTCGCCAAATTCATACCAGGCAAAAAACTTTCCTAATTCAAAAATGACAGCAAGACCGGCGAATAATATCTGCATGACCGGATCTTCATCGATAGAAAGGAAGAGTAGCAATGAAAAAATGATGGATGCAAGGATGGATGCACCGGTAAAGCTGTATACCGTCCCCATCGCAAAGACCCCTTTGGGGTAACGGACTGGAATATTGTTATCGAAAAGCATAATGGTTGATAATTGTTACTGGCTAATAAGCCGATTGTAACCTGCCGAAAAATTGAACACTTCTTCGTCAGGTCGAAAAAAGATGGCTTAGGATACCGTAAATCCAGCCGCGAGCCCTTATAAATTAAGGCCTTTGGCGTTCTTACGCTGAAAATTTACACGCTGCTTTCATAACTGTAGAAAAGATACTCATTATCCATCTGCGCTGTGTGGAAAAGCTGCCTTACCGACAAGAACAATACGCTGATGTTGCAAAGTTGTTATCTTGGGTATAGGTTAAGAATCGAACGCACGTTTAAATTCTGTGTTTAATGTCAGAGGTTTTTACCTAGAGAGTTTCATACTTTTTTCTTGCAAGGATCAGCATATGTCTAATTTACTTGAGGGTTACCCTGTTGTTACTGAGATTCCAGTGGCGTGGGGTGAAATGGATGCGCTAAACCATGTCAATAACGTGGTGTACTTCCGTTATTTCGAGACGGCAAGACTGGAATACTTTGCCGATATCGGTTTGATGGAAGAAATGCAAGCAACCCAAACCGGCCCCGTACTGAGTGAAACCTCAAGTCGATACAGACGCCCCGTGACTTACCCGGATACCTTGCTGGTGGGAAGTCGAGTGGCTGAATTGACCAAAGATAGCTTCGTGATGGAATACAAAATCGTCAGTAAACAGCAAGGGGCGGTGACAACATCGGGGTCAGCGAAAGTTGTGATGTTTAATTTCGCACAACAAAAACGCGCAAACTTGAGCCCTACCTTGATAGAAAAAATGATATCGATGCAGCCGGATCTTGACGCCGTAGCAACCGATTGATTCTCCTTATAGTTGATACATGGTAGTGGCAAAGTCTTACCTATAATTTAGCTATGGTGACTGTTGAAACGGTATTAAGGAGTAGGGATGTTTATCGTTATCCAACATGAGATCACGGATCCTGAACTGTTTTGGCAGAAAGCAAGCGGGATGCTAACTCATCCGCCGACAGGTATGCGGCTTCATACCACGATGGTGGTTGAGAGGCATACATTGTGTCAGTGCATGTGGGAGGCTGATTCGATTGATGTCGTCAGGGATTACCTTGAACCAGAATTAGGTAAGGCGAGTATCAATACCTATGGTTTGGTCGATCCTGATAATGCAATTGTCTGAGTCGATACACGTTACGTGAAATGCAATATCAAAGTGGCGCAACGTGTCGCGCCACTTGTTTACATTACTTCTGGTAAGAGCTAGCAATGTTATCAATACGCTGGTTAGCACGCATTGCTTCTTGGTAAGCGGCGTCAGATGCAGCACGAGTGTCATTTACCGCACCGGCCATTTGATCTTGTTGACCTTGTAGTGATGCAACTTGATCAGATAGAGCATCAACTTTATTTGTCAGTTGGCTTAGTTGCTCGGCTTCTTCGCTGCTTGAACAGCCCATAAGAGTTGCACTTAGAATTAGGCCAGCGACTAGAGTCATAGAACGTTTCATCATTATTCTCCACAATTGGTTGATATTAACTACTGCTACAAACACTGAATAAGCATTACACAAATCAATTCTATTTAACAAGAGAATAAGCAAAAATTTGCACAGTGTATTTATACCTTTACAGCTTTCATTATGTTTATCAGTATGTGGGTATTGAACCAGAAATTATGCGAGCAATTGTTATGGGAACTTCAGCAAATGATTGTTTTTTAGCAGGTAAAGTCAGGATAAAGTAAAGAAGCAGTTAAGCGTGACGGGGATCACGTTTGCGAGCTGTGTGCTATTTTGATTTATTGAATATGTAAACTAAGAAGTGACGATGTCACTATTAAATGACGATTATCGAGTGGATTTAATAATAGACTTATCATTATGTGCACCAGCAGGTAATTAACCTGCTGGTGATCGCTAGCCTATTTTCGCGTTATTTACCCGCAATGCTGAGTTTGCTAAATCTGATAAGAGGGGCGAAGAAGCTTTTACCATGGTCGTGAGTCAGCGTATCGCCTACCGCATCAATTTCTTTGATCATCTGATAGAAATTACCTGCTACGGTGATACCTCGAACTGGTTGAACACGCTTGCCATCTCTGCATAGGAAGCCGCTTGCGCCAAACGAGAAGTCACCGCTTACCGCATCGGCACCGGAGTGGACACCCTGAAGTTCAATCAATTCAAGATACTCACCGCCTGTCAGTTCAGCTTCGCTGCTTTGGCCTGTAGCAATAACGGTATGACGGGCAGACACGCCCAACCCGCCTTTGGCTGAGCGAGAGCCGTTGGCGGTATTCTCAATACCGAAGAAGCTGGCGGTATGGCTATTATGCAGCAGGCTCTGTAACTGTCCTTCGCCAATCAAAATAGTATCGCATGTCGCAAACCCTTCGCTGTCGAAGGCTTTAATGGCCGAGCCGCCTTCGATATATGCCGTATCTGACACCGTTAGCAGCGAGCTCGCCACGTTGGCATTTAATGAGTCACGCCATGGGTTAATCCCCTTCATTGCAGACTGGCCCGAGAAGCACATGCCAAACGCGCCAAACAGGCTGCTTAGGCAGCTGAGGTCGAACACCACACTGTAGTTGCCAGTATTGAGCGGCTCGCCATCGAGTAGGGCTTTGGCCATGTCATAGCCGTGGTTGATACAGTACTCTGGATCGAGTTCGTCGAAACGACGACCAGTCGACATACCACCATGCATCGACTGCTTACCATCCTTTTCATACAAGGTGTAAGCATAACAGTAGGTAGAGCGCTCTTGATGGTAGCAACGTGTACCGAGTGTATTGGCAAGAATGACTTGGCTATCTGATTCCCCGAAACCGTTGTATGGTGCTGAGGTTGCGTTCGGTTTCTCAACGACACCTTTTTCCAGAGCCAATGCAAGAGAAATCTTGTCATCAACCGTGGCTGTGTCTGTTTGATTAATCTCTGGGTATTCCGTTACAAGCTGGCTGTTAGCACACGCGATCACTTGATGAGGATCTTGCTTGGTGAAGGCGGCATTGGCGAGAGCGTGCTCAACCATCATATCTAGGCTAGCAGGCTCCAATGACTCAGAATAGCTGGTAGCAATGTGCTGATCTTTGATGACACGAACGCCAATCACCTGACCTGATGTCACTTTGTATTCGTCCAACTCTCCCGCATTGGCTTTCAATGAGAAGTTGTTGCTGCCGCTTGCAATTACATCGGCTTCGGCACCTGCTGCTTTGGCACGCTCAAGAACGTGATCAATAGCGCGTTGAAGTTGTTGTTGATCCGCCATTAGTTACCCCCTACAAGAATGTTGTCCACTTTAAGTGCTGGCTGGCCAACCGTGGTAGGCACCGAGCCGCTTACAGAGCCACACATTCCTGCGGCCAAGGCAAAATCACTTCCGATCATCGAGATCTCTTTAAGCACTTTAGGACCTGTGCTGATCAACGTAGCTGATTTTAATGGTTTAGTGATCTGGCCATCTTCGACCAAGTAAGCTTCTTGTACGGCAAAGTTAAACTCACCTGTACCTGGTTGAACTGATCCACCGCCCATCTTCTTGGCATAGATTCCTTTTTCAACGCTGGCGATCATTTCATCCAAAGAGCTATCACCTGGTTCGATGAAGGTGTTACGCATTCTCGAGGTTGGTGCATATTTGTAGGATTCACGACGGCCTGAGCCCGTTGGGGTAAATCCGGTTTTCAGTGAGCCCATGTGATCAACCATGAAGCTAGTCAGCTTGCCGTCTTTGATCAACTGGGTACGCTGGGTTTCCATCCCTTCGTCATCGATATTGATAGAGCCCCACTCATTGGCCATGGTGCCATCATCGACCGCACTTACTACTGAATTAGCAATTATCTCTCCCATCTTATCGTGGAAGACAGAGGCTTTTTTGGCAACCGAGGTGGTTTCCAGTAAGTGGCCACAGGCTTCATGGAAGATAACGCCACCAAAGCCATTACCAATAATGACCGGCATTTCACCGGAAGGGCAATTTTCGGCAAATAGTTTCACCATCGCTTGTTTAGCCACGGCATGACCAAGCTCTTTGGCATCCAAGTGGGTATTGAATTCCCAACCTGTTAATGCGCCAGGCGCTTCAAATCCGGTTGATTGCTCACTACCGTTTTGTGCAATTGCAGTGGCAGCAACACGGGTGTAATGGCGGGTATCACCAATGTGTAAGCCTGTTGAATTGAAGATCTCGATTTGTTGCTCACGTTGCAAAATACGACCGATGAACTGATTGATTTTTTCATCTTCATCTCGTGCGGCAGCATCGCACTGACGCAGGAAGGCAATTTTGGCATCAAGGTTAGGGCTTTGGCTCAAAGGCTGCTGACAAGCATGTTTGGTCTGGTAGCGGCTTAGGTTAAGCGTGCCCGCATTGACGATTTGGTCGCGTTTATCTTTGGCGGCTAGTAGCCCTGTGACTCGCTTTAGCTCTTCCTCATCGGTGCTGTTGGTGTAGCCGTAAAGCACTTTGTGGCCGAAAAACAGGCGCACGCCGATACCAAAATCGATACCGGAATTGACCTTGTCAATGTCACCGGACAGAAGTTCAACTGAACTAGATTGATGATGTTCGATAAACAGTTCGGCAAAATCGGCGCCAAGGAAGAGGGCATGGTCGATCACTGCTTGCGCTGTTGCAGGGTTTAGCATAGATGCTCCTTGCGTGTTAGCAATCTCACGGAAAACGTTATGTAAACAAATTGTGAGCGGAATTGCCATTAATGGCATGGTTTTACAGAATTTATGATTGGCAAGCGCTCAAAAAGGGTGAGTTTTCACCCAACGCTCTAATCTTGGATAATAAACTAAAATAAATCAAAAGCCTTAGTGCCACAATAGAGCCACAATGATTTGTGGCTCGGGCATATTTCATGTAAATTTCTCGTCAATGTTTACGGAAAAATCACTCACTATGCGCATACCAACGAATGTCATCACCGGTTTTCTGGGTGTTGGAAAAACCACGACAATCCTTAATCTACTTAAGAACAAACCAGCCAATGAAAAGTGGGCTGTTCTGGTCAATGAATTTGGCGAAATCGGTATTGATGGTGCCATTCTTACTGATTCTGGTGCGATGATCAAAGAAGTCCCTGGGGGCTGTATGTGCTGTACAGCTGGCGTGCCGACCTCTGTCGGGATCACCGCGTTATTACGGCAGAAACCAGACCGACTGTTGATAGAGCCAACCGGATTGGGCCATCCTCATAAAATTATCTCGGTGCTAACATCCAATCAGTTCAAAGATTATATCGATTTGAAAGCCACTGTTGCTTTGGTTGACCCTCGTAACCTCTCTAATAAAAAGTATACGGAAAACCAGAACTTCAATGATCAACTCGATGTGGCAGAGATTGTTATAGGTAACAAACTCGACGAGTGTGACGAGGTTGATGCGAGCATATTCGAACACTGGGTGGCAACGCAGCAGCCGGAAAAACTGGCGAGCCTGTTGGTCAAGCAGGGTGAGTTTCCCATTGATCTGCTAGATACTGACCGAGCAGAGCAAGATCAATCACCAACAATAGAAGCCCACCACCACGAGCATGCTGATATGGAGCCGCAGTTCCAGCTGCCGCCAAACCAGAAATATATCCGCAAAGAGAACAAAGGTCAGGGTTACTTTAGCTGCGGTTGGATCTTTGGCGCTGAGGTCATTTTCGATTTTGACCAACTGTTTTCTTTGTTCTGCAACCTAACAGCAGAACGTGTGAAAGGTGTCATTAATACCAACAAAGGTTGCCATGCCTTTAATGTTAACCACGGCGTCGTCTCGGTTAACCATATGACCCTTGAAGGGTTTGAAAGCCGTCTAGAAGTAATCGATAGCCAACTCATGCCTTGGGATGAGCTGGAGTCTATCTTGATTAAGATCTCAAACTTATAACCCTTTATTTGTAAAATGAAATTGCTCCTACAGTCTTTCACGCAGTGGGATCTGCGATTTGTAAGATGAGGTAATGCCATTCAAGTGTTATTCTTGATTATTCATACGAGTAATCGAAGTATCACCAGATTACCGAGGCTGTAGGTCAACCCCAGTTAGAGCAGGAGAAACAACGATGACTCATGAAACCAAAACAATGGAAGTGCCTTTAGCTATCGCTGAAAGAGTACAGGCTTTAATTGATGGCCACATCGCTAAAGAGAAGTTCAATGCAGAGCGTCGTGAGGTAGTGAACAACTTTCTGGCCATGGATAACCTCAGCTGTGAAATGGCGGTTTATAGCCTGCCTCA
Organism: Photobacterium lutimaris; assembly: GCF_003025555.1. GTDB lineage: Bacteria > Pseudomonadota > Gammaproteobacteria > Enterobacterales > Vibrionaceae > Photobacterium > Photobacterium lutimaris. The sequence continues at coordinate 1,229,114 of NZ_PYMH01000001.1, read as the reverse complement.
GGGGGAGTTGCTTGATACGCTACGATTTGTGTACGAGCTATCTGGGACTAACAGTAAGTTCATCAAAAACATACTGACACTATGCCGAGAAAACCCAAAGAAAGCATTATCTGACGCTCAGCGAGCATCAGCAAAGAGCATGCTATTTAATCTGCTAAATGATCCATCCGTTGTTTCTGCAATGAAAGAAATTTCATAACGCTGCGTCCTTCAGCGTACCTTCTAAAAACGCCCATACCGATAAATCGGTGTGGGCGTTTTTTTATTTTAAATAAAATCAACGTTTAGAGGATTATGAGGCTTTATCCACCACCGGTTGGACGGTTAGGTCTTCTTTTGAAGCCGTCTTAGCCTCATTAGTATCAGTGAAAATTTCTGCTACGGCACTGCGCTCAAGCTCACCTTGTAAGTTTCCATCTTCGTCAACGACAGGCAAGGAGTAATCACACGACATGGTGTCTGGTAATACTTCCTCGATGGCAGAACCGGCTGAGATGACTGGGACCTCTTCATAAATGTCGTCTTCTAGACTTTGGCTCGCATCAGTTTTAGCTGCATTGAGTAAACTTTCCTTTGTTACCACACCCTGATAGCCTTCCTCAGTAACGTTGTAAGCGTAATCTTGTTTGATTCGTTTCATCTCAACCAAAGCTTCTTCAATGGTTTTCGCTGTAATCCGGTAGGCCGGAGGCTGCATAACGGTTTCAACTGTTAATGCTCTAGCTCGATTAACATCTTTGACAAATGCTTCAACGTATTCATCTGCTGGATGAAGCAGTATTTGATCTGGCGATCCCTGCTGAACCAATTCACCGTCTTTAAGGATGACGATCCGATCCCCTAATCGCAAGGCTTCATCTAAATCGTGGGTGATGAAGATAATGGTTTTGTGCAGTTTTTCCTGAAGTGAAATCAGCTGATCTTGCATTTCACTGCGGATTAACGGGTCAAGGGCTGAAAACGCCTCATCCATCAACAGGATTTCCGCATCCGTACTGAGTGCTCGAGCGAGACCAACACGTTGCTGCTGTCCGCCTGATAATTGAGCCGGGTATTGGTTTTCATAACCTTTAAGGCCCACGGTTTCAAGCCATTCCGTTGCCTTAGCGATTCGATCTGTTTTACTCATTCCTTGGATTTCTAGCCCATAAGCAACATTATCTACCACTGAGCGATGAGGTAATAGGCCAAACCGTTGGAAAACCATCGACATCTTATGCCGCCGGAAGGTAACTAACTCATTTACTGAGAGTTTCATTACGTCAATACCTTCAACTAAGATCTTCCCTAATGTAGGGTCAATCAAGCGATTGAAGTGCCGTATTAACGTTGATTTGCCTGATCCCGATAGGCCCATAATGACAAAGATTTCTCCTTTATTGATCTTAAGGTTGATATCTTTAAGGCCAACAGTATGGCCGGTATCATTGAGCAGCTTATCTTTGCTTTCCCCATTTTTAACCCGGTCTATCACCGATGCCGGCTTTGGGCCAAAGACTTTATACAGACCGCTAACTTCAATTAATGGTTCAGTCATGCGCGAGCTCTCCTAAATGGGTCTGAGTGCGCTTAGCATAAGCCTGTGAAGCACGATCGAACAGGATAGCAAGTGCCACAATGGCGAGGCCGTTTAACAATCCCAGTGTAAAGTATTGATTGGTGATCGACTTAAGAACAGGTTGGCCCAATCCTTTAACGCCAATCATGGAAGCAATTACCACCATGGACAGCGCCATCATTATTGTCTGGTTAATACCGGCCATGATGGTTGGCATCGCTAACGGGAGTTGAACACCGAGTAACCTCTGATGTTTATTGGCTCCGAAAGCCGTTGCCGCTTCTAATACTTCTTTGTCAACGAGACGGATCCCCAAGTTGGTCAGGCGGATCACAGGTGGGATAGCGTAGATCACCACGGCGATAAGTCCGGGGATTTTTCCTATACCCAGCAGCATCACCACAGGGATGAGGTATACAAAGGCTGGCATCGTCTGCATGACATCAAGTAATGGCGTCACGACAGACTGCACACGGTTCGAGCGGGCCATGGCGATGCCGATAGGAATGCCCATTAGAATGGCAAGCATAGTACATACGGTTATGATACTGAGCGTACGCATTGTGTCCTCCCACATACCGAAATATCCGATGAGAATAAGGGAGGTAAAGCATCCTAGAGCGAGCTTCCAAGAGCGGCTCGCTGCATAAATTAGCGCAGTACAAACTCCAAGTACGATGATCCAGGGTGTGGAAAGGAGTAGCTTTTCAAACCAGACCAAGAACGTTAGTAGAGGATCGAATAAAGATTCGATAAGGTCACCGTATTCACGTGAGAAATCACGATAGGCGCCATCGAGTGTTTTGCGGATAACCCGAAGATCTGAACGATCCATTTCCGGGAATTCGCTAAGCCAATTAGACTCTGACATGTTTAATTCCTTTTCTTACCAGAGCCCCAAAAGGCTCTGGCGTACAACAAGGTAATCCTATACCTTAAATTTCAGATGTGACTTACAGTGCATTTTGCACTTTTTTCACGACATCTTGTGGTACCCATTGCTGCCAGATTTGTGGATACTCCTCGAGGAAATAGAACATTGCTTCCTCACCATCCGCCTGATTGTCTTCCATCCATGCCAGGATTTGATTCATGTCGGCATTGGTGAAGCCTCTTTTGGTAAAGTATTCGTAGGTTTCAGGTGAACGAGCAGCAAACTTTTCAGTGGTAATGGTGTGAACGGGTGATGGCGGGTACATGGTGGTTTTAGGTGATTCACATTCAGAGTTAGTGGTACATTTCACGAATTCTTCTTCATTGATACCGCTACCGAAATCCACTTTGACCATATTGTATTTACCCAGTACTGCCGTCGGTGCCCAATAATAACCAAACCATGGTTCTTGGCGTTCATAGGCTTTAGCGATAGAGCCTGATAATCCTGCCGCTGAACCCGGATCCACAATGACAAAGCCAGCTTCATCAAGCTTCATGGCTTTAAACAGGTTGCCTGCACTGATTTGGCAGTTCCAACCCGCCGGACAGCTGTAGAAGGCAGACTTATCAGGGTCTTCTGGGTGCTTAAATAGCTTGGCATGTTTCTCAACACCTTCGATCGTTTTCATCTCTGGATATTTTTCTACCAGGTAAGATGGTACCCAGAACCCTTCTTCACCACCATCGACCAGAGCTTTACCGGCATAGCGTAAGCGTTTTTCCTCGACGCCTTTATCCAGCGCATCTTTCAAGCTGTTGCTCCATAGTTCAGGAGCAACATCTGGCTGACCTTTTTCAATCATGGATGTACCGGTTGGCATGGTATCGCCAGGTATCAACTCGGCATCACAATCGTAGCCGTGTTCCAAAATAAAGCGGTCAATGTTGGCGATAAGGCTGGCGGAACTCCAGTTCATGTCGGCAATGGTGACTTTCCCACATTCGCTGGCATTGGCATTCATTGCCATTGCACTTATAGCAAGCAGTAATGGGGTTTTATAATTCATCTCGAGTATCCTTTCTCAAAGGTTGGGTTCACTCACTCACAATTATTAGTGTTCGAATGAGTTTCTCAAAAATGATTGTAGGTGATCTATAAGTGAATGTGAACAGCGTTTGTATTTTAGCATGAAAAATTAAGTATTTAGCTTCTTGTGTAAGATTGGAAACTCGTATTGTGGGATTTGTTTTGATTTTATCATTATGTTTCGTGCTCTAATTATAGGGCGTGTTTTAGATTCAATGCTAATGAAGGACGTTTATTGCTCGATTGTGATGAAAACCTAACTGTTAACTTAATGACAGTGTTAGAACTACCGAGCTTAAGTTATTGATGGTATTAATTTAATTTAGTTATTCAGAATAAATGAGGTAAGAATGGCAATACTAGCTCCAGCACTTAAACAAGGCGATACCATTGGCTTTTTCTCGCCATCATCGCCTGCGACCTGTTTTGCTCCTAAGCGTTTTGAAAGGGCAAAAGCGTATTTACAACAAAAAGGGTTTAACCTGAAAGCGGGAAAATTGACCGGTCAGTCAGACTACTACCGTTCGGGCAGTATCCAGCAAAGGGCTGACGAGCTCAATGTGTTAATTCGCGACCCGCAAGTCCGCTGTATTATTTCGACTATTGGCGGAAATAACAGTAATGCGCTATTGCCTTATATTGACTATGCGGCGTTAAAGAAAGATCCCAAAATTATTATTGGTTATTCGGACGTTACCGCCTTGCTACTGGGCATCTATGCTCAAACCGGCCTTGTTACCTTTTACGGCCCAGCCTTAGTGGCATCGTTTGGTGAGTATCCGCCGCTAGTCGATGAGACGTTTGCTTCCTTCGAGACGCTGCTATGTGAAACGGCATATGAAAGTCGGCGTCAAAAGCAAAATCCACCTTATCGTTATCAAATGCCAGAGCAGTGGACAGACGTAAAAATTGATTGGGAAAACCAATGTGAAGCCAAACTGACTCAGGCTAATGATTGGCAATTTATCGGTAATGGGGTGATTAAAGGCCGAGTTATTGGTGGGAACTTAAACACAATGGCAGGAATATGGGGAAGCCCATACATGCCTGAAATACAGCAAGGAGACATCTTGCTGTTGGAGGATTGTTTAAAGGGGATAGAAACAGTCGAGCGCTCGTTCAGTCATTTAAAGCTTTGCGGCGTGTTTGATAAGGTATCCGCCATTATTTTAGGAAAGCATGAACTGTTTGATGATAAGAGGACAGGTCGCCAACCACTGGATGTATTGATGGAAGTGCTAAACGGGCAACCTGTTCCTATTTTAAATGGTTTTGATAGCTGTCATACCCACCCGATGCTGGTCACCCCGCTAGGTGTTGAAGGGACGATAGATTTCGACCAGCAGACGATTTGTATTACGTCACCATGGTTGAAGTAAATTAGTTTTTAAGATGAGTGAATGACTTAAGTTTTCAACTCATCCCGATCCCTAAACTCCTCCAAAGATTCAGGGTTTGCCAGCGCCCCAACATTTTTCACTGGCTGATCATGGACGATATTGCGAACAGCCAATTCTACTAGCTTGCCAGACTTGGTCCGGGGGACGTCTTTTACTGCCAGGATGACTTCGGGGACATGGCGGGGTGAGCAGTGTTCGCGGATCTTCTGCTTGATATTGGCTTTCAATGCGTCCGTGAGCAGTTCACCGTCGGCTAGTTGGACAAACAAGACAACGCGGACATCTGTGCCTTGGTTTTGGCCTATGACTAGTGAGTCTTTGATTTCATCCAACCGGTTTACCTGGCGGTATATTTCTGCGGTGCCAATTCTTACTCCTCCGGGGTTAAGTACGGCATCGGAGCGACCGTAGAACACCATTCCGCCAGTATTCGATAGGCTAACATAATCGCCGTGGTGCCAAGTATCTGGGAAGGTATTCCAGTAGGCGTCATGGTACTTGCTGCCATCTGGGTCGCTCCAAAAGCCAATCGGTTGATTAGGGAAACTGTTGCGACAAACGAGCTCGCCGTGTTGTAGATGAACAGCTCGGCCTTGTTCATTGAATACTTGTACATCCATGCCTAATGCGCGCCCTTGGCATTCACCTCGATAAACGGGGCTAATCGGGTTACCGAGGGCAAAGCAGCCGCATATATCGGTGCCGCCTGAAATGCTAGCAAGTTGGATGTCACTATGAATGGCATCATAGACATAATCAAACTGCTCCGGGGCAAGCACGGAGCCGGTAGAACACAGTGTACGCAGAGATGACAGGTTAGCCTTGTCTTTGGGGCGGTAACCTTGTTTTTCCAGAGCCTCGAGGTATTTGGCTGAAGTGCCGAATAACGTCACTTGTTCTTGCTCGGCCATCTTCCATAAAACATTACCGTCGGGGTAGAAAGGGGAGCCGTCATACAGAATTAAGGTCGCGCCTGAGGCAAGCCCTGATACTAGCCAATTCCACATCATCCAGCCGCAAGTGGTGAAGTAAAATACCTTGTCACCGGTGCGAATATCCGTTTGTAATTGGTGCTCTTTAAGGTGATTGAGTAAGGTGCCACCCACACTATGGACAATACACTTGGGTTTACCTGTTGTACCTGACGAATACAGGATATAAAGCGGATGGTTGAACGGGACGGGGGTAAATCCCAGTTCACTGGGTACGGTACTGTCGAGGATATCGGTCCAGTAGTGATGATTGATGGTATCAGGAATAGAAACCGTGTCCTGTGGAATCTGTTCTGGCGTTGCTGGGATTTCGATTAGATGTGCGAGTTCCGGAATATTGGCACTGACGGCAGCGACCTTGTCGAAATAAGACATAGTCTTTCCGTTGTACTGATAACCTTGGGCGAAAAACATCACTTTCGGTTTAGTTTGCCCAAAGCGCTCTATCACGCTCTCAGCCCCAAAATCCGGCGAGGTGGAGGTCCAAATTGCGCCTAGCGCAGTGGTAGCCAGCATAGCCACAACCGTTTGGGGGATGTTCGGTAAATACCCCGCAACAACGTCCCCTTTTTTGATCCCGATCTGATGGAGAAAGCTCGCGACCTGTGAGGTTTGTCGATACAGTTGCTGCCAGCTAAGGTGTTGGCGCTGCTGAGGATCGCCTTCGCAATGGTAAATGATGGCATCCGCCGCGGCGTGGGTGCGCCAGTTGCGCAGGAGGTTTTCGGCATAGTTGAGTTTAGCGTGCGGGAACCACTGGGTATCTTTGGCTGGTGTACTGCTATCGGGGGGGCAAAATGTTACAGGGGGCTTTTTGGCTCCTTCGACTTGGCAGAAGTCCCACACCATACTCCAGAACTCTTCACTATGGTTGACACTCCAGTTATGCAACTGATTGTAATCATGATAGAGGGTGTTCTTTTTCTCACTCAGCTTAACCATGAATTGATACAGCTTGCTGTTGTGAATGCGATCTTTCTCCGGCATCCACAGCAACTGAGGCGGATTGTCTGCGGGATAACCAATATTAGAAGATTCTGGGTTTGTCATCATTTTCTCCTTCATTGCGCTTTTGGTTATTGGTTATCCGGGTGGGCTTTTTGAAAGGCGGTTAGGGCTAAACAGCGTTGTTCGATTTCAAGCAACCTTGGGTAACTGTTGGTTTCAAAACCAAATCGTTTAGCGTTATACAGCTGAGGTATTAAACAGATATCAGCCAGAGACGGGGTGTCAGTACAGGTGAACGGGGTGTTATACCGACTAGAAAGGTTCTCAAGGCTCTGAAGGCCTTGTTTTAGCCAATGGTGATACCAAATCATTTTCTCGTTTTGATTGACCCCAAGATCACTATTTAAGTAGTTGAGAACGCGTAAATTGTTCAGAGGGTGGATATCACAGGCAACAATAAGGGCAATTTCTCGGCATTGGGCCTTATGCCATGGTTCACTTGGCAGCAAGGAGGGGTCGGGATAACACTCATCAAGATATTCGATGATAGCCAAAGATTGCCCCAGGACGGCGGTATCTTCCGGTGAGCCTTTTTCTGAGTTATTAGTGTTACGACAAAACCCCGGAACTAACTGACTGGGGTTCAGCGCAGAGTAGGCGGCACTGTTTTGCTCTTTGTCCAACAGTGAAACAGCCACCTGCTCATAGCTCAGCCCTTTCATGTTTAGCGCAATTCGCACTCGGTACGACGCCGAAGAACGATAATAATCATACAGTTTCACAGTGTTTTTTCCTTAGACCCAATATCAGAGTCAGCCCTAATTACCCGTCGCCCAGTCCTTCTAATTATTACTGGTGATGTGGGTTATGGTGATTTAAATCCTCATCGTGATATTTGTGTTCATACTTGACCACGGTTTGTTCAATAGCGCCGAAAATGGAATGGCCGTTGTTATCGAGCATTTCAATTCTGACAGTATCGCCAAATTTCATGAACGGGGTTTCTGGGTGGCCAAACTCCAAGGTCTCGAGCATTCGACGCTCAGCTAGGCAGCACGAGCCGCTACTGCGATCAATATTAGAGACGGTTCCCGAACCAATAATGGTGCCCGCGCAAAGTGCTCGACTTTTTGCCACATGTTGGACCAGCTCGGCAAAATTAAACGTCATGTCGGTACCGGCATGGGGCTGTCCGAATAATTTGCCATTGAGATGAACTGTGAGGCGGTGGTGGAGCTTATAATCATGCCAACTGTCGCCCAGTTCATCAGGCGTGACAGCAACAGGCGAGAAAGCGGAAGAGGGTTTAGATTGGAAAAAACCGAAGCCTTTAGCAAGTTCACTTGGAATAAGATTGCGCAGCGAGACATCATTGACCAGCATCAGAAGCTTGATATGGTCATGGACTTCTTCGGCACGGGTGCCCATATCAACATCGTCGGTAACGATAGCAATTTCCCCTTCAAAGTCGATGCCCCATTGCTCATCGGCAGCGTTGATATTGTCGGTGGGAGCCAAAAAGCCATCTGACATGCCTTGGTACATCAGAGGATCCGTCCAGAAGCTTTCGGGCATTTCGGCTCCTCTGGCTTTGCGTACTAATTCAACATGGTTAACGTAAGCGCTGCCATCCGCCCATTGGTAGGCGCGTGGAAGCGGTGAGCTGCATAATGCTGGGTTAAATGGAAAGCTATGCTGTGCAACATCATCATTGAGGTTGCGGTATAAATGTTGTAGGTCCGCTTCCACTTCGTGCCAGTTATCAAGGGCAAACTGTAACGTCGGGGCGATATCGTGGGCATGGACTGCGGTTTGCAGGTCACGGGAAACTACAATGAGTTGGCCATCTCGACCATGGTTAAGTGATGCAAGTTTCACGTTCGTCTCCTTATCTCTCTCTAATTGGCTACTCAGTGGTATTGCCCTGCCATGAAAAGACATAATCTTTGTTCTCAGCCCCGTCGGGCAAAGGGGCGACTTCAAGTGGCCAGCGGGCATCGATCATGACCGCGACCTCATCCGTTTCCTTTTTGGGGGAAGTCATGCTGGCAGCCAAAGCTTTAGGGTGGGGGCCATGGGAGAAACCGCAGGGGTGATGAGTGATCATGCCGGCTTCAATATTGTCCCTGCTAAAGAAATTGCCCTTGTGGTAGAACAGCACTTCGTCGAAATCATCGTTGTTATGATAGAAGGGCACCTTCAAAGCATAGGGATCGCTTTCGATTGGCCGTGGTACAAAAGTGCAAATCACAAAGCCGTCAGCAACAAAGGTGGTATGCGCTGAGGGGGGAAGGTGGTAGCGATGACTCATTAGCGGGCGGATATCCCGCCAGTTCAACTTGAATGCGGTTAGATTGCCCTTCCATCCTTGGGCATCAAGCGGATTATAAGGATAGGTAATAGTATTGAGCTGGTTACGGGCTTTGAGTTGTACCTTCCATTGCTGGGCGTCACTCTGCTGTTGAAGGAAGGTATCGTTGATTCTGGCGTATTCCAACACCGCCGGATCATACACCGCATGCTGGCCGACTAGGCCGCGTTCAGCCATTTGGTATGCACTGTTAGAGGCTTCAATAAGCAACATAGTCACCGCCTCTTTGGGCTCAATACGCCAGCTTGTTGCCCTAGGCAGCACGATATAATCCCCATCCCGGAATGTCATATGGCCGTAATCGCAGAACAAGTCCCCGCATCCTTGGTGGATGAACAATGCTTCATCACCGTCGCCATTGCGGGCGAGTTCAGCCATAGCGCGGTCACAATGCCAAACCCGAAGCTTAAGGTTATTATTGAATAGAATCAGCGATGCATCCCAAGGGGACAAGCCTTCAGAGGGCATTTGGTTGGTGTCTATTGCCCTAGGGCGAAGTGGGCCGTCCCAGTCTATCCACCCCGTTGGCGGGTGGCGGTGGTACATATGGCTTGCTGGACCAAAAAAGCCTTCTCTGCCACATTCACGCTCGAACGTCCCTTCAGGTAGGTCACAATGTGCCTGTCGAGAAGCTTCTCCTTCGGTAATAGGAAATTGAAACCATTGCCGCATTACACATCCCTCTCTATCACAGTCATTCCAAACTGACCCTGTTAATAAAATGTTAGTTCAATGGCTTAACTCTGGCGCACTCATGTAAGCAAGGCAACTTAGAACACGAACGCAATAGCGGTAAGGGTGTCTTTTATGTTTTACAAGGCCTAGGATTTAAGTCGCTAGTATATTGGCCTTTTTTAAGTCGTTGAATGAATTGAGTTCGACCAGGGTATGGGCTGTTAGCTGAAATTCCAGGTGTAAAGGAAATGTTACGTTCAAGGGGGTGCTCATTGCTGAGGTCCACTATCCGTGCTTTCGCGAATCGACCTAATCTAAAGGAAACGAACATGAAACAAGCGGATTGATAATTTGCCAGGGCGAGGCAGAATCACAGATGAAGGTCTCTTATGGGTAGCGGAACAAAATATGTGTCTAAACAGCCAGATGAAAAAGGGGTTGTCCACTGGGATAATTCGGAAAACCGTGTTTGGCATGATCTGGTTGAGCGCCAACTCGCCTGTATAGAAGGACGAGCTTGTCAAGCTTACATTGACGGATTGGCGTTGCTGAATTTACCTCAGGACCGCCCCCCTCAGCTATCACAAATCAATGCTGTATTGCAGTCAACCACGGGGTGGGAATGTGTTGCCGTACCTGCATTGATCAATTTTGATCGTTTCTTTGCATTGCTAGCCAATAAACAGTTTCCTGTTGCCACTTTTTTGCGCCGAAGAGAGGAGTTTGACTATCTACAAGAACCTGACTTTTTCCACGAGATCTTCGGTCATTGTGCGATGTTGACTAACCCGGCCTTTGCCGCTTTCACCTATGCTTACGGAAATTTGGGAGCCAAGGCAAATTCTGCACAAAGAGTGTATTTAGCAAGGCTATACTGGTTTACAGTTGAATTTGGATTATTGCAGCAGCAAGACGGTTTACGAATATACGGCGGCGGTATCTTATCATCACCGGGTGAGACGCAATACTCGCTAACAGGAAAAAGCTCGGCTATTGATAAGGCTTTGGCTCTAGATAAATCTCGGCCTTTCTATAAGCCGTTTGATCCGGTTGATATCATGCGTACGCCTTATCGTATCGATATAATGCAGCCGCTCTATTTTATTCTTGATGACATCAATCAACTTTACGAGTTGGCACACCAAGACATCATGTCAATGGTGTCCCAAGCACAAAAACTGGGGTTACATGCGCCTTTGTTTGACACAAAAATCAAGGAAGTGGGTTAAGGGGAACTGATGACAGAACTACATGAACAAAGATGCGAAGCGTGCCATGCCGGCGCACCAAAAGTCACCGAAAATGAAAAAATTGCTCTGCTAGCCACCTTGCCTGACTGGCAGGCGATTGACGTGGAAGGCGTCGAGCAACTGGAGCGTCTATTTACCTTCAAGAATTTTAAATTGGCTTGGGCGTTTACCGACAACGTTGCCGCTTTAGCCGAGGAAGAATTCCATCACCCAGAAATTACGCTTGAGTGGGGCAAGGTGAGGGTTCGCTGGTGGAGTCATTCCGCAAAAGGACTTCACAAGAATGATTTTATCTGCGCGGCAAAGACGGATCAGCTTTTGAACATCGATTAATTTCATATACCCAAGCTAACTCAAGAGTATAGAAAACCCTCTTATTTCAGAGAAGCACTCGAATAAACCGGGTGCTTTTTCTGTTATGTGCTAATAACTTAAATAGAGTAATATACCGCTCACACATAAAACAGTCTTGCCGAAGAGCAAGGCAGATTGAGGTACAAATGGGTGAACCACAACAACAAGCGCTAGTCAGCTGTGAAGAGTGTGGATTAGTGGTAGCGTTGCCAGAGCTCAAGGACGATGAGAAGTCGGTTTGTCCGAGATGTCACCACACATTGGTAAAACGTATTGCCCAGCCGATTCAGAGACCCTTGTCTTATGGCTTGGCGAGCCTCGTCATGTTGGTAGCGAGTATCAGCTTTCCTTTTATGTCTTTCAGTGTGCAGGGGATCAGCCAAGAAATCACATTGATGCACTCTGCTCAAATGCTCAGTGTTTTCCAAAATAGCATACTGGCATTATTGCTCTTACTAACGGTATTAGTGTTACCGGCTCTGTATTTACTCTCATTACTGTATTTGTATTTCCGAGCGGGTCAGCGATTAAAATACTCGGATAAAAAGCAAATAGCGATGTGGGAAAAGCGATTATGCCGATTAATGATACGTATTGAGCCATGGTTGATGGTCGATGTTTTTTTGATTGGGGTGTTGGTCAGCCTGATTAAAATTGCGTCATTGGCCGATATTGGTTTAGGCATGTCCTTTTGGGCGTTTTGTTTATATACCATGCTGGTCGTGAAATGCGTGTCGATGGCCGATCGTACTTGGTTGTGGTTGCAGTTTCTGCCGCTGAAACCGCAGGTTGGCGTGAAGCCCGGAGACTGCCATAACAGCTATAACCATATTAGTTGCCATGTTTGTTCGCAATTGAACCCGATGACCGAGGAAAAACACGCACGTTGTATTCGCTGCCACGGCCTGCTTCACCCCTACGACCCACAGAAGATGTTACAACGTTCATGGGCGTTACTTATTGCTGCCGCAATCTTTTTTATTCCGGCTAACCTTTATCCCATGATGTACACCGTCAGTTTGGGCAAGTCGGAAGGCTCGACCATACTTGAAGGGGTCGTTTTATTGTGGCAATTAAAATCGTATCCCATCGCGGCGGTAATTTTTATTGCGAGTGTTGTGATCCCGCTGGCAAAGATTATTGCATTGACTTGGCTGTATTTTATGGCAGGAAAGGGCGGCAGCCCTGATGAAAAGAAAGCGGTGCAAAAGTTGAAAGTATATCGAATCACTGAATTTATCGGCCGTTGGTCGATGATTGATATTTTTGTTGTGGCAATACTGGTGGCCTTGGTCCAACTTCAGAATCTGATGGCAATTTATCCTGGTCCCGCTGCATTATCCTTTGCCTGTGTTGTTTTGTTAACCATGATATCGGCAATGTCTTTTGACCCACGTGTGTTTTGGCCCAAGGATTCGGCGTTTGTCTCCCCCGCAGGCTATGTGAACAATAATAAAGAGAAAAACAGTTATGAGTGAATCCTCACCTCCACAGGCGAAGAAAGAAGCTATTAAGCAAATATCTTCTATATGGCTAGTCCCAATTATTGCTGTTGGGATTGGTATATGGATGCTCTTTCAGTTCATCACCAGCCAAGGCCCTGAAATTGTATTGAAAATCGATACCGCTGAAGGGATAGAGGTGGGTAAAACCGAAATCAAAGCGTTGAATGTCAAAGTCGGTGTAGTGACAGGTGTGACATTGAATGAGGATTACAGTGCCATTGAAGTGACGGCTCAAATGGACAAAGATGCAGCCCGCATGCTCAAGGATGATACTTTGTTCTGGGTCGTAAAGCCGCGCATTGGTAAGTCAGGGGTGTCGGGGTTAGATACCTTACTCTCGGGCGCTTATATCCAGTTGCAACCGGGAAAAAGTGGTGAAGAGCAGCGTACTTTTGATGTGTTGGATATTCCGCCAGTAGCACCGCCAGATGCTAAAGGATTACGTTTGGTTTTGACTCACAATGAAGCGGGTAAATTGGGTGTTGGTGACCCGGTGCTTTATGAAGGCTTTACGGTTGGCCGAGTAGAGAATGTCACCTTTGATACGGAAACAAAGAAAGCCCATTATCAATTATTTATTTTTGAGCCGTACAACAGCCTTATCCGGAAAAGTACACGATTTTGGCTGACCTCGGGGGTTGATATTCAGATGTCTGCTGAAGGCTTCAATTTGAAAATTGGCTCCATAGAATCGTTGATCACCGGTGGTGTGAGTTTCCGAGTCCCCAAAGGGCGTGAACCGGGAGAGCTCATCACGAAGAATAAATCCAAGTTCCGTTTGTATAACAATATTAAGCAAGTACGCGAACGCTTTTTCGAGGACTACCTCGAATACGTGATGTTGTTTGATGAATCAGTTCGAGGCTTGAAACCAGGTGCGCCGATTGAATATCGAGGTATTCAAATTGGTACCGTTCGTAAAGTCCCGCTTGATATCATGGCAAGTAAGAAAAACTTCTCCAATCGTGAAATTCCAGTATTGGTTCGTATCGAATTGGACAGAGTAATTGCTCATGTGAAATACGATAATTTGGATATGCTAAGAGCGAGCCTTGAGGAAGAGTTCAAGTATGGGTTGCGAGGTTCATTGAAAACCGCGAACTTGTTAACAGGGGCGCTGTTGGTTGATGTCGGCGTGTTTGCGGAAGAGAAAACCTATAAACATCAGAGCTATGGTGAATATGATGTTTTCCCGACTAAAGCTGGAGGCTTTGCCCAAATTCAAAAAGAAATTTCTTCAATGCTCAAGAAAATTAATAATCTGCCTGTTGAAGACACTTTGTTGACTCTGAACAAGACATTGGAGACGTCTCAGAAGACGTTGCTAGCTGCTGAAAAGGTAGCAACAGAGCTCAATAGTCTGCTTGCACAGAAAGATACTAAAGCGATCCCGGGAGAAATTAGGGAAAGCTTGCAGCAGATCCAAGCTACCCTTGATGGTTATGGTAAAGATGGTGCGACCTATCAAAACTTGGATCAGGCATTGATCCAGTTTGAGCAAGTCATGACCGAGTTACAACCCGTATTGCGGCAGATAAACGAGAAGCCAAATTCACTTATTTTTAGTGGTGAGAAAGCCGCCGACCCAATCCCAGTAGGAGGACGTCAATAATGTACAAGGGAATATTAATGGCGTTAGTCCTGCTAATCGGGGCTGGGTGTAGTTCAACGGAGCCAGTAACCAAAACGTATCTACTCCCCGAGCAAAACAACGAATTAACCATGGCGTTTGCTAACAAGCATCAACCGGTGGTGATCGTTCGACCAGTGGAGGTCGCAGAGCACTTAGCGGGGACAGGGCTTGTATATCAAACCAGTGCAACGGAGGTGGTGCAGGCACAGCAGAACCTGTGGGCAGAGAGTCTTTCCCGCCAACTGACCCGCATCATCACCGAAGATTTGCGCCAGAAGCAATCCAGGTATTGGTTTGACGAGTTAACGCCTGCGGTTAACAGCAGTACTTTACCCAAACTTCAGGTCAAGTTTACTCAGTTCAACGGCCATTACACCGGCCTGGCAAAACTGAGCGGGCAATGGTTGTTAATTGATAAGCAAGGTGAAGCCTTGGCGAGACAGCCTTTTTCCATCCAAGTGCCTTTAGAGCAAGATGGCTATGATGCTCAGGTGAAGGCACTTGCTGAAGGAGTGGCACGATTAACTAACCAGATCAGTCAGAGCATTAATGGACTGACTTGGTAAGCTTGCCTTAATCGGCAGTGAAGAGTCGTCATTTACAACAAAGAGCCCTTCATTACGAGGGCTCTTTTATTATGGCAGTGCCGCTTGAGTAAGGTTCAACGCTGAGCGTGCCGGTAGTAGCCGTTAATCCAGCACTCCGGTAATTCTTCACCGGAAGGAAAGGCTAAGTTCTGTTTGTCGATGGCGACAGGATCAGCCAAGTCTTCACCTGATTGATATTGCACTTTGACATGCGAGGAGAATGGGTTGACCAAAGAAGACATGTCAATGACGTCAACTAAATCACCAGTGCGTGACTCTTTTAGAAACATCACAAATCTCCAAAATATATTGAATTAATGACGATAAATAACCATCAGTAGCCATTATGTTTTGGTATAAGTATGGCTGATTTTACGGGCTTTGCAGAGTATGAGTGAAAACCAGACAGAGCAGGAGAGCTATGAGTAAGTATTATTGGGGCGTTGACCTTGGCGGCACAAAAATTGAGTGCGCTGTAATGCAATATGATAATGACCGCTGTGTGTTACGCGAGCGTCTACCTACTGAAGGCGAAAAAGGGTATCAACACGTGTTGGCGCAGATAAAAAAGCTGATTGAACATTGCGCAGGAAAAATGGGTGAATACCCTAGCACTGTGGGTATTGGTACGCCTGGTACCTTAGATCCTTCGACTGGTACCATGAAAAATTGCAACTCGACCCATCTTAATGGTCAGCCTCTGGATCATGACTTGAAATCGCTACTTGGTATTCCTGTTCGTCTCGCCAATGATGCCAACTGTTTTGCTTTGGCTGAGGCAAGGCTAGGTGTTGTTCAAGAAGTAAAACCAGATGCTGAAGTTGTATTCGGTATCATCATGGGCACAGGGGTCGGAAGCGGTATTGTCGTCAACGGTAAGGTGCTCAATGGCTGCCATGGTATTGCTGGCGAGTGGGGACATAATGTGCTTGAAGCCAATGGTGCGCCTTGCTATTGCGGTAAACGAGGGTGCGTTGAAACGGTTATGTCAGGAAAAGGATTGGAACGCTTCTATCGGGAGCAAAGTGATTCTGGCGATGCGTGTTCATTGAGTTTACCTGAGATTGTGGCATTGGCAGAGCAGGGGAATACATTGGCACAAACAACAATGGAGCGGTTATATAACTACTTTGGCCTTGCTGTTGCTTCCATTATCAATGTGTTAGATCCGGATGTGATCGTCGTTGGGGGCGGGGTCGGTAATATCGATTCTCTTTACAGCAAAGGTAGGGATGCGATCTTACCTCACCTGTTTAACCCTGTGTTAAATACGGTGTTGGCCAAACCTGCATTGGGTGATAGTGCCGGGGTATTCGGCGCGGCGATGCTTGTGAAGTAGTACCACTCGATAATATGCCTATGTGGGGTTTATACCCACCTATAGAAAGAAGAAGCGTCTCAGGTTCATAACCGGAGGCGCTTCCGTTGTTTCGGGCTGCCCAATTTCCCTGAGTGACAGTTAGAAGATGAAGTTGAGCATCAGGGTGTAGAGCTGAACATCTTTGTCTTCATTGTATCGAATAGGTGCTGTAACAAATTGGCCGTCATTGCCAGCGTTATAGTCTTTGCTATCCATATAGATACCCTGCCATTCAGCATTGAGTGATACTGTGTGGGTTAAATCATAGCGCATCCCAGCTGTTAGACTGTTTGATTTACGGCGATGATGGCTCTCTCCATACACCAAGTAAGGGGTAAACTTATTGATATTGTAAGCTGCACTGACATACCAGTTGGTTTGTAAGTCGTCTGTTTGCACTTCTGACATAAACAACCAGTCATTCATTGAATATTCACCACCAAGGGTGTAGATATTCAGCGTTTCTTTGTTTGGCGAAGCACTTGGCGCCATCAAGTATTTTGAGTTCATATAACCAAAATGAACACGATAGTTGAACCCACTGACTTCGGCTGATAACCCTGCAAGATGGTCAGTTTTGAAATTGAATTGGTGGCCACTGAACTCCACTTTGTTGTCGTTGCCGAAACCATAGTAGGGGGTTAATCGGACAACGGCTTCATCATTGACTTCCCACAGCCAAGAAGCGCTGATCCCTTCATAGGATGTGAAGCCAAGAATACTGTCATAAACTTCTTGTGGAGGACGAGCCCATGGATACGCCTGTCCAACATAGAAGTATTCAGAAATTAAAAACAGTGGGATACGCAACTTACCGCCTCGGACTGAGAACTGGTCAAAATCGTAATTCAGGTAAGCCCACTCTAGTTCAACATTAGACCAATGGTCTTGTGGCCGTTTAACCACTTGGACCGAAGCGTTCAAATCATCAATGATTGAAAGATCAGCTTGTAATCCAAACGTGGTGTCACAGTCGTAGCAAGTTTCATCGGTGATTTCACGGTGTACAAACAGAGGTGTGCTATTGTCCGATTTGGTAATAGACGTTGAGCCAAAGCCACTGATTGAGAAATTATCCGTTATTTGTATCGCAGCCACACTGGTTAAAGGGGATACAAGCAGAGCGCATGCGAGCAATGATTTCTGAGACATACCTTACTCTCCTTGTAAGACGGTTATAAGGATATTGGCATTTTCTGGAACGGCACTAACAGGCGCATAGGCGATGCCGTTAGGGTTTTCGTTTAGCCACTCAATGATATCTCGGATGTCATCGCTGCTAAGCTCTTCTGGTGGGGTGCCTTTGCCAGAAAATGATAGGCTTGCCCAGTAGCCATTCATTTGCGTCACCGATTTTCCCAGTAACATATTGTAAAATTCTTCCCGGTGAATAGATCTCTCCGGTAAATCGACTAATACAATCTTGATGCTACCGTTAAGCTTTTTGGTTTTTCCTTTATACAACATCCTCGCCTTACTTTTTGTAAGTGCAGGGATCTCATTATTTAATGAAAAAACAGCAAACTCGACATCTTTGATATTGTCGCTACCGTATGCCGGCAGGGTTATTATTGGTAGTGTTGTCAATAATAGTGTGAAAGACAATAAACTTTTTAAAGTCAATCCTTTGATCATTGATTTAGTTCCATCATTAGTGTCTATTCCTGCTATAAATGTTAGTAGACATTGACGTTAGTACAAATATACAAATTTGGATTTTTTGATCAAGGTGAGGTTATGGGGCTGCTTAATCGGTTTTCGATAAAATTTAGACTGATTTCTCTTGTTGTTCTGCCACTTACATTTTCTGGTGTGTTTGCAGTGATAGAGATTTCAAGCTTATTCGACAAGGTCTCTTCATTAAGTATATTAACTGCCCGAATGGAATTGTTGAAAGTTAATTCACAGTTTTCAAATGCAGTCCATGAATTAAAAATTAATAAGCTGTCCGGCACTGAAAGTAATGAAATAGTTGCAGGCTCTATTGAACGGATATCACAGTATTCAGCTTTAATTCCAATAGCATTTCCTAATATTGATTCCACCGAACAAATATCTTCCAGTGTTGAAATGAAAGATTTGATCGCCGAGTATGAATTTGTCGAATCGATAGATATCAATGATTGGTCTGATTGGGGATTTGATCTCCTCATACAGAATTTAGTGTCGTTAGAAAGAACTCCGCTGAATGTGGCTGATACCAATATTGAGCAAAAGCTGACTGTTTTGTATCAACTTCAATGGTTACAGCTTTGGGCTCAGCAGGAAAATTGGTATATCCGTATCATTGCTAACCAACCAGAACAAGCGGAAGAATACAAGGAGCAACTTGATACGATAATCGAAAGGCAGCAACTGATCATCGAAAGGTATTTATCTGTTAATGCAACGCCATCACAGATTGAACTACTAAGAAAAACGTTTGCGAACCCTGTTTTTGCTACAAGCTACCAATTGCGTGCAAGTATCTTTTCAAATTCATTTTCTGGATTTACCCAAGGCGACTCGTTTTCGGCATTGGATGAACGCTATACATTGATTCAGTTTTTGGTTACTGATATTAGTCGGGAATTAGCCCTAGATATACAGAGCAGCATAAGTCAATCTAAGAACTTGATTTGGGTGTATGCCTGTGTGATATCGCTTTCGATCATAATGATTATTTGGCTTGGGATAAACTTAATTCGGCGTATAGGCTCGTATTTACACCGGGTTCTCAAAGCAATGTCATTATTGGAAAACAGCACGAATGATCATTCCGCCGCCAAAGTTAAGGTTGATGGCAAGGATGAGTTTACTGTCTTTAGTCACCAGCTAAACGGGATGATTGAAGAGCGAATTGAAAATCACAACAAGCTGATTGTCGCCAAAGATGAGGCTGAAAAAGCCAACTTGGCCAAGAGTTCTTTCTTGGCGAATATGTCTCATGAAATTCGTACACCGCTTAATGGCATTATTGGTATGTCCGGCATTTTAGCCGATACCGACTTGTCGCCATCCCAATCGGAGTATGTTCAGACTATTGAAACGTCTTCTCAGACCTTGCTGCTGCTTATCAATGACATTTTGGATTTATCGAAAATAGAATCGGGTAACTTGGTATTGGCTGCAAGCGAAAGTCGGGTTGCAGAGGTGGCATACGATACTATGACAGTCGTACTTGCTAAAGCAGCAGCCAGCAAGCTTCATCTCGACGTGAAGATTTCCCCAAATTTGCCGGCGATGGTTATTTTGGATGAACACCGTTTACGACAGGTGCTGATGAACTTAGCGTCCAATGCTGTGAAATTTACTCAAGAAGGTGGGGTGACCCTTGAGATAGATTGCGTTCAGCATCAAGATGATCGTGCCGAGCTTTGCTTCTCTATGATAGATACAGGTATTGGTATTGAAAAAGACAAACAAGCTCAGGTGTTTGCCCCCTTTATTCAGGAAGACAGCTCCATTACCCGTCAGTTTGGTGGTACAGGGCTGGGTTTGGCTATTTGCCGCCAGTTAGTTGAATTAATGGGGGGAGAACTAGCCCTTGAGTCCGAAAAAGGGGCTGGCAGTCGTTTCTACTTCAGTCTGGATGTGGAAATATGTAAAGCACAAGATAGTTTATTGAATGTTTTGAAAGCACGCAGGGCGTTGGTACTTGGGGCCAATCAGGTTGCGAGATACCGAGTCGATAGTGAGTGCAAAGTGCTGGGGATGCAAGCGCAGTCAGCAGACGTAGCCGAGTTATCAACCATGCAGGAAAATGATTTTGATGTCATTTTTTATTGTCAGCTGGGTGTAAAGCAAACCACGTATGATCTTGGCTTGATTAACTCATTGATGCCAAATTTGAACATTATATTGTGTATCGACCACCGTGATGAGCAGCATGATTTCGGACACCTGATCTCAGGCATTGTGACCTTGCCTTTCTTTGGTAAGCGTTTAGTTAAGACGCTCAACAAAGCGCTAGAGACGAAAAAAGTTGCGTCTTCGCCCGAAGATGTAGACGTACTTACCGAGAAAACAACGATAAACAGCAAGGAAGCAAGCAACATTCCATCTCGTCGCGTTGCCAAATCTGTTCAGACTCCTCAAGTCAAGACACCAGACCTCGATAAGCCATTGGTTCTCATCGTTGAGGATAATGCTGTTAACCAAAAAGTTGCGAGCTTATTTTTGAAAAAAGCGGGTTATCAATTTGATATTGCCAACAACGGACAAGAAGCCGTGGATAAGGTGAAAGAAGGCAATAATTACTATGCCATTTTGATGGATTGTATGATGCCTGTAATGGACGGCTTTACCGCGACACAAGCTATTCGCGAGCTGGAGAAAAATACAGGGCAGCCAGGTCTGCATATCATTGCTCTTACCGCCAGTGTTCTTGATGACGATATTTCGAAGTGTTATGAAGTTGGTATGAATGATTATGTTGCCAAGCCATTTAAAAAAGACACGTTGTTAGAAAAATTGGCTAGTTTTAAGCAGTCTGGAGGGGTTGAGCATCAAGCGGTATAGCTCAGAAAGGCACAATTACCCCGCCGGCTTGTAAGAGATCTCTTACAAGCTGGTGGGATTTATATATTTATGCGTGTCAGATGTTTTCTTTTTATATTATTTAATGATTTTAAATCAATTACTTATGTTTTTTTTGTTGTGTGGTGCTAAAGCGGATATGAGAAGTGTGATCTATAACGGTTGCTTAGAATTTCAGTTCACGTAATCTTATTGCGTCGGAAGGAACTGACGGAACGGAACAGGAAAGCGGCCAAGGATGTTGGCAACCTCAGGATGAGGGCGGTGGATCAGGATGATTTATCGGACAAGGACTGTGAAGGGAACATCGAACGGAAGCGATACAGTAAGTAGGATACTTACTAGTCAGGACGACCTAAATGGACCACTTCAGGATGAAGTTAGGGACACCTCCAGGATGGAGAAGAGAGTCGAGACAGGAAGAATCGACGGGTCAAGGCGAGACCAAAAGGACATATCCAGGACGGATATACAAGGGAAGCGCTGAAGGATACAGCTTTATCAAGGAATGATGCAGGGAGCACCATAGTAGCCGGATTGCTGCATGTAAGACCAAAGGGCGCGACGAAAGTCGCGCCCGCTCTTTTTCTATCTTCTCTTAAAATGCTATTGAGCCAATGCTGTTGGCTTGGTTCGCAAACTCACCATTAACATGTACATGGCTGTTGCAAGTAGCACCGCAAAGAAAAAGCCTGTCAGTCCTGTTTCAGTATGCATCAAGTAATTCGCGACAACAGGACCAAAAGCCGACCCTACACTGTAACTAAACAGCATAATCTGCGTAGCAGACACGATCGAAGCCGACTCCAATCCATCACAAGCGAGTGTAATAGCAATTGGGTAGAGCGCAAACGCTGACATACCCAGCAAAGCCAAAGCCACAATTTGAACCCCGAAGCTGTTATCGAGGTGAACCAAGCCCATGGCAAATACACCCAATAGGCTCATCAATGCCAATAGCAGTGTTTTAGGCATACGATAGGACAGTTTACTAAGTACAGGTTGAATACTCATACCTCCTAGTACCGTTGCCGCCATTAAGCTACCTACTTGTTCAAGATTGTTGGTTGCTGCTTTTAGTGCAAGCGGTAATAAGCCATAGATAGAGCCCATTACAATACCTGATACCAGACAGCCAATTAATGCTGGTTTGCTCAGAGCCATGATTTGCTGAAAGCTCAGGCTTACATGCTCTTCTTGAGCAGGATTTGCCTGTTTGGCGGTCATTGCCGGAATCATAGCGACGATCAGCAAAGTGACCGTAGCAATAAATGGCAATGCACCACTGGCACCAATAAGCCCTATACCAAACTGACCGACTGTTGTGCCACCATACAATGACGTCATATAAAGGCCGAGGTTTTTTGCTCGCTCTTCTTTGCTATCGCCAATCAGTAGCCATGATTCAATCACAACAAAGATCCCGGCAACCGCAAAACCTGCGACGAACCGGCTTGCCATCCAAAGGCCGAGTGTTGAAGTCAGGCCCATGAAAGCGACTGAAGAAGCAAGGATTCCAACGAACCCCATAAATGCAATTCGGTGACCTACTTTTTTAATTACAGGTTCAATGAGCATGGCACCAGCAAGCAAACCGAAATAGTATATGCTTGCTAGCCAACCGGCTGCGACATTGGGTATCTGGTGGCTGGCCAACGTCAGAGGCAGCACACTCATGAAATACCCTGAGGCAACGGCAAAAATAGTCAGACCTAATATTGGAACCCATACTGGGCTCTTTACAGGCGTTGTAGCGTGCTCAATCACTACAGTGATCTCCAAAAGCAAAGTTAATAGTTACCGTTTAAAAAATGATAAACAGTAGAATGATGAAGTACCCAAGCCGCTGTGAGTCGTTTGGGAACGCTTGGGTATATAGTTGTTCGGGCAATGTTGGCAGCAGAGAAAGCCGCAAGAATTGTCGCTGATCGGGAATATGGCGAGAAAATGCCAATGAGTAAAATGACTAATTCTAATGTGAAAAGGCACTCAGATTCATGTAACTAATGTGGTGTATTTAATACTTTGATTGATAATGTTAAGTGAGCGGCTTTTTATGAGGTTTTTTGTTTTTAAGGCACTGAATATAATCGAACTTTATGTTTAGATTACTAAGTTTAATCGGTTGTAATGGCCTGTTAAATCGTTAGAGTGCGAACTAATTGGATGTGGGGCTCTTCATTGCATTTTTTGATGATTAAATAATAATTTTTTTATTGTTGAGGTCGTTTTGTTTTCATCTGGTGGCTTAAGCAATGTTTTAGTTTGGTGCAAGTGTTCACTGCGCTGAGGCAATGTATGTTTACTTTTAGATATAAGCTATTGATTGTTAGATAGCTAAAAATTGGCAAGGATTGTGCTGTGTCAAAAAGGCAATCTGACAATATTATAAGGAAGAAGCTTGTAGCAGGTGGTACACATTTTCACGTACTACTCTCAGTAGCGGGGGAGTAGTACTTTTTTGTGCTTTATGGGTTTTTATGAGTCAGGACTACGACGTACGCGCAGATAACGCGCAAAACGAGGTATTCCACTGTCAGTATAACCATTAAACCGGTAATGAATGATTGAACCCAGAGCCGGTGGCGATTGTCTGTCGAGATCACTAAAGCCTGTGCCAATCTTAAATTTCTTATTTTCCGGTGTCATAACCCAAACGGCTCCCATCAGCCCGTGATATTTACCTTTCCCTGGTTCATACCCCACAACGACAGCTTCACTATCTTGGTAGGTTTTTATCTTTATGAGTTGGTGATTACGTCCCGGTTGGTACAGGTTGTCTTTACGGTGCAGCATAATCCCTTCGCCCTTTTGGTCTTCAATCGTCTCTTGAAGATGCTCTAACTCAGATGCATTGGTGATTTCATATTGTGGGAGTAATTGTATGTGTGGCTGGTTTATGGATTGAATGTGCATTTCAAGGGCGTTCAGCCTTGCTTCAAATGGTGTGTCCATGGAAGGAGAGTCAAATACCATAAACTTTACTTTCTGCCACTCTTTCTCGTTGGGCTTCTGGTCGCGAACAATACTGCTGACCAGCTGAAATTGCTGACGGCCAACCCAGAGCTCCCCTTCTAACCAGGTGTTATTGGGTAAGACATCAACAAACCAAGGTGGGGCAATGATTGGATTACCTTGACGGGTGACCAGCGATGTTCCGGTCCAAATGGCTCTGATCCCATCCAGTTTTTCACTGGCAAAATAGTGATGTAGCTGATCTTGGAACGCATCATTAAGTGCTAAGGTTTGTATGTCAATGCTCCTTGCGTGCATAAGATCTTGGTGTATGGCGCTTGATGCAAACGCAGGATTAAAGGGGCTGATTGCAAATAAGATTAATGATGACAAAGAACTCAGCTGTATGCATGGCGGTAAAAGAAGGGGGTTCATCGTAATTAAGCCTCAAAAAGTGCACAACAATAATCGAAACCATAGGGCAGGTTCGACACTGACCCAAATATCATTGTTGGCAGGCGCTTTGATATACGACGGGCGAAGCACTTACTTGCAGATGTAAATGAGCGAGGCCAGTTTTTTTGTGAAGTACACCCGGCTGAGCAAGGTGAACACGATTCGGCGTTATTGTCAGATTTTGTTGCATCCTTGCTAGGTAGGGATAGAATTGCACGCTTGTGCTTTTTGAAACCAAATTATGATGTAACCATGTCAAATATCCAGCCTGCGACTTTCTATTCTCAGTGCCATGCTTTTTTTCAACGAAAAGGGGTGACACTTTCACCGCGAACCTATTTCATCCATGCGATGAGCTTTATGGCGCTGGGTTTATTTTCCTCACTTCTCATTGGCTCGATATTGAATACCGTCGGGATCAAACTCTCAATCCCGTTGTTTACCGACACCCTTTGGCCATTGGCGAAGCAAATGACAGGCCCCGCCATTGCTGTTGCAGTGGCCTATGCCCTAAAAGCACCACCATTGGTGATGTTTTCAGTAACAACGGTTGGAGCGGCAGGCGCGATGCTCGGTGGTCCTGTAGGGGCATTTGTCTCGGCGTTGATTGCCACGGAGCTTGGTAAGCTGGTCGCCAATGAAACTAAGGTCGATATACTGGTCACGCCAGCCATCACTATGGTCAGTGGTGTCTTGGTAGGGACGTTGATAGGCCCCTATATCGGACAGTTCATGACATCGCTTGGTGACCTCATCATGTCAGCAACGCTATTACAGCCACTTTTGATGGGAGCTGTGGTTGCGGTATTGATGGGGATGGCGTTAACTCTTCCTATCAGCAGTGCTGCTATCGCCATTATGCTAAGCCTTAACGGTCTTGCCGCTGGTGCTGCGACGGTAGGGTGTTGTGTTCAAATGGTTGGTTTTGCGGTCATGAGCTTTCGAGAGAACCGCTGGGCGGGAGTGATGGCGCAGGGGTTAGGAACATCTATGCTGCAAATGCCGAACATTATTAAGAATTATAGAATCTGGATCCCGACGATCTTGGCCTCCGCCATTCTTGGGCCAATTGCAACGACTATCTTTAAGTTAGAAAATACCCCTCTAGGTGCCGGAATGGGAACATCAGGCTTTGTTGGCCAAATACAGAGCTTTATAGCCCTTGAAGGCGCAGGCTGGGACAGCATGACAATGTACAGCGTGATCTTATTGATGCATCTTGTATTGCCGGCGATGCTAACCCTTGCATTTTCTGAGTTGTTCAGGAAAGCGGGTTGGATCAAACCGGGTGATTTGACGTTGAATTTGCAGTAGTCATGTTCGTCAGGCCATATATAGCTTCCTCAGTTGCTTGGATATATATATGAATTTGTGAAAATTTGATTTAAGTCTGACATTAGTTTTCTCTATACTGGTAGCTTATCTATCAGTACTAAGGGTTGTTTCTTTCCCTTGCTTATAGATAGGTTGATGGCGTACAAGGCTGTATTGCTCTTCAGTAAAGGGACTATTTACCGAACTTTATGGATATTGTGATATGGGATCTTGGAAATTATCATTAGTCGCAGGTTTGGTGGTTGGAGGTTTACTAACAACCGCTGTTTGGCATCGTTCACCTAGCCCGAGCCCAGAAGAGTTCGCAGAACTTCAATTAATAAACCAGCAATTGGCCGCTGATAAAACAGCCCTTGAATTGAAGTTCGAGCAATTTCAAACACAAAGTGCTCTTGAGATTGAGCAGGTTCGTACCGAGTTGATAGCATCTCAGCAAGTGATTGACGATCAGAAAGCGCAATTCAAGCAGCAAATCGCAGCGTTGACGACTGAGCAGAAAACGCTGGTGGTGAAGAAGAAGAAACTCGACACACAGGTTGTCAAACTCACCAGTACCGCTGAGCAGCAAAAAGCAGTATTGGATAATTCCAAAGCTCTTTATCAGCAGCAGTTATTACTGCAGAAGCAAATCATGTCTGCGAAGACCGATGTCAAGAAAGCACAGCAGATAGCCGCTGAGTTCAAGCAAGCTTGTGATGAGTTTAAATCTGGAACCAGTTGGAATTGGGTATCACAAGCTGATTGTGATAAGTACGATACTCGGTTAAAAGTTGTTGAAGGAGAGCAGGCTCAGCTTGCCGCACTTGAGCATGAGTTGGATTTACTGAATCAACGCATTGAAATCGAAATCCCAAGACCGAATTAAGATAGTGAAAAGAGGCGGGCTTAAGGCTCGCCTCTTTTTTTGGAGTGTATATGGACAATCTGTTTAGTGCGATTCCGTCGTCGTTACCTGATGAACTGTTTCAAGATATTCTGAACACAGATGCGGTGAGGGTTGAGCGTATAGTCTCTCGTGGCCATGTGACTCCTGAAGGGGATTGGTACGATCAAGATGAAAGCGAGTGGGTTATGGTGATGAAGGGGCGTGCTACCCTCATGTTTGAAGAGGGGAGGCGTGAGGTCTATATGGAGGCGGGCGATCATCTTAATATCCCTGCCCACCAACGTCACCGTGTGTCATGGACCGATCCGGATCAGGATACGATTTGGCTAGCAGTGTTTTATTCCGGCAATTAATACCACGGACTGGAAATATCTTACTGATCTTTATTTATGTTAATTAGCTAACGGAGATAGTACAAGGTTGCAGTGGTACAAGCGCATCGTGGGGCACCGAAATGCCCCAGCATATTATCAGCAGGCACGCGTTTAATCGTCCAATTCAATTGATAATGTTCTTGCTAATGCTTCTGGGTAGCCACGCTCATGGGCGAGTTTTACAGCGTACTGCTCGATTTCTTCTGCAGAAAGTGACCGTGTCACAGGAAAGGATTGTTCCACTGCCACATTGTTAACCTGCGCGTGATATAAGCCTGCAGATTGTAGCTGCTCAACAATACTGTTCGCCGCTGAAAGGGCAGAAGATGCTTTGACGATCTCGGTACGGGCATAACGCTTGCCCGCGAAGGAAACATCAGCGGCACGCAGGGTAATATCATCTCCAGGAATTTGTTGAGCACCAAAAAGCGGTTTCCCACCAACATTGGCTGTTTTGTAGTTAGGGACAAAACGAGACATATGCTTAATCGCGCGGTTTGAGCGTATTTCGATTTCTTTTTTGTCCCAACCAGACTTTATTTTTTTAATAAAGCCATGATCTAGCCTTGGCTGGGCACTATTGGATGTACTTTTGGCTAGCCCTTGTTTGAAGAGAGTGATTTCTTCAGTCATGCCGTGGAGCTGAAAGTATCCGCCAGGGTATGGTGTGAGTTGTGCCATGCCGTCTGGGGTACCACGCTCACCATGGAAGATAACCTCAGGCCAATAGCCTTGGCTGTCAGGCCATTGAGTTACGTAGGCGGCCTTAAACTCCACTAAGCGATGTCGCTTTTGTTCCGCCATATCGTCAATTTCACCGGTTTGGAAGCCACACGCATTAATCAGGTAGTCGACTTGGATTCGGCGAGTAATGTGATCATGGTGGGAGCTATCGTATTGCTGGTATTCAATTTCCCAGCGTTGATCGGTTTGCTGCGCCACGTGAGTCACTTTGCTTTGGGTGTTGATCTGGCAAGTGTCTAATGTTTCCAGTGCGAGATTGGCTGTAGCTGCGAGGCGGAAAACACTCCAGCCGTATTCTTGTACCAACACCAATGGAAACTTGAACTTGTCGAGTTCTAGATTTTTAGCGACAGGGATCATCCAGTCGTCAAAGTGAGTCGGTTGCTCGGGAATGTCTTGTGATGACAAAGCCTGTAAATCTTTTTTGTCATAGAGTTTGAAATAATGTTCAGGATCACCGATAACTCGGTTAGCGGGATCCAATGCGACTAGTTGAGTATATATTTGCTGCAATTTTTCCAAGCGAGGTAATAAAGCATTTGGGTTGCCGGTGTCATGCTTAGGCACGGCGATAACGGTAGGACGGACATTCACTGTGTGGGGAAACACTTTAAGTGAGTCAATAGATTGCCGTAGTAGAGTAATGCATTGTTCATCTGGAATTTCACGATAGAGATTACCTCCTGCATGAAGGTGGCAGATAGGGGGACCGTTGACAAGGCTTGCACCTTCTTCAAAAATCTCGACGTGAATACCCAACTCAGCCAAACGCATCGCAATGGTTGAGCCTGCTATGCCACCGCCAATAATACCTACTGAAAAAGCGGGGCGATGATCATGCGGGTTAACTTGTTCTTTCATATGAATGCGCGTCGTTAAATTTTAGTCTCTAGTTTACTCGATTTTACTGTGCATAGATCACATTGAAAACCGAAAAAGAGTAAGGCTATTAGGATCGGTGAATTTTTGTGGTGTTTTTTTTAGGCTTAGCCTGTCTTTGGGCACGATTTTTAAACAGATGTTTAAATGCACGCCACGATTGACAACTTAATGTGCGGAGAGGTGACGTTCCAACACAAAAAAATCACGTTATTTGCTCTTTTTATTGAAGAATTTTGTTATCTATATTTGTACAAAAGCTGTTCTTTGTTCTAAACCTTATTTGGTAGTGGTAAATAATAAAATAAGGACAGTTAGTTATGAATAAAGTCTTCAAGGTACTCCCGCTTGCACTATTGATATCCGGCGCTGTTCACGCTGCCACAGACAATCCATGGTATGTGGGCGCTCGGGTCGGTGGTACAACGTACGACAATCTAGATGGCGTAATTAAAGGCCAAAATGCCGATAAAGATGATTGGGGCGGTGGTGTATTTGTTGGTTACAACGTCAACTCTTGGTTTGGGTTAGAAGGTGGTTATACCTACTTAGGCCAAGCTGACTATGACAGTGATGGATTTGAAGTTCAAGGTATAGACTTGGTAGGTAAGTTTACCTACGAGATGACTGACTCGTTTGATTTATACGGTAAATTGGGTGGGTTTGTCGCATTTGTCGATAATGACAATGTCAATGACGACAATAACAACTTGGCAGGGACGGCAGGTGTTGGTGTCGAGTATTTCTTCAATAATGACTTATCGGCTCGTGCAGAATACCAGTACTATAACCAGGTCGGTAAAACGGAATCCCCTGGTGAAAGTGATGTGCATTTTTATGGTTTGAGCTTGGTTTACCATTGGGGAGCGCCAGCACCCGTTCCTGTCATCGAACCTGAGCCAGAGCCAATGCCTGAGCCGGTTCCAGAAGTCGTGAAAATTGAACCGGTAGGGGCAGTTCTGCCATTCGCTTTTGACAGTAACAAGTTGACTCAAAGAGATATCGAGTTGCTTCAACCTGTCGCCAAGCAGTTAGTCGCATACCCTGATACCCAGCTGTATGTCGTCGGTCATACCGATAGCCGAGGCGCATTGGAGTATAATCAGAAACTGTCAGAAGAGCGTGCGGCAGTTGTTGCGGGTTATGTTGGCGATCATTTCGGTATCGATGAAAGCCGAATTGTAGCCCAGGGACGTGGTGAGTTAGAGCCAGTAGCAACCAATGACAATGAAGAGGGACGTGCACAAAACCGTCGTGTTGAAGTGTTTGTTCCTGGATTCGAAATAAACCAATAACCTCAAGTAAGGTTTCAATAAAAAATCCAGCATCTTTCGATGCTGGATTTTTTTTAACTATGGGTACTTAGGAAGGTCGGCTTATACCGCCTTAATATCAGCAGCTTCTACTTTAGCTTCAGCTGCCTTACAGGCCGCTGCCGTAAAGATAACGTCAGTGGAGCTATTAAGGGCTGTTTCCGCAGAGTCCTGGATAACACCGATAATAAAGCCAACAGCTACAACCTGCATCGCAACATCGTTCGGAATTCCGAATAAGCTACATGCCAATGGGATCAGAAGCAGTGAACCCCCAGCGACACCTGATGCACCACACGCTGATACTGCCGCAACAACGCTCAATAGAACGGCTGTCGCAACATCGACTTCGATACCCATAGTATGTACAGCGGCTAGCGTCAGTACGGTAATCGTGATTGCTGCACCTGCCATGTTAATAGTCGCACCCAGAGGGATAGAAACTGAGTAAGTATCTTCATGCAAATCGAGATCTTTACAGAGCTGCATGTTCACTGGAATGTTTGCGGCTGAACTACGGGTGAAGAAGGCGGTAATACCACTTTCGCGGATACAGCGAAGAACTAGCGGGTAAGGGTTTTGTTTCGTTTTGACGAAAACAATGATTGGGTTAACAACAAAGGCAATCACTGCCATCGAGCCCAAAAGCACCGCAAGAAGGTGTCCGTAGCCGAACAGCGCGTCGAATCCTGTTTCAGCGAAGGTGTTGGCGACTAGACCAAAAATACCGATAGGTGCCAGACGGATCACAAAACGAACGATAAGTGTAATGCCGTTAGACACGTCGTGGAAAACCTGTTTGGTTGCATCACTGGCTTGGTGAAGGGCAAAGCCAAGGGCAATAGCCCACGCCAAGATACCAATAAAGTTGCCAGACATCAGGGCGTTAACTGGGTTATCAACGATCTTGAACAGTAGTGTATTCAATACTTCGGCGATACCTTCAGGTGGCGTTGCACCCGTTGCACCCGTTACCAGAGTTAAAGTGGTAGGGAAAAGGAAACTCATGGTTACGGCAGTCAATGAGGCCATTAAAGTACCGAATAGATACAGCACAATGATCGGCTTCATGTTGGTATGTGCGCCTTTCTTCTGGTTGGCAATTGAAGAGGCAACCAAAATGAAGACCAAGATTGGAGCAACGGCTTTTAGTGCGCTGACGAATAAACCGCCGAGTAAACCGACTTTAACGGCTGAATCGGGGGCGAGTAGTGCAAGAAGAACACCGGCGACAATACCAACGAGTATTTGTACGACCAGGCTTCCATTTGCAACTCGGGCTAGAAAGGGTTGTGTTTGGTTCATAATACATCCTGCATATTTATAGTTTTGACGCTAAGCATTAAATCTTGCTAGCGATACATTTTGTAACAGGAATTCTTGCATATTTCCACCACCTATTAAAGAAACTTTTGATTCACCTGAATTTAACAACTTATTTCTGCTTCGTGTGAAGTCTTTAATTCTATTGGGACCGAAGTGGCGGGTTGTTAAGAACGGAAAATGCAAGGATAGGCTGGATGTTAAAAAACCCACCGAAAGGTGGGCTTTGTGGGCGGTAAAGTGCTGTTATTGTGGGGTTATTGGCTCAAGAGCACTTGACTTAGCATTTACATCCCTAATGGTTGTTTTATTCAGTTCCTGCATAATTAATAGCGCATCTCTCTTGATTGTCTCTTTTTTCTGGCTTTTATCTTTGCTGTAAGCACATTGCATGACATTTTGTATCGCCTTATGTAGCTCGTCATGTTGCGGGTGGTTAGGGGAGTGCTTTAACCATTGTTGGAAGTAGCTTTGCAATTGAATCGGCTGATCTTGATCTAACGCTTGAATCATGCCTTCCACCGGTGAAAGTGGCTGTTTAACCTGAGCAGAGATTAGGTTGCGAGGCTGTTGTTTGCGTTTGTATTTTTCAATAAACAACAAGATAAGCGTAGTAAGCCACAGTATGGCAAGACACAAACTCAGCCATGGCCACCAACCACTGTCTCGAATGATCTCTGTTTGAACGTTGTTGTCCGTAGGCACGGCATTCTCTGGCTGTAGAACTTGCGGTGGTAAGAATGCTTGGGAGTTTGGATCTCCTGGCAGAACGCTTAATGTTAAGCCATCGATGTTACTCGTTTCTTGTTTTGACGTCGCGGTATTCCACCAGTTAATAGATAATGCAGGCAGGCTGATCTCACCGGCTTGACGGGGAATGATCACCTGTTTGATGGTCATCGAGGTGAATTCATTGTCACTGCCGTATACCGGGTTCTCATTATAAACACGGACGGAGTTTGGGTATTGCAAGTTGAGATTGGGTAAGCTGCTTTGCTCAGCATTTTTGATTCTTAAGGTAATGGTTCGGCTGATTGGCTCGCCGACTTCCATTTCTTGGACATCAGGCTGCCATTGCTGCTCCAGTTCAAGAGCTTCAGTTGGTAACCATAGTCCTTTGTAGTCAGCGGGCTTCGCTAAAACCGATAAACTCAAGTCATCGGCTTGTTGTTCAAATGGAATTTGAAGAGTGGAGCCAAACCCGCGGTTCCCCTTAATAAGGTTGCCGGTAAATTTTGCACCACGTAGCAGGATGTCACCCGCATTGTTGGCGGTAATTTGATAATCACGAGTAATGATTAGATAGCGTCGGCCATTAAGTACCGTTTCGACCTGTCTATCTTCCCCGATCTGTCTAACGTTGAGGCCGTCACCGGAAGGTGCTTGCAGTGCCGCTTGGCTCATTTGTTCACCAATGCGAATTCTTACCGTATAGCGAAAACTTTCACCGACATACAGTTGATCTTTGTTACTTTCAGCATCAATTTTTATTTCGGGCTTCGAGGGGGAGGAAGCAGATTTGTTTGCAGACTTCAGCACCGTCATCTTAATTGGATCAGTCTGGCTGGCACCAAGACGAAAGCTGGGGATCGTAAACTCACCAACTTCCTTGGCTGCAACGGCTATTTTCCATTCGGTCTGTCGCGTTACGACACCATTAACAAAGCTAGTACCGCTGCTCACTGACGGTGTGCCGTAATTGAAATGGACATCAAGATTGCTGAGGTCGAGTGCGTTGGTATTGACGTTATCATCGACATTAATCGTGAGCTGAAACACTTCGTTAACGCCGACAATATTCTTGGAAACCGTTGCAACAGCTTGAGCTGCGAAAGAAGGCGTTGAAAAGGCAAAAAGCCAGCTAAGAAACAGCCCTTTAAGCCAATGTTGGCAAAGGGATGAATATTGATAATTGTTAAACATACTATTAATGATCATATATTTACCATGAGTTTTCTGTTGCGTCAGGTACTTGTTTTTCTCTAGCTTGCAAGATGAGCTGGGCACGAATCAGTGCGCTGGTATCGTTGGGCACTTGTTCTAATTTTTTCAATACGGGATCGCTGGCGGTGACACTCTCTGGTGCTTCCTCATCAGATGCCAAAGCTGACATTGAGCTAGGATTGTCATCACTCTCTTCTTGATCACCTTCGGCATTGCGTTCAGCTTGTACTGGCTGTTCTTCGGACTGATCCTGAGAACTTGAGGGTTGCGCCTGTTGCTGGTTGAGCTCATTTTCTTGGCTCTGTCGTGATTGCCTTTGATCTTGTTGCGATTGTTTTTGTTCCTGAGTCTGCTCTTGTGCACCTTGCTGTTGCTGACTATCCTGCTGGGAACTATTGGACTGGTTTGGATCTTGCCCTTGCTCGGGCTCAGAATCTCGATTTTCCTGATTCTGTTGCTGATCCTGTGGTTCAGAGTTCTGATTTCCTTCCTGCATATCTTGTTGGTTGCTTGATGACGTTCCCTGTTGGTTTTGTTGTTGCTGAGACTGGCTTTGATCAGACTGAGATTGTTGGCTATCTTGTTGCGAATTACTATCCTGTTGCTGGTTTTCTTGCTGCTGCTTCAATGCGTTGACCAATGATAAGTTCTTTTGGGCATCCTGATGATCTGGACTCTGTTCCAATATTGATTGATACAAGGCTTCAGCCTTATCAAACTGACCAGACTGTGCATAAGCATTGGCAAGGTTGTATTGCGACTGCTGATCCGAAAGAGGTGAAAGAGTATCTATGGCATTCTCATAGTCACCTGCACGATATTGAGCTGCACCTTTCCACGCTGGCGAAGAAAATTGTTCAGCGGCTTCCGCATAGCTCCCTTTCTCGAACAACTCATACCCTAAATTGTCGCTGTTGGTGAAGGGGGTAGACCAACTTTCCGCAAAGGCATGATCAACAGGGGTAAGAATGAATACCGTAGTAAGGATAACACCTCGACGAAAACCGAGTAGTGCCAGAAGCACAATGGGTATTAATAACCAAAAGCCACCGTTTATTCGCTCTTCTAACTCTTTACTCGCATCTGTATTGTTATTACTGATCGGTTTTTCAGTCGCTTTGATAAGGCTGTCGATATCACGGTCTGTTGGCTGAGAGATCTGAAATAGGCCACCAGTCCGAAGAGCCAACTCACGTAATGGGGCGACTTCCAGTTTATCTATCACGGTTTTACCGTTGGCGTTAGTCAGTAGTGTGCCATCAGGTAGCCGGATAGGAGCACCTTGGGTCGTTCCCACGGCTAAGATTGAAAGTCGATACTGGTTATCATCGAGAAGCTTCCTGCTATCGCTACTTTCTGTATTGCTTAGGCCGTCGGTGATTAAAATAATATCACCTTGCTGATGACCCGCCTGCTTTAACAAGTTAATTGCCTCTTGAATACCTGTTGCCGCATTACTGCCTTGAATAGGCATAATGTCAGGCGATAAGTGGGGGATCAGACTTGCAAGGGTCGAACTGTCTTTGGTCAGTGGACTGACGATGTAGCCATCAGCGGCATACGTAACCAAACCTGTGCTGCCTTCTTTCCAGCCTGGTAACAGATCAAGGGCTTTAAACCGAGCTTGGTTAAGACGATTGGGTACGATGTCGTCGGCATACATCGAGCGTGACATATCCATGACTAAGACGCGTGCGCCGGATAAGCTAAACGCAGGAAGTGGAGACTTTTGCCAGCTTGGCCCTGCAAGAGCCAGAACAGCGAGAGTCCACAATATACCAATAGCCGGTAAGGCTATTCGGGTTTGCGTTTTGTTCGATAAACCGAGCTTTTCAGCCAAATGGGGGGCGATAAGCCCTTGCTTACGATTCTTCTTGGCTAACCAAGGCAGTATTAGCCCCAGTGGGATCAGGGCGATCAACCAATAGGGATATAGGAAAGTAAAACTAACCATTACGCTTTCTCATAACAACGATGATGACTGAAAGTAGTAGCGAAAGAGCCAAAGGAAAACGGAATAATTCCTCACGTGGTCGCCATGTTTGTTGGGCCGTATTGATGGGCTCCAGTTGATCAATCATTTGGTAAATTTGCTCTAACTCCTGCGGGTTTCGAGCTCGGAAGTATTGCCCTCCGGTCATTTCCGCAATTCGGGTTAGCATCCTTTCGTCGAGATCCTGGGAGGGGTTAACGGTACGGGTTGAAAAGAAGGTACGCTGCTCCATCTCTTCTGCACCCACGCCAACGGTATAAATAGTGACGTCACTTCTTGCCGCAAGCTCCGCTGCTTCCAAAGGTTCAATCACACCAGCGGTATTGGCACCATCGCTGAGTAAAACAATGACCCGCTGAGGTGCCTCGCTGTCAATAAAGGTTTTAGTTGCGATTCCTAACCCTTCACCAATTGCGGTGCTTTGACCAATGAGCCCTAATACGGTTCGGTCAAGCTGCTGCTGGACTGTGTCACGATCAAAGGTAAGTGGTGTCTGCAAGTAGGCATGGTTGGCAAATAAAACTAATCCAAGGCGATCCCCACTGCGTTTACCAATGAAATGGTGAAGTACATCTTTGACAGCGGTTAACCGGTCAATGGCTTCACCATTGTCAGTGATCATATCTTTGATCGACATGGATCCGGACAAGTCGACAGCCAGCATCATATCACGGTGATCTGGGTTGATCTCAACCGGATCTCCGTACCAAGCGGGTCGCGAGAGTGCGGTGATCAAGCTAATCCAGGCTATGGCTATTAATACCACTAACCAACGGCTTACTGTTGCTTTCTTTCCAAGCCCAGTAGGTAGCTTGGGCAGTCTAATCGCTGAAGGTTGAGCATTAGGCTTGCTCAAAAAATAAACGGCAATAGGCAGTGGGAGCAGTATAAAAGCCCAAAGCCATGTCAATTCAAACATTACCAGACTCCTTGGATACGTCTGGCATACTGTTGAAGTTAGCTTTACGTATCCATTTTTTGGCTTGTTGATAACACATAGAAAACTGTTCTTTTTCAAGTGGGATAGGGGAAAACAGTCCTTGCTGCCAAACCTCAGACAAACGGGTGAAGCCACGGTCCTTTTCCTCTAGGTGGAGATCAAGAAAAGAAAGCCATGATTGTCCGGTTAAGCCCGCGACCTCTGTCCGGGAGTGGTACGACATTGCGACCTGGCGCAATAGCAGGTTTAGCTGATTGAAATCGGCGGGGGATTTCAATATTGCCAATCGGTTTAATGCTTCTCGTCTGGCTAAGTTTTGACGACGACGCCTGAGAATAAACAATGTCAGGTAGGTTAAAGTGATGGCTGTCAGCAAAAAAGCGACCCACCATCCCCAAGCAAGGGGCCATATCCCCGGTGTTTCTGGTAGGTGGATATCTGCAAGCGGCAACGCAGGCATAGTTGTGTCAGCCATGTGTCCCTCCTTTGTTTCCTTTAAATCCGGAATGACCGAGTTGATCCATCAGGGTTTGGGCTGCAGAGAGGTGATGCAACGGAATGGCTAAGCTTTTACACATATCTTGTATGAAGTGTTGGTGTTCTTGATACTGCTGACTCAGGCTATCGCGGGTCTTCTTGGCTGAAAAGTCAAGCCACGTTGCCCGTTGATCATCGGTAACGAATTCGGTGCCATTGAATGCGGTATGGCCAAATTCAAGTGGATCAAAGAGCTGAACGAATTGTAACCGGTTATGCTGCCTGAGTTGGCTTAATCGTCGTTTGTCTTTTGATTGCAGCTGATAGAAATCACTCAGAACGACTATTTCACTCCCTTTCGGGCAAAGGTGATGGAGATGTTTGAGTGCATCAGAAAAGCTCAGGCGATTTTCATTAAAGTCTTTATCGCCATCAACTTGATGGGCATCAATCATAGCATTGATAACCGTCAGAGGTCCTTGCTGGCGCGCTGTTGGCTTACACTCGAACAAGCGGTTTCCGTTGAATACGATAGCGCCGATCCTGTCTTGTGCACTCACTGCCAGCCAGCTCAGTAAACTCGAAAAATGGGCCGCTTGCACCGATTTCAACAATAACTGCGTACCAAATTTCATACTGGGGCTGACATCAATCAGCAGCATAACGGGTTGCTCGCGTTCTTCGGTAAACAGTTTGGTGTGGGTTTTACCGGTACGTGCCGTTACGCGCCAGTCAATAGCGCGTATATCATCACCTGCCTGATAGGGACGAACTTCGGCAAAGTTCATGCCGCGGCCTTTTTGACGGCTCTGATGCTGGCCATTAAGTTGTGACCAAACACTTTGTGCGGGCGGTAACCATCGTACTGACTGATTCTTGTATTGCAGAAGCTCAGCCAAACAAAGGTTAACGCCATCACTATGGGCAGGTAGTGTTGGAGTCAATTCCTGTGAACTCATGCGCAGGCAACCTGTGAAATTAACTGCTCAACGATGGTATCGGGTGATATGGCTTCGGCTTGTGCTTCATAACTAAGTAGCAAGCGGTGACGGAGTACAGGGTACGCCATCAGTTGTACATCTTCAGGCGTGACAAAGTCCCGGCCATTTAGCCAAGCATGTGAGCGGGCACAACGGTCAAGTGCAAGGGTAGCACGTGGGCTGACACCCATTTGCAGCCAATTGGCGAGTTGTTCACTATAACGGTGGGGATGGCGTGTGGCCATAATCAAGCGAATGATGTACTGCTCGACTTCTTCAGCCATATGGATATTGAGCACTTCTTTACGCGCCGCAAAAATTTCTGCCTGGGTAACTTGTACCGTTTCTTCGGCGGTAATGCCCAAGGCTTCACCTCTGTTAAGCCTGAGGATTTCCAACTCGCTGTTTTCGTCAGGGTAATCAACATTAAGCTGCAGTAAGAAACGGTCAAGCTGCGCCTCCGGTAGGGGGTAGGTTCCTTCTTGTTCAATAGGGTTCTGAGTCGCCATGACCAGAAAGAGCTCAGGGAGGTGATAGGTTTTACGTCCTGCAGTGATTTGCTTTTCTGCCATGGCTTCGAGCATTGCGGCTTGTACTTTGGCCGGTGCGCGGTTGATTTCATCGGCCAGCAACAAGGCATTGAAGATGGGACCCGGCTGAAAGGTGAAGTCGCCGGTTTCAGGGCGAAAAATGTCAGTCCCCGTCAAGTCAGCAGGTAATAGATCAGGGGTAAATTGAATGCGGTGGAAGTTTCCCTCGATGCTATCAGACAGCACTTTTACAGCGCGTGTTTTTGCCAACCCTGGAGGGCCTTCTACCAATATATGGCCATCGGCAAGGAGTGCGATCATTAACTGTTTAACAAGATTCGGTTGACCTATGACCTGGGTATTCAGGTGCGATTGAAGGCGTTGGAAAGTCGTTGTCAACATGGGGGTATTTTCCTTAAATGAAACAGTTAAATATGAAAATTAAGACTCGATTTAGCAGGGTAAGTTCATCCGCAAGATGCAGTTGATTATTTTCTCACCTTTAAATTAGCTAACTCAACAGGTCAGATGTCCTGTTGTTGTTGATTAATGATGCACTTTCCCAGTGCAAGCTTGCATAGGCAACAAGTAAGATTTGGCCATTGACTCAGTCTATACCATTGTTTTTCAGCATATAAAACATGTCACTTACCCATACTCACAAAAGTTAACGTTATTGACACATTTAAAGGTTGACCTTGGTTTTATTATTTAATGTGATTCTATGCGGGAATATTGGTATGACCATTGATGCTCCGTGTTGATATTGTCATGTGCATGTGTTTTTATAATGTTTGTGCAATGTAAAAGTCACCTAAGTGTCTTTTTTACTCGCTAGGATGCAACAAGATAAAAAATAAGACTGATAAACAGTCTGCGTTGGTTAGTGGCCCTTATTGAATTGATGCTGTAAGTATCTGAAATAAAGGGTGGTAAACATCATAAAGATGGAATGGAGTCTTCTGTAATGACTAAAAAAGCATTAGTAACTGGTGCAAAAGGTGGTATTGGTTCAGCGATCACTAAAGGATTAGTTGATGCGGGTTTTCGTGTGATTGCCACATATTACCCAAGCGGTGAAGCCAAAGCTAAAGAATGGTTTAAAGAGAATAATTATTCAGAGGAGCAGGTTAGATTGTTCCCGCTAGATGTTACGGATGCTGATTATTGCACAGAGGCGCTTGCAACATTATTGCAAGAAGAAGGTAACATTGATGTTCTGGTCAATAATGCTGGTATTACACGTGATACGACGTTTAAGCGTATGTCCAAAGAGCAGTGGGGCGATGTTATTACGACAAACCTGAACAGTTTGTTTAATGTGACCCAGCCACTCTTCGCTTCAATGTGTGAGCACGGTAATTCCCGAGTTATCAATATCTCTTCAGTGAACGGCCTTAAAGGTCAGTTTGGACAGGCTAACTACTCAGCTGCAAAAGCTGGGATGATCGGATTTACCAAGGCATTGGCTGCTGAAGGTGCGCGTTCTGGTGTTACCGTCAATGCAATTGCCCCAGGCTATACCGGTACGCCAATGGTAGAAGCAATTAAACCAGAAGTGCTAGATAGCATTAAAGCTGAAATCCCAATGAAGCGCCTTGCTGCACCCGCTGAAGTAGCGGCAGCGGTAACTTTCTTGGCGAGTGATGCTGCTGCGTATATCACAGGCGAAACGCTGTCTGTGAATGGCGGTTTGTACATGCACTAATGGGTTAATTTCTGAAGTTTGAAAGGACGCAAAAAATCATGTCAAAAGTATATATCGTTGCGGCTAAACGTACGCCTATCGGTAGTTTCAGCGGTGCGCTGAAATCAGTTCCTGCTTCTCAACTTGCTGCTGTAGCCATTAAAGCTGCATTGGAAGAAGCAAGCGTTGACCCTGCAAATCTTGATGAAGTCATTCTAGGTAACGTTGTTGGTGCTGGACAGGGTATGGGGCCAGGCCGACAGGCTGCCATCTATGCTGGTGTGCCTCAAGAAGTACCCGCTTATAGTTTAAATATGGTCTGTGGTTCTGGAATGAAAGCGGTAATGGATGCCGCAGCCCACATCAAAGCTGGTGATGCTGAGTTGGTTGTTGCTGCAGGTGCAGAAAACATGTCTCAGATTCCATTCTGTGCCCCAGCGACGATTCGTGACGGTCAGAAAATGGGGTCGCTAAGTTTGGATGACTTGCTTATCTCTGACGGTTTGACCGATGTGTTTAATCAGTATCACATGGGCGTTACAGCTGAAAACGTTGTCGCCAAAGTGGGGTTAACTCGCGAGCAGCAAGATAACTTCGCGCTAGCGAGCCAGCAAAAAGCGGTTGCTGCTATTGAGCAGGGTAAGTTCGCCGATGAAATAGCCCCTGTCGAAGTCACTGTTCGCCGGAAAACGAGCATTGTAGATACTGACGAATACCCGAAAGCTGATGCGAGCATTGAAGGCCTTGCAAAACTACGTACTGCATTCAAGAAAGAAGGCGGTTCAGTAACGGCAGGTAACGCATCAGGTATCAATGACGGTGCAAGTGCCATTATTGTTGCTTCAGAAGCTGCTGTTGAAAAATACGGCCTAACGCCGCTTGCTGAAATTGAAAGCTATGCTCAAGCCGGTATCGCTCCGGAAATTATGGGGCTAGGTCCTGTTCCTGCAGTGGTAAAAGCACTTGATAAAGCACAACTGACAATCGGTGACGTTGGTCTGTTTGAATTCAATGAAGCATTTGCGGGTCAAGCTTTAGGTGTACTTCACGAATTGGCCGATGAACTAGGGTCTCAGGTAGAAGATCTGGCCGAGCGTTCCAATGTAAATGGTGGTGCGATTGCACTGGGTCACCCACTAGGTGCTTCAGGTAATCGTATTATTGTCAGCCTTCTTCACGAAATGCGTCGTCGCGGTACTGAGCATGGCCTAGCTACTTTGTGTGTTGGTGGTGGTATGGGTACAGCAATTGTACTGAAGAGCGTCTAATTCAATTGTAAAGCTAACCAGTACCTGTATTCATCATGGCACAGGTACTTAATCAATCTTTAAATGAAGGAAATCACTATGTATACGGAAATGTTTAAGTCTTTCTCTGAGCAGACTGAAAAATCACTAGCACCATACGTTAAATTCAACAAAATGTTCACTAAGAACGTTGAAGAGCTTACTGAACTTCAACTAGCTGCTGTTCGCGCATACAGTGACCTAGGCCTTAATCAGCTAAAAGCAGTAAGCGAAGTTAAAGATGTTCAGTCATTCGCTGAGTTCAACAGCCAGCAGCTAGAAACACTAACTAAGCTTTCTCAGCAGCTAATTGATGACAGCAACAAATTCAACGCTGTAGCTCAAAACTTCAAAACGGAAGTTGAAGAGCTAGTTGCTGAAAATGTAAAGCAAGCAACACCTGCTTAAGTTGCATGACCAATTCTGCCGCCCCATTCGAGGGCGGCATTTTTAGTCCTAAT
This sequence comes from Photobacterium lutimaris, assembly GCF_003025555.1. Taxonomy (GTDB): domain Bacteria; phylum Pseudomonadota; class Gammaproteobacteria; order Enterobacterales; family Vibrionaceae; genus Photobacterium; species Photobacterium lutimaris. The sequence continues at coordinate 1,187,437 of NZ_PYMH01000001.1, read as the reverse complement.
ATAGAGGTCATTGCAATGAACCATAACTTCTTTACGGACTACTTTGCTAAGCTCCAAGATATGAACCAGATGTGGTGGAAGGAGCTGGAATCCGGCAAAGCAGCCATGAATACTCCCTTAAATAAAGCGCTTAATGAAATTAGCTTAGAAGATACGACTAAGTTGATCGAACAAGCCTCAGCGCAGCCAGCCGTTATCGCCAAAGTGCAAATGGAATGGTGGGAGAGCCAGATGAAGATCTGGCAAAACGTCACGATGAAAACAGGTGACGAAGAAGATCTTATTAAGCCTGAAAAAGATGATAAACGTTTTACTGATCCTGCATGGGAGAATGAAACGTTTTACAATTATATCAAGCAGTCGTATTTATTGTTTAGTAATACGATGAAAGAAACCATCGATTCGATGGACGGGCTAGACGATAAAGCGAAAGAGCGCTTGAGTTTTTTTTCTCGTCAAGCCATCAATGCGATGTCTCCAACGAACTTTGTGACGACAAACCCCGAATTAGCTAAGCTGACCGTTGAGACTAATGGTGAAAATCTAGTGAAGGGAATGGAGCTGCTTCAGCAAGATATGCAGTCGAGTGCCGATGTGCTCAAGATCCGCATGACTAATGATGCGGCTTTCCAACTGGGTGAAAATGTAGCGAATACAGCGGGTGATGTTGTTTACAAGAACCACCTGTTTGAGCTTATTCAATATAAGCCACTGACTGAGAAAGTGAATGCAACTCCGTTACTGATCGTACCGCCATTTATCAATAAGTACTATATTTTGGATCTTCGTGAGAAGAATTCAATGGTGCGTTGGTTGGTTGAGCAGGGACATACCGTATTCATGATGTCTTGGCGTAATCCTGATGCCAGTATGTTTGATGTTGATTTTGACGACTACGTGGTTGATGGTGTTGTTAAAGCCGTTGATGTTGTTGAAGATATCACGGGTGAAAAACAAATTAATGCCGCTGGTTACTGTATTGGTGGAACACTGCTAGCAACAACATTGGCGTATTATTCTGCCAAACGTATGCGTAATCGGATTAAGTCAGCCACATTCTTCACGACGTTGCTAGATTTCTCGCAGCCAGGGGAGATTGGGGCGTACGTTAACGACCCGATTATCTCCGCCATTGAAGCGCAGAATGAAGCGAAAGGCTACATGGATGGTCGTTCGTTAAGTGTGACATTTAGCCTACTGCGTGAAAACAGCTTGTACTGGAACTACTACATCAACAATTACCTGAAAGGTAACAGCCCAATTGATTTCGATTTGCTGTACTGGAATGGCGATAGTACCAATGTTGCAGTAGCCTGCCACAGTACATTGTTGCGTCAGTTCTATCTTGAAAACCGTCTAATCGATCCTAAAGGGTTCAAGGTGGGTGGTGTGTATATTGATCTGGCTAAGATCAAGATCCCAACTTACTTTATCTCAACTCAAGAAGATCACATTGCGCTTTGGCAGGGCACTTATCGTGGTGCTCGCAAGCTAGGTGGAAAGTCTACATTTGTACTGGGTGAGTCTGGCCATATTGCCGGTATCGTTAACCACCCGACAAAGAACAAGTATGGCTTCTGGACGAATGCTAAATCCTCAGCTGATCCTGAGGCTTGGCTAGAAGGGGCTAAACGCCAAGATGGCTCCTGGTGGACCCATTGGAACGCGTGGATGGGAGACTTCGAAGAGGCTGACGTTGTTGAAGCTCGTAGTGCGGGTAGTAATACATACCCAGCTAAGGGTCCTGCACCGGGTAACTACGTGATGCAGAAGTTGCCAATTGAAGTATCTAACGTGTTGCAAGGGCAACCAGAAGAAGTTTAATTCAGTATTTATTATCTGAGTGAAGCCAACGCTTATTAAGCGTTGGTTTTTTTTACTCGAAATAAAACACCGAGCAAAGGCTCGGTGCTATTTTCGTTAACGTAACAGTGTCTGTTTGCGATTATAAATCGCTTGGAATCGGCATGGCCTTCAAGTCAGGGGAAATGATTAGCTCTGCCTCTGTTGCGGCCTGAATGTCATCAATCGTTGTGCCAGGAGCAAGCTCTGTTAGCATCATTCCTTGCTCTGTGATTTTGATAACGCCCAGCTCTGTCACAATCAAATCAACTTGATTAGCGGCAGTAAGCGGAAGCGAGCAGTGTTTAAGCAGTTTTGGTTTGCCTTTGACGGTATGCTCCATGGCGACAATTACTTTTTTCGCGCCGACGACCAGATCCATAGCACCGCCCATACCCGGTACCATTTTTCCTGGGATGATCCAGTTTGCAAGGTTACCAAATTGGTCGACCTGCAATGCGCCCAGTACAGTCGCATCAACATGCCCACCACGGATAATCGTGAAAGAGTCTGCGCTATGGAAAGTACAGGCACCTGCTGTTGCTGTTATGGGTTGTCCTCCTGCATTGACCAAGTCAGGGTCAATATTGGCTTTATCTGGCATTTCCCCAATACCAATTAGGCCATTTTCAGCTTGAAGTAGGATTTCGATATCTGAAGAGGTCTCATTAGCCACAAGGCTTGGCAGCCCAATGCCAAGGTTGACTACATCACCATCGTGAAGCTCTTGAGCAACACGCCAAGCAATCATACGGCGAATCTGATGTTTTTCTCGTTGAATGGCCATGATTAAGCTCCTTGGTAAATGTGGTCAATAAACAAACTCGGTGTGTGTACCGCTTCGGGAGCAATTTCGCCGATGTTGACCAAGTTTTCAGCTTCGATGATTACAGTGTCAGCAGCCGTCGCCATTAATGGGTTGAAGTTCTGCGTCGTCCCTTTGTAAACAGTATTGCCTTTGGTATCGACAACAGAGCCACGGATCAAGGCAAGATCTGCGCGTAATGGTTTTTCCAGCAGGAAGTCTTTGCCATCCACTTTGATAACTTGCTTGGACTCGGCGACTAAAGTGCCAAGTCCGGTAGGGGTCAATACGCCACCTAAGCCTGCGCCTGCTGCGCGGATCCGTTCAGCGAGTGTGCCTTGTGGGACCAATTCTACATCCAATTCGCCGCTATTCATTTGTGCGCCCGTTTCAGGATTGGTACCGATGTGCGAGGCATAGAGTTTACTGATACGTTTGGCTTTGATCAGGCGTCCAGATCCTGATTCTGGTGTGCCGGTATCGGTGGTGATCAGGGTGATGTTCTTGATGTCAGACGCTAGGATGATATCAATCAGTCCTTCCGGTGCACCGTTAGCCATAAACCCGCCTATCATGATGGTCATATCATCGCGAAGAAGAGTGGCGATCTCGTTTGCTGAGATAGATTTTTTCATAATATGCTCCTATTTATTTACCTGGCATCGACGGATGATTACAGCTGTTCCCATACCGCCACCGATGCAAAGGGAGGCCAAGCCATAGGTCTGCTGTGAACGTTCTAGTTGGTAAATCAACGAGGTCAATATTCGGTTACCGGATGCGCCGAGTGGGTGACCGAGGGCGATGGCACCACCATTGAGATTAGTGCGTGATTCGAGCCAAGATTTGTCGACGCTATGCTTTTCACATAGCTCTTTCATTACGCCGAGAGCTTGTGCGGCAAATGCCTCGTTGAGCTCGAAGCATTCGATATCAGCCAACGTCAGTTTGGCTTTATCAAGGGCATTGGTGATTGCGGGGACAGGGCCAAGTCCCATCACTTTTGGAGACAACCCTGCTTGTCCACAAGCGACTATTTCAGCAAGTGGTGTCAGGTCATAGCGTTGAACCGCCGCTTTCGAAGCAAGAATGATAGCCGAACCACCGTCATTCAGACCCGATGCGTTACCAGCGGTGACTGTCCCTTCTTTTTTGAAAGCAGGGCGAAGCGATTGCAGTTTCTCAAAGCTGGCGTCAGCTTTCGGGTATTCATCAAGGCTAACGGTATATTGCTTGCGGCGATGGGAAACATTGACCGGTTCGATTTCATCACTAAAGCCATGCTCTTTAAGTGCTGAAGTGGCTTTCTGTTGGCTGGAAAGCGCGAATTGGTCCTGCTCTTCGCGGCTCAGTTGATGCAGCTCTGCGATATTTTCTGCGGTGAGCCCCATATGGTATTGATTGAAAACATCAGTCAGGCCATCTTTGATAATGGAGTCGTCGAGAGTCAGTTGACCCATCTTAACGCCATCACGTAATGGGTTTGCAGAAATAAAAGGGGCCTGAGACATGCTCTCCATACCGCAAGCAACAACAATCTCGGCTTCACCTGCACGAATATGACTCACGCCATCCATCACGGTTTTCATGCCAGAACCGCAGATCATGTTCAGCGTGTAGGCTGGGACAGTCTCAGGGATGCCTGCGAGAATAGCCGCTTGTCGACCAGGGCCCATACCAATACCGGCACTTAATACATTTCCAGCAATCACTTCATCAATCAGGCTTGGATCAAGGTGACATTGCTCGAGAGCACCTTTAATGGCGGCCGCTCCTAGTTGAGGTGCAGACACGGGGGCAAGTGCGCCGTTGAAACTACCAATAGGGGTACGTTTTGCGGCAACAATGTAAACGGGTTCCATACAACTTCCTGTTTCAGTTTGATTTGTTAATAACAGTCTATGGGGGAGAGGCGTTCGGGTGTTATAGGCATAGATTCAAATCTGATTTGCGAAAATGCAAAAATAAGATGCGTGCTCGGTCACGCCATTTTTGCTCGAGAGTGATTAGTCTGGCTGTAATTTGCTTTGTTCAGTTAATGGATCACTTGAGGGTGGAACTATGAGTTATTCAATTGCATGCGCACCTTGTTGTTGGGGTGTTGAATCTTCCGATAATCCACATAATCCAAATTGGATGGCGGTGTTGTCGGAAGTTAGGCTAGCAGGATTTACCGGTACAGAACTGGGGCCATACGGTTTTTTGCCGCTCGATGCGGATACGGTAAACACGGCGTTGTATATCAAAGAGCTGGAAATTTGTGCCGGTACCATCTTCGAACCGTTGTCTGAAGCCAGCAGTTATGAAGACATTATTAAGAAAACTAAGCGGTTGTGCGGCTTACTGCAGAAAATTGGTTGCGAAAAGTTGGTGGTCATCGATTGCGTCAATGACATCAGAAGCCGCTATGCTGGTATGCCTGAACAGGCCCCAAGATTGGACTCAAAGCGTTGGGCCCAGATGATGAGCACTATCCGCGATATTGCCGAGGTTGCTAAGCGTCATGAAATTAGGGCGGTTGTTCATCCTCATGCTGGTGGTTATATCGAATACCAAGATGAAATCGATCTTATGCTAGCCGATATACCGGCAGAGGAAGTCGGGCTTTGTCTTGATACCGGACACCTGTACTACGCCACCATGGATCCAGCAAAGAGCCTGGTGCAATACGCTGACAGGCTGGAGTATGTTCATTTCAAAGATGTGAATCAGCATCGTTTACAGCAGGCTATTAAGGAGCAAGTAGGCTTTTGGCAAGCTTGCGCGGATGGTGTGATGTGCCCGTTAGGAGAAGGGGCGGTGGACTATGACGAAGTAGCCCAAGCGCTTGAGTCTATTGGTTATCACGGTTGGATCACGATTGAACAAGAACGCGATCCGCGCCATTCCGACACCACATTACCCGATATTAAAAAGAGCCGTCAGTTTTTGGTTGAAAAAGGACTCATTTAATCAGGGTTCAAATAACCACGCAGACAGTCTGCCGAAGAATAATTTCAAGAAGTTTGTCATGTAGAGGATGTAATTATGACAATGAAAATAGCGTGTGCGCCTTGCTGTTGGGGAGTGGAGAACTCTTTACAAGGCGATAATCCAAGTTGGGGTAAAGTGCTTGTTGAAGCTCGAGAAGCTGGGTATGAAGGGATTGAACTCGGGCCCGTCGGGTATTTCCCTGAAGATCCTTCTATTCTTGCCAGTTCGCTGCGGATTAGGGGGATGAAAGTGTGCGCAGGGAATTTACATGGCGACTTTAGTTGTCCAGAGTCAAAAGAAGAGATCCTCGATAATGCTCATCGTGTTGTTGATTTGCTCGTTGCAATTGGTGTCGACAAACTGATCATTATGGATCGAGCCAATGCTGCCAGAGATTCCTATGTTGGTCATGGTGTGATTGCACCAAGGCTCAATAAAGAGCAGCTGCAGGCGATGATTGCGACTATTTCAGCGGTGGCGGAAATTGCCGCTGATAAAGGCGTTAGGACATTATTGCACCCAAGTTCCGGTGGTTTTGTTGCTTTTCCCGATGAGATTGCGATGGTTATGAATACTATTCCGGCCGATCGTCTTGGCTTGTGTCTTGATATTGGCCATTTGTTTATTGATGGGATGAAGCCGGAAGACTTTATTCGTCGTTATGCAAATCGGCTAGAGCACCTGCACTTTAAGGATGTTGATGGGCAGCAGTTACATAATGCGATGCGTAGTCGCTGTGGAATGGCGAATGCGTTCAGTCAGGGGCTCACACGTCCTTTGGGCGAGGGTAGTATCAATTTCTCAAAAATCTTCCAGGTTTTGCAAGATATTGATTACCAAGGCTGGATTGTTGTTGAACAAGAACGTGCGGTGTCTCAACTTGATCATGTGAAAATGGACATGGCAAAGAGCCGAGGTTATCTGGCTGAGCACTGTATGTAAGGGCTGAGATGATTGTTACCGATCCTTGGTTTTATATTACTGCCGTACCTGCTGTATTAATTTATGGGATAGGTAAAGGCGGTTTGGGCGGGGCGCTTGGGATCATTGCAGTGCCTCTAATGGCCCTAGTGGTTTCGCCAACACAAGCCGCTGCAATCTTGCTTCCTATCCTGTGTGTCATGGATGCGTTTGCGGTTAAGCAACACTACCGCAGTGCTGACTATTCGATTTTGCGCCAAATGCTGCCGGGTTCCTTACTAGGGGTATTGCTGGCTGGGTTATTCCTCAGCATTACCCCTGAGGCCGGACTCAAATTGTTGATAGGTGTATTGTCGCTACTGTTTTGCGTGCAATATGTGTTGGGCGGTGGCCAGCAAGATAAAAAGCCCGGTAAAGCCAGTGCATGGTGGTGGAGTAGTTTAGGTGGTTTTTCCAGTACCGCAATTCATGCCGGCGGTGGGCCAGCCAGTATTTACTTGCTGCCTCTGAGGCTGGAGAAAGTCACTCTAATTGCTACCATGGCTGTGCTATTTGCCATTATTAATTTAGCTAAGCTTATTCCCTACAGCTTGCTTGGTGAGTTTGATACCACCAATTTGATGACGGCGTTAGTTCTCATGCCTCTAGCCCCTGTTGGGGTTTATATGGGGGTGTGGCTACTCCATCGGGTCAGCCAGGATGTGGTATACCGGTTATGTTATCTGTTCCTGTTTGTATCAGGGATGAAGTTGGTCATTGATGTTTTGTAGTGTGTAGTCGCCTGTTTAAAATAAAAAGCCGCATAGTTAATATATTGCGGCTTTTTTTATGAGGTATTTAGTTGTGGGTCAACCAATCGGTGAATAGAGACAAGGTAATAAATTCATGGATTCAATCATTTTATAAATAATGAATGATGCCTCTTTATTTATTGATAATTGTGAGGGGCGTCATTAATGACAATATGAAATATTAGTTTATATTCAATTGTGAATCACATCACATCTTAATTTAGTTTTACTGTATAAGATTTGCGTATCTTTACAGGGGATACTTCGATGAAATTTGATTCAGCCACGTTATTAGTATTTATCCAGGGTGTCTTACGCATTCTGGCTAATGCTATTTATTCGTGTGTCTGTATCAATGCCAGCGAAAGTCTTGTCTCCAGCTCTGACAAGGAACTGGATGAGATAGCGTCGGATTATAACCAGCTTTATATTCGTGTTGGTGACATGCTTGGTAAGCAAGTTAGGTATTGGTGCGATGTTTCTTACGCTCGTTGGAAGCGTAATCACCAATGTTGTGCGGCACAGGTTCGCACCTTGTTTTCTTTACTGTCACTAACATACCTATATTTTGCTAAGCAAGTTTCGGCCAGTTCTTTGGTGTGTTTCTATCGCTATGCACCTGCGAATGCAGCGATGTCTAATACACATGGATCTGCATCACTTGGTCGTGAAAATGCTAGCAAAAGTAACGTGTCTAACGTTAGCATCCATCAATTGAGCAGCAATCATCGGAAGATGATTGCTGCTTTTTTTGTTTTTAACAACAGAAGCTTATCAAGTTTTTAGCGAGGTCAATATGTATATCGTTTGTGTAGCAGCGTGCCCAACTGGAATTGCCCACACCTATATGGCAGCAGAAGCGCTTGAAGTGCTGGGGAAAGAGCGTGGTTGGGAAGTGAAAGTAGAAACCCAAGGCAGTACAGGTATAGATAATGAGATCACCGTGGATGATATCGCACGTGCTAACGGCGCGATCATTGCCGCAGAAGTTGCTGTGGAAGGTATGGATAGGTTTGAGCCACTGACTATTTTGGAATGTGCGGTTGCTGACCCTATTAAACGGCCTGATGCTGTGTATGAAACCATGATGCATTTAATCAATAATAATTAAGGATAATTACCATGGCCCTACTACTTAAAAAAGAAAAAACAGAGCTAGATAAATTACGTGAAGCACTAATGACCGGCGTGTCATATATGATACCAGTTATTGTGGCTGGTGGTATGATGCTGGCTTTCGGCTCTTTATTTGAAACTATAACCGGTGTTGATTTAAATGAAAGCAACTCTTTAGCTGCACAGTTAATTAATGATTTGAAAACATTTGGTTTATATGGTCTGACATTGTTATTCCCTGTTATTGCCGCTTTTGTTGGTTTTGGTTTAGCCGGAAAACCAGCTATAGCTCCGGGTTTAATTGCTGGTATGCTGGCGCGTGACATGCAAATGGGCTTCTTAGGGGCATTGCTCGGCGGTTTGATGGTGGGTTACTTGGTTCGCTGGATGCTGGCGAATATCAAACTGCCAAAAGAGTTCCGCAGTCTGTTACCTATGGTCATCATTCCGTTGATTGGTACTGCTATCGTCCTCTTTGTGATGAAATATATTGTTGGCTATCCGCTTATCGCCCTTAATACCGGTTTGGAAAACTGGTTGGTAGGTATGTCCGGTGGTAATAAAGTACTGATGGCTGCCGTGTTAGGTGCCATGGTCGGGTTTGATTTGGGAGGACCAATTAACAAAGCGGCAATTACCGTCAGCCTAGGCTTGTTTGCCCAAGGTATCTTTGAGCCAGTGACAGCGTCACATATCGCCATCATGATAGCACCGTTTGGTATTGGTTTATCCACGATTATTGCTAAGCAGTATTACAGCAAAGAGTTACAAGAGAATGGCCGTGCTGCCCTGATGATGTCCTGTGTTGGTATCAGTGAGGGAGCCATACCATTTATCTTAGCCAATCCTGCTTTGATCATTATTAATACTATCGGCAGTGCGATTTCCGCATCGATGGTGATCATGTTTGATTCGATTGTTCAGGCGCCAGCTGCAGGTATTCTTGCTCTTATTCTGTCGTCCAACTTCTTCTTATACCTCATTTCTATCGCGACTGGTGTCGCCTTTGTGGCGGTCTCGACCACGCTATTGATGAAGCGACAATTCAATAAGCAATCAGCAGCAGCTGAAGTTCAACCGCAGACAGCAAAATCAGCTTGAGGTCATTGTGATGTCAACGAATAAGAAAGCATACATAGTTCCTCATACTCACTGGGATCGTGAATGGTATTTCAGTACGGAGGAATCTCAAGTGCTGCTGGTGTTTACGATGCAGCAAATGTTAGAACAACTAGAGAATGATGACGGGTTACCTTGTTTTGTGCTCGATGGTCAGTCGGTGATGCTCGAAGATTACTTGAGTGTTGTGCCTGAAGATACGGATAGGGTCAAAGCACTGGTTGAGTCGGGTAAGTTGTTGGTCGGCCCTTGGTACACCCAGACAGATCAATGCGTTGTTCATGGTGAGTCACAAATTAGAAATTTGTTATGGGGCTGCCGTGATGCAGAGCGATTTGGCGGGGTAATGAAGGTGGGTTATGTACCTGATTCATTTGGGCAAAGCGAGCAGCTACCTCAGCTCCTACAGCATTTCAACATCGACAAGTGTGTGTTCTGGCGCGGGATTTGGGAAGGGATTTGCGCGAATACCGAGTTTGTTTGGCGTGCACCGGATGGAAGTAACGTGACCACGGCTGTACTGGAGTTTGGTTATAGCGCTTTCCAAGGCATGAAAGCCATGGATACGCACCTCGACGGTATTGACCAGAAAATGACTGAGCGTTTCTGGCCTGGGGAGCGCGAGAATTTCTTGTTTATGGGTGGGCACGATCAGAAGCCGTGGCAAACAGAAACGGTAGAGGCGATTAATCAGGCGAATGAAACACGCCCTTATCAATACCAACTGTGCAGTTTTGAGGACTATTTTGCCAGCACGGCAACGGGGACGTTACCTGTGATTGAAAGTGAAATGTTGTATGGCAAATACAGCCGTATTCACCGAGGCATTTATTCCACCCGCTACGATATTAAAAAGCTAAATAGTGATGTAGAAAACCTGCTGATCAATCAGCTTGAGCCGTTGTTGACGGTCGCTAATCAGTTTGGCCTGAAGTACCCGTATGGTTTGATGGAGAAAAACTGGAAACAGTTAATGCAGAGCCATGCTCATGACTCAATCGGGGGGTGCAATACTGACTCGGTGAATAGTCAGGTGAAGGCCCGTATTCAGGCTGTCCGTGAAAACGCTGAACGACTGAAGGAAATCACACTCAAGCAATTGGCTGATTCGTCAACCAAAGGCAAAGACGGTGAGTATGTATTGGTTTTCAACCCACTGCCTTATAGTCGTAATGTTCAACTTGAGCTGGAACTGGTATTGCCGACACGCCAGTTTACTGTTTACGACGGTGAGCAAAGGGTAGCAACGCAGTCTATCGATTGTGAGTTGGTGGATATCAATGCCATTGTTCAAGATCCAACCACCCTTGGTGATGAGCGTTTCCGATCTTGGTACCGCCATACCGTCTTAGTCTCTCTAGAAGGCTTACCTGCTTGTGGCTACCGTAACCTAAAAATCGAGCGCTTAGCTGACGCAGAGGAAGCGGGTCCTGAAAAGGCGGAAGCAGAATCTCAAGCCGAGAAAGAAGAGTCGGTCACTATTGCCAACGACGCTTTGTCAGTCAGTGTCGATATGCATGGCACTGTAAGCCTAAGCTGCTTGGTTAGCGGCCAGTATTGGCATGATCTCTTAACCTTGGTAGATGGTGGTGATGATGGGGATAATTATGATTTTTCTGAGCCACATGCCGACTATCACGTTGGTTTTAACACCGAAGCTGAGAACATCAGAGTTTGCCATGGACCACTGAGATCTGAAGTTCGCATCACTTACCACGCGACGTTACCAGCGGATTTATCCGAGCGCGCTGAGCAGCGTTGTTCAGTAAAACAAAGCTTAGATGTTGTGTTGGGGCTGGCGAAGGGCAGTGAGCAACTCGATATTGCGATTGAAATTGATAACCACGTTAACGATCACAGGCTTCAGCTACATGTGAATGGTGATTTTGCTCGTGCCCAAAGTATTGCGGATCAACCCATCGGGCTAATTCAGCGAGGTAATGACGAGTCAGCGTTGTCGCTGTGGCAACAACAGCAATGGACCTCTTGCCCGATGCCTATTTACCCGATGCAGAGTGTTGTCGCGGGCGAAACTTTACAGGGCGGGCTCGCTGTGATGACGGATGGTATTCGTGAATATCAACAATACGATGACTCGATTGCCATTACCTTGTTCCGAGCCATGGGTTTTGTTGGTAAACCGGATCTGAAATACCGCCCTGGACGCTTATCTGGGCTGCCGGACGCAAGTCCAGATTCCCAGCTTCAACAATCACTGTCGTTCCGCTTGGCGCTTTATCCATTCAGTGGTAGTGCCTACGACGCTGGGTTATGTCAACGCGTCAAGGAGTGGTTGAGCAAACCATTAACTCTGCATAACGGTGTAGTGCAGCGGTTTATGATTGCGCCGCCAATGTTCACGGCTCCAGAAGCGTACAGTTTATTAGCTCTGAATCAACCATCAGTCACAGTAAGCGCAGTCAAGATCTGTGAAGACGACACTCAAAGTGTGATTGTCAGGTTAATGAATGTAGGCACGGAAGCCGTGGCTCTCGGTGAACTCCCAGCCGGCTGGAAAGTTCAGCAAGTTGATGGCATGGAGCGCATTGTCGGTGACATAACCGCAGAGTCTGTTGTTCCGGCACATGGGATGCTTGGCCTGCGCTTGAGGAAATAATCCACATAATCAGTTTACCTCTCACCCAAGTCGCAAAGCTCGGGTGAGTGGTCTTCTACACCCAAAAATTGTATCGAATAAAAAAGATCGAATAGCAAATATCGGATAATCCCGAAGGGGCAATCATGACTAAATCATTTGAATTTACCAACCCACTGGAAAATGGCATCCATGCCAGACCAGCGGCAGAAATAGAGAACCGAGCTAAACCTTTCGGTTGCCAGATCACCTTATTGAATAAAAGCAAAGGGACAAAAGCAGACGCCAAAAGTGTGCTGTCACTGGTGGGTGCAGATGCTGTATTGGGGGATGAGTGCCAGTTTATTTTTGACGGTGAAGATGAACAGGCGGCGTGTGACGCGCTGAAATTATTCATTGATAACGATTTTGCTCATTGTGATGGGCCGTTAGAGAGCGTTGCTGTTGATGTAAATCAGCCATTACCGGTTTCGCTGATCAAAGCAGAACCAACGCATGTGCGTGGCACTGTCGTGTCTACTGGTATTGGTAAGGGACGACCTGTGGCTTGTAGTCAGGTGGACTTACATCAAGTTGCAGAGAATGCTGAATTTGCATGCACTGGCAGTACAGGTGCTGTCTTGACCAAAGCATTGTTTATACTTTGCCAGCAACTTGAAGAGGCGGTATCCCAGGCTGAAGCAACTGATAGCCATGAAGAGTTGACGATTCTTAAAGCTCACTCACAAATGGCAGGGGATAGCTTATTTAGCGAAACACTGGCCAAATATAGCCAGCAGGCAACCCCTATTCTTGCCATCGCGCAGGCATCTGATGAGCTGAAAGCCCCGATGCTTAAGAGCCAAAGTAACTATATGCGTGAGCGTGCCCTCGATATTGATGACTTGTGTACAAGGTTGGCAAGTTTGGTAGTTGGAAAGGCATTACAGCAGCCTGTGACTTTATCTGAAGACAGTATCTTGATCGCTGACAACCTAACACCGAGCGAATTCTTGGCGCTGGATAAGCACTGGCTAAAAGGGCTAGTACTCGCTGAAGCAGGGCAGACATCCCACACCGTTATTTTGGCTCGTTCATTTGGTATTCCGGTGCTTACCGCCGTTGAGGGGGCAGAAGCTTTTTCCCACAACGCAAATATTCTGATACTCGATGCGCGCTATGGCTGTTTGATCCGCGATCCTAATGACAAGGTTACGCAGTTCTATCGGTTAGAACAGCGTAAGCAGGTTGCGAAAGACGCACTGTTAACCCCTTTTGTGACGAGTAAAGGGCAAAGTAGAGATGGTCATCCCTTGGCCTTGTACGCCAATATCGCAGTTGGTCTCGAAGCAGGTAGCGCATTTGATCGCGGGGCTGAAGGGATCGGACTGTTCCGTACTGAAATGCTCTTTATGGATCAAGAAAAAGCGCCAAGTGAAGATGAGCAGTATGAGGTATACCGCGAAGTGATCGATGCAGCGGCAGGCAAAACTGTGATTATCCGAACCCTTGATATCGGTGGTGATAAACCCTTACCGTACTTGGAACTGCCTGAAGAAGAGAACCCATTTCTTGGCTATCGAGCGGTGCGGATGTATCCACAATATCAGTCGATGGTTGAGAGTCAGATCCGTGCTTTGCTAAGGGCATCTTGCCATGGTGTGGTCAATATTATGATCCCTATGATTGCTTGTGTAGAAGAGGTGCAATGGATTAATCAGTTGTGTAAGCAATGTGAAGATCAGCTTCATGCTGAAGGTGTTTCAACCGGACAATGGCGGTTAGGGATCATGGTCGAAGTCCCCTCTGCTCGTTATATGATCGAAAAAGTTGCCGATATGATTGATTTCATCTCAGTGGGAAGTAATGACCTTACCCAATATTTCATGGCTTGTGATCGCGGTAACCGGAAAGTCTCAGCGCTATATGACAGCCTCCATCCTGGCTTTATTGCCTTCCTTCACGATATCGCGAAAGTGGCGAAGAAATCAGGTGTTGAGCTGGGGATTTGCGGCGAAATGGCAAGTGATAGAAGAGCATTACCGTTACTGTTGGCAATGGGATTTGACGAAATTAGCTTGTCTTCACCGAACATTGTTCAACGCCGTGCCGACTTGGCGGCGCTTGAATTTGCTTCATGTCGGGGTCTGCTTGAAAAGGTATGTGCTCTCGCGACCGTCGAACAAGTCAAAGCACAAATTGATCAGTTTTGGCAGCAGCAGATTTCCCCTGAAATTTTAGATGAGCAACTGGTCATTGAGTGCGATGCGCTTGATAAAGCCGGTGTGATTAAGCAGCTAACGGATAATTTAGAAGTGCAGGGTAGAACTGATAGTGCTGGCTCAGTTGAGCAGGCAATCTGGGAAAGAGAAGCAATTTTTGCAACCTCTTTGGGTTTCGGTGTGGCTGTTCCGCACTGTAAATCAGACGCGGTGAGCCATAACAGCATCTCAATTGCGCACCTCGCTAAGCCTATTGTCTGGAATGAAGCCGACGGTGAGACAGTTTCGACGGTGATCATGTTAACCATCTCTAGTCATGACAAAGAAGGCACTCACATGAGTATTTTCTCTAAGCTGGCCCGAAAGCTGATGCATCGCGACTTTCGAGAAGCACTAATGCAGAGTGAAACTGGGTTAGATCATGCAGAGCGAGAAGATGTTCGATTGGCAATGACTCAAAATACGGCAGTAAATACGGTATCCCTTCTAAAAGGCGTACTGTACGAGCAAGTGGCATAAGTTATAGGAACAAGTGATTCGATTGAATCACAATTGGATTAGAAAAAGATGAAAGTAATATCGTTGAATGTATTAGTCGTGATGACAATTTTGGCTATCGGTTTGCCTGTGATGATTGAACACCCAACCATGTTGGGTAGCGTCGCTGCAGCGTGTACAACCCTGTCCTTTCTCCCTCAGGTGCTGCATACCATCAAGACGAAAGATACAGAGGGTATATCATTAACCATGTATGTTTTGTTCGTGTTTGGAATTTTGTGTTGGCTTATTTACGGGCTGCTATCACATGATCTTCCGCTTATGCTTGGCAATGGTATTACACTGGTTCTTTCTAGTATTGTTTTACTTCTTAAATTGAAATCAAAAGCGGATGAAAGAACGGCCATTTTATAAGATTTAATTTAGTGTGAATTAAACGTGGGATGATAATTCAATCATGTGATTAATATGTTTTGTATATAACTTAAGTTTATTTATACGTACTCCTTGTAATGTGATCATTGTCTTAGACTGAATAATAACATTACTGTTAGGATTTATTTGTTAACTTTACATTTGTTTAGGTGATATCAATGTTTCGTGTGGTGTTGTTTTTTTGTATAGCGTCAGTGAAAGGAAAAGATTGTTTCTTTTCTATGCTTGCTATGCTTGAAAATATTAGCCTTGCTTTAACACCAGAAATCGAAAAGTTGAATCATACTGAATATGATCAAACTGATGAACTCGATACGTTGGCTAAACAGTGGTGCGGGGTGTGGGATAGTGTGACTAAACAACTATCATTCCGTAAAGCAGGTAAACAGCCTGTTCGTGAGTTGCTTGCTATCGCTGAACACCAATCTCGCGTTGGTATTCAAGTTGTTGATTTTGATGCCTTATCGCGTGGTTGTGATAACTCGTCAATTGCGCAGATGCTGTCTTGTCAGCGTAGTATGGGTGATCCGTCAGCTGCATATGCTTTGGAAACTCAGCTGAGTGCCTCAACTATCTACTTGCCATATCAAATCGCTTCTAATCAGACAATCAACCTACAACTTTTAGATAAAAAACAAGAAATAAAGCGAATAAAAGCACAGGAAGACTTCATGTCTTTGCTGTGCTTTTTCTATTTAATCCAGGTGAAAATTAAAGAGGTTAATTATGTATTTTGTTTGTGTAGCAGCTTGCCCAACTGGCGTGGCACATACCTATATGGCGGCAGAGTCACTAGCTATGGTTGGCAAAGAATTAGGACATGAGATAAAAGTTGAAACGCAGGGTAGTTTAGGTATTGAAAATGAAATTACCGCTGAAGATATAGCGCGTGCTGATGGTTGTATTATTGCAGCTGAAGTCGCCATTACAAAAAAGGAAAGATTCACTACTTTACCCGTTTTAGAGTGTGCTGTTGCTGATCCCATTAAACATGGAAATGCAGTGTTTGAAGCATTATGTGAGGAAATAAATAATGGCTAAATTTTCAATGAATAAAAAGGAAAAGTCGGTAGGAACTGAAATAAAAACAG
The DNA here is from genome assembly GCF_003025555.1 of Photobacterium lutimaris. Taxonomy (GTDB): domain Bacteria; phylum Pseudomonadota; class Gammaproteobacteria; order Enterobacterales; family Vibrionaceae; genus Photobacterium; species Photobacterium lutimaris. Next base: position 1,171,049 of record NZ_PYMH01000001.1, on the reverse strand, counting down.
CCATTATGACTGGGGTTTCCTACATGTTGCCATTGATCATTGCTGGGGCAGTGATCATGGGGATAGCGCGTATCGGTGCCTCTTTTTATGGCATCGATAATATTTGGGATGGCAGTCATGCCGAAGCCGCAAATGCCATTGTTCGCTTGTTTCATGCATTTGATGGTTTTGGTGGCTTGGCACTGAGCCTGATGCTTCCCGTTGTTGCCGGTTATATTGCTTTCTCGATAGCAGATAAACCGGGTATAGCGCCTGGTATGGTCGCCGGCTTATTGGCAAAGGAAATGGGCACCGGTTTCCTTGGCGCCCTAGCTGCAGGCTTTATTGCAGGTTATATCGTCAAATTGCTGGTCACTAAAGTAAAACTGCCTAAATCTGTCGCTTCGGCAGGCCCCATTTTCATTATTCCAGTGGGTGGTACTTTATTAGCTTGTTTAGTCATGATGTACATCATCGGAGATCCACTGGCAGCAATGAACCGTGGCTTGGAAAGCTGGCTATTGAGTATGTCTGATGGCAATAAAATTGTCTTGGCAGCGGTAGTCGGTGGCATGGTTGGCTTTGACCTCGGTGGTCCAATTAACAAAGCAGCCGTGACAACGGCCATGGCGATGCTAGCTTCTGGTATCTATGACCCTAATACCGCCGCGCAAGTCGCCATCATTATTCCACCGATTGGTATTGGTGTCGCAACCCTCATTTGGAAACAGCGTTTTCCTCACTCCTTACAAGATGCAGGTAAGGCATCGACCTTAATGGGGCTGATTGGTGTTTCTGAAGGCGCGATCCCATTTGCCTTGGCGAACCCCAAGATCATCATTGTTAACGTTATCGGTTCGGCTGTCGGCGCAGCGATGGCGGTGGGTTTAGGGGCGGTAAACCGCGCACCCATTTCAGGTTTTTATGGTTGGCTGGCCGTTGAAAACTGGCTGGTGTATGTCGTAGCGATAGCCGTTGGCTCAGGAATCATCGCCGTTGGATCTTTATTAGTCTTCAAAGGTGAAGAGCTTCCTAAAAAACAAGAAGAATCAAAACCAAAATTCAAAATCACTCGAGCCCAATAATATTACATTCACGGAGATACCTTGATGAAAAGGTTCAGAAAAAGCAGTGTTGCGCTCTTATTATCTATGAGCATGGGCACAGCCTTTGCCGCAGAGGAAGTGCAAGTCGCCTTTATGCCCGATATTCATTTTCATGATGTATATGGTGACTTTACCGATGGTAGTTTCGATGGTCTGAAAAATAGCCACAGTGGTCAGCAAGCCACAATCCGTAGTATGCATGCGCAGCTCACTTCCACGCGACTGTTTAATGAAAACTACTTCGCTTTATTGGCTGCCTTAGATGATGCTGTGAAGCGGGGAGTAAAGTATATCGCGCTACCGGGAGATTTCAGTGATGATGGTCAGCCGGTTCATATTCGTGGGCTAAAAACGATTCTGGATTATTACGCTGACACATATGATCTCGAATTTTTTGCCGCTCCCGGCAACCATGATCCTGTTCGCCCTTTCGACCGGCCAAGTGGTGAAGGGGACTTCTTAGGTAAAGATGGCAAAACCCAGCGGATCTTCAGTAAGGGTGCCAATGAGTGCGTTGGCTATGATAGCGAAACAGCGGTAATTAATGCAGGTCATGAACTTCCAACGATCTGTACCGAGGAAATCCGTGAGTTGGGCTATGAAGGCTTGATGGCAGAGTTGGGTGATTTTGGTTTCTTCCCGCAGCCGTCCAACCTGTATTGGGAGACGCCGTATTCGTCGTATTCGCAGGCCAATTATGCCTTTGATACAGCGCTTGCCCAATCTAAATATGGTCAGCGTCAGTATGAAATTTGTCATCAAGGAACGGGTGGGCAATACAAACAGCCTAATTACTCGGCATGTTTTATGGTGCCTGATACCAGTTATTTAGTTGAGCCGGTAGAAGGGTTGTGGCTACTCGCGATAGATGCCAACGTCTATATCCCTGGCGCAGATGCTGATACTCAGCAACCTGAACTTGCCTCTAATTTCGCGGGTTCGGGAAATGCAGGTTATAACAAAATGCTCACTCATAAGCAGCATGTCATTGAGTGGATGAAAACCGTGGTTGATAGGGCGAATGCTGAAGGCAAAACGCTGGTGGCTTTTAGTCACTTTCCGATGACGGAGTTTTATAACGGCGCCGCAGAAACCATTGAAGATATTTTTGGTCCGGGCAACTTCCAGCTAGCGCGTTCACCGAAACAAGATGTGAGTGAGGCGTTAGCTAAAACCGGGATAAGACTGCATGTTGGTGGTCATATGCATTTCAATGATACCGGTGTTAAGCACTATGGTGATGGTTCGTTCCTGTTCAACATTCAGGCACCATCAATGGCCGCCTATGTGCCTGCTTATAAATTGTTGACCTTTAGCCCCGAAAGCCAAGTGGAAGTCGAAACGGTGATTTTGGATAAGGTGCCACGCTTCGATGAATTGTTTGAGCATTACGAAGAGGAATGGAAGCACCTTAAAGCGAAAGGTAATGAGGAGATTTGGAATAAGGATGTATTAACCTCGAAGGATTATTACGAGTTCACCAACTGGCATATCACTGAGCTAACCCGGATGCGCTTCCTGCCAGAAGAGTGGCCTTGTGACTTGAAACAAATGGTTTTTGCACTCGATGGCCGTCAGATGTTGACTCTGAGTCAATTGGATAGCCCGCTGACCCAACAGCAAGTCACCACGCTGACGGAAGGCCTTCAGGCTGTTGAAATATGCCAAGAAACACCTGTTGCTTTTGAGCCGTCAACCATTAAGGATCCAGCTTTTGCCAAAGCATGGCAACAAGCAGAAGCCAGCGCGAAACAACTTGCCGCACAAAACAATTTAACATTAGACGATTTCTCTCAGTGGAATGGATTTGACCTTGCCGTTGATTTCTACCGTTTGAGAAATGCCGATGAGTTGGCGTTCAAAGACATCGATCGTAACCGGATGCCACAGTATGAATTGCTAGCGAATACCTTGGCGGAACAGGCTGCAACCGTCGCCGGCTCAACGCAATTTGGTGATGTGTTCAAGCAACGCTTTGGCGGTTTGTTTGGCATCTTGACCAAGTTCGCCAATGGTCAACCTAGTTATCACTTCAAGCTGGATCTAGATAAAGGAACGATATCGGATCTTAAGCGTTAAGGCTCAAGCCCTCAACCCAGAGCGTTCATTTAGAGCAGGGAGGAGGCTCCTTCCTGCCTAGTCTCAATCTTATTAATGGAGTAATTAATGATGAATAAAATAGCAGTGGCATTACTATTAACCCTCGGACTACCAGCCGTCGCGGCAGATTTTGATGTGATGACGTTCAACATCCGTAACAGCAAAGACAGTGTTGTAGGCAGCGAATACGACGGCAACAACACGTGGGATAACCGCAAAGCAATAGTGGCGGGCATTGTTGCTCAAAATGATATCGCAGGGCTACAAGAAGCGTTTAGTGATCAAATTGAGTTTCTCGCTCGCCAATTACCGGGTTATAGCTGGGTGGGTGCGGCCCGCGACGATGGTAATGCCCAGGGCGAAGCGGTGCCTATCTTTTATCGTAATGATAAGTATATAAAACTCGGTGGTGGTACGTTCTGGTTGTCAGAGACACCACAAGTCGTCGCGAGTGTTGGCTGGGATGCTGATTTAACCCGCATCACCACATGGGTTCGGCTGGAAGAGATAGCAACGGGTAAGCGGGTACTTGTGTTTAATGCCCACTTTGACCATATCGGAAAAACAGCCCGTCAAGAGAGTGCTAAGTTGCTAAGCAAGAAAGCGGAAGAGATCACCAGCGGTGCAGGTGATGCCGTGATTGTTCTGGGCGATCTGAATTTTGAGCGCAGTGATACCGCATCTTATCAAGCACTGACTGATTTGTATGATGACGCCCGTAAGATCGCCAAACAGCCTTTTAGTGGGGTGAATGGCAACAAAGATCAGGTATTTACCTACCATGGATATGGTAAGGAAAAATCAGAAGATATCGATTATATTTTTGTGAATGACAAACTAGCGGTGAATTCGTTTGAATATCGTAGTGTCATCAAAGATGGCATCTATGCTTCAGATCACCTGTCGGTGATATCAAATGTGTCATTTCAGTGATAAATAATAGCAAGGCCAGATCAGAATCTGGCCTGTTTAACCCCATGTTATTTAGATATTTCACCTGCTTGATATAGACTCCAGCGTGTCACTAGTGGCCCGAGTAATTCAAAGAAAACAGTTGTTGTCACTGCAATGGTTAAAACAGACTCGCCGATGTCAGGTAACCTTTCACCAACCAATAGTGCCATACCAATAGCGACACCAGCTTGCGGCAACAGACACCAACCTAAATATTTTGTAACCTGAGGGGATGACTGAGCAAAGTGTGCAAATACCTGCGCGCCTAGTATTTTGCCTATACATCTGGCTAATACATACAATACGCCTATCGCCCCCAATACATCTATCGCTGAAAGGTCGAGACTCATGCCTGAGAGAATAAAAAAGATAATTAGAAAAGGATCGCTAGCTGTCTCGATGTCGTGAAATGGGCGCTTAATATGCTTTCCTTTATGCGCCACGGTCGCCCCCAGCATCATGCAGGCCAGTAAATAAGATACATCGAAATAAAGAGCACTCCCACCACAGATAAAAACAAAGCCCATTGCCTCGATAATTGTCGGCTCGCCTGGTTTATGTCGCCCAATAATCGCTGACATAGGTAGACCAATGACCACCCCGAGCAGTAATGCACCCAAAACGTCCCAGATGCCATGAAGAATATCGGTAATATTGGTGCTGGTGCTAGAGGTGGCCGTCGCTGCGACCAAAAGCAGGCTGAATATAATGATTCCCCATGCATCGTCAACGGCTACGACGCCTTTTAGGATCCTTGAGACAGGTCCCCGTGCATTAAATTCTCTAATAACATCTACCGTAGCGGCAGGATCCGTCGCCGTGGCAATACCGGCGAGAACGAGTGACAAGGTTAGGTCGGATGTGACAAGAAAGACAATGCTAAAGACGGCAGTTGCAGGAATGAGGGAAGCCCCCAAAGAGATGAAAAAGATCTGTCGTCTTTCGGTCATGATGTCTCGCCCAGCGAAACTTTCACCCAATAGAAACCCAATCATTGCGAGCGCTAAATGGGTGACTGTTGAAAAGTGTTGTGTAAACGAAGGAGGCACCAAGTCAAGAACAGCCGGTCCCGCAACAACACCAATTGACAGTAGGATAGTGACACGTGGAATGTGCGCTCTTGAGCTAATGACATGGGCGAGCCACCCAAGGAGGAAGATGCAACCAAAAATGAATAGATCAGGAATTGTTTCTACTGACATGGTTTGCTTCTTCCTGCACCCGGTTCAATAGACGCTAAGTAGCCTCGCCATCTACTGTTTTTCAATTTTTATTCAGTAGACTGTTTGAGTATAGCCTTACTGGATGAATATCAGCTTCGGGCTTCGGGAAATGAGTTCTCGCAACGTTTTAAATAGAATGGAATAAGCTAGTTATGAAGACAAAAGTTATCTACATGGCTAACAGTAAGATCGCCATTCGACCAGTTAGCATCATAGATTGTCATACCAACGATGCGGGTTCGTTGCGGGATTTCTGATTCATGTTTAAAGCCATAAGATGAAGAAATGCCGACAAGTTGGTGAATATTGCCTGCTTTAATATCAAAATAGTGATGGGCATGGCCACTAATGATGGTTCGCTTGGATTTAAAACAGCGAACAATCTGAGCTTGATTCTCAATCCCAATTTTTTTGAACCATTTATCGCTAACATCAAGGATCGGATGATGGGAGACAATCAGCGATGGCGATTTTCTGACGGCTTTTTTCAAAACAGCAAGCTCTTTGTGGCTAACTCGCCCTGCGCCTAGGTCCAGCGATGCTCCCAAAGGCTTATGGCTAGTATCAACAAAATGGAAGGGGATACTGTGCACAGTCGCTGAATGGGTCAGCTTAATCTTGCTGTTTTTGAAGCAGGCTTTCATGCATTCTCGATCATCATGATTACCGGCCAGTGCATAGCAATGAGAAATATTCTCTCTTCGTTCAAGATACAATTTGATACGGTTGTAGGCTGATGGCACGGCGGCATTGACCAGATCACCGGTGAGCAGTAAGACATTGTCCTCAGTATCTTGATTGACAATATCTAGCAGTTTTTCAAGATTGGCATCAGACTCATCGGCTGTTTCAGCCAAGTGAGTATCTGTGATCTGATAAATTTTCACACTGCTCTTTCCATGGTGGCGCGACATGACGCTCATTACTTTAGATTGATAGATTAATCGAATGCAGTGAGCTCATCAAGGCGCTTGCAACGTGGAGTCAGTTGTTTCGGAAATACGCCTTGGTTTAAGCGCTTTCCAATAAAAAACTCTTGAAGTGACTGGCAACGGCAGAGGCTTTCGTTGGTGGGTGGTAATACAGGTTTAGGCTCCAAATACTGGTTTCGTAATCTTCCAGAATTGGGGTAAGCAATCCATCCGATAGTGGTTTCTCAAGGATAAAAGCCGGTAAATAGGCAACGCCAGCCCCTTTAATCGCACTTTGCAGCAGCAAATCACTGTCGTTAACTTCCAGCGATTTGGGTACTTTTATCATCTGTGTCTCACCATTACGCTCGAAGATCCAATCATTACTGCCGGTCAGGGTAGTAGCAAATAAACATTGGTGTTGTGATAATTCGGTTGGAAACTCGGGTGCAGGGTTTCGTTCTAGATATTCAGGAGAGGCGACAGCAACAAAAGGGCTCTGCATTAGCTCGCGGCGAACAAGGTGGAGGTCTTTTTCTTGATAGCCTTGATAGCAAGCGTTGGCGCTGATGACCAAGTCGGCTTCTGCAGCATGATCCAGTGCCCATGGTGTCACATTGAGGTTAAACGTGACGTTTGGGTGTGATACGAGGTAGCTGCTGATTCTATCCATCAGAAAGTTGTTGGCATACACCGGGGTGCAAACGATATTGATATGGCCTTTGTCTTGCTCTTGGAAGTCTTGCAGGCTACGACAGAGCTGCTCGGCGTTATCAACCAAGGGCGAAAACTCATCAACCAGCTTTTGACCGGCAGGGGTGGGGGTTAATAAACGGTTAGTACGACGGCATAGGGTAATACCAAAGCTCTGTTCAAGATCTTGCAACCAGCGGCTACCCGCAGAAACTGAAATGTTGAATTTACGTGCGGCGGCAGAAATAGAACCGGTTCGTATAACGTAAACAAAGAAAGCCATTTTATCGAGCATCATTTTTCCCATGTGACGTAAAAGCAGGCTTTCTGAAAGAAGAAAGCCTGCTGTTTATCGATTAACGTAAATTAAGCTGCAGCCTCTGTTGTTTTTTCCGGTACCTTTTTGCCCAACTTTTTAGCCATTGCTTCTTCCATTTTCTCAAGGCTGACGCCTTTGGTTTCCGGAACGTATTTGACGACCACAAACATACAAATGATTGATAGTATCGCGAATAACCAGAAGCTGAAGGCACCGTTGAAGTGCTCCTTCAAGAAGGCATTCTCGTTCAGCATCGGGAACGACTGGGTGACGATAAAGCCAGTGAACCACTGCGCACCAACTGCGATAGCCATCGCTCGAGAGCGGATGCTGTTCGGGAATATTTCAGAAATCATGGTCCAGCATGCACAGCCCCACGATGTCGCGTAAGACACAACGTACAGACACAGTGCGAATAGCGCGGCGTAACCTTCAGTGCCGGTGTAAAGCACATAGCCGACAACTGTCATACCCACGGCACAGCCGAACGTTCCGTATTTCATCAGTGGTAAACGGCCGACTTTATCGATGAGGTACATACCCAGTGCGTTACCTAGGATAAAGACAATACCAACGAAGGTGGTCTGGAAAAGGGCGTTCTCCGTACTACCTGTAATCGGTTTTAAGATCTCCGGGGTGTAGTACATGATGACGTTGATACCGGTTAGCTGCTGGGCGGCAGCAACAAAAGTACCGATCACCAAGATGGCAAATAGCAATGGTGAACGCAGGCTGACTTGCTTCTTGCCTGGGGAGTTTGAATCTACCAGAGAGGCTTGGATCTCGCTGATCAACTGATCCGCGTGCTGTGGGTTGGAAATGCGCGATAGGGTGTCTTTGGCTTGATCGATTTTTCCTTTCAGTACCAACCAGCGCGGTGATTCAGGAATCAGGAAGAGTAAAGCGGCAAATAGCGCCGCTGGAATAACTTCTGATCCCAACATCCAGCGCCAGCCCATATCAACCAACCAAGCTTCACTCATACCCTTTGCAATGAGGTAGTTAACATAGAACACACCAGTTTGGCCTATAACCGCAGATTGCTGGAACATACTGACGGCACGGCCACGGAAATCTTTGGGTGCCACCTCAGACATGTACATTGGTGAGACGACACAGGCCAGACCAACTGCCACACCACCAACGATGCGAAGTAGAACATAGAACGTGAAGGTCGAGGCCAGCGCAGAGCCAATGGCAGAAATCATGAAGAGAATAGCTGCAATGAAGAGGGTGTTGCGACGGCCATATTTGAGGGCGGACCAGCCGGCACTTACCGCACCAAGGATACTACCTAAAACGACACTTGATACGGCCCAGCCGGTTTGTGCCGCGGTTAATCCAAAATGCTCCCTGATTGGACCGATGGCACCTGAAATAACCGCGGTATCATAACCTAATAAAATTCCCCCTAGGGCTGCGATACAACAAATTCTGATGATATAAGCAAAGTTGTGTTTTCGGACTTCGGCCGAAATTGTGGGTGACATGTTCTACTCCTTTATGAGATCCCCGTCTCTAACTCAGCCATCGAATAAGTTTGAGTTGGGTAGCTTCCCGATGCGTTATTTACTGTAGGGTATTTGCATCGGTATTCTTTCATTCACCAATATTTGTAATAGCGATTTATTGCTTTAATAATAATTTTCCACTTGGTGACGGGCTAAATCATATGCTCTTCGATTTTTCACGGCTATAGCCAATAGGGTGTTTTGTCGGAAAATGATACTTAGGTCAAATTGCGAAAAATATTTTCCGTTAACGTCGCTTGCTTTAAGTTATTGAATTTATTGATATAGAATAAGTGTGATCCCGCTCAAGAATTTCTGCCAAGCCCCGTTATTACTGGGTTTTTTTCATGTTTTACGAAAAAGTATGAATCGATTTTTTGGTGTGAAAAATATTTTTCGTTTATATTTTTTCGGTTATAGTGAATTCCAGTGAAGCAAATGGTGCAGATTTAAAAACGGTTCAGGAATTCCAAAATAACATATTCCACTGGACTGATCACAATCGTCACCGACCCGGAATTAAATAATCATAAAATTGGAGTACAAACATGAGCAATGTTCAATATGGAATCAGCCCACTGACCTGGACCAACGATGATATGCCAGAACTTGGCGGCGAAATCCCATTGGAAACATGTTTGAGTGAAATGGCAGAAGCGGGTTTTACTGGTACCGAGCTAGGTACGAAATATCCTCGTGAGCCAGAAGTTCTTATTCCTCTGCTAGAAAAACACGGCCTGGTTCTCGCTTCTGGCTGGTATAGCGGTAACTTGATGACGCTAACTGCTGAAGAAGAAATTGCGGCTATGCAGGATCACATCAAGCTGCTGAAAGCGGCTGGCTGTAAAGCGATGGTGTTTGGTGAAGTGAGCAATACGGTTCACGGCGACATCAATACGCCTCTGTCTCAGCGCGTCATCTTGACGATGGATGAGTGGAAAACCTACTGCGAGAAGCTAACAACTGTTTCTGAGTACCTACTCAACGAGCACGACATCAAGTTGTCTTTCCACCACCATGTGGGCACCATCTGTGAAACTGAAGACGACATCAACCTAATGATGGAGCTAACTGGCGATGCAGTACACCTAACGCTGGATACCGGTCACATTACATACGGCGGCGGTAACCCTGTCACGATGATCAAGCGCTGGGGGCACCGTATCGGTCACATGCACTTTAAAGATCTTCGCCTAGAAGTCATGAATGCCGCTCGTGATGCAGACAAATCATTCCTTAATGCCGTTCTTGATGGTGTATTTACTGTCCCTGGTACTGGTGACGTTGATTATGACGATGTATTCGCTGCACTGAAAGAGCGTGACTACAAAGGCTGGCTATTGGTTGAAGCTGAGCAGGATCCTGCAAAAGCCCATCCACTGACATTCGCCAAAACAGCGTTTGAGAACATCACCGCCTACGCGAACAAGTACGGCCTGTAAGTTTAGGCAAAAGGGTAAGGGGGCAGGCTAGGCCCCCTTAACATCTCACCGCAAATCACACAGTAAGAACGATGAACAAGATTTGCAGTGAATAAAGGAAGACATTTTTCGAATATCGAAAAACGAGGAAGACAATGAATACTGTACGCCTGACCGTTGCTGAAGCACTTGCCAAGTACCTTGCAGCACAAATGATTGAGATTAATGGAAAAAAAGAACAGCTTTTTGGTGCCGCCTTTGCGATTTTCGGTCACGGTAATGTGACGTGTTTCGGTCAGCAGCTAAAGAATATTGAAGACAAAATTCCTACTTGGCGTGGTCAGAACGAACAGTCGATGGCAACAGCGGCGATTGCTTACGCCAAGGCTAATCAGCGTCGCCGTATCGGTATTGCAACCAGCTCTATTGGCCCTGGCGCAACCAATATGGTGACTGCTGCCGGTATCGCGCACACCAACCGTCTGCCTCTGCTACTTATTGCCGGTGATGCCTATGTTAGCCGCCTGCCAGACCCTGTTTTGCAGCAGCCGGAGAACTTCGAAGATCCGTCTGTCACATCCAATGATGCATTCAAGCCGCTAACGCGTTACTGGGATCGCGTGCTATCACCATCTCAGCTGATGCACACATTGCCGCAAGCACTCGATACCATGCTGGATCCAGCAACATGTGGTCCGGTATTCCTCGGTTTGCCGCAAGATATCCAAGGCGTTGCTTACGACTTCCCTGAAGTCTTTTTTGCTGAAAAAACACACCGTATTCGTCGTCCAGAGCCAGAAATGATCGTTCTGGAAGAAGCGAAAGAAATCCTAATGCAAGCGAAGAAACCACTGATCATTTCAGGTGGTGGTGTTCACTACTCGCTAGCGACTGACGAGCTGGCAGACTTCGCGGACAAGCACAATATCCCAGTGGTCGAGACCATTGCTGGCCGTGCCACTATGTTGCAAGACAACCCATTGAACGCAGGCCCAATCGGTGTCACCGGTTCAGACTCTGCTAACCATATGGCCAATGAAGCTGACGTAGTACTGGCTATCGGTACCCGCCTACAAGATTTTACTACTGGCTCTTGGACAGTATTTAAGAACCCAGAAATGAAGCTGGTCAGCATCAACGTGGCGAAGTTCGATGCCATCAAGCACATGTCATACCCAGTACTGGGTGATGCGAAAAGCTCGATGACGAAGCTATCGACATTGCTTGGTGACTGGCGCTCGGGTGATGAGTGGTCGGTAAAAGCCAAAACAGAAGCCGATGAGTGGAAAGCGCTGGTACATCGCCGCACCCACCCACAAGAAGGTGATCTGCTACCGGGCATGTCATCTTACGCGGAAGTGATCGGCAAACTGAACACGTCGATGGAGAAAGGCGATACCGTACTAACAGCAGCGGGTGGTCTGCCGGCTGAGCTGTCCATGAACTGGCAGAACTACCAAATTGGTAAGTTCGATATCGATTTCGGCTACTCGTGCATGGGCTATGAAATTGCTGGAGGCTGGGGGGCAAAAATTGCCAATCCAGACAACGATGTTGTCGTGCTGGTGGGTGACGGTTCATACCTGATCCAGAACTCAGACATTTACTCATCGGTACTGACGGGTCACAAGATGATTGTGGTGGTGTGTGACAACGGCGGCTTCGCGGTGATCAACAAACTACAGAACAACACTGGTAACGAGTCGTTCAACAACCTGCTTGAAGATTGCCGCCGTCCAGATGGCGAGTTGGCCCGCGTTGACTTTGCCAAGCATGCCGAAGCACAAGGTGCGATTTCTGAAAAACTCACTTCTGTCGACGAGTTCGATGCTGCCTTTGCCCGCGCCAAAGAAGCCGACCGTACTTATGTGATTGTGGTTGATATCGACCCGGTCTCTCCTGCGGCATGGTCTAAGTGTGACTGCTGGTGGGAAGTCGGTCTGCCTGAAGTGACCCGTAACGAAGAGACGGCGAAGAAAGTCGCTGACTGGGAGGAAGGGCGAGCAACTCAAAGACGCGGTGTTTAAGGTCTAGGTGACAAACCGAGTCACTCTCGAATGAGAATTTATTAACCAAGAGGCTCTTATCGCTGAGAGCCTCTGAGAATAAAAACTTTGTAAACAAGAACTCAGTAAACAAGAACATACTATTTCCAATATCTGAAACGCGGGTCTCTCTCAAAAAGTAGTGGGGATACCTGACAAGGAGTGAAGCCATGTTTAATGAAGAACGTCATTTTGATCAACCTATCCGTTGGGCAATGGTAGGCGGCGGCCGTGGGAGCCAGATTGGTTACTCGCACCGTAACGCAGCGCAGCGTGATGGATTGTTCAAGTTGGTAGCCGGTGCTTTTGATCTTGATCCTGAGCGCTGCCGTGACTTCGGTAACAACCTTGGCCTTGAAGGCGACCGTTGCTACGCCAATTACAAAGAGATGTTCGAGCAAGAAGCACAGCGTGAAGATGGTATCCAAGCTGTGTCTATCGCCACACCTAACTCGACCCACTACGAAATCTGTAAGGCAGCGCTGGAAGCTAATCTGCACGTGGTATGCGAAAAGCCAATTACTTTCACCACGGAAGAAGCCGAAGAGCTCAAAGCCATTGCGACGACAAACAACCGTGTTATTGGCGTGATGTATGGCTATAGCGGTTTCCCAATGGTTCAGCAGGCGCGTGAAATGGTTCAGCGTGGCGACCTAGGTGACATCCGCGTAATCAACATGCAGTTTGCCCACGGCTTCCACAACGAAGAGTACGAACTGAACGATCCTGGTCTGAAGTGGCGTGTAAGCCCTGAGGTTTCTGGCCCAACGTATGTGCTGGGTGATATCGGCACTCACGCATTCTACCTGTGCGAAGTGATGACTGGTCTTGAAGTTGACCGTCTATCTTGTATGCGCCAGAGCTTCATTAAGTCGCGCACGCCGCTAGAAGATAATGCCCACGTAATGATGGAATTTAAAGGCGGTGCTGTTGGTACCCTTTGGGCATCAGCGGTGAACGCAGGCTCTATGCACCAGCAGAAGATCCGTATCGTCGGCTCAAAAGCGTCTATCGAATGGTGGGATGAGCAACCAAACCAGCTTCGTTTCGAAGTACAGGGTGAGCCAGCTCGCGTACTAGAGCGCGGCATGGGCTATTTACACCAAGATGCGCCGGGTGTGGCATCAAACCGTGTTGGCGGTGGTCATGCAGAAGGCTACTTTGAATCTTGGGCAAACCTTTACCACCGCTTCGCATTGGCGTTTGATGCGGCTGACCGTGATGACCAAGAGGCACTAGCGGGTATTTGGTTCCCAGGAATTGATGCCGGTATCGAAGGTGTACGCCTGTGTGAAAAATGCGTTGAGTCAGCAGACCAAAACGCCGCATGGGTTGAATACAAGTAGTAGGAATGACGATGACAAAGATTGCACTTCAGCAAGATCGTAAGCTGGATGCCATCGTGTTGGGACGTGCGGGCGTCGATCTTTACGCCCGTGAATCAAACACAGATATGGCTGATATTTCAGGTTTTAATAAGTTCGTCGGTGGCTCGGCAGCGAATATTGCAGTCGCTATCAGTAAGCTAGGCGGCAACGTCGGGTTTATTGGTTGTGTCGCAGATGATGCATTCGGTGGCTACGTTAAGCAATACATGTCAGGTCAGGGGATCAACCTAGACGGCATGATGACAGATAGCTCGGGATCACGCACCTCAGTGGCATTTACCGAGATGAAACCAAGCGATTGTACGGTACTGATCTACCGCAACAACGCCTCTGATTTGACCATCAAGCCAGAGCAAGTCGACCCAGAGTATATTGCCAATGCCAAGGTGTTGGTAGTAACCGGTACGGCGCTTTCAGAAAGCCCGAGCCGTGAAGCAACGCTTATCGCAATGGAGCATGCACGCCGCAGCAACACGCTCGTCGTACTGGATGTTGATTACCGCCCCTATTCATGGCGTACCGATGTCGATGCCTCTATTTACTACGGTATTGCAGCAGGGCTGTCGGATATCGTGATCGGTAACCGCGAAGAGTTCGACATGATGGAAACCGTGTTGGCACCGGGTAATACCGACGACGATGCAACCGCAGATCGCTTCCTCCGTTCAAACACCCAGGTGGTGGTGGTTAAAGCCGGTGAGTTCGGATCGAAAGTGTATTGCCGCGATGGTCATAAATTCCAACAGGGGATCTTCCGTGTCGATGTGCAGAAGCCATTCGGCTCTGGCGATTCATTTGCTGGTGGCCTTATTTGGACACTGGCCAATGGTGGCGAGTTAGAAGACGGCGTCAAGCATGGCACAGCAGCAGCGGCGATTAATGTCAGTGGCAATAGCTGTACTGAAGCAATGCCAACCAAAGAACAATTATTTGATTTTATTGAGACCAGAGAAAAAAGCCTTTAATAGTCACCTCCGGACGAAGTGATTAAAGGCAATTAGGTCCGCCGGGCCAGTATTTAAACTGGATACGTCTAGAAAGGGTACAAACCATCGAGGTCCGGCTTTTTTATTACGACAATTTAGACAGATAAAACACTGCGCTCGAAAGTGACAGTTGATAAAACAGGCAGTGAGGAGAAAGTACTATGGGCAAGCATATCCCACCATTTGATAATAAGAACCAGCCAATCGTTGATGTAAACGATGACGTCACACCGTTGTGTTATTTTAATCAGGTTCGCCTGTCGCAAGGTGAGCAGCACCAGCATATCGTTGAAGGCTATGAATCTGTCATTGTCCTTGCTGGCGGCACCTGTTCAATTACCGTGACCAACGGTGAAAAAACCGACGTTTACGACAACATCGGTAAGCGTAAATCAGTGTGGGATGGCAACCCAGAAGCGGTCTATGTCCCGCTGGGTTACAGGGCAACCATTGACTGTGTCAGCGATACGGCTGACGTGATGATTGCTGGTGGTAAGTTTGAACAGTCACTAGAACCTTTCTGTGTGCGTGAAGAGAATGTCGATATTGTCCAGTACGGTTCCGATGACACTAAAACTCACCGCAAGATCAAACACGTATTGGGTCAGTCTAATTCAGATAACCGTGGCCGCCTTCTTGTTAGTGAATTATTTACTGTCGGTGCAGGAGGCTGGTCGGGTTTCCCTCCTCACAAACATGATGAAGACCGTGTTAAGCCTGATGGCAGTAAAGAAACATTATATGAAGAAGTCTACCAGTTCCGCTTCAACCCAGATTTTGGCTTCGGTGCCCAGTTCTTGTATGAGCATGAGGACGACTTTGGCCCGGTTTACCACGTGCGTACCGGCTCTGTGATTGCTATCGATAAAGGTTACCACCCAAGCGTTGCGGCACCGGGATACGAAATGTACTACTTCACCATTATCGTCGGTAAAACAGAAAAGTCGCTGATCCAGCACTTTGATCCGCACCATGAGTACCAAGTCGAAACGATCCCTGGCATCAAGGATATGATCGCCAAGTTCAAATAAGGAGGGGGCGATATGCTCGTCAATTTGAAAGACCTATTGCCTCAGGCAGCAGCATCAGACTACGCGGTCCCTTGCTTTAACGTGTTCGGCTATGAAGACGCCCGTGCTGTAGTCGAAGCGGCAGAAACGGTTAACAAGCCGGTGATCCTGGCCTGTAATAAAGATGTGGTCGACTTCTATGGGGTAGAGACAGCCGCCGCGATGTTATTGCCACTGGCGCACAATAGCTCTGTATCGGTTTGTTTGCATCTCGATCATACCTATGACGAAGAGGTTGTTTACCGTGCCTTGAAGGCAGGATTCAGCTCAGTGATGTTCGATGGATCTCAGTTATCGCTTGATGAAAATATCGCTCGTACCCGTGCTGTGGCCGATGTTGCCCATGCGCTGGGGGCATCGGTTGAAGGCGAAATTGGCTCAGTACCTTATGATGAAGGCCGTGACCATATCAAATCGGTCTACACCGAGCCGGAAGATGCCGCGCGTTTTGCAACAGAAAGTGGTGCTGATTGTGTCGCGATTTCGGTGGGAAACGTACACAGATTGACCGAGCCGACATGTACGATTGATTTTGGTCGTTTAGATCGTATTGCGAATATGGTAGATATTCCGTTGGTAATACATGGTACCAGTGGTATCCGTGACGAAGATATGGAAGTGCTGAAGCGTTCACGTGTGTCTAAGTTCAACATCGGCACCTGCTTGCGTCAAGCGTTGGGTCATAACCTTCGTGATTTTATGAATGCAGAGCCACAAAAATTTGATCGTATCTACTTCATGCAAAAAGCAATGCCTTTTGTGAAGGAAGAAGCTATTCGCAACTTTGAATTATTATCATAAACTATAGCCTCAAGTGCTTGGCGCTTGAGGTATTCTTATTTTGTAGTATTGCTTTCGAGCGGGGAGCGGCCAATTATGGATGTTGAAGAACAAGTACCAGCTGACTTAGATACGCTGCGTGAGCTTATTGTTAAGCGATACGATAGCCTAAGTGGGCGACTACAGCAGGTTGCTGATTTTGTGATGGCCCAGCCAATGCTGGTAGCGGTCGAAACAATGGCAACCATAGCAGAACAGGCCAATGTTCCTTTATCTACACTGAGTCGGTTTTCAAATGCAATGGGCTACTCTGGGTTTAGCTCAATGCAGGCGTTGTTCCGTGACCAGTATTTGAATCGCCCTCGGGATTATATCGAACGAGTCAAAAAAGCACGTGCAACTGAAGAAGTGAGCCAAGACTCTCCGATGGCGATCTTCCAAGACTTTGGACAAGCCAATATTGAAGCGATGGAACAGCTTCAAATGTCTGTTTCACCGCAAAAGCTTGAAAGAGCAGTGAGCTTGCTTGATGGGGCCGAGACAATTTACATTCAGGGCATGCGTCGAGCCTATCCGGTAGCATTTTATCTCTGGTATGCACTGATGAAATCAGACAATAACGTTGTATTGTTGGATGATCACGGTGGCATGCTGGCACCGATGACGCGTCGAATGAATGACAAGGACGTATTGATTACTGTTACTTTCAGCCCTTATGCGCCTGAAACCAGTAGCTTGATTGATACTGCGTTTGAAAAGGGGGTGCCGATTGTTGCGATTACGGATAATCAGATGACATCCCAAGGCAGTAAAATGGAAGTGTGCTTTGAAGTACAGGAAGGCGAAATTATGGGTTTCCGATCCCTCAGTAGTTCTCTGTATCTGGCACAAACACTGGCAGTCAGTTTAATGTGTCAAGAAGTGAAATAAAATCTCTTGAGACATTTATAGTTAGTACGAGTAACCAAGTTATTTAAAATAACTTGGTTACCGATACCCAAGTGACTTTTTAGCTAGTCCAAAATAAAAGTTACTTGAATATAGAACCGCTGCTTAATTTATTTTTCTCATTTGGGAAGGTGTTATCTACGTAGCACTTAGGAACGTCAATGCACGGCATTTAATGTCGATAAGGATTTAAAATGCGTTTTGCTCTTCATGGAATGTGTTCGCTTCATAGTAATATTCTGTCTGATATTCGTTTGGCGAAGGAAACAGGTTATCAAGGTCTAGAAATTCACACCGAAAAATTGTGGCGTTACATTAATGCCGGTTTTACCGGTGAGGAATTTAAAGCACGTCTTGATGCGGCCAATATTACCCCTTCTGCAATTGATATCATTGGTGGGGTAGAAGCAACCACAAAAGAAGAACAACGGCGTGTATTTAAAGAAACGGAAATCTTATGTCGCTTTGCTAAAGAAATTGGTGCCCCAACCATTCAGCTTAATGCTTTTGAGAGCCTTAATGGTTTTAGTACTGAGGATAACATCCAGCTAACGGCAAAAAATATCCGAACTATTGCTGATATTGGTCGTGAGTACGGTATTCGTTTTCAGTATGAAGGGGCTGCATGGACGCCAATCGCAACGTTAGATGATTATTATCGATTGCTCGATGCAGTTGGGCGTGATAATTTTGGCTTCGTATTGGATACATGGCACCTATGGGCATGTCGCGGTGCAACCTTAGAGCAGATTTCCCAAGTTGATAAAACTCTGATTTATAATGTTCATTTATCCGATGGCAAACGTCCTGCTATAGGGAAGCCATGGGTTGATGAAAGAGATCTTCGTGGTGTCTACATTGGCGAAGGTGATATCCCAATGCAAGAGTGGGTGGATGCACTTCTACAGACAGGTTATGACGGTTTCTTCTCGGGCGAGTTCCTCAATGATCAAATGTGGGAGCACGACCATTATGAAGTGGCAGAAAAAATGCTGAATGGGATGAAGGCATTAGTTCGTTAAAAAGCGGCAGGGATTGGCGGCTTATATTTGGAATAAAATGTGAAATTATATTGCTGTTACTTCCTGCATGTTACTTCTAACGAGGTGGCTTAAGCATGAACTTTGAGCGCCGTGCAGATTTAATATTGGTCGCAACCACAATTTTGGCGGCAGCTGGCTGGATTTTCTCTAAAGAAGCAATTCAGGGGCTACCGCCTTTTGGTTTTATTGGCTTGCGCTTTATTCTCGCCTCTTTGTGTATATTGCTGTTCTGTTTTTCTGATATTAAGAAAGTCGAAAAATCCGTTATACCCAAAGCACTGGGGGTCGGCTGTATTCTTGGTAGCGCGATATTGCTGTGGATACATGCCATTTCTGTCAGTGATACACTGGGTGAAGGCGCATTTATCATGAGCCTATCCATGCTATTTGTCCCTTTGATTGCTTGGCCGTTGTTCAAAGCCAAGCCTCCAAGAACATTTTGGCTGGCGTTACCTATCGCTTTTGCTGGTTTACTGATGCTGTCTTTAGGTGGCGGTAATGGCTGGCAAATATCGTCTAGCCAGTTGTGGTTCATGGCTGCGGCGGTAATGCTGGCGGTTCACTTCAACTTCAACAGCAAATATGCTCGCCAGATCCCAACGCTGTTGTTGACCTGCTTGCAGTTATTCAGCATTGGCTGTATGGGAAGCATTGCTTCTCTGTTGTTTGAAACATGGCCAGAGTCGGTCAGCTTAACGACCTGGGGCTGGTTCACAATGAGCATGTTGGTGGCGACGAGTTTACGCTATGTAATGCAGACGATGGGGCAGAAACACAGTACCGCAGCCAATGCCGCGATTATTATGATCCTTGAGCCTGTCTGGACCGTTATTCTCAGTGTAATTTGGTATGCCGAAGCAATGCCATTCAATAAGCTGGCAGGGTGCTTGATGATTTTATTGGCACTATTTACATACCGCGGTGGACCATTTGTGTTAAGACGGCTGACAAGGCGTTTTTCACAGTAATATATCTGTGTATGGGTTATTTGAGGCGGCAACATGGCGAATGTTGCCGCCTCATTGTCTTTGTAACAGGCAAACATTGAGCTGTTAGACATATTGACGGTTCACTTTCTACAGAAAGTGAACCAGCATCAGATATTCCAACTTTGCGATTTATTTTTATTTCTTTCTAGGATAAACCTACCAATGGCACGCTATGTTGCCTATATCTGGTAATTGAGTATTTAACTTGGCATAGAAGGAATTTTAATGACGGAATCTATCAACGTAGATGTTGTTGTACTCGGTGGTGGACCCGGTGGGTATACAGCGGCCTTTAGAGCGGCAGATCTTGGATTGTCAGTGTGTCTTGTTGAAAAACGTGACACGCTAGGTGGTGTTTGTGTCAATGTGGGCTGCATTCCCTCAAAGACCCTGCTTCATGCCGCATCGCTCATCGAGCATGCTAAACATGGGGCAAGTATGGGTATTTCGTTTACTGAGCCCAACATCGATATTGACGCATTGCGCACCCATAAAGAAGGGACAATATCCGAACTGACGAAAGGCATCGCGAACCTGTCTAAAGCGAGAAAAGTCGTTCGTCTGCAAGGTGAAGGCCAATTTATTGGGGAGCGCACGCTGTCGGTTTCGGCTGATACAGAGCAGCATGTAAACTTCAAGCACGCCATTATTGCGACGGGCTCCCACTCGGTTAAATTACCGATTGCACCTGATGATTCAAGAGTGTGGGATTCGACTGATGCACTGTCTTTGCACACTATCCCTGAGAAGTTACTGATTATCGGTGGCGGGATCATCGGATTGGAAATGGCGCAGGTTTATTCGGCGCTTGGCTCTGAAATTACTATTGTGGAAGCACAAGATCAGATTATCCCCGCCGCAGATAAAGACATTGTACAACCACTCGTTAAAGCAACGAAAAAGACCTACCAGCTTCTGACGAAAACCAAAGTGATCGGCATGGAAGCGCAGGATGCAGATATTGCGGTTTCCTTTGAAGGGAAAAAAGCACCTGAAAGTGCCATTTTTGATGCGGTGCTGGTCGCTGTCGGTCGTCGCCCTAATACGGCAGGTATTGGGCTGGAGAGCATCGGTGTCGCAATCAGTGAGCAAGGGCTTGTTGAGGTCAATGACCGGATGCAAACGTCAGTTCCACATATCTTCGCTATCGGCGATATCGTTAAAGGGCCAATGCTCGCGCACAAGGCGACCCATGAAGGCAAAGTTGCCTCAGAAGTGATTGCCGGATTGGATGCAACGTTCCATCCTGCTGCAATCCCATCTGTCGCTTACACTAGCCCAGAAGTCGCATGGGTTGGCTTAACGGAGAAAGAAGCCAAACAGCAGGGTATTGACTACAGCACGGGCAAAGTACCATGGCTTGTTAGTGGTCGTGCACAAAGTGTTGGTGCAACCAATGGCGTGACCAAGGCGCTATTTGATAAAGAGTCTGGTGCATTGTTAGGTGCCGGTATTTGCGGTGAAAATGCGGGTGAGCTTATTCACGAAGCGGCCGCTGTTCTTGAACTGGGCGGTACGGCAAAAGACATCGCGCATACGGTACATGCCCACCCAACATTGGCTGAAACCTTCGCCTTTGCTGCAGAGTTGGTCGAAGGATCAATGACCGATATGCTGCCAAGCAGGCGTCGTTAAGTCTTACCACGCATTCTCTATATGTAGCTCTAGCGAGATATGTACCTCTAGCGAGTCAGCTTAATCGCCTGACTCGCTTTTTAATTCCTTTGCTGGAAACCAAAGTTTCAGCCCTTCGATTGCCAATCACTTTATGCTGCCTCCGTTTTATACCCAAGCCACTTGAAGTATGTGTGTGGGCCATAAAGGTCATTTTTTTATGCCAATAATTTCATGCTGAATGAAGAAATTTTCGACGTGTTACCTCGCCCACAAAATGAACCATTTGTTTCATAATTGGTTTGAAAAGGTTTTTTTATTTTCATACTATTTTGAAAAATATTTTCGAACCAATGTTACGAATAACTACTTTGAGAAGGTCGCCATGTCAAAATTGCTCTCCAAATACCATGCCCCTGATCAGCATGGTAATACCCAAACAATTACCCCAGAAAGTGCGCAATGGGGTTATGTTGGATTTAAAGCGTTTGAACTTGAAAGCGGCCAACGTATAGAGCTACCAGCCAGCGATAATGAAGTGTGTTTGGTACTGGTGGGGGGCTTTGCCACAATTACCACGCCAACTGAAACATTCGAGAACATCGGTGACCGAATGGGGCCGTTTGAGCGCAAGAAACCTTACGCTGTTTACGTCGCCAAAGGTGAGGCAATCAGTGTTGTGGCAAATACCCAGCTAGAGCTAGCAGTGTGTACCGCACCAGGCCAAGGTAATTATCCAACCCGCCTGATCGCTCCAGACAATATTGATGCGGAGCAGCGTGGGGCAGGGAATAATAAGCGCTTTGTCCACAATATCTTGCCTGATTACAAAGAAGCCGACAGCTTGCTGGTGGTAGAAGTGTATACGGATGAAGGCTGCACGAGCTCCTATCCGAGCCATAAGCATGATCAGGATGCAGAGCCTAACGAAACCTATCTCGAAGAAACCTATTATCACCGTTTGAATCCTACACAAGGGTTCTGCATGCAACGTGTATACACCGATGATCGTTCATTGGACGAGTGCATGGCGGTTTATGACAAAGACGTCGTTCAAGTACCTAAGGGGTATCACCCTGTGGCAACTATTGCAGGCTACGACAGCTACTACCTGAATGTAATGGCTGGGCCAACACGTAAATGGTTGTTTACCTGGGAAGATGACCATCAATGGATTAACGAAGAGCAATATGCAAGAAAACATCAATAATTAGTTTCCGGCAAAGGAGTGAGACATGTTTAATATTGCGTTATTCGGCGCTGGCAGGATTGGCCAGGTGCATGCTGTAAATATTGCAAAGCATCCTAAGACAACATTGTATTCAATTATCGACCCCTACGTTGAGGGTGCTAACAAGTTAGCCGAAAAGTATGGCGCGCAAGTACAAGAAATCGAACAGGCAATGTCTGATCCGAATGTACATGCGGTATGTATTTGCTCTGCAACCCATACACATGCTGATTTAATTGAAATGGCCGCTGCACATGGGAAAGTAATTTTCTGTGAAAAGCCCATTGACTTAGATCTCAGCCGAGTACGCGATTGTTTGGCGACAGTCCGCCAGCACGGCACACACATGATGGTCGGTTTTAACCGCCGTTATGATCCACAGTTCAGAACAGTGAAAAATCAGCTTAATGCAGGTGTTATCGGCCAGCCTGAATCGCTAGTGATCACCTCTCGCGATCCGTCGCCACCGCCTGCTGAATACACCAAAGTATCTGGTGGTATGTTCCGTGACATGACCATCCATGATTTGGATATGGCTCGTTTCATCATGGGAGAAGATCCGGTTTCGATCACTGCACACGGCAGTTGCATGGTGGATCCTGCCATCGGTGAAGCTGGAGACATCGACACCGCTGTGTTGGTACTCAGCTTCCCATCAGGGGCAATTGCAACCATCAATAACAGCCGTCGTTCTGGCTACGGGTATGATCAGCGCCTTGAACTGCATGGTTCGAAAGGTTTGCTACAGGCTCACAACGTCAAAGAGAACTTGGTGCAGCATTGGGGTGAAGAAGGTTGCGTTGCCGCTAAACCTCAGCATTTCTTCCTTGAGCGCTATGACGCTGCTTATGTGGCAGAATGGCAGGACTTTGTTGACGTGCTTGAAGGTAAAGAGCCTGAGTGTGGCGGTGCAGATGGTGAATTTGCCCTTGTCATGGCTGATGCAGCCCTTGAGTCGATGAAGCAGGGTAAAACCATTAAGCTGTAATATCTTAGCCCAGACCAAAGCCTCCTGAGTGATGACGGGTATGGAGTGACTGTTACCCCCAATGACATCGCCCCAAAGGTTAATCACTCTTAAAGCCTCGCATTTGCGGGGCTTTTTCTGTCTTGCGTCTTGCTTCATATAAAAATGCCGTCGCTTTACACATAGTGTTAGGACGGCATTTATTTAGAAAACAGTAAGTAAAAAGAAGTAAAAAGCTAACCTAGAACGTTTGTTTCAAGATTGTTGCTTGTGCCCTGTCGGTAAGCCAGAGAAACCGCCAACGTTTGAGCAAGACACAAAGAAGCGGATTGCGAGCGGAAAGCCTCAACCTGGGCTTCTTTTACCACAAAACAAACATCACTGAAGGCTGCCAGTGGGCTGACTTGGCTATCGGTAATCACGATTTGTTTTGCACCGGCTTGTGAAGCTATTTCACTGAGAGTGACCGTCTCTTGCGCATAAGGGCTAAAGCTGATTGAGAGTACCGCATCATTAGGGCCAATCATCGAGAGTTGTTCTTTGAACATGCCGCCCAATCCATCAATCAGGAACGCACGACGCTCAAGATGACGTAATGCATAGGTGAGATAAGAAGCGACGCTGAAAGAGCGTCTTAAGCCGATAAGGTAGATGTTATCAGCATTCATTAATATCTCGACCGCTTCTTCAAGCTTGTCTGCCGGCGTTTGCGAAGCAAGGTGGTTCATCGCTTGCGCGTTGGCACGGGCGAACTCTTGCAAAATCATGGCAGGACTTTCTGGTGCACTTTGCTCAGCATCAAGCTCTTTGAAAAGCTTAGCGCGTTCAGTGTAGCTCGCTGTTTCTTCTACGAGGTTGCGGCGAAACAGCTGTTTCATGTCATTAAAGCCGTTGAAGCCAAAAGCATTGGCAAAGCGGATCAATGTAGAAGGAGGGACTTCAGCTTGGCTGGCAATTACCGCAACGGTATCAAAGGCGACACTGTTGGAATTATCCAATACATAGCGGGCGACCTGCTGTAAACGCTTGCTAAGATCGCTATATCGCGTTCGGATTTGATCTTGCAGTTCAGTAAGGTTATTGGCAACAGACATCTCATACTCCCTTCAATTGCTCCTCCTTGTATTGTAACGGCTACAGCCGCACCATGAAACGTTTTTTTCATAAAATGCTAAACATATGCGTAATTAGAATATACATTCCACGCGGAGTGGGCACAAATTACGGTAGCATGTGGGAGGTATCAGATGTTGGTCTGGCAGCTTAGTTGGTACGCTTTTGTAAAGTGGCTGGCCACCTTTTATCAGTTAATTTTCAATGGTGAAAATAATATATAAAATCAAAGTAATTTACTGATGACTTAGATTATTTGAACTTGATTTTCTATTAACTTAAGCTTAATTGACAGTTAAGTATGTGTAAATTCAATTAGATAACCCTCGTTTGTATAGTGACTACATATTCGTCGATTGCATGAATGTGAAGATCGCACCAAATGAGGAAATTATGTTCTTACGCCGTTCAACTCTTTTCGTTACCACGATACTTTTCGCAACATCTTCAATAGCACAAGAAGCCGAAGTCCAAGATATGTCTGATCCTTTGGCGGTTTATACGCAAGCAGGTTTTGGCTATACCGATAAAGGTTTGAACCTGAAATTTGGGCAGACATACGATACTGGCATTGATACAACAATGGGTATGAATGTCATTGAGGTAAAGGGGTTTGCGGGCGATTTATTCGGTTGGAGTAATCGTAATAGTGATGACAGTATCGATTCTTTTCGTTTTCGCAACTTTGGCGTTGACCTTACCAACGGTCGAGGATCGCAGGTAGACGTTAATTGGAATTTTGATAGTAACCAAGGTTCGGCATCATACAGTTTTATTCAAGCATTACCTAAAATGGGTAAGTTTAATTTATACCCCCTTGTAGGCCTTGGGATGGCCGCTGGCGAACAGCTACCAGGTACTTCTGGCGGGAATTTAGATGCAGATCAACTGCGTGACCGATATAACATGCACGGTACCTTTTATGTCATAGGTATGTACGGAAAGGTGCAGGTAACAGACAAGATTTGGTTGAATTATAACCCAATGTATATGGGCACTATTTCGGGCTCATCAATATACAAAGAATTTGGGCTTGAAGGTGACGAATCTGTCATGTCACATGAATTTTCAATGGGTTACCAAGTGACCCCAAGGGCAAATGTGCGATATTATTCAAACTGGACTGAAAATACACAGTATGCTGATGGTGATCATCGAATTGAGTTCAACTATCAGCTTTAACAGAGCAATATTTATAAAGGGCTGGCTATATGTCAGCTCTTTATTTATGCATGTACAAGTGATTTAACCATCTCATATAGCCATAAATGTTTTTTACTTTTTCTATTTTTTTTATTTATGTAGGCGCATAGAGGAAGAGTTGATATCTCGTCTAAATTTGTTACTTTTATCGCTCTTAAACCCTGGCCACAGTGTTTAACAAAATTTTCTAACCCCGGCACAACTAAGTCAGAATGAGTTACAATTTCTCTGACGCTAATTGCAGAAGTACTTCGGTACGCTACATTAACTTTTAGCCCTCTTTTTGCGACGACTTGTTCAATTAACGATGTATGAAACGTGTTGAAAAAAGGCATTTCAATGATAGCAAAATCATAGGCTAATAGTTCCTCAATAGTTGCTTCACTACCTTTGAATGGGTGATCTCTTCTAACAACTGCGACAAAACTTACGTCTCCCAAAGGAAGTTCATAAATATCTTTGGTGGTATTGGGAAACTGGAATTGAACCGCAAGATCTACTTGATCCGTTGTTAGCATCGAAGCTGTTTCAGTTGTCATATTATGTGACGCGAAGGTGACCATAGGACAGTGTTGTGATATCTCCGTAAACATCATGGGTGATAACCAAGGAATAACCTGTTGCCCCATATCAACAGTGATTGTACCTTCAAGCTTGCTAGGTTCGAATTCTCCATGAGTATTCACAGCATATGAAAGCTGCACTAGGGCAGGAGATAACGCATTGAATAGGCTGTCGGCGAAAGGTGTGGTATCAAAGCCTTTTGGTGTCTTCACAAACAGTTCATCTTCAAAGTGCTCTCTGAGCTTGTTGATATTTTGACTTACCGCAGGTGGAGAAATAAATAGCAACTCAGAGGATTTTTTTAGATTACGTTGTTGATATACAACAGAAAAAAGCTTTAACAAGTTTAAATCTAAATTTTTGAATTTGTCGTCTGACATCTAGAACACTTCATGATTTTGGTCTTAAGTTCAGCTTAACAGCAAACTAACTAAATTCAAATATTCTAGCTATCTCTAGCTAATTATCATAGGGCTATGGTTAAACGAAATGCATAACAGTGCTCATGAGCTTTGTGTTTCAAACAGTACATGAGTCTTTTACTTAGTAAAATTGTCATAAATATTCTCCTATTAAAACTTCATCGAGATTAATATGAAAAAAATACTTCTATCTTTATCCTTGATTAGCTCTTTTAGTTGTATGGCTGTTCCTGTAACAATGGATAATTATGTTGTTGCTGAATCTGACTGGTATTTTAGTGGCGTCCAAAATAAAGTTGGAGTCAATACTTGGATGCATGATGATCCCGTCAGTATTGATAATCAACAGGTTATTCGTTCAAATCGAGATGTGGTTTATTCTATCGCGATAGTCGATGTTAGTGAAGGTGCTACTTTTACTGTTCCTTTGTCAGGTGAATTTCAGATAATTCATATCATAGATGAACATCATTTATTTCATCAAGTAGTGAAAAATGGTGAAACACTTGAGGTATCAGCAGATGATATTCAAGGTGAATATGTATACCTATTAGCACGTACTCGTGATAATGGTGATTATGAAGATACGAAAAAGCGCCAATCTCAGCTTAAGTTTGAAGCAAAAGCAGAACGGCCATATCAATCAAAAGGCTATGATGCTGAGGAACTTATCGCATTCCGTGAGGAGCTTGTTCGTCAAGTCAATGATGGAGAGCAGCCAATTGCCGGTCACGATGCGTTTGGTAAAACGTTAGAAGATGTAAACCCTCATAACTACCTATATGCTGCTGCTTATGGTTGGGGAGGATTACCGATGGATACTGCTCAATACGTGCCTTTGCAGATCACCTCGGATAAATGTCAAACATGGACACTTGAGAAGCCTGCGCTTGACTGGGACAATAACGGATACTTATCTGCAACTTTCTATGGGGCAGATGGTTGGATTCATGAGAATGACTTTTATATTCCTCATTATGAAATGAAAGATAATGGCAACTCCTTTACATTTACAACAAATTGTCAGGTGGGTACAGGAAACGCCACTGTAGAAAAGGGAGGGAACTTCCTTATCCGCATGTATTTACCTATAGATGCTTGGGAAGTTAAATCACAGGCAGATAAAATGTATCATGTGGTGGGTGTGTAAAGGTTTTATATAACGTTAAATATTTAGGTGGTTTATATGAAAAGTATTGGCGATTTATAGTAAGTGTAATAATTATAAATTTATAATTCATAAGGGCTGACCAAGTGTCAGCCCTTTTTTGTATATGTGTCTATTATCATTTTATATTGAGCCCGTGTGATATATGTTTACGTGTGGAGGGAATATTTATGCTCTCCTTGTGTGGAAGCTTTTTTAAGAGTTAAGTGTGGCTTAATATCAACTTTAAGAGCAATTAATATTCTGGGGTTATATTTTTGGAATTAGTTACATGAACATGAATAAAAAATTGTTAGCCACTATCATTGCAACCACACTTTCAACTAATGTTTTAGCCCAAGCAGTAGATGTTGGACTGGTAAGTAATTCGCATCAAGGTGCTACTAAACAGCAGAAAACAATGGTTAATGAAGTATCACCTCAAACAAAAAATATAAATAACGAAGGAATTAAAGAAGTTGATGGCGTTGTATATGAACAAGAGAGTACTGGGTTTTGGGCCGCTATCGGCGCTGGTACATTAGGTTTGACCGCAGCACTCTTAAGTGGCTCTTCAAGCTCTGGTGCTGGAGATGATGATGTTTCTGGTGTTGATGGTGACCGCTTACCGGGTGACAAGCCAGAAGATGGTAACAAGCCAGACGGTGGCCTACCTGGCTTACCTATTGTTCAAGATGTTGAAGGCAAAGGCTGGGTAGTTGGTGAGACAAATCCAGAAAATGGCCGCACTGAACTTTTAAAAGACGGTGTACATGTTGCGTCTGTAGATGAAGACGGAGCTGTCCGTTCAAACGGTCAAGAGATTGGTACTTGGAAGGCGCAGGAAGATGGTACATATGTTCTTTCAATCAATGACAAGACGGTAGGGGCAACAGTCAATAAAGATGGTTCAATTAACGTAGATTATGTAGCTGGGGATCGTCTACCGGGTGACAAGCCAGAAGATGGTAACAAGCCAGACGGTGGCCTACCTGGCTCACCTATTTTCCCTGATTTTGAACGAGTTACTCTCGGCGACATAGAAGTAGACTCTGATAATCAAGCAATTAAGGTTAATGGAGATTGGTTTTACCTTACTGTTGGTGATGAGCTGGTAAACAGTGACGGCAAACGTATTCTGCTAAGTAAAGATGAGTTTAACAATATCACATTGCATAGTGCTCAGGGAGATATGTTGGCGACCGTACATGCTCATAAAATTGCTAATGACAAAATTCGCTTGGTAGACCACGTTGATGGTTCTCGTACTTATATTGGTGAATCAGGCCGTATGGTGACAATCGATGCTGATAAAAAGAAGGCCTTGAAATCTAAAATGGGTAACCTTAAAGCACAACTTAAATTACGGTTTACAAAATAAATTTGAATTAAAGAGTTCATGTAGGGCAAAGGAATGTCCATTTTACTACAGCCTATTAATTATTTTTAATAGGCTTTTTTGATTTTTATATTATGGTAAAAATTGCTTTTAAAAATTTAATTCTATGTGGATGAAAGCAAATAATTTTTTTAATATGACAAAGATACTTTTAATAATAATTGCTTGTGTTTCATTACCTATCTATGCATCTTGGCAAGATACGGTTGACTATGTTGGTGAAACTTTTAACGTCTCAGTAAGTAAAGAAAATTATTTAAATGAAAGTACTAGTGATGATTTGACCTATACACTATATGGTTCGCACGATTTTAATGAAACTTGGCGTGTTTTTGGACAAGTAGACACTGACAATTTTTGGGAAATAGGAGCTGGTTATTCATTCATTTTTTCTGATTTTGTATATAACGAAGTGACAGTAACAGCAGGTGGTAATACAGATGATGTTGATGTATACAGTGCTGGTTTGTTTAGTGCCCTCTCTTTGGGTGAGTTGATTTTATTTACGGACTTTTCTACTCAATATATTGACCGAGTTCTTGAAAGGCCTTTATCTAGGCTCGAGGTGATTAATTTTGAAAAGACATTCGGTGGATATCATGAAATGAATGAATGGCTCTCTTTATCATTATCTTATACACATAAATCGACTCTCTATAAAAAGCTATCGATTGATACCGCTAGCAAATGGGGAACGGTATATGGTGATAAAAGTTATACACACTATGTTAGCCCAGGCGTAACTTTTTCATTGATGGGGGTGAAGCCAACTGTTTCATACAACTATTATTTTGATGACAACAAGTCTAACAGTCTTGATTTTACATTAACATTTGACTTCTAGTTCAATAAAGGTACCTGTGAATTTATCGCTCTGGTTATTAGAGTGTATAAGCGTAAATTTCAATGTTAGCCTGACCATGCATGCTGGTAGCGAATATTTTGCCTGCGTTTCATTTGAACATCACTGCATGATTATGAGGAAACAGGGTTGAAGTGGCAAAAAACGAATAAGTAGAGGATGTAGGCTTTATTGTGTTTTTAAAGACTTACAGCCTGTGATGCTAGGAGAAAGTCATTACCTAGCATCTTGCCTTGGTGAGCTTCACCGTGGATACTGAACGAATGTTTGGCTAAATCAATGCCATAAATTGATTGTGAGATGCTGGCCTTCAGCAATTAGGTGTCAGACTTACCAAGTGTGGCAGAGCCTGATAAGGGGGAGTCAATGTCATTCGTTAGGCGTTAGGCGTTCTCACCTCTAAGTGAATCTTATCTTTTCAGTGAATCTTTTAGTTGTTAAGCTCATGCCCGGATGAATGATTGGGAAATGTCTATGAAAATCAGGCTTATTAGTATTGTTTCTGCACTCTTCCTCAGTGGTTGTTCGTTATTCGTGAGCGAAAGCTACTTTGGTGACAGTTGGACTGGTCATCATATAGACGAGCTTGTGAAGCAATGGGGTGAACCAAATCAAATGAAATCTGAAGAAGGTGGTGTCATTGAAGTTGAATATAAAATTTTCAGCGACAGTTGTACGTACATTTTTATTACGGATGAGCAAGGCATAATCTCATCTTATAAGTATGAAAGCACATTCTTGGGAACATGTAAGCCCATAGGATAAACACCTAACTAGCAACTCAAGCAATTCAAGCAGATTCGTAACGTTCGGCACTTTTGGTTTGAATCAGCTTAAGTGTTTACGGCTCAATGGTTTAGGTAGGGTGGTAACGTTGCCCGCTACTTAATTGGGCGTTATGCCTCCGTTTTTGGGGACATTATCTGAATCTAGCTAAATAACCTATTTAGGTTCACGGTTTTTTATTAACTATTTGATAAAATTACATTTCGGCTCGTATGGAGGATTTATAATGGGAACTATAATAGGTTTTGTTATTTTAGCTGCTATAGATTGGTATCTTATTCGTAAAACAGGACTCCATATTCATCAATGGATTTCTAAAAAGTATGAAGAGCATTTGTTGAGTAAGAAAAATAACAATAACAAATAGTGCTTACTTAGATAATAGGCATAACAAGCGCCTCAAGTGGATTCTGGACTTAACACGCGCAGTCTAGATGTGCAGCGGCTTGGGTGTTTACGGTGGTGTGCTAAAGTTGCAGCTATTGTTTTGGCTGCTTAGCGAGACGTTATATTTCTTTTTGGCTATTGTCATAATCCATAAGATCAATGGGTTATGTTGAATGGTAACAAAAGGTGACATCACCTTTTTTCTTCGACATTTTCCTGTAAAATCGCGTTTATTATTAGCTACACTGACGGGAGGAGTACAATATGAATCTATTTAACGTTCAAGTTCCCTCTGCCTGTCATTCTCAACTTCGTCAGACTCAAGCTGTCGCGATATACCTCCCCTGCAATTTATAACCTGAATCATATTGTTCAGCGCTTTATAGCTCTGAGCCGCTAAGACGTTTTCTATATTACCTGGTTATTATTGGAGGGGTTATGTCCCTTTTTGTTGCCTCCCAAATATTGGTTGGTTTAGCTGCGCTATTCGATATCGCATCGTTTCAGTTTAAAAATCGTACACTGCTTTTGTCTGCTTTATGTATATCGGCATTATTGATTGCAGCGCATTTCGCCCTACTTAAAGAGTGGACGGCCGCATGTTTGCTGGTAATAGGAGCATGTCGATACTTAGCCGGTATCTTCATTTCAACGCCTAAAATAAAGTGGTTGTTCTATTTCGTGACATTGTTAGGTACTGTTGTGACTTTCAGTGGTTTAACGAGTGTTCTGAGTTGCACTGCATCGCTATTGCATACAAAAGCTTCGTTTAGTAGCAATGACAAGCTAATGCGTTGGCTGATGGTTATTGGGACAGGAATGTGGGGTGTGCATGATGTTATAGTCGGCTCACCAGTAGCGGTATTCATCGATGTGTTGTTTATTGTAAGCAGTGTTATTGGTTACTACAGAATACATATCAAAAGTCCATGCCTTCAAAGTTAAGTTTTTGTTTTTACGCTAGTATGTGCGAAATTAGAGTGACGAAAACAGAAATATATCAAAGCATTTAAGACGGATTCTCAACGCTTGGCAATTTCAGTTCAGGTCGGCTTTAGTGTTAAATGTGGCAAGGTTTAGGCTTGGGTGGTAGCGTTGCTCACTACTTAACACGGCCACATGGACTCCCCCCGGTTGTCAACAACAGCGTCAGGTAACGCAAGGTCTGGACTTCCGCTCTATATTCGGTCTGTTTAATGGCTTTTGATGCCATGACCCTGATGACACTACGCGGTTGCGATTCCTCATTCGTTAGAAGGCATCTGCAGTGCCCACCGCAATATCAGGTTTTCCCGCAAAAGGTCTGAAGCTTACACCATCATTGGCTATTGCAATGACCCGGTGAAGTCGGCAAATCCGTTAGAAAACAGTGTGGTTTTATATTGGTTGGTATTCGGTGCTGTTACTGAGTTGCGACAGATACTACGAGGATTTTTGGCTTCCAGCCGGAAGATAGCCCGTGGTTATTGGCAAAAGTAGAAAGGACTTTCGATCGGGTTATTGTTTGGTGGATCAGTACCTTGCCTTGCTCATTTTAGCCGTGGATACTGAACGAATGTTTGGCTAAATCAATGCCATAAATTGACTGTGACATGGTGGCCTCCAAGGACTGTAGTCAGACTTACCAAGTGTGGCAGAGCCTGATGAGGGGGAGTCCATGTCATTCGTTAGTTTAATACAAGGGTGTGTATGAGTAATTCCATTTTTAGAAAAGACGGTACTGCCCAAGGGGTGGCAAAACAGCGTTTGATTGAAACACTGGCTAAACCTGATAGACGTGTCATAAATGATCCCTATGCCGAACGATTTGTTGTAGGTGCTAGCTTGATCAAGCTATTGGGGCATAAGCTTAGCGTCTGGTTAACTCAAAAGTTCGCGCCTGGTTTCCACGAGCATTTAATTTCGCGTACTCGTTTCATTGATGAGCTAATCAAAAAAAGTGCTGCTAGTGGTGCAGAGCAATACGTCATTCTAGGTGCTGGCTATGATTTGAGAGCTCACCGTCTAGAACTACCATCGTCGTTGAAAATCTTTGAAGTTGATCAACCAGAAGTTCAGGCGAAGAAACGTTCCAAACTTCCTGAAGATTTACCTAACTCTAGCAATGTTAGCTATGTGGCCGTTGATTTCAATCATCAGTCACTAACTGAACAACTTTTGGCTGCGGGTTTTGATCAAAGTAAGCGCACAGTTTTTACGCTAGAAGGTGTTTCTCAGTACATAAGCAAAGAGGCGACGACTTCAACAATCAAAGAACTGGCTGCACTTACTCAAAGAACAGGATCTACATTGTTTGTATCTTACGTCGATGAATTACTTGAGAAAGATCCTGAAGCCTGCTTTGGTAAGGGCTACCCAAAAGCGGCGGAGCGGGCTGAGGCAATAAAACGTATATCAGCAAAAGTGGGTGAACCTTGGATATCATTCTACACCGCTGAAGAAATCGAAACCCTATTATCCCAAAATGGTTTCTCATTAAAAGAAAATAAAACTTTGGATGACCTTAATACCGTGTATTTTACCCCTGTAGGTAGAACCATTCCTGAAAATCAAATTTTTAAACTGGAACACTTTGTAATAGCGGAGTCCTAGGCAGTATTCCATTGACCTAGGTACTTGTAAAAGAAGGAAAGATTTACGAGCAGACTATTTTTTGTGACTGAGTACCATCGTTTGAGGGCTGTTATGTTCACTGTAAAAATTAAGTCGGTTAATTTGAATGAGGCCGCACTAGTTCAAAATTGTGCTTTCGACGCATTTGAGGATGATTCCAACAAGTATGGTTCTTACCCTCCTAACATAGAATCGATGGACTGGATATGTGCCGAAATTGACAAAGGAAACTTTTATAAAGTGTTATATGGCGGAGCTTTCGCAGGTGGACTCTGTGTGGAGCTCGATGCAGATAAAATTTTGGATATTAAATACGTATTTCTAGGACAACAATTTCAGGATAAAAAGATTGGTTCGCAAGTGATGGGGTTAATCGAAAAGCAATTTGGTGAAGCCGTTGCTTTCAAATTATTAACGCCATCAGGGTCTTTGCGCAATCACCATTTCTATGAAAAGCAGGGTTACATCAAAACTAGGGTGTTCAACCCGATTGCCGATGATGATGACTTTAGCGTGTTTGAGTATGTCAAAAGGGTGGGAGCCAAGTAAATACATACCATATATAGAGAGCTTCTAGATAGTATACCTATAGCCTAAATAGGCGCTATTCAAAGCAAGGGTTAGACGTCACGTTGGCACAGCAAGCTCTTAATAGGCTTTATGCTGGTAAGTAAGGATTACCGCCAGATAGACGATCAGTTCACCATGCAGGGTTTGTTGTGCTCTGTGCAGGCTTACAGCCAGTGATGCTAGGAAAAGTCATCACCTAGCATCTTGGCCGAACGATTATAAAATGCAGTGTTTAGCGTAATCCTTGGCTTCGTTTGCCGTCCAATCACCTTTCGGTTTTTCTTTTAGATCTTCACACCAAGCTTCGCTGCCTACCTCGGTACAAGCAGAGAGGGTGAAGCAGATAAAAACTAAGCTGAGTAACTTTTTCACGATAAAACTCCTTTCATATCGTATAGAATATTGCTTATTTAAATATCAAGAACATGAAAAGTCAAATAGCTACGGGGCTATAACCATCAATGATGGCGTCAATATTGGTGGGATTTCCAAAGCGGTATGGTTTAATTTAGCTCGTTCACGTGCCCAAGAATGTGAAGCACCACCGGCTTCCATCTCGACAATTACACGTGGGATACTGGCGAAGTTCGATAGGACTTTCGACCGAGTTATTAATTTATGAATCAGTTCCTTGCCTTGTTTATCTTCACCGTGGATACTAAAAAATGTTTGGCTAAATCAATGCAATAAATTGATTGTGGATCTGGGTGATCATGTTCGCTTAATTCTCGCGGGAATAAAGCAAGAACGTGAAAATCCATACGAAATCGAAGGTAAGCAAGCGCTGTTCGTTGTTAATTTACCGGAGTAAAATAGCTGGGGAAGTTTCTCAAGGCATGTTATCTGATATCGGGTATGCCGATAAGCTGACGCCTTGTTTAGCAACACCAGAAACAGACGTGCGAATGGTAGTAGAGCAGGATAGATGTTGCTGTAAGTATTAAGGAAAGAGAAAAATGGATTTAACAGTAAAATTCGATAAGGATATCGAGCAAACGGAAGTCATTGCCCTGTATAAAGCCAATGACTGGTCATCTGCAGAGAAACCGGAAAAGCTATTACCAGCGCTACTAAATTCAGACAGTTTAGTAACAGCCAGAGTCGGTAGTCGACTTATCGGCATTGGCAATGCGATTTCAGATGGTCACCTCGTTGTTTACTATCCTCACATGCTTGTTCATCCTGAATTCCATGGCCAAGGGGTTGGACGGAAAATAATGGCGCTGATGCAAACTAAGTATCATTCTTTTCATCAACAAATGCTTACAGCGGATGGTGAAGCTGTCAATTTTTATAAATCTTTAGGTTTTGAAAGGGCAGGGAACACCGAACCAATGTGGGTGTATTCGGGGACGGATCATTAGGAATACAGGAGCTTGTGTCATACG
Organism: Photobacterium lutimaris; assembly: GCF_003025555.1. GTDB lineage: Bacteria > Pseudomonadota > Gammaproteobacteria > Enterobacterales > Vibrionaceae > Photobacterium > Photobacterium lutimaris. Next base: position 1,135,317 of record NZ_PYMH01000001.1, on the reverse strand, counting down.
CTAATTCCTCGGAGGATATATGGAATTTGTGAGTGCGAGTGAGGCACACTTTGGTGAGATCGCTCAATTAGTCTCTTCTCCCGAAGAGCTGTATTCAGTTTGTCCGTCCGGCACCTTTCCGTGGGACCGGGAACAGATCCGCGATATTGCCAGAGAAAGGTCTGAGCTAACGGTATGTATGGAGGATGGTCAGGTTGTTGCTTTTGGAAACCTATATAATATCCAACCGTCTCAGAGTGCATTTATCGGTAATGTTTTAGTACGTGATAGCCACAAAGGGAAGGGGATTGGGCGAGCCTTACTAGAGTGCCTTATTGCTAAATGCCTTGATCTTTACCAAGCGACACCGTGTTTATCGGTTTTCAATTACAACACACGCGCTTTGTTACTTTATACCAAGCTTGGCTTTGTGCCGTATAGTGCAGAGCCCCGACTCTCGCATGAAGGGCAAGAGGTGGTTTTACTGCACATGCATCTTAGATATTGAACCGAGCGCAGAGGGTACTTATCTCTTCAACTCGTTTTTTGCTTCATGTTAAGCATTAACTCAAATAGTTACAGCGCAATAATCATCAATAATGGCCTGAATATTGTTATCGGCTGTGTTTCCCTGTTGAATACGGCGATAATGACTCAACGTTTTGTCTTTGTACTTTGTTGCGATGTCGGCTTGTTCGGTCGAATCATATTGCCAAATTTTGCTACCGACAGCACTGACTTGCTCATTGTCTCTGCGTGTCGATGAGACGAGCATAATTTCATAAAATCGGCGATTGTCTTCGATGAGTACTTCGTGCTTTAGACCAAAATCTTGTTCAATCAATGTCTTGCGCAACGTAAACTGGTGATTAACGGGGCACAGTAAGAAATCAATATTACCATCTTGATGGTTCTGGTGAATTGCGGCTACAAGTTCGCTCATTAAGTCTCCCCCCACACCGGCGATGATGACCAAATGCTTGCCGTCATATTGGTATAGAGGAAGCTTTGCCACATCTTGGCAGTGGACTTCCCATGCGGCCCCTGGGTAGAAACGCTGAAGTTTTTTTTCCAATGCTGCCATCAGGTCCGGAACAATATCAGCAAAATGAATATTTTCTGCCGCCTGTCGAGACAAGAGTGCTGCACCGATAAAACCATGGTCACAGCAACAATCCCAAACATGGGTATAGTTAGGTGTGACCATTTGCTCGATTTTCTTCAATCTTTTACTGAGTTTCACGGGAATGCCTGATTAACGTTTTAAAACGCGCGCATTGTACAGGATCGAGATGGCTGTCGACATCTTTGGCTTCCATTTCTTTTAATCGCATTTTCGCTTACGGTGGTTTGCGTCTTTAAGGTACTATTTCTGTTCTATTTTATTAACAACTCGACTGGCGCTATCGTCTAGGCAGGTTAGGGGGGAACAGTGCAAGAAAATTTCGAAACCAAGTTAGAAAATCAGTTTGTAGAGTTTATTCAAGCTGAAATGCAACAGGATCTCGCTCATGATATGAATCATGTGTTTAGAGTTGTCAAAACAGCCAAGACGCTATGTGAACGTGAAGAGGCATCACTTGAGATTGTTCTTCCTGCCGCTTATCTACATGATTGCTTTTCGTTTCCAAAGAATCACCCTGAGAGGGCTAAAAGCTCTCAGGTTGCGGCTGACAAAGCGGTGGAGTTTCTGGCCAGTATTGGCTATCCCTCACAGTATTTCGAGGCAATTCATCATGCCATTGTTGCGCATAGTTTCAGCGCGAATATAAAGCCAGAGACTTTAGAGGCACAGATCGTTCAGGATGCAGATAGGCTAGATGCTTTAGGTGCCATTGGTATCGCACGGTGTATCCAGGTTAGTTCAAACCTAGGTGTCAGCTTATATGATGCGCAAGACCCGTTTAGTACAGGCAGAGAGTTAAATGATCGGAAATACACTATAGATCATTTCTACACCAAGCTCTTTAAGTTGAAAGATACGATGAATACGGTATCGGCGAAGGTTGAAGCGGAGAAAAGAACGCACTATATGGAAGCGTATTTAGAGCAGTTAGGCACAGAAATTTGAACCTTAAACCGTAAAAAAAGCCACGTAACCCTAGGGGAGAAACGTGGCACTTCAACGTGAAGTCCTACAGTAAAGCTAATTCTTTATAGGCTCGAGTTGTTTTTATCTTTACGCATTTATTAAGGGGTATGGTTATTTACTCTTCTTCTGTCGTTTCATATCGAAGACAACAGCCACTATTATCACCAGGCCTTTGACGACCTGCTGCCAGTAAGCCGAGACATTCAATAAGTCGAGGCCATTCTGTAGCACACCCATAATCATGGTACCGATAATAGTACCTTGAATCGTACCGATACCACCGGCGTGGGATACACCACCAACGGTTGCTGAGGCAATGGCATCCAGTTCGTACATGACCCCAAGACCAGGCTGGCCAGAGTTGATACGGGCAGAAAGGATAAGCGCTGCGATACCGGCTAGTAGGCCAGCGTAGGTGTATACCAGTATTTTGTACTTCTTAACGTTGATACCTGAAACATAGGCGGCTGTTTCGTTACCACCAATTGCGTAGGCATATTTACCGAAGCGGGTGTAGTTGAGCAGGATGTAAGAAACGATAGCCATCACAATAAATATCACTACCGGAACGGGAACACCTGCAATGGTACCCTGACCAATCCATTGGTATGAATCGATAAGGCTACTGACTGGGCGGCCATCTGAGTAGAGCAGGGCAGCACCACGAGCGATGATCATCATACCCAGGGTGGCGATGAACGGAGGGATACCGGTATAAGCGATCAGTGCACCGTTGATGAAGCCACAAAGCGCACCGACAGCTAAAGCGACAAGGATCGGCACAATAACCGGTAGCTCAGGCATGGCAGGATACATCCTCATACCCCAGTCTAGCGTTTGCGCCATACTGGCCGAGGCGACAGCGGCGACCGCCAATACTGATCCCGATGATAAGTCGATACCTCGGGTAATAATGATGATGGTTACCCCAAGTGCCAATAAGCCGATACTGGCCATTTGGGTAACAACGTTAAGTAAGTTGGCTACTGTAAGAAATACTGGAGATAAAATCGTCATCACCACGCACATGGCGATGAATACAACGTAGATGGCATACTTTGAAATCAAGCGTTTATAATTCTGTGGTGATTTCGCACCAGACGTTGCTTCTATTAACTTCGCAATCATAATGACTTTCCTTGATAAATTATTGCGTCACCCTGTCACGACAGCAGTGATTATACGGTATGGCTTGGGCAGTTATGCCAATGCCATCGACATGATTTTTTCTTGGGTCGCCTCATGGCCGTCGAGTTCGCCTTTTAGCTTGCCTTCATGCATGACCAGTACACGGTCACTCATGCCGATAACTTCTGGCAATTCTGACGAGATCATGACCAAGCTTTTCCCCATACCGGTTAAAAGACGCATGAGTTTGTAGATTTCAGATTTTGCACCTACATCAATACCTCGGGTCGGTTCATCGAGGAATAGAATATCGGGCTTGGTTAACATCCAGCGGGCCAACAATACTTTTTGTTGGTTACCACCACTGAGGTTATCAATAGCCTCGCTCATGTGCGGGGTTTTCACTTTGAGCTTTTTACAGTGTTCCTCGCTGTCCGAGCGCATTTGGCGAACATCAAGTACATTTGCAACGCGGCTCTTGTAAGCGTCGAGGTGGGCGATAGAGGTATTGGCAAAAATATCTAGCATCAGATAAAGGCCAGAATGGCGGCGGTCTTCTGTTAAGAAAGCCATTTTGTGGCTAATCGCATCCTGCGGTGCTCTGATCTCAACATGTTCGCCGTTGATCCAAATCTCACCGGTATCTTTTTCACGAACACCAAACAACGTTTCGATTAGTTCGGTTCGACCAGCACCAACTAGACCTGCGATACCTAGGATTTCACCCTCATGAAGTTTGAAGTTCATGGGTTTAAAGCAGTCGTTAACTGATAGGTCTTTCACTTCAAGTCGAATTTTTCCCGGCTTGGCAGTTGGGGGTGGGAAAACATCGCCAAGATCACGACCCACCATCATCTGAACGAGCTCATCATGATTCGTATTTCTTGCTTCTCGTTCGCCAATGTAGCAACCGTCACGAAATACCGTAATGTCATCACAGATTTTGAATATCTCGTCCATTTTGTGGCTGATATACACCATAGAAACGTCTTGGGATTTAAGCTTTTCGATGATTTCAAATAGGTGCGTGACCTCTTTGTCAGTCAGAGCCGAAGTTGGCTCATCCATGATGATAATTTTCGAATCGAATGAAATGGCTTTGGCGATTTCGACCATTTGCATCGTTGCAACGGTTAGGTCGCTCATTAAGGTTCGAGGATCAAGATCCAAGTCGATACGCTGGAGTAGGGCTGTTGTATCGGCGAACATCTTTTTATGATCTATCAGTCGCAATGGCCCTTTAATTGGCTCTCGGCCCAGCCAGATATTTTCTGCAATATTACGGTGTAGAACGGGAGAGAGTTCTTGGTGAATCATTGAAATGCCACTTTCCAGTGATTCTTTGGCGCCAGCGAAGTCGACGAGTTCTCCTTGGTAGCGAATAGTGCCTGCATCCCGGTGGTATGTGCCAAACAGCACCTTCATCAAGGTTGATTTTCCTGCACCATTCTCGCCCATGAGTGCCATTACGCGGCCTTTTTTTAGCGTAAGTTGCACATTATTGAGTGCTTTTACACCAGGAAAGGTCTTGGTAATACCACGCATCTCAAGTATTACTTGGCTCATAATGATTTGCTCCAAATTAGGCCCTACGTGGCTAACGCAGAGTAGGGCCAGATAAGTGATCTATAGAGAGGGAGAGGTGGGTTAACCTTTGGCTTGGAATTCAGCGAGGTTGTTTTGGGTAACAAGCTCCGCAGGAATCCAGGTGATTTTTTCTTGTGGTTTTTTATTGATAGCATTCAGTGCTGCATCTAGTGCACCTTTGGCTTGACCTACACCATCTTGGAAAACGGTGGCATCCAAAGCGCCTTGTTCAATAGCCATGATGCCATCTGGAGTCGCATCAACACCGACTACTATGGTGTCATCTAGTTTGCCTGCAGCACGCAGTGCCTGAATTGCGCCTAATGCCATGTCGTCATTGTTCGAAAGAATAATGTCAATTTGCTCGCCAGAGTTGATCCAGTTCTCCATTACGATCATGCCTTGCGAGCGTTGCCACAGACCGGTTTGTTTACGGGTAATGTTGTATTCTGGCTTATCTTTGAAAAAGTCTTCTACACCTTGAGTGCGAAGGATTGCAGCTTCAACCGTCATCATACCCATGATGATGCCAATGTTACCGCCATCGATTTGAGAGGCTGCATATTTTGCCTGCTCTTCACCGAAGCGAAGTTCGTCAGAACCCACATAAGACACACCTTCTGGCAGGTAAGAAGGACGACGGTTTAAGAAAACCAGTTCGATGCCTGCTTTTTGAATGCTGTCGGTCATTGGTTGGGTTGCATCAGTGTTAACCGGTACAAGGATGATGCCGTCTACTTGCTGGACGATGAAGTTTTGGATTTGCCCCAGCTGCTTCACTGTATCTTCTTTAGCATCGACGAAAATGAGCTCTACATCGCCCATCTCTTTGGCGTAATTCTCCATGGAGTCTTTCATATTGACCAAAAATGTATCATCAAAGTTAGGGATAGCGACGCCAATCTTTATTTTTCCTTCACCTTCCTCACTACCACACGCTGCGAGTGTTAACACCGCACCAATGATAGCAACTTTACGCAGAACTCCCTTTAAAAGGGCTTTTGTCGTTGAGATAGAGTGTGTAAGTAGAGAAGTAATTCCATGTATCAGTGACGGCATTGTTGCCTCCTTTTTATTGTGTACCTAACCGTTTTCTTCTATGAAATGTATATTTCATTTATTCGGTAGATAGGTACTGATCACTTTCTACAACGAAATGCATTGTCAGAAAGCGTGTTCACGTTGATTGAAATAAATTTATTATTTTTATGTAAACAACTATAAGCTCGAGCTTAATTAATAACCACCCCGGATTGACTGTAAATGACAAAATTGTTAACCACGTCTCACTGAAATCAATGTCTAATGGCTATTTTATTCTATAAAGTTATGATTTTTAACGTTAAATATGGCGTTTGCATCTTATGATAATGCTAAGTTGTTGATAAGGAATGGAATGTTACGCCATTAGGCTGATGTTGCTACTATGTTGCTGGTATTTGAAAAATATTTTCCATTATAGTCTCTGTTCTACACGCCTTTTCTGAGTGAGGAAATTTTACCTTGATCACAAAAAATATTTTTCATTTCGTTTTATGTTTAAACTGAAACAAATGTTTCGTATGATGGTTGCATCGAATCAATGAGCGTTGAGATAGGTGTTCTCAACTTTGATTGTCAAAATCAGTTCAACGATTATCAGAACGGTTTTTAACTACAGCAGTGGTTAGAGGAAGGAGTGAAAAGGATGAATACCAGCAATAAGAAGTTAGATCTTATTTGTTTGGGGCGAGTTGCCGTGGATTTGTATGGCCAGCAGATCGGTGCTCGTCTTGAAGATATGGGCACTTTCTCTAAGTATCTCGGTGGCTCATCAGGCAATGTCGCCTATGGCACGGCAAGACAGGGATTGAAATCATCCATGCTTGCTAGAGTCGGTGATGAACACATGGGACGATTCTTAAGAGAAGAGCTTCAGCGGGTAGGGGTTGATACCAGTAATTTAATTACTGACGAAGACCGTTTAACCGCCTTGGTTATTCTTGGTATTAAAGATGAAGATACCTTTCCACTGATCTTCTACCGTGATAACTGTGCTGATATGGCAATCACTGCTGATGACATTGATGAAGAATATATAGCTTCAGCCCGTTGCCTAGCGATCACCGGTACTCATTTATCTCACCCTAATACCCGTGAAGCGGTACTAACAGCATTGCGCTATGCCCGTAAACATGGCGTGAAGACAGCGATTGATATTGATTACCGGCCTGTTCTTTGGGGGCTAACCGCTCTTGGTGACGGTGAAACACGCTTTATTGAATCTGGCAAGGTTACCGAGCAGCTTCAAGAGGTGCTAGGGCTGTTTGATTTAATTGTCGGAACAGAAGAAGAATTCCATATTGCGGGTGGCTCAACCGATACCGTGGAAGCTTTAAAAGCGGTACGTGAGGTTAGCCAAGCCGAATTGGTTTGTAAGCGTGGCCCTCTGGGATGCTCAGTGTTTACTGATGATATTCCTCATGATCTTGATGAAGGGATCACCGTTGAAGGGGTTCGCGTTGATGTACTCAATGTTCTTGGGGCCGGTGATGCCTTTATGTCTGGCCTGTTGCGCGGATACCTCAACGAGGAAGGTTGGGAAAAGGCGTGCGCTTATGCCAATGCGTGTGGTGCCTTAGTCGTGTCACGACATGGTTGTGCACCAGCGATGCCTTCAAAGGAAGAGTTGGATGATTACCTGACGCGTGCCCATGATGTGCCTCGCCCGGATCTCGATGAACGCTTGAACCACCTACACAGAGTGACAACACGGGATAAAGAGTGGGAAGAGTTGTGTGTGTTGGCGTTTGATCACCGTATCCAGTTTGTTGATATGGCACGCGAAGCTAATGCTGATATTAGCCGAGTTAAGCCACTGAAAAAGCTTATTCTACGAGCAAGTCGTGAAGTCGCAGAAGAAGCCGGGTTATCAGGCAAAGCCGGATTACTGTGTGATAGCACATTCGGCCAAGATGTCTTGAATGACATTACCGGTGAAGGTTGGTGGATTGGTCGTCCGGTAGAGTTGCCAGCTTCCCGCCCGCTTGAACTAGAGCACGGCAATATCGGCTCCCAGCTAATCGATTGGCCGTTAGAGCATGTTGTGAAATGTTTGGTGTTCTTCCACCCAGATGATCATCATGCGCTGCGTCTTGAGCAAGAAAAGCAAGTGCGTGAAGTGTATGAAGCGTGCTGTAAAACAGGCCATGAATTGCTGTTGGAAATCATTTTGCCTGCCGATATGGAACGTTCCGATGCGCTATATCTGCGTGCCATGCAGCGCTTCTACAATCTAGGTGTTAAACCTGACTGGTGGAAACTACCGCCGATGGCTGCTGAATCTTGGTGCGAAGTCAATGACCTGATTCAAACCCGTGATGCGCACTGCCGTGGTGTTGTATTACTGGGCTTGGATGCACCAGAAGATGAATTAAAAGCCGGATTTAATGCAGCGGCAAGTACCGATGTAGTGAAAGGCTTTGCGGTTGGTAGAACAATTTTCGGACAGCCATCCCGCCAATGGCTTGCTAACGAGATTGATGATGCCGGTTTGATTGCCCAAATCAAGGAGAACTATCACAACTTAATCACTTTATGGCGTCAGCGTGGCTAAAGGAGTAGACCATGAGTGTTAATACTGTACGCCTGACAATGGCTCAGGCACTGGTGAAATACCTGCAGGCGCAAAAAGTGGATGTTGATGGTGAAATCCAATCCATGTTTGCTGGCGTGTTTGCTATTTTTGGTCACGGCAATGTCGCAGGGCTAGGGGAGGCGCTTTACCACGCCAATGAAACTTTGCCAACCTACAGAGCCCATAATGAGCAGGCGATGGCGCACAGTGCGATTGCTTTTGCCAAGGCAAACAACCGTCAGCGTATGATGGCGGCAACGACATCTGTGGGCCCAGGCGCATTAAATATGGTGACGGCTGCTGCACTTGCACATGTCAATCGTCTGCCAGTTCTGCTTCTGCCTGGAGATACGTTTGCCACCCGCGAACCAGACCCTGTTTTACAACAGGTTGAGGACTGGAGTGATGCCACAATCACCCCGAATGATTGTTTCAAACCCGTCAGCCGCTTCTTTGATCGCATTACGCGTCCCGAGCAGCTTTTGAATAGCTTGCCACAAGCGATGCGCGTATTGACGGATCCGGTTGAGTGCGGCCCTGCAACCATTGCACTCCCGCAAGATGTTCAGACCATGGCTTTTGACTACCCGTTGCATTTCTTCAAAGAAACAATCCATCGTGTACGTCGTCCGGGGGCGGATGAGCAAGAATTGGCAGCTGTCGTTGAATTGATCAAACACGCTAAACAGCCGTTGGTTATTGCGGGTGGTGGTATTCATTACTCCGGCGCATTAGCGCAATTCCGTGAATTTGTTGAGACCTACCAATTGCCTGTGGGTGAAACCCAAGCCGGTAAAGGTGCACTGCCGTGGGATCACGTATCCAATCTTGGTTCAATCGGCGTAACTGGCTCGGCAGCCGTAAATAAAATGGCTGCGGAAGCTGACGTGATCATTGCTGTGGGCAGCCGTTTGCAAGATTTTACCTCTAGCTCAAGGGCCTTATTTAAGGCTGACGCAAAAATTGTATCACTGAATGTAAACGGCTTTGATGCCACCAAGCATTACGGAACGCCGTTGGTGGCTGATGCCAAGGTAACACTGCCTAAACTAACGCAGCAATTGGCTGACTGGCAGATATCTTCAGTTTGGCAACATGAAGCAGAGACGCTTCGTCAGGAGTGGAATGAAACCGTTTCTATTGCCATGACCGACCGTGGAACTGAACTGCCGACCGATGCAGAAGTTATCGGTGCGGTTAACCGTGCCGCTGATGAAAAAGACATTGTTGTCTGTGCTGCGGGTGGCTTACCTGGCGAATTGCATAAGTTATGGCGAACACGTTATGACAAAGGGTATCACCTGGAATACGGCTTCTCTTGCATGGGCTATGAAATCGCCGGTGGTCTTGGGGTCAAGATGGCCAAACCAGACTCTGACGTTTTCGTCATGATCGGCGATGGTTCATATTTAATGCTGAACTCTGAAATTTCCACTTCGGTTATGTTAGGGCACAAGCTGGTTCTAGTGGTGTTGGACAACCGTGGATACGGCTGCATTAACCGACTTCAGCATGCTTGCGGTGGGGCAGGTTTCAATAACTTGCTCAAAGACTGCAACACCGTTGAAGAAGGCGCACCAAAAACTGATTTTGCAGCCCATGCCCGTTCGCTAGGAGCGCAGGCAGAAAAAGTCGCCAATATCGCAGAGCTTGAACAAGCCTTGATGCGAGCCAAGCAGGCGACATCGACTTATGTCATCACCTTGGATACAGACCCACTAAGCACCACAGAGTCTGGTGGTTCATGGTGGGAAGTCGCAGTCCCCGAAGTGTCTGAGCGTGAACAAGTACGTGCGGCCAGAGCACGCTATGAAATCGCCAAACAACAGCAAGTTATTTAAGGAGAATAAGCATGACTGTTCAACTAGGTATCAACCCACTGACTTGGACCAACGATGACTTGCCATCACTGGGGGCTGAAACACCGCTAGAGACATGTTTGACGGAAGGGCGAAAAGCCGGTTTTGTTGGCTTTGAGCTGGGGAATAAGTTTCCGCGCGAAGCCAGCGTGCTTGGGCCAATTTTGGCAAACCACGATGTTAAGTTGGTTTCTGGCTGGTATTCCGGTGAACTGCTGACCCGTTCGGTAGAAGAAGAAATTGAAGCCGTACAACCTCACTTAACATTACTGCGTGAGTTGGATGCCAAGGTCATGGTATTCGCTGAAGTGACCGATTGCATTCACGGGTTACAAGATACGCCAGTACGCTTACGACCAAAATTCCCCGCTGAGAAGTGGCAAGAATATGGCAAAAAACTCAGCGAGTTTGCCAAGTACACCAAAAGCCAGGGGGTTGAAGTTGCCTACCATCACCATATGGGCACGGTTATCGAAACTGCTGAAGATATTGATAACTTGATGGAATACACCAGTGATGAGGTGGGCTTACTGCTTGATACTGGCCATCTGACTTTCGCTGGTGCCGATCCAGTGCTAGTCGCAACACGTTGGGCTCATCGTATCAACCATGTTCACACCAAAGATATAAGAGCGGATGTTCTGGCCGATGTGAAAAACCGAAATACCAGTTTCTTGGATGCGGTATTAGATGGCGTATTTACAGTACCGGGTGATGGTTGCGTCAATTACCCAGCGGTGTTTGAGCAGCTGAAGAAAGCGAATTATCAAGGTTGGTGTATTGTAGAGGCAGAGCAGGACCCTTCCATTGCTCACCCAATGACGTATGCAACTTTAGGTTTTAACAATTTACAAAAACTTGCTCGCGAGGCCGGGCTATTAACTGGCGAAGGCCAAGAGTAATGACAGGAGCAAAATCAATGGAAACAGTTCAAAACTTCATTCAGGGCCAAATCTGCGAAAGCCACAGCCAGCGCTTTGCACCGATATTTAACCCGGCGACAGGCGAGCAAACTCGTCAGGTGGTTCTAAGCTCTGCGGCTGAAACCGCTGAAGCTGTCGCAGTCGCTGATAAAGCATTTCCTGCTTGGGCGAAAACCTCACCGCTGAAACGTGCCCGTGTCATGTTCAAGTTCAAAGCATTGTTAGAGCAGAACATGGATAAGCTAGCTCGTTTGATTTCTAACGAGCACGGAAAAGTCTATTCTGATGCGGTGGGAGAAGTGACTCGTGGCCTTGAAGTGGTTGAGTTTGCTTGTGGCATTCCGCATCTGCAAAAAGGTGAGCACTCAGCAAACGTGGGTACAGGCGTTGATAGTCATTCATTGATGCAACCGCTAGGTGTATGTGCCGGTATTACTCCATTTAATTTCCCGGCAATGGTACCAATGTGGATGTTCCCGATTGCTTTGGCAACGGGTAATACCTTTATACTGAAACCATCAGAGAAAGATCCATCATTGGGCTTGGTTATTGCGGAATTGTTGAAAGAAGCAGGCTTGCCAGATGGTGTATTTAACGTCGTCAATGGTGATAAAGAATCGGTTGATGTACTGCTTACTGACCCACGTGTTCAAGCGGTAAGTTTTGTTGGCTCGACACCCATAGCAGAATACATTTACTCAACAGCCTCTGCACACGGTAAGCGTTGCCAAGCGCTTGGAGGCGCTAAAAACCACTGCATCCTGATGCCTGATGCTGATTTGGATATGGCAACAAGCGCTATCATGGGCGCAGCTTATGGCGCTGCGGGCGAGCGCTGTATGGCATTGTCCGTTGTGGTTGCAGTGGGTGACGAAACCGCTGAGCAACTGATAGACAAACTGAAGTCGCAAATTGATGTGATGAAGGTTGGCCCGGGTGTGGTTGAAGGCCCTGAAAACGATATGGGCCCAGTTATTTCAGCTCAGCACAAACAGAAGATTTGTGATTACATCACATCAGGTGTAGAGCAAGGGGCTTCACTGGCTGTTGATGGCCGTGATATTTGCATTGAAGGCCATGAAAACGGCTTCTTTGTTGGCCCAACTCTGTTCGACAATGTGTCACCAGAAATGACTATCTACCAAGAAGAAATCTTCGGCCCAGTATTGGCGATTGTTCGCGTGCCGGATTACCAGACAGGCCTTGAGCTTATTAATCGCCACGAATACGGCAACGGTACGGCTATCTTTACCCGCGATGGTGAAACTGCGCGTCAGTTTAGCGAAGATGTACTGGCTGGAATGGTAGGTGTGAATGTGCCAATTCCTGTGCCGATGGCGTTCCACAGTTTCGGTGGCTGGAAGCGTTCAGTCTTCGGTCCGTTGAATGTTCACGGTAACGATGGTGTGCGCTTCTATACCCGAATGAAGACAGTGACTAGCCGTTGGCCTGCCAGTGTTCGACTAGAGCAGCACAGCAGCAGCTTTGTGATGCCGACGATGTAATGGCAATTTGATTTAAATAGTAAAAGCCAGGCTGATCTGAGTCTGGCTTTTTTATTTATGGTAGGTTAAAAAATGAACATTTCATTATTTACTGTGTTTGGTATAGCTTTAAATAAAGGATTGAATCAATATAAAAATAGCAATTGGCAATGATCATACTGGCGTTGATATGAAGTGTCGTATAACAGAAAATCTTGAGGCTTTGGGCCATTCAGTGGTGAATGTTGGCACAGATGATAGAACCCGAACGCATTCAGCTTTGTTTGCGGGGGAGGTGACAAAACTGATAAACCAAGGCAAAGTAGAACGAGGAATTTTGATTTGCGGCACAGGTGTCGGTATGTCCATCTGTGCCAATATAGACTTAGCCTAATTAACGAGATAGAAGCTCATCAGCTAAAAAAAGAAAAACTTCATTGTTGATGATGGCGTTAGCGAAGCGCTTCAATGGCCATAGGTAGCAATTCTACCCAACTGTAGATAACAATAATGGCTATCACGACTGTCCATATAATGCGCTCAACCCAGCTCTTGCGGCTATAGTAGCGAAATGGGTCTGGCTCACCACAATTAGGGCAGGAATGGGCGCGTTTAGATATCTCTTTTTCGCAAAGTGGGCAAGCTAGCAGTGGCATTCTTAATTACTCCGTCCGTATCAATCACTTTTAAACATAGTTTAAAAGCAGTGACTTACAAACATTTGTTAAGCAGTAATTTCGGGAAATAGTGAACAGTATCAAGTTTTCTCGTCCCTTGTTTGAATCGTTCAGGTAGGGCGGAGTGGCTTTCTTATATGTATTCCCCATACAACGGCTCCTAATTAAACCTTGCTGTTTGGACAATCACTAAGCAGTTGTTCAAAAAGGGCGGGAGCAAAAACGTGTTCTGCGTAATCAGAGAGGCCAATCGTAAATTTGTCGTGGTATTCTTGCGGCTCAAAAATAGTCGGGAGAAGGATGTCATCGCGAATAATTGACAGCACAGCTGAGATCTTGGGGGATATCGCTTGATAGCGCTAAGATATCAGCATTGATTATAGACTTCGACGAATCGTTAAGATTAAACAAAAATTGAGTAATATGCCCTTGTGGGTGAGACGAAATATGAACAATAGCCACCGAAAATTTTTAACGACATTAGCTGCAATGCCTGTGAAAGAATTCAAAACTCATAGCCAAAAGGTGAACCCAGGTGATGTGTTTGTCTGTAGACAAGGTTTGACTTGGGATAGTCATCTATCTGCTGAAGATGCGGTTGAGCGTGGCGCTTGTGGTGTCATTGCGAATCGTTCATTGGATCTGTCAGTACCTTGTATTGTGACGCCAAGTCACAGCACTTCAGTAAGTCTAATCAATCAATATTACGCATATCCACAAGATAAAATTAAACATATCGGGGTTACGGGTACAAACGGTAAAACGACAGTTGCTTATTGCCTAAACCAATTATTGAACTTGATAGGTAAGTCGGCCTATACCGGTACGCTCGGCAGTTCTTTCGACAATGTTTATTACCCGCTAGATAATACGACGCCCGATGCGATTACGCTTTTAAACCTATTTCATGCCATGGAAAAGTCAGATGTTTCTCACCATGTGATGGAAGTCAGCAGCCATGCTCTGTCACAAGATAGAGTGACACATATTGATTTTGATACAGTGATTATTACCAATATCGGTTCTGATCATCTTGATTATCATAAGCACAGGGAAGATTACATTCAGGCCAAACTTCGATTGATCGACAGGCTTAAGCCCGGTGGTGTCGCAATTGTTAACCTTGACGATGAACAGGCGCTTTCCGTGATAGAGCGCTGCCGAAGCCGTTGTAAGGTGATCACTTTCAGCTGTACCGACGATCAAGCTGATCTTTATGTGTCACAGATACATTCAACCTGTAGTGGCAGTGAATTTAGCTTGGAATACCAAGGAACAGAGTATCAGGTGGTATCAAAACTGCCGTTCCGATTCAATATTGAAAATAGCTTAGCAGTTATTGCCTCAATGCTGGCTCTGGGATTGGTGATTAGCGAAGTATTGGCATTGTTTGGTGACATGCAACCAGCACCTGGAAGAAGTGAAGTGTATCCTCTCAGTAATGGTGCTACGGCGATCCTCGACTATGCCCATAATTTCGATAGCCTGAGCAATTTGTACCGGAATGTCCGTGAACACAACACTGGTAAAGTTGTAACGGTGATTGGTGTAACTGGCGAGCGGTTGGCTGATGCGCCAGAGATTGGGCAGCTTTGCTTTAATCAGTCTGACCGATTGGTACTGACAACTGATAATCCGCTGGGAGTGAGTCAGGATGCGTTGTTTGATGCTTTAACCCGCCATCTCCCTTCTGAGACGGATCAAACAGTCATCTGTATCAAAGACAGGTCAGAAGGCATTAAAGAAGCAATCGCTGATCTTCGATCTGGTGATGTTCTGTTGCTATGCGGTAAAGGACATGAGAAGTACCAGTACATCAGTAAGAACAAGAATGAAGCAGATCCGTACTTAGGGGATATGGATGCGTTGATTTTAGCGGCTGAACATATGGGGTTACGGCTGGTGTCGGGCAAAATCGAAACCGGTGAACCAGCGGATTTAATGGTGAAATAAAGGTTAACCTGCAAACAATGTGATATCCAAGATGCAACGTAGCCCTAGTTGTTGTCGGCTTAAATAGTCTCCTTTAACGGCCCAAGATTAAGGGGGCTGTGGATAGGTTATCTTGCTGCGGTGCAGTTACCTAAATGGCTAGATGAAAGTTACGCGGGTTTATCTGTTGCTGTACTGAACATGTCTATTCCGGTATTTGGCCCTGCCTTCGAAAGCTTGGCAATGGGTGAAAATCGCTGACCGATGTATTTTGAACAATGTGTCAGGGTAAACCCGAGTAACTCCCCTTAGTGGCGACCGACGTTGCACCATCTTGCTTATCGCCCAGGCAAGTATCAGTTGGGTGATGGCTCTTCCACCCTTGATGACGAAGTGTTTGCTTGGTGGGAAGGTGACAAGATCCGTGGCAACCTTCATCTGTTCCTGCAAAATGCCAAAGCCTCTTTAGTTGGGGTGGAGCCACGAATGTAGCGCCTTGGTCTTGATATGAAGAATAGTAATCAGGTACGGTTTTTTTAGCACTCTTCCAGCTCTACTTGTACATCATAGACTTTAGGGTCACTTGTTTTTTTAGCGTCCCGATAGCTGACATAGCATTTTGGAGTAACTGAAAACATCTTGGTTATATTGTCGGTGTGGTAGGTGACTTCTTTAAACGAAACATACGCTATACGGCCTCCATCTTTCATGCGGTTATTCACTTCGAGATCTTCACTGATATTAAAGGCTTTCTTTACGTTATCGATATGGGCCGTTGGGTACCCGTTACAGATGTAAATACCTTCAATGAAAGCACGTAATGTTGTTTCGTCCTTATAGATATAGCAAGCAGAGGTCAAGCCGTTAACGATGGCTTTGGTATGCACAATTTCAGAAGTAGTATGCATGGTAGAAGCAATAGAATTCAGTGTTGATTTTCTGGCGTCAGACTGAATGCCTAACATTTTTACGGCGGCAGTAATGGCTAAAAAAGCAACTAAAACAATAACGGAAACAAGTCTAATCATAATGGAGAGCTGAGCTTAATTGATAGTATGGTTGATTATTTTGAATGATGTTTTTAATTGAAGGTGATTGTATGGGCAAAATTCTGCTCATGCAAGGGAAGTATGCTTAAGTGTTGAGTTATTGCTGTTTATTTCAATTGCTTGATGAAAGTACTGATAAATAAGTGGTGAAGCTTGGATTGGTGTGGCTGAGAGGAAGGGTAGATACAAAAATGCCAAAAGCAGAAGGCTTTTGGCACATAAGAGAGCTCTGTTTGTTACTTCGGGTCAGAAGTGCAGTTGAATAACCGATTCAGCTACACAGCCAGGGCGGCGAACGCCTTCAATCTGGACTGTTAGTTCTTGAACAATCTCAAGACCACGTTTTACTGGTTTAACAGACTGAATTTTTGTCGTTGCACGGATACGGTTTTCAGACTTAACCGGATACGGGAAACGGATCTGGTTGAAACCCAAGTTAACGGTCATTTTAGCCGTTGGGAACTTCTGATTCTCAGGGTCAACACTATCAGTAAGAACTGATAGCAGTGATAAGGTCAGGAAGCCATGCGCAATGGTAGTCTTAAATGGAGACTCTTCTGCTGCACGCTCTGGATTGGTGTGAATCCACTGATGGTCTTCAGTGACATCAGCAAATTGGTTAATACGACCCTGATCAACGGTCATCCATTCACCAGTATGGATAACTTCACCTAGGGTATCAGTCAGTTCTTTGTAAAGTGCTTCAGCTTCAGGTTTCATTTGAATAGGTGCTGGAGTTTGTACAGCAGCTTTAAGTGCGATATTTTCCACAACAGTTTTTTCTATCTTTGTTTTACTAGGTTGCTCGACAACATCATCATTAGATGCAGACTGATCATTCATAACAAGAGAACCTAGCTGAGTTTTGTTTGCTCGGTTAACGAAATCAAGCCAGTGCTCACGCAAAGACGGAGAGAGTAAGTCTTTTAGTTCAAATGCATGCAGTGAAAGATCACCACGTTTTTGCTTAAAATAATCGACAACTTTCATGACTTGATACCTTATTATTAAAAAAACTGCCTGAAGCCGAATCAAGGCGATGTATTGTAATAGGAATTCAAAATATTAAAAGGAAAAATGTGTTCCAGATCTCGCTTTCCTGAAGGTGTTTTTTTTAAGTGTTTGATTTGATGATCTTAAAATGTGATGTTGATTTAGTGTAAAAAGACTAACTAAGCTTACGCTTGATATTAAATTGCTAGTAAAATCACCGATTATCTACAATTTAAGCTTACATCTGTAAGTTATTTCAGCGTACATGTGTAACTATATTTCAGCGTACACTTGTATATTTATTTTATGGTTCGAAGCATAAAAATACACTGTATAAAATTGATAAAGAGCACATTCATATTAGAGTAAATTAAATCGAATTACTCTAAAAATAGCAATATTTTATTTTCTTCGAAAAAAAGTTAGGTATTGAAAATGCTAACTTGTCAATAATGTCACCAAGTTGACATTCATTCTCAATTGAGAGAAAAAAGCCCCTTCCTTGATACGTCTACGCTTATAGCCAAGCTGTTTGAAATGAATAGTGACCGAACACGTTGGCGTGTATTGGTAAATATAATTTTGGCTAGGTAGTAAAATTGATGAAAAGTTATTGGACTCTGGGGCTGGCCGTGATGTTGCTGGCTTCAGTCCCTGTCGTTGGTGCTGAATACGATGACATGGCTGTTGAACTTGATCAATATGTCAAAAAAGCCGTTAAGAAAGGTATCCCGGGTGCCTCATTAGCTGTAGTTATCAATGGTGATATCAGGTTATTACGCGGATACGGCGTTACTAAAAAAGGCAGTAAAAATAAGGTTGATTCGGCGACTGTATTCCCATTGGCCTCCATATCGAAGACATTTGCATCTGCTGCAGTGTCGATTCTTGTTGAGCAAGGTGTTATAGAGTGGGATACCCATGTTGTACCGTATTTGGATAACATTGAATTTAGTGATCCGCAGTTGGGTAAAGACGTGACATTACGGCATTTGTTATCGCATACCACAGGCTTAGTACCACAAGCGTATTCGGATTTGATCGAAGATAATGTTAAGTATACGCGCATTCTACAGATGCTTGATAGGGTTAAATTTGTCTGTGAACCGGGCAAGTGTTACGGCTACCAGAATGTGGTCTATAACCTTTCAGCTGACATGTTACAGCTAGCCGTCGGAATGGATTATTCGACCTTTGTGCAAGAGAACATCTTTCTACCACTTGAAATGGATCATGCATCATACGGTATGGAGGGGTTCAAACAGTCCGGCAACCGTGTCACCCCTCATGTAAAAGTGAAAGCGGGCTTTGCACCGGTTAAGCCCGCCCCTTATTACTATCGAGTACCGGCGGCTGCAGGTGTTAATGCAAGCGCACAAGATCTTGCTAAATGGATGCTGGCGCAATTTGGCCATAATCCTTCGGTATTGCAGCCACCATTGTTGGAGATAATGCACAAGCCGCACATTCGAGCGAATCAGTATAGATACCGGGCGAAGCTCAGTAATGTCTATTATGGCTTAGGTTGGCGAACATTTGATTACAAGGGGATCGCTGGTTTCATTCATCATGGCGGTTGGGTCAAAGGGATCCGCACTGAGATGCTGTTTAATCGTCATACCCAGACAGGAATGGTTTTTTTGACCAACTGCGAAACTGATGTTGCGAGAGAGATTGTACTTCACTTCCTTAAGCTGTATCGTCAGCGATTCGAGCAAAAAGAGAGCAAAACCTAGAGCGAACTGAGAGGAATATATGGTTAAGAAGAGAAAACTGTCATCCACAAAAGTGGACGTCATCGATATAACTGAAGCGAAATCTGTGGATACTGATTTTGGTCGGGGAGCAATCAAAGACAACGCACTGAAAGCGGTTGTCACCAGCCGGTTATTCAAAACCCGGGTAGTAAAGGCTAAAAAAGGTAAAGGAAGCTTTAACCGTAAAGACAAACATTCAGGACGAGAGTCCTATTCAATGGCAGCGTGATTGCCGTTACCATTGAATAGAACTCTTCTGCTGATATGGCTTTAACCGTTATTCTCTCATCAAGTTCTTCTTGGCTAATAACGCGCGCTTTTCCCTGCAGGTTGCTCCCACATAGACCACCTACCATATGCCCAATGGGAAACTGAATGATTCCCATGATTGCAAATGAATACGGTGTTTTGGGTGGATTAACGTCGATCATTCACGATTGATAGTATGACTTGTCGTCCCTACCAGTAAAAAATGAGATGTGTGTCACATGATGTATGGCTAGTCGTCTTTGATGTCATGGTTTGCCTTTATCCGTTCATAAAATCATACGCATTTTCTTAAAAATGACCAAAATCAGGGTTGTTTATTTTTTGTTCAGATTGCATTATGGTGCACCCTGTAACGGGGTGGCATGGTCAATAATATCTTTTTATATTAATGCTTTATGTTTGGTCATGTTAAAAAAGTGACAGTTTGATACTGACTAGGTTATTGAGTTATCAGCTGTTTGAATGCAAACACACTATTGGGTTGGTACTTTTTTGTCACAGGCCTAATAGTATTGAATCAAGAAAACAGAATAGATAGATGAAAAATCAAATTAGAATCAAGACACGTAATACGCGCCGAACAAGGAAAATAATCGGTGTGGGGTGTGGAGCGGTGGTTGCTGGGCTACTTTTTGCTGGAAGCGTACACTCTGCTGGGCAATGGGTAGAAGTAGAAAATGTCCATAATGGACGAGCACCACTGTGCCACCATCTAGAAAGTGGTGAGCTGAAGTTCTGCTCTGACATTAAGCTAGAGCAAGAAGAGCCATAATTGTTCAAAAAGGGAGCACTGTGTAGTGCTCCCTTTTTGTTTTCATTAGCGCGAACGGTGGTTGCGACGTAACGAAGCTAAACTCTAGAGAGGAGAATAATGTGTTGTTGATGCTATGAATAAAGTGATATTAGGTTCGATTGGACTTTTTGTATTATTTATCATTGCCTTACAGTTTGACAATGAAGACGGCATTGTTGCTCGGCAAGTCAAAGCGATACCGCCGCCTGAACAAAATTACTTGTTGACGATCGATGGCCATATCAGCCAAAGCCCTCGTCCTGAAGAAACGTTTTCCTTTCCGATCCATGTGGGCGAAATAGGCCCTGCTAACTCGCTATACTCTGGCCCTAATCAACACCCATTTTTCTGCATGACAGTCGACTCAGGTTTAGGCCAACCCATCGTTGATAACCAACAAGGATATGGTGTCCCTGTATATGATCCATTTGATGGAGCCAAGCAGATTGGCTACTCCAAAGATTGTGCGTTAAAGACGCAACTGTCCTACGTTGTTGTTGACGAAAATAATAATATCTTCAATCGAACCGAGTTGGAGCTTAGGAATAACCCACCAAGTGAGCATGAAATACTGGTTAGAGTCGAAAAAGGGACAATCAATCGCTATATCTATTCGATTGCCATGCCGATAGCTATCGGTGAAGTCGGTCAGCAAGATAGTGCCAAACTGTGGAATCAGCGTTTAATATATCGTTTTGAAGGTGGTTCAGGGTTAGGCTTCCGGCAGGGTAAAATGAAACTACACCGGTTGCTAAAAAAAGAGTTGACCCAAATTAGGAAGGGTTACGCCGTTATTGCTTCAAGTGGAAACAAGACCAGTTACGGTTATAACATGCTGCTCGCTGAAGATACCGCTAGAAGGGTGAAGGCACAGTTTGTCAGTTTGTTTGGTGAGCCTTTATATACCATCGGTATTGGTGGCTCAGGAGGCGGGTTGGCTCAGTATCTTATTGCTCAAAACAGTGAAGGGATTCTAGACGGTTTGCTTCCCCTGTATTCATATCCAGATATGGTGAGTGTGTCGATATACGCCCTGGACTGTGATTTACTCAATACTTACTTCAGCTTTAGAGCAAGCGATCGAGAGAGGTGGCAAGACTGGCAGTCTCGGCAACACATTGAGGGGTTAAGGGCCATCAATGAAGCTGAGCAAAGATTCGGTTGGTTGCAACCGCTGAATCAATTGGTTCGATTTAAGCTACCTGAATTTCCCCAAGGAAATAGCGAATGCATTAATGGCTATTTTGGTTTAAGTAGCTATCTGAACAATCCACGGCAGGGTTTTCTGAAGCCTTATTATCACGAATCAGTGGTCGAGAAGGTGAACTGGAGCTATTGGCAAGATCTTGTTCATATTTATGGCAAAGATAAGCAAGGCTTTGCTCAATCGACATGGGACAACGTTGGTGTTCAGTACGGGTTACAGGCATTACGTGATAAAACAATCAGCCTAGAAGAATTTATTGAAATTAATCAGAAAATTGGTGCGTGGAAGCCATTTGACGCGATGGAATCGGAGAAGAAGTTACGTCTCAGCGCCAGTATTCCCCCGTTATGGTTATCGCTGTGGGGAGCGCATAACGTTACTGAAGATAAAACCATTCCGGCAAAACGACGCTCAGCCCCCATTTCAACGATCGAACGGGCCTATCAGTATGGTCAGGTGTTTATTGGTCGAGTCAGCCTACCGATTATCGACATTCGCCATCACTTGGAAGATGATTTGAATATGCACCACACCTCCGCTTCATTTGCTACTCGGCTGCGGATTGAAGATGAAATGCAACATGCTGAAAACCATGTTATTTGGATTTCAGATAAACAATTTAATCCGGTAGAGCAAGCCTATAAACTGATGGATGAGTGGTTAATGGCAATTAAGGATCAGCCCGACTCGATGAGTTATGAGCAGAAGGTTAAGGTCACCAAACCAACGTTAGCAACGGATACCTGCTTTAATGCTGCAGGGGATATACATGCTTCCGGGTACGGGGTATTTGATGGGCTGTGGAATGGCAAAAATAATGGTCCTTGTGCTGAAGCTTACCCCATTTACAGTAATAGTCGTATTCAGGCAGGAGCACCATGGCAAGGGAGTATATTCAAATGCCACACAATCCCAGTCTCGGTGGCAATAGATAAAGGAATGTATGGAGATGTCGATGTTACGGCTCGGCTTACAGCGCTTGAAAAAACCTTTCCTGACGGTGTTTGTGACTATTCATTAGGTGACAAGGGGAGGCCAAAATTGATGAGTCATGCCATTGCCCAATAGAACGAAGCTCCACAGGCTTCCATCTCGGCGATAGCTAACGGAATTTTGTCAAAAGTAGCAAGGACTTTCGACCGAGTTATTGTTTTATGGAGCAACACCTTGTCTTGATGAACTTCCCTATGGATACTGACTGGATGATTTGGCTAAATTAATGCCATAAATTGATTGCGACATGATGGCCTCCAAGATTTAGTCATTAACTTATCAAGTGTGGCAAAGCTTGATAATGGGAGTTTGGGCCATTCATTATTCACTTAAAAGGAGTTTATAGTGGAAAATAAATTAATAGTGGTTGTTGGAGCAACAGGCAAGCAAGGTCAGTCAGTCATTGGGAAGTTACTAAAGCAGGGCTATAGTGTGAGAGCTTTAGTTCGTAATCCAGAAAAATCAACAATACCATTTGATCAGAAAGTTGACATATTTAAAGGTGACCTAAGTAATAAGTCGTCATTGAAATCATTATTAAATGATGCCTATGGACTGTTTTTTGTACTTCCGTACACAAAAGAGTCGGTTGAATACGGAAAAGCAATACTAGACCTCGCAAAAAATTCAAATGTACAGCATATAGTGTATTCTTCTGTTGGGGGATCTGATAGATATAAGAAAGTTGATCATTATAATGATAAAAGAGAGATTGAAGATTATCTTAGAGGTATCAATAAGCCATATACAATATTGCGCCCCGTTGGCTATATGGAAACCTTTTCCAATCCTCAGTCGATCAAATTAATGACAGGGATGTTACGTTTATATCTTGATGATAAAAGCAGGTTTCAATTAATCTCAGTTCAAGATATAGGTAAATTTGTAGAGCTTTCATTTACCAATCCAGATAAATATCTTGGCGAAGAAGTTGAAATTGCAGGAGATGAATTGTCACTGAATGACATTATCGAGAAGATCAATAAAATTAAAGGTGTCAAACTTTCACCAATGAGGTTTCCAGCGTTAGTCAAATATATACTTCCTAAAATAATGAAGCAGATGTTCGTTTTCTATGCAGAAGATGGCTGGTGTGCCGATATAGATTCGTTGAGAAAAGCGAATCCAGAACTGTTATCTTTTGATGATTGGTTGGAGACAAGCAGCTCGTATGAGGTGTAAGCCGTAAATAGTAGTCTGTTATAAAATGATAAAAAGACAAATGTGCGCCAAACTTGATGGAAAGCAATCAAGCTTGGCGCACATTATCAGTGTTTTTGGAACAGTCACACGGTATATGGTCTTTCTACTGGTTAAGTTGCCATGGCGCTACACAGTGACGGATCCCCATTTGTCATTGTTTGTGGATATGTATATATTTTGAGTTTAAGGTTGGCATTGAATGACCCCGATCTCTGGGTGGTAACTAAATAAAGGAATGTTTATGAAGTTGAAATTCATGCTGATGAATGTGGTATTAATTTTGCCATTGGCTTATCTGCCACATCATTTATATGCAAATCCTCTTGAGCAACCTACCGGGACTTTTTTCTCACTTACAGAAATTCAAGGTGTGGAAAAAAGCCATTGCCGCCGCTTGAATACATACAGGCAACGGATGACATCTCTTTGGCGTATCGCTCCTACCTACCACAGCAGGTAAAAGCTATTTTGGTTTTTTATCATGGGGCAGGCGCTCATAGTGGCCTTACATATAATCATATTGGTGCGGGTTACGTGATAACTTTGATGTAGCGGTGTACATGCCCGATATTCGAGGCCATGGTGGTTCTGGTGGAGAGCGAGGGGATTCCCCAAATGTCGAACAGGTATGGTCAGACATTAATACTGTTGTTGAGATCGCCCGTAATCAATATCCGGATGTCCCTATTTTTGTTGGAGGGCATTCAAGTGGTGCGGGGTTGGTTCTTAACTACTCGAGCTGGGAACAAAGAGCTGAAACGGATGGGTATGTATTTCTTTCACCATATTTCGGCTTTCGTTCAGAAACCAATTATGATGAAGGCGAAAACAATGATTTCCAGTTTTCGACAGTAGATACGTCAGATTTTATTTTCAACGCAATGAGTGGTGGTTTGTTTTTCGGCCATTCAAAGGCGGTTAAGTTCAATTTCCCAGACGCAGTGCTAAAAAACAACCCTGAAATAGTGCCATTTAATACTGTTAACATGTCGAATGCCGTTACACCGTCTTCGCCCGACACACAACTATCGGATGTTCAGCCATTTGGCTTATGGATTGGAGAGCATGACGAAGCGTTTGACCCTATAAAAGTCGTCAAGTTCGCAAAGGGCAATAGCAATATAGAGGGGAAAAATGAAATCAAAATAGTCGAGATGGAAAACCATTTTTCGATTATTTTGATTGCTTCTGAGCTGATTGGCCCATGGTTAACAAGGATTGTTGAGTCGTTGTCCTCGTAGTATGTATGATGATCAAATCTTGAAAAGCCTGCATGTGTTTTGCAGGCTTTTTACATTTAGTTGAAGCGGTAATTAAGGCCTGCGCTTAGACTGTCTTCATCGATGTTGTCTTGGTTCGATTTCATCCCGAATGAGTGATTATAGTTAGTGACAATTTGGAAATTCTTATTGATATTGTAACCAATTGATGCTCCAACCATCGGCCCTATGTCAGATTCTTTCAATTGATCATCTTTATAGCGAGCATAGGTAACGCCTACTTCTGGAGAGATAAAGACGTTGGATTGCTGGATGCTAAATGGCTTTTCGACAGCGAAGGTGTAATTATCATAATCAACACCGCTGCCTGTTAATGTGGCTGCCGTTCCTTTGATGTTGCCCCAACCAAGTTCACTGCCAGCTTGGAATTTAAGACCGTCTACATTGGTATGTTGGTGTCCAAGCTTAACATCACCGTGTTCGTAGCTAGCCCCAAAATACGTCTGTACGTTCTGAGCCTGTGATACCGCTGGTAGTAGGACTACCATAGCAATGGCAAACAATTTGATTTTTTTCATTTTTGTATCTCCATTTATCCGACAACGTCTTCTTTATCATATTTAAAACGGTGTGCATTAATAGTGTGGTATCAGATTAATAAGATTGTATTTTTGAGTGATAACTAGACTTAGGTTTGTCTGATTTTTTGATTTTTAGAGCAATTTTGTTGTGTAATGATCACGGTTTTATTTATTTTATACACCGTGGGCCTATTGATTCATGGAAAAGCAGTGGAGGAATAATGGATCTTTCCCTAAGAAATGCCAATGAATCTGATATGCGTTTTTTGCTTGACCTTCGAGATAAAACCATGAAGCATTATCTCGAGGAGGCGGGGCTGCCAACTAGCAATGAAGAGTATGAAAAGCGAATACGCTTCGAGTTTGACAGTGCACAAATAGTCGAGTGGGGTAGAAGTCCAATCGGTTTGTTTAAGGTAACATACAGCCATAAACGTAATTATTGGTATATAGTCCAAATTCAAATTGACCCTGAATATCAGGGCATGAAAATTGGAAGCTGGCTTATCAATAGTAACCCCGCAAAGCATTTGTATTTTTGTTTAGGCATCAGGGAAGTTAGCGCAATAGATGCGGAACAACGGATGGACTTAAAGCCCCAATATTGATCCCATATGCGGGGGAATGACTAGTTATAAGTAGCTTTAACAAGTGAGAAATATGAAAACAAAAATAGTACAACTCGGATTTATAGCCGCAGCAGCAATGAACATCGGTGGTGTGTTGGTTTTCTCTCGTGCCTTTACCAATACTGCAATAAATGATGCTGATCCGGTGGTCATGTCGAACTTTGGTTTGCTGATGATTGTTGTGTGGGGGCTTGCATATCTTGGTGCTGCATTTATTAAGTCTAATGTTCGATGGCTTGCCGGCGCCTTTGCCGTGGAGAAACTTATCTACGTGGTTGCTTGGCTGGCTTGGATTTTTCAAAATAGTCTCCAAGATGTTTATAGTGCAGACATGTTTGCGGGGGCCTTTTATAGCATTTACGGATTGAACGACTTTATCTTTATGCTTTTCTTTGCGTGGGTCTTTAAATCACAAGGGTTAGAGTGCAAGGAAAGTTAAGGAATGTTCCTGTCTTCAGAAGATCATGTTTGGTGTATTACTTGCCCAACATGATCTTCTGATGTATTGCTATATTGCTGACAGAACCTGTGATTTATAGCGGCATTGTTCGTTTAGCCAACTAGTTTACGTTGATATTCCTATCTCGCCTGTCATACATATCCGGTGTCATGTGAAGACCTCCGGAGTAACCCGCTTTTTCGAGCATTTCACGAACTTCTTTAACATCGTTGGCGGTCACAGGCTCTTCTCTTGCACCTAAGTGCAGTCTAACGAAGGTGATTAACTCCGCTAGCCTGGTGTCGGATAAGATATCTTCAAAACTGGCCATCGGCATAAAGTTTCGGTCTTTATCGATGTAGGTTGGTTGCAGGCCACGAATTGTCACGGCAATAGTGTTAAACGGATCGCTGTGCATGATAATGCCATTATTCAGCAGAGTTGGGGCAATGGGATCGCGGCCTTTGCCGTCTGCACCATGGCAGGCTCCACATGTTTGGTTATAGGTGGCGTAGATCTCTTGCGCATATGACGCATCATCAAAGCCTTGTGGTTCGAGAGGGACGGCGTTTTTATCAATGAAGTTATAGTTATCTCCTGAAAGCAAATAGTAAGACATAGATTCAACATCATCTCGAGTCATCAGGCTTAAACTGTTTTTGATGACATCGGCCATGCCCGCAAACGCGGTACCTTTGTCAGAATGGCCCGTATGGAGAAAATCGGTCAAGCTTTTCAGATCCCAGCCATCGATGTATAGCTCGTTGGCGGTAATATTCGGCGCATTCCAACCATCAATTAAATTACCTTGGAATATTTTCTCGTTGACCAAAGCTTGAGCAATATTACGTGGGGTATGGCATTCTGAGCAATGGCCTAAACCAGCCACCCAGTACTTTCCAAGTTGCCATTTTGCAACATCATCAACCACATCCTTTATCTCTGTGGGGACTTCATAATCTATCGGTGATCTGTCGGCAAAAACGATGTCCCAAGCAAGAAGGCCAAGGCGAATATTGGAAGGGAACATCATTGCATTGCGGTCATTTTTACGAGGTACTGCGGCAATCGACTGCATGTACTCCCACAGATCGCGCATATCTTGTTCAGTGACATATTGATAAGAGGTGAACGGCATGGCTGGATACAGGTATCCGTGTTGACCTTTACCATCGACTAATGCGGCACGAAAATCGTCGTAATCATAACCGCCAATACCTTCACTAACGTGTGGGGTGATATTGGTTGAGTAAATGGTGCCAAAAGGGGTGACGAACGGGAGGCCACCGGCAAAGGGTTCACCGCCTTCAGCGCTGTGGCAGGCGACGCAATCACCACCGTATGCGAGGTACTCGCCGCGCTGCACGGCTGCGGGGTCAAGGTTGGCAAGCCGAGTGTCACTATCACGTCTTGCTTTGGTGATATAGGCGCCTATGGCTAGTATTTCATTTTGAGTAAGCTGATCACCAAATGCTGGCATGACATTGTTAAGACCGGCACGAATAGTGTGCTGAATTTCTTCGATGCTGCCGCCATGAAGCCATATATTATCGGATAAATCAGGGACGCCTAATTCAATATTCGCTACGGTTCCATCCCCATGGCACGACGAACAGGTCTTGATAAAGAGTTCTTTACCGAGTTCTACTTTGACCTCTGGTACGTCAGTGTGGGCTTGATTTAAAGAGGCAAGATAGTAGGAAATCTTCGAAATCTCATCTGGCCTAAGTACATCGATCCAGCCAGGCATGGCACCATTTCGGCCAAGTTCAATCGAATGAATAATCGCGTCGTCTGAGCCGCCGTAGAGCCATTCGTTGTCAATTAAGTTAGGAAAATGTTTTGCGCCTTGTGCGTTATTTCGATGGCAAGCGGCACAGTGGGTCTGAAACAGCATTCTCCCTGAGGATACTATGTCGGTGTTATTAGAGAGAGACGCTAACGAATTGTCGCTTATGGCGGCAAATTGTTGATCAAGGCTAGTGTTAGGACTACTGAGCTTGTCATTAGCCTGATCATAGCCCATTAATCCTTGCCAACTTCCGATACCGGGATACAAAATTAAGTACCCTAGCGAAATAGCAAACGCTATGAAATAGGACGTGAATAAGAGGCGAGGAGGGGGCGCATCATTCTCATCAATGCCGTCAAAGGTATCGAGCACGCGTTCTTTATCTGCTAAGTGATTGTTACGCCAGTATTTGACGACGACCGCGACCATTAGAATGAAGAAAACAATTGTCCCGATTGCCGCCCATAGACTCCAGAAGTTGCTCATTGTTTTCCCTCCTCTGATGTGTCGACACCTAAGCTTTGGAGGTAACGAACAAGCGCTTCGCCTTTGGTTTTACCTCTCACTTGTAGTCGCGCATTGGCAATCTCTTCATCACTATATGGGACACCGAGAAAGCGGAGCGTTTCCATTTTGGCGGTAATCGCATCACCAGAGAGGACCTGCTCAAACAGCCAAGGGTATGCTGGCATAATTGAAGTCGGCACAACACGACGTGGGTCGATGAGATGTATCAAATGCCATTGGTCAGAGTACTTTCTGCCTAAGTTGGTAAGGTCCGGCCCGGTACGTTTAGAACCCCACAAGTTAGGGAACTCGTAGATATCATCAGGTTCTTTATTGGCGGGGCCATTTCGTTTGGTTTCCGGCTCAAGCGGCCTCACCATTTGAGTGTGACAAACGTGGCACCCTTCACTGATATATACATCCCTGCCAGCGACTTGAATGGCAGTGAGCGGTACTGCGCTGCTGTTGGCAATCAATTCAGGTGTTCGTAATAGGTTTGGCAGTACCCAAACCAATATAGAGAACGAAGCAACCACAAAGGTGGAGACAATAAGAATAATCACTGATTTGGTAAAATCTGCACTCATATCATGCCTCCTTCGTGACGAGAGCCGATGGCATTCTGACTGTCTTATAGAGGTTAACCGTCATGAGTAGCAGACCTAGAACAAACAATGCACCGCCAAAGAAACGGAGGAATAACCACGGCGCTTTAAAGTTCATCGCCTCAACGAAGCTATAGATTAGCTCTCCGTTGTCGCTCTGAGAGAGCCACATGTAGCCTTCACCAATGCCAGCAACCCATAAGGCAATGGCATAAATGGCAACACCAGCATGGGCAAGCCAAAAGTGCCATTTTATTAAACGCGGCGACCACAGATCTGTTTTACCCCAGAGCCTCGGAATAAAGTAATAAAAGACCGCAATACCCGACATTCCCACCCAGCCAAGAGCGCCTGAGTGAACGTGGCCGATGACCCATTCTGTATTATGGGCCACCATATTGAACCAACGTATGGCAAGTAATGGCCCTTCGAAAGTCGCCAGGCAGTAGTAGAGGATGGCAGAAAAGAAGAACAACATAATGTAATCAGTTTTAAGCTTTTCTTTATTTTGCAGTAGGGTCATTGCGCTGTTAAATGCGCCGCCCCATGAGGGAAGCCACAGGATCAGCGACATCACGATGCCAATATTCTGCACCCAGACAGGCACTGAAGAGTATATAAGGTGGTGGGTACCTGCCCAGGTATAAAAACCAACCAACCCCCAGAAGTGAATGATAGATAAACGGTAAGAATAAATGGGGCGTTCAGAGACCTTTGGAATAAAATAGTAATTCATTCCAATCACCCCAGCCGTTAGTAAGAAACCGACTGCATTGTGCCCCCACCACCATTGCACAATAGCATCTTGAGCGCCGGCAAACACTGAGTATGATTTCATCAAGGAGGCGGGCATCGCTAAATTGTTAACGATAAAAATCATCGCAATGACAATGATGAAAGCCCCAAAAAACCAGTTGGCGACAAAAATATGAGAAACGTTACGTTTGGCGAGAGTGCCAAAAAATAACACAGCATAAAGTACCCAAACCAAGACAATCAGTATGTCGATTGGCCACTCAAGCTCAGCATACTCTTTGGAGGTAGTGTAGCCGAGCGGCAAGGTGATGAGTGCCAACAGCAGCACCAGTTGCCACCCCCAAAATACCATCCAAGCCAAGCTTTTGTTGTATAGTTCACATTTTCCGGTGCGCTGGGCGATATACAGTGAAGTCCCCATAAGGATGTTAACGACAAAGCCGTAAATGACGCCCGAGGTGTGAAGGGGCCTCAATCTGCCAAATTGAAAGTACTCAGAGTCAAGATTAAGTACAGGCCAATAAAGCTGCGCAGCTAAAATAACACCGATGATCATCCCGGCAACGGCCCAAATGAGTGACGCAATCACAAAGTATTGAACGACTTTGACGCTGTAATTTGGAGAAGTCGTATCCATTGGCATTCTCCTTATTAATTGGCATCTTCAGAGCCGAGCTTTGAATAGTAGTAGGCGATGTCAGAGATGTCTTGCTCGCTGAGCGCATCAGCTTGCTGCTGCATAAGAACAGCGAGTCCGCCAGAGCGCTCACGCGTTTGATAGCTTTTGAGTGAGGTTATGAGGTAAGCCATTTTTTGGCCTCGAAGGTTAGGGTAGGATTCAATACTGGAAATACCATTCACCCCATGGCAGGTCATGCAGACCTTGGCTTTCTGCTCGCCAATTTTAAAGCGGTCATCGGCAGTTGCGAAAGTTGATGTGCCTGAGGCACTAAGAAAACAAAGCAAGGACACCGTTGAAACATATTTACCCATTACATGATTCCTCATGTGATCTAAGTGGTATACCCTCTACTCGATAGCAATGTTATTCGTCTGTGTTTTTTCCTGCTGATTCATAACCTTGTATCTTTTGGGCTCACTTTTAAACTGTGAATCCGAGTAGCCTCAGTAACTTCTACGTATGAGCGCAGTAAATGGGACAAACTTAAGTTGTAAACTAAACCATAGGAAGGGAAGGCCAGATCTTCAAATGCAGCAGAGAATCATCTTGGTGCTTGGGACAGTATTTGGCATATTCCGCGTCGATTGGTACTCATGCTTCTTGAGCACCAAGCTAGCATTGTCTACAATGACGCACTTTTTATTTATATCAGGTCATAAACATGAGCGATTCTAACTCTAAACCAGCTTTGCCAGATCATCTAGCGTGCAACCCTCGTAGCCCACACCATGTGGCTGAGTGTTTTGAGCACCAAATTGGTATTCGTCTAAATGGCAAAGAGCGTACCGATGTAGAAGAGTACTGCATCAGTGAAGGTTGGGTTAAAATCCCTTCACCAAAAGCATTGGATCGTCGTGGCCAGCCAATTCTGATCACTCTTAAAGGCACAGTTGAAGTTTACTACGTTTAGTAGCTCGCTCTGATCCTCCCTTGCTAATACATATAGAGCTTGAAACAGTTCGAGCTCTATATTTGTGCCAATTCAAATCTCATTAATCCTTCTTTGCGTTTTCTACCGACCGTCGAATAGACTGACGACATCTTAGCTTGGCCTGTTAATTGCATTGAATATTGCGAACTCAGATTATCAGAAACAACGAGGGCATACACAACACCCTGCTAGATTGTTTCTCTGGAGGCCAATATGAAAGGTACGTATTTAGAAACAGTGTCTTTTAATATCGTGCTGGGCGCAGACCTCTCCCGTTACACACCAACAGAATTGTTGGCTATCTTTGAGCGCAAGTTATGTCGATCATTGAAAGAGCGGAGCGAGTTTACGTTTCCGGCTGAGCGGTTACACCGAATACAGAAAAGAAATCACATTCGTATGCTAGTGGCCGATATTCGCAAATTGCGAAGCTTGGCAATAACGAGCCAGCATAGCAGACGATCCGCTGCCGGTGTGATCAAGCAAATGGCACTGTCGATTTGATTGTAAAAAAACTCAAAGCGGTGCCATTATTTCTTCATTTGTGAGTGACTAATAGCACCGCTTAGCTTGTTAATTTCTGGCAAGGTTAACTTGCTGCTAGCGCATGGAATTGGGGCTCCCAGACTTTTTGTAACGCCTCATGCTCTTTATTCATACCGCTACAATTGAGTGATAGCACGTCGAGTTTGGACTCGTCGTAGATGATATTTTCATTGGCATCAATATTCGCGGCAGACTCAAACAAAAGCTCTGTTGCCTCGGTGGCTGATAGTGTGACATTGGTAAACACAGTATTGGCAAAATCAGACACATAAAACTGTTGAACAAGGCTGTCGTTACCAATACGGGCAGAGAGTTCAGGCTCACCGTTGAGCAGCAGGGTTGTCTGGTACTTATTACTACCAACAAGCGTCACGCTACAAAGATTGTCTGCTGAAATTTGAAATACTTCACCTTGCAGATGAATTTCAACATCCATCAATTCTCGTAAAGCACAATCAAGATCATGCTGGGTACACACTGTGATTTTCTGAAACCTGTCTCTAGCCTTGAACATTGTCTCTCGCACCGTAGGGATTACTTATTTTACTTGGAATAAGTGATTGAATAGGGTCTGAATCCTAAAGAGATATATCCAATAGCGCTAGGTAATAAGTTTAATGAAAACGATGAAATTTGATGATTGAAATTATAACCTGCATCTTTAAATCGCTTGGGTACACATAATAAAAAACACCGCCCCAAAGAAGGCGGTGTTTTGAAGAATCAAGAGCATTGACGATAAGGCTTACTGAACTACTTCGCCACTTTCGATAACGGTCTTGCGGACTTTATCCGCGAACTCAAGCGCTTCTTCACGGATCTTATCTTCGTCAACGGTGGTCATAGTACGATCTTTCATCAAGATTTTGCCATCGACAACGGTGTGTTTTACGTTTGCGGCATAGGCCGAGTAAACCAGTGCAGAATAAGGGTTGTAAACGGGCACCATGTTAGGCGCTTTGGTATCAACAACGATGATATCAGCCAATTTACCCACTTCAAGAGAACCGATGGTATCTTCCATATGAAGGGCACGTGCTGCACCGATGGTTGCCATCTCAATGACTTTCATTGGTGGCATTGCTGCGCGGTCTTTGTTTACTAGCTTATGGACTTTAGCAACTTGGTTAAACTCATCCATGGTAGAGATGGTGTTACCAGACATTGGACCATCAGTGCCTAGACCGATGCGTAAGCCTTCTTCCTGCATTTTCATTGCCGGAGAAACACCTTTGGCTGATTTGATGTTCGCGCTCATGTTGTGGGCAACGCCTACATCATGCTTTTTCAGCAATTCAATGTCGCTGTCACTAACGTTGATGACGTGTGCGCCGATAAGGTTTGGTGTTAGGGCACCGATATCGGCCATGTATTCAACAGGTGATAGACCGCCACTACGCTCAGCAATGACCTGATCTTCACGATCCGATTCTGCAAGGTGGATCATTACAGGCACATCGTATTTCTTCGATAGCTCAGTGATTTTCTGCAGTGTTTCAGTGGTGTTGGTGTATGGCGCATGCGGGGCAAATGCCGGCGTGATGCGAGGGTGATCTTTGTATTCCTCGATGAAGTTAACGGCATATTTGATGCCTTCATCAGCGTTAGCTGCAGATGCTACTGGGAATTTGATAACCGTTTCACCCAAAATGGCGCGCATACCGATTTCATCAACCGTTTTTGCGACTTCATCTTCGAAGTAGTACATGTCAGCATAGGTGGTTACGCCACCTTTAATCATTTCAACGTTACCTAGCTGAGCACCGATACGTACCATGTCACGAGAAACCAGCTTTTTCTCTAGCGGGAAGATATAGCGGTGTAGACGATCTGGTACATCATCCGCAAGAGAGCGGAAGACCGTCATGGACACGTGGGTGTGGGTGTTGATAAGGCCCGGCATGACAATATCGCCATCAGCGTCAATAACTGTCTTCGCCTCAAACTCTTTAAGATCGCTACCATCGGTTACTGCGACAATTTTATTTTCTTTAACAGCAACAAGGCCATTTTCATAAACGTTTTTGTCTTCGTCCATGGTGAGGACAGTGGCGTTTTTGATGAGTAAGTCGACATTTTCAGCAGCTACGCTAGTTGCACTAGCAAGAGTAACGGCAGCAAGAGAAACAGCTACAAGCGTTTTTTTGAACATGATTATCACCAGGCATCAATGAAGTTGCGCAGATAATACCTAATAGCAATGTATTGAAAATCAGTATTGTATACTCTGATTACAATCTGTGAGCATGGTCACTCTATTAGTCTGAGGCCACTTACAAAATGCATAATAAAGCAGCTAAATGGAGGAGCGAAACGTTTGCTTCGCCCCAGTTCGAGTATTTATTGGTGTTTCATATGTTGCTTGCGCAGTGTGTGAAGCATCCATATTGTTAGCACGCTACTGCATAGCGGTAGGGCTATCCAAACACCGTCGACACCCAACAGCTTGGCGAGACCAAAAATGAACAGGCTGATCAGGATCAGCTTGCCGCCTGATAACATTGAGGCCTCGCGAGCGCGGTTGATAGATTGGAAATAGGTCGCTCCCACCAGCAACATACCTTCCATAGGTAAGCCCCAGAAGTAGTGCTGGATACCGTTAATCGCGACAGGGTGCAGAGCAGGGTTATCTCCGGCAAAAGCGTACACTAGCCAATCAGGTTGGCTGTAAATAAAAGTCACACCGAGCAGTGCAAACCCAAGCGTCGTGGCAAAGGCAAGATTTCTGACGGCGATAACCCGGTCGTGTCTTCCTGCCCCAGTATTGTAACTGGTGATAGGTTGGATCCCCAATGCGATCCCTTCAAAAATAAGGTAGAAGAAAGCCTCGGTGTAACTAACAATACCGTATGCCGCAACATGGATGGGTTTGCCGACCCACAGAAAGGCTTTGTTGTGCAGGGTGAGGACTACAGACAAATAGAGGTACATTAACAGGCTTGAAAAACCAAGCTGGCAAATCTGGCCAACATCGTGCCATCGCAAACGAAGTGTTTGCCAAGTGATACGTAGTTGGCTCCTATCTGAGAAAAAGTGCTGAAGGCAGAGTAGGGCTGTAGCAAGCTGTGACAGCATGGTGGCGATTGCTGCTCCCGCGAGCTCCCATGGAATAACCACAATAAATAACCAATCTAAGACGACATTCAACACGCCGCCAAGGATCATGATCAGGGTGACACGCTTGGGTTGTCCGTCATTTCGTAGTAGGGCCGAGAAAGCCATCGAGATGATTGGGAATGCCCCGAGGGTGAAGTACCAAAACAGATAGTCTGACGCCATCTGTAGTATTTCCCCTTCCGCGCCCAGCCAGCGCAGTAGGTCTTCACCGTAAAGTACACCGATTGTACAGGCAATAAGCGATATCACGACACAGAGTGAGAGGGCATTGCCAACAATATGCTTCGCTTGCTGTTCATTCCCTTCACCCAATTTTATCGACACCAGCGCAGAGGCTCCCATGCCGACCATGGCACCAACAGCATACAGGATTGAACCGATAGGGTAGCCAAGCATAATACCAGCAAGGCCATTCTCGCCGATGAAATGACCGACAAACATGCCGTCAATGGCCACGTAGATCCCCGTTACCAGCATGGCAGCAATAGTAGGAATGGTATAACGCAAGAAAAGGCGACCGATCGAGTCTTCCTTAAGTGATAGGTGTGAAACTGAAGACATGATTTACTACTTATGCAAAGGGATAAAGGCACTCAATAAGAGGTATTTATGGACTATCTTATTGTTCGTTTCACGTTTTAGCGGATGATGAAGATGGTATTCACCATGGGATATTTGATGATGATGAAGTAGCTGCTCCGCGACATTGTCAGCGGAATCGAGTAGCTTGATACCATCAGTGATATATTCTTCGACCTTTTCAGGCATCTGCCCCAACCACCAAGCAGGAATTTCTTTACTGGCCTTACTGCGATCAAACCAATGATCGGCAACAACCACGATGTAAGTTGGCTTTGACGGTGCAAGCGTCGTTCTTACATTTGCGATGGTTCTAATCAGTCCCAGTCGGCAGGCTTTGTTGGCGCTAAGCAAACGGTGAGCTACAACAGCGATGGAAAAATCCGTTGTGTCGATAATAAAAACAGGCTGAGATATCTGTTCGTCGTTTTTGTGCTGTGAAAAGTGAGCGTCGAGTTCAGCTTGTTGCAGTGTTGCCATTATCCTGCGACACAGTGCCATGCCAAGGTGGTTTTCACGCATGCCGCGGTTATGGACTGTCGGATAGTGCTGCGCGCACAGCTTTGAGCAGTCGTGCTGAAACTGCTCAATGCTTGTTGAAAGGTATTCAGAAATTTGTTGTTCAGAAAACAAGGTTGCCCCACTAGCTCACTGCAAGACTGGAGTGGGAAACCTATTTCTCCAGTCTAAAAGTCCGGTTTGGACGTAGATTTTTATATCGTATCAGAAAATTAGCGAACAGCATCTAATATCAGCAATTTAGTGTGTGCAAAACAGTGACTTATTTAACACGAAGTAGATTAAATCGAGCCGTAATCCCTCTAGCCAGTGTTTTATAGCGAAAAGCTAAGAGTCCGATTGAGATACCAATGTAGATAATGGGTTCGATGAGCCCTGACTTAACCGACCAAATATAGTGAATCGGTGCTAGCAGGGTGGCAAGATATACCCATCGATGTAACTTTTGCCAATGTTTGCCCATACGGCGTTGAAGGCCTTGAGTTGAGGTGACCGCAAGGGCGAATAAAATCACCCAACTCACTGCACCGACAGTGAGGTATGGCCTGCTTGCAATTTCCTCGAGCACCAATGACCCGTTGAAATTTAAGTCAAGTGCCACATAGCCGGCAAGGTGAAGTACGGCCCAGAAGAAGCAGTACAAGCCCAGTAACCGACGAACTCGGACAAGCATGCCGGCTTTCAATAGCTTGGCGAGGGGCGAGATACACAGAGTGAGCAATAGGGTGTTTAATGCTGACTTGCCTGTGAAATGACTGATCCCCTGGACGGGATCTGCGCCAAAGCCGCCACTTAATGTCAGGTATACCAGTTGCGCGATAAAGAGTAGTGACACGCCGTGTATCAATACCTTAAGCCAAAACACTTGGCGTGGCGTTATCTGTAATCGCCATTGAGTCGTCATTTGTAATGGCATGTTGTTCTCCTGCCCAATATTTAATAGTGATTCAGTGTCACTTAGAAATTACGTTTGAGATCCAACCCTTTATACAGTGAGGCCACTTGCGCCTCATAACCGTTAAATGGCTTGGTTGGTTCACGGCGGCTGCTAAAAATACTGCCTTCACCAATAAAACGTTCACTCGATTGGCTCCAGCGTGGGTGGTCCACGCTTGGGTTCACATTGGCGTAAAAACCATATTCGTTCGGTGCCAGAATATTCCATGTAGTTGGTGGCTGTTTGTCGGTCAGGGTTATTTTGACCACCGACTTAATACTTTTGAAACCATACTTCCACGGCACGACTAGTCGTATCGGTGCACCGTTTTGTGGGGCCAGTGTCTTGCCATATAGGCCGACTGACATGAGCGTCAGTGGGTGCATGGCTTCATCCAACCGGATACCTTCTACATAGGGGTAATCGATACCGCCACCTAAACGTCTAGAGGCTTGTCCGGGCATTTGTTGTGGATCGTAGAGCGTTTCGAAGGCGACGTACTTGGCATTACTGAGTGGTGCTGCTTTCCTAAGTAGTGAGGCGAGTGGAAAACCCAGCCAGGGAATGTTCATTGACCACGCTTCGACACAGCGCAGGCGGTAAATGCGCTCCTCAATAGGGAATGCGTTGAAGAGATCTTCGTAGCCCAGCGTGATAGGGGTATTGACCAAGCCGCCGATTTCAATATCCCAAGGATTGGTTTTGAAATTTTGGGCTCTTTCAGCAGGATCTGACTTGTCAGTCCCAAACTCATAGAAGTTGTTGTATTGCAGCACCTTGTCTTCAGGGGTCAGTGATAACGCCTTGTTAGAGTAGGACGACGGGCGTGAAGCGAGTACCCGGCGTTTGTCGACAGGTACCTCTTTCTTACCAAAGCCATCAAAAAGGCCGGCTTGGGCGCTTTGTGCAAAGGGTAAGCTTGCCGCAGTAATACCCAATGCTTTTAAAATCGTGCGTCGTTGCTTGTAGATAGCTTCTGGTGTGGCCTCGTTCTCACTCAGTGATAGCGGTGAGGGTTTCTTAATGAGCATTGAATATTCCTTTACCAAAGATGACGTTTAACATGTAGACCTCGCTACTCGGACAAAAATTTCATGCTAGGGCCGGATTTCGTTGGATTTAATGAGCAAAACAAGTAAGGTCTGCGATCTTCTAAGCTTAAATACGTTGTCATCGCGGTTCGTGTTTAAAATAACCAGAGTATTAGTCTGGCCTTGAAAAAGAGCAGTGGGAAATCAAAGCAGTATGTCGAAAATGAATGAATTTAATGCCAACCTCGAGTTGCAGCATATCTACCTAGAAGCACACAGCGAACGTTATTACTCCCTGGGGCAGTACTTTGAAGCATACTACTGTTATCGACATAATCTTGTAACTCGCCAAGGAAAACCGGATTGGCAGCAGCTATTCGCCTTTGCCAAGGGGTCCCTTAAAGCGAAAGCATGCTCGGCGCGCAAAGAGACCATTAAAGAACTGGTCCTTCCGTTATCCGTACTTACGGGGAAGATCAAAACATTAGTTCGCGATGATGAATTGACGGTAGACGCGATAGGGAAGCTTTTAGATAAACATTTGGAATACGTGATCCTGTCACGTAGTGAATTGCAAAAGCTCCACAAGCTGGGTTATGAAAACCGTATGCCACCATCTTTCTATCGGCCAGATAACGCGGAATATAAAAACCCAATGAGCCGATTTAATTTGGCAGAGATCCAATTTTAAGCAAAAAAAACCGATCGAAAGCAAAGGGTTGCTTGGCTTCAGTTTTTGTTTAGAGTCTTTATCCTAAACTATCTAAAAAAACGGAGTTTTAGATAGTATGATCATTGAAGGAACAGTTGGGACTAAGTCGGCATTAGTCGTTGAGGGCGGGGCGATGCGCGGTATTTTTGCCGCAGGTGTGCTTGATCACTTCCTTGATATTGGGTATCGTCCATTTGATTTCTGTATTGGTGTATCGGCAGGTTCAACCAATCTCGCAGCATGGTTGGCAAACCAGCCCGGTCGCTCACACCGGGTGATAACTGATTATTCATGTCGCAAGCAGTTCATCGACTTGATGAGGTTTATCCGTGGTGGTCACTGGCTAGACCTTGATTGGCTGTGGGATATCACGATTGATGAAATACCTATCGATGGCTGGGAGCTCGAACAGCAACCGATCCCTTTATTTGTGGTCACAACCAATGTGACGACTGGAGAGGCGCATTATATTGAGGCGACAGAGCAAAACCTTAATCAGTTATTAAAAGCATCTTGTGCTGTTCCTTTAGCTTATCGTTACTATCCTGAAATTGATGGTTTCCACATGACCGATGGTGGTGTGGCTGACTCCATCCCTGTCATTAAAGCTTATGAGATGGGGGCGAGAGACATCACCGTGGTACTTTCACGCCCGCAGGGTTACCGAAAAAGTGCACCGAAAAGTCAGTGGTTAGTAAGAAAGCTTCTAAACGATAGCCCTGGCTTGGCCGAGGCTATGATGAAACGTGCCGAAACGTATAATCAGGCCATTGATTTTATTGATAACCCACCTGAAGACTGCCGTATAAATGTTATCGTACCGCCGAGAGAGTTTGAGGTTGGGCGAGTCACAACCGAAAGTCATAAATTACAAAAGGGCTATGAACAAGGCATTGCCGCAGCTAAACTTCGTTTGTGAAACAGACTGAAGGTGAATCGCCAATATGATGAAAACACTGCAGCTCGGTTTTTCGGGGAGTTGTTATTGGTGCATGGAAGCTGTGTTTCAATCCCTTGATGGTGTGATATCAGCCGAGCAAGGCTGGATGAGTGCGGGTAATGGTAAAGATCGCTATGAGGCCGTTCTGGTTGAATACGATCCGCTTACTATCCCTGTACACGTTTTGGTCGGCGCCCACCTTCATACTCATCACGCGACCTCAAACCACCCACTCCGTCGCCGTTATCCATCTGCAATATACACCTATACCGAGTCACAGAGGCCTGTTGTACTTGAAGCGATAGCGCGTCATCAAGAGGATTTCGCTGAGCCGTTGGTAACAGGCGTTGAGGAGGCGATGTCGTTTGTTTCCTGTGAGGACGATAAACAGGGGTATTATTTCAACCATCCTGAGCGGCCGTTCTGCGAAGGTCAAATTGCCCCTAAGCTACACATTCTTTTGTCTCGATTTGGTAACTATGTCAATGCTGATAAAAGGCAGATCATCGAGCAGGCGAGTAAAGGTCTGCCTTAACCTGATAGCCGTTAGTGAAAAAAAGCGGATCTGACGATCCGCTAATAAGAACTAGTGAGTTATGGTTCTTTTTA
Organism: Photobacterium lutimaris; assembly: GCF_003025555.1. Classification (GTDB taxonomy): domain Bacteria; phylum Pseudomonadota; class Gammaproteobacteria; order Enterobacterales; family Vibrionaceae; genus Photobacterium; species Photobacterium lutimaris. The sequence continues at coordinate 1,094,643 of NZ_PYMH01000001.1, read as the reverse complement.
TATTAAGCCGCGCCGATAATGCCGCCATCAGTACGTGTGATTCGAATGACAGAAGAGCGTGGGATAGTGTTACCGCCATCAGGAAAGTGAGAAGGCGCTAAATCTTCACCTGGATGCTGGACGCCGATGAACATGGTTTTCTGATCTGGACTGAACGTCAGGCCGGTAATTTCACAAGCGATAGGCCCGGTCAGGAAGCGGCGTACTTCACCACTTTCAGGGTCACCACACAGCATTTGGTTGTTACCCATGCCGGCAAAATCCCCTGTATTCGAATATTTTCCGTCGGTTTGGATCCACAAGCGGCCGGCGTTATCGAAGCCAATGCCATCAGGACTGTTGAACATATTGTCGGCATTTATATTCTCGCTACCTGCCATCAGGCCTTCATGCACAGTCGGGTTCCCTGCAATGAGGTACAGATCCCAGTCGAAGTTGCTTGAGGTGTGATCGTTGCCGGATGGCATCCAGCGTACAATGTGGCCATACGGGTTCTTTTGTCGCGGGTTTACCGCGTCAACCGGTTGATTCGCTTTAACACCACGGTACTTGTTGTTGGTCAAGGTGCAGAATACATGTTGGTTTTTTGGATTTACTGCGACCCATTCAGGACGGTCCATGGTGGTTGCACCGACTTGCGTTGCCGCCTTGCGGGCAAAGATCAGGACCTCTGCCTGGCTGTTAAAGCCATTCTCTTTGGTGAGCCCGTTTTTACCAAACGTCAGTTCAACCCATTCACCGCTACCTTTTAGCTCGCCGTCTTTGGCGTTGAACTTGGCAACGTACAGGGTGCCTTCATCAAGTAGGTCACGGTTGGCACTTGGATTGTTGGCATCGTATTTATTTTTAGAGACAAAGCGGTAGAGGTGCTCGCCACGCTCGTCATCACCCAAGTAAACCACCACATAGCCGTCGTTGTTGACGGTTAACGCCGCATTTTCATGTTTGAAGCGTCCAAGGGCAGTACGCTTTTTCGGTGTTGAGTTCGGGTTCATCGGGTCGATCTCAACGACCCAGCCATGGCGATGAGGTTCGTTAGGGTTTTTCGCCAAATCAAAACGATCGTCGTGCGTGTGCCAACCGTAGCCTGCACCCTTGGTATTAATACCGTAACGGGTATAGTTGCTGTTTAAAGCGGGTTGCTCTTTAGAGCCGAATAAACCATTAAAGTTTTCTTCGCAGGTCAGGTAAGTGCCCCATGGCGTTTCGCCATTTGCACAGTTGTTGAAGGTGCCAAGAACTTTGGTACCTTTAGGATCCGCAGCCGTTTTTAGTTGGTCATCACCAGCGGCAGGGCCGGTTAACTCCATGTCGGTGTTGGCTGTGATGCGGCGGTTTAAACGCCCATCAAGATTGACTTCCCACTTGCCGTTTACCTTTTTCAATTCAACGACAGAGATGCCGTGGGCATTCTGAGACTTGAGCACATCATCCGCAGACATGTCTTTACCCTGATGGGCAAACAGGTACTCATGGTTGGTGTATTCATTATTGACTGACAGGACAGCACGATCATCGCTGATCTGGAAGAAGGTCATGCCATCGTTATTGTCACCAAACTGGCGAGCTTGCGCTTTGCTATCTGCATTTTGGCTAAAGGCGGGAGCATCTCTGAATAAAGGATCACCCCAAGAGATAAGTACATCTGCTTGATAGCCCTTTGCCACAATCACTTTATCTTCGGTTGAGGCTGGAATTGCTTCAAAGCCAATCAGGTCTTTGCTGTCTTTTGGTGCAGCAATGGCACTAGAAAGCGGGGAGGCCCCGAAAAATGCAACAGTACTTGCAGCTGAAGTGGCTTTTAGAAACTGGCGGCGATTCAGGCCTTTTTCGATGATTTGATTAAATTCTGGTTCTGCTCGTTGAGAATAATCCGTCTTGACGGTCATTTATTGCTTCCTTTTTATTATCGCATTGTAAGGCTGTTATGCATTTTGTTGGCTGTATGCTAGCGATTGATTGTGATCAAAATGTTTAACTTTGGTGAAAGTAACTTTACGCTACGGAGGGGGTTATTTGACTTTGGCGCAAACGTTTGCTCTTAATTGTTTCAAAATGTGTCTTTGGCCGTTTATTTTAAATTACAACATTGAATTCGAAACTTAGATCATTAAAATCCGCGCCCAAGAATTATTAAATTGTATATTTTTGGTGAGACGGACCAAAAGTTTCTACTTCAGGACCTATTTCTGAAACTACAATGTATCTGTAGCCGGCTAGTTATACACCTTGGTTCAGGTGTCTTACTCTAAGTATCTATTTAATAATATCTTTCCTTTGCTTTTTACCCTTAGGGATTTGTTGTGAATTTGGATAAGATATTTAAGCTTTCTGAGCGAAAGACAACTGTTTCGACAGAAATGTATGCCGGTTTTATTACCTTTTTGGCGATGAGCTACATCCTCGCAGTTAACCCCGCTATTTTAGGGGATATCCCTGGGATGGATAAGGGTGCGCTTTTCACAGCAACCGCGATTGCATCTGGTCTGGCAACACTGGTGATGGGCATCTGGGGGAATTACCCTGTTATGCTAGCACCGGGTATGAGTATGAACGGCTTCTTCAAAGGCCTATTGTTAAGCGGTTCAATTGCTTTGGTCTGGCACGAGGCACTACTGGGTATCTTCATTTCCGGTATTATTTACCTGATGCTTAGCATGACTTCAATCCGTAAAAGTTTGATTGAAGCGATTCCTGAAGATCTTAAACTGGCTATATCGGTATCTCTTGGCTTGTTTATTGCGTTTCTTGGACTGAAAAATGCCGGGATTATCGTTTCTAATCCCATCATCCTCGTTAGCCTTGGTGATGTCCGTGACCCACAAGTTGCGATTGCCTACATCTCTATTTTCATCGCTCTGGCTTGTATGATCCGTAACATCAAGCTTGCAACCTTCTTTGCCTTCATTTCAGCTATCGTACTTACCGTGGTTGCCGATGTGGTGATGGGAACGAATAATGCCCCAATTCCTGACTCGCTTGTTTCTCTGCCGCCGAGTATTGCACCGACGTTTGGGCAAATATTCAACTTTTCCGGCTTTACACCTGAAAAGCTATTTGATTTGGTGTTTGTTGTGTTGGTTTTCTTGATTGTCGACTTTTTTGATGGTCTCAGCACCATTGTTGGAGTAGGGCGTGATGCGGGCATTATTGATAAAGACGGTAAAGTGCCTAATGCAAAATCTGCGCTAGTTGCTGATGCTGGTGGTACGGTCGTTGGTGCGGTGTTAGGTACAACTTCGGTAACGGCATTCTCTGAGTCAGGTATTGCCTCGTCTCAAGGTGCGAAAACCGGCTTGAGTGCCGTTGTCGCTGCAGGCCTATTCTTTGCTTCACTATTCTTCTACCCAATCTTCTCCGTTTTCTCCGCAGCCATGGTTGCACCAGCAATGGTTGTGGTTGGTATTTACATGATTGGACGAATCGCGAAAATACGCTGGGATGTTATTGAAGTTAGAATCGCGTCCTTCTTTACTATTATGTTTACCGTTCTTTCTTTCTCACCGGCAAACGGTATGGCGATGGGCTTTGTGAGCTATGCGTTCTCTATGGTTGTTGCTGGTAAAGGCAAAGACGTTCACCCGGTGATTTATTCTCTGGCTGCCATGTTCCTCGCTTATCTGCTGTTTATCTAATACAGACTCAACGCACATTGTATAAAGCGGCCTCAGGGCCGCTTTTTGCGTTAATAGCGCAATTGATTTCACAATGTTGTTTACAGCGCTTCGGTACAACCCCAGTGACAATCAATCGGTATTTGAAATACCCATAATCTACAATTGCCATGCCGGGCTGACAAAGCAAATGCTTTATGAAGGCACGATAATGGTTAGTTCACAAAGTAAATCGCTTGTTACAATATGCTTTCGGTGAGCATAAAACTGACATTTTATGGCTAAAATTTGTGCTTTAGCCATTGATTTATTGCAAAACTTGACACTCTATGGGGGGAAATGGTTTGATCTATACATCATCTAATTATTTACAGGGCTAACTATTTTGCGGCGCGGCTTTACTGAAACATTATCTGGCCTATCAGGCTAATCTTACTGATAGGTCAGATAATGCTTCCGAATGGCTTCGGTGCAGTTTAGGGAAATACAATGAAAAAAGTTGATAGATACAGCATAGATAATACGGATTATACGGTAGGGCAGGATAACATCCAGAAATGGGGGTTTGATGTCCATAACCCTGTATTCGGGACAAGTGCTGGCTTAATCGTTCTATTCATCATTGCGGTACTCGTTAGTGATCCAACGTCAGCGAAAGCGGCTTTGGATGGCGTTAAAAACGGCATCATCAACAACTTTGATGCTTTGTTCCTTTGGGCGGGCAATATTTTTGTTATCTTTTGCCTGGGGCTTATCTTCTCTCCATTCGGTAAAATCCGTATCGGTGGTCAAGACGCGGAAACTGATTATTCGCGTATGTCATGGCTAGCGATGCTATTTGCTGCCGGTATGGGTATTGGTTTGATGTTCTGGAGTGTTGCTGAGCCTGTGGCCTATTACACTGGCTGGTATGGCACTCCTCTTAATGTTGACCCGAATACACCGGCTGCCGTTGAGCTTGCTTTGGGCGCAACGATGTATCACTGGGGCCTGCACCCTTGGGCTATTTATGGTGTTGTAGCATTGTCTCTGGCATTTTTTGCCTACAACAAAGGCCTACCTCTATCGATTCGCTCTATCTTCTACCCAATTCTTGGTGATCGTGTTTGGGGCTGGCCTGGTCACGTCATTGATATCTTCGCGGTAATCGCCACTTTGTTTGGTCTGGCAACATCCCTTGGCTTAGGTGCACAGCAAGCTGCAAGTGGTATTGAGCACGTGTTTGGTATCTCTGGTGGTATTGGCCTGCAAATCGCTGTTATCGCGATTGTCACCTTGCTTGCGGTGATTTCTGTTGCTCGTGGTATCGATGGTGGTGTGAAGCTGCTAAGTAATATCAACATGCTTATCGCATTGGCATTGTTGGTATTTGTTACTCTTGCTGGTTTCGCCATTTCAATGGGTACGGTACCGACAACCGTTGCGGGTTATGCGAAAAACTTCTTTGCATTGAGTAACCCTCATGGCCGAGAAGATGAAGCATGGTTGCATGGCTGGACTGTTTTCTACTGGGCTTGGTGGGTTTCTTGGTCTCCATTTGTAGGCATGTTTATTGCGCGAATCTCAAAGGGGCGTACTGTCCGTGAGTTTATGGTTGCCGTACTCATTGTACCTACGTTGGTGACGACACTGTGGATGTCAGTTTTTGGTGGACAAGCCATTGATCAAGTAATTAACGGCATCGGTATTCTTGGTGAGAACGGCCTGACTTCAGTGCCGCTGGCGATGTTTGAAATGTTTGAATCTTTGCCGTTAAGCAACTTGCTGTCTGTGACCGCGATTATTTTGGTTATGGTGTTCTTTATCACCTCTTCGGATTCTGGTTCGCTAGTTATCGATAACATCACAGCTGGTGGTAAGATTGATTCACCAATGCCACAGCGCGTCTTCTGGGCATTTATCGAGGGTGCTGTTGCTGCTGTTCTACTTTACGTGGGTGGTACTGAAGCTATCGAAGCACTTCAAGCGGGTGCAATTTCAACCGCACTACCGTTCGTATTCATTCTATTGCTAATGTGTGTCAGCCTCATCATGGGCTTCACCACTGAGAAGTATCAGAAATAAATACGTTTCTCGCTCAAACAAAAACGCCGTCAACATGACGGCGTTTTTTTATAGCTTGATATTGGGAAATAAGTTATAGCCAGATTTCAGAAATAGGCGTATCTGGTGTGAAGTGATAGGCAATCTGTGCTTGCAGTAACTCCGCTGTGGCGAGGGCATCGGTCACTGCATGATGAGGGGCGTAATCTGGAAGACTGTAACGCTGTCTCGAGCGCGCAAGCCTCACTGAACCTGGTCGGTTGCCTTTTAATCGATTGATGAGCCCACCGTTATAACGCTGTTGAACTGCCATCTCTATTGCCATGGTATCGACGACCGGGAAGTGTATGCCTTCTTCTAATCGGCTGATTAGAGCTTGATTCATAAACTCACGTTCGATTTTTTGATAATGGACCACCACAATTTTACCGGCCAGGGCATTGAGCACCCGTTCTAAGACTTTCAGAAGGTCAGGGGCATTTTCTACATCGGAGTCGGTAATACCGTGGATGATCACCGATTCCTCGTTTAGAGGTCGATGAGGATTTACCATCCATTCTGCAGATTCTCGACATCGGATTCGTTGTAGAGTGAATGGCACGAGACCAATACTGATGATTTCGTCTTTCTTGGGATCAAGCCCCGTTGTTTCGAAATCTAGTGCGACGAAGGGCACTTCGCTAAGCGGTGTATCACCACTTATCATCGGCGTAGAGTAGAAGTTTTTAAGTCTTTCATCTCGAGTCTTGTCGAGAAGAGTCTGGAAAAACGTTGGCCAATCCGGTGTACTGCGTGTATTCAGTAGTTGTCGGTGTGGTTTGGGTTTGTTAACTGTCATACTGCTTATCACCGACGGTTACCTTGGTAACGGAATTTAATGAAGTTCTGAGCATTACTCAGAATTTGGAATGCTGCCTTAAGGTTACGGCGCTCAAAGTCAGACATGTTTTCTGGCTCGATACTGTTATCGGCTTCAATCCCCGCTTCAATATCCAAAGCCTGGTGACGGATACGAACCATGTAGATCAGCTCCATGGCATCGCGTAAATCCTGTCCACGGCCTTTAGGTAAAATACCTGCTTCTATTACATCATCCAATCGTTCGAATGAGTTTTGCGAGCGAGAGCCGACAGCAAGGGCATGAACACGGATCAGGTCTGCCAGCGGGGCAGTGCCTCGCCGCTTTAGGTTGATAGAGTTGTTGTGCCTGCCGTCTTTTTCCATAACGAAATCTTTGAAGAAACCCAAAGGGGGGGTTCGACTGATTGCATTACGGGCCAAACACGCCAAGAAGCGGTTGTTTTTACGTGCTCGCCGAACAACGAAACTGTTGAGCTGCTCTGCCCATTTCTCGCGACCACATACTCCGGACAAATCAAAGAAGATCGAGCTGTTAAGCAGGGCTTGCGGTTTAGGGTTGTCTATCCAATCGGCAAAACATTCTTCCCATTGTGAGCGTGTTTTTCGCCACTCAGGATTGGTCGCCATGATATCGCCGGTACAGTAGCTGTAACCACATGCGGCAAGGCCGTCACAAACGAACTTTGCGAACTTCGCAAAGTATTCGCCATGCAGGGCTTCATCGTAGCTATCATCGAGGATCAAGGCATTATCTTGGTCAGTCACAATCAATTGCTCGTCCCTTGCCATCGAGCCCATTGCCATTAGGCAGAATGGGATTGGGGCCGGGCCAAGCTCTTCCTGTGCTAATTCGGCTAGGCGTTGCTTGAAACTGCGGCCAATGACCGAAAGAGCACTGCCAATCATGTGGGCATTCGCGTCTTCATTAACCATGCGCACGAAACAGTTTTTAACTTCTTCGGAGACGATCTGCAACTCTTCAACAGTTTGTTGCTGGAAAATAGTACTCACCAATAACAGGCTGTTCTGTGATTCATAACGCACGATGTCGGTTAAGCCAATGATGCCAATTGGGTGCTTGTTTCTTAATACCGGCAGATGGTGCACGTTGTAGCGAAGCATGGTTAACATGGCTTCAAAGACATACGCATTGTAATCAAGCGAAATTAACTCTGTACTCATGACTTCGGAAACTGGTGCTGAGGTATCTAATCCCTTGGCGATGACTCGAGCGCAAAGATCGCGATCAGTGATGATGCCGACCAACGGGTCATAATCATCATCGTCATCATTATCGCTGGGTTCAACAATGAGCATTGCCGAAATGTTTTCTTCCGCCATGGTGATTGCGGCAGTTTGAATGCTTTCGTCACGACTTGTAGTGACAGGGTCACGGGTGAGCAGGGTGCGAACCTTGGACGTGGTGAGATCGTTTTCTTTCGCTTGGGTAGAGACGACGTTACGTAGCCTGGCACTATCTTCTAGCTCAACGAAATCAGCAAAGGTATCGTGTTCATCACACAACTTGTTGAAGATGTCCTCAGGAATACAATACACCAGAGTATCTTCGATGGCTCGGGCCGGCATCCTGACTCTGTTGTTCATCAACAGCCCCATTTGACCGAACAAATCACCTTCATCAATTCGGTTATACAGCTCTCCCTTACGCCGGTATATCTCTACAGCACCGCTTCTGATGATATAGAGGTCATGAATTTCGTCACCGAAGTTCAGGATCATCGTGTCGGCACGGTAATATGCCACTTCAATGCTATGGGCGATTTCTTTTACTGACTCTTCCGGGAGTACCTTAAAAGGAGGGTATTGGCTGATAAAATTGAGAATTTCCAGCTGTTCGGCTTCCATCGTTTGATCCGTAATGCTTTTGGATAATGGCTAATAGTATACCTAATTAAGCAAAGAATGTTTGTACCTGCAGGTGAAAACCATCACTATATAATTGAAAAAAAAGGGTTAGCAAGCCAAATTTTACGCCAGTGCGAGTCCGTGCTACGACGTTATGGCGTTTGAGTATAGAGCTTGTGTAATAGATGATTTTGATGCTTGCAATCGAGCTTATGCAAAATGCTTTTAATCTGGGTTTTCGTCGTTTCTTTTGACACCCCCCTTAACTGTGTAATTTCACTGCCATCATACCCTTGGGTAAGCAGTTCGATAACTTGCTTTTCCGTCGGAGTCAGGATCTGAGGCAGAATCAAATCACCGTGCTGTACGGGTTGTGAACCAAACTGGTCAAGGAGCTTTTGGCGAGATAGATAATACTGTGACCAGGGGACAAGCTTATCCATAAACCGTTGTAAATATGAATGGCTCTCAGGTGAGAAAGGGCTGGTATAGCGATGGAAAGTCAGCACTTGGACCTCTGATTTATTCAAACGGCAATAGCCGCTCAGTGAATGTTTCACGGCTAAGGTTGGAACCATCACTTCTCTAAACCATTCATCCTTGATCTTGTTATTTGGCAGCATGCTTTGCAACGAAACCATGTTCCCTTGTAGTTTGTGTTTTGAATAATACTGAAGGTATTCATCACTTTGTGAGTGGCGACCATAAAATTCAAGCTGTTGCTGTTCAATGCCAGCATGAAATATGCTGCCTGTTGATATTTTGGGGCTGGAGCCGAGAAATATTATACTGACATCGGCGCCGACTGAACGGCCGATATCGGCCACTACATGGCTAATATCTGAAGGTGATTGGCCAGCTTCGACAAGGCTTCGTATCCAAGAATCGACTTTATCCATAGCATTATTTTGTTAGTGATCTTTCATATAAGGTTTAATGACATATTTGACGATTACAAAAAAAAGCTAGCGTCTTGTGATCTTGATAGGTAATTTTGTATTCAAATAACGCCAAGGTGCTTGGTTGAGCAAAATAACCTGGAAGATAGGAAGTGAAATGCATATTAAATACTGCGCGTTTGACCAACATGCCCATGAGATGCTAGATATTTTTAATGATGCCATTTTGAATACCACAGCACTGTATGAATACGAACCTCGAACAATGGAAGTGATGGCGCTGTGGTTTGAGGCAAAATCTGCAGGTGATTATCCGGTCGTCGGGGCGTTTGACGAATTCGGCCGACTAATGGGCTTTGCCTCTTTTGGAAAGTTCAGAGAACAACCGGCTTTCCAATTTACCGTTGAACACAGTATTTATGTTTCTAGTGAATTCAGAGGAAAAGGGGTTGCGATGGAATTGATGAAAACGATTATTGTGCTTGCCTCCCGCCAAGGCTATCGTTCATTAATCGGTGCAATAGATTTGGAAAATATTGCTAGTTTACGGCTACATCAAAAGTTTGGTTTTGAAGAAGTGGGCATTATAAAAAGTGCTGGTTATAAATTTGAACGCTGGTTGGATTTGGCGTTTTATCAGTTAGCGCTTGATATATAGGTCTTTGATGCATGAGTACGTGTCAGCTGGATGTTAAAAGCGACCAAAAAATGATCATGCGAACAGTTTTCACCATTAAATTACTGTGTTTTGGTACAGTGATCGCCTTGTAAACAGTATACTGGTTATTTATCCAGTTAACGAGACAATGACAGTTACGCACTAAGATTACAATATTGAATATGGGCATAATGCCCGGTAATTGGGTGGTGGAACTGTCTTGTATATGTGATTACAGTGGCTAATTTCAATACACATCTTGGAACAGCCGCGCTGACGAGTAGTTTGGCGGCTACTGCTCTGCTCTCAGCAGGGCACATTGTGCCGATCACTGCATTATGGTTAATGCTACTAGGCACGATTGGCGGCCTGTTGCCGGATATCGATTCCGACAATTCGACGTCAATGAGTACTCTTTTCCGTTTATTCGGTGGTTTAATCACCTTCAGTTTTGTCGGGCATATCTATCAATTGGTATCGATGCTCGAGCTTATCGTGTATAGCGGGTTTTGCTATTTAACTATTCGCTATAATTTTAAATCATCGTTAGAAAAAATCACGGTACATCGTGGTTGTTGCCATTCGCTGGCATTCATTGCTTTGTCTGGACTCTTTACCGTTTGGTTAGTGTTCTTGCTAGGTTACAGCGATATCACCGCTTGGCTATCAGGTGGCTTCATCTTTTTTGGTGGTATTGTACATTTATCGCTCGATGAACTTTACAGCGTAGACTTGGCGAATCGCCGATTAAAATTATCTTTCGGATCGGCGTTGAAAGTCTTCTCACCCAAGAATCCATTTATCAGTGCATTACAGTGCCTGTTGATAGCGATTTTATACCTTCATGGTCCCTCTTTAGACAATACCTGGCAGCAGGTCAGCAATTGGAGTGAATTTCGTTTTAAACCGGATTGGCTAAATAGAGATGAAGTCATGCAATTTTTTGATGAAGTAATTACGTCGACACGAGAGGCGATGGACCAAAATTCGAAGCAAGGATAATAAAAAATGGATGCATAATATTGTTATTAATACGTACTAATTATTGACGGTTGGTGTCAATAATTTAACGGTGTTGTCATGTTGATAAAAATCAAAATGCCAGCGCTAATTCGTGGTAAAGTTGTATTCTTATTACAGTTTATTTTTTATTTATATTCATGCATTTTACTATTAACAATATTTCTGTCCGAAAGCAGGTTCTTGTTCCTGTTTTGCTAATATGCGTAATTATGGCAATCTCTTTTGCCGTTGTGACGAAGGAATCCCGCTCGCAACGTGAGAAAACCAGTGAAACGATTGTGTTTGCGTTAGAGCAAAAAACGCAAGCCCAGCAGTTACTTGAAAACAGCTTCGCTGCACGTGTTAGTGCTATTTATGCGCTTTATGAACCATCGGCTTTTCAGAATTTGGATACAGCGGTAAAGCAAGGATTTGATTTGAATAATCAATTGCTAGATCAATTAGCCCGTAATCCAAGTCTAAATCAGCATATATACACAGTAAAAGCAAAAATGGCGAATTATGAGCGATTTTTAAGCAATGAATTAAAGCCATTTGTTGCCCGAAAAAATAGTATTGGTGCGACGTTGCAAGAGTCGGAAATGCTAGCCGCCGACTTCAGAAAGGTTGGTAGCGAATTGATTCAATCTATTGATGAAATGACCTTAGCCATTGATCAATATGTTGCAGATGAAATCACGGCAATCGATGCTGAGTACCGCCAAATGATGCAAAGCGTTATGTACATCATGCTTGTGATGGTTGTCAGTGGCTTAGTGATTGCGTGGGTCTTATCTGGCCGTATCGTTAAGCCGATTATGAATGTTCGTGAAACATTAAAACAACTATCCCTAGGTAATTTGACACAGCGGGTACATGTTTCAGGAATGAATGAAATTGCCGAACTGGGTAGTGATCTGAACCATACGATTGAGAAGGTGCAAGACACGATCTCACACCTTAACCGTATCAGTGAAGAAGTTGCCGCCGCCTCTACGGAGTTGGCTGAGGTGATGAGCAGCTCACAAGCCAATGCTCAACAGGAAATGGCTGAGATTGAACAGGTTGCTTCTGCGGTTAATGAGCTTTCAAGCACGGCGGATAATGTAAGTAGCAATGCGCAAGATGCGGATACCTGTGCGAAGCAAAGCCAGAAAATGGTTGATGAAGGCCGCAATGTGTTCACGCAAAGTGAACAGTCAAACAAAGTCACGTCTGAGAAAATGTCTGAGGCGGCGGATGTGGTATTGCATCTTCGTGAACAATCAGAACAAGTTAGTAAAGTTATTGAAGTCATTCAGGCTATTTCAGAGCAGACTAATCTGCTGGCTTTGAATGCAGCCATTGAAGCGGCGCGTGCCGGTGAGTCTGGCCGTGGCTTTGCTGTCGTTGCCGATGAAGTAAGGATGTTGGCTGCTCGTACTCAAGCGTCTACCCAAGAAATTCAGGTGATCATCGAAGATCTTCAGCGTCAGTCGGCCAGTGCCAATGATGGTATGCAGCAATCACTGCAGATGTTGAAAGAGTCAGAAGAGCTAACGAGCCTCGCCAATGAGGTATTCGAAGGTATCACAGATGCAATTACCTCTATCGGTGATATGAATACCGAAGTGGCGACGGCAGCAGAGCAACAGTCGATGGTGACCCAGGACATCAACAAAAATGTCGTGAATATGTCTGAGCTCGTCAATCAAAGTGTGGTTGGTATCAGCCAAAGTGCCAGTGCGAGTGAAGAGTTATCACAACTAGCAGAGCAGCAACGTAAACAGCTGTCTTTTTTCCGCTACTGATTCTTTCGCCCTCACACTCAGAGAGTAAAAAGGAAGCTTCGGCTTCCTTTTTTATTTTTAGCCGTACCTTTTGTTGAGGCATATCAATCACGATCGATTTATTCGTATTGGTTGTTAACGCTATCCCCCATGTGGGTGATGCGAATAAATGCTTTCCTTTATATAACCACAGTAGCTAATTCCTCAATAACACAGAAATACTGTATCTGGGATTGGCATTGTGTAGAGGATAACAAGGAAGAAGGTATGAAACGTCACCCGATAGCTGTCGCCGTAGGGATGGGCACCCTATTGATGATAGCGGCTTGTAATGATGACACTAGCACAATCACCGATATTACAGAGCCAACACCAGAGCCTACAACATCGATGAGTATTAAGGCGATTGATGGATATTTGCATAATGCTTTCGTTTGGTTGGATATGGATCGTGATTATCAATTTGACCAAGGGGTTGAGCCGAGTGTCCGTAGTAAGGATGGCTTAGCAACCTTAGATGTGAGCGGCATTGATGAACCTGGTTCTTATCCCATTGTCGTTAAGGCAATACAGAAGGAAACGATAGACTTAGATAACCCAGGAACAACGGTTTCGAAGAATTTCGTTATGTCAGCACCAGGCGGCAATTCAGTTGTGTCGCCGTTAACGACCATGGTTGATTTCAAAATGCGCCAAGACGGCATGACGGAGGATGCCGCTAAATCTGATGTTGCTCAGATGTTTGGTATTGAACCCGACCTAATCGCCAGTGATTATGAAGACACCGAGTTGAACGGTGCGACTGTTGCGGTGAAATTGGTTAAGCAGTCCGCTAAGTCGATTGTGACCGCTGGGGTACTGCCTGAAAGTGAGGATGTTCTTGACGAGAATAGCCTCGACGGAATAGTGACCAAAGCAATAGAAGAGGGTAACCAAGTCGGTCAAGTCTTGATCGATGACCGAGGGGACGTATTACCTGAGGACTATGACTTTGATCGTGTTGTCAGTGAAGATAATAAATCAGTTGAGGCGGATACTGATCGTGACGGTGTCACTGATTCAGAAGATGACTTCCCCAATAACAGTAAAGAGTGGGAAGACAAAGACGGCGATAACTATGGTGATAACCTAGCCGATAAGTTCCCAAATAATAAAGATGAATGGGAAGACACAGATGGTGATGGCTATGGCGATAATCTGGCTGATAAATTTCCTGATGATAAGACAGAATGGGCTGATTTCGATTTAGATGGAGTGGGTGATAATAAAGACCCCGACGATGACAATGATGATGTTAACGATGAAGTTGATGCATTTCCCCATGATAAGACAGAATGGCTAGATACTGATGGCGATACCATCGGCAATAACGCAGATACTGATGATGATGGTGATACAGTCGATGATGTCGATGATAGATTCCCATTAGATAGCACTGAATGGGCCGACCGCGATTTTGATAATGTTGGTGATAATAGTGATCAATACCCCGATGACCCGGAAAAGTCCATTGCTGATATCGATACTCAATATACCTACACTTCACCCGTGTTCGTTGATATTTTGATGGATGTTAAGACGCTACAGGTTAGTCACGATATCACTGTAGAAATGCTTAATAACGCCAATATCAGACGTACTGAAAACATTGTCTATACTGACCCCGACTCAGCCATGTTATTTGGAGAATGGCAAAGCGAGGCACTGTATCAAACTGATGGTACTTTTGAGCGGTTAAGCTTTGGCTATTATGACTATAACCTTGATGGCAATGTTCAATATGAAAGCCAATGGTTCGATGTTGGGACATATTCAGAAAGCCAGGAAAGTTATTGGCGATATATTGATGAATCTGATGCTGCTTCTGAAGGGGGAAGCAACGGTAATAATCGCGTTTTTGATGATATTGATTTAAGATCGCAAATAGCTGATGAAATGATGACGGGTATTGACGCCGTACAATATCTAACAGTTTCTAGCCAGCAACAACAAAGTACCGTGACAACCACCACAACGCTAGAGCAGTTCGACTTGGCCTCTTGGGTATTCGGAGATAAAAGTGGTGAGCTGAACTATGGCTATCAAGGTATTTCCACTGCTGTTGATGGGGTGGTGATTGACCATCAAGACACCCGTGATTGGCAAGCGAATGGGGTTATCAATACCTTAATTGGCTTTTCCGTGCTCAATGATCAGCAATATACCTTTAGCCACTTCCGACCAATATGGGCTTCTCCAGAGCAGCCATATTTTGAAGAGTATGCGCAATATAGTTTTGTCACTGGCAAAACAGATACCCTCGGTAATTATTGGTATGAAGTCACCACCGAATTTGACGATGTTCAAAAAACAGAATCAATAACCGGGTACCGCTATTTACTGTCAATGGAGGAAGGGAAATTAACCGATGAGGAGAATCCTTACGGTGTGATGTTCAATTCCTTTAGTGCAATAAGGACGGAGAAAACAGACTTAGAATATACCGAAGCCGTTAATTGGAGCCATATTCCGGTTCCTGATAGTTACTTTGGCGCGCCAGAAGATAATTTCACCGTTAAAGAGCCAGATATTGGACAAGACTATAAGATCTTTATCAAGCAAGAGAATGGCTTATGGGTTGGTCACCGCTTTGCTGAATGGGGCTCACAGCAGGTAGGTACGCTAGCAAATATCGTTGAGGCGTTAAGAAATAGCGGTTACGGCCTTAATGAGATTGATAGCACAGTTCTACCGGGCTTGAGTGACTATAACGGTATGCTCTTGAGTGAGTCATTCCAATATGATGAGTCAGGAGTGGCACGGCAGTGGCATGTTGTTACGAATAATGACTTACTCACACCGGTCCAGGGTGGTGAATACCAACTTGTTCCTTTGCTGCTTACCCATGATGGTATCAAACCTAATTGGCGAGTGAATGATACGCAAAGCGGCACTCTGGTAATTTCTGTTCCGCATATAGATAACCCTTGGAACTGGTTTGATGCCTATTGGCGATTGATGGTCAGTGCTGATGAAATCGACACATCCACAGGAACTTGGAAAAGCGGGTTAGGGGAGTTTTACCTTAGTCAGGATGCTGCCATAGCGGCCATCAACCAACACGGCAGAATATGTTATCAAGGTAATACCGAGTGGGATGCCGGCGTCCCTATTGGTGAACCACAATACCAAGACTATGTGGCCACTCTAGAGGAGTGTTATTACGTTCGAATAACGGATCAAGAGGTTATTGGGCAGTCTTACTATCTGTTTAATGGCCAAGAGTTGCAACAATGGCATTTTAATGAACAAGGGCTGGGTGAGACTGTATTTGCGGATGGTAACGTTGCAGGCTTTACCTGGAGCGTGAATAGCGACGGTGTTATCGAAATTCGCTATGAATGGGGCCCTATTGATTATTTTGCATTCACAGGAAGTGATGAGCAATATGTCGGCGTGAAAATATACAGCCAGTGGCAAGACCAGGGTGCAGAACGGGTTAATATTTGGGCGACACGGGTAACAACTTACCCACCAATGATAACCAGTTGTGCGGTTGATCTGGAGAATGCGAGTCTGGATGATTTTGATCAGGCGATTGAAACATGCGGTGGGTACCACCCAATAGAGAATGATTTCAATAACACATTAGCTGGCATGACTTATGTACGAGTGCGAGGCGACGGTGATACACGGGCATACCAGTTCCATGAAAATGGTACATTTAATTGGATCCGTGCTGGTGATTGGCGTGGGGAGCTGGGAACGGAGTGGATGATTACTCAAGAGGGTTTCCTAAAGCTGACACCGGACGTGAACAACCCGGAAGAGTATATGCTATTGGCCCATCAACAATACTATGACGATCAAAGTAGTTTTGTTGTGTATGAACAATACCCAGAAGACGAGCAATTACAGCGAGACGTCTGGAGTTTTGTGTTCCGTGAGTATGAGCAAAACCAGCCTCTGCCACTATGCGATATTGGTGATACACCTTGGAATAGCGTCGCAGATCAACCTGCCAGTTATGCGACTGCGCAAGAGTACCAAGATGCAGTCGAGCAATGTCAGGTATGGACTGATAATCGAGTGTTGAATTTCACTGAAGACATGCTGGTAGGTAAAGGTGCGGATCAACAAACAACCTGGCTTATTGCTAATGACGATGGTGAGACAATCCGTTTCAATCCGGATAACACGGGAGCGTTCCTTGACCCTGAAGATGGCGACTTCCCATTTAATTGGGAGTTAGTCGATGGGCAAGTCCACCTAACGATGACTCATCCTAGTTACACAGGGTCATACGAGATTCTATCTATTACTGAGTCTGACGGTATTCAGTTTGTAATTAAGTCATTCTGGGTAGATACCTCCGGTGAGTGGGCTAATCCCGCTCCAAATCAAGGAGAAGGAGAAGTTTGGGGGTATATCTTAGAGCTGGTGGATAAACACTAGAGAAAGAGAAATATATAGAAATGGGAGCCAACTCGGCTCCCATTTCTATTATATATATTAAGCGATCGCTGTTTTTGGTGGAGATTTGAATATATTTATCACCGCTTTTACTGTGTAGTAGCCACAAAGCACAGTAAAGACGATGGCGCTTAGAGCTTCACCGTAAAGCACTGATGCGCCAATAAAGTCGAATACTTCACCGCCGAAGTCTTTAACATGATCCAAAGCCCACTTGTACACCAAATATAACTTGGTGAGGGTAATAAATACTAAGTAAGCTTTACCATAGGGTGTAGTTAGAAAATACTTAATTTTATTCCAAAGACTTTTCACTTTATTGTCGCCTCGTTGTTTATTTGACGCGTTCAAGTGTAGAAAAAACGAGCGAAAAGAATTTATCAATTCGCGCCAGCAGCAAGCGAAAGCTGATGCTTGATGCAAAATAGGTAAAACGGAGTTAAACCATTTGGTGTTAAGTTCCTGTATTGAAAAGCGGGCTACTTTTGTGGCGTGGTAAGTTGTTCAAATGATGCAACTTGATCCTTGCCATGGCGCTTGGCATAGGTGAGTGCTTGATCAGCTTGGTGCAAGAAAGTCGCAGGAGATATAACATTATCACACAGGGTATTAACCCCAATGCTGATAGTGAAATTAACCGCTCCATCTGGCATGGTGATGCTGAGCTTGCTGACACGCCAACGTAAACGCTCAGCCAATAAAAGGGCAAATTGATGCGAGGTATGCGGAAGCAGAATGATAAACTCTTCACCGCCCCAGCGACCGATAAAATCAGATTGGCGGACACTTGATTTACAGCAATCGGCAAATAAACGAATAACGTCATCGCCGGTCTGGTGGCCATAGGAGTCATTAATGACTTTAAAATCATCAATATCAATGTACAGACATGATAATGGGTAGTTGAATTTCTGCGCTTTGTTTAACTCATTACTGAGTATGGTTTCAAAACGGTTGCGATTGGTTAGACCAGAAAGAAAGTCGATAGACGCTTGTTGCTCTAGTTGGTAAAAATCATTGTACTTTTCAGTTATATCAATGATTGCCAGTTGAATGGCCGTTTCACCTTGCCATTGCACAATGGATTCCGCAACCAGTACATGCGCGACTTTTCCTGAAGGCTTAGTGACCTTGAAAGTCAGTACCCTTGGTCTTACCGATCCTTCCATTAAAAGGTGATGATGGGCTAAGGCTTGTTCAGGGTCCACATCCACAATCAAATTTAGCAAGTTAGGCAGTGACATATTGTCAGGAAGTTTGCCAACACCAATGATGTTGCATAGGTTTTCATCCACATAGAGAATTTTAAATTCGTCGTGGATCAGTATGCCAAAATCAGAAGCAAATGTGTTGTCAGGATCAAGCTGTATCTTTGGAAATTCAATCATCTAAGTTACTACTACCGATTACATCCATGGTATGACCTGATTGGGTCAGCACTACCTTGATAAAAGTATCAATAGAAACAATATGTGACACTGCTTCCAAAAGTTCAAGCTAAATACTGTTTTATAAGCAAGTTAGTTCAGATAATCAGAACCTTATCATCTTTTGGTTATGTGTAGGTAGGGCGAATGCAAAAAAATGCTTCGTGGCGCGAATTGATAAGAACTCTATGCGTTAAAACTTACAATGCTGACATAGAAAATTATTAACTAATTGTATGTTTACAATGAGGTTGTAATGAGCCAGCAAACTAAAGTACCAGCAGAACACACAGCATTGGAATCAGATAGCCCTAATACAGTCAAAGAAGAAAGCACAATTGAAAACAGTAAACAAAAAACCAGTGATCCACGACGTGCTACTTTCCTTGTATTACTGGTATGTGCAGGGTTATTCCTGTTCTATTTGATTTCTGACCGGGTGATACCCACGACAGATATGGCGAGGGTGCGGGCAAACGTTGTTCCCTTGGCGCCTTTGGTAAGCGGACCGGTTACCAAGGTGCATGTCAAGCCCAATGATATTGTTGAGGCTGGGCAACCGCTAATAGAATTAGACCGTACTGATTATGTGATTGCACTTAAGCAAGCCGAGGAGGACCTAGAGAAAGCTGGTAAGGAAGTTGGGGTACAAACCGCGTCAGTTGAATCGGCACAGGCCCAGTTGAGTGATGCAATTGCCAATCAACAGAATGTACGTAGCCAGGCGAATAGAGTGTTTGCGATGGTTAAAAAAGGCATCGTAACTCAAGCGGATGCAGATAAAACCCATGCCGCTCTGGCACAGGCAAGTGCTCGAGTAAACCAAGCGAGAGCTTCGGTTGATCAGGCCAAAAAGCAACTGGGTGCGATAGGTGACGAAAATACAGAAATTCAAATTGCGATTCTAGCGTTGCAAAAAGCTCAACTGAACTTGGAGCGAACGATTATCCGTGCACCATCAAGAGGTGTAGTCACCAATTTCAAACTCGATGAAGGGATTTTTGCCAACAAAGGCCAGCCACTGATGACGTTTGTTTCTGGCGATGAAAGGTGGGTTGAGGCGTACTACCGTGAAAACAGCCTGGGTAATATTAAAGCGGGCGATAAAGTGGACATCGCGCTTGATAATGTACCGGGAGAAGTGTTTACCGGTGAGGTAAGTAGCATTGATTACGGCGTGAACTGGGGGCAAACCCAGCAAACAGGTCAGCTTGCTACTGTTGCTAATCAGTCGGGATGGCTCCGTCAAACTCAACGGTTTCCTGTGATGATCCGATTCGATCAGGCAATGCCCAAGGGAAGCTTGAGGGTAGGTGGGCAAGCCGACATTATGATGTACACCGAAGAACGCTCCGTAATGAATATGTTCGGTAAAGTATGGATCCGTGTGATTACTTGGTTCTCATATATTCGCTAATATCGGTAGAGGTCAGAGTGATGCGTTCAGAGCTCAATCAAAATATTCTTCGTTATGTCATTGGCGTCATGTTGTCGTTGATCCTCGCTTATAGCTTGAACTGGACACTGGCATACATCATGCCGGTCTTTGTGGCCAAACTGCTGGTCGATAAGCCTATCGCTGATAAACAGGTTATGACTGAGCTGGGATTATCCATGGTAGTGACCGTACTGATTGCCCTTACGGTGATTAGCGGCTTGGCCGAATATCCTCTCATTATGCTGGCGTTGGTTGGAGTAATGATGCTATGGGCCTACTACCTGTTCCAAGACCCTAATTGGAACTTTTTCGCTACGATGCTGATGATTTCAGCTTTACTGCTACCTTACCTGGGGTTAATGCAGCCTGCTATCGCTTTGCAGGTTGGTAAAGCACTGATGGTTACTGGTGGCGGGGCTGTGGTTGTCTTTGGTGTTATGCACTGGCTTTTTCCTGCCATACCTCGTGTAGAGGCTAGTGTGAAAACGGTGGATGTTAAAACACGAGAGCAAGTACGTATAGAAAAACAAAATAGAATGCAGGAGTCCTATAAGGCCTTGCTAATCAGCTTTCCGGTTATCGCATTTTGTTATTTCTACCAGGTAACCGGGGCGATTTTGACCATGATTTTTATTGGAATATTGTCGCTACGGCTAACTGCCCCCAAGAGTGTAAAACTCAGTCTATTTTTGCTGTTAACTAATATTATTGGCGGTCTACTGGCTATCATCGCCTATGAGTTACTGGTTACCGTTCCATGGTTCCCGTTCTTGGTCGCCATGATGTTGTTCTTTACCTTGGGCTTTGCCAATAAAATTTATCGAGAGCCCGCGAAGGCCCCTATTTATGCAGGGGTATTTTCAGCACTAATGGTGATATTCGGTGCAGTAGCTGCCAGTGATAGCAAGTTGATCGATATGAATTTCTACACCCGTATTTGGCAGTTGATATTAATGGCGGGTTATATGACAGGTGCGGCGACCTTGATAGAAAATGTTTGCTCAGATAAACATGCACCTATGTCCAAAAACACACAGGTGCAACCCACTTAACTGACAAACTGTTTTCGGTAGTCTTTGGGTGGGAAGCCGGTAAGCTTTCTAAAGGCGCGTGAGAAATGCGCAATATCGGCATAACCCAGTTCTACGGCGATATCAGTCAGTGAATAGGCTTTCTCTTCCATAAGCCTGCAGGCGGTGGCAAGCATGATGTTTTCTCTTATATGTTTGAAGCTGGTGTGTTCCTGTGAAAGCCTTCTTTGTAGCGTTCTTGGTGTTGTTCCTAAAATCTTTGCCGCCTCAGTAATGGTCATGGACTGCTTACAAAGATATGGGGCAAGCGCGTGGTAAATAGATTCGATATAGGAGATCTCTTTCGGAGAGATGCTTGAGGGAGCCGACACCGTAAAGCTAGCTGCAGAGTAGTAGGGTAAATTGAGTATTTCATCACTTAGGGCGACGGCAGCGATCTTTCTCTTGGTATAAAACGTGGTTTCTTTAGACTGCAATATACGTGATAACTTGTCGGCACCATCGGATTGCATGGCTATATAAGCGGGCGACCAGTTCTTTTTGCTGGCATAGCGAATAAATTCGATAAGAAACAGGATGGCAAAAATTTCAGACCATAGGTAGCCATCTGAATCCTCTAACGGCTTATAGCGGCAAAGCCATGGCGTGTCGTTGAAGATTTCGATACGTAACTGGGTGGTGGGTGAATCGTGTAATACCGCTGTCCTCATCTGTTCAATGGCCTCTGCGATAGTACTTGGTTGGTCCAAGTACGACAGCATTTTAGGTAAGAAGTATTCTCTGATAGCTGTACATAGCAACTCACCGTAAAATTCAGGTTCAGCCCGCTCAGCCATCATGCCTAAAAGGTTTTTGATTGGCGCTTCAGGCAAGTACTCATGGTTTTGCTGTAAGATATCGTCTGGGATACCTGCCGCACTAAGCAATGGGTAAATGTCTTTTTCAAAATGCGTGATCAGAGCAATGATTGTGCTGGCATTAATGGTTTTAATTAGCGGTACCAACTGACCTTGTTGCATTTTTCACCTGTTCCTACTGAATATTAATAAACCTAGTTGTCGTTAACTATTATAGTGGCCCTGGGGGGAGAGTATCTAGATCAAGGCTGACTGATTGAAGATAAAATGTTTTAACGCTCAAAGATTACAAATACCTACTTAAATACATCGCTATACAAAGTGATACATCGAGAGTGTTGAGTCCCTATAACTTGAAACCTATCCTTGATTATAAAGAATACTGTTTTATTGGTATGTGTAATGAACTTGATCCGTGATGCTTTCAGTACTTATAAAGTGACTTATCGCAATAAACCTAAGTGTATCGCAAAGTACATTCTTCGAGGGTTGATCCACCGTAAGCCGCTAAAGCGATTAAATGATAACTTTAAGCATGGCGAAAGACGTCAGGTTTTTCGTAATCAGCCAGAGTTTGCGCTTAAAGCCATGCGACCGTACCTAAGGACAGGTTTAACGCGAATGAAGGCTGTTGAAGTGGTTGTTAACCACCATGAGTGGTTGGACGCCAACATCAAACCTGTCGCAAGACAAGCCATTTATCAGCATGGCCTGACTTTACATACATTTGATATCGGTGAAGAGCACTTTGAAATCAAGCTGTTATTTCTTGATAGTTACCGTCGTGAAGGGGAACTGACATTAGCACTGTGTGATAGCACTGGAAATAAACGTTATGTTATTACTTTCGTGGTACATGGTGGAGATGTATATGTTGGCGGTGTGCAGGGCAGTGTTGATCATGACAATTTTAGTCGGAGATTCACCAAGACTGTTTATGGTATTCGCCCTAAAGCATTTGTCGTAGAAGCGCTACGAATACTGATCAATTACTATGGCATTAAAAATTGCTATGCAGTTAAAAATTCTGCACACGTGTATTCCGATACTCGCTATAAGAAAAAACTAAATTTTAATTATGACCAACTTTGGTTAGAACAAAATGGTTTCGAGTATAATCAGTGGTATTACCGATTACCCATAACCAGTGAACGTAAGGCTATAGAGCTAGTAAAAAGGCCTAAACGGAAAATGTATAGAGAAAGGTATGCGTGGCTCGATCAACTCAATAAAGAGCTTAAAATAGAGTTAGATAACATTTCAATAATGTAACCTTATTGTTCGGTATGAATTGGTTGCCCTCTGTTACGTAACGTAAAAGATTTCATTGCCTGTAAGTTGCTATTCATGAATAAGGAACAGTAGGGTTGGAATATGAATATTGTTAAGATTGCCTGGGTAGATTACTTAGTGACGTATCTGATATTTATATTGATGCTTTCGTGCGGGAAAGCTGTCAGCCCAATGTTCTACTTGCCTGCAATTCTTTTGGGATACTACTCGCATTATATCCACCATAAACACTCTACCTTGGTGGATGAGTGAGTATAAAGCCATACTTGATAGGCTTTGGGAGTGGTACACGCACCCAATATTCACGACAAAAAAAGCGAAAATTGTAAACTTGGGTAACTCTCGACGTTGAAGCTCAGCAAAACACACCAGAAATCCTTTACAAAATTTATGGCTCTAATCGCTTTAAACTAGCATCCTGCCAATAAGTTGTAACATATCGTCTATCGATGATTTGAATGGTAGGAACTCATTTCTGCATCATAGATATTTAACCAAAGCATTACTGACTAAAATTCACGCTTACTTCAATTTTCTTGGGTGTGGGTCAGTCCTCACCATAATGGATGGGTCCAACTCGGTCTTTTAGGCACCACTTAGGGGTGACGTAATACAAGGCCGGGTCGTAAGTCATTTCAAACCGAATTGCTTGTTTATTGTCAGTTGGATATTCATATCGTCCAGTGTGATTGCATTGAACTCCGGTACAGTGTAAACAGCCATGAGCCATATATGCGTAGTCGCCTGATTTGTTATAGATGTGCTCCGTGGAGCCAATCATCTGCTCTAGCATCTCTTTTTTGGAGATAAATCGCTCAAAACGAGGTAAGCAGAACTGTTCCAATATTCAGCCTGATGTATCAAAGTTCCTTGCTCTGTATATCATGCAATACCGTTGAAATAATTGTTTGGGCCACCACATTTTAGACAGTGTGTTTGGTTGTGGCTATTCAGATAAAACAACATATAGTTCCTTCGGGAGATTTTTTGATAGAACAATGCCCAGGCTGTACAAGGGAGAGTGATCTTTGCCTACATACAAGTCAAGCTCATCCAGAGCATCATTTATGATACTCTAGATCCCGTCTAGGCCGTATTTCAGGCGGAAGCCCTCAGCGCCTTTCAGAGTCAAAAGGGCGACCTCAATCACCTTCCCTCCATCAATTCATCCAACTGAATGGCTATTAATTACAGACCCCAGCCTCCATTACAAAATAAAGCAACGTTTGAATCTACTGGGCTGTTCTCGATCAGGAGGCGAAACTCATTGAGCAAATTATGATGAATATGACGATAGGGTGATAATGTGGTCAATTCA
The DNA here is from genome assembly GCF_003025555.1 of Photobacterium lutimaris. GTDB lineage: Bacteria > Pseudomonadota > Gammaproteobacteria > Enterobacterales > Vibrionaceae > Photobacterium > Photobacterium lutimaris. The sequence continues at coordinate 1,070,115 of NZ_PYMH01000001.1, read as the reverse complement.
CGCAATTGGTGTTGTAACGTATCCTTGATCATTGGAAGCATTTTCTCTGCTTTGTACTTTGTTGCAGGCCTCTCTGGGGAAGTATGAATTGGAGATTGAGCTGAAACAGGTTTTTTCTAGCTGCCTGTGCGGCAGTGAAGGAAGCATTATCCAGTTATGCCCTGTTCTCGATTTTCTAAGCTGCCTGTGCGGCAGTGAAGAAAAAGTGAAATTAGAACAGAGCAAATCGGGTTTTCTAAGCTGCCTGTGCGGCAGTGAAGAGAATACGGCCACTTTAAGCATGGTGTTGCATTTTCTAAGCTGCCTGTGCGGCAGTGAAGTGAGGGAACAATGAATAATCTAATTGATATGTTTTCTAAGCTGCCTGTGCGGCAGTGAAGCCTACCTTTCCCTCGACGCTAACCAAGTCTTGTTTCTAAGCTGCCTGTGCGGCAGTGAAGACGTTAAGCGCAGGAGTGGGAAATATGTTGAATTTCTAAGCTGCCTGTGCGGCAGTGAAGTCGATAACTTGTAGGGATGGGGCTTGCTCTGATTTCTAAGCTGCCTGTGCGGCAGTGAAGGGAAACGGTCGATAGTTAGTTTAATTTCGCTGTTTCTAAGCTGCCTGTGCGGCAGTGAAGAGCTCGCTTATGGAGCTAGCAAAGTTTAATCATTTCTAAGCTGCCTGTGCGGCAGTGAAGGCGGCCCGTGCTGAGATAGACCGCTTAGAAGATTTCTAAGCTGCCTGTGCGGCAGTGAAGATAATGTTATTCCAATGTCACAGAAAGACATTTTTCTAAGCTGCCTGTGCGGCAGTGAAGCCTCAATGCTGGTTCGCCATTGTCTCGATCGATTTCTAAGCTGCCTGTGCGGCAGTGAAGATTGGCCAGCTCCATCACCTCGTGTAGCGCCATTTTCTAAGCTGCCTGTGCGGCAGTGAAGAGCGATATGGCGGGTCATTATGCCGAGCTGGATTTCTAAGCTGCCTGTGCGGCAGTGAAGGTGTGTAATTAGTATACACCGTAAACCCTTACTTTCTAAGCTGCCTGTGCGGCAGTGAAGTAACCAGTAGCGCACCTTTGCAAGCAAGTGGATTTCTAAGCTGCCTGTGCGGCAGTGAAGCCGTTAATTGACGTTTGACCGCTAACATTAGTTTTCTAAGCTGCCTGTGCGGCAGTGAAGACCATGACGTTTATTTAGCTGGCGAAATCATTTTTCTAAGCTGCCTGTGCGGCAGTGAAGATTTGAATATATAAACTTTTGACCGCCTGCTGTTTCTAAGCTGCCTGTGCGGCAGTGAAGGACATAGCAGCCAAAACATTTCTTTTCTATCATTTCTAAGCTGCCTGTGCGGCAGTGAAGGTTAATGTCTACGGGGATTTTCATTTCATGTTTTTCTAAGCTGCCTGTGCGGCAGTGAAGGAACAGCGTCGTCGCCAGCTTGAAGCGGCGTTTTTCTAAGCTGCCTGTGCGGCAGTGAAGCGAGGCAAAAAGCCTTAATTTGATAGATAACATTTCTAAGCTGCCTGTGCGGCAGTGAAGTGGAGATAATACTGTTTAACATTCTATTTTTAAAGAGCTTATAAGGAAATCAGCGAGCAAACCCTTTTTTTTCTTCATCTTAAGCCAATTTTAAAATCAGTGACTTATGGGTGTTGTAAAAAAAAGGGTTTAGTAGATTAGAACCAAGGTACAGTTGTTACTCGACTTAAACCGTAGCTGTTTATTGGCCCCGTCTTTGGTTCAGAAAGTAGCTCGCCTAACGCCACATAAACCCGCATATTTTGGCGGCTAGATAAGCTCTTAAATTGCAGAAAGGGTAGTTTTAGTTCCTGTTGCCCTTCATCAGGAATACAATGAAGCGCCTCCTCTTCCGTCAACCAGCCTTTGGTAATCGAGCGCTTACGGCGATTATTGACCGATTTTTTTTGCACACGATAAATGCTTCGGTATCCCTTGATGTCGGCAGGCACTTTTTGTACTGCACTCACCTTGATATAATCGCGTAGTCCTTTTAGCCATGGTAATGCCATTAGTTGGTTCAAATTTACATCAGTGCCATGCAACCGAAGTAGATCTCCTAATGAACGATGGTACCTTGGAAAACTTACTGCAATTTTGCCTGGTAGAGCTTGCGCCGTACTGCGATGAAATATAGCGAACAAGTTATTCATCAACGCAGGCGCTGATATTTCGAGATCAGGCTGAAGCTGAATATCCAGATAGTAGTTCATAGTTACTCCCCGAATACACCACCACGGATCAGCATTGCTATCACGTAGTGCTGTTGATCCAGTCCCGGGGCCTTATCTTTTAGTAACCAGCTATCCAGCAGGTTATAAAAGTCGGTTTTCGCTTTAGGTTTACGGTAAGCTACACCGCGATTAGTCACACTGCCATAAGGTTCGATAGCAATAGGACCAAATTCATCTGCCTGAGGATACCATGTGTCGATGGTGCGTAATGCATTCCCCACTTTCTGCGAGTGCATAGCTGCTTGCCCGTTCAGTTGATAAAGGTACTTACTTTTGTCACCGCTACCTGAGTTCATCACCAGCTCTTGTGAAGGGAATACAGTTTGCCCGTCTCCCAGCTGGCTAAATGCTTCGACTTTCAGAAGTGTTGCCTTTTCGCCCATCAAACCTTGCTCAATAACTGCGGTAATTTCTGTTAAGCCTTTATTTTTTGCGTCAAACGCTTTTAGGCTGAGTTCGTGTGCATCAAATACCCATTGTTTTTCTTCGTGCGAGATACGCACTTCCACTGCCTCTGCCCCCACACGATTGCGCCATAAGAAGCGACCATTGGCGAGATTAGTCGCGTAGCGATGTGCAATTGTTTTAAAACCATTGCTTTCAACGTAATGGCAGATAACAGAAGCCAAAGCTGTTTGATAATCAGGGTTGTTACAAGTTGATGGTGTCGACAAATCACCCAATACGCGCAAGGTAAATTGCAGTTTTAGCGTATCGGCATCGAAAGGCAATGCCGCATTGTCTACTGTTTGTGGGTTAGCTTTTTCTACTTCGGCATCAATCTTACTGGCTTTTGCGCCTTTGATACGGTTAGATATGGTACCGCGCACTGATTTTTCAAATACTGGCACAGGTTGCCACGATCCAACATTGTCACGCTGTTGCCAATTACCGGCGAACATCAAGGCATCAGAGCACGCGAGTTTAGATTCGAAAGCCAATACAGAAGGTGTCGTTAATTTAGTCATAAATTTCCCCTTAATCTTAAAAATCGTCGTCGAAGTCATCGCTCGACATAAACTGCGTTGCCACCACTGATGTGGTGTGACAGACATAAAAAGGATCGCTGTAACGATATTGCCAAATAATGTCGCTGAGGTTGCTGATGCGGCTCGGACTGCCAATCCACTCTGCCACGCTATAGACTGACTCCACGAAGCTCACTGGTGATTGAGTATCTCGCACATTTGCAACTTGGCCTGCCGCTAACGTTGGAGCGATTTTCTTATAGCCGATTTGCACCGGAACGAGGTAGCCCGCAAATGGCTTGGCGGCGCGCTGCCAACTTACTTGCTCTTCACCTTCTTCGTTTTTGTTGACCTCACATACATATTTGAATGCTGAAAAGTCGAGCCAATTTTGAAGCGTATTATTGGGAATGGATGCATTGAGATCTGCTAGGCACTGGCTGGCATCAGCCAACATGAAGCCTGGCAGTAGCTTGCGCAACTCACGTTTATGCTGGGCCGGGTCGAGTTGATAACAATCGTCGATATTGGTAATCACACCACCGGCCAGTTTGTGCTGTTGTGCTAGCTGCTTGAGGTAATTTAATTGCTTAGCTTTCGTTTGATCGCTCGCTGTATTTAGGCCATCACATTCAATGATTAACGATACCGTGAGATGCATGCGCCCTTCTTCGACAATGGGAGCGGATTTGCCTTCTTTTGTTAACGGGTTGCGAGTTAGTGCGAAGGCATAAGGTTCATAAGGAGTATTGCGATAGCAGTGCACTTGATGTTGATGACAGATAATGCCGCAGCCGGCTAACGTGAGTTGATGCTCACTGTTTATTGCTTTTCTTGATAACGCATGAATAAATCCTAGAAAGTGGCTAATTGCTGGAAACCCCCACGTAATGCCAGAGATAGCATTTGCATTGGCAATGCTTACACCTTTTAAAACCAGATAACCCATTATTTCACCTCCCATAGCAATTGTTTGAATTGCTGCCGCCATTCGTTGACTTCACCTGCTCCTAATAAGAACTCACGGCGTCCCGCTCTAATGACACTGTCTTTTAGCCATAAGCCAAATTCCGCACTCAAAGGCTCCCGCCAATCGCTATTATCCTCGTGCCACTTCGAGTTATTGGGATCGAGCCATCGCGCGGAAAAGGTTGATAATTGAGTGTATTCGTCACTCCAACCTGCTGGTAGGGTTTGCCATACCAGCACTGCGTTTAAGGCTGCTTCCGCAATTTCATCCACTTTCTGAGTTAGTGTTTCTCGATGAGCTAGGGTGCTGGTTTTGTCCATGTTGGCTTTAATAAATAAAGCGAGGTAGTAAATTAGCTGGCGAGTGGCAATTCGTACTGGATATTGCTCAAATATCAATGCGGTTTGACTCAGCTTTGGTCTTTGGTTTTGCCATTCAGGGGCACGGGCATCTAGCAGATACGTTAGGCCGCCACGGGCTGAGTTAAGTTGAGATATATTTTGTGGCTTCGTCCCCCCAGCCATAGTGATTGCCACATTGGGGTAAGTAATCAACTCCTCTTCAGAGGGGTTGTTTGCTTTACGTGCATCACGGATGGCTTTCATTTCTTGGCTAAAACGCGAATGTTGGATCTCTCTATATACGGCTTGAGAGAGTGACGATGAGTATAAGGGGGCCAGAAGGTGATAACCTGAAGGATCTTCCGTAACAGGAAAGTAAACCTGTTTACTTAAGCGATGGCTACTCGGTGCATTGTCTTGCATGGCGGCTGAAAAGCCTTCTAACCAGCTTGCTAGCTGGGAGCTATTATCAGCCAACGTCGCTAAAGGTTCGGATAGGCCTTGCTTGATGTACTCCAACAAGGTTTTGTCATTTTCGTCAGCCAGTTGCAGTAGTTTAGCTACATCTAATGCTGCTGCATTTCCTACCGCATCAATTGCTGGTTGAGCTAAGCAAAAGGTATCAAGATAGCGACCGTGACAACCCATTTGTTCTGCAAGAATATTGCTGCCCTTAGCTGCACTATGGGTAAACTTCACCGCATGGGTTGCCATGCTGATCTGTCCGGCTTTTTTGGCGGCACTGTCGAGCCATGCACTGACGGTAAAGTCGGTGTTCAACTTGACTTGCTTTTTGGATAGCAAAGTAAGTGCTTCGTTATCATTGTCGGCTTTGCTTATTTCTTTATCGAGCGTTTCTTGTTTCGTTGCCTTTCGTTCTGCGATGTAAGCAACAATCCGCCTGGTTAATAATGATGGCATGCCACCTCCTTGTAGCGAAAATTGAAAACGTGATGTTAAGGTGTGAAATACTTTCCCTCAAAAAAGCCCAGTAACGGAGAATAAAGCCACTTTTTCCCTGTTAACTCTCTCAAGTTGATTGTGCTGTAACGGCATTGTGAACTTTTAAGCTCTATCTCGCTCTCATCGGTCAGCTGTTCTAACAGCTGCAAGAGGTTGCTTTCTCCAAACGCACTGATCCCTTCTGCTTGTATCGGTGATGGAGCCAGCTGTACTTTATCTGAATCAATGAATTCCTCGCTTAAGTCATCCCATTCCAGCAGCGCTATTGATTCGTAATTCTCGTCAACATCGACAATGTACTCGATGCTCGGTGTGCTTTTGCGAAACTGAGTTTGACGTTGGATTTCACCAAACAGGTGAGCATATTCCGATGCCCACCACACTCGACCTTTATCACGTAAGTTGAAGTTTAAGGCCAAGTGCTCTAAAGCAATGAAACTATCAGTACACATCGTTTCTTTGCGATATAAAACTTCTGGCTGTTGGACTCTTGGTGCAGCACTAATGACGCCAAAGGCGTCATTTGGAAGTAGTGACGGATCGGTTAGATCATGGTTTGGTAGCTTCAGCCATTGTTTTTCGGTATGTGGTTTAGCTGTATTGGTAAGGTAGGTATTCTCTGACTCAAACCCAGGTTTGTAATAGGCAGGACATTGGTTTTGACAGGCCTTAAAATTCTTATTTAAAACAAGGATATTTTCTACTTTAGGTATAATGCGACGGTGGCGTTGTACTCGTCCCGATAACTGAATGATTGAGCGCATTGAACTTGGTTCTGCTATTGCCCAGTCATAATCGTGGTCTCGACCAACTTCAGCTACGGGTGTTGCCAGCACTACAAACAAATGGTGTTTTTCAGGATAGCGAGACATCATCTGTTTTACTTTTGGGTGGTCTGTAATTGGCCTTTGGGGGGCTCTTTTGAGTAGACTATCGAGTTCATGTTCAAGCGCAGAACGCACCAACAAGGGGTGCTGGCTGTGATAAACGCAATAGTGAATACGAGTGTCAGTCTCTGGTGAAAGTGAAAATAGCGTATTAGCTACAGCCAGCATGGGTTCAATATTGGCCATTCGTACTAAACCTGCTGAAAACGTTTTACCTCCGTGTATGGTGTGATGGTGACGCGCGAGTTGTTGTGAGTGGTGCAGTATGGCTCGTGCGAATGCATCTACCGGGTTAGCATTTTCATTTTCTAGTTTTATCAGTCTCCCGCGATGCAGTGGTTCGCTGGCCTGGACAAGTTGTTTAACCCGCCCGTTAACAAATTCACTATGTCGTTGTTGAAAGGTTTTTTTGTCGGCAATAAGATCACTAGTTGCATTAAATTCATCAACCCATGCTGCTACAACGGTATTATTTTGCGTGAAACCGTTTGCTGCATTAAATTGTGTTCGCCCATGCAAGTAGGCATCGAATAGGTCGCATACCAATGCTGGTGGTAGTGTTGCTGAAGACAGGATGACGCGTGAGCCTAACAAACCCGCCCAATAGACTAACCGACAAAGTGCTGGTAAATCAGCAATATCGAAGTCATCGGGTTCATCAAGAATTAGATCACTAGTCATTAAGCGCAACATGGGGCCAATTTGACGCCCACCTCGCACACCTTCAGTTGCGGGAATAAGGCGGTCAATGGTGCTTACTGAAATTGGCGCACTGATTAATTTATGCAGATTGGCGCGGCTGTCATCTTTGAGCCATCGGTTTAAATAGGTATTGTCTAATTCACCATCATATTTGACATAGTCATCGTCAAACATCTGTTGGGATTCACTACCAGTGAATGTTGAGGTCGATTCTTTTGTTGCATCAACGCCTTTTTTATTGTGGTCGTAGAGGTCTTTGACAGCTTGCGAGCCAATAGTCACGGCGATATCATCGTTGTCGAGACTCAGAGTCTCTTTCAACGCATCTCCTGTTTGCAGTGTAAGTGTACGAAGCCCCAACGCGATATTAAAACGGCACCCTTGTTGTTGGTCACCGAGCGCATAGGCCATCTTAGCGCTTGCAATGGTTTTACCTGTCCCTGTCGAACTTGCTAAAACAGCAAACAAGCCCTTTTCCTGCGCGCGATGCTTCTCAACAGTTAACACTTCATAAGCACGATTTTGCCAGCGAAACCTAGGGTGACTAACGCGCTTTTTCAGCTTGGGATGGCGGATCAGCGTAGGTAACGTACTGCGCAAGCTCGGCAATACTTTTGCGAGTCGGTAGGCATTGTGGGCAACACCCACGCAATGCTCATCGAGCTTTTGTTTGAGGGTTTTGGTTTTGCGGTTGGTATTAGCATACGCCTGATAGTCAGGGTCTTGCCAGTACTCATGTGCGACATCTGATGAATAAGTATGATCAGCCAACATAAGCACCATACGCGCGACATGCATTGGGTAAGCTAGTTTTAAACGCGCATACTCACCCAAGCTAGGTAATTGCAATGCTCGTGTTGCCAACGAGGTCGCTTTAGCTCGCCAAGTACGACTTTGGAAGGGCAAACCAAACGGAAATTTATTGCACTGTTGTTTTTCTACTTCGGTGAATTTGAGGTGATTGACAGCGTTCCATTCCACCCCGATCCCTTGATTGAACCAGCGTTCTGCAGCATGGATTTCAGGGCTCACGGAATCTGAATTCTGCTGCTGAGGCAGACGGTGATGCGACATTATCAGCCAAGCAATCGCTGCCGCAAGGGGGCTGTAAGTCGCAATTTCGGCAAATACGACACGTTCACTTAATTCAACATTTTTGAGAAAGGTTTCGTCGCCATTCGCTGTTAAGTTGCACAAAGCGTTAAGCCAAGTTTTGTCATCGCGGTTCGCAACAAAAGCCAAGAAAAGTTGCATCGATATCCACTCATGGCGGTAAGGCTCATACCCATCACCTTTGCCACGTAACTTTGCTTGAAACAACGCATTGGCTTTACCAAAGTCGTGAAATAGTCCTGCAATACTTGCCATCAAAGCAATGGCCTGATTACTGTGCATGTTGCTTTCATCACCTGCACGAATAATGTCGCGCTGGGTACGATTGGTTGGCACTGTTCCTTCTAAATTAAATTTGCTGCGTTTACCCACCACCCACATTAACTCAGTGTGATTCTTACCGTAAATGCGATAGCAAGCGACGGCAGTGTTTTTACGCGCGCTCGTTTTCAGTAACATGCGCAGGGTCTTCATTCCTTCGTAGGTGATTGGCGTTTGCCAGCAACGCTGTCCTTTTCGCTCGCCAAATTGATCCAATACACGACGTGTTTCAACGAGTGCTTGTTTGCTGCATTCAGAAATCAACAAAATGTTCATTCCATCCTCTTCGCACACTGTTCAGCCGTTGTTTGTAATGTATCAATCATTACATCTAATGCATTCCCTGAGCGAAGCTGGTTGAGGCACCGCTGACGAAACTCTTGTTCATCATCGCCTGCCATTGCGGCAATAAAGGCTTGAGGTAATATCAGGGCATCTTTCACAATATCAGCAACGTCAAAGACCAAACCACCACGACGTGTTTTACCATGTAAAACCGCTAAGCCGTGCGGTAGTCCAATCACCCAACACGCTGTTGCGGCAAGCCCATAAGCGAGATAGTTACCGTGATCTAAAAACTGATTAGCCGTATCGTTACTGTTTCCGCGTTCTGAACGAGTGAAATCACCATAGCTAACCGCTTGGCATGCTAGTTTGTAGAGTATTTTTGTGGTTGACGCTTCAAGCAGCAGCACGTCTTGAGTTATTCTGCAATCGGCAAGTGTACGCTCAAATCGCTCTAACACGGGGAGCAGTTGGGTCTCAGGGGCTGGAAATTGTCTTTGCACATTTGCTGATAGCCAGTACTTCTTAATCATGGCTAATCGCGCAAGTTGAAATTGTTTTGCTGCTGCTAATCGCTTATTGTCATCAAACCAGAAGCTGACCCACTTCTGTAGGTATTCAGTTGGACGGTATTCTGATTGAGGTGTCAGCCAGGCGACATCGACTTCTACTTCATTACCCGAAAACAAGGGTGTACCACCGCCACCGCAAAAGCCAACTAAGACCCCCGCTTTTGCAAACTCTCGCATTGCTGATTGTGTCACCGAGGTGCCTGTACCTAATAAGATTGCGGTGGTGTTAGCAATCGGAATATTCCAGTATAAGCTTTCTTTGCCTTGGTCTGTTACATATTCAACGCGGCCGCCATTAACTAATACTCGGCAGTGTTGCAGGTAATAGAGATTTGCACGTTTTGAGTGTAAGACCGTTTTCATATCGCTCGGAGAAAACATGCGTTTCATGATTACTTCCTTTTACCTGCGCTGAGTGTTGAATAATGATTGAGATAGCCTTTTATTTGAATGAGGGACACGGTTAGTAGTGCTACAAATTAAAAACGTATCTAATTGGCCTTCAAAGCGTAGTAGAACTAATAAATTAAGGTATCACTAGTATGCAACTGGTATCAATTTGTTTTATTCAAACCTTGAATTGACTCAAAAAATGATATTACTGTGCTGACTATAACCTTGCGTTGGATACCGGTTAGTTCTTGCCTTGTGGTGAGAGATGTTAAGTCGTATTTTGAGGTTATCTTGCCGGAAGGGTTATCGAGATAGTAGTGATTGTAATTCACTTTTACTAATTAAGGTCTGAGCTCTTGGTGGCAAATACTTAGAACTTAGTGACACACTACATAATTTATTTATCATGAGTTATGGTCATGTAAAGTTGCTGGGCTGGGCTGGGCTGGGCTGGGCTGGGCTGGGCTGAGGTGAGGATGTTGGCTCCAATATCAGTGAATAAGCGCTCGCCCTTGCCCTTGCTGTCGTTCTGCTAGGAATTGATGCTTAAAAACCCTGCTTACCTGACTGCGCCGAATAAGGACGTTTCTAGCAAGCAAGGTTTTTCATTGAACGAAATCCTCGCATCTACCGCTTTCTATCAATTTTTTGCAAACTGAAATGCCATTGTGGGGCTGTAAGTCAGTTTAAAATCTCGCTCTATTGTTGCTGATAAAGATACACGCATCCCCATCTCAGTGGGAATATTGGCTTTCTTGCAATGGTGAATAAGGCTATCAAAGTCCCAAGTTAACCATGCACGCTCAAGCTTCGGCACAAACTCAACGGCTGTGAAGGGTTTAGAGGCCCAGATCCCCTTTTCATTGAAACACCACTCGGTCAAAGTAAATACATCGCTTAATTCGAAATAACGTTTGCAGTCCTTTTCTCGCAGCGGATAATCCACATAGAGACCTGAGGTGAGCCAAGCAACCTTGTTGCGCCTTTGCAGTGTCAACAATGAGATTGGATCTTTAATCACATCAGAGATGTGATTATCTTCGCATGCTGTCATTGGGTTATCAGCAAACCGTAAAAAGGCACTGAATTTATCCAGTTGATGCTCAGGTAACAACTTAAGTAATGAGTGTGATGGAAACCGGTGTTCTTTAGATTCAAGCCCCGGAAATTTGTAGTGGGCGTTAATATCACAGTCGCCTTGGAGAACACATTTGAGATTGCGTTCTAGGAAGATGATATTGGGGGCCGACACCGGTTTTCGTCTATGGCGGTTCACTCTGCCTGCGGTTTGTACCATGCTATGCACGCTAGATGGCTCAATAATGGCCCAATCGAAATCATGATCGCGTCCCACTTCTTCTACCGGACTGGCTATCAACACCAGCTGCAAGTGTTCGCTGGGGTGGGTGGTAATCAGTTGCTCCAGGTAAGGGTGGGAGATTGTATCGCGACCTGTTTTTCTCGTAAGCAGCTCATCCAGCATTTGTTCTTTCAATGAACGCTGAACTAATAAGTCCTGACTATGATAAGTCGCTACTAACGCTGTTGGGACCATGTCATGGACCATAGAGGTTATCATCGGGATATGCTTGATGTTAGCAATTCTAATTAGCCCAACTGACACGGTTTTTTGCTGACACGCACTTTTCCAGCCATGGTGTTGATGTAAGTGTTGAATCGATGACACTAGACAGTCAGCTAAGGATTGACGACCAGTGATCTTTGGCGTCACTTTTACTGATTTTGTCTGGTCAGACAAAGTCAGCCATTGGCGTTCGGCACGAAGCATGTAATTTGCATATAAACCCCCAATGTCGCTGTTTTCATCATTATCGACAAGGGGTTTGATATAGTCGCTAATTATCACCACCTGGTGCTGACAGGTGGTCGATTGTAATGCGGAATACATAGCCAATCCTGAACGATAGGCTGCAGCCAATTGCGTTACCATCACTGGTGGTAATGTCGCACTGGAGCACACCACATTTCGCCCAAGCATGATTGCGACTTCAACAAGGCGACAGAGGGCGACAAAGGCTTTGGGGTCGTAGTCGTCAATCTCATCAATGATCACATCACTATGCATTACTCGCAGTAACGCCTGAACATGCATACCTTGTTTGTGTGGTTCTCCTGCAGCGATGAGATAGTCAACAGTGGAAACAAGGCAAGGTGGGATGAGCAGTGGGACCGATTTGGGTTTTGTAACACAGTATTCAGATAAAATACGTGGGATTTGGAAATCTTGATTGCTGATGGCATCAAATTCTTTGTCATCCATGCCAGTTGAATCATCGTGAACGTCATCTCGCTGCAGCCCTGACTTCATTTTCTTGACTGTTTTATCGCCAATGATTGTCGATATATCAGCATTGGTCATTTCAAGCTCACACTTAAACACCTCCCCGGTCTGCAAGGTGAGGCTTCTCAATCCCAATAAGGTCGTAAACCTAAAAGAGTCCTCCTCTGCACATAGCGATAGCAATGCACGAGCATTCATACGTGTTTTTCCTGAACCCGTGCTACCTGAATTAATCACCAATGTTGGTGTCTGTTTGTTTAAGGATGACAGTAGATCTGCCGCTTCATTTTGCCACTCAAATCGGCTGCTTACAGGAGCGGGTTGGCCAATCGCCTTGCGTGAATCGGCTGATACACCCGGCAGTTGTAATGATGAAAGGTGTTGGCCAAGTTGATACGCCATGTCACCAACATGCTTTAGGTGATAAGTGAGGCTTTGATTCGCTTGATGACCTTTAATGGTGTTCGCGTAAACCTCGGCATGCTCGCAAATATGCTGAGACGACACCAGATGATCAGCCATGATGAGGTAGAAACGGCTCAGTAATATGACTGCCCTTGCGGCATGAGGCGATAACGTGTTGTTTAGGTCCAACTCATCATGTTGCTGCATGGCATCAAGCTGATGAACTAACGCCAAGTATTGAGATGGAACTTGGTGAAAGTCAGTCTCTTGTTCATGTCTTTTCCAGCCCTTTAGAAAGCCGTCGGCAGTGGGCCATCTTTGACTATCAGCACTGAGTAGAGAGTGGTGGGTTGCAACCACACATTTTAACACCGTACCTAAATCTGTTATCGGTTGTTTTGTTGACCCTAAAAGATTGTCGATGTTATTCCATTGTGCCAACAATGTCGGCAGTGCTTGGCCATTTCGAAGTGCTTCGAGGTGGTTGATTATCTCCACGGAAACCCATTCATGGCGAATTGGATCTTGGGATGGCCAAGAGGGGTTTTTATTGTTGATATTGAGTTTTTTTTGAAACAGTGCGGTGCCTTTACCAAGGTCATGGGTCTGGCCAGCAAGTCTAGCCATTTGACTGATCAGGAGTTGCATCTCTAAATCTCCTTCAAGTCTGTCAGCAGTGGCCAAATAAAGGTTGTTTGAGCCTCTGGTGCACATGACCTCTTCTTAAAATCCGGAATAAATCGAGGCGAGATACTTACTTGGTCAGTGCCGTTTAGATTCAGCTGGTGTCGGATGACCTGTTTTTGCGGCTCGCTAGCGGCTGGATTCAGTTTTGCCTGAAAGCGTACCTCAGCGTCATTGTCCATCAAGCCAGGTAAATGACTAGGTCTGCGTCGATCGGATTTTTCAGCACTGACGATTCGGGAGACATGAAAAGATTTCAGTAGTTTACCCGGACTCGACAAGTCGTTAGCCATCAGATAAATATCTTCTCCATGAACTTCAAACTGCTGCGGATATACCGTACGAATACTCCCTTCGTCCCTAACTTTTAGACCGACGTAATGAATGTCCACACACAACTGCTGCGACATACGTTTAGCAATCAGCATCAATGCGCCTGGCTGAATCGGTGTGCAGGGATGAGAAGGGCGATGACGTACTTCTATGTCTATACCCAGCGCCTTGAAATCATTACCTCGTTCAACCAGATCCCGCGCTAACTGAGTGTCCCCGACATAGTGGGGTGGTTTAGCACCAGGTCTTTTCACGATCTTACGCCCCTCACGCCGGAGCAATTCAGGCTTAAGCGCAACAGAGAGTGAAAGCTGCTGACTTGCTTGGGTATTACCGATATCCGGAAAAGCCCTTTGCAGGTCGGCCCGCCGGACTTCCCCCCATCGAAACGCCCGAATAACAACCCACCTCAACACCTCATCAGTTCGCTCTTTCATGATAGGTACCTTTAATGAACTTTTTTCAAGTTAATAAGAATTATGTTCGAAATTCGAATATTTTCGGGATGCATAATGCTTTCACTGAACTATTCTATGTTAGTACATTTATTGTTCAGTTAGATAAGTAAAGGGAGCGGGAATGGCCAGCAAAAAGAATAATTGCCTTTCAGCAGAGGAATATGCATCTGCACATTCTCAGCTGGTTGATTTCTCCTTCAAGTTATTTAACTCGAACATTAAAGGGGGGATCCGTATATCTGACAATCAGAGACGAGAGCTTCCTTATGTTTGTTTGCAAAGTGCCCGAGCGGAGAAGGCAGAGATATGGCGAGATTACTGTCAAAACGGGGGAACGGAAGCCAAACCATATAAACACTTTCGCTCTCATCGACATAATGATATTGACGCTAAAATCGCCAGTGTTGAGGATGACATTGCGTCATTAATTCATAATGCTAAAAATAAAGAGCGGATAAAGCAGAAGAAAGATGAGCTTACTCGTCTTAAGCAGACGGCAGAACTGCAGCGTGACACCAAACATGTTGTGCCTAGCTTACTTAGCCAAGTAGCAGATTATCAGGAAATCGGGTTCGATAAGCTCAACGCGCGACTGCCGCAAGTGTTGGTTCATCAAGAAGGCGATGCTTACTTGGCAATTACCCCTTTGCAATCAGCCGGTTTGGCTGAGCATTTCTATCAAACGGCTAATAATACAGGTCTTTATCATGCAGGACAGTATAACCGGCTCCAACGTTCGATTGGGGGAAGTAATAGCCAAAACGCTGGAGGACTGGTTAATTACCTAACGTCTCCCATACGTATCAAAGCGCCCATCGAAAATGATGAACTGCGCAAAGCGCTTGGGTGGGCGTTCAATGGCGTTTCAATGAACATCAACCAAACGGATCTGAAGGCTTTTATCGATTATCGGGCACTGTATATTGAGCGACTTACTGACAGCCAACAAAGTATTCATTATCGCCAGCGGCACTTTAACCAGTTTTTAATAGTCGTTGAACACTACCTTGTACGCTTACGTTACGCCCGGGATCAGGTGCAGAGTGTTTTGGATGAGATGCCTGTTTTCGATTCACAATGGCGATCATTGAAAGAGGTGAGTCGGGTCTATTGTCTTGCCCCTGAGTTAAATGAATCACTTTACCACGAGATGGCGCGCTGCATCGTGCAGCACGTAATGCATGTCGCACGTATTAACGATCAGTATTTGGCACTACGTGAAGATGAGCAGCGTGAATTGGTCATAGCGTTGAAGGAGCAGATCAATGAGTAAATACTCTTATTTGCTTATCAAGCGACTTGAAGTCAACAACGTGAATGCCCTGACGCATTATCTGGTTACTAACGGTCCCAGTGTCAGTGCTGCTGTTGGGGTAGCGCACGCCATATGTCGATTGAGTCAGTATGGCGTTGAAGATTTTAGAGGTGTGGCGCTTATCCATCATGACGCATCACTTCAGGCTGATTATGACCAATATGGCAAAGCATTGCCTATACAGCGTCGTGGAGCCAGCTTTATCAATAGTGCAGACTATGCTTCTACGATCAAAAATGGCACCAATATTAGCCTGTCTCTTCAACCTAGCGTTACCCGACATGAAACGATCAGCCTTGTATTAAGGCTTGATAACGAACATGACTTGGATGAACGCCAAATAATTAGTTTTTTACGTGGGGGACGGTTCGCTGGTGGCCACATTCAGCGATACAGTGGCGTCAGTTTTCATGACTCATTGACTGACGTTAAAACACATTTAGGGTCTGGTTTTGCAGTTATGGATAAATCAGATTTGATTGCAGGCAGTGGGTTTAACACTGACCATGCACTACTTGATTATCTACACATTTACAGCGAGCAAATCACCGCTGCTGCGATTGACGCCGTGAAACAGTCCCATTTTCATTGGATCGAAGTTCAAGCTGACACAGATATAAATGCCAACCTAACGAATGACATTGCGAAGACGTTTTCTGAGGCTTTGGATTTTCTTGATGCCATGCAGCTTTCGTATGATCATGATGATTGGAAACCCCAACCTCCCTTAAAGTACTTGTCTCAGCTCAAAAAGAAGCTATGCAATAAATTATTCAAAGCCGGCACATTATCGGAAAAATTTGAACCGTGTCTCGTTCCGATAGAAGAATGTATTGCGACGTTTAATTGGTTGAGCGCTACCTCTTTGGGATATGCGCTTATCAATGAACCAACACAGAGAACCAATGCGCGAGCAGGGTACAACCATGCTTTTGCAGAGCCATTACTGGGTCTAGTTCAGTACCGTTCAATTCGCCAAACCGTCGATGCCGAACTGCCTTTTTGGCAGGGGCACTGGCGAGACAACCACACATTCATTTTAACGACACAGGTGGAACATGAGTAAATTAGCAAAATTACCAGAGGTCCTAGCGACTCAGCGCGGTTATGTGGTTACTGATGGTCAGTTTTTTAATGTGCTGCCTTCGGATCGTCGAACGCCTGTGGAAGTAATCAATCACACCGTGATTGGCGTAGACAACAAAAAACTTGATACTAACGGATTCAATAGCCTTGCCAACCCACAGCGCATTGATTCAGCTAAGCTGGACCCTAACGCACTAGCCTATGAGGTTGTGTTTCAACTGTCTTTCCTACCCATAGACAGCGTCCTTAGCAAAGTTGCGGGTACCAATAGTCAGGAGTTAAAGGCTAGCTTAAAAAAATTTCTTCAGGAATCCAACCGCAGCGAAGGACTTGCGGAGATTGCGCACCGTTATGCACGTAATATCTTCAATGGTCGCTGGTTGTGGCGAAATCGAATGACGGCCAAGTCAGTGAAGATCTCTGTGTCAGTGGGTGAGCAAAACCTTGGAGCCTCGAATGCTCTGGCCATTCCACTAAATGACTTTGACGTATACGTAGCAGAAGAAAAAGCACTGGCTGCCATTATTTTTCAACAACTGCAGGGCATCAATGAAGATGAGATCAAAGTTACCGCGTTATTAACACCAAGGGTTCAAGGTTCTATTGAGGTATTTCCCAGCCAGAATTATATCGACAAACAAAAAGGCGCCAAAGGAGTGAAATCAAAAAGCCTGTACGTACTTAATAGGCGCCCACTGCAGGAGAATCACGGTGAAATGTTTGTCGTCGGTGATGCTGCACTGCGAGACCAAAAAATTGCAAATGCAATTCGAACAATCGATACCTGGTACAGTGATGACCCCCACATCCGGCCCATAGCAATTGAACAATTTGGTGCTAACTTGGATGATCAATGCTTTTATCGTAAAGGCGGAAAATCGTCGGGTATTGATGCATACAGCTTAATGAAGCAATGCGGTGAATTAGATCCGAATACCCCTGAGGGCATGTATTTCATTGGTTGCCTAGTGCGAGGAGGGGTCTATGCTTTATCCAAAAAAGACTAATTTTCATTACATTGACATTCGGGTAGTCACGCCAGAGGAGATGTCAGTTCCTGAACTCCGCAACGATGTTGTGTCTCGATTGCACGATATCTTTGCTGATGCCCCTAAACACAGCTTTGCCCTGGCTTTTCCCGAGTACCGAGGTCAGTTTCTTGGCGACATTATTCGGGTGTTCGGGATTGACCGAGTTTTGATGGATATGCTGCTAACTCAGATGCAGCATCATTTCTTTTTTCGAGACTACACGGATGTGAGTCCGATTAATACCGTGCCCGAAGACTTTAAAGGCCCCTATGTCAGTTATGAACGTTATCGAGTACCTAACCTACGGAGTAACGAGGGCAAGCCCCACAGGCGAGAGAAACGACTCTTAAAGGCAAAGCAGTTACCTCACTTAAAGGTGACTAGTAATGGCAACAAGAAAACTTTTTTGATCCCAATTTTGATGATAGAAGTGGACGGTAAAACGCCTTTCACACCAAATGGGTATGGTCTGGGAAGTAGCGCGAATAAAATTGCGTTGCCCTATGTTTAACCCTTTTTTTTAGCTCACATGTAAGTGATTGATTGTTAAAGTGTGAATTAAAGCTCGATAAAAAAGGGTTTTTTCGATGTTATTGGTGTAAGTGTATGTCTTAATATACTTTTTATCATTTTGGTTTCAGTTCACCGCTACATAAGCGGCTTAGAAAACATCCAGGCCGGATACCGCGAGCATCTTGTCGTTCACCGCTACATAAGCGGCTTAGAAACTAGTTGCGCCATTACTTTAATCACTAACAATGTTCACCGCTACATAAGCGGCTTAGAAATTATTGCCAAAATAATTCAGGGGGCAGCAGAAGTTCACCGCTACATAAGCGGCTTAGAAAAAATAGTGAAATTAGGAAAACCACTAGAGCGCGTTCACCGCTACATAAGCGGCTTAGAAAGTACATTCTCGCTAAGGCTAAACGGATTCTACGTTCACCGCTACATAAGCGGCTTAGAAAAGCTCCGACCGCCACCACGAAATTCTAGTTGAGTTCACCGCTACATAAGCGGCTTAGAAATAGTACCGGAAGCAAATAACATTGTAGAACTTGTTCACCGCTACATAAGCGGCTTAGAAAGCGAGATGTACCGCAAGGCGCTGAAAATCTTCGTTCACCGCTACATAAGCGGCTTAGAAAAAGACACGGCCAATAGCAATGTGGCTGGTCTTGTTCACCGCTACATAAGCGGCTTAGAAATTTTGTAAAGAGACTAAAGCTGTAGCGTTGAAGTTCACCGCTACATAAGCGGCTTAGAAAAGTTTCCTGATAGTAGCGCTCAAAAGAATCAGGTTCACCGCTACATAAGCGGCTTAGAAAGCGCTCAAACTCGGCAAACACGGCCAGCAGCTGTTCACCGCTACATAAGCGGCTTAGAAAATGAGTAACGAGTTCTACCAGCTGCCTACTCAGTTCACCGCTACATAAGCGGCTTAGAAACTGGTTCGAGTTTATCAATAACCCTAACGAACGTTCACCGCTACATAAGCGGCTTAGAAAAGCCTCAGCTTTTCGGAATAATTCATTAATCTGTTCACCGCTACATAAGCGGCTTAGAAATCGCATCGAGGACTGTCACCGGACACGGCTTTGTTCACCGCTACATAAGCGGCTTAGAAAGCCGATAATTTCACCGCCACTTTCTAAGATACGTTCACCGCTACATAAGCGGCTTAGAAATCCATATAGATAGTGTCATTATCCCCGTTCCCGTTCACCGCTACATAAGCGGCTTAGAAAAGCGACACCGCCTACAGTTAAAGCCAAACCATGTTCACCGCTACATAAGCGGCTTAGAAAATAGCGGAATTAATCGCGCCGTGGTCTGTAGTGTTCACCGCTACATAAGCGGCTTAGAAAAAGGAGCAGGGCGAGGAAGAGAAAGCCGAGGCGTTCACCGCTACATAAGCGGCTTAGAAACAAGGCAACAAGGCTTATGAGGCTGGCTACATGTTCACCGCTACATAAGCGGCTTAGAAAACGGGTGCGAAGGTGGACGTAATGTTCCTCCTGTTCACCGCTACATAAGCGGCTTAGAAAAACCCGCGTCGATAACATAATGTAAATGCATAGTTCACCGCTACATAAGCGGCTTAGAAATGTTGCTCGGTTACTTCGGGCGTGTCGAAAGTGTTCACCGCTACATAAGCGGCTTAGAAATCGCGAGCAAGATTGAAGATGATTTGCCGATCGTTCACCGCTACATAAGCGGCTTAGAAATGCGCACCACGTTTTTCTCGGGGATTGCCTCGGTTCACCGCTACAATGACATAGCAACTTACAGGTAGGGGAATGATCATAGTATGTCTCTATGTCTCTATGTCTCTATGTCGAATTATTGATAAATTGGAAACACTAGGGAAGATCACGGGCATCGTCTTCAAGACTGGCTTCGAAATGCGATAGGGCATGTTCTAGCTCTTCCGTTAATAATTGTACTTCTTCATAGTTTCCCATTTTAATTGCACTACGTAACTTATCCCTACATTGTATCAGCTTCTCTCTTGCCGACTGTTTGGCAAAAAGGCTTCGTAGACTGTCCGCTTGATCCATAAATCAACCTCATATAAACCACATCCTAAGATCAGTATCTCTGCGGATTTTTCTATAATGCTATGTGTGAGTGAGCTATTGTGCTCCTATGCAAAAGATATCATAGCGATATAAAGCTGTACCAAACATGATGTGATTGGTTTCACAAATAAACGATTCAAAATGCTGAATTAGTATATTAATTAATATTAATTGCCGGAATGTTGCCAGTATGCTTGTTTGGGGTGGCGTTAATGTAAAGGAGCGCGGTGTTTATGATAGAGTTTGGATCTGAAATATCTTGGCGACGTAGTCAGCATGAGCCATTTATTGATAATCAATTTCACCGAAGTCACCAATGGCGCTTTGATGGTGGTGAAACTATAACTGCATCGGCTTCCCATCATATTGTCCCACAACCATGTTCAACGCCTGATTATGTCGATCCAGAAGAAGCATTTATTGCAGCATTATCAAGCTGTCATATGATGGCTTTCTTAACGATTGCAGCAAAGCGTAAGTACATAGTTGATAAATACAATGATGAAGCGTTTGGAATGCTGGAGGAAGAGGGGGGAGGCAGAAGCTCAATCACGAAAGTAACACTAAGGCCTGCAATTCAATTTTCTGGGTCAAGAGTACCTTCAAGAGACGTGTTGGAAAAAATGCATCATGTAGCGCATGAAAACTGCTTTATTGCCAACTCGGTCAAAACCACGATCACTGTTGATATAATCGAATGTTAAATAATGCCACCAGTAAATTGTGTGGTGGCATTATGTTTTATGGCTTAAATCTTAGTGAAGCGGTTTCTTGGGGCCATTACGCACAAGATCTTTGCCGTTTTCGTATACGTCGTCAGTTACCCAGCGGCCAAGCAAAAGTTGATGTTTATCATCAAGTACTGCAACAAAGTGGCGACCATCTGCATTGTTGGTTGCTAGAGCAATCCCAGCAACGTTTGTTAGGCCCATACCACCGTTTTCTACTGAAAGCAGAAATGCCTCTAGTTCGTCTAGGTTAGTGATAACATCATTTTCATTGATCATAATTTCATCTTATTCTTACTGTTGTCCTTTCCCTATTTTACAGCGGTTAACAGCGAAATTGAATTTTTGCTGATTTAGTTGCTTAATATAAATCCGACCTAAGAAAATTTGGTAGGGTATATTAAGAATATCGTGATGCATGGATCAGGGGACCTAAAGGAATGGATCATAAAACCTACGCAGTCATTGGAACCGGTGCGATTGGTGGATATTACGGTGCGCGATTGCACCATGGCGGATACGATGTCCACTTCCTGCTCAACAGAGATTATCAATTCGTTAGTGAGCATGGGTTAAAGGTTGAGTCCCATTACGGTGACTATTCAATACCAGCCGATACAATCAAGGCGTACAACACCAGCCACACAATGCCGAAAGCCGATGTTGTGATAGTGGCACTGAAAACCACACAGAATCATCAGCTTGAAGAATTAATTCGTCCCTTGCTTAAACCGGACACGCTTGTTCTTTTATTGCAAAATGGAATCGGTGCCGAGCAGACGCTCACCAATCAACTTGCTCTCGACTATACCGCAGGTGGACTGTGCTTTATCTGCTCGAACAAAGTCGGGCCGGGTCATATACACCATCTCGATTACGGGCGGTTAACATTAGGGGTATATGGCGAATCGGGTATGCCCGCGTTAACCAGCGTTGCTGATGACTTTCAGTGCTGTGGGGTTGAAGTGGATGTTGAAAGTAGCATTCTTGATGCCCGCTGGAAAAAGCTATTGTGGAATGTGCCCTACAATGGGCTATCAGCTGTGTTGGATACCGATACTGCGCAAATCATGGCCTGTAGTGAAACGGTCGCACTGGTAAAAGCAATCATGCAAGAGGTGTGTATTGCTGCTGAAGCGATGGGGTCATCCCTTGATCCAAGCCTAATCGATACTATGTTGAACAATACCGCCAAGATGAAACCGTATTTGACCAGTATGCTATTGGACAGGCGTAATAGCCGTGAGATGGAATTGCAGTATATGTACAAAAATGTATTGGAGATGGCGGCAGAGCAGGGCGTTGATATGCCAAAGACTGAAGCTTTATATCATCAGCTGTGCTTTATTAATCGGCTAACGGCAGATTAGCGCGAATCATGCTGTGTTTACTTGCAAGGTTAGGCGAGTAAGTGCATCAAGTCCCTATAAAATCTTTGGATGGACTGGTAGACTGCGCATCCATTTTTCAATCGTGACAGTTAATGCCCATGACTTTTGCTTCGTTGCAATTAAATACGGTGGTATTGAGCGCATTGCCAAGCCAACTTACCACTCCAACAGACATACAGCGACTCGCAATCCCTACCATTATCAAGGGGAAAGATGTGTTGGCGTTGGCGCAAACGGGAAGTGGTAAAACCTTCGCTTTTGGTTTGCCGATGTTGCAGAAGGTCGATGCTGAGCAAAATGAGATCCAAAGTTTAGTTTTGGTGCCAACCCGTGAGTTAGCCTCACAGGTCACGACCTCTTTACAGCAAGTCGCTAACAAACTCGGCCTTAAAGTCACCATGTTATGTGGCGGTGTCTCTGCTGACATGCAAAAGGAAGAACTGGGATCGGGTGCTCAAGTGCTTGTTGCGACACCTGGGCGTTTACTGGATTTCCTCAGCAAAGAGATTGTGTCGCTGAAGTCTTTGAAACTCCTGGTACTTGATGAGGCTGATAGACTGTTGGAAATGGGTTTTTGGCCCGATGTACAGAAGATCATCTCTTTTGCTCCTGCCGCACGACAGACGTTGTTGTTCTCTGCAACCTTGCCTGAAACACTGGAAGCGGCTGCGCTAGGGGTGATGTATCAGCCGGAGCGCATTGCAGCTAACCTGCAGAACAGTGTGGTTGACGAAATCAAAGAGCAGCTTTATTTGGTTAACAAGGGGAGTAAACCTCAAGCCTTGATTGCTCTGTTGAAGCAAAACAACTGGCAGCAAGTACTTGTCTTTGTGAGCGAGAAAAAAGCGGCAGACACCCTGGCTAAGCGTTTGAATAAAGCTGGTATCAGCGTTGCAGCTTTGCATGGTGATAAAGATCAGTCGGCACGGGAACACACCCTTGCTGATTTCAAATCGCTTGAAACCCGAGTGTTGATCACGACCGATCTGCTTTCCCGTGGCATACATGTTGATGCGCTACCTGTGGTGATCAATGCGGATCTTCCCGAGAATGCGCCAGTCTATGTACACCGAGTTGGCAGGACTGCTCGTGCAGGCCAAAATGGTTTAGCCATTTCCTTAGTTTGTCATGGCGAAGCCGAGGCGCTGATGTCTATTCGCCAACTAACAGGCCGCTCGATGGAGACTGCCGAACTGGATGGGTTTCCAGTCACGGATAAGCCTGCCGAGCAGGTATCCAGTACTGAGCGAAAACGCCCGCCGCGCGACAAAAAAGCCAACCGCCGTAGTCAAGCGAAGAAGAGCATTAAGCAGTTTAAGCCAAAGCGGAAAAGTGGCGAGTAATCACCGTTTAAAATGCCAAGGATAGCAAGGTAATCTTCGCTATCTTGTTGGCATCGAGTTCTTGCTATTGAGTTCTCTGTAATTAAATCATAATAAAAACTCAGGAGACTGAAATGGAAAAGATTTACTTTGCTGGCGGCTGCCTGTGGGGCGTTCAGGAATTCATGAAACATCTTCCCGGTGTGACATTCACTGAGGCCGGTCGTGCGAACGGCACGACCCATACCACACAAAGTGATTACGATGGTTATGCTGAATGTGTCTTGATCCAATTTGATGCCGAAGTCGTGACAATAAAACAACTAATGGCATTTTTCTTTGAAATCATCGACCCATACAGTATCAACAAGCAAGGCGCTGACGTGGGGCCAAAGTACCGTACGGGAGTGTATAGCCAGAATCCATCGCACCTTGTTCAGGTCCGAGAGTATCTTGACACGCAAAAAGACAAAGAGCGTATCGCTGTTGAAGTGATGCCGCTATCTAATTACGTCAAAAGCGATGAAGAGCATCAAGATCGATTAACGCGTTATCCCAATGACTATTGCCATATTCCGTTAGATCTGTTGCACAAGTATAAGCAAGCTGACTAATTGATAAATAACGGATTTGTGATTTGATATCTGGTAGCGACATTAAATAAAAAGCCTGGGTTGAAACCATTATTATTCGTAGGCTCCAGTCCAGGCTTTTCGATAACTCATTTTCTTCAAGCTATAACCGTTGGTTATTCGCAAAGATCCAGCTCGTTGTGGATCAGTACGACACACTGTGAAGCAAAAATCATCTTTGGTCCAAGGCTGATCTTCTGGGTACCAAGACGCTCTAGGCTCTTATAGGTTTTCTTCGGCATTGGGATATGATCGGTCAACAAGAAACAGACGT
Source organism: Photobacterium lutimaris (assembly GCF_003025555.1). Classification (GTDB taxonomy): domain Bacteria; phylum Pseudomonadota; class Gammaproteobacteria; order Enterobacterales; family Vibrionaceae; genus Photobacterium; species Photobacterium lutimaris. Next base: position 1,045,823 of record NZ_PYMH01000001.1, on the reverse strand, counting down.
TGCCGCTGAATTCTTGTTCGCGAATTGACGCGCCTTTCTTGTCCATCATATATAGCTGGTAATCTTCAGCGAGTTCTTTTACTAACTTTTCAAAGCTCTTGGTTTGAACGGTGATCCCCGGTTCAACTTGACGCTCTTGCTCTTTGGTCATTCCTCGAGAAGCGTCCAATGCTTTGGCCACCTTGGCTAGCAATGCCTGCTCATGAAAGCCACCAATGTTGGTCATCTCATTGGCTACAAAGGTAACGGTACGAGAGAAATCCTGTGTACTTTCCAGTACCAAGTGTACGATGACATCTTCGCGGTGCGATTGCGCCACAAAGATAGAATTCATTAGGGTATGGGCCAAAATTTCGGTGTGAGCTTCTTGGCCAACTGAAGCCAGTAGTTGCTGGCTGTCGGTAGGAGCGGATCTGGCTCGTAATACAAAGGCGCGCATTGAAGGATGTCCTACTGATTAAGTTACTTTTGAATCACAGTTCTTTGTGTACCGACTGACTGTCGGAATACGGAGTTGCGGGATTATCGCACCTTTGTTGGACTATGTAACTGAAATTATGCGTGCGAAGGGCCTTTGGCGCTGCAACTGGTGGTAAAAGGGCCAAACTCGACTTAGACGGAAATAGGGCAGAGAGTCGTTTCCATATCCGTTTTTATAGCTAAATCATCGTGCATTGTGTCAAAATGCGTTGTCTCCACCAAAAAGTCTGTGAAGTAATGAATTATCAAGCTGCTATTTTCGACATGGATGGCTTGCTTCTCGATACTGAGCGCGTTTGTATGCGTATCTTTAAAGAAGCTTGTGCAGTACAAAATCTGCCATTCCATGAAGATGTTTATCTTTCTATTATTGGTTGTAATGCTGCGAGCATTGACGTCATCTTTCGTAAAGCCTATGGCGATGACTTAGACCGCCTGCATGATGAATGGCGCACGCGTTATAATGCAGTGGTAAAACATCAGGCGATCCCCTTAAAAGAAGGCGTGATTGAGCTATTGGAGTGGTTGAAAGCGCAGGGCACACCGATTGCTGTCGCGACGTCTACCGCTCATGAAGTTGCCACGAAAAAATTAGAGCTGGCTGGTTTGGCGAAGTACATTGATAACCTCACAACCGGTTGTGAAGTGGCGAATGGCAAACCTCATCCAGAGATCTACCAACTGGCGGCTAGCCGCTTAAATGTTGAACCTCAACATTGTCTGGCCTTTGAAGATTCGAACAATGGTGTCAGATCGGCTGTTGCAGCCAACATGATGACGTTTCAGATCCCTGATTTGGTTGAACCGTGTGACGAAGTACGCCAGTTCGGTCATGCGATTGTGCCTTCGCTTCACGAAGTACTTGCCAAGCTGAAAACGGCATAATTAATGCCTCTGTGAATCCACAGAGGCATATTCTATTTGCTTATTCTTTCCCTACGATAGCGAATACTTCAATGAGTCACTTCCGCTAAACACACTGGTGCATCAACGCTGCATTGATATCCCGTTGGTGTTATTTCTCCCGTCTCTACACTGCGCTTAAAGCTGGCGATAGTATTCGAATGCTGATTGGCTACGATGAGCCATTGTCCGTTTTCAGATATGGCAAAGTCTCTCGGGAACTGCCCCTGACAGTCATAAACATCAAGTATGACTGGCTCTTCACTGGAGACATCAAACGCACAGATCTTGTTTTGAGCGCGACAAGAGACGTATAAGAACCTCTCATCGGCAGAAAGGCGAACAGCTGATGCGGCCTCGCCATTTTCAGCATTACTTAATAGTTCGCATTGATGCGTGATCGCCCAAATGCCGTCAGTTTTAGTGAGTACAACGAGCGTTTCAGATAATTCACAGACCACATAGGCATGTGTTTCGTATTGGTTGAATACTAGATGCCGGGGCCCCGAGCCAGCAGGCATAGCGATGCTTTGCCCGAGCGTGAATGTGTGTTTGCCACTCTTTGTGTCACAGTCATAAAACCGAATACGATCAGAACCAAGATCGACGATAGCTAATTGATTCGAATGTTTAAGGAAGGTCACTTGATGCGCATGAGGGGAGAGCTGACGATCTTTGTTTGGCCCGTTCCCCCCTTCGTATAAGTCAGCAATAGCCTGCAATGGTCGGCCATCTTCGTCTATTAGATAAACCACTACATTTCCAGAACCATAATTCGCCACGGCGAGATAGGGGTTTTTTATATCGAGATGACAAGGAAAATCCCCCGCAATGGGAAGATAGATATTCCCCATGCGCGAAGAGAATTGCAGAGCTGCGCCTTCTTGTTGTGAGATTTCACTAAAGCTGTAAAGTCCTTTGCTCGTCGTGGTGAGATAAGAGGGATTACGTAATGATACGAGCTCGTTCTGGCGGGTAATCTCACCGGTCATGGGGTCTAGGGTGATGTGAGCAATGCCTTCGCTAGTACTTGGTGTGTCGGTGTAAGTACCAACATAGAAGTGCAGGTGGTTTAACGTTGTCATGATGAAGCCTGAAAGAAAAATAAAACCTGCCGTTACCATGCCGTGTAGCCATTCAGACAGCAATCTTTTATGCCAATCAATTAGTTAAACTGTGAGGAGGTTGTCTGCTACAAATGCAAATCCAGTGCGTTACTTGCACTGCTGGCAATTCATCTTCCGATGAGACTTTGCTGTGAGCTTGGCGGTAGCGTATTAGAGGGATTATGGGGGTAGAGTAATAACTCAATAGCGATGTTAGCTGGCTAGTTTGATATACTAAATTTTTATGGATAGATAGAACCAGAACTGGTTACTCGAAGTAAATAGGAAGTCTAATAAATGCAAGTGCTCCAACGCATTAGTGCCATCATGTTCGCCGTTGCAATTCTTAACGGCTGTGCGTCCCTTCCCAAGGAAATTGAGCACCCAACTGAGCCGTCAGTCCCGGCATTGAGTAGTACATTGTCAGATTTGGTTGACACCGCTCGGCCGGAGCAATCTAAACAAGGAACGAGTGCTGTTCTGCTACAGGATACTGGCTGGGATGCACTGGCTCAGCGACTGGCACTTATCGAGAGTGCTGAACACAGCATCGATATACAGTATTACATATGGAACTCAGACAATTCGGGTAAATACCTAGCCAAACGTATCATCGCGGCTGCAGATCGCGGTGTGAAAGTCCGTATCATGCTCGATGATATCAATCTCGACGAACGAGAGGATTTGCTGACGGCACTTGATTCACATCCTCATATACAGATCCGCATCTTCAACCCAATTCCTACCCGTCGTGGTGTAACCAAGTGGCTAAACTTTTTAGGGGATTTTGATCGCTTAAACCGTCGTATGCACAATAAGTCCTTTACTGTTGATGGTGCTATGTCGATTGTGGGCGGGCGTAATATTGGTGATGAATACTTTGATCTTTCAGATGAAATTAATTTCCGTGACCGAGATGTGCTGGTGATAGGATCTGTGGTTACTGATATTCAAGCGAATTTTGGGGAGTATTGGGGGAGTCGTTGGGCATACCCTGTCAGTTTGTTGGGAGGGGAAGCCACAACAGAATTGCCTAAGCTAGATAACATTGTTGCTCCTAGTTCCAAGTCTTACCCTTCATTACCGGAGGGAAGTGACGTCGCAAATACCTTCCTTAAAGACTTGATGGATGAGATGACTTGGGTTGAAGCGCGTTATATTTCTGATCAGCCCATACCTGTTGATGTTGATAACACCAACAAGCCAAAAGAGACGGCTAGGTTCTTAGCTAAGCTCTCTCATTTGTCTCAGCAAGAAATTGTAGTGGAATCGGCCTATTTGATATTTGATGATCGCCAGCTTGGTATGCTGGCGCTATTAATCAATGATGGTATTCAGGTAAAAGCACTCACCAATTCAATGGTCTCTAATGATCTCGTGACTAATCATTCTGGTTATGCGGGCCGGCGACACGACATGCTTGATCATGGCATCCAGCTGTTTGAGTTAAAACCAGAGGCGCAATTGTGTGTGGAGTCTACGCGAGACGAGTCAAAGTGCGCCCCAACTACAGCCTACGGCCTTCATGCAAAGTCTGTTGTTTTTGACCGAAAAGTGGCAGTTATTGGCTCTTTTAACTTCAACTTACGCTCAACCTACCTTAATACAGAGTCGATTCTGGTGATTGAAGATGAGCGTATCGCTAAAGGTCTGGCTGATGATATCGAGAGGGCGATGAGCGAAGATAATAGCTGGCGGCTTAACCTGGATAACGGTGACATCCGTTGGTATTCCGGTATGGAGAGCTGGGACAGCGAACCAGAAGCAGGTCGCTGGGAACGACTTCAATCTCGTTTTTTGCAGTTCTTCCCGATAGAAAAATACTTATGAACTAATTGTTCAAGTTAACTTACCTAAGATTGCCAACGGCCACGACTATGCGTTGGCATATTGGTATACCATTTGATTGCTGTTACCCATCAGTGATGGGCCTATAGCCCAAGTTTGGTAATAATTTCTTGAGCTTAGATTTTTTGCTCTACTTTTTTGTAACAAATGCCATCATTACTGTTACATTAAGCATTGGACACTTAGAAAAGAAATAACAGTTTAAGGAAGAGCTGATTATGTACCCGTTTATACGTTTAGCAAAAGTATTGTGGCAAGCCAAGCGCAACTCTCCGGTTCATATTACGGATAAAAATGAAATATCATTCTCATGTCATCCATGGGACCTCGATATTTTTAATGAAATGAACAATGGCCGCGTGCTCACCCTTTATGATTTGGGTCGGACTGAGCTGGGTATTCGGTGTGGGTTGATGAAGGTATTGGCAAGAAAGCGTTGGGCTTTAGTCGTCGCTGGTAGCTCAGTGCGCTATCGCAAACGTATTCATATGCTTCACAAAGTGAAAATGTACACACAGTGCGTAGGTTGGGACGACAAGTGGTTGTATGTCGAGCAATCTATGTGGGTCGATGGAAAGCCGTGCTCCTCTGTCTTGATTCGAGCCGGTGTGACCTCTAAAAGTGGCTTGGTTTCACCTCTTCAATTACTTGAAGCAATGGGCGAACAGGTTGAAACGCCAATTTTACCTCAATGGGTTACTGAGTGGATTGATTCTGAGCAGCACAGGCCTTGGCCACCGATCGGTCAATAAACTAAATCGGAGGAAAGTGCGGAGAGCTGATTTAAATAGCAGCAAACTAGTTTCTGCCAAAATTTATATTATTGGTTAATGTTGTCGAATGTAAGTGGTGGCGCTAGGCATGGCCTGAAAGTAGCTCTCCCATGCAGATACTGTCTAGGTTTATTTGATTTTATCACGCGTACTGCGTTTAAATTCACCTAAACTTACTCTTATGTAGCGAGAAATATTTCTGAACATAGCTGCATAAAGGGAAATAATGGGAAATATAGTTGTTTATTATATGCTTAGCCATGTGACTAAAAATGAAGAGCAGGAGAGAATCACTGCACAATTAAAAAAAGCTGGCTTTGAAGGAACATTAAAAGTTTACGATTTAGGAGGGGGAAGTAAAACCTCCAGTAATCTTGTCGTAAAAGGTATCTATCAAGGTAAGAGATGTTGCTGTGCTGTAGGTTATGAGCGTAAAAGAAATAATTTAATTATTAGGAAAATATGGAGTGAACATATAGAAGCGTGAAATGCATATTGTTGAAGTGCAAATTATTCTTTATTGACGTATATAATTCTGAGTTAATAAAGTGTGCTGTGTCATTAAAATTAATTACAGCTGATGATACGCTGATTGGGAATTACAGATATTCTATCTTTATTTCCCCCACTAACTTGATAAATCACTCAAAGCAAACCAAACTCTACATGGAAGATATTTTCTTGCCAAATTATTGAAGGCAAATGTCATGCCAGAGCCCAATGACTTCCCCTCTCCTGGCACCCCGTCAGGACAAGAAGTACAATCGCCTGCCCATATTGGTAATCTTATTAAAAAACGTGCTAGAACAATAAAGCAGTTGCTTCCCCGTAGCGATCTGAGAAGCGTAGCTGGGCTCGTTTTTTTTGTGATAGCAGCGGTGAGTTTCTGGCAGGCTGTCTACACTGTGCCTAGTGATTCCGTAGCCGTCGTGCAACGATTTGGTAAATTTCATTCAGTAATACCGCCAGGTTTACATTTCAAACTACCGCTTGGTGTTGATATTGCGACGATTGTTCCTGTTAAGCGTCAATTAAAACAAGAGTTTGGCTTTATTACGCCAGGGGCAAATGACCCTTACCAAAACACAGATGATAGTGATGGTGAACTTGAAACACAGATGGTCACCGGTGATTTAAATGCCGCGTTGGTAGAGTGGGTAGTGCAATATCGCATTGCCGAGCCCATTAAGTTTTTGTTCGAGGTTCGTGACCCTAGCGCTACCCTTCGTGATGTCTCCGAGTCTGTCATGAGAGAGGTCGTCGGTGATCGCACCGTTGACGAAGTTATTACCATTGGTCGGCAAGAGATTGAATCAGAAGCACTCGTTAAGATGCAGTTACTTGCCACGAAATATGTAATGGGAATTAATATTGATCAGGTTCAACTCAAAAATATTAATCCGCCCAAACCCGTTCAGGAATCGTTTAACGAAGTTAATCAGGCTCAGCAAGAAAAAGAAAAACTCATTAATGAGGCGCGGAGGGATTACAACAAAGTCATCCCGCTGGCTGAAGGGGAGAAGGATCAGCGGATCCGTGAAGCGGATGGGTATCGACTGAAAAGAATCAATGAAGCAGAAGGTGATGCTGCCCGGTTTACTGCTTTGTTAATCCAGTACAGCAAAGCACCGGACGTGACACGTCGACGGATATATATTGAAACCATGCAGGCAATTTTGCCCTCCATTCAGTCCAAAATCATCATTGATGAACAAACCCGCAGCATTTTACCTTTTCTAGATCTCAAAGCCGTTCAAGAAAAACTAGGCGAGTCACCATGAAAAAATTCAGGTCTGTGATTGTACTTGTCATTATCGTTTTCATTGCGCTTGCTGTGAAGGGGTCACTCTATACGGTGAGTGAGGTTGAACAGGTCATTATTACTCAGTTTGGTAAACCGGTGGGAGAGCCGATAACGGAAGCGGGGCTCAATGTGAAAATCCCATTTATACAAGATGTTAATGCCATCGATAAACGGGTACTGGAGTGGGATGGGGATCCCTCCGATATGCCGACAAAAGATAAACTGTATATATCGGTCGATTTGTTTGCGCGTTGGCGGATAACGGATCCGTTACAGTACTTTCTTCGTTTGCGTGATGAGCGGAGTGCGCAGTCTCGATTGGATGACATTTTAGGCAGTGAAACCCGTAATGCGGTGGCGAAACATGAATTGATTGAAATTATTCGTACCACTCAACATCGACAACCTTTACGTGATGTACTGTTGATTGAACCTGAACGTGATTTAACGCTGGGTAATTTAGTGCCGATCCAAAAAGGGCGGCAGGTGGTAGAAAATGAAATATTTTCCGCCGCAGCAGACAAAGTTCGCGTCTTTGGTATTGAGTTGTTGGATATCCGCTTTAAGCGTATTAACTACAACGCAAGTGTGAGGCCAAAAATTTATGACCGTATGATCAGTGAACGTCGTCAGATCGCCGAGAGATTTCTATCTGAAGGTAATGGTGAGGCTGCCAGAATTCGAGGTAATCGAGTACGGGATTTAAATAAAATTCAATCAGAAGCATATCGTCAGGTAGAAGAAATAAGAGGTTTGGCTGACGCAAAAGCGGCAGAGATTTATGCTCGGGCATATAATCAAAATCCACAAGCGGTGAGCTTGTATGAGTTTACACGCACCATGCAAGCCTACCGGTCGATCATGACAGAGAATACTACGTTAATATTGTCGACTGATAGTGACTTATTTAAATATCTCAAGGGGGTACACCCAGCGGAAGCAATTAAACTGACGCCGGAATAACAATGAAAAAAACGGCCTTTCGACCCCATGAACGGGGGCATCCCACCCAGTTGCCCAAAGAATATGTTGATTGGTTAACACAGCCGATAACGCGATTTCTACGTATTGAAGCCGCAGCAGGCGCAGTACTGTTATTTTTCACGATTACCGCTTTAGTGCTGTCTAACTCCCTTTGGGCGGAGGAATTCTTATCGCTATGGGACACACCGATAGGGATATCGGCGGGAGAGGTTGAGTTTACGCGATCGCTTCGAGAGTGGATTAACGATGCATTGATGACATTGTTTTTCTTTTTGGTCGCACTGGAGCTTAAGCGTGAAATTGTATTGGGAGAATTGAAAAAACCGCGTTTAGCGATGTTGTCTATAGCAGGGGCTGTGGGAGGGATGTTGATTCCTGCATTACTCTATCTGGCTCTTCAGTCGGGGCAGCCTGGACAGAATGGCTGGGGAATCGTGATGGCAACAGATACCGCATTTGTCATTGCTTGCCTTATCCTGCTTGGCCCTCGAATACCGAAAAGCTTGCGGATATTTATGCTTTCACTTGCGATTATCGATGACATCGGCGCCATTGTTGTTGTGGCCGTCGGTTACGGGGAAGACATTCATTTCCCTTATATTGGGCTATCGGTGATAGGGTTTGTGGTTGTCAAAATCATGGGGATGCTTGGAATACGAAGTATTGTCGTGTACTTGCTAATTGGCGCCCTTATTTGGCTTACGGTTGATGCCTCCGGTGTGCATCCCACTGTGACTGGGGTGATATTAGGGCTGATGACGCCAACGGAACGTTGGGTTAGCGAAGCGCGTTTACTGACGATAATGGAATGTGTGGTGCCATCGCCAAGTCAGCGTGGTGTTTTTAGTATTGACCGCAAAGTGTTAAAAACTGCTGAGGCTGCTGCCCGCGAAGGACTTTCCCCGGTGGAGCGGTTGGAAATGTTACTTCATCCATGGATAGGGTTTGTGGTGATGCCATTATTTGCTTTTGCTAATGCTGGGGTTCCGTTTTCTTTTTCCGAAATGTCTGGTTCTTTGTACGTCGCGGTTGTTGTGGGGCTCGTTATAGGAAAGCCGGTAGGTATTATTTTATTCAGTGGATTAGCAATCTGTACTGGCGTGGCGATACGTCCGCCAGATCTCCGTTGGCCATATATACTTGCGGGCGGGATGCTTGCCGGAATTGGCTTTACGATGTCGCTCTTTATTGCCCATTTGGCTTTGAGTCCCGCGTTAGTCAACGCCGCTAAACTCGGTATTTTATCGGCGTCGGTATTTTCTGCATTGATGGGGATAGCATTGTTAAGTTGGCTTTTGAAGCGGGATGCTCAGAACAATCAAGGTGAGGCATAGTCTTGCATAGCCTGAGTAACGAAACCGCCGCTTTGATTGTGCGGTTACAGAGGAAACGACGATGATCCCCGATAACGAACATGCATGGCGTCAACGCTATCTGCAGTCACTCACTTTGAATGGCAAAGAATATGCTTATTGGTCATTGAAAATGCTGGCCAATGATTATCAAATAGACTTGTCTCATTTGCCGCTGGTTACCCGGTTGTTTCTTGAAAATGTGATGCGGCACTATGACGATCATGCCACTACTTCGGCCATTGTCTCGGCGCTTTGTGCAAAAAACAATAACGCAGATGATGACATTGAACTGTCTTTTTATCCCAGTCGTGTGCTGATGCAAGATTATACCGGTGTACCGGCATTGGTTGATCTGGCGGCAATGCGGGATGCGATCTTTCAAGCTGGCGGTGATCCGCAGAAAATTAATCCAATGTGTGATGTCGATTTGGTCATCGACCATTCAGTCATTGCGGATAAAGCCGGCCAGCATTCGGCATTAAACATTAATCGGCAACAGGAAATGCGACGAAATCAGGAGCGATATCAGTTCTTGAAATGGGCGCAAAGTGCCTTTGATAATCTAACGGTTATTCCCCCTGGGCGAGGGATTTGTCATCAGGTCAATCTGGAATATTTAGCTCAGGTCGTACGGGATGAGCAGGGGGTACTAATCCCCGATTCACTGGTTGGTACAGATAGTCACACCACTATGATTAACGGGCTGGGTGTGCTGGGGTGGGGTGTCGGCGGGATAGAAGCTGAGGCGGCGATGCTTGGTCAGCCGGTCAGTTTAAATCTTCCCCATATTGTCGGTGTTCAACTTGAGGGGAAATTAAAAGAAGGGATCACCGCCACTGATCTGGTGTTAACCATTACTGAGCGGTTGAGAGCGTACGGCGTTGTTGGCAAATATGTTGAATTTTATGGCTCAGGCGTCTTAAACCTGACTGTCGCAGATCGGGCGACCTTATCGAATATGGCACCGGAGTATGGCGCTAACTGCGGGATCTTTCCGGTGGATGAAAAAGTCATTGCGTATTTGCAGCTTACCAACCGCCCGCTCTCATTAATCGAAAGGGTGCGAGCCTACGCGATGGCGCAGGGGTTATGGTATGACACAGATACGCTAAGTCCGAATTACGCGGAAACCGTGCACATTGATTTGTCAGTGATTGAAGCTTCAATGGCAGGCCCCAAACGCCCCCAGGATCGCCTCGCGCTGAGCGCGATAAAACACGTAACACAAGCGCACATTGAATTAATGGGGCAGAAAGTCACTGACGACAAATGTCGTGGTGAATCACCTCATACCTTAACAAATGGGGATGTTGTGATTGCGGCAATCACCTCCTGCACCAACACCTCCAATCCTACTGTTATGTTAACCGCAGGCCTGCTCGCAAAAGCTGCCGTAGAGAAAGGGTTGTCGGTACCATCTTATGTGAAGACATCTTTGGCGCCAGGCTCTCAGGCAGTTGCACGATACTTGGATGATACCGGGTTGCAAGTCTACCTTGATGGTTTGGGTTTCCAACGTATCGGGTTTGGTTGCACAACTTGCATCGGTAATTCTGGACCACTTAACGGTGAGCTTGAGGCTGACATCGAGCAACAACAATTGAGCGTTTGCGCAGTGCTCTCGGGCAACCGTAATTTTGAGGGACGCATACACCCCGCCGTGAGTCTCAACTGGCTGGCATCTCCGCCACTTGTTATTGCCTTTGCGCTGGTCGGCCATACGCGGATTGATTTGCAAAAAGACCCCATTGCAACCAATGATGAGGGAGAAGACATTTACTTACGCGACTTATGGCCAACGGATGCAATGATCGATCATGCTTTACGCCAAGTCACACAACATCAGTTCAGGCTAAGTTACAAAGATATAGAGAAAGGGGATAACCATTGGCAAAGCTTAACGATGAAGAATAGCATCTGCTATCCGTGGGATCCTGCGTCAACGTACATTCAGCGTCCGCCTTTCTTTGAGCGGGAAAGCAATCACAAACCGGTTCAATCTGCTCGGATATTGGCTATTCTTGGTGACTCCATTACCACCGACCATATTTCTCCTGCTGGCCAGATTGCAGCGCAAAGTCCGGCAGGGCTTTATCTACGCTCTCATCATGTGTCTCAAGCTGATTTTAATAGCTATGGTGCGCGTAGAGGGAATCATGAAGTGATGGTGCGCGGCACGTTTGCCAATCGGCGAATACAGAACAAAATGGTGATACCGGAGATTGGAGGAGTAACTCGCTATTATGGCTCGATCGACTCACATCATGGTGACGGTTTGCCTATAGCAGAGCTGCCATCGGTGATCACGGTATATGACGCGAGTCAACAGGCCATCGCTGATGACATACCGTTAGTGGTTTTTGCGGGTAAAGAATACGGTACAGGATCGAGTCGAGATTGGGCCGCCAAAGGGTGTCTGTTGCAGAATGTAAAAGCGGTAATAGCAGAGTCTTTCGAAAGAATTCATCGCAGTAATCTTGTGGGGATGGGCGTTTTACCGCTGCAAATTGCCTCTCAAGATAGGGGCAGTGTCCAGTTGCTTAGTGGTCGAGAAAGCGTTTCAATCGCTTTAAAACACGAACTTCACCCACGGCAAGATATCAATATCGTGCTGAGGGATATTGATGGTTCAACGTTACAAATATCGGCCATACTCAGAATTGATAACCAGCGAGAACTGGATTATTTCAACGCAGGGGGCGTGCTACGTTATATTGCCAATAGGTTTATTTGACGTAATTGTGAGTTTACGTGTTGGTACATTCGCTTTCAGATCGCCAACATCAATGTTGCCGAGGCCACCGATCGGTTCATGACGCCACGGTTACTCTTGATTTTTCGTTGAGTCCAACCACGTTATGGCTTGGAAAAAGCGCGCAGTACCGTGGTCACAATGGTATTGATTTTCAACTCTAATTCATCGCCAGCAGGTAGTGGCAATATATCTAATACCTGCGGCCAAAAAAGCTGACCCTGCAACAGGCTGACGTAAACACTGGTTATTGTCTGCACGTCTGTTGCAAATAGCTTTTCAGCTTTCATAGCCTGCTCAAACCAATGGCTTACAGCTTGTGTATGGTACAAACGTTGCGTGATTGATTTCGCGAGTTCAGGTTGTCGGAAAAACTCCATAAGGATAGTGCGAGACAGTTCAATACCATAGGTTTCGTAAATTATCTTCACTTCTAAATGAGTGATCGTGCGGAGTTGTTCATCAAGCGGTTGGTTCGCATCGAACAAGTATTGCTCTTGCTCTGCCGACTTTTCTTTAATGTCAGTGAGTACCGCCTCAAATAATAACTCTTTACTTTCAAAGTGACGGTAAAGGGTTCGCTTAGAAACCTCGGCGGATCGGCAGATATTATTCATGTTGGCCGCCAAAAAACCATTCTCAATAAACTCCTGCTTTGCTGCCTTAATGATGGCTAACCTTTTTTGTTCTGAACGTGTCATCTATTCATTCCGTGATGGTTTTCACTGAGTTTAGCAACGTATTGCCATAAGGTAAACTCACGGGTTTACTTTGTGTTTATCCTGCACTAGAATCCGCCGAATTCGTTGTACAGATTTTAAACGCTCCGTTTTCGGGGCGTATTCTTGACTTTCCTATTTGGAGAATGCTGTGAAAAACACGCACAAAGTCGTTTCGGGACGCGCGATGAAGTTGTTAGCAGTAGCTGTCGGCTTGTCGGTAGCGAGCGTATCGTTGGTTGGTTGCGGGCAGGAAGTTGTTTCTTCGGTTGCCGAGCCTATAGTCAGGCCGGCACTGATAGAAGTTGTCTCATCTACACGGAGCGATAGCCTTAGTTTTAATGGCGTTGTCCGTGCCGCTGAGCGTGCTGATCTTTCTTTCCGAATTGGTGGCCGATTGACAGAGTTGCTTGTCAGCGAAGGCGACCGTGTACGAAAAGGACAGTTGTTGGCTCGTCTTGATGAACGAGATGCAGCAACAGCACTTGCTTCGTCGAAAATCGAACTGAAAAACACAGAAGCAGAATACCTGCGTGCTAAAGCGATATATGACAAGAGCAAAGCGATTTCGAAAAGCCAATTAGATGAGATCACAACTCGCTATGGTTTGGCGAAAAACCGTCGGGACGAAGCACAGCGTCAGTTGGACTACACACGTATCACAGCGCCATTCGATGGCATTATCGGTCGTCGTTTTGTTGATAATTTCGTGCAGGTACAAGCCAATAACCCGGTGTTTACCTTGCACAACATCGATAATTTGGAGGTGGTAATTCACATCCCAGATAGTGTCATGCTATCGAATGTGAGTGGTACTGAAGCGAAAGCGGAAATTAGCGCCATCCCAAACCATTTATTTGATCTTTCATTGAAAACGTTCGCCACTCAGGCCGATCCGATCAGTCAAACTTATCCGGTGGTATTAGGTTTCAGTGATCTACAAGGGTATCGAGTCTTACCGGGAATGACAGTGAAAGTGATCCCCGTTGAATCTGGTGGGCACTACCAAAACTCAACGTTCACCTTGCCCATTGTTGCTATTGTGCCTGATAACCAAGGTAAACAATTTGTTTGGGTCGTGTCAGCTGATAACACTGTTAGCAAGCGCTATGTCGAGGTTGGTGCGCTAAGTCGTGACCGCATCGTGATCACCGCAAATTTGACTACCGGTGAACAAGTGGTTGTTGCGGGTACTGCAAGCTTAGAGGACGGCATGGAAATCCGCCCCATGAGCAATGGACATAACGAGGACAAGTGATGAATATTGCTCGTTATACGCTTGCTAAGCGCACCAGTGTATGGGTTCTCATCGGCCTGATACTGATAGGTGGCTATATTAGCTATTTGAAGTTGGGGCGATTTGAAGATCCTGAATTTATTATTCGTCAGGCTGTGATTAATACCGCTTATTCAGGTGCTACTGCGCAAGAAGTCTCAGATGAAGTTACTGATGTTATTGAAGGGGCTGTCCAGTCCTTACAGGAACTGAAGGAGGTAAAGTCGGTCTCGAAGCAGGGCATGTCTGAAGTGACGGTCGAAATTAAGCTTGAGTTCGCAAAAAGCGGTGCGGAGTTACAGCAGGTATGGGACAAGCTACGGCGCAAGGTAGCTGATGCTCAGCGCCAATTGCCGCCGGGAGCCGGGCCTTCGATAGTGAATGACGACTTTGCCGATGTGTATGCGCTGTTTTTTGCCGTAACAGGTGACGGTTTTAGCGACAAACAACTTCAAGATTATGTCGATGGTCTGCGCCGTGAGTTGGTGCTCGTGCCGGGTGTCGCGAAAACAGCAACGTTGGCTGAACGTCAGGAAACGATTTTTGTTGAGATCTCCAGTGAGCGTCTAGCGTCATTTGGTGTATCGGCTCAGCAGGTATTCCAAGTACTGCAGAAGCAAAACCTTGTCACAGTCGCCGGTGCTATTGACACGTCAGAGATGCGTATTCCCGTTATTCCCGTGTCCAACATCCGTACCTTTGATGATTTGCGAAATTTGCAGGTTGGTGTCGGGCAGGACAATACCGTCATGCGCCTTGGCGACATCGCCAAAGTCACGCGTGGGTATCAAGAGCCGGCAAGTATGCTCATGCGTTACAACGGTCAGCGTGCCGTGGGGCTTGGTATCTCGAATGTTACCGGTGGCAATGTCGTTGATATGGGGGATGCGGTAAAAGAACGATTGGCCGAACTTGAGAGTCAGCGCCCGATAGGGATGGAATTGCACGTTATCTCAATGCAGTCTGATTCGGTTCGTGATTCGGTCGCAAACTTCATTGATAACTTAATTGCCGCCGTTGCAATTGTTTTTGTCGTCTTACTGCTGTTTATGGGGCTGCGGTCAGGCTTAATCATCGGCTTTGTGCTGTTGCTTACCGTCGCGGGCACACTGTGTATCATGCTTATCGAAGACATTGCGATGCAGCGTATTTCATTGGGTGCTTTGATTATCGCCCTGGGTATGCTGGTGGATAATGCGATTGTGGTTACGGATGGTATTTTGGTTCGCCTGCAACAAGAACCGGATCAAGACAAAGAGCTGATAGTGTCAGAGGTTGTCGATGCGACCAAATGGCCATTGCTGGGGGGTACTGTCGTGGGTATTTTTGCCTTCAGTGCGATTGGACTGTCACCGTCAGATATGGGGGAATATGCCGGCTCGCTGTTTTGGGTCATTCTTTATTCCATGCTCTTGAGCTGGGTCTTTGCCGTTACCGTGACACCAATGTTGTGTTATGACTTTTTAAGAGTTAATGCGGTGAAAGGGAAGGCTAGTACCAGTCGGATGATGGCCGTGTACAAAACGGTATTAATGTGGGTATTACAACATCGCATCTCTACCGTGTTGATGCTTTTAGTGTTACTAGCGTCGGCGGTTTACAGCTTACGGTATGTTCCACCTGGATTTATGCCTGAGTCGCAACGGCCGCAGTTTGTGGTTGATGTTTATTTGCCTCAAGGTTCCGATATTCGGCGAACAGAGCAATTGGTCGCCAATATTGAGCAAGATGTGAGTGCTAAAGAAGGGGTGACAAACATCAGCAGCTTTATTGGTGGTGGTGGCCTTCGCTTTATGCTTACGTATGCGCCGGAAGCACGTAATAGCAGTTATGGCCAGTTGTTGATTGATATCGATGATTACACCAAGATCGCACCCTTGTTAGTTGAGTTGCAACGTGAGTTGGCCGCTAAGTACCCGGATGCGTCGATAAAAGTTTGGAAATTTATGTTGGGCCGCGGCGGAGGCAAGAAAATTGAAGCCGGGTTCAAAGGCCCAGACAGCCATGTTTTGCGCCAATTAGCCGAACAAGCAAAAGCGATAATGCATGCCGATAGCAATATTATCGCGATACAAGATGACTGGCGTGAGCAAGTACCTGTGTTGCGGCCGGTATATTCTTCAGAAAAGGCTCAGCGCTTTGGATTAACGACACAAGAGATCAACCAAGCCATTGCACAAACGCTGTCAGGTCAAAATGTGGGTGTATACCGTGAAGGAGATGACTTAATCCCGATTGTTGTTCGTTCGCCAGAAAATGAGCGTAATCATCAACGTGCGGTTGAAAACACCGAGGTTTATAGTTCAACGTCTGGTGGTTTTATTCCAGTGAGCCAATTGGTCGATTCGGTGAATGTTCAGTGGCAAGATGCAATTTTACGTCGTATCAACCGTATGCCAACCATTTTGGTACAAGGTGATCCAGCTCCAGGCGTGTTGACGGCGGATGCGTTCAATGGTGTGCGAACTCACATTGAGGCCATTGATTTACCGCCGGGTTATGAGCTTATTTGGTATGGGGAGTATAAAGCGTCAAAAGATGCCAACGAAGGTCTTGTGATTTCAGCGCCTTATGGCTTTGCCGCAATGATCCTATCGGTGATCTTTATGTTTAATGCCATCCGTCAGCCCTTGGTCATTTGGCTCACTGCGCCACTTGCGGTTATTGGGGTCGCTATAGGTTTGATTGTCTTCCAGACTCCGTTTGAGTTTATGGCAATCCTCGGCTTCTTAAGCTTAATCGGTATGATGGTCAAAAACGCAATTGTCCTTGTTGATCAGGCTGACATGGAGATTGGGCAAGGTAAAACGCCTTATTTAGCGATCATCGATGCGGCTACAAGCAGGGCTAGGCCGGTGCTGCTCGGTGCACTGACGACAATCTTGGGTGTGGCACCACTGCTTATTGACCCGTTTTTTAAGAGTATGGCTGTGACCATTATGTTCGGCTTGTTGTTTGCAACGGTTTTAACTCTGGTGGTTATTCCGTTGTTTTACGCCCTATTTTTTAAGGTTAGGGTGGAGAGCTAAACCAGTTTAAATAGTAGCGACAAGAAAACGAAAGGCGAACCATCCGGTTCGCCTTTTTTATCTTCAAGTCAGCCTCAGTTTGACTTATTTGTGCCCCGAAATGAGTTTCGTTCGATTTACATCACGAGTTACGGTATGAGGTTTGACCTAAGTTTTCTTATACATGTAATGTCTATAAAGTTCAGGCTTTACGCACCACCTAAGTAAGAGAGCTAAAAGGCCAAAGCCAGACATCAAGGTTACCTCTTATTTAGTGAACTTAACTTTGGTCTTGATAAAATGGTTGAATGCGAAAACACTCGGCATATACCGAGTGCTTTTTGTTTGTGCTATCCGAACTGAATAACCGTTTAAACTTGCTTACGAACCTGCAACACGCTCAGTACCGATAGTGAAAGGAAAAACGCAGGATCACTCCAACCAAAGCCAACAAAGATACCTGTGAAAGCCGCATACAGTGTGATGATCGCCCCAAGCATATTGGTGACAACCAGACCTAGGATGAGCTTTTTGGCGCTGATTCCCGCTTCAATATCTCGTAATAACCAAGTTATCGCTGCGATGCCGCCAAGAAAGATACTGGTGTGCTGAGAGAGAAAATACGCGTATTTATCATTGATCTCTACGCCGTACATTGGCCATAAGACAGTGGGTAAGAAAAACAGCGCTAAGGCAAACCCTGCGTATATGATGCCGTGTAGGCTTAAAAACGTTTTATTGTGCATAACATTTGGTCTCTCTCGTGCCTTTCGCTATTTCTATTTTCACTCAGGAATGAACGGTTGAATTAGTCGTTGATTGGGCCTTTATTAATGGTAGTTAATGGCTGGTTCACGTCAAAAATCACGCCGCGAACTTCATCCACGCCCATCTCTTTTAAGCGTGCGCTATGCATTGCTAGGTAAGTCTCTGCACTGAGTTGGTCTTCAAAAAGGTAGACGCCACCACCCAGTTTTTCGGCTTGGTTTTCTGTCCAGATTTTCCAGATCATACCTGGTTCATTGTTGATAGACTTTGCTAGGTCAACGAGTGCGTTCGACATATCTTCGCCAAATGGGCCGTTAAATTCAAAATCGACTTGTAATAATTTCATGGTTATTTCTCCAAACAGATACTTGGTATTGCGCTGAGGCTCATGGTCATATCGCAAAACATAGGAGGCTTGATTGCCTGTTTAGATAGATATTACCTTTAAAAAATAGACAGAAAAGTTCATAATATTGCCATTAATTGTCAGGATTTTAGACCAATGAGATTAAAGACCACCCTCGACCAATGGCAAACACTCCATGAGATAGATCGTGCTGGAAGCATTCAGGCTGCGGCATTGCAACTGAATAAGAGCCATACCACGCTGATCTATTCGTTGAGAAAACTGGAAGATCAACTGGGTGTGTCGTTGGTTCAGGTTGAAGGTCGCAGAGCGGTGTTATCTGAAGACGGTAAAGCGTTATTGCGCAGGGCTAGCAGCATGCTGGAACAAGCGCGAGAACTTGAGCTGATCAGTGAGCAGTTAGCAAAGGGGGTTGAGTCTGAAATAGTGGTCGCAGTTGATCATTTGTGCTGTCTTGAGCGCCTTTATAAGCCGATGGCTCATTTTCTGGCAGAGAACAACAGTACATCGATACAAGTGGTAGAAACATCGCTATCGAAGACCACTGAAATGGTCACTCAAGAACTGGCCGATGTTGCCATCATTAATCTACCCATAACCAATTATCCTGCGGAAGCCTTTGGTTTTACCAAGATGGAGCCTGTTGTGGCGAGTTCGCATCCGTTAACTAGGGCGACGTCTATATCGCTCAATCAGCTCTCGTCGCTACCACAAATTGTGGTGAGAGATTTAGGCTCGGTTGAAAAGCTGGGCGAGAAAAAAGATGTGGGCTGGTTGAAGTCGAGTCAGCGCATTACGGTTGATAATTTCGACCATGCCTTTGGTGCGGTAGAGCAGGGTGTGGGTTATTGCAGGCTGCCTAAGCATATTGTTGATAGCCGAGGCAGTGAGAAACTGACTGTGCTGAATGTGGAAAATGGCAGTGGCTATCAGGTTCCATTGCATCTGACTTTACCTAAAGGGGTAAAAACGGGGCCTGCTACAAAACGTTTTTATGAATTGCTTCTTGAGTCTGCCTCTCCCTTACCTTCTATCTCCTGATCAACATCCAAATCAAGTTCGATCTGAAACTAGCGAGGCGGGTTGCCGTTCAAGAATAGCACGACACATTCACCAGTGTAGTGAAGCCTTTCTTCCTCCAACTCGCCGCTATCGTGTCCGAAGAGTTTCAACGTTGTTCTTGTGTAATGTGATGTAATGTAATAGTTAACGAAATTTGGCTTCCAGATTAGTGGTTTTGCAATACCCTAGATAATCCGTTGTTCTCTAATTTAGTAATGTAACTGGCTCTCTTTTGTCCAACTTCATGCCAGGCTCATCATCTGGACACTGTGATCACCAAGCGATTCTGTCGTACCTTAATTACCAAGCGACTTTGTCATTGCAATAACTACCGAGGGAATTTGACGGAACTCAATTAGCGTACCTTTTAAAGTAATTAATGGAGCTTTAGAAGGTGCTAAGGATGTTCTACATGGATTCCAAATCCCAGTTCACTGTCGATATTATTGCCAAAGTTATCGACGGCAGAATGAGTATCAATAGCGCTGCAACCTTGCTCAGCAAGTCACGCAGAACAATCGAGCGTTACTTGAACCGTTATCGGAAAGAAGGCATTCAATTCGTTATTCATGGCAACAAAGGCCGTGCTCCCGTGAATAAAATCCCAGAGTCGCTCAAGAAAGAGGTGCAAAACCTCATCCAGACCAAGTATTACGACTTCAACTTGCAGCACCTCTCAGAGCTCCTGGCGAAGAATGAAGGACTCTCAATTAAACGTGAAACCCTGCGGTCGTGGGCCCATGATATCCATCACGTGAAGCGTGCCAAGCGACGCAGAAGCCGAGTCCGAAAGTACCGTGAGCGTATGGAATCGGCTGGGCTCATGTTGCAAATGGATGGCAGCCCCCATCGCTGGTTCGGTGATGAACGGTCTTGCCTGATTGCCATCGTTGATGATGCCACCAGTGATATCCATGCTGAGTTTTTCCCGTCTGAAACCACGGAAGGGTGCATGAAAGTAATGCGGGCATATATCGAAAAGCGTGGCGTGTTCAAGACGCTGTATGTTGATAGGGCCGGTATCTTCGGCGGCCCCAAACGCAGCAACTTCTCGCAAATGCAGCGTGCTTGTGAGGAGCTCGGTATAGAAATTATCTTCGCAAACTCCCCCCAAGGTAAGGGACGTATAGAGCGATCCTTCGATACCTTCCAAGATCGGCTTGTGCCTGAACTTCGACTAAACAAGGTCACGGATATGGCAAGTGCTAACCGGTATCTACAGGAAGAGTTCATTCCAAACTACTGGGCAAGAAACGTTATGGTTGAGCCGAAAAGCGTACGCTCGGCCTTTAAGCGTTTGCCTGATGATTTAGATCTCAACACGATCTGTGTGCAAAAAGAGTACCGCAAGATACGGCGAGATCACACGTTCAGCTTTGATAACAAAATGTACGTCATCGACTCGCCCGTCCGTTATTCGATAGTAAACCAGCAGGTAGAAATCCGTTGTCAGTTCGACGGTACATTCTCTGCCTATTTTGGCCACCGTAGGCTCGATATAACGGAACTCGCTGAGCCCCGCAAATGCAGTGAATATGGCAAAGAGGTTCAGCGGAAAATAGAAGCATTAGAGCTCGTTGAACAACTTGGAAGTATATCTAAAGCCGCCCGTATCCTTGGTTGCTCCCGCCAATCCCTTTACACCTATCAGAAAATAATGGCTGAGGAAGGGCCTATAGGGTTAAAGCGCATCAATAAGCCCCTCAAGCGCAGTAAGAATCGCATACCAGAGCACGCAGAAGACAAGATTATCGAGCTGACGCTACTGAACCCTCATGCGACATTAATGCAACTAATGAAGGAGTTAAAACAGCACGACATCATCGTGAGTATCGGCACGATTAAAAACATCTGGAAGGAAGAAAAACTCAACACTAGAGAACTTAGGATTAAAAAATCACAGTCGATGAATATCGACGTGTAAGGCAAGTGAGTAACATGAGAACTAGAATATAGGAGCATGACAGAATCGGTTGGTATTTATCCCGTCATGTTCCCTCAGTAATGACACTCATCATCTGGACACTGTCATCATCTGGACACTCATCATCTGGACACTCATCATCTGGAACGATTTTGCCCCATTTCCACTTAGTGCTATTGCTCATTCACAGGCTGTTAATGTTGGTTTGTGATACATTTTATTATCGCTTTTACGAAGCATCAGACATCAAAAGGTCTGTTAGTGATAGACCTTCATTTTTTTGCATACTAAATGTGCATGTAGAAAGCCTATCTCCGATTTTTTTTACTTTTCAACTAAATCGTTGAATCTTTCAAAAAGAAAATCCAAGAATAGCCGGATTCGTTTTGGCTGGTACTTCTTACTGATATACACAACATTCAAGTCTGCGCTTGATACTGACGTCGATGTATTGAAGTTCTTCATGTATCCGTTGAGCACGGTGACAAGACGTAGGTTATTAATGTCAGCTTGTACGTCTAGAATCGATTTAAGTGCTATCCCTGCCCCCTCTAATGCCCAGCGCCTAATAACCTCACCATCATCTGAGAATCGCTTAGGTACAACTGTGATTGATCTCTTCTTGTCTTGTTCCTGGAAATGCCATGTCTTTAGTTCCTCATTGCTGCTAAGCATTACCAGGCAATCATGATTAACTAAGTCCTGTGGCTTTAATGGTGTCCCATGCTTTGCAAGGTACTCAGGCGATGCACATAGCACTCGTCGGCTTGGTGACAGTCGTCGTAATATCAAACTGCTATCAGCAAGCTCTCCATACCGAATAACAATATCCATACCAGATTCAGCAATGTTGGATATGTGATCGTTCAAATATAGATATGGTACGACATCTGGGTACAGTTCAGAGAACTCATTCAATATAGGAAGAATATATTGTTTACCAATATCTTTTGGCGCGACGATCTTTAATGAGCCTTTAACCTCTTTCACACCATTCTGGATAAGATTCTCTACCTCATCGACATTATCCAATATATCAATACAGGCTTTGTAATAAAGCTCACCAGAGTCTGTCAGTGACACATGCCTTGTGCTCCGATTGAGAAGCTTCACACCATACCTTTCTTCAAGCGCCTGGAGTCTTGCCGTCATTGTGGCTGGAGATAGGCCAAGCTCACGCCCCGCTGCTGCCAGTCCCTGGTGTTTCACAATACTCACGAACATTGCCATATCAGAAAATTTATCCACCTTTCCCTTCTGCTATTCAGCTTAATCGAATAATGAATTCGTATTTTACCCAATTATCAAAATAAAACGAATGAATATAATGGCAATCATCAACGGGAAATAACAAAGCGGAACGAACTATGAGCCAGGAAAAAATAACTTACGTAATTATCGGCGGCACATCAGGTATCGGTGAAGCTGTCGCAAAATATTTTGATAATGGCGAAAACATTGTCCATGTTGCGAGTCGCCAGACGGGCCTTGATATCAGTGATGAGAAGGCAGTGCATTGTTACTTCGAATCAATTGGTGCTTTCGATCACCTTGTCATTACCGCTGGCTCATACGCTCCAGCAGGCAAGGTTACTGATGTAGCCATCGAAGATGCAAAAGTAGCTTTCGATACTAAGTTCTGGGGTTCAATCAATGCAACTAAGCATGCTGTGCGTTACATGAAGCCTAATGGTTCCATTACGCTAACAACAGGCATGCTTTCACGCAAAGTTGTTGCCAACACTTACACAAAGACAGCAATTAATGCCGCTCTAGAAGCTGTGACAAAGGTTCTTGCTAAAGAGTTATCACCTATTCGAGTTAACGCTGTAAGCCCAGGTCTAACGATGACAACCGCCTATAAGAATATGGATGAAATTGTCCGCAATGCTATGTACGAACGTGCTAAGAGTAATTTACCAGCCGGTAAAGTTGGCGAGGCTTTAGATGTTGCGCAGGCTTACTTCATGGCTATCACTAACCAATACATGACGGGTTCAATCATCGATGTTGATGGTGGTGCTTTAGTTAGCTGATACATAAAAATGCTACTTATGGGTATACAACTCTGCGCCCATTAATACCGCCGTAAAACGAGAGATAATCAAACATGAACCAAGAAAAGATGCCATTCCAAGTTTGGATATTAACACTAGCCGCATTCGCAATTGGCACAGCAGAATTTGTTATCGCGGGTATTCTTCCTCAGATAGCAACATCATTATCAATCACTGAAGGCCAGGCGGGTTACTTAATCAGTGCTTACGCGTTAGCAATTGTAGTTGGCGGCCCGATCTTAACCATTTATTTAGCCCGTTTTAATAAAAAAGCGGTACTGACTGGACTGATGGCACTGTTCATCATTGGTAATGTACTGTCAGCTTTCGCGCCAAACTACCACTTACTATTAGTTAGCCGTGTCATTTCTGGCCTGGTTCAAGGCCCGTTCTATGGTATTGGCGCTGTCGTTGCTACCAACCTGGTATCAGAAAAAATGGCTGGTCGCGCTGTTGGTCAGATGTTCGCAGGTCTTACTCTTGCCAATGTACTTGGTGTTCCCGCTGGCACTTGGATCAGCTTGCAGTTCGGGTGGCACAACACATTCCTTACTGTTGCCGCGTTCGGTGCAGTAGCGATGGTTTCAATCCTGACTTCTATCAAATCAACGGGTCACGGTGAAGCGAAGAACATTAAAGCTCAGCTTATGGCATTTAAAAACCCAATGTTACTAATTAGCTTAGCAATCACTTCCTTTGCATGGTCTGGCTTCATGACGCTATATGGATACATTGCCCCCATTGCTATGCACATTACTGGTTACGGTGAAGATGCAGTTGCTTGGATTCTAGTTATTGTTGGAGTTGGTCTCATCATTGGTAACACACTTGGCGGTCGTTCTTCAGACAAGAACCTTAGCAAAGCATCCATGTTCTGGGCTGTCGCAATGATTGCTTCACTGATTGTTGTTGGCCTGGTCGTTGACAACAAGATCTTGTTTGTAGCAGCAGCTTTCGTTTTCGGTATTGCATCATTTGCAAACGTACCGGCGATGCAGCTCCGAGTCATGAACCATGGTGGGGAAGGTCAGGAACTAGCAGCAACCGCTAATATCTCAGCATTCAACTTAGCAAATGCATTTGGTGGCTTCCTTGGCGGCATGGTACTTGATAGCCAAATGGGTGCCGGCATGATCCCTTACGCAGCAGTAATTGTCCCAATAATAGGCTTACTGCTCATCGCTAAAGCAAACCGCCGTGAGAATTCACAGGATAAATTAACCCCTAGCTTAGCTAGCTAATAGACAGAAATGGCCCACAAGCTGGGCCTTTTATCAAAGGATATTGTGGATAAATGCTTTTGATAAGACCTAAAGACGACTTACCCAGGAAAGATTATGAAACTTTATATCTATGAACATTGCCCATTCAGTGCCCGAGTTCGCTTCGTTGCCGGTATGCTTAACCTGGCTATTGATGTTGTGACTATTGATTATGATGATGACAAAACAACAACAGACATCATTGGTAACAAGCAAGTTCCAGTTTTCGTAAAAGGCGATGGTGAAGCCATTGTAGAAAGCTTGGATATCATCAATCACTTCTTAAACCTTGCAGATTCAGTAGAAACAAATATTCCATCGCAAGCTGTACTTGATTGGCAACGCTCTGCATTTTCACCGCTTCAGAAAGTTGGCTATCCACGCTGGTCATTAATGGATCTGAAAGAGTTTTCTACTGATTCATCAAAGAAAGCATGGCGAAGCAAAAAAGAAACTGAAGCTTTGAACTTTGATGCGCTGCTTGCCGACACGTCAGTAATCGCTGAAGAAGTTGAAGCATTGATTCGCAAAGCCGGTGATGTTCTTCATCTTGGTTCTGATAAGCGCATGAAGTTAGTCGATGAGGCAATTGTCTTCTCTATTCTCCGTGGTTTCTTCTGCGCACCAGAAATCAACTGGGATCTATCCGTTAAGGAATGGATGGAGTCAGTAAGCAAAAAAACAAATGTTAAACTACTAAAATAAGATGACAATTATCATGAAAACACTGATGAGCAAACTATTCCAAAAAACAAACCTAAAAGACTTGGATTTACAAAACCGTGTCGTAATGGCGCCAATGACTCGCGCTCGTACAAGTCAACCGGGGAACGTACCAAATGAAATGATGGCTACGTACTACAAACAACGGGCTACTGCTGGTTTAATCATCTCTGAAGCGACACAGATTTCAGATGACTCTCAAGGTTACTCATTCACTCCTGGTGCTTACACTGACGAACAAGTAAAAGGTTGGCAACCAGTCACGAAAGCAGCACATGACCAAGGTGCAGCTATGTTCTGCCAGCTATGGCATGTAGGTCGTGTTTCTCACCCAACCTTCCAAAAAGGTGAACGACCTATCGCACCTTCTGCTTTAGCTCCCGTTGAGACTAAGGTTTGGATCTCTGATGACAACGGTAACGGCAATATGGTTAATTGCATTCAACCTCGTGAGATGACTCAGGCGGATATTGATCGCGTAGTTAAAGACTTTGCCTACTCTGCCAAACGGGCTGTAGAAGCAGGCTTTGATGGCGTTGAGATCCATGGTGGTAATGGCTACCTCATCGATCAGTTCCTTCGTACAAACTCAAACAAGCGTACTGATAACTATGGTGGCACTCGTGAGAACCGTATCCGCTTCCTCCTTGAAGTTGTTGATGCCGTGATTGAAACAATCGGTGCGGATAAGGTTGGTGTGCGTCTTGCTCCGTTCATCACATTTAAAGACATGGATTGCCCAGATATCGTTCCAACAATCCTTGAAGCATCGAAAGAACTACAAGCTCGTGATATCGCTTACATGCACTTATCAGAAGCGGATTGGGATGATGCACCAGTGATCCCTGAAAGCTTCCGTATTGAGTTGCGTGAAATTTTCACCAACACAATCATTGTCGCGGGTAGCTACACGCAAGAGCGCGCAGATGAAGTGCTAAACAAAGGTTACGCTGACCTAGTCGCCTTCGGTCGTCCATTCGTGTCGAATCCAGACTTAGTTTCACGCTTGGTGAACGACTATGAACTCGCTGACCTGGATGGCGCAACTCTGTTTGGTGGTAACGAACATGGCTACATTGATTATCCAACATTCAAAGAAGTTTAATTAGCCATTGGAGATAAAAACATGAAACAAATAAAATTGCTTACCATTGCAATGATCGCCGTACTACCAACTGTATCTCAAGCTCAGGTTGTCAGTAACTACAATCACTCATTCGGGATGAAGTCGAATCAGGGCCATATTGATGAAGACAGTCTGAGTGCAGGGCTTAACTACCGATTCAACTGATTTTTAAAAGCCTGTAATTGAATTGCAGGCTTTATCTGTCATGACTATTCTGGACGAGAGCTATTCTGATACAAGGTCACAAGACAAAAGCTTCTACAATTTTGATCTCCCCAATTGAGAATATGGCATTACCGGGTTTCAAGATACTTTTTCTCATAGGAAATAGGAAATAGGAAATAGGGAATAGGAAAATTGGAGCAAAAAATTTTACACGGAAATGTCCAGAGGTGTGCTGACGTGGATGTGTAACACAGTGTGATCACCAAGCGATTCTGTCGTATTGTAATTAAACGTAACGGAGCCGTAGAAGTCACACTGTCATAGAGCTGGAAAAAACGTATAAGTTTAAAAGGTACGTTATCTCATTTGCGCAAAAGTTCGGAAGACTGAAGATTTGAGCGCACAAGCTCGAAACAAGTATAGATGTGACATTTATCACTTAAAATGGATTTGGGCTATGACCATGGATAGGCTCGCCTGTGACTGGGTGAGTGAAGTAAATATCGCTGGCATGGAGCATTAAGCGCTGTGATATGTCATTCGGTTCAGGGTAGTTGCTGAGATCTGGGCTGTTATAAAGATCACAACCTAAAATAGGGTGGCCAAATTCAAGGCTATGGATCCGCAATTGATGGGTGCGACCTGTAATGGGGGTGTATTGCACTAAAGTTCTAGGAGGGTTACTAAAGCGACTAATTACCTGATAGTCACTAGTGGCACTTTTACCCGTACAGTGGCAAATCTTTACACGCGGAAACAAAGCCTTATCTTTAGCAATGGGGGCAGATATTTGGCCACCGTCAGCTTCAACCCATCCTGCTAACATAGCCAGATAACGTTTTTGTACTGTACGTGCTTGAAACTGTTTATTCAGACTCTTAGATGCAGCATGGTTAAGTCCCACCACCATAACGCCAGAAGTCCCTAAATCTAGTCGATGTGGCAATTTAGCATCCACAAAAGCAGGCGTTGCTTTTTTAGTCTGGGTAGCGGCTTGACCGTTAACTAAACGATAATGCACTGAATCCCAATTAAGCGGGTTTTTACCCGATAAACTTAACAAACCACTCGGCTTATTAATCAATAAAATATCATTATCTTGATAAAGGATCTCTACCCTAGCCAGACACTCAGGTGCCACAAAATTATCAATTATTTCACTCGTTGCAGAGTCAGATTTAGACATTTAAGGGTCCTGATGTACTAAAGAGGGTAGGTTTATATAATAGATGAGTTAAGTTGGCCACTACTTTGTCGGTAAACTGGTTGCTTTGCAATGGCAGAAATTATCTGGAACGTCTCAGCCTCTCTTCATATAAGCAAAAAATTGAAAATAAAAAAGCGAACCTAATGGTTCGCTTTTGTTCTTCTGTCCTAATCTAAGCTGTTATCCAACTTGATATGACATGGTCATTAACCCTAGTCTTCAATATAGTTCTCGATGCTTGGGCACGAACATACCAAGTTTCGGTCACCGAACACGTTATCAACGCGGTTCACGGTTGGCCAGTACTTCGAGTCTTTGGTTTGTGTCGATGGGAAGCAAGCAAGCTCACGGCTGTAGCTGCGGTTCCACTCAGCATCCATCATGTCAGCTTGGGTGTGTGGGGCGTTAACCAGTGGGTTGTCTTTTAGATCCCACTCGCCGTCCTGTACTCGGGCGATTTCATGGCGGATGGCAATCATCGCGTCGCAGAAGCGGTTTAGCTCGGCAATGTCTTCTGATTCGGTTGGTTCAATCATTAGCGTGCCCGCAACGGGGAACGACATGGTTGGCGCGTGGAAACCGTAGTCCATCAGACGTTTGGCAACATCTTCTTCAGAAATGCCTGACGCTTCTTTGATTGGGCGGATGTCAATAATACATTCGTGCGCAATACGGCCATGAGTGCCACGGTATAGCACCGGGTAGTGTGGACGTAGACGCTCCATCACGTAGTTAGCATTCAGAATCGCCAGTTTAGTTGCTTCTGTTAGGCCTGCTTCACCCATCATCGCGATATAGGCGTAAGAGATTGGCAGGATAGACGCTGACCCCAGATCGGCTGCAGAAACCGCGTACTGAGGTTGTTCTGCTTCCGTGTTCTCAACATGGCCTGGTAGGAATGGGGCAAGGTGAGATTTAACACCGATAGGCCCCATACCCGGACCGCCACCACCGTGTGGAATACAGAAGGTCTTGTGCAGGTTCAGGTGAGAAACGTCAGAGCCAATGAAGCCAGGACTCGTTAGGCCTACCTGTGCGTTCATGTTGGCACCGTCTAGGTATACTTGACCGCCAGCCTCATGCACAAGCTCACACACTTCCTGTACGGCCTCTTCATAAACACCGTGAGTAGACGGGTAGGTGATCATGATGCAAGACAGGTTATCGCGGTGTTTTTCGATCTTCGCTTTTAGATCTTCTACATCGATGTTGCCTTGGTCATCACAACCCACAACTACAACTTTCATCGACACCATGGCAGCAGATGCTGGGTTAGTACCGTGGGCTGAGCTTGGGATCAAGCAGACATTGCGGTGTGCGTCGCCATTGGCTTCATGGTAACGCTGGATAGCAATAAGACCGGCATATTCGCCTTGGGCACCTGAGTTAGGCTGTAGCGAGAACGCATCGTAGCCGGTGATTTCACACAGCATCTTAGACAGGTTATCTGCCAGCTCTGCGTAACCTTTGGCTTGGTCTGCTGGTGCGAAGGGGTGCAGAGCTCCAAACTCTGGCCATGTGACCGGAATCATCTCAGCGGCAGCATTCAATTTCATGGTACAGCTGCCCAGCGGGATCATACCGTGGGTCAGTGAATAATCCTTGTTTTCCAGCTTCTTCATGTAACGCATCATCAGCGTTTCACTGTGGTACTGGTTAAAGACGGGGTGAGTCAGGTACTGGCTAGTACGACGGCAGCTTTCTGGAATTGCGGCAAATTCGTCACTGGCGATATCTGCCGTGAACATTGAGGCTTTCAGTCCATCACCACTAAAGATAGCCAGTAGATCTTCGATGTCGGCTACTTTTGTGGTTTCGTCAATACTGATACTAAGCTGCGCATCATACTTGCGTAGGTTAATGCCTGCATCCAGTGCCTTGCTGTAGAACTCACTTGTTTTCTTGCCAGTGTTTAACGTTAGGGTATCGAAGAAGCTCTCGTTTCCTAATTCAATGCCAGAATTA
The DNA here is from genome assembly GCF_003025555.1 of Photobacterium lutimaris. Lineage (GTDB taxonomy): Bacteria > Pseudomonadota > Gammaproteobacteria > Enterobacterales > Vibrionaceae > Photobacterium > Photobacterium lutimaris. The sequence continues at coordinate 1,016,189 of NZ_PYMH01000001.1, read as the reverse complement.
CGCAGACCTGCAGCAAGAATCGCTGTTAGGTGGTGTACACGACGACCGATTTTACGCAGACCCTCAGGGCCATGGTAAAGCGCATAAAACGCAGCCATGTTGGCAAGCAGTGCTTGAGCGGTACAGATGTTTGATGTCGCTTTTTCACGACGGATATGCTGTTCACGGGTCTGCATCGCCATGCGGAGTGCTTGGTTGTCACGGGAGTCTTTAGAAACGCCGATAACACGGCCAGGCATAGTACGCTTATGCTTGTCTTTTGTTGCCATAAAGCCAGCGTGTGGACCACCAAAGCCCATCGGTACGCCGAAGCGCTGAGCTGAGCCAATAACAACATCTGCGCCCATTTCACCTGGCGCTTTAAGCAGGGTCAGTGCTAGCAGATCAGAAGCGACAGCAACCAAGGTTTTTTTGGTATGCGCGGCTTCAATAATGCTAGTGAGATCTTGAATATTACCCGTTGTTCCCGGGTACTGAACCAAGGCACCGAAAACATCATGCTGGTCAAGATCTTGAATATCACCGCGGATGATTTCAATACCAATGTAACCGGCACGAGTCAGGACCACATCAACGGTCTGTGGGTGCAAGTCGTTAGAAACGAAAAACGCCTTGCTTTTATTCTTGCTCGCACGCTGACACAAGGTCATGGCTTCGGCAGCGGCGGTAGCTTCGTCAAGAAGGGAAGCGTTAGCCAGCTCCATACCGGTCAGATCCATGATCATCTGCTGATAGTTAAGCAGTGATTCAAGGCGGCCTTGAGATATTTCCGGTTGGTAAGGCGTATAAGCGGTGTACCAACCTGGGTTTTCCAGTATGTTGCGTAGAATAACGTTTGGAGTATAGGTGTTGTAGTAACCCTGACCGATATAGCTGCGGTTAATGATATTCTTGCTGGCAATCGCTTTCAGTGAGGCCAGCATATCCGCTTCGCTTTGTGGCAGGTCGAGCTGCATAGGCTCTGGTAGGCGAATTGCTGCCGGAACCGTTTCATCGATTAGCTGATCAACGCTTGATACGCCGATAGTTTCCAGCATGATTTTTTGTTGTGCCGAATCCGGTCCATTGTGACGACCTGCAAATTCCATATCGTCACTTAATGCATTTAGAAGAGTCATGTCGGTCATGGTTCTTTCCTGAACAGTTACTACCTATTGCATTGAGCGTATTGCAATAGTTTATGGTCATCGAGTAGTTGAGCTATTACATATGATGAGGGCCTTCAGGTTATTTCACCTGAAAGCCCGACTCAATTAGTCTTCGTCGATGGTCGCGAGGTATTTTTCACCGTCGATCAGGTTGGAGAGTTCCTCTACATCCTGAACCTTGATTTTAGCAATCCAGCCGCCTTCGTACGGTTCTTCGTTTACAAGCTCTGGGCTGTCTTCCAGCTCTTCGTTGATTTCAACAATCTCGCCTGTAACCGGTGCGTAGATATCAGATGCGGCTTTGACTGACTCAACAAGAGAGAAAGACTCGCCAGCCTCTGTAGAGTCGCCAACTTCTGGTAGGTCAACAAATACAACATCACCTAGAAGGCCCTGAGCATGGTTTGAGATCCCCATAGTGATAGTACCGTCACCATTGTCTCGAACCCACTCGTGGCTTTCAGCGAACTTCAGTGTATTTTCCATTTAAAACTCCTTGCGCAATCTTTCCGCAGATTTTATTAGTTGTTTCAGTGGCCGGTCATTGCCGGCCGCTATGTCAAAAAACGAGGTCAAAAAACAGATTTACTTATTAACTTATTGGTAAAGAGGGAAGCGGCTGCAAAGCTTCTGAACTTGTTGCTTCACTGTCTGTTCCACGGCGCTGTTGTCCTCGGGATTTACTGCCAAACCGTCAAGCACATCGCCAATCCATTGACCAATTTGTTTAAATTCATCGGCACCAAAGCCTCGGCTTGTGCCTGCTGGTGTACCCAAGCGAATACCGGATGTCACCATCGGTTTCTCAGGATCGAAAGGTATACCGTTTTTGTTACATGTGATGCCGGCACGCTCAAGTGCTTCTTCTGCTTGGTTACCTTTTAGGCCTTTCGGGCGCAGGTCTACAAGCATCAGGTGGGTGTCGGTACCGTTAGTTACAATGTCGCAACCGCGAGCTTGCAGGACTTCCGCCAAGACTTTCGCGTTGTTGATCACATTCTTGATATATAACTTAAATTCTGGTTCTAGTGCTTCACCGAGTGCCACAGCCTTACCCGCGATAACGTGCATTAGCGGGCCGCCTTGAAGGCCAGGGAAAACAGCTGAATTAATCTTTTTATTAATGTCTTCGTGGTTGGTCAAGATCATGCCGCCACGCGGACCTCGCAACGTTTTGTGTGTCGTTGTCGTAATAACGTGGGCATGAGGAATGGGGCTAGGGTGCTCGCCAGCAGCGATAAGGCCAGCGATATGGGCCATATCCACCATCAGGTATGCGCCAACTTCATCGGCAATGGCACGGAACTTGGCAAAATCAATCTGGCGAGGAATAGCCGAGCCACCAGCAATGATCATTTTTGGCTGGCTTTCGATAGCAATCTGACGCACTTGCTCGTAATCAATTTCGCAAGTCTCTTTGTCGACACCATATTGAACAGCATCAAACCACTTGCCAGATAGAGCAGGGCGTGCACCGTGGGTTAGGTGGCCTCCCGCATCTAGTGACATACCTAAGATAGTGTCACCTGGTTGAAGCAGGGCCAGCATCACGGCACCGTTGGCTTGTGCGCCTGAGTGAGGCTGGACATTCACGTACTCACACTGGAAAAGCTGCTTGGCGCGAGCAATGGCGATGCGTTCTACTTCGTCGACATGTTCACAACCACCGTAGTAACGACGTCCTGCATAACCTTCGGCATATTTGTTGGTTAGACAACTGCCTTGGGCTTGCATGACCGCTTTAGACACAATGTTCTCGGATGCAATCAGTTCAATCTGCTGGTTCTGGCGTGTCAATTCGGCAGTAATGCCAGCGTTTACAGCACCATCAACCTCTGCAAGGTGGGTTGAGAAGAAGACGTCTAAATCATGGTTTTGGTATGCAGCTTTCATTTCACGTTATCCTCTAATCGCGCTCTTAAAGGTATTCCTTGTTCTGAGCCAAAGCGTATATCGTTGTTATGGATAGTCCTTGTTATACGTTGTATGTATCGTCATAAGCATTGAGCAGCGTGACAACCTAACAACTACATAACATGCCTTACTATAGATAGCCGATTAAACGATTATTTCCAATAGTGGAACTTCATGTATTTTAATGCTCATAATTTTACGCAAACGTTTGCCTTTTGCAAATTAAATTTCTAATATTGTGTTAACGTTTTTCTAAAGAATACGTCATCTTAAGTGTGGCGGAAAGGTTAAAATTGTATGTCAATCCTTATGGGGTAAGGGGTTGAGACGTTCTACAACACATTTACAACTATGTGTGTACTTCGGATGAGTGTGTACTTAATAGAGCAAAATCTATTGAATGGTTTGCTTGAAAAATAGCCTGTTTCCTTTTGGAAACTAAATTTCAAATATGATGCATTGGTCATATTTTTATTGCCGATGCGCTTTTATGTTTCCCCACCGCTATGCCAGAATGAAATGAACGTCGTTACCAGGGAGGGAAGTAATGAGTGACGAACAGCAGGTTGATGTATACCCATCAATGACCGTCGTAAAAGAGTTCGAGTCTGAAAAAGCAGACAAAATTGAGCCAATGAAATTAGGAAAGAGGCTCAAGGAGATTAGGGTTTCTCATGGCCTGACTCTTGAAGAGGCAAGCAAGCGTACCGGACTGGCTCGCTCGACGTTGTCAAAAATTGAAAACGAGCAAATCTCACCCACTTTTCAGGCGATGCAAAAACTGGCTGGTGGATTAGAGATTGATATTCCACAACTTTTCGCACCTCCTAAGCAGTTGAAAGCAACGGGTCGCAGGGATATTACTCGAAACGAGCAAGGTAAGCCGCATCCGACAACGACTTATGAACATGAACTTCTGGCAACACAGCTAACCAACAAAAAAATGATGCCTTTTAAGTCAAAGGTGAGAGCACGGGCTTTTGAAGACTACGGCGATTGGATCCGCCATGACGGAGAAGAGTTTTTGTTGGTACTGGAAGGTGATATCACATTCTATTCTGAGTTTTATGAGCCGGTCACATTAAATCCAGGTGACTCAGTATATTACGATGCCAATATGGGGCACATGCTGACTTCTGTCAGTGACGATGATGCCTTGATATTGTGGGTTACCGCCTCGTAGGTGACGGTGTAACCTGAGGGGGTAGGCAATATTTGTTTAGTCCATTAACTATCTTTTGCTTGAGCTTTGTTGAATGGGCATCGCGAGAAATACATACCGAAGTCCTGATTGTTAAAGCTATTGATGGTTTTAACAATTGGTATGCCGCAAGTAGCAAGAAGAGGCTAAGGCATAGCCTCTTCTTACTTTGAGGAAATGTTAATTTTAGAAACTTTTGCCTGTGATCCAAATGTGTGATGTAGCACGATTGAATGATAGGAAACTTTGTTTACTATAAGAAACCATGTCTAACATGGTTGTAACAGCTGATATGGAGTATCGCCGCTTTGCTCGCGGTGTATGGAGTAAAATCGTATGTCACAAGAATTACTGGTAACACCACTGCACGCACTACACATTGAAATGGGCGCCAAGATGGTTCCTTTTGCTGGCTATGATATGCCCGTTCAGTATGCGTTGGGTGTACGTAAAGAACATATCCATTGCCGTGAGTCGGCTGGTCTTTTTGATGTGTCACACATGGGGCAATTGCGCCTACATGGTGAAGATGCTGCAAAAGTAATAGAGTCGCTAGTTCCTGTTGACATTATTGACCTTCCGGCAGGCAAACAGCGCTACGCTTTCTTTACTAATGAGCAGGGGGGTATTCTCGACGATTTGATGGTGACCAACTTTGGTGATCACTTGTTCGTTGTTGTTAACGCTGCATGTAAAGATCAAGACATCGCACACATCCAAGCTCACCTACCTGAAAACGTCACAATGGAAATCATTGAGGACCGAGCTCTGTTAGCGCTGCAAGGGCCGAAAGCCGCTGCGGTATTGGCACGCTTAAACCCTGCTGTTAGTGACATGGTCTTCATGGATGCGGCCAAGGTTGAGCTATTAGGCGTTGAGTGTTTGGTAAGCCGATCAGGCTACACCGGTGAAGACGGCTATGAGATCTCTGTGCCTGCCAACAACGCTGAAGAGCTGGCTCGCGAATTATTGGGTCAAGATGAAGTGGAATGGATTGGCCTTGGCGCACGTGATTCACTCCGTCTTGAGTGTGGTTTATGCTTATACGGTCATGATATCGATTCAACAACGACACCGGTAGAAGGTAGCCTGCTCTGGGGTATTAGCAAGCCTCGCCGTGCAGACGGTGAGCGTGCAGGCGGTTTCCCTGGTGCTGATATTATTCTTGAGCAGATCAAAACCAAAGACGTTGTTCGCAAGCGAATTGGTTTGGTGGGTAAATCGAAAGCCCCTGTGCGCGAAGGCAGCAAGCTATTTGATGTCGATGACAATGAAATCGGTATCGTTACGTCAGGTACTTTTGGCCCAACAAAAGGAGCACCAGTAGCAATGGGTTACGTTCAAACGGATCTTGCTGTTATTGGTACTGAAATTTTCGCTGAAGTTCGAGGAAAAAAATTACCGATGACAGTCGAAAAAATGCCATTTGTTCCACAAAACTATTACCGTGGCTAACTAATGGCTATATCAGTAATCAATTGATGTAGCGATAGTTTTTAATCGATTAATGAAGGAGCCTAGCAGGCTCCTTTTTTTGTCTCAAAGTCTGGTTGGAAAAATACTCAGAAATCATCTTTGCTATAGGTATAGCGCTGCCAATACAGCTGAGGTTGATATGAAGAATTGTAACGTCCACGAGGCTTATTTCCACAAGATTCCAGTCTGTTTTGTTGCTTTGATGATGGCGACCTCCTTTAGTGTCTCGGCTGAATCTTTCCTAATGGGGTTCGATGAGTATATGGAACGTTGCATGACTTCTTATGGTACAGACCAGGTCACGCGTTCTGTCTGTGAAAACCAATACAAAGCCATAGAGCAAAAAGAGCAGGAAATGTTTGCTAAGGCGAATGGTGTGAACAACAAAGCTTGGTCGAAAGAGAAGAATAACAGTGAGGTATTGATTGAAAAAAATTAAGGTTTTAATTGTTGTGTTGATAGATATTAATTGTTGACGCTATAAATTATTTTTTTCGATTGATTGAAAGTGTTTGTGAACTCTAATTTTTGACTTAAGGCTTGCTGAATGAAAGCTGTCTGGGTGTGTGATTTATTTGTGTTTTTTACTGGCGCTATTCGCACTATTTTGATTGTACTGATGTCGGTTTGATTTAAGTTTTTAAAAACAATGCCTTGTGTTTTTTTCTGTTTTTTGGGAACAGAAAAATCAATGTTCCGTCATTTAACTGTTCAGCTTATATTTAGCCGAGAGGCGTAATATAACTAGGGTAAATTAATTAACTAATGACAGCTGTTTTATTCTTCATTACTTTGATGAATCAATTCTGCTTTTATTTATCCTTATGAGTTTTATGGTTATGCGGCAATATTTGACTAAGTTTCCATTGTTTGTTCGTGAGCAATTAAATATGCGAGAAATGTTATTCGAGATTCTGTTAGCGATCGTAGCAATAGCAGCGGCAATAGGTTTGTTTACCGCTGCGGTTATGGCCTAGCTTTTTGATGCTCCTTCTAGCGTCGCAACAGCAAGCGTGACGCAAACTTCAACACCCTGTTTATCTTCTCGATTTCTAAGCAGAATCTTTCCTTGATGATAATCAGTGATCAAGCGTGCAATGAACAACCCAAGCCCTAAGTGAGGTTTACTTTGTTGGCTTTGAGTTCGAACAGAAACCATAGAGTTCAGTAGCTGATCATTCATATCGTCCGGAAGCAACGGGCCTTTATTACTGACTATCAAGCAAGCTTGAGAAGCCACTTGTGACAGTGTCACCTCGATGGGTTGCTCATCCAGGCTAAAGTCAACAGCGTTTGAAATCAGTTTGTCGAGCATCTGTGCTAGATAATCCGGTGCACCATCAACCATGACAGGTGCGTTGCCTGTATCGACGTTGAAGCGATGGTTCTTATAGGCCATCTGATACCCTTGCATACAGCCTTCAACCAGCTCATTGAGAGGGAAAACTTCCTTTTCTGCACCCTGCAGACTTTGTTCTATACGGGTGGCTTCAGTCATGCTCGACAGAATGGTGTTCAGACGTTGGATGCCCTCATGAGCGCGTTCAATGTAGCGTTTAGAATCTTCATCTTGTTCTTGCATCGACAGGTTTTCGATAGAAGAACGAACAACGGCAACCGGTGTACGCAATTCGTGGGACAAGCGCGACGAGAGGTTTTCTAGGTAATGGTTATACTGACTCAGTCGACTGACCATGCCCGCCAAGCTCCGGCTTAAGTCGCCAATTTCATCACTTTCTGTTGATGCCGTAATGGTGTGCTGAATTTTTCCTTGGCTATCAATGGCGTGTTCAGCTTCGTTACGCAGTTTTCTCACCCTCCTTGATATATTGGAGGCAAACAAAAACAGTGTTAGCGTACCAACCACAATAATGGCGATGAGTGCATTGAGTAATTTTTCAAGGGCGCGGTTTCGTAACGTTTGAATACCGATGGTTGATTCTTCAGCGACAACGGCCCCCATTACGTTGTCATCTAACCAAATGGGGTAGGCTGCCGCTAAAATCATTGCCTTTCCGTCATTTGAACGACGCCAGAGTGAATATCCTCGGCCCTGTAGGGCTTGTGATATGTGTACACCCTTAACGTTGGCCGCATCTTTGAGCGTATCGTGAAATGCGGTTGGTTCCTTTATCAAATAGCGATAATACAGCGGGTGAAGCCATTTTTGTTCTAGCGTAGTCCACCAAGAGTCTGTTTCATCGCCATATTTGACGGATGATGACCACACACCGTTGGACTCTTGAATATCACCGGTTTGAGCTAAGATCCGCTGGTGTCTATCTATAACCCAAATGCGCGAACTGGTATGTCCCATCCCTTTGAGGATATTCTCAATCTCTGGAGAGGGAATGAGTACGGTACCCAGTTTGCTCAGTTGGTTGGTGTTTGAGGTACCAATAATCGTGTCGATTTCTCGGTTGCTGGTGTTATTGACATCATAAAACGCAAACCCCAACTTGCTGCCCAGCATGTTCAGAGGAAGGCGTAATTCAATGTTGTAGCCATTGTCAGTGGTATGCCAATACCCTTGAATCTGGCTTTCTAGTTCTAAGTCGGCTGGCTGAGTAATGTCCCCATTGATCCGCCAGGCATTGAACCATCCGTCTTCATAGACGGAAATTACATAGCGATGAAATTCACCGTTGGGTGTCGTTATGGCGATGATCAGATGATCGTTCCTATCAACCCTTGCTGAACCTCTGCGACGCATGACGGGTTTGTTGTCTTTGACTTCAAACAAGGCATACAAATAGCCATCGTATTTTCCGACCATATGGTTGAAGTGAAGGCTACTGCGTTGATAAGGCCGGCGACTGAACTGGACGTATTCTCTGCCGTAATGCACAACTTGTTCGGAATAACCGGACCAGTCATTAAGTTGACCGTCGAGTTTTATTGCCGAGCCGAGTTCGTACGCATAAAGATCACGGCCTTTTTGCACTGATTGCAAGAAACTGGCTTGGTCGCTAAATAGGTTGGGGCGTTCATTAAGCGCAGTGGCGACAGCCCTTGCAGTTCCCACTAAGGTTTGCTCTTGGCCCTGGCGCAAGAGCTTTTCCATTTCGAGGATATAGTTATAGCCAATCCAAGGCAATGTCAGCAATAAGCAGGCTATTAACGTTATTTTGGTACGTAGGCCAAAGGTTAGCTTTAGCCGTTTTAAGCGGGGTGATGGTATCTTTCGCCATGTTATTTTTTGCATTAAGCCCCCCAGCGGTAGCCCATGCCATATACGGTGTTGATACAGTCAAACGTGTTATCGAACTGCATGAATTTTTTACGGATCCGCTTGATATGGGAGGTGATCGTACTGTCATCGACAACCACTTGGGCTTCGTCCATGAGATCGTGTCGACTTTTAACATGGCCCGGACGCTTAGCCAGCGCGTATACCATCCAAAATTCGGTGACGGTTAACTCAACAAGGTTTTCCTGCCAAAATACCTGCATTTTGTTTTTGTCGATGGATAGCGCACCGTGCTGAATAAGCTCTACTTTCTCAGTGGGTTGCAGCATAAGATCGCTGCGGCGGAACAGCGCCGCAATACGGGCTATTAAATGTGGAAGACTGACATCTTTGGTCAGGTAATCATCGGCACCCATACGCAAACCACATACTGTGTCGAAGTCGCTGTCTCTTGCGGTGAGAAAAATAATTGGCAAGGTGGGTGATAGTGCCCTGAGTGATTGGCATAACGTAAAACCACCATCTATTTCCTCCTGCAAGCCGATATCGATAATGGCCAAATCTGGCAGGTCTGATTCAAAAGCAGCTTGGGCATCAGGACGGTTGTCATAGCCTAGTACATCGTAACCGTGTTTTTTTAGTACATCGATGTAGTTTTCACGGATGGCTCTTTCATCTTCGACAATGACAATTTTTTTCATGACCTAGTACCTATTTTTTTCAAGACTTAGTCGTCGTACAGCGTGTTCATGAAGCTGACTATACAACAATCTAGCTGATAGAAAAGGCTTGCAGGCGGAATCGGAGCAATTGCCATTTTTTTGCCACAATTGATCATGACATTGCCTTTTTTTGCGCCCAGATTTGCCAGATCGGCTTGCTTTAATCACCTCATCAAAACGAATTACATCGATGAGGACATCACAATGAAAAAGCAACTAATTTCAACATTGATCGCAACAACGCTAATGGCATCACTGGTTTCTCCTGCCGCTACAGCAAATGACAGTATGAGCAATAGCAATACCAACGACACCTACCGCGTCGGTGAGCAAGAATCACTCATCGGTTTAGGCTCGGGTGCCGCGCTTGGTGCCATTGTTGGTGGTCCTATCGGGGCCGTCGTCGGAGCCATGGTAGGTGGTATTGTTGGTACCGCTGTTGGGCAAGACAGCCAAATTCAAGCACAAGATGAAGAGTTGGGTGAACTGTTCGCCCGTAATAGTGAACTTGAACGTATCAGCCAAAAATATAACCAAGCGCAAATTGAGATTGCCCGCCTTGAGCAAGACAAATATGACTTGATGAACCACAAAGAGCGCCAGTTGGATTTGGCATTGGAAATGAACGTGCACTTTAGAACAGGCTCAGCTGAAATTGAACCGCTCTTCAAAGCTCAGTTGGATGAGATTGCCGAAATCATGAAGCAGGCACCAGATATTCACTGGGAACTCGCGGGTTATTCTGACCGACGTGGTAGCACGGAGCGTAACTTAAGTTTGTCTGAGCAACGTGTGGAAGCGGTACGTGATTACCTGGAATCACAGGGTGTAGAGAGTGTTCAGCTTTATGCTGCTGCGTATGGTGATCAGGAGCCACTGAAGAATGAACAAAACTTTGAAGGTGACTTCTTCGACCGTCGAGTGACATTGCGCAGCGCAAGTGACAATGTCAGTACGGCACAGAGCCACTAAGAGGGTGGGAAATGACTGAGAATCAAAAGAAAACAATTAAAGAGGAGGCACCAAGCTGGGTGCTTTCCTTCCTCATCACCTTGCTATTGACTGTGCAGTTGACGGTTAGGGCTGATGATATCTCGGCACAGAAGATAGATATCTTAGGTGGTGAAACACTCTATGCTTGGGATGAAAATTGGCAACCGGTCGATACGGATCAGCATATCTACACAAAACAGTACCAAGTAGATGAGCAGCAACATAATAGGCAGTAATGTGGGGCAGAGGGAATGAGTGAGATCGTTTGGTTCGAACTGCTAATGAAAGTGTCACTGTTGCACTTCAGCCTGATTTATTGCTGAGTAATGACATCGGTGAAACGTCTATTGCGGTGGTTTGTATGGGAAGTCGCAGGATTGGTCTAGAAGGTAATGGAGTAAATAGTGGCATGTTGTCCCTATGCTCGCCCTAATGTGGGCGAGCATCTGCTGCTAAAGGAGTGCTTTCAATCTTTCTTGTACGACTTCAACAAGTAGATCCGGCTGGAATTTAGAAATGAAACGGTTACAGCCGACCTTCTTCACCATCGCTTCATTGAAATTACCGCTGAGTGATGTGTTGAGAGCAATATGAAGGTCACGCATCCTCGGGTCATTTCGAATTTCATGAGTTAACTTATAGCCATCCATTTCTGGCATTTCAGCATCGGTAAACATCATCAGTAATTCGTTGTTAAGATCGATCCCTTTGTCACACCAGCTTTTTAACATGTTCAGTGCATGCAATCCGTTATGCGCCTCAATGACCTCAAGCCCGAGTTGGGACAGCGTTTCACGGATTTGGCCTCGCGCCGTCGAAGAATCATCAACGATAAGAACTTTTCGACCATGGAAGTGGTTTAAGAGCGACGGGTCCAAAACTTCCTGTGATATTTGGGTGTCGTAGTCAACGATTTCAGCCAATACCTTCTCGACATCAATGATACTGACCAAGCGCTCTGCGTTATCTTTTTTGACCTTAGTAATGGCTGTCAGGTAATTATTTTTGCCGACTTGCCTCGGTGGTGGTTGAATGTCTTGCCAGGTCATATTCATGATGTTCATCACTTGGCCCACCAAAAACGCCTGCACCGAGCGGTTGTATTCCGTGATGATAATGTTGCACTCTTCGTGTGATTCACTCTGCTTCATACCAATTGCTTTGCGCAAATTGATAACAGGAATCGAAACACCACGAATGCTGGCAATACCGCTGATATTCGGGTGAGAACCCGGAAGCTGAGTCAACCGAGGCAGTTTAACGACCTCTTTTACTTTGAACACATTAATGGCAAATAACTGCGCGGTATGGAGCCGGAAGATGAGGAGCTCTAGGCGATTTTCACCAACAAGGTTAGTCCGTTGGTCAACTGAGTCGAGTATGGTGGTCATTAAGCGTTCAATGAATCTGTAATGTTATGTTTATCAACATATTACCTTATTGACATGTTGTTGTCTAAGTAAGCCAGTAGGCTAGCAGAAAAAAGCTACTACATATCGCTTTTCAATAAATTTTTTCCAAAATAAATATCCAAAATGTTTCAAATCAAGGAATTTGATGCTGTAGCCAGATAATCTGACCTAATAACTAAAAAAGATGATCGACTAAACCTAAATCAACAATTCTACTGGTTATCATCCTGAGCGCTGTGCTGCTTCTCCCCATGAACAAGAAGTTAGCGATATAAAGAGCCTTGAAACTCACCATAAAGGCACAGTGCCAGCAACAGAAAGAGGCAACTATGAGTAATGTCACGATAGACGGTCAGGTTCTGGCTACTGACGGTCAATTGTCAATTCTTGAACTCGCTCAACAGTTCAAGATTGAGATCCCATCTTTGTGTGGGCTAAATAAAAATGGCGAGAAAGTACCATGTGATTTATGTGTGGTAGATATTGAAGGCCAAGGTATTCAGCGTGCCTGTGAAGTGACAGCTGCACCTGAGATGGTCATCACCACGCAAAGCGATGTGCTTTCAGAGCGCCGCCGTGAGTCACTAAATCGCATTATGTCAGATCACTACGCAGACTGTGAGGCACCTTGCCAAACTGCTTGTCCTGCTGGTGTCGATATTCAGTCTTACCTGTATCACATTTCCCAAAACGACCACCAGAAAGCCGTAGAGGTGATTAAGCGCACCTTGCCAATGCCGTTGTCTATTGGTCGTGTTTGTCCGGCTTTTTGTGAGACAGAATGTCGCCGCGGTATTGTCGATGAGCCTATTGCGATCCGCCAGTTAAAGCGTCATGCCGCAGATATTGACTTGGAAGCCCAAGAGCAATATGTCCCACCACGTAAAGCCGATAAAGGCAAGAACGTGGCGGTTATCGGTAGTGGTCCTGGCGGGTTGAGCTGTGGTTATTACCTCAGTAACGAAGGTTACAACGTCACTGTATTCGAGTCTATGCCTGAAGCTGGTGGCTGGTTACGTTACGGTATTCCTGAGTACCGTTTGCCAAAAGCCATCCTTGATAAAGAGATTGAGCTTATCTGCCGTAACGGCATGCAGGTTGAAACCAATACAACCTTGGGTAAAGACTTCCTGTTGTCAGAGTTGACCAAACAGTACGACGCTGTATGTCTCGCTGTTGGTGCATCCCAAGCGGTTGAAATGAATTATCCGGGTAGTGATCAAGATGGTTGCTACCTTGGTGTTGATTACCTAAAAGATTACGTCACGACTCAAAATTACACCACCGGTAAGAAAGTTGCTGTAATTGGTGGTGGTAACACGGCTATTGACTGTGCCCGTACTGCCGTACGTGACGGTGCTGATACCACGCTGATCTACCGTCGTACCCGCGATGAAATGCCAGCGGAAGATTATGAAATTGTCGAAGCTGAACATGAAGGGGTGAAATTCCACTTCTTGACCAACCCAGTTGAAAACATGGCAGATAGCAATGGTCGGGTGACAGATGTAAAGCTTGAGAAAATGGCCCTTGGTGAACCTGATGCTTCTGGCCGTCGTCGCCCAGAAGCAACGGGTGAGTACTTTGTCGAGCATTTTGACACGGTAATCTCAGCGGTATCGCAAAAGCCAGATCTGTCGTTCTTGGACAATGATAACATCGAGCTTCCTGTTACCCGCTGGCTAACGCTTGAGTCAAGTGACGATACCATGCACTCCGGTGTGGAGAATATCTTTAGTATCGGTGATTTCCGTCGTGGCCCTGCCACAGCGATTGAAGCGGTAGCTGATGGCCGTGTTGCAGCTGAAGCGATTGATCGTTTCTTCAATGGCGATATGGAACATATCCCAGTTAAGCCATATAACTCGCAAAAAGCAGCCAAGGTGAACCAGGTTGATCCCAAGCAATTTGAAGGGATCCAGAAGGCCATGCGCTCTATCATGCCTGAGCTTACCAGTGAACAGCGTGAACTTAGCTTTGCTGAAGTGGAAACGGGTTTTGTTAACGAAGAAGCGATGCGTGAAGCTGCCCGTTGCTTAGAATGTGGTTGTCAGGCAAATACCGACTGTAAATTGCGTGACTTCGCGACTGAATATCAGGTCGAAAAAGATGACTTGGATATGTCCGACTGTCAGAAGTTTGCTGTTGACGATAGCTCGGAATTCATTGTTTTTGATGCAAACCGCTGTATTAGCTGTGGTCAGTGTGTCGACATCTGTAACGAACAAGCCGTTCATGGTGCACTGGGTTTCTTGAAAGATGCTGATGGCAATAGCGCCAAGCGACCAGAGTGCCGTCCCGGCTTTGATAAAGGTTATAGCATGGGCGATTCAAACTGTGTGCAGTGTGGCGCTTGTGTACAGGTTTGTCCGACGGGGGCGCTAACGGATTCTCGCGATAAGTCGCAGGGCCGCATCGAGATGCTTAAGCCCGTTGATACCATTTGTACTTATTGTGGTGTGGGCTGTAAGGTCACCATGTATGTGGACGAACTAACCGATAAGATCCGCTACGTACAAGGTGCGAAAAACTCGCCAGTAAACCAAGGTATGCTTTGCGTGAAAGGACGCTTTGGTTTCGACTTTGTACAAAGCGATGAGCGTTTGAGCCAGCCATTGATTCGTAAAGAGGGTGAACTTCAGCCTGCCAGCTGGGAAGAAGCCATTTCTCTTATTGCTGATAAGTTCTCATCAATCAAAAAAGAGTCGGGTGGTAATGCACTGGCTGGTTTTTCGTCAGCGAAAACCACCAATGAAGATAACTTTGCTTTCCAGAAGTTTATTCGTCGTGAGTTTGGTACTAACAACGTCGATCACTGTGCCCGTTTGTGCCACTCCACAACCGTAACAGGGCTAGAGGCTTCGCTGGGTAGTGGGGCAATGACCAACGATATCCCGAGTATTGCCCATTCTGATCTGATCTTTATCATTGGTTCGGATACGACATCTGCTCACCCAATCATTGCGTCACATATCAAGCAGGCTCTTCGCAAAGGGACTGCCCGCTTGGTGGTAGCCGATCCGAAGAAAGTGGATATTGCCGACCATTCTGAGCTTTATGTTGCGCACCGTCCAGGGACTGACGTGATGTTGTTGAATGGCATCATGCAGCAAATCATCCTAAACGGCTGGCAAGATCAGAGCTACATTGAGCAGCGTGTTGAGGGTTATGAAACACTCAAAGCTGAGGTGATGAGTGATGCTTATTCTCCGGAGAAAGTTGAACTGGTTACCGGTGTTAAGCAAGCTGATTTGCTCAAGTTGGCAGAGACAATTGGTACAGCCAAACGTACGGCTATTTACTATTCAATGGGTATTACTCAGCATACGACGGGACACGATAACGTACGTTCAATTGCGAACTTGCAGTTGCTGTGTGGCAACATTGGCATTGAAGGGGGCGGTATCAACCCGCTTCGTGGTCAATCGAATGTTCAAGGTGCTTGTGATATGGGTGCACTGCCTTGGGACTTCCCGGGGTATCAGAAGGTCACCAACAAAGATGCTCATGCCAAGTTTGCTAAAGCATGGGATCGTCCTGATTTATCTGCTGAGCTTGGCCTGACACTCACAGAGATTATCGATGCTGCTTGTAAGAAAGAAGTACGCGGCTTGTACGTAATGGGTGAGAACCCAGTACTGAGTGATCCAGATCAGAAACACGTGCTGGAAGCCATTGAAAAGCTAGACTTCTTGGTTGTACAAGATATTTTCATGACTGAAACTGCTCAACTTGCCGATGTGGTTCTTCCTGCTTATTCATTTGCTGAGAAAACAGGTCACTTTACCAATACTGAACGTCGTGTTCAGCGCTTGAATCCTGCTGTTAAGGCACCGGGACAGGCGATGGAAGATTGGTTGATCATCCAGAATATTGCTAACGCGATGGGGAGTGACTGGGCTTATCAGTCAGTTGAAGACATTACCGCAGAGATAAATGCCCTAACACCTCAATATGCAGGTATTACTTGGGACCGTGTTGGTAAAGATGGCCTACAGTGGCCATGCCGTGATGAAAACCATCCAGGTACCCGTATCATGCACCAAGAGAACTTTGTTCGGGGTAACAAGGCTGAAATGGTAGCAGTACCTTTCTTGTATGCCGCTGAGCTACCGGATGAGGAGTATCCAATGGTGCTCTCGACAGGCCGATTGTTGGAGCAGTTCCATACCGGAACGATGACGCGTAAGACAAAAGGGCTGGATAACCTTGCTGGGCCAAGAGTTATGATCTCTGTGTTTGATGCTGAGCGGTTAGGTGTGTCAAATGGTGAGATGCTGACCTTGTCAACTCGACGCGGCTCCATTGATGCGCCAGCATTTGTCACCAAGCGTATTCAACCAAATGTCGTTTTTGTGCCGTTCCACTTTGCGGAATCAGCGGCGAATAAGCTAACAGTTGCAGCGACAGATCCTTATGCGAAGATCCCTGAGTTTAAAGTAGCGGCTGTAAGAGTAGAAAAAATGCTAGAGGTAGTAGAGTAGTTTATCTTTCTAGTCATTTGGCGATAACGCTGTATAAAATATTAAACACCCAGTTTTACTGGGTGTTTTTTTATGTCGATCACAGAATCGAAAGCAGCATAAGTGGAAGATTAAATTCCATATTTAATCTTGTTATTGGCATTAATCTCAAAATTGAATTCTAAGGTTTTACGATTGGGACGCGGAATTTTGGGTTTAATTGATTAAAAATACCGGATTGACACGATTTCTTACACTTTAATTAAATCTTAACAAGTTGTTTACAAGGGTGTATTATCATCAATAGTGTGAGTGGTTTATGGTGTTACAAAATGTAAAATGCTGAAAGTTAAAGTGAAGGTGAATGTGCTGCTAAGCGCTGAGGTGTATGCATTTTGCTCGGAAAGTGGGAAAATATCCCTGTTAGCTTAAAGCACATCGAAAGGACGCATTTTTAACTTTCTTATAAAAGAGGTGTTTATGAAGTTCGGTTTGATTTTTTTATTGTCTGCCGTTGCTGGTGTACTTTCTGGTGAGCATTTTCACTCGTTTCTCGTAGGCTTCGGGGTGGCTTCAGTGGCTGTAGGTGCTGGGTATTGGCTGGCATTTCGTTGTTCTACCCGCTACCCGCAACTCGCATTGTTAATGTTGTTGATGGGCCTGATGGCTAAAATTGGCGTTACAATTGCTGGTGTGATGTGGGGACTTGAATCAAATCTCATCAATTCGCCATTTGTGTTCTCGCTATCTTATCTGTTCTTCTCAATCGTTGTTACTTATCTGTATTCAATGTGGCGCGAATTCCAACTGTCTCGTACGACGGCACTAACGACAGAAACAGCTTAAGCATTTTACTTGACGCTGAAAACGGGCTTAATGCCCGTTTTTTTGTGCCTGGAGTTTATCGGCTGCACTTAAGACCGGTGACTTTTAAGAAGGGGGGGCGGCATAGACTCACTCAGGCGCTATTTTTTGGGGGTCTACTTAGTAGAAAATAACTTGTTCTATGCCGCCAAGTACCGCTTGGGTACGTCACTATTTTTACGCTAAAATAGGAAACCTAAAACAGAAGAAACAATAAAAATAGGTTCCTCTTTTATGAGCGGTCAACGGCTTAAAATCCAATTTCAGCGATTGTATAACCATTTCTCTGGCCACGATGCCGATACTAACCTTCAGGATATTGCTGAAGTACTATTTTGTACCCGGCGAAATGTTCGGATGGTTATCAACAAAATGGTAGATAAAGGCTGGATCAATTGGGAGCCTGCGGTTGGACGGGGAAAGCAATCGCGGTTGGCATTTTGTAGTACAGACAATGAATTGCAGTTAATGCATGCGAGAAAATTGGTGGCTGAAGGAAAGCTAGAACCCGCTCTTGAAGCCCTTGAACACAACGCTGACAAGCTTGCCCAGATCATCCAAGAACAGCTTGGCCACACCACGGCACATGGCAAACAAATTGTTCGCTTGCCTTATTATCGTGCCTTCAGCAACCTCAATCCGCTCCAGCCTTTACGCCGTTCTGAGCAGCATTTGGTTAGGCAGGTATTCAATGGACTGACTCGAATAAACGAGGAAAAAGAGGAAGTGGAAGGTGATTTGGCTCACCATTGGGAAGCATTAAATCCACGCCACTGGCGCTTTTATATTCGGCCTTCAGTGCGATTCCATGATGGCCGCCTGCTGAGCAGCAACGATATTATTGCCACGTTCAACCAGGTTAAGCAGCATAGGCTGTTTAGTCATATCCGTGAAATCAATGCCCCTTTTACCAATACCATCGACTTTTACCTGACTGCTGATGATCAGCGCTTTCCTGATTTGCTTACAAACCTTATTGCCATGATCCAGCCGGCCGATGCAGATATGGACAACCCCAATGTACTGTTTCCAATAGGCACCGGCCCTTATAAAGTCATTCAAAATGACAGTAAGCGCTTTAAGCTGGAAGCTTCTGATCACTACTTCGGCTTCAGGGCGTTAATTGATATTGTGGACATTTGGATGCTATCTGAAGTTGCATCGTGTTACTTGCAACCAGCAGCAGATGCTAGTCAACTGGGGGGCGTGAGTGTCTCCACCCGTTTGAAATTGGATGAGGGATGTAACTTCCTTCTGTTTAACCGAATTAGTGGGTTGCCTGCAGATCCACAATGGTTACGATATTTGCAAGGGCGCTTGACCGCTTTGCAGCTGTTGCAGCGGCTAAATAAAGATCAGATTGGTGATTTCCGTTTAACCAATGCTTATGGCATTTTGCCGGGGTGGACCCATGTACCGTTACATACTGCACCAGTGCACGAACCGCCGTCGAAACGTACCCTAACCATTGCTTTTGCTTGTCAGCACCCGGTTTACCCACACGTTGCCAACGCTATTAAAGAGTTATTAGCTGAAGATGGCATTAAGCTGAAAATGCTTGAGCTAACCACGACTGAAATTGCTCTTGGTAAACATTGCCAGAAAATTGATCTTTGGTTGGGAGGAATGAGTCTGATGAACTACCGTGATGATGCGTTGTTATCATGGTTCTTCAATTTTGATCATATCGCCCGAGCCATGCCGGAAGAGGAGTTCAAGCAACTGGAGCAAGAGATATTGCGATGGCGGGCAAATATCGAACAGACTTCGCCTTGCCAGCACATCGGTGCCAAGCTTGTTGAGTTTGGTCAGATCATGCCGCTTTTTCACAACTGGCTTGGTGTTGATGACTCTGGGGCGGTTCAAGGCATGCAATCCAATTCTATGGGCTGGTTCGATTTCAAGTCGGTATGGATGAAGCCTGAGCTTGACGATAGTACGCGTTAGGTTACCCGGTTTCATGTAAATGAAAGTTCATATTTTTAACACGCTTCATTCATCGTTCTGACACCCGTGTTAAGTACAAAAGAACCATATCTTGCTCTCTATCAGAAATTGATAACAGGCACGATATGTTCGTAAAATTGGCATGGAGAATCACAATGTTTGAGTTTGACCCTAATAATATCGAGCTAATCGAAGACGCGTTGTGGGACGAGAACCAAGATGATATTGAATTTGATGACTGGTTTGAGTCTGAAGATATTGACGATGATGAATAAGCTCATCGACTAACAAAGAGCAGGCAAATTGCCTGCTCTTTGTTTGACGTTATGCCCGACATCATTAACTCTGAGTTAGGTTTGATTTGCCGTGGCTTTCAGTGCTTCATTCTGATCACTGAACCACCGGTTTATAGGTCGCCATACCACATCAATCATTGACTTATACCAAGGCGCTTTATCAACTTGTTGCGTGGCTAATAGGGGCTTTTCAGCAATGACTTCATCATCGATATACCAAACAACTTTACCCACTTCCTGATCTTTTGAGATCGGCGCTTCTAAGTTGTCATAGAGGATAGAGTATTCAACATTCTTCCTTTGGCGACGAGGAATGGTGACTTTTCCCCCTGAGCCGATAACAACATCGACAGTTGATGGGCTGCCATACCAAACACGCAAAGGTAGCAATTCATCTTTACTGAAATTAGGCTCGATATCTTGGTAAAAACGAAATCCCCAAGTTAAGAGTTTTTTACTTTCATTACGACGGACAGTTGCACTTTTTGTCCCTAAGACGACGGCAATCAATCGCTGTCCATTTAGTTCGGCAGAAGATACGAGGCTGTATCCTGCATTTTGGGTGTACCCCGTTTTCACGCCATCCACCTTGATAGTGGTGTCCCACAGTAAGGCATTACGATTGCCTTGTTTGATTTTGCCAAAGGTGAATGATTTCTCTTTGAACAACGCGTACATGTTGGGCAAATCACTAATCAGCGCTTTTGTTAGCAACGCCATATCATAAGCCGTTATCTGCTGTTCTTCTGAATCCAGTCCATGTGGGTTGGTGAAAAAGGTATCTTTCATCCCGACTTTTTCAGCATAACGGTTCATCATCTCGATAAAAGCAGGTTGATGACCGGCAACATGTTCAGCAAGGGCCACAGTCGCATCATTACCTGATGAAATAATGACACCTCGATTTAAATCATCGACCGAGACTTGGTCACCCACATTGAGAAACATTTTTGATGAGCCGGGAAATTTCTTCCCCCATGCATTTTCACTGATCACAACCATGTCGTCTGAGGCTATATGACCTGATTTGATTTCTTGGCCAACGACATAGCTTGTCATGATTTTCACGAGACTGGCGGGGGCGTGTGGAGCATGGATGTTATCCCCAGCAATGACCTGACCGGTATCGTAACTCATTAAAATCCATGACGGTGCCGCGATCTCAGGTGGTGTTGGATGAATTTCGGCGTAACCCGGCGAAATTACAGCAAGCGCAATAACGCTAAAAAACAATCGTCGGCAATATTTACTAAAGGATGGACGTGTCATCGGAATAAACCCCGTGTCTACTGTACTGTTGCACTTATTAGAATAGTAAATAATCTCAATACAAGATTAACTTGAGATCAGTCTTATGACTTTTTTTATTGTCATCTCAATACTGAGATAGCCTGTTGATGTTGGATGGTGACCACAAATTCAGGGATCAGACGTTAATGTATTTTTTTGATCACAGGCCCTAGCGATAGATTCTGGTGCGATAACATCTGCATAAAATGAACATGTGATTCGATAAGGTGTTTACTTTCATTCTGCCAGGCAGGGTGGGGTTGTTGCTGGCAGAACTCCAGCATGCTAACAACCATGCGCTCCAGTTTTTTGATACACCAGCGTTGGATGGCGGTGTCTTGATTCGGCTCTGATGCGAGCGCCTGTATCTTGCTGTAACTAAATTGTTGGTATCGGAACGCAAGGTCAACATTTCCAGCGTGTTGGTGGTACGCACTTAATCGGCAGCAAACATCTAACCAATAAGCAACAGCTTCACTTTGTGTTGGGTTAACGACACGACCAAATAGTGAAGAAGGCGCTTCATTCAGTAAACGGGCATTGGCGGCTTCGTCCCAGCTTGCGCTGAGGGCGACACTCTTAAGTTCTTCCAACCAATGCGTGATTGTTTTCATGCCATGTTTTCCTCATTCCATTCAGCGAATTGATATTAGCTAATTCAAGCCCGTAGGCTGTTGGAAAGTGCATACAGGTCTGATTTTATCAGTAGTCATAGAGTAGTTTGGTTTACGTTTGGTGGGTTTTACAAAATTAATCGTAAAAGCAAATAAATGCGACTGGTCACAGAGTCACCGTGAAGGGGGTGGATTTTCGCTACGCATGTTCACATGGTGTTAATTGTGTGTTGTAATTGCTGTTAACAAATTAGATTGCTTCACGTAAATAATCACAAGGAATATATACACTAACGCTAGTGTAATCACTCAGGGAGTTGAGTAGCGAATGAAACTGTTACGAGGAAGTATGCTGTTTGGGGGGATCGCTGCAGCCCTAATGGCAGGGGGCAGTGCTTTTGCCGCGGCACCAGGCACAGATTTAACTCAGTCGACTGTCGGTTATGCATCACTCATTATTTTTGGTCTCGCTTATTGCTTGGTAATGGGTGAGGAATACCTGCAATTGAGGAAGTCAAAGCCCGTTTTATTAGCCGCAGGTTTAATATGGCTAATGATTGGTTTTGTTTATCAGCAACAGGGGCAAATTGAATTAGCAAAGGCGGCGTTAGAGCATAACTTACTGGAGTACGCCGAGTTACTGTTGTTCTTGTTGGTTGCAATGACTTATATCAGTGCCATGGAAGAGCGGCGCTTGTTCGATTCGCTGCAAGCTTGGATGGTGGGTAAAGGGTTTAATTTCAGGAGTTTGTTCTGGCTTACCGGCTTTTTATCGTTCGTGATTTCACCCATCGCCGATAACTTGACCACGGCATTGTTGATGTGCGCTGTTGTTATGAAGGTGGGGGGGAGTAACCTGCGTTTTATCAACATCGCCTGTATTAATATCGTGGTGGCAGCAAATGCTGGCGGGGCTTTTAGCCCATTTGGTGATATTACCACGTTAATGGTTTGGCAAACTGGGCTGGTTAGTTTTACTCAGTTCTTCGACCTCTTTATTCCGTCATTGGTCAACTACGTTATTCCTGCGGCTATCATGTCATTCTTCGTGCCAAAGACAAGACCCAATACCGCCAGTGAATACGTTGAATTGAAACGAGGGGCGAGGCGTATTGTCTTTTTGTTCATTTTGACGATTGCTACTGCTGTCGCTTTCCATGCGCTGGTTCACTTCCCGCCAGTTATTGGCATGATGATGGGGTTGGCGTATTTGCAGTTCTTCGGTTTTTACCTCCGCAAGACTTTGCCGCGCTCGCTGGAGAAGAAAAAAGCGCTTGCCATTGCCAATAAAGACGATGAAGCGTTAAAGCGGATAGGCTCTGTTGTGCCCTTCGACGTGTTCAAGCGTGTTTCTCATGCCGAGTGGGATACGCTACTGTTTTTCTACGGTGTAGTAATGTGCGTAGGCGGGTTGAGTTTGTTGGGTTACCTTGGTTTGGTATCAGAGGTGATGTATACCCAGTGGAACCCAGTATGGGCAAACGTCATGGTCGGGATACTGTCAGCAATAGTGGATAATATTCCTGTTATGTTTGCGGTATTGACGATGCAGCCCGAACTCTCATTGGGTAACTGGCTGTTAGTTACATTGACCGCTGGTGTTGGTGGTAGCTTGCTCTCTATTGGCTCTGCCGCAGGTGTTGCCTTGATGGGCGCAGCCCATGGTAAATATACATTCTTCGGCCATTTGAAATGGATGCCGGTCATTGCCTTGGGGTATGTGGCGAGCATTGTTTGCCATTTGTTATTGAATAACCACCTCTTTTAAGCTGATTTGAGTTGCGTGTTCTAAAAAAAGATGGCTAAAAAACAGTCGACTAGCTGTGTTGCTGTAAGCAGAAAGTGTGTGGAACATCACTAAAGAATAATGAAATGTAAGCCCAGCAATTGCTGGGCTTTTTTTTGGGCAATTGTCGTGCTTAACTGAGAAATATAAGCTGTAGCAGTCATAGGAACGGCGCATGAAAAAATACGGATGTTTAATTGTGGGCACAATTGTGCTTTCTGTGGGTTCTTTTGCCCATGCAATGGACTTAGAAACTCTGTTTAGGGTTCCTGGTGTAAAACTGGGGATTGCCAAGTCAACCGGCAGTGTTGATATTACAAAAAAAGGGCAGTTTAATGACGTCCCCTTTAACTCGTCAAACTCTGTTACCCCTGTTGTCTCGCTCATACAGTCACCTTACTATTTTTCAGAATCGAGCCGTTGGGGTTATCACACAGAGCTTTCTGCGAGTTATTTTGATTTAGACTACGATGACGGCGATGATGATCAATTTGTAGGTGGCGATTACAAAGGGTATTCCGTTAGTTTCAAACCAGTACTGTTCTATCAGTGGGGAAACCGCAAGCTGTGCTCGTCATGTAAAAGTTGGCGAGTCGAGTTAGGAGCGGGCGTGCATTATCTCAATGCTGACGGCAAATTGAAGAATGCAGATAATAGCCAAGAGAAGTTCGACTCATCTGGTATCGGCTTTAATTCTCACCTAGGTGCTGTTGTTAATTATAAGAATTGGGAGTTAGGCCTAAGAGTCGTGGTACCAACACGTTTGAATGATGACGATATTAAGGTTGAACATGGGTTATCATCAGTGAGCCTGGGCTATCGTTTCTAATTGGATGCCGATATCGTAAAAGCGCCGATTGGACTTGTCCAATCGGCGCTTTATTCGTTGGGATTAGTCGCTATAGTGCGGCTTCAAGCTCCAATAGAAAGGTGTCGATATCTTGACTGCTAATATCGATATGGGTGACGAGTCGCATTGGATTGCCTGGCGTGATGATGATGCCTTTTTCTTTCAGCGCAGTGGCAAGTTGCTGTTGGTCAATGCTTGGATCGACTTTAGCAAAGACAATATTAGTTTGGACAACATCGGTATTAACCTTAAAGCCAGGTAGGCGGTTTAACCCTTCAGCCAGCTTTTTGGCATTTGCATGATCATCGGCTAATCGTGCCACATGTTCGGTTAAGGCGATCTTTGCCGCCGCGGCTAGAATACCAGCCTGACGCATTCCACCACCAAGCACTTTTCGCCAGCGACGCACTTTTGCAATGAAGGCTTTGTCACCTAGTACCAATGAGCCAATTGGGGCACCTAAACCTTTGGATAAGCAAACCGTCATTGAATCAAAGTACTGGCTGATCGCCTTGATATCGACATTCAAAGCGGTCGCGGCATTGTAAACTCGTGCTCCGTCTAAATGCAGTTTTAAGTTGTGCTGGTTAACAAACTCACGCGCCTCTGCCATGTAGGAGAGAGGAAGCACCTTACCATTGATGGTGTTTTCAAGGCTTAACAAGCGGGTTCTTGCGAAGTGGGCATCGTCAGGTTTGATTGCAGCTGACAGCTTCGTGAAGGGGATTGTTCCGTCTTTTTCATTTTCAATTGGTTGTGGCTGAATAGAGCCCAGCACGGCAGCACCACCACCTTCAAACATGTAATTATGTGCCTGCTGCCCGCATAGATATTCATCTCCGCGTTCACAGTGTGCCATCAGTGAAAGTAAATTGGCCTGGGTACCTGAACTACAAAAGAGTGCACATTCAAACCCATGTCGCTCTGCAGCCCATTGCTCTAGATCGTTGACGGTTGGATCATCACCATATACATCATCGCCGACAGGGGCATTAGCCATTGCTTGGCGCATGGCTTGAGTAGGGCGGGTTACTGTATCAGAACGAAAATCAATCATGGGTACTTCCTTGGTATTTACGGTTTAGTCCAGCATTCATTTAGCATGGGTATACGACTTTGCCAGAAACCGGACGTAGAGGATAGAAAACCGTGCCATGATTTTGTTCAAATCACGAAAATTTGATACCGAGCAAAAAAATGAATGAATAATTGTTATCCTTTCGTGAATTTTCATTTGACTGTTACTGTTTTAACTAGACTTATTAGTGAAGAGACTGGGGACGCTGCATGCAGCGTTGTTCAGCGACTTACATTTGTGAGTTCGCTGACGCGGGAGAATCATGGCGTAAGTCAGATAGGAGGCTGTCATATGTTGGCTGAGCATAGGCATTTCATTTTACCTGGAGATTCAAAACTTCACGCGGATGTGACAATAAGTCCTGTTGGAGAGCTTGAAGTGAATATTTTGGAGCAGAATAGTCATCTGAGTGGAGAGTTTGATCAACTGTATTTCTATTCTGAAGGTAAAAAAACGGAACTCATTTGCAAAAATCAGCTTGAAAGAGATGATGTACAATGGCACTTATCTCTATCGAGTGATGATGCGCGTGAGCTCGCCAAATTGATAGAGCTTGCTGAAGAAGAATATGAAATCCTGATGCGAGATCTATAGCGCTCTGCCCTTGAATAGGGCGTGAACATTGGGCGTAACGATGACTTATTTAATCCTGCTTGTTAAGCAGGATTTTTTCCACTTTATTCCAGAAGCTTGGTGATCGTATCAATAATGTGAATATAGCGCTTTGGTAAGGGCCTGTGCTGCTTCCGGATCAAATACAATTCTTGGCTAACGGTATTCGGCACGGCTAATGTTTTTATTTTGTCTGGATAGCTGAAGTGATCGACCGCTTTTTCTGGTAATACGGTAAAGCCAAGGCCTTTTGAGACAGGGAGCAAAATTTGATTGAGTTGGTTTATGTAGCCAGTTATTTTCATTTTCCGGAAGTCAAAATGGCTGTCGCCGTAATTGGCTTGGTGGACTTGCTGTAAGTAGTGCTTCCCGTCCGGGTGGTTGATAAACCCCAGAGAGTACAATGACTCTTTATCTAATTTCGCATCAGGGTAGTCTGCGGGTACGACAACGCATAAGGCTTCTTGCCCTATTTTGGTTTGGTTGAAGTATTGATCAGCCACGGCATGGGTAATGATACCGATATCAAATTGGCCACCCTTAATCCCTTCTAAAATTCGTTGATTGGGCGCTGATTCCAAATGAATACTGATAGCTTGATGGTTTTTCTGGTGGCTAAGGAAGTGAGGGTAGAGAAACATTGCAAGTGAACCAGAGCAGGCCAAATGGCACTCGCCAGAGAATGGGTCATCAGCTAACAATTGGCCTAACAACTGCTTTTCATCGTCCTGTCGCCTCAAGCCATATTGGTATAACTGCTGACCTGCCGGTGTTAACTCAAACCGCTTGCCGATCCGTTTGATCAAAGGGGTACCTGCTTGCTCTTCGAGTTTTTTAATATGTTGGCTGACCCCCGGTTGAGTCATAAATAGCTTGTCTGCTGTTTGTGTGAAATGGCCAATTTCAACCAAGGTGATAAAGGTGTGGAGCCATTGGGTGTTTAACATGGCTAATAAAGTACTGGTTAGGTATGTATGAGTGATTAGTACCATTTGAGGGTGAATCGCGTCAAGCGGATACCGAGGATGTAAATATCCGCTTGAAGCCGAGGCGCTATTTTAATGAGATGATATTAAAAGCGCTTCATCCCCATTTGATAAACCGAACACACCTCGTTGTGATCGGTTAGCAACGTAATATTGGCTTTATAACCAGGCAGTAGGCGACCGTATTGGCTATCGATACCAATGGCCTTCGCTGGGTAAAGGCTAGCCATCCGTAGAGCCTCCTCTCTACTCAGGCCGACATGCCGGATAAGGTTCTTAACGCCTTCGATCATCGTAATGGCGGCTCCTGCAATTGTACCATCCGCATAGTGGCATTTACCGTCGGTGACATAGGCTGTGGTGCCGGCCATGTCATACTCGGTCATATCAGTTCCCGCTGGTGCGACAGCATCGGTGACCATAAAGAGTTTTTCACCAAGTTGCTGGTGGGCAATACGTACTGATGCATAAGATGAGTGGATACCATCGACGATAATGCCCGCATGCGGCTTTTTATCAAAAATATAACCAACAGCGCCGGGCTCACGTGAGCCGAGAGGGGTCATTGCATTGTATAGGTGGGTTGCCATCTTCAAATGGCTTTTACTCGTCAACTGCTGGTAGTTGGCATTGGTATGGCCAAGTGACACGGTGATGCCAGCGTTGTTGAGCGTATCGATAACCGTTTGTGATGTGTTTTCTGGAGCAAGTGTAATGACAGAGATGTGTTTGGCATTATCAGCAAGGTAGTGAGCGGTCAGTTCGTCCAGAATGCGGATATGACTTTCATTGTGAGCTCCTTTTTTTTCTTTGCTAATAAATGGGCCTTCAAGGTGTAATCCGATGATCCCTTCATTTTGTGGAGCTGCAATTCCAGCGACAAGTTCGACCGCTTGGCACATAGTTTCATGCTGGCTTGTGATCAGTGTTGGCAGGTACTGGGTTGTACCATTTTGGATATTGGTGCGGTTGATGGTGTCGAGCGTTTGCTTTGAAATGTCGACATTCAGCATAACACCACCGCAACCATTTAGCTGAAGATCAATAAAGCCTGCCGTGGCAGTGGCTCCTTGGCCATCGTAAACCGTTTCAGGCAGGTTGGCATCTTGCATTGAAACAATTGATTCAATCGTATCACCATTTACAATAATGGCTTGCTTTTCAAGAGTATCTTGGCCATTGAAGACATTGATATTTGTGATTGCGTACATAGGCATCCCAACTTTTGAATCTATTTAGAATAAGTGAAAGCGTAACCCTGCAAATAAGCAAATTTGAGCAAAAAAGGCTAACTTAATTTTGTTTAAAAAATAAGTTAGAGGAATACTTGCTATTTGTCAATGCCTAGGGAGATTGATCATCATTACTGAGATCCGATGCCTCTCAATCTTCTGTTTTCGAAATGCATTGTTTGAATTATCCTTGTCGCGCATTCATAGGAGATTTTATGTCGCCGAAAACAATTTTTACCAGCGTAGCATTGGTTATTGCGTTGGGATCACTAGAAAAAAGTATTGTGACCACGCCTTTGCCGATTATCGGTGAAGATCTTGGTGCCGGACAGGCTTTAACATGGGTTGTTACCGCATATTTGTTGGCAGCTACTGCGGTGTTACCCGTATATGGCAAGCTCAGTGATATTTTCGGTCGGGTAAAAATGCTGAACATCAGTGTTGTTTTGTTTTTACTCGGTTCGGTTGCGTGCGCCATGGCGCAAGATTTGCCAACGCTTATTTCGGCACGGGTGCTGCAGGGGATCGGTGGTGGTGGCCTTATTGCATTGGCCTTTACGGTCATTGCCGATTGTATTCCGGCCAGAGAGGTCGGTAAATACCAAGGCTATATCTCTGCGGTGTATGCGGCGTCGAGTATCGCGGGGCCTTTATTGGGGGGCTATTTTGCCGAACATTTAAGCTGGCGGTGGGTATTTTGGATCAACCTTCCTTTAGGGGCATTGGCACTTTGGATGATTAATACAAATCTCAAGCACCTGAGTAAAGGGCGTGACAGCCGCTTTGATTGGGCGGGTGCGGGCTTGCTGATGACGATTACAACTTTGTTGCTGTTGTTGATGTCACCAGACATTATGATCAGTCAAGCCAGTTTATTCGCCGCTCTTGGTATCTCATTGGTGTTGTTTCTCATTGTGGAAAAACATGTTTCAGATCCGATCATACCAGCGCGGATATTTCGTCTTCCGGGCTACTTGATCAGTGTGTTGTTGATCATGTGTTCACAACTGTTGATGTTTGCCATACTGGTGTATCTACCGCTTCAAATGCAATGGCAGCATGGAATGAGTGCGTCGGACAGTGGATTGATCATGATGGTCTTTATGATGAGTATCACTAGCGGGGCCTACCTTGGAGGTAAACGAATTGCTAAAACAGGGCTTTATAAGTCTTTGACCGTTCTTGGCTTTGGCATGTCAGTGGTGGCTGTTTTTCTTTTATATAAAGGCCTAACAATGACGGTTGCTTTGGCTTTTGCCGGTCTAGGACTTGGATTGACATTACCGAGCTTGAATGTGGTAGTGCAAAATGTATTGCCTCCTCATGACCGTGGGATTGGCCTATCGATGTTTGGTTACGGTCGTGAGTTTGGCGGCGCACTCGGCGTTGCATTCTGTGCGGCCCTGTTTCACCTCAAAGTGCCGGTGCATGTAGGTGAGGGAAGTGCTGATGGGTTGTCGCAGTTTGACCCGGGAGCTTTAGCTGAAGGCTTCAACGTGACCTATGGCGGATTGGTGGTCGTCGCCATCGTGTCTTTGTTGGTGACCATTGCTTGTTTGAAAGCTCAGCCGTTGTCATCTGGTGTGGCCAAGCCGAAACGCTCATACAAATCGGAGTAAGCCGAATAGCAGAGCGGCAAGTCCTGAGGGAATAATTAGCCCAGCTAACCTGTTAGCTGGGCTTTTTTGTGGACAAATTATTGCTGTCAGGCAAAATACGCCGCCTTACGTTTTTAAATTCGTCAGAGAGAATGACGACGAGGTGAGTTATGGCTTGGTTTGAGTGGCCATTTATTCTTTCAAGTGTGTTGACCCAAATGTCGATTGGAGCATTCATTGTTCTTGGCATGGTGTTATTGAGTGGCAAACTGTGTTTTGGTCAAGCTGATCGCCTACATAAGGCGATGCTGGTGTTATGGTTAATGTTATTCAGTGCTCTTTTGCTCAGAGAATGGAACCTGATGCTTGCTGATGTAGCAGATGGATACCGTATTGGTGCTGAAGCGCTTTTATCAATCACGTTTTTTGCATCTGCACTACTTTATTGGTTCGCAGAAAAAGCGTTGATAGGTTCGGATTTTATTCGAAAGTGCTGTTTGGTATTAGCCATTGTCATCGGGGGGAGTTATCTCATTCATGGCTTGGCGGTGAGAAGTGAGCATTGGTTGATTGCTTCGCACTTTTTAGCGACGACACTTTGTGGTGGCACCTTACTTGCGCATGCTTGCCTTGTAAGAGCACAGCACAAAGTTGAAGAACTCAACACGGTATTACCGCGTCTTGGTACGATTATAGCGGTTATCTGTCTGCTTACAGGGTTTCCACAACTCGGTGAATTATCTCGTCAGATTGAGGCTACTGGTGCCGTTATGCCGTTTGTCTCACAGGTGATCAGCTTGGGTTTGTTACTGGCCGTTGTTGGTGTTTGGTCAATGCCGCTGGTGACGAAAAGCAAACCGGTTTTGGGTGTCATGACATTTGCATTGGCGCTGAGTGTGGTTTCCTCATATTTTGCGGGTGTGGGATATTAAGCGAGCGGCATAGTGAAAGCACACTGATCCAATAAAAACGCGGTGCATAGCATCGCGTTTTTTATCCAACTACTTGACGACGTTGAGAATGTCTCTGAATCGTTCGCCTTCAGCGATTTCTTGAAGCTCGAAAATCAGCATTTCAGCTGTTGTTAACGAGGCACCAAATTGCTGCATCTTGTCCAAGGCAATCTGTTTGTTGGTTGGATTGCGTGAAGAGACAGCATCAGCGACCACTTCAACATGGTAGTCAGCTTCAAGCAATTGGCGTACTGTTTGATACACACAAATATGGGCTTCGATACCCACCACCACGATGTTCTTGCAGCCTGACGCTGACAAGGCTTCGACAAACTGCGTATCGCGGTAGCAACTGAAACTGTTTTTGGCGATAGGGGTATGATCATGCAAATGGTCAGAAATTTGCGGGATGGTTGGGCCTAATTTGTGCGGGATCTGCTCTACCCAGATGATTGGGATATCCAGAATCTTAGCGCCTTTGACAACGGTTTCTAAATTTTTAAAAAGTGTTTCCTTGCTGTCCATGATTTGCGCAAGTTTGCCTTGGACATCAACTATCACCAGTGCAGTATCGTTTGTTGTAAGCATATGAATATCCAATCATTAGTTGAGTGTTTACCATATAGGAATTTACGCTTAATTGAAAATGCAACGTTCGCAATTTTTCTACTCGCGTTGCTTAAAACCGGAGTACTCAATCCCCGCTAGCTGCGCCATCTGTTCACTCCAAGTCGCCAAATCATCTTGGTTAAATTGGTTCAGGTGATGGTGACCACATGCTCGTGCCATCACTTGCATTAATTCGGTGGATGCTGTGAAGAAGTTTGCCAGTTGGGTGGCGGCACGATTTGGATCGAGCTTTTTACGCAGTTCAGGGTTTTGAGTGGCAATGCCCGCAGGGCAGTTGTTGGTGTTGCAAATCCTGGCCCCGACGCAGCCTATGGCCTGCATTGCGCTGTTGGCAAGGGCAATCCCATCAGCGCCAAGGGCCATCGCTTTGATAAAGTCAGTAGGGGTTCGTAACCCTCCAGTAATGATTAGCGTAACCTCGCCTGACATACCTTGCTTGTCAAGGAAGTACCTTGCCCGAGCAAGGGCAGGGATAGTGGGTACACTGATATGATCACGAAAGATTTTCGGGGCAGCACCCGTTCCCCCTCCACGTCCATCGAGAATGATGTAATCGGCACCAGCTTCTAAAGCAAACCCCATATCCCTTTCTATATGATTGGCGCTGAGTTTGAAACCAATTGGGATCCCACCGGTGATCACCCTGATATTGTCGGCGAATGCCGCAAAGTCACGGGGTGTTTTGAGATCTTTAAATGTCGGAGGAGATATAGCATCGGTACCTTCTTCAAGGCATCGGGTTTTTGCAATTTTGCCTGTGTTTTTGATGGCGGGTAAATGACCGCCAGTACCGGTTTTAGCACCTTGGCCGCCTTTGAAGTGGAAGGCCTGGATTTTTTTCAGCAAACCTTCATGATAGCCAAACATGGCACTGGCCAGTTCATAAAAATAGCGGCTGTTAGCTTGCTGCTCCTCTGCGAGCATGCCGCCTTCCCCAGAGCAAATTCCGGTACCGACCAACTCCGCACCCATCGCAAGGGCGGTTTTGGCTTCTTCTGAGAGCGCACCGAAACTCATGTCTGATACAAACAGCGGTATATTGAGTACCAGCGGTTTTTTGGCCTTTGGCCCAATCACTAATTCAGTGCCGACCTTTGCATCATCCATCAGAGGCTTCTTAGCCATTTGGGCGACCATGATTTGGATATCATCCCAGTCAGGTAGTTGGTAGCGCGGCACACCCATCGCCGTCATTGCACCATGATGCCCAAGGTTTTTGAGGCCCTCGTGGGCTAGCTGATGGATAAACTCGACATTGGGCTCTTCTTTCGTGGCTTTTGCTACTGGCAGTTCATCGCTACTGGTCGCGGTGCCTGGACCTTCCTTACCTATGTCTTCGGCGTTGAACTGTTTGTGGCTACCGTCGCAAAATGGGGCGTTAGCCGTATGCTTACACGCACAGAGAAAAGCATCGCCGTCTTTTTCAGCATTGAAACTTTTTGGTTTGAAATCGGTGGTTTGATGTGAACCGTCGCAGAAAGGCTGTTTTGTAGATCGGCCACATGTGCAGAAGTAGTACGTTTGGCCTTTTTCTAATGTGACTTTTACCGGCTTGGTATCGGCAACCACAGGTTTACTCA
This sequence comes from Photobacterium lutimaris, assembly GCF_003025555.1. Lineage (GTDB taxonomy): Bacteria > Pseudomonadota > Gammaproteobacteria > Enterobacterales > Vibrionaceae > Photobacterium > Photobacterium lutimaris. Next base: position 983,354 of record NZ_PYMH01000001.1, on the reverse strand, counting down.
TGTAAGACTCCCCATTCACAGGCAAAGAATGTGTGCAAAGTATGGGTGAGGATAGGTGTGTTTGCATCATCCGGCATGAAGCTGAATGTGTTATGCTCAATAGGATGTTGATGAATTTTGCTTATTTCATTCAGGCGATTTAACCTTTTGTAACGGTCGACTACTTTACAGCAGGGCCATTTCACGGAACAATGAAGATGTTTACGTTTAAATAACTTTGTAAAATATTATGACGGAAAAGAAAGCTAGTCCTTTTAATGATTTGATTTTCAACGTTATCGTGCCTTCAGTCGTATTGATGAAGCTAAGTGGTGACGAATACCTTGGCTCTGTTGGCGCACTGGTTGTGGCCTTAGCTTTTCCGGTTGTACTGGGTGGCTATGAGCTGATTAAGTACAAAAAGTTTAATTTTATCTCGCTGTTGGGTTTTATCAGTGTGTTGCTTACCGGTGGTATCGGGTTGCTTCAGCTTGACCCTAAGTGGTTAGCGGTAAAAGAAGCCTTGATTCCAGGTCTTATTGGCGTTGGTGTTTTTGCTTCTACGTTCACCAAGTACCCGGTTGTGAGCAAGATGCTTTTCAACGATACCGTATTGAATCTGCCACTGATCAACGAGAAACTTAACGAGTTTGGCCGAAAGGGTGACTTTGAGCGTCGCCTGCTCACATCAAATTACCTTTTTGCCGGTACCTTCGCTTTCTCATCTGCGATGAATTACGTTTTGGCAAAAATGATTGTTACTAGCCCTTCAGGCACACAAGCCTTTAATGAAGAGCTGGGTCGCCTGACCTTGGTGAGCTATCCTGCTATTGCGATTCCATCAATGCTGATGATGATGGGGATTTTCTTTTACATGTGGCGCCAAATCCGCCAAATGACTCAATTGGAAACGGCTGAAATCCTCAAAGCCGAACAATAACGATACGTTCGGATAACAAAGCCAGCAGCAATGCTGGCTTTTTTGTGTCTAGAAATGCCCAGAGTTGGTGGAAGCGCCATTGACGTGTATAGTTCTGTCCAAATGCTTTCAGGTGAAAGCGAATTGGATTGATTGGTGCTGCTTTTTAGCAGCATAGAAATAATGAGGTACCCCATGGCACAAACAGCCCATGCGCTTCACATCTTGGTGAAGCATAAAGAACAAGCTGAAGATATTATGAAGCAGCTAAAGCAAGGTAAGAAATTCGCAGACCTTGCACGCAAACACAGTACATGCCCATCTGGTAAAAAGGGGGGTGACTTGGGTGAATTCCGTAAAGGCCAGATGGTTCCGCAATTCGAAAACGTAGTTAACGTTTTAACTCCTTAAAAACACTCCTTCCTTTCAGTTTTATTCTTTTATTCGAATTCAGATACGGTATAATTGTGGTGTAAAAGTGACCACAGAGAGTAAGCCGTGACAAACCCTTCTTCCATTCCTTGCTATATCTACAGTCGAGTTAGTTTAGAGGTTCAAGTCGAGAAGACTGGCCTAGACCGTCAGAAATCATTGGCACTAGATTGGTTATCAAAGCACCCTGAGTATCACCTCCAAGAATCTATCTCTGACGATGGGCGGTCAGCATATAAAGGCCATAACCTCACATCAGGCGCACTAGGTGATTTTATTACTCGTTGTGAGCGTGGTGAAATCCCTGAAAACGCATTGTTGCTGGTGGAAGCAATAGACCGTATTTCAAGAAGGTCTGTTGATGAGCAGCGTGAACTTTGGCGAAAGCTAAAGGAGCTAAAAATCAACATTGCTGTGGCTAAGTTCGGTGACAAGGTTTTTAAATGGGATGATAAGTTTGAGCTAGGCTACGATATCCAACTTACAGTTATGATGGATTTGGCTCACCAAGAGTCTAAACAAAAAGCTGATCGTATTAGGGCTGCTCACCAACGTAATTTTGGTAAAACCAAATCTAAGATGTGTCCATATTGGCTAAAGCTAACTGATGATAAAACTGAATATGTTGTGTTAGAGGAAAAAGCACAAGTAGTCAGGAAACTCTTCAGAATGAAACTTGATGGTATGGGGGCTGACTCAATCGTTAGGGAGTTGAGGAAGCAAGGTATCAAGACGTCATCAGGTAGATTGTTTAACGTTGCTACAGTGAGGAAATATCTGAAGAACGAACGGGTAATGGGTTGGTTGAGGAAATCATCTGTTGTTTATACAGATGATGGTAGGCAAGAACGCCATCCAACAAATCAAGTGATCAAAGATTACTACCCAGCGATTGTATCTGAAGAAGACTTTAATGCAGTGCAAATGTCATTTAGAAAAACCACTGGAGGGAAGCGGAGCAAGATAGCTAATCCTTTACGTGGTTTGATGCGTTGCCCTAAATGTGAACGGCCAATGACGCTAACAAATAAGTGGTTGCGATGTAGAGGTCGCGCTAGCTTCAAAGATTGCGACCACACTTACTTGATAGCTGAAGATATCTTTGATGCCTTTAATAGATATATGCACCTGGTAGTTGCTAAAGGATTAAAGGGTGGGGGTGTTAACTTGAGGGATATTGACTCCAAGAAGCACCAGATTGAGCAGTTGGAAACTGAGCGACTTAATGTTATCGGTACATTGCGTTACTTACCTGATGAAGCGAGTAGAGAGCAAGCAGGTAGAGAAATAGAATCAATCAACAATCAAATAGCAGACTGTAACCTAGAGCTTCAGGATTTGATGAATAAGAAGGTCAGTAATGATTTCGACTTAGACTTCGATTTTGAGTCTGAGGAAGGTAAGTTCAAGGTGAATGCTATCTTGGCTTCAATTCTTGAGAAAGTTGTATTGGATGATGATGAATGTACTATCCATTACAAGTCGGGAGATAAGATTAAGCTAAGTTATGCTGTTATGGTCGGTATCAAGAAATCATACGATAACATGAAGCCTGAACCGTGGGATGAATATGAAAATAAGTGATTATAAGTAGTTGTTAAATATGGAATTTTATCAGTTAAAACAACCACTTATTGACATCGGTTTGGGGCTTGTTTAAACGAACATTTTCTGATTTTTCCTTTATATTCAAAGGTTTAATTGAAAGGTTAACTTCAAAGCCAAAGATCTCAATACTCATTTTCTTCTTCATGCTATGCGTCTCCGATAGTGTGTTGGCTGGCTTAATTTCAGCCTTTATTTTACCACATTTGACGAATGAACTGTATAAATATCATTGATTTACATGCGTTTATGTATGTTGGCTGATTAATGAAATACCAGCCAATATTGATTGTATTCAAATACTGATACGAATAAGATGATGAGAATATCGTAAGCTACAAATATCATTATCATGGCAAGAATATCAGCTAAGGAACGTCAGGAAAAATTAGAGTTTATTAACCAAAAAATCTTTGAGTTATTTCTCAGGGAAGGATTTGGTTCACTAACATTCTATAACATTGCTGAAGAGACGGGCATCAGGCAGTCTACTTTACAGAGTTACCATAAAACACACACGATACCTGAAGCTCTAACAGGTAAGGTAGCTCCTTACTTTATGAGTAAACTAGATATGTCAAACCTCTCCGCATTTAGAGATAGTTGGATGACTGCCCTCAATGATTCAGGTTTTAGAAATATCTTGAGTTTACTCGTTGGTCATATAACGACTGCCGATAATCTTGGTGAACTCGCAGGAAAAGGTTTACTGGGTTTAATTGCAGCTATAGAGGCTGAGCTGGGGGAAGAGGGACGAAAATCTCTTAACGAGTTAATGGGTTTAAGTGTTATTGAGATTGCTCTGAGTAAAATAGACAGCACACCAAAGGGTTAAGCCCTTAAGGATACGTTAGAAAACTTCTTTCGATTCTATCTAGATCGCTTACAGTTGTTGTCGTAATCGAATCAAATAGAGGAATCAACAATGGCTATAAAACTTGTCTCACTTGAAGAAACTAACGGTCTAGCTCTTTCCATTGATGGGAAAGAGTGGGCTTCATATGGAAAGATGACGGCTGCAGAACGAAGAGAATGGCTTGGCTCAGTTGCCGAGGGTTCTGTTAAGTATGCAGGTAAACTCAGTGAGCGCCGCAAGGAAGCAATAGAGAAGTGTTTAAATGAAAGTGTGGTGTTGGTCGTATCTCAATCGAAGGCTGCTATTGAGTTAAGTGAACGAATGGTAGGCCAGTAGTGCAAAATGTGAAAAACTAGCCACCGTTCGAATGGCTAGCTTTTTCGTTTGATGGTGGGTGAACCTTAGACTTTGAAATACTTATCCTCTTGAGAAAGTTCCAAAACTATATAGTCCTTGTACTTCTCATAATCACTATCTTCTAGTTGGCTCACCAACATAGAAACCACTTGCTGACCTGACAGCTTTATCGATTCATCGAATAACTGACGTATATGTTTTATATCAACCTCGTCTATAGAGTCGTGTACAACAAACGTTGGTCTTAATAGGTCTAACGAATCAACTGCTTTGATATATGACAAGTCAAATGTGATTGCTTCAAGCCGCTTTAAACCACCATCATTGTTTGACTGAATTTCATCTACAGTAGGTTGGCAGTTACCATTTGTAATGTCTAAGTTAAGGTTGAAGTTATATTCGACACCATAGAATGTCTTGGTGTAATCTTTGAAATGCTTCTTAAACTCTGTTTCGAATGTGTGAACATTTTGAAGTTCCGCAGCCAACCTTTCAGAAAGTCTTTCTAGCTTTGCAGTTTCATCATTTATTTTACCTTCTATGCTATCTTTCTTCTCGACGATAGCATTTAACTGGATTAGCTTTTTGTTTAGCTCCCCAATAGTCTTGACAGATTCAGAGATTTCTTCAATTTTCTTCTTAGATTTTAGTTCCTGAAATAGCGAAGACTTTGTTTGTTCTAACTTCTTGAGTTTAGATGTGCTTTTAAGTAGTTGATCTTCCAGTTTCTCTAGGCCATCAGTAACAAATTCAGTTTTTGTTTCGATCAAATGATTATGAAATTTAAGAACGTTATCATAGTCATTGAGGACGGAACCTAACTTAACTGATGCATAGTTATAGATGGTTTCTAGCTCACTAAGCAGGTGATGGTTCTTGTTACCCTCAAGCAGTTCCTGAGTCTTCTTGATGTTACTCACTTTGAGCTCTAACGATAGAATCTGGTCAGATAATCTATTTTGTTCATTATCAATATCATTGATTTCATCGATAATTACGAGCTTGTCTGTATTGTTTTCGCTCAGAAGTAGAGATTTTTCTAGCTTAGTAAGTTCACGTTGCGTGCTTTTTATGGTGCTAACAATCTTGTCATCTCTAATGATGCCATTAAATGATTTGAGCTTCTTCCCATAGTTGCTGAGGAAGGTTTTAATGCTCTGGATTTTACTCAGAATCTCTGTGTCGCCAAAGTTAAACAGGTACAAGAACAATGTGTTTCTATCTGCTTGAGATATTTTAAACTTATCATCATTGAATTTGACTGTTTTTGTCATTCGATATGTATCTGTTCTCAGAAACTTAGGAGCTAACTTTCTAAGGGTAGGCTTGTCAGAATACACATTGAACATCGTATTCAAGATATGGCTGTTGTACTCTTTCTTACTCTTAACTTCGCCGTTGACATAATAAATTGAATCAGAGCTTCCTATTGCAAGGTTTCGTTTTATCTCTGTAGTACTGCCATCTAGCCCAATGTAAGAAAGGGAAGAGGTGACTATATGTTCACCCAACAACTTTTGAATACTTGGCTCAGCAGTATCAAATTCTTCATCAATGTATATAGGGTTGATCGAACCATCTAATAAGAAGTCGATAATTCGACCAGGAACCGATTTACCGATTTGGTTGCCTGATAAGTCCGAATTTCTCTCGTTCGTGATGATGTTTAGAGTGTCATTGAATTCGATTTCTCGAATTACACTTCCATCAACCTTTGTTGTTAGCTTGAGTAGTTTCATTGATGGAAACCTCATCGTTATTATGTTTGATAGCAGAAATAGCGTATAGCCAGTCTAGCGTTAGGATCATGTGGTCGATGGAGATAGATAGTTCTCTTTCCCCTAGTTTCATCAAGCGAGTAATTTTCATTTTGTGACCTCGCGATTCATGAAGATGTTTTAGTACGAATGCTCCAATGTAGACGACATTGATTTCTGGGTTAGCACCTTTAGTCAGTATCATTAGGGTTCTCCAGCACATAGCATTCAACAAAAGCGTGGGCGAGCACCACATTGACACCAACAGCCAACTGCTCTTTGGTAAAAGTGATGTTTGCAGACTTGTAGAGGAATTTGGTTAGCTGAGTTTTAACATCATCGATTATTTCGTCAGCATGTTGCTGAATCACCGCCATGTCTGGTTCCCAAACATCTATGTTGAACTTTGCTAATGCGGTTGCATACATTTCATTCAGAATCAGCAACGCTGTTTGTTTGCCATTAACAACATGCTTCTCGACTGTGCTATATGCAGATTCGATATGTGATGAATAGCTTTTGTACTGAAGCACAATACTTCTGTTTCTCTTCAGTTGGTTATGTTTAATTTTGCTGTCAACTTTGGAGGGGAATGTACGATCCTTTATGTTAACAGTGACTCGTGCCTGTGATATCTCACTAATGACGTCATTGATGATAGAGTCTACCTTGGACTCAGGAGGCTCCGCATTATTAACATCTCCGTGCACCTCTTTGATTTGGACTAATGTATCTGCCATAACCTTATTTTACCTATCTCATTGATTGAGATTGAGGTCACCATTCAATACACCTGTATTGATGTTGGTAGTGCCTTCTTGTTTGACGTCTTGCTGGTTGCCATGAGTGCTGGTGTTCTGAATGCTAATAATTTGCTGTTCCAGCTTGTAGTTATTGGCTTCAAGCTTTTCACACTTAACCTTGAACTTGTTCTTTTCGTTGCGTTGTAATAGTGAATAGATGAAACCTACAACCGTGCAAAACCAAGCAATTGCCACTGCTAGAGGGCTGGAAAACCAAGCTACCAACTCATTCATATAATTTCATGCCGTTAAAAAGCGTGATTTTATAGAGGTTTTGTAGGGTTTTCTATACGAGATATCTAGATTTGTGTTTTAAATCAAGCGTTTTGACATGATGTGTCATGATTTGGGGAAATGGGAGAGACAAAATTGCCTATTATTTGGTAGCTGTTTCGTTATGATCTAGAACGGGTAGTATTGTTGGTAAAGTTATGGGACCTGAATTCTGGGCAAGGTAATCACCATATCCACAACACTTGGATTGCTACCAATAAATACACCAATCTAGTTCTCTGGCGTGTGCATTATGGCGTTCCCAAGGAATCTTAAACGGTTGTTCGCACCATAGTTTAGACAAGATAGTGCAGCGTATACCACCACAGGTTCAAGTTTTTAGTGACCTCCATTACCACCCAAACTTAACATCAATTGTACCGTTACTGGCTAGAATCGAAATGAATATCCTTCTGGACTACAGCACTATTTCTTCAGCCAACTTATCATGAACTTCTTGATTGATACCTATGTAGCGCAGTGTTTCCCTTTCGGATGAGTGGTTTAGCATATCCATGACCAGGCCAATATCCTTCGTCTGGTTGTATACATGATAGCCTCTGGTCTTCCTCATCGAGTGAGTTCCCATATGGACACCAACTATCTCACCGACCGCAGATAGTGAGTTGTATACGCTTGTTTTAGATAGTGGGCGAGTCATTGACTTAGCTCGGTTACTGCTGCTTTGGAATAGGTAGACATGATTAGGGTTCTCTGTACGACGCCTAGCAACGATATCCATCAACTTAGGCACTAACTTGATATCCTTATACTTGCGCGTCTTCTTCTCTTTCAGTGCAATCCTATCGTTCCTTATATCTTCATACTTGATAGATAGGATGTCTGATACACGAAGGGCAGTATTGATACCGAACTCCCAAACGTCTGTGTACATCTGACCATGATGTTTGGTGAGCAGCTTCTTGACCAATGCGATATCAGTTGGGTCTTTTACTGGCTGAACTACTGACTTCATCTTCTAGACTCCTAATTACGATATTTCTTACAAGCCTCATTTATGCCAAATAGGGCTACCTAGAATAAACGCAACCACGATAAAACCCGACTTGGCTAAATAACATAACTACGTTTTAGCAATTAGAACTATTATGTATGGGAAGGAGAGCTAACGAAATGAGTTGTTGGTTAGAGAATGGATAACATCATTGAGTACAAAATTAGTGATACGAAACTATATGATAAACTGATACTTTGAATGATGTTAAATAACACAATGATCAAAGCAGGACGGTATTTGTCCGCCCTGCAATTGATGGTTTTCTAAGACACCACTAGTCGTCTAGTAATGGCTGGAAGGCTATTTGTTTAATATGTTGATCATATTCAGAGAAGAATTTGTCATGCTCACCGCGCTCGTAGTAAAGCTCTGCGGTCTCAGCGGCTTTGTAGACATTGAACGATGTAATACCGAGCGCGTGCTGATTTAAACAATTTCCAAGACGAACATTAGACCCTGTATTGTGTTTCAATTGTTTACGTGCAGTCGGAGATAAGTATCCGTATGCAAGCCTTTTCAAATCATTCATGACAGGGGCATTTTTCTTGTAGCGGTCACCATCTTTAATATCATGATCCTTTCCGCGCAGCCTCGCAAACGTCTTATATACTTCTTCACTGAAGAGTTTTTGAGGACGAATTGTCGCCTTCGGTTTCCCGTACAAGCAGACTTCTTCTTCAGGAGTTAGGTTACTTACATCGAAAATTGCCCTGAATTTTAGCGCTATTGATTCTTTGTTCATCTGAGCATTTAACTTTTGCATCAGAATAGCTGTTTCGATTTGAGATTTAACTCGTAATTGATCTGACCGCAATCCAAAATCGTGCATTAGACAAATAGTACTCATTGCCGAAATGTCTAAAACAGTAACGTTTTTACCAGTGCGCGGATTTCGAATTCTCACCTCCTTGCTCAGCACCTCTCGTTCTTCGTCAGAGAGTAATTTCGCTGCGTGGCTTGGAATGATTTCACGAATTTTTACACCCTCAGGGTGAGCCTGCTCTAACTTTGGCGAGAACCTAGTTACATTGTCATCATACATGTAGAGGTGGTGACCATTTCGATGATAGCCAAGCAATTCTTCAAGTAATTGTTTAATTCCCAGATAAATCTGCCCAGTCTCAAGATCCGCATACGTTGGTAGTATAAACGTACATTCGCCACGTTTATCAAAATATTGCGACATATCAACACCATACCGTTCTCGGTAACCATCCAACTCACGTTGGCTAGCGTACAATGAGTATTGCAATTCTTCAGTTACAATCATCTACAAACTCCAAATTTAAAGTTTTCTATTTTTCTTAAAAACTACAGACGTAGATTTAGAAAAACATATAAATAACATCGTTAATAAATGAACAAATTCTGTGTCAAGGAATTTGTTAGGGGCGCAATAAAAACAAATTAATTCAGAGGATTAAAGGAAAATTTAGTGTTGATATATTGTTAATTAAATTATCAATTGACTTTTATGATGATGAATATACTATTCATCTATCATTAGACAGAGATCCGCCCAAAATATTTAACATTAACATAAAGTTAACTTGCTATCGTCTTGTTTATCAATAACAAGTAGCACATAGAGCCCCCAGAGCTACTAACTCCTGCATTCATGATCTAGATCAAGCGTATTGTATTTTTTAGCTATCCCAGAAGGCCAAGCCACAAGGTCATTGGTGCTGTTATCAGAGTGAGTGATACCTGTTGAGATAGGTATGACGATGAAGATCTTGTAACGTGGGTTCTTCTGTACGAATTATGGTGGGTATGTTGGTGATAGCCTTAAATAGATAAAATAGAAGAGCAATAGGATAAAAAACGAACCAAAAATAAGTTCTTTCTAGAGGGTAGGTATGTCTCATGGAATGTAGTCATTTTCTCTCTATTCCAAATGAATACTCCTTTCGCCTTGATCTAGTCGCGGTACAATAAATGTACGCTAAGGGTGATAGTTGTTGGAGGGTAAGTAGAGAGTATGGTGTGATGAGTTACTATAGGATTATGGGATGGTGCCCCTGAACAGCCTTTTAAGTCTTCTTGGAAGCGGGTCAGTACATCTACGATAGAACAGAAGGATTTTATTGGTAGCGCTCCACGTAGTGTGCACTCCTCGTTTTCTCTGCCTTTCGTTACCTGACTATACCTTCAATGATACCTACACTAGACAGAAACGAAACATCTATCCATCTGAGATAGATAGATACTTTTGTTTCGCCGTGAGTTTATAGCGAGTATGGTTGAATTGAGTATTAGCTCATACCTACAGAGCTGTTTTCTATCTCATGGGTTTGTATGTTACTTCACCTCTAACTATAAAAATCTCCGGAAATCCTATTTTCTGCGTTCGGATTTTGATGTGCTTTAACCCTCATCACTGTCATCTTCAATCTCTTCATTGACATCCTCACCACAGACCTGACACTCCTTTTGTAAGTTGTAGTCCCACACGATGATATGATCGCAGTGAGGGCAGAAGTCACCCATTGTATTCATAGCCAAATACCTTTAGTTGCTTAGTTGATGAAGCAATCATACTTAGTGCTGTGCAATGCGAAACATCAGTCTGAACGTTGTTCTCATTAACACCTGATAGGGTTCTCAATTATCTAATAGTTATTGTGTTTTGGTGTCTAGTCTATTCAGGCCAATGACTCTCTAGTTCATACCCGCATAACACAATTCTATACTCCATAGGCGAAACACTATGGAAACGGAGTTAATCTACACTAGCTATGAATCTATTAAAATTGAACTATTTCAGCAATATCAACAGCTTGCTTTGAAGCGGGTAATATCTATTCGTGCAGCCCTATGGATGTATAAACATTTTCCTTAGAACAGATTTTGAATAGTAATTGTGTTTAATCAGCCACCTAAATGTAGTCCCTCTAGTGGCTCGAATTGAAAATAGACACTATATAGAGGTGAATATACCTCTTTCGAGTGGTGGAATTGTGAAGTAACAACACAAGAAAAAGGATGATGAGAGATATTACTGTCAAATAGAGCTAATTGATGACCATATACAATGAGTATTGAACAGCTATTGAATTGAGTGATTATTACAATATGAATTGAGAGGGTTGAATGAGCGTTGATGCCTTATAAATAGAGGTATTTAGAAGAACAAGCAGAGCAGTATATTGATGGTGTGTTGAGGGTATTTAGATATGTACAAATTCGTTTAAATTTGGGTCTTGCTATACGTGTTCTATGGAAATTGGGGGGGAGGAAAGTTCACAATGTGGTCATCTAGAGAAACGATTGAGTAACCATGAAGTGATGTGTGAATTACGTGGAGAAGGAATGGAACGTTATATCAATAACTCTGAAAATTGTGTTTTAATTTGATATTGCATAGATAATAGAATCTTCGGGTGTTGTTTTCCCGTGGATGTTAAACATGGGGCTGTACATGAGTTGATTGATGGGAGCGCACTTGAAGTTAGTAGGAGAGTGTGAGAGAGCAGGAAAGAAGAAGAGGTGAAGGTGCAAAACACGTTTTTATTTTTGTCTTGGTAGGAAAATGTGGTAACTGGCGAATCTGGATGTGACTCCCAGAATTTAATGGGGAGTGGGAATAGCGGTATAACAGTGTCCAGAATGAAGCCGTCTAATAATGAACTATGAGTTGGCGCTCTACTTTACTACTCACAACTCTACTTATCATATTCGCTGTTTTCATTTTAAACATACTTAAAAGCTAGTGAACCGTTATATGGCTGATTGGTTAGTACTATCATTCATTGCTAATACTTGAACAAAGTCCAGCTATCATCGGGGGTATGGTTTAGTTATTTACTAAGGTTATCACCCATCACCAATACTATATTGTTAGTAAATAGAGATACTGGGTTGATATCAATAGAGGTGGATCAGTGTGTCTCCAATGCAAACATTTAATTAAAATGCTTTATAACTATGACATATAAGGGATGGGGGGAATTAATTTAGGTTGGAACAATGAATGACCCGTAAACCCCTAGGATTATACTAAAAAGGCCAAACGACTGTTCGTTATGGTTACAAAGGTAAGGTATTGCCGAATGTTTGAGGGTTATAGCTAAAATAGCCAAGAATCACCCCGCAAGAGTATGCTATAGCATAATGGTGACTCTCAGCTATTTAGTTAGAAATTATACTTTATGGATACGAATATCGAATTCATTGTTATCAAAACAGTGACAATGCTGAAGTGTTTGGTTGCGTAGGCTCAGGCAGCTCCATTTCTATTGTGCGCTGCACCACTTCAAATATACCAATACGGTTGGAATCACCTTTGATGAGCTGAAGGAGACGCTTTTTACCCAAGTGCATGAATGTAGTTAGAACAGTATCAATCTCGATACCTACATCAAGGGTATGGTCACGGTAGAATCCATTCGTATCTTCTTCATCTTCCGTGTAGTGAATACGGATGGTTATTGGTAGATACTGGTCTATTTGACGCTTACTTTTGCGTTCTACTTGATTACGACTCTTCTTCAAAGCTTCATTCTCCTCATTAAAATACAACAACGCCCACAACTGAAACAGCTATGGGCGTTTACAATAGTTTGCCTAGAACGTCAGTAATTAGATAGGAACAGTTAGTCTGAAATCTAGTTTTCCAAGTCCGTAAGAATGTTATCTAATGCTGAATCCTTGACGATACCTGAGTCCTCATCCATAGGTTTGGCCTCTTCTTTGCGTTGTATCACTGCTTCACGAGAGTGCTGATAGGGTAGTAGCTTGAGAGCTAATTTTTCCATATGCTCTAGTTCTTCAGCAGATAGCCGTTCACCAGCTTCTAATCTTGTTTGGTAATCACCTAGAATAGTAGCGAGAGCTCCCAAGGGGTCAGCACCGTACGAATTGAGCAACTCCTTCGCTTTCTTTTGTTCTTTTGGGGTGAGTATAATTTCCCCGTCAGTATCTTTTCTATTTGTCATATTGTTCCTTATTCTTCTAAATCTTCACAGAGGATGTCATCCAGTGCTGAACCTTTAATGATTCCATCTTCATCAGCGTTATTTGAGGATTCAATGATTTGCTTGGTTGGCTCGTTTAACATTTTCTGTAGTTTAACCATTCGCTCAGGGATCGCCTGATACTCCTTCCACTCGTTATCTGATAGTTCACCAGTCTCAGATAGCTTCTTTTCTAGTGCTTCTTCTCGTTTCATTAGTGGTGTTAACGGATCTCGTTTGCGTGAGGTGTATATTTCCTTCACAGTCATGGTTTGACGCGTCTTACCATTTGGTACGCCTTTTCGTGAGCCCTTTTTGCCAGCTTTGGACGCACGAGGATCGCCCTTGCTGAACAGCCAAGGCTTGTCTTTGTTGCCTGACATACAGACTCCTAATTATGTTGTGTTTGGTATTGAATTGAGGTCTAACTACAGCTAATAAAATCAGTGAGTTAAAACCAGTTAAAATCGTGTTTAGACATAGGTATGGATAATGATGAAATTAGGTACTTAGACGCTTCTTGTCTTCAGCATGTGTTTTAGCTTCCAATGCCTGCTCCATACGTAAAGCTTCTTGGTATGTTTTTCCAACACGGTCTCTGGTGGCTTGCATATTACGACGACGAAGTTCATTAGCTCCTGCTGGTTCTTTGTCATGAGGAGCTATGTTCTTCATGTGATCAACGTAGTCGGGGCTGAGGTCAGCATTTAACACTCCCATTATTCAACTTCCTTTTGATGCATTGAAACCAACCCACCAATAAACTCATCTAATAGCTGTGCGGATTCTTCGGGTGTAGCACCATCTTCAACGATAGGGATTGGTTCACCTGCCTGTTCCATACCATCACCAAAATCAGCAAATAGAGTTACGAGAGGAAATGAAGAGATATTGATTGAGTAGAGATCCTTGTAATCCATCAAATCAGGGTTAGTGTCATTCTGAATAAAGCCGTGTTTATGAAATGCCGGCATCAGGTAATTTTTCAAATCGAGCTCCTTTGATTGTGTTCGTTTTCGTGAGCATTGAAGAGTGAAGCCAATAGCTAATGTAAGCAGCACAAGTACAGCCACCAGGATAGTTAGGACAATAGTGATAGAAGGCATAGTTGTTCCTTTCTTTTTGTCAGTTTTAAGGAAATACAGAAAGGGTATGGTTGTTACCCTAGCGGCTGTATCAGTCGGTAGTTAGAGCCCTTAGATTCTTCTATAGAGCTAATTAGCAGGCTTGCTTTAGCGAGAGCGTAATGATTTCATTTAGTGGAAGGTTTACATCAATACCGAAGATGCTCGTTAGACGTTTAAACTCAGTATCAAACTCTTCTTCGTTTGTTCCATTTGATGAGAGCCTGATGATCTCTGTTAATGCAGCACTATCGATATCAACGTTGAAAACGTTAGCAAGGCGTTCAAACTCAGCGTTGAACTTGCTGATATCAAATGACGGTTGGTCTTCAACGATGGTTGGCTTTTCTGGGACCAACTCAATTACAGGTGGCTTACCACCCAGAACGCTAAAGTCTAACCCTCCAATATTTTGATCTTCAGGCTTATCACCAACAGTAGATGTAGTCTTGATAGCTACGTGCTTGAAGGAGTCTTCTGGGATAGCTTTCTTCTTTTCAGTGCGTTCTAGTTTCTTAGCTTGCTTCCAACGTTCGATTTGTTCTTCATGATCTTTTGCTGGGCGACAGAATTTAGATGCACCTGAGTAGTCTCTAGCAGCACTCCAACAAAGCGGATAGCCACTGATTGATGGGATATGCGATTTCATGAGTTGGATTAACTCATACTCATGCTGTGATTTAAACAACCGTAGTGATGAATGGACCATGCTGAAAATAGAAGAGTCAGGGACGACCGTTGTATCCTTTGACTGGATTTGGTCAATGATGAAGTTACGGAGTGATAGAAGATTATCTAATGAACCAGCTTCTTGTTGTGTAATTGTGTCTAGCACCGTTACGGCGATTCCGTTTACTTCGTGGTACTGAAATATTTTTCCATCTGGGTTTGGGGTGACTGCTAAGTAAATAGCGGTTGCGTTCCCTGATTGCAGTTTGAGCAGGGATAGTGTTTGTTCAGATAACATAGTGTTTCCTTTCTATTTAGGTTGCCTACCAGAATGCCCCATCACACAACCCACAAACTCTCGATAAAGGAAACGAGGGTAGTGTGCAATCTGATAGACAAGCTGAATAGGAGAGTTGATTAGATACCCTTTGGGATAGGGTTTTATATTTTTAGACTGGTGATAACCTCGCTGCGCTCGATCATCCCGTTGGGTTTGTGAACATGCTGCTTTACCCTCAACAAACTCAACCAACATAAACGTTAGTTAATAGAACTTCACATGAAGCGAGGTACGAGCTTTATGTGTCTATTGACCGAGTGTGATTTATGGGATGCTCTGCAAGGAACGCAGCAGACATCACATGGATTACGCGAGAAGTTTTATAACTGATAGGAGAGCGTCGTACCGTTCGACGATATTTGATCACCCTAATCTAGCTTATGAATACGGTCTTGAACGCATACGCTAAGAGGTAGGGCGTGCGCCTCTTGCGCCTTCGGCACGCGTTGATGTGAGTAGAAGATAGAGCGTTCGCGTTTTGGTTGCTAGCTTTGGTGCGATAGCAAACGTTAGTAACGGTTCACGAATTACGGTCAGTTAAATTCACTACTTTGTAAGTTGCGTTTTTGAACGGCTCATTCGTGCTAAATACTTATTGCAAAAGTGTTTCATGTCAAAGTAAAGGCGCTTTTGCGGATGTTTCTGAGCACGTTTCGTCAACCGCAAAAGCGCCCTTGTAAAAACGCAAAAGCGCCATTAGCTTTCAACTTCATCGGTGAAAATGTATGGTCCAATCATCACGATTCTCACTGTTCTACCTGATTGGGTGTACTCTACAACCATAGTATCTTGAATGAATGCTCCTCTTGGCGATTCTTTGAATCCACCAATTCTGATTTCACACTTGTCGTGCTTACCTGTTCTGTCCTTGTTGCGGTCTATCTGTTGTTTAAGGAACGAGAAGAAATCTTTGAACTTCTTCGACTTCAGATTCAATAACATCTTCTTGTCATTGAATGTCTTCCATTTAGCAGTGCTGAAGAAGTATGATTCTTCCAACCCCATAAGGTCTGGCATCGTCATCTTCTTCTGGCTGAAATCTAGTGGAATGAATGTTACACCATGTTTGGAAACTAGCTTCTTCTCGAATGGGTTCATTAACCTCATAGCTTCCATTATTTTGGATTGTAACGATGCCTCTTCATCTAAGAGGTCTTCTAGGTCATATGCGTGAATCATACCTTGCCCCGATTTGAGTTGTCTTTGAACTTCAGTTCGTTTATTCCGATTAGACTTCACGAACTCAATCAACTTGCGATTACTTATTCTTGCGTTTGTGGCGCTTTTCGACATGACGTCTTTCCTTACGGGTTAGACCCGAAGTTAGCTCATTACGAGCCTCATCGCGTGTTTCAGCGACGGTGTTATTAATAATTATCTGAATTTCTTCTTCAGATAGACCTTGGCGTTTTAGCTCTCGTCTGAGTGAACGCCTTTCTCTGGATGTCATTATCAAGCCTCCAATCCTTCAAGTCTTTCCATCTCTTTCTGGATACGAGCTTTGTGTGCCATTCGCCGTTTTAGAACAGCTTCCCTTCGGTAGTGAAGAAGTTGTTCTTCAGTTGTACTCATGCCAATTGTTCCGTTTGCTTCTAACTCACGTCGATAGTTAGTCCATGCTGAACGGTCTTGGCGAGATAGTTTTCCAGTTATTGGGTCTTTGACTTTTCTAGGCATTATATTGCCTCCTTTTGATTATATTGTTGGCGGGGTACACAATTAAATATCCTTCCCTAATAGAGTTCCGTTTTGAGGTTTCTCCTCCCTTATACGGAAGGGTTATTGATTCTTACTCCTTACCCTATTGGTTAACCATTATCGGGTTTCTCCTCCCTATTAGGTATACATTACCAAAATGTCTATTTTCTTCAGGTACTTAGAACATTCTTTCGAGAGGGTGCGAATTACGTAACAATATGCTGGTTATAAACACAGGGGTTTAAAATGATACCAGTCAAACACATAACTGTGTCGCACTTCATACATGAGCCTTCCGATAGGGAGTCAATGCGCACCAGCAAAGAGGCTATCAACACTATTGGGAAGTCTGCTGTTCTATATGAGCAGAACCTTTACAATTTCCTAGGTAAGCATTGTGAGGGTTACAAGGGGGGGAAATTTTATTGGACGCGAATCCAAGGTTGTTTCTACCTGATCAGCTACGATGAAGAAACCACAGTTAGATTATCGGGGAACTATTTAGATACTGAGCTGCCACTCAGCTATGCAGTACTTTACGCAAATCTGATGCTGACTAACCAGTTATGCCATTACTACTATGAGAAGTCGGAAGAGCTTTGTGCGTATTGGTCAACAGCATTCCACCTGATGCGAGGGCACTGCCTAGATGCATGGGAAGAAGGGAAGGCTGAAGAGCTGTTCATGCAGAATATTTTTATACTGATAGATTAGACTACTGTTTAACCCATCCATGCTTGGTGCTAACATAATAAAATCAGTAGTTTAGCACCACCCAAACTCTCTCTACTTATACACTACCCATAAACACAGTTTTATCATTATTTATTGCCACTTAGTGACACTCAATTACCACAACATACGTCAAAGGAACATGAAATTCCTTCGTTATATCGAACAGTTAGTTATTCGCCTGGTGACTGGTCATGAACGAATATGGTTTTTGTTTTGACTATCTCATAGTCACGGCAAACTTGAAGTGCATTGTGACGCTGTCACTAAAATTCAATCAAGATGGTAATTGTCATGAATAAACTAATCACCGCTTCTCTTTTTGTCTCAATATTATCTGGCTGTGCTGGCCTTGCTCCTGTTGATGACGCTGTTCTACCTCAGAATGCAACTTACACGGGCGAGGGTATGAGCAAACTGATGCAAACATACACCTTATCTTCACCAGTTGAAGGCAATAATGACCTGGGCATGTGTATGTCAATGAATGTTCAGAGTCAGGTTGTTTCGTTTAGTGGTAGCTCATATAAAACGGGTCCATTGACAGGTAATGTGTATGCGTTCGATACCACGGATAAGCAAGGTGCATCCAAGAATATGTATTCGAATGGTGATGTGGTTGTGATGACTGAGCAAGTGAAGAATGTATTCACATATGGTGGGATCGTTTCATACAGCCTAAAGCATGACATTGCTGCAAAGTATGAGGACGGGGTGCTGAAGATGAAATTTTATAACTTGGATGGCGCTCAATCCGATACTGGTTCGATTGGTAATAGTGGCTTCAGTGGGGTGTATGGTGTTCAAACTTGGATTTCAGATATCTTTTGGGGGAGCAAGAATCACTATGATTCAGTATTTGCAAAGGTGGCTGGTTGTATGGCTTCTAATGCCTTTTAACTCATTTAATATCAATAAGTAATATGCAAGCCCCTTTAATATTGAGGGGCTTGTCAATACTTAATTCGAAAATGAATTCGAAATAATCGTTTATTCGAATCTGTATTCGGTATACAATTTAACCGTATTCAATACTAATTGAGGTGTATGCCGTGAACAAAACTACTTTCCTTGACTCAATAGGGGCAACTCTTCCAGCCCTTTCAACTGGAAGACCTGATGCTCGTTGTTGGGATTACTTCACCAGGAAAGGGAATGTTGTGATGTTAGGAAGTGGTGACGCTATCAGTGGCGGTTACACCGAGATTGTGTGGTTAGAGTGCCCTAATTTCCGTGAGAGGCTTCGTTACGATCACGTTATGGAGTGTGATTCTGTGGTTGGTCGTAAACGTGAATTCTACTTCCTAATCCGTTCTAACGGTTGGAGTGACAATAACAACGTATCTTGGGAAGTCACCAAGGATAGTGTTGTGTATGAGATCATCCCTGAGACGTTCAAGGTGGTTGGGGATAAGGGGTTTGTGAAGCTCAATCTTTCGAAGCCAATTAGTGTGCTTGAGGTATAAGGAAAAATGAAGAAAATAGCAATTCTAGCCTTATCTGCTCTAAGTATTGCTGGCTGTCAATCTACACCAGAACTAAATCCGATCCCTGCTAATGTTCAGAGCACTTTACTGAACCAATGGGTTACTACTGAAGTGTGTTACAACAACGGGTTCTATTCTCTAGAGGAGCACACTAGCTATCAGTCGGCTATTAACTACAACCTTGGTACGTGGAAAATTAACCAAGCGTCTATCGATACTGAGCTGATAGGAATTCGTTCTGTCGTGAATCAGAATATTGCTAACGGTGCTGATGTGAAAGGTACTTGCCATTATCAGAAACCTGTTTTAGTTAGAACCTTGAACGAAGCCCAAAGCCACTACAATCAAGTACAAACTAACCAACAGCGTGCTCATGAAATTCAGAAGGCAAAGGCATCAGCACCAAGAACTGAGAGTAGTATCTCTAGCTTTGGTGGGACTGTTAACTGCAAGAAAATAGGTGCATTCATTCAACCTGAGATCAAGACGTTTCAAGGTATGATGTGTCCTATCGGCTGGTTTCCTGCTTAGTTAATTGAACTTATCATTTCAAGAAATAGCTCGGAGTGAATAGTTCCGAGTTATTAAAATTCATACCTCGTTCGAGGTAACTTCCTACCTATATGCATTCTTAATGTAGATAAATTTTCCTCAGGATTATTGTTTCGAGAGCACCATGTTCAGCGGTAGCATACTGATACGTTATTATCTATTGGAACAACAGTATGACTGACGAATTAATTGAGCAAGCCAATGGGATAGAAACCATATTATCTGAACGCTCTACATCCCTAAAGGAGCTGGTGGCTATTCATAATAAGTTTATTGAGTTTTTAGGAATTGGGAGAAAGGTGAATAAGTTTCCTTCTAAGGAATATGGAGCTAACAGGGTCCGACAACTTGCAAATACGATAGTAGAAGAGCAAGGCAAGTCAGTAATGTTTTTGCCAGTTGATGTGTTAGCTATCCCTAGTCATTACACGTCCGTAGTCCCTTACAGTAAACAAGACGAGGCGGCATCACACTATGTTAAAAGCAACAATTCTGACACTGATCAGAAACAATTTTCTACACGATGTAATGTAGGTGGAAGTAATGGGGCAGTGATGGTCAGTAATGATGGTGGAAGTACTTGGGTTGCTTTTTCTACATTGAAGAAGCGTGCCACTTGGTTCAAACAAGCTAAGTCTTCGGTTCAAGTTAAGGGTAGAGTGTCTGAGGTGAGATTAAAAAGGATGAAAGGGTTCGTGAAGAATACTGGCATTAAGGTTGTGGTAGTCTAATCAAATTGTTTTATTAGGGATATATCACCAAACTCCAGAGATAAAATGATATAGAAAATAATTATTAGTGACAACGATTGAAGGTGGTAATAATTTTCACCTAGACACATCAATTTCTAAACAGTTATGTGGAATATGTTTGGCTTCCTTGCCAGTATATCCTTCCTCTATCTGATTACCCAGATAGGCCAGTTGACTGAAGTTTCTGGCTTATAATATCTAAACCGGATACTTCCACCTTCTTATGCATACGTTGTTTATTAAATATCAAACCATGGTTCGTACTAAAGTACCATTCCAACAGCCCATACCTAACATAAATGGCTTGGTCGATTTCTAATTCATAAAACCCTTGATGGATAGGTTCATATAGAAGTCGCATATCAAACTCTTCCCAAGACTGAGTACTGCAACCTTCCTTAACGAACCATTTAAAGTACTCGATGACTTTATCCAAATCGAATTCAGAATCAAAGTGCTTTTTGATGATTGAGTAGTCCAATTCACAATGAAACATTGTTGAGTAGACTTTACGGTTATCGAGATCAATTGCTAATTGAATCCGATCATCATCACCAAAAACCACCATATCTACCAGTACGCAATCTGAATAATCCTTCGGCTCATATACTGGACCACCAGCAAAAAACACAAATAGATGATTGTCCACATACCATTTAGCATCGTCTAGCAATTTCAGTGTGTCGTTGTAAAACATATTTTTGCTCCTCTTTGTACGCCATCAGCGGAAATGCTAATGACTTCGAGGAACATTTATATCGTATATGGATTCGGATAAATTGTCAAGTAATTCGAATTTGCATTCGAATAAATTTGCTCGAGATTCATCACCGCATATCGAATTGGTGAGTGTTTATTGGAGTTGAGTGATTCCTGAATGGGTATATTAATGTGGTAACATCCCAAACCTTTCTTTGGTGTGATACTATCCGCACCAAATTTTCCTATCTTGAAATGTAACAATGGCAAGAACAGCACACGCCCTTCACATTCTGGTGAAGCACAAAGACAAAGCAGAAGACATTATGAAGCAACTGAAGCAAGGTAAGAAATTTGCTGACCTTGCTCGTAAGCACAGTACATGCCCATCAGGGAAGAAGGGTGGTGATCTAGGCGAATTCAAACAAGGCCAGATGGTTCCAGCATTCGATCGCGCAGTCTTCAAAGGTGAAACTATCACTCCACAGCTAGTGAAAACCAAATTCGGTTGGCACATCATCAAAGTACTGTGGAGAACCTAATCACTACTCAACTGTATTGGTGCAGTTAAGTAGTGTTTATAGGTTGATGATGAGAGCCCGTAACTTAGCGGGCTTTCTTATGATTCACTGATTTGACGGATATCATTCCCAAAGTATCTCAATACTTTAGTCGTCCTACCGTTGATAACGGGCAGTTCTTCTTTGTTAATCCATCCTATTAGTTCTTGAACGTTAGACTTACCAAACTCATTCAATTTGTACTCGCTATCATAGATACAGTCAGCCATTCGCCCAACAGCATCACCAGAACCAAATAGAAGGTACGTTAGAGTGTTCTTAACATGATGCTCTTCGTTATTCGCAATGAATGTCTCTTTTAGAGTTCCAAGCCCACCTTTATAGAACCGGAACCTGTCATGGAAGGAATGTAAAACACATAGAGCATCCACTATCTCTTCCATAGACGCTGTTTTAATAGACTCCTTGGAACCTAATACTCGTTTGATGAGAGGGTAGTTTGTTGGAACAATTCGATCCTCAAAGTGTTCCCACGTGGTCGTTAACCATTCGTCTATTAATGACCTGGCTCTAGCTTTTTGATGGTCGTCCCAACCAATAGGTTGATGCTTCCAAGTATCTTGTGTTGCGTAGAAATCACGGACAAAACTGAAGAATGAATCGATCTCAAGACGTTGTGGTATTAGTTCAGCATCCACTTTTCTATCGAAGTTGTTATAGATCTCTTCAATTCGTCTGAAAGCAGTTACGGCTTCTTGGTAGGACTTTCTATATGAATCCAAGAATATAGACTTCTTGCTAGTTTTCTTCTTACCACGGTTTATGTTTGAGAAGTTCACGTCACCCATAGTTTCAGTGACAGCATCATCAATGCCTTTGATCAGCTTGTTTACTTGAGAGAACTTGTTATAGATGCTTCGATACTTTTTAATGGCATCTTTGGTAAGTACCTCAGCTTCATCCCAGTAATCACCGAATAGTTCTTGAAGCTCTGCAAACCGAACGTCTTCAGAATCAATTCCAACCATAACTTCTTGGTTTGAAAGAATCGCAGAACTAGTTAGGTTAGCTGAACCAACAAGGATTGTTTTGTCACCAAAAATGTAAAGCTTCGGATGAAATGAATTGCTTGTATAGAATCGAGCTTCTACGTTTTTATGGTTTAGTAGCTTATCAAGAGCATTAGGAGAAGTAGGGAAGCCGAGACGAACAACGATCCTTACATGGCATCCTTTGGATAGAAGATCATCAATCACGCTTGACTCAGTGAAGAAGGCTGATGCAATAAAAATATCCATACCATCTTCAACATGTTCAACGATACCGTGCTTGATGAAGTCATTTTTAGAAATTCTATTTGTATACAGATCCATCGTTCTTATCCCACAAAATAACCTTCGTACATCATGCCATTAAAATGACAGGTTTTATCTATCAGATATCAATGATTTTGAAAAACAATTATGTAATTTGAGATTTCGCAATTTTTTTCATTTTTAATTATCTTCTTGATTTTACTGATTTGTTTTGGGTTGGTATCATGCTTTCGTTGATAGTTTTAGGATTTAGAGAACATGAGTGATGTAGTTCAAGGTACTTTTACTTATCGCGTGATGAAGGGGAAAATTAAAGCTCCTAACGATAAACGCTTTTGTGTTGATAAATGGAACAAAGAGTGGGCAAAATTTGAGGGTAATGCTTCAGCAAGAGACCAGAAGGTATATAAAGCTGGAATTATCATCGATAGTCTGTTGACTGAGGTTCGTGGGAAACTGGCTGAGCTTTACACTCAAGCACCAAAGACAACGTATGAGAAGCTAATGTTATCTTATGTTGCCTCATCAAACAGAACTACAGCAGTCGCTTTTAAAGTTGCTATGCGTGAAGCCACAGCAAATCTTCAAGCAGCTATGATTGAAACTAATGTTACAGGTGATAAGCACAGTCTTGCCGAAGTTGCACATATAGCTGTTGATGGTTATCAGCTGGCGATTAGAGGTTGTTTAGGAAAAATAGAAAAGGGTGAAAAGCTACCAGTTTCTGAAAACCCGATTGATGAAATATCGTTTGTTAACCAAGAGTCAGGGCTTTCACAGCTCTACTGGACATACTTACATCTTTGGCAATGTATTTTATGGTCTGATTATCATCTGATCGAGTTGGACGAAGAGCACAAAGTATATTCGATCAAGCAACCATATTCACCGTATGAGATTTCGTTTCTAAGTAGCGCAAATAGAAACAATCGTCTTTCTGGTCAAAATACGGTAATGGCTTTAAACCCATCGATTCGCTCCAAGTTTCTTGGCGATAAACTTGTGATGATGAAGCGTGTTAATAAGAAGCGTGTTGCATACGTGCAGGAAATCAAAATTGTTGGGGATGTGTTGATTACTGCTAATACAGAATGGCGAATCAAAGAGTTAGAACTTCAATCTCATTTTCCAAAGGAATGGTTTACTAATGACTATGGTAAAGGTTTCTCTTTGAAAGAAGGGTTAGATGTATTTCGTTGTGTGATGCTCATGGCGAATACTTTGAAAGAAAAATTTCCTGAAAACGACAGTGTATTCAATATAAGCAAACTCAATGAGTTCTGTCCTACGGTACCAGTGTTCTCTTTGAAGAGAGCTTTATGTGATGCAACTGGCCTTACAGCAGACAAGGTAGACGCTATCCTTGAGTTTATGACTATTAAAGCTTCACCTACGAGTGATTTGTGGTGTCAGCCTCTAATCAAGACCAGCAAAAACGAATATGCGATTCTTGTCAGTGCTTTATGCTCTCCGTCTGTGATCCGAGTTTTCGAAAGATGGGCTACTGACTTCGGACTAAACCTTCGTGATAAAGGATATACATACGAAGAAACTGTTATCCAAGAGCTTAATGATGCTTTATCTAACAACCCTTTAGTAACCGACTTCGACAAAGCGGTTAGTGATACTGTTAAAGTCGGTGGAGGTGAGGAAGAGATTGATTTACTGACTCGAGTTGGCGATTTAATAATCGTTGGTGATTCAAAGTCTATTGTCACAACTGACTCTGAAATATCTAAATACAATACTGCTGATACTCTTGCTCATGCAGGGGAGCAGGTTGTTAGGAAGACAAAGTTTTTACAAGATAATCTACAAGCAGCCTTTGAGTTTTTAGGTTGGGACTATGATGCAAGCACAGATTACAAATTTGCTCAGTGCATCCTTAACAGTGGTAGAATCTTCGTTGGCCATGAGTTTGATGGTGTGCCTGTGATTGATGAGAAAATACTTAAAGCGTATTTTACATCTGACAAAGTGAGGCTATTCAGTTTAGCTTCGAAGCAGAGAACCAAGACCATTGCGTGGTTGCAGCTTTACAGTAACCTAGAAGAAATGACATCAAACTTTCAGAAATATGCTTTGAACCCTCCGCAGATAAACGAAGATGCAGATTCTTTTGAATATAATGAAAACAAATTCCCATACATGACTGAAGATTCGTACAAGGTTTTCAAAGATTATCTGGTACTCAAAGATATTGATCCAATAACTATCCTAGATCGAGAGCACGATTTTCCTATTATCAAGTCCGCTGATTTTGATGTCGAAGTTGCAGGCGTGAAAGTTGGTATGTGACAAAGGGGCTGTTTGATTAGTTATTGAACAAAGCCCCTTGTGTATCTAGTGACTTAATGTTCATTGGATATCTGATCTGTGGCATTATTGCGACCAGATAGCTATAGGATATTTGAATGTCACAGAAGATCGTAAAATCGAGGTTCAATCTATTAGGTAAGTGTCAGAGTGTTGTCTATGACGATAAGTCTCTGGTGATAGAGTACAAGTCGTCTACTAGAACTGTTGATTACTCTGACATATTAGGTTTCTGCACGATTGAGCGATCTCTTTTGGGTCATCGACTTGAGATAACAACTGATGATGGAGTTATCCAAGTTGGTGGCCTAAGCCACTTCAAATCAAGACCACACTTCGATGCTATCAACCTTGCGATTAGTAAGATGATCGAGTCAAGGATTCACAATACCTATTCTGAATTCTCCAAGTTCGTAAATAGAAGGTATCTAAGAGAATCAAAGGTTCATGAGCTTCAGAGCATCATCGAGCCTATGGTACTTCTCTTCAATCGGAACAATGAGTCTTGGAAGCAACATGTACCTGATGAACCATTCAGGAAGATGAAGAAGTTATCTGAGTTTTACCCTATATCGAACTCGGCTGAGTTCTTACGAGACCACCACGTTCAGAAAGTCCTCAGTTCACGCCAGTCTTTCTATGACACTATTGAGAGTAATCCTCTAACAGAAGAGCAACGTTTATCTGTCGTTCAAGATGATGATTTCAATATGGTACTAGCAGCAGCTGGTACAGGTAAGACTTCGGTAATGGTTGCTAAAACGACTGATATCATTCAACGACAGTTAGCGAAGCCTGAAGAGGTCATGGTACTTGCTTATGGTAGTAAAGCCGCTGAAGAGTTGAAGGAGAGATCCAAGGAGCGTCTTAAAGCTGCCAACATCAACTTCAACCTAGATAAGCAAATTTCCACATTCCATAGCCGTGGCTATCAGATCATTGCCCAAGCTCAAAACATGTCTGTTGAAGAGTTTAGAAAGTTGAGAATGAGTAGGCTGGTTAAGGATGGAGCTAGGCTTGAGTTTATAAACAACTGGCTGGTTACGTTTATCGAAGAGAGTGACGAAAATCTTAATGCTTTCATCGACACTGTGTATTACGCATACAACCCATTACTATCCGAATCAGAAGAGGCGCATCAGGAAGCACTTAAAGGGAAGAAGTACATAACCCTGAATGGTGTGGAAGTTAAAGGTTATCAAGAAGTTTTGATTGGTAACTGGCTGTTTAGAAACGGCATTAACTATATGTATGAACCAAACTATGCGAATCAGACTGGGTGTGATGTTGGTTACCCTTACAATCCAGATTTTCATGTGAGAGATACGTAAAATCTATGAAGAAGATCCTAATGCTTCTGTTGGAATTCTATCTCGCTATAGGAAAACAAAGGATGCTGCTGCTAAACGCTTTACTAAGCGAAACGGATTTTCCAAGATGGATTTTTGGACATTACATGGTTCAAAGGGGCTTGAGGCTGACTATTGCTTTATCTTAGATCTCAATCAAGGGTACTTTGGCTTCCCAACTGAGAGGAAGGAGAATGAGATTGTTAGTGCTTTGATGCCAACAATTGACAGTTTCCCTCATGCTGAAGAGCGTAGATTATTCTATGTAGCCATAACTCGTTCTAAGAAAAGGTGTTACCTTGTCGCGGACCCAAAAGAGCCATCTGAGTTTGTTCTTGAACTACTGAGTCAAGGGTATGACCTTGAGGTTATCTCAGACAACTTTACGAAGGAAAAGCTAGCGGCTCGTAAGTGTCCTAAGTGTAAAACGGGCTATATGAAGCCAAAGAGTGGAGAGCGTGGAGTCTATGTATGTTCGACTGGTTTAGGATGTTTGACTGAAGCTGTTGATTGTCACGAGTGTGATGGTCTAGCAATCAAGAAAGCCAAACATGCAGAGTGCCTGACATGTAAGAGTAAGTTTCAACTATGCCCACGTTGTAAATCACCAAAGGTCGCAAGGACAGGGAAGTACTCATTATTTGTCGCTTGCGATGGGTATAAAGGTGAGGAAGACGAAAAGTCATGTAAGTACAGAGGTAAACTACCACCTGCACTTAAAGGCAAACTCAAAAACAAAGAACGTATTCCTGTTCGTTAACAGTCCTACGTTCTCGCTCATCACTTATTGTTCAAGACAGTGATTAGTCGCCTGAAAAATGGGTCGGTTGCTGGGTTATAAGACTCAGTACCTCCCCAATAATACTGACCAAGTACAGTTTTCACATTGTCATAGTGACGTTGTAGAGACATTGCTCTTCTTCTAGGCGTTGTACCGAGATCATTACTTATCTGAGCTTTCCATGGGTGGTTACTACCCATGATGTTTTCATTTCGCTTGATTAGCTTTTCAATAAAATGCTTACCAACTAACCTATCTGATTTCAGCAAGTTACAGTCTTTGTGCGCAAGGACTAAATTCCATATTTCATCGTGGCTAACTACTTGCCGTGGCAGCACATGATCGACGTGAATATCTGAACCCATAGGCTCACCACAATAGAAACATGTATTACCTTGGTAACCTGATAGGAAAGGGATGTTGTTCGTTAGTGCTTTGCGATCATACCCATCCTTTAGGTAAATCTCACGAATGTCATTTGCTAGTTTAAAGTCTGATTGATTGATGCTGAACGCACCTTCCAGTAGACCCCACCGAGCCATAATTTCACTATCTAGAGTGTCTAGTTGATCTTCTTCAAAGTTTAACAATGTATCTTTGAGGACTAGTTTGTTATTAGTATCAATCTCATAGAAATAGTCAGCTACAATGCGCTTGTCAGTCCCAATAGTTTGGAATCTAGGTACAACGTCTTCGAATGCAGTGTCAGCAACCTTCTTGATTGCCTCATTGCGATTGGTTACTCCTAATTGGAACTCCTTTACAATTCGCTCCATTTTCGTAAGGCGATTAGGATTACCTTGCTGTGGCATAGGGTTAGTCTCAAGCCTTGTGAGGTATGAGTCAAAGTAACTTTCTGCAAGATCACCCCAATAAATCACATTCTGTTTGCTCCGTGATGCTTTTAGAAGTGTTTGGGCTAAACCCATTTTGTAGGTGGCATTATTTAAGCCAAACAAAATGATTCCTTTGAAGAAGTCTTCGTTAGTGAAGTCCATCAGCTTTCCTTTACTAAGATAGCATTGAGCCACTTTTCATTCTCACGACCTTTACGCAAGTCTGAAGTACACCAAGTTTTAAGTACCTTCAAAGTTGAACCACTGATAACTTGCTCAAGGAGCAACTCGTTGAGGTTGGTAAAGTTTCGACCATTACGCTGCACCTCATCATTTCCATATTTGAATGAACAATAGAAGATGCCATTTGCTTTCAATGGGGCTGCTAGATTACTAAATGAAAGCGACAGCTCAGACATCGGAACATGTAGAAGAGAAGCACATGCCCAAACGCCATCAAAGAGACTATCTGATTGGAAATCTTGGAATCGAGTTACTTCTACTCTTTGACCTGTCAGTTCTTCTGCAAGTTTAGATAGGTCTTCGCTCGCATCAATACCATAAACGGAAAAGCCTTTTTGGATAAAGGCTTTAGTATCACGACCTGAGCCACAACCTGCATCGAGTATATGGCCTTTATTAGGAAGTAGAGGAACAAATTTTTGGTACAAAGTACTCATATCAACATCAATTGTACCGTCAAAGAATTCTTTTGCGTTTTCGTTGTAGTAGTTCATATCGATCGTGACTGATAGTTTTGCCCATAGTACATTATTTTGAAAGAAAATGATTCAACTGCCATAGGTAATACGGCATACTTGATTAGCAAAAACATAGTTAAGTTAGGTAGTTAGATGCAGGATTGAAAATAACCCTGCTTTAGCTAGGTTATTGAGTAAATAATGAGGTGTTTATGGCAGCTGAGATAGGTGTGTTATCTAGGCTTGGTGGTTGGTTATTAAGTAAATTACGCCAAAAGGAACATAATCTAAAGGCTTATTATGCACCTTACTACGAAGAAGCTGAAAAACTAGTGGTTGAGCACGTA
The DNA here is from genome assembly GCF_003025555.1 of Photobacterium lutimaris. GTDB lineage: Bacteria > Pseudomonadota > Gammaproteobacteria > Enterobacterales > Vibrionaceae > Photobacterium > Photobacterium lutimaris. The sequence goes on along the minus strand of NZ_PYMH01000001.1, from coordinate 954,180 downwards.
CAAGTTATCAATTGGTTAGGCGATGAATGTCATACTTATACTGGTTTCACTGAGGAGCAGATCGAAGAATCTTTTCGTGAAACTCAAGCTCATAATGAATGGGTACATAAGAATGCAGCTCAAATTGCTAATGGTAAGTCACTTGAGCAAATGCGAGTTGACGTGATCAACTTGGTTGCCCGAATTGATGATGCTGTGGATCCAGCCTTGATTGATAGCCTCAAGGATTATTCAAGAAATCTTGCAGAGGCGGATGAACTTGGCGAGTATCATTTCCTAGTCGATCAATCTAAGAATCTTTTGAAATTGGTGCGAGATTTGAAAGGGAAGATTCCGACTGTTCATAGCAAGAGCGCTATTCAGTAATCTGCATTAAGTCACTCATTATGGTAGTCAAATGGCATCAGAAGTAAGTACCTTTGGACGTATTATTTCTTGGGTTAAGCAGAAGCTTAGGGATAAGGAGAAGAATCATAAGGACTTCTTTTTACCTTACTACAACGAAGTTGAAGAGGTTCTTGAGAGGCATGTACAGTGTGCTCAATGGCTTCACAAAGAAGAACGTTCATACTTTGATCTCGCAGATGGTGAGGTTCCTGCAAACTCAAGTGACGAATTGAGTGAGCGTATGAGACTACTTTATCCCAAGGCATACATTTCCTCAGGCAGCAGGAATTTAGAACAGATGAGCGTCGAGGTGACGAATCTCGCCAACAAAGTAGATGGAACAGTGGACAGATCTATAGTCGAATGCTTACGTGACTATGCTACGACATGTAGTCAAGCCCATAAATCAGGCGACTATGCTTCGATTGAGCTTCCTTGTAAGAACTTATTAGTCTTAACTCGTGATTTGAAAGCGAAGATTCCAACTGTTCATGATCGAGCAGGGGTTCAATAGCTCAGATAAACGGGTTATAACACATACTCAGTTTGATAAAGCGGTCTTCCAAGGTGAGACGATTACACCTCAGCTTGTGAAAACCAAATTCGGCTGGCATATCGTGAAGGTGCTGTGGCGTACCTGATCAGCGACAAATGATTTTGAATGCCCACTTAAGTTGCGAGGTAATATTAAGTGGGCATTTTAGTATCTGAATTACACGACTATTTTAGCGGCTTATTTGGGAACTCAATGACCGAAGCGTCTTCCTTGCGCGTATCAGACCAGTTTAAAATTGCCGAATAATAGCAATGAATAAGCGTGATCCACAGTGCGGTTGCTATACAACCGACGAAGATCAAGGTACCGGCTAGTTGGGTTTTGGCTGACAGTAGCAGTAGGATTGAAGTAACCATACCGACAGCAATAAGGCCGAGTAATGGCTTGAAAGTTAAGTTGAAAAACACTCTCAAGTGGTAGAAGAAGTGATAAATCGCTTGTCTGAGTATCATTAGCTTGCCTCCCATCCATGGTCTTTATAGATGAACACTTTAACATGTTATTTACATCTGGCGCGATTCGCAATCACTTATCTTGGTCTATTGGCCACAAAAAAGTGAGACTGATGTGCTTGTTGTTGCGTTGATCTTAATGGTGTGCTGTTGACTGCTCGAACTCGATGGGAAGTGCAGAGCGTTTATCTCCCTCCATCAGTAAGCTGAATACATGGGGATTATTTCCATCTTTGTTGAACCAGTGAAAGCCGTAGCCTTCTGATAACCAAAGTTGCAATTGACTTTGTCGGTATAGGAGATAGCTCGTGTATTCATCGACTTCAATGTTGAAATCGTTAGTGTTAATTTCTTGCTGAGTCGGTGGTTTGATACCGAGTTGTTTTTTGTCTGAAGGGCTGAGTACCCAGTAAAAATATTCTGGATAGTTATTAATGGTGATCAGAAATGGCATTTTGCTGTGCTTGTTCATGATTGAACGACCACCACGAAATGAAGCCGCGATAAACGCGCTCTGGTCGGCATTTGGCCGGTAATTGATTGTTGTGAACAGCCATGTTGCTTCGTCGACCAGATTGACGAAGTGGTGTGAAAGGTGAGTTGTGAAATCACCCTTTTCAAGGAAAATGTTATAGGACTTAACCCCAGACTGGATAGCAGTATTGTCTTTTAACACATTCATTGCAGCTAGAGGTGGTACTTTAGGTAAGTAATTACCAAGCAGATCCCATATTGTGCTCAACTGTGAATGGTTAAAGCTGATCGCATGTGCTGTGTCGATATCACAGCCTTCAGGGGTTTTATCGCAAATCGCAATCGAAAATTCATTGTCTAATTTATGGATAAACATCAGCTTATTACTGAGGTTGCCTGGCGTAATGAATATATCCGTTGCCTTTAGCAGGTAGTCGAAATCATCTTGGTTCATTGACAGAAAAACAATGGTGTTGTTTTTTTTATCATTAACGAGTTTGTATTTATAGTCAGTGGGTTTACTACTGGCTAAGAACCCTATCAATACCGTACAAGCCGCTAGAGCGAGGGTTAGAACGAAGGTTAATCTAACCCTGGAATTGGTTTTGCTTTTTAGTTTGGGTGTGTTGGTAAGGGCATGGTATTCATCAGCTGTAAGTTGACGCTGTATATTGACGCGGTAGCCCATGCGAGGGATAAGTTCAATATACTGACCGACTTTTTCCTCCTTGAGTTTTATTCTTAGGGTGCGGATTGTTTGAAATAGTGAGGTTTCAGCCACTTCTTTTCTTGCCCAGCCTGCAGATAGAAGCGTTTCCTTGTTAAGGATATTTGGCGTTTGGCTGACGAGGCGAAAAAGCACTTCTTTCTCTGCACGATTGAGAGAAACAATACCCAATATAGTGAATAGTGTTTTTTTTTGGCAGTCGAAGAAAAAGCTATCCGAAATCTGTGCTATGTGAGCCGAAGCTTTAACTTTCTTAGACATGAATTGCGCTCAGTGTCATATGTTGTCGTAATGTAAAGGTGAAGGACCGTTTAATTTTAAGGTGTAAGTAATTCTATAGTTTGATGATTTTGCCACATATCAAGTTTGACGACTACACTGTTAGTATTATTTTACTTTCTTGCACAGATAAAATTATTCGAATTAGAAAATTTTCAATATTAAAAAAAGAGGTTTGTATAGTTTTTGCGACGACAGGGCAATTCGTGCTCTTAGTCCCTAGCGGTTATCTACACTCATAACTATAAGCCACATCGTAGAGCTTAGAAAATTAAGTGGCGTGAAAGTTTTGGGGGCAATATGATTGCGTTAGTCGTAAGGGCAACTTTCTGCATGCCCATAATCTGTATCGTATTTTCTGTAACGGCTACTAATGCTCAAGGTTCTGATCTATTTGATGGGGCATTTGCGAAAAAGTTTTCAGCGGAAGTTGATACAGCAATGGCAGAAATTAAAGGCATGGCAAGCCATGTCCGCGGTGATAAAGTTGATAAGAAATACCGATCATTAAATAGTCATGCAAAGTCGGTCGGAGTTAGGCACGCTAGCCGCTCTTCCTACGGCTATGTACCTTTATATAGCAATGACCCTCTATCGGTATACACTCCTCCGGGTTTACCAGAGAAAGCGTTGTCAGACACCAGTGTGTTTGGCGACGGTTACCACTCACAAGTTGCTGGCTATATACGGGTTGATAATACTGCCCTTGTAGATAATGCATCGCTTAACAAATCGGTAGAGCAGGATCACAGTGGTTATTCATTGACCCTAGGTGGTGATTACCTGTTCCAGAACCAATACTTATTCGGTCTTACGTTGGGATTGCCATTTTACAAACCATTGTCTGAAGGCAGTGATACCGAAATTGATGGCTTGATAGCGTCGGGGTATTTTACCTATTTCAAAGATGCTTGGTTTATCGACTTTAATGCGAGCTATGCGGTAATGGATACCGACATAGAGCGAAGAGTAACGTTATATACCGATCCTGTTGTGAGCAACACCAACGAAGCAGACTCTGATATTTGGGTTTTCTCGCTGGGAGCGGGGTATATTTTTGATTACAACTATTTGAATGTGGCGTTTGAAAGCAGCTTGCAATATACCTTGTCAGATACCGACCGTTATGAAGAAAGGTTGTCATTGAACAATTCAAGTTATCTCTTTTCGAAGATTGAAGATGTTGATGCGTTAGAATCAACCATGCTGATCACCGGTATGAGTATCTCTCACCCTTTTAGAACGCCTTTTGGTGTGTTCCAACCTTATGCGAAAGGGTACCTTCATTACGATATTGCCAGTGGTAAAGAGCGGATCATTTCACAGCTTAAATCAAACTATTCAGGCAGTATCTTACCGATTGTGATTGAATCAGACGATGACGTTTACGGCCGCGTACACTTTGGTATATCAGGGGCTTTGAGTAAAGACTGGTATGGGTATGCTGAAGCAAGTCAACTGATATGGCATGATGATTTATCAGCCTATACCATCTCTGTTGGACTGAGTATGGCACTTGATTAACCCTTTATTGTCACGGCAGCACATGTTGACAAATTATCCGCCCGGCCAATGCCGGGCTTTGTTTGCCCTAAATATACCTATGGCGATGTTTCGTGAGAACTTGTTGTAAAGTCGGTGGGTTACATTTTGTTACTTTGCGGGTTTAAATAGCAGCGGCTGCATATTATTCACGCTGTACAAACAGTGATATATAGCCCAAAAGAATATGAAGCGTTGTTAATAAACTACATTTTAGTGCTTTCGGTCACAGTATGCTGAGCCATAGGTTCAGTATTGTTCACGCCATAATTAAAACTCAAATTTTATACTTCCCCCCATAAAATTATGAGTATAAAGGGAAAAATCTCGTGAACTTTAAACTATCAACGGTTGCAAAAGCCGTGATTCCACTGTGTTCTGCATTTGTTATTGTCGGCTGTAATAGCTCATCGTCTGCTGATGGTAAGTTTGATACAACGAATCCACCGGCGATTGATATTGAACTGCCAGAAACCGATGGCCCTACCGCTTTTCTACCTCAAAGTGGTTCGGTAGAAGAGCCGATTAAAGCCGGTGCGGACGAAGCTGTGATTTATATGGTGGCGAAAAATAGCCATGCTAAATCGTTGTCAAGCTACAACAACTACAGCCTTCACGTCTGGAATAATGACGCCTGTGATAGAGCTGCGAAAGAAAGCTCTGGTTGGGATGATAAGTCTATAGCACCTGTGGGTGTCGATGAGTTTGGCCCTTATTGGAAGCTACCGTTAAAGAGCGGCAGCACGGATTGTATTAACTTCATCATTCGCGATGAGAGTCTGAGTAACTTGTCTGGCAGTGATGCCAAAATTGATTTCAATGAAATCAAAGACAGAACAGCTTCTTATGTTGCGGGGAGCACTCAGGCTTATGACGACCGTGGTGATGCCTACGTACTGCTGTTTGGTGTTGCCAATGCAGAGGCGCATTTAGTTGAAGGCCACACATTTATTTGGGATGGGGCGGAATCGGCCGATGAAGTGCGCCTGTATGTTCAGCTTGAGGGTGGGTTTGGTCCAAATAGCGAAAACAAATATGACGCTGAATATATCGTCTTGGAACCGACAGTCCTGAGTGCTGATGTGAAGGCCAAATTCCCGCATTTGGCAAATAAGCGTGCATACACAATTGATAATTCCATTGATATGCGTCCGGTGATCAAAGCTGAGTTGGCTGCTATTGCGGTTGATGAAGAAGGGCTAGTGCTTAACGGTACTAAAGTACAACCGGCTGGCGCCTTCGATCAGCTGTTTGCCGCTGCTGCTGCGGATATCGCATTAGGGGCAGTGATTGACGGTAACGCGACCCAGTTCAATGTATGGGCTCCATCGGCTCAGAATGTTGTTACTGTCCTTTTTGATGACAACAAAGAAGAACTTGGCCGCCTTCAGATGAATTACGATGAAGCCTCTGGGGTGTGGTCGCTAGAAACCGACAAGGCACCGAGTGGCACTTATTTCCGTTACTTAGTGGATGTTTTCCATCCGGTTTCAGGGAAAGTTGAAAGTTACCAGGTTACCGACCCGTACTCATTAAGCTTGTCGATGAATTCTGAGTACAGTCAAGTGATTGATCTTGATGATCCAGATCTTAAGCCACAAGGGTGGGATGATCTTAAAAGACCGATCGATCAATCTAACCCTGCACAGTTTGTGATTTATGAATCACATGTACGTGACTTTTCTGCACAGGATGAATCAACAGCGGCGAATGCTCGCGGTAAGTTTATTGCCTTTAGTCAGCCGGACACTGTACCGGTCAATCATTTAAAATCATTGAGTGAAAGTGGGGTTACGCACCTTCATCTGCTGCCTATCTTTGATATAGCCACTATCAATGAAAACCCGAATGAAGCCGCGAATATTGAAGAACCATTCAGCAAGCTCTGTGACGTTAATGCGGCAGTGAAATCGTCTCCGTTTTCTAAGTATTGCGCTTCAGATATGACGATTGCTCAAGCCCTAGAAGAAGTAAAACAAGACGACTCTGAAGCAAACCCTGTCGTGCAGGCGTTGAACCGTTTTGTGTCAGATGCCGATGGCTTTAACTGGGGTTATGACCCATTCCATTACACGGTACCAGAAGGCTCTTACTCGACGAATCCAGACGGCCCACAGCGAATCAAAGAATTGCGTGAAGCGGTCATGGCTGTCAAAAATGATATTGGTATGAATGTGGTGATGGATGTGGTGTATAACCACACCAACTCAGCAGGCCCTGAAGCCCGTACCTCGGTACTTGATAAGCTTGTACCATGGTATTACCAACGCTTGAACCCAGTGACTGGTAACGTAGAGAACACGACGTGTTGTTCGAACACGGCACCAGAGCGTGCGATGTTTGAAAAAATGATCAGTGATTCGCTGGTGGTGTGGTCACGCGATTATAAGATTGATTCATTCCGCTTCGACTTGATGGGCCACCATCCACTGGATCAAATGCAGCGCTCGTTACTTGAAGTACAGAAAGTCGATCCGAATACTTACTTCTATGGCGAAGGTTGGAACTTCGGTGAAGTTGAGAATGACGCACTGTTTGTCCAGGCCACCCAGCCAAACCTTGGTGGAACCGGGATCGGTAGCTTCTCAGACCGCTTGCGTGATGCTGTTCGTGGCGGTAGTCCTTTTGATAGCAAAGAAGGGATCCGTAAAACACAAGGGTTTGGTAACGGTGCTTTTGTCCAGCCAAACGAGATTAGTGATGTAACCAAAGAGGTCGCTTTACACCTTGCAGATCTGACGCGCTTAGGCATGGCAGGTAACCTGAAGGACTTTAGGTTTGTCGATTCAAAAGGCGAAACAATTCGTGGTGATGAGTTGGATTACAACAAGCAACCTGCAGGCTATGCGGTTAATCCTACCGAGATCCAAAACTACGTATCGAAGCACGATAACCAGACATTGTGGGATAACAACCAATATAAGATTGGTTACGATGTAACCGTTGGCGAACGTGTGAGAATGCAGGCGGTTTCCATTGCAACAGCGATGCTGGGTCAAGGCATGCCGTTCACCCATATGGGTTCAGAACTGCTTCGTTCGAAATCCATGCAGCGTGACTCTTACGACTCAGGTGATTGGTATAACTTGGTTGATTTCACCCTCAATGACAACAATTGGGATAAAGGTCTACCGCGTAAAGACAAAGATGGTGACAACTATGCGTTGATTGACGAGGTGATCTCTTCCGCCGGAGCCAATGCTAAACCAACTCAAGCGGATATGACCGCAATGGTTGAGTATTTCAAAGAACTGGCCTTGCTTCGTAAGTCTTACCCGTTGATCACATTAGGGACGGGTGAAGAGGTGAATAAGCGTGTTGATTTCCATAACACCGGTAGTGCTCAAACACCTGGCTTGATTGTAATGTCTATTGATAACGGTACAGCCTCCGGGACAGATCGCGACAGTAACCTCGACGGCCTCGTGATTGTTATTAACGCGACTGACAAAGCGCAGGACATTAATTGGGTGACGGATTTGACGCTAAGTCCTTATCACACATCGGCTTTGGCATCACAGGCAAGTGTTGTTGATGCAGCTAATGGGGTTGTGGCGAAGGTGCCAGCATGGACGCCTGCAGTGTTCGAAATCCCTCGCAAAGAGGGGGTTCGAGGGCAAGGTATCCCAGTATCTAAGAAATAATTGAAAATAAGTTCTGACGTAAAGCCCTCAATATTGAGGGCTTTTTTTATTTTCCACCCAGTAAGAAAAGGGGATTGGCAAAGATAAACACACTGTTCATCATTGGTTCATTTTTAATGCTATACACTGCGAAGCATGAAAAGACGATAGATAAGCAGGTTAGCGATGAAGAATACACTTACCAGCATTTTTGCTCTAGTACTGGGTTTTATCACGGTGACATTCGCAGCTGTCATTGGGCTGTTCGTTGGGTTAGGTGCACTGATTGCACGACCATTTATCAAAAAGAAAATCAATGCGGCCTATGAAGAGGCACTCAAACAGCAAGGCTATGGCCAAATGCATCAGCAAGCACAGAGTGGCTCAACGATTGATGGTGAATACGAAGATATTACCCAATCAGCACCTCACGGCTCAAAACAGTCGTTAGCATGAAATAAAGACGAATAACTGAACGCCAGCTTTTAAGCTGGCGTTTTTTATTTGTGGACAATAGTTTGGGTCGGTAATGATTAAGGGCGATAATGGTTTTTAACGCAGGACAGAAAGTCAGTTACGTCCTGCTCTTTTGCGTTGAATCGATACTTCTTTTTGTTACCACGTAACTCGAAGTGGCCTCTGTCTTCCTTAACCAGTGTGGCGAAAACATCGAATGCTTGTCTGTCGCTGGTGCCACCTAGCATGACAAAGCGTCCAACCGTATGCTTATTGCCATTGTTTCTCCAGTTAGCGGTAAACACTTCAACTGGGCTACCAGAGCGGTAGTAGTGAATGTTTTCAAATCCGGTCGGATGGTCTATGTCTGTTTTGAGATCAACATAACGATGCCGCATGGTGTTATTCGTAATGACCGCAATCTGAAGGTCAGGCACAAACGTATTTTGCTGGCTTTTAGTGAGATGGTAGATGTCGAGCCGGCACATACCTTCGTTATTGAGTGTACTGCTGGTGGGTTGGAGCTTGGCGCTGACATCGCGACTGGCGAAGTTTATAACAAAGAAGAAAATGAAAAAGAGGTACTTCATACAACGGCCCTTGAAAACATTCCTTCAAGCATAGTGATTTCTGCTGTCTACCCCCTGTCTTAAATCAGCTACAAACATCAAAATCTTTTTATCTGTTAACTAAGGGTTATAGATCTTGGTTTTCACCATTCTACGGTATTGGCTGGGACTCATACTGAAGTTCTGTTGAAACCGGGTTGAAAAGTGATGGGCATCTTTGTATCCCACCTGTTCGGCAACATCTTGGACTGACATGCCAAAATCGCGCAACAATTGCTGGGCGGCATCCATCCTTAAGCGCTGAAGGTGTTGATGGGGTGTTTCACCGACTTGATCTTTGAACTTTCGATTAAAGGATCGTAGCGGTACATCGCAATGATCAGCGACACTTTGTGCGGTTATCGCTTTCGCTAGATTCCGTTTCATCCAGTCTTGAGCGAGTGCGATGGACTCATCAAACTGGAGCTGGCCGCCAATTTGATAAAAGGGCTGCTGGGTTGATTTTGTTATTTCGTGACCAAAGTGCGTCTCTATGGTCTGGGCTGTTTTTTGTCCGAAATACTCAGTGATCAAGTACAAGATCATTTCTGATTGTGAGTTGATACTGGTTGTACAGTACATCCCATCAGCTGCGGTGATAGATGCTTGGCGATTTAAGATAACTTTTGGATAGCGATTAGAAAAAGTATCGAAAAAATACCAATGGGTAGTGGCGACTTGCCCATTGAGTAGGCCCGTTTCTGCTAGCCAGGCAACGCCGGTCCCCGTTGCAACCAGTTTAGCCCCTTTTTGGTATTGGTTTTTGAGCCACGGGATAATTTCAGGTGAATGTCGAATTGATTGTTGTGGATTTCCCCACATGGGAGGGAGGATCAAGATATCGAATGTTTGCCGGTCATCGTAGGTCATATCGGGCTGTAACTTAAGCCCGGCAGTCACTTTAGTCGGAGCCAGTTTTGGGGCGATCAGCTTGATGGAAAATGGCTCGTTCCGTTGTTGTGTACGCGGCCTGAGGCTGGCTGCTGTACTCAGCATCTCGGCAGCAAGGGATATGCCTGTAATGAGTGCTCTTTCGTAGAGAAGGAAACCTATTTTCATGATTATTTGGGTAATTATCCGTTACAGAAAACGATGGTACTGAGTAATTGAAAATTACTTTGGCCTGTTTGTCGCATATATTGGCACAAATATCAGGTGAATGAACAGTGTAAATTGGTAATCTATGCTGACTAAAATTTTGAGAGCAGGTTTAGGATGTCTAAGTTACCGCTAATTGTAGGCTTCGGTGGTATAAATGCCGCAGGTCGTAGTTCAGGTTTTCATAGTTATAAGCGCATGGTCGCCGACGTCCTTAGTGACCATGATATGGCATCGACCTGGCAAGACCTCGCACAGCGTATGGGCATCTCTGGAGGCTCAGCCGTTGATCCTGAAATAATTGAAGCGATCAAAGCGGGCACACTGGTCCGACGCATTGAATCTTTCGATCCTAATAGCTTGCGATACCAATATAAAGCCGCTTTGAATGGTGGACAGGAAACCATTAGCTTTACATTGCGTAAGTCAAAATTACCCACGCGTATTCCTGATAACTGGCAGGTGGAAGAGCAGGGTAGCAAAGTGACAATCACGGTGACTGGCGAGCTAAATGCCTTGCTGGAAGACCGAGTGTCATTCCCTGTGACGAGCGGCGGTAATATCCCTACCGGTTTTGATCCGGCAAAGCTATACAACTCGCGTTTTCACCCGCGCGGCCTGACATTGACTGTGTATGGTGCCTCAGATGCACTCAACTCGCTGGGCATGGATTGGGATGAGGTGCTGAAGCATATCAAACCTGATCAAGTTTCCGTCTACGCTGGCAGTGCACTTGCTCAGGTCGATGATAACTCGTTATCGGGCTTGTTAGCAGCCCCGCTGATTGGCGGTCGTGTTAGCTCGAAAATGATGGCGCTTTCGTTGGCCGAAATGCCTGCTGATTTTATCAATGGTTATGTCATTAACAGTATTGGTACCACAGGTACCAGCATGGGGGCTTGTGCCACATTCTTGTATAACTTGCGCCAAGGCTTGCTGGATATCCAACAGGGTAAATCTCGAGTAGCGATTGTCGGTAATGCTGAGGCGCCGGTTGTTGCCGAAATAATGGAAGGCTTCCGAGTTATGGGGGCGTTGGCTGAAGATGCTCAGCTGAATGCATTAGATAATAGCGAAACGGTTGATAATCGCCGTGCTTGTCGTCCGTTCTCCTCCAACGCAGGCTTCACGATGGCTGAATCCGCACAGTTTGTTGTATTGATGGATGACGAACTAGCGTTAGAGCTGGGTGCAACGGTGTATGGTTCGGTTGCCGATGTCTTTATTAATGCCGATGCCAACAAGAAATCGATTTCTGCGCCAGGGGTGGGTAACTATGTCACTGTTGCGAAAGCGACAGCTTTGGCGAAAGCTATCCTAGGGCCTGAAGGCGTCAAGCAGACTTATGTTCAGGCACACGGTACCGGAACGCCACAGAACCGAGTGACTGAGAGTCATATCCTTAATGAAGTTGCGAAAACGTTCAGTATTGATAACTGGCCGGTCACCGCGATTAAGTCTTATGTTGGCCACTCGATGAGTGCCGCGCCGGGGGATCAGCTAATCGCATCGTTGGGTGTATGGCGATACGGTTGGATCCCTGGGATCAAAACGATCGACCATATCGCCGACGATGTGCATCAGTCCAATTTAAATATCCTCACTGATCACTATTTCGCGGGAGAGAATGGTGAAGACTATAAAGCGGTGATCCTCAATGCCAAAGGTTTTGGTGGCAACAATGCATCGGGGTTGGTTTTATCTCCTCAACAGACAATGGCAATGCTGTCGAAGAAATACAGTAACAATGTGATGTCTGCTTACAGCCGTAAAAATGAAGCGGTATCTCAACAAGCTGTCGTGAATGACAAGGCTGCGTGCTTGGGAGAAGAGGCTATCCGTTACCAATTCGGTGACAGCGTAATGGATGAGACCTCAATTGAGTTGACGCCCGAGTCTATCAAGCTGTCTGAGTTTGCTTCATCGATTCCTTTAGCGACGAAGAACCCTTACGCTGATTATAGCTAAGTGTTAATTCCCTCAGCAGGGGAGAGTTAACGGATATAAACCGCAGTTCTTACACTGCGGTTTTTTTATGGTAGCTTTATATTCATTCGGTATAAGTATCTGTGTGGATGCGTCTTTGTTTAGATAGATATTGATATCTTTGAGATTAGGGAGTCTTAAACATTGGCAAATGTTATGTTGGTTGCAAATCTAAACTGTGATCGGGTTTTGCAGTTAAAAGAATCATTACAAGTGGGTGGCAGGCATCATTATCAAGATCTTGGTCGGCGTTTAGGCGGTGGCGGCGCAAATTCTGGGTTAGCATTGGTTTACGCAGGGCACCATGTCGCACTGGTAAGTCAAGTTGGCCGTGATGAAACCGCCGATTGGCTACTGGCAGAGGCCAGTTTAAAGGGGCTGAATTGCTCTTTGTTACAGCGTAACGATATCGCAACTCCTGAGTTAATGCTTTTGATGACACCGGATGGTGAGCGTACCATTATTCGCCCAGAGCGCCCTGCATTTTCCCTTGGACCTGCGCCAGATTTTTCTCGTTGGAATAGCATTTATATCAACTCCAGCGCTGAAGGTGTCGAGCAATGGGCTAAGGCCGCCCTGACGCAACAGCCCCACGCTGAACAAGCCAATGGTAAACGACATGCAGTGTTAGTCGTTGCCCAGCTTCCCAAAAGCGATAGCCAGCGGCCATGCCACGTACTCATTACATCCCAATCCGATTTAGATGCTCATATATTAGCTTCTGGCAAAGTAACGGCGAGCTGTTACGCTGCACCTTTCCAGTATGCACAGTCTATTGCTGGAAAGTCGTTAAAATATTTTATCGTCACGGATGGAGAGAAGGGAGCCACTGCCTATTGTGAGTCGGGGCAAGAATGTGTATCTGCCGTTGCAGCCGACGTCGTTGATACAACAGGTGCGGGGGACGCCTTTGCCGCCGGGGTGATTAATGGGTTGCTGGCAGAGTTATCGATTACCGAGTCAATGACGGTTGGAGCTCAGTGGGCTGCTATAGCGGTCGCGACGGCCAGTTCGGTGCCTGGTGATGAGTTTCAAGCATTCCTTACCAAGTAGCCTGACAATCAGCTGAGTACAAAACGAAAAAGGGTTAGCGATCAGCTAACCCTTTGGTTATTCGTGTTTAAAAACAGAATTACTTTTTCAGTTTAGTCACTTTAGACTTGTTCAAGACCGCACGGCGCAAGCGCGCGCGACGTTCTGCATCCGACTGATCAGCCGCCGGGTTATTGGTACGGCCTTGGCGGTCACGGTATGCCGCTTTGTTGTGGATTTTGTTCAATAGCGCATCACGGCTCTTTGGCTCGTAACCTGTAAGTTGGACACGTTGAATACGCTGTTTAATCAGGTTTTCTACCTGCTGAAGTGTCAACTCTTCATCACGGCTGACGAAAGACACAGCGTGTCCTTGAAGGCCAGCACGGCCGGTACGGCCAATACGGTGAACATAGTCTTCAGCAAGGAAAGGCATGTCGAAGTTCACAACGTGCGGTAGGCCTTGGATATCCAGACCACGAGCTGCGACTTCGGTAGCAACCATGACACGCGCTTTACCTTCTTTGAACTCATCAAGGGCACGACGACGGGCACTCTGCGCTTTGTCACCATGGCATAGTACGGCTTTGATACCATCGAGCTTAAGCTCTTTGACGAGTTCGTTAGCGGTTTCTTTGTAGTTAACGAATACCAGTACTTGCTTCCAGTTCTTCTTGCCAATCAGTTCAGATAGCAATTCACGCTTACGTTCTTGGTCGACTGGGTATACCACGTGAGCAACAGTGTCGGCTGTTGCATTTTCTGGGCTAACAGAAATACGTTTTGGTTTACGTGTGATCTCGCCAGCCAGCTTGTTCATCTGAGCAGAGAAGGTCGCAGAGAACAGCATGGTTTGTGGCTGGTTGCGGATATCGCCCATGATACGGCGGATATCAGTGATAAAGCCCATATCTAGCATACGGTCAGCTTCATCGAACACTAAGAACTCAAGGTTTGCTAGCGTCACATTGTTAAGTTCCATGTGTTCAAGCAAACGGCCTGGGGTTGCAACCAGAATATCGACACCGGGTTCAAGCTTCTTCTCTTGAGAAGACATCTTGGTACCGCCATATACAGCAGCAACCGAGATATCGGTGTATTTGGTGTAGTCTTCGATATTTTTAGCGATCTGAGCCACTAGCTCACGGGTTGGTGCCAGAATCAGTGCGCGTGTATTGAAACGGCTGCGTGATTTAGGTTTATCCAAGATCTGCTGAATGATAGGTAGAGAAAAAGCGGCTGTTTTACCGGTACCTGTTTGGGCATTGGCAAGAATATCGGATCCGCGACGAGCGTGTGGGATCGCTTGTTGCTGGATTGGGGTTAATTTCTCATAGCCGCACTCGGTAAGTGCACGGACAATGTCCTGAGAAAAATTTTGTGATGCAAATGACATTCTTCTTTCCTAAAGCAGACGGCTGAGCCTGACAAAAATATGGTCGGTGATTATAGAGCAATAATAGTCAGATGTGGGGACTAATTTGGATTAAATGGTGCTAAATTGGGCATTTGTTGCCGGTTAGGCATGCTTATGGCGTGGGAGCAAAGGCTGCTGGAGGAATTCTGCAGCCTTTAGGGTGTCGTTATACCGTTTGCTTACTCATTGGTTGTCGCAATGTGGATCGGTAAATCAGTAGGTAACTGAGTATTATTGGTAAATATTTTATCGAACTGCTTCATTGGCGCCACTTTCATTGCGACACATCGCCCCCATTTGCTGGCGTCTGCAACCAACCACGGTTGGCGGCTGTTTCTGATAATGGCTTTTGAAATATCAGCTTCGATACTTTCATGTTCCATCACATAGTGGCTCGCGGTGACGCCGGCACAACCGCAGATGCCAATGTCAGCCTCGAAGCTATTGAAAAAATCGACCGTACTGCTGCCCATGATATCTTGGTGTTCACGGCGGAGTTGGCCGCCAGCAAGGTAGATTTCGATGTACTTGTTGGCTTCGAGGATCTGCGCAACTTGCAAGTTATTGGTAATCACCCGTAATGACGGCTTTGACAATAAGTGCTGGGCGAGGTGGGCAAGGGTTGTTCCGATACCTATCATCACTGTTGAGCCATCCGGTATACAGGCCGCAATATGGGACGTGAGAGCATCTTTGGCTTTGGCTTCCACCTCTGAACGATGTCGGTAGCTGGTATTTGTCATTGCGGCAGGAAGGCTGACCCCGCCATGGACTCGGCGTGCTAATCCTTGTTCGCAGAGATAATTCACATCCCGGCGAATGGTCTGTGTCGTGACCGCATACTGCTCGGAAAGGCGATCAATTTGTACTTCACCTTCAGTCCGAATCGTGGTGAGGATCTGTTGTTGGCGGTGATTTAGTTCCACGGTATTCCCTGTATTGTACATCCTGATACGATTTAGAATTTATCCGGTGCATCGGTGATGATGCTATCGACACCCATATTGAAGAAGTGCTGTGCCTTCTCTGCTTTGTTCAGCGTCCAGATCTTTAATACATACCCAGCATCTTTAATGTTTTGAGCAATGGCTGGCGTCAAAATGCGATGGTCGATATGAACACTGTAAGGTTGGATCGCCTCTATTGAAGTTAAGCTATAGCCATTCCACACTTCACAGATAAATCCACGACGTACATCCGGCATTTGTTGCTGGCAGAGTACGAGTGCGCGTTTTTGGAAGCTGGAAAAAAGCAACTTATCAATCGGGAAATCCATTTTTTTGATCAAAGCAATCACAGCATTAACTAATGGCTCAATTTGCTCATCATGATGGATTTTGAGCTCAAGATTCAGCGTCAAATCCAAGTCGAGACAAGTGTTAAAGGCTTCAGCAAGGGTGGGGATACGCTCGCCCGCAAAATTGGAGTGGAACCAGCTACCGGCATCAAGCTCTTTTAGTTCAGCAAGATTCAAATCAGCAATTTTTCCTTTGCCGTTGGTGCAGCGGTTGACCGTTTCGTCATGGATGACAACCGGAATGCTATCGGCACACAGCTGGGTGTCAATTTCAACCCAGCTGACGCCAGCTTCAGCCGCTTTTCTGATACTAACAAGGGTATTTTCAGGGGCAAGGGCGGCAGCGCCGCGGTGACCTGTGATCATAAAATGCCTGCGATGAATATATATGTTCATTTGAATATTAACATAACATTATGTTGCTTATGTTACCGCATTATGACACGCGACTGAGTCGTAATTGTTCAGGTAAATGGATAATGATAAGTCTAACCTACTGGAAGTATTCGAGTGATTATTTTTTCGTATGAATGTCAAAATAGGAATATTTAATGTTCATATGAATGTAATGTTTGCATTTCATACTCCTGCCGTGAATCGTTTTTCCCCTAATAATACATATTGAAGGCTAAAGGATATGAAAAAGCTACTAGGAACTGTTTTGACGGCGACGGCACTATTGGTTGGCTGCGGTGAATCTGATAATCAAACAGCTGATACAACGGCTCCGATTGATCTGAACATGAGCTTGGTATTTTCACAAAACGAGTTGTTAACGCAGGAGCTGATCAAAGCGACTGATGTGATCCGTGAGCGCACTGATGGCTCGGTGAACATCAAAGTATTCCCTGGCGGTCAGCTTCCTGTTTATAAGGATAACCTTGAGCAGGTAGTCAATGGCGCCAACTGGATTGCGGTTGAAGATCTTAGCTACCTAGGTGATTACGTTCCTGATTTTGCAGCTCTGGCGGGTCCTATGCTGTACAACACTTACGATGAATATCTTGCCATGATGAAAACCGACTATGTTGCCGGTTTGAAAGCACAGGCTGAAGGAAAGGGCATCAAAGTCCTGAGTGCTGACTACATGTTCGGCTTCCGTCATATGATCAGTAACAAAGAAATTGTCAACGCGGAAGACATGAAAGGTATGCGTATCCGTGTACCGCAGAGCCAGTTATTCATCAGTACGCTGCAATCAATGGGTGCAGCGCCAGCCGCACTCCCTTTCCCTGAAACCTATGCCGGTGTTCAGCAGGGCGTTGTTGATGGCCTTGAAGGTTCAATCCTAACCATGTACTCAACCAAGATTTATGAAGTTGCGAAGAACATGTCTTTGACCAAGCACTTCCTGGGTACGGTGGGCATTTATATCTCGCCATCAGTATGGGACAAGTTCACCCCAGAGCAGCAGCAGATCATTATGGAAGAGCTGGATGCAGGTGCCGAGTCTAATACCGCTGAGCTGATTAAGCTGGATAAAGAGTACACAGAAAAACTTGAAGATCTAGGTGTTACTTTTAACGACGTCAATTCAGCCGAGTTCAACCAGTTGACAGCGGATGTGTACAACCAGTTCCCGACATGGAGCGAAGGTGTTCACGCGACCATCATGAATAAACTGGCGGCGATTCGAGCGAATCAAGATAAGCAGTAGTGACAAGCGAGAGCTGCCATTGACGTAAAGGCACTAGCAGCTCTCTATCTGCTTTGGAGAAAGATGTGTTTTTGATACGTAACTTAGAAGAAATACTGGCCTCAATTGCCATTAGCATCACGGTACTGGTTGTTATCGTGAATGTGGTCTTGCGTTATGGGTTTGGCTTTGTTGTGCCGTGGAGTGAAGAGCTCTCCGTTGTGTGTTTCATTTGGGCGGTATATTTGGGCATTAGCTCTTGCTACAAGCACAAATTGCACATGGGGGTTGATGTGGTTGTGGCTATGCTACCGCACAAGGCCAAGCATCCGTTCAGATTGATGGTGTCTGTGTTCCTGCTGGCGCTGAATGTGTTGATGGCTGTACTGAGCTACCAGTACATGATGCTGTCAAACAAAGTCACCCCAGTGATGGGAATGTCGTATTTCACCATTAATGGTGTGTTGTTTATCAGCTTTTGTTTGATGGCGATACACACCGTGAAATTTATTATCGAAGATATCAACACGTTTAAGCGTGGTTAGTCATAGGTTATTTTGTGGAAAGCTATCTACCTATTGGTATTCTATTTGTTCTTTTTCTATTGAACATCCCCATTGCCTTCTCGTTGATTGCATCAGCGATGGTGTATTTTTTATTTTTGAATCATTCGATTCCCGTCACCTTGGTGATGCAGCGTTTTATCAGTTCTACTGAATCTTTCCCGCTCTTGGCGATCCCCTTCTTTATTATGGTGGGGTCGGTGATGAACTATGCCGGGATCAGTCGGAGTTTGCTGGCGTTTGCCGATGCAATCATTGGGCATAAAACCGGAGGGTTAGCGCAGGTTAATGTCGCATTGAGCACCTTGATGGGCGGTATTTCGGGATCAGCCAATGCCGATGCGGCAATGCAGTCGAAAATTTTGGCTCCAGAGATGACCAAGCGTGGTTATGATCTGCCATTTACAGCCGCAGTCACCGCAGCCTCATCCAGTATCAGTCCGGTTATTCCGCCGGGTATTAACCTGATTATTTTTGCTTTGCTGGCGAATGTATCAGTACACCAGATGTTTATTGCGGGCTATGTACCTGCATTCTTGATGGCGATTTCTTTGATGGTGACTATTGCCTTTATTGCAAGAAAGCGGAACTATAAGCCATCTAGAACAGAGGCGGCATCGGCAAAAGAGCGTTGGCAGTATTTCTTAAAAGCGATCCCTGCGTTGTTGATCCCATTTGGCATTATTCTCGGTATGCGCTTTGGTTTATTTACCCCGACGGAAGCCGGTGCAATAGCCGTATTGCTATGTTCTATCATTGGCATTTTTATATATCGCCAGCTAGAGTTTCGTCATTTTCCAATGATATTGCGTGAAACAGTACAAGGAACCAGTAGCGTGATGTTTATCATCATTGGTGCGATGGTCTTTGGCTATTACATGACGCTGGAGCAAATTCCCCACAATGTAGCCTCAGGCTTGATTGAGTTAACGGACAATAAATACATTCTGCTGTTGCTCATCAACACATTGCTCCTTGTTGTTGGTATGTTCATCGAAGGCGGAGCAGCCATGATCATCTTGACACCTTTGTTACTTCCCGCGGTGTTGAATGTGGGGGTTAATCCTGTTCACTTCGGTATCATTATTATTGTAAACATTATGATAGGAGGGGTAACGCCTCCCTTTGGTTCAATGATGTTCACGGTGTGCTCCATCCTGAAAGTGAAGATGGTGGACTTTGTTCGGGAAGTTTTACCGCTGCTGTTGGCGTTATTCGCTGTATTGATGCTGCTGACATTTTCAGAAAGTTTGGTGATGTTCTTGCCGAATATGCTGTAACAAGAACGATATTTTTGAGGTTTATATGAATTCGGATGTGATGCGCTTATCACCAGAATGGAGCAACATCGACTGGGTCCTGACGGATGTCGACGATACCCTGACTTGGCAAGGGCAACTACCGCCAGAGACGCTGATTGCTTTGCAACAACTGCGTGATGCTGGCAAGAAGGTGGTTGCAGTTACAGGGGCTTGTGCGGGCTGGGGCGATCATATAGCACAGCTTTGGCCGGTAGATGCCGTATTGGCAGAGAACGGTGCGGTGATCATGGAAAAAATAGACGGTTACCTGACACTACGCTCAAGCACGCCCATCAACGAGATCAGACGCGCGCAGCAACGCCTTAAAAATGAAGTTGAAGCGATTCTTATTGATTACCCTGATTTGAACTTGACCTTGGATCAGGCGTATCGGGTTTGTGAGGTAGCGATTGATATCGGTCAAAACCGACCTAAGGTTGAGAGCCAGATAGTTGATGATATTGTGGGCCGTATTCATGCCCTTGGTGCTAATGCAACGGCAAGCTCGATTCATATCAATGCGTGGTATGGCGAACACTCGAAAAAAGCAACCGCGACTGCATTTCTTAAAGAAAAGGGGTTGACCGATCAATTGATTCAACAAACTGCGTGTTACGTGGGGGATTCAATGAACGATCAATATATGTTTGAGCTGCTGCCGATGAGCGTTGGGGTCGCGAACATCAAGCATTACTGGGACCTGCTACAATTCAAACCCCAGATCGTTATGTCAAAACCTGGCGGGTTTGGTTTCGCAGAGTTTGCAGACCAGTTACTGGCTCTTAAGTAAACATATATAAGCAGGCCGTACGGCCTGTTTTATCAATTAACTGCATTTATCATTTGTCGCCAATAGCAACAAACGCTTTACGCTTACAGATCGGGCAGTAGAACTTATATTGGTTTTTATGGGTTATGTACCGCTCGATAAAACTTCGTTTAACTCTTAGTCTCTGTTGATTAGTTCCACAATGTACACACATATCCTTACGCTTACCCTTACCGACTGTTTATTGACTTGCCATTCAATTTATTGACGCTGTAGGTTGCCATGAAATCAAATTCAGGCCCGCGATGCAATGCAATGTGTATCATAATTGCAGCAGATGAAGTGAGTTGTCTGTTTCTGGTGCCGTTCATTGTTCTCATCAATCACGCTATATCAATGATATTTTTTTTGAGAACCTTCGACCAAAGTGTGACGGTTGTTATATAATTGTCGGTCAAGCAATTTATCCCGACATCAGGTTACGGGATATTGTGACGTAAAATAAGGTAACTACATGAATTTAAATCAAGAGCTTCAGAGTCTAAATAACCGTTTAGACAAACTTCGCCGTAAGTTGGCTGGGGCAGAAGAGCGCGGTGATCAGGCGATTGCTGGTCAGGCGACACAAGAAATCGAGACCATTACCAAAAAGATTAATAAAGTTAAGGGCCGCACTAAGCATGCACTTAACAAACAAGGCTCGGATGTGAAGTCACTGGCTTTCAATCGTCCACTGACAAAAGCTGAGCAGGCCGATATGGGCAAACTGAAGAAATCAGTTAAGGGCTTAGTTGTTGTTCACCCTATGACAGCACTTGGCCGTGAAATGGGCCTTAGCGTTGTTACGGGTTACGCGCCAAAAGCTTTTTAATTAAAAGCGTATTCTGAATAATCAGTCGTGCCCAACGGCTGATTCGTTACTGACTGGGGAATGGCTAATTCCTCAGTGTTGATTTGACTTAAAGGAAAGTTGCATGAAGCTGTCTGTTTTGGATCAAGCACTGTTCGATCACCTTTACCGTGATATCCGCGAATTTCGTAATACTTTTGACTTGGATATTGAGTCGCCTTCCAGTTTGAACGAACAGGCTGATGCATTACACACATCATTGGCGGTAGAAGAGTTAACAGAATTGGCCGAGGCTGACTCACTGGTTGAGCAAGCCGATGCGATTGTTGACTCGGTTTATGTCCTAATGGGGCGTTTGGTTCACCTCGGTGATGAAAAAGTAGAGTCTAATATTGGTATCAGCTACCTTATCGACTTGCTACTTCAGATTGCTACGCGTTTAGGCTTTGACTTTGTATCTTGCTGGGACGAAGTGCATTCGAGCAACATGAGCAAGGTGTGCCGTAACGAAGCAGAGTTCGAAGAAACCAAGGCCTTCTATGCCGAACAAGGTGTCGAGATCGTCGGTAGCCAAAAGGGCGAGTTTATTATTGCCAAATGTGCGAAAGATGTTGATCTCGGCGGTAAGCTTGTTCGCCAAGGCAAAGTCCTAAAATCGGTATATTACCGTCCAGCTGATCTCGTCAAGTTAGTGACAGCGTAACCCTAGTTTGTTGTGTTAATAGCTCGGTAAGGTGAGAACAAAGCATTCTCTCTACCGAGTTTTTTTGTATTTAGCCTGTAGTCATTAAGAAAAAGACACTCAACCTATGCCTTCTAAATCTACGCCTTCAAAACCACAGCAACAGCTCTCTTCTGATACGTCACTTGGTCGGCAGTTATTTGATATGACTTGGCCGATGCTATTTGGCGTGCTTTCTCTGATGAGTTTCCAGCTGGTAGATAGTGCTTTTATTGGTCAACTCGGCGTATTGCCCTTGGCTGCACAAGGTTTCACCCTTCCAATGCAAATGGTGATCATTGGTCTTCAAGTTGGGTTAGGCATTGCGACAACGTCACTTATCTCACGCGTCTTGGGAAGTGGCGATTACCTGCGAGCCAAGCAACTTGGTGGGCTGGTGGTGATCACCGGTGCGATCAGCGTACTGTTAATCTGTCTTCTTATCTGGTTGTCGCGATATGGTATTTTGCAATTACTCAGTGCACCGGCAGACGTCTATCCTGTTGTAGACAGCTACTGGCCTGCATGGTTGGCCAGTTCCTGGTGCGGGGCAATGCTGTACTTTGCTTATAGTTTATGTCGAGCTAATGGCAATACAATGCTTCCTGGTATCATGATGGTAGTAACTAGCTTGCTTAACATGGTATTAGACCCATTGTTTATTTTCACTCTCGATATGGGGCTGGTGGGTGCTGCTTGGGCAACGGTTGTTGCTTTCAGTATCGGAATGATTGCCGTATATCCCAAAGTGGTACAGCGTCATTGGTTGAGCTTCGACTGGAAAGGCTTGGATATCTTTGCTTCAGTTAAAGAGCTTGTGAACATCATGGCCCCAGCGATGCTGAGTCAGCTGTTGCCGCCTTTGTCATCGATGCTGGCTACAAAATTGGTCGCGGGATTCGGCGCTGCTACCGTTGCAGCATGGGCATTAGGCTCTCGGCTTGAGTTCTTTTCCATTGTGATTATATTGGCATTGACCATGTCGATGCCGCCAATGGTGGGTCGTTGGCTGGGGAAAGGGGAAATCAACAAGATTAAGTCCTTGGTTTCACTCTCGGTGAAGTTTGTATTGGTGTGGCAGCTCGCGATCGCGGTTATCTTGTATCTCAGTATTTCGCCGTTGACGTCATTACTCACGAGTGAATCAGCGGTCGGTGATATTTTGTCGCTTCATTTAACCTGGGTACCTCTTAGCCTTGGCCCGCTTGGTGTCTGTATGTTGATGGTGTCAATTTGTAATGCGCTTACCATGCCAATGCGAGCATTAGTTATTTCAGCCCTGCGCTTGTTTGTCTGTTTTTTACCTCTGCTTTGGCTTGGGGCAGAGTACGGTGGTATTCAGGGGCTCTTTATTGGTGCCATGATAGGCAATGTGCTGGCTGGCGTTGTTGCTTGGCAGTGTTATCAGCGAGGTATGCGAGCCGTGGAGTTTAAATTTTCTCATCGTACAACATGCTAAATTTAATCACTAAAACAATAATATGGAACATATTTAATGAATAAATTTACTCTTAATGACCAGACTATGCATTATCAGGATATCGGTGAAGGGCCCGTTCTTGTATTCGGTCATAGTTATTTGTGGGACAGCACGATGTGGGCGCCGCAAGTGGAAGTTCTAAGTCAGTCATACCGTTGTATTGTCCCAGACTTCTGGGGCCATGGGGGGTCGTCATCAGCGCCCGAGACAACACGTAGTTTGAAAGATTACGCCAATGATGTACTTTGCCTACTCGATCACCTAGAGATCGATGACGTTTCTCTTATCGGGCTATCATCAGGTGCTATGTGGGCAACAGAGTTGGTGATCAATGCGCCGGCACGGGTTCGCAGCCTTGTTCTGATGGATACCTTTGTAGGGCTTGAGCCAGAAGTCGTCCATACTCAATATTTTGCACACTTGGCAGAGATTGAAGCGCAATCTGCGTTACCAATGGCAACCGTTGAGTTCTTTGATGAGCGTCAGTTTGCAACTTTAGAGAAAGAGCACCCTGTTCGTGTGCATTTCCGTGAGCAATTGCTGGCGGCGGGTAAAGAACAAGCGTTGGCTTTGGCTAAAGCTGGCAGAATGGTGTTTGGTCGACGAGACATGTTTGAAGACGCTGAAATGTTTGCGCTGCCAACACTGATCATGGTTGGGGCTCAGGATAAAATGAGGCCGGTTCTTGAATCTCAATTAATGCATGATGGTATCACCGGCAGTGAGTTTGTATTGATCCCAAATGCTGGTCATATCAGTAACCTTGAGCAAGCTGACGTTGTCACCGAGAAGCTATCTGTATTTCTTGCCAAGCATCATGCTCAATAACCCTCTAGCTTGAAGCATCTATTCGATAAAGACAAAAGAGCCAGTCACTGAATGACTGGCTCTTGTTTATTAGTCGGCTATTCAATTAACAACTGAAAATAGAAATCAACCAATCTGCTCGCTATAAACAGGCTGGTTTGATGCTTTGCTTGCGAGAGCTTGTTGCATCTCACTGATCAATTGTTGCTGATTAGCAAGTGGAAGCGCCGCAATATCGCAGATCAGCGAACCGTGCTCATTATCCTGAAAAACCATTCCACAGGCAGCGGGTTTGCCTTTGAAGAATCCAACAAACAGTTGTGCTGGCGAGTCATCTTCAAACATGATTTGAGTGAGGTATTCAATAACGGCTTCTTTGTCTGCTTCGTTCTGCCAGCGATTGGCAAGGACCAGCGCGTATCGGATAGTGAGTGGATGACAGTCCACCGGGTAGATCGTTAGTAAGTCAGCACTGGAGGAATCGCTAGCGGGGTAGAGACCAAACTCTACAGCGGCTTGGGTATCCTGATATAAGGCAAGACCTTTTTCACTGAGAGGGGTTGGAAACTCCGCATCGGTGATATGGCTTGCCATCCACCGGCTTTTTCGTTCGATGAGCTGTTCCATCTAGACTACTGACCGTTTATTTTGCTTTGATTACCAACACCATACCCCAAAAGAAACGGTGAGGGTATGGCTTGCGATTTATTTGCTCAATTAATGACTGATTATAACCTCATCGTTAGCGATGCGGTGTCTTTCGCTATAAATACCTTCCTCCGAGCGTGTGCCGCAGCTGACAATCATGGTAATTTCAGCGTCTTTATGTAATCCGAGCAGTGCTTTAGCTCGTTTGGAATCAAACCCTTCCATAGGGCAGGTATCGTAGCCTTCAGCCCGCATTGCCGTCATGAAAGTCATCGCGGCCAGTGAACTGCTTTTGTGTAAACAGACACGCAAGTCAGCCTTGCTGACTTCTCTGACCATCGGTTTCTTCATACCGATAAAAGCACTAATGATTTTTCTGCCAAGCCCGAAGATCCCAAAGCGATCATTGTTATAGACAAACGGGATCAGCTTTTCATAATACTTCAATGCACGCTTTGCTGTCGCATCTTCACGCCCTTCAAACGCACCGCGAATAGTGGCTGCATTCATTTCCGCCCGGCCTTTCCATTTGTGTGGAGTAACGACGAAGGCAACTAATTCATTGGCGGTTTTAGCTGCATTTTGACCCATGCAGTATTGAGCGAGTTGGTTTCGTTTTTCTTCACTGGCAACGCGGTGGAATTCCCACAACTGCATGTTGGAGCTATTGGGTGACAGTATTGCTAACTCCAGCGCGCGTGAAACCGCTTGTTGATCAAACGGGGCTGATTGGTCATATTTTCGAACTGAACGGCGTGAATGGATAAGATCAGTAAAGACAGTAGTTGATTCAGACATGTTAGGGGCTGTGACTTAAGTTGAAAACCTACAGTAACTATACCTGTTTTAGTTGAACGCCCATATAACCATCACAGAATGTTTTAGTGCTTATCAAAGAAATCTTTGTTTCTTATGTATTTATTCATGTAGTGATAGGTTATGGGCCTTAGCACCCAACTGATGATAGAAAGATATAGCCGCCACAATGTCGGCGTGTCTTCGTAAATCTTACCATTGTGCAGCCAGAGGACTTTCCCGACATGCCAGAACATGAATGGGATTGGTGGTAGAAAGGTCACAATATCCAAGTCGCAGCAAATTCGGTACGTTCGTTTTGCCAAAGGGTAATGTTTCTTAAAGTTCCAGAAACCGGCTGCCGGTTGGCCAAACGTGACAATACGCTTAACAGCGGTGGGCTGGTGTTGGTATAGACGATGAGCAACCAATATGGCCATCGCGCCGCCGGAAGAGTGGCCCGTAAAGGTGATCCGTTTTCCTTGGGCTATAAGAGGAAGCAGGACCGACTCGATCTGTTGATATAGCGTCAAAGCAGTTTGGTTGATGTTCTGCTCACACGCCTGCACGAATTCGGTATTTATGGCATCACTTAAGTGTGGGCTAGGTTTAACGGTATTGGTTTTGCTACTTTGCTCAAGCAGTGAATAGTACCCCCAGTGCACATGACAAAATTGATCACCCGCGCGAATTTTTTTCGGGAAGAAGGCCAGGTTAATAAGCCAATCCCAGATACTCTGCGATCCCTTGAATACGACAACGACTTCATTTCTTTCCCCCCACAGAATGCGGACGATGCTGCGTCCCCAGCGGTCAGTTACTTCATGGCGACCATTTTTGTCGAAACCGTACAGGGTGTGATTGAATGTTGGAGGGTAAGCAAGGCTACAAAGAATGGCATAGCGTTCGTATTGGTATCGCTTCAGAGGTTTCATTCAATGCTGATCCTGTCCTTATGATAGATAAAACATATAGCGTAAATATGTGACAATTCGAATATGAATGTGGTTTGATGGTGATCACGATGTGAAATAAAAACTGTCATGCATGCCTTGTAAGATGGATAAATCATTGCGTGCAGATCAAACATTTATGAAATGAGGTGCTTAATGTTTGTTCAATGTGCGTGCAATTTGCTATAAGAATAGATGGCTGGTTTTTCATACTTTTTTAACTAGTAAATATAGATACATGGCAGGTAACACATGATGGAATATGACATTAATACACACCCTTTGATGAAGCTCACCGAAGCGACTCAGCCTGAAACGCTTGCTAGGCACTTTCAAAACATGATGCTCGCAGGAAAGGCTATTGAAACAATGACAGTTGATAGTACTAAGCAAATGCTTGAGCACAGTTATCAGCAAAGCCTTAAATTAATCGAAGAAATGGATAAGCAGCTTGTTTATCGTGAAGATCAACAAAAGTCGTTATGCTTTCCCTTTGATCTTATGGATCAAATGACAAAAAATATGGCCGATCAATGGAATGCATTAGCAGGGTTACCAACAAGCTCGGCCGGTAGGCTTGCTGAAGAGCTTGAAGAAGCCAAAGCCAAAGAGAACGAGCTCTCTGAGAGAGTGGCAGAACAAGAAACCCAGTTGAATGAATTGAACCAAACGGTTGTTGCCCATCAGGCTGAAGTCACCAAAGCGAATAGGGCAAAACAAACGGCACAGCGAAATGCACGTAAAGTGAAAGCTGATTTAGAGTTGAGTAACGAAACCAGCAAACAACTTGAAGAGCAGGTAACTCAACTTGAATCTGAAAAAGTGCAGGCCATGAAGGAAAACCAAGCATTGATTGGGAAAAATGCAGATCTTAAACAACAGATCGCGCAGTTACAGTCTCAACTAGACTCGGTCGGACAAGATTCGTAACGCGATATTCTCCACTTTATCTTCATATTGTTAGAAAGCGCCTGATGGCGCTTTTTCCATTATGTACCTTTTGTTGAGTCAATTACGCAATACGTGAACTATCTATGGGATTGTTGTGGTGTTTTTGTTAATAATGCTTTACATAAAATGCAGCCATTGCCTTTAGTAGGAGTCGGTATGAGTAACAGGCAGCGTGAAGTAACACTGAGGTTCTTGGCTGAACCGGGCGACGTTAATTTTGGGGGGAAGGTGCACGGCGGCGCCGTCATGAAATGGATAGACTTGGCGGCATACGCATGCTCGGCAGGTTGGAGCGGTATGTATTGTATAACGGCTTATGCTGGTGGTATTCGCTTTGTTAAACCTATCCATGTTGGTAATTTGGTCGAGGTAACTGCCAAGGTTATTTATATCGGCCGATCGTCTATGCATATTGCAATAGATGTCCAAGCCAGCGATCCTAAGAAATTGAATAACCAACTGACTACGCATTGCATCGTAATCATGGTTGCGGTGGATGAGAATGGCCAGTCAGCTGAAGTACCAGAATGGCTACCAGAAACGGAAGAAGACAAATCACTAAGAGAGTCAGCGATTCGCTTAATGAATATGCGCAAAGAAATTGGTGCAGAAATGGAAGCACATGTGAAGTTTATAAAGTGATCGGCTAGTTCTGCACTTCAACGACGAAACAAAACAGCCCAGTTTTTATCTAAAAGTCATCATTTATGGTGGCTTTTTTTTGTTGCAAAATGTTTAACCAATTGACGCATATGGTTATCAAAGCTATTCTAGCTTACAGTTGTACGCTCAATGGATAGGATCTAAAGGATGACCTCGACCAAACCTCCCGTGTTGTGGCTAAACGTTGCGATATTTGCCCTTACTTTTCTTGTTGCAGTAGTTGCGACACCGTTATATGGCTATTTTGTCGGCTTTGATGGTGCGCAATGGTTAATGCTGCTTATTGCCTTTTCTTTCTGTGGTATGTCGATCACCGCCGGTTATCATCGGCTTTGGTCGCATAAAACCTATGAAGCGAATGCTGTTGTTAGGTTCATATTTGCCATCGGTGGCGCATTTGCCTTACAGAACAGTATTCTACACTGGTCATCAGATCATCGTATACACCACCGTTATGTCGACAATAACGATAAAGACCCTTACTCCGCAAAAATGGGATTTTTCTATAGCCACATAGGTTGGATGCTGAGGGAGTACCAAGCCAGCCGTTATAGTGATTATTCCAACTGCCGTGATTTGCAAAAAGACAAGATCGTTATGTGGCAGCACAAATTCTATGTACCGTTAGCAATTTTGACCAACATCGGTATTCCATTGCTGTTTGGTTTTGTGCATGGAGACATTTGGGGAGCGCTACTGTTAGTCGGTGTTGTCAGGTTGGTACTGAGCCACCACACAACATTCTTCATTAATTCGCTGGCACATATCTGGGGCTCACAACCTTACACGGAAAAGAATACCGCCCGTGACAATGGTTTATTGGCATTCCTGACTTTTGGGGAGGGTTACCATAACTTTCATCATATCTTTGAAAATGATTATCGTAACGGTATTCGCTGGTGGCAGTTTGATCCGACAAAGTGGTTAATCAAATCCTTGTCATGGGTTGGGGCAACGAAGAATTTACGGATCAGCCCCGAGGACCGTATCGAGAAGGCTAAAGCCAGAATGTTGCATAACCGGGTGCAGAAAAAACTAATGACTAACCTAGCCAGTCAAAGCACAGAGCTGAAACTAGCAAGGTTGGATGAAGAGTACGAACAGCTCTTGCAAAAGATCGCAGACTATTACGACGCTAAAAAGCGCTTGCTAGAGCTTAAGAAGAAGAAGTTACTCAAGCACTATGAAAGCTTTGAGTTTTTGCAGCAATATAAAGCGATGAAGCAAAGACTCGAAGAACAGCAGCGTTCATGGCATCAGCTTACGGCGCAATATGTTTGATTATTAACACATATACCCAAGCAATTTGAAACGATTTGGGAATAGATAGCAAAAGGCGAGGAGTTTCCTCGCCTTTTTTGACTTAATCAGTGGTCACAAGTTAAGCTTTCGAGAAATCATTGACGTTTTGTTGACGCAAAAGGACATGGTCACCCGTAAAATCGTCGAATAATGTCTCATTTTCGCAAACGCTGTTATTCGTAAGATAGCGTTCAATGAGATTTGCCATAATTAGGGGATGTAAAGATGGAGGTACTGGTGTGAGACGCTTGTTATTAATGCTACTCGCGGGTGTAATGTCGTGCTCAGTTCAAGCGGTTGAATATCAAAAACCTGATGACGACAGTAAGCTAGTAGGCGTCATGGAATACTACCAGGTCATCAAAGGAGACAGCCTGCTTGATATTGCCAATAGATACAATGTTGGATTGTTGCAGTTGATGGCCGCGAATCCCGGTGTTGATCCTTTTTTGCCGACACCAGGTTCGTTATTGACCATACCAATGCAGTTGGTCTTGCCTAATGCAAAACGCCTCGGGATAGTGATTAACCTTGCCGAGCTAAGGTTGTATTACTTCCCTAAGAACAGCGACAAAATGTATGTATTCCCAATCGGGATTGGTCGTATCGGGCGTGAAACCCCCAAAATGACGACCAGCATTAGCCAAATGACGGAAGGTCCAACGTGGACGCCAACGGCTAATATTCGTAAGGAATACCGTGAAAAGCACAATATTGAGTTACCGGCAGTCGTACCTGCAGGTCCTGAAAATCCTCTTGGTGAGTATGCGATGAGGCTTGCATACGGCAGCGGACAGTATTTGATCCACGGTACCAATAAAGATTTCGGGATCGGCATGCGGGTTAGCTCCGGTTGTATACGAATGAACCCATGGGATGTTGAATGGTTGTTTAGCCAAGTGTCGCGTGGGACTCGGGTGCAGATCATCAATCAGCCATTGAAACATACGGTAGAGCCTGATGGCAGCCTATACGTCGAAGTTCATGAACCGTTATCCAGAAGTGAAAAGCAAATGGGTGAGTTCAAGAGTGTGAAGGCACCTGACAGCCTATTGGCCGAAGTAGCTGGAAGCGATGAAGGTTACCAAAACCTTGAAGTTGCACTGCTAAAACAGTCCGGCGTACCACTAAGACTGAACTAGCATATCAGCGCACACATAGATTTGGCGCCCAAGGTCAAGTCAAAGGATTTAGAGAGTTAAAAGCCACCCGTCGGTGGCTTTTTTTATAGCGCTTTACCCAGTACGGGAAGGGCTAAAGAGGAAACCATTTCTGGTGAGGTATTCAGGGCTTCGGCGATTTGCGGGATCTTGCGACCAGAGCGAGATAATTTAAGCGCCTCACGCATCAGTACACAAGATTCAATTTCTTTGGTTGAGAAGCCAGTATAGTCAGCAATTGCCTCAAGAGCCTTACCATCCATTACCTTGTCACCTTTAAGTAGCGACGTTAGGCAAAGTTGGTGATGACCGCTTAACCCTGGGCTAGTTGATTTACTATTGACCTTCAGCTTAGCAACTTGATCCGCCAATACTTTGAGTAAGTTGCCAGTCTCACCTTCCAACGTGATCTCATTACCCATGTTTAACCATTTATTGAGCTCTTTGGAAAGCGCACTGATGAGAGGTGTCGTTCGAAAGAATCCAGCTTCACGACAAATAGCCATTGTCAGGCGAGGGGAGAACTCGACTTTACTGTACGAAGATCCCGGCATCATGGTGACAGCGTGGAGGCAATCGAATGGGATGAAAAAACCACTTCCGGCATTCACTGTATATTCAGCTTTGCCTAAACGGATAAATGCACATCCCGATGTCATGATAATCATATAGGCAGTATGACTTTTTTTTCTAGAACCGACGTCCAGAAAAGTATCTTGATGCAGTGAATATTCTATAGCCTGTTTCATAGTTAATCTCTAGCAATTTCGCTGACACATGTTGTTCGCTTTTGTTGCAAGCGTCAACTGATCGGGGGATTTTAACAGATAAATGGTGTTTTTTTGGCTAGAAATGTTAGCGGTTAGGCAGACATTGCAGTATCAAGCAGGTAAAGTGGTTGAAATTAATGCAATTTAATCTGGTAAGACCTCCAACCATCACGTTCTTGGGGGGATGTCATTGGGTAAATCACTTAAATCTGCGTAAAATGTCGCAGTTTTTCAACTTATGAAGCATTACAGTGCAGTCTAATAACGATATATACAAAGAAATTCGCCCGTACAATGACGATGAAGTCAGTGGGGCTATTACGCGTCTGGTTAACGATAAAGAATTCATAAACGCCATTCTTAATTACCGTTTCCCACAGCTATCAGGCGTATTCGGCTGGCTGCTTACACCGCTAATTAAACACTTTCTGATTAACAAGTGGTCAAACATCAAGACAGTGGATGATGTTCAACGTCAAATTGCTAAGTATATGCATGCGACGATTGATCACTCCTGTGACGGTGTCACTTTTACTGGCCTTGATAAGCTTGACCCGAAGCAGTCTTATCTCTTTGTGTCTAACCACAGAGATATTGCGATGGATCCAGCGATGGTGAACTGGTGTTTGTTTAATAACAACTTCAATACTGTTCGCATTGCTATTGGTGATAACCTGCTCAAGAAACCTTGTGCGACTGAGCTAATGCGCTTGAACAAAAGTTTCATTGTTAAGCGTTCAGCCAAAGGTCCACGCGAAATGATGAAAACGTTAGGATTACTTTCTAACTATATTTCTCACTCTTTAGATACCGGGAACTCCATCTGGATTGCGCAAAAAGAAGGACGAGCGAAAGATGGCAATGATAAGACAGATCCAGCAATCCTAAAAATGTTCTACATGGATGGTCGTAAGCAGAAAGTCGAATTTTCTGATTACATGGCGAAGCTAAACATTGTCCCTGTTGCTATTTCTTACGAAAATGATCCGTGCGATATAGCGAAGGCTAAAGAGCTTTACCAGAAGCAAACTGAAGGCAGCTATGAGAAAGGTGAGCTTGAAGATATCGAAAGTATCATCCAAGGTATCGTAGGTCAAAAACGCCGTATCCATGTTAGCTTTGGCGATGCGATTGGTACTGGCTTTGACACACCTGAATTATTAGCGCAAGAAATTGATCGTCAGATCACCACTAATTACCACTTATTCCCTGCTAACTATATCGCAGCAGATATAGCCGATAGCTCTGTGAATGATGCCGAAGTTGCACGCTTCAACGAGAAGTTTTCTGACTTGCCTGATGGTGTCATCACTATTCTCAAGCAAATGTACGCGATCCCCGCCCAGAAAAAACACCTTTAATAAAAAAGCAGCCTGCGGGCTGCTTTTTTTATACCTCTACGCTGCTCAGACCGAATTAAAATTTCGCATCATTGACGGGACTCAAGGTGCGTACTATCGACTTAGGAGAGAGCACCTCAACCCGTTTGTTGCGTTGTTTGTCAACCGCTCGATTGCCAGAGCTCAACGGCTCTGTGCTGCCAGCAGAGACGATTTGAATGCGCTCCTCTTCAACACCAAAGACTGACGATATGTATATGGCTATCGTAAAGGCACGTTCATAAGAAAGTCCGACGTTATCTTCTTCATTCGGAAAATCATCGCCGTGGCCAACAACAATGACATAGCTATCTGGATGTTGACGTAACCGGACTGCGATAGGATCTAACAGCAGTTGACCTTCGGCAGTTAAATCATAACTCTCGGCATCGAAATAAACTGTGGTACGTAGTTCGGGGAGTTCGGTTAACAATATCTGAGCATTTGGAACCACATTTTCATTACTGCCAGATGCCGGGGTTGACGATGTGCTAGTGACATTGTCACTTCCATTGCCACAGCCTAAAGCCAGCACAACAAACGCCGTTAGCGTGATGCGTGAAAAGATTGATGTGATAATGGGGGCTAGAGTGTTCAAACCAACTAAACCTAATTATGAAGTCATATATGTTAGGTTTAGCTGATCTGTAATGAATCACAACTGCGAAAATAAGATATCGAGGTAGATCAACGTGCAGCAGGGTTAGGTGTTCGATAGGGCGGAACAGACATACGTTCAGCCATGAAATCGATGAACGAACGAACTTTAGGCGCGAGGTATTTACGACGTGGATAGACGGCATAAATCGGTAGCTCTACGTCTGCTTTCCACTCAGGAAGAAGCTGTATCAATTTGCCCGTTTCAAGCTCATCAGTAATGAGATAGGTCGCCAGGTATGCGATACCCAAGCCAGACAACGCAGCATCAAGAACAGCGGGTGCATTATCTATACGATAATTACCACGCGCACGAATGGCTTGTCTCACACCGTCTTTGGTGAATTCCCAGTTTGTATATTTTCTCTCACGGCTCTGGTAGGTAATGCAGTTGTGTTGGCGTAATTCTCCAGGAACCTTGGGCGTGCCATGCTCTTGGATGTAGTCCGGTGACGCGACAACCGCAAAATGGCAGTCTGCTAGTCGACGGGCAACCATGCCTTCTGGTGGGTGTTCGTGGATAGCTACCCAGCAATCAAAACCTTCCTCAAGAAGGTTAGGGCGGTGGTCAAACAAGCTAACCTCTAATTCCAACCCTGGGTGTTCTTTTTGAAACTCAGCCAGTGCAGAGGTGATATGGGAATTACCGAAAGACTGTGCAATGCCAATGCGTAACACACCCTTAATTTCATTACGGTAACCTGCAACAAGCGCTTCAGCTTCGTTGACGGTATCAAGAAGCTGTTGACCATATTCCGCGTATTGAAGGCCTATTTCTGTTAAAGCGACCGTACGGGTACTTCGCTGTACAAGCTGACAGCCAAGTCGCTCTTCCAAAAAGCGAATTTGTTTGCTGACCTGAGATTTCGATATTCCAAGGCGCTCCGCTGCCCGTGTGAAATTTTGTTCATGGCCGACAGTCGCAAGGATCACCATTTGTTGCAGATTTTCAAGCATAGCTAAGACCAACTTCATGTTAACGAAGGAATTATACCACTGAACAGAATGCGGGAGAAAGCTTGTGAATCGCTCACCAAGCTGGGGAAAGTCGCAGAGCCGGAAATGAGTGAAAACATAAATTTAAAAAGCCTTTTAAATCATAGGTTAGCGCTTATTGTTTACCAGTGTGGACAATGGTAAGCAGTGGTAAACGATTTGAGATATGGGTATGCGGGTTAGCAATAGTGCTATCGTCTGAATATTCAACTGTATAATTAATTCAATTGATGGAGGGGATTAAATAGAACGATTTTATTAATTGCCAATCTGACGATAGTATCGTGGCCTCATTAGGAGGTTTTATGTTCAAAGTTATGTGGCAGTTTTTTCTGCTAGGTCTTTATAGTTTCGGTGGTCCTGCTGCCCATATCGGTTATTTCCAGCGTGAGTTCGTACAGAACAAGAAGTGGCTTACCGATCAAGACTTCACTCATGCCGTTGCGTTATGTCAGTTTTTACCTGGCCCAGCCAGCAGCCAGCTTGGCATGTACATTGGTTTTAAGAAAGCAGGGTATTTAGGTGCCGTTGCGGCATTCGTCGGTTTTACTTTCCCCTCTTTCTTGTTGCTGACTTTTTTGGCTATCGGTAACCAGCAATACAATGATGTGGCTCTTATCGACACAGTTATTCAGGCGGCAAAATTGTTGGCTGTCGTTGTTGTTGCTGATGCAATGTGGGGGATGGTCAAAAAAAATATTACCAGTAAACTGACAGCAGTGGTTGCTGTTGCGACAGCGTTGAGTGTGTTTGTGACGTCAGGCTTGCTAGGTCAAATTGTTCCGATCTTACTTGCGGCTTGTTTGGGTTTTATTCTTTCTTCGCAAAAGCACCGTAATCTAGCCATGGCCAGCCAACCCGTTATAAAGCCAAATCTTGGTATTCTTGCGGTGTTTGCTATTTTGCTGATTGGGTTACCACTGATTGCTGGCCAGTCCGAATTATTAACTCTCTTCAATGTATTCTATCAAGCCGGCAGCTTCGTATTTGGTGGAGGACACGTTGTGCTTCCTTTACTTGAGCCGATGATGGAAGGGATGGTGGAATCGGACACTTTTCTAAGTGCTTATGCATCTGCGCAATTAGTACCTGGCCCAATGTTTACCATGGCGAGTTATTTGGGCGCATCTGCAATCGTTGATAATCCAGTGATGGGAAGCCTGCTTGCGACAGTCGCGGTATTTTTGCCGGGTAGTTTATTATTGTTTGCTTTCTTGCCTGCCTGGGGGGCTTTGTTTAAACATCAACGTCTGCAGGAATCGATTCTATTGGTGAATGCTTGTGTCGTAGGTCTGCTTGGGAGCGCGTTTATCAAACCGGTTATCTCAACCTCGATTGGGTCGATCTTTGATGTCGTTGCAGTGTTAATCGGTTTCTATCTGCTGAAGTATCGGAATATACCTGTTTGGGTTTTAATCCTTCTATTTATAGGGTATCAGTTGATAATTTGACCGTGAGTTATTACGAACACAGTCTACGGGCTGTGTTTTTTTGAAATCTAGCGCACTATAACTATTAATTTGTAGATGGAATAATCAAATCTTTAATAAAACAATGTGCTATAGCAATGTATTACGTTGATTAAGGTAAAGTTAAGAATAGATTGCTAAAGTAGCTTCAAATTAACTGCACCTTATTGGTCAAAATAAATATATGAAAAATCAGAGAAAAATAAGGCCAAACCTTACGAATTATGATGTCCTTGAAATACTTGAAAGGGAATTGCGAGAAGCTGAGAAGCGTATTGTACAAAGAACCACCATAGCAATACTTGCCGCAATATTCGGTCTAGGCTTATTTATCTTTGTGTTTGTTAGCTCGCATGAAGCAACAATCAAAAATTATGCTGCGGAAGCAATGCGTAAAGCGTTTGAAACGGAAAGGGCAATTCATATCATTGATGAAGCAGCTGGAACAAATTTCCTAGAGCAATCTAAAGGGGCGAGGCCCCGTAGTTGAGGGCATCAGCTTCAATTGTTAGCGATGCTCTCTGATCCGAGTTAGATTTGGATAACAAGCTCATGGTTTTTAATTAGAAGTTCTGGTCTTGCCGTTTTCAACATAGACTGTTTGAAGTCTTGATCACTCAAGCGATATACCGGCCTTGTTAATAAATATTGACCAACCATTTCAATTATCGGTGACAATAGTTGTTTACTTGGCAAGTTTAGTGCGCTTGGCTGGATTTCGATATCTTCAACGTTTAGGTCATTAAGGAAGATAGCTCCTTCTTCTTTATCGTAGTAGGGCACGGCACTGAAGTTCACTTTTATCTGTAGCTGTTGTGGGCTTTGCCCCTGTACTGAGATCAGGGCATTTGAATCTGCATCCAAGTTAATCCGGTCATTGGCTACCCGACCAATACCAATTTTGACATTCTCGAATTTTATATTCGCATGTGCCAGCCCTTTGATCCCCACCGTTCTTTCAAAGCCGCTTCTATCATCAAGATATTTTTGTATATCTTGTTCGGTGACACTGTAACTAGCACACGAAGATAAAATAAATGTAATACATAGGGCATAAAATATTTTCAAAATGAGCGCCTCAGGCAAATAATAACTATCTCTAAAGATTATCAGAGCCAGAGCATTCCTACGGCTCACATACGAGACCGCTTGTTATAAAAATGGCTATTTAAAAGCAAGCCTCAAATTGCTTTTTATAGAGTTTATTCAATTGCTTATGGTATTTTACACCTTGTTTTACGGTATAACCGTAGCGCATTTTCTCCTGTATCTTGGTTATCTTGTCATTAATTTTTTCACATTTCTCTTTCTTTGTACTGGGGGCGGCATGTGTTACCGCGGTAAACAAAATAATAAATATAGCGAGAAGTGATATTTGTGTGGGGCGATTTAACATGTTGAGACTCCTGATTTGGCACAGAAGTCAATGTAAATACAATTTAATGTGGTTGATACACGAGGTCCGCATGGTTTGGGCGCCCATCAAATAAAAATGAAATGATGGGTATAAAAGTTACATAAAACGACTAAGCCCTCCAGGAGGAAGGGCTTAGCGATATGATCATAAATAATTTATGCAGTTTCAGCAAAAAGCAATTCAAGATCGTAATTTTCACGACTCAAGGTATTCTTCAGCTTTTTCAACGAGCTTACCTGCAATTGGCGAATACGTTCACGGGTTAGGCCAACTTCATCGGCAACTTGTTGAAGCGTTTGAGCTTCATATCCTAATAGACCAAATCGACGACATAGAATTTCGCGGTCTCTTGCATTTAGACTTTCGAGCATATTAATCGCTAACTTGCTGATATCTTGGCGGTCGAGCTCGTTCTCTGGCTTTTCACCACCATTGTCTGCGATAAATGCTGAAATAGTTTGTGATCCTGAGTCGTCTGAGATCTGCTGATCAATAGATACAACCGGTGCATCATAAGCAAGAACATTTGAGATATCTTCAACTGAGCGCTCTAATTTTGCTGCGATGTCTTCCTGACTTGGCTCTTGATTTGTGGTTTTCATTAACTGTTTGTGTGTTCTTAGAATGGTGTTTATCTCTTTTGATAC
Source organism: Photobacterium lutimaris (assembly GCF_003025555.1). GTDB lineage: Bacteria > Pseudomonadota > Gammaproteobacteria > Enterobacterales > Vibrionaceae > Photobacterium > Photobacterium lutimaris. Next base: position 916,312 of record NZ_PYMH01000001.1, on the reverse strand, counting down.
GTGCACCGGCAGCCTAATAGTACGTGCTTGATTATGGATAGAACGCTCAATAGTTTGTTTAATCCACCATGTTGCGTAGGTTGAAAATCTGAATCCACGCTCAGGGTCGAATTTTTCAACAGCGGTCATTAAACCAATATTACCTTCATCGATTAAGTCACTCAGAGACATGCCACTGTTACGGTACTTTTTGGCAATACTGACTACCAGACGCAAGTTACTTTCAATCATCGTTGCCTTCGCAAATTTATCGCCTCGTAAGCACTTCCGGCTGTAGAGGACTTCTTCTTCTTTGGTGAGTAACGATTTATGAGCGATTTCTTGCAGATACAGATGAATAACATCAGCATCGAAACCATTTATTTCTTGTGATTTGATATCCATATCTTACCCCTAACAATGACAATTCGACTAAATGTTATATGTTTGTTTTTATTTGTTACATTAACACATTATCATGAACCTTGTGCATATACTATTGAGGTATCGTGGTTTTCTATATAAAAGAGAGATTGTGTTGCAAAGTGATGTTGACAAAGTCATTTGAATCGACAAAAAAATGATAGCTAGATAATGCTTTTGTTTTGAATGTACTGGGTAGAATATATTCATATTATTGTTCATATAATCAGTATGATGTACAGCGATGTTTAACGTTTCTATGCCTTGTATTGATGCGGTACATGGTAAACAAAGCGTTATAACTGTTGCTGATTGTTTCTAGTGGGGGGGATGATGAAGCTTAATACAAGCCTAGTATCTGGTGTTGTTTTAACAAAGCAAGAACAACAATTTAAAATGTTACTGCTAAAAAGAACCAATGAAGGGTACTGGTGCAATGTCGCAGGCAAGATAGAGCAGGGTGAGCAGGCATGGCAAGCATTCCTTCGTGAACTCAAGGAAGAAACACGCCTGCCAGTAACTCAGTTATATCATGCCGATTATTTGCAGCAGTTTTATTACCCACAAGCTGACCAAATTTTCATTGCTACGGGCTTTGTCGCTTTTTGTGACTCAGAGGCAAATGTAGCGCTTAATCAAGAGCATACAGATCACTGTTGGTGTTCATTGGAAGAGGCAATCCGTCTCGTTCCATATCCTAATCAGCGGAAATTTTATCAGCATGTCTGGCAGTACTTCATTCTTGAAACACCATCGTCATTGCTACGAATACCCACGGATAGCCTGCAAGTGTAGAATGGTCTCAATGATAAGTTTTAGTCATCTGTACATGTGGAAGTCCAAGGAATGATTTTCAAGCGTTCGAAGGGAATTGGGTTACCGGTTTTGTCGCTTACCCCATAAGTACCATGTTCCATGTGAGATAGGGCCTTTTCAATTTGAGCTAGCGTTTCAGTATACTGGTCCACAAGGCCCATTGCTCTGTCGGCCTCTTCGCGCATGTTAGCGGCTTCGGCAACATCGGTAACCGAGCAATCTTCTTTTTTAGCGATGAGGTGGCTGAGTTTGGTGATTTCATCACGGAAGTGTTGACGTTTATCGAGAAGTTCGTCGTGAAGTAGTTTGATCTTTGCGTCGTCTAAATCGGAGTCCGGATGATAAGTAATGGTCATAAGCTTCTCCAAATGAAAGGCACAATGCATAAGTATAGAGTGCTTCTCGCTGACACAGTATAGTGGCCTAGAAGAAGTATAGTTTGTAACATCAGGAACGAAAAAAGGTAGCCGAGGCTACCTTAATGGCATATTGGAGAGCAACAATTATGCTTTCTTAAGATCACGAGCAGGGTAAGTCAGTGCAATACCATCGACTTTAACGTGAACCCAAAAGCCGCCACTGCTTAGGCCAGCAACAACCATCTCACCAAGATCGACACCTTTAGTCGCTACTACACGATCGTCTATTGAAAACATTTATAACACCTTGTTTATTAACAATTTAGTTTGACTTATCTATGGTGCTATTAAAGCAGAATTCTCGGTCTTCAACTAATCGACTTTCTGCTTGATACGATGAAGTATTTTTATGATTTCAAAGCCCTTTGTATTTTTCATGCTTTCTCGCTCATAGTGTTTGCTACCTTAATAGTTTCATACCGAAGAAGTAACTCCGGCGCTAATATATAGAAAAGCCCTCACTAAGAGAGGGCTTTTAGACTGCGAGACAGATTTGTTATTTCAGCGGTTTGTAGAAATGAGCATCAACCGTTTGACCTACACCTGGTCTTGGTACAATCTCAAAACTGTCATCAAAATTAACCATGATATCTGTTAGGGTTTTTAGTGCTGACTTATCGCCTGATAGAGTCGCTTTACCCGAACTTAATAGTTCATCAAAAGTAACTTCGCCTAGCTGGACGGCCACGATATCGCCTTTTTTGATTGTAAGCTGAGTACCAGCCTCTGGCTTGTTGTTTACCATTATGTTGCTCAAGTTACCATGTGATAGCTCTAACAGATGATTCTCTTCGATATCAGGTAAGTGTATAGCTATAGTAAAATCTTTACCTTCTGCTTCTTTGGCTACAACTCTAACTGCTAAGTAATCTAGAAGGTTAGAAACCGTCATTTGAGAAATGAGATCAGGAGATGCGGATTTAGCAGTACCCGACATAGTGCCGACTCTTAGTTCTTGAGCGCCAGTTAAGAACACATTACGCCAGCCAGCCCCCTCTGCCTGATAGCCTTGCTGCTCGAAAGAGTTAGCAAGTAGTCGTCTAGCGGCTTTATCCTCTGGACACGTTCTGACAACTTTGTCCATCATTGAAGACACAAAGCGGTAGTGACCTTCATCAAACTTAGCCTTTGCAAACTCTGTTGCCTTCTTACAGCCACCAAATGCTTCAGTAAATAGCTCTGATTCTTCCTGTACTGGTAGAGGGTTAAGGTTTGCAGGGTTCATATCAAAGTAACCCAAGTACATGTTGTAAACGGCTCTTGCATTGTGTGAGTAAGTACCGTGATAGCCATTAGTGTGCCACACTTCACGAAGAGACGCTGGAAGCTCATCATTAATTGTAGCGCCTATGTCTTGAATACCCATTCCGTTATTCGCTAAGCGTAACGTTTGGTTATGAACAAAGCCATAGTTATCACGCTGCAGCTTTAGGTACTCAACAATATTCTCGTTGCCCCAAATAGGCGCTGAGTGAGATCCCATTAAGTAAGCAACTTCACCCCCCCAAGCGTGGATCATTTCGTTAATGTCTTTTGACCACTTAAGCGCATCACGAACCTTAGCGCCACGCAGCGTGTAGATGTTATGCATCCCTTGGTAAACCATTTCACCGGTCCATAGAGTGTTATGAGCTGGTAAGTATGCCACGTTTCCAGAAGGCGCTTCTGTTCCTGCGGTATCCATAAATACAAACTGAACACCATCAATTACACGTTCATGGAATTTTTCCGATTCACCAGAAGGTAATGTTTCATGAGGGGGAACCATGGTGACTTGGTAACCTTCACCAACTGAATAGCCGTTAGCTAGTGCAGCATCAACGACACCTTGAGCCGAAGCTCCTAGCGTTGCTCCGTATTGGTAACCAGCTCGACGGGACATTGCATTACCCGCTAGCACGTTTTCATCTATGGTTTCTTTAATGAAATTATGAGGCGCATACACTTTAACATCTGGGAATCGCTCTAAAACGGCTCTAGAGCCCCCAAAGTGGTCAGCATGGGAGTGAGAGTAAATCATTGCGACAATTGGAAGATCGCCACCGTCTGGAACATTGCTCAAGAAAAAATCAAGAGCGAGAACCATAGGCTTATCTTGCATAAGTACGTCATAAACAATCCACCCACTCTTCGAGCGAATGAAAGTTGCTGATGATAGGTCGACGCCGCGAACCTGATAAATGTCGTCTTTAACTTTGTATAGACCATTAGCAGAAAAATTTGCTTGAGCTTGTCGCCATAAAGAAGGGTTAACGGAATCAGGAGATAAGTGCGCAACCGATTCGCCTTGGTGTAGCCCTGAAAAACGATAACGAAGAGGCGTTGAGGTCGTTTCGTCTAGCTCGACAATAAGACCCCTGTCATTATTTCTAAACACTTCTACATCATTGAAGTTCAACCCTTTCGCAAAATCTTGATTCGCTTTGATTGTATGCTCGGTAGCTAAGTTACCCCTAACGCTTCTCAAGGCTTCTGAGTTAATGTGTTCATGCGGGTGCTGCTGAGCCGCTGCCACAGATTGAGCACAAAGAAGGCCGCCACATGCTATAAACAAAGGGTGTAGTTTCATATTATTATTGCTCCATCATTATAAAAGTAACACAATCAAAACGCAGAAAAACAACATGTTAACATGATGCATTACAAATACTAACCAATAAAAGATTTGTTATTAACGACCGGGGCTATTCAAGAGCCTTTACCAATCGTAAACAAGTAAATCGTAGTTTTGTATGCACTCGCTCCGTTCGCACTTGCCAACGGCTAAGACGGTCACAATGATGACATCATCTTCAATTTTGGATACTAAGTGGTAGCCTGATTGACGTAATTAAATTTTATACATGTCCCCGCAATGTAACTCCAAGCTATTTCCATTTATTAAGTGCGCTCTTTTTGAAGTCGAGTCAGAGTTAACCCAAAAGGCTTTAGAACTCGAAGCCGATGCTGAGCTAGAAACAATAAAGGGGGTGGGCCGCCGCTTCAATTGGGCTGAGTTCCTATCTCAACCGGATTTAGTCGGAAATTTTCCGGCTGATTAGGATTTACCTTGTGGTTGTTTCGATGGGGATTGATGTTGATGGTGAACCGTTTGAACTCGATGGCATTGCCGATCCATTCCATTACATCTGGGTAGCCGAGTGTCCGGCCAATGATGACTATCGAGCAAACCATGAAAACCATGGTGCACCATAACTTTGAATTTGATCCACAACAAGCTGAAAACGTAACACAAAAAATAGCACCGCTTATCGTGAAATACGGTGGTAATCCGCCACCGTGGCTAGCTAAGTATATGGATGAAATCATGGCTGTCGCTGCCATTGGGATACTTGGGCTGTCTAGCTATATGCAGGTGCGTAGCCTCAAGATTAAAGATGCTGAACTTGCCAAAAAAAAAGGCCAAGCAAGCTGCCAATGATGATCAACAGCAGCAGGAGGCCGCTTGAAACTACAACCTATCAACCAAAACAATGCGCTGAGTAATCATCATGTCTATGTGGTTGGTATGTCTGGCTGCGGGAAAACCTCCTCAGCTAAAAAGCTGTTTATCAAGCCCACCGACCAAGTCGCCATCTTTGATCCGATTGGGGATTATGAAGGGCTATTGGCCGGGCGTAAGGTTCGTAGCTATGCCACGTTGAAAGCCTTTGCCGCCGCGATGATCGCAGGACGTAAAACCAACCAAGGCTTTAAGATTGCGTACTATCCAAATCACGAAACCTTATGTAGAAAAGCATCGAGGAAGATTTCGACAAGTTCTGCATGGTGGTGTGGGGCATGGGAAACGGCAAGCACAAGAAACCATTAAAGGTGATCTGCGAAGAAGTGGCTGAACATACCAACACCGCAGGCAAGGCCACTGGCTACCACGGCAAAATATTGAGGCTAGGGCGTAAGTTTGGCCTTCACTCCATCAACATGTTTCAGCGTGGGCAGGAGGTATCGAAAACCATCATTGATAACTGTCAGTTCGCTTGTGTCATGATGCAAAAAGCCGATGATAGCGCGGCAGAAGATGGAGTACCGACTGGTGAAATATAAAATTAGGTGTGCTTGAGTTTGTTGCAGGCTGTTAAGGATCTATTAGGGCTATATTAAGCTAAGCATAAAAATGTCGCTGAAATAAATGTTTTTCATCGAAAAATATATGAATTTTTTGGTTGACCAGTTGATTGATATCGAGGTTGTTGGTTACAAGATAAATAATTAATTTACAAAATAAGTGTTTACATCTATTTAAGTGTTCTATGCAAATAGATTTACATGTGATTGGTATACCAAATATGATTATATCGAGTTGAATGCTAAGCTACTATCAATGATTATTCGCTGCGTAAAACAACGTGATAATCATAAGGTGTATAGTAAGAATGAAACTCAAAAATTTTTCCAAGAGCTTATTAATTGCAGCAATTACTATGAGCTCATTTGGAGCTTTAGCCAATACTTCACATGTAGATAAAATCATAGAACGCCTAGAAAATGCTAATGATCATCGTGATCATATCATGATAGTCGCGCACCGTGGTTTATGGATAAAGGATGGAGAGCCGGTATATGCTGAAGGTTCATTAACATCTATCCAAAAAGCTATTGAGTTAGGCATTGAGGCCATTGAGCAAGATATTCGTCAGACTAAAGATGGCGTATTCATTGGTATGCACGATGAGACCTTAGATCGTACGACGACTTGTACTGGTGAAGTTGCTAAAAAACTATGGGAAGAATTACAGAAGTGTAATTTGGTTATTACTGATAACTTAGGACAAAACCGAGTAGTTACAGAAGATAAAATCCTTACCCTTGAAGAGATCTTCCAAGCCATCAAAGGTGAGATCCTTCTGAACCTAGATAACAAAATTGGTGTTGAATATTTCCCTGAAATGTTTGCTATGGCTAAAAAAGCGGAAGTGGAACACCAGCTTCTAGCTACAGTTAACCAAAATGATGAAAAGCAGCGCAATGATGCAACGGCTATGGTCGCTGGACTAGGAGTTACAGATGCTCATTTTTTGCCAAACTTATATGATTCACATGTTGATTTAAATGTAGTAGAGGCTTCTCTTAAAGAATTCCAGCCTTCAGCGATTCAGCTACGTAACTATCATGCTCCTGATGGTAAAATCACGAAAGATGGTGGGGTATTATTTAGTGATGAAGCCCGTAAATTAGCAGAAAAGCATAATGCACATATGTGGATTAACACTTTATATACTTACCGAGAAATGGCTGGAATGCGTTCCGGTGGTCGTGGTGATGAAATGGCTGTATATGCTAATCTTCCATCAGAAGTATTTGGGTTTTGGGCTGATAAAGGTGTAACAATGTTTCAAACTGATGAGCCCGAGTTCGCGATGCAATGGCTTGAAGAAAACGGCTATCGTAAGGCGTATAAATAAGCTTTAAACCACATTATTTATAGCCCGCTAATCTATAACCTTTGCGGGCTTTTTTGTGCTGGCCTTAAAACCAAAACGCCGGTGACGAGGTTGATAGATACGCGGTTTACGTTTGGCATGGGGAACCCAGAGACCATCGGCAATCATCCATTGGCGCAAAGTCTCCAGTGAGACTGAAATATCATGATGTTCGGTAAGTTTTTCGTGGGCTAACGTTGGACCAAAGTCAGGGTATTTTTGATTGAGCAAACTCAAGCAATGGTAACGAATGCTATCGTTGATTTTATTCGAAGACGGTTTGCCTCGGCGTTGATGGACAAGGCCAGCGGCACCGGAATCACGAAAACGAGTCACTAAACGTTGTACCTGGCGAACGCTGAGTGAAAGGATACGTGCTGCATCGGAACGACGAATACGGTGTTCACACACATCACGGATAGCAGTCAGACGTAAAATCTCTTTATCATTCATGGTTAACAACATCTTCAGTTCATCTCATACAGACCAGACAGAGTCAGATCAACATAGGAAAAACAGGACATTTTCACTTTGTAGAAAAGAGACACTTTAGCTTTGTGGCTACAACCTCTGTTTATCCCACTTTAAAATGTCAGTGAGTTTTCCCAGATTAAACTGTCTCTTTCCAAGGTAGTTCATCATTGCTAATCAGTGGCTGTGGAGTAGGGATGTCATGGCTTTCTCCTGTTGCTGGCTTTGAATTGCTCTGGGTGGACTAATACCGGGTTGATGGCTTCTAGCTGCCTGATAGCCCGCTGCTGGGCTGTGCGTTTCGGGGCCTTCTTGCTGCGGGAACGTTTCTGTTGCTGCTCGAATTCCTGCTGTTTGTCCTGAGCAAACTTGAGCACGGCGCCCAGTCGTTTGTTGTCGACGACTTTGCCTTGGTCTACATCTGCCAACTTATCGAAAACTCTGAAGGTCAGCTTACGGTGGCCGTATTGAATGGCGATGGTGCCATCTGGACGGTCTAATACCTTAACGACCTGATTGACCAATCGCTGGTTTTCTTCTGTTGGGTCAATGAGATAGACAACCTTATCATATTGAAAAGTCAGTGATTTGGAGAGCTTACGTAGCTCTTGCCAGGCAAAAATATCATTTAGCTCTTCAGCTGATTCCCGTAATGGCCGATGCATGTCTTTTGGATACCGCGGAGGCTTGGCAAAACGACGGTTGAAATCCGCGATAAAGTCGGGGAGCCATGCATTGGCTTGTTCAATCGTATCAATGCCTTGCAGGCGCATTTCCTTGACTAAGCGATCCTGTAACGTTTTATTCGCGCGCTCAACGCGGCCCTTGGCTTGTGAACTGTTGGCACAGATCAGCTCGATATTGAGATCATTCAGTACACGACCAAACTGGGTGAGTCGTTCAGTGTGGGCATCGCGCTTGCTGACATGGAAAACCGCATGCCGGTCACTATAGAACGCGGTGGGTTTGCCGTGCTGTTCAAGGTATTCGCGAGTAGCAACCATATAATCGAAGGCTGATTCGGTTTCGCTGAAGCGCAGGTTCATCAAGCGGCCAGTGGCATCATCAATATAAACCAGCAAGCAGCATTTGGGGCTGCGACCTTCGAACCAGTCATGATGGGAGCCGTCAATTTGAACCAGTTCTCCAGGGCAATCACGCCGGTGACGAGGTTGATAGATACGCGGTTTACGTTTGGCATGGGGAACCCAGAGACCATCGGCAATCATCCATTGGCGTAAGGTTTCAACGGAAACATGGATATCATGAAGCTCAGAGAGTTTTTCATGAGCCAACGTCGGGCCAAAATCTTCGTATTGCTGATGGAGCAAAGCTAGTGCCTGTAATTTTAATTGCTCATCATGACGATGATTACCAGGTTGGCCACGCTTTAATGACACTAGACCAGCAGCACCTAATTCAACGAAGCGTTTGACCAAACGATAAACTTGGCGAGGACTCAGTTTAAGCAAGCGGGCAGCTTCGACACCGGTGATCCGTTTATCACAGATGTCTTGGATTAGTTTGATTCTCAGTAATTCATTGTCAGTCATGGTCAATAGCATCCAAGGGCTCCAAACACGGCAAAGAAAGCGTGTTTTGAAGTTAGAACAACATGACATTTCAATCTGGCTCAAACCTGACATTTCTAACTAGATCTTACAACCTCAGTACGTATTATGTATATTATGTTAAATAAGGTATATAACTAACGTTCGCTTGTTTCTATTCAACCTTGATTCTAACCTACTCTTTGCACGAGGCTTTTATTTTCGCTCTTTAATTACAGTGTCACTTCGTGCCATTTAACAGTAATGCTTATTTACCATAAAGTAGATAATTTGCATAATAGCAAAATGCCTTGCGCAAGATATGCGTGTGTCAGTTTGCTATCGTGAAAATTATCTAATAAAAAGCCCCAAGCAATGCTCAGGGCTTATTGTTATTCGTGGATTTTCAATCGCATTAACCGCCAGCTAACTTTACGGTGTGTCCTTTTTTCTCAAGCGCTGCTTTGATTACGTCACGTTTATCACCCTGGATTTCGATGTTGCCATCTTTAACCGAGCCACCACAACCACATACTTTTTTAAGCTCAGCGGCAAGTAACTTCAGTTGCGCGTCTTCAAGGTCCAGGCCCGAAACAATGCACACGCCTTTTCCTTTGCGGCCTTTAGTTTGGCGCTGAATACGAACAATGCCATCGCCCGTTGGACGCTGTTGAGTTGGCTTGTCTTCTTTAATGCGGCCTGTTTCTGTTGAAAATACCAAGCGGCTGTTGTCGTTCATGGGATTATCTCATTAAATTTCTTGGATCTGTGAACCAGGTAATGCCATGTGAGTTCTCATTTACTCATCACCTGAACCACAATAATATCAATATTAGGTACTGTAACGGAAACAGATATGATTAAAAACGTAATTTTTGATTTTGGTGCAGTTCTGTTTGAATGGAATCCTGCAAAAATCGTCTCTACCTTTACAGACTCAGAAGATGAGCAAGCCCGTTTGCTTGAACATGTGCTTCAGCACCCAGACTGGATATCGCTGGATCGCGGTACAATGTTAATGGCTGAAGCGATTCCGCGCTGTGCTGCCCGCGTAAACTTGCCTGAGTCCAGAATGGAAGATTTTTTCGAGCATATCCAAGAAAGTCTAAAGCTCATCGACGATACTTTCGATTTAGTCAATCAAGTTCTTAGCCTCAACTACTCAGCTTACTTTTTGACAAATATGAGTAGTGCTTTTTTTGAAAAATTAAATGAGCACCATGGCTTATATCAATTATTCGATGGTGGATTAGTTTCAGGCAAAGAGCTAACCATTAAGCCTGAACCAGAGTTTTTTGAATTACTTTGCCAGCGATTTGATATTGACCCCGCAGAATCGCTTTTTATCGACGATCAGCAAAAAAATGTAGATGCGGCCAAAGCACTTGGTTTTAAGGTCTTTCGCTTTACATCACCCAATAAAAGCTGTTCAGATATTCGTAATTTGCTGCAAATTAACTAGAATTTTTAGCAAATTACGATGAAATTCATTTAACGTTCATTTAGAAAATGGCATATTGCCCTCAGTTTCTACCTAACATAGTCAGGAGTTTTCGTGAAAAGATTATTTATCCCAGCAATGTTGTTATTCTCTGTTATGGGTTCCAATCTTTCCATGGCTGAGTCAAAAAGCGACGATTCGAAATCGATTGTAGGTCAAGTAGAGACGATTAAAGTCTATGATTTAGGTATGGATTACCTTGCTCGCATTGATACCGGTGCTGCAACGACTTCAATTCATGCAAAGGACATCAAAGTAATCGGTGATGAAAGTGACAGTGAAAATATGCGCGATCATCTCGGCCATACCATCGAGTTCGTCTCACAAAATGAAAACGGCGAAGAAGCTCAATACAAAGGTAAAATCGTAAAAGTGAGTAAAATCCGTAATGCTCAAGGTGTTGAGCGTCGTTATTCGGTAGAAATGGATCTAGGATGGAACGGTCAGCATAAAACCGTTGCCGTTAACCTTCGTGATAGAAGCAAGCTTGAATATAAATTGTTGATTGGACGTAACTGGCTCGAAGGTGATTACCTGGTCGATGTAGAGAAGCTCGATGAAAATGACTAGTCTCTATGAGCTAACTGGAAAAGAACAAAGACGCCCTACTCTGGGCGTTTTTGTTTGGCGACTATTTCGTGTCTAGTTTTGGCTGTATTATTTTTTTTGCATTTTAGCTATTACAGCGTCTAAGTGCTTTTTAATCGCAGCTGGCGATCCTTTCAGCAGTTTCGTACCAAGGATAACATACCAACCATTAGGCTCTCCGTTATCATTGATTAGTTTGAAGCCTTTATAGAGTTCGATTTTTTGATTAATTCTCTGATTAGAACCTGCGGCAACAAATTTTTCTGGCGGCATGAACGTTTGCATGTCATACCACCAATCAATACTTTTCTTAATGAGAGTGAGTTTACTGATAACGGTGTTTCCATTGATGGTTGTTTTCCAGCCATCTGGTGCTCCTGAGGCATTTTCAATATTGTGGCCTCGATGGAACAGTCTTTTCTTCATTTCTGCCTCGTTTACTTGAGCCATAATGAGCCTTATCATTATTACCTGTATATTGTAAATATAAGCATCAAACTCTTTGTTGTCTGCTTATAAGGCTCATAATTGTAAAAAATCGCAATTATATATGAAGTACGTCATGTTTTATATTACAATCTTAAAGATAATAAATTATAGTGCACTAGAGGGTATATCATGGCTAAAGTCATTCCACCGATTCAAAATGAAGCTGAGTGCTCATCAAGTATTCAACGCTTTCGTCACCCTTTGGAATCGACAGCATTGCTCGATGTCTTGACCCATAGCATGTACGCTTCGAATACTCTTATCTCTTTTAAAAATGACTGGAATAACTTTATCGCTTTCTGTCGTTCAGAACACATCCCTTCGCTGCCTGCTAAGCCAAATACCGTACACCGCTATATTGAGCAAATGGCAAAGACTCGGAAATTAGCCAGCCTAAAACGTTACATTGTCACTATATCGCTAATTCATCGCTGTCATAACTTAAGCGATCCCTGTGCGAAAGCTGAAATACGACTCGCCATGAAAAAGCAGCAACTAGATAAACATGACGACTCTCACAATGCTGCCCCCTTTCGTGATGAGCATCTACAGCAGCTGCTAGATAGTTTCGAATCATCTACAAAACCGAAAGATATCAGAGATTTGGCAATATGGGCAGTGATGTTTGAAGCCATGTTGAAACGTAGCGAACTCGCAGCTCTTTGTGCTGAGAATTTATACATCCATAGTTCAGGTTTGATAGATTTAGAGGTTGGTTCAACGACGATTTCATTAAGCTCCATTGCGTCTAAAGCGTTACAACGCTGGCTCGTTATTGGCATGATTTCAGAGGGGTTTGTGTTCAGACGCATTGACCGACATAGCAATATCGGAGACAAACCGTTAGATCATTCATCGATATATCGTATTTTCCGCCGTGCCAGTGATGAGTTAGGTTTGGGCGACACCTCCCTATTTTCCGGCCAGTCTCCTCGCGTAGGTGCTGCAAAAGATTTATCCGATGCCGGTATGTCCATCATCGATATTCAAGAACAAGGCCGCTGGAAAAGCCCTGCTATGCCTGCCCAGTATGTCGGTAATACTGATCGACATGATAAAGAGGTTAGTAAGTTCATTAAAACGAAGCCTTGGGAGAAGTAGTTATTTAAGGTTATCGATAGGCTGTATATATTAATAACGACCTATAGAATTATAGTGCACTAGCCGCTCGCTTACACATGATTAGCGCTTGGGTTCGTCACTCCAATGTTCGCTATAGCCCACTGTTAAATTAATCGGAGTTGTAATTCGTTCAAAAAGTGCGTGTAACAACTCCATATTGCCAAAGTAACCGGCTTGATTGGCCTCGACCCATTCATTCAGAGTGATCCCTTCCCAGCAAATTTCATAGCCAGCATTAATCGCGAGGATTTCAAAAAATATTCGTTGTACCCGCCCATTCCCTTCTCTAAACGGGTGGATAACATTCAGCTCACAATAGAAAAAAGCTATTTTATCAATGAAATCATTAAGGTCTAAGTTACGTAGGTGGTCTTGACCAGCTAACGCATTTAATAACTTATTTGATTCACGTTCAATATTTTCCCAATGGCAAAAACGGGTCTCGCCCTTGGTTATATCAACCGTGCGTTGTATCCCTGCCCATGGATAGAGATCTTGAAATAGAATGTGGTGGATTTGTTTGAGGTAATCGAAAGTGAAATTATTAAAGTCTGGCTCAAAGTGACTCGCTCGTACGCGTGTGAAATCTCGCTCAGCCGCCTCAAGTTCATCCTCGTTGCGAATATTGAGCAAATTAATCAGTACTGTACTGTTTGGATAACAATCTGGGTCTCTATCAACCCCGTATCTATCTGGCATATTGTCCTTTCAGCTCATTAATATGTTCAACTTCAGCTAAGCCGTCATTATTACTTTTACTCTCTTCAGGATCCAAGTGGATACCTTCTAGTCGTAAACTGGCTCGATAGTTCTTCCTTTGCAACTGCTTAAAGCGTTGTCTTTTTTGGTCATCCGTTAACATTAAATACGTGTCGCCTCATAATTGTTATCTTTGCTGGCGTGCTCTACCTGAAGTATAGCCAGTTTGCATCCAAGCACCGTAACGTTACTTAGGTATACTGTAGAATGAAAAAAGCCGGGTAAAATCCCGGCTTTTAAATTACTTCACTGCATTCATTATTGCTTGTTCTAGGAAACCTTTGAAGGTGTGCCCGTGATGTTCAAGCATCTTAGGGAACATAGAAATTGGCGTCATGCCTGGGAAGGTATTGATTTCATTTAGAAGAATTTCGCCATCTTCACCCAAGAAAAAGTCAATACGGGACAAATCCTTAAGCTTCATATGTACAAATGCTTTACGAGCATACTCGCGAATGTCTTCGATTTGGGCCTCTGTCAGGTTAGTGGCTTCAACGGCCGTCGTTGAATGACTATCAGCACTGTACTTTTCTTCGTAGGTATAGAACTGATCATCAGGACAGGAGACTTCGCCAGGCTTGGTAATGATTAGTTCACCATTGTATTCGTACGAAGAGATTTCTAATTCACGTGGCTTAATGGCTTTTTCAATCAGCACTTGCTCAGAGTAACCAAAAGCCGCATTCACAGCATCTGCCAATGCTTCTTTTTCAGTGACACGGTAACAACCTACCGATGAACCTTGGCTGGCTGCCTTTACGAACACCTTACCCCACTTATCAAAAGCATCTGCTGCCTGAATATACGACTCTTCAGAGTTTTCACTGAGAAAAACATAAGGCGTATTTGGGATACCTAGCGCATCAAACCATAGCTTAGTCGTAATTTTATTAAAGCAATTGGTACTCGCTTCCGCGCCACAACCCAGATACGGTAATTTGGCCATATCAAGGAATGACTGTAAATCGCCGGTTTCACCAGGGAAGCCATGGACACACGGAATAACGTAGTCAACGGTCTGCTGTGCTTCACCCTGATGCAAAGTGCGATCAAGGGTTAGATGACAAAGCTGGCCTTGATGATTAAACCAACCATCGGTGTTCATTTCTAAACGGGTATAGGTAATGTCGTCAATCTGCTTGAGCTGCTGTTCAATATAATTTGCAGATACTAGAGAGACTTCGTGTTCGGCACTTCCACCGCCACAGAGTAATAAAACGTGGATTGAGCTCATTATCATCCCTTGTCTAAAGTTCTTCCTTAATAGTAATAAAAAAAAGGTGACTATTGCACCTCATATCTCTCTTTATGGCTATTTCTTTCAGTTTTTTAACAATTAGCAGTCATTAAAGCCAAAAATCAATCACGGCGAATGATATTGGTTTGCAAACAGCACAAAACCCACAACCTAATCATGTAAGATTGTGGGTTTCGTTCAGTGTAATGGTTATGGCACTTCTACCGCAAACTGGTTGCGCGTTTTATTCGCGTATGCAACAAGGGACAACATAACCGGCACCTCAACCAGCACACCGACGACGGTTGCTAAAGCAGCCCCTGAATGAATACCGAACAAGCTAATAGCAACGGCCACGGCAAGTTCAAAGAAATTTGACGCTCCAATCATCGCCCCTGGTGCCGCAACGTTATGTGGCTGCTTCCATTTTTTCATCCAAACGTAGGCCACAGCAAAAATCAAATATGTTTGAATAAGCAATGGAATCGCAATCAGGACAATATCAACAGGGTTTTCGATAATGGTTTGCGCTTGAAAGCCAAACAGTAAAATCACTGTCCCGACTAAGCCAAAAATTGAAAGAGGTTTCAGCGTCGCTGCGAGTTTATCCAACTTATCTTGCTTACTGCCTTTTCTATGCAGGTAGTGGCGTGTGATTGCGCCCGCAATCAGCGGTATGACAACAAACAAGCTGACAGATAGAAGCAGCGTGTCCCACGGTACTGTGATATCCGTGACACCCAGTAACAAGGCGGCAATAGGTGCAAAAGCGACCACCATGATCAGGTCATTAATAGCGACCTGCACAACGGTATAGTTGGCGTCACCCTTAGTCAATTGACTCCACACAAAGACCATTGCTGTACAAGGTGCCACACCAAGTAAAACCATACCAGCAATATACTCATCACCGAGAGATGGTGAAATCCACCCGCCAAACAGGTAACGAATGAAGAAAATAGCGAGCAAAGCCATCGTGAAAGGCTTGATTAGCCAATTCACAACGAGCGTCACAACCAACCCCTTTGGACGACGATGAAGTGTTTTAATTGATGAAAAGTCGACCTGCATCATCATTGGGTAGATCATCAGCCAAATTAGCACGGCAATGACCATGTTAATTTGTGCATACTGTAAGTTGCCCAGGAAGGTAAATAAATCAGGAAACAATACGCCACCGGCTAGACCGGCCAACATACCCAGCCCAACCCAGACACTGAGGAAACGTTCGAAAATACCCATTATGGGACCCTCTATTCACTATTGAAAATAGTTGTTTAAATAAGAAAAAATGATCAAACCCAATTTATGGATTTACCTGACTCTTTGCTGTACTACACATGCTGCTAGCCTGACTTGGATGACAGCTTGCTTCGGTATCATCACCGCAGCACTCTTCAGTCAAATACGCAATTAACGCCATCATGACGGGTATGTTTGCACGATATCGTTGGAACCTTCCTTGCTGTTCTACGGACACCAAACCCGCATGCAACATCGCCTTTAAATGAAATGATAATGAATTGGGGGCAACCCCCATCTCCTTTGCCATCTCCCCTGCTACTTTGCCTTCATTACCCGCTTTGACGAGCAAGCGCCAAGCATCAAGCCGGACACCTGAAGACAGTGAGTCAAAAATTGTTGTCGCTTCATCTCTGTTCATAAGTTCAATATTACAAGAAGAATTGAATTAATCAAGATTCAATATTACTTGAAATATCGAAATATAGCGAAAAGACAAGTCATTTACCGCTGGAGAGCATCAACTCAAGTGTTGAGTTCCAACCCAGTTCACTCATTAACATAAAAAAAGCAGCCAGTAGGCTGCTTTGATGTTTGTGACTTGTCGATGCTAGTTCAAACGTGTCAACTTCGGTGTTGGAGAAGCTTTCACTTCATCCAAGTCACGAATGAAAGGTCCATACGCTTTAACATTCCTTGGTAATGCCTCAAGAGCCTTACGGGCTTGCTCTTTGGTATCAAAATTTCCGTATAGCAAGGTATACCAAGGTACGCCGTTGAGTTGCTTCTTATTCGTCCAAACCGGTTGGTCTGATGGTAGTTTATTCATGTACGACACGAAGCCTTTATTATGGCTTAGCGCCAAGACTTGTATCGAATAACCAGACTTCGACAGCTGTTGTTCTGTACCTGTAGCTTTATCTTCTTCAGCGGCTTTCTTTATAACGTCTGTCGCCGTTGCTTGATCTGCTCTGTCGTTGTTGGGAATGGTATCCTCTTCCAATTTAGTCAGGGTTTCTGATGCCACTTGCTCCTGAAGATATATTTCTTCTTTGGATGAAGTGATAATCTCCGTATTTCCAGAATCTGAAGCGCACCCAGACACCGCCGTAACTACGGCCAACATGGCTAGTTTTTTCATTATTTCTCTGCCAAACAAAAAATCTAGTCTCATTCTGCCGTTGGAAATTCCACCATTCAAGCTTAAGTTTACGTTAGATCAATAACTCTCTGCCCTTCATCACAGGAATTAGAGGTAAAATATAGCTAAGTAACTTTCGATTCATCAGGATCTTGACGTTACTTGAGTATATAACTGCTTTCTTTCGTTCTATTGGAGTTCAACATGGCCGATCCTCATATTAAGAGTGACTTGGATAATCTGGATAAGTTAACCGTGATCCTGTATCGCTCAGCTCTTACGGCCGCTGCCGGTATAATGTCTATTCTGGCTTGGGAAATTGATGTGGGTACAACGGCACTTGTCATTGCCGCAATTCTTGCGACGACCACGGTACATATCTATGACAAACGCTTTCGTTGGTTAATCCTTGGAAGTGCACTTTTCGCTGTTGTTTGGCTATTGATAGATCTTTGGTCACCATTGGCCCTCGGTGCAGCATTATTTTCATTCAGTGCGCTAGCCATTAAAGAGTATTTCTGCTTTCAATTAAAGCCTCTGTTGTTAACCCCTCTGGCCTTAGCCGGCTATTGGTTTTGCATGGTGTTTGGTCAAACACAAATCAGTATTGCATTTAGTATGACAGGGGCAATTCTACTTGCTGTTGCCGCATTTTCTAAATGGCGCATGCCAATGCATTACGATATCGGCGATAAGTCCAAGTACCAAATTTAATTCTCAACGCCGACAATTAATTCACGTGGCAAAGGACCTGCCACCCTCACTCCTCCCCCTAATCCATTGATATTAGGCATTGATCACAGCTCCCACACTTTAGCCAGAAACTCGATGTTGCTTTGGTTACACTCAGTGAAAAGCATTGCGAGAATGAGTGTGATATGGACGGATTAGACAAACTGCTAAAACCCAAGTCAATTGCCGTGGTCGGTGCCTCTGATAACCCAAACCGAGCAGGGAATGTGGTCATTCGTAACCTGTTATCTGGCTCTTTTCATGGTCCCATCATGCCTGTCACCCCCAAATACGATGCGGTTGCTGGCGTTCTGGCCTATCCAACGATTGAAAGTCTGCCACGCATTCCCGATTTAGCTATCGTGTGCACCAATGCCCATCGCAATGTCGACATTATTCGCCAGTTAGGTGAAAAGGGCGTAAAAGTCGCGATTGTATTAGCTGCCGGCATGGCCAATATCGTGAGTGAAAATAAAACTGAAGAGCAACGAATGTTCGATGTTGCTCGCCAGTTTGATATGCGCTTGGTTGGGCCCAATAGCATGGGGCTGATTCTGCCTTGGATAAATCTTAACGCCTCCTTTTCTCCGATCGCCGCGAATAAAGGCAATATCGCCTTCATTTCCCAATCGGCAGCAGTATGTACCACCATTCTGGACTGGGCAAAAAACAAGAACGTCGGCTTTTCCACTTTTCTTTCCCTCGGCGATGCCTGTGATATCAATTTCGCCGAATTACTGGATAACTTATGTCGAGACAGCAAGACGGAAGCCATACTGCTTTATATTGACTCGGTGAAAGACGCGCGACGGTTTATGTCGGCAGCTCGGGCAGCAGCGCGCAACCGACGGATCCTGGTAGTGAAAAGCGGAAGAACACCTGCCGGTAGTGCCGCTGCAGTCTTACACACGGGCTCACCTGCCGGACTGGATGCCGTCTATGACGCAGCCATACGGCGATCGGGTATGCTAAGGGTAAATAATACCCATGAACTTTTCGCAGCAGTCGAAACCCTCGCCCACTCCGTTCCATTGCGTGGAGAACGATTAGCTATTTTAACCAATGGCGGTGGTCCGGCGATCATGGCGGTTGATGCGTTAGCCGATCGTGGCGGAAAACTTGCGCAATTAAGTGAAGAAACCACCAGCAAATTGTCGGCTATTTTGCCGTCATGCTGGTCGAAGGCAAACCCAATCGACATCATTGGTGATGCCGATATTGGTCGTTACGAAGAAGCGGTCAAAATTCTTCTTGATAGTGATGACTTTGATGCGTTGTTAATCATGCACTCACCTTCCGCGATTGCGACAGGCAACGAAACAGCTCGCCGATTAGTTGAGGTTCTCAATGCCCACCCTCGTACCCGAAAATTCAATATACTGACCAATTGGGCAGGTGAAGATGAGGCCGTTGTTTCCCGTAAAATTTTCACCGAAGCGGGCTACCCCGCATACCGAACCCCCGAAAGTGCCGTATCTGCTTTCATGCATTTGGTGGAATACCGACGTAACCAAAAGCAGTTAATGGAAACCCCGGTGTCATTTGGTGAGACCAAAGCCAACCCAAGACACGTACATGATGTTGTTAACCATCTTCTAGCACAAGGCGTCACCCAATTAGAAACACACGATGTTAGGCCGGTACTGGAATCCTATGGCTTTAATACCCTGCCCACCTGGATCGCCTGCGATCCCGCTGAAGCCGCGCACATTGCCAACCAAATTGGCTACCCCGTAGCCGTAAAGTTACGCTCGCCTGATATTCCCCATAAGTCAGAAATTCACGGCGTTTTGCTTTATCTACGTACCGCAGACGAAGTGGCTAACGGTGCACAAGCGATCCTTGATCGTGTGTCATTGGATTATCCTCATGCAAGAATTGATGGACTCTTGGTACAACGAATGGCGAAGCGTGCCGGCGCACAGGAGCTTAGGTTATCCGTGCATAATGATAATGTCTTTGGGCCGGTGATTTTATTGGGTGAAGATGTGGGTGATTGGGATATTCACAAGAATGCCTCGGTGGGTATCCCGCCGTTAAATATGGCCCTAGCCCGATATATGGTGATCAATGCGATCAAAACAGGGAAAATTACCCAGCGTAATTTGCCGGAGAAAATTGATATCCCTGCACTATGCCGCCTGCTGGTCAAAACGTCTCAGCTGATCATCGATTGCCCAGAGATTGAGTCGTTTCACATTCATCCGCTACTGGCTGCAGGTAATGAGATGACGGTCATTGATGCCTCGATGACTCTCCGTCACTTCAGTGGCAATCGCCAAGAGCGACTGGCTATTCGGCCATACCCGAAAGAGCTTGAAGAAAACGTCACCTTGAAAAATGGTGATCGGATCTTACTCCGCCCGATCTTGCCAGAAGATGAACCGCAGCATGCCGAGTTTATCGCCAAGGTATCGGTTGAAGATCTCTACAAACGCTTTTTCTCTGATGTTGGAGAGTTCAATCACGAAGCGCTGGCAAACTTTACCCAGATAGATTACGACCGTGAAATGGCGTTTGTCGCGGTTAGAGAAACAACGAATGACCATGGCGAGGTGAAAGGCACCATTATCGGGGTTACGCGCGCTCTGTCCGACCCTGAAAATATCGAAGCCGAGTTTGCCATTCTCGTGCGTTCGGATCTTAAAGGTGTCGGTCTAGGCAGTATCTTAATGAGTAAGATCATTCGCTATTGCCGTGAAGCTGGACTAAAGCGCATCACCGGTATGACCATGCCTTCTAACCGAGGGATGATCATGCTAGCTCAAAAAGTCGGCTTTGAAATCGATATTCAAATGGAAGATGGCATTGTCGAAATGTTGTTGCCACTTAAGCAATAGCTGTCAACAATTAGGCAGACTAGCAACCGATAATGGTTAGTGGCTAGTCTGCTTTTTCCACAGTGAAGCAATATGTTGGATACACCAAGATTTGGCTTTCCCCATACGGCTTCGATTCCATGCTAGGACCAACTCAAGTTCATTAACGGGATCATCACCAATAACCACCAGCTCCCCACTTTCAATGGCTTCTTTCGCATAACTGTAAGACATGGTCGCAATGCCTAATCCAGCTTTCAACGCATTTAACTTGTCATGCATTGAACCCACAGTCAGTAATGGCTGATCATCAAGAATGTTATAAGTAATAGGCGGTAAATTTCGTGCCGTGTCGGCTACGGCTATGCCTCGGTATTGTTTGCGAATGACCGGATCAAGTGGGTATTTATGCTTGTGAATAGGATGATCAGGGTGTGCAACCCAAATAGTATCTAATGTGCCTAATGTTTGAATTTTGACTTCCGGTGGTGCAACCGTCGGTGCTGGAGCGATAAGAATATCTGCTCTGTCTTGCGCTAACGCTTCCCAACAGCCCGCCAGTATTTCTTCCTGGAAGCGAACACGTGTTTTACTCTGCTGAGCGAGTCCTTCCACCAGCGGAAACAAGGTATCCACTTTAACTAAGCCATCGTAAGCAATCGTAATATCCAGCTCCCAGCCATGGGCCAATGCACTGGCATCTGCAATCATTTCATCAGCTGCGGTTAATAACAAACGACCTCTTTCAAGTAGAAGATACCCTGCTTTGGTAAACACCGCTTTATGGCCAGAACGGTCAAATATCACCAAGTCCAGATCTTGCTCAAGCTTCTGAACCTGATAACTCAAAGATGAAGGCGCTCTGCCTAACTCTTCCGATGCTGCAGCAAAACTACCTCGTCGCTCAATAGCATCTAGTACCATCAAAGCTTCAAAAGACAATAGCTTATTCACCGTTCCTCCTTGTTAAAATGGTCATTATAATCGCCTTGTTAATGTAGTCGTTAGCATACACATCTATGTCATTCATCGTCACCTTCAATTTTTGCTAAATCCGTTAATTCCCTGATTACCGTGCAAGAGTCGAAGGTGATCATTCAATAACACGTTCCATTCACGCTACAGCATAATCATTCAAAATCTTTTGTATATACCCCGTAAAATTTCATACCAATGTGATAACTTAATCATAAAAACGACTAAAACCACTATGATTCAACGCCTTGTTTACGCTCAATTTGATCTGAGCCAAACTCTTCGCCCTCACACTGACCTAGATTATATTTAAAGGTAACGTTACAACCACTTAACCATTTTTCTCATTCCACCACTTATCAATAACGGACATCATTATTGCCTTTAAGCCCTTGGGTATGATGATTTTTCAAGGAGTTCTCGAATGGACAAAGCCTCACAGTCACTAAGCCAAACCCTCTCGTATTTGAAACTATGTTCTTCGCAAATTATCGCTCAACAACTGTCAGTCTCTTCTGCGGGTTCCGCAAAACAAGTTAACGATCTTATCTCTTTGGGGTCAATAGAACTCGACTACGCGACTAAACAAGTCACTGAACTGCAAAAAACATTATTTCGAGCATTACACGCTCTAGAGGCTGGGCAAACGGAGGTTGTGCATAATGCACTTATTGAAGGGATTGAGCAGATTAATCATGAGTTAACCGTCCCTAAGAAAAAACACCCAACCATACATTCGAAAGCAATAAATGAAGCTGCGGCTGACCCTGTTCTTGCTGGGTAATAGCATACAGCACCACATGTAAAGTGAACGCAGTCAATCAAATTTTAATAACAATAACTGGGGGCTGAATGCCTTTTCAGGGTACTCCCCCTTCGTCAACATGGAATCTGCCGGATACCTACGTCCTGTCTGTATCCGGTTCTTTTTACATTAGCCACTTCCACCAGATAAACACGGCTAGGAAGCCGAACAGATACGTTAACCCCACCCACGATAGCAGCTTCATTTTCTTGGACCATTGCAAAGCTACCGGCAAGTCAGTTTTTGAAACTAGCTTATAGTTAAGCAAGGCAAAAATCGGAGTGGTCATAAAAGCCATAACCATCGCAAAATCAAGCATTGGCATTAACGCTGAACTAAAGAACACAATAATCCCCATGGCTGCTACGGCAATAAGCAGCATCCAACCATGATGGAAAGCTCGTTGACCGACAGGTTTTGACAGCAATAATGATTGGGCCTCAGCCAGAGCACGGGCATAACCATCAATGACGGTGATGGTACTACCAAAAATGGCAAAGAAAGCCACAATAGCAATAAGGTAACGTGACCATTCACCAATGGTTGACGCATACATACTGACTAATTGATGCGAGAAGCCAATACCCGATGCTTTCAACTCCGTACCGTTGCCATGCAATACCAATGCCCCAAGAGAAAGAAAAACAATCGCAAGAATCGCCGTACCGATATATCCCACATTGAAATCAAACAGTGCCGACTGCGGTGAGACTTGCTGCTCCTTACATTGGCTTTTTAGCCACAGCGACGTTAGACACGAAATTTCAATCGGTGCTGGCATCCACCCCATCATGACCACAATAAAGCCGATAGAGGCGATTGACCAAGCAGACGGCGCTTCAAAGTCAGCGGGGGCCACACTGCCTTTACCCGCAGCAATGAGGACTGCCGATAAAGTCGCGATGACCAACACCGTCATGATGACCTTAGATAGGCCATCTAACGCCTTATAATGTCCGGCGATTAATATCACCAAACAAGCAATAACGACAATGCCAGATAAGATAGGCAGTGACAGACTGAACGGCAAGAAATAGCCCAATAGACTGGCACTGAAAAGTAATAACGCGGCCGTGTTGACCACCCCCGAGATCAGGCTTAATCCGGTAAACACCCACAGATAGCCTCTCCCCATTCCATCATAGCCCTGGACTAGGCTTTTGCCCGTTCCCATGGTGTATTGCACGCCGGCTCTGAAAAATGGGTACTTCAAAAGGTTTACCAGCAGAATCAAAGCCGCGAGTTGCCAACCATATATCGCCCCCGCCTTGGTTGACGCGACTAAGTGTGAGCCGCCGACGGCTGCCGTTGCCATCATCACACCAGGCCCTAATAAGCGAATCAATTTGCTCAATGGGATTGATTTAGTGGAGGAAGGCGGTATTGGAGAGGTTTCTGACATAATCACATCCTGATGATTTGTTTAATTAGGCCTCATTTTGTCTCAGTTTTGTCACAAACAATCAACCTATCCCAATGCACCTATAAGATGATTAAACCAACCCACAAGCAAAAACCAGGCATATGCTTCAATAACACACCTTTACACGTTCTTGTTATCAGGCAAAACCACGCAAAAAAACAATAAAAAAATCACAGAAATTCAGCAACTTCAATAAAATACAAAATTTTATTCTAAGCAGGCTGCAAAGGAGACACACAGTAGAATAAACCACAACTTATTTAAACTAGAAGTGTTTGATTTATACAATATTTATCACAGTTTCCAGCACAGCGTTTATGCTTATAAAAGTCATAAAACATTTTGTTAGGTAGAGTATTAATTGTTATATGAATCACGCTGTAGGCAAAAATAATAATACTTCACCATCAAAACCGACTCGCTACCGGTATGTCCGTATGTGTACCTATGGCTTGTTCTTTGTTGTCATCTCCGTCGTTCTACTTGCCGTATTCATCCCCCCTTGGCTCGCTTCAAAGGGAATCGAAATCAATGCGATCTCTGGTATCCATATCGGCAAACGCGTCCAAATTGATGAACTGTCCATTTCCGTCAATAAAACCGCAATCACCATCAGGCAATTGTCTCTGGAGCACTTTTCCAATGATCAGAGTGCCATTTCTACTTCATCATGGCGCCTGCTGTCACCCCACACCGTCGTTCGCTTGGCGCCTAGTATACAAGGTGCGATTAAATCCCAGGGGCTGTCTTTGGGTGCCATTACATTCAAAGACATCACATTTAACTTAACCGATTTATCCGCCCCGTATGTCTTTAGTGCCCACAGTCAGCAGGCTTCTGTTGTGGTAGAAAGCACTGCTGGCACAAAGGTCCCACAGCAGGTCAATGACTTGCAGCTAGTTCTGACCACTGACCCATTCATTACCTTAACGGGTATTATTGATGCTGCAGAACTCAACCTCTTCCTTCCACAGGACATAGGTCAGAATATCTACCCCATCACGCTCAACAAAGGACACTTTTCTCTCAGCTGGCAAAAGGACAAAATGCCATTAGCCGTTCACATAGACAGGCTCACCCCGCAATGGCAAATATTGCTCGACAGCTTTCAGCAGCAAGGTAATGACATTGCCCTTACGGTTGATCTTAGCCAACCAACGACAAGCATGAGATTATTGGCCAAAGAGCTACGCTTTGCCCAGCCGGTAGAACTACCAGAATTTCTAGACAAGCCTGACGACACCCATGAAGGACTGCACCTCGGTCATGCAATAGCCAATTTGGCTTTGTTACCTATCAAGCATCTGAAAGTCAGTCATTTCACCTATGGCAACCTGATCATGAATGCCAAGCTGGTATTGGATACCCCTCGGTCTAGGGAAAAGCGGCCCGACAAACAAGCCAAGCTGCATTTGAAAGGCCAAGCATTGGGTCCTGACGAGCCCTACGACATCGATGTGCTGATCAAACATCGTTCTCTTGAAGATGCAAATTTTAAAGGCATTGTTATCGGCCCGAAAGGAAATGAACTTGACTGCAAAGCCGATATTAATTTCATAAGCCCTTTACCGAAAGTATTCCGCTGCGAAGCCAAGTTTAAACGAACACGCGATCTCACCGACCGGCTCAAGCTATACGATATCCCGAGTGCTGAACTCACCAAACCGATCATTATCTCGGCCAAGCAAACAGCCTTGTCATTCAAGACTGCAACACCGCCTAATGCTGGGGCTAATGACCCCTTTCATTTCCGCGATGTTGAACATGCCAGCTATGCCATTGAGGTCGCTTTACCGGAAAAGGTAAGTGTTGAACTCAACCGCTTTGCCTTCCAACATGCCGCACTCAGCCCTAGCCGATCAAAGCCGTCCGCGTCTTCCCTTGCACTTCTAGACCTCAACACCGATGGCGTGCTGACTTTTAACGCAGAATACCGAAATGGCAATATTGCTGTGGGGTTAGATAGAAACAGTGAAGAGCTCCGTTTTTACAACCACAAGCTAGGCTATGATATGCAACTCACTTTCTCTACGCTTCAGTGCCTGGTTCCCTTTTTCAGTGACGACGATTCGCTACAGTGTCACGCAAAAAGTGCCATCAATGCGCGCATTCCACAATTATTTCCAGTGCCAGAGCTCGCCATGACAAATAGCCAAATGGCATCAACACTGGTCGGTAAATGGGTGGATGATCATATTGATTTGAAACTCGTTGATACCCAGCTCAGTATCGAACAACTACTCTATCAACATCATGGCGAGTGGATTGAAGCGGATGCAGATGAAGTGCTCATTAAAGCCAAACAAATAAACCTTGTCCAAGATTTCAGGCAAGACAAAATGACAAGGCTTTCCATTACAACCAATGACAATCACCCTATAACAATCAATGCCAGCAACCTCGCGGCTCTAAAACTGATTACTGCTGAACAGATTTCTGAAGCAGAGATAGCCGCTATCCGCCGGAATAAAAATACTAACCAATTACCGGTACAGCGCTATAGCGGACAGCTCACATCCTTTTTGTCCAACTTACAATTCACTATCGATTTACCGCCTGAACACCCTATCGAATTTGAGTTAAGTGCCGGTTATCAGATCCATCTGTCATTGAACCAAAATAACCAGCGCCTGCCCGAATTAATGACAGAAGGTGTAGTAAACGTCGGTCCAAATAGATCCAGATTCAAAGGCAGTGTTTCAAATAAACGTCATACCAAATTATTCGTCTATACCGTCGATTACTTACTGCCACTGCAGCAAGCAAACATTGAGTTACACCGTAATGATATTCCTTTTTCCAGTCAGCAATCACTGAAGAAATATTATCTCCCTAAGCTGCCCATCGATCATGATATCACTGCTGGTTCATTAGGCTTTGACGCAAAACTCACAGTCAAAGACAATCAGTGGTCAGGTCAACTTGGGTTATATACAAATAACTTAAGCGGGTATATCCATAATACACATTATGCAGACCTCAATGTGTCGTTTGCTATCGATATCTCTAATCAAGGAATACGCTCACGTCAGCCCATCAGCTTACATGTCAGTTACTTACATACTGGAATATTACTGGAAAACCTTTATGCCTTGCTTGAATTCGATACCCAGCAACCGTTTTACACCCTGCATAGAGCCAAAGCTTATGTCTTGGGGGGAGACGTTAGCCTACACAATGTGACCAGTCGCTCCCTTTCCGATATCCCGACTACGCCGATCCGTGTTCACGGCTTGAAATTAGCCAATCTCATTGAGGCCATTGAAGCAAAAGATATTGAGATGACGGGGGTTGTTGATGGCATATTACCTTTGGGGTTCGAAGATCAAACTCCGGTTATTAAGGCAGGGAAACTCCATGCGCGCTATCCTGGCGGGATCCTCAAATACAAGGAAGGATCTGCCATTGATCAGAATGTTGAGGCTGCCGGTGAGAGTAGCTTGCTCGTGGTGAGTAAGATTCTCAAAAATTATAACTACCATTCATTAATCGTTAATCTAGACTATTCTAAAGAAGGACAATTGAGTGCCAGATCACATTTCAAAGGGCGAAACCCTGATGTTTTATCCGGACGCCCGATTAATCTGAACCTCAGTTTAGAAGAAAACATTCCGGCTTTGATAAAAACACTGAATATGATTAATTCAACAAAGTTGGAAAATATGTTCTTAAAGCAGATTGGTGTGGATAAGTAGCTTTTTGCGCTTGAATTTAACAAATCACATGGCTGGACGTACCTATCGATTTTATGCTGCTAGTAGGCAGTCTCGTAGGTATGAGGTCCACAAAAGGTTGTAACCAATGGATATCCAACTTAAGCTGTTTTATATACCATTATTTATCACCCTGTTTTCGGTAATGTCTCTTACGGCACTATCAGGCTGCACTCCGACGGTACAGGTTACCGCCTCAGAAAAGCCAATAGAAGTTAATTTGAATGTCAAAATAGAGCACGAGATTCGTATAAAAGTTGATAAGGAAATCGATGAGCTATTTAATGATGATGATGTCTTTTAAGGCGGCAGGGAGTATGCCATGACACGAATACTGCTCTTCGTTCTATCTTTCTTCATCGCTTTTAGTGCACTTGCTCTCAACCTACAGCAGGCCAAGGACCAAGGTCTTGTTGGTGAAGCAAATACTGGGCTAATTGCTCCTATCACCGCTCGTCCATCCAACGATGTCAGACGTTTAGTTGCTGAAGTCAATAAACGGCGAACAAACACATTCAAAAAAATTTCGGTCTCCCATGGCTTAACGGTCAAAGAAGTTGGTCATATCGCCCACAAAAAAGCGATAGAGAAAACCGAGTCTGGTAACTACTACCAAGACCCATCGGGTAAGTGGGTCAAAAAATAAGTTCAATGCCGCCACACCATTGGTTAAGCATTTCTTAACCCCGGAATAAGAAGATTATAATTATCCTTATACCACTTTAGACATATACTCCTGCCACGTTTTGTTCATACCTTAAAGTAATGTCTACAGTTCAACCTAATTTCATCAAACTGGCCCCAAAAGACGGTGTTTTCATCGCAGCGGCGTTGCTGTGCCTGCTACCGGTTGTTAGCTCGCCTATCGCCTTGGTTCTTGGCTTTACCCTCGCCACTTTCGGGATTGTGCCTACCCAGTTCAATCTAGCCGCCTTAACCAAAAAACTCCTTTCATACTCCATTATTGGTTTAGGTTTTGGTATCCAGCTTGATCAAGCTATCCAAGCCAGTAAGCAAGGTTTCGGTCTCATCGTGGCGTCTATCTTCTGTACGTTGGTGTTGGGTTACGCATTGACTAAGTTGCTACGCATTGAGCAAAAGACAGGCCATCTGATTGCATCGGGTACGGCGATTTGTGGTGGGAGTGCAATTGCAGCTGTGGCACCGGCCATCAACGCGAAAGACGATCAAACATCACTGGCACTGGCGACCGTGTTTGTCCTTAATGCTATTGCCTTGTTTATCTTCCCGGTGATCGGTCATTACTTTGAAATGAGTCAGCATGCGTTTGGTACATGGGCTGCAATTGCCATCCATGACACGTCATCGGTTGTGGGAGCCGCTGGAGCCTATGGCGATGAAGCGTTGAAAACAGCGACGACACTGAAGCTTGCCCGTGCTCTGTGGATTATTCCAATTGCATTCCTCAGCGCCTTAATGTTCAAAGGTAACAGCAAAAAAATTGGTATACCTTTCTTCATCTTATTTTACTGCTTAGCTATTTTAGTCGCCTACTTGCTTCCTGACTTCCAGCCTTTTTACAGTGCGGTATTTTCGCTGTCTAAACGTGTATTAGTGGTGTGCCTATTTTTGATTGGCTCTGGCATCACAATCCAAAAGTTGCGGGCTGCAGGTTTCCAACCGCTGCTGCTTGGTGTATTGCTTTGGGTCTCTATCGGTGGTGGATCGTTGGCTTACATCCAGTTTTTAAGCTAACCCTCTCTTTCGAGAGTCACGTTCTGCAATGACTATAAGCCTGCCATTTCCCAACATCGTTATGTGAGGAAATAGCGGGCTTATTTTAGAATACGTTACGGTGTAATGCTTATTCGGTCAGACTCGTTCTTGATATGCTTTAGTTCCTCTTTAAATTCTGCACTTCCCTTCGCGGGCTTCACATGAGCCTTACTCTCTCTTGGGCTATTTCGTTGATTCTTCTGTTTTAAGCGCCGAGCTCCAAGGCACATAATAATGATGAAAGCGACGAAGTCTAAAACAGCACTTATCAGCCCCGAGGTAAACGATGAGGCGATTAGAGTGCCACTCACAATCCCTATCCAAACAAACATCCATAACCTCTATCTATCACAACATAAGGAGATACAGGTAATTATTAACTAATTGTCTGAATTCAGAAATTCGCTTTCACTCTATGACATTCGGTTTTGTTATATATTCACCCAGGCGGTATGTTCAGACCTTCAACACTTTGCCACCTGCAACTCATCCAGCCGCGTTGTCCAGCGATTGGAACGAAATGCTTGGCGCATGTGCCAGTTAGTGGAACCAATCACAGAAGCCGGCTTGACGCCGTTTTTAAATTTGGCGTTCATCTGATCGGTGATGGCCATCAGGTCTCGTCGTTTCACCTCTTCCAATGCACTACTGTCGAACATATCAAATTGAAACTGATCATTGTTGGCATCGGTTAAGCCCTCTAAGATCACGCCGATCTTCTGGTAGGCATATCCCGGACGATAAACCGACTTCAGCAGCGCTATAGCAGTATCGAGAAATCGATAGCTATCCTGGCTGGGGCACATTAACTCTTTTGCACAGCTTATATTATGCTGCGGTAAATCTTTATAGCGGTTTGTCCGAAGAAAGACGCTGACGACACTGGCCTGACTCTGCTGGCGGCGAAGTTTTTCACCGGCACGTTGGCAATGAAAAGCAAGCGCTGCTTTTAAATCGCTTAGATCCGTCAAATCCGTACCGAAACTACGACTGGATAATATCTGCTTGCGCTTTTCGTCTATATCGCCAGGCTCTATACACGCTACCCCTTGTAGCTCAAGTACGGTTCTGGCCAGCCCCACATTCCACAAACGCCGCATATCAGCAGGGCTTTGCTCCGAGAGTTCAAGCGCATTCGTAATACCACTGGTATGCAAGCGGGTTGCCGTCTTTGCACCGATCCCCCATATCTCTTGCACCGTACAACGCTCCAATAGCCAACGGCGTCGCTCTTCATTATCAATTTGAATAACGCCTTCAACCCGCTGTTCGAACTGCTTTGCAGCATGGTTAGCCAACTTAGCCAATGTTGGGCTTGCACCAATCCCGACCCTTACAGGCAGTCCCAGGTGGCTGTAGACGGTATCTCGAATGTCTTGACCTTTCTGGGTCAAACCATCCAGCTTAAAGCCATCTAATCGTATAAATGCCTCATCAATGGAGTACTGCTCTACATGAGGAGAAAAGTGGTGTAGTTCTTCGATAAAACGACGGCTCATATCAGCATAAAGGGTATAGTTGGAACTGCGGACCTCCACCCCCATTTTTCGCGCCTCCCGTTCAATCTTGAACCAAGGCGCGCCTCGCTTGATCCCTAACGCCTTAGCCTGTGGTGAAAGAGCGACGCAACAACCATCATTATTCGAAAGGACAACAAGGGGTTTATTGACCAATTTCGGGTCGAAAATTTGCTCACAGGCACAATAGAAGCTTTTCGCATCAACAAGCGCCCAAACCTGATCACGATATCCGTCTAATGCCGCCATGACTTACTCCAGCAGGTTGTGAACATTGCGTGTCACCACCCCAAAGATTTCTGAATCTTCAGGCATTGGGAATGGTTTAAAATTGGGATTTTCCGCAACTAGCCACCACGCTTGCTCATGGCGCATCAATCGCTTGCAAGTAAACTCATCGTAAATACGGGCAATCACAATTCGTCCAGGAACAACGGGCTCTGCCCGATCGACGACCAGTAGATCACCGTCGTGGATCCCTGCCCCTACCATTGAATCACCGGATGCCTTTAGAAAAAAAGTTGCATTGGGATTTCGAATCAAATAACTCTCTAAATCAAGCTCTTCTTGATGGCCATCAGCCGGTGACGGGAAACCACATTTCACACCTTCGATAAAGTAAGGAAATACCCTCATCGCCATTGCTCCCAAAATAACTGTATATATATACAGTATAATAAAAAGTCGCTAGAATAGTCACACCTTAGTTCTAACTTTTGAAGTAACTGAAGATTGAGCCATCAAATAAGTTACTTTCTATACAATTTCAAATACCTAGCAGTAATGTGCTGGCCTTTACCCATGCAGCGATTATTTTTCCAACAACTTTTGCTGTGTTCTTCGACAAACACACTCTTCAGGTCAAGTAATGTCAAACAAACACTCATCAATGTTGATAAAATTGTCGTTTATAAAAAATAAAATATACCCAAGTTGCTTGGGTATGACGGTTATTAACCAAGGAGTTTTTAGATGCAAAAGATTTTTGCAATACTCGCAGTACTTCTGCTGGCCGGTTGTTCGACCACTGAAAACACACACACTGATAGCCAATGCATTGGCCAGATGACCACTGAAGAAGCCTATGGCCATCTCAACCCTGAGCGCTTCACAATCCAAGTACTGGCTCTGACTGAAGAGCGCCAGGCTGATGTTAGAAACTACATTAACCATATCCAGGGCCAGCAGCCGATTTGGGTCAACTGGAAGAAAAGCCAGAGTGGTCGCTGGTATGCGGTGATATACGGGGATTTCGAAACAAAAGAAGAAGCCAAGTCTGTAATCGACCGTCTTCCTGAAGCCGTCCGCCAACAAGGTCCTTTCATCCGCAGTTTTGCCGAAGTGCAAAACGACAAACAAACGGATGTATTCCGTTTACGTTGATCAAAAAAGCCGGAGCAAAACTCCGGCTTTTAAAATATATTCAAACGTCAACGAACAGGCCTCAATCGAACAACTGGCCGACGGTTTTCATCGGAATAAACATCCTGACTCGGCCGTTGTACTCACACAGTACTTCAAAACCATATTTAGTATAAAAAGACTTAGCGTCTGGGCTCAAACAATCCACCACTATAGCGTAAGCTCTCATATGCGCATTAACTTGCCATAAGTATTTTAACGCCCTAACAAGACTCACCTTCCCCAAACCGTGACCATGATATTCATGATGAACGGCAAGTTGAGCTAACAGAAATACGGGGATAGGATACTTGGGGAGCTTTTTTGCCATTGCTGCAGGTAATGTATCGCGGCAGATAGAGCTTGGCGCAATGCTATAGAAAGCACAAATCGGTAGTTTTTGGTTTGGGAGCGGAAGTACGGCAGGTAGTACCATTGTTCGGCTAATACCTGCCTGCATATGCTTCGCCGCTTGGGTCTGTATAAATGTGTTGAGTTCCGGTTCTCCACAATCAAACGATGCACGGTCATGCAACCTTTTATCAAGCTCGATAAATTCTTTGGACCAACTCACTTACTTAAAGCCCTTCTCATCTGCAAAATTAACTGCATCGCGCAATGCTTTATTCGGTGACTTCGCCTTATCACATGCTTCGACAAATCGATCAAACGCATCACTCTCAAGGGTGATACTTTCATGCTGTGCGATCACTTGGCTGGCATCTTCATCCATAAGACGAACCACATATTCAGTCAAACTCTTCAACCCCAATAATGCTGAGGCCTTTTCGGCTTTGGCTTTAATTTCTTCATCTAAACGCAAGTCTAAACGCGCTGTTGCCATGTTAACCTCCTTCTATACGGAAGTGTTCCGTACAAACAAAGTATAACCTTTCATTGTCAGAACGGCAATTCGTACGGAAAGCTTCCGTACGAATTACCTATAAGCACATAACGGCTACAGCGCTTAGGATGACATCACTGCTGACTTTTGTTCGGCATGATTGTCTTCATATTGTCCCTCTAGCTTACGGAGTTCACGTAGCAAGATGAACAACAACATTAACCCTGTCGCTGCAAGTCCAACGGCTAAGCCACCCCAGACGCCCTCCAAGCCGAAGATGTACATCAATACCCAGGCTGCCGGAAGGCCAATGAGCCAATACCCAATCGCTGTTGTGACGGTTGGGGCTTTTACCACTTTCATTCCACGTAAGATGCTAATCGCAGCCAGTTGCCAAGCATCGACAACAAAACAAGCAGCAACCATGATCATCACACTCGGCAGTGCAGCAACCAACTCTTCAGCCAGAGCATCCCCTTCCACATTGAAGATAACGGTAAGAAATTCAGGATTTGAGATCAATAAGACCCCAAAAACGGCACTGGTAACTGTAACTAATAACAGCCCCTGTTTTGCATAACGCTTGACCATCTCGGGCTCTTGCTGGCCGACATGTTGGCTCACCAAAATTGAAGCCGCTTGTGATAAACCAAATGCCACATTCCATGACAGGTTTAGGCACTGCATGGCAATTTGATGAATAGCCAGTGACACCGCGCCCAATGTACCCGCTAATATTACGGCGGTAGAAAATAACGCATGCTCCATCAAGGTCGCAATCATGATAGGCACACCAATCGCCAACAAGGGGACGAGGATGCCTAAACGATACTCCTGCCAGTTGATAAACGGGTTGTACTGACGGTATTTGTTACGGGTAAAGACCCAATAGCCATAACCTAGCATGACGATAAAGGCGGCTAACGCTGTGCCATAACCTAAACCGGCCAACCCCATCTGCCAATGGAATGCCATTAAATAACTTAATGGCACATTCAAGATGACAGTGACGATAGACATCACCATTACCGAGCGGGTATCACCGAATGCGCTTACCAAACTGCGCAAAACAAGCAAAACCAATGTTGGTAGCATCGCCCATTTAAGCGCATCGAGATAATCAACCGCTAGGACAACGGCCTCTGGATCCTGATTGGCTTTAAGCAACAAGCCATCCATCAGAAAGAAAAGCGGTAATAAGGTCAGCGTCAGAATAACGGAAAGGAGCAGGCCGCTCTTGAGTGAAATGCTGACGTCCGCATCACCTTTCTCTGTGTCTTTCAGCCTTTTGCCATAAGCGATAGCAATCAAATTCGCCACACAACCTACCGTACTACCCGCAATAGTAAATATGATCGAATACACAGCAGCGCCCAGGCCACCACCAGCAATGGCAATAATACTCATCTGCGCCATCATCCAAACATCGGTAAACACCAACAATTGCGCAACCAGCTGAGAAATAATTAGCGGCACAGCTAAGCTGATCAGTTTTTTCATTTTCCACCACAAACACTAAAGCATTGCTAAACAGACAGGGATTTCAGCAGCGATGGAAAAGGGGTGCCTCTTTGAGGAAAGTAGGCAGAAAATGAGACCAACCATCAAACTACTGATATACAACATATTCATTCAAGTTGCGGGATTCAGGACTGAGATGAGATCCCAAGCCGCTTGAAGTGACTTGAATATCGTTAATGTAAAACCTTCCGGTTTGTGTTTCAAACGACATTTATAGTACCTTTGCATTCATAAAACTCATGCGAATAACATTCAACCTGGACTTTCTACGCCAAAGGAGCCGTCGATGAAGAAAAGACACAGCCTACTCCCTCCTTCCTTAAATGGATTACGGGTTTTCGAAGCATCAGCTCGTCACTTAAGTTTTACCCTGGCGGCCGACGAACTCAATGTGACGCAAAGTGCAGTCAGCCGTCAAATCAGGCAGTTAGAAGAGCAACTTGGGTTTGCATTGTTTATTCGCCATCACCGCTCACTCGAACTTTCTCAGCAAGGAAAAGAAGTCGCGTTATTGCTCACCCGACAATACAGTGAATTGAACCAAACTCTCCGTCAGTTGAAAGCAAAGGAAACCGATACCTTGAGGATACAGGTTGCTATGAGCTTTGCGGTCCGTTGGCTTATCCCTCGTTTGCATTCCTTTAAATCACTCAACCCAGATATCAATATCGTCTTGTCTTCAAGCATGGGGCACAGCAATGAGCTGTTGCAGTTAGAGGAGGATGACTGTGATATTGCGATATACAACGTCCCTGAAATCAGTAGAAGCAGCAATATGCCCACGTTCCTCAGAAAAGAATATCTCGCCCCTGTATATTCTGAGCTGTTAACCAAGACCGAGCAGCCAATCTCAGTCGATGAGCTCATCACCAACTACCCACGATTGCATCCAACGCCAGATCAATGTGACTGGCACGAATGGCTCACTCGCAACAATCGGCCAGACCAAATCAGTAAAGATGGGCTAACGTTCAACACATTGGATATGGCTTTAACATCCTGCTTCGCAGGCCAGGGGGTAACGATTACGGATCTCATGCTTGTCGTGCATGAACTTCAGCAAGGTTATTTGAAGCTGCCGAACTCAGCGACCATCGTGACCAACAGTACTTGGCAATATTACTATCAAACTGTCAGCAAAGGTGACACCGTCACTCGATTTGTCGACTGGATGGTTCAAGAGGAGAAAAAAGACATGGCCGCACTGACCCACATGGCGGAACGGCACGGCTGGGAAATTATTGATTAATGGCTAACAACAATGCTCAAGTCTCGTTAAGGCGCTGGCTGTAAAGTTATATGCTTATACCGAGTCAATTAGCTCAGGTAAAATATCAAACAGGTCGCCAACTAACCCATAGTCAGCAATTTCAAAGATTGGTGCTTCGGGATCGCTATTGATCGCCACAATGACCTTGGCATCTTTCATCCCTGCAAGATGTTGAATGGCCCCTGAAATACCTACTGCAATGTACAGTTCCGGTGCGACAATCTTACCGGTTTGCCCAACCTGATAATCATTGGAAATATATCCAGCATCCACCGCAGCCCTAGAGGCCCCTATTGCTCCATCGAGTTTATCTGCGAGCTGTTCGATTAACGCAAAATTCTCTTTGCTACCAAGCGCTCTGCCTCCCGAAACAACGACTCGCGCAGCCGATAATTCGGGTCTTTCACTTTCAGATGCCTGTCTTTCAACAAGCTCACTCCAATCATTACCGATAACGATATCTAGCGCTTTTTGTTCCGCTTGAGTCTCACCCAAAGATGCTGCATCAAATGCCGAACCACGAAGGGTCATCAACAATTTACTATCACTGCTGCGGACCCGCGCGAGTGCATTACCGGCATATATTGGCCTGATCACTGTATCTTCACTTTCAATGATAACAACATCAGACAGCATCCCCACATCCAACAATGCAGCAACCCGAGGCAGAAGGTTTTTACCAAACGTTGTTGCCGATGCGACAATATGGCTGTAATCCGTTGCAATCTCGGCGATCAATAATGCGCTATTTTCAGCCAGCTGATCTTTATAGTTGGGATCATCTGCTACAAGGACTCGACTGATACCGTCGATCCTCGATGCTTCTTCGGTTACCGACTGGCATTGACTCCCTATAACCAGCACATCAATGTTTAGCTTTAAAGTCGATACCGCCCCGACGGACTTGAGTATTTCCCCACCCAAGCGATGATTATCATGCTCTGCAATTATTAAAATCGTCATCAGATCACCTTTGCACTGTTTTTGAGTTTATCGACAAGCTCGGTCACAGAGTCGACTTTTACACCGGCAGCACGCGGCGTTGGCGTTAATATCTCAATAACGTCTTGATGATTCTTTATCGTTACCCCTAGCGTCTCAGGAGTAAGGACATCAAGCGGCTTTTTCTTTGCTTTCATGATATTGGGGAGAGATGCATAACGTGGTTCGTTTAACCGCAAATCAGTGCTCAGTATCGCAGGCAACGTTAGGCGAAGCGTCTCAAGTCCTCCATCGACTTCTCGCGTCACAATTATTGCTTGTCTCACCCCATTAGTGACAACGTCACTTTCAATAGTCACATTTGAAGCAAATGTCCCCTGTGAGTAGCCCAACAGAGCCGAGAGCATTTGCGCAACCTGATTATTATCGGTATCTATAGATTGCTTGCCTAATATAAACAGCTCTGGTTGGTCTTGTTTGACCAACGCAGCGAGTAATTTCGCAACGGACAAAGGTTCAACCACAGCATCGGTTTCAATATGTATTGCTCGGTCAGCCCCCAACGCCAAGGCGGTTCGTAATTGTTCTTGGCAAGCGGCCTCACCAGCAGAGACGACGACGACTTCATCAGCATGACCAGCCTCACGGAGGCGAATCGCTTCCTCTACCGCAATTTCGCAGAATGGGTTCATGGACATTTTGACATTGGCGGTTTCAACACCTGACCCATCACTTTTCACCCTTACCTTAATATAAGGATCAATGACACGCTTAATCGCAACATACACTTTCACAGGCACATCCTTATCAAACCAGGCGGCTAAACCCGTAATTGACGTATTCTTTGAGCCTAGTTGAGTTTACGTTTACGTCAACTGGACTATATTTTAACCAAGCGCAGTACAGTTAGGGATTAGAACATGAGTTCAGAGCAGCAAAGAGAAAGCATGTCGTTTGATGTTGTCATTGTCGGTGCTGGCCCTGCCGGATTATCTGCAGCCTGTCGCCTGATGCAGCTTGCCAGTGAAAATGATCACCCCTTGTCAGTTTGTGTTGTGGAAAAAGGCGCTGAAATCGGAAGCCATATTCTCTCTGGTGCCTTATTCGAACACAAAGCGCTGGATGAACTTTTTCCTGACTGGGAACGCATGGGTGCGCCGCTACACACTGCAGTGTCCGATGATAAATTTTGCTATATCACCAATGAGTTCAACTACATTACCGTGGCTGAGCCATTGATACCCGAAACCTTACAGAACATCGGCAACTTTGTTATCAGTTTGGGCAATCTCTGCCGTTGGTTGGCTAAGCAGGCTGAAGACTTAGGGGTAGATATTTTTCCAGGCTTTCCTGCCAGTGACATCCTCTACAATAGTCAGGGCATGGTGGCGGGAGTCATCACCAAAGATATGGGGTTTGATAAACAAGGGGGAAAAAAATCCACTTTTGAACCTGGTATTGAACTGGAAGCAAAGTACACGATTTTCGCCGAAGGATCTCGAGGACACCTGGGTAAACAGCTCATTGAACAGTTCCATCTCGACCACGGTAAGCAACCCCAACATTACGCTTTAGGGCTTAAAGAATTATGGGAGATCCCGGCAGAGCACCATCGTCCTGGTCATGTTATCCACGGCATCGGTTGGCCGCTGAGTCAAACTGGCACCAACGGAGGTAGTTTTCTATACCACCTTGAAAATAATCAAGTCGCAGTCGGGCTGATTGTTGACCTGAACTATCATCACCCCTACTTAAGTCCCTTTGATGAGTTTCAGCAACTAAAACATCATCCTCTATTTAGTCAGCACTTAACCGGCGGCCAGCGTGTTGCATATGGTGCAAGAGCAATCACAAAAGGTGGACTATCTTCCTTGCCCAGACAACAGTTTCCAGGTGGCGTGCTGATTGGTTGTGATGCAGGTACTTTAAATATGGCGAAAATCAAAGGGAGCCATACCGGTATGAAGTCCGGCATGATCGCCGCTGAATCTGTCTTTTATGAATTGGAACAAGGCTTTCATCAGACAACACCGGGCTATGACAAAATCTTTAGCCAATCTTGGTTACATGACGAACTGCATGAGTCACGAAACGTCGGGGCAGAAATCCACCGCTTTGGAAACTTGCTTGGCGGGGCCTTGTCCTCTATCGAGCAAAAATGGTTACGTAAGACCTTCAAATGGACGCTGAGGGACGAACAACCTGATCATGAATGCCTCGAACCGATAGCCAACCACCAGCCAATTCACTACCCAAAGCCAGATGGCATGTTAAGCTTCGATAAACTGTCTTCAGTATTCTTATCTGGCACGCAACATGAAGAGAATCAGCCCTGCCATTTACATTTGGCTGATGACTCTATTCCGATAAATTTACACCTTGAGCGCTATGCGGAACCTAGCCAACGATATTGCCCTGCAGGCGTTTATGAGGTGATAGAAAAAGATGGTAAAGCGACATTTCAAATCAATGCCGCCAACTGCATACATTGTAAAGCCTGTGACATCAAAGATCCTTCCCAGAATATTACCTGGACACCCCCAGAAGGCAGTGGCGGACCTAATTATCCAAACATGTAACGCAAACCAAAAAGCACTTCGTTTGCAACCAAGAAGGTTACGTTACAAGCCTATAAGCTCTATTTGGACCAACGCGTTTTACGCCACAGCGCTTGCTGTTCGGAAGAGAGGAACGTCCACGCCACGACACGAGTGAGTTTCTGTCCCTGCGCCATGTCTATCGTTTTAACCTCGACCGCCCCAACCTTTTTTAGCTGCTTATAAATCAGCGAAAGGTTGTCTTTCTTCGACACCAACGTGGTAAACCAAAAACACTGACTGGCTTTATCGACACTCTGGTCGATCATACGCCTAATAAAAGCAGCCTCACCACCAGGGCACCATAATTCAGCCTTTTGTCCGCCAAAGTTCAGCACAGGCTTGTTTCCTTTCATTGCCTGTTCACGATACTGTGTGCCTTTCTTTTGCGAGTTGGCAGCAAGGTTTTTTACCTTACGTTGACTGCCTGCCATGGCTTCTGCTAGAGAACTATGGAATGGAGGGTTGCATAAAGTGAAATCAAATAAATCGTTATCATTTATCATACCGGTAAAAATATGGTCAGGGTTTTTCTGTAAACGGCATTGTATGCCGCCTTTCAATGACGGATTAGAATCAACAATAAATTTGGCCGATTTGACCGCAATTGGGTCGATATCAGCGGCCGTAAACTGCCAGCCATATACACGGTGACCAATGATTGGATAAACACAGTTTGCACCGGCTCCGATATCTATACCTTTTATCGCTTTCCCTTTCGGGATCTTGCCACCGTTAGCATCAGCCAAAAGATCGGCAATATAATGCAAGTAATCAGCTCTTCCAGGAATCGGCGGACAAAGAAAACCAGCAGGAATATCCCAAAATGGAACCGAGTAAAAATGGCTAAGCAAGGCACGGTTAAGCATTTTGACTGCATCAGGGTTGCTAAAATTGACCGACAAATCGCCGTAGGGGTTCGTTTCTACAAACGGTGATAATTCCGGACAACTATGAATTAGCTTGTCAAAATCATAACGGGCTCGATGAGGGTTTCGTGGGTGCAGCCCCTTACTCGGCGCTTTCTGCTTATGTTTTTGTGCCATATCGTTTTCTATATAGAGTATTACTCGGCCTAAGGCCGAAAAAAGATGTATCCTACTTGAATCTAGCCGACCATGAAACCATTACAGCCTTTGCGCTGGTTGCTTTTCATACAAAAACCCTGACTAAAACGTCAATCCCCGCCTGCCTCTTGAAAAACCCTGTGACAACTTAAACAAAAACTATACATTCTCACAATCTAAACTTTACTATTACATGGTATGCATTAACAATGTTCATTGGGACTGCGAGCGACTAAGGAAAGAGGTGGTACGTGAATATTATCAAGCGCACATTGTTCATTATCACCATATTACTGCTGCCTATTCAGTCACTAAACGCAGGTCAGTCTGTTGCATTTTACTACAACAAGATTGATTCAGTTCGAGAGCTTGTCAACTACGATCGTGTGGTTGTCACCCCAGACTTAATTACCGATAAACACATTAAGACTCTGCAAAAAGCAGACACACTGGTTTTCGCCTACCTCAGTGTTGGCGAGTATGACGGTGAAGCATTACCCGAAAACCTTGCAGGACACTCACCGCTCATCAATCAAAATTGGTCTAGCCATGTGATGGATTTATCTGCAAGTGAGTGGCAAGAACACCTCACCAAGCAAGCAAGCAGTCTTATGGGGCGAGGCTTTGACGGTATTTTCCTCGATACACTAGATAGCTATACTCTTTTTGCCGAATCACCTGACGAAACAACCAAGCAGCAAACAGCCCTTGCTAACATCCTTGATGCATTACATGCACTTCCGGCCAAACCTCTTCTGATATTCAACCGTGGTTTCGAAATACTCGACCAGCTAAATTTCCAACCGTATGCGCTGGCCGCCGAGTCGATGTATAACAGTTACGACCCAGTAGCAGGTAGCTATCAATTGGTATCTGAATCTGACCGCCAATGGCTAACAGGCAAACTTGAAGATATCAAACACGTTGGCGTTGAAGCCATTGTCATCGACTATTTACCAGCCAGTGACAGGAATGCCCAGAAGCAAGCAGCCAAGCGCCTGATCAACGAAGGTTACACACCTTATATCAGTGACGGTTTACTGTATGAGTTCGGTGTCAGCACCATTGAACCGATTGCAAAACGGGTTCTCGGCTTTTATGACAGTCAATTTGGCCGCATGACCACATCGCAATGTCACCGTATGATGTCGATGCCGATTGAATATAAGGGTTATGTCCCGGAATGTTTAGATATTCGAACCACTGATTTCAGTAACATTGATATTAGTCGTTATGCCGGTTTCTTTTTTTGGCTTGAAGAAAACAGTTACCAACAAGTACCGGCCTTACAAAACTGGCTTGATACGCTTATTGGTAAGCGTCCAATTTTATTCCTCAACTCGCTACCGAGTAAGCAATCTGTCTTAGCTAAACTGGGCATTGCCAATAAAGGGGAAATGTCGGGTAACATCACTCAACAACAAGGTCATAACTGGACTCAACAGTTTTACCCTGCTTCATTTAGCCAATTTGAAAAACACACAATGTGGCACCCTACACAGATCGGCGTGAGCAGTGAAATTACCTTTGGTAACGAAGCCGGCCAAACCACCACAGCACTGTTCAAAGCGCCATGGGGAGGAGCCGCATTGGCTCCCTTTCCCGTCATGGCGCTTGCTAACAACACTGAAACTTGGATTCTGGACCCTTTCCGGCTCATTAACGCAGTCTTTCCATTGCCTGATATTCCCGCTGCAGATGCAACAACCGAATCAGGGTTACGAATATTAACCAGCCACGTTGATGGCGATGGTTTTCCCTCTAAGGCATGGTTCCCGGGTAAACCCTATACTGCCGAAGTACTCAATGATCATATCTTCACACAATATGACATCCCACAAACTATCTCAGTAATCGAAGGTGAAGTGGGTAAGCGCGGTCTTTATCCGGAACAAAGTGACAAAATGGAAGCCATCGCTCGGGAAATATTCCGTTTACCTAATGTCGAAATCGCTTCTCATACGTTTAGTCACCCTTTCTTCTGGGACTTTTCAGCCGACATCAAAACGAAGCAATATGGTAACAACTTACCTATTCCAAATTATACCGTTGATTACTACAACGAAATTTTAGGTTCTATCAACTACATAGACAAAAAGCTCGCCCCAAAAAACAAAAGAGCCGAGCTGATTTTATGGTCAGGCAATGCCGACCCAACAGAAGAGATCCTCGCTATTGCGGAACAGGCAGATGTTCTGAATGTGAATGGTGGCAACACCTACGTAGTCCGTGGGAACAACAACTTCACCCAAATCTCCCCAACAATTGCATGGTACCCTTCCGCCGTACAGGTTTATGCCCCAGTACTTAACGAAAACCGCTATACAAACCTTTGGACTGAACATCACGACGGTTATAGCCGAGCGGTTGAAACGTTTGAAATATTAGGCAGCCCACGTCGGTTAAAAAGTATTAGTATTTATTATCATATGTACTCTGGCGCATACCCTGCTTCACTCAATAGTTTAAAGAAAGTCTATGACTGGGCGCTAAAGCAACAAAGCACCCCTTTATACTTGAGTGAATATGCCCACAGAGCGCGAGCACTTTATGAAACGGGGCTCGCCCGTACACTGGATGGTCAATGGCAAATTGCGAGTACTGGGGTCGCCAGTATCCGGCTACCTGATGTCTTGGGCTACCCAAGCGGTAACGAGTTTGCGGGGTGGAATTCAGGGCCTGATGGCAAATTTATGATTCTTAAACAGCCTAAGACCCGCTTTAGAACAAACCATTCACCAGACAGTGCAGTTCACCTCGAAAGTACAAATGGTACACTGGTAAATTGGAAAATAACGAACAACGTCATTGATTGGGCTGTGTTTACACATATGCCATTTAAAATGGTAGTGAGAGGGGCCAATAACTGTAAACGCATTGATGGTCCTCATTTGACCATAAAAAAACGCGGAGAAGGGAAAATAGAATTAGCAAGCCACGAAACAGGTAAGCTAACGGGCACTATTCAGTGCCAAATGCTGTAACGCAAAGGAGTCTTGATTAGCGATGGCGAAAGACAAGAACAAAAAGCCAAGAATAAGGCTCATCAACAAATTCACCCTCGTGGTGTTAACTGCTACGTCTTTATGGGCGTTGTGGCTTGTTGCGCCAAATAAATCTATGCTCATACAACTTATTGCCCGCTCCTCATCACCTGACGTATCACTGGCCTTTTTGCAACAACTATACAGCGATGACCCGAATAACCGCGAGATAATTAAACAAATCGTAAATAACTATGCCGCTACAGGAAAATTAACCGATGCGGCCGAGCTGCTAGAAAGTATTCTAATAACAACCGAAGGTAACAACGATTGGGATGCCCTTAGCCAATATCTTGCTCTGCTCTTAGAACAAACGTATCAAGATGAGCCAGAGGCTAAACAACAAGCCCAAACGGCGTTGTTAGATCTATTGAACAGAATTGATTATGTCCCGGAAGCAGAACTTGCCCGCCAGTTTGCTGATACGGCAATTTCATTATCAATGCCGGATAAAGGGTTCGATTACCTTTACCCCCACCAGCAAAGTGGCGAAACCTCTTATAACGAGCTGATTTCTCTTGCCTTGCAAAGTGAGGATTACGATAAGTCACTTAAAGTCCAGCTTGATGCGTTTCGTGAATTTGACGATCTTGAAAACGCCGAGAAACTATTTGATTTAATGTTAAAAAGCGCCCAACCCCAGCTAAGTCGATATTTTTTTAACAGCTACAGAGGACCGCTTTACAACAACACCGACTTTCTCACTACAGGAATAGCGCATTCTACGCAGATAGGAAACCTTGATATTGTCCTGGCTCTTTCCCGCCATCTCTTAACCATTGAGCCAACAGTAGAGCTATATACCCAAACGGCACGAATTGCGATAGCTCTTGGTGATCTCAATCTGGCCGAACAATTGCTGCTTGAGG
The DNA here is from genome assembly GCF_003025555.1 of Photobacterium lutimaris. Classification (GTDB taxonomy): domain Bacteria; phylum Pseudomonadota; class Gammaproteobacteria; order Enterobacterales; family Vibrionaceae; genus Photobacterium; species Photobacterium lutimaris. The sequence continues at coordinate 871,879 of NZ_PYMH01000001.1, read as the reverse complement.
CTATCGCCATCGCACCAAACCAATCTGATTATGTATTGCTTCATCAGATTTATCGCTGGCAAAGCAAGCTAGAAAAAGCACTGTCAGTCAGCATTGAACTGGCGTCGCTTAATCCGAGTGCTAAAAATATTCGTGCTGGTATCGATGAATCAAGAGCATTGGGCGACATCTTAAATGAAGGTAAATTTTTCAAGCAGTTGGCCACACACAACTATATCTACCAAGCAGAGTACACCCAATGGCTCAACGCACTTGAAAAAGGTGAAGGTACATCCGCCGCATTTCAGAGCTTGCTTGCCCTACTTGCCAAGCGCCCGAATGATACTCAACTCCTTAGTCACGTTACTCGTTTATACAGTTACCGCAGCGATCACAAGTCTGTGATCCGTTACGGTAACCTGCTACAGAATAAACGGCCACTGAACGTCACCGAAGCGTTACGTATTTCCAATGCCCATATCATGTTAAATCAGCCTAAACTGGCTCTAAACACACTGGTCAACCCAACCGATTGGGTGGAGGCTGATGAGGACTACCTTGAAGCGGTTTCTTCTTTGGCTTGGGAGACCAACAACCGAGCCCTATCAATGACGTCACAAACAGAGTTGGCATCGCGAGCCAGTTCAAACATTGATGTATACCGTTATATCAATATATTGTCGCCACTAGATGAAGAAAAAATACCGCAACTGCTTACCTTATATGACAAAAACAATAATACTCAGTTACTCCTAGCTGCCGTTCGGCACGCTGCACAAAATAAAGATACTAAACAGCTTGAGCAACTGATTGAAATCGCCAAGCAGAACCCTTCGTTTAACCAACATATTGAAATGCTGTCATATCAAGCATTGTTGGCAGAGTGGCAAGAAGAACCAGATAAAGCTAAGCAACTGTACTTTAGTATTTTACAGTTGGCCCCCACAAACTCGTCGGCTGTCGGTAATTTGATATGGTTTGCAGTCAACGAGGGCGATCTCCACACACTCGACCAAGTATACCGCCGCTATAAGCCAGTATTAGCAACTGACCGTGACCTTTGGCTAGCCTTCGCCACCGCAAGCCAACAACTTGGATTGAATCATGAGGCTGATATTTGGTATCGCCAGCTATTGCTCGACAATGATAGTCCTGAGCCTTCTGTTTTGCTCAATTATGCCCAGTTACTCGAACAGCAAGGTAATGGTGAAAAGGCCTATCAATTGCGTCGTTACTTGCTCGACAAGCAGTCAGCAGAATTACTGGCATTACCCGATGGTGACATTAGCTACCGGTCATTAGTAAGGCTATTTGTTGGCGAGCTGATCGCCAGCCAAATGATAGAAGAAAATACCCTGACCAAGCCAACGGACAATAACGTCGGTGAACTATTCGCCGACTATTTGGCACGCAATCAAGGCGAGAAAATACTGTTCTGGCATCAGCGCACAGCGCTTGGTCGCTATCAAATTCCAGAATGGCAGCAACTTTCTCTCGCTCTACAGAAAAAAGATCGGGCAAAAGTTGAGGCGATTTTATCTCGTGCGGTCAACTTGCCAAAAGCAGATGAAAACATCGCGCTGCAATTTGTTGGTGAACACCAGAAAGCATGGCAACAAGGTCAGACTAACATTGGTCAAATGGCAGATAAAACAGCAGAGAACCAACTTCGCCGTATTCATGTGACCCAACATCCTGCGAAAACGCATAGTATCCGAGCCCAGCACACACAGATCACTCATTGGGATGTCGACCGTTCCAGTCTTGATTATTACTCCCCTCATTATCATGGCAACTGGCGCCTAGGGCTGGATAGCCAACGGTCAGGCTCTCCTGACCAACTGTCCAATACCGATATTGAAGATGAATTCCGTTTGCGGGGCCGCTACCAATACCAGATGAGTGAAAGCTATTGGGCGTTAGGCATCGATTTAGCCGATGGTGTCGGCGATCAACGACTAGGGCTTAATGGTGAATACCAATACGCTGTCGACGACGACTTACGCCTCGGGATCAGGTTCGGCCTCAACAGCCATATAGAGGCCAGTGAATTACTCAATATTGCTGGGCAAGATAATTTTCTTGGCTTCAACTTTGCGTACCAGCCAACCGCAAGAGAATCGTTGACGTTTCAATTCAACCTACACGATCTCTCGACCCGCTTTGACGATGAGATAGGACAAGGCTGGGATCTCAGCTTACGTGCTGCCGAGCAGTTTTTCTTTGCCGATCCTGCTTGGCAAATCTACGCTGATGTCACCATGCAGGATGTCAATCTCAGTGATGACACATTGAACGGGATCAACCGTTGGCATAATGAAGTAACACCACTGACAAGTGGCGACTTTATCGAAGACAGTTACCAGCGAGTGGGAATTGGCCAGCGCGTTTGGCACGGCGAACCAGGCCAGCCCGGCGCAACCGTGCCCTCACCAAGATATTGGTTTGACAGCTCGCTTGGATACAACTTCTCCAGTTCACAAGTGGATGTCACCCTAAGTGCTGGTTTGGGCTGGCGTGTGTTTGGTAATGATGAGCTCTACTTCAGTACAGACTGGCAAAGCCAAGACAGAAATGGTGACGAATCGTTGAAAGTGACACTGGGTTACTACTACGGCTTTTAACTTCAAACGAATTTTTACAAGGATGAGCATGATGAAAAAGATACTCACTTTAGCCAGCCTCTTAATACTGAGTGGTTGCAGTAGTTATCAAGTCACTGACAGCAATACTTTCCCGGCTGATAGCCGCTGGGCAATCATGCCTATGTATAACCATACAAGCACCCCTCTTGCAGCTGAAAAAGCCGAACAGATTCTAAGTTCACAGCTGTTTGCAAAAGGAATTGTTACCGTGAAATACCCAGCATCGGCTGTCAATGATCTACAAAGCATTCTCGATGACTCTGCAAAACAGAAGCAAGCCAACGCATGGCTGGCAACCCAACCTGTTGACTATATAATCACCGGTTCTGTTGAAGAATGGCATTACAAAAGTGGACTTGACGGTGAGCCAGCTGTTGGCATCACGCTAGAAATCAAGTCTGCAAAGAGTGGTAAAACTTACTGGCAAGCTTCGGGCAGCCGTGGCGGCTGGGGGCGTGAAAGTGTCAGTGGCACCGGGCATATCGTCATTGAAGAATTACTTAGCGGCTTAAATGTCGCAGCACGAGATAGCCAATAAGTGTAAGGTTGATGTATATAGGTTCGAAGGCAATGGTTGTTTGATATGAATAATAAAAACAGAAATAAAACCTTTCTTGGGTTCTCAAAAAACAGCTATGTATGGCTCGAAACACTGATCTTCGCCATCATCTCTATCTACATTTGGGTTGAGTCTGGCTCCTTAGCCCCAAATTCAACGGAAAATAACTTTTTCTGGCCCCTTTTGGGCCCTTTACTCATCGCCCTTCGTTATGGCTTTACCAAAGGCTTTGTCTGTGCACTGGTAACAACCGCGGGCCTTGCTTCTATCATGAATGCGTCGGGTATGCTGAGCTACTATCCTCTGTCCATAGCTGTAGGCACAATAATGGTGGCTATGATAGCCGGTGAATTTCACGATTATTGGCACAATATTAACCAAAAACACATCCTTGACCATCAATACATGACACAGAAGCTTGATAGCTTTACCCAAAACTATCACCTGCTGAAAGTATCACATGACCAACTCGAGCAACGTAGCGCCGGTCAAACCGTTAGCCTGCGAGCCAGTATCAGCGAGTTGCATAAAATTGCCGCCAAACATCCTGAACACCGATTGAAGTACCTTGGGCAACCCTACCTCAACTTGATGGCTGATATTGGCGGGATTGAGGTTGCAGGGATCTATAAAGTCACCAATGGTAAGATCAATCAGAACGCTGTGGCTAGCGTTGGGGACTCTCATCGTTTAGAGCGCTCAGATCCTATGCTGAACGATATGCTTAAAAACCAAAAGCTACTTTCACCGGCAAAACTAGACGCAAATCAAGCCCACCAATCACGTTACCAATTGTGCATTCCACTTGTCGATACGCGAGGAGTACTGCAGGCGGCTATCATTGCCGAGAACGCCAAGTTTTTTATGCTCACACCAGCTAACGTTGCACTGCTTTCGTTAGTTGGCAACTATGCCGCAGATTTGTTGAGTGATGAAATCATCACCTCAATATTACGCCCACACCAAAGTGATTTATTTATCGCTTACCTCAAGCGCGCCAGTTACAACAAACGCTATTACGGTGCCGATAGTTCAGTGGTTGTTTGTATCGATAGTGATGGCAGACACCATCACGTGCTTGATAATACGATCAGTTACCGCCGGGGAGCTGATGTTTACTGGTCATGCAAGACGGCACAAGGCAATGCCGCGCTGGCAGTATTACTACCACTTACAACAGCCTATGATGCCCAGCAATATATTGTCAGGCTCCAAGAACTGTTAAAAGATCAACTTGGCGAGGGAGCCAAAGACATAGATATCCTTGGTCCATTTTCTATGTCGACTAACAGGACTGAGATAAGAAAGCTAATGGATGAGCTTGGAGCATACGATGAAGACATGGCTACTTCTTCAGACCATAGCATTTGAGAGCTCTGGTATTTACATCATAACAACCCAGAATATGACGCTAAGTATGTGGCTTGCGTTCGCCAGTGTCCACGCTATGTCATGCTTGAGCTTTTCAGCTCTCTGCTGGCTAATACTACCGAAAAAATACAAAACACCGGTAATCAGCTCGTTTTCATTTCTTTTTATCTTCAACTACCTATTACCGGTTGTTGGCATGATCGGTACAAGCTGCTCTCTATTGATTGCGCTTTACTTGCCAAGAGAAAAGTCCAATATTACGTGGCAGGAATGTGAAAAGAGTGAGCTACCACAGAACCCCGGAGACGTGATTAACACCCAGTTTGGTATAGGCGCATTAAGAGAAATTTTACTCCACAACCAAGATCCAGATCGTCGGTTACTGGCCGTTAGTGCGATCCGAAACTTACCGCGCCAGCAAGCTGTCCCGCTATTGCAACTCGCATTGAAAGACTTGACCGACGATGTGCGCTTGCTTGCCTACGCCAGCCTAGAAAACATCGAAACACAAATCAATGAAACCATCTCGTTGTCTAAAAAACAGTTTGAATATCAGCCTTCTGCTGCAAAAGCATCTGACATTGCACAGCAATATTGGGAGTTATGCTATCTCGGTATTGCCGAAGGCATTTTACGTAACCACTACCTAGAACAAGCTGAGAATTATCTCAACCAATCCAACAGTATCAAACCATCGGCTTCAGCTAACCTCCTTCTCGGCCGGGTGCTACTCGAGCGACAACGCCCTGCCGAAGCGGTTCCGGTACTAAAAGCAGCAATGGACGAAGGTATATTATTCAAGCAAGTCGCACCTTACCTGGCGGAAGCATCTTATATCACGGGTGACTTCCAAACCGCCCGAGAGTATATAGCTTACTTCCCCGAGCAGAAAGGTAACAAATTGAGTCAGATAAAGGAGTATTGGGGATGAGATGGTTTAACAGCCGAAAACCTTACTTCAACAGCAACGAAGACGTGGACATATGTCTACTTCTAGAAGGGACTTACCCGTATGTCCGAGGTGGCGTCTCTAGTTGGGTCCACCAAATTATCAGCGGCTTACCGGAGTATCGATTCCATTTAATTTTTCTCGGCGGTCACCCTGATTTTTATGATGAGCCAGCCTATGAGTTTCCTGAGAACGTTGTAGGGTTTGAAGTTCATTACCTTTTATTAGATAAGAGGCAACTTAAGCCTTCAGCGCGATCCGGTAAGAAGCACTTATTCAGTGTATGGAATCACTTTCTCTCGTACTTCGAAAGTAAAGGCGAACCCATTCCCAGTCAATTACTCTCGGAAGTATCTGAATTTCTTGATACTGATAACAAACTCACTCTTATCGATTTTCTTTACAGTCGAGCGTCATGGGAAGTACTGACTGAAAGATATATAGAGTCATCGCCAAGGCAGTCATTTGTCGATTTTTTTTGGACATATCGCAATATTTACCAGCCCCTATTTGTCTTATCCCGCATATCGCAAAACCTCCCAAAAGCGAAGCTATTTCATAGCGTCTCAACAGGCTACGCCGGTTTCTTAGGAGCCTTGAGCCGGGAAAAAACCCAAACCCCATTTATTTTGACCGAGCACGGTATTTATACCAAAGAACGGAAAATTGACCTTTCCCAAGCAACCTGGATTAAGGACCACCACAGCCAAATTGACATTTCAATACATAAGGGCATGCATTCAACCCGCAAAACGTGGATTCAATTTTTCGAACAATTGGGACTTTCTGCTTATCATCAAGCCGATCATATTGTTGCTTTGTTTGAAGGGAACAGGCAGCGACAGCACACCGACGGAGCGCCAAAAGATAAAACCCGCGTGATTGTCAATGGCATCAATACGAAGCGCTTCGAAGATGCCTATCATCGCCGACCAGACACCCCTCCTATGGTGGTCGGCCTCGTCGGCCGTGTGGTACCCATCAAAGACATCAAGACTTTTATTCGAACCATGCGCGGAGCCATCGAGACCCTACCCAAACTGGAAGGTTGGATTATTGGCCCAATGGAAGAAGACAAAGAATATGTACGAGAGTGTGAACTGCTTATCGAAAGTTTAGACTTGAAAGGCCGCGTTAAAATGCTAGGCAATAAAAATGTGGCTGAAATCATGCCGGCACTCGGTGTAATGATGCTGACCTCTATCAGTGAGGCTCAACCTCTGGTATTGCTCGAAGCCATGGCTGCCGGGATCCCATGTATTGCAACAGAAGTTGGGGCCTGCCGTGAGATCATCGATGGTGCCGAAGGTGAGGATGCCGCTATCGGCTCTGCCGGCGAAATTATTCCCATTGCCAGCCCGACCGAAGGTGCTCATGCTATCATCAATGTGCTCGGCGATAGAAGAAAATGGCTACAAGCCGGTGACAACGGTCGAATAAGAGTTAAACGCTATTACGACGAGCCCATCATGTACGGTGCTTATCGTAGCTTATACAAGGAGGCAATCAGTGGCCGGCATCGGATTTGAATTAAGGAAAATCCTCAAGAAAAACTCATTACTATCCATGCTTGAAGCGTATGGCTTGGCAGGGCTTATTGGCTCTGGGCCTTGGGTTTTATCTATTTTGGCTTTGCTGACCATTGGTATAATGAGCATTGGAGTGGTATTCCCCAGCTATGTCATTGCTCAGTTTCTGGTACTTGTTACCTATCTGATGGCTGGCTCTTTGATTATCAGTGGATTATTCCAATTATTACTGACTCGTTTTATCTCTGATTTATTGTTCGCTGAACACGATCATCACATAGTACCGAACCTATTAGGCTCGATGCTGGTGACCAGTATCATTGGAGCCATTATCAGCGGTGCGGTTCTTGCCATCAGTAACACGATCAGCCCGGCAGAAAAAATAGCGATCTTTACGGCCTTTATTTTGCTGTGTAACCAATGGCTAATCATCATATTTCTCAGCGGGATGAAAGAGTACTACCGGATCTTTTTCACCATGATGTTTAGCTATGGTCTAATGGTGATCTTAACCATATTCTTGCCACCATTTGGCCTACTTGGTCTGCTGATGATCTTTGGCTTTTGCCAAGCCATCCTGACTTTTGCATTCCTATATCATATCATTCGCGACTTTCCGGCCAATAAGCTGATATCTTTCGACTTTTTAAATCACAAAAAGACCTTCTTCTCGCTCATTTTATGTGGTTTTCTCTACAACCTCGGTGTCTGGTTAGATAAATTTGTCTTCTGGTTCCGTGATGAAACCTCACATCAGGTTATCGACGTTTTCAGAGCATCCTATATCTATGACCTTCCTATATTCATTGCTTACTTGGCTATTGTGCCAGGAATGGCGGTTTTCATGCTGCGAATGGAAACGGATTTTGCCGATACTTGTCTTAAGTTCTATAACGCCGTTCGTGAAGGAGCGACATTAGATTCAATCCACCACCTTAAAGACAAGATGGTACTGGCGTGCCAGCAAAGCATCTATGAAATCTTCAAAGTGCAGGGGCTAACCCTGGCATTATTGATCCTTTGGGCAGAAGATATATTAAATTTTTTGAATATTGACCTGTCCTACTTGCACCTTCTCTATGTCGACTTGGTTGGAGTCAGTCTGCAAGTCTTAGTCATGTCTATCCTCAATGTGATGTATTATTTGGATAAACGCTATTCTGCACTCTTTCTGACATTATTAATGGCAGTGGGAAACTTTGTATTAGCACATGTCAGTATCAACCTTGGCCCTGTATTCTATGGTTATGGTTTCGCCGTAACCATGCTGGTCACAACTATCATTGGACTTATTATGCTTGATAGCCAGTTCGACGATCTTGAATACCAAACATTCATGTTACAGCGCTAACAGTAAAAACGACTGATAACCTTCCCCTGCTAGCAAGAAGGCTTATCAGTTAGTCTTGTTCAGTCTGTTTATTGATCTTCTTTTTTCTTACCTGCCGCCATGGCATCGGTTAATTTTTCAACCAGATTAATAGGCATAGGAAAGACAATAGTGGCTGTTCTATCGTTAGCTATTTCAGTTAATGTCTGCATATAACGCAACTGAACCGCATTAGGTGACCGATTGAGCACTTCTGCCGCTTCCCGTAATTTAGCCGATGCTTCAAGCTCACCCGTCGCATGAATCACTTTAGCCCGGCGTGAACGTTCTGCCTCTGCTTGGCGAGCAAGAGCGCGAACCATACTCTCATCAAGATCGACATGTTTGATCTCAACATTAGCTATTTTTATCCCCCAGTTGTCAGTATGCTGATCCAAGATCACTTGTAGATCTTTATTCAACTCTTCACGGGCTGACAACAACTCATCGAGTTCATGCTGACCAAGCACTGAACGTAGCGTTGTTTGAGAAAGCTGACTTGTAGCTTCGAGGTAGTTTTCCACATTATTGATCGCCATTTTCGGCTCAACAACCCGGAAGTACACAACCGCATTGACTTTAACTGATACGTTATCGCGGGTAATTAAGTCTTGTGTAGGAACATCCAATACAATCGTTCGCAAATCGACCCGAACCATTTGCTGAATAACCGGAATGATGATGATTAGGCCAGGTCCTTTCACTTGGTAAAAGCGCCCAAGTAGAAAGACAACGGCACGTTCATACTCTCGGAGCACTTTAAACATGCTAACTATGAGTACGAACACCAATACAATTATCGTTGCTAATGAGTATGTGATCATATTATTGGTCCTTATAAAAAGGTTATATACCCAAGCACCTTGAAATCACTTGGGTATACCAGCACATTGGATTCATTTCGCCTGTTGGTTTACTTCCAGACAAAGGCCATGTATTTGCACTACGGTTACCCTATCACCTTTCACCAATGCAGCGTCGCAATTTGCCTGCCAAATTTCTCCATCCACCAGCACGCGGCCACTACCAGGGAAACCGCTCACTACAATAGCCTCTTGACCCAGTAAGACTTCAACACCGGTAGTGACAGGCTTACGCCTTGTTTTGAGCAGCAAGGTCAGAATGACAAAGGTAAACAATGCCGATACCACTGTCAGGCCAACAATCAATGGAATGGCAATTTGGTATCCCGGTGTTTCTGTATCCATCAACATGACTGAGCCAAGCGCAAAGGCGACTATCCCTCCAAGCCCAAGAATGCCAAAACTGGGGCTGAAAGCTTCTGCAACCATAAGCGCTATCCCCAACAGCAGCAAAGCCAGACCGGCATAGCTCACCGGCAGCATCTGCAAAGAATACATCGCCAGTAATAAGCAAATTCCACCTAATACCCCGGGAAGCCCAACCCCGGGATTATAGAACTCAAGCAACAAGCCATAGATCCCAATGAGCATCAATATGTATGCAACATTGGGGTTGGTGATAACCGATAGCAACTTAAACCGCCAATCCTGCTCTCGCTCAATATACGCGACATTCGCCAATTCAATTTTGGCTTCAAGCCCATTAACGATCACCGTACGTCCATTCGACTGAGTGATCAGGCTATCTAAATCTGACGCTAGAAAATCAATAACATTAAGCTCTAGTGCTTTCTCAGCATCAATACTGGCGGCTTCTGTAACGGCGGTTTCTGCCCACTCTTCATTTCGGCCATGCAGCTTTGCCAAGCCCCGGATGTATGCTCGTGCATCATTGATTACTTTTTTTTCCATCGCGGTTTTGGCAGTAACTTTCTCACTATCAGCACCATCGCTTTCCTTGCCAGCATCTTTTTCACTGTCAGAATCTGTTTCTTTGTCTTTGTCTTGTCTTGGAGCAAATGGATTACCACCCGAATCATCAGGATCTTTTCCTCCAGGTGCGGTAAGTGACACAGGTGTAGCAGCGCCAAGGTTCGTACCCGGTGCCATCGCAGCGACATGGCTAGCAAGGAGGATATATGTCCCTGCACTTGCTGCTCGAGCACCAGCGGGGCCGACCCACGTCGCAACAGGTAATGGTGAGGTTGTAATCGCACGGATAATCTCACGCATAGAGGTATCAAGACCTCCGGGGGTGTCCACTTTCAATACAATGAAGCTGGCTTGCTCTTTGTGCGCTTGTTCGATTTCTCGTGATATATAATCACTGGTTGCAGGCCCGATACCGCCGGAAATTTCAATCACCCATACATTTTGCGCCAACGCCGGCTGACTAAAAAACCAAATGCTGAGTGCCGCTAGAATAGCCAACACTTTCATACATGCTCCTCGCCAAGCTAACTAAAAACACGGTTCACCGTTCTTTTCAGCCCAGCACTAGTGCCATCAAGGTAATAACCAATTTGCTAATAAGCATAGCTCATTGACTTCATTAACTATGCAACTTCTCTGCTGGGCTCTCAAAAATGGCAAGGATTGTTGACAGGATTCACTCTTGTCATTGAACACAATGAGAAGGTTTTGATTACAGGGTTGTGAAAATTCCATGATGTTTATACTTAACTCATGACTCGCTTGTAACCCTAAGCTGGAGTATGGCCACCCTATGAGAACAATACACCGCATTTTATTATTCACATGCCTGTATTTCCCTTACCTGTTTGCAGCCTCCAAGGTGGCCTACGCCTCTAACGATGACCATGTAAAAGTAGGCAGTTACCATTGTCCCCCCTTTGTCATCGAAAGCGAAACAGATGTGCCATCTGGGTTGAGCATCTACTTATGGGAGCAAATTGCCGTCGAGCTCGGCGTAAAGTATAAAATAAGCCATCATGAGCTGGGAGAGCTTTTGGATCAAGTCAGTACCAAAGCGCTCAATATCGGTGTTTCATGTATTTCAATCACTCCAGAGCGTGAAGAGATTCTCGATTTTTCTCATTCATTTTATGAGACTCACCTCGCTATAGCGGTGAAGCAACAAGGATACTTATCATCGATTAAAAATATTTTTACGAATAAAAAACTATGGTTCGTGCTTAGCTTTGCCTTTATAACTGCAGGATTTGTGGGAGGTATCTATTACTTATTGGAACACCGTGTCAATGATAAACTATATTCAATGCGCTCCAAAAAATCACAACTGGTTGAAGGGTTTATTCTTGGTTTACTGTTTATCACTAAAGGGCCGTTCAATTACTATGAATTTAAAACGCTGACAGGGCGCGTACTAACCGTTTTATTGGCGATATTTACCACCTTCTTCATTGCTAGCATTACTGCAATTTTAGCCAGTACCTTTACCCTTGGTTTATTAAACAGTGATATCAAAGGACCCAACGATTTAGCGAAACTCCGAGTCGGTGCCAAAGCGGAGTCAACCTCGTCCTTATTTTTGACCAGCCACAGTATTGTCCATCAGAGTTTTGAATCAACCAATGATTTATTAGAAGCACTGAACAATGAACAGGTGGAAGCCATCGTTGCAGATGATGCAGTATTAAAATATTTGATTAAAAAAGCCAAAGAGTTGGGAAATTATGAATCACTGTCAGTTCTGCCATATCAGTTTGAAAAGCAGAACTACGGTTTAGTGTTAGAAAATAACAGCCCTCACCGAGAAAAGCTCAACCGGGCGCTACTCAAAATTCGCCAAAGTCCGGGCTGGCGACAAACCCTCAATAAATACTTTGCCGATAAATGAAATATGACAATAAAAAAATGGCGCTCATATGAGCGCCCAAGCCAAGACAACTATAAACCTATTATTTTTTCAACAATCAGATTACACTCTATGGCCAAGTACCATAATTAATCTGGTGCTTTATGTCCACTTCAGCAATCGCCCGAGTTTAGAGGGGTGATATGACCAGCAATGATCAAAAATAGTCATTAGTTCGGGATTTCCATATTTCGATAAGCTGACAGCATGAAAACGATTTCGGCTTTCTTTTAGCTTTGTAATTCGTTTCATCATTTCTTCTGGCTGAGACGGTGCGATAAAATCGGACAATACGATCAAATCGGCATTCTTATATTTCCCCCCCAGCATTAGCTCTATCGACTGATCAAGCACTGGCCCTAAATCAGTCCCGCCGTGGAATGAATAAGAGAGAAAATTAAGCACCTCACTCAATCCATCTTGCTTAGTCAACTCATAGGTTATCTGTTGCGTTGAGAACATAATAACGTAACAGTCCCTATCCTCAGCTAAAGCAATTTGCATCAAGCCGTACGCCAATGCTTTAGCACATTGCTCAGGAAATCCATTCATTGATCCTGATGCATCAATGCAGACTATGAATGGACCTTTGTCTTGCTCAACCTGCTTGGTTTGACGCTTATACGCCTTCACCCGGCGTAGTTTTCGCTGTGCACCTTGCATCTTGTAGTTTAACAGCCGCTTATCGACTAAATGTTTATAAAATACAACCTCCAACTCTGGATAGGCCAAGAACATCGCTTCATTCGGAAGCAATTTAGACAAGTCGTCACTTTCATGGATGCCGACAATGTCATCCGTAACGCTATCACTTTGTTCTTCGACCATTTTCAAATCTTCAGAGCGCACCCGCTCTTTATTGGGATCATCCACTTCATTGGCCATCCGACCCAGCTTTTCAGCGATCTCTTTCAAGCCGCTATTCTTTTTCAGAAAATGTGCCATCTCTTTTAGGGTGCTGACATCACTTTTGGTCAACTTAGCTTTAGCCATGTCCCATAAACGGCCGGCTTTCTTCTCATCACCGGCTTCTGTCACCGACTCCATATGCTGCATGGTTTCAATACGCTGGTACAAATCTGCCAACAGTTTTTCTTTATGCTGCTCAAGTTCAATTTGCTGGGCTTCTGTCAGCGCAAGCGTTAGGTACTTATGCCACTGACTACAAAAATAGCTCTGGAACATCGGGTTGTGCTTTTGATGTTCCCGCTCTATCAACGTTTTCGCTTTAAAATAGAAAGCCGAGTAGCCTTCTAGTTGTTTAACTACGTTATCAACGTGATCAAAGAAATAACCAGCCTCCCATTGGCATACCTGCTGATAAAGCTCTATCTCTTGATGAAAGCGCTCTTCAACACTGACATTGGTCATCCGTTTTTGCACATGACCTCGCCACTTCATGATCTGCTTCTTCATCGCAGATTTAATGCCTGGGTTAGCTTCCGCAGCAACAATTAACTGCTGATGCATCATCAGTTCATGCACTGCATTATCGATGATGCCGGATTCAGATAGCATCATCGCCAGATTTATACCTTCAGAAACCGGCATAACCTACACTCCCGCTAAGCAAAGTATTCAGTCAAGCGACTAATACGGAATACACTTTTATCAACCATTACTTTCAGGTCATGCACCGAATCCGTTGCTTGCGATAAACTCTGCTCAATTCGCTCAGGTAATTGAGGGTCGATAAAGTTATGTGGTAGAGCGCCGTGGAAGCTACTGCGAGAAATCTTAAGGTTATGCTCCGCATCCAACACTTTTAAGGACGCTTTTTCTGCCATAGCAACCCAGTGCTCTTGTTGCACCTGAGAAATCCCATTGTCACCAGCAATACCCACCAACACCGATCGATTAGCAATATCTTTAATAACCAGTTGAAGCTGGGCATTCACCTCGAACTGCAGTCGGCACAGATGTGTATTCTTATTTACAAAGCCATAAATATCACATTGACCGGTCTTGATTTTTTTCTCGAAATCATCACCGTCAATATAAACCCACCGGCTGTCACCTTTCTCTTGTTCGGAAACAGAGGGGTTATGTTGCAACATCACCAATTTGATCATTCGTGGATTATGATTTACGGTATACCGTTTTGCACCACTGAGATCGCATTTGAACCATTCTTTACGCATCATGCTTTCACGGCTCAAATTCACGGCCAGTTCAGTGGCCACATCGGCATTAACGTCATCAATAATCGATTGTGCATCAGCAGCATTGATTTGAGCTGATTCCTGGTTAAATGCCTTCTCAATGGCAAAGTCGCTAACAATTTCCCTGATTACATTTCGAGACTCTGGGCTATGCCACATACAATCTTGCAGTAACAGTAAATCAAGAGGATTAATAGCATCTCGTCCGTTGTAGAAGGCACTGGCTTTCAATAACCGAACAGATTTCTTCCAGCGCCGATCAGAGATGTACAGTTCGCTTTCATGCTCATCAACCGTTTCAACGCCTTCTGCACGCTGCTCAATCATGGTTTTGAGCTGATACACCTTCTCGAAAATATCTTCAGAGAGCTTGATGTCTTCAATATGCAGCTGCCAATCATCGTACTCTTCATCAGTGATTGCCAGGCCGGGTTCTAGCTCCTGTATGGTCGGGCCTTCCCCCATCAACATCGCTTTAAAATTTTGCTTTTCCTGAATACGATTAACAAACACCCTCACCAGCATCCTGTCATACAGAGCCTCTAAGCCACTGTCTTCTTCGGGTAATTCGTTAGACGCTGTTATCAACAGACGCATAGGCACAGGCAGAACATCTTGGCCATTCTTGAAGGTTCGCTCATTTACTACTGTCAATAAGGTATTAAGAATCGCCGGTCCGGCCTTCCAAATTTCATCAAGGAACACCACTTGGGCGGTTGGCAGATAACCATCAACTAACCGTACATACTTGCCGTTATCTTTAAGTTCCTGAATAGAAAGTGGGCCAAAGACTTCTTCTGGCGTCGAAAAACGGGTCATTAGATAGTCGAAAAACTGGCTGTTATCGAAAGCCTGAATCAATCGCTTTGCAATCAAGCTTTTTGCAATACCGGGAGGCCCCAATAGAAACACACTCTCACCAGCAAGCGCGGCGAGAAGACATAACTTAATCGTTTCTTCTCTTTCATATACGCCATTTGATAACGCTTTGATTAGTTTCTGAATCCTTTCAGAAACAAGCGCTTTATTAGGCTGCGCTCTTCTTGCCATTGTCAGCATATTTCCGACCTCTTAAGTTGCCATATCCCTGTACTTTCGTACTTATACTGAGGATAGACACAAACCACCAAATGTTACAATATTGTAAATTGAAATATTTCGTTACACTCTTTATATATCAAAGAGTTTGGCTGGCTACCAGAGGTCAATCTTTGTTTCCAGAAATGAGATCGAGTTAACACAAACAATATGTAGTGACGAACAAAAAACTAATAAACCGCATAGAAACTCAAATATTATGTATCTGGATTGATTTCTTAATAGACAAGAAACAAAAAGGTTGTCTCAACATGGTCTTTAATTTGTTTCTAACACTGAATATACGTACGCTAAGTGCCAGAACCGATGACGCCATTCGATACTCCTGACAAAAGGGTCAAATACAACTCATTGGCATCACCTATAATAATGAAAGATCCGACTGCAATTTAAGTTTTTCCCCTATTCAATAAAACCCTTTGTGAGTGTTGAACGACTCTGCAAAGATAATGAAAATGGCCTTCACGCGATTATAAATACTCATTATGAGCCCACTGTCTCAATTACCTACACGAATGACCATTGTGGTTTGTATTGGTGTACTGCTATCTGCGCTCGTCCCTTCAAGCGGCAAACTCGATATTATCGTTTCTGTGCTAACGTTGGTTCTCATCATCATGTTGCTACGTGAAGATATGGATCAGAAAATTCGTGGGTGGATGAAATTAGCATTGGGTACTTATGCACTTGGCGTAACGGCCGATTTACTTGATGAAATACCCGAGCTAAACGATCATTGGTTAATTGACTCAAGTGACGACATCTTTATGCATATCGGCGTTTTTCTGATTTGCTTCTGCTTTGTAAAAATGCTCGATATTCACCGTACATTAATATCAGAACTTCACCGACAAGTTGAAGTGTCACAAACACTAGAAGTAAGTCTCAGCCAGTTAGCCCTTGAAGATGATCTTACCGGCCTTAATAATCGCCGTGCGTTATTTCGCCGCTTTGATGAGATGGCGATCAATACCAAGCGCGGTATATTGGCCTACATAGATCTTGATAACTTCAAGCAAGTAAATGACACCTTCAGCCATCAATGCGGTGATAAGCTGCTGACGACTATTGCTGAATACCTAACCAAAACCGTGCCAACTGGCAGCCATATTTACCGTATCGGTGGGGATGAATTTGTTGTATTGCTGCCATCAGATAACCCTGATATTTGCCAAGCCTGGATCGATGAGTTATATGATGTTTCCTCTCCCACCCGAAAAGCCTACAAGATAGATATCAGTATTGGCTTGTCCCCATATTATCCCGGTAACCTGAGTGATCCTGACTCAATTCTGGCCAAAGCCGACAAGGCAATGTATCAAGAAAAGCTAAACAAGCGACCAGTATACGCATAGGGGTTGTTCACTTCCCTTCTCTTACCCTGTACTTTTTCACATTAGTGTCATAAAGCCGTAATAAGATTGGCGCCAACCTTTTCTGGTGTACTTTGGAGAATAAAATGCTTACCAGAACAACTCTTTGCGCCCTTATTGCTAGCCTGACTTTTTCAGTTCAAGCGAAAGAAAGGGTCACGGTCACCGGCTCAACGTCTGCAAGCCATATCGTTGAGATTTTGGCTGAAACCTATTCGAGTAACCACGGAGAAACACAGATTGAAGTACAGGGCATTGGCTCTTCGGCTGGGATCAGTGCCGTAAAACAAAATGTCGCTGACTTAGGAATGAGTTCCCGCTATCTGAAGCCCGACGAGATCACCCCAGATATCTCGACAGTGACCATCGCCCATGACGGTATTGCACTGGTAGTACATAAAGAAAACCCTGTCGATAACCTCACTAAAGATCAGGTCGAAAAAATCTACCACGGTGAGATAAGCAACTGGAAAGAAGTCGGCGGGTCGGACCTGGAAATTGCGGTTGTTAGCCGTGAAAACGCGTCAGGTTCACGTTTTTCTTTTGAAGAGTTTATGGGGCTAACCCAGAAGATTAAAGGCCAAACCGTTTCGGATATCAACCCTCAAGTGCTGATCGTCAATACCAATGGTACGGTTAAGAGTTTAGTTTCACGTAACAGACACGCACTGGGCTATGTCTCGCTGGGCTCTGTCGACGATTCTATCAAAGCTCTCGACTTTGAAGGTGTGTCACCGTCTCTCGACAACCTTGAGTCAGGCAAATACAAAATCTCCCGTCCTTTCTTGATGCTATATAAAGAAAAACAGATAAACGACGATGCACAGAAGTTTGTTGATTATGTACTGTCAATATCGGGCCAAAGCCTAATTGAACAACGTGGATACGTATCTGTCATCGACTAGCATAAGCTAATCGGATTGGTATAGATGTTAGCGTAAAAGGCACAGTACATGCGTACTGTGCCTGTATAACCAAGGCGGATTTTAGTGATATGTATTATAAAACAACGGGGTATTTGTTGGTTGCCCCCCATTCAGTCCACGACCCATCATATACAGTGATCCTCTCTCGCCCAGACAACTCTGCTGCTAGCGCTAAAATACAAGCCGTAACGCCAGAGCCACAGCTAAAAATTAACCGTTGATCGATATCACTGACTGCATCAAACCGCTTCTTCAATTGTTCTGGTGGTAAAAAGTGTCCATCCTTAAGTAGCTGGCCAAAAGGCAGGCTCTTAGCGCTAGGCATATGACCACTTCTAACCCCTTTCCTCGGCTCGGGCTGGGTGCCATAAAACCTCGCGGCCGCCCTCGCATCTAAAACCTGGATATCTGGCGAATTGAGCTTTTCAAGCAAACCGTCACCATCGATCACCCAATGAGGTTGGTATTCCGCTCTAAACTCTCCAGAGGAGAACGTTGTAGGTGAACCACTTTCAATAGGCTGAGACGCTACTTCCCAAGCCGGAAGTCCCCCGTCGAGAACAGCGACTTGAGAATGTCCCATGACTCGGAACATCCACCAAACACGAGGTGCAGAAAATATACCTTGGCTATCATAAACGACAATCTTACTTTGACTTGAGATACCTAATAGCTCAACCTCTCTCGCGAAGTGCTCAGGCTCTGGCAGCATATGTGGAAACGACGCTGCAGGATGTGCAATTCGTTTATCGAAATCAAAAAAGCGCGCATTCGGTATGCGCTTTTCTTGCCATTCCTTTTGCGCATCCCTACCAGAATCAGGCAAAAACCAAGTTGCATCAAGCACGACCAGTTCAGGTTCCGAAAGATGTTCGGCTAGCCAAGAAGCCGATACTAATGGCGATGTGATTTTGAGCGTTGACATTCCTTTTCCTTATAAAGCCGGATATTCACAAAGATTTACGCTTATTAATTAAAAACACTAGCGATAAATCTCTTCCTTTCGATATGATGAACGCATTAATGGATGAACATGTTTGTGTACACAGTTTGATTTAGTCTCGGTTTAATCATAACAACTAAAAATATGCCTAGCGCATTCACTGTAGACTTTCATCCTCCTTGTTGTACCAAAGGATTACCAATGAAACAATTTCCACCCGTACTTTTGGCTTGTCTTTCTGCGTTCGCTCCCAGTACCTTCGCATACAATTCAGGCAGCTTTTCGTTTTCCATGGACAATGACGGCATTGTCGGTACCGACCAGAATTACACCAATGGTATTTTTCTTGAGTACAATTCACCCTTCTCATCAAATTTAGCAGAAACCGCACCAACGCCTATCCGCCAGTTTAGTCAATACCTACCCCTTAAAGAAGGAACGAAACAAGGTTGGAGTTTAACACTCGGGCAACAGATGTGGACCCCTGAGGATATTGAGTCTATTGAACCACCGGAAAATGAACGTCCCTATGCCGGCCTACTCTTTTTAGAATCTAGTGCCTATCAATACACACCGACCTTCGTCGATAAGTTCAGCCTGATGCTCGGAGTCATTGGCCCCAATTCGTTCGCTGAACAAGGTCAAAAATTCATTCATGAGATCGTTGGCTCCGATGAGCCGATGGGTTGGGATTACCAGATTAAAAATACACTCGTCTTCAATCTCGGGTATCAAGGCCACCGATTGCTTACCCGCAACCAAGCTTACTTAATGGATGACTACGATTTAAGTGGTGTTGGTAGAATAAATGTTGGTAATTACCAGAGTGAAGTTGCTGTAGGTGGTGTTGCTCGCTGGGGTAATGATTTGGCTAGCAACTTTGGTACAACAGGGTTCTCACCAGGCAATTTCGTTGATATTGGCGTGCTATCTTCAAGTCGTTCTGGGTATTTCCTATTTACCGGCATCGAAGGGCGTTATCGCCTCAACGATATTACCATTGACGGTGACCGACCAAGTGAAGTACCCGATACTAACGTTGAACATTGGCAAGCAACAGCCGTTTTTGGCGGCGTATACTATCAGCCCAAATGGGGAGTTAGCCTGAGCTTTGCAACCAATACACCAGAGTTTAAAGAAAATAAGCACCGCTCAAATTCAAATGGCTCATTAGAGTTGTTCTGGCGACTATAAGATAACCAGTACGCGACCCTGTAACGTAAAAGTAGAAAAAGCACTGTTTTCACAGTGCTTTTTCATTGGCTTAAGCGACAGACTGAACCAAGGCAGAAATACCCTGCTCGGCAAACAACTGCTTTTCTGCCATCACTGTGATTTCCTCAGGGCTGTAAACTGTACCATCGTAAACAACGACCATACTGGTATCCCCTGATTTCAGGAATGTCGATTCACCAAACTCAGTGTAGCGAGTCGCACCAATGCTGATCACAGCCTGTGATGGGTAACCTGCACTTTCCAGAAAATCAGCAATGTTTTCTGTTGGGCCAACATCTTGCTGATGGTTCATACGATCAACAATCCAGTTCAGTAGCTTTTCGTGGAAATAGCTATAACCGATTACAGGACTGTCTTCACCGTAGCGCGAAATGGTGTCGCCTCGCTTATGGAAGCTAGCAATACGGAAGTTATCCAACTTGCCGCCTTCACGAAGGTGATCGATTTCAATCACGTGTGATGAAATCCCTTTGGTCTCCACTCCCCAGTTTTTCTTCTCACTGATTTTCTTTGCATTCGGCTTGCGAATAGAGCAATCATTATATGCAGCGAAACCATGCGGCTTAATCGCAACAACCTTTTTGTCTTGATATTCAATATCACAAATCAATGCCACTTCAGGTTCAATTTGCAGGTTATCAGCATCGTTTGGGGGGATAATGGTATCAGATGACAATGGGTAAGTAGAAAGGAACCCAGCCTTCTCTGATGGTACATAAAAAGGAAAAATCGCTTTTGGCTGTACCGCTTCTTTAACTTCTACCGCTAAGAAATCTTTGTCTTCACCAGCTTGCTCTAAGTGGCCAGCAAAATTGCCTGCAACACCAAAGCCAATGACATGCTTATAAGTCATATACTGCAACTCTTTGTTAATACTCAATATCAGATTGCAGTATAACGTGCTACTACAATAATAACGATCAGAAGATCTCAAGGCTTTGCATTAGATCAACATTCACCCCTTACCAATAAAAACCCAAAAATGCATTGACCCAGTGAATAATTGGTAACCTCGTCACACATAGCACTTTTTTGACTGGAAATATTAATCACTGTCTTTACCATACCTTTCATAAAAACAATGTACATTTACTAGCAAGAGCATTGTTGGCCGATGTGTTTAACACCGTCCATCTATCGATGGCCAACTTTTTTATTTAGCTCAAAAAAACAAGAAAAAGGATGATATGAAATTAAAATATACCCCCGTTGCTGTCGCGTTGGCTTGCTTGTCCGTTGCTCCTAGTTTCGCTGATGAATCCAATATTCAAACACGTGTATTGAACGGTGAAGAAGCAAGTAAACTTTCATCTGATTTGCTTTTACCATGGCAGGCCGCTTTCCTAACTGAGCCACAACTAAACGATGGCACTTATATCACATCAGGTTGTGGAGCTGTTGTTATCAGTGATTTTTGGGCTATTACCGCTGCGCATTGCATCGAGCCTTTTATGAGTAACACACTGATAGCAGGCACAAATATAGTCAAAAACCAGAGTGGTACTGCGGACGATATCGATGACAAATTTAAATTCACGATAACAGAAAAAATTGTTCACCGTGGGTACTTGAGCAGCCCCGCGCTAGATGATGATATCGCGTTGTTAAAAGTCGACCGTTCGATGCTTGACGTGGCTAAACCGATTAAAGTGGCCACCCAGCAAGAGCAAGAGGCGGCTAATACCCAGTTCGCCAATAGTTGGAACCCAAGCGGCTATTCAAAAGCGAACCTCATCGCCTCCGGATGGGGTTACACTGAACCAAATTTTGAACAACCTAATGAATTAATGGTCGTTAAATTAGGCGGCATTCCAATGACTGATTGTAATGCTGACTACCCGCTCAGTGAAAGTTCACACTTTGTTTGCGCTGACAGCAACAACCCGGCAATTAAAAAAGACGTATGCCGTGGTGACTCAGGTGGGCCATTAGTCTGGCAGGTACAGGAAAAAGTCAGCGATGATGACTTCGGCCTTAGGGTTATTGGCGTAACGAGCAATGGTCCATACTGCCATTTAAAAGACCGTGGTGATACTGATTCACAAAAAAATGGTCTTTATACTGAACTCGCTTATTACTATAACTGGATCGAAGCCAAAACGGGGTTAGATCTAGCATCACAAACTACACCAAGTTTTAGCACTGACCCATTTGCTAAAGTCAGTGATCCAGAGAGCAAGACAGGTACCAGCTCCGGTGGTTCAGGCGGTGGTAGCTTGCCTCTCTCAGGGTTATTCGGACTAGCTGTACTTGGTATTCTACGCCGCCGACTACGCGATTAAGACATTCATTAAGCGCTAGCCAGTTGATTCAGCTTAACTCTTAACGTGGCAAAATTATGAATAGAGCCCCTCAACGATTACCGATAGGGGCTTTTTTTTACCAGATCATCTTACTTACCAATAATGACTCCCCCGCTAACCTATTGAATCGATTTATAGTTACAGCAAAACCATCAAACAAAGCATTTTTTTGATTGGATTTATAAAAAAAATCGATTAACATGCCTCGCGATAAAAACAGCGTTCAATTGCTGATTAAATACTCTCGGCATGACAGCAAAGCAACACACAAGGACATTATGAAAATCCAATTAACCCCAATCGTCTTGGCCGCAGCCTGCACCATCAGTTTGTCTGCACACGCACGTGATCCTCAGATCCAGGCACGAGTCTTAAATGGTGAAGATGCTACCACCTTATCCAATAGCTTAATCGCCCCTTGGCAAGCTTCCATGTTAGCAGAGGCTGATAGCAGCGATTACTCAGCAGCAATGTCGGCTTGTGGTGCTGTTATTATCAGCGAATTTTGGGCTGTAACTGCCGCACACTGTGTCGTCAATAATGATCTTAGCCCTGTTGCTTTTATTGGTAATACTTTGATTGCTGGTACCAATACAATTAAAAATACGACTCAGAACGCAAAAAACATTGACCCAAAATTCAAGTTCACCATTGTTGAAAAGATTTACCACGAAGGTTACGTGGGTAAAGTTGAGCCGATCTTTAAAGCTGATAATGATATCGCTTTATTGAGGGTTAATCGTTCATTTCTAGAAAATGGATTAGCTAAACCTATCAAAATCGCAACTCCTGAAGAGCAAGTTAATATTAATCAGGACTTTCAAAATACTTGGAATACTGGCGCCTACTCCAAAGCCAATCTTATAACTTCTGGTTGGGGAAGCACAGAACCTGATTACGAGTCTCCTAATAACTTAAGAATTGTCAAGCTTGGTGGCATTCCGATCACTCAGTGCAATACAAAGTACGAGTTCGACAAAGATGAATCCCACTTCATCTGTGCTGATAGTAACAGCCCAGACATAAAGAAAGACGTATGTCGTGGTGATTCTGGAGGCCCATTAGTTTGGCAGAACCAAAGTTATTCTAGCGACTCTGATTTAGGTCTTCGTGTCATCGGTGTCACCAGTAATGGTCCTAGTTGTGAGTACAAGCAAGCAGGTCACACTGCAGCTCAATCGAATGGCTTATACACTGAACTTTCCAGCTATTACAACTGGATCGAAGCAAAGACGGGGTTGACTTTAAGTGAGGTCAAAACGTCAACGTTCAATGTCGATCCATTTGAAAAAGTTAAAGAAGACAAACCTGATAGTAAAGGTGGTAACGGCGGAACCAACAAAGGCGGCTCAGGTGGCGGTGGTAGCTTGCCAATCTCAGGGTTATTCAGTTTGGCGGCACTTGCCCTTCTCCGACGTAAAGCTTGTTAATCGATTATTGACCAGACAATTTAAATTGTCATAGTTGAACCATAAAAAAAGCTCCCATCAATGGGAGCTTTTTAGTTTGAACTTCACTCAGTGTTCCACGAGCAAGTTATTCATCATCCAGAGGAATCAACTTGGTTGAACCACCGTGGAATTTCTCACGACGACGCTGTACCAGAGCAAAGAATCCTGGGATAAGGAAAGTACCGGCTAACAATACACACAGTAGACCACCGGTCAGTGAAATACCTAGCGAGTTCTGGCTGATATGGCCGGCACCGCTTGCGAAGATCAATGGCAGAATACCCAAGATAAACGACCAAGAGGTCATATTTACCGCACGGAAGCGTAGCTTACCACCACGAACAGCCGCTTGTTCAATATCCAGTTCTTTCTCTTCACGCTCAATCTTGGCGAATTCGACAATCAAGATAGCGTTCTTCGCTGCCAGCGCAATCAAAAGAACCAAACCGATCTGAGCATACAAGTTCAGCGGTGTCCCCGTTATAGCCAGTGCCAAGAATGAACCTAATGTCGCCACAGGCACAACAAGGATAATGGCCAGCGGAATACTCCAGCTCTCGTACTGCGCCACCATAAACAGGTAGATAAATACAAGTGCTAGTGCAAAGGCGTAAATGGCTTGGTTACCCGCTTTAACTTCTTGGTAAGCCATACCCGTCCACTCATACTGATAGCCTTGAGGTAAGACCTCAGCAGCAACACGCTCCATGGCTGCGATTGCATCACCACTTGAGTAACCCGGCGCTGGACTACCTTGAATAACCGCTGAGCGGTACATGTTGTAACGCCATGCCACATCAGGTTCAAATACCTGCTTTACAGACGTGATCGTACTTAGCGGGATCATTTCACCTGATGATGAACGTACATGGAATCGCTCCAACGCATCTAAGCTATCACGGTAATCACTGTCAGCCTGAACCGTTACGCGGAAATTCTTACCGTACATCGTAAAGTCATTAACGTACATTGACCCCAGGTTACCCTGTAGCGTTTGGAAGATTTCCGTCAACGGAATACCGAGTTGCTTCGCTTTCACTCGGTCGACATCAATGTAATAGTGAGGCACGTTGGCACGGAATGTACTGAAGGTAAACTGGATTTCAGGTTGCTGGTTTGCTACCTGAATCATTTCACCCATGACATTAGCCAAATCGGTTCGACTTCGACCCAAGGTATCCTCAAGGACAAATTCGAAGCCATCCGCAGCACCCATACCCGGTACCGCTGGTGCACCCATTGCAAAAACAATCGCTTCTGGCAGCTCCATCGCAGCTCGACCATTAACACGATTCGAAATGGCAAAAGATGAATGCTCTCCGTCCATTGCATTTCGTTCATCCCAATCTTTCAATTTGATGAACAAAGATGCACCGTTTGACGCTGCGGCACCTGTTAGGAATGCATAACCGTTTGCAACGGTAATCCCCTCAATACCCGGCTCATCAGCAAGGATTGCCTGTAGCTTTTTAGTGGTTTCTTCAGTACGAGACAGAGATGCGGAGTCCGGCAGCTGAACGTTAACCAGCAAGATACCTTTATCTTCAGTCGGTACAAATGCAGTTGACGTTGTTTTCGATAGGAAAGTAACGGCACCGACTGCAAGTACAAAGAAAGTAACAAGCAACGCGACTTTACGCACCATGAAGCCTGCGATCGAGCCATACTTTAACGTCACCTTATCAAGGCCACGGTTAAAGATTTCGAACCAACGTGCGGTATTACCACCACCTTGCTTAAGGACTAACGAACACAGTGCCGGTGAAAGCGTCAATGCATTGACCGATGAGATCACAACCGAGATACAGATCGTCAAGGCAAACTGACGATACATAATACCGGTTATCCCAGGCAACATTGCAACTGGAATGAATACTGCCAGCAGTACCATCGTAGACGTCACAATCGGACCCGTAACCTCTTTCATCGCGATCAAGGTTGCTTTAGCCGGTGTCAGGCTTGGGTCACGCTTCATGTTGGTATCGACCTGTTCGATAACCAAAATCGCATCATCCACCACGATACCGATAGCCAAGATAAGACCAAACAGCGTCACCGTGTTAATGGTAAACCCAGCAGCCAACATGATGGCGAAAGTACCGATAAGCGAGACAGGAATAGCAACAACCGGGATCAATGTCGAACGTACACTGCCAAGGAACATATAGGTTACAGCGATTACCAGCAAGATTGCCTGAATCAGAGTAACAACAACGCCTTTGATAGACTCAGCAACAAACAAAGTTGTATCGTAACTGGTCTCGTACTCCATGCCCTCAGGGAAATCCGCGCTCATGCGCTCCAGCAAATCCATTACCGCCTGACCACTTTCCAATGCGTTAGCATCAGACTGAAGGTTCAGCGCGACAATTGAGGCTGCCTGACCACGAAACATGCCGTTACCGCTGTAGAATTTCTTACCCAGCTCAACGCGAGCAACATCCTTCAGGTATACCATTGAACCGTCATTGTTCGCACGAAGAACGACATCTTCGAACTCTTCTACGGTTTGCAGTCGACCTTTAGTAACCAGGTTAAACTGAACTTCTTGAGGGTTGTTGTATGGTGCCGCACCGACTTGGCCGGCTGCAACCTGAACATTCTGCTCAGATAAAGCGGCATTAATATCAGAGGTGGTCAGATTCAGGTTGGCCATTTTCTCTGGGTTTAGCCAAACACGCATTGCGTATTCACCGCCACCAATAACATTAACCTCACTGATACCAGTCACACGCGCCAGCTGATCTTTCACATTAAGGTTAATGTAGTTGATCAGGAACTGGTCATCATAACGGCCTTCAGGCGAATAGAAGTTAAGTACCATCAGCAAGTCAGGGGAGCGCTTCTTAACCGTCACACCCACCATACGCACTTCTGCAGGTAATTTAGACTCAATCTGAGACACACGGTTTTGAACGTTAACCTGAGCCATGTCAGGGTCAGTACCGATATCAAACGTCACATTCAGGCTATACGAACCATCGTTCGCACTTTTTGAAGACATGTAAATCATGTTTTCAACGCCGTTGACTGACGCTTCAATCGGATCGGCAATCGCCTCTTCTACTGTTTCTGCACTAGCACCAGAATAGTAAGCTGTCACGCCAACAGATGGCGGACTGATTTTAGGGTATTCCGCCACAGGCAGATTCAGGACGGCAATCGCCCCCGCCAGCGTTAGAATAATTGATATAACCAGCGCAAACTTAGGGCGCTGGATAAAAAAGCGACTTAGCATGATTACTCTTGCGCCCCTGTTTCTTCAAGTCGTACTGTTACACCATTACGAACACGCTGAAGACCTTTAGTCATAATAACATCTTCGCTGTCAATGCCTTCGGCGATGATGATCCCATGTTCGGTTTGAGGTCCTAAAACCACATTACGGCGTTCGGCAACATTTTCATCCGCCAGTACCATGACAAAGTCACCTTCCAAGTCACTTTGAACAGCACGACGTGGGATCACGATACGCTTTACAGGCTCTTTTTCACGCAGGAATACTTGAACATGCTGACCAGGAAGCAAGGATTGCTCTGGGTTGGCAAAACTTGCACGCATTGCAATCGTACCGGTTTTAAGGTCAATACGGTTACCAATGAAGTCAACTTGGCCAAGTTCGCCGTACTCTTTACCGTTGGTTAGCGTAAGGACAACTTCAACATCACTTTGGCCTCTACCCGCACCGTCAAGGCTATCAATACCTAGATTCAGACGCTCGCGCTCACTCACGTTAAAAGAAGCTTGCATAGGGTCAAGGCTAACGAGTGTTGTCAGCACACCAGAGTTTGGCGAAACAAGGTCACCGATACTGGCCTTACTATCACTGATGCGGCCGGTAAATGGTGCGGTAATTTTAGTGAAAGACAAATCAACTTGTGCTGATTTCAACTGGGCACCTGCCGCTTTAAGCTGTGCTTCAGCGCTCAGTTTTTCTGCCGTAAGACGATCGTATTCAGACTGGCTGATACTGCCTTTTGGCAACAAATTTTGACCACGTTTCCAATCTAAGTCAGCACGCTTTAACGTAGCTTCAGCTTGTGCAATAGAAGCCGCTGCACTTGCTACTCGAGCTTCATAGGCTGCAGGTTCAATTTCAAAAAGGACCTGCCCTTTTTCAACAACCTCTCCTTCATTGAACGAACGCGCTTTAAGGTAGCCTGAAACTTGAGCTGTGATAGCCACATCTTCAATCGCTTCAGTTCTTCCTACAAACTGTTTCCCCTGTTGATAATCAATCACAGTTACTGGCTGTACCGCGACTAGAGGAGCCATTCCCCCTGCAGGACCAGACAACTTATCGCCACAACCAACAAGCAGGCTTGAGCTTATCAGTGTCGCAATCATAAGTTTTTTATTCATATTGCCGACCATCTTAAATTTATGTAAAAAGTACGCTTAAAGTTTGTTATATTCAATCACTGAAACTATCAACAAACGAACAATCATTTTGCTTAATTTTTAGTGACTTGAAGGTTATTTAAAGTTTCAAAAAAATATCATTATAGTTTGCATAAAGTAGCATTATGCCTTTAATCCAAGCTGAACAGTCATAAGTAATGAAATATTTTCACCAAGCAAGTGTTTCAAATTATTTCAAAGCTTGTAAAACTGTGTTTTCATAGTAACTAGAAAAAGATATGACGACAAGTCAGAGGCTTAGCGGCAGAGCATATACCTATAAAGAATATATAATATGGACTATTTCCCGATTTTCCTCTCAGTAAAACAGAAAAAAGTAACAGTAGTAGGCGGTGGTGACGTCGCGTGCAGAAAAGTGGACTTACTGCGAAAAGCAGGCGCCATCATTACTGTTATTTCCCCAAAGCTGCACAATTACTTAGCTGCATTATCAAACAGTGGAGATATTCGCTGGAAAAATAAGTGTTACGAAAAATGTGATCTTCAAGGCAGCTATCAAGTTTGGGCAACAACCAATAATTCCTCCCTTAATCATCAGGTCCACCAGGATGCCACAAAGCTGGGAATCTGGATTAATGTTGTCGATGATAAAGATTACTGTGACTTCATCACTCCATCCATTATTGACAGGAGCCCTATTCAAGTTGCCGTATCCAGTGGTGGGGCATCTCCTGTATTAGTTCGGTACCTGAGGGAGAAACTCGAGACACAACTACCGCATAACCTATCATTATTAGCCCGTTACGCCGGAGCGCAACGAGAGCGGATTAAACAACATTTTGCAACCGTTGATGAAAGGCGTAAGTTTTGGGAACGCTTTTTCCGCCATCCCGAGGTTGAGCAGGCACAAAGGGATGAGTGTCTAGAGCGTGTCTTTGTACAATTAATTAATCAGGCAGATATAAACAAGGCACAGGCCGCCTTGTACCTGATAGAAACGGGGGCTGATACCGAACTGCTCACCTTAAAGGCGCTGCGTTTGATGCAACAGGCAGAATATGTTCTCTACCCTAGCGATGCCGGTGCTGATGATGACTTTGTCGATTTGTGCCGAAGGGACGCCGATCGTGAGCCCTACAACGATACTGGTAATCTGACGTCACAAGTGCAATGCATGCTCGACGAAGGGTTGCGAGTCTGCATCCTCGCCCCAAAAGATAAAGCAACCGAAGTATTGAAGCCCCTTGAGCAATCTTTCTCTGGCCTCTATATTCCTTGCCTTTGATCCCGCCTACAAAAAAGCCGCAAATTGCGGCTTTTTCTTCGATTCAATAATTCGGCTTTACTCTGCTGGCGCAAGGGTTCCTTCAGGTTTGGCCAATTTCTGTTGCAACCACAAACCCGAAGCTTTCATTGAATAGCCAAAAATAATACCAAGCACTAACGATGGAACGACAACCTTCCAGTCTCCACCCGAGGCAAATGTGGCACAAGAGCCAATAAACGTCCCTGGAATAAAGCTAAGCCATGTTTGTTTCGCTTGAAAACACATAAAGAAAGCAACAACGGCCGTAATAACGTAACCAATGATCTCAATGCCTACCTCAGTAGAAAGATGGATAATAACCATTGCCCAGAACACACCACTCATTGTTGTTGCCAAGCTGAGTAGCAAGCCCTTAACACCATCTTTAGGGGAAGCGAAGTATGCTGTACAACCGAGGAAACCAGCCCAGCTTAGTAATCCGAGGGAGACAGCAACCCACCCCCAAATACCTGATAGAATTCCAGTTGTAATAGCAATTGCGACCAAAGTTGACATCTTTCACTTTCCTAATTGGACAATCAAGGAAACAGTGTAAGGGACAACACCTAGCATTAAAGTGCCCAACATCACACTTTCACTGCAACAAAATATCATTGCAGTGCGCACATGTAATCCACCAATTTTAAATTATTTATATTCAATAACTTAATTCAGTTTCGATAGATTTCATAATCTTGATGAAATCCATTACACAACTCAATGTTTACAGTGATAAACAATGAATCACTACTTTACTTATCATCAAGCCTTGTTCGATTGCCAATAATTGGTTAAATCTCTCTATAATTAAGCGTGTTCATTATCCTATTCCTTCAATATAAGGCATAATTATCTGTTTGTTATTACAAGATAAATTCCGTAAGGAGAATTCATGGGCCCTCTGATGCTTGATGTGACTGGCTATGAGCTAGATGCAGAAGATCGCGAGATCATCCAACACCCTACCGTCGGTGGAATCATTTTTTTCTCACGAAACTACCATGATCGTGAGCAATTGCGCGCGCTGACCAAAGATATTCGTAATACCGCGAAGCGCCCTCTTCTTATTGCTGTAGATCAAGAAGGCGGACGTGTACAACGATTCCGCGAGGAGTTCACATTACTCCCACCAGCAAAAGCCTTTGCTCAAAGCAAAGAAGGAAAAGCCTTGGCTTATGATGGTGGTTGGCTAATGGCCGCCGAGTTGCTTGCAATGGATATAGACCTCAGCCTTGCTCCTGTATTGGATCTCGGGTTTGACTGCAAAGCAATTGGTGACAGGGCTTTTTCAGATGATCCCCAGCAAGTTATTCACTATGCTTCCGAGTTTATCAAGGGAATGAAACTGGCAGGAATGGCAGCAACAGGAAAACACTTTCCAGGCCATGGCGGCGTTATCGCTGACTCACACCTCGAAACCCCTATCGACTCACGCGATATGATAAAAGAGCACGATATGACGGTATTTCAGTCTTTGATCGATAACAACCTACTCGATGCTATGATGCCAGCCCATGTAATATTTGATCATTATGATTCATCACCAGCTAGTGGATCTGAATACTGGCTAAAGCATATTCTCCGTGAGGAAATGGGCTTCAAAGGGGTCGTGTTTTCTGATGATCTCAATATGAAAGGTGCCGATGTACTTGGCAGCTATAGTGAACGGGCCATTGCAGCTCAGCGTGCAGGGTGCGATATGGTGATGCTTTGTAATAACCGCGAAGGTGCTATCGAGGCGTTAGATGGACTCCCCCAGACACAGGTCCCTTCTTTAGAGTCGCTATGTAAAAAGCCAACCGGTGAATATAGAGACTTAATTAATACATCAAAATGGCAAGAAACGGCAAAACGTATCGCACGCCTTCGCGAGCAGTGGATGGAGAAGCAAGCTTAACGACAGACAGCGGACGATAGTCAGTCGCTATCAATAAAAAATCGCCCATAATATTCTCTCATGAAGAGTCAAAGAATATTAAAAGGGCGATTTATACTACGTATCCAATCACTTAAATTGCAATAGTACTGGTACAACAGTTAATCCAGCAGATCACTCTAATAAAAGTCGTAATTACAAAGAGTCACGAGAGTGATCAACTTCTTTGGTGCATTTCTTCTTTTCTCTGCAGATAATGTAGAAAGCACCAACGATGAAGGCGATAACCAGTAATGTTTCCATAATCACATAAGCCTATGATTTATCAATATGTGTGAGTACGTTAAGCATCGGAATGCTGCCTGTAAGTCTAAAGATTACCACTAGAGATAGAAGCAATTTTTAGACTGTGGACAAGATACCCCAACAGCGCAAAAAATGCACTAAAAACTTTGCATAATATTCGTCCTAATTGCATGAAAAACCTTATATCTTCTATCAACACACTCCATACTATTAATTATAAAAAACATAACGTTAAGTGATACGCAATGAAACCGCCAGCACGCTGCTCATTGATTCATCAGGCAACCGATGAATCAATGAATATTTTGCAGATAAAAGTCAATAATAACCAGCGTTTTTATCACTAGATTAATCCCCAAATCAGATTAGATAAACTTATACCTAAGTGCTTTGGATACATAACTATGATAATAATTAAAGACATCAATTTTGGAGGTAAAAAGGGTCGTAAATACCCTTTTTAGTTTGTCATTCTGTTTTATATGGCCTCAGAGCCACCTTGCCTGCCCGGTAAAGCTCACTGATAACCAAGTATCGCCAAGTTCATCAGATAACGCTTCCCACAAAATCAATCTTATCTGATCTTGTCGCTTGGTCGTCCAATAGGTATCGTCCTTAACAAGGATGTTGACTTCAAGGTCATACTGCCGGCCTGTTTTTGCAAAATGATGAGTATAATCATCAAAATGATACTGTTTTGATAGCTTGGCTATAACGCGGTCGACGTTATCCTGCACATCATCTTGGGGAGCAACAAGTAACACTTCTCTTAGGTTACGACGTAACACCTTAATCGGCAGCACAGCAGCAGCAAGCGATAAAGTAGAAACCAAGATAGGATCAACATAACGGTTCCACTGTGAAAAACCATAATGATCGAGGATCATCACGACAATAAACCCAACCAAAATCGACGCACTCAGGATCCCATCAATAAGCCACTCCTGAGAGTCAACTTTAACCAACTCAGATTGCTCCGCTTTAGCAATATAAGTTTCAGTAAAATAGATAGAAAAACAGCAAATAGTCGAAAGCACAGCATAGAAAATAGCATGCTCGAGGACGATATCGTGTCCACCGTTGACAATGGTTTGCACACCACTAATTAAACCAAAAACACATGTGAGTAAGATGAGCAAGCCATTGACGACGTTAATTAACGGTTCAATGTGCGCATAGCCAAATTGGAAATGCTTATCATCTGGCTTAGAAACGAGGTAAGCGGTATACAGGCTTAAACCTGTCATTCCCATACTGAGTAAAGAGAACATTCCATCGAGTAGAATGGCATTGGATCCAACATACAACCCGTAGCCTATGCCTAGCGAAGACAACAGGATAGTACCCGCTAGGGATAACTTCAGTGCTAAACGTTCTTTACTAATTTTACGGCTAGTAGCCATAAAATCCTCCTTATACTGTTAATTAAATTGCAATGATTATGAATGCAAACAAACAGCTATTCGTCTGTTATATACAGTCTGTTTGCTCGTTGATTACTATACCTTTACCACAGTTACGCTTTTGTGATCAAATTGATAATGACTCAGACAACCACTTAGCAAATTCATTTTTGCGTAAAGCAGAGTTCAAAACTGCTTGCTGCCGCCCCTTTTTAAAGGCAATAGTCGTAGGTACTCCACGCAATCGGTATTTTGATGATAAACCCATGTTTTTGCTTACGTTAACAAAGACCACACGAAGTTTTCCCGCCCGCTCTTTAGCTATTTTAGCAACAATCGGTTTGAACGCCTTACAGGGGGCACAGTTGTCATTCCAAAAAACAACGATCACCGGTATAGGGGAATAAACCAATTTATCCAGTGACTTGCTATCAGCGTCAACCGGATGACCATCTAAGATATGTTTACCGCAATGAGGACACTTAACGGTATTTGATAGTGACTGAGGCAGTAAACTCGCGCTTTGACGGCAATGGGAACATTGAACAGAAAAGGCTGCCATTTGATTATCTTCTTCGTATAAAACAGCGGATACTAGCAAAGATTATAATCAAATACATTATAGCCGATCGACTCAATTAACGACGGTGAAAAGCTAAGGGGACTTCTGTAATTCTAGCCGCTCTATATCGCTATAGAAGTTGATTATCTTCGCTCGACTCACGCTGTACTCGAAATCGGTACCATCGCAAAAGTCATTATTACTCTGCAGTTCAGGGGTTTTAAATTGGATAAATTCACAGGTCGCATGCTGTTCACAGGCCTGGTTACGTTCAGTCTGTAACTGGTCCCAATAAGTCACGAAATGACTCAATGCATAATCAAGCTGTTCGTAATTTTCATCACTCAATGATTTACGCAACCCACCTAGCTCCTCCTGTCTATCTGACATAAAGGTTTTAAAAGCCTCATTGAGTGAGCTTCCTTCGTTTTCGTAGCACTCATCAGCGATGTATTGCGTCTTTTGCTGGGCTATTTCGCTAACATTGGCTTGCGATGAACAGGCCGACATTACGACCACCACGGCTAAGTTGCTGTACCATTTCATTTATACGCCCTCACAAAGAAGGTTACCAAACTTCAATACACTATTACGGTAATGAATATCGTGTACTGCATGAACATCGTGTGCAGCGAGATAAACTGTATTCCAACATTGGTAAGTATGTGCGATAGCCTATGTATTGTGAAAATAACGAGCACTAGGTCTTAACTCTAAAACATTACTCTCGAATTCTCTCTACTGACAAACCTATCAAGTGTACCGATAAGTTTACTAAGCAATAAAATCCGAGCAGCAGCGAATGTTAACAATTTGATTACACTTAGTACTATTGAACGCTGTCGAATACACCAACGATTCTATTTCTCATTCTTTCTTAGGCACGTTCTTCAATTTGCTGTCCGCCTCTTTTGAGGCAGCACCAGAAGGAGCTAACGATGAATGTTCTGGCTATGCCGATGCACCGTTTCATCGATCATCGCGGTAAGTTGGTTAACCCGCTCCCTGAATGGGCTGATCTTACAACCCTGAAGGGCTTCTATTGCGACATGGTATTAACCCGTACATATGATAACAAGGCTGTCGCTCTTCAACGTACGGGGAAACTAGGTACGTATCCTTCACACCTTGGGTCTGAGGCAATAGGCATTGCTATAGGCCGAGCTTTACAAAAATCCGATGTCTTCATTCCCTACTATCGTGATCTTCCGGCCTTGTGGGCCCGTGGAATTGGAATGGAAAAAAACCTTCAATATTGGGGCGGTGATGAGCGCGGTAGTGACTTTTCTCCCGATGACAGTCACTGCCGAGATCTCCCCTTCTGCGTCCCCATTGCCACCCAATGTACTCATGCTGTTGGTGTTGCTGCGGCACTGAAAATTCAAGGCAACCATCAAGTCGCTCTCGTCACATGCGGCGACGGTGCAACGTCTAAAGGTGACTTCCTTGAATCATTGAATTGCGCAGGTGCTTGGAATATCCCGCTGGTTTTTGTCATCAACAACAATCAATGGGCAATTTCAGTACCGCGTTCGATTCAGTGCGGTGCAGAACTGCTCTCTGACAAGGCGAAAGGTGCGGGTATCGATGGCATAACTGTTGATGGTAATGATGTTGTCGCTGTATTTGATGTTGTTGCCAAGTCATTAGAGCACGCCCGCAAAGGCAAGGGAGCAACCCTGATAGAAGCAGTGAGTTACCGGCTTAGCGACCACACAACGGCCGATGATGCATCCCGATATCGCAGCGAGGATGAACTTCAGCAGGCTTGGCAATACGAACCGGTCAAGCGACTGAAAGCTTTTCTTATCGAACAAGGCGTTTGGTCTGAACAAGATGATCTCAATTGGCAAACCCACTGCAAAGAAGTGATAGAAAAAGTCGTCCAAAAATACCAAGCAACTTCACCCCAACCACCAGAGTCGGCTTTCGATTTTCTCTATGAGCAACTTAACGAAGAGTTACTGAGTCAGCGAGATCTGATCATTAACAAGGCGATGCGTATGCAAGGAGGTCACCATGGCTGAGATTACCCTCCTAGATGCGGTTAACATGGCGTTGCATTACGAGATGGCCCATGACCCTAGCGTCGTGGTTTTAGGTGAAGATGTCGGTGACAACGGCGGGGTATTTCGTGCCACGGTTGGACTGAAGGAGAAATATGGCTGTAAACGCGTTATTGATTCTCCTTTGGCTGAAGCCCTTATCGGGGGGATCGCGGTGGGTATGGCGACACAAGGATTGCGACCGGTCGCAGAGTTTCAGTTTCAGGGGTTTGTCTTCCCTGCTATGGAACATCTGATCTGCCATGCTGCAAGAATACGCAATCGTACACGTGGCCGCCTGACCTGCCCTGCGGTCTTCCGCGCCCCATTCGGTGGGGGGATCCATGCACCAGAGCATCACTCTGAAAGTGTGGAAGCGCTATTTGCCCATATTCCGGGTATAAGCGTTGTTATTCCGTCTTCCCCACAACGAGCTTATGGCTTGCTACTCGCCGCCATCAGAAGCAATGACCCCATCATGTTTTTTGAACCAAAACGTATTTACCGCACAGTGAAATCCACGGTTATCGATAACGGTGAAGCCCTCCCTCTTAATACTTGCTTCACACTAAGAAAGGGACGCGATCTCACCTTGGTGACATGGGGTGCATGTGTTGTCGAGTCACTGCAAGCCGCCCAAGCACTGTCTGAAATGGGTATCGAAGCTGAGGTCATCGACTTGGCAACCATCAAGCCCATCGATATGGCGTCAATTATCAAGTCTCTTGAAAAAACGGGACGACTACTCATTGTTCACGAGGCATGCAAGACATGCGGTGTTGGGGCGGAAATCATTGCACGAGTCTCTGAGCAAGCGATGTGCTTGCTAAAAGCGCCACCGAAACGCGTAACGGGGACAGATACCATTATGCCCTACTACCGCAATGAAGATTACTTCATGATTCAGAAAGATGACATTACTGATGCAGCGAAGACGCTGGTTGAGGGGTGGAAATGAAAACATTTAATTTGCCCGACTTAGGTGAAGGATTAGCTGAATCAGAGATTGTCCAATGGCATGTCAATATTGGCGATTACGTCGACGTTGACCAAGTTGTTTTAACGGTG
Source organism: Photobacterium lutimaris (assembly GCF_003025555.1). Classification (GTDB taxonomy): domain Bacteria; phylum Pseudomonadota; class Gammaproteobacteria; order Enterobacterales; family Vibrionaceae; genus Photobacterium; species Photobacterium lutimaris. The sequence continues at coordinate 835,356 of NZ_PYMH01000001.1, read as the reverse complement.
GAAACAGCAAAAGCAACGGTCGAAGTCCCTGCCCCCTATAGCGGTAAAATTATTAACCGCCATGGCAACGCCGGTGATGTCATTGGGATCGGTAGCCTGTTACTGGAAATCGAGGAATCAGCCACATCAGCTACAGTAAATGAAAAAAGCACGTCACCGCAGAAGGATGCCGCCACGGTTGTCGGAACGGTGGCCCAAGAAAGCCATGATATCAATGTCGACGAATTCTGGGTTGGAAGCGCTCAACATCAAGAAGCAGATCAACCTCTTAGTGCAATGCCATCGGCCAGACGCCTTGCTCAAAAACTGGGGGTAGATTTGAGCGCGATTAAAGGCAGCGGTCCTGATGGTGTCATTCTTGATAGCGATGTTTACAATGCCTGCGATAAACAATTACCAGGAACTGAAGTTTTAAAAGGCGCACGCCGAACGATGGTTAGCGCGATGTCTGAATCCCACCATACTATTGCTGCAGTTACGATTACCGAAGAGGCGAGTCTTGCAGCATGGGCCGCCGAACAAGACATCACCTGCCGGCTTGTTCAAGCAATCGTCGAAGCATGTCAAAAAGAACCTGCGCTCAACGCGTGGTTCGATGCGGAAACGATGACCCGTTGTCTACATCACACGGTGAATATTGGTATTGCTGTGGATAGTAAACATGGTCTATATGTGCCGGTTTTACGTCACGCGGATGAGTTCAGCACCAAAGGGATAAGGCAATGGGTAGATAAAACGGTTACCGGTATCCGTGAGCGGAAAATTGGTCGTGAGCAACTCCAACATGCGACGATCACGTTATCCAACTTCGGTGCTATTGCCGGTATTTTTGCCACACCCGTTGTTACGCCACCACAGGTTGCCATCGTTGGTGCGGGACGCATCATTGAAAAAGTGGTGCTTGAGCAAGGAGAGGTGAAATCGGTTAAAGCCCTGCCGATCTCCATGACATTTGATCACCGAGCCTGTACCGGTGGTGAAGCGGCTAGGTTCATGAAGGTGTTAGTCAATCACCTTCAACGTCCCGCACTGTAAATAGGTTCAACTCTTAGACTTAAGCAAAAAAAATGCCAGTCACGGACTGGCATTTTTCATTGATACTCAAACATTGCTGTTAGTCTTCAGAAGACGGGCTAACCGGCTTTTTCTTCTTAGGAATAAAGACACTATCACCAACAGCCACGTTGTCGTAGAAACGCTTATCAACCTTCTTCTTGGCCTTAGGCTTAGCTTGCTGCTTCTTCGCTGCAGGCTTATCGGAAGTCGGCTTCTTCTTAACAAATTTCTTCTTCGGTGCTGGCTTCAAGCCTTTGAACTTACCTTCAAGACCTTCAAAAGTCGTAAAGCTGATTGTCTGCTGAAGGAAAGCTTCTACGTTTTTGAAGCTCTTCCAGTCTTTAGGGCCAACAAGTGATATCGCATCGCCTTTGTTACCGGCACGGCCAGTACGACCAATACGGTGCACGTATTCTTCTGCATGCTTTGGCATATCGAAGTTAATCACATGAGAGACTTTTTCGATATCCAAACCACGAGATGCAACATCAGTGGTAACAAGGATCTTGTGACAGTCACGTTCGAACTGACTCATGATCGCATTACGTTGGGTCTGGTTCATATCACCACTCAACGCAACCGCTTTTAATTTACGCTCGTTCAACTCTTTGGTTAGACGATCGGTGTCAGCACGGGTTGCAGTGAAGATAATCAACTGGTTATAGTTTTCAGTTTCCAGAACCTTATCTAGCAATGCTTGCTTGTGATCTAGGTGATCACAAAGGAAGAAACGCTGAGTAATATCAGTGTGCTCTTCTGCTGAGTGGCCAATAGAGAGACGTTTTGGTGCATTCAGCATATCGCTGGCAACGCTAACAACATCTGTGTGGTCAAGCGTTGCTGAAAACATCATTGTCTGGCGGCGACGGTGGTTGGCAGCTTCATGAATGCGGCGAAGTTGATCTTCAAAGCCGAGATCCAACATACGGTCAGCTTCATCTAGGATCAGCATTTCCAAACCATCAAGGTGGGTACTGCGATGTTCAAGATGGTCAGCCAAACGTCCTGGGGTTGCAATCACAAACATTGGATCTTTACGTAGTTCTTTAACTTGGTCGTTAAAGTTCTCGCCACCCACAATCAACGCACCATCGTACGGCGTACCCGCGTTTAAAGTACGTAATTGTGCAAAAACTTGTTTTGCTAATTCACGAGTTGGAGTTAATACCAAAACACGTGGGTCACGGCGAGTAAATGGCTTGCTACGATACATGCGCTGCATAGCTGGCAACAAAAAGGCCAGTGTTTTACCAGAACCTGTTTTGGACGAGGCCAAGATATCTTTGCCTAGAATGCCAACAGGGATTGCTGCTTTTTGAATTTCAGTTGGTTTATCGAACGCCAAGTGGTTAAGTCTTTTAAGTAGGCGCTGGTCTAATCCAAGATCGTTAAATTGCAAAGTGATGCTCCGGTAATTGCCCAACTATGAGCAAGAATAATACAGTACGAGCCTATGTGACAGTAATCACACAGCTCTAAATTTGGTTAGCTGGGCATTATACCACATTTCAGTTTGCTAGCACCTAATTGATACAGATTTAATGGCTTTTCATGAAGATAACGTACTTCCTGAACAACTAAATCAAACACCTAATCAACGCACCGGTAGAAAACGATGGGTGTGTTCAGTAATAGACATCTTTGTTATGCTAACCTATATGCATAAGAATGATGTAGGATCTTGAATTAATGACACAAATTCGCAGCCATACTGTCCCTGTTACAGCCTTCATTATTGTGACCCTGATTATTATTTGGTCAGGTCTTGATCCTCAGTTTCCTGATGTATGGTTAGCCGAAATTATTCCTGTTGTATCGATATTAGCGCCCTTGCTAATGACCTATCGTTTTTTCCAATTTTCTAACACCGCTTATATCCTTATTGCTATATGGATGTCGCTTCACACTATTGGTGCCCATTATACATTCGCCAACGTTCCTTTCGATTGGTTTACCGAATTGACCGGTTCTCAGCGGAACAACTTCGACCGCATAGCACACTTTTCAATCGGCCTTTATGCCTACCCTATTGCCGAGTTCATCGTTCGCAAACAATACTGTAAACCGCTCGTAGCCACATTATTTGCACTCGCAACCATTATGGCTATTGCCGCTGGGTACGAGATCATCGAATGGTGGTATGCATCTCTAGCAGGCGGTGATGCCGGTATTGAGTTCCTTGGTAGCCAAGGCGATATTTGGGATGCACAAAAAGATATGTTCGCAGATACATTAGGTGCGTTCACCAGTTTGATACTTTTTCATATCATCAAGCCATATCAGCGGGAAAGTGTATCTTGAAGCTAGCCTCGCAATCAGCAGGTAAATGAACGCTTTAAAAATGTTCAAAACAAAGCCCGCACGATTGCGGGCTTATTCATACTTAAAACAAATTCACTGGCTTGATTACAAATCTGGGTAACCCGTTGGGTTAGCAGACTGCCAACGCCACGTATCTGAAGTCATATCATCGATCGTACGCGTCGCTTCCCAATGCAATTCAGATTTAGCTTTCGCAGGATCAGCCCAGCACTCAGCAATGTCACCCGCACGACGAGGGGCAATTTTATAAGCAACATCAACACCGGCAGACTTGGCAAAAGCATTCACCATTTGCAATACACTAAAGCCATTGCCTGTACCTAGGTTGTAGATATGCAGGCCAGCTTCTTTACCCTTATAATTTAGCGCAGCCAAATGACCATCGGCCAAATCAAGTACGTGAATATAATCGCGTACACCAGTACCATCCACTGTTGGGTAGTCATCACCGAATACAGATAGGAATTCACGTCGGCCTACAGCAACCTGCGAGATAAATGGCATCAAGTTATTAGGGATCCCTTGCGGATCTTCACCCATCTCACCACTTTGGTGTGAACCAACAGGGTTAAAGTAACGCAGTAGCGTAATGCTCATTTCTGGGTGGGCTTTTTGAATGTCCGTCAGACACTCTTCAACCATTAATTTACTACGACCATAAGGGTTAGTTGCGCTGGTTGGGAAGTCTTCGGTAATCGGCACGCTTGCCGGATCGCCGTAAACCGTTGCAGATGAACTGAAAATCAGGCTATTAACACCTGCGGCACGCATCGCTTCAACCAAAACCAAGGTACCGTGAACGTTGTTGTCATAGTACTCAAGCGGCTTTTCTACTGACTCACCCACAGCTTTAAGGCCAGCAAAGTGAATGACCGATTCGATCTCATTTTCCGCTAATACCTTATCAAGAAAAGCACGATCACGAATATCGCCTTGATAAAATGCAGGCGTAGCACCTGTCAGTTTTTCAATTCTTGCCAACACAGACTTCTTACTGTTGTATAGGTTGTCAACAATAATAGGTGTCATACCCGCTTCAATCATCTGAACACAAGTGTGGCTGCCAATGTAGCCCATACCACCGGTGACGAGAACTCGCATGCTTATCTCCCTTTGAGTGAGGAATTACTCAAACAATTTTAGTTAATCTGGCCATAAAGTAACATAACTCACTGGAAAATAAAGTAACGATCACAGTAAACCTATAAATTGAGAGCAATAATCTGTCTACTGCCAACACAAATAAAACAGTGTATAATATTGGCGTTTTTATTTCTGGGAATGGAGAAATTCTCATGCACTACCTGTTCAGCCGCCAACCGGCTAAATTCATTGCCTTATTTCTCACCCTTCTTGTGCTTAACGGGTGTGAATTAGTTCAATGGAAAGAAAAACATGATCATGACCAGCTGTACGCCAAAGGTTACCAGGAGCATATCCTTAACCTCAAAGAAGGTGGTCAGCTTAAATATTGGGTCGGCGGAACAGGTGAGCCTTTATTGCTGATCCATGGATTTGGCGGAACGGCGGTCGCAACCTGGAAAGACGAGATGCTTGAGTTGAGCAAACATTATCAAGTTATCGCACCCGATTTAGCTTGGTTTGGTGAGTCTTATAGCATGGGCCCCCCTAACCTAACAACGCAAACCGAGACAATGTGGCAGCTGCTTGATGCCCTTGAGATCGAAAACGTCAACGTCGCTGGCATCTCCTATGGTGGCTTTATTGCCTACAACATGATGATGAAGCCTGATCGAGTAAACAAAGGTGTAATCATTGCTAGCCCGGGTCCACTGTTCAGCGACACCGATCTTGAAGAACTATGTCTTCGTGCCGGTGTTGAAAAGCCAGAGCAGCTTTTCGTACCAACGAACAGCCAGGAAGTAAGGCGACTGTTTGACAATGTATTCTATGAACCTAAAAGTATGCCTGATTTTGTCGCCAATCAGATCTACAGCGGCTATTTTTCTCCTTTTAAAAAAGAAAAAGAGCTTTTAATACAGTCTCTTGTTGTTGATCGTGAGAATATTGCAAAGGCAAACACAGCTGTATTCCCGCCAACAATGCTTATTTGGGGTGATAGCGATAAAATCTTCCCGCTGAAAAATGGGATTGCGCTAAGTCAGCACCTGAACTCCGCCATCATAGTGTTACCTGAAACAGCACATGGTGTCACTAACGAACAGCCAGAAACCGTAACTAAGCTATTGAAAATATTCATTAGTTAAATTGGCAATGCTTGAGTATCACGGATTATTTAATTACATTTTTTTCGCAAGAAAATTAGACAAGGTTCTCACCTTGGATTAAGCTACTCCAGTCAATGCGCGACGTTGCGTATTGGCTGGATATTTGCTTTAGGGATAACCTTCTACCATGAATATGGTTTTTAAGAGCCACCAGTTACAATCAGACAATCATGCCTATATTGAACTTAGTAAGGAAACGCTAAAAAGGCAGTTGTCCATTCTCTTTCCTGTTGCCGGCATCATTTATCTCATCATTGCTTTTTCTTATTTCGTGGCAACAAGTTCACTTTGGTTAACCAGCCAAGCCCTGTTAGGGGCACTACTGTGCCAATGCCTGACATCGGTCAATAAACGTACCGATAGCCCTCGAATCCTTATCTGGGTTTTTATTGTATATACCACTACCAATTGCATTCACGGGTTTTACACCGACGGGCCAAATTTATTAAATAACACCATTGCCCTCACCATACCATTACTGTGCTTTTTCACCCTGAGGCATCAGTATGCATATTGGTATAGCCTACTTTTTGGATTGTATTACGTCGCAATGAGTGCCGATGAATATATCCAAAAGCACCTTCAAATTAACGAAGCCCTGCAAAATATCAGCGCCTATACCATGGTTTTGGTGATGGCCTACTTACTGGCCCAACACCGAAACGAAGCCATTAACCGAGTAAAAGTCACCGCCAAGAAAGATTTTCTCACCGGACAACTAAACCGTAAGGGTCTAGAGGAGCAATATATCCACCAAGCTTACCGATGTAATCGTTACTTGAAAGATTTATCATTGCTTCTCATTGATATTGACAACCTAAAAGACATCAATGACAGGTATGGATTAGAGGTTGGCGATCAAGTGCTTATTATGGTGTCGCAACACTTGAACCAACACCTACGCGTCGGCGACAGTCTGGCCCGCATGGGAAGTGGTGAGTTTTGTTTGCTGTTACCTGACACTTCACAAGCCAACGCTGAACTCAACGCCCTGAAAATTATACAAGACATCAAAAAATGGCAGCTAGAATTGGAGTGCGGAAAGCACCTTTCGGTCACCGTCAGTATCGGCCTAACGTTAGTCGAATACCAGAACTTCAGCCTTGATTACATCAAAGCTGACAGCGCCCTGCTTCGAGCGAAAAATTGGGGCAAAGATCAAATTGCGATTGGATAAAAATGATGACTACAACAACCCTTTGCCAATGGAAATGTTTCTCTGTCGAACAGTCACAGCACACCCTTCCCGATGGAAGGGAGGTTGAGTTTACAACCGTTAAACACCCCGGAGCGGTGATTATCGTTCCTATCGACAAAGCGGGTGATCTGGTGATGCTTAACCAATACCGGCCTGCCATCAAGGATTGGATATTGGAATTTCCAGCAGGCACCCTAGAAAGCAATGAAGATATTCTTGGCTGCGCCCAACGCGAGTTAGCAGAAGAAACCCAACTGAGTGCACGCCACTGGCATAACTTGGGGGAGCTGTTTCCTGTTCCTGGATTCTGTGACGAGGTGCAGTATCTGTTTCTGGCAACGGACCTTAAGCCTTGCCAAGCCCAATGCGATGAAGATGAAGTGATTGAAGTTATAAAACTGACTCCTGCTGAGTTTCTTCGCAAGGTCGCGCTGAATGAGATCAAAGACGCCAAAACGCTAGCGGCGTTCCTCAAAGTGCAGGTTCTGGGTCACCTAACATCCACAAACTTCGCTCACACCGAAGACAAATAATCACACAGTGACAGTGTGGGTTAATGAATGCTCAGGCTATTCACTCAGAGTGCGGAAAATATGACTTGAGCTTTTGCCGCAGCCATTGATTAGAAGGGCTTTGCTTCATTCGGTTATGAGTCATTATGCGATAACGAATAGGGATACTGGTAAAAGGCGCTTCGAGCATCTTAATATCTAACTTTTCGGCAAACATTCTGGCTAAACGTCTGGACATCACGGCTACACAGTCGCTGTTAGAAATCATAGACATCTGAGAAAGCAAAGAGTCGCATTCCGCAGCGATATGACGCTCGTCCAAACTCTCTTCGGTAAAGTAGTCGGCAAGGTAAGCATCCTCTCTGCGTAGCTTCAATGTAATGTGCTTCTCTTGATAGTATTGCTCCAATGATATGGCGTCATCAATCCTTGGATGGTGCTTACGTACAATAATACAAAGCTCATCTTCAAATAGGTGCTCAAACAAAAACGACGGGGCGGAATAGTTCGCGAAATCGATGGCCAAATCCACTCTTTGCTGATTAAGGCTATTGATGAGCTTTTCCTCGCTAGAAAACGTCGGATGAAGCTCTATTTTGACGTTACCAAGTGAATCATCCGCTTCTATTTTAGGCAATAACATTAACATGGCCGGCTCGGAAGCATATATGACAAATCGCCGATCATGGTCGGTTGAAAACGATTCAATTCCCTCAAGTGCATTTTGAATTTGAATAAGTGCCGGCTCAACCTGCCGCATTAACTCTCGGGCTTGATGTGTGGGGACTATGCCACGGCCTGAGCGAACAAATAGTTGTACGTCAAGTTGATGATGCAGGCGCTTGAGAAGCCCACTAACACCCGGTTGTGTCATTCCTATCTCTTCTGCCGCCAACGTTATTGAACGATGACGATAAACGGCGACAAACACTTTCAGAAGATTCAAATCCATATTGTTGAACATTAACGCCCTTAATACATAACAAACCATGATGTCTTATATACACTTTCATGCATTCTTCGTTATGTGTCAAGCGCGTATATTGGCTCTGTACCCAATACTGAAAACAATGAGGCTCCCAATGAAGACCCGTTTTGCACCTTCAATTCTATCACTCGCGATCATCGTTTCTTTCAACGCTAGTGCTGATTATGCAAGCTTAGAGAGTTATCAAGGAAAGCCAGCCAGCGAACATACACTTAATGCTAATGCCGAATTAGCCAAACAATTGCCATGGCATGACTCATCCGCATTTGAGCGTACGCAAAAAGGACTGATTGCAGAGTTCGGGACTCATGAAGCAGGCGAGCTTAAAAACCGATTCCAGTATATGTCAGGGATGAGCCTCGACGAGTTGCCAGATTCAGTGAATCCGTCACTCTGGCGTCAAGGAATGCTCAATTACGCGGCGGGTGGATTGTATAAAGTCACCGACGGTGTATACCAAATCCGTGGCGCTGATCTGTCGAATATGACTATCTATCGCACCGATAACGGCTATGTGATTCATGACCCTCTGTTGTCCAAAGAAGCTGCGGCTGCCTCTTGGGAATTTGCAAAAATGCACCTACCCGCAGTTAATGGCGACCACAAAATCACGGGTATGATTTACTCACATATGCATGCAGACCACTTCGGGGGCTCACGAGCAATTGCTGAGTCGGATGACTTTGCTGATGACGCTCAAATTTACGCACCGAAAGACTTTATCAAAGAGCTTGCTGATGAGAATGTGATTGCCGGTACAGCTATGAGTCGTCGTGCAAACTACCAGTATGGCACCACTCTTGATAACAACACCAAAGGTATTGTTGATAATGCTTTAGGTTTAGGTACCTCTCGCGGACAAGTGACGCTGGTTGCACCAACCCATGAAATCCAAGAACGAGAAAAGCTTATTACTATTGATGGCTTGGACTTCCTAGCGATTAATATGCCAGGCGCTGAAGCACCCGCTGAAATAGTACTTTATGTACCTGAATACCGCTCTTTGAATACCGCAGAGCTGACTTACGATGGTATGCATAACATTTATACGTTCCGCGGTGCAAAAGTACGTGACTCATTAATCTGGACAAAATACCTAACTGAACTCAAGCTACGCTTTGTCGACACTGGGCTAGTCGACAACATTCATGCTGCGCACTCTGCACCAGTATGGAATGATCCAACCACTGATCTGAACGAAATTTCAGAGTATATGACATTGCAAAGAGACAATTATGGCTTTATCCATAATCAGTCAATGCGACTAGCTAACCACGGCGTTTCTATCAATGACGTTGGCCGTGAAATTGAGAAGCTTATTCCCCAATCACAGTTTGATACATGGCATACAAACGGTTACCACGGCTCGTATAGCCACAATGCACGAGCGGTAGTGAACTTATATTTAGGTTATCACGACTTGAATCCGGTCAATACAAACCCGCTACAAACCAAAGATAAATCATGTGTGTATGTAGAAGCCGCTGGTGAAGAAGCGCTGTATAAGGCAGGTATGGTTCATTTCGAAAAAGGTGAATACCAACAAGCATCACAGCTGTTTAACGACCTCGTGCAATGTGACCCGAATAACATCGATTACCGTTTCGCACTTGCAGACAGCTTTGAACAGCAAGGCTATCAGTCTGAAACAATGGCGTGGCGTAACTCTTACCTTCAAGGTGCTGTAGAGCTACGTACTGGTGACATACAGCCTTCAATCAAGCTAGCGTCTCCAGATGTTATTGCCAATACACCAACGGGCATGTTCCTCGACTTTGTAGCGGTAAAACTAAATGCAGAGAAAGTCGAGCAAGCAGGGTTAAACTTCAACTTTAGTGTGGTACACCCTGATTTGAATGAAAAATACTATGGAGAAGTATCAAATTCAAATATGTCCAATATTCAGGTACAGGAACTTCCGAGTACGGACGTGACACTCACCATCACCAAAGAAGACTTAACTCAGATTGTACTGGGTAATACAACGCTAGAAGCGTTAGTCAAGTCGGGTGAAGCAAAAGTTGAAGGTAACGGCCAGTTGCTACAACAGCTAGCCGGTGCTCTGGATGACTTTGACGGCATGTTTGAAATTTTGCCAATGCCTACAAAGTAAGTCCGAATAAACAAAGTGCCCCGCGATAACGCGGGGCTTTTTTTATTAAAATTTAGGGGGCACATCATTCACCTTCACAATTGTAAAAAAGCATTAAGAAGCCAAGCGCCCTATCGCATTTTACTGCTAACTGTGGCATCTTGCTGCCAAACCCATTTACGTGACGCTATCAGCCATGGATAAACTCTTTTCTTTTCTTAATAAATTCGCTTCTATCGTTGCAATGCTTATGTTCGTTGCTGGTGGTGGTATGGCTTTATTTGTGTTCTTCTACGGTAATTAAGTCTCTGGGTACATACGAATAGTATGTGGTGCTAATGGTATGTGTTACATACGCATACCGCCGTCAACCTCAAGTACACGCCCGGTAAAATAATCGTTCTCGAAGATATACTTTACCGCATGGGCAATCTCGCTAGCCTCTCCAATTCGGCCTACTGGGATCATTGATTTTAGTCTTTCAATTGCCTCAGGTTTAAGCTGTTTTGCCATTGCTGTTTCTACTACACCAGGGGCAATCGCGGCAGCCCTAATCCCATAGCGTGCCAATTCTTTGGCCCAACAGACAGCCATGGTCGCGACCGCAGCTTTGGATGCGGCATAATTGGTTTGTCCGATGTTACCCGCGCGGGCCACACTGGAAATATTAATAATCGCTCCATGATTGCCGGCTGAAACCATATTGGCAGCGGCTTCTCTGCCGCACAGAAATGTCCCAGTGACGTTCACATCCATCACTGTCGAAAATTGTTCGAGCGTCATTTTCTCTACTGCGTCATCTTTCGTCTTAACCAATAGGCCATCCCTGAGTACACCCGCATTGTTGATTAAGCCGTTTAGCTGACCGAAATCGTCCATTATGTTTTCAAATACCGCGACAACTTGTTGCTCATGAGTCACATCTGCCAGATAGGTTAACGTCTTGGTACTGTACATTTGGCACTGCTGTTTGGTTTGATGAAGTCCTTCTTCGTTCAAATCGATCAACGCCAGTTCTGCGCCCGCCTGAGCGAGGCTGATCGCCATCATTTGCCCTAGCCCCTGTCCAGCCCCTGTAATGGCAATGACGCTTTGTTTTAAATCCATAAATCCCCCAACAATAGTCGCTACAATAGAGATCACTTAGATTGCTTACGGTAAAACTCAAACAAACTTGAGAAATCCCGACATTCATTTCCTTCAGCGTTATGGAAAGCATATAAGTTGCGGGCTAGCGTCCCCATCGGGATCGGTGACTGACTATTCGTTGCCGCTTCCAACCCAAGCCCTAAGTCTTTCAACATTAACTTGGCCATAAAGCCGGGTTGATACTGGTTCGAGGCTGGTGCTTTTTCCATAATTCCTGGGCATGGGTTGTAAAGCTCCAGCGCCCAGTTACGTCCTGAGCTTTGCAGCATGATTTCTGACAACACTTTAGGATCTAAGCCATTGTCCATGCCCAAGCTCAGCGCCTCACACGTGCCGGACATGATAATGCCCAACATCAGGTTATTGCAGATCTTCGCCATTTGGCCATCACCGGCTTTGCCAGCATGGAAAATATTCTTACCCACATGCTGTAACACTGCCTGAGCTTGTTTAAACCCCGAATCGGTACCACCAACAATAAATGTCAGCGTGCCAGCTTGTGCACCTGCTACCCCACCAGAAACGGGCGCATCAACAAACTCAAAACTTTGCGAATGCGCTTCCTGTGCAACCAACTTTGCTGAAGCGGGATCGATGGTTGATGAGTCGATAAGAAACGTGCCCGCATCAATCATTTTAAGCAAGCCCACGCCACCTTGATGATCACCAAGGTAAACAGCCCTAACATGTTCCCCGGCCGGTAACATTGTCATCACCGTTTCAGCACCTTTTACGCATTCATCCATTGAGTTCGCAACGGTCGCCCCCGCTGATTTCAATGCGTTTGCAGCCGCAGTGTTAATATCATAAACAGAGACATGACAACCGGCTTTGAGCAAGTTCAATACCATTGGATGCCCCATATTACCGAGACCAATAAAAGCGATTTTCATCACCCATCTCCTTCGTGTAAGTTGTTGATACCCAATAACTGCAAGGGGTGCTCATTGTCTGCCCACAGCGGAGTAAACAAAGTATCAATCACCGCTTGATCGACACTGGCTATATCTGAGAATAGCCATTTTGGCTGGTTGGTTTTCTCTATCAAACGCGCCTTTACACCTTCATAAAATTCACCCAGTTCACCACAGCGAACTGACAGGGTAAGCTCTAAACGAAAGCAATCGGCTAGCGATTCATAGTGAAATTGCGTTAACTGGCGATAACAGATATGGGCGGTTACAGGGCTTCCTTCTCTTAACGTTTGCTTTGCCCTTCGTAGCCATTTACCTTCGCTTTCATCTACGGGCTCGGCCATGGCTTGGATTTGCTCATACACCTCTTGCAACGAGCCATATTGGCAAGCCGTTTGAATAGCTTGCAGGTGCGGTAACAGTACATTTTGTGGGTGGGAATATTTAGCCTCATTACCCAAACTATCCAATAATTCCGTCACGCCCTGATGGGGTTCGACATCGTCCCAATTAACCTGCTGAAACTTTTCAAACATCAGTGCTTTTTGCTGGGGCAACAAAATATGCTCAGTCATAGATAACGCAAGGGCATCGGTTGCATTAACAGTCGCTCCGGTTAAACCGAGAAACAGCCCCACACCTTGTGGCAAATGATTAAGGAACCACGTACCGCCAACATCAGGGTACAAGCCAATACTGATTTCCGGCATCGCTAGCTTTGTCGCTGGCGTTGTAATACGGTGACTTGCACCGATATACAGCCCAATGCCACCGCCCATGACAATTCCCTGCCCCCACACAATCACGGGCTTGGAGTATGTATGAATGAGATAATCAGTTTCGTATTCGATGGTGAAATAGTCGGTTAAATACCCCATCGCATGACTGGTGCTATCAGAGGACTCCGAGGATGCTGTTTCATGCATAACGTGATACATCGCCCTGACATCCCCTCCGGCACAGAAGGCTTTCTCCCCAGCACCGTGGATCACCACACCGACAACATGATTATCGTCTTGCCAATGCTTCATGGCCTCGTTGAGCACCACCAGCATTTCATAGGTCAACGCATTTAAAGAGTCAGGATTGTTTAATTCGGCAATGCCGAATTTCAATCCACCGCCGCAATCTAGTTCACTGATATTGATCAAGCCTGACATCCTCTTCCCCTCAAATTAGCTATTATGATCAAGCCTCAAACTTGCTTAGCGATTTTTCCATTCTGGGCGGCGCTTTTCTAAAAAAGCCTTAACCCCTTCGGTTTGATCTTCGGTATCAAACAGCTTCATAAATAGCTCGCGTTCCTTAATGAGACCGTGGTTCAAAGGCGAGTGACGGCAGTTTTGTATCAAGGCTTTACACGCTGCGACTGATGATGGCGATTGATTGGCAACCTCACTTGCCAACTGCTTTGCATTTTCCAATGATTGTCCTGAAGCGACAACATGCTCAACCAAGCCAATGTCTAACGCTTGTGACGCCGTCACTCTTTCACCACATAATATGATGCGTTTTGCCCATCCTTCCCCTACCAACCAAGTCAGGTTCTGAGTACCGCCAGCACAAGGTAACAACCCAACTTTTGCCTCGGGTAATGCCAAACTCGCATGCGCTTCTGCGATACGTATATCGCACGCCAGCGCTACCTCTAAACCACCGCCCATTGCATATCCATTAATGGCGGCAATCGATACACCTCGAAATTGACTAAGTGTCTCAAAAGCTTCACCAAATGCCTGTGCCATGCCAAGAGCAACCGCTTTATCTCCATCGGCAAACACATTCAAATCGGCACCAGCAGAGAAGAACTTTTCTCCCTGACCGGTGATCACCAGTGCATAGACATTCTTGTCTTCATTAAGTTTGAGTACGGTGTCGCGCAGGAGTCTTAAACTGTTTTCTGTCCAGGTATTCGCAGGAGGGTTATTCATGGTCAACACCGCTGTGTGACCATCCAAAGCGACGTCAATGGCTTTAGTTTGTGACATGAGGCTCCCCTCAGGTAAATGGTGGTTACAGCAGGCGACTGCCTTCGCTGAGAATCCGCCTGGCAATGATCAACCGCATGATCTCATTGGTCCCCTCTAGAATTTGATGGACTCTGACATCACGAAAATAACGCTCTAACGGATACTCTTTGATATAACCATAGCCACCATATAACTGCAGCGCCTGATCACAGACTTTGAAACCCACATCGGTTGCAAACCGCTTAGCCATTGCACAATACGCTGTAGCTTCTGGCGTTTGCTGATCCAATTGAAAAGCGGCATAGCGAACCAATTGCCTTGCAGCGACCAATTCGGTGGTCATATCAGCGAGCTTGAATTGAACGGATTGGAAATCTGCCAGCTTTTGTCCAAATTGCTTACGTTCATCAACATATTGGCGCGCCATTTCCAATGCTTGCTGTGCTGTACCTAAAGAACATGTGGCAATATTTATCCGTCCGCCATCTAATCCCTTCATGGCAAACTTAAAACCGTCTCCTTCGTTGCCCAGTAAATAACTTGAAGGTACACGCACATCATCGAAAGTAACCGCTCTGGTCGGCTGGCTATTCCACCCCATTTTAGGCTCTTTTCGGCCATAACTGATCCCGTTCGCCTCTGCAGGCACTACAAAGGCTGATATACCTGATGCCCCTTTGAGGTGTTGATCGGTTCTTGCCATCACAACCAGTACATCCGTATCCCCGGCACCAGAGATGAAGGCTTTCGCCCCACTGATAATGTATTCATCGCCTTGCTTGATTGCGGTCGTCGTCAAGGATGCAGCGTCAGAGCCGGCATTGGCTTCAGTTAGACAATATGATCCCAAGCTCTCACCACTCACTAGCAAAGGACAAAACTGCTCTTTCACTTCATCTTTAGCAAAATTCGCTATCATCCACGCGACCATATTATGAATAGTCATATATGCGGTCGTTGACGTGCACCCCATTGCTAATTGTTCAAAAATAATAGAAGCATCAAGTCTAGGTAGTCCCAAGCCCCCTTGCGGCTCCGGGACATACAGGCTCAAAAAGCCCATTTCACCCGCTTCTTTCAATACATCTTTAGGAAATATCTGGTTTTCATCCCATTTAGCAGCATTGGGGGCAAGCTTGTCATTTGCAAACTGGGTCGCGGCATCCGCAAAGGCGCGTTGGTCTTCTGTCAAAGAGAAATCCATATCAGCTCCTTATAAAAGGTCTATGAACAATTACCGCAGATGTATGGTCATATTCGGCCCATCAGGAATATCTTCATCAAACCAGCGCGCCGTGACGGTTTTGGTTTCGGTATAAAATCGTACCGCTTGCTTGCCATAAGCATGTAAGTCGCCATAAAAGCTGCCACGCCATCCGGTAAAAGAGAAAAACGGTAATGGAACGGGAATGGGGACATTTATCCCGACTTGCCCTACTTGAATACGATGCTGGAACTTTCTTGCTGCCGCTCCACACGCTGTGAAGATAGATGTGCCGTTACCATAAGGATTGTTATTGATGAGTGTGATCGCCTCATCCAGCGTATCAACTGCCATACATACCAATACCGGACCAAAGATCTCCTGCTGATAAATCGCCATATCGGTGGTTGCACCGCTGAACAGAGTCGGTCCTAACCAGTTACCGTTCGGATACCCTTCGACGGTACAACTTGAGCCATCGACCTCACAGATCGCGCCTTGCTGTTTGCCTTGCTCAATCAACTGCAACACCCGTTGTTTCGCGGCAGGGCTTATCAGGGGGCCATAGGCTGCTTTGCTGTCATCTGACGGACCTGGCTTTACCTTTTCCATCGCCGTTCTGAGTGCAGGAATAATCTCGTTGGCCTTGCCCACCAGCACCGCCACTGATATCGCCATACAGCGCTGGCCAGCGGCACCAACCGATGAGCCCACAAGGTGGTTCACCACTTGCCCCATATTGGCATCAGGCATCACTACCATATGATTTTTAGCCCCGGCAAACGCTTGGACACGCTTTAAATTATGGGTACCCGTTTGGTAAATATGCTTCGCCACTGGCACTGAGCCAACAAAAGAAATGGTGCGGATCGTTTGGTGGGCTAACAGGTAATCCACTTGCTCTTTGCCACCATGGACTATCTGCAGTACCCCTCTCGGTGCGCCGGCTTGCTCAAACAACTCAGCCAAACGCATCGCGGTCAATGGCACTTGCTCGGAAGGCTTAAGGACGAAAGTATTACCGGCAGCAATCGCCATTGGAAACATCCATAAAGGGATCATGGCCGGAAAGTTAAACGGCGTAATGCCGCAGCATACGCCAAGCGGTTGGATCAGCGAATAACTGTCTATGTCACTGGCAACATTTTCTACCGTTTCCCCCATCATCAAGCTCGCAATATTAGCGGCTTGCTCGACTACCTCGATTCCACGCCACACATCCCCTTTGGCATCAGCAAAGTTCTTCCCGGTTTCGCTAGACAGTAATTCTGCCAATTCATCATGGTGATCTTTTAATATTTGCTGATACGAGAGCATTAGACGTGCACGCTCTGGAACCGGGACTTCCCGCCAATGCTTGAATATTTCTGCGGCACTGGCAATGGCAGCTTCTAATTCAAGCTCGGTCGCACAGGGAACGGTGGCAATGACCGCATTGGTTGCCGGATTTGTCACCTCTATCCATTGCTGCGCGGATGATTGTTTATATTCTCCATCAATATACAGCGGCACAGGAGAAATAGGATTTGTATCGTTCATATCATCTCCTTGCTTAATCCGTGTTACCCACTTCAACCGCGATGGCTGTGGCTTCCCCCCCACCGATACAACAAGCAGCGATACCACGTACAGGACGCCCAATGCTCTGGTGTAATCGATTAAGACGGTGTATCAGTGTCACAATAATCCTTGCCCCGCTGGCACCAATGGGGTGTCCCAAGGCGCACGCCCCACCGTCAGGGTTAACGCGTTCGGGATCAATCCCTAACTCTTTGGTTGCGATTTGCGTGACAACAGCAAATGCTTCGTTAATTTCCCAGCTGTCTACCTGATCAGGCGACCATGCGAGCTTGTCCAGTAGTTGTCGAATCGCATACAGAGGGGCGACCGTAAATTCTGCCGGTTGGCGAGCATGGCTGGAATGTGCGGTAATCACAGCTAATGGCTTGTGGCCTTGCTGCTTGGCAAGTTGAGCTTCCATTAATATAAGCGCCGCAGCCCCGTCCGATATTGAACTGGAATTCCCCGCGGTCACTGTGCCTCCCTCGACAAATGCAGGCCGCAGTACCGGTAGTTTCGTCAGGTTAATTTCGTTGGGGTGTTCATCTCGGCTAACGACAACATCCCCTTTAGGGTTGGCCACCTTAACCGGTATAATTTCACTATCAAACCAACCTTGCTCTTGAGCAATCAACGCGCGTTCTACTGACTTAACTGCCCACTTGTCCATGCTTTGACGCGTGTAATGGCGTTCGTCGGCAACTTTCTGGGCATAGACACCCATTAAGTCCCCTTCATAAGCATCCTGTAGGCCATCTAGAAACATATGATCGTGTAAGGTGCTATGGCCTAATCGCAAGCCAGAACGGATCTTACTCTGCAAGTATGGCGCATTACTCATGCTCTCCATCCCACCAGCCACCACTGTCTGGTCGGTGCCAACCAAAATTGCATCATGGCCTAACATCACGCTCTTCATGCCAGAGCCACACACTTTATTAATGGTGGTACAACCAATGTTTTCAGGTATGCCGGCTTTTAACGCAGCTTGCCTTGCCGGGGCTTGACCACAGCCAGCCAGCAACACATGCCCCATCAATACTTCATCAATCATTTCTGCCGAAAGCCCGGAATGCTGTAATGCGCCTTTAATGGCAACACTACCCAGCTCGGAAGCACTCAGTGACGATAGCTCTCCTTGAAAACTACCGATAGGTGTTCGGTTTGCTGCGATGACCCACACTTCCTTACTCATAACAAAGCCCTCTTGGTATGCTCTATCTCTGCAGGCGATTTCTTGACGTTTACGTAAGCATAGCACTAACATTTACGTAAACGTTAAGAAACACACTTGGCACACATTGCAGCATTAAAGCCATGACCTAACCATTGCTGTACGGTCACGTTGGGGGGCAAAGCAAGGTGGAAACGTTCAAAATAAGTGAAATGGCCAAAGAGTTTGACATCACCACCCGAAGCATCCGTTTCTATGAGGATGTAGGGTTACTGCAGCCCAAAAGACAAGGCAGTACCCGTGTTTATCATCGACGAGATAAGATCAGGCTCAAGCTTATCTTACGCGGTAAAAGGCTTGGCTTTTCACTGGCCGAAATCCGTGAGCTTTTCGACCTATACGATACCAACCAAAGCGCAACGCAACTGAACAAGATGCTGATCATCATTGATACCAAACAAGCCGCACTCAAACGCCAGCTTGAAGATATCAATGTCATCATGACCGAACTACAAATCGCCAAAAATAAATGCCACCAAGCTTTGAATATTGAGGCTTCAGATAATCAACCAGAGCCCTAATCTCACTTTCACTCTGTCTCATGGAGCGCTTATGAAAGACAGCTTCACCCCTTTAAATTATGGCCTAGGAGAGACTATTGACATGCTGCGTGAGCAGGTTAATGGTTTTGCTGAGCAAGCGGTCCTCCCTCTTGCTGCAGACATAGATAGAAATAATCAATTTCCCAACCACTTATGGCTGTTGATGGGGGAAATGGGGTTACTGGGCGTCACTGTCAGCGAGGAATATGGCGGTGCTGACATGGGCTACCTCGCCCATGTTGTCGCCATGGAAGAAATCAGCCGTGCATCCGCTTCTGTCGGCCTGAGTTATGGTGCTCATTCCAATCTCTGTGTCAATCAAATCTATCGCCATGGTACAGACAAGCAAAAAGCCAAGTATCTTCCTAAGCTGGTGAGTGGTGAGCATATCGGTGCACTGGCTATGAGCGAACCCAATGCAGGATCCGACGTTGTCAGCATGCAACTCAAAGCGGAGAACCAAGGCGATCATTATCTGCTTAACGGCAGCAAGATGTGGATCACCAATGGTCCTGATGCCGACACAGTGATTGTGTATGCCAAAACGGCCCCCGACAAAGGTTCACATGGCATCTCTGCGTTTATTGTTGAGAAGCAATTTCCCGGTTTTAGCCATGCTCAGAAACTCGATAAACTCGGCATGCGCGGCTCCAATACCTGTGAGCTTGTATTTATTGATTGTGCTGTACCGGCAGCGAACTTGCTGGGAGAGCTAAACCAAGGCATACAAGTTCTCATGAGTGGCCTGGACTATGAACGGGTTGTTCTGGCCGCCGGGCCATTGGGGATCATGAGAGCCTGTCTTGACCTCGTTGTGCCCTACGTTCATGACAGAAAGCAATTCGGCCGCTCTATTGGCGAGTTCCAACTCGTCCAAGCCAAAGTCGCTGACATGTATACCCGCACCAATGCCGCTCGTGCTTATGTCTATACCGTCGCCAAGGCCTGTGATCGGGGTGAAGCAACCCGCAAAGATGCAGCCGGTGTCATTTTATATGCAGCAGAAGTCGCCACCCAATTGGCACTGGACGCCATTCAACTGTTGGGTGGAAACGGCTACATCAACGAATTTCCTGCTGGTCGTTTATTGCGTGATGCCAAACTCTACGAAATCGGCGCAGGGACATCAGAAATACGCAGAATGTTGATTGGCCGTGAGCTTTTTGAAGAATCCAAATAGGGAAAGACGATGGCGATACTCAAGTCTACAGTCAATCGTGACGATAACTTTTATTCTAATAACTTCAAAAATATGGCCGCTATTGTCGATCAACTGCAGACATACGTTGAAACCATCAAGCTCGGTGGTGGAGCCAAATCACATAAAAAACAGCAAGAGAAAGGTAAACAACCGGTAAGATCCAGAATTCAAGCCCTAGTCGATCATGACAGTGAATTTCTTGAAATAGGCCAATTTGCCGCTTGGGACGTTTACACGGAATCGATACCATGCGCGGGTGTTGTGGCAGGTATCGGGCGGGTAGAAGGGATCGAATGCATGATCGTTGCCAACGACCCATCCGTTAAAGGCGGCACCTACTACCCACTGACGGTGAAAAAACATCTTCGGGCACAAGAGATCGCTGAACGCTGCCACCTACCCTGCATTTATCTCGTCGACTCAGGTGGAGCCAACCTTCCTCATCAAGCCGATGTATTTCCCGATCGGGATCATTTCGGCCGCATTTTTTATAACCAAGCCAGAATGTCGGCCAAAGGGATCCCGCAAATTGCGGTGGTGATGGGATCCTGCACAGCCGGTGGTGCCTACGTACCGGCAATGGCTGATGTCTCTATTATTATCAAAGAACAAGGGACCATTTTCTTAGCAGGTCCCCCACTTGTTAAAGCAGCGACAGGCGAAGTGGTAACGGCAGAAGAACTGGGCGGTGCTTATGTTCATTGCAAAATATCAGGTGTAGCGGATTATTTCGCTAATGATGAACAGCATGCGATTGAATTAGCAAGACAGGCCTTAAAAAGCTGTGCCCTTCCATCATTTGAACCATTAAGCCATAACTCGCCGGCTCCTCAATACCCTGCTGAGGAGTTATTTGGCATTGTCGGCACCGATTTACGCACGCCGTTTAATATCCGAGAAGTCATTGCTAGGATTGTCGATAATTCTGAATTTGATGAATTTAAAGCGCTTTATGGGACCACACTGGTATGTGGCTTTGCCAAGGTCTACGGCCAACAGGTCGGCATCGTTGCCAATAACGGCATCTTGTTTTCTGAGTCAGCCCAAAAAGGCGCGCACTTCATCGAATTATGCTGCAAAAGAAACGTTCCTCTTTTGTTCCTGCAGAACATTACTGGTTTTATGGTAGGGAAAAAATACGAATCGGAAGGGATAGCCAAACACGGCGCTAAGATGGTGATGGCGGTTGCTTGTGCCGATGTTCCTAAATTTACCGTCATTATCGGTGGCTCTTACGGAGCGGGAAATTACGGAATGTGTGGCCGTGCCTACAGCCCAACCATGATGTGGATGTGGCCCAACGCGCGGATCTCGGTAATGGGTGGGGAACAAGCCGCTGGTGTCTTAGCACAAGTAAACCGTGACAACAAAAAGCGACAGGGTGAACAGTGGACTGCCGCAGAGGAAGAGGCGTTCAAGCAGCCTATTCGTGATTTATATGAGGAGCAAGGCTCACCCTACTATGCCAGCGCAAGGCTTTGGGACGATGGCATCATCGATCCTCGTGACACACGACATATTGTCGGCACTGCGCTCCATGCTTGCCAAAGAGCACCGAAAACTGACAGTACGTTTGGCATATTTCGAATGTGAGGCACAACATGGACAGTGAGGTAACAGTATGAATCGGCTCACCAAGGAACATGGTAACAATAATCTGAGTATTGAAAGCAAAGACGTGCTATTTCATCTCGATGACAACGGCGTTGCAACGATTACGCTAAATCGTCCCGATAAAAAAAATGCCTTCGACAGTCACTGTATTTCGATTTTGCTCAATATACTGCACATTTCCCGAGCCAATTCCAAAATAAGAGCATTGATCCTGCGGGCAAACGGCAGTCATTTTAGTGCAGGGGCAGATCTCAATTGGATGCAATCTCTCGCAAACTACACCATGGAAGAAAACATAGAGGATGCTGAAAAACTTGCCGACCTACTCCATCAACTAGACTCCTTCCCTGTTCCTACCATCGCCGTGGTTCAGGGAGCAGCTTTCGGCGGCGCGCTTGGCTTGATTTGCTGCTGTGATATCGCTATCGCCACGCAAGATTGTCAATTTTGCTTGAGTGAAGTCAAACTCGGGTTAGCGCCAGCAACCATAGGTCCGTATGTTTGCCGCACTATCGGCCAACGGCAAACAAGGCGTTATATGCTAACAGCGGAGCTTATCAGTGCCGAGCATGCACAAAAGCTCAATATCATCCATACTCTGGTGCCAACCATTCAATCATTCGATGAGCACCTCCAACATTTCATTCGTCACATTACAAAAAACAGCCCCAATGCCGTTCGAGAAGCTAAAGCCCTTTGCCACCTGTGTGAGTCAGAAGCTATTGATTCTTCGCTAAGGAAGAAAACCAGTGAGATCATTGCAAAATTGCGTGTTTCTGCTGAAGGGCAAGAAGGTTTGAACGCATTTTTGGAAAAGCGTAAACCTAATTGGATAACAGATCATGATTAGACGGCCAGATCATTCCAGTGATTTTCCTACCTCCGTGACTCTCTATGAAGTGGGTCCGCGTGATGGCTTGCAAAACGAAACCGCCCTACCAACCCAAACCAAAGTTGATTTTATCAACCTACTCTCACAATCAGGGCTTAGCCATATTGAAACGGGGTCTTTTGTCTCTGCCAAACGGGTACCTCAAATGGCTGACTCGTTAAACGTCATGCGTGCACTCGAACGGGATAACACTATCACCTACTCTGCGCTTACTCCCAATATTCAAGGCTTCGAAATGGCATTAAGTGCGCAAGCCAATGAAGTGGCGATATTTGCCTCGGCCTCTGAAGGTTTTAGCCAACACAATATCAATTGTTCTATCAGCGATAGTCTTAAACGTTTTGAACCTGTAATGGCTTTGGCTCTACTCCACAATATACCAGTGAGAGGCTATCTATCTTGTGTGATTGATTGCCCTTATGATGGCCCAACTGAAGCAAACCAAGTGATGCACGTTACTAATACGCTAATTGATATGGGCTGTTATCAAGTTTCTCTTGGAGACACAATCGGTACCGGTACACCGTTGAAAGTCGCAAACTTGTTAGACACTGTTATTAACCACATCCCTCGCCATCAAATTGCCGTGCATTTCCACAACACATGGGGTCAGGCATTGCCCAATATCTATCAAGCTTTATCGATGGGAATTGATACGATTGATGCCAGTGTTGCAGGGCTAGGCGGGTGCCCCTATGCACCAGGGGCGAGTGGAAATGTCGCCACCGAAGATGTGGTCTATCTATGTCACCAGTTGGGCATAGAAACCGGTATTAACCTTAATATGTTAGCTGAAGCGGGATGGATGATTTGCCAAGCACTCAATATATCACCACGATCGAATGTTTCTTTAGCACTGAAAGCGAAATACCTTCAGTAAAGAAAAGCAGCTTCAATAACGAATAACAACGTCAGCAAATAACAGAATGATTTATACATATTTAAAAAGAGTGGTAACTACCCGAGAAAAGGTAATTACCACTAACTCATTATGAACTACATTCTACCCTCATCACTTCTTTTCGTACGCCGATGTGCTATACCCATGCAACTTGGGTATTAATTAAATCATTAGTAAGTTTCTGAACGCAGGAAACGTTGCTCCGCCTCCAGCTCGTTGACTGCACGCCACATTTTTTGCTCTCGCTCTTGTAGCCTTGAGTGCATGACACTACCCGGCTTCACGTTAAGCGTATCTGTAGGTCCAATAAATTGATCTGCTTCATTATTGAAAAGTAGCCTAAATTCTTCCAAAGTCGGTAAGCGATTGTTGTGCTCTTCGAATGATTCGAAAATATCGACGACTTTGTGTGATACATCCCTTTTTATCCCTTCTAAATCAACACTATCCATCATTTTCTCCAAATATTTAACCACGAGTGTTAATCAACCTAGACATGATAAGTGTAGTTGATGAAGAAAGTATTTTTCACATACCAGAAAATCATGTGTAACAAATTATTCTATCTACTAAATTGATGTTTTAGTTAAGTTAAATTAAAATCGAACAGTGTATAGATGATTATTCTAATAAATTTTATTTTAATTTTTTAGAAATAGATCTCATTTTCATAAATCCGTCTCCTTTATATGTATTCAAGAATTACTCGGTCTACACTTAGTCATATATCAATGAGTTACTATTTCATGTGGTGATGGGAGAAGTAAGATGTGGCGTGATTTAACTCCCTTTGAATGTATGCTCAAAGCAGTATCAATTGGGTCAGCCATCATACTTCTACTCTTTATCCCTTTCTTTGGAATGACAATGGAAGTAAAAGAGGAGCCGTATGATATCTATTATGACAGGCTGTACTCTGATATAAACGATGAAGATAACTTTCAAGACTGGGTAGAAGATACACAGGATTCTATTTCAGATACCATCCATGACTACAGCAGCTCACTCGATCACTACATTGGTAAGAATGATGAAGAACTACCAATCACCAACCGAAGCTACCTTCGACTAAAACTAAAAAGTAGATATACACACCGTGATCATTTGGACTTAGATGCCAGTGTAAAATTGAAACTCGATCTTCCTCATACTGAAAAAAACTGGAAACTGATCCTCGATACTGATCCTGATGACTTTGACAGGCTTGAAGATAAACAGCGTGGTATCTCAAATGGTTCTGACGGCAGTTTGTCTGGCGCAGTCGGTGGAGTACAGTTACAAGGCCAGCAATGGGGAAAGTGGCGAACAAACCTCGATCTAGGTTTAAAGATCAAGCTTCCTCTTGACCCCTTTGCTAGAGCAGACTTGAGGCGGATTGATAGGTTAAGCCACACATGGACAAGCCGTATTAAGCAAGAGATTTTTTATTACGACTCCAAAGGGCCTGGTGCACTTACCTCAGTCAATTTCTATTTTTCCTCGCAAGAAGACCCAAGTACAATTCTAAAGCTCAGCTCATCTGCACAATATTTAGATACAGATGATAATTGGGAGTTTGTTCAACAAGCTGAAATATTTGACAGAATAGGCCAAGATAATTTACTGCAATATTCTCTTGGCATCAGTGCTGACTCTACACCCAATTATTCGATTACCAATTCATGGATATCATTAGCTTGGAAACATCGTCTTTATAGTGATTGGCTTTATATGACACTCACTCCAGAGTTAGATTTTCAGGACAGATATCAATATAAAGTCAACCCAGGCATTATGCTTGAGATCGAATTGTTTTTCACGGCAGAAGGCGGAATAGATAGGTTAGCTAGAAAAATACCTAATCCAACGAATTAAAGCAAGAACGCAGTAAGTCTACATCAACTTACTGAGTTCTTATAAATACGGTTTAGTCTCTTTCGGCGTGAACCTATAACTTGATTTCCCAACGTGAAAGCGGATTTTCGGTATGCATTCCTTCCCTGCCCCAGCGGTCAATACTGTCGATGGTCAGCACACGCTCAGGGTTAGGCAATTGAGCTAACATCTTTTTACTCAACTGACGAGATGTCAGAACCCATACGCTTTGATCATCTTTAAGCGTTTCAAGAAACGTACGCTTTTCATTTTCCGTCCAATCCAGTTCTGGTTTGGTATAACGTCCGACAACAAATAATTGATTGCCCGAGGCAAAATCCTCAAGCTCTTGAGAAAGCAGTATTACCGAATCTACCTCAGCATCAAACAAGCGTGTTTGCTGGTGATTGATTAGCTTACGAATACGAATCATAAGCTGTTGCTGATTCAGTGAGATCGTCTCTGCCTGGTCAGGCCATAGGCGTTGCAAATCTTGACTCACAATCGCTGCCATCCGGGTTAGGTTTGATGGATTAAGCCACGCATAGGGGGAAATAAGCCCACTTTCCAATCGAAGCGCAGCCACTCCCTGCGCCCTTGGCGAAATAGATTGCGAAGCATCAATTTCGACAATCTGGATATTGCCTTGACGTGCGTGTACATATAAAGGGTCCTGCGGCCAGACAGCACCAATAGTGATCACTGCAGTCGCACTTTTCGCCGCCTCAATAGTGGTTTCAGCGCCTTTACTGCTAAACCAATTCGGCAAACGCATCATGCCATATCGCTTTGGCGGCAAGTATTGGGTTTCTAGCCCTGTATTTTTGGTTAACTCAGACGCCAGCATATAGGCCACTGGCGTTGAAGTCAGAATATCTTTGGCCTGAGTAACTGCCGATAATATCAGTAGCGAGAACAGTCCGATTAACCGAATGATCTGCTTAGCGTGTTTATTCATTTTAATACTCATTTGTTCTACCCCCTTCGAGCAATGCGATGGCAGGTCGCGACAAGAAAGAAGAAAGCGGAAACAATAATAATCGCAGCGCCAGAAGGAACCGGCACTTCTAGTTCCATCGGTAAAATCGTACCGACCAAGCAACTGACCGTTGCAAGAAGAGCAGATACGAGGACAAAATCACCCATATTCTTAGTCATCAAACGTGCAGTAGCACCTGGTATTAGCAACAGCGCCCCCACAAGTACAGCACCAATAATTTTCACCGATGCAATCGTGACCAAGGTGATCATCATAACAAACAGGTAATCGTAAAAATGGGTAGCATGGCCACGCACTCTGGCAATATCAGGGCTAATACAGGTCAGTAATATACGATTAAAGGTTGGGATCAGTACCAATATGATAAGTAAACAACTGAGCCCAAGGATCAGGATATCTTGATCGGTCACCGTCAAAATAGAACCGAACAGAACATTCTCCAGCATATGGATATTGATCTTACGCGCGACATACATCAGCAATGCAGCACCCACAGCGAGTGCCAACGCCAAGAAAACACCCACTAAGGTATCGTAAGGCACATTGGTACGGTTTCTGACAAAATGGAGTAATAAGGCAAACACCATACAGAAACAGAACAAACCGATGATCGGGTTTTCCGGTGGCTCACCCAGTAACACACCTAGGGCAATACCAGTTAATGCCGCATGACCGACAGCCTCAGAAAAGAACGCGAGTCGCTTGGCGATAACCAGTGTTCCCAGTCCACCCAGCAATGGGCCGACCAACAACGCCGCCACAACCGCATTGACCAGAAAAGCATAAGAGAAACTGTCGCTTAGCCAACCCGCTTCAACACCTTGCAATGCTAACTGGCGAATTGAATCCATCATGCCGCTTTACCTTGTTTGAACATGTCATCACTGACTTTTGTTGAGTAATGATTAAACAGCCTTTCCACTTTTTCTGGGGTCAAAACATCTTCAACCGGACCGCTATCAATCAATTGGCGATTAACAACATGAACGTTGGCTCCTAGACGCCTGACTGCAGAAACATCATGATGAACAGCCAATAGCGTTTTGCCTTCTGATACCAGATCTAAAATAAGCGACTCCAGATAGCGAACCCCTAGCTCATCCATCCCCGTTGTGGGCTCATCCAATACCAATAAATCAGGGTTATCTAACAAGGCCTGAGCAAACAGAACCCGCTGTTGCTCGCCCCCTGATAGCTGCCCCATCCGACGATCCGCACGTTCAGCCATGCCAACACGATCCAACTGCTCAAGCGCAAAGCCACGTTGCTTGGACAAGTTACGCCAGCGGGACCAAAACAACGGAGTGCGGCTTTGGTTCAGCAATATAAAATCCATGACGGTTAGCGGTAGGCTTGATTCAAACACGGCTTTTTGTGGTACATAACCCACCTTGCCTTTTCTATCAGCCCAATGAATATTGATATTACCGGTAAAAGGCGTCAGACCAAGAATAGAGCGCAGTAGTGACGTTTTACCTCCCCCATTTGGCCCCATTACGACATGACATTGACCAGCGGCGAACTCATGACTGATAGCATGAAGAATTTGATTTTCACCGTACTGCAAATTGACGTTTTGCAGCGAAATGCTTGGCCCTATCATCAGCTCACCTTTCTTTTCGCAACAAACTGCATGGCTTCGATTAAGGTATCGAGGTTTTCTTTCATTTCCTTCTCTACCTTGCCTGCCTCATAAGGCCCATGCGTCATGTGTGAAAAGCGATAGAGTCGAACACCCGTCGCTTCCTCAATGGTGTCGACATAGCGGTTAGGCATATTCAATTCATAAAACAGCACATCAATACCAGACTGACGGATCTTCGCGATCGTTTCCTGTAGTTGGCTTGCGCTTGGCTCTACACCATGGGCAGGCTCAATCACTGCAGCAACATCAACACCAAACTCTTGTAACAAGTAGCCATAGGCGTTATGAGTTGTGGCAACAACCATGCCGCTGGTATCCAAGTCACCCAGCGTTACCATGGCCTCATGCTTCATCTTGCGAAAAGCGATAGAATACTTACGGGCATTGGCGCGATAGAGACGGGCGTTTTCAGGATCCAGCTTCGACAACTCATTAGCGATGGTATAAACCTTCTGGATAGTCGTCGAAAGCCCAACAAAAGAGTGAGGGTTAACCGCGCCATCACCTACTGATTGGCCCATTGCCGGCAGCAGAGGAACATCGTTATTCGCTTCTATCACAACCAAATCACTTCGGTTTGCAGCCGCAATCACTTTCAGCGCGAAATCATCATGGCCAATGCCATTCACCACAATCACGTCCATTTGCTTCAAACGGCGCAAGTCATTGGGTTGAGGTTGGTAGTTATGCGGATTAAAACCGGCATCCACCAAAGGAATAATATTGGCCTTATCCCCAACAACGGCTTTGACATAGCTATAGTAAGGCTGCAGCGTAATACCAATATTTAATTTTTCCGTCGCAAAAGCATGAGTCGATGCAGTCAGCATCAATGCAGCGGTTAATAGCCCGTTGAGGGTATATTTTATTGTTTTCATTTTAATTCCAAATAGTCTGTCGGGATTAATGCGCATGATTCTTAATGCAAATGGTGCTGGGCATTTTCATCGAAAGAAACTTGAATCCAACCAGCATCAATGAGAGCCGAAGAAGAGAAGGTTGCCGGTCTTTCAAAGGCACGGTTTTCAAACGTCGAGTCAGATGTCAGATCAGATGTAGGGTTAAACCAAATCACGGGTTCAACATGTTGACTGATAAGGAGTAAAGGCTTAGCCGTGCCTGGACGTTGTGGCACACCTAGGTACACGCCATTGGATAGATGCTGCCAATAGTGTCGGCCTTTGTGTTCCCAGCTCTTATCTTTCACAAAAGGGGCTAACCACAGTGATGCTAGCTCTTCAATCGATGGCCAGAAATGGTTACTGATTTGCTTAGCTGACTCATCAAGATTGTCTTGATTATCCTGACGTAGATTACGAATTTCCTCATGAGCAAGCCTCAGCTCCGCAACCATCGCTAAATCTTCGGGATCCAAATCCTTGACCGATACCTGATGAGCAGGCAATTCTTGCTTACTACCGCCGGACTGGTGGTAAGGCAATGCAAAGTAAGCCACGGCCAAAATCACGGCAATAGCCAGTGCCACCCACTGACCTTCCGTGCCACCGTCATCTGATTTTACTGACTCAGTGATCATTTCTCTTCAATCTCGACAACATCAACTTCCACAGGACTTTCATGCCCCGCATCAAACACCAAGTAGAAATCATCTTCAGGCATTGTGAATTCGGCAATCGAACGCTTATCTGTCATCGCTCGCTCCATCAAGTTGTCGTCGTAATCAAACATCTCCACGGCATAATCAACCGCTTCACTGCCGTCACTGTAACCCGCCTGACAAATCACCTTGTCGGCTGCTAACCAGCAACTCATCAACGGGAAATGCGCATGGGCAGTCCCCACACTCACGAATCCAACCACTGCTACAGCGCCAAGGAAAACGGATTTCGAGAAATTTTTCATTACAACCTCCTCACTAGAAACTGGCCTGCTTTTTATGCAGGCCACCAATAGTTTTTTACTACCAGGGTTACTGACTGTTATTGCAAAACCGCTTCAAATGTCAGATGAACATTCACGCTTGCACGATCAGCCAGCGCATTGTTTTCAAGATCACCTTTGTAGTTGGCTTTCATCAACCAGCGACCAGCATGCTCAGGGACAAAGCTCACCAACCCTTGATCATCACTGACGACATCAATTTGCTCTTGGTGGTTGCGGTAAAGGGTGCCTTCACGGGTAATTTCAGCGGTAACACCCTGTTGTGGCTCACCATTGAAGAAAAACTGGAATGTGACCTCTTCACCTTCAACAATATCCGCAGGGTGCGTAACAGGCACAAGCTCGAGGTACTTACCTTCAATTTCAAACGCTTTTTCTGTAGGCTTACCCACCGTCACGTAAGTTTCAGCACGGGTATAACTGATCTGGGTGATCACATCACGTGACTTCTTAGGCAACACTTCGTCACGTTCGGCTTTATGCGCCTTGACCCACTTCACCGTATCGCGACGACCGGCTTTATATTGGGTGTAGTAAGAAGGAACGTTATTTACGCGTACCTTGTGGGTACCATCTTCTTCAAAGTAGAAGTCAAACACTGAGCGACGCTTGCCCTTGGTGACATACGAAGGGTACTGAATACGGCCGTCTGGCATCACGATCTGCCCCGTTTCACTGCCCGCAGGTTTATCGAACACAAACGTACCGTGTGACGCGGTCACGTCAAAAGTCAGCCAATCACCACCTTCTTTAGAAACCGTAAAATGTGAAGGTAAAATCCAACGAGGGTGAGCATTAGCCGTGGCACTGACAGCCATTCCAGCCAACAGTGCGCAAGCTACTGTCGCCGCTTTCAATTGCGAACGTTTAATCATCTTTGATTCTCTGATAGCGTTAAATCTGATAGCGAAAATAGGTTATTTCACTGAGTACTGAAGGCGGATATCACCGGTTTCTTCAGTCGGCTTTATGTGGTGAGTGAAACTGGAGTCTGACAATGACATTTTTTGACGTAAGTAGTTTCGGCCACCGTGCTCGCGTACAACCTCAACATAGAAGGTGTATTCACCCTGCTCTACCCGGTTACCTGCATCATCAAGCCCGTCCCATACGAAACGGTACTCGCCTGCGGGCCTTGTCGCCGATGTTACCGCATCGACCAATTCACGATCATAGCGTCCAACCTTACGCCACCAACTGCGTAAATCCTTAAGCCATTCATCTTTACCCACCCACAATTGCATGGTACGAACCGGCTTACGGCGGTCATCTTCAATCCATACCGCAACGTATGGACGTGCATACATAGCGGTATCGATCTTTGGCAGTTGAAACTCAACGTCCATTGATGCCGACTCTGGGATAGGTTTGGCGATAGCCGTAAATGCAATCGGTAGCGCCAGGGTGATCCCCGCTATCGATGTAGCAAAAGCATTCATGGGTGTTCCTTGTCATAAAGCCTGTTAAGGCACAGCAAAAATAAAAATGAAAAGCGTAATAAAAGAGCCCAAAGCCATCCATTTCATTGATGTATTCAACGTTTTCTTTTTTGGCAGCAATAAGCAAACACCGGTCAGTACAAAAAAGATCATCAACAAAGCGGTGATATCGATAAACCCTTTCCAGATCTCACCACTGTTTCTGCCTTTATGGAGATCATTTAAAACAGCAACCACGCCATAGTGATTTTTTTCGATCTCCGCTTCTTTGTGCAGCAGGTCGATAAATACCGTTGCGTTATAGCCCGGCCCTTTGTAATCAAGCGCAATTTCGCCTTCGATTAATTCGCCATCTTCGACCTCGGTAAAGACTTCCATTGCAGAAGGTGTCCCGGACATATCTGCCCTCGCCTTCAAGTAAACCAACAATGCTGCTTCAGTTGGCACGAATGCGTCGGGGCTTTCAAACAACGAATCAGGTAACGATAAGGTAAGCGTCTCTACCCTTGGCTGACTTTTCACAAACAATTCAGGACGGTTGAGCGTGATGCCTGTTACCGAGAAAAAGAGCACAACAAGCAGCAAAGCCATAGACACATAAATATGTAATCGTCGAGCCCAAAGTTGAACCGCTTTACTTTTGAGTAGCATGATCAATTCAATGTATAGTGACTATCTTATGCTGCATAACATAATTGATAATCGTTTTCATTGGCATTAAATTTACATTGTTTACGAATGTAAGGATGGCGTGGAAGGTACTGTGTTGGCTAGGAAGGCATAAGCGCGGAAAAGTGATCAGAAACGCGGAAGGACGTCTGGAAGGCTGAGCAGCACACAAGGTATTTAATTTATTTATAATCAGAAATTTAAGTTTTTAACGGTCTAAAAATCATAGTTATACTAAACAGGCTTTTTCAAGACAGGTAATTTAGGCTTCGGTGGTGGTAATTGATAAAAATCATACCAAAAATCAAGTTACACTGTCACTGGGGATGCACAGTCTTTCAAAAAGTTGAAAACTAGAGCTACTACCTTAAACGAAACTCTCATTTGGACACTTCAGAGTTAAGAAGTGCCAACTGTGAAGGTTCTGGACAAAACCTTCTTAGGGTTAAAATTCTAACAGTCTTTCATCTGATAAGTTTTTCTTATGAATAAATGTATTTGTATTGGAACACTCTAAAACCGTGGCCAATTTCACCGTATCACTACACCCTCCCCCTCTCTGACCAAGTCTAAGAACGTCAAACCGTTAAGTCGTAAAACTTGGTTCAGCTAAGATTGTCCCCAGATTTTGTTGATAACAGCTAATACCCCACGTGTTGCAGGTCGGTATAACTAACAAACACTGACCTGAATGTGGATAACAGTGATTGCTTTGAGAGGTTATGGCAATAATACAGAGACTGACTGTGAAGGCTTTATTGACAACGTTATTTTTCCTTTTTTGTTTATAAAGCGATCCCTATACCAAGTTAATACATTACCTAAACAAAGCAATTGACCCAAACCTATTCAAATGCAAAATAACGCCACCAACTCCGATTGGGAAATATCTAATAATGATTCTATTAATCAAATGGTTAATAGAATAGACGTCATTAACTAGAAGAAAAATACGATGAAGAAATTACTCCTTACTTTGCTATTGCCGATGACGGCATACGCTTCAGAACCGCTCACCCCCGAAGCCATTACTTCAGCCCAAGTCAGCAATATTCAGGCTGACCAGACTTATACTTACGTTCGCTGCTGGTACCGTCTCCATTATAATCATGACGACCCTGCCACTACTTGGGAGTGGGCGCTAGATGAAAACGGGGACTATTTCACCCTTAGCGGATACTGGTGGTCATCAGTTTCATTTAAAAACATGTTCTATACCGACACAAGCCAGGAGAAAATTGCCGAACGCTGTAACGCGACACTGGGCACAGGGCATGAAACGGCTGATATGAGCTACTATGCGGCAGATAACCGAGCTTCCTTTAACCACTCAATTTGGACCAACGATTCCGTTTTCCAGCCGGACACCATCAACAAAATGGTTGCTTTGGGTGATAGCTTGTCCGATACCGGCAACATGTTTAATGCTTCACAGTGGCTGTTCCCTAACCGTAACTCATGGTTTTTAGGCCGCTTCTCTAATGGATTAGTATGGACCGAATACCTGGCACGCGACAAAGGCATCCCTCTTTATAACTGGGCAGTAGGTGGCGCTGCAGGTACCAATCAATACGTGGCCCTAACCGGTGTGACTGAACAGGTAACCTCTTACCTGACCTATATGAAGATGGCAAAAAACTATCGACCAGAGCGCACTTTATTTACTCTAGAGTTTGGCCTGAACGACTTTATGAACTATGACCGTGAAGTCTCTGAAGTGAAAGCAGACTTCAGCAGCGCACTTATCCGCCTGACTGATGCTGGCGCGCAGAATATCATGCTGTTTACTTTACCGGATGCAACCAAAGCACCACAATTTAAATACTCAACACAAGATGAGATTGAGAAAGTCCGCGCAAAGATCAAACTGTTCAACATCTATATCCGCGAACAGGCTCAGTACTATCAAGATAAAGGGATAAATGTCGCCCTAGTGGATGCTGCGCAGATGTTTAATGACTTAACCACAGAACCCAACGCCCATGGATTTGAAAACGCCAAAGACGCGTGCTTGAACATCAATCGCAGTAACTCGATGGATTATCTTTACAGCCATAGCTTGACCAATGACTGTGCCTACCACGGTTCTGACAAGTATGTATTCTGGGGTGTCACCCATCCAACAACGGCGACGCATAAGTATATCGCTGACAAGATCCTGGCTGGCGTGATGAATCAGTACAGTTTCTAGCCTATCTCAAAGCAATAATACCCGGTCAAGACCGGGTAATATTGTCCATAGTTACTCTTCGCTTGATGGAAATCACTTGCAGAGAATAGTGACTGATGTAATTTATCATGCTTGATACACATCTTTTGCTAACTACACGGTCAACTATGCCAAGTAAAGACATCAAATTTATTGCTGCCGATATGGACGGGACTCTGCTCGACCACAACAGCCAGCTACCCGAAGACTTCTATTCGGTTTACCAGCAATTAGAGCAGCGTGATATTATTTTCGCTGCCGCATCGGGTCGTCAGTATTACAGCTTGATGGAGACGTTCGCTCCCATTAACGATCGTATGATGTTTATCGCTGAAAATGGCACCATGGTGATGCACCAAGGCGAAGAGTTGTATCGTTGTGAAATCGACAAACCCTCTATTGAAGCGATTATTAAGCAGGCACGAGCAATCGAAGGAACAAATATCGTCTTGTGTGGTACACAATCGGCTTATATTGAAACCCAAGATCCACAAGCGCTAGAAGAGTTCGCTAAGTACTACCACCGTTGCCAGTATGTTGACGACCTTTTAGCTGTCGATGATGACTTTATTAAAGTTGCCATTTGTCATTTTGATGGCACTGAAGAGCGTGTATTCCCAAGTTTTGACAGCGCGTTTGGTCAAAGCCATCAAGTGGTGGTGAGCGCAAAAATCTGGCTCGATGTGATGAATGCCGAAGCCTCTAAGGGAGCGGCAATTGAACACTTGCAAAACACGCTGGGGTTTAGCCATGAGCAGACGATGAGTTTTGGTGATTACCTCAATGATTTGGAAATGCTCAAAGCGAGCTATCACTCTTACGCCATGGACAACGCCCACCCTAAGGTTAAACAAATCGCTCGGTTTTCAGCACCTAGCCATCGTGACGCTGGCGTGATGACCGTGATCAAACGTGAGTTACTCGATTAAGCCTGATATAGCGCGAGCGTTTAGCCGCCTTGCTCTTGAAGTGACGACTCCAGTGCCATGAATGAAAGCTTAAGGTAACAAAACGCTCCCTATTGGGAGCGTTTTGTTAGAGCCGCCCAAACTTAAAATGGAGAATTAGCTTAGCTGATCATCCTCTTAATGCTTCATCCAACACAATCACCTTCTGTGACTTATCTCTCACATCTGTTATTTGTTCAATTTATCTGTATAATCCGCCAGCTATTAATTCGTGCTTTCATTTCTGTTGATTTGGCATATCTGACTAAGCAATTAGCTCATCTTATACCTAGGAATACTTCTTTGATCTCAACCGCTAACATCACTATGCAATTCGGCGCCGAGCCTTTATTTGAAAACATTTCTGCTAAGTTCGGTAACGGTAACCGTTACGGCTTAATCGGAGCCAATGGATGTGGTAAATCAACGTTCATGAAAATACTGAGTGGCGCACTAACGCCGAGCTCTGGCAATGTCTCTATTACACCCGGACTAAAACTTGGCGTACTGAGTCAAGACCAGTTTGCTTTCGAGCAACACAACGTGATCGACGTAGTTATTATGGGTGACCGTAAGCTATGGGAGATTAAAAAAGAGCGCGACCGTATTTACTCACTACCAGAGATGAGTGAAGAAGATGGCATGAAAGTCGCTGAACTTGAAAGTGAGTTCGCAGAAATGGACGGCTACACAGCGGAAAGCCGTGCTGGCGACATTTTACTTCAAGCGGGTATCGAAGAAGAATTCCATTTCGGCCTCATGCAGCAGGTCGCGCCAGGTTGGAAACTTCGTGTGCTACTGGCGCAAGCACTGTTCGCCAACCCTGATATCTTGTTGTTAGATGAGCCAACCAACAACTTGGATATTCATACGATTAACTGGCTTGCTGAAGAGCTGAATCAGCGTAAGTGTACAATGATCATCATTTCGCATGACCGACACTTCTTGAACTCAGTATGTACCCACATGGCGGACATCGACTACGGTGAATTACGTATTTACCCTGGTAACTACGAATACTTCCTTGAGGCATCAGGTTTGATCCGCGAACAATTGCTTGCAGGAAATGCTAAAAAGGCGGCTGAGATTAGCGAACTTCAAGATTTCGTTAACCGCTTTGGTGCCAATGCATCTAAAGCTAAACAAGCAAGTTCTCGTGCGAAGAAGCTGGATAAAATCAAGCTAGATGAAGTTAAATCATCTAGTCGTATTAGCCCGTCTATTGATTTTGGTGAAGGCAAGAAGCTGCACCGCCAAGCACTTGAGCTACAAGATTTAGGTCACGCTTTTGATGATGAACTCCTGTTCGAAAAGGGTAATTTACTTCTAGAAGCGGGAACTCGTTTAGCGGTAATAGGTGAAAATGGCGTGGGTAAGACAACATTCCTTCGCTGCCTAGTCAACGAGTTAGAACAAAACCACGGCATTGTTAAGTGGTCTGAAAATGCGTCTATTGGTTACTGTCCACAGGATAGTACAGCGGATTTCGATAACGATTTAAGTATCTTCGATTGGATTTCACAGTGGCGTACAGCGAAACATGACGATTTGATGGTACGAGGTATTTTAGGTCGTCTACTGTTCACAGCTGATGATGCCAACAAAAAAGCAAAGAATTGTTCTGGTGGTGAAAAGAACCGCTTACTGTTTGGTAAGTTAATGATGCAAGACGTCAATGTGCTTGTGATGGATGAACCAACGAACCACATGGACATGGAAGCCATTGAAGCACTGAACAACGCTTTGAAAAAATATGAAGGTACACTAATTTTTGTCAGCCATGACCGCGAGTTTGTATCATCTCTTGCAACGTCAATTATTGATGTGAAAGACAAGAAACTTGTTAACTTCCAAGGCACTTATGATGAGTACCTTGCACATCAACAGAAAATGTTAAGCGTCGCATAAGCATTACGGCTTAAAGATAAACGGCCTCGTTATTGAGGCCGTTTACTATTGATGACGTGACGACTGAGAACTTGATGCTCAGATATCACTTAAGCAGTCTTCACATCCTGCTCAGGCACCTGCGCGATAGACTCGCTAAGCAAACCCGCATAAATACCGTTATGCGCAATTAGCTCTTGATGATTACCCCGCTCAACGATTTCACCTCTTTCTAGCACCAAAATCATATCCGAGTGACGCACCGTACTCAGGCGATGGGCAATGGCGATAACCGTTTTCTCTTTAAACAGGCGCTGCATCGCTTTTTGGATCAGATCCTCGGTAATGGAGTCAACAGAACTTGTGGCTTCATCCAGCATCATCACCTGACCGCCCTGCGCAACCGCACGAGCAAACGAAATCAGCTGGGTCTGACCGACTGAAAGGTTTGAGCCATTTTTATCCAAACGGAAATCATAGCTTTGAGGCAATTGCTCAATGAACTTATCAGCAAAAACATAGCGTGATGCCTGCTCAACCTGTTCACGTGAGATCGCAGGCTTACCCAACGCAATATTAAACTCAATGCTCTCCTCAAACAGGTAAACATCCTGCATCATCAAGGAGAATAGATGGGCGGTGTCTTCAATCGAAATTTCAGAAAGCTCTATCCCGTTTAACAGTATGCTACCTTCGTACCCCTGATACGTTTTAGAGAGCAAGCGTAAAATAGTCGACTTGCCCGATCCCGTTGAGCCCACCAGCGCGATCTGATGACCTTTGCCTAATGCAAATGACACATTTTTCAGTACGTAAGGGGAACCCTCTTTGTAACGGAAACTAACGTTTTTAAACTCCAGGCTGACAAACTCACACAACGGTTGTTTCACTTTATCACTAGGCTGTAATTGACGCCCTTCTTCTTCCATTGGCTCAACAAACAGTTCTTCAATGTGGTCAAAAGCGGCAAACGAACTTTGGATAGATGCAATCTGAGAGGTGAAATCCCGGATAGGCACAAAGACTTTTTCCAGCGTGTTGATAAATGCGATCAATACACCCAAGGTTAAAGCGTTTTGCATTACCTGCCCGGAGCCATACCAGATCATCAACGCGATAGTGATTGAAGTAACACCGGAAATAAAGGCAAATAAAATGGCATCATATTTATTCGCTTTCATTTGAGCTTTTAAAAACTCGTCAGTATAACCTCTGTACTTAGTCTCAACTTCCTCCTCCGCGCGATAGAGCTGAACTGTTTTTACGCCAATTAACACTTCCTGCAAGAAACCAATGCCACGCGCCAATGCTGAACGGGTCACCAAATACGTTGCCCGTAGACGATTTCGAACATACCGAGTGAGATACATCACAGGCGGCATGATGACCAATACAATCAGTGTTAACTGCCAATCAATAAAAAACATCATGATCAGCAGCGCAATGGTGTTTATCGAGTCTTTCACCAGGCCAACAGTAGATTGCACAAATGACTCACCAATGGTTTCCAAATCACTTGTTAAACGAGATAGTGTTACTCCGGTCGGTGTATTGTCAAAATAGCTGCGGGGCAATTTCAATACACGCTCAAATAACACCGTTCGCATATCTGTAATCGTATGCTGGCCGGTTTTACGCAGTTGGTACGAATAGGTGGTATCGACCACATAGCTTACTACGAGCACGGCAAGCAGGTAGAAGATATGCAGCAGTAATCCGTCCATGCTTCCCTGAGAGAGATGAACGTCAATCACCTTTATAATCAGCCAGGGGAACAACAGACTGGTGATCACCGACAGCGGCAGCATCGCTATGCCAAGTAACGCAGACCTTTTGTACTTTTTAGCAAATGTGAAAAAGTGCTTTAAGTATTTAACATCAACACCTTTCAACATGCTTCAGTCTCCGCTTCATTTTGCTGCAATTGCCATGTTTCGTAATAGTAGGGGCACGTTTGCAATAACGAGGCATGGTTACCTTTGGCAATGACCTTTCCTTCATGGAGTACAATAATCTCATCCATATATTCAAGCGCATTAACACGGTGTGATACCACCAGTACAGACTGTGTGCTCAACTGACCAAACAGGCCTTCTAGGATCTTCCGTTCGGTTTCGTAATCAACTGCCGAAAGCACATTATCCATAATGATCAGGTCGCAAGGTTGAAGCAGTGCGCGGGCAATACTTAAACGCTGTTTCTGACCACCGGACAGCATGATCCCTTTTTCACCCACAAGCGTTTGATCGCCCTGCTCAAGACGCGATACATCACTGGCCAGTTGACTCAACTCAAGAACGTCATCGACCTGCTCTTTCGAAATACCAGCAGCACGGCTGCCAAAACGGATATTCTCTTCCACCGTTGCCGAGAATAGATAAGGGTCCTGAGTCACGGTTTTGATGAAGCGGCGCAAATCACTGCGAGCAAAAGTCGTCACGTCTTTATCGCCAAGAAAAACCGAGCGTACGGGCACATCAAGGTGGTGATTAAGACAATTAACCAGTGTTGTTTTACCGGCCCCGATACTGCCCAATACACCGACTTTTTTGCCTGGTGGAATATCGAAACTAATGTCATCGAGAATAATGCGATCCTCTCCAGGGTAACGGAAACTCAGGTTTCGGACTGAGAGTGTTTTTCCTTGCAGGCTTTCAATATCTGGTTGAGAAAGCGGCTTCGTATCCTGCTCTGGTATGTCTGCATTCAAAATCGTCTGTACGCTGGTTATCCCGACCATACCGCGCTGATAGATAGTCGCAATTCGACCAAGCTGCATGAGAGGCATCGCAAGTAATACCGAGTAGGTAAGAAAAGCGGTTATTTCACCAAGCGTAAGTTGCTGGTTCATCAGCATATACCCACCCACCCCAAGGATAAGCACTTTCATCAGGTCATTGGCGTAATCGAGAACAGGCATAAAAAACACCTGAATACGCGTGATCTGCATTCTGCAGTGAAGCAATTGTCGATTAAGCTTTTCAATTTCCGATTTCACCCAGGGCGACATCTGCTGGCTTTTGATCAGATCGATACCGGCTAGGTAACTCATTAGCTGGGCCGATAGGGCCTGTAACCGATGCATATGCTCCATATGAAGTGCTTTCATACGCTTAAAGCCAATACGGAAAATAACAAACGCAATCGAAATCGGTACAACTGAGTACAGCGTTAATTCTGGTGAAATGCGCCACATCCATAGCGGTGTGAGCGACAGGGCAAGCAAGGCATTGAAGAATTGCAGAAAACCTAACCCAAACAGTAACCTGACACCACTTAGATCATTATTCATAATTGAAATGAGCTTCCCCGAGGCAAACTTGTCATGAAAGCTATTTGGCAGACGGTTAAGCTTTTGCAGAAGTATGTTTTTTAGTGCAGCCTCGGTGATACGACCGGGATTAAGGGCATAAATACGCGACAAAATACGCACCACGATCATAGACACAGCCATGATCACCACGATCCCAACATACGTTTTAAGCTGTTGCTGGTCTACTAACGATGCGCCATCAATCAAATCAATCGCTAATTGAATATAACGCGGTATTTCTACTTGAAGCCAGTTGACGAGAAATATGAAAACGATCGCCAGCATATAAGACTTGCGATTCATACGCAGAAAATGCGCGAAAAACTGTTTTTTAGTCATGTGACTCTGTCTGTCGGGGAGGTTCAATGCCGTAATGTTCAATGCAAGCTTTAACAATACAGTGGCGGGGATCATCGATATCTTCGAGTGCTTCCAGTAGCCATTCAGGTAGACGTACTGGCCGTGTTTTTACACCCGGTTTGCGCCCACAGCCCGGCCTGGATCCGCCCCTGCTTCCACACTGGTACTTGCTCGTGCTCTCTTTCAAGGTAAGCCCATATATTGAGTGACTTTGATAAGTGTACACTTATCAAAGCCAAATGACACCACGCATCGATTTATAACCTTCATCGATACGTGCAATATAATTTGTTTTCCTATCAATGTGACTGGCCTTATCCTGCGCAGCCTTTATGCTTTCAGGTAAATGCCAGTGACAATAACGTCCTCCAATGCTTTATACACCGACCTATCAGGCTACTATGACTTGATGTGTGCTGATATCGACTATCAGGCGCAAAGTACCTATGTACGTCGGTTGCACCAGTTATTCGGCAATGAAGGCAAACGTCACCTTGATTTGGCATGTGGAACCGGGCCTCACATTCGCCACTTAGTTGACAATGGTTATCAGAGCCAAGGGTTAGATCTCAATCAGCCAATGCTTGATCAGGCCAAACTACGCTGCCCAGAAGCAAGCTTTATCCAACAAGACATGTGTGGCTTTACCGTCGAGTCCAAACTCGATTTAATCACCTGTTTTCTCTATTCTATCCACTACAGTGGCGACATTGAGAAGCTGAAAGGCTGTATTGCCAGTGCCCATTCTGCACTGCGTGATGGCGGCATGTTTTGCTTTAATGTGGTTGAGAAGAACATGATCGATAACCGCTCATTCGTTCGCCATAGCGCACAGCACGACGGTGAAGACTTTGTCTTTGCTTCTGGCTGGCATTACCCAGGTGACGGTGAACGTCAATCGCTGAAGCTGAGCATC
Source organism: Photobacterium lutimaris (assembly GCF_003025555.1). Classification (GTDB taxonomy): domain Bacteria; phylum Pseudomonadota; class Gammaproteobacteria; order Enterobacterales; family Vibrionaceae; genus Photobacterium; species Photobacterium lutimaris. The sequence continues at coordinate 793,617 of NZ_PYMH01000001.1, read as the reverse complement.
GAGAAACACAACGGTGACGAAACCCTTCGGTGGATAGATGAACATCCGATGGTTGCGGTTAGCTTCGAGCAAATGCGCCAATTGCTATCACCGTATTTTGACGTATACATGTTCGACCATGACTACGAAAAAATTATCCCACTCAATAACACGTCGGGTAATGCCTTCTTTGCTTGCGTTAAGCGTGGGAGCACTGAGCTTGCAGGACAAGGATTAGCAGCATAACGTATCTGCAACTCATTCAGGCCGTAGTGATAATCTCATTACCTGCGGCTCTTCTATTACAAAAAATATGTAGTTACTTGAAAGCTTCAATTAAATAGTTGTCGACAACATACGACCATAAATGGCCGTAATTGTAGAAAACATCATGACCAGAAACGTCAGCGCCTAGCTGATAAAACTTGAAGTAGACCTGCCCACCCGCCTGCTCGTAAGCGGTGACGAAGCTTTCAATAGTGGTATCTGAATAATAGGGGTCATTATGGCCATAAATAAACAATGTAGGTATTTTCAGTTTCTTGGCAACATCTTCAAAAATCTCGATATTTTTCGACTGGGAATTGTTGTTGCAGACATCCCCCACCCAACCACCTGAAAAATTGATAACACCAGAAAATGCTTCTGGATGCTCTGAGGCATATACCAAAGAAAGGATCCCGCCCCGAGAATTACCGGAGAGTAGCACCTTTTCTTTGTCAACCCATGGCTGATTCATTAGATAAGTGTAGGTTGCGTCAACGGATTTCACCGCATAGTCCACACCTTTATTAATGCCTTCACGATCACAAGTATATAACTCGTTATAGCTTCCCTCGGACTTACCGCGCCCCCTTCTCATCGGTATGATTAGCGCAATATTCTTACTGACTAAATACCTCCCGAAGCCCCAAGGATTAATAGTGTAATCTTGGGGAATAACATACGGCCCCGTTGAGCCATGGTTAAAAATGACGGTAGGGAAAGGCCCTTTTCCCGCAGGTTTATACACTGTTGCTTCCAGGCTGATGTTGCTTTTACCAGGCAGGCTATTATCGGCAAAAGGAACCTTAACACTTTCACCATAGTCGTTAGCAAATGAGTGGGTTGAAACGCAAAGCATGATGCAACCTAAAGCTAGACGATTATTCATTACATACTCCAAACCAATAGTTGCTCATATGATAAACACAGCAATACCTAAACGGTTTGTGAGCATGCAGGCACATTTTCACACTGAGATAACAGTATTATGCTCTTGATCTAATTATCCAAATTTAACCAACGCATGCCAAAGTAGCTGCAATTCTGCCTGCACGTCAATATCAGGGAATCGTATTTAGCTGCGCCGTAGTCAGGTTCATCAAAACTCCATGGTAGATATGCATACTAATCAGTAATCTACCATGGAGATGCGTTTCAACAAGAGACTTCTACGGCAGGTCAATTTTGATAAGATCGCCATCGTTCACTTCAAAGTGCAGCGAAACTGTTCCTTGCTGCTGAGTTTGCTTTATTATTTTCACTTCCCGGTTCGGAAAACGATTAGTTACAACCATCTTAAGTTCTGATACGAGCTTTTGTTTGTCATCGACTGACAGGTTTACTCCAAGAGACATGCAACCCCCTAACATCATTAATTCTCTAAGATATAAACGACCTGGCAATAAGTAACTTAAGTGTCCGCTTGTTTTTACCCCGTCATTGCTAGCGATATAGCGTTGGTTAGCAACATAGCACTAAGCCGAGGTTTTGCTATAAATCACGGTGTGACACAGTTCTCCAGAAGGAAGACGACGTTCATTTTTCTTCAGGCATTCAAATTCATAGCCACAACGCTCGGCAACTGCTCGGCTTGGATAATTTGTCTCCGCCACTGTTATTTCAAGCCGGTTGGCATGCAACTCTTGTAATGCATAGTCTGTTAACCGGTTAACGGCCTCTGTCATGTAGCCGTAACCATAAGCAGACGTTCTTAGCCAATACCCTATTTCAAAATATGGCACTGCTTTGTCTTTAATAATCAGGCCAATAGCACCGAGCAGCTTTCCTGACGCCTTTTCTATGATGGAATATCGAAGCTCGCCTTCATAAGCCTCGAAGTTTTGTATCGCTTGCTTAGTATTTTCAATCGAAGCCTCATCGGTTAGTGCATGTGGAACCCAAGGTAAATATACCCCTAGCTCATTATGACTTTCTTGAATGGCTTCTAGCATCAATGATGCTCTTTCCAGTGAAGGTGGTAACAGCTCTAACCTTTCCGTCTCCATGAGCATCCCCTGACTAAATAATTTGGATTAAGATAACAAACCAGTTGCAGCCCATCAATAAGTAGGCTCCTGATATCAGGAGCCTATTTTCAATCCAAATTCACAACAGCATTATTGTCGTGAGTCGGTAACTTGTTTATTCTGCGGCACGACATACCTTTTTCTGTACCGTATTAGGCGCGGGCTCATAATGGCTCAACACCATGCTAAAACTCCCTTCTCCACCGGTCATGGCTCTTAAACGCTGGGAATAGTCCACAAGCTCATTTTGTGGGATCCTTGCTTGCAGTGAAGTGAAATTATTTTCTTTAGACTCAGTACCTAAGATCACGCCGCGATTGGCCGCCAAATCACCACTAATATCACCGACCGAAACGGTTGGGATCTGCAATTTTAGCTCCACAATCGGTTCCAGTACGATCGGGTTGGCATTATTCACCGCATCCAAAAACGCTTTCTTGCCCGCAATGACAAAAGCAATTTCTTTTGAATCAACCGAGTGATACTTGCCGTCATAGACGGTCACTTCAATATCATGGATTGGATTGCGTGAAATTGCGCCTTCTTCTACCGCTTGGCGGATACCTTTTTCAACCGCAGGAATTAACGACGTCGGTATCGCCCCGCCTACCACTTTATTGACGAATTGAAAACCTTCCCCGCGCTCTAGCGGCCTGACTTTTAATTGGACTTCACCAAACTGTCCAGCACCACCACTTTGCTTTTTATGACGGTAATGCCCTTCAGCCTGTTGGGTGATGGTCTCAAAGTACTCAATACTCGGCTGTTCCGTATTAACATTGAGTTTATAAACCGAAGCCATTTTCTCGAGGGCCATTTTTAAATGGAATTCACCTTGTCCACTCAAAACTGTTTCATTAGTACGCGTACGATGCTCAAGCCGCAAGGAAGGATCTTCAGCGGCAATTTTATGAAGAACTTCCGACAGTTTCTGCTCATCCCCTCTTTTGGCAGTTTGAATGGCCAAGCTGTACATTGGCGCTGGGAAGTCTAACGTACGCATGGTTACATCATCTTCATCATGCGAGTCATGAACCACCGAATCAAAATTCAAATCATCAACCTTGGCCAGTACACAGAAATCACCCGCGCGGGCATTTGCGATCTCAATACGCTTCTTGCCTTGTAATTGGTACAAATGCCCCACTTTGAATGCTTTGCTGTTCTCACCAATATAGAGCTGAGATCCCGCGTTTATCTCACCTTGGAACACTCTTAAATAAGCCAGTTTACCGAGGTAAGGATCAACACTGACTTTGTAAACATGGGCAACAGTATGATCGAGCTTTTCGCAATCAACCCGAATTTGCTGATTGTTCTTCTCCAGCATCGGCGGGTTGCCTTCCGATGGCATGGGCATAATTTCAGCTAGCGTTTGAAGGAGTAATGAAATACCTTGCCCGGTGTCAGCGGAGACGAAACAAATCGGGATCACATGCCCGGTACGTAAGGCTTCTTCAAAGGGATCGTGTAGTTGCTTAGGCGTTAACGATGAACCCTGTTCTAAATACAACTCCATGAGTTTCTCATCGACTTCAATAACCTGGTCGATAAGCTGCTCATGCACTGATTCCACGCTATCCCAAAGTGTTGCAGCGTCATAGTCTGGAGAAAAATAACAATCAACTATCGATTTACCGTCAGCGGAAGGTAGGTTGATAGGCAGACATTCTTGACCAAAGTGTGATTGGATCTGCTGGATAATCTGCGGAATTTTATCCGGATTGAGATCGACCTTATTAATAACAATCATCTGGCACTTCTTCTGCAGCTTGGCAAAAGAGTAAATTTTGTCAGACACTTGGGTTAACGGGATATTGGCATCAAGGACTAAGGCCGTGGTTTCTACCGCTGGATAGATACTCAAGGTACGCCCTAATAGCTCAGGTAAACCAGGGGTATCAACCACATTCATGCGGTGTTTTTTCCAGCAAAGCGCGACTGGCGTTGCTTCAATACTGTGTTGATAATGGATGGATTGTTCATCAAAATCAGTGACAGTGTCACCCACCTTAACACTGCCTAAGTGTGTAGAGCATTCTGATTCGAACAGAAGGCGTTCTATTAAGGTCGTTTTACCCACCCCACTTTGGCCTACTATTGCGATATTGCGGATTTCATTCATGGACATATCAGCCTCCGAATTTCAGAAAGACAAGCGCTATTTATCTGCATATATGGCGGTTTCCCGCCTTATCGTCTTCCAGGTCAATTTTCGGATGGGTACGTCCATAAGCACAGGCCCAAATCGCCGCAAGAATAATATTAAGAGTATACCCAAGTAACTTGGGTATAACCCCAAAATGGCTTTTCATCGTCACGAATAGCTTGCACGCATTGGCTTCTTTTTAATGTGAGTTATTTCATATAGGCGGCAATTGTCGAATTTATGTTACAAAAAAAGGCCACATTTGTGACATCCAACAAACGTGTTAATGACATCACAACCGTGGCCTTAGACAACTGCAGCTCTTAGTCTAACTCGACATTTCTCGCTTTTGAGAGAGGTATTTAATCCAACTCTTCGATACAGAGCTTGATTCAATATTATCCGCCTGTTTGGCAAAGATTATCGCTTTCTCAACGTTATTCAGTTTGTAATGAGCGCGTACCTTGGCCAAGGCCACATCGGCACCGTGCTTATTGCCTGACACCTTATCCAATTCGGTAATCGCCTGTTGGTAATAACCTTGCTGCAGTAATAGCTGAGCAAGCTGCCACCGGTATTGGTTATCCAGCTTCGCCGCTTGCTGCCAAATAGCGATAGATTTATCCCACTCTTTGGCTATTTGCCAATATTGCGCCTGCAAAACCACCAGCTCAACATCAGACTCAGCCCCTTCTAGTTGCGAATACAGGATCGCGGCTCTTTCCGGTATACCGCGCTGGGCATAAAGCTGAGCGAGAGTTTTCAAATCTTGCTGAGAAAGCTCAACACCTTGTCTGCGCGCTAATGCTAATGTATCCAACGCAGATTTTGACTGCCCCAAGCGCAATTGAACACCGGCTGTCTGTTGCCACCAAACCAGTTTATTGGGTTCCAGCACAATCAACGCTTCTAGGGTCGGCAAGGCCGCCTTCCACTGTTGCAACTGAAGCTGAGCACCTAACTTGATAGTCAGTGGCTCAACACCCATTTCGCCAGCGTATTTGGCATAAGTATTTATCGCCGAAATCGTCTTTTTCCACTCAGAGATCTGGTAATGTGATTGAGCGATGCGTAACCACAACTCATCCGCCTTCTGATTTTCTGGGATATTTTCAGTTAATGCATAGTAATGCGGCAGTGCCTGCTTGAACTCCTCGCTTGATAGCAAAATATCCGCCAGCATACGCTGAGTGATCCAGGCTTGCTCATCCTGCAGCAATCCCGAATTAACGGCCTCTGTCAAACTCGATATTGCTTTCGTGATGTTATTCTGCTGCCAGTAAAACACACCCAGCATACGCTGCACGTAAGCTTTATCGTAATCACGGGATGGGGTTAATCCCTCCAGCAGCCCAATCGCTTCATCAAGTTTCTCATCTTGCTGAAGGTTATGAGCTCGCTGTACTCGACCTGCCGTGTACTGTGACAGTTCAGCAGATACCGCAGGTTCAGCAATCAGGCCCAGAGGAAGCGATAAAGCGGCAATTAATGTCAATTTTTTGATCATTTCTCTATCTTAAACTCCAATCTAACCGTTTGACCGACCTGAGCAATCGACTTGCCGTCAACAACCTTAGGCTGGTACTTCCATTTTCTTAACGCCCTCATCGCTTCGCGTTCAAACAAACGACGAGGCTTGGCATCAAGCACACTGACATCCGTTGGACGTCCTTGCGGATCAATGGTAAAGGACAATACAACATAACCTTCCGCGCCCTGCTTCATCGCGCGAGCCGGGTATTTAGGTTCAAAACGATACAAAGGCATCGCTTGCTGGTTCGCGCCAAAATCAGAAAACGTCGGTGCATTGATCGCCAAGCCAGATACAGAAGCATCTAGATTAAGGCTTGGCATTGACGGGCTAACCGTATTGGTCACGGCCTGATTCGATGCTTTAGGCATCGCCTTCGGTGGGGGTTCCGGTGTTTCAGGCTTCTCTGGCACGGTACGTTGACGGCGCTGTGCTTCACGCTCCTGCTCCACCATAACCATATCAAACGCTAGCAGTTGCTTTTCTGCTTCAGGCCGTTGATTGCCGTTATCTACCATCCACGCCATAAAAGTGAACAGACCTAAGGCCATCATGAAAGCCGCGGGAATTGCTATAAGTACACGCAGCATTAGCGCCTCTCCGCTGCCAACGCTATTTTCTGTACACCCGCTCCTTTAGCGGCATCCATCACTCTAACAACCGTACCGTTATAAGCATGTTCATCAGCTTGGATCACCAAGGATGCTTCAGGTTGTTCAAGCAACAGGTGCTCTAGCGTTGCCTGTACACGTTCGACATCAACAACACGTTTGTCGATGTACACGTCATTGGCTGAGGTGATAGCAATAAAGATACCCGCATCTTTTTGGCTGACAACATTACTGGCTTGCGGGCGATTAACTTCAACTCCGGATTCACGGACAAACGAGCTGGTTACAATGAAGAAAATCAACATGATAAATACAATATCCAACATAGACGTCAAGTCTACCTGGGCATCCTCACGAGCTGAAGAAGGACGACTCAGTCTCATTACTGACTCCTCAATAATTTTTCTAACTTAATTTCGCGCTTGTGGCAGGACTTGGATAAACGAGAATGCACAAACATTCCCGACAATGCAGCGACCATACCCGCCATTGTCGGTAACGTCGCTAAGGAAATCCCCGACGCCATCAACCTTGGTTGGCTACTGCCTTGAGTAGCCATCACATCAAATACCGAAATCATGCCGGTAACGGTGCCTAGCAGGCCTAGCATTGGACAAATTGCGACAAGGACCTTAATCAAATTAAGATTTTGATTCAGTGCAATATGTGCTTGGCTCAACCAACCATCTCGCATTGAGCGTGCATACCAAGATGAATGGTCATCCCTTAATTGCCATTTTTCCAGCCAAAGCTGGCGCTGTTTTGGGTAGGTAATGAGCAGGTACAACACCCGCTCTATCACTAAGATCCAACAAAACATCACTACCGCAGCCAGCCACCAGAGTACCTGACCGCCTTGGTTCATAAAGGTCTCAAGCGAAAATTTCCAAGCATCAAAGAATGAAGCTTGCACTAGCGGCACTTCATACAGATTGCTTTCCATTATGCGGTAATTCCTGATTTTTCAGCTTGCTCAGCGACTAGACTTATACCCTGTTTTTCTAGGATCGTACGGATAGTATCCGCCTGGGTGGTCAACATGTTATGGGCAAGAAGTAACGGCATCGCCGCGACCAGGCCCAGCACGGTTGTCACCAGCGCCATAGAAATACCACCAGCCATGACGGTTGGATCACCATTACCAAACTGGGTGATCACCTGGAAAGTCTCGATCATACCGGTAACCGTACCCAGTAGACCTAACATCGGAGCAAGGGCTGCGAGCAGTTTCAGCATAGAAAGCCCTTTCTCCAGACCTTGCTGTTCGTCTACAATCGCTTCAAGTAGACGAAGTTCAAGCGCTTCCACACTACGATTTTGCTCTTTGCTATAAACGTTAAGCACACGACCCAGTGGGTTATCACCTGGATTTCCCGGTACCTTAAGCTGCTTTTTGATCTGCTGGCGAATCGCGAACAGTTTAGCACCGCGGAATAAGCCGATACTCAGACCAATCGCCAGTAGGCCAAGGATGATCTTACCGACCACGCCGCCGTGTTCGATACGATCTTTCAGCGCGGGCGCATTGGCTAGCTGCTCAAGCATGATACCGCGAGATGGGTCAACCACCATTGCTTGAATACCACTGTGTTCAAGCTGCGAAAATTGATTGCTGATAGGACCATTTTGCGGCTGCTTTAGATAAGGTTTTGCCGTTTCTCGCTTACCATCCCATGCAAGGTACCCCTGTTCACCAATCAAGCCAAGGCTGCCTAAACGGTATGCATCAACATTGGCACGTTTACCCTGGCCATCGATAAACGGTACCGATACTGCACGTAATTCACGGCTCGCGGAGATCTGTTCTTCAAGCCCCTTCCATAGACCTTTCAATTCATCCAGCGAAGGCAGTGTTCTTGCTTCGACGATACTGTCGATAACTGTGCGATATTCGTTGCGGTCAACGCCGGTAACCGAGAAACCCATTTCAGCGTCGAGATCTTTAGCCGCCTGACGAACGACACCGAATAATTCCCCCAAGCTACCGGTTTCTAGTCGGAGTTGCTCTTCAAGCGTCGCCAGTTCGTTTTCGTTTTTGCTGAAAGTCGTACTTAGCTGGTCTGTTTCTGTTTGAAGCTGCTGACGTTGCTTGAGTAGCGCATCACGTTGCGCTTTAAACTGTTGCTCGGTCATCTTGAAACCCTGCTCACGCTCAACATTATGTTGCTGCTGAACCTTCATCTCTTGGCGGGTATCTTGAACCAATGCCGTATGAGTAGAAACAACTTGGGCAGAAACAACAGGGACTGAAAATAGGCACAATGCTGCCACTAACGCTTTGATTTTCATGTTACTTCGTCTCCACGTCAACTGAAACTGGCAAGGTAATTAGGCTTGGGGCTGCTTGCTTGGACGCAATGGCAAATGCCTTATTGATATCCGCAGCGTAGCTATGTTCAAGCGATTGCCATAGCGACTCTTTTTCATTCCAAGACCAATAGTGGGTACCGTCAAGGCTACGGGCAACAAGTGAAACACGGCCAAGGTAAAGCATATCCGCTTCAATCGCACCCGTTTCAAGGGCCATCGTCCCCTGATAGATGCCCATCTTGGTACCGTAATCAAGTTCGATTTGGTAGGCTTCTAGGATTCGGCGGTATTTTTCTGCATCACTGATATCTGCCTGAATCATCATTTTTTCAAGCTTTTCAATACGCGCAAGGCGCTGCTCTTTGCGAATAGGTTTATCCACTGCAACATTGTGTTTCAAACCATTCAGCATGCTGTACATCAGAGGTACCACACCTTGGCGGGTATCTTTAATTCCTTCAATTTGCTGATTAAGGCTGGCTTTTTCCTGGTTCTGGCTATCAACCAAATTGGCTAGGTGATCACGATAAACCTGCAAGTTCTGTACTTCTTCTTGCAGTTGCTCAATCTCGGCTTTCATCGATAGCGTCGACTCCGCGCTACGATCAATTTTTTCCTGACTACTCGCCGACGCTTTGTTCATCGAGCTTTCAAGATGTCGCGCTTCACCCAACGTACTGGCCTGGGCACCACCGATAAGGCCAAGCACCAGTAATGCTAGGCTAGTTTTCTTAATATTCATTTAAATTCAATGCACTAATAAAAATTAAAAATCTTCAAAAATGAAGGCTATACCAAAAACAAATATAATCACCGAGTGCTAGTCGGTGAGCAGGAATCAATATATATCAAATGAAAATCGATATCATTTGAATTTACATTAATTAATATAACAGCAAAGGGGAAAGCACGCGGCCCTCCCCCTTTATTAATCAATTAGTAACGTACTTGTAACGTCGCCATGTAGTTGCGGCCTTCACCTAGGGTTACGTTGGTATTATCACCGCCCATCATATAATCAGTATCAAATACATTCTCTACATTGAATCGAGCAATAAAGTCTAAGTTCTGATCATAATGGATGGTATGTGATACTCCCATATCTACACGTGTATATGCGTCTTTCTTAAACGTGTTGGCATCATCACCGTAGCGCTCACCGACGTATGTCAGACCAAGGTTAACATTGGTGTTGTTCTCAAACGCATATCGAGACCACACTGTCGCACCAAACTCTGGGACATCAGCTGGACGGTTACCTTGGTATTGTTCGTGGCTCTTGTATTCCGCATCAAGATACATCGCATTACCGTGCAGCGAGAAGCGCTCTGTCAGGTAGCCTTGCATAGCGAACTCAGCACCACGGTGTACTTGCTCACCGCCTTGTGTTTTGGTGTACGTACCGTCAGAGTTTTCAATATCAAGGGCGACATCTTCTAGCGCAATATCAAACACTGCACCGGTGACAAACAGGCGCTCGTCAAACAGTTCCCACTTGGTACCCATTTCATACTGCTTACCACTTCGAGGCTTCAGATGCTCGCCATCATTGCGATAAACTTTCCCTCGACCACTTGTTACTTCGCCTTGTGGTTCAAAGCTTTCAGAGTATGAGGCATAAATGGAACCATTACTTTGCGGGTGATAAATCACAGCCACTTTTGGTGTAATCGCATCTTCTACAAGATCGCTACCTTTGGTTTCTTCACGGTCATAACGTAATCCCGCTAACGCTTGCCACTGGTCATTGAACGTTACCATATCTTGGATATAGAAGCCGTAAGAGTCACGCTCCGTTGGATCCTTAGGGCCAGCATTTCTATAGCTCAAGCCATCTGGTTTCTCAAGTGGCTTGCCAACTTCAGCCGTAAGGCCTTTGATAGAATCGGTTTTGCCCAAATAGTAATAGCCCAACCAGTTAGCACCAACCAACAACTGATGATCAACACCAAGAGCAGAGAACTCACCAACAAAGTCTACGTAAGCCGTATCATACTGCCAGTCATCTAGGCGATCGTAGCCCTGGTAGTCAAATGTTCCGGTTTCTGGGTTGTAAGTTTCTGGCTTTGAAAAGCTTTCTGTATCGTGACGCAGGAAGTTCTGGTGGTTGTAGCTTGCTGACAGACGCCAAACATCATTAAGCTGTGCGACAACATCAACACCGTAGTTTTCGACATTGTTTTCAATTTCTGACCACTGGGCATCCCATGTGTGTTCACTCCCTAGAACAACGTTGCCGTCTTTAACGTATGCGCCTGAGTCTACACTGCCTTTATCACGAGTCTTGTCGTAATGCGCAGATACCGTCACATTGTCATTAACGTCATAATCAACAAACAATCCACCGACAAAACGCTCTGTCGATGCGGTGCTGCCATCGGTGTAGTGGCGCCAGTTGTCATAGGTCTGCTGGGAAACAACCGCACGGGCACGCAGTGTTTGCGCTTCATTCAGTGCCCCGCTTACATCAACAACGGTACGTGATTCATTGTCCGAACCGATATCCTGGCTCACGTTAACTTGTGTTTCGTAAGTCGGTTTCTTTGAAACCATATTGATCAGGCCACCCGGAGCAGACTTACCATACAGTAGGCCTGAAGGCCCTTTAACGACTTCCACTCGCTCTAATAGCTCGATTGGCTGACGATAATGAGACCAATGCTGCTTTCCGTCACGCAGGAAACCACTACCGCTCTGTATTTCAAAGCCACGCAAAGAATATGTCACACGGTTACGGGTTTTGTCGCCGATAGAAACACTCGAATCGTTCTGCAGCACTTCATCTAGTGAACTTGCACGCTGCTCGTCAATCAACTGCTCATCGATTACAGATACCTGGCCTGCGGTTTCAAGCTGGCTCGCTTCAATGCGCATAGCAGTAGTATTGGTATCAGCCTTGTAACCGTAGTCACGGCCTGTTACGACCATGTGCTCATCGACATCAGTTGTCGCTGTGTGCGCTTGGGCATAGACAACAGGTGCTGCTAGGATGGCACCAATAAGTAAAGTCAACTGACTCTTGTTAAACATATTCCGTTACTCCAAATCGTTTGAGATACAGCGCCCTGTTATTGATTTCTATTCGGCGTCTTTGTTGTACCCACATGCATTTTTGTGCTGGGAGGAATATAAGTGATAACAATTACCATTTGCAGTTAATTTACATTCTTTGCATTCGTAACGGCGTCTAAACTTACGTCAAGCCTGCACCTTGAGGTAACTTGGGTATAACGATGCAGCAAATGTGTCATTTTCATGGCAGGCAGGTATAATGCGATGTTTTTTTAAAATTATCGGTACATTTGAAGTGACAGAAGTAAACCTAGATAACGTTCGTCAGCAACTGACAGCCCTTAACCTAAATGCAGACAAAATGCGTATTGTCACCGTTTCTGCTATGGACGAGGATGTGCTTGAATCATGTACATCTGCTGAGGGTGAATGTTTTTACAACAGCTATATGAATGTCATCTACGGTAAAGGTGATCGCTACGTGCTTGGCTATCGCTGTGATGAAGAAGTGATTGATCATGCTATTATCCGTAAAGGTGATAAGTACTATGATCCAACTCTACAAGCTGAAGGCGACTTCAAAGAATATCAATACGCTATCATGACTGAATTCACCGTCTTCGACATGATGAAGCATGCCAAGAGCAATAAAGATTTTCCGCCTGATGTGAATTACATCTTTAGCAAAGCCGGTAAATTCAAGAACGTTATCAATACTGAACGTCTAAAGAAATAGCCCTAAGCCCGATGTATATCATCGGGCTTTTCTTACGCCTCTGGCAACTGAACCTTGACTCGAAATCCTCCAGAGTAATTTTCGGCACTCACGCTGCCATTCATAATGCTTACCGCTTCCTTTACAATGGCAAGCCCCAACCCGTAACCACCGGATTGCTTCTCCCGTGACGATTGTATTCGGGTAAACGGGTTAAATATCGACGCTAAATGTTTTGCTGATATGCCGTTTCCAGTATCTTCAACCCAGAGCTCAAGCCCAGCACCTTTCACTGCCCTGATTGACACGCTGATTTGTGCCTGCTCCCCTGCATACTTGATGGCATTACCGATCAAGTTATTCAATATTCGTAATGTCAGGCTGTTATCAACCAATGCTAGCTGTTCAACGTTATCACCGGTGAATCGTAGCGACTGCTTTCCGACTAAACTATCCTGCATCTTATCGACTTGCAGCACACAGAGAGTGGATAAATCCGTCGGGGCCAACCTTAGCTGGTAGCTGGCATTTTCAAGCCTGCTGTACTCAAGGATCTCACTAACCAACTCATTCATCTCGTTTGATTCCCGCTCTAGACGGTCTAACAAACAATGATGCTCTTGAGGTAGTTTTCTTCTAAGCAGATGTAATGCCAAATCGTGTCGCGCTAAAGGCGTTTTTAGCTCATGTGACACATCTCTGATCAGGCATTTTTGTTTTTCTGACAACGCATCTATTCGACGGGTCATATGGTCGAAGCTGTTAGCCAGCGAAGTAAACTCCGTCACTGTATCACCGACCTCATGACTGACCCTTACAGAGAAATCACCTTCGGCTAGACGATGGCTAGCGCCTTGAAGCTTATCAAGCGGCTTTTGTAAATACCTCGCTAGCAGCAGAGACAGCACCCCTAATATCAGGCCAGCGATTACAACCTTTATAATGGTGAAGTAATAGGTAAAGTAACGAGCTGGGTGATGATTATGGGGGAACTGTATAACTAACGTATGCCCAGTCTGCAGCGGAATCGCTATAATCGGCTGGTTAACCTCATTATCAAAGACAGTATCGATATCTCTGGCATATTGCAGTTTGAACGCAAAATGTGGGTGCATGTCGCGGCCACTAATCGCATACTGTTCATCGTTTAAGACAAATAGGTAGTACTTTTGTCCCCGCTCCCAATCAGCCAATTCATCCATATCACCTTCGTTAATATTCACTTCCGCTTGATAAGCCAACTCGACCATTTCCGTTTTGATCTTTTCAGGGATATGTAACAGCACCCTGATCATCGCGGCTTCAGCAAGATTTTGCAAAAGCAGAATAACAAATAGGCTAACGGCAAAGGAAGAATACAGTTTGAAGGCTAGACCGTCTCGATCGCCGAGACAAAAAGCAGACTTTATTTTATGAATAACAATACGACTCATTACTAATAACGTGGCATTTTTTGCTAGAGTAACATAAGCAACACACATTATTGAGTACTTTCGGGGCAAATCCCAAAATGAAGCAAACAAGGTAAGATTGCACCATATTTAACTAAATTCAGGTATCAAATTAACAAATTTAGTTTACACAACTGTCTTATTTACTAAGTATGATGTTTAATTACTTTTGATATATCGAAAAGTAATAGACACGTACATTTGCAAGGACGCAAGAGATGAAACGCTTCACTATGTTGATATGTTGTTTGTTCATTTGGGGCTGCAGCTCAGGGATAAACCTAAATGTCCCTGACAGTATCGCTAATACAACCGCAGCAAAAGGGTATCTTGCTGGAAGCCTTGGCGTTACGACAGAATGGCCATCCACCGGTGAAGGGATCATTACTACCCTGTTTATTCGTCCTGTTGGTCAATCAGAGCATATCCTTGTATCGACTCCCAATACGACAAAATCGGATTTTCAATCAAGTACAGACAAAGGCCAAATTTTTGTAACCGCATTGCCGGAAGGCCGATATGAAATCCATCAGGTGATATTCAAAGGGACGAATGGACGCAAGACTGTTCATTCGAAATCCAATGATAACCTCGGCATTTTCTTTAACGTAACCGCTGCCAGAGTCACTTATATCGGACAGTTCATCACCTCAAGCTTGGTTGCGAACAGTCGACTCTGGAATACCCCGTATCCCAGTGGTTTCGCTATCGTCCATCATAGTTATGCCGCAGAAAGGGATCAGCCGTTGATGGCTAAGCGCTTCCCTGCAATTCAAGCACTCAGTTTCTATAACGCCGAATTAGAAGGTTATGAAGCGAATAAACTCGCCTCTAAGGTTATTGATAATGACGTTGACTGACAGGTTACTGAAAAGGGATTTCGACCTGGATAAAAACATCTTCGAGGTTACGGTCCTCGTGCCAACGATAGTCAAACCTTAGCCTTGGTGATTGACCGTTTTCTCCGCCAATACCAAAACTCATTTGTAGGCCGTATTTTTTTATTAGTTCTTTGACTTCTTCCACGTCCAGAAAATCATCGTCAGCAAATTTATCAGGCATCCAAACACCCAATCCATAAAAGCTTGATGATACATTCGAAGATAAAAATGGGGAGTCGAGTTGTCGAGCCCAGTTATCCCAAAAGCTCTCTTTGGGTTGCTCTACCGTTCTCCATTCACTGATAACCGGTGCTGATGATGTCTCGATATGGCGATGAGTTTCATATATGTCAAGTGGAGAGCATTCAACGACAGAGTTACACATCGAAGTATTAAAATATATTGTTGAAAACAACAGTCCGGCAGATAAATTCAACACAATCATGATTACTACTTAAACGAACTCACCACAATATAACTAACACCCTAGAATGCTTACTTGGCATACCACTCATTATCACCAATCATTTTAGCAACTTTACGGGTTGTTAAATGTGATACTTCACGACTATTGACAATATGCTCACGAATTTGCGTACTGCGTACCTTCACTGTTTCAGGGCACGCAAGCACCTGCCAGCGCTGAGTAATCTCATCAGCTTTGTAGAATTTTCCAAAATTGAGAAAGTTATCCGGGCCAACGACAAACGTCAAATTTACCCCCGGGTAGATACCTTCAAAAGCTTCAAGCACCGCAAAAGTCGTGATTGCCTCATCACCTATTGCCATATCGCGTTCTAAGGTTGATAGTTCGAGGTTATCCTGCGCCAAGTCTTCGATGAAAGCTTCAACCAGATTACAACGGGCGTCATAGTCTAACATCTGCTTGCCCCAAGCATGGCTGTAGCTAGGAAGTAGAATAACTTTATCAAAATGCGTTAAACGTTCGATGACTGACTTATGGCCAAGACTCGGTGGGTTAAACGCACTACCGAAAATGGCAATTGATGCTGTCATGGCTGGAATGTCCTTTTTTTGTTCCGATTTACTGATTATTTTGCTTATTTAGCGTAAGAAGATTGATCCTTGAATAGAGTTATCGCATATTTTGCAAAAGGTTTAATGCATTTCATCATTTTTTTGCATTAAATAACGCTATATGGTTACAAACTGGGCAAGTCCCTGAGGATTGATTCATTATGGAACAGTTAATCCGCGATGAAATGCGCGTATTACCAGAAATTGATACGGACTTTGAAATTGAGCGTCGAATTGCGTTCATTCAGGAGAAACTCAAGCAATCAGGATGCAAATCACTGGTTTTGGGTATTAGCGGTGGGGTTGACTCAACCACACTAGGCCGACTTGCACAACTCGCCGTTGAAGGTTTGAATACTGCCGAGCAAACCAGTGACTATCAATTCATTGCCGTACGTTTACCTTATGGCGAGCAAAAAGATGAAGATGAGGCTCAGCTCGCATTGTCATTTATCAAGCCTAGCCATTCCGTTAGCGTAAACATCAAAGACGGCGTAGATGGTACCCATGCGAGTACTCTGTTGGCACTGGATGGTACCGGCCTGATTCCTGAGAGCCAAGGTGCTATCGACTTTGTGAAAGGAAATGTTAAAGCCCGTACCCGTATGATTGCACAATATGAAATTGCCGGCTTAGTCGGCGGACTTGTATTGGGTACAGACCACTCAGCAGAGAATATTACCGGGTTCTACACCAAATTTGGTGATGGTGCTTGCGATCTTGCTCCGTTATTTGGTCTAAACAAGCGCCAAGTTCGCCAAGTGGCAGCAAAACTGGGGGCACCTGAACAACTTGTTGTTAAAGTACCAACAGCAGATCTGGAAGAGCTTGCACCGCAAAAAGCAGACGAAGATGCACTAAATATCAGCTATGAGCAAATCGATGACTTCCTTGAGGGTAAAGCGATTGAGCCGTCAGTTGCCGATCGATTAGTTGGGATTTACAAAGCTACACAGCACAAGCGTCAACCGATCCCGACAATTTACGACGAAGAGTAAGTGACGTACTTGCCTCTCGCTTCGCCGTAGACTGAAAATGGAAAAAGGGCTCATTACTGAGCCCTTTTTTAAGATGCTTCAGAAAAGCGTAATAAGTTATCGAGCTCCCACCAAATCGCTTCACACAACCCCTTGCGGTATACGGCTTGCTTGAATGCATGGTGTTCTTCTTTATAAAGTTGATAGTAATGATGGTTACTATACAAACTCGCCCGTACATTTGCTAAGCGATCACAGGCTTTTACGATTAGTGCTACCCTCGCCGCTTCCTCAACTGTATCCAGTGTCGCCAACCGCTGATTAACATGATGTTTTCTATCTTGGCGGTTTTCTAACTTGTCATCTGTCATGTAGCTAACTGCATCAGCAACAAGAAAGCCAAAATCAGCGACCAGCTCATCTATTGATGTTTCAGTGTCTTCAAGTACATCATGCAGTTGCGCGACAATCATCGCATCAGTACCAAACGGGCTGGCTAAGCGAGATACAGCATCGAGATGGATATAATATGGAACGTCACCGTACAATTGATCTTTGTGTTTGGCTCGGGCCAAAGTACGTGCCTTGAGGTAACGGTTATTCATCCTTCCCTCCTTCATCTAAACCTGACAACGACCACCCCCAATCAAAATAAGGCCAAAATGAATACGAGGGCGTAATTTACTCTTTCAACATTAGATTTTACTCAATTGGGAATAAACAAATGAGATTTATTGCACGATTTGATGAAAAAACGGGCGCCAAATGGCACCCGTTTCAAATATTCGTTTCAGGGATAAGACAAATTATTCCTGATCGCTTTCCGACTCGGCTTTTTTCGCTTCAGCTTCACGGATTGCATTGGCGACCATCATGATCGCTTCACCACTGCTGATCCCTTGAGCCATCAGCTCATGGATCTTATCGGCTGCTTCTTGTTGCTGTGCGTGAGTCAGTGTCGGACCATTGTTAAACATAATTCATTTTACCCGAAATAATTGAGCACATAGTTTATTGACTTACGCTGATATTGTCACCTGTAATTTAACCCGGACGGCCATCTACACGTGCTCTAGATAAGATCGGGAAATAGGCAGTGGTGAAAATGGCAAAAGCCAACGCCCATAGCCCAGCAGAAATAATATATGCCTGAATAGTTAGCGTAGGTTGCAAGGCAATCAGTAATGTACGAGCAAGTGTCGCTAACACCAAAGCAACGAAGGCAACCACTATGATCGGTTTAATTTGCAATGCACGCCCAGTATGGCCCAACGATACACGGGCAATCATGGCTAGGATCATGCAGCCAATACCACCAACAGTAAGGGTATGGAGTGCGATGCTATAACTTACGCTCCCTAACGAATAGTGAAGAGCAAGTAGCAGCATCCCAATCGTCATGGCTAAATAGGCAAAGTGTAACAGCCATAGCAATGGTACACGAAACGTTGACAGACTGCGCCAACGTACAAAGCGAATGAGATGCATGATCCCAGTCACAGCGAGCAATGCAGGCAAAGTCACGTCAGAAATGTGGCTCGGTACAGGCAACAGCACATTAATCAGCAGCAACCAACTTGGCACCAGCGCCCCAAGTTCCAACCATTTTATCCGTGTAATTTGTTCCGTCTGCGTGCCACGCCAGGTGAAAAATGGGATCACCCTGCCACCGACGACAAGGACGATAACACTGATAACCATTACTGTAGCAAACGAGACTGCGCGTAATGGAATGTCACTTAGCCCCAAGGCAACGAAATGGAACAATCCGTTCAGCACCGTCATCAGTACAATCAGAGGTGCAAAAAACAAATTATTCCATTGCCGACGAATGATAATCGGATAGGCAAGAAACCCTGCAGCCAGAGGCATCCAAACCAAGTCCACAATCATCCAGGCGATGTTTGGCGTACTTGTAAACATACCCAGCCGAGCTGCAAGCCAAAATACAAAAATAACGGCAAGTTTCCAGCCCCTGACACCGGGGTTACCGGTCCAATTTTGAACAGCAGTCAGCAGGAACCCGATAATAATCGCACCCGTGAAGCCAAACAGCATTTCATGACTATGCCACCAAACAGGGTTGCTATACATATAGCTTGCCACTGAGACATTGCCAGCCCAGAAAAGCCCCCACAGTAACATCGAGACAACAGAGAGCATACTGGCAGCTAAGAAAAAAGGACGGAATGCTAAGCGAAACAAAGGGAGGATTTTTTGCTCTTTTTCGCTATCTAAAATTTGCATCATGGTTTCATCACCCACTTTAAACATGCATAAATAATACACCTTTAAAGTTGCAATGAAAATACATCTTTTATTATTAATTAAATGGCCCTAGAACAGCCATTAAAAATCAATAGTATAAAGCTAAGTCTACATTTCAGAATGTTCTACTGGTCTAGTGATACTTTGAATATCACGGATCGCTATTTCCCCCTGCCAGCGGCTATGAATGATACCGACACTCAACCAGTATCGTCCGTCAGGCAAATCAATATCTGGCAGTGTTGTTGGCAATTTGCCATCGACATTTTCCGTCCAGAGCGGAGTCCAAGACGTATCGTTGAGATCGTAGATATTCATTGAAAGCACAGGTGAAGGACAGGCTTTATCCGGCAAACCATTTCTTTCTATACGCCAATTCTGGCTATCAACCCACCCTATCCGCTGTTTAGCCAGAGGACGAGTTAGCAGCACCCAGGTCTTATAACTTTGTTCACCATCGGCACTGATGATCATCTGGTACAAACCTTCACTACTCGCCTTTTCTAGCCGCTTGGTTTCAATTGAAAAATAACCGCCTTTCCCCGTTTTTGGCGTTGCAGAAAGCACAGATTGCTCAGGCCATCGAATAAAATCGATGCTGGTGATCCGCTGCTCGGAGGTGCCAGTGATTGCCAAACGAGGCAGTACCTGGTTTTGGTTCTGCACCATTTCACGCTGAATTACCAAACTCGATAACCAGGGGGGTAATGCGGTTGCATCAAGGCTACGCCCACAGTCTTCAGTGATTGCAAGCTGAAGCAAATTATTAAGGTTATTTTGGTGTTCAATATTGGGTGACTGCTGCCAAGCTTGTACCATCGCGCCAAAGCTCTCGTTGGTTTTACCCTCGAGCAACTTTTGATGCGCCATGGTAAACACATCTTGTGACACAAACCAGTTGGCAAGTACATTCGGCGCCCAAAGCGCCGAATGCATAACCAGTAATAAACAGGAGGTAGAAAAGTTGGACATCCGGCTTACGCAGACTTCATGCGGTAACCGACACCACGCAGAGTCTCGATCTCAATACCAGGCAGTTTCTGACGCAGCTGTAGAATATGCGTATCCACAGTTCGCGTTGTTGGGTAATGATTGTATCCCCATACCTGATCAAGCAACTCATCGCGTGTAAATACACGTCCAGCGTTTTTAGCCAAGAATACTAACAGCTCAAATTCAGTCCGCGTCAATGTGACGGCGTCACCCGATTGGTTAACTTCCCGGCTATCCAAGTCAATCGTAATATCACCGACAGTCACGGTATTACTCGGCATCGCTTCAGGCGCACCAGAGCGCAGGTGAAGGCGAATTCTAGCCAACAGTTCTTCTTCGGCAAACGGCTTGGTAAGGTAATCTTTGGCACCCGAGTCGAGCCCAATGACTTTATCGGTAACAGAGACCATAGCGGTAAGCAGGATCACTGGCACATGTTTTATCTTCAACCAATCACTCAGGTAGCTGAGGGAGTCCCCTTCAGGCAACTGACGGTCAAGTACGACTAAATCGGCTTGAGCCCAGTGCTCAGCAACATTAGACGCACAATCAGCATAGAGGCAGTGGTAACCAGCCCCTCTCAAGCTCTCGAGTAAACCATCAGCAAGGTTGCGGTCATCTTCAACCAGAAGCAGAGTTTGATTCACACGGTATCTCCAATATAAAAGTTGTCGGAGGGCCAACTAACTTCATTCGCCCTCCCATTCTTCGGATCATCGATTCCACGATTGTCAGCCCAAGCCCTAGCCCGCGTTCGCTGACAAATGGCTTTCTTAATCGTGCCCAGTCTTTTTCACCGAGCTGACCGTTATCTGAAACGCTAACAATAAGTTTTCCGTTCGAATACGATGATGTTAATTTTACTGGCTTAACGCCATACTTATGGGCATTAGACAACAGGTTGTCGATACAAGTGCCCAACCAATATATATTTACATCTACAGGGCGATCCTCTGCGAGCTCAAGGGTGACTTCATACGGCTCACTCAGATACTCAACCCATTCATTAAACGAATCAACATGTTGTACACTGAGCTCTTGTTGGTTCGCCTGTAAGTAATCTTTACTTGCCTCTGCAAGTTGTCTTAAGCGACGAGAATCCTCGGTCAATCGCCTAAACTCATCATATAAGGTTTCTGGTAGTGCATCAAAATGTCTACGAAACCCTTCAACTGTCATCGCCAAACTTGCAATGGGTGTACGCAATTCATGTGTGAGAATTTGAAGGACCAACATTCGTTCCTGCATCGCCCTTCGACGGATACGCCATCGATAAAATCCCCAACCAAACAGCAAACTAATATTGATTACCAACAAGCTCACTAAAAGGTAGAAAGTCAGATGTGATTTGTCTTCTTCTTCCCAACAAATATTACCGTTTTTGAGTATACAGAAGCTGGTTGTATTCAAACGGGTGAAGTTCACATCAAACTGACTAAGGATCGGAGACCATTTGGGTTGGTCATATACATGATATTCGTTACCGTTACGGATCCATAGCTCACCATTAGATATGAATACTTCCGCACCAGCAATATATACCTGAATTTCATCCCGGCTCATCCGCTGCAACCGCCCCAAAACTGAGTTTGTCGGCGCTAAATCTCGCTCTTGAATATGAAGGAAATCCCCCAGCTTACCGACAAGATCCGGATGTTTAATCAAGTACCTTGACGCATAACTACCACCACCCGGATGAATATACCCGGCCCTCGCAAACCAACCGATCGGTAACACCGTGTTATTACAAATCGCACGAGTAAAAACCAACGGCTGAGTCAACAGCGGTGTAACAGGCCAAGGTCCTTTACAAGTCAATGAATTGTTATATAAGCGCTGCAAGGATTTCAGCGGGTACGTAGCCGACTGAGGTAACAACGAAGACGGTAGCAATAACTGCGTTGGAAACTGGCCCTGTAGCTTTCTGAAATCGTAAGTCGCGACTGAATCACTGGCTAATAGCTCCGCTCGAACGCCATTTAAGCGCTCGGGTAAGTTTTCTGCAAATGCGGAATTGGTGCCGACGACAAGCAGTGAGAACAGTAAGACGAATTTTTTCATACGTGAAGTCTATCACCCCGCTTTGCCAGTTTGTCAGGGTTTTGTCATTAGCCTGATGGATAAATGTGCATTCAAATCATGTAAACATTACCGATAGAAGAACGGCCTTTACACGTGAAAACTTAATTTTATCGCTATTTGGTTAATGCTAACAATCAATTATAGCGATTGAGCATACCAAAAGAGACCTCTGTTTACGCCAATATATAAAAAGGGAGCCCTTGGCTCCCCTTATCATATACAACAAATTATTACCGCTTTTAGGTTAGAGATGCTCAAGGATCTTATTACAAGATTCTTTTGCATCACCAAACAGCATCTGCGAGTTTTCTTTGAAGAACAATGGGTTCTGCACACCTGCATAGCCTGTGTTCATCGAACGCTTGAATACGATAACATGCTTTGAGTTCCATACTTCCAATACAGGCATACCTGCAATTGGACTGTTTGGATCTTCCATTGCTGCTGGGTTAACCGTATCGTTGGCACCGATCACCAAGACAACATCCGTTTCACCGAAGTCATCATTGATCTCGTCCATTTCCAGTACGATGTCATAGGGTACTTTTGCTTCAGCAAGCAGTACGTTCATATGACCCGGCAATCGGCCTGCAACAGGGTGAATGCCAAAACGTACATTTACACCCCTCTTGCGCAATTTGTCAGTGATTTCATGAACAGGATACTGTGCTTGAGCGACTGCCATACCATATCCAGGAGTGATAATGACAGAGCGTGCATCTTTCAGCATTTCCGCCACTTCTTCTGCAGACGCTTCTTGGTGTTCACCATGATCAACATCTTCAGTTGGTGCCGCACCATCACTACCGAATCCACCAGCGATAACACTGATAAATGAACGGTTCATCGCTTTACACATAATGTAAGACAGAATTGCACCAGAAGAACCAACCAATGCACCGGTAACAATCAACAAGTCATTAGCTAACATGAAACCTGCTGCTGCCGCTGCCCAACCCGAGTACGAGTTCAGCATTGAAACAACAACGGGCATATCCGCGCCACCAATAGAAGCAACCAAATGGTAACCAAAGGCAAAGGCGATCAATGTAACAACAATCAATGCGAACATCGAACCTTCAGCTTTAACAAACGCCAGCATTAGCAAGAATGACACAACAATTGCCGCAAGATTTAACTTGTGACGATGTGGCAACATGAGAGCTTTAGATGACATTGATCCACTTAGCTTACCGAAAGCCACAACAGAACCGGTAAATGTTACCGCACCAATGAACACACCAAGGAAGACTTCAACAAGGTGGATGTTTAACAGTGCACCTGTTAATTCACCGTGATCAAGGTAAGTATTGAAACCCACCAAAACTGCTGCCATACCCACAAAACTGTGAAGGATTGCCACCAGCTCAGGCATCTGGGTCATTTCAACTTTCTTAGCGTAGTAGATACCAATTGCGCCACCGATGATCATGGCAAGGATAACCCAGCCAGTTCCTTGAGCATCAGGGCCAAAGATTGT
Source organism: Photobacterium lutimaris (assembly GCF_003025555.1). GTDB lineage: Bacteria > Pseudomonadota > Gammaproteobacteria > Enterobacterales > Vibrionaceae > Photobacterium > Photobacterium lutimaris. Next base: position 769,849 of record NZ_PYMH01000001.1, on the reverse strand, counting down.
TGCGATTAAAGCGATTGCCATACCGGCAATACCGTAATAGTTACCAGCACGTGCAGTTTCTTGCTTAGAAAGACCCGCCAAAGACATGATAAATAGTACCGCAGCAACAATGTATGCCGCTTGTACGATTCCTGCAGACATGTGTTACTCCTTATTTATCTTTACGGAACATTTCAAGCATGCGCTTGGTAACGGTGAATCCACCGAAGATATTGATACTCGCGATTAAGACGGCAATAAACGAAAGGAAAGTGACGACTCCTATCCCTTGACCAATCTGTAACAATGCACCAACGATAATAATGCCTGAAATAGCATTAGTGACTGACATCAAGGGCGTATGAAGTGCATGGGTAACATTCCATACCACGTAATAGCCCACAACACAGGCCAAAACAAATACCGTAAAGTGAGAAAGGAACTCAGGGGGAGCATAGTTCGCTAACCAGCCAAAAGCGGCGATACCTGCAGCCATAAGGCCATATTTTTTCACTGGAGATGTAGGCTCTTCCACTTTCTCAACTGGGGCCTGAACCGGCTGAGCTTGCTGCTGGGGAGCAGCAGAGACTTTGATTGGTGGCGCCGGCCAGGTAATCTCGCCCTCTTTGATCACCGTGAGTCCGCGTAGCACTTCATCGTCAAAGTCGATATCAATGTTGCCGTCTTTTTCTTTGCATAAAAGCTTTACAAGGTTGACGAGGTTTGTGCCATACAGCTGAGATGATTGAGTCGGAAGACGACCTACCATGTCGGTATAACCAATGATCTTCACACCATTTGCGGTGGTGACAACTTTATCCGCCTCGGTGTACGCACAGTTACCGCCATTTGCCGCAGCAAGATCAACAACCACACTACCCGCCTTCATTGAATCTACCATTTCTTTGGTGATCAATTTAGGTGCAGGACGTCCAGGAATAAGAGCTGTCGTTATTATAATATCGACATCTTTGGCTTGTTCTGCGTACAAACGCTCAGCAGCCTTGTTGAACTCATCAGACATCTCTTTGGCATAGCCATCGCCCGTTGAAGTGTCTTCTTTGTAGTCCACTTCTAAGAACTCAGCACCCATTGATTCAACCTGTTCTTTTACCTCAGGTCGAACATCAAAGGCCCTAACAATCGCCCCCAAGCTTCCTGCAGCACCGATAGCAGCAAGACCTGCTACACCAGCACCCGCCACGAGCACTTTGGCAGGTGGTACTTTACCTGCTGCTGTAATCTGGCCAGTAAAGAAACGACCAAACTCATGCGCTGACTCAACAACAGCACGATATCCAGCAATGTTAGCCATTGAGCTCAACGCATCCAATGCCTGAGCACGCGAAATGCGAGGAACCGAGTCCATCGCCATCACATTAATATTTTTGGTAGACAGTTTATCGAGTAATTCTGCGTTTTGAGCAGGCCAAATGAAACTCACAATACTCGCGCCATCTTTCATGAGTTCGAACTCATCGACACCAGTATTTTCATTAACTTGAGGCGCATTAACCTTAAAAATCAAATCAGAAGACCATACCTCTTCGGTTGATACGATTGTCGCTCCTGCAGCTTCAAAAGCAGCATCGTCGAAACTTGCAAGAATACCCGCATTTGTCTCAACAGCGACGCTAAACCCCATTTTTAACAACTGTTCAACCGTTTTCGGCGTCGCAGCGACTCGCGTTTCATTGGCGAGTATTTCCTTAGGTACACCAATTTGCATTATTAATCCCTAAATTACGGCAAATAAGTAACAATTTTTTATCCAACCACGAACATAATATCAAGCAATTTGTAGTCGAAATACAAAATTAAATTACATAAGCGTTGTTATACATAACAAATGTTACCTTCTAACAGAAAGAAAATAACGTTTACAACACCTGGACAGAGGTCAAACCACAAATAAAATTAATAATGCATGCACTCAACAATGCATAAATCACTAACTTTTCTCAGTTTGACTTCATAAACATCCATTATCAGCAACCTGAATAGTGTTATTGTCGTTTAAAACAACAAGGAAATGAGGTTAGTCCGTTGAAGAGTATAAAAACAAACACCTTTCCCTGATGCGTGTTGCACTACATACCTTTGTTTCAGCTCTCCCTACCTATTGGGAATGCCTGCTAGTGGTAGAGGTTGCTAGCAGGCCAGAGAAAAAGTTAACCGAACATCTTGTCGCCAGTTTGATCGATAAACATCTTCGCCTTATTTATCATGAATGACTCAGCATCCGCTTTGGAAGATAACAGATCAGATCGGACAAATACGTGCGTTTTCACGTCATCGCCGAAGTCTTTGCAAATGCGACCTGCTATACGAAACTGTCCCCCTTCAGCCTTTGGTTCTGGGTAAATCAAATAACCGTCATAATCAATCGGCTCAACATCAGCAGTTTTCGTTTCTTGTTTACTAAATCCAAATAACTTTGAGAAAAATCCCACTTCAATTATCTCCAAAAATTGCTTTGATACAGTGACATGATGCCATAATCTAATAAAAAAAAATGAAAGCGACATTAAATTCTTAGAGATCTATTCCTTGAGCGCTTATCCTTCTGGCAAGCGCTTGCAGATTAACCATCACAACAGATTGTTTCATACAGCATTCAGATTAGCTTAGATAATCGTCTTTCCCGTTAAATCACGCCTCAATACATCACCAAGCATGAAAGCAAAAATCCGCAACCACCAAGATACAAAAAAGCGCTGGTTAACCAGCGCTTTAGTATACTTTTCTAACCGTTGTCCGTTAACTTAACGATACATACCAATATCTTTTTGAATGTGTACTGGTAGGTCACTAACATTGTATTGCTTGGGTGTTTCATTACGACCAAATACAATATCAAATGCGTGTGCAATCAATCCTTTGAAAGTTACCGCATAGGCTTTTTTGTCCATTGCGGTTGGGTTTGCGATGGTGTCAAAGTTCATTGCCTGTGCCATGATTGCCTCTCGTGAGTATTTTTAATCAACTGTGCTCAGTTTATGCTGATCAGATCGCAATCAAAAATGACAAAATTTCGCCAAAAAGATTAGTTTTTATAATGCGTTAACCAATTGTTAAGTCGACAGTGTTGCAGCTGAAAAACCATGTATTATTTATGAATAAACAAACATTAATTGAATAATTTTTGCTTATTGACCTATTCCCTTGCACATTCACGCCTTTTCCCGTAACAATAAATCAACACGCAGTTATTATGGAATTTTGCGATGCTGTTCTTTATCTCTAAACATTCATCGGTCTTACTTATAGTAGCAACCTTTACTGGTCTTTTATGGCCAGAGGCTTCACTGGCGGTCTTTCCTGCTTTACCTTATGTATTGTTCTTTCTCATGCTATTTACACTTATTGGCATCGAGCAAAAAACCTTATTGAAAGTGTTAAACAAGAAAAGCTGTTGGATTTACACGCTACTGCACAGCGTTGTGATGACGGTGATATCATGTTCGCTCGCGATTTTATTTAACGCTTCTGATTCTTTGCTCGTCGCCATTGCAGCCGTGTCAGCGACAGGGTCTTTATTTGCGACCCCCGCTATTGCTCGCTCTATTGGGCTCAATGCGTTGACAGCAATGGCAATGACCATTGCAACCACACTGTTAATGCCAGTTGTGCTATATATAAACCTGCTTATATTTCAACACGATGAGTTTTCATTGGACATGACTAGCTATCTCATACGCTTAATTGTTTTCATCGTCTGTCCTATGGCATGTTCTGCTTTGGTCTACCATTTTGTCCCTCGCCCAACCTTAACCCGTGTTCACAACAAGTTATCCCAATTCACCATTCTTTTGGTTTTTGCTTTTCCATTTGGCCTTGTTGGTCCATTAAGGGATGCTTTTAATAGCAATCCATCTCATGCGATAAACTACATCTTTATCTCTTTTTGTGTTTGCTTCTTATTTTTTATTTCCAGCCTTTTATTTTACCTACGCCAAGGTAAAGATATTGCACTGCTGGCAGCTATCACTTCATCAAATCGAAATGTACTATTAACTTTTACCGTTGCTGGTGCGTCTTTAGGTCCAGATTTTCTTATTCTACTGGGTGCGTTACAGATCCCGACTTACGCATTGCCTTTATTTGTAAGGTTGATAAACAACTACATTACAACTCGTCACCTTTCACCTCAAACCGACAACACAAAATAGCATTTGGTGCACGGTTGAATGCCTGATGTCAAAATTATCAAATAAATAGGTCTTATCGTCTTGCACGTATTTTTTCTTTTCCTTATAGTGCAAAAGAATTCTCAGGGCGGGGTGAAATTCCCCACCGGCGGTAGTCCTTAATAAGGAAAGCCCGCGAGCGCTTATTCCAATTATTTTCATGGGGTAAGGTCAGCAGATCTGGTCCAGACAGGCATTGCCTTCCATTCCAGAGCCGACGGTTATAGTCCGGATGAAAGAGGATCTCAGTACAGTACTTGTCTATCAAATGGACGAGGATCTTTTATGCAGTATCGCCACTTTTCAGTGACGCTGTATATCTTTTCTTGCCAGTTACTTGTGTGACTGTGCTTGCTGACTTTCCATGCCCTGATTCTGGTAATTTTTATTTTAGGAGTTCCTTACCATGAATCAGTCTCTACTTACCCCATTTGGCTCAGCGTTCGAACGTGTTGAAGCTGGTCTCGAAGCTATCCGCCAAGGTCATGGCGTACTGGTTGTTGACGATGAAGATCGTGAAAACGAAGGCGATATCATTTTTGCAGCAGAAACATTAACCAGCGAGCAGATGGCACTGATGATCCGTGAGTGTTCTGGTATTGTTTGCTTGTGCTTAACTGATGAGCGCGTTAAACAGCTTGAACTACCGATGATGGTTGAAAACAACACCAGTGCAAACCAAACAGGCTTCACCGTAACAATCGAAGCGGCCAAAGGTGTTACAACCGGAGTGTCAGCCGCGGATCGTGTAACGACGATTCAAGCAGCGATTGCTGATAATGCCGTCCCTGCTGACCTCAGTCGTCCTGGACACGTTTTCCCATTGAAAGCGAACCCAGAAGGCGTATTAGCTCGTCGCGGCCATACCGAAGCAACTGTCGATCTGATGCGCTTATCAGGAATGAAGCCTTTCGGTGTACTTTGTGAACTAACAAACCCCGACGGTACAATGGCGCGCCTGCCTGAAGTCATTGAGTTCGGCAAACGACACAACATGCCAGTGCTGACTATTGAAGATCTCGCGGCTTATCGTTTGGCGAAAGAAGTCGCCAACTCTGAATCCGTTGAGACGCTAACGGCTTAACCTAAAAGCACACATAAGTATCTTCTGAAATTGCCGAGCATTAACGATGCTCGGCAACATCATCTAATTCTTACATCCCTGCTGATGGCATGAAATGTATCAATACTCCCCATGCTGATACCCACCCCACTATCATCGCGACATCACCCCAGTCTTTATTCATCCATGACTCCAGATTAAATCAATTCTCATTCACAATGCATCGTAGATATATGCAACCCATCTTTGTGACCATAAGGGCGCGATAAGATTCCCCTGCCAAATATAATCTGTAACCAATATCTCATTATCAACAACGTCGTTTTTATGAAATAAAAAAATCCGGTAAGTGACCTACCGGATTTATAAAGTGTCTATGCTAAGTTGCCGAGCACTATCTAGGCAACATGTTCTTGTTCACAGCCACACGGTATAAAGTTAATCATTGTCTGTTCAAACGCCCCGAATGACTCTCGGCTTCTTGCGTATTCTTCAAAGGCATCAGCCATCGTAATATTCAAAGGAATCGGTTCAGCTTTGGTATTTAGCAGTGCGCCATAACCTTCTTTTCCTGTTGCCGTGTAACCAGAAGACACTGACAAGTAGACCGACGCGTCTTGAACATCCTCCCAGGCGCTGTTTCTGTACAGTTTTAATTCCTCAATCCGCTGTCCTTCGGGGGCACAACAACGGTAGGTATATTTCAAACGAGAAGTATATGGGAAGCTACCACTCCCCGTACCTTCCACACCATTATCAATGGCATTATTAATGGCCCCTTCAAGCGCAGCGCGTAGTTGATCACCATTGACTTCATAGACCATCAAACCAATTGCAAAGGGCAACAAGCGGCCTGATATATCTGCGGCAGTAATTGGTCCGGCATGCAGTGATGCCCTCACCCCACCCGCATTATGAATACCGAAATCCACGGCATGACCACGTTGTCTTGAAGACCACACGAAACTATCAACCACAAGCGGTGCTATTTGACTCGGGCCTTTTTGGTCTGGCACCCGAATATGACGCAGAGGCTCTGTCAGCACAGCGACTTGTTTGGTCTGAAGCTGCCTTACCGCCGGTCGGTAGTTTTGATTCAGCAAGTTCTCGATATGCGGGTCTTTAACACAGAAACGGACGTTACCTTGTGCATAAAGGTAGTCTTTCACCATCTGGTGAGTAGAGTCGTCTAGATGCTCACTGCGGCTAGCATCTACGGTAAATTGTCGACCCAGCAACAATTGATTTTTACCTGAAACTTTAGCAACCGAGCCATCTGGATTGAAGTCGAGCTCTAGTTGACCCAAGGCTAACGCGTTACAGCCCGCTTGAACCACACAGGTTCCATTAACCTGTATCGCATACTCATCAGAAACACTGAAGCCAATATTACTAAAATCACCTTGCATGGTGTGGGTGTGCCCGCCAATGATCGCACCGATACCGTCAATCTGCTCCGCTAACTCTAAATCACGTTCATAACCGAGGTGACTAAGAACAACAATTTTATTGATCCCCGCGTGGCGAATCACCTCAACTGTCCTCTGTGCCACCAACGAAACATTGAGGAAATGCGTGTCGGGATCAGGATTGGCAATGCCCGCCATGTTTTCAATCGCTAACCCAAACATGGCGACTGGCTCGCCATCAACATCTTTAACGAGATATTTAGCATGCTCATTTTCGTTGTCATAGGCCAATACATTGGGTTTAGGCGACAGTGGATTTGGCTTACATTGATGTTCTTTAGATAAGTCCCAGTTCCCTGCCAGCAATGGGAAGTGAGTAAGATCCATGAAATCAGCGACCATCTGGTTGCCCATATCGAGCTCATGGTTACCAAGCACCATCGCTTCTACCTGGATTGCATTAAGAAGATCAGCGTTAGCAACCCCTTTATACAGCGAAAAGAACAACGTTCCTTGAAAGCAATCACCTGCATGGACAAACATAAATTCACGGCCTTGTAATAGCGCCTGTTTCTTTACCTCTCTCACCGCAGAGGATACCCGAGAGAAACCACCACAGCTCGCAAAGACCGGCATTGGCGGCTCAGTCGCATCCAAAGGGATCTGCAAAGCAATGGTCGATGGCTCAAAGTGTGAGTGGGTATCATTAATGTGGGCAATGGTTATCTTTGCCGAGCGATGATGTTGTGTCATAAAGCGTTGTAGGCCTCCACAGATAGGGAAACACTATCTTATCTCAAAACCCGTTCAATCTCAGATTTTTATAAATAATTGTTTATTGGTTACACCGAACAGTGTCGATATGATCACATTTGGCATTCCGTATTATATTTAAAGCTATATCAAATTCATGACAGGCGGATGATAGTGGTGCTATCGATAGTCGCAATCTTTCTTGCCATCCTAGTCGGCTTTCTCGCTCAGAGAACGGGCCTGTGTATGGTACGCGGCGTACACGAATTAATTGCCCGCCGTCCCGCTTTTCTATTGGCCATAGTATGCTGCGGCTTCTGGTATTGGCTCATTGTACCCATCACTGGAAAGGATTGGGTCCCGTTCTTGGCCAATCGCTTTGATGGCACTGTTCATTTCTTACTGGGTGGGCTTTTATTTGGCCTAGGTGCCGCGTTAAACAAAGGTTGTTCAATTTCAACCATCTCCAAGCTGGCAAGTGGCCATTTTTATATGTTGGCAACAATTTTTGGTTGGATCGCTGGCTGGTTATTACTGCCGACCTTAACCCCACCGATTAGTTACCTGCCACTTGACGCGATAGATACCCCTATATTATCCATTCTGATCCCTCTCTTGTTGATGCTATTTATCACTACCATTCAAACCTCAACGGAGCGACGAATGTTGATGTTCGGCGTGATGTTCTTTGGAGTCACTGCAAGCCTCTTAACCCTTATCGAACCACAATGGTCCCCAAGCCAATTATTGAAAGATCTTTCCTATCGCTTTTATCACAATAATTCGGGCAACTGGCCAGCGCTTGATCGATATTTCATTATTACCGGTTTAGTCGCGGGGATGGCGTTTGGCTCTAAGAACAGACTGTCACTGAGAGCTTTCCAGTTTCGTACCAAACAGCTTCTTGCCCATTTATTTGCAGGTATCATCATGGGGCTTGGCGCTTCACTGGCCCTAGGTGGAAATGATTCACAGCTACTCATCGCCTTACCTGCATTTTCTCCATCAGGTGCGGTTGCCACACTATTTATCATCATAGGTATAGCGACAGGCCTGGCGTTCCGGAAATTTTATAAACGAATAAGCAAAAAAACCACGCCGAAATAGCGTGGTTTTATCTTGATAATGGCGGTGAAGCCGTTAACGTTTAATTATTGATAGCGTCCATGACGTTGCAAAAATTCAATTTTGTAGCCATCAGGATCCTGCACAAAGAAAAACTTAGCCAACAGTTGGTCTTCACGGAAAAACTCTTTAATGTCCGCAGGCTCATAGCCGAGCTGCGTCAGTTTCTGATGCTCTGATTCCAGCTCATCAACCGCGACGGCAATGTGACCGTAGCCGCTACCATGCGTATAGCTTTCGGTACCTTCATTCCACGTAAGCTCAAGTTCCATATCGTTTTCATCATTTCGAAGGTAAACCAAACTAAAGCCTTCAAAGTCCAGACGCTCGGCGACATCCAAATCCAATGCTTCTTTGTAGAATTTCAATGATTTATCTAAATCGCCGACACGTACCATTGAGTGAATTATTTTAGCCATCTAACATATCCTTGATAATCAATTAGTTAGTATTGTTATTGGTCACTGACTATAACAACATGATAACCAGACAACAAGCAGTTTCCCTTTCCCTTTCAAATAGTTAAATTTTCAATATTGTGACAAATACATCGCCAGTTCAGCGTCTGATGAGATAGGCTTAACGTATAGGGTTAACAAACGATAAAACGTCTTTGTTTGTTCCTATTCATCTATTGAGGTGGCTATGCAGTTAAAACGCATTGAAATTTCAGGCTTTCGCGGTATTAAGCGATTATCACTGCCATTCGAAGAGCTCACTGTACTCATCGGTGAAAATGCTTGGGGTAAGTCCTCTTTACTGGATTCGCTCGACATCGCCCTTTCACCAGACGCAACCTTTCATACCTTTCAGTTTGATGACTTTCATGTCGATTACAGTGCTGGCCATGCCAAGATGAATCATCTTAATATCATCCTTCATTGGCAGGAAGATTACCCAGGAGAACATAAGGCAAGACGTTACAAAGCTTTTTCTCCGGTCTGGGTGAAAACAGGCAAAGAGCAATGCATGGAGCTAATCTATCAAATAACCAGTAGCGTTAAAGCTGACAAAATTACGACACAACGTCGATTCCTCAACAAACAAGGGGAACCCATTGATTGTAAAGATAGTGAAAAACTCGCAAAACAATTAATGGTATTACACCCTATTGTAAGAATACGTGATGCCCGCCGGCTACGAGAATACCGACCAAACAACTCCTCAACGTCAGGTAACGGAAATAACGGGAGCAACGGGAGCAACGGGAGCAACGGCAACAGCAACATAGAACGGCGCAATGATGACAACGCTCGGATCCAGCGAAGGCTCGATAATACATGCCGGCGCTTAATGACCAAACCCGGCCATGTCAGCCAAGCTGAAATTAAAAGCAGCATCAATGCACTACGTACTCTGGTTGACCATTACTTTGCTTTCACGCCACATTACCATAGTCCAAATTTCGATCGGGCTCACTTCCCTGAGCGGGCTCAATACGCAATTAACCCTCTGGAACAACTCACAGAGCCCGAAACCACTAAGCAAAGTCGATTAGTCTTGATGGGACTACTTAATGCATTTATTCGAGCAAGAGGCCCCGTTGAACTGAAACGTATTTCAAGACCTATCATGATCTTTGAAGATCCAGAGGGTCGATTGCACCCAACGATTCTTCACCAAGCATGGACATTTATCAGTAAAATGCCGATGCAAAAAATACTCACCACAAACAGTCCAGATCTTTGCTCCGTTGTACCGTTAGAAAACGTGAGCAAACTCATCAGGAAGCCTGGTAAAACCAAAGTTTACTCCATTACTGATCACCGCCTTAATCGAGACGAAGAGCGGCGTGTTACTTTCCACCTACGCGTTCATCGCCCTAGCGCTCTCTTCGCCCGCGCATGGCTACTGGTAGAAGGAGAAACAGAGGTTTGGCTGTTTAATGAACTGGCAAGGATATGTGGCTATAACCTCGCTGCAGAAGGAGTACAGATCATCGAGTTTGCACAGAGTGGGTTAAAGCCACTCATTAAAGTGGCTCGCCGTTTTGGTATTGAATGGCATATGGTTGCTGATGGAGATATGGCAGGAAAAAAATATGCAGATGCTGTACGGAGCATTTTAGGCAATGAAGCAGAACGTCATCGGCTAACCGTGCTACCCAAGCGGGATATCGAACACTTTCTGTTTTTCAACGGCTTCGAAACGCTATTTCGCGAGTTAGCAAACATTGCAATAGACACACCTATAACCCCGAAGAAAATTATTCAACGAGCGTTGAAACGCCATGCCAAGCCTGATATTGCCTTGGCAATGATAAACTACATTGAACAAGAGAATATTGAAAATATTCCTTTGTTACTTCGTTGGATCCTTAAACGTATTGTTGCTATGTCGCGAGGGCAAAACTAAAGCCTCCCCCAGCGACGTCAAGATGCAGAGTCAGTTAGCAAGAATTAATATACTGTAGCTAAGTTTGGAAAGTGCGTACTTGGTGAGACTCAGTTTTGCTTTTCAAAGAACAGTGTCACCGTACCTACCGAAAACCCCCACTTAGTCATTTTTGCTGTATTAAATAAGTGTTTATCGTCTTGCAAATACATCCAGTCATTGAAGGTAATGTCATAGGTTGTGTTTTCGACAGGAACACGCAGTACATATTGCCAGTGTAATGTGTTGCCCAAAGCAACGCCTTTTGCTTCGCCAACAACATCATCTGCCCGACCTGTATATGTACCATCAGGCTGTTGAGTAATCATCCATACACGTCGCTGTATTTCTCCATCATCAAAGACAAAGTCTTCTTCGAGTGTCAATGTGTCGTTCGCAACAGTCCCTTTGATATCGACAGTAAAGCGCCTTGTTTGTTTTCCACTCCTATCTTGCAACATTCCCCATGCCGTAACATCGCCCTCAAAATAACTGAATACGTTAAAAATAGGCCTGGTATTCTGATAATCGTTGATGGAAGCGCTGCAGCCTAGCAGCCCAAACAAACACATTGCACCCCACACCATTTTTTTAATCAAATTCATGACTTCTAGCCTAACGTTTGCCAATTAACTGCTGCCGGATTTCTGGATATGCCGTATTAGGCGATAGCCAAATATAAAGAAATGACTGCGACATTTCGAAATCCTGCAATACACCAATTCGACGATTACCTTGGAAGAAAGCCCCTTGGTTACCCTCCATAACAAAGATCAATCGGTCTCCTTTCTTCACATCAGGCCATATCTGCTCCAACTGGTTTGTCCATCGGCTTCGTTTCGATGAACTGATCCCAAGGTGACGCCACTGGTCGTCAGTCGCCTCAATCAGATCTTCACTATCAATATTACGGTGATACCGGATAACGAGTGCGAGGTGGTCTCCCTCCCCCTGATATACACCATCAGGTGAGCGTAGTTCTGAATCATAAATCACCCACGGCCCCCACGTTAATCGTGCATCACCGACCGCAGGCCAAGCCTGCCATGGTGTCGAAGCATTAACGCTGAATGAATAGAAACACAGGGAGCCAACAGCAATAACGGTACGAATAAAGTTGGAGTATATCTGTTTCATATATCCCCCTTTTAGGCATCAGATAACCTGAAAAAAGTAGATTGAGGTAGAAAGTTATGTTGCTTCACACAACACTTGCCGCTTTATCATCAAAACGATCGTCATTGAGAGAACAAACCAACTCACAAACAAAATCATTAATGTGAGTTCAACGCCTAATGGCCATTGCACTGCCTGAAGACGATGACCCGCGAAGTAACTCATGGCTCCGCCACCGCCTCCAAGCAAACCAATAAACACAGCGGAATGTTTGGCTATCGTCTCTCTCATAAACCAGACAAATGCTCCAAAACCTAACCACAGCATCATCAGCCAAATTGGTATCAATACACCTTGGAAGTCCAGAACATTAGAAAAACTGAGAGCCCCATCCATCAATATTCCGCTGCCAGCGATAGCAAAGGCATACCGCCCAACCGATGGAAATGTCCACCAGCAGGCCGAAAAAAGAAGCACAAGTACCCACACATAAACCTGTTGTCCTAACACCGCTATTAGCCAATAAACATTAAATAGCAGGCCTACCAATATTAGCTTTTTACCAGACATTCTAATCACCTTTGCTGTCCAGTATTGCATTGCTGTTGGCGACTAATCCTATGTCAGAATCGCCACCCGCCTCGACTCGCAACCAGCTGGACAGTGCTAATACTTCTCTCAAGGAAACCACCTTCACAATAACAAAGGTAGTAACGCCACATTCGAATAAATCGCTCGTCAAAACCCTGTTGCATATATAGATCAATGTTCTCATTGAAGCCTTTATGCCAATCTGACAAGGTTCTCGCGTAGTCCATTCCCATATCTTTCAAATCACGAATAACAAAATCTGTATGCTGCGTTAGGTGTTGTGATAGCACCGTAACTGACGGTAAAAACCCGCCAGGAAATATATATTTCTGTATAAAATCAACACCTTTACTATAACTATCATATCGTTGGTCAGTCATTGTGATCGCTTGTATAGCAAGTAAGCCATCATCTTTGAGTAGCGACTGACACTTCTTGATGTAAGTGGTCAAATACTCTTTACCCACAGCTTCTATCATCTCAACCGATACGATCTTATCGTATTTACCTGTCAGGTCTCTGTAATCATCAAGCAACAATGTTACTCTGTTGCTAAGGCCTTCTTGTTCAATCCGCTGCTTCGCCCATTGGTGCTGTGCATCAGAAATCGTTGTCGTTGTTACCTTACAGCCATAATACTTAGCAGCATGGACAGCCAATGCACCCCAGCCGGTTCCTATTTCCAACAAATGATCTTCAGGCTTAAGATCGAGCTGCTTGCACAAACGATCCATTTTGTTGAACTGGGCTTGATAAAGGCTTGTCTCATCACTCTCGTAGATGGCTGCCGAATAAAGCATGTTTTCATCTAAAAAAGTACGGTAGAAGTCATTACCAAGATCATAATGAGCAAGAATATTCTTTTTCGAAGACTGCTTGCTGTTTCGTCTTGTGTAGTGGAGCCACTTGTCTTTTACTGCGGTTATCCAACCTACCTTTGACTCAATGTTGTCAAGGATCGGCATATTTCTTGCCAATACCCGAACAACCTGTGTTAAATCAGGTGAGTCCCACCAACCGTCCATATAGGCTTCACCTGCAGCGATACTTCCGCCATCTAAAATCCGCTTATAAAACCCTTGGTGCTTGACGATCAATTGTGCTTGCAACTCTGCAGCTCTATCTCCAAATTGTTGGGTATCACCATTGACCTCTGACACCATCAAGCCGCAACCGCTTAGTTGATCCAAAAAGCTATAAATGATTTTCCTCGCAACGCGGTCTGCACCTGTTAGAGCCAAGGCTCCTTGGCTAACTTCACTATTCAACATGATGCCTCTACTCCTTATGGTCTGATGATGGAGGAAAATGCTTGTTTTCATTTACCGCAGACTGAGACTGGATGTTTACCGGGTGCGAATGAAATGGCACTTTCTTAAGCCACAAACGCAATGCCTGCCAATAAATACCAAAAACGACTTTCACGGTTTGAATCGGCGTTTGTGCGATGTGCCGCCAAAGAGCCGATGACGTCATTGGGAATCGCTTCAGTGACATTGTTGCATCCAGCACCTTGTTGTCACTTTTCCTGTCATGAATATCTAAATGAAGAAAGACTTTTGAAGACGGCTCCTTTAATTTCCAATAGTAATGCTGCGTCATGGGGTTGAACGGGGAAACATGAAAGGCTTTTTTCTCATGCCAGTGTTGTTTATCCCACTGGCCCACAGCGGGTAATGCATAGTAATGCTTTTCATTCCAGGGGGTATTGCTCACTTCGGCCAACACCCAGCGCCATTTACCCTCATCATCGAACACGTAATACATGTTTAATGGGCTGAAATAGCACCCGGCATAGCGCAACTGACAAAGCATGAAAACATCACCGCTCATTGACTCATTGGTAAGCTCATGCAACTTTTCAAACACCGCTGATTTCAACGCCTCTGCTTGTCCTGCCATGTCTGCGCCCACAGATGCCTGAACCTGTTCTGACTCCCTCAAATAATCAGAAACCTTGAATCGAGCGAAGTGATACCAGTGGCGGCCAAAGCCAAATACACACTTTTCAAGCTGCGCAAGTTCATCAAGGTTAATCAGAGGCATGAACATTGGGTATTGAAACTGATGTGACACCGGCGTAAATCGACGATGCCTAACAACACCAGAAAATATGCCGCTACGCATCATGCTCCCTCGCTCCTAACCACAGATTCAACCTTTCCATTGGCTTTATTTGCGTGTTCGGGTAATTGTTGACTTTGACCAAGTGCCTGCTTTGCGATTGATTCAACAACATCTAAAGCACTGCGCACGCCATCTTCATGGAACCCGTTGTACCAATATGCTCCGCAGTACCATGTGCTATCTACGCCATTGATCTGCTCTCGGCACTGCTGGGCTTTGATACTTTCGGTAGAAAATACCGGATGTGAATAAACGAATTTACGTAAGATTTTTTCCGGTGCAATTTGGTCTGTTTGATTTAATGTCACGCAAAATGTTTCTGGTGATTCAATACCTTGCAAAATATTCATGTTGTACGTTAGCGTTGTCTGCTTATCTTCCCATTGACCATTCTCATTATTACCCAAGTGATAATTCCAAGATGCCCATGCCGCCTTGCGCTTAGGCAATAACGACTCATCGGTGTGAAGCACAACATCATTTTTTTGGTATTTCAGTTCGCCCAATATTTTGTTTTCAGCCTCCGTGGAATCAACGAGCATGTTCAGGGCTTGATCGCTATGACAGGCAAATATGACCTGTTCGAAGATCTCACTGATACCATTAGCTGTTACGGCAACTTTCCCATGCGTTCGCTTGACTGAGGTAACCGGGCATGCCCGTCGTATCTTATCTTTGAAAGGAATGATGAGATGCTTCACGTATTCACGCGACCCTCCAGGGATCACATACCATTGCGGCCGATTGCTGACGTCCAACAAACCATGGTTTCGAAAAAACCTCACAAAGAAGGTGAATGGAAATTGGCGCATATCTGACAGCGTCGACGACCATATAGCGGCCCCCATAGGAAGAATATAATTTTCACAAAAATATGAATTAAACTTATGCGCACTTAAAAATTCACCTAAGGTTTGGCTCGTTTCCGTTACTAAATCGACCTCTTTTGCCAGCTTATTAAAACGAAGGATATCGAAGATAAACCGATAGAATGTTGGGTTTAGGATGTTTGTTTTTTGTGCAAACATCGACATCAGGTGGTGGCCATTATATTCGAGCCCATTTAGCGCATTATTAACACTGAAACTCATCTCTGTCGGTTCACCACACACCCCTATTTCACTAAGCAGGCGCTCAAACTTCGGATATGTTCTGTCGTTGAATACAATAAAACCCGTATCAATGGCATATTGGCCACTGGCAACCTCAACATCGACGGTGGCAGTGTGACCACCAATATAGTCATTGGCTTCAAAAACAGTGATATCATGATGCTTATCTAAGTAATGTGCACAAGTTAAACCTGATATTCCACTACCAATAATTGCTATTTTCATGTGGTTTTCCCTGTCATACATTTCACGGTAGCCAATTGCAACCTGATGGGTAATAAAGCGATAAACTTCAAGAACAAACTAAATTTAAGCGGAAAGTGAATTTCTTTTTTTCCTGCTGCAATACCCTGCCGAATTTTTTCTGAGGCAAACTCAGGAGTCATCAACATTGGCATCGCAAAGTCATTTTTATCAGTCAATGGTGTTTTTACAAAGCCTGGACTCACTAGGCTGACCGCTACCCCTTTTTTCGCTAAATCAACTGCTAGCGTATTAGCAATATATGCCACAGCAGCTTTTGATGAACCGTAGGCTTCTGCTCTAGGCAACGGAATATACGATGCCGTCGATCCAACTATAACGAGGTGTGTATTTTCATCGAATGATGACTGCAGTGCCTCAATACAGTTGAGCAAACCAAAGATGTTAACTTCATATACGCGACGAAATAGCTCCACATCAATCTGACCATGCTCAATGTATTCACACGTCCCAGCGTTAAGAATAATCAGCTGTGGAACGTCCGTTAATGCGTCTAGTTTTTCATGAACATCAGCATTGTTTGTGACATCAAAACTAACAGTATTGATATTGGCATTCGCATCGCTCAATGCTCGTAATCGCTCTGCATTTTGCCCACAACCCACTACCTTCCAGCCTTCATTGGCGTAATCGATAGCGAGTTGCTTACCGATACCCGAGCTCGCCCCAGTAATCAGTACTTGTTTACTCATTGCCATGATCACAGCCTCGCTTTTAGGTGGCGAACAATCGAGCCTAGCACAGGGATCCCTTCATAAATCATCTCCCCCATATCGAAATAATCTCGATGGCGTATGACTTTCCCATCAGCGAATTTCAGCCTTGAACAGCCATGAACCAACCGTTCATTTCCTGACTGAAGTTTTGAGTGCTTAAATGTCATAATCCATTGCACGTAAGCGGTATCGCCTTGGCAGATATGATCTGAAATATCAAACCGACAATATTCAACGGCATCGAATAACCGGGTAAAATAATGAGAAAGCTGAGACCAACCTTCGATACGATGAGCAGGGTCTTCAAAGACAATGTCATAATGATAGATATCTTGAAGTACTGACAGATCTTGCTTATCAAGGTTCTGATAAATAGCAACGAACTTGTCTGTTAACTCAACCGTGTGCTCATCCATAGTTACTCCCGAATTCAACATCCAGCTTCAGATCATCGTGTGATCATTCAAATTAATGGGTTATATTCATCTTTCGCTGTTTTAAATGACGCTATTGCCAACAACCTTGCCTGTTTATGATCAACAATAGGCTTGGGATAGTTTAATTTCCCGCTATCAGGCCAGAGATGTGGCTGATGGATATATTTATCCGGTACGTCTTTTAATTCATACAACCAAGTACGGATAAATTCCCCTTTTGGATCAAAACGTTCACCCTGAGTTGTTGGATTAAATACCCTAAAGTACGGTTGTGCATCAGTTCCTGTCGAGGCCGCCCACTGCCAACCTCCATTATTTGACGCAAAATCGCCATCCACTAACTGGGACATAAACCACTGTTCACCGGCTTGCCAATGGATTAATAAGTCTTTGGTAAGAAAGCTCGCCGTAATCATCCTTAATCGATTATGCATCCAGCCTGTTTGTTTCAGTTGGCGCATTGCGGCATCAACAATTGGGTAACCCGTCAAGCCATGCTGCCATGCCGATAACAACTCGCTAGATGGCTGCCATTTCACATTTTGGGTCCATTGCTGGAATGGTTGTCCCCGGCATAAACTCGGATACGCCACTAATAAATGACGGTAGAACTCTCGCCAAATAATTTCATTTAACCAGCTAAATGCGCCGCCCTCCGGCTCATCCATGCACATTGGGCTGACGGCCAACAGTACAGCTAAACACTGTCGTGGAGACAGCATGCCCAAGGCCAAATAGGGAGACAAGCAACTCGTACCATCGATTGACGGTATATCTCGGTGCTGATGGTAATCCTCCACCTTCTCATAGCAGAATGTTACCAATCGCTGACGGATAGTCTCTTCCTCAACAGGCCACCTCATACTGTCAGCCGGCGGGTAAGTTATTGATATATCACTTTGTTCGAGTTTTTCAAATGGGTAATTTAGAGAGTCAGGCATTGGCAAAGGTGATGGTGCAAGCCCCCTAAACAGATTTAGCCACTCTTTTCTAAACGGCGTGAAGACCTTGAAGGCTTCACCTTTTTTGGTTAGAACCTTACCTGGTGCTATGACACAGCAATCATCAAATGCACTGAATTTTACCTGTTGTTCTGCAAGTTGATGACCCGTATTGTCATCACGTTGCAATTCATTCCACTCATATTGCTTATTACAAAAGACATGCGAAATACCGTGATCTTTAACAGTATCCAAAATGGCCTGTGGGATCTGTTTAAAATCTGCAACTTCTTTAAAAACAAACGGGATCCCAATGCTAGCGAGTTGATCACGCAGTATCGGTAAACGACGGCGGATTAAATCCACTTGAATAGGTGCAATATGGTGTTCATGCCATTGCATCGGCGTGGAGACATATAAGCCAATCAGCTGATCGCATCGTGTTGCTGCTTCGAATAAAGCCGTATTGTCGACGATACGCAAATCAGAGCGAAACCAAACTAATCCTACCTGTTTACGCTGACTCATGTTGCCACTCCATTAATTCAGGATGAATAGTGTTTACGCTTCCTATCATTGATAGCTCTGACTCTGTCGTACTTAATAACTGTTCTAACTGGCTGACAACATCCTGAGGTAATTTTTTTTCGCCCTCTAAAACTATTTTCTTCTCGGCCCATGAATTTAGCAGCGGGGTCAATGGTGTCAGTTTGCCTTTTAATCTCGGCAGCATAGTGACGTTGTAACCCACCTCGGATAACTCTACCGCTTGTAACCAGAACCGGGAAGTCGGCTGCTCATCAAAGCTCATCAGAATGCATGTTTTTTTATTGCGCTTTCGTGAGGCCGCAACCAATGACAAACAACGTTCCTGAAGCACACTTATCCAAATCACACTTTGAATATCAACTAAGGGGTTGTCTACTTGCTGTATTTCATGAATAACGACACGTGCAATTTTGTTTTCAAACACCTTGATCGGGTACTCTTTCATCAGCTGTATAAGCTGCCTATCTAATGACATCGCATCTAATTGCGCCAAAGCAGAGAGAATATTACCTATCGCTTTCTGGCTTTCATTTTGATCATCATCAATACTTGGGGAAAGTTTGCCAAGCATAGGCTTTACTTTCCCTATAGCAACGCCCTTATCCAGCCATTCAACGATTTCTTTTATTGTGCTGATGTCATGTTCGGAATACAGGCGGTGTCCTTTATCTGTTCTCATTGGGCATAGTAACCCGTAACGTCTCTGCCAAGCTCTAAGGGTTACCGAGTTGACACCGGTGATTTCAGAAACGTCTTTAATTGCAAAATATTTTTTTTCAGAGTCCATAGCGTAACTTCAAGTCTTCCGGATACGGGTCAATAAAAGTTTGTAGTTGCAGATACGGATCCGGGTATTCCCTTAAGTAATGTTTAATCAATGCCATTGGTGCAAGAATTGGCTGGTGACCCTCTTTATAACTCATGATTAACTCTGATAATTCTTGCTTCTGTTCTTTGGTAAGAGAACGTTTGAAATAACCTTGCAGATGCATTAGCACATTGGTTTTATTCTTTCTCGAGGCCCGCTCTTTAATTGCAGCCATAAATTGCAAGCGATACTCAAGATAGAACTCATTAATGTCCCATTCGCTAATATGAGCAACCATACTACCCAGTGCTTTATAGGCACTTGGGTTGTGGGCCATAAGCACCAGCTTGTAACGGGAGTGAAATTTTACAATGGCATTGGCAGAAAGTTGGTCACGCACTGAATGATAAAAGTCATTCAAGGCGAAAATGCGAAAAACAAAGTTTTCTCTAAGAACAGGATCGTTCAAACGGCCGTCTTCTTCAATCGGTAGCCAAGGCATATTTGCCATTAGCTCACGAGTGTAGATACCGACGGAGCCACCTGGGATGGTATTATTGTTCGGAATATGGAGCTTAACTCGCTCCATGCCACAAGTTGGCGATTTGGCACAGACTACATAGCCACACAAATCATCGAATTGCGATACCTTTTGCTTAGCAAAAGCAATCATTTTATCGGTGTAGTCGACTTCTTGATTCTTGCTGTCAACTAAACGTATGTCTTCACTAGGCAGTTGAAGTAAGCGGATAGCTGGACGCGGTACAGACATCCCAATACCCACTTCGGGACAAACCGGTTTTAAAGTAAGATATTTGGATAACTCATCGACCATAAAGCGGTTTAATTTATGCCCGCCATCAAATCTGACTTTCTCGCCCAAGACGCAGGCGCTGATACCAACTGGTATTTGCATGACTGTCCCTACCTTGTACAAAACTAACCTCTTGTACAAGGAAGAGTAGTAGAATAGATCAATTATACAAATATTTTTTTTGTATAAGTGCAGTCAGTTGCACCCTCAGGTCGCTTTACATTCACTCTCAATCCACTGTAGATAATCGCTATACCCAGCTGTAATCGGCAATTGAATAATTTCTGGGGTATCGTAATCATGGTTAGCTAAAATATCGGCTTCAACCTGTCGGTACAGTGCCAATGTCGTTTTGATGATAACTAACTTTTCTTGGTCTTTATTCACTTTCCCCTGCCAGTGATAGTAGCTTTCGATCGACTGAACTTGCACACATGCCGCCAAGCGTTTCTCTATCAATGAATGAATAATCTTCGAACCCACCTCATCGTCAGAAAACGTTGTCATCACCACACATTTGTCACTCATTTTCACCTCTACCTATTCACCTTCAAATATCGCTTTAAAACAATAACAAAAGAGGGAGCATGAAGCCCCCTCTTGTTTATCAGCATCCGAGTAAGAATCTAAATTCTTACATTACGGACACTTAGAGACCATTAATTGTGCTGGCTCACCGCTGTCAGTAAACTTGAGGCTCCAGACATATTTCCCGGCTTCAGGTAGAGTCACGGCGGTGTCTTTACCATAGCCACCGCGCTTGAGGTTGGTGGTCTTTCCTGGCGTTAACTCAAGTCCATCAGCGGTGAATTGTGGCGACCAGTCCTGACTCGCATATTGCATTCTAAACGCACCGGCCTTTTCATCGACAACAACTTGATACGTATTGTCACCTACATAACTGTAGGCGCGATTAGCTTTGTGCTTCCAGCCAGCATCAACAAAGTCTCCGACAACATACAAGGTTTTACCAACTGGTCCAGCACCTTCCACGGCAGGGTTATCACATTGAGCCATAAAACCCTCTCCCATCAGTGAAGAAGTCGCAGCCACATTGGCTACTTTCGTCAATCCAGTCGCTGAAGGCTGCTCTATCGACAAGAACTTCGCTTCAAAAGGTGAAAGGCTAATTTTATACTCGCCATTAATAGGGCTATATACTTTACCTGTCATTAAATCCACCAGCTGACCTTCTGAGGCAATCTCGCTGGCTTTCAATACCACAGTATCTTGATCTGAAGTTGTGCTGACCATATAAACTAAAACGTCGTCATCAGCTTGTTTATGGTCAACATATACCGTTTCGTTCGCAACGATATTGATACGTTCACCACGGCTAAGAGCTGGATGGGTCGCTCTCAGCTTCATTAGTTGAGAGACATACTGTTTCAAATCCCTTTGCTTGGCATTGAGATCAGCGGTAATACCCTCAATATTGGCACTGGTGCGGGCAACATGGTCATCACAGAGCCCTTGAACGGCACAATCTTGCTCTACTTTTTGTGCGTAACCTTCTAGCTCATCGCCGATCTCTTCGCCATAGTACAGAGTAATAGGCCCTGTATATGCAGCTTGGAAGGACAATGCTGCTTTGTGCCTATCCCAATATTCAGCCTGCTCCGGCGAGGCAATACTACCTCGCTGCAACAAATCACCGAAGCGAACCAAATCGTGATTACCAAGCATTAAGTTGGGCTGAGCATGGGAAGGATACAAACTGTGCAAGTTCATCCCTTCATCCAGCCATTTGCCGCCTTTGCTACCAATACCATTTTCGTTGGCGGCAAACGTCTCTACAACCCGATAGCGAACAGGGAAATCGAAGGCTGAACACAGCGCAGGGGCCCCTTCTACACCGTAACCGGTTTCCTTGATGTAATTCTCGTTATTCCAAATTTCTGCCACCATGTAGCCTAACGGGTTTACCGTCTCGCCTTTGGCGTTAACATAGGTGACAGACTTCGATGCTTCATCAACACTAGATCGAATAGCAGTCCAAGCTTCGGTTGGCACTTGATAAGCTTGGTCTAGACGCCAACCATCAATTTTTAGCTCTTCAATCCAATAGGTAGCGACTTCTTGATAAAATGCCAGGCTCTCGGGATAACTTACGGGGTTACTATCACCAACAGGTAGACGTCCTTGCGGCGAAGGCACAACATTGTCTTTATGGTGACCAAACACCCCATCGAATAAGACGTAAAGCCCCTTTTTATGCGCTTTTTCAACCAGCTCTTTCGCCTGTTCCATAGTGCCAAAGCGGGGGTCGACAGCAAAATAGTTACTGGTAAAGTAACCGGTTGCATCCAATCTATCAGCCCAGTGGTCTTGCCCATCAGCAGGGATAGAATCAAAGATTGGCGTTAGCCATATCGCATTAACACCCAGTGACTCGATGTAATCCAGTGAATCTATGATGCCTTGTAGATCACCTTTATGGTGGCTCGTACCATAGCCCGTCCCATGCCCTATTGCATCATCACCGTTAACAAAGCTCTCAACCATGATTTGGTAAATACGTAGGTCATCGGCCTTCGTCATCAAAGTGCTATCGCACAGGTAGGTATTTGAGTTTACGTCAGTAACATCACCAATATTATCTGCACTATTACAGGCAGCTAAAGACGCAGCGATAGCCACAGCGAGGAAAGAGCGTAAGTTCCTTTTCACAACGAGTCTCCAAATTTATTTATTGTTTTTTCTATTATTCATATCTTTGAATGACCGATACCCTCCCCCCCATTTATTTGGGAGGCGTAGATAAGGGGCGTAGGAGTGATTGAGGAATATAGCAGTAAAAACCGGAGGTAATAGTGAGATATAAAGGACATAATCGCTCTACAAAACGAGATGCAAAGCAAAATTACGCAGCGCCTCTAGCAACTTTCTAAACCACATACTGTTAGCAAGGGCGAATTTTCATGTCACCTATTGTATGGAGTACGATGTTCGTGAATGAACGCCCAAATATTAAAATGAATATAGAGCCAAGCAAAAGCGATTAAAAAAACAGCACTCATTCAACGTGTCATCATAAACTTGTCTTCCATCTGATTTACACTGATACAATACGCGCAATCAATTTTTGCTTAATGATAGGTACTAAATCATGCAACACGACCAATTTGAAACGCTGGTTAAAGCTCTTTGCGAATTGGACTCTGTTCCACAGATTCTTGAGGCACTTAAAGCCAATGAGGATACAGAGATTGCTGAAGCTGCAGCATCACTGACCGGTCAATTTAATCTGGCTGAAATCGACGGTGAACAACGCATCTACCATGTTTCGCTACAAGAAAATGATGAAGGCGAGCAAGAAGAATATGTTGAGTGGATCATGAATGTAGGTGATGATGTCATCAAGTTTGTTGCTTGGTTCTTCCTCGACATGTTCGATGTAAAAACAAAAGACGTTTATCAAGCTGCAGGTCGTACTTACCAGCAGCCTAAACGTAGTTAATCGACGTACATCCGTGTCTTATCGGCGAATAATCGCTCACGCCGATAAGACCTTTTACGACTCTGAAGCGCCATACTTCTGAAAGCGTCATTAGCCTGCAAACAACCGCTTGCGGTATTCCCTTGGTGAACAGCCATGATATTGGCGAAAACGATGAGTGAAGTTGAATGGATCTTGATAACCTAATCGTTGGGCAACCA
This sequence comes from Photobacterium lutimaris, assembly GCF_003025555.1. Taxonomy (GTDB): domain Bacteria; phylum Pseudomonadota; class Gammaproteobacteria; order Enterobacterales; family Vibrionaceae; genus Photobacterium; species Photobacterium lutimaris. Next base: position 745,822 of record NZ_PYMH01000001.1, on the reverse strand, counting down.
TACCAATCGTCCATTCTTGATAGTGAAGTAAGTCTACCGCTTTTTCCATGCGGAGCTGAATCAAGCGCTGTTGTGTTGAACAATGATAAAGCTGCTTTATGATCCTATTTAGCTGCTCAGTACTTAGAAAACACTGCTTAGCAATGCCTTTCACAGTCCAGTTTAGGTGAAGTTGTGATTCAATATCATTAAATACACTTTGAACACGCAAAACCGAATTAGATGGCGCTAAATTCGCACTACCCAGCATCAACCGAGAGAGTTCGCTAGCAAATAGCTTTCTGTAACTCGCCCTTCCGCCAATTTCGCTGTGCAGTAAATTCATAACAGACCACACTTGCTCACAGATTGGGGTATGCTCTACTCGCTGGCCATTAGCCACCAATGGCAACCATTTTTCTCCAGGCTTAAGCAGTACCCAAGCCATTTTCCAACCTTTCTTTTTATCCGCCAGCTCAAACCGAAATGGCAAACCAGCCGGCAAAACAGTCAGAGTATTAGGCAGTAAATAATATTGCCTGTCTGTAAGAGTTAGCAGCCCCATGCCTTCCTGTGTTAACAGTATGGTGTGATTGGTTGTAACAACCCGTTCAATTTCATACCCTTCCTCCAACTCTGCCAGTCCGGCCATAAAAAAACCGCTGTCATTCAACTCAGGTAGATCAGACTGAGTAAGAAAGCGCTCTTTACAGGCTTGAGCGAGATAAACCTCTTCATTCCAATCTGTTTTGGGTTGCACCATGGCAAAACCCACAGTGACAGATTCGCACAGGTTTTCTGTATTTTCTAACATGTCACTCCATTTTCTGGTTCGCTATAGTTGCCGTCCATTACCAAGCCGACCTATTTCTAATTGGTATGATTCGGAGACTGACGATGACAACAATTAAAAAAACACAAACAGCACTGCCAAACGACCTCTTTGCTCGTATAGCAAAGCTGGCTTTTCCCGTTGCCATTCAAAGTGCCTTAGTGGCAATTCTCGCTCTTGCCGATGTATTGATGGTGAGCGATTTCGGCCAATCAGCCACAGCGGCTGTTGGTATTGCGTCGAAATGGCACTTCGTCGCCATTATGATCATGGCGGGCCTCGCTTCTGCCAATGGCATCTTAGTTTCCCAATATTGGGGGAAAAAAGACAGTGTTCATGCAAAAACGGTAACATTTCAAGCCATGAAATTAGGTGCTGCCATCATGGTACCCGTTACGTTTGTCATCACTGTTTTTGCTCCGCAGATCATGCAGCTTCAAACGAATGATCTAGATGTGATCATGCAAGGTAGTCAGTACCTCTGGTATAGCTTTCCTGTTCTGATCCTGACACATGTCATCATTACACTGGAATCGAGCTTGCGTGCTAGTGATGATGCCATGCTACCACTTATTCTGGGTGCCATTACCATTGCGTTGAACATAACGCTAAATTTCCTATTGATCAAAGGCGGGTTAGGCATACCAGCAATGGGCGTTGCTGGTGCCGCGTTAGCAACAACGATTGCTCGATTCGCACAGGTTTTAATGATGTGTACCGTACTGGTTTACCGCCAGCATTGGCTCATTGTCAGCCGGGCTATTCGTAATCACCAAACACTGTGGATGACTTACCGTAAAATTGCGATCCCTCAGTCTCTAAACGCGCTTCTGTGGGCACTGGGCACCCTGACCTATCAAATTATTTTTGGTCGTATGGGTACGACTGAGTTGGCGGTATTCAGCATGATAGGTCCGTTTGAGTCACTGTTATATTCGGTATTTATGGGGATATCCGTCGCTTGCTCGGTATTGATCGGGCAGTCGTTAGGACGAGATGAGTTTGAAAAGGCCCAAGCGATGACGGTCTTCTTCCTGAAGTTTGTCCTGATCATTGGTATGGGTATGGGTCTATGTCTTTATCTAAACCATCAGTTCGTTCTATCTTGGTTGAACCTTAACCAAGAGGACTTAATACCGCTGGCTCAGCCTGCTATGTATGTCATTAGCCTGGGTATTACCTTAAGAATGCTTAATATGATCATCATTAACGGTATTTTGCGTACTGGCGGGGAAAACCTATTTTGTTTAAGAATGGATTTCATCGCGATGTGGATGATCGGTATTCCCTTTACTGCCTATGGTGCATTTATTGGTGAGTGGTCCTTTGGCTGGGTATATTTAGCCTTACTGGCTGAAGAAACCGTTAAATTATCATTATGCTTTAACCGTTACATGAAACGGCGCTGGCTAAACAACCTCACTGTTCAACCTCAACCAGCAACAGCCTAATAACTAACCTCCATATAAAAAAACTGGCTACGTCTATTGAGAGACGTAGCCAGTTACAATCAAATCTAAGCTATATTTTAGGCTGCAGCTCTACCCACAACGAGTGAAAGTAAAAATATAGAGATTACCGCTGCCAATAACTTAAGCTCGCGTTTTTTCATGTACGCCTCCTCTTTCTTCAGGGCTTAAAATCAAACTACGTACCATCATGATGAAGAATCCTGTCAGCACTAAGTTCAATGCCAATGACAGCATACTGATTGTCACAATAGGTCCACCAAATCCATAACCGATGCTGATCATCAATACACCAGCACCAACTTCACCGCGCGGCCACATACCAATAGATAGAGCCAAACGTTCTTTTACTGTTGCTTCGTTGCGGTAGCAAAATAACGGAAACATCTTGCCAATATTCGACACGATAGAAATCATGATCACGTGGAAGGCAATTTCACTCATCTCCATCGCAGGCATCGCAGTAGTAATACTTGAGTTATCTGCAGGGGTAATACCGCCGAAAATCTGAGGTAGGCTCAAACCAACCAGTACCATGAAGCTAGCAGCAACGACCGTTGACACTTTTGCATCTTTCGTTGATTCGTGCTGAGACTTCATCATACAACCAAGCACAAAGGCTGGAAGCAGTACCTCAAAGTGAATACCCGTTGAGATGTAAAAGACCTCACAAAGACCAGCAATAAGGACTGAATAGCCAACAATCGTGCCCGCAGAGGAAGGAATGTTCCACTTATGCAGATACTTATAACCGATAACCAACAGTGCAAGCATCAGTATTAGGGTTAAGCCTAAAGCCGGACGCCAACCTACCACCAATATTGTCAGTGGAATCATCAGCAGAACAGTATCGAGATCATCAAAAATGGCTAATACACGTGCCTTTTTGAACATCCATGTTGCACCGAGACCAGCAGCAGCAAGCATGGCAAATAGTACCCCCGCAGATGTAGGTGCAGCAAAGCGACCAATTACAAGGGTTTCTTTCCATGCGTCGGCATTGAACCATAAGTCACTTGGCATCAGCACAAAGATAAAATACAGAACAACAGCAATCCAAGGAAATGTTGCCGTAGTCATTGCCACTACGTAGTCCCAGCTGTACTGCTTCAAGTTGTTTTTATCTATCTCAAACTCACGCCCTACATTAATCATGATGTAAGCCAGTGCCGACATCGTTACAACCATAAGCATTGGCTGCCAGGCACCGTAGCCTTCGATATAGAGCGGGAGTAATTGTGATAGGAACAAGCCAACCAAAAGTAAGATTGAATAGAGTATGACTTTTTTCACATTGACACCTTATTAAGAGTAACCTTCATTCTACAAACGTCTTTTATATTTTATTCTTGAGTATGAATATATTGATTAAACTTATTGCGGTGTTTTATTTAACGTATAAAAAAGTATGATACTGTAATAAAAATAAGGAATGTATTTATAATAGCAATTAACATTAAGTATTTATTTCAGCGATTTACATTATGAAATACATTAAGAGAGGGATAATGCTGGATTTTGAGTAAAACAGTAAAAATCAGGATGAGATTTTGTATGTGTAAATAATAACCTTAACTCGGGTTTTTCTTCAAGTCTTTTCTGTCTAACCGATAATAGAAAATATTTAACCATCAAATGAAGCACTTATTTACACTTATCAATAAACATATACAGCCTTTACTGATTCAAATCAAAAACTCACACCTTGTAACACGAATTAATAACGCCACATCAAGACTGCATCTTTAGCCTTTAACTGCTAAGTAAAAGCCGACGTCTGCAACATGTGTTTCAATATCATAACTATGATACAGCTCGAAACATGGCCGCTCTTCACTCTCAAATCCGGCGTTTTTTACTTCATTTTTAAGGGATTGCCAGTGATCTGGATACTCTGATTGATGCCGGACTATTTCTCGACGTGTACAGTATTTACCTGCAGGCAAAACCTGTATAGCGATATCACCGCTTACAACCGTGCCAGATGGCACCGTCAAACAGATGTCCGTTCGACACTGTGACGACTCAGTTTTTTCAGGATCATCATGATAGATAAACAAGCACTGCCCACCTTGCAAGTCGTTCTCTCCAGCCCAGCGGTATAGCCGATCAACAGCAGGCTCATAGTTTTCACCATAAGGTCCAATGACCCTGAGATAGGCTAAATGGGTTTTGGCTATATGTTCACTTTTCATCTCATTACCTGCACAACGAACTAGTATTAATAATGTAATTTCATTAAAACCGCACTGGTTCTCAATAAGGTTAGCCTATGTTTGAATGGCTCAAGAATATCTTTAACCCCACCCACCCCAATCAGGATAATGTCGTTGATCAGCAGATACCTGATGAGGAATCTGAAGAACTAGACCGATATGCCAAAGGAAGCCCTGGGGATGATTCCCCCTCAGGAGGCAACCATGACGGGGATGGTGACGGAGGGGATTAGCCCTCTTATGAGTTGATACATATCAAGCCAAATTCACTTATCTAGCCGAGCTCAAGCGACTTGACTACAATAATAACGAAAGTTAGGCAATCAGTCGGAGGCAGTTATGAGCTTGGTACCTCGAGATTCATGGTTCGACTTCTCACATATGTTTGATCACAACTTCCCTACGTTGAGGCATAGACTCGATGCCGATGTCTACTCACCGCGAATCAACATCGTAGAACAAGAGAAGAACTTTGAAATTACTGCGGACTTACCGGGAGTCAATAAAAGTGATATCTCTGTACAGTTATCCAATGGCTCGCTGACTATTGAAGCGGTAACCAAAAAAGACGACCAAGAAGAGAAAGATGGCAAAGTCATTCGCAAGGAGCGCTATGAAGGAAGATTACTGCGCAGCTTCTATCTGGGCCACAATATCCAGCAAGAAGACGTACAAGCACACTTTACTGATGGCGTCCTCACAATTGTAGTTCCTAAACTAGAAGGAACATCTTCCGATAGTACCAATATTGAGATCAATTAATAGCGCTCTTCGAGAGACAAAGTAAGAGGCTCGCTTAGCTAGCCTCTTTTTTCTTAACACAATTTGGAATGAAACATCTCTCTCTAAGCCTTATAATGCATTTTCCTTTAGCAACGCTGTTCTTTACCTCATGGCCAAATCAAAACCTGTTGTCAGTATCGAGACGTATGGTATCCATACGACCTGGGATGCGGAATCGAAGCACCTGCCCAAAATCAAGACCTTCACCACCGATGTGCCTGCAGACATTGACATCGAATTCGGCTTCACTGTCAATATTAAGAAAGCCCGTGGCGAGAAGATCCGCTACTGTATTTATCATCCGGGTATTACCGATGAGGACGGTGAGGAATTGGAGCCGTTTGATGGTGAATTACATGTCAGAACAAATGACTGGGATTTTTACTTAGGTGATACCATTTGGGCACCGATAGCAAATAAAATCGGTAAATGGCGCATGACAATCGAACTTGGTAGTAAGGTTGTGGCTGAGAAGACGTTTAACCTTTACGCCAAAGACGAAGCTGACTTTTGGAAGAAACGTGGATACTGATATCCAAGTAAAAGCAGTACACGTAACACACACTAATTTCTTAGGTTTCTAATGTATACACAACACTCAGCAGATACTGTTATCGTACTCGACTTTGAGACAACAGGCCTTTCGCCAAATATGGGCGACCGCGCTATCGAAATTGGTGCAGTAAAAATTCAAAATGGCATTGTGATCGATCAGTTCCAGCAACTAATGAACCCTGGCTTTCGTGTCAGCAGCTTTATCGAAGGCTACACGGGCATCACCAACAAAATGTTAGAGTCAGCGCCAAGCTGCCATGCAGTCATGGATGAATTTGCTGACTTCATTCAAGGTTATAACCTCATTGCCCACAATGCGTCTTTCGACCAACGTTTTCTGGATGCCGAACTTGAAATGCTAAACCGCCAGTACAGCGGCAGCTTTGTCTGTTCAATGTTATTGGCGCGACGTCTTTATCAGGATGTCCCTAACCATAAGTTAGGGACTTTAGTTAACGAGCTTAACATTGAAAACAATGGTACTTTTCACCGAGCGCTAGCCGATGCCGAAATGACGGCTAGACTCTGGCAGCGTTTGGTGAGTGAAGTAAAAACGCAAACTAACCTGCAAACAGTTTCTTTTGATACGATGCGTAAATTGAGCAAAACCAGCAAAGCGGCAATCCCCGCTTTATTTAAAAAGCTCGCAGCCTAACTCACGCAGACCGCCGTCACCCATCTTCATTTAGATGCCCAAGTAAAGTAACTTGGGTATCCCTTCCCAACTTAAAGCCTTTATTACAGTAATTTTGCCTGAAGCCATTTGGATATATCATTGATTTGTGGATAACAAACCTGATGCTCCATCGGGTATTCTCGCCAATTTGGTGTAAAGCCCTGCTGCTTCAACGCCTCAACGGCATCTTTACCCATTGTAGGTAAGACAACGGGATCATAGCTGCCATGCATGACCTCAATATCAAGTTGCTTATTGGCGGTGCTAATTTCAATATCATCCGCTGTCGGAAAATAAGTGGATAACGCTAATAGCCCAGCCAACGGCTCGGGATAAGTCAGTGCAACTTGATAGGCGACTGCCCCACCTTGGGAGAAACCAGCCAAGATCACCCTGTCACTGCTAATTCCACTGGCGATTTCATGATCCACCAGCTTGGATACAGCACGAGCAGAGTCCAACAGTTGTTCTGTATTCAATTTACGCCCAGCCCCCATCTCAAGGATGTCGTACCACGCAGGCATCACCATGCCGCCATTAATCGTGACAGGAATAGACGGGGAGTGCGGAAAGATAAAACGGATTGCGGCTTCCGGCGGTAGGTTTAACTCGGGAAGGATCGCTTCAAAGTCATGTCCATTGGCACCAAGGCCATGGAGCCAGATAACGGAAGCATTGGGTGTTTCATTGGGTTCGACAATTACGGAAGATAAATGTTGTGTCATTGAGCCTGCATCCTGCAATGAATTGATTACATGAGTTTATAGTAAAGCCACTTAAGCAGCTATTCACTTAAGTGGCTTATTTCAGGGGTTTATTCAGGAACGACTCGTGCCGTTCGGCCATCAACATTGACTCGCACCCTCTGACCAACGGTGAACATCATATTCGGGTTTGCTTCTTGAACAATCGCGATAGTCTCACCGGTATCATCCATTTTTATCGTCAGGTTCACACCATTTCGCTTTGTCACCCCTTCAGCAGCTTTACTACCGGCATAACCACCCAGCACACCACCACCAATGGCTGCAATGTCAGAGCCGGAACCGCCACCTATTTTTGACCCCAGAATACCACCCACTGCCGCACCTGCGATGGCCCCAACTGCTTGACCTTCGCCTTCAATCGTCACAGGCTCCGTTCTTACGATAACGCCAGTTCGAACCTGCTGGATTGTTCGTGTGTCAGCTACGCCATAGGAATCGCCATACGGATTGCTTGAGCACCCCACCAACCCCAAACCCAATAAGCTAACCAACAATACAAGCGGATATAACAATTTCTTCATACTGACACCTTATGTCACGTAGGAACCTGACTTAAGTATAGTGGTAACAACTTTATACCCAAGTAGTGTCACAACGTATGCGTCTAATGAGCTTGAAAAATGGATAAATATCCAGCAACCAGATGTGTTTAAATCGTTGCGCTATCAAAAACCATTGCATTTTTTCACTAACACTATAATTTACTCTCACTCGGAGATTAGAAAGCCCTCAACCGCTTTGGCTTAGACACAGGCAATGAAAACACCTCTTTCACTACCCAGGTTCATTACACTGATCTTCGGGCTATCGCTTGTCTCTCTCTCGACCTACATCAGCTTTCTTTTCCAGCCCGGTTTTGAGCACAGTCGCTATCACTTAGCGCTTATTATTGAATTATCAGATCAAAGGTTGGATGATGAAGAGGAATGGTATTTCTCCTCGCTCCATAAACATGAGCCCATTGGCTGGATAACGCTCAGTTCACCACCTTCGTCTCAGCGGCAGTTAGAGCTTCAACAACGAGAGCAACCTGTCGAATATGCGGTTCAACATTCGCATCGTCGTCAACTCGTCAGACAATGGTTCATGATTGCGATGACGGCCACCACTTTGCCATTGTCCGCCTATATGATGTTGAAAGTTGACCACCGCCTAGGGGGGTGGAAAGAAGCAAATATACAATACCGAGCCATCGTTGAGCATCAACGATTCAAGCCTAACGACACCTGATATTTCACCAGCGGTTCACTGCAACCGCTACGCGCATCTGCTTTTGCAATGCGCTAATTGTTATTGCTTGCGAATCATAAAAATATGCTTAACTACAGACCTAGAATTGATTATCCACTGCTAATCGCCATTACCTTGCTGATTCTACTTGGCTCTCTCACCGTATGGAGTGCTAGCGGCTTCAGTGAACCAATGCTCGAACGACACCTTATCCGTGCCTTAATTGCATTAGCTTGTTTGGTGATCATGTCCGCCATTCCACCCATAAAATACCAGCATTCAGCACCATACCTTTACGGCTTGGCGGTCGTCTTACTGCTTGGTGTTATTGTGATGGGCGACAGTACCAATGGCTCTCAGCGCTGGTTAGCAATTGGTCCTATCCGTTTCCAGCCTTCAGAATTGGTCAAAGTCGCTATTCCAATGATGGTAGCCTGGCTGTTGGTTGTTGACGCCGGCCGCCCTGATCTAAAGAAAATCGGCCTGTGTCTTCTTGTCACGGGTGTTCCAGCAGGACTGATTTTTATTCAGCCTGATCTTGATGGCGCTATCTTCACAATTATCTACGCGCTATTCGTATTGTATTTTGCGGGAATGAGTTGGAAGATCATCGGCTCATTTCTTGGGGGTATCGCCACAGCCGTTCCTCTGCTGTGGATTTTCGTCATGGAAGCATACCAGAAGAAACGAGTGACCCAGTTTCTTGACCCTGAATCGGACCCACTCGGTGCCGGGTATCAAATCATCCAGTCCCTTATTGCGATTGGCTCTGGTGGTATCAGGGGCAAAGGGTGGACAAATGCCACTCAAGGACATCTTGGCTTTATTCCTGAAAGCCATACTGATTTTATCTTTTCTACCTATGCGGAAGAATGGGGATTCATCGGCACGCTAATCTTGCTGGGTTTATACCTGTTTATTACCGGTCGAGTGATCTGGCTGGCTTGTCAGTGTGAATCGACATTCAACCGTCTAGTAAGCGGTGCGTTGTCACTGAGTTTCTTCCTGTATGCATTTATCAATATGGGCATGGTAAGCGGTGTGCTACCTGTAATGGGCAGTCCACTGCCCTTCTTTAGCTATGGCGGTACCGCGATGATCACCCAAGGTGTGTGCTTTGGCATTATCATGTCGTTGTGCCTGTATAAGCCTTACAAGAGCAAATAGAGGTGCTCTTGATGAGATATAAAAGCGCGGCCAATGCCGCGCTTTTTCAACCTTGGATTACTTAACGAAATACATATCCTTGGCGTAAATGTTACCCTTAGGGTTATTGACAGGGAAGCCTTTCAAATCCGCTTTTACCAACCGCGTATGGTTATAGTGATAAAGCGGGATCACCGGTGCGGCATCATTTAGAATAACTTCTGCCTGATGATACAGCTGATAACGATCTGACTGCTCAGAGGCGCTTGCCGCCTTCGCCAGCAAGTCATCAAATTGGCTGTTACAGAATCCGGTTTCATTGCTCACATGGCCACACTGGAAGCTACCGAGCACCGCTGATGGCTCCGCAAAATCGCCGAAAGCATAAGAACGAGCCAAGGTGAAATCACCCGTCGTTTTAGCTGACAGGTACGCATTCCACTCCATATTGTTAAGCTGCACTTTTACACCCAGAGGCTTCCACATCGATGCGATTGCCAATGCAATTTTCTTGTGGTTTTCACTGGTGTTATAAGTCAGCTTGATGGTGAGTGGTTTACTTTGGCTAAAACCCGCCTCTGCTAGCAAAGCTTTGGCCGCATTCAGGCGCACCTTGCTATCATCCGCTTTAAACGAAGGTACAGCACTTTCGTAACCCGCAATAATATCCGGTACGACGGCGTATGCTGCGGGTTCGCCTTGGCCTGTCACCTTCTCCACCAGCAGTTCACGATCAATGACCATACTCAATGCCCGGCGTACATCTGCATTATCAAAAGGCTCAACGCGAGTATTAAATGCATAAACATAGGAGCCAAGAAGACGCAGGGCTTGAATTTGCTCAGGGCTCTCTTTCATCAGTTTCTGGTAATACTCAAGCTGGACCCGGTTGGTCATGTGGATCTCACCGGCTTGGTAGCGGGTTAGCTCAGCATTTTGTGATGACAAAGCCAGATAGGTAACACCTTCAATCACCGTTTTATCATCATCACGATATTGGCGATTTCTAACCACTTCGACCTTTTCATTCGGTACCCACTGTTTCAGCGTGTAAGCACCATTGGAGACAAAATGCTCGGCGCGGGTCCAACTATCACCATGCTTTTCTACCGTTGCTTGCGGCACTGGGAAAAAGGTTTTAATACTCATCATGCTGATAAAGTATGGTGTTGGCTGGGTCAGCGATACCACTAAAGTACGCGCATCTTGCGCCTTCACCCCTAACTCAGAAGGTAATTTGTCTCCAGCGACAATTTCATCGGCATTAACGACATTGGCGGTTTGGAAATTAAAGCCTGTACTGTTTCCCGTTTCACTATCGACAGCACGCTGCCAAGCATAGACAAAGTCATTGGCAATTAAAGGTGTACCGTCAGACCACTTAAGCCCATCACGTAAAACAAAAGTCACCGTTTTACCGTCTTCAGAGATAGACCAAGACTCCGCCTGACCCGGTACCGTTTCACCATTGAGGTTCTCGATCACCAAGCCTTCGAAAAGATCATTGACGATCACATCACCGGGGCTACCGGAGCTGACAAAACCAGGGTCGACAGTATCGGGCTCGGCACCGTTAGCCCTGACTAATTGTTGGGCTTGTGCGAGTTCAACACCAGTGGGAACATCAGCTGCGCTCAGGTAAAACGAAGGAAAAGCAAGTGCAGCGCTAATAGCGGCGGAAAGAACATACTTCTTCACTACAAAGTCCTTTTTATAATTGATTTATATATCCAAGTACCTTTTAGCCACTTGGGTATACTACTTCCTGTTGTCGTTGTCAGAGTTACTTGTACCCAACTGACTTGGGTCTATTGATAAAACGCTATATTGCCCTTCAAATCAATAAGGAAATAGCTTGATATGCAAACTTGGAACAATCGTTGTTCGGTATTAAAAAAGACAAAAACGAATACTAAAAAACGATTGGTTTACAGTATACTTTTCTGACATTTATTCGCGTGACTTTTCTATTGTTTTGAAACGTCACTCATCTATCCCTCACACAGAATACTCATCACTATGCTTGTTACCTCTGAAGATGTCTATGACACTAAGACTTTAATTGACTACCTGAGCCGGCATCAAGACAGTATCACCCTCAAGCCTGCTCACTTCGACAAAGATCAAACCCTGATGACTCAGGGGCAACACGTAGAGCAGTTATTATTTATTTTGGATGGTGAAATCTCTTTGCATCGCCAAACCGTACACGGCCGGCGATTTCAGCTTGGTACCTATAAACACAATGGCTTTCTTGGCTTGATGGAGCTTTTTTCAGAAAAAACCTGCTTCTATACTGTCTGCGCAAACAGCATGTGCACTGGCTACCTTCTTGATACTAAACAGTTTACCCAGCTGATTTATCAGACGCCTGAACTGGCCAAGTTTGTTTTTAAGCACATTACATCGAAGTGGTATTTATCGGTCGAAAAAATGACACGAAATATCCTTCACACGATTAAATATTGCGTAATTGATGAGTTGCTATCTTTTGACGAACAACAACCGGGTGAAAAGCTCTATATCAATAAGACACTGGAATCTGAACGGTTAGGCACTAGCATTCGCGTCTACAACCGCATTATCAAACAACTGCAAGTTGATGGCGCTATTGAGGTAGGCAGAAACTATATTCAAGTTATCAATCGTGCGCTCTTAGAAGAGATTTTAGAAATGGAAATTGACAAATAGCTGGCCGAAAGGTTTGCTATTACCTATCGACCAGCAGTTAAGTATTTACGGCTAAAACAATTAGTTCCAGCGTTCGTGCTTCAGCATATCTTCCGTTGTGAAGTTAGGGTAAGCCTGCTCCCACATCTTCAAGCCATTATATTTATCACTTGAGTATTGTTCGAAGAATGCGTCGAGATCAGCAATCATCTTCACGCGTAACTCTTCTCGTGGTGGTTCAGACAAGTAACGCTCTCCCATCGGGTTGCTTAGATCATACCAATGATCTTCTGGCTCTTTATTCACTTCCGGGTTCGGATAATAGCGAACAAGTTTCCAATGGCCATTAGAGATCATTCTTGAATTACCACGCTCTGCAAATTGGTATTCGCGCCAACCACGTACACGCTCACCTTTAAGCATGGGTAGCAATGTTTTACCCGGCCCATAGCCGGCGTCATAAGACTGCTTCTCGCCTGCTGCTAGGTCCAGTACGGTAGCATGCAGATCAATCAGGTCGACAAACTCACCACGCACTTGCTTCGGCCTTACATACTTTTCTGGGCCTGAAACAACAAACGGAATCCGTACGGTCTCTTCGTAATAATTGTATGGGAAAGACGCATTGACCTTACCGTATAAACCGTATTGTCCCATCAACAGGCCATGATCAGAAACGAATGCAATCACAGTGTTGTCGAGTAAATCACGCCCTTCAAGACCATCAATCAACTTACCCAGTTGATCATCCAACAAGGTCACTGCCGCTAGGTATTGTGCCAAGGTTTCTTCGTGGTTATCCGGCACCAACGTGTAATCACTCATATGCTCGAGCACAGAGTTACCACCAAATGCCACGACCTTGTGTGCAATGCCGCGGTATTTGGTTACCAAGCGCTCTGGAAGTCCTTCGAACGGAAAGTGAGGCTCTACATAGTTTAAACTTACAAAGAAAGGTTGCTCACTATCCTGATCGATAAACTTCAGCGTTTCATCCGTTAAGAATTGCGCTTGAATGCCCGTGTACTCCAAGTTCTCGCCATCACTGGAGAACAGCACCGTACCCGAATGCAAGTACTGATTTTTCCACCCCGCTTCCAGCGCATCGTAGCTCAACCAACGGTCAAAACCTCGAATAGGATCTTTGCTGTCAGTCGTCGCATGCCACTTACCCATCAAGGCTGTACGATAGCCCTCGTCTTTCATTCGCTCAGAAAGAAGTTTCTCTCCATCAAGCCAATCCGCATCGAATTTCGGATCTTCAGCCAAGAAGTCATAGACCCCATGCTGTGACGGCATTTTTCCAGTATGAAACGATGCACGAGCAGCTGAACTGACCGGGGCTGGTGTCATACCGTTTTCGAAACGAACACCATTCTCTGCTAAATAGTCCAGATTAGGGGTTTCGATAATATCGTTGTTACGAAAGCTAGTCGCCCACTGACCAAGATCATCAGCCATAATCACAATGATATTTGGCTGGTCATTTGTACTCACATTTTCTGTTGCTTGCACAAAAGGCGAACAAGACAACGCCGCCAAAGCACACCCTTTGGCAATGGCACTTAGTTTAAACATGGCACGTACTCCATTTACTGCTGTTGAGATTCTTTCTTTTGGATAATTTGCATGATTGCTGCAGGCGGATACTGATTCAGATATAGCTTTTTCATTAACGCCATATAGGGGGACGAATAGTGAAAAAACGCTTTATAGCCTGCGCAAAGGTAATTTTGATCCGGCTTCCCGGATGACGAGATGGCAAAGCGATGCTTAGGGCAACCGCCATGGCAGAGGGAACGAAATTCACATCGGCGGCAATCGCCGGAAAGCGTGTCCGATTTGGCCAAACCGAACAGTCGATTACTCTCACTATTGTTCATTTGCGTGATTGTTGTTTCGTTTATATTCCCCAGCTTATATTCAGGGTAAACGTAGTGATCGCAGCTATATACATCACCATTCGCCTCAAGGGCAAAAGCACTGCCACACTGGGGTGAAAAGACACATATTTGAGCCGGTTGATCGCACGTCAGCGCGAAGGTATTTTCAAACATCTGAATATAGACATTACCAATATCTAACCTAACCCACTCATGGAATATTTGAATAAGAAACTCACCAAACGCCTTTGGCTCCACTGACCAGTCACAAAGCTCCCCTGAAACTTTGCTTTCTGGGTTAATCAGAGTTAATCCATTGGCTGTATGTTCAGTCGCTTTTCTTTCGACCAACGGAATAAATTGCATATGCTGGCTGCCTAATTGCTTTAGGTAGCGATAAACAGTGAGGGCTTGGTGAACATTCGTTTTGCTCACCACCGTTAGGGTATTAAATTCAACCTTGTATTGTTTGAATAACAAGATTGCAGCTTCAACTTTAACGTGGGTGGGTTTTCCTGCGCGGTTTTTTCGATAAACATCATGCAGTTCAGCAGGACCATCAATAGAGATACCAATCAGAAAATCATGCTGTTTAAAAAAAGCACACCATTTATCATCAATCAAAATACCGTTGGTTTGAAAGGTATTAATCACCTTCCTACCCTTACCATACTTTTGCTGCAACAGTACCGCTTGTTCAAAAAACGCAAGGCCACGTAATGTCGGTTCACCGCCTTGCCAAGCAAAGACGACTTCGCTACCACTTTGAGCGTCTATCTGCTGCTGGATATATGCATCTAAGGTTACTTCTCCCATCATCCAGTCTTGACCGCGCTCAGGGTAGAGTTTTTCTTTTTCTAAATAGAAGCAATACAAGCAATCAATATTGCATTTTGAGCCTGTCGGTTTTGCCATTACATGACAGCCTGAAGGGTTCCAAGTTTGTATATTCATCCGCAGCCACCAGCGAGTTTAATCGTTTGCGAGCGGATGTTAGGCAAGTTCAAAAAAGAGAAATAGGACATTTGTCCAAAACGATGAATCTCTTTTTATTATGTGATTTTCGACGACTTTCTTGGTTTTAATGTGCAGCTTCGCAGTAAAGTTATTCAACATTTGCCATACTTTTTCCTGCTCCACCGCTAATCATGGAAGAAACAGGACTTACAGTATGAAAGACGAAACACTCTCGATACACAGTGGATACGAAACCTGCCCAACAACAAAATCTGTCGCGACCCCAATCTATCAAACCGTCGCCTATGAGTTTGATGATGCACAGCATGGTGCCGACCTCTTTAACCTTGCCGTTCCGGGAAACATCTACACCCGCATCATGAACCCGACCAATGATGTATTGGAAAAACGTATGGCCGCGCTTGAAGGGGGCATTGCTGGCCTTGCCGTCAGTGCTGGTAGTGCGGCTATCAACTATGCCGTCCAAACCCTTGCTGAAGCAGGCGATAACATCATTTCTACGCCTCAACTCTACGGCGGCACTTACACGCTGTTTGCCCATATGTTGCCAAAACAAGGGATTGAAGTTCGGTTTGCACCTGACGATAAACCTGAGAGCCTAGCCGCGCTGATCGATGAGAATACGAAAGCGGTTTACTGCGAGAGCATTGGTAACCCTGCTGGGAATATCGTTGATTTGGAAAAAATTGCAGAGCTCGCTCATCAGCAAGGTGTACCTGTCATTGTCGATAACACCGTTGCGACTCCGGCCTTATGTAAACCCATTGAGTTCGGTGCCGATATCGTGGTTCACTCCCTGACCAAATATGTTGGCGGCCATGGCACAACATTAGGCGGGATGATTGTGGATTCCGGTAAGTTCCCTTGGGCCAAGTTCAAGGAACGTTTCCCCGTATTTAACCAGCCTGAAGCATCTTATCACGGTGTTGTCTACACCGAAGCTTTTGGCGAAGCAGCCTTTATTGGAAGAGCCCGTACTGTACCACTGCGAAATACCGGTTCGGCTTTATCACCAATGAATGCGTTTATGTTGCTGCAGGGATTAGAAACCCTACCACTACGTATGGAGCGCCATACCGAGAACGCACTGAAAGTTGCTGAGTACCTAAAACAACACGATAAAGTGAGCTGGGTAAGTTATGCCGGTTTGTCCGACTCACCTTATTACCCGCTGGCAGAGAAATATATGAAGGGTAAACCCTCGGCCATTCTGTCATTCGGCTTAAAAGATGGTTATGAAGCTGGCGTGCGCTTCTACGATGGCCTAAAAATCTTTA
Organism: Photobacterium lutimaris; assembly: GCF_003025555.1. Classification (GTDB taxonomy): domain Bacteria; phylum Pseudomonadota; class Gammaproteobacteria; order Enterobacterales; family Vibrionaceae; genus Photobacterium; species Photobacterium lutimaris. Next base: position 729,361 of record NZ_PYMH01000001.1, on the reverse strand, counting down.
AACGCTTAGTCAATATTGGTGATGCAAAATCGCTTGCCTGTCACCCAGCGTCTACCACTCACCGGCAACTCAGTGAAAGTGAACAAGCGCAAGCGGGTGTTAGCCCAGAGATGATCCGTCTTTCTGTAGGCATTGAGCACATCGACGATATTATTGAGGATCTAGAACAGGCATTAAATGCATAACCTGTAACCTAGCCAACTTACAAAACTAACTATCAATAGAAGGGCTAAACTCTGCAATTTTGGACTTTTTGCAGGTTTAGCCTTTGTTTTTCAGTGCTGAGCCACTAGATATTTGAAAAATCGCATTGCCTAGAAGCTTTTTAATTCTCGCTGAAACTACATCTTGAATTGACTTGGGTATATCATGTTTAGAAGAGAATAGATCATGTGGAAAGCAACTTGCACAATTCAGTCGATACCAATGACACCCAACCCACAATAAAAATTGCCACCTTTAATTTATGTAATTACCTCGCCCCACCCGATGCCTTTTATGACTTCGAAAACATCTACACACAAGAACAATGGGATAAAAAACAAGCTTGGATTCTAGCCTACCTATCTGAGCACCAACCTGATGTGATTGGCTTTCAGGAAGTCTTCTCTGCTGAATCATTAAAAGCGCTCACCCAGAGCGCCGGTTACCCCTACTTCGGCGTTGTCGATTCGCCGAACGTTGAGGGTGACTACATTTACGATAGCCCGGTTGTTGCCATTGCTTCGCGCTTCCCCATTACTGAGGTTCATGCAGTCATAGAAGATACTCAGCTCAATGCACCACTTAGACTCAATAACAGCTTTGAATTTAGCCGCAAACCACTAAGAGCAACAATTCAACTGCCACAAATAGGCCCGTGTGACTGTTATGTAGTGCACTTCAAATCCAAACGAGCTATTGCCGATGAAGGTTTCTCTCAGAAAAATACTCCTGACGTTTCTGATTATCAAAAAACCGTTGAGGTTTTACGTTCAGAAGTGCTTGGCCAATGGGCCTCCACCCAACAGAGAAGCGCCGAAGCTGCGCATCTGATCAATGCCATATGGTCACGTAAAAGTGAATCCGGATATCCCGTCATGTTAATGGGCGACTTTAATGATGAATTAGAGACCAGTGTTTTGCATCATTTGCTGTCTTATGGAGCAAGGCAAATAAAAGATGACCTTTCACGATCAATTTCACAGTGCTATCGTCTGCAACACAGTTGGCAACTGTTTCAGTCAAGCCTCTGCCACCGTGAGAACATCGACTACCAGCAGAATGGTTCAGTTGATAATATCGCTGATCTCGTCTTACCTGCAGCCACAAAACGTCCAGCACCGTATACCTTCTATTACGGTGCAAAAGGCATGGTACTCGATTACATTTTACTAAGTGGCGAATTCGATCCAAGCTTCAATGAAAGCATGGCGGAAGTCTATGACTACCACCTTTATGACCGCCACCTCATCAACTCGTCTTATGATATCGATAGCCATAGCACGGATCATGCCATTGTGATGATCACGCTTCGCGTCCGGCAATAGCAATGCATAGCTAACGGGTTAAAGCCGCGCATTTCGTTCAACTAAGCGACAGATTGTAAGACACCCCTCACAATGACATGCAAATCGATACACTCAACAAGCAATAAAGTGATCAATACTGCAAAAACGAAAGCAATAAACCTTTAGCATCACACCACTTTATTAATAAAAATCATAAGTTAACATGAAAAAACATTATTTAGCCTCGACCATTCTTTTCGCATTAAGCGGCCACACATTCGCCGCTGATGGCGATATTGTTGATGTCACTATCCTAGGTACGTCTGACATTCACGGACATTTCATGGCATGGGATTACGCTAGCGATAAAGCAAACACCCGCGGCAGTCTGAGCCAAATCGCCACCAAAGTTAAAGAAGTTCGCGACCAAAACGACAATGTCATTTTGGTTGATGCCGGCGATACCATCCAGGGCAACTTTGTAGAAACGTTTAAGGATGAACCTGTTGATCCGATGATGCTCGGCTTTAATGAAATGAGCTATGACGTGTGGGTATTGGGTAACCATGAATTCGATTTTGGCCTCAAAGTACTCAATCGCTCACTAACACAATTTGAAGGCACATCGTTAGGCGGCAATATCAAGCGACCAGATGGCAACCCGTTCCTTCCAGCCCATACCATCATAGAAAGACAAGGCATTAAAATTGGCGTTATCGGTATGGATACCCCAATGACACAAGTGTTTGCCGAAGGCACTAATCGCTTGGAAGGTGTTCACTTCACGAACCCGTCACTGGAAGTAAAAAAAGTCATCAAACAGATTGATGACAAAGTCGATGCCATCGTTCTTGTTGCCCATATGGGTTTGGATAACGAAAACAACATCGAAGCCACAGGTGTGACCGATATCGCTAACGATAACCCTGAGCTAGATGCAATTGTTGCAGGCCACATGCATACCCGCATCGACAAAGCCGTTGTGAATGGCGTTATTATTACTGAACCAGATAAATATGGCCGCGCCCTTTCTCGTATTGACCTGCAGTTCGAAGAAAAGAATGGCCAATTTACGTTGGTAAACAAAGACAGCTTTACTTACAAGATCAATGGCATCAATTCCGATGACAAGATGGATGAGTTGTACTCTCCTTACCATAAAAGACTTCGTGAGCAAGCCAACCGTGTTGTTGCCGAACTAACGGGCGTTGACCTTGTCCCTGAAAACGAAATTAAAGGCATCCCACAGGTACATATCCAAGACACTGGGATCAGTACTCTGTACCAAGAAGCCAGCATGCACTACGCGCCTAAGGCGAATGTCATTGCACTTCAAATCGACAATGACAAGGCTGAACTTGATGTAGGAACAATCAAAGCCAAAGATATCGCTTACAACTACCAATATGCGGGTGGCGAAATCACGGTTTATGAAATGACAGGTAAAGAGCTGAAAACCTACATGGAATGGTCAGCAGGCTACTTTAACAGCGTAACGCCGGGTGATGTGACTTACAGCTTCAACCCAGAGCGTCGAGCATCGAAGTACTCCACCAATGACTTTTTCGCTGGTGTAACCTACACCATCGATCTGACCCAACCTCAGGGAAAGCGTATCACAGCCCTTCAGTTTGCAGACGGTACTCCTGTTACGGACACAACTCCGATCCGCTTGGGTATGAATAGCTATCGAATGGGCCACCTAACAAAAGCGGGTGGCGTGTTGGAAGGCCAGTCTTTCCCAGTGTTGTTCGATACTGAGGAAGCGTACGGTGAAGAAGCGGGTACCATTCGTAACCTGACTATTCGTTACTTAACTGAAGTAAAACACGGACAGTACGAAGGTAAGCCAATGCACCGCTGGGCACTATCCGGCTTAGAAGGCTACGAAAAAGAGCGTGAGATCGTCAAGGCGCTGATTAACGAAGGTCAAATCTCCGTCCCAACCAGTGAAGACGGCCGTTACACCAATGTCGCTTCTATCAATGTTAAAGCATTGATGTTTGATTCTGAAAAGAATGCTGAGGCCTTTATCGACGCGCAACAGCAATTACTAAAAGGTGACGTGGCAGCACATAAAGCTGAAGAGATTGAGCGCAATATCATTATTGTCAAAGCACTGAATAACATCTAACGCTTTATCCCACTAAGCATCAAGCCCCTCCACAGCGAGGGGCTTTAACTTCCTGTAGACATATGGCTCCAATACCACTAAATTTGACATATCAATCATATGCCACTGTATGAATTAGGATTAAATCCAAATAAGGAAATCCCATGTCAAAGAAAGTTTATTGTATTGCCCAGTTTTTGCCGAAAGAAGGTCGAGAGCAAGAGTTATTTGCTGTTCTACAAGCTCTCGAACCCAATACACTGCGTGAGGATGGATGTCTTCAATATATCGTTACCCGACAAGTAAAAAGTCCTTTTGCAGAGGGTGAATCTTTTCCTATTGCCTTCAATGAAATCTGGTCAGATATGGCAGCGTTCGAAGCGCACTGCCAAAGAAAAGAAATTCAAGCTTTCTTTGCCGCTCATTGCGAGGCAGAAAGCGGTGCGGCTGAAAAGTGGAATGTGTGTATTTATAGTGATGAGCCAGTAGACTTTGATGCGCCTGAGTTGGGGTAATTCAGCAACGTATAGATCTCTATATAAGCTAACACACTCAATGATCATGCCGGATACGCAATCTTGCGAACACTTCCGGCAAAACTCAAAGCTACGCTTAGGTTAAGGCAACCCAAATTCCCTATATGTCTATGTCAGAACATCAACAACCGGATGTACCCTCTCGCGATACATTAGCGATTTTGTTATTTGAAGGCTTTGATTTGCTTCAGGTCTCAGCGGCTATTTCACTGTTCGATGCTTTACCTGAAAAATTCGAGATTCTGCTGCTCTCGGATAACGGTGAGATGATGACAAGCCAACAAGGTATCCCACTCAATGTAGACCTGAGCTATCAGGCGTTGCTGGCTTATGACATCCTCTATGTACCTGGCGGCAACGGTATAGAAAAAGTCATCAATGATGAACAATTGCTGGAATGGCTAACGAAACAAAATCGCCACGACACTCTGCTTTGCTCATCATGCCTTGGCTCAGCCCTGTTGGCACAGGCTGGACTACTTAAAGGCCATACAGCAACCACTAACAAACAGCATTATCACTGGGTTACTCAATTTGGAAAACAGGTTAATTGGGAACCTGTCGCACGTTGGACTCAAGATCAACGCGTGTTTACCTCATCAGGCCAAACTGCATGCTTGGATATGTTCATTGCTGTGATTGAAACTTACATCAATGAAGAAACAGCCAGAAAACTGGCTATTACAATGGAATATCTTTGGATCAATGATTCTGAAGACGACCCATTCGCACCGCTTCACATCGTAGAATAAAATATAAACTCAACACCCTTCTTGCCACATCACATGGCAATTTGCCGCTTTCGCCGCTTGTAGCATTTCGATCAATGGAGTAGCCCGTGTATGAAGACCCACTACTGGCTCCATATCAAGATCTGCCACATCATCGACATCAACCGCTTCAGCATCCGAAGCCTGAACCTCTAGCTGACGCAGTCGATTTATTTCTGCGGTAAGCTTAAATAACGCATCGTCAATATCTTTTGGATCCAGCGCACCTGGAATATTTTCGCAATATCCCATGAACTTCAGTAACTGTTTCGCAATGTCACCAAACATCACTACATTTCCATGCACCTTACACTTAAACGTCACTAACATTATTCCTCCCTCCTCTATCGCGCCGAGCATAAAGATATCCTGCGATCCCCCCTGATATCGCTCCGAATAAATGGCTTTCATAACTGATCCACTCTCGTGTCGGTAGAAATCCCCAAATCATAGAGCCGTAGAAAAACATTACTAAAATAGCAATCGCAATCGATTTTACGCTGCGATACATAATGGCATATATCAATAAATAGGCCCACAGACCATAAATGATGCCACTCAAACCAATATGGTAATGCATTCGGCCAAAAAACCAGACACCTAACCCACTGCCCACCCAGCTCATCATAAAGATAGCGATCAAGCGCGCTAATCCTGTTCGGGAAACAAGAAAAGCCAATACAGAAAAAGAAAGGATATTACTAATTAGGTGTCCCCATGAGCCATGGAGAAACGGATAGGCAACAATACCAGTAAACCCCGTAAAGTGACGAGGTAACAAGCCAAAGTCAGAAAGATAGCCAGCCGTAATCACGTTCAAAATATGGACAATCGTGATTAGCACCACAACAGTCGCAATAAACGTTAGTGAGTCTCTATCTTTCTGATCCAGCTTCATGTTTTACAACCATTAAATATGATCTACCGTAAAAGACATACTACCAAAATGACTGCCTTGATTTGTAGTCAATCTCGACCTTTTTGCGCTGACGCTTACCCGCAATAGTGAAGTTTTTACCACAAAGGAGTCTAATTTGGTTTAAGGTTTCACTGGCTAACAAACGACGCTCAGAGCTGTGCCAGCAACGATTTGTTGTCAATTTAACTGCAGCAATGGCATCGGGTGAGCCATTGATAATTGACTGACACAAAGCATGCGCTCGAACCATCGGCTCTTCTACCACTTCGCTGATCAGATTCAGTGCATTAGCCTCATCAGCTTCCAAGATTTCACCCGTCATCGTCAATCGCATTGCCACATCCTTCGGTACCACTTCACGAAGTGACAACAAACCGGCCATATCTGGCATCAATCCCCAGCGTATTTCCATAATTGAGAGCTCAGCATCTGGCGATGCGATACGAAAGTCGGCCCCCAAGACTATCTGCATCCCCCCACCCCAGCATTTACCTTCTAAAACAGCAATCACAGGGCAAGGTATTTTCCGCCAATTTCTCGATACTCGCTGGGCCATATTCGCATTGCCAGGTAACCATTTAGCCAGCAAAGAGAGCGCATTCGACCGCGATGTCACGACACTTTTGACGTCAAGCCCACTACTGAAATTGCCGCCAGCCCCACGAACAATAACAGCTCGAATATCTTTTCGCTTACGAAGATCACGGCTCACCTTGTCAAGCTCGCGGAAAAGCGGCATATCCAACGCATTACACTTATCAGGTCTATTTAGCACAACAGTGACAACGCCGTTTTCTTCTTCAACTAGCAAACGTGTCCATGACATAAGCACTCCTTTAATGTGGTCTGTCCAGTTACACCATGAACATTAACACAAATTCAACAAAGCACCTCATTAGTGGTTCATTTTATGACTGGCTCAAAGCCTTTTTTCTCCGCAATTAATCGCCACTCAAACGCCGTCGAAGATGAAATAGGCTCAATGGTATCCACACTTGCTGCGACATCCCCGCCAGTACACTTGGTCCCTGTTGGCTCTATCGTTGCCTTGAATAAAGGGTATGTATGGCTACCAGAGATACACCAGTCTTCAGCCATCTCACCGCCTTTACTATCACAAACGTCAGCGATAAACCTCCGGAAGCCTTCTATTGACCCTTTACCTTCGTCCAAGCACCATAAACGCTGATAATGAATGTAACCATCACGCGGGTGATAAACCTTTCCGGGGATCAGTGAAGTAAAGTCCCATCCGCCTCCTCGCGTTGCGTTAACATATTGCGAAGAAAGGCTCGCGATATCTTTGCTTTCATCAACGGAGGGTTTTAAATGTCGCTGGCCACTACAGGCACTCACTAACATACAACCAATCAGTGCCATACCTATTTTGCCCATATCCTCACCTTTACTTAACATTGAAACGTTAATTGTCAGTAGGTTAAGTCTTTAATCTGTTTATAAAGCATAGTGAGGATTTGCATTTACCTCTATCTCAATTGCAGCGAATAAATCTTGATGGGAAAGACCTGATCGTTATTGGGCTAAGGGCTACACTGATTTTCCGGTGTCTCCTCAATGCTCAAATACATTTCACTAAGCTATGCTTGAACGAATAACGTCAAAAATATGATGAGAGTCAGATATGTACTTAGAGCCTCATTCAAGATTATTAATCGCTGACACAACAGAAGTGCTGGATGCTTTTCTAGACAATGGCTTACACAAAGAGTACGAGATTTACTGCCAGTTCCCTCATAGTTGTCAACTCCAAAATAGATTAAAAAAAATCTCACCTCTTTCTGTTGAGTTCAACGATGGCGTCATCATTAGCGAACAATAGATATCATTCTTTCAGCAATTTATAACTCTAATTATGTAGGTGTTAACATGGTTAAGCATTTAAGATACTTACTTTTTATTCTACTCCTATCAGCATGCACGAAAGATGTTGTGACTGATTATAACTCTGCTGTAAATTACAAAAACTATAAAACCTATGAATTTGCTCCCTTTTCAACAACACAAGTAACAACCTTAGACGATAACAGAATTAAAAATGCGATTACCACCCAACTGTATACTAAAGGTCTCACCGGCGTGGAGAAAAATGGTGACTTATTAGTTAGACACTCGATTATCGAACAAAGTGATTTTCAAAGCTACGGTACAACTTTTGGATTTGGGTATAGACATCGCAGTGTCGGCGTTGCTTATTCAACGCCAACTCAAATCAAAGAATTAAGATACGGTAAAATGATTGTTGAACTCATTGACACAAAAACTAACAATATTATTTGGCGGTCCACCTCTCAACGTAAGCTCACCGAAACCATGACCCCATCATCTCGAAAAACATTCATTGATACCCAAATCAATGAAATGTTTAAAGAATACCCACCCCATCAATAATCCCACCTCGTTTAAACATAAATATTAATAGCAACTAGACAAATACTGTACAATTTGCAAGGCAGTAAGTAAAAACAACAAAAAGAATCAAAAATGAGACATCATCCGGTATTAAAAACCTCAACAACCTAAATACTTTCAATGGCTTAAAATGCTTCTACCATAAGATTAAAAAAATACCACAAAAAAAAGTAAATATATTTTTGATTTTCTGAACCTACTTACTAAATTTACAGTGTCGGTAGACAAAAATTTGACAATCACTTTGTATCAGGGAGTTACACCATGAAGTCATTTAAACAATTCCTAGTTGATTTTTATCATGACGAAGAAGGATTGACGACGGTTGAATATGCAGTAGCTGGTGCTCTAGTAGCTGCAGGTGTAGTAGCCGCTTTCGACTATCTTGGCACTGAAGTTAATAAATCCATTACGGGTGTCGGCGGTGAACTTGACACACAAAATCAAGCTAACACATATACCGCTACAAAATAGTAGAAGTTATGGACATTCCAATTACAACAATACTGTTTTATTCCGCTCTTTATGATGTTGTACACAATAAAATACCAAATTATTGCGTCCTAGCTATCTTATTGATTGGAATATCTCAAACTGTCCTAAATGTTTTTGGATTGGGTTTTATTTCTAACCTGTCATTGGCCGATGCCATATTAGGTTTACTTGTTGGTTTTATGACATGTATTTTCCTACATATTAAAGGCCTTTTTGGTGCCGGAGATGCTAAATTATTGGCATCTCTGGGCATAATTTACGGTCCGGTAGATATTTTCCTTCTAATTGCGTTTTCAATAGCATTTTCTGGGTTGTTATCTGCAAGCAGGCTCGCTTGCTACGGCGAGTTATACCCAATGCTATCTCGTTGGTATGACTCATTTCGGCTAGGGTTTTACTTGAAACCAGAATCAAACACCGTTGCTGCCGGCGCTGTCCCGATGGGCGGTGCCATTCTGTTAGCCACTGCATATTGCGAGTTCTATTTGTTCTGATTAATTACTGGGAGTACTTAACATGTCAATGATGCAATCAACACAAAGTAATCCAATTGATAGCATTGCAAGTAAGCCCAAGTCAATAGAACAAATGGGAATTCCTGCTCGTCAACTAGAAACTCTGATCCTGAAACATCTGTCTCAAATCACTGATGCGGATGTAGCTACCCTAGCAAAAACCATTGGCCTTTCAGGTAATATTATTGATTCAATCTTGCAAAAACAAAAAGCAGAAGCGCTTGTAGAAGTGCGATCTGATGGGCGCTTTTCATCAAGCCTACGGTATGGACTAACCATCAAGGGCCGCAATATTGCACACTATGAACTTCAACGTGATGGCTATCTCGGGCCTGCCCCTATTTCAATTGAACACTATAATCAACTGGTCCTAAGTCAAACGACTAAAGATGTACAGATAACCCCAGAAATTCTAAGAAACGGCCTAAACGATCTCATTTTACCCGACAATATTGTAGGCACCGTTGGGCCTGCTTTGAATTCTGGCCGTGCTATTTTCATTTACGGTCTACCTGGTACAGGAAAAACCTATGTATCACGCCGCTTAGTTCGATTATTTGATACGCCCGTGTACATTCCTTATGCCGTTAGTGTGGGTAGTCAAATTATTCAGGTGTTTGATCCTATAATCCACAACCCTGTCAAAGCTCAACAGAACACATTACTTCTCAATAATGGCTATGATAATCGATTGGTTTTATGTCAACGGCCAGAGGTAGTCGTCGGTGGCGAACTTACCAGCGACATGCTTGAAGTAACTAAAGATCCAACACATCAAGTGAATCGGGCGCCACTACAAATGAAAGCCAATAATGGTATCTTACTGATTGATGACTTGGGTCGGCAGAAGGTCTCTGTGGATGCCATTTTAAACCGCTGGATTATTCCTCTCGAAGAAAAAATCGATTATTTATCTCTCAGTTCAGGAGACCACTTTGAAATTCCTTTTGAACAGGTATTGGTGTTTTCATCAAACATACATCCTGCCAAGCTTGCAGACGATGCATTCTTGAGGCGAATTGGGTATAAAATCAACTTTGGGCCTATTTCAGAAGAAAACTACACAACCCTTTGGCACGAACAATGCCAAAAACACGGTCTTGAATCGCATCCCAAAACGCTCGATTACGTATTTTACAGCCTTCATCGCCCTTGTAATGTGCCACTGCTTCCTTGCTATCCCCGCGACTTAGTTGCCATGTGCAGCAATCAAATTAATTTTCATCAACAGCAACCTATTATCACCCCGGAGCTAATACAAACGGTCTGGGAGTGCTATTTTGTCAATGATGAGCAAGAAGAGGTAACGTCCTATGAGTAAAGGTAAAATCCTACTAATGCTCTCCGTATCTGTTTGTATGGGATTTGGCGCACTGCTGCTTGCCAACAACTGGATTGAGAAAAAACAAGCGGCCATTACACCAGTGGCCGTTGAACCTGAAACAATTGAGGTGATAAAAGAAGAACCAAGGGTTGCACGCGTGGTTGCATTACAAAACATCCCTTTAGGTACACCACTTGAAGCTAAACACCTCAAACTTGAATATTATCCAGAAGAGTTAGTTAAAAATACGGGTTACCCGCAGATATCAGATGTGATTGGTAAACTTGCCCGAAATGAAATCTTCTCCGGAGATATTTTACGTAATGAACGGCTGGTTTCTCCCGGCGAAGGAACTACGCTGGCAGCATTGATTTCACCGAACATGCGCGCAGTAACCATTCGGGTCAATGACGTTATCGGTGTGGCCGGTTTTCTCTTACCCGGTGATTTTGTCGATGTTATCTATGCACAACAAAAAGTAAGCAGAGCACAAACTGTACTTAAAAAAGTAAAGATCCTAGCCGTTGACCAGACAGCAAGAACAGATGAGTCTAAACCCATCATTGTTCGAGCCGTCACGTTAGAACTGACACCCAAACAAGTGGAATCATTAATTACGGCCAAATCGAAAGGCGAGTTACAACTCTCCCTTCGTAACCCTAATGATCCTGAAGAAAAACCAAGGGTATATAGAAAAACCACAGAGAGTGTCACCATCATTAAAGGCACTGATACTAGCCGTGTAAATGTACGCATTTAGTCGGTTTTTCACAGGGAGTGATAGATATGGACAGCAATCAAAAACCGTTTTTTAGCCCAATATGTATCGGGGCTATACTTTTGTTTACTTTCTTAATTAGTAGTGAATGCTTTGCTGCGAGAACACAATCGGTAGCCGTCCCTCAGAACAAGTCACGATTAATTGAAATCCCAGGAAGTGCCAAAAAGATATCCGTTGGTAATCCTAATGTGGCAGATATTCTTATCCTGCGCTCGAACAAGATTTATGTCTTAGGCAAAAAACTGGGGACAACAAATGTGATTATCTGGGATTCTCGGGGTCGCCTGATTACGGTTTTGGATGTTGAAGTGACCCATGACTTAAATGCCTTGAAAGCCAAGCTTTACGAATTCATGCCACAAGAGAAAATTTCTGTTTATACCAGTCAAAACAAACTGGTACTCAGTGGCGATGTGTCCAGCGCTGAAAAAATAGTTATGGCAGAAGAGATAGCCAATACCTTCACCGGTGATGACATTGGCATTATTAACTTGATGAATGTCGGTGGTTCACACCAAATTATGCTTGAAGTCACGGTTGCAGAAGTTCAGCGTTCGCTGATTAGGGAGTTCGACTCCAACTTTGTATTCGCCCGTAATAATAGTAACTGGACATGGGGTACGGTCAATGGAGGCGCAAGTATTCCTGCTGTCCCTCCCATTAATGATGCTGGAGACATCATTACTGAAATCATCACTGCTCCGCTAAACATTGAGGATAACGGTCTATTTGCCAGTTACTTAAGTGGTAGCACCCTATTCAGTGCTGCTTTTAGTATCGCCAAAACCAATGGTCTGGCAAAAATATTGGCCGAGCCAACATTAACGGCGTTAAGCGGTGAAACCGCAGAATTTCTATCTGGCGGGGAGTTTCCAATTCCAGTTCCCAATGACGAGAATATCACTATCGAGTTCAAAGAATTTGGTGTGGGTCTGCAGTTTGTCCCAACTGTATCTTCTCCTGACAGCATTAATTTAGCACTCAACATCGAAGTCAGCGAAATTACCAATAATAATGCAGTCACAGTTTCTCCAGGTGGTACAGCTTCGCAATTTTTCGTCCCAGCGCTATCAAAACGCAGTGCGAAAACCACGGTTGAATTAGGTAACGGACAAACAATCGGTATTGCCGGTTTACTCAATGAAAGTGTCTCAGATGTAGTTGATAAGCTACCTGGTTTGGGCGACTTACCGGTAATTGGCCAATTATTCCGTAGTCAGTCATTCCGTAAAGGTGAGACTGAGTTGGTAATTCTAGTGACCCCCCGGCTTGCCAAACCTGTGCGTCGTCAAGATCTTACTCTGCCAACAGATTCATTTGTTGAGCCTAATGATTGGGAGTTTTATCTACTTGGCCGCATGAGTGAGCTCAAGAAGAGTAAAGATTCAACGTCATATTCACCAACCAGCAATACATCAGCAGTAACACTATCACCCAGTTCAGGTTCTGAAGGTCAATTTGGCCACAGTTTATAGGGGGACATGATGAAATCAAAACTGATTACTCTTAGCTTATTGCTTTTTAGCGTAACTTGCTCTGCAGATAACGCAACATGGGGGAATAGTTTGCACCAAATGGTAAGACTACAGACGGTTGACCCACTAGCAGAAAATAGAGTCCCCCAGGGCTCCCCGACTTTCAGTGGTAAAAAAGCCACAAAGTCATTTAACCTTGAACAGAAAGGTAACGAGCAGAAGAAAATAAAAAACAAAGACATAATATCCGGAATAGGTGATTGATTATAGAAGCTAAATAAGGAATAAAACCATGAGAGCATATAGCGTACCAGGCAAACAAAGAGGTGTCGTTGTAGTCTTTGCAACACTCGCTATGGTTGTACTAATTGGTGCAGGAGCATTAGCCTTAGATATTGGTAACCTAATTTTATCCAAAAGCAAATTGCAGAATTTAGCTGATGCAGCAGCTCTCAGCGCAGCTAAAGCAATAGACCTTGGAGGTGATCAAACTGCAGCTATTACTGCTGGTAAAGCAACAATAAATGAAAATTTAGGGTACGATGGATATAGTGCGATTACATTAACTGATAATAATATTACCGTTGAGTTTTCCGAAATCCTCCCCTTTGATACAAGTACAGCAACGGCTGATTCTACTTATGTAAGGATTAGAATTGAAAATGTCGATATCCCTGATTTTCTTGTCACTATTTTTAGCGTAGACCTTTCTACGCGAGCTTCTGCTGTTGCAGGGCCTAGCTCAAGTTTAGGACGGTCGTGTAATATTGTACCTCTTAGTGTATGTGCAGGTAACAGTACAAACAGTGGAAATATTTTTGGTTTCGAGCCGGACAAATTACACGTTTTAAAGTCTTCAACGACTGACCTCTCTCAAATTGGCCCTGGTAACTTTATGCCATTGGCTTTAACTGATATCAATGGAAGTACCCAAAATGGTGCTGACAAATATGGTGAAGCGTTAGCAGGAAAATATAACAGTTGTATTTCTCTTGGTGAGAATACTGTAACAACTGAACCCGGTAATATGGTAGGACGCACAACGGATTTAGACACGAGATTTGATGGCTATAACGGCAACGGTAACGGCAACAGTACAGAGTTTCCCCCAGACATAGTTTCAAATATTGAAGCACCAGCTAATGTCACTTTAAACAATGAAGGTACTCAGTACATTGTTGATAGAGGCATTGATGCTGTATTCAGCCATAACGATTACTTGACAGCATATAGCAACCTTAAAGACACAGACTTACCTGACTATGAAGAATGTCTTGAATCGTCATCCTGCCAGAGCGCTGGTTTTAATCGGCGTGTAATTACTGTTCCAATTATAGATTGTGATAGCATTACTGCAGGAAATGGTAACGGTAGGGCGACAGTACCTTTAAAAGGGCTAGGATGCTTCTTTTTAACACAACCAGTTAGCGAGACCTCATTAATAGGTGCTAATGGACAAGGTCAGAACTCTTGGATCATCGGTGAATTTATTGATGAGTGTCGAAACAACAGCGGAGATCCAAGTTTAACTCCCAACCAAAATGGGCCTTATACGATTGTTCTATTTGATGATCCTGATAGCGAGGATTCATGATGAAGATAGCGTTTAAACAAAATGGCCTTGCTATGGTTGAGTTTACCATTTTACTCCCTCTATTCCTGTTGTTGTTGTTTTCTATCATGGAGTTAGGTAGAGCTTTTTACACATATGCTGAATTAGAAAAATTGAGCAGAGACAGTGCTAGATACTTGTCAGCAGAAGTAGCTAAAGGCTCAGCAACCCCAACCTTACAGGCAGAAGATGTAACCAAGGCTAAAAATTTAGCAATATATGGCGTGATTGGCGGAGGTACTAGCACGCTTATAACCAACTTGGAGACTTCACATATTAATTTCACTTTGGTTGGAAACAATATAAAAGTTGAGATTAACTACCCCTATCAACCAGTATTGAGCTTTATTCCTGGATTCTATAACAGTAATGATATCGACCTAGGTTTTACACTGACATCAAGTTACTCAATGAGGGTACTATGATGAACATTCAAGCCTCTAAGCGTCTTAATAAGGGCGCAACTTTAGTAGAGTTTACTATCGTTTCCACTTTCTTTTTTATTCTGATTTTCTCGATCATTGAATTTGGTCGACTGCTATTTACATGGCATGTTCTAAATGAAACAACACGACGAACAGCTCGACTGGCAACAGTTTGTCAGATTACAAGTTATGAACAGCAACAAACCATAACTTCTGCCATTATTAATGGCGTTCCTTTGCCTAACTTCACAAGTACAAACATTAGACTTCACTATCTTGACAATCTAGGAAACATAATTACTGGCGACTTGACCGATACTACATTAAGTAGTCAAATTAAATATGTACAAGCATCAATTAATAGTTATCAGATAGCGCTAATAATTCCTTTAGCAACATTTGATATAACGTTTACTGCACCAGAATTTAAGACAATTTTACCGAGAGAAAGCCTCGGCGTCACACGAACAGGGTTTACTGATTGCTAAGGTGAAATATGGATACAACTAACTACCTATCAGAAAATGACATTTTATCATCTTGTATGAAGCCCCCTCTTAGCGTTTCAGTTAGCGGGTGGCTAATCAGTGATAATGAAGAATTTTCAAAACCATTGAGTGATTACTTTACTCAATGGAGTAATGTCACTTTTACTTCTCTATCTCGAATAGAATTTAATGCCATATGCCACGATGCATCCAGAATAAAAACCCCAGACATCATTATTATCGATGAAAAATCCGAATGGAATAAGACCACAACCCTTATTAAAGAGGGAATTTCAAAAACCATTCCGATCATACTCATCACGAACAATGCAACCACAGAAATACTTCGAAACGCATTAAAGTTTGAAATAAAAGATGTATTAACCATCCCTTTTGATGAATCTGAACTCGATCAAATCATTATAAAATGTGCCGAAATAAAATCAGCAAACAGAAAGCACGGAAAAACGAGTATTTTCATCAATGCCAAAGGCGGTATGGGCGCATCCATACTATCAACATCGATTGCCCATATTATCGCTCTTCAAAATGAATCGGTTGTACTCATTGATCCAGATGCACAATTTGGCTCATCTTCGGGACTACTTTCAACCTACCCTAAATATACGTTGAGTGAAGCACTTACCCAGGTTGACTCTTTAGATGAATACGCGTTATCTGGAATGCTGAGTAAACATGAATCTGGGTTAAGGTTCATACCAAACCGCTCGGAACATTTATCTGATTCAATACCTGAGTTCAAAGCTGATTCCTTTCGTGAATTCCTAGAGCATGTCACAAACAATTTCGATCATATTATCATTGATTTATCTAGAGGGCTTGAAAACAGTACTCTTCCAGCCGTTTCCAACGCCGAGAACGTTTTTATTGTTGTCCAACAAAATATTCCCGCTATTCAGGAAGCTTCTGTTCTTATCAAACAGTTAAAGCATATGTTTGGTTTCAACCAGCATCAAATAAAGATCATTGTTAATCGATACTCAAACAGTATTGACATAAAGCCAGAAGAGATTAAAAAATCTCTACATGTTGACGATATCATCCTCGTTCCTAATGATTACCTTTCTGTAAGTGCATCTACAAACTTAGGCGAGTTATTGGCAACACACTTCGAGAAAAAGCCAATTGTTAAGGTGCTCAGAAACATTGTTAATGTGATCACGGGACATGAAATTGAGCAGGAAAAAGGCTTTAAACGTTTATTTGCATTTCTAAGGAGTTAGTTATGTTTAAAAAAAAGGGAGTGGATACGGCACAAGCACCTACATCATTACCGCATTCAACCAATAATGCAGATGAAGTAAAGTTACATATTGCCCCCGCAAACCCAGAAGAGCAAGTAATAAAAGAACGTATTATCAGAGAGCTTTATAATACCCTCGACTTAGCCCTTTTAGATAGTTTACCCATCGAACAGGCCCATGAGCAAATCGCTGAGATGTCGAGTATGCTAATGCTTGATCAAGATGTTCCCCTTAACGCAGAAGGACGCAAGCGGGTTATAGAAGAAATCGGCGATGAAATATTAGGCTTAGGTCCACTTGAGCCACTCCTAAAAGAAAAGTCTATATCAGATATTCTTGTCAATTCCAGTAGTCAGATTTATGTTGAACGTAAAGGTAAACTTGAACCTGTAAGCTCTACATTTCGTGATGACCAGCACCTTTTAAATGTTATTGACCGAATAGTCTCCCAAGTCGGTAGGCGTGTTGATGAAAGCTCACCTATGGTTGACGCCAGACTAAAAGACGGTTCTCGAGTGAATGCCATCATTCCCCCGCTTGCTATAGATGGCCCTTCTTTATCAATCCGAAAGTTTGCCGTTGATAAGCTTCAAATTGAACAATTGCTAAATTATGGCTCCCTTAACGAAGAAATGGCCCATTTTTTACAGGCAATAGTCAAAGGCCGTTTGAATATTCTTATCTCCGGAGGAACCGGTTCTGGTAAAACGACAACACTCAATATATGTTCGTCTTTCATCCCAAAAAACGAAAGAATTGTGACCATCGAAGACTCTGCTGAGCTACAACTACAGCAGCCCCATGTCGTTCGGTTAGAAACCCGCCCTCCGAATATTGAAGGGAGAGGAGCAATCACGCAAAGGGAGTTAGTTATCAATTCATTGCGTATGCGACCAGATCGTATCGTCGTCGGTGAGGTTCGTGGTGGTGAAGCCGTCGATATGCTTGCGGCAATGAATACCGGTCATGATGGGTCAATGACAACAATCCACGCCAATACACCGCGAGATGCCTTAGGCCGTATTGAGAACATGTTTGCAATGGCTGGGTGGAATATGCCCACCAAAAATGTACGCTCGCAAATTGCTTCTGCACTAAACATTGTTGTCCAATTACGGCGTATGGAAGATGGTAAACGTAGGATTACCAGTATCGTTGAGGTTAATGCCATGGAAGGCGATGTCATTACATTAACTGAGCTATTTTGCTATACACGTCAAGGCATTGACGAAAATGGCAATGTCATTGGTCATTATCATGCAACAGGAAATGTCCCCTCTTTCATGGATACTTTCAAGCATATGGGAATCGAAATTCCATATTCATACTTTACATCTGACAATAGTGGTGGTTTCTAATGGAGCAGAATCTACAGCTATACTTAATCATCTTATTTGTTGCGGTCGTTGTCATTTCGCAAACCATCCTAATCTCAACATCTGGCACGAGAGCTAACCGAAGTAGATTGTTAAAAAAACAGCTAGAAATCATTGCTGAATCGGGTAAAAGTCATCAACACTCATTGCTGAGAAAAAGCTATCTCGATAAATTATCACCAACCGAGCGCTGGTTAGAGAATAATGCTGTGGGTGAATACTTAGGCGAGAAAATCGAGCTCGCAGGTCTGAACTGGAAAGCCTATAAAGTCGGGATATGTCTCACTGCGGCTATGCTTTTGTCAATGATAGGCACTCTGTTACTAACACTGAGTATTAAATTAACAGCAGCAGCACCGCTTATTATATTTGCAGGTTTTATCTTATTTTTACGCCATAAATCCGAAAAAAGGTTACACCTTTTTGAAGAGCAATTCGTCGAAGCCCTAGATGTCATGAAACGTGCATTGTTAGTCGGTTATCCATTTACTGAAGTAATGAAAACGGTCAGTGAAGAAATGTCACCACCAATCTCAGTGGAATTTGGAAAGACATTCGTAGAGCTAAACTATGGGGTTGATTTAAAAGTTGCTCTCGCAAATTTGGCAAAACGGAATCCTACGGTTAGCGTTCTAGCATTTAACAGTGCTGTAACCATTCAAAAAGAAACAGGTGGCAACCTTGCTGAAACCCTCGACAAAATATCTGGTGTCATCAGAAGTCGATTTCGATTAATGCGGAAAGTCAAAACCCTTTCAGCAGAAGGACGTATGTCAGCCTGGGTATTAATGATGGTGCCATTCGTACTTTTCATTATATTGTACTTAAGTAATCCTGATTATATAGCGCCACTTCTAGAGTCAGAACGAGGGCAAACTGTATTAACAGTTACTGCGGTACTTATGACACTTGGCCTATTTTGGATCAGAAAACTACTGCGTATTGAGGTGTGATATGGATTATATCATTAGTGTATTAAGCACCTACTTTGATAACGCAGATCTTACTAAATGGATTGTTTTAGGGTTTGCTTTTTTAAGTGCTGTCGCCTTTACTGCTAGTATCGGAATCTTAATCTATAACCTGTCTAACCCGCTTAAACAACGCTTACATACGATTTCAGGCCCGGATCATGCTCATCGCCAGTCTTCCGGTCATAAAAAGATAGATAAAACCCTAGAGTCAATAGAGAAGTATGTAACACCTAAGTCTAAAACTGAACAAATAAACACCAAGCAATTACTAATGCATGCAGGGTTTGAAAAAACATCTGCATTAACCTCTTACTACGCCATCAAGATAATTTTAACTTTAATTGCGTTAATCTGTGCAGTTATTGCTACCAATTTTTTTCCTGAGCTCACATCGCAAAAAGTTGTTGTTTATACCCTATTAGCAGTGGGTACCGCATCATTCATCCCTAATATCGTCCTCAGCAAGCTTGCGGAAAGACGCACAAAAGCTTTAAGAAATGCATTCCCAGACGCCCTTGATTTACTTGTTGTAGCATCAGAAGCTGGCCTTGGCTTTCAAGCAGCACTCAATCGCGTAGCAAAAGAAATTGACTCTATCTCTCCTGAATTAAGCCAAGAATTACAACTCGTTTGCCAGAAAGCCCGTATCGGTATTTCTATTCCTGTTGGTCTCAACCAATTTATTGAGCGGACAGGACTGAGCGAACTCCAAGGTCTGGTCAGTATAATCACCCAATCGGTTAAACTCGGCTCCAGCATGGGTGATACCTTACGTGAATATGCTGTTGAGTTTCGAGATAGACGTATGCAAAAAGCAGAAGAAGAAGCAGCAAAAATAGGAACAAAAATGATTTTCCCCTTAGTTACCTGCATTTGGCCTGGTTTCTTTGCCGTTGCAGTAGGCCCTGCTATCGTAAAAGTACTGGACATGTTTGCAGGCCGATAGCCGCATAAAAGGAAGTAAAATAATGAGCGCAATAAATTTTCTCAATAAAAAATTAGTTTTTTTTTCGATAGTATCATCACTCATTGTAGGCTGCTCAAGTACTGATGCGGTATCGACCAATAACAATGTAGAGTTTAACCATGAACTTTATGATGGAAAATCCACACTCGGGCTTACCGGTGATTTCCCTCCAGAGAATGCAAAAGAAGCCATTTTGCGGGGTGACAAAGCGTATCTTGCAAATGACTCGGATTTAGCTCTTTATGAGTATATTCGTGCCTTGAGCTTTCCAACACAAAAACACGCTGATCAAGCATTCTATAAAATAGGCTACATACATCAACAAAGGCAAAATTATAAACTCGCAAAGCTTGCGTATTCTCGAGCTGCAATGATTAATAAGGATAATGTTCAATATGCCTCTTCTATTGGAATAGTTGAACTCAAGCTAGGAGAACAAGATAATGCCAAAAAGCAACTTCTCCGAGCCGTGAAGATGGATCAAAAAAGACAAGGAAAAAAAGACTGGGATCCAAATCGGGATTTGTTTTCCCAACGGTTGTTAATCGATGACAACTCCCCTCTCTATGCGTATGTTGGTTTGGGGATTATTGCAGATCTTGATGCTAAGCATAAATCAGCACAGCAGATTTATCTCACCGCTCTAAGGCAAAATAGCCGCTCTGAAAAGACACTCACTAACTTAGGCTATTCATATTATCTCGACGGTAACCTTAAACAAGCAGAGATAATAAATAGAAGAACAACCACACTCTACCCAAACAATAAACGAGCGTGGTCAAACCTAGGACTTACTTATATTAAGTCTAAACGCTATGAAGATGCTGTTGATGCTTTATCACGAGTGATGCCAAGAGAAAAGGCCTTAAATGATGTTGGTTATTTTGCAATGCTTGAAGGTGACTATGAAAGTTCAATAGACTATCTTGAACGAGCAATCAATACGAGTCCGATTTTTTATGCAAAGGCGCAGGAAAATTTAAAGCGTGCTGAAAAACTTCAAATTACAGCACCGGCAGTAAAACTGTCTAAGTACAGAGATAATAAACAAACTCAAACAACAGTTTATTCAATTACCAATACTACCCACTAGTTTGAAATAGAAAGAGCCTGATCAAAATCAGGCTCTTAATCATTTAACTATCGGTTATTATTTAGCTCGGCGCTTTTTCACATCTTCTGCAAGTTGACGAAGTACCTTCTCGGTATCACCGAAACCGATACATGCGTCTGTAATACTCTGGCCATAGGTTGGCTCTTGGCCATCAACGATATCCTGACGACCTTCGACAAGATGGCTTTCGATCATAACACCGAAGATCGCTGTATTACCTGCTGCTACTTGGCTACCAACCTCTTCTGAAACCAGTAGCTGACGCTGGTACTGTTTAAGGCTATTTGCGTGACTGAAGTCAATCATCACTTTTTGACGCAGACCCGCTTTTTCAAGCTGTTCTGTAATTCCATTCACGTGTTCTTTGCTGTAGTTCGGCTCTTTACCACCACGCAGAATAATATGGCAATCTTCATTACCGGCAGTCGAAACAATCGCCGAGTGGCCATATTTAGTTACCGACAGGAAGTGGTGAGGTGCGCTTGCGGAGCCAATAGCATCAGTTGCAATTTTGATATTGCCATCCGTACCGTTCTTGAAACCAACAGGACATGAAAGACCTGATGCCAACTCACGGTGAACCTGAGACTCAGTGGTACGTGCACCAATTGCTCCCCAGCTAATTAGATCCCCCATATACTGTGGCGTGATCATATCCAGGAATTCACCGGCTGTCGGTACGCCCATATCAGTTAGATCAAGCAGTAGCTTACGCCCCATACGCAGGCCATCATTAAGCTGGAAGCTGTTATCCATATACGGGTCGTTAATTAGGCCTTTCCAACCTACTGTTGTACGGGGTTTTTCGAAGTAAACACGCATAACGACTTCAAGTTCACCTTTCAACTCTTCTCGAAGTGTTTTTAGTCTCTGGCCATATTCCAACGCCGCTTTTGTGTCGTGAATAGAGCATGGGCCAACAATCACCAATAAACGATCATCTTCGTCATTTAAGATGTTATGAATTGACTGTCGAGATTGGTATACCGTTTCTGACGCACTTTCAGTTGCTGGGAAACGCTCCAGTACTGCAACTGGAGGGAGAAGTTCTTTAATTTCGCTAATGCGAACATCATCGGTTTTATGCATGGTTACTTCCTAATTTACGCGCCTGCCAACCGTAAAGTTATAATTACAATCTTTGTTGACAGTATATTTCAAATCCAATTGACTTTAACTTATCTGTCTTTTATGGGTAGTGCAAACGCTAATTGGTCAATTTGGTAATTTTTTTTTCAGATCGGTCACTTAATAATCAACGAGATGCGTAACAGGTATGATTTCACACTTATATACCAATAATCCCTTCATCTCTTTGAATTCCACATTACAAAGCAATAACATAGGTTCTATACACCTTCTCCTTGGAGCGGTCAGGATGACCAAAGAAACTGTTATTTCGTTTCATAACATCAATAAGTGGTATGGAGATTTCCAGGCACTAAAGAATATCAATTTGGACATTCCTCGCGGGGAAAGACTCGTCATATGTGGCCCATCAGGCTCGGGTAAATCGACTCTGATCAGGTGTATCAACGGCCTAGAGCAATTCAATGAAGGCCAGCTCAGTGTTGCGGGTCATCCACTTGATGCACAGCACCTCAAGCGAATACGTGGCGACGTTGGCATGGTCTTCCAACACTTCAATTTATTTCCCCATATGACAGTCCGAGAAAACCTCACATTAGCCCCTAGGCGTAGGCGAAAGATGAGTAAGCAAGATGCTGATCAATTGGCGATGGAGTATCTGGCACGGGTTGACATTGCTCACCAGGCTGATAAATACCCATCACAGTTATCTGGTGGACAACAGCAACGCGTGGCTATCGCCCGTTCGCTGTGTATGAAGCCTGATATTCTGCTGTTTGATGAACCAACATCGGCACTCGATCCAGAAATGATCCGTGAAGTACTGGATGTGATGACTGAACTGGCCGAGGAAGGCATGACCATGATTTGTGTCACCCATGAAATGGGTTTTGCCAGAAAAGTGGCAGATCGCGTAGTTTTTATGGATGAAGGCGAAATTGTAGAGATCGCCCCACCAGCACAATTGTTCGATACGCCCCAACACCCGAGAACCCAGCTTTTCCTTGAGCAGATCCTAAGTTATTAAGGGCTTAACTATGGTTCAGAATGTTGTTGATTCATCACGCTGGTTTCGCGTTATAGGTCGCATATCCAAGCCTTTTATTTCGGGGATATTACAAGTTGGCCTCGTCGCTTTCTTCATAATGTGGTTACTCGATACTGGGGCGGATGCGATGAACTACCGCTGGCAATGGTACCGCATTCCACAATACCTCTGGTTCGTTGAGGATGGCCAATGGTTCCCTGCAGAATTATTAGAAGGACTCACGGTCACTTTGAACATCTCGGCCGTGAGTTTATTTTTTACGTTAGCCATTGGCTTAATAACCGCGTTACTTCGCCTATCCAATTCTGTCGTTGGCCGAGGCATTGCCAGGGTTTATATCGAGCTGATTCGAAACACGCCCTTGCTAGTTCAAATCTATTTACTGTATTTCGTTTTCGGTCCAGTCCTTGGCCTCGAGAGATTTACGACTGCTGTATTAGCCCTGTCCCTTTTCCAAGGCGCTTACACGGCAGAGATTTTCCGCGCGGGTTTAACCAATATCGAACGAGGGCAGTTCGAAGCCAGTGATAGCCTAGGGTTATCCACCATAGATAGCTATCGGTTTATTATCTTACCGCAAGTGATTAAACGCATTTTGCCGCCATTGACCAATGAAGCGGTTTCTCTGGTCAAAAACTCTTCGATTGTTAGTGTGATGGCCATATTCGACCTTACTACCGAAGGGCGGAATATCGTCGCTGACACTGCGATGCCTTTTGAAGTTTGGTTTACCGTTGCAGGTATTTATCTTGTTGTTACCCTGACTCTGTCTGGCCTGGCGGCGTGGCTGGCTCACCGACTGAATACACCGTCACATTAACCCAATTACCCTTAAAACAATGCAATAGATTGCTTAATGGAACATTAAGCACAAGGAGAAAGGAAGCATGAAACGATTACTATCAGCATTGATTGCTGTTATGGCGCTGACCATGGCCACTGTCTCGACGGCTGCTGACAAAAGCGCACTTGTTGAAATCAAAGAACGCGGAACACTAAGAGTGGGTCTCTCGACTTTCGTCCCTTGGGCTATGAGAGACAAGCAAGGCGAACTCGTTGGTTTTGAAGTCGATGTTGCCCGCCGTTTGGCCAAAGATGCTGGATTAAAAGTCGAGTTTATTCCAACGGCATGGGATGGCATTATTCCGGCTCTGCTAGCAGGTAAATTCGATGTTATTATCGGCGGATTATCTATTACGCCAGAGCGAAATATGAGCGTTCTTTTTACCAGCCCATATGCCCATTCTGGTGTTCAGCTTGCCGCTCACAAAGATCTAGCCGAGGATAAATCAAGTTTTGAAGACTATAACAAACGCAGTGTTACCCTAGCCGTACGCCGTGGCGCTTTTACCGTGCAAACCGCGAAAAAGTACTTCCCGAAGGCAAAATTACGCCAGTTTGATGATGAGGCACAGGCATTCCAAGAGGTGTTAAATGGTAACGCCCATGCTGCTCTTGCCTCATCGCCTAAACCTGAACACATGGCAATTCAGTACAGCGACAAGCTGTATATTCCTTTTAATGAACGTTTGAGCCGGGGTTCTGAAGCCTTCGCTATCCGCCATGGTGAATTTGACTTGCTTAATTTCTTCAACAACTGGATTTTATTACGTACCGAAGACGGTTGGCTGAAAGAGCGTCATGATTATTGGTTCACGACCCTCGATTGGGAAAACCAAATCGCACAAGGACAATAAGTGTTGTCGCAAACAAAGAGCCAAATCATGCCGGGAATCAACATCCCGGCAAGACTAAAACTGAACAAGCTGGATGGCGTATTAATCCTGTTGATTGTCGCCGCTATCAGCTGGCTTTGGTACCGTTCATCCGCAGGAATACATTATCAGTGGAATTGGGACAAGGCTTTTACTCTCGTTATGACACCCGGTCGCAATGGTGAACTGCCCTACTTCTTTCAAGGATTATTGGCCACTTTGCGCCTGAGTCTATGGGGTATGTTCTTTGCCGGTTTACTCGGATTAGTACTTGGGTTAGCCCGCCGTTCAACGTGGTTCTTCTTGCGGCTACCGGCGCAGGCATATATCCAGTTAGTCAGGAACATTCCACCGCTGGTTTTTGTCTTTATCTTTTACTTTTTCATTTCAAGTCAGTTGATCCCGGCGTTGGGGTTAGAAAACGTTTTAAGAAATACCCCAGCCAAGATCAACCCTTGGCAATCTTTTTTATTTGGTCCCGCCAAACTGTGGGAGAACCTGTTCTCAGGGATCCTCTGTGTCGGGCTTATTGCCGCAGCTTACATCGCTGAAATTGTCCGCTCGGGGATCGATGCGATAGCCAAGGGACAGTGGGAGGCCGCTGACTCACTTGGCCTGTCACGATTAGACCGCTTCCGGTTTATTATTTTCCCCCAAGCTTTAAGCGGTATCGTACCGCCGCTGGCTGGCCAATTTATTTCTTTGGTTAAGGATTCATCCATTATCTCGCTGATCTCCATTCAGGAGTTAACCTTTGTCGGCAGTGAAATCGCCAACTCCTCGGGGCTAATTTTCGAAATTTGGCTGTTGGTTGGTGCTGGTTATCTCATCCTATGTTTTGGTCTCTCGGTGTTATTCAGCTCTCTTGAAAAGCACTCTCAAAGACATTACCAGATAAGATAACCTCTACGAAAATTCGCATCAGGCAGTAAAATAAGCACCGAATCAACCCACAGAAAACAAGAGGGAGCCGACTTATGGCTCCCTCTTAATTTGAAATACACTGAGCTTTCTATTGTGATGCTCTCTGTCTCCAATGTGCTCCATCCCTATTTTTTTCATGACCTGGCGTGCTGACATATTACGGATACAAGTAAAACCGATAATACTGTGAAATCCCGCTTCGCGAAGACCGTATTCTAAAATTGCTCGTCCAATTTCAGTGGCATAGCCTTGATGCCAATGGTCCTCACAAATCACCCATTCAATTTCGGCGGTTGATTCATTTTCACCATAGGGATGCAACCCCACTCGGCCAATCAAGGTATTGCAGTCAGATAAGATGAGCGGGCAGTTAAAGTAACCTCGACGACCATACTCCGTTGCAGAGTCAACATGGTATTTCTGTAACTCATGCCTCGCTCTTTCTTCAGACCAAGCCTCCTCTTCCGTAAAGGTATGAACAGATTGATTGGACATTATCCGGTACAAACCAGCAAGATCGTCTTCGTCCCAGGGCCTGGTATAAAGACGTTGAGTTTTAATACTCGGCGACACATCTAAAATCATATTCATCCCTCTTATCAGAGCCTAAGTCGTATGTCGTCCTAGGCTCAGTGACTAACCAAAGGAGAATTTAGCTCCCCTTCTTGCTAAATCGTTCTGACCATTCCGGCCATAACGTTTCAAAATCCATGCACTCCTCAAGCATATCTGCAACTCGGTCGATACCTTGCTCACGGAGCAAATCAAAATCCGGTGCACACGTTGAAGCAAGACCGGCCCATTTTAAAATAGCATCACAGGCTTCTTGTTGCTCAAAAATACCGTGCAAGTAAGTACCAAACACCTGATTATCAATACCAAACTTGCCATCTTTGTTACCTGCTAGGCAAATTGGGGCATCTTGATCAACACCGTCAGTCACACCAGCATGGATTTCATAGCCTCTGACAGCAACACTGTTCTGCTCTGGCATTGTCAGATTGCCTGTAACTTGCTTCAGCTGTTTATGAGGGGCTAATACTGTCGAAACAGATAAGTACCCAAGCCCCCGGCTTGTACCCGGCTCTCCTTCGATACCATCAAGGTCAGCGATGGATTCCCCCAGCATCTGGTAACCACCACAAATACCCATCACCTTACCGCCTAAGCGAAGATGACGGGCGATTTGTTGGTCCCAACCTTGCTCCCTGAGGTAGTCCAAATCACTGCGAACACTTTTAGTCCCTGGAATAATGATAAGATCAGATGGCGGAATTTGCTGCCCTTTACCGATAAATTGCATATTTACTTGTGGGTGCATACGCAAAGGATCGAAGTCAGTATGGTTGCTGACACGGGTTAACACGGGTACTGAAACCCGCAATTGTTCACCCTCAGCATCCACCTGCTGAATGTCAATCGCATCTTCAGCCTCTAGCATCAGGCCGTGCAGATAAGGTAACACTCCTAATACTGGTTTACCGGTTTTCTGCTCCAGCCAATCCAAGCCAGACTCCAGCAATTTAATGTCACCCCGGAAGCGATTAATAACAAAACCTTTTACCCGGGCTTGTTCTGTGTCTGATAACAGGGCCAACGTGCCATAAAGGTGAGCAAACACGCCGCCACGGTCGATATCAGCGACAATGATCACCGGCACATCAGCTTCTTCGGCAAACCCCATATTAGCAACATCATTTTCACGCAAGTTAATCTCGGCCGGACTGCCAGCCCCTTCGATAATGACGGTTTGATATTCTTGCTGCAGAATGTCGAAAGATTCCATGATCGGCCCTAGCACCACTTTTTTGTAGTTGTGGTACCCGACCGCATCCATATCAGCCAAAGCCTTGCCCTGAACAATGACCTGCGCACCAACATCGGTATTCGGTTTTAACAGCACCGGATTCATATGAACCGTCGGCTCAATCATTGCAGCCTGCGCCTGTACTGCTTGCGCGCGACCTATCTCGCCACCATCTTTGGTTACCGCACTGTTTAGCGCCATATTCTGCGATTTGAATGGGGCGACTTTAATATTTTTTCGAGCCAGTACCCGACACAAGCCGGCGGCTAAAACACTCTTACCGGCATCAGACGTTGTACCTTGAACCATCAGGGCTTTTGTTGTTGATTGCATTTTTCCTCGCTCAATACTGCTGTTCTACTGGCCACTGGATCTGTGGCCAATGGATTCCATTTTCATCTGTCGTCACCGTGACGCGATAACGGGCTGCATAAGGTAAATCGATACGGTGAAGGTAATTTGTGTTCTCTGGCATCTCCAATAGGATACGCATGAGTTGCTTCATCACTCCAGCATGGGTCACGAGTAATATTTTCTGGCCTAAATAGTTATCTAACAATTGATCCCATGCTTGTTGAATACGACGGTCAAACGCTTTCAGCGTTTCCCCGCCATGCGGGGTCGATAACCATGGGTTCTGCCAATAGGTTTCTAACAACGAGCCGTATTGTTGCCACAGGGTGTCGTGGCTTTTCCCATCCCAGTCCCCAAAATTCATTTCCTTCCAGTGATTAAGCTGCTGATAAGGTAAGGTGAACTGCTGGGAAAATTGATTGGCAAACTCACTGCATCGCTGCAAAGGAGAAGCAATTACTTGTTCGATATCGTCAAGCCCTTTTACAGCCTTCGTCATTTGCGACATGCCTGTCGGGGTGATCGGAAAATCGGTATGCCCCCTCAGACAATCATGACCCTCAGGCAGTCCATGACGCAAAATATCGATTCTTGTCTTTGTACATTTAACCATTCATGCCCCCTTCAAATACTGCGGGATCCCTGCTGTAACGAATGTCACTCTATCAACTTGTTTTGCAATGGCTTGATGCAGCCAACCACTTTCGTCGACAAAACGTCTCGACATCTGCCCCATAGGTACAATCCCCTGCCCAACTTCATTACTGACTAACACAACGTCCCCTTCCACCTTGTTGAGCGCATCAAGCAGCTCAGCTTTCTGATGCTGCCAGTCAATACTGAGATCCTGATTGAATAAGCAGTTGGTTAACCACAGAGTCAGGCAATCGACCAACAAACAGTTATCGGGAGTCGATGAATCAATAATGGCTTGTGCCAAAGCGGTCGGTTCTTCAATGACCGTCCACGCACAAGGGCGATCCTGCCGATGACGCTCAATACGCTCTGCCATCTCTTCATCTCCGGCAGTTGCTGTCGCAATATAGGTGATCGGCTTTTCACTTGCTTGGGCGACAGATTCGGCGTAACGACTTTTTCCCGATCGTGCTCCCCCCAGTACTAACTCAGTTGCCATTCATTAACCTTTATCCATTATCACAATGAAAACATGGCATTTTTTCGTTACCATGATGTTCAATTTTATCATTATAACGCTCATTTCAGCTTACAATACTATGTTTCACCTTAATGACCTATGGCCGGATGGCCTTGTTTGGCTACTTCTTGCAAGTACCGTTTTATCGTTATTTTTCAAACCCAAAATGTGGCCAACATTACTGAGTTTGACCGCTGCCACTGCCTTGTCTTTCGCTCGTATTTCTCCCCTAGCACTTAGCATCGTCGTCCTTGGACTCGTCGTTGCTAAGCAGAGTCAACGTCTAACGGGGATGTACAAGGCGATTTGCCATGGTTTCGTTATTATCTGGGCTGCCGCCTTGGTACTTCACCTGATCCCCGGATTTAGTAACCTCTTGGTACTCGACAAGGTCTTCTCCGGCTCAAATAGCATTCCCTTTACGATGTATTTAAACCTGGACAAACCACTGATTGTCTTCGGGTTATTTTTACTCGTTCCGAGTATGCTCAAACAAGCCACATCGATAGCGAGGCCACAGTTAATTGTTCTTGCCCTGCTGTTTGCTTCACTGCCTCTTCTCGCTTGGAGTACAGGAATTGTTAAACCAGAAATCTCGCTACCAACTTGGACTTGGATTTTCGTCATCAACAACTTGTTGTTTACCTGCGTAGCTGAAGAAGCGCTATTTCGGGGATATATCCAGCAGCGCTTGATTGAACGCTTAACCCCCATAGTCGGTATCACCGTTACCAGCCTTCTTTTTGGTTTGGCTCACTTTGCAGGCGGTATATTTTTCATCGCCATTGCGACACTTGCCGGGCTGCTTTATGGGTTGACATACTATTGGACTGGCCGACTCGCATTTGCTGTTGCGATTCATTTTACTTTCAACTTGCTACATCTTTTGTTGTTCACCTATCCAATGGCAAACTAATTGGTTATATGAACCGTTTCTGAATCGCCCGCTCATCACTAATTCAGAACCTGTGTTGTTTAATAGAATCATCAACACAAGGAGACCGAATTATGATTAAAAACACCGTTATTGCTATTGCCACTGCCGCTATCATTTTACCAGCGGCGGCTTTTGCTGGGGACCATAACAAGATTGAAACTACGCTGAATTATTCTGGCCCAGTAGAAACGGTTACTATTGCGGAACTGCTAAATGACACCAGTCTGTTTACCGAGAAAAAAGCGATCGTCGAAGGGACACTGATTAAGCAAATCAATGCAGACACTTTCATTTTCAGCGACGGTACCAAAGAGATCCAAGTTGAAATTGATGACGATATCAGCATGCCATCCGCTATCAATGCCACAACAAGACTGCGTCTATATGGTGAATATGAAGGTGGTAACACCCCTGAAATTGAAGTGGATCGCATTCTGATTCTGTAAGCGAAGCACATAGCCATACAAAATGAGAAACACAACAATCGGCATCACTCTTGGTTATGCCGATTTTTGCTGTTTGTCGTACAATAGGGCACCGACACCCAAGCCAATGCGTGATGGAAGTCACAATATTGTATTTTCAATATTTATCATTCAACTCACAATCAATAACTTGAATTCACCTTAAGCCTTAAAGTTACAAAGCGTCACACATCGGAGCAAAGTCTTAAGTGGCCCATGCTATAATGCCAGCTGAAATTAAAAATGAGTCGATACATGTCAGATACTTTGTTGTTTCATAAAACTTACCTTCACCCAACCAGCAAAGATTGGGTTGTATTTGTTCATGGTGCCGGTGGCAGTTCATCCATCTGGTTTAAACAGATTAAAGCTTACAAACAGCATTTCAACCTGCTCCTCCTCGATCTAAGAGGACATGG
This sequence comes from Photobacterium lutimaris, assembly GCF_003025555.1. Lineage (GTDB taxonomy): Bacteria > Pseudomonadota > Gammaproteobacteria > Enterobacterales > Vibrionaceae > Photobacterium > Photobacterium lutimaris. The sequence continues at coordinate 698,379 of NZ_PYMH01000001.1, read as the reverse complement.
TCGCTCAAACAACATGTTTCAGGACATGATCAAAAACCCTTACACCTTTAAAACAGTAACAGCAGACATCGTACAGGTCTTAAATCACCTTAAGATCCAGTCTGCCCACTTCGTCGGGATCTCTCTGGGCACAATCATTATTCGCAGCTTGGCTGAGCTGGCACCAGAAAGAGTGAAAACCATGGTGCTAGGTGGTGCTGTTACACGCCTGAATACACGATCTCAAGTGTTAATTTCAGCAGGCAACATGTGCAAGCATTTCATCCCTTATATGTGGCTGTATAAACTATTTGCCTATGTCGTTATGCCACAGAGAGCGCAAAAAGAATCGCGGTTAATGTTTGTTAACGACGCAAAAAAGTTGTGCCAAAAGGAATTCAAGCGTTGGTTTAAATTGGCAACAGACGTCAACCCCTTGATGAAATGCTTCAAGGAAAAAGAACTCCCCATACCGACACTTTATTTAATGGGCGGCAATGACTATATGTTCATCAAGCCGGTGAAGGAAATGGTCAACAAACATGAGCATAGCTACCTGACAGAATTTGAAAACTGTGGCCACGTTTGTAATGTTGAACGCCCTGACGAATTCAACCAGCATTCTATTGAGTTTATTCAGCGCCATATGATGGCGGCATAGCACGGTTAACAGTGCTCGCCAATTCAAGCAATGATAAAAAGGCCAGTATGACTGGCCTTTTTGTGTTTTCAAAATAGCCATGAAGGCAATTAAGCGCCATTACGATACCGCTACAAGCGCTTGGGCCACGTAACCTAGATGCTGCTCTTGCAAGCCTGCGATATTGATACGGCCATCACCTACCGCATAAATAGCATAATCGTCGCGCAGACGTGTGATTTGCTCGGGGGTTAAACCCGTTACTGAAAACATCCCTTTATGCTGCTGAATAAAGTCGAATTGACTGGTTCCCAACGCCTGAACTTCAGACACTAAACCAGCACGAAGTGCCAGCAAGCGCTGTTGCATTTCACTTAACTCTTGTTTCCAAGTTTGTGTCAAGGATGTATCACTGAGAATGGTCGAAACCAAAGCTGCACCGTGATCAGGTGGCATTGTGTAAGTTGAACGCGCAAGGTTAAGAATTCGTCCTTTCGCTTTCTGCGCTTCCTGTAGGGTATCACCAACTAAGATTGCTGCACCGGTACGCTCCCGGTACAAGCCGAAATTCTTCGAGCAGGATGTTGCAATCACCATCTCTTCGATATTGTCAGCCATATATTGCAAGCCCGCAGCATCTTGTTCCAGCCCATCGCCAAAACCTTGATAAGCAATATCAACAAATGGCATGAAGCCATTTTTATTGGCCAGTTCAGTGATGGCCTGCCAAGCAGCAAAAGATATGTCAGCCCCCGTTGGGTTATGACAGCAACCGTGCAGCAAAACGACATCTTTAGGCCCTGCCTTGGCCAATTCTTGTAGCATTGCCTCACTGTTGACCTGTTTTGTGACGGTGTCGAAGTATGGGTAGTATCGAACTTTCAGTCCCGCAGCTTCCATCACGGGCTTATGGTTTACGTAGCTCGGATTCGAGATCCATACTGTCGTCTCAGGCTCAGCAAGGTGAATCAAGTCAGCTAGCATACGCAGTGCACCACTGGCGCCAGGGGTTTGCACTGCAGCCGCCCTTGGCTTGGCAGACGTGCCAGTTAAAAGCAGATCCATCATAGACTGGTTGAACTGCTCGTTACCGGCAAGGCCAACATATGCTTTCGTTTTCTGGCTAGCCTGTACTTGCTGCTGCGCTAACTGTACCGCCTTCATGATAGGGGTCTCCCCCTGACTGTTACGATACACGCCAATACCAAGGTCAACCTTGTCATCTCGAGGATCGTCGCGGTAAGCAAGAGAAAGCGATAGGATAGGATCTAACTGCGCCTCGGCAAGTTGCTTAAACATGATAAAATTCCATTTAGTTGTCGTTCATGCCTTTCACGCTACCACTTCAATTCCATTCCGTCATCATGAATTTGCAACATTTTCATTTTCTTTAAAATTCAATAATGTGAAGCCTATCGATGTCAATTTTTGATCTAGATTAACCCTTTTATGACTTATATTGCAGACTGACTACAAACGCCTAAATTTAAGGTAGGAAAACTTCGTTTTGTATACTTATCTTGTTTGATACAAAACCTGCACCTTTAGTCCATGATGGAGGTCAAGATGAAAAACAGAGTCGATGTACGTACCCTGCTCAGCGTCTATGAGAAAATTAAAAGCCAAGGCCAGACTATAGAGTTTGGCAGTCAGCTAGATGATATAAAATGTACTGAGTCTCCTGACGGCTATAGCGTCAGTTTGGCTGATGATAAAGTCACCTTGGATATTAACTTCCACAATACCTACCACTTCCATACCATGAACGAAGATCCAGAATCGGTGATCAACCAAACCACCACCGAGTTCCACAACAATAACGAAGTGCAAATACAGGAGTTTATTCATAAACTGGAAGAGATTGACAAGAACTATTAACCCCCCCCGAATAAATCCACTTTATAAGGCGCAATTTCCTTTCCCCCTGAAGTTGCGCTGCTTCTCGCTTTACTCTATCGATTTGATTTTGACATCCCCCTGACAATCTCATGACAGATAGCTAACTCATGCTAACTATTATGAATATATTACTCTATTGCCACTGATCAGAAAACGAACAAGCCATTCAGAATTCATTCACCTTCACAGCGATATACTCAAGAGGAATTCCGAAGGTTCGACAGCATCTCATTGGCACGCTATCTTGATAGGAATAATGTCATGCAATTACAACAGCTAGAAAGCAATCAAGTAGATACCGTTCTTCTCGCATTGGATGAATGCTACCGTCGGCTAAACAAGGCTGATATCTCAGCAAAGGATCTTACGCAGGCAGGATTTACATTAATGTTTAAATCGGCCTATGAATCATTAGCTAGCCAAGAGCATTAGTTCCAAAAAAAAAGCATTAAAAAAGCTCAAGTTTTCCAACTTGAGCTTTATACATGCTGGCTAGCATTAGAAATTATCTTTCCCAATCTCGATTCTGCAGCACAACACGATAGCCATCGAGATCTTCAAACGTTTTCCCGACCTGCTCCCAATATGGATTACTCGACTCCACAACCGAAAAACCAGCATCAATCATATTACGACATGCGCGTTCCCAAGCCTGGCTGCAATCAACATAAAAGACTAATAAGTGTTCATGGCTAGGAGCCTGACCCACTTCAGAACCAATTTTGTGAACAAACTCGATATGATATGGGTGCTGCTTATGTCCCAGAACGACACCATCAAAACCTTGGTAGTCGTCAAATTGCTTCAGTAAATCGAAACCCAGCGCCTGACGGTACATGGCTGCAATTTGGGGAACATTGTCTGTTGGTCTGACCACTCTCAATGTCGAATCTTGCGGTATCATCTTGAAATTTAACTCCATTTAACTTGCTTCGAGGCTAGTGTATTCCTGAGACACATCTTATTCAACTACGTTTATAATGACGGCACACAATCCATGATATTAATCACATTTTACTAAGCACCAAACGTGATCAAACACCTCATCACAACCGTGCGCCTACATCAAATAAGTGGCAGATGATACGACTTTCAAAGCTCCTCAGTCTCCTAAGTCTCCAGCAGCTAATAACGATAAAGCATCTGCTGAGTACTTTTGAAAACTGATGTCCGACTTCTTGGGGGGGTAGATATACTTAATCACTTTCACAATATATTTTGCGACAACTTTACCTCCGGGGCTTTTCTCGTCATACCAGAATGTATCAATATCCTGCTTTTTCCCTATATCCCACTTCATGTCTGTACGGACAAACTGATGCTCTGCAGGGATTTGCAATAAATCACGGTACATAATCAGACTCCATCTTTGTATTTCACTGAAGCCATAATTCCATAAATTATTTAAGGGATTTTCTTCACATGTCACAGTTTAAAAAACAACCACCTTTCGGCATCACAATCTTTACTCTAGTTAAATATCTATCATTCACCCTTAACGTACCCGCGCAGGGTGATTTTTAACTGGCCTTACAATGCACTAGCTGCCGCTTATTGGACTCAGCTCGCAGTTCACAGCGCGATTTATCCCATAAGAAATCTGATGGTAGCTGTCCTTTTTCTAAAACAAAAAAAGTATCTTCCGTTGGCTCACTAAATAGGCCCGTTAATGGGTCTTGATAAAGCTTCGCTTTTCCCTCTGAATAAAATTGCGCGGAGAATGGCCTTTTTTTGATATAAATTAGTTCACTATTATCCTTCTCTGCTTGCTCGGCCCACTGTGATAGCAGTACTTTTTCTGACTCTTTTCCCGTTAAGTTATAACCGAGTAAAAACGCCGTGATAATCAGCAAAACTGGCGTTACTAAGCCAACCTTAAACACGTTATCAGAGAGTTTTTGCTGACTATGATATCCCGCAACCAACAAACCTAACGCAGGCAAACCTGGCATCACATAACTGGGTAAGATATTTCCCGCCATGGTGAACAACAGCATTGGTGATAGCATCCAACACCATAGGTAGTCCATATAGCCATTGGTACTTTGTACACCTTCCTCTCCAGTTCGGAAAAAGCGTGAGACCTGATACATTAAGATTGGAGCCCACGGCAATGCGGCTAAAAACCAGAACAACCAGATAGTGCCTCTAACCTCATCATGTGCTGAACCGTATAAATCACCTTGCCAACCACTCACAACAAAGCGCTTAATGTGCTCGCCGATAATGAAATAGTTCAAAAATCCTGGGCTTTTCCATTCCGCCAATAGATACCATGGCAATGAGATGATCAGAAAAACAATGCTCCCCCCTTTCCATGGCAAACAACTTGGAATACGGCGCCACCTTTGCTCCTGAGCAAGCCACATCACCAGACTGATACCAACCAGCACCATCGTTAATGGCCCCTTTGCCAACATGCCAATCGCCAAACCGACAAAGAACAAATATCCCCACAGCTTGCTGCCTTTTTCCCAGCTTAACCAAAAGCTGACCATGCTCAAGGTGACGGCTAATGTCAGGGCCGTGTCTGTCATTACCGCTCCAGATATCACAATAAACGCTGTTGTAGTTGAGAGAATGGCGGTCGCTAGCCATGCCTCATGCTTTTGACGTATTTTGGCAGCCAGCAACCATGTGAGAGCAAGAACGAGCACTCCAACAACGAGGTGAGGTACTCGGGCAGCAAATTCATTCACCCCCATCAACTCAAACCCACCAGCACTTAACCAAGTAAAAAGTGGCGGTTTGCCCCAAAACGGGACGTTATAATCAAACATGGGTGTGACCCAATTACCGGTCTCAAACATGATTCGAGCCATTTCACCGTAACGTGCTTCAGTGGTATCCATCAGCGGATAAAAGCCCAGAGTCGCTAACCGGACCAATACAGTACCAACAGTCAGTAACATGGCGAACTGGGTTAACGTTAATTTGGATAATTGACGTTTGCTCATGCCTGCACTTCTCCGGCTGCGAATGTTGGCGATGTTTGATTTTCGTCCATCACCATAAACAAAGGCCTCTGCTTCGCTTCTATAAAGAGACGGCCCACATACTCCCCCATCAAACCAATAGAAAGTAGCTGCACACCACCAACAAGCAAAACGACAATCATCATAGAGGGGTACCCTGCCACCGGGTCACCCCAAATCAACGTTTTAGCCAATACGACCACCGCTAAAAGCAAAGCCGAGAATGATGTCAACAACCCAGCAACGGTGGCAATACGCAAAGGGCGGGTACTGAATGAAGTAATACCTTCAAAAGCCAAATGAATAAGTTTTCGATAATTCCATTTCGTCTCACCAGCAAGACGCGGGTCCCGGTCAAATTGCAGTGTCACCCGTTTAAAACCAGGCCACGCAAACAAACCTTTCATAAACCGAGTTCGCTCTGGTAGCTTGTTAATTTCATCAATGACACGGCGGCTAATCAGTCTAAAGTCGCCGACATTTTCGGGAATAGGAATATCACTGAGTCGGTTGATGACTTGATAAAAGGCAGCTGCGGTGAAACGCTTTAGCCACCCTTCACCCAGTCGGCGGCTACGTTGCATGTCAACGACATCAAAACCAGCCTGCCATTGCGCAACCATATCAGGGATCAGTTCAGGGGGATCTTGTAGATCCGCATCTATCAATATTGCCGCCTCCCCCTTTACAGCACTTAGCCCTGCACTCATCGCTGCTTCTTTGCCAAAATTACGGCTTAAACGGATCGATTTAATGCTGTGATATTGACTGTTAAACTGGCTTGCAATTTGCCAGCTTGTATCAGAACTACCGTCATCAACGTAAATGATTTCACAGTGCTTACCCAAGCCATCAAGCACGTTACACACTCGTTGGTGACAAGTCTCGAGTACCTCTTCTTCGTTATACATCGGAATAATGACTGACAGAAAAGGGGGATGATGCCGGAAATATGGCTGGCGCTCTCTGTGTTGGGACAAAACAGTAATGGAGGACATAGCTAACCTCAACATGGCATAACAAGAGTAATGCGTCATAGGTTATTGAAAGCCATGTCAGAAAAAGGTCATTGACACTTTTTTCACACCATCCGTGTCATGGTAAAGTGTCAAAAAAGGTGCTCTCAGTACCTTTACATAATTTTCCATTTGTATTCGGGTACCTGCATGAAGTTACTACTGGTTGAAGATCACCAAGAAATTGCTGGCGTCATTTTTGATTTCTTCGAAATCAAAGGCTACACACTTGACTATGCCAACAATGGGCAACATGGTTTTGAGCTTGGAAGTACTGAACATTATGATCTGATCATTCTCGATGTCATGCTGCCTAAAATGGACGGTTTTGAAGTATGCCAACAGCTAAGAGAGCGTGGCATTGATACCCCAATCCTGATGCTGACAGCAAGGGATACCCGTGAAGATACGTTAGAAGGTTTCTCGCACGGTGCCGATGACTACTTGGTCAAGCCATTCGATCTGGATATATTGGAAGCCAGAATTAAAGCCCTCACCCGTCGTCGTTTGGGCGAGACGGCCTTGAATCAACTAAGCTTCGGCGAAATGACACTTAATCTAAGCACCCATACTGTTGAACGCGGCAACTGCAGCTTTGCCCTCAACCCAACGTTGTTTACTATCCTCAAGCTATTGATGATCAAAGCCCCAAAAGTCGTTAGCAAGCAGGAATTAATCTCTGCCCTTTGGGGTGACAATGAACCAGAAGGAAATGTGCTCAGAAGCCATATTTATCAACTGCGCCATCAAATTGATAAACCCTTTAAACGCGCGTATATCAAAAATGTCCCCAAAGTGGGCTATCAATTGGTTGATGAGGATTAACAGTGAAACGGCATCTGACCAAAGTGAAAAGCGCCAAGCAGCTCACCGTTACCTACTTCTCGGTTATCGCCTTCGCTATCATTACCCTGCACTTTTCACTGCTTGATGCAACGCTGGAAGACTTCGAGTATATCAATGCGACCAATAGGCTACTGCATGCTAAAGCAGTCGCAGAAGAAGTGCTGCAAGATCAATCTGACATCGATCATTTCGCTATTCCACCATTCACCCATGCATATCTGGATACGCAATTGCTCCCTTCGCAAATTACTATCACCGACAGTTCACCCAGAGAGAAAACATTTGAGCTGAAAGCGACGGATTCAGACGAAACAGAGTATTTTGCGCTGGTGACCACGCTGAGTATTGGCGGTCAAAACAAAGAACTTTACTTACTTTTTTACGACGATATTTATGAGGTCAGCGAAGAGCAGATCTTCCTGAACCAGTTAAAGCAACTCGGGATTTCTATCCTGCTACTTGTTATTAGTTTTGCTGTCGTATTCAAAGCGTCCGATCGCTTGACCAATCCATTGACTCAGCTGGCCAACGATATTGATTCGCGCAATGCCAATGATCTGTCTCCGATTACTCCCCCAGCAGGGATCACATCACGTGAAGTCCTTCAACTGGTGGATAGCTTCAACCTTTATGTCACCCAAATACAGGCACTGCTCGATCGCGAACGGTCATTTAATCGCTACGCCAGCCATGAACTACGAACTCCTCTTATGGTCATGAAAGGTGCAATATCCCTACTTGGCCACTCAAATGATCCAATGTTCATAGCCAAGCAACAATTGCGCTTACAACAAGCAAGTACAGAAATGAATGACTTCGTCACGACCTTACTGTCGCTGACCCAAGAGGAAGATCTTGATAAGGTGTCGACCAGGCAAGTTACCCCAAAAGATATTCAGGATATTGCCGAGGCTCACTCTTCGTTACTGTCTGGTAAGTCTGTCAGGTGGCATGTTGAATCATCAGGGCCAATAGATATTAAGATGCCGGAGAATGCATTCAAAATTCTAATGGGCAACCTAATCAAAAATGCATTTGCTTATACCGAACAAGGCCATGTCATCATTCGCATGACGCCAACCTCGCTCTCTGTAGAAGATACGGGGATGGGGCTGGAGAACAGTGCCAACACTAAACAAGGGTATGGTTTAGGACTATTGATTGCCGCTGATATCTGTCGTAAATATCAATGGCAACTCAGCCACCAAACCAATCAGCATCAAGGCTGCACCGCAACTATCTCGCTGTAGAAACACGGAAAACCCAACGCTTAGATAGCGTAAAGTTAACCACCATCCCTAACAAAATCCCAGGGATCATTGCGATATATGGCCACCATATTGCAGTATCAACCGGTATCAATGACGAGATGGCCTGTTCAACACCGCTATTGAGCAAAAACCAGTAGCAGCTCCAGTTTGGTAAAAAACCTATGCTTGATGCGCTCAAAAACTTCATCCACTGCTTAACAGGGCGCTCTTGCCGTACACGTTCAAAAGTAAACTGCCGATTTAACCACCAGTTAGAACTTGCCGCGACCCAAAACGCACTCCCTCTTGCCACCTCAACAATAACAAAGTGAGAGAGCAAATACGTAGCAGCAACATCGATCAGAAACCCACAGCCCCCAACGAGAGCAAACCTTAAAAAGTGTATATTTTTCAATGAACTCACTTATTTTAACTCCAAAGCCACCGACTACGAACTCAGGTTAGCAATGGTAAGGTCAAAAAAAAGTCTAATTTCAATTGGCAGCAATAGGAAAACACTTTTTTTTCACTCATTGTAGGTATAATAGCGCCAGTTTAATTCTCATCGGTAACTAACGGAAAACTATGAGCAAAGTGTTTACCTTCCTAAAAGGGATGGCTATGGGAGCGGCTGATGTCGTACCAGGAGTCTCTGGCGGAACAATCGCATTTATTACAGGCATTTATGACACGCTTCTTGAAAGTATTCGACGCGTTAACCCAAGCTTGATTGGCCTTTGGCGTAGCGAAGGCTTCAAGGCAGCCTTCGATCACATTAACGGTACTTTCCTGATCCTGCTGCTCTCGGGGATCCTGACTAGCATTTTTACTCTTGCTAGAGTCATTACCTGGATGCTTCATACACACCCTATCCCACTGTGGTCATTTTTCTTTGGCTTAATTATTATCTCAGTGATCCATATGTTCAAACAGATCACTCACTGGGGGGCATCACGGATCATCGCTGTTATTGCCGGCGCGCTTTTCGCCTACGGCATTACTGTTCTTCATCCGCTTACGCTTGAGCCAACTTACATTAACATCCTACTTGCCGGTTCTATTGCTATCTGTGCAATGATCTTGCCAGGCATATCCGGCAGCTTCATTTTGTTGCTACTGGGTATGTACACACCGATTCTTGCTGCAGCTAAATCTCTGGATATTGTCACTTTGGGCTTGTTTGCTTGTGGCTGTGTCATTGGTCTTCTTACCTTTTCGCACATCTTGTCGTGGGTATTGCGAAACTACCGCGATATCGCACTCACATTCCTAACAGGGTTAATGCTTGGCACCCTAAGTAAGATTTGGCCTTGGAAAGAAACATTGACTTGGAGAACCAACTCCAGCGGCGAGCAAGTTCCACTGATTGAGCAGAACTTATCGCCTTTCAGTTTTGAACATGTCACAGGGCAACCCGCTCTACTTGGCTATGCCGTTGCTGCCATGTTACTGGGAATCGGCATTGTGTGGGGCCTTGAAAAAGTCGCTGATAAATAATCATTTTCTAACGAAACAATAACCGCAATATGGAAAGCATCTTTAGCTTATTTGACTAAAGGTGCTTTTTTTATAAGCAGTTGTAGCACTTACAAAAAAGCCGCCTACGAATGGGCGGCTTTTGACAATGACGATACTTACTACAACGAGTTTACTACCGTATTTTCATTGGTTCACAAGACAGTAATTAGTAGTGCTGGAACATCTTCTGAACGTCTTGATAATCCTGGGTTTGTGTCAGAGAAAGCATCAGAAGAATACGGGCCTTCTGAGGGTTTAGAGAACCAGCCGCTACGAATCCATATTTATCATCATCCACTTCTGCATCCAAGGTTGTCGAACCTGAAGGCGTACGCGAACTACGCACAACCATGGTTCCATCTTTACTTGCCTTTGCTAGTTCATCAAAAATGGTATGGTACATGTTACCGTTACCCACCCCAGCGCTGACGATGCCATCATAATTCGCTTCCATCATGGCTTTTACCGGTAACGCTGTTGCATTGGCATAGTTATATACAATACCCACCTTCGGTAAGCTCTCAACCTTGGAAATATCAAAAACAGTTTCTGTTGTATGCATGCGCTCAGGACTACGCTGATACTTTACATCACCATTGTGGATGTAACCCAATGCACCTGTATTTGGCGATTGGAAGGTATTAACGGCTGTTGTATTGGTTTTAGTGACGTCGCGTGCATCAAATACCGTATCATTCATGGAAACTAACACACCACGGCCAGTCGATTCAGGATCTGTCGCTGTAACAACGGCGTTGTACAGGTTCACTGGACCATCTGCGCTCATTGCCGTTGAAGGTCGCATTGCACCGACAAGTACGACAGGCTTGTCACTCTTTACAGTCAGATCGAGAAAATAGGCTGTTTCTTCCATAGTATCAGTACCATGGGTAATGACGATCCCATCAACATCGTCTTTTGCTAGCAGTTCATTGACGCGCTTAGACAATGTCAGCCACACTTCATCATTCATATCTTGCGAGCCAATACTTACAACTTGCTCACCGGAAATATCAGCTAGCTTTGTCATCTCTGGTACAGCTTCGATCAATGCTTCAACGCCAACTTTACCGGACGTATAATTTGATTCAGTACTAGACTGACCCGCACCGGCAATTGTGCCACCTGTTGCTAAGATCTGAATATTGGGTAAATCACCAGCAAAACTCATTGAGCTTAGAGACATACCTGCTAAAAACATACATACAGAAACAGCATTCTTCTTCATTGCTAACACCTTATGGATTTTTATTTCATTATTAAGTCAATGAATAAGATACTATTCTAAATTGATATTACTTTTGTGGTATACATCACCTTTTATAACATCAAAAAAGTGATCTCAACTACACATTTTGCGACTGCGCTCAATAAGTTAACTGATTTTCTAAACCTTACATACAGTTGCTAATAGCCAATCACATCATTAACAACCATCCACCTAGACAGCCTTTCATCAGTATTACTCCCCTCACAATTTCAACATCCGTCTAATTTTATTAACCTACTCAGTGATAACATTCACAAATCCTTGCAAATTATACAGATGAGATCGACTGTGATACGCAGAAAACGTTACAGATATGTGTTCCTTGCTCTGCTCGTTTTTTGGGCGAGTTACCTTTTTTTCCGCTTCATCTACCCTGAACTCAAAAACACAGGGGTTGAGCTATCTACTTACTTAGATAACACCTTCCCACCCGAGCATTGCTCATTGAGCAATACCTCTTGTGAAACAGAAGGGCGAAGAGTCGTACTGGATAGAGCGACGATCAGACCAATGGAAGCCACCAAAATACACGTTGAGTGGCCATCTTTACCGCGAGAAGCCGATACTATTGAACTAACCTTAGAAGGAAAGGATATGCTAATGGGAGTATATCGGCTGAATTTAAAACGCCAAGCTGGTAGTGACCACTTTTCTGAAGAGTTATTATTGCCGTTCTGTGTATCTGATGAAATGATATGGCAAGGTAAAATCACGGCCACTCCTTTCAGCTCACAACAACCAATCTATGTTTCTATAAGGATGATAAAGTGAAATATCAATGGATGATACTCGCATTAGCCTTGACTGCAGGGCTTATTACTAGCGTGATTGTTGATCGCCACTCTCCTGCTGGACAAAGCAGTGAACCTATCAATCTTCTGAGAAGTGGCAAAGAACAGATAGATTTGTATGACCTTAATGATCAGCGAATCCGTGTTATCTACTTCGGTTACACCCACTGCCCAGACGTATGTCCAACGTCGCTGGCGGTATTGTCTGCGGCCTTGAAACAGATAGATGATCAAAAAACAAGCAAGCTTTGGCCTATTTTTATCACGTTAGATCCAGAGCGGGACACGCCAGAAAAGAGTGCGCAATATGCTCAGTACTTCCATAAAAAAATTATAGGAATGACAGGAAATGCTGATCAGACGAAAGCATTAGCTGAAAAATATGGCGTGTTATACATGCGAACTGAACTAGAAGGTTCGGCATTAGAATATGCGGTAGATCACAGCTCTTACTTTTATTTCCTTCATGCTGATGGCACCTTAGTTGAAAAAGTACAACATACCCTGAACCCGAATATTTTAATCGACGCTATCAACCGAATTCTTGCAAAAGATAAGGTACCTGTATAAATAGTGTATTCCGCGCAAATAAACCCGTCCAGGCGGGTTTTCTCATCTTTGAGAGAAAAAAATATCACTCTTTCTTCACTTTAAGCAGCAATTTGCGCAACATCTGCCATAATGAATTTGCCGACTGGAACTTTTAACAAACAGTCTGTAGTGGCAAACAAAGGAGAAGAAAGAAAAATGAACCGTTCATTATCTATCCTTACCGGTATTATTCTGAGCGCAACACTTATCGGTTGCTCTAGCTCAGATGAAGTTGACCAAATGCAGCAACTAACCAATAAAGTTGATATGCTCTCTGATCAGGTAGGCGCATTACAAAGCCAGCAAGATCAAATGGCTGGTGCAGTTAACGATGCTCGTGCGGCATCTGACGCGGCATACCAGGAAGCAATGCGAGCTAACCAGCGTATTGACAATATTGCTAGTTCCTATAGTAAATAGATCTAAAGAGTGGTGCTTCTCGCGCCACTCTTTATTTTCTTTAGGCCCTAACCACTTCCAAAAAGCTATACCCTTTCCCTCTTACCGTTTTTATATGTTGTTTTGGTAACCCTGATTGAACTATTTTGCGACGAATGTTACTTATATGCATGTCAAGATTCCGATCAAAAGGGCTCAATTCTTTCCTTAGTACCGATTTTTGCAGTTCCGCTTTTGATACAACTATTCCATTATGTTTGACAAGGTACTCCAACAACTCACTTTCGGTCCCAGTGAAAGGTATTCGCCGTAGGTGTTCCATAATACTAATATCAGTAGTGCAATGAACTCCCCGCTGCTTTTCTAGGCCGACCCGTCGCATTGTTGATTTAATTCGAGCGAGCAACTCGGGGGCTTTAAATGGTTTCGCCATATAATGATCGGCCCCTGCTTGTAGGCCATCAAGCAATGAAGACTCATCCCCCAGAGCCGTTAGCATAATTATTGGCGTCGCAAAACGTTGGCATATTCTACGCGCCATCTGCATGCCATCTATATTCGGTAACATGACATCTAAAAGCACCAGATCTACTGGCTGTTCCTGAAGGTAGGCAAGGCCTGTATTTCCACAATACTCACAATGAACATCATACCCTTCTTCCTCAAGTACTTCCTGGAGTAACTCACAAAGAACAATATCATCATCTACAACAAGGATCTTAGACACAATACATTACACTAATTATAATCATTATCATTTAATAGCATTATCATTCCTCTTCTCCTCCCAATCAAGAGCATAATTAAGCCAGCATTCGTTAAATAGGTCCAAATCACCTAGCAGCCCTATTTTCTATAGCGCAATAGCGAAATTGAGCCATATCAAAAAGCTCTATTTTTCATGACTTTTTTGTGTTTTTTTCATGAATCGAGGTATTGACTTTACCGTAGCCAGCATGAGTATTAGCTCTCAACCATTTCCCACAGAGTTACTCACAAGTTTTGTGGATAATAAAGTTATCCACAGCGTCCAAGCCATTATCCACTCTCACATCAAACCGGAAATATAACGGCCCTTCCCCCCCCCAAAAAAAAACCCACAATTAGCACTAAAAATGGCACTCTAACAAAACAAAAAGCATCAAATGCTTATTTATCACATCAAACTCAGCAGCAAAGTATAAATAACTAATATAGAAGCCGAACATAGTTACCAAACATCAAAAGAAATCGTTTTCATACTCTCTACAATCTTTCACACACTCCAAAAACACACACAACCTAGACAATTAGAATATAACCTTTATTTCCTCCACCTTATACATAACCACACCCCCATAAAAACGTTTGCCAAGCTTAATACGAATGAAAGCAACAAATGGTAAGTCACTGATTATTAATTAAAAATAACAGCACCAAACTTAAAAAAACAAAGGAGCGAAAAAATACAATTGACAGCAGTATTTTATCCACTAAAATACGCGCCGTTTAACTGTAAAACAGAACTATTATTTTAATGACGTTTGAGGTGTATCAATGGCTGGAGATAACAATTACAGTCTAGGGGCTGTGCCGCAGGAGGCACGCAAAGGAGTGGCTTCACTTACAATGGTGATGTTAGGTCTGACCTTCTTTTCAGCCAGTATGTGGACAGGAGGCACATTGGGAACCGGACTCTCCTATGATGACTTCTTCCTCGCTGTTCTTATTGGTAACTTAATCCTCGGTATTTACACTTCATTTCTCGGCTACATCGGCGCTTCATCTGGTCTATCTACCCACCTTCTTGCTCGATTCTCTTTTGGCTCTAAAGGCTCCTGGCTTCCTTCTTTACTTCTTGGCGGTACACAGGTCGGTTGGTTCGGCGTTGGTGTTGCCATGTTCGCGATTCCAGTTCATAAAGCGACAGGCATAGACACCAATATTCTTATTCTGATCTCTGGCCTGTTGATGACAGCGACCGTTTACTTTGGTATCGCGGCGCTAATGATACTCTCTGCTATTGCGGTACCCGCTATTGCTCTTCTTGGTGGTTACTCTGTCTTCGAAGCAGTCGGCAGTACCGGAGGCATCGACGGCCTTAAAGCCATTACACCTGAAAACCCTATCGAATTTTCGACAGCACTGGCATTGGTTGTTGGCTCCTTCGTTTCAGCAGGTACGCTGACTGCCGATTTTGTTCGCTTTGGTAAAAGACCCATGGGCGCCGTCATGGTGACCATGACAGCCTTTTTTATCGGTAATTCTCTGATGTTCATCTTCGGAGCTGCTGGTGCTGCAGCAACCGGCCAGTCCGATATCTCTGAAGTGATGATCGCACAAGGATTACTCATTCCTGCGGTTATTGTTCTTGGCTTAAACATCTGGACGACCAACGATAATGCGCTTTATGCTTCTGGCCTTGGTTTCTCAAACGTAACGGGCTTACCGAGTAAGTACCTTTCAATGGCTAACGGTCTAATTGGTACTCTGTGCGCACTTTGGCTATACAATAACTTTGTTGGTTGGTTAACCTTCTTGTCGGCGGCTATCCCTCCTATTGGCGGGATTATCATTGCAGATTTCTTGAAAAACCGTCATCGTTACAAGGATTTCGCAAATGCCGAATTCAAAACAGTAAACTGGGCCGCAATTATCGGTGTTGCTGTTGGTGTCGCAGCCGGCCATCTCTTGCCTGGCGTAGTTCCAATCAATGCGGTACTAGGTGGCGCTATCAGTTACCTTATTCTCAATCCGGTGCTAAATCGCGAAGCCAATGCTTGTGTAAGCAACGTGTAAGGACAATTAAGATGCAAACCTCAAATATGCTAATAAAAAACATCACTCTCAAAGGCAAGGATGGCCTGCATCAGATTCTGATTAACGACGGTATATTTCACTCAATCATACCAATGAATGAGCAGATTGACTTTACTGGCCATGTCCTTGACGGTGAAGGCGGCATGGCTGTAGCACCGTTCTGTGAGCCTCATATCCATTTAGATACAACCCAAACTGCGGGTGAGCCTAGCTGGAACATATCAGGTACCTTGTTCGAGGGTATCGAGCGCTGGGCGGAACGTAAGTCCATGCTTTCTATTGAGGATGTGAAAACACGCGCCAAACAGACACTAAAATGGCAAATCGCTAATGGTGTACAGCATGTACGTACTCATGTTGATGTATCCGACCCAACACTTATCGCACTCAAGGCCATGCTTGAAGTGCGTGAAGAAATGAAAGAGTGGGTTGATATTCAGATTGTGGCTTTTCCGCAAGAAGGTATTTTGTCCTACCCTAACGGTAAGGAACTGCTGGAAGAAGCGGTCAAACTGGGAGCGGACGTCATCGGCGCAATCCCGCATTTCGAGTTTACCCGCGAATATGGCGTAGAGTCTCTGCACTATGTGTTCGAATTGGCGCGTAAGTACGATTGCCTTATTGACGTTCATTGTGATGAAATCGATGATGAGCAATCACGCTTTGTGGAAACCCTGGCCGCACTGGCGCATAAATTCGAAATGGGTGAGAAGGTAACGGCTAGCCACACCACAGCCATGCACTCATACAACGGTGCCTACGCGTCTCGATTGTTCCGACTTCTGAAAATGTCTGGTATCAGCTTTGTTGCTAATCCACTGGTCAACATTCACCTGCAGGGCCGCTTTGATGACTACCCAAAACGTCGCGGTGTGACCCGAGTAAAAGAAATGCTGGCATCAGATATCAACGTCTGCTTTGGCCATGATGATGTTTTTGACCCATGGTATCCACTCGGTACTGCCAACATGATGCAGGTCCTGCATATGGGGCTACATGTTTGCCAAGTGATGGGTTACGACCAAATCAACCAATCTCTGGACTTGATTAGCACCAACTCTGCCACAACGCTTAATATCCAAAACCGCTACGGTATCGAACTAGGCAAACCGGGTAACTTGCTTATCCTTCCTGCTGAAAACGGCTTTGATGCAGTGCGCCGCCAGGTACCTGTTCGTTACTCAGTCAGAGCAGGTAAAGTGATTGCAGAAACGCAACCGGCTGTTACCCACATAGAACTAGGTAACGGCCAGGAGCCGGTCACTTTCCGCCGTTGACGAAAGCAGCCACCCCGCTTTGCTCAAGCTGGGGTGGCAGTTTGTTTTATCTAAAAACAGTCTTTCTTACTGCCCTACCTTCATAGAGCCTTTCTAAATTCTCGACCTTCTCAACAAGGCCAAGCCAAGTAACACACCAAGCCAGACGAGCGTAGTACTACCGCCACCGCTTTTCTTAAGGGCACAGTTATTGGGACTGATCCCTTCAACATTCGGATTGCAGTCTTTATTAACCTCGTCCTCTTTGCCAGAGCCGCTACCTGAACCGTCGGAGTCGGCGTCGCCAATAAAGTCGGGATTTGATATCGGCGCATCAGGTATGGTACCAACAGTTTGCTCTATCCAGTCATAATATGTGCCGACCCGCGCATAGAAACCCGGCCTAAGGTACGCCCCGCATAGTGGACTGCCCAGAGGGCCTCCGCTCACCACACCAATCTGCACCCAACGATCATCGGGATCTTTTGCCAATAACGGGCCTCCGCTATCCCCTTTACATGAGTCCGGCCCGTAACCTTCGGAATTACCATCTTGGTCGAATACAAGATCAGGCGGCAAAGCACAGACCTTGGTCTGGTTGGCAGGGCTGTCTAAGATATAATGAGCATCGTTACCTAACTCTAACCGGTTAAAACACTCTGTCGTTGGTAAAAACGAAAGCTTAGCGGCCATCAACCTATCAGCAATGCCGGTTCCGTCTTTATTCGTCGAGCCCCAGCCTGATACCAGTACATTTTCAGGTCTTATCGTATCATCCCATTGCTCATCAAGCAGATTCTGAATATCACTGGCCATATCACTGGTTGCCAGCGTTACCGGTGAAATTGCATCACTTGGAAAACTCCCTTTTATCCGGAGCAATGCGATATCGTTATCCAGCGCGAGACTAAGCACTTCGATCGAGGTTGAACCATCGCTTCCGATCGTGACTTTAATCTCCGGATCTGGCGAATATTTCGGGTAGACAACGACATGAGTTACTGGATAAAGATGGGCTAGCTCGGTGACCTCGGTGGTGAGACTGCCGACCATTACGGCTAACTCATTAGGAGGTACAACACCGTATTTTCCGCTAGCCTGTGGCTGCACGACACAATGTGCCGCCGTTAATACCCAATTTTCGTTAACAACGCTGCCACCGCAAAAATGAGACGTATCCTGGGTCGTATTTCTCACCGAAGCCATCCATGAATAATCCTCACTTGGCTTAACCGGTTTACCACCGACAACATAACTTGATATATCCGATGCAAAACCTCCCCCTGCGACAAACAAAGGGACCAAGGCTAGTCCTTTAAACCACTGCTTTTTCATTTTAATCAACTCTGCGATGTAATTTTATGCTTCTGATTACGCTAACAAAAATAATTACACAACGTTGATATCAAAAATATCTTTTGCGATGCATGTAAAGAAACGAATCCGTAATCATGCAACAGCAACTCAAGAGTTTTAGCTATGTATAAATATTAGAAACGAGACCGGCCCGCTTTTAATAGCTCCACTAATAATACAGTAACGTGTTCGACCTACAGTCCTATGCTCGAACAGCTGACACGCTCAATATCAAAATCAGTAAATGTGTCACCCAGTAGCTCGGCTGCTAGCTTCGGATAGAAGCCATTATCATAGGCGCGTTTAACATCTCCCATATCGATCGTAAAGAGTTTTATACCAAGTTTGCTAACATCATCCGGTACACACACCGTAGAGCTCCCCGCCCCCAAACACACCTCACCAGTAGTATCAATAATACCGCAGTCGGTATCTTCGATATCAATTGCCAATGTACCAAGCTTGCTCGTTAAGGTTGCTTCCGAACCGCTTGGAAACTCATCCGGCAAGGTGATGTTATAGTTATTTTCTATGCTATCTATCTGAATATATTTTGCATCTTCACCCGCCATATTTATCTCAGCGCCGGTGATCGCAAAGACTTCAGCATTACCCGAAACAGTATTGACCACATCTTCATCGTCACAACCTAAAAGTGCCAGTATCGGTAGTAAAAAAAATACTTTATTCATAGATAATTCCATCATTATTTCTATAAGCCATTGTATATGCTCTTTGATCTTAGTCGCAAAACAATAACAACTCATATATATTTATTGCATTAAATTCACTTTCGACTTTCTGAATGCCTGTTTTTTACTCGTAATTAAGTGAAATAATGTGATCTTGATCTTGATTCCTTTTCTTCTCAGATTTAAGTGGCATAATAAACAGAACAATCACCTGTATGGTTACATCCACCATTACACTTCCATGGAATATTCCTATGAGCATTGAATCGATCGTTAAAGAGCGCTCTGGCGCTAAATGTGAACTATGTAGTTCAGAAGACAACCTGAGCGTTTATGAAGTACCAGCGTCTCCTGATCAAACAGCTGGTAGCTGTGTGATGGTATGTGGTACTTGTCGTACAGAAATCGAAGATGCTGAAACTCTGGATCAAAACCACTGGCGTTGCCTTAACGACAGCATGTGGAGCCAAGAGCCTGCGGTTCAGGTCATGGCTTACCGTTTGCTAAAGCGTCTTTCCTCAGAAACTTGGGCGCAAGATTTACTCGATATGTTGTACATGGAAGAAGACATGATCGAATGGGCAGAGAAAGGCATTGCCCTTGCTGAGCTTGACGCGATTAAAACCGTTGACGTGAACGGCACACCTCTTCAGGCTGGTGACAACGTTACAATCATTAAAGATCTACCAGTAAAAGGCTCAAACCTTGTGATCAAACAAGGTACCGCGGTACGTGGTATCCGCCTAACCGACAACCCGTTGCACGTTTCAGGTAAAGCGGCTGGTACTAATATGGTTATCATCGCTGCATACTGCAAAAAAATGTAATTCGATTGGCAGCCATACCTTGGCTGCCCTTCTTCCTCTTCATTCTGTCATTTTTCTCCTCCTCCCCCCCTCATTTTATTCCAAACACATTTGCCCTATCGCAAAAAACATGTTTAGATTAGCCTTATATTCAGGCATTTAAGCCAGAAAACTGCTTTTAAGAGGTCAATATTCATATTGACTCTTTTTAAAATTTAGTCCGTTAGTCGGGGAGCCGAGCGCTGAGACCACGTAGTGGGACCCGTTGAACCTGATCCATTTAATAATGGCGTAGGGAACTAGCTGCACTGCCCCTTCTCGTACCTTTCAAGGTTCGATGGCATTGGCTACCTTACGTCTTTAATAGAGGTAACTATGCCAATTTCATCAAAAACCCCCATTACCCTTACTATCGCTGGTTCTGACAGTGGTGGTGGTGCTGGTATTCAGGCCGATATTAAAGCTATTTCAGCCACTGGCGGTTATGCTTGCTCGGTAATCACCGCCTTAACAGCACAAAACACCCAAGGTGTAACCGGCATTCTGGGTATTGATCCTGCCTTTGTCGAACAACAACTGGATGCTGTTTTTTCTGATCTTGATGTTAAGGCAGTCAAAATTGGTATGTTGAGCGATGCCAATATCATCCATATGGTGGCCAGAAAGATACGTCAATACCAGCCAAAGTACTTGGTCATCGACCCGGTAATGGTAGCGACAAGTGGTGATCTTTTGCTGGAGCAAGATGCCATCTCAACGCTTAAATCAGAGTTGCTGCCTCTTGCCGATGTCATCACCCCTAACCTTCCGGAAGCTGCAGCTCTTATCGGCGCAGACCTCCCTGAAACTGAACAGCAAATGTCTGACATGATTTCAGCACTGCGTGCTATCGGGGCCCGCTCAACCCTGCTCAAAGGTGGCCATCTCGAAAAAGACGCCTTCAGTACCGATCTACTCATTCTCGAGACTGACGTCATTCGCATGAGCACACCACGTATTGCGACTCGCAACACCCACGGTACCGGATGCACACTATCAGCAGCCACCGCTTCTTTCCTTGCCCAAGAGTACCCGCTAGAGCAAGCGGTTCGATGTGCGAAAAGCTACATCACCCAGGCTATCGAGCATGCAGATGAGCTACAGATCGGCTCAGGACACGGACCAGTAAACCATTTCTTTGCAGGCCATTTCAAACCTGAATAAGCATGGAAGCTAAACAAGTAATGAATAACACTCTTACCGCTGACAAAGTTGTTGGGATGACCGTCAATGTTGAGCAACTAACGCTTCAATATAATGATGCAGAGCACCCACTGTTCAAACAGCTCGATGTTACGTTACCAGCAGGAAAATGGACCTGCCTGCTGGGTAAAAGTGGCTGTGGTAAAACGACCCTGCTTCGTCATCTTGCCGGTTTACTCGAAGATAATGTGACTTGGCATGGCCGTATCACTTCCAGCAATGCATTGCCACTTGATGGCAACCTTGCCTACATGGCGCAGCAAGATCTGCTGTTGCCATGGCTAAATGTCGTCGACAATGTCTGCTTGAGTACCCGCTTTGGTTCGTCAAAAAAAGCCGATAAACAAAAGGCGGCAGTACTACTCGAAGCGGTAGGCCTCGCGGATAAATCAGATGCGATGCCCAGCCAACTGTCTGGTGGTATGCGTCAGCGTGTGGCGCTTGCTCGTACCTTGATGCAAGACAAACCCTTGGTGTTAATGGATGAGCCTTTCTCTGCATTAGACGCGGTTACGCGCCATAAATTACAGTCATTATCTGCAACCCTGCTTGCAGGTAAGACTGTCTTATTAATCACCCATGATCCCCAAGAGGCGCTTCGCCTTGGCCATTACATTTACATGATGACAGGCTCTCCAGCATCAATTAAACCATTGCCAGCACCGTCGAATACTCCAC
Source organism: Photobacterium lutimaris (assembly GCF_003025555.1). Lineage (GTDB taxonomy): Bacteria > Pseudomonadota > Gammaproteobacteria > Enterobacterales > Vibrionaceae > Photobacterium > Photobacterium lutimaris. Next base: position 676,376 of record NZ_PYMH01000001.1, on the reverse strand, counting down.
CTCGACAGTTTGATGGTGAGATCGCATCCCTGCAGCAAGGGATCATCAACGAACTGGAGAGTGACTATGTCTGATCAATCCATGTCGTCCAAATTGCAGAACCCTTTGCTGGATCAACATGCGGCTAATCTACAAGCGAGTAAAGGCGTTCAGTCTCTTGTCGCGAAGCAGATATTACGCTTTTTAGTTAGCGTTACGATTATCATGGGGTTATGGCAAGCCAGCGTCGTCATTTTTGAGCTTCCCGCCTTTATTCTGCCTGGGCCTGTTGCCGTCCTCACCAAACTTGTCGAACGTGCAGATGTACTTTGGCACCATACACTAGTGACTGGAACCGAAGTGCTCTTTGGCCTGCTTCTCGGTTTGGCGATGGGGCTATTTTTCGCCCTTCAAATGCTTATCTTCGAGCCTTTAAGACGCTGGTTATTACCGATTTTAATCACCAGCCAAGCCATACCGGTTTTTGCCATCGCTCCTATTCTGATGCTTTGGCTAGGTTATGGTATGGCATCCAAAATTGTCATGGCCGCTTTGATCATCTTTTTCCCCGTCACCACCTGTTGCTATGACGGCCTTCGTCACACACCTAAAGGCTATTTAGACTTGGCAACCACCATGGGGGCAACGCCTTGGCAACAGCTGTGGCAAATTCGCCTGCCTGCTGCGTTACCCGCTTTAGCATCGGGTATACGAGTTGCAGTCGTCGTCGCCCCCATCGGGGCTGTGATTGGTGAATGGGTGGGCTCTAGTGAAGGGCTGGGATATTTGATGCTACAAGCCAATGCTCGAATGTTTGTCGATGAGATGTTCGCTGCTTTGTTTATCTTGGCTTTTTTCTCAATCAGCCTGTACTTCATTACCGACCTTTTATTAAAAAAAGCCATTCCATGGCAAAGCCAATAGCGGGATCCGAAAAACGGAACGCTTTCTCCGCTCATCAACAAGGACATAGAATGAAATCCACTTTGTTTAAAGTAAGTAAACCGCAACTTATTGCTGCTACAGCGTTATTGCTCGCTTCTTTCAGCGCTTCAGCTACAGAGAAAGTAACCCTGATGCTGGACTGGTTCGTAAACCCCAACCATGGCCCGATAATCCTTGCCAAAGAAAAAGGATGGTTTGCTGAACAAGGCTTGGATGTCCAAATTCAAGAGCCGGCGGACCCTAGCGTCCCCGATAAATTAGTCGCTGCCGGTCGTATTGACCTGGCAGTATCATACCAAAGCACATTGATTTCCAGCATCGCGGCGGAGCTACCTCTGGTACGCTCAGCAACGTTAATTTCAGGTCCATTAAACTCACTGATTGTGCTGGATAAATCAGATATTAAGTCACTGGCCGATTTGAAAGGAAAAAATATCGGTGTAGCAATTGGCGGTAACGAAGACGCCACTATCGGAACCATGCTCCGCTCTGAAGGCGTTGACATGGACAGCGTAAAGATTATCAATGTTGGCTGGGCGTTATCTTCTTCGCTAGCCTCAGGGAAAGTGGATGCTATTTGGGGTGGTCTACGTAACTTCGAGCTTAACCAGTTAGCAATCGAAGGCTATAACGCAACAGCGTTCTTCCCAGAAGAGCATGGCGTACCACCCTATGATGAGCTGATTTTTGTTGCAAACAAGCATAAGTACAACCCTGAAACCATTAACAAGTTCAACACTGCCATCGAAAAAGCTACGGTCTATCTAATCAACCACCCTGAGCAAGCATGGAAAGAATTCGCCGCTTACTCACCTGATACCTTAAATAACGATCTGAACCGCCGAGCCTGGGAAGATACGTTGACCCGCTTTGCCCTACGTCCTGGTGCCGTAGAGCTAAAACGCTATGACGAATATGCTGAATTTATGAAGCAGCACAACATCATAAAAACGCTGCCAAATGCCAAAGACTACGTGCTGACATTTTAAGCATTATATATTTACGCTCTAAGGACACACCATGAACTACCAAGACCTGATCAGCGACTGCCAGCAAGACTGGAATGATTATACCGAGCATGATTTCGTTAACCAGTTAGCGATGTCATCGCTGAACAAGCATGCTTATTTGCACTATCTCAAACAAGATTTTCTATTCCTCAAACATTATGCACGCGCTTATGCTTTGGCGATTTTTAAATCAACCACTCTTGAAGAAATGCGTGAGCCCTTACCTAGCCTCACCGCTCTGCTAGAAACGGAGATGTCACACCATGTAGAGTACTGCTCAACATGGGGATTAACCGAAGCCGATATGGAGGGAGAGTCTGAGGATTTCGGCACTGTCAGTTATACGCGCTATGTATTGGATACCGGGATGGCAGGTGACCGTACTGACCTGTTCGTTGCACTGGCACCTTGTGCAATTGGCTACGCCGTGATTGGCAAACGCCTTGCCAGCTGGCAGCATACACTCTTAGAAGGTAACCCGTACAGGAGTTGGATTGAGCTATATAGTGGTGAAGATTTCCAAACGGCTGTTGATGCGACAATCCGCAGACTTGACAACATGCTAGAAGAAATACCGCTACACAGCCAACGTGGACAACGTTTGTGCGAGATTTTCAAAACGGCAACCCGTATGGAAGTCGCCTTCTGGCAACAAGGTCTGAATGCCGCAAAATAGATAAAACAAAAAAAGCCCTGCTTTTAGACAGGGCTTTCTCACCATTCATCAAAAGCTCTATCCAGAGTTTAGGCCAATAGATGCTCCCTAAAGCCTAGTTCGACTAACTGTTCAAATGCTTGCCACACTTCATCTGGGATCTCTTGTTCTACAGAATATCCATAGGTCGGGTATACTTTGATCCGCTGTAAATCGCCTAACATGACATTAATCATATCGCTGTACGACAATGTCTCGTTTGGGTATTCATCAAAGTCAATTTTCGGAGAGGTAACCGCTACCTTTTTACCCGGCCAGTTCTGCTGAAAAGTTGCATAGGCGCGTCTTTCCATAAATGGCTTTTGAACAATAATCAGACTCTTTGGGTTTAAGCCCTTAGTTTCAAGTAATGCACGGGTGAACTGAACATTCTCGCCCGTATTTGTCGATTGAGGCTCAACTAATATCGCTTGCTCTGGTACACCCATATCCAACGCCACTTCAGCAAATGCTTCGGCTTCAGAGCCTTTAAACATACCTCGCGTTAACTCACCTTCGCCACCAGAAAATACGATATATGGAGCGAAGCCATCGAGAAACAATTTTGCCGCATGTTCTGCCACTCGAATATCGTTGCTACACAATACAAAGATACAATCACTAGGGAAGAGTGTGTGGTTAAGGTGATGATAGTTCCACACTTTTGTTGCTAAAGCATGCACATTTGATGGCATTGCAATCTCCTTATTGCTGAAAGGCGAGAAGCTGCCTGATAAACAGACAGCAAGTAAGGATATCATGAAGGCGTTCGATGACTATTGGGTGACAGCCATCACTTTCCAGCGAAACAGATTAGCGCAACCACCATTCCGGAGTCAGGGTGCAGCTCTTGTCACCCAACATTAGCCACCCCTGCTCTGCTTCAATCGTTAATTGAAGGTTCATTGAACGTTCAACCATGCCCTCAAGCTCTGCTAGGGTCTCATCATTGAAGAATACCACGGAAATATTACCGTACTGGCTGACTTTGGCCTGATTCTGCTTCCACCACACCGGTGCCGCATGATCACCATATGCCACAATGATAACCTTTTTTGCTTTATGAGCGGCTTTCTTCAATCGCTTCTCATCCGGCAACCCCAAGTCAACCCAAAGCTCGATGTCATCAGTCAGGCTTTTCTTCCACAATGCTGGCTCATCAGCTTCACAGAGCCCTTTAGTAAACTGCAGATCCTCATCCGCATTGAAACCCCATGCAACCAGTCGAAGCATCAGGCGTTGCAACGTTTCTGATGGATGGCACGCCAGTGTATGCTGCTTATCGATATACACATGACGGTCAAGATCCGCAACATTGAACTGGGCTTTGTAAATAGTGGCTTTAAGTGCCATAAGAATGTCCTGGGAAAATAAAAAAATAATATAAAAATGATAAGCGCAGTGTAGTTTGAACCAAGAGAAGGTTCAATTTCAATTGACTAACAAACGCCCAAAAGTCGCTGAAGAGGCATATAAAAGTTAAAAAACCACAATTAATATACATTTATACGTGGCATAGCCTGCTGTAGTTCATTCTTTAACCAAGCTAAAAACACTGACACTTCGTGCGACTATCTGCTCCTTGGTTCGCTTAGGTAACCGCTTGATACGATATTCAAGCTGCATCGCTGATCGCTTGTCGCCAACACACTCCGACCAGACAAGCTGCAATGGCCCCTTTCCTTTTAAGAATTTAGCCCCCCGCTTGGAAGACTGGTGCTCATTAAACCGCCTTTCAACATCTGTTGTGACACCACAATACAATTGATTTGCTGCCGTCCTAATTAAATAGACCGACCAATTGCCAACTTTCTTCGATGTATTATCGATATTCATAGGCTGATCGCTCTGCTTATCGGTCATGCTTTTGAGTACCTTTACAAAAAAGCCCAGCGATTGCTGGGCTGAAGTTAAGCAGATGCTATTGAACACTTATGAGGTCAAAGATTCAAGCAGCTCTTTTAGTTCTTGTACTTCTTTTTTGAGCTCTACCACCTCGTCTTCCAATGCCGTCAAACGCTCTGATGTTGGCGAAGAAGGCGATCCTGAAGCAACCTTCTGGCTTTGCTGTTGCAAGGCTTCGATATCTACCTCACCACTAAGCAAGTGCATATAACGAAAGTCGCGTTTCCCCGACTCTTTCGGCAACTTCACAACAAACGGCCCTTTAGGGTGCTCTGATAGTTTATCGAGTACTGACTCAACTTCCCTCACATCAGAAAAGCTGCAAAGTCGGTTGGTACGTGTGCGTAGTTCGCCCGGAGACTGAGCACCGCGCAGCAACATTACACAAAGAATCGCTTTTTCTTGCTGGCTGAATTGGAAGGTACTGAACTCAGTATTGCAGAAGCGATGCTGGTACTTTGCAACACGGCTACCTGTTCCAGCGGTAACTTCTTGAATAACTCGCTTAGCTTTTAATGCCTCTACCGTATCTTGCACCGTGGCGTCATCTAGTGACATCACAGGTTCACGGTTGCTCTTTTGATTACAAGCTGTCGTCAATGCATTCAGTGTTAATGGGTACTGATCAGGTGTAGTCACCTCTTTCTCAAGCATGCAACCTAACACACGCGCTTCTGTTTGCGAAAAGCAAATATCCATGATCTTCCCTCACCTTTTTTCTTATTTACAATACAAATTCCATTGAGCATAGACGATAACAAGCCTGCATCGATACCACGGATTCACTGCTACTCAAGAGAGTTTATACTGCTTAGCCGCAGATTATCATTGCGGTTAGTTACAGCAAGCGATGATAAGGTTATTTGGCCGTAAAACAGCCAAATGACGCATGGTAAAGTACAAAGTGTTAACTAGGTCAAAGAATAAGGAGAGAAGAAGGCTTCAGGGCCTAGGTAAATTCAGCAGCAACAAATCGGTTCCGGCCTTGCTCCTTAGCTTTATAAAGTACACGGTCAACAATTTGGTACATGTTTTCTACGGTCTCCAGGCCCGTTGGCACCCAAGATACCATTCCCTGGCTAACGGTAACGATTTCAGCCGTTGATGATTTTGAGTGGGGGATTGCAAGCTGCTGTATACATTCTTTAAGCCGCTCACATTCACGTACCGCATGTGTTTTGTCACAATTACTCAGGGCGATAACGAATTCTTCACCACCGTAACGTGCCGCAAGTTCCCCGGCTCGGCTGAAGTTTTTCTTGAGCTCAGACGAAACAGCTTGCAAGCATCGGTCCCCTTCAAGGTGACCATAATGATCGTTAAACAACTTGAAGTGATCGACATCTAGCATGATGAGAGTAAATGGAAAATTGTTTCGACCATGCCAAGAGATAAACTCTGCGAGTTTCACATCAAGGTAGCGACGGTTCGCCAATTTGGTAAGGCCATCTTCATTGACCTGCTGTGATAGCTTCTCATTCGCTAGCTCAAGGCTTTTGGAGGTATCTTTAAGTTGATGACGCATATGGGCTATACGCTGCATCGCTTTTAATTTTGCCGCCAGCACTATCTTATTTACCGGCTTTACAATGTAGTCATCCCCGCCCATATCAATGGCTTTAGCAATCATCTCTGGCTCATCATGACCGCTAAGAAAGATAATCGGCACCCACTCAGGATGTTTGATTCGAATCTGCTCTGCCACTTCAGTACCACTCATATCCGGCATACTGACATCAAGCAATAGCAAATCAGGATCAAACAGCGGATATTTTTCTATGGCCTCATGACCTGAAGCGACGGCTTCAACAACATGTCCCAGTCTCTGTAACCGCATAGCCAGTTGCATTCTTTCAAGATGCACATCATCAACCAGTAATATCCGCATCGCTTCCATTTAAGCATCCTATTGATATATTGACTATTCCTTAACCTATTTATAGCACAAAATAACTCGCCATTTCGTTATCTTCGATAACTTTGTACAACATGTTAGGCAATCATTATCGCCCTCTAAGTTCAAACAAGAGCATATGCCCTTTTATCCCTCTATAAGGCTTTTACAAACCAAACGGCCTAAATAGATTTAAACGTGAGCGATTTAACGTGACTGCCACGGTTATTACGCTATCTTATACCCAAGTTACTTTAAGTAGCTTAGGTATATCTGTTGACTTTTAGATAGAGGGCTTTAGGATTCCCTCCCTTAAACAATTCATGCTTTAGGAATTAGCTATGTCTGACATCGAGAAAAAAGAAGATCAAACCATTGAAGAAGTGAAGTTCACTCTTGACGATTGCTCACCAGAACTACGTCAAGTTGTTGAGTTTGAAGAAGTACCAGAAGAGCTTCTTGACATGCTAATTAACGTTTACAAAGCGTCTGAACCAAGTTCACGTGAAGCTTGGGATCAACTACCAGCAAGCGCACAAAATGTACTAGATAACTTCGAGCAGTTCCACGCGTTGGTTGCTCTAAGCCAGAGTTACTCAGGTATAGACTTCCTTGGTGAAATGCAAGAAACAGAAAAGCCTTCAGATATGACTGAAGAAGAGTACACCGACTATAAAGCCGTGACGCTTGATAGAGTGCTTCACAACTGCGTTAAAGATATGGGCAAACAATTGAAAAAAGCCCGTCGAAACCCGCCGATGAAGCGTGAGTTTCTGGAAATTTTCAAGAAATAAACACTTTACTGACAACTCAGTATTGTTTGATATCAGGGAGGGTCTTTGTACCCTCCTTATTTAGCTCCATCGTTCACGTACCATTTACTTTTTTCATGATAAAATAAGTGTCTTGAATCAATCGGGCGTCCTCCCTTAAAACCTTAAACGCCAATCAACCACTACAATATCCAATAAGAGATGGGTTCTGAGGTACCAATGCCTGGCCAGAAGCAGTTCAAATTCATTAATGGGCTTAATTTCATCCCCGCTCTGGGAATGATTAAGTCAGACACTACCAGTCAAAAACTCAACCTCTCTGAACAGTACATCCTGCTCTATCTTATTGAGCATGTGAACTGCCCGGTGACAAAAGACGACTTGCTTAAGGCCGGCTGGCCTGATCGTGTGGTATCTGAAGCGTCTCTATTTCAAGCTATCCGAAGCCTTCGAGTAAAAATTCAAGAAAAAACCAAAGGCGAAATCATCGAAACCCTACCCCGTGTTGGCTATCAAATCACACAAGTCAGCATCGAAAAATATTCAGGCTTATCGACCTCAACAGCCAGAATGACAACGGCTCCTTTCTTGCCGTACTTTTCTATCGCTTTGCTCACCGTTATTGTTTTACTGGTAGGGGGTTACCTATGGCTTACAGGGTACAAATATCCAGACGAGACCCATTACGTCACCCGAACCACCATGCTACAAAATAGCACCGTAACACTCATCTCAATCAATGAAGAAGGCATAGTCGACCTCCAAACCAAGCTTGATGAACTTCGTCAGCTTTATGTCCAATTGGACAACACAACAGATTTAACAAACATTAAGCTTTACGCATACAAAGGCGCTGATTCCTACTCTATTGCTTGGTGTCGTATCGACGAAAATAAGCAATGTTTGCCAGAAACTGATTTCTCATACCAAATTAGCATCGATGGTTGGGTAACGTTCACTAAAGAAGTGTTAAAGGAGTTACCTCTTTCACGCCCTTATCCAATTATTCAAACAGATCTTGCCCGTGAACCGACATCGCAAGTCTACTTGAACTTCCTTGACAACTCAGGGATAGACTCACAAGTGGTGTATCACTACATTACCAGAGATGAGGAAAATACGTTTAATTTCTCCTACTTAAACTTTATCTCTGAGGAGCAAACCGGCTATCACCATGCGTTGTCGATCAGTTCAGCGACATTAACCGTGGTTGAGAATGAGTCACCGTTTATCTCCAAAATAGAACTCAAACCGATTATGTACCATTGGGCATATCAAGCAAATGAGTTCATCACTGAACGCTTGTCGACGGCACTTACTATAGAAAATAAACTCAAAGAACAATTCCTCAGTAAAAGTGTGAGCTATAACTATTTGCTTTATCAGCAGCCTTATATTGATTTAGTGCTGAATGATCATGTGGGCATTTTTTGGGTCCATAACAGTGATAAAGATGCAAAAATATTTAACTACAAACGACAAGCGGTGAGATAATGGTCTCACTGCTCAAACCTGTGCATCCAGCGCTTTAGAATGTGATTTTAAGAGTTAAGCTCTAACTGTTAATAATACCAATTGGTTTATATTGACTTTTTAATAGAATAAATGGAACCGACTTCGGTATAAAGAAGCGCATTACTTGCCCTCACTAATGGTACGTACTCAGAAGCGAGTATAGCTTTTCCATGTCATGCCAGTATTTTGATAGACTTAACTGAAACATTAGCGATAAGTGCACAAAGACTTTGTTGTGCAAATAACAAGATAAAATATAAATGATATTAAAAAACAAACACTTTAAACGAATATGGCTTTTTGTCCTGCTACTTTTCCTCTCCGGCTGTGCCGTCTATGCAGGACTTAACTTGGATCAACTTTTTGGAAAGCCACAACCGCAGGAAAGAATAGCCGCAGCATCGTCACCCATAGCAAGCCACTATATCGATAAAGTCAAACCGATCATCGAGAGCCGCTGCGTTGTTTGCCATGCTTGTTATGATGCGCCTTGTCAGTTAAAAATGTCTTCTGCAGAAGGCATTGACCGTGGTGCCAGTAAAGAGAAAGTGTATCAAGGCACTCGTCTACTCGCGGCCAATACCACACGTATGTTTATTGATGCCCAGTCAACCAGTGAATGGCGGGAAAAAGGCTTCAATCCCGTACTGAATGAACGAATCCAAACTGAAGAAGCTAATACCCAGGCCGGTGTCATAGCCCGCATGTTAAAGCTTAAACAAGCGCACCCTCTTCCAGAGCAAGAAGTACTTAATCCAGCGGATTGGGACTTTTCGCTAGACCGCGATCAGCAGTGCCCGACCATCGAGGAAATGACCAGCTTTGAGCAAAACTACCCAGAATGGGGGATGCCTTATGGCCTGCCGCAGATAAGCGATAAAGAAAACCAAGTCCTGATGGCGTGGCTTGCCAATGGTGCCCTGATGGCAACCGCGCCGCTGCCAAACGCAAAGACCTTGGAAAAGGTTGCTGGCTGGGAAGCATTTCTTAATGAAAATAGCCTAAAGCGGCAACTTGCCAGCCGCTATATTTATGAGCACCTCTTTGTTTCTCATCTCTACTTTTCTGATGAGCCGCAACCAACTTTTTTTAACCTGGTTCGCTCTCGCACTGCACCGGGTAAACCGATTGACCTTATTGCTACTCGACGTCCTTATGATGACCCCGGTGTTGATCGTGTTTACTATCGCTTCCAACCAGTGAGGGAGACCATCGTCGATAAAACCCATATGCCATACGCGCTTAACCATGCCAAATTGGCGCGCTTCAACACCCTGTTTATCGAACCCAAATATGAAGTGACATCACTACCGAGCTACCACCCCGATGTAGCTGCAAACCCTCTCATTGCATTTAAGCAAATACCGGTTGATAGTCGATACCGCTTTATGATCGACAACGCCCAAAATACCATCATGGGCTTTATCAAAGGACCGGTATGCCGTGGACAACTCGCACTGAATGTCATCAACGACCATTTCTGGGTCTTCTTTGTCGACCCAGCGATGGCCAATACACCTGCCGTCGATGAGCTTTATGCATCACAGGCAGAGAACCTTAGGTTACCGGCAGAAAATGAAAGCAACACCCTACCACTCACCAATTGGATTTCTTATTCCAAGCAGCAAGGTCGTTTCCTTAAAGCAAAGAATGCTTTTCTCAATAGTGCGTTCGAAAACGGTGAACACCTAACCACAGATCTCATCTGGGACGGTGACGACTACAACGACAATGCCAGCCTCACCGTGTTCCGCCACTTTGACAGCGCGACGGTCACTAAGGGACTTGTTGGAAGTCAGCCGAAAACAGCTTGGGTAATTGACTATTCACTACTAGAACGTATTCATTACCTATTGGTTGCAGGCTTTGATGTTTACGGCAACTTTGGTCATCAACTGGTCACACGCATGTATATGGACTTCTTACGTATGGAGGGTGAGTCAAACTTCCTCTCTTTACTTCCGGCCGATTCACGCCACCGAGAATTGGCTTATTGGTACCAGGGAGCCAACAAACACCTTAGTGATTACCTTCAAGGAGAGATCAACGAATTTGATCAGCCGACAGGTATCAATTACCAAACAACTCACCCCAAAAGTGAGCTTTTTGGCATGTTGCAAAAGAAGTTAGAAATCGTTTTACCTGACCGTTACGATATCACTCAGTCATCCTTCACCGGAAATAGCTCACTGGCATTGAATAGATTGAACCGTATAAGTGGAACGCAAGCTAGCTTATTGCCTGAGATTACTTTTATCATGGTCGAACCGACTCAGCCCGATCAACAGGCAGAACTCTTTACCCTGATCCGCAATAGTGCACACAAAAGCATTTCCAGCCTGTTCAATGAAGAATCCAACCGTCTATATGACCAAGATACTGTCACCTTGGTTCGTGGTCTATTAGGAAGCTACCCAAGAGCATTCTGGCACCTAAAGGAGGCTGATTTAGTCTCTGCGGCAAATCAAATCAGTACAATTGAGACAGAAGACGATTATCGTCTATTCCTCGACCAGTATGGCGTTCGTCGGACCAGCCCAGAGTTCTGGGTATTCAGTGACAAGTTGAATGAAATAAACCAACAAACGTTTCCGATCGAAGCCGGACTGCTTGACTATAACCGGATTGAAAATCGGTAAATTAATCCAATAGAAAAATAAGGTCTAGCCATATGGCTAGACCTTATCCAAGGTTGTAAGACGAAGATTGAGTTAAACCATTAATGTGTAATAATTTTAGCCCGAGTCCAGCTTTCACTATTCCATAATTGGGTCTCGCGATGACGCTCAATCAGGCCACGGTTGTCATAGTAACTTTCTTCTTCGCTAAACTCAGTTACGGGCATGCCATCAACATCTAAGGCAATCTCCCCCGTCTCTGTATAATAGTTCGCTTCCCAGCGTCGATACTCTTTACACGCGAGTACTGTTTCACCTGTTGTATGATCTACTAATGACTCAGACCCAACAAAAACCGTACTCGTGACCTGCTTAAAGTTATCCAGTTGTGGTGTCGCATTCAACAACTCTCCATGGCTCAGCCTCACTTCAGGCATATAATAACCACTTGTTGCCGATTGCCTTTCCGAAAGGATATGCTCAGCCCCCCAAGCGATATAATCAAATCCATTCTCGGTTGCTTCAAAGCCCACCATTACGCCTTCATCCGGTGTATCGTAGTATGTTTCTGTAAACTCGTAATATGGAGGTGCACTAGGGTCAGAGTAATCCATAAAAGCACCGTGCAACGTTGACGCATTGAGGTTATCACGTCCTCTCCAACTCACACCTTTCGCACTGTTAGGCGTTAAAGTATAGATAGCATCTTGTATAACAAAGCCCTCTCCCTCCCCTCTTCCTCTTGTCATCAGATACTGTATTTGTTCATTCGCTGAAGCTACGTAATCACTATCTGGCAAAGTTGCCAAGCACTGATCCATCGTGGCGGATCCACCTTCAGGTACGAGATAATTTTCAGGGTCAACACCAACTAATTGGTCTTCATATACAAGGCCAATTAATTCTTTTCGGTAATCACTGTACCCCCAAGTAACAGTATCAAGATCGGCAGGGTCGTATTCACTGTAATTACGGATGGATAACTGTACAATATTGTCTTTGTCAATATATTCAGTACTATTCTCAACGACATAGATAGCATCTTCGGGTTCTTCGAGAGCATTATTGACTAAAGTAAGTTGTGAAGAATATTCAACGACACAAACATCTCTTTGGCCAAGTACAGTATCAATTGTTTCCATACCTTTGTAGGTCGCATATAAATTCTCATGCCGGATTGGCTGTACAGGCGAAAACTGGTCAACCCTATCAACCCAGTACTGTGTGACTTCACCCAGTTTTAAATCACTGGGTTTATTTGAATCAATGTTTGCTGACCACCAGCGACTAAATACATCTTGGCTGCCTATATATTGCTGATTATCGGCGTTAACATAAGAATGTTCAAAACTTGGGTTCCATGAATCTGCCGGTGCTTCTGCTGATGCACTTGACACCTGAGTTACCCTCACTTTCGTATCTGGCAAAAGACCATTTGGAAGACCAACCCGCTCACCAACATCAACCTCTGACTGCTTGTATTCCTGTTTCGTATCGTCACCATGGTTCAGCCTAGATACATGGTAGAGAAATGCATTACTCCGAGCATTAACAGGTGTTGAAGAGTCAAATGAATACTGAGCCAAGCTTTCCATACAACTATTAAGTGTACTTAAATCGACTTCCGTTTCTGGCGGAGGGGTTGTACCTGTATTTATATCTGATTTTTCAGAGCCATCACCACCTCCACCGCAGGCAGAAAGTAAAACAGCGGTAGAAACAGCTAATGCAACCTTGCATAATTTCATAGCGACACCCTATTAAACTTTATGAAAACAATCAGATCCTACAGGCAAAATAATGCCACCCCATTCAATTTCATACACCTTACGAGGCACATCTAAATAATCGTTCAAACAGCAATAGACATGTGTTAAAAATTACACATGCAAACAACTATGTGCGGGCTAGATAGAATATATTGCAGACGGTAAATCATCTTATATTAAATTAATCAATGCTAGCTTTATTGTCGCCCAAGCGACACGTGAACAAGCACTTATATTCGACAAATGTTATGATAGAGACATAACATAACAAAGAGCAAAGTCATGCTAGGAACACTCAGTAAAATGAAATCTCAACTCGGTGACGTCGTTGAATATCAACTTCCCGTTGGCGATAAGTTATTACCTCTTAATCCTCTGATTGGAAAGCACCTTAAGCTGACGCACACAGGTAATATTTATTGCGATGCCTGCGGTAAGAAAACAAAGAAAAGCTACTCACAAGGCCACTGTTTTCCATGTATGAAAAAACTAGCCCGCTGTGACATGTGTATCATGAAGCCAGAAACTTGCCACTATGCCAAAGGAACGTGTCGTGAGCCTGAGTGGGGCGAGTCCAATTGTATGGTACCTCATTATGTGTACCTGTCTAATACTTCAGGACTCAAAGTGGGCATTACTCGTCATACCCAATTACCAACGCGTTGGATTGATCAAGGTGCGACGCAAGCATTACCAATCCTGAAAGTAAAAACACGTCAGATTTCTGGACTAGCAGAAATTGCACTGGCTGAATTAGTGGCTGATAAAACGAATTGGCGTACCATGTTAAAAGGCGATAATGCCGACATGGCCCTACAAAGCGAAGCGAAACGTCTACTGCCTGAGATAGAACAACGTCTTAATGAGTTGCTTGCGTTATACGGAGAAGACGCCGTCGAGAAGCTAGAAGAAGCTATCGTTGCTATCCAATATCCTGTGAATGAATACCCCAAAAAAATAGCGTCGCACAACTTTGACAAAGAGCCTGTTGTGAAAGGGACTCTCATGGGGATTAAAGGCCAGTACCTGATTTTCGATACCGGTGTAATAAACATTCGAAAGTTCACCAGCTATGAAGTCTTAGTGGAAACAGCTGAAGGCTAATACCCCAATATGACGCAACGGCAACTGTCACACATCGTGTGACAGTAGCCGTTTGGACCTATCCCCCTGAGACTCGACTCTGGGCGTTATTTTGCCTTGGGTTGAATGAATTTCCGGCTGCTATCTACCACAGCAACATCTCGGATAAAGTTCACTCCCAACACTATTCCTTTTCCTGCGCTAAGCGCAAACTCAGTCAGCTCATTCAGTTCGCCAAGTTTCGCCCTTAGCTTAACAACCGCTTGGGGAGTTTCGTTTTTGTTCGACTTAAGCCAACGCTCGACCGGTAGCTCTACCTCTTTACCACCCGCCTTGAATTTCACCCAGTCTTTACCATCACGCTCAAAAGCCTGTATATGGCTGACCCCAATCGATGAAATCGACTTACCACCATCAACCTTCGCCCGAATATGCTGTTGTGCTTGTGAAATCCACAGCCACTCTTCATTACCTAAAATCAGCTTGCCATCATCGGTTTTTGTCACTGCGGGTTGAGGCTTCGGTTCAGGCTTTGCTTCTGGCTCAGGTAGCGGTTTAACCTCGGGCTCAGGAATAGGATCTGGGGTGACTGGCTTCGCTGTATCAACAACCGGGGGGATTACAGGTTGCTCTATATTCCCTCCCCCGATGTCTGGTTCAGGTTTTGGCTCTGTCTGCCGATCGGGTTGCTGAGCACAACCCACCAGCAATAATAGCGCAATATATATAGCCGATTTTTTCATTAAATTCATCCCTACAACATCAAGACATACTTTACGACCAATTACTTATTGTTAATATACACCCAAGTGGGCTCAAGATACTTGGATACATCATAGTATGCTTAATTAATGGCATCCTCAAAAAACAGATTCAGCCATAACGCTAGAACACACTATATAACAGAGCCATACTCAGCGTTAACAATATGATCGAACTGAGACAGTTTATTCTGAATCCATGCCTCATCATACCACCCGATATTCCGACTATGTTTAGCATCATCCCACAAACTAAAATACCAACGTCTTAATTCAAAACCCGGCTGTAGGGGCACATCTTGCTGATAACGTTCAGCTAACTGCATTTCTGGCCTCACATCAAACAAATGGAAGATATCCATTTCGCGGTGTTTGAAGCCAACATCGCACGGGTCAAGAATGGCAGAGACTTCAAAAGATTTTGGATCAACCAGAATATTACCGACGTGGCAGTCATCGTGGATCAAGGAGGGTTCCGGCAAGGCTTCAGACAAAATGTTATCTCGCCGCTCCCAGAGGGAGCGGTACGCTTGCTTTTGAATAGGTGTAAACGGGGATGCATCACTGACAACATAGCGGTAAACCGGCTCCATCCAGTGACAAAAAGCCTTGGTAAAGCTTGGGTCAAACCGCTCACGTTCTAGCTCGAACCCTCTGGGTTCAGAGATACTATGCAACGTGTGTAGTAGCTCAAGGTAGTTATCTGAAAACCGCTTAATGGCATGCTTTTCATTAGGGATTTGATGTGCTGATATTCCTTGCAGCCACTCCAGCATAATGAAATCAAAACCTTCTTCCCGGCCAAAAAACACGACCTCAGGGACAGGACAAGGCAACGCTTGACGCAAACGTTCCAGTCCCTCTACTTCTTTTGCTAACCGCCCTATTTCTCGTGTAAATTTAACAACAACCTTGGCATTGTCTGATGCCAAGAAAACAACCCAACCATAAAATGTTTCATGTATTTCACTGACTTGTGGAGCCTGTCGAAACATTGTTTTATAACTAAACTCTGCAATCCTTTTTAGCTGCAATCTATTCAATCTGGCTTCCTTTCTCGCTCATTAACTTTATCGGCTAAAGCAATGTTTTTATATGAATAATATTAGCTTTACCATGTAGTACCATAACCTGTTAATAGCCATTTGGGGGGCATCATGATCAATAATGAGTTCAAGCTCTCACAAATAATACTTTTGGCCGAAAGACGACAAACAAAGTGTACAGCACAATAACTTTAAACGATTTGATTACGCATAACTCTAGGGCAATAGACAGGCGGCGGCTTGCAGGTCAACCGCCCCTATCAAGCGATTCATTGAATGGCAATGCCAAGCACATCCGCCAACTCTTCAAGCTGCTGCTCTGAGTCGAGTCGAAAAGACCAGTTAACCCCAGATCCCATTGCTGTGATCACATTCGCGCCATTTCCAAGCAGTGTAATGTCATCTGCGGTAGCCTGTAATGATACACGTGCAACACCGTCTAATCGGACGACAACTTCATGTTGGTTGGCAATGATGCGCCCGGCTGAAAAAACAATTGTCATTTATCCACCGCTTTTTTATGTTTCATTACTGCTATTGTCAGGCGACTAGTACAAACCATACGGCCTCGGGGATCGGTAATATCAATTTGCCATACCTGAGTTGTTGTCCCTAGATGTATAGGTGAAGCTTTCCCGATAACATGGCCGCTTCTCATTGCTCGCAAGTGGTTGGCATTGATATCGAGTCCGACACAATATTTCCCCTCATCGACACACATATTCGCCGCCAACGAGCCCAAGGTTTCAGCCAAAACGACAGAAGCACCGCCATGCAGCATGCCGAGCGGCTGATGGGTCCTGGGTTCAACGGGCATTACAGCAGACAAACTAGTGTGATCAAATGCCGAATACTCAATACCTAGATGCTCGACTAGCGTATTTGCCGAAGTCTCATTTAAACTTTCAAGAGTGAAGGATTTTTTCCAAATACTCATCACGTTATCCAAACAATCTTATTTGGAGAGAATGATACAGCAACTGTATAATTCCGCTATTCCGGTTTATACATAAAATGAAAGGAGTCTTGGATGAATCGCTTTCAACCACTAGCCATTGCTGGTTTTATCACCTCAGCGATTGCACTCACAGCTTGCAGCAGCTCACCAACGGGTAGGCAGCAGGTATTGCTCTTCTCTGAACAGGATATGTCTCAGCTCGGAGCACAATCCTTTGATGCCTTAAAAGAGCAAGAAACGATCTATACCGATAGCAAAACCAATCAATATGTTCAATGCGTGACTAATGCATTAACGAGCCGTTTAGGTGCCTCTCAAGCAACAGGGCAATGGGAGGTGGTCGTGTTTGACAGCGAGCAGGTCAATGCCTTTGCCCTACCCGGTGGCAAGATTGGGGTATACACCGGCCTACTCAAGGTGGCGACGAATCAAGATCAGCTAGCAACAGTGATCGGCCATGAAATAGGTCATGTCCTTGCCCAGCACAGCAACGAAAGGCTTTCCCGCTCTCAACTCGCCAACATGGGGATGCAAATATCCAGTGCTGCGATTGGCGGGACAAACTACCACGATGCGGCGATGGCAGGTTTGGGCCTTGGCGTCCAATATGGTGTATTAATGCCTTATGGCCGTGCGCAAGAATCGGAGTCGGATATTATTGGTTTGAGGATGATGGCTGAAGCGGGGTTTGATCCCTATGAGAGTATCAACCTGTGGAAGAATATGGCAAAAGCATCTGGTGGTAACCAGCCTCCCGAGCTGCTATCGACCCACCCTTCTCATTCAACCCGGATTGATGACTTACGGGCAGAAATCGCAAGACTACCTAGCTTTAATGTCCCCAAGCCTCAATGTAAGATATAAGTATACCCAAGTGGCATCAAGCCTCAATCACTTGGGTATATAGCGCACCCTTTGGGGTGCCTTATATCCTATTTGTCTTTAACCCAATTAGATTGGCCACCACAAAATGCAGAGTAAATGAACTTAGATACTAAATGGCTCGAAGACTTCCTAATGCTGGCTGAAATGCAACATTTCTCCCGCGCAGCTGAAGCCCGACATATTACTCAACCCGCGTTTGGTCGACATATCCGAGCGTTAGAAAAAGCGATCGGCCACTCACTCATTGACCGGACAACGACACCGATAAGCCTGACTTCAGCAGGCCGGCAATTTAGATCTATTGCACAAAACATGGTGTCACAGATGGAAGATGGGGTAAAAATGCTCAACGGTATCGAGCAGCCACTCCAGAATCCGATACGTATCGCTACGCCGCACTCATTATCTTCGCCTACCCTTTTAGACTTAACGGAATACGTCAGCCAACAGCATGTAGTGCACTTTTCTATTGATATACTCCGGGTAGATTTTGCTATTGAGTCGTTAACCGAGTCAAACTGCGATTTTTTACTGGGCTTTGAAATCTTGTCACTGCTACAGCCACCCTTTCAAAACTTATGCATCGGGCATGGCGATTTTCTTCTTGTCTCTGCCACTGACCATCAGGGCAAAGCGCTATACAACCCCTTTGAGCAAGCCAGCCCTATCCTGAAATACAGTGCCGAATCCTACAGCGCGAGACTTATTGAACAGTACCAGCCTCAGTTTGAAACGTTCAACACCTATCCGGTATTCGAAAGCTCAATGTGTCAGCTTCACAAAGACATGGCCTTAAGAGGAAAAGGATTAGCTTGGCTTCCAGATGCTCAAATTCGTCAGGAGCTTAACTCCGGCCAACTCATTGCCATCGCCCCAGAGCAATTTAGACTGCCCTATCAAATCAGACTATATCGAAACTCTGCCCCGCTGCGCCATGATGCTCAGAAGCTCTGGGCGTATTTGCAGCAAAACGTTAAAACAGGTTGGCAAGTCAACCGTCCCTGGCAACCCGCATAGCGGGCTATACCCAGTGCCGACTAGTGCTGAGTATAGAGCCAAATACGTTATTCACCGCTAACCTAGTGCCGAAACGGCACTAGCATACCGAAAATTGCATTTCACTTTACGCCTATTCAGGGTGATACTGCCGCCAAAAGCAATCGTTTGCGTAAATGAGGTCACTGTGAAATCAACGCCTATAACACTCACCGAGTTTTATCACCGCTTTCCTAAAGCCGATCTCCATTATCATCTGCTTGGAGGCGTCAGGCTGGAAACCATGTTGTCGTTTGCAGACAAATACCAGATCGCGCTGTCAGAACTTGAAGCAAAGGCTTATTACCGCGCTCATCAAAAGGAAACCGGCATCGTTAAAGGTGGTATTGAAGCGCTTACCTTTCTATACCAGTTAATGCAGGAACCAAGCGACTATGCCAGAGTCATGAGAGAAGTCGCCGAGGACGCTCATGCTTGCGGGGTAAAGTACATTGAAACGTTTTGGAACCCATCAGATACCGTGCTGAGCTACGCTGATGTCAATACGGCATTAGCTGACGCTATCGACAATGCCTACAATGAGCTAGGTATTGTTATCCGACTCATTCCTTCCATCAACCGAGAAAAGTCACCTGAAGATGCGGTTGCAATGGTTAATGAGATGATTGATAGCCCTCACCCTTATGTTCTCGGAATAGGTATTGATTACAAAGAACATGATGCACCGGTTGAGAAATTCTGGAAAGCATACCGCTTAGCCAAACTGCACGGCTACAAACTCACGGCCCATTGTTCCGAATTTGGTTTGCACTGGCGAAATGTTGAGACAGGCATTGAGCTAATCGACGTTGATCGCATTGATCACGGCTACACCATTATTGATAATCCGGCCCTGACCCAAAAATATGCCCAAAGAGGTATCCCTTTTACTGTCATTCCATCCAACACGTATTACTTCAAGCAATGGCCTAGTCACCAAGATTGGTGCCAGCATCACCCGATAAGGGCCATGGCAAAAGCCGGGATAAATATCATCCCTTGTACCGATGACTGGCACATTCACAATACTACCAGTGCAAATTGTTACAGGGTAATGGTCGAGGATTTCGGTTTCGATATTGGCAGCTTAAAACAAATGATGATCAACAGCATTGAAGCCAGCTGGATGCCCGATGAGACCAAACAACAATGGCTAGCAGAATGGAGCCATGAGTTTGACGCTTTAAGAGCGAACTTGTTAGCAGAGCCAACTATCGCGCCGGACATGAAAGTTTGCTATCGACGTTAATCAACCCATTATTTATTAAAAAGACATGTAGAGAGAATCCATGGAAACTGTAACTGACAAGCCAGCTTTGAGCATTGCAAAGTGGTTTGACTTTAAAGGTAATAATACCAATCTCAAAACTGAGATCATCGCAGGCCTAACAACGTTTGCGACAATGGCCTATATGGTAGCAGTCGTACCGGGAATGATGAGCAAAGGCGGTATTCCGTTTGAGAGTGCACTCACCGTCACAGTACTAATGACGGTGATCACTACTATCGCCATGGCTCTATACACCAATCGACCTTTTGTGCTAGGCCCTGGACTTGGCAGCGTGGCTATCTTTTCATTCACCCTATTGGGTAATGACGTCCCACTCAGTATTGCCGCCGGCATTGTATTTGTCAGTGGTGTACTGTTTATGCTGGTCTCTTTTCTTGGTGTTCGTGACTTTGTCGTTCGTATTATCCCTCACAGCGTAAAAGTCTCGGTGGGTGTCGGCATTGGTCTATTTATTGCTCTACTGGGATTCAAGCAGGCGGGTGTTGTCATTGCCGACCCTCGTAAAAACGTACTTATTTTCGGCGATCTTGCCTCTATTGAAGTGATTACCGCTGTGCTGGGTTTTTTCATGGTGCTCTTTTTTGTATCTAGAAAAATCCAAGGCGGTATCATCCTAGCCGTGATTCTCACTACCCTTCTTAGCCTAGCTTTTGGGATAACGTCTATACCAGATAACTTCTTCAGCATGCCGGGCAGCATTGCCGACATGACATTCCAGCTTGATGTATTAGGCGCATTGAGCCCAGCTTATCTGCCGTTCCTGCTAGCATTCTTTATTCCAGACTTTTTCTCAACGCTTGGCGCTATGCTGGGCATAGGGGCACAGGCAGGATATCTAGATAAAGACGGCAACTTGCCGGGCATCGAAAAGAACTTTCACGTCGATTCTAGTGCCACAACATTTGGTGCACTATTTTCATGCCCAGTTATGACAACATATGTCGAAAGCTCTGCAGGTGTTGAGTCTGGCGGTCGAACAGGCTTCACAGCCTTGGTCACAGCGGGTTGTTTTTGTCTAACATTATTCCTTGCTCCACTAGCGGGTATGATACCAACCGCTGCCACCGCTCCCGTGTTGATGTATATCGGTATTGCCATGATGAGCTCAATGAAGAAAATCAACTATGATGATATCACTGAGTACCTACCGGCATTCGTCTGTGTCGTAATGAGTGTCTTCAGCTTCAACGCTGGTAACGGTATTGCGGCAGCAATGCTAGTATATGCCTTCCTGAAATTGGCAACCGGGCGATATAAAGAAGATCACTGGTCAGTCTATTTGATTGCCTCATCAATGATTTACTACTTCTACATCATCTCTTCACATTAATAAAGCACAGCAAGACAAAGGCCAACACTTCACCAGGGCTGGCCTTTTCTAAACAAAGAATCGTCGTTAAAGTAGCTGTCTAGATCTTTAATTCTTCGAGCTTGCCGCTTAAGTTGCTAACAGTATCCGATGCTTTATCAGACATATCTTCAAACACATCTTGGACGTCCTCAAATGAACGAGAATCGGTAAGATCCTCAATTTGATCTTTGTAGGTCACACCGATATAAATTCCCAAACCAACCAAAGCCAGCACGATATATTTCAACATCTCTACCTTCTCTTCGCAAACTAAACATATGAGGCAAATCCTGCCTCTATAAATTATATATCGGTAATAAAAACAGCTTCCGCAGAAGCTGTTTCAATTCTGAGCATCATTAGCGTACAAGGCTGATGAGAGACTTACCCAACAACCACTCAAGCTCTTTCTGGCTTTCTTCACCATAGCGCTCAAGGCATAGATCATATAGCCTATCAATGCCACGCTTAGCAAATTCACTGGTCGTTTCTGAGGAGGCAATATGATGAAATAGCAATCGTAGCGTCGCCTTAAATTTTTCATCATCCAACGCCGCAATCCAGCTACTCGTAAACCCAGCCAGACCATTATCTAGATCAAGCTTTTCTACAAAAATCTGAAAAATACGCCCATCAAGCGCAATAGCGAAATCTTGCTTTTTAGGGAAGTGATGACTGATACCCGTACGAGATATCCCTGTTTGCTTGCTCAATGTGGTGTACGACATTTTGTCATATCCCAACGTCAAAATTTGATCCACCACCGCATCCATAATTGTTTGGATGGTAATTTCAGTATCTTCTTTACTACGCTTTGGCATAATGCTTTGACTCTATGATTCTATTTGATCACCCAAAGACCCGCCGAATTCCCAAA
Source organism: Photobacterium lutimaris (assembly GCF_003025555.1). Lineage (GTDB taxonomy): Bacteria > Pseudomonadota > Gammaproteobacteria > Enterobacterales > Vibrionaceae > Photobacterium > Photobacterium lutimaris. Next base: position 653,987 of record NZ_PYMH01000001.1, on the reverse strand, counting down.
CGGACTATGTAACCATATAAGCAAATGTGTTGAAATCCGATTGATGCCCCTTTGTTATACAGACGAATAACGAGTCGCACAATACGGGATATCATTCCGTTAATTGATAATATTACCGTTTTACTGCCAGTTTCAAGTTAAAACACGTGATTAAATGATAATTACAACCCGTGTTTACATACTGAAAATCAACAGGCAGTTCAAATGACCACGTTACGCTCCATTTTTGGCTGATTAAAACGAAAAAGTGAGCAGAGACAATAGTTTGAACTGGCGCTTCCCCCTTAAACATCATGAATACCTTCGCCAATAGCATAAAAGTGACAGCATTGTAATAGAAACAGGAATTTAAGAACAGATCAGTAACATTAAAAAAAATATACACCTGTTTGAATTTTGTTCTATTTTAATCTTTGAAAACTAATTATTTTTTACGTTTTTTTGTACATTGGATGTTTTTACAGAATCGGTTTAACGTAAATAACCGCTTGACCAAACAGTAAAAATAGCATTATTTTAACAAAACCATAACACGGAAGGATCGAAGTATGACTCTACCTCTGCAATCGGATCGCTTAAGGGATACTCTGATGACTCAACCACTGCCAACCGAAATGATTCTCAAATGGGCAGAAGAACGCGCAGATGATGTGTATCTTCGCCAGATCATCAACCGACAATTTGTTGACTTTACATATGCAGAGGTAGCTGACAAAGCACTGAGACTTGTCAGCGCCCTTCGTGCCCAAGGTTACAAACCTGGTGATCGTATCGCCATCATGTCGAAAAACTGTGCTGAATGGTTCATTTCAGACCTAGCACTCATGCTAGGTAGCTACATCAGCGTGCCTATTTTCCCAACGGCGGGCCCAGAAACCATTGAGCACTGTTTAACACACAGTGAATCAAAAGCAGTTCTCATCGGTAAGCTAGATGATAGCAAAGCGGCCCTTGCGATAATGGAGAAGCACCCTGAAATTCTCTCCATCAGTTTTAACTATCCATCGGCACCTAAATGTGATCACGACTTCAACACCCTGCTTTCTCAACATAAGCCATCACAAGAGCGGCCAGACCATCAACAAGATGATTTAATGTCTATCGTGTATACCTCAGGTACATCCGGCCTGCCTAAAGGTGCGATGTTAAGTTACGGCTCATTTGCATGGGCTGCACAGCGTCTTGTGGATCATATCGGTATGCAAGAAGGCGAGCGTCTGTTTTCTTATCTTCCGCTTGCCCATATTACCGAGCGAGTCTATATATTTGGCTCTTCTGTGATGTCTGGAATGCAAGTTGCCTTCCCTGAGTCCCTAGATACTTTCATCGATGATGTAAGAATGCATCGCCCGACCCTCTTTATCTCGGTTCCTCGTCTGTGGACCCTTTTCCAACAGCGAATCTTGGAAAAACTCCCGCAAGCCAAACTCAACTTATTACTGAAAATTCCATTCATTTCTGGCGTTATCAAACGCAAGCTTGCCGATGGTCTTGGCCTCAACAAAGCACGAGTACTGGGCTGTGGCTCGGCACCCGTCTCTCCTGCTCTACTTCGCTGGTATGAGAGCATTGGTCTCAACATTACCGAAGCTTGGGGGATGACCGAAAGCTTTGCTTACAGCACCCTTAACCATCCGTTCCGTAGTGATAAGATCGGTACTGTCGGTAACTCTGGTCCAGGAGTAGAAATCAAGGTTTCAGCCGATGAAGAAATCTTAGTACGCGGCATGGGATTATTTTCGGGTTACTACAAAAACGAAGATGCTACCAAAGAGATGTTTGATGATGATGGTTGGCTCCACACCGGTGATATCGGCTTCATGGATGAGGAAGGCTACCTAACGATTCAAGGCCGCAAAAACGATACCTTCAAAACGGCGAAAGGGAAGTTTGTCTCACCAGTCCCTATTGAAAAACGAATCTTCGAACTTGCCAACATTGAAATGATGTGTGTGGTCGGTTCAGGCATGCCGGCGCCAATCTTACTTGCCGTACCGCACGACTTCCCTAACTTTGACCGCCAACGCTATGCGCGCACTGCTCAACGTGTTATTGATACCATCAACCAAGAGTTGGAATCTCACGCCAAAATCAAAGGTGTCCTGATGATTAAAGACCCTTGGAGTGTGGAGAATAATATCTTGACGCCAACACTTAAGATCAAGCGTCACCTGCTTGAGAAGAAATACCATGACATCGGTGCTAACTGGCCGAAAGATCAACTCGTGCAATGGGAAGAGTAATTTCAGCCCTCCCCTTATAAAACAGCCCCCGCCTTCGCGGGGGCTTATTATTTTAGCCTATAGCTCAGAGCTTATAAATCATAGCTTATAGCGCTGTACTTCTTTTTCTAATTGGCCAGCGAGCTCCTTAAGTGTGCCAGCTTGGCGAGCAGCTTCCATCGCCTCTTGAGCCATTTGGTTGGCGACCTCCTGGACCCCTTCGGTATTACGGCTGATCTCTGCGGTAACACTTGATTGTTCCTCGGCTGCCGAGGCAATCTGTGTCGCCATATCACTGATCACATTAATCTCGCTGGCAATACTATTGATACTTTCACCCGCGGCATCGACATCTTGAACGCTGGTATCAGCTAACTGATGGCTATCGTTCATCACTGTCACTGCATTATGGGTCGTCGACTGAAGCGCCTCGATCATACTTTGAATTTCTTCTGTCGAAGTATGCGTACGCTGAGAAAGTACACGCACTTCATCGGCAACCACTGCAAAACCTCGACCTTGTTCTCCTGCACGTGCCGCTTCAATAGCTGCATTGAGCGCCAATAAATTGGTTTGCTCAGCAATCTCGCGGATCGTTGATAGAATGGTGCTAATTTTAAGGGCATGCCCATTAAGATCTTCAATAATGGCAGCAGCGCTGGTCACTTCGCTGGCTAGGTTACCAATTGACTGCTGGCTTTGCCCGACTTTCTCATGGCCACTACCAGCCAAAGATACCGCCTGCTCTGCCGTTTTCGCTGTATTCTCAGCATTACCGGCAATTTCCTGTGTTGCACTCGCCATTTCAGTCACAGCCGTTGCCACCATGGTAATTTCATCTTGCTGCTGGCGAATGTTATGGCTGCGCTGAGTTGACGCTGCAGCTGAATCAGCCGCATTTCGATTAAGCTCAATAGCAATATCACGCAACTTTGTCGCCATTAGATGCTGATGCGACACGAACTGGTTAAAGTTTTCGGCTAACAACCCGACTTCATCTTGGCTATTAACAGGTATACGAGCCGTTAAGTCTCCTTCACCATGGGCTATATCAGCTAAGGCTACCGATACCTTCTTCAATTCACTCAGTTGTTTTGTCAATAAGAGGCTGATCAAGCCACACACCACGATAAGGATCACAAGCCCGATAAGCAGCTCATCAACTAACATATCCCGAATGGGTGCTTCCAGTACCGACTTATCCATTACCATGACCAGTGCCCAACCAGAATTTGGCACCGCATGAATTGCAACGGCTCGCTCACGTCCGTCAAAGTCGCTTAGGAAAAAGCCATTACCATTCATCTCATTGCGAAGAGACGAGACAGTTAACCCTAGCTCCGAAATCGGTTTCAGCTGCATGTCGGGGTTCGGGTGAGCAACAACAACCTGGTTGCTCATATCTAGCAACATGGCATAGCCGTCGCCTAGCACCGGTATATTCAGTACATCACGCATCAAATCCCCCAGAGCCAAATCCGCACCGGCAACGCCTTGTAGTTGTCCAGCTTGCATGACAGGCTCTGCTAAGGTCACCACCAAGGTTTGCATGGTGTGGCTCATGTACGGCGCCGTTACAACCTGTGTCCTCGCCGCAGAAGCCTCTTTATACCAACCTCTTTCTCGAGGATCGTAACCAGCACGGTTAAGAGATGGGTCCTGACGGTACATATCCCCCAGCTGATTGCCATAAAAGCTCAGACTAAAACCACCCGATACATGCATTTGCTTAAGGTGCTCGACAATATCTGGCGTATTATTGGTTGCCATGGTTTTAGCGACCGCCTTTACTGCTGCCTGCTTATTATCCAGCCAATCACCGATACCTTTGGTTACTGCGACGGATGTATTTCGGCTTTCACTTTCAATTGACTGCCAAGCATGGTTTTTCATTGACTGGTAGGAGAAACCGCCAAGGGCAATAGCGGTAATGGAAATGGCAGCAAAACTCGATAACAACAGTTTTGCTTTTAAGGATAACTGCATAACTTCCCTTTAATTTTGAAACAGATTTTGGTGGAGGATTATAATCTGTAGCACGCTTTTTTTCATGATCTGCCACTAAAAACTATAAATTTCATTTTGTATAATCAACGACATATGCGTGAGATATCTTAAGAAAGAAATATACTCATTAATTCAACCACATTGTATAGACTCTATATAATACTTCGGTCAATCGTTAGGCAGTTGCACATCGCAAAGCAATATTCATGTTCGGTTCATGTACAATCAGTTACAATTTAATGTATGAATAGAAAAAGCAAATACATATATATCTTGTCGCTTCTCCTTTTCACCTCTACAGCACTTGCAAATGTTGAATTGGAAATTGATGAAGATCATGACGACGTCATGCGGGCCGTTCAACAAGGGCAGGTACAACCGTTCTCGTCTCTACAATCTAAGGTAAATGCGCAACTCCGTGGCCGCATTATTCACGTCGAGTTGGAAGAAGATGACAACATTTGGATATATGAATTAAAGCTTATTGACCCTAACAATAATATTGTCAGAGTTAAGTATGACGCTCAAACTCTCACAATTCTTGAAATAAAAGGCAGGGGTCTTGAAAACATTATCAAGGTAGACCAATGAAAATACTCGTCGTTGAAGATGAACAGGCCCTAGGCGAACAGATTGTTGCAGGTTTAGAACAAAGTGGCTGGGTCGCCGAACTGTCCTCTGATGGGATTGATGCTTTATACCGCGCCACCTCGGAGCCTTGGGATGGGATAATCCTCGACTTAGGCTTGCCCAAGTTAGATGGGCTGACCGTGCTTAGGGGTATTCGTGATGAAAACGTTACTTGTCCGGTAATAATCCTCAGTGCTCGTAACGAACTCACGCAGCGTGTTGACGGCCTTAATGCTGGCGCTGATGACTACCTAACAAAGCCATTTCAGATGATCGAGCTTGTTGCCCGTTTACGCGCTCAAGTGCGCCGTTCAACGGGAAATGCCTCACCAGTGATTCAGATCGGTGGACTAAGTCTCGATACCCGTACCTCTAAGGTGATGCACAATAGTGAAAATATCGACCTTACCGCTCTGGAATTTAAAGTGCTCTCCTACATGATGCACAATGCCGATAAAGTCATCTCTCGCACTGAGCTTGTTGAACATATATATAAGCAAGACTTTGACCGGGACTCTAATACCATTGAGGTGTTCATTGGTCGTATTCGCCGTAAAGTCGGTGGTGACGTAATCAAAACGGTAAGAGGGCTTGGATATCGTATCAATGCCGATTAGAGCACCGCAAACGCCTCTACCCAGCCTTCGCAGCCGCTTGCTTATTGCCGCGGCTGTTTGGCTACTAGCGATAACTCTTGCCGCAGGTTATCTGGTGCCGTCACTCATCAAAACCTACCTGGTCGACCAAGAGAAACATCAACTTTATATCTACCTTGACGAATTAACGGCCCAGATTGATGTGGATAATAGTGGCAATTTGATCCCACTAAAAACATTATCCAATCCACGATTCCAGCAACCCTATAGCGGGTTATATTGGAGTGTGAATGTTGAGAACAAAGAGCTACGCTCTCGTTCTTTGTGGGATACTCGTATTTCTGGCGATAAAGAGTCAGGTTTTGTCGGTCCTAATAAGCAATCACTGCTGGTGCTTAATCGCAATATCCTATTGCCCGAGATTGATGAGCCCGTCACCCTCACTGTCGCCATTAACCAAGAGCGGCTATTGAAAACGCTGACCCAGCTGACCAGCGGTCTGTGGTTAATATTACTGGTTATGGCAGGCGGCATTCTCTTTTTGATCTGGCTACAGGTTAGCTGGTCACTCTGGCCTCTGCGCCGCTTGCAACAAAACTTAAAAGAGGTGCGCGAGGGGCAAACATCAGAACTGAGCGGGATCTATCCTGCTGAAATTCGCCCCGTGGTTGACGACCTCAATGCCCTCCTGTTCCATTATCAAGAGTTACTTGATAGAGCACGTAATCATGCCGGCAACCTGTCGCACGCACTCAAGACACCGATTGCCGTACTCAATAACGAAGTCACTCACCTCAATAAACAGGAGCAGTCGCGACTACAGCCCTCGCTGCAACAGCTCCAGCAACATATCGACTACCACTTAGGGCGAGCAAGAATGGCCGGCGCGAGCAATATCTTGTCAGCCAAAACAGCCCCCTCCGCCCGAGTCGATGCAATTTCCATGGCAATGGATAAAGTCTATGCCGATCGTGGCGTTGTGCTTGTTAACGAGCTAGACAGTGATTTATTGGTCGCGATTGAAAAGCGCGATCTCGACGAAATTTTAGGGAATTTAATAGAGAACAGCTACAAATGGGCGAAAGGCTTGATACGTGTCCACCAACCGGAACAAACGACAGAGAATCTGTTACTGGTAATAGAAGATGATGGACCGGGTATTGACGATGATGCCTATCAAAGCGCAGTTAAGCGTGGTGTTAGGCTTGATGAAACAACACCTGGAACAGGCCTCGGGTTGAACATAGTCAGTGAGCTGGCTCACAGCTATCGCGGTGAATTAACGTTAAGTCGCAGCCCGTTAGGTGGGTTGAGAGCTTCAATCACGCTACCTAAACCGAGACAATGACATCAACCAAGATTTATCTGGCGAGCACCCGCTCGCCAGTGTCCAGCAGCCTTAGGCGGGCCAAAGCGTTAGATTCACAATCCTGATAATCACCCCGAGTATCAAAGATGCAACCCCCAGCCGGTACCATTTGAACTCCTCGACAGCCATACCTATACGGTTGTAAAACATCTTCAACACGCCAGTCCAGTCACTTGTCCGGCGTCCGTATATAATAATCCCATTTACGACCATCGCTAATCCTGCCAAAATCAGTAAGTACTCGGCAACTGTCATTGATATCTGCAGCATGGTGTGTTCCCTTTTTCATCATCTACACTCTGATTTAATGCTATTCACATCAATAGCTCAATTAGACCAAGGTAGAGGGTTACATTTTCACCGGGCAGCTTATTTAAGAAATAAATGCCGTTAACAGTAAAGTTTGTATGCTTATTCAAGGCGTTTGGTGTAGAATCCCGCACCCGGAATTTCTAACGAAGGTATCGAGGCGACATGCAATTACTCGAAGCAAAACTACATAAAATTGACCGTCATAATTACCGCAGCTATTCCAGTTTGCGCGGTGAGTACCACTTCGTTGACTTCGATTTCTTCATTGACATCACTCAATCAGACCCGTTTGCACCTGCGTCTCGTGTACGAGCACGCCGTAAATGGTCGTTGACCGATCTTGAGTGGTTAAAAGAACAGTCTCCTGACTACCAACGTGCGGCTCGTGATTTCATTGCTCGTCAATTTGCCGAATTGGCACAGCAGATCAATGAGATTCAAATTGACCGTCCGGGACAAACTGTTCTAGACCGTACCGCCGTGGTATTCGATGATGATGCTCTGGAGTTGCGCTTTCGCGTCAACCTACCTTCAGACGGCCGTACCATTATTGCTAAAAAAACCGCTAACCTGCTAACGTTCACGATGCCGAAGATCATTCGCCGTGCCACTATCGCCCGTGAGTTGCCGATAGATGAGTTAAAACGTCACTGTGAAACGGTTGAAGATCAGGTCGCCCTGCGTAAACAACTTGCTGATAAAGGCTTGATGGCCTTTGTTGCCGATGACAGCGTACTTCCTCGTTTGGCGGGTAACAGCGATTCACCTTTGGCCGATGCCATTCCATTTATCAGCCCAGAAAACCTGGCCGTTGAACTTGAAGCGCCACACCGCGGAAAAGTTCGCGGCATGGGTGTCCCTAAAGGCATTACCATGATTGTCGGTGGTGGCTTCCACGGTAAATCAACCCTGTTGAATGCAATCGAAAACTCTGTTTACGATCACATTCCGGGTGATGGTCGTGAATATATCGTTACTGACGAATCGGCATCTAAAATCCGCGCCGAAGACGGTCGCTGTGTACATAACGTCGATCTGACACCATACATCAGCAACCTGCCAATGGGTAAAGACACCAGCATGTTCTCAACCCAGAACGCATCCGGCTCAACGTCACAGGCATCATGGCTACAAGAATCGATTGAGTCTGGCTCCAATGCGCTGCTTATTGATGAAGATACATCGGCATCAAACTTCATGATCCGCGATGAGCGCATGCAAGCATTGATTACAAAAAACGATGAACCAATCACGCCATTAGTTGACCGTATTTCGCTGCTACGTGACCAGCTTAATGTCTCTGTATTGCTTGTTATGGGTGGCTCTGGTGACTATTTGGACGTTGCAGACACTGTCATCCAAATGCACAACTACCAGGCGATCGATGTCACGGAAAAGGCGAAAGAAGTGGTTAAATCCCACCCTACCCGCCGTCAGCTTGAAGGCAGCACCGAAATCACCCGTCCGCGCACACGTAAGCTAAACCGTGCCGGCCTGAAAGCACAGCTAGAAGACGGTAAATTCCGAATTCAAGTCAAAGATAAAACATCTATGCGCTTTGGCCGTGAGCTTATCGATCTTAAAGCACTAGAACAGGTTGCGGATTCAAGCCAATTGCATGCTATCGGTTGGTTGTGGTTCCAAATTGCCCAAGGTAAAGGATGGGAAAAAGCACCTAGCAAAGCCTTTGCTCAGATGCTTGCCAGTGATGAATGGTTCCGTAGTATGCCAAACTACGGTGACATCGCTAAACCTCGCGTTATAGAGGTAATGGCGGTTCTTAACCGAATGCGTAAAACTGAATTTAATTAATCAGTAGTAGATATGCATAAAAAACGATGAGGGCAACCTCATCGTTTTTTTTGGTTATTCTGCGGAATAAAAGCTATCAATTCAATGAGTCCATTTAGAATCGACGACTAGCGGCAAAGAATAATGTTTCACGAGGGCCAAATCCCGCTTCTGCTAATACTTCCCAATCGCGGTTAAAGGCATACTGAAAACCAACGACCCCATTCCACTTTTCATCAGAACTTTGGCTCACTTCAAACTTGCCGTCTGGTGCAAGCTCATCAATGATTTTATCGAGTGCTGACGGTAGCCCTAGGCTTTTCAGATCACCAGACAAGTATTGCTGAACATCTTGGTACATCGCACCAACGAATACCCGGAGCTCGCGACCACCATCGTACTCCCAACGGTGGCCGACACGAGGTGCTGCAACAAATGTTTTGATATTGCCATCAATTGCTGAAATGCTTGTATAAGTGTAATTCATATCAACCAAGGCAAACCAGTTCCCTACACCACCAGCCAGTGTGGTACCTACACCATAGGTTCCACCGTCCATATCCAGCTCAAACATGGTATTATCAGGCAAGTTGTCGCCAAGGCGATCAATTAGTGAACACAGGTATCTATTAGAATCCAATATTCCAAAGCCGCTTGAATCGCAACTAACCGAGTTAATCTTTGCTTTGCTGGTGCCTTGGGTATAGCCTAGAATGCCGTAAACATTCAGGAATGGAAAAATCCACACATCGCCACGCAACGTAATATTTGAACCGCTAAAATCCGCTTGTTTAGCGTCTACATCCAACGCCTCTAACACTGGATGACCAGTTAAATTAATACTGTTGACTGTAATAGGGTTGCTCATATCCATATATGATAAAGAGAAACCATAAGGTTTGGGGAGTGTATAACCACGCTTCTCTGCTTCATCACCCCATATAGGGAAAAAGGAATCCTGACCAAAAGTCTGCGGTGCAACAAAAAGGCTCATTAGCAGTAAAGCTTGTGTTTTCAAAATTATATCTCAGTTAACAATTACAACACCGTCCATGGTTACTTCTTCACTTATATATAATGACACTCCAATACTTAACAGACACTTAATTGAACAAAATTCAATTGAAAGTAAGATCACTCGTGCATAGAATATCTTCTAGTCATAACTCTTTATTTTTCATTACTATATAATATTAATGTTTGAATTTTCAGCTGCAGACCCATTGCTAATGCATAATTATCCGGCAATTTATTTCACACTAATTAAACACCAGTCAATTGAAGTTCAGCATTAACATATATTATAAACCGTTGGTCATAATAACATTGCACAAACAGGTTTCATTTATGGTGTTACTCGCTTTAACTATCCTCTCGCTCATAGGGGTTTTCGTTTTTCTAATAAAATTAGGCATTTTGGCCCAGCATAGGGTGCACATAAAGCGAGGACAGTATTCACGCGATGATTGGCCGAGCGTTACCGTTGTGATCCCTGCCCGTAACGAAGAACATAACCTAAAAGTGTCACTTGGCAGCATCCTCGAGCAAGACTATCCAGCAGACAAGCTTGAGATAATTGTTGTCGATGACTTCTCTGAAGATAAAACTCGCCAAGTTGCCCAGCAGATGATGTCACAGAGCGTATTTAATGCACGATGCATTACTGGTCGCCCACTACCTAAAGGGTGGATAGGCAAAAGTAATGCCTGCATGGCTGGTGCCCTACAAGCCAGTGGGGAGTATATCTTCTTTATTGATGCCGATACCCAGTCAGATAAAAGTATGCTGAAAAGCATTATGGATTTCACATTAGCAAAAGAGATTGATCTTCTCTCTTTTAACCCTCGGCAACTCATGGTTTCAGCCGCTGAGAAAACTCTTTTACCGGGTCTGTTTTTATCGATCGCCTCTTTTATGAAGTTTCATGAGTCAAACGATCCTGACAAAGAAGAAGCCATAGCCAATGGACAAGCAATGCTGTTTAAAACCAGCGCATATCAAGCCGTAGATGGGCATACCGTTGTCGCCTCTGAGATCTCTGAAGATCTTGCCTTTGCCAAAGCTATGAAAGAACGCGGCTTTAAGATTTTCTGGGCATTTGCAGATAATCTTATGAGCACACGCATGTACACCAGTGCGGAAGAGATCTGGCACGGTTTTTCTAAAAACATGAACCGAATCGTAGAGGTAAACTGCTTTTCACAAGCGTTAGCATTACTTGGAAAATCCCTCTTTATTGCATGGTCGACACCAGTATTGCTTCTCCTGTCGTGGCTGTCATACAGCAGCGATCCCTCTCAAATCGCCCTGTTCACCATTGGGATCAATCTGCTAATGCAGATCGTATTACTGATTACTTATGCCGTGCTCGCAACTCAGTTATTTGTACCCATCATTTACGCTGCTTTTGTTCCGTTTGGCATTTCCTTACAAGGCCTGCTAGTGCTCAACTCTTTCCGTCTTGCAAAGCAAAAATCCATCTCTTGGAAAGGACGAGTGGTCGAATAATGAAAAAGGTTTTATTTTTGCTACTTGCGCTCGTTTCTGTTCAAGCTATCTCGGCTCAGGCCTTTGCACAAGAAGCACCATGGAAGAACGTTCGAGACCGCAATGGCATACAAGTATATAACCGGTCAATTGAAGGCAGCGACTTTAAAGAGTTTATGGCGCAAACGACCATCAACGCCAACCTCAGCACCATTATTGCGGTATTTGCAGATACTCCTTCAGGCATTGAGTGGGTTGAAAATGTTGACGAAATGCATACGGAAAAAGTGATTAGTGAATCAGAAACCATTACGGTAACACTGAGTAAAGCACCGTGGCCGGTAGCGGATCGTGATGCTGTAGTCCTAAACAAAACAACCCAAAACCCAGACACATTGGTCGTTACCCTGCAACAGCAAGGCATTCCAGACTACCTGCCACTTAAAGCTGGTGTTGTCAGAGTGAAAAGCTTAACCAGTCGCTGGGTGTTCACTCCTGTCAGTGAGTCGGTTACGAATATCCACTACCAGGTTCTTACTGATCCCGGAGGCAACCTGCCCGCATGGCTAATCAACCTAGTATCCGTCTCTCAGCCGTACAACTCTCTACTTGGACTAAAAAAAATGGTAGAGCGCGAGGCCTACCACAATATACATTACCCTCATATTGTTAACTTTCATTAATCACGCTGCTTGAGCTGTTCTTGCGATAAAGCCAACTAGACGCAAAACTTAAGGCCGCGATGGTTATCAAGCGTTACATAAGCCCCCTTCACTAAGGGGGCCTGTTACTCGATTCGCTAACGCTCTCGCTGAAATTGATTCATCAACCTTTCCAAACCTTCCAAACGCTCCACTAGCATGCGGGTATTTTCTACAGAGGTATTACTGGAGTTCTCTGTCTCGCTGGCAAATTGACTGATTTTCTGAATATGTTCCGCAATGTCAACGCTAACGCCCACTTGCTGCTCTACCGCTGCCGCAATCTGGTGGCTGCTATCAGTCACGACATCCAGCACCTGATTGATTTCTTTGAGCTGCTCCCCCATAGCCAACGCCTGCTGACGACAATGTTCAGACTGCTCACCACCACGGTCTACCGCAGCCACTGCCTGGCCCGCGATATCTTGCAGCTGAGTGATCATCTGGTGAATTTCTCCAGTGGAAGACTGTGTCTTCTGCGCCAATGAGCGTACTTCATCCGCGACAACGGCAAAACCTCGTCCAGCTTCACCAGCACGAGCAGCTTCAATGGCTGCATTGAGTGCCAACAAATTAGTTTGATCAGCGATAGTACCAATGACATCCAGAATGCCTTCGATCTGACGGCTACTCTCAGACAAAGCGTTGATCACCCGCTTAGAGTCATCTAACTCTTTATGCAATGTATTGACTGATATGATTGTTTCCTCAACCCTCATCTGCCCGCTGTTAGCAACCTGTTGTGCCTTTACCGTCATTTCAGAGGCATTCGTTGCATTTTCAGCGACTTCTTTAACGGTTGATGACATCTGATCGATTGCCACCCCGATTTGTTCTGTCGAAAGGGTCTGCTGCTGCAGATTGGTTTTAATTTGCTGGGTGTTGGCAAATTCATCTTCTGCCGAAAGAAGAATATCCGCAGAGGTTTCACTGGCTCGCGCGACAATGGCGCGCAATTCACCGTGCCTCATTCTTAATGCCAGCTCAATACCAGAGTAATCATCAAATTTACCGGTGTATATGGGCTCCATAAGTACATTATCGTAAGCTTCACAGGCAAGCGCCTTCACAGTAGCCAGGCGCTTTTGTGTATACCGGTTGACAATTAACCCGATGAATAACATGGCACTGACGAGCATCGTAATCGTGGAAGACGAGGCTATCGCTTCATACATAGCCAATAAGCCACTAATGACTAAGATGCAATTCAATACAGCGCCAACATTCAAGCGAAAACGGTTGCCACTGTGCTTGCCTTCGCTGAGTGCTTTATATGTCGTTTCCGCCCGTTTAATCTCTTCCTTGTTTGGCTTACTGCGTACCGACTGGTATTCAATAACCTTGCCCTCGCTGTTCACAATGGGAGTGACAAACGCAGAAACCCAATAGTAATTACCATCCTTACACTTGTTTTTGACCAACCCCATCCAACTCTTGCCGGCTTTCACATACTGCCAAAGCTGTGCAAACGCCGCTTTAGGCATATCTGGATGTCGAACAATGTTATGGGGGTTATCGATCAGCTCTTGACTGCTATAGCCAGCAACATCACAAAAGGTATTATTGGCATAGGTAATGGTGCTGCTGGGATCTGTCGTGGAAATCAAGTTCAATGAGGCTGAATATTCGATTTCCTTCCCTTGGCTCGGCGTATTCTCAAATCGCATATTTTTCGCTGTCATTATTGCCACTTGTCATTTTTATACAGGTTATATTTGAAAAAAGCCCAGAAGAGCAATTTATTGCTTAAAACAACCTTTATTGTGACATTTATCCCAAAACACCAAATTGATTTATATTAAATAACCAAGAAACATCAAAGAATTAGGTCTTGATACAATGAGGCTACTCCGTTATGGCCAGACAAAAAAACCCGCAAAAATGCGGGTTTTAAGTCTGAGTTGCTTATTCATTATTTGAAGCGATAGAACACTGTTGCCAGAGGCGGCAAATCAATAGCGATAGATTGCCCAAGCCCGTGGCTAGCCACTTTCTGTGTCGCGATAGATGCTTTCACGGGTGCATTGCTGCCCCAGTATTTTCCATCATCGGTATTGAGTATTAGCTCATATTCACCAGCAGCAGGCACACCCAGCAGATATCCTTCTCGAGGTACCGGGGTAAAGTTACTGACAATAAGTACTTTGTCGCCATTAAGCGCAATACGCTCATGAGCCAAAATGCTATTACCAGCATCATCCTGAACACGCCACTCAAAACCAGCAGGGTCGCAGTCTTGCTCGTACATTGCAGGCTCAGAGGTATACAATGCGTTCAAGTCTTTAACGACTGCCTGCATACCACTATGACGCGGGTACTGAAGCCAATGCCACTCTAGCTGACCATCGTGACACCACTCTGCACTCTGGGCAATTTCTGCACCCATAAAGTTCAGCTTCTTACCCGGCTGGCCATACATATACCCCATGAATGCACGCAAGTTGGCCGTTTTCTGCCATTCGTCACCTGGCATTTTGTCAAGTAGCGAGCCTTTGCCGTAAACAACTTCATCATGTGATAGAGACAATACGTAGTTTTCACTGAATGCATATACCATTGGGAAAGTAATGGTATTGTGATGGTAACTACGATGTACAGGCTCTTCCTGGATATAGGAAAGGCTATCGTGCATCCAGCCCATGTTCCACTTGAAGCCGAAACCCAAACCGCCCATATCAGTCGGCTTTGTCACGCCTGGGTAGGCCGTTGACTCTTCAGCAATGGTCATGGCATTCGGATAATGGCGGTACACTTCCTCGTTGACCCAACGCAGCAAGCTCACCGCATCGAAGTTAACATTGCCACCTTCATGGTTAGGGATCCACTGATCATGCTCACGGGAATAATCCAGATACAGCATTGATGCAACAGCATCTACACGCAAACCATCAATATGGTAATGCTCGAACCAGAACAAGGCATTCGATACGAGGAAGCGGCGGACATGATCACGGCCGTAATCATAGATGTAGCTCTTCCAATCTTGGTGCCAACCACGACGAGGATCCGGATCGTTAAACAATGCCGTTCCATCGAAATTCGCCAGGCCGTGATCATCTGATGGGAAGTGGGCAGGAACCCAATCCAATACCACGCCGATGTTAGCTTGGTGGCACTGGTCAACGAAGTATTTGAAGTCATCTGGTGAGCCGAAACGACTCGTTGGTGCAAATAGACCGATTGGCTGGTAACCCCATGAACCATAGAACGGGTGCTCAGATACGGGCATCAGCTCAATATGGGTATATCCCATATCACTCAGGTAAGGGATCAGCTCTTCAGCAAGTTCACGATAGTTAAGGAACTCGCCTTTATCGTTTTTACGCCATGAGCCCGCATGTAACTCATAGAACGACAATGCTTGTTGATGCTTGGCGGTTACCGGGCGGTTTTGCCATGTACTATCTTGCCACGCATAGTGAGCTTGGTCATAAACTTTGGACGCAAATGATGGGTATTGCTCTGATTGATACCCCCACGGGTCCGCTTTATGAGGTAGTCCCTCGCCTGCACTGTCTTTCAACTCAAACTTATAAAGGGTGCCTTCCTTAAGTTCAGGAATAAACAGCCCCCATAAACCATCATCCAGGCGCTGCATTGGATGGCGACGACCATCCCACGCATTGAAGTGGCCAACGACACTTACTGCTGAGGCATTAGGTGCAAAGACAAGAAAACGTACACCAGAGACAGATGAATTGCCTCGATTCAGTGTGACGAGCTGCGCACCCATTTCACTGTGCATCCGTGATGGGTCTGCCAGTGCTTCACCTGACTGAATCAAATTATGGAATTGGTAAGGATCGTAAATCGTTTGTTCGCCTTGCGGCCATTTAACGACAAGTTGATATAGTGCAGTGGTAAAATCGAAATCACCCTCAAGCACAAAACCGCTATCGGCTTCACGTGCGAGGGTAAAACGTTCACCGTTTTCAGTTATTGCTTCAACAGAATCAGCGCCTGGCACGTACACGCGAAGTGCGATGTCATTCGACTGATATTGAGGGCCTAAAAATGAAAATGGATCTGAAGATGCAGCTCTCTCGAGCTGCAAATATTCCTTATCACTGCGGGTCACTGTAGGTGTGTCCAACGCATTACTCCTGATATTACTTATTTTTTGATGCTTCTGCTCGTGCTTCGGTTAAACGACGAGTCAGGTCAACAATATTCTGGCGAGTGAAGATATCGTCCAACGTGGTCGAAAGCTTTCGACGCCAGTTAGGATACTCATCAACGGTGCCCGGAATATTGACTGGCTTATCCATTTCTAGCCAATCTTCCAGCTGTAGGCTCAATAGCGCGCTAGAGCCGGCAGCTAGGTGGAGTTGCATGGCTTCGCTTAATTGCTGATCCATCGGCACATATGCAGCGTTATGCCCAACCCCTTCAGGAAGATAACCATGCCAAGCCAAACTATCAAGGATTTTTTGTTTGCTTTCAGCACGACTATCAAACAAACCAGCCAATTGTTCTTGGTTCGGATACAAGCCAAGCTCTTCACCCATCTTCAGGTCATCGCAGTGCCAGAAGCCACGAAGTGTTGGCATATCATGCGTACAGAGCGCTGACATCGATTGGTCGGCATAGTGCTTCGGTGAATAAAAACCTCCGTCTTCTGCCGTTTCGAAGAAAAAGACTTTATACGAATGAATACCTGCAGTGGCCAATTTATCAACAATTTCATCTGGCACGGTGCCAAGATCTTCGCCAATCACCGTACATTGGTAGCGATGGCTTTCCAACGCCAGAATAGACATCATGTCTTCAACCGGATAGTACATATAAGCACCATCTTGCGCAGACTCACCCTTTGGAATCCACCAAAGACGTAGCAGGCCAAGCACGTGGTCAATACGAAGTGCGCCACAGCTACGCATGTTTGAACGTAGTAGCTGGATAAACGGCTCATAGGCGCGTTCTTTGAGTACCTCAGGGTTCAACGGTGGCAGACCCCAGTTCTGGCCTAGTGGACCAAGAATATCAGGCGGCGCGCCCACGCTAACGTCCTGACAAAGTGCACCGTGATCCGCCCAAGTTTCAGAGCCTGAATCACACACCCCTACCGCTAAGTCGCGGTACAGGCCGATGACCATGCCTTTTTCTTCAGCAAGTTCATTCACTTCAGCCAATTGAGCATCAGCCAACCACTGTAGGTACATGAACAATTGCACCTGAACGTAGTTTTTCTTAATAAACGTCTGAACAGCGGCATTATCGAAGTGACGATACTCTTCAGGGAAGACAGGCCAGCCCCAAGTATTATCATCTGCTTTTTTCAACTCAGCATGTAGCGCATCGAAAGCGGCTTGGTGAAGCAGGCTTTCACCACCATCTTCAACAAACTGTAGGAACTGCTGGGCACGTGCTGTGTTCTTCTCAAGATGGCGCTCGCTGAAGGTTTTGAACAGCAATGGAAGAACGGCCATTTTCAGGCATGATACTTCACTGTAGTTTACCCAGTTGGTATTACGTGCTTCACTGAGTCGCTGTTGGAATTCAGGGCTGCCAACAAGCTGTTGTGCTTCATCACACTGCGCAAACTCGGTAACAGAGCTCACATCAATATACATCAGGTTCAGCCAACGACGAGAAGAGGGGCTATATGGGCTCGCACCTTCTGGGTTAGCGGGGAATAAGGAGTGAATTGGGTTCAAACCCACAAAATCACCACCACGGCTAGCCACGTCAGCAACCAATTGTTTCAGGTCGCCAAAGTCACCAATGCCCCAGTTGTGATTAGTACGAATTGAATACAGCTGAACGCTGGTACCCCAGAGTTTCTTGTTGCTATTCAGGTCATCCTGCTTGTAACAAGACTGTGGAGCAACGATCAAAGTCATTTCAAATGGAGATTTACGACGCTTACGGAACACCTCTAGCTTGTGGTAACCCCATGCCAAATCATCTGGCAGAGCAAACACCAAGGTGCCACCTTCTGCACGCTCGTCGGACACAAGCTGAGACTGCAACCAACCTTCGAGCACTTCACCCTGTTCGGTTGCCAAACGCCAGCTAAAATCGCTGATACGCGCGCTTTGACCCAAGTGCATTTCAATATGCATAGGCTCACCACTGCGTATCACCTTAACTGGTGCCAGCACATCTGGGCGAAGTTTCTTGTTTGCTGATTCGAGCAAAGCTTCATCATTTTTGGTGTCGTAACCTAGCGCTGCCAGCAGGCGACGGATTGTATCGCTGTCAACTTGCGCTTCATCTCCCCAAGCACTGACATAGTTATCGGCAATGCCTACCATGTCAGCAACTTGTTTTAATACTTGATCGTCTTTCATCGTTCTCTCCGTTAGCGGCCTTGCGGCCGCTACGATGTTAAAGTTTTGCTGATATCAATTCGTACTTTTACAGCCTAAAGCCGTTACAGTGAAACTGGCTCTAGTTTCCAGATGTTGTTAGCGTAGTCTCGAATACTACGGTCTGAACTGAACTTGCTCATCAGTGCCGTGTTCAGAATGGCTTTACGAGCCCATGTCTTCTGGTCACGGTATTCCGCATCGATTTTCTCTTGCGTCTTCACGTAATCGGCAAAATCAGCCAGTACCAGGTATGGGTCACCGCCTTCCAGCAGGTTGTGGCGAATTGCCGCCAGCTGGCCAGGGTTACCTGGTGTGAATTCATCAGTCTCTAACAAATCCAGTGCTGCGCGCAGAAGGCTATCAGCATGGTAGTAACGGTAAGGGTCGTAACCCTCTTGTTTCAGTTTTTGTACTTCATCGACCAACAGGCCAAAGATGAAGATATTTTCGTCACCCACTTCTTCGCGCATTTCGACGTTAGCGCCGTCCATCGTACCGATGGTCAATGCACCGTTCATCGCGAACTTCATATTACCCGTACCCGATGCTTCTTTACCTGCAGTTGAGATCTGCTCGGAAACATCAGCCGCCGGGAATAAGATTTCGGCCAAGCTCACGCGGTAGTCAGGGATGAATACCACTTTCAACTTGCCGCCAAGGCGTGGGTCGTTATTCACTTTCTCAGCCACTTTGTTGATGGCGAAGATAATGTCTTTAGCCAGTGCGTAACCCGGAGCCGCTTTCGCGCCGAAGAAGAACACACGTGGGTGCATGTCGAACGTTGGGTCGTTCAGCAAGCGGTGGTACAGCGCCAGAATATTTAGCAAATTCAAGTGCTGACGCTTGTATTCGTGCAAACGCTTGATTTGGATATCAAAGATGGCATCAGTATCTAATTCGATACCCATGTTCTCTTCGACCCAATCAGCCAAACGCTGCTTGTTTTCTTTCTTCACGGCCATGTAGCGCTTCTGGAAGGCTGCATCGTCAGCGAATTTCTCTAAGCCAGCGATTTTCTCTAGGTTTGCCGGCCAGTCATTACCCACCTTCTCGCTGATCAGCGCAGAAAGGCCTGGGTTACAGTATTTGATCCAACGACGCGGTGTTACACCGTTCGTTACATTGGTCAAACGGCCTGGGAAAATCTCATTGAACTCAGGGAACAGATCACGTTTCACCAACTCAGAGTGAAGAGCGGCTACACCGTTGACTGCGTAGGTACTGACCACACACAAGTTAGCCATACGAACCATGCGTTGTGGGCCTTCCTGAATAATCGACAGCTTGCGCTTCACTTCGTTGTTGCTCGGCCAAGTTTGCTCAACCTGCTTCATGAAGCGGTGGTTGATTTCAAAAATGATTTCCATGTGACGAGGCAGCATCTGATGGATCAGCGCTTCACTCCACGTTTCCAATGCTTCTGGAAGCAATGTGTGGTTAGTGTAAGCAAATGTCTTCGACGAAATTTCCCATGCTTTTTCCCAGCCTAGCTTGTACTCATCCAGAAGGATGCGCATTAGCTCTGGAATCGCGATAGTTGGGTGGGTGTCATTGAGCTGAATAGTTTCAAGCTTAGACAGCGACTCAATAGTATTACCAGCCGCTTCGTGACGGCGAAGGATATCAGCAACCGAACATGCACAGTGGAAGTACTGCTGCATCAGGCGCAGTGCTTTACCCTGATCGTGGTTGTCGTTCGGGTATAGTACTTTAGTTACGTTACCTGCTTCTAGTGCAGAGTACTGGGCACCCACGTAGTCACCATCGTTGAAGCGCGCTAGGTTAAATGGTGCGTTCGAGCGACATTCCCATAGGCGTAATGGGTAAACACTCTTGTTGTCGTAGCCAACAATTGGTAGATCCCAAGCCACACCTTCAACAGACATAGCCGGAACCCAACGACGGCACTCAACACCATTTTCATCGGTGTAGCCCTCAACGTGGCCGTACAGGCTTACTTGTTGACTAAGCTCTGGGCGAAGAACTTCCCATGGGTAGCCTTCGATACCACGCCATGCATCCGGTGCTTCGACCTGACGGCCATCAACGAATGACTGGCGGAATAGGCCATATTCGTAATGCAGGCCGTAGCCGACTGCAGGATACTCTTGTGCTGCTAGTGAATCCATGAAACATGCAGCTAGACGACCTAGACCACCGTTACCCAATGCAGGGTCACGCTCTTCTTCCAACAGGTCGGTTAGGTTCTGGCCCATCTCTTCCATTGCTTCAGCAACGTTTTCGTATAGGCCCATGCTGATTAGGTTGTTGCCAGTAAGGCGGCCGATCAGAAACTCGAGTGAAAGGTAGTTAACACTGCGAGCTTTCTGCTCAGCAAGATTCTTTTCAGTGGCCAATAGGTTACCCGTGCTGATTTCAGCCAGCGCTTTACCCATTGCCAAATACCAACTGCGAGTTGACGCAGTTTCATCCGTAGTTGCGTATGTTGTTGTGAGGTGTTTTTCTACTGCCGCTTGGAAAGCTGCTTTATTAAATTGTTGTGTCTGACCATTCTTAGGCATGGTTCAATCTCGCTCTAGGATTATTTCCAACTGCTGACAATGTTGCCTGTATTTATCAGCGCTAACATCCTCCCAAAATGGGGAGGAGTAGGGATGAGTGGGAGGGGCGTAGTTATGAATCTCCCCCACTTTCTGTGACAAGATGCAAAATTCTGGGGTGTAGAAAGACTTAAACGCCCATCCATATGCATTTAAAGTCACAAATACAGACTACCTTTCCATGTGCAATTGAATAGATACAAGTTGATGAAAAATCGGAGATATGTGAACTGTGTCATAAATATAGGGATGAGTTGATAACTTTTGCTGAATTCAGCCTGATGCGCTGTCAAAGTTATCGACTAGATCAAATGCCATACTGCAATTTTTTGAAATGATAACCAGGATTACATGGCATAAATGCTCAGATAACATCATTCATTAAGAGCAACGCTCCTGAGCGACAATGGAACTGAAACCTTACAATAAGATAGCAAGACTATGTGGATACCATCTAAACTAACTCGTCCGGCACGCCTTCATAATGCAATACTGCGTCCCCGTTTGCTGGAAACACTAGACCAGGCACCGTTCTATCGTCTTGTGCTATTTCGATCTCCTGCTGGCTATGGAAAAACCACCATGGCAGCCCAATGGTTGAACGAGCACCCGCATACCGGTTGGTTTAATATCGACGAAAATGACAACGATACTTTCCGTTTTGCGAATTATTTACTCCAAAATATCAACAAAGCGACCAACAACGCCTGCTTGAAAACTCAAGCAATGGCTGAACGTCGTCAGTTTGCATGCCTCTCGACCCTGTTTAGCGAACTGTTCGGTGAACTGGCTGATTACCATGAACAAACCTACGTCGTGCTTGATGACTATCACCTTATCAATAACGATGATATTCACGACGGTTTGCGATTCTTCCTCAAACATATGCCAGACAATCTGACCTTGGTGGTCACCAGCCGCACATTGCCACCTCTCGGCACAGCAAACTTGCGTATTCGTGATCTGCTGATCGAGGTAGATAACGATCTGCTGGCCTTCGATGAAGAAGAAACAACTCGCTTTTTCGATAAGCGTATCGGCGAGAATATCGAAGCCAATGTATTGAAATCACTCCACCAGCAAGTGGAAGGCTGGCCCTCAGCTCTACAGCTAATCGCCCTGCACGCCCAGCAAAAACCGCACAATCTGGTCGAGTCTGCCGAATCGATGGCGAGCTTTAACCGTGGTCACCTATGGGATTACCTTGCCGAAGAAGTTTTCGATCTACTTGATGGCGAAACCCAGCGATTCCTACTGCAATGTTCAGTGCTTGCTATGTTCAACGCACAACTTGTAACCGACCTGACTGGACGTAGTGATGCGTTAGCTGTTCTCGAGTCATTAAACCGATTCGGCTTGTTCCTCAATACCCTTGAGGGTGATAACAACTGGTACCGCTTCCATAATCTATTTGCTGAATTCCTCCGCCATCAGCGCTACTCCCAAATCCCTCAGCAGAGAGCTGAGTTACATGCGTTAGCAGCCAAGGCTTGGCTAAAGCAAAATTCACCCCAACAAGCGCTACTTCATGCCCAAAAATGTGAAGATTCAGCCCTCGTTATCCATATCCTGTGTGATTTTGGCTGGGAGATGTTCCACCATGGTGAAATGAAGCTCCTCCAAGATGCCTTGGGCAATATCGACACCGAAGAACTCTACGCCCAACCTCGCCTAAATCTCCTTCATATGTGGCTGCTGCAAAGCCAGCACCTATACAATGATGTGGGCGATTTGATCGTGGAGACAGAAAAAGAATTCGCTAAACGTGATATTGAGCTTGATGACGCGCTGCAAGGTGAATTTAATGCACTACGCGCTCAGGTTGCGATCAACCAAAGTAAACCCGATGATGCCCTCATCCTTTCAGAGCAAGCACTAGGCCAGTTGCCTTCGACAACCTATCGTAGCCGAATCGTTGCGACCTCGGTTGTCGGTGAAGTACACCATTGTTTGGGTAATCTAAGCCGCGCGTTGCCGATGATGCAGCAAACCGAAAAAATGGCTCGCCAATACCATGTCTATCATCAGGCGCTATGGGCTCTACTTCAACAGGCAGAAATCCTACTGGCTCAAGGTTATGTCCAGAGTGCCTATGAATTGCTAGAACAGGCTTTCAAACTGGTCAAAGAGCAGCACCTGCAACAAGTTCCATTGCATGAGTTCCTACTGCGCCTGCGCGCGCAAATCCTATGGTGTTGGAATCGCCTTGATGAAGCAGAAGAAGCTGCGCTGAAAAGCCTTGAAGTGCTTGCACCGTATGACGAAACCAAGTCATTGCACGCATATTCCATGCTTGCTCGTATTGCGATTACCCGTGGTGAGCAGGACAAAGCAAGCCGCTACCTTGATCTCTGCAACAGCCTAATGGGCCGCTCTGTCTATCACATTGACTGGCGTGCTAACACTGACTTGGCCAATTTGCTGTATTGGCAAATCACCGGCGACATGGACAGTATCCAGCAATGGCTTATTCATGCTGAGCAACCAGATGCCGCATGTAACCACTTCCAGCAACTTCAATGGCGCAATATCGGCCGTGCGTGTGTCAATACCGGCGAGTTTGAGCG
This sequence comes from Photobacterium lutimaris, assembly GCF_003025555.1. GTDB lineage: Bacteria > Pseudomonadota > Gammaproteobacteria > Enterobacterales > Vibrionaceae > Photobacterium > Photobacterium lutimaris. The sequence continues at coordinate 630,430 of NZ_PYMH01000001.1, read as the reverse complement.
CGCTGAAGCCATCTTCAACATGTTGGACGATAGCTGTAATAAGCATAACTTGATCACAGACAAAAACCGTAACCTTGTGATACAAGCAGTACTGAGCAAGCGTCAAGATCAAAGAGAGTTAGCCCTCGCTCAGATCAAGCAAGCACTTGAACTAACAAACAGTACAGGCATGGTCGGCATTTTCCTTTGCGACGGAAGCGAGATCTGCGATCTGATACAAGAGTTGGTCGATACCAAAGTACTCAATGAACTAGAACTGCACCGTGCCCGCCAGTTACTCAGGGAGATGACAAGCAAGGAGCGTAACCGCTCTGTACACTTTGACGAAAACTTTGTCGAGAAGCTACTCAATTTACCTGATGTGCCCGAGCTTATCCGTACCAGCCCACTGACCCAACGAGAATGGCAGGTCCTGGGATTGATCTACACCGGTTACAGCAATGAGCAGATTGCCTCTGAACTTGATGTGGCGTCTACCACAATCAAAACGCACATTCGCAACCTGTACCAAAAACTCAATATCGCAAACCGTCAACAGGCAATTGAAACAGCTGAGAACTTATTGAAGCTAATGGGCTTCTAGCTGTACCGCAGAGCCCAAGTAAAAGTGGTTAAGGATAACCAATGAAAGAATGGAGTAAGGATCGACTCTGGTATCAGGATATGCCATTCAAATTGAATGGCATACCTGTTGGGGCGAGGATGACGGTGATACGGCTTGAAAATGACAAGTTACTCATCCACTCTCCTATCCAACTGACAACCGCGCTCCAGCTTGAGCTGAGCAAGCTTGGTGCCATCCAGGCTATAGTCCCCCCCAATATGAGCCACCACTTATTTCTTTCGGAGTGGTGGCTCGCCTACCCCGAGGCATACTTTTTCGCCCCGCCGGGTCTACAAAACAAGCGTACTGACCTCGTCTTTGATGATGCCCTCAGTGCCAAGAGTCCTGAAATATGGCAGCACCAGCTGTATCAAACCCTGTTAAGAGGAAGTGACCGGATGGAAGAAGTGATCCTCTGCGATCCTGCCTCTAACACATTGATCGTTGGTGATACTCTGGCTTGGTTTCGACCTACCTCAAATTTGTTTACCATGGCTTTAGCACTGGCTAATGGCTGCTACCTGCATCCGGCCATGCCGCTATACTGGCGTTGGACTTTTCAGAATAGAACAAGGTTAAGACAATCGTTACAGGAAATCCTGACCTGGCCATTTGATCGGATTATTCTCTCTCACGGCCAGAACATAGAAACGGATGGAAAAGCACTTTTTCATCGTGCTTTTAAATGGGCATTGTAGATCAAAAAGAAGGGGCCGCATTTAGTCTGATTGCTCCCTTACCCCTAGTTACGACACCTGAAACAACACCTCGCGCTCACCAGCCAGGTGTTCGTTATATATTCCCTACCGCCATAAATTGCGTCACATTTGCCTTGAATCAATAAAATGATCATTTTTGTTCAAGGCAATTTTATATGTGATCAATATCACAACCAGTAGCAATAATAAGCGTATATTTTTATCCATCATTTGTATGAGGAAATGGATATGAATGCTTCAAAATTATACTTAAGGGACCTATTAGGCATTGGCTTGGTTACCTCCGCTATTTTAGTTGTACTTGGAATGATTTTTTGTCTGCTTGCTGCGTTGAACTTCTTCACTCATGAAGAAGTACTCGCTAATACGTATTTACATGAAGCATTACCGCTGTTTATCTTTATACTCCCATCTATTGCTATCGCCCGGTTCATTAACCGCCCAAGATGGATTCATGATGTTGAAGAGTATCAGTTAGAGTCAGCCAAGAAATTCAGCCAATCGCATTAATGCTTTCTTTCCCACCTCCAAGCTGGCGATAATGATCAATATGCTCTGGCTCGCTTGGAGTGTTTGCCGACTCCCTCGACTTAATTTCTATAATGACATCTTGATGTAAAACACTGGGCTTAAATTAATACCAAAAGCCAAGGGGTGCATAGCATTGAGCAAAGAAGGTATATACCGACAATTACCCGAACTCATGCAGCTCGAAACCATCATTGATCATTCGATTCCTGCGGTAAAACACATTGGTACCTCAACTGAAGTGATTAGCCATGCGGAACTCGATGGTATTCCTCTGCCCATCTATAAAATCAGCCTCGGTGCTCTTGAAAGCGACTCACCGTGTCTATTTTTCGTTGGCGGAGTACACGGCCTCGAGCGTATCGGTAGCCAAGTCGTTATCTCCTTGCTGGAAAGCCTATGCCAGCGCCTTCACTGGGATGAGGCTTTACAACATAAATTACGCCGTATTAAGCTCATTTTTATTCCGCTGTTAAACCCGGTCGGTATGGCAAAACGTTACCGCTCTAACGGCCACCATATCGATTTAATGAGGAACGCACCGGTGGACAGTAAAGAGCCGACGCCATGGCTTGTAGGCGGTCACCGGATATCAAAGTTCATTCCTTGGTATCGTGGTAAAGCGATTCACGGTATGGAAGTGGAATCCCAGGCACTGATTAATGAAGTGCTTCTCGCCGCCCAGACTAGTCCGCTTACCCTCGCCCTCGATTGCCATTCAGGATTTGGAACAAAAGATCGCCTTTGGTTCCCCTATGCTAAAAGTAAACTGACGCCCATTGCTCAAATTGGGGCGCTGTACCACTTAAGGACACTATTTTTTAATGCCTTTCCCCACCAGAATTATGTATTTGAACCCCAAACGAAGCATTACACTTGCCACGGCGACTTATGGGATTACTTGTATGACATCACAGAGAGTCGTCAGCAGCACCTACTTCCGATTACACTTGAGATGGGATCTTGGCGATGGGTTCAGAAAAACCCACTGCAACTCCTCGATCGTATTGGACTTTTTCACCCAGTAAAACCACATAGGATCCAGCGTGTGCTGCGAACTCACTTAACACTGACCGAGTTTCTAATGAATGCAACCTACTCATACCAGCACTGGTATTTGAGCGAACAAAACGATGCATTTGCCCTGCAAGCAAAATCGCTCTGGTATCCACTCGAGCTCACTCAAACAGCTAAGAAAATATTATGAGCTCGTCACCCAAAAATACTGAGCGGCCGATTTTGTTAATCAGGGGGCTTTTACGAGAAACTCGCCATTGGGGAGTCTTTGCCGATCAATTGAAAGCTGCTTTTCCACAGCGAGAGATCATCGCCTTTGATATTGCGGGAAACGGCTCCCGGCATAACGAACAATCTGCCACCCGCATCTCTGACATGGTAGACGACCTATATACTCAATTGACTAACGAACAAGCTCAATCCGAACAAACAAATCGAGCTAATAAGGAAAACGGTGACGTTGATATTATCGCGATATCAATGGGAGGAATGATTGCGCTGGAATGGATGCAAAAGTTCCCGCAAGATGTCCATTCCGCCATACTGATAAACGCCAGCCTCAGTAACTACTCCCCTTTCACCAAAAGACTAAAATGGCAACAATACATCAATATCCTGCAGTACTTTTTACTTTCCGAAGCGAAGCGCGAAGCTCTGATCTTTGATATGACCACCCATCAATCGCCCCCCGATATCATAGACAACTGGGTAAACTGGCGTCAGACCAACCCAGTCTCAGCGTCCAATGCGCTACGCCAACTCTATGCAGCCAGCCGCTATCAATATCACGGCAATCCCGACTCGCAAACCTTGCTTATTGGCAGCCAGAATGATGCCCTTGTTGATATATCATGCAGTCAGGTGTTAGCTAAAGCTTGGCAGATCCCTTTGCTAATCCATCCAACTGCCGGTCATGATTTGCCATCCGATGACCCAGATTGGTTAATCGATAAGGTACGACAGTTTTATCAACGCCCCCCCTAGCCATAACTTGAATATGAATACGCTATGAATATCGCCCTCAGGATTAATTCAACTAAAAGCTTGCAAACTATCTTCAGTTAATACGAATACCGGAGATAGTTATGACCCCTTTAAGTATTGTGATCATCACACTGAATGAAGAAAAACGCATTGGCCGCCTACTGGAAGACTTAAGCAAACAAAGCCACCAGCAGTACGAGGTTATCGTGGTCGATTCCAACAGCGACGATAACACCTGTGACGTTGCCAGGGGGTTCGAACAGGCTTTGCCCAGCTTAACCGTTCATAAAATGAGTCAACGTGGTACCAGCCTTGGCCGTAATACCGGTGCTCAACTCGCCAAACATGAAAGGCTATTATTTCTTGATGCCGATGTTCGGCTGAGCCCGACTTTCTTAACCAATGCACTGTATGAATTGGAAAGCCGAAAACTCGACATTGCCGGTGCCTTCATAGAAGCCAATGATTTATCATTCGGCTACAAAATAGGCTACGCACTGTTCAATGCTGGGCTGTTTACCACTTCGTTTTTCTTCCCTACAGCTGTTGGTGCTTGCATGTTTTCGACCAAACGCGTTCACAACGAGATTGGCGGCTTTGACCCAAGCATCGTGCTTTGCGATGACTGTGATTATGCCAACCGTGCTGCTAAAACATGGCGTTACCGAATAATCCCTGTTCGTTTCTGGTTTGACCCTCGTCGCCTTGAGCAAGAAGGCTTCATTAAAATGGGCCTGACTTATATGAAAGCTAATATTCACCGTTTCTTCATGGGTGAAATGCGTAAGAAGGAAATGGATGACAAATTTGATCGTTACAACGATGCCAAATAAGCCATGAAAGGTACTGTGATTATTCAAGCTATATAAAAAAGCCGCCAATTTGGCGGCTAAATAAAATCATTTTATTGAATATAAATTTAACGCGGTTTGGCGAAAACCTGAGTCCAGTAAATGCCGTATGATGTATCAGCATTTTCAACAAAAGAGGCCCCCATTTCGGTTACACTACCGTTCATTATGTTTTTACAGTGACCAGGGCTATTCATCCAAGAAGTCATTACTGCATCAATATCTTTTTGTCCTGCAGCAACGTTTTCAGCCCATGTTGACCATGCATACCCTGTCGCGTTAATACGGTCTTCAGGAGAACTGCCATCAGAACCTGTGTGGCTCATGAAGTTATTATTGGCCATATCGCTTGAATGAATGAATGCTGCGTCTTCTAGGTCATAATCCCATTCCAGCGCTTGGACAGCCGGCATCATTTCACCACCACAGTTCTGTGACTGAGAGCGTGCTTGGTTTACCGCATAGAGCATCTGCTCGGCAAAGGTATCTCCAGGGCCTGGATCTGGGTCAGTATTGCCTTCATCACCACCGGTATTGTTATCATTTCCACCACCAGTGTTGTTATCATCACCAGGATTTGTGCCCGTATCACCTTCAGGTAACTGAACTGGATTACCTGAGTTATCAGTACCTGATGAAGAGGAGGAGCTAGAACCGCCGCCGCAACCGGCTAATAACAATGTTGACAACGCTACTATGGGTAAAACTTTCATAACATACCTTGTTTTGTATTAGGTGTGTTTTATTAGGCTCAATACTATAAATTTAGTCTAATAAAAAACAATAATTAATTTATTCCACGTTTTTTACAGAATACACTATACTTAACTCCCGCTTAATCATTCAATATGCAACGAAGACATTCCCATTAAACTGACAAACAATTAACAGAGAAAAACCGGTAATATTACACAGGAACTAATTTTAAGGTTATGATATATATGAATTAAAATTATCAGCCATAAAAACACACATATTGTAAGATTTAATAAACCAAACTGTCTAATAATTCAATCAATTCTTATAGCGTAAAGTTATTTAATTTCATGAAACAAGAACCCACAACAAAAATAAAGCAGCGTTGATGGCAATTAATTAAATATTGTGATTTTCTTGTTTTTATAAATAGAATTTTCAAAGACAAAAAAGTACCAATATTAATTGATACTTCTCAGAAACAGTTAGCAAAGTATAACTACATTTGCGCCAAATCTTCTTGTGTGACACTGACGCCTTTAATCTGGGCAAAGACTTTATCACCAACGCATAAATGAAGCTCATCAGCAGCCCACTTGGTAATATTGGCCCACAGTTGCGCCTCCCCTATCCTCAATCGAACTTCTATTCTCTCTAGTTCATCAACAGGGTGAATTTTATCGATCTTCGCTGCTATTACATTTCGAATGCTGGTCTGCTCTGGCTTCACTTTCGTCAAAGAAACATCATTAGAGTGAACCCGTACCCTAACCCACTCACCGCGCACGCTCTGCAGGCGGTTTACCCACAAATATGCATCATGATTGAGCATAACCTGTGTTAATGCATAGTGAGGATGGTGATGATTGACACGAGCGCTGAGTAACGAACTCTGCTCTTTTACCGGTAACCAAGGTCGCATCTCGGGCGAGCCCCAAACACTATTGATATGGCCAGACACAACGACCTTACCATGATGAATCATCACCATATGATCCGCCAAGCGTAAAATTTCATCCAAGCTGTGGGTAACGTAAACAATCGGGATCTTAACCTCTTTGGCAAGACGCTCCAAGTAGGGCATTAACTCCTGCTTACGCGGAAGATCAAGTGATGCCAATGGCTCATCCATTAACAGCATCGCCGGGTTGGAGAGCAATGCTCTACCGATTGCCACCCGCTGCTTTTCCCCACCCGATAAAGACGCTGGGTAACGTTTCAACAACCGCTCAATACCAAGCAGTTGTGTGACTGAATGAAATTGTTCTGAATCTTCATGCTTGATGCCATACCGAAGATTGCCTGCAACCGTATAGTGAGGAAAAAGCCTAGCATCCTGAAAAACATAACCAATCCGACGCTTTTCAGGCGGAAGATTGATGCCCAATTGCTGGTTATACAACACATGCTGCCCGAGTGAGATCGCCCCTGAATCAGGTGTCGTCAATCCACTGAGAACATTAATCAGCGATGTCTTACCCGCCCCTGAGCGGCCAAAAATAGCTGTAATCCCCTGCATGGGTAATCTAAGCTGAACATCCATCTCAAGATCACCCAGCTTTTGCTTCACATCAATCGCGATCATTTTACCTCCAAGCGCTGTCGAGCGGCTCGCGAAAACCATTCAGATGCAAGTATAGAAGCCAAGGCAATCACAATCGCAATCACACATAATCTTGCTGCTTGATCTTCAGCGCCAGGTGTTTCGATAAATGAATACATCGCCAACGGGATGGTTTGCGTTTCTCCAGGGATATTCGATACAAAAGTGATAGTCGCACCAAACTCGCCCAAGGCTCGGGCAAAGGCCAAAATAGCCCCAGTCAGAATCCCCGGTAAGGTCAGCGGCAAGGTAATGGTGAAAAATACTTTTATCGGGCTAGCTCCTAAAGTTCGCGCAGCCTGCTCAAGTTTGTAATCAACACTTTCAAGCGCCAAACGGATTGAACGCACCATTAGCGGGAAGGAAACCACTGCGACAGCTAACACGGCACCGCGCCAACTAAAACTAAATGTCAGGCCGAACCATTCATATAACGCTTTTCCAATTACGCCCTGGCGCCCCATCACCACCAGCAACAAATATCCAATGACAACAGGCGGAAGTACTAACGGTAAATGCACAATACCATCAAGTAATGATTTACCCATAAATTGACAGCGCGCCAGTAACCACGCACACAAAACACCAAAGGGTAAGCTGACGACAACCGCTACACTGGCTATTTTCAGGCTCAACAACAAAGCGTCTACTTCATAGTCGGTTAACACTACTTATTTTCTCCGGTACTGACATCCCCGAAACCATATTTAGTAAAAATATCAGCCGCCTCTTTTGAACTGAGATAGTGATAAAAGGTTTTGGCGCTTTCATTTTTATGGCCATCAACCATAGCAATCGGATAAGTGATCGCCGTGTGGCTCTCTGCTGGAAACTCACTGACAATATTCACTTTGCTGGAAATCAGTGCATCGGTTTTATATACCACACCAAGCAACGCTTCTTGCCTTTCCACAAGCAACAGAGCGCCACGTACATTGTTCGCTCTCGCCAATAAACGTTCTGCCTGTTGCCACAACCCGATATGCTCTAATGCTTCTTTGGTGTAGATCCCAGCCGGCACATGGTTAGGGTCGCCAACAGCGAGCCGGGTACCATCTAAGACACCACCGAGATCCAATGAAGCACTTAACGTGATTTGCTGGTGCGGAAAATTTTTGGGGGCGACCATCACCAAGCTGTTACGCAACAAAGGTTTCCTTGTAGATGGTTGAATAACCCCTTGGTCCAAAAGGTAATCCATCCACTTCTCATTGGCTGATAGATAAATATCAGCCGGTGCTCCTTGGGCTATTTGGCGGGCAAGCGCTGAAGAAGATGCATATGAAACCGTCGGCTTCTCCCCGGTTTTCCGCTCATACGCCGACACCACCTCATTCATCGCATTAGTCAGCGACGATGCTGCAAATACCGTTACTTTCTCAGCAGCGATAGTTGAAAACGACAATACAGACATAGCAACAGCAGCTACAGTCCCCTTCCAGCACTTCATCTTTAGTTCCTAGGAGCAAAAACACCGTTATATAGTAAAGTATATAACGCTAAAGCTGAATACCCAGATAGTGATAAAGCATTTGGGAAAGAGGTAATAAATCGGATTTTAACAAAGAAGACCGGAAGACTTTCTCGATGGCTTAGCCATCTGAAAATGAAACAATGCACATACAATCAGCAACTTAAAAATATTAAATCTAATGCCTCATCATTCACCCAAAAACCTTTTGCTGCAGCCATCAATTTAAGCTGTAATCGTAGTGAATAGTAATATTGAGAGACACGACAGAGTTACACCGTCACACAGTTAAGTAAAAACGTATAGAGAATTCTATACGGCATCCCCTTCATTGACGAGAGGTAGGGTTTGCAGGCCGATGATAACCCCTCCTTGAACCGCTTTTATTGCCACTTCATCACTACCTAAAGGGTCGCTAATTATCGCTAAAGTTTGATCCTTCTCGACTCGCTGCCCCAAAGCAACATGCGAGCGTAAAATACCGTCGAAGCCAGCCCGTATCCAACGTGTCGCTCTAGTAATAACAGGGGGGGGCAAAAACCAAAAACATTGACCACAGGGACTGCCACCAAGGTTCCTCGCAACTTATGAGGATCAACTTTAGTCAGCAGTTGCCTGACAATTTCGACACCATTTAGCTCATCACCATGTATCGCAACGTCAACAAGTAAAATAGGCCCAGAAAGCCGACCATTGATGATCTCCAAAGTACCGACCGTTTCGAATGAGTGTATAAACGCTCAACGTCTAAATCGACACCCATTCTTTGCCACGGCATCACAACAGTGTCACCACACAGGAATGGCTGATTTTTACTAGCCTTTACCACGGGTTCTAGTCCTCTGGGGCCTGGCGTTTTTTTCAATATAATCGATAATCATGCCAGCAACATCTTTGCCCGTCGCGGCCTCGATACCTTCAAGGCCTGGAGATGAGTTGACCTCCATGACTAAGGGACCGCGTTCAGAGCGCAATAAGTCCACCCCCGCAACATGTAGGCCCATCACTTTAGCCGCATCTACCGCAGTCTTCCTTTCAGCAGGCGTAATTCTAACAAGTGAGGCCTCACCACCTCGGTGTAAGTTAGAACGAAACTCACCGGCTTGAGCCTGTCGCTTCATTGCTGCAATGACTTTATCGCCAATGACAAAGCAACGAATATCAGCACCTCCGGCCTCTTTGATATACTCCTGCACCATGATATTCGCTCTCAGCCCCATAAACGCTTCAATAACGCTCTCTGCCGCTTTTTGGGTTTCAGCCAGAACAACCCCAATCCCCTGAGTACCTTCAAGTAGCTTTATGACTAATGGCGCTCCACCAACCATTTCAATTAAGTCTTTAATGTCACCGGGTTTGCTTGCAAAACCGGTGATTGGCATTCCTATATTTTTGCGCGATAGGAGTTGAAGTGAGCGCAACTTATCACGTGACCGTGTAATAGCGACTGACTCATTGACCGGAAAGACTCCCATCATTTCAAATTGACGCAGAACTGCACAGCCATAGAACGTAACAGATGAACCAATACGAGGGATAATGGCATCGAAACCAGAAAGCTCTTCCCCAGATAAGTGAATAGAAGGCAGAGTAGAGTTGATATTCATATAACAACGTAGAACGTCGATAACTTTATGCTCATGACCTCGAAGCTCACATGCTTCAATCAACCTTCTCGTGGAGTAAAGATCTTTATTACGGGATAAAATGCCAATCTTCACAATAGGTTACTCCTTATCTAGTAAGAATGATTTTGCGGGGTCGACAACCATGCGCGAATATAATGAGGTGCGGCCAAGCAGCATCCGAAATTTCATATTGTCCCTTGGGGTAAGGGTCATCTCTATCGGGAAAGATAACTCGCCTGCAACCAACTCTGTGCTGATAACATACCGCTGAGTTTGGTGACCGCCAGAATCCCTAACTAAACGTTGCTCCAATACAGGGGACTCACACTGAACAACAATGTCATCATTTGATTGAACAGGGTGTACCCAGAAACGAAGCCAGAGTTGATTATCTTTACGGAACTCTTCGATGGAAAAGGTGTGCAAACATGAAGTTCGAGCGCCTGTATCAACTTTGGCTTTTATTCTTTCAATACCTAGTTGAGGTAAGCTAACCCATTCACGCCATCCAACAATGATCTTACCTTCAGTTTTCAAAAACCTTTCTCCTTTTTATATTGAGTTATGACATGCCAAGGAACAGAGAAAAGTATAGTTGATGGTGAGTGACTGTTGCCTTACGTCACTGTGACGCCGCATAAAGACTAATCCGTAGCGCTTGTGGACATAAGTAAGAGGCCCTTAGACGGCCATTTGCGTACCATGTTTGGAAAGCTTAAAAAAACAAACTAAGCAATCTTATGAAAAAATGTGTAGATCATCACCAGCCATTTCTTTGGTTGATATTTCATCTGTAAGCGAAGTCATGTATAAAGACGGCATGAAAATACCTAAAAGAATACAGCCTTTAGTTGACGATGGTTTAGTCGACGAGGTAAAAAGCCAATTGATGAGTGGCAAAGAAGCATCAGTGTATATTGTACGCTGTGGCGAGACGATCCGCTGTGCCAAAGTATACAAGGAAATAAGCCAACGTAGCTTTAAAAAGGCTGCTGCCTATCGAGAAGGCCGGAAGGTACGTAATAGCCGCCGTGCAAGAGCGATGGAAAAAGGCTCGGGGTTTGGTCGCGAGCAACAAGAAAAAGTCTGGCAAAGTGCTGAAGTTGACGCCTTGTATAAACTTGCGGCTGTTGGGGTGAGGGTGCCTGAACCTTTTGGTTGCTTTGATGGTGTCTTGCTTATGGAGCTAATCACTGATGATGAAGGCTATGTTGCTCCTAGACTGAACGACGTAGTGATGTCAGCCGAACAGGCAATTGAAGACCATCAAGTTATGATGTCATATGTGGTTAAAATGCTCTGCGTAGGTTTAATTCATGGCGATTTGTCTGAGTTTAATGTTCTCGTCGATGAGTATGGTCCCGTCATTATCGATTTGCCACAAGCAGTAGATGCCTCCGCCAATAATAATGCTGAGTGGATGCTGGCTCGCGATATAAATAATATACGTGACTATTATGCGCAGTTTGCACCTGAGCTTCATACCACTGAGTATGCCAAGGAAATTTGGTCATTATATGAGAAGGGGGATTTGAAGCCTGACAGTGAGCTGACCGGCAAATTTACGCAAGGCGAAACTTTGGCTGATATCGACTCAATAATGCAAGAAATAGACGCTGCCCGAGCCGAAGAGCTAACGCGACGAGAGCGTATTAAGGAAGCCAAAGAAGGCATAGACGATAAAAAATTCAATTGGGGTGAATGCTAATCACGACCTGCAACGTTCAGTTCTTAGCACCAAAATTGTACGGATTCGCCTACCCTACCTCAGAGTAGCAACACATAAGAGCGGTCATGGACAAAGATGAAAGAAGCCAGCACGATAGTCGTGCTGGCTTCTTTTAGCAGAAGTGTCAGATCGAGTCGTAACTAATACATTTAATGAATGCCGATATTCCGCCAGCAAAACCTCCAACAGAGAAGATCACGCCGTTTGTGTCTGGTGTTACCTTCATTTCGAGACGACGATATTCCCTGTCGATACCGGAGTACCTTGTGGTACCAATGCCCAAGTAAATACATTAAAACCCACTATAGAAATTCTATTTTCTCAATCATGTGTTCTTCATATTCACTTGTTGTTAGCGTTACTCAATGTTCCTAACGCATTGTTTTCTTTAAAACCGCACCCAAACGCTTATAATTCCCTTAGATATCATTAATTATACACGGATGCCATCATGCAAAACCGACTGGGCACTGCGATACAACTTATTTTGGCCATCGCTATTTTCTATTTGGGATACACCATTTATTCATTCACCAATTCGATAAATAAAGTTGTTGATAGCTACCCCAAGATAATGGCTGAAATCAACACGACTGCAGACAAACTCGAAATCGAACAGTGGTTATTGCTGGCCAAAACCTTCGAAGAGCTAACGCCGCAGACGCTCATTTTAGCAAACGATATTAAAGCAACGATCGAAGGGGTAAATCAGACTGTTGCCTCCGTTGACCAGAAAATCCCTCAGATTTTAGATGAGATCAAAGTCATCCGATCCGAGACCATCCCGTCTGTTGTTCAGACGGTAGAATCAGTCAACAGCACCACACTACCCATAGCGCTTAATGAACTTCAGAGGTACCGAACAGATATCATACCTGCGGTAATAATTGAAAGCGAAAGCTATAGAGAGGTGACAATACCAGCAGTTATTAGCGAGTCAGAACAACTACGCAATGACGTACCAATTATTCTGGCTAAAACCGATGAAATAGTAGGGAAAAGTGAACTGATCACTCAGCAAGCAACGCAAGGAGCCGTCAAAGGCGTACTGCTTTCACCGGTTAACTTGATCCGGGATGCAGGAAACGGGCTGATTAGCCTTCCTACAACTAAAGAGTAAGCTTATTGCCCCCTTTTACTGCCCTTTATTTTTAAACGAGCTTACGATAAAGATAAGCCCGATAAAGCTCTGTATTGCCATGACAATAAGAAATAGGCGCAGCGAAATTTCGCAAGCAATGATCTGGTTGTTTGATAGGAATCTTGCTGAACTGATGAGCTCATCCCAGTGGCTGAAAAAAATGGCAGGAAAGAGGGCCAAAGAAATTGCTATCCCTTTAATAAACCATGGCTTTGCCTGCCATTGTTCGGGCGTGTGAATGCAATACCGTCCAGCAGTCCACAAGATCGCTGCTAACAACACCACTAGACTTTCCATGACACCTTACCACTATCAATAAAAATGAACCAAATAAACGATATCATTAGAAAATCTTATCGAAAAGCAGGGATTCACCATGGATGTATCTAGTGGATTACCAATACATAATTTACCAATACAAACAGCTGGAAATGAGTGAAAACATGATATTACATTTAGAAACACAGGGGTGAATTGGTATATATCACTAAGCATGCAATCAACGACACGATTATTGGAATCTCAATTCTCTATTTTGAAGAATAACCTTCGTTCATATTCTGTTTTCAGAGGGCTGCTTTATAGCCGGTGGGATTTAGATTGGCAGAGCCACCAGGCCCCGCCAACCTTACAAATAGATTACGAGCAATTACCAGCCTTGCGATAACCGGCCTCTTTTGCCTCTTGTTCTGATGCAAATTCAACGCTATTTTTAAGGCTGACTCGCCCGTAACTTGGGCACCCCGTTGGTAAGTGATACACCTTGCTGTTCTTATTACCTCGAATATGATGTGTTGATTCAGTATCAACACTGTCCTTGGTTCCCAGTGCCGGTTTCAAGCCTGCCCCACTGTTTTTATGACCAACGTGCCAAACCGCTTTACCTGTTACAAATGGGTTGTCATGTCCCATTTGCTTAGCGATTCGACGGTTTCTCTCAAGCTCCCACTTAGAGACAGGGTACTGTCTGTCCCATGCAACCAACAGGCGTTGCTGCTGGCTGGACATCGATAAATTATAACGGTCAAACATATAAAAGTAGGTTCGAGCGACCTGCCCTTTTACCTCATCACGAGGTTCAGCCTGACGACGTTTAAAATCCACTTTAAAATCACATTGCCCATACTGATTTGACGACGCATTGAACTGGCTGAAATTGTAGTTAGAGCGGTCACCGTTCACTTCACCAATGGAAGGAGTCAGGTTATGCATATCCGCTTCCATCACAGCAAAAACAGGATCATTTTTTACACAGTGCTTACGCCCGCCTTCTTGCCAGCATTGCCTCGCTCGACCAAAGTTAGAGGCTGGAACAATATGCTCCCACTCGATACGTTGGGCACGATTTTGGTTCTTACGAACGTCATACCCACAACTGTCCAGGTCAACTCGGCCACCGCTTTTCCCCATAAAGGTATAGCTACAGCCACAGTAAAATGTACCCTCTTCAGTTTGGTCAAAATAAACATGTTCTTTGGCTAACACTTTGGCATGGCTGAAATTATTTGGTGCGGCAATGGTGGAAGAAGTAATAAATAAAGCGAAGAGCGCTAAAAAAAATCGTTTTGACATGTCCAATGCTACTTAGGTATTGATAGATAGCTTTAGAATGACACAACACTATAAAGAATTCGATAAATAGATTATTGATGCGACGGGTATTAGCGTGACTGCCCCATCAGGGCGACCTATCGAGAATGGAGAGAATTAACCAGCCGAGCAACACTGTGGTCAGTAGCGAAGGTGGAACAGTTGAACTCATGTTTACAAAGTGAAGCATTAAATACTGCTTGTTGTTATCTATAAATCTGTTTACACCAGAAAAGAATACGGTAGTGAAACATCATTGACTCAGTGAAGAGTAAAATAGAATCTAACACTGTTTTTGTTTTGCTCACTGTTTTATCAATAGCCTTTATGGAAAGATACTTGTCATACATTTACTAAAGTAAATCTCAGCCACGCTATCGTGGAACATTAGAAAAGGAAGTCAAAATGATAGGAAGGATCACCCAATTATTTCCGCTATGGGCCGTCGTATTTTCGGTATTAGCATATCTATCCCCCAGTTTATTCGTTGAACTGAAAACCCAAATCGTCCCTCTACTGACCATCATTATGCTGGCAATGGGCGTTAGCTCATCACCCAAGGACTTCCTCAATGTCGTCCAGCATAAAAAAGCGGTCGGAGTTGGTGTTGTCCTGCAATTTCTCATCATGCCTCTGACGGCTTTATTGATCAGCACTCTATTGGGGTTCAGTACCGAATTAACGGTTGGTATGGTGCTGGTGGGTAGTGTCGCAGGCGGAACATCGTCCAATGTGATGGCATTTCTAGCCAAAGGGAATGTTGCCCTATCGATATCAATGACAGCAATTTCAACCTTACTAGGAGTTATTTTCACGCCACTGCTTGTAGAACTACTCGTTGGCGAAACCGTTGATGTCCCGGTTTCTGCCATGCTGATGAGCCTAGTGAAAATTGTATTGATTCCGGTCGGTATAGGGCTGCTTATCAATAGCTTTGCGCAAAAAGCCGTTGCAAAGGTGCATGCACTTCTACCACTGATCTCAATGGTCGCCATTGTGTTAATCATTGCAATTGTAGTCGCGCTCAATGCCGACAATTTAAGCCAAGTCGGTCCGATGGTGGCGCTGGCTGTTGTTATCCATAATTCTGTGGGACTCATTGCTGGCTATTACAGTTGCCGTTTACTCGGCTTCAATGAATCGACATGTCGAACTATCGCCTTTGAAGTAGGACTTCAAAACTCAGGCCTGGCAACAGCACTCGCGATGAAATTCTTCTCACCAGCATCTGCAATTGCAGGCACCATATTCTCAGTCTGGCACAACATTTCCGGTTCTCTATTGGCTGGCTACTGGGCGAGCAAAAATGAAAAACTAACTAAAACCTCTCCGGTCTGCTGATTTCTTATACCAGAATAAGCCCAAGATGCTTAATTGAGTAATAACCGATTGAAAACAAGGCACAATGTGAAATGCAGTGTGCCTTGTTTGGTATCTATGGATAACAATGCCATTAAAAACGTTTCTTTCAAACACATTCAACATTTAACAATGCCAAAAAATTGTCGCTCATAGTATGCGATAGCTTAATTTAAGGCTGAACCTTAATTGCAGCTCTCCTATGACAACCACGGTTATTGATTATTACAGTGAGAAACGTGAAAACTCTAAACATTATAGGCCTGCTCACCGTCATTACTTCTATTTTCGGCTGCTCCACAGGGAGTGACTATAACGGGATAGCTATATCTGAACATGCTTATTTTAAGCCCTGCTTGGTTGATCACGCTATGTCGCGTGCGAATAAGCTTGGAATAACACCTTCCAGCCTAACTATTATCGATTACACACTGCCATCGGAGAAAGAAAGACTATTCATTGTTGATTTAGAAAGAAGGCTCATAACACATCAGAGCTTGGTGGCCCATGCCAAAGAGTCTGGCTACCGTTTTCCAAGAACGTTTTCTAATGTTTATGGCTCCCATAAATCTTCAGGCGGCATGTTTAGAACCGGAGAAACCTATTTTGGTGTCAATGGATACTCACTTCGTATAGATGGACTTGATATTGGTATCAATGATAGAGCCCGGAGCCGATTTATTGTCGTTCATGGTGCTGACTATGTCAGCGATGAATTTATAAAAAATAATGGCATGCTAGGGCGCAGTAAAGGCTGCTTCGCGATTCCATTCAAACATTTGGATAAAGCGGTAAACAGCATCAAGGAAAGTGGCTATATTTTTGTCCATCATCAATAGCTTACCCTCTAAAAAAGAAAAAGCCTTACTGCTCGTTTCAGTAAGGCTTTGCGATACAACACTAGGTCAAAAACTAGTAGCCTTTCTTCTGCTGCCGACTATGGCTTTGTACCGTTCGGTACATCTTGCCAAGCTGCTTATCTTTATCACGTTGTTCGCTCAATGTGGCCGTATTACGGGCTTGTTCCCGAAGCAGTTTAAAGTAATTTTGTACGCGCCGTAAATCTGCCTCGCCCGTTTCCAATGCATGTTGAATTGCACAACCCGGCTCTGACTGGTGCTGGCAATCACTAAAGCGGCATTGTTTACTCAGCGCTTCAATATCAGCGAACGTTTCATTCACCCCGCTCTCACAGTCGGTCAGTTGCAACTCGCGCATTCCGGGCGTATCAATTAATACGGCACCTGATGGCATGAAGTGCAACGAACGCGAGGTAGTCGTATGACGCCCTTTACTATCATCTTCACGGATAGAACCCGTTTGTTGTACCGAGCCTCCCATCAAGGTATTCACCAGGGTCGATTTACCCACGCCTGATGAACCCATAAACGCAATGGTTCTTCCTGCTCGGCACCAGGTTTCCAAAACCGTGTATGACGCTGGTTCTAATGCATTAAGCACTTCAACCATGAGCATTGAGTCGAGGTCTTGTACCTGCAGGCGTTTCTCTTCGCTGTCTTGGCACAAGTCTGCTTTAGTTAGAACCACAACAGGCTCAACATTTGCCTCACGGGCAATGGATAAATAGCGCTCGATACGGCTTAAATTAAAGTCCTGATTCAACGAACAGACAATAAATAGGGTATCAACATTGGCTGCAATAAACTGTTCAGCTACTTTGGCACCAGCCGCTTTTCGACTAAACAGGGAAACTCGTTCCAACAGGCGGATAAACCGGTTGTCGCTATCAATCAACACCCAATCCCCCACCGTCATCGCAGGCAGTGAATGATGCATCTCAAGAGTGGTTTGACCGTTCTCAGTCAGTAGAGCATAACCATTACGGTGATGCGCAAGAATACGGGCAATACTCGCCTGCTCATAGTCTTCTAGTGTTAATTGTTGTTGAAAAACTGGCTGCCAACCAAGTTGGCTAAGTGTAATAGTAGAATTCATTATTTTCCCCACGCACAAACCAAGCACAAGCGGCTTTGACAATGCGCATCAAAAAGAATCTAGGGTCAAATAAAAATAAGTAGACCCCGGTTGGTTTACACCGGGCAATAGAAAGGAGGTGGAAAGCAAATAAATCTAAGTCACTGAAAATTTTAAGTCGTGACTTTCTACAGGGTATCGCTTACTGGGTTACCATCACAGTCTTTGCCAAGTGGGTACGTAATACAATCATCTTTATCTCCCGTAAGTTTCATTGACATTCTTACGGATAATAACAGAACGTTGGCAAATGGGTAGCCCTAACTCGAGTCTTCATCAGGAGACCTTGCTAACAGGCCAAGCTGCTCCCTTTCGACAGGAATTGACAGCTTACAACTGGCGAAGTCGAAATTGTTCCAGTACTATCGAATTAATATTCTTTCTGGAATGACCAATTATGGAAATCGAAGTTGTTGCAAAGGCACTAAAAGAGCTAGGTCACCCTACGCGCCTAAGCATTTATAAAGCCGTTGTTCGTGCTGGTTATCAGGGAACCCCCGTCGGTAGTTTGCAGGAAAAGCTCGCTATACCGGGTTCTACGCTTTCTCATCATATCTCAAGCCTAGTGTCTGCTGGCCTGCTAACTCAACGCCGTGAAGGCCGTACTTTATATTGCGTTGCGGAATACGAACAGCTTGACGGTGTCATTGGTTTTTTAAAGGACGAATGCTGTATTGACGAAGTGTGTGGAGAGCCTAAATAATATTTCCCTCACACTACAACTGCCAGTTCAACAAAAAAAGCCCTCACATTGAGGGCTTTATCTATTTTTAAGCATGGCTAATATTAAACGTCAGACACACTCAAACGGCTTTTTTCAAGTACAGGCTCTTCTTCACCGGAATACATACGCAAGTATTGCTCAGCAGCATCTTTCCACTCAAAGCGGCAAGCCATTGCATTTTGCTGCAGACGCTTGAACTCCTGAGGACGCTGACAGTAAAGCAACAAGCTACGCTGCATCTTAATAAGAAGTGCCTCTGGTGTTGGCGCATCAAAAATGAAGCCAGTCGCAACCTGAGGCGTTTCATCGCAATCAATAACCGTATCTTTCAAACCACCAACACCACGAACGATAGGCAGAGTACCGTAAGCAAGGCTGTAGATCTGATTCAAGCCACAAGGCTCAAATTGAGAAGGCATCAAGAAGAAATCCGAGCCCGCTTCTACGCAGTGCGCTAATGGATTGTCATAGGCTTCGATAAACGCAAACTTATCCGGAAATTCAGTGCTAATTTCACGCAGTGCATCAGCCAATTTAGGATCGCCGCTACCAACCAACACAACCTGTACATCGTTGATCAAGAAATCACGAAGAACAGGCAAAAGGTACTGAATCCCCTTTTGTTCTGTCAGTCGACAAACCATACCGTAAACTGGCACGTCGTCCTGCGGTAAATTAACCTGTTGCTGCAAGTCGCGCTTGCATGCTTTCTTGCCGCGAGCAAGGCTGACTTTATTGGCTTTGAAACGCTGCTTGATATAAGGATCTGTTTCTGGGCTCCAATCACCATAATCGCAGCCGTTGACGATTCCATAGAGTACATCTGAGCGATGCTGGAAATCAGCGGCCATGCCATGTGAACCAAGTTCAGTCAGCAATTCATTCGCATAGTTAGGGCTCACAGCATTGACTTTATCTGCAAATGCGACGCCTGCTTTAAGCATGCTGATATTGGCAGCGCCATCTTCTAACTGAAGATAACGCTTTTGGATCAGTTCCGGAATCAAACTGTATTGGTCATAATTGAATGTTCCTTTGAACACCGCATTATGAATAGTGATCACGCTTTTAGTGTTAGCATAAAACGTATCATCGGCATAACGGGTTTTCAGCAAGAACGGAACAAGCCCGGTGTGCCAATCGTTACAGTGAACAACATCAGGCTTGAAACCCAATTTTTCACACATATCCAAGGCAGCAGCACTGAAAAAAGCAAAGCGTTCACCGTTATCGCGGTATCCTTCATTGTTTTCAGCATACAGTTCAGGGCGGTCAAAATACTCTGGGGCATCAACGGTATAAACCGGTACATCACCATTGTGCAACTGCTTAACTTTGTACGACACCGATTGTGGCTGAGTCGGTACATGTAATTGAGTATCAAGCAATTCAACCGCTTCAGCACCATTAGGCACTTTACGGTAAAGAGGCATCACCACACGTACATCATGCCCTAGTTCCTTCAGCGCACTTGGCAGTGATTTGGCAACATCTGCCAAACCTCCCGTTTTGACCAATCCGTCTACCTCTGAAGCAACGAACAATATCTGCAGTGGCTTAGAGTTAGATTTCTTCCTAATAACCAATTTTTGCTCCTTTTGGTATCACAACAATTCCTTCGTCAGATACATGGTAGTGCTTCTTGTCTTCTTCCAGATTCTCACCGATGACCGTACCCGGTGCAATCATCACATCCTTATCAATGATCGCACGGCGGATTGAACAATTTGCACCGATCTTCACGTCACCAAGGATGATTGATTCACTGATCGTTGTATGGTGCTCAACATTGGTACGGAAACCCAATACAGATTTGTACACTTTGGCCCCACGGATATAACTACCTGCAGAGATCATGCAGTTATTGGTATCAACCTTACAGTCATCACTATCTAGCAGCGTTGCTGGTGGTAGTGGTGGGTAATAAGTGTGAAGCTGCCACTGGCGGTTATAAAGAGAGAATGGTGAATCTTCAGAAAGAAGATCCATGTGGGCCTGCCAGTAAGACTCAATTGTACCTACATCACGCCAGTAACCCGCCGTTTTCTCACCCGGGATAATATTGGTCATGAAGTCATAAACGTAAACTTTACCCTGAGGGAAAAGCTTTGGAATAATGTCTTTACCAAAGTCATGGCTTGAGTCTTCGTTAACAGCATCTTCTTCAAGCTCTTTGCAAAGAACATCTGTTTCGAAAATATAGTTACCCATTGATACAAGAGCATTTTCAGGATCACCAGGAATTGACTTAGGGTTTGCAGGCTTTTCTTCAAAGCCAACCATACAACCGTTTTCATCAACTTCAATGACACCAAACGCACTGGCTTCGCTTAGGGGCATTCGCAGCGCAGCAACGGTTAGATCCGCTTTTTTCTGAAGGTGGAAATCAAGCATTTGCTTAACGTCCATCTTATAAATGTGGTCACTACCAAAAATACAAACCTGATCAGGTTCTTCTAGTTGCATAAAACGCATATTCTGATAGATGGCATCTGCTGTGCCATCATACCAGCGCTTACCCATACGCATTTGTGCTGGAATAGGATCAATAAAACGCCCTGTGATCCCCGATACATTCCAGCCTTTTTTCATGTGCACGTACAAAGATTGGGATTTGAACTGAGTAAGAACATAAATCTTCATCAGATCAGCATTCAAAAAGTTGTTAAGTGCAAAGTCGATAAGGCGGTAACTGCCACCAAATGGCACCGCAGGTTTAGTTCGCGTATCTGTTAATGGACGCAGACGTGAACCTTCGCCACCTGCTAAAATCATTCCTAAAACACCAGCCATGGTGTACCTCCTTGTTAGTAAGCAATCGTACTCATATATACCATATTCCAATGGGTGATTAGAATAGGTGTTCATTGAAAATGGGTGGATAGTTTCACAAATATGGTTTTATTACATTTTGTGCGCTGTTTTTTTTATCGGCTACTACCAGCTCATCCCTAGTGGCAGGACTATCAATAAACCATATAACAAAAAAACTCCAACAAAATTTTATTTTGTTTACATCCCGCTTTAATTTAACATCTATTCATCATGATTTTCGGACTACTCCCCCTCTCCTCCTCCCCTTTTTTTAGGCAAACAGCTGAATACTTTTTCATCAACTAGCGCTAGACTGCGATCAGTTCATTGAAGGGACACAAACCATGACAACCCGCAATACTACTCAGACGAAAATCAAAGCGACCAATGTCATTCTTCATGCCTTTGACTGGCCGTATAATCGAGTCACGCAGTATGCAAAAGACATTGCGAAAGCCGGCTACAAAGCCGTTCTTGTCTCTCCTCCTCTGAAATCATACAAACATGAAGGTGGCACTGAGTGGTGGCAACGCTACCAGCCGCAAGATTATCGAGTGATAGACAACCAATTGGGGAACACCACAGATTTCCGGAAAATGACAACGGCATTAAAAGAAAATGACGTGCATGTTTATGTTGATGTTGTATTCAATCATATGGCCAATGAATCACACATCAGACAGGATCTGATTTTCCCATCCAAACAGGTGTTAGATGAATACCAGCAATCAGCAGATAATTATGAAGATCTAAAATTATTTGGAGATCTAACTAAACCCCTGTTCAATAAGCGGGATTTTATCAAAGCATTTCCGATCAAAAATTGGACCGATCCATGGGAGGTTCAGCACGGAAGAATTAGTGGCGGCAATGAAGATCCCGGTTTGCCTACGTTGAAATGCAACGAAAATGTAGTAAAACAACAAAAAGAATATATTAATAGTTTAAAGCAATTAGGTATAAAAGGCTTTCGTATTGATGCTGCCAAGCACTTAACATTGGAGCATATTCAATTAGTCTGGGATAAGGAAGTTAGCGCCAATGTTCATATTTTTGGCGAAATCATCACCGATGGCGGTGCAACGAAGGAAGAGTATGAACTCTTCTTAGCTCCCTATTTGAAAGGGACTAGCTTAGGGGCGTATGATTTTCCACTATTTCATGCCATGCACAATGTATTTGAAAAAGGTCACCCAATGACCGAATTAAGTAACCCTTACTCAGTAGGGCAAGCGTTGGCATATGACAGAGCGATTACCTTTGCCATCACTCATGATATTCCAAACAATGACATTTTTCTGGATCAAGTGATGACTGAGCGGAATGAGATGTTCGCCTATTGCTATATATTGGGTCGTGATGGTGGTGCCCCGCTGGTCTATAGCGACTTGGATACAAGTCATATTTCCAACAATGAAGGGTTACCAAGATGGAAAGATAAGTGGAACGCCCCTGAACTTACCCAAATGATCGCTTTTCATAATTTGATGCAGTCCCTCCCGATGTCAATAGTGTCAAAGGGGGAAGAACACCTGACATTTAGTCGAGACGATAAAGGGATTGTTGCGATTAACCGGGGAAGTAAACCATTAAGTATTGCGCTTCCACCTGGCGACTTCTCGGTCATACTGAACACCGGTACAAATGAAGCGCCAATCAGAGAGAATATAACAGCTCAGTTCGACGTTGATGCGCACAGCTGTGTAATGTTGGTACTTACAAGCCTGCTAAATTAAGCACTGATTAAATAAGAATCGATATAATAGAGGTAAAGCCGTTTATAACGCAGTCCGTCATATGCGGCTTTTTTATCGTTCAAGCTCAATCACGCTCGACCGCAAGGATTTGACCACTAAAGAGATCCATTTCAATTTCAACCCTGTGGCCATCAGCATTTCTGGCCTCGACTTCAATTTCATGATCATCACGCTCTACTTTGATCTTACGAAAATCATGATAACCATGACTTTGCAACAAGCGCATTGCCTTGGGTACTGTCAACTCCGGTGACGCAGCACGCTCGACCGGATCGGCATAGACAGGCAGAGACAAACTACACACTGTAAGCAGCACGAACAGAGATTTTAACAACACTTTCATACATCCACCTGTAACAATGACTACTCAGCGCATAATATCAAATGTACTCGCAATAGCTTGCTTTTATGACGTGCAAGATGTGAATATCATCACGCAATTTTAACTATTTATCCTGAGTATGGATCCTTGAAGGCGTCCACACCGCTTCAATTTTAGGATTCTAACGGTTCTTGGTGCTAGATAAGTCAATTCTAAGCAAATTCTCTCAGTTTCATAAAATACATCTAAGCTTGACGATATCACCTTCGTTTCTGTTTCCGTAGGAGGCGACATGACACCACGATATCGCATAGAAGTTGACAGCATGGGGGAAGTGAAAGTCCCGACCAACGCGCTTTATGGAGCACAGACTCAGCGCGCAATTGATAACTTCCCTGTTAGTGGCATCCCTATGCCCAATCTCTTTATCCACGCATTGGCTTTCATAAAACAAGCAGCCGCTAGAAGTAACCTAGAACTTGAGTTACTGGATTTCGATAAAGCCCATGCAATCATCGACAGCTGCCAGGAGATCATTGATGGTCAACACGTCAAGCAGTTTCCTGTGGACATTTTTCAAACGGGTTCGGGGACAAGCTCTAACATGAATGCCAATGAAGTCATCGCAAGCTTGGCTTCGCAAAAATTGGGAAAACCAGTCAGTGCCAATGACGACGTCAATATGGGTCAAAGCAGCAATGATGTCATTCCTACGGCGATTCAAGTCAGTTCAGCACTTGCCTGCCATCGACAGTTACTCCCAGCCTTTGATCACATCATTGACACACTCGACAAGAAAGTGGCCGCCATCGGGCACATAGCCAAAACCGGGAGGACCCATTTAATGGATGCAATGCCCGTGACATTGGGCCAGGAAATGGCAGGCTGGCAAACACAATTAAGCAAAGCCCGTCAAGGGATCCTGATCGCTTTGGACAACGTGATCGCACTAGGGCAAGGCGGAACCGCTGTCGGTACCGGTATCAACGCTGCACCGGAATTTCCAGCTATCTTTGCCAACAATATATCCGTATCGACAGAAGTCAATTTCACGGTAAGTGATAATTTTTTCTATAACCTCAGCAGCCAAGATGCCATTGTCAGTTTATCCGGCCAACTCAAAACCGCTGCCGTCGCCCTGATGAAAATCAGTAATGATTTAAGGTGGATGAACTCAGGCCCACTGGCTGGCCTAGGGGAAATTGAACTGGAGTCATTGCAACCTGGCTCATCAATCATGCCGGGGAAAGTAAATCCAGTCATTCCTGAGTCGTCGACTATGGTTGCGGCTCAGGTAATGGGCAACGACACAACGATCTCGATTGCTGGGCAATCAGGTAACTTCCAACTCAATGTTATGCTGCCCGTCATAGCCTATAACGTACTACAAAGTATCGAACTTCTTGCTAACTCTCTCGTACTCCTTGCCGATAAAGCAATTTGCTCGTTTACCGTCAAGCAAGAGACGTTAAATAGCGCTCTTGCCCGAAATCCAATTCTTGTTACCGCTCTCAACCCGATCATCGGATACCTAAAAGCCGCTGAAATTGCCAAAAAAGCCTATAAGGAGCAAAGCAATATTATTGATGTTGCAGAACAGGAAACAAACATTAGCAGGGATGAATTAGAGACGTTGTTGGAGCCAACACACTTGACTCAGGGAGGGGTCGTTAACAAAACCAATAAAAGTTAACACCAAAACAATCCCGTCGAGGGTGTAAATTAACAGCATTTATTACTTTGGCTAGCCTACATATCACCTAACTAGGCTAGTCAGTCCTACGTTCAGCAATATATAGAAACGGTTGATCTTTCACATTGCGCGTTTTCGTATGCTGAGGTACTCCTACATAATAACCCTGTAGGTAATCAGCCCCTAGCGATGTCGCGGCATGATACCCGCTTACATTTTCTACCCCTTCGATAATGAGTTTCGCTTCTAGCTCTTGGCAAAGGGAAAAAACATCAAGAAGAGGCTGGGTTTCCCCTTGAAGGTATTGTTCTAGTAACGACGTATCGGCTTTGATTATGTCAGGGGAAACCGCACGCGCTCGCTGTTCAGATGAACCATCCACCCCAAAATCATCAATAACAACCTTTAGCCCAGCTTGATTCAAATGGCGAATTGCATTCGTCAGAGCAATATCATCGTCTGTGTAATGCTCTAAGATCTCGATATATATTTGCTCTGGCTTTAAACCAAGCTCATAGATCCGAGGTAACAAGACTGAATCAACCAACCCTTCATTATCACAGAATAAAATAGTGATAGGCATCATATTAATAAATAAGTTGGTCGACAATCGGCAGCGAGAGAAGTTTCTTAAGTGGATAACACGGGCTAGACGATCAATATTAATTAAGTGGATCGGGTTCTCCCTGTAGTAATTGAATAATTCACCATTATTGACTAACCGCCCTTCAGAGTTATATACCCGCATTAACGCTTCATGGGCGAAGATATGTCCATTTGCTTTTACTATTGGCTGAAAAGCACTTTTAAGAACAAAATCTTGATAAATCGCAGTATGCTGCGCTCCTTCTTGAAACGAAAGGTGCCGTTCAATCTCATCTTTTGTTCTTAAAACTGTATCCACTCAGTTGTAATTCCTATATTTATAAATCAATCAAGCTATTATTTCTCAACAACAACTTCAAAAGATTAGTACACATTCCACCGCTAATGAGAGTCTTGACAATATCTTAACAATTCAACCTAACAGAAAATGTGTAACGATTAGCGATGAATTGCCGTAAAAGACCACAATAATTTCACGGGATTATATCAATGGCAATATACTGGTCCGCACTGACTTTAAATGCAACACAATCCATATATTTATGCGAGTTTACAGTCAATTTCTTTCAAAAGTTAGCCGAGAGATGATCTCTTTTCATCGAAGAGGTAGAATTGCCGCCCTTAACCCCTATCGCCCCATGACGGGACAAATAGGACAAAGATTACTTCACCATAGATCAGCTTATGCACGCCACGGAACATTGTTTCACGCCCTTTACTTCCTCCATCGAGCATTATCAATTGCCCGAACGTTTTACATACCCGTTCTACTACGAGCCACATCCATTGTGCCTTGTCGCCGCAGAACAGCTACAGCAGCATCTGGAGACACAGACAGACTGGCAGCATAACTTTGGCTTAGAGGGTGATACAGACGGCGCAATCGGTAAAATGTTTGGCGTTTTGTTGGTAAAAAACCAACAAGGAGAAATCGGCTTTCTATCGGCTTTCTCTGGCAAAGTTGCTGACCAGAACTTACTGCCCCATTTTGTCCCACCGGTATTCGATATGCTCGCAGAAGGCAGCTTCTTTCTAAGCGGCCAAGATAAACTCAATGAGTTTAGTCAGCAGATTAAAAAATTAGAAGCCAACCCTGAGCTTGCCACTGCTAAACAGGCATTGAAAGAAGCCCAAGCCGCGGCTAATGAAGCACTGGCCACGCATCGCAGTCACATGGTCGAAGCCAGAAAGTTACGCAAAGCAAAGCGTGCCGATAGTGCAGATCTTGATCCTGAAGTTCGCAACGCACTGAAAATGCAATTAAGCAAAGAAAGCGTTATTGAAAAGCTCCAGCTACGCGATCTCAAGCTTTTCTGGGAAGCCGAAATTACTGAAAAACAACAGCAGCTAGATCGATTGCAAAATGTCATTACACCATTAGTTGCAGAACGCCGTAATTTCTCTTCATCATTACAGCAAAAGCTCTTTGAACAATATTGCTTTCTCAACAGTAAAGGGGAGGAGAAATGTCTAGGCGAACTCTTCTCCGGCACCGCCCAAGGTGTTCCACCAGCGGGTGCCGGTGAGTGTGCGGCTCCCAAACTATTGCAATTTGCTTTCAAGAACAGCATGACACCGATTGCGATGGCTGAGTTTTGGTGGGGTTGTTCACCAAAATCTGAAATCAGACGCCACAAGCACTACTACCCTGCATGCCAAGGTAAATGTCTGCCTATTCTGACTCATATGCTTGAAGGTATAGAGCTTGATGATAATCCACTTCTGACGAATCCTGCAGAAGGCAAAAGTGTTGAGATAATTTACCAAGATGAAGATATGGCCGTGGTCAACAAGCCCGCGGAATTTTTATCTGTGCCGGGCAAGACCATTGAAGACTCGGTGTATTTGCGGATGAAACAACAATTTCCTAACGCAACAGGACCATTGATTGTTCATCGCTTAGATATGTCCACTTCGGGCTTGATGGTTATCGCTATTTCTAAGCGGGCCAACAAAAGCCTGCAGAAACAGTTTATCCAACGAACAGTCAAGAAGCGTTACACCGCAATGATTGACGGTATATTAGAAGCCGATCAGGGCATGATTAACCTGCCATTGCGCGGTGACCTTGATGACAGGCCACGCCAGCTTGTTTGTCATGAGCACGGTAAGCCAGCAGAAACCAA
Organism: Photobacterium lutimaris; assembly: GCF_003025555.1. Lineage (GTDB taxonomy): Bacteria > Pseudomonadota > Gammaproteobacteria > Enterobacterales > Vibrionaceae > Photobacterium > Photobacterium lutimaris. Next base: position 602,473 of record NZ_PYMH01000001.1, on the reverse strand, counting down.
GTGGGAAGTGATCAGCCGCAGCGACAAACACACAAAGGTGCATCTGTATCCTAAAACCGGTCGTACTCATCAGCTACGAGTGCATTGTGCCCACTCTTTAGGCCTTAATATGCCGATCCTTGGTGACGACTTGTATGGTATTAAAAGCAATCGTCTCCACCTGCATGCAGAACGGTTAGAGTTAAGCCACCCGATCACCCATGAAGCAATGACTTTCCACGTCGACGCTGAATTTTAAAACACAAAGTGATATACCCAAGTATCAACAATGTGCTTGGGTATAATCCTATAAAAAAGCCCCGGAACCTAAACAGCTCCGGGGCTTTTTCAATCCATCAGATTAAGACTGAGAGATTAAGACTGAGTCGCAACAGCTTGTACACTGTCATCCTGATTTTTATATAGTTTGTAAGACATAATGCAGATAACCAAGACTTTAATAATCATCATCTGAGGGTTACCGTAGTAACCCACCATACCGACAAAGCCAGACATCAGCATCAGTACGCGGTACTTGCGCAAACTCGTCATATAAATAGCGGTTAGAATAATACCCAGATCAAGGAACTGGAAGCCCACAGACAAGGTTGGCTCAGCAATAAATGAAGACACTGCAACATAAAGAATATAGCCAATACCCACAGCCATTACGCTACCCAGCGCAATCAGCAACGCCTTGGATACACTCATGAAATCTTTCGCGTAGCGGTATGTATTGATACTGGCTACTGCGAGATTAAGAATTACCTTGGGATACCACCCCATCAACAGAGCCCAAACAGTATCGTTCGCCGCAGAGCCAAATGCAGCAAAACGCGTTGCCTTCATACTATTGAAAATAGTCAGCGATATGTATAAGGCGACACTGGTCCAGCCCAGCACTTCGACGATAAAGTCCATTCAAGTTTCTCCACAAAGGTAAATTCGGCGTAAATACTAATGGGGAACACCTGACTAAACAAGCATTTTCACCTACCCAAACAGAATTAAATCCCAAGCCAAAACACTCTCGCAGCCATTAACAAAGGACTAAAACACAGAAACAAAACATAATAATGTTCATTGTCATAGCATTTCACTAGGCAAGCCATTTACTCATAACCATAAACCGTACCTATAAGTAGTTATCCACAATTTCTGGGGATAGTTTGTTGCTAATCCTGTTTATAGCCATTTATCTTCAACAATTTCATACAGTTGACTTAATACCTGCCCCCGTTACCTCACTATTGATTGATTTAATAGGAAAAAAGTCTGAATGTTAGGAAATACTGATTACAGCAATAACCAAAACCAAATATCGTTTTAGCGACACTAAGCGTAGCCTTAGCGTGTCACAGAGATATTGAGGTTTGTATGATTTTAGAAAATAGCCGCGCTCTAATTGTAGAAGGGGGTGCGATGCGTGGTATTTTTGCCAGTGGTGTACTTGATGCATTCATGGCTTCCGACTTTCACCCGTATGATTTTGCTATGGGAGTCTCCGCTGGGGCATCTAACCTCGTAGGGTACCTGTCACAGCAACCTAAACGTAGCTACAAGGTGATTACAGAGCTGGCAACAACTAGCGCGTTCTTTAACCCCAAACGTTTTTTAAAAGGTGGCGATCTGGTTGATGTTAACTGGCTATGGCAAGAAGCTAATCATCGTTACCCAATAGATAAAATGCGTCTGTTCAACTCCATTCCCTTTTGGGCAACGGTGACGAATGTCACCAATGGGCATGCAGACTATTACCGTATTGATGAATCAAACATAAAAGAAACGTTGGTTGCAACGGCTGCCTTACCCATTGCGGTTAAGACCCCACCCTGTTTTTCTGGTGGGTGCTATACCGATGGCGGAGTTGCCGATTCAATACCGGTTAAAGAGGCCTATCGTCGGGGCGCACGCGATATTACGGTCATTCTGTCGCACCCATTGAGCTACCATATGAACCCAACAAAACACCCTTGGCTAATGAAAAAACTCTTGTCACGCTACCCTGGTGTGGCAGATGCAATGCTGCACCGTTCTGAAAATTACAATGCTTCATTAGATTTCATCAGAAACCCACCAGCAGGTACGATCATTAGGGTCATTGCACCGCCTGAGTCTTTTAGCGTAAAACGCTTATCAATGAAGCGGGAAATTTTGGATGAGGGCTATCAGATGGGGGTAGCCGCTGGCGAAGAACATATGGTTAATCTTCAGGGCTGGCATGGATTAAACGAAGAGAACTGTCATTTCTGTATCTAATGATGCTCACGCTTTGAAGCCTTTCGGGAGCAAGAAAAAAAGAGGCTGCACTCGCAGCCTCTACGTATTAATTTGCCTTCTTATCAAGCTCATCGAGCGGTAACCAATTGACCGATACGCCGGACTGCTCGAACATTTCCTGACTAACTTGAATTTTATCCCCCCAACGCGAGAGGAAGTCTTCGGTCTGCTCAGGACAATGAACGGTTGAAATACCTGTTTGAATAATTTTAGCTGCACAATTTGGGCATGGGAAGTGGGTCACCCAAATATCACAATCTGCCAAGTCACGCTTGGCAAACAAAATCGCATTCTCTTCGGCATGGAGCGTTTTTAGTAGTTTCATTTCACGATCATCGGTATCAGCACTATCAGAGACACCATGAGGATAACCATTGAAGCCTACAGAAACAATTCGGTTGCCCTTGGTAATAACAGCACCGACTTGTGTTGAAGGGTCTTTACTCCATGAGCCAACTAGCTCCGCCATCTGAAAAAAGCGCACTGCCCATTTAGAAATCATGTTCTTTACCTTGTGGTATTACGAAGTCACTTGGTACATGATGCAAAACTTATGCGTGTTGCTCAAGTCCGACCTTGTCATGGAATGTGAATTTTCCCAATCACTTGGGTAAATTAACGCCAAGCTAACACTCTAACTTCATTCCCCTCTTCCGGTTTTGCGGGAATATTCAATGATAACAATAGCGATATCCCCGCCATTGCCGCACCAGCAAAAAACACCGAGGACGGTGATGTTAGCCAAAGCAAGCCAAAACTCACAGGAATAACGACAGCAGCAATATGGTTAATAGTAAATGCAACACCAGCAGTAGAGGCCATATCAGCTGGGTCTGCTATTTTTTGGAAGTAGGTTTTCATTGCTAGTGCCAAGGCGAAAAACAAATGGTCAACGACATATAATACCGCAGCGACTTCTGCTTGTTCGACAATGGCGTAACCGGTAAACACCGCTATCAAACCCACATATTCAAACACCAGCGCTTTGCGCTCTCCCACTTGCCCGATGAATCGACCGATTTTCTTCGCAAATAACCAGTTAAACAAATAATTGATCAAAAATAGCAGGGTGATATCTGCGGCAGAATACCCGAACTTTTCGACCATCAAAAACCCGGCGAAAACAATAAAGATCTGACGACGGGCACCGCTCATAAACGTCAGCGCGTAATAGAGCCAATAACGTTTACGAAATACCAGTTTCTTGGTCTGTGCTGTTTCGCTTTTAAATTGCGGAAATGCCGTAGCAACAAAAATTAATATACCAAAAGCCGCTACTCCGGTAATTAAATACACCCACTTAAATGGCAGTTCAAACTGCTCCAGCATGAGCCACAGCGAACCATAGGTACATAAAGAAGCGAGGGCACCAACCGAAATCAATTTCCCGAGTACTTCCGGTGCTTCATCTTTACTCAACCACTGCAGAGAGAGTGACTGCTTGAGTGTTTCGAAGTAATGGAAGCCGGTAGACATCAATAGAGTTGTCATTAACAAGCCTGATACCGATGGGAAAAAACCGGTAATAGCGACCCCTAACGTCAGCATTGCGAGCGAAAGAATCATGAACCGTTGCTCTCGGATGAACATAAGAACAAAAACTGCGGTAAATGCTAAAAAGCCAGGGATCTCTCGCACACTCTGCAACAAGCCAATGTCCGCTCCAGTGAAAGCCGCTTCTTCGATCACAAAGTTATTAAGTAACGCCTGCCAACTAGAAAAAGCGACCGGAACGATGATTGAAATTAAGATCAAAAAGTTCTGTGGTGTTTTCCACCCATGATCTTGACGAGTTGCTAACATATCTTCCCTACTTAATCCCCAAGTAACGTCAAGGTTCTCGGGTATATACTGATAAACAAATATTCAACTAGCTTAACAGTCCAGTATAAAAAGGCTATGTAATTCAATCATGCTACCAGCGAGACCGGTATTGACGGTGGCAAGCTTTGCACGTCGACTGCGCCTGCTTAAGGCCCTGTTGAGCTAAGCTTTTATCCTTTTCAAGCGTTGCTTGGTAAAGCAGTTCAAAGCCGTCATCCATTTCATTTAATAAGCGTTCAAACTTCACATTATCATCCCAAACCTTATCCTTGGCTTTGCTTCCCTCAAGGCTACCTTCAGGAAATAATGAATCTAAACGCGTTGAGGCTTCATGCAGTTTCTTGGCTGCCAGTTCAAGGCGATCCCAGTTCACTTCTTTTGCTTTTAACGCTTTCCCCATATCTTTAGCATCATGTTCAATTAACCCAAAAGTTGACTGTCGCTGTGAAATCGCCTCTTCGAACATCAGTACTGTGGCGTCCTGAGTGTTTACTCGCTCAGTGGTTTCAACCGCGATAGAGCCGGCTGAAAAAGTTAGGGCTATACCCAACATCAAACTATTTTTGTGCATCTTTTTCATTTCTATACTCCCACATTTCCTTCTTGCCAGTCTATTGACGACTGTTGATTACATTAATTTACACAGCAATAGTTGCAATTGCAACTATTGCTGTGTAAATTCAGAGGCACTTGTTACAAACAACATAAAATGAAGGTGAACAACTATGAAGGTTTGGGATTTACCGACGCGTCTATATCATTGGCTACAAGCTATTCTTTTTACACTTCTGGCACTAAGTGGATTCAATGGCGGAGGGCCACATATCGCTTTCGGGCTCGCCTTATTTGCACTGTTGCTATGGCGGATAAGCTGGGGAATAGTAGGTAGTGATACAAGCCGCTTCGCACAATTTATCCATTCTCCACGAATAGTGATCAGCTATCTCAAAGGAAAATATAGATCTAAGCCTGGGCATAACCCGGCTGGGGCTTTAATGGTGTTTTCATTGCTTACAATACTCACGTTGCAATGCTTAAGCGGCTTGGCGCTTACAGGGTGGTTTGATAATTTCAGCATGCTTGGCAGTATCTTGGATGAGCCGTTTTATAGTACTGCCGAAAACGTACATCTCTTTACCGCCAAAGCATTGATGGGGCTTGTATTCACCCATCTCGCGGCTATTTTCTTTTACAAGTTGCGTAACAAGCCATTGGTATTAGCCATGGTCACAGGAAAACAGCAGAACAATATAGAAATGCCTTCTGTCGCTCTTCACTTTGCCAGTAATATAAAAGCGCTGGTACTGTTTGTTGCTGCACTATCAGTTACAATGGCAATAGTTGCTAGTTTATAAAACATGAGGGTTGATCCCGCCTTATGAAACAAGAATTTGACCGACAGTCCAGTTTTGGGTGGCTCATTAATGTTGTTGCCAACAATGCCGCCAAGACTTTCGATACCGAACTAAAGAAACACGGACTAACCATTGCGCTTTGGCCAACACTAATGTGTTTGTGGGAAGAAGAAGGGGTAACCCAAACTGAAATCTCTCAAAAATCCAAAGTCGAAAACTCAACCACTACTCGAACCATCGATAAACTTGAGAAGCTGGGACTGGTGGAAAGACAAAATGATCCAAATAGCCGGCGCTCTTTCCGTATTTTCCTAACCAACAAAGGCAGGGAATTGCAATCGACCTTGCTACCTATACCGCTAGCAATCAATAAGCAGGCACTCAGCTGCCTCGACGGCGATGAACAACAACAGCTGATTACGTTATTGCAGAAAATGGTAAAAGCTATATAACCCTCAGACATAATAACGGGCTGGCGCAAAGTAGAGCGCCGACCGTTATTTATCCTGCCCTATCCGGCCCTGCCCAGCCAATCTTCGATCAACCGTTTTTCTATACCAACGCGACAACTGCCCTTTTACCAATGGAATAGCCATTATCCATGCCAGAGGACGTAGGTACCACACCTGCTTGAACAACAAAATATAAGCATCCAATTCTTTATATATTGCGCCGTTGTCATTCATTACATGCAGCTCTTTAACTGCCAGATATGGATCTATCCCCAATGACTTCAGGTAATCCTCCTTTCCCGTAATATCACACCAATTGACATTGTCTGGGTGACTCAGTCGCCGCGTAAACCAATTCCGATCATCGACACAGCTCGGGCACGCTCCATCGTAAAAGATGGTTAACTTTTCTCCAGTCATTTCTAAAGCCTCCTTCCCTCTCTCATTAAAGTGTAACCAGAACAGCACCTAGTGGTAGCTGGGTATACTATGCTTTCGCTGTAAGTTTTTAACTTAAGCTTGAGGGAATCACATTATGGCAAAAGCATTAATTGTCCTTACCAGCCATGCAGCATTGGGAAATACAGGTACAAAAACTGGGTTCTGGCTTTCTGAGTTAACACATCCCTACTTTGCCTTGGCCGACAAAGGGATTGACGTAGATATTGTGTCAATTGCCGGTGGAGAGACTCCGGTTGATCCAAAAAGCTGGGATGAAGAAGATGCGTTCAATGCCCGCTTTCTTGCGGTGCCGGAACTGGTTGATCATTTAAAAAATAGCCACTCGCTCAATAACATCATGCCTTCTGACTATCAGGCCATCGTCTTTGCCGGTGGTCATGGCACCATGTGGGATTTTCCCGACGATGAACATGTTAAACGCGTCGCCCTCGCTATTTACCAACAAAACGGGATTCTCGCTGCGATTTGCCATGGTCCAGCAGCACTGGTCAATATGACTTACGCCAACGGTGACCACCTTATTGCCAATATGAAAGTCACAGGGTTCACCAATGAAGAAGAGGAAGCCATTGGGCTCACCGGTGTCGTACCATTTTTGCTCGAAGACAAGCTTAGGCAGGCCAATACCGTATTTATTGCTGCTGATGCATGGGCAAATAACGTTGTTATTGATGGCCGTCTTATCACCGGACAAAACCCCCAATCGGCCAGCGGCGTAGGTGAAGCCGTTGCAGAATTACTGTTAGAATAGTAACTTGGCGCTAAGCAATAGCGAATAACAGCGGGAATGTATAATGGAATTTTTACATACAATGGTTCGAGTCAGCGACCTTGATGCGTCGCTTGATTTTTACTGCAACAAACTGGGTTTAGTGGAAACCAATCGTAAAGAGAGTGAGAAAGGCCGTTTTACTTTAATTTTTCTTGCCGCGCCTGGTGATGCTGAAAATGCAAAAACGACGAGCGCACCGCTGGTTGAACTGACCTACAACTGGGATCCTGAAGAGTATATTGGCGGACGTAATTTTGGACACTTAGCCTTCCGTGTCGATAATATCTACGACCTTTGTGCTCACCTTCAAGCTAACGGTGTGACAATTAATCGCCCACCTCGCGATGGTCACATGGCATTCGTGCGCTCACCAGATGGTATTTCAATTGAACTGCTGCAAAAAGGCGAAGCGCTTACGCCTGCCGAACCATGGCTCTCAATGGAAAACACCGGCAAATGGTAATTAAGGGCTAGCAACGTTTTAGACTTTCGCCGGCCCAAATAAAAAAAGCCTCTGTCTACACTTAGACAGAGGCTAAATTTCTTCAAGCGAAAAGAACTTTAAGTTCATAAGCCTAATGAGAGCATGTGGACTCTATGGCACCCCGTGGCCTTTAGAAGCAACCCACACCCGGTACCATTGTTCACGAGTCAGTGTGATATCTAGAGCATCCACCGCGGTTTGTACCCGTTCGATTTTACCCGAACCAATGATTGGTAGCGGGTTAGATGGCAGACGGCGTACCCACGCGTAAATCACCTGATCAATACTGTCAGCACCAATCTCTTCACGGATCGCTTCCAACTCATTACGTACTCGGATTTGCTGCTCAGACTGACCGGAGAATATCGCGCCGCCAGCCAAGCATGACCACGCCATCGGTTTCACTCGATTCATTTGCAGTTGATCAAGTGTACCATCATGCGCCACTTCAAAGTTAAGTGGATTGATCTCAACCTGATTGGTTACCAAAGGCGCTTCTAGACGAGATTGCAGTAAGTCAAACTGCGAAGGTGTGAAGTTTGAAACTCCAAAGTGGTTCACTTTACCCTGCTGTTTCAGTTCCACAAAGGCTTCAGCTACCTCATCAGCATCCATCAATACATCCGGACGGTGGATTAGCAGAACATCAATGTTCTCGATATGAAGACGAGACAATGAATTATTCACTGAATTAACGATATGCTGCTTGCCCGTATCGTAATGGTTGATCTTGCGCTCAGGCACAAGGTCAGTGCACAAATTGATGTCGCACTTGGTCACGATCTCTATGTGTTCACGTACACTCGGATCAATCGCTAGGGCTTCACCAAACAGCTGCTCACAGGTATAGCCGCCATAAATATCAGCATGATCGACTGTCGTGATCCCCAACTCAATGTGCTGCTTCAAGAAGCTCAATCGTTCCTGCGGGCTCATGTGCCAATCGGCAAGACGCCAATACCCTTGAACTAACTCAGAAAACTGCGGCCCTTTCGGGGTGAGTCCAACTTTTTCCACCATCTGGAATTAACTCCGTTTACTCAAAAATCGGTATCCATCCTAGGCGTGTTCTGCCCGGTACGCAATGCTATAACTCGAAAGCTTCGAGCTAGAGTACAAACTATGTCTTTATATTCTCGCCTGGCGCCCTTAACGGCGAAGAAAGCATCAGTGACTATGCCGCTGGAATAGCCAACCACCAGCTATGGCTATCTCTACCGCCAAACGGAAGCTGTCGACAAATCAGCACTCAATACTGCTTTTGAGCCTGTGAACGGTAAAAAAATCAGCAATACTAAAGCAGAGAAACTGTTAATAATTATGACTGACAATCAACACCTCCGCCCCATATATAATCTGATGGTTGCTTAGATATCAGCGGGATGACCACATTCCTCAATATCGCCAAGCAAGAAAAAACCTGAATGATTTCTGTCTGCACCTGAGATTCCAAACTGGCAGGAGTAGTGTTTTGATATTAGGAGGTTACAATCCGCCGCAGTCATTAGCTAAGAAGCACTGCTATGCCAAAACTAAATCTCCATCGACGCGACCACATGAAAACGGTGGTCAATGACTTCACTGCTGATGAGCTCCAGCAACGCCTTGGCTCAAACTTTGCCAAGCCGGATAAAAAGCAGCCGCGCACGCCTTACCTAACCCCCAAGGCAGTTGAACGACGCTGGCAGATGCTCGATAACGAGGAAGCCAAAGCACAATTGCTCGATGGATATACACAAGAGCAAATGCTCTGCTATAGCAAAAACATCGAAAACTTCATTGGTACAGTGAAAATGCCCATTGGTATTGCCGGGCCACTTCGTGTCAATGGCCTGTTTGCCCAGGATGATTTTCACGTACCGCTCGCCACAACCGAGGCAGCCCTTGTCGCTTCCTATAACCGTGGTTCACAGCTTATTACCCAAGCTGGCGGGGCGAGTGCCATGCTGCTGAATGAAGGCGTCACTCGTACCCCTTGTTTTGCTTTTTATGACTTGGCGCAAGCCGGACAATTTGTCGCTTGGGTTGTCACCCAATATGACGAGTTCCGACGAATTGCCGAATCAACCACACGCCACGGTAAATTAACGGATATCAGCGTCAATATTGAAGGCAACCACGTTTACCTAGTGTTTGAATATCTCACTGGTGATGCGTCAGGCCAGAATATGGTGACCATATCGACCAATGCGGTGTTCGAACATATCTTACAGCATTCACCCATAGAGCCACTTGAAGCATTCCTCGACGGCAATCTGTCTGGTGATAAAAAAGCGACGGCGCAAACTTTACGGGGCGTACGTGGTAAAAAAGTGACGGCAGAAATCAACATCGACAAGGCGCTAGTCGAGAAAATGTTACATACCACGCCGAAAAAAATGGCCGAGTTTGCCCGTATGAATACCATCGGTGGCACACTAAGCGGCAGTATCGGCATCAACGCCCACTATGCCAACGCCCTCGCCGCTTTCTATATTGCCTGTGGCCAAGATGCCGCCTGCGTGGCGGAATCTGCGGTCGGTATTACTCGCATCGAAGTTAATCAACAGGGTGGCTTATATGCCTCTGTCACCCTGCCAAATCTGATGGTCGGTACCGTCGGCGGTGGCACCTCCTTGCCGAGCCAAAAAGCGTGCTTGGATTTACTGGGTTTACACGGTTCTGGTAACTCTCAAGCTTTATCTGAGGTTTGTGCAGCCCTTTGTCTGGCAGGTGAACTTTCAATTGTGGGGGCATTCTGTGCCGGCCACTTCTCACGCGCACATCACAAGTTGGCACGTTAACGTCTTTTCCATCGCACTAAAACACCCTCTTTGCTCCACAGGAGAGGGTGTTTTTATTATCCCTTACGATTCATCACACATATCTAATGCGTCACGCATGATTTTCAGGCAAAATTACGCCATCGATTCCCATTATCATTTGGGATAACACTTTGCTACTGCATTACTAACGCTGAGGTTGCAATTCCGTCAATGCTTAAAGCCCTTACCCCATCTTTCTTTAAAAACTCAGTCCTTAGTCAACTACCTGTGGGACTGAGATTTATGCTGCTGTCAGCCTTTGGTTTCTCGCTTATGGCAGCTTGCGTAAAACTAGTCAGTGCTTCGGGCATGCCAATATTCCAAATCGTTGCCGCAAGGGCCCTTATTTCTCTGGTGCTTAGCTACCTCGATATTAAGCGCAAGAAAATACCGGTCTGGGGGAATAACAAACCATTACTGATCGCGAGGGGAACCGTTGGTACCTTTGGCCTGATCTGTGTGTACTACGCTATTGCCCACCTGCCTTTGGCCGAAGCGACTATATTGCAATACCTGCATCCAGTATTTACAGCGATATTAGCTCTACTCTTTCTTAAAGAGCGGATCCAACTTTCAACTATCATCTGTATCGCGCTGAGCATTTTGGGCCTAGTTATCACCGTCAAACCCAACATGCTCGCCAGCAATGCCATCGAACTTCCAACCTTTGCCGTGGGTATTGCAATGATGGGGGCATTTTTCAGTGCCGTGGCTTATACCATAGTAAAAAGCTTGAGCAAAAGTGAAGACAGTTCGGTCATCGTATTTTATTTCCCGTTTATTGCGCTTCCGCTATCACTCATCCTTCTGGGGGGCGAAATACAGATGCCCACACTATTTGAGGCGGCGTTACTGCTATTAGTAGGTATCTTTACCCAGATTGGCCAAGTATGTTTAACCAAAGCAATGCAAACTGAGGCTGCCAGCAAAGCGACTGCCTACTCCTACATACAAGTGGTATTTTCAATCCTGCTAGGGGCGTTCCTATTTAGTGAACTGCCATCAGTGTGGACACTACTCGGCGGAAGCCTGATCATTATCGGTACGCTGATAAACATCTTTGGTAGCCAGCGCGCCGTATCAAGTAGTTAAATAAGTAAGACTGCTTACACCTATTGCCAAGCTACAACCATAAAAAAGACCGCCGTTGGCGGTCTTTTTTAGTAACCGTGATTTCGTCACTACCTCAATGCATTAAGTTTAAGCTGAGCTTGGCCCAATATGCTGTCGACAGGATAGTTACCATCCAAACCTGCTTGACCGGCAGCCTGGCCCATCAAGATTTCAATCGCTTCTGTCACATGGCGAATTGCCCAGATTTTGAAATCACCTTTTTCAACAGCATCGACAATATCTTTTCGCAACATCAAGTTATGAACATTGGACTGAGGAATAATCACACCTTGGTTTGGCGCTCTTCCTTTGATGCCACAAACATCGAAGAAACCCTCAATTTTCTCATTCACACCGCCGATTGGCTGAGCTGCACCAAACTGATTCATCGAACCGGTAATGGCCACATCCTGACGAAGTGGAGTCTGTGAGAAGGCCGAAACAATGGCACACAGTTCTGCCATTGATGCGCTATCGCCATCAACGCCACCGTAAGACTGTTCGAACGTCAGGTGGGTGGTTAGTGGGATCCGCTTATTACGACCAAACACCGATGCCAGATACGCCGATAAGATCATCACCCCTTTTGAGTGAATTCGGCCACCAAGATCAACACTGCGCTCAATATCAAACACACCGCCATCCCCATAAGATGTTGTCGCGGTGATCCGGTTCGGCGAACCAAACTGGTAATCCGAGGTTGAAATCACCGACAAGGCATTGACCTGCCCAACCGCTTTACCGTCGGTATCGATAAGCGTTGTGCCGTTAGTGAATGTCTGCATCACATGATCTTTAAGCCGGCTGACCCGCATCTCTTGATTGCTCAAAGCCAACTCAACATGATTTGCTCTGATCATAGTGGCATTGGATGACTTCGCGACGTAGTTGGACTCACGCAATAAATTAGCAATGTCCGCCGAATGCAACGACAGTTTGTTCTGATCATCCGCTTGACGAGAGCTGTATTCTATAATCCGACCAATCGCTTTACGGTCACAGTGCAGCATCTTGTTATCGTTGACAATGCTAGAGATGAATTTGGCATATTGCGCCTCCGACTCATCGGTACGGTTCATTTCATCTTCAAAATCAGCGGTAACACGGAACAGCTCGCTAAACTCAGGATCATAATGCTGGAGCAGTTGGTAAGTCTGGTAATCACCGAACAAGATAAGCTTAACGTGAAGTGGGATCGGTTCGGGGTCGAGCGAAATCGTGCCTGATAATGTGACTTCTTTCTCCAACGAACTCACACTCAGTTTACGTGAGCGCAGAGCGCGTTTGAGTCCATCCCACACATAAGGCCGCTCAAGCACTTTAACCGCATCCATCAGCAATACCCCACCGTTGGCACGGTGTAAGCTACCAGGGCGAATCAACGAGAAATCGGTAAAAACGGTCCCTTTATATGTGGCATTCTCAACATAACCAAATATCGAGTGATAGTTTGGGCTTTCCTCAACCACAATAGGAAACTTAGACTCATCTTGATTTACCAGCACGTTAACTTGGTAACGCCGTGGCATTTTTTTATCAAGCGCCGCATAAGCCAAGGCAACCTGCTCCTCACTTTCCTCCAAGAAAATATCGAGATTTTCGAGGATATCCGCCTGCATCGCCTTCAAATATGCCGTCACTTCTGACAACGGTTTATATTCTTCTTTCAGTGTTTTGATAAAGTGTGACACCACATCTAGCGCCACTTCTTCATTGAGCTTTTGGATTTTATCGGAGAACTCTTCCTCCAGCTCCGTGAGCTGACGAACAATGCCTCTCAGCTGGCGTTCCAGCTCATTAATGGTATCTTCGAACGCCTGTTGCTCTTCATCTGTTAATTGAGCAAATGTTTCTTCTGTATGTGGCTCTTCGCCATTCAGAGCAATCAACTGATATTCACCGGTGGTGGTTACCGACAAACTGACGCTGTGTTCTTTTGCTTCTTTCGTTAACGTTAATAGCGCGCTTTCTTGTTTTTCAGTGAGCTGGTTCTTGAGTTTTTCCGAGCGGCTATAATACATTTCGTTATCGAAAGCCAAGGGCAATGCCTTGACCAAGCGGGTCATCAACTTTTCAATATCTTTCTTGAATGTATGACCACGACCCGCCGGCAGTTTAAGCACCTTCGGATTCCGGGGTTCATCAAAGTTGGCAACATAACACCAATCGTATAGTGGGTTACCATTGCCATTAGGGTCATGGCGATTTAGGTAACGAAGTACCATGGTGCGCTTACCAAGGCCATTTCGGCCGATGGCATAAATATTGTACCCTTTCTCCTTAATTGACATGGCAAACTCAACGGCCTTTTGAGCACGTTCCTGCCCTACAATCTCATCAAGTGGAGTAAGGTTCTTGGTCGACTTACAATCTTCAGGCAAGCCATTCAGTTCTGAGGCGCGATACAGTTTATCACTGCCAAGCGGTTGAATAGTCATATGGCTCCCTCCATAAACAATCAGTTACATCCAGTGTAGACAGTAAATTATTATGATTTAGTGACTTAGACTACGTTTACTGCTGACAGACTATCTAAAAAGGTATCGTTTGCTGTATTTATGTACAAAAACCACAAGATATGGAGTGTTTTTATTACCTTTTAGTAAGTACTGAAAATACGATTATCTATCCCCCATTGGCACTCTCTGCTAAGATGCCGCGCTCAATATAAGATCAGCGGAAATCACCAATGAAAAACACCCGAATCAGTATTGGATTAAGTAACCCCAAGAGCCCAACCAATGTTGGTGCGGTAATGCGCGCGGCAGGCTGCTATCGTGTTGACTCGGTCATATATACCGGCCAGCGTTACGACAAGGCAGCAAAGTTTCAAACTGACACCAAGAGCATGTCGAATAAAATCCCGCTGACAAATGTGCAATCACTGCTTGATGATCTGCCTTCGGAAACAAAAATAGTCTGTGTTGAGCTAGCAGAAGGGGCGATTGCTCTGCCGGCATTCAAACATCCCGACAATGCTCTATATGTATTTGGCCCTGAAGATGGCACGATTGCCCAAGAGGTTGTCGATAAAGCACACGCAGTTGTATATGTACCCACTGTCGGCTGTATGAACCTAGCTGCAACGGTGAACGTGTTACTTTATGATCGCCTGGCAAAAGCTGAGGATGTGATTATGGGTGATGAGCTTATCCGTCAGAGCCGAGACAACAAAAATAATCTCGTCGTCAAAACACCGACCACGGCTCGATAAAGCGAATAGCAATATTAAGCCAGCTTACATATGCAACCTCTAAGCTGGCTTTAGCGTGCTATTGTCCTAGACTCTCTAAAATTTTACGCACTCTCTCTGCATTATTTTCATACATCGCAATTGCATGAATCACAGCTAAGCATTCTGCAGTTAAGTTTGACTGATTCTTCTCTATGACAGTGTTATAAATTGATTGAGGAAAATCATCGGAAGTCCCTTGAGGCTCAACGTACGTCACCACTGAGCCTTGGTGATTACGGTGGTATTTCAAACATGGCCAGCTTATCGTTTCAACGGCTGCACTTGCAATACCACACTGCCACTCTTCATGCACTTCTTCTGGTGATTGCTCGAAGTGAATGTCATCGCGACTACCAGTATCTAGCCACCTCTGAACGGACGCCAGGTAATGTTGATGATCGTAATCCTGTATCAACTCTACCACCGTAGTCGAGGAATAAGAGAAGCAAACACTCAACATATACAGTTCTGACAACGACATAGTGTCAAGAGCTAATAAAGCCTGATTATAGGCAGCATCATGAAGCGTTTTTTCAAAACCTTCCCTTTGCTTTTCTTCCTGCTTCCTCTTTTCTTTCAAGCATTGAATACGCTTTTTTCCACTATCAATAAGTTGCAGCGCTTGTTGTAGCAACTCAATTTCAGACGAAGAATACAGTTCTACGAGATCCACTAAAACGACATCTTTAATGGTGTTAGAAGCCGTGGTCACTTTAGTCTGTTTACTTTTCAAGGCTCTGCTATTCGCAAAATCAAGCATAATAATCCCCTCAAAATCGATACATTGATGCTGACGCATCTATACAGTTAGGATGATTAAAAGTTAATGAAAACAATCGACAATAAATAGCTAGGGTGGAAAAGAAGAGAGAAGACTATCAGTATAGACAATGACTTAAATATGTTAGTGACATACGTCTTGTTTATATAAAAAGCCATCAGTTATAGCCTGATGGCAACCTGCCTATTCGCGGCTAATCACCTAGAAAACCAAAGGGATGCAAAATAAAACACCCGTTAAACTACATCAACAGTAATACCACGCTCATTGAAATCATCAATACAGCATGTGGGAAAATCACTATCGGTAATCACTTTATCAAAGCATTCAATATCAATAGCGTGGAAAGTGGCTACCTTGCCATACTTAGAAGAATCACTAACGAGATAACTTTGCTGCGATGACGCAATAATGGCCTTTTTCACCAATACCTTTTCTTCGCTTGGCGTTGAGATCCCGCGCTGGTTCCAAGAAGACGTAGAAACGAAGGCCAAATCAATGTTCATTTCTCGCAATAGATGCGTCGCTTGTTGTCCAACACAAGACTGATTCCCCTTATCCACCTTGCCGCCAGTATGGTAGATACTGCACTCGGCATGGTTCATCAGGTAATAGGCAATCGCAAAATCATTGGTGATCACTAATAGATCATCTCGATAATTTAACTGATGGGCTATTTCTAACGTCGTGGTACCCGCATCGAGATAAATCGTCATGTTCGGCTTAATCAACTGTGACGCATAAAAGCCAATATCGGCCTTTTCATTTCGGTGCTGGTTTATCTTCACATCATGTGAAAGTTCAGTGTGAATACTCTCCGTCAACTGGACTCCACCAGACACGGACATTACTCGCCCGTCGGACTCTAACTTGGCAATATCACGACGGATCGTCATGTGTGACACATCAAGTTGGTGAGTCAATTCACTGATGCTGATGACTTCCTGATTCCCCAACAAAGAGAGGATAGTTCGCTGTCGTTCTGCCGGAATCATAATGCTTCTTCTATATAGTTAGCTTGCACGCATCTTAACACCACTCGACCATCCCTGTGAATAAATGTGAGCATTTGATAAGGCATTCTTTGATTATTCTCCAACCTTTCAGGTTCTTAACTAATTACCCTTTAATAAATTCAAAATTCAGCCAAATATTCACATCAACAATTCACACTTTTTATCACCCTTACTGTTAAAAAGTGTGAAGTCGCGCCTTCACCTTTGCAAAAAAGCATCATAGAATCACAAACAAGAACAGAAATTCACAAAAGTTAACATGGAGAGGCAAATGGAAAGTCAACAATTACAATCAGTTGCCGTAATTGGTCTAGGTTCAATGGGCATGGGCGCGGCGAAGTCTTGTATTCGTGCTGGCCTTGATACTTATGGTATCGACTTAAGCACCGACGCACTAAAAGAACTCGAACAAGCCGGTGCAAAAGGTGTTTCACACAACTGTGCTGACTTCGCCCAAGTACTCGATGCAGTCTTGCTATTAGTTGTGAATGCCCGTCAGGCTAAAGCGGTACTCTTTGATAACCAACTTGCAGAACAACTCCGGCCCGGCACTGCAGTAATGGTATCTGCCACTATTTCAGCAGAAGATGCAAAAATCATTGAAGCAGGTCTGCAACAGTGTCAGCTCATCATGCTTGATGCGCCAGTTTCAGGTGGTGCAGCAAAAGCCGACATCGGTGAAATGACCATCATGGCTTCGGGCTCGGAAGCTGCGTTTACCAAGCTCAAGCCGGTACTTGATGCAACAGCAGGTAAGGTTTACAACATTGGCACTGAGATCGGCTTGGGTGCCACAGTGAAGATCATCCACCAGCTACTTGCCGGTGTTCACATAGCTGCTGGCGCTGAAGCCATGGCACTGGCCGCCCGTGCCAATATCCCACTGGATTTAATGTATGACGTGGTGACTAACGCCGCAGGAAACTCCTGGATGTTCGAAAACCGCATGAAGCATGTCGTTGATGGTGACTACACACCAACGTCGATGGTCGATATTTTCGTTAAAGATCTGAATTTGGTCTCTGATACCGCCAAAGATCTAAAATTCCCTCTTCCTTTGGCCTCTACCGCACTGAATATGTTCACGAGTGCCAGCAATGCCGGCTTCGGTCAAGAAGACGACAGCGCCGTAATTAAGATTTTCGATGGCATTAACCTGCCTAACAAGGAGCAATAATCATGCTACTAGGTGTTATTGCCGATGATTTTACCGGCGCAACGGACATTGCAGGTTTTCTGGTTGAAAACGGCATGCGTACCATCCAACTCAATGGTGTACCGGAAACCGAACTCGATATAGAAGCCGATGCGGTCGTTATTAGCCTGAAATCACGCTCTTGCCCGGTAGACGAAGCAATCGATACGTCTGTTGCAGCCCTGAATTGGCTACAGCAACAAGGTTGCCAGCAGTTCTACTTTAAATATTGCTCAACCTTCGACAGTACCAGCGAAGGCAATATTGGCCCGGTCACTGATGCGTTGCTTGATGCGCTGAACGAAAATTTCACCATCGTCTGCCCTGCCCTACCGGTTAATGGACGTACAGTATTCAACGGCCATTTGTTTGTGATGGGTGAGCTGCTATCCGATTCAGGCATGCGAAACCACCCTGTTACGCCAATGACAGATTCAAGCCTTGTGCGCCTGATGGATGCACAATCACAAGGCGCTACCGGGTTGGTGAACTACCAAACTATTGAGCAAGGAGCCCAAGCTGTAACAGAGCAATTCACAGCCATTGCGCAAGAAGGTAAACGCTATGCGGTTGTCGATGCATTCAACCAGTTACATCTTGAGACGTTGGGAGAAGCTGCAAAATCACTCACGTTGATCACTGGTGGTTCAGGCCTTGCTTCTGGCATTGCTAAAAACTGGGCAGAACACTTAAGTGATCAATCTTCAGCAAAACAATCGGGTAAACCGCAACAAGCCAAAACGGTCGTTCTATCTGGTTCATGCTCAGTGATGACCAACCAGCAAGTTGCTAACTACACCACAAAAGCGCCGCACCTAGCGCTGGATGTTAAAGCCTGCCTAGAGCAAGACGATTACTGTGAATCCGTTTTCCAGTGGGTACTAGAAAATTTAGACGCAGATTTTGCCCCTATGGTATACGCCACTGCCGAGCCTGGAGTACTGAAAGCCATTCAGACACAATACGGTGCGCAGGCATCAAGCCATGCGGTCGAGCAATTCTTCAGCCAGTTAGCACACCAGCTCAAAGAAAGTGGCGTACAGAACTTTATTGTGGCTGGCGGCGAAACTTCGGGAGTGGTCACTCAAAGCCTTGGAGTTAAAGGCTTCTATATTGGCCCTCAGATTGCACCGGGCGTACCTTGGGTGAAAGCCATCGACAGCAGCTTGTCGCTGGCGTTGAAGTCAGGCAACTTTGGTGACGTTAACTTCTTCGAAACGGCACAAGGGTTCTACCATGACTGAACAACAACTCAGAGAGCAGATGGTAACGCTTGCCCGTTCGATGTTCGAACGAGGTTACGCCACCGGCGGTGCTGGTAACCTCTCTCTTAAGCTGCCTAACGGGCACTTCCTAGCCACACCAACAGGCTCTTCATTTGGGCGACTGAATGCGGAACGCTTATCGGTAGTTGATATTGATGGCATCCACATTTCAGGTGACCGCCCTTCAAAAGAAGTGGCGTTCCACTTGGCGATTTACCGCAACAACCATGAGTGCAATGCAATCGTCCATTTGCACTCGACTTACCTGACGGCATTGTCTTGTATGGAAGGGCTCGATACCGACAACGCGATAAAGCCGTTTACGCCTTACTTCGTCATGCGTATCGGCAAGCTGCCAGTGATCCCCTACCTACGTCCGGGCGATCCTCGCATTGCCGAAGAATTGGCAAAACGAGCAGCAGACTACCGTGCCTTCTTGTTGGCTAATCATGGCCCGGTTGTTACAGGTAGCGACCTGATTGATGCCGTCGACAATGCCGAGGAGCTAGAAGAAACCGCAAAACTGGCACTAATGCTCGATGGCAAACCCATTCGATACCTTAGCAAAGAAGAAATCACAGATTTACAAGGGAGAGGCAAATAATGGCTAAGTTCGCAGCAAATCTCACCATGCTTTTTACCGAGGTACCTTTTTTAGAGCGTTTCGAACAAGCTCACCATGCTGGCTTCAAAGCCGTGGAATACCTATTTCCTTACGCTTATGACGCAGAAAAGTTAGCTCGTGAGTTGAAGAAATATAACTTCGAACAAGCACTCTTCAATATGCCTCCGGGTAATTGGGATGCGGGCGAGCGTGGCTTTGCCGCTATCCCAGGCCGAGAAGATGAGTTCCGTGCCAGTGTCGATACAGCCCTAAACTACGCCCTCACCTTGAGTTGCAAAAAAGTGCACGCAATGTCAGGAATAGTTGATAGCAACTTCAGCTACCAACAACACGTAGATACTTTTATTAGTAATATCCGCTTTGCGGCTGATGTGTTTGCCGAGCACGGTATTGAGCTGATGATTGAGCCTCTGAACAACCGCGATGTGCCAGGCTACTTTATTTCGGGTCAACGTGATGCAGTTGAGCTAATCAAGCAAGTTGATCGTCCTAATGTAAAACTGCAGCTCGACCTCTACCACGCCCAGATTATGGACGGTGATCTTACGGTACTTATCCGCGACTTGGCTGACTACACCGGTCATATCCAAATAGCATCTGTCCCTGAACGCCATGAGCCAAGCGAAGGTGAATTGAACTACCCGCACCTGTTCAATGTACTGGATGAGTCTGGCTATAGCGATTGGATCGGATGTGAATACAACCCGAGAACAAACACAGTCGACGGACTGGATTGGGTGAAGCCTTACCTATAAACCTAATGAATTCATATAAATTTTACTAACACAACTTGCGGCACCTGTAATCCAAGGTGCCCTATTTAAAAATCTTAAAAACGACGTGAAATAGAACCTGCCCAGCAGGCAATTAAAAGGAATGAAGAAATGGATGGAGCAATTCTAGGCATTATTGTTGGTATTACCGCAATGATGGTCATGATAATCAAGACCCGTATCCCTGTCGCACTGGCGATGGTACTTGCATGTTTAATTATGGGCCTATTTGCCGGCATGGCACCCACAGAACTGGTTAACGCGATTAAATCAGGTTTCGGTGGCGTTTTGGGCGGGATCGGCCTCATTATCGCTTTCGGTGTGATCATGGGTGCATGCTTCGAGAAATCGGGCGCAGCTGTACGAATGGCAAAAACTTTCGTCAAGATCTGTGGTAAAGGACGTGAAGATCTCGCGCTTGGCTTTACCGGCGTACTCGTGGCGATACCGGTTTTCTGTGACTCTGCTTATGTACTGCTACATTCGCTGGTTCGTGCTATCTCGCGCAACACCGGTAAATCTTCAGTTGGCTTGGGTGTAACACTGGCATTGGGGCTACTTATCACCCACGCACTCGTGCCACCAACACCAGGACCAGTGGCGGTATCGGGTATCCTTGGTGTCGATCTAGGCGTATACATGCTTTGGGGCTTAGCCGTATCAATCCCTATGATGATGTTGTCACTGATCTACATCCGTAAAGTGGGTAAAGAATACTACCGTGTACCAAACGGCGAGAACTGGATCACCAGCGAAGCTGACTGGGCAAACCTAGAAAACGTTAAAGAGACCAAAGACGAAGATCTACCTAGCAACTTCTTGTCATTTGGCCCAATCCTAGTGCCAATCGCACTAATTCTTACTAACACCTTGATTGGCGAAGGCAGCAGCTTCTTCCACACATTCCTTGAGCTCGTAGGTAACCCTGTTGTTGCAGTGGGTATCGGTGTGCTGATGGCACTTTACGGCCTAACAACGCAAATCGACCGTAAAGAGATGATTGGATCCATGGATGATGCCCTATCAACAACGGGTCTAATCCTTGTCGTAACAGGTTGTGGTGGCGCAATGGGTGCGGTTCTAAAAGCATCGGGCGCTGGCCCACAGGTCGCTGAAGTGATTGCAAGCAGTGGTATTCCACCGCTACTTGTTCCACTGGCCATCGCTTCTATGCTACGTCTCATCCAAGGTTCGGCGACGGCATCAATGATGGTTGCAGCAACAATGACACTACCTCTGGTTGAAGCTCTTGGCCTTGACCCTGTCTTTGTAGCACTCGCGTGTGCCGTTGGCCCTGTCGGCTTCTCACACCTCAACGATTCATACTTCCACATCATTAGTCGTACGCTGGGTATTACTGAGCTATCCGACCAACTGAAAATCTGGAGCTTGACCTCAACTATCGCTTGGGCAATCGGTGCGAGCATCATTATGACGCTGAACCTGTTCTTCGGTAAAGGCGGCACACTGATCGACCCAATCATCCCGCTTGCTGTACTTGGTGCTATCGTCGCTTGGATGAAAACACGCAAACTAGATGCGCCTAGTAAAGTGGCAACTTCATAGCACCATGTAATTCAAGTCAACCCAATAAATAAAGCCCACGGTTGAGTGGGCTTTCTACTTAATACATTTTACCATTGACCGGTTGATGTATAACCCCAATCAAGCCGATATCACTTCGCGTCACAATACCTTTTTTATCAACGTCATAAACAAGGCCTGACTCGGTTTCAAACGACAGCATCTTTTCCGTCAGCGTTAGCTTACCCACAGAAAGAGATGAGTAGGATTTTTCATCAATTTTCACATCATTATGAAAATTAGACGCATAGCGGGTTGTAGTCATCACCGTATCGTCATACTTCACATCTATTTGAAAATCCCCAATACTACTATCCAGTGCTACGTAATCATTATCTTTCGCACACACTCTCATATTTTCTACAACAAAGATGACATCTTCCTGTAATTGAGGGCTATAGTACTCATACTCTTCTTTGACGTAGCAACCGTCAGGTTTTACTTTCGCGAGAGCAGACAGGTTTTCAATTTCAGATTGCGGGATAAAGCTATTATTTATTTGCTCCTGCCCTAACGCTAAAATGAGCTGCTCCCTAAATTCAACCATGTCTTTATTGGTCATATCCGCGTCTGAAAGCAGGTACTGAATATCCAGTACGTCTGTCGTTGCCTTCTCACTCAGCACCTGAATCAGATCACTCTTCTTCAAGTCAACGGGGATCACCGAAGATGGCTCATCAATACTTGGGCTAGCACACCCATAAAGGAACATAGAGGCAACAACCATTACTGCTAGTTTTTTCATCCCTTCACCAATAAATTAAAAGCAATATTTTTCAGGATACAAATAAAACACCGTTCGATTTTTGAGCAAAAAGATTCACTTAATAACGATCCTAACTCATCACTTTAGGTATAAATTCAGTTTATAAATGGACTATAACAGATTAAAGGCAGAATGTTGTTAAGCCACTCTAATAAATTATGAACAGTGTTTGAAATTTACACAGAAATGAAGGTGCCCTGCTTCACAGGGCTCATGCCTTATTTATCTTGGCTTAGCCACATACTCATAACCATCACCACGACGTTTATAGTAATGATTATCAATTATTGCGTAGGTCGCACCCGCAATAACGGCAAATGTAGCAATCTCAGGTAGGCGGCTACGGTGGTAATGGCGATGCTTAGGGTACTTATGTACGACCACAACTTTCTTATGTCTTTTGGGCTTTTTCTTCACAACCACGACATGGTGTTTGTGGTGCTTATGCTTATGTTTGTGGTGCTTATGGTGATGATGTCCATGCTTGTGCCCCTTCGCTTCTGCCACACTAGGCGTTGCTAAGCCAAACGTCATGATTGCAACAGCGACCATACTGGTAACTATTGTTTTTTTCCAAGGCTTTACAGCCAGTTCAGATTGCTTTGATTCCGCTCTAAATTGTAATTTCATGGTTATACTCCATTCTTTTATGGCGCTAGGTTACCTTCCCGACTGAAAAACAATGTTCGATTTCTGTAAAATTACGTCAAGCGGATAGTCAAAAACCCTGAAAATATTAATGGCTTTAATTAAGTAATTGATCTGTTGATAAACAATGAAAGATCTATTTACATTTAACTATTGGCAAAATGACCAACCAAGATTGAAACTAGGATCCCCCCCTTAAGATCGTTCAATTTTCCATCAATGCAATAGCCAATCTCAGTCTTGTTCTGGCATTATCTGAATCTTATCGTTTTCATCCATCATTGCGGCCTCGCCGTTATCATCAATACATCCTATGGCTTTGAAACATCCTCATCGAATTGAATTTTGCGACAGACATTAATAACCGAACGAAATATCAGTCTTATCAATTACATAAACATTGAAAATCGCTCGAAACAGTGAGAGTCGGGATTAGTTATTTTCCTATTAGCAACTAACGTTTTAAAGCACTCTGACCCCGATTTACTTTCATAACTAAAAGGACTTTCTTGTGTTTCGACCAAACCTACAATCATTAGCCATACCGACACTTGTCGGGCTGTGTACATCCCTTGCCATACCGACCGTGCATGCCGAGCAACCCTCTGTTTCTGTGCCTCCTTCTTCACAATCGCCTATTGCGACACAGCTAACACCGATGTTTATCAGCTTGGGCTTTGATGACAATACGGAGATAGACGGCTTATCCTGGGTAATACAATTGCTTGAGAGTTACCAGAACCCGACCGGATTGGATCGCTATGCCGAACAACGGATGACAGCAAGCTTCTTCATGCATTGTGGCCCCGCCGTAGAAAATACCGAGATCAAAGTCCTCTGGCGTGAATTGGTCAAGAATGGTCATGAAATCGGTAACCACACATTGACTCATCCTGATGACAAAGTTAACTACGACCCATTGCAATCTTGGATGACGGCAGAACAGTGGCAGGAAGAAGTTAGCAAGTGTAATGACTTACTCACGAGCTCTATAGAAGATGGCGGCATCGGGGTTGAACATATAGCGGGTTTCCGCTCTCCGTATATGACTTACAACGACAATACCCTCAATGCACTGTTAAAAAACGGGATCCGTTACGATGTCAGTTTTCCCGCAGGTATTACACCTGACCAAACTGGCACTAATAACACTTGGCCCCATACGCTAGATCATAACAGTCCATCTCACTCCCTCGCAGCTCTCGGTGGATGGAAACCGGCGATCAATCAATACCCAGGCTTGTGGGAAGTCCCTCTTCATAGCCTGATTGTGCCACCTGATTCCGCGTTGGAACAATACGGTATCAGCTATTCATTACGGGATAAGGTTGCCAGCCGAGTCGGATACTTTGATCCATCGTCAGGAAAAGGCGACAATTTCGATTGGAACTTATATTTTACGCCTAACTGGGGAGCTGCTGGCTTAAATGAAAACGATGTCGTAGCGATCTACAAATACAACTTAGACTTGAGACTTGAAGGCAATAGGGCACCATTAACCCTCGGTCTTCATTCAGCCTTCTATGGGATGTTAGAGGGAGAAGAGCACTTTGGCACGCCTGAGACTACCGTCACCAGTCGACAAAATGTACTCAAGCGATTCATTCGTTACGCTTTGTCCAAGCCTGAGGTACGTTTCGTTACCCATAACCAGCTATTAGACTGGATGGAAAAACCTGAGCCGTTAACACTTTGCCCTGAAGGCCAATGGCAACCACACCAAGTCTACACTCAAGGTGAGACAACCTTTTACCAAGGGCTAATGTGGCAGGCTAAATGGTGGACGCAGCTTGAAATACCGGAGCATACAGCCTATTCCCCGTGGCAATCCATTGATAAATGTACACCGAGATCAAAGCAATAACCGATAACGACTCTCCCATATGGTTCCGCTGACTTTGCGCAGCGGTATCATACGGGATACATGCTGAACCTGACTTCAAAAGTACACAGAGCTGCAAACACTCTGTCATCACCCTTGCATAATCTCTACTGAAACTGAGCGAATGCCAGTCGATAATGATTTGAATAAATAACGACAAATAGGAAAGAAGTTTGACAACCACTAACCCTGTAAAAAGTATCCTTGCAACTAACGTCACGCCTTATCTTGCTATTTTCGATCTTGACGAAACCTTGATTGCAGCTGATTCCGCCAGCCTTTGGAGCGCTTATCTTGTCGAAAAAGGTGTCGCTCCTTCCACTCTTCTTCAAGAAGAAAAAGCAATGATGGAAGCCTATGCCAAAGGCCAGATGGATATGAACGCCTACATGCAGGCAACGCTAAAACCCATGATCGGGATGGATAGTTCAACCATTACTGCATTCGTGAATGAGTTCATTGAGCTGCATGTCAAACCGGCTCTATATCAAGATGCGATTGATAGAATTCAGTGGCATAAGCGTCGAGGCGATACTATTTTGGTCATTTCCGCCACGGGTGAACACCTTGTAAAACCAATCGCCCGACTACTCGGTGCCGACGATGCCATTGCCATCAACCTTGAACAGATCGACGGAAAATTCACAGGAAAAACCACAGGGACACTGAGTTATCAATATGGAAAGGTGATCAGAATGAAAGCTTGGCTTGACCAACAAGATACCGCCTTTAAGGGCTGCTACGGATACAGCGACTCTATCAATGATCTTCCTCTGCTTGATGCCGTCGATCGCCCCTTTGCCGTCAACCCAGATCCAGCACTAGCATTACATGCCCAAATGAACGAATGGACAATTATGGATTGGCGTCACGACAATAATATCCTGCGCTGAACCCTCGCTGTCAAAGTCATTGCCTTATATTTTTGGCAATGGCTTTTAACGTCCATACTATCTGCTATTTCTGTCACTCTACCTATAGATGTTATTCGAATAAATTGATGTTGTTGTTCAACTGTTGCTACTTATATTCCTGACAGTGGTGTCTACAATATCCCTATAAGTAGCATATGGTAGAGAAAGATGAACAAGGACAGAAAATCATATGATGGTTTATCCATCGTTATTCACTGGCTGTCAGCAGTCGCCATTATTGGCTTGTTTGCAGTCGGTCTATGGATGGTAGATCTTACCTATTATTCACAGTGGTACAAACCTGTTCCCCACTGGCATAAATCTGTAGGAATCTGCCTGGCTATTTTGACGCTTTTCAGGCTGGTGTGGAAACACATTAAAAAGCAACCTTCCATTGAAGGGCAAGCATGGGAAATTGCTGCGGCAAAAATAGCCCATGCG
Organism: Photobacterium lutimaris; assembly: GCF_003025555.1. Classification (GTDB taxonomy): domain Bacteria; phylum Pseudomonadota; class Gammaproteobacteria; order Enterobacterales; family Vibrionaceae; genus Photobacterium; species Photobacterium lutimaris. The sequence goes on along the minus strand of NZ_PYMH01000001.1, from coordinate 575,823 downwards.
CTGATATATATCTTGCTAGTGAGTATTTTTATTTCAGGTTATCTCATTTCGACCGCAGATGGTCGTGCTATCGAAGTCTTTGATTGGTTCGCCGTGCCTGCTCTTGGCGAATTATTTCCTAGCCAAGCAGACATTGCAGGTGAGGTGCACTACTACCTCGCCTTTACACTCATCGGGCTCGCTAGCCTACATGCCCTTGCGGCACTCAAACACCACTTTATTAATAAAGACAACACGCTAAAAAAAATGTTGGGAGTAAAATAATGAAAAAGCACATCATCGCCATGGGACTAATGGCTGCAGCATCCGTTTCTGGTTTTGTACAAGCCGCTGACTACGCCATCGACACCAAAGGTGCCCATGCATCAATCAACTTCAAAGTCGAACACCTTGGCTATAGCTTTATCAAAGGACGTTTCAATACTTTTGATGGCAGTTTTAGCTACGATCCTAAAAATTTGTCTGCTTCTAAAGTGACCGTGAATGTCGATACTACGAGCCTTGACAGTAACCACGCCGAGCGTGACAAACACCTACGCAGTGCCGACTTCATTGACGCCAGTAAATTTGCTACCGCGACTTTTACGTCAACCAAAGTTGAGCCTAAAGGCAATGGTGAAATGACAATTTTTGGTGATTTGACCCTACACGGCCAAACTAAACCTCTGGCTATCGACGCTAAGTTCATCGGTGAAGGTGAAGACCCATGGGGGGGGTACCGTGCAGGCTTCACTGGAACCACACGCATCAATTTCGACGATTTTGGCATTCAGGTCATGGGTTCATCGAGCTATGCTGATATCGAATTGCATGTCGAAGGCGTGCGTCAGTAGAGATTGAATGTCAGTTCATTGCAAAATCCGGCTACCAGCCGGATTTTTTGTATACCTTTCAATCAATAGTCAGCATTAGTTACCTATCGTTACAGATTGAAACAGGAACCATAGGCTAGGATGAAGGTCATAAAAACAAAGCATAATAATGTGCTACTCAATGAGAAGGTAAGTCATGACGCCGCAAGAAAAAGAGCTGATCCAAAATGTTGCCAATAAACTGAAACAGAGCCCAAATAAAGCAAAAGATTCAGAAGCAGAGAATTTGATCAGCAATGAAATTGGCTCTCAGGATGGTGCCATCTATAAGTTGACTCAGGCTGTGTTGGTTCAAGAAATGGCACTGAAAGAGCTCAAGCAAAAGAATGAATACCTCGAAAAATGTGTCGACCACCATAAAACGGAAGCGAACCGTGGCGCATTAAGCAAAATGATGGGGGGCAACCGCCCGGCCCCTCAACCACCTCAGCCAAGCCATCAGCCAAGTGCCTTTGGTAGCTTTATGCAAACGGCCGCTAGCGTTGCTGTCGGCATGGTTGCAGGTAATATGATCAGCAACATGCTATTCAATAACGACGACCCAGCAGCAGAGGCCATGGCGGCAACTGACTCAGTGGCAGAAGATACGGCTGCGGGAGAAACACCTTCGCAAGACGCGCTAGCCAGCTCTGGAGCTGAAGAAAGCAGCGGTGGTTTCCTTGATGACTCCTCGAGCTTTACTTCGGAGTATACCGGCAATACCGGCGGCTTTGGCACTGATGGTTTAGGTGGCAGCGACCTTGCTGATAGCGGCTTTGGCGATGCCGGATTCGGTGATGCAGGTTTTGGCAGTGACGGCTTTGAAAATACAGGCTTCGATGACACCTTCGCTAACAACGGCTTTGGCAGCGATGATAGCTTCTTTGGCGGTAGTGACGATTTCGACTTCGGTGGCGACGAGTAACCACCTTATTATTTCCTAAAGGGCACTCCCGTGCCCTTTTCCTTATCCTCGCTCATCTTTTGGCGTATCCATTACCACCATCGTCGTGATTGAATTGACTTGGGGGATTTCACCCAGCACATCAGCATGAAAACGTTTATAGGCATTTAAGTCCGCCGTTTCAACACGTATTAAATACTCGCTAGCACCAGTAATGTTGTGGCATTCAACCACTTCCTTGGTCAGCTCGATATGCGATTCAAATTCCAATTGTGATTTCTTACTGTGGTTAGCCAATCCAACATTCACGTATGCAATGAAGCCTACTCCCATCTTGGTATGGTTCAGTATCGCTTTATACCCTGTAATGATCTTCTGTCGCTCTAGCTCTTGAACCCGTCTCAGGGTGGCAGAAGCAGATAAGCCTACTCGCATAGACAGCTCAACATTGGTCAAACGTCCATCACTTTTAAGCTCTTGCAAGATTCTTTCGTCAAATTTATCCATCACGCAACATCATTGTGGTTAGCTTAATCTTAGAGCAAAAATAGACACAAAATTCACTCTTTCATTCATTAATATACAGACTAATGTAAAACACACCATCGGACAATATTATGGATTACCACCACTTTGCAGCTCTTGTGGCATTTGCCTTCGTTTCCACTGTCACACCAGGGCCTAACAACATTATGTTAATGACTTCTGGTGCAAACGTGGGTTTCTTGCGCACGATCCCCCATATGCTGGGCATCATCTTTGGCTTTAGCTTCATGGTGATATTAGTCGGGATAGGTTTAGTCGGTGTTTTCCAAAGCTATCCAGTGCTGCACCAGGTTTTGCAAGTCATTAGCATTGGGTACCTTATCCACCTCGCAATTTTGATCGCTCGCAGCAAACCGTCTCATTCAGATAAAAACGATTATCAGCCAATGTCGTTCCTTTCTGCAGCCGGCTTCCAATGGGTAAACCCCAAAGGGTGGACAATGGCAATTACGACAGTCAGTATCTATAACACAACGACTGACTGGCGTGGGATAGCACTTATTTCATTGGTATTTGCCGTTGTTAACATACCGTCAGTCAGCATCTGGACATATGCTGGTAAACAGCTTCAGGCTTTTCTCCAACAACCGGCTAAAATGAAGTGGTTTAATTATGGAATGGCAGCATTGCTATTAGCATCACTGCTTCAGGTCTTGTAATGGTAATGTGGAAAAAAAGCCTCCGTATAGGAGGCTATTAAGGTTTATTTTTTCGTTTTTGCATTATCTAAAATTTCTTTAATTCGCTTGTTTGATACACGTCTAGCCATAACATTAACTCCTTTTAAAAAATCACATACCACGGTCTAAGTCATCGTCCGTCAACACTTGTTAATCTTTTGTGATTTATGGACTTAACTCCAATATACGTAAATTGATATGCAATGAAATACCCTTTGCTCATTTTCAATCCAAGACCTACCGTCCGCGACAGATACTTATCACGAATTAATAACAGATTGCAGAATAAACCCACACATGCAGACCCCAACCCGACCAATAGGATAAGAAATTGATATGGTTTCAGAGCTTTATACAAAGCAACAATCTGTGATGTGACCCGCAAAACCACCAACGATAACGAAGCATAAATCTAATCGAAAGAGTACGACCAATTAACCAATTTTATGGCTTAATTTAGTAAACCAAGTATTCCTTGTCCTTCAAAAGCAAGTTGAATTCCTGACGTGACCCCCATCTTCTTAAACAGGTTATGTCGATGGATCTCAACGGTGCGCAGCGCAATGCAAAGCTCATCAGCAATCACTTTATTTGGTTTCCCTTGGATAATAAGAGGCACTAACTCTTTTTCTCTTTCAGTTAACAAAGCAACTCGCGCTTCTAAATCGGCAGTCGCTTGCTTTGATGAAGAGAGACTGATTGCCAGGTCCTGCGCTTGGGTAATCGCACAGCACAACTCTTCTCCATTAACCGGCTTTTGTAATAAGTCATTCGCCCCTCTCTTAAAGGCGGTTTTGGTAATTTCAACGCTTGCATGGCCTGTCAAAAAAACAATAACAAAATTGCTCTCTTTCTCGGCGAGTCTTTTTTGCAGCTCTAGCCCATCAATACCCGGCATGTTTATATCCAACAAAATCACACCTGGCTGCTCGATATCTACGCTGTCTAAAAAGTTCTCTGCACTATTATATGTTTTAACATCAAACCCCTCTCCTTCCAGCAGCCAACATACAGAATCCAAGATAGCCGCATCGTCATCAACTAAATATATAGTGCATGGCATAATCAATCCTTTGCTAAGTTTCTAGGTAAAGTAATCAAAAAATGGGTTCCTCGTGTTTGCTGTTTGGCTTCAATTGAACCATTATGTGCCTCAATGATTCGTTTACATATCACCATTCCAAGCCCTAAGCCTGCATCTTTACTACTATGAAAAGGCATATATAGCTGTTTTAGTTGCTCATCTGAAATACCACAACCGTTATCAGAAAATGCTATTTTTAAATGGCTGTCATCGTGATCAGTAATAATCGATATCACTCTCTCGTCAATTGGGTTATCTTTTAGAGCATCAATACTATTTTGAATTAAATTAACAAACACCTGCTGAATAAGTACCGGATCGATATAAACAGAGGTATCTTTATCATTCATCTCCAATTTAATGTTATGCTGCTTAAATGTATGTTGGAAAATGAGTATTGTTTTGCTAAGTAATGTTTTAATTGAATAACATTCGATTTCGTTATTGTGCACTTTCATAAAGTTGCGCATCCGCTGAATGATTTGGCTAGCATTTCGTGTTTGCTGTTCAATTTTACCCAACACTTCAATAAGCTGTTGCTGGCCCAACTCAGAACGAGCTAATCTTTTTTTACAGCCTGATACATAAGAACCAATAGCCATCAAAGGTTGGTTAAGTTCATGCGCAACACCCGATGCTAATTCCCCTCCTAATAAAATGCGTTGTGCTTTGTAGAGTTGATCCGTTTCTTTTTCAAGCAGCTGTGCAGTTCGCTCATGCTGCTCTATCTCATTACGAAGTTGAGCTGAGCGGATATGAACCAAATAGTTAACTCTGAAATGATAGCCAAAAAACAGCAGTAATAAACCAATTGATATTAATACCCAGCCACGATACTGCACCCACAACCTTGTAAGGTATGACGGCTGAATACTCACCCTAATGTCATCCATTAATTGGTAAATTGCACTGTCATCAATGGGGACCGACCACCCACCGTAACGACCCGCTACCGCAATTTCACTTGCAGGAGGTATGGTTAACAATATTCTGGCTATATGGTTGGCATAATCTGCTGGAACATGCTTCATTCGTGCCAGTGTCCAGTTCGGATAAAGTTTACTCGACGTTTGGCAAGCGAAATTAGACTCCGGCACCTGCTTGCGAATGACTTTCAGACTATTAGCGGGTATGGTTCCATCTCTAATTTTCCTTTCTAACAAACAAGTGGGAGCGATTGCAAAATCAGCCTCTTTGTTCAGAACTTTTGTTAGTAATTTCTGCTGCGGATAGCCAATAAATGTCAGCTTTTTGAGGTCACCCTTCTCAATCCCCTCCTCCATAAACTCTCTCAGCATAACCCTAAAACCACCAAAAGCTTTATCACTAACTGAAATAATAGAACGGCCTCTAAGTTGCTTTAGGCTTATTATATCTGGCTCATCGACCCGCCCAATTAATGCAGAACCGATCGCATGCTTAGCTTCACCATGGAAAGGGTTGAGGTTAAGCATTTTCACTGCTTGGTTGTTGTATTTATAGATTAAAAAGTGAACCCCATTGGTGAGCGTGAAATCGACAAGACCACTTTCTACCAAGTTATCTAAAGTCGGAATGTCTGCGGGTACGATAACAAAATGGTACTCAGGTAAAGCCGCATTGAGATAGTCAATCGTGGGCTGCCAGCGTGCCAATGTATAAGCCGGCCCATTGAACGCAAGCACACCGATCCTCACTAGCTTCTGCTCTGCCAAGCTCGAGAAACTAGCCAGTAAACTCAACAAAAAAATCAGGTGCTTTATTTTCAATGAATTCGCCCTACTACGACACATGCCAAATCTGTGTCTAGCGTCTCATATTGATAAATAGCTTTTTTGTCTCAGATCAATCATAGCGGAAAACTGCGGTTTACCACTATAGAGGTAATAGCCTGTTCCCTTAGAAAATGTCCAACAAGGAAATTGAGGATATGAAACACATTTGTATATAGGGAGCAACAAGTATGTCTGAAAATAATTCACGCCGTCAGTTCTTGAAAATGGGGTTAGGTGCCGCAGCAATAGCCCCCGTTTCAGCCCTTGGCCTTTCATCCGCAGCTTATGCCGCAACCAACCCTAATGATATTCAGTGGGATGAGGAGATGGATGTATTGGTTGTCGGTTCAGGAATGGCTGGGATGATTGCCGCTATTCGAGCCGCTGAAACCACTCCAGACGCTAAGGTTATTGTCGCCGACAAAATGTCACGCCTAGGTGGCTCATCACTGATCTCTGGCCTCAATATGGCCGTCGTCGGTTCTGACTTACAAAAAAATACTGGCGTAACCGATGATTCATGGCAATTACTGCTAAAAGACATCGAGCGTGAGGCCAAGGGCTATAACCATAGAGAACTCACTGAAGTAGCGGCTAAAGGAACACTAAAGCTATATAACTTCCTTAAAGATCATGGCGTTGAGTATGACATGTCGATAGGTGATGGTACTGGCGTTAAAAAACTTGGCGGTCACTCTAAACCTCGCTGTGTTTGGCCTAAAGGCGGCGGTACTGAAGTGATTAGAAAATTGCAGAACTACTGCGCAACTAACCTAACCAATGTAGAGATTCGCAAAAAGATTCAGCTTGACGAAATCCTACGTAACGACGAAGGACGTGTGATTGGAGTAAAGGTCCGCGAAAAATATCGCTTCAGCCGTAAGCATGATGATCTCGGCGATAACGACAACCCTGCGATTAACAAATCAGGTAAGGTGAAATACTACAAGGTGAAACGCGGCTTAGTCATGGCAACGGGTGGCTATAACCAAGACCGCAAATTTCGTGGCGACGAAGTGGGCGCCATGTACAACGCCGCCTCAACAACACAGCCAGGTGCAACAGCAGGCGCCATTAAAGCCATGGTCAACGCGGGCTTTAAACCCATTCATATGACGCTATTCCGCTTTGCATTCCCAATTCCAACTGAAGATATTCGCTGGGGCATTCTCGTTAACCCACGCACTGGTGAAAGGTTTGTTGATGAGTACAACAATAATGATCGCCAAGCCATTGGAATGGCTATTCTGGAGGAGCGTCGCCATATTGACGGCGAGCATACTGTACTGATTTACGACCAAAAAGGGGCCGAACATTATCACGACCAGCAGCGTCTACACCTGTCTATGGATGGTAAAAACGGCATTAACGGTACGATCTGGAAGTTCGAGTCTCTACAAGCACTTGCCGACAACTTCAAAATGGATATCAATCTGTTGCAGGCAAATATCGATAAATATAATGCAAATATGGAACAAGATCAGGACGAATTTCATAAGCCCAAAAGTGTTCTGAAAGGTGCAACCTCAATCTCGCAGGCGCCATATTACGCCATGCAGTTAAACCCTCGTTATAACTATGCGCAGGGCGGAGCAATGATCACCCCGAATGCTGAAGCTGTCGATGTCGTTACAGGTGACCCCATTGAAGGCGCATTTGTTTGTGGTGAAGCATCCGCAGGTACATATGGCTATATCCGCCTGACAGCTTGTTCAACGATTGATTGTGGAACATTCGGTATGGTCGCAGGTAGAAATGCTGCAAAAGCAAAACCTTGGGTATAAATCCTATTCCGGGTGGTGCGAACCACCCTTCATTTAGACAAGAATTCTTGCTTATGAAATACGTATTACTTTCTATATTGACGCTATTAGTAATGTCAGTTGCACCGGAATTATACGCCAGCGACGAGCCAGACTGGACGTCATTAGCCGATGAATACACCTTAAAACCTCACCACAAAGCGTTAAAGTTTGAGTGCGTGATGTGCCATCAGGGGAATGACCCTGAGGAATACGAGCCACTAGAAACCGAAAATTGCCTATCTTGTCACGGTAGCGCGAAAAAGGTGGCGGATAGGCTTCAGTTTATGGATAAGAACCACACCAACCCGCATAACTCATTTCATGACGGATACTCTCTTGATTGCTATGAGTGCCACTCAGAACACGAACCATCAACAAACTTATGTTCTGACTGCCACAAAACCACATCATGGATGGGTAAGGTACCATAGGAGTTTTTATGAATAAAAAATGGTTTATTGTACTTTTACTCGTCATTGGTGGAACACTTGGTACCGGTGCTAGCCTTATTACCGCTGAAATTACGCACAGTACAGCAGGTGCTGAGTTCTGCGGGGCTTGCCACTCAATGAAACCGATGGCCAAAACCTTCGAACTCGATGTGCATGGTGGCCAGAACGAACATGGTTTTGTTGCCCAATGTGTCGACTGCCACTTACCTCAAGATTCGGTATTTGCTTACATGCTAGATAAGACCAAACACGGCATAAATGACGTGCTTGTCGAAAACTTTACCGATACAGATAAAATTGACTGGATAGCTCGTCGTCACGAGCGGGAAAGGTTTGTTTTTGATAGTGGCTGTTTGGAGTGTCACCAGAAATTACTCGACAAAACAGACGCTAAGAATCCAAAGTCCTTACAAACACACGCACATTATAAAGCCCAGTTAGAGCAAGGTGAGCCTATTCAGTGTGTTTCATGTCATGTCACTGTTGGCCATAACGGTATGTTAAGAAGTGAGCTAAACAACCGTTATCCAGAATACGATTTTGAGTCTGAGTAGATAACTAACCAAAGGCCGTCAACACTTAACGTTTTGGTGGCCTTACTTAATCCATTCAACCGACAAGCATACGTCTACCATCTTGTATGTTTCCTAACCCCATGCTCGCTCATTATTTGTAAGCTTCGTTAGCTAAATACCGACAAATAGCTCAAATGATTAATTTTTAATTGTCAACATAAGCCACGCCAATTAAAATTTCACACATCATGTAGAAAGGAATCAGCCCTCCCCCCATGGCTTACTTGTTTGTTTTTTTTCGTTACCTAGCTCTCTTAGTTAGCTTTTTTTCTTTTATTGGCTGCTCTTCCACGCCCACGGCAGAGAAAGTTCCCAGTTATACGATCCCTTTTGATTCACAGACACAGCTTGCAGGCCAAGCGCTTCCCTATATCAACAAACACTCTGCATTGACTGGCTTTTATCCGCTAGGCGATGGGCAGGAAGCATTTTTGGCACGCTTAGCGCTTATCTATGGTGCCGAACACAGTATTGACCTGCAGTACTACATCTACCGTAATGATAGTACCAGCTCATTAATGACGTATGCTCTCTACCAAGCCGCTGAACGTGGAGTACGTGTACGAATATTGCTCGACGATATGCAGTCACGCAATGATAAATCAATGGCACAACTTACAAGCCACCCAAACATCAAGATTCGCCTATTCAACCCATTTGAAAACCGAGTTGCTCGCGTATTTGATTTTGTCAGTGATTTTGACCGCATGAATCGCAGAATGCACAATAAAGCGTTAATTGCTGATAATGCCTTCGTCATTACTGGGGGGAGAAATATTGGCGATGAGTACTTTGCCGCTAACGGCTCTGTTGATTTTGGTGATTTTGATATCCTAATGCTTGGCGATACCGTCCCAAAAGTCTCCGAACAATTTGACCTGTATTGGAACAGTAAGCCGTCGACCCCCATCGAATCACTCGTTCGCCAAGCAAGCAAACCAACCGATGCTGACATTGAAAAATGGGAAAATGACCTTAAACGAGACTTCAAAAATTCAAAATACATCAAATCATTTGCTGAGCTCCCCCTGACCCAGCACATAAAAGATGAATCGTTAGATTTTTTCTGGGGCAAGGCTGAAGTACATTATGATTTGCCGTCAAAGATTTACTCACCAGAAAATACCGACCTTATGCTCCACCAGCTCGGGGCGATTCTTGCGCAGACCAATGATGAATTACTGCTGATTTCGCCTTATTTCGTACCTACTGAACAAGGCGCTAGTTCATTAATTAAAGCAGTGGAAGAGGGTATCGATGTGACTATTATTACCAACTCCCTTGCATCAAATGATGTCTTTGCTGTTCACGGTTGGTATGCCAAATACCGAGAGCCACTTCTTGCTGGAGGGGTAAAGTTATATGAGGTAAAAGTTGATCCCAGCTTAAAAAAACAGCGCTCATGGCTGGGGAGTTCTCGAACCAGTTTGCACGCAAAAACCTTCATTATCGACCGTAAAGATCTCTTTGTCGGTTCTTTTAACTTTGATCCTCGCTCTGCCTTTCTTAATACAGAAATGGGCGTGTTGATCGAGTCAGAAGAATTTGGCGAAATTGTGTATCAAGAAATAGAACGCAATCTGCGAAAGAATACTTATCGGCTAGCGTTAAACGAAGACGGTGAACTGGAATGGCATAATGACCTTAGCGGAAGCATTAACCGCTCAGAGCCTGATGCCAGTATATGGTTACGATTCTCAGCTTGGTTTGCCGGGATGTTACCGATAGAAAATCAACTATAAATGAAAAAGCCCCATCAACACGTAAGTTAATGGGGCTTTTTACCAAAGGACGTTGTCCTCTATGCGTTCAAGCGACCTTTTGCTGATGCGATTGCGCCTTTGCCAACGCCTTCATAGGCAATAACGTCAACCGTTGAGCCAACCTCAACAGACTCACTAACTTGCGCAGCAATGTACTGGGCCAATAGCTCTACGGTCGTATCGGTATCAAGCATCTCTACATCGCTTCGAGCAATAGCCAACTCGAACTCACCCTGAGGGGCCGTATAGCGGAATGCATAATGGCTCTGCTCACTCGCCTCTGCGGCAAACGGGCTCAGGTTGAGCTCCGCCAGCGTACACTCGTCTTCTGTACTGCCAAGATAGATATCTTCCCAGCGATCTGCCCACTGTTGCTCTAGTTGCTGATCACGCAACCCATTGATCAAAAGTTCAACCGGAGAGCGGTGACCATGGGCAATGCGCTGACAATTACCATCGTGCTTTTTCAAACCATGGCTATAGTGATAAAAAGGGCCCGAGATCTGCTCGTGCCGAAGTGTTATCTCCAACCCCTGAACATTTTCAGGCAACTTGCCTTCAAGCACTTTATAAATGTGGCGAGTAACCGATTCGATAGTGACTTCACTGTCTTCGATCAAGCAGTAAGCCTGCTCAGGACAGTGCAGATGAAGGCTTTTGTCTTCACGCAACAAATCAACCGTGGCATAGCCTAGTTTTGTTGTTGCCGTTCGAATTGCATTGCTTTGGCTCGGAACAATTAAGCGATGATCAACATATTCATCAACGATCTGTTTAATTTGTTTTTTTACCCGGCTGAAATCAAGCACCATGCTCATCTCATTCAATTCGCCCGACATAACCACATCTAGGATCCAACTCTCGCCTACCATACCTCGATGTTGGCAAAGGTAAGAGGCATCGATGACGGTAAGATCTCTAACAAATAGCTTCAAACTGAAGTCCTTACTGATTCTGGTTGCGGCATGGCATTATACGCAGCTAAATTCTTGAGTAAACCGCTCAAGTGCTCCACTCATCCACTAAAAACGATAGTTGGCGCCAAGATAGACAGAAGTTACCCCTTTTAACTGGGTTTCAACCGTCACTGAATCACCAGCACTGTTTTCAGCTTTCCAAGAACGGCGCTCTGATGGCAATACCGTATGGCGTATACCTACTTCAAGCCCCAAATCATCGATGACTTCCCAACCCAAACCAGCTTGGAAACCAAAAACAACGCCACTCTCGTCATAACTGCCAGAAAAATCAGAGTCTGTTTCGGCAAATGCATAACCCATATGAATACCGACAAAAGGCTTAACTGATGCTTGTGAGCGGAAAATATGATCCGCATTTAGAAGGTGCAGCCCAACGTTAATATCATAAGCATCCTGACCGTCAAACTTAGTGGTCGTTGTATGATATTCAAAACTATAGTACACACGCCCCTGCTGGTTTGGCATGTACACACCAAAATCCAGCGCGCCAAAAGCGCCAAAGTCATCATCATCAGAGTCGATATTACCTGTGGTAACAGAGGCTGTATTATCACTGCCAATTAAATTTGTTCCACCGCGAAGTCCAACAAAATACTGAAAACCAGAAGCTTGAACCTCCGGCTCAAGCACCGCCTGCGCTGCGACACCTTCATCACACCATGCTGGCACTGAAAACAATGACAACAGAACCCCAGACGCAATTACATTCCTTTTCATTTTCACCATACCTGTAGCGAAACTTATCATTCTAATTAGGGTCTGCTGACCTTTCCCAAAACTATCAATATCTTAATGTATACACGGTTGCAATGCTAGCCAGCTCATTCTTCCCTCAACCAACTAATTGCCTCTAAGGAATCCTCGAAATACCGGACTTCGCCACTAACAAACCAACTCCCTACCTTGCTCATTATTTCTTGCCAATGTTGGTTGCCGTATATAGCAATTTTGTTGAATTTACGTCCAAACCTCAGCCCTAACTTAATATCATCCCATGCGGCATGAAGATCCCATCCTTCGAATTCTGTACCGTCCAAGTAAACATTCACAATCGGGTTTTCAATACCCTCTAGCGCCTCTTCAATTAACGGGGTAATTTTCTCATAATCGGCGTGAGTCAAAGTACCAACGGCTTTCAGCTCCATAAAAACAAGATCCTCTAACCGCTCGACCTCAAGGTGGATACCATGGATATAACTCATGATTGTTCCTCTTTTAATTCAGCCACCTCAATAGTTTATACCCTAGTGACTTGAAGTAGCAGATTGCAGTCAACGAAGCATCTCTACGTATACTTAACTTGGTGATATCGCTATTATTTAATATAAGCCCAGCACGAACATTTTTGACATGGCACTTATCAACGAACAGACCCCGTTCAACCCAGACACTATTCCCAGCCAGATTGTTGGCATCGCAGCCAAGGTCGGCCGTCATGATTCAGGTATGCATAGCCACTATAAGGCACAGCTGCTCTATGCCCCTTCTGGATGCATGAGTATTACACTGGACAATCAGCAATGTATTTTACCCCCAACCCGAGCCGCTTGGATCCCAGCAGGTGTTAGCCACTGCGCGGTCATGACGAATGTCGTTGCCTATCGCTCAATCTATTTCGATACGCGACACCAAGAACAAAAGTTCGATAAATTAAGGATTATCGGGGTAAACCCATTACTTCGGGAACTGATAGAAAGAATGGCTTTTTGGCCATGGCAGATGCCATTCTCTGAACAAGAATCGCTTGTGAATTTGTTTTGGCAAGAACTCGCGGTGGCACCCGATGAACCCTTACTTTTACCGTTACCCTCTGATACCAGGCTAAAAACTTGGCTTAAAAAGCTCAATAGTGAAGAGAGCGCACCGCCACCTTTGAATGAAGCAGCACTGTCTATTGGGGCCAGTGAGAAAACCATTTCACGCATTTTTTCTCGTGAAACCGGAATGCCCTACCAAGCTTGGCGCCAGCAATGGCGTTTAATGCAAGCCATTAAACTACTGGCTGAACACAAATCTGTGTCTACCGTCGCTTTTGAACTCAGCTTTTCAAGCGATAGCGCTTTTATCAGCTTTTTCCGGAAGCAGACGGGAACGACCCCCAGCACATATATCAAACACTCCATTTAATGAAGAGCAAGAACCTCTATAGCGGAACTCAAAACTTAGCACCAACGCCTAACTTGTTGGCAGTATTGCTCGAACTTCTCACCAAACATCGCTTGTAGCACAGCCTCTTCAGGGGCAATCTGAAAGTTATTCATATAGAACACAAACAGCCCGATCATGAGTAACGGGCTAAGTGCGGATAGATAAACGAATGCTGCGCACAAGAAACAAAACAATCCTAAGTACATAGGATTGCGTGAATGCCGGTAAATTCCGGCCGTAACAAGCTTGGATGTTTTATGGGGAAATCTGGGATCAATGGTTGTTCTAGCCTTCGCAAAAGACCAAACGGCACTAAAACCAAGGATGGTACCAATTAGGCAAAAAAGCAGTGCTAGGTAAGACTGAGCGACAAAGGCAAACGTGTAGAGTGGCCAGTATTGAGCAAGACCGTACATACAACCTAAGGTAATAATGAGTATTAACGGGGGTGGCAAACGTAATTCCATCTCTATCTCCTTTCCTTATCACCACTTTATTTCTAGTTTATAACTGATTGCACTGATAGAGCTAGCGTAGCATTGCCCACCGTTCACAAAATGTTTAGAATCTCGCTTCCACCCTGCGTCGACTCTTCATATGAAAGAACTAAAATACCTACAAGGCTACCCCAACCAACTCATTGACCAAGTCAGTCAACTGGTTGAGCAAGGTAATCTCAAGCGTTACCTGCTAAACAAATACCCAGAGCAACATGCGATCCAGTCAGAAAAAGCGCTCTATGAGTATGTCATCGAGTTGAAAAATCAGTACCTTAAAAAATCATCTCCAATCAGCAAAGTGGCTTACGACAGCAAGATCCATATGGTCAACCATGCATTGGGTATGCACAGCTTTGTATCACGGGTACATGGTAATAAGCTCAAGTCAAAAAATGAGATACGGGTATCGACTATCTTTAAACAGGCACCACTACCTCTACTGCGAATGATCGTGGTTCATGAATTAGCACATGTTAAAGAAAAAGATCACAACAAGGCATTTTACCAGTTATGCAGCCATATGGAGCCTGACTACCACCAGCTAGAGCTGGATGCCCGTTTGTTGTTAACCCTGCTTGAAATCGACGGCCCGCTATACAACTAAGTCATTTGGGTATAAAACTAGCTATCTGGATCATTTAATTTCTGGCAATTATTACACTTTTGCCTAAAATACCCAGCTAACTACATTATTAGGTGTTTACATGAAAATTTGTGCTGTTGAGCTTCGTAGCAACGAAGCCATAATTTGCCTTCTTTCCCAGAATGACGGTCTTTTTGATCTTCCTGAGTGCCGTTCTCAAAAGTTCATCATGCAAGACTCAATGGACAATGAGCAGATGCGTAAATTCCAGCAAACTTTCAAAAAGCTACTGGATGACTACCAAATCGATCGTGTTGTGATCCGTACGCGTGAAACACGTGGTAAATTCGCAGGTAGCGCGGTTGGCTTCAAACTTGAAGCTGCTATTCAGTTGATTGAAGGTATTGAAGTTGATTTCATGACTAACCAAGAAATCAAACAAAAGCTAAAGCGCAATCCACTTGCTATCGAATTCCGTGCGACTGGCCTTCGTCAGTTCCAAGAAGCGGCATTCATGACAGGTTATGCCTACATGGGCAAATATTAAGCCTGTAAGCTAAACCGCATGCAAAAAAGCCAGCCTAGCTGGCTTTTTTTGTTTTCTTTATTAATTATGGCCATGACGCTTCTTCCTGAGCTTATACAAAGTCAGAACCAGCAACGCACTGACAACAACTGAGATAACAACAAAAGCATAGATAAGCAAGGTGCTACTCTTCATCCATTGTAATAGATGAAAAGCACCAAAAAAGAAAAGAAGATAGCCACCTATCACAGTGAAAAGCTTATAAAAATCGACCTCACTCACTTTCTTTAGCATCACTTTTCGCTCCTATTGCTATACCCAAACAACGTCTGACAAACATCAGTCACGTGGAATACGTTACAAGTATGGTGCGTCCTGCCGGTTTTGCCTCTACCTTGAGTAAATACTTTATATCCAATTAGTTAGCTTCGCTGTGACAAACACCTTCGAGATACAAAATCGAACAAATACTCACCAATATACATAGTGTGAATAGCGATGGATTAAACATATCGCTCTGTGGCTAAGCTCGCAGCTTTCACTTTTCTACTTACCTATACTTATTCCTATTATGGCGAGTATTGCCGTTCAGCACCCTATTGCTAGGGTAAACGTTCATAGAAAAGGACCTCTAATGAGTAAGGTGTACGATTACATCGTTGTGGGTGGTGGGATTATTGGTATATCGACAGCTTGGCAGCTAAAACAACGACAACCCGATGCATCAATTATCGTCGTAGAGAAAGAAGACACGCTTGCAGCACATCAGACGGGCCATAACAGTGGGGTAATCCATGCTGGCGTCTACTATGCGCCAGGAAGCCTGAAGGCAACACTCTGTAAAGAGGGAGAAAGAGCAACTAAAGCCTTTTGTACTGGACATCAAATCCCTTTCGAGCAATGTGGCAAGCTCTTAGTTGCCACTGACGATGCCGAATTAGAAAGAATGCAGGCGCTCTATGAACGATGCTTAGAAAATGGCATTGACGTTACACCACTAAACCAAGAGCAACTACAGCAACAAGAACCCAATATAACCGGCCTTGGGGCGATATTGGTCAATGCCACAGGCATCGTAGATTACAGAAAAATCACCAATAAAATGGCTGAATTATTTGTTCAACTCGGTGGGATAATTGCCAGACGTACTGAAGTAACCGCTCTCCAAGAGGATTCAGGCGTGGTTTCTGTTGAATGCAAAAGTGATGGCCAACCTTTTAAATTGCAAGGCAAGTTCTTGATATGTTGTGCTGGGTTAATGGCTGATCGCCTAACACAGATGATGGACATCCAGACTGACTTTCAGATCATTCCCTACCGTGGTGAATATTACCGCTTAGCCCCGCAGCATAACCAAATTGTCAATCACTTAATCTACCCAATCCCTGATCCAGACTTACCCTTCTTGGGTGTGCATCTCACCCGAATGATTGATGGCACAGTGACCGTTGGTCCAAATGCGGTGCAGGGTTGGAAGCGAGAGGGATACCGCCGTATAAACTTCAGTGCCAAAGACACAATCGAAATGTTAGCGTTTAAAGGATTTTGGAACGTCAGTGCGAATCATCTAAAGGCAGGATTAGTCGAAACGAAAAACTCATGGTGGAAACCTGGCTATCTCAAGCTGGTCAATAAATACTGCCCACAATTAACAACGGTCGATCTACACCCGTACCCTGCTGGGATCCGCGCACAGGCCGTATTAAGCGATGGTTCGCTGGTTCATGATTTCCTGTTTGCCGAAAGCCCACGCAGCCTTCATGTCTGCAATGCCCCTTCCCCAGCAGCAACCTCAGCAATACCCATCGGCAGTTACCTCTGTGACAAGGTATTAAGGCGCTTCGTGCGCTGATGATATAGGCTCAGCATCAGGTAGCCATGATCAGCATTGGCAATTAATAGATACCTTACACACTGAGGAAAGCCATGGTAATCGCACCACTGTAGCAGGGTGTACGACACTGGCCGCACCCATCACAGGAATCAGCCTTCACCACTGGCACTTGGTTTTGTCTGATTTCTATGGCTTGATGCGGGCACTGCTCGGCACATAACTCACAGTAACCTGATAAGCGGTTAGCACATCGCGAAGAAAATGTCGGGCGAACACCGATGTCTGTGGTAGGCGAAGAGAGAGCTTGAGTCGGACACGCTTTCTGGCATTCACCACATTGGCTGCAATCATTATATTCAAGATTTAGCTGAGGATAGCCTTCCGGCCGTTCAATGACCTGCTGGGGACATGCCTTCTCGCATTCATCACATTCCTGACAAACTTGAAGGAACATCGCTTCTGCGATAGCACCCGGAGGACGGGGAACCGTGCGAACGATCATCGGTGCTTGCGCCTCTTTCTTTACGCGGTTTGCACCAGAAAACAAGCCTCGAAGCAAACCACGACGGCTTACCGTGTAATGCTCCATACACGCTTTGTAATATCGTTCGTCACGTTCAGCCATTAGAAATACACCTTTTTCTCCACAGCTGACACGGCGAGTTCTTCGGTGATAAATGCCAACCACTGCTGTGCCATCGCACCTAGCAATTGGTAAGACTGCGTATTGGCATTTTTCTGCATAAGTTCAAGATAGCGAGGGGCCCAAGGCAGTAAATGTACCGATAACAGTGCCTTAATTGCTTCATTATCATTAGCTTCAGCCAATTTAGATATTGCCATCAGCATTAAGCCGAATTGGTCTTCAGGCTCACGCATCCCCGTATCAAGGCTCATTGCCTTATCAGCCAGAAAACGACGGTAATCAACGGTGGTTTCACCAAAAATGACTTGCTCACGGTCTAGGTATACCGATCCCCATGGCGGTGCTGGCATCACTTCACAGCCTTCAAACAGCTGCTGGAAGTCCATCGCAAGATCTTCAGCACCGTCAGCCTCAACAGCTTGAAGCAACTCTGCAAACGGTGAAGCTTCTTGTTCGTCATTATCAGCAATCATCTGACAGACTTGTCGGTTCGTCTCATGGGTAAGTGGATAATAAAACAAACTACCCAGAATACGGGCGATTGTTGAAATGTGCTCCATGGTCACATTTACCTCCAGAATATGTAATATTGTGAGATAAGTTTTAATTATGCCAATAGAGTCAGCAATTACATAAAGTTATCTATTAACACTTCCATCAGGAACAATAGCCGATAGCAAACACGAAAAACATGCTCTAAGACAATAAAGCATATCTTAAGCTCTTGATAGTAAATGAGAATTATTATTGAGGTGACTTTCAACCCATTTTCTTGTAAAGAACAAGCCACTCGCAAATATTTATATGATGATTATCACGCTTCCATATATTTTATGCTTTCATTGCATTTAAAACCGCTCTTTATTGATAAAAAACAAAGCTAACCACATATTCCCAGCCGATTATCTCGATTGCCCTCTACCTCTAAAGTAGTGTAAATAACAAAAATCAAGAGAATGTCGAGCTATGAAAAACAAAATTAAGCAGCTCCTCTCCCCTACATTTAGCCGTCGTGATTTTATGAAATCCACATCGGCTGTAGGCGGATTAGCAGCCATTGCAGGTAGTATATCCCTACCCTTTAAATCATCCCCTGTTGCTGCTGCAACAACATCCGAAGAAAAAGTTGTCTGGAGTGCCTGTACCGTTAACTGCGGTAGCCGTTGCCCATTGCGTATGCATGTTGCTGATGGCGAAATTAAATGGGTAGAAACCGACAATACCGGTGATGACGAATATGGTAACCACCAAATTCGTGCTTGTTTACGCGGCCGCTCTATGCGCCGCCGAGTATACAACCCAGATCGCCTGAAATACCCAATGAAACGTGTCGGTAAACGTGGTGAAGGGAAGTTCAAGCGCATCAGTTGGGAGGAGGCCTTCGACGAGGTAGCCAATAATTTGATGCGGATACGTAAAGAATATGGCAACGAAGCCATCTACCTCCAATATGGAACCGGTACGCTAGGCGGTACCGTCACTAAGTCTTGGCCTCCTGGCTCAAGCCTTCTTGCCCGCTTAATGAACCTAAGCGGTGGCTATTTGAACCACTATGGCACCTACTCTACGGCACAAATCGCAGCGGGTTTACCTTACACCTACGGAAGTGGGGCGAATAACTCTTTTTCAGATATCGAGAACACCAAACTCATTGTTCAGTTTGGTAATAACCCAGCAGAAACCCGTATGTCAGGTGGCGGCCAGATACATCACTTAACAGTATCTAAAAGCCGCTCAAACGCTAAAATGATCGTCATCGATCCGCGTTATACCGACACTGCTGGTGGACGTGAAGATCAGTGGATCCCCATTCGTCCTGGTACTGATGCCGCACTTGTCGCTGGTATGGCCCATGTCATGATCAAAGAGGATTTGGTCGATCAGCCATTTTTGGATAAATATTGTGTCGGTTATGACGAGAAAACGCTGCCAGCCTCGGCACCGGCTAACTCTGACTATAAGTCCTATATCTTAGGACGCGATACTGATGGTATTGAGAAAACCCCTGCGTGGGCCGCTGACATTACCGGTATACCCGCTGATGTTATCATCAAATTGGCCCGAGAAATTTCCTCAACGAAACCATGTGCAATATTCCAAGGCTGGGGACCACAACGTCATGCTAACGGTGAACTCACCGCCCGTGCCATATCAATGCTTTCTATTTTAACAGGTAATGTGGGCATTGCTGGCGGCGGCACTGGCGCAAGGGAAGGCAACACTTCTATACCTTTCGTGCGCTTCCCTATTCCAGAGAACCCAGTCAAAACGTCTATTTCATTCTTCCTATGGACCGATGCCATCTTCAGGGGCGTGGAGATGACGGCAAAGGCTGATGGTGTTAGAGGTAAAGACAAACTTGATGTGCCAATCAAGTTCATCTGGAACTACGCGGGCAACAGCATGCTCAACCAGCATTCGGACATCAACCGTACTCACGAAATTCTGCAAGACGATAAAGCATGTGAAATGATTGTGGTGATAGACAATCACATGACCTCATCAGCCAAATACGCTGACATCATCCTGCCCGATCTCACCACCTCAGAACAGTCTGACTTCTGTATGGACGGTGCAGCGGCAAATATGCCGTATTTCATTTTTGCCAGCCAAGCCATTAAGCCTGTTTTTGAAGCCCGCAGTATCTATGACATCTGTACTGAAGTCGCCAAGCGACTAGGTATTGAAAAGGAATTTACAGAAGGGCGGGATCAAGAAGGCTGGCTACGTCATTTATATGCCGAAACGCGTAAGGCTGATCCTAGCCTACCTGATTTTGAGACTATGCGCGAAAAAGGTATCTACAAACGTAAGACTGAACATTTCGTTGCTCACGAAAGTTTCCGTAAAAATCCAGAAAGCAACCCTCTTGCCACCCCTTCTGGAAAAATAGAAATCTATTCAGAGCGTTTGGCCAATATTGCTGCTGAATGGGAACTGCCTAAAGGTGATGTTATTCACCCACTACCTGTCTATACCTCCACGCATGACGGATGGGATGATCCTAAGCGCAATGAATACCCACTACAGCTGACGGGTTTCCACTACAAATCACGTACCCACTCTACCTACGGCAACGTCGAACAAATAATGGAAGCCGCACCACAACAGATTTGGCTAAACCCAATCGATGCCCAGCAACGCGGTATTAAGCATGATGATCCGGTTCGCATCTTTAACGAGCGAGGTGAGATACACCTAACTGCAAAAGTTACCCCGAGAATGATGCCCGGTGTAACGGCACTCGGAGAAGGTGCCTGGTATGCACCGGATAAGAAAGGTGTAGATCATGGCGGTAGCATGAACGTGCTGACAACCCTAAGACCAAGCCCATTGGCAAAAGGGAACCCACAGCATACCAACCTCATCGACGTGCAACTGCTAACAAAGGCATAAGGCTTAAACCATGAAACAATACGGTTTTTATATTGATTCAAGCAAATGCACCGGCTGTAAAACCTGTCAGCTATCGTGCAAGGACAACAAAGACACTGATATCGGCGTCAACTACCGCCGCGTTTACGAATACACCGGGGGTAACTGGATAAAAGAAGGCGAAACCTTCCGTCAGGATGTGTTCTCCTACTACCTCTCCATCGCCTGTAACCACTGTGATGAACCAGCGTGTGCCAATGTTTGTCCATCGGGTGCCATGCATAAGCGTGAAGAAGATGGCTTGGTTGTCGTCAATGAAGATGTGTGTATCGGCTGCCAATATTGCTCCATGGCCTGCCCTTACGGCGCACCACAGTACAACGCCGATAAAGGCCATATGACCAAGTGTGACGGCTGTTATGAGCGTGTAGGTCAAGGCCTTGAGCCTATCTGTGTTAGCTCTTGCCCACTACGCGCACTGGAGTTTGGCCCTATTGATGAGCTACGCAAAAAGTACGGTACTAACGCCGATGTTGCGCCATTACCCTCTTCACTGAAGACCAAACCGAACATTGTCATCAAACCAAATCGTCATGCCCGCCCGACCGGCGATCGCAGCGGTTTCCTAGCAAACCCTAAGGAGGTATAAAATGGCTTGGCATGAATGGCCCCTGATCCTATTTACCGTGCTGGCACAAACTGCTGTCGGTGCTTACCTACTACTTGGTGGGGTGATCTTAAAAGGCAAACTTTGTATCGGTGTCAACGATCGCCTTCATAAAGCAATGTTCTTTCTTTGGGTATTGATGGGGCTGGGTTTCGTGGCTTCTACTATGCACCTTGGCAGCCCACTGCGCGCTTTCAATGCGCTCAACCAAGTTGGCAGCTCTTGGCTGTCCAATGAAATCTTCACCGGAAGCGTATTCTTTGCATTAGGCAGTGGTTACTGGTTGCTAGAGATGCTGGACAAAGGCAATGAAAGCCTGCGTAAGCTGCTGCTGGCGGCGGGTATGATCGTCGGTATTGCCTTTATGTACTCAATGATCAGACTTTATCTTCTTGATACCGTACCGACCTGGAATACCATCTATACCCCAATAGCTTTTGTGATGACTATGCTGACATCTGGTCTTATCTTCGGCCACTTGCTACTCACTGGTGCTCAACACAAGATGGCAACACTTGACCGTGCTTTGCCATTTGTTGGCTCTATCGCCGTGGCTATCAGCCTGACGGCGTTGGTCAGCCAGCTTATCGGGCTAGCTGATATCCAAACCTCTGTGACCACCGCGACAGAGCTTATCCCCAATATGGCGCAGCTTCAGATCATCCGTGTCGGCTTACTACTTGGCGCTCTAGCCGTATGGTTTATCCCTAACCTGATGAACAGCCGTCCGGGTGTACCCGTCATGGTGGTAAGCTTCGGCTTGGTACTGCTTTCTGAGTTGGTTGGTCGAGGTATTTTCTACGGCCTACACATGACTGTCGGTATCTAATCTATTTCGCTAAGCGAGTAAAACAAAACGGGAGCCTTTAGATAAAGGCTCCCGTTGCTTTTTGAGCTGCGTACTGATTAATACTTTAGAAGTTTGCAGTCATACCCAAGTACCAGCTACGAGGCTCAATAGAGTAACTACGGCGAGTAACTTCGAAATCATCAAACTGCTCATCGGTAATATTGCGCACACCGGCACGCAAACGCCAGTCGCTGTTGATCAGGTAGTTCATACCCAGGTCCGCAGTAGTAAAGCTTGGACGGTATAAATCGCTGCCTGTATCAATCAGGGCTTCACCTGTGTAGTTAACACGCAAGAAAGTATCCATCCACTCAGTGGCATACCACGTCATGCGCACGTTTGCCTGATGGTCTGGACGATCTTCTAGCTCTTTACCCGTTGTTTTATCTTCAGTATCCAGATACGTATAGGCACCGTTAAGCTGGATTGACTCCGTCACATCATAGTGAGCTGTTAATTCAAGACCTTGAGTCATTGCTTTGTTGATATTCTTGTAAGTGTAAATATCACGACCATCCGGTGAGATACCCACAGCATTATCACGGTCTTGATCGATCAGGTTTTTAATATCGTTACGGAACAGGCCGGCTTCAATACTCCAAAGCGCCTCGTTGTAGATAGCAGACACTTCATAGCTGACGCTGGTCTCAGGATCTAGATCTGGGTTACCGACAACCTGACAATCACCCTTACAGCTATTAATCACGTTTTCTTCTGAGGTTTGCAGCAATGTTGGTGCGTTGAAAGCAGAACCTACGCCACCTTTCAACGTTAGCTTATCCGTTACCGTGTTAACCAAATAAGCGCGTGGGCTCCAGTGACTACCGTAGGCTTCATGGAAATCGAGGCGTGTACCATACGTCAATGTATAAGCGTCGTTGATCTCCCACTGATCTTGCACGAATAGTGCCTGTTCATGAACATCAGCTTTACCTGTTTTTGTCAGGCTTTCAGGGTTATCTAGCTCTGAATAGCTCCATTCACCACCAAAAGTCAGCGTGTGACTGCCGATATAGGTAGTACCGTGGCCATATACCTGCTGGTTGGTTTCATCAATGTCAGAGACACCCGTGTCAACTTCCGCTGCATCGACGCTTGATACCGCATCACGGTTATAGCGAAGTTGCGCTTCACCCCAATCGAACATACCGTTGTAGGTTACCGCTTGCATATCACGTTTTACACGTGAGTCAGAATCAGTAAGGCCTACTGTTGACTCAATGATGCCGTCACGTTCATCGTCGGTATAAGAAAAATCGAAAGCGATATCATGCATATCATTGATATACCATAATACGTTACCGCTTACGGCAAGGGTTTCGCGTTCTTCAAGTGTTGTCGCTTGTGAGCGATCATATTCACCGTTTGAACCTTCTGCCTGACCAGAGAAAGCACTGTAAGCATCGCGCGCTGTTTGGCTTACAGCCAACGACATATACAACTCATCGTCAATCAACGCACCAGAGGTATTAAATCCTGCTGAATATTGGCCACCGTTGTCATCATCACGATAGCTGTAGTCACCGCTAATTTGTGAGTTCCACTCGTTGGTCGGTTGCTTGGTGATGACATTGATTACACCACCTAAAGCTTCAGAGCCGTACAGTGCTGACATCGGGCCACGGATGACTTCGACCCGCTCAATGCTCTCTTTGGGAATTGCAGACAGGTCAAAGTCATTGCCGCGGAAAATAGCATTTGAAGAGCTAAGTTTACGACCATTCACCAGAATCATAGTAAATTTAGGATTCAGACCGCGAATCGAGATCATTTCACGCCCCGCCCGTCCACCGTCCATTTGGCTTTCTACGCCCGCAATGTTCTTCACCAAATCATTCAATGCCAAGCTCGGCTCTGAAAGAATATCTTCTTCCGTAACCACCGATATTGACGCAGGAGCCTTCGCTAAGGTGGTCTCGGTACGTGTTGCGGTAACCACCATTTGCTCATCCGTTTGTTCGTCTTGTCGATCAAACTCTGCATAAACAGGCATGGAAATAAACACAGAAGCGACAGCCATTGCTAGAGGCTTGCGAATGAAGTGGGTGCTGGTATACATAAACGTCCTTTTAGAACTACAAAACCAAATATAACGAGAATGATTCGCATTAGATATCTTATTCAATAAAATGACAATACAAGTTCCATTCGGGTTTTGAATTGTGATTATTCGAGTTTTGAATAAATACAGACACCGAAATTCAAATTCAGCTTATGTATAACTGCCTTATTACTTCGCGAAACCACATACACAACTCATCATTGTGATATCGCTTGTGCCAATACAAGTAGACATCTTGATAAGGCGAACGCAGCCCTTCAGGCACAGGACAAGCCACCAAATTTCGATTGATACAGGCTTCTTCAGCAAAAGGCGTTGGCAGATGAAAAATCACATCAGAGTGCTCAGCCATGGCCGGAGCGACATTGAAGTTAGTCAGCATCAAAGGGGTGGAGACCGGTTTGTTTCGATCAGTCAGCCCGAGATCTCTGAAGCGTTTCTCTATAGATAAATTTCTATCGCCATGCAATGAAATTTGCCCAAATTGGCATTCCACTAGCTTTTCGGGAGTCAGCTCCTGCTCGGCTAAAGGATGATCTGCACTCATCAGTAATCTGTAATCACGCGATGCAATAAAGCTACGGTATATGTTTTGCTCTGATGACGGTGGTTGCTGAGTTGAGAGGACAAAATGTACATCCCCAGCAATTAAGGCATCAAAGTGGCGCTTAGGTACGGTATCTAGCTCTAGTGTAAGCAAGGGAGCATATTCCCGTAGGTGCTGAAACACCTTTGGCAGCAGCCAATTGACTTGCGGCACCAAGCCAAACACCTTCAAGGATTTTTGACATGTCTTTGGATCAAACTCTTGGTCGTGGACCAAGCGTTCCAAAGAAGCCAGCATGGAGCTAATTTCCGTCTTCACCGACTCGGCTTTTGGCGTCAACTCATAGCCATGGCTTGATCTGACCAATAGTTCATCTTTAAACAGGGCTCGGCACTTTTGCAACGACCGACTCACTGATGGCTGACTGATACTCAATGCCTGGGCGGTATTCGAAACATGCTTTCGCTCTAAGAGGTGCTTGAGCACGATAAGATGACTAATATCAATTTGGCATAAATTCATAATTTAATTGTCTGTTTTTTGGCAATGGCTAGCAGAAGAAGGACCAATACGAGCCCCATAACGCGCATACAAATGATAATCATATTCAATATACAAATAATCACTATCCACATCAAGTATGCAGTAATGTGGTTCAAGTGTGCTACAAATGGCTTTCCAAGCGATAGAGTGTAAGCAAACATTAATATTACTAGGCTTTATGCCCCTTTCATGAGTAATATCAATAAAAACAATTCTCATTTGTGATTAGATTGCGCTTATCAGCTTTTAATCAGCTCTAAGATTTACAAGGTTCGTTATGACTCGCTTTACCACTGCATTAAAATCAGCACTCATTCTGGGTGCGCTAGCAATCAATGCCCCGGCTTTGGCAGAATCCGTTACGGTTCAACACTCACTAGGCACCACCACCATTGAGCAAACGCCACAGCGCGTTGTGGTGGTAGGCGGTCACGGCAGTCTTGATACACTCAACCGTCTGGGTATTGAGCCTGTCGGTGCAGTAACCACAATGCTACCTGAGTACTTAGCCGACTACAGTGAGAAAGCCACCTCTATCGGCAGCATGAAAGAAGCGAACTTCGAACAAATTTTCACCCTACAGCCTGACGTGATCATTGCCGAAAGCCGCATGGTTGATGCCTACCCGACCCTGTCTCAAATCGCCCCCACTGTCATGCATGTTGTTGAGAACGGCAACTACTGGGAAGACACCAAGAAGAACTGGCGTATGCTGGGCAACGTTTTCAACAAGGAAGCAGAAGCCGAGCAACTGATTGAAGAAACTGAAGCGCAGATGGCTGAAGTGCGCGAACAAGTCCAGAAAGAAGGCCTAAAAACACTGGCTGTGATGAACAACGGCAATAACATCTCAATGTTCGGCGAAGTCAGCCGATTCTCTGTCCTATTTGACGAATTTGGCTTCGAACCTGCGCGTACCTCTGACACCCAAAACCCTCATGGCAACCTGATTTCGTTTGAGTTCATTGCCGATGCCGCGCCAGATGTGCTTTTCATCCTTGACCGCGAAAGTGCAATTGGCCAAAGCTCTGGCAAAGCCCAGCAGCTATTTGACAACCCGCTGATTAAAAGCACGCCAGCATACAAGAACAACCGCATTGTTTTCCTTAACCCAAGCGCGTGGTACCTCACTATCGCAGGTGCAAATGCCACGGAAATCATGATTGATGATGCTCGCAAAGCGGTAACTTCTACTCAATAACAACCTATCAGCCCGGCAATAGCCGGGCATAAATACTCATGCATAATAAAAAATTACTCTGGGCGGTTATCGCCCTCTTCCCCCTTGCGGCTTTTTCACTTTTTATTGGTGTAGCCAATATCAGCTTTGAAAGCTTGCTAGCCGGCGATGAACATACCCTCTCCATTCTTTTTGGTAGCCGCTTACCTCGCCTACTCGCCATCTGTTTGGCCGGTGCAGGATTAAGTGTTGCAGGTCTGATCATGCAGCAAGTCTGCCAAAACCGATTCGCCGCCCCCTCAACAACCGGCACGATTGACTGTGCAATGCTTGGCTATGTCATGGGGATCGTGTTTTTTGCCGGCGCCAACCGCTGGGTAAGCCTTGGGGTTATCCTTATGTTTGCGCTAGTGGGTACATTGATCTTTGTGCAATTCCTGCAACGGCTGCAGTTCAAGAATGCCGTGTTAGTACCATTGATTGGTATTATGTACGGCAATGTCATTTCAGCAATGACCACTTTTATTGCCTACCGTTATGACTTGGTTCAAACCATGTCGGCCTGGACGGTCGCCAACTTTGCTTCGGTACTGCAAGGCAATTATGAATTCCTCTACCTAGCCCTACCGGCTTGTATGATTGCCTACTACTACGCCAGCCAGTTTAGTGCCGCCAGTGTCGGTGAAAGCTTTGCTAAAAATATTGGTTTAGATTTCCAAAAGATCGTTTTCATTGGCGTGTTGATAGTGGCAATCCTTGCATCGACCGTCGTTATGATCGTTGGTGTCATTCCGTTTCTGGGGTTAATCATTCCAAACTTAGTCGCTATCTTTATGGGCGATAACATGCGCCGTAACCTGCCTTGGACAGCCTACTGGGGCATAGTGATGGTATTAACGTGCGATATCCTAGGTCGCTTGATTATCTTCCCTTATGAAATGCCAATTTCGATGATCATCAGCATCTTCGGTGGTGCGGTATTTATTGCTCTAGTACTGAAGGATAAATCCAATGCGTGACAGTGTAAAAGTCTCCCTGCTTGCAGTATTGGGGTTACTCATTACTGTCTACTTTATTGGTCAGGGCCTCAACGCCCAGAATTACCAGTTCTTTCTGTCGCTAAGATTACCGAAAGTAATGGCAATTGTTCTGGCCGCTATTGCGATTTCAACTTCGTCACTGGTATTTCAGACCATTACCAACAACCGAATTTTAACGCCGTCTATCCTTGGCTTCGATTCGCTCTACGTAATGATTCAGGTCATCATCATCGTGATGTTTGGTAGTATGAGTGTGTGGTTTGCTGATGCGAAAGTTAACTTTCTGATCACGACTCTAACGATGAGCGTTTTCTCCATGGTACTGTTCAGCCTGTATTTCCGTCGGGCCAATAGCAATGTCTTCACTCTGCTACTCATTGGTATCGTCTGTGGCAGCCTGTTTAGCAGTATTTCCAACTTCTTTACCATGATCCTCGACCCTAACGAGTTTGCCAACTTACAGAACACCATGTTTGCCAGCTTCAATAACGTCAATGCCGAACTGGTGTACTGGTCAACTATTCCGCTGGGGATCTGTATCGCTATCTTGTATTCACTTGCCCATAAACTGGATGTGTTCTGGCTGGGTACTGACAATGCCAAAAGCTTAGGCGTAGATACGCACAAGGTCACGATGCAGGTAATGATGGTGATCACCGTAATGGTGGCAATCTCAACTGCCTTAGTGGGGCCTGTACTGTTCTTCGGCTTAATCGTCGTCAGCCTGACCCGGCAGCTATTTCGTAGCTACCATCATACTTTCCTTATGCTGGCAGCAAGCACTATGTCGGTAGTGCTCCTGGTGGGTGGTCAATGGCTAATTGAAAATGTCTTTGCTTTCGATACCACTATCAGTGTCATCATCAACTTTGTTGGTGGTAGTTACTTCCTTTATCTTCTAATGCGTAACAAGTTTTGATTTATCATGATTAAATTAACTGGACTCTCAAAAAAATATAACGACACCTTGGTGGTTAGCGAGGCGAGCGCCCTGTTCCCATTAGGAGAAGTAACCTCAATCATTGGCCCTAATGGCGCGGGTAAAAGTACCCTGCTTTCAATGGCAAGCCGCCTTACCGAAAGTGATGCAGGGGAAGTACTAATAGCAGGAAAGCCTTTATCGCAGTGGGACACCCAAGAGCTGTCAAAACGCTTGGCCGTGTTGCGCCAGTCAAACAACATCAATATGCGATTTACGATTCGTGAGCTGGTTGCCTTTGGCCGCTTCCCACACAGCAAGGGGCGCCTGACAAACGAGGATAACCGTATTATTGATGAGGCGCTGGAACATTTGGATATCACCCATATTCAAGATAAGTTCTTGGACCAACTCAGTGGTGGCCAACGTCAAATGGCCTTTATCGCCATGGTTGTGGCGCAAGATACTGACTACATTTTCCTTGATGAGCCACTGAACAATCTTGATATCAAACACTCAGTGGAGATCATGCAGACTATCCGCCAGCTTGCCCATAAGATGAATAAAGCAGTTGTGATTGTGATCCACGATATCAACTTCGCATCTTGCTATTCCGATAACATTGTCGCAATGCGAAAAGGGGAAGTGATTAAAAGCGGTAAAGTCGACGAGGTTATCCAACAGGCCATTATGGAAGATATCTATAATATCCCATTCAAGATCCAAGACGTTGATGGCAGCCGTATCTGTATGTATTACGGTAGCTAACTGGCAACCACCTAAACAAAAACCCCGCGGCATTCACATGCCACGGGGTTCTTTATATCAACAAGAGCAGTGTTTACTACTTACTCTGCTCCAATGCAGCATTATCTTCACGCTTCAGCACTTTGTGGCCATCTTCGGTCACGCCATGCTTCCAATAACTGCTGAAGTAACACATTTTGCGATCGACACCTTTCTTAGAAGTGATGTAACTACGAACAGCACGCATCTCACTAAATTCGCAGCCACACCATACAGCAAAGTCGTTACTATCTAGAGCTAACGCTTTGACACAATCAGATAACGAACTTTCACTACTGATATTGACGACCAGCTTCATGCCATCAGGCAGCTCAAGAGGTTGTACATCTGCTTCAGTCGGTACATCCAACACCACATAACCTGAGGCACTATCGGGCAATAGCACCAGCTTAGCCTGAAGCGCAGTTTGAGCCGTCATATCTGCCACTAACAAGAAACGCTCTGCTTCAACTGGCATAGCCTGAATCGGACGAGGTCCAACCAAAGAAATACTGTCTCCAACTTGTGTCGATAATGCCCAGCGAGACGCATAGCCTCCGATATCTGGCGTAATCTCGCCGTTTAAGTCTGCCAACTCATGCTTGGCAATATCTATCGTGATAGTCCCTGATTCTGCTTGATACCCCGACACCGTGAAGGTTCGCATCATCGGTCTCTGCCCTTCAGGTATCGCACTGATATCAGTACTGCCGTTGGCCGTAAAAAGAAACTTCACATATTGCCCAATGCTCTCTTGAGAAAAGTGATGGCTCCCTTCACCGCCAAGCGTCAACCGGATCATATTGGGGGTAATATACTCTCTTCCCTCAACAGATAACATCTTTGGACTCATCGCCTGGGCCATGTAACTCTCCACACAAACAAAGTGATAATAGTACTTATTATCACTTAAGTGTGTACGTTACTTCAACTTAAAGTTTGCCACCATGGCATTTAACTGACTATTGGTAACAGCTAATTGCTCGGTACTGGCGACAGAATCATCAGCATTGCAATTTAGCTCATTGATCATATCGTGGATGGCAATCATATTTTTGTTCACCTCTTCTGTCACCACACTTTGCTCATTAGCCGACGTAGCAATTTGAGTAGTGAGATCGTTGATTTGGCTGATTGATCCCGTCATCGATTCCAAAGACGCCATGACATTTGCCGTATGCTCTACAGTTTGCGCGCAGCTTCCCTTGGTGATGTCCATAGACTGAACAACCACAGAGGTCGCTTTGCGTAAGTCAGATAACATGGTATCGATTTCAGAGGTACTCTGTTGCGTTCTTGCCGCCAGAGCTCTAACCTCATCAGCGACCACAGCAAAACCTCGTCCCTGCTCGCCCGCTCGAGCGGCTTCTATCGCCGCATTTAAAGCAAGCAAGTTGGTTTGATCTGCAATTTCGCCAATCACGTGCAGTACCGCATCGATTTTTTCAAAGTCCTTGCTCATGGTCTGAATAGAATCAGACATACTTTCCACTTCGGTCGACAGTTGATTGACTGACGATGAGGCAACCTTAACGACATCTTTCGATTTTTCTGCCTCGACATTGGTTTCATAAGTAAACTCAGCCGCACTTTTACCACTATGGGCAACGGATTCTGCTGTTGCACTCATTTCATTTATCGCGGTAACGACCTTTTCCGTTTCTTGGGTATGGCGGATAAGAAGCGACTTATTTGAATCGGCTTTGGCCTTTAACGCAGTAACCTCATGCTGGATTTCTTGGCTCGACTGCGACACTTCCAACATCATTTTCTGCAGGTTCTCGATAAAATGATTGATGCCATTGGCAATCTTGCCCAAGTCATCGTTACTGTACACCTCCAACCGCCGCGTCAAATCTGCATCACCACGCGATAAGCCAACAATGATGCTTCTCAGTACACTCAAGTGCTTGAAGATGGTATTGATAAATAGAATGCTCAAAGGAATAGAAATCAATGCCACCAGCACCAGCGCCATAGTGATACTGCCACTTAAGGCATTGGTGTTTTGTTGAATATAACCCCGATCAATGTAGCCTGTCAGTGTCCACTGACTATCACCAACAGCAAACTGATTGGTATAGGGGATAAGATCGCCATCGATGCGATTACTGAAAAGTTGAGTTCCTTTATTATCTGTCAGATCAAAGTAGCTCCCTTCGACAGAAGACTGCGAAAGCAGTTGCTGGGTATTTCTCAAATCCAGATAAAAGATATCACCACCATTAGCACTGGGTACAGTTATTGATATTAATGGGATATCATTTTGATAAAAAATATCACTAACAGCCGTTTTACTCACACTATTCACAAGCTCGATATAGCGACTCGCTTCCACTTCATCATCAATACGCCCCTCATTGGTAATGACAAAATCAGCTATTACTTTCGCAGCGGCATAAAATCCCGCACGTTCTGTCACTTCTTGGATACTGGTTATATCTAAGCTAATGTTTTCAGAAATCAAAACCTTATTACGGATATCATCATATAGCTTATCTTTTACTAAGCTAATCTGTGCATTGATACTTTCGGCATCACTGTCAAAAATATAACGGCTCAGGTAATAATTGACGCTAAAGAATGACGTAATCACCGTTGCTATTAATATCGCTATCAAAGTGGTAATAATTTTAACTTTAAATGATAGTTTATTTGCCATATGTAATCCCTGTAGTGGCAAGTGTTGAGGTACAAGAAATAGCCCATAGAATAATGGGGAAGAAACACCTTACATGGAGAGCCAAAAAATAAATGTCGATTTGATCAAGAAACAAAAAAAGGCCCGATAATCGGGCCAAACGTTGTTAATGTATACTCAATTCATATGGGTATAAGGACTATTTACTTTTTAAAAAAAGCACGCTTCAACGCCATCTCCAGACCACGAACTTCAGCTAAACCTTTCAAGCGGCCAATGGCCGAATATCCTGGGTTTGTCTTTTTCTTAAGGTCATCCAGCATTTGATGACCATGGTCTGGTCGCATCGGGATTAAACGGGTAATGCCAGCTTCGTCACGACGTTGTTCTTCTTCCAAAATGGCCATTACGACATTATACATGTCAACATCACCATCGAGGTGGGCCGCTTCATGGAAGCTCATTGGGTTTTCTTCACGCTGAGTAGAACGCAAATGAGTAAAGTAGATGCGATCACCATGCTGTTTGATCATGTTGACCAAATCATTATCACCACGCACACCGTAAGAGCCTGTACACATGGTAATACCGTTGTTCTTGCTTGGTACTTCTGTAGTTAGCCACTCAATGTCTTCAATTGTAGAGACAATACGAGGCAGACCAAGGATTGGACGCGGTGGATCATCTGGGTGAACCGCCATCTTCAAACCATTGGCATCACAGATAGGCATCAGCTCACTCAGGAAATGCTTCATATGCTGGCGTAACATATCTTTATCTATGCCGGCATAACGATCTAATTGAGCTTGGAATTCTTCCAGCGTGTAACCTTCTTCAGCACCTGGAAGGCCAGCAATAATATTACCGGTTAACTTAGCAATGTCAGCGTCAGACATATTATTAAAATAGTCTTGAGCTTGTGCTTGCTCTTCTGCTGAATAATCGTTTTCAGCACCAGGTCGCTTAAGAATATGTAATTCAAACGCCGCAAAAGCAATTTGATCAAAACGCAGAGCTTTAGAACCATCAGCCATTTCAAATTCTAAATCAGTACGTGTCCAATCGAGAACGGGCATAAAGTTATAACAAACCGTATCAATACCGCACGCAGCAAGATTACGTAATGTTTGTTTGTAATTATCAATCCATTGTTGGTAGTTACCTGTTTGCGTTTTAATTTCTTCGTGTACAGGCACGCTTTCAACAACAGACCAAGTTAATCCTTTCTCTTCAATAATCTTTTTGCGTTTAAGGATTTCTTCTTTAGTCCACACTTCACCATTCGGAATATGGTGTAATGCGTTGACTATACCTGTTGCACCAGCCTGACGAATATCATCTAGAGAAACAGGATCATTAGGGCCATACCAGCGCCAGGTTTGTTCCATGACAATCACCTTTTTACAGACATACTTAACCCGCTTGAACATTTTCAAGTTAAGTATTGTTGACTTTAAAATAACAGCTAAGAATTAACTGTCAGAAAATTGTGGCCAATATATATTGGCCCGCACCATTAATTATCATTGATATTTATTCGCCACCAAGGAGAACAACCGGATTTGAGCTAAATAAATAACCATCAAAATTCGGGTCATCAATATCTGAGAGTTCTAGTAAGCGTTGTTTTACATTTTCAAGGTGTTGCCACATGGCGTTCTTAGCTGCAATCGGATCTTTACGTTGCATTGCGGCGAGAATACGTGCGTGATCTTCCAACCACTCTTCGCGGTAAGCCATATCATTAATATGAGTATGAAGCTTTTTCCACATCGGGCTTTGTTCACGTCGCTCCCACGAATGCTTGAGCATATCGACCAGCACTGAATTTTGTGTTGCTTCCGCAATGCATAGGTGAAACTGTTCATCACCTGTGCATTGTTCAGAGCCACTTGCAATTTCACTGCGCTCCAATTCAAGTGCTGTGCGCATTTTTACAATATCACTTGGCGTCACTTGAATAGCGGCAAACTCAGCAATATTACTTTCCAGCAACTGCCTTGCTTGTAGCATTTCAAACGGCCCCGCATCATCGCTGATCACATTCTCTCGGCTATTCGCCTGACTAGGAATGTTAAGAACATAAACACCAGAACCTTTTTTCACTTCAACTAAGTTTTCAAGCTCGAGCATAATAATCGCTTCACGAACCACGGTACGGCTGACGTTAAGCCTTTCTGCTATATCACGCTCAGGGGGCAGCCGATCACCAACACGATAATGGCCGTCTATTAACTCTTGTCTCAGCACCAACCCTAGCTCTTGGTAAGGTCTTTTCGGTTCAAAAGGCATCATGATGATATTGTCACTATTTTCCATTGCACTATTACGCCATCATAATGACCAAATAAAATTGGTCAACCTCTATATCTAAAAGTGTGGCAACACCTTGTTATTAAATTTGTTTTGTTTGCTTTATCGTCTTATTGAACCGCTTGGATACGCTCAACAATTGCATTCAGCTCTGGGTTTGATGTTTCTAGCGCATCATACATAGGCT
The DNA here is from genome assembly GCF_003025555.1 of Photobacterium lutimaris. Taxonomy (GTDB): domain Bacteria; phylum Pseudomonadota; class Gammaproteobacteria; order Enterobacterales; family Vibrionaceae; genus Photobacterium; species Photobacterium lutimaris. The sequence continues at coordinate 541,082 of NZ_PYMH01000001.1, read as the reverse complement.
GTACTGCTTCTACGAACGCAGATTTATTTGGTTTAACAAACTTAACACCGAGTTTTTCAGCATTTGTTCGTTCTTTTGCTTCTGATTCAGCCCAAAGTTTCTTCATTAGCTCCATCGAGTTCATTGACGCGGTTTTCAACGCTTCACGGTGCTCTTCAGAAAGACCATCGTACGCTTTAGTCGAAATCACCAGTACATCCGGAACCATGGTGTGCTCGTCTAGGCTGAAGTACTTCGAAACCTCACCATGACGGCTCAAGCTAAATGATGGAATGTTATTTTCAGCGGCATCAACAACACCCTGCTGAAGTGCAGTATATAGCTCACCGTATGCTAGCGGTGTAGGGCTACCACCCAATGCGTTAACCATAGCAATTGCAGAAGGACTAGGCTGAACACGGATCTTCATGCCTTTAAGATCTTCCGGTGTATTGATTGGCTTCGAAGTATAGAAACTACGTGCACCGGCATCATAATAAGTTACACCAACAAAGCCACTGTCACGTGAAGAAGCTAGGATCTCTTCACCAACTTCACCTTCCTTAACATTGTAATAGTGTGATTTATCGCGGAAAAGGTATGGAAGGTTAAAGGCAGCATAAGCAGGGGCAAATGCTTCTAGTTCAGCAGCATTGGTCTTCACCATTTCTAGTGCACCGTTTTGCATCAGTTCCATTGACTCACGCTGGGTACCAAGCTGTGCATCAGGGTAAATACGGATACGCACTTCACCATCAGTAAGAGCACGCACTTCTTTTGCCATCGCGTCCATTGCTTGGTGTACAGCATGGTCACGTGGGTGGTTATGGCTTAGCTTTAGGGTTGTTGCAGCGTACGCAGAAGCTGTTGCACCGAAAGTTAAAGCTGCACCGATTACTGCTGTTAACACATTCTTACGTGTCATCATTATTGTTATCTCCGTGAGATTGGTAATCCATTTATGTAGGGTATATTTGTTTACGGAGCCAATATTGTCGTCAAAATACCAAACCGTCAAAACAAAAAGTTAAATTGGTTGACCTATATCACAATAAACCCCACCGAATTGGTCAACCAATGTAAATGTGATGCCCCTCACATGACTTTTTATCGCCCTTCCCTATAATTTCAGCCAGAAACAACCGTGCCTATACAGAGAACTTATTAAGAACCTCTTGCATTGGTTAACCAAACCAAAAGGTACGTATCCCCATTGAAAGGAACTGAAGATGAATAAAATGGTTGGTTATATAAATAGAGGATTAGCGATGTTTACTGTATCGCTTTCTTCTTTCTTGGTTTTCTGTGTAATTTGGCAGGTAATTTCACGTTACGTCATTGGTAAACCAAGCACCATCACTGACGAACTGGCTCGCTATCTCTTTATGTGGGTTGCTTTAATTGGTGCCGCCTATACGACCGGTCAGAAACGCCACCTCGCTATTGATCTTCTCACTATGAAGCTCAGCGGCAAGCGAAAGTTAATCAACGAGATTGTTATCCAGCTTGCAATTGCCGCTTTTGCTTTCATCGTTTTGGTTTACGGCGGCACAAACCTAGCGCTAAAAACACTGTCAACTGGGCAGGTAACCCCAGCTCTAGGCCTAGAAATGGGCTACATCTACTTCTGCCTGCCGATAAGTGGTTCGTTGATGATCTTCTATTCCGCCATTTTCGGTTACGAAAAAGTCGCACAACTACTCTCTGGCAATATCCCGGCCGCTGAAGCCCAACAGAATTAATTAAATAAAGGATTACCACTATGGAATGGCAAGTCATTCTTACACTCTTTGGTAGCTTTGCAGTTCTCCTTACCTTGGGGATCCCTGTTTCTTTTGCTATCGGTTTATCGTCACTTGCAACAATCATGATGAGCTTACCGCTTGAGCCTGCAATAGCCGTTGTGGCACAACGAATGGCTGCGGGCTTAGATAACTTTGCACTGCTTGCTATCCCGTTCTTCATTCTAGCTGGTAACATCATGAACCAAGGCGGCATCGCAATCCGTCTTATCAACTTTGCCAAAGTATTAGGTGGTCGACTTCCGGGATCACTGGCGCACGTAAACGTGATGGCCAACATGATGTTCGGCTCTATTTCTGGCTCGGCTGTCGCGTCTGCAGCTGCTGTTGGTGGCACCATGTCACCGCTACAAAAGAAAGACGGTTACGATGAGCATTTCTCGGCAGCAGTTAACATTACGTCTTGCCCGACCGGTTTGCTGATCCCACCAAGTAATACATTGATCGTATTCTCTTTGGTTTCTGGTGGTACATCGATTGCGGCGCTGTTCCTAGGTGGCTATATCCCAGGGATCATCATGGGTCTTAGCTTGATGTGTGTTGCGGGTTTCATTGCCAAACGCCGTGGCTACCCACTAGCACCGAAACCAACCCTCGCTGAAGTATGGGACACGCTGATTAAAGCCCTGCCTTCGTTGATGCTAATCGTCATCATCATGGGTGGTATTATTGGCGGTATCTTCACCGCAACTGAAGCCTCAGCCATTGCGGTCGTCTATACCTTCATACTCGCCGTGTTGATTTACCGTGAAGTAAAATTCAAAGATTTACCGAAAATTATCCTTGAGTCAGCGGTAACGACCTCAATTGTATTGCTGCTGGTCGGTGCTTCAATGGGGATGTCTTGGGCGATGGCCAATGCCGATATCCCTTATATGATTGCTGATGCCCTACTGGCGGTGTCTGAAAACCCATTGGTTATCCTGCTGATCATCAACTTAATCCTATTGATTGTTGGTATCTTCATGGATATGACCCCAGCGGTACTTATCTTTACACCAATCTTTCTACCCATCGCCCTAGACCTCGGTATCGACCCGGTTCACTTCGGTATCATGATGACCTTCAACTTAGCGATTGGTATCTGTACACCGCCGGTAGGTAGTGCACTGTTTATCGGTTGTTCGGTGGCCAAAGTCTCCATCGATAAGATTATCAAACCACTACTGCCATTCTATGCCGCACTGATTGTTGCGCTACTGGCTGTAACCTTTATTCCTCAGCTTAGCCTATTCCTACCAGGCCTAGTGCTAGGTTACTGATCAAGCATTTCTACTTCCCCAAATAAATATTCCGCCAGCGTAGCTGGCGGAATCAAGGACAAAACAATGGATAATATCGCTAACAGCAACGTAAACACCCACGTTATTCGCCCTAACTATGATCGTTCTACGCTAAAAAGCCGTATCGTTCACCTTGGCTTTGGTGCCTTTCACCGTGCCCACCAAGCGTTGTTTACCAATGAAATGCTAGAAAAAACCGGTAGCGACTGGGGTATTTGTGAGATAAACCTTTTCGGCGGCGAAGAGCTGATTACCCAACTTCGTGAACAGGAACATCTGTATACTGTGGCAGAAAAAGGGGCAAGTGAAACCATTGTCAAAATGATTGGCTCGGTCACCGAATCACTGCACCCAAACTTTGATGGGCAACGCGCGGTACTTGAGAAAATGGCAGAAGAACAGGTGGCCATCGTTTCAATGACGATTACTGAGAAAGGCTACTGTGCCGACCCTGCAACCGGTCGCTTGGATAAGAACAATAGTCTGATCAAAGCCGACCTAGAAAACCCTCGCGAACCAAAGTCTGCAATTGGCTATATCGTTGAAGCACTGCGTATCCGCCGCGAGCTTGGCCTTAAACCTTTCACCGTCATGTCTTGTGACAACGTACAAGAAAATGGCCATGTGGCCCGTGCTGCTGTATTGGACTTTGCCAACTTGGTTGACCAAGAATTGGCGGGTTGGATTGAAGCCAATGTGACTTTCCCATGTACGATGGTTGACCGCATCGTACCCGCAGCCACACCGGAAACATTAGCTGAAATTACCGAACGTGTTGGTGTTGCTGACCCATGCGGTATTGCCTGCGAACCTTTCCGCCAGTGGGTGATCGAAGACAACTTCGTTAATGGCCGCCCTGAGTGGGATGTCGCGGGCGCGGAATTCGTTACTGATGTTGTTCCATTTGAAGAAATGAAACTACGTATGCTTAACGGCAGCCACTCATTTCTCGCTTACTTAGGCTACCTAGGCGGTTACCAACATATTTCAGACACCATGACCAACGAAAGCTACCGTAAAGCGGCGTTTGACATGATGATGCTGGCACAGGCTCCGACCCTGACCATGCCAGAGGGTACAGATCTTGACGCTTACGCCAAACTGCTTATCGAGCGTTTTACCAACCCAAGCCTAAAACACCAAACATGGCAAATTGCGATGGACGGTAGCCAGAAAATCCCCCAGCGCATGGGTGGATCGCTGCGTCATCACCTCGCTGCAGGATCTGATTACAAATGGCTGGCGATGGGTATTGCCGGCTGGATGATTTACATCAGCGGTGTAGATGAAAAAGCCAACCCAATTGATGTTCGCGATCCTATGGTTGAGCAATTCAAAGCTATCTACCAAGAGCACGGTATTAATACCTCGGTCGTCAAAGCCATTTTAGGTATTGAGGCTATTTTCGGCACGGACTTAATTAAAAACAATGAAATTGTAGAAGCGGTTACCAAAGCTTACCAGTTGATCATTACCAAAGGCGCACGTGCCGCTGTTGCTTCCCTATAACCCCCCTTTCAACATTGGGCGACATGATCGCCCAGTGTTTTTCTGGAGCCAAAAATGAAAAATTTCCTTTGTGATGACTTCCTACTTTCCAATGAAATTGCGCGTGTGCTCTACCATGATTACGCCAAAGATATGCCAATTTATGACTACCATTGCCACCTGAACCCTCAGGAAGTCGCTGAGAACCGTCGATTCGATAATATCGGCCAAATGTGGTTAGAAGGCGATCACTACAAGTGGCGTGGTATGCGTGCAGCCGGTATCCCAGAAGCCTTAATTACAGGTAAAGCAACCTCTGATTTCGATAAGTACATGGCATGGGCAAAAACAGTCCCTCAAACACTAGGCAACCCACTTTACCACTGGACCCACCTTGAACTTCGCCGCCCATTTGGTATCACCGGTAAACTGTTTGGCCCTGAGACAGCAGAAGGTATTTGGCACGAATGTAATGAAATGCTAGCGAGCCCAGAATTTTCAGCTCGCGGCATTATGAAGCAGATGAATGTGGTCATGGCGGGCACAACCGATGACCCAATCCACTCACTAGAACACCATAAAGCCATTGCTGCAGATGAAAGCTGTGACATCGAAGTCGCCCCAAGCTGGCGACCAGATCGTGCATTCAAAATCGAACTAGATGGCTTTGCAGAATATATGCAGCTTTTAGGCGAAACCGCTGATATCGAAATTTCCTCTTTTGCTGACTTACTGGCAGCCCTTGATCGTCGCCTAGATCACTTCGCAGCGCACGGTTGTCGCGCAGCAGACCACGGCATCGAAATCGTACGCTACGGCAAAGTCCCGTCAGAATCAGCACTGAACACTATGATCACTCGCCGTCTGGCTGGCGAAGTACTTTCTGAAGAAGAAGTCGATCAATTCAGCACTGCGGTGCAAGTCTGGCTTGGCAAGCAATACGCTAAGCGTGGTTGGGTGATGCAGCTACACATTGGTGCCCAACGTAACAACAGCACCCGTATGTTCAAGCTTCTTGGCGCTGATGCCGGTTTTGATTCGATAGGTGACCGTCCGTTTGCTTTCCAGCTGGCCTCCCTTCTGGATGACATGGATTTCAGCAATGAGCTGCCAAAAACAATTATTTACTGCCTGAACCCGCGCGACAATGAAATGATGGCAACCATGATCGGTAACTTCCAAGGCGGTGGTATTGCCGGCAAAGTACAGTTCGGTTCTGGTTGGTGGTTCAACGACCAGAAAGACGGTATGCAACGCCAAATGGAGCAATTGTCGCAGCTTGGCCTACTAAGCCAGTTCGTAGGTATGCTGACCGACTCACGTAGCTTCCTTTCGTACACCCGCCATGAGTATTTCCGCCGTATTCTGTGCAACATGATTGGCCAATGGGTGGAAAATGGCGAAGTCCCCAACGACATCAACATGCTCGGCAAGATGGTACAGGATATCTGCTTCGGCAACGCCAAGCGCTACTTCACCCTTCCTGGAGAGCAAGCATGAAACGCATAGCCCTTATCGGCGAGTGCATGATCGAACTCAATGGCGCACCCTTTGGTGATATGCAGCAGACATATGGGGGCGATTCGCTGAATACCGCCGTCTATTTGGCTCGAACAGCAAGCCAAACAGCTCACATTGAGTATGTATCAGCACTGGGTAACGATACCATCAGCGAAGGCATGCTACAGCGCTGGCAACAGGAAGGAGTAGGAACTGAGTTGGTATTACGAGACAGCTCTCGCCAACCAGGCCTGTATCTGATCCAGTTGGATGAACAGGGCGAGCGTACTTTTTTATATTGGCGTAACCAGTCTGCGGCCCGTTATATGCTGCAGCATCCTGACTTTGCCCGTATCGCTGAGCAACTAACAAAGATGGACATGGTTTACCTGAGCGGAATAAGTCTTGCGATCTTACCTCACAAAGACCGCCAGCAACTTATTGATCTACTTGGCCAGCTTGCAAATGCAGGCGTTGAGATACTCTTCGATTCCAATTACCGCCCAGCCCTATGGGATTCAGCCGAGCAAGCCCGTGAATGTTACCGCCAAATATTTGCCGTCACGTCACTAGCATTGGTTACCAACGACGATGAAGCCAACCTATGGGGTGATAGCAGCGAAGAAATCACTTTGGAAAGACTCAAATTTGCAGGGGTCAAAAAAGCGGTTGTAAAAATGGGCGCCAAAGGTAACTACTTTGAGGACTTCACCACCGAAACACGCACTTTCGTCGCAACAACACCGGTTAAAGACGTGATTGATACAACCTCAGCGGGTGATTCATTCAATGCCGGTTTCATGGCAGGCTTGCTCACGGGGAAATCTCCAGCGATGTGTTCCGAACAAGGCCACCAACTAGCTGGCACAGTCATTCAGCATAAGGGCGCGATTATACCTGCAGATGTGATGGCACATATTCAATTTACCAATGAGCAAACCGCTCTTTCTGAACAATCATGAAGGAAGACTCAACAATGAGCACAACAGCACAGCAACTGGCAAAAATTAAAGTCATTCCCGTGATCGCTATTGATCGCGCGGAAGATATTATCCCTCTAGGCAAAGCACTGGCCGAAAATGGCCTGCCGGCCGCAGAGATCACTTTCCGTTCAGATGCGGCCGTTGAAGCTATTCGACTCCTGCGTGAAGCACAACCTGATATGTTAATTGGTGCCGGTACGGTATTGAACCGCGAGCAGGCGATTGCCGCCAAGGAAGCCGGTGCGACGTTTGTTGTTTCTCCTGGTTTCAACCCGAATACAGTTAAAGCCTGCCAAGAGCTTGGCATTGATATCGTCCCTGGTGTTAATAACCCTAGCGCGGTTGAAGCCGCCATTGAAATGGGCATCACAACATTGAAGTTCTTCCCAGCAGAAGCGTCTGGCGGTATCAATATGGTTAAATCACTACTTGGCCCGTACACACAAATCCAGTTCATGCCAACGGGTGGTGTCAATACCAAGAATATTAAAGACTACCTTGCCATTGACCGCGTATTTGCTTGTGGTGGTACATGGATGGTTGATAAAAAGATGATCAACGAAGGCCGCTGGGATGAAATTGGCAAACTTGCGCGTGAAGCGGCTGATCTTGTAGCATAACCAATCACGTTAGATTGCTAAGGCTTCCTTTGGGAAGCCTTTCTTTTGCCAACATTTTTGCTATGGATTGCACACAATGAAAATAGCTTTTCTCTACACTTTAGATGCCAATAAGGTGTTATTTTGTCCCTATATCGAACAATACCTATCCGACGACAATGTTATGATTGCTCATCATGTTAATGAGCAACTACTCAAGCAAGCCATGGCCGATGGCCTAACAGAGGCCGTTGTCAGCCTCATCCAGCAGGAAGTACAAGACATTGCTGCAACCGGTGCTGATATTATCATCTGCACTTGCTCAACCATCGGTAATGCCGCAGAGCAAACAGACAATATTGATTCTAAAGTGATCCGTGTTGACCGTCCGATGGCAGAAAAAGCCATCACCCAAACAAGAGTTCATGTTCTCGCTGCTCTCGACAGTACCATAGATCCGACCCTCTCTCTGTTAGCGCAATGTGCCCAACAGCACGGTACCTCGCCTGATATCTCTTATGCCGTTATTCCTAACGCTTGGCCATATTATGCTAATGGCGATACAGAATCATATGCTAAAGTCATCGCAGAATACGTAGAACAAGAAGTCTATGGATACGATAATATCGTACTCGCCCAAGCCTCAATGGCTCCAGCACTTGGCTATATCAACCAGCCACCAGCACCTGTACTGTCCAGCCCAGAATTATGCTGTAAAGCTATCGCTGATTATTTACCCAAAGACTAATTGCTCAAAAAGCCGGGTTATTGAATGCATGTTGCCAATATATAAGTTACCAAAGGGATATTATGTTAGAACTTGATTTTGCCCAGGGGGTTGGGCTATTTGCTTTTGCCGTTGGAGCATCGGCATTTCTTCATCAAAACGGAAACAAGTTTCGCTTACACCTAACTATTTTCCAAGTCATTTTATGCTGTCATTTTATTTTAATGGGAGCGTTTACTGCCGCATTTGGATGTGGGATAAGTGCGCTGAGAAGTTATGCGTCAACCCAGACAAAATCAAAAAGAGTCATGTGGTTCTTTATCGGTTTACTTTGGCTCATGGGTTTACCTAGCCTGCAACATAGTTATGAGTTGCTAACAATATTTGGTGCATCTGTCGCAACATGGGCTCTATTTCAAGCTGAAGGCATTAAATTACGCCTGCTGATTTTATTCAACTCATTTTGCTGGCTAACAAATAATTTATTGTTAGGTTCAATTGGAGGAACACTAATGGAGTCAACATTTATCATAGTCAACTTATATACTATATCCAGAATGTTTATGTCGAAAAAAACGATATAAAAGGCGCACCAAGTAATACTTGGTGCGCTTTATTTTTCTAGAAATGTGGACTTTCTAATTGAAATGACTTTTATAATGAAGAACAAGATAAATTAAACAGTTGCATAAATAGATTTCAATAACCCCTGATCATGCGTCATACCAGGAACGAAGGCGAGTTTATCTGCAGACATCTTTCTGTTATCAGCCAGCTGTATGTGGTTTACCGTCCAAACAACACACCCATTGTCTAAATTAAACAAACTTCGGACTTGCGAATAAAGACAGCCATCATCATAAGCATCAGAAACAGCCGCAGCCCTTCCCTGCCAAGCTCCCATCACTTTTTCTTGCGAGACCGGTAATTCAAGGTATAACATCTCTGGGTCAACATCTTTAATCACTTTCATGCATAATCGAGTCTGATTATTATCAAGCCTCTCGATCCATAGCCGATGTGGAATAGCGTCATCTTCCCATTCCAGCATATTCATATAAGTGTTCATTTTACACCTCAATAAATTTATTCAGATATTCTTTATTTACTTTTATAACCACTTTCTTAACCCGCTCAGGCTTTTCTTTTGCAATTAGGGGGCGGTGAGGCTGCCTAGTATTAAAAATAATAAAATCACCCTGAGATAAAGTGACAAATTTCTCATCTATTACTTCCTGGCTAAAAGCGACATCTCTGTCCTCAAGAAAATCCTTCTCGATAGAATAAAATGGCTGTTCGCTATATCCAAAGCACTCAATCCCTTTCAGTATGATTTGGATATCAATATACTTGTCATGAATTTCTGATCTTGTTTCAGCAAAACATTTTGTTTCATCTTCAACGACAAAGAAAAAGACCTTATCATCAATTACAGGATAAGTCCCCTCTTCATCGTTCGTTTGAATTCTTCTTTTTACCAGTTGGATAATTTCGACTAATTTATATGGAATATGACGATAGCTATCCAGAGAGCATAAATTACCTCTGTACACAAAGACCTCACTAATTTGATTGATGATTATATCATTATATACCGCCTGAATAATTTGATTGACCAGTTAATTTGAATTTGTAGACCGAGTTCAAAAAAAAGAGCCTGGTATGTATCAGGCTCTTTTGTCTCAACATGTATGTGATATTAAGCTTATTTGTAACTCAAACCATGACCAAATTTATATAGCGTGCCACCTTCTTTGTAGCCCGGCGCATCTGAGTCTTGGTCAATAATCGCTTGGGCGCTATTGGCAAGGGCAAATGGTAGTTTGCCCTGAGGGTTAAACTCACCACTCACCACATCCATAACCGCACGGTCATCAGAACCAAAGGTCGCAAGAATCGCACCTGCATCTTTAAGGCCGCTTGTATCGTCAAGCACGTATGGTTGACGGAAATACACTGAGAGGACGGTATTTTCAGCACCAACCTCTGTCATCACAGCCTGAATATCATCAAGAGTCGGAGTGATTACCCAAGATTCTGAATTTGCCATGCTCGTAAAATCGAGTACTGACAATTCGTCAAAATCCGAACCACCAAATACCAAGGCACGATTATTCGGGATATCCCCTGAAATGACCGCTGGAATATTATCGACTCGTACACGAATTAATGCATGATCGTTACCGGTTGCATCAACAATTTTGTTACCGTTCTCATCATCACCGGTAGTGACATCGTAACCATACTCTTCAGCAATCTTGCCATCTAAGCCCATGGTAAATAAGCTAGATGCTTTAGCCAGGGGCAGAACATCTCCCGAATTATCCAGCAGCACGACAGCTTTACGTTGGGCCAGTTGTGCTTTTTCTTGGAAGTCTGCATTACCGACAATCTCATTGGCTTTCTCAGCATCAACATAGGCATTCTCAAATAGCCCTAAGTCAAACTGTACTTTCAATAGGCGTTTTACTGATTCATCGATACGAGCTTCGGAGACTAGCCCCTGCTCCACAACGGAACGAATCTCATCGTTTCGGTTAAAGCCAGAGAATACATCGGTGCCGGCTTCAATGGCGATAACAAACTGCTCGGATTTATCCTTATCTTGTAGCCCCCACGCACGGTTGTTATGCATCATCTCATAATCAGTATGCACATTGTTCTGATCATTGATGATACCCGTATCGGAGTTAATCACGCCGCTAAAACCAAGCTCCTTACGCAAAAGACCATCCAAAATACCCTTTGAAAAAGCAACACCAACATTACCAGCCGGCGTACCGACATGAGTAGAATAATCATTGTTCGGCACACGCACAGTATCTTTCACGCGGTCATGCAAGAGATCACCGAGAGGCACGCCTCCCGCATCTAGATTCGTTTCATCTGGGTTGTTAATTGACCACTCACCACCGCCAACAATGCCGTAGTAAGGCATCATGGCTGCTACACCGGCATCAATGGCGGCTTTAAAAGGCTTAACGTGATAATCAAAATTACCGGCAGGATAGCTCTGATGCTGACCTGCTATATAGTGAGGGTCAGCGCCGAGGAACTGTGGGCCACCACCGGGAAAGTGTTTCATGGTCAGCACGATACTGTCGGAGCTAACCTCTTTACCTTGTAGGTTTCCAACCAAGGATGCCATGATGTCAGATGCTAGATCAGCATCTTCGGTAAAGGTTTCATGTACACGATACCAACGTGGTTCGGTTGCCAAGTCAGCCATATAACCATACATACCGCGGAGACCAATCGCATTCCACTCAGCCCGCATCACCTCACCAAACTCAGCGATAAGTTCCATGTCACCCGTTGCAGCCAATCCGCCCTCTTTTGGCCATGCTGAGAAGGCGCCAGAATCAACATTGATACCGGATTTAGCATTCGGGTCAATATGGTTACGCGCATTCGATTTGAATAATGCAGGGATACCTAATCGAGTACGCTCGGTAAGCTCTTGCATACTATTCATATACTGGGCAGCTTCCATGGGACTGATTCTATAGTTCGGGCCACCAGGGCCACCAGCAGCACCACCATCTTGGCGTTCTTCATCTGTCAGCGCATCAATTTCGTCTTGTGTGAGGATATTATTTCGGAAGATAAAACGGTTCATCTTCTGACGGTTAACAAAGTCTTGGTGCTGACTACCAATGTATCCGTAGGCCTCTGCATTCAAAGTATCAATCAGCATCATGCCAACTTTCTCTTCGAGGGTCATGCGACTAACCAAATCCGCCGCACGTTCTTCAGAGGTTAAACGCCAATCTTCATATGGATTAAGTACTCCATCGCCATTGGCATCACGGAATTGGTAACCATCAACATCTAGAAGGTCATGAATACGTGATTGGACAAGTGGTTGGATAAGATCATCTTTGCCATCATTAGAACTTGATGAGGAGTTACAACCAGCAAGAATGAGTGCCACCGCTATAGGCGCTAGGGTAAAGAGTGTATTTTTCATTATTGGCCTTTATATTTATAGGGTATTGGAAACAGGATAAATATTACCCTTCACCACCCATTGGTTAACCAATTAATGTTAATAAAGCGATCAGGATCAACCAGTTTATGATATTGGTTTACCTCGATCACGATATCGCATTTACAAATAGAATTATTTAATTTATTTGCTGCATGGTCACAGAACCGACGCGATAAAGCTGATATTGAAAAAGGCTTTTTTTGAAGTAATATCAATGTAGTAAACAAGATATGCAGTGTGGATAAGGAGGTTTCGTGATTATCGTCAAACCAGCTCAAAGCAAACATCAACACGATATTACCCGGCTTCATGCTATAAGTTGGCAGTCTGTCTATACCGGGTTGTTGGACGAAAAATATCTTTCTGAAGACGTTTTCCAAGAACGTGGCGCGATTTGGGAGCAACGGTTTAGCCAACCGAGTGAAAACCAGCGGATCTATGTCGCTTTAGAAAACGAGAACCTGCTTGGTTTTATCTGTATTTATCTAGATCAGGATAGTGAGCAGGGAACATTAATAGAAAACCTTCACGTCGACAAAGATACCAAGGGCAAAGGTGTTGGAAAGGCTTTGCTACAGCATGCCACCCGCATTATTCAGACAGAGGCAAGCCACTCTGGCGCTTATCTCGAAGTATTGAGCCAGAACATCAGCGCCCAACACTTTTATGACTATATGGGTGGCAAACCTATCATTAGCCAGCAATGGCAAGCACCTGAAGGCAGTTTTGTTGATGAGCTAGTCTATGGCTGGACATCAACCGCTGTTATTTTAGAACGCTAGTTGGCGTATCAACGTTCAACTCGGATGAACAGCAGGTCACAAGGCATTTTTCTTAGTAATGGCTCACTGCTGGATAACGTCAATTGGTGGAACCAGCTTGATTCATGATGACCGAACACCAGAAGGTCGACGTCAAACTCGTTAATGGCTTTAATGATTTGATCTTCTACATAACCGGCATAGAAAATATGTTTGAAAATTGGATAATCTGCTTCCTTCAACAACGTCGCCATGTCTTGGACAGACTGGCTATGCACAGACTCATCAAACTCTGCCGGATTAAACTCCCTGACCCCTTCATACAATTCAGTAAAGTCTGGATCAATGTGAATCACGCTAAGTAGAGCTTGATGAGCTTTTGCTTGTTCAGCGGCTTTCATTACCAAATATTCAGCATTCGCATCAAAGTTAACGGCTAACAAAACATGCTTATATTTCATTTGCTATCCCTCGGGAGAACATAACGTAACAACACTAAGAGTTTAGCTTATACCAAACTGATAAAGACTTGCGCATCTAAGAATCGGGACAACTATGACCCGCTATACTGTTAGCCAGATGCCTGATGTATCACTTGTTTCACCCTATCAGGCCAAATGCCGTTCTAATACGTTTGGTTGAGTTTCTTTTCAAGGTTACTGTATGTATCAAGAGTCCTTCATCGATTCTCTGTCAATTTTTATCATCCTAGGGCTGATTTTCGGGGCTATTGCTCTGATGTTTGAGTTCGGATATCGCTTAGCTCTTCGCTTTCCATCCAACGAGTACAGCCAATCTATTAGCCCTATGGCTACGGGGCTTGCTAGCCTGCTGGCCTTCATTCTCGCCATCACTTTTAGTATGGCGGCGGCAAAATCAGGAGAAAGAAAGCAACTAGTCCTTACTGAAGCCAATGCGGTAGGTACTACCATCCTTCGTACCGGCTTACTGGCTGAACCTTATCGTTCACGCAGCCGAGAATTACTGCGTGAGTATGTCACATTACGCGTCGTCCAAAATAAAGAGGACCCAAAGCGGGTCATCAATAACATCATAAAAGAAAGTGAAACGTTACAACTCAAATTATGGAACCAAGCCATTGACTCGCATGGGAGCACTTCACCGGAGTTACTGTTGTTGTATATCAATTCACTCAATGAGGTGATTGATATCCACACCGAAAGGATGAATAAAGGAATAAGAGGAAGGATTCCGATGAGTATCTGGTTTACGCTAGGACTACTGACATTCTTGACCATAGCGTTGAACGGCGTTCAAGTTGGCGCGCAAAACAAAGGAAGAGCGCTGGTTGCAGCCCTCCCCTTTGCGCTGGCGTTTTCTTTGGTGTTAACTTTAATCGTCGAGCTCGACAGGCCGGTAAGAACAATCATCGAAATCAGTCAGCAGCCCCTTGTGGATCTTCGTGACAGCTTGGACAAAGTGCTATACCCCGATGATGTGGGAAAACTAAAACTCAGTGAATAGGGTTATTAAACAGGTACTTTTGATTGATAGAGAGCAAGCTGTTCTGCAGGCTCACGTTGCTGGCAAGTCGCGCAATTTTTCTTGCCATCCAATTTATATTTCAGGCAGCAGGTTTCACGACGAATATAGTAAATACCGACTTTCCCTTGGCTTGCTGCCTTCACGCGGTTTAACTCGGCATAATCAGGTAAGATTACCGCTAGCCACGCATCCGCTTTAGGCTGTAAGCGATCAATTAACGCTTTATCATGACCATGCTGAGTAAGCTTTTGAAAAACTAACCCTAGCGCATAACCTATCGCTCCCCAGAACTGAGGGGTATTGACCTTTTGCTCTTTAAATTGAGGTGCCAAATATTGTCCAATCGCTATCACTAAGTCAGACAAGTGTTGATCTAACGCTTGCTCCGATTCGACGACTCTTGCCTGAGAGCTGTGGGCAAGAGGATCTTCCTCAAGACAGAAAAACGAACTCTCTGTGGGGATACCAACTCGCTTTAACTTTCCATTAGTCGCCACATCAAGACTGATAAAATCAATAGATAGCACAGGAACACGGTTAAACTTAAGCCTTAACGCTGCCAAGCCTGAACACAGATGGGCAGTAAAGCTTTTCAACCACAAGGATGCACCTACCGCTTGTCGCGTATCGACATCTTGGCTAAATGCCTGAATAGTTGTATCAAGGTGTTTACCTATCCACTCAGAAAGTGGCTGACCCACTTCACCATATTGGAGACGGAAGAAAGGCTCACACTGGAATAGCCAATCTAATTGAGATTCAAGCGTTGGTTGTGTCGGCTCTCCGAGCCAAAAAGGAGCCAAATCGGCAGATAAAGTCATTATAAAGTCTACTTCAAGAAAAATGCAGGCAGGAGGTAGAGTAATCAACCTAGAGCCAATTATACCCAAGTGATTCTATCTTAACTGCATATTGGTTCAAGGGGCGCTTAGTCAACATAACACACAGTAGAAAATCTGAGCCATCACTTCATAGCAGCATACGAATCAACAGGCATAATATTGATAGAGATCACATAAAGCTGGGATTCATCAAACCGTAATCTTTCAAATCTTTAATTAGTCGGCAGTTTTGTATATATTCACATGCAACAAAAACATATAGTTGGGACTAATGTCACACTATATGGCTAATAAAATCAAAATATAAGCAACGTTGGTAAAGCGTGCATGGATTGCATAGGAATATTATTATGAGTAAGGATGCCAAACTGGTTAGGCATAAACTAAAAACAGGAACACAGTCAGCGCTAACTAAAGCGCGACTGGCATTTTTAAGGGACTATCAAAAAGCCACATAAGTGGCTTTTTAATAATCAGTTGGCACTACCATCCCCCCTAAAACCACCTGTTTTACATTTAACGAAGCATGTGGTGTTCCGTTAGGTGTCATCATCGCATCGTATTCATCGATACTGTTTCGTGGGGAGAGCGTTTCTGCAGGGTATACAACCTTGGCTTTATTAGCCAACGTCCTTTCAGGTGTTTTATCAGCATTACTATTGACCTGATAAATTGGCACATTGACGTAATCAGCCGTGTCATCATCAAAAATTGACAGTTTATCAAGCGCAAGGGCAGCAAGTGCGAACCCAATAATAATAAAGTTGAAAGGCATAGCATCCTCCTTTTCGCAATGCACTGTTTCTATTGATAGTCCACAATCCAAACATGATCAAGATCACATAGAAACTTTCAGTCCATTAATCATCTGCCACATAGGGTGATACCCACCTCATTACTGTATTTCGCTCAGCATTTAATTAATTCAGCGCCTTTTCAATCTCACCAAGGCTCGATGGATCGTCAATAGTTGACGGCACCACATACTGCTCACCATCAGCAATTTGCCTTATCACCCGACGTAAAATCTTACCTGAACGCGTCTTGGGTAACCTCTCGACGACCAGCGCACGATTGAAACAAGCAACCGCACCTATCTCGTGCCTGACCTTTTGCAATAACTCTTTTTCAATAACACCATCGGCAGAGTAATACCCATCCTTCAAAACGACCAAGCCCAAAGGTAACTGACCTTTCAGTTCATCATGGATCCCAATAACCGCGCACTCTGCTACGGCTTCATGACCACCCACAACCTCTTCCATTTCACCGGTTGATAATCGGTGACCAGCAACGTTAATGACATCATCTATTCGTCCCATCACAAATAAATAGCCCTCTTCATCAATATAGCCACCATCACCTGACACATAATAACCAGGGAACTGACTCAAATAACCCGATTGAAATCTGTCGTGGTTGCGCCAAACCGTCGGTAAACAACCCGGAGGTAATGGCCTTTTAATTGCAATGAATCCTTGCTGGTTGGTTGATTTTTCATCGCCTAACTCATCCAGAACGACCACACCATAGCCAGGGACAGGCATGGTCGCTGAGCCGGGCTTGATAGCAAAACTCTCAAGACCGACCGGATTGCTGGCAATCGCCCAACCCGTTTCCGTTTGCCACCAATGGTCAATAACCGGTCGGCCCGTTTTCTCTTGCACCCATTCAAGCGTTGGCGGGTCTAACCGCTCGCCAGCCATATATATCGCTTTTAAACTCGTCATCGGATAATCAACCAACAAGGCACCATTTGGGTCTTCTTTTTTAATCGCTCGAAAGGCTGTCGGCGCGGAAAACAATACGTTAACGCTATAGTCATTACAGACTCGCCAAAACGCACCTGGATCAGGTGTTTTAACCGGTTTACCTTCAAACATTATGGTTGTGCAGCCGTGAATTAACGGGGCGTATACAATGTAAGAGTGACCGACGACCCACCCAACATCAGAAGCCGCCCAGAACACATCACCCGGTTCGACATCATAAATTGTCTCCATACTGTATTTCATCGCAACGGCATGGCCGCCATTGTCCCTTACGACACCTTTGGGTTTACCGGTAGTGCCTGAGGTATACAAAATATAAAGCGGGTCGGTAGCCTTGACTGGCACACAAGGGTGCATATCCGCTTTATTTTTCAAAGCCTGCCAATCACCATCCCTCGCTTCAGATAAGTCAGCACGGCAAGCATTTCGCTGGAAAACGACCACATGCTCAGGCTTCCAACGGCTATCCATAATGGCCTTATCGACCAATGGTTTGTAAGGGATGACCTTGTTAACTTCAATACCGCAACTGGCCGTAAGAATGACGGTAGGCTCTGCATCTTCAATCCTGACAGCCAACTCATTAGGCGCAAAGCCACCAAACACTACAGAGTGAATTGCACCAAGCCGCGCACAGGCCAGCATTGCCATCGCTGCTTCCGGGATCATCGGCATGTAAATCACGACGCGATCCCCTTTCGACACGCCCAAATCCGCCAACATACCTGCCGTCTTGGCAACTTGATCCCTCAACACTTGGTAGCTGTACTGTACTTTGGTGCCAGTCACGGGGGAATCATAGATCAGGGCTGTTTGATCGCCCCTGCCCGCTTCGACATGCTGGTCCAACGCCAAATGGCAGGTATTTAACTCACCGTCGGCAAACCAACGTTCAATGCCGTTTTCATCGTTGCTTAATATGGTTTGTGGAAATCGGTACCACGGAAGTTTCAGAGCTTGCTCCCGCCAAAAGTCTTGTGGTTGAGTTTGTGCCAACTGGTATGCTTTCAGATATGCAGACATAGTGCTTCCTTAAATTTACCCAGCGACTTCATGTTGCCTTTCGTCATGACGTCATTGGGTATAAATCCTGGTATTGCTAATAAAAAGGCGTGTTATTAAAAGCTGACTTAACGCTATTTGTCGAAAACTGTGGCGGGAACGCGGACAAAGCCCTCCATCAAAATGCGCGCACTGCGACTCATAGTGACTTTCGCTATCCCCCACCCCTGTTCCGACGATTTTGCCTGCGCACCTACCTTCAATGTTCCGGAGGGATGGCCGAATGTCACCGACTTTTTCTCTCCTCCCCCCGCAGCCAAGTTCACTAGCGTCCCCGGTACACAGGCTGCAGAAGCAATAGCAACGGCGGCTGTTCCCATCATGGCATGATGCAGTTTGCCCATCGACAACGCACGTACCAATACATCAACATCACGCTCAGCCACTTCTTTTCCACTCGATGACAGATACGTTTTGGGCTTGGAGACAAATGCGACTTTCGGCGTATGCTGGCGGGTTTCAGCCTCTTCTAGACAAGTAATTAGCCCCATTTTCAATGCCCCATATGCCCGGATACACTCAAACATTGCCAGTGCCTTTTGATCATTGTTTATGTCATCTTGCAGCTCGGTTCCGATATAGCCCAGTGATTCTGCATCAATAAAAATGGTCGGGATCCCGGCATTGATCAGGGTGGCATTGAACGTACCAATGTCCGGTACTTCCAGATCATCGACCAGATTACCGGTAGGAAACATCGAGCCACTGCTATCCGTAGGATCCATGAAATCCACCTGAATTTCAGCGGCAGGGAAGGTCACACCGTCGAGATCAAATTCACCCGTTTCCTGCACAAAACCATTCACAACAGGCACGTGTATCACGATGGTTTTCTCAATATTAACCTGCCAAACACGCACCGTAACGATACCGTTTGTAGGAATACGCTCCTTGGCAATCAACCCCGCATGAATGGCAAAAGGCCCTACCGCCGCCGAGAGGTTGCCACAATTGCCGCTCCAGTCGACAAAAGGTTTATCAATGGATATTTGCCCAAAAAGATAATCGACATCGTGATCCGCTTTGCGGCTTTTCGATACAATGACGGCTTTGCTAGTACTCGACGTGGCCCCGCCCATACCATCAATTTGTTTGGCATAAGGATCCGGACTACCGATAACCCGCAACAGAAATTGATCTCTGGCTTCGCCTGCCACCTGAGCGTCAGATGGCAAATCGGCCAAATTAAAGAACACCCCTTTACTGGTTCCACCTCGCATATAGGTAGCAGGCACCTTAATTTGAGATTGTAATTGAGCTTGGCATGAGGAATTTGTCATTGCCATTTCCCCCTATTGAGCCAAGAAATCTTGGGCAAAGCGTTGTAATACTCCACCAGCCTGATAAACCGACACTTCATCAGCCGTATCCAGACGGCAGGTTACAAGTACATCAACTTTTTCACCGTTAGCACGAGTCACGACCAAGGCTAAATCAGCGCCCGGTTGGATCTCTCCGACAACGTCGTACAATTCTGTACCATCTAGCTCTAAAGTATTGCGGTCAACACCTTGCTTAAACTGCAGTGGCAACACCCCCATTCCTACTAGGTTTGTGCGGTGGATACGCTCAAAGCCTTCGGCGACAATGGCTTCGACGCCAGCAAGACGTACTCCTTTTGCCGCCCAGTCACGGGACGATCCCTGACCATAGTCTGCACCAGCCACCACAATCAAAGGTTGCTTACGGTTCATATAGGTTTCAATCGCTTCCCACATGCGAGTCACCCTACCTTCCGGCTCGATTCGAGCCAAAGAGCCCTGCACCACCTCGCCATTATCTTTAACCATTTCATTGAACAGTTTCGGGTTGGCGAACGTCGCCCGCTGAGCGGTTAAGTGATCCCCACGATGCGTAGCATAAGAGTTAAAGTCCTCTTCCGGCACTTCCATCTTGGCGAGGTATTCACCCGCGGCACTGGAGGCCAGAATGGCATTGGATGGAGATAAGTGGTCGGTGGTGATGTTATCGCCCAATACCGCCAGCGGACGCATACCCGACAAGGTGCGTTCACCGGCCAACGCCCCCTCCCAATATGGCGGTCGACGAATGTAGGTACTCATAGGACGCCAGTCATACAACGGGTTGCTGTTACGCTGTTCATCATGCAGTTTGAACATCTGGATGTAGACTTGATTGAACTGCTCTGGCTTAACATGCTGGCCGACAACCGCATCGATCTCCTCGTCACTCGGCCACAAGTCATTGAGATAAATAGGATTGCCTCGACTATCAGTCCCTAGAGCATCACGTTCGATATCAAATCGAATCGTGCCCGCTAGCGCATAGGCAACCACTAGAGGCGGTGATGCCAAAAACGCTTGCTTGGCATAGGGATGGATACGCCCATCAAAATTTCTGTTACCGGACAAGACAGCGGTTGTGTATAAGTCACGCTCAATGATTTCCTGCTGGATAGCAGGATCCAGCGCACCACTCATGCCGTTACAAGTGGTGCAGGCGTAACCGACAATACCAAAGCCAAGCTTTTCCATTTCAGTCAACAAGCCGGCTTCTTCCAAGTACAGCTTGGCCACTTTAGAGCCCGGCGCGAAGGAAGACTTCACCCAGGGTTTTCGTACCAAGCCCAACTCATTGGCTTTCTTGGCTAACAGGCCGGCTGCGACAACGTTACGTGGATTACTGGTGTTGGTGCAAGACGTAATAGCCGCGATAATCACCGCGCCATCCGGCAGTTCGCCTTCCTTCTCTTCCCACTCACCAGAAATCCCACGAGAGGCAAGTTCGGATGTTGGTAAGCGACGATGCGGACTCGAGGGACCGGCCATGTTGCGCGAGACTGATGACAAGTCAAATTCCAATACTCGTTCGTAAATGGCACTCTCCAAGGAGTCAGCCCATAGACCTGTTTGCTTAGCGTATTGCTCAACTAACTCAACCTGTTGCTCGTCACGGCCGGTGAGCTTGAGGTAGGTAATGGTCTGCTCATCAATATAGAACATCCCCGCCGTTGCACCATATTCTGGCGTCATATTCGAGATAGTTGCCCTATCGCCAATGGTGAGATCTTTCGCCCCTTCGCCAAAGAATTCTAAGTAGGACGAAACGACACGCTCATTACGAAGGAACTCGGTAATCGCCAACACGATATCTGTCGCGGTAATGCCCGGTTGGCGTTTTCCTATCAGGTTAACACCGACGATATCCGGCAAGCGCATCATGGAAGGACGCCCCAGCATAACCGTCTCCGCTTCAAGCCCCCCAACTCCTACAGCAATCACACCAAGAGCATCAACATGCGGTGTATGGCTGTCGGTACCGACACAGGTATCTGGATAAGCAATGCCGTTCTTGGCCTGTACTACGGGCGACATTTTTTCGAGATTGATCTGGTGCATGATACCGTTACCCGCAGGGATCACGCTGACGTTTTCAAAGGCAGTTTTACACCACTCGATAAAGTGGAAGCGATCTTCGTTACGGCGATCTTCGATTGCACGGTTTTTATCAAATGCGTCTGGATCAAAGCCTGCATGTTCAACCGCCAGAGAATGGTCGACAATCAATTGCGTTTCAACCACTGGGTTCACTTTCGCCGGATCGCCACCTTGTGCAGCAATGGCATCCCGCAGCCCGGCTAAGTCAACTAAGGCTGTTTGTCCCAAAATATCATGGCAAACCACTCGTGCTGGATACCACGGGAAATCAAGATCCCGCTTACGCTCGATGATTTGTTTCAAGCAATCTGTCAGCGAATCAGGCTCACAACGCCTGACCAATTGCTCGGCCAATACGCGAGACGTGTAAGGGAGGGTTTCATAAGCACCGGGCGATATATCGTTGACAGCTTCTCGGGTATCGAAGAAATCAAGACCGCTGCCAGCAAGCGGCTTACGGTATTTGGTATTCATAGTCATAATCTACGTCCGTGAATTTCGTCGTTAACTGCGCGCTTCAATCGGCAACCAATCCTGATGCTCCGGTCCTTCGTAATCGGCACTAGGTCGTATAATCCGGTTATTAGCACGCTGCTCGTAAACATGGGCCGCCCAGCCGGTTACTCGGCTCATAACGAAAATAGGGGTGAACAGCTTGGTCGGTATCCCCATGAAGTGATAAGCCGAGGCATGGAAAAAGTCTGCATTACAAAATAGTCCTTTCTCCCGTTTCATCACCTGCTCCACACGTTCAGACACGGCATATAGATGTGTATCACCAACATCGGTAGACAGTTTTTCCGACCATGCTTTAATTAAAGCATTACGGGGGTCGGATTCACGATAAATCGCGTGACCAAAGCCCATAATTTTGTCTTTATTCGCGAGCATCTGCATGATGCCAGCCTCTGCGTCATCCGGTGTATGCCACTGCTCAATCATCGCCATCGCAGCTTCGTTGGCCCCGCCGTGCAGCGGACCACGCAAACTACCAATAGCAGCGGTAACACAGGAATGGAGATCCGATAATGTGGAAGCACAAACACGGGCGGTAAATGTGGAGGCATTGAATTCATGTTCGGCATACAGCACCAGCGAACAATGCATGACCTGCTTATGCAGCTCCGACGGCGATTTGTCTGTTAACATTTCGAGGAAATAGCCCCCAATGCTATCCTCATGACTGTTAGCGGTATCAATACGTACACCGTCATGGCTGTAGCGATACCAGTAACAGATAATCGCCGGAAGCATCGCCAGCAGCTTGTCTGTTTTTTCATCCTGCTGAGAAAAATCTCGCTCCTGATCAATATTACCTAACATGGAGCAACCGGTTCGCATCACATCCATAGGATGGGCATCGGCAGGGATCGTTTCTAATACCAGCTTTAATGCTTCTGGTAATCCTCTGAAATCCATTAACGCTTGTTTATATTGTTGTAATTCTTGTTTATTCGGAAGTTGGCCTTTTAATAATAAATAAGCGACTTCTTCAAACTCAGCATTATTGGCTAAATCGGTAATGTCATAGCCGCGATAAGTAAGTCCGGTACCCGATTGACCGACCGTACATAGCGCCGTGACACCCGCACTTTGTCCCCGCAACCCTGCACCACCAATGGCGCTATCTTTAGATTCTTTTCCGTCCTTCTTTACATCAGCTACGGCTATAGCAGTCATAGCAGACTCCTTCTTCAGTTGAGTTCACATATTGGATAAATTGAATGTTCTTTATTTCAGTTATTTTTATAGATAAAGAGATACCCAGAGGTTATTCCACCCTGTTTATATTTTTATTATTAGTTTTAGCCTAGATATCTTTATTAAGACTGTTTGAATAACTTATCTAGTGTTTGTTCATAATCGTGATAGCCCAAGTATTTATATAGCTCTTCACGAGTCTGCATTTGATCAACCACATTACGCTGGTGACCATCTTTCAATAAATGTTGATAAACATTCAGCGCCGCTTGATTCATCGCTCTGAATGCTGACAGTGGATACAGCACCATATCAACACCACACTCGGCAAGTTCATCGCTACTAAATAGAGGGGTTTGGCCGAACTCGGTAATGTTAGCCAGAATGGGGACATTTACTGCGTCTGAAAACTGTTGATATTGCTCTAGTGTGTTTATTGCTTCCGGGAAAATCATATCAGCCCCAGCTTCAACACAGGCTTGTGCTCGCTCTATCGCTGATTCCATCCCCTCGACAGCCAGTGCATCGGTACGCGCCATAATCACAAAATCATTATCAACCCTCGCATCGACGGCCGCCTTGATCCTATCAGCCATTTCCTGCTGGCTAACAATGGCTTTGTTAGGGCGATGTCCGCACCGCTTCTGTGCAACCTGATCTTCCATATGAACCGCCGCAGCCCCACTACGCTCCATTTCTTTAATAGTTCTCGCAATATTAAATGCACCGCCAAATCCAGTATCAATATCAACCATTAAAGGTAAATTCGTACAAGCGGTGATACGACGGACATCTTCCACCACATCGTTCAAGGTAGTAATGCCTAAATCTGGCAAGCCATATGACGCATTGGCTATCCCGCCGCCAGAAAGATATATCGCCTGGTGACCCACCTGCTCTGCCATCATCGCGCAATACGGATTGACCGTACCGACAATCTGTAACGGATTATTCTTGGCAACCGCTTGGCGGAAGCGTTTCCCTGGACTCATGAGACGTTCTCCTTATCCTGCTTCAATTTCTGTTCAATTAATAGACGGCTTCGCATTATGTGGCGCCGCATCAACATTTCAGCCAACTCCGCATCACGCTCTTTCAACGCGCCAAGGAGATGGAAGTGCTCTTTTAGGGCTTGCTCTGGACGAGAGTGAGAACGCTGCGACTGGTAGCGGTACATTCTCAGCAAGTGATAAAGCTCATCACACAGCAGACTGATCAGCTTGGTGTTTCGACTGGCTTTGATGACCCTATAGTGAAAATCAAAATCCCCCTGCTGATGAAAATACGATACACCTTCAACTTGTTCGATATGTTGATGATGGGCATCGAGCAACTCTTCTAATCCGATAAGTTCTTCGTCTGTAATGTATTCGCAGGCAAGCCTTGCTGCCATACCTTCGAGAGCTTCACGCACCGAATAGATCTCAATGAGCTTTTCTTGGCTTAAGGCAACTACCCGTGCACCGACATGTGGAATACGTTCAACCAATCCCATTGACTCTAAGCGCATCATTGCTTCACGAAGTGGACCGCGACTTACGCCGTAATGCTTAGCCAATTCTGGCTCTGAAATCTTGCTGCCTGCCGGATAACTACCGCTCACAATCTGATCGATCAACTGCTCAGTCAGGTTATCTGACTTGGTACCTTCTTTTTCACTGTGACTGTCGACACTCTTCAAATTCAAATCTTGTTCACCCATCTAAACTGTCAACAATTTAACAACTTTTGAACAAATTTAGCGCTACAGGGTGGCTTTTACAAGCCAATTGTTAACATTGTGTATTAGACCTTAGTATAGATTGTCGACAATATTACGCGATGGGCGATGGGCGATGGGCGATGGGCGATGGGCGATGGGCATCAAATGTAAAAAAGGGCTGCCTGTGGCAACCCTCTTTTTTGTTTCACTCGATGTGAGATTAGGCAGTGGCCATATTGTCGGTTTGTACCGGCTTCGGTTTGCGCTGGGCCAAAATCACGCCAGAAAGCACCATACCTCCGCCAATATAGTGATAGACAGCTAACTGCTCACCCAATGCAATACTGGCAAAAATAGCCGTAAGGACAGGCATCAAGTTCATAAACATGGCTGTACGATCAGCACCTAGAATCTCAATGCCTTTCAACCAGCACCAAGGCGCTAATACCGAAGCAGGCAACGCGGCATACATAATTAAAGGCAATGATTCGCCAGTGATCGCCACACGATCGCTGCTTAGCAACATTGGCGTTAGCATTGTCACCGCAAATAGCCCCTGTACATAAACAGACTGCCAGTTATTCAATGGCATAGTCCAACGCTTCAACAATACACAGTAAAGCGCATAAACAAAAGCAGCGATCATCAGCAAGGCATCACCCTGCTTAATACCTTGAGACGTCAGAGTACTAATATCACCATGTCCTAGCATGAAAACCAAACCTGCCAACGAAAGAACGGCACCAACCATGGCTAGCGGTAACAGGCGCTGCCCGAGTAGCGGTACGCTCATGAACATACTCAACAACGGCACAAGTGAAATAATGAGTGCCATATTAGTGGCTGTCGTTGTTGCAGCGGCAAAATAGCCCAGTGACTGGTTGAGCACCATGCCCAGCAAAGCTAAAAATGCGAGCTTGGATAAGTGCGGTTTAATTTCGTGACGCTTGCGCCATACCGATGGCATTACAAAGGGGGTTAGTACCATCATGGCAAAAAACCAGCGATAAAAAGAGATCGCCCCAGGGTCGATCACGCTGTACGACATTTTGTTAACGATGGCATTCCCTGCCCAAATAATGACAGTCAATAGAGGAAATAAATAGAACATGGTTTGCCTTTTAATCTGATTACGTGGGAATTGTGGCACGTCAGCTTACAAATAAATATCTCCAAAAAGACATCGTGAGTCTATTGTCAGACATTTGTAGTTTCACGCTCAGAATTTACGCAATTTCTTGTTTTTTAAAAGCCCCAAAGAACCACTTAACAGCATGACAAATAAGATAAAAAAATCAAATAGCAATATATTACCTTCAATTCATTCCTCAACAGAAAGAGTGATCTGTCTCACGGGAAATCAATACTAATCATGAGGGGGGATAGGTTTCCCTTGATAGAGTGATAGCTCTAGCTTGCATTCTGGTCTGACCAGACTATAAGTATAATAACCCCTATCCACATTGAGAAAGGACATTTCAATGCGCAAAAACCTCAAGATCTATAAGCAAATGCGCCGCCTGCCCTTTGGTGACAAGTTATTCAGCTTTGTTGTCTGCCGTCTAGCCCCTTATTTCGACTCAATCAAACCTAAGGTGACAGCTTTACAGCCCGGATATGCCGAGGTCAAAATCAAAAAACGTCGTCGGGTGACGAATCATTTGAATACTGTGCATGCCATCGCTATGTGCAACATGGCTGAACTTGCTGGGGGAATGATGACGGATGTTTCAATACCGGTAAAGAGTCGCTGGATCCCAGTGGGAATGACGGTTGAATATTTAAAAAAGGCTAAAACCGATCTGACCGCTTATGCTCAAGGTGAGAATATTGATTGGAACACAGAAGGGGATAAACTCGTCCCGGTTGAAGTAAAAGATACTGAAGGAAATTTGGTATTCAGGGCTGAAATTACGATGAATGTGAGGCTTACTTGATATTCGATCATGGCGCAAAAGCATTGCTGCACCATAATCAAATACGATTAATCTACCAACGATAGTTCAAGGTTCGCTTGATTGGCATCAGGAAGCCAATGAAACATATAGTTAAACAATTGCTTTTCATCCATCTTAGCTAATTTGCCATGAATGAAAGAACTCATATCAATCAAGTGATCCACTTTTGCCAATGCCTCATACGGTTCTTGAAACCTGCGCCAGATGTCAGAATGATTGACATAGAAATTGGCAGCAGCCACTGCTTCTTCAAAAGTGGCGTGTTCAGAGATCAACCGAGGTCCATCCCACGTCGCTCCATCGAGCACGCATACACCTATTTCTCCAGACTCCTCATACGTTAGTTCATCCACATAAGGGACATTCCACCAACGAATGATTTCTTCACATGAACGCTGCTCGTTGAGTTTATCCGAGTAAGGAAACTCGTCCATGTTGAGTCGATTCCGAATCGGAATTTGACAAGTTGTAAAATCCATAGCCAACAGTTTGCATAATTATATTTTTACACAATGTTAACTGTCATGATTTATTTGTCAATTAACTTTGGGAGAAAAGCATCTAAAAATTATAATCTTATCGAAAATAAATCGTCCGTTTCACGTTTAAAGATACCTTTTAGGAACATTTAACTGCCGATAGATAGAACAAGCGACCGATTACACCTTTCCTTTAATTATTGAGAAAAAGTGTTTTGGCCAATCGAGCTAGATTATAGGCATCATCATAACCAGAATGCTGACGCCCTTCCCATTCGATACCCGCCATATCCATCGCAGCTCGCTGTCCACAGCGTTTTTTAGTGATGTGGCGTTGCAACCTGAACAAGGTAGCCAAATTTAGGTATTCATCAAACGGGACTTTTAACCCTTTTTCTTCACACTCTTTGCGAAGAATAATGTCATCACGCCCCCATGCGGCATAGATTTTATGTCGGCCACCGAACTTCTGCTCAACTGATTTCAAAATATGGCCAAGTGGCTTGCCATTTTTCTCTATCACCTCAGGCTTAATGCCTGTCAACTCGGTGCAGAATGGTGAAACTTCATCATGATCCGGTTTTACAAAATGTTGAGCTCGTCGCACAATCTCACCGTTGGTCAAATCAAGCTCTGCGACGCCAATCTCAATGATCTCGCCTGTCCTTGACTCACGGCCATCATTCCAACAGCACATTTCGAGGTCAAAACAAACAATACGGTTAAAATTCATCTTACTTCCGGATATCACGCTATAACTGGCACGAAGGATAGCATTTAGCGACGGGTTAGCCAAAGTGTGATAGATGAGAAAGCGCGACTAAGTTGCTGTTATCAAGGTGCCTCAAAATAATTCATCAGAGATAAGCCATGGATGAGAAGAGAAGCGACATCTTGTTGTTTATAACAGCAGATACAGACTAAACTCAAAATGCTCAGACAAAGGAGAGGAAAAATGAAAGTAACGTGTCGAATACCTTGTATGCAACCAATAATCAATGTCTTCGCTACTTTGGCTTTGCTGACAAGCTATATAGCTCCTGCCAGTGCTCAATCACAACCAGTCTGCTGCAACGATAGATGGGACCCCAAGTGGACACAACGCGAAATGTGGGGGCCGAGTATGATGAATAACAAACAGCGACAAAGAATGACAAGGCATTGGACTTTTATGCATTCAAGCATTCCACAAGAGTATCTGAGTGTAAAAAACCCTTTTACACAAAATCCAGATGCCGTGCGAGAAGGTGGTAAATTATACCAACAGAAGTGTTCAACCTGTCATGGGGCACAAGGTTTGGGGGATGGAGATATTGCCAATTCATTAAATCCTTCTCCTGCTCTTCTGGCGTATATGATTCAGATGCCCATGGCTATAGACGAATATTTACTTTGGTCAATCTCCGACGGGGGACAAGCCTTCGGTACCGATATGCCAGCTTATAAAGACCAACTATCGCGAGAGAGTATGTGGAAAATTATTACTTTTATGCGAGCTGGATTCCCTTCAGAGGCTCAACGTAATAATAAATAATATACCATTACAATGGCGTTAGTGATTATTCACAATCATTGTGCAGCTCGCATCAACAGCAGACCAGGGCGATAGTAATGAGTGGTGTTGTCTTAATGTCTGAAATAACATGCCCCAAATGCGGTAATAAGGAAATTGAAGAAATGCCAGTCAACGCCTGTCAGTGGTTTTATGAATGTAAGAGCTGCCACGCACTGCTTAAACCTAAACAAGGGGACTGTTGTGTCTATTGCTCCTATGGCACCGTACCTTGCCCACCGATGCAGCTGAATCCCGATGAAAAAGGGAAAGGATGCTGCAATCGTTAACAACAATAACCACAACAATCAACCCAATACCGAGCGATCGGGTTTGGAAACACTTTTCCTTGTATAATTTTATCAAATTGCCCGCCATTACGCTCAATAACGGTGCGCGAGGCAATATTATCTTCATCAGCAGTGATCAACGCTCTTTGAATACCTAACTGATAAGCTTTAGGCAAAACCAATCTGAGCATCGTTTTTCCGTACCCCTGGCGGCGAAAGCTTGGCGCAACATCATACCCGATATGACCAGCTTCGAGTGATAAGAATGGCGTATTAATATTATGACGTACACGGATCGCCCCAATGATCTCATCATCGATGTTAACCAGCCAATAATGATGACAAGGCACATAACCATCTCTTAAATTCACGCCATTAGATTCATCAATTAACGATTTAACGTAGCGCTCAAAATTCTTTTTCCCCCCCAAATAATACTGGGCATTCTCCGGATCATTAGTAGCAAAGTCATTATAAAATCGCTGGAAAGCCAATGCATATTCACGGCATGGAGACACTAGTTTCATTGATATAACTCCTAACTAATTCAACTCTTTCAAGGTAATGATTTGCTTATGTTGGCTATCATCTCTAAGCTCTTTTTCTGAGCAATACCAAATTGTATTCAACCCTGCGGCGATAGCTGGTTGGATGTCATTTTCGAAGCTGTCGCCAACCATCGTAATGTCATAGGGTTCAACATCTAACTCCAGCACAATACGTTGAAAATACTCTGGGCTACCTTTGGCATTTAGATTCCTTTCATTATGACTGATTGTCTAACACTGACTGAGCGTAAGCTTCAATATTCAAGAAGAAAATGATTGTAGCGCTATCAAGGCTTCATCAGCTTTCTCACTCTGAACAAACACATGATCATGGTAATACGCAGCGATCACATTGGCGCTGATCCCCTGCTCCGCAAGCTTAGTGGCAACAGCTGCCGTTAGCCCAACGGCTTCAAGGCTAGAATGAACTGTTAACGTGATCATCCTAAATGTTGCCTCATAAGCCAGATTGCCCCTATCGGCACTATCCTTACTGAGTACTAGGGTTAACCCTTCCGACTCGGAAAAAGTCGCGACCGGGGACAAACCTACATATTCAGCTAACTCACCGCCCACGGTACAAAAGACATACTCCCCAGCTCTCAGTTCAGGAGCCATTGATTTCAATAACTCTTGTAGATCAGTCATACCAGCCATGTTATTCCCTCATTAGAGCTCTATTTTTACTGTGTTTGTTTAACCACGTTTCTTGCGTAATTTGGTACAAACAATGGCGCTGGAGACTATGCCCTTGCGGTAGCTTTGGATGGTCAAAGTCTTGGCCAATATTTATCATACCGATTTTGCTCATTACCCGCTGAGAAGGCGTATTAGGTAGAGAGGTAAACGCATAAACACTGGGGACTCGCAATTGCTCAAACGCATATTGCAGCGCCTTTCTTGCCGCTTCAGGTGCATACCCGTTGCCCCAATACTCTTTAGCCAGCCGCCAACCAATTTCGACAAACGGCGCATTGGGGATCCCCGAGTGCTCATCTTGACGATGCAAACCGACAAAACCAATAAATTTCCGAGTTGATTTCAATTCAGCCGCCCAAAAACCCCAGCCATTTTCGGCGATCAATTGCGTAATTCTCGCGGCCTGAGCATTACTTTCCTGCAAGGATAAAACGCCAGGAAAATACTGCATCACTGTGGGATCAGCATTCAGCTTGGCATAATCTGGGGAGTCGTCTATTTTCCACTGCCTAAGTATCAGCCTGTCTGTTTCTAACGGGTACGCCATCTAACGTCGACTCCCTTTTACTACTTAATCTTTCACTCAGTATAAACATATCAGACCGCTCGCAAGGGCTTAACAAGCCGGTACGATTCCACATCAAGTCGATGTCTCTACAATAAACAAAGTAGTCAACGCTTCTAGAAAGCACACTCTTTGGTTGGGCATCACTCCATTGACTCTACCTACCTAACGTTGAATCGCTAACCTGTCCCGATCGATTTTTTTCAATTTTGCGACGACTAACTGGTAAGAACGATCAATCAAGCCTTTCAACATGCCCTCTTCGATTTCATCGGTTATCGACACCGTTACCCAATGTTTTTTGTTCATATGGTAACCGGGGCGAATAGCGGTAAACACCGAAGTAAGCGCTTCATTATCAGCCGGAGCACCTTTCAGGTTGATATCAACAACACCATCATTCACCGATAGCAATGCAAACATCTTACCCAGCACTTTGAATACCATGACATCCGCACCAAATGGGTAATCCAATTCGATCTCAGGTAACGTCATGAGAAAGTCGACAATCTCTTGTTTGTTCATAACAACCTCTGGATGCATAGTGTTAGCGATTTGTTCGAATAGCAAGAGGGTGATTTGGGTTTAATTGGAGTAGATCCCACATATTGCCATAAAGATCTTCGAATACAGCGACCGTGCCATAATCTTGCTCTTTCGGCTCGCGGACAAACTTAATACCTTCTGTAATCATATGGTTATAATCACGCCAAAAATCATCGGTATTTAGAAACAGAAAGACTCGTCCACCCGTTTGGTTACCAATAACGTCTAATTGCTCAGGCTTCGACGCCCTTGCCAACAACAAACTGGCACCATCAGAATTTGGTGGTGCAACCACCACCCAGCGTTTGTCTTGCTCTGGCTGGTAGGTATCTTCAATTAACTCAAACTTCAGCTTATTGACATAGAAATCAATCGCTTCATCATAGTCTTTAACCACCAGGGCTATGTTTACAATGTTTTGTTTCACTCTATTTTCCTACCACTTTATTCGTTCGGCACGATTTGACGGCACTAACGCATATTAACTTTCATATGCACAGAAGGTGCGTTTTCGACAAAATGTGCCCATACATGATCATACACGTGGCGTTGCCCGGGAAATGGCACCAAGGTCTTCGCTTCATCAAGGCCAACCCAGCGATAATCGCTGTGCTCCTTATTCAAGATTACAGGTTGATTCGGTGGGCATAGCACCGCAAATACCGGAATGATTTGCAGGACATTGACATTCGCCTCAAAGAACTGCTCTAGAAACTGGGCGTTGTAGAGTTCAGACACCGCGATCTGCGTTTCCTCAAAGAACTCACGCACTATCGCCTGCCAGCCTTTTTCCTGCCCTTCGATAGAGCCTGCAACATGGCACCAATACCCACCTTTTACGCGCTTCATCAGCAGCATTTTCATTTCGCCATCAATTTCAGACAAAGCGACACCTGAAACAATTGAAGTATTTACCGGGATCATTGGGTGACAAGGACTGACCTCTTTTTGATCATCGGCTGTTAGTTCAATAGCCCCGCACAAACATTTTCCTTTCATGCTTTTCTCCTTCACTTTCGAACAACAAAAACTATTTTAAGTTTATGTTGGATATGGAGATATTGTGACAAGTGACTGCGTTAGATTCTGTGACTGATGAAAACCATAAGCAAAAAAAAGCCCTCACCAAATGGCAAGGGCTTAGTCATTCTATTCAGCGATTGAATTAATCTTTATTCTGACGCTTGTTTTTTGGCACGTAATTCAAAATTGAAATCGGTACGGGCTTTCTAGGTTCAAAGCCTTCGACTTCACGGCGCTCAATCAAGTGGCCCAAGCGGCTTTCAATCATGCACAGATTTTTGAAGTTGTCCTTCGATACAAACGAAATGGCTTCACCTGATGCATCAGCACGACCGGTACGGCCAATACGGTGAACGTATTCGTCGGCAGGGAATGGCAAATCATAGTTCACCACCCGTGGCAGCTCTTCAATATCAATACCACGCGCCCCCACACCAGTGGCGATCAGGTATTTAATCTTACCGGCTTTGAAATCGTCAAGTAGTTGTACTCGAATCGCTTGGCTACGACCACTGTGGAATGCTTCAGCAGCAATGCCACGCTTCTCCAGCTGAGAAACCAGTTTTGCAGCACCGTGCTTGGTCTCAATGAAGATCAACGCCTGATCCCACTGGTTTTCCTTGATCAAGTGACTAAGCAGCGCAGACTTCTTATCTTTATCGACCGTGATTAACCACTGCTCGATGTTAGCTTTGGATGCCTCATTAGCTGCAATGCTGATCTCATATGGGTTCTCGACCACCGATTTCGCCAAGTCACGTACTTTATTAGACAATGTCGCTGAGAACAGCAAGAATTGCAGTTCATCAGGCAGGCGGTCAATAATTTTGTTGATGTCTTCAATGAAGCCCATATCCAGCATACGGTCAGCTTCATCAAGCACTAACGTTTCCACTTCTTCAAAGTGAACTGCACGCTGGCCGTACATATCAAGCAAACGACCTGGCGTCGCGACCAATACATCAACACCATCAATCAGGCTTTGCTTCTGCTGCTTCTCATCCACACCACCATACATCGCCAGCGACGTTAGGCCTAAATGCTTAGAGTACAGGGTGATCTTCTCTTCAACCTGGATAGCCAATTCACGGGTAGGCACAAGTATCAGTGCGCGAATACGTTTTTTACGTTGCGTCTTTCCTTGGCTGAGTTTCTCAAGGATGGGCAATACGAAGCCCGCCGTTTTACCGGTACCTGTTTGCGCCGCTGCAATTAGGTTTTTACCCTGCAGAATAACAGGAATAGCCTTGGTCTGGATCGTTGTTGGCTTGCTGTAGCCCAGTTCATTAACCGCTTGGGTTAATGACTCGCTGAGCCCAAGTTTAGAGAATGGCATGAATCGCCTCTAATTGTACATTAACTAAATATGGTAGAGCCGCCTCTACATGAAGCGCGGGAGTGTATCACGATCATTCTTACCAAGAGACAACTTTCCTACTTAGAGTAGCTAATTTTTAAAGCAAAAAGCACTGTGGTACCAAATAGCGATTCACCAGACACAAGCTCAATCACATAAAGCTCACTTTCGGGTTTCGATCTTCATTCAAATTGTTCTTACCATAGGTTTCTTGGTAGATCTGCATAAAGTCTTCGCGTATTTGCTGCTCAAGGTGAGTCGCCATTTCTGTCGGGCAGAACAGCATGACATGTACGACCTGCTCACCGGTTGATGTCGTGGTGATATGGATATGAGGATCCGGGCCAGGAAGATCAACACCAGCGTGTTTTTCGATTACCCCGTTGTATCGCCTGGCAACATCAATAAACTCTTCACAGTGGCTTTCAATCTGTTCAATGAGTTCTGGTACTAATACGAAAAGATTAACAAACTCTTTCACCGTAATACTGAAGCTGTGATACACATACCGCTTCATAAAGTTAAGGTTTTTTACTGGATAGGTAAAAAACATACTGTTCGGCAAGGTCGCGGTTTTACCCGTGAAATGATACTGACCATGATGAAGATCGATCTCTTGGATCACTGTCGCCATCATATTATGCTCAATCACCTCACCACACAGCGAGCCCACTTCAATCCAATCACCAATCCTGAACGATCGCGCACTGGCTCGCTGGATTGATCCGGTAAAACAAAGAATAATCTCTTTAGATGCAACGACAATCGCAACAGCAATAGCTGTCACAGATAAAGCAAATTCGCTAATTTCAGATTGCCAAAGCATGAATAGCACAAGCACCGTCAACGTAAAGGTGCCGTTTTTTGTCCGTGACATCCACTTTCGCTGATGCTCAGATACGAACGCGACGTCCCCGCGTATTTGCTTTAGGACTAGACGTCTGCACATCAGAACAAATGTGATGATCAGTACACTGAGCAACATTTTATTTTCTGTTAAGAAATCAATAACCGATAATAGCTTTTCTGGCATGTGCGCCTCTTCTCACTCCTACTCATTACTTATCTGTATATCTGCGTATACGCTTGGTTAAACTCCCACAGTTCTCGGCTAAAATCCAGCAGTAGCCAAATAACGTTGTTTAAAACGCTGGGAAGTTAAAGTAAAGACATTACGCACTGCGCTTTATTGCAACCACTGAGACTCGATACACATAAACCACTATCTGCCCCCTACAACAGCATAATTACGCATGGGACAACGGTCACCTGTACTATTACCTTCCCACACACACACAAACAGATAATAACGTCAAAATATATGCATAACTACGGATAAACCACCGACAATAAGTCACCAAGTGCATATTGATGTAACTGTTTTGCAAAATGCACATATTTCTTATTATTTGACTACATTTCAAGGCATTTCATTACCACCTGCCACAGCATCATAAATTTAAATAAAACACGCCAAAATATTCCCACACCAAATATATCACTTCCAAACTTGATGTACCTGCAACAGAGAACTCTTCATCACAAGGTGAGCATCTATGGAAGGATTAACATACCGACAAGCATCCAGATTCTTGGACATGGCTACAATGGGGATAAAAAAAGGCGAGGTAGAAGAATTCCTCACTCTCGATAACCGTACCAATTGGATTAACAGCCAACTTTCTGAACCATACGAAAGCCACAGAGAACGTACACTTTACCAAGCACAACAACGTGGAAATGCCGTGACAACTCAAGAAATGCGAGTTTGCGCATGGTTTGATATTGCTTTATGGGAGGGAGCGCAATTACGCCAGCGCATGGCCTTTGCACTGAGCCAGATCTTAGTCGTTGGCGATCGTGATGCCCAGCTCACCTCATACCCTGAAGGAATGGCTCATTATTACGATATCCTGACCCAGTACGCCTTCAGCGATTATAAGACCCTGCTTTATCACGTTACCCGCTCTCCGATCATGGGGCATTTCCTCACCATGGTGGGTAATCTCCCCAAGAGCCACACCGGGGTGAACCCCGATCAAAACTATGCCCGAGAAATCATGCAGCTCTTTACCATTGGCTTGGAGCAACTCAATGTAGACGGGACACCCAAACTTGATGGTAACAACCAGCCAATTCCAACCTATGATGACAATGATATAGAGAATATGGCTCGTGTTTTCACCGGGTGGTTCATGGATGGCAGTAGCATGGAAAATCCGATGATTGCCTATGATGACTCCCATGATATGCAAGCCAAAACGGTGCTTGGCACACCGCTTCCTGAAGGCGTGGGTGCTGAGGCTGAGCTCGATCAAGTACTCGATCTGCTCGTCAACCACCCTAATACAGCACCCTTTATCAGTACCCTATTAATCAAACGCTTTGTTACCTCTAATCCAAGGCCTGAATATGTGGCTAGGGTGGCTTCCGTTTTTCGCAATACAGGAGGTAACCTCGGCGAAGTCATCACAGCGATCCTGACCGACAGTGAAGTGCTGAAAGAAAACGACCTGCATGTCGCCAAAGTACGTGAGCCTATCTTGGCAATGACATACCTTTATCGTGCTCTTGATGCTAAACCAGGCAATAATGGTTTAATCTCCTTCAATGCAATGTTGTATAAAGAGACTTTCAATCAATATCCCCTTGGCTCACCTTCAGTTTTTAACTTCTATTCACCCGATCATCTGCCAAGTGGCGAATTAGAAAGTAACAACCTCGCATCCCCCGAATTGGAGATCATTGACTGGAATCAGGTGATCAAACTAAGCAATATCGCGTGGAAGGTACTCCAAGACAATGGTTATAAGACCAGCTCTAACAGCAAACAAGAACTCTATCCGGTTGTCAGCGACTTTATAGCCGCAAGCAATGATTATGCATCACTCTCAAACCTGATAGCCAACCGTTTCCTAAAAGGTGAAATGCCCGCCGATCTTGCCCCAAGGCTAGAAGGTCTATGGAATGCTAAAAACAGTAATAACAAACCTTATGCTGTCGCCGCCATGCTATACCTCGCATTCATTTCACCCAGCTTTATGGTTCAGGAGTAAGCCTTATGAACTTATCAAGACGCGACTTTCTTAAAACGGCTGCCGTTACTTCTTCAGCCACAGCATTGCCCCTATCGCTGACCTTGCCCACACAAGCGTTAGCCAATGGTGCCGATGACTACAAAGCAATTGTCTGCCTTTTTCTTTTTGGCGGAAATGACTCTTTCAACATGGTTGTCCCAGCATCTGGAGCAAACTACGATAATTATGTCAGTGCTCGACCGGATATCCACCTCAGCACTACCGCTATAGCTCCAATGCCGGGCTTTACGGCGGAAAACGGGCAAGCGATTACGCTTAATGGCAACATGCCGGAACTTGCGCAGCTAATAATGGAAGGTAATGCAACAACCGTTGTTAATGTTGGTACACTTATCGAACCAACAACCAAAAGCAACCTAAGTTCTGTTAAGACCCCCCCTAATCTTGGTGCCCACAATAAGCAACAACTTGCTTGGCAAAGAAGCTGGGATACCGGTCAATATCATCCATACGGGTGGGCAGGCATGATGATGGATCTTCTCGCTTCTGGCGCTGAGGTCGTGTCACCAAGTATGTCCTTCAGTGGCAATGAGTTAATGAATAGCCAAACCGGTACCGATCTTCGTATTAGTGCTGATGGACTGCGCGCAATGTCACCCTTGGCCATTAACTCTATCAATAACAACGTACAGAAGCTCCTTGATAACAACACGGCTTCCCTTTTTGGCAAAAGTTACTTACAGCGCTTTCAGGATATTATTGATTTTCAGAGTTCATTGAGTAATACACTCGATCAATATCCTGAAGACGAAACTATTCCCGCTAGCTATTTAGGGGGGCAATTCAGAATGGTTAAGCGCCTGATTCAATCCAGCACCAACCTTAACCAAGGCCGCCAAGTCTTTTTTGTCTCGATTGGCGGCTTTGATAATCACAGTAACCAACGTGGCAAGCATGACAGTATTCTTGCGCAAATAGATTCCGCATTGAGTGCATTCTATCGTTCACTCGAAGCCGATCAGCTGCATGATAAAGTCACAACGTTTACTATGTCTGATTTCGGGCGAACCATTGAGAATAACAGTAATCGCGGTACTGACCATGGCTGGGGGAGTAACCAACTTATTGTCGGAGGACAAGTAAACGGTGGTAAAGCTTACGGCCAGTACCCAGAGTTTATTCGTGACGGTGCTGATGCTAACGGCAACAAATTCATCCCTTCTACATCATCAGAGCAATTAGCGGCGACCCTATGTAAATGGTTCGGCCTTTCTGATAATAGCGTCGACTATATATTCCCGAGCCTAAGCCCAGCAAATACCAATTCTTTCCCCAGTCGATATTTGAGCTTTTTGGGTGAGGTAACGCCACCACCAGCGATACCCGTCAAACTGGCGATTGCAGGTGTTTCTGCCTCAGTGACCCGGGTCGACCATACACCAGAAATGGCCGTTGATGGAGACAGCGCTTCAAAATGGACGGCAAAAGGGTTAGGTATCACCTATACGCTTGAACTGGCTACCTCGGCGACGCTGAGTGACATTAAATGGTCTCAAGCCAAAGGTAATATCCGGCAGTACTTCGTTAACATTGCAGTCAGTAGCGATGGCGTGAATTACTCGGGTATTTCTAGTGTGGTGACGCCTGGAACAACGGTCGGCCTTGTCAGTAACCCAGTGAATGCTAATAACGTGAAGTATGTTCAGCTAACTTGTAACGGAAATAATGACCCTGATAATTCTACTCTGCGAACTTGGAATAATTTCCAAGAAATAGAGATATGGGGAAATTAGAAGAGAAAATAAAAAAGGGCCTTAAGGCCCTTTCTTTTTATAGACTAAAATCGAAGATTTTTTCTTGCATTTTATCTAATGTAATTTCGAAACGTTGAGTTTCAGGGTTTGCAATTTTAATGTCACTATCATATTGAACAGGGTCATCGTCTACTGCATTACAGGTAAACGCAACGGTATAGTCACCTGCAGGAATAAAACCAAACGCATAGTCACCATCCTGGTCAACAGGTGCTGATGCGTAAGGCGAAATAGAACTTTCTGGTGGATAATTACCATCAAAATCAACATCAAACGGATCATGGTTATCCACTAACAAATAATTATCTAACCCGTGTGCTGGGTAAAGGTATACAAAATTACCCGTGTCATAATCGCAACCTTCACCCGCATCAAACAGATCCAAGGCTACCCTTCCCCAAAGCGATGCCGCTTCTCGGTTGTCTACAATTTTCACACCATGTGGTTTTAGGTTGTAACCATTTTTACCAGCGTTTCCGCGCTCTACTAGCGATTGGCGAAGGTCAAATTCGATGGTGAAGCCTTGGACCGTATTATCATCTTCTGGAATGACTTCAAAACCACCAAGCTTCAATTTATTGCTAGGAATCTTAAGGTCATACTCACCGGAGGTTTCATCATCCTTTACCCAGTTCATATCGCCAGCTTTGGTATGAACAATCATCTCCTTGTAAACACCGGCTGGCAGCGTGTGTTCTGTGATAATCAATGCCGCATCTGTGCCTTGATAGTCAAGCAAGTCGATTTGCTGGTACTCATTACCTTCATCATCTTTATCCACTTCAATGAGGTAAGTGTTGCCATTTTTATGCTTAAGCTCAAGTTTATCAAACGCTACCACCACTTCAGACATAGTATCAACTGGCGCATCGGATACACTGAAAGAAACTTTGGCATATTGGGTCGAATCGTTACTGCTGTCACTTCCACACGCGGAAAGCAAGGTTGCTACTGCTAGTACAGGTAGGGTTTTATAAATTGACATGATGGTCTCCATTTCTGGAGGCCATTTTATGCATCTGAAGCTAGCAACTCAATAAAACAAAGCTGAATTGACAATTAACTGACATATTATTTTTAACATATTCAATGATAAGAACTATATTCTTACCCCCTATCATAAAAATACCATATAAAATAACCATACCTCGAAATACAAATAATTAGGCACCCCACCTGCTAACGATGTCAAAATGTCTTCGATATGGGTATTTTTATAAACGCTTTGGGTAATTGGCCAGCCCTGATATTTACTTGAATAGCAGGATACAATAATTTGGGTACATTCAATTGTTTATCGCGCTCAGAGCGAAACTGAACAAACTCACGTTCTGGTGTGTCACCTGTGATGTGAATATTGTCTGCTTTACTCACTCCCACGGTGGTTTGGTATTGCAACTCCCTACCACCAGGCTGATAGTCGTGACAAACGAAGATTCGTGTAGAGTCAGGCAACGCGTAAATTCTTTGTATGCTGGCGAACAGCTGTTTTGCGTCTCCTCCAGGGAAATCACAGCGTGCTGAACCAAAGTCTGGCATAAATAAGGTATCACCAATAAACGCATCTTCATCCACAAGGTAGGTGACACTGTCACTGGTGTGACCCGGCGTTTCTAGCACTTCAGCCGTTAACATACCAACTGAGAATTCTTCTTTGTCTTGAAAACGATGATCAAAACTATTGCGAGATTGAACACCATCGTCATCCATTACCAGTATTGATTCAAAGGTAGCCTGTACATCAACGATGTGGCCACCGGCAGCAATCACCCCACCTAATTTAGATTTTATGTAACTGGCTGCCGTTAAGTGATCAGCATGGGCGTGAGTCTCTAAGATCCAATCGAGAGTGAGCTGGTTTGACCTTATAAAATCAATGATTTGATCCGCGAACTCTGTACTCACAATGCCAGATGACAAATCAAAATCCAAAACGCTATCAATCACCGCGCAATGCCCACCCGTCATATCATAAACGACATAGCTAAGTGTTGATGTCGGCTTATGAAAAAAAGCCTCAATAATAGCTGTCATCATCTACCTCCCAGCCAATAAGATGTAATTAGTGTCAACGAATCTAGTCACTATACTGTATATTTTAGCTAGGTTTAGAAACTACCTTGTTCTTAGCACACAACATGATGTAATCATTGCCTTCCATATCTACGGGGTTTACTGTATGTCCACCAAGTGACCCTGCCTAAGCCCTAGCAATGAATAAGATCTATCAGCCGCTTTTTGATAACGATAACCCTCCCGCTGAGGTATTTTTTGGTCATGAAGTATTTTTACCCAATACGACGACGCCAAGCCACAGCCACCCGTGGGGGCAACTCCAGATAATCAACGGCGGCATTCTGGAGCTTAGGGCTGAAAAAAAGCGATTTCTATCCCCATCGCAGTATGCAGTGTGGGTACCGGCCGGTATCGAGCATGAGAGCTTTATGCGGCGCAGCCTGAATTATTGTTCGATGAATATTACCCATCCTCTGGCTTCCCCACTTCCAAGTTATCCATGCTTGCTGGAGGTCAGTCCAATCATGGAAGCTATCATCAACGACCTGAAAGCCCGACAACTGACTTTACCTGAGTCAGAACAGGACAAAAGGCTGGTGAATGTCTTGCTTGATCAAGTCTACCAAGCCAAAGAGCATGAGCAATTTCTCCCGACCAGTAACGACAAACTCCTCAAGCCTATCCTTAATGAACTAGAGCGCCAACCGATGTCAGAAAAGACGTTGAAGGACTGGGCCCAAGTGCTTCATACCACAGAGCGAACATTGGCCAGACACTGCCAGGACAAGCTTGGGATGAGCTTTACTGAATGGCGACAACGGCGTAAGTTCCTATATTCTTTGCATTTGCTAAGGAAGGGGGCTTCTGTCAAAGAGATTGCATTAACCCTTGGCTATCATCAAGCTTCACCATTTATCACATTATTCAAGCGCCATGCGCAATGTACGCCAGAGCAATACCGCCAGCGCTTCTTTGCTAGTAAAGAATAATCACTAACTATAACTCAGACACTTCAAGGTGCTTGGATGTAAAACTCTCGGGTATTGAAATATTCTCTCTTCACTGCGGTCTGTATATCTGAAGCGCGTTGGAGGGGTTGATGAAACAGCTTATTGCTTTTCTTTTATATGGACTTATCTTCACTCTGCCGTTAAGTATGCAAGCAGCATCGCTTAACGGCTTTAATTTATCTAACGCATCTGTTCCTATCGAGCAGATCATGTCTGGCGGGCCGGGGAAGGACGGGATTCCTGCTATTCTTCACC
The DNA here is from genome assembly GCF_003025555.1 of Photobacterium lutimaris. GTDB lineage: Bacteria > Pseudomonadota > Gammaproteobacteria > Enterobacterales > Vibrionaceae > Photobacterium > Photobacterium lutimaris. The sequence continues at coordinate 498,836 of NZ_PYMH01000001.1, read as the reverse complement.
CCCATTTTGTCTCTGCCAAACAAGCCAGTTTCATGGCAGCAAGCGATCCTATACTCGGCATTGAAATCAAAGGGAAATACCGTGCTTATCCTATTAAGATCCTTAACTGGCATGAAGTCGTTAATGATCACATAGATGGAAAACGTTTTATTGTCAGTTATTGCCCGCTTTGTGGATCGGGAATGGCTTTTTCTTCCACCGTGAATAACCGACATCTCACATTTGGTGTATCAGGCTTGCTCTATAATTCCGACGTTTTACTGTATGACCACCAAACAGAGTCTTTGTGGTCACAAATCAAGGGGGCTGCAGTTTCTGGCCAATTCAAAGGGGAAATCTTAACCCAATATCCTCTAACATTGACACGCTGGGGAAAGTGGCAACAACAGCACCCACACACAGACGTGTTATCGACACATACAGGCTATCAACGCAACTACCAGCACGACCCCTATGCAGGATACAGCCGTACGCCACGCCTCTACTTCCCTGTCGCCAACCAAGCGCCATCTATCTACAGTTCCAAAGATACCGTCATGGGATATAAAGGACAAAACGGGGTCATCGCTTTCCCGTTTGCAGAGTTGAGGAAACAGGGAAAATCCCAGTTCACCTATCGCTTTGAACAGCAAAACCTCACCATTTACTGGGATGATAAAATTCAATCTGCCCACATAACAAACCACCAAGGGCAAGAACTCCCCAGCACGTTGTTATATTGGTTCGCTTGGTATGCCTTTTATCCAGACACTCACATATACAAGGCCCGCTGAAGTATTCATGGTGTTAGAACGATTCAAACCTGTCATGGTCAGTTTATCCAATATAAACAGCCGATTAACTCTTTTATAACCACTAAAAGGTTAAAAAATCACCAACCCATAAGCACCAGCGCCCATAAAAACATCAAACACAGTTGCATATCACAAAAACAGAACACACAGCAGCGCTTTACTTTGAATTACAAGCAATAAACTAGATAATAACACCACAAAAACGTCAATAAGCTAGGTAATACAACTATGATCGATATGATTTTTCCTGCATTGTTCTTATCAACGGTGATCGGGTTTAGCCTATGGGGCTGGACACAAGTCTTCCGCGTGGTATTCCGGTTTTAATACTAACCTCACCCACTGAAGCCTTCAGAACCATTGCTCAACAAAAACAAAAACGAAGAAAAAATAAGCCAGCATACATGCTGGCTTATTCATCTATGGTCACGGTGCTCTATTCTGTGCATAAGCGTCAAGCTATACAACCTTGAGCTAGATTTATTAGCGAAATATTACTCTACTTGAAGGTATTTAAAATCATTCTTCAAAATTACCGATAACAAGCTGTTCTCGACCTAGAATAATCGCTTTACCCATCGAAAATGCGGAATCCACAACAAAGTTGTCATCCAGTAGCAGGAAATCAGCATCAGAGTTAACGGACAATTGACCTTTATTGATACCCAATGATTGAGCGACATTTTGTGACATCATCGCACTTGCCTGGCCAACGTCTAGACCACGGTCTATTAGCGTACGAAGCAACTGGATATTCGAATCAACGGCAGCGGCTGTTATCGTTATCATTTCACCTGCATCATTAAATTGTGGCAAGCTACCATTACCATCAGAACTAACAGTGATACGCTTTGATGGTACCCCAGACTCCAAAGCCGCAAAGACAGCTTCACCGGGGTCAGTGAAAGCACAGCTGCCACCTGAGGTGATATCCATCACCCCACCAGCTGTTGCAAACTTCACCGCCTCTTCAAATAAAGGGATCGTTCTTGCAACATGGGTAGGAGAAAAATTACTGTGAGGAATACCTCGCTCAATTAACTCATTGATTTGCTTGAAAGGGTCAGACAGTCCCCCCATGTGCATATGGAGAACCCCTTTTTTACCTGCTAGCATTGCTCCCATGCGTACATCAGAGGTAATCCGCAATAGTTCTTCTGTCGTCGGGAAAGAGCCCCGATGATCAGCAATAGCAATTTTAACCCCGAGTACAGGCTCAAGAAAAACAAGATCATCTCGAATGCTGTTGGTTAAAGTAACCGTCGGCACTTGATAAGAGCCAGTATGCATCCAGGCAGAGAGACCTTCAGCACGTAATCCCATAACCTTAGCAAACAGATCTTGTGGTGAACGTGTTGAGCCATCAGTGCCCATTACACCAACAACTGAGGTGACACCGGCTTTAATCAGTTTAGAAAATGTGATTGATGGTGTACGACTACTAAAGCCACCTTCCCCCCCGCCACCAGTTAAATGTACATGCTGATCGATGATGCCAGGGATCATCAGTTTACCAGTAGCATCCACAATTTTGACTTCAGTTCCAAGGCTACTGACATTAATACTATCTTCAATTGCTACAATTTTGTTACCTGCGACTAATACGTCTTTTCTACCCAGAGAAGATGGAGCATAAACATTGGCACTTTTGATCAGAGTAAGGCTTGTCATTCTTTGGTTTCCCATATTGAAATTTCTAAGTGCATCACAATTTATTTTTATATTTCATCACTTATATTTATCATTATTATTTAACCAAGATATTGTGAAATGCCAAATATGGCTTCACCATGCAAAAAATGCATAGCGCGGCCAATAAGTGCTTTTATTGAGTTGTTCGTTTTAATTGTATTTCAGCCTGTATCATTCTTTTAGAAAGCATCACTATAAAAATAAGCCAGCATCGCTGCTGGCTTGAACTTATCTAAGTACATTTATGACAGCTATAGCTACATATTCTCATCCATTATTGGGGTATCATCCTGTTGCGATCCTGACGAATCATTATCATACGATGAGCTATCATCCATCACATCAACACCTTGATTGCTGTTATCCCCTTGGGTCCAATCGTCATTTTGTCCGTTCTCATCTTGCATCGCTGGTTGATTAGCATTCTTACCCTGATTTCCTTGCATTGCATGCTCGTCATCAACATCAATCGTCACGGTTGCCGATGCCCCTTCAACAACCGCACCGAGATCGGTTTGCCCTTCAAACTGAATCGTCGCCTCACCTTCAAATTCATCTGATAACTTCATCAGAAGCGGCTTGGATAGGTTACCACTAACCGTGTAGGAGCCATCACTGTTTAGTAATGCATTGGCAATCGTTGCCCCGTCAGGAAGTTCACTGATTTCGACCTGTGTCACATCAGGGTTTTCTGCCACATCATCAGGGATCTCGAAATGAACATTGTTGCCCGGAGCTGCTGTAAGATCACTTTCACCTCCAGCATCATCACTATCCGAACTGTCGCTGTTATCTGAAGCGTCTTCGTTAATCGTGGTTTGGGTATCAACATGCTGTTGTGAGTCGCCATCAAGTTTTGCTGACTTAGAACTCGCTTCAAGGTCTTGATACTCATCAACATCAAGAGTGATCTGATGAACGGAAGTTGCATCCCCGTCAATTGATGTGACTTCGAGTGGCAATTGACCGGTAAAGTCATCATCACTCCAGAACACCCAACCATCCCCCTCTTCAATTACCGTGCCTTGTTCACCATGGTAATCAACGGCAGTGATTGTCGATTCATCCCCTAAGTTTAACGCTGCCAATAAATCATCCTGAGTCAGTTCCAATGATCCCATTTCATTAAGCGTGAAATCTGAGGCTTCCGGTTCGGCAACATTAACATTGAAATGCGTTTGGATACTGTTCTCACCGTCAGTGGCAACAAAAGCTATTTGCGCTTGTCCAGCAAAGCCTTCTGCTGGCGAGAAAGTGTACTGCCCCTCGCTATTTGTTTCCAACACGCCTTGTCCACCAACCAATTGGACTGATTCAATGGTTAGATCGTCATTATCTGCATCAGTTAGCTGAGCAAGCATATCGGTATCGGAGAAGGCCAAATCATTACCCGCCCCAAGCTCGGTGGTAACAATGGCATCAACCGTTGGTGCGGAGTTATCCGCATTTGCACCCGTTTCTGCGGCAACAACAGCAATACTACTTTGAACATCGACCAAACTGCCGTTGTGTTCCACCTGATAAGCAAAATCAACCTGTCCTTCAAAGCTCTCTGCTGGGGTAAATGACCATGTGCCATCGCCATTATCAACCAGCTCACCTTGAGAGCGGTCAATGAGGTGGACGCCTTGAACTTCATCACCATCAGCAGCCTCTAATCCCTCAGCCATGCCTAGCAAATCTTCCATTGTCAGCACTAGAGTTTCACCCTGAGTAGCATCAAAGTCAGCATAGGCTTCTGTTGATTCTGGCAACGTATTGGACGACTCATCACCGTAGTCTGCAGTAGTCGCAGAAACGGTAATGAAGAAACTACCGGTAAAATCAGCTGGCGGAGTGAGTGATAAATCATCGAAACTCCAAGTCGTCACATCAACGACCTGCCCTGGCTCGGTGATTGTGATAGTGTTCTCCCCATCAGTAACGACAAAACCGACAGGGAAACCGGTAATCACTAGATGACTCAATTGCTCGGAAGCATCGAGCATATCAACATTCAGCCCCAGCAAACCGGTAGTATCTTCATCAAAGACTAGTGGTCCCTCATGATCTGTGGTGATCACTGCCCCATCAGCGACCGGACGGATATAAACAGGCATATCCAACACGGTTGTCGCACCACTAGGATCGCTCACTTCGATCTGAAGTTCAGCGGTACCGGCATAATTGTCAGATGGCGTATAGGTCCAGCTTCCGTCCTCATTTTGCTCGACTTCGCCGGCATCTTCACCGTCAACGGTAATGACGCGAGAAACAACCAACTCATCACCATCAACATCGCCGAATAAGTCGAGCATATCTTCTGCTCTAAAAGTGAAGCCACCGTCTTCATATGTGGTTAAATGGGCATTACCGCCATTGAACGGTGCATCATTGACCGGCATAACGTCAACTTTGAGGGCACCATCAACAATGTTTTCACCATCTGAGATTGAGTAATCCAACTCTATCAGGCCATTAAAATCAGGCGGTGTGATCAGGTGGTACATCCCATCTTGTTGCAGTTGCAAATTGCCATTTGGTGGCTGCTTCAACGACAAACTTTCGAGTGTAAGGTCATCGCCATCGGCATCAGTCGCTTGGCTTAAAATGAACGCAGGGTCAATTTCCAGCACCTGATCTTCATCGACATCCAATTTCAGCGTCGGTGCAACAGGCAAATCTTCGACCGGCTTAACATCGACGGCAACCGTCGCCGTATCAAATGAGCCATTACCATCGGTTACTGTGTAGGTAAATGACGCAGGCCCGTTGTAATCAACATCAGGGGTGAAAACGACGTTGCCGTCTTCATCCAATTCGACGGTACCGTGTGTATCCTCTGTTGCCTCGACGGCGGTAATAGATAATATATCGCCGTCAGCATCTGTATCATTAACGAGTAAATCTGCGGGGTTGATAACTAGCTGGCCATCTTCGTCAACCTCGATAGCGCGACTGGTAATACCCTCTTGTACCTCTACCAACTGCTCTGTGACATCCATAGCCTGATCGGAAGTACTATGGTTTAGAACCAGCGAAAGCGTATTGATGATCTCGCTGCCATCGCCCTGAATAGTTGTCATCTGAATATCTTCAGACATGGTGCGGGACACCGTCATATTCTGGACAACGTACGTCCCCTTTCCGCCTTCAGTACCTAAGGTGAAGTGATGCACTAGTACATCCGTTGTGAAGGCGTACGTATCCTGTAACTCACCTGACTCTCGGAAGCCACCTTGAGAGTCAATCAAGTTACCCTCAGCGTCATAAGCCTGAATTATCACTTCTGTCGCTTTACTGCTGCTTTCGTCGAAATAGCCACCGAGACCGTCTAATTGGAAGGTAATTTGATTAACATCCTCCCCTTCTACAGTTACAGTCAGGTATTCATCTTCACTCAACCCGTTGCGAGTATTATTTCCGATACCAGCACCAATTTGGCTGCCTGCACCATTCCACGCCGCTAAATCGCCTGAATTAACCTCAGTTGTAATCGTGACACCGTCTTCCTGATAAATCGCAGTATTGCCGTCTACCGTCCCCCAATCTTCGACCTTGGCTGTGCCATCAAATACCGAGGTTGAGGTGTCGCTATCGAAACTCCCTACACGAATATCTCGGGTTCCGGATTGCACCTCTTCGGTATCAGGTACGAACTGCACTTGGGCATCGGCAGGGTATTCTTGGCCAACGACCATATCTTCCCACTCACCCTCAGCATTAATACACTGCACCGAACCATGTTCTGGTGCAGCATCAAGGCGGATCTGCGGTGCTTGCGCGGACATGCTGCTGTCATCCGCGGCAACAACCTCGTCATTAACCGCATTGATAGTCAGATCTAAACCAGTCGAGACGGTCTCTAGGCCATCGGTAACATCAAAGGTCAGATTGAGTTCACCATTGAAGTTCTCATCAGGAGTGATGGTGTAGGAGCCATCGTCGTTTCTTTCAACGTCACCAGCCCCTTCAAGCTGAAGGTTTTCCGCCGTCAGCTTGTCGCCGTCAACATCTGTGGCATTGGCCAATAACTGATCTTGACTCAATGTGATAGTGCCATCTTCATCAATGGTATAAGTGAGGTTTTCGCTCACCAGTGGCACATCATTGACAGCTTCGACATCCAAAGTGCCCGAAGCTGGCGTTACCGCCCCATCGTTATCGTCAACTTCGAAAGTGAACGGCACATCACCGTTCAAGTCGGCTTTTGGTGTAAAGGTGAAAGTACCATCTTGGTTATCTTCTAGGGTGCCGTACTGCGGGTCAATTTGCAGATTAACGGCGGTCAGGTCACTGCTATCCACATCGCTGGCGTTTTGCAGCAGCATAGCCTGAGTAAAGGTAATGGCGGTATCTTCGGTACCATCGATATTGGTTTCGTTAACCACAGCGGCATCATTCTGTGGTGTAACATCAACAGAAACAGTTGCGGTATCAAAAGAGCCGTTTCCGTCGGTAACCGTATACGTAAATGACGCAGGACCGTTGTAATCAGCATCCGGTGTAAACACCACGTTGCCGTTTTCATCCAGCTCGACAGTACCGTGAGTATCATCTGTCGCTTCAACGCCAGTAATGGTCAACTCGTCACCATCGACATCGGTATCATTAGCCAATAAATCGGATGGGCTGATAATTAGCTGACCATCTTCTTCGACCTCAATCGCACTAGGCTCAGCAACAGCACTGAAGGTAGCAATACTTGGTGCATCGCTACCAGGAAGACTACTGTCATCTTCCGCGACCACGGCATCATTAACGGCTGCAACCTGTAGTGTTGCCCCTGAAGCGACCTGACTGCCTTGTCCATCAGTCACATCAAATGTTACCGATAAGTCGCCATTTACATCCTGATCCGGCGTGATAACGAATGACCTTTCTCCAGTTTCCGGATCGACTTGTGTGGTATAGCTTGCACCGGCAATATTCAGGTTAATAACCGATAGCTCATCACCATCAACATCGCTGGCGTTGGCCAACAACTCCGCTTCAGTGATGACAATATCGGTATCTTCCTGAGTACCAAACTGCAATGGGGCCGTAGTATCAATTTCCACATCATCATTAACATTGTCTACTTGAATTTCAAAAGTCTCAGAAACAGTTTCAGTATCAAAATCACCGTCGCCAACCAGTTCTTTAGTGGTTGCATCAGCAACGTCAACTTGGAAAGTTTCACTGCTTGTTTCAGTATCGAATACTGTGGGCTCAACGCTTTGGCCCGAGGCCGTAGGATCACTGCTACCCGTCAATTGATCTTGCGAGCTTTGTTCGTTTGGTTGTTGGCTGCCTCGGTTTTGTCCTTCGCCATCAAGGGGGGATTGCGACCTTGGTTGAGCGTCCCCACCTACTGACTGGGGAGCCCCGCCATCCTCAACATTACCGTCATCTTGCAGCGCTTCACCGCCCTGAGCACTCGAGTCTGAATTGCCAGAATGTTTGTGGCTTCCATTATTTCCACCAGTATCGGAGGCTTCTGCACCTAGATGACCGCCTGCGTCTTCATTATTGCCTTGATTTGATTCAGGCGAATTATTGTTAACTTGATCATTCTGTTCAGCGGCATCAGCCCCGGTAGCCGTTGTGGCCGCCATCGTATTTTGCTGATTTTGCCTGTCTTGGGCACGATGCTCATCAGTATTACCATCAGGTGTCGCATTATGCTCTACCGCATCATTGAGAGGGTTATTTTTATCCTGCTGTTGATTGTCCTGAGCCATGATTAGCCTCCGTCCCCATGTCAGTTATTCTGTACAAAAAAAGAACTCTCTAACTCTATGGATACATTCAATTGAGTAAAAACAGCAAATGATTAACCTTAGTTTTTCAAATGATTAGGAAAACAGAGAGATAACGCACACTTAACGTAAATTTCATCAGTACTTTATGATGAGATATTGATCAACAAATCAAATATTCAATAACACAATCACCTTGTATTCCTGTTCAAGCTAGACCATACATTATTAGTATCAAACTTTGTTTTTTCAGTTACTTGGGTGTAACAACAGCTAAGGGTTAGATAAATGATAGATTACAACGCATTTACCGACGCAATGGATGGCGATGAAGAGATGATGTCTATGATCATTGACCTTTATGGTGCGGAACACGGTGAGGATATCGAACTGATCACAGGATTATATGCTAACAACAATATTGATGGTTTATATCAAGCCGTTCACTCTTTGAAAGGTGTCCTGCTCACCTTATGTGAAGACGATGCTTCACAACAACTAGAAACCATTGAGCGACTGTGCAAACAAGGGCAACTGCCAGGCAAAGATCTCATAGACAATGCACTGACTGAAGTTGCCAACGTCAATTCTCAAGTCAAATCTTTGCCACTGGCAAATTAATACGGCGGCAGGATACGGCATTGCTTCAGGGAGCCGATGCAATGGGAATAGAGAAACATATCAAGTATGCGCTCGTAGAGGCAAAATTCAGCCAAGATGCAAACAACGACGATATCTTGTATATCCAAAGTGCAATGACAACTGTACATAAGTCTTTGCTGCTACTGTTTGTTGTTGTGATGCTGCTGATTATATTAGCCGCACAGGCGAAGGTAGATATTGTGGTTTCTTCTCGTGGTGAGGTACTGCTTGATTCTGATATTGAGCGTGTCCAGCATCTTGAGGGAGGGATACTTGATACCATGCTGGTTCAATCCGGTGATTATGTTTACGCCGGACAACCTATTGCCCAGTTACGTTCGGTCGATAGAAATACCCAGCTTGAGTCTGCAACACTCGACATCGCCAGCCTTGAAATGGATATCATCCGTTACGTGGCGCTCATTCACGACGCCGAACCGGACTATTCGGCTTACTCAGCTTTCCCACTGCTGGTGACTCAATACAATGAATCTTGGCAAAGAGAATTTCAGAAAAACAATTCCAACCAAGCACTTATCGCTCTGGATATTGAACATAAGCAAAAGCTGATCAATTCAATGGAAAAACGCATCGCCAGTTCGCGTAAGCAACTGGGTCTGATTGAAAAACAGCTAAACATCAAAGAAACGCTCTACAAAGAGGAAATGGCTTCTTATATTGATGTGCTTAACATGCAAGTGCAGCAGGCCAATATGGCCAGGGAGATTGAAAACTTATCAGAAGCCGTCATGAACGAGACATTTCAGTTTGCTCGGTTAGAGAAGCAACAGAAAGACACCGTTGCGAGTCGAAATGCCGGTTATCAAGCCCAGATTAACCAACTGGAAAAAGATCTTTCCCTCAAGAAAGCCCAGCTTCCTCAGCACACCGATAAAGTTGAACGCTTGACGGTCTACTCCCCTATCGATGGCATTGTCGATAAAATTCATTTTAATTTCAAATCTGCTGTGATCCCTGCAAACGAGAGCATCGCCGATATTTCACCTATCCATAATACCTTGCACGCTGAAGCGAAAATCGCCAAAAAAGACTTGGGTTTTGTCGAAGTCGGCCAAGAGGTCAAACTCAAATTTGATACCTACAATTTTGCCAAGTATGGCTTTATCAGCGGTACGATCAATTCCATCAGTCGCTCGTCTTACAAGGAAGAAGACAATGAGTTTTATATTGCCAAGATTGCCATTGAGAAAGACTTCCTAGAAAACGGCGGAGCGACATACACCTTGTCACCTTATATGGAATTTACAGCCGACATTAAAACAGGTTCACGCTACGCCATTGATTACGCCTTGAAGCCTGTGGTCAGCGCCATGGAAGATGCATTTGACGAGAGGTAAGCTGCAGTGAAATTATCAAGGAAGACCACAGTTCGATTTATCGCCACACTAATGGCCGTAGGTGTAATTAGCCAAATAATCATTGGTCTGCAGTGGCATAACCAAACGACCGAATATAGCAAGATGTTACATTCAGAACTGGTGAGCAGCAGCCATCAACTGACCCGGACAACCCAAGCACTACTGACAACGATTAGCCGTTCGCAAGTTGATACGTTGCAAAAAGAGATTGCGCACTTTAAACGGGTAGCATCAGCGGAGAAAGCTAAAATCAGCTTGGTCGGTAATGTACTCTACCCCCAGCTTGAGCTTGCTATTGCCAAGTTCAACGCCAATAGCGACTACCAACAACTGCAGAATACGCTGGTTCAGCTGCTGCCAGCCCTACAAGCATCACAGCAAAACTTGATAGCTGCTATCAACAATGATGCTCAGCAAGCCCAGCAAACCCTTTTTTTCCGTTCAATGACTGTTTTCCTCGTTTTCAACCTCGCGCTTTGCGCTCTCTTGTTACTCGTTGCGACAGCGACGAAACGCAAGGGCACCCAATCTAAACAGGCGCAATCTGGTGTCAGTGAGCTGGCCAGCCAACTTGAGCACATCTCAGCCCATGAGATCACTGAAATACTCAACGATATCAATACCCCTCCCGAACAGAGACGCATTTTTTCCAACCTCTCAACCATGTACCAGGATGTCGAGCAGCAAAAACGCAATGCCGACCTATACCGTCAGCTGTATGCCTTGATTGGTTACGAAATTCGCGGCATGACCAACACAATCCAAGGTGGGGTGCGGCTTATCGCCCAAGAAGCGGGCGAAAATGGAGCGGTATTGGCTCGTGATATCACCCTCGCCACCAATACCTTATCTGAATTAGCAGATAACTATAATCGCCTGATCTCCGGAGGGAACAGTACAGCCTCGGGAAATGTTACCTTCCTGCCTTTGATGTCGGAGTTACTGGTCCACCTCAGTGCGAAAACCCAGCACTCACAGCGTCATTTGGAATGCCATTTAGGCAGCCACTTACCCGGTGACATTGAAGGCAACCCAACGAGTTTATTCTGGGTACTTTTTTTGCAACTTTCTAATGCCATATCAGCCCAGAATGAACCGCATATTTTATTCCATATTCATACCGAAGCGGCCAATGAGGTAGAGCAATCCAGGCTGGTTTTTGAAATCGTTTTCCTGCCTACCAACGCAGTAAACCTCCACGATATAAAAAGCGCCGATTGGCAACTCGTCGACGAGAAAAGTGGTATTAATGATGAGTGGTCAAAGGCGATCCTCACCAAAGTGACCCGTTTTGAGTCTGCTTGGCTGAGATCCACTTTAATCCTTCCACAGCAGGATAATAACCAAGACCAACAACAAACAAGCATGGAAAAGCTCCGTATTGGTATTGATATTACGCCTAAAAGCTTCCATCACGTTGAGCGCTCACTTGAAAACAAGCACTTGATGATCTGTACCGATTCCCAGCTTCAAATCGACATAATGTCCAAGATGCTTGCGCAATATGGCGCAACGATTGAAATTATCCGTTCGGCCAACGCTATTTTTAAATCGTTAACTCGGATCAACGATTTCGACGGGATCATCATTACCGACACCATCAAGGGCATTCAATTGAAGTCCTTTTGCAAAACCTTGCATTCTAGGCTGAAGAAGAGCACCAAAACTAAACTCTTTTTAGCCGCTTCTGAGTCAAGCACTGTACAAGATACCCATGAGTATGTTGACCGTGTCTTCTTTACCCCTTTCGTCGCTCATGAACTTATCCCCAATCTCACTGAGGCCATGCAAGCAACAGAAGAAACCAACGAAAAAGCACAAAATGCTTTCCTTATTGTTGAAGATGACAAAGTTCAGCAGTTTTTATTGAAAAAACTGCTTAGCAAGCAAGGCTATGACGCTCATACCGTGAGCGATGGTGCACAAGCCGTGGAGTACATGAAAGAGCACGGTGCGGACATCGTCTTTATGGATTGTATTATGCCCGGTATGGGCGGTATTGAAGCCACTAAACTCATCCGCCAACGGGAGCAAGACTTGGACGTCTTCCACCCCGCCACGATTATTGGCGCGACCGCACTGACCAGTGCCAGCGAACACAAGTCATGTATTGAAGCAGGAATGGACTATGTCATCAGTAAGCCATATAAAAGTGATGAAATTATCAAAGTTATTAAAAAATACATGGCGATTAAGAAGATCTGCTAATTCTGCAAGCGCATTGCTAGTAGCCTCAGTATGTGTGTCGCTAGGAGTTACGGCACATGCCGCCGATCTACTCAATGTGGTTGATGTAGCATTGCAGCGCAATCTGTCATTAAGTAGTGCCCAAACAAATTTGGCTTCAACTGAATATGAGCTGGATATTAATCGAGGGAACTTCTTGCCTTCGCTGAATGTGTCAGCCAATACCAACTGGAATGACGGTACAACCCATCAATACAACGGTGCCAATACCCGCAATAGCTACAACAATCACGGCGTGAACGTTACCTTAACCCAAAGCCTTTTGGATCTCGGGAACATCTATTCGCACAGAAGTACCCAGACCGATATTGATATCGAATCGCTCAGGACGGAACAAACCCGGCAGAAAATTATCCGCCAAGCCGCTACCGCCTATTTCGAATATTTAAAAAACCGAGCCCAGATCCGAGCAACTCAAGCTGAATTGGAATCATCTGAATCCCGGCTGACGCTGATCAGCCGCAACATTGAATTAGGGAATGTGGCAGGCACCGAACGTTATGAAGTGCTAGCGCAAAAAGAAAGAACAGCTAACAGCTTACGTACCCTAAGGAAGGATCAGCGCATCATACTCAACGACCTTGCCAATATTGTTCAACAGCCGCTCAAACCAGGCTTCGATCTGCAATCAAGCATACAATTTGAAGCCATTTCACCGGGCCGTCAGACTGAGCTCAACAATATTATGTACTCGTCCGATCTCAGCTTGTTAATTGCCAAGCAAGCGGTCAACAAAAGCCGTCAGGTATTAAAACAAACCGGCGCGACTTTCGCCCCCTCTGTTAAAGGCAGCATTGGCTATACCTATGACGATACCAATGATGCATCAGCCAAGCTTTATCCTGACAAAGGTGTCACAGAAGAAACGGTATACACCCTCACTCTAGATGTACCTATTTTGAATGGCGGCCGTGATTACTACCGTTATCAACAAAATAAAGTTGATATTGACCGAACGGAAATCGACCTACAAGATAGCAAAAACCTCAGTCAGCAGCAGTTCGAAGAGTTTATATACAGCATCAATGACTTTTCGGCATCGCTCTCCAGCCTGACGACGATAATTCAAGCCAACTACGCCTCGTATATCGGTATCCAAAAAGCTCATAAGTTAGGCACCCGCACCATTACAGACCTGCTTTCAGCTGAGAGTAAGTTGTATAGCAGTATCCGAGATTACGAAAGTGCCCGGTATGACTATGTCATCAACCTCATTCAGCTCAACGAACGGATCGGTAACCTCAATATGGCCACGGTCGGCAAAATCGCCGAGCAGATGTCACCGATGAATGACAACAGTTCCCAATCGCCTATTCCACTTCACCTGATGGCCCAATGACGGAGTAAGTAATGAAAAGCCAACCATTTACTCGTAAAATCAGTCCATTGGACAAATTGTATTTGTTGTTCTCAACCTTGATGACCACCCTGTTGGGCTTGGTGCTGCCTTTTTCGATCCTGATCATTTTTGATCGTATCTTGCCAAACCAGTCAACCCATTCACTGATGCTGCTGTTTGCCATCATTTTGATTGCCATTTTTCTCGACTACCAACTCAAGCGGCAAGAAGAGCATTTAGTCTCGGTAATCATGAAGCACTTTGAAGGCCAGTTGACCAATCGGGTTTTCTTGGCCATCTGTGCTGCCAATATAGAGCGTTTCAACCAACGGGAAATGGGGGAATATTTAGAGCGCATCGCCACCATTTCCGATATTAAGCAGTTTTTCGGCGGTGAAACCATAAAAGCCATGATCAACGCTGGCACCAGTGCCATCACAGTATTGATTATTCTGCTGATCAACGTCTGGGCGGGGTTAGCACTCATTGCAGCATCGACCGTACTGTTTTTTGCTGCTCGCCATTTATCACAGCGCCGTGTCGACGTGCTTTCTCAACGCTCAGATATCGAGGGCCTGACTAATTCCAAAATTATCGAGATCGTTTCAAATCCATTGGATATCAAAAGTCGCACCATGGAGTACCGTATCGAAAGTGTGATGGTCGAAATGATCGGTGAGCGGGAAGACCAAAGTATTACCTATGAACGCCTGGAGTCGTCATTCAATTTAATCCTCAACGTGATCCAACAACTTTCAGTCGCCATTGTCGTCGTTCTGTGTGCATTAGCGGTCATCAACATGGAAATTAGCCAAGGAGTCATGGCTGCCGTCATTCTGCTTACCAACCGCTACTTCGCCCCCTACCAACAAGTGATGCGTACACTTAGCCGCTGGAGAACCAATCAACTCAACGTTAAACGCATCGCTGAGGTGCTCGAACTTGAATCACTCAATCATGCTTCGCATGCTGAGAAAACCATCAACACTATATCGATCACGCCAATAAACAGTAATGTAACAACGGGTACCCCAGCGATGTCTTTTGCAACCGGTGAGATCAATCTGCTTACAGGCTCTAGTGGCAGTGGTAAAAGCCACCTCTTGCGATGCCTTACCCGTGATAGCCACGATGATAACCTGGCTTTTATCATCAACGACAAGCTAGCTGATGAGATTGACTACGCAAAATGGCGTCACAACGTTATCAAGGTCGACAAGCACTCCGCGTTGGTCGAAGGAACAATCATTGACAATCTCACCTGCTTCCAACCTCACCTGAATAGTGCGGCCTTTTCACTCTGTGAAAACCTCGCAATAAAACATAAAATTGATGGCCTTAAAAACGGTTTCTATACCAAGATTTCAAGCCATAGCCAGCTGCCGTTCTCACGCCAAGTTCGGTTTGCTTTGCTCATCGTTAGGGCGTTGTTGAGTAATAAGCCCGTATTGCTTATCGACGACATTGATATGGTGTATGACGAGCAATTTGCTCGCTTGCTACTCGCCTGTATCACTCCGAAAGCCAACAACTTCATCTGCATTATAGTCAGCAACAAATTGGGGCAACTCGATCCCGGTTTGGTTCGCCACAAACTTGTATCTAGGGTTGCCGCATGAGTGTATTAATTGATTTCAGCAATATCGAAGAACGACTGGGCGACTTCGGCTCTGCCAAGTTCGGGGAACGATACAAAGCGTCTCCGGCATTGCTTGGTTTGGCCTATACCTTAGTCACACTGCAGTGGGAGGGTACCCCGGAGATCCTCAGTGATGCTTTTGCCCCAAGAAGTCAGGATATCGACAGTTTTGCCGCCACCCTGTCACGGCTTGATTATGAGTGTGATGTTCGGCAACTAACCACCATGCATCAGCTTAAGAGCGTCTCAACCCCCGCTTTTGTCCAGTTCGATAACGTCTGCACCATTTTCCTCGGCATTGAAAACGGTCAAGCTAAACTGTTTGATTACCGCAACAATATTGTCATTGAACACCCGCTGACAAACGACAGCTGCACGGTATGCGAGATTTCAAACTACTCGAAAATATTTCGAGAGCCGCCACCGGAATCGCAGGACAAATCTAACTGGATAAAATATGCGTTCTATCGTTACAACAATGAAATCAAGAGTCTGCTTCTACTGAGCTTAATCATTAATGTGCTCGGTGCAATGCAACCGTTCTTTATCATGGGGGTCTACAGTTTTGCGTTAAGCTCGGGCTCAGAATCAACGTTATTCTGGCTTACCGGATTTGCGGTTTTTCTTGCGCTTTCTGAGTACGCTTTCAAACGGATGCGGATGAATATCTTGGCAACATCAGGCAAGGATCTCGCTACCCATATATCGCGCAATGTCATCAGTAAGTTGTTATGGCTCCCCTACTCCATGACGTCATCTGCCGGTGTATCTTCTCAGCTGGCAAGACTGAAAGATATCGACCAGTTCAGGAAACTGGTTACCGCTGAGTCTTCGCTCAGCTATTTCGATATGCCATTTGTGATCATCTTTATTATGGCTATTACTATTATCTCGGGCACTGCGGCGCTCACCGTGCTGGCGGGAATTGCACTGATGCTTTTTTTCTGTGTCTACGCTCGCTACATCTACAACCAAGCTACCTCAAGAAGCTCCCGAGCCAACGCCATGGTGTCTTATCAATGGAATGAATTGCTAAGAAGTATCAGCAGTATTCAGGGGCTTCCGCTCATCAGGGTGATCCGCTCACGCTTCCAAGCCGCCCATGAGCAAAGTTTGGAGGATGCAAAAGGCGTTTCGGTAACCAATGGTAAGATCCAAGCAATGGGCCAAGGCTTGATACAGGCGATAGGTACAGCCAGTATTGTCACTGCGGTTATTGGCGTGATGGCAGGAGAAACCGATGCCGGAGCTATGTTGGCGATCATCATCTTGGTCTGGAAGGCCCTGGGGCCAATTATGGGGATCTATAATGCGATCACCAAATTCAAGACCATTAAATCTGCCAGTACACAGATCAATGCGTTGATGTCACTCAACGATGATCGTCATTCATTGGAAAGCAGCCCGCCAATCCGCCAGTTTAAAGGAAACATCACGATTTCCGGCCTTACCCACCGATATCAAGGAGCGGCAACGGGGCTCACCAACTTGGCCTTCACCGCCCAACCCGGCGATAAAATTTCGATTTCCGGTGGCTCAGGCTCAGGGAAAACCACCTTACTGTCCATTTTGGCCGGACTCGAAGAGCGCTATCAGGGGAATGTTTTACTGGACGGATACAACATCAAACAATTCAATAATTACCGATATAGAAAAGCCATTAACTACATTCCATTTGAGCTGCATATCTTCGATGGCACACTGGAATCCAACTTCATCATTCATGACGGCGTCATTTCTACTGCGCAGATGAAGGAAACCGTTGAGTTTTTCGACCTGCACCCTTGGCTGCCTGATGGACTGCAAACACAAATGTCGTCGGAGTTTGTCCAGCAACTGCCCAATGGTGTCCAGCAATTACTACGAATGGCTCTGGGACTTGGCAGCTGTGACCAAGGGATCATTATTATCGACGAACCGTTTGTAGGCGGAGAGAAGGAATTCACCAAGTACATCAACAAGCTGTTTACTGAAAAACTCGCCGATGCCACGGTGATCTATACCACCAATGACAAAGCCTATATTGCAGCATCCACCAGCTGCCTATTGCTTGACAATGAGGGGGCGCAAAAGTATTTCGGCTTCCCTGACAAAGTCATTCAGACGATGAAGGGGTAGTCTGCAACGATCAACAGGCTATTTTTTGCTGCCAGTACTACCCTCTGTTACATCACGTGTCATATTAAACCGCCATTAACTGAGATAACCTGCCGAGTGATATAGTTAGCCCTATCCGACATGAGATAGCTCACCAGCCCCGCAACGTCTTCCGGCTCGCCCATCCTACGCATGGGCACCTGAGGTAGCGCGTGCTGTTTTACCGTTTCATCAACCATGCCGGTGTCAATGAGCCCAGGGGCAACACAGTTGGCGGTGATATTGCGTTTTGCAAGCTCAAGCGCTAGAGACTTTGTTGCGCCGATGACCCCGGCTTTCGCTGCACTGTAATTTGTCTGACCGCGGTTCCCCATAATGCCCGATACCGAAGCTACCGTGATAATTCGTCCCCCTTTACGCAATCGTACCATCGGCATTACGCAAGGGTGCAATACGTTGTAAAAACTATCTAGGTTGGTATGGATAACCCCATCCCACTCTTCTGCCGTCATCGCAGGGAATGCCGTATCACGAGTAATCCCCGCATTACTGACTACACCATAATAAGCCCCATTCTGTGCAATATCCTGCTCAATCTGTTCTCTGCATTGTTCGCGATCACTGATATCAAATGGCAGTAATCTTCCGTTGCCGCCGGCAGTCACGATTTCTTGCAAGGTGGCGGCAGCACCGGCTTCATCGCTCATATAATGGACGACGATAGAAAAGCCATCTTTGGCAAGCTGCGTTGCAATCGCACGTCCGATTCCCTTACTCGCACCAGTCACTAAAACTTGTCTCGTCATGAATGGGACCTCTCTAACATTTGCTCTAATTTTTCCGGGCTAGGGACAAAAACATTCAGTTGGCTGGAGGCAATAACCGTCCCTTGATGTTCAATGCGACAAGAAAATACCGCCATACTTTTATTCTCCATAATTTGTTCGGTATAGATGTCCAGCACCTCATTTTCGTCAAAACTACTACGAATCGCTTGGTAACGGCGGCTCCCCAACAAGAAACCGATAGGCGAGCTATCCCCCTGTATCCATGAGTGATAACCAGACCAACCCGCAACAGTTTGAGCCATGAACTCAATACCGACGTAACCGGGGACACTGCGCGTCTTTCGGCAAAAATACGGGCAGCGCTCAGAAATAGTAACGCGGCAATGGGCGTAAGTATCACCCACATCGACCAGTTCATCGACAAGCGCCATAGGTGGATCGTGGGGCAACAACTGATGTATGTGCGGAATTTTAGTCATGCGCATATCCAAAAATCAGACTGATGTTGTTGCCACCGAAGGCAAATGAATTACTCAGGATCGCGGCCGGTTCAAGCGACATACCCGCTGTCACGGTGGTGATAGGCGCAAGTTGTTGATCGGTAATACCATGATTGACCGGTAGGGGTAAGTCGAGCCGATAACGCAATATATGCCAGCAAATCGCCGCCTCTACCGCTCCGGCAGCACCAAGCGTATGGCCGGTAAGCGGCTTGGTTGAGCTAACAGGCACCTTGTCTTGAAATACCCTAAAGATCGCTTTCGCTTCCATCGCATCATTAAGCGGTGTGGCAGTACCGTGCGCATTGATGTAGCCAATGTCTTGTGGGGAAATTCCAGCATCTTTCAATGCATTTCTCATTGCCGCCTCCGCCCCCTCTCCTTCTGGGTGCGGTGCCGAGATATGATGGGCATCCGAGCTTTCACCTCCGCCTAAAAAAGCAATAGGAGGAACGGCATCATCACAAACTGAATCACTGGCGCTTAGGGATAACAACATGAAAGACGCCCCCTCCCCAATATTGATACCTTGCCTTTTTTCGCTGAATGGGAGGCATAAGGTATTTGATAATGCCTCCAAGCCATTGAAGCCATTTAGGGTTAACTTGCATAGTGAATCAGCACCACCGACTACGACAGCATCGACAATACCAGCATTGAGAAGGCGCCTAGCCGAGAGGAAAACCCGTCCACTGGATGAGCAAGCCGTCGATACAGTGTAAACAGGACCGTGAACTCGTAAGTAATCCGCCACAAATTCTCCCAAATTCCCTACCTCTTGCTGCTGATAGTGGTAGCTTGGCGGGAATTGCCCCTCCTTGAGATAGTCACTAAGGGCCTCTTCGCCAGTGGCAATACCGGACGTACTGGTTCCGACCACCACCGCGACACGTTCGGCACCATACTTTGCGATGGCCTGCCTAACTGACGGTTCAATCTGTTGAAGTGCTGACAGCGCAAGTTGGTTGTTGCTCGTATCATGCTGATTAATGTGCTCAGGAATAACGGGCTTATCCCCCATGGCTTTACCTACTACGGTCTCTGAGCCATTGTTCAACCAACCCGACACAGCCAGCATATCAGGCGACTTACCCGCTTGGAGCCGGGCGTGTATTTGTGCGTGGCTCGAACCCAATGCTGAGTGAAAGCCACAGCTATGAATATAGACTGGTGCAGAGCGGTAATTTGATAAAGCTATTGTCATCGTGAAACCTCACATCCTTACTGAATATAAGATATTGTTTTTATTTATATAAAGCACTTATTCTGTACCTAAGCAGGTTGTCAATCCAACCGTTTAGACCAGTACTAAGCTGCTGACACCGCGTTTGCATACCACGCCTCGACTTTATCCGTAAAAACGGCCGGTGAAGCCAAGCACATTTCGCCATCGTCAGCCCTGACGGCGACTTGCATGGTATATGCTTTCGTCAACCGCTCTCCACTGCGGGCATCCGTGATCACATAATCCACTCGCAAGCGGTTTTCCCATTCCTTCAATGTGGCCACCACCTGAATTTCATGGTTAAACGGAATAGGCCTGACATATTTCACATGGGTCTCAATAATTGGCCATATAAAACCAGACTCCTGCATCTCCCTATAGCCATAATTGAGCTTGTTCATCAAAACCCGACGAGCCTCTTCAAAAAAGCGGAAATAGTTTCCGTGGTATACCACCCCCATTGGGTCGGCATCTTGAAAAGAGGTCACCATGATGACTTCAGCAGTCAAAAAGTGTGCTTTACCACTCATACGTTATCCTTCACTCTCTTCATAGAGCGCCCAATGTTGCTGCTGTATACGGGCCATAAAATGCCGTAGATCTTGTTCCAGAGGTCTATCTTCTCTGACAAAATCAAACTCGCTCAACACCAATTCATTCATGGTTTTCATTGCCAAACTCATATGATTATCATCAAGCTGATCATGAATTTTACGCAGTTCTAAGGCTTGGGTTGCCGCCAACAGTGAAGCTGATGCGACTTGCTCTGTTAACTCAAGCACCCGCAAGCAATCCCGCGAAGCGATAGTCCCCATACTGACTTTGTCTTGGTTATGGCATTCAGTCGATCGAGAGAACACACTGGCTGGCATCGTGTGTTTAAGCGCCTCTGCCGTCCAGGCTGAAATACCAATTTGCACTGCTTTAAAACCATGGTTAATCGGTTTCCGATCCCCTTCGGCTCCCGACAGATTGAACGGCAGGCCGTTGTTAAACTTATAATCCATCAGCTGGGCCATTTGCCTATCCAGCAAGTCGGCAATATTGGCAATCCCCGTTTTTAGGGTATCCATCGCCATGGCAATATGACCACCGTAAAAATGGCCGCCGTGAAGCACACGTTCATTATCACCATCAATGATTGGGTTATCGTTGGCACTGTTAAGCTCGTTCTCAATGAGTTGGCGTAGCCAAGGCAGGCTGTCTTGCACAGCACCAATCACATGCGGAGCACAGCGAAGTGAGTACCGGTCTTGCAAGCGATCACTGTTACTTGGCGGCCTCTCGGCTTGAAGGTCGGATCTTAACCACTGGGCAATTTGCTGCTGCCCTGGATGCGGCTTAACCGCAAATAAAGCTTCGTCAAAATGGAAATCATTACCTTGCATCCCAAGTGATACCATCGCCGTGATCCGGGTTGTTAGCTGCACAAGGTACTCAGCCCGCTTGTAAGCAAGGCAAGCCAAAGCGGTCATTACCGAAGTACCATTCATCAAGGCTAAGCCTTCTTTGGGTTTGAGCTTGATCGGGGCAATCCCCAACTCTGCATAAACGGCTGACGTCGGTTTGATTTCCCCTTGATAAATCACTTCACGCTCGCCTATCAGCGCAGCGGCTAAATAAGACAACGGGGTGAGATCACCACTCGCACCAACCGATCCCTCCTGAGGAATTCGCGGGGTAATATCCTTATTGATCAACGTCACGATTTGACCGAGCAGCCCATGGGTAACACCTGATACCCCTTGCGACAATGAGCATAAACGCGTCGCCAATACAGCCCTTGCTTGCTGATGGTTTAAATCATCACCCAAGCCGCAACCATGGAAACGGGTCAAATGCAGAGGCAACTCATCCACAAGGTTGGGAGGAATAGCAACGGTACAGGAATCTCCGTACCCGGTTGTTACGCCATAGATGACCCCTTCTTCTTTCAACAAGCGCTCTAAAAAAGCGACACCGCGATCAATCTTGGCCCTAAACGCTTGGCTCGGATTCATCTCGGCTGAAGCGCCGTTAGCCACAGCTAAGACATCTTCGATCGTCAGGCGCTCGGCACCAAATTTAATGGTTTGCTGTACGTTATTTCGCATTACGGTTCTCACTTAACTATCAAAAATGGGGAAACTCAACCACGATGAATGCATGCCTGAGGGGATTGGGCTACTTCCAGTGAAATCCGCCCAGACGAATGGGTAACAACGTTACCTTCATCTTCTGACGTATAACAAAAATGTAATTTCGCTTTTTCACCGTTCCAGGAAAGGGATAACTGCACATCTTGATTCGGCTGAATAGGCTCTTGAAATTTAATGACATCCATTCCAGCAAAAACCGTTGGAGTACCCAAAATACGCTGACTGAAATACACCGCCCAATCAATCTGAGTTACCCCTGGCAATATCGGATAAGAAGGAAAGTGCCCTTTAAAGTCCGACAGCTGAGGGTTAAGCCGCAATACAAGAACTACGCTGTCGCCTGTATGGCACTGTGAAATTACGAGTGGATTACTTTGTGATCGATCCATATTACCGTTTCACTCACGTTTGTTTTTCCGCTATACATCATTCGTCGAACAATTGTTTAAGCTCGTTAACCTGATGTTTTCCTTGGCTGTTCTGTGGTATTTCATCAACAACCCTAAAGCGTCGAGGAATGCCAACTGGCTCCACCCATTGTCTCAATCCTTGTCGGACGGCAAGCCAAAATGGCCCTCTGCCTAACTGGGCGAGCTTCTGCTGCCCCTCTTGGTTCAAGGTAATAACGGTCGCGATGACTAAGCGCTTGGTATCAGCAAGTGGAAGCACAACCGCTTCTTCTACCCATTCCAAATGGCAAAGGTGGCGTTCAACTTCCGCTAAAGAAATACGTTTTTCTTCGACTTTTACGACCCGATCACTTCTGCCCTTCACAATGAAATGGTTTTCACCCAAGCACTGACACAGGTCACTCGTGTGGTACCAGTCCTCAGATTCAATATACGGAGATCGCAGGCGCAGACACCCATCAACGTTTAAGGCAATATCGATGACATCAAATCGCTTCCAAGGCGTCTCTGCGGTTTGCTGCTGCCGATAACCTATTCCACCGGTTTCTGTACTACCGAAAACTTCCACAGGCAGTTGTCTAAATATCGTTTCTACTCGATGAGCGACATCCAAACTCAACGGCCCACCAGACGAAAAGATGGCACGAAAGGAAGCGGAGGCAGGCTCCGCATCCAATCGTTTGAGCAGTGCAGGGCTCGAGATCAATACGGTATCTGGATTCGCGGCAAGCATAACTTGCTCGGGGTAGCGGCAATCCTGCCGGCTAAACGGGCGGCCAGCACATAGCGGCCATAGCACTCGAAATAACAAACCATAGATATGCTGATGTGACACTGTGCTAACTACTGAGGCACCTCTCAGTAGATCTCCCCACACTTGTTCAAGGTGACAGATTTCCGCATCGATAGTTTCTAGAGATTTAGTTA
Organism: Photobacterium lutimaris; assembly: GCF_003025555.1. Classification (GTDB taxonomy): domain Bacteria; phylum Pseudomonadota; class Gammaproteobacteria; order Enterobacterales; family Vibrionaceae; genus Photobacterium; species Photobacterium lutimaris. The sequence goes on along the minus strand of NZ_PYMH01000001.1, from coordinate 475,299 downwards.
TCGCTTTAGGCATACCGCTCGAACCTGATGTAAACAGCGTCAGCGTCACATTCCTAAGGTTCAATGGTTTTATTTCAATATCTGCAGCATGAAAATCAGGCTTATCAAGTGGCAATGGCAGCTGATGCGCTTCCAATGGCATACTGTCCAATTTGTCATGCAAAATTGCCTCAAAATGATCGACCAACTCTTCCAATGCGGAGGGCTGATGATTTCCCGGCAATACAATGTCTTTACCCGCATGTGACAGCGCAAAGAACGCAACCGCAAATAAGTAACTATCGTCAAAACACAGCGCCCACCTTTGCAAAGGCGACGAGATCAACGTACGTTGAAGTGCTTTTACATCAGCTTGAAACTGCGCCCAGTCAATATCGCTATCACCTGCAACTAACAAAGTCTGCAGGCGACTGGACGTCATTACCTTTGATAGAGAACACAGCTCAGGTCGTAGAAAATTTGAGCCATCAATTTGTTGGGTATTCATCCTGATTCCATTGCCCAATTAATGGGCGCTATCCATTTATTTTCGTATTACTTATCGCCTTACTATCCACCCGCCAATAAGCAATAACCCAGCGAGCAAATCACTCACTAAGCTACTGCAGTGTGCATTACACACTTACTCATCCACTGTCATTTAGCTTTATTTTGAGAAACAAAATTGGCGAGGTTAGCCACAGAAGCGAAATGCTCACGGGTTTTGGAGTCATCGGCATCAATGACAACGCTGTAATTCTTTTTGATTGCCAAACCAAGCTCAAGCGCATCAATAGAATCAAGCCCAAGTCCATCGCCGAATAAAGGAGCTTGAGTGTCGATATCTTCAACGGTTAAATCTTCGAGATTCAGTGCTTCAATAATTAACTCTTTAAGTTCTTTATGTAATGATTCCACAATAACCTTCTTTTTTAATAGTGACTTTTAATCGTTTATTTACTTGATAAGATGCCTTCCGCTAAATGGCGATTGAGGCATCGAGCCTGCTTTGTCGTACAACTAGGCTCAACCGTAGTGTGTACGGATCTTCGGTGTAATGATGACTCTGCACAGAGAGCAGTTCTTATCCCCTTTGAGCAAACCTGTAAGCCATTACCACCATTACCTAACACTTCCAAAACCAATCAGCTCGCTGTCCAGAAACCCGCCATTTGCGGTCCTCACAAACCAAATGAGCAATAACGTCCAAACTCTGTGGCAGCCCAATGCACTCTTGACGTGGTATATTGGGTTTGACTCCTTGCCAAGAGACGCGATATTGATCACCACCGCTTAAAACCATACCCAATGCATAAGCGCGATGTGGGGTTTCCTCAAACTCGCCATATGGGGCCGGTAGTGGCTCATCAAAGTCAACAACCAACACTCTATGAGATGGGTGCTCGTTTAAATAAGCTGACGCTTCGATAAGCGCAGAGTGCAAAGAATGTTCACCCGCTGCGATAGAGGTCACCGGTATCTGCTGCTTCATTACAATCGTTAGTAACCCCGCAGCGGTATTATGTACTGACTGCGAGAACCCCATTGGTGATGCATCGTCACCCTGCAGTACATCAGTCAATAATTTGATCGTTCGATGCAATTCACCGTGCCGGCTGGAGAATATAATAAAGCTGACATCATCATTTTTAACTAATGACAATGCGGCTTGTAAAGCAAGCTTACTTAATAGACTCATTCGCCGACGAAACACCACAGGAATTTCATATACCGGGACTGGATCTGATATTTTAGGCCACTCTTGATTATTCAAAGCCCATGACTGCCACTGTTCCTTCGTTGTTAAGCCAGGAGATATAGACAGCCAAGACTCTATATTAAAATGTATACTCCCCATCACCCCTGCCCCTAACTATTGACATTTTGATTTATTATCAAATGCATCATCCATGTATTGGAACATCATAATATCAAAAAAATATTTTGGGTATATATTATCTCACTATTTTTATAAATTATTCTTATAGACAAAAATGTCATTTATTCATCAAGAATAAAGCAATAAGATTTATATTCACAGGATATATTAAAAAACAAAACAAACATATAGCCAAAAACAACTTACCGGAATCAACACATAAAAACCAAACAAATACAAACCCCATAAAAACATATAGTTAGACATAAAAAACCTTGTTACCAACAAGGCCTCACGCCTCAGAACCATAACACAGCACTACATAAAAACATTCTTATTAACTTATTTATAAGTTAACAAACAAGTCGCAAAAACAATATTTATGCCTATTGTGAATGAACGATAATTATTTCAACATGTCTTAAAATGTTCTAAATTATTAAGATAGACCACATCACATAATAGCCTGTAAAATTTCATACCATTAGCCGTTCACCAAAGTACATGAGTTGAAGTGGCTCGCACCCTCTATCAAATCAAGCCATTAAATTCACCAAAAAATCAATTAGTATAATTTAATCTCAGAGAAAGCATCAATGAAATGTTAATTTTCTTCGTATGGTATAAAATAACATTTGATATAGCACCTAACAATTAAATTGCTCACACAGAATAATTCTGATTACTGTTTAGCTAAACTCGTATATTTTCTTGCCCGTGATGGTATAACAAAGGACACGGAAAGATTTGCAAATGTGGCCTGATCAAGTTTCTCGCTCCTATCCCCATCAGTGATTGAATGGTACATAGGAGATAACTCAATCACCTTACCTAACAAGCAACTATATTCAATAGCAAAGCTTCTCTTTGCATCGGGCGTTGGTATGGTACTTGTCATCAACTTGCTACTTCTGTTACTTGTCATTATCGCTTTAGCTTACTTTGTGGTTTCACAGCACAACAATGACGATATCTAACAAGGTCTCAACGACTTACTACACTTTTTTCATAGTCTGGTAGAGAAAGGTCCCAACCATATAATAACGTTAAGTTATCAAACCAATAATTAATGATAATTTTTAATTCCTATTCCCTCTCGTTATAGTACACCAATCAAAATTGGTTGCTCAGACCACATTTTCCATACCAATTTTCTTAGCGTTACTACATAAGAGGGCGATATGAAGTTTCTCCACACCATGATCCGCGTGACCGACCTTGATCAATCTATCGAGTTCTACACCAAGATATTGGGTATGAAGGTATTAGATCGTTTTGAAAATACTGAATATCGCTACACACTGGTTTTCGTTGGCTACGAAGCAAACAGCGCAACCATCGAGCTGACCCACAACTGGGATACCGATGCCTACGAACTGGGTAATGCATTCGGCCACTTAGCGCTGGGCGTTGACGATATTTACGCCGCCTGTGACAAGATCAAAGCCCAAGGCGGCAATGTGACTCGTGAGCCAGGCCCGATGCTTGGCGGCACAACGCACATCGCCTTTGTAAAAGATCCGGATGGCTATGCTGTCGAACTTATTCAAACAAGCAAGTAAGAACTGCTGGAGTCATAAAAAATGAAAGATGCACTATTTCAGCCAATGCGCCTTGGCAATGCCACACTTAAAAACCGTATCGTTATGCCACCGATGACTCGCTCACGTGCGACTCAGCCGGGCAATATCGCCAATGACATGATGGCAACATACTATGCTCAACGTGCCGAGGCGGGTTTGATTGTTGCTGAAGGTACCCAGATCTCCGAAATGGGTCAAGGCTATGCTTGGACTCCTGGCATCTATACCCAAGAGCAAATTACAGGTTGGAAGAAAGTCACTGATGCCGTCCACCAAAAAGGCGGGGTGATCTATGCGCAACTATGGCATGTTGGTCGTGTTACCCACCCTGCAAACATCGGTGGTCAGCAACCTATTTCATCTTCAGCCCTAAAAGCTGAGAACGTAAAAGTATTCATTGACGACGGCAACAATGCCCCGGGTTTTGTCGATGTCGTAGAACCACGCAAGATGACCAAAGACGATATTGCGCATGTCATTGGTGAGTACCGCCAAGCTGCAATCAATGCCATTGAAGCCGGTTTTGACGGGATTGAACTGCATGCAGCCAACGGCTACCTTGTTAACCAATTTATCGACTCGGAAGCCAACAACCGTACTGATGAATATGGTGGTTCGATAGAAAATCGCCTGCGCTTCCTGGCCGAAGTGGTCGAAGCGATGAGCCATGCTATTGGTGCAGAACGCGTAGGTGTGCGTCTTGCGCCGTTTACATCGCTTAACGGCACGATTGATAAAACACCAGTTGAAACTTACACCGCAGCCGCAGCCTTATTGAACAAGCTGAATGTGGTTTACGTTCACATTGCCGAAGTTGACTGGGACGATGCACCCGATACACCGCAAGCATTTAAGCATGCTATTCGTGAAGCATACAAAGGCACGATCATCTACGCAGGCCGCTACAACACTGAAAAAGCCGCGCAGGCGATCAATGAAGGCTTAGCTGATATGGTCGGCTTTGGTCGTCCATTTATTGCCAACCCTGATCTGCCTAACCGCATCATGAACGGCTACCCACTAGCCGCTCACGATCCTGATACCCTATTCGGTGGCGCAGAAAAAGGATTGCTTGATTACGTTGAGTACCAAGCTAGTTAATCTCACCTGATCACAATAATGAAAAAAGCCCTGCTCGGTGAGCAGGGCTTTTAATTATCTTGCGTGTTCACTACAGGAACATAATTACAGCTCTGAGTTCGCCAACAAATGCTGCCATTTCTTGCTGTGTTTGTTCATGTAATGAACAACATAGCTACACTGGGGGATGACCGTATAACCTTCTTGCTCGATTTTCCTCAAAACCGCTTCCATCATGACACTGGCATAGCCTTTTCCGCGCAGAGCATCAGGCACTGATGAATGATCGAGAGTGAGGACATTTCCGGATATCTGATAACTCACTTTCGCTTGGTAGCCATCGATAAGATCAACATAGTATGTCTGACTTTCTTTAGCGTGAATGACAGTGTTATCGCTTGCTGTGGTCATATCCCTTCCTGCATTTATCCTGTAATTTAAATCAAACAGCGATCATTATGATGCTCCCTCTTATCATTAGCAACAAGGCAGTGAGCCTAAAAATGATAGCTAGCAAAGATCACAACTTGCTGTGTGTTATCTATTTCTACATCATCTTCTTCAAAATCCTGATGTATGTAACGATAAGTCAAATCGGCGCTCCAATCTTTATTGAAGTGATATGATGTACCAACTTGTAAACCTCTGATGAAATCAACCGAAGTCTCACTCGCTATGTCATTATAGCCAACGCCTAATAAAAACCCGCCATTCAGTGAAATTTTATCATTAATATCATACAGGTAATCATATGAGGCAAAAAACAAACTTTGAGAAAACTTGTCTTTATAAGTGTAAGTCGCCATAACCCTATGCTCTGAGTCAATGGTCAATCCTGTATGAAGTTGTACGAGTGCGTCCTCACCATTCTTCGAAAGCTGGCCATTGATTTTATCGTCTTGGAAACCTACCCCGCCTCCTATGAAATAATCTGTTTTTGCACTGGATAAAGATGGAGATAACACCAAAGCTAATACCGCAGCTTTATATAATAATGGGGTGGAAGAATATGAAAGGATTAACTTAGAACGTTTTAGAATAGACATGATATTCACCTTAACTAGCCAAAATCTTTTTTATAAAATAAGATTACGAAAAATTAACCCCTTTACTATTTCTAATTATTCACTGACTACAAATCTAAATTAAACATCAACATCCATTCTATTACACTCACTATTGCACATAAAACTACTCAAGGGGTTGATATATTTATTAATCGTTATTACTAAAAACGCACTACCATGACATTACTGAATATTTAAAACAATCATTAAACAAGAGACAGAGACAAGGTAAGAGAGTCAATAATAATGATTTATACTATTAACAAGACATGGGGGCACTCATAAGCCGACACTAATTCCATTAGAGTAGTTCAGCATTGACACACTCACTTTCTCACTTCCAAGAAAAATAAACCTCTGGCATCAAGCAACCATTACCGACGGAGCACCGCGACCCATCGCCCCAAGTTTAACAAGCTGGTCAGCGAGGCAGCGACATAGGTCAGCGCCGCCGCCTTGAGAATTTTCTCCGCATGCTCCAGATCACCATTGTGCAGGTAGCCGCCTTTCTGCAAGATCGGCAGAGCCTTGCCATAACTGGCATCGAACTCAACCGGAAGAGTCAACAGGTGCACCATGGTACTTAGTGCCATTGAAACAATGCCAATCATAATCGTTATCGCTCCCGCTTGCGGCAGGCGGGTTAGCATTAGGACAAGCGGAGCAGCCACTAGCATCATTCCGGCAATACGCTCGCCGACCATGGCAGTCTTTACGAGTTTCTGCCGCGCCAGGAACCAGGACTCTCCACGTGAATCCTGAATTGCATGCCCCACTTCATGGGCGGCCACAGTCACTGCCGTCAGCGAGTATCCTGAGTAGTTGTCCGGCGTCAGACGCACAGCCTTAGCGACCGGATCATAGTGATCACCGGCAGAGGTCTCCTCTACCTCAACGTTACCCAAACCGAAGCTGTCCAGCAGGTGGCGAGCAAGTTCACCACCACTTCCCTGCTTGCGGTAGCGATCAGCCGGCTGTCTGTACCTTTCCATCACATGCTTGACCCACAGGCCCGGCAGGAAGACGCATATCGCGATTATGAGTAATATGATTATCCAGAACATTTAAATCAGTATGCCATGAGTAATTGTGTGACTACTAAATATTATACGCATAGAAATAAGCAGCAGATGCTTGCCGACAATAGGCTGACTCGAAGGTGGACATAAATGAGGTAGAAGCTGTGTTATTACTCGATTAGATTGAATTGCGAAAATCATGAAATATTTCATAAGGGCAAGAATCAAGACCTAACACCTTAAGCAAGCCGTAAGTACAACCAAGTTTACTATATTGTTTCATTCGCAGACCCCATTATCGCGGCCATGTTCAGGCCGTAGATGCCGACCAACTCGCGGTATAAATTGGGATAGTCGTCGTAGATTGCTGCCGGGTTTGTAAAAAACAGCTCAGTTAATACTGCGAAGTACTCTTCGGGCGGACGTAACATAGTCTCATCATGAGTGTTGACATGGTCAACCATCTCACCCAACGGTGTCGCACAATCTGGGGTGAGATCGTCCTGTTTAGACTCGATATTTTCGAGATAGACCTCATAGGCCTCACGTAATGCAGCAGTACTGCCTGACAGACCATGCATATGGTCGAGAATATGGGCGAACTCATGAACAACCAGATTTTGCCCCTCGATGATTTCAAACGATTCCTTCAAACAAGGCCATCTAGTGGGCGCGACTGTTTCATTGCTGACAACATTAGCTCTGCAAACTCAGATATCAGCAGTAGCACTGAACCGAAGAAATCCGCTTCTACCGGAAACCCGAATTCAGATAAAATCTGCCTTTGAAAATATACACCCACTAGCAAACTTCCTTTCTGTATGTTTATAAGTCACGTCACTTAAACTACATTTAAATAAGCAGCCGAAGCATCTCCGCCTTTTTTATTAACATGCTTTTTTACAGACTTTTGTTTGTGGTTCGAAAAATTCCGGACTATTGCCACTTTTTCCATTAGGAAATTCACTCAATCTAGACGGTAGCTAAGCCTCACAGCCTGAAAAAGAAGATACGCCATTTTTACAGCGTCACCAACAAAAGGGAGCGGGTGGTCAACGGCAGTCAATCAATGAAAGAGTTCCAGCCTTGGGCAATTGCGCTACCTCATTGATGGGTGGCTAAATACGTCGGAATAATTGATCACTTCAACTACAACGGGCTCGAAGTCAGTTTTAACGGTTGAATGAGTTTGAATAGACTTTTGATAAGGAATGTTGATTAGCAATGCAATTATTGAAATCATACTGAGCAAAAGCATGATTAAAACTCGGACCATAAACGCCTCCATGTATCAGGACTGAAAAGGCACTACCCAACTGGAAAGATGGGTTTATTATGAATGACTTGATTATGAAATCGATCTTATAGGGGTACTAGGAACAGTTAATTATGCAGTAACTTTATCCCACTCCCCCTATATAATACCGAATTATCATCAACCCGTATTTGTAAACAGCTACAATTCCACACAGGCATGATTAATTGACAGGATGCATGCCCCTGGATAGAGCTATCTTACTGTGTTTACTCTTCTTCTCTGTGGTTAACGAGAAAATAGAATGTCAAAGGTGATTAAAAGTACCACTTCATACCCAACTCAAGAGTCAATTCACCATCACCCTTGAGTTTTGTACCATTAGGCATTGTGACATTAGTTTCGTTATAACTAAATTTACTTACAACCCATTGACCGAAGTTGGTTTTCACTGGCGTCTGGAATATCACATTCAGTGATTTGGATTCCAGCTCTACGGTGCTACCACTCACGTCGAAATATTCTGGCCATGCCAACATGAAAGCGCCATTATCGCCAATTGGCTTGGTCATGAACAAATTTACCAAATAACCATCAGCACTCTTACCAAAGACTTCACCTGTCGTGTAAGCAACATTAGGGAACATCTGGAAGCCTGGTGTGAAACGGCTATCAATGGCTATTACTGTGCCTGCAGAGAATAAAACAGTATCATCAAGCCCATGCTGTGTTTTGTGAACAAGATCCAGCGAGAAACCAGCTCTTGGAATATATGAGTTATCAAAGCCGTGGGCCTGAAAATATTGCGCACGACCTCCAATGTACTTGGTATCAAACTCATCCTCGCCATATTTGTCACCAAATATCCCTTCGGCAAAGCCAGAAAAATTGGTGTTATCATTCCATTTCCCAGAAAAAATGCCCGACACTCTCACATCAGAGTCCGATGTCACAAAGAAAGCAGCCTGAGGATTTATTTTTGTAACATCTTGCAGATCATCAGGATTAATGACAGCTTCATTATCGGAAGTGTCTGCCATTGTATATGAGCTAAGTAATGATGCTAGCAATAGGGCTTTGGTTGAAGTTTTCATACTAAACACTTAAAAGTACTCTTAGTTCGTGATTTTCTTAGGTTTAGTTGATTTTATTTCTAATAAAATGATCAAACAAAGCACATATGGATGGCAGCGCCGTCCATTTACTGTCTAAAATTCTCCTTAGCGAACTTCAGGATAGACTTAAATGGTTCCTCCTGGCCTCTTGCATGGGTGTAAAAGCTGCTAAGTACGATGTTATACCCGATGTTGAGCTCGTCCATGAAAATTTCAACAAGCTTTTCCTTTTGACCATATGCTTGTATATAAAACTTCGGAATGAGGGCCCAGCCCTTCTTGCAGAGAAGATCTAGAAGCAGATCATTATTACTGATGAGGCATGCATTAGGTGCAATTTTGTAACTTGTTATATTTTTATCAAGATCTGCCTGGGCTTCGCTCAACAAGTGTATGTCATTCAATAGCTCTTCGATTGTTAAGTTATTGTTGCTGGCTAGTGGGGAACTTTTTCTGGTGAAAATTCCCATTGAAACATTACCTAACGAATTCCAAGTAACATTTTTATCTATAACAGCATTCCCCTGTGCGGGTAATAGAGCAATATCAAACTCACCTGACAGCAGCCCTTCTAATGCCTGCTCCCGATTCCTATGAATCCAATTGATGTTCAGCTTGGGAAATTTAATTCTAATATAGTCATCAATATCGGTAATGAGATAAGTCGGAGTGACCGTATCGAAACACAAATTGACTTCAGACACAGGGTTATCAAGCAAGCTAAGTCCATGAGCATAGAGTGATTCATGTTGCCTTACTAGAAGCCTAGCTCGTTTAATAAGCCTCTTGGCATTCTCGGTCGGGGTAGCTTTTTTACCTTCAATCTTAAACAAGTCGTAGCCAAGCACATCCTCGTAAGATTGAATGTGCTCTCGAATCGTAGCACGAGACTTGTTTTTTATTTGGGCTGCAGCACTGTATGAACCAAAATCGTAAACAGCAACAAATGAAATCACTTGGTCAATGGAATGCATAGTCCTCCCCTACAATGAAGCAAATTACTCCAGATAATAATGTATTACGCTTTTATAAGTGTGCATTATCATGATTAACAAAATCAAGTCGAGGACGATTCTTTAATAATCATCAGCTTGGAATGATTATACCCACCCGTGACATTAGAACCTCACAACTTGACAATATTATACATTACAATGACTTACAAACAAAAAATACATACATTAAATCCCATAATATGCCATTTTTTGCGGTCTAGTCACAAAAATGGCCACCTATTTTTGTATACTAAACGTACACTTCTTGTACAAAGGATTGTGCAATTATGGCCAATATCATACCTGAACGGGACAAGAAAAAGTTATCAATCAACGTTCATCCTGCAGCAAAAGCAGCGTTTGATTTCTTTAATGGCCAAGCATTTCTCTTCGATAAAACACTGTTCTCTATTGACGCATTACGTACCCTAAATCAATACTCAACACTTCACGCTGTAGAGCAGATAAAAAGCAGAGTGCTAGTGTTTTCAGGATTTGAATTCTTTGGCTTTGACTTATCAAATACAGACTTCAGCAAATGTACAATTATTGTTCACTGCGATTTAACAGAAGAAGACATTCGCTTCCAAGCGTGGATTAACGTTACACGTACTCTCCTATCATCATTACAGCCTCAACACATTGAGTCCTTTAGAAGACACTTCAACCAGTCTGCACCCAATGAAATTGTTCAATTTTTGAGTAAGAAAAATAAAATTAGTCAGCCTCAATTAGCCAAGTGGACATCACTATCACGCAGCGGGTTAGCCCGACAAAATAATCGAGAAGCAGACACCAAGGATTGTAAACCACAATCTCAACCACCTATTTTCGAGATGCTAATCAAGGAGAACACCGATAAACCGGAAAGAGGTTGAGGAAAGATTCAAAGCAAGAAATGTTGATGCATTCTTTAAAAAGCTCTTTCCGTTTTCTGCCAGTGAAAACGCTGTTATTGCTGATGAGGTGATTAAGCTATGCAACATATTAAATCCGATGCATGGCATCCATTTCAATGAAAGAAATTTTCTAATAAATGAAGCTCAAAAAAGGCTCATTGTTACTTCCTGTACTCCCCAAACTTTACTGAAAAAAATCATCGATAAAGGTAAGCTTGGTGTGTACCCAATTCCTGCCTTTGTTCTATCTGCCCTTTTACGTTCTTCATATGACAAAGATAAATTTGAACAATACAAAGCAGTAACCCTGATTTCAATAGCACGCCTAAGCTTCATTGGTGGAAATTACCCTAAAATAAATAAAATCAGTAATGAGATAAGGTTGTTTGCAAAAGGTAGTAGAGAATTTCTTGCTGGACATTTACCAGACATTTTTCAATATGCTTTTCCTGAGTTAGTAAATGAACTTGGTAAATTGACTAGTGAGACAACAACAATCAGGTCTACAAAAGTCATTAAGCATCTAAAACACTATGAGGTTCCATATCGCTCCACTTTAGAAGGTAAACGTGGATATACAAGGTCTGTCACCACCAAACAGTTCCTACAAGCAGGCACATTAACTGTCAGTCCGAGACAATACTTAAATGATGAGGGAGATTCTCTCATCGAAATTAAGCAACTTCATTTCGTCTCCAGGAACAATGAAACATGGCAAGAGGAAGACGGTCTAGGAAACGACAACCGAAGTCTGACTATTGTTACTAGCCCATCCAGCGTCAACAAAGATTACAGCCTAGAAGTTATGAACCAGTAATTTTCTAAATAAAAATAACGAGCAGTAGACACCATTCTGGTCACAAGTTGGCCACAACGCAGATTTGCAACCATCAAAAGCCAATCACCAGATACGCAAAAAACGCCATTAAGCGCATTAATTTTCAAGTAGATATGTGGGTTTTACCGAGAGAAGAAACTGGAGCGGGCAGCGGGAATCGAACCCGCATCATCAGCTTGGAAGGCTGAGGTAATAGCCATTATACGATGCCCGCTTAATTATCGTGGGCTTAGAGCCATAAGATAGTATGCATCGAACATCTACATATTGTCATAATTGATAACGAAGGAAAGCCTTGATTTCCAGTGCGTGACGAAGATCACAGAAGCGCCACCTGATCGCGAGTAAAACAACCATGTAGGGTTTATTTCATACAGTAAGTGATTATTTCAACTCTGCCTTACATCAATAAGCTAGCAAGTTCATGAATTGAAGATATTTTTTACGTTACAGCCTTCATTTTATGAATTTTTATGCAGCTATTTAATTAACAGCCTAAAATTATAATTGAGTGAAACAACAACGAGTAATATAGGAGCTCTTATGAAATGGTTAATTTCTATGTCGGTTGCTTTATTTATCGCAGTTCCTTCTGCCATGGCAGTACAGGATTCCTCACCAAGTCTTAAAGAAATACAGCAACCATGTAAACTGAAACAAGTAACACACCGGTGCGAAGTTGTGACAGAAAAACAAACTGTCAAAGGAATTTGTATTGATGCGAAATGGTATGGATTGATTTGTTCAGAACGTAAGTAGATATTGAGATAAAAGTTAAGATTATAAAAAATAATCTTAACTTTTATCTTAAATGAAAGCGCTTACAGTTACCAGCCTATAAAAACCGACTTAAATAGCCCATAAGGCATTGAACTAAATAAAGTTAATCTTAATCATTTCATTTAACAAATAAAAATACAATTAAAAACCATGAAAATATCAGTCATCGTTCGGGTGTAATGACGTATTGAATGCTTGAGGTAGTGAAAGAAAGTGTATCCATACTAGGAAAATACAGCAGGGAGCAAGCTCCCTGCTGTCATCTTTTACTTAACGAATCTTACATTTTTAAAGCTAAATACAACGCCAGCTTGAGACGCATTCCACATAGGAAGAATAGCAAATGGCTTATTCACTTTTTCAATGTCTAAAGTACCGCTGTTCAAATCGGATACTGCGATTGACACATGGTGCCACAAGCCAGTTTCATACTTCGCTAGCGGATAATCATCACCTCGCGTATCCCCCTCCGACTCCAATTTGATCACTAAGCCTTCTGTTGGGTTTTCTTCATCATTAGCAGGAGCACCATAAGAGTCGATATAAAGATCAAACTCAAGAACCCCGGATTCAACATAGTTAACCAAGTTCTGAGTTTCGCCTTCTAGGAATACGATTCCCTTATACATTTCAGGGCTTGCCGTGGCATAAGCCGCTTCGACCATGTGCTCGGCATCATTGTCTGCGGGCCCTGTCACCATGACATGACCATCAATACCTTCCCAGGAGTCAGTCCGCGTCTGCCATGTTGTTACACTCGGTTGCCACACTGTCCAAACATCCGCATTAGCTTCATCCAACGGTGGTAGTGGCGGCTCAGCCAGTTCAGCACAATCAACTTGGTCGCTGGCTATATCTAAGCTGCGTGGTACAAAACGGATTTCACCGAGATCAAACTCCATGTTGCCAGGGGTCGTCATTAAAAATGCCGTATTTAGCATCGAGAACTCCATACCTTCCTCGGCAAAACAATTCAGGGCGAACTTCATGGTTGTCCACTCTTCCGACACCGGCGGTAGTACATCATTGATAGTAATATCGCCCAGACATGGCCACTCACAGTGCATCGCCAGTGTCACGTCGTCTGCTGGAGATTGATGCATTCGAATATCAAACTGCAACGTTGAGTCTGCATTCATGTAAGCATTTTTGTCCGCAGCCTTCTCATTAATGGTTTGCATATAAACCTGAGCGACATCAGAGCCGTCAAACGTGACATTAATAGCATCCTGCTGGTGTTTGTAATTGATCGGCTTCGTCGTTAGGGAGCCGGTCGTTGTTTCAGCGCCATTCGAAACAGCAATCCCCGCCCAGCCACTTGCTGGCCCACCGATTCTAGCAATAAATTCACCGCCAGATTGGGCGCCGAAAATTTCTAGGTTGGTGGTCGCAATACCGTTATCCGGCGCTTCTTGACCACAGCCATAGTTACGCGTATCAAGCGGCAAGTTCGCTAAATCGTACTCTGATTTATCACTCGACGTGTAAGACAGACCATATCCATAGGCGAAAAGAGGCTTGTGCTCGCCGGTGATATCCTGCTCAGTGGTCGGTGTTTCATAGTCTTCTATATTCGGCGCAGCACGGTTAATTGTTGTAGAACATTTTTTCATCGGCCAAGAGTAAGAAAGACGCCCTGTAAAATCCTTGTCTTGCTCATTAAACAAGACATCGGTAATACCACCAGCCTCTGTACCCGGAAGCCATGCCGCAACAAAGGCATCTGAATTATTTATTTCTTCATTGACATAAAGTGGTCGACCAGAGAAAAACACGGTGACAACTTTCAGCCCAGCGGCCTTGAGCTCTTTAACTTTATTCAAATCAGCTTGGTAGGATGCTTTCAGTGAAGAAAACTCTAGGGTTTTGTTCGCTTTGATATCCCCAAACATTTCAGCGTAAGGATCTTCACCAATCACCACCACCGCAATGGTGTTGTCGGTGGCATCAGCAATATCTGTGATGATATTTTCTGCGCCAACAACATTCTCAAGTGCCATCTGCATCGTCGTTGCACCAGGGAAGTCATCTTCGATGGTATTTTCGTTCCCCTGCCAAGTGAGTGACCATCCCCCGGTCTGCTTCTGAATATCATTAGCGGCACTACCCGCAATCAGGATTTGCTGCTCGTTTGATAATGGTAAGATGTCGCCTTGGTTCTTCAACAACACCAAGGACTGACTAACAGCTTCACGAGCCAAGGCACGGTGTTCCGCAGAGCCAAGTATCTCCTGTTGACCAGCCAGTGCGCGTAAAGAAGGCATTGGTTTTTCCCACAGGTTTGCCCGCAGCTTAACCCGCAAAATTCGGCTTACGGCATCATCAATACGCGCCATTGGAATCGTGCCATCGTTAACTTGGCTGATGACATTACTGTAGAATGCTTTCCAGTCACTGTTTTCCGTCACCATAAACACATCATTACCGGCATTGACGGCTTCAGGACAATTTGAAGCACTACAGCCATTGATTTCGCCCTGGCCATTCCAGTCGGTAACCACTATGCCATCAAAACCCATCTTGTTTTTTAGGACATCGTTGATTAAGTATTTACTGCCATGAATTTTCTTATTGTATTCACCCGTTTCAGTTTGATCATAATTTTCCTCACCGTGCCAAGAGTTAAACGAGGACATCACTACCTGCGCACCGGCATTTAAACCAGCAAAATACCCTGTGGCATGAATATTCCTCAGATAATCTTCTGTATAGTGATTTTCACCGCGGTCGACGCCATCCATTGTGCCGCCATCACCCACCCAGTGCTTAACGTTGGAAATGACATTACGTTCTCCGGCAAGACCCTCGGCCCCGCCTTGAATACCTTCAACCATCTTACCGGCATATTGATAGATAATTTCTGGGTCTTCGGAATAGCCTTCATAAACACGCCCCCAACGATAATCTCGCGGTGAGGCAACCGTTGGTGCAAATGTCCAGTCTAGACCTGTTGCCACAATTTCAAGTGCTGTTGCTTTACCAATCTCATAAATGAGGTCTGGGTTATTTGCCGCACCCAAACCAATGTTATGCGGGAAAACTGTCGCTTTGAAAACATTATTGTGACCATGGACCGCATCAGTTGCCCACATAAAAGGAATCTTGAAACCGCGATCTTCATAGGCCCCTTCTAGCGCCAGCCAGTATTTATCGGCCTCCTGAACCCAGTCTTCCGCGCTCGAATATTTGTTCTCATTTGGCCAAGCACCACCACCGTTAAGCAATGATCCCAGTTTATATTGAGCCGCTTCTTCCGGCGTTACTTCAAGAAGGTTTGGTTGGATCATCTGACCAACTTTTTCTTCTAAAGTCATTTGAGCTAATATTTCTACAATTTTATTTTCAATATCTGTATTTTTTTCAATGGCACTATTAATAGCAGGCCAATCCCCAAAGTAAGGAACTTTAGATTGAATCAAATCATTATTTGTAGTGCTATTATTTGAATCATTACATCCGGTAATGAGAGCCAATGCAATTAAGCACGGCAATATTTTTTTATTATGGCGCATACAATTACCACTTTATATTGAGTTAAGCTTAAAAAAGAGCAGCCCTGTATTTGGCTGCTCTGTCTATTTAACTAAACTACGATTACCACCATGCTTCCCACATTGCGCCAACTGCGAAGGTGTCACGTGTCGTGTCACCAGTGATTAGGGAACCATCACCGGCCACCTTGTTGTCTGCTTCACCTACTGTTGCATAGAAGCGTAACATTGGGCGATCCCACGCATTCTTACCAATAGAGATATTCTGTGATAGCGTCACTTTCCATGCTGCGTTTTCATCAGCATTGTCGTAATCAACCAAGGAGTAGCCAGCCTCTAGCCATGTGGAGTGAATATCGTTCCAAGAGTGCATAGGACGCACAATCACACTGTAGTTAGTGCGATCATCGGCTAGATCATCAGCACCTTCATTATTGTGGTAAGCCAGCTGGTAATCCATTGATGTGTTCTGACCAAGTGATACCCCCCCCTCCCAACTCGCGTAAATTGTTGTTAAATCATCCGTTTTGTTGTAAACCGAATTATCCGCGTTCTCTGCATAGCGAAGGCTAAGTTTGTTGCCGTAAATATTGAAGATGGTACCAATTTGGTAAGCATCATCTTTCTTTCTTTCGCCATTTTCTTTGTCAAAAGCCTTGTCAGATGACAGGCCATAGTTGGCATAAATATCTAATGTAATGTTATCCATCAAGCTAATATCATGCAGCTTAGTTGTCAGTGCATAGTTACCGCTATCACCAGTCCCCTCACCCGTCTGACCAACGAAACCGATGTTAAGCATTGCACTACCCAGGTCTAGGTTTTTAATACCCGCACCCTGACCATCATGGGTCATGAAAAAGTAATCATTCAACCCCTGCTGTGGACGCTGATGAAAGTCTCTACCGGCCCAAATATATGCATTTGGCTGAGATACAAAAACATTAGAAACACCAGCATAGAATTTTTTCAGTGCAACATCACCATAATCCGTTGGTGACTTCCACCAGTTTTCCATCATCAATACGACATCCCACTGTGTGTCGTTAACGCCTGTAAAGCCTTTAGAAAACTGGAATTCACCTCCATTCGTTTCATTACCTAAACGACCAGCGGCGTTACCTGCAAGCTGACCATCTGCAGATACATAGTCGTTCCCATTATCTGCATAGTGCATACCGTAACGAGCGTAACCAGTAAAAGCAAAATCATCTGTTTCAGCATGGGCAATATTAGATACAGAAAGAGTTGATGTTGCGAGTAAACAGGCAAGCGAAAGGTGCGATAGTTTCATTGTAACTCCAATAATTATTCTAGATTCTTCCGTAAAGCAATTGAAGAAAGCGCTTTCTTGTAGGGGTAAAAAAATAGCCGATAGTCTTTTAAATACAGCTTAACCTTATATACCAACGTTGAATTAACGAACAATTTGGCTGCTAATGCTTGTATTTAACTTCCCTAACCACTTTTAATGATAATTATATGGATAAAAATGCATTGATAAAGTGATCATTATCACCAAAGCAAGCGCTTTCACGAGATCAAAATCACACACCGACAAGTTCATATTTATATCTTAAAAATCGCAACCACAACTAAAACAGGTATTAAGGTAATGATTTTTAACTATTTAAAGCACAAAACACAGCCAATTTCTGAAAATGCTTATGACATACATCACATTACGCTAATCACTCCCCTCCCCATCTCAAGTAACCCGTATTCCTATCGCCTACCAATCACACCCAGTAAATACACGTAAAAACAGCACAATTACTTGATTATATTAAATAAAACTTAAACACCCGCGCAACAAATCACGCAAACAAAGAAAACTCTTTCCACCAATGCCGATACGCGGTGCTTGCGTATCGTTCTGACGTAATCGGGTTGAAGGAAATAGCCAGCAGCCTTGCGAGCAATCTACTAGCAAGCGTTTTCTATCCAGAAAAGACTCAAACCTAACTACCCAGATTAACCACACCAACTTAAGCTACTGACTTTTAAAAGTTTACATATCAAATGCTTGTTTAAGCCTCTAGGAAAGCGCTTGCTTTAAAGTGTTATTTAGCTCAAAATTATCAGATAAAAATCTATCTTATCAACGGTTTCAAAAGTAACATACTGTTATTAGCGAACATTTAATACTTTAGCCAAGGTATTGTTTTATGAAGAATTAATCCATTCATCTAAGGAATCTCTGTTGATTACAATAAAAGAAGTATCTGAACTGGCACAAGTTTCTCAGTCAACTGTTTCCAGAGCCTTAAATGGACACCCTACTGTTAAAGAAGCCAACAGAGCAAAAGTTTTTGCTGCAATCGAGAAGCTCGGCTATAAGCCGAATGCTTTTGCCCAAGCTCTTGCATCGAGCCGTTCAAACAGCATAGGAATGCTCGTTGGCTCACTTGACGGCCCTTTTTATGGTCCTCTGATGCACATGACCGAAGATACTGTTCGGCAAAAAAACCTCCACCTGATTGTAACAAGCGGACAGGAGTCACACGATAAAGAAGCAGACTCAATTCAGTTTCTCCAATCAAGACAAGTTGACGGACTGATCATTCACTCCGATAAGTTATCGGATGATGAACTTATAAACATCGCCAAACAAACAGAATCAATCATCATTCTGAACAGATATATTCCTGAACTAGCTGAAAAATGTATCTGTATTGATAATGAGTTAGGTGGATATCTAGCAACCAAGCACTTGCTTGATAACGGCCACACTAAGGTCGCTTGTATTACCGGTCAAATGAGTAAGATTGACAGCCGCGATCGCCTTCAGGGATACCGTAATGCCCTGAATGAATACGGAATCAAATATGATGCTAACCTCATTGTTGAAGGACGCTTCGACCATGAAGGTAACCATGAAGCGGTAAGAAGACTGCTCGATAGAAACAGTGAGATCACTGCGATATTTTGTCAGAATGATAATATTGCTCTGGCCGTATATGATGTGTGCACAGAAAGAAGTATGGCAATCGGGAAAGATATTTCTGTTGTTGGCTTCGATAACGACACATACAGTCAGCATATTCGCCCGCGCTTAACTACCGTGAATTTTCCAGTTAAAGAGATGGGGGTCGAAGCTGCCAACGGCGTACTATCATTACTCAATCAAGACAAGCAGCCAGTACGCAACAAATTAACACCGGCACTCATTATCCGGGACTCGGTCAGCAACCTTAACGGATAGAATAAGTATATGATGCGGGGAAGTGTCTACCATTCCCCGTTTGCCCCCCCCCTTTATTCACACGTTTACGACGGTCACCCTCAAAGCAAACAGCCTCCTTAGCTAGGAGGCTGTATGGTTCAATATCAACCACATCAAATTTGCCAGTGATCACTCGGCACTTATCTTTCAATTATGACTGTTTATTGAAAATCAAACTCTCTAGCACCAGGCCTTTTTTCACGAAATCGATATCAATTTCGTAAAAGCCTGCTGTTAATTTCACTTGTAAGCCTTCAACTGTCACCGGTTTCCCGTCAGTACCATTAACCGGAAGCGACATACTAAACACACCGTTTAAGGCCAGGCTGCATGACGATTGGGCTAACGAGTCTCGATCATAGCGAATTAATCCAGAACACTGATAAATACCGTCTTCGGTCACTTTTACTGTCACCCTCGTATTTATCTCTGTTTCTAGCTTAATTTCTTCCTCAATATTCACGATATCGGCACAACTTATCTCATTTCTTGCGGCATAGGTTTTAATCGGCTCATAGGCTTTCAACGGTCGTTTCATCACAGGGGCGTCAAGAATAAAACGGCAAATGTTCATGGCAGAACGCTGCAGCTCGCCGATGGTTAGTTCACCTTTTCTTAATGCCTCCAGTGTATTGTCACCCATCGCATTGCGCAGTGCGCCATCATTTTCTACCACCATGTAGAGATCGTTTTGAGAGCGGATCATAAATGAGGTGTTGGCTTTATCTTCCTTACCCGCATTAACCGGGTCATTCATTTTTGCCCACCAGTCGGTCATCAATATCCCGGTATAGCCCCATTCATTGCGTAGGATGGTTGTATTGAGATCATAATTTGATGCCGCCCAATGACCATTCACCGGGTTATAAGACGTCATGATGGTTGTAGCCCCACCCTGCTTAACCGCGATTTCAAATGGTTTCAAATGAATTTCCCGAAGCGCACGTTGGGATATCACACTATCCACATCCATCCGTGCCATTTCCTGATCATTTGCTGCAAAGTGTTTGATTGTCCCCGTGACACCGGCTTTCTTGAGCCCTACAACCTGCGCGGCTGCCATCATTCCAGTAATTAAAACGTCTTCTGAAAAATACTCGAAATTTCTGCCGTTTAATGGGTGACGATGAATATTAATGCCAGGCCCTAAAAGGGTATCGATCTGATTGGCCTGTAATTCTTCTCCAATCAGGTAAAAAAGCTGTTCATTGAGTTCGCGGTTCCATGTACAACCTAGCAACGTACCAATAGGGACTTGGCTTGCCTTATGCCCACTATCCATTCGAATTCCAGATGGACCGTCGGCAGCGGCGGCAACGGGAATGCCTAACTTAAATAGACAATTAGATACCCCACCAAACGCGGCTGCAGTTCCCGGGGTGACTTTCGGACTGCACATGCCTTCCCCTCGGGTAATAATGGCAAGTTGCTCTGGACTTAGTTGCGAAATGAAAGATTCCAGAGTGGCCTTACCGGCTTTGACATCATTAAGTTTGATCCCTATATCGCCCGTAATTTCATATGTTTTTGGTAGGTCGGCGGTAATTCTTTGCTCAAGGCAGATAGATCTGAGTGGAACAGGTTCGTAAGATGACTCGTAGGTTCCGTCTGCTTTCAACCCTGCCGGTTTTAGGCGATCAAACGCTGTTACCGGCGCTAATGCTTCAGACAGTTGCTGGGTAATAAGCCGCTGCTCTAATTCAAAAGTGGCAGGTATACATTTGGCGTGGCGAACGCTCCCCCCCACATGAAACCGATAAAGACCCGCTTCAAGAACGTAGCTGTTTCGATGCCCTGTTACGCCACTGTCATCATATGACGCCAGTAACTGAATAGGAACGGAGATGCTTACGATAGTACTTTCAGCAGGCCCGAGTACTTCCGTTTTGCTAAAACCGGCTAACTGGCGAGCGGGTTTGCCTAACTGACCTTGAGGTGCTTCAACATAGAGCTGAACAACTTCTTTACTGCTGAACAGATCCCCCGTATTTGTCACTTCAATATCGAAATGTAGGACCCGATCAATACCACTTCCTTCAACACCAAATGAAACTAACTGGCGCTCAAAGGTGGTATATGAAAGACCAGCGCCAAACTCATACTGTACCGCCTGAGGATTGAAGGTTTCGAAGTAACGATAACCGACGTAGATATCTTCAGCATATACATTGCAGTCTTTCCGACCAAAGTTTTCTGACGATGGATAATCAGAGAGTTGGTAGGCAATGGTATCGGTTAACCGTCCGCTGGGCGAAACATCACCGGACAGGACATCTGCAAGAGAGTGCCCAGCCTCCATTCCCGCAGCCCATGAATACAGAACAGCTTTAATTGATTGATTATTTTTAACGGTTTCAAGCCACGACATATCCATAATGTTAGTGACGTTTAACACCACAATGACGTTATCAAAATGCGCGCCGACCTTCTCACACATCGCGACTTCACACTCAGTCAAACGATAGCTACCGGCTTCATCAGCATTATCCTGATCTTCCCCTGCTGTCCTTCCGATAAAAATAATCGCTTTATCCGAGTGCGATGCTGCTTGTTTGACAATGGACTCTTCCAGTTCCATTTCCTGCTGGAACCAAGGTTCTGAGGCCCATCCGCCACCGCCATCATTAAACGGATGTTCTGCAATCCAAGCTTCATATATTTTGATAAGTTCTTCATTAACAACCACTGAAGGGTTAGCTCGTAATCCAGTCAGAGCATTGACGGCATATGGAACATTGACGGCCCCCCCCGATCCCGTACCACTGCGGTAAGTATCAATCTGGCAACGACCAAACAGAGAAACCGTTTCACCACACTTTAAGGGCAATACGGAGTCTCGGTTTTCTAGCAGAACAATACCTTCGCAGCCAGCCTGGCGACTGACAGGTACAACTTGCTGCTGGGCTTGTAATATTTGCTGATTCTGCATATTAAAATCCGTTAAAAATAATCAGTAAGCAACATAACAGTGCAACTGAACTAACTCAGCCTCTTCGAGCAATGTCGCTAATTCGTATTCACACACAAGAATTAAGAAAAAAGGCAGTTAAACTACCTTTAAGAACAACGGTAAACAACTAGCCCCATGAACCTGATGCTAATTGCCCGAGCTTGTTACGGACGGTGTCATCAATCATAATTTTCGGTGAATTACGATCACAGGTATCGCTATTTTCAATAATCAACACCTGGCCATCTTCACTGAGCGTATGGGTATGGTATACGCCCCGCTTAATGTTGTAGGCCTTATTCGGCACCATATCCCAGCTAAAAATATCAATAATATTATTGTCTTCATCGGTCTCAGCACAGAAAAGAATGCATTTCCCCGCGAGCAGAACAAAGACTTCATCTGTTTCGGTATGGCATTGAAAATTATCTATCTGGTCTGTCTCTAGCTCATCAATATAATTCAGTATGGCCACTCGCCATGATTGATAGTCAATCAATGGCGAATAACCTTCCGCGTTATATTCAGATACCTCAAGTAATTGTTTGTTGGTAGTCACATACTCTCCCGAGCTCTCAGCCCATTAACATGGTGGCCGGAATAGACACGGTGATCACTTTCACTTCACCAGTGCGGGCAAACAGATGGCGGCTGATATCCATATCCAATGACACCCCTGGCAACTGAATACAATCGTTATTATTCAGTACAACCTCTACACCCGCCTTTTCTTCCACAACTCTATAAACCACCGGAATTTGGCAGTAGGTAAAGGCCAATGAGCCTTTCGGCAGTAACATTGTCTGATTTTCACCATCAATATTGATGAAATCAAATCGGCTATCCGCTTTGAGGAATTCGACGTTTCTCAACAAGGAAGGCTTGAAATGAATGAGACCTTCTTCGATGCATACCCCTAGCTCCCCAAAACGAGTTAGGATCTCTTCTTTCACCTGACCAGTCATACCCGGTTGCTGGGCACCGGCATGTTTCGGTGTATGCGAATAAGGATCGGTCGGGAAGGCACCATAGTTCTCAGGCGTTTTATTAAAGCCGATTCCAGAACGCACTTTATAATAATACTCTGCCAACTTCTGGGTCGCATTTGAATTAGGCTCTTTTTGCCAAGAAGCGAAATAGTTTTCCTGAACGGCAAGCAGCAGTTTCGATACCATATGCCAATAGATACAACCTAGCCCTTCATAGCCAAACATGGTACCTGAGCGACCAGTAAAGGCTTGGTGATTGAACACCTCTTCATAGCAATCAACGACATCTTTGATGGTGTCATGCTCAATGTCTTTATAGTCGCTTTTGATAGTATCCAGCGCAGCCAGCAAGAAGCCTGCATTTTCAAAATCTGCATTAAAGTGGTAGCTACCATCAGCATCTGGTTCAACCAAGCGGTGGTCGCTATTGTGAACCATTTTCTTGAGCAGCCCATTAGCATTAATTCGCGAAGCTGAAACCTTATTTTTATTCATAAAACAGGTTAATTCACGGTCCGGGTACAGCATGAAGCTTTGCTGGTCTTCACGGAACATTTCACTCGCGTAAAGGTTATCGAGCAGCGCCACCGCCTGTTCAGGGCTGAGTACGCCTGAGCTAAGTACCGCCACCTGTCCTTCCAGCATTGGATAAAGCTCTTCAACACTGGCACTTTCTGACGAGTAACTGATGATATTATAAGCGTTATACAAGCCATCTTGGCGTCGGTTGGCTGCAATACCCTCATCAATAACATCTAGACTGACATCAAGCAGCTGCAGGATAAGCTGACCGTCGACTTTTGTTTTACCGGAGAAACCGTTATTTTCATAAACCGTGGTGCGATAATCACTCGCTGCACCAGCAAGCTTGCTCAGCAAGGCTTTCCGTGTCTGCCGGGTGATGCTCTTGCGTTTAAGCTCGGTTTTCGCTTCTGCTAGAATCTGTGATGTGGCAATGATCCAGTCAACCAGCTCCGAAGACAGCTCAACCGCCTTCAGGTTATCTCTTAGCAATTCTTGCATGAAGGTAACGTAGCGGCGCATATAGTACAGCGTCACCATAGACAACCCGTTACCGACAATGGCATTGTTGGCATCGTTCCATTCTGGACGTTGGGTATTGAGCCAAACCCCACCGTCAACAACCAGGTTACCCAGTTTCGCCAGTAGCGGTACCATCATTTTTTCAGTCAGGTTAACCAGGTATACATCACCGTCATGGTTCAACAGCAATCGGCCGTCACTGCCCAACTCTTCAACCTTCCCATTAATCAAGTCATGCAGATCTTGATTAAAATCAACGGTATTTTTAGGGTCGTTAAACAACGCTTCTGCAGCTTTAATCTCATAAGGCACGTTGGCATAGCTGAAAATATCACGGCTAAGTAGCGAGCTCAGTTCCTGCGGCTGGTACTTCTTCGAGAGTTCGAGGAATTTAAGTAAATAGATGATCTGATGATCACCCCAATAGCCGATATTGCTCCATGGATCTTCAGGCTCCAGTACTTCCCAGTCGACACCCTCTTTAGTAATTCGATAAGGGTTATAGCCGTCGGCGGTCGATGCATTGACAAACTTGGCAATAAACGACTTGATGAAATTCGGATAGCTAACCGCAAGTGCTTCCCAGTTTTGGAAAATATCACGCCAGTTACCCTGGTATGACAGCAATCGCTCACCATTCTTATCTTTAACTTTGATCTCGAAATGATTCCACGGACGACTCGGATCACCATGGCGGCGACCAAACGTCAATGGAAGATATTCGTAGCACAGGCGTACAAGCTGGTTATCATTTTGCTTTTCCGCCAGGCCGAGCAACTCGTTATAGCCGATACGCTCTGGCAAGTGGGCCAGAAAAGCGCTGTTGCGAGTCGCAACCGCAACGCTCGAGTGGGTCAATGTTTTCACAAAGTCTTGCGTATCAACCCAGTAGTTATCAACCACTACACCGCCACGCATATTGTTAAACAGTACATTGGCGTAGTGGTGAACCGTTGTCTCTTCTTCTGCTGTTTTCTGCCAGGCGTCGCTGCCAGACATCAGCATCAAAAGCTCCTTGTGGTTCTCTCTGACCGAGCGAGAGATGTCACTCTCGACCGCACTCTCTGTTATCAAACTCTGATTCAATTCGACCACATCAGTGTGAGTCTTATCAATATCCGCAATGATCTGCCAAGTATCTTGTTCACCAGCGGCAAGATCACATTGTTTGCAAACAAAATACGCCCCGCGCAAACCGCGACGCAGTGTTTCGGTTTCCACTTTCCCCCCACGACGGAAGGCGCCGAGTTGCTCACTTGACAACAAGATTGACTCACAGTCATCAGCAATGCTGAACACGGTGGTTGCACGCAGTGACTCAGCCGGTTCGGCACGGTCACTTAACTTGGCGTACATGCTATAGGTCGCTAAAACTGAATCTGACAGTAGCTCATTCCATTTATAGGCATCCACAAGTGCGCTGCGATCCTGCATTGCTGATAAAGGCGCACCAGACGGTAGAATATTTTGGATTCCGTCAACGATCTCCACCTGTGCACTGTACGAGGAATGATTTGTTAGCGTTGATGTCCGAACAAAGCCATATTTATCACTGGTACTCCACTGGTACTTGAAAGTCAGAGATAAATCTTCGTTCACCTCTTCAAAAACAATCTTATCGCCAGCCGCATTTTTATAGATATTGCGCTGAGTTTGGTAGAAACCATCATGGTGAGTATTGAAGGGTTCCCATAGCATTGCACCCTCTTCAGTCGTTACCCTAACAAGGGTTTTGCTGCCTGTATTCTCGGCGCTCTCATGAATGTAATCGACCGACTTATATGGGAATAGTGCATTCTCTGGCTTTATCCGGCCAGCAGTCAGGCTTCCCGTTGAGGAGATAAATAACCAATGGTTACTAGCCGACACCACACTGATAAAAAACGGAGCCATACGATCAACATTTTCAATAAGATAGTATTTTTCACCATCAAGAGTGACAAACTTGCCGGTAATTTCGTTTGATTGCTTTTTAATTTTACTTTCCATAACTCTAACCAGAACTTTTGAAAGCGCTTTCTTAATGCGCAAAATTTTTTAACTGATCAAATCAGATGTGGTGACACCGGATAAAATGATCATCTGCTAGCTGTGTAACTGAGGGCAGAGCCTCTAGGCATCGCTCAGTGGCCTTAGGGCAGCGCGCTGAAAACGGACAACCTTGGCTGTCAGGTTTCCATAATGGGATTTCTCCCTTCTTTGCACTTAGCTCACGACGCCCTGCTCTTCCAGCCTCAGGGACAGCAGATAGAAGCAACTGGGTATAGGGGTGCTGTGGGGTTTGAGTCACTTTATCGCTGTTACCCCACTCAACCATATGGCCGACGTACATCACCGCTGTTTTTTCAGCAAAATAGCGCGCAGTGGCAATATCATGAGTGATGTACATGAAAGAGATACCGTGCTTGTCTTTCAAGTCCGCCATCAGATTCAAGATCCCAAGTCGTACCGATACGTCGAGCATTGAAATTGGCTCGTCGGCCAAAATGACTTCTGGTGAAACGGCAATTGCACGGGCAATTGCAACACGCTGACGCTGGCCACCACTAAGCTGGTGAGGATACTTTTCTGATGTTTCGACTGCCGGATTTAGCCCGACCATTTCCAACAATTCATAGACCAGCTTCTCGACATCTTGTTTGCCAACTCGGTTATGAATCAACAACGGCCTAGCTATGTGATGGTAGATATTGTGAACAGGGTTAAGAGAACCAAACGGGTCCTGGAAAATCATCTGTACTTGTCGGGCATATTCCAGGCTACCGTGCTCTTTAGTGTATTCATGCAGCGGCTTGCCCTTGAAGGAAATATCGCCACCGGTCTTATCGTAAATACGGGTCAGAATCCTAGCGCCAGTACTCTTGCCCGAACCAGACTCACCAACAATGGCCAGAGCCTCGCCTTTACAAAGGTCAAATGACACATCATTGACGGCACGCATATACTGGTTTTTGCCGCTTCCAATCGGAAAGTCTTTAACCAAGTTTCGTACAGAGAGGACAACTTCTTTATTCTCTAACGTTTCCATTTTTTATCCCTTAAATCCGATGACAAGCGGCGTAGTGCTGATCATTTAGCTTAAGCAATTGAGGTTCATGCTGTTTACACGCGGCATTGCACTGGCTACAGCGATCCTGAAAATTACATCCCTGTGGAATCCGAAGCAAATCAACAGGATTGCCTGGAATACCGTATAGCCTTTCTTTAGGCCCATGAATTGTCGGGAATGAGGCAATCAAACCTTGTGTGTACGGGTGGGACGGCTTACCAAAAACGGTGGCTGCGTCGCCAATCTCAATCAGATTACCGGCATACATCACACCAATACGGTCTGCTATTTCACCCATCAAGCTTAGATCGTGGCTGATAAATAAAATCGAGAAGCCAAATTTCGTTTTTAAATCATATAACTCATTTAGGATTTCACGCTCAACGACAACGTCCAGCGCGGTCGTCGGCTCATCCATGATGATCAGCTTAGGCTCTAACGCCAGCGCGACAGCAATAACCACCCGCTGCCTCATCCCCCCGCTCAACTGATGGGGGAAGCTGCTCATCCTATCGCCATGAATACCAACAACACCCAACAATTCAACGGCTTTCTGATAAGCTTCTTCGTATCTCACATTTTTATGCGCAAGGATTACATCAACCAGTTGCTCACCAATTGTTATGACTGGATTCAACGAGTTCATTGCACTCTGAAATACCACAGAGACATCTTTCCAGCGGAAATTGCGCAGCTCTTTATCCGACATTTTCAGAACATCACGATCCTTGTACAGGATCTCACCTTCGGAGATGAGCGCAGGAGCTTTGTGCAAACGTGAAATCGCAAAGGCCAGCGTACTCTTACCGCACCCAGATTCGCCTGCAATGCCCAGCGTTTCACCAGGGGCTATACTCAAGCTAACATTGTTAACAGCTCGAGCAACTCCATTTGGAGAAACATAATCGACACAAAGATTATTAATTTCTAGCAGCGCATCTTTCATAATAGACCTCGGCGTTGATCGGCTTCTCTTTTCAGTTTCTTCCACAACTTCATATGTGGGCCAGTCTTCAGTTTCGGGTTACTTACCTGATCAATAGACATATTAATTAGTGCTAAAGACCCCCCGGTAATTGCCAGTGCCGTTGCAGGAACAATCATTTCCCACCACGCTCCTGTATATAGCGACGATGATGTCTGTGCCCAGTAAAGCATTGATCCCCAGCTCACTTCCGTCGCATCACCTAAGCCAAGAATACCCAGTCCAGCTTCCGACCCCATGGCGTAAATCACCGTTCCGAGGAAACCACCAAAAACAATCGAGATCAGGTTTGGCAGAATCTCAACAAGAATGATCCGAATCTTAGACTCCCCCATCACCTCAGCTGAAATAATGTATTCCTTGTTCCTGATTGCCATCGTTTGCGAACGTATCACCCTTGCCCCCCAAGGCCAGGAGGTAACGCCGAGTAATATCGTGATAACCATGGACCCGACCTGCCCCAGAAAAGCGGCCAAGACTATCAACAGTGGTAACTGCGGGAATACCAAAAAGACGTTGGTAACAAAGTTAAGCCATTCATCAACTTTTCCGCCCATATACCCTGAAGTTACCCCCACGGCCACCGCCAGAGTCATCGCAATAATACCGGCAGACAAAGCAACAGCCAGCGACTTTCGTGCGCCATGTAACACTTGGCTGTAGACATCACGCCCGCTACGAGTCGTACCAAGGACATGTTCGGCATTGGGTGCGACATGCGGTCTCGCTACACGCTTATTCGGATCATGACTGGCCAGTACCGGTGCCATCAGTGCGCCAATTAGCACAATCGAAATCAGCAGGCTACCTATAATTGCAGGCGGATTACCGTGAAAGAACGCGTGTAGCGTCGAGAGTATTTCTTTGCTTTTTTTGACAAATTTATTCGGTTTTTGAACCTGCATACTATTGTCGTAAGATTCTATTAACTTACTCATATTCAAACCTTATTTAGAAATCCGAGGATCTAACCAGACGTAAAGAAGGTCTGCTACGAAGTTGGCCGTAAGTACTGCGGTAACAAGAATCAGCAGAATTGCCTGGATCAATGGGTAGTCTCGAGCAACAATACCCTTGAGAAGAATATTACCCAGCCCCTGATAGTTAAAAACGACCTCGGTCATAATTGAGCCTGCAAAGGAGAAACCAATCGCCATCGCAATTGCGGTTGCTACCGGTAAAATGGCATTCCTTCCTGCATAGCGGTACATAACACGCAAACTGCTTAAGCCCTTTGCTTCAGCCATGGTGACATAATCTTCACCAAGAACATTAATCATCGCATTACGCATATTGAAGACCCAGGTCGAAATACCAACGACAATCATCGAGCCCATTGGCAATACTGCGTGCTTTGCAACGCTTCCAATAAACGCTAAGTTAAAGCCAGGATCTAAAGACGGATCATAGGTATAGGCGAGCGGAAGCACTTCCAGCTTCAAGCCAAAGAAATAAAACAGTAATAATGCAGTTACGATGTAAGGAAAATTACTGATAAATGCCAATGTCGGCGGTACGATTTGACCAAACAAACCTTCTCGACGATAAGAGGCATAGGTTCCGATAGAAACACCGATTATCAGCGCCACAATCAAGGACCCTAGTGCCAGAAAAATGGTCCACGGCAAAGCGTTACTAATTACCTCAGTTACGCTTACGGGAAACATCAATACCGAGGGACCCAAGTCCAGAGTGAAAACACTTTGTATGTAGGCAATATATTGCTCAAATACAGAGCCATCGACGAAGCCGTACATTTCGCGTACCGCATCCATCTGGGCCGGATCCATGCGACCTTGAGCTGCCGCAAATAAAGCATCGACAGGATCGCCAGGCATTAGCCTAGGAAGAAGAAAATTAAAAGAAATTGCTATGATAAAAGCAACAAAATAAAAACCGAGTCTGCGTAAGATAAAGCTCATAATAAACCCCGATGTTTAAAGAGCCATAAATGGCCCTTTAAACTATTTATACAATTACTTAAGATGAAGATTATTAAGGATTAGCACTCGCTTACCACCATCGTACCAAACAGGCTGAACATACGGATTCTCTTTGCTAGGCCAACCTGCAATTTTCGAGCTGTTATACTGGAACCAAGTTGGGTTTGAGAACAGCGGAATAAACGGCAGATTCTCAGCAGTAAACTCCTGAAGTTCATCAAGTATTTCTTTCTGCTGTTTCGGTTCATTGGTTTTACCGAAACTATCGATCAAGCTATCAATTTCTGGCGAATTAACCCCATGTCCGGCATGCCATGTTTTACCAATACGTGACGTTGAGAAATACTCTTGGTAAGCCAAGATTGGGTTTGTCGCAACCATTGACCAGTTAATCGACATTTTATATTCGCTGTCTTTCAAAGACTTGTCATAAACAGCCCAGTCGACTGTTTTCACATTCGCTTTAATGCCAATTTCTTCGTAGTACTCTGTTACCATCTGGACGACTTGGATCCAATCAGTCCAGCCATTGACAACCTCGATATCAAATTCGATAGTCTTGCCATCAGGCATGTCTCGGAAGCCATCACCATTCAAGTCTTTATAACCAGCAGAATCCAGTAACTGTTTGGCTTTTTCCGGGTTGTATTGAGTAAGCTCTTTATATTTAGCGTTAACGTCTTTGCTAATATGCGTGCTATAAAGTTCACCGATGCCACCGGCATTAAAGTTCGGTGTCGGATAGCCGTAGGCTGCAATGTCAACAATCGCCTCACGATCCAGTGCGACGGACAGAGCCTTACGCACCTTGAGGTTATCAAATGGCTTTTCTTTTGTGTTTACATAAAGATGGATAGCATCGTTGGCAGGGTACCAATAGTGGTTATTGCTTGGATCGGCGGCAACAAACGTATTATCGATGTCGGCAATAAAGTTTGAGCCCCATTCAATTTCACCCTTCATTAATGCCGGTTGAATCTGTGAATTATCGTTATAAGAACGGTAAGTCAAACAATCGAGATATGGACGATTCTCAAGATAGTAATGCGGGTTACGACAAAGCTCCATTTGCTGAGACTTCAGATACTTAACAGTGGTCATCGGGCCACTACCAATAGGGTCAGGGTTAGTAAATGTTGTCAGGTCTTCAACCTTGCTCCACACTTTCTCCGGTACCACGTGATAAGCAGGAAGTGACCAAATAAAGGTCGAATCTGCTTCAGTTAGCTCAAACACAACTGTTGCTGTATCTTTGGCTGTTACGCTGACCAAGTTACCGCTACTCCAAATTCCTTTTTGGTCAAATGCGGCAGCATCTTTGGTCATATTGAAACTAAATGCCACGTCTTTCGCTGTAAGTGGAGAACCATCCGACCACGTTAATCCATCACGCAGTTTGACGAAGATGCTCTTCAAATCGTCAGAATACTCAACAGACTCAGCCAGTCGGTACTCGGTCTTACCGGTCATGTTATTGAAAACCAACAGCGGCTCAAACATCACACCATGAAGCAGGTCTTTCGTCGTATATGGGTTAAAGTTCTCAACAAACCCCGTACCAATAATTGGTACAGTCAATGTACCACCTTGCTTGATTTCATCAGCTACAACACCATTTGCAGTTAACATCAAGCCGCATACTAAGGAAGCCAATACCTTTTTGCTATGCATCACATAATCCTTCACATTTGGAATAATCACAAAAAGAAAGCGCTTTCTTTCACCTTTAACAGCAAAATCTCGGGACATTCTTATAAAAAACACTTCGATAACCTTCCCGAGAAAGCGCTTTCTTGATGGTGATATTATTCCAGCTGAACATATCAAACAACCGAATAAAGTTGAAAGCTATACTCTCGTCACACTTAAAATCATGATGGAAATTAACGTGCAAGAACATTTTAGTGACTGCCATCACCAAAAAACCGTAACAATACTCACTATACAACAAATTTACGGGAGCCTTACAAGGCCGCACAACCAATTCATGTTCAAATGAAACCGCTTGCAAAAAATCACTCATAGGCGGTAATGACCGTAAGGCAAGTCGAGCATAAAGAAAGCCAGCTCTTGGGAGCTGGCTTTTGCTTGTTATTCGGTCTGTCTTATTTTGAAGGGTACTCGCCCGCTTTATCTTTGTCTGAGCCACCCGTTACTTTCCAGTGTTCACTAGGGTCATATGCTTCATCACAGATATCTAATGAGAAACCCATATCCACGATTTCTTTCAATGTGAGATTATCGGCAAGCTTTGCAACGTCACCTGACTTATTACGTAATTCCATATCCATCTACCTTTTAACAAACGCCCTTTCACCACCTTAAATATAGTGGTCATGCGGTCACTTGTCCTGCTAGTAAGGAAAAGGCCCGCAAATTGCGGGCCTGAATATTGTATTCCGACATTAACTAACCTGCTAATCAACCGGTTAGGTGATAGGCATTACATCAGCTGCCAAGGACCACCAGCCTTACCCGGCTGATCACCCTTATTCCACCACTTCGCTTTGTATGCCTGAGCATTGAATGTTACTTGATCGCCAGACAAATAGACTTTGCTTGCTCCCCATTCACCGACGCTCCCATCATCAAAGGCCTCCCAAACAGAACTGCTACCCGGCTCTTCACCTTTGGTCCACCATTTCGCGGTATATTTAACACCGTTGAACATTACTGTATCACCACCGTTGTAAACCTTGTTTGGATCCCACGTCGTTTGACCGCCGGTAGAGTCCGCTTGTACCGTCACAGCAATCATTGCGCTTTCGCGGGCAATCCCATCTGAAACAGTAACCGTCACATCAACAACGGTATCGACTGTGACAATTGGAGCATTAAACGTAATGTCTGCGCCTGTTGGCGTGGTCACAACGGTACCTTCACTCGCAGTAAAAGTCAGCAGATCACCATCAGCATCATCCGCTTGGACACTGATCACTACACTTTGACCACTGTTCACAGTCGCTTTAGCTGGTGCTGTCAATACTGGTGGCGTGTTACCTACAATACCACTGCCTTTAACGTGAATGACAACAGAGCCTGTCGCGGCCTTACGCCCATCAGATACTTTCACCGTAACCGTATCTTGTATGTCAGTCGCAGTATTAGGGGCTTGATAAGTCACAGTCGCGGTGCCATCACCGTTATCAGCCACTGTAGCATTGGTCACGGTGAAGCTCAGTGGATCGTTCTCTGCATCTGTTGCAGACACAGAAAAGCTAACCACAGTACCAGCATCCACATTCTGCACGGCCGGTACAGTCAAGGCTGGTGCGGTGTTTACAATACCATTACCAGAAAATACCTTGTCGATGGCTTCAGCCAACGGTGAACTGAGATTAGTACATTGCTTAAGCTTGGAACCATAGTTAACAAAGGATCCCTCACATTTGATATCGCCATGAACCTGCCAAACAATAACGCCGCCAAGTTGGTTATCGACAATATACTGGGCT
The DNA here is from genome assembly GCF_003025555.1 of Photobacterium lutimaris. Classification (GTDB taxonomy): domain Bacteria; phylum Pseudomonadota; class Gammaproteobacteria; order Enterobacterales; family Vibrionaceae; genus Photobacterium; species Photobacterium lutimaris. Next base: position 441,678 of record NZ_PYMH01000001.1, on the reverse strand, counting down.
TTTCTCTCGATAGACGGTACATCATCATAGCTGAGGAAATACTTGCCCTTCACAGCATAAGGCACTTCTGCATTAGCATCCCACATGTGTTCCCAGCCTGCGGTCTGCATAATGTAATTGTAGTTTGGCTGCCCTTCGAACTCTTTCCAGTTGTCTAAGTCAACAGCTGATTCTGTCGGCCCGTCAACACTGAAGTTCACCGTACGCTTGTCTGTTGGTGCCCCGACATATGCGGTGGTTTCAGTGGTTTGAACACCACGGCCATAGAATGCCGCACCAAAATTGATTTTCTCAGACGGGATCCCTTTAGCAGCCATCCATACACGAAGATGATCAAGATCTAAATCCTGATACTCCTCTTCCGGGTATGGGTACAGCGGTGCATTGTGCCCAGCAACATTGGACCACCCACCATTGAGGTCGTAAGTCATCATGTTGAAGTAATCCATTGATGCAACCAAGCGTGGCCAATTATAGCCTTCTAGTTTGCCTGTAGAGGCTGAAAAGGCCGCGGTGAGCAACTTGTTAGGACCAATACGATCACGGATATCTTCCATTAATTGTTCAAAGTTGCCGTAATCTTCGGGATTCCCCTGGAAGTTCATTCCGCCGGTACCTGGGTATTCCCAGTCAATGTCGATACCATCAAAACCCAATGCCATCAATTTGTCGACATCAGCCAAGAAACGGGCTTTTTTCACCGGATCTGCTGCCATTTCAGGGAAGTGCTTGGACATACTCCAGCCCCCCAGTGACGCCATCACTTTTACCCCGTTCTGATGGGCAAGATCAATCAGCCCTGGTGCCCCTCCTGCTTTTTTGAGTGGGATCGGCATTTGTCCAGAGACGCCACTTGGCGCATGAAGCCAGCCATTACCTGATTTAACAAAACCTTGCTCTTGCACTTTACGCAGAGCATCCTGCTCCCATGCTTCATTGCCGGGGAACTGATGGATATACTCTAATTCGCCCCACAATATATGGAAGTCCCAACTCGAGTAAACGTCCGGGTGGAGTAATGGGCCTGGCTCTTGAACCGCATTGGGCTGGTAGATTTTTTTATTACGCAGGTCACCACTATGGAGTGAACCATCCTTGGCAACCCCAAAGAAGGAGAAGTTCAAAATAGAATAAATATCCATATTGACGTTCAAGTGTGTGGCTTCACCTTTCACACTGAACCCAGCATTCGTCCCTTTCCATGCTTCCCACTGAGTAATATACCCAATAACATTCTTGTCATGGGTTGGAGCGGCCTGAACACTTGAGGCTGTGCCCGCCATTAGCATGGCTGCCATAGCGCATGCCAACTTACTCATGTGTAATCCCTTTTGCATTTTTGTTCTCCACGTAATGGTTAATGACAGTTAACATTGAAAGCACATTTTTTTTGCTTTCAAAAAAGTTCCATTAAGTGTTAGCTAGGTTTTCATGAACCGTGAAAGCGAAATGGTACCTTTAATAGCGTTTTTAATGTCATTTCAAATCAATATGAAATCGCCATGCAAAATAACGACAAAAGCACGAAGGCCGTTCAAAATTCAACCACCACAAAAGCCATCAAGTGATATAAATGTATGTTATGGCGAATTAAAGTGGCTAAAGATCAAAATCCGGTCATTTATCTACCACCACCTGTTCCATCCTCACAATTAACCGCTAAGATGTATGCATTCCACATTGCTTGAGGCATCGCACAGTAGCGTGATCAATAAATTTCAAAAGGGATTGGCCAATGATTAAAGCTGCAACAAATCAATCTCAGGGTATGCTGTTATTTAAATTGACTCATCAGCAGTCTTTTGCCATCGGAACACTCAAAGTAAAAGAAATTGTTCCCTACACTCCGTTAACCGCTATCCCTCATTCGCACCCGACAGTATTGGGTGCTGCAACCTTACGTGGCGACACCCTCCCTGTTATTGATATGGCTAAAGCCGTAGGCTATCCGCCACTCTCTAGAGATGAACTCAAAAACAGCTATATCATCATTACCGACTGCCGCCGAATGCTAGTCGGCTTTCTTGTGCGAGGCATCGACCGTATTACCGAGTGTAACTGGCACAATATTGATGCGCCGCCAAGCGCTCTGGGCAAGAATGTATTCGTCACTGGTGTAACCAACGTTGATAATAAATTGGTTCAACTGCTGGACGTTGAGCTTCTTCTGTCGAAGGTGTTTCCGGATAACCCTAGCAGCCTACAGCCAGTATTGACCGACATGGAACGTGAGATATTAAGGCCACTTAAAATTCTGCTGGTTGATGACTCCGCCGTTGCAAGACGCCAGTTATCACAAGCCCTTGACAGTATTTCTATCCCTTACTTCATTGCGACTAATGGTCACGATGCACTTGAAATGCTCAAGCATGCCGCTGGAGCTGGGACGCCATTTGACATTCTGGTCAGTGATATTGAAATGCCAGGGCTTGATGGGTATGAGCTTGCTTTTGAGGTACAAAACACAACCGAGCTTTCGCATGCGTATATTATTTTGCATACCTCGCTTTCTAGCGAGATCAGTGTATCGCAAGCGCACCAGGTCGGCGCGCATGAAGCACTGACGAAGTTTGAGGCCAACGAGCTGATCCATGCCATGTTACGTGGTGCACAGAAAAATAATGTAACGACGGCATAAACGCCAGACCACTGACTTCTTGAGCTATACACTTCCTAATAAAGCCAAGCAACTCACACTTGGCTTTTTTCATGGCCTTTTCTCCCCCCCTCTATCAATACTATTTAGACAAAAGATGAAATTATTCGTACCCAACACGTTCTTTATTCCTGATTAAACTAATCTAATATCCATCAACTGAGTTTAGAGCGAGTGTTTATCTTGGAGGCCGTATGAGCGACTCGTTAATCTTTGGTATTAACCTACTATCAGGGGTATTCATCATCTGTGTCGGGTTAGGTGTATTAGCGGTGATATACATGTACATATCCGACATTCGCCAACACAAACAAGCTATCCGTCATAACTACCCTGTGATTGGCCGCTTTCGCTACTTATTCGAAAAACAAGGTGAGTTTTTCCGCCAGTATTTTTTCGCCATGGATCGCGAAGAAATGCCCTTTAACCGCGCAGAGAGAAGCTGGGTCTATAAAGCCGCTAAGAATGTTGATCGTACTTTGGCTTTCGGTTCAACCCGAAGCCTTGAGCCAACAGGTACCATCATGTTTATGAACTGTGCCTTTCCAACACTGGAAGAAGATGCCGTTGCGCCCGCCCCTATTACTATCGGTCTCAACTGCCGTACTCCCTATACCACAACGTCTATTTTTAATATATCTGGGATGAGCTATGGCGCGATATCCAAACCTGCAGTCCAAGCCTTGTCACACGGCGCTAAAATAGCCGGGTGCTGGGTGAACACAGGGGAAGGAGGCTTGAGTCCTTATCACTTAGAGGGCGGGGCCGATATTGTATTCCAGATAGGTACAGCCAAATACGGCGTGAGGAACGCAGAAGGTCACCTCAGCAAAGAGAAGCTTGAAGAAGTCGCAGCCCATCCTGAAGTCAAAATGTTTGAAATCAAAATGAGCCAAGGTGCTAAGCCAGGCAAAGGTGGGATACTACCTGGCGGCAAAGTAACAGCCGATATTGCAAAAATTCGTGGTATTCCCGAAGGGGAAGACTCAATCAGCCCTAACGGACATATCGATATCCGCTCAGTAGGGGATTTACTCGATATGATTAATTTCATCCGACAGACCACCGGTAAACCCGTTGGGTTCAAGGCGGTTATTGGCTCTATAAGCTGGTTTGACGAGCTATTGGACGAAATTGAGCGCCGGGGAAAAGACAGTGGACCAGATTTTATCACCATTGATAGTGCAGATGGCGGTACGGGGGCGGCTCCCCAGCCACTTATCGATTATGTCGGTCTACCGCTCAAAGAAAGCCTGCCACTGGTTGTTGCCCGGCTAGAAAAACATCAGCTAAACGACCACATAAAAGTCATCGCTTCTGGAAAACTGATCACACCATCAAAAGTAGCATGGGCCATCGCACTCGGTGCTGACTTTGTCGTTTCAGCCAGGGGACATATGTTCGCACTTGGTTGTATCCAGGCGCTGCAGTGTAACAAAAACACTTGCCCCACCGGAATCACCACACACAACAACCGTTTACAACAAGGACTCAATGTCAAAGACAAAACTCTGCGAGTCGCCAATTACAATAAATATATTCATTACGGCTTAGGGGTGATCGCCCATTCCTGTGGTGTCACCAATGCCAGATTGCTGAATAAGTCACATATCCGAGTAGTAACAGAAAACGGTTTATCCGTCGCACTGGATAAGCTCTATGAAAATCATCAATGATCGCTTGACCATGATAACCACTCAGCAAGCCAAATAAAAAACAATCTATTCAACAAAACCAATGGTCAAAAACACGGCAAAAAAAAATTTCCCCTAGAAAACCAAGCAAAATGAACGGCGTTTTAATATACTTTTAGCACCCAGCGCCTTTGAACGTATTCAAGGGCGCATTTTCTACTGTTTTTACCTTGTTCTGACATTTCCTGACTGAAGCCATGTCAAAGTAACCCCACTGACTGACAACTTATTATTGAATCATGATTTCGCGCACTCTCGCAGCTATTGCATTACTGACAGCATCCTCATTTTCTTACGCTTCCCCTGAGCTGCTTGCCCCTGTTGAAGTCCATAACATACAACTTAACGCGGTAGAAACATTCACTATCGATGGTGATATCAATGACAGCCTACAGTTACTGGTAAATAACTCACTAAAAAATAAAAACAGCGATTTCTACGTTATTGATGAAATATCAGAAGACACCGTCAACAACACCCTGACGATTGTGATTACCCTCTATGACCAACACCTCTCGCTGCTTTCTGAGGATTGGTCTCTAAGCTAGAGACAACATATCGGTGATCAAAAACAGCGTCACAAACGGCGCTGTTTTCAATCACTCATGCTCCCCTCTCTATCAGGACACTGGCAGCGGTGCATGTTGCTCAAGCTTATGCTTCAAAATCTTCAAAGACACAGGTTTTGACACAAAGTCATTCATACCCGCGGCAAAACATTTATCTTTTTCTTCTTTCACGACATTGGCGGTGAGAGCAACAATCGGTGTGAATCCTCCGGTTTGTTTCTCTATTTCACGGATCTGGCGAGTCGCTTCAAAGCCATCCATGACTGGCATCTGACAATCCATAAATATCACATCAAAACGCTTCTCTTGATAAATATCTACCGCGAGTTGGCCGTTTTCGACAACCTCAACAACCGCACCGATTTTTTCCAGCATCATCCTCGCCACTTTCTGATTGATCAGGGTATCTTCAACCACCAATACCCGTAGCGTAGGTTCACCTTGCTGTAAGGCTTCGCTCACTTCCATGCTCACTTGTTGATGATGATCACGAACAGTGTCCCCGTCTGAACATAATGGTACAGGCTCAAGAACCCTTTCCTTACCTGTGGAGTCTGGTTGTGGAGAGATTATCTTCAATATCGCCCACTTCAAATGCCCATCTTTATAGGGCCGGGTTAGGAACGATTTTATCCCTAGGGCTAGCGCTTTCTCTTCATCATTCATTTCTGGTGCAGCCGATATCATCATCAATATTGGGCATTTAGCCCCAAAGTGCTGCTGTAACTGCTTTGCTAGCTCAAAGCCATCGATCTTTGGCATACACTTATCAATGATTATCACATCGAACCCGGCCCCCTGTGCCAGTGCCTTCTCTGCCATCGGGATGGCCATAATGGGATCGAGACAACTTACCGCCTTGGCACCAAAACCTTCAAGTTGCACCGTTGTAATACGCATATTCAACATGCTGTCGTCGACAAGCAGAAAATTCAGTCCTTCAAAAATAGATCGCTCTTCTATGGGGATAATCACTTTTTCAAATGGCAAATCGATAACGAAAGAGAACGTACTGCCTTCACCGGGTTGGCTATCAATGCAGATCTCTCCTCCCATCATCTTCACCATTTCCCGACAGATCGCCAAGCCCAAACCAGTCCCCCCATATTGCCTTGTCGTACTGCCATCTGCCTGCTGGAATTTTTCGAAGATTACGTCTTGTTTTTCTTTTACAACACCAATGCCAGTATCCGTGACTGAAAATTTTATCCGGCAATGATCCGCAGCACTTTCCTCCTGCTCAATAGAAAGCGAAACCTGCCCTTTGTCTGTAAACTTAATCGCATTGCTCACTAAATTATTTAGTATTTGCCTCAACTTCGCCCCGTCCCCCGACAACATAGGGCTAATACTCTTGTCAACAGAACATCTGAAATTCAGGCCTTTTTCTGCCGCTTTAACAATAAACAGTGATTCGACCTCCTTGTTCAGTTCAAACACGTTTAGCGGTATAGATTCCAACTCCAGTTGGCCCGCCTCGATTTTTGAAAAATCAAGGATATCATTGATCAAATCAAGCAGAGACAATGAAGAAGTGTGGAGCATTCTAATGTACTCTTTTTGATCCGCTGGCATTTCCATCTCACGCATCAAGCCCGATAACCCAATGATGCCGTTCATCGGAGTACGGATTTCATGGCTCATATTGGCAAGGAACTCACTTTTCTTGAGGTTCGCCTGCTCGGCAATTTCTCTTGCCTTCTCCAACTCTTGGTAGTGGCGCCGGATGTGTTCTGCAGAAGAATTATACTGGGTGGCTAACGTCGTCATTTCATCATCAAACCACCGCTTCGTTAATTGCACCGGAAGCGGAACATTTTTCTCATCAAACTTTGTTACCGATACAGACATCTTCATCAACGGCTGAACAACCAGCCGATAGGCAATAAACCATATACAGACACAGATAAAAAATATTTGGAGGCTATGGCCAAAGAACAGCAAAAGAAACGTATCATAGAGACTCTGATAAATTGGCTGGAGATCAGATTGGACAACTAAGGTACCAAGAACAAACGCCTTCTTTCTTGTTTGATGCGACAGCTGCCACTGCCGCTCAACAACGCTCACGGTAAGAGGCTCTCCGAGTTCGAGGATAATCTGGTCACGATCAAAGATTTTGACATAAGAAATAGATGGCAGGCTCAATACACCCTCAGCCTGTGTCATCAATAACTCACGGTCTTCTACCCACAGGCTCGACGTTAGGCTGGACTGGTAACTATCTTGAATTTGAATGAACCGGTTGTCTATCTCCTTTAACTCGCCTTTATACTCCAAATACAAACTCAACGTAGTTGACAGTAATGTAAATAGGGAGCTCAACAAGATAATCAAAAACAGTAACTGCTTAGCCAAGCTCAGCTGACGACTTTTTTCCAACGGTCTTGTCACGTCCTTCATCCTTAAACTCGCATCTTCCTATTCCTCTACTAATCTAATAATAGACCTTCAAAATGGAATATTAAGGCAAGGATAAGAAATGAATAAAAAAACATTATCGTCATTAGCTTTCGCATTCGTACTCCCCGTTTATACCTCCGAAAGCAATGCTGAAACTGTCAATTATTATGTCATCGCTAAACAAGCGGAGCCTTTCCAGATTGAAAGTGGCAATAATCACAAAGGCATCGTTACCGATATTGTCAACGCCATATTCGAGCAAAGTCATTACAATATCCAGTACCACACCTACCCCTTCAACCGTATGATCACCTTACTGGAAGCAGGGGAAGAGACGAATTGGATTACCTATGGTAGCCCTAATTGGGGGGGCGTTCAGGCCAAAAACCTCTCTGATTTCCCCATATACAATGTTCAACATGTATTAGTCAGTAGCAACGCCAGCCCCTTTAATTTCAACACAATGCAAGATTTAGAAGATAAAGTCGTGGTCTTACTGCACGGCTTTGACTACCCGGAACTTATGCCCTATATCACAGCAGGGACTATCGACGAACTCAGGGTTAAAGACTATAGTGCAGCCTTTCGCGTGATAAATAAAATCCCCGGCGATACGGCTTTTGTAGAAATGAAATCACGTATTAAGTACAACTTAAAAAAACAAGATCAAGATAAAGACAAATATATTATGCAGCCTTTTAATGCGGTTATTCCTGACTACCCTATACATCTTGCCTTTGATCCAAAAATGGATCCTGAACTACAGAAATTTATTAACAAGAGGCTAAAAACATTAAAATCAACAGGAAAAATGGATAGCATTGTTGATAAATACTTTTAACCTATTCATGAATTAAAAGCGCCAACAAATTAAAGCCATCTTCTTTAAGATGGCTTTTTCACTCATTTATTTTCAAATTACATTATTCAATAAATGTATTATCGAATATATGCCCTAACTTACTGGCTTTAGTTTTCAAGTAGCCATGATTATGCGGGTTATTTCCCTCTTGTAAGGGAACACGCTTCGATATATGTATCCCCGCTTTCTCCAATGCTTTAACCTTCTTCGGGTTGTTTGTCATTAACTTGACCGATTCAATATTTAAAAAGCTCAACATTCCCTTACAGAAAGAATAATCTCTCATGTCTGCCGCAAAGCCGAGTGCTTCATTGGCCTCAACAGTATCAGCACCGTTATCTTGAAGATGATAAGCACGGATTTTATTTATTAGCCCAATTCCTCGACCTTCTTGCCTTAAATAAAAGAGAACGCCGTGACCAGCGTTGACAATATTTTCCATTGCCCTTGATAACTGGAAACCACAATCACAGCGAGCGCTGAACAAAGCATCTCCAGTCAAGCATTCCGAGTGCAAACGGATCAGTGCTGGCTCACCACCATTCAAGTTCCCGTAAACAAGCGCCAAATGTTCTTTTCCTGTTGCATGCTCAACAAACCCATACATCCGGAAAGTCCCCCACTGGGTAGGAAGCTTTGCACTATCAACAAAATGCACGTAGTTGAAAGGCTCTTGCTGAGCGAAGTAATCCCTCACTTCCATAAGAATTTTACCCAGTTCATTTTGCCCTTTACCATCACCACCATCTCCCCAGTAGCTGTCTTTATGGGAGTGCTCTGTCAATAGTTTGTCACCCGTACTGACCAGTAAATGGGTAAAATGTGTATTCTGGCGAAATTTTTCAAAAACAATATAACGCATCACGGAATGGCGAACATCCATCCAGTCTGATTTTACCAAATGGTCATATTTACGGCTTAATTGAAACGCCTCGTCTGGAGTTGAAGCATTTAGTATTTTTTGTTGAACAGAGTGGTCGGTAAACTTCTGAGCTTGATAATAATGTTCACTGGTTGGCCAAATGACCTCACTCAACTGAATAGGGCTGTCAGCAAAATTAGATAAATAACCGTAATCTTCATTGGGCTCATAGAACTGGATTTCTTCAATCATTCATTTCACTCCAAATATATGAACAATTACAACATTGAATACAACGCTGTCTCTTTTTTCATACAATAAGTATAGTAAAATCATGAGATCTATAACAAAAAAATTAAATAATTTTAGTGGTTGTTTATTATCATTAAATTAAAACCATTTTAATTTAATGAGTTATAGTTAAACACGCGTTTTCATTATGGCGTCAACAACCACAAAATAATTATAAAGTGTCAGTCACCACGCTGTTCAAATAGTCAGAAGGAGAAAATCAGTGATGTGAAAATTAATAAAAAAAAGCACCATGAATCATCTCATGATGCTATTTCTTAACGTTAGCTAACCCAGCGACGAAGTCACTTGGTTTTCAATATTATTCGCTTTTAGACACGGTACGCTTACCGGTCATGAACTCTTCAAGCACTTCAGGTGTCAGCTCACCCGCTTCTTCTAAGCGCTTTAGCTCTTCAACAATGCGCTTTTGCTCTTCAATCGAAGGGATAGCCAATTCAGGCTCTTGTTCGATATCTTCTGGAATAGAAATATTGTCTAGCATCATTTCACTCTTGTTTTGCAGTACCTACATTCAAACTTGGAGCAGTATACATGATTTGCAACAAGAAATATTGATCAAGATACGTCAACTAGACTGGCCTATGACCAACTCCGTTTCCACCAGCACTTCATAATCATGATCATGTTTGTGTATGACATGCAATTCGACTTCGCCCAACTTCGGGTGTTTAAAGTGATAGTGGCCATCGGGAAAATGGGTACTACCATCGCCTTGAAAGGTGATAACGAAATGTTCGATGAACCGACCGAGATCATCAAAACCGTGCCGAGGCTGCTGCGTAACGTTACTAACCGTAAATTCAGCCTCGTGACCATGCTGATCAAACACTTTGACTTGCTCGCCAACCAGCTTTTGTACATTTTCCATCGACATTGGGTTTTTAGACATTGTGCTAGCCTCTTGACAGATATTCTTCTGCCTTTAAGCGTAAACCACGAACGCTAAAAACCACAAAGGGCGCTAAATAGCGCCCTTTCTCATTACATCAAATCATTGAATCAATAGCTGTCGTCATACTCCGGATAAGCGTCACGCTGGCGCGCGATACGGCGCTTTTTCTTCTTTGATGATTGGTCGAAATCTTGAAAATCACCTTCAAAATCGAACTTATTTTTTGACTTAGACCCTTTAGAGAATTTTTGATCTAACTTAGCCATGCTTGTTTCCTGAAACCATTCCAGAGTAAGTAACAAATACAGATTGATTGAACGCTGGCAACGACACATGCCAACAGCAAAATATCACTACCAAACCTTATTGAAGTGTAACTTTGGATCATGACAAAAATACTAAATACCATCGGACCGGCGACAAATAGTATCAAGGTCATCAACCCCATAATGCCATTTGTGATATACATCTATATTCTCGTATCGCTATCTCCTCCAACTTAGAGGAGATATCGAGAGAATAGGAGATCACCACAATTTATGTACAACAAGTAATTTTACTGGACACGATAAAATCTATTTATGGTCTGATCTTTTCGTTTTCCCGCTAGACACTTTCAATAACTTGATTGAACGGCACCGCCAGCATTGACTCCAGCATCTCGGCTTTTTCTGTATCTTCACGCCATACCAGATACAGTGACTGTTCCATCACTGGCGCATCTGCCACAGGAAACAGTAAACCTTCCTGCACACTGGCTGCCACAACAGGAGAAGGTAAGAAACCCACCCCCTTATTGTTGATCAAAAACTCCATGGCCATCTTGCTGGAATGGGTATGCATGATTGGCGTCTTCTGTAATTCGACAATCCGACTATGTTCAACCGAAAAACGCGTTCCCCAATCAAGATATACCAGCGGGAGCGATTTCACCTTTTCCATGGTGCAATCTTTGTCTTTGGTGACTAGCTGCAACTGATATTCGCGAACCTTGGTCACCTGTAGGTTTTCAATCTTTGGTGGCTCAGAGGTAATCGCCACGTCAATGCTATTATCCAACAGTTGCTTTGCAAGGCTTTGGCGGGGTATCGATTCCAAGCGCAACGCAAGCCCATCGACATGCTGGTAGATTCGGCTGACCCAATCTGAAATTCCGTCGAACTCCCAGAACAGTGATGAAGCCCCAACCGTTACTTGCTGATTCAGCGTCTCAGTCAGTGCCACATCCTGCCTAGCCCGTCCCCAGGTTTGCAAAATGGCCTCAGCATAAGGCTGAAGTCGCTCACCCGCGGCAGTCAGGTGTACGTTACCGCGTTGGCGAGAAAACAAGTCATTCCCCAGTTGGGTTTCGAGTTGGCGTATACGAAAGCTCACCGCAGACTGGGTTAAAAACAAGTTGTCTGCAGCACGGCCAAAATGGCGCGTTTTGGTCACTTCAAGAAAGGTTCTAAGTAGTTCTGTGTCCACTAGCGTCCTCGACGACGAAGATTAAGGGTTAAAGGGATCATAATACATCTTCATACCCTTTCAGCTTAATCAAAAATTTTAATCGTTACGACTAAAAAATTTTGATTTACAAGATCTGCAAGCTGAAAGAATATCTGCGCAAATCACGTTTGGAAGCATATTCAATGAGAAGTGTAGGCAAATTTTACGACGATAAAAATTTCCCACGAGGTTTCAACCGCTCAGGTGTTTTCACCATTGGCGAAGCTCAAATTCTAGAAAATTTTGGTCGCACTATGCGTGGCCTCGCTGATGGTTCATTGATTCCGGAAACGGTTAATGAACAGGAATTTCTTGCCGATATCAGCGGCAGTAGAGAGATTCAAACCAGCTACGCCAAGTGCTGGTCTAAATACGTGAACAAGACCACAAACAAAGTACGTAGTTACACACTGTGTGTTTCGCAAAGAAAGCAGCACACTCACGACTTTGATGATGATGATGTCGAAACTGATATCGATATCTAAACAGAGTAAAGCATCTTTACTCTCACTATTTACCATTACGAATAAGCCATCCACCCTCCGTGCGATGGCTTACTTCTTTTTACCTCTGTCAACGTTGACAGTAATTAGGCGACTGCTATGAAAATTTGTTTTGTTATGTATCCGTGGGACAAAGTTGAGCCAGAAAATGACTCGACACTACGTCTGATCCACGAGGCTGCCACACGCGGTCACACGGTAGCCATTACAACACCGAATAATCTGACTATGCGACACAGCACGGCTATCGCATTCTGCCAAGTGCTTAAACAGACTGAGGTATCTAGCAATATCCCTAGCTTTTACCGTAAAGCAGAATTTCGCAAGGTCCAACTACCATTGGCCGGATTCGATGTCATTTTCATGCGCGCTAACCCGCCGCTGGACACCATGGCATTGAACTTCCTCGACTCGGTTCGTGATCATACCTTTATCATGAATGATATCGATGGATTGCGTGTGGCAAATAACAAGCTGTACACAACATCGCTGCCGGATCCGAACAATGAGTTCATCCCGGTCACCCATGTATCGAAAAACCGTGAATACTTAGAGCGCGTACTGGAAGAAACCCCGAACGACCGCATGATCATGAAGCCGCTAAATGGCTACGGTGGTAAAGGGGTCATCTTGGTTGAGAAAAGTGCCAAGTCGAGCGTGAAGTCACTCTTGGACTTCTACATCGGTGATGACAAGAATTACGTCATTCTTCAAGACTACATCGAAGGTGCAGAAGAAGGTGATGTACGCATCATGATGTTAAACGGTGAGCCTATCGGTGCAATGCGCCGTGTGCCAGCCAAAGGTGATGTACGATCTAACATTCATGCCGGCGGTAAAGAAGTGAAGCATGCATTGACCAAGCAGGAGCTGCGTCTTTGTAAGCACATTGGCCCGAAACTGGTTCGCGATGGCCTTTACTTTGTGGGTTTGGATGTTATCAACGGCAAACTGGTTGAAGTCAACGTGTTAAGCCCTGGTGGTATCACCCGTATCAACCGCTTGAACCGTACCAAGTTGCAAGTTCAAGTGATTGATTTTGCCGAAACCGTTGTGAAGGCAAAGGAAGTTAGCATTACGCGTAAAAATGAATTTCGTCAGGTGATTGCCGATGCTACAACTTTCTGAAGCGGAAATACTGGAAAGGATCCAGCAGTTAGCGCCGTTTGAAGCCCAGCTTAACGATGGAAGCTTGACTATTCGTATCAGCGAATATCAGCCATATATCGCCACAGCTATCCATCATGGTCACCGCCTGCGCGGCGACCTGATGCCAAACTGTTTGCTCACAGAAGAAGAACGCTACTTCGAGGAAGATCCCTTCACCGGTGATTTCATTTCCTCATTGCCTATCGTTCTTCAAGGTGAAGACTCGCGCTACGAATACGACTTGAACCGTGCACCTGAAAACTGCATCTATGATGAAGCATGGGGCAAACCGGTTTGGCAAACGGCGCTCACCGATGAAGAGCGTGCGGTTTCGCTGGCAAAACACAACAGTTATTACCGTATCCTAGCGTGCCTGATTGACACGCTGGAAAGCCAGTTCGGCCTTTGCCTGTTGTATGACGTTCATTCGTACAACTATCAGCGAATTGACCGTGATGTCCCTGTGTTCAACCTCGGCACAAAGCAGGTCAACACGCGTCGCTGGCGCAAAGAAATTGATAGCTTGGTCGGTAAGCTTCGCAACATCGAGCTACCGAACGTTGAGATCACTGCCGAAGTGAATGATGTTTTCCAAGGTATGGGGTATCAAGCCAGCTTTGTGAAAACCAATTTCACCAATACGCTGATCATGCCGCTGGAAGTGAAGAAAGTCTTCATGGATGAGGCTCGCGGTGAAAGCTTCCCGTTGGTCATCGATAAGCTACGCGCTGAGATGAAAAACGTACTGACTGAGCACGCCGCAGAAACCATTTTGCGCCGTACAAAAGTCAAGAAGCTTACTGGCAGTAACGTGTTGGCATCTAAACTGCCACGAGAAGTACTCAAGCTCGATCGCCAACTGTTTTCGATTGCAAGGGGAGTGAATACACTTAGTTATATCAATCCGCTTAATATCAAACAGGAAAAACGCCGGTTCTTGCACCGTCCTTATGACTACCAGTTGAACTTTACTTATCGACAGCTGGATTTGGATCCGTTCAAGTTCCGCGAACAGCTGTACCGTTTACCGGTGGAAGATATTCGCGATGCGGATATCCAGGCGATGTACCGCAAGGTGATTGATCAACTGGCCGTTCGTATCGACTTGCTGACCAGCATTGGTAGTGATGAGTTTCTATACAACTCGCTACGCTACTATGGCCAGCCGGATCAGAACGATATCGCCAATGCGAACTTTTTCTTGCATGCCTGTGAATACAGCGAGCCAGAAGAGGAAACCATTTCAGCCCAAGAAGCGATTCAGGCTTTTAAGCAAGCCGCCGATGAGTATGGGGTGAAGTGTAAAATTGCAGGCTCTAAACAGCTGATCGCCCGTGCAATGGTGAGTGGCCGGACAATCAAGGTAAACCAAACGGCAAAATTCAACCGTAAGGACCTTGATGCGCTTATCCACCATGAATTAGGGGTTCACTTGGTGACTAGCGCCAACGCTGATATGCAGCCGTTGAAGGTGCTTAAATTGGGTTTACCGGGTAACACCCATACCCAAGAAGGTTTGGCGATTTTATGTGAGCATTTATCAGGTAGCTTTCCGCTGCATCGTTTGAAAACGCTGGCATTGCGAGTGGTCGCTGTCGATATGATGGTCAAGGGTGAAAGCTTCAACGAGACCTTCCATGTGCTAAAGCATGACTACGGGATCAGTAACGATCAGGCTTTCACCATTACCGCGCGTGCATACCGTGGAGGAGGCTTCACCAAAGACTACCTCTACCTGAAAGGGTTGAAAGATGCATTGCATGCCTATGCCAGTGAAGATCTGACATCGTTGTTTATTGGTAAAACCGGTTTTGAATTCAAGCCTCTGCTTGATGAGTTGATCACTCGCGAGATCCTCAAAAAACCGGCTTATATGCCAAAAGCATTAGCCATGAAAGATACCAGCGATCCTATCATCAGCTACATGCTCAAATGCATTAAGTAATCGTTGCAAACCAACGAGAATAAAAAAGCCGTGAGGGTAATTCCTCGCGGCTTTCTGTTATGTACCTTGACCGCCCATACATCACTTCAACTACCCAGCCGTTAGTCTGACGGTAAAGCTCAAACACAATCAACATTTTGTTTTTCTGTGATTTTCACATAAGCGGCACCTTGCATTCTTGTTGATGAAGGATACGATAATCAATACGTGAAAGAATTCAAAAATGGTAGAAAGAAGCATGGACGATATCAAACTGGCACTGGACGCCTACAACAGCCACCATCGTCACAACTTTAGTTTAAACGGTAAAACCGTCTCTAACCTTGATGCTGTAAAGCACTACCTGTCAAACGCATTACGCTCGGCAACATACGATAACAAAACCGATATCCTCATGACCATGGCTAACGTTACTAGCTTTCAAGGCGACATCGACAAGGCGATAGACGGATATAACCAAGCACTAGTAAGTGCGAGTCTCCAGCAGCAGATCACGCTACACAGCTACCTAACTCTCTGGCATCACCATCAAGGAAATCAACAGCACGTCGCTAAGCATATTGACCAACTCTCTCATCTTACCCCTTTACGCGCACAAGCCTTAGCAGACGTTATTGCCATAATCGAACGCAATCTGAATACCCCTATTTGCTATCGACAACGGCCCATAAACTTCGAACCGGCGAAAAATACACAACATGCCATTGTGGCTCTTGGCTACAAGCTAAATAGCGACGGGTCTATTGCCAAACCATTAGCACTAAGGCTGGAACAAACCCTCAAGCTTGCTACCCAATCACCAAACAGCTTAATCATTGTCACTGGTGGCGTTGAGACCGCTGGTATAACTGAAGCCGATCAGATGAAAACATGGCTTGTAGATAATGGCGTCATGGCCAACAGAATGATCAAAGAGGACATGGCTGCCAATACCATAGAGAATGCCCAACACAGCTTGGCGATTTTGCAACGTAACCAAATCCAGCATACAACGTTGGTCAGCGCATCAATTCACGTCCACCGCTCGCAAATACTGTTCGAGACAATTCAGCACAGCCAGAAAAAAACCGAACGCGAAATCCAACGCTCCCACATTGCTTTTGATCATCTTGCCGTTAACGATGGATTATCACCAGAGTGTTATCCTACCGGGCAAACACGTATCAACTGTTACATTGATGCGTTACGGGGTTACGGACTGCCTGCTTTTCAGTATGAAAGCGTTAGTCAGGTTTAATTGCCACGAGCAACGGTAGCGTCAGTGCGGTTTTGTTTACTCAATAAAATAGCCAACCTCTCGGTTGGCTATTTACCCCCCTCCCCCATTCGGTTAAAACGGGCAGGCGGCTAGATCAATGATAAAAACCTTCATATTGAGTGTATTCGTAAGGTTCAAGTTCATATTTACCTTCAAGGAAGGTAATAAGATCGACCAAATCAGTCACTGTCATCACATCATTGTAACTTGGCATGATGGACTCGCCTGAGCGTACAACTTCGCCAGGATCATACCCTTGTGCAATTCGGTGGGAAGGGTTAATAACAGATACAACCAGCTCTTGATATTTTTTAAGCCTCGGTACCTTACCACCAAGCTCCACACTCACATCCGATTCGTCCAACACTTCAGGGCGTTCGTACCCTTCCATCGTGTGACAGCTTAAGCATTGATAATGCTGGAATAACTCTTCACCATGCGCCGCGTTACCCGGCGGCAAGGTAAATGCTGCTGTATTTCCGCGTTCTGGAGGTTCACACCCTGTCAGCGTGACAGTCAATATTGTACCAAGTAATAATGAAAAAAATTTCATAAATCCACCTGTTTTATGATTAGACTTGCTAGCAGATTCTGTGGCTATGATAAGTTTAGAAGATGATTGAGAAAGGATGTGCCAAGATTAGCACTGATTTTTACTCAATTGATTAAAGTCAAAAACCAGCCCGCCGGCTGGTTTTTCATTCAACGGGGTTTAAATCACACCCAGTTCGCGTAGGCGCTCCATCAGATAACTGTTGGCCGTGTGGCGCTCTGACAATACAACGTCAGGTTTAGGGTGAAGAAATAACGGCAGTGAAATACGCGCTTTGGTCTTGTCCGCTCCTTCAGGATTGATCACGCGGTGGGTCGTTGATGGGAAGTAACCGTCAGAGGCTTCTTGCAGCATATCACCGATGTTGATGATCAAATTGCCAAAATCACATGGCACATCCAGCCAGTCACCGTCTTTGGTCAGCACCTGAAGGCCCGGCTCATTCGCAGCAGGCAGTACAGTCAGAAGGTTGATATCTTCATGCGCTCCAGCACGAATAGCACCTAGCTCTTCATCACCTTTTAATGGCGGGTAGTGAAGCACGCGTAGCAACGTCTTATCGCTACCATCAATCATTGATGACAGTGGCTGAGAGTATAGTTCTGAAACGTTAGTAGGAGAGTGTTCTTCTACCCAACCTAGCAACTGGCTCGCAAGCTTGTTTGCTTCCTCGTAATAACGCTGAAGCTCAGCTTTTAGTGCATCAGGGCACTGACCCCACGGGTAGTAGTGAAAATACTCTTTGATGTCTTTTTTGCTATGACCCTTGGCGACTTCAGAGACTTCTGAAGGGAAAAAACCATCTTGAGTATCAACATTAAAGCGGAAGTTTTCTTTCTCTTCCGTGTTAAAAAAACCGTGCCAGTTGTCGTAAATCGACTGAACAAGCTGCTGCTGGATAGGGTGGTTTTTCAAAACGCCAAAACCAGTATGTCGAAGTGACTCAACAAAACGCTCGGCGGCATCGGGCGCGTTATAATCTACTGCTTCCAATTTCATGTTTTTATCTTCTTCTATCTGACTGACTAACTCGTTATTTTTATACCCAAGTGACTTCGCGTTGCTTGGTATCTATCACCGACGTAATCGGTTGCATTGCATTTTATCGTTTGCACTTACTCACCGACACCGCCAACCAGGAAACAATCTGTTTACACTAGGAAACAACAAACGATACAAAAAATGAATTCAACCAACAAAAGCGCACTATTCAACCGTAATTACAATAATGTGGTCGGTTAGCACACCAAATAAACTCTTTTATTAAATCAATAAGTAATAACTATTAAAGAGATAGGAAGTATCAATTTTATTTCATGCCCGGTGATTCGTATATTTGCCCTCACTTTACAACACAAGGTAATGATAAAAATGCAACTTAAGCAAAAAGCACTCGCTATTGCACTAGGCTTGGCAACAACATTGAATGTTAGCGCTCAGACTCTCACCCGTGACAATGGTGCTAACGTTGGGGATAACCAAAACTCTGTTACCGCAGGTAGCAATGGCAGCGTGCTATTGCAAGACGTACAGCTAATACAAAAACTTCAGCGATTCGCCCGTGAGCGAATCCCTGAGCGCGTCGTTCATGCCAGAGGGGCTGGCGCACACGGCATATTTGTTGCCAGCACAGATTTCAGTGAGATCACCGCTGCTGCCCCGTTTGCGTTTAGCGGCAAAGAAACGCCTGTTTTCGTTCGATTCTCATCCGTGATCCATGGTAAAGGCAGTCCGGAGACACTTCGTGATCCTCGCGGTTTTGCAACAAAATTCTATACGGATGAAGGCAACTGGGATCTGGTGGGTAACAACCTTCCTGTATTTTTTATTCGAGATGCCATTAAATTCCCAGACATGGTTCATTCACTGAAACCATCACCCGTAAATAATATTCAAGATCCTAACCGGTTCTTTGATTTCTTCTCGCATGAAGCGGGAGCCACTCACATGCTAACTTGGGTCTTCAGTGATTACGGTACCCCAGCAAGCTATCGAGAGATGGATGGTTTTGGTGTACACGCCTATAAGATGATCAATGCCGAAGGTGAAATCCGCTACGTAAAATTCCAATGGAAGAGTCAACAAGGGATCAAGAATCTAAGCAGTCAGCAGGTAGCCGACGTCCAGTCGAACGACTTCCAGCACATGACCCGTGATCTCCATGACAATATTGAACAGGGCAACTACCCGCAGTGGGATCTCTATATCAAAGTAATTGAGAGCGATAAGCTAAACGATTTCGACTACAACCCGTTAGATGCCACCAAAATGTGGCTAGATGTTGCCGAAACCAAAGTTGGCACCATGACATTGAACCGTAATCCAGATAATTTCTTCCAAGAAACCGAGCAAGTTGCTATGGCCCCAGCAAACCTGATCACGGGTATCGAACCATCGGAAGACCGATTACTACAGGGCCGCGTATTCTCTTATGCTGATACCCAAATGTACCGATTGGGAGCTAACCATCAGCAATTACCGATTAACCAGCCAAAGCAGCAGGTAACCAACTACAACCAAGATGGCGTCGCAAATCACGGTAATACCCATGGTGAAATCAACTATCAACCAAGCCGTCATAGCCAGGTTGCTGAAGATACTAAGGCTCGCCACAGTAATGCAACGTTATCAGGTCAGGTCCAGCAAGCCAGTATTGACAAGCAAATGAATTTTGCCCAAGCCGGTGAACTATATCGGAGCTTCAGCGAACAAGAAAAACGCAACCTGATCGCGAACTTCGCTGCGGATCTAGGCGCGGTGAAAGACAGTGGCGTTAAGCACACCATCCTTAGTTTCACTTACCGTGCAGACGCAGACTATGGTAAGAGACTCACACAAGCGGTAGATGGCGATCTAGCCAAAGTTAAGAAATTGGCCGCTCAGTAATAGCCTAAACACGATTTATAACGGAGTGCGGGCTTCCCGCACTCAACTCTCCAGATATCATAAGTCACTGGCAAAAAATGAAAAACTTTATTCGACTAGGCGTCGCCGTCACTTTCACTGTCGCAATATTACTGATCACCACAAGCACTTGTGCGAGTGAGCATGAAAGCGATTCCCCAAAGAGTAGTTATCATCAACTGCTAAACTACTACTTTGCTGCAGCACGAACTGCAGATACTGAAGTACTGACAGAGTTCATCAGCGCTGGGTTGCCGATCAATACCCAAGATGCCAAAGGCTATTCCGCCCTTATGTTCACCAGTTATTACGGCCACTACCAAGCAACCAAGCTGCTACTTGATAAAGGCGCTAATGCCTGCCTCAAGGACAATAGAGGGAATACCGCATTGATGGCTGCAATTTTCAAAGGGGAAGTGAGAATTGCAAAGTTATTGATAAAAGCAAGCTGCGATGCCGATAGCCCAAATAATGCGGGTCAGACGGCATTAATGTACGCCTCTCTTTTTGGCCGTGAAGAACTAAAGGCCATTCTCCTAGAGCACGGTGCGGATATTACGCTGGAAGATAACAGTGGAAACAGTGCAAGGAGCTTAGAAGGTCAACCAAATTGAGAAAACGGATAAAAAAAAGCCTCTGCATAAGCAGAGGCAATACCAGCAAATAACAAACACTTTTGAATCGCCCTCAATATAGCGGCAGCAACAAACATAAACTTACCATTATGCGCCACCACCGCGAATTGCCAGCAGATAGTGTATTTTACTGGCTCACTTTTTCTTGAATGATGACAACGATACCCTCGACCCTTATGACTTCAACCAAAGTGCCTGCAGGTATGTTGGACTCTGATTTAGCGGTCCACGTCGTATCACCGAGTTGCAAGCGCCCTTGCCCAAGCGGGAAGTCATTGTCTAGTACGCACGTTTGACCGATTAATTGCTCGGAGCGTTGATTCAAGCTGCGTTTCTCATCACCTGCTTTATCTTGTTTGTGCTGGTAGCGCCACCACAACCACGTCGTAAACAAGCAGAACACAGCAAAGGTCAGCCATTGCATTTCCCAACCTAATGGTAGGAAGAACAAGATCGCCCCCACCAACAAAGCCGATACGCCTAGCCATAACAGATAACCGGCTGTACCAAGTAATTCCAATAGCAACAATACCAGCCCCAGCGCTAGCCAGTGCCAGACATTCATTTGCTCAAGTAACGTGATCATGCCTGCTTACCTTTCTCTCCTTCTTTACTGCTCCCTGACTGACTGAGGATTTCAGTGATCCCCGCAATTGAACCCATCAGGCCAGTCGCTTCCAGAGGTAACATAATAACTTTACCATTCTCCGCTTGGCCTATCGTTTTCAACGCATCAGTATATCCTTGAGCAATGAAGTAGTTCACCGCTTGAAGATCCCCGTTGGCAATGGCATCGGACACCATAGCAGTCGCTCTGGCTTCTGCCTCTGCCGCTCGCTCCCTAGCTTCTGCTTGCAAAATAGCGGCTTGCTTATCACCTTCCGCCCGCAAGATTGCAGATTGCTTATGACCTTCAGCTCGCAAAATTTCAGCCTGTCTAACCCCTTCAGCTTCTAGAACCTCTGCTCGCTTATTACGCTCAGCTTTCATCTGTGCATTCATTGCTGAAGTAAGATCAGCCGGTGGCTGCACATCTTTTATTTCGATACGAGTGACTTTAACTCCCCAAGGGTTTGTGGCCTGGTCAACAATGGTTAGTAGTCGTCCATTAATGGTGTCTCGCTGTGATAGCATCTCATCGAGTTCCATCGAACCCAGCACAGTACGGATATTAGTGAGGGTTAGATTACGGATAGCATGTTCCAAATCGGTTACTTCATACGCGGCTTTCGGCGCATCGATGACTTGCACAAAACACACCGCGTCAATGGTAACATTGGCGTTATCTCGTGAAATTACCTCTTGCGCTGGAATATCCAGCACTCGTTCCATCATATTGATCTTGTTACCGACTTGGTCGATAAAAGGCACAATCAAATTCAAACCAGGACGTAGTGTTTTGGTATAACGTCCAAAACGTTCAACGGTCCATTCACTGCCCTGTGGAACGGTTTTAACGCCTGAAGCAATAAATACAATTGCTACGATGATAAAGATACCGACAGTGACCAAAGTATCGTACGGCATGTTGCTCTCCTTAATAAACAACGTTCAGTTAATAACCAGAATACCGTATGCAACTATTTCAGTACAATGGCTACCTCTCTGAATTTCAATAAAAAAGCCCCACAGTCGTGGGGCTTCGCTAACAATCAATGCTTATCAAACCTGGAAACGACCAACTTGCTGCCGCAATTTCCGGCATTGCGTTGCCAATTGTATGAAAGAGGCCTCCGTTGCGCTCACTTTCCCGACCACTTCTTGACTTTTATCCGCTATTTTTTGGACATTGTGGCTGATATCTTCACTCACTTGGCTCTGCTGGTTAGCCGCAGTGGCAATTTGCAGGTTCATTTCGTTAATCACTTCGATAGAGTGGCTAATGAGATCCAAAGATTCATTGGCAGTATTTGCCTGGCTCACAGTGGCAATTCCACTCTCACGACTGCGCTCCATTGCAGCGACCGCTTGCTTAGCCCCATGTTGCAAACGCTCAATCATCGTTTGGATTTCGCCGGTACTCATTTGTGTTTTGCTCGCAAGTGAACGTACTTCATCAGCGACCACCGCAAAGCCTCTTCCCTGCTCACCGGCACGGGCAGCTTCAATCGCTGCGTTTAACGCCAATAGATTCGTCTGTTCGGCAATGCCACGGATCACATCCAGAATAGAGGCAATATTTGCAACATCGCGCTCAAGTTCAGTGATCACATGATTGGAGCCTTCAATATCTTCGGATAGCTGATGAATGGAGATGACCGCATTTTCGAGAACAGTTTTAGCGGCCTTGGATTCTTCACTGGCATGCTGACTCGCTTTCGCAGCTTCGCTCGCATGCTGGCTGACATTGTCGCTGGTTGCACTCATCTCATGTACAGCGGTAGCAACATGGGCACTTTCTTCTTGTTGCGCATTGGCATGAATGGCAACATTCTGGGTATCATTCTGAATATTGCCAGTAGCCTCTTGCACCACTTGCAAGGTCGCCGAGACATCAATTATCGTATGATGAATTTCCGAGACAAACGCATTGAAGCCCTCGCCAAGTTGCCCGACTTCATCTTTACTCTCTACTTTGACCCGCTGCGTTAAATCACCATCGCCACTGGCAATATCGTTCATGGCTAGGGTGAGCTTCTTAAGCGGGGAAATGATGATGCCCGACAGCAACCAGGTGCCAACTAGAGATACCAACGCCGTAACTAACACCCCCACTTCTAACAACGTTGTGGCCCAGTCGACTTTATCTACCAACTCCTGCTTTACCGATGCTTCCTTTTGTTCGATCGTCGTTCTCAGCAACATGAATTCATCAATTAAAGCGGTAAACCCTTCATTCATCATTCCACGGTTAGTAAAATAGTACTGTTCCGCTTGAGCTGGGTTATTGACGATAAAAGCGTAATGCTTAACTAACTGTTGGTATTGGGATTGAATGGCATGCAGGATAGTTTGATTACCATCGGCTATTGAACCTTCGGCAATCAATGCCTGCGCTGATAATAACCTCCCCAGAGCCTTCGGCTCGTTATCTTCAAACAACTCGATATTATAAGCAAGAAAGTCCGTATTACCCGAGGCAAGTACAACCCCTTGCGCAGCCGTATTTAATTGATAAAGATCGCGGTAGCCCAGATCCATTTGCGCCAATGTCGGTTCAATCTTTAGCTCTATATAGTGATTGATTCTCTTTTGATCGATCAAGACCGACACAACAAAAGCAAAAAAAACCATAAACATGGTGACAGCAAAAATTACCGGGATGATGAACTTCCATCGGAAGCTTAGATGGTGAATCCAAGACATAGTACACTCCAAATGTATGAATTACCCACATCTGAGTCAAAAGTCTATTACTGCTTATTGGTTAATAAAAAAACGGTAAAGAGGTTTAAAATCAGCAAGGTATATTTTAAATCCTCATTTTAACATCTGCCGGTAAACACTCTTATCGCTTCTGTAATTTATGCAACTCGAGTCGTTGCAAAACTTTACTTATGATTCAGATTGAGGCACAGCTGACTCAACTTCCGACGCTCAATCCCCCTCCCTCAAAAGCAATTAAATGCGAAAAGAAACAAGCAAATCAGCCCGAGTTAACATAACGCACCCAAAAGACACAAAACAATTCCATTTATTACATTGTTATGGTCTTATTAACAATAAAAAACAAGTACATATAAAGGTTACCTCGTGATTCGCTCAACACTAACCGTAAGCGCTACCGACCAGCCAGCTCACAATCAGGAAGTCACATTCGCAGAAGGTGAGCAGTTAGTCTCAACGACTGATCTGAAAGGGGTCATTACGTACTGTAATGCCGCTTTTTGCCGTGTTGCAGGGTATTCTGAGCCAGAATTACTCGGACAAAATCACAATATTATCCGTCATCCAGATATGCCGAAGGTTGCTTTTGCTGATCTGTGGCAACATATCCACGGCCAAAAAGCCTGGCGTGGGATTGTAAAAAACCGCACCAAAAACGGTGGTTACTACTGGGTTGACGCCTACGTTACGCCAATTTATGAAGATGGAAATATCATTGGTTATCAATCTGTAAGGGTTAAGCCAGCTGCCCAGTTAGTCAAAGCGGCTGAAGCGGCTTATCGCCAGTTGATCAAAGCGGAGCATAGAAGCAAACCTTTGTCTTTCTCTCTGCCAAGCTCGGTAAAATATGGGATGCTTTTAGCCGCTTGTACCCTCCCTCCAGCAGCGGTATTGATAACAAGTGGTGTAAGCATTATAACCTTGTTGACGCTATCTCCCGCTCTGGTATTAGGCCTATTTTTCCGCCAAGAGTTATTCGGAATACCGTCGAAAATTGCGCATTTAAAGTCACAATATGACAGTCTCAGCCGAGCCATTTTTTCGGGGACAGATCCATTTTCGGTGGTCGACTACCACCTAAAAATGGCCTCAGCGGGTATGCGTACTGTGTTGGGCAGAATGACTGATTCTGCTGCACCTTTGCATGACCTGGCCGATGCTTTAAGTCATACCACCCGTCGGGTCAATGATGCGATCGGCGACCAAAACACGAATATTCAGCACATTGCGACAGCAATCGATAATATATCCGATTCGGCACAGACTATTTCACTACACGCCAGCGAAAGCCATCAACTCCTAGACCTCACCCGAGAGCAGTGCTCGATCACCCGCAACCAACTCGATGCAACCCTGTCAAATCTCAATACACTATCGACCCAAGCCCGCCGAGCCACTGATGCAACAGACAAACTCAGCACCGAGGCCAGTACCGTCAGTGCCGTGATGTCAGAGATCAGTGGGATTGCAGATCAAACCAACTTACTTGCCCTCAACGCTGCCATAGAAGCGGCCCGTGCCGGCGAACATGGCCGAGGTTTTGCCGTGGTTGCCGATGAAGTTCGCGCTTTATCTTCCCGCACTCAAACGGCCACAGAGCAAATTCAGAGCAGTATTGGCAATATGCTGGCTACTATCGAAAACTGGCAAGTGCTGATCAAGAACAACCATAACGATACATTGACGTGTGTCGAGCAAGCCGCCCAAGGGGCTGACGCATTGGGCACTGTTGAGCAACACATGCAGGCGATCAATGAACTTGTCAATCAGGTGTCATCCTCGGCACTGAGCCAAGAGTCCCACACCCAGCAAACCAGTGAACATATCCACGCATTGGCCGATGCATCTCAGCAAAACCTCGAGGGGGTCAGCCAAGTCGAACAGAGCAGTGCCGAACTTAAGCGACGAGTCGATGATTTTTACTTACTGGCTGACAGGTTTAAGAACCACTAAAACCACGACACAATGACAGGTAACGTACCCGCTATCATTATTTAACTGACATGAATTTGATAGCAAACCGGTTACCCCACATGGGCAATCTCCTCATACTTAGGTATGATCAGGCTATTGCCCTCTTAATGTGTGTTGCTCATGTATCTCAATAACCTTAAACAGTATTTTGGCTTCGAAAGCCTGCGCCCCGGACAGGATGACGTAATTGAAAAAGTCATTGCAGGTCAATCGGCTGCCGCGATCTTCCCCACAGGATCTGGCAAGTCATTGTGCTATCAATTGCCCGCTTTGCAACTTCCCCACCTGACATTGGTGATCTCACCTTTGCTGGCATTGATGAAAGATCAGATCAACTTCCTTCACAGCAAAGGCATACAGGCGGCATCCATTGACTCGAGCCAAAGCTGGGAAGATACACAACACGTTATGCAAGGGGTACGATCGGGTAGCATCAAGATTCTGATGATTTCGGTCGAAAGGCTGAACAACGAACGTTTTCGCCAGTTCATTTCGCAGGTTCCGGTTTCGCTTTTGGTTGTCGATGAAGCACACTGTATTTCCGAGTGGGGCCATAACTTCCGCCCAGACTACCTGAAACTGCCGCAGTATCGCCAGTTGTTGAATATCCCACAAGTGTTGTTACTTACCGCAACGGCAACACCTGCCGTTATCAGCGACATGGGCCAAAAGTTTGGGATTGACGATAATGATATCGTGATCACCGGTTTCTATCGCCCTAACCTTGATTTAACCATCGCCCCGACACCTGAATCTGACAAACAAACCGCTTTGTATAATACGCTGGCTAGCGATCCATCACTGCCGAGCATTGTTTATGTGACATTGCAAAAGACAGCAGAAGAACTTGCAGCAGCGCTGCAACAACAAGGGATCATGGCACAGGCTTACCATGCCGGTATGGATAGCGATCGTCGCCAGCAAATTCAGCATGATTTCATGGCGGGCAAGCACCAATGCACAATTGCAACCATTGCCTTTGGTATGGGGATCGACAAAGCCGATATCCGCCGAGTAATCCACTTCGACCTGCCTAAATCAATAGAAAACTACAGCCAGGAGATCGGTCGAGCCGGCCGTGACGGCAAGCATTCCGACTGCCTGCTGCTCGGCAGCAAATCAGGGCTAAATGTGCTGGAGAACTTTGTCTACGGCGACACACCAGACCAATCAGCGATTGAAACAGTTCTTGGGCACATCCAGCAGCATGCTCCGCAGTGGGAAGTGGTGCAATTGCGGCTCTCCAAGGAAAGCAATATCCGTATGTTGCCGCTCAAAACCCTGCTGGTTTACTTGGAAATGGCCCAAATCATTGAGCCTCAGTACACCTACTTTGCCGACTACCGCTTCAAGCTACTTGTCGATCAGCAATTTATCATCAACCAATTCCAAGGCGAGCGACAAAGCTTCGTCAGCCATATCTTTGCCTGCTCGCCAAAAGCACGTACCTGGCATACTGTTGATTTCGATGCTTTATGGCAAACCGCCCATACAGAACGTAATCGTGTGGTCGCAGCCATCGACTACTTCAGCGAAAAAGGCTGGATCGCTTTGGAAAGCAAGCAGATGACCGATGTGTATCGTGTTAACAAACCAAACTTCGACATCAAAGAAGAAGCCGCACGCTTGTATCAGCTGTTTAAAGCCAAGGAGCAGAGCGAAATTGCAAGATTGGACAACATGCTCGCCTTCTTTGAAAGCCCGCAGTGTCTCAGCCACGAACTAGCCAGTTACTTTGCTGATCACCAAGCACCATCGCAATGTGGTCATTGCTCGGTCTGCCGCGGCAGTGTTGCCCAACTGCCTTTCGATACTCAACTGGCAGAGGTGTCGGAAAACATGCTGAAAGCATGGTGCGACCCGTTCATATCCGCTTGCCCAACAGCGCCTTCAGCGGCAGCTATCACTCGCTTCCTATGCGGCATGACAAGCCCGCTTCACAACACGATTAAAGCGCGTCAGCTATCAGGCTTTGGCAAAATGGAACACTACCCTTTCCAGCAAACATTGACCCAAATTCATCGGCTTTATCCAAACCTTAGCTAGCCGGGTTAATCATATATACCTTGCCCTTCTCTCTATGAGGAGGGCGATGTCCGATGGCAAATCGGCATTTGTAGTATGAAAAATACCATTACCCCGTAGCGATCTTCATCACAAAGTTTTATGATGTCCACATAAACGCAAGTGACTTTACGGTGCATGATTCAGAGCTACCGAAGGGTACCAAGCACCTTGAAGTTACTTGGGTATAATATAAATGGAGAAAGAGTAAACACCATGACAAACGAAAGCCAAGAATACCAAACCTGCGAAGCATGCGGTGTCTCTGCTGAGATGGGTTTCATCATTAAAGAAAATGATGATGTTGCGGATGTTAAAATCTTCGGTGGTGACAAAGCCGCACTGGAAGCTGAACTTGCTAACTACCTAGTGCTTGCTAAAGAAGTTAATGCCAACTTCAAGCATGAAGTTAGCCAGCTAAAAGATGACAGCACTGAGCTAACGGCACGCATTCAGTTCGAGTGCAGCGCAGAAAAGCTAATTTTCGAGCTTAAAACACGTTCGCTAATGCGTTAATACGCTTAGCACAATGGAAAATGTGTAATTTTACAACATTTTTCTCATGATGCAGAAAAGTCGATTCCTTTGTGGTATCGGCTTTTTTTGTGCCATTTTGCCGCTATATTTAATAAAGCACTCACTAAGGACATACTTACTCTACATACTTGCATATATGCTCACCATACTGGTCAGATATGCCTGTAAGCAATTTTCTGTTATCCATAAGTATCAAATAAAGTGCATTCGCAAAACGAATTAATAGTGGAAATTGATTCTATTTTGTATGAAAATGACAGCAACATTATGAATCACTAAGCACATGGTATTTAGCTATACCATGGACAGAAAAGGAAATATTCGATGAACAGCAATAAAGCACGAGTGATCTCTAACTGGAAACCAACTAACGAGCGCGAATCTGCGGCATTGAAAGAGTTTTTGATGCAAGAGATGGGAGCAAAAACAGCCCATCATGAAGGCGGTACTGGCAAACTTGGTCCTGACTCAGGTCGCCTTATTCGCTAATCCAGACATTTGATATTCAAGTAACAGTTCCCCCTGTTACGACAATGCAGCCAGTCCTTTGGGATATGGCTGCATTTTCTTTATAGGCGCATTTTTTAATCGTCAATTGAGTCTTAACTACGACTTCTTTTCAATCTTGACCCACTTCAAGGCACCATTGGATTCAAAGTGTTTTTCCGGCTGGCATTCCAGCAATACGCCCTCAATGGCAATCACTGCACCCAACGAATATGACTGCCCTTGATAGAAGCAAACACGCTGAGTATTGAATGTGCCTTCAAGGCTCAATGCAGGCTGAGATTTTACCGATATTTCTTTTGCCATCACTGGAAGTGACAGTGGCAACGCCAATAGCAAGGACAAAGCAAACACGAACAACTGGACGCTGCAAGTGCCTTTACCATAAACGTGCCAAACCGAATCCCGCTTATTCATCACCCTATCCTCCTTGATAAACACCGAAAGCCGACAAACAACTAACAATTAAAATCGACCGATTCAGCAACTCGCTTAAACAAATTAGACGATAATTCGTTACTCGCGATTATTCTTTAACCGCCGCGACAACAGAGATTTCTACTAACAACGCGTCACGCGCCATGCTTGCTTCAACACATGCACGGGCTGGAGCATGACCTGCTGGTACCCAGCTGTCCCATACCGCATTCATCTCAGCGAAATCTTTCATGTCTTTGATGTAGATTGTCGCGGAAAGCATGTGCTCTTTATCACTGCCAGCTTGTTCCAGTAGCGTCTCTACTTTATCGAGCATGGTTTGAGTTTGCTCTGTGATACCTTGTGTTGCATCTGCACACACTTGGCCACACAGGTAAACCGTACCATTATGCTTAACGATACGGCTCATACGCTGACCAGTTTCTTGACGTTCAATCACAATTAATGCCTTCTTATGTTAGTGGGCCTAATACAATGTAATTCTTTTGATTACGATACTGCGCTATATTAACAACTGCACACAGTGCAGTAAAAAGAATTTATGACTATCAATTTGATAGCTACTCGCGTATTTATAGATTCTTCAACGCCTCTTGCTGGCTCAGGCGGGATAATTGTTCTTGATGACGTTGAACAAAGGACTTTACATATTCCGAATCCGTCTTAGCATATTCTCTCAGCACCCAACCAATCGCTTTTCGAATAAAAAACTCATTTTCATTGGCTAGCATCAGAATTGTTTCTTCAAACAAGGAGAGGTTTGTCTGTTGCTTGTGCTTAAGGTGGATAAGCAGTGAAGCGCGGCGTAACCACATATTGTCCGACAGACGCCACTCCCGAACGACATCTTCAAGTTCTCGGTACTCTTTCACTAAGGGACCAATAAGGTTCGATGATATTTTATCGACGGTATCCCAATGGCTGGCCTCTTTAAGCATTTCTTCATAAATGGGAAACGCCTCGAGGGTACGAAAAGAGGTGTAGTATTCGGCGGCATCCATCGCAAGATATTGCTCTTCGCGGTTTTCCCCGGACCACAGCCATAGCACCAATCGCTTGTACTCAATGAAAGAAGAGATCTGAGTATGCTCTCTAGCTTGCTTGAATATCGCTTTTCGCTCTGGCGCCTTAACACCATAAAAATCCTGGTCGGTTTTCATATACGCTTGCATGGCTTTCGCATCATCGGTATTACCCGCTTCGGCCATTCGCTGCTGCATGAATATCACCATCGGTATAACAAGTGACATCAATAACTTCCTTTTCTTTACTTTTCATTAGTATATTTTGCTGATATTGGAACACAGTTACTGGCTCAATACCAATGTCCCATACCCAAGTGACCTCAAGTTGCAAAATTCAGAGCTTCATCAAGGTGTTCAGTTCAAGGTTATTTGGGTATGTCTAAGACTTTTTCACTCAATTGATAAAGTTGACGAATGTCCGACCTCTTCCTAGGTTTATAACAACAATAAAAAAATCCTAATTACAGTCATATTCGCCTATTCACTTTAACACCGCTTAGCCAACTGAAAGGATACCCGCTATGGTGCCAAGAGAGGTCAAAACGGTTAACGATGCCAAGCAGATCATCGAAGAGCGTAAGCTTAGCCACGTCAAGGTTGGGTTGTTCGACAACGATGGTGTAATGCGCGGTAAGTACATGTCCAAGGAGAAGTTCTTCTCTTCCCTCGACAATGGTTTTGCCTTTTGTGACGTTGTCCTAGGGTGGGATGTCAAAGATCAACTCTACGACAATACCCACTACACCGGTTGGCACACCGGTTATCCCGACGCACCAGTACGCATTCTCCCTTCCAGTTGCCGCGATGTGCTAGGCGAGGATGGCATGCTGCTGTTTATGGCTGAATTTGCCGGAGAAGCTGAATCGGTATGCCCAAGGGCTACCCTTCGTCGGGTGCTGAACAAGGCCAAAACCATGGGATTGATCCCCATGGCTGCTTTCGAGTATGAGTTTTTCCTCTTTCGTGAAACGCCCCACTCAGTACGAGAAAAAGGGTTTCGCAACCTTGAGCCTATAACCCCCGATTGGTTTGGCTATTCGATGATACGGAATTCGACCTACTCCGAACTCTATCAATCGATCCTTGCGATGGCCGAGACCATGGATTTTCCCATCGAAGGGATACATTCTGAGACCGGCCCTGGAGTCATTGAAGCGGCGATCGCGGTCGACCACGCCTGTCATGCGGCCGACAAGGCCGCCCTGTTTAAAACCTACATGAAAGTACTGGCCCAGAAGAATGACCTCATGGCGACGTTCATGGCCAAGTGGAGTAATGACTACCCCGGTCAAAGCGGACACATACACCTCTCCCTGCGAGATCAAGACAGCCAGAATGTCTTCTTCGACGGTAATCAACCCCATTCGATGAGTACCCTGCAACGGCATTTTCTCGCCGGCCAGCAGCGGCTAATGCCAGAACTACTGTGTATGGTCGCGCCTTCCGTCAACAGTTACAGCCGAATGATCCCGGGGTTTTGGGCCCCAACGGATGCCACTTGGGGGATCGAAAACCGCACCACGTCACTGCGGGTGATCACCGGGTCGGAAAAATCGCAACGTATTGAATATCGTATAGGAGCCGCAGATGCCAACCCATTCTTAGCACTGGCTGCCGCCTTGGGGTCTGGCTTGATTGGTATAGAACAAGGCTGGGAGCCGTCGGACCCGGTGTTAGGAAATGCTTACCAACAAACTCACAGTGACACTCTCGCCTTGCCCAGAACGCTATGGGATGCCACCCAACAATTCAAGCAGTCTGAAGCTGCAATTTCACTCTTTGGTCAAGCATTTGTCGACCATTTTGCCGCTTCGCGAGAATGGGAGGATCGGGAGTTTAGAAAGCATGTAACTGACTGGGAGCTCAGCCGTTACTTCGAGATTATTTAACACAAGGAAAGGCGCTTGAACCATTCAACCAAAACCGACAGGCAACAAGGAGTTATCCAGAATACGATATCTCCTGCCGATGGCAGCGTTGTCGCGACTGTGGCGATGGCGACTCCCGAAAATATCCAGCAAACACTGGATAAAGCGAATCTCGCTCAACAAATGTGGAAGCAAGTACCTTTAGCCCAACGACAAGACTATTGCAGCCGGGCTATCGATGCGCTATTGAGTCACCGAGATATGATTGCCAGCGAATTGAGCTGGATGATGGGTCGGCCGATCCGGCATAGCAGCAGTGAGTTAACGGGTGTCGAGGAGCGAGCTCGGTACATGATTAAACATAGTGAGCAAGCGCTTGCCACTATCAATATTCCCGAAAAACCTGGCTTTACTCGGTATATAACCAGGGAACCATTAGGTACGGTTTTAGTGATATCACCGTGGAACTACCCCTACCTCACTGCGATTAACTCAATCATTCCAGCCCTGCTAGCAGGTAATAGTGTGATCCTAAAACCATCTTCCCACACGCCACTTTGTGCCCAGCGCTTCCAACAGGCCTTTGATGAAGCACAAGTCCCCGAAGGCGTATTCCAACATTTATTCTTAAGCCATGACACGACGGAAACTACCGTCGGCAGTGATCAAATTCAGCATGTGGTATTTACCGGCTCTGTTACTGGCGGGGCAAATATCGAGATCGCTGCAGCCGGCCATTTTCACGGGCTTGGCCTTGAGTTGGGGGGGAATGATCCGGCCTATGTCTGCAATGATGCCGACATAAACCTCGCTGTCGAAACCATTGTTGACGGTGCGCTCTATAATGCAGGGCAATCATGTTGTGCCATTGAGCGGATTTACGTCGATTACCGGATACATGATGAATTTATTGAAAAGGCCGTTCGGCTCATTAACCAATATCAACTGGGCTTTCCGCTTGATGAAGACACCACCTTGGGTCCTTTGATTTCAGCATCAGCTGCCGACTATGTTCGCCAACAAATTGCAGAAGCCAAACAAAAAGGCGCTCAAGCCCATATCTCTGAGCTCTGCTTTCCTAACAGCAAACTCGGTACTCCTTATCTCGCGCCGCAGCTGTTAACGAATGTGAATCATCACATGCAGATCATGACCGAAGAAACGTTTGGGCCTGTATTGCCCATTCAGAAGGTGTATTCAGATCGAGAAGCTATCGATTTAATGAATGACAGCGAATACGGTTTAACCGCCTGTATTTTCACCTCGGATATGAACCGGGCGATCAACATTGGCGAGCAAATCGAAACCGGAACCTTTTTCGCCAACCGCTGCGATTATCTGGATCCCGCCCTAGCTTGGGCTGGGGTTAAACACTCAGGAAAAGGCTACGCTTTATCAACACTCGGATTCGAAACGTTAACTCGGCCTAAATCATTCCACCTTAAGCATCCGACCGAATAAATCACGTCACCTAACATACCGGACTAACCTATGACTCTGCTGCATTGGCACTACCCTACAGAAATTCTCGTTGGCGAGCATGCCAGTTCGCAGCTAGCCTCAGTATGCAAGACACGATCTATCCAACGTCCCCTCTTTATTGTCGATCCCGCACTAACCGATACCCAAGCTGTCCGAGAGCTTGTCTTATCTTGCCAATCCGCTGACTTACCGAGTTCTATTTTTAGTGAGTTTTCAGGTAATCCTACAGGCGAGCAGGTAGAATATGGCATTGCGTGCTTTTTAGAAGGTAATCATGACGGTATAGTCACCCTTGGCGGGGGATCATCCATCGACATCGGCAAGGCCATCGCTTTGGTTGCAAGACAACAGCAACCATTGTGGCAATTTGAAGATGTTGGCGAGAACTGGACCAAAGCCGACGCTAACCTTATCGCTCCAGTCATTGCATTGCCAACCACCGCTGGGACTGGTTCTGAAGTCGGTAGGGCATCGGTCATTACCGATACTCAACGTCAATCCAAACGCATTATCTTTCATCCGAAAATGCTCCCCGTACAGGTTATTCTTGATCCGGTGCTGACCGTTGAGCTTCCTCCACATCTCACTGCTGCCACAGGGATGGATGCGTTATCGCACAACCTTGAAGCCTACTGCTCCCCCAGCTATCACCCCATGGCCGAAGCAATTGCCATCGAGGGAATGCGCCTAATTAAACTCTATCTTCCTATTGCACATATTGATGGGGGCAACCTGCATGCCAGAACTCAGATGCTAATCGCGTCTACCATGGGGGCTGCAGCTTTTCAAAAGGGACTAGGGGCGATGCACGCTTTAGCGCATACCCTCGGGGGGCGCTACAACTTACACCACGGGCTGCTAAACGCCGTTTTGATGCCCTATGTGCTGTGTGCAAACCGGCATTATCTTCATGAAAAGATGTTAAGGCTTTCCCATTATCTCGAGCTAGAAAATGAAGGTTTTGACGGTGTGCTTGAATGGATACTGGCTCTACGCAAGCAACTTCACATTCCTCATACCTTATCTGATCTAGGCGTTAATGTTCAGGATCAAAAAGCTATTGCGGCGCAGTCTGTACTGGATCCCGCAGCCAGTGGAAACCCCATCCACCTATCTCAAGAACAATATGAAAACGTGTTTTACCATGCCCTCAACGGCACGCTCGATCTATAGGATGGCACATGAAATTAGGCGTATTCCTGTGTGATGATGTTAGGCCCGAGCTGCAGGGTAAACATGGAAACTATCCAACCATGTTTTCCAATCTATTTGCCGCTGTCGACCCAAATATCACACTTCAATTCTACCGAGTCATTGACGGTCAGTACCCACAAACCTTGAATGAGTGCGACGGTTATCTCACCAGTGGCAGCCGATACAGTGTTTATGAACAAAGTCGATGGATAAATGTTTTCCAGGGGTTCATCCACCAGCTCTACTTCCAGCAAGTCCCACTGGTCGGTATTTGTTTTGGCCATCAGATGATAGCGCAGGCGTTAGCCGGCGAAGTTGTACGCTCTGAACAGGGGTGGGGAATTGGAACAGCACAAGCAACCATTAATTTGAAGGAAGTACAACGCTGCCCTTGGATAACAGAACCTCCTGAAACCTTATCCCTGCTGGTAAGCCATCAAGATCAAGTCCTTCGCTCCCCTGCAAAATGTATCACCCTTGCTGGCAGTAATTTTTGCCCAAACAGCATCCTGTTAGTCGGCGATCATTTTCTCGGTATCCAGGGACATCCAGAATTCACCCCTGAATACCTTTTCGATTTAATGAAACTCAGAAAGAGCAGTTATCCAACAGCAACATATCAAAGCGCATTAGATTCGTTGATTCAGCCGACAGACCACCTTCAGGTGACCCGGTGGATCATTCAGTTCTTCCGCTATTGGCAGTTTATCAACGAGCCCCACTCCTTCAATAAAACCGAATAAGTCCTTCAAACAAGCCAACTCGTCTCTTTTTCCTCACGGCTTACAATGATATTTCATTAGTAATGGCAGAGATAAGGAACGCGCCATGTACCACGCCCATATCTATTTTGATAAGCACCAAATCAACACTGCGAAGCGTCTATACCAAGAGATTGCTCAGCGCAAAGATATTGAAGCCATTTTTCCACTGGTTAATCGTGAAGTTGGGCCACACAGCAAGCCTATGTTTGAAGTACATTTTAACCATGGTAATCATCACTTCATCGAATGGCTGAATATCAACCGCGGTAAGCTCTCAGTGCTGATCCATCCTGTAACCAATAATGCACTTTCAGATCACACAACCGAGGCAACTTGGTTAGGTAAAACGTTACCTATCAAGGTCGATATATTGTTTTGAGTTCTTAATAAAAACCCACGCATTAGCGTCAGAATTATGCATCAAAAGTGACAAAACTCTCAATAATTTGGTTTTCTGGATTGATTTTGTTAGCATAGCCGACAAAATTTACTTTGCACTCTAAACAATTGAGGAAATAATGACTGTCACTAAGGACAAGTACAGTATTGATAATACCGACTATACCGTCGGTCAGGACAACATTCAGAAATGGGGATTTGATGTTCATAACCCTGTCTTCGGCGCAAGCGCTGGCCTCATCATCTTCTTTCTCATTGCACTTTTAGTCAGCGACCCTGAGACCGCCAAAGCCACTCTTGATGGCATGAAATGGAAAATCATCGATAGCTTCGACAACATGTTCATGTGGGCCGGCAACCTCTTCCTAATATTCTGTCTTGGTCTCATCATTTCACCGTTCGGTAAAATTCGTATCGGTGGCCATGACGCAAAGCCCGATCATTCAAGCCTATCTTGGATCGCGATGTTGTTCGCAGGCGGGATGGGTATCGGATTGATGTTCTGGGGTGTCGCCGAGCCAACAGCCTACTTTACCGGCTGGTACGAAACACCTTTAGGTGTTGAAGCGTACTCAGAAGAAGCCGCATATGCCGCACTTGGCGCAACCATGTTCCACTGGGGCTTGCACCCTTGGGCCATCTACGCTGTTGTCGCCTTATCGATGGCATTTTTCGCTTTCAACAAAGGTCTGCCACTTTCATTCCGTTCTGTTTTTTATCCTTTGCTAGGTGACAGAACCTGGGGGTGGTTCGGTCATATTATTGATGTGCTTGCGGTACTAGCGACACTATTTGGCCTTGCTACTTCGTTAGGCTTAGGGGCGCAGCAGGCTGCAAGTGGCCTTAGCCACGTCTTCGGTATTGAAAATGGCCTTGGCATTCAATTAGCGGTTATCGCATTTGTAACTGCATTGGCTATATTTTCGGTTATCCGAGGCATTGATGGCGGCGTTAAAGTATTGAGTAATATCAATATACTCGTTGCCTTCTCTCTGCTGGTCTTCGTTATTATTATCACCCTTTCGACCTTCTTGAAAACACTGCCGACAGCACTACTTGGCTATATCGATAATATCCTACCGCTGAGTAATCCTCACGGCCGGGAAGATGAAGCTTGGATGCACGGCTGGACTGTCTTCTACTGGGCGTGGTGGATTTCTTGGTCACCATGTGTCGGTATGTTTATCGCCCGCGTATCAAAGGGACGTACTGTGCGTGAGTTTATTACTGCAGTCATCTTCATCCCTACCACTATTACCCTCATTTGGATGTCAGCTTTCGGCGGCCTTGCCATTGAGCAAGTGGTAAGCAAAGTGGGTGAGCTTGGGACAAATGGTCTTACCGATGTCACATTGTCGCTATTCCATGCATTCGACGCCCTACCGTTTAGCACAGCCCTATCGGTGATCTCTATTGTCCTAATCATGGTGTTTTTCATCACATCATCTGACTCAGCATCGCTGGTTATCGACAGCATCACAGCAGGCGGTAAAATTGATGCCCCGGTTCCTCAACGTATTTTCTGGGCAACCGTTGAAGGTGCTATCGCTGCAATGCTGCTTTGGATTGGTGGTACAGAAGCGATTCAAGCTCTGCAGGCGGGCGCTATTTCTACCGCCTTGCCATTTACCCTGATCTTGATGGTAATGTGTATAAGCTTGGTTTTGGGGATGCGAAGCGAGTTGAAAGTTTACCACTCAGCTTACGCTAACTAATCCATATACCGCTGTTAAAACAACAAAGCCGTAGACATTTCGCTACGGCTTTTTCTTTATTCAAACCAAGTGGATTTATCAGAATAGGATGAATAGCGGAGTTTACCATATTAATATTATATATTCAGATTAAACGGCCTGTATAAACATTCCATAAAGGGAGAGTTTAGATATGCACAACGCGTTTCAGGGATTAATACTTGGTACTGTGTTCAAAGTTTTAATCGTGCTTTTCATTATTCCCGCAGGGGATAAGTTAGTAATTCTATTTTGCAGTAAATAATCACGAAGTGATTTTCTACTATTTATACTTAAACTATAACGACGCTGTGCCTTATCAAACAACCTAGCCATATTATTTTCAACCGTTTTAATAGACTTACCAAGAACAGTACTGATAAATTCATTAGAAAAACCGCACATAATAAAATAGGCATAGCTTTCCTGTAATGGTGTAAACGTTTCACATAATCCTGATGTATTAAAGTCAATCTCAGTACCTTGATTATAGTAAACATTCGGGTCATTAAAGGCAGACGATAATGTAAAAATAAAGCCAGTACTATACATACTGACATCAATACCCACATTTTTCCCAGACGTATTGATCATTGGTCGTTTAGATACGTAATATGCCTTATAATCCGAGCCAACTTTTATAATGTTTATTGAAAAGAGGTAGTCCTTGCTCTCTAACACGTATTTGTTTTGGACGTCAATAACCTTAGCGAAATCATTAAAATTACTTTGAATTTCTGAGTTTCTTAACCCTATAACTTGTTCGTTATTCAGCCCTAGAATCTCTTCATAAGACTTGTTTATTGAACTATAGTTGCCATTTTCATCATAGACAGCACATGGGAAAGGACAGTGTATGTTCTTAAGGCCTACCGCATAAACATATTGCTCATCTGTAATTTTCATTTTTCAAGTTCGTTAAGTTTACTTAATGAATAAAGATAGACTATTTTTTCAGTGGTGAACTGACGAATAAAATACCTAATCAGAAATAAACGTCAAGGGATTTAACTCTTACTTTGTAAAGAATTATATGTAAATTTGAAATATTACAACATATGATTGAATTCACACCATACCCATCACAGACGATAACAAAATCGCTTAAAACATTTCTCATATGCCTATTAAATTAAGCAGTAGCCGATATGTAGCTACTGCTTATCCCAAGCAACTTGAAGTTACTCGCGCCTAATTCACATCAATCATGACACGCTTTGCCAGCGACATCGCTAGGTTATTGTCGTAGT
This sequence comes from Photobacterium lutimaris, assembly GCF_003025555.1. GTDB lineage: Bacteria > Pseudomonadota > Gammaproteobacteria > Enterobacterales > Vibrionaceae > Photobacterium > Photobacterium lutimaris. Next base: position 402,428 of record NZ_PYMH01000001.1, on the reverse strand, counting down.
AAGCCGCTTCATTAATAAAGTGCGGGTACGCCTCATAGTCCCCTTCCCAGTATACTTCCTGACCATCAAACAAGGTGAAGATAGGATCGCCATGGCGGAGAACCTTGAAATCGGCATCTTGCACATTACGATGGACCATTCCTAATCGCTCGCCCTGATCATTTTCAGGCAGTTTTAGCGTTTCCTGGTACTTATACGCTTCAAAGCTAGACGGTAGCTCAGGCAAGGCGTCACGATTATAAAGATCGACAAAATCTAAAATGTGACCTGTCATTTCTTCCATCCAATCTAAAACATCTTGGCGGATAACAGACTGCGGCTGCGGGCCTATTTCGACTATCACACCCTGCTGAGTAATAGAGCTCAAGAACGTATGTTCATGAACCGGGATATGATCTTCCAGCACCACAACAGCATTTGGCATTTTTGCAACAACATATGCCCCCAACTGCCGATTAAAAGCATCGGTCTGTAACAGGATCAGTGATGGCCCCATATTGCTGGTCGTGTTGTGAAGGTCGATAATGAAATCGGTTTTGGCAGCTCCCTTTGGCCCTAACTGCTCATTAATGGCCTTCGCACGACTTTGCTCATAATTAGCCAGCTCAAGGTTGCAAAGCTCATCAGTACCAAACTGACGGTTCATGTCACTATCGAGATAGCGTTTGTTTTCTTCAAACGCTTTGGGGTTCGCAAAAACAGTGTCAACCGATAAACTCTCACGCGCAATCAGTTGCGGTGTTTCGCGCCACTTTCGCAATAGGTAAATACCACTGAATTCATTACCATGGGTGCCACCTACAATCGCGACTTTATTCAATTTAATCGTCCCTGTCATCTTTGCTCAAACTCGCCTTCATCAATTAATACCTCCACTGATAACAGTTTCTCCAATACATTTCCATTATAAATGCATAAAAAGTCACTATTAAGATATTGGTCGTGCCAGGCTCCAATACACACTAATGCCATTGGGGGCGTGTTTGCACCAATTTTAAATAGGAATGTAGCTGGCCATTTTTATATTCAATGGCTGAATGAATACTGCTTCCCTGACTGGCAACCACGGTGCTGGTGTAACGCTTATCGTCCTTGTAGATAGCCAGTTCTAGCATACCGTTCACCAACTGCCACTCACCACAGGTTTTCTGCCTTCTAAACAAAGTAAATTCTTCCAGGCTACCGTTCGGGTGGAACAACAGCTCAGTGATATACCCTGCTGAACAGGTTTTAATCCAATGTTGCTGGGTTATCTCTGTTAGAGAAAAATCGCGTTTGCCTGCCAACCACATTTGCAGCTCATCTTGCTCCTTGCCATCAGGCGCTGGTAACTTATCCAAATCCAGTAACCTGACGCGCTCCGATTCGCGGTAAAACAGCTGCAACAACTTTTGGGTTTTATTATCAGACATCCCTATCTCCCTATAACCGTTTAGACTTTCAAATGTAACGCTAATTAAATTACAGCATTAGTGTTAAAACTTGATTTTGCAATACAAGTCAAAACTTCACCTTGCCGCGCATCACTTTTGTCTGGCCTCGCTGTGTTTTTTTATCGACTCGCCTTTTTTGTGAATTGCGAGTTGGCTTCGTTGCACGACGGGATTTTTGCTGTACAACCGCCGATCTAATCATCGTAACCAACCTATTCAACGCATCTTCACGGTTGAGTTCTTGGGTCCGATATTGCTGGGCTTTGATGACGATGACCCCCTCTTTTGATATTCGGCTATCGGATAACGCCAGCAACCTTTCTTTATAGAATGGAGGCAGTGAAGAGCGAGAAATATCAAAGCGAAGGTGAATAGCCGATGAGACTTTATTGACGTTTTGCCCACCAGCCCCCTGAGCACGTATCGGAGTCAGTTCGACTTCCCAATCACCTAACTGGACTGAGTTGGAGATTTCTATCATAAATCTAAAATATAAAAGAGTTCAGGGGATAGTATATACCCAAGTGAGCTCAAGATGCAGGATTGATCGCTTCTACATTGGCGACCAAAGGACAAGCTTACTTGGCGGACTTATGCCGCCGACAGCGCTCTGAACAATAGCGGACATCATCCCAGCATCGCTGCCATTTTTTCCGCCAGTTAAACGGGCGGCTACAGACTTTGCATATTTTCTGCGGTAGGTCGCTTTTTTTCATTTAACCCGCACTCAATAGTGGTCGTCTTGTCTATATACGATCAACATTGTAAAACCGCTCAACAGCTGTTCAGGCTAGTTGTCCGGTGTTCTGGGTTACATCTTATGGAATTTATGGCTTCACTGATCACCGATCTCGGCAATTGGATCCGACCTTGGGTTGATGATATCGCGACTGCAGTCGTCACTTGCTTACTGGTGATGTTTGCAGCTGACATCAATCGGTTTATGCGAAAACAGTTAGTCGGCACCAATTTTATAGTCAGAACGATAATTTTTATTTTAATTAATGCCTTTGGTTACGGCTTTTTCATTGTCAGCACCGCGCCATTGTTGTCAACGCAACTAAGCCAGTTAGCTAACCACTGGCTTATTACGGTTATCACGATCTTGTTTATTGTCATCGGTGTCTGGGCCCAACGACACCGCCAACAAGTCTAACCAAGGCATTATCGCTGTTACACGGCCAGTTTGAAGATATAAAACATCATCATCAGCCACAGGCCAATACCCGAAGCGGCAACAAACGAGAACACAAAGAGCTGCTTTAATTTTGATAGAAAGCACGACATATGCATAACGAACCTCCCTGACTGTCACTAGACTTGGAATGTATCGATTAACCAAGCTTTAACAACATCTTACCCCTGATACTGAACAAGCCGTTAAGAGACAGATCAGCTTCTGGAGAAGTGGCCCGAAATGCTAAACCTTTGGCATAAAGTGTAAAAAGCCCGGCACTCACCGGGCTATCTCTATCACGTAATTTTATACCCGGCGATAGGGTAAGTAGATCGGCTCCCACGTGTGCTCAGCTAACTCATGAACAATATCTTTGTTCGCTAAATCACATTTCGGATCTTTCGCCTGCATATCGGTAAGGATTCGGGTGGCGACATGCAAAGACACCTGCTTCAAACTGCTGATGCGGGGGTAAACACACCCTGCAGCTAAATCATCATCAGCAACCATCTCCGCAAGCGCATATGACGCCGTCGTGAACATATCGAGTGTCACCTTTTGGGTTTTCGACACAATCGCAGCCAAGCCAACCCCAGGGAAGATAAAGACATTATTGCCCTGACCTATCCGAAAATCTTGACCACTGTAATTCACGTCAGCAAATGGGCTTCCTGTCGCCACAATAGCCTGACCATCACTCCAACGGTATATATCTTCAGGTAAGGCCTCACAGTTAGCTGTAGGGTTAGATAATGGGAAAATCATCGGCCGTCGGGTATATTCCATCATTTTTTGGATATGGCCCTCTTTAAACGCACCACCAATACCACTCGTCCCCAAGAGTACTGTAACTGGGTAGTTATCAATTAATTCGGTTAATGACACCTTACCGTGCTCAGACACTTCCCACCCTTGAGCTAGAGCTCTCGGTTTAGCGTAACGCTTCTTGTATTCATCTAACCCATCACGGTCATCAAACACTAAGCCTTGCGAGTCCAAAATAAAGATTTTTCCTCTCGCCGTCGCATGAGAGCATCCCTCTTTAAGCAGACCCGCAAAGATCTGGTCGGCAACACCAACACCACCGGCACCCGCTCCGTAGACAACATAATGTTGATCAACTAGCGACTCACCTTTAATTTTTACCGCACCCAGAATACCGGCTAAAACAACCGAACCCGTCCCCTGAATATCATCATTAAATGACGGTAAATATTCCTCGTAGTCCGAGAGGTTATCAAACGCATTGGATTTACTGAAATCTTCCCATTGCAGCACCGCTTTAGGGAAATTACGTTTTACCTGCACCACAAACTGATGAATAAAGCGCTTGTACTCCTCGCCCCTCATACGACGACGTGGCACACCAAGGTACATTGGGTCATCTAGCAAATCTTGATTATCAGTGCCAACATCCAGTGCAATCGGCAAGCAATGCGCTGGGTGTATACCCGCGCCTAATGTATATAAAGACAACTTACCGATAGGGATCCCCATTCCGCCAACCCCTTGGTCGCCCAGGCCCAAAATACCTTGGCTATCAGTGACGACAATAATTTTAATGTCCTTACCGGTAAAGTGACGAGCAAGCTCGTCCATGTTTTCAACATTATCTTCGGTAATGTAAAGGCCACGGGCTTTTTGATAGCGATGGCTAAACTCTTGGCACGCCTTGCCAACTGTCGGGGTATAAATAATTGGTGTCATTTCTTCTACATGCCGTGAAAGCAGCGCATAAAAGAGGGTCTCGTTCCTATCTTGAAGGGCGCGCAAGAAGAGGTACTTTTCAATATCGGTTGACGCATTTTTAAAGCCGTCGTATACCCGATTTAATTGATCTTCAAAGGTCTGAACACGTGGTGGAAGCAAACCGTCTAACTGAAAAGCATCTCTTTCTTCATAGGTGAACGCCGTACTTTTATTCAGGGTACGATCATTGAGTAATTCAGTACCTGTTAGCGATACGGGTCTAAATTCATTGCCATTCTCATCCTTCCAACGTAGGTATTTTCCTATCGTCATCTCAACCTCCATTCACATTATTTTCATTGTTTTTATCTGGCTTTCTTCTAAAGAGAAAGTAAAAGAAATTGTAATCCTTATGAGGTATGAAAAATGTGACAGTTGAAGGCTTGTCTAACATGAATAAACGCAAAATATTGATGTACACGGCAGGGGCAATGTTAATCGTTATGCGTTAGAGAGTTTGTCTGATACATTTCAATGTCTTTTTATCCAAATGCTTACTCCTTGTTTTGTTGAGTAGTTTTATTGACTTATGCTTTATAAGCTCTCGAACCAACGCCTTATCCTTCATAGCCTTTTCTCTTTTCCGCAATCAACACATTTCCATATTGATTTAAATTTTAATTTTTGAATCCAACTACGACGAACTTGGATAAGACGCCCACAGCAATAATCACACATACAGCTAACCAACTGGTTTTTATATTAAGTCATTTGATAATTACTATGTCATAGTCCTAATTGTTTTTTTCAGAAGAATGTAAAATCTATGTTTGTTTCCTGTAAGGTTTGAACTTGTGGAATGCACATCCCAACTTTAGCTTTACCATCTAGAATACCCCTGCACACTCTTGCCAGCGGTAGGCAAGCAAACGGTTCTACGTACATTAATCACACAAGCAATCGGTTACTTTTTATCGTCATGGTCAAAATTAAGCCATTTACATTAGATTTATTTGAAATCAGTCACATAAAATTGAGAATCAACAGATACAAGCAAAAAAATTCTTTAGCCTTTGTCACTCATTTAGCTCTGAACGACAAAAATACAATGACAATGAAGAAAACATTTATTGCGGCAGCTATTGCCCTTGCCGCTCTTTCTGGCTGTAACAATAGCGACTCTGTTAGCACATATACAGAGGCTCGATTTGCCACTTTTAACCTTTCTTTTGACCGTGCTACATACGAAGATTTGGTGACTGAAATGTCATTCACTCATGAGGAACAGTCAGCTTTCATTGAGCGTTACAACAATGACTATGCTTCATTAACAGAAAAAGAAATTGAAACCACTGAAAAAGTACTGCAAATCCGAAATGTTGCCGAAACCATCCAACGAGTACGCCCTAACGCCTTTGTCCTAGCAGAGTTCAACAACGACGGTAAAGGCGAAGATATGCGAGCTCTAAATGGCTTCCAAGATAACTACTTGGCTCATTCTCAACATGCTCAAAAACCAATTGATTTTGCCCACAAGAAAAACATTGCAACCAATACTGGCCTGCCGAGTAACTATGACTTGAACCTTAATGGTTCGGCTTCAGGCACTGGAGATGATGCATGGGGCTTTGGTTTCTACCATGGTCAATACGCCTTTGCGGTGTTTTCTCAATTTGAAATTGACGAGGCCAATGTGCGAACTTTCCAAAACTTCAAATGGAAAGACATGCCGGGTGAAGGCAACCTGAAAATTGTGACGTGTGAAGGTGAAGATAAAAACGGAGATATTATTGATATCTGCCCTGACGGTAAAAAAGCCGGTGATAACTGGTACAGTGATAAAGCTTGGGCCGAATACCCTCTTTCATCGAAAAACCATGCAGATATCCCTGTTATCATTCCAACACCAAATGGCGGAAGCGAAGTTATTCACTTTTTGGTCTCCCATCCAGCACCACCCATTTTTGACAACCCGGCTAAGCACAACACCGAGCGTAACCGCGCCGAACTAAAATTCTGGAACGATTACATCGACTCAAAGAACTACATGTATGATGACAATGGTGTATATGGTGGCCTAGCAGCTGGTAGTAACTTCGTTGTCGCGGGTGATTTGAATGCAGATCATCAAATGGGCGACGGTGATCGTGAGACCATTGCAAACCTTATCACGCACTCAATGGTCAATGTTGAAGGCACGTTAGGTAGCTATGCGCCAAGCAGTAATGGGGGCGAATATTGCCTAAATGAAGGTATTTGTACCCGTAACGCGGATACTCCGCATGTTGAGAATATTACAAGCACAAGCGGGCTTCGCCTGGACTATGTTATTCCGTCGGCCACGCTCAGCGTCAAGGGCTCAGGGGTATTCTGGCCAGCTGGTAGTGAGGACGGTTACTACCTTGTTTATGATGATGAGCTCGGCAATAGCAAAGGGGTTTCTTCCGACCACCGCATGGTGTGGGTAGACTTGGATCTGACCAAATAATCATTTGCTATCTAAATAAGCCTCACCCTATGGTGAGGCTTTGTTGGCCCGTATCAGCGAACGAATTATTTTTATTTCAGAGAGCCTCCCTGAGTTCTGATAACGTCCTGATACCAAAAAAAGCTCTTCTTGCACTTACGCTCTAGTGTTCCTGCCCCGTCATCATGGCGCTCAACATAAATAAAACCATATCATTTGCTCATTTCAGCGGTCGAGTGTGAAACGAGATCAATTGGCCCCCAACTGGTGAAACCCATCAGCTCGACACCATCCAATATGGCCTCTCTGGCTTGCACCAAGTGATCATTAGGATATTGAATACGGTACTCAGTCCCCCGTACACATCAACGAAGCGACAGATCTATATGTTAATGACTGTGGACCGTTTGAGGTGTTTGAGCAAGATGAGTAAATTAAGCAACAGGCTTGTGCGCCACATTCTCCTGTCACTCAGACTCATTCCGTTAAATTGACAATAGAGCTCTACAATGGCTCGGGGTTATCAATTAAGCAGCTCGACAGTATGCTTCCTAAGCGCATATTCGATATCCTGATGGGCATAATCGGTAATAATGTTAATTCCTGCCGCCTGAAGCGTCAGCCGGGGCTTGCGTCCGATCTTCGCAACAAAAATACCATCGTACCCTTTGAGCTTATCAATCAGGGAAAGCAATACCCCCTCTTTGCCATGACCATTGGCACAATATTGCTCGACCTCAAGCCGTGAGTGGAGCGAACAGCCATAGGGATCTACCCTAAAGACCAAAAACTCTTGCGCGTGGCCAAAGTGAAGATTAATAAGGCTATCGCCTGTGGTCGCCACCACATAAAACCGAACGATACTTGAGTCAAGTGCGCTGAGATCTACGCTTTCACGTAGCGCCCTACGCCGGGATCGGATCGTTGTCACCGCCTGCTTATAGCGCAACAGTGAATGGCTATCGTACGAACGGGGTTCCGCAACCGAAGGCGCACCCGCCGATTCAAACATTGCCCTTTTATCCTGCCCCAGCCTACCAATGGCATCTGCCCGACATAACCGGCAGTGTTTCATGATTTGGATACCACCAGAGCTTTCCTCACGTACTGCATCGAGCTCTGCGGCTGTGGGTTCGCGCTGGCCGGCTTTGGAGAATGCCGTACCAAATTCCGGTTTGGAGATCAGCGGCATTACATTGTGAACAAAGGCACCGCGCTGTTGGATTTCACGGCTGACTTCGGCGATACAGCGATCGTTGATACCGGGAATATAGACGGTATTGACCTTAACCAACACCCCCTGCTGAGTTAACATCGAGACCGCCTCAAGCTGGCGGCCAATCAGTATCCTGGCGGCCTTCTCACCGCTCAAACGCTGGCCGTCATAGTAGATCCACGCATAAATCTTGGCACCGACTTCCGGGCGCAGGGTATTTATCGTTACCGTCACATGCTCGACGCCTTTGGCAACCAGTTCATCGACATGTTCGGGCAACATCAGGCCGTTTGTCGAGACGCAGAGCTTGAGGTTGGGGGCGACGCGCGAAAGCTCCGTGATGGTTTGCATCGTCTGTTTTGCCGACGCAAACGCATCGCCGGGACCGGCAATACCGACGACGGAAAGTTCCGGTATCTCCTTGGCAACAGCAAGCACCTTATCAACCGCCTCAAGCGGCTTTAAGCGCTTGCTTACCACCCCGGGCCTTGTTTCATTGGCACAATCAAACTTCCGATTACAGTAGTTGCACTGAATATTACACCGACTGGCAACTGGCACGTGCATTCTCGCGAAATAGTTGTGTGCCTCATCGCTGTAGCAAGGGTGATCCTCTATTTTGGCTCGCACAGCCATCGGCAGGTGATTAAGGCTATCGTCTTGAGAGCGAGGGACGGTACAGCCACGAGATTTACATGAGTTATCAGGGTGCGCATCTAGATTAACTACGGGTATGATTTCATCCATTATTTTTCATTCAAGTTAACTTGTTAATTGTTACCCACACTGCGCCAAAAATTGCATTACCACTGATCGGATGCAAATGACGACTATCTATGAGTTCATTGATGTTGTAGTTATGGGGTGTCGAGGAGAGTGCGCTGCCCCAGCCGTATAGCGCCCTAACGACACCTTGGCGTAAGACCGGGCTCACCTTGGCGCGGGCTACAAGCGAGGCTTTACCTTCAACATCCAACTTTACGAGATCACCCGTTTTTATCCCCTTGTCTTGCGCGTCAACATTGTTCAGCCATACATAAGGAGATGCCGAAGCCCCATCAAGCAGCGGTGTCAGCGAGTGGACATGGCCTAAAACCCGGCCGGTGATCAGCCGAAATCGCGCTTTTGACGAAGCTTGTGCATAACAGCTTGCTTCATTTCTGTAATAAGCCTGTTCTGCTAGTGTCTTAGCGCCATGAGGGTAGAGCTCTACTTTGCCTGTGGGGGTGGCGAAGCCTTGAGAGGTAAACTTTTGGTAGTGGATAGGCCTGGCCTGCATCCCTCCCTGCATGCGAAGCCCTGCCGTTTCGCCCGCCTTGCCGAGTGTTCTATCACACCAATCATCATCTCCAGCTAATGCCAGCAGAGGGGCAAAGCCATCTGATGAATCGAATGCTTGAGCTAAGCCCTGATAGATTTCGAGCGGTGAGCGGGTTGTCGCAGGCGGAGTAACCGCCATTTGACGCAGCCCTGTTAGCGGGATTGCCGATTCCTGCTCAGTGACCCCTTGCCTTTCGAGGAAATGGCGCATCGGCAGCAGATAATCGGCATACAGTGCCGTATCATGCAAAACACTATCATTGACCACAAGCAGGGATAACTGGTACCCATCACCGCTTCTGGCCGTCATCGCCTTACGCCACTGCGCACTGTCTGGGGCGGTAAGCAACGGGTTACCATGGGTTACAATCAGCGCTTTTGTCTGGTATTGGTGACCTCTGCATGGCCCTTCCATTATCGTTACACCATCGAGGATCTCGCTGGGGATCGTTGATACGACGCCATGAGATGCGAGGGGAAAGCGACCGCTGTAGTCTTTATGCTTGTCTGCCTGACCGGTCCTTAGCAAGTCGCTTGCATTGCTGAGAGACTTGTAGCGCGGCGGATCCCGTAGCAAGAGTCCGCCGGGCACATCAAGGCTACCGCGAAGTGCCGTGATAATCGCGGCTAGCCGGGTCGTGCAAAAGCCACTGTATTGGTGGGCAACGCCATTCTTGCCCACAGAAATAAGCAGTGGGTTCTCTGTGCAGACTAACGCTGATAATCGCTGCAAATACCGCTGTTCAAGGCCAGTCATATGCGCCGCCCACTCCAGGCTGTATCGCGTCAGTCCGCCATCCAATACGGGCGCCGACAATTCATGCTGCATGTTAGTAAAATCACTGACATGAACGTCTACAAAGTCATGGTCATAAGCGCCTGACTCGACAACGATCTTCAGCAAGTAAAGCAACAAACAAACGTCAGTCCCCGGTCGAATAGGAAGCCACAGATCCGCCAGTTTTGCGGTTTTTGTTTGGTAAGGATCAATCACGACCAGGGTCATTCCCTGCCGTTTTGCCTCGCAGATCCCTTGCCAAAACCAAAAATAGCGTATTGCCTCAGCCGGGTTTTCGCCGACCAAGATCAGCAGACGGCAATCGTGCTTTTCTCGGTATCCCAAGTTGGTCCAGGCTGGACGCTGAAGATCAGGTAAAGGCCGCTCTTGCTCTTCGCCAAACACCGACTTATAAGCCAAGCGTTTACTGGTATCGCACAGGCTGTTGTGATCTAAGATATTGGGCGTGCCATAGAGAAAAGCGAACCAATAGGCAACATCATGATCCGGCTTCTCGCCAAATAACATCGTCAGCGCTTCACTGCAGTATTGCTCACGGACCGCCTCAAGTTTTGTTGCAATGTCACGAAATGCCTGTTGCCAGCTTATATCAATAAACTTCCCTTCCCCCCGGGCGCCAACCCGTTTCTTGGGGGACAAAATTCGGCTGGGTGAGTGCAGTAGGCTAAGTGCCGACTTGATTTTAGGGCAGATTTTACCTCGGTTAACCGGGTGGGCCGGGTTGCCTTTTATTCTAACCTTGCCAGCTTCTTCCGAAACCAACAAGCCACACTCACTCGAACACATATAGCACAAGGTTGCGACTAGCGCCGCCCCCTCGCCAAGCGGATCGTCCTCTCGCGTTGCCACACTCACGCAGGGCTCACACTGGTACCACACTCTTGCTCAGAGCGCTATCCACTGTCCGCATCGCCGCCTCCACTCTTTGCCTATTGCTCTCGGTAACCGGTAGCAGAGGTTTGCGCAGCTCATAAGGTATATCGAGCTTCAGGGAAACAGCGTACTTGACGACCACGGGATTCGCTTCGAGGAATAAGGCTTTTATAACCGGACGTAGCAGGCGGTCCAACTCACTTGCCTGCTGGAACTTACCGTCACGGACTAGCTGATGTATCTGGATCAACGGCTCAGGGTAAACACACGCAGCTGCCATGATCCCACCATTACCGCCGAGCGTGGAAAGCTGATAGAGCAGCGTGTCTTCGCCTGTCAAGATGGCAAAATCTTGATCATAGAAATGATGAGCGAGATCGGTCATTTGCTGAATATCACCGGAACCTTCCTTGATCCCTTTGATATTGGCAATTTCTGACAGTCGGACAACAGTATCAACACTGATATTAGATCCGGTTCGAGCTGGGATGTTATATAGAATGACATCGATATTGACTGAGGCAGCGACATCTGCAAAGTATTGGTAGATACCCTCTTGTGATGGACGGTTATAGTAAGGTGATACCACCAGCACCGCGTCAGCTCCAGCCAGCTCAGCCGCCTGCGATAATTTAATGGCTTCATAGGTACTATTTGAACCCGTTCCAGCAACAACTTTTATGCGCCCTGCAACTTGCTCAACAGAAAACTGAATGACTTTATTGTGTTCATCATGTGACATCGTACAACATTCGCCAGTGCTGCCACAGGGAACAATACCGGCAACACCCACACTGATATAATATTCGATTGACTGACCCAAACTCTCCCAATCGATATCCCCATTTTTAAAAGGGGTCACTAGGGGAACGTATATTCCTTCATAAGTGTTCATATTAGTCCTTTTTAATTAATTTTATTTTACTGTAATCCATTTACGCTTTGATATACGCATCTACTACTTACAATTCGCTCAACAAATGAAAATAGCGAGCATACAACATAATAACCTAAGCCTGTAACGATATAGATAAAGATTAAGGAATCTGGATCACGATTAGCAATGATGCTTCCCGTTTGGGTCAACTCAACCACACCTATAATATATATAGCACTCGTATCCTTAAACAGTGAAATACATACGCCAATCAAAGCTGGCAACATACGAATCACTACCTGAGGTACTATAATATAAACAATAATGCTAAAACGATTTAAACCATTAACTTTGGCAATTTCGATAGCTCTATGTTCAATAGAGTTAAGCCCGCTTCTAAAGACCTCTGACATATAAGCAGTTTCAATAAAAACAATCGCGTAAAAGCCACCTTCTATCAGGCCGACGTCAATCCCAAAAAACGCAGGCAGTAAACTATAGAACCAAAAAATCATCAAAATCAAGGGCGTTGATTTTGCGCATTCAATATATAACTTACTCAAAACGCGTAATGGCATTAAACGGCTGCCACTTAGACATGCCACCAACAAGCCGAGTACGAAACAGGTTGGAATGGCGACCAAAGCCAAGCCGAGGTTTATCATCAGACCTCCGGTTGTTGCTCCGAGCCCGAAGTAGAGGTCAACCATGAGATCCCAATAATACGACAGCGCGTTTATATCCAAGCTATCCTCCAAGCAGATCAAATCTCGGCCATCGCAGATGGCTGAAAAGTACGTGTTCGAGTGTAATAATTGCCCTCGAAATCAAGAGACTGGAAACAATGTAGATAACCGTAACCACGGTCGTGACTTCAATGCTCGCAAACGTTATTGACTCAATTTCTTGGGACTGCCATGTTAGTTCAGGTACACTGATCAGCATCGCGAGTGATGTATTCTTAAAATTGTGTACCAAACGTAAGTTCATCGCAGGAAAAATTGAAATGAGTAACCCTGGCACAACAATTAACCATGCGATCTGATATTTCTTCAAACCCGAAACACGGGCAACATCGTATACGCCTCTTGGAATAGCACCATAGCCTGACTTAATAACATCACTCATATAAGGCGCACAGTTGAGAGTTAATCCAGCAACCGCTGAATAAAACCCGAAATATTGGTAACCATTGATCATATCCCTTATCTCTGCGGGAAACAGAACTGGAAACAAGATATAGCATGCAAGCATAAGAAACGGTGCTGGCGTATTCTTCAATAAATGGCAAATCACTTTAGCGATTTTTGATACTAGCTTGTAATTTGATAATTCAGCAAACGCAAAAGCCCCTCCCAACATAAGAGATAGCATGGATGAAAATATAAACAGGCCAGCTGTATAGTAAAAGCCCATTAAAAGTGAATCTAACCAAAATGGTGATAAAACAAGATCCCACCTAAACGCGTAGCTCATAATTCACCTAGCAGCAGCTGCTCCTCTTTCTCTTTATATTGCTCAGGTCATTGTTGCGTTGATAGCCGAACTTTTTATTGAGCTCTTCTTTTGTCAGCTGACGCTCCTGCGGTTGAGGGAGCTTTTCTGCTTTGCTCTTTTCTTGCTCTTGACTCATGATCGGTTAAAACCTCATTTGAATAACGGCATTAATGATTTGCTCGGCCAAAATGAGTACCCCTTTGAATCCGACATGATATTCCTCGCGCATACGTATCATCCGGGCCCCCGGATAGCTGATATTGATGTAGCTCGGTTCACAGAACGTTTTGCATAATTGGTATTCAAAGTCGTTAGCCAGGAGAATGGCCGGTTTGACTGCAGTGAGCTCTTTTTTAATGACCATGTTGTCATCGGTACACACAAAACGACAGTCTCGATACTCATCAGCCAGCGCCTGAATATGATCCTTGTCCAATTCGGTCGCCTTAATGATCGCAAGGCAAGGGGTGATACCCAGTTCGCGGCTCAAGGTATGCATATACGCGCTGACTTGCTCCTTATCACCAATGACGGCGGTGGCACTTCGCTGGGCAAGCTCCAAAGGATTAAGGTTGGCCATTTTCCCCAGTGCCGCCCGAAAATAGGTCCGGGTGGTATCAGCGAGGTCATCATAACGCTGATGGTTATTGCGAGAAAAAAAGTGGTCAACGTTATCCATAAAGTGCACACAATTTTCCAGGCCGATTGGCAGTACTGGAGCCAAGTATGGCGTACCGAACGTCTGCTCAAGCTGCTTAGCCAGCGGCTCCCCTACCTCACTGTTGATACACACATTGAGCTTCGCGCGCCCAGCATCTGCCAAAGCGGTCGTCTCGCTATCGCAAAACAGCAGGTTCACGGTATATCCCGCCTCTTCCAACAATTGCCTGACCGCATTTGCTTCATCCTTCCAGCGCGATGTCGTCCCAATATGGGGAATAAGGTTAATATCGGGTGCCGGTTGTTTACTGCAGCATGCAGGCCTGGCGAGATGCTCGGTGATCACGCCCATCGCATGGGGGACGGACTCTGCATGGTTCTTCTTAAACCCTACCCCCTCGACTTTGACTATCGGGCATGCAATCTCTTCTTTGAGCGAGTATATGACCCCGTCAACATCATCCCCGATAATTTCCGAGCTGCACGTCGTCACCACGACAATCAGGCTGGGGGCATTGTCGTAATAGGTATCGAGAATTTTGTCGCGGATCACTTCTTCGTTACCGAACACAACACTGCTTTCGCACATTTCGGTATAATTGTAAGGAAAGTTGCTCTGCAGCGTGGCTTCATAGACGGGATACAGGCATCCCTTTGGGCCATGCACAACAACCGCTGCGTTCTTGACCTGTGCGGCGACTTGACCAACCCCAAGAATCGAGCAGCGCGAGGCGGGATCGATATAGGCACAGTGCGTGTCATCCGTAAGTGCTAGTCCTTGCATTATTTTCTCCTTAACCCGAATAGGTAACTTCGCTGATAAGCGAGTACCGACTGCGTCTGCGTCCGAGCTCGTCGCAGATTTTCTGGTAGATTAGCTTGGCGCCTTTCAGGCCATATACCTGATTGTTGGCAAAGCGGTACCGGAATACATCGAACTCATGAAAATAGTCGTCGTTACAAAATATCACTGGGTTATCGAGTTGATGGGCAAGGGCCCGCACTTCATCAATACCACTGAGAATGGTGATATAGGGATCAAACTGACCATCAAGCTCCTTTTTGAAGATCTTCAGCTTGTCGCGCACTATTGCCGGGTCTATCCCCACAATCAACGGCGTGAGGCCAAGATCCTGTGCCAATTTCGCCATCGCGATAAGCCGCTCTCCAGTCTGGGTCCAAATAATGGCCACCCGGCCTTTGCCTATTTTGTCACGGGCTTTCTGGCGCAACGACTTGGTCTGGGTGATTTCATCATGCAGCTCGGGCGAAAATTCGGTATCCAAAACCGAGGCAATTTCGCCTAACCAATGGAGAGTATTGTCCAAGCCTACCGGAGTGGTGGCTTTAACCATCTTCGTCCCAAAGTGCTCCTCCATTCCCTGAAACAGGGACATACCAAAATAAAAACAAAGGGCAACATTGACTTCAGCTTCTCGCAGCGCCATGACCTCATCGAAGCTTTTCCCTTTGTGGAAAACACTATTGACTGTCAGTCCCATCAACTCCATAAGACGCACAGACTCTTCGATTTCCCGCACCTGAGTATCCCCACGAAGCCACCGTCGCAGGAAGACATTGACACTCTTTTTCTTCACCGGTACAGACGACTGGCGAGCCATAAGTTCAACGATCTTCTCAAAGGCGTATTCGGTTCCGATCCGGTAGGACTTACCGGTAAAGCCCCCGGTATCGAGCCAAGTTGTCTCGGTTTCCCCGCCAGAGGCCATCCCGACAATACCACCGACATCGTCACCGATAATATCCGCGCAGCAGTTGGTGATCACAGCCAATAATTTTGGCTGCATATCAGAGATAACCTGACTGACAGCCTGCTCGAGCTTTTGCTCACCGCCAAAAACAACATCGTTCTCTTTAAAGTCAGTAGAGAGGTGCGGCGCCGTATCACAACTGTCCTGGCTACCCTGGGGGATCAAAAAACGACGGTTGTTGATACAGCCGGCGGTTCCATGAGTGAGAACAACGCAGTCTTTGATATAGCTAAAGACGTCTGACGCCCCCCAGAAGGCGCAAAACTGGTGCATATCCAGGCTTTCATTAATATTGATCCAATCTTTCTCTATGCCATACACCAGATCGCTCAATCTCCCAATCGACGAGCTAGCGGTTTCAATCCTTTGATCTATCTCCATCCCATCCACCTATCGCGCTGCACTTAACATAGACTCAAACGCCTGATCATCCATCGGGGTGGGAATGCTGCAAATTTGATTATCAAGGATGGTTCTCGCTAATTGACGATACACGTCGGCATGGGCCGACTCCGGGGCAAACTCCAATACGGTTTTCCCTACCATTTCCGACTCTTGCACTATGTTGTCGCGCGGTACAAATTTCACCACTCGGCTCCCGAGACGGTCGGCCAGCATGCTAACATTCTCTTTCTCAAGGAAGGCGTTGCGCTCATTGCAGATGAGACCACCAAGGCGTACTTTGCCGCCACGCTCAGCAAAACGTTTAATCCCTTTTGCAATATTATTAGCGGCATACATTGCCATCATCTCGCCTGAGGTAACCTCATAGACAAGCTCGGCATAGCCAGCCCTCAGCGGCACGGCGAATCCACCGCACACAACATCCCCAAGGACGTCATAAAGCACGATATCAATGCCGAGCTTGTTGTATACGTCCAACTTGGTCAGAAACTCGAGTACCGAGATCACCCCGCGTCCGGCACATCCAATCCCCGGCTCGGGCCCCCCCGCCTCAACGCAATAAACACCTTTATAGCCTTCATGGACGACGTCCTCGATACTGATTTCGTGGATCCGCTTGTCTTTGGTAATACTCAATACCGACGGGATCTTCACACCACCGGTGAGGTTCTTGGTCGAATCCGCTTTGGGATCGCAACCAATCTGCATCACTTTGTACCCCATCTCTGCCAGCGCGACCGAGAGGTTGGCAGATGTTGTTGATTTCCCAATTCCACCTTTGCCGTAAATAGCTAGCTTTAGCATGTTATTCCTACTCTTATGATTGGATGACTAGGTGACGCTCGGCACCTAAGAAGCTGTCAATGGACAGTACGATATGGCCGTCTTGGTAATTGGCTACCGCACTAAACGTTCCCGCGTTTACCACCGAAAGTAGCTGCGCAACTGTTTGGCTGTCTGCCATACTGGAAAAATACATGGGCAGGTAACTGTGGAAGACCGCCGACAGGCTACGGCACTCCTGAGCAAAACCACTCCTCCTCACAGCGGCTTCGGTCAACGAAGGATGAGTATCCAGGCTTAACTCAATTTTTTTGAAGCCTAACGACGACATGTGCTGGCAACCATGCTGCAACATCAGCCGGATGTTTGAATCCGGTTCTTTGCATGAACCAAGATGAATCAGCTCAAGGCTGGCCAACTTTTCTTCCGGTTTACTCAGTTCAAATACCATCACGGCACAAGGCTTCTGATCCCCAAACCTGTCGCTGCACCACAGTACAAGGGTAGGATTCAACCTAAAGTACGACTCATCTTTAGTGTCGCAACAACAGGTCTCGCTTCCAGATTCAGGCTGTATCAATTGTTCGCTGTACAAGTAGTTCAACACGACTTGTTGGTTACTGTTATCGAAGGCAGTAACGCTGTAACAACCTCTTCGCTCTTCGTTCATGATCACTCCTTGCATTAACAACGGACGCAGCAACGGTTGAAGCCGCCGCCCATAGCAGATACCCGTTGACGGTATAGTTCATCGACCTCCTGATCAGGGTGGCACCAATCATAGCCAAACTCAGTTTCGCTCAACTCGATACCTTCAAGATGGGGGGTGCCCAAAAGATTAGAATCTTTAGTTAGCATAAGGCGGGTCGTCGATTGGACCGGGTCGATGATCTCTGTAAGCCCAATCTCGGCCAGATACTGCTCCCCCGCCAATATCGTGGCCTTGTCGACCCAAGGGGTAAAAGTGATCAGCGTTGGGTTGACAACAATACCGGTCGTCTTGATCAGCTCAGCCAACGCCCCGAGGTCCTTGGTCCGATAACCTTTTTGCAGTGCCTTTAGCACCTTGTCATCGGGAAATTCAATGGCCGTCGTGATAAACCGGCATCCCTTGTCAAAAAAGGCAATGAAGGCGTCTTTATAGCGCAACAGTCTGTCGACACGGGTAATAACATCAAAGGTCAATTGCGGGTAGGAGCGATACATTGCATCGATAATTGCCGGCGTGTGTGTCGCATTATTCATAAACTCAGGGTCTGTAAATGAAATGTGCTCCGCACCATTTTCAACCGCGAAGGCGATTTCTTCCATCACGCACTCGAGCTTTTTATAAAGGACTTTTCCCTTGGCCAGTGAAAACACACTACAATGCGTACATTTGAATCGGCACCCTTCCGTGGTTTCAATATTGGCAACCACCTTGTCGTTTATCAGTCCACCCGGGTATACATAATGCTTAAAACCCAATAAAGATTCTCTATCTGGGATTATATTATGGTCATTGACAGTTTTTAATCCCGTAAAGAACCCTGCTACATCAGAGGGGATCGCAACGGAATATTGGGTTTCAAGCTCGACTTTATTTAATATCGCATGCGCACCAAACAACGCGACTTTCGCTTTAGGGTTTAATTCCCTAACAACATCAAGCAGTTTAATCGCTGTCGTTATTGAGTCAGATAATGGTACAGAAATAGCGATATTATCAAAATTTTTCACTAGTTTTGTATCAAGAGACTGTACAAAACAATCAACCACTCTAACTTCACAGCCACTTTGTTTTAATTGCCTCGATAGTTTTGCTGCGGTAAGAGGCTGTAAATAAGCCTCATAGGTCGACAACACCAGAACACTAACCGGTGTTTCTTTCATCTTTATATTGGTCAAGATTTATCTCCGAATTACTCTTTTCGGCTTATCGCACAATAGAATATTATCTGAACTTAAATTATTGCCGTCTCGATTAAGTGCAATGCTGGTTTTGACATACTGGTTTGTTCAATAGGTGGATGATCCGATTCAATCATTCCTAATACCAATTGATTCCATATAATATCTTTCGCAAATGTAGTCACCTGATAATCGCTTGCATTACCGAGCAATTGATATGACTTGGTGGCTATTGAAACATTCTGCCCACAGCAATAGTCAATATATATATCGACAATACCCAGCCTCAACAACACCTCGGGACTAATATTTTCGAAGTGGTGAAATTTTGCTTTGCTTGCTAATTTTCGCTCCATCACTGTAATAAAAGGAAGATGCTCTACATGAAGCCCGCCCCTCACTCCGACATTAATATTCTTTGTTAGACGGATACGATCATGGGTGGATACGCTAGATACACTTTGCGAGAATAGCTCTTTGCCAATTAACGAACGCGGCCTTGTCACAAGATCATATGGCGTACTTATCTCATGTACCTCGCCGCGGTCCATGCATACAACACGATCAGCAATCATATTGGATATACTCAACTCGTGTGTCACAACTACCACCGTACAATGACGTTCGGTCAGCCGTTTTATTGTCCCAATAACTTCCTGAGTACTGATGGTATCAAGAGCGGAAGTAGGCTCATCAAGCAACACCACTTCAGGCTCCATTGCCAAAGCCCTGAGTATCGATATCCGCTGTTTTTGCCCACCACTCAGTTCGTGGGGATAAGCATCAGCCTTCTCGAGCAAATTAAACTCTTGCAGCAAGTTCAATGCGAGGGCCTGCGCCTTCTTCTTTGATATGCCTTTGACCCGACAAGGTGCCAACGCAATATTGTTAACAGCGCTAAGGTGCGAATACAGAAAAGGCTCCTGCAGTACCAGCCCTATCCGCCCGTTAAAAGTGCGACGTTGGACAGGCTCACCGTCGATGGAAATGGCACCTGCCGAGGGGTTCGTAAGTCCAGCGATCATCCTTAGCAGAGTACTCTTGCCTGACCCACTCGGTCCACAAATAACGACAGCCTCACTAGATCTGATATCGAACGAGACGTTCGATATTACAGGGACGCCATCAAAGTGCTTACTAACATTATTAATTTCAATCATCTATCATCACTTTGTAGGCAACAAGTCGTGAAACAATCAACGGGCACAGCCACGCTCATACAGGTACTTCCCCTTACCGAACCAATTACATTGGCCATATCGGTGGCAGCTTAGGCTCACCGGGCAAGGAGTATTGAGAAGATGGGCCAAACCACTTGTCGTAAATTGCTCGCCACTCGCCTGAGAGGTGCATATCCCGCAGAATAAAGTTCACCTCATCGCGCAGTTTTGATTGATTTTCTGGTACACCAATAGAGAAGAATGTAGGACTGAATATCTCGCCGACGGCTTCATATTGGCTGTCACCGCCTGACGTTCCTAACAAAATAACGGTGTCGTTGGTGTAGCCATCGACCTTATTCGTTTTTAATGCCAATAAACACTCTGCGTTACTTTGAAAAGAAAGAATCTGTGGATTAGGATCGCCCAACTCGATGAGCTTCTCATGAAGAGCGGTGCGCGCATTGCTTCCCTGTACGACAGCAACCCGCTTACCGACGAAGTCTTGTAGAGAGCTAAAGCGTCCGCGCTTAGCCAATATACGCTTACCGTCATAAAGATAGACGTCGCTAAAGTCGATCACCTTATCTCTTCCGACAGTGTGGTTCATACTGGAAATAACAATGTCGACCTTGCCCGTAACCAGAAAACTAACTCGTGTTTTATTATTGACCTTAACCAAGTTAGCGGTTTTCCCCATGTGCTTAGCAATTGCTAACGCTAAATCCACGTCGAAACCAGTATGTACTCCATCATCATCAATATAATTCATCGGCGGAACCATATACCCCACGCCAATATTTATTTCCTCTCTAGCACTAATTTCATTTAATAAATTCCTAGCTTGAAGCTGAAGTGAACTGAGCGAAAACAAAATACAAATAAAAGATACGATCCTACGCAAAACATCAACTCCATTGATTATTGACAGACGTGTTATTAATGATAATGAAAAATAAAACTCAAAAAACAATAACAGTCTAGTCATGAGTATTCTTGATCAAAATCAATTAACATAAAGAACAATAAAAAACGCCAGCAAATAATTTTCGCTTAAAATTAAATTTTATGACTTGTTTGCCAACGGCAATGTTAAAGGCATTACTGTATTTATGTTTTTATTGACAAGATAAAGAAAAGGTAGGATATATAATTTAGCTATTCGATATGAGTTGACCCAGAATGTCCGATATAAATAAAGCACAAAAAACTTTAATCCTGTCATTACTAGTTATTTTATGCACGATACCTTCATTAGCATCAGATAGTTATCTACCTGCTCTTCCATTAATGACAGAATATTTCGCTACAACAACGAGTGTATTACAGTACTCTGTTTCCATTTATTTCGTTGGATTTGCTATCGCCCAACTCGCTTACGGCCCTGCTTCTGATTATTATGGTCGAAAACCTCTTATTATTTTCGGCTTGATAATAGCATTATTAGGCTCCGCTATTTGCGCTTTATCTACCTCTATATCCACTTTTCTTCTGGGTCGGTTAGTTCTTGGGATCGGCGTTGCGGCCAGTATTCCTATCGGACGAGTGATTTTGACTGACCTGTACGACAAGAAAGACGTTTCGAAAGCGGCGTCACTACTTAACAGCATTTTTGCCGTTCTACCGGCTTTTTCCCCAATATTAGGCGCTTATCTAGTTAAGTATTTTGACTGGCAATCCACATTCATTTTTGTGCTAATACTGTCGGTATTGGTGTTGCTACTTATCCTACGTTTTTTACCAGAAACAAATCAGCAGAGATTTAGCAAAGACGCGACTAAAGGAAAGCTCCTTGCAAACTATCGCCGCCTATTCGCCAGCCGCAGCTTCGTTGCCTATAGTCTGTGCACCTGTCTAGCCTATGCGGGTGTTATCGCTTATACCACCTCCAGCCCTTTTTTGTTCCAGAGCCTACTGGGTCTGACTATGGAACAATTTAGCTGGCTAACTATCACGATTACTCTCTCCTACATCACAGGAGGGTGGTTGAACAACCGCCTTATCGATAAACACACAATCGACCATGTGATTGCCATTGGTCTCACTACCATGTTGCTTTCCTCGTTGAGCCTGACATTGATTGGTGTGGTCGGTATTCTCAACCTCTACGCCTTGGTGATACCAATGTGCTTTTTCATGGTTGGTACGCGGCTTATTTTTGCCAATGCCATGGCTGGCGCCCTGTCTGATTTTCGAGGCATAACGGGGGTCGCCTCATCGCTTTATGGTTTTTTCCAGATTGCCGGCTCGGTCCTCACCAGTGCTTTGATCGGGTATTTGCCCAAATCAAGCCAACTTCCGCTGGCGTTGGTTTTATTAGTCGGTAGCTCGTTTGCTTTGTGCCAATTTCTGTACTTCATGCGACAAAACCAGCTACTGATTTCAAACGAATTGAACTAACACTTCCCTGCTCGGCTATTACCCATCTCCTACTCAACACAGCATATAAGATAATGCGGTGGGGGTATCCCATGATGGAAAGCTGAGTCAGATTGGTTTAAAGGAGCCCTAAGATTATGACGTTCCCTGAGCGCACCATCTACCTTCTGCATCGCCAATGCAGTGCAGATATCAGTATCGATTTTGCATTGTTGCGCCAGCACATCAAAGGCAAATTCTATCTCATCTGCTCAAATTGCTTTCGAAGTCACCTTCGCCGGCAACGCAAGGACATCTACTTCGATGCGATACTTTCAGTCCCCTCTATGGATGATTTTTCAGCCATCACCGAGGCCATCGAGGCTAACGTCGATATCCAGCATGAGCAGTTCGATATCTTATCGATTGAAGAGCCTACCGTGTCACTGTGCGGCAAGCTAAAACGCCATTATGGGCTTCAGGACTTTGACCATGAATCCTATGTCGATAAGCTCGAAATGAAAGCCCGGTTACGCAATAGCGGTATTGTGATCCCTCAACATCAAGCATTATGTCGTCAAACCTGGCTTAATGCCCCGGCAAGCTATCTTGACCAGCTTGTCGCCACGATCCCTTTTCCCTGTTTTATCAAGCCCATTGATCAAGCCGGTGCGGTAAGAGCAGCAAGGCTGGATAACCAGGATGCACTGGAGCACTGGCTTGCCAACTGGCAGGATGACGGTTACCAGTACGAAATAGACGAGTTTATTGATGGCACTCTTTACCATTGTGAATCAATACTCCGGCACGGCGAAATCATCTATTCGCAAGTGAACGAATACTCAACCCCATGCTTTAACATTACACTTGGCCAGGCTCTGGGTAGCATCACGCTGGCGGAAACCGATCCCGACCATATCAACATCAGCATCATGAGCAGGAAAGTCCACGCCCTGCTAGCACCAATCAAGCATGGGGTTACTCATCTTGAAGTCTTTAAGAAACATGATGGCACTTTGGTATTTCTTGAAATTGCTTACCGTCCACCAGGCAACCTCGCTTCAGAGATGTATCTTCAGCGCTGCGGCATCCCACTCAAGGAGCTGCACATTTTCATCCAGGTTGACCCAGAAATGGATCTTGCGTTTACACCCACCAATTACGTTGCTCGCTATATCTACCCACTACCTCCCATGGAGGGGGTCGTCAACCGGATCAACCCTCCTCAGCTAACGAGTGATTTCCAAACATATTGGAATTACCACGTCGGCGATGCCGTCAATGCCAACACGGGCCTGTGCAAGAATGCAGGGAGAATGCTGTTATGGAACGACGACGAAACGGCACTCCGTGCCGATTTTGAGAAGCTGAGATCCTATTACCCATATACCGTTACACCTTCATACGAGGTTATCTCAGATGCCCAATTGTAAGGTTCTGTTAGCCGGTATAGGCAAAGACTCTCACTCTGTCGGCCTCTACCTGCTTAAACTCTCCTTAGCCGAGCGCGGTTTTGATGTTGATTTTCGAGGGATCCAAAACACCCCGGAAGACTTCAAGTCTTTGAGCAAAGATTACCAACTCGTGATGCTATCGACCCTTGACGGCCATGCTTCGCTATATCTCCAGAGCTTCACGATTAGCGAACAGGACAAACAGGGAGCGCTTTGGGTGATCGGCGGCAATCTGACCATCGACGCTGAGCCCGGTGATCTTGCCAATGCATTCAAAACAAAGGGGTTCGATTTGGTTTACCCCAAGTATGTTGACCTGACCACTTTTTATTTGGAACTAGAGCAGCTGTTTACTTCCAACAACAAAGCATTTCCCCAGCCAAAAACAAAGTATGCACAGGCGGGGATCCACTGGCACTCGCTATCACGCATCGAGGAACTGGATACTGACAGATCTTTCATGCAGGCAAGATCACAAGTGTTGGCCTCGCACCCCAATGGACAAGCAGCAGCCGATCTGCAAAAGAACGGGCGTTTTCTTGCCCAGCAGCCATCTTTTAGCCATATTGTCAGCTGCTCCAAATCGCATTACCACCTTCCGGTCCTCCAACCGCGATCTGGCGTCTCTAGCGCGGGTGAGCAATTGCGCTATTTTGAGCACTTTAGTTCCCAAGGCGTCGAAATACTCTCGTTTCAAATAGACTCGCTGACCCGAAACAATGATTACAACGGTGCCGAGGAAGGACTAAAGCAGAACAAGCTTAACGGATTCCCCCTTATTAATCATGGCGTTGAATCAGTAAGTGCAATTTGTCAAGCCGTCGCTCCCCCGATACAAGTTCGCCACAGTACCAAAGATCCTCGGCTTCTTGCTGAAATCAGCCTCGCGGCAGGCTGTACGTCTTTTGAGGGAGGCCCAATATGTTATAACCTTCCCTATTACAAAGACTATTCACTTGCCGAGTCACTCAACCGCTGGGCTTACGTCGATCAACTATGCGCCTATTACTACCAACATCATGGCGTTGCTATTGATCGCGAGTTCTTTGGTACCCTGACGGGCACCCTGATCCCCCCCTCGCTGGCCATTGTCAGTAATATCCTTGAAATGCTGACCGCCATCAGCCATGGGGTCAAAAACGTGTCGCTCGGCTACGCTGAGCAGGGTTGTCGCAGCCAAGATATCGCTGCAATCGCTGTGATGGGTGAACTCGCCGAGCAAACCGCTGCCGCTCACGGCTTTAATGACATCACCATACAAACGGTATTCCATCAGTACATGGCTGCGTTCCCGGCAACCCGTGAGCGTAGCGAGCAGCTCATCTATGCCTCAGCGCAGACGGCTGTACTCGCCGGTGCTGACCGCTTGCTCTACAAAACGGCAGCCGAGTTCAATAATATTCCAAGCCTGAAAGACAACACCGAAGCACTCCAGTTGATTCAAAGTGCTATGCATGACATAGCAACAGCCGACTGGGAAAGGGTGAATATTGAAAAGACGATTATTCATCAAGAGGCCACTGAGCTTCTCACAGCGATTCTAAGCCACCAGACTGACTACCGCGACGCGATTATTAACGCCTTTAACCGCGGCTGGCTTGATATCCCCTTTTCGCCGAGCCGGTACAACATGGGCAAGGTTACGACCGCTAGAGATAATAACTACGCAGTGCGCTATCTTGACTGCGGTAGCCTCCCTCTCTCCGCCGCGAGCCAAAAGCGCAACTACGATATGGTCGAAGCAAAGAAAAAGAAATGCCATATTTCCACCAATGCCGAGTTGCTCGAGCATGACTTGTTGCTTATACCCAGAGGCCAGTATCGACAATGGCCGCTGTCCTAAACCAAGTGACAACATATACCGAAGGTCATGCCCTGTTCATCATGACTTAATTATTCACAAATACATTCCTCTCCTTGTGGCAAACAGCCACAATCGATGGATCCATGAGAAGCACTATGAGCTGGCACCTTTCTTACTATCAAACAGGCGACTTAGCATCGCGCTATGATTATCAAATATATTTCGAAGACTTCAGGATCAATAATGAAATTGCGGTTGTTAGGCAACTGTTGAGGCAACGGAGCAATACGAACCTCGCTCTTTTAAACCTCGCTTGCGGTCCAAATGCAGCGCATAGTATCGCCTTAGCAAACGAAGACGCCTTCTCATATGTTGATCATATAGATATTAACAAGCAGTTCCTTGCGCTTAGCAAAAGTCAGTTCAACGCCAGCTCAAAGCGCCATCAGGCATTGACCGATGAAGGTAAGTGCCAATATATCGAAATGGACATGCAGACTTTGGCACAACAAAAAATAAAGAGAAAGTACAACTGCATATGTCTCTTTGGTAACAGTTTTGGTTTTTTCGATCATTCCGTAAACCAAGCCGTGCTACACAGCCTCTACCAACGCCTGGACCATGACGGCTTACTCTTCCTGACCGTGCCAAAATATGACGTCAATCTCGCTAGAGATAAGTCTAACCCTTTCACATTTAGTGTAAGCAAAGAAGATGGCACCGTATTCAAAAGCTCTCGTACTTATAACAAGCACACTCAGCAATCAGAGTGTATAACGAAAAAATATATCCATGGTCAACTTGAAGAGACAACCCATCGCTCCATTGCAATATATCCGGTAGAGATTAATGAGCCAGGAAAATACTCTTATCGAAAATTCCAGCAACAATTGGGCTTCCGCAGTGTCGAGCTTAAGACGCTGCCACACAATCCGAATTCGAAAGGACTAATGATGGACTTAGACATGATTGTTCTTCAAAAGTAACAACGGTAAAGAATTGATATAAAATACAAAAGCCTTGTGATGCATCACAAGACTTTGATTTGGGCTGACTCTATTCGTTGCCAGCCTGCTCATGGTGTTTGGTAAGCTGTTTATAAAGCACATCTTTTAACACCATACGCTGGTGTTTTAAATCATGCATATTGGTGTCATCAATCGGGCTACCTGAGATTTCCAACTGACGAATGTCATAATCAAGTTCATGGTAGCGCTGGAGTTCGGCTTTAAACGTCGGATCATCGTGGTTGAGCTGGACAATATCTAATTTGAGTTCTGGAAAATCTAAAATAAACGCATGGTTTTCATTTAGCATCGGCATTCCCTCATTAGGTGGCGTACCACCTAGTATAGAATCTACATAGGCGAAAAACTGTGTCCTAGCTTTTATCGCGAACGAAATAGCGTTGCAAAGTGCTGTCCTAATCGGTGCTGCCCATGACGTGGCGTATTCTGAGCTTTAAAAGCCAATTTTGCGCTCTGCTTACCGGAAAGTATGTTTCTAATCCTTCCCCTGTGAGTTGACTCACTCCAGTGCCAAGGCATACCAACGGAGGCGCCGCCAGCAAGTTTTTGATCCGTTGTAAGTTACGCCCGATAACTGACTTTTCATCAAAGAGTCAGTTAATAACTTTTTCTCATGCTAACAAACGTCCTAGACTCGAAACACTCAAGTGTCTACTGAGTGGGGAGTTATTCACAATACGAGAAATGAACCACCATTGGCATAAAAAATGCTGATTCCTGATGCTTTTTTTAACAATCAATTTGTCGAGCTTATTTTCAAATCGACATGCAAATTGAGAATTAGGATGAGATTATGGAACAGTTTATTGAGCTTTATCGAGATACTGCCAAGGGTAAGTGTAAGACTACCGACAGCTACAAAGGCTTACCTATACACGCTCGTAAAGGTTTACATCAACGCGCACTTGAGATTGTTACTGATATCCGAACGTTAAAAAACGCCGAAGTGCTTGATATTGCAGCAGGCTCTGGGGCGATGTCATTACGTTTACTTGATAATGGGGCGAGTGTAACTTCTGCAGATTTAGTCGAGGAAAACTTTAGAGTTGAACATCCATCATGTCACTTTCATAAGCTTGACTTAAATAACGATTTTTCTGGATATCTAAGCAAGAAGTTTGATGTCATCATTGCACTGGAAATCATTGAGCACATCAATAACACCCGTCATTTTATCAAGAACTGTAGAGAGTTGCTAAAGCCTGGAGGTTTACTGGTCATCTCAACACCCAACATAGGTTCAGACTACGCAATTGCAGAAATGATATGTAAAGGTACGTACCCATATTTTGATGATGATCATTATTACAATGGCGGGCATGTTAATCCAGTATCGCCATGGCAGTTGGAACTGATATTAAAAGACTACCAGTTGGACTTGGTGCAATTTGATAGCTTTGGTCAAGCACAGTTGCGTTTTGGGGAATGGCCAAAGTTATTTATTACTCACAAGTTAGTCTCTTTTCTAAGGGCTGTGCAAACTAGACCAAACGGCGTTATAAACCTCTATGCTATATCAAATACATAACAAGGGTGCCATGTGGTAGGTGTCCATACGCCACCTAATTCGTGTTTTGCTAAATTAGTCAATACCGCAACGCCGAATTGTCTAGTTATGACACTCCGATCAAGACCAAATAGGTGTGATCAAGACCAAATAAATCTCAATGCCCTTATCAGGTTTGAGCGCTGTTATATCACGCACATACGCAGCAAGGTTTTCTTGCTGCGTACAAAAATCAAAAAGCCGATGCTCAATCTAAGCATCGGCTCTGATCTACCTAACAGCTGACCAATAGATAATCACTAGACGCACTCGGTCTCCAGCGTTTTCAACACTTGCCTGTCATTATCAACCCGCTTGATCCAGCCATCAGCTTCCATACGGTTGAGTAGTGGGATTATATATTTGCGGGATAGTCCTGTTCGCTCTCGCGCTTCAGAGATAGCAAAACGGTCACCCACTGACTGCTCTTGAAGTAAGTCGTGAACTAAACCTTGGTAAACCGATGCCAAATAGTAGATCTTACCTTCCATCGGTACCGCAAAACCCAGCCGGACAAGGTTTCTGAGCTCCTTCTGAGCCCCTGGGATTTTCTCTTTGTCGGCCTCGTAGCCTTGCTGGCCAGCATGATCCATATGCGCAAGGATCTTCTTCGCCGTTGGCGATAGCTGGGCTTCATTCTGGCCGCTTCCAAGTGAGTAAAGCTCATTAGAACGGCGAAGCTTGCCCTCCTCGACCAGCACATCGAGCGCGGCGGATAATGGGGCAACCGCCATCTGGCACTTACCACTCAGCTCATTCACGGATAGGTCAATCAGGCCTAGTTTGAGGGTATCTTCGACGTGCTGGTGAGTCTGGTTAAAGCACTCTGCGGTAAAGAGCCAATCACCACACACTTGATAACCTGACTCATCAAGTACTTGCTCACCGCGTTTTGCATACCCATACAAAGCCATATTGATGGTAACGTAATCTTCCCAGGCAGGGTGTTCAGGCATCGCCATCAGAAGCTCATAAAGTTTGTTACGGTCACTCTTAGCAACGGCGCCTGACCAGACAATGCTGCCACAATTAAGGATCCGGCTACCGCCATGCTGAATAAGCAACGCTCGCTGATTCCAAAAGCAACTTGCCGGCGCTTTCAGACGTAGTCTGGCAAGGTTGGTACCCTTGAAGACAAATATCTTAGCAAGTGTATTGAACGTGCCAAAGGCCAGTTCTACTTCACTGTTGTTTCGGCACGGCTTGCCAGATGAAGAGCCCTCAAACAATTGATTGTCCAGCCGCACAATCAGCTCATCGGTGACAAATGAGCTCTCCTTGCGACGGGTCAAACAGAAGCCCCGCTCGACGTCTTTTTTCTTGATGCCCTTAAGGCCAATCGCCACCCGGGAAACCGGTTTGGCCAGTTCAATATTCTGATGGTACGACTGCAAGCTTTTCACCTGCACTTCACGACCACCCGGCAGCATGTAGAGCTTCTGCCCAACGGCAAACTCTCCGCCACAGAGACTGCCCGTTACTGTCGTACCCACACCATTGACGGTAAAGACGCGGTCAATGTACAGGTGGGCATGACGTTCAGCATCTTCACGATCGCTGTCTATCTCTTTATCAAGCGTATGGCAAATATACTGCCGCAGCCGCTCTATGCCTTTATCTTCGTGGGCTGAAACCGTGACTGAGTCAGGAATAAAGCCCGCGATATCGAGAAACTGCTCAAGAGATTCTTCTTCGACCAAGGCCAACATATCATCATCAACCAGATCCGATTTGGTGATCACCAAAGTGACATTATCAATCCCCATCGAGGCGATCACTTTGAGGTGATCTGTGGACATTTGCATCCATCCCTCATCGGCCGCGACGACAAAGAGCACCATGTCGAGGCTCCACACCCCAGCCACCATGTTGCGAATAAAGCGCTCGTGGCCGGGTACATCAATCACCCCTACAGGCTCACCGTTCTGATGTTTGAAATAGGCAAAGCCCAAATCAATGGTCATACCCCGCTTTTTTTCCTGTGGTAAGTGTGCGGTATCGATACCCGTCAACGCTTTGATCAATGCAGACTTACCGTGATCGACGTGCCCTGCCGTGCCGACAACATAACTCATTGCAGTAGCTCCGCCAGTTGGCTTCGCAGGTATGGAATCTCTGACGGTTCAATCGTCGCCATATTGAGCTGGACCTTGTCACGCTTGATAACACCAATCACCGGCAATGGCCATTGCCTCATTACGGCAAGTAACTTCTCTGGAGACCGCTGGAATGCAGGCTGGCGTGGATTGATCTGTACTGACCATGATGGATCAGACTGATCCGGCAGTGATCCCCCACCAACGATCATCTCAGATTGCACAACCGATATGTGCTCATTAAACCCAGTGATGAGCTCTTCAGCCCTTTGCTCAAGACATGTGAGATCGGCATGACTCTTTGTTTCCGCGACCCCCTTTCCTTCTTCCCGCTGGTTAAGCTTTCGCACCACCAGCTCTTCCAGCAATGAGTAAACAATCCGGCTCGGGCGGAAAGCGCGCATCATCGGGTTCTTTTCCAGTTGCTGGATTAACGCATCTTTCCCCGAGATCATGCCAGCTTGCGGACCACCAAGGATCTTATCACCGGAGTAGCACACCAGATCCGCCCCAGCATCGATATAACTGGCAACAGTTGGCTCTTCTGGCATCTGCTCGGTCGTGGTACCAGAACCTTGATCAACCGCGAGAACAACGTGATCCGGAAGTGCATTTGCCAGCTCTTTCACATCCACCGATTCGGTAAAGCCACGGATCTTAAAGTTTGAAGTATGCACAATCAGCACCATGGCCGTTTCATCGGTTATGGCATCGAGATAATCTTGAGTCGTCGTTATGTTAGTGGTACCGACTTCCACCAGCTTGGCACCCGATAAAGCCAAGATATCAGGGATCCTAAACCCACCACCGATCTGGATTTGCTCACCTCGAGACACAATCACTTCTTTGCCTTTGGCTAATTCATGCAGCAACAAGTAAATGGATGAGGCATTATTATTCACAACGAGGGTATTCTCGCCTTTGACGAGATATTGCATCAGTTGCTGGAGCAACCCTTTGCGCTTACCTCGCTTACCGGTGCTCAAATCAATTTCTAAATTACTGTAATGGGTATTAACCTCTGCCACCTGCTGCCAGAGTTCAGCATTGATTGGTGAGCGTCCCAGGTTTGTATGAACAATAACCCCTGTACCATTTACAACTCGCTGCAAGCGCTGTTGGTTTAACAGCCAACATGCTCCCTCAATATTGTGATACAACTGCTCAAGAGAAAATAGATGTGTATCAGGATCCTGCAAATGCTGCGTCTTATACTGTGCGACTTGTTCTCGGACAGCATCTGCAACCACAGGCCGGCTCAAGCGCTCGATGAAAGGTGCTAGAAAAGTTTGCTGGAGGATTTTTTCAATTTGTGGAATTGACGATAAGGTGCTTACAGCCATGATAAAGCCCCATAAGTTAAAAATAAAACTGCGGAAATAAATATTCCAACCGTTAAGAATTGCGTAGGGCTTTGAAAAAGTCAGGGACAATAATAAATGGAGACTTATAAAAGAATCAGTGGTACTAAAATGCCGCCGTCATTTTCTCCCCTGAATAAAACATGCGTATTTTCGATGTTTTATAATTTCTGAATTGTTAGAAATGAGTTGGCGGAAGGAGCAGGAATCGAACCTGCCAAAGCCTATTCGGCTCACGTCGGTTTTGAAGACCAGGAGGGCCACCAGACCCCATCCACTTCCGTGTTTCGATGAATTCAATATAACTATATTAATCATTGCTTTAAAGGTAGTTCTAGTCATTCTGTGAGCTTACAGGCAAAGTGAAAATATTATGCAACAAAATGTATTTAACTGTGCGCCAGTTAACATTATCTCTCCTACCTATTATTTGCACCTTGTCTCTTTTATCACTTTTAAATACAGATTAATTACAGCCAATTAACATCACCAACAAATTAACTTATATGAAACATTAGTTTGCATTCAAGATTTAATTTTTAGATAAAATAACTAACAGGATCAAATTTGTGCATTGAGAATGAATTTATAATGTAGCGTGATATAACAAAAATAATGGATTAAAACGTGAGATACGACAGACTAGAAATTATCAGCAACAACTTGAGCCTTGCGACCTTATCACCCCACATCACCATCACTCACCGGGATCATATTCTGGATGTATTAACATTGGCCCGTGACAAAATTCATCAAGGTGCAAGATTAGTTTCCCATCCTTTAGCGGGTAGCGTTAAGCCCCACAAAACCCCTTATCGGAGTATTGTGTTGCTTAACCAGCAAGACGGCTTAGACATGGAGTCACTCAGCACCATCGAGCAAGCTATTGAGCGTTATCAAATTCTGTGTAAACCCAACCCAGATCACATGACGTTAACTGCAGCGGATATTCATCGGGTGTTTCCCGAGAAACAGAACAGAGATTTCCAATTCATTGATCTACAACTGATCAAGTCCAGCTTAAGTGCATTGGGGATCCGGTTTGCCGATTATCAAGCTGCCGTTGTTTAACACAACATACCGTACATCATCCATAACTTGGTAAGAGGCTAACGGTATATCTAGCCTCTTACAGTATTCACCGCTAGCTTCAGAGCTCTACCCTCACCTTTTCATCGATTTAGTCCTAGAGCTTGAAATGGTATGCAGTCCGCCTGTAAATTTTAACTGGGGAAGAATTGAAGCACTTGTAGAGTCCGTAAATAACCAGTCCATCAAATGACATAACTCTAACTTTAACTTATTAAAAAGAAAGTAGAATAGTTGTACCCAAGTAGACGATTTTAAAGGGATGGCATGTCTAATTTACAGCCACAACACTCCATGTATGACAGCGCTTGCCAGGTGGAGCAAGTAGGCCGAGTGACTGTTGTTTGTTCAGAGCATCAACTGAACTGGGTGCATGATATTGAGTTCGCCGGTGTAGAGGTCGTCATCACTACGGCAGCGGATTGTTACCAGTATAACTTAAAGCGGATCCCTTCCATCCTGTTCCATGAACATGGTTTTATCACCAGCGGAATTAAACTATCAACGGCTATTCGTGATCTCGAAAAGATTTTGCTGCGAAAAGCGAAATACAACAAAAGCCAGAAATGATAACGTAGATTTATTATATTTATAATTTTTGATAATTTCAGTTAATCATCATTCCTCCATATACTCATCCCATCAAAACGAATCACGCAACAATCATCAGAGCCTGGAGCGAATTATGAAAATGAATCACATTGGTATCATGGTCGGCAGTATGGATAAAGCCGTTGAGTTTTATACCAAAGCACTTGGCCTTCATATCGTTATGGATAACACCAACGTTATTGAAGAACGCGAAACAGCCATTGGTAGAATGTGTATCGCCGTGTTTGGCGAAGGTTTCAAAGGTTTTAATATTGCACACCTTGTGACAAGCGATGGTATTGGCGTTGAACTGTTTGAAATGAAAGAGCGCCAAGAACGCCACGAAGTCGATTTCTCACGCATTGGTATTTTCCACTTCTGTCTACAGACAGACGACTTCGCGGGCGTGATTGAAAGGGTTGAGCAATTCGGCGGTAAAGTACGTATGGACATCATGCGCTACCACCCTGAAGATGATAACAAGCCAGCAAAAATGATTTACCTAGAAGACCCGTTCGGCAACCTGTTTGAACTGTACTCGCATACCTATGAAGAAACTTACGCGACAGATTACGAATAAGATCGTAAGATATTGAATAAAAAGGATTGGCAGTGATGCCAATCCTTTTTGCTATGATGAGATTACGCATTGCAATCTTTTACTTTCGATGGCTGCAAACCAGCTGTTCTGTTGACCGATTCACACAGCAGAATAAATGCAATCGCGAAAATAGGCAGGTGACCCAGCACATCTTTTGGCCCTGCAACATACGTTGTGATCAGAAAAATGGTTGCCAGTAACCCCACGACTAGCCGATTGGCTAAACCCAGAATCAACATCAGGCCAAGCAGAGCTTCACTTAATCCAACAAACCAAACGAAATGATGGTTGGTGAAACTCTCCCACCCGAACAGTTGGAAAAAATTATAATGTGGATACATATCGAGGAAAGTAAGCGATAATCCGGGAAGCATTAATTTGTTGTGAAGCCCCAATATCAATAATTGTAAACCCAGCATCATTCGCAACAAGTTTACTGCGGCCTGCCGTCCCCCCAGTTGATATACAATGCCAGAGAACATTTTTTTATCAAACGGTGAAATATAAGGGCCAATAAGTACCAGTGCACCACCAATTCCCAGGAGTTCGGGTAAATAATCAACCGCGGCCGCAAAAGGTAATAGTATGCTTGATGCTAGCGCAATGAAGAGTATAACCAGACCGCTGATTGTTACCGAAAAAACCATCACCGTTGCCACCGCGATTTGCAGGCTGATACCTATCATTTCTTGGCCCGTATTTAATTGCAGGTTCGGTGCAATAAACTCACCGAGTACAACATTAAGAATGAAAAACAGCGCCATAACAACGGTTAATATACGCCAGAAAAAAAAGGAATCGGTCATTATAGGCTTTGATGTGATAGAGCCCAACAACACGCTTCGGGTGACAATAGTTGCCATCAAGCAAAACCCGAGAATAAAGGTTAATATAGAGGCAAACAACACATCAATAGGTAGAGTGGCATCAGTATACTCCGACGAGTTAACAAACCATCGGACATGGGCCTGAGAGGGTAACGAAAATAAACCAAAAACTAAAAGTAAAATGAATTTCATTCTATTTTCTCCTTGCCGTGAGTTAACCCCCATACTGATGAAGGAGCTATTCCACTTTCAAGTGATGATAAAAATTGCTCGAGTTGCTCAAGTTGAAATGGGAAAAGATAAAGTGGCTCTAGTTCTGTATGACCCAAGCCATTGCGAGGAGAACGATTATAATAATCCAATACCTCGCTAAGATGAGTAAATGACCCATTATGCATGTAGGGAGCGGTCAGGGTGATATTCCTCAGTGACGGTACTTTAAAGGCATGGCGTAACTCTTCTCCCTGTGTTTTTAAATAAGTGAGCTCATCACAATTTCTGCCCTGCCTGTCGGCATATTGGCTTAAACAATTAAACTCACTGGAAATGACTTGTGGAATGGCCGCTAGACGCCCTTCATCTTCAATACTCTTTGGAACGGCGGTTGCGGTAAAATCACCATTAGAAAACATCGGGCCATTATGACAACGAATACACCCTCCCCTCTCGCTAATAAAAATGCGGAGACCCGCCTCTTCGGCTGGGTCTAGGTATTGGCTTGCCGATTCAAAGTCCTTCCTCACGACCGCTTCAACATACCGATCAAACCGAGAGACATCTGGCATAAGACGAGCCTGGTAAGCCGCTAGTGCTTTTCCGATAGAGGCAAAAAGCTGGTTTACCTGAGCTCGTTGCTCTTCACTCAACCCCTCCCAATTTTCATTATGGCTGAATGAAGACGTTTGTTGCTGGAGGAACCACGTTAATGCGGGCGTTTCTCCAAACACACCAATAAAGTCTGCTAAAAAATGGTTAAGAGCAATATCAACAGCTTCAAGCCGAGTCAGCGCATGTTCACCAGGATCTTCTAGCGGAAATAATGCCTGGGCCCATAAACTATCAGCTCGGCCATCCCAAAATTGCCAAGAGAAAGCAGCAGCACCAACCACCGTCGGTGTATTACGCTTTCCATCAACAGGCTTACCTGAGGTAAAATAATGCTTAGGTTGATGGCAATGGGCACAAGATGTATTGCCGTCTTGGCTAAGCAACGGGGAGAAAAACAGTTTCCGACCAAACTCTGCTGCAGTATCACTGTCTAGGTAGGCATTGCCGGGATCCGTCACCGTCGGAAGACTGGCTAAGTGCAGAGACTGCAGTTGCTTTAATTCTGCCTGGCTCCATTGATGGCGGAGAGCTAGCTCTTCATCGAGGCACCCAATCGCTATCGTGCACAATGATAAAAAAGTGAAAGCCTTAAAGCATAAACTCAAAGATAAATTCATGGTTCCGCTCTCTGTCGTCCTTACATGACAAGATCACTTGCCATGCCCCTGGCATTTGAAATTTCAAGCCATCGATTCGATACCAACCAGCCTTTATATCTTGGTGCCATTGCGGTTGCGTCGGTAAGCCATGACGATGGGCTGGCATCCCCCCGCTCACTTGCTGTGGACGGCAATCGGCTGCTTTTCCTTTTTTACCCGTTATCTGCAAGTGCCAGCTATGTATCTGGTTAATTGGAACCTGCAGCTCTGTTGCAGGCTGAACACTTTGCGCTAGCCAGCCAAATTCACTAACCGCTTCAAGTTTCACTGATGGGGTTGCAAACGCATTATGTAGCGTTAAGCCAAAGAGGATAATGAGCCTTTGAGGCCAAATCATAAATATATTCACCCTATTAGATAATTTTGTTGTTTAATTTTATCTCTCTTTTTCAGCTCTTATATTGATTCAATAATCAATATAATGACAACACACTAAAAAACAGTTAAATATAATTAATCCATAATATTTTTAATCTAAAAAGTGGAAAAAATACCATTGAGAATGTCTCACTCTCGTTGCAATTATTCCTTTATGAAGCAGCGTCACACATTAAAGAAAAGCCAATCACAGCTGCATAGTATTTTAGTCAATAGTCACCACCAATAACCATAATTCACAAGTGGTTAATTAGCCACGTTCAAAATTGAAATATTTATTACTTATCAGAAAAAATAAAATAGCCAGCCGTTTCCGGCTGGCTTGGTCTCATGTAATAAAACAATGACACAAGGCTAGACTTAGAATACCGTTTGGTCATCAATCTTGGTTTGAAGTGCACTGGGAGGGGATCCCAAGATAGAATTGATTTAGCAAGGTGCCGGCTTCGGCTAAAGCCGGACAACCTGATTAAATACCGGGACTAGCTGACCTTGAGGCCAGAACCATCCTCGGCAAACCCGACAACCCAACAGGGTTCATCTTGACTGCTAAATTCAGTTAATAACGCATCCAGACAATCTTTCGGTACAGCTGCCAGCAGGCCACCGGATGTTTCCGGACAGCACAACTTGCGATGCCAACTTTCATCCAAACCATCGTCGAAAGCTATGTCTTCACGATACGCATCAAGATTGCGCTTCGCCCCGCCAGGGAATAACCCTTGGGCGGCATAGTCTTCAGCTTCTGGTAAGAACGGCACCTGCTCCGCCTTGAAGTGCATACAGATATTACTTTTCTCTGCCATTTCATGGGCATGGCCCAGCAGTGAGTAACCAGTAACATCGGTACAAGCTTTGACGGGGTAGTTGGCAAATATCTCAGCCGCCTTGCGGTTTAGCTTTTTCATATTGTCAGTAGAGGCTTGAATCGCCGCCTGACTGGCTTTGTCGCGTTTCGCCGCGGTTGAGATAAGTCCGGTACCAATCGGTTTGGTCAGTACCAGTACATCGCCACTTTCCACCGCCGCCTTGGTTTGCACTTTAGACGGGTGGATAATGCCCATGACAGACAAGCCAAACTTCGGCTCACTGTCTTCCACGGTATGACCGCCAACCAATACCGCGCCAGCTTCACGGACTTTCTCCGCCCCGCCTTTGAGGATTTGGCCGACAACCTCTTGTGGAAGGTCGGTTGGCACACAAAAGATATTCATCGCCAATGTTACCTGCCCACCCATGGCATAGACATCGCTAAGGGCATTCGCCGCTGCAATAGCACCAAAGTCATAGGGGTCATCCACGATTGGAGTAAAGAAATCCAATGTTTGGATAACGGCAACATCGTCGTTGATTTTGTAGACGGCAGCATCATCGCTTACCGTCAGCCCAACCATCAGATTGGGATACGCTTGTTCGGGAAAAAGGGGTGAAATGGACTGCAGAACCTGCGCCATGGCCTTGGGGCCTATTTTAGCGGCTCACCCGGCTTTCTTGGTCATCTGTGTCAGACGTACTTTCTCTGTCATCTCTAATTCCTTTAAAGTGGACGGTAAGGGTACCTAGCACGCTGTAACAGCGAAACACACCTAAGTACCCGATGATCTATTCCAATGGAGCAGAATAGTGTAATTATCTGGATTTAAAGCATAAATCCATGTCAGCTGATATAGTCTGCCTCAACTAACTGGTTTTTTGCTTGTTCCAAATCATCTTTTGCCACTAGCACGATAGGGCCGGTACACCCCATCCCAATACGGGCAAACATCTTCGATAGCGAGGATATCAATCCCGCCGATCTCTGCATCAGTGACTTTCTCTGGTGGGGCAACCACCGCATCTTTCACTTCAGCAGCCGGCTTGGTTTGTGTTTACCTTGTACCCCGTCTCAACAAACTTATCGAGACGGTTGTTACGGAAGAAACAACAACGAAAGACACACAGACGGCGTAATCAACGAAATAATAAGAGCCCGCAACCTTAAACGTTGCGGGCTCTTAATAGTATTTTATCAGCGTTATATCAGGTGCAATTAGCGAACAATCAGCCCCAACAAGATACCGACGATACCGAAGTCAGCATCACTGAATGTGGTGTTGGCAAAGCCAAGGTCACCCAGCACCGGTAGCAAAAATACCGGTAGGAAGGTAATCAGTAGGCCTTGGGCAAATGCACCCAGCATTGCACCGCGACGACCACCAGTTGCGTTACCGAATACACCTGCCGCTGCACCTACGAAGAAGTGGGGAACAACACCTGGGATAATCACTGTCAAACCCATGATGTACAGCAGGAACATACCGATAAGACCCGCGGTGAAACTTGATAGGAAACCAACCAGTACCGCATTGGGTGCGTAAGGGAAGACAACCGGGCAATCCAGTGCAGGCTTAGCATTTGGTACTAACTTGTCAGAAATCCCTTTGAACGCCGGTACGATTTCCGCGATAACCATACGTACACCTTGCAAGATGACATATACGCCCGCTGCAAATGCGATTGACTGCATCAGGGCAAACATAAACCAGTGCTTACCACCGCTCACTTCACGTACGAAGTCACCACCTGCGAACAGACAGGTAATAATGAAGATAATGCCCATGGTGAAAGAAATCGCCACCGGTGTATCGCGCAAGAACAGTAGGCTCTTAGGCACATTCATATCTTCAGTCGAGTGTTCTTTGTTACCGAACTTGCTGCCAATGAAACCCGCTAGTACGTAAGACATGGTAGAGAAGTGACCGATTGCCACATCATCTGAACCCGTTACCTGCTTCATGTACTTGTGCGCAATCGCAGGGAAGAACACCATCACCACACCGACGACCAATGAGCCTACCGCAATCAGCGGTACACCAGACATGCCGCTAGAAGACAGGATCGCTGCCACCATCATCGACATGAACAAGGTATGGTGACCTGTCAGGAAGATGAATTTCCACGGCGTCAGGCGTGCAATCACGATATTCACAACCATCGCAAAGAACATGATCATCGCCATTTCTTTACCGAAGGCTTCCTGCGCAATCGACACAATCGCTTCGTTATTCGGAACAACACCTGTGATGCCAAAAGCTTCTTGGAAAATGGTGGCGAAATCACCAAGTGAAGTCACTACCAAGCCGGCACCGGCACCAAGGATCACAAAACCCATAATAGTTTTGACGGTACCCTTGATACACTCTGTTACTGGTTTTTTCTGGGCAATCAGGCCGATCAAAGCAATCAGGCCGACAAGGACGGCTGGCTCGGCCAGCACGTCATTCATTAAAAAGCTGAAAAATTCCATCGCTACCTCTTACAGAGCGCCAAGTTCTTTTAGGGCTGCTGACAAGCGCTCTTTCATCGCATTCTTATCAACCATGTTATCTAGCGAGACAATCTTGCCTTCAACGCCCTGAGCAACCAGTTGCTCAGTAATGTCTTTAGTACCGATGAAAATGTCACATGCTGTACCCTTCGCCGAACCCAAGTCACAGTGATCAACTGCCGCAGCCACTTCTAGTTCTTTAACGATGCTCTTCAGGCTCATTTCCATCATTAGGCTAGTACCAAGACCGTGACCACATACAACCATAATTTTCATAATATTCTACCTTTCACTTCTTACACGTTATTAGTTTGCGAAAAATTCGCTGTAATTTGTTTGGCCGAAGCCATTTGCATTAATAGGTTTCGATAATGCGGCGGATAGCAGCCACATCTTGTGCGGCACAAATCTCGGCCACATGTTCTTCATTCATAAAGAGTTCAGCTAACTGAGCAATCGCTTCTACGTGGCTGTTACTATCAGTCGCAGCAAGGGTTACCAGCATTTTCACCGGATCATTTTCATCAGCATCAAAACTAACGCCATTGCGGATCACGGTAAGACCAAGAGCCAAACGGTTTACGCCGTCTTCAGGACGAGCATGCGGCATCGCCATACCCGGGCCAATGACGTAATAAGGGCCCATTTCTTCATGAGACTTGAAAATCGCCTGTACATAACTTGGTTCGATAGCGCCATTGTCAATCAGGGGTTTACAAGATAGCTCTATCGCCTGTTGCCAGTTTTCTGCCGATTCATGAAGGGTAATCACATCCGGGGTAAGCAGTTCTTTCAGCATCGCTCTTCTCGTCAATTAAAGGGATAACTTGTGTCTATGGCGCCACTTTAACGATCGACGTGGACAAATAAAGCGATCAAAATCACATTTGGTAGCGCTACCTGATAGCGCTACCAAAATTTGTGATAGCGCTACCATTTTTAATATCACAGAGCTAGCAAACCAGTTGGAACCTTGGTATCAACAAGGTTAAAATGCATGTTCAACAATAATTAGACCAGGGTAAAATAAATAAGCCGCTGATTATTAAGTAGAAGATATCTTTGCTAATCCGTTTGAATTAGCAAAGCTATTTTATGATGTAGGGAGATTCGATGGCTGAGCCTCGAAAACGTCGAAGTACGGGCCGTGCAACCCTTGCCGATGTCGCCAAACTCGCAGGTGTGGGTTCTATGACGGTATCGCGGGCGTTGCGCACCCCAGAGCAAGTTTCAGATAAACTGCGTGACAAGATCCAACAAGCCGTTGATGAGCTTGGTTATATTCCCAATAAAGCTGCTGGTGCGCTGGCCTCTGGCCAAAGTGACACTATTGCTATGCTAATTCCATCTATGACGGAGAGTGCTTGTTGCCAATTCATCGGCCCATTTCAATCACAATTGGCCAAGCGCAATTTCCAGCTGCAAATTAGTTACACCGGTAATGTTCTTGATCAAGAAGAAAATATCCTGGCGAATATTTTGGCTAGCAGCCCTGCCGCGATTGTATTGTTTGGTAGTGAAAGATCGGCAAAAGGCAGGAAGCTGCTGGAAACGTGTAATATCCCAGTGCTCGAGGTGAATGAACTCACCCCGCTGGCCATCGATCTTAATATCGGTGTCGATCACTATCAGGCTGCCAAAGTCATGACTCAACAACTGATCGGCCAAGGTTTCAAAAATATCGGCTTTATCGGTGGTCATGGAGACCAAGCTATCCTCAACAAGCAATTAAGGGGTTGGCAGGCCGGCATGCTGGAAGGCTACTTAACGCCCGATCATTTCCTGACCTCCCATGAGCAAGCCAGTATCGAGTTAGGCGCAGAAGGCCTAGCCAAGCTTCTGCTACGTGAGCGGGATTTGGATGCCCTCATCTGTACTCATGAAAACATTGCCATGGGGGCGCTGTTCGAATGCCAACGA
This sequence comes from Photobacterium lutimaris, assembly GCF_003025555.1. GTDB lineage: Bacteria > Pseudomonadota > Gammaproteobacteria > Enterobacterales > Vibrionaceae > Photobacterium > Photobacterium lutimaris. The sequence goes on along the minus strand of NZ_PYMH01000001.1, from coordinate 360,563 downwards.
CGTGTCATTAAAGTGCCTAACTCAATGGCTATCACCTGCTTGGACGGTGCCGCTTTTTGCCAACAGAGCTATCCGGCTATTACGGCTATCCAAGTCGACTATCTTGATATGGCTGCCAAAGCGGCAGGCTTAGTGGTTGGTAAAATCCAAGGCTCGACAACGCCCCCTCAAGCAAGCATCGATATCGGCTTCCAGCTTACCAACCGCGCCAGTAGTCAGATCTAAAAAACTTCATGCACTGATATAAAGGGCTGATCACTTCAGCCCTATGCCAATTAAAACGTCACAATCTTATCGGCTTGTAATGTCCACAGTGACAAATCATCCAAGGTACCTATTTCAGCCCCTTCGATAAGCGGCAGCGTAGATAAGCCGCGAGCATTGCAGCACGTTTTACACAGTTTCACCTCGGCACCTTGAGCCAGTAAGATCTCTAGCATTTGCTGCACATTGTATCCTTCTCCCGGCGCTTGCAGGGATAGCGCACAGCTTACGGCATCTGACATCAGGAAAATTTTTATCTCTGTGTCGGCCTCATTTTGTTCGCCAAGATTAATGGCTAACCGCAAGCCATTAAAGGAACGCTCGGAACCATAGGGGGCATCGTTCAGAATAAACAGTAAAGTTTGCTTTGCTTTCATCGTTCCGCTTTCCTTAATTGTTTGAATATTTTTGTTCTATAAATCAATCACTACATAAAGTCGGGTATACTCTACGGCAAAGCATCACAACGGTTTATGATCTAGTACACATTGGTTAAAGGGGATTGGATAGCTCTATGGATTTCGACGCAATTCTTACCTTGTCACAACAAGGCAAAATGTTCGCCAACCCTCGTCGAATCGCTTTATTGAAAGCGATTGCAGCAACAGGATCGATTAGCCAGGGAGCCAAACAAGCAGGGATCAGCTACAAAGCCGCTTATGATGCTATCAAGGAAATGAACAACCAGTCTGAATCCCCACTTATCGAGAGTGAAAAGGGTGGAAAAGGAGGGGGCGGAGCTTCACTCACCCATCATGGCCAAAGACTGGTACAAATGTATGAGCTACTTGATCAAATCCAGTCTATGGGATTGGAAGCGCTTAATGACGAATCTGTCCCACTGCACAGCCTGCTGGGTGTTATGAGTAAACTATCATTGCAAACCAGCGCCAGAAACCAGCTGTTCGGCACTATAGAGAAAATTGAAAACCATGCCCTTCATGATTTGATCACCGTCGTTTTGCAAGAAGGCATAAAGCTCACTGCCACTATTACCCATGGCAGTACAATTCGGTTGGACCTTCATCCGGGCAAAGAGGTCGTCGCGCTCATCAAGGGACCAGCGATTGATATCAAACTCTCCTCGTCTTTAGCTAAACCCACACCTGAGCAGAATTGGCTAAAAGGGAAAGTGCGTGATATTGCGAGCGATGACCACTCGGTTGAGGTTACTCTGACACTCAATCATGAAGATGAGATTTGCGCCCTGATCGATAAGGGAAGCGAAGATATTACAAGGCTCGTTATCGGGGATGACGCTTACGCCGTATTCCCGAGTGCACAGGTTATCTTGGCGACCCTAAGCTAGTTAAGTTTGATGCAGGAGCTCAATAGCGGGTTGTAAACTTCCCCTTGTAGCAGACAGTTTTCAAGATAACGGTAATCAAGATACTGAAATGCAAACAACAGAAAGACAGAAATCACCATTCCAATCAATGAGAACCGCATTAACCACAATTTCTTGCTCTTCATGGCATACAGCATAACGGCCACTGAAACAGGCGCAATGCTGAGAAATACAGGTTGTAGTTGAAGCACGGTTACCATCACTAGCAAGTCCATTTAGGTGATTAAAGAACGAGAACGGCGTAATAATACGCTTTTAGGCTATCCAATATCAAAGTAAAATCGCCACCTTTGCAAAACCTTACACAAAAATCACATCCCTTCTGCCTAGATTTTTTTACAGCGCACAGAAAACATTCACCCAAAGCATATTTCTTCTGCGTCCAATCACACTTTTCAACCATAATTAGTGCGCATCGAAACGTTTGCTTTTACATTTACAGCCATCGAAACGTTTGCGTAATCGTTTCGATGTTTATTTAAGACACGGATGACACCGCCAAGGTTGGCAACGACATTAGAAGCATCACCACCACCAATGATTAAGGTGCAAGCATGAAAAAGAGCACACTCATCAACTCTGAGCTGTCCTATTTGGTCGCCACTCTCGGCCATACCGATGAAGTCACTGTGTGTGACGCGGGTCTGCCAATCCCGGATGAAACCCAACGTATTGATCTTGCCCTTATCCCAGGCGTCCCGACTTTCATCCAAACAGTAAAAGCGTTGTTGGGAGAAATGCAGATTGAAGGTGTGGTGATGGCTGAAGAATTCAAGCAAGTCAGCCCAGAGCACCACGATGCGCTGATTGCCCTACTCCGTGAAGAAGAAACCCTGTGCGGGAAAAAAATCACCATCGCTTATGTGCCTCACGAAGCATTTAAAGTACATACCCAAAACAGTAAAGCGGTGATCCGTACAGGTGAATGTACCCCGTATGCCAATGTTATTTTCCAAGCCGGCGTCGTATTTTAAGCGCAAGCCTTAGTTGCAAGAACTCGCTGTAAGGACTCCCTATGACTCAGCCAATTCTAGAACTCAAAGACATCGAAAAGGCTTTTCCCGGCGTCAAAGCCTTGGATAAAGCCAGCCTGAATGTCTACCCAGGTAAGGTCATGGCCTTGATGGGTGAAAACGGCGCAGGTAAGTCAACACTCATGAAAGCGCTGACCGGCATCTACCATATGGATGCCGGTGAGATTCGCTACCAAGGTGAAACCGTCAACTTCAATGGCCCGCGCCATTCGCAAGAAGCAGGCATCAGCATCATCCACCAAGAGTTGAACCTGATACCTGAATTGACCATCGCCGAAAATATCTTTCTTGGCCGCGAAAAAACCAACTCGTTTGGTGGCATCAAGTGGTCGCAGATGTACAAGGAAGCCGATGCCCTACTCGCACGTCTGAATGTTAAGCACAGCTCACGCTGTTTGCTTGGTGAACTGAGCCTTGGCGAACAGCAGATGGTAGAGATAGCCAAAGCGCTGTCGTTAAAATCTCAAGTCATCATTATGGATGAACCGACAGACGCCCTCACCGACACCGAGACCGAATCCCTTTTCAAGGTAATCAATGAGCTACGTGCAGAAGGTACCGGCATTGTTTATATTTCCCACCGCTTGAAAGAGATCTTCAAGATCTGCGATGACATCACGGTGCTTCGCGATGGTAAATTCATCGGCCAGCGCGCAGTGGCTGATATTGATGAAGACACCATGATCGAGATGATGGTTGGCCGTCGCCTCGACGAGCAATACCCGCGTATCGATGTTAAACATGGCACAACCTGCCTTGAAGTGAAAAGCTTGAATGGCGCTGGGGTTAAAGATGTTAGCTTTACCTTGGATCGCGGTGAAATATTAGGGATCTCTGGTCTGATGGGCGCCGGTCGTACCGAGCTGATGAAAATCATTTATGGCGCACTCAAGCGTGAGTCCGGTGACATTGTGCTTGATGGCAAAACTATCAACCCATTAACCCCGCAAGACGGTCTTGCTAATGGCATCGCTTACATTTCGGAAGATCGTAAGGGCGATGGCCTGATCCTCGGCCTATCCGTGAAAGAGAACATGTCAATTTGTTCACTGGAGCAACTGTCAAAAGGGGTCCAACTACAACACTACGACGAAGTGACCGCAGTTGAAGATTTCATTCGCCTGTTCAACATCAAGACCCCAAGCCGCAACCAGATCATCGGTAACCTGTCTGGTGGTAACCAGCAGAAGGTCGCTATCGCTAAGGGCTTGATGACCCGACCTAAAGTTCTGATCCTGGACGAACCGACTCGCGGTGTTGATGTCGGCGCCAAGAAAGAAATCTACCAGCTAATCAACCAATTCAAGTCAGAAGGGATGAGCATCATTCTTGTTTCTTCTGAAATGCCGGAAGTACTCGGCATGAGTGACCGTATTTTGGTCATGCACGAAGGCAAAATCAGCGGCGAATTCATGGCTGAAGATGCCGACCAAGAAACACTTCTCGCCTGCGCTGTGGGTAAACAAATCAACGAGGTAGCAGCATGAGCAGCAACGCTATGACCAAACAACAGAACACCGGTAGCGCCAAGCTATTTAGCAAAGAGTGGCTAATCGAGCAAAAGTCTCTGATTGCCCTCGTATTCCTTATTGTCGTGGTGTCATTTCTGAACCCGAACTTTTTCACGGTCGACAATATTCTTAATATCCTGCGCCAGACCTCTGTCAATGCCATCATTGCGGTGGGGATGACTCTGGTTATCCTGACGGCAGGTATTGACCTAAGTGTTGGCTCTGTCCTTGCGCTATGCGGTGCTTTCGCTGCCTCTTTAATTGCCATGGAAGTACCGGTACTGATCGCCGTACCGACGGCCTTGCTGGCCGGTGCCGCGCTGGGTGCTATCAGTGGAGTGATTATCGCCAAGGGTAAAGTCCAGGCCTTCATCGCGACACTGGTGACCATGACCTTGCTACGTGGTGTAACCATGGTGTACACCGATGGTCGACCTATCTCAACGGGCTTTACTGATGTTGCTGACAGCTTTGCATGGTTCGGGACGGGTTACGCTATGGGCATCCCTGTGCCAATCTGGCTGATGGTATTTGTCTTTGCTGCGGTTTGGTACCTACTGAACCATACCCGTTTCGGTCGCTACATCTATGCGCTAGGTGGTAACGAATCAGCGGCTCGCCTATCTGGTATCAATGTGGATCGCGTTAAGATTGGTGTTTACGCCATCTGTGGTTTGCTTGCCGCGCTTGCCGGTATCATCGTCACCTCTCGCCTATCATCAGCACAGCCTACAGCAGGTATGGGCTACGAGCTCGATGCTATCGCTGCTGTTGTTCTTGGCGGCACCAGCCTCGCCGGTGGTAAAGGCCGCATCATGGGTACCTTGATTGGTGCACTGATCATCGGCTTCTTGAACAACGCCCTTAACCTATTGGATGTCTCCTCCTACTACCAAATGATTGCAAAAGCAGTGGTAATTTTGCTGGCAGTCCTTGTAGATAATAAAAATAAGTAATACCAATCTGGATAAGTAGTTGACCAAGGATTTGCACAGGAAAAATCGTTGTTATCAAGGCAGATATTGCAGTAACTAGCGGCTCTAATTATAAAATCTCTAACACAGAGAACAGCGATTTTAACCTGCAAGACTGATCAAATATTTATGTAGGTTGGTATACCACAACCTCTGTATGCGGGTACCCCTATGCCCGCCTTCACCCGACATATGTAGAAAGGAAAATAGAATGAAAAAGTTAGCAACCCTGATCTCTGCCGCTGTACTGTCAGCTTCATTCAGCTCTACGGCTGCCGCGCAGGACACAATGGCCATGGTCGTATCAACACTGAACAACCCATTCTTCGTCACCATGAAGGAAGGGGCCGAGGCCAAAGCAAAAGAGCTGGGCTATAACCTGATTGTTCTTGACTCACAAAACGACCCAAGCAAAGAGCTATCCAACGTGGAAGATCTGACGGTGCGTGGTGTGAAGGCAATTCTTATCAACCCTACCGATTCTGATGCCGTTTCCAATGCTATCCGCATAGCAAACCGTTCAAACATCCCGGTCCTGACACTAGACCGTGGGGCAAGCCGTGGTGAAGTGGTCAGCCACATCGCGTCTGACAATGTGGCGGGTGGTGAGATGGCCGGTAAATACATCATGGAGAAAGTGGGCGAACAAGCACGCGTTATCCAGCTAGAAGGTATCGCAGGGACCTCAGCAGCCCGTGAGCGCGGTAAAGGCTTCATGCAGGCCGTTGATGGCAGCGGTATGGAACTGCTAGCAAGCCAGCCAGCTGACTTCGACCGTACTAAGGGCCTGAACGTCATGGAAAACATGCTAGCAGCTAACCCAGATGTACAAGCGGTATTTGCCCAAAACGACGAAATGGCACTGGGTGCCCTTCGCGCCGTTCAAGCTTCTGGCAAAGATATCCTGATCGTCGGCTTCGATGGTACAGATGACGGTATCGCAGCAGTTAAACGCGGTATGCTTGGTGCTACCATCGCCCAGCAGCCTGATTTGATTGGCGCATTGGGTGTGGAAACTGCAGACAAAATGCTAAAAGGCGAGCAAGTTGAGGCAAACATCCCAGTACCTCTAAAAGTGGTTTCTGAATAAGAGAAGGCATGAGGCCAGCGGCGATAGGCAAAGGTTCAAAGCCAATAGCCAATAGCCAATAGCCAATAGCCGGGCAGGATATAACTGAACTTCTGGTTATATCCTGCCTCCCAACAACCTAGATACTGTTCAAAGTCTATCGTTTAGCAACATACCACCACTTTGCTAACTGCTAAGCCATACATTTTGGCCAATGAGAATGAGAAAGGTCCCAATATGAATAAATTAGTCGTTCTTGGCAGCGTGAACGCCGATCATGTATTGCAAGTTGCTTCTTTCCCTCGTCCGGGGGAAACGCTGCATGGCCATAGCTACTGTGTGATCCCTGGTGGTAAAGGGGCGAACCAAGCAGTGGCAGCCGCTCGCCTAGGCGCTGATATTGCCTTTATCGCATGTGTCGGCGATGACAGCTTCGGCCATGAGATGCGTGAAACATTTACCAAAGAAGGCATGAATACCGATGGCGTAATGATTGAGAAAGATATGCCAACCGGCATTGCCATGATTCAGGTAGCGGCAACCGGTGAGAACAGCATTGCCATTTCAGCTGAAGCCAATGGCTGCCTGAGCCCAGCTCGTATCGAACCGCACCACAACCTGATCAAGCAGGCCGATACACTACTGATGCAACTAGAAACACCGATGGCCACTATTGAAGCCGCAGCTAAAGTGGCCAAACAGGCAGGCACCCGCGTGGTACTCAACCCAGCCCCTGCCCAGCCATTATCGGATGACTTATTACAACATATTGATATGATTACGCCTAACGAGACTGAAGCGGAGTTGCTGACTGGTATCAAGGTTACCGATACCATCAGTGCGCAGCAGGCAGCCGATGCCCTCCATGAAAAAGGCATCAAGCAGGTTATGATCACCTTGGGTAGCCAAGGGGTATGGATCAGTGCAAACGGTGAAAGCCGTCAAGTCCCTGGCTATCGTGTGGATGCCAAAGACACAACGGCAGCAGGTGATACCTTCAACGGTGCATTGTTGACCGGCCTTCAGGAGAACAAGGCGATGGACGATGCTATCCGGTTTGCCCATGCCGCTGCTGCAATTTCAGTCACCCGAATGGGTGCTCAAACGTCTATTCCACACCGGCGTGAAGTGGAACGCTTTCTTATTGAGCACCAATAAGTAATTGATACCGTGCCCACTGCGGCACGGTTCAGGGAGAACCTATGGCGACAATCAAAGATGTAGCAAAACATGCTGGAGTCTCAACATCCACCGTTAGCCACGTCCTGAATAAAACCCGCTTTGTCAGTGAAGACATTTCCGTGCGCGTAATGGCGGCAGTGAAAGAGCTGAACTACGCCCCATCAGCGTTAGCGCGCAGCCTGAAGGTTAACCACACCCGTACTTTTGGTATGTTGGTCACCACTTCCACCAATCCATTTTTTGGCGAAGTGGTAAAAGGGGTTGAGCGCCGCTGCTATGAACAAGGCTATAACCTGATCCTCTGTAACACCGAGGGGGATCTCGCCCGCATGCGTGATAGCCTTGATATCTTGCTGCAAAAGCGCGTCGATGGTCTGCTGCTGATGTGCAGTGAGGTCGATGGTCAGGCGTTTGATCTGTTTTCCCGCCACCAGCCTGTACCGACGGTAGTCATGGACTGGGGGCCGATTGATTTTCCAAGTGACAAGATCCAAGACAACTCGCATCACGGCGGCTATCTCGCCACCAAACACCTTATTCAGCAAGGTCATACCCAAATTGGCTGCTTAACGGGACCGCTCGATAAGCTGACCGCCCAACAGCGTTTGTCCGGTTATGTACAGGCAATGGAAGAAGCCGGTTTAGACGTCAATAAACAGTGGATTGCATCAGGGAACTTCGAGTGTGAAGGCGGGGAAATTGCCTTTAACGACGTTTTGGCTAGAGGCCCGTTACCCACAGCACTCTTTGTGTGTAATGACATGATGGCAATGGGTGTGATTAACACCGCCAGCAAAAAAGGCATACGTGTGCCCGACGATCTTTCTATTGTCGGCTACGACGACATTAAACTGGCGAAGTACATTACCCCGTCATTGACCACTATCCACCAGCCTAAACACCGGTTGGGCCAACAAGCGGTCGATATCCTGCTCGACAGAATCCAAAACAAACATCAAGCCAATACGGTGATCCAACTTGAGCCGACGCTGGTTGAGCGCGATAGCGTAAAGTACATTCCGTAGGAATGCCTGAAGCGACTTAAAGCTCAACACACGCTGTAGCCAAGAACCCTCGATACATATAAAGCCCTAACAGAAGGGCTTTTTTGCTTTTCAAGCCTAACCAATCAATGTCCCCGCCCTGCAACGTGCAAACCTGACGCTCTGTGACTTCCCAGCAGAGCGAATTCGGCATGTGTCATTAACAGTTTGTCATAATTATGAACACTATTTCATTGACCAACCAATCAATTCAGCGTACAACTGTAAGCCGAACTTACGTGATATAACTTTGGATCTCAATTTCACAGCCAGTTGTAACCTGGCTAAAGGACAACATCATGCTAGATAGCATTACGCACTGGATTAAACTTCGCTTACTCGGCTCTTCTCTATCTGCTCAATGGGAGAATGATTTCTTTTCCAATCATTTTTGACATGCTGCGCCTAAGTAACGTCAAGGTGCCTGGACATACCGAGTACCTCACTCTGGGCGAAAACAATAAATATTTACATAACAATGAGATACAAGCATAAAAGATTTAATAACACGCATAAAAAATCCCCTACCTAACAGCAGGGGATTTTATCAATCAGTCAAGTAGAGCGCTTTAAATAACTAGCCCGCCATCAACTTTCAATGTTTGGCCCGTAATAAATGCGGAATTGTCACTCGCTAAGAACAAGGCACCATTGGCAATATCTTGCGGTTTGCCCATGCGTCCTAATGGCGTTTTCTGTCTCATGTAATCCAATACTTTATCCGGTAAATCAACAGTCATCGGTGTTTCAATAAATCCAGGAGCAATACAATTGGCCCTTACTTGAGCGCCTTTACGCGAAAACTCCTTCGACCAGCCCTTTGTCATCGCAATAACCCCGCCCTTGGTAGCCGCGTAATTTGACTGCCCAATATTGCCGTCGGTCCCCACCACTGAGGACATAGTTATGATGGAGCCAGAGCCTCCTTCAATCATCACTGGCGCAATGGCCTGGGTCATATTAAAGACCCCTTTCAAATTAACATCAGAAACCAAGTCCCAGTCTTCCTCTGTCATTTTTTCAATCAGGTTGTCCCGCGTCACACCGGCATTATTGACGAGCACATCGATCTTGCCATGCTCTGCTTTCACTTTTTCAACGAAGTTTGCAATATTATCGCGATCACAAACATTCAGCTCGACGGCTGTAACGTTCGGATACTTAGCTTCTAGGTCTGTCATAGCGGCTGCGTTCATATCACACGCATACACCTGAATTGCATCATTTTTCGCAAAGGTTTCGACAATGCAGCGACCAATCCCTTGGGCTCCACCGGTCACTATACACACTTTGTTATTTAGCATTTTAATTCCCCTGTATGAATACCAAACTGTTGACATCAAAACGGTTAGAACTGGTATTAGCGAGTGCCTGCAGTTGTGACGGGCAACACAACTCACTGTATTCTGGTATTTTAGAAGATTCACCCCAATAGATTACTCACATTAATGCAAATCAGCTTTGCTAATATGACTACTTCCCCGCAGCCTCAAAATAGAGTACCGGTCGCCACCCTGAGCATTTATTCATCATTTTTTTGCATTATTTTGCTATAAATATATGAGGGTAAATGGATTTTAAGGTGTGATCATGTTAGACAAGGTTGTCTTCTTCCTTCATGTTGTGAGAACCGGCTCGATCAGCGAAGCGGCTAAACACAACAATATCTCGCCTTCTGCCGCCAGTCGGTGGCTAAACGAGTTGGAAGAAAAAATGGGAGTCAGTTTACTCAAGCGTACAACACGCAAGATCACCCCAACTCAAGCCGGACAGCGGCTGTTTGAGCAATTCAGCTTGTTGTATACCCAAATTGACGATGTGTTCAATGAAGTCCAGAACATGAGCAGTGAGGACAAAGGTACCATCAAAATTGCCAGTACCCCGCTATTTGCCAAGCGTTACCTAAGCCAGATTATCGGTGAATACCTACTGCTTCACCCATCGATTAACTTTGTCGTACTCGAAACAGCTTTCGAGGTCGATCATGTCCACGATGTAGACTTTGCGATACGAGCCAATGCCACCTACCGGGGCTTTCAAGACAAAGATAGTTTGCTAGTGAAACGTTCATTGCTACGAGAGCCATTAATCGCGTGCTGCTCGCCGGCCTACATTAAGAAAAACGGCAAACCGATTGTCCCCGATGATCTCAAACACCACCGCTGCCTTTATGCCAGTACACTGGTTGGAGGTAATCGTTGGATCTTCGAGTTGGATGGTGAGTACTCCACTGTTGAGATCACTCAAACCGTGGAGGCCGATGACAGTGAAATCCTCAAGAATATCGCCGTACACGGCGGAGGGATTGCCTATTTGCCATTTAGCTTGATTGCCAATGAGCTCGATAGAAAAACGCTGCTGCCAGTCTTAGAAAATTACGTCAGCAGCCAGTTCGAGCTCAACCTTTATTTCAAACCCCGTAAATATATGCCGGCGCGTTGCGCCAATTTCAAAGATTATCTCATTGAACGCGTTCCCGAAATCGAACAACTAAAACGACAAGGGTATTCGCATGGCAGACATACGAACAAGCCTGCCGATACGGCTAAAATCATTCAATGATGCCGTAGCACAAGCAAAGAATCTGGGAATACCACCCACGCCTAAAATGGCAAGGCCAGCGCTCGCGGTTTCCTTAACTGCTAAGTAGAACGTTCAGATAACAAAAAGCCCAGCGGGGCTGGGCTTTAACAATATTACGAGTAGCGGCTTACCACATTAGATCATCAGGGATCTGGAAATCAGCATACGGATCGTCTTCATCAATCTCTTGTTCAGAAGAGGTATTGTTAACGATGATGCTTGCTTCATCACGCTGACTGATCTTATCGGCTACGACACCGGGAATTACTGCGTAGCTCTCTAGGTAGCGAGCTATGGCCAAGCGGCCGCTAACAAGCTGATCTTGCGTCTGCTTATTAACATAAATTTTCTTCACCAACGTGCCATCAGTAAAGTTGTAGCCGATGTCACCGTCGGCGATATCGATTTTGTTCATTTCAATCAATTGCTTGACTTGAGATGTGATCGCTTTCTTATCAGCTTCAGCCTGCTTTTGTCGGTTCAGTTCTTGATCTTGCTCCAACTGGGCAGCCTTATTCGCTTCTACAGCAGCTTTGGCTTCGTTGCGCAATGTTCGGGATTTTTTAGCCTGTTTACCCGCTTTCTTAAGTTTTTTCTTATCAATGAGCCCAGCTTTTAGCATCTGCTCTTGAAGGGATAGTTTCGCCATATCGACTCCGTCACGGGCATAAAATTTTAATCCCCCCTATTATCCCTTTGTCGCTTGAATCACGTCAACCTTGTGTTGCCCACTATCAGTAAGATAAGCGGCACAATCGCACCACAAATCAGAATATTAACGCTGGAAAGGATAGACAGAGCCTAATTGAAGAAGCTGAGTGAGCTCATCAAGCGCAGTCCGTGATTCCACCAGCAACGATGGATCCACCAAATCCGCTTCAGCCAATTGATCACGGTAATGACGCTCTATCCATTGGTGTAACTGACTGTACAATGCACTGGACATCAGTGTATGTGGGTTAACAGCGGCCAATTCGGCCTGATTTAGTGCGACACGCAGCCTCAAACAAGCTGGCCCCCCACCGTTAGCCATACTTTGTTTTAAATCGAAAACTTTAATCTCATCAATTCCCTGCTTATTGGCTAAGAGGTGCTCTAAGTATGTCCACACCCGCGGGTTATTTCGGCACTCTTCTGGCAAGATCAACACATTGTCACCGTTAGGCATAGTGATAAGTTGCGAGTTAAACAGGTAACTGGACACGGCATCTTCTATCGATACGCTTTTTGTTGGTACTTCGAGAATGCGCATTTTTCCCGATAGTTTCAGGTTAAGTTCATCGTAAACCGCCTGCTGATTTAAAAACGCCTGCTCATGGCAGAAAAGGATATTGCGGTTACCGACGGCGATGACATCGTTGTGGAACACACCTTGGTCGATCACAGCCGGGTTCTGCTGGGCAATAACCACCTTGTCAGTATCCAGCTGATGCAATCTTGCTACCGCTTCACACGCTTCGAACGTATGGCGGGCAGGAAATTTCTTTGGTTCAGGAAAACGGCTATCGAAGGCATAGCGGCCAAAGACGAAGAGCTCGACCCCTTGCAGATCATAATCGAGACAAAAACGGGTGTGGTTAGCCGCCCCTTCATCGCCAAAATGTTCGACACTGGGCAAGGCCGGATGATGGACAAAATGTCGCTCATCAGCAAAAGTGGCCTTTAATACCCGCCCTGTCACCTCATGCTCGATAGAGCGATGGAATTTATTGGTTAAATTGGCTGGTGTAAAATGGACTTTTCCATCCTGGGTATCTGCCGAAGGCGAAACCGTTGCCGCATTGGCCGTCCACATGCTTGAAGCAGAGCAACAAGCCGCCAACACCTTCGGTGCTTGCTTGGCTGCCGCGGCCAATACCGACTGATCGCTGCCAGTAAAGCCCAGCCGACGAAGCGTCGCTATATCAGGCCTTTCTTGCGGCGCGAATACACCTTGCACCATCCCCATATCAGACAGCGCCTTCATCTTGGCTAATCCCTGCAAGGCAGCCTGTTTAGGGCTAGAGGGAGTCGCTTGACTCTTTGCCGAGGCGACATTACCAAAAGACAACCCGCTGTAATTATGTGTCGGGCCAACTAGGCCATCGAAATTTGCTTCAACTGCGCTCATAGACATTCCATGTTTGATTACCACATGCACACAATAACAAACTCGCTACATTTACAACAAGCTTGGCACAATGTTCTCGCTATACTGGCGAGCAAGATAGAAATGGCTTCTTGTGGCATGGCTATGCAGCCTCCACGTGGTGCTGAGAGTTTAATCGTGCATACTGATACGGGTTACGACTTTCCCGACCTATCGCTCAACACATACTTACGCGTTTTGGGTTTAAAAAAAGCCCGCTTCAAACAAGCCGGTTTTTTACTATTTTGTGCGCTTGATCATTATAAAAAGTCACTGGAAGATATAATCAGGGTCGGCATGATCGGGGGAAACTGTTGAGTTTTCGGCAGCATTGAAGTGGCAATAACTTCACACACAATCGCAATAAACAATGCCATCATAGGATGGCATAGACGCTATAAACTTGAACATCTGAAACTTATAGCCTAGAGAAAATGCCAATCGTATTCGAGTTTCATATATAAGTCATGGAGAATGACATGGTGTTAACGCAGTACCGTGCTCAGCTTAATCATCCCACTCGACTACGTGCCCCGCATCATAAATCCCGTCGCTGTAGGCTGGGGAGAAATTAATAAAGATGTTTTCCTTCGCAATCGGCAAGACGTCAGCCAGAGTATCGGCAATGACTTCCAACATATTGGCAATCTGCTCTTCAGTATTGAAGTTTGGTGCGATGAGATGAACCAACAAAGGGTGTGTTGTCTCTGGCTGGCAATCAACCACTTTACCGTTGTGGGCATAATGATGGGGAGAAAGGTAATCCCATGTCGCCATGACATGTTTTAACTCGATATCACTCGTTCCTGAAACCGCTTTTGAAAGCACATTCAAGGTGATAGGAATATTCACTTCTTGAGCAAAAGGCAATGACTTGATTCTGATTAACGGCATGGCGCTTCTCCTTTATGACCTGACCTAGCAACATCATTGTTGCTAGGTCAATGGTTGTGGGTCACTTTTTAGAAGATAGCTAAGCGCGTTACTGTTACACCCTCTCAATAGTGAGAATTTGAACTTTTTTGTCACGCTCCGCGATACTAATTAATCGCAGCTTTTATCCTCACAACATGGGTTTATCACCCGCTCAGCACAAGTATAAGGTTCTATATGGATCACGACATCTACCAGTTCGTCAATCTGGGCCAAGATATGTGACTTAAATTTTTCGCTGATGGTGTGAGCATCTTCAACCCGCATGTCAGGATCCACCAGCATATGGAAGTCTAATAAAATAGTACTGCCCGTACGACGGCTTCGAATAGCATGCACTTCTTTGATTTGAGACACTTCACTGGCATAGCCTTGAATTTTAATCTCGATATCTTCATCGACCTGTGCATCGGTCAATTCCATAATGGCAGGCCACAAAATTTCGAACGCCGCTTTAAAGATCATCGCTGTTACGATCAATGCTGCAACTTGATCGAGATAATGCAAATCAGGGAAGGCATAATTCGCCACGACTGCAACCGCAACGGGCAAAGAACTCAACGCATCGCTACGATGGTGCCAAGCATTAGCATGAAGAGAGCGACTGTTAATTTTCTTCGCTTGGATAACGGTCCATTGGTACAGCACCTCTTTCACCACAATCGATGCGAGTGCGGCCCAGAAAGCCAGCATTCCAGGAACAGCGGATGACTCATGCCCCAATGATGATAATGAATCCCAACCAATTCCGATACCGACGATAAGCAGCAAAATGCCGATAAATATATTGGTAAAGGTTTCGAAACGGCCATGGCCATAAGGGTGGCTTTTATCAGCTGGGGCTGTCCAGTAACGTGAACCAATCAAGATAGCGGTGTCGGTGATCAGATCCGAAAAACTGTGGACACCATCGGCAACCAATGCTTGGCTGCCAGTAATTTTGCCTACCGTGATCTTTAATACCGCCAAGCTGACGTTAGCAATTGAGCCAATCCAGGTTGCTCTATGGATTACTTTTACCGGGTTATCTGCCATTATCCCAACTTATGACTAGTTTAAAACACCCTCGCCACTTAACATACGAGGGAAAAATGAATGGCATATAATACGCTTCATCAGCCAGACAAACCAGTTACTCTCATCTATTGCAACAATAGGTAGCAGCTATCAATACAATGTTACAGGGCATTCCCTTCTATTATTTCTTGATGGCAGTAGCAAGTCACTAAATGGTCATTGACCATGCCAACGGCTTGCATGAAAGCATAGCAAATCGTCTCACCGACAAATTTAAATCCCTTTCTTTTGAGAAAGAGACTCATTTCCTTTGAGGTTTGAGTGCTAGCTGGAATATCGGACATTGTCTTCCAGTGATTATTTACCGGTTGGTGTTCGACAAATTGCCACAAGGCGTTTTCTAAACTGCCATACTCATTAATCAACTGCAGAGCAGAGCGAGCGTTATTGAATACCGAGCTTATTTTTCCTCGGTGTTTTATGACATCATAATTGCCAATAATCGCCTCTATGTGACTATCCTCATAAGAAGCTAACTTTTCGAGATTATAATTGTCAAAAGCGGCCCGATATGCTTCCCGGCGTTTTAAAACGGTGTACCAACTCAACCCAGCCTGCGCCCCTTCCAGAACCAGAAATTCGAATAAATATGTATCAGATTTATTCACTCTCCCCCACTCTCTGTCGTGATATTCGCGCTCAATGGGCTGCTTCATTGCCCATGCACATACACTTTTTTCCATTGCCACCTCTTATGTGCTGATTAATTTTCCATCGTAAAAATTAGTTACAACAATGATATTCACCACAACATATTGAACACTAATGCAGTTCGATCCGCATACCTCTAAAGTGTTAGTTTGTGAATGCGTTCCCCCTTGATTATATTCTCCTAGGGAATTAACCTGTAAACGCTTACTGATTAACAAATCAATTATCTAGGGAAAAGTGCTAGTAACAGTGAATTTTATTTTCAAATACGCATTCGAGTTTCAATTTTCTGTTATCAGCATCACATAAACCCAGATAGGTCATGCAATTAAAATTGAAAAATAGCAACTTAGTTCCATAATGGGGAAATCAATACATAGTTATTGATTAGGGAAAAGGACTTTTATGAGAAATATCGCCGATTTTATCGAGCAACTAGAAAAAGAAGATGACCCGTTTAATGTTTGGGTCTACTCCAGTAAAGGTCAATACAGTCAGTTCGGCAAGCAAGGTAACAAGATTTCAACTCCGGCTCTTCAGCGTGCGTTGAACAGATACCTACAAGTTGTGGTAGAAATGAATAATGAATCAGACGATGATGCATTTTTATTGCTGCCAGAAGTTCATGCTGCTGTGCCTGTTTCGTTTCGAGACGGTCAAGTACAATCACTGACACGACCAAACTAAATAAGCCGTAGCATTTTGTGACAAACGATTAAGAACGATACCTGGCTAGGTCAATCTTAAACACAAAGTGATAGTCGCTTAACCAAAAACAGACCTTCATGGTCTGTTTTTTTTACGGCTTTGACAAACCACTTTTCTCTCACTCGTAACCGTATCTAAAGCTCTGATATGGATTAATAAAAGATGTCTGCATCAGCACCCGTCTACCACCTTGGCAGGCTTTATTGCCATCATCCCAGCCTTGATTGAATTTAGTGTCACTGCCATCCAGCGTCTCGTCCTTACCAACGACATTGCCATAGTTACCTGTAATACCCAACGCACTGTCACACCCTTGGTTATAACCGTAATGGTAAATACTGTCGTAAGGCACATCGTAAACATAATCATCAGGAAAAAGCTGATAGTTTTCCAGATCGGAGCTTGAACAGCCCAACATTGTCATTGGGAGCATGACAATAGCGGCCCAATACCCTGTATTTTTCATAACTTCCCCTTTAGTAGAGCGTTTACTAAATAGTAGCTAAAAGCTGCGTACCGTGATGCTCAAGAAAGATAATAAAAAAACTCAGACATCAACCAGCCAATGCCGTCATCAGAACTGCGACCCTGCACGGCATTCTGACGCAAGCGATTACTCCTAGTGCACCTCTATCCGTGAATAAACTCGTAACCATCGCAAAATAGACTGGGTGAACGTCCTTAGGTACGAATAATAAATGGACATTAGCTCAATAAGGACTATTACCATGCAAATTTCACTAACGATGAGAGAGCTTAGCA
This sequence comes from Photobacterium lutimaris, assembly GCF_003025555.1. Classification (GTDB taxonomy): domain Bacteria; phylum Pseudomonadota; class Gammaproteobacteria; order Enterobacterales; family Vibrionaceae; genus Photobacterium; species Photobacterium lutimaris. The sequence continues at coordinate 343,296 of NZ_PYMH01000001.1, read as the reverse complement.
TTGTGGTTGGTTTGGCGCTTGGCGCCATGTACAGCAGCCAAGCAAGTGCCAGCAACATTGAATGGATAGCAGGGAAAACAACAGTGAACAACGGTGACGTTGTGATTTACCAGTCTCAATGCTATCAAGCCCAAAACAGTCCGGGAACATGGGAGACACCAGGACCAAGTAGCTGGTTTTGGAACGGTGTGGCCTGCAGTGGCATAACTGACCCCGATCCGGGTCCGAGCCCAGACCCCGATCCTGGCCCGAATCCAGATCCGGACCCAACCACCGCAATCCCTTGGGTCCCCGGGCAGACTACGGTCAAAGACGGTGATATCGTTATCTATGGCAATACCTGTTATACCGCCAAAAACACTCCTGGCAAATGGGAGTCACCGTCTGCCAGTAGTTGGTTTTGGGATGTCACCGATTGCCCAACAGGAAGCAACCCTGATCCCGACCCCGATCCAGGCCCCAATCCTGACCCAGACCCTGCTCCGGGAGAATTTACCATCATTCCGGATGGTAACGGGGGTTACCTAATGCCACGATCCGAACTGACAGCCTATGAAACCAGCCAGACAAATACCGAGCTGTTCAACTGGGTACGCTCAGACATCGAGACCCGTGACAACGTCATTGTTGATGCGGTTGCGCCAATGAAGTCAAGCAACCCTGAAAATGTTCAGCGTGCAGAGATGGTCGTGGATGAAGCCACCTGGGAATTCCTTTTCCCGCTGCGAAATGAGCAGTACACCTATACCCGCTTCTTGCAGTCTATCGCCAAGTTCCCTGCATTTTGCCGTACCTATACCGACGGCCGAAACTCTGATGACATCTGTCGCCGTTCGCTGGCGACCATGTTTGCTCATTTTGTACAGGAAACGGGCGCTAATGCGCCAAATTGGGAAACCAGCAAGGGAGTGCCTCGCTGGCGTCAAGGCCTCTATTACTTACGTGAAATGTACAAGGACGAAAACGTTCATGACATGACATACAGTAAATGTTCGGGCTGGCAGGGTGAACGCTGGCCCTGTGCGCCCAGCAAGAGCTACTTTGGTCGTGGGGCTAAACAGCTAAGCTGGAACTACAACTACGGCCCGTTTTCCGAAGCCATGTTCGGTGACAAGCAAGTACTGCTGGAGAATCCTGCACTGGTTGCTGATACTTGGTTAAACCTCGCTTCTGCAATATTTTTCTACGTCTACCCGCAGCCACCCAAACCTAGCATGTTGCATGTCATTGACGGTACTTGGCAGCCAAATGCAGCAGACAAAGCCGCAGGTATCGAACTTGGATTCGGAGCGACCATACAAATCATCAATGGTGCATTTGAATGTAACAAGGGCGCAGAAGACTTCCGGGCGCAAAATCGTATCGACTACTACCAGTTGATTGCTAAAGCGCTTAGCTTGGATATTTCAGGCGAGAAACTGGGCTGTGCCAATATGAAACCATTCAATACCGATGGTGCCGGTGCGCTCATGATCACGTGGGACAAAGACTGGGGCTACAACGCCAATACCCCGGGCAATAAGAGCTTCATGTGTAAACTTGTTCCTTACCAATATACCTTTAACGCCCTGTTCCAAGGTGATTATGAGAAGTGCGTCGAGTATCACTTCAACGTACAAGCGATTGATGAGAGCGGTCAGGTGATCCCTGACGACAAGTAGGGCAACCGATAGAACGGACCTCCTCCTTAACATCCTCAGTAATATAACAAAGGCCAGCATTGCTGGCCTTTTCATTGCAACAGGTTCCGTGCTGGTTACTTGTTCAATACCGCATTCAAACGCTCGAAACCGCGCTCCAGATCAGCGATGAGATCGTCTGCCGATTCCAAGCCAATGTGCAATCGCAATAACGGGCCTGCAAAATCTTTCTTGGCAACCGTGCGGAGCGAGTTGATGTTCTCGTTGGCGAGGATCAAGCTTTCAAAGCCGCCCCAAGAATACCCCATGCTGAAGTGCTCCATACCATCAAGCAATGCCGTCAGCGCCTCGGTATTACCGCGATTCAACACAACAGAGAACAGGCCGTTGCAGCCTTTAAAGTCACGCTTATAAAATTCGTGACCCTCGCAGCTTTCAAAAGCCGGATGGCGAACGTGATCAACTTCTTCGCGCTCTGCCAGCCACTGCGCGACCTTAAGGCTGTTTTGCTCATGCTGTTTCAAACGTACGCCTAAGGTACGAAGCCCTCGCATGGCAAGATAGATATCATCCGCCGAGGTACATTGACCAAGCAGGTAGCTGTTTTCTTGCAACTGCTCCCAACAGCGCTCATTGGCGACGGCAGTCCCCAGCATGACATCAGAGTGGCCCACAATATATTTGGTTGCAGCCTGAATCGAGATATCAACACCATGCTCAAAAGGCTGGAAGTTAATCGGTGATGCCCAGGTATTATCCAGCATCACGACCAAATCGTGTTCATGGGCAATGCGGGACAAGGTAGGAACATCTTGAACTTCCATGGTGATAGAACATGGCGACTCAAGGAATAGCACTGTTGTATTCGGCTTGATCAGGTCACGGATCCCTTCACCAATCATAGGATCATAATATGTGGTTTCTACGCCCATCTTATCGAGGATTTTGTCACAGAAATCACGGGTCGGTTCGTAAACACCGTCGACCATCAAAATATGATCTCCCGCTTTGACGAACGACAAAATAGCGCTGGTAATCGCTGCCGTCCCGCAAGGGTACACGGCGCAGCCTACACCGCCTTCTAGCTCAACCATGGCATCTTGAAAAGCAAAGTGAGTATTGGTACCACGGCGGCCATAGAACAGGGCCTTGTTCTTGCGGTTAGCCGTTGCCTGCTTCATCTCTTTCACCGACTCGAACACTATGGTCGAAGCTCGGCTAACAGGCGGGTTAACCAACGACTGTGTCCACTTAGCAGAACGTCCTGCAGTAACGATCTTGGTCTCTAATGATTTCTTTCCCATGTTACGTCTCTTTCCTTTCATTTTCGGCGCTAGTCTCCATTCATTTGACGTTATCACAGTTGGCCGCTAAATGGGTAGCCATGAAAAAAAGACAACAAAAAAGGGCCCGAAGGCCCTTTTAACTATTCATACAGCTACCACCCTATGGCTCTTGTGATACCGGCTGCAACTTATAGTGTGAAGAATTCAGCTTAAATAACTCCGGCAAGGCCGTACCCACCGATACGGAAGACCAGGTGCCGGTCAAAATACCGATAAACATCGCAATGGCAAATCCTTCTAGTGGACCACCACCTAATAGCCATAGAGAGCCAACGGTCAGCAACGTCGTACCGGATGTGATCATAGTACGGGAAATCGTCGCCGCTATCGCTTCATTGTTGATATCTTCAATCGCTTTATTTGGTTTCGAAATCAACAACTCACGAATACGGTCTGCAATGATGATTGAGTCATTCAGCGAGTAACCCAAAATAGCCATCACAGCCGCCAGCACCGTCAAATTGAATTCCATCTGAGTCAGTGCAAAGAAACCCAGAACAAAGATCACGTCATGCGCCAATGCGAAGACCGACCCCGACGCCAAGCGCCATTCAAATCGGTAACTCAGGTAACCGAGAATACACAGCACAGCAACCAACAGTGCCAAACCGCCCTGCTCTGCCAATTCCTGCCCCACTTGTGGGCCTACAATACTGGTATTTAGCACCTGTACTTGTGAATCAATAGTCTGCAATGCAGCAGCAATATCCGGCGCTTCACCTTGATCTGGAATCGCATAACGTAATACCCAGCGCCCCGGCTCACCGGCCGCAATCACGCTGGCATCCTGACCCAGTTGATCGTCCAACAGTTGATCGATTTCATGGCTAGTTAACGCACTGTTGGTTTGAACTTCAGTGACAATACCACCCGTAAAGTCTAATCCCCAGTTCAAGCCTTTGACCGCAATAGCCGCTATAGAGCAAATCAGTAAAATAATAGAAATGACACTCGTAACGTGACGCCATTTTGTTGCATTTTTCATAGTGATAAACATATTAAATTCGCACCTCACGTCGAGCATCACGGCCCCACACCAAATTGATAATGGCGCGGGAAGCAAAAATACCGGTAAACATACTGGTCATCAGTCCCAGCCCCAATGTCAGGGCGAATCCCTGAATAGGGCCATTACCAATCGCGTAGAGAACAACCGCAGTGATCATGGTGGTGAAGTTAGCATCGAAAATCGTACTAAAGGCACTACTAAAGCCCCGGTCGATTGCTTGAGATAAACTGCGGCCTTCTCTTAGCTTGTCGCGAATACGTTCGAAAATAAGTACGTTAGTATCTACGGCCATACCGACAGTCAACACCAAGCCGGCAATACCCGGCAGCGTCAGTACCGCCCCTGGGATCATAGCAAGCAGGCCAAACAGCATCACCATATTGAAGACCAGTGCGACATTTGCTACCCAGCCAAGACGTCGGTACCACAAAGCCATAAAGATCAATGTCAGGCCCAGACCCAATGCCAATGCGGCAAAACCGTTTTCAATATTTTCTGCACCCAGTGTTGGGCCAATCGTGCGCTCTTCAACAATTGTTACTGGTGCTGTTAGAGAACCTGCGCGCAGTAACAACGCCAACTCTTGAGCATCTTGCATTGAGCCAGCGCCGGTGATTCTGAAGCGGTTACCCAGTTGGCTTTGAATCGTTGCCACACTGATGATCTTGTTCTCTTGAACCGCATTACCGTCGCTGTCACGGCTGTATTCGCTAAAAGCTGTAGCCATTGGCTTACCGATGTTCTGGCGTGAGAAGTCAGACATAATCTTGCCACCAGCACTATCAAGGTTGATGTTCACTTCAGCCATGCCCATCTCGCCAAAGCTGGCACGGGCATCGACGATATGATCACCACTCAAAATAGGCTTACGTGCTACGCGCACAGGCTGCCCATGCTCATCATTGATGATCATTGTGCTGCCACTGCCCAGCTCACGAACCGGATAAAAAGCCAAGCTGGCTGTTGCACCGATAACACTTTTGGCTGCCGCAGGGTCTTGAACACCTGGTAATTCGATACGGATGCGGTTTTCACCTTGGCGCTGCACCAAGGCTTCGGTGATACCCAGCTCTTCAATTCGGCTGCGCATGGTTTGCAGGTTTTGCTGAACGGTCAGGTTTCGAAGCTGCGCTTGCTCATCGCCTTTTAGCGCCAGTTTCACACCATGGCCTGAGTCATTGGTCACTTGCCACTGAGGATAGTTTTGGCGAATGAACTGGCGAACTTTACCATTGGCTTCGCTATTAGGCAGGCGGACAACCAAAGTATCAGAAGCCACAGATTCAATCCGGGTATTTCGAATACCTTGCGTGCGAAACTCCTGACGCAATTCATCTTGAAGTAAATCACCCTGTGCTTGATACACCTGGTTCATGTCCACATCTAACAAGAATTGCACACCGCCGCGAAGGTCCAAACCTAGCTTGATGGGTGCAAATCCCATCCCCTGCAACCATGCTGGCGCGGCCGGTGTCATCGCTAACGTTAATTGCGAATCACTTTTAGGTCCCATTTTTTCCGCCAACACTGTGCGGGCCAGTGTTTGCTGGGACTCATCGGCAAGCACAACCAACGTACTATCAGGCTGCTGGTCAATACGCTTAATCGCAATATCATGCTGCTTCAACGTGTTCTGTAGTTGCACAACATCGGGAACAGGCACGCCTTTGGCTGAAACTTGTACGGCAGCATCTTCACCATACCACGTTGGGATTGCGCTTAGCGTCATCACCACCAAGGTGACGATAAGAACGACATATTTCCAAGCGGGGTAATGGTTCAATAACCGCTGAGGGGCTTTTTTTCTCATATTTTTACCACTGTTTTGTTGCCCCCGTTACGAGAGCACAACTCACTGCTTTTCAATCAATTTGAAAAGCAGTATCAATACCGCCCTCACGAGTTAATCGCTTCAAAGCCATGAGCTAAAAAACTAAGTCGCAGTGCTCAAAGCAGCGATACCCTAAGCGAAGCAATAACAAGCAAGGTTTACATATCCTGACCTTTTAACGGGCAAGGAATAAAACGATGTCAGGCTAGGCCAACGGGAGGCGGTGGTGGTAAACGGTGTATATCAGGTTAGATTCTTTCCAGCCGGAAATACGGCCTGAAGGGGGGGAGGTGTTCAGTGTCCAATCTAGCGCTGGCTGCATGTCGACCCGGAAGCCTTTGGCAAAGCTCGGGACAGGGTCGATAGGCAACTCAATCGCCAATTGATAAGCAGGTTCAACCTCTTCTGGATCATGGCGCAGCAAGCTTGCAAAACGGCTAGAGGTTACAATAGCAAGGTCAAGACTGCGGTCATGGTTGGAGTGTTGATTGTTATTCGATTGGGAATTGCGGTGAACGTCTATTGCATCAACTAAGTCGGTCTGATCCAACTTAAACAGTGCATTCAGATCTGTTTGAGAAGCGTCAAAAGGTAAGTTCTGGCTTCCGGTGGCAATAAAGCGATCAAAAGAGGTGGATTGTGCTAACGGTTGTGAAAACGCCATCGGCATATAACGATCAACGTCATTGTCAACACCGCTATAAACACTATGCTGCTGTTCTGCGGTAGCATTTGATACAGACATGATTGAACCTGCATGGCTAGGCCATACAAATCCCAAACACACTATCAGCATCAAAACTCTTAACACAGAAGCCAGCATAAAATAGCCATTACAGAATAACTTTCTGCATCATAGGGGCTGTGCCAGTGATTCACAAGAAAAGAATGCGTTTGCCCACATTTTTTTAGTTATTTTTTGACAAGTCCATATGTGCTATATATCGAAGCAAATCCATGGTATTTCTAGCCTATTTCCAAGATACTGAAAAACCACATAATCATTATCACCTTCACCGTTACACTGTAGCGCTTATGCTAAGGGAAGCAAATCATGACATCATATACAATTGCATTTATCGGACTGGGCACCATGGGCTTCCCGATGGCAGGTCACCTTGCTAATGCTGGTCATCATGTAACCGTATACAACCGTACCACCGAAAAAGCAGAGAAGTGGGTAGAAACTTATGCCGGCAGCTACGCCACAACGCCAGCCGCTGCGGCGGAAGGGGCTGACTTTATATTTACCTGCGTCGGTAATGATGATGATTTGCGCCAAGTATATTGTGGTGAAGATGGTATCCTCGCATCGGCAAAGCCAGGTGCAATACTTATTGATAACACTACCGCCTCAGCAGAGGTCGCCAAAGAAATTGCAGAACAAGCCACCGATTGCCAACTCAGCTTCCTTGATGCGCCGGTTTCCGGTGGCGAAGCTGGTGCAGTGAATGGCTGCCTTACCGTCATGGTTGGCGGCGATAGCAAGGTCTTTGAACAAGCCAAGCCGGTTATAGACTGCTTTGCCAAAGCCACCACCTTGATGGGTGGGGTCGGCTACGGCCAAGTTACCAAAATGGCTAACCAGCTTTGTATTGCCGGTATTCTGCAAGGGTTGTCAGAAGCGATTACATTAGCGAAATCTGCAGGGCTTGATATCGAGCAAATGACCGAAGTGCTCAAGCACGGTGCGGCAGGATCTTGGCAGTTGGAAAATCGCGCGCAAACCATGGCAGAAGATAAATTCGACTTCGGCTTTGCCATTGACTGGATGCGCAAAGATCTGGGTATCTGCTTTGAAGCCGCAGAAAAACTTGGTGTTGAGCTGCCACTCGCCAAGCAAGTCGACCAAAAATATGCTGAACTGCAACAACGGGGATTCAACCGGGCCGATACCTCGGTACTTATCAAGCAATTTGATAAATAAATCTCCTTTCACATGTGGCAAAACTCGCCATGATCCTATACAGCAACTCAGGCGAGTTCACCTGAGTTGGCTGCGCTAGCTCCTTCCCGCCATAAGATCTTTACCCATTTTCCCCCCCCCTGCCATACTTACATCAACCTCCTTTTCACCCGAGCCAAATTAGGGAGTTGCCTTGATAAAATTCTTACTCAATCAGGAACTGCGTCAGGAAGAGCGACTCTCGCCGAATATGACGGTGCTCAATTACCTACGCACTGTCGTCAACAAAACCGGCACAAAAGAGGGCTGCGGCTCAGGCAACTGCGGAACCTGCACTGTCGTATTGGCAGAATTAACCAACGATGACCAACTATCCTATCGTGCAATCAATGCCTGCACAGTTTTTGTCTCGGCCCTTCATGGTAAGCAGTTAATTACCGTCGAAGCGCTGCAGGAGCAGGACGGTTCACTCCATCCTGTCCAACAGGCGCTGGTTGATCACCACGGCTCGCAATGTGGTTTCTGCACCCCTGGGATCATCATGTCGCTGTTTGCCCTTACCAAGCACAACCCGCAGCCTAGCCGCCGGGAGGCAACCGAGACGCTCTCCGGTAACCTTTGCCGATGCACCGGATACCGCCCTATCCTTGATGCCGCGCTGTCACTGGGAGGTCGCTATCCAATCCGGGATCCGTTCGGCGAACAAAGGCAATCAACAATCAGCAAACTCAAGGGCCTGCGTCATGAGCCGGGCGCTTTGGCTCTTGGCAACCTCAACTGCGATATCCCCGCAACGAGCGATGAACTGGCCAAGCAACTACTGATCAACCCGCACGCTCGGCTTATCGCCGGCAGCACCGATGTGGCTATGGAGGTAACCCAGCAACACAACCGGGTCGAGAGCCTCATCGATATCAGCCACGTGTCAGATATGAAAACTATCGTCGAGACCGATGATCGGCTGGTGATCGGGGCCAACGTCCCGCTCAGCGATTGCCGTGAACACCTCGCCCGCACCTACCCGGACTTCGGCGACCTGCTCGGCCGCTTCGCCTCGCAGCAGATACGCAACCATGCCACCATGGGCGGTAATATCGCCACAGCCTCACCGATCGGCGATACCCTGCCGCCACTAATTGTCCTCGGTGCCACACTCACCCTGCGCAAAGGCGATACCACCCGCGAACTGGCGATTGAAAAGGCATTTCTGGGCTACCGCAAAACCGCACTGCGCCCCGGTGAATTTGTCGAAACCATCAGTATCCCCAAACCGGATGGCCGTGAATTATTCCGCTGCTATAAGGTGTCCAAACGCCTCAACGATGATATTTCGACCGTCTGTGCCGGCTTCAACATCGGGATTGACCATGGCATCGTCGCCTCTGCGCGGATCGCCTACGGCGGTATGGCCAACGTCCCCAGACGGGCAACTCACTGCGAGCAGCACCTGCTCGGCAAGCGCTGGGACAGCACCACCATCGACGGCGCGATGGCCTCCCTTGAATCGGATTTCACCCCGTTGTCTGATAGCCGTGCCAGCAACGTCTATCGCAGTCAGATAGCCGCCAACCTGCTCTACCGTTATTTCATCGAACAACAAAACGGACAAATCGAAACGAGGGTGACCACTTATGGCTAATCTCAATCCCCCGTCTCCCGATTCTGGTGATCATGCCGCGAAGACAGAGCCACAGCAGTCGTCGGGTGTCGACCGCAGCCTGCCGCATGAAAGTGCCAGAAAGCATGTTACCGGTGAAGCCGTCTTCGTCGATGACCGCCTCACTTTGCGGAACCAACTTCACCTCTATGTCCGGCTGAGCCCCCATGCCCATGCCAAGATCACCCGACTGGACACCGGCCCCTGCTATGATGTCGACGGTGTCGCACTGGTGGTAACCAGCAAGGAGATTCCCGGCGAGCTTGATATCGGCACAATTTTCCCCGGCGATCTCCTGCTCGCCGACGGCAAGGTGGAGTATGCCGGCCAGCCCGTACTGATCGTGGCCGCCGATGATCCGGACACCGCCTACCGGGCCGCTCAGGCGGCAAACATCGACTATGACCCTTTACCGGCCACGCTCGACATCAAGGAGGCGCTGGCGAAAAACCAGCTTGTCAACGATAAGCGCTGGCAAAAGCGGGGAAACGCCAAGCACGCGCTCGCCAACGCCCCCCATGTCATCCATGGAGAGATCAATATCGGTGGTCAGGAGCATTTTTATCTGGAGCCACAGGCCAGCAGTGCCGTCCCCACCGAAGATGGCGGCATGATAGTTTACGCCTCCACTCAAAACCCGACCGATGTCCAGCGGTTGGTCGCCAAGGTACTCGGAACCCAGATGTGTAATGTGGTGGTCGATACCCGCCGCATCGGCGGTGGCTTCGGCGGCAAGGAGACCCAGGCTGCCGGTCCGGCTTGCATGACAGCAGTAGTCGCCCACCTCACCGGGCGGCCAGCCAAGATCTGCCTTTACCGCCATGATGATATGATCATGACAGGCAAGCGCCACCCCTTCTATAACCGCTATACCGTTGGCTTTGACGATAACGGTACTGTTCAAGGTATCGAGATCACTTTGGCCAGCAGCTGTGGCTACTCGCCGGATCTCTCGGCGGCTATCATGGATCGGGCCATGTTCCATTCCGATAATGCCTACTACCTCGGTGATGTCAGCATCAACGGGTACTGCTGCAAGACCAATATTGCCTCCAATACCGCCTGCCGCGGCTTCGGCGCACCTCAGGCCATGGTGACCATCGAGACTGTCATGGACGAGATAGCCAGTTATCTCGGCAAAGATCCGCTAGAAGTACGCAAAGTCAATTTCTACGATGACGATGCCGGGCGCAATACCACCCACTACTACCAGACGGTTCAACACAACCTGCTGAAAATCGTTACCGAACAGGTCGAGACCAGCGGCAACTACCATGCACGCCGCAAGGCTATCAGGGAATTCAATCGCCGCAGTCCGATATTAAAAAAAGGTCTGGCAATCACCCCGATAAAATTCGGTATCTCCTTTACCGCCTCTTTTCTCAACCAAGCCGGTGCTCTGATCCATCTCTATACCGATGGTAGTATCCACCTCAACCACGGCGGCACCGAAATGGGACAGGGGCTAAATACCAAAATTGCCCAGGTGGTCGCTGAGGAGTTTCAAGTCGGCATCGAGCGGATCCAAATCAGCGCCACCCGAACCGACAAGGTGCCTAACACCTCGGCGACCGCCGCCTCTTCAGGGGCCGATCTGAACGGCAAAGCGGCGCAAAATGCCGCCCGGATCCTCAAACAACGGCTGATCACCTTCGCCAGCGAACATTTCCAAACCAATGAGGATGAAATTGTATTTCGCAACGGTTCGGTTGATATCGGCGACAAAACGCTATCGTTTGAAGAGCTTGTCCAACTGTCGTACTTCAACCAGATCTCGCTCTCCAGTACCGGGTTTTACCGTACCCCCGATGTTTATTACGACGAAGAACAAGCCCGCGGCCGCCCCTTCTACTATTACGTCTTCGGCGCGGCCTGTAGCGAGGTCATCATCGACACCCTGACCGGCGAATACAAGGTCCTGCGGGTCGATATTTGCCACGATGTTGGTTCATCTATCAACCCGGCTATCGACCAAGGACAGGTCGAAGGCGGCTTTGTGCAGGGGATGGGGTGGCTGACCACCGAGGAGCTGATATGGGATAAACAAGGAAGGCTGGTCACCGACAGCCCGTCCAATTACAAGGTGCCAACGATTGCCGATATTCCCATAGACTTTCGCGTCAGTCTGCTGGAAAACAACCGCAACCCGGAGCAAACCATCTTTCATTCCAAAGCTGTCGGCGAGCCACCGTTCATGCTGGCGATTTCGGTGCTGGGGGCACTGAAAAACGCCATTTCCTCGACCTCGGAAAGCGGCATTGCCCCTAGGCTCGATACACCGGCCACCCCGGAGCGGGTGCTGCAGGCGATCAAAGCGCTCAGTAGCAAAACACCTGGCTGTTCATCTTCGGGCTCTTGATATGAATGACGATAGCTGGATCCATGCACTGGCCCGTCTTGATGAACAGGGCGAGCCCTGCATCATGGTCACCGTCCTGGAGCAGCAAGGCTCGGTCCCACGCAATACCGGCACCAAAATGCTGGTCACCCATAATGAGATCTTTGCCTCCATCGGTGGCGGGCATCTCGAATATCAAGCCATCCAGATAGCGCGGGAAATGCTTGTTGCCGATGATACCCAATTGAGAACCGAGCGCTTCAACCTCAGCGCACGGCTCGGCCAATGCTGCGGTGGGATTGCCACACTTTGCCTCGAACCCATAGTGCAACCAAAATACCACCTTGCCCTCTTCGGGGCGGGCCACGTCGCAAAGGCCGTGGTGAAAATCATCGCTTCCCTGCCCTTCAATATCAGCTGGATTGACCAGCGCAGCGACATGTTTCCGGCCCAGCTTCCTCCCGGTGTTAATCCAATCGTCAGTGACGATCCGGTCAGTGAAGTACGGCAAATCCCCGACGGGAGCTATTACCTCGTCATGACCCATAGCCACCAGCTCGATCTCACATTGGCGCAGGCCATTCTGAAGCGGGGCGATTTTGCTTATTTCGGCCTGATCGGCTCAGCCACCAAATGCAAAAGATTCACCTACCGGCTCGACCAACAAGGCTTTAGCCAAGATACCATCCAGCGGATGACCTGCCCTGTCGGCTTAAGCGAAGTCAAAGGCAAGCATCCCACCGAGATTGCAATTTCCATTGCCGCCCAGGTTGTCGCCAGCTATCAGACGTCGCCACCGCCTACGGCAGAACAGCCACAATGAAGCTGCTCTACACGCTCAACCAACAACCGCCAACAGGCCTCGCCTTACTGCTGGCCATACAGCACCTGCTGGCTTCTATCGGCGGGATCGTCACCGTACCGCTCATCGTCGGCACCACCATCGGGCTTCCCACTGTGGACATTGTCGCCTTGATCAATGCCTCGCTGATGGTTTCCGGTATCGCAACCATTGTCCAGTGCCTCGGGTTCGGTCCGGTCGGTATCCGCTTACCGGTCGTCATGGGCTCCAGCTTTGCCTTTCTCGGCGTCGCTATTGCCGTTGGCAAGGAAGGGGGCATTGCCAGCATCATGGGAGCCTCACTCGTCGGTTCACTGGTGGTCATCGCATCGAGTTTTTACATGGACAAGATACGCCAACTCTTCCCACCAGTGGTTAGCGGCGTAGTTGTCACCCTGATCGGTCTGACCATATTGCCAGTAGCCATCAAGTGGATCGGCGGGGTGGCAGAAACCGATGCTGAGTTTGCCAGTTTGATGCCGCTATTGCTGGCCACTGTATCATTGGCTATTGTGGTGGTCGTCAGCGTCTACGGACGAGGTAATCTGGCAGCCGCCGCGATATTCTTGGGCCTTGCTGGCGGCTACCTCCTCGCCTTGTTACTGGGCTTGGTGGATCTGCACCCTGTCGCCGATGCCCCATGGTTTGGCCAACCCGCTCCCTTGAAGTACGGTCTGAGCTTCTCATGGAGTGCGATCGTCAGTATCAGTCTGGTGTATATCGTCGTGATTGCTGAGGCCACTGGCGATTTTATTGCACTTGGCAACAACTGCCATACCGATGTCTCCGGTAATGATCTCAAGCGCGGCCTGCTAGGTGACGGACTGGGTAGTAGCCTGGCTGCACTTTTAACGGCGATGCCGCTTGCTTCTTTTAGCCAGAATGTCGGCATTGTGAGCCTCACCGGCGTGGCCAGTCGCTTTGTCGTGGCAGTGACCGGTGGACTGCTGCTCCTCTCCGGCCTACTCCCTAAACTTGCCGCCTTGGCGGTCACAATTCCCAAGCCAGTTATCGGCGGCGTCGGCCTGGTTATGTTCGGGATGATTGCCTATACCGGGATAAGGATGCTGAGCAAGACGCAGGACAACAAACGCAATGCGCTCATCGTCTGTATCGGACTGGCATCCGGCCTGGCCGTTATCTTCGAGCCCCGCTTGCTCCAGCATTTTCCCTCAGAGCTCAACACCTTTTTCCATTCTGGCATTACTACGGGTACTCTGGTCACTGTCCTGCTGAATTTGGTTCTACCACAACCTCATACGGATGAGTAAGTCCCATATTAGGCTATTAGTAATACGGTCTAAGTCCCCTCGAAAATAACTAAAAAATAAGCTGCACACCAAAAATAAAGTAGGGGCCGCAGAAAATACATGGGCTGCTAACCAGCCTCATGCTTTTCGTTTTTTACAACACCCGTACTTTACAGCTTGATATCTACAGCAAAGTAAAATGAATCTAATTGATACATATTGCGCTCTTTCCAGTCATCCCAAGTATCAATAACACGGTAGCCAAGTTCAATACTGTATTTACCATTCAACGAGTACTGAATACCTGTTTGCACACCTACGTTCCAGTCATTATCTGAACCGTTGAAAATGCTGTAACCTGCGCTACCACCACTAAAAAAACCGTTTGAAAACAGAATTCAAAGATACGGATGAAAATGCGAAAGTCGTAGTGAAACTTGCTTAATTCACATTAATGTCCGAATGCTAACAAAATGATAAACAACTAAAAAATCAATAAATAGCCCAATATAGTTCCAGTGCTTAATCATTTATTGTTATTCAATTCACAATTTAGCATTTTCAAACTACCCTGAAACAATAACACCACCAATAATGAGGATTATTAAAAAGGATTTTTATTATAATAATGAGAACAATATGATTAGAGCTTACGCATACTTGTCTAAAAACAAACCGCACATCCACAAACTCAACATAACGTTAACATTTCTTATTTTCGCTTTTTGCTGTTACCAACTACTTGCTAATGAGAAGGTTACTTTTGGGCTAGGGCTCTTCTTCGTGGGTATTATGGTAACCTTGTTCAGTAAAGCCTCTTCTTATCGTCAGAAGTACTTGAGTAATGACTAGCTATCAATCAAGAGAAAACCTCATTCAAATGAACGAGGTTTTTACTAGAGATTAACCATCGATAATACCATTGCAGTTGTTATCTAAGCCATCATTTCGCCTTGGACCTTTTTCATTTCGAGAAGGGTTAACTTGTGCATTTTCATCATCACAATCATCAACCTCTAGGCAGTACCCATCCCCATCAATATCGGTACAAATGGGGTTTACACCGTCATCATTTCCCGGTACCCATTGTAATGCAGAATAAGCCTGCACTAATCCATGCCCGAAACTACTATCGTACCCTCGACTCCCCAAGTCCAAGGCAGACGCCTGCATTGCCTCTATCACGCCTTGATAGGTTTTACCACTAGCGAACAGCATCGCCGCAATCGCACTCACATGCGGTGCCGCCATGGAAGTACCTTGGAAAAAATAATAACCCGTTACATTATCAATGGTTGTTTCTTGCAGGACACCATCAGCATAACCATCATTGTTAGCATCGACTCGCGTGTCTCCGCCAGGTGCGACAATATCGAGTCCCTGACCTCTGTTGGAATAACTGGCCAGCCCATTATTATAATCCGTCGCCCCGACAGCGATGACTGAGGGATAAATTGCAGGGTAGCTGACATTTTTCCTGGAACCATCATTGCCAGCAGCGGCAACAACAACGACCTCATTCGTCGCTGCGTAGTCTAATGCAGGATCCATGACGCTATCGTTGGTTATTCCATATCTTGCATTTACGCCCAAGCTCATATTGATAACCTTAGCGCCATTATTTACAGCCCAATATATGCCTTCCGCAATATCGGCAAAGCTACCCGACCCAGAGTCATTCAGTACTTTAACCGGCATAATGCAACTCTCATATGCTAACCCTGACACGCCAATTGAATTATTGGTACGTTGGGCAATCGTGCCTGCCACATGGGTTCCATGCCCATTACCGTCTAACGGGAGGCCATCATTATTGACAATATCTCTCGGTGCGTCAGTGCACCCAATACCATCGTCATTACTTTCCGCAAGACCGGTATCCAACACAGCAACGATAACGTTGGCACCTGCACTTATTGTCCACGCAGTGTCCGCTTGAACGTTATCAAAATGCCACTGATAACTTGCCAAAGGATCATTGGTCGAATGGACAAAATGTTCAGCAACAAAGTTTTTTCCTGCCTTTCTACCTTTTGATTGTTGCTGTTTGATCTTATCTAACTCTTTTCCCTTATCGGCCCGAATCACCGAGAGCCCCGCGTTAGGATAATGGCGAATTAACGTTTCTCCACTTAACTCCTCGGGTAAGGCAGCAACAACCACTTCTCCGGCTCGAAAGGGAGCGCCGAGCTCACTGGCATGTGCGCTAAAATGAAAGCCGAGTACAGCCCCAAAGACTACAACGTGACATGACTTATCAAAAACCTTCTTCATGCTAACCTCCTAAACGACATGATGAGTGTAGCTAGTCGTATTCAGCCTTCATTGGGGAAAAAGCTAAAAATATTCAATAACAGACTTTTTTATCTTCGGGTCTCAGTTTTGATACACCCTCTGGAAGTCAACATAAACAACCTATACAAAAAAGCCGCCCTTTTGGGCGGCCTTGTATGTATGAAATATGGCGAGATATTAAAGACTAATGAAAATACCCGCTAAAGCAGCACTCATCAAGTTGGCCAGTGTCGCTGCCATTACCGCCTTAATGCCGAGGCTAGCAACATCACCACGACGCTCAGGTGCCATTACACCGATCGAGCCAATCTGGATTGCAATGGAACCAATGTTGGCAAATCCACACAATGCAAACGTAATGATGACTTGGCTGTTTTGAGATAGCGTCTCTTTGATGCTGACAAAATCAAGGAAGGCCACAAACTCATTCAGGATCATTTTCTGACCAATGAATGCACCAGCCTGTAGCATTTCTGAAGCCGGCACACCAATAACAAACGCTAGCGGTGAGAATAGGTAGCCAAGCATACCTTGCAGGGTCAGGTGCTCAAAGCCAACCCAAGAACCCACAGTTTCTAGACCTGCGTTAGCCATCGCAATCACGCTGACAAAAGCAATTAGCATGGTACCGATCGCTACAGCCACTTTCATACCGTTCATGGCACCTGCGGCAAGGGCATCAATAGCATTGCTGTGATCACTTGTTGCCATTTCAATATCAGTTTGCTCGACCGCGACACTCTGTTCTGGGACCAGCAACTTCGCCATCATCAAACTACCTGGTGCCGCCATAAAGCTTGCAGCGATTAGGTACTTCAGTTCCACACCCAAGCCAGCGTAACCGCCGAGTACACTACCGGCAACCGATGCCATACCACCTGTCATCACTGCGAACAGCTCTGAACGTGTCATCTGTGGTAGGAATGGTTTCACCAACAGTGGCGATTCACCTTGTGATAGAAAGATATTACCGGTCGCAACCAAGGATTCAGCACGGCTTGTACCCAACGCACGCTGAATACCACCACCGATCACTTTGATGATCCATTGCATCACGCCAAGGTAATAAAGAAGGGAGATAAGAGCACTAATGAAGATAACAAGAGGAAGGACGCGAATTGCAAAAATAAAGCCGGAAGTCGCTAGATCACCAAACAGGAACTTTATTCCTTCATCGGCAAAACCCAATACGCTAGCAACACCACTACTCATTGCTCCCAGCATCTTTTGCCCAACGGGGATATACAAGACCAAAGCGGCAAAGCAGGCCTGTAATAACAACGCCCCACCCACCGTTCGCCAGTTGATTGCTTTACGGTTTTCAGATAGCGCGTACGCGCACAATACCAGTATCAAAATACCGGCCAAACTAATTAACAACTGCATTATTTCGTCCTGTTGCTTTGTCTATATGTTGGGAAATCGAAAAATGAAGGTGTTACTGCCTGCAATACCAATGGGGACATCGCCTTCGGGGAGAAAGCTAAACAGGAAGGTCCTAAGCAGTAATGCTCAGAAAATGTGGAACTGTCCGTCCATTTGTAAAACATACAAGTCACCTAATTAACAAGCTAAGTAATGCCGGTCCAACTCCGTGGGTCATTCACATGTCCATGGTGACAGCTTGTAACTAAGGTGGCTGAACTCTATGGTTCTGGCCGGAAGCGGAGTATATAGAGATATGGATCACATTAAAAACCCGAAAGGGTCTTTTTTTTGTGATCTCAGTTTGATCGAACAAAAATCAAACAAACGTAAGAAAACATTTCCAACTGTCAATTTTAGCCACGAAATAGCAAACGATTACTAATTTTTTATCGCTTTATTTCTGTTTTTTATTCTGATAAAGCAAAGCGCAACCAAGTAACAAGCTTATCCAACTGCGCTTGAATGCCAGCATGCGGCATCAGTATCCATAAAGGCTAATCTTGATCTTTTTGCATTTGCGTGATCACATCAATGTAATCTTTCGGTGGCGGTGTCCATCCCCGCTCAGATGAAGCATGCTTATCATGCCTGTCTGTTTTCATCTCCTTACTGAGTGCTTCTTCTAACTGCATAAACAGATCACGATAGGTTGCATTAAATTTGCTCTCTTCAGTATTATCCTTCCATGCTTGATAAAGCACTTCCTTACTGTTGGCTTCCGTCTCAACAAAGGTTTGCCGTAACTGCTCCGCCCTAAATGGGTGGATCCCCAAATCTTTCAAGGCTTGGGTCCCCATCGTCAAGGCAGAATGGTATGTTTCGCTAATGATAAAATCTGCGCCGGCAAACCGCAGCGCGTAATGGTGGCCCCGATCATAAGCCCTGGCCAGGATCCGCACACGGGGGTAAGTATGTTTCACATACTCCGCCAACTCTACCGCTCGCTCCTGATCATCAATGGCAATCACCAGTAATTTGGCATCTTCTATACCGGCGGTATGTAGCAAATCTGGGCGGGTCGCATCTCCATAATAACTTTTAATTTTGATCGCCCGCATATTATCTATTTGCCCAGCTTCATGATCGAGAACAACGGTTTTTACCCCATTGGCCACCAATAAACGGTTGATGATTTGCCCAAAGCGACCGATCCCTGCAATGATCACCGTCCCGGTTTCATCAATTTTGTCCGCTTCACGCTCGTTGATTTGCGCTTCAAATTTCGGCATGACCACTTTATCGAAGAAAATAAACAAACCCGGGGTCAGAAACATAGAAATGGCAACAACCAAAGATAGCACCTGCGCTATGCCAGCTGGTAACACATGGTTTTGCATTGAATAGCTCAATAATACAAATCCAAACTCACCAGCCTGTGCCAGGCTCAATGTCAGTAAATAACGATCGCTTCCCTTGACTTTGAATATCAACGCAAGAGCAAACAGCACTGCGGCCTTAATGAACATCGCCCCAAAGGTAATTGCCAATACCAAACCGGCATTACTGAGCAAGACGGAAAAGTCGATGCCAGCACCGACGGTAATAAAAAACAAACCGAGCAGTAACCCTTTAAATGGCTCGATGTTTGATTCAAGCTCATGGCGGAATTCACTGTTCGCCAGTACAACACCCGCTAAAAAAGTCCCTAGCGCAGGAGATAAGCCGACCAAACTCATCAAGGCGGCTATACCTATCACCAGCATCAGTGCCGTCGCTGTAAAGATCTCTCTCAATCCAGCACTTGCAACAAACCGGAATAGCGGACGGCTGAGGAAATGACCACCGACAACCACGGCACAAATAGCCCCTATTATCACCAGCGCATATCCCCAACCGGGCAATCCTTCAACAAGGCTCAGCTCCTCATGATGTTCAGCGGCCTGTTGAGCGAGTTGCTGCGCTTTTTCTACCAACTCAGGTAAGGCCAGCAATGGGATCAAGGCCAACATTGGAATAACGGCAATATCTTGAAATAACAGCACCGAAAAGGCATTTCTGCCCCCTTCGGTTTTGCCGAGCCCCTTTTCATTGAAGGTCTGCAAAACAATCGCGGTTGATGACAAAGAGAAGATCAAGCCTATCGCCAGTGCCATGGTCCAGCCGAGCCCAAACAGCATCGCAATCGCCATGACAATGGCCGTGGTCAGCCCGACCTGTAGCCCACCCAAGCCAATCAAGCGATGACGCATATCCCACAGCATTCTTGGCTCTAGTTCCAGCCCCACCAAAAACAGCATCATGACAACACCAAACTCGGCAAAATGCTGGATAGCGAGAGTTTCCTCACCCACCAAGCCCACCACCGGACCAATGATTACGCCGGCAATCAGATACCCCAACACCGAACCAAGACCAAGTCGTTTGGCGATAGGAACTGCAACCACTGCCGCACACAGGTAAATGAAAGCCTGAATAAAGTAGATGGTCATGATTGCTCCTCCCGGATCAGCACATCAAGGTGGTCATTGAGTTTGGCGACTCCGCCCGCCTTCTCGACATCAACGCGGTCATCGCGCAGTGCCAGTAGCAGCCGCTGCCAACCTTCGATGTGCTGCCCTACCCGCTTTTCTTCTACCGCCGTTCGAGCACCGAACAACGCATAGGGAGCAAGATAGTGCATCCCCGTTAGTACTGCGGTTTGCTCCAGAGGGTGCAATAGTTCACGCAGAGTGTAATGATTGAAACCCTTCTCGCAGTATGCAGCAGCAGGCCCTCCGGCAGTCAGGACACAGAGAAACTTTTTACCCTGCAGGGCAGTACCATCTGCGCCATAGGCAAATCCATACTCCAATACCAAGTCCTGCCACTCTTTTAAAATGGCGGGGGTTGAATACCAATACATAGGAAACATAAAGACCACGATGTCATGCTCCCTAAGTCGCTGCTGCTCCCTGTCGATATTGATACGGAAGGTGGGGTATTCCTGGTAAAGATCAACTACGGTCACGCCATCGATACCTAGGGATGATCGAAACAAAGGCCGATTAATTTCAGAGCGGTTGATGGATGGATGGGCGAAAAGGATCAGTACTTTGTTCTTTTTCCCTGACATAAAGCTCCTCACTCTGGGGCGCTAAACTAAAAACAACGGATTAACCGTGCCCCTAAATATACAAAACCATAGATAAGACAAGGCCCTACATTCAAGAAGCAGCGATACCTCTTTTGCAATAAGTGTAGACTGACAAATAAAAAAAGGGGCGCCTGAAAGAGCGCCCAAAAGGAAGTTGTGCCAATTGCTTACATCGTTTCCAAGCGAGGTATCTAAGATATCCAGGGGAGGTAAATAGACCTTACTTGTTTCCCGAAACGCATTATTAATAAAGCAAGGGTAATGCCAAGTTTCATAATCCATGTACTAACATCAAAAAAACAAGCTTTATTCGTGCTGTAATCAGGAATATCTGTCATTTAAACTAGGAGAAACGCTTTGTATCGTAATAATCTGTCTCTTATTTATTATTCAGATGATTACAAAGCGTGCACTACGCACCAAAAGCGATCATTAGGGAGCCATAACGCGTTGGTTATAAATGCAAACTCGCTCAGCACTCGTTTAAAGACAAAAACCTTAACAGGCCAGGTCAACACAACAGCAGCATTACGCCATATCGCCATATGGCTACTCCTGTCCTTGCTGTCCATGAACCAGAGCGTCGCTAAGTCTGTCACTGTCCCCCAGCTGTTACTCAACCATACCGACTCTTACGGCAATGTATCTCTGCGCAGATCAGCCGAACTGGTTTTACCCGATCCTTTAGTTGTCGCCGGTAACCTTAATCTCGAAAATAGCCAGATCCGCCAACTGCCCAATAGCCTAACGGTCAACGGCAACCTGAACCTCGCCTACAGTAATATTGAGTATTTGCCTGCCCAGCTACGTATCGGTGGATATCTCAACCTTGCCCACTCGAAAATAGTCGCTATCAACGAAGGGTTACAAGTCAATGGCGACCTCAGTCTCATGGGCACCAAGTTAACCAAACTACCAGCCCGGCTCTATGTTGGTGGAAACCTCTACCTTGCCAATTCTACGATTACCGAACTGCCACAATTCCTGTTTGTCAAAGGCAATATCTATCTCGGTGGCATAACCATCACCCATATTCCCGAGCATGCACAAATTGAGGGAATGATTTACCAATAATGAACCTAAGCAAGAAGCGTTCTGGACTCCCCCCGCCAATAACGTTTATACAGCAACTAGGCACTTGTTTACGGCAAAATAAAAAAGCGCCCAAAAGGGCGCCAGGGGAGGTGAAACTTAAAGCAACATGCTTTCGTTGTGGTCGACAAGGAAGGTTGCTTAATGAATAATCTGCTGCAAAAAAGCTTGAGTTCGATCGAACTGCGGGTTACTGAAGAAAGCTTCCGGCTCATTCTCTTCAATAATTTCTCCCGCATCCATAAAGATCACCCTATCAGCCACCTCTCGGGCGAAGCCCATCTCATGGGTCACGCAGATCATTGTCATCCCTTCTGATGCCAGTTCCACCATCACATCGAGCACTTCCCTGACCATTTCAGGATCCAGTGCAGAGGTCGGCTCGTCGAACAACATCACCTGTGGCTGCATAGTCAGGGAGCGGGCTATCGCGACCCGCTGCTGCTGCCCGCCGGATAACTGTCCCGGAAACTTATGGGCTTGATCGGCGATTCTAACCCGCTTTAAGTATTCCATCGCAAGGGCTTCCGCCTCTTGCTGGGGCATTTTTTTCACCCAAATCGGTGACAGAGTACAGTTTTCTAACACCGTCAAATGCGGAAATAAATTAAAGTGCTGGAAGCACATCCCCACTTCCCGTCTAACCAATTCGATATTTTTCAGATCATCCGTCAGCTCTGTTCCCGCCACCATAATTTGACCGCGCTGGTGATCTTCAAGGTGGTTGATACAGCGGATCATGGTCGACTTGCCCGAGCCTGATGGTCCACAGATCACTATCTTCTCGCCCTTTTTTACATTCAAATTAATGTCTTTGAGGACATGAAATTCGCCGTACCATTTGTTAACTTTCTGCAGGCGGATCACCGAGTCTTCCGGCACTGACTGATAAACGGTCTTTGTAAACATATTGACTTCCTTGTATAAGTTAATGTCGATGTTCGGTGTTTAGCTTACCTTCCAGGTAAATGCTGTATCGCGACATACCGAAACACATCATCCAAAACATCAAAGCGGCAAAGACAAAACTCTCGGTAGAAAAACCAAGCCATGCCGGATCACTATTGGCTGACTGAGCAATACCGAGCACATCAAACATACCGATAATCAATACCAAACTGGTATCTTTCAGCAGAGCAATAAAGGTATTCACGATTGAAGGAATACTGATCTTTAGTGCCTGCGGCAAAATGATCAGTCGCATCGAATTCCAATAACTCAGGCCAAGCGCTTCAGCCGCCTCAAACTGCCCTTTGGGGATCGATTGCAGCCCCCCACGAATGGCTTCAGCCATGTAAGCGGCATTGAACAACACCACACCAATCAAGGCCCTCACCAACTTGTCTATTTCTGTCCCGCCAGATAGGAACAACGGCAACATAACCGACGCCATAAACAATACAGTGATCAGAGGGACGCCTCGCCAGAACTCGATATAAACCGTGCTGAAGCTACGTACAATTGGCATCTGTGACCGGCGGCCAAGCGCGAGTACCACGCCGAGCGGTAGTGAAACCACAATACCCGTTAGGGCGATAACCAATGTAATGAGTAAGCCCCCCCACAAGTGTGTTGCCACGACAGGCAAGCCAACCACACCTCCGTATAACAAAACCACAGACAACACGGGAAAAACAGATAGCGAAAAAAGCAGCAGCCTTTTTTTGACGGTGGCATTTCCCAGCAGCATCCCTGCAATGATACCGAGCAGTCCCAGCATAAATGTTACGGGTCGCCACATCTGTTCGCCCGGATAAAAGCCAAACATGAACTGTTCGAATCGAGCTTGGACAAATACCCAGCAGGCCCCCTCACGGCTGCAGTCTTCACGGCTAACCCCGACCCAGTCTGCGTCAAGGAGCGCCCATTGAATAATGCTCGCCAATACAATGAATACACTACTGGCAATAAGACCGGTAATAAGAGTATTCAATGCTGAAGAGAACAAATTCTCCCTGAGCCATGCCGAGATACCGACCATCTTAGATGGCGGTGCTTCAGAGGACGAAAAATGGAAAACCTTCATATTATCTCTCCACCAAGGCCATTTTACGGTTATAGATATTCATCAACAGCGAGGTTAACAAGCTAAACATCAGGTAAACGGCCATGGTCATCGTGATGATCTCAATCGCCTGCCCGGTTTGGTTTAGCGTAGTACCGGCAAATACCGAAACGAGATCGGGATAACCAATCGCCATCGCCAAAGAGGAGTTTTTGACCAAGTTCAAATACTGGCTGGTAAGAGGAGGAATGATGACTCGCATCGCCTGCGGGATCACCACCAATTTAAGCACCGAAACAGACGGTAAGCCCAGTGCATTAGCGGCTTCTGTTTGCCCACGACTAACAGCCATGATGCCTGAGCGGACAATTTCAGCAATAAAGGCCGCGGTATAGATGGACAGGGCAATAAGCAAAGCAAACAATTCCGGCATCACATCGATACCGCCGCGAAAGTTAAAACCTTTTAACTCAGGATACTCAATGCCTATTGGCTTACCTGCAAAGATAAAAGCCAGCAGGGGCAATAGCACCATGATAAAGACACTTAATCGCCACGCTGGAAGGGGGTGCCCGGTTTTGCACTGCCTGCGATGGCTTACAATGTGTATGGCCACCACACCCAATAAGCCAACTAGCACCGATATACCAACCCATACGGCACCGGAGTAGAACTCAAGTGCGGGAAAGAACAAACCACGAACATTAAGAAAGACAGTGTCAGCAAAAGATAAACTATTGCGTGGTGAAGGCAATGTCTGCAAAACGACGGTGTACCAAAACAGGATCTGTAATAACAATGGAATGTTACGAAAAACCTCAATGTAGACAGCGGCCACACGGCTGAGCAACCAATTCTTCGACAGGCGCGCTATCCCAACCAAAAAACCCAGTACCGTCGCTAAAGCAACCCCCAAGCCAGCAACTAAGGCTGTATTGAGTAAACCCACCACAAACGTCGCACCATACGTGTAGGTCTCATCATAAGGGATCAGCGTCATCCCGATACCAAAGCCCGCCGTTTGCCCCAAAAAGTCAAAACCAGTAGCAATCCCCCTCTGCTCCAGGTTCACTAGCGCGTTGTTAACAGCGCCAAACATCAAAAAGCCCGCTCCCACTAGCAACAATATCTGAAAGAACAGTGCTCTCGCTGATGGGTTATATAACAATCGCTTCAGCCTGGCGGTTGCCGACGCTTGTTTTGTGCCGTCCGCCACTGGCTCAGGGCCAAGCCGCGAGTCCAATTCAAAATCACTTATAGTCATCCATGCACCTTTACTACCAAGTTAAATCCCTGTGCAATAACAAATAAAAAAGAGGCCAGCTTACCAACCTGAACTGGTCCTCTTTCATGCCAATTTAATCGTTATCGAACTGGAGGTGCATACATGATGCCGCCATCATTCCATAATGCATTCAAACCTCGGGCAATTTTCAATGGTGAGCCGGTACCCACTGTTCGCTCGAAGCTATCGCTATAGTTACCGACTTGCTTTAGCACCTGATACGACCAATCATCGGCTAGCCCCAAGCCTTGGCCTTTCGGCCCATCAACACCCAATAAGCGCAATACGTTTGGATCGGACGACTTTTTCATGCTATCGACATTGGCTTGTTCGATACCGTACTCTTCAGCATTTACCATTACATTCAGTGTCCATTTTGCGATGTTGAACCACTGATCATCTCCCTGCGCAACCACTGGGCCTAATGGCTCTTTAGAAATCACTTCTGGTAACACAACCGCTGACGCTGGGTCGGCAAGCTTGATACGCAGTGAGTAAAGTTGAGACTGATCGGACGTCAGCACATCACAGCGACCCGCTTCAAAGCCCTTAACGGTTTGATCTGATGTATCAAACACAACCGGCTTGAACGCCATGCCATGCACTCGGAAATAATCTGCCAAATTCAATTCCGTTGTTGTACCTGACTGGATGCACACCGAGGCACCGTCTAATTCTTTAGCCGAAGTAATACCGAGATCTTTGCTGACCATAAAACCTTGACCATCGTAATAATTTACGCCGACAAAGTTGATACCAAGAGCACTGTCACGCTGCATCGTCCATGTTGTGTTACGAGAAAGAATATCAATTTCCCCCGACTGGAGCGCAGTAAAGCGCTCTTTAGCCGTTAGCGGTACAAACTGTACCTTGCTGGCATCTTTCAATACTGCTGCAGCCACCGCACGACAATACTCAACATCGATACCTTCCCAATGACCTTTCGCGTCGGTACTAGAAAAACCAGGCAGACCTGTACTCACTCCACACTTTAAGACTCCTGCCTCTTTTACTTTTTCCAATGTCGCCCCAGCAGTGTTTGAAGCTGCAGCGACACTACCTGACATCATTAGCGCCGAAGCTAACAAAGAAACCGAAACACCATTTATAACTTTCTTCATATTGGACATCCTGTCTACCATTAGAGATAAGCTCTTGTTTTATTTTACAATCCAATATCTGCAACAGGCATGCCAACATCCCACCAAGGAATAGATCTAGCATCGAAATAGAAAGAATCACTAGCAATAGAAAATTTTATGACTGATATAACTATCAAAATAGAAAATAAAGGATGAGATACCAGTGCTCACCAAGTCATTTAGGGTGCGAACAACATTGGGGCACGCTCGCCTCAAAACAGGTCCTCAATGTTGGGACATGTGTGCACCATAAATAAGCAACCGACACAAAGAGACTCGTCAACGAGTACAACTTAATTGACTCAAGATAAAAATAAGCCGTTCTCAAAAATAGTAAGGAATTAATATAAAGGAGGAAGAAAGATCCCAGAAAGAAGCAATCGTTTGCTCAAAGAGGAAATAAAAAAAACAATCAGAAGATTATTATTGATGGATGAAGGGAATATATGCCAGAAACACTGGATCACTTGTGCCTCTGGCTGTACTTCTATTTTAACCTGTTAACAATCAAGTAATTAGCGCGATTGCGCAGCAACGAAATTACTTAGTTTTTGATTTTAGGTTGTTTGTTTGTGCCTGATGGTAAAACCATTGACGGCGATTTCTATTTGACATAATACACCTCTCATTTTCCTAAACGAGTAAGGTTGATATTTCTCTTTAATAATACCGTTCTTACTCATCCCAACCGTTTTACTTTAGACTAAAGTCTGTGACATCCTTATGACACTTTAGTAAAAGAAAAACGTCAATCCTCATAGTCCTCCAATAAGTAAAGTTCCTAATACATAAGGCTAACTTCGTAGCAATATTGGATTAACTGAGGACTTAAAGAACTGTGATATAGCTAGAGGGGGAATGACTTGGCCTTAAAAAGGGTTTAAGGAGTCTTGTATGGAATTTCCACCTCTGTTTTGCAATCAACAGACTCCAATATAAGAGGGTACCAAGCCTTTTGCAATACTCTTTGGCATTTTTTTTGTGATAAACATCATTATTTTTTATGCTCAAATACATTAGCTTTAGATATTCTAATCCAGAGCATTGATTTAACTAACTTAAATCTACAACCGTAATGAAATGCCCCAATCAGAAATTTATCAGAAACAAGACATTCGTATCCCAATCAATAACAAAAAAACCACCCGCAACAAAACAAAAACCTCATATTGACATGTTCGCAACAGGAAATAGACTAGCATATTAGGCCACCCGGAGTAGTTGTTATGGATATGTATACGATAACACTAGAGAAAACAGCAAAAGTCCCAAAGAAAGTTCTGTTCCGACTGCTTACCGACCACAATAATCTAGGCCGTTTCTTTGATGGTCAATACAGCTTGATAAGAAAAGGGAAACCAGAAAGTAATGGGATCGGCGCGATCAGAGAAATTTCAAATGGCTTGCTGACCTTCCAGGAGCAAGTTATTGATTACAAGGAAAATGAGCATTTACACTATAAGATTATCCAAGGTGCTCCGGTCAACGAATATGGTGGATGGATCAAATTCAACAGCGTAAATGCCCACGACAGTATGATTCACTACCGAATCATGTTCACACCCAAGGTCAAAGGCACTGGCTGGCTAATAAAGTACCTGTTTGAAAAGCGGATCAAGCGGGCACTCGACAGTTTAGCCAGCTATGGAGAGGACAGCTGGCTAATTGAGAACCGCATTTCCTCCAAATAACCTCGACTCAGGTCGCTTGCGTGAAATGATCATATGAATGTTCTAAATGTTTAATATTTATCCTCTAATTTGATCTGGTCGCTATTCATGACTGCCTTTTAAGGTTTTACTAAGACCTTCAATACACCGAATCAAGAGGATGACTATGCAGCACCAACCATTGTTAACCACTCAGCGATTGCTACTCCGCCCGCTGCAACTCTCTGATGCAAAACGGATTCAAGCACTTGCCGGTGATGAGCAAATAGCCAATGGTACAATCAATATCCCCCACCCTTACAGCGATGGTGTCGCTGGACAATGGATCGGCAGGCACTTAGCCGGTTGGCACCAAGGGCAGTCAGCAATCTATGCGATTACTCTCAAATCAACCCAACAACTCATTGGCTGCGTGGGCCTGCATAACATACAAGAGGGTAAAGCACAGCTCGGCTATTGGATTGGGGTCCCTTACTGGGGGTTAGGATACTGTACCGAAGCCGCTGAGCGCGTTGTTGAGTTCGGTTTCAAAAGATTTAAGCTAGACACCATTTATGGCCAACACTTCAGCCGCGAAGACAACTCCGGCAAGGTAATGCAAAAGATTGGCATGAAACATATCATGACCAAAAACAACGGGGTCAGGGTAAATATGATCACGGAAAACATGGAGTACTACGAAATGAAGTGCCCACAAGCACTTCCCGTCAGTTAGCCACTGATAACTCTCCGTTCAATCACTTCTTCAGCCTTGCCATTTGGTATACATCAACATATTCACCATTACGCAAGGCATAGTTCCTCGATGTCCCTTCGATAACAAAGCCAAGTTTCTCATAGAGTGCGATGGCTGGCGCATTATCAGTATAAACAGTGAGCTCCAACCGGGTCACTCCGATCCAGTTCTCAGCAAGGTTTATCAGCTCCTTGAGCAGTTGGGTACCAACCCCTCTTCCTTGGTAATCATCATGCACTGCCATACCAAAGCCGGCAACATGACGACGTCGTGGGTTTTGCTCAACAGCAAAACCAGCCTGTCCGGCAACGATACCATCGACTTCAGCAAGGAGGCTGTATACATTAGAAGGTAAGTTTTCCAGCCGTTGCTGCCACATTTCCAGCGACGGGTGAGGCAACTGTAATGTACCGCTGTAAGCACTTCGACCAGCGTAAATATTACGAATTGCAGGAATATCCCCTTTCTCAACATGCCTAATTTTAATCAACATATGCCTCCCTTTATATGTAATCCTTCAACCTGAATAGCTATTATAAAAATCACATAAACAAATGAAAAACAAGTGATTTTTATTATCACAAACAAAGGAGGGAGGATCATCGTAGGGGAAAGCCCTCACCTTCTGCTCGGTTGAGCCTCTCCTATTACGAATTTTTTTATAAAATTCAGTGTGATTGAGTTTATTTTATAATTGAATTATTTAACTGTTGATTTCATTTATCAAGTGATCCTAAGGAAAACATTTAGCGTATAGGGTTTTCATAAATAGCGAATTTTCCGTTATTTTCCTTTATTTGTCATAACAGTAGGCTCAAAAGGTATAAAAATTGTGCCTTTTAGTGAAATCCAATAGCTATAATGAAATTGAGGTAGATGGGCTGATTCGCACAAGCAACACAAACTCTCTTTTGCGACGAGCTACATTTAATGCTCATGGAAAAAAAAGTTGAAGTATTAACGCACTGATTTTTAATCAATTAGAAAAATAATAATAAATCGAATGAAAGATACGATTTAAAGGCGGGTCTTATAGGTTGAACGTGAACTTAGTAACACTCATAAGTACACTAACAACAATATGGCCGAAGCCATAGATAACGAGGTGAAGATTATGTCTAGCTTGAAAGTACTAACTGCAACTGCTGTGATTGTAATGTCTTCTTCAGCCTTTGCTGATATCCGTGTGGCAGATACCCACAACGGTGCATGGATAACCGTAACCGAAAATGGACAGCCAGCGGCAAACGCGTCTGTTTCTGTTGCCAACGTCCCTCAGCAACGCCAGAGTTATAAAACTGACGAAAATGGTCGAGTATTCATCCCATTAACGTTGGAAAACTCTCGCTCAATCAAATATAAAGCAACTACAGAGGATGGAAAAAAATCTTCCCGATTCGCTTTCCACTCCACTAACAAATAGTTGAATACCCCTTGATATGCAAAAGTCCTCTTCGGAGGACTTTTAGTTTTGTGAGCACCCACACAAAACTACCGCTTATCCCTCCAGTTAAGATCCCTTGCCAATACCAGTGCTAGGCCAAGGACCTGAAGAAACAGTGCCAGATTCCTCAACCGGGAGATAGCTTTCATCTTATGCGCATTGTTATTGATCAGCTCTTGATTGGCCAAATACAACTCGTTGATTTTATCCCGTTGTTCGCCTTGCACATCGTTAAGAGCCTCCATCAACTTGGGGACATTCTCAACCGATAGCTCTACAGGTTTATCCGGTAGCCAATAGGCAATATCCTGTTCAATTTGCGCTGCTACCTCGCGAGGCAGCGCAGACTGCATCATCTCGGCAACATTCAAGATCACCAAGACATGCTCTCGCTTACGCTCGACGGTTTCAACTTGCTGCCATATTAGCTGGATCAGCTTTTCATTATCTTGCTGTTGCTGGGCGATCTCATTCGACTGCCTTGTTAAATCATCAATATAAAAATTCGTTAGCAAAGCCGAAACAATATTAAGAATTAAACCGATAGCGACCAGTGTCCAAGTTGGTATCTGCCACTTCTTAGAAGAAACCTGTCCCATCTACCCCCCCATGCTGCCAGCAATATACTCATCATTATGGCAAAATTTTTAGACTTTTATGCCGATAAAATAACACCACACATTCTTACTAAGGCGATAATTTACATTCACTTATATTAAGTTCATGGCCGACGGTATCTTTGACTATCTTTAGTTTTAGCTGTCTAAAAAACAATTGAAAAGGAAAGCGATTCAATGGATAAGATTCCAATGCATGCTACCCGTACGGTCCCGCTAACTGGTCACGACACTGAACAAAAGCGTCAGGAGCTCAAACTTGCCTTTAATCACACCTGGGAGCTTTATGAATCTCTGTTTAGTGTGGTCAATAATGACAAGGCTTTTTTTGTCAAAGCCGAACCTCTGCGTCACCCATTGATTTTCTATTTTGGTCACACTGCCACCTTTTACATCAACAAGCTCAAACTGGGTAAGTACATCAAGCATCGAATCAACCCTAACTTTGAATCCATGTTTGCCATTGGTGTCGATGAGATGTCATGGGATGACCTTGATGACACCCACTACCAATGGCCGAGTGTCACTGAGGTCAAACAATATCGAAACAGTGTGAAGGCTGTTGTCAATCAAGTCATTGATAAACTTCCGCTCACTCTGCCGATCAACGAGGATGACCCTGCGTGGATCATCTTGATGGGGATTGAGCACGAGCGCATCCACCTTGAAACCTCGTCAGTCATCATTCGCCAATTACCCCTTGACGATGTGACCCCTTCTCCCCTCTGGCCAGCCTGCAGCGATACCAGCAACGCACCGGAAAACAGTTTGCTCAGCGTGGCTGGCAGCCATGTGGCGCTAGGCAAAAACGAAGATGAAGCCACCTATGGTTGGGATAACGAGTACGGCAACCAAACCTATCACGTCGCGGACTTCAAGGCTTCCAAGTACCTTGTTTCAAACCAAGAGTTTCTCACCTTCATCAAAGCAGACGGTTATCGCCATCTGCGCTACTGGAATGAGGAAGGTAAAGCATGGCTAGCCTATACCCAAGCAAAGATGCCTCGTTTTTGGCGAGAACGAAACGGGCAGTGGTACCAGCGGAACTTGACGTCTGAAGTACCACTTCCCCTAAACTGGCCTGTCGAGGTGAACCAGCTTGAAGCCAAAGCTTTTTGTAACTGGAAAGCCGAGCAGGCGCAACGCCCTATCCGCCTACTCACCGAAGCGGAATGGTATCTGCTGCGACAAAACATAGACAGTGATTCGCCGCAATGGGACGAAGCACCGGGCAACATTGAACTCGGTTACTATGCCTCTTCCTGCCCTGTCGACCGTTTTGAGCACGAGGGGTTTTGCGACATCATTGGCAACGTATGGCAATGGACAGAAACCAATATCGACGGTTTTCAAGGCTTCAAGGTCCACCCCTTATACGATGATTTTTCTACCCCTACATTTGATGGCAAGCATAACCTCATAAAAGGCGGATCTTGGATTTCCACAGGAAATGAATCGATCAAAGCCTCGCGATATGCCTTTCGACGCCATTTCTACCAGCATGCAGGATTCAGGTACGTTGAGTCTCGGCAGGCACCCGAAACAATGGCGAGCTTAAATATTTATGAAACCGACGAATTGATCTCACAGTATCTTGAGTTTCATTACGGGGCAGAATATTTTGCCGTACCCAATTTCTGTATTCATGGCGTCCAGGCCAGCTTGCAAGAGATCCAGCTGACTCAACACCAGAGGGCGCTCGATATTGGCTGCTCTGTAGGTCGCGCATCTTTTGAGCTCGCGAAAACATTTGATCACGTCGATGGTATCGATTTCTCGGCGCGCTTTATACAGCAAGCCTACTCGCTCACTGAGCAAGGGGAAAAACGTTATACCATCAAAACTGAAGGGGATTTAGTCGAGTTCAAATGTGCCACCTTAACGGAAATGGGCTATCAGGACGTCGCCAACAAAATCCATTTTGTGCAAGGAGATGCCTGCAACCTCAAGCCACAGTTCACACACTATGACTTGATCTACGCGTCGAACCTGATTGACCGCCTAGGCAATCCTCGGCAATTTCTCCGCACTATCCACCAACGCTTAAATCCTGGCGGGTACCTTGTCATAACGTCTCCCTATACGTGGTTGGAAGAATATACAGAGAAAGCGCACTGGCTTGGCGGGGTCAAAGTAAATGGGGAAAACTTCACTACCCTCGACGGACTCACTGAAACACTGATCCCCCATTTTGAGCTCATCGCCGTGAAGGAAATTCCGTTCGTGATCAGGGAAACCAAACGCAAGTTCCAACACTCACTCTCGGAGATGACGATTTGGCGAAAGCGAAACGGTAACCATTAACGGACCGTTGATTACTTAAGGGCACTGGGTTCAGCAACGGCACTGAACCCATTGATGAGGCTCTGAATCCTGTAACTTGAAGTCACTTGGGGATATGTTATGTTGTGCGCATCAAGCAAATAACAAAGTAATAGCAGCCGTGAAAACCCCTTGCGTTGCAAAATGTAAAAACAATGACGGTATCTGCAGTGGATGCCACAGAACGATGACTGAACTAACAGCGTGGTGTACCATGAGCGAGTCAGAGCAAGAACAAAAAATAGAAGAGATCCAAGGTCAACAATTCACACATACCTGCAGTCAGTGCGGCCAGCCAGCATATTGCGAAATCAGCGCGGGTAAAGACACATGCTGGTGCTTCGAGTTGACCAAGCGCGATACCTCAGGGCTGCCGCCAAGTACATGCTTATGCCGCCAATGCCTAGAAAAACTACCGCTTCGCTAACCCTTTCAGGCACGGTCCACCAGCTGTCGGTACCAAGTTAGTAATACTGTTTAAAAACAGACAAATATCAGTTCACTTGCATTTAATGAACAGTGTATTATAATTCACCCATTCCAAATTCGGCTCACTGAAATGTTCATTGTAAGAGTATTGTTCGTTGTTATTTCTATTTCATTGTCACCGCTGGTCGTCGCGAGCAACGTACTCGCCAACAACGAGCGTATATGCATGAGAGAAATGGAAAACTTACTCGGAAAACAGCAGATCCTGTTCAGTGATAGCCAGACAACGCCTGATGAACGCAGAATGGCAGAAAGAGCCATAGACACTAGCCGTGAAGCTTTTGCTCAACATGGCAGCTATTGCGACGCACAGCAGGCACTACAACAGTTTGATATGGATAAAGAAAGTGGATTCCATCACCAGCAAGGTGAAGTCAACTTTTTTGGCCGGGGTCACTATTGATCTTTCGAGATAACTGATTGGTAGTGCTACTATTATTCAAAACAACGCTTTAACGATATCGTTGATTTAAGCCCTTAACACGGCAAACCTTTGAGGTAATGTATATGAAAAAGTGGCTATTTATCTTGGTACCCTTGTTATTTACCCTAACCGGTTGTGATACAGATTCAGAGCTCGGTTTTTCAGCCAGGAACCTACAACACAGCTGGGTACTGACGAAGGTTGACGGTAAAGACATTACCATTACAGAACCTCGCACCTTACCAGGTATGGCTGTCGATGCAGATATGAAGGTCTCTGGGTTTGGTGGGTGTAACCGGTTCTTTGGCCAAATTGAACTGGCAGACAATAACCGTATTCGCCTTACTGGTATGGGTTCCACTAAAATGGCCTGTATTCAAGATGATCAGGCCACAATCGAAGCTATCATGACCCAGTCACTTCAAGAGTGGAACAGTGCCGCGTTGGAAAATAATATTCTGACCCTAACATCAGAACAGCATATTTTAACGTTCACGCCAGAAGAAGTAGCTAACGAAGATAGCCAATAGTCCCTTGCCGGTTTCTCTCTTTCCGCGCAGCTATTTGGCTGCGCGGTGTTTTGCATGAACCCAATTATGTCTAATGATGAAAATTAATAAGCGACAAGCCAAAACCCTCAATGAGGCAATAACTCAGTGGGAGAAAGATGAGCAGATCAACGCTGATACGGCTAAATCACTGCGCAGGAGTTATCAAGTAGTAGGCTTTGACTGGAAATTACTGGCGGTCTACTCATTTTGGATTGCCATTACCTGCTTCATTATCTCCATTGGTATATTACTGGCAGATGACTACCTCATGGCTTTATTGGCCACCTTGATTGATACACCCGCCAGTGTCCTGTCCGTCATCAGCGCTATTTTAGCGGCCGTGTCATTTACCTTTGGCATTAAACGCCGACATCGCTACCCCGAGAAGTACTTTAGCAATGAAGCCATGTATTTCTTTGGCGTATTATGGACAGCGGTATCCGTTGGGTTCTTGAGAGAAACCGCATGGTTCAGCGACGTCCATGACGCTATCTATTTACTGATTCTAACTGTGGTATACGGTGTCGTCGGACTCCGCTTATCCAGCATGCTGGTTTGGATCTTCGCCCTGCTGAGTTTTGCTGGATGGGGATTAGAACAGACGAGTTATTTTGCCGAGCCATCTGGCTATTTCTTGGGCCTTAATATGGCATGGCGACTTGTCGTGATCGGCTTGCTGGTGCTGGCTACCGCATGGTGGTTCGGCCGTAAACAGTCCGCAGCAACAAAAGCAATTGGCGTTCAGGCAAAGACATTATCGCTTGTTAATAAATTTGCCTATCTGCAAGATCCTACACGGTTCATTGGATTGTTTTACCTGATGCTCGCGCTATGGCTGGTTTCATTGTTTGGTAACCACACCAGTGCATCGGCCTGGTCGAAGGTGTCGCAAGTCTCTTTTTTGCCTTGGGCTATACTATCTGGCTTGGTATGTATCGGTTTGCTTTACCACGGTATCAAACATGCCGATAAGCTAACCCGTAGCTTTGGTATCACCTTCTTGTTGATCAACCTCTACACCCGTTACTTCGAGTATTTCTGGGACGCAATGCATAAAACGGTTTTCTTCGCCATACTGGCACTAAGCTTCTGGCTGATAGGCACCAAAGCTGAAAAGTTATGGCAGCTAAGCCATATTAAAGAAAATGAAGACGCATAATTGGAAACGTAGCGGGGGAAAGGCAACATTTCCCCCAGCCTATAGCGTAAGTAACACTATTGACTTGATTCACACTGCGCAAAATAAGCGTGCACTTCAGACTTGCCCATATACTTGCCCAGCGTTTTAGCAGGCACTCCACGTAAATCCACCACGATCAGGCCATCAAGTGCATCATTAAAATCACTGTCGACGTTGAAGCACACCAACTTACCATTCAGCCCCAAATACTGCCTCAGCAACACGGGAACGCCTTTACCTCCCTCGAGACGGGATATCACCTTGGATAGCAGCTGAATGTCTGCCAACGACGACAGCATCTCGGTTTGCCAGAATAACGGGACGGTCTGCACCAGAGGGTTACTCGCAGAGACCAATTCGGCACTTTTCATATCATAGTGATGCACAGCCATACTCTCGGCCAATAAGTGCCGCGCTTCTGGGCTGTAATCATTGCTGATACTCACAGGTCCGAACAAATGAGTGTAGCGTGGATGGCGATAGACAAACGTCGCTATACCTTTCCAAAGCAGCATCAAGGCACTAAGGCTCTTTTGATAGTCAGCAGCAATGACCGAACGTCCCAACTCTATCGCATTTCCCTGCTGGTGAATAAACCGCTCGTCGTAGTTGAACAAAGTACGAGAATACAAGCCACCCACCCCTTCCGAAGCCAAGATCCTGTCCACCAAACCCAACCGGTAGGCTCCAACCAAACATTGCCGGTCACGATCCCAGACAAATAGATGATGGTAATACTGATCAAATCCATCAATATCCGTCGCTTTTCCTGTCCCTTCCCCGACCGCACGAAAGTTAATCTCCCGCAGCCTGCCCAGCTCGGCCATGACTGAAGGGATACGCGGACCCGACGCACAATAAACGTCAAATGAACCAGATGAAAGCAGGTGCTCACCCTCATTAAGCTGGCTGATTTCTTGACACAGTATCGCGGGCGAAACGGGTGAAACAATAGGTTCGGCGTCAATATCAATCGTTGAGATCTTCGGCCTTTTTAAGCTCTTCAGCTGACTCCCCAGTAAATAAGTATTGAGTCTTAAATAATTCACCAGCTGCTTGCTGTCCTCGAACCCTTTGATCTCTTTGTAGCTAATTGCTTCACCAATCGCGAGGTCGATTTGCCGGTCACGCTTATTGAGCAGCTCACGCCCCAGCATCAATGTTCTTAGCAACGGGTGGATCCTGCCTGCCATATAAAACTTTCGGCTATTCTTGCCATCAATATAGACAGGGACCGTTGTCGCCTTACTTTTGCTGATCAAACGGCTAACTGAATGACTCCACTCCTTATCAGTAATACTGCGTGTTTTGCGATTGTATGCCGATACTTCCCCAGCCGGAAACATCAGCAGTAAACCACCATTGGCAAGGTGCCTTTGAGCTTCTCGCAGCGCTTTGATATTGGCCTTTACCGCTTGCGGTCCGTCAAATACATCCACCCCGATGAACAGCTCATCTAATTCAGGCAGCGTTTTCAGGTAATGATTCGCCAATACTTTAATATCTTTGCGCACCGACCTTATCAACTCCGCCAGTATGACGCCTTCCACGCAGCCCAATGGATGGTTAGCCACAACAACAGTCGCCCCAATAGCCGGGAATTGGGCAAGCGATCCTTGCTGAATCGAGTATTGAATTCCTAGCGTATCCAAGGCGTAGCGGAGAAAAGCCCCCATATCAC
Organism: Photobacterium lutimaris; assembly: GCF_003025555.1. Classification (GTDB taxonomy): domain Bacteria; phylum Pseudomonadota; class Gammaproteobacteria; order Enterobacterales; family Vibrionaceae; genus Photobacterium; species Photobacterium lutimaris. The sequence goes on along the minus strand of NZ_PYMH01000001.1, from coordinate 306,044 downwards.
CACCAACAGGGCGAGCCGCGTAGAACTGGTTCAGTTTCTTTAGCCCTGTTGCCCACTCAGTAACATGCTCCCCCACACCGAATGGCGTTTTACGAGGCAGCCGAAAAGGACTTGTCACATCCATGCTTTTTTCCTGTCTATTCATTCAACAAGTGAATGAAAATTATGAAACAGGCAGATGACCGAACCGTGGCACTTTTACGGCAAAAAAATGAGCGAATTACGACGATATGATGAAGCACAAACCCGCATGTTGCGATTAGAATAATGACGGCTATCTATTATCGGAATTAGAAATTAGCGTCAAGTTGCTGCTATCATGGTAAAAAATGATGGAGAAATAATAATGAAATCCAAATTACTGCTGGCTGGACTGCTTGCTGCTTCTACGATGTTAAGCGGTTGCTCTGGAGACGAAGTCGGAGATGTCTCGCTGGGTATGTTCACCATGAAGGACATAAAAATCGGCCATTTAAAAGATGATGTCGTGACAGGTGTCACTTGTCATATCGCCTCTGTCGAAGCTAATTTAAGCCTTGCCGATCCAAGTGACAGCTCTATTTCCTGCCGTCAAACAGGTGATATTACCCCTGAAATGATCGCTCAAATTGACAAGTCAAAATCGGGTGAAGTGGTCTTTAAAAAGTCGAAGAGTATCTTCTTCAAAACGATGAAGGTAAGACGGATCTATGATGCTGATAGCCAAACTCTGCTCTACTTGTCTTACACGACTAAAGAAACTGAGGGAAGTTTCAAACATAGCCTTTCAACTGTTCCATTATGGGGCACCAAGGCTTATCAAGCGCCCACTGCAGTAGAATAAATTAGTATAGTATTGAGGGATGAAATGGTGTTATTTCATCCTTCGCTCAACCTTTTATCATTCAGTCAAAATACACTCAATTCCTGCTCCTGCGCTTATTGATTTGTGAAGTCCACCTAGTGCTTACCGCTGCTATTTTGCAAAGTTTCGAGGCACTTCATGAAAATAAAACCGTAATAAACACCAAGCAGTTAAATGCATTTTAGCGGCTGCTAGTATTGATATTTAGATAAGGGTATCAACAAAAGGGACTTAGATGAATACATTATCAAAAGGCTTAATTGCTTCATTACCTGTCTTATTCATTACTGCCTGTGGCGGCGGTGGAGGAGGAAGCGAAGGGACTAACGACAACACGGCAAACGCTGGCAGTGTCATTAGTCTTCCTGCAACAACCCAAAACTCAGAAGCAAGCAGCGGCCACAATACCAGTCAATTGAATTTCAATACGAACATCACTGTCGACAGCAGTGATCACTCGGTTTACGGTACGACCAAAATATACAATTATAGCAACCCGCAGAAAGGGTTATTCATTGATCACAAGGATAAAATTGAGCTCTTCGCTGATGGTAAAAAGGTCACACTAACTGAAGATTTTTCAATTAATTTTGGCACCAGTTACAGTTATACCCTGCCCAATAATGCCAGCAGTTATGAATTTAGATATACCAGAAACGATGAATTTGTCTCAGAGGGAAGCCTAGACTCACTGCCACAAACTTTTGGTGCTTCGGGCACAGTAAATGGTGAAGAGGTTTCAATCACTCTTGATAAGAGCGCCAACCACACCTATGAATATATTTTAGAAAGCCTCATATGCAAATATAATGTTGATGATATAACGGCACTCGCAAAACATATCGACTCTCGCGATGGTGAAGGGATGCTCACTGACGATTACCACAAAAATATCGCATTGCTTTTCGACACAAATATTGACGATTTGAAAACAGAGTTTAGCACCTGTTCCGTTGAAGTCTTTTTCTCATCGAAATCAGAAAGTATTAACACAGATCTATCTAGCAAAAATATTTCAATATTTGCCACTTCTACTCAAATAATCGAAGTCGAATTATTCTAGCAACAGACCAAACTATAAAGCCATCTCTCGCTTGGATGGCTTTTACTAACACTCAAGTATTATTCCCCTCTACCCATTCCTATCGACTTTAACCTCACAAAATATTTCGCCATACGTCAAAATGTAAGGAATCATTCCTGCAGCATTCCTTTATTACATATGAGAGCGCAGAATATTATCTACAAAAACAATAATTAACACAGATCAATAATTAGCCAGCATTAATTCATGTAAAGTAACCGCCATAACAAGAATGAATTCATCTCAAATAAAAAATCAAAAGGAAGCTCAAAATGAAAAACACAATTATTGCTCTTGGCGTATCGGCGGCTTTATCTCTACCCGCTTTTGCTGATGATAATCAAAACACAGTTATCGATGGTATGGACTTCGGTCCACTCGCCCAGTTGGTCGGGACCTGGATTTCTGCCGATGCTGGCGGTGTCGATATTGCACCAGCCCAGAAAGACTTAAATGTACTAGCTGGTTCACCCGCCGTCACACCTTTCTATGAAACCATTACCTTTGAAGTGGCTGCAGATGCCACTAATGCCAGTGAGCAGTACCTTGTTGCACTGTATTACAAGCAGGAAGTTTTCCGTAAAACGGATGATTCGAAATTCCACGATCAGCGTGGCTACTTTGTCTATGATAAAGCTAACCAAAAAGTGTATAACTCATTTTGTGTACCAAGGAACACCTGTGTTACCGCCGAAGGTGCGGCTGGTGATCAAATGACGCTGGTAGCATCTGACCGTGGAATCGCTGAATCAAACTTCATGACAGAAAACGCGAAAACCACAGACTTCACGATGAGCATTCATATCGATAATGACAAGCTAACTTATTCGCAAACCACACTATTGGATATTTATGGTCAGTCTGTTTCTCACACTGACTCAAGTATTTTGGTTAAAGTCGAGTAGTAGGAAAATCCCCCCTATCAAATAAAGAGTGCGACTAAAAATAGTCGCACTCTTTTGACTTACCGTTCAATCGCCAGCTTATTTTTGCGTTTAACTTTTAGCATTAGCCTTGCTGCAATAACACCATAAACAACGGCTTGTAACCATAGTTGCCCCCACAAGGACAGCACTTGGTCAAAGTCAGCCCCCATTTGATTAATGCGCAAAAAAGCATTAATCGCCGGTGTTGATGGCGCAAATTGCGCGAGCCATGTTATCGGTGCCGGGATCATTTCAACGGGCCAAATAAACCCTGTCGAAAAAACCAACGGCAGCGAACTCAACAAGACCACCACCGTTGCCAACTCTCGCCTTGGGATTAACTGGCCCAGAATCATCCCCAAAAAGATCACGGCCAACAAAAATGGCATAGTGATCATAGCCAAGTCCATGATCGACGCTAATCGGCTGATATGGTAATAGCTGAAACTGAACCCAAAGTAATACATCACTAAAGGTAAGTAGATAAGGGTAAACACTATGCCACGGACAAGCACCACCCGCCTGGCTGGATAATGCAGCCAGTAGCCACTTTGACCCGCCCGCAGGTACTCATTTTGTCCGCCACCCAGCAAACCTACTGCAATCAACAGTGTCTGGTGAAGGATCAATACAAAGACGGCCGGTACCACATAGTTCACGTAACCCATTGTCGGGTTGAACACCGGCTGGGCATTGAGCTTAATCGCCGTGTAATGCTCAGCAGCCAGTGTCAGATCGCTACCCGCCATTACCATACGGGTTATTTTTACCGTTGCCCCCAACGTCCCCGCAGCGGTTGCTATCCCTTCTGCAATAGTGCCATACACTAGAAAATATGCGGCATCACCACCATAGGCCAAGGTTGGACTTTTACCGAGCAAGACGTCTCGCTGAAAGTCCTTTGGGATCACCAACAGTCCTTGGGCTGCACCTTGATTCACCAACGTTTTGGCCGCGTCAATCGACTCTGCCCGCGCGGTGATCATCACCTGCGGCGTCGCATCAACCATGCGCTCGAGTTTGCGCCCTAATTCCGACTGATCCAAATTGACCACCACAATATGCTGTTCTCGCGGCAGCTGGTTGGTATAGGGCAACGGATAGAGGAACGAGTAAATCAGTACCCCGCCAAACACAGTGAACAAAATCGATGGGTTGGTGAAAATGGCCTTGAGTTCAAACTTAAACAATGAACGCCAACTCATATGCCCCCCTCATGCTTTGTGCTTAATACGTTTACTCGCCAAGTCGCCAGCACCCAGGTGCTCAGAAAAGCCAACAGGCACAGCAGTTGCGGCATTGCTTGTAGAGCGGTCATTCCATGGTTTACTTGATGTAACTGGACATCCAAATAATGGCTCGCTGGCAGCATAGCCCGCCATGCCAACGCAAAGGTAGGCATATCTGTTGCGGGGAAGGTCACCCCCACAAAGGCAAAAGCCGGGGCGGTAAAGCCAGCAGCCAAACTCATGGCTTTGGTCGCATCAAGGGTAAACAAATAGAACAGGCAGGCCACACCTTGGCATGCCAGCACCATTAGCAACTGGGCCAATAACAGAATCCACCACTGCCCATGCATTGGCCAACCCAGTACCCCATACAGAGCCACAAGGAAAATAAGCCCTTGGATCAAGAACAGCAGGGTATAGGGGATGATCTTACCCATTAAGTGGCTGTTGGGCGTTGTCCCCAACCAAGCGTTAAGTCCTCCACTTCGCTGCTCTGCCGACAAAGCCATAATCGTGGTGATCACTATCGCGATTTGCCAAATAGCCGGAATCGTGGCCGACACCAAAAATTGGCCATAATGGCTATTGGTATTATACAGCGGCGTGATCTGGTTTGTGACCGGAACAGCCAGTCCTAGAGCTTGCTGGGGAACTCGGCTCCCAGAAACCATATTTCTCATGGTATCGATTTGTGCGTTCAGGGTGCCCTGAGCCTGCAAAACCGCAGAGTTCACCAATTTTCCAATCAGCACAAACTGGCTGTTATAAAACACAGTCGCCGTCGGTGATTTCCCCAACTTAGTGTCTTGCTCCAAATTGGTTGGTATCACCACCAGCGCATAAATATCTCCGCCTCGGAGAGCGTGGCTCCCCTCTGCCACCGAGGTATAGGCTTTGGAGACCGCCAGAGTTGGATTAGCATCGTAATAACGTATCAGCTGTCGCGATACTTGGCTGTGGTCCAAGTCGACCACACCTATCGGTAAGTCTCTGGCGATACCTGCTGAGAAGATCCCCCAAATGATTGCGAACAGCATCAAGGGCAGCCATGTTGTCATTGACAACAGCCAGCGCTCATTGCGGATCAGTCGCCATTCACGAGCGAGTTGAATCATCATTCGCTTACAATCACACTCATACCGACACGAAGTCCTGCCACCGGTTCTGTTGGGTGGGCTTCTACCTCAAACGTACGCATATCAAAACCCTGCGCCGCATCTGTTGTACGCCATGTGGCAAAATCACCCATCACAGCAACATGTGTCACCTTGAAGGTGTATGCCTGCTCACCCAGCGCCGGTACTCTTGCTGTAAACTCGGTGCCTTGTTGGTAGTGTTTAAGGTTATCCTCGCGAACATTGAACACCGCCCAGGCATCGTCCATATCCACAACGCTCACGACGGGGAAACCTTGAGGTGCTAGCTCACCTTCATGCAAAAGCACTTGGCTTACTTCACCATCAAACCAACTGGCGATCTGAGTATCGGCCGCATAAGCTTCGACTTCAGCCACCGCCCCCGCAGCCATACGGACTTTTTCCGCTGCAGCACGCTTGGTTTCTACCCGCGCCCCTTCTTTAGCCATGGTGTACATCTGATAGGCAGCTTGCTCGGTGTAACGTGCTGCTTGCCATTGGGTATAGGCTTCATCGCGTTTTTGCTCTGCCATCACCCCTTCTTTGTAAAGGTTATCCACCCGGTGATACGTTTTTTGCCTTAAGGTCGCGGCGGCTTTGGCTTTCTGCCATTGGTCTTGCGCTGCAGCGATTTCCTGCTCCCTAGCACCGGCTTGTGCCTGCTGTGACATCGCATCGGCAGCCTGCTCGCCGGCACGGGCCTGCTCAAGCTTGGCATCAATTTCCGGGCTCGATAGCGTGAAAATCAAATCCCCTTTCGCCACCTTATCGCCCTTGCGTACCAGCACTTGAGCGATACGACCCGGTACCTTGGAAGAAATGTTGTAATGCTGGGCTTCAATTTGGCCCTGCATACGAATAGGCGCTGGTTGATAGGCTAACCAAAACTGATAGCCCAGCCATCCAACCACAGCGGTAACTGACACAGCAGCAGCGAACACCTTCGCACTTGATTTGCCGTTTCTCATGACTGAACCTCTAACCCTTGATATTGCTGATATTGTTTAAAATTATTGATTTCACTGCTGACTGCCAACAAGCGAGCCAAAGAGATAACATATTGATAAGCAGCAGCGGCTCGCTGCGTTTTCACGCTGGCCAGATACAGTTCAGCGTCAACAACGTCCAATGACGTAGACAGACCTTGGCTAAAGGCTTTTTCGCGCAAACTGACATTTTCTTTGGCAAGCTCCAAGCTTGATGCTAACCCGTTATATTCTTCTAAAGACTGCATCGCCTCTCGGTAGGTTTTCTCGACCAGTACCGTGAGATCTTGCTCGGCTTGTGCTCGAAGGTAGTTCACTTGGGTGACGGCACTGTGTGCCGCTTTCACTTTGCCTGAGCGGCCAGAGCTGTCGAGAAGTGGAATATTCACCCCTACGCCAATCGCCCAATCCGGCGCCGTTTTGGCTGCAAGCGTATCGTCTTCATGGAGGTTGTAGTTACCGTAAAGGTACACTTCTGGGTAATATTTACCCTTTTCTGCCGCCATCAAACCCTGAGCTTGTTTCTTCTTGGCATCCAGAAGTTGCAAGCCCGGATAGCCCGCTAATGTCTTATCGATAAACGCAGACATGGGAGGAAGCGACGGGTTCACAAACAGTGAAGAGCTCGGCACAGCAGGCGCCTCTACTTTCAACAGTTTAGTCAATGCAACTTGGGCAATTTCCATATCTCGCTGGGCTTTCTGGCGATCGACCCGTGCTTTATCGTAAGAGGCTTGCGCCTGTAGGCGCTCAACTTTAGCGATTTGACCTTGCTGCTCTAATTTTTGCGCGCGCTCAAAGTGCTGTTTCAGCCCGTTTTCAACCTCGATACGCGTGTCCAGAACCTGCTGGGTCAAGGCAACACCAAAATAGAACTTGGAGAGATCCTCAAAGGTTGCCTGCTGCTTCATGGCAAGCAATTGGGTTGCTTCTTCAGTTTGGCCTTTCGCTATATCCTGCGCCGCGGTGATACGTCCACCGGTAAAAATCGGCCATACAGCTCGAATCGAGCTGGTGAACACCTCCCGCTTAGTCAGCTGGGATGTAAAAAGCTGGTCGATAAGTGGCAAAGTAGGGACAACACCACCTATGGGCATACTATCTATTAAATCGGAAGGTTTAATTTCTACCGGCTTATCGAGCCGGGTGTACTTCGCCGTTGCGCTGATGGAGGGTAGATACAAATCCCGCGCGGCATCTTGCATGTTTTGGCGGCGCTCAATGTTGGCACGCTCAGCAGCAAGGCCATCATTTTGGCTAACCACAACCTGCCAAGCATCGAGGAAACTGACCAGATGTTGAGCCGAAGGTGCAGTCTCGGTACTAAAGGAAGCGCCATGTGGGTTATTAACAATAATGTTATTGGCACCTGCAGATGCCGGTATAACCACCATCGCCCAGCAGGTGAGCACAGCAGCTGGCGTTAATTTCATTGTGAAAATACCTATATGCCTGTTATTTGGCTTGATGTGCTAATTTTAGAGTAATAACTCTAAAAATCAATAACTGTGGTGTACATCACGCAAATTGAAGCTCGGGAAAATGAGCGATATGTAAATAACCTAGCTGGCTAGTAATATGCGTCAGTGAAAAGTCTTATGCCATAAACAATAAGGGTAGAGTGTTGCCTTGATATGGCAAATAAAAGCGAGTGTAAGCACACTCGCTCTGAGGAGGATTAGAGGTCAGATTCGCGCAACGCAAACTAACTCAGCAGTTGTCGATATTGCGCAACTGTCTCGTCGATAAGTGCATCATTGCAACCGAGGTAAAGCTGCGGGTTGCAAGCGTCATCAATCTCGTCTGGCGACAAAATAGCTGAAACCTCACCGTCCAGCTTAAGTACATCTGCCAGGCTGCCGGTATCATGCGCGTTAGCAATGGCCGCTTTGACTTTGCTATATCCTTCACCTCGGCCGACTTTATCGGCCACTTTCATCATCACCGCTTCCGACATGATAAAGTTGCGGGAGGCCTCGAAGTTGTCACGCATCCGCGGCTTGTTGACAACAAGGTTGGCTACCAGCCGCTGGGCCCGCTCTAATGCCGTGGAGACCGCCAATGACGACTCCGGCACCAGACTCCAGTTCAATACCCGCATTGAGGCAGAACGCACATCATGCTGATCCATCAGGTTCGGCGCACTGCTGGCGTACATCCAGCCCATACGTGACAGGGTTTGGATCATATTGGCTGCACGCGGGTTGGCTTTGTGCGGCATGGTACTCGAACCTCCTCCTGATTCGCCTTCTCGCACTTCAGCCATGGGGGCTCGTCCCATGGTTTCGGTATCGTTGGCGATTCGGCACAGGGTACCGTGCACCAATGCAAAGAACTGGATCAACTCGGCAATGTTATCCAAACTGGCATTCCCCAAACCTTTCGGCTCTGTCAGGCCAAGTTCAGCAAATAGCCCCTTACGGACAGCCAGTCCCTGTGGGCCAATGGATGACAAATTCCCCACCGCCCCGCCGTACATGCCGGTAGTTGCCCTAGGGTACAGATTATCAAGGCGCACAATGTGGCGAGTTATTTCCTGAAGATAACTACTTACCTGCAACCCCCACGTTGTCGGTAGGGCATCCATCGAATTGGTTCGCGCGACCATCACGGTGTGCTTATGGGCAATAGCCATTTTTTCAAGTTGATTGCCCAAGCTAACTAGCTGAGTGCGCACCAAGTCCAGCGTTTGTTTTACCCGCATTGCCAAGCTGGTATCAAGCAAATCCTGGGTGGTACAGCCCCAATGCAGGTATTTCTTAACGTGATCATCGCCCTGCTCTGTCAATTGATCAACCAAAGGTTTGATCGCCATACCAACGGTTTGGGTATCTTGCGCCAAGCGAGGCCAATCGATATTGCTGGCATTACAGACCGCCTCTATAGACACAACGGCTTGCTGTGGGATGAGCCCCTGTATGGCCTGAACTCTGGCTATTGTGATTTCAAAGGTTAGCCAAGATTGGATAAGGTTATCGTCAGACCATATCCCCTTCATTTCATGTTGGGTAAATAGTGGAGAGTATAGGGTTGAGTCGAAAACTGAGACATTTGAACCGGGCATATCCATCATCCTAAGCGCCAATAAATATAATTAGAAGAACTGTCAGTAATCCTCCCATCATTGGGATTGCTGAGAGCTTAACAAACAACTAGGTGCACGATAACCGACCACATTTACACCAGAAAAATACGGTTTAACCAAACTCTGACAGGGCTGCCTGTTCAATCCACACCAACATATATAGAGTGAGTGCAAGTTACACAATACCCATTAAAATCATTAAATTACATGCAAGCATTAAGGTGTTTTCAATGAGAAGTTTATTACTTTTATTTACCCTGATTCTTACTTTCAGCCAACCAGCCTTCGCCAAAGACTGGGAGCATTTAACCGAGCGCCGTGTTACCTACAAGGAGGATACCGACCGGGTAAATATCAACCGGCATAATCGCGATATCCGGCAAGTGCGCCTCAAGTCAAAGCAAGGCATTATTAATATGGAATCGATCTCGTTGCACTTTCGTGACGGCAGTCAAATAGTCACCGATGACTTGGGTATTCTTCTCAAGGGCAAAACCAGTCGCGCCATATCCGTCCCCCGCCACCAGGCCCGCAACCTAAGACAGATTACCTTCAGGTACAAAAGTGTCGGCAATACAAAAACAGACCTGGCCGGAATAACCAAACGTGGCATTGTCGAGATACAGACCAAACGCTAGGCGCATCATAACAACTTAGGCCAAACTTATGTGACACCATTTTGCAAGGGTTCCTTATTGGGGTTTAATGGGATGCCAATTGATTTAGCACCGTTCATCTTTGAACTATGCGCGATTATTATCAGTGCTGCGATCCTCGGTACGCTTTTTTTATACGCTAGCCAGCCGATCATCTTGGCCTATATTGCAGCCGGTATTATCATTGGCCCCTATGGTCTTAACCTAGTCCCCCATCCCGAACACATCACTCAGTTTGGTAATATTGGCGTTATTTTGCTGCTATTTCTTATCGGTTTGAACTTACAGCCCAACAAGTTACTCAACTTATTCAAAGAGAGTGCCATTATCACCCTTGGCACCTGTGCTTTCTTTTTTACCGCCGCTCTTCTTTTTTCCTTAGCCATTCAACTATCGCTCCTAGATGCCGTGATCTGTGCGGCTGCACTGATGTTTTCCAGCACTGTCATTGGCTTAAAACTGATCCCCACAACAACGCTTCACCACCAACGTATGGGGGAAGTAATCACCAGTATTTTACTGGTACAAGACATCATCGCGATCACTGTGATCATCTTTCTCAATATGGACGGTGGCAATGCCATATTGATCGGTTTCCTGCTGATGCTGGGTAAGTTTGTCGCAATATGCACTCTCGCGTTTATCGGTGTACGCTACATTATATTGCCTCTTTTCCAGCGATTTGACGTCATTCAGGAGTACAGCTTCCTCACCACCTTGGCGTGGTGTTTCTTCTGGGCTGAACTCAGTCATCAGATGGGGTTATCTTATGAAAGCGGGGCGTTTATCGCAGGGATCTCGATTGCCACCAGTCGGGTGTCACAGGCCATCTCAGTCCACTTAAAACCACTGCGTGAATTCTTTCTGATCTTATTTTTCTTCGCCATTGGTGCAAGAATGGACTTCAGTGATTGGAATACCTATACCTTCTTTGGTCTGGCGTTTGGCGGTTTACTGGTTGTTATCAAGTATTGGGGATTCTCCATTGCCCTAAAGATCGCCAAAGAAAAGCCCACGATGCAACATGAGCTAAGTGCAAGGCTCAGTCAAGCCAGTGAGTTTTCCTTTCTCGTTGCCTACGCAGCTATGAGCAGTGGGCTATTATCGGTCGAAGCAACCCTATTTATTCAAATGGCGACGATTACGACTTTTATCATCTCGACCTATTGGGTGGTAAACCGCTTCCCGACACCTATATCGACGATCAACAAACTGCGGAAGGATTAACGCCCTATCACTCGACCTTGCGCCACAGGCACTAGCCCGCAAATGGTTGGCTTGCCTGCAGCAGGATTTCATCACTGCTCACCCTTATGTGCACCATGGTTAAGCGTTCAAACCCACGCTGAGCCGTCTTGTCGTTCAACAAACTGTCGACACTCTTAATTCCGGCCTTGAGAGCTCTTTTGAAACTACGGTGATCGAGAAGGATAAATTCTCGCGGAACAGAGAAATCAGCGTGGTTGGCTAAGGTAAACAATTGGTCATCAAGTGTTTGCCTGTCCAATAGCTTAAGTCCTGATAGTACATCCAAAGTTTCATTACCAACGGTAACTTGGGTGAATACGTAATTCAGGCGACGCAGACCAGACAGCACGGCACTGTAGTTGGACGGTGACATCTCAAGGGTATACGCCACTTTACCCACAGCACCGTCAGCCATAAACGCGGTCAGCATCCCCCCTTCAGTATGAAATAAGTTCGCTTCATCAAAACAAAAGGCGACTCCCTCTTGCTCACTTTCTTCTGCTACATCCGCTTGATAGAGGGCTGAACAGTCAAAGGCATCAGGGAGTGAGCGGACATAGTCTGCTGAGTCACCAAACTCAAACTCTTGTTGCAGAGCCGCCGTACTGGCAACAGGATAAAACAGCGCTGTCATGACACTGAAGACAAGCAAGTAAGATGATCGCTTGGGACAGGAAAGCGCTCGAGGATAGATTTGAGTTATCGGGAATACAAAAGGCATGATCAACACTCCATGTAATCCACGATTATATATCAAGTTATAGGATTTAGGAGGCAGAGCTTGGTTTGGTTTGGTTTGGTTAGAAATACTGGGATGATAAGCAAAAAAAAAGCTGCAATTCCTTAGCCTAGCAGAATTGCAGCCAACTACGGTCAGCATTGTCGTAGTAAAAGTGGGATAACTCAGCTTCGGAGAACCTTGTTATCCCAGAGCGGTACTCGGTAGAGAACTCGTCGGGTATTTCTTTTTGAGCTCCCGGTTTGTCTTACATCGACCAGATAAAGAATATCTGGGACTTCATGCGAATAATAATGCCGCGAATCACATCTAAAAATGCCAAGAAACTAATCGGCTTCTCTGCACTGATCCACGCTAGGCCTACGGAGCCAACAGGGATGTCATAGTCGCCGGGCTCCGTCAATTTCAAGCGAACAAAGTGGTGTTTGTTCAGTGCATTCTGGCCAGTGGTTTGACGAACATTGTCATCTCTTGCCAGCAAGCTGCCCTGAGATTCGCCCGTAGCTTCAATAATGCCTTCAACTTCAGCACTAAAAACCTTCCCCGGATAGACCGGTGAGGCGAACTCAGCCTGTTGTCCGACTTTTACATTGCGGATCGCCTGATGGTTTACTCGCATCAAGACATACTTCTCGTCGGTATACATCTGAATCCGCGGCATGACGCCAACATATTGGCCTTCACGCATAATGTAGTTGGTCAGATACCCATCGGCAGGCGCGTATACCCGCGTATTGTCCAAATTCCACTGCGCTTGGGCGACATCTTCTTTCTTGTTAGCAACATCCACTTTACGGCTTTCAACAGACAATTCAGACTTTTCAACATCCAGCTGGGCACGTTGGGCTGACACCCTCGCTTTATCCAACTGCGACTTGAGGGTCACTTGCCTAGCCCGAGCGACATCAACGGCCGTTTGTTGCTCATCCATTTGTGTTTCGGTAATGGTGTGCTTAACCACCCTATCTTGCTCTTGATAACGGCGTAGTGTCGTTTCTTTCCACTCCAAATCTTCCCTGGCCGCTTCAATCTCATTCTCTGCGATCTCAATGTCTTTCATCGCTGCATGGTGATTTTGCCTAGCAATGAGTACATCTTCATGTGAAATCGACAGCGCGACCTTTGCCGAGTCCAGCAGTGTTTCCGCCTTCTTGAGCGCGATCTGGTATTGTTCGTCATCCAAGGTGTAAACCAGCTGGCCTTTTTTCACCTTTTCATTCGGACGAACCAAAATCTCGTCGACATGGCCTTTAATGTTGGTCGACCCCGGACGCAGCTGAATGTGTGGCGATTGCACAAGTGAGCCACCGGACATATCCATCGGAGCGAAGGTGATCAAACCAATCCAGACAAATACCAACCACCCCAAACCGCCAAGATAGGAAAACATTTTTGTGAATTTATTCCATGGCATCCCCACTAATCGCAGCAGGTAGATAAAGAGTGACCATACCGCCAAACCCTCAAGCATTTTCAGCCTCCTCTTTACTCATGATCACCGGCTCAGATCCTGAGGGCACCTCTTTCTCCCTCCAGATATTACGAATATGGCGAAGCGCTTGCTCCCCATCGACGAAAGCGATAATTACGGCCACGACCCAAACCCAATGCCAAATAAAACCAATCCAGGTCAGGGCGGTTATCAACCCCAATTGATGGTGCTCACTCTTGTGGGCTTTTTGTATCGGCAATTCATGGATACGCCAAAAACCGAAAGCAGCTGCAGCGATGGATCCAAACAAAATAACGGCGGCGACGACATGCAGCGCGGTATCAACCCCACTGTCGACGAAAGGCATGCTGACGAGACTCATAACAGTTTCCCAATTCACTAACGCATAATCAGTAAGCCAATACACAGCCACACGTCAAAGAACTGGAAGGCATTGGCCATTTTAAAATTTATTGTTGTTAATGAGATTGTGTAAGAAAAAGTGACAAACATCACAACATCGGATAGATTGATTCAATATAAGTACAATATCAACACAATCAGACCACACCAGAGCGAGCAGCAGCGATGCCATTTCCAGACTCTCAATTTCAGGCTGCCTTTGTGCGATCAATCTTTTTCCAACCTTTTGTTCGCGCCTTACAAAAACATTACGGGATCACGTTGAGTGAGTTGGGCGTACCACCAAAGTTGCTCGAAGAGCCTATGACCTTGGTACCCTATTCTGATTTCAACCAATGGCTGGAAGATCTCGAGCACGTGATTGGCAATCGTGCTTATCTCAGTAAGATGGCGAAAGATATTAGCTTTGATAATATGGATAAACTTGGTGGTTGGTTTCTATCCACCCCTGAGTTAGCACTGACTTTCCGACGCATCAATTATGGCACTTCCTGTTTGCAATCAGGAGCAACATTTCACGGTGAATTGTCAGGCAAAATCATCAAGTGGACCTATAACAATCATTTCTCATCAGGAAGAGGCCGCTTTCAAGACAGTGTGCGCATGGCCATCATGTTCACCAATACCCTACGCTACTTTATGGGAGAGAATTACCACCCACTGAGGATAGAGTTAAGTGGACCGCCTTGTGGTAACGGGGAATTCGAGCTGTTTTTTGGCTGTGATATTCGCTGGAATAGTGCCTCTACCCGAGTATGGTTAGATATTTCTATTCTTGAGCATGGCAATAACTTCCCTTTTGAGCTCACACGTCCAATGATGCTATCAAATCTCGAGTTGGATGAATTTCTCAATATGCCTCAGGCCCATGATGTGGCGAAGATGATGTACGAAATGATCAATTACTCCCGCTTCTATGGATACCCCAGCTTGGACTTTGTGGCGGACAAATTCAACTTATCAAGACAGCAACTCCAACGCCGGCTCCACCGATTTGGCTGGAGTTTCAGTTCAATTACCAGTTATGTCTTGTGTAACCAAGCAATAAAATATATGCAGGCCGATCTGAGTGTTAAAGACATTGCCGAAGAACTCGGCTATAAAAGTGTCCAGAGTTTTAGCAAGGCCTTTCAGCGCCAAAGGGGACAAACCCCCACCCAATATAAGGAAAAACTACTGGAACGCAGTCATCGCAGCCCCATATAATTGAACAACAAAAACGCTATGTTTGACGAGAACAATTCAGGGTAAAACGTTCATCGGGAGTGATATGGTGGCGCATCACAAAAGCTGCGCGATTGGTGCTTTCGAACTGGGGTTGAAAGAATATACGGTAGCCTAGCAAGTCTCGCCGGGCATCGCTATTAAATGGATTAACATTGTTTTTATCGACCACAATATCTCGAGTCAAGTTTATCGGCTTCAATACATAATCTAACCCGTTATGAAAGTAGCTATAGTCTACCGCCAACTTAAACTCTAATTGTACTTGATTGTTTTCAGAACGCCTTAGCCACTCTTCTGAGTGAATTGTGCCATCAGACATAAATTGATACGACGTGGTCTCCAACATATTCTCCGGAGTATCAGGTCTTTTACATAACCAAGTACCACCTTCCAATTGGGTCGCGAACGTTGGCGCTGCCAACATGCTACTTAGCATTAACCCTATAATCTGTAGCTTCATCCTTGAATCCTGACTTATATAATTCTAATACAATTAGTTATAGCAGTATCTATGACAACAAGACAGTGAATTTATATTCGCCCGGTGTTGTTGCTCAGCGGTAATTAGAGTACAGAAAAGGGAAAGCAATCGCTTTCCCTTTTGATGTTCGTACTAGCGCTTTATCGAGTAAACGATTAGAAACGGTAGTCAACAGACCAAACAACCTGCTGAGAGTAGTCAATCTTAGTATCGTTTTTGCTGTAGTCCTGATCAAGGTAGCGGTATGTCAAATCCGTTGACCAGTTATCATTGATTTCATACATCGCACCAACCTGGCCGCCCCAAACGAAATCAGTGGAGCTACTGCCGCTGATCTTGCTGTCTGCCACACCCGCTGAAACACCAGCGAATAGATTTACGTTCTGATGTACAGGTACAAGGTAATCATAAGAAGCTAGGAACATGTTTTGTGATGACTTGTCCATGTAACTGTAGGTACCCATAACACGGTGATGGTCATTCATGATTGCACCACCACGCAGCTGGTACGTGGCATCTTCACCATTCTGGGCGTTTGCACCTTTCACGTTGTCTTCTTGATAACCTACACCACCACCGACAAACCATTGTGTATCAGCGGCGAATGCTGGTGAAGCGGCCATTACTGCCAGTACTAACGTCGAAATTGCTGTGATCTTTTTCATGTATTTCTCCTTGGACTCCCAAGCTTCATTATTCATAACTTTTATAATGCGCCGGATAAGTCTTATATAATATCTTCTGCTTGCCAATCACTATACGCCTATTTGCTGAACGGGAACTTAAGATATAAAACATCGTTTTTTATCTTAACTCATGCTGAACAACCAATGTTTTGCTCAATAAGGTTATTAATCCAACTAAATGCAAATTAATCAAAACCATTCTTTTATATTAATTTTCACAAAGCAAAACGTAAGCTGAATAGAAAACAAAATAAACATTAAAAATAAAAAAAGAGGACAATATGTCCTCTTTTCAATATCCATTCAGAATAGATTAAAATTTGTAATCAACAGACCAAACAACCTGCTGGGTATAGTCAACTTCATTACCAATCTTGTCATAGTCTTGATCAAGCAGTCGGTAAGTTAGATCTGTCGACCAATTATTACTGATCTTAAATTGTGCACCCACCTGCCCTCCCCAAACAAAATCCGTTGAGTCTACAGTGATACCGCTAATCTTGTTTTTGAACTCATTGTCAGCAAAACCTGCTGACACACCAGCAAATAGATTGATTTTCTGATGAACTGGGATTAAGTAATCATAAGAGGCAAGGAACATATTTTGTGTTTGCTTTCGCTCACCTAGCAAACCATTAATATCATCGCTAAAGTAGCTGTAAGTACCCATCAAACGGTGCTGTTCGTTAATGACCACACCACCACGTAGTTGATACGTCATATCTTCTGCATTTTTCGATGACTTATTGCCAACAATATCCTGTTTAATCGCATCATTCTGATAACCAATACCGCCACCAACAAACCGAACACAACCTTAAAATAGAAAACACTGTTTTATTTGTAACGTTTCATTTCAGAGGATAAGAAAATACTTAACACGCTTAGAATGTTCCTATATGAGATACCCTGCTTGGTGGCACACCAAAGTAGCGCTTGAATTCGCGGCTGAACTGGGTTGGACTCTCGTAACCCACCTTCAAGGCAGCGACATTTGCCGGCATACCATCTTGCGACATCAGGGTTTTGGCCTTATTCAGTCGGATTTTTTTGATGTACTGTAAAGGCGGATCCGTTACGACTTGCTTGAAGGCTCGATGAAAAGCAGACACGCTCATCCCTGCCATATCGGCCAAATCATTAATCGCCAGCTTCTGGTCGTAGTGCGATTGTACGTGGGTGATCACCCGTGACACCCTCGATAATGCACTATCCTGCTTACAGTATTGTGCGAGTAAATGCCCCTGCTCACTCTTCAGTAAATGAAAATAAAACTCGCGCAGTAATTGCTTGCCTAATACACGGGCATCTAAAGGATCTTTCAAGCAGCCTAACAAACGGCAAATGCAATCTCTGATACCAGGGGTGATTTTCGTCACCGCCACACCACGGCCGTTATCTTGCGTTTTAGGCATTTCACTATGCTGGTGCTGCTCAAGAGCATCAACAAGCTCTTGGATAATGGTCAGGTCAAAATCGATGTCCAACCCGATTAATGGCGCTTGTGGCGAAGCAAATGTTTCACAAGCTATAGGGTAAGGCGTTGCAACAATCAGGCAATGGTCAGTATCATAATCAAACCGGTAATCATTTAGGTGACCAACTTTGCTACCCTGTAGTATCACTACCACACCTTGCTGGTACATTTGTGGTGTCATCTTATGGTAGTGATTAATCCTAAACAGACGAATACCCGGCACTTCCAGATCAACAATACCCGACTCAGCCCCTAAGCCATAATATACACAGAGTTCTTCACCTTTTTGTACGCACGTTTCAGAAACTGATCCTACAGATGACCCCATGACTCTTACCTCGTTATTCTTGTATACCTATTGCTTATCCCTACAGATCAAAGCACAGGTACCCATGAATTACTAGCGCTTAGCGATCCAACACACAACAAGATAGCGGCATTCTCCCTTCGAGTAAAAAAGTAGATTTAGGCAAGTATTAAACAGTTTTGAGCATGACACTTTCTGATTCATTGGCATAGACTGTTGTCATCAAATAGAGAAACAATAACAGCACACACTGGAGATACTTCATGGACAAGTTTACTTACCAGAACCCTACCCGCATTCACTTTGGTGATGGTCAAATCTCAGCCATTACCAATGATATCCCCCAAGATAAAAAAGTCTTGGTGATCTACGGTGGTGGCTCTATCAAGACAAACGGTGTATATGAGCAAGTTAAAGCAGCTTTGAGCGAGCATAACTGGGGTGAATTTGCCGGTGTAGAACCGAACCCACAATACGACACGCTAATGAAAGCAGTAGAAAAAATCAAAGCCGAAGGTTTTGATTACCTGCTTGCCGTTGGTGGTGGCTCGGTGGTCGATGGTACTAAGTTTATCGCAGCAGCCGCGGCTTACCAGGGCGAAGACCCGTGGAACATTTTGGCCCAGCAACACCCTGTCGAAAGCGCCCTACCACTAGGTTGCGTATTGACGCTTCCTGCAACAGGCTCAGAAAGCAATATGGGCGCTGTGGTTTCCCGTGGTAAAGACAAGTTGGCGTTCATGACACCGAAAGTTCAGCCTTTGTTTGCCGTGCTTGATCCGACGACAACGCTAAGCCTGTCTCCCCGCCAGGTCGCCAACGGTGTCGTTGATGCGTATGTCCATGTTATGGAGCAATACCTCACTTTCCCGGCAAATGCTAAAGTGCAAGACCGCTTTGCCGAAGGCCTACTGCTCAATCTCATCGAAGAAGGACCTAAGGCCCTTGCCACGCCTGACGATATTGATGTGCGTGCCAACATTATGTGGACAGCAACCCAAGCGCTGAACGGCTTGATTGGTGTCGGCGTTCCACAAGATTGGACCACTCATATGATTGGTCACGAGCTAACCGGTAACTACGGTATCGACCATGCGCGCACGCTAAGTATTGTTCTGCCTGCCGTTATGAAAGAACGCCGTGAAGACAAAGAAGGTAAATTGCTACAGTACGCAGAGCGCGTATTTGGCATTACTGAAGGGTCTACTGATGAGCGTATCGAACAAGCTATTGCCCGCACCGTCGCTTTCTTCAAGCAAATGGAAGTACCAACCAGCCTGAGCGATGTTGAACTAGGCACTGCAGATATCGACATTCTGGTAACAAGCTTAGAAAAACACGGTATGAAAGCGCTCGGTGAGCGTGGCAGCATCACTATCAGTGACAGCCGTGCCATTTTGGAAGCGGCACTGTAAGATCTAAAGAGAAGGGAGGCTCGATAGCCTCCCTAACGGTCTATCGACTTATCACCATGCGATTATTGCTTTCTGCTCGCTCATGATAAGAGTTGGATGCCAACAAAGATGGGGGGGATAAGTCACGTCCGACCATCTCTTCATTGGCTGCAAGGATGATGCTACCACCTTTAATTAAATCGATAATTTCCCTGTTCTTTTCAGGTGGCAATGCTGGGCATCCCCAGCTCCAGCCGATAAAATTATTCGATGCCAGAAAGTCAGGCGACGCATATTTTGCACCATGGATCACAATATAACGCCGGCGGGCATTATCATTAACCCCCTCAGACAACCCATCAAGACGGAGCGAATAGCCATATTTACCGTAGTATGTCTCAGCCGTCTTAAACACGCCCAATGAGGTCTGCTTGGAATTTACCGTATTGGAAAAACGTTCAGCGTACGCACCACCGCTTTCAATGCCATGAGTCGTATAGGTATGATACTTCAGTTTCTTATTTGCTAAATCAACAACATAAAATCGCTTTTCATGAGATGGACGGCGAAAGTCAATAATCACCAAATTGGGATTCGCCCCAGTGCCTTTGGTCATATAAGCTTCGACACCTTCTTTGAGTAGAGCGTAATCAATGACGCCATCCAATGAGGCCATTGTGTACACTTCAGTGGCAAGATCTTCAATATGCTCTTCAATAGTACCCGCCTGCACCAGAGAAGAAAAAAGCAAAGTTAGCAGTATTTTTTTGATCATAAGCATTAACAAAAAGCGATTTTTTTACGATGAGATTACCTGACTAATTTTAACAGATTAATTGGTAATAGCTTTTTTATCTCACCAATTCAGACAGATTTTCATAGAAAATTACAAATAAAAACTTAAGAATCCCCCCATCCGCTATCAGGCAGATAACCTACACTTAAACGATCATGTCGATATATATCCTACGGATAGTGATATGGAGTAAGAGATGAAGTGGATTATATTGTCGTTATTTCTGACTTTTCCGCACGCCAGTAAAGCGGAAGCAATTGAACTATCAAAGCTTTATGAAGTTCATACCGATTTTGACTACAGTGACTTAGTCATTGAAATTCAGGGTTTCAAGGTTCCGACTCTTGCTGCATTTAGAGGTTGGGTTCTGATGAATGGCATGCAAAAGAAAATTCAGAAAGGACATGAATACTTTCTAGACAAAGGAGTAAAAGAAGGCATACCTCTGCACCTTGTACTTTTGCAGGGGACAGATTGGCGCCTCAGTAATACGACCATTTTCAACCTGCCAGATGAGAAAGTTTGGAAGAATATGGCCCGTACCCTCATTTTTATTCAAGAGCATGTCATGCCCAAAACCGGCTTACTGATCCCAGTCTCTGGCGACCGAAGTCAAGAATACAACCAACATGCAGGAGGGGCACCGAGAAGTTCTCACCTCGACTTCTGCGCTCTCGATCTCGTCCCAACGAGGAATATTTCTCGGGCCGAACTCCATAAAATCCTCAAGAGCGTATACACCTCGGTCGGTAAGGAAAACAAGATGGGCCTTGGCCTTTACAGTGGTGTGCGCTTTCATATCGACACCTGTGGCTACCGCCAATGGTAAGTTTGTACAAGCCGTGCTTTTGACAAACTAATCAAAAAGGGGGATTTATCCTACTTTATTTCTTTGATCGGGGTGATAAAATGCGCGGGTGAATATAGACCAAAATACATACTTATCCGTTCTGATTCATATGCTAGAGCACAGCCCTTATCCGGCAGGATTGAAGTCTAAGGATGGCATTTTTGCCTTTGCCAACAAAGCTTACCGTGACTTAGTCAATGCACCTGATGATATAGCGGGCCTCACTGATTGTGACCTACCATGTGATACAGCCCAATTTGCACCTGACTTTGTACAACAAGACAAACAAGCAATAACGGAAAACAAGACAGTAGTAACCATCGACGTGCATAAGTATGCGCATGGGTTCGATGCGTATACTTTTGAAAAGCGTCCCGTCATCATCAATGGTGAACCTTGGGGAATCCAGTTTAGCGCGACCAACTTGAGGGAATTGGTCAACTTAGCATCTTTTGCTGAAATTATGGCTCTGAACAATACCCATACCTCTTTCAGCACTATTAAACCAGAGCGTATGCCGCTAACGCCTTCACAGGAAATTGTCCTATTTTGGCTGCTGCGTGGGCGACAAACCAAACAGATTGCCCAATTGATCCACAGAACCCCCAAAGCGGTTGAAAAGCAAATCGCTAACTTGATAACACGCTTTTATGATGTTGGCGTGACCAACCGTGCCTCATTAATAGAATACGCTCGCTGCAATGGTTGGCTCTCTGTTATCCCCGAGCAGCTATTTAAAAAACCAGCGTCGATCATTGTATAATACGGTAATGAAAGTAAGGCAGTATAAAGCCAGCAGTACACTCCTGCTGGCTTAACGATCCCCGTGCGACTATCAATGATTTCAAAACTTGCAACAGGTTTACGTTGTCACGGCAACAAACACTACCGGCATGAAGAGCGTCCAGCTTTTCGCCTTTAGTTTAAGCCTCGGCGTGGTCCTCCAAAGCCTGACGGACAAATGCCTGCAAGGCTGTCAGCCTCGCGGTATTGCGCAGTGATGGTCGATATAGCATATAGAACTCAACCGCAGGCAATGTGTAGTCCTGCAAAATGGGGACCAAAGCCCCCTCTGCTAGCACATCACTGACTTGGAAAATAGGCTGTAAAGTAATGCCGGCACCTTCCAAAGCCGCCGCTAGCATCGCCTGCCCACTGTTCATCGTAAACCTTGATGCGACCGGCGGGGTGATCAAGTGCTGGCCATCATAGAAACACCATTTATGGGGGTTGGGTGACAGGTTACTCTGCAAGCATTGGTGTGTAATCAAATCCTCTGGGTGCTGCGGGATCCCGTTCTGCTCGAGATAGAGTGGCGAAGCACAAGCCACCATTTTGTAGCTGCGCAATTTGACTGCAATCAAGTCATCATAGCCTTTCAATTGCTCACGGAAGATAATGTCATAACCTCCCTTTTTTAAATCCGGTGGGTTATTTTCCAACACCAAGTCAATGTCCAGTTTGGAATACTGCCGCTGAAACCGAGCTAGAATCGGAGCCAACGCCTTGATGCCAAAATTTACCCCACAACTGATCTTGAGGCTGCCGCATGGCTCATTCATGTCACGGTAGATATCTTCCTGGGCTGCTTTGAGCTCAGCAAGGACCGCCAAGCACCGCTTGAAATACTGTTCCCCGGCTGCCGTCAGGCTCTGAAAACGGGTCGACTTGGCCAACAGCTTCGCACCGATCGAGGCCTCAAGCCCCCTGACATGCTTGCCCACCATCTGGGCGCTGATCCCCCGCTCATCAGCAACGGCAGCGAACGAGCCCAATTCAACGGCACGAACAAAGATCTCTATACTGGTTAACCTATCCACCAACCCCTCCTTTATTGCCAATATACGGGTTCTATTTTAAGCAACATTAGAAACTATCAGTTTCTAGTGAATTCCCCTTAGGGGAATTTATCACATCGTTTTTCCTCATTACTATAAAGACTTACTTTGTACAAAAGAGAAAAAACGTGTCCTTTGCCGTTCCGAAAGAAGTCGCTTTTGGTGATATCTACCTCCCTCCCCTGCTTGTCGCCGCCTTGCTTGGGTTGATCTGCACTTCAGTGACAGTCCGCCTGTTCAACCGGTTCCGCTGGTTTCGCCATGTTGCCAGTCCACCGCTGGTCGAACTATCACTGACAATCATCTACACCGTCGTTGTTAGTACCTATGTTTTTCCCTCATGACCTTTATCGGAGCCTATCTTGATCAAGCGCTATCTCGTCACCACCTGCACTCTATTACTTGCCCTTACGGCTATCGGCTGGAAATACCACCACTATCTCGATAACCCTTGGACAAGGGACGGCCAGATCCGAGCACAGGTTATCCAGATCACCCCTCGCGTGACCGGACCAATTATTGACTTGCCGATACGCGATAACAGCGAAGTTGCCGCCGGTGAACTGTTGTTCGAAGTCGATCCGCGTACCTACCAAGCAGCGCTCGCGAAAGCCAAGGCCAGTCTGGCGCAGGCTCAGGCACAGTTGCAAAAAACTGACGATGAAGCCAAGCGCGGCTCATCGCTTGCCCGCCGCCAGCCCGGTGCTATCTCGCAGCTCGCTCTGAACAAACTCAGCAATGCTGTCGAATCCGCCGAGGCCGGCGTGTTGGTTGCTAAAGCAGCGCTTGAGGAAGCCCAACTCAACCTCAGCTTCACCCAGGTCACCGCTCCCGTCGACGGGTTTATCACCAACTTAAACTTACGTGTTGGTAGCCAAGTCGTTGCCAACCAGCCCGTTGTCGCCTTGGTGGACAAAAACAGTTTCTGGATAGAGGGGTTCTTCAAAGAAACCGATATCCGGGACGTCGCTTTAGGTGACAAGGCAGCGGTAACCTTGATGGCCTATGGTGATCAGCCATTGCAAGGGCACGTTGAAAGCATCGGGTACGGTATTGCCCATAAAGATGGTAGTACTGGCGTCTCCTTGCTGCCCAACGTCAATCCCAACTTTCAGTGGATCAGGCTGGCCCAACGCATTCCGGTTAAAATTACCCTTGATGAGATCCCCGATGCTATCCAGCTCCGCGTCGGGTCCACGGCCTCGGTCATGGTTAATAAATCATACGCAAATGCTACGCCAACCCAAAACCGGTAAGGAACAACGATGCTTGATCAGCGCTGTATCTTGCCACTTAAAGTGGCCACTGCCCTGACTCTGGCCATTGTCAGTGCACTTTGGCTGGGCTGGGAGCGCCCGTACTGGGCCGGATTTGCCGTCATTGTAATGGCGGCGACAGAAACCTTCGGCCATTCCATGAAGAAAGGCCGCCACCGCTTGCTCGGGACCTTGCTGGGGGTCATTGCCGCGTTTTTGCTTGTCGGGCTGTTTGCCCAACAACTTGTGCTTTTTACACTGTTTTACAGTGCCTTCGCGGCAGCCTGCGTCTACCTGCAGGACAATCCACGCAATGGCTATCTCTGGACTATCAGCCTAGTGGTCGGCACACTGGTGATCGTGATGGGCAAACTGCAGCCAGAGTTAACCTTCGCCGTGGCAGTACTTCGGGTACAGGAAACCATTCTCGGTATTTTCTGCTTCACCTTGGTATTTAGCCTGCTTTGGCCTAGATCCAGTCGCCATACCGTTCTGTCGACCCTACGCCAATACTTCGACAGCCAATCCCAGCATATTGAGGCCGCCATCACCGAGCTCGATGAGAACGGGAGATTTACCCAGCCGCTGCATTTGGGCGATAGCCTCAAACAATTGACCCAGCTGGAGGATTTGATCTACGCAGCGCAAGCCGACAGCTACCATATCGCCAGCGATCGCCAACAATGGCAGACTCTGCTAGACCGGCTCAACCAGTGGGCGCTATTGTGCGGGCATCTGGCTGAACATACAGAAGCCCTAAGCACCCCTCTCGATAGTTCCCTGACTCCCCAGATCCGGGACTTGCTCAAGCGGATCACGGTACGGATCGCCAGTTGCCAGCAACTGCTGCAAGATCCGCTGCCTGCCAAATTGCAATACAACAACCCCGATCCACAGCCTATTAATCTGCCTAGCGGTAGGCTGGACCTTGATGACCACCTCGAGCAAGGCAGTACCATGTTGCTCGCTACGCAGTTGAGCCAAATCGATCAACTCCACCATGATATCTTACGGTCCTTGGTTGAAGTAAACCGTTTTGAACTCGAGTCTATCTCTGCCCTAGAGCAGCCACCACGGCTTCGACCCACACCTAGCGACCCACACCGTACAGCAGACAGAGCTCGCCGGAATAAGTGGGGGTTCCGACCGGATTCAGCGATTCACGCCATCAAAATTTGCCTTATCATCTGGGTCTGTATCGCATTATGGATCTATGTACCAATGCCTGGTGGAGCCATGGTGGTGCTATTAGGGGCGATCCTTGGCGCTATTGTCATCCCGCTGCCATTTGTCAGCATTTGGGCACTCTTGATACTCATTTTCGTCTGGTCACTGTTCGTACTGATCCAGTATGTGTTCATCATGCCGACATTCACCGAAGTCTGGCAACTGGTGGCCTTCTACTTCATCAATATCTTTTGTATCTGGCGCATATTTCACCAACCGCAGCATGCCATCCACCGCCTGCTCGGCTCGCAGATATTGATCCTGATGACCAGCGGTGCGATGCAGCTTACACCGGTGTACGACATCCAACTCGCCTTATTGCAGTTGATGTTGGTTAGTATTGTAATGCTGGTCATTTTCTTTGTTAACCAAGGGATTTTTCCTAGCAGCCCCGAGGCAACCTTGCTGCGCCAGTTGAGCAGCCTCTGCAATGGCCTGCAGCAGCGGCTAACCTCCTTATCAAAGCCCTGCTTACTCAATACGCTGGCCACTACCGGTCAAGATCCGCTTCGTGCGATAACCGGCGCCGACCTTGCGATGCAAAAAATACACTGGCCGCATTTTCCCGAGCAGGATCCGTCAAGGGTCGCGGCACTGATCGATCACGGCTACAACACCTGCCTGCACCTGCGCGCCTTTGAAGATAGCTATCGGCTCTGGTCGACTTCCTCATCGAATCCCGCCATCTGCAGGCTGATCAACCACGCCATCGAGGCGCTCGCCAACGTGATGGAGGGCACGGCAGTCAGTGAGCAACTGACTGACCACGAGCAAAAGCTTAACGCATTAATGTTCGAGCTCTATCGCGATTTAAAATACCTCGAACAGGACTCTGTCTTGCGGCTCTCGCTCAGCCAGGCTGATATTGATGCCAGCTACCGACTACTGGCTTCACTGCAATTGCTGATAGGCTCACTGCAAAGTCTCGCTAACGAAGTGCACGCTAATCAACTTCATCAACTGCGGTTACGGCCATTCACGCTATAGCCCCTAGCAACAAAAACGCCACCAGCTAAACTGGTGGCGTCTCTTAGACACAAAGTTGCAGCCAGGACTCCATTACCTTGTTATAACTTAGGCAAAACCTGTTATGTGTGCCGTTACAACAATCACGCTCGACAGTACAAACAGCAGGGCAATAAAACGCCAGACGAACTTCGCCCAGTCACCCCAGTCAATGCGACATACACCCAGCGTTGCCATCAGAGAGGCTGACGTCGGTACGATGATATTGGTGAAGCCATCACCGAGCTGGAAGGCCAACACGGCAACCTGACGGGTAACACCGGCCAAATCAGCTAACGGTGCCATCAGCGGCATCGTCAGCGCCGCCTGTCCTGAACCCGACGTCACAAAGAAGTTGAATACTGACTGGAACACATACATCAGCCATGCCGCCATCACTTCTGGCAATGAGCCGATAACGTTACCTGCACTGCTTAAGATAGAGTTCAAAACGCTAGCTTCGGTTGCATCACCACCACCACCGAGGATCAGCAAGATCCCTTTGGCACTCCCCACCAGTAAAGCGGGAGCCAACATGATGCTTGCACCTTCCTTAAACGCATCAGCCATATCATTGACCGTCATGCCATTGAGGCGGAAGGCCACACCAATCAAGCCAGCCACAAAGCCCATGGTAAAGAACTGAGAGGCAATTTCAGGGATGTACCAAGCGTGCGCTACCACGCCCCAAATTACCCAAACCATAGTCGCTACAACCGTCAGCATGACCAGGGTATCACCTAGGTTCCAGCGAGATGACGTTACCGACGCATCTTGATTTTTGAAGTGGACATCACCTTTGATACTAAAAGACTTGGTCGGATCTTTTTTCACCCCATTGGCATACCACATGGTGAAGGCGATACCGATGAGGGTGAACATAATCCAAAGGCCAACACGTACAGAGGCACCAGACAATACAGGTACGCCAGCAATGCCCTGGGCGACGGCGACTGAAAACGGGTTCATCCATGATGCTGCAAAGCCTATCTGGGTAGCGACGTAGGTCACCATCACAGTGGTAATGCCGTCATAACCAATTCGAACCATGAGCGGGGCGATAATGATCGCGAACGCGACCGCCTCTTCACCCATACCAAAAACAGCCCCCCCCAGGGAAAATAGGGAAAATAACACCGGAATAAACAGGGATTCGCTGCCCTTGGTTCGGTCAATCAGCCGCAAAATGCCGTTATCTATCGTCCCGGTACGCATCACGATGCCAAACGCACCGCCGATCACCAACATGAACATGATGACGCCAATTGCCGAGCCCCATTTGGAGCCAGAAACCAAACCTTCGAACACAAAGTTCATCAGGCCTATACCACCGCCACTGGCAAACAGACCGATGCTGTTGTAGACCAGCGCACCCTGCTCATCGGTCGCGTAGGTGAATGACTCAGGATCCAATACTGTACGGGTCTTTTCTGCCCCGTCAGCAATATAAGAGATAGTTTGGGTCTCAAACATACCTGCCGGTACGACATAGGTAATTGCCGTCGCCAACAGGCCGATAAAGAAGATCAATACCAGGGTATCTGGCATTTTCCAGGTTTTGTTTTGGACAACGTCCGATGTTGTATCGCTCATTATTATTCTTCATCTACCACTTAAAAATAAAGAATAAAATATCGTTAATTTTGCATATAATGTCAATTATATTTTTCATAATTGATAACCCACCACTTTTATCACTGCTATGAATGATTTGTTTTTTGATAAACTCCACACTAATAAAAAACGCGCCCTTAGAGGCGCGTTTTCAAATTACATTTCAATACAATGAACTAACCGCGCATTATTTGCCGCTGTTAGATTGCACCACTAACATTTCTGTTGGTTTAACAATCGCCACAATCGCTTCATCGTAAATTTTTGCAGCATCATTCAATTTAACTAAGTATTCACTTCGTTCTTTTTCACTAACCGACTGGTTCTGCTCCAGCTTGGCAATAATAGTCAACCCTATCTCAGCCACTTCGATTGTCTTCTCAGCAATGACCACACTGTCTACCGAAGCCACATTTGCCGCCAGAATTGGCTTGGCTTGCTGAGCAGCCTGCAGCACCGTTTCGTAATGCCCCTTCAAGGCTTCCAGTGCCTCACTGTCACCTTCGGCATATTGGTTGACTAGTTTTACCATGTCGTAAACGGCATGGCTTTCAACTGGCAGCGCATCGACAAAACGGTTCAGACGCTCGTACTGGTTATACAAATCACCATGGTTCGGTGTCTGGATCCACTTCTCCCAGTTACGTGCATAGTATTGAGCAGGTTCGGTGTACTCAGCCAATGCCACCAGCGGCTGAACATCTTGACCATTTGCCAGACGCTTGTACATCATCATGGCTTTGTTGTGGTGCTGCAGGCCAAGTGAAATTTCAGACCAGTTATCAATAGCCGCCATACGCTTGTACATGCTGTCTTCATCTGTCAGCTCAACCGGTGACCAGAATCGCTCGGCAATCGCATAGCTACGAGGCCAGAGACGGTTTTCAACCGTCATCGAGTCGTAGTTCTCTGCCCATGCCGTAATTTCACCACCTAAAATCAGTTTCTGCTCTTCCTCGGTCAAATCAGCAGGGTAACCGCCATTTGGCTCAGGGATCACTGAGTCGTCAATCTCGGTACCTGCAATCAACTTACCTGTAGTCGGCCAACGCACGTTGCCGATAAGCTGGTAGCTGTTGCCAGCCAACTCACCACCATCAAAAGCAAGGTTGAACTCGGTATAAGACATGAAGTTATCGAAATGGCCACGGAACACTTTGCCCGGCACGTATTCAAGAATGTACACTTCTTCACGTGACTTACCGTTATAATCGGTAAACGCACGGAAGTTGCCGTCTGTATCTTCGATAATCGTAATTAGGCCCTTACGTGGTCCACCTTTGGTACGCGGTTTCTGCCACTCGTAAGTCGCGAATGTCTCACCGGCATGCAGCTTATCATCCACCGTAATACCTGTTGGCATTGGATCGTTACGATAGTGGTAACTCGTCGGCTGCGGCTGATCGAGGTAGTAACCCGTCGACAAGATCCCCTGATAGCCTTCTTTTGCTGCACGGCCAATACTGTCATGCCCTCGCCAGCTCTGGATCACAATCGAGGTCGGTAAGTCTTTATGCCAGATCTCATCCCAGCCAATCATCTTCTTACCGCGCTCGTCGAGCATTTTTTCAACGCGTGAATTGAGGTATGACTGTAGACCGTGGTTGCCGTCTAGCCCTTTTTCTTTGATATACGCCTGGATCTCTTCGCTGTCGGTCCACTGCGCATAGTTTGGCTCATCACCGCCGATGTGGAAGTATTCATCTGGGAACAACTCGACCACTTCATCAAACACTTTACCGAGGAAGGTATACAGTTCAGGGTTAGTCGGATCCATCAGCGGAACAAACACCCCCCACTCACGCTGGTGCGGGTAGCTTTGCCCTTCCCCACCAGACATCAGTTCCGGGTAGGCATGAGCAACCGCCGACGCATGACCCGGCAGCGAGATTTCAGGGATCACTCGGATACCCAAGTTACGGGCGTATTCGACTACGCCACGAATTTCATCTTTGGTGTAGTAATCACCATCCGAGGTCATTTGCCATAGCTTCGGATAGCTATCCAATTGAATGCGAATAGCCTGATCATCCCAGATATGCCAGTGGAAAATATTCATCTTCGCCGACGCCATCGCATCTAACTGACGCTTTATCACATCAATTTCAACAAAATGACGAGACGTATCGTAAGACACACCACGCCATGGGAAACGTGGAGTATCTTCAATGGTCACTTCCGGCACAAAGTAGCCTGTACTGTCGGTTTCAACCAACTGAAGCAAGGTTTCAATACCACGGATAGCACCATAAGGGCGCTCAGAAGCCAACACAATCTTGCCATTCTTAGCCGTCAAGGTGTAAGACTCGTCAGCCTCAACGGTTTGAACTGCTGTTTTCGGTGCCTGATCAATATCAATCACCAATGTTGCTTTGGCTTCGCTATCGACATATGGGTTTAGCATCGGTACACCGGTTTGGCGTTCGAGGCGTTTCAGCAGACGCTTAGCCGTAAACGCTACACGCTCAGACTGATACCCTTTGATGAATACCTTGAAATCACCATCAATTTCGACCTTGCCGTCACGAAGTTCAACTGAGTGTGGATAAGGCATTAAATTCAAATCGGTATTCGGTGCCCCAGCATTCACTGCCGGCGACAGCATGGCGCCCAGAACCAACGCAGACAGGATCGTTTTTTTCATGATTATTCCTCAGACATACTCATCATTATTTATTGGGGTGATATCCAGCGTTACTATTCAACGTTACATGGGGGGCTGGACACCATTAACACTCACCCCTTATCGATGACGAAATATTAAATTCGCCATGCGAATTAAACAGTGAGAAAAACCACAAATCCCCGTACGTTGTTTGATAGTTTCACACATTTCATGGATGAAAATGGTGATATAACCTGATAAAACAATCACTTATTACATGTTAGAAACCAAGATCGAAATAAAGGTGTTTTATGATTTAATTCAAAAACTTATACCTTTGTCCCATTTCCAGATAAGTAACAAACTGTAACGCTGGCCCCCTTAATGTTTGACGCCCTATTTATGTGATTGACACATATCAACCTAACGTTGAAATGTCACAGTAACATCATCAAAGGGTGTCGAGTTGATCACAAAAATTGATTAGTATGCGGGTTCTAAAATTTTTCACTGATTGGACGAATCAATGTACAAACTGGTTGCTCTTGATATGGATGGCACATTGCTTAATTCGCAAAAAGCCGTTTCTCCACGAACCAAACAAGCTATTCAGGCCGCACGCGACAATGGTGTGCAAGTGGTGTTGGCCTCAGGCCGCCCACTAGAAGGCATGACCAAATACCTTGATGAACTGGGTATGACTGGCGAAAATGATTACGTCCTTAGCTACAACGCCTCATTGGTACAACGTGTAGAAAGCAAAACAGTGATCCGCAAGCAGATCATGACAGGCCGTGATGCCAAGAACATTGCTAGCCTAGCCAATGACTTCGGTACTTTCATCCATGCCTTCACGCCGGAGCGTGGCCTGATCACCCCACAGAACAACCCATACACCGAGCACGAATCAGTGATCAATGGCGTACCAACCACGGTACTTGATTTTGCAGAGCTTGCAGATGATGAAGAAGTGATCAAGGTGATGATGGTTGCCGATCCTGAAATTCTTACTGCGGCTATCAACCAACTACCTGAGAGCCTGTACTCCCAGTACACGGTTGTCCAGAGCGCCCCATTCTTCCTTGAGCTGATGAACCCAAACAGCAACAAAGGCACAGGCGTTGCCATGCTTGCCGAGCATTTAGGCCTAGATGCCAGCGAAGTGATTTGCATGGGTGATGCAGGCAACGATCACCACATGATCAAATACGCCGGCCTTGGTGTTGCAATGGGTAATGCTACCGATGATATCAAAGCAATTGCCAACCATGTCACTGACACCAACGACAACGACGGTGTGGCAAAAGTGATTGAAGAGTTTGTGCTCGGTAAATAACCAATAAAAAAGCGAAGGCCTACCCTTCGCTTTTCTTTAATTGGATTAATCTATCACGCTCATTGGTCGCACGGGTGCGGATTTCATGCAAGACATAGGTTTGCTGATCCCGCGTCCACGCCTGCCCCGAGTCGGGATCAAACTGGCGTGGCATTTCTACCCCTTGTGGCAAAAACGCCTCTATACCCGCGTCACGTGCGCTATCTACGGTACGCAGGCTATGCTCAAAAAAAGCAACCACCGCCGTTTTACCCAAATTAGAAACACCTCCAGCCATTGATACCGCTTTCTCAGCGACTCCCAGGGTACAAAGGTATTTCGTATTGCCCTTCCCTGAAAGACGAGGATAAATAGCATGGAGATCATTGGCAGGAATCCGGTTACCGACGGCCTCTGCGACCTCCCACTGGGCATAAACCGGCACACTCGTTCGGCGATATAATGACACGACCGTATCTGCAATCGCCTCATTCATCGGCCCCGGATACTGGTTGCCATTGGGGGATATACGATTTCCAAATGCAAAAGCGAGAATACTCTCTACCTGTTTGACCGAAACGGTTTCAGCATGCCAATTGAGTAAAGAGTCCATCAAAAACTGCGCAGTTTGTGTGGCAACATCCTTATTGTTCAACTGCTTGTTAAGCCTATCGGCAATTGCTTGCTGCAACTGCTCATCACTCAGCGACTCGATAGGATCGATCGTCGGCTGGTACATCATCGCTGCCATAACCACATCAACTCAATAGAATAATCGACAATAAAAGGAGCTTGCTACAGCCTAACTGGATAACTTTACAGCGGGATGTAACAACTCAAACATCCCGTCCGGTGGGGTGGGTATTATTAAATGCCATTCCTGCAAACCTTCGCCTTGGATTGAAGGCGCTGACAACCCTCTGAATCCTGCACCTTGAGGTAACTTGGGTATATTACTCACAGCTTAGTGATTGCGAATGCTTTTAGGACGCTAATACTTGATATGTCTTAGATGTGATACACAATACCAACAGCGTGTCATGGTCAGTCGCTCAGTGCGATAAGTCGATTAAAAAAGCCCTAAAACTGGGCAGATAACTTTAAGGAAATCAGATCGCCTTCAGGGCGGTTTCGAGCTTCCAACTCATTGATCCACTTTAATTCTGCTCGAACAGATCGCCCTGACCATTTTGTTTGGTAACTCAGTACAGGTCCAAGTCCGACAGCCTTTGCTTTGACGTTTCCCGACACGGCCCCACTGCCTGAATCCGAACGGATCTGTTGGTACCAATACCCCGACAAGCCGATCCCGGTGAACCCCCACAACAAAGGAACATATTGGATCAGCGTCGATTCAACATGCATCTGGGTACCCGTCTGATAGTCGGTATCCTCATTCTTGGTATTCCAATCGATTCCGCCAGACACAGTAAATTCTTGTCCAGTGATCGGCTCAATGTACTGCAGCCAAGCAACAGGTGAAAAGCTCCAGTAATTTTTACCGACATTGGCCAATTTACCGGCCTCAAAACCGCCCGTTGGTGCATAAAGGTTAAAATGAATTTCCGTTAGCCAATATTCAGATAAAGAGTAAGCCAGCATCAAAGGTGAAATGACAATATCGCCTAACCCACTATCCCAGTCTCGCAAGCGATGCCCTTGCGTATTATGTTCTTGGCTGGCAGATATTTCCACCGAACTGTATGGCAGCGCAATCGCCATGGCATATTGCCAGCCGCCTTTTAATTGAACCCCCGGATTCCAAATAACGTTCATCGAATAGGTTTGGGAGGTAATATTCAGGTCGTTTACCGTCAAACCGGCCAACGGTATTGAAAGTCCACTTCGGGAGCGTCCTTCGTACTCACTCAAATCCAGATACACATTGACCGATTGACGGGGTGGGATTTTGTTTATCCTTGATGACAAGGTACCCGGACGATAGTGACTACTTGCTCCCTCTTCTGCCATCACTTGGCAGGGAACAACTGCGGCGGCTAACAAAGCACCTGACAGCAAGGCCTTAAAGCACGAAGATAATCCGCAAGCCAACCTGGCACGCATAGAAAACTCCCCTGTATCTCAATAGCTTGAAATATAGATGAGAATTTTTAAATTACGTAGCCGCAGTGCAAAATAGCCATGATACAGATATCAATCCTTGACGAAATTATTGCAAGAAACCATTTTCTAGTGAATTAATTACACATCAACCAAAAAGGAATGTGTGATGAAAGGATTTATCATTTCTAGCTGGGATTTTTCATCCGGCGCAGCAAAACAGAAGCATCCGGAGATACAACAGGTCCTCGCCGAAAATTGGTATCACTGCCAACGAGATGCCGCTGGTCTGAAGGACTGGCTAATAGGTAGCCAGATCCCTGAGGCCGTTGTTGACTCTCTTCTAACCGATGACACACGTCCGCGATTTGAAAAATACAGCGACGATTGTTTTTTGATGATATTGCGTGGCATCAATCTCAACCAAGGGGCTGAGCCCGATGATATGCTCAGCCTACGTATTCTCTGGTTTAAAGGTGCCCTTATCTCAACACGTAAAGTACCTTCACGAGCCGTCACCAATATCATTAACCAGCTAGAACAAGGAAACGGTCCGCGTAGCTTACCGGACCTGCTGCAAGCAATGGCAAACAGCATAAACGGGATCATCTCAGGTTTTCTTGCCCCCGTAGAAGATACGCTCAATGACATGGACCACAATCTCACCGCCGATCCCAAAGAGATCAATGCGATATCTTCTCGCCTGCTTCGGCTACGCCGATATCTCAAGCCACAGCGCTATGTACTAGAAGACCTGATACAAGCTGATATTAAGGTGTTGGCCGGACACAAGAACCATTTCAAAAACTGCCTAGATACCATTGTGAGAATGAACGAATCTATTGAGTTCTATATCGACCAGGTCAATCTTTACTTTGCCAATATCAACCAGCAACAAACAGAAAGAATGAATAGAAATACCTATTTATTTTCTGTCATTGCTGGCATATTCCTTCCCGCAAGCTTTTTCACAGGCTTACTTGGCGTCAACATTGGAGGAATGCCGGGGATTGATAATCCACTGGCATTCACTCTGTTTTGTATCGGACTTGTAGCCATAGTGGCGATTGAAGTTATCGTGCTCAAAAGGCTGAGGTTCATTTAGAAATGGAAAAATTAAAAATTCGCAAGGAAGTACGGGATCATCAGAGCATTGACCAAGTCGATAAAAAACGCGCACACCAGAGGCACAATGATAAAGGCAAGGTGGGAGTTACCGTAGCGCAGGGAGACCGCAGACATATTAGCCATGGCTGTTGGTGTTGAACCTAGCGAGATACCGCCAAAGCCAGAGCAAATTACCGCCGCATCGTAGTTTTTCCCCATCACCGGGAAAACAATAAAGATATTGATCAATACCGCAATGATAAACTGCGCGGTAAGAATGGCGAAAATCGGCCCAGCCAAATCAATCAGCGTCCATAGCTGCATACTCATCAATGACATCGCCAAGAAAGTCCCCAAGGCAATATCTGCAATTAGGGCTACTGCGGGTTTTCTTGCTGGCCAACGGGTACCGGTAATCCGACGAAAACCGATATTATGCACAATATTGGTCATTACAATACCAGCAAACAAACAGGTGACGAAAAGCGGTAGCTGCAAGCCCATCTCAGCAATTGACTCGTTGAGGATGTAGCCCAGAATGACACAGACGTGGATAGAGAAAACGGCATCAAGGAAATCAAAACCGGTAATATGGCCGTTTGAACTATCTTCCGCTACCCCTATATCCAATGCTTCTTTTTTCTCTGGCTTCAAGTCATGTTTGGTGATCAAGAACTTGGCGATAGGGCCGCCCATCAGGCTTGCCAATATCAGGCCGAAAGTGGCACAGGCTACCCCAATTTCCATCGCGTTACTGATGCCATAACCTTCAGAAATACGCGGTGCCCAGGCAATTGCAGTACCATGACCACCAATTAACGATACACTGCCGCCGAGCATTCCCACCGAACTGTCGAGGCCGAACGCTGTTGCAACACCAATCCCGGTAAAGTTCTGCACCATCATATAGCCAATGGTGATCGCCAGCAGGATAACCAGCGGCAAGCCCCCTTTGAGCAAATCCTTCAGGCTGGCATTGATACCAATCGTGGTGAAGAAGTACACCAAGAGTACATCACGAGCGACCAAATCAAATTCGATGGCTATATCCGACACACTATAAATAAGCGCAATCAGTACCGAAAACAGAATACCGCCTGTTACCGGCTCAGGAATACTGAACTCTTTGAGCGGCTTAAACACACTATTAAGTTGGCGACCAATAAATAACACCAGAATCCCGATGGTGACGGCAAAAAAGGAATCAAACCTCAAAATACCATTAACCCAATCCATTTCCATGTCGCTATATCCTTAACGTTGCTAAAATTTGCATTAACCCTAGCAAAAATAAACTAAAAAGAGTGATTTAAGAATCAATAAACACTGACTGACATGCAGACACTATGTGATGAAAACTGAGACAATAAAAGGCCAGCGAAGATAACTCGCTGGCTTGCTCAACGGTCTAGTTTCGTGTGTGTTAAATTAAATCAGTGATTCAATACCGTATTCTTTACCATAATTCTCGACCACAAAGTCGATATCTTTATCACCACGACCAGACAGGTTAATTAGGATTGAGCCTTTTTCACCTTGCTTGGCCAACGTCAGGGCATAGGCCAAAGCATGGGCCGACTCGATTGCCGGAATAATTCCTTCGCAGCGTGATAACTCGAAAAAGGCATCAATCGCTTCCTGATCGTTGGCAGTACCGTAGTTCACGCGACCAATATCTTTCAGGTAGCTGTGCTGAGGACCTACCGACGGATAATCCAGGCCACTGGCGACTGAATACACTTCCTGAGGCTCGCCATGTTCGTCTTTGAGCATATAAGACTTGAAACCGTGCATCACGCCCGGCTCGCCTAAAGACAGTGTCGCTGCATGCTCACCCACTTCCGTTAATGAACGTCCAGCTGGCTCAACACCGTGAATAGCAACATCCTGATCATCTAAGAAAGCGGTAAACAGTCCCATCGCATTCGAGCCACCACCAACACAGGCTACCAAGTTATTGGGTAGGTTTCCGGTCATATCCTTAAACTGGATACGGGCTTCATTGCCGATAATCGACTGGAAGTCACGGACCATCATTGGGAAAGGATGCGGACCAACCACAGAGCCAATGGCATACAGCTGGTTGATAGGATCTTTCAGGTAAGCTTCAAAGGCGGCATCCACCGCCTCTTTCAATGTTTTTCGGCCATGGGTAGCCGGAATGACATTGGCACCGAGAATACGCATACGAACAACGTTCGGGTGCTCTTTGGCAATATCTACCTCGCCCATGTAAATATCACACTCCAACCCGACCAGCGCGGCTGCTGTTGCCAGCGCCACGCCATGCTGACCAGCTCCTGTTTCGGCAATCAGCTTTTTCTTACCCATTTTCTTGGCCACAAGGGCTTCGCCAAGACAGTGGTTAATCTTATGCGCACCGGTATGGTTGAGATCTTCGCGCTTCAGATAAATTGGCGCACCGTATTTAGCCGATAGGTTCTCAGCATGGAAAATAGGACTTGGTCGGCCAACAAAGTGTTTATATAACCGCGCTAATTCTTCCTGAAACGCCGGGTCTTGGCGACATTCATCATAGGCTGCCGTGATATCTTCCATCACTTTTTGCAGCTCTTCAGGAATAAAGCTTCCACCATATTCACCAAAATAGCCTTCAGCATTCGGTAAAGCGTGATCAAACGAGTTCTTCATGGCATTCCTTGTCCTATTCAATGAGTACACTCAGCAATCATAAAGGCTTATATGCCAAGATTGAATAGTAATAGGATGAATATTTGGGATAAATGTGATCTTGAAGATTGTTCTTGGTGGTGTGGTGGCTATGAACAGAACACCTAACTGGTCTAAGGTGCGTTATAGGTTTGCTAATTTAGCAAATTACAAAAATTTCGATAAATTTAAACCTCGAAACGTGACGCTTAAGTCATTGTTTCCATTGGTATTAGTATATACGCGGTGTTAGTGTAAGGAAAATATTGTTGGTTGATTCATTTTTGACAGCTGTCGCTAATATCATCCTAATTGGCTAAAAAACGTGAGTGTAAAATGATTGTTTCTAATGATTTTGAGGTTACAACAAGTAGCATGCGATATAAAAAGAATATATACCAACTAAAAAAGATCAATCGCGTAAGGGTCAAGACTAACAAATTTAAAGATCATATTTTGAGGGCCGTTTTCTTTGGTTTACTTATTTCGAGTATATTATGGGTTATCGCCCCACCGACTATGGGACTACTTACAGCCCCCCTCGTACTTGTTGGCGGAATAGTATCAGCACTCGCTTCAATTAAAAGGTATGAGCTACAAATCGAATTTAAGCATACTGACGGAACAGGCTTGCAGTGGATATCCGTAGCCAAAACCAATCGTCATTCCGTTAAAGAAATATTTGATGAAAAAAGTGATGAAGTATTTAGAATGCTTAATCCACAATAAACACCCCGTTAGTAAATAACTCATTAATGATTTCATTCGATGTCGAGCCCGTACCAAGCCCTAATGACGCGACATCGATATTTTCAACGACGATGTTTTGCTCAGAGGTATCGCTGACCGCGACCGACAGATTCACTGTCTCATCAGCATCAATACCAGCCGTGATGTTATTGAGTAGGCGATCGAGGTCATCGTCGCCGTTATCCGGTAAGATCTCAGCAATATCGAGCAGATCGAGATTGATTTCGAAATCTTTCACTATATCGGTAAACGGCGTGCCAGAGGTGGACACATCTGCAGCTTGCCACGTGAAGACATCTGCAGCACCGTCACCGGTACCATTGAGTTCACCGCCCCACAGTTCGTCATTACCTGCGCCGCCAAGCAGCTCATCACTGCCTCCAGCCCCGACTAAGATGTCATCTGCCAGTCCGCCGAATAAACGTTCATCGGCATCGCTACCGAGCACAAGGTTTTCGGCGTCGTTGTCCCCCGCGCCGACGTCATTACCGGTGTTGGCTAAGTCATCGATACGGACTCCAATCAACAGCTCGGTCGATTCGGCTTCACTACCATCTATTTCCTGCGAGATGCCGACTAAGGTCAAGCTGTTCGTGCCTTCGGGGAGATCTGCCGCGAAGATATTATCAAGCTCACTGCTTGCCACCCGCCAGCTACCATCACCGTTATCGGTACCAATTTCAGCCCCGGAGCTATCGACCAACCGCCCAGCGCCTAGGTTCCGCACTTCCAAAAACAAGGCTTCATCGGCATCAGCGGGGATCACCACCAGCCCGAGTAATGGGACTAATGTGTTCAAGGTGGCACGTGTATCTGCCAGTTGGGGCACTGTTAGCTCTAGCGTCGGTGGCTCAGGTTTAGGGGTAACGGTGACATTGATAATAATAGCGGCCTGCTGCGGCCCACCCGATCCGACATTGCCGTTATCGTTGGCAACCACATTGATGACATCATCACCTTTGAACTCAGGATTGCCCAAATACGTAACCCCTGCAGCTAGCGCCGTATTGATATCTGTAAGACTACCCTCGAGTGTAACCGCAGCACTGCCGTTATCCGTTATCGTAACCCCAGTGGTTTCAACCGCTGTTAGACCACCATTGTTGGCCGTGACGGTGACTGTCATCACCCCACTGCTACCCGCCTCATCGAAGTCGATGTCGGTAACACTCAAACCGCTGATCACCAATGGCGAGTCTTCTTCCACAGTCTGATCTCCAATAACGGGCAACTCTGGTGCGTCATTAACCGCCTCAATATCCAAATTGATCGTCACAAACTGCGCAATATCGTCGGTAGCCACGTCAGTTTGATCAACAGCGCGGATTTCCAAGTCCAACTGGCCATTCCAATTATCACTGTTGGCATCGCCGGGTATAAACACTAGGCGGTCCAAATCTGAACTATCGACCGTGACCAACCAGACACCACCTCCCTGATCCGCTACCGTGCCTGTTACACCATCAGGCAAGGCAATTTGGCTCGAATCAGGTATATTACTGATTTGAATTTGCAGCGTTTCCGGTGGATTTTCTGACACATTCGTCCCGCTGCCGGTATAACTGTCGCTGTTATCAAAGGCTTCGATATTGAGGATAAGGTCGATATTGTCATCCTCGGTGCCTTCGCCTGTTGGAGTGACATCAATATCGACCCGGTCCGCAATGGGGTTTACCACCACGGTGAAAGTTGCCGTATTTTCGACAGGTAAGTCCAAACTGTCCTCTTTGGAGAAAACCACAATCTCCAGCTCCACCGAGCCACTGAAATCTTTTGGTGGGATAAGGCCAAGGCTGCTTAAATCAAAAGAGTCACTACCGGGCGGCACAGCCACACTCCACTCGCCCCCACCATTGTTATCTGCACCGTCAATAATAAAACCTTCCGGTACGTTGACGATTTTTATCGACAAGATCGATTCAGAACCATCAATATCGACCACATTTCCGCTGATATCGGCAAAGCTAATAGCGCCACTGTCTTCATCGCCCTCAACCGGAGTATCAATCCCGATGACGTTCACTTCATCATTAACCGCTATCACCTCAAAAATAATGCTGCCATCAAAGCTGGCTGTATCGGTTTGGATCGTCGCCCCTGTGGTTTCATCATATTCGGCTGTGTCAACAATCGTGACAGCCACATCCAATGAGACATCACCACTAAAATCTTGAGGAGGAACATAACGAATAGCACCTAACTCGCTAATATCGGTGATTGTCAGACTGGTCACCTGCTCACCTGCCGCATTAAGCAAAAAGCCACCAGCAACACCAACACTAATAACAGCCTGCTCGATGGTCTCGAGACCTTCTAGGGTTGTGGTGCTGATATCGGCAACGGTAGCAGTAACGTCGAGGATGATGGTGCCGTCCTCATAAGCGATATCCGGATAAATTACCTCAGGCTCTCCGCCTTCAATAGATTGGCGATCCGCATCCAAACCTTGGGTTTCCACCACCGACACACCAATATCTGGCACCCGAACATTGTCACCGGTTCTGTCGGGAACATCGACAATAGGCGCAATACGCACCGGAATGGTACCTGTAACTTCGTTGAAATCACCACTGGCGGTATCGGTATTGACGTATTTCACATTAAGCAAGAAGTCACCGGCAAAATCCTGCGGAAGGTTCAAGGTAATACCGGATAAATCGACGCTGCCGTCCGCCTGAACTGGTACTTTAATCACATATTCACCAGTGACAAAGTTGAAATCCATGCCGGAGATTGTGGCCCCATTAGGCAAGCTAGCAGCACTGATCACCAATGAAAGCTCATCATCTCCCTGGTTTTCCCCGACTGTGCTTAGGCTCACAATCTGATTCAGGAAAGTCCCCAGAGTCACCGCTGTATCTTCTGCACCGGTAACAATAATGCTGTCATCTACGACGATATCGGCCGCAAATTGATCGTTGAGCGTATTACCTTGAAAGTCGATAGTCAGCGTGCTGTTAACGATTTCAACAGTGCTAGGGTCAACATCATCGCTCTGATCTCGCACCTCGGCAGCAATGGCTATGTCCACAGTACCGATAAAATCTGCCGGTGCGAGGATCTGGATATCACCCAGGCTCCCCTGCGGTACCGTCCAACTGCCATCGCCGTTGTTAATACCGCCAATAACAACAAAATCGGCTTCAGGATCAGGGAAGGTGATCACAATAGACAAAATGATCTCGTCACTGCTGGGATCGAGATCTTCAAACACGATCTGCCCATCTGAACCATCCCCACCACCAAGATCCAAGCTGCCATCGTTCGAGACAATCGTATCGACAAAATCCGTAGAGCCTGCCGGGATCACGCCTATCTCAGCATCCGGCTCGACCACAGCCTGAATAATGACATTCAAGGTGCCGTTGACGACTTGAACATCGGTTGCCGTCGAGTCGACATCCACTTCAGTAACAGTAACCTGTGTGTTAATAGCCGTTGCGCCAGTAAGATTTAAATCAGAATCTTCCGGAGCCAGCAATTGCAGTTGCGCCCCATTCAGTAACTGAGTCAACTGTGCTTCCGTCAAGGTGACTGAACCTGCCGCATCAACAGTCAATGTGGTAATCGTGCCGCCATCATTACTCTGCAAGCCATAGTCGGGTTGGATATTATTCACCACCAATCCGGTGATTTGCTCTTTGCTGTCGGTCAATACCGGCTGCCAATTAAGATTAATCGGCTCATCTTCCAGCCCATTACTTCCCCTTGTGTAATCCTCGGCATCGACCACGGGCTCGATATGAATAACGAGCTGGAATACGAACTCACCTTGGTCACCATCGTTTTCTGTCACCACAATATTGGCATCGAGCACAATATCTTCCGTGCTGTTCTCCGGAGGACGGATGCTGATTGCCACGGGCTGATCGGGGTCACCAATATCCTCACCGGTCAACTTCACTTCATAACGAGGTAGGCCATCATCGTCAAAACCGACAAAAACCAGTGTTTGTTGATTGCCTTCAGCATCAAAAATCTGAGTGCCTTCAGGGATATTGGACACCACAAAGCTCAGGGTTTCAGAGTCATCCAACGGCGCATTGGCCAGTTCACCCGATACCAAGCTGAAATCGAGTACTGCATCGGTATCTTCATCAACCGTGGTTTCAATCCCGGGGACTTCGCTACCAACAATTTCGGTCCAGTTACTGCCGCCGAGCTCAAATTCAGGCTCATCAACCACACCGGTTAATGCCACTTCAATAAACTGCGCGGGTGTGACCAGCACATCTTCAACAGTCTCTACCGTGCCATCCTCAAGGGTAATGTCGACCACATCTTTGACGACACCTTCCACTTTA
Source organism: Photobacterium lutimaris (assembly GCF_003025555.1). Taxonomy (GTDB): domain Bacteria; phylum Pseudomonadota; class Gammaproteobacteria; order Enterobacterales; family Vibrionaceae; genus Photobacterium; species Photobacterium lutimaris. The sequence goes on along the minus strand of NZ_PYMH01000001.1, from coordinate 263,286 downwards.
ATTTGAAAATCAACATTACTTTCCGGTACCGGGATCAGCACGACTTGATCTAATTCTTCATAGAGAATTTCATATACGCCATCGCCACCTGGAGTTAGGACAGTCCCATTTTGTGATAACAGTGCGCCATCAGGCAGTTCAGAAATGCGGACAAACAGGGTTTCAACCCCGAAGTCGTCATCAAGATCATCAAGCTCAGTTAACTCGATAAGCGGAGCAAGAGTGATAGGTTCATCCTCTAGTGACTCTACCCGGCTGATCTTGAGCTGGGCGTCATCAGCTACAGGAAGGACGTTCACCAGTATCTCTTCGGTTATTTGTGCCGTTTCCGAGCCCGGCACAAAGTGTCCGAGTTCTGTACTTTGCGCGGTCAGGTTCAAACGAATATCACCGCTGAAATTATCGATAGGGTCAATGTCAATAGTATCTACTGCTGTCACTGGCACTTCAAACACACCCGGCGCGACTTCAATTATCCCCTCACCAATGATCTGGGCTTGCCCTTCAGTGATGGTAATAAAATAAGTTAGCTCCTCCGACCCATCGGTATCTTGTAACAGTGCCTGAAATGACTCACTGAGGCTGATGTTGTCGCCGTCCTCCTCTCCATCGCCATAGTAAAACACTGCGGTATCAGCGAAAGCCGGCTCATCAGCAATACCCAATACACTAATAGATAAAGTGCCATCTTGCAGAGGCTGGTTTACCCCATCAACGGTCACAACCTCAGCGGTTACCGTAAAGTCCAATAGATTATTCAGCTCAAACAAGGTCGAGTAATCCGGCTCCGGCACGAAAGTGACACCTTGCAGATCAAACACCCCATCACCATCGGGATCGATAAATGCGGTGGGATCAATTAACACCTGCCCCCCAACAGGCTCTATCTCGACGCCGTTGAGGAAAAACTGACCATGAGGATCAGCCGGCAGGACAATGCGCACATCACCGATCTGCTCACCGCGATCCGCATCACCAATATCTATCGACATATTGATCGGGATCCCGGTCGTAGGATCGCCAAGCGATTCGTCAGGGTTCCGACCTTGATCTTCAACACCTTCGGAAGGCTGTACCACCAGCGTCGGTTCTTCGTCAGTGATGGTCATCGTCAATGTGCTCTGGCTAAGATCGCTATCGCCATCGGTCACTTCAAAATCAACATTGGCAACAATCGGCTCGGCACCATGGTCGATATTTGGCAGAGAATTAAACAACACCTGACCTTCGGCACTGATCAATAACTGACCGAGCAACTGACCGTCCTGATTAACGTCAAAGCTAAAGAAACCCTCTGCATCAGGTGTGCCCGTCAACTCCTGCCTAACACCTTCAATGATAACTGCCGTAACTTCGGCATCATCGGCCCCTTCTTCAGGGACTGTCAGTACATCGAGTGTCTCTGTCGACTCCCCTTCTTCTATCGATTGGAAGACAGCATCTTGGGTCTGTGGAATATCATCATCTATCGTCACGGCAAAAGTCACTGCCGGGCTGATATCGCCATCCTGATCAATAGCGGTGGTCGAGAAAGCAATGGTCAGCTCGGTATCATTATCTGGTTGGATATGATCCAGTGCACCCAGCAAGGTAAAGCTATAGCTATCATCCGCAGAGGTGCCCGTTGCGATAAACGCCAAGACGAAGATCACCACACCGTTCACTTGGCCTTCATAGGTGTTGGTGGCGGTATTGAAAACCAAGGTGACCTGTTGCCCGCCAGCCGTTAGCGTGCCTGCATTCGCGGTATTGAACGCATCAACATCGACCTCATAGTTAACGATTTCATCCGAGCCGGAATCAAAGATGATTGTTGCGGTGGCGGTTTCCCCATCATCATCCGGTGTCGAACCGGGATGAAAATCTCCTCCCTCATCTATATCACTTTCCAATACCGTTACCGAGGGGATGGTTCCGATAGCCGGATCAGTACCATCAGTAATCGTGGTGGTGATAAGCACAGGTGTTTCCAGGAAGTCACCATCGGTATCTTGAACCTGAATGGGCAAGTCAAACACAATGGAATCGTCTTGCTGGCGTACCAAGCCGGTATTATCCGTTCCGTTATGGTCCAAGGGTTTAAGCTGGGTCACAGTGGTGGTGATATCGACCTGTTCACCATCGCTGTTTTGTACCGCAGTAACAACTGCGGTTAATACCGTTTCACCACCAGCAGATAGCGTAAGAGTGCCAGTGCCAGTATCCCAAGAAGCAGTAACCGGTAGCCCACCTGCGGTAATTTCTGCCTCTAGTTCAGCGAGTAACGTTGCTAGCTGAACCGGATCGAGATCGACCGTATCTGGTTCCAATCGATCTACGCCTGCAGCAATAGTGATCGCTACGTCACCGGATACTGGGTACTCCGGGTCATCTTGTTCTGGTGTCAAATCTCCTTCGGTGAAAGCTATTTGTGCCGTATTTCCGCCAACAGGATCCGTCCCGTCTTCAATCGTTATAGTGATTGAACCTTGTGTTGTGTCATTGTCTCGATCTGTCACCTCGGTGCCTAACACCAAGGTAGCAAGATCAGAATCATCAATTTGGTCTAGAGCTTGCAACTGAGTGACACTGTAACCACCTGTGGTATCAATTGAGATATCCAGCACCACAATATTCGGGTCATCGGCCCTAGCCACTGTAATTTGACTGCCAGAAACCGTAACTACCAGGTCAAAACCATTACTGGTTAGATTATCTAGCGCAGGTTGTGCGGCAGAAAATAAGACGGAAACAACATCGTCACTGCCTTGAATGACCTCGATATTGCCTGTCCCCGATGATGTCCCATCATCGCCTTCATTGAGGGCCAATCCGGAATCGTCGCCAAAGGCAGGATCATCACCGTCTTCAATATTGATAGTGACGGTGCCGATATTGGTATCCCCATCATCATCGGTAACCCATACATCTAACGGCAACGAGATCGTATCACCGGCAAGATGATCAAGGTTGTTGTTGAGGGTCAGGGTGTAGTCACCGTCCGGGGTCATCACCACAGTGAACACACTCTGCGGGATACCGTTGACATCAATAAAGGCATTGAGGGTACTGCCGCCAACGACCTCAAACTGCACCGGAAGGCCGTCGCTAAACAGGCTATCAAATGCGGGTTGGTCAGCCACAAAGTTAATCGTCGCGACTTCATCGCTGCCGACATCAACGCCAATTTGACCGGGGGTCGGTACATTGAGATCTGCTGTTTCATTTACCGTGACAACGCTACCCTCTGCAAGCTCGGGTATCGGCCCATCGGTAATCGAAGCGGTCGTACTGACCAGCGCAACTAAGCTATCGCCATCAACATCGGTAGCCTGCAATGGCAGATTTACCAATATCAACTCATCACTGACCGATATAAATCCGCCACTGTTTCCATTGATATTGTGATCCAGTGGTGCCGATTGCGTCACCGTCATAGTCACATCGACATCCTGACCATTACCGGACTGTACCGGGGTAAACACGATAGTTAGCACCGTGGTGCCGTCTCCCAACACACCAACTAACTCGTTAGTAACTGGATCATAGCTAAATGCCAGTGCCTCTCCGCCGCCGGCCGTCAGTTCGCTATTTAGTTCAGCCAAAATCGCAGCCAATTGCTCAGGACCGATTTGGACAGATTCCGGCACCAAACGATCAGCGCCCGCGACAATCACCTCCAGTTGCTGCTCGGTGAGCGGGTATTCGCTCGGCGCTTGGTCAGGCGGGGCGAGGTCCGGCTCAGTAAAATCGACGGCGATAGTGCCACCACCAGCAGGATCATCGCCATCAGTGATCGTAATGGCTATCTGCCCAGGGGTTTGGTCGCCATCGTCGTCAGTGATCACCACATCAAGTGGTATTAACAGGCTATCACTGTCGATATGATCCAGCGTTCCGCTGAGCGTTGCTTCAAACTCGCCATCAATATTGATGGTGACCAACAAGATGGTATTTCCCAGCGAATCTACCAAAGTGATTTCACTACCTATCGGTGTCCCACCGCTCACCAAGCTGACTGGATTGCCATCACTGGTAAAGTTAAGTGCTGCCTGGGTATCGGCAAACAGCAGTGAAGCAACGTCATCACTGCCTCTATCAATACTTATCGTGCCCTCAATGGCCTGATTTGCATCGTCGGTTTCATTGAGACTAACTCCAGCCCCGTCTCCCAAAGCCGGAAACTCACCATCCGTAATTGTCACAGAGACACTGGCAGGTTGGGTTAAGTCATCACCGTCGGTATCGGTTGCCATCAGCGGCAAGGTAAAGACAATTTCCTCTTCATTGCTGGTGATATAGGGCGAAGTAAGCGTCGTGTCGAGGTGATCGAGCGGTTGAAGTTGAGTCGTTATCACCGATACGGTTAAGTCGTCACCGTTATCTGCCTGAATACTGCTAATCGCAACCGTTAGCACCAAGCTTCCATCAGGCAAACGCGCTTCCAGCAAACCGCTGGCTTCAACAAATGTTACTGCCAATGGTTCACCGGCCGAGCTCAGTACCGCTTGCAAATCAGCTATCACACCGGCAAGTTGAGCTGGATCTATCGATACCGAATCAGGAACAAGGCGATCGGCTCCGGCAACAATATCCAAGGTTGCCTCGACAGTTTCGGGATAGTTACTGGGCTCAAGATCTGGCTCCACCATAGCAGCCACAGCACTTTCTCCGCCCGCGGGATCTGAGCCATCAATTAGAGTCAGTTCTATTTGGCTATCATCCGTATCACCATCATCATCTGTTGCCCGTATATTTATGGGCAAATTAAGCTGATTATTATCAGCTGGTTGATCGAATGCATCACTTTGTTCGAGGATATAGGAGCCATCATTGGTAATGGTCACCGTCAGTATAACTTCGCCTTGGTTATTGCTGATCACCAACTGGTTTTGATCAACTTGATAGCTAACCGACTCGCCATTGCTGGTAAAGCCAGCAACCACACTCGCAAGTTCGGGGGTATCGATAAACACCACACTGGCAATGGCATCACTGCCCACATTCAATTCGATTGACCCCGTTGTCGTACTGACCTGCCCAGCAGGCGTATTATCCGGATCAGTAATTTCAGCGCCAGAATCAGTACCGAAGGTAGGTACATCCCCATCAATAATGGTGGTGGTTAATATTGCTGGGGTATCAAGGAAATCCCCGTCGGTGTCATTGGCTTGAATCGGCAGCGTCACCATAATTTGTTCGCCGCTTACAGACACGAACCCATCACTGTTTCCACTGGTAAGGTGATCGAGCGGCAGCAATTGAACTAAGTCAGCGGTAATAGTGATCCCCAACCCATCGGCGCTTTGCACGGAAGTCAGTGTTAACGTCATGGCGACTTCGCCATCAGGCCTTACGCCAGACAGCACATCGGTTGCATCGTCATAACTAAAGGTAAGCGGCTCCCCGCCCGAGCTTATCTCTTGCTCTAGTTCGATGATGAGATCGGCCAATACCAGTTCATCAATCGTAACCGTATCGGGATCCAACCTATCTATGCCCGGAGTTAGTTCAACGGTGTCTTGCCCAGCCTCCGGGTAGTTGTTGGGTTCCAAGTCGGGCTCAACAACGGTGATCTCGCCGATTTCTCCTCCCGGTGGACTATTACCATCAATACTGATCAGCACCACTAAACCATTAGTACTGTCGCCGTCAAAATCAGTTGCCGTTACCGCTAATTGCAACACCAGCTCGGCACGATCCAACTCATCAAACGGCTGTATTTGACTGACTACATAGCGACCATCGGTGTTGATAGAAATAGTTAGTACCAACTCTCCTCGACTATCCACCAGCTCCAGCTGGTTACCGTTTACTGATACGGTTGTCTCAAAGCCGTTGCTGGTTATGTCTTCCAAATCAGGCTGAAGAGTATCAAACACCAAGGTGCTGATTTCGTCACTGCCTACATCCAAGGGGATTGCCCCTTCGATATCAATGCCAAGTGAATCAGCTTCATCAATGACTGTACCCGCATCAGTGCCGAGCAATGGATTCTCGCCATCAAAGATAACCGAGCTGACCTGAAGAGGAACACCCAAGGGATTACCTGCCAGGTCAGCCCCTTGCAATGGCAACAGCACCGTAAGCGCATCATCAATATTGGTGACTAGACCACCGCCCTCCCCATCGGGAAGGTGATCAACCGGTCGCTCCAACAAGGTCGTGACGGTTACAGTGACATCTCTCCCGCCAGTTTCAGCTGAGATCTGGAAGGCCACCACGGTATGACCGTTGCTAATACCGATAATTGCATTACTGGTGGGATCAAACGTAAAGGCAACAGGCTGTCCGCTGGACGTCACCTCGGCATTTAATTCTGCCAACAAGTCTTCCAACAACGCCGGGGCGAAAGTAAAAGAATCAGGGTTTAGCGGGAGTGACCCGGCACTCACGATCACTTGTGTTGAGGACTCGGAAGGATAAGCATTGGGTGAGAAGTCGGCTTCGGTTAACTGCATTGCCCCCGTTTCACCGCCAGAAGGGGCAAACAATGGCGGAGTGTCATCAGCGGCGGCAATATCACTTCGCTCAAACTGGGTATCAAAGCCCGCTTCTGCCAACGTCGCATCGCCGTTGTAGTTGATAATAACAAAACCGCCATTGGCTGTTTCGCCACTGCTACCCGTACCGCTAGCCCCTCCTAAAGCACCAGCAGCTGGCGGAGCCAAAATATCGGTTGGATCGGCTCCAGCCAATATTTGCTCCTGAATAGTTGCCAACTCTTGCTCACTTAGCCCGAGCTGAGCAAAGGATGCCTCATCAGGAAATTGCCCCAAAGGCTGGATAACCAAACTTGCTGGGAAATCCGCTAAGCCGCTGTCTACATTGCCGGAGGGAGCAGCATCACTAAATGGAGCAATCAGCACACAGGTCGGACAGGGCCAGTCAACGATTACCGGCTCGCCATTTCGCATGACCACGTATTGCGAATTGCTATCAGCCAATATCATCTGGCCTGCGGTAATAGGAATAGCCTCGCGCGTTTCTACCGCCTGGGTCTGTCCATTGGACTTAACAAGATAGACATCTCCCTGATTCACCGTTACTCCAATACTTTCAGCAAGCTCTACTTCACTGGGTTGCGTAAAATTTGAAGATACATTAGAGGGAGTATTAGACGACGATGAATCAGCCATATGCACTACTCTTGACTGTATGATAAGGAATGTAAACCCCTTCAATTCTAGTCTCGCTTTCGAGCCAACTATCACAAACCTTGAACCGTTCTCAGGTTTTAGAATTCCCAAACTCGTTACGACAGGGTGTTTAGCCGTGCTCTAAGCTTTCATCATTCAGTGCCTGCCAATTAGAACGAAAAAAACGAGCAGGTAAAACATTGTTTTCGTTACCACTATATGGACGTGGGTTGGCTAACGTGTCTTTCGTTACGAGGTGAAGTACGAAGGCATGACAAATCACAAGCAGCGAATCAAACCACAGCATCTCGACTACGTACGAGACTCACGCTATGGCTCAATACTTGAGGCCTCTGGCCGATCACGCCTGTTACTGTGGCTTATCGCACTGTTTTTTGTCGCCGCTATCATATGGGCTGCTTATGCCCCGATAGAACAAGTCACCCGCGGCCAAGGCAAGGTCATTCCGTCTTCACAACGGCAAATTGTCCAAAACCTCGAAGGTGGAATTGTCGAGGCCATTTTGGTGCGAGAAGGGGAGCAGGTCACCGTTGGCCAGCCGCTCATTCAGCTTGATGACACCCGTTTCAAAGCCGATTTTGATGAAAAAAATCAGGATTTACTGGGCATCAAAGCCGATAGTATCCGCTTGAATGCCTTGTTAAACAGCATCACCACATCTCCACCAGACAAGTCACCCAGCAAATTGTGGCGTCAGTCTGTGAGCATATCACCAGCCAACCTCGAATTTCCGGCTCACTTTCTCCAACAGAATGCAGGCTTGGTCAAAAGGCAACAAAACGAATACCGCGATCAACTGGCCAGTTTAGATAATCAGTTAACCCTGATGGCCCAGCAGATCCAACAAAAGCTTCGAGAACTGGAAGAAGCTCGAGCTAGATTAAAAAATCAAAAACACAGCTATTACCTGACCAGTGAAGAATACCGGATCACCAAACCACTGGCCGATGAAGGTGTCGTGCCCAAAATTGAACTGCTTAAGTTACAACGACAGGTCAATGAAACCCGCCGGGATATGACATCGACTGAATTGCAGATCCCGGCAATGACAGCGGCATTGAACGAATCAATTTTCAAGCGACTCGATATAGCCCTCAATTTCCGCTCCGATATTCAATCAGAACTCAATCAAACGTCTGACAAATTAGATGCTCTAAGTCAGTCTCATCTTGGCTTACAAGATAAAGTCGTGCGCACCCTTGTCACCTCTCCAGTTAACGGTACGGTGCAGAAAATCCATATCAATACCCTTGGTGGCGTTATCCAACCTGGCATGGATCTCATCGAGGTGATCCCCACCGAAGATAGCTTATTGGTGGAGGCGCAGATATCCCCCAAGGACATCGGCTTTCTAAGACCGGGATTAACCGCAATGGTGAAGTTTACCGCCTTTGATTTCACCCAGTACGGCGGTCTGACTGGCACGTTAGAACATATCAGCGCCGATACTCAGCTCGATGAAGAAGGGCATAGCTACTACCAAATCCGGATCCGAACTGATGAAACGGAATTTACCGATCCAGCAGGCAACCAGCTGCCCATAATTCCAGGGATGAATGCGGTAGCCGACATCATTACAGGCGAGCAAACCGTCTTGCAGTATTTACTCAACCCAGTGCTGAAAGCACAGCAAACAGCACTCAGAGAGTGATTATTTAGGGGCCGTTTTCTATGACTGATTCACCCAAACGATTCTTACAAGCTAGCACTCGTCGCAGGATAACATCCACGCTGATCACTATTCTCCTCTACTGCCCCTTGGCGACCGCTCAGTCATTGGAGCAGGCAGTCGCTGATACATTGGCGACCAACCCTGAAATCAAGCGGACTTACAACGAGTTCATGAGCCGAAATGAATCTACCCGCTCTTCTGTCGGCGATTACTTGCCATCTGTCGATCTAGAGGCCAGTGCAGGATACGAAGACTACGACAATACGACCAACAGTACCGGAGACTATGAGCCGCTCGATGCCACCATCAGCTTGCGCCAATTAATCTGGGATGGATCCATTACCTACCATGATATCCAGCGCAACAAAGCGGAAGCCGAAGCACAGCGCTACCAACTTCTGGCGGACGCCCAAGACAAAGCCCTACGGGTCACAGAGATTTACCTCGACACCCTTGAAGCTCAGGAAGTACTGGCGTTATCGCAAACTAACTTCGCCGTCCACCAGCGTATTTTCACCGACATCAAGAAGCGCACTGATTCCGGCATTGGCTCAACTGCCGACTTGGCCCAGATAGAAGGCCGGCTGGCCCGCTCTCGCTCCAATCTGATTGCGGCGGAAAACAACCTGCAGGATAAGATCACCGAGTTCTACCGCGAGGTCGGCAGTACCCCGGTAAATCTAGAAAAACCAGAAGTTGACCAACGCTATATCCCGACCTCACTCGAGAGTGCGATCAACCAAGCCAAAGAGAAGAACCCTGTACTGTTCGTTGCTAAGAATGATATCGATGCCGCAAGTTACCAATACAAGCAGGCCAAAGGGAATTTTTATCCCACTTTTTCTATCGAAGCGTCCCAAGAATGGGGAGAGGATATCGATGGTACACCGGGTCACACCGATGAATTCAAAGCGATGCTAAAGATGGAGTACAACCTGTACAACGGCGGCTCGGATTTGGCCGAAAGCCGCCGTGCCGCCTACCAACTGAGTCAATCGAAAGATGTACGCGATCGTGCATACCGTTTACTGGAAGAAAGCACTCGGCTGGCTTGGAGCGGCATGGAGCTGGCACTAAATCAGATCCTTTACCTGCAAAAGCATGTCGATGCCTCGGCTCGTACGGTTATTGCCTATGAAAAACAATTTCGGATCGGCAAACGTACCCTGCTGGATGTCCTCAATACTGAAAATGAGCTGTTTGATGCGAGGAAGGCGTACCTTGATGCACACTATGCCGGGATCCTGGCCAAATACCGGGTACTGAATTCAACCGGGCAGTTGCTGGAAGAGATGCGGGTCGATGTTCCTAATCGGTGGTCGGAATCGGTACGCTAGGAGGAACCATGAAAAGACTCTGTACCAAACCGTTGTTATGGTTGACGATAGCCTGCGTGCTTGCACTGCTCACGTTATCAGGATGCTCAACAGAAGCTGAAGCGCCACCGATCGCCGACCAATCACGGGATTTACTCGATGATGATGGTGACGGTGTGATCAATGCTCGTGACAAATGTCCAGCTACCCCCCATTCAGCCATTGTCGATAACGACGGCTGTCCAACTTTCGTTGAACGCACGGAGTCAAATGATCTGCATATCTTGTTCGCCAATGATTCGACTGTAATACCTGATGAATTTTTAAGTCAAATCAAAAGAATGGCTGACTTTTTGGCAACCTATGCAGACGCAAGGATTGAGCTTAAAGGCTATGCCAGCCCTGTGGGGGCATCTGAATACAACCTTGGCCTATCAAAGCGTCGTGCCAAAGTGGTCCGCCAACAGCTCATCGACTATGGTGTCAGCCCGAACCGGATTAAAACCCTTGGTTTTGGTGACAGTGAACCTGTTACAGCCAGCACAATAGAGCAATCCAACGCATTAAGCCGGCGGGTTACTGCTCGGGTACGGGGAGAAAAAGGAAACGTATTGGAAGAGTGGACCATTTTTTCGCTACGCGCCGACTAACCGCCCATGACGATGAAGGAGATTCGGATGCTATTGATCTCGCTGTTGCTTAGCAGCAATTGGGGTTACCCGTCAGATGTTGCTGCCGAGCCATCCCGTATCGGCTCCCCCCCTCTGAGTACCGAAGAAAAAGAGATCGTAGAACGCATCGAACATATTTACAGCAAACAAGCGGCTATGCGGGTAACAGCTTGGCGGCAGCTTTTGAAAGCCTCTAAGCAGCACGACGAGCTTGCCCAGCTTAAGCAGGTCAACGATTTCTTCAACCAGCTACAGTTTATCGATGATATCGACATCTGGGGAACAGCCGATTATTGGGCAACACCATTGGAATTTTTAGGTGCCGGTGGCGGTGATTGCGAAGAGTTCAGTATTGCCAAGTATATGTCGTTGCGTGAAATCGGGGTGGAAGATGAAAAGCTGCGCCTAATATATGTCAAAGCCCTTACCCTGAACCAATTCCATATGGTACTGGCTTACTACCCCACCCCTAGCGCCGTTCCTTTGCTGCTCGATAACCTGAACCCGGACATATTACAAGCGAGCCAACGCCCTGATCTCCAGCCTATCTATAGCTTTAACGGTCGCAAGCTATGGCTGATGAAACAGCGAGGGCAAGGTCAACTGGTCGGTGACGCCGGCCGAATCAAACACTGGCAGTCCTTGCAGCAGCGAGTACTGCACCATCAGTTTGCCAAGCCCGCTTTGCGGCTAGATAGCGAATAGGAGGCAATGGATTAACTATGTCACTCTATCGTCAATTGTTTTTAGGGTTAAGCCTGTTATTCATGTTGCTGCTTGCAGGCATTGCCTTCAGCCAATTTACCATTACACGCAATTATCTGGTTGAACAACAGACCATCGAAATAGACAACGCTATCCATGCTGTCGGCCTGGCTATTTCCCCCTTCGTTGAACAAGACGATACTGTCGCTATCGAGTCGGTGATCAACGCCATGTTCGACGGCAGCCTTTATCAAAAAGTCTCTCTGCAGCTGCTGGAAGACAATACTCTCATTGAACGATCCTACCCTGTCCAGCCAAGCAATGTTCCACACTGGTTTCAGCACTGGGTCAATATCTCTCCCGTCACCCGACAGAATACGTTGACCAGTGGCTGGCTACAGTATGGAAAAATTACGGTCACCAGTTCTCCGACGTTGGCCTACAGCAAGCTTTGGCAAAGCAGCTGGCAGCTCCTGACCACCTTCATCATCGGCTTTGTCATTGGCGTATTGGCATTGAAGCTGCTGCTGGATCATTTTGTCAAAAAGCCCCTGAGTCAATTTCAGCAAAAAGCCCTTGCCATTGCCGATAAGCATTTTGGTCAGCCACTGCCTACGCCATCAACCACAGAGTTTGCCCCCCTTACCCACGCTTTCAACCAGATGTCAGCCAAACTAGAACAGCACTTCAGCCAGCAAGCCCAGGAAGCTGATTTACTACGAAAAAGGGCTTATCAAGATCCTGAGTCCGAACTTAATAACCGAAGGCGACTGCTGCTGCACATGGAAGATTGGCTGGAGCAAGATACTACTGGGGCTATTGTCATTATAAAATTACACGCAATCAGTCGGTTACGGAACAATAAAGAATACCAACGGGCAGCTCAGCTAGCGCGAAAAGTCGGCCACCACTTAAAGGGTCAAGTTGCAGCATCGGAAAAGCTGGGACGATTAAGCCATAGTGAATTTATGATTATCCGGCCAGAGCACGCAGCCCCCACCGACCAAGCGCAAAGCAACAGTGCAATGCTGAACCTGCTTGATCAGCTTAACCACATCCAAACCCGTTGCTCTCCTGAGAGCCACCAGCCTATCTATGGTGGTGTTATTATCAAACACATTCAAAGCTCCCTGGGTGTGTCCGAACTGTTGGCTCAGTGCGACAATGTGCTGTCCAAAGCCCAGCACAGTCCCCAGCGATTTGCGGTAATTCACCATCAAAATGGTCAGCGACAACACAATGAAGACCAGCAGAATGGAAAACAGCCAAGCCCGCTGCGACAAATTCATCAACAAGGGGGGCATCAGCCCGAGCATTTACTGTGGGGAAAGCAACAATGGCTGGATCTTTGTCAGTCCGCCATTGAAGATGACCATTTTACTCTATCCTTCCAAATGGTCAGGGACAGCCAGCACCACCCAGTTCACCAAGAGGTGTTCGCCGTACTCAGGCATCATGAGCACAGCTATTCTGCCCACCTGTTTATTCCAGCACTGAGTGCCCTAAAGCAGACCGCTGATTTGGATCGCCATATTATCCAAAAAGCTCTTCGCTACCTGTCATTGCACCAGACCTTTCTGGCCATCAATATCGCCCCGACCTCAATTGCCGATACCGGATTTATCCAATGGCTAGATAGCTTCTTGGCTGAACACCCCGTCGTTAGCCAGCAGCTGATCTTCGAACTGCCAGAGATTGCCTTTCTCGAAGACAGCGCACAAACCCGATTGCTATGTATGGTCCTCGACAAGCATCATTTTACTTATGGCATTGATCATTTTGGCCACCATTTTGACTCCGTGGGCTATTTACGCCAATTTAACCCCCAGTATGTCAAAATCGATACCGACTTTACCCGCCAGCCAACCGATGATATCCAGCAAGATGCCCTACGCGCGCTGATCCAAACGGCCCATCACCGCAATATCAAAACCATTGCGACCCGGGTTGAACACCAGCCTCAGTATCAAGCACTTAAAACGTTAGGGATTATCGGCTTCCAAGGGCACTACATCACCAATCAGAAGGAGGCAAACCATGGCAGATCCTCTTCTTAATGCCCTGCACTACCTCTGCCAGCATTACGGCCAACCCCGTTCGGTGAAAAGCCTGTTGGAAGGGTTGCCGTTGCAAGACGGTCTGCTCTCACCACACTTACTGCCAAGAGCCGCTCACAATGCCGGCTTCCAAACCGAAGAGGCGACCCTTAGCCTGCCCCAACTCTCGCCACTTCTGTTGCCGGTGATTGCTCTACTCGACAGCAACCGGGCCTGCGTACTGCTCGATATTGATCAGGATAAGCAACGGGCTGAAATTGCCCTTCCCTGCGAATTAATTAGCAATACGAGCGACGCTGACGCTATCGTCGCGGAAAGCACGGCAGCAGATAAAAGCTGGGTCAGTTTCGAGGAGCTGGAGCAACAATTTCTCAATCGGGTGTTTTTACTAAGACGTCCTTTTCCATTCGATGCCCGAAGTGAACAAGCGGCAACATCTGCCAACACGAGCGCCAACAATACTTCAGGCCATACACCGCCACACAGCACCTCTGGCGCTAGCCAGGCATGGTTCTGGCAAACCCTGTGGCAATCTAAATCGCTGTACCGTGACGTGCTTGTCGCCTCTGCCCTACTCAACGTATTTGCGTTGGCCATTCCACTTTTTACTCGGCTGATTTATGACAAGGTCGTACCCAATCAGGCTTTTGATACCTTGTGGGTGCTCACCAGCGGTATGGCCATTATTTTTAGCTTTGACGTGCTACTGAAGTTTCTACGCAGCTATTTTATCGATATCGCCAGCAAGAAGTCAGACATCCTGTTATCGGCTGATATTTACCGCAAAGTCATGGGACTCAAGCTCGCCGCCCGACCGCCATCGGTAGGTGCATTCACCCGCCACTTGCAAGAGTTTGAATCGGTCAGGGAGTTCTTTACCTCCGCAACCATCGCGTCCTTGATTGACCTCCCCTTTGCTCTGCTGTTTCTATTGGTGATTTACACCATTGCTGGTCCCCTTGTCATCATTCCAATCATCGCCATATCTCTGTTAGCACTCTACAGCTTGCTGGTACAGCGCCCCTTGCGAAAAGCCATTGAGGAAGGCTCACAGCTCGCAGCACAAAAACATGCCAACTTAGTCGAAAGTATCGCAGGGCTCGAAACGGTCAAACTGTTCAACAGCCAGCCGCAATACCAGTACCGCTGGGAGCAAGCCGTTGCCCATATGGCCAACTGGGGCGTCAAGTCACGCCGCCTGACCGACTCGGTGCATAACCTTGCCAGTCTCAGCCAACAATGCGTATCAATCGGGGTGATCATCTTCGGGGTGTACTTGATTGCAGCGGGCCAGTTAACGGTCGGTGGCCTGATCGCCGTCTCGATGCTCACCGGCCGGGCTATCGGGCCGATGGTCCAGTTATCACAATTGTCCACCCGCTATCACCAAGCCAAATCAGCCATCGCCATCCTGAGTGATATTATGGCGATGCCAGATGAGACTCGGCCAAACCAGCAAACCGATCAGATCCAGCCTTTAAGCGGCAACCTCACGTGTGACAACCTTACATTCAGTTACCCGCATGCCGAGACGCCCGCATTGAAGTCCGTCTCCCTCACCATCAAGTCTGGCGAGAAAGTGGCGATTATCGGAAAAATTGGTTCGGGGAAAACCACTCTCCAGCGACTATTGATGGGGCTGTACCAGCCGAGTTCGGGAGCCATCCGCTTTGACAATACCGATATCAATCAATACCACCCCCATACACTGCGCCAGCAAATTGGCTGCGTCCCTCAAGACAATGCTCTGTTTTTCGGCTCGATCCGCGACAACATTACCCTTGGCTCGCCACAGGCCAACGACAATGACATCGACCAAGCCTGCCACCAAGCCGGCGTCCATTTGTTTATCCAACAGGAACCTTCTGGTCTCAACCGCCAAGTAGGCGAAGGCGGGCAATATTTATCTGGTGGGCAAAGACAAGCCATCACTATTGCTCGGGCACTGCTCAACCAACCTAAGCTGTTGGTATTCGATGAACCCACCAGCCAGATGGACAACCGCTCTGAGCAACACCTCAAGCAAACCCTGACGTCATTGGATAGCCAACATACCTTGATTTTGTTCACCCACAAAACCACCATGCTGGAGTGTATTGATCGGCTGATTGTACTGGATCAAGGGCATGTGATTGCCGATGGTGAAAAGGATAACGTCTTACAACAACTGAAAAAAAGCGTATAGACATTGGTCGGCCTCTATCTGTCGCCATGCCCTACTGAGCGCCATATTGCGATTCTCGGAACCGACATTGCCTTTGGTTGACTATCTTTGTCATACCACTTTATGAACACTTGGCTTGAGTTTTATTCTTGGAAACCAGCAGGATTGTTATATGCCATCAACAGACAAATGCTTATATTGGCTCGGAAATAACGCTCCTGAAGCCGCAATGTTCGAACAGGTTATCAGGGTGACGACGGTAGATGACCTGCCTGATATATGGGGAGGGATTTTATGCCTCAGCCTTGATGACCCCCAAGAGCAAAATACAATGCTTGCGACCATGTTCAGCCATCCAAAGTTTTGGTCTTGGTCTACGTATGTCGTGCAAAACAATCCCTACTGTGAGTGTTTGACGGACGGCATTTTCAATGAAAAGGTTGCATTTGAACACGGGAAAAACACCAAGATAAAACTGAGTAAGCTACCGGATATTGAGAAAATAGAACCATTCGTCGGCTGGCTTGGTATCAACAGGCAACGACGAATAAGGCCGGTTAAACAACTTAATTCACTGACTATATATCGCTACCCCATCATAGAAGCCCTCTACCCCGAGCTCTATTCGAGTTATCGATTTATAGTGACCGAGACCAAGCGTGAAATGCTGGAAGCTGAACGCCTTGTTGACCGCATAAGGGTATGCAAACAATGCAATGGCGGGCACCTCAACTACGTAGAGGTATGCCCAAACTGCAAAAGCATTGATATCGATGTACAAACGTCTTTGCATTGCTTTACCTGTGGGCACGTTGGCGATCAGCAGAGCTTTTTACGCAAAGGGAAGCTGGAGTGTCCTAAATGCATCACCCAGCTGCGGCATATCGGAGTCGACTATGACCGGCCATTAGAGACCCATATTTGCCATAAGTGCTCTCATTTGTTTGTCGAAGCAGACACTATCAGCCATTGTCTTAACTGTGATACACAAACAGATATTGCTGAACTCATTGTCCAAAAAATTCATCAACTTAAGCTGGGACAATTAGGTGAGTACGTCTATCAACATGGTAAAATACTGCAGGCACCTGAGCTATCGATTAAAGGCAAGGTCGATGCTGGTTACTTTGAAAATATTCTATTGTGGGTAAATAAAGTTGCCTTGCGGCATGATGAAGAACACCTGCTACTCAGCATGCACCTCCCCAGACTCGAAGAATACAGTAATCTCTATGGCGACAGTAAGCTATTTGCTCTACTCGACCAAATTACCCATAGACTCAATGGCCTATTCAGAGATACCGATATCTGCTGTCAATATAAGCAAGATGTACTGTTGGTTTTGATGCCTAAAACAAAGATATCAACCATGCCAGTGCTCCAGAACAAAATCGAACAGCTGACCCAGCTGATTGAAGATGAACTTTTTACTCTGCATGTCTCCGCATTCAAAATACCGGATCCCAGAATTAACGATGGAGTAAAGATATGGCTCGCTGAAACCGTAGGTAATATCTATGCTGCCAGATAGTGTCTATATTTTAGAGTATTTATATCTCGTCTTAAGAAATAATCTTGAAGTATGGCTTCTGTTATTTCCTATGCTACTGATCATTGAATTACCGCTGTATCTTCTGGTCATTACGGGCATATTACGTTGGGCTTTCAATCAATCATCACCCACGCCCTCGTATTTTCCCAACATCAGCGTCATTATCACCTGTTACGGCGAAGGAGATGCCATTCAAATCACTATCGATACTCTCGTCGAACAAATCTACCCGGGACACATTGAGATCCTGGCAGTGGTTGATGGCGCAAGCCTGAATCAAGATACCTATCTTGCCGCTATGCGTAGTAAGCAGCACCATAGAAAAATAAAAAACCGCCAAGTCACCGTTATCCCAAAATGGCAACGCGGTGGGCGGGTATCCACTCTCAACGCTGGCCTGGCCATGGCGAAAGGCCAACTTGTTATCAATGTTGATGGCGATACTTCATTTGATAACGATATGGCGTACAACATGGTCCGAGTGTTTTCTTCTCCCCACACACTTGCCTGCGGTGGCGCATTGCGAGTACGAAACCACACTAAGAACCTCCTCACCCGGATGCAATCACTGGAGTACATGCTGTCAATGCAGGCGGGGAAGACGGGGATGGCAAACTGGGGGGTATTGAACAACATTTCCGGTGCATTTGGCGCTTTTAGAACCCCGCTACTTAAACAAGTTGGGGGATGGGACACTCACACAGCCGAAGATCTCGACCTGACCATGCGCCTGAAACAATACAAGGTACGCTACCCAAGTTACCGTCTTGAGTTTTCTCCCCATGCGGTTGGACATACCGATGTGCCAGATACGTTGAAGGGATTGATTATGCAGCGCTTGAGGTGGGATGGCGATCTGTTGTTTCTATTTCTCCGCAAGCATCGTGAAGGGTTAACGCCATCATTACTGGGATGGGGTAATTTTATTTTCACATTGGCATACGGTATCATCCAAAACGTACTACTCCCTATCATTGTTGCCGGCTACACAATATATATTGTCACGGCCTATCCACTTGCCTTCGTTCTGGCACTCTTCATGCTGTTGTACGGTGTTTACTTCCTCTTTTCATTACTGTTCTTTGTTGTGTACTACAGTTTGGTTTCCGAACGAAAAAGTGATTGGAAAGCGGCTATGTGGTTACCTATCTACCCTATTTATCAATTTCTCATGCGCCTTCTGACCGCGTTTGCCATGATTAATGAAGTCGTCCGGCGCAGCCATGAAGAGTCCAGTATGGCACCTTGGTGGGTACTTAAACGGGGGAAAAAGTTCTAAACGATGAAGGTTAAATTTCACCTCGACAAACAGCAAAAGCCCCAGTCAGAAAACGGTATGAAAGTCGTTTATGGGCAGGCTAAGCGAGGCGGTTATAAGCTGCGCTGGTACCTGATCCTTGCATTGGTGATCAGCCCACTGATCATCATGGGGTATTATCTGTTCCGCACCCAAGTATTGGTTATCGCTCCAGCGATTATTACGTCATACCCCGTCACCATCACCTCTGCTGAAAGTAGTCTCGTCGCGCCACTGCCGACAGTGGTTGGCAATAAGGTTACTAAAGGTCAGGCCATCATTTTGCTGTCCGATCCGGCGCTTGATGAAGAAACCCGTTTTATAGAGCAAGAGTTACTTAAACTCTCCCCACCCTCACCAAAAATAGACAAGCTCTATCAGGCTGCTATTTCACAATCAGAGCAGAACTTGCAAAAATTCCAGCAAATACAAAAAAAGTACGACACTTTCAGAGCAAAAGGCCATGTGTCTGAAGTTGACTACGCCGCGATAATTAATATCAGCAGTTCACTCAACAATCAGCTACATAACCAAAAATTGGCCTATATTGAAGCCCAGCGCCATTTAAAGGAAATGGCTTTGGCAGGCCCGGTAAGCCAAGCCTATCGGGCATTAATGCAGGAGTTGGTCGTCAAACGCGCCCAGCAAGATAACCTTACCATTCGTAGCCCCATTAATGGTCGAGTCATCGATATCCACGTACTGGAAGGCGAGAGAATTACTGCCGATACGCCACTTATCACTGTGTCACAAAACAATACTCCAGAAATTATTGCCTTTCTCAATCCCAAACACCTGAAATACAGCGACATTGATAACAAGGCGAAAGTCACCTTTCCAGATGGAAAAACAATGAGCGCCACAGTAAATAAACCGGTTGAAATCGTTAATAAATTACCTCAAGAACTTCAGCGCCCCTTTGAAGGACAGCCTGCTTATTTAAAAGTCACTCTGCGCTTCGAAGGAGCTCTTGAGCAAAAGTATTGGATCGAAGGTATGGAAGTCGAGGTTCAATTCTAGTTATTTAGTTACATCGCTCTAACGCATTGAAATAGTTCTGCAAACAAATAAGTGTGGCTTTTGCTTTCAACTTGCCACTACCGTCCAACAACAATACGGATAATTTAGTTTAGTCTGGCCACCCTAGCCTAGATACCGACACCGTCGTTTCAGTCACTGCGTAATGTTCTCTACGCGACCTTAAATGCAGAGCAAAGCTCTTCGAGCAGCTGCGAACGACGCCTGAAGTCGACGAAAAAATTATTAATCAGTAATATCACACCGTCTCCAGTTTGCGGATTAACCATGACTCGAGAAAGAATACCCGGCCCCCCTCCGTCATGCCCCCAAAACACACCGTGCCTTGGTGTCGAAAATTGAAACCATCCTAGTCCCAACAGGCTTCCAGTAATAGGGTCCTGCCTTTGAATATCCCACATGCGCGCTATCGTCTCTCTTTTCAGCAAGGTGGTGTTAGCTTGTGGTAAAAAGGACTGCATGAATATCGTCAGTGCTTGGAGCGAAGAGCCGAGTAATGCCGCAGCATTGAAGGACGAAAAGTACTGGCAGTCCTCCAGCGAGAAATATCGTTTGTTGCCGTCTGCAGCGAAAGCAGTCTGGCTCATATATCCGCGATCTTGCATACTCTTGGTATAGATAGCCATAACAGGTGGTCGGGGGCTATTCTTCGCTTCATAAGGCGTAATAATTTTAGCTTGATCTAATTCCGCCTTGTTCCAGCCAATATCGGTTAGCCCCAGCGGAAAAAAGATATGTTTCTTGGTGTATTGCTCAAAGGACAATGAGGTCACACTTTCGATAAGAAGAGCCGCCACCATAGCATTTACGTTAGAGTATCCCGAGATCACCCCAAGGGGATCTGCAGTTACATGGTCAAAATCCCCAGGGCGATAATCATCATACGCAAGTTCAGGATCGTAATGCTGACCAGCCGGTGCAAAGCGTGCCTGAACCCAGGTTTTCAAGCTTTCCGAGTCATCTTTACAAAAGAGCTCCGCCATCTCATCAGGAGCAGACGTCATTTTCCGGGACGAGAGTGACGATGAATGAGTCAACAGATGATATGGCGTGATTGGCGTATCAGGAAAACTGGGATTTCTTAGTGTGAAGCCCAAGTAATCACTGACATCACCGTCAAGATCAACTGCCCCGCTTTCCACCAGCTGCATCAAGGCAGTCCAAGTGACCAGCTTTGATACCGATCCCAATGTCGGCCAGATACTATCCAGCGAAGCCGGGGTCTGACTCTTCAAGTCTTGATAACCGACGCTTTTCGCCCAAGCGATCTCGCCATTTCTAATTACCGCCGCACTGATGGTAGCAGCTGGCAAGTCAGTTAATGCATCCTGAAAGTGCTCTTCCAGCACCTGTTCAGGCTTTTTATTCCCAGCAAGAGCCCAAACACCAACACCGCCAGCTATGCTAGCTAGTCCTACCCCTTTTAATACCGTTCTTCTCGATACACGACTCATTTATCAATACCCTGAAATGTAAAGCCATAAAATAACAGCTTTAATCAGACTATAAATGCGCTCTAAATGGGCATTGGAACGACTACACGAAACCTGTCGCTTCAATCACTTATCTCATTCATGAATTGTGATTTGCGCATTTCTGATGGGCTTTATCTGAATGTGGCGGAGTGCTCTGGGTAAGGTGGATTTGATTCAAATCCCGACTCAATATCATTTAACGCATACAAAAAAGCCGCTGATTTCTCAGCGGCTTCTTCTAATGTGGCGGAGAGATAGGGATTTGAACCCTAGATACGCTACAAACGTATGCCGGTTTTCAAGACCGGTGCTTTCAACCACTCAGCCATCTCTCCGTAAGCGGGGTGGATAATACGGAGTTCTAGACGAAGTGTAAAGTAAAAAAATCCCCCAAACGGATAAGTGCTCACACTCTCAGCAGACCGCTGATATTCTCGGCTTTCGCCATAAACTAGGAAACAAACCGAGAAGAGAGTGAAGCAAATTTAGCCTTGGCCTCTTTTTCAATAATGTCGCCATGGGTGACAATAATCTGGGTAAAATCCCAGTCTTGCACACTTTGCAAGAATCGACTGAAAGCCGGTTTGTCTTTAAGAGTGAACCCCATTTTCAAAGGCGGTGCAACGCAGAAACCTTTGAACCCAATTGGTTCAAAGATGTATTTGGTCATGGCACCAGCAAAACCCGCTTTATTCGGATTTTCAGGATAGTTTTGCACCAAGTCTGTCACAATCAATGAATTAGAGCGAGAATGATAGAAGACCGTTTCATTGAACATCGGCACTGAGGGCATTGTCAGCCATTCAAGATCATCTTGCCAAACATTTTCCATACCGCTCTGAAGGATATGGTAATTCGATAGCGGTACTTTGCGGGGAATACCAGCGCTTACATACACTTCAGCATCGGGGTAAACTTCAATCCAGTCTTGTAGCCACTTACTGTGGTGGTTATTGGCCGCCACCAGATAACCAACAGGGCCTAGTTCATTGACTGCCTGCTGCAAAGAAGGCGATATAGCCGTCGGTGAATGTACCCAAAGGCGACCGTCCTGCAAGCGGATAACCGTCATCCTCAGCCCAAGTTTTGTCCCCAGCATTTTCATTGAGTCTTCATGAACCCAAATATCATCACCAATCTGTCGCATGCTATCCCCGCTTGTTATCCACTTCCATTAAACCTCTGTTTCCAATCAAGTATAGTGCCAGAGGGCGCAGCAAAGGCATGCTTTTTAGATCACAAAACGGCCAATTGGCGCTAATGATCAAATGTCAGAGATAAAACTTAACGTCAGCCAAAGAGGTACAAATTGACGTCGCCCGCCTTTCCACCTCCGCTGCAGGTATCAACAAATCTGGGATCATTATGGCTTGGCAACCGGCCTCCAGTCCCGAACGCATGCCATTGTTTGAGTCTTCCAAAACCAAACAATTGGCAGGGCCGATATCCAACTGGGCACAAGCCATCAAGTAACAATCGGGTGCTGGTTTACCGTTCTTCACATCCTCGGCCGTAACAACGACATCAAATTGCGAGAAGTAATCGGTGCCGGCAAAGTGGTGCTTGGCCTTTTTGAGCGGGGAAGAGGTCACCAAGGCACATTTCAGCCCTTTTTGCTTACTGTGCGCAAACAACTTGCTGAAACCCGGTTTGAATGGGATCCCTTTACCTTGTTCGGCATTAAACATATTATCCCTGACTTGGCAAAAACGCTCGAGATCCAACGCTTCACCAAACTTAACGGTAATACGACGCTCACACTCTACATCCTGAACCCCGATGAAGGACTGATAATCCTCGTCGGTTAAGACTAACCCCTGCTCTTCAGCCGCATATTGCCAGCAGGCCTTGTACAGCCCTTCAGTATCAAAAATCAGGCCATCCATATCAAACAATACCGCTTTTACTTCGTTCATTTCCTTCCTCAACGTTCGGTGTGCGTTGTAACGTGCTTACGATTATCTGGTCAGCTTGACGGGATAGCGATACATACAAGCAATGTCGACATAATCAGTTTGATGACCAGTGACCATTTGGCGTTCCTTTTACTGAGATTACATCACTGATACCGGGCAGAGGTAATAAATGGGCTAGCTCGCCCATAAAGCTGATGCTATCTGCAGCCAGTGCAACTTTACCTTCCCCCCAGTGAAGGAAATCACTGTCTTGGCGCTCTTTATCAAACGTTGCACTAAACTGCGCTTTCGCCTCAACCGATTGAATCGTTGAAATAGGCGGCGCTTCAGGGGCTATCAATATTGGCAGAACATAAATACCAAGAGCAAAACCGATCCCTACTGCAATAATGTAGGTAAAGAGCAGCGCAATAATTCGTTTCAGGCCAGCCGCCTTGCTAACGCTGAGTAAATTCAGGCCCGTACATCTGAACTATAGCAAAAACAGTGAGGTAGCTTAGATTTATAGCGCCGAAACTTACAGCCTCTGTTTGGAAGCGAGAGCCTTTTCTAAAATGTGCAGTAAGGCTTGACGCACAGGGCCCTCGGTATAACGGCGGGTCTGGATCACATCAACCGTTGTCAGCCACCCGTCTGGCTCAAAAGCAAGATCCAAGACCACCAACTTACCTTGCTCAACATAAGGTGCAGCCAAACGTTCAGGAACGATCACCCAGCCAAGCCCTTGAGCAGCCAATTCCAGTAAAAGCTGATGATTGTTGGCGTACCATACCTGAGTACTGATGGCATAACTAAACCACAACTCCTTACCGCTGGACGAACGCTGCACAACTTGTCGGTAATTACGCAAATCACTATCTTTAAGTGCTACCTTGTCAGCTAATGGGTGCTGAGGTGCAGCCAAGGTCAAAAAACGGTTATACCCTACCGTAGCAAACTCGGTATCTTCCAGCATTTTTCCATCAGAATACACCACGCCAACATGCGCCCTTCCCTCACTTACCATTGCTTTAATATCGAAAGTTGATGCGGAGATTAACTCAATATTGGTCATCGGGTGCTGTTCGCCAATAGCGACAACCTGGCTAATCAATTCTGGCTCAAGCAGACTTTCTTCGATCGCAACCACCAATTCATGCTCTTCATCGGCATCCAGAGCCATAACCTTTTGGTCCAGACGTTGCTGCTGTAACAGGATTGAACGAGCAATGGGTAGCAGCGCTTCTCCTTGGGCCGTTAATCTCGGCATATTGCTCGAACGGTCAAATAAGGTTTGATTCAACGCGATTTCCAAATTCGATACCGATTGGCTGACCCCTGACTGTGCCCGTTTATACCTTCTTGCAGCAGCCGAAAATGACCCACACTCACAAACGGCGACAAACATTTTCAATTGCTCAAAGCTGTACATAACGGATTGCTCACTTCCAAATCATTAACCACAAACAAGCTATCACACCTTGTGATAGCTGCTAACTTTTACATGAAATATTCTTTGATACGCTGAAGCATCAATTAGCGCGGTGGAATGTTAGTACACCGAGCCACGAATTGACACCATCTCAACAATCAGAGTATCAGAATGAATGATAGATAAGCTCTGAACTTAACGACTAACGGAGCGACTATGAATATTGACCAAGCCCTTGCTCTCATTCACCGAGGAACAGAGCAAGTTACCCCAGAATCAGCTTTGATTGATAAATTAAAAAAAGACCGACCGCTCGTGGTCAAACTTGGTGCTGATCCTACGGCACCGGATATTCACCTTGGTCACACGGTTATTCTTAATAAGTTACGACAGTTTCAAGACTTGGGCCATAAAGTTGTTTTCTTGATCGGCGATTTTACCGGTAAAATCGGTGATCCAAGTGGAAAGAACACCACTCGTCCACCGCTAACGACGGAGCAGGTTCTCGCCAATGCTGAGACCTACCAGCAGCAAGTATTCAAGATTCTCGACCCTAGCAAAACCGAGATCGTCTTTAACTCCCATTGGCTATCTCAACTAGGTGCCGAGGGCATGTTAAAACTCAGCGCCTGCCAAACCGTGGCCAGAATGCTTGAGCGAGAAGATTTCAAAAAGCGCTTCGCCGAGCAACAATCTATTGGCATCCATGAGTTTATCTACCCGCTACTACAGGGCTACGATTCTGTTGAGCTAAAAGCCGATATTGAGCTGGGGGGCACGGATCAAACCTTCAACTTACTTATGGGCCGTGAACTGCAAAAACAGCACGCAATGGAGCCCCAAGTTGTGATCACCATGCCGCTGCTAGTTGGCCTAGATGGCATTAAAAAAATGTCAAAATCGGCGGCTAACTACATTGGTATCACCGAATCGCCAGACGAAATGTTCGGCAAGCTAATGTCAATTTCAGACAACTTGATGTGGAACTACTTTGAGCTACTGTCATTTCGCAGCATGGATGAAATTGAACAGTTTAAGCGGGATATCGACACGGGACGTAACCCTAAAGAGATAAAGGTGCTGCTGGCCAAAGAGATTGTCGCCCGCTTCCATTCTGATGAAGAGGCCAATAACGCCGAGTCGATGTTCAACCAACGTTTCGCGGCAAAGGTCCTGCCAGATAATCTAGATGCTATTGAAATGCAACACGGGTTAACCATCAGTCAGGTACTCAAGCATGCAGGGTTAACATCATCAACATCAGAAGCCCTTCGTCTTATCAGGCAGGGAGCCGTTAAGATAGATGGAATTAAAGTCGATAACCCGTCAATGGACCTTCCGGTAGGCGAAAATATATTCCAAGTTGGTAAGCGTCGCATAGCAAAAATTAGAATGCGTTGACACTCAGCATGACACGATAACTTAAGTCATTGGATCGCTATCTTCTTTCAGTTATTACTGGCTATTATGCATTCTAGTCACGAAGTGCCTAACTCATATTGCAGTAGCCAGTAATGTCGAAGACTGATCATAGTACAGCCTGAACATTGGAAAAATTAGACTATAACTGTCTAAAACTCAATTTATCCGTTTCATATTCTCTGCTGTACAGCCAATCTACCACATCGAATTCACATAATGATTGCTGGAAGTCAATCACTTCCAAATAAGAGCCTTTTATTGGCATAAATATATGATTACTTTTTATTTTAAGTGATTGCCCAAAAGATAGAGTAGACAGATTTAACAAATAAACATTAAATAAGTTAGCATCTAGGGGATATCCATATAAGTCATAACTTTCTACAAGCCTATGTAACCAGTAATCTGGGTTACTGCAATTTATAAAACCATTTCGGTAGTCCGATTTAGTTTCAGATAATATAGGACAAAGCCAGTTATATATATCATCAATAGATGCTTTGTTAATATGGTTATACAAGCCTTCTATACCAAAAACATACAGGACATCAGCCAAAGGACTTATCGATTCTCGTACGCGTAACAGCACATCAACGTCAGTTGGCGACTTAAATCCATATAAAATATAAGCTTGACTTAACCCCACAATCCAACTGACATTTTTTTCATATTCATTATCAGCCATAAAATAATACATTGACTGCGGGCCTTCTACATTTTTTACTCGCAGGCGGTGACGATTAAATGTTGCTTTGCTCACACTCAGTGCGCCATGAAGGGTACATTCAGTATTCAACGTTTCTATACTGTACAGATCTTTTTCAAGCTCTTTTACGATTTGTTTTGTTTTATTATCAAGAGTTGCTGCATGTAGCATATACCGACTCCGTGGTATCCACACCTTTTAATCCGCATATAAATAGTCTACCAACAAATAAAAACAAACAATGAGGCTAAACCGATAAAATATCGCAAAACCTATTGCTAAAATTGTTAGTACTTTTTTCCATTTGTTTCTTTTTACTTATATACTTAAAAAGAAAATGTTTTAAGCTAACCTTACCTCCCCCCCAAAAAAAACATACCAATATTCACTTATTGATACGCAGGTGGAATTAAAATTACAACAAAAAAGCATTGCACATAAACCAGTTTAGGGCACTACACAAATGAACCGATAACACGCTAAAATGAAATATTAACATTAAGACATGGTAGTCATTAAGTGATACAACAAGCAACATTTAGAGATACTTCAGAGGTTATTGCTATTACGGGGCTCGCAATTAGAGCCTGCGTAGACGAACCAGCCAATGTCCGAGATGAGATTATTGCCAGCTGCGCCGACAGTATACTGTGGTGGCGACGCTACCCTGACAACTCGGTACACTATGTTTACCGTATCGACGGCAATATCGTGGGAACCATTCTGGTTAAGGAGTTCTGGAACCTCTCCAATTTATTTGTCGCCCCTCAGTTTCACCGTCAAGGCATTGCTCGCCAATTGGTTGCCAAAGCTCTCGAGGTCTGTGAGGAGCGCTCCCCCAAGCAATCTGTTCAGCTCAATGCGTCGAAGTACGCTGTTAACTTTTATCAAAAACTGGGTTTTATTCCCAATGGCGAGCCGAGGGATTTACCGGGTGGATGCTTTCCGTTCATTTTTAAGTTCAATCAAACACCTTGAAGCATGAGGACAACGTAAACGTCGCCATTCACGAGAAGTGCTTTTATCGATTTTGTTACTGATAGTTTGAGTAACCCCATTAAAATAGATAGGTTGCAAAACACTATTGAACACTGTATTAATAGTGTTTTGTGCATAAGAGGCCAGCGATGTTCGCGATTATCCAGTTCTTCAAGCGAAGGGCTATCCGCCAATACATTAAGATACTCAGTCCGATACTGCTCAAATCTTATGGTCCACGAGAGAGCTATACCAAGGGGCAGATTTCAGCGATGCTGCAGCATTCTTCCTTGAGCTTGCGCTATCAGAAATATGCGTTTGCGCTCTTTGGGGATTTATACCCGGATCAACATCATGAGTTATCCCAACGCTTGTTTGATGGCCATGCCTTTAATGCTCTTCAGGTCATCGCGATTGCCAAACCTTCAGGCTGGAAAGGAAGCGCAAACACCGACAACCTTTCTAATCACTATGGGCAAAACAGCAGGTACTAAGTAAAAGTGGGCTAACATAAAGCCTACCTCCTTGCTTGGAAGCGCTCGAATTGGGACGACCAGCATGGAACCTATAATCCGTCTTATTGATCACCACCGACCTGCAACACATCCGCCCCATGACGGGTCGCAAAATGCATGCATATCAGCCCCAATATACTTGCCACCAGCGCAGCCACCACAATACCCAGTTTATAGTGATCATTCGCTAAACCGGAAAGCTCTCCAATAAACAAAGAGAGGGTTAAACCAATACTACAAAAAATGGACAGGGCGAACAGCATGCGCAAATTCGTCGCCTCGGGTAACTCAAAGATCTTCAGTCTCACACCAAGCCATACGGAGCCGAACACTCCTAATGGCTTGCCAATGAGCATCGCAATCGCGATATAGGCAGCAATGGGATCAATAACACTCTCCAAGCTAAAAATACCAGCGAGCGACACGCCAGCGTTTGACAGAGCAAACAAAGGCAATACCAGCAACGTTACCGTCCACTGCAACACTGACTCATTCCGGCGACTAAATGCACAACCACTTTGACTCACTGCGAACCCGATCACCACACCGGCTAAAACGGGATGAATACCTGCTTTCAGAAGTACAAACCATAAAATTGCCCCCAGTGCCAAATACGGTGACAAACGCTTGGTCTGCCAGCGAGTCAACCAAAACATCAAAACGGTAATACCCACAGACAAGCACAGGTACAGCACCTCAAACGAGGTCGTATAGAAAAGCGCAATGGTGATAATGGCTAGCAGGTCATCAAAGATGGCGACAGCAAGTAGAAACATTTTCAAACTAACGGGAGCACGACTGCACAGTGACAGTAAGCCAAGCGCGAGGGCGATATCAGTAGCCGTGACAATTGCCCAACCACTACTCAATGGCGAGGCAAAACCACCAATCAGGAAGAGGTAGATAATCGCAGGACAGATAAAGCCTGCACAAGCCGAGAGCAAAGGTAGGACGATCGCCCGCTTGGTCCGGAAAACCCCATGCTTAGTTTCGTTACTTAGCTCCAGACCCACCATAAAGAAGAAAAGGACCATGAGCAAGTCATTGACAAAGAGTTGCCATGATATGCCTTCAGCGAGCGGGTAGTGTTTAAATGCAGAGTAAGATGATGGGTGGAACGTTGCCCATAGGAACGCGAATAAGCAACAAGCTATCAGCAGCAGGCCACCCAGCCGATCCTTGGCTAGTGCAATTGCACCATTTGGGTTTAGAAAAGGCATCATAGTCACCATCCTTGCTCCCAGCACCCACAGGGGGAATAAACAATCTTCACCGTTTCAACGTATATGAGTATACCTTTTTAAACAACGACATAGATCCAGTTTCAAGTAACAACATACATATAAAGCATCGGATATTGGCCACTAACGTCCACTAAGCCCCTACCGCTCCCCCCAACAGAAGCACATAAACACCTGCAAGCGTCCCCCCAGCTCTGCGGATTCACTTGATACCTCTTCCCTAACTTAGCGTACTCAACCAGAAAACACTGGGATTTTTGAGCTAAATTATCGATATTGCCGTACAGTCGGCGATACTGCGACAGATTTTGGCCATACAAATAAGTATTTCCCTTTACACATGTCAATCTCAATACTGATATTCGTTGTAGCGAAAAGGGTAACGTGGTCGATATATGACACAGCCTGCTACATTAGCGTCAACTCTGTCTCATATACGGCGCGCTTGAACCGACAAGCAGTTACCGCCATAACCATCATATTTAGGCGAACCTTAAGCTTAATACACACCCAAGTATACCGCGAACATGTCGTAATAGGTGAGAGTCAAAATCGATGAAGTTGAGTTGAAAAACAACTGACTACCCCTTTCAGGTATTAATAATAAGTCATTGAGCCTGCGACGCACGCAGACCCCTCACCATCGGAATAATTGCACTAAGCAAACCTCATCGATAGGCATGAAGAACGCACAATTACTCGACAGTAATATCTAGATTCCCCTCAATGAAACACCTGTCTATGTACTGCCACATATTCTTACTAACCAACAATAACTTAGGCATATTTTTACCGACACCTAGCAGGCGCTGAACCGTATCGAAAAGCAGACAACAAGCGGCTGTTGCTGGCTTATACTTAGCTTACATCGGCACCAATTAAACGAATGGACCCAATACAATAAATAACGTCAGTAAGGCTAGAACTATGCAAAGACCATTATTTCCGACAACCATATCCAATCCCCTCTCGGGTATATTAATCGACAGAAACAAATATTTAACTGTAGTATTAAAACATCATACGGAAATAACCCCAACGATGGAGAATGAAATTAAAGAGGTTACTAATGGCTAAATTATGCTTGATATTTATTCTTAATCTTTTCATTATCCTGATCCTTTCCAGCATCATTTCATTCAATGCTTCCGGTATGTTGCAAGAACATTTTGGGCATGAAATAGAAGTACCTTGCGTTAACAGCAGAACCTGGACAGAGAAAGGTGCCGCCACAGTGCAGGTGCGTTATAGGTAGATACTGTTCGTTACTCGGCATCGTTACCATATCCTTCTCTCACCCATGACTTGAGCGCATAACAAAATCCGAGCCTCTAACAAGAGGCGGGCCTGTTATGCGGCAGTACCATCTCAACGTTGAGTCAAATTCACGGCTAGATAATTTGCCATGCTCATGGTGTATGATATTCGACTACGCTCTATATGGTGAGTAATAACAATTGTGTAGAGAGGTGGCATGCTAGAGCAATTCGGTTCCATTGGGTATTTTATTGCTGCTATTGGCTTTGCACTTCTGAGCACCTTGTTACTCCCAAGCTTCAACCGGAAAAACATCGCAAAAATACTCTTACTTCAGGTCTGTTTTAGCGGGTGTATCTGGTCCATTGTCAGTGGCATTAAAATACACTATGGCCATTCGGTGCTCCCTTCTCTACTGGCTGAAACCCTCTTTAACTTTACACTCACCTTGCTGCTTATTGGCACAATCATCAACAGCTCCAACCTAAAAAGTTTTTTCAAACATCGTCTAATTTGGCTATCAATTGCTATCGGTGTAATCGGTATACTCGAGGTTTCTCGGCTTTTTTATCCACTATTGAGCCAAAAGGGCTTTTTCCTACTCCATCTCGTCCAGGCAACAATCGGCTTATGGTTGGTTGAAGGCCTCTACCGTCACCAATACCCCGAAAGCATGTACCAAGGTATTAAGCCGCTATGCCTCGGGCTAGGACTCATCTTTGGTTACAACTTTGCTTTTTACGCGGATGCTTTCCTCACTAATGCATTTGCCAGCACGTACTGGCAAGGACGCGGATGGCTGATCAGCGCATCCATTCCTTTCATTGCATTCGCTTCGCGCCGTATCCCTGAATGGGGAAGCCGAGTGTATATTTCGCGGGATGTCGTCTTCCACAGTACGCTAACACTCGCAGCAGGACTTTACCTGCTAATGATGTCAATCACCGGCTTTTACATTAAATCGTTTGGCTCTGATTGGGCAAATGTCGTGCAAATACTCTTTATGTCATTCAGCGGGTTGATCCTCGCGGGGCTGTTCTTCTCTGAGCTGCTGAGGAAAAAACTTAAGGTCTTTATTGCTAAACATTTTTTTGCGAATAAGTACGAATACCGTGAGGAGTGGATGACCTTTTACTCGGCCATGGAAAATAGTCAACAATCACCGTATTCACGAGCGCTCGCGGCAATAGTCGGCCCTTTTGATTGTGATTATGGCGTACTCATTATCCAACAGCAGGGTGTTTACACAGTTGTTGCCAGCATCAACTGTGAGCCGAAAGAGGATGAACTGGCTCCACTGCTTGATTTACTGGGGGAACCTGTCGTTGATCATGGTTGGGTATCGGAACTCGATAAATTAGCAGCAGGGGAAGAAACACCTCCTTTTCATGTCGAGCGAAAGGAACTCCCCCTCCCCTGCCAGTTCTCGTTAATGATCCCCTTGTCTTTATACGATGGGTCTCATGGCCTGTTTTTGCTCTCACGTCCACGCTCTACCAACAAGATAAATTGGGAAGACCGTGATTTGATGAAAGCTCTCAGCAGCCAAATTAGCATCTACCTCACGATGTACGAAGCCAATAACAAGCTGGCCATCAACAAGCAGTTTGATGCATTCAATAAGATGTCATCGTTCCTTGTTCACGATCTTAAAAATGTACTAACGCAACTACAGTTACTTAATCAAAATGCACCACGCCATAAAGACAACCCTGAATTTATTGATGACGCGTTTGAAACCATTGATTCGGCAACTGGCCGCCTCGCTGCCGTCTTAAGCCAGTTGCAACATAAACGCTTAGAACAAGATGAAAGCGAATGGTTTGATCTGACTAAGGTAATAAAAGAAGCTTGTTCACAGAGGATGATACAGCCCCCTATCCCGACATTTAACGGTAATAACAACGAGCCAATTCACCTTAGGGCCAATAGGGAGCGATTTAAAAATGTCGTCAACCATCTAATACAAAATGCTCAGGATGCAACACCAATAGATGGAAAGGTCTGCATATCTCTGAATGTAATGCCGGAACGTTTTACTATAATTATTTCTGACACTGGACATGGCATGAGTCAAAATTTCATAAAGCACCGGCTTTTTAAACCATTCGACAGTACCAAAGGCAACGCCGGAATGGGACTTGGAGCCTACGATGCCAAAGTACTTGTTAACCAACTAGGCGGCTCGATAAACGTCGACTCCGCTTTAAAGACAGGGACAAGATTTAGCTTGACGTTTCCCTTTAACAAAAACGTATCCATAACAAGAGACAACGCATGGACACATTGCTCATAATCGAAGACGATATTGGAATTCAAAAACAGCTCAAATGGCATTTAACCGATTATAACCTTATTTTTGCAACGACTCGCCAAGAAGGCATTACAGCCTTACGTCGGTTTGAGCCCAAAGTCGTTACATTGGATCTTGGCCTGCCACCCGATCAAACCAATGCCTCTGAAGGATTACAGACACTAAAAGAAATCCTCAGCCTAAATCCTGATACAAAAGTCATCGTTATTACCGGCAACGATAATAAAAAGTACGCCCTCAAAGCCATTGAAGATGGTGCTCACGACTACTACCAGAAGCCCATTGATAGCAATATACTGAACGTCATTATCGATAGAGCTTTTAAGCTCGCCAAGCTAGAGCTTGAAAGTTTGAAGCAACAGCAGAATCACAATATCAGCGGTATAATCGGTTGCTCCGAACAAGTACAGGGGATCAACCAAACCATAAAGCGTGCAGCCTTGGAGAATAATTCGATATTAATCGTCGGAGAGCCCGGTACCGGAAAAAAAACGGTAAGCCATAAGATACACATGCAAAGCCAGCGCTGTGATCACCCTATCATTGTTTTCAAATGTGCTTTATTCAAGCCAGACGCCATCGAATCGCATTTGTTTGGAGATGACATCGATGGGTCAACAAAGGGGGTACTAGAAGAGGCTAATAATGGAACCATCGTCATTGACGAAGTTAGCTTGCTACCTCTTAGATCTCAACTACGCTTATTGCAGTTTCTTCGAACCAAAATAATCACTTACAGTAACAGAGATGTAAAATTAACCGTGAGTGTCAAAGTAATTTGCACCAGTAAATACATTTTGGAAGAAAAAGTTAATGACAATACATTTATTTCCGAGCTGTATTTACGCCTTAGCTTGAGTAGAATTATTGTTCCCGCTCTTCGCGAGCGAAGCGAAGATATTCTAATATTAGCGCAAGATTTTCTACAGCAAGAAAGAGCAAATAATAAATGCAGGGTCAATGGGTTTTCTAATGATGCCATCCAATCTCTGTGTCACTATCATTGGCCTGGTAATTTAACCGAACTCAATGCCACGATAAAATCAGCAATCAGGTGTTCTAGAGGAAAACTTATTACTAAAAAGGATTTATCTTTTACTGACAAAAAAGATCAAGATGATACATTACCGGTACTTAGCCTTCGTTCCGCTCGTGAAAATGTTGAAAGGAAAGCTATATTGCAAGCTGTTACAATTAGCAATGGAAATATATCTAAAGCGGCAGGTCTACTTGGAATTACTCGTCCAACACTTTATACCTTAGTTGAAAAGCATGGGATTTCACTCGGTAAAATACAAACTTGACTCACTAAATAAACAACAGGGTGGCTATTATCCACCCTGTTATATTAATATAGCTAAAAACACCCTCTGTGTTTATTTTACATCAGCATCGTTCAAGATGTTTTCATCCAATTGTTTTCCTCTAATTACATTTGCTGCCTCACGACGTTTTTTTGTAATCATTTTTTCAAAATGCTGAATAGTCGCAAGCTTCCGCACAATAACCTTATCTAAAACATCACTGACCAAATCTAGCGTTTTGAGCACCTTTTCAACATCAGCATCAACATCACTTTGCTTGGTAGAAAGCGAATCAAATACCAGCTCAATACTTTGCTCTGGCTGATTATCCTCAGAATGCGATGAATCAGATGTATCAGATGTATCAGATGTATTAACTGAACGTGTACTATCAACAAATTCATTGCTTGTCGTGCTAGAATTATCATCGGCAATAATAGAAGATGAAAGTTCATTGCGCATATCCAATATCACATCATTAATAACACGTTTATTTATACATTGTATCTCGCTAAGGAAAGAGTAAAGTAATACACGCTCCATTAACAAATTAATTCTTCTAGGTATACCCGCCGTTTGCTGCTTTATCATTGAATATATTGCACCGTCTAATACGGGTGTTCCCCGCCAACCAGCAACGGTGAGGCGACATACAATATACTCTTTTATTTCATTAATATTAAATGGCTTTAGCTTACAGGATGCTATAATCCTCTGCCTAAATTGTTCCATTTTCGGCAGACGGATCATTGTTTCAAGCTCATCATGACCAAACAAAATAAACTGAACCAATGCGGTATTATCGACTTGATAATTTGAGAGCATTCGCAACTCTTCTAGTCGTTCAGGTGTTAGGTGATGTGCTTCATCTATAATAATCAGGGATCGAATATTTTTGCAATGCAACTCACTAAAGTAGTTTTCCAACCGCCTCAATATCTCAGGCTTATTCAAGCCTTGAACGGGTAACCCATAATTTAAAGCTATCAACTCTAATAAATCATATGAAGCAAGTGCTGCTGTACTTATCTGAATAACAGCCGTGGTATCCTCGTCAATAGCACTGATCAAGTTTCTTGCAACTAGACTTTTCCCTGCACCGGATGGGCCAGTAACAACAATAAACCCATCACCACGCTCAAACCCATAGTGCAGATATGACATTGCTTTTTTGTGATGTGAACTAGCGTAAAAGAAACGTGTATCTGGAGTGAGCTTAAACGGCTTATCATTAAGGCCAAAAAATGATTCATACATAGTTACCACTCCATCCTGACATCTAGTGAAATACGATTCTCATCATAATCACGGCTATTTATATTAGATTTACGACTATCATGCACATACTTTACTGTACTGAAAACATTTCGGTAGATTTTATAACTACTAGAAAGTACAAAATACCAATAGTCATCCTCTTGATTCTGATCTACTGTGCGATTAAAACGATATTGGCTGTAAGATATTTCACCTGACAGTTCTAACTTTCGAGATAACTCATAACTAGAAAGCAAAGTAGCACCAATACCTGTTTCATCTTGACGCGAACTATTACCTTTTAGAGGCTCTTGTTCATGGTAAAATAATTTAAAGCCATATGTTTCACGCCTCCCTGTTAACTCAGTCAACCACTCAAGTCGACGATTCAGTGTAAACACCTCAATATCTTCATCGCTACTATAAAACTCACGTTGGAAGTTATTGGTAGCTTCCGTGTAACTGATTGTGTTGACTGTTCTCCTCGAACGGTGGATCAGGGTAAAATCATAGGCATCCCCAAAGTAGCGCTTATCATATGAGAAATTGATGAGAAGCCTGGGCGATGGTTCTAATTTGAATCTCCCTCCAACAAAATTGGATATATCACCTTTTTCGACAAAATTATAACTAAGTTCAAAAAACGAATTTTGAGTTAAAAAGTATCGAACACCGGGTCCCCAACTGAAAGTCTCTTCGGTATCCTGGTAGCTGACCCCTTCATAATTCTCATAATTCATCCGTACAAGTGGGGATATTTTACTAATCGTCTGAAAGCCCAGTGAGCCCTTAAAATAACTTCTCTCCGTTACTGTATCATCTTGACGATCTGTCTTTTTATCATATAAAGCATTGGACTCCCAGAATAATTGCTTCTGATTTAAACCATTAGAAAAATTCAACGTTGTGCCATAACCTTTATAATTACCAATATCATCTTCATTATCGGTTATGATACCATACCCTCTAACATTTAAATCGATATCCTTCCTCGGATTAGTTGTAAAGCTCAATCCAATTTCCGCATTTTTACTTTCAACAGTATTGTTTGAGATAATATTAGCATTGGCATTATTATCATTAGATTCTGCAATATTCAATATGGTCGCAGTTGCATCCACTTTCAGTCCAGTATTGGCCACTTTTTTATCTGCAAATAATAACAAGCTTTGATATGTGTCATTTTCATCCGAGCTATGGCTGTAAAGTAACTGTTCGATATCATAATTAAATATAAATGATGCATCGTTTCTAATTAATTGGCTGTACATGCCTGCCTCAATAGAACTCACGACACTTGATTTGTTATTTTCAGCTGACTGATAGACATCATCAGTATATAAAACACCAGTTTCAACATAAGGGTGAAACCAGGTCTCTTCCGCAAAAGAACATCCAGTCCATATGATGGTAAAATAAATCACATAATTAAGTTTTTGATATCTTTTTATCATAGCCATATCCATATCGACTATACGTTCCGCCTATTGTTTTATTAACAATAAACCCTATTTTTAATTCATCATCCAGCTCTGAAACAACTTGTTCAATATCTGATAACTTTGTCTTAGAGTGTTGAACAACTACAACGACTTGACCAACTAATTTAGAAACAGTGACCGTTTCTACAACACCAAGTAACGACGGACAATCAAATATTATCACCCTATCACTATACCTATGGGATAGCTCCTCAGAGAGATCCCGCATTTTGACACTTGCTAACAACTCATTACTCAGGTGGTGCTCTGCGCCTGCTGGTAATATTTTTAAATTCAATATATTGGTATTATATATGACATCACCAATATCATTGACATCACCCAGTAGGTAATCTATCAAACCTATTTGGTTATCTACACCTAAAAAGTCACACAGACTTGGGTTATGTATATTTGCATCGACTAAAAGTATTGTATGATTTTTTTCAGAAGCAATAGATAATGCCATATTAACGGCTGAAAAGGTTTTTCCTTCACCAGGATTGACACTGGTGACCATTAAAAGGTTAGAATTTGGCAGCTCATCAGTCGCCATTTGCTGAATATTTGCGAGTATTTTATGTTTAACTAAGCGGTACTCATAGGTAATAGCAGGGTTAGCTTGGTCATCTTCGTGAGATACCATTCCTCGCTCCTTGAATGCCTTCAAGTCTATGTACAGCATTTCACTGGGTAATCTTTTTTTTACCTCTGTACTCTTACTCGGAGTATGACTCTCTTCTTTGGCAAGAACGTTATCATAGCTATTTTCCTTAAGTTGTTCATTGCCACTGCGATACTCTGATGAAACAAGAGATTTATCTCTTTGCTCTAACGAATCAATAACTTTTTCAGTTGGCTCTTGAATGAATTTACTGCTAACGTCATGACTTATATTTTCAATATGTCGGGGGATATTCTCACTTTTCTGAGGTGTTGAACTTTTGATACATTTATTATTTACTCCAACCCGTTCATGATAAGCAGCCAATTTATTTAATAACGAATTATCATCATGTTGTGAAGTATTTGTACGACTCTCAGAGAGATCATCCCTTCGTGCGTTGTTTGTTTTTCCACTGTCTTTATCGAACGCATTTTCAATAATACTCATAATACCTCCTTAATTTTCAGCACTAAAAGCTGCACAATGGACATACTATTTACGATATAAAATACAACAAACAACGCTAATAATAACAAACCATGATAAATAACATTGGCGATTTGACTACGCATGTAACCATTGGATCCAGACAATCCGATTGTAGATACTTCCCCATAAACCGGCATTTCAATATTACGCACCAGCTGGTTTGATGAATACACGACAGGCCATACCTGACTAACTGAAAAGGCAAGAGAAAAACCTACACCAACCGACAGGACAAGCACCGATATCAGCAATAATGGTCGATTGGGACCAGAGGGCAGACGAGGAGACATAGGGGGATCTATAATCTGAAATGATATTTGGTCTGACTTTGTATCCACATCTTGAGAGATCAATGCCGATTCACGCCTTTCGAGTAACAAGTGATATTGCTCTTTCGTTACTTCATAATTGCGCATTAAACTCGTTAGCTGTGCTTCAACCTTAGGCATTTTCAATAACTTGCTATTCACCTCTTCCAATTTATCTAATAAACTAGTTTCACGTGCTGTTAACGATGCAATTTTATTTTCGAAATGACTGATAGTCATTTTAATTTCTTGCTGCATTGGGCTATCTGGTTTGGATACGCGCCCACCGCTAATCACTGAGGTTCGCTCATCAAGTAACAAATTAATTTGTCGACGTGTTTCTTTTACATCTGGGTGTTTTTCAGTGTAACGGAACAACAGCTCATCCAACCTTGCTTGTAACGTCTCAAGACGTATATCAAACTCAGTTTTAATCGATGAAAACTGACTTGAATTAACTCTCGTTTCATTCCTCAGTTGCTTCCTTGCAGACGCCAATGCAGAAAGCGCTTCTTTCCGTTCCAGACGAGTTTCTTCTATCTCATATTTAAGACTCTCAGCCTTGAGTGTATAACTGTGCTCAGACCCCGACACATAACCTGAATTCAATCGCTTAAACTCGGCAAGTTCGTTCTCTGACTTAAGAAGACGCTCTTCATACAGTGCGAGTTGGGAAGCTAAGAATTCATGA
The DNA here is from genome assembly GCF_003025555.1 of Photobacterium lutimaris. GTDB lineage: Bacteria > Pseudomonadota > Gammaproteobacteria > Enterobacterales > Vibrionaceae > Photobacterium > Photobacterium lutimaris. The sequence goes on along the minus strand of NZ_PYMH01000001.1, from coordinate 224,243 downwards.
GCATTTCTCGTATCTTCCTTTTTATGCCCAACAGCATTTTCAACAAAAACATCAAGTGCGGCTTGAACGACATCTTTCACGTATTTAGGATCAGTACCGAAATAACTGATGGTAAATAGATTCTCTTCCCCTGCCGATCTAATAGTAATATTTGTTTTCAACTCTTCAAGCAAATCATCGTACTCATCAGTCGTATCTACCTTCAAGTCAGCCTCGCTATATCTTGCTATGGTTTCAAGGTTTTTACGGCTCAACAATGTTTTTACCATCAACTGCAGCTCTTGGCTTGGATCAGTATTGATTGCAATACCTTTTAGTAATGGCTTTAGTATTGTTCTTGTATCTGCATACACGCGCGCTTCAGACGTGTATTCGTTTGGCAATAATGTGATCATCGCCCAACCACTGAGACATAGAATCCACATAGCCATTATTGCCAAACGACGTTTAAACCAAATACCCTGAAGGTACTGCTGCAATAACTCAAGTTGCTCCTTCATAAAACACCTATGTTAGAACCAAGACTCCGGAATGATAATGATATCGCCCGGTAAAATATCGACATTAGCTCGAATATCTCCGTCTCTAACTAAGTCACCGATTTGTATTGCATATTCTTTTTGTTGACTGTTCACTACCCGAATCAGCCTAGCATCATTACCATCGGCATATTCCGTCAGTCCACCAACGGCAACCATTACATCAAGCAAAGTCATATTTTCACGATAACTAATTGCTTGCGGCTGTGATGCTTCTCCTATCACTCTCACCTGTTCGCTATATGGCCCAACAAAATCTGCAACCATCACAGTGACGATAGGATCACGTATGTACTCAGCCAGGTGCGCTTCAATACTACGAGCCAATTCGGTTGGTGTTCGACCAGACGCAGGGATATCTTCAACCAAAGATGTTGAGATCATTCCATCAGGGCGAACCGTATAACTACCGGTTATTTCAGAATTCCCCCACACAAAGACGGTAAGGTTATCACCAGGACCAATTAAATAGCTGTAATCATTGATATTTTTTGTTAATGACGCATGTGGTGTCGCAACTGGCAGTGATGATAAATTGCTTGATGAACACCCTATCATGCTGCCTGATAATAATGATACCAAAACAAATAGTTGCGTTGTTACCGATCCACATTTAATCATACTCAGTATCCCTTCTGATTCTTTCCAATGAATGCATTACACAGATTCTACTTTCTAACTATATACCAATTTTTTGTTTAGCAAATTTTTTCAACTTAAATTTTTCAACTACACTCTTAAAACCAAATTTGTCGTAATTATACGCCCCGCAGTGGAAGAAAATTGTAATGATAATGAGAAAATCAAAATTTCACGATCTAAATATAAGTAGTGCAACATTGATTTTTACTGATTTAATTGTGCTTAGTGTGGTTTTCTACTTTTTCCATAAAATAAGCAATGCAAGCATCTCAAACAATCAAGAAGTTATGAAATATCTCGTTATAACCACCCAATACATCTTTTTTACAATGCCGACTCAACTAACTATTCTTGCCGTAGGTTTATACAATGAAAAGATACGCGAAAACTTCAATGGTATTATTGTCCGACTTTCTGTTGCTTTTTTATTATCGTATTTATTTTCTTTAACCTTATCTCTTATCTCCTCATCAATCTATTTCTCCAGCCAGCCCATTGAACTTCTCTATATTACAGCTTTTACCGCTATCGTTGTGACCCGATTCATTGCAGTTAGTTGTAAATATGAGCACATGGGAAAGCGACGTATACTACTACTGGGGCATGGGAAGCGTGCAAATTTAATAAGCAGTACAATGCGCCGTGCAACTGACCGCGTTAATTTTGAAATCGTTGGTTATGTTAAATTTGCTGGAGATAATGTTGTTGATGATAGGAATATTAAGCAAATAAATCTTTCTGTTCCCCTCGAAAAATATATAATTGAAGAGAATATTGACGAAGTTGTGATCGCATTAGATGAGCGTCGTAATAACTTGCCCAGTGAAAGTCTTTTCTACTGCAAGTTGCACGACATCCAAATTACTGATGTGATTGATTTTATTGAACGAGAGACAGGGCAAATTGCCGTTAACCATATCTATCCGTCCTTTATACTTTACAATAAAAAAAGTAGCGACAACTGGGTGTTCAATTTTTTTAAGTGGATCTTCAATAGTTTTATCGGATTAATAATTCTATCAGTAACTTGGCCGATAATCATACTGACTATAATCTGTATAAAAATTGAAGACGGGCTAAGAGCGCCTGTATTTTACACTCAGAAACGTGTTGGACTTAAAGGGAAGGTTTTCTCAATTTGTAAGTTCAGAAGTATGGTTGTAGATGCCGAACTATCTGGCGAGCAAATGTCCGGAAAGTCAGACTCACGAATCACACGTGTTGGGCGCATTATTCGTAAATATCGCATAGACGAACTACCTCAGTTATTCAATATATTTATTGGCAATATGAGTTTTGTCGGACCTCGCCCCGAAAGGCCCCAATTTACCAAACAATTTGAAGATTCTATTCCCTTCTATTCACACCGCCATAATGTCAAACCAGGACTAACAGGCTGGGCACAACTCAAGTACCCTTATGGTGATGGCCTTAACGATGCGAGGGAAAAGTTAAAGTTTGATCTTTATTACATCAAACATCGCAGCCTCATTCTCGATATTCTCATTCTTATTAGGACATCAGAGATTGTTATCTTTGGTAAAGGACGTTGATTATGATTAATCACTCTGAATCTCCTCTAGGACAAATCACAAATGCAATGACAATTGACGTCGAGGACTATTTCCATGTGGCAGCCCTCTCCTCTGTTATTTCCCGCAATGAGTGGGGGAGGAAATATCCCGTTCGAGTAGAGGCAAGCACACACCGCATTTTACAAATACTTAATGAAAATGGTGTTCATGCCACATTTTTTGTACTGGGTTGGGTCGCAGAGAAGTGTCCACAACTGGTTAAGGCCATTGCTGCTGAAGGGCATGAAATTGCCAGCCATGGTTTTGCCCATCAGCCAGCCAATAAACAGAGCCAAAGTACATTTCATGCTGATGTCGCCCGCTCTAAAAACATGCTGGAAGATCTGACCAGTCAGGCCGTTTATGGCTATCGCGCCCCAAGTTTTTCTATTGACCACTCCAATCCCTGGGCCTTTGAGACTTTACATAAATTGGGATTTATATACTCAAGCAGTACTTACCCTGTAAATCATGACCACTATGGCGCTCCCGATTGGCCGCGATTTAAATATCAACGTCGCGAAGGAATCATCGAAATCCCGATTCCAACCTTAACCAAGCTCGGTCAGAATATTCCGATCGGAGGTGGGGGATATTTCAGGTTTTATCCCTATAAATTAAGCCGCTACCTGATCCGCTCCTTCCATAAGCAGACCGGTCAGCCCTATAGTTTCTACTTCCACCCGTGGGAGATAGATCCTGGACAGCCGAAAGTGGCAAATATATCAAGAAAATCCCAGTTCCGGCATTACCTCAACCTTAACCGCATGGAGCGACGCCTCAATCGGTTATTGCAGGATTTTAAATGGAATTCGATGAACACGGTTTATCAACTACAAAGGCATGAAGGCAATGCAAAATCTAACAATACGGAAACTAACTCCAAACGAATACCCATTATGGGATAACTACGTCGATAATCATCCAGAAGGTAGTTTTTTCCATCTTTCGGGTTGGCTTGATGTTATTCACTCGGTGTTTGGCCATAAGCATCATTATCTATTGGCAGAGCAAGACACCGAATTAGTGGGGATCTTGCCTTTATTTGAGCAAAAGAGCTGGATATTTGGCCATGCTCTTATTTCAACGCCATTTTGTGTCTACGGCGGTGTGCTGTCAGATAACACATCTGTACGGGAAAGGCTCGAAACCGCTGCGTATGATTTAGGGTGCCAACTGAGTGTCGACTATGTTGAACTCAGAGACAAAAAACCTGTCGAGATGCAAGCCCCGTGGGTAACCCATTGCCATCATGCCTCTTTTCACAGCCCACTGCCTACGGATCCTGATGCTATCCTCACCACCGTCAAGCGAAAGCAACGGGCAGTGATTCGTCACTCACAAAAAAGCCAACTTCAGTGGGATAACAGTGACAATCCACGAGAGTGCTTCGATTTGTATGCTGAAAGTGTCCGTAATTTGGGCACCCCTGTTTTTTCCAGCAAACTTTTTACGGCGTTAAAAGACACATTTGGTGATCGCTGCGAGACGTTGATCATACAAGACAAAGAACATCGCCCGGTCTCTGGTGTAATGAGTTTTTACTATAAAAATCAAGTACTACCCTACTACGGCGGTGGGAAATACGAATCTCGAGAGTTAAAAAGCAATGATTTTATGTACTTTCAACTAATGCACATTGCCCACGAAAAGGGCATTACACATTTTGATTTCGGCCGCAGTAAAGTCAATTCAGGCTCATATAAATACAAGAAGCATTGGGGGATGACTGAAGTACCGTTGCATTACCGCGTTGCATTGGTAAAAGCCAAGTCGCTTCCTAACCTTTCCCCCAATAACCCCAAGTACAAGTATTTCATTAAACTCTGGCAAAAACTTCCAGTGAAGCTAAGCCAGACAATGGGGCCTTTTTTGTCAAAATATCTAGGGTGAACTATGAAAGAGCCTCTGCTATATCTGTGCCACCGGATCCCATTCCCTCCGAACAAAGGGGATAAAATCACAACCTTCAATATTTTGAAGTTTCTCAGCCGCCATTATGACATCCACCTCGGCTGCTTTATCGATGATAGGTACGATGATCGCTACGAACATCAAGTGGCACATTTCTGTGCAAGCTACACGCTAATCCCTCTATCGAGGACATACAGCAAAATAAAGAGCCTAACGGCACTGCTTAGCGGTGACCCTATTACGCTCCCTTTCTATCATCGCCGTTCGATGCAGCAGTGGGTCAATGCTACTATCGCAACATATAAGATCAACAAAGCCTTCATTTATTCCGGTTGTATGGCCCAATATGTCATTAATCCCCCCCGACCATTGCATACCGTGATGCATTTTGCCGATATCGATTCAGATAAATGGCGGCAGTATGCACTAAAAACCGGTGGGATAATGAAGGCTATTTACCAGCGTGAACACAAAACCTTGGCGGACTATGAAAAGGCCGTTGCGCAGGCATTCAACGTAAGCTGCTTTGTTACGCAAACGGAAACCGATACCTTTAAATCCATGCTGGAACCCGCGTTACAAGATAAAATCCTGCCGCTAGAAAATGGCTTAGATAACCATTTCTTTTCGCCCAATGCAGAAATGCACCTCAGTGAACCCTATCCGCTCACCGAAGAGAATTACATCGTATTCACAGGTGCGATGGACTATTGGGCAAATGCTGACGCAGTGAAATGGTTTGCTCAGCATGTATGGCCAAAGGTTCATCAGACCCAACCCGATGCCAAGCTCTATCTTGTGGGGAGTAGCCCTGGACAAGACGTTATGGCACTTTCAAGCCTGCCCGGCATTATCGTTACAGGCCGCGTTGAGGATGTTCGTCCTTACTTAAAATATGCCAAGGCAGCAATTGCTCCGATGCGAATAGCCCGTGGCGTTCAGAATAAGATGCTGGAAGCGATGGCCATGGCTAAACCAATAATCGTCTCATCATTGACCATTCAAGGAATGGATAGCTGCCCATCAGGCAATCTTGTTGTTTCGGACGATCCCGCGGATATTGCCAATTGGCTAATCACTAAGCTGGAGCAAAATCCGATCAATGCCTTAGAGCTACGCCAATGGGTCGAACAACGCTACTGCTGGGATGCCAAGCTGAGCCCTTTACTCAGTTACCTCAATCAGCCGTACTGAATAAAAGCAAGGATAGACGAGTAATGGGAAAAAATAAGACAGTGCTGTTCATACTTCCAATAGTCAGCTGGGGTCTGCTCTATAACCAAGCATTCTTAGACATGATTTCAATATGGAGTACATCAAAAACCTATGAGCATGGGTTTTTCATTATCCCAATTTGTCTGTGGGTCGCCTGGCTGCAGCGTCGCCAATTTTTCGCGCAACCTCACGACATTGCATGGTGGCCCATTTTCCTGCTACCTCTACCAAACCTGTTGTGGCTTGTCGGGTATGCCGCTGATCTTGCCTTATTCGAGCATATCGCGGCAATTACCAGTTTACAGCTTATGCTATGGGCATTATTAGGCACGCCACGCGCTAGAGTCATGTGGTTCCCCATTTGCTATCTCATTTATTGCGTCCCTTTCGGTGAGCAACTCATCGCACCGCTCCAAGAAATCACGGCCGAGCTGGCTATCACCTTTTTGGGCCTCATGAATATTCCGGCTTATCATGAAGGTCTGTCCATCACTATTCCCAATGGGCATTTTTATGTCGCTGAAGCCTGTTCGGGTATTCGCTTTCTGATTTCCAGTCTGGCAATAGGTTGTCTATTTGCCTACTTCCAATTTACTAAAGTCTGGAAGCGTATTGCGTTTATGGGATTTTCTTTTATCTTTCCCATCATCGCTAATGGTATCCGGGCAACAGGTATTATTTTAATCGGTTACTTCACCGATATGGCACATGCAACCGGCGCAGATCATCTTGTTTACGGATGGGTCTTTTTCAGCATCGTTATTGTCTGCATCTTTCTGGTCGCCAACCGTTTTGCTGACCCCTTACCTGACTCAGCCAACCCCTCGGCAACCTCCCAGCCAATCAGTGCCCCCCCCATCAAGGCCGTCGGTCTAGTCAGCGCTCTTCTGCTCAGCTTCGCATTGTGGGGGAAAAGTATCAGCTTGTCTGAACAGGTTATCTTGGCAACCACACCCATGCTCAGTGACAGTCAACCTACCGACCACTCAACATGGGGGATCACCTTCCCCCATGCATCAAGATCACAATCAGCCGTTAACCGCGAAACAGACACCTATTTCTACACTGCGCGCTATTCCCTTTGGCAAAATAAAGGTGAGCTTATCAGCAGTGAAAACACCTTATTTGACAAAGATGTCTGGTCCGTAGGCCAAAGCATACCGCTCGAACTTGACACTCAAACCCAAGCTAACAGCCTCTCTCTTACCAGCAAGACGGGGAAGAAAATACAGCTCGTGTATTGGTACTGTGTTAATCGCTTTTGTAGTCATGACCCAATAACAATCAAACTTTTCCAAGCTGGACTACTGATCACCGGCGGCCAAGGCCATGCCGATGTTTTCGCTATTACCAGTCACGATCCCAACATCGCCAAACAGCAAGCTAGGCGATGGCTGTTAGAAAGCAACACGAACCCATAACGCTAAAAATCATCATTTCCGTAACAAAAAGCGGTAACTACAGGGAGTTGAAACTATGTGTGGCATTTCCGGCGTATTCAACCTGCATCAACCTCATACCATTGAGCCGGCGTTAATTCGCAAAATCAGCCGCCTTCAAAGCCATCGAGGACCTGATGATGAAGGATATTACTTTGACGACTACACTGCACTGGCACACAACCGTCTATCTATCATTGATTTAGCCGGGGGCCATCAGCCATTATTCAACGAAGATAACAGTGTTGTGGTTGTCTTCAACGGTGAGATCTACAACTTCAAAGAGCTTGCGGACGAACTGGTTGCATTAGGCCACCAATTTCGTACCCTCAGCGATACTGAAGTCATCGTCCATGCCTGGGAGTCTTGGGGCGCAGAGTGCATCAAACGGTTTCGTGGTATGTTTGCATTTGCACTTTGGGACATAAAGGCTCGGACGCTATTCATCGGCCGAGACAGGCTGGGGAAAAAACCGTTGTATTATACGGTAACCCGCCACGGGCAGTTCTTGTTTGCTTCTGAGCTCAAGGTTCTGCTCGCTCACCCCGATGTCGACAAGCACCTTCGCCCTGAAATGGCCGAAGAATTCTTCATGTATGGTTATATTCCAGATCCCTATAGTGCCTACCGACAGATCTTCAAGCTACAGCCCGGCTTTTCACTCACTCTCCAGCCCGGTAGCCCTGTTAGTCCGCGTCAATACTGGGATTTACGCGCACCGGAACAAACCCTCAGCTGGGAACAAACCCAACAAACTTTAGTGGAAAAACTCAAAGAAGCCATTGATATTCGGTTAATCGCTGATGTTCCTCTCGGTGCCTTTCTCTCTGGCGGTGTAGACTCCAGTGCTATCGTCTCGCTGATGTCGGAACTCCAGAGTGATCCGGTAAATACCTGCGCTATTGGATTTGACGAGCAAGAGTATGACGAAAGCGATTATGCCCAGCAGATAGCCGATCGCTACCAAACACAACACTTACAACAAATTGTTAGCCCGCATGATATTAGTCTGATTGATAGACTTGCCGGTATCTATGATGAACCTTACGCAGACAGTTCAGCCCTTCCGACCTATAAAGTCTGCCAATTAGCTAGCCAGCGGGTCAAAGTGGCGCTGTCAGGTGATGGTGGCGACGAAATATTCGGGGGCTACCGCCGACACCGCATGCACCTTGCCGAGGAAAAGTGGCGTAATGCAATTCCCCGCCGGATCCGCAAACCGCTGTTTGGCTCACTCGGCCACCTATACCCCAAAGCAGACTGGGCACCCCGTCACTTCAGGGCGAAAACCACGTTCCAATCCTTAGCGATGGATATGGTTCAAGGCTATGCTAATTCAATTTCTAAGCTGCGCGATGATGAAAGGAAGCATTTATTCAGCCACCAATACCAGCGGCAGCTCAATGGCTATAACGGTATCGAGATCCTTCATCAACATGCCCGCCACCTCCCCACGGATGACCCACTCAAGCAGATCCAGTACCTCGATATCAAAACATGGTTGGCGGGTGATATTCTCACTAAAGTAGACCGTGCCAGCATGGCTAACTCCCTTGAAGTCAGGGCACCACTGCTCGACCATGAATTTGTTGAATGGGCATTCAGTATTGATAGCGGTGACAATATCAGACACAACGAGGGAAAATATGCCTTCAAGAAGTCTCTTGAATCCCATGTCAGCAACGACATTCTCTATCGCCCCAAAATGGGCTTTAGCATGCCCATTTCCCACTGGTTCCGAACCAGTTTGAAGCCTAGCCTGCACAAACATGTTCTTTCTGAGTCAATGTTTGACAGTGGCTTTTTCAATGTGGACTGGCTGGAAAAAATGGTTCACGAGCACCAGCACGGTTACCGCGATCATGGTGCCTCCCTATGGTGCCTGCTGATGTTTTCTCAATTTATGGTGAGACAATAAACATGAAGCTACTAACTATCACCACGCTTTATCCCAACGCGGCAGATCCCAAACATGGGATATTTGTCGAGAACAGGCTGCGTCAACTCCGTCACCATCACCCTGATGTAGAGTGTACTGTAATAGCCCCCGTCCCTTGGTTCCCATTTCGCCATCGTGTTTTTGGCCAGTACGCTCAATTCGCATCCGTACCGAGAGTCGAACAGCGATATGGTATCAAGGTTTACCATCCTCGCTACACCGTTATACCCAAGATTGGAATGGAGTTGACACCTCATACATTAGAAGCGTGTTTGAGAAAACAAATCAACGCGCTAAAGCAAGAAGGGCTTGAGTTTGATTTAATTGATGGGCATTACTTTTTCCCTGATGGGGTTGCCATCGCCAATATTGCCAAACAGCTCAATAAGCCATTTACGGTTACTGCACGTGGAACGGACATTAATTTAATCCCGCAATATCCACGTCCGCTGCACCAAATTAAACAGGTGTTACAACACAGCAGCCACAACCTTGCTGTGTGTGAGGCCCTGCGCCAGACCATGATCAAACACGGGGCCGATCCAGCTAAAACCACTACAGCTCGTAACGGTGTTGATTTGGCCTTATTTCACTTGACCGAACAAAAGAATCAACATGCGCTCAGAGAAAAACTGGGCTTACCTAGCCAGGGGCGCATATTTATGTCTGTCGGTTTATTGATCGAGCGAAAGGGGCATCACCTGGTTATCGAGGCCATGGCAGCACACCCTGACGCCCACTTGCTGATTGCCGGCAGTGGACCGAACCTCAACAACCTCAAGCAATTGACCCGCAAGCTACACCTGAATGAGCGTGTCACCTTTCTGGGTGCGCTGAATCAATCAGAATTAGCCCGCTATTTCGGTGCAAGCGATCTCTCTATCTTAGCTTCCAACCGCGAGGGATGGGCCAATGTACTGCTCGAATCTATGGCCTGCGGCACGCCTGTTGTCGCGACCAACATTTGGGGTACACCGGAAGTCGTCAAAACCGCCGATGCTGGCCTGTTAGTCGAGCGAGATAGCAAGAGTATCGCTAAAGGGATTGGAGAACTCCTTGCCCACCTACCCGACAGACAGGCTACTCGCCGCTATGCCGAGCAGTTTTCTTGGGATGAGACGTCCCACCTTCTCTACCAGTTGTTCACACAATTGGTTTCGCCACCTCACCTTTCGATGCCTCCTCAATCACAGCGGTTGGTCACTCCCCACGCAGACAAGGAAACACAACTATGAAGATCCTCTACCACCACCGTGTTGCGTCACGCGACGGTCAATTCGTCCACATTGAAGCAATCATTAATGCGCTGGAAGCGCAGGGGCACGAGGTAATTGTAGTGGCACCGACGATCAGCGAACAGACCGAGTTTGGTGACAACGGTGGCTGGGTATCCACGTTACGACGCCGCCTACCCGGCGCTATCGCTGAGTTGATGGAGTTTGGCTATAGCTTCTACGACTTTATGCTGCTTTACCGGGCAATAAAAAGGCATCGTCCCGATGCTATCTATGAGCGCTATAATCTTTTTTTACCTTCAGGTATATGGGCAAAAAAACTCTTCAGGCTACCGCTATTACTCGAGGTCAATTCACCACTGTATCAAGAACGCCATGACTATACTGGTATCCATTTGCCGATGCTGGCTCGATGGTCTGAATATTACACTTGGCGCAATGCCGACCATGTTTTGCCGGTCAGCCACGTGCTGGCTGATTATGTGTATCAGGCCGGCGTCGGCCCAGATCAAGTCACTATTATCCCCAATGGGATCGACCCGGCACATTTCAACACTCGTAGACAACCTGAACGGATGGCACCGTTTCGGGATAAAACGGTGATCGGTTTTGTCGGTTTTTGCCGAGAATGGCACCAGTTGGACCAAGTCATCACAAGGCTAGCCAGCCTCAACAATCCCAACGTGCATTTACTGATCATTGGAGATGGTCCGGTGCTTGATGATCTGAGAAAAACGGCTCAACAACTGAACATAGAAGCACAAACTCATATCATTGGTTTGATCCCTCGCGATCAAATGCCAAACTGGCTAGCGCAAGTCGATATTGCCTTACAGCCTGCCGTCACGCCCTGGTGCTCACCTCTCAAGCTCATTGAATATTTGGCCTCGGGTAAAGCGATTGTCGCCCCCGACGCTCCCAACATCAAAGAATTAGTCAGCGATAACCACAATGCCCTATTGTTCGAAAATGGCAATATGGACAGCATGTTAAATGCTATTGAGCGAATTATTGATGACGCAGCACTACGTGTGCAACTCCAACATGCGGCAAGCCAGACAATCGATGACAAACAGCTAACCTGGGATTGCAACGGGGAAAAAATTATTCACCTGTTCACTGAAATAAGCACGGGCAAACAGCTGGCAACCGAACATATATAAAACGTTGTACTTCACTAATAGCTTGGCAGCAGAAGAAACGTAATCGGCATGGAGAACGCACGCAATGCCCCAGTCACTGACTCATATTGTTCACATCGTTCATGGGTTCCACATCGGCGGGTTAGAGAAGCTGATTGTTAACTGCATCAACCAAATGGGGGATGGTTACCGCCACACGATTATAAGCCTTACCACAGTTGGGAATATTATTGAGCAAATCACCCCACAAGTCACAACCATTGCGCTTAATAAGCCTCCAGGCAACAGCCTCCGAATTCATTACCGCTTATTTAAGCAACTTCGCCAATTACAACCTGATGTGGTCCAAACATATAACCTCGCCACCATTGAATACCAGTGCGTGGCAGCCTTGGCCCGGGTCCCCGTACGGATTCATGCTGAACATGGCCGAGACAGCTATGACCCGAATGGGGCAGTCAAAAAGTACCGTTACTTACGTAAGATCTGCGCTGCTTGGATACATCAAATTGTCGCAGTCTCAGACGACTTATATTCCTGGCTAGCCCATGATGTCGGTATCAATCCGAAAAAGCTTATATTGATTCGAAACGGTATCAACACCCACTATTTTCAGCCAACACTCAAGCCCAGCACGGCTGCTGTCTTTACATTTGGTCATGTTGCCAGACTGCAAAGTATCAAAAACCAACCGATGCTCATCGCTGCCTACCAAGAAGCCTGTCACCGTAGCCCTATGTTTTCAGCCCATACCCAGTTAGTACTGGTCGGTGATGGCGATCAGCGCCCAGAACTTGAGCGGCTTGCAGCCAACACTAACAGTAATTGCCGCATTATTTTTGCTGGCAGCCAGACTAATGTACGCCATTATTATGGCCTCTTTAATGCGTTCGTTCTGTCATCTATTGCAGAGGGCATTCCCCTCACCCTCCTCGAATCTATGTCAATGGGTATACCACATATAGTGACCAAGGTTGGGGGAATTGGCGAAGTGATCGTCGAAGGACATACCGGTGTCAGTATTCCATCCCAAAACCAGGCAGCATTGACCGATGCCTTTTTGCAGTTCTACCATCAAAAATCGGAATTAACAGCGATGGGGCAAGCTGCTCGCGCGAGGATTGAACAGAATTTTAGCGAGTTTGCGATGGTTGGTGAGTATAAGAAACTGTATCAGTGTAGCGCCTAGTGCTGTTTGTCATAAAGTATCAAACAATGAAAAGCCGACGGCATGTCGGCTTTTTCATTGTTAATCAAACGCTATTGCTCGACGGCGTCATGCTGACGAAAGTAGTCATTCGCGAGCATATAGTCATCAACGATACCAATATCAATAAAGTAACTATCAGAAATTTGAGTCGTTATTTTTATATTACGACTTTCGGCCTGTTCAAGAAAAGTCATTTCAAACGAAAACTTCTCCAAGCCGCATCCTGCAACCAACGAAGTACTAAACAAGTAGATCCCGGCATTGATATACCCAGAGCGACTATGCTTTTTCTCGATAAAATCCGTCACCTCTCCCTGAGAGTTGACTTGAGCCGTACCATACCGCCCCGTATCATGCAGATACTTGGTTACCATTACAATATCAACATCGGGAAGCTGCCTGATCATACCGCTTAGATCAAACTTACAATAACTGTCACCGTTCACAACCAACAAGTTCGTGTGCTCGAGGTTAAGCTGCCTAATCGCATTAACGATAGCCCCGCCGGTTCCTAATGGCTTTTCTTCAACGCTGTATTCTATCGGTACACCTCGATACACAGGGCCGATATGCGCTTGTATTACCTCCCGCAAGTAGGAGACGGCCAAGACAATTTTAGAGATCTCTTGCTCGACCAGATTATCCAGTATCCGCTCGATAAAAGGTCGTCCGGCAACCTCCACCATTGGCTTGGGCTGATCCCGCGTCATCGCACCGAGTCGAGTGCCAAGCCCACCGCAAAGCACGATGGCAACAACCTCATCTTCGATACTCATGGAAATACTCCTTCTCCACATAACCGCAAATCATGTGACCAATAAGAATATGTGACTCCTGAACTCGCGGCGTATCCCCGGATGGCACCGCTATACAGAGATCGCTGCATGATTGAATGTCACCACCTTGACCGGCTAAACCGACCGCGGTAATCCCATGCTGACGGGCATAAGTCATTGCATTGATGATATTGGGCGAATTACCGGAAGTCGTGATACCAATGAAAATATCACCAGGTTGCCCATTTGCCTGTAGCTGACGTTCAAATAGCTTATCAAACCCATAATCATTACCGATCGCAGTTAAAATTGATGTATCGGTTGTTAATGCCATTGAAGGCAACCCTGGGCGATCAAAATGAAAGCGACTAACAAACTCTGCGGCGATATGTTGCGCATCGGCGGCACTTCCTCCATTGCCAGCCAAAATAACCTTATTTCCCCGCTGATAAGCAGCTAAGCAGAGATCAGCAACCTCCGTAATTGTTGCTAAGACATCGGGACTATCAAGCAAACGCTGCTTCACCGCTATAGAATCAGCCACACTGCTTTGAAAATACGTTAAACTTTCCATGATTGCGTGCCTTCTTGAGTAAATTTAAAAGAGCGAATTTCCCCTTCGAGATCAGCTAATGCCGACTCGACGGCGATTCGCCTGAGCGGATCAACGAATATCATCATGAAGCCCCCACCACCGGCACCCGAAATTTTGAGCGATTTCGCCCCCGCACTCATAGCGCGATCTTCGATTTGATCAATCAACGGAGTGGAGATAGACGGTGAGGTCGCTTTTTTTGCGACCCATGATTGATAAAACAACTCTGACATTCCAGAAATATCAGAGTGAAGTAATCGCTCTTTCATTTCGAACGCCAACTGCTTCACTTCATGCATCGCTTGTAGTGGTTTGTCTGTATTATCATTGGTATTTTTTACTTGCTCATCGATAATCTTGGCCGAAGATCGAGAGACACCAGTGAAATAAAGGATAAGTTGGGATTCCAACTCATTCAGAATGGAACGGCGTATCCGCAAAGGATTCACTAAGACGCGATTTTGATCATAAAACTCCATGAAGTTAAAACCACCGAAGGTTGTCGCGTACTGATCTTGTTTTCCGCCGGATAACTGGCAATCGACACGCTCGATATCATAAGCCAGACGGGCAATATCATACTCACCCAATGGTAAATTCAACAACTTCTGATAGGCACTGATCATCGTAACAGCTAGCGTAGATGACGACCCCAACCCACTGCCTGGCGGCGCATCACAATGGGTATAGACAGTCACTGGAAGCGGGTTGCCATGATTGTAGTCAGCAATCACTCGGTTATATACCGCTTTGTGGAGCAGCAACTTATCATCCAATGGTAAGAGACCCGTTAAATTTGAATGATACTGTTCATCGATATCCTGCGCGTAGAAACTGACCCCCGGCTTTAAAGAATTCAATTCAATCGTACAGTGTGCATACATATCAATCGTCGCATTCAGGATACAGCCACCATACTTATCACAATAGGGAGAAAGGTCCGTCCCTCCCCCTGCTAAACCCAAGCGCAACGGTGATCGCGATCTCACTCTCATTATTAGTTCCTATTCGTTAAAATAATTGAACACACAATGTAACTGGTTTAATTAATGTCGCTCATCTATGCATGGCTTTTTCTAATACGCCTCTCTTTAGGTTTACAACTCTGTTCTTTTTTAATTACTGCAAGACTCTCCCTGACGGATATATCGAGGGATATGATGATCGCAATTAATGCCCAAAAAATTTCAGCATATGGAAGAGACAGTGCAGCTCCGGCGACTGAAAAAGCAACCAATGAAACTCTGAACATCTTTGCTAATTGGTATTGCCACTCTAATCTTTCTATATCTTTTATCTTTCTCATTATATTCATAAGCGTTAGGAATGCGGTTGCTAGAATTAACATAAACAGCCCTAATCCAACGAACCCATGATCACCAAGTACCTGAAAATAGATACTGTGAGCAGCCCAAGCCTTCTCGCCAGGCTCTGGAGATTCAATAAAGGATAATTTGTAGAAATTCGGGGCAATAGAGCGCCAGACATAACCCACTTCGACTGACCGGAAACCCGCACCAAGCAACGGCCTCTCCATCGCCATCAAGGTATACATCTTCCACGATTTCACCCGAATCATGAACGACCCGTCATCCTTGGCGGTATCAATGCTCTCCATTCGGTTATACCACTTATCAGTGAGGATCAACGAAGCCAATCCTGCCACGACGGCAAAGGCAATAACAGTCAACGCTTTTCGCTTAGTCGTAAGCAGAAAATATAAAGCCACACACACTAAACCAATAAAGCCACCACGAGATGCCGTACCTAACACAGACAAGATACTCAATACCAAGGTGATAAGCAGAAACGGCCGTATTTTTGATCCTTTATACTGAGAAAGAAGATAAATGTTTAATGGCAGGACCATATCAAGCGCTAAGGCAAAGTGATTGTTATCGGAAAGAATATTATTATCTGGCCCTTTAATATGATGAGAACCGCCAGAAGCAATAAACTTCAAACCTTCGATGGCTCCCATCACTCCCAGAGAAAGAACAAAAACCATTAGTATATAATTAAAGTGAACTTTACTTCTTATTATTAAGACAATGAACAGCATCAATAGCATTATCTTGGAAAATTTCTGCCATTCTAACCATACCTTCTCCTCTATTCCTAGCGAATAGAAAGTAGTAATAGTAAAATGCATGTAAATCAGTAAAACTGTAAATAAAAGAAAATTAATACTAAATTTACTTTTATTTCTATCAAATAAGTAAACTATAACAGTAACGACAACCAAGATCGTTTGAAAGCTAATACCATGGGCAAAGCTATATAACCAATAAGCAGGCACGAACAATCCAGCCCATAGCCATAAGGATACCGAGATATATGATCGCCTGAATGCAAACACCATCAAACAAGCAAAAAAGATGACAAATACAATATCCCTCATTAAGAATCCTTGTCATCCTCATTAATAGACATTTTGGTATACACCACTAAAGCGATCAAACTAAGTAAAAAAAGTATTGATTCCATTCACCTCTCCTATTAATAAGCATGATATCTTCTCATTTTACTCAACACATATTCACAACATTTCCAATGATATGGGTATAATGTTCTACATTGATAGGATAAAAACAAATAAAGTGATGAATAAATTATTATTCCTGAAGGAATGGCAACAGCTAACTGCATTGCACTTGAGTTAAAAAAACTGATCATCCAGGACACAAACGCATACATCATCAAACTGGAAACCATAGGAGGTATAAATAGCAACACAACATCACTAATCCTTAGCTTAACTACTATTATATAAAGTAAAACAAGCCATAAAAGGAATAGTAACCCTATCCATAACCGACCTTGCGCTAGAATATAAATACCTGAACTCTGATATGATATAAAATAAAAAACAATACATGATAAAAATAGTAAATCCGAAAATATGATCAACTTCATTCTTTTCTTTATAGTCAGCACCGTATTCAATACACCATAAACTGACATTACTATCATCAATGGTGACAATGTATAAATAAGACTGCTGGCATCTATCCAATCCTCACCCAAAATCGAATCAGTAAAAGGGTCAGCAATTGCCATCATGCCAAAAGCACATGGAATGACAATCAGCATGTTTAGGGTAAGTTGCTGAATCAAGCGTTGATAGAACTCTACACTATCATTCTTGATTCTTGAGGCAACAGAAAAGAATCCTCTGTTGATAGGAACAATCAACTCATTAAATGGCAACCAAGAAAACTCTGTTGATATACTATATAAACCAACCCCTCTTGCATCAGATATATTACCAAGTAATAAAACATCAACCCTTGAACGTAGATAACCTACAACAGAACCTATATATAACCATTTAGAAAATCCCCACTGAGCACCCCAGTGTCGGCAGGATAACCTGGGTCGTCTGGGGAAAAAAACATACCCAACAAGAGTTTCGACTGTGGCCGAGGTAATAACCCCTATAATTAAAGCCCAGTATGACTGTAAATATATGGCCAAAATAATAGAGATCAGGGCTCCTGCTGTCCTTGCAACCATCGTTGTTGCGATAACGAATTTAAATTTATAATGCTTTTCTGCGGTATCTAACGCCACATTCCTCAGTCCAGACAAGAACGGAATAATAGCAACAATCTGAATAACTTCCGACATTTCAGCATTATTGACATAATCAGCAATCCAACCGGCGGATAGATATAAACACAACGCAGTTAGTGTTTTAGTAACTAAACCTAAGGTCCAGATACTGTCTAGCTCACCTTCTGACATATCATCTGAAGATATAACAAAATGTGCCACCCCGACATGTGAAAAAGCGACAAACATGGATACAAAAAAAGTCGACAATGCTGCAACACCAAAATCAGCCGGTGTCAATAACTTTAACAATACCAGCGTATTTACAATACCAATCAGTCGACCATACCAATTAGCAATCAGAGCCCATTTTGCACTATGAAATAATCCCTCATTATCTGTAACATGCATTAAATCACCTACTTCATGTTGGATATTGCATCGCTGGCAATCTTTTTATACATATTATTGTGATAACGGTATGTTCCCATGAAATGAATTAACGATGCTTTTTTAACAGGTTCGTTTGAAAGCGGAAATTGATAAGTCTGATATTTTGGCCAAGATAACATCGACATACCTGGTGAAAGAGAGCATATAACATTTGATGAAACCTGCTCGCTACCCCATAGGTTCCATTTATCACCAATTTCATTTTCCATCTGTGCTGAAAATTTACGTAATATTGGTAAATAGTGCTCTGAAGCTGGTAAACCGATAAATGCCGCACAGCCACGAAAATAATGGCAATCACTTTCGTTAAACAGTGGTAAGCGGTCGAAGTGTTTTTCAGAAAACCCTTGAATGTGGCATGAGTCCCACTGCTTAGCAATATTCGCCATTTCTTGCATGCTGACTGGCTTCTTCCACTTTTCGTTACCCAGAATGAATCCACGGTTATCGCCTATAGCCTGGGATACCTCGTGCAATTCACCATTAATAACGATATCGGCATCGAGCTGAATTACATAGTTATCTTTCGCTAAAGTGAGTAACATGGCCAACCGCTCCCAACAGTTACCTCTGGGGAGCTCAGACATATCAAGTTCATCAGCATGATGGATAACAATACCCGGTACATGCTCACTTAGGATACAGGTATCTTCATCATCCAATGTACCATCACTTAGCACATGAACCTCTTTAACACCAATGTATAAAAGAAATGATTTTATCGCGACCAGGTAGTCATAAATCACGCGTTTTCCGACCATAGATAAAATGACAACATTGTGAGGTGATGAAAAACTCGCAGGAACCGTCATTGCAACTTTACGTAACGCTCTGTCACACTTAAATTTATTAATTTTAGTTGTGATTTTATCTAACAATACGCTCACTCTACTTCCTCCGTGAACTTCATAATCTTGGTTCTAACAATAAAATTATGCAACAAAATAATCATGGCACAGACACATAAAATCAGCCAATTAAATCAGTGAAAAAATGCAATATACGGCTATAGTTATGTTAAGATTTTCAATGCTATGACACCTAATATATCCTGACCTTCTGATTTATATATACTTTACAGGTAAACGGATACTTAAAAATATGAAAAAAGTACTAAAACTATATTTCCTTTTTTGTGGTTTAATGGCAAATGCCTTTTTATTTACTGCGCTTATTTTATTTATTGATAAAATACCATCGCAGTTAAGTCAGGCTGCCAGCAAGGTCAGCGATAAGATCAACGCCTACTCTCCTGAGTCTGCTCACTACCTGAGTACACTAACGGAACAACCTGAAACAGAGGATTATTACAAAGGCAAATTTCGACCAACACAATGGCCAACAGTCGGTCCTCAAAAGCAATATCAGCTATTCAACACTCACCGGTTTGTCCATGTCAACAGCGAAATCGACCTGATAACAGCAATCAAAAACGCACGGCCAGGTGATGAGATCGTAATCCAAAATGGAAACTACCTGCTTGAAGGAAAACGCTTCGTTATCAGTGAGGCAAGGACATCACCACATACTCCGATTGTCGTTCGAGCCGCAACATTGGGGCGCGTAAATTTATACCTTGATGCGGTCGAAGGCTTTGTCATAGACCAACCAAACTGGCAGATTGAAGGGATAAATTTCATCGGCCAATGCGATAACCATTCAAGATGTGAACATGCTTTACATATCGTTGGGGCAGCAAAGAATACAGTTATCCGTAACAATACTTTCTATGATTTTAATGCTGCCTTAAAAATCAATGAATTAAATAACATATACCCAGATAATGGTATTGTTGAGAGTAATATTTTCGGAATGAATGAACCTCGGCATACCCATCATTCAGTCACCCCCATCAACCTTGACCATGGCAATAATTGGCAAATCAGACAGAATTTGATCCATGATTTTATCAAATTAGATGGCAACAAAATTAGTTACGGCGCCTACATGAAAGGTGGCATACACGGTGGCACCATAGAGCAAAACCTTATCATCTGTAATACTAAACCGACTCAATTTCGTGGAAGTCAAGTTGGCCTCTCATTTGGTGGTGGTGGTATGAATAAACAAGATCGGCGAGGGAAATCAGACTTTGAAGTGACAAATTCAGTTATGAAGAACAACATCATCATGCATTGTAATGATGTGGGTATTTACAGCCCACGAGTGAAGGATATCGTAATCAATAATAATATTCTTTATAATACACTAGGCATCGATATTAGGTTTCAGGGTTCAACAGCAGCGATATTCAACAATATCCTTGACGGACGAATTAAAGATAGAGATAGCGCAAAATCCGATAGGAAAAATAACTACATTGACAATAATTCATTATTTTCTAGCAGCTTATCTTTAAAAACGGTCTTCGAGGATCCCAATCAAGGGAATTTTAGACTCAAACAACTAGAAGCTTTGCGCAAAGCAATACTCGATGCACCAGCACTCACTGAATCCAGCGTTGATTTTTGCAACAGCACAGTGAGAGCAGGTCAGTCTTATGTTGGCGCAATCTATGATGAAACAGGCTGTTTCAAACCTTCATATTGATGTAAAAAATAGGCTTATCGCTGATATGCGATAAGCCTTACTGTTATTGACATGAAGATAGATGTAAATGCAATTACGCAGTTTGACTAATACAAGACGTCCATGCATGTTCAAGCAAATACTCTCTACACTCTCTGTAGACTCGATTACATTCATCCAATAGTTCTGAATCAATATCCAGGTTTAATGTTTCGCTTGTTTTTTTAACAACAACGCCTGAATGAATATATTCTGATGAATCGCCAAAATAGCGAGCGCCGGTTTTATCAAACTTTCTATAACGTGTCGAAATAGGTGTTTTCAGTCCAGAATATGTTTGAATATCTGTTAATATATCCTGTGTTTTATCTATGATATCTTTAGCATCATAGAAGTAATAGCTCTCTTTTTGTTTCACCAATTTTTTAGCTATACAAAGAATTGTATTAGCACGTTCTATGTAGTATCGAGCGGCAAACTCTGGGCGAGTAAAATCATCATCAGGATGTTTGGAACGGTATAATTTTACGATACTGTTTATCGTCTGTAAGGGTTCACGTAAACATATTAAGGTGATCACATTATCGTGAGATAATATATCAACATTGACATGATGCTCACTGTGAAGAATTTTGTCAAAATAATACTTTGTAAACGGTTCACCAGGATCACCCTGATGAAAATGTAGCTTTTGATTAATCAGGCTTTTCCAACTGTAATAACCAATATGCATTTCATAGTAGCCTGAAACATCACGATGAGAACCGAGAAGGTGTCCAATCAAAGTACTATTTGCACGCATATGACTGAGCAGCAAAATGTGCTTACTCGGCGTAAGAAGCCGAGTTTTTAACAAAATATCCCTAACAGATTCCACGTTATACTCCATCTTCTTTTACTATCAATTTTGTACTTTTGACAAATAAGCAGCGCAAACTTAAGTACATTGAATAGAGCAGCCACTTAATGCTAAATCTGACTGCAAGCCCCTGCCACGCATATGATGCCGCTTCCCGATACCTATCTCGATTCCTTAGATCTTCTGCAATTATCTTAAGTTGATTACTTTTCCCATGCCGACATACCTTCCTCAGCTTCACATGTTCGCTATACAGAATTCCCTTCTCATAAATCCGTAGTTGATATATTCGTTTCTGTAGTTGTTCACAACTCGTTGATAAATTAATTTTTTTATTTTGATCTGGAATGTTATGGTGTGATATTACAGTAGGATCATAAAGCATAGATTCAGCACGATCGATAGCGCGATAATAAATATCACGATCGTCTTCATATCTCAGATTTTCATCCATGCCATCAATCAATTTGTAATAGTCAGCCCTAAAAACAAGGCAGTTTAAGTGTGCAAAACCATCACTATTCAACAACTGTTCAAGACTAATCAAATAAGCTTTCTTTGAGACACTGTGATTAAAACCCAGTTTATCAACCAAGTCCTCAACCCAAATGTCTTCTTTTGACTGAGTACCATCACTGTAATAAGCCCGCTGATTCGATATATAGAGGTCGACTTGGCTTTGTTCTGATTGAATATTGTTATACAAACGACTTAAGTACCGCATATCAATCCAGTAATCATCATCATCGATGAAACAAAGGTATTGCCCATTTGCAATCATGGCACCGTGGTTCATTGCATAGCTATGGCCATGTCCCTGCTTTCGCTCGATCAACGATGTGAAACGAACGTTATCCTGATAGCAACTCAACACATCTTGGTACGACTGCAGGTGATGGGGCGAACTACCGTCATTGACCACAATGACTTCATATCCGCTAAAATCCTGATTCAATACTGATTCAAGCGCTTTTTGAAATAATTTGGGCCGATTACGAGTTGTGATAATAACGCTAAAGTAAGGCACAGATGTATTAGACATGTTGCTCTCCCTAGACTATTGATTTGAGACTAGCTAGTCGTTGTGGGGTAAACACTTCCACATCCGGTTGATGCATGAACCACTCGATAAAATCAAGCGTGACGGCGTCAAACCTAAGCTTATCTTCATGTGTCTGCACATATGGGGTCTGACCCAGTTTGGCTGATGGTGAGTGAAAAGACAAAATCAAATATTCATGACCCATCTCTATCTGATGGTTGGCAGCACAGATCAGGTTATTAAGATCAACGCCTTCAGGTGATAGACGATAAGTCACAATACCAAACACTTTTCTCACAACCCGACTCACGATATCTCGCCCGTTTAAATACGATGGATTCTTTTGCAACCAACTGCTTAGCCATTTGAAGCGCGATATACGACAGCAAGTATGTGGTAAATAAGTTATACCACCCTTGGAAAATAACGCATTATTGTACTGGCTAAAATCAGGCCCTTGCTGATGAGAGAAGTCACTGAATGCACTAATACTAAGATCAACTTCATACCCCAGTGATCTCAGTATTTCCTGGCTATTCCTCCCTATCCCATATCGGCCAGCAAGGTAGGTAACAGGCCGGCTACCCGTCACTTCCTCGATCTTATCCGTAAGCACTTTCAATTTCTGATATTCAAGGTCAGGAGAAAGGTTACCAGGGTAGGAATGCCGATTCGAAACTTGGTTGCCATCTAAAGGCTCTTCGAAAGGTGGATTGACCCAAGGGTGGAGGTGAGTGGCAAACTCAATCGTTCCGTTTGAACATCCCTTGCAAAAATGGATCACTTCTTCTCCCCCCTTGCTGGTCACAAAAGGGTAGTCCATTGCCAAGGTTACATGTGCGCCTAAATCAAGCATAGCCTGTATAAGTTTAATTAACTCAACGTGATGGCTAACAGCAGTATTACTACGATAAAAGCCGCCGTGCCAGTCAAACTCTTCTTCAGCATGTATAACAACAGCAAGTTTAGCGCCCATATAGTCCACCCTTACTATAATTAATCAGCTGCTTTACCGAAAGTTCAATTTGTTCATAGCACTGCCGGACTCCTTCAACATCCAATCCATAAGGGTCTGTTACTTCATAGCTCATTATTTTATTCATGGGAATGAGATCATTAATAAAAAATGCATTACTCACGTTATAATGAGAGATCAATGTTGACTTATTTAACTCATCAAAAAAGAAAACTATATCGCTACTATGAAGATCACTTTGTCGCAAACATCGAGAGCGGTGTTGCTCAAGGTTGTAATTCAATTGCTGAGCCGCTTGCCGAGCCGATTTAGGGCTTTGGCGATTTTCTGGAGCATGAAACCCATACGATTCAATCACAAGTTTTTGGGACTGGTCCAAAAGCAGATTTTTCAGTACCTCTTCAGCAAAAGGACTGCGCATTATGTTGCCATAACAAATAAAAATCATGCGTCGTTCTGGCCTCTCCTTGAATAACTTTTTAAGCCGATACCGGGTGAACAAACTACGAAAACGTAAAAGTACTGGAGCCTTCTTGGTCAACGATATTGTCAGCTGGTTAATTATTGCTATAACTTCAGAACAGAAAGGCCTGATATCAGACCAAGAATAGCTATCAATAACTTCCCTGCCTATAATGATTCGACCGTACTGTGCAAACCGTCCTATAATCTTTGACCAACCTCTTGCCGTACCACTCAAACTCCGAATATGGTACAGATCGGCTGTTAGCGAACGTGCGTAATAATTGACTGGATAACGCTTGGGCAACGTTTCTGGCCTGCTTTTCATCAGTAGATAATCAGCATAATAACGTGGAAAATCGACGCCACAGGCTACCGCTAATGGTAGCGATCCCCAAAAGCGCGCATTCACCTCGACAAGAACCCATGCATTACTTTGTAGATCACGGCGAAATTCAAACATAGCGACACCGGTATAGCGCACTTGTTTACATATTTTCTCCACCGCTTTTAATTGCTGCGGGTCAACGGCGATACTGTATCGATATGAGCTCCCTCCACCACAGCCAGGTTCCGCATCACGTCGGTGGGAAAATACCGTTTTAACATCCCCGTCTACCGAAAATACTGAGACGCCTTCACCAACCCCGGAAAAATAACGTTCAACCATTACTGGCGATTGGCTACATCGAACACCTTCATAATCAGAAGCGTCATGTATAATAGCGACATTATGACGACGATTTAACGCTTCTTGATTAAATGACTGCAATGGCTTAATAACAAAAAGATCTCCGAATTTATCCGCTAGTTGATCATAATTTACGGTATCCGGATCAATCTTCATTCCCTCTGCAACAGGAATACCACATGACACTGCTAACTGTTTGGTTTTCCATTTATCAAACAGAATATCAAGAGCCTCTTCATTGGCAATCGCCAAAACCGTCTTGGTTGGAAGGCGATGCTTTTCTTGCCAAAGCGGGTATAACGCACGTTCGTCGCAGGGTATGACAAGATCAAACTGATAGCGGTTGATCAACCTAACTACGGCCTCTCGCCAATCACCTTGTGTATGAGATTGATAGTTATAGAATTTGGCGGTCCTAATATATTTACTCCCGCGCGCCGCACTAGTTCGATCGTAGCAAATGACATGGACTTCATAGCCAGCTTTCCCTAAGGACCGAATCACGGCTAAGAAGCTACGTGTATCTTCTCCAATGACCAATACTTTTTGCTGAACCTTTCCCTTCATTCACTTCCCCTGCGCATCGACATATTCGTTAAATTATCCTGAATAATAGCCAGATAATTGATGCTTTACATAACGTAACTTATTTTTAAAAGCCAAAACATTTTTTGATTTTCGTATTTCGTAAACATAGAGAGATGATGTGGAATTAGCGAAAGTCTTTTTATATCGATCGCTTCCCCCCATAAAATCATAGTGACTAAAGCCATTATCCATTGCCGTGTTAATAAGAAAATAATGTGACACAAGACCGGGCTTTAAATGTTTGTCATGCATTTCATAATTTAATGCACAGAGATAAAAAGTGACTTTTCCCCGCCAATGGAAGTTGTATATAATAGCTATCAACTCTTTACCGGCAGTAATTTTGTGCAGACAAACGTTACCCGAGACTACGCCATTTCGAATCAATGCCTCGTGAAATTTCATAAAATAGGGATTACAAAACCCGCTCTGTCCGGATTGGTCTCCCCACCGCTTGATATGTAGGGGCTTGGCCATGGAAAAATAGGACAACGCCTCTTCGACTGACTTCGCAGTCGAAACCTTTATTTCTCCATACTCTTGATAGCGGCGCACACTACGCATAGTTTGATAGCGAGCGCTACGTGAAATTACATTGCTTAACGCTTGATTATTCTGTCTTAATTGTTCTAAATCAACTTGGTACGTTAAGCTTTCCCATACCGCCTCTACCCCATATTCGGTCAACGAACAATCAATAACAGTGTGATGACTAGCACCGACGACAAACTTACCGTTTCCTACGATCTCATCCATCACAGTTGATATCATTGCTTGCCGAATATCAACCTCATGGCCTTTAAGCATCAAAAAATCGTTGTATTCGATCCATGCCTGATCAAGTAATTCGTCACCTAAACGATGCAAATAACATGAAGCTCCTTTAAAGTAGCGGTAGTATGAGTCAGCTTGAAGGACAATGATACCTAATCCGATAACTTCATTATTTCTCCTCGCCTCAATGACATAGTAATCATCAACAAGGCTTTCAAACCAGCTTCCTATCCATAACCAAGATAGAAATACGTTAGGTTCTGAATGGTTTTCCAACTCTGTCCAAGCTTGCTTTAACCACTCCCGATCAGGACAAAAGTAAACTTCAGATTCTATTGCATTATTTTGTCTATTCACTAGTACACCAAGAGTAAATCCAATTAGTCCTAATCTCCATTCACTACCCAGTATAGTCACTATCATTGATAATGGTGCTTCGATAATAAATAAATTTTCACACAAAAAGATAAATCAAGACTATGCTTTTTTTGATGTGTCATAGGACTTTTATTAGGGACTTAGTCAGTATGTCAAGAAAAGTATTAATGTCAGTTTTTATGTTACTTTTGTCCATAAATTTGCTTGCTTGCAGTGATGTGTCACCTGAAGCTCACCTTTTAAATGCAAAAAATAATTTAGAACATAACGACTTAAATTCTGCTGTTATTGAGTTAAAAAATGCAATAAAAAAAGACAAGAGAGCTATAGAACCAAGAATTATGCTCGGTGAAATATATCTTCTACGCGGTGAATATCCAGCCGCAGAGAAAGAATTTTCTACTGCATTGAAAAGTGACTCTAATAATAACAAAACAAAAATTTTATTGGCACAAGCACTTTTAGGACAAGATGATATCTTAGCGATTGAAGAATTAGCATTGCGAAATAACACTCATCAGTTGAAGTTCAAGTCTGAACTACTTTCAATCTATGCTATCGCATTGATGAGAAACAATGAGCAAAACAAAGCTAGCTCTATATTAGAGGAAACAAAAGAATTAGGATTTAAAGGTCATTATTTCAATCTTTCTCAGGCACAATTTTTTGCGTATAGAGAAGAATTTCAACGTTCAATAGAAATATTAAAGAGAATGTTGGTATCTCAGCCTGAAAACGTTGACGTTTTACTATTGACAGCGATGGTACTCACTGCCCAATCAGACCACGTTCAAGCCATAACAATATACCAAAAGGTTTTAGCGACATCAGAAGGCAATCCAAAATATAAACTTCTACTTGCACAGTCCCTAGTAAAAAATGAACAGTATTCAGATGCAGAACCATATATCGATGATATTCTCAACATTGCACCATCAAACAGGCTTGCCCATGATCTTAAAGCATTAGTCGAATACTCTCAGTCCGATTACAACAATGCAAGAAAACATGCAAAAATAGCGATTAGAGAAGGTTCGAATAGTACCAGCACACTTGTCATCGCAGGTGTTACGGCTTATATGCAAAATGATTACGAAGACACTTATGAAACCCTTAAAAATATCATTCCTTATTTGCATGATGATCTTTTTTTACAAAAGATTTTTGTTGCTGCGCAATTTAAGATAGGGGAAATTAATGAAGCGTTAGATAAAATTAATAGTTTTGATCTATCAAATAAGGACTATAACGATTTTGCTACTAAGATGAGCCTAGAATATTCATTTATCGGAAGAAATAATGATGCTATGGCTCTTGCTGAAAAGGCTGAAGCTAATTCGACAACAATGAGTCAGCTACGGATAGGCCTATTGCGAACAGCAAATAATGATCAAAAGGGTATAAGTCAATTAGAAAACATTTTGAAAATTAAACCTGACCAATTAGAGGCAAATGTTAGCTTGGCATATTATCACCTATCTAACGGTGACATTGAAAAAGGTGAGGATATTATAGATAAATGGCTAATAAGTAATGAAAATGATATTACAGCAATTCTACTTAAAGGTTATTTATCTATAAAAAAGGAGAAATACGGCATTGCAAAATCAATGTTTAATAAAGCCCTCGATTTAGACCCTAGTAATGTGAAAGCTAAATTATCTTTATTACAGATAGAGGCCCTCGCGGGTAATAGCAAAAAATCATTTGATGAAACCCTTCTCTTAGCTAAGCAACACCCTGATAACTTTGCCATTGCTATGTTTTTGTATCGCTTCGCGTCGCAAACCGATCAAGTTGATAAAATAATCAATTTTTACAGTGATTTGTTAAGTAAAGATCAAAATAATACCAAACTCCGCATGCTTCTGGTGAGAATTTATTCAAGTACCCAGCAGCAGGACAAAGGAATTGCACTGCTTGAAGAGTTACCGAGCATAGAAGAGAATGCTAATACTCTAAGCCTAGAGACCTTGCTTTATTTTCAGATCCATGACTACCGTAATGCATTCCTAGCTGCCGAAAAATGGATAAAGTTAGATCGTACAAATCCTGAGGCATATTTAAGGCTTGTCCAACTTAGTGAGTTGACCAAAAATTTTGATAAAGGGATCAAATATGCCTTAGAGGCAGAAAAAATATTTATTGAACATTCTTATTTCCCTTTAATGCGTGCGACTTTATTACTCTTGAACCAACAACCAATACTTAGTCAAGCCGTACTAGATGAACTCCCTGAAAACATTAAAAAAACCAGTTACTTCTTACAACTACAGAGTAAAGTTTCCTATAGTAATAAAGACTATGCCAAAAGTGTTTCGTTCGCCCAAAAGCGTTATGATTCCTTGCCTAACTCCATCACGGCTAAAGATCTTGTATCGGCTTACGTTGCTAACGATCAATATACTGACGCAATTAATTTGCTAAAACGAAGAATCAACGACAACCCAGAGTCAGAAGGCGCACTAGCATTGTTTCTCGCCCAAATCCAGAATACCGTTGAACCAGATGAAGCACTCAGAACTTATCTTTCCATACTTGAAAAGGAACCTAATAATATTATTGCGCTTAATAATGCCGCCTGGATATATTTTAGCAACCGTGATTTTAATAACGCATGTGATTTTGCAATGAGAGCTTATAATAATGCACCTGACGCTCCGGAGATTCAGGATACCTATGGTTATTGCTTATTAAAATCTGGTCAGCACGAAGAGTCTATGACACCTTTAAAAATGGCATACGAGGGTAGAACAAACAATATCGATATTAGCTTTCATTATGCGGAAAGTCTTATTTTAAACAGCAAACTGGTGAAAGCTGAGAGAATATTAAATAGCCTTAAGCCTGTTGAAAAAGAACATATTGAACAGAAAAACCACCTCTACCAAAAAATAAAGGGCAGATAATGGTCTGCCCGACCATTTTCAATGGATTTACACCTATTTAATTATCATATTTAACTTTGATAAAAAGCGAAACTGTAAAATAATGACTACAAAAAACACCCAACTGGTTATATTTAGAAAACAAGTAGCCTATAGAGTAACATTTGTTTTTTATACTATTTTGATTACAGTTCTTTCGCTTTCAACAGGTGCTCAGGAAAACAGTACACTCGATATGAATAGCTACGGTATTTTATACCTCGATAAAATATCTCATGCCCTTGCTTATGCTATTTTTGCTATCCAAGCTTTTTTACTCTTGACCTCTCAGCACCTATATAGAATTCTATGTTTTGCTATTGCTCTCTACGGCACATTATTAGAACTTGTTCAACAGACTTTTATTCCATCTCGAATGGGATCAATTGAAGATGCTATTGCTAATATTGTTGGAGTTATCATTGGTTATAACATTAGCTTATATTACATGCACTCTAAAAAATAAAGTGTCGTTTCATTTTTATATGTAGAATTTTATCACATTAACTTTCATTCAACTTTAGTGGTTAAATTCATATCATGAGCTATTTTTATATTACATTAAGTGATAATTTCATGTAATATAAATGGACTTAGCCATGATAAACAACATTCAAATTTGTGTTTTTGCCTACAATCTTGAAAAAACTATTAAAAGTAACATTATTAATCTAATCAATAGCTGTTCAGAATATACTCCTGACATTTATGTTATGATTAATGGATGCCGAGATAATACATTCTCCATTGTCTCTCAGATAGCAAAAGATCACCCTAATATTCATCCTATTAACATTGAGTTAGGTGATAAGTCCAACGCATGGAATACTTTCATTTTTCAATATTATTCAAAATCATCGCTGGCTATTTTTGCTGATGGCGATCTATGTTTTGAAGAAAACGCTATAAATAACCTTCTTGATTTTCATTTTCGTAATCCTCACTACAATGCGATTTCTAGTTTCCCCTGCGATAAAGGGAGAAGCAGCCAGCAATGGCGTTACAATTTGCTTAGAGAGCACCAATTTACCGGGGCTTTATATCTTCTATCCCCCCGATTTATAGATAAAATTATTGATCAAGATGTTAAATTACCTGTAGGCCTTATCGGTGACGATAGTATGCTTGGTTACCTTTCTGCTACCGATATTTGTAGCGGAACTGATTTACCTATTCAACGGATCGGTGTTTGTACGAATGCAATCTTTATCTACGACTCACTGAACCCTCTTAGCTGGCAAGATTGTAAACTCTACTTACGTCGCAGACTGCGCTATTCTCTGCGTTATTTTCAACAACATTCTATTGTCACTAACCTTAAGCGATCTGGCATCCAAGCTATGCCTGACCTTGCCATTAAAGAGACCACTGCCCCTCTAAGTAAAATTCGCTGGTTCAGTAGCAACCTTTTGTTTGATGTCATTTCGAAGGTAATTATCGATCATCAACGCAGCAAATTATGCAAAAAGTAGCTTTTACTACATTGCTTAATTTTGAATTCATATCGAGATTCGTTCAGGTTCGGATTAGTTGCAGGCCATCAAATTGCAGATTGCAACTCATTTTGAAATTACACCTTTCCCCCATTGCATTTTGCAAATTCAGTCTGTCAATATTTTTTACATAGCCAGAAAGCAAGCGAAGATAAACCATTGAAATTAAATGAAAAAAACTGGCCTTGATATTGCTAATAAACAATGCACAACAAAATACAAAACAAAGCAAGTTGATAATTTATACAACAGGAGCTAAACATGAAAACATCACTTAAGGTAGCGCTACTGTCTCTCGCAGCCCTCTCTACCGGAGGGGTCCAGGCTGCACCTATCGACCTCACCTTTGATACGCCCTTTTCGGTCACCCTAGATACTGTCATTCACTTCAGTCCAGCTGATCCAGCAACCACAAGCACCGTCATGAACTTTACCAATGTAGGGGTCAGCGCAGGGGGAGACG
Organism: Photobacterium lutimaris; assembly: GCF_003025555.1. Taxonomy (GTDB): domain Bacteria; phylum Pseudomonadota; class Gammaproteobacteria; order Enterobacterales; family Vibrionaceae; genus Photobacterium; species Photobacterium lutimaris. Next base: position 192,833 of record NZ_PYMH01000001.1, on the reverse strand, counting down.
TTTTAGATGCAAGGGTCACTGCAACGGCATTCGGTGACTATGTATTTGATTATCAAGCTCCAAACTATAAGTCGTCGACGGTTACCGAACCCAACGGTGATATCGGTTTCTTGTATAGACGTGATGCAAATTTACCAGCCAATGTTCAGGCTGAAGGCGGCCTCGTCTACTTATTTGAATTATTCGATGGTACAGGTGCCAAGTCAAACACGTATACCGACCCATTTGTTGCCGATGAGTTTGAGATCATTGTATATGATGTGGATGGAGAGCTGGATAACATAGGAAATCAGCAGAGCGAAGACTTGCGGGTATTTAAGAGCGATGGCCTGTTCTCATATACGACCGGAAATACCCCGGCAAGCCTGACAGCAACCGACCTCGGCTCCGAGATCCTCTTTGAAGGCCCAGGTACCAACTTTAATGAAGATGACCCCTCTGGCGCAGTACTCCTAAACTATGCCAACACCAGCAATTTCACCCTCCAGTTCGAGTCAATCACTTTTGCAGATATTTTCAGTTTGGATAACGGTGTATTCAGTGCTATAGACGGTAACGTGTGGATTGACTTCGAAGGACCGGCGGTTGTTGTCAGCGAACCTGAAACCCTAGCCCTGTTTTCAGCATGCCTACTCGGTCTTGCTACGGTTCGTCGCCGTTCACCAACCACCAAATTATGCCAGGAGCACTGCGCATCTTAAACGTTTAGCTATTTCTTTACGCAAGATATACCTATAGCAGCAAAGCTGCCTCATTGGTTGAGCACCAACGAGGCAGCTCTACGATTACCCCCGCCAAGATTAGCCCTTCAAACTTAGCATCATTCGCCCTGAGATGTTCAATCCTAAGGTCCGTCGGGCAACAAGGCACCATGAACATAAGGCAATAATCACACTGTCCTTATTTTGATATTTAGCGTCTTAATGTTTGTAACAGACAGATAATAACTTCCCTAAAATGGCTCCCGACATCAACAACAACCAACAGGAGCCTTTGTATGTCTTATCAAACAAACCTTACACGCCAGTGCATCAGCCTAGCCATCAATGAACAACACCCTGCTTACCAGTGGGCAAAGAAACAATCGGACTCGGTGAATGCGTTCGGCCATATTGGCACCCATATCGACTGCTATACCAAGGTACCCGCCAAAAACCACTACACCACTGATACCGTCTTGCTAGACTGCACCGGTTCAATGCCTTGCCTAAACGACATCGAACCGCTCGATATTGCCGGTAAATCCTTGGTGCTGTTTACCGGAAACCTTGAAAACAACGGTTACGGCACGCCGGCGTACGGCAAAGCGGATACCGCGCTTTGTAGCGAAGTCCTTGATGCCATGCTGGCCAAGCAGCCCGCCTTCATTGTTATCGATAGCTACGGCATCGGCGCACACGGTGACGAGCACATCAACTTCGATAAACGCTGTGAAGAAAACAACTGTTTTGTGATTGAAAATGTCATATTAAGTAGCGAAATGGCAGATAACCTAATCGAACTCGATATTATGTTCGATGCCAACAGTGCCTCGACAGGAAAACGCTGTGAAGTCACCGCAACTTTCAATTCATTCGGTCTGTAAGCATGGAACGAACAATTACTCAATCAACGACTCCCTTTAAGTTTGTCAGTATGGAATGGCTCAATGCCCATACATTGAGCCTAAAACTGCAACCCGAGCGGCCTTATCCTTACCGAGCGGGGCAGTATCTCGCTCTGCCTCTTCCCGCTAGCCAAAAGAGCATGCCTTTTTCTATCGCAAGTAAACCGACATTGGTAGAGGGTCAAAAAGGAAATGATCACGCGGCTATCGAGATACAAATTGGCGGGGTTTTGCCAAACTCTGACTTGGCGTTAGATATTGCGCAATTTCGGTCGCATTGGCTTCATCAACAATCATTGTTTCTAGGCCCTGCGGCAGGAGACGCTTACTTTCGAGAAACAAATAACCCAATAACTGTCATCGCAGGTGGTTCAGGCTTTAGCTATGCCAAAAGCGTGGTATTAGAGGCGCTGTCACAGCCAGATACATCAAGTATCACCTTGTACTGGGGAGCCAAAAGCCTTGCCGACTTGTATGAGCATGAGGCAATGATGGCGTTAAGCAAACAACACCCGCAGTTTGAGTATGTACCGGTTGTTGAATCGCTCTCTAGCAAGAGCAAAGCGAAAGCGGGCGATGCTACCAAGCTGCATCAAGGCAAGCTACTTGATATCTTTTTTGCCAACACCTCGTTGAAGGAAGAACAAGATATTTACCTCTGTGGCCGCTACCAAATGGTTCAAACGGCATACCAGCAAATAGTAGCGATCAACCCTGAGCTGGCAAATCGTGTTCATTCCGATGCACTACCGCCACAAAGTGTACGAGAGAAAAATCACGTATAAGCTCATTAGTCAAATAGAGGCAAGGCATTACCTTGCTTCTATTTTTTCAACCTTAGCACCAAAAGCAGATCTGTGATGCCAAGGAGAAAATCTTAGGAAACGGGATATATTTACCCACTATAGGGAAGATACCAGCATGGAATTCGATGAAGATGTATCCATCAAAACCAAGCATACAAAGGAACAGCCATGCATCACCCTAAAATTACCTTCATCGGGGCCGGTTCTACCATTTTCGTCAAGAACATCCTTGGTGACGTATTCCATAAACCCGCCTTCAAAGGGGCTGAAATCGCCCTGATGGATATCGACCCAGTCCGTCTTGAAGAGTCGCAAATTGTTGTCAGTAAATTGATGGAGTCTGCTGGTGCGACCGGTGACATTCATTGCTACACCGACCAGAAAGAAGCGTTGAAAGGGGCTGATTTTGTCGTGGTTGCCTTCCAGATTGGGGGATACGAGCCTTGCACCGTGATTGATTTTGAGGTGTGTAAAAAGCACGGTCTAGAGCAGACCATTGCCGATACCTTGGGCCCGGGTGGCATCATGCGCTCACTGCGTACTATTCCTCACCTGTGGCAGATCTGTGAAGACATGACGAATGTCTGCCCTGAAGCGACCATGCTCAACTACGTCAACCCGATGGCGATGAACACCTGGGCGATGTATGAGAAATACCCGCAAATCAAACAAGTTGGCCTATGTCACTCGGTACAAGGTACCGCGGAAGAATTAGCACGTGACTTGGAAATGGATTACAGCGACCTGCGTTATACCTGTGCCGGTATCAACCACATGGCTTACTACCTGACGCTGGAGAAGAAAACCGAGAGCGGCGAATACGTCAGCATCTACCCAGACCTGCTCAAAGCTTACGAAATGGGACAAGCACCGAAGCCGAATATTCACGGTAACCCACGCTGTGAAAACATTGTGCGCTACGAGATGTTCAAGAAACTGGGCTACTTTGTCACAGAATCTTCCGAGCATTTTGCCGAGTACACGCCTTACTTCATCAAGCCTAACCGCCCTGACTTGATTGAACGCTACAAGGTGCCTTTGGACGAGTATCCGAAACGTTGTGTAGAGCAAATCGCCAACTGGAAAAAAGATCTCGAGGAGTTCAAACAAGCCGAGCGTATTGAGCAGAAAGAGTCGCACGAATACGCCAGTACCATCATGAATGCCATCTGGACCAATACCCCAAGTGTGATTTACGGCAACGTGAAGAATGAAGGGCTGATCGACAACCTACCACAAGGTTGTTGTGTCGAAGTGGCTTGCTTGGTTGATGCCAATGGTATCCAGCCAACGGCTGCCGGGAAACTGCCAAGCCACCTTGCCGCCCTGATGCAGACCAACATCAATGTACAAACACTACTAACCGAAGCGATTTTGACCGAAAACCGTGAACGTATTTATCACGCCGCCATGCTAGACCCTCACACTGCAGCAGTGCTTGGTATCGAGGAAATCTATGCCTTGGTTGATGAACTGATTGAAGCGCAGCAAGACTGGTTGCCAGAGTGGATTTAAGCCACCAGCGTTGAAAACAATAACGCCATCACGTCCAAGGTTGCGATATCAAAATAAACCAAGGCGTGATGGTGATAAACAAGAAGCAAATATTCTCCCAGTGCGATTAAAACACTTGGGTTTTACTCTACGTGAAACAACAATAATTACCTTTCCTAAAAAAGCTGTAATACCAATATCTCTTAGATCGGTATAAAACAAGGAAAAGGAACAAGGAGCTTTTATGAGCGTCTCATTGAACACCAAGTTAAGCTACGGCTTTGGTGCATTCGGCAAGGACTTTGCCATCACCATCGTTTATATGTACCTGATGTTTTACTACACCGATGTCGCCGGCATTTCCGCGGGTATTGTCGGTACCATTTTCCTTGTGGCTCGTATCTGGGATGCGGTAAATGACCCAATCATGGGTTGGCTTGTCAATAATACTCGCAGCCGCTGGGGTAAGTTCAAACCCTGGATTTTGATCGGTACCATTGCCAATTCTGTTGTGCTCTACATGCTTTTCAACGCCCACTATTTTGAAGGTCCATGGCTTATTGCCTACGCGGCAGTCACTTACATTTTATGGGGCATGACTTACACCTTAATGGATATTCCATTCTGGTCGCTGGTACCAACCCTGACCCTCGATAAACGCGAACGTGAAGAACTGGTTCCCTACCCACGTTTCTTTGCCAGCCTGGCATGGATTGTTACCGCAGCCATTGCGATGCCGTTCATCAACTACGTCGGGGGCGACGACAAAGGCTATGGTTTCCAAGTCTTTACAATACTCCTCATTGCTTGCTTTGCCGTCTCAACCTACATCACTTTACGCAATGTCAAAGAGCGCTACTCAACCGCGCATCTTGAAGGCAGCCCGGTACAAGAAAAAATATCTCTAAAAGAAATGGTTGGCCTCATCCACAAAAACAGCCAGCTCAGCAGCGTGCTGTGTATGGCACTGGCATACAACCTGGCTACCAATATCATTACAGCCTTTGCGGTCTACTACTTCACCTACGTCGTCGGCAATGAAGCGCTGTTCCCGTACTATATGGCTTATGCCGGTATTGCTAACCTGATCACCTTGGTCCTGTTCCCGAAACTGGCAGGTATCTTCTCCCGCCGAGTACTTTGGGCTGGCGCATCAGGCTTCCCTATCCTTGGTAGTTTGGTACTGATTTACGTTGGTATGTATGATCCACAGAGTATCATCCTAATTTCTACCGCCGGTATCTTGCTACAAATCGGTACCGCGCTGTTCTGGGTACTCAATGTCATCATGGTGGCAGACACCGTAGACTATGGCGAATATAAGCTGGGTGTGCGCTGTGAAAGTATCGCCTACTCGGTACAGACTCTGGTGGTTAAAGCCGGTTCAGCCTTTGCAGCCTTCTTCATCGGTATTGCGCTAACTATTGTCGATTATGTACCGAACGTCGAGCAAAATGCCGACACTATCTTTGGTATGCAATGCATCATGATAGGATTGCCGAGCTTCTTCTTTGCCATTGCTCTGTACATCTACTTCCGTTACTACAAGCTCAACGGTACGCTGCTCAATGAAGTACAGCATAAACTGATGCAGAAATACGGCGATGAAGAGCCCGAAACGGGCAATACACCGCTCACTCCCGAGCCACAACTGGCACAGGAAAGCCGCTAGGGAGCAAGATACGCACTCAATATAAACAAAAAGCCCGCTCAATTGAGCGGGCTTTTCAGTGCAAGACATGAATCAAGCAAAACTACCCCGTGACGTTTTCGATAAAGGTCGTCAGCTCATTAACTGCTTGTTGGTTGGTCGATTGCACCGTTACTTGCGTCCCTTGGACAAGAGCCAAAGTCTGTAGCTTGAATAAGTTTTTGGCTGTTGCTGTTTTGCCATTAGACACAATTTCAATTTCTTCGGCATATTTTTTGGCCGCTTTCACAAACTGGGCAGCAGGTCGAGTATGAAGGCCACTTTCAGCAGTAATCAGGGCATTTTTCTTAAACATATAGCACTCTCCGTAGTTATCTATTTGTTTTTGTACCGATAATTTCTGATTAAATCTGAGATATGAGGCCAAGATGGAAACAAAAAAGCCATGACATTCCCTAAAGTGGGATCTAGCCATGGCTCTTTATGCAAAATTAAAAGCGATATTTAACGATTAAGAATACGAACACGGAAAGAACGGCCTTTCATTTTACCGTTCTCCAGCTTCTTCAGTGCTACGCGAGCGACATCACTTTTCACAGCAACATAGGCAACCATATCGAAGACATTGATCTTACCAACTTGATCACCACGGATACCGTTATCACCCGTTAGTGCACCAAGAATGTCACCTGGACGCACTTTCTGCTTCTTACCACCCAGAATTTGCAGCGTCGTCATCACCGGACGGAAAGTCGGTTGATTCAGCAACGACTCGGAAGGCAATTCCTCGCCAACGATGTCTCTCTCCAGGTAATCTTCCAGCAGAGCAACCTTGTAGTGCTCTTTGTCACTGATGAAAGAACAAGCAACACCCTTGCTACCCGCACGGCCGGTACGGCCAATACGGTGAACATGGACTTCGGTATCACGGGCAAGGTGATAGTTGATCACACAATCCAACGCTTCAATATCCAATCCACGCGCAGCAACATCTGTTGCAACCAGCACAGAGGTACTCTTGTTAGCAAAACGCACCAAGGTTTGGTCACGTTCGCGCTGCTCCAAATCACCGTGCAGCGCCATTGAACTGAAACCGTAATACTCCAGCTCATCAGACACTTCTTGTGCTTCACGCTTGGTATTACAGAATACAACGCTCGACTCTGGCTTGTGCAGTGACAGCAACAAGCGAAGTGCCGTCAGACGGTCTTCATTAGAGTCTACATGGTAGAAGTGCTGATCGATGGTGTTTTCATCATGGGTAGATTCTACCTTCACCATCACCGGCTTGTGCATGATTTCACGAGCGATAGATTCAATCTGCTTCGGATACGTTGCACTGAATAGCAGCGTTTGGCGATCGGCTGGCGCTGCATCGACAACGGCATCCAAGGCATCTTGGAAACCCATCTCTAACATGCGGTCAGCTTCGTCAAGTACCAACAGGTTCAGATCATCTAGCGACAAGAAACCTTTACGCAGGTGCTCTTCCACACGGCCCGGTGTACCAACAATAATATGGGCACCGTGCTCAAGAGAGCCAATTTGCGGACCAAACGGCATACCACCACACAAGGTCAGTACCTTGATATTATGGATAGAACGTGCCAGTTTACGGATTTCCTTGGCAACCTGATCAGCCAACTCACGCGTTGGGCACAATACCAGTGACTGGATGCGGAAGCGCTTAACATTGAGGTGATCAAGCAAGCCCAGACCAAAAGCAGCGGTTTTACCCGAACCTGTTTTACCCTGAGCAATTACATCCTTGCCCGCCAAGATATGTGGCAGACTTTGGCTCTGGATAGGCGTCATGGATTCATAACCCATCGTTTCTAGGTTAGAGACCAGCTCAGGTTTTAGATTCAAAGTTGAAAACGCGTTTTTGCTCACGGGTAATATCCTGTCATCGCCTGTACGTTGAAAGACTATTTCACAGGCTTAAGAAACACTGACAACACCAGCAAGACATTCATCTACCCCACCCTGTTGTCGCAAGGGGTGCGACACTATCAGTCTTGTGGAAAAAAAGATAGAGTTCGGCGGTTAAACTCGTCTCTTTTTCGCCAATCGACGCCTCTCAGCGGTAGTTAGCCCCCCTGTCATGTTGCCATCAACAGCAAGGCCGTACACCAACACTGTGCAGCAACATTATAAGACGTTATATTTCCAACTAATTTCAGCCCCCGAACGAGCAATCATAATAGAGACAGAACAATGGGTTTCAAATGTCATCTCGATCGCTTTCTCAATCGCTTTTTCCGTTAACTGGCTGCCAGAGAGTTCAAATTCAAAGTGCAGTTTAGTAAAAACTTTAGGTGGTGTCGGCGCCTGTTCAGCACTGACGGTGACGCGACAGCTATCGAGTGGCTGACGCTGCTTCGCCATAATGCTGGTAACATCAATTGAGGCACAGCTTGCCGCCGCACTGAGCATCAACTCCATCGGGGTTTGTGCACTGTCGGTCCCGCCGAATTGTGCCGGGGCATCGGTAATGACCGCATGGCCTTGGTCAACCGTACTGACAAAACACTTTCCGTGAACCCAGCGAGTTTCAATCTTCATTTCTATATTTCCCTATTGAATTAACAATGATATAAATAAATTAAATTTTGTCTTACAAATACCAATTATGCTCAATTAATTCAACACTCTATATCAAAGGAAGATTATGATCACAGAAGGATTTGATTTTATTGCCGTGATGTTCGGCTTATGCGGTTTACTCGTCTGGCTAGAGCAACGATACCCCAGCCAGTTATTCAAATGGTTCCCCAGTATCGTACTGGTAATGTTTGGCTCAATGGCCCTCTATACCTTCGGGATGTGGGAGATGACCCCCGAGGTAAAAGCCGCCCGCGCGACCGTGCGAGACAATGCCATTCCCGCCATGTTGTTCCTCATGTCGCTCAGCTTTAACCTCAGCGTTATTCGCAAACTGGGTGCTCGACTCATTATTCTTTTCCTCGCCTCTACGGCTACCATCATGGCCGGATTTATTATTGTCCATAGCATGATGGGCGGCTTTTTGAGCGATGAAACACCGCTAACGTTCGGTGTGATGTCTGCCGGCTGGACCGGCGGCACGCAAAACTTTGTCGCCGTAAAAGAAGCGCTGTCAGTCACGGACTCTGCCATGGCCTACACCCTATTGATGGGAGCGCTATGTTATACCGTCTGGCTGATCATGATTGTGGCATTAAAGCCGATGAAGGAGCGCTTCAACGGCGTACTTAAAGCGAATGACAATGGCTTAGATGAAATTCTGTCTAAGCTGGGCTCACTTGAAAAGAAGGAAAAGCCCGATCTTCAGGCAATCCTCTTGATGCTGGGGGTCGCTTTGGTGATCTCTTCAATCAGCCGCCACCTCGGCCAGGCCATTGCCGCTATGGGTCTGCTAAATCCAATGATTTGGGCGATTATCATTTCATCGCTACTCGGTATTCTTGCTGCGCCAACAGCACTTGGCAAAATGGCCGGGGCCAATGAAGTCTCAGGTGTGATGCTCTATGTGGTTGTGGCTTTGATTGGTGCCGAAGTGAACCTGAGTGCGATAGGCCAAGCGCCGATGTACATCATGTCAGGCTTTATGATCCTTGCCATCCACGGCGTCCTCATGCTCATTATCGGCCGTATGATGAAGATGAACCTACATCTGATAGGATTGGCCTCTATCGCCAACATCGGTAGTGCACCATCCGCCGCTGTCGTCGCCGCCGCCTACGACAAAAACCTGGTCCCGGTTGCTGTTATTATGGCGCTGATCGGTTCAATGCTAGGTTCATTTGTTGGCTTGACGGTGAGTGAAGTGATTGTGATGCTGAGCTAGCTAATTTACATCAAGATCCACCTTCATAAGAAAGTGGATCTTATATCGACCCTTCTCTATTTGTTGCATCTATATTCTTAACAACGCTCGCAAGTAGCTCTATTAATCGATTAACAATTGGCGAATTACGACTCGATGGCTGGTACCAAACACCGGCCTGATGCCTCCATATGGGTTCACCTAACTCTAACGAAACAAACTCTCCCTTCGGTAAGCGGCTAAACATTTGTCTTGTTGAGCACATGATAGCCCGCTCGTGCACCAGCATATCTAGCGCATAATCAATCACATCAGTATCCATCTGAAAACTGATTTGGCGTAAGTTCTTACGCTGGAAGAACAGATTCAGCTGTTTCAGTGTTTTCTCTCCTTTGGTAAGAGAAACCCATGGAAACAAATGCATCGACATTAGATCTGGCTTTGATATCTGAGCTAAAGGGTGTGTATGGTGCACGACCACATTGGTATCAATCTGAGTTAAAGGTAGAAACGCTAAATCCTGATACGACTTTTCATCAAACTTATCATCACCACCTAATGCTATATCTAGCTCGCCGTTCGAAATTTTAGGTAATAAGACATCAATGGTATTTGAGATAATTGATATATTGATATCAGGCCTTTCATGGGACAACTTTCGTAAAGCCGTCGGTAAATAGGCCGCCCAAGCCGGCCCCGCCCCAATGTTGATCATCGTGCGCTCTTTAGATTTTATTTGAGCGAGTTCTTGCTTAGCATAAGCGAGTTCTAACTCTATTTTTTCTATTCTTGTGTAGAGGATTTTACCGGCATCGGTCAGGGTTACGCCTCGCGCTTGGCGTTCAAAAAGTGGGACGCCATACTCCTGTTCCAGCAGCTTTAGACTCCGGCTCAATGCTGGTTGAGATAACTCCAAAGCTTTTGCTGCTAACGAAATATTTTGGAAATCAGCCACATATTTGAAATGCTCTAGTGCTCTGTTCATATTTACGAATCCATAAAAAAAACTGATAGCTTATTAACACGAATCTGAATACTAATAGCTGTTAAGTCACAATTCTAGCTAGCTGAGTTTATAAGGCCGTCTATCTGTGACTCCGATCTATAACATAACATCATGGCTTGGATATTTTCTGCGGCGAAAACTCGAAAAGGAAAGATAATAGATGACCATCAAGCCTAACATCTTTGTATTTATGACCGATCAGCAGAGGGGGGATACCCTTACCGATCCACGGATCATAATGCCCAATATCCGCTCCCTGATGCGTGAAGGCGTCCACTTTGAAAATACCTATTGCCCATCGCCGCACTGCTGTCCATCGCGGGCAAGCTTCTTTACTGGCTTATACCCATCACAGCATGGTGTATGGAATAACGTTTGCGTGCAAAATACCCTGTCAAAAGGATTAAACCCTGGCACAGAACTATTCCCAAGCCTGCTTGATGCCAAAGGCTACGATATGTACTATGCCGGAAAATGGCACGTCTGTTCGCAAACAGGTCCTGAAGACTATGGCTTCAAAGAGCTGCATGTCACCAATAACAAAATAACCAAAGACGACCCAACGATTGCCCTTATGAGCCCAGGCTGGGAAATGTACCAGAACCTGGCCGCTCAACTTGAAACACAAGAAACAGCACCGAAAAAGGAAGGAGAAATCCGCCGCAAAGGCTACCCGGAGTACGTGCACTACGGCCTTGATGAAAACCCATTCGATGATATGGGGGTGATTGACTCTGCGCTGTCACAGATTGCCAATATCGAAGATGGTGGCGCCCCATGGATGATGTACATCGGAACACTTGGGCCTCACGACCCCTATATTGTTCCGCAGCGATTCCTGGATATGTACAAAGACATTGAGATCGCACTGACTGACATCCACTTCGATACACTGAAGGACAAACCTACCCTATATCGCCGCACTCAACGTCTGTTCAACCAGTTGTCTATTAAAGAGAAGAAAGAAGCGATCCGCCATTACATGGCCTTCTGTACCTACGAAGATTACCTCTTCGGTTTAGTCTTGGACCAGCTGAAAACCAGGGAAGACTATAATGATACGTTGATCCTCTTTACCAGTGATCATGGCGATTACAACGGTGAACATGGCCTGTGGTGTAAAGGTTTGCCAGCATTTAAAGGCGGCTATCATATTCCGGCCGTCATGAGCTGGAAAAATGGCATCAAAAACCCTGGCAGAACTGTCGCAGAGTTTGTTTCACTGGCCGATTTCTCGCCAACATTCACTGAGCTATTGGGTGAAGACGTCGCAGAAAATGTTGTCGGACAAAGCCTCTTACCATTTATCAATGACACTAAGCCTAGTGAGTGGCGTGATTATATGTTCACCCAAACCAACGGCAACGAAGTATATGGAATACAGCGTACTGTATTCAATCACAGCTGGAAGCTCGTTCACAATACATTTGATGAAGATGAACTGTACGATCTCGCCAATGATCCTGATGAGCTGACAAATCTATTTGGCAGCGAAAGCGATCTTACCCAGCAAGCAAAGAAAGAACTATTCAAACAAATGTGGTCTTTTGCATCGAAAACCGAAGATCAAAGCTTGAACCCGTACATCATGGTAGGATTGGCCGAGTTTGGTCCTGCTTACGCATACTCGACTCAGGAAGGTTAAACAATGAATACCTGGATATTAGTGTCTTTTGTTCTATTCACAGCCTTTGTAGCCGTCGTATCGTGGATCGCAACCAAAAAAGAAGATCTTAAATCAAGCTCCGGCTACTTCCTCGGTGGCAGAGGCCTAACCGGTATCTCTATCGGTTGCTCAATCTTGTTGACCAACTGGTCAGCAGACCAACTTATCGGCCTGAATGGACAGGGTTACGCATTTGGTCTGTCTAACATGGGCTGGCCTGTAACCAGTGCCATCGCCTTTATATTAATGGCTACGGTATTTTTGCCTTACTTCTTGAAAACCGGTATTACAACCATTCCTGAACTCATCGAGCGACGCTTTGGTGCGACCACGCGTAATGTTATTGCCGTCTGTATCCTGATCAACATGGCTGCGATAGCCCTTCCGGCAGTCGTTTATGCTGGCGCACTGGGTATGAGTAAAGTCTTCAATGTCTCTGAGCTCTTGGGTATTTCAGATTCATCGGCGATTGTTCTTTCAATTATTTTGATCACACTAATCGGTAGTATCTACTCCATTTTTGGTGGATTGAAAGCGGTCGTTGTCTCAGACACCATCAACGGCATTGGATTTTTCATCGGTAGTATCCTTGTTCTCATTGTTGCCCTGCAAGCATTGGGAGGGGGTGATTTTAGTGACGGGATGTATAAGCTTGTCACCGAAAACCAGCATATGCTTAACGCTGTTACGGCCCCTACGGTAACCGTGCCATTCTCAGCCCTGTTCACTGGCATGATTTTGGTGAATGTTTACTTTGCTTGTACCAACCAGGTCATCATTCAACGAGCTCTGGGCGCGAAGAATCTGGAAGAAGGACAAAAAGGCGTACTGATTGCAGCACTAATCAAGATCATCAGTATCGCTATTCTTATCTTCCCGGGCATCATAGCATTCCACTTATACGGCCATGAAGGTATCCATGGCGACGAGGCTTACCCAATCCTCATCAACCGCTTGCTGCCTAGTTACATGATTGGTATTTTTGGCGCGATTCTATTTGGTGCCGTTATCTCAACATTCAACTCCACCATTAACTCTTGCTCTACCATCTTTGCCCTCAATATCTATAAGCCACTGTGCAAAAAAGAACCAAGTGCAGAGAAGTGCATTACAGCCGGCAAATACTTCGGTGCGTTCCTAGGTATTTTCTCCGCCTTAGTTGCGCCTTATATTAAGAATGCACCTGATGGCATTTATATGTTCTTTCAGGAGTTCAACTCAATCCTGACAGTGCCTATGTTGCTAATGATCATTGTTGGCATGCTATCTAAGCGCGCAACTCCGAAAGCAACGATTTCCGGTGGTGCAACATACGTTGCCTTGTACCTATTCTTTAAGTTTGGGTACCAAGGCTTGGATTTACACTTCTTACACCAATCTGCATTGTTCTTTACTATAGGTGCCATTGTGACTCTGGTTATGACTCACATTGAACCCGCTAAAGAAGAGATTGTTATCAAACAAGATGCTCCGGTTGAAGTTAAAAACTGGAAGCACCTGCGGTTAGCCAATATCGTTATCTTGGTAATTATGGTCGCAACTTATGCCCTAGCATCCCCGATTGGTATTGTTACTGAGCCAGAGAACATTCTTCGCAATGTGCTTGTCATCTGCGTAGCATCGGTTATTTCCATCTTTGGTCTTAATTTACTTTGCAAGAAGTATCTTAGACGTAGATCTTGGTCATTATTACCAGTAGAAAGTACTCAATCTTAACTTAACTACCATTAAGGCCGGATTCAGGAGGCTCAATAATAAGCCTCCTTATTTTCAGTATTGACTGAGGCTACACCTTATGAAAGAAAGCACATTAATTAAAGAAGAAGCCTATATCAGCCCACTTGGCCTTTACTCTTCCTATGAGCAAATATATGTTGAATTACGTCAACCCCATTGTATGGATAGCTACCACTGGCATGGACAGGTTGAAGTCAACATTCCATTCGAAGGTGATGTTGAATATTTAATTAATGGCGATGCCTTTACAATTAAGGATGGGCATATTGGGCTCTTCTGGGGTACAACCCCTCATAAACTGGTTAATACTAATGATACTAAAAATGTGGCAATCATTAATTTACCGACCCACATGCTTTTCTCTTTACCACTTGATAAAAAGTTAATTAAAGAGATCACTCATGGTGCTGTTATACAGTCAGCAGCCCAATGCTTTATCACCGAAGAGCATGTTTCTTGTTGGGTGAAGGCATCGACAGGAACAGACATTTCCTTCGGACAGTTAATGATCGATGAGATTGCACTCATGATCAAACGTATGTCATTAACAGGGTGGGAAACTCAAACATGCAAAAATAAGATTAATAATAAAATAACTCAAGTTTCAAAACAGTCACAGTATTATGTACAACAAATTTTAGACTTTATTTCTAACAACCATAACAAGCCTATCACAGTGAGAGATATTTCTAATCATGTTGGTCTTCATTCTAACTACGTCATGAGCTTCTTCCAAAAAGTAATGAATATGACAATAAAGGAATATATTACTTCAATGAGAATTAACCATGCAAGAGCATTGCTTGTCGATACGAATAGAACAATCATGGATATATCATTATCTGTAGGGTTTAACTCCACCAGTCGATTCTATGATAATTTTAATAAATATTTGAACATGACTCCTACTCAGTTTAGAGATATAAGTAGGAATAAAAAAGCAATTTAAATTGATAGGGCTATAATTTATGATTTAATTTATGGCCTATTACCTTATCATCCATCGACAAGTAATATCATATTAATTCCCCCCCAATCCCATCACAATATACTTCACGACAAAATCAATCTTGTATTAATCATTCATAACAGTTGTTCCAGTGATACTTATTGCCATTTACACATTCCTAACAAGAAAAAACACTTTTTCTTATAAAACGGGAGACTAAACCCGTGTAATGGGAAGATCTCAATATTAAAAATTAGGATAATCAACTCATCAGGTATAAACGTTCAAAGGCTCATATTATGAAAAACCCTAAGATTACCTTTATTGGTGCTGGCTCTACCATTTTTGTTAAAAATATCCTTGGAGACTGCCTCCATAAGCCCGCACTTAAGTCGGCGACGATTGCACTTATGGATATTGATGCACAACGCCTTGAAGATTCACGCATCGTCATCCAAAAGCTCATGGATAGCTTAGATGCAACGGGCAAGATCGAATGCCACCTAAATCAGAAAGATGCACTTCTAGATGCCGACTTTGTCGTTGTTGCATTCCAGATTGGCGGCTACGAGCCATGCACCGTGACAGACTTTGACGTATGTAAAAAATACGGTCTAGAGCAAACCATCGCAGATACTTTGGGCCCTGGCGGTATCATGCGTGGCCTTCGCACTATTCCGCACCTGTGGAGTATTTGTGAGGATATGACAGATGTTTGTCCAGACGCAACCATGCTCAACTATGTTAACCCAATGGCAATTAACACTTGGGCAATGTTCGAAAAATTCCCTCACATCAAACAAGTAGGCCTTTGCCACTCTGTTCAGGGTACAGCAGAAGAGATCGCTCACGATCTTGACTGCCAGCCAAGCGAACTGCGTTACACCTGTGCCGGTATCAACCACATGGCTTACTACCTGACACTGGAAAAACGCAACGAAGACGGCGAGTTCGAAAGCGTATACCCTGAGATGCTGGAGAAGTACGAACAAGGGGCGATCCCGAAACACAAAACTGACACAGCACAGAACCAGCGTTGTCAGAACCTGGTTCGCTATGAAATGTTCAAGCGTCTTGGTTACTTTGTCACCGAGTCTTCAGAGCACTTTGCCGAATATACGCCGTATTTCATCAAACCAAATCGCCCTGATTTGATTGAGAAATTCAGCATTCCTTTGGATGAATACCCAAGACGCTGTAAAGAGCAAGTTGCCAGCTGGAAAAATGATATGGAAAAATATCAGTCAGCAGACAAAATTGACGTGGCTGAGTCTCACGAATACGCAAGTGAGATCATCAACTCAATCTGGACCGGTACGCCAAGCATCATTTATGGCAACGTCCGTAACGATCAACTTATTGATAACCTGCCACAAGGTTGTTGTGTTGAAGTGGCTTGTGTCGTCGATAACAACGGTATCCACCCGACAAAAGTTGGCAAACTACCGTCTCAGCTTGCGGCATTGATGCAGACCAACATCAACGTACAAACGCTGGTGACAGAAGCCATCCTAACCGAAAACAAAGAAGCGATTTATCACGCAACGATGCTAGACCCACACACAGCGGCTGTGTTGAGTATCGATGAAATTTACGCTTTGGTTGATGATCTCATTGCGAGCCATAAAGGATGGCTACCAGAGTGGATCTACAATTAATCATAAATACCTAGAGTATAAAAAATAAATATAAATAAGTAGAGACAAATACTGTCTCTACTTTTTACGATACCAATGAGAGTGTGGTCTAAAAAATAAATCCGGTGCAGAGCTACAAGATGCCTTGTGGGCTGAAAAAATGGGGGTCGCTTTGGTGATCTCTTCAATCAGCCGCCACCTCGGCCAGGCCATTGCCGCTATGGGTCTGCTAAATCCAATGATTTGGGCGATTATCATTTCATCGCTACTCGGTATTCTTGCTGCGCCAACAGCGCTTGGCAAAATGACCGGGGCCAATGAAGTCTCCGGTGTGATGCTCTATGTGGTTGTGGCTTTGATTGGTGCCGAAGTGAACCTGAGTGCGATAGGCCAAGCGCCGATGTACATCATGTCAGGCTTTATGATCCTTGCCATCCACGGCGTCCTCATGCTCATTATCGGCCGTATGATGAAGATGAACCTACATCTGATAGGATTGGCCTCTATCGCCAACATCGGTAGTGCACCATCCGCCGCTGTCGTCGCCGCCGCCTACGACAAAAACCTGGTCCCGGTTGCTGTTATTATGGCGCTGATCGGTTCAATGCTAGGTTCATTTGTTGGCTTGACGGTGAGTGAAGTGATTGTGATGCTGAGCTAACACTTTCAGTGAAATAGCATTTCATCAAGGGCTTATCTGCTATTGAGGATCTGAAGTACTCTTCAGATCCTTTTTATCATCGTAAATCAGGAGATTATATTAAACGTATATCTTTTTATAAATCTCAATGAGCATTTCTCTTTAAAACTCTATTGCTAGAACATCCATCTACACAATTATGTTAACAACACCATTTTAATCTTATTTTTTCAATTAATATACGATACAATTTAAGATTGTATGTTCTTGTAACATACATAATTAATGTAACCTCCAAGATGAGTCAATTTCAATAGAGTGTTTATTGGGTGAATAAGCAAATGCGTAAATATCTAAAATTTATTGTTTATTTATCACCTCTTGTGGTCATTTTTGCCACAGGATCATTTATGGTCCATAGCAGTATCCACGAGGCTTTAGTCACCACTACAGATCGATATATTCAAGAAGCCGACGAAATTTTTTCCGATGTTGAATCTGAAAATAAAACAGCACTACTCGATCCCGAAAACTGTGTGCTTCTTGAGCAGAACTTACGCTATGTGCATGATATAGAAGAAATGCAAATTATTTTTAACAAAGATATAATTTGCTCATCACGGGGGGACAGAATTGATTCACAGCCAATATATTTACCTACTGAAGAGCTGCCTTCAACGTTATTAATCATTCCTGACCCTTATAGTGTTACAGGCGCAAGTATATCTGTCATAAATAAAGATATATTAAGTAAAGGATATTACGCAGTATCATCTATTGATAAGGCTTATATTAGGTCAAGCATAGGTTACAGGCTGGATGATCGTTTCAAGCGAGCGGTTATTTTCATTGGTGAAGCTAGCGCACCAGTAGGACAAACCAAAGTCGGCAGTAACCCTCAATATATTGCCACATCAGATTTATACCAATATGAAGTATTACTTGAGGCTAGTGATAAATTCACATCAGAGCGCAAAACATTCTACTTCCTTTTATTTATCCCTATTACACTGGTCGTATACCTAACTTTGTACTATGCGCAGTACTTGTTTAGTCATAAGCGAAGTATGTACACGGAAGTAAAGCTTGCTCTCAAAATGCGTGAATTCTTCCTTCACTATCAACCCCACGTTGATGCTTCTTCTGGTCGTGTCTTCGGTGTGGAAGCGTTGGTTCGCTGGCAACATCCTGTAAGGGGTGTTGTATACCCAGATGTTTTTATTCCGCTGATGGAAGAGTATGGGTTGATGAATGAATTAACAGATTATGTGCTTGATACCGCTTATCACGACCTAGTCGGAAAAGGCTTCATAGATGGTAAACACCTAGGCATTAATGTTCCACCCGGCTATTTATCAGACAAAAAAAGTATCTACTTACTAAAACAATACAAGCAAAAATTTGACGACATTGGTGTATCTCTTGGCTTAGAAATCACCGAGAGACAGTTTCTCGATGACGCTGCTTGCGAAAGCATTAGCAGGCTACGTGCTAGTGGTGTCGACATTCTTATCGATGATTTCGGCACTGGGCAAACATCGCTTTCAGTATTAGAGCAAACTAATATTGACTACCTAAAAATTGATAAATGTTTCGTTGATTCGATTGGCCATCAAAGTGTTAACACGCCAGTTCTGAACGCGATAATTAATTTAGCAAATGAGCTTGATGTCGGCATTATTGCAGAAGGCGTAGAAACGGATCTTCAAGCGCAATACCTTCTCACTCAAGGCGTCACTCTTCACCAGGGTTACCTTTATGCAAAGCCAACACTTATAGATGAGCTGTATTTATCTGACGGTGAATAGAAAACAACTGGCCAAGGTAGAAGTGTTAATTGCCTTCATTTTTAGTCATGTTGGTATTAATAACAATAAAAGGGATCTGGTGGTTGGCAGATCCCCCTTTTAAACTCATGATTTTAAGTTACTTATAATAATACACATAAATAAATTCTTACCATAGCAAGAACAATTCAATTTTATCTTTAATATTTAATCTTTATATAGTCAACATTGATACCAATATATGACATTCTATTGGAGTAATATGTAGGTTAAGATCTTTCGGTTAGATTAACATCAAACGCCGCATACATTATCGCTGAAATGTAGTGAACTGATCGCATAACTTTGTCCATTTTGTTGTTATTCACATTTCTCAGCAAAGGCGTAAGCCTCAGCGAATCCAGACAGTGAAATTGTTGTTTTTTCGTTTGGATATAAGCGATTTTCAGGGATAATTTCAATTACTAGTGATTCACCCGAACTGAAATCAAATACAGCTTTTTCAAGCCCTACTTCTTGTAGATATAAAACCTGTCCTGTTTTAGTGCTAGTATTAGGGCCAAATTCAACAACATCCCCACCATCAATTTGATACTTTACTCTTTCGCCTAGCGTACCCGTAATAACCTCATAAGAAATCATATGGGGGCTATCATGTGTTGGGTTAAAGATAACTTTTGCCATTCTGTTTGATGATTCAACATGAGTTACAGAACACAACTTTTCATCTTTGAACTTATCAACCTTTTCACTGACAACCCAGTTTCCAAACTGCATCTGATCGTTAGCTTGAGCTAATATAGGAACGGATAGAATGACTGCAATTAATAATTTTCTTGTCATTATTTTACCTATTGGCGATTGACCACGCATAAGACTCAAGGCGGGTCATACTCTTTATCACATCGTGAACTTTATTACTGTATATTCTTACTTGCTCAGCAGAACGCTTGTTTTCATAAGCTGAAATTGCACTGTCATAATAAATTGAAAGTGATTCATATAATGAAGCGTAATCATATTCAACCTTATCGGCAAAATCATGAAAACCCTCATCTCTAATCATTGAAAACTGAACAGGCTTTCCGTCTTTCCATTTTTTAACATAGCCATTGTGGAACCCATTAACATACGCTATTAAAATATTAAACTCGGTCTCAAGACGTTCTGCATACTTTTTATCTTTGTTAGTTTTAACGCCCAATATTTTCTTTACGTTGCTCATACCTTCACCTTGTATTTTTACTCAAAAAAACATATACACCATTAATACCAAAACTATTTGAAATATAAAAACCTTCCCATTAACAATGAATGTTATCTATATAGTTTTAGACAAGCCATGTTATACACCCGTTACCTACCTTTAAGGGGTATTGAAATCATAACGCAAGAATCCTTAATGTAATCTGGCAATTCTAAATTTATTAAAAATATCTTTTCATGTTAAAATCAATGACCTTACCGATATAATTAAAGGTTATAAGCCTTATAGCCTTAAATGCATTGCGAAATGTATTTTATCCAACAGGGAAAATTCGGCATCAATCATTAATGTAACCTTTCCAGAAGCAGGATCACCGATTCGGAAATCACTTTATTCGCAGTGAGAATAATACGATCAAGATCCACTCCCTGAGTGCCAAACACATCCTCTAGAATGATATATTCACGCCAAGCCAACCAAGGTTAAATAATAAGCGGTTAACAGCCTCCCACATATCTTAAAAAAGTTTATAACGTGAAAAAGAGTGTAATAGCAAAGTCTATCCTGGGTGCGCTACTGATTGGTGCCACCGCACACGCAGTGGCGTCTGATATACTGGCAAATGAGCAAAACCTCCCAATTGACCTGGTGTTCAACTTGGGCCTCCAAGTTAACTATAAATATTGTACTCCCCGCCAATTAATGGAATATCGTGTTGACCGCGTTTATGAGGTTGCGCAATCTCTACCAAACCCAGTATTTATGGCCACAGGTAAAGGCAACCCAACATTGGTTCAGACCGGTGTCGAGCAAGGTGGGCTAACAGAAGCCGCTGCCATTCAGCAGATATTGATGGAGAAATACGACGTTCCAGAAGATCAAATCATCCTAGAAGAGAACTCAACCACTACCACATCTACCGTGGCAACATTGACGGTAGTGACGGTTCGGCAATCCGTGACTTTAACACCTTCTTTGGTGATGACACCTTTGAGCATGACAACTGCTATACCTCAAGCGCTATCTCCCTGATGAAATGTGGGGTGACTCATTCCGGGCAACCGAGTGGACACCAGCCAATAGTCAAGTGTACCTAGCTGATGTAAACGGCAGCGGCACGGCTGATATTGTCGCCTTCAAAGGCAGCGAAGTCTATGTCGCGGAGTCGAAGAACAAGCGCTTCGATAAGAAAACGGTGTGGGCTTCTAACTTCTTGCCAAAACATGCACAAGGCTGGGACAACGAAATGACTCGCTTGGTTGGCGACGGTGACGGCATGGCCGACCTGATCGCTGTAACCACTGATGGCGTGTATGTCTCCAAGTCTAACGGCAAGTATTTCGAAGAAATGCAGCTGTGGGGTGAAGACTTCTCAACTGATAACGGTTGGAACGCCTCCATCCATGATTTCGTCGCTATTGATGTCAATAACAACGGTCTGGATTCAATTATCGAAGATGACGACTCAGGCGCATTTTCCGTAATGAATTAAATCTCACTAACCGCCTTCTTGCTGACGTCAATAGGAATGGGCTAGCTGACGTGGTTGTCTATGGCCGAAGCGGTATTTACGCCGCTCTTCAGCAAGAGGATGGTACTTTTTGCCCCTCAAGTAAGTTGGCTTGATAACGACCACGATGAAGGTGGCGTACTTGATTTCCTCGGCTTCAACGATGAAGGTATCGTCGTCAGCCGCAACGAAACCCCTTAAATCCAATCCTAAATACTACTAAAAAGCGCCCATCTGGGCGCTTTTTTATCAAAACTCTGGCAAATAAGATCCCGTAGCCAATTAGCTTACTCACCTTTCGGCGTCAACATCCCTTCGGTAATGATAAAGTCGATGATTGTCTCTAGCCCTTGGGACTCTTTGAGATTGGTAAAGACATAAGGGCGATTAGGCCGCATCCGTTTGGTGTCTTGCTCCATCACCTCCAGTGACGCTCCTACATAGGGCGCAAGGTCAATCTTGTTGATCACCAGCAGATCTGAGCGGGTAATACCCGGACCACCTTTGCGGGGGATCTTTTCACCTTCAGCCACATCAATCACATAGATAGTGAGGTCGGCCAATTCCGGGCTGAACGTCGCACTGAGGTTGTCACCACCGCTTTCAACAAACACCACATCAAGGTTACGGTGCCGCTTGGCTAGCTCTTCCACCGCAGCCAGATTCATCGAGGCATCTTCACGAATGGCGGTATGGGGACACCCACCGGTTTCCACGCCAATGATCCGGTCAGGATCAAGGGCCTCGGCCCTCGTCAAGATTTTGGCATCTTCCTGGGTGTAGATATCATTCGTCACCACTGCGATATTCAGCTTATCGCGTATCGCTTTACACAACACCTCAAGTAATGCGGTTTTACCGGAACCCACCGGACCACCAATCCCAATACGAAGTGGCTGCTTATATGTTTCCATAACATTCCTTATTATCTTATTGCCCACAAAGCACATCAGGCTTATGAACGGAACAAACGAGTATATTGTGTTTCATGCAGACTGCTGGCTAGCGACACAACCGGTGTAAAACTGCCGATCATCACCTCATCGATTTGTGTCGAGATTGAAACCATCTCGGGAAACTGCTGGGTCAATGTCATCAAGGCCCGCTGGCCATCGGTTTGCCCCAGCGGTACCAATTTCACCCCCGCCATCACCAAATTTTCAGCCCAGCTCCATAGATATCCCTGCTTCATCGCTTCAGGGCTGATCCCCCACAGGTAGCCTGCGACACACAGACCGACCAACTGATTAGGATCTGCATTGTTGCCAAGGTAATCATCCACAGGAATATCCAACTGCTTCAGCAACACATTCAGCGCTTTGCCCCGCTGGATTTCCTCAGCCCGCAGTTCCTTGGTTTCCCGACTTGAACACAGCAGGTTGCTCAATGCTTCGATGCTCGGTATGTCCCGCGTTTCAATCGCTTGGTAAAATCTATCGATAAGAGGGAGTTCGAGTGTGGCCACGCTGTAGCGTAATATGTTCTCCAACCACAGGACCATCGATACCCTGTTTGTTACCCACCCCGCCTCGACAGCCCACTCCAGCCCTTGCGAATAGGTAAACCCACCAATTGGCAGCGAGGGGCTTATTAACTGAAACAAACGGTAGGTAGCAATAGAGCCTTCACCTCGTTCGACTTCCTGTATTCTCAGCTCCTCTGCCGCCATATTAAGCCACCAGCAAATAAGCGAGGCTGGCAGAAGCAACCCCAGCAGATAGCCAACGGCTTGACGTCAATGCCGCTAGCCTGTGTCCCAGCAGCAGCAAGGCTGATGCTGATATCGCCATCGCGACAGCAAACATCGACACATTTCCTGAAGCCTCGATACCATGGGCATAGCCATGACAAAAGATAAGGGCAACACACAGTGCCACCGCCATTCGGGTTACCATTTGGCTACCAGAAAACACCTGCCAAAGCGCCGCACTGACAACCAACAGCGAAGCGGCAATCGCCCCTTCAATACCGGTTATGGCTCCCCAATTCAGTCCAGCAGCCATTCCGGCCACCATAGCGACTAGTGCTGCGGCCAATAAGCTTAATTGGGTCGAGGTTTTCTTGACCGCCAAGAATGCCAATGCGCCAAATGCGAGCAACATGATGAGGTGATCAATACCGGTAACAGGGTGTACTAGCCCGCTAAAAAAAGAGGAATGGTCATGTCCAGAGTGCGCTTGTACAGAAGCGGGTAATATCAGGCTAAGCGTTGCCAACGATGAGATAATACGGGTTGTTTTCATTGTCATGTCCTTTTGCAAAAAACGTTAACTCTCTTGTTAGTGATGGTGATGACCACCAGAACGACCACCATAAGCACCACCTTCCGGTTCAATGGGGGCCTTTTCAACCGTGACCTGGGCACCCAGCCCTACGACCATGTCATCCAAGACATGATCATGTTGGTAACGCACCCAGCCGGCTTCAACCTGAAGAGGAACATGACGGTTCCCCAAGTGGTAGGCAACACGAGTCAGCAAATGGCGATCATCACAATATACTGTCGACACCTGCTCGGTGGCGGCCTTGATCTCAACCACCACCTCACCACAGCGACTCTTCAACTGTTCGCCGCCGCGAAGTATGTGGCCCCTTGGCAGAAACAGGCCTGCATCGCGGCCATCATCCAATACCACCTTCAACCGACTCTTGATCCGGCTATCAATTGGTAAACTCAAATACGCATCGGGCTGCGATGTTGCCTCTGCACTCACTTCAACCAACTCAATCATTCACAATTCCTTTGTTATTATTTGCTTTAAAATAGAAAGTATCGCTGAGCCATCGGAAG
Source organism: Photobacterium lutimaris (assembly GCF_003025555.1). Lineage (GTDB taxonomy): Bacteria > Pseudomonadota > Gammaproteobacteria > Enterobacterales > Vibrionaceae > Photobacterium > Photobacterium lutimaris. The sequence continues at coordinate 168,538 of NZ_PYMH01000001.1, read as the reverse complement.
TACTTCCGCAGGTTCACACACTAAAAGCTCGCCGTCGGCACGCACCTGATAGGTCTGAGAATCTACCTCTATACGAGGCTGCCAATCGTTAAGCTTCATATCTGACTTGCTAATAGTCCGGCAGTTTTTGACAATACCAATCTGGCTGCCAAGCTGGAGTTGCTCGGCCACGCCAGCGTCACTCGCTGCCGACGAGATAAACAGCATCGAAGTATTCATCGCCGCTTTGCCATAACTGCCAAACATCGCGCGATAATGAACAGGCTGTGGGGTCGGAATAGAAGCGTTTGGGTCCCCCATCGGGGCCATGGCTATCATGCCGCCTTTGACGATAACGCTTGGCTTTACCCCAAAGAAGGCTGGCTTCCACAACACCAAATCCGCTAACTTTCCTACTTCAATCGAGCCAATTTCATGTGCCATGCCGTGAGTGATTGCCGGATTGATGGTGTATTTGGCGATATAGCGCTTCAGGCGAAAGTTATCGCTGTAACTAGTGTCTTGCGCCAAGCTGCCACGTTGAACCTTCATTTTATGGGCTGTCTGCCAGGTTCGGGTGATCACCTCACCCACCCGCCCCATCGCCTGAGAGTCCGAGGCAATCATCGAAAAAGCCCCCAGATCGTGCAGGATATCTTCGGCAGCAATGGTTTCGCGTCGAATACGGGATTCAGCAAAAGCGACATCTTCTGCAATAGCGGGAGACAGATGATGGCATACCATCAACATATCCAAATGCTCATCAACGGTATTGACCGTGTAAGGACGAGTCGGATTGGTCGATGACGGTAAGACATTCGATTCACCAGCAGCACGGATAATGTCAGGGGCATGCCCGCCACCCGCACCTTCGGTATGATAGGTATGGATCACCCGATCACCAATTGCCGCCAACGTCGATTCAACAAAACCGGACTCGTTCAGGGTATCGGTATGGATGGCGACCTGAACATCCATCTCGTCGGCAACCGACAAACAGGTATCAATTGACGCCGGTGTCGTCCCCCAGTCTTCGTGAAGCTTTAGCCCTACCGCGCCAGCCGCCACCTGCTCGCGCAACGCTTCTGGTTGGCTGGCATTGCCTTTACCCAGCAAGCCGAAATTCATCGGAAAGCCATCGAGCGCTTGAAGCATTTGTGCCATGTTCCATGGCCCAGGCGTACAGGTGGTCGCATTAGTACCCGTTGCAGGCCCCGTGCCACCACCAATCATGGTCGTCACCCCGGACGCCAATGCTTCTTCAATTTGCTGCGGACAAATAAAATGAATATGGGAATCAATTCCCCCTGCGGTTAGGATTGCACCTTCGCCCGCTAAGATTTCGGTTCCCGGACCAATGATGATATCGACACCCGGCTGAATATCTGGGTTCCCGGCTTTTCCGATGCCACTAATCCGCCCATTCTTCACCGCCACATCGGCCTTAACGATGCCCCAATAATCGAGCACGATGGCATTGGTGATCACCAGATCCGGTGTTTCGGCACTTGGGCGCTGGCTCTGGCCCATACCATCACGTATCACCTTGCCACCGCCAAATTTCACCTCATCCCCATAGACAGTGAAATCTTTTTCAACCTCAAGCCACAACTCGGTATCGGCAAGACGCACACGATCACCCACTGTTGGGCCAAACATTTCGGCATAAGCCTGACGTGAAATGTTTGCCATAACTATTCCTTGTTTATTTATTAGAGAAGGCGATGAGGGCGCTAGATCTTGCCCATCACTTTGCCTTGGAATCCGTAAACTTCACGCTTACCGGAGAAATCAACCAGCTCGACAGTCCGGGACTGACCCGGCTCGAAACGGGTAGCAGTCCCTGCCGGTATATTGAGGCGAAACCCCTTGCAGGCTTGCCGATCAAATTTGAGGGCATCATTGACTTCGAAAAAGTGATAATGCGAGCCTATCTGAATTGGCCGATCCCCTACGTTTTCAACTTTAACGGTAAGGGTTGTCCTGCCAGCATTGAGCTCGATCTCCCCGCTTTCGGTCTCGATTTGACCGGGCACAAACGCGGAGGTATTGAATGCACCACTCCCTGCCATTTTTTCTCCTTATTTATCTGCGAGATACTATGCCGCTATACCATCAAACAACTACACAATCGGCTCATGCACAGTCACTAATTTGGTGCCATCGGGAAAGGTAGCTTCTACCTGGACATCGGGGATCATCGACGCTACCCCTTCCATCACATCCGTCACAGAGAGCAACGTCCGGCCATAATCCATAAGCTCTGCGACACTCTTTCCGTCTCTCGCGCCTTCAAGAATGGCGCTGCTGATAAAGGCGATGGATTCGGGATAGTTGAGTTTGATCCCTCTCTCCTTGCGTTGCTTGGCGAGCATCCCCGCACAAAAAATGAGCAGCTTATCCTTCTCTCTTGGTGTCAATTCCATGTCACTCTCCCTCCACTATCGCTAAGTAACGAAGCTGCTGTATAAACTAAGAGATAGGCAACTAAGTGGCCCAAATGCGTGGGGGATAGGGGGTAACACCTGTCACCTGGTTTCGCGCTTGCTGCCATACCTGGGTAAAGCAATGCAGAATATCTTCGCTCCAATGCCCCAACGCTCTGACCACAATGAGCCCCTCGACCCGCGTTACGGCCACAATGAGCTTTTTGCCACCTGGCCCACTCTGTAAATCCATTTCGCGCTGTATATCTAGTAGCAAGGCCTGTACCAATTGATAGAAATCTTGCCCCATTTCGGACAAGTACAGGGTCCCCATCATGGGGAATCCCTGCATTCCTATATTAATCAGCACCTTATCACCACCAGACATGTTCAAACCTTCAGTCAGCACCCGGCGCCCATCAACATAAACCTCTGTTTTTCCAATCAATTTGCCGCTATCAAAGCACTCTTTTAGTGCAGGGCGACCAAAACAGTGCAGCTCCCAGCCCACAAACTGAGCACCTTTCTCGAGGTGGATAACGGTATTGAGTTGAGCATGGGCATCAGGGAAAAAGATATTCTCCTGAGGCAGCCATTCCAGCCGGCCTCCTCCAGCAACTGACAGGTGTTGGGTTTGCTTAGCGAAACGGCGCTCAGAACGATAAAACTTTGTGGCTCCGGGGGTTGTCACCAACACCTTGGCACCCGCGCCAACATCGACGCGGACATCAAGTGTATCGCCACCCGCGACACCACCAGGTGGATGAAGCAGGTAACTGTGGCAAACCTCCCCTTCGGGGTAGAGCGCTTGCTGTACCGTTAACGGGCCTTTTTGCTCTCGGTGCTTAAGTACGGTTTTATCGCCCCTATCTCGGTAGGACAGGCTCAATTTAGCCTGCCAGCCATGATGGGTATGCTGGGCGATTTGACTTGCGGTCGGGTTGGTCGCAACAGGCGATAAATACTCTGTCATACGGTGAGGTACTCCTTAACCAAGGCATCATCGAGCTCGGCCATCTCCCCACTGGCAACATGGCGTCCTCGGTCGAGAATGCAAAATTGATCACCCACCCGGCGAGCAAAAGGTAACTTCTGCTCAACCAGCAACACAGTAAGTCCCATTTTTTCGTTAAGCATCCTGATAATATCGCCAATTTCTTGCACGATATTGGGTTGGATCCCTTCTGTTGGCTCATCCAAAATCAATAGCTTAGGGTTCACCACCAACGCCCGGCCTATCGCCAATTGCTGTTGTTGACCACCCGATAAATCGCCACCACGGCGGTGACGCATTTCCTTTAGAACCGGAAACAGATCAAAAATGAAGTCAGGAACTTTACGATCGCCCCGAGCACGGATAGGCAAACCTATCTCTAGGTTCTCCTGTACCGTCAACATCGGAAAAATCTGACGCCCTTGCGGCACATACCCGATTCCCCACCGTGGCCGGGATTCTGCCGATTCCGCGAGAATTGAGCGCCCATTAAACGTGATATCGCCACTTTTTGGCCCAACCAACCCCATGATGCACTGCAATAACGTCGTTTTACCCACACCATTACGGCCCATCAACACCGTGCATTTACCCTCGGGGATCTGCATATCCAAATCCCACAATGTATGGCTTTCACCGTAATATTGGTTGAGTGACTTGATCTCTAACATGCTATTCCCCTAGATAAACCCGTTTCACTTCAGGATGGTTTTGTACTTGGTCCATGGTGCCTTCAGCTAATACATGGCCTTGGTGAAGAACTGTCACATCACTGGCAATCGAACGAACAAAGTCCATATCATGCTCAACGACAACCACGGAATGTTTACCTGCCAACGAATTCAATAACTCCGAGGTCTTATCCATCTCTTGGTGGGTCATCCCCGCTACTGGCTCATCGACCAACAACAGCTTGGGGTTCTGCATTAGCAGCATGCCAATTTCCAACCATTGCTTTTGGCCATGGGACAAATTACCGGCCAATAAGGCGGCGTGATCTGCCAAGTTAATTAACACCAAAACAGACTCAATCTTGTCCTTCTGCTCTGCTGTTAGCTTGGCCCTAAATGTCGCCCAAACCGTCCGAACCCCCGACATCGCGAGTTCTAGGTTCTGCCAAACAGTCAGGCATTCAATCACGGTTGGCTTTTGGAACTTCCTGCCGACGCCGGCATTGGCAATCTGTGATTCATTCATAGCCAACAAATTGATGTTTGATCCGAGCCACACCTGACCGGAATCCGGTGTCGTCTTGCCGGTGATAATGTCCATCATGGTGGTCTTTCCGGCGCCATTTGGCCCGATAATGCAGCGTAGTTCGCCCTCACGGATATACAGGTTGAGATCGTTAATGGCTTTAAAGCCATCAAAGCTCTTATTGACGCCCTCGACATAGAGCAAAATGTTATGTCTGGTATCTATCAAGGGGTGCTCATCGGGAACAAGAAATGAAAATGTTTCTTCCCGTTTGGTCATCTCTTGAGCAAATGTGCCTAGCTTCTTTGCCGTCTCTAATACTGTCATGACACCACCTCATTAACGCCGCACTCTTGTTGAGGTTTTCCTGATTGCGAGGAGCCCCCTGACTGCTGAGAAGACTTTCCCTTTTTCCCCTGACTCACGCGAGCCGTTATATCGGATATAAACCCAATCACCCCTTTCGGGAAATACATGGTGGAAAGCACAAATAAGCCCCCCAGAGCAAACAGCCACACTTCTGGGAATTCGACCGTGAACCAGCTTTTGGCGTAATTAATGATTAAGGCCCCGATGATGGCACCAAACAATGTCGCCCGACCGCCGAGAGCAACCCACACCACAACCTCAATCGAATTAAGCGGTGCGAATTCTCCGGGATTGATAATGCCAACTTGCGGTACATACAGCGCACCGGCAATCCCCGCGATGACGGCCGACAGTACAAAGATCCAAAGCTTGATGCCATCAACGTCGTAACCCATGAAACGTGTTCGCGACTCAGTATCACGGATAGCCAAGGCAGCTCGTCCCAACCGACTGCTGACAATGATTCGGCACACCACGTAACTCACAGCCAGCGCCAAACCGGTGCAGACAAACAGCGCGACTTTGGTTGTATCTTGCTGCAAACTGTAACCAAGAATATCTTTGAAGTCGGTTAAACCGTTGTTCCCGCCAAAGCCCATTTCATTGCGGAAGAACGCCAGTAACAGGGCATAAGTCAGGGCCTGGGTCATGATCGACAGGTATACGCCTGACACCCGAGAACGGAAAGCCAAATAGCCAAAAACGTAAGCCAGAGCACCGGGAACCAGCACCACCATCAGGCAAGCGAGCCAGAACTGATCAAACCCTTGCCAGAACCACGGCAACTCCTGCCAATTCAAAAACACCATAAAATCGGGCAGCACGGGGTTACCATACACGCCCCGATCGCCAATCTGGCGCATCAAATACATCCCCATGGCGTAACCTCCTAGGGCAAAAAATGCCCCGTGGCCCAAACTCAGGATCCCGAGATAGCCCCATACCAAATCTACCGCGAGGGCGAGCATGGCATAGCTGAGGTATTTCCCCATCAGAGAAATAGTGAAGGTTTCGATATGTAGCGGGTGACCGACGGGCAGCAACAGGTTAGCCATCGGGACCAAAATGACGGCAGAGATCAGTAATGCGAGGACGATCTTACCGCCCCGATCTTGTCCCAAGGCCGAAAGAATAATTGATTTAGACTGCATCAAGCGCTCCTTAGCTTTCAGCCGCACGGCCACGTTGCGGGAATAATCCACGAGGGCGTTTCTGGATAAACAGGATGATAAAGACCAGCATCAAGATCTTCGCCAGTACTGCACCCGCCCAAGGTTCCAGTAACTTGTTGAACAGCCCAAGCCCTAGACCAGCAACCAAGGTGCCCCACAGGTTTCCGACCCCACCAAACACCACCACCATAAATGAATCGATGATGTAGGCTTGACCCATATTTGGCCCAACATTCGTCAGCTGTGACAACGCAACGCCTGCGACACCCGCCACACCGGAGCCCAGCCCGAACGTCAGGGCATCAACCCGCTCGGAACGGATCCCCATCGCCCTAGCCATTGCCCTATTTTGGGAAACCGCCCGCACCTGCAGCCCCAGCGGCGTGCGCTTCAAGATCATAACCATCGAAATGAACACCAAGGCGCAAAACAAAATGATATATAAGCGGTTATAGGTCAGTGACAGCATTGGGTTCAGCTCCCACGCCCCCGCCATCCAATCGGGCGTGCTGACAGAACGGTTAAGCGGAGAGAAAATCGATCGTACCGCTTGCTGGAGGATCAAACTGATCCCGAACGTAGCCAATAACGTTTCAAGTGGCCGACCATAGAGGTGCCTGATCACACTCCGTTCAATCGCAATGCCCACCAAGCCGGAAATGATGAAAGCCATCGGGATAGACAGCAGCAAGGCGGTACCGCTTTGCTGAGGAAGAAGTTGCTGCATCACATAGGTCGTGTATGCACCAATCATGATGAGCTCGCCATGGGCCATATTAATGACCCCCATCACCCCAAAGGTAATGGCCAAGCCTATTCCGGCCAACACCAGTACCGACCCTAAGCTGAGGCCGAAAAAGACGGTCTCGACACCGGAGTAAAGCCGCTGGCTTTGGTGGTATTTATCCAAGCCTCTTTCGACCGCTGCCGAAAGATCAGGATCCAGTGATTGTGGCTGTAATTTATTGAGGGTTTGCAGCACGATCGCTTGTTTGTAATCAGACAAAGTGTTGACAGCCGCAGTCCGCACTGGCGTTGGCGCGCTGCTATCTAGCGCCGTACTGACCGACAGCGCTAATTGCAGCCTCTGCTGTACCTTGGTATCCGGCTCAACATTCAACTGCGCAGCAAACCTTTTAATGATCTCACCATCAGTTTGGCCAAGCAATCCATCGACGGCCTGTAAACGAATTACCGCATCAGGCGAGTTCAGCCCGAGAGAGGCCAACTGTACCCGAATAAGACTGCGCAATTTATTATTCACCCGAACTTTGGCAAAGTCGCGCGAGCGCGAAACAACCAATTGCTTCGATTCCCAAATACTCTCAGCCTGCTTCCCGTTTCTAGCGGCGATAATAAAGAGCTGCTGGTAATCCTCACTCTTCTTGTTCTTGTAATAAAACAGGTTGCCTTCCAACCACGCCCGAAGAATAGGCTTTGCCGTTGCGGCAGGCTGGTTATCGACTAGCCACTCAATGGCGATTTCCTTATCGTTGTTATTTTTCCCAATTAATACCTGATCAAATTCATTTGTCGAACTGACCGAAGCAAACGCCATGGGAGTACACAACAAGAGAACAATGAGCGCTTTAACGAACGTCATTAAAGGTGTCATTTCTTGTGTCCTTACTGACAATTAACCACTTCCAACGCGGGTAAATAAAATACCCACCGAAAATAGCGCTTCAGCCTAAATCTGAAGCGCCATCAATAAAGAGCAAAAGCCCTTAATACAATGCGTTAATTAGCACCGGAACACTTCTTGGTTTCAGTATTGAAGGCCCCGCAAGAGAAAGGTTTTGACCAGCTGGAATACAGTTTTGAAGACTCAGGTAGATATTTAGACCACGCATCTCCCGCCACTAACCCCGTGGTTTCCCACACCACATCGAACTGGCCATCATCTTGAATTTCGCCGATCAGCACAGGCTTAGTGATATGGTGATTTGGCAGCATGGTCGAGTAACCACCCGAGAGGTTCGGTACCGCAATCCCGATAAGGGCATCTTGCACCGCTTCTGAATCGGTGGTGCCGGCGTTGTTCACCGCCTGAACCCACATGTTGAAGCCGATATAATGGGCTTCCATTGGATCGTTCGTCACACGCTTTTCACTTTTAATAAACGACTGCCAACCATCAATGAACTCTTCATTCTGATCGGTCTCGACACTCATGAAGTAGTTCCAAGCCGCCAAGTGGCCAACGAGCGGAGAGGTATCCATACCTGAGAGTTCTTCTTCACCCACCGAGAACGCGACAACAGGAATATCTTCAGAGGAGACACCCTGGGCACCTAGCTCTTTATAAAAGGGAACGTTCGCATCACCGTTAATGGTTGAGACCACGGCGGTTTTCTTGCCTGCTGATCCAAACTTCTTGATATCAGACACAATCGACTGCCAGTCTGAATGGCCAAACGGGGTGTAGCTGATCATGATGTCTTCATCGGCGACCCCCTGAGCTTTTAGGTAAGACTCAAGGATTTTGTTGGTGGTACGTGGGTATACATAATCGGTTCCCGCCAATACCCAGCGTTCAACGTCCAGCTCATTCATCAAGTATTCAACGGCAGGAATCGCTTGCTGATTAGGTGCCGCGCCAGTGTAGAAGACGTTTTTCGATGACTCTTCACCTTCGTACTGCACCGGATAGAATAAAATACTGTTGAGCTCTTCAAATACCGGCAGCATTGATTTTCGCGAAACCGACGTCCAACCACCAAATACCACATCCACTTTTTCTTTTTCGATTAGCTCACGGGCTTTTTCAGCAAATAGCGGCCAGTTAGAAGCTGGATCAACAACAACGGCTTCCAGTTTCTTTCCTAACAAGCCTCCTTTCTTATTCTGCTCATCAACCAGCATCAATACCGTATCTTTCAGCGTGGTTTCGCTGATCGCCATAGTGCCTGACAGTGAGTGGAGAACCCCTACCTTGATCGTCTCTTCAGCTGATGCAACAGCTGAGAGTAACGATACACTCAGGCCAAGTGCAGCAAGATTCAGTTTGGACTTCGTGGTCATACTTAACATCTCCGTTGTAATAAACATTCATCCATACCCAATCAAAATCAATGCCAGTACAGACAAAACGGAGAGAAATATCTTAAACCATTAATTATTAATGAATTTTATTACACTCTCGATTTAGAAAATCAGGAAAACAATAATTCCCTGAGCGCATATTGGTGCAAAAAAAACATACTTGCCCCATAACAGTGATGAGCGGTTATAATCTGAATCAAATCGGGGCAGGTAAGTTAAATAAACCAACTTTTCGAGGAATATAGGCAAAAACAACCAACCGGTAAGCCAATCCCCTTTATATATAAGTTTATTGGCATTCTAGTGGCTATTTAATTTCGGAAAATAATCAGCACTGGCAAACAAAGTGATGACTGGCAATCACAAAGTCTTCTTTTAGATAAAATTTATGCGCGCCATAGCGGTGAACACCGGAATCAAGGTGGATCTGATCTATCTGGTTGATATGGGCATAGTCTTTAAACCACTCCATCAAATACTTACCCGCTCCAGTTGAGCGCTGCGCTTCATCGGTCACTAGGTCATCAATATACAAGTACTTACCCCAGCCCAATTTATGACCTTTCACGAACCCAGCGACACACAAAATAGTATCCCCTTCACAGACATAAACAAGCTGGTAACCGGCTTTTCGCTGCTGATGCATTAAATCGCTCAGCTTCTCCAATGTGTATTTGGGCCGAAGCTGCTGTATGATAGGTGCAATTTCAATGATTTCTTCGTTCGTCGTTGCCAGAATAACTTCCATGCTTCCCCCCATTAAACTAAAACAGTGATAACACCAATTAATTCGGGAATATATTACTCACCGATTATGACAACCTGCCGTCAGAACGAAGGGGAATCACGATATTGCTTAATTTAAATGTATATCTTGCGTATAACCCTTATCTGTCATCATCGATCGGATATTGTTCTGAAGTTCCAGATTAATTTCATCCAACCACTGGTAACGCTTGGTATACAAACGACGTTTGGTTTTCTTCAAGCTAGAGGGATCTTTACGAGGTGGCAGCAATGGCAGCTGATAAAAGTAAGCACTCTCTTTTGTCGCACCATACTCTTGCCACAAATCGTCATAATCAAAAGTCACTGCATTTCGTTTTGAACCAACATAACGCAGCGCCTGATAAACATGACCTTTGTTCGATACTCCACGTACTTCTTCCATACCTAGAGCATTAGCGACAATCAGCACCAACTCCGTCATTAATGCCTTGGTGCGCAAGCCATGTAGCGAACGCGTCAAGGTTTTGATGATCTGGTTGCGATCTTCAATATTCTCTTTAGGCCCCTGCAATGCACCAATATACAACGTCTTTTTCTCACCAGTTGCAATGTGGCAAGTCAGCGAATAGATATTACGGTTATTGCTATCAACCAAGTACAGCCCTAGCGCCCCTTCACGACTCATTCCTTGACAGAGTTGTACCTTATAAGCATCGCCTTGGTTATCGGTGAATTGAAAGATAGTGACACCGTGTTGCGACAGAACAGATTGCGTGTGCGAACCGAAGGTATTTTTTAGAAAAAGATAATGCTCACGCAGACGTGCAATTTTCTCTTTACGTGACCAGTTCACACAAAGATACGGTTTAAGAGGCTTTTCAAATATTTTTGGGTTCTGCTGTAGAACTGGTTTCAGTTCAGGGTGTGCAAAAACTTCCGACATCGCCTTCACCGCATCGCCATTCACCATACCCCAGAGACAAAAGCGCACAGTTTTCTTTATCTTCCTGAGCCCTTTGCTATTGGGATACACCGTATTGGCTAATTGAGGAAGACGGCGAAAGTAGTCGAATTGATTGATAAAGGGACGCACAGAATAACCACACAGCTAAATGAATACAAAATTCCAAACAGCGTACAATTACCTTGGTGAAATTTCTGTCGAAATGTGCACATACAATGTACGGAATTGTATAGCCAGCAAAGGCAATAGAAGCCTTAAGCGATTACGGCGTCTTCCCAGTCTGTTAGTAATTTCATGATCTGCCTTGAATCTTCCGGTCCTGCTGCAGGTCGGGTTAACTCAGCATCACCATTTTCCAATGCATTTAATACCGCCCTAACCTGGTACAAGAAACCGTCACCGTCAGCTGTGACTTCAACCACTTCTGACTGTTGTTCGTATTGAGTAATAGTCAGTTGATTTTGTGTTGCAGGTAACCAAGGGTTCGTTGTTACCTGCAAACTACCAGTAGAACCCAACACGGTAAACTCTGCATGCAGGCCATAATCTTCAGCGGTATGAAGCTGCGCCATAACGCCATTGCCGAACCGGAAGTTCGCTTGCGTCTCACAGATATTCCCGTCCAGGCCTCGACGTCCCATTGCAGAAAGGGTGTAATTTTCAGCAGATTCATTGCCACCACACTGCTGAATAATAAGATGTAGCAATGACACCGGGTAACAGCCGAGGTTGTATAATGCCCCTTTGCTGTCAGGATTCACAAACTGAGAAATTGCCGCTGTATATTGACCTTGGATCGAACGCAACTCGCCAATCTTACCCGCCTTGATCACCTCAAGTATCTTAGCTGTAAACGGGTGATTCAGATACATCAGCCCTTCTGCAAAAAAGATCCCATGCTGGTCAACCGCTGCTAGCGCCGCTTCAGTTTTTTCCATATCGACCGACAAGGATTTCTCGCACAGAATCGCCTTACCCGCTTTAGCAGCTTTGATCACATATTCATGATGAAGATGATTAGGAAGGGCAATATAAATAATATCGACCTTGGGATCGGCAATCAGCGCATCATAGTTATCATGTTGTACTGGAATGTCATACTGAGCCGCCAGTAACTCACGCGGCTCGGGGCTACGTCCAGCTACAGCATAAATACGACTCTGACCATCTTGGCGAATTGCCTCAGCCATCACACCAGAGATAAAGCTGGTTCCTAGGATGCCCCACTGCTTTATTTCATTCTTTGCCTGGCTCATTGACCTGCTCCCGTTTCCATCAAATGGGTTTCAAATGCCTGCTCTAACTGGGTATAACCTAATGCAATAAACGCTTGGGTATGCTTAGCGTTAAAGTGTGCATCAAAGGCTGCTTGATCATCATACCGCTCCCAGAAAATAAACCGACGCGGGTCATTATTGTCCTGCATTGCAACCGCCAGAGAGCAACCATGCTCGCTGTTCATTCCCTGACAAAACTGCGCTATCGCCACTTTTGCCTCATCAACTGATACATCATCCTTCACACGTAGCTCAGCTGTGATAAATAGCCCTTGCTCAAACATCATCTTAACTCGTAACAACACAATATATTGCTAATGTAATTGACATCTAAAGATTGATAAATAACGATCTATTCCGCTATTTATCAACTTATAGTTTGTAATATGGATAAACTGAAAAGCATGCAGGTGTTTGTCGATGTCGTAGAACGAGGAAGCTTGGCGAAAGCAGCAGCTCACTTCAACGTTACGTCAACCATGATAGGCAAGCACATCAAAGCGTTAGAGAAGAGCCTCGGTGCCGTACTTCTCAACCGCACCACGCGTCGGCAGTCACTCACTGAAGCTGGCGAGATCTATTTTCGTGAGTGCCAACGGATCCTTGATGACATCAAGGAGGCAGAAGAGAACCTGCAAACGTTAACCAATATTCCGATGGGTACAATCAGGGTTAACGCCCCAGTGACTTATGGCAACACAGTTGTCGCTCCTATGATTGCTCAATTTCTCCAGCAACACCCGCATATCAATGTAGAACTTATCCTCGACAACAACCGTATCGACCCTCTCCACGACCATTTTGATTTGGTTTTCCGTATCGGTGAGTTGGAAGATTCCAGCCTTATTGCCAGGCATGTCGGCAATTACCAATTGCTGTTTTGTGCCTCACCGTTTTACTTTGAACGCTTCGGTACTCCCCTACATATCAAGGAGCTAAGTAACCATCATTGCTTAGGGTTTGACTACGGAGATATTCAGCCCCAGCAACGTGAGCAAGAATCGCACTATTTCAGCCGTCAACAATCAAGGCTAAGCAGCAACAGCGGTGATGTCCTCAAAACCGCAGCCCTCCACCGTGCAGGTATTATTTTGCAACCGGCCTTACTGCTAGAAAACGAGATTGAACAAGGTTCACTCCAAGAATGCCTTGCGGAATACCGCCCTGAATCGAAACCTATCCACCTGCTGTATAAAAGAAAATCACAGCCATTGAAAGTCAGGACTTTCATTGACTTCTTTTTCGAGAAACATTTCTCAACGTGATGACATACATTGATCCTTTTAACGTCTTGATAAATCGACTCACTCCAACCCTTCACCAATTGTCATTTTTTTGACACCTATCAAGCAAAAGCAATGCTCATGGAGTATAAATGCACTAAGAGGCATATTAACTATATGACGTAAAAGGTGGTTTCAATGGTTAAGGCCGTATCGACAGTTGTCTGCACAGGATTGGTTTTTCTCATGCTTATCATGAAAATTGATGAGTCATTTTTCTATTCCAAAGCTGAATTTGCAATCGAGTACTTGATCTTACTTTCCATTGTTTCCATCTCGGTGTGTGCCTATCCTGTTTTCAAAAAAGAAAAAAAAGCACTTGTCGGCATGATATTTATCGGTACAGAAAATATCTATCACATGATCGAACAATTTACCCCATTGAAAAAAACCATCGATGTACTCCCTTCTCCTATAGCTATCTTTCTTGATGACGGATGTATTTTGATTGGTATTGGCTTCCTAGCCCTCGCAATAAAACACATCATCACTAAATATGAGTGTGGCCAGAGTATTGATGAACTGACAGGTGTGTTTAATAGAAAGGCGCTTGGAAGCATTTCACTCAAAAATTTTGATCTGATTTTTTTTGATCTCGATAACTTCAAACAACTCAATGATGAGCATGGACATAAATTTGGTGACAGTGTGCTTCTGTTATTTAGCCAAGGGTTAAAAAAACATACCTTGCCAAAGGAAATGATCATCCGCTTCGGGGGCGATGAGTTTATCGCTATTCTCCGGCCATATCGTGCCAATACATTCCTTGAAAACATTGACGCTACCTTATCTGTACTCAACATTTCATACAGCTACGGTATTGCACCAAATAGCGACAGACGGAATTTACGCGAAGCGATAAATCACTCCGACGAAGAGCTATATCGAATGAAACATCTTAAACACTCTCCAACACAGTCTCCTTGATGAGTATGTAATGACAGAAAAACATCAATCCGTCAAAATACCACCAGTATAAATAGTAAGTTCACCTTCTTGACTCAAGTAGCTAAATTATATTTATATCAATTTCAAACCATCCTTGGCTTAAGCTCACAAATTTAGCAAATGAATTATTTTAAAGGATAATAGCTTGTCCGATTTTATATACAAGATGTATTTATTTGCTACCATTTATTTATCAAATAAAACACACCTCAAGGAGAATAACTAAAAGGAATTAATGTAAATCAGTTACTTGCTAACACTTAAAAAAATAAATTAAACAACATCTCTAATTAACTATATTCGGAGTCAACACGATGTTTTTCAAAAACCTTTGTTTTTTGAAAAAAGCTATCGTAGTACTGCTCTTTCAAATTATTGCATCTAATGCATACGCCGTTGATTTGATTGATAATGGTAGCGTTCAAAAAGCCATTAATTACACCTATTTTCCATACTCTGTCGAAGTTACCGTATTAAAAAATAATACCGCTACAGAAACCTTTGAATGCCAAATTTCAAAGCGCAGCCACAATCGCAAAGCACAATGGCCTTATCACATTGGTCAATGCATCAATGACAACAGTACAATGGTGCTTGTTGGTCAATTACAAACAGACGGCACAGTACTCCCTAGCAAATCACAAACTGAGAATAACCTCTGGGCAGAATCCGCTGACTATAGCCTTCGTTTTGAACGACTAGACATCCCGCAAGTATTAGATTTTCACAATGCCTCTCGCTTGCTTGAGCGCGGTACGTTTGGTCCAACACAAACCGATATCAGTACAACCGTTGGCCTCACTGCCGAGCAATGGGTTGAAGCACAAATCGCTACAGCACCCTCTTATCATTTAGATGAGTATCTACGGATCCAGGCGATCAGGGCAGATCACAACGGTAGCAGCCAGGAGCACCGAAACTATCGCAGTAATGCTTGGTGGGGTATTGCTCTTAACAGTGAAGATCAACTTCGCCAACGCGTCGCTTTCGCTTTGAGCCAAATGGTCGTGGTATCGCAAAACGATGCGGGGCTATCCGGTGATGATCAAGCTAAAGGCTTAGCAATCTACTACGATATTTTGGTTGAACACGCCTTCGGCAATTACAAAGACTTGATCCGTGATGTCACCTACTCGCCAGCCATGGGACGCTATCTCACTATGGCCGGAAACTTGCCGCCGGATCCTGAAAATAACCAGTATCCTGATGAAAACTATGCTCGCGAATTACTGCAATTATTTGCTCTGGGCGAATGGAAGGTAAGCTATAAAGGCGTAATCAAGAAAGACAAAGAAACCAGTCAGCCTATTCCCGCCTATACCGAAGCCGATGTCCAAGAATTGGCGAGGCTATTCACCGGTTGGGATGAAGATAACGGCTTGCTCAGCCCTATGGTGGTTACAGCCAGTAACCATGACACGGATCCTAAACGTATTCTGGGCCGCAACTTCCCCGGAAATGAGACCGCAGATGAAGAGCTAGAAAGGTTGCTCGATATCCTCGTCTCTAAACGTGAAACAGCAGTGTTTGTCAGTACTCACCTTATTAAGCAACTCGTTACTTCTAACCCTGACAAATATTATGTTGAGCGTGTCGCACGCACTTTTAACAACACACAAGGTGATCTTGCCGCTGTTGTCAAAGCCATACTGACTGACCCTCAGCCGTACGAGTCGAATCCTATCACCGTTTCGAAAGCACGAGAGCCGATTGTAACCATGACAGCCCTATACCGTGCGTTTAACAGCCAAATGGGAGACAACTACCCACACCACAGGGACACGACATTGGGCTACGGCTTTGATGCACAATACTCACCTGAAGGACACCGCTTCTCTCAGGGCGCACTGGCAGCACCATCGGTCTTCAATTTCTTTCCGGCCGGTTACACTCCAAGCGGCCCGCTGGAAGATAATGGATTGATAGGCCCTGAGTTTGCTCTTTACACATCTGCAGAAATACCCCATATGTCCAACCTGATTTTCCGTAAGCTGAAAGACGACACCACGCTGACCGGAGATATAGCAGGGTTGGCTGATGACAAATTGATTCTCGATTATTCCGCCTTTACCGGGATTTGGACGACGGATGACAAGGAGAGCTTCCTCAATTTGCTGGCAGATATCCTGTTTGATGGCTCGCTCAGCCCACAACTTGAGCTGCGCTTAAGCGATGTCTATGACGCTATGCCCAAAACCAACCATGACAATATGTACAAAGTGTTCTGGATTGCTGCCATGTCACCCGAATTCCAGATTCAGGAGTAATGATGATGAAATTATCGCGACGTCGATTTTTACAACACAGCGCCCTGATGACAGGGGCGACAACAATGCCACTTGCATTTTCACTTTCAAACAAAGCCTATGCCGCTGAAGATTACAAGGCCTTGGTTTGTGTCTTCTTACGAGGAGGCAATGACTCGTTCAACATGATGATGGCAGGTGATGATGACCTCTATGGCAAATATGCGGCTCGCCGCCCCAATATAGCCATTGATAAAGCCAGTTTGTTGATGACAGGAAAAACGGACAGTAATGGTGTCCCCATTGGCCTTCATCCCAATATGCCGGGGATACAATCCTTGTTTCAAGATGGTTTAGCCGCAGGACTTATTAACATAGGTACCCTTGTCGGCCCTACCGGATCAGGAGCACCTAACCCTACCGGCTTGTTCAACCACTCCAAACAACAGTATGCCTGGGAGAGCACTTGGCACTCCAATGCTTATGCCGCGTATGGTTGGGGAGGATTGTTAATGGACTTGCTCGCCCAAGGGGGGGCAATTCCTGAGCTGGTATCACTAGGTGGTAATAGCTGGTTAAGCGGAATGAATGTCAGCGACCTTCGTACCAATACCCAAGGTTCAGTATCAGCCGTTAACGCATTCAGCGCGTCAGGGACACTTGAGACTGAATACAATGAGATGGTTGATGAAGTCTATCTCTCACCCTTCCACCAGCAATACTTGAAGCAGCACGGAGACTTCTTGGCACCTTACAATAATTTCCGCTCACTCATTGATTCAACGGAGCTGGACCCTATCATCAACCGTAACAGCTCTATCGGTTCGCAATTATCTGCCGTGAAGCGGATCATAGATGCCTCTGTGGCTTCTGGCAGTGTAGGAAGACAAGTCTTTATCGTCAATCAAGGTGGCTACGATACTCACAAAAATCAAGTTCCACGCCATCAATCACTTTACGGCCAACTTGATACGGCACTGACAGAATTCACGCAGGCACAGGGTTCTCTGCAATCCAATGTCACTAGCTTTACCATGTCGGACTTCGGCCGCACCATGCACAATAATGCCAATGATGGTACCGATCACGGCTGGGGCAGTAACCAGCTGGTCATTGGTGGTAGCGTGTTAAGCGGTTGCTATGGCGCCTACCCCGATTTCAGTGTCGGCAGCGCCGATGACAATGGTAAAGGAAGACTAATACCTACACTTGCCCATGAGCAAATGGCTGCAACCCTCGCCAGCTGGTTTGGGGTCAGTGATGCGGGTGTGCAAACTGTCTTCCCTACCACCTCCGCCAACTTCGGCACCATGAACTTAGGCTTTATGGGCTAATTCATTATTCAATGACGTAGCTAGGAGTTATAGCAGAAAGCAAAAGCCGCGATGCAACTACTGTTGCACCGCGGCTATTTTCATGGATTAACCAAACTCTGTCTTTTCTTGATATCTCGCTGATATACCGCGCTGGCGATCAGTACCGTCAGAGGCACCGTCATGATCAATCCGATGCTACCGGCCAGACCATGGATCATAGCCAGCGACAGCGCCGGAATATTCATAAACTGCATTAACGGCATTTGGAAGCCCCATACCATCATTATCGTGGTGAGTGCGCTACCCGCAAAGGCCAATACCAACGTATTGGTCATGGTACCGAGAATATCGCGGCCGATACGGATCGTTGCCCACAGGCGATCTTTTTCCGGTTGCTCCGGCGATATTTCGCGAAGCTCATGGTATGACGATGCCATCGAAATCGCCACATCCATTACTGCTCCCAGTGCCGAGATCATGATAGCAACAAACAGAAGCCAACGTACTTGCACTTGAGCTTCACCGCCGAGATAAAGAATATCTTCGCCTTTCTCAAGATATAGGCCATTGAGTTGAGCCATCTCCCCGAAAAACTGTGCCATCAAGCCTGCCATAACGACACCGGCAAGGGTGCCGAGCATCGAAACCAGAGACTTTTTATTCCACCCTGCGACCAACAGGAAATTGACCACGATCTTCACCGCCATCAAGCCAATCGTAACGAGGATCGGGTTCCAGCCAGCAAACAGCGCGGGAACTAACACGCCAATTAACAGTGCACCCGTAAAGTACAAGGAGATCACCGAATTCACCCCTTGCAGACCTGCAAACAACACTGTTAACAACACAATGATGCCAACCATCCAATACACCGCGGAAGAACGATCATGGTTATACGGCCAATAGATAGTGCGGCTGCCTTGTTCACGGATCAGCAGAATGAAATTATCACCTGCGGAAACATACACATTATGCAGTCGGCTAAGTTGGTTCTCGACTTCGACTTGTTTGCCTTTGTCTTCCCCTTCCCGTAATTCCACCAATAAGCGTTGACGTCCTGTCTTAACTGAAGGCACTAAAGGATCTGACTGAGTACTCTCAGCTAAAACGTCGATCACACTCGCACGGACAAACTCTTGGTTACTGTATGCTTTCGGTCTAAATGACTCACTCACTGCAGGCGAATACCACAAAATGGCCGTCGAAATAAGAAAGACCACAAAAGGAAATAATAATCGTTTTAACATCTTAATCTTCCAAAACAAGAAGGCGCCGGAGCGCCTTCTTTATTCTATTTTGATAATTTCAATTACTCAGACTTAGGCTGGTTACTGTAAGTACAGCCTTCGTACGGGTTACTTGCATTCGGGTTAACAAACCAAGAGCTTTCGTTACCAGAATTTACAGAAACATTGATAGCATCACGAGCACCAGGACCAGAACGCATCACACAGATTTCTTTGTTCTTCAAGCGATTCCATAACGCTTCGCCTTCGCCGCCGTCTTCACGCGCCTGCAAGATTACACCTTTTTCACCGTCAGCAACCACGCCGTTCGCATCAGACTGGCCGTACTGCTTGATGTACCAGTTGGTATTTTCAAACTCGCTGCGATCTAGTTCGCCTTTCTTGGCAACATAATCGGTCAGCATGTCACGGATAGCGTAGATTGCCTCTGCAGATGAGTCCCAAAGCACATCTTCTTCAGTCACCCAACCAACATCCTTCATTGGCGAACCAAAGCGATAATCGTTGATTGCCAGCACGTAAGTCGCCGTCGGATCGAGTTCCACACCACGGATCTTAACATTCTGAATACGGTTGCCGACTTCTTCGGCTAGATCGACAACATAGTCAATGTGGCCATCAAAGATGTCGTAGTTGAACGACGGAACTGTTTCATCGAACGAAACCGTGATATCACCGTCTTGGTACTGATTGAAGTAGCTGTAAGACCACTCCATGTACTTTTTCAGGTTTTCACCGGTAATATTGACCGCAACTAGCTGATTATCATACATGTACAGGTTGGCACTGTCTTTCTTACGGTAAGTCTCACCATCAAACAGGTTCGAGCCGTCAGAGAACAAGGCCGCGGCAGAAACGTCCACTTCAATACCGGCTTTCTCTTCCACATTCATGATCTGGATTTGGTTAATCAGATCCGTCAGTGGCATGTCAGACACTTTAGCACTGTGGATTGTCGAGTACAGGCGAAGACCTTCGCTGTTTAGTACTTGATCTTCCAATACCGCTTCGTCAGCTTTACCGTTCGTTGTATTGGTGAAGTTACCCACTACTTTACCGATTTCGATATTGGCATCAGCAACTGATTCATCATGGATATGCTGCATTTCGTTCTGAAGTGCGGCATCTTCTTCAATATCCGCCACGGTACGGTTAGAAAGCGTAGTATCGAAGATCTTCCAGTTACCCTCTTGGTCTTTTACGAGATCGATTTCAGCTTTCGCCAATGCCCAACCCCAGTTGCCCGGTTCGATAACCTTCACTTTTGAGTCACGGTTACGCCAGTTGTAAGTACCAGATTTCGCCTTGTCTTCAACTTGGTTAGCTTTGTCACCCGAAACCGAGATATCGTCCATCCCGTTTTCAAAAGGTGCGCCCAAGTCGATTTGCTCGATGAAGCGAGCATGTTCGTGACCCATGAAGATCACATCGAACTTGTCAGCCATCTTAGAAGCAATTTCGTTCACACCACGGGCATGCGATTCGCTACGGCCATGGTGAAGTGCACCGATAACCACATCTGGCTGGTACTGGGTGATCACCTGATCAACGGTGTTTTCCAGTGATTCAAACTCTTCTTTGAAATCCAGGTTACGGAAGTTTTCTGGGTTAGAAGCGTTCCATACTTTTACATATGAAGGCGTCAGGCCAATAACCGCCACTTTCGCGCCATTGTAGTCAAAGATCTGGTAACCACGTAGGAAAGGTACTTCTTGGCCATTGGTTTTACAGTCGGCAGAATTCTTGTCCCAGATGATGTTGGAAGAAATCACTGAGCCGTTGAAACCTTCAAGGCTACGCTCAAGGAAAGCGCGCTCAAAATCGAATTCGTGGTTACCCGGTACCCATACGTCGTAATCCATGAAGTTCATGGTTTCAACCACAGGGTGAACCGGTAGGTCGTTGAACAGCTCGGCTGAGTTACCCTGAACGGTATCACCCAAGTCAATCATCAAGAAATTGTCGTTGGCAGCACGCTCTTCGTTCAGCAACGTGGCAATCTTGGTAAAGCCTGCATTCACATCCACACCATCCAATGCGTAGTCATACGCAAAGATACGGCCATGCATGTCACCTGTAGCACCGATAGTAATCGTTTGGAAGTTAAGGTTTTCATTATCACCCTTAACGATCACTGGTTGCGTTGGCTCATAGGTTTTACATTCAGCAATTGATGGACGTGATGGTTGTGTTTTGTCATCACTGCTACTGCTGTTACATCCGGCTAGGGCGGTAACAATCGCTGCACTCAGCGTTGCAACCTTAATAGTATTCTTAGTCATAGTTAGGCAATCAAAAAATAAAAAAGGAAAAGGGAAAATGGAAACGTGGTCAAATATACGCCCTGACAATAGAATAAAAACTCGAAAACCAACGATAAGGTTTCTAAATGTAAATTCAGTAAATTTGATAAATGAATCGTTAATTGTAAACCTTTGCATGCTAAGCAAACGTTAACCGCCAACAATCACACAACACAAAAGCGTTCAAAAAACACACAAGCAAACGATTGCCAATGTGATATTAATCCCAAAAAATACCGGCAGAGCAAATAACAAAAACAGAGGAAACGTGATAAAAATCACAGACAAAGGTCTCTCAGCCAATATTCCATTACCCACAAGTTAACAGCGTGACGATTTACAAAATGAAAGATTGCGATCAAACCTCAACCAAAAGGGCACATTTATAGGCACTTGCTTTCATTCTCTTATCCCTGCAAGTGGGATTGAGAGGCAGTTTGTAAATCAGTGTAAGGGGTTACATTAAATGAAAAGTAGAAACAGCAGTGGGACTTTAAAATGATATGCACAGACAAAATAGGCTGAAGATATACCTATATAAAAACACGGCAGATACGAGTATCTGCCGTGTTTATCAAACTGCCAAATAAAGCCAACCAGCGGCTTTATATGCCGTGTGATTAGATACCCAGCGCCTGACCACCACCGATCTGTAGCGTTTCAGCTGTGATGAATGATGCGTCTTTGCTTACTAGGAAAGAAATTGCAGAAGCCACTTCTTCTGGCTGGCCAAGACGACCCAGCATGATGCTGTTAGCCCAAGAAGCAAACACTTCTGGCTTCGTTTCTTTGATTTGCGCGTGGAACGGCGTATCGATAGTACCTGGAGATACAGCGTTAACACGGATGTTAGCTGGTGCTAGCTCTTTAGCAAGCGCACGCGTAAGCGTGTGAACCGCGGCTTTGGATGTACCGTAGATACCCGCACCTGGGCCTCCTGCGTTCCAAGCTGCATTAGAAGTGAAGTTGATGATTGACGCGTTGTCAGACTTCTTCAGGAACGGAATTGCAGCGCGAGAAACAAAGAATGCACTATCAAGATTAAGCGCCATAACTTTGCGGAAGAAATCAGTTTCCATGCCTTCGATTGGGCTACGGCCACCTAGGCCACCTGCGTTGTTAACGACAACATCGATCTTACCGAATTTATCACCGATCGCATTGATATTTTCGGTCACGGCATGCTCATCTGTCACGTCAAAGCCACGGTACTCGGCCTCGATGCCCATTCCAGTTAGCTCAGCAACGCAGCTTGCACCTTTCGACGCTTCGATACCGTTGAGGATCACCGTGTAGCCATCTTGACCCAGGCGCTTAGCCACCTGGAAACCGATCCCACCTGTAGCACCAGAGATAAATGCGACTTTATTAGACATATCAATGTTCTCTTTACGTTAGTTAATGGCGATGCCAAGAGCCTAAACAGACTATCCCTCGACACCGCCGATAATTAATATTGTAATACAATAACACCTAAATCAAAGAATTCAAACCTTGGGTAAGGATCAATCGTGATCTTCGTCTGGTTTAATACCAATAGGGATAAATAAAAAAAGGCGCCGAAGCGCCTTGAATTAGAGTAATGGGAGAGTCTTACTTCGGCTGGTTGCTGTACGCACAACCTTCATACAAGGCTTCCTGAGTCGCCTCTGCAGAATAGTTCGGGTTAGCAAACCAGGTATCTTCATCGGCAAGGTTTACCGACACATTGATAGAATTACGTGCACCCGGGCCTGAACGCATCACACAGATCTCTTTATTCTGCAGCTTGCTCCAAAGTTCTGCACCAGCGCCTTCACGTAGCGACAGGATATCGCCAGGCTCGGATACAGCGCCTGCAGCATTCGCTGGGCCATACTGTTTGATGTACCAATTCACATTTTCGAACTTGCTACGATCCAAGACACCCTCGTTTTCGACGTACTCGGTGATCATGTCACGTACCGCGTAAACCGGCTCGTTTGATGAGTCCCAGATCACCTGCTCACGGGTGATCCACTGTTCGCCTAGCAGAGTACCTAAACGGTAGTCATTGATTGCCAATACATAGTCGGCATTAGGATTAAATTCACCGCCACGGATCTCGGTGATATCAATACGCTCGCCCACCGCATTGCTCAGATCCACGGTATATTGGATAGAGCCATCAAAGATGTCGTAGTTATAGGCCGGGATAGCAGGATTGAAAGAAACGGTAATATCGTTTTCTTGATGCGTATTGAAGTAGCCGTAAGACCACTCCATGTACGCTTTAAGCTGCTCACCTTTGATGCTTACCGCAACCAGCTGGTTGTCGTACATATAAAGGTTAGCACTGTCTTTCTTACGGTATTCCTGACCGTCGAACAGATTCGAGCCGTCAGAGAACAGGGCTGCTGCCGATACATCGACGGCAATTGCATTGCCTTCAGAATCAGATCCTTTTTGCTCAATATTCATGATCTGAATCTGATTGATCAAATCCGTGATCGGCATGTCCGACAACTTGCCGGTATGAATTGAGCTGTAAAGGCGGAGACCTTCGCTGTTCAACACTTGCTCTTCAAGTACGGCTTCATCAGCAAAACCACCTTTAGAGTTGGTGAAGTTACCTTTTACTTCACCAATTTTAATGTTGGCATCGGTAACAGAGGTATCATGGATATGCAGCATTTGCTCTTGTAGCGTCTTGTCTTCTTGTACGCTCTCAACCTTGCGGTTGGACAGCGTAGTATCAACAATCTGCCACTTGCCTTGCTGATCTTTCTCTAATTCGATTTCTGCCTTGGCCAGTGCCCAGCCCCAGTTGCCCGGCTCGATGATTTTGACTTTTTCATGACGGTTTTCAGCGTTGTAGACACCTGACTTGGTCTTATCTTCCAGCTCGCTGTTGCCGTCGACAGAAATTTCAGGCATTTCCGCGGTAAAATCAGCGCCTTTCTCAACCTGCTCAATGAAGCGAGCGTGTTCGTGACCCATAAAGATCACATCGAACTTATCAGCTAGCTCAGAGGCAATTTCATGAACACCGCGACCATGCTCTTTACGACCGTGGTGAAGAGCACCAATCACCACATCAGGCTGGTACTGCTCGATAACCGAATTTACGGTGTCAGTGACCGACTCCAGTTCATCTTTAAAGTCCAAGTTACGGAAATTCTCTGGGTTAGAGGCATTCCACACTTTAACGTAAGACGGTGTTAGGCCAACAACAGCCACTTTGGCACCGTTGTAATTGAAGATCTGGTAGCCGCGTAGGAACGGGACTTCTTCTTCGTTGGCTTTACAGTCAACCGAGTTTTTATCCCAAATAACATTAGAAGAAATTACCGAACCGTTGAAGTTTTCAAGGCTACGCTCAAGGAAGGCGCGCTCGAAATCAAACTCGTGGTTACCCGGCACCCACAAGTCGTAGTTTAGGGTGTTCATGGTTTCAACAACTGGGTGGACAGGATCGTTGTTGAATAGCTCTGCCGAGTTGCCCTGAACGGTATCGCCCAAGTCGATCAGCAAGAAGTTGTCATTGCTTGAGCGCTCGTCACGTAGCAGGGTGGCAATTTTTGAGAAACCCGCATTTCTATCTACGCCATCCAGCGCGTAATCATAAGCGAAGATACGACCATGCATGTCACCGGTCGCACCAATGGTGATCGTCTGGCTTGATAATTCGTTATTGGTGCCTTTCACGATGACCGATGGCGTCGGTTCAAAAGTTTTACATTCAGCGATGGATGCAGGCGCTTGATTATTAGCATTCGCATAACTGGCAGTAGAAGCCAGTAGGATAGCTGCGCTTAACGTCGCAAGTTTAAAGGTTTTATTTTTCATCTCACAGAGCCTAATGTCTTGGAATAAACCTAGGCAATATAAGGAAAAAAAATAGAATAAATACGTAAAAACCACGCAATCTGTTGCGAAATGTAAATTCAGTAAGTTGGATAAATGCGCGGTTAAATGTAAACCGTTTCATGCTGCACGCTCGTTAAAAAACAACAATTGAACAACGGGCGGTTAGCAAAAATGTACTTCGTCCTTATTTTGATGTTTTTTGTATTTATGTTGCTAATAGTTACACCACTCTTCTCCCTATAATCTCCCCACGTTAAGACATTGGGGACACCAAAATGAAAACAAAACCTTCTTTATCGCTGATGGTGATCATGCTGATGTTTCCTCAAATCGTGGAAACCATTTACAGCCCGGCTTTAGGCTCAATTGCCCAAGCATTTTCGGTCAGCTATGCACAAGCCGCCCAGACCCTCTCAATATACTTCACTGCGTTTGCAATCGGAGTGGTGGTTTGGGGGGTAGCGGCAGACAAGATCGGCAGAAGGCCAACCATGTTATTGGGGCTCTTGACCTACGGTTTAGCGACGCTATTGGCAATACAGACTGATAATTTTACCGTCATTATGATAGCCCGAGCACTGAGTGCATTTGGTATTGCTGTCGGCTCTGTGGTAACCCAAACCATGCTAAGAGACAGCTACAACGGTGAAGAGCTGGGGAAAGTCTTTAGCATAATGGGGATGGGGATTTCGATTAGCCCGGTACTCGGCATGTTACTCGGTGGGCAGCTATCGCAGTCCGGCGGCTATCGTGCTGTATTTATGGCATTGACAGTAATGGCCGTCCTGTTGTTTGTGTACAACTTGGCCAAGTTACCTGAAACCCAACAGTTCAAACAGCCTTTACAACTGCGTGCTCTCGCCGTTCGCATGTTTAAAGATGTACAAATTTGGCAATCAGCACTATTAGTGGCTTTGTTTAATATCGCCTTATTTGCCTATTACCAACTAGGGGCCTTTACGTTTGAGCAACTTGGTTTTAATGCCCAACAATTTGGCTATAGTGGCATTGTATTAGGGATAGGTACGTTACTTGGCAGCTATTTGAACAAACAGCTCATTGCAAGAAAATGGCAGCAAAAAACGCTACTGTGGCTGGCGGCAATACTGCTTTTAGTGGGCGGTATAGCTGTTACATTAATGCTTGATAGTATTTGGTTCATTGTACCTATGCTTCTGGTGGTGATGGCTTTCGGTATTGCTATTCCCAATGTATTGAGCAGTGCACTGATTGGCTACAAGCAGCAAGCTGGAAGTGCCGGGGCCATTTTCGGGCTGATGTATTACTTGATGATAGGCAGCGGATTAAGCTTGGCTGGCATCGCACAAAACCTAGGCATGGTACTAACTGCCTGTGGTCTAATGACTGCACTTCTTTTGCTTCTTCGCAAAGAGGCATAAATTCAATATCGAAGCCCTCTCAGTTTATCAAGAGGGCTTTTCTTGTTCCAACCTAATAACACCACAAACTAATTGTTATTTTCACTGAATATATTTTTCAGCTCTTGATACCACCATTCAGTAAATGGGGAATGGCGATCTCTGAGGTGGATAATGTGATGGCACTGCTGAACTTTACTCTCCAGCTTTGGGGATAACTGTTTAACGATAACGTAGCGGCCAAGATCACCAAAATACAAAATCCCCAGCCAATCACTCGGCTAGGGATTTTTTAGTTACACCAATCAAAAGAAGCTAGATAGCACTTTCGATCTTATGGCCTTTCGGCAATTGGTGGGCGATACCCTTGTGGCAATCAATACAGGTATTGCCGTCTTCAATGGCCCGGCTATGGATCCCCGCTGCCACCGATTTCTGGGTACTGAAATCCATATACTCAAAGTTATGGCAGTTACGACACTCCTGCGAGTCATTGGCTTTCATGCGGTCCCATTCTCGGGAGGCCATTTCAAACCGGTGATCCTCGAACTTCTGCGGTGTATCGACAATGCCTAGCGCTTTGGCATAAAGCTCTTTCGATGCTTGGATCTTACGCACCATTTTCGGTGCCCACTCTTTTGGTACATGGCAATCCGGACAGGTCGCCCTTACCCCACTACTGTTATTGTAATGAACCGTCCCAACGTACTCTTGATAAACGTTGTTCTCCATTTCATGACAACCAATACAGAAGCTTTCCTGATTGCTGTACTCCATCGCAGTGTTAAAGCCGCCCCACAGGATCACACCCGCGACGACACCCACGGTCAGGAGTGTGCCAATTGCAAAATGGCTGGGCTTTCTGAACCACTGCCAAAAACGCCGGATGATACCAGGTCGTTGACTCTCCATAGCCCCTCCTATTGGCCGAATTTACCAGCCGGTTTAAAGGTATTTTCCACCAGCGGCGCAGTATCAGCCTGCGGTACATGGCACTGCAGACAGAAGTAACGACGCGGTGCAACATCACTTAGGACCTTATTGTTGCTGTCCATGTAGTGAGTCGAACTCACCCGGGGGGCTCCCGTCCTGCGGTACTTGTCGACGTCATGGCACTGCAAGCAGCCATTGTTGCTCGGGTTGATCTGCACCATATCCGTTGAGTGCGGGATCAATGGGGGTTGATGAACATATTCCAAGGCCAGCTTATCTTGCATTTTTGGCACCGGCTTGATGGGCGCAACGGTATTGGTATCCGCTATTTCCTGCGCGCCACGTAACGAGGTAACTTCTGCAAATGCTGCAAGGCTTACAACAGCCGCCAGCAGCGCAGACACAACATACTTACCCTTCATCTTTATTGGCTCCAATTCTTATTTTAAATTCCAATACTTCCTCGGAACAGACATCGATACAGCGTCCACAACTGATGCAGTCTTGGCTCATCACCTTACGGTCCCCACCTTTTAGCGGTTGCCGCAACACTTCGGGCTCTGGGCATACATTGAAGCAGTCCATGCACTTATTGCAGGCTTCCCGGTTGGTCGCGGTGATACGCACTAAGCTCTTTCGGCCGATCACGCCATAGGTCGCCCCAAGCGGGCATAAATGGCCACACCAACCATGTTCGACCAGTACCAGATCAAGCAAGAACACTAGCAGAATCAACACCCAGCCTGCGCCCATACCGAACACCAAACCACGGTGCAGCGCTGCCACAGGGTCAATCCAGCTCCACAGCACCGTGCCGGAGATCGCACTGCCAAGCAGCAACACAGGCAGCAACCAGTAGCGCAAGCTTGATGGCCAGCGGTAACTGAGCTTGATCCCCAGCTTACGACGCAGCCACGCGGCTAGGTCCGTCACCATATTGAGCGGGCAAACCCAGGCACAGAACACCCGTGGTGCCAACAAGGCATAGAATCCCACCACAATGGCGCCGCCCAGCAGGGCAGCCAGTTCTGGCCAGTGACCTGCTGCGATGGTCTGCAACAAGATCAGCGGGTCGGTCAGCGGAATCGTATCGAACAAGGTGCTTGCCGACAGATTACCCCGTAACACGCCCAATGTCGGGCCGATCATGAACAGCGCAATGATCAGCAACTGACAACTGCGACGTAGCAGCAAAAAGCGATGTGCTTTCCACCACCCCAGTGAAGCGGTAGCCGCTTTACCGGCATCTTTTGCCAAATGCTTAGCCATTACTGACCTCCTCCGCTGTTACTCGGCTTATGAGCAGGCAAAGTCAGATCGTCAGGGACCAAACTTTCCCCTTTCTTGGCCTTCTCTTCCCAGCCCAAGCGGTAGTGATGGCCCAGTTCGCCTTTTGCCAATGCCGTGGGTACAACCTTAATGGCTGCTTCATCCAGCACACAGGCTTGCTCGCATTTACCGCAACCAGTGCAGACATCCGAATGCACGGTCGGGATAAACTTGGCGTGGTAGCCGGTACGTTGGTTACGGATTGGCACAAGGGTGATGGCTTCATCAATCAGCGGGCAGACCCGGTGACACACATCGCAGCGTAAGCCCAACCAGTTGAGGCAGGTTTCATGATCAATCAATACCGCCGTTCCCATTCGGGAGTCATCGATATCTTTCAAGCCATGATCCAGCGCGCCGCTCGGGCACGCCGCCACACAGGGAATGTCTTCACACATCTCACACGGTATCGTTCGGGCGGTAAAGTACGGCGTACCCGATGCCACTGGCGACAATAAGCTTGCCAGCTTCAAGGTATCGTAGGGACATGCCTGAACACATAATCCACAACGCAAACATGCCTGTAAAAACTCCGGCTCAGACAATGCACCCGGTGGCCTTATCGGCACCCCGCTGCTGTCAGCCTGACTCTGTTTGCTTTGTAGTCCGAGTACGGTCGCTGCCGCTCCCACACCCACCGCCGTTCGCGCGGCATCCCGAAGGAAGCGGCGACGGCTTTGTGATGATTTGAGAGGTGAACGCTTCATCAGTCTGTTTCCAATCGTTAGGCTTTAACCACCTTTACCGCACATTTCTTGAAGTCCGTTTCTTTCGAAATAGGATCGGTCGCATCAAGCGTGAGTTTGTTGGTCAGCTGCCCGGCATCGAAGAAAGGCATGTACACCAAGCCTTGCGGTACTCGGTTTCGCCCGCGAGTTTCTACATGGGTGAGCACTTCGCCCCGACGCGAAACAATCTTCACTGCATCGCCACGACGTAGTCCGCGTTCTTTGGCATCCAGAGGATGCATATACAGCACCGCATCGGGGAAAGAGCGGTATAGCTCAGGTACCCGTCGCGTCATCGAACCAGTATGCCAATGTTCCAATACCCGTCCGGTCGAGAGCCATAAGTCATAGTCTTTGTCTGGCGATTCTGCTGCTGGCTCATATGGCAGGGCAAAGATAACGGCTTTCTTATCTGGCTTACCGTAGAAAGAGTACGCTTCGCCTTTCTTCACATACGGATCATAACCTTCTGAATAACGCCAGACGGTTTCCTTGCCATCAACCACAGGCCAGCGCAAACCACGGGATTGGTGGTACATATCAAACGGTGCCAAGTCATGGGCGTGGCCGCGGCCAAAGTAGGCATATTCTTCGAACAAGCCTTTTTGGACGTAGAAGCCAAAGTCACGGGACTCATCATTCAGTTGATCAGCGGCGATTTCATCGAGCTTGAACTTATCGACCTTGCCGTTTTTGAACAATACCTCGAATAAGGTTTTGCCTTTGAGTTCTGGCTTTTTGTCGATCAGCGCCTGCGGCCACACTTCCTCAACGTTGAAGCGCTTGGAAAATTCCATCAGTTGCCACAAGTCTGATTTCGCTTCGCCCGGCGGAGAGATCTGCTGGTACCAGAACTGGGTACGACGCTCGGCATTACCATATGCCCCTTCCTTTTCCACCCACATAGCCGTTGGCAAAATCAAATCCGATGCCATTGCCGTTACTGTTGGGTAAGGATCTGAGGTCACGATGAAGTTGGCCGGATCGCGATAGCCAGGCAAACGCTCTTCATTGATATTCGGACCAGCCTGCATGTTGTTGTTACACATTACCCAGTAGGCATTGAGCTTACGATCTTTGAGCATCCGGTCTTGCAGAATAGCGTGATAGCCCGGTTTCGGCGGAATGGTGCCTTCTGGGATATCCCAATGGGTTTCACACATTTCGCGGTGTTTAGGATTCATCACCACCATATCGGCAGGCAGACGGTGGGCAAAGGTGCCGACTTCACGGGCAGTACCACAGGCAGAAGGCTGGCCAGTCAACGAGAACGGCCCACAGCCCGGCTTGGAGATCTTACCGGTCAATAAATGGATGTTATAAATCAGGTTATTGGCCCACACACCACGGGTATGCTGGTTGAAACCCATGGTCCAGTAAGACACCACTTTGGTTTCAGGATTGGCATACATCTCAGCCAATTCATTAAGCTGGTCTACCGGTACACCAGTCAGTTCAGAGGTATATTCGGCGGTATAAGTTGAGACAAACTTGGCATAATCGTCAAAGCTCATCGGCGTAGAATCGCCACTGCCCGGGTTTTTGGCTGCTTTCTCCAATGGGTGGGTAGGTCGCAAACCATAGCCGATATCCGTCACACCCTTACGGATGTTAACGTGCTTGTCCATGAAGTCCTGATTCACTTTGTCATTCGAAATAATGTAATGGGCAACGAAGTTAAGGATGGCCAAGTCAGTCTGTGGCTTGAAGATGATTGGGTTATCCGCCAGCTCATAGCTGCGGTGGGTAAAGGTTGATAATACGGCCACTTTCACCTTGTCGGAAGACAAGCGTCGATCGGTCAGGCGGGTCCATAGGATCGGGTGCATCTCTGCCATGTTGGATCCCCAAAGCACGAATGCATCGGCATGTTCGAGATCGTCATAACTCCCCATAGGTTCGTCCATACCGAAAGTACGGGCAAAACCGACAACCGCAGAGGCCATGCAGTGGCGGGCATTCGGGTCAATGTTGTTAGAGCGGAAACCCGCTTTGTACAATTTGGCGGCGGCATAGCCTTCCCAGACGGTCCACTGACCAGAGCCAAACATCCCAACGGACGATGGGCCTTTGTCTTTCAGGGCTTGCTTGAATTTGTCAGCCATTACATCAAAGGCTTCATCCCAACTGACTGGGGTAAACTCTCCTTCCTTGTGGTACTTTCCATCCTTCTTTCTCAACATCGGTTGAGTCAGGCGATCTTCTCCATACATGATCTTAGGCAAGAAGTAGCCTTTGATACAGTTGAGGCCCTTGTTTACCGGTGCATCCGGATCACCTTGCGAGGCAACCACACGGCCATTTTTGGTACCGACCAGTACACTACAGCCCGTACCACAGAAACGGCATGGGGCTTTATCCCACTTCACTTCCTGATCGTCGCCTGCCGCATTAGCCACCGACACAGGAATGGTTAACCCTGCTGCACTGGCTGCGGCTATTGCTGCATTGGCCTTTAAGAAACTACGTCTAGTAACTGTCATGTTACGCTTCCTTTAGCTCAGATTGTTCTTCCATTTGGTGGTAAACCAGCGTGGTATCGAGCACTCCAGGCAATTGCTTAATCACATCAAAATGACCAACAATATTGTTCTGCTGTTCACCCTCAAGCACGACAACCAATTTTCCTGATTCACCAAAAATCGGCACTTCAGCCCCCGGTAGGCTTTCTATCGTTTTTTTTATTGATTCAAGCTGCTCAGCCACAACGTAAACAATCAAGCTGCAGACATGGAAATCATTCACAACAAAGCCCTCCTCAAGGCACACCACCGAATCCGTCCTAAATCTGTAAGTATTCGCCTCGTCCAACTGAGGTGCAGTAATTAACACTTACTAATTTAGTGGTTATTGATTAATTTATGCCTAATTCGGATAGATTGGATACCCATTAAGGGGTATAAGGGGCGTTGGTTGTTTTAGATCAATAAAGCAGCAATACCGAGCTCACATTACAGTAAAACAGTAAGTTATCAGCACCGGACATAGAGCGAAGGAATGTGAGCAAGGAAAAGATGTAAACCCCGTAGCATAGTAAACATCACAATGTGCGGCACCAATTGGCAAGATGAGCAGCAAACTTGGTCACCTCTTTTTCAATGGGCATGGCATGGCCCATCG
Organism: Photobacterium lutimaris; assembly: GCF_003025555.1. Lineage (GTDB taxonomy): Bacteria > Pseudomonadota > Gammaproteobacteria > Enterobacterales > Vibrionaceae > Photobacterium > Photobacterium lutimaris. Next base: position 135,726 of record NZ_PYMH01000001.1, on the reverse strand, counting down.
GGCTAAAAAACACCGGCTCAACACCATAAAAATCCGCCGTGGCTTGTACTTGGGAAGCAGGTACTAGCTTATCTTCTTTACCACCAACAACAAGTACAGGAAAATTTAGGGGGGAGTTAACAGCAATAGGATGTGGCTGTAAAAACAGTCGGAGATCTTCAGCCTTCAACTCTGAAAGCAAGGAGTCCAGTTGCTGCTGGCTAGGCTTAGTCGCAAATAACGCATCCATTAACACATGGCGATAATACGGGTTAAGCAGCGCCAAGTTGGGCATTGCCATCACTTGACCCAGCACCATTGATAGCGCGGGATGATCAAACCACATGGCCTGGTTGAGTTGACTAAACCCTTGTGGTGGTACAGATGCCATCAATGCTAAGCCGGCTAATTTAGAACTCAGCTCTTCGCGCAGGCAAACATGCTGAGCAATCAAGCCACCTAGAGAATATCCAACAACTACCACGGGCTTTTGCTCTTGCAAAGAGACAAACTCAATAAAGGTAGCCACATCATCAATGTGATCTTGAAAGGGCTGTGATGACGGCTTGCCGGAATGAGAGCCATGGCCACGGAGAGTCAGAGAATAAGTAGTGAAACCCAGCGGGTCAAAATAAGGCATCATGTGATGGGTAAATAGCTGGCCACTGCTAAGGATACCGTGAATAAAAACAACGGGAGGAAGGGAGCTTGTTTGCTGACAATTGGAAAAGTAATATTCAAACTCTCTATCAGAATATATAGCGCTCTGGCTTTTCATCTTTCACCTTCCTACCTGCATTTACTCGTATTCTAAGGTGATGGCAAATAATTTAATTGTACTAACGTAACAATTTTAATAATTAAAAAAAGAACACCAAAGAATAATTACATGAATATAAAAACCTTAAGAAAAAAACTACAACCATGATTAAATAACCAATAAAAACAGATACTTACCTAGCAAAACCCACAATGGAATAATTTTATTTCTGTTGAATTTTATGTGTATTCATCACCACCTAAACATATTGCTATTTTTCACAGAGTAAAATAACGATTAAGTGCAAAGCGATGGCATTATTAACTAACCTTGCTTGAACCGATTGTAACTCGGGCGCCTCCAGCCCAAATACACTGCGTTTATTTATGATTATTGATTTATGCTTAATTTACCGGGCGAGAGACCTAAGGGGGGATGATGAATGAGCCATGAGGAAAACCACCGTTCGCACCGTGCTGGCTGGCTACGAGCGGCTGTGATGGGTGCCAATGATGGCATTGTATCAACCGCCAGCCTGATTATTGGCGTTGCCGCGGCCAATACCACTCAAGATAGTATCCTTCTGGCAGGTATTGCCGGTTTAGTGGCTGGTGCGATGTCGATGGCGGCTGGCGAATATGTGTCAGTAAGCTCACAGCTGGATATTGAAAAAGCCGATTTGGCACTCGAACAACGCTCGCTCGAAGAAGATTACGAAGACGAGATCAATGAACTGGCACAAATTTATGAACGGCGAGGACTCGATCAGATACTGGCTCGTCAGGTTGCTGAAAAACTGATGGACCATGACGCACTCGGGGCCCATGCCAGAGATGAAATAGGACTGTCGGATAACCAAGGGGCAAATCCGGTACAAGCCGCCGTGTTTTCTGCCGCCACCTTTACAATCGGCGCCGCCCTTCCCTTGCTAGTCGCATGGATGGTGCCCCTATCACTGCTCATCGCCATGGTTGCCGGCTTCTCTCTGGTCTTTTTGGCCGCTCTCGGCGCCATCGCCGCACGAGCAGGCGGGGCATCAATGACGATAGGCGCAATACGGGTCACTTTCTGGGGAGCCTTAGCCATGGGGCTGACGGCGTTGGTCGGTCAATTCTTTGGTGTCGTTGCCTGAGCTTGTTCATGGAACATTTTCGAACAACAAGCACAATTTACTGCAACGCTGACGTCATTTCATTCGAACTGTTTTCCTTCGCACACCACCATCTAGGCTAGTCGCCTTTTTGTCCCTGTACTGCCAAGATAATACTTTCAACCACAAAAGTTCATCGTTACTATGGCCAAACTGAACCGACTGCTTCCGCTCTTACTTTGGCTTGTGATATTTACTGCAATACCCATTGCAGCAGTAGCGAGCAACGACAGCAATTCATTAACTCTAACAACTTGGAACCTCAATTGGCTCACTGACGAAGAGCCGAAAAAAAAAGGCCAACCTCGCGTTCCAGCAAGAACTCACAACGACTACCAAGCGTTGTCAGACATCATCAATGAAATCTCACCTGACATCCTCGCCTTTCAGGAAGTCGCTGACCGTCAGTCGATAAGCAAAGTCATTCCTCTGAGCAAGTATCAGATCGAGTTCTCGAATAGGAAAGATACAAACAATGACGAGATCTGGCCGCAATTTGTCGGCTTTGCGATCCGAAAAGAATTAAAGTATCAGCGCCATCCTGATCTCCAACAGCTGGATGTATGGAATAACCAATACCTACGTTATGGTGTCGATATTTCTCTTTTTCAACAAGGAAAACCGTCCCTAAGACTATTGGCTGTCCACCTCAAAAGCGGGTGTTACAGTAACCGTCACCGCAACAAGAACTGTACTGTTTTAAAAAAGCAATTCGAGGTACTCAAAAACTGGATAGCCAAACGGCAAGAACAACAACAGTCCTTTATTATTTTGGGGGATTTTAACCGCCGATTGGCAAACAAAGGGGATAACTTTTGGAATAAACTCACCGCTGGACTGTCACCGGATCCGATACTGGCCACCAAAGGGAAAACAAGCCAATGCCGCTCGCAGGTCTATAACAAGCGTAAACGGACATGGGAGGTGAGGCAATATCCCGGATTTATCGATCACTTTATTCTCGATAGCCGAATACACAAAAATGACATCACCGAGGTGAATTTTTCTGAATATCTTTATACCGAACAACAACTGAAGCAATATCAACTCAGTGACCATTGCCCGCTGTCAATCATGCTAAAACTGTAGGCCCCTTGCTGGTATGGCTCCCTAATCGCCGCTCGGTTTACCTTTTTCCGGATTCACATCCCTCACGTGGATATCCAATTGCGGAAAGGCTATCTCAATACCGTGCTCTTTAAACAAACTGTCAATGCTCTTATTGATCAGGTGGATAGTCGATAGGCGGTGCTCTATTGCCGTGATATAGACCCGCAATTCAAAATCTAAGCTACTGGCCCCGAAAGCAAGAAAATACACCGAAGGCGGAGGCTCTTTGAGTACCAGCGGATGGCTAGTGGCTGCCTGATAAAGAAGCTGCTCGACGCGCTCGATATCAGAGCCATAGGCAACACCAACCGGGATCACGATACGAGTGATAGGATCGGTCAGCGACCAGTTGATCAGCTTTTCAGTAATGAAAACCTTGTTGGGCACAACGATTTCCTTGTTATCCCAGTCTATGATCGTGGTCGCCCGGGTTTTGATTTTACTCACTGTACCCGATAAATCATTGATCGTCACAATGTCACCGATACGGATTGGACGCTCAAACAGAATGATCAAACCCGAGATAAAGTTGGCGAAAATCTCCTGCAGGCCAAAGCCCAGCCCGACCCCGAATGCCGCCACTAACCACTGTAAACTCGACCACTGAAAACCGATTAATGAGCAGGCACTGAACACCCCCACCAGCATCAGTAGATAACGCAGAACAGTGGTAGCGGCATAGCCTGTTCCCGGTGATAAATCGAGCCGGCGCAATACCAGCAACTCCAAAATCCCAGGCAAATTTTTCACCGCAATAAAAGTCACCAGCAAGGTGATCAGCGCATAAATCAACGACCGCAACGTGATATCTACCATCACCACACCGGTTTCACCCACTTCACTCACCTGCCATACAACCACTTTACTTAACCAACTGGTCATCTCAAGAGCACTCGACCATAAGGTCAACATGGCAATCACCAACCCAATCAGAGATAGTCCCCTTAGCAGGGTCAGCGACTGCTCACTAACCTGCTCGGCATCTAGGCTGTCTTCTTCGACTTCTGGCATCACCTCCCGCAACTCTGCCAACTCTGGCGGCTCACTGGCTTGTTCCTGCTGCTGGGCAATCAGCTCTTCTCGCCTTTCCAACAGGCGTTGATAGCTCAGCTGGCGGTGCTCCAACTTTAGCCATCGCTCCCCCATCTGGTAAACCAGCAAGACGCCCAGCATCATGAACAACGTCAGTTGCTGATAATTCAAAAGCACCCACGAGGCGAGATACAGCCCTAGGATCGACATCAACATAATGCCAAAGAAAGAGCCGATAACTAAACCGCGGATCAATATCAACGGTAAGCCCTGGTGTAGCGGTGACGGCAACACCAGGGGTAACCGCTCACGTTTGAACAAAAAGGCGTAGATATAGGTCATGCAGCTGACCAACAACAAGAATAGCACCCGAGATGCTTCGGCTTCCTTCTCGCCAGACACCAGCTCAGAACAATACAAGGCAAGCAGAATCACGATTAACGGCCAGCGAAGCCGGCGGCTTTCACGGTGGAGGTAGCGGCAAATTTCTGATGGCCAATTAAGATGCAAATCCAGCACCCCATCCTTCGCAGTTAAGCCATGAAAGAGTTCCAGTACAAACAATCCACATGCACTGGCAGTGATCACTGAGGGGAGATCACCAGAAGTGGGCACCGGCCAAAGCCAATAAATGCCAAGGGCGGTCAATCCATACCACAGTGGCCAAATAATCGCCCAGAGCAAGGCTAATGAAAAGAGAATCAAGGTGTAACGGAATTTATCCTTCAGCGGGTGGCCAAACAGACTTTTGTATTCCAAGCGGTATTGATCACCTTGGCGCGATAGCTTTATTCTCACAAAAATGAAGATCAGCGTATAAGCAGCGATAGATAACGCCAATGTCATCTGTTGTTGTTGTGTCGTCCGATCGAACAGGACCTTTAGGGGCGTATGGGCACCGAACCACACATTCATCTCAAAACGCGTGAGGTTCTTCCATAACGGCAGATTACTGCGTATCCACAATTGCTGCTCACGTAGAAAAGAACGGGCAGTAGTCACTTCATCCTTATATTGGATGCTCGCGGCCTGAAGGCGGCTCAATTCGGTGATCAGTTTGTCATACTCTTGTTTAAGCCGTTCCAGAAGCTCTTGGTGTAGCTTCTTGAGCTTTAAAGCAACCTCAGAATCAGCCTCCTGAATAATCGTACTGCTACCCTCTTGGTCGCCGAAAGCGGTATCGGTCCGAAGTTGGCTGATCTCATATTTTCGGATATGGGCATTGGCAATTTGATCCGGAATGGCACTGACGGAAACACGACTTGGCAAGCGCTGTAATTGTGCCCGGATTGAAGCGCCGAATGCGGTACTCTCTCTCAGCCAGTCCAAATTATTCTTGATGAGTACTTGTTCATCGTTGAGGCTTTGCCTTTCGGCTTGGATACGGTGAATCTCAATACGCGCGTCATCCACACGGAGCAAAACCCGCTCTAGCTCTTTCGCAAGCTTCAACTGTTTGGCTGCTTGCTCCTGCAGTGTTTTGATGCTTTCCTCAGGTCCCCCCGTTGAATTATGAAGCTCTGAATTGAGCTGCGCGGCTTTGGCTATCAAAGCCCTAGCCGAACCCTGCTCTATCTCGGTCAAACGTCTTTGCAGCTCGGCCTGTAAGGGCGTTGCCACGTCTATTTTCTTTACCAGAAAGTCCTGCGCTAGCTGTAGTAGTTCACTGCGTTCATCCAACGTCTGCTGCGCCAACAGTTTTTGCTCTTTTTCTTGCTGGAGAGTCGCAACATTGGCCAGAGCCAACCATGATTGCAGCTTATCCGTACTTTCACTGACAGTTAGCGACGCCTGTTCCAGCTGGGTATTGAGGCTGACGATTTCATTGGGTAACGAAACCCTGGAATCATTGAGTCTCTTCCGTTGTTCGGCATTGTCCTTCCTCGCGGTTTGCCATTCACTGAGCGAAGCTCGCAACCTTGCCAGCGCTTGTGATAAATCTTCGTAGGTTTCCAGTTGCTCTGTTTGAAAAACGGGAAGTTGTTCGGCCTCATTGATCTTCTGACGAAGAAGCCTTCTCTGTTGCGGAAACTGGGTAACGAGAGCCCGTAGCTTAGCTTGCTCTTGTACCAAGGCGTTCTGATCACTCAAGCTTTGAGCCAAGCTTTGATACTGGCGGAGTAGATTTTCATCTTTGGGGTTCTCGTTGTTCAGGCGCTCAATTTCACTATTAACAAAGTCGATATCCGGCAGCGTTTGCGCGCCGACGCCCAATGTCAGTAACAGCGACAGCCCAAGCCAACAAATGAGCTTTCTAACCAGGCTCCACACCCAAACAGCCCCCGCAATCAAAGATAATGTTAAAGTGTAGAAGTTGCTGTTATACGGGGGGTATCAAGATTAATACCTAATAGAGGCTAGACTTAATGTCAGCACAAAACAAAGAGCGGGGAAAAACATGATGAGCTATGAGCATATCTTAGTTGCTGTTGATTTATCTCAATCCAGCCAAATCGTGATTGATAAAGCTGTTTCATTAGCTAAAGGGGCCAGCTGCAAACTATCCTTTGTATACGTCGGTGTTGATAAAGTCGTTTTGGAACAAAAAGAAAAACGCACCTTACAGGAAAAGTTACAAACACTGGCGGATCAATGTGATTACCCGGTTACAGACACCTTGGTGGTGGTTGGTGATCTGCATATAAAACTGTCTGGAATTGTTAAAGAAATGGATATCGATTTAGTGGTTTGCGGCCATCATCATAAATTCTTCAGCCGGCTATTCTCATCAGTACCCAAGTTGGCCAACGCCGTTGAAGCCGACTTGTTAGTGGTTTATCTCGACCACTAATGGCAAAATCTCTTACCATACGTGATGGCTTCTCTTAGATTAAAGTCCTCAAATACCGTAACCAAAGACCAAGCCCGCTGAGGTCTTTTCCCGTCGTCGACAATTCAGTGACAGAGTGTCACTACCTTGAGGAACAAGGCTGCATGGATCACTCAAAATAATGACGGTTTAATTTAAGAAAGGTACAAAAAAAGACGATTGTTATAATTAGCCAATGATTAATGCTAACAAACAATCGCCTATTTTTTTCACTTCAGGTAAGACTAAAAGTGGAAAACTAACTGGGCTGATGCACCGTAGTTATCTTCATTGCCATAAATAGCTGCGATATCTAACCCGAACTTGCCAAAGGGCTTCAAGCCAATACCAGCAGTAAACAGATCATCGGCATAATCAGTCATGCTATGGATGTAGCCCAAACGCAACTGAGCCAAACGCCATGCATCCGCTTCAAAACCGATACGGGCAAACTGGGTTTTGTAAGCCTGCTCTTTAAATGGCTTATTGCTGTTTAAATCGACATCTGCTGCTACAGTGAAACGTGGGTGATTATAAGCAACCGCTGCAGTATATTGGGCATTAACGTCAAAAGTCGCTTGGTTCCCGTTGCTAATATTGGTTTTTAGTGACTGAGAGAATACGTTCTGCGCACTCAAGCCCAGCATCACATTTCGGCTTAGCGCATAAGCGGCCCCTACATCGGCATTAAACGCAGACTTATCGACATAATCAGAACTAAAATCAAAATCATCATCATCGAAAGTATCGATGTTATCTTGATAATTATAAGCCAATAGTTGTTGGAACTTCGGCGAAATACCCAAGCTTAGGTCGCGATCTAAAAAGATAAACTCTTTGGCAAAGGTAAAGCCAATATCGACCGTTCCACCCATAACGCCCTGAGCATTAGAATTCACGATCTGATTGTGGTTGAGATCGTTCTCGTCAATATCCGTTGTCAACAACGCCATGGCATGGCTAGACACAAAGAAGTTGGTACTGACCAAACGGTTAGGGATAGCAATGACCATTCCAACATTAACATCACCATCAATACGCTCATTATCTAGATCTAGCAGTGCCGCTCTCCATTGTTCCTGCAGAGCAGGGTCATTGGGGTTTGCGGCCAATAGATCATTCAAATCCTGAAACGCATCTACTCGGTCATGTAGATCACCGCCATCGTATACGCGAGCTCCTACTACCGGGAGGATCATCCCAAAACGATCATGGCGTTTATTCTGCGTTGCCAATGCCGGATTATGAAAGCTTGCCGTCAGGTAGTTGGCAGATGCAACGCCAACGCCACCCATACCAACACTGCGCGTATCAGAGAGCGTGTTTGAAGCCGCTGCTGAGTACGACAAAAAAGCCATTGCTATCCCTGCTGCTGCTCTTTTCACTGTTACCATGTTAGTCCCTGAAGTCTATTGTTATTTGTTCTTTTGAATATTGTGCAATTAAACCATGCCGAGGGATGCAGGGGCTAGTCACATTTTTGTTTCAAGTTGATAAAGAGTGATGGAGGTAACAGATCAACGAGCCGAAATCATCGGTCTACTCCAAGAAGGCTGGAGACACCCGCGATGAAATTTCAACCACACCGATATTGAAATATTAGCCAGCAGCTAAAGTAAAAGTACCGTTTCCTATCATGCCTAATTTAACCCACCTAAAATCCCTGTGCTTAATCAAATCAAAAAACACCACCGGACATCCGATTAATCCCAGAAAGCCTCCCAGGTTGTTATTTTTAGCCCTTATATTCGCCATTTTTACACCGCCAAAAAAGTTGTTTTTTAGCAGTGATTTTTCTGGCTTTACAACCATTATTGCAGGTAACCTGCCTTCATAAAGACAACAAAGACTGGCAACTTCTAATGAAAGACCAAACCTATATCGACCACGATTTTTCCCACCAAGACTTTGAATATACCCAGTTCGAAAACTGTACCTTCATCCGCTGCAACTTCAGCAGAGCCAACTTCAGTGAGGCTGAATTCATCGCTTGTCAGTTCATCGAGCGGGGTGACGTCGAAGGATGCCGCTTTGAATATACCAAACTCAGAGAGGCCAGCTTCAAAGACTGTAACCTCAGCATGGCAAACTTCCGAGGCGCACAATGTTTTGGCATCGAGATACGAGCCTGTAATTTGAAAGGAGCTAACTTCTCCCTTGCTAGCTTTGCCAACTACCTGACTCAAAATAACTACTTTTGCTCGGCCTATATTTCGGCTAGCAACTTGGCCTATGCCAATCTCGAAAACCAAAAATTAGAACAATGTGAGTTATTCGAAAACCGCTGGACCGGTGCCAACTTATTAGGTGCTTCACTCAAAGGCTCAGATCTTAGCCGAGGAGAATTCTCGCCAGAGACCTGGGGGCAATTTGATGTTGAGGAGTGCAATCTCTGCCATGTTGATTTAACCGGACTAGACCCAAGACGAGTGAACCTCAAAGGGGTCATGATCTGTGACTGGCAACAAGAGCAACTACTCGAACCGTTGGGCTTGATTGTGACGGCCGGTTAATCGTTAGGCCCCCTCTGGGGGCCTAATTAAATCACAATCGCCACAGCAAAACTGATAAACAACACCCCTGCTACTTTTTCAAAGGGCGACATCACCTTATTTAGATACGGCGTTACCCTCGGTACCGATAGCAGCACAGTGACAAGAGAGAACCAGCACAAACAAATCAAGGTAATGACTACGCCATAGCCAAGTTGAACCATGATCTCAGTGCTAGGCGATATTAATTGGCTAAAGACACTCAAGAAAAACAGCGTTGCCTTGGGGTTCAACACATTATTGATAAATCCTTGTCGCCAGTAATGTCTGGAGCTCACCGTCTCAGCGAGAGCAACCACTGACCCTGCTTGGCTCTTTAAAGCATTAATCCCGAGATAAAATAAATAACCAGCACCGGCATATTTCATCATGTTCACTACCCACACGGAATGGGCTGAAGCTAAGTTAACAATAACAATCGAGTAAGCAATATGAACCCAAATTGCCGTTGAGATCCCAAAGGCGGTTTTCATTCCCGCTTTCCTTGAACCTACCATGGTATTTCGTGCCACAATCAGAAAATCGGGGCCAGGAGTAATAACAGTCACCAATGTAATCGCAATCAAAGTGTATAACTCAATCATTGTAAGCCTCCTGCCTAACGTGAAAATGAAATAAAAGCCAAAATCCTCGCCTCACCATTCATTATTTTGAGTATTGTTTCACGCTATCGCAGCAAGAGCATTGCCATTTAGCCTTAGTTTTCCTATGAATTAGAAATATTATTTCCACTACAGGTATAAATGTGAAAAATTATTCCTCAGCACTTTCTCGAACAGATATTGAGATCCTCAATACCTTGCAATCAGACTGCCGTATTACTATCGGCGAGCTGTCTGACAAAGTGAATATCAGCGAAACACCATGCTGGCGAAGATGGAAAAAGTTGGAAAAAGAAGGCTACATCTCTGGATATGGCGCACTTCTGAACAAGAAGGCTTTCAATCTATCTGTGATTGGTTTCAGCCAAATCCAATTAGCCAGTCATCACGTTGAAGACACCGAACAATTCGAAAAGGAAATAGAGCAGCTCGATTGGGTCTTAATGTGTTTTTGCATTGCCGGTGACTCTGACTACGTCGTACAGGTTATTGCTCGTGATCTTGAACAATACTACGAGAGAGTTTCAATGCTCCGGTGTATTCCCCATGTCACATCTATAAATTCGAGTATTGCAATTAAAGAAATAAAAAACACCCATAAACTACCAATAGACAGTATGTAAACTCATTAGAATGACTATTTAGTCAAGGCAACATCACAGATCCTTTAGGCCACTATCTGGTGGCCACAGAGATATTTTTTAACCCTCCACGGGTCAAAGTCGATCGACCGCTCATATCCGTCTCATAAATGCGTTTTTCTGTTACCAAACATGAACCAAGCAGGCAATAAAAAAACAACCGATATACACTAAAACTTATTACCACAACTTTTGTGCATGTTTAAGGAGGCATTATGAAACTCAATCGACTATTGGTTACCATTGCTCCTGAGCAACCTCTTAATGATTCCTTTCATCAGGCATTTTGGTTTGCTAATCAATGTTCTGCACAAGTCACCCTATTAACCGTGATTGAAGAGTTATGCGAGTTAAAGGAAGTGGCTGTGCATTCAAATACCGCGGTCAATATCATTGATGAAGCGGAGAAGTTTTTCCATAAGCAACTTCAGCATCATGTTGAAGTACTGCATATTCAATACCCCAACATTACCTTCAAAACCCTGGTTCGCATTGGTATTCCACACATAGAAATAGTCAAAGAAGCCAAAGCATCACAAGTCAGTATGGTGGTTATTGATTCCACAAGGGATGACAAGAAGTTGGCCTGCCAACGAGGTCGCAATACCTTAAACATCATCCGAAAATCGGAAATTCCTATCTGGTCAATCAGCTCTTATTCCAAACCGATAGATCACGTTGTAGCGGCTATAGACCTTAGCAATATTGAGTATCAGGACTTTAATACCAAACTCGTTGCGCTGGCGTTGGAGTATTGCGAAATAACCGGTGCCGATTTAACGCTATGTCATGCATGGCGACTCGACTCTGAAGGCTATCTGAGAAAGTGGAGTGGCTATGACGATAACGATATCGAGCAGCTCTCGCGGAAAATGAAAAATGAAAGGATCGAGCGACTGAAGTCTTTATTAACCCCTCACTCAAAGAGTACGGTTAATACCAAGATAGAAATCGTAGAAGGTGAAGCGCGGGAAGTACTACCTCTATATGCCTCTGCTAAAGGCGTCGATGTCGTCATTCTGGGCTCACTCTCACGTACCGGTATTGCCGGTTTCCTCATGGGCAACACCGCAGAGTCTATGATCAATCAGCTAAGTTGCTCGGTCTTGACGCTCAAGCCTGACTCCTTCAAATCGCCAGTGTAATACTGATAGATCGCAACAAACGAATAGCAAAAAGCCAGCACCTAGTGGTGCTGGCTTTTCAGTATAAATAGAGTATCAGATCTATATTAGCGCATGATCATCTGTTCGCGACCCGGGCCAACAGACACCATTTTCACCGGTATCCCCATTAGTTCTTCGATGCGCAGTACGTAATCTTGTGCCGCTTTTGGCAACTCTTCAAACTTACGGCAGTCAGTGATATCTTCGCTCCAACCTTCCATTTGCTCATAAACAGGCGCTAGAGAAGCCGTTTGCGGCCAAATTGGATTTTCGCTGTGGTCGCCATCGTAAGCAACACAAATTTTCAGATCGCTAAGGCCACTTAAGCAGTCGACCTTCGTCAGGGCAATTTCAGTCGCCGCCTGAAGTTCTACACCGTTTTTGGTCGCTACAGCATCAAAGTAACCCATGTCACGTGGACGACCCGTCGTCGCACCGAACTCACCCGCAGCTTCACGGAAAGCATCTTGCTCTTCCATCGCAGTGATCAGCGTACCGGTACCGACTGATGAGCTAAACGCTTTAGCGACAGCAATCACTCGCTCAGGGCGAAGGGCTGGCAGACCACTACCGATACCCGCATACATAGACACAACATTAGAAGATGTTGTCCATGGGTATTCGCCATACGTCAAGTCACGGCCAGCACCTAGCTGTGCTTCAAATAGCAGGTTCTGATCTTCAGCTTGTAGGGCTTTAAGCGGCAAGCTCACATTGCAAATCGCATCACGCCATGGCGCCGACACTTCTAGCAACCACTCAGTCATCTCTTGGGCGGTCTGACTAAACTCGAAGCTTGGGTATAGGGCTTTAAGCTGTGGCAATTTCCAATCCATCCAGAACTGGATGCGCTCGCACAGTACTTCAGGTTGCTTTAGCCAACCAACCAAAATACCTTTTTTCATAACACGGTCGCCGTAAGCAGGTGCTATGCCCTGACGGGTTGAACCGTAGGCTGCATCACCCAAGCGCACTTCTTCTAACGTATCTTCAAGAGCGTGGAGTGGAAGACACAAGGTAGCTCGGTCTGAGATACAAAGGTTAACGTTAACCCCTGCAGCTGCGACTTCTGCCAGCTCGGTAGTAAGAGGCTCAGGGCTGATAACCATACCAGGACCTAGCACCGCAAGACAGTCAGGGTTAAATACGCCGCTTGGTAGCTGGTGCAACTTGAACGTTCCCAAATCATTAACCACGGTGTGGCCAGCATTGTTACCACCTTGGAAACGAATACTCGCAGAAGCTTGCTCGGCAAGGAAATCAACGATTCGGCCCTTACCTTCATCACCCCAGTTAGCACCAACAACAACGATAGACGACATAATTAACTCTCCCAAACAATGATGCGATTATGCTAAGGCCACTCAGCCAATAAGAAAAATTAATAATCGTTATAACTCCGATAAGGATTTCATATGGGATTTTGTGACAAAGGGCGTAGAATACGGGTTATTCAGTGTTAGCGGTTCAACAAGCGAGTCTTTATGCTAGATCTCAACTGGCTTAATACCTTTGTCACTCTGGCTCAATTAGAGCATTTCGGTAAAACGGCGTCAGAACTTCACATGACCCAGCCCAATGTCAGCTTGCACATCAAGCAACTGGAGCAAGCCACCCGTATAAAACTGGTCGAGCGCAATCCCTTTCGCCTGACCCAAGCTGGCGAACGCCTGTTGCAAAGTGCTCAATCAACACTGCAAGAGCTGCAGGTGTGCCAGTCGGATCTCAATGCGATCAATGACTTGTCACAAGGTACATTATCCATAGCCGCCAGTGACATTATTTCCCGCCTACTGCTAATAAAGCCTTTCCAGTCATTCAAAGATGAATTTCCAGGAATTGATCTTTCACTGTTCAATACCACCTCTACCCAAGCCGCCGAACTGGTCAAAAGCGCAAAAGCGGATTTGGGATTTGTTATTGCCCAGAAAGAGAGCCAGCCTCTGCACTTTACTGAGCTCAGACAGGTACGCTGGTGTGCGCTTGGAGACGGGCTGGAGAAGTGGCAACAGCTCACCGAGCAGGGACAAGAGCCTGAAAAAGGGGCCGAGCCGACATTGATCTTACTGGGTCACGATACCCGAACCCGCGACTTGATCGATATGGCACTCCCGAGCTTGAAGTTACCCAAATACAGAATCATGGAAGTCGGCAGCGTCGACGCGCAGATCGATTGGGCCGAAGCTGGATTTGGCATCGCCATTGTCCCGGCATTTTCGCTACACCCAAAACTCAACTTAACTAGCACTATCACGCCACTACCTGATTTCCCAACCACCAGCTTGGGCTACATTGTGCGCCAGAACCAAGTGTTATCACGGGCGATCAAACAGCTATTGCAATGGGTGTGTGAGGAGATCACTAACTCACCCCATGGTAATCCTGCGAAATAGCTTTGTACTGCAGCTATCAAGTGATCCCATGTCGCCATTACGGCGACTTTATTATTACCAACCTGTAAAAGTCATTTAAGATTTAACGTTATTATCATTAAAAGTAAAACAATCCATAATCTCCCTATCGAAACAAAGCAATTTTCGCTGCGTATGAATATCAAAAAGGTAGAAGATGAATCGTTTAATTATATCGACAGTGCTTCTGGCATTTTCAACAGCAACCCTTGCCGACTTGAATATCAGCCGAAGCGAATCGGGTTCTTGGACCGAGGTTTCATATCAGAAAAATAATGAAATGAGCCCTTTACCGCATAGCCGCAGAGTTGAAGCCCGCGCTAAGAATATGAAAGTTAATCAACTCTATATACCGCAGTCACTGAAAGACGCTCGTAAGCAACAGAATAATCACTCTTTATCTGTATACGATATTTAAATCGCGAATTCTCCATTACACGTACTGCCCAGCAGTTTAATTTCCTTCTCTATACTTTAACCGTGTATTTACCTTCAGCACCTACGAGGAAAACAATGACCGATAAATTTATCAAATCAAAAGCCGCTGTTGCATGGGCCCCTGGACAACCTCTCACGATGGAAGAAGTGGATGTAATGCTCCCTCGTGCAGGAGAGGTGCTGGTACGCATCATCGCAACAGGCGTATGCCACACTGACGCCTTTACCCTCTCAGGCGATGATCCTGAGGGGATCTTCCCTGCCATTCTCGGTCATGAAGGTGGTGGTATTGTAGAAATGGTTGGTGAAGGTGTTACGAGTGTTGAAGTGGGCGATCATGTCATCCCTCTTTATACCCCTGAGTGTGGAGAATGTAAGTTCTGCCTATCAGGCAAAACCAACCTGTGCCAGAAGATTCGTGAGACACAAGGCAAGGGCTTGATGCCCGATGGAACAACCCGCTTTTATAAAGACGGTAAGCCCATCTATCACTATATGGGCTGCTCAACTTTTTCCGAATATACTGTATTGCCTGAAATCTCACTGGCTAAAGTGAATAAAGAAGCCCCACTAGAAGAGGTTTGCCTTCTAGGGTGCGGGATCACAACCGGTATGGGGGCTGTGTTAAATACCGCCAAAGTCCAACCCGGCGATACCGTTGCGGTGTTTGGTCTTGGGGGGATCGGCCTCTCTGCTATCATCGGAGCCAAGATGGCTGGCGCCAGCCGCATCATTGGCGTTGATTTCAATGAGAGTAAATATGAGTTGGCCACCAAGCTTGGTGCCACCGACTGTATTAACCCGCAGAAGTACGACAAACCCATTCAAGATGTCATCGTAGATCTAACCGATGGTGGGGTTGATTATTCCTTCGAGTGTATCGGTAATGTCAACGTCATGCGGTCGGCCCTTGAGTGCTGCCATAAAGGCTGGGGCGAATCGGTCATTATTGGGGTTGCTGGTGCCGGCCAAGAAATATCTACCCGTCCATTCCAATTGGTCACAGGTCGAGTATGGCGTGGTTCGGCTTTTGGTGGGGTAAAAGGCCGCTCTGAGTTACCCGAAATTGTCGAACGCTATATGGCTGGAGAATTTGCCTTGGACGACTTCATTACCCATACCATGGGACTGGAAGATGTGAACCATGCCTTTGATCTCATGCATGAAGGCAAGAGTATCCGTAGTGTTATCCACTACAACAAGTCTTAGTGAACAGCGGGACTCATTCGACCGAAGGGCGAACGCCTAAAATCAACGCATACAAAAAAGCCTCAGCATTTCTGCTGAGGCTTCGTTGTAGTGGCGGAGCGGACGGGACTCGAACCCGCGACCCCCGGCGTGACAGGCCGAACCCAACCAAACGGTGTCATCGTAGGCTAAATGGTGTTAACTGTTATAATCAGGTATATCAAAGAGTTATTTCAAGTTTAGCGTTCAACACCTCAATGACGATTAAAGCCATTTTTCACCATATTTATGGGTTCAATCACAAATATGGTCACAAGCACACGTATAATTATTGCACGATTATCATGCAATCTAGTTGGCTTTATGATCCGATTATTACCCCAAAGAGATAAGAAAAACTTATCGTTTGTTATCCATCCTTCCGCTCAAAATGCCTTCGATTTTTATCAGTCATTGAGTCATCAATTTGATCCTAGCCAATTAGATTCAGAACGATGCCAAGCATTTTTTCACAACGGACAAACCCTTCATGCCATCCGAAACAGCGCACCTGAATTCTATCTGTTTGCTGGATTTGAACATCGTTTTTTTGACATCAGTCAGACGATTTTTTCGCATTCCAACATACTCATTTATCCATCAGATTTTGACTCTAATGACATTGAAAAATTAGCATGGCGTGGCGTCCTATCCACTGTTTTTTCATCTATTCGCTCAGACTCTCTTGGTCAGTTATATGAGCAAATTAACGAGCATCTTCCCCGAAAGTTAATGCCTATTTTGTTCGGTAAAAACTATCTTTCTGAACCCAAGCTTGCCGAAATTAGTTCTACCACTCGATCAACGATTTCCAAGCAAAGAGAACGTCTTCAGAAACCGCAAATGACTAAAACTCCCAAAGTGACAATCTTTGAACAATTAATCAAAGGCGGCCAGGATGAATCATGCTCAGATTGAACAGAGCTTTGAGCGCAGAAATATCAAGCGTTGCCTATCACTGCTCTTTCCTATTAGTTTTGCCCCAGAAGCATTGGCATCACTAGGGGCAGAAATCATACGATTAGCGGCGATACTCCGACAGGAGTATAAATGCGAATTTGACGAACTCAAGTTCGTTGTCGCTGAAGCTCACCGACGAATGATTTCCCCTCCTTCAGCTCTCAAAGACGTTTTTTCCAGCATTAAGAAAGAGGAAACATTAGGCATACACTACCTACCAGCATTTCTCAGTTGTGAACTTCAACGAACATCCTATGACAAAGCCCGTTTTGAACAATACAAGGCCTTGACACTTATTGTATCCGTGCGCCTCCTTATGATGGGACGGCATGAGCCCGCAGTACAAAGAGTATGTGATGAAATTCGGCTATTTTCAGATGGTCGAAGAGAAAACCTTGCAGCCTGGCTACCCGATGTATTACGCCATAACTTTCCGAGTTTAATCCAAGAATTAGAACGACTTCGCACTGATACCGCCAATAATGATAAAACTAAGCAAGTAAATAATCAGTTAAGAAAATTTCATGTCTCCTACCGCGATAGCTACGAGTTCAAAGAAGGTATCACTCGCAATGTTTCTCCGAAAGAATTCAGAAAAAATGGAATCGTTAACTCAAGCTCCAAACAACAGTTGGATGATGGTGATGAAACTGTCATTGAGCTACGTGAGATATCCATCTCTTCCACGGAGAGTGATAGTTGGGAAAAAGAAGAAGGTGATTCAGGACAAACAAGAAAGCTCCGTGCAGTCACCTTCTCAGCCCTCACGTCTGCCAGCTATGCATCCCGAGCAATGCAAGCTAAGGCCATCAGTAACCGCTTGCTAAAAAAGAAATTATCTCTCTCATGCGACATTTACCAAGCAAGCCTATTCGAAATTAAAATTCTGCTCAAAGAATGTATTGCCTCACTGCACACAGAAGAGTGTGACACAGCCCAACTGCTTATATTCATGCTGATCTTTGGTAACCAATGTGATCAAATCAGAGCAATGAGAAACAAAAAGCATAAGCGTAAAATTGCTGGAGTCAAACGTGATCATACGCTACCTTCTCAAAAACAAAGAGATGAACTCACTCCCTTACTCAGAAAAGTTGATACCTCAATTATATTTCCAGTTCCCTCGCTTATTACAGAATCACTGCGCTCATTGAAATTCAAAAATGTCACTGATGCGGATATCAAAAATTATCTACAACACATCAACAAGAAACATGAAACCCACATTACCCAAACAAAAATATCCACTTTCATAAGCCATAAACTGAAACAAGAAGGCATTGATCCGGTTCTCATTGAATTGATTAAAGGATCTGCCCCCAGCGAACTTGCTGCACTGTCTTACACACAGTTGGAATCAAATAGCTTACTCGCCACCTATCAACGTTACCTCAATTTCTTATCGAAAATCAGTGCTTGCCAGGAACTAAGCCTTACAACTAACACATTAGGAAATAAAATAATCGGTACACCATTAGCCATAGATGACAAGTTGTTACATCAACTCTTTTCTGCACTTACTGAGCGACTAGAAATGCTTGATTCACCTGGTGAGCAAGGCTTCCCAGCAAGCTATCACAATTTAGTCACTGTCCACGTACAAATGATACTTGCACTATCCTCTGGCTATCGACCCGTTACCGGCTGGTTGGGAAAAATCACAGATATTAGCCTAGATACCGGACAATTCTGGATTTCAGATAAAGAAAACCGTCTCGGTGACGCCAGTCGTGTCATCGTTTTGCCACCAATTGCACTTGAGTATATCAAGCAATATACTGCGTTTCTTAACGCCGCAGCGTTCCATTTACGCAATACTGATACACCGCTATGTAAGCGATACCGAGAAGCGGCATCAGGCCAAGAGCACCTATTTTTCTATCGTTCAGAAAGCCACTGGGATGAAGTCTCGCCCAAAACTATGGCTCCAATATTTGACTCCATTTTCCCGCTTCCTCCTAACTGGCACCGCCACCATATTCGAACCTTGCTACATCAATCAAATATCCATTCAGAACTGATCGCGGCATGGATGGGACATGCAGATATCGGGGAAGCATCCTTTGCACAATACAGCAGCTTGAACTTTAACGAGTTATATAAGATAGCCGAAATCATCAACCATCATCTCAACCAAAACGGTATTAAGGTGGTGCAATATGGCTAATAACATCGGGGCCGATCATCGACATAAAGAACGTATTCGTCAAATTGAAAAGATCAAAACACTGGCTCGGCGAATATTCACCAAGGAATTTCCCAACCCAGATATAGTCCCAAGTAACACGCTTTTCCTGAAGAAGTGGGCAAGCATAACTACAACACTCGAAAAATCATTTGGTTCTATTCGTGATTACAGACTTGCTTTCAACCACCTTGTTCACCTCATCGAAAAGCATAGAAAGGTTAATGGGTGGAAGGTCAGTTCACCTACCTATCTTTTTACGCAAAAGGCGGAAAAGCAATTACGAACTAGAGAGTGGTTGCAGCAGGCATGGGCATTCCAATACGTTTATCAATCTTGGTTCAATACTTTAAATGAATCGCATCTCGATACACCAGAGAAGTGCTACCAAGCGCTAATGTTTTCCTTTATGTGCCAATCTGGTCACTGTAACATCCATTTGCTTGAAGCATTTTCAATGCTACTGGCAGAGCCAATAGACCTCTATCAATGCACAGGGCTACCTTTCGTCACTCTGACAGTTGATGCCAAAGGAGTTAATACCAATGTTCATGACCATGATGCCGCAATCACCCAATACATTTGCTACCTGTCCCCCTTTACCCTTGGACTCATTCGTCTATGGGTTAAACTTGACCATAAAAAATGGAAGCATCCTGCAGATCGTCAACAAATCTACCTGGCTATCATTACTAACCTCAGCGGGATCAGTGACAAATTTCCCAATACGCTGAAAAAATTAGCATCTTGTGCAATTTCCGTGACAGAGCAACTTCCCAACGCAAATCTAAGCCAGGCACTTATCGAATACTCAATTGGTAATACAAAATCATATTCGCTGCCGCCGAGCAATCTGGCTAGAGTCGAATTCACCCAAGTAAGTAACTGTGCTATTACTCACTTTTATGATTTCAGAAGCGTGATCGTACCCACATCATCAACATACAAGACAATCCCTACCTCGGCACCTTCAGACTTATTCTCGGTACTGGCCGATGTCGTAAAAAGAGAGAGCCCTAAATTAAAGCTATCACCTGACAAGGTTCGAGAGCGCTTAAACAAAATCGACACCACAACGCGCCCTTTCAATCAGCAGTTGTTAATAGAATGGTTATTAGTCAAGAGTCATACCTGCAAGGCATCCACCATCGCCACCTATCATTCTTCCTTGACCCGTCGCTGGCTATTTGCAACAGAAGGAAAAAGCCTCACAGACATGGATGCTGATGACTTTGAAAGCCTCTACCAATCCTTAATCGATGATGTTGCAACCCTCAAGGCTAAAACCTATCTTTCAGCTCGGTTAACTCAACTACACGGCTTTGGTGTCAACCGTTATGACTTACCGCCCCTGCTCAACCCTATAGAACCAGATTCTGATAAACGAAAACATACACGATCCGGCTTTATCGATGAGACGTTATTTTCAGCCCTATTACGACAGATTAACCAACTCTGTGATTTGAATCATGAAGAAAAAAACACCCTGCTGACTTTACTGATCATCGGCTACCGCTGCGGATTACGGTTGGGTGAGCTGATCAAACTCCGGCTTTGCGATATTGAAAATTCGGGTATCGGTTGGATTGAGATTCGCAATAACACGTTTGGAGACAATAAAACCGCATCAGCACTAAGAAAAGTACCTCTATTTCCAATGCTTCTTGATCATG
The DNA here is from genome assembly GCF_003025555.1 of Photobacterium lutimaris. Taxonomy (GTDB): domain Bacteria; phylum Pseudomonadota; class Gammaproteobacteria; order Enterobacterales; family Vibrionaceae; genus Photobacterium; species Photobacterium lutimaris. The sequence goes on along the minus strand of NZ_PYMH01000001.1, from coordinate 115,031 downwards.
AGTCGGAAATTGTTAATCAGCACCTTATGCTGAAACGTGCCAAAGCCAGTAGAAAAACCAATCTTGTTTTTACACTGGGTCAGGATAGCTACCTCCCCATAGATAAGTTTCTGATTTCCAACTTCACTAAACATGTGTTGAGAGAACTATCAGGATTATCGCACCTGGTATTCCACCACCTACGTCACAGTTGTTTAAGCCGTCTTCAAGTTATGGCGGAAATTGATCATGCACAAAAAATCATACCCAATGTTGTTCCTTATTCCTTGGTACATGAAAGCAAGATCAGCCACCTAATTTTTGGTTATTCACCCCGGAACCGTTACTACGCCCTAGCGGCTTTTGCCGGACACTCATCACCAGAAACCTGCTTCAATAACTACTTCCATTTTTCTGATTGGCTCATAGGATGGAAACTAAGCATGATCACATTACCAGTATCAAAGCAATTAGCGATGAGTATGAGCCTGTGCAGCAGACGGCATTTCCTGAACCTTAAAGCACAAAAAACAGTACTGTTTCCCGACAATTTCAGACCATATCTCACGACTAAACTCAAGCCCATAGCACTGATAAATTCAAACCAGCCACATGATGAAGTAGATACAGCTGACATCACTTCTGTACAGGATAAAAAGTATTCGCTCGAACTCTGCTATACCGTACTTGACCATATCCACAATGGTCTGGATATCCAAGAGATTGCATTCAAATTCCGTCTTGATAGCAACTTAATCGACCGATGGGTCGCAAACGCGACTTATATTCGACAACTACACACCCAAAACACTCACAGCCAACCGCGTCGGTTTTCCCTTGCCCGTCAAAACAAGCTGCTTCCAGGCATGTTGCAAAGCAGTGAAGAGCGAAGAATGGTGAGCAAATGGGTCATAAGCTTCCGGCAACACTACAAGGAACAACGAGATGAGATCAATTGGGCAATTTTGTATGCACTGAACCATACAAACATTAATCAGTCAGGGATTAACTTTAACCAACCAGGTGAACTCACCCGTTTTATCTCAGCTGTTGAGTTTGTTATTTCAAAGTGTTACTGGCGGGTTGTTGTTCATAACATAGAACAAAGTCCAATACGTCGTCAGTGGAAAGATGCCTATTCAGGTATTAGCTCACGTCGGGGTAAAAAGGGTTCATCTTTTGGTCGTATCGGCCAAGGCACCGTTCGACTTGAGCTACGCCATCCACATGAAAAGAAAATTCGCAATCAAGGAAAGCTCAAGAAGTTTTCTTCTCACGCATTAATATATCTATTCCACATGATGGGGATCATGATGTTTAAATCAGAACCTCCCGCCTGAAAATATTCGAGAAAAGCAGATAGCCAAAAAACACCTAAATACATCGAGGTGCTCTTTGGCTATCTGGCTCATTATTTATTTCTGGCTCAATCCATCAACTCAATCCCAAAGCTCTCGAGATCACTCCTAAGCAAAGCAGCCCACTCAGAAATATCACTCTTATTTCTGACCTTATTTGCCTGCTTTTGAACCCAGTTTATCATTGCAGCGACATTCTGATATTCATAACCCTCACCAATCAAAGCAACGAACTGATCGCCTAAAGCTGGGATCGAATAGTAGTTACAAAGGCAGTGTGCCACCCGCATAGCCTGTTGTGGTGTCAGTACAACTGAACGCGATACAGGATTTTTCATTTGCTGTCTCCTTCTAACTGACGATTTAGAAATGCTTCAAAAGCACTACCATCTCTGCGAGTTAAGTTCGGTACAAAGCGAGAGTAAACAGTAAAAAGCATATTAGTATTAGAGTGACCCAACTGTTTGGCTATCCATTCAGGAGCTTCACCTGCAGCCAACCACAAAGTCGCAGCAGTATGGCGAGTTTGGTACGGATTACGCCGTTCAATTTCAAGAAAATCAAGTAAAGGATACCAAATGCGCCGAGTCACATTGCGGTGTAATAACGGATTACCGTTGGCATTAGTGAATACAAATTTACTTTTACCGCTCATCAATTGCTTGTGACTCACTAAGGCGTCATACACCATCTGACACATATCTACAGAGCGATGGGATGTTTGAGTTTTAGCTGGACCCAGTTCACCGTTAACTAATGATTGAGTGATTAGAATCTGACGACGCTTGAAATCAATATTTCGCCAGGTTAAGCCATCAATCTCCCCCGTCCGCAGTCCTGCAAAAAAACGTACGGTATAATAAGCTTTGAAATCTTCCCTAACATTATTAATAATATTCATTGCTTCGTCTAAAGTGAATGGGTTTACATCTGACTTTGGGATCGGCAGCGGTTTAATATTTCGCCAAGGCGTTTCATAGCCATGTCTATCCGCCGCTTCATTAATAAGCATCCTTAATGGCGACATAATGTGATTAATTCTTGAAGCTGACAGCGATTTCCCTTTCACATTTTTCGCAACTAATTCCCCACGAAAGGCCATCAAGTCAGTCTTTTTAATGGTGTTGATTGGGCGTTTTCCAAAGGCAGGAATGAGGTAAATACGGAAGATATCTTCAACAGTTTTTTGCTGTGAAAGACGCCATTCAGCATTCTTTTCTTTTAACCAAATTTCTGAAAACTCCGCGAAGTGAAGCACCTCACCACTTGATAAAGCTAGCTCCATCAGCTCCATTGCCCGAAACTTCTCGGCTTTTTTGCTCTTCGGAAAGTGATTTTCGTAGCGGAATGTTTTTAAGTGCATTTCAGCTTCAATGCGCTTTAAGAATGATTCCGCGCGCTTTCGGTTTGCTTTAGTGTCATCTAAATTTGTCTGTTCCCGACAACGAATACCACGATAGCGAAAATCTAAATAAAGCTTTTTCCCTCGACCGTTAACTGTTCCCATGAAATCCTCCTTACATAGCCATAGGAATAATATCGACATAGCCATTCAGCATCTGATCTTCAACACGCTCCCAGATGAATAAGATCTTCCGACCGCCGAATGGGCGTATGTAGTGAACGCCTTCAATTAAAACCGCATCTTTCAATTGCTCACGAATAGTACGAGGATCGTATTTGATACGTGAAGCAAGTTCTTCTGTTGTCAGATAGGTATTAGCCATATTACAATCTCCTATACAACTTAATAACTCACAAAAAGACAAAATGTTCTTCTGTAGATTGAAATGTATCACAAAAATCACTCTTTGCAAGCCATTTTAATCTTCAGGAGGTCATTTTTTATCGGAGAAGAACATGATTAAGTGCAATCTCTCTCGTATTATGGGAGAGCGAAGACTAAAAATTGCCGATGTGGCTAGAGATACCGGTATCAATCGAGGCACAATCACACGTATCTATAATGAAACAGCGACACGCATAGAAATTGAAGCAATCGATAAGCTGTGTGAATATTTAGATATTGAAGTTGGAGAGCTTTATGAAAAGGGCAAGAATCAATCTGAGTAGTTGCTATGCTCAGTAGCTATCAATCAGAGCGACTTACAATCTATTAAATCCCCCCGCTTAACAACTCAAATTTTAAGCAGTAAAAAACAAAAAGCCACAGAGCTCAAGGCTCTGTGACTTTTTTGGATAATCCTTATCTATTTAACTGAAGCACATCTCCTGTAACCACATCTGCTCAATCTGGCCGAGCAACTAGGAAATGTATCTCAAGCTTGCAAAGTTATGGGATTATCCAGAGATACTTTCTATCGCTAAAAATCTGCTATCGATTATGGTGGGGTTGAAGCCCTTCTTGATAAGAACGTAAGCAATGGTATGGACACCGCCCACCTCAATAGCCCGATGCTCAACTAAAATTGGTTGAAGATAAGGTAAAAATGAAAACAAGGTGGGTTTTATGAGTAGTATCAATAGAGTTGGTGTTGATCTGGCAAAGAATATTTTCCATATTCACGCAGTTGATGAGCGGGATAAAATAGTCTGGCAGGGAAAATACAAGCGTGATACCTGGATTAAGGCCATTGCTAAACGTGTCCCACCTAGTGCTGTCATTGCTTTTGAAGCTTGCGCCTCAGCACATTTTTGGGCTAGAGAGTTAACTGCATTAGGATACCAAGTTAAGTTGATTGCTCCTCAGTATGTGAAACCATATGTAAAAACGAACAAGAACGATAAGGTGGATGCTGAGGCTATTTGCGAAGCCTCTGGGCGTCCACAAATGCGGTTTGTCAGGGTAAAAACGGTAGAGCAGCAAGATGATCAAGCGCTTCATCGTGTTCGTGAAGATCTAGTTCGCCAAAGAACGGCAAAAGTGAACCAGATACGAGGTCTTGTTGGTGAGTATGGCATCGTTGCTTCATGGGGGATCGGTAATCTACGTCAAGCAATTCCTTTTTGGTTAGAAGATGGTGAAAATGCCTTAACATGTGAGTTTCGCCACTTGCTTGCGCTTTTATATGAGGATCTAAGTTGTTTAGACGAACGCATTGAAACCTTAACAAATATGATAAAACAACGGATCTCATCCAAACCTGAAAGCAAACGACTCCTTGCAGTTACAGGGATAGGGCCATTGGTATGTAGTGCATTACTTTTAGAAATTGATGGAAAACAATTTAAGAACGGACGTGATTTTGCGGCGTCACTGGGTTTAACACCACGACAGCATAGCACAGGAGGCAAAGATACATTGCTGGGTATCAGTAAAAGAGGTGATGGTTATATAAGAAAGATACTCGTGCATGGTGCCAGATCTGCTTATCGGCACTCAAAGAAAAAGTCTGACTCTTTAAGTCTTTGGATACAGAGGCTTAGTGAGAAAAAACATGCGAATGTGGTCATCGTGGCCTTAGCAAATAAGCTGGCAAGGATCGCGTGGGCATTAGTGGCAAAAAATGAAACTTATGACGAAAAACTAGCTTCGGCGTAAATAGATCATTGATTAATTAAATGAATTGCAGAGTAAAGCTTGATGGATAACAGGTTGAACCGACACTAACAAACCCGACTTGGGGCGATGAGTAGAGTTTAAAGCTCGTGTAAGCGCTTGGGAGTTAATGTAGCAAATGAAGCCATTAAGGTCTGATGTAAATAACGACATCACTTATGAAGACCGAATACACGTAGGCAATCAAACCTTCATTTTCGTTAAATTTTTACTTGCAATAAGGGCTGTGTCCTACACGCCCCATAAACCGCGCATTCAAATAGGATGATGAGCCTTTTATGATCTTAATTCCGACACATGAGGAGACAAGATCATGGCCAATCGACGTAGCGACCAGGAATGGCTGGCAATATTTCGGCAATACGAAAACAGCTCCCTGACCCAAAGAGAGTTCTGCCGACAGAACAATCTCAGCCCTTCAACCTTCTTTGCTAAACGGCGTTCGCTGCAACTATCCAATGAAAGCCATCAAAGCGCGTTTGTTCGTGCAGAAGTGGTTGAGCAGACAACGCACTACCAGTTCACCAAACCCGCCCTGGCAAATATGACGCTCAGCATCAATGAAATCGAGCTAAGCATTCCGCAAGGTACACCTGTGGGGTATCTGGCAGAGCTTATTGGCGCTCTCCAGTCATGAAAGGGTTAATCAGTCCTCCTGCCATTTACCTGTACCGTGAGTTCGTTGACTTCCGCAAATCCATCAACGGCCTGGCAGCGCTGGTCGAGTCCGAAACCGATTTGTCTTTAGACTCAGGGGCGCTGTTCTTGTTTACCAACAAACAGCGCGACAAAATGAAGGTACTCTACTGGGATAACACAGGCTTCGCCCTTTGGTACAAGCGCCTGAAAAAAGACAAGTTTAAGTGGCCATCCAGGGAGAAACATCAGGTCTTTACCCTAAGCGGTGAGGAGTTCGAACGCCTGCTGTCTGGCTTTACGATTATCGGCCATAAACCCATGAAAATACACAGTTTTACAATGAGTTAGCCATCATAAAAGTCAGATATGCCGGGCAGTTACGAACCATTTTTAGTATAATGGATGCCATGAAAAGATGCCCGATATTAACCCTGACAGTCAAGATGTTGCCGAGCTTCAAGCGATGGTAAAAGCCCTGATGGCTGAAAAGGCATCTCTTCTTGAGCAGTTTAAACTGGCTATCGACCGCCAGTTCGCCAAACGTGCAGAAGCACTCAAGCCGTATGACGAAGCGCAGGGTGACCTGTTCAATGAGGTGGAATGCGAAGCGGTTGCCCCAGAGCAGGAGGAGGTGGTCACTACCACAACGACCAAAAAAGCGCGTGGTAAACGCAAGCCTCTTCCTAAAGACCTGCCACGTGAACGTATCGTTCTGGACTTGGCTGATGAAGAAAAAGTCTGCTCATGTTGCCAGCATCCGCTGCATAAAATCGGTGAAGATAGCAGTGAAAAGCTCGAGTTCACGCCCGCTGTATTAAAAGTACTAGAATATGTGTGCCCTAAGTACGGTTGTCGCCAGTGCGAGAGGGAAGCGGATAAAGTCAGCATTAGCCAAAAACCTGCCCCCGCCAGCCTAATCCCCAAGAGCTTCGCCACTGAAAGTCTGCTGGCCAACATCATCCTCGGTAAATACCAGTACGCGTTGCCACTGTACCGCCAGGAAAGCCTGTTTAAACAATCTGGTATTGAGTTATCCAGAACCACGATGGCACGTTGGGTGATGCAGGTCAGCGAGCACTTTACTCCGCTTTATCAGGCGCTACAAAAGCACCTGCTGGAACAAGTGGTGGTTCAGGCGGATGAAACGCCACTCAATGTACTGAAAGAAGATAAACAGTGTTATATGTGGGTCTACTGCTCGGGCGCAGACTCACCTGAAGCTGCATTAAAAAATGTCAAAAATATCGTCTTGTTCGACTATCAAAACGGTCGTTCGAGGGCGTGCCCTGTTGCCTTCCTTGGTGAATACAAGGGCTACTTACAAACGGATGGTTATAAAGCCTATGATGGACTGCCAAAGGTCAAGCACCTGGGCTGCCTGGCTCATGCCCGCCGTAAGTTCATGGATGCCAAGAAGCTGCAAGGTAAAGGCAAGACAGGAAAAGCAGATGTCGCCCTGGCGAAAATCCAAAAACTGTATGCGTTAGAAACGCGTCTGAAAGGTAATGCTGCCCAGGAGCGATTGACAGAGCGGCAGAAACTGGCGAAGCCAATGCTTGATGACCTGCATAAGTGGCTGACATCGCAGAAAGTGGTGGGCTCAAGCCAGTTGGGTAAGGCAATTAAATATACGACTGGTCAGTGGCCTAAGCTGGTTCGGTATGTGGAAGATGGTCACTTATCTATCGACAATAATCGAGCGGAACGTGCAATCAAATCCATGGTTATCGGGCGAAAGAACTGGCTCTTCGCCGATACGCCTAAGGGTGCGGATGCCAATGCAATGCTCTACAGCATCATCGAAACGGCCAAAGCCAATGATCTTATCCTTTACGATTACCTCGTCCAGTGTATGAAAGAGATGGCCAAGCCTGATCCAGATATCGAATCACTTCTTCCCTGGAACTTCTCACATTATGATCCGCCCCAACAGTTTTGGACACCGCGTTAAGTGAGTACAATCACTAACGAGGTGAATTATGACAAACAAGAAAAAACGAACAATGCATACCCCTGAATTCAAAGCTGAAGCCCTCAAGCTAGCTGAAACAGTTGGGGTGACCACAGCAGCCAAGCAGTTATCTCTTCACGAATCTCAGCTCTACAATTGGCGTAAGGCGGTTCGACAGACAAGCAGCGTCAGTGATCGTGAAAAAGAACTGGCAGCTGAAAATGCAAAATTAAAGCGGCTTCTAGCCGAACAGGCGGAGGAGCTAGATATCGTAAAAAAAGCCGCCACCTACTTCGCCAAGAATCTAAAGTAGAGCGTTACGAATTCATCCTTGAGCACTTGCTGTACTTCAGTGTTACGCGTTTGACAGCGGTGCTCCAGGTCTCGCGAAGTGGGTTTTATTATTGGCTTAAGCATCGGCACAACACGCCACCACGTATGGTTGTCCAACAAGAACTCGACTCGAAGGTTCACGACGCTTTCAACGAGAGTAAGGAGCGTGATGGTTCAAGGCGCATTCAAAAAGAGCTGGCAGAGAATGGCGATACGCACAATATTAAGACGATTGCTGCAAGCATGAAGCGTCAAAATTTGGTACCAAAGGCTGCGCGTAAATTTAAGAGCACGACAGATAGCAAACATACGATGCCAGTCGCGCCTAACTTACTTGCGCAAGATTTCAGTGCTGATGCGCCGAATCAGAAGTGGGCTGGAGATATCACCTATCTGGCAACCAGCGAGGGTTGGTTGTACCTTGCTGTGATCATTGACCTGTACTCAAGGCAAGTGATTGGCTGGTCAATGGATACTCGAATGACAGCAAGCTTAGTTTGTGATGCGTTATCGATGGCTCTCTTCCGCAGGGGCTTCCCTGAGAATGTAATCGTCCACAGTGATCGTGGTAGTCAATACTGCTCGCAAGATTATCGCGACATCATAACTTCATGTCAGTTAAGACAAAGCATGAGTCGTAAAGGGAACTGTTGGGACAATGCCTGCGTTGAAAGCTTTTTCCATTCACTGAAAGTAGAGGCGATCCAATACGAACCGATCATGACGCGTGACGTAATGCGACGAACTGTTTTTGAATATATTGAGGTTGATTATAATCGAACAAGAAGGCACAGTGCTCTTGGGTATTTAAGCCCAGCTAACTTTGAACTTAAACATATCGCTTAGCAGAGTGTCCAATTTTACTGGTGCAGATCATTAATATTGCGCCCGTGGGATCATGGGGCGCATACATAAGAACAGACGTAAACCAAATCATAAAAACCGAGTGGACGAAGTCGTCGGAAAAGCCGTCTTAGATTACTCACTTGAAGAACTCACTCACGGCCAGACTAGAACTAGCAATGAACTTCGTAAACAAACTATTTTTGTGTCACCTAGCGGTGTTCGTAGCATTTGGTTAAGGCACGGTCTTGCCAATATGAACCAACGCCTCTTAGCTCTGGAACGCAAAGTCGCTAAGGAAGGCATCATCCTAACCGAGTCTCAAGTCGCAGCCCTTGAGAAGAAAAAGGATGATGAGGAAGCCTGCGGTGAGATAGAAACCGTCCATCCAGGTCATTATGATTGCTTCTGAATGGTTAATATCGAAAAAACGTGTCCGTTAAGAAAAGTGAATTTACCTGCGTATGTAGCACCCTTCCTTAGTAATTTGTTTAGATCCTGCAACAAAGTCAGTCGGAAAATATTGGAAGTGAAATCCAAGTAATCGATACTGACGGCATCAAAACCAAAATAATGGCCAGTTGAAGGGTATGCCGCTTTAAAAAAGCTCTCCTTGATTGAGAATATAAGTGAAACCATTATTTCATTAGATATATAGTCTATATCAAGTAGTCCACTCTCGTGACCAAAAAGAACCTGTTCCTTAATACCATTCACCATCTCTGCAGAAAGTATTTTCTCTATGTCAATGCCAATACCAAATATAGTTGTTTTAAACGCAACTGCAGCAACTGCAATATTGTGACTATGTGATATCGAGCCAGCAACGTGTTCTGGCCATAACGGACACCGATGCTCATCAGCAGACACTGTGTAGTTTTTAACTCCAATTTCTTGCAACGCTTTGCTTGCACAGTAGCGTCCAGTTAAAAACTCGGCTTTCCGTTTATCAACAGCATTATTTAAACGATGAGGGAAATGTACTCCAAGTCGTTTAAACATTGAATCACAATATGAGTCCTTATTAAATTCGCTCAGATATATGATCGCATCACTTGTAGCAAACTTTCTAAAACGCTGCGTATTTAAAATAAATGGTTTTGTACCTAATATCATCATTTTATTTGCCGAGCTTAATTATAAAGTAGGAATTGCACGCTAGTATCCGGTCGGCTGCGAGCTAACATTGAATCCTTGATCACTAGATACAAAGCATGCCAACACGTTTTATGAACATAGCAACCTTCTACCACCTCAACGCTATTTCCGCCATCTCTGACACGAATTCATCGGAATCTTGCAGAGCATCTCGAACAATGTCTAACGCTCCATGAATACGTATTTGAGCCAAACTTCTAACTGCTTCCCAACGATGAGCTGCGATATCACTCTCTCTGAATATCCGATCCAATTTATGAACAACTTCCTTCTTTGGGAAACTCTGAAAAGATCTAATGACTTTCCAACGCAGAATTTCTGAATCAAAACTGAGGTCAAACGTTGACAACATGTCATCTAAAGCCCGATAATCCTTTGAATAAAAGGTAATAAAGCCAATAGCATCCACAACTTCTAATAATACTTTTGGCTCACTGCTAACCAGCAGCGCCTGAAGATGAGGTAGCGCAGGCGTTTTCATCCTGATAATTGTTCTTATAATGATATCTCTGGGTAGTGGATAACTTTTTTTTCTAAAAATACCATCAGGTAATCTGTGATGTTGATTCTTACCTACTTTCCCAATATAGCTTACAAGCTCGGGAATGCTCCCCGAGCCCAATTCTACGATTGCATCAGAAATTGCGATTTTGCTATAAAGTGATTTTTCTTTGCTCAATCTTTCACATAGTATGGGTGTAGCTTGTTGCCATTTTCGCTCTCCTAAGATTGTGGCGGCAACACTTCTTTTCTGCGGATCTTTATCATTGATAAGTAACACCAACTGATTACTGAACAAACTTTGATGGTATTTAATGTAACTCGCGTCGATTTCGCCTCGCTTCTTTCTTGCTTCAGAAATCATACTTTATCTCTTCTTCGTGTAATCATAAAATCCTTTACCAGACTTGATTCCCAAATTGCCTTCAGAAACAAATTCATTCAAGTAATCTGCATTCTTAAGAGCTTCACTATCATTCCGCTCTTCCCCCCAATACTGGCAAATATCACGAAGCGTATCAAGACCGATGTAATCCATTATACCGAAAGGTCCCATAGGCATTTTCATGGCAGCTCTCCAGGATTTATCAATCTCTCCCACACTGGCCACGCCTTCTCTTGCCAACTTAATCGCGGTATTATTGAGAGAGCTTAGAAGGGCTGTGAATATATATCCGGCTGATTCTTTGCTCATTACGATAGGAATCTGTTTAATCTTAATTACAAACTGTTTAATGACTTTCAATGTCTCTGGGTCCGTCTGGGGATGCGGCATGATATCGACGAAATTCATTTCCCATACATAAGTATGAAAGTGAACTGCAATAAAGCGTCCAGGGGTGTTGAATACGCTTGCTATTTTAGATGGTACAATGGCTGATGTATTTGTGCAGAAAATGGTTTTCTCGGGACAGATAGATTCAAGCTGCTTGAAAAGCTTGCGCTTTATTTCCAAGTCCTCAACAACGCATTCGATTAGTATATCGGAATCTGAGGTAGCTTCGATTAGATCGGTTGTGAAATTAATTCTTTGTACTATCTCATTAATCTGATTCTGCTCAATAATTTTTAAGTGAACCAATCGTAAGCAAAAGGCTTGGATGCTGCTTTTTGCCTTACCTAGCCCTTCCTTTTTTCTGCTGAAAAGCGAAACGTTAAATCCGTTTACAGCGCATTGTAAAGCGATTTGCTGTCCCATATGGCCTGCACCAATACAAGTAATATTTCCTAACATTCTTCCCTCTCCTAATTCTAGGTAGACTGTTATTTTTCTGCTTTGATCACAGATCACAGTCCCATTGTTCATTCCTGAATTCTACCTGTTCGATACGATAGTTTAATGACCGCCAGCAAGCCTGAGGCTTATTTGATTACGCAATTCAAGGGCTAAAAGGCGCCACTATATACCTAACTTCAGTTAATCTCGTTGCTCATCGTCTTGTTCTTCTTTCCGTATACCTTTTATAACCTCATATTCATCCTAGCCAACTGTTGAAACAAAGTACCCTCGAGCCAAAGCCATTCTCCTTTAAAATTTCTATGCCTACCTCGGAGATTCTTTGCAATTAAAATTGCACTCTTCCCTTTTGAGTAACCTACAACATTTGTTATCAAATACTTTACAAGTCGTACCTAGATGCTTTCTTATTGTACCATAGAGCAATTTCCCCTTCTTAGGGATAATCCCAACCTGTATGGGCCAAACCTATCGGTATGCGAGTCACCCCAGCGAAGCTGGGGTTTATCAATGGATAATACAAACGCGTTCAGAATCTCGAGTTGCAATAATAATCACACCCATAAAGCTATTTATTCTTTTCATTTAACGGTAGTTCTAAATTTGTGATCCCCTTTCTGGTCTCTAATACTGTTCCAGCTCTCAACAGCCTCTTTAAAACTACTCTCTGGCTTCTCTGCCATATAGTCTCTGATATATTGATTATATTGACATTGAGGTACAATGGCCGATTTATAGCCAGGTTGGTTTTTAAGGTGATCTTCTTTCAACCAGTCCTCTATAGCGTCTCCAAATGTTTTTCCTATATTTTCTCTTAAATATTTATTCAGACGAATGGTGAAATGGAACTTGGTACCGATTTCTTGGATAAAGAACTCCCGCACTACCCGAGTCCTTTTAAGAGTAGACGTAATCGGTGTTGCCCTTGAAAATGGACCTTTGTGATAATTAACAATGGGCTCATTCCTGCTATGTATCTTTCCCGGTTTGACAGCAACTCTTTCACCGGTTTTTAAAAAAGTAATAATCCTTGTTTCCATTTCCATTTTCAAACCTGACGTCCCAAGATTGTTTTCCACACAAAATTTTGCCAACTCTTTTTTCAGCCAATAATGTTGCTGAAAGTCTTCTACCGATATCCTGTTGTCTAATGCAGGCTTCTGATAATTAGCACTCATTTTCCATCCTCTTCGCTGTTTCGATCAGAAGATTTACCGAATTATCCGCAAAGGCTTCTACAGCATCATCATGAATAAATTTGCTTAGCACTTGATTGAAATCTGTATACTCATTTAGAAATGGCATGTGACCCCCTTTCTTAAATTCAATATATACAGAATCAGGTAACTCATTGTGTAGCGCCTTAACTTGTTCGGGTGGGTATGTGATATCCATCGATCCCGCAACAACAAGTGTTCTCACGTTAATATCTTTCAATTGAGAGAGGAAATCGAATTGGAAAAGACTATCTATATAATACATTAGAGCGGTGAGATTTACTGAACTATGCGCGCATCTGATTTTTCCTAGATATTTTTGGATCTTACCGGGGTTGGTAAAGTATTCTCCTTGATAAATATTTTGAAATTCGAGATCATAAGTGGCTAACGGATCGTTAGAGTAGCTCTTTAGATCTTCCCCATTGATACCTCGTAACCCCGCATCTTCTGCCGTTGTATTCAGCAACGCCAATGACGAAATCCTCGATTGATATTTATTTGCAAATACTTGCGCTATATTGCCTGCCATACACCAGCCTACGACATGTGCTTTAACAATGCTGTAGCTATCTAAAAGAGAGGCAATATCATCTGCAATAAGATCGAAAGTCAGTTTCTGCCCATCATAGCCGCTATTTCCGTGAGCAGGTAAGTTAAGCAGAATGACTTGATTCGTTTCCTTGAAATAGTTGAGCTGTTCTTCCCAGATGCCAAACGTGAATGCCAACGCAGTAAGAAACACGACTGGTTGGCCGCTACCTTCAACATGGATCTCATAATTGATGCCACTTTTTGCCTGGAAGAAATCACTTTGGATATCGATCATTGATGTATTTTGCTGCACCGAGTGTATGATATCTTTAGCAACCTCCATAGTTGATTCCGTCAGCGCTATGACATTTGCGACTTCCGCAACGGTTTTACATTCAATGAACGCTGATGCATCCAAATTGTTCCCGTTTTTCTCATTCAAAGAGCTGAAAATCCTGGTGAAGAGAATGGAATTGACGCCATATTCACTTAAATCAGCGTTTTCATCAATTTCAGATGCATCCATATTAAGAACGCCTGCAAACTCTTCTAACACCAGATGGACTAACTCATCGTTATCTGAATCAATTGTTTCGGAGTCATAAACTGTCAACCAATTTCCTATTTTAAGTCTGGCTTGCAAGTGCAAAGCTGAATAGCGGTTTCTGGTGAAATACGTTTTCTCAGCACCAACTATAGGAATTGAAGCATAAGACTCTCGTTGCCATCCCAAAGTAAGTGCCAACAACTCAGTCTCAATAGGCATATAGCTAATAACGAGCGTATTGGAGTCGACAAACATGGTAATGTCTTCGTCACATTTGAATGGTAACAGCAGTATTTTATGTGGGGCATTAATTTCACCAAACTCTTCATTTAATGGTGTAATCAACACATTTTCCTTACCTATCGATAGAGCAGCACTAATATTGGGCAGCGGATGATCCTTTACATGATATCGGATTGAATTAAACTTCTCAGATAGTGCATTAATTATTGTATTGCCTATCATTGATGTTTGAATACCAAAATCAACGATTGCAAGTTCGCTATCAACATTAGAATATTTTTCACTCAATAGCAGATTCAGCTGATATTTTAGAGCAGCTGAAAGCCTATGCTCTCCACTCAATACATGAGGTATAGCTGCCTGTACTTCCTCTGATTGAAGTAACCTAACAACATTTTTCTCCTCTGCATTATGTTCACCAATGGTGCCATTAAATGCTTTGAAGAGCTGAATGAATGGTGTGAATTCAGGCATAGCTCTTAAAATAAGCTGATCTCTTGAGTTAATGTTCCTCATTTGGTCCTTACATTCTTTAGATAAGGCCAATGCTGTTAATGTGTACTGCTCATTATCCTGTTCCACAAGTCCATTTTTTTCGAGTAAGTTCAGGAAATTTCTTATGACGTACCAATACTGCCCAGGCATTTGCAGTGCTTCGATTATTTCGTCCAAGTTGTACATACCGCTGCCAAACAATACCCTTCTATCTTGCATTTTCTGAAGTAAATATAAGCCTAAATAGTTGGAAATCATAAACTGACCTTGCAACAGTTGCTTTTCTTCGTCAGAAAGATTGGACTCTATTGTTTCATCAATGCTCTCACCGGATACCAGTTCTGTTGACAGGTAACTCTCTTCCGGTTTTTTAACTTCGTTATGATTGCTAGTAGCTAGCTCGGCTCTGACATTGGTATCGCTGTCCTTGCTCTGCGTTACCCAACATATTCTTTCATCAAATGAATATGTAGGAAGCGATATTCGTGTGATCTCTTCTTCTCCATATATACTCTGCCAATCTATGTTATCGCCATCCAACCAAAGTTTAATTAAATCATCGAACTCTGCATTAATAAATTGCTGACGATAGATACTCCAATCAATTACTGTTTTTCTCACCATTTTAACCGGTGTTAACTTAGCATCGCCTGCTTGTATTTGGTCGATTATCTTCTTTAGCTTTCCTAATAATTCGTATATATCATCTGCCACAACAGCGATTCGGCATTTGAATTGCTCTCTTCCCACCTGAAGCGTTCTTGCTACCCTTGATAAATTGATATCCTCGTTATTTTCCAAGAAATTGCGGAAACGAATTAGGTAAGCTTTCAAAGAGGAAGCTGTTTTGGCCGAGAAATTGAATATATTTGAGGAAGCGGAACTATGTTTTTCTTGTTGGTTGTACCTCTCAAGGATAATGTGGCCACCAGTCCCCCCTGCACCGTACGAACTCACCCCAGCTCGTAACCGAGTAGAATCAGACGAAAAGGTACTCCACTTCTCTGTTTCTTTTTGAATATGTACAATTGACTTGCCAAAGTTGAATCTTGGGTTGAGCTTTCCGTGAAGAATAGTTGGTAACAGTTGTTCATGTTTAAACTGCAACAAGACTTTCACAAGCTGCGTTACTCCGGATGCCGCTTCTGAATGACCAAGGTTTGGTTTTAGGGACCCAATCTTGATTGTACCTTTTCGACCAGAAGCATAAGCATTTTGAATACTTTCTAGTTCTATGGCATCTGACAATTCAGATCCTGTTGCCTGTGCCTCTATATAACTCACGGTAGCTGGATCAACTTGTGCATTTTCCAGCGCACTTTTAATAGTTTGTTCATAAGCTTTTGGGTTGGGCGTGAAGTACGCGTTAGTTCTACCAGTATGTTTCACCGCGGATCCTTTGATAACGCCATAGATATGGTCATTATCCATTTCTGCTTGCTTGAGTGGCTTTAGCAAAATACTAGTAACGCTCTCACCCGGTACAAAGCCGATCCCCCCCGAAGTAAAGCTACGATTTAGCTCATCATCAGCAAGCAATTTTGTTCTGCAAAGATCGACTATTCTTGAAGGATGAAGATAGAGGTTGACTCCGCCTGCAATTGCAGTATCACACTCACCGGATAATAATTTTCCACATGCTTCATGAATTGCCACCAGCGATGATGAACACATTGTGTCGACTGCAACACTAGGCCCGTTAAGATTTAGAACATAAGATACACGATTCGCTATGGATGCAAATGAAACACTCGAAAACACATTTTTTTTGCCTTTGAATTGTTCTTCCAATCCCAGGACATTGTAACTTGGCGTAGTAACACCAATAAATACTCCAACGTTTCTCGATTTTGATATATTATCTTTCGTGTACCCGGCATCTTCAAGTAGTTCCCACGCCGACTGAAGAAACAATCGTTCTTGTGGATCAACAACTTCTGCCTCTTTAGGGGAAATGTTAAAAAAGAGCGGGTCAAACTTATCAACGTCTTCAATCAGCCCTCCCCAACGTGAATATGTTTTTCCGTCCTCCTTGTCTTTGGAGAAGCTACCTTTTAGGTTCAATCTATCTTCTTTTATCTCACTAATACTGGTCTTTTTATTCAGTAAATTAGCCCACAAATCGTCAATTCCATTGGCCCCTGGTACCTTCACCGATACACCAATAATGGCAATGTCATTAGACGAACTGTTAACGGTCTTTGTTGGAGCCACTTCTGTCATTTGCTCAACTGCAACTGTTTCTTCCATCGGTGCGTCGACCGAAACATTCTCTGCAAGAGTCGATGCTTCGGTTAGTACCAAATACTCAGCTAGCTCAATGATAGTCTGGTAAGCAAACAAGGCAGTTTCACTAACGTCCTCGAATACCTTCAGTATTTTTGCTGTAAATTGTGCAATCGTAATGGAGTCAATACCATATTCAGAGAAAGGCGTATCTGAGTCTATCTCTTCCGGTCTTTGACCAATTATTTCAGCGAGCATATTAGTAAGCCGTTTCTTTGTACCTTCAAGCGAGTTATTCGTACTTTTGCTAATCTGTACGTCCACTTTCTCCTGCGCTGCAATTGCTTGCGGCTTCTCAATGACCGTCTGACTCATATTCTCCAGAATGTAACCGCCCATCTCCCCTATACTCTGATAGGCAAAAACGGCTGTTTCACTTAAGTCGCTATACTCACCAAGCAATTTCTTACTAAACTGCTGAATCGTAATGGAGTCAATGCCCAGTTCGGAGAATTCAATGGTGTCTGATATCTCATCTGCAGGCATTTGAGTTATCTCTCCAAGAATGTGTTTTAGCTTATTTTTAATCTCCAATAAGGATGTATCTGTAGTTGTTCCACTCTTTTGCTCCTCTAATTGGGTATTAGTTGTTGACTTCCTTTTCGGAATGAGTTCGGCTGCCTTTACTCTGTCCTCAACAGGTTGTAATTCAACTTTTCCGGCAATAGGGATCCAGTATTCTTTCCTTGTGAAAGGATAACCCGGTAATTCTACTTTCCTCGGTTGCCCCTGAGTGTAGAGCTTATTGAAATCAACATTGGCACCACTAACCCACCTTTCAGCGAGATATCGAATGGTATCTGAGCTTACTGCGCCATCATAGATGCCTGATTCCAACTCTTCGCCGTCTTCAGCTTCACCATAAAGGAGGTCACTCTTCTTTTCGTCATTTAAGTAGTCCCTTAGTAGGCTCAGCAGCTCCTCTAGGCTGCTTGCGATTACAGCCAGTCTACATTTAAAGAACTCCCTTCCCGTCTGCGCGACATAGGCAACCTGCTCTAAACTCAACTCTTCTTGGTGCTTAGATATATGCTTATCCCAGCTTCTTACATATTCAATTAACCGGTCTTGGTTCTTGGCTGATAGTACAATGAGCGTTTTCTCTTCCCCTGCAATCCGACGATAAGCCTCTTGTTGCCACTCTTGTATGATGATGTGACCGTTTACGCCTCCGGCACCAAAGGAGCTTATACCGGCCGTACGTAGCAATTCTTTTGGCTCATGACCATCAGACACAATAACGGGTCTGTTCCATGTTTTTAGTTTCTGGTTAATGGTGAAAGGCGACTTACGAAAATCGATTTTTTTATTGAGCTCAGAAGAATGCAGGGATGGTGCTATCTTTTTATGTTTAAGTTGTAGCACTGTTTTGGAGAAAGCAGCAACACCAGCAGCACCCTCACAGTGGCCTACGTTTGATTTCACTGACCCCAAATAGCAGAATTCCGTGTCCTTTGTGCTTTTCTTAAATATCTTATTAAGCCCAAGAATCTCAATCGGGTCCCCAAGAGGCGTGCCCGTTCCATGTGTTTCTACGTAGCTTATTTCCCGCGGCTTAATCTGCGCATTTTGCTGAGCAATCTCTATAACCTCTGCTTGCGCATTCGGGTTAGGTACAGAGAAACCGTTTGTTTTACCGCCGTGATTCACTGCAGATCCTTTTACGACAGCCATAATGTTATCATTGTCTCTAATGGCCGCATCAAGAGGTTTGAGTAAAACAGCACCAACACCTTCACCAGGAACGTAACCATCTCCACCCTCACCGAAACTTCTGCATCTACCATCGGACGAAGCCATCCCCATTAGCGACAAACGGACATATTTAGAAGGGTGATAAGACAGGTTTACCCCTCCTGCAACCGCTTGGTAACACTCTTTATTGCGAATACTTTCGCACGCCATGTGAATTGCGATAAGTGATGATGAACAAGCAGTATCTAACACGACACTAGGTCCTGTGAAATCAAATTGATACGATATTCTGTTAGCAAGTGACGCATTCCAATACCCTGTAATAGCGTCTAGGTTCCCCTTCATTACTTCTTCAGCTTCCAGCATCTTGTAGTCATCGTACATAAAACCCAAATATACCCCTACGTTTGTCTTGTAGGTGGAATCTGGGATGTTAACTAGTTTGTTTGGAAAGTACCCTGCGTTTTCAATCGTTGAATACACCGTCTCCAGAAATAGCCTTTCCTGGGGATCCATCATATTAGCGACACGAGGGATAACATTAAAAAAATCTGCGTCGAAATCCTTTATGTTGTTTATGAAACCACCCCATTTGCTTATGCTCTTACCGCGCGTGTACGGCTCTGGATCATAATATTCACGGTGATCAAACCGTTCAATTGGGATTTCTTCGATGCAATCCTTCCCTTGCGACAGGTTGTCCCAGAACGCCTCAAGGTCTTTAGCCATTGGGTATCTTCCTGACATACCGATAACTGCGATATCTCCTACTTCGCGGTCAACCAACTTGTTACTTTTCTTCAGTCCCATACCAGGTTTATTAGAAGCGGGGGTCGATGACATCGTAGCTTCGCTAGTACTCTCTTTGGAAGTATCTGTTGCGGTTTGCGGATGACTGCCGCTCTGGGTATTAATGTCAAATATCTCACAGAGACGACTTCTTTCATTATTAACAAAATACGCTGTTAGTTCCTTTATAGTCTGGTACTCAAAAAATAGTGTCTGCGGAACCTCACTAAAATAACTCTCAAGTTTGGTATTTAAGTCCATGATAATCATGGAGTCGATCCCATATTTATCAAAAGGTGTATTCGGTTTGATTTTATTAATTGGTAACTTTGACGTTTCCGCCAATAAACCACTCAACAGTTCTTGGCTCTTAGTAAACAAATCCTCATCTGAGAAGCCGGCTTTCTCTTCTGCTTTTTCCGGCACATCCACAGTTATCTCATTATTACCCTCACCAGTTTTGCTAATCAGCTTAACAAGCACCGTGTGATACTCATCAAAGAAATAGCCAGCGAGTTCTTTTAAGTTGAAATACTCGAAAAATAGCGTTTGTGGCAACGCTTCAAAATGCTTACCTAATATGTCGTTGAGCTCCATGACCATCATTGAGTCAATTCCATATTTTTCAAAAGGGGTTCCTATCTGAAATGAGTCAGGGCTCATTTTAAGGGTCTTGGCAAACAGATCCTTTAAATATGTCAAAACATCGTCTAGTGTAAGATTTTGATTTGATGGTATCTGCTTAGTGGCCGGAGCTTGAACACTCTCTGCTTCATGCACGTCAGTAGACTTCCTTGCAGGAAGCAACATTTTCTCTATCTGTTGTTTCTTGCCTTTTACGATGATTACGTGACGGTTGTCAGAACCATAAACATGATTAAATGCAGAATAAGCTTCAGCTACCTTCATAGTCGTCATTCCAGTAGATGCTACATATGAAGATTTATACCTTTCTGGTATCTGCATGTTACCTTCATCTAGGAGTGGTAAACTTAATGATATCGTTATCCCTTTGCTTTGTGGATCACTATTTCGTTTAAGACAGAAAGCATCTAAATATGCGTTAGCCATAGCATAATTGCAGGCTCCAAAATCGCCGATAATTGAGGACACTGACGAGAACATCACGAAGAAATCTATGTTTTTATTCGCTAAAACCTCACTTAAGTTCTGCGCACCGTATATTTTTGCCTTCCATATCGCCTTAAATTCTTCTAACTTCATATTAGGTAATTGAACTTCGGAAATGCTACCGGCGGCATGAAAAATACCGTTGATCGACCCGTGAGTTAATTCTACCGCATGAACTAAACTGCTAACCTGCTTTTTATCACTGATATCTGCAACACGAAATATAACGGATGAGCCTTTTTTTGACATTTCTTGTATTAGTTCATTTTGCTGCCCGGTCGGTGCAGTTCGTCCCGTCAGAATCAGATTGATATTGTATAGGTTCGTCATTTGTTTAGCCCACGCTAGTCCGATCTTACCTACTCCACCTGTAATGATATAAGTGCCACCTGCTTTAATTGGCGACGGCTGGGTCGTCGCAGCAACGGTCTCTTGCAAAAGAGTCACAAACCGATTCCCGTTGTGATATACGATCTCTTCCCCTGTCTTTGCATTCTGTTGAATAAGTTCATTTCGGATGATTTCGGCAACCTGACCCGCATCAAACTCCTGACAGGATATTATTACATTCCTGCTAGTAATATTTCGATTAAAAACTCGACACGATTTTCCGAATCCAGCTAACATACTATGAGCTGGTGTGTGCTGGTCATGACCCGAGATATCCACAAATAGAAAGTTAATACGTAAATCTGGTGTGTCTTTGGTGAACCGTTGTGATAGAAAGAAAAGCTTATTCATTACTTTATTTTCAAAATCAGGGAAGTCCGAACTGTTATCACCTGCACCTGAAAGGTTGTTGAAAACCTGAACAATGTCGATTTTAGTCTGACCGTTTTCTACTATTTCTTCAAGAAGTAGCTCGTACTTAGATACACTGGTTGAATCGATAACGAATACTCTACCAGACGTGAGTGGGGTGGAGTCAGACCTCAGATGCCATACATCTCCACTCAATTCTGACACGATCTCATTATCTTCTGTATTTATACCTTCCAACCACAATAACTGACTGTCGTAGTTGTCCGCAGCTTGGATGAATTGTCTCTCGAGTACTTTTTTGTATAGATATGTATCTGCATTGTTCTGTGTATTATTTTTATTCTCTAATGTCGTACCAGGCTTCACAAGCGCACGTGCGGTAAAGTTGATGTACTGTACTAAGGTTTCACCTCGATTATTAAGCAAGGTTATATTAAATTTCCTGATGTCGTTTTTATCATGCGTAAGCTTGACCAACGCATAACAATCAGACGTTATTTCCCTGTGTATTTCTAGTCTTTCAAGGGAAAACGGAATGTAGGTTTTAGCTGCCCCCGTCGTATTGCCTGCATTTATAGCCAAAACAGTTTGTAGAGCACCATCCATAAGCGGAATGTGTAACTTGAACTGGTTTGCTAAATCAAGCACCGCATCTGGAAACTTGAGTTTACCGAGTGCTTCAGTGTTTCCGACATAGACTTCTTCTAATACCTTAAAAGCGGGTCCATAGTGAAAGCCCATTGATGAAAAATATTCATAGAGTTTATTGTGATCATGGTGTGTCTGACATTTCTCTTTGAGAGCATCGATATTAACAAGTTCTGCCAGAGGCGATAGTTCTGCTGACTTGGTCAACAAACCCTTCGAATAGAGAACATCCTTTTCAACCCCATTTTTCTTTATTGAAAAGGCCAGGTTATTACCTGTTTGAACTAGTTCTATCTTCACATCCAACGGCTCATCTTGTATTAATATTGGATTGCCCCAGATAATATTACTGATGAGGTTAATGGAGTGGGAAGCAGCCTGTTCTCCCGCGGCTCTGGCCATTTCCAAATAGGCAACGCCCGGTAATATCGTATTGCCGTCAATATTATGATCATGAATGTAGAACTGTTCAGGAGCAAAAGTCTTCCTGAAGCAAAGTTGGTTCATATTAGAAATATTTTCATCTAAAAGTGGATGTATAGAACTTACCGTTGGCATAACGGTTGTTCTATTCACATTCTCTGGCATAGTGAACCAATATCGCTCCTTTGCAAAAGGATATGTAGGCAAACTCATTTTCACTGGCGTGCCAATTGTTTGATAGAGCTTCGACCAATCAATATTACAGCCAGACTTCCATAATCTACCAATCGACGGCATATTACTGTCGGCCAACGCTTTTTCAATTTCATTTTGATGTTCTAACGTCATTTGCTCTGACTTATCAAAATTCACTAGGTCGCTATAGTCTCTTTTAAGTAACGAAGCGTCACTAACGTATTCCCCTAGTCTCTGAATTAGTTCATCAATACTAGAGGCAATGATAGACAGTCTGTATTCCATTGATTCTCGACCAACTTGCAAGGTGTAAGCGATGCTATCCAAGCTTGTTTGAGTGTTTTTATCTGTAATGGATGTTTCCTGACCAGTTGTCTCTTGCGTGATATAACCGACTAAATCATCAATGGTGGGATAATCAAAAATAAGCGTAGTATCCACACTTATGTCATATTCCACTTCTATTAGTTTGCAAAGCTTTTGTATGTTCTTATGGCCCTTTATTATCTGTACGAGATGTTGTTTAGCGTTAACAGAAGGTACTTTGCCTATCCTTTGAATCGTTTGACTTAAGAATAGTTGAATATCCTTATGCTCATCAGACAGCACCTCCTCCTGAAGAGCATCCCTATCATCAATAAGAAAGTGATAAAGATTTTCAATAATAGATTGCAATTGTTCGGGCTCTATTGCTGATAGTGGGATAAGTTGCGTCGTTAAAGCCCCGTTGTTACTCGTTAACTGGGTGTGCTCTTGTAGCACCACATGAGCATTTGCACCTCCATAACCAAATGAACTAACACCAGCAATTCGTGGCGAATTAGCAGGCTTATCCCACGGTCTCAATTTATCAACAATATAGAAAGGAGACCCCTCCAGATCAATCAAAGGATTGATCCTATGGAAATTGATGGATGGTGGAATAGTCTTAGATTTGATGGCAAGCGCGGTTTTTATGAGTCCAGCAACACCGGCTGCGGCTTCGAGGTGACCAATATTCGACTTAACAGCACCGATACCACAATAAGCTTGTGATGGTTTTTCGCTATTGCTGCGCAAGAACAGCTCATTAAAGGCCTTTTTTAATCCCTCAATCTCCAACGGATCTCCCAGTGCTGTACCAGTACCATGCGCCTCGATATAGGTAATATTCTCTGGAGATATGTTCGCTTTTGAATACGCATCAACTAGCAAATCTTTCTGAGCCGCTGGGTTTGGTGCCGTCAATGAATTAGCCTTACCACCGTGATTAATGGCGCCACCCTTTATGACAGCATATATTTGATCCTTGTCCTCAGTGGCTTTGCTCAACTTCTTTAGAAACAGAGCTCCCGTACCCTCTCCTCTTGCATAACCATTTGCTGACTCATCAAACGTTTTACATTTTCCATCAGGAGACAACATACCCGCTTTGTTAAAGGCGACATACAATTCCGGAGAAGCAATTACATTAACCCCACCCGCAATCGCTTGATCACAACTCCCGCTGCGGATAGCCTCTACCGCCCTTATAACAGAGATGAGTGAACTAGAGCATGCAGTATCAACAGGCTCACTTGGTCCCCTAAAATCGAAAAAATATGATGCTCTGTTGGCAAGAATCGAATGGGCTCTTCCTGTCGTCGTGTAGGCATCAATGGGCACTTGATGCTGATTGAGTAATTGCGCGTAATCCAGTGTTGAAACACCCACAAAGAGACCCGTCTTGGAGCCGGCCAAATCGCTGGCTTTATAGCCTGCATCCTCGATCACAGACCATACCGTTTGCAAGAACAGACGTTGCTGCGGATCCATCAACTGAGCTTCTCTTGGGGAGATATTAAAAAACGGCGCATCAAATTTGTCGATTTCATCCATAAATGCACCCCAATGGATTTCGGTTCGAAAATTATCCTCGCTTGTTTCTTTTTGATACTCCTTCCAATTCCAACGATCACTTGGAACTTCACTAATCATGTCATCTCCGTTGACGAGATGGTTCCAAAATTCTGTTATATTAGCAGAGTTTGGTAGTACCGCATTCATACCAACAATGGCTATATCATCCGCATCATACTTGCCATTATTAAGCGTCCCCGGGCATGCTTCTTCTCGATCTGCCTGCTGACTATCAACTATCGGTGTCGCTTCTTGTTGTGAATCCACCGTTACCTGCCCGTGAACTTGTTCTACGTGCTTATGGTGATTGGAAAGCAAATGCTCCGTTAATTTTTGGATCGTAGGGTACTCAAAGAACACCAATGGCATTAATTCCAAGCTATATCTTTCGTTTAAGGAATTAGCAAAAGTTGTAAAACTTATCGAGTCAAACCCGTATTCGCTCATTTCTTTGTTCAAGCGGAATTCATCATCACTAACTTTTAGTAGTTGAGTAATTATTTCTTTTAATTGACTCTGTATTGCCAATCGTAGATGTTGTGATTGATTGAAATCATTACGGGGATTTGCTGAAACCTTCACTACTTTCTGCTCCAATTGTTGTCCTAATAAGCGCTGTATTTTCTCTTTATTTCCGTTATAGAGTACTATTTGGCTAGAGTCTGATTGAATGCACTGTTTGAGGAAGTGAATAGCATCATCCGATTGTAGACGGTGAATTCCTGCATTATTTTTGAGGAGCTCTTCCACTTTCTCATCAATCTGCATTCCTCCTTCACCCCAAAAAGGCCAATTAATAGAAATTGTTTTTCCATTACTTAAACCTTTGCTGACATCATTGTTTCGTTCTCTTGCCCAATAATCCAAGTATCCATTTGCATAGGTATAGTCGATTTGCCCTACGTTGCCCGTAATGGCCGTAACAGATGAAAAGCAAACAAAGAAATCCAAAGGTTCGCCAGTAGTACATCTATCTAGATTCTGGACGCCGACTACTTTAGGGCTGACCACCTTCGCAAAAGCTTCCATCGATTTATTCCAAAAGTAGGAATCATCAATAACGCCAGCCATATGAAACACACCATGAATCACACCATATTTTTTCTTTAAATTGTCAACTACGCTGTGTAGCTGCGCATCATTGGAAACATCTGCCTCCAGAAATTCGATTGTACCTTTTGCGTTACTATTTAATTCACTTAAGGTAGCTTTAGTTTCTTCACTACAACTTCTGCTGACGAGAACGACGTTTGAATGATAGTGCTGAACAATATGCTGCCCTAGAATGAGGCCTAGACTGCCGGCCCCTCCCGTAATGAGATACAGTTTTCCATCTTCTATTGACGACTCAATAGTATCTTCTGGCAGGGTAATGGGAACTAAACGCTGTATAAATCGCTTTCCGTTGGAATACTTAACTAAGTGATGTACGTGCTCCCGAAATTCTCCACCAATTTCTTCCACTATCTCAGACAAGGGTTGTTTATGGAAAACAACACTGACATGAATATTCTTTCTCTCTAGTTTTATGGATTTTGCAAAGCTTTCAAGAGCAGCTAAATTTACTGCTAAACCCGGTTGGGACTGTTCAACGCTACAGACGATAGTTAGAGGTAGATTATTCCGTTCAGTATGGGCGTATTGGCACCAAGCCAGTATCAGGCTGATAATTGCATCAATGTCACAACCCTCGTCCGTAACAGTTAGCAAAAGATTGATTTCTTTCAGACCCAGATTAGAAACAAGCCGTCGAATGTGTTTCGGATTACGCCACGCCCCACTAAACATGTTAGATGATTGAGAAAAACTAACACTTTCGGTCAGTACATAGCTGGATTTATCGAACCCGATGTCACGGTCTTTAGCCTCTGACCTCAGATCATAAACAATCACATTACTTAAAGCCGATTCCCGTTTTCTAGCAGCTTCCGGCATAAAGCGACGCTCGTAGGTCACTAATTCCGCAGTCTCCTTTTTATCAGCGGTTACTTCTGCCTGCACCTTTCTCATTGTAAATTCGCTAATAGTTGCCTGTATTACTCCGTTTTTATCTGCAAGCGTGATGTCATAGGAATAAATGGACGAGCCTGCTTTCTTGACGTTCGGTTTTACATGTGCAAGCGCAATAGTACTGAGTTTCTTGTAGACGACTATATTCTTCATGCCAAACGGTAAATATAAGTGCCTTTGTTGCCTCTCTTCATTGTCCAGAGTTGCAGTTATACATTGCAAAGCGGAATCTAAAACTGTCGGATGCAGTAGAAAGTCTGACTCCTCGAGATCAGCACAACCAACAGCCGATATCTCAGAAAGTGCATCATCATCGGAACAAAGAAGAACCTGAACACCTTGCATACGTGGTCCGTGTTCTATTCCTCTTGTTTTGAATTGCCGATAGTGTTCCTCTCTGGATATTTTGGCGATGCAATTCTTACGTAGGATATTAAAATCTAGTAATTCTGACTTATCAGAACGCTTCTCTTCATTGCTAAGAAGCCCCTGTGCATGATCAATAACCTGTGAGTCTGCGCCGCTAAAAAACCTGAAATTCCATCCCAGTGTTTTTTTAACGAACTCCACAGTTATCACGTTGGACGTATTGTTAACAATAAAGGGTTGTAACCATACGACATTTTCAATTTTATCAGCAACCGGCAATCCAAGTCGTTTTGCCGCTTGAAGCGCGTATTCCAGGTACAATACCCCAGGCAAAACCTTAGCCTGGTTTACCGTATGATCTTCTAGAAAGAACTCATTACCACTAAACTCAATCCTATGCTGCAATTGCTTTGCAACTGTCAGAGCCTCGACATTCTGCTGAATCTTGTGCACCTTGCCAGAAAACGGGTACGTAGGAATATTGAGGGTTCGAGCGGATTGACTTGCGAACAATAGATGCCAGGGGC
This sequence comes from Photobacterium lutimaris, assembly GCF_003025555.1. GTDB lineage: Bacteria > Pseudomonadota > Gammaproteobacteria > Enterobacterales > Vibrionaceae > Photobacterium > Photobacterium lutimaris. The sequence continues at coordinate 87,763 of NZ_PYMH01000001.1, read as the reverse complement.
AATCAATCCCTTCATTGAAGAGATCACATATTCGTGTCACTTCTTTGTAATTGCTATTCTTCGCATTACTTAGCTGTTCGAATTCAGCAATCTGCTGCCTATCAGGGTCTCGGCTATCAACTGATTTTACTTCCGTGGTAGCAATGCTCTCCACCTCTTTCGCCAAACAGGCCCTCAGCTCTTCTAGCGTATTGACCGCCCAAGCTTTCCTAAACCGAAATAACTCTCGTTTAACCAGCAAGGTGTAAGACAAATCGGCTAGGTTAACCTCATTGTGATCAGCACCATGAATCCAACTAAGAAGGTCGAAGACCTTTTGTTTCAGTGATTCCTCATTTCGAGCACTAATACAAATGGGCCAATGGCCGGGGCTACTTTGTGATTTCTCACTATGAGGGGAGCATTCGATAACAATATGAGCGTTTGTGCCGCTAAAACCAAATGCGCTTACTGTCGCTTTGTTTGTTTGAGTTACATTAATTTTTTCTAGCTTGGTGTTTACATAAAACGGACTGTCTTCCAGGTTCAAGTGTGGATTCGGCTGACTAAAATTAAGCGTGGGTACTATTACCTCGTGTTTGAGGCTCAGCGATGCTTTAATTACACCTGCAACTCCGGCAGCCAATTGCGCATGGCCGATATTGGACTTTACACTCCCTATGCCACAAAAGTTCTTCTTTGACGTAAATTTAGCAAATGCGTCCGTTAATGCATTTATCTCTATCGGGTCTCCTAACACTGTTCCAGTACCATGAGCCTCGACAAAAGCGATTGTTTCTGGATTAATGTTAAATTCCCGATATACATCCATCTCTAGCTGAGTTTGTGAGTTGGAATTGGGTGCTGTTATTCCGTTTGTTTTTCCATCTTGGTTAAGTTTGTAGCCTTTAATTACAGAGTGAATGCAATCGCCGTCTTCCAGCGCCTTGCTTAGCCTCTTAAGAACAACGACTCCAACACCTTCTCCTGGCACAAATCCATTGGCTTCTTTATCAAATGTCTTACATTTCCCATCAATTGAAAGCATGCCTGACTTGCTAGTAAGGTAGTATATGTTTGGCGTAGTAAATAACGTGATTCCACCCGCAAGAGCCATATCCGTTTCACCTGATACGATACTTCTACAGGCAAGATTTATTGCAACCAGCGAAGATGAACAAGCCGTATCAACAGCAATACTGGCACCTTTTAGGTTGAGGTGATATGAAATACGTGCAGCGAGAATGGACCCAGAATTCCCCATAAAATAATGGGCATCTGGCGGAATGTTGTAATCAGACAGCACATTTTTGTAGTCTCCATCACTATAACCAACAAAAACACCGCAATTAAGCCCTTTTTTGGTGCTTTTACCATAACCAGACTGTTCTAACGCCTTATATGATTCCTCAAGAAAAAGTCTCTGTTGTGGGTCCATTAGTTCAGCTTCGCGTGGTGATATATTAAAGAAACCACAGTCAAAGTTATAAATGTTGTTTACAAACCCACCCCACTTAGAAATACTAGTGAAAGGTCTCTCACCTTTTGGATCATAGAACGATTGAACATTCCATCGGTCTTTTGGTATCTCTGTAATACAGTTAACGCCATTCTTTAGATTAGCCCAAAATTCATCGATATTATCAGCGCCAGCGTATTTACACGCCATCCCTATAATGGCGATGTCTTCCTTATTATCGACTTTAGCGCTCATGTCTACATTGCCTTCACGGCTCTCTTGCAGCAATACTTTTAGCAGTTCATATCCTTTCTCCGGCGAAAGTTCACCACTTTTGATAAGTTCAAGTAATTTTTTCCTGTTGCTTTTCGTTTCCATACGACCTTTACCAAAAAAATAGTGAATTACGACGTCGATAAAATTATTTCATCAACTTCCTCAACTGACTTTGTTCCATTTTGTAGATCACATAACAAATTTAATAGCTCTACATCTTCAACTTTCTTACTCGCCTCACGATCCACAGAATCATCCGGCTCAGCTATTTGTTGGATTACCTCATGACTCGAAATAGAATAATTTTCACGGATGTATTGGCTTAAATCTTGTACCGTGACGTAATTGAAGAAATCTGTGGTTCTCAGTTTTATCCCTAGCTTTTTATTAATTCGGTTTACACCTTCTACAGCCAATATCGAGTCTACTCCGAAATCAATATAAGGCTTATCAGTTTTTACAACCTGTGGATCGAGGTCTAATGTTGTTGCAAGAACTTGCACAATACTAGAGGTAATATAGTTGTATTCTGAATCGAATCGTGAATTGTTCGTGACGTTGGTCGATATAGACTCAGTTTCAATGTCGTCTTCAATGGCAATTAAGTCTTCCACTTTTGTCGACACGATAATCGCCTGATCGGCATTCTCTAAATCATCAACACCAAGAAATACAGTATTGTCAAATCTTAAATTATCAAGCAAGGAACTCCAACGGTCTATTTTAATCAGAGGCGTATCGGCGATGCGAATGTTTTCATCTTTAAATAACCACCACCCATCTAGTAGCCCGAAGGTAAGAGTTAAGAAATTTTTCTTTTTGACCAACTCATTAACGACCAGATCCCCACCTCTTTTCAACAAATAATTAATATTGGTTAGAGTTCGGTTCATATCCGTCGTTGCATGTAAGACATTCGCAGCAATTACTATGTCAAAACCATTGCCTCGAAATTTCTTAACGTCTTCGATGTCTTCAACATTAAGTGTTTGTGCGTGTAGGAAATGATGATGCGCTCCATATTTATTCTTCCCGTATTTCACAAAGGCAAGAGAAATATCAGTGTAAAAGTACTCCATGTTCTGGAAATGCTGTATCCGGTTAAGAACTAACTCCGATGTCCCACCCGTGCCTGCACCAATTTCCAAGATCCTTATTTTGTCACCTGAACGATGACCTGACTGCTTCGCTAGGATCAGGTCGTTCAGCTTATTGACTAATTGATTATTGTAGTAATCTGCGCTGATATTGCCCTTATACACATCTTCTACCAAATCCATTCTCGAGTCTGGGAAAATAACATCGGTTGGAAGTAGCTCACCTCGGAGTATTCTGAGTAGATTTTCTGTGCACGTTTGTAGCAAACGCATATGATTTCTATATTTAGGTTTATCAGTAAGAATAGAGCCCAACCGCGCTTGGGCATCACTTGCTCTTTGCCGAAGTATTTCTGGCGTAAAATTACTGTGTAAAACAATTTCCTTTTCTCCATTAGTCAACAACACGCCTTCCTTCTCAAGAATGTTGATGACTGCCTGGACTAGTCTTATATATTTCGCCTTTATTTTTTGTTGGTGCATTATGTCATCTATATGATGAGGTGTTAGTAAATAGCGAAAAAGGTCTGTTTTGTCTAAAGCAAGAATAAGTAACTCTATACTGTTACTTTCGACCCAAGAACTTTCTTGTTCAAATTGAATTATCCTTGCGCTCTTATTACTAATCGGTGCAGCGGTATTGATTGATTTTTCCTGTTCTGGCGTACATTCCTTTGCCTTTATCCAATGCCTGACTTTAGAGAAAGGATACGTTGGCAAAGGCACCTTTCTTCCTGCAGACACTATCCCCTGCACTGCATTAGATACATCCTCTCCTGCCACCCATGATAGAGCAATCTCCTGTAGCGGAGCATTGACAGAGCCTCGAATCGATTCCTTCGAACTGCTATGATGGATAAGAAGACCGCTCTCAACGTTACCTAAAAGAAAATCCTCGAGAGTCGTTCTCAATTCCTGAATCGAAGTGGCTATGATAGCTAGCCTCTCTGAACGATGATCTCTACCGTGATAGAGTGTATAAGCAAGGTCGACCAATTTAATGCTATAACCAGTACTCTTCACTTTGTCCAGTCCCTGCGTCAAACGGCTACCTATTTCATCGGCATAAGAATTGACACAATGGCGACAGAATTTCTCGATGGTTTCTAATTGATAGAATTGTTTCGATTTAATGGCTAAATTGAACGTGTTGTTAATGTCGCTTATTACTGTCTCTACCGTTACTTGATCTAGCCCCAGATTTTCTATACCTTCATTTACATCAATTTCATCAATGGGTAATTGGGTGATAATGCTGATCTGGCTCACCACATGATCAATGAAAGAAAGCATAAGCTCTTCTTCGAGACCCTGTTCCCTAAACTCAATTTCCCTCACAGACAAATATTTAACAATAGAAGCGGCGTAGTCTTTTAGTCCTGCCTGCGTCAAGGCAGATAAGACGACCAGTTGTGGTTTTCCGTTGTCTTCTGATGTATCAGTTGACATATGTTCTTCTATGACCATATGAGCATTAACACCACCAAACCCAAAAGAACTCACACCAGCTCTACGTGGAAGTTTTTTTCCGTGTTTATCCTCAAGCGCGGGCCATGCTACGGTTTCGTCGGAAACATAAAAGGGGGTATCTGCAATATCGATATACTGATTTAATTTAGTAAAATTACGATTCGTTGGAATCGTCTTGTTTTGAATGCTCAGGAGGGTTTTAAACAGTCCGGCGATACCAGCAGCCGCTTCTAGATGTCCTACATTGGTTTTTACCGCACCAACGGCGATTTTGTGACCAGAACCAAAGTCTAAATTATGCTTTTTGTAAAGATATTGGAAGCCCTTTTTTAGGCCGTTCATTTCAATCGGATCACCTAAGCTCGTACCGGTTCCATGAGCCTCAATATAGCTTACTGTCTCCGGTGAAATGTTGGCTTGTGAGTACGCATCTATAAGCAGTGCCGCTTGAGAGTTAGGACTTGGCGCAGTTAGTGCATTTGCATGTCCACCATGGTTGATTGCACTACCTCGAATAATGCCATAAATGTGATCTTCATCTTTTTCTGCCTGATCCAATGATTTCAGCAATACTGCACCAACCCCTTCACCTCTCGCATATCCATTGGCACTATCATCGAATGCTTTAGACTCACAATCAGGACTTAGCATGCCTGCTTTGCTATATGACAAGTGTACTCTCGAACTCAGTATGACATTGACCCCGCCAGCAAGTACCATTTTACATCTACCATTACGGATACTATCTACACCCTTATCAATAGCTACTAGTGCGCTGCTACACGCAGTGTCAATAACTTCGCTGGGGCCTTTTATATCAAGTAGGTAGGACACTCTGTTGGCGACAATTGACCGAGACACGCCAGTAGCCATGTGTGCTTCAATGGGAAGATCTTGCTCTACCATGAGATCAGCATATTCTGGATTAATTAATCCAACGTAAAGTCCGGTATCTGAGTCTGCAAAACTGGATACCTTATAGCCCGCATTCTCTATAGTCGATATTGAACACTCCAGAAACATTCGTTGAACCGGATCCATCAGAGCTGCCTCTCTTGGCGAAATCTTAAAGTAGCCTGCATCGAACTTATCAACGTCGTCCATAAATGCACACTTGTTAACAAATGTTTTGTTAACCTCTTCTTGTGGGTCTCCGAAATATTTCAACCAGTCCCACCGTTCTTTAGGAATCTCTTTCATCAGACTTTTTCCTGAAACAATGTTTTCCCAGAAGTCATCAATATTGTCAGCTGACGGGAATTTACCGCTGATACCAATAATGGCTATTGCTTGATTTTCATCCTTAGACACAGTGACAGATTCCGGTTGTAAGTTATCTTGAATAAGACAATTCTTCTCCATGGATCCTTGCTGCTCATGCTCTTCAACAACTGAGACCGCTTCTACCACAGTCTCTAAGTGTTGGATTAGCTCATCGATGTAGGAATACTCAAAGAAAGTAGCTGGTGTTAAATCGCACTTAAATTCTTCGTTTAAGCGGTTTGAAAGACTGGTCAATGCTACCGAATCAAGTCCGTAGTCACTGATTTCTGTTCGTAAATCTATGTCTTTCTCATCAACATTCGTGATTGATGTTAACTGTGCCTTTACGATTTTGGTGATGTGGTTTCTTTTATTGATGGGCGACGACCAGCTTTTTTTAGATTCCGGTTGCAAGCCGTCTTGAATAAGACTCTTCTTCTCCATGGACCCTTGCTGCTCATGCTCTTCAACAACTGAGACCGCTTCTACCACAGTCTCTAAATGTTGGATTAGCTCATCGATGTAGGAATACTCAAAGAAAGTAGCTGGTGTAAAATCGCACTTAAATTCTTCGTTTAAGCGGTTTGAAAAACTGGTCAATGCTACTGAATCAAGTCCGTAGTCACTGATTTCTGTTCGTAAATCTATGTCTTCCTCATCAACATTCGTGATTGCTGTTAATTGTGCCTTTACAATTTTGGTGATGTGATTTCTTTTATTGATGGGCGACGGCCAGTTTTTTTTAGATTCCGGTTGCAAGCCGTCTTGAATAAGACTCTTCTTCTCCATGGACCCTTGCTGCTCATGCTCTTCAACAATTAAGACCGCTTCTACCACAGTCTCTAAGTGTTGGATTAGCTCATCGATGTAGGAGTACTCAAAGAAAGTAGCTGGTGTTAAATCGCACTTAAATTCTTCGTTTAAGCGGTTTGAAAAACTGGTCAATGCTACCGAATCAAGTCCGTAGTCACTGATTTCTGTTCGTAAATCTATGTCTTTTTCATCAACATTCGTGATTGCTGTTAACTGTGCCTTTACGATTTTGGTGATGTGGTTTCTTTTATTGATGGGCGACGGCCAGCTTGTTTTCGTAGTCTGTTGTTGCGTGACCTGCAATGTTTGGTAGATTTTGTCTCTGTCACCCTCCACGACAATAAGATGACTTTCATCACTGTTTAAGGCCAGTTCCAATGATTTTAAACCACTTTCTGTTGATAGCGCTTGCATCCCTGTGCTTTTTACAAAATATTCTTGTGTTTCTGCACTGGTTTGCATTCCACCTTCTTCCCACAAAGGCCAGTTAATGGCAACCGTCTTGCCAACGCGCTGTCCCTTTTCGCGTAATTGTTCTCTGTATTCACAATACGCATTTTGAAAACGATTGGCGTAAGAATAGTCTGCTTGACCCACGTTACCACTGAAAGCGGCTATCGATGAGTACACCGCAAAGAAATCAATATCTAAATGTTTAGAACACTCATCCACCAGCATGGTCCCATTGATCTTTGGTGCAAAGACTGACTGAATCTCTTGTTCTGTTTTGTCATGCACCAAAGCATCCTTGATAAACCCGGCTATATGAAATAGACCGTTGATGTCGTTCCTAGCGACATTCTTAAATAGGCTTTCTACTGACACTCTATTCGATAGATCCGCTTGAATATAGTTAACCGCTACATTCTTATCTCTTAACTTGGCTAAATGGCTTACAACTCGTTTACTACCCGGTTCAACGATATCGGTAAGCAAAACATCCGCTTGATATTTATCTGCTAGATAAAAAGCAAGCATTCTACCTAGCCCCCCAATTGCACCGGTTATGAGATAAGTTCCTTGTCGTCTCATTATTCGATTGTCGTCGCCAGATAGGACGACAGGCGTCATTTGCAGTTTCTTGCGATTTTTTCCTTCATATCGTATCTCATGCAAAGCATTGTCTTTTAGCTCGTGAGAAATGATATCCGCAATATCATCTGATGACAGCTTATCTGATTGCGCCACCTCAACTACCTTTGTGGCCAATTTCTGATATTCTCTTGATATTGTTTTTGCCAGGCCAAACAGTCCGCTACTGAAGAAATCAGTATTAGAACAATCTTCAAACAATACAATTTGTTTTACTTCCGACTTTTGATCTGATTTTATTATGCACTTTGACCAATTGAATAGGCGATAAAAACTTGTAAACAGCTTATCTTCAATATTCTCGGATTGAGTACCCTTCTGTTGTAAAAAGATGGTTGCTGTTGGAATAAACCCTTCCAACTTAAGCATCCGTAATAATTCATCATAGTGTGCGTAATCTTTGTCATTTACTTCGAAATGATCAGTTGAAATCCGCTTGTTGCGCTCACCTGGAGTGACGAGTGTGAATTTCGTATCGCTTGGCAATTTAAAATTTAATGCAGTCATGATGTCTTTGCTATCACTAAACACCACAATTTTATGCGCCTTTTCTTGCAGATTATTAATAGTTAACTTACTACTGGCCCATATTGGCTTTAAATGCAGCAACTCTTGAGGATGCTGCCTTTTATTGTTGTTACTTAATTTATTAACAACGAAATCCTGGATGGAGATGCATACATCGCCTTGTTTGTTGCATATTTTGATATTGAAAGAACATTGATCCTTACCAACGGTCGACTCCTCTATGTATACGAAACAAGTGGGATTGACTGGTTTAAAAATCTGTATCTTTTTAATGAGGAAGGGAAGGAATGTATCCTTAGCAATCGACTCTTGGTCTTCTATATAGAAACCTATGATTGCCTGTAGTGCCCCGTCTAAAATGGCAGGATGAAACACGAAGTGCTCATCTTCTGTCGCGGGACGAACATTGAGCTCTGCAATTACCGCATTCTCTTGTTTCCACAGTTTGTCAATCACCTGGAAAGCAGGGCCATACTGCAATTTCATTCTATTAAAGAAACTGTAAATATCTTCTCTGTTATACGACGGGCTCTCCCGATACTTCTGCTTGTTAAGCACCGCTATGGGTTCGGGTTGAATTGACTGCTTTTCATACACAACTTGACCCTGTGCATAAATGCTTTCACCTGTACTCTCATTTGAACCTTTAATCGTTAACTTTTGGTCTTCCTCATCTCCCTTACACTCAATTTTAAGTCGGTGTTGCGTATCCATGAATACAAGCGGCTGTGACCACATAATATTCTTCAGTACAGGCCTGGACTTTCTTGTACTTTCCTCAAAGATAAAACGCATCATCTCAAGATAGACAGATCCAGGCAGTATTTTCTCCCCATCTACAATATGATCCTCTACAAAGAATGCATCATCGCTCAACGATAGTTTGTATTCCTTATTCGGCTCTACAACGATAACGCGTTTATCGAAATAGTGATTACCTTGGCACTGCTTTGTTTGACGATCTTGAAATGCTGGCTCACCGTTGTACCAATACGACTTACCAACAAACGGGTAACCTGGCAATGAGATCATATGGCTCTCTGTCGACATCCTCTCCCAAGACGGGAAGTCACCCTCTAGCCAGGAACTTAGTGCATCCTGTATCGTCTCTACCTGAACAATCTTTCCTTTTTTCCTTTTATCTACGAGAGTGGATTGCAAGATCCTATCATCCTGCACGTCATTGTAGTATTTCTCCAATTGCCTAATAACGTCTCCGAGGTCCTTGGCAACAAACCCCAAGCGCTCTTTCATATGCAGCCTACCTGATTGTAATGTATAGGCAAGGTTGTCCAGATTGAGGCTGTTTTGCTTTAGCTGGTTATCGCTTCTTCTAACTATGAAATCACGTATGTCTTTTGCGTATTGTTTCAGATTTTTTTTATCTCTTGCAGAGAGAATAATGGCTACGGGCACCGCATCCTGCTTGCTATGCAAACGATGGTCGATATACTCTTCCAAGATTAAGTGTACATTCGTACCGCCGGCTCCAAATGAACTAACACCAGCGCGCAAAGGTACTTTTGTGTCTTTCCTCAACTCATCAAAGGAAAGTGCGTCTCTCTGAATATGGACCGATCCACCAGACAATTTTATTTTCGGATTAAAGTTCGTGCAGTTGATACTCGGCACTAACTGCTCCTGAGAAAATTCTTGCACTATTTTTGAAACGCCGGCAATACCAGCTGCTGACTCAGCATGGCCGATATTCGATTTCACCGAACCAACATACAACTCACTATCACGCGAATGCTTGTGAAAAACCTTATTTAATGCAGCAATCTCTATCGGATCACCGAGGGAAGTTCCCGTGCCATGCGCTTCAATAAAACGAATGCTGTTTGGCTCTACATCGGCATTTTTCAAGGCTATTTCAATTACATCTGCCTGTGAAGTGGTACTTGGTACCGAATAACCATTCGTTCTTCCACCATGGTTGATCCCAGATCCTTTTATAACTCCTCTAATGTGATCCCCATCCCGAATGGCCTTTTTTAGAGGCTTAAGAACAATACTTCCGACTCCCTCTCCGGGAACAAAACCATCCGCCTTCTCGCTAAAAGCATGGCACTTCCCGGTAGGTGAAAGCATCTTCAAGTTGGAAAGGTGTATGTATTTTTGGGGATGGAGGTAGAGATTAACGCCGCCTGCTATTGCCAAATTACATTCACCGCTCTGAATGCTCTTACAGGCAAAGTGGATCGCTGCCAGTGAAGATGAACAAGCCGTGTCTATTGGTACACTAGGCCCTGTTAAATTAAACAGATAGGAGACTCGATTTGCTATAGACCAAGGCTGGCTGTTGGGAATTGCATAGCTTCCACGTGAGTTAAAATCGGCATTGTACAATGAATAAGTATGCGTAGTAACACCCGTAAAAACGCCAATATTGCGATCAATTTTTGAATCTTCCGATCCCTTTAACAACGGTATATAGCCCGCATCCTCTAGCGCGTTCCAAGCAGACTGAATAAACAGCCGCTCTTGTGGGTCCATTACTTCAGCATTTTTTGGAGATATACCGAAAAAACCAGGGTCAAAATAATCCGGATTACTAAGAAACCCACCCCACTGACAATAGTACTTATCACAATCCGCTTCTTGTACTGATTCACTGAAATACGCCGCATTGTCCCATCTGCCCTCTGGCACTACGGACACTGAATCTTTGCCCGCGCTCAAGTTTAACCAGTACTCATCCATGTTATTTGCATCTGGATATCGCCCATGTATTCCGATAATGGCAATATCATCGGGAGCCGGGCCATTATTTACATTTCCACGTAATTGACATCTTTGATTATCTGCTTGATTGTTAATTCGAATATTCTTTTGGATCATGCCCTGACTTTCACAGTATTCTGATAAAGATCGAAGCGTCGTATATTCAAACATTAATGTTACTTGGAAATCTGCTATCTCTATCTGGACTTGGTCGCAAAATTGATTGATAAGTAGTGAATCAAGCCCCAAGTTTTCAAATGTCTCATCAATGTCAATTTCTGCTTTGGAAACGCGCAACACACCAGCTAACGTCTCTACAAACAATTGAATATACGTCTCTCTATCATTTGACCACTCCTCTTTGATATGGTCGCTTTTAACATTGAGACCCGCATTCACCATTTGCACATACTGCTTAATCTTTTGTGATTCTCCAAAAAGAAAGGAGTAGTTGCCAGGAGCCGCCTTCAGCACTTTCTCCCATATTCTCAGTCCTTCTTCCACTGATAGTGCAATAAAACCATATTCTTCCTTGTATTTCTGCATAACAGAAGCGGGCATTTTCATTCCTTCAGAATCCCACAACGGCCAATTGATCGCATAACAATCAAGATGTAAGTCACGCTCATTGATCGAACGACTAATCCGGTCTAAACACGCATTTGAATAGGCATAGATGGATTGTCCAGCATTTCCAGTAATACCAACCATTGAGCCAAACAACACCAAAAAATCGGTTCGAAAGTGTTCAGCTAACGTCAATAGGTGCTGGGACCCGCAGACTTTGGTCTCCACTATGGGCTCCCAATCCGTATCAATTGAGTTGTTAATAGTCCGATTAATATTAATGCCAGCGGCGTGAACAATACCCGTCAATTGCCCATAATGATGGCTTACATGTTCTTCGATGATGGAGATAGACTTGTGATCGCAAATATCACATGAAATATAGTCAGCAATGATCGCGTTCTCTTTAAGTTCATTGATTGCTTGACTAGTTAGTGTTGAACGTCCAACCGCGATAACGATTCCACCTTTCATCGTAATATCTTTGCAGATAGATCTTCCAATACCACCAGTGCCACCGGTGACCAGATAGACCCCCCTTTCTACAAAGCGGCCATCAAGTACAGGTACCTGAAGCGGTTCATCAAGAACCAGTTGCCTGTTTTGTCGCTTTCCAGCTGTGTAAATAATCTCATCATTGTTGAAGTGCGCTGATAGCTCTGCTTCAAGAATAGTGGGGTCCAAGACATCTAGTGATACGCTTTTAAAGCAAAAAGATGGTTGTTCAGAAACAAAGCTTTTGAACAGTGAGGTAAGTGGATTCTGATATCTAGGAGCATCTTCTAGAAAATAATGTAGGAATTTAAAACGTAGTCGCTTTGTCCTCTTTCGCCCACTGTTTGCGTATCGCGCTAGATTTGATAGCTGCTTTAGTAAACCGTAATATGCCCGCCCCTCATCTTGAAGATCTTGGCATTCATTATTCTCAACTAGTATTAATACTTCATCGTCATTTATAAAGGAGCGCAGCAATTGGTCTACATAGGCATCCGATAAAAGTGAGGACAACAGTACCTCTATAGTGTTAAAACTGTTGCGCAATTCTTCAATCAGCTTGCTTTCTTGCGTCTGCAAAAAACGAATAACGAGTAATTTCCTAGACACGCCATTACTGATTCTGTCGCAAGATGCAGCAACTAGTTTTTGATTGATACGAACAACCTGATGTTCTTCATTTGATAGTGAAGATTTATATGACGAGTGTTGAACACTCTCAAGTGAGTTATTGGTATCTATCCAACACTTTGTTTTATCAAACGGATATGTTGGCAATGATATGCGATGGGGTTGTATATCATAGAGCTGCTCCCATCGATAAGTCTCCCCGTTCATCCATTGCTTAGCTATACCATAAAGCTGAGATCTACGATCATATGTAGACGCCAGCTTTCCTGTACTACAACATGAATCAAACGATAATTCGCTTTCCTGAATCTTTTCATCTTGTGATTCAAGCTGCACAATGAGATCGTTGACAGAGCTAACAACTAAAGCCAGCCTTTTCTGATGATGCACTCTTCCCTTTTGTAAGGTAAATGCAATATCAACAAGTGAAATAGTGCTCTTATATTTTAGTAAATAGTGTCGTAAGTCTCTTATACTATTTCTTAAAGATGATGATGATTCTGCTGATATAAGTATAAGTTGATCTTGCGCTTCATTTGATGATGCTTGAGTTCGGGCTGGTTTCTGAAGAATGATATGGGCATTTGCCCCCCCAAACCCAAAAGAACTAATGCCAGCAGTAAGAGGAGACTGCTCTGAATGCTGAGGCACCCATTGTTGAAGTTGGTCAACCACATATAACGGTGAATTGGACAAATTCACATAAGGATTTAGTTCTTTAAAATGTATTGTGGAGGGTATTTGCTCATATTTGAATGACATTAACACTTTCACCACACTGGCTATACCTGCAGCTGTTTCTAAATGTCCAATGTTGCTCTTTATTGATCCTATACCTATAGACTTTTTGCCAAAAGAAGAAGCTGATAGCGCACTTTTTAGACCTTCCGTTTCTAAAGGGTCTCCCAAATTAGTGCCTGTTCCATGTGCTTCTATATAAGATATTGCAGAAGGATCTAGTCTAGATTTCCGAAGCGCCGTGCGGATCACTTCTGCCTGAGCTTCAGGATTCGGTGCCGTCAGCGACTGGGTTTTCCCACCGTGATTGACAGCTGATCCTTTAATGACACCATAAATATGATCATGATCAATCAAGGCTTGCTTATAGGATTTTAATAGTACCGCTCCTACCCCCTCACCTCTGACATAGCCATTGGCATCCTTATCAAATGGCTTGCATTTACCATCTGAGCTAAGCATGCCAGCTTTAGAAAATGAAATGAAGAGATTAGGGTTTAGCAACACATTCACCCCTCCGGCGATGGCTAAATCACACTCACCACTACGTATATTCTCTGCGGCCTTATGAACGGCTATCAAAGAACTCGAACAAGCCGTATCGATTGCTTCGCTTGGACCATGAAAATCGAATAAATACGATACTCTATTAGCAACGATAGAATGCCCAGTACCAGTAGAATAATGAGGTTCCAATTCTAGATTGTTTCGAATGATCAAATCGGTATAGTCTGTTGATGCCACACCGACATATACTGCCGTATTACTTCCCCTTAATTCATTGATGTTGTAGCCGGCATCCTCCACAACCGACCACGAGCACTGTAAAAATAGTCTCTGTTGAGGGTCCATCAACTCAGATTCACGTGCGGATATTTTGAAGAAATTTCTATCAAACTTGTCTATATCCGATATAAATCCACCCCACCTAATATTGGTTTGGTTATTTCGCTCTTTGGGATTGCCAAATATTTCTTTCCACTTCCATCTATCTTCCGGTATTTCGCCGACCAAATCGGCAGACTCGACAAGTCGACTCCATAAACTTTCGTGATTGTTAGCACCTGGAAACTGCCCGCTTATTCCAATGATGGCAACGGCGTCATCGGATACAGATTGATCCTCATCGAAATCTGCAGAGCGTGTCCCCCTGTTTCTATATGGACTTTCATCGATACTGTCTTGCTCAGCCTCCAATGCGATATCACATTCGGCTAATAGGTAACGCGTGATCGCGTCTAAATGAAGGTATTGAAAGAATACAGAAGGTGTAATATTAATCGCGAACCGCTGATTAATTTTATTAGCCAAATCCGCAAAACTAATTGAGTCAAAACCATAGTGCGCTAACTCTGTTTTCGGCTTTAGTTTCTCCCGTTTAACATTCATTAACTCCTCCACGATATCATATAATCCGGAGAGCAATTCAGTATAGTGTTCATCCTCCTTAGTATATGTATTAGAAGGTCTACTTCCTGTTGCCATTACGTGCGCAGGAGTGGTGTTAAATGAACTCAGAATTTTAGAACCATCACCATCAATCACAACGAGTTGTGATTTCTGCTGACTAATTGCCATTACAATTGAAGTGATTCCACTTATCAATGAGACATCTTCAATCCCATATAATGCTTTATATTGCCTCTTCTGTTCATCGGAGACTGACATACCTCCATCTTTCCAAAGACTCCAGTTAAGACTGATACTAGCACCCGTTTTCTCACCTCTATTGACTAGTTGCTCTCTGCATTCAATATAGTGATCCAAATAGGCATTAGCATATGAATAAGAAGATTGTCCGCTAAAACCATGTACTGCACTGAGTGATGATCCCGCAATGAAAAACCTAAGTGGCTGACTCACGGTCCATGCATCTAGATTTTCTATCCCCTTAATTTTGCTGCTTATCTCTTCATTCCAATTTGACAATTCTTTATGTCGAAATAGACCATCGTTAAGGCTTCCAGCTAAATGAATAACGCCATGAATACCGCGATCTAACACCTTTCTGAGGGGCAAGCTCGGATTCTTTGCCGTGACATCTTGCTGGATATAGGTAACGCCATTACTGGCTTCTATGAGCGGATAGTGCTTGTTTACATCAGCTTCGGGCGACCTTCCTATCAGTACAACACTGCAATTGTAGGTCGTTATCAGCCATTGGCTGATTAAGAAGCCAATTTTGCCACCTCCACCACTGATAAGTATTGTCTGATTTTCACTTATCGTCAGTGTAGGATGCGTATTCTTTGGAATAGTGGCCGGTGTTAAATGCCGTTCATACCTTGATCCTTTGGCATATTTTATTTCTAGGCTGGAAGTCTGTTTTGAATATAACTCTTGAATCACATCTTCTTCTGTTGACTCACTAGAAAGCTTTACAGTTCTGAGTATGTAGTCATGATGCTCCTTCTGCATAACTCTGAATAAGGCAGACAAAGATAAATAGTGTAAATTAGGCCCAGTAATATCATCAGCAACGGGTACTACACCATTAATACTGAGCAGACTATGCTCTTGTGTCATTGCATGCAGAAATTGTAACCATCCAGAAATAATGTGCTCAGCATCAGATCGACTGTCCGTTCTATAATCGAAAATAATGTTGAATTCTGTATCTTTTTCTTTTACTAGAGCGGTTAACAGGTGTTTGACTTGACATTCGTCTGTTAAATTGAGACCAAAAACATTTTCTCTTACTTGTTCGTATTGCTCACTGTGGAGAATGGTAATGACAATGCCTGAATGCTGTTCCATCCAGACGTCGTGTTTTTGTTCGTTATTTGAAAAAACAAGCAGCACACCATCGGTAGTATTGCTATTCACTTCAGTGCGCACCCATTGCTTTTCAAGATAAGTCGCACTATCGGAACATTTGTGTTTTGCCAATGCCACAAGGTGAGCCGCTGCCTCAGAAGAGACCAATGCCTCTTTAAGAAGTTTGACAATCCGTTTCATCATGTTTGTTCTCCTTAACGCTATTCTATGGCGCCCTAATTATTATCAGTGTTTTCAGATCTAGGACCCATGTCCTTCTTGTAAACTGTCATCTCAGTATTGAAGGGATGAATTAGCATGTATTGTCTCTACCTCATGTTGTGAATTACACCCTCATCAAATTCACAAAATGATAATTTCTTGATCTATAAAGCATCAAGCTCGGCCTTCAATTCTTCCTCACTTCGGCGACCATCCGCACATTCGATCAACATAGCCTCTATATGAGCCAGTTCAGAAGTCACCTCTTTTTCATCTTGAATCACTTGTGGATAGAATCGATGTATTTTTACAAGCAAATTACCTTCAGGATCCGTGATTGAAATGTTGAAACAATTGGATCCCGTTTGCTCCTCAATATATACCCAGCAATCACGAGTTAACGGGCGAAATCGTTCAATTGCCTTAACTTCGTAAGGCACGCATAATTGGGAAAAATTACCTGACAGAATAGCCGACTGTAAGGCGCCATCTAATAAGCTGGGATGATAATCGAATAGATCCATCGAATCCGCTAGCTTTAATCGCGCTAGTGCCATGCCACTGCCTATCTTAATCTTATTGATGACCTTGAAACTACTGCCTAAGTTCAGTCCCTTTCTTAGAGTCTCTCTATACTGTTGGTCAACATTCAATTCCTTCGAACACAAGGCCTCTATGGCTGCGATATCAACTCGTCCAGCCACTGATTGTTGAATTTCATCAATCTTGGCCTTAACATGAACAACCTCATTTCCGTCTGTCTCTTTGGTAAAGACCGAAATAGAAAACGATGTGCTGTTAGTTTTAATGCGAACATAAACATTCACGTTATCCTCATCCACAAATAAGGGTCGCAACCAATTGGTGTCACGTATTACAAAATTACGATCAGGTAATGCATTCTCTAGCGCTACCCCCATCATGCCAATCGAGACAACACCAGGAAGAATAGAAACGCCATTAAGTCGATGATCTTTCAAAAAGAAGTCATCCTTATTAAATGTGCTCTCATATTGATGTGATGATAATGTTGATGTATTTTTGTGAATTAGTGGATTAATAGCACTGATCACTGCATTATTGGCGTGCTTTTTAACATCTTCCTTAATCCAGTAAGACTCTTTTTCGAATGGGTACCCAGGAAGTCCTACTCGCTTATACCTTCTAAGAAGAATATCAATTCCCGCGCCATCTACCCAAAGCTGGGCAAGTTTCGAAACCTTATTTCTTCCAACTAAGATCTTAGTAAATTCTTCACCTTCCGGTCCTTCTAATAGACGCAAAATCGTCTGATTCGGTTCAAGTTGCTTGTTGTAGAAAATAGACGAACCGTACTTACCATCACCAATGAGGTAGCTCTTAAGTTTTTCTCGTAAATCATCTAAACTGTTCACGATAATGGCTAGTCGATATGCGTAACCTGCATCTCTAACTCGGGTCGTATAAGCAATATCAGCAAGGCCCAGTTTTTGGTTTTCTGCTACAAATCTGTCTAGATTATTTGCACTGCGATACAGAGCAGCGGTTGATTTGGCAGAAAGCACAACAAGTTGGTCTCCTATTTCCTGAGCGACTTCTGATGACAACCCTCTGTATTCTTCTATCACGAGATGGGCATTCACCCCACCGAATCCAAATGAACTAATACCAGCTCTTTTCGGGATTGTTTGCCCGTGCTTATTAATGCCTGTCTTCCATGCAGTATTTTTGTCCACAATATAGAATTTGGTATTATCTAGCTCGATATACGAACTCTTCTTGTTTTGGTGAATACTAGCTGGAATCACTCCTTTATTCATCGCATAGAGAATCTTAATTAGCCCAGTAATTCCAGCTGCTGTCTCTAGGTGTCCTGTATTAGTTTTTACCGAACCAATACCACAAGCAAGCGGCTGATCCACTTCGGATTTTGTCACACTCTCTAGTGTTGCAAATGCTTTTTTAATCCCATTGATTTCAATAGGATCACCAATTCGCGTGCCCGTTCCATGCGCTTCGATATAGGTAATCGTGTTTGGATCTATTTCTGCGTTCGAATACGCTTTAGTCAGTAGATCTGCTTGGGCTTGCGCATTCGGTGCTGTTAAGGAGTTTGCATGACCCCCATGATTAATAGCACTCCCTTTGATAACACCATAAATGGTATCATTGTCTGCTTCCGCTTTACTGATCGGTTTCAATATCAGGGCCGCAGAACCTTCGCCTCTCACATAACCATCGGCATTTTCATCGAACGTTTTACATTTCCCATCTTCTGAAAGCATTCCCGCCTTATTAAAGGAAATGTAATAATCCGGTGAAATTAGCGCATTAACTCCTCCAACGATTGCACAATCACATTCTCCTTTTTTTATATACTCAATTGCTCTTATAATAGCAACCAATGAGGATGAACATGCCGTATCAACGGGCTCGCTGGGTCCGCGTAAATTGAGAAGATAAGAGATTCTGTTTGCCGTAATGCTATGACAGCTTCCCGTTGAAGTGTAGGCATCAATCGGAAGATTCGCCGCCTTGATTTTTTGGCTATATTCTGAAGTAGAAACACCTACAAACAAGCCAGTTCGAGTATTAGAATATTCCTTAGGTGAATGTCCTGAATGCTCAATTGCATTCCAGACAGTTTCCAAGAACTTCCTTTGCTGAGGATCCATTAATACAGCCTCTCTAGGCGATATATTGAAGAATTCCGCATCAAACATGTCAATATCGGGCATAAATGCGCCCCACTTTATATTGGTCTTCCCGATCTCCTTGTTAGGATCTCCATAGTAGTCTTTCCACTTCCATCTTTGTTCTGGTATTTCAGATACCAAATTATTCCCTTCAACTAAGTGATTCCAAAACTCATCCAAGCTTGCTGAGTTGGGTAATACACCACTCATACCAACAATGGCAATGTCCTCTTCCACCTTTCCCGATACTGGCAGACTTTTTTGTGTCGGTGGCGTCATTTCGATAGGTTTATTTTCTCCTTCTTGATGATCCGGCACAAATTTTGGTGGCTGTTTGTTTATTATGAATGACTCTGGAAATTGATTGGTTAATTCAGTGGTAATTCCCTTAATTGAGGTCACTTGAAGTTCAAAAAATAGTGCGGGGGTAATATTGATAGAAAATGCTGTATTAATCCTGTTGGCTAAACTCGTGAATGAGATCGAGTCAAAACCATAGTTATTTAAATCATCATCGACATCTAATCTTGCCCTTGGTACCGCTGCGATATCTATTACGATATCCTCAATGACTTTTGAGACCCTAGATGTTTCGTTTTTGTCGATTAATACGAGCGGCGCTGATTTCGTTTTCGCTAAAGCAGTCGTTGCCATAATATGTGTCTGAATAGCGGCCTTATCACCATTGAGTACCATGGTCTCTGCTTCTGCGTAATACAGGGACTGCTCAAATACATTTAGACCATCTTTATTTGATATCGCTCTCATCTTCATGGAGGATTCCAGGTATTTCTCCACTTCTGCATCAACTTTTAATCCTCCATTTTTCCAAAGAGGCCAGTTAATCGAAATCGTTCTATGGTTTTGAATGCCTTGTTGATAGAGTTTTTCACGACTACGAGAGAATTCATTTAGAAAGCTGTTGGCATAACAGTAATCCGATTGTCCCTGATTACCCAATTCTGATGCCATGGATGAAAACAAAACAATAAAATCAACATCGAGGTTTATACAATACTTTTCTAGATAGATAGTACCATTCATCTTAGGCTGAATGACCCGTCTGAAATCGCGACGTTCCTTTTTGTGTGCGTACCCATCATCGATTATTCCCGCGCAATGGAGAATTCCGTCTAATTTAGTCAATCCATCAAAAAGCGATTTCACCTCCGTCGGCTGGCTAAGATCACATTTTCTGTATCGTATACTACAACCTCGCTCTTCTAATTGGTGATAGACCTTATCGTCCTCAGCAATTCCTTCAGCAAGATCCGTCAAAACAAGCTGTACCTGATATGTTTCAAATAAATACTGGGCGAAAATTTTTGCTAGGCCACCAAACGCTCCAGTGATGAGATACACTCCATTCCGTTTGATCGCCAATGAATTAGCCTTTACCTTATCGATTGGCACTAAATTCCGTACATGTCGCTTGGTTCCTTCATAGTGGAGGTGTAGCAGTTTATGGCTTTCAACCCTATTTACCTCTGACGAGATAATGTTAAATAACTTATTAAAGGACAACTTCTGTTGAAAAGAAATACTGCAATAGTTAATTTTTGTCGTCTCTTTTTGCAATGAATTAATCAATCCCTTAATAGAACTTTGCACAGGCAACGACGACTTATCTTCTGAAAATGAATAGAACAGCGAAGTTTCTATTGTATTAGATACCAGTTTTTTGTATAGCTCTAGGAAATCGAGCACTTCATGTTCCACTAAGTCATCCATGTATTCATACAACGACTTGAGTGCAATACCATCCCACCAAATCATACTAATCGGATCACTAAGAGATGTTAAAAACTGGTTCAGTTCTGGCGAGCCAACCCCATTGAAGTAATAAACATTATTATTTTCACTTATCCCGTTTTCAAGTACGATAAACCGAGTATTAGAATAACTGGAACCATGCTTTTCTGCCCTCTCTTTGGAAGTAAAAACGATGGATAATGGCTTTACCGAGAAATCCATAGAAACAGGCTCATGTGTATATACTGGTTTACACAATAATTGATGGTCATCAATCCTTTCGGAAGTATTTTGGCGATACAAGCGAGAAGTACATTCAACAATGGATAATACGGTATGCCCTTGCATATCAACTATTTCAACACTGAATTTCCTTGACATGGAATCAGCCGATATTGTTTTCGTTATCGCGTAACATTCGCTGGGAATTTTGTTGTAAATCTTTACCGATTTAAGTGCAAAAGGCACAAAGAGTCCTGATTCCAAATCCACATTAAGCCCTACAATGGCAGTCTGTAAAGCGCCATCAAGCAGTGTTGGATGTAAGTGATAATTTGCAGTATCAGCTAAACCATTTAAGGACAACTTCCCAATTGCTTTCTTGCCGTTTGTCGATATTTCCCTAATTACTTTAAAAGAGCTGCCTAGGTTTAATTGTTGACTTTGAAGTGATGCATAACACTCATCATGGGATATTCTTTGGTTTAGACCAACAAATTCATTGGCAATATTGATTTCAGGCAACTCTTCGTTTTCAAGACTCTTTCCAATTTGCCCTTGACCATGTATTAACCCAGAGTTCTCATAAGACGAAATTGTATAGTTAAGCCGTCCCTGTTCCTCCGAGTAGTTAACTCTTATCTTCTCCTCACCTTGAGAACATTTGATTGGCTGTACCCATACAATATTATTCAGTTCAACTTTCTTTTTTAATGTTGTAAGCGCGTATGTTTGAAATGCCATTTCGATGAATGCTACGCCAGGTAAGATATGTTCCTTCCCAAGAACATGATCCATTAAATAGAACTCATCATGTCGCAATTCTACTATGCTCTTTGGACATTCTCGTGTACCACATAGTTCAGTTATTAAACTTTTAGCGACACCATTGCTAGCTAACGCTGGTTTCTGTAAAGCCACACCTTGAGGTATCCAGTATTGCTCCCTGGCGAAAGGGTATGTAGGAAGCGAAACTCGCTTACCTTTTAACTCTGTTTGGCCATTACTCCAATCGATTTTATTCCCGATAACCCATGCTTGTAATTTCTCATTAAGTGATATATTAGTCAGATTACTTACAATATTGTCACTAGGTTTGGTTTTTGATACGAATATATCGCCAATAACCTTGTCTGCCATATAATCAGCCAGCTTTTGACCAAGCTCATCCAGTGAACTGAATTTACAGGCAAACCTATAATCCATATGCTCTCTGCCGCAGATCAACGTATACACTAGATTACTTATTTCTTGGCTATTCTCCGCTCCTTTGGTGCTTAATTGGTTACTATCTTCAACAATATACCTGGCAATTGCACCAACATTCTGGTATTTCCTAAACACTTGCATGGACAGGTCAAGTGAGAAAATGCGGTTAATCTTGTCTAACAGCGTCTGAAGAGCAAAGTAGGAGAAACCCTGATCCACGAACGGCTCATCCATGTCTAGCTCTTCTCTTGGTAGCAACATGATCTGAGACGCCTCTTCCAACACCAGATTAATGGTTTTTAAAAGGGATAAGCTTGTGTGATTTGACGATGTTTGTTGATTCAATGACCTACTCTGCAGAAACTGCAGCCAGTCGCCTACATATACTTTAAGCTGCTCATTTGTTTTTGCAGACAGAATAAATGGGTATTCTGCCTCAAAGGTTAACTTATTGTTATCGTTGATTCGCGGTTGTTGATATTCTTCAAGTATTACATGCGCATTGGCCCCACCAGCTCCAAAAGAACTTACCGATGCTCTTAAAGGGTTATCTGTTATCTGTTCACCCTCCAACCTAGACCAATCCTTTAAATCATGAGATACATAAAAAGGAGAATCCTCGAAATCAATATTTGGGTTGGTCTCCTGACTATGTAGAGAAGGTACTAGTTTTCTGTGCTTCATCTGCAGTAAGACTTTTGTCACACCTGCAATTCCGGCGGCAGCCTCCAGATGCCCAATATTCGATTTTACAGAGCCAATTGCACAATATTGTTTCGCCGACGTATAAGGTTCATATGCCTTTTTAAGTCCACTGATTTCAATCGGATCACCCAGTTTAGTACCCGTCCCATGTGCCTCAACATAAGTTATGGTTTCCGGGTTAACATTCGCCTGGCTCAACGCTGCTTTAATGAGTTCTGCTTGTGCATTAGGGTTAGGTACGTAATATCCGTTTGTTTTACCTCCATGATTAATGCTCGAGCCTTTGAGAGTGGCATAGATATGACAGCCTAATTTCTTAGCAATGCTTTCTTTGATAGCAACTACCGCTCCTATACCTTCCCCAGGTACATATCCCCCACCATCTTTTCCAAAACTCGTGCATTGTCCTTTGGCAGACAACATACTAGCCTGCGTAAGGAATACGAATTTGTTTGGATGTAAGGATAAATTAACACCACCAATAATGGCTGCACTACATTCACCTCTCCTTATACTTTCGGCCGCAAGGTGCATACTAGTAAGCGAAGAAGCACACATGGTGTCTATAGCCATACTAGGACCAGTTGCCCCTAAGTAATAGGAAACTCGATGTGCAACAGACCCATAGAAGGAACCTAAGGATATCTGATTACCTTTATTGGTTTCATCGATTCCATGCAGTTGATATTCCCCATAGGTAACACCGACAAATACACCCAATTCGTTGTTTAAATCATTGGCAATGATCTCCTTTGTCAGACCTGCATCTTCAAGTGATTTCCATGACTCCTGCAGAAATAGGCGTTCCTGCGGATCAATATACATCGCCTCTTTTGGCGAAATACCAAAAAATAATGGGTCAAAGGTATCAACATGGTTGATAAAACCTCCCCGGTTATAATCTATCTGCTCATCTTTATTTTTAGCTTTAAACGATTGGAGTTCCCATCGCTTCTTTGGAATATCGCTGATGCAATCAACTCCCTGTTTAAGGTTGCACCAGAATTCATCCATATTCTCTGAGTTCGGATATATACCCGATAGACCAACAAGAACGACATTCTCTTGCTTTGGATCATGTTTAAGCAATGCCGGAACATCGCGACCTTTTTTCGACATTTTTGAAGGCTGATACTTGGTTGCATCACTGTCTAAGGATAACATGTCCTGTAACTCACTAAAACACGCCTCAGTGAGATATAAAGCCAATGAACTGATAGTTTGATATTCAAACAGCAATGTTTTAGACAGTTTCCTAAAATATTGAGATAATTTCTCATTGATGCTTTGGATTATAATCGAGTTAATTCCGTACTTATCGAGTGTCGTATTCGCGTTTATTTGAGCTTCGGGTATTTCTGATGCTTCTGAAAATAACTGAATAAGGTAGCTCTCAGTCCTTGATAGAACATCCCCTTCTAAGTTAGAAGGGGGCACCATATTGTTTACTGGTTTGCTGTTAGTGTTACTGAATTTCGCATCATTTAACCAATGCTCATTTCTTAGAAACGGATAGGTGGGGAGCGAAACTTTTTTGTAGGGCTCCGTAAATTTCTCGTGTTTCGCTATTTCCTTCCCTTCCACCCATTCTGTAGCTAACGCCACAAGATTATTTTCAGAGTCTATTCCAATAGAAAACGCCTCGCTATTAACAACTCTCTCATGAATTACTCGATTTTTCACGCAATTAAGCATGCGATCTACTAGAGTAGGAATATTATCAGCAAAAACCGCAAACCTATGAGGAAGCTCTGCCCTTCCGAAGAGTAAAGTATAAGCGAGGTTGATTACATCGAGGTTCCTATTCTTGTTTAGAAAACGAATATATTGGTCAAGAACGTTAAGTAGCTCTTCATCGGAATTCGCTGAGAAAAGAAATAGTCTTACTTTGCTTGATTCTAACCGTTTCTTTTTCTCTTTATATTGCTCCAAGATCACATGCGAAGACGTACCAGTTCCTCCAAAAGAATTGACTAAAATATTAAATGGCTTTTCCTTTCGTTGGCATTTAACAAGCATTTTATTGATTTCGAATGGCGTGTTTTTAATGTCAACAAGCGGACTTATTTCTCCACGGACGATAGTAGGTGCAATTTTATCGTGTTTTAATTGGAGTATGGCTTTGCTTATTTGGGCTAATGAAGAAGCGGATTCTGCATGACCAACATTAGGCTTAACTGTTCCAATATATATTTTCTTCCCATTAAATCTATGTTTAAAGACTTTCTTAATGGCTTGAAATTCCGATGCATCTGACAAAGGTGCGCCTGGCGCTGCCAATTCGATATAATCAATATCATCAGATGAAACACCGGCTCTATCCAGTGTTCGCTGTATATTAATCGATTGTTCGGTTGCATTTGGAGACCAAAATCTTGACGTTCTGCCGCCATGGCCAATTGAAGTTCCTTTAATAATTGCATGAATGTTATCTAATAGCTGTTCAGCTTGACCTCTGCCTCTAATGAGGAACGATCCCACTCCCTCGCCGAGAACCCAGCCGGATGCATAACTACTTAATGCATTGCTTTCATTCGAATTGGATAACAAATCTAGGTTTTTAAGTAGCTCATAATGGTACTCATGCGACACAATATTTACGCTTGCAACAATAGCAGAGTCGCAATCTCCCATTGTGATACTCGAACATGCCATATGCAAAGCTGTTAGCCCAGAACTACACGAAGTATCAATCGCAATACTGGGCCCCTTAAAATCGTAAAAATGTGAAATTCGATTAGCAAGGGAGGAATGAAAAGCAGATCCCTCCGCTTTCCCGCTTTCACTGAATGCTTCTAAACCAACATTCTTGTAGTCGCTCCACGTTGCACCAACAAATACCCCCACCCGTTCAGAAGAATCATTTAACGCTTGAGGTATATACCCTGCATCTTCAATGCATTCCCAGACAACTTCTAATAGAATCCTTTCCTGCGGATCCATGGTTTTGGCCTCTGCAGGGCTGATGTTAAAGAATAGACTGTCGAACCTTTTAACATTATTTATAAGAGCAGCATACCTCGTTGAGTCTTGGCTACTACCCCATCTTTCCTCCAGAGTGGTCACACACTGTTTCTTATTCAGAAGCGCATCCCAGAATTCATCTGGTGTGTCCGATTGAGGATATCGGCCACTCATTCCTATAATTGCAAACTCTGTCTTTTGGTTCTTTAACTTATTTGTAGAACATGTCTCACTTAACATCTTCATAGAACCACCAAAAAGGCAATGAATGAATTGATAGTTCTCATTCTTTGGTAATATCGAAGCTACTTTCTCAAACTTAACATCTCCTATTGGATACAGCTTAATTCCAGATTTGTTCTGATACTGGGCCAGCCCTTTCGAAAATCTTGCGGCTTTTATATGGTAATACTCAACCAACCGACTATCTAACAGCTTCTGTGGTATAACTACATAAACACTGAACGCAGAAGACTGGCTAAACTGTCTATAAAACGGATAATGTGCAGTCGCAGTGACATGCTGCTCCTTATTAACTTGGATTAACTCTTTTGATAGATAATTGTATTCATATATGCCTGAAGATATTTCATCAACCATATTGGTATTAATGCTGACCAGTAATCTTAATGGGCCAAAGTCAGAATAGTTCCCCTCACCCAGTAAACCGAGCAACTTTCGCAAAGATACTGGCCTAGCGTCCCAATCCGCACGCATAGCTTCAGTGTATAACTTTGTGTTTGCTAGTTTTCTGGTAAGTAGCTTGTGGTTTGATAGTATGTGTCTAGGTTTAAATATATGAGGATTTGTCGAATAAAACTCCTCTCTCTCAGATTTCGAGAAGAAGTTAACATTCGATTGAGTATAATTTAGTTGATCTAGTACCCTACAATATTTATCGTCGTTAGAAAATGATTCAGCCTCAGATAAATCCGTACTGACAGTAAATCCATCTATACAAACTTGAGATGCCTCGAGTCCGAAGTAATCTCTCATTAATTCTCTATTAAGCTCTTTAACTGAACATAGCCCTATTTCTAATTCAGCTGCTTTTTCGAACAAGGTTTCCAGTACATATCCAAATGAAAGCAATAGAAGTTGTGGCGTTCGCTTACCATAAAGAGGACTTAGAGATTTACTCTCACCAACAAAATAAATTGTGTACTCCCCTAGTGGCTGCATTTGTTGAGGTAGTCGATCGCTAACCTGAACCAATCTATGTTCAATCGGATTGTAATAATATCCACCGGGAGAAAATCGGTTTTTGCTCTCTGAGTGAATTTGCACAAAAACTTGAATTGGTTGAGTCCCACCAAACTCTGGATAATGATAGATATTTTTGTTTTCACCATAAGCCCTGAATAAGTCAAGAACATTCAACAAATTAGGTAATGATTCAGCATCTTCTTTTTGCGTTCGCTCAACAACTTGAGGTTCAATAACAACCATATCCAGCTCTGAAAAGGAGTTCACGATCCCCTGAATGCTAGAGTCATCGAGAACCGCTTCAAGTGAAACACTTAATGACTTGTCCTGAGCAATTCGTTCAATCACATTAATAACATTGATCGATGTTGCTCCTCTATCAAAAAAATCTTCTTCGATTGAGATATCATCTAGGTTTAACTCCTGCTTGAACACATCAACTAGGTATTCCTTTAACTGATCATCTTTATTATCTGTAGACACTGCTTGGCTTAAATCGCCAACAAAGACTTGCTTATCAAGATGTTCAACAATGCCAGCAATGTTAAACTGTTCGAGAAATAGGTCCGCTGTTAGACTTATTTGGGGGTATTCTTGATTGAATTTCTGAACAACATTTATAATATTGAGCGAAGTTGCCCCTAATTCAAAAATATCTTCCGACAGTGGTATATCCTCTACATTTAACTCTTCCTTTATAAGCGTCAGTAACGTGCTTTGTAAAAGGAAACTACTTTTTTCCTCAACTTTAGATTTAGTCAGTAATGGAAACGGTAGGGCCTTTCTATCTATCTTTCCATTTGACGTCAGTGGGAAAGTACTCACTTCACAGAACAGATTGGGTACCATATAAGCGGATAGGTCTTTTTTGGCAAAATCCCTTAATTCTCGACTACTAACCTGCTCCATATCTGATTTTATGTAATAAGATATGAGCTTTTGATCGCCAGGGGTTGCTTCTTTTACAACCACGATGACATCCTTTATAGCTGGATGCTTACGTAAACAATGTTCGATCTCTCCCAACTCTATACGGTATCCCCTGATCTTCACCTGAAAATCAGATCTACCCAAGAATTCTAGATTTCCATCGGGGTAGTATTTAGCTAAATCGCCAGTGCGGTAAAGTGTTTCACCCTCTGAGCCTTCGAACGGATTAGGTAAAAAACTTTTATTCGTAATTTCAGGTGCATTTAGGTAACCCATACTTAGACAGTCACCACCAATATATAAATCACCCTCAACGCCGATTGGCTGCGGCTGCATATTGCTATCTAGAACATAGTACTTTGCATTGTTAATTGGTTTACCATAAGGGATGCTTTTCCATTCAGGTAAGACCTCACCAACTCTATAAAAATTGGACCACACCGTCGCCTCTGTTGCACCGCCTAAACTAATTACATCTACATCTTTATATAAGTCTTTGATAGCATCTGGTAGACTAACAGGCAACCAGTCACCACTTAAAAAAACGGTTTTTAACGCCGTGTTATGTATATATTCCTTTTTCTGTAGATAAGGAACTATTAGATTAAGAGTTGCCGGAGTCGAATTCCAAAATGTGATTTCATGGTCAGTGATTATTTTGCTTAATGCTTCAGGGTTTCCAGTCTGTTCATCACTAACAATGAACAATTTTCCGCCCATGCCCAGAATTCCATAGATATCAAAAACTGAAAGGTCAAAGCCTAGTGCACTTACAAAAATCCCATAGTCATCATTGGAAAAACTAAATTCACTTGCTGCCCACTCAATTAGATTAATGACAGGTCGGTGTTGAACCACAACCCCCTTTGGTTTCCCAGTACTGCCCGAGGTAAATATAACGTATGAAATATCTTCTGAGGTAATTTTAATTTTTGGTTTTATCGTCGGATCACGTGTAATGATCTCCTCTTTGGATTGGTCCAAAGATATAGTATTTAAGCCAAGTCCATCCATTTTTTGAATATGTTTGTCTTGGGTAACAACATGCTTTAGTGAAGCCGTTTCAACAATTGAAACCACCCTATTTCTTGGGTAAAATGTTTCAATTGGTATATACGCCGCACCAAGCTTGTGGATTGCAAACAATGTAATGATCATTTGGTGTGAGCGATCTAAGCACACACCAACAAATTGCCTTGGTTTAATTCCTATATATTCCAAATGACAGGCAAGGCGATTTGCCATTGACTCTATCTCACCAAAAGTCATTTCCGAGTCTTTACTGACTGTTGCTACTTTTTCCGGATACAACGCGGCTTGTTCCTCGAAAAACTGATGCATCAGCTTACTGCTGTCATAAGGCGTTTTTGTGTCATTCCATTCGTAAAGCAACTTGTTTTTTTCTCCAGAGATTGTCTCAATCAAGGAGCTGGGTGATACTGAGTCAGACGACTCTGATCGGGTGCCTGCCTGATTTATATGATCAATCTCCTGATTTCTAACTACTTCGGAGCTGAAAGGTTTCACAACAAACCGTTCCAATATTTTTTTGTAATTTGTTAGTATTTTCTTTATCGAAATACCATCAAATCGCTCCTTAATGAAATCGAACCCAATCTCCAGATCATCACCCCGATAATAAGTGACATTATCTAGAAATACATCAGGTGTTTGAGTGCTTGCATATCCAAGTTTTTCGCATTTATTACCTTGCTTTTGCGCAGAAATGAGGTTGGTAAAAACAAGAGGAAACGAAGGATCTTTCGTATTTTCCATCCCCATTTTGCTTAGCACATCCAATCCAGAATAAGGATAGTTGCTTTCATCTTGATTGAGTTGAAGTTGGTACTGCTTCGCTTTCTCTAAGAAGGATAAATCCTTATTACATGATGTGATCCAGCTAAGAAAAGTATACTCTCCGGACTCCCTTTGTGTTTGAGCATTTCCACTTATCCAATTTACATAAATGACCGTCGTAGGTGTATTGTCATTTTCTCTTAAAATAGCTTCCATAAATGCGGTAAATAGGACAACACCAATATCTAACCCATTATACCAAGCTACCGATTCTAATAATCTGTAATGGTTATATATAATGCTTTGACGGACTTTCGTAGCTTGAGTTGATTCTTTAATAAGGTTAAATGCACCTCTTGGGATCCGTTTGAATTTTGTTTCCCAGTAATTTTCTGCGGACTTTGATGCATTATGATTAGATTCATTTAACGCATGCGCATGTTGTAAAAATTTACGATTGACACATAATGCCTCGCTTGGGTTATAATACAGAGTTATAAAGTCATTAATAATATGATAGGCACTATTTAGATCAACCAACATCATATCCACTGTGATATGAATTAAGTAATCTACTTTATTTATCTTGGTTACCGATAGATGAATGTATGGTTGAGCCTTCTTATCAAACCTTCTTTCTGATTCAGACTTTCTAATGGACACCAACTTGTCTTTTTGATCAACGTCTGAATACATTGACAAATCTTCTAGTGTCAGATCGTCGTAATAAGCATCGGTTAATTGCTGTATTCCTTCATTACTATCATTATCCCAATTGAGAACTGGATGAATAACAAGTAATTTTCGAAATCCTTCTACAAGCTTACTTTTATCCAAGTTCTTAATGTGGACTTCTTGGTAGACCAAGGGATATAGCTTGTCGGGGTTTCTGATCCTATGATATAGATATGCTTTTTGAAGGCTATTATAAGAATAATGTTCCAGCATATCTGCCGTCGACTCAAGACTGAATTTATTAATCGTTTGTCCAAAAATATCATTAATTGTTAATCTTACGGTCTCCGGTTCTTTTGCAACAACAGCTAAAACTCTGTTATAAATTTTAAACAGATTCTCAATTTCATTCGGTTGAAATACATCCAACAACACATCCCAAGTAAAGATCAATGTACCATTTTTCTCTTCTATTTGATGGTCGAAATAAATCTGGGGTGTTTGACTCACGCCAAAACTCTGGTGATCCATCATGCTTGCTTCTGGGTTGTTTGAAATGGATTCGCCAATTAGGCTTGTAAATACAATCGGTATGGAGAATTTTCGCGGCACTGCTTTGTTTGCTTTTATAAGTTTTAGTATTTCGATGCCACTGATTTGACTATGATCTAGGTTATCCCATACTTTTTGTTGATATAATACAGATAGGTGATCAATATTTCCGTTTTCGGCACGTTTACCCAACGTCTCTATAATGTTTGTCGATATAAATGGACCAATAATCTTGTCAATCTCAATCACGGTTGATTTTCGATTATATAAAGTCATTAAAATAGCAAAATCGTCTCCTCCATTCACTAACCGGATAGTTTCCGTGAAAAGAGTATATATAAAGACGGTAGGTGACACTTTAATTTCATTACTTAATTTCTTTAAGGCGTCCCACTGAGTTGATCCCAATCCCCCTTTAATTCGTGTTCGCCTACAGCCCTTACTCTGCGTATTTATAGATAGAAATGGCGAACGAGGAATATCGCTTAATGACGTCAACCAATACTTCTCAGCCTCTTTTTTCTCACATTCTTCTATGCAGCTGTCTTTTAAAAATTGTCGATAACGGTAGTTTAATGTTGGCTGCTTTACTGTTGGGTTTTCATATAATGCATACCATTCCTGAAAAAGTATTCTTAAACTTTTCCCATCAACTATCCATCCATCAATACTAAAATGGATAAGACTGTTAACCTCGGACAAATGCGTGACTTTAACTGTCATTAATGGCCATTCACTTATAGAATAAACTTTATGACTCAAGTTATTTCGGATATGGGCAATATGTCGATGAATATTTTCAATTGAGTCGTTTTTCTTGTCGAATACTTCTATATTTGGGATAGAAAATTCGGACTTCAACTCTTGATTGTTACTATTAATGAGCGTTCTGAGCATCTCATGTCGTTCAACAACTTTTGTTAGCGCATTTTTTAGCCGCTCAGTATCAAGGTTTTGAAAGTGAAATTCATAATACATATGACAACCAACAGGATCGGTCCCTAATCCAAGTTTTTTGCCAATGAGATAGGCTTCTTGCATTTCACCAAGTGGGAATGATGTAGAGGTAGATGAGTCTGTTAGTTTCCCTGTATTAGCCAGCTTCTTTTGCATTCTTCGTAGTAGCTGTTTTTTCTGTTGCAATGTGTATGTGCTTATGTCCATATTATTTCTCTACACTTTTCCAGTCTACATTTTAAGACGTTATTGCAGTTCTTCCATTAACTCACTTTTCTTGCTAAGGACATCTACTAACAAAGTGTCCATTTGCTTCTCAGTAAGATTCTCAATATTTAGATTTTTATTAAGAAACTGCTCTGTCAATGAGTCACCAGAGGCACTAGTTTTGCTATTTAATGTGATATATTGCATTAAGTCATTGATAGTAAGGTCACTAGCAAGTAACGATATCGGTATTTTTGTGTTAAATTGATTTTCAAGCTGATATTTCAACTTTGTCTCTAAAATTGAATCAAAACCAATATCGGATAATCTCTGTTCATATTGTAACTCAGCTGGAGCTCTTCCAATAAGCAGGGAAACTATATTAAGAACTTGCAGCGGTAGATTCTCAGTTTCATCCGTAGTAGGATCTGGATTTCGTTCTGACTTAATTATTTCATGGGTATTTGACTGAGTGTAACTGTTTTCTAGCCAAAAAGACTGCCTTTCAAATACATAGCCAGGTATATCTTTATGATTATACGTTTCTCTTGGAAATAGATAATTCCATTCGATATCTACGCCTAACTCCCAAAAAGTTCCCAGAGTCTCAATAAGAGATAATCTCGACGAAAACAAAAGACTACGCCCCTGCTTTGTCAATTTTAAGTAGTGTTCAATACTATTTGTTTCATCGAGATCCAAACTCGATTGACTAGCCTCAATGAGTCTTTTCAATGTTTTCACAGTGCTTGCTTCATTAAACCTGTATAGCTCTGAGTAATTCTTATATTGTGAGGTTGGTATTCTTTTGATTACTGTGCCATTGTAGCCTTCATTTCTTAGCACAGCCTTGACATGGCTCATGTTAATTATATTATCTTCCAGCAAAGAAATGAGTTCTATTCCATATGAACTTAAATATTTTTCCTCATATCTGATACCCCACTTTCTTGTATATTTCACTAGAGACAAAATGCCACCGAACAACATATATTGATGTAACATTTCATATTTCTTCTTTGTTGACTTTTTAAATCCAAGCCATGAATTAAATGTTATGTCTTCAATTACCAATTCAGCTGTCAGTCTTCTAAATCCCTCCGAATGATCGTAAAGGGTATTAAAATTCTGAATAAGTTCCTGGAGATTTGCCTTGCTTCTAAACACTCCGCTTTTAAGTAAATGTGATATATAGGCAGACGATACACGGTAGCTATCTATTACAGCATCGCTGCTAGATAGCAATATAGGGAACTTAGGCGCGTGATAGTTTTCAATACTATACTGTGTATCAGCAATATAACACAGAGATTCTTTTAAACTAATAACCTCAGCTAAGACAAGCAACAGCAGAGTATCATTTGTCTTTCCTTTTGCAACTTCAGGCTTTACACCAGCCTGTAACAGCACCGAATACATAAGATATCTTGATAGAAAAGAATAAATAACTCGGCTTTCATCAGGCCATGGCTTACCACTATTAAAGTCTTTTAGTGCTTCTTTGAGAGTACTACATGATTCTAGATTTTTTAGTGTCTTTTGCGTCAGTTTTTCTACACACGTGTAACCATCAGAAAACTTTGTCAAAGATTCATGATCGTGTTTATCATCGCAACAAAGCTCAACTGACGTCATCTCGCTTGGTTTGCCGGTATGAATTGGTTTTGAGAAAATCAATTTAGCTTTTTCATCACACTTTCTTATTAAGCATCCTGAACGCCACGATAATTGTTCTCTTTTGGCTACAAGATTGCCCGTGATGTCATATTGATTGTTATGATTGTCTAGTAGATGTTCAGACCATACTTCAATAGCTTCTTTTAAGCTGTTCTCTGTTTTACTTGAAAGTGGAACAAAAAGCACTCCTGGTTCCTGTCGATTAACTGCTCGTTGAGTTTTATATTGCTGCACTATAACGTGAGCATTAACACCTCCGATCCCGAAAGAATTGACTGCTGCGGTCAATGCCTGTTTCTTGGAGCTACTTCGCCAAGCCACCTGCTCAGTGCATATTTTCGCCTTGTGACCAGAAAATGAGCATAATGGATTTAAAACGTCGTGGTTCAACGTTGGAGGAATTTGTTCATTTTCCAACATGAGCAGAACTTTGGCTAAACCTAATATTCCCGCTGCAGCCTCAAGGTGTCCGTAGTTTGCTTTAATGGACCCAATATTTAAGTGTAATTTCCTATTTTTCCCATAGCGATTCACTATGGATTCATATTCCACAGGATCTCCAGCAGAAGTACCTGAACCATGCGCCTCAACATAACTGATCATCGATGGATTTATTTGTGCCGAATCAAGCGCCTGTTGAATTACTTTTTCTTGCGCGTGTAGTTGCGGCGTTTGCAGACTCAATGCTTTCCCGCCATGGCAGACCGCACTACCCTTAAGAACACCGTATATCCTCTGATTGTTTTCTAATGCCTTTTGCTTTGACTGAAGGAGCATCACTATAATTCCGTCACCAATAGCATAACCATCCCCATCACCATCAAATGGCCTGCTACCTGCTTTATGACTCAGCATCATTGATTCATCAAAACATCTAGCCTTCCAGGGATGAAAGTTTAAAGTCACCCCCGCCACCAATGCATATTCACATTTAGAATTTTTGATACTTCTAATGGCTGAATCGATTGCTACCAATGATGAAGAGCTAGCGGTCTGTACCGGCACGCTTTTCCCTTGGAGGTCAAAAAAGTGAGAAACCCTATTGGCTAGGATACTAGCGTTATTACCCAGATAACTGTATGAATTAAATTCAGGGATTTCCATAGTCAATGCTGCATAGTCATTGCCCATTGAACCGACATACACATCAGTTATGTCTTTACTTAATTCTGTTAACGGAATAGCCGAATCCAGAATGCATTGATAGGATTCCTCTAGTAGTAACCGCTGCTGAGGATCCATTGCTACTGACTCACGCTCTGAAGTATTAAAAAACTTATTGTCAAATAGATCGATATCCTCCAGCAGCGAGAAAAGACCGTCCTTTTTATGTTTGTCTTCTCTTAGATGGCAATTTGCTATTGAAGACTTACCTTCGGTCAACATATCCCAAAACTGCTGTTTATCTTTTGTCTTCGGTAAACGTAAAGATAATCCTGTAACTACAACTTCTTTTTCCTTGTGCATCTGTAAAACACCTTTCTTACATTTTTCCCCAGCGCATTAGATATGACTAACTAATTTAATACTGCTCGCTCTTCGAAGACATAGCTTTAATCTGTTCTTTCAGCAGCAAACATGTCTCTTTCAGTATTTTCTGTGCCATGACATGAACATTTCTATTTCTCCAGGATGACAATCCTGTACCGCTGACCCACTCATTAAAAGCCCCGAGCGAAGGCCCACAATGGACTTGGTAATTCACCTTATCGTCCACGGATCCACTAAGTGCGATCTTCGTAGAGTAATTAAAATACCATTTAAAGATGAGCGCCATTTTGTACTTGGGACTTCTTTCTGCCATCTCAAGCTCTTCTTTCTTTCCCTGAATTAAATATGTCGAGATCTCGGCCCATACTTCGTCAAGTGTTTTCTTGAAAAAACGTTTTTCCAATTGTGTAAGGATGAGCTTGTCGATGTCATCAATGCCATTATGTTCTTTGTAGAGGTTGTACAACTTATTTGCTCGATATGGGAAAAGCACACCTTTTTTTAATACCTGCACTTTAGCCCCCATTTCAAACATGTCCCCTGCGGGTGCGTATGCCGTATCCTGGACGTTGATTGTCTCTAATATATCTTTTACTTCTTCGCTAATGGCTGCTTCTATCGAACACTGATTAATTGATCCCGTTAAAATGAAGTCTGCCCCTAGAATAAATGCAGCAGCCGCAGCTGACGGAGTCCCAATGCCACCTGCGGCACCTACTAATATCTTTTCAGAATAATTATATTTTCTGCTGATCCTGTCTTCGAGATATTTAATTGCCGGCAGCAACACACAAAGATTCCCCGCATCCGTATGCCCGCCAGAATCAGCTTCAATGCAAATTTCACCAGCTAGAGAAACATGAGTCGATAATTCGCCCTCCTCCTTAGTAAGTTTGCCTGTGCTCACTAAGTTATCTACAATGTCTTTAGGTGCAGGCCTTAAGAAAAGCTCGGCTATTTCGGGTCTCGATACTTTTGCCAAAATATGATTCCTAATCCTAATTGAACCATCGAGGAATCTTGAGACGCCTTTTAAACGATAAAGAACCAGCGCTTCAGATATCGTTATGAATGCTGATGCCTCTATATTTCTTATATCGTGTTTTAAATATAGCTCAACCATCTTGTTTTCATAATCCGGATTATCTTCGTTATGCAGTAGGTTTACTCCGAAAGGATGAGATGAACCTAGCTGATCTTTAATAAAAACAATAGACTCTTCAATGACACTATCGGATAGGCCGCCAGTCCCAAGAAACCCTATAAACCCATTCAGCCCCATAGCGACAACCATTTCTTTGGAAGCGATTCCCCTATACATAGATCCGCTGACATAGGGATACTTTACGTTATATCTTTCTAAGAACTTGGGACTACCGAGCTGATTAGGAGTAAGCTCCAACAATAATTTGCCTGAATCACTAGCAACGTTAGCTTTTGGTTTGGTCTCTGGGAGTTCTGACCTATATTGTATTTCTGATTCTTTTTTTTCTTCATCTTCATCGAAGTATAGATCTAAACCAACTGCATTATTCTTGATCTGAGAAACAAGGCTTGTTAATACTTTTCCAGGTCCTATTTCCTCGAAACCATTAACACCCTTGAACATCATAAATTGAACACTTTCACTCCACTTAACACTGCTAGTAATCTGCTCGGACAGTGTCTTGTCTATCGCTATTTCTTTATATGGCCTTGCTGTGATATTAGAAATGACGGGGATTTGTGGTTTGCTGAACGTATATTCTGTCAGGAATGACTGGAACGTAATCTTTGATTCTTGCATGAGAGTAGAGTGAAATGCTCCACTAACAGGAAGCACAACATATCGTGCGCCGTTAGATGTGAAAAGTTCTGCACTCTCTTCAATGGCCTTCTTTTTACCTGAAATGACTACCTGCAAATCGGTATTTATATTCGCAATTTCTATATCATTTAAACTATGTTTCTCAATTAACTCTACTATTTTTGCAAGTGGCATACCTAGGACTGCGGCCATTCCACCTTCGGTCGCATTTGCCATCAATTCCCCTCTTCTCTTTACCAGTCTTAGACCTGTTTCAAAGTCGAAAACCTGACTTGCGAGTAGCGCGTTATATTCACCTAGACTATGACCAGCTAAATAGTCGGGGGCATCATTTTCTTTAAGATATTCTAGATAGGAGAGATGATTTACAGCAAAGATAGATGGTTGAGTGTAATTAGTTTGCTTTAATTGTTGCTTGGGGTCACTTAAGCACAATTCCTTCAAGGAATACCCGAGAATTGAGTTGTATAACTCAACTTCCTCTGGGAATTTATCAAATAGATCCTTTCCCATTCCTAGAAACTGAGACCCTTGTCCAGGAAAAATCACACACTTCATATTCCGACTCCATGAATTCTTGTGGCCTGTTAACAGGTAAATGAACCGCTCATAGGAATGCTAGTGAGGGTCACCGACTTATAATGTTATACTTCTGCCTTACATCATGTAACATATTGAATCTAAGTCACAACGGTTGGAACGACACATTCTCTGATGAGTAGGCTTAGAGGGTAGCATTAGCGAAATACGTTATTTTCTATTCGAATAAAGAGGCGTTAAGTTTTTATCTAATGATTCTACAGAATATTTTCTCGAATCCATGGTATACAAAACTATGATTTGATTTTATCCATCTTAGCATTGCATTTTATTGATTCAATCCTTTAAACTGCTCAATTCACTATTTTATCACCTGACCGAATCAATACTTTCATCCAACATCCTACTAAAGGCTATAGCTATTATCGTTATGCAGTATTCACCCTAAATACGTAAAGAGGTATTCCCCTTATTTCCTGATGCCGAGCTTCACGATAATGGATATTTCTGAAACGAGCACAGAACTGATTCCATTATCGACCGCATATACGCACCGTAGCTCATAGGCATCCAGCAAGAAAGCCGAAAATTGCTTTTTAGTAAGCGTTTGTTTTCAATCACAGCAGGGTTCAAGCAATAAGTGCAACACGCTTGTCAGTAAAGACTTAAAAGGGTGTTATTCCTCTCATAAACAAAAATTTTCTAGGAGTGAGGTTCAGATCAGAGCCTATCCTCAATCTCCTTCTCTGTAAGAGTCACCATGTCGGATTTCTTCCACCAGAAACGCCTAATTCGGCCGTTGGTGTTTTCATTGATTCCTCGTTGCCTCTGATACTCAAACGTAACGGCTTTGTTACCTAAATTAAAAATCAGATAGATCACTTCATTTCGTTTATATCTTAGATGACGGCCTGCGTGACTGGCATTCCCAGCATTGTTAACTTAGCCATAGCTCGAGTAGCTGCGTATACTTCACCTACTTGTGCATTGTAATCTCTCAATGTCAGTGGTGAATTAATGAGCGTTTTATAACTGAACATCGCAGTTTCTGACAATGACTAATCATGGTATCCATTGATTTTTTTTCAATGCTCGTTACTGCCATGAATACGTTGATTAGCGACACCTCGGTGACGAGGATGACTGTCCTCCCAATAAGCGGCCCCCGATCGTGGAGTAATTAAAGGTAATGCTTTTCCTTGGCTATCGCCTCATAACACCGCCGAGTATCAGAGGCACCATCACCTGATATTGCTTTGATTTTACGGTATGTTTGTTTTGTAAGTTAGGCAGTACTTCTCCGTCAGTAACACTTGATAAAGAGAGCTCTACTGCAATAATTTGATGCGTGTCAGCATTAACGGTTTTTGCTCGTTTACTGATACATCTATAGCCAGGAGAACGAAGGGGTAATTTCATAAGCGAAGATATCGAATTATGGAAACCTTCTGATGAGCGGAGTGCCAGCTTAAAAATACTCTTGAGCAGTAATGCGGTTGTAATCGCAGTATCTGAGTACTGATATCTTCACCCACGTCGATGGCAATGTTGAGTACAACACCAAGAGGCTATCGCCTCTTCATCTATCCAAAAAGTAATCGCCCCCGGTTAACAAGCGCTTGATTGTACTGCTTCCAGTTTGAGGTTTTGTACTTAATTTTGGCCCATTTAAACTTACTCATTCCTGTTTTATGAGTAAGATCTGATCCGTAAGTAGTTAAATGGTTCAAACTGATTTAGGCAACAAAGCCGAACGTAACCAGCAAATTATCCACCACTATCTAACATCACGGTCAGTACTGAGTGAACTTAATCGAACATCGCATACGCAACTTCATCTTTGGTTTTGCTAATTATACGTCTTTGCTAGCGTAAAGCGGCTGTGCGATCAACTAATGTCACAAGGTGCGCCCTTTGGCCATCCACAGTGTCACCTTCCCAATCGCCTCGTCGCTCCCGAGCATCTACAACATCAGTCGGTCTGCTATGTCTACTCGATCAGTAATCAACCTAACCACCGCTTTTATTATTGCATTTCCGCCTTCCCATCGGGATTTTCCAAACCCTCGGAAGGTGGCAGTACAGGGCGCCATCTTGTAACCTATTCTCTTCAATACGCCTGTAGATCGTCGTATGGCTAAGCTTCTCTCCGGCCTTACATTCAACCTCCATCCACTGACTGATAGTCTATAGAGACCACTTTAAAATGACAAAATTACGAATTATTTCATCTGTTCTGTCATCTCGTTTGTTGACTTTGAGCGACGTTCGTTTTTGTATATCATTAAGCTCGTGAGCGGTAAGGTAATAGGCTCGTATCCAGTTTCGGTCGAATTTCTCCTCAGCTCCCGATTAACAGTACTGTAGTGTACGCCAACCTCTTTGGCGATTTCTCTCAGCACCATCCCCATTTTTCGGAGGGTGAATCTGGTATCGTGGCACTTGGGTTAGCTGTTGGTACTGTTTGTTGTGTTGATTCATAATATTGATGGACTTCTCATGTCGATCACTCCCATTGCCAGCAAGTGCCGGGATCATGGTAAGGTCTTGATGATGTCTGGCAGCAACCCCATAACAGTACCGTCATTGACGGAGATCCGGTAACCACTGCAGGGCAGGAGCATACTTTGCTAAATCACATTCATAGACAGGATCTTAAGCGCTAACTCTGTATTTTAGATAGAAAAAAGGCTTCACTTATGATCAGATAATCGTCGCCAAACTCAATACCTTAACCAACCGTGAAGCCGATGACGATTATCTCTCTGAAAGACCAGTTAGCGCAATTCTTTAATGCAGACTTTCTTGGCAGAACTGCCAGACGTTGTGGATTTATCCAGCGGGAAAGGGCAATTCAGCCACAACCACTGGTACTGAGCCTGCTCGCGGCACTGAGTAAGGGGAACTGTACCGCCATCGCTGACCTGCATCGCCAGTTCAATGGCATGTGCTTGAGTGAAAATGACAATGTGGCATACAAACCTTTCCATAACCAGCTGCGCAAAGAGACCTTTGCCGATTTCATGAAGGAACTGGTCAAGTTCGCCATGATTCAGTTTGTCGAAAAGGCGTCCCTCTCACTACCAAAAAAGCTCGCACTGTTCGATGAAGTGTTGCTGCAGGACGGCAGCTCGTTCGCCGTACATCCAGACTTAGCCGGAGTCTTTCCGAGCCGGTTTAAGCAATCCAAAGCGGCTGTTGAGTGCCATATGACCATGTCGCTGTCCAGCCAGTCTCCCACAGCAATGGCAGTCACGGCTGACACCACCTCAGAGCGCAGTTTTCTGCCTGAGCCCCAGTCACTTGGCAACAAGCTTCTGTTGGCCGATGCCGGTTATGTAGACTTCGACTATTTCGAGGCGCTTACACAACATGGAGGGGCGTTCGTGGTCCGGGGCGGAAAATCGCTCAACCCTCTCATTATCGAGGCCCGCAATGGCAAGGGACGACTCTTGCCGAAACTGGCAGGCAGAAAGCTCAGGGATATCAACCGGAAAAACAATCGTTCCGAGGTGCTCGACTTGACTTGCCAACGCGGCAGGTTCAAGTTCCGCCTGATCAGACGGTGGTTCGCCGAGGAAAAGCGCTACTGCTTATGGTTGACCAACCTGCCGATATCAGAGTTCACGGCAGATGACGTGATGGCCGTGTACCGCTGCCGCTGGCAGGTCGAACTCCTATTCAAGGAGCTGAAATCACATACCAACTGGAAGCGTTTTGCGACAGGGAAAAAAGCGATAGTTGAAGGCCTTATCTGGGCCAGCCTGCTAGCGCTGATAGTCAGGCGCAGTCTCGCGATGCAAATACAGCCAACAGTATCCCTCTTCAAGGCAGCCAAAAACGTGGATGTATGGTTACTTCCGATTCTGGAGGCAATTATCCATCAAGCTTGGTCAGAAATAATGGCCCGGCTGAAGTGGGCTATTCAATATATATCGAAGAACGCTGTTAAATCGAAGCAAAGAAAATCTAGGCAAGACAGTAGCTTGGATGGCATTTACAAGAAACTTAATGCTTAAGGTCCAGTCTATGAAATCACATTAACATTACATATCGAGCTATTGAGATTATATATGTAATTTCCCATATTAATACCTGCAGTAATTGAAACGGAAAGAGACAGAATGTTCAAACGCTAAGCACTTGTTACAGCTTTTTACAAAGTGTTTTCCTGCCCTGGTAATCATTGCGTCTCGATGACAATAGCAACAGAAGATGACGACGTCGAAATAGGAATGATGACATGATCGGCTTCTTGCGGTGGATTAGTAATTTTTTTGTCAGTAATAAAATTGCGATTTAGCAATCTGATTTTCGTCGCACCAGCTTTTTACAGTCTGGCCGCTTTAAGCCTGCTGTTGCAAACATTGATTCCATAAGCTCCTCTTGTCTTCGGGTGTCATAATTTAGATCCACTTATAAAGGAGCGGTATCGATACCAATCTTCTATTTTTTAGAGAATACGGGCGGAATGGCCGCTTATATTATTAATTTTTTTCTGTTGCAACAGAAAAAAAAATACCTGATAATGCAGTCAGTCTAGAAGGAAAGAACGAATAGTTCAGTACTTTACTACCAATGATTGAAAGGGATTCTAGTCATTATGCTTACATATAATGGACAAGTACACCGATTAGAGATGAACATTGTCGGTATGGAAGCTGTCTGTTCGCGGAATGAGAAAAGCAATTATTTTAAAGTTTCGCGACTTTGGAAAGAATTCAATAGCAAGTTATCGAACATTAAAAATAGAGTAAATAGAAGTAGCTGGCAGAAATTCGGCATATATTATAATAGTACAGGAACAAACTTCAACTATATGGCATGTATCCCTGTCCTGAAATTCGAACAAACACCGCCTGGTTTCATAGAAAAAAAGATTCCTTCTCTGACCTATCTCGAGTTTATTCATACAGGCAGCATTGAAGACATTTATTCATCGGTTAAAGTGATTTATAGAAAACATCTGAAGGAAATGAATATTCAGCCACTAGACCAAGAGAGAATAGGAGTCAATCATTTTGAGGAATACGGCAAGGGGTTTCATTGGAAAAGACATGACTCAGAACTTAAAATTCTTATTCCGGTAGGATTCCGATCTTCAAATCCAAATCTCTCAAAACCAGAACTAGTTCGTTCGCAACGTTAAATATAGGCTCTGCTCAGTACTTAAGTTGATAAACTATATTATAGATAGATATGCTAACTCCTTGAGGCTACCTGCATAGAAGATTTCAACTTTACGTAACTATTAGAGTCTATCCAACGACTTACACCTGAGCAAAAACAGTGTATTAAAGAGCTGTTGGAACCAAACAATCATTCACCTGACCAGTCCAAAAGTCTATTCGATCGCATTGAGGAAAACTTTTGCAGTCATCCTCATTACCCTTACTGTGAAAGCAAAGACGTTCGCAAGTGGGGAAAAATCTAATATAAACCATCCCGGCTTACCTTTTGATATTTATATGAATTTAAATTGATTTTTAGCGTTTTTCCTCATTCTAAATTTCCTGAAGACCTCGAATTCATCAATTTGCAAGTATACATTGTGTTTCATGACTTCTTCAAATGTTAATCCTAGATTTTTACCGTACCTATGGCCAGGGTATATTTG
Organism: Photobacterium lutimaris; assembly: GCF_003025555.1. Lineage (GTDB taxonomy): Bacteria > Pseudomonadota > Gammaproteobacteria > Enterobacterales > Vibrionaceae > Photobacterium > Photobacterium lutimaris. The sequence continues at coordinate 44,673 of NZ_PYMH01000001.1, read as the reverse complement.
TGTATCATTGCTAAAATTGAATTTCATCTTCTGTAGGGTATTATACATTTCAAGAGGATCACCGCCGTAACCGTCACAAAGCCCACAGCCTTCAATAAACAGAGTGTCTCCAGTAAAGGCTCTACCATCAATGATATAGGTACATCCGCCTTTCGTGTGCCCGGGAGTAAGTAGCACATCTGCTTTAATTGTATTAACTATTAAGGAATCTTCATTTGTGATGTATCTCAAATTTTTACAAGAGAAATCGTAGTATTCCACTTCTTCAGCAGTCATATATACATCGCAGTTAAATATGTTCGCTAAATCTCCCACCAAATTAACGTGATCGACGTGAGAGTGAGTTAGCAATATTGCCTCTAAGTTAAGCTTATTCTCCGATATAATGGCTACAAACTTATCAAGATCCCATGCTGGGTCTATCGCAATTGCCGTATTATCACTAGTAGATTGTATTAGAAAGGAATAATTAACAATCGAGTTAAAAGATGATTTCACTATGTGTAATTTTGTATTCATTTGTGATTGCTTCTATTTATCAGATATTTATAATTATATCCATTTCGCTGTCACCGGACAAACTATTCTGGTCAAGCACAAACGGACACCTGACTTTGTGATTTTTTATAATTGGTTCGGGCTCTGTTCAGCAGCTTAGTTGAGAGCCCAGTATCTAGCTATTCTCTCTGTGAATGATGCCTTAGATAGTGAATCATCACTCAGTATGCGTCGCCATCCTAAGTACTTGGTCAGGTTCTTCGTCGCTACACTACAGAGCGTACAATTAATCCAACGCTTTAGCGTACTGTTATATCCATTAACATGTTGTATATGGAATACCCCCTCTAAAACAGCAATTTTTTAATTGCTAACAATCTCTTTTAAAACAACTTTTAATCGCTTTGATACAAGTTCGTGAGCAAGGTGGCATCAGCACATATTGGTATGGAAGCTTGCGCTAGTGCTCACCACTGGGCAAGAGTGTTCAAGCTATTTGGTCATGACGTAAAGCTTATGCCTCCGCAGTTTGTTAAGCCCTACGTTAAGTCGAATAAGAATGATACCGCTGATACCGAGGCTATTTGTGAAGCGGTGACTCGCCCCAACATGCGTTTCGTTCCCGTTAAGACAATTGAACAACAATCTATCCTCTCGGTTCACAAGGCTAGAGAAAGGCTCGTTTCGATGAAAACGGGTCAAACCAATCAACTTCGTGGAATACTGGCTGAATTTGGTATCGCTATTCCTAGAGGTAATGCATCGTTTAATAAACAAATTCCCCTAATTCTAGAAGATGCTGAAAATAACCTGACGCTATCAGTTCGGGTTTTAGTTGCTCACTTGAAAGAGCTGATTGATGATTTTTCTATACGAATTAGTGCCTTAACCAAAGAAACTGAACATTGGCACAATACGAATGTTGATTCGAAGAGAATTAGCTGAGATCCCTGGTATCGGCCCCATAACAGCCACCGCTCTTGTTGCCAGTATAGGTGACCAATACAATACTGCTGCTCAAACTCAAGATTTTTCTGAAATATTCACTCTCGAAGATACAACATCTTTGAGCTACAAACATCAAGTTGCATCTGAGATCGGTAAGTTATGATAAGTAACTTCTCAAGCCCGTTGTTGGTCACCAGATGGTCACATTTTGGTCACTGCGATATTTAATTATGAATAGAGAAAGGGATTTAGCGATGAAATCTGTAAGTGGTTACTTCCACCAAACAACGCATACAAAAATGCCCCAGCATTTCTGCTGAGGCTTCGTTGTGTTGGCGGAGCGGACGGGACTCGAACCCGCGACCCCCGGCGTGACAGGCCGGTATTCTAACCAACTGAACTACCGCTCCAATTCTTTGCCAAGCTCGACTTGGTCAAACTTTTAGAATGTGGCGGAGAGATAGGGATTTGAACCCTAGATACGCTACAAACGTATGCCGGTTTTCAAGACCGGTGCTTTCAACCACTCAGCCATCTCTCCGTAAGTGCGGCGTATAATATAAAGCCTACTGATGCCTGTAAACCCCTAAAACGTTTGTTTGCTCACACATCATACAAACAAGGGCAAATAACTCAGTTAAAGTACAAAAAAATACAAAATAAAGAGCAATTACCCTGATTTCAATTTGATTCCTGACCCCCAAAATGTGTGTTCAGGTAGTTGATTTGATCTTATCAAAGAACGAAGAGACTCAGGAAATAGGTTCCACTGGTCAATTAATCCACAAGGCACCCAGAAAAACTCAAGATGGGCTTCATTCGATACCACTGGCTTTTGGTGTGTTAAGTCCGTTTCAACGTCAAAAATCAAATTGATCTCAGCTTGGAGCTGGCCATCAAGGAACCATTCATTTTCCGCAGCCCCAACAAAAGTCCCGACCTTGGCGTCAATCGACGCTTCTTCGCTCAATTCCCGCGCCAAAGCAACCGACGCTGATTCGCCAAACTCAATATGACCACCGGGCAAGAACGTCATGGTATCGCCAATCGCCCTGACCAATAGGATATGGTCAGCATCACGGATCAACCCACGCGCAACATAATGAAAAGCCACCTTACCTTCCTGTCTATCACTTTTATGCCTATGTTACTCCAGCAAGCAATTAGGCCGAAGCCCGTATTGTATTTACTCGTCGGGTTATCAAAGCTCTGTAACGGTTATTTGCTTCAGAAAGACTATAGTTATTGCTAACCTCTTTTCACCTCAACAAACATAAGATTGATAACAATGAAAATTTTCAGCAATTTCGAAAGTGGTAACATCCATATCGTCAGTGCCGATTCGCCAGACAACATCCAACTGACCATCCCTGCAGATAACCAATCAGAGATCTCTCAGTGGTTTCATTTCCGCTTAGAAAGCCAACCCCAGCTTCAGCACCAGTTTTCAATCTTAAACTTAGCAAAGTCTGCCTACCCCGAAGGATGGCAAGACTATGATGTGGTTGCCTCTTACGATCGGGAAGAATGGTTCCGTATTCCGGCCGAGTTTGATGGTGATACCCTAAGCTTTAAAGTGGTTCCGGAATACGGCTCGATGTATTTCGCTTACTTCGCCCCATTCAGTTATGACCGCCACCAAGATTTACTGCACCAAGCCCAAACCCAGTTCAACTGTAAACTAGAGACCCTTGGCGCAACCTTGGATGGCAACGATATGAGCTTACTCAACATTGGTGAGCTATCGGAGGGGAAGAAAAACATCTGGATTATTGGCCGCCAGCACCCAGGGGAAACCATGGCGGAGTGGTTTATCGAAGGTCTATTGCAACGCCTGCTCGACGATACCGATACTGTCGCCAAAGCCCTGCTCGATAAAGCGGTGTTCCATATCGTACCGAACATGAATCCTGATGGCAGTATCCGCGGCCACCTGCGCACCAATGCCATTGGCGTCAACCTCAACCGCGAGTGGCAAACGCCATCAATGGAGAAAAGCCCTGAGGTTTTCCTTGTTCGCAAACGCATGCTCGACACTGGTGTGGATATGTTCCTTGATATCCATGGTGATGAGGCGATTCCCTATAACTTCGTTGCAGGTAGCGAGGGGATCCCGTCATACAATGAACGTCACGCAGCACTGGAGAATGCTTTCAAGGCCGCCTTGCTAACCATCACTCCTGAGTTTCAGGTCGCACACGGCTATGACAAAGACGAACCGGGCAAAGCTAACCTAACCATTGGCTCGAACTGGGTCGCCGAGCAATTCAAGTGCCTGTCTTACACTATCGAGATGCCATTTAAGGAGCACATCAGCCATCCCGATGAATTTTATGGCTGGTCACCAGAGCGCAGCGTCGCCTTCGGCCAAGATGTGTTAGCTGCGGTGAGGTCGGTAATAGACCAAATCTAACACCGATTATCTTGAACAATTAAAAATGCCGAGTCATGGTGACTCGGCATTTTTCGATTAAGACTATTGGCTACGTCTGGGTATCTATAAAGCACCGTATCCCTAACATGCCGCAAACGAGAATACATAGCCTGTTACCACCGAATTAATGATTTTTGTCAATTTGATGAACTTCGCCAATCAGAAGATCTTGCTCAACAAGAGTCTCTTTAGCAACATCACCAGCTCTATTATTAATATAACCGTCACACTCCTAAGGTTAAATTCCCACCATCTTAACAGGGAGTAAAAAGATATGTTTTTTCAAACACATAAATCATGCATCGCACTATTGGTTGGCGCCGCTCTTATCACAGGGTGTAACTCCAGCAGTGACAACAACGCGAAAGATGGCACAGTGCCCGCAGTTAAAAATGTCATTCTGATGATTACTGATGGTGCCAGTGATGGGGCTTGGGATGTTTCGACTTATTGGACACACGGCGAGAAACTGAACGATGTAGCGCCCTACGTTGATATAGATACGCGCTTGGCAATGACTACCTTCCCACTAAGCAGCACTAGCAATCCGGCAGACTGTACGACAGATGAAACACCTGAAATCAGTTATGAAGCTGAAAAGGTGTGGGATGAAACCATCGTTGATGAAGTCTCTGGTAACTATACCCGACCATTTTCGGGTTACAGCTATATCAACAAAGGGGCTACAGACTCCGCCGCCGCAGGCACTGCGCTGGCAACAGGCCGAAAAACCTATAACAGTGCGATCAGTGTTGATTACTGCGGCCAGCCACTTGAGACTATCGCGCAAATAGCACGCCGCAGTGGCCGTTCTTCCGGCATCGTGACATCCGTTCAATTCAACCATGCCACACCAGCAGTCTTTGGAGCCCAACATACCAGCCGCAATGAATACGCCACCCTGGGTAGCAAGATGCTGACCGGCGGTATGGCCGACTTGATCATGGGCGCAGGCCACCCTGAATTTGATAACAACGGCACACCGCGCGCGACTCATAATCACAAATACCTCAGCGAAAGTGACTGGCGCATGGTCAAAGAGGGAGCTATGTTTGCCGAAGGTGCTTCCCAGCCTTGGACGTTAATCGAAACAAAAGAGGCGTTTGAACGCCTGGCGAACAACACCGCGGATAACAACACGATGGAGGGACCGCTTTTTGGCTTGGTACCAAATGACTCGACCCTGCAACAGAGCCGTTCAAACTGTACCACCGAACAAAAGCAAACGGCTTACGGCTGTCCATTCCTGACAAACCAACCCAGCCTGAAAACAATGACTCAGGGAGCTATCAATTATCTCAGCCAGAATGAAAAGGGCTTCTTCCTGATGGTTGAAGGTGGGGCTGTAGACTGGGCGGCACATGCTAATGACACTGCTCGAATTATTGAAGAGCAGGTTGATTTCAATAACTCGGTGCAGGCCGTCGCAGACTGGGTCGAAAAAGAGAGTAGCTGGGAGGAGACCCTGCTTATCGTGACTACCGACCACGGCAACTCTTATGTGCTGGGTGGTAGCTCAGACCAAAATGCTTATGCCCCAGTAGAAAACCCAGGCAAGCACGTCATGCCAACAGTGAAATACTACAGTGGTGACCACACCAATGAACTGGTTCGTGTCTACCTCAGAGGTGCTGGCACTGAGTTGATCAATCAATATATCAACGGCAATGACCCGCAATATGCTGATAAATATAACAACACTGGCGCAACGGGTGACTATATCGATAACACTAACGTTTTTGACCTAATGAAAACACTCATCAGTCAATAACCGTTAAAAAAAAGGCCCACTGTTTGGTAAAAACAGTGGGCCTTATCAGAGCATTTGCTGGCGTCAATCACAACGATGAATAACATTCTGATTGCTTGCCGCCCTCCAGCTCAAAGGGCGGCCCCATTAATTAACGGCTTGATCCACCATCGCTTCAATACGGCTTCGCATCAGTTCATCAAACACCTTACGCGCTTCCTGTGCTTCTTCCGAAGCCGCCAGTTTATTCTCTTTTGCTGACATGGCGTCGTCCATCAACTGCTGGAGTTGATCCAGTCGCTCTTGTGGCGCCTCGCTAAGTTCAAAAGCAGACTCGCCATTCGCCATGGCTTCGGCACGCATCTTTTTCTTCAGCTTCCACACTTTATACAAGGCTTCACGTTCAGCTTCTGCAGCGGCCATCGCGATGTCTTTCAGCTCGTCAAACTTGGTCAGCGCCATTCCTTCTTTCGACCAAGGGTCAACATCGGGCAGTTCCTCGATATTAATCACCGGATCTTCGTAGCCTTCCTGGTGGGTCAGATCAAGCTTCGCCGCCTTCACCGCCGATATCATCAGCATCACCGCAATAACCAACAGCGGCAGGCCACCAACAATGGCTGCGGTCTGTAGGGTCGACAAGCCTCCCATAAATAGCAGCACCGACGGCATAAATGACAATGCAAAGGCCCAGAACAAACGGTTCCAGCGCATTGGGTCTTCCGTCACATTATTCTGTACCACCGATGCCAGGATATATGAAATCGAGTCAAACGTGGTCGCAGTGAAGATCAAACACAATAACGTGAACGCGGCAATAACAGCAGTACTGTAAGGCAGTTGCTCAAGGATTGAGAAAATAGCCTTGGTTGCCCCTTCACTATTGAGGATACCAACAACATCCAGTGCGCCTGACAGTTGCAGCGACAGACCGTAGTTACCCAAGATCATGAAGAACAAAAAGCAGCCCATCGACCCAAAGAAGATCGACCCCGTTACCATTTGTTTAATGGTGCGGCCACGAGAAATTCGAGCAACAAACAAGCCCATGCTCGGTGCGAACACCAGCCACCACGCCCAGTAGAAAATGGTCCAGTCCTGTGGGAAGTGGGTATTCTCAAACGAACCATAGCCACCGAACGGTTCGGCCCATGTCGCCATCACAAAGAAGTTCGACAGCATACGGCCCAATGAATCAAGCCCGGTTTCCAGCATGAAAATGGTTGGGCCGGAGATCAACACAAAGGCCAACAAACCAAGTGCACCCCAGAAGTTGATATTACTGAGGAACTTGATCCCTTTTTCCATTCCGGCATAGGCCGAATACGCAAAGATTGCAGTACAGAGCATCAAAACGATGATCTGGGTTACAGTGTCTTTTGGTACGCCAAACAAGTAGTTGGCACCTTCAGTGATCAAAGGAGCAGCAAGACCAAGTGTTGTCGCGCCGCCACCGAGCAGACCAAAGATAAACAACACATCAATGACTTTACCCAACCAACCATAGCTGCGGGCTTCACCGATAACCGGCATCAACGCCGCCGATACCTTCAGTACCGGCTGCTTACGGACATAGAAGAAATACGCAATCGGCAAGGCTGGAACCAAGTAGATAGACCAAGCTATCGGTCCCCAGTGGAACAAGCCATACGTTGCCGCCCAGCGCACCGCCTCTTCACTCCCCGGTTCAAGCTGAAACGGCGGTGATTGGTAATAATACGCCCACTCAATCGTACCCCAGTACAGGATACTGGCACCGATACCACCACAGAACAGCATTGCTGCCCAGGATGCCGTGGTGAATTCGGGCTTTTCATCAGGATCACCTAACTTGATTTGGCCGATGTCGGAAAAAACGATGTAGATCATAAAGAAAAATGCGGCGACACCGAGCGACAAATAAAGGAAACCGAGTTTATCGGTCATAAAGGTTTTGGCGATGGCAATCCATTCGGCACCTTGCACTGGAAACAGCAGCAAGGGCACCACAACCGAGATCAGCATGCCCAACGCCCCGAAAAACGTCGGCTTATCGATCAATTCAAAGTGTTTACGAGAAAACACGGTAGCTCCTTAAAATTTAAACCCTGATATGGGTAAATGAGATAATCAGAGAAAAGGGGCTAACTGTACAAACCAAGATTCTAATGAACACGATGAAAAAAGCTGATTATTAGCTGACATAATTATTCAGCCGTATATAATGTTCGACTTATCATCAAAATCCAGTAGGATTAACGGTGATATTCCCTAAATCAGTAGAGGCGCGCTGCCTAAGAGTAACCGAGCAGAGGGTGATACCTGTGAAGCCGGAGAAAGGAGTCAGCGCCGAAGTGACTGCAGCTATCAACTCAGTCGCTGGGTCTGTGTCGAATAGGCACAGAACTGCCATAGTATTTACCTATGGAGCGCTACCTGAAGGGGTAACAAGTCATACCTTCTGCGTCTTAGTTACACTTCCTTTCGGTAGATCTCCACCTTTAAGTTGTAGGTGTGATGAGATCATGAACCTTGTAGATTTTTCGGACTCCCTGTTGTCCGTTGCCCCCGCCATGTTGGCCGTTATCCTCGCGGTAACCACCCGGCGCGTGCTGCTCTCCCTTGGGGCAGGTATTACCGCTGGCGCACTAATGCTAAACCATTACTCACCGCTAGCGTCACTGCAGTACTTGGTTGAAAAAGTGTTGGCAATTGTCTGGGTCGACGGCACCATGAATGGCGACAACGTCAACATGATCATCTTCATGTTACTGCTTGGTGCACTGATCAGCCTGATGAGTGTATCCGGGGCAACCCAAGCGTTTGCCGACTGGGCGGCGGTGCGTTGCAAAGATCGCCGCAGTGCTAAGTCCCTTACCGGTTTGATGGTCTTTATCTTCTTCATCGATGACTTCTTCCACAGCCTATCTGTGGGTGCTATCTGCCGTCCGGTTACCGACCGTTTCAATATCTCCCGCGCAAAACTGGCCTACCTACTTGATTCCACAGCCGCTCCGGTTTGTGTACTGATGCCTATCTCGTCATGGGGCGCCTATATCATCGCATTGGTAGGCGGTATCATGATGGCACATGGCGTGACAGATCAGAGCCCTATCTCGGCCTTTGTCGAGATGATGCCAATGAACCTGTATGCGGTATTCACCTTGGTCATGGTACTGTGCGTTATCGCTTTCCAACTTGATATCGGCCCAATGCGCAAGCATGAGAAATGGGCGCTGGAAGGTAAGCTATGGGATGAATCCAAAGGTAAGCCAGCAGGTTTGGAGGTTGACGTTCCAGAATCTGCCAAAGGCGGTATGATCGATATGGTATTGCCTATCCTGACCCTGACAATGGCGACAGTCTTTTTCATGGTGCAATCGGGCGCAGATGTACTTGCTGCCAATGGCGAAGCCTTCAGCGTGATTGGCTCTTTTGAAAACACCGATGTCGGTTCATCACTGGTCTACGGTGCGATTTGCAGTCTAGTGGTTTCTATTACACTGGCTCTTCGCCTGAAGTTGGGTACGGACAGCTGGATGAAAGCGGCACCACAGGGCATTTCTGCCATGATGCCAGCGATCATCATCCTGTTCTTTGCCTGGACCATTGGTGCCGTTGTCCGTGACATGCAAACCGGTATTTACCTAGCTTCCATGTCAAACGGCAACCTGCCTGTTGAACTGCTTCCAGCGGTTGTCTTCCTGCTATCTTGTGCCATGGCATTTGCCACTGGTACCAGCTGGGGCACCTTCGGTATTATGCTACCGCTAGCCGGTGATATTGCTGCTGCCAGTGACATCGCATTACTGCTTCCGATGCTATCAGCGGTGTTGGCAGGCGCGGTATTTGGTGATCACAGCTCGCCAATTTCAAGCACCAGTATCTTGTCGGCGACCGGTGCAGGTTGTCACCACATGGACCATGTTATGACCCAGCTACCGTACGCATGTTCGGTTGCTTTCGGTGCCCTATTGGGTTACCTCGCTATCGGTTACACTCATTCTGCTTGGGCGGGTGTTGCTGTGAGTGGTCTTTGGTTCCTGGCCTTCTGTGCCTTTGCTGTTCGCAAGAGCAAGCCGGTTATGGCAGCCGAACCTGTGACAAGTTAATACACGGAACCGTTCAACGACAAAGAGCAAGGTTATGGCCTTGCTCTTTTTTTTTTGCTGTCGCTCTATTAAACGACCATGACATCATGCCTACCTGTGGGATTAATCCGATAGCCCTACCTTTCGCAACCATATTGCCCAGGGTATCCACGGGAAAGTGTCATAATCCAGTATTGCCAGTTTATTGAACACTCCCAAGCCGGATATTTATTTCGTGTTAGCTGAAAACAACTCCATCCCCAGTTCAAAAATAAGACAACCTTTTCCATGATGAAAATAAAGTTATGCTCACTGTCATACTTTCAGTACATATAAGCCCAGAATTATATTCACATCGTTACAATACACTACTAAACACTATACAAGCACTTTTATATCCCTACCTGCTTGGATATGTAACATTTTCACAGCAAAATCGTTTGCACTTTCCGTTTAAATTTTTTATACGGCAAAGCTTAATCGGAACCACAACCATGAGAATTGGAATTTTATACGGCGGAGATTCTAGTGAGCGAGCAGTCTCATTAAAATCTGGCAATTGTATTGCCGATGCGGTTGAGTCGCTGGGCCACGAAGCTATCAAGATTGACCCTCGCCATATTGATATCACTTTGCAGGGCTTCTTCAACCTCGACAAAGTATTCATTGCCCTGCATGGCGGCATGGGTGAAAGTGGGCATATTCAAGCCTTGCTAGATTTGCTCAAAATCCCCTATACCGGCAGTGGGCTGCTTGCTTCATCGATCTCCCTCAACAAATTAAAAACCAAAGAAATCTGGCGCTCTAACGGCCTTCGAACAGCGGATTGGATCAAGGTAAATAAACACACTCCAACTGATACTATCAAAACGACACTGACAGATCTTACCTACCCAGTGGTAGTCAAACCATTGAATCAGGGTTGCAGTATCGGTGTGTCAAAAGCATCTTCCCCAGAGGAGCTCTACCAAGCTTTGATTGATGCCTTTGAGTATGACGATGACATCCTCGTCGAGCAATTTATCACCGGCAGAGAGTACACCTGCGCCATCCTTAACGGCAAAGCACTACCTGTTGTGCAAATCAAATCAGATACATTCTTTGACTGGGATGCCAAGTTCGGTGATCAAAGTGCAACCTATCACTGCCCCTCAGACTTAGCCGATGATCAGGAAAAGCAAATGCAAGAAGCCGCACAGGCCGCGTACGAAACCCTGGGATGCCGGGGCTGGGGAAGGGTCGATACGTTCTTGGATGACAGCGGAAAAATCTGGCTAATTGAGATGAATACCGTACCGGGCATGACCACCCGTAGCGTATTTCCAATGGCGGCCAAGGAAGCAGGCCTCAACTTTGAAGAGACTATCGGCGCACTACTCGATAGTGCAACGTTTGACGAGGTGAATTAAGCGAAAAAAGCCGGTAAATCCTAGATTGACGAGGACTTACCGGCAAACTGTCAGAGTTTCCCCTCAGACAACAGAACACATTTAAATGAGATCTTCGCCATTGCTCGCAATGACTTTCTTATACCAGTAGAAGGATTTCTTGGGGGTACGATCCAAACTACCGTTGCCTTCGTTATCGCGGTCCACATAGATAAAGCCATAACGTTTGCTCATTTCACCGGTTGAGGCAGCCACAAGATCAATACAGCCCCACGGCGTGTAACCCATCAACGGCACACCATCAGCTATCGCATCTTTCATCGCTTCGACGTGAGAGCGCAAGTAATCAATGCGGTAGTCATCATTGATCTCACCGTTCTCATCGATGGTGTCTTTGGCACCCAAACCATTTTCTACCAAGAACAATGGCTTTTGGTAACGGTCAAACAATGAGTTCATGGTGATACGAAGGCCAAGCGGGTCAATTACCCAGCCCCAGTCACTGGCATCCAAGTGGGGATTCTTGATCGACTTCACCACGTTGGCTGCGCTGGTATTGCCTTCGTTCATATCAGCCGAAGCACAGCGTGAGGCGTAGTAACTGAACGAGATGAAATCGACGGTATTTTTTAGGATTTCATCGTCGTCTTCATGAATTTCCAGTTTCACGCCCTTTTCATCAAACACCTTCTGAGCATATGACGGGTAGTAACCGCGTGACTGCACATCAATGAAGAACAGGTTTTCGCGGTCTTTTTGCATCGCCGTGAACACATCTTCCGGCTTGCATGAATAAGGGTAGAACTGACCGCCCGCTAGCATACAACCCACTTGGTTTTCCGGGTTGATCTCATGGGCAATTTTGGTCACCAAGGCACTCGCAACCAACTCGTGGTGGGCTGCTTGATATTTCACCTGATCGTGGTTTTCGCCTTCTTGGAACAAGATACCGGCACCAGAGAAAGGGCTCGCCAGCAAGATATTGATCTCGTTAAAGGTCAGCCAGTACTTCACCAGGCCATCAAACGCTTCGAAACAGGTACGGGCATAGCGCTCAAAGAATGCGATCATCTTGCGGTTACGCCAAGAGCCATATGCATTGACCAGATGCATAGGCACGTCAAAGTGACAAAGGGTGACCAAAGGCTCGATACCGTATTTCTTACACTCTTCAAACACAGAACGATAGAAGTCGATGCCCGCTTGGTTTGGGGTTTCTTCATCGCCGTTCGGGAAAATACGCGCCCATGCAATCGACATGCGGAAAACTTTGAAGCCCATCTCGGCCAACATCGCAATATCTTCTTTGTAGCGGTGATAGAAATCAATTGCCTGATGGCTTGGATAAAATTCGTTCGAGTCTAATTCAACCGAATCGACCTGACCCAGTTTTACCGGCATCCGGTTGTCACCGTAAGGGATCATATCTACCGTGGTGAGCCCCTTGCCGCCTGCGCGGAAAGCACCTTCAGATTGGTTCGCCGCAATCGCGCCGCCCCATAGAAACCCTTCTGGGAATGTAGTATCAGACATGGTTTGCCTCTTGTTTATCGCAAATTACCGCAAATTGTCATAAAGCCACCTCAAAAGAGGTGGCTCAAATTACGCGTCGGGGAACACTAAGCCGTGGCAGGTTTTGCTGGGGCTGGTGTATCAATCTCTTCTGCTTCTTCTTTCGCCGACTCTTTATTCGCCGTTGGGTTTTCACCATCTTCTTCGTTCGGAATATCTTCAAAACCAAGGACAAGTGTTAGTACAAAAGAAAGAACAACAGACAGTGCCATCAGGCCCAACACCCACACTAGGCTCATCGGGTCATTCACATCAATGAACTGGACACTGGTGAACAAACTCGGTGCCGCCATTGAGTGGCTCGCAATTCCGGCCATACCCGCCAGACCACCAACGATAAAGCCAGTGATCAGCGTAGCAATCAAAGGACGTTTCAGGCGAACCAGAACACCGTAAAGCGCAGGCTCAGAGATACCAGCCATCAGTGCTGATGCACCCGCAGCCATTGACGTTTGTTTAAGTGCAATGTTTTTGGTCTTCCAAGCAACAGCCAAACACGCACCGCCCATACCGATGTTTGCACCGATTTCTGACGGCATTACCATGCCCTCGGTACCTGTTTCAGCAATAGTTTGGATGATTGTTGGCGTAAATACGCGGTGCATACCGGTAAGTACCAATAGAGGCCACAATGCCCCCATGATAGCGACGGCCAGTGGACCCAGTGCGCCGTGAATCGTATAGACAAGCGTAGAAATTGCAGTACCAATCCAGATACCCATTGGACCTACTAGCAAGATACCAACCGGCGCGGCAATCAATACAATCAGCATTGGTTTCAAGAAGTTCTTCGTCACAGCAGGCGTGATGCTATCAACCCAACGTTCAATATACGATTGGAGCCAAGTCATGATCAGAACTGGGATTACGGTGTAGGTATAACGTACAGATGTTACAGGGATACCAAACAGTTCAACTGCACGGCCGTCGGCCGCCTGTGCCATAAGGTCGATGAAGTTTGGGTGAACCAGCACACCGGCAATACCGATAGCCAGTGACATGTTGGTTTTAAATTTAATCGCAGCCGATGCCGCTACCATAATAGGAAGGAAGAAGAAGGCACCGTCACCAATCGTGTTCAGCAGGATAATGGTTGAGTGATCGGACTCATAGATATTGAACATCAGCAGTAGCATTGCGGCAAGTTTCACCATCGAGCCACCGATAATTGCCGGAATCAACGGTGACATGGTGCCAACCAATGCATCCAGCATTTTTGCCCCAATGACTTTAGGTGTTAGCTTTACCTTCGGTGCCGGTGTGTCGTCAGAAGAAACGCCATCAACGTGACATAGCTTCATCACTTCTTTGTAGGCAGCAGCCACATTGTTACCAATGATAACCTGACACTGCTCACCGTTGTGAACGATGCCCATTACACCCTTTACGCCTTTCAAGGCGGCGGCATCCACTTTCGCTTCATCTTTCAAAACAAAACGTAGACGAGTCATACAATGCGTCAATGCAACGACATTGCTTGCTCCCCCCACTTTTTCGACAACCGAGCGGGCTACCGCGCTGAAACCTTTAGACATCTTCAAAACTCCTGCGTGTACGGAGAATAATTGGCTAGCGTATTTTGCGCCTATTCCCCAATAAAATGCGTTAAATGTCACCCGATAAAATGTAAATACTGGTGACCAATAATTTGTTGTTTTGCTTACTGGTTGATTTCACTCACCAGTTGACCAATGGCGTGCCAGTCGCCTTGGTCAATTAAATTATTCGGTACCATCCAGGTGCCGCCACAGGCGATCACTTTTTCAAGTGCCAGATAGTCAGCCACGTTGGTAGGACTAATTCCGCCAGTAGGCATAAACTCAACCGGATAAACCGCCGATAGCGCTTTTAGCATGCCAATACCACCAGAAGGCTCCGCCGGGAAGAACTTCAGTGTTTTCAGGCCAAGCGACATCGCCTGTTCAACCAGACTCGGGTTATTCACACCCGGGATAACAGCAACACTCTTCTGTTGGCAGTACGCTACTGTCGTCGGATTCAGCCCCGGGCTCACAATGAAATCAGCGCCGGCCTCGACAGCTTGGTCAACCTGCTCTGTCGTCAAAACGGTACCGGCACCAATTAGCATCTCAGGATAAGCTTCGCGCATCAGACGGATTGACTCTGCTGCAGCTTCGGTACGAAATGTAATTTCGGCACACGGCAAACCGTTTTCAACCAGCACCTTAGCTAATGGTTGTGCGTTGTCTGCATCTTTGATTGCAATCACAGGCACGACCTTCATCGCACTCAATTTACTTTCGATAGTTTGTTCCATTTCTCTCCCCTACCCATGGCACAACCCGCTCTCTAAAACCGGAGCAACTTTGTCGCTGTGCATAACATGGTGTTTTAATGAATTCTTGATTCAGTGGTTCACAACCAATCAAGTTACGGGTAACATGTTACCAATAACATCGATAAAATAAACCCGATTTTGAAGATCATCTGAGAAATGAGATCTAGATCAGAAAAAGATTCAAGGAGCTTACATGGCGGGAAAAAGCATCATCGTGATGGGGGTATCTGCATCAGGGAAAAGTACTATTGGTTATGAACTTGCCCAGCGTATTGGCGGCAAGTTCATTGATGGTGATGACCTGCATCCGAAAGCCAACATTCTAAAAATGGCCCAAGGCGAGCCACTGAACGATCACGATCGCGAGCCTTGGCTTGAACGGATCCGTGATGCGGCCTTCAGCATCGAAAGCAAAAATGAAACCGGTGTGATTGTCTGTTCGGCATTAAAAAAATGTTACCGGGAACAAATTCGTGAAGGCAATCACAATTTGGCCTTTTTATATCTCTCCGGATCGCAAGAGGTGATCCTTGAGCGCATTCGCCTTCGTCAGGGCCACTTCATGAAAGAAAATATGATTGCCAGCCAGTTTGCAGTACTTGAAACGCCTATTGATGAAGCGGATGTCATTACTGTCGATATTGACCAAAGCATTGAAGCGATACTGGATCGCTCTGTGTCAGCGTTAACTGAGCAAGCAGAACCAGTCACTTCTCTGGAGATCATCGCATGATCCACCCAACGATCACCCTTATCACCGAGCGTATCAAAAGCCGGAGCCAAACACTTCGCGCTAACTTTGAAACCAAGACCACGCAACAAGCAGAACAAGGAAAAGGGCGTGCCAGCCTTTCCTGCGGCAACCTCGCACACGCAGTGGCCGCATCATGCCAGCAAGAAAAAGGCCAGCTCCTAGACTTTACCCGTGCTAACCTTGCCATTATTTCGTCATACAATGACATGCTCAGTGCCCACCAGCTGTATAAAAACTACCCAGACCATATTAAAACAACGCTCAAATCGCTAGGCCATACCGCACAAGTGGCGGGTTGCGTGCCGGCCATGTGTGACGGTGTCACTCAAGGCCAGCCGGGCATGGACATGTCACTGTTCTCCCGTGACTTGATCGCCCAATCCACCGCTTTTTCGCTCAGCCACAATGTGTTTGACGCAACCTTGCTACTGGGCATTTGCGATAAAATAGCCCCGGGACAGCTAATGGGCGCGTTGAGCTACGCCCACCTACCAACGGCGTTCATTCCAGCAGGGCCTATGCCAACCGGGATCACTAACGACAAAAAAGTTGCGGTACGACAGCAGTATGTAGCAGGTGAAGTCGGAAAAGATGCACTGCTAGAAATGGAATGCCAAGCCTACCATTCAGGTGGCACTTGTACATTCTATGGCACGGCCAACACCAACCAATTAGTATTCGAAGCCATGGGTCTGATGTTGCCGGGATCCGCGTTTGTGCCACCGAACACAGAACTGCGCACGGCACTGACCGAGCATGCCAGCCTTGCGCTTGCCGCAATGACAGCCGATTCACCGAATTACCGTCCGCTCGTTGATGTCTTTACCGCTGAGAACTTGGTCAATGGCGTGGTCGCATTGCTCGCTTCTGGCGGCAGTACCAACCACACTATTCACATGTTGGCAATCGCCCGTGCTGGCGGCTTGCTGCTAACTTGGGACGATATTAGCGAACTGTCTGACATCGTGCCTCTGCTTGCCAAGATGTACCCTAATGGCCCGGCTGATATCAACGCCTTCGAACAGGCAGGTGGTGTACCTGCATTGATGAAAGCACTGCATGAGCGTGGGTTACTCAATGATAAAGTACAAACCGTTTTCGGTGAGTTTGCCGATCAACTGGCCCAGCCAGTGTTGAGTGGCAGCCAACTGGTATGGCAACCCGTTGGCGAAAGTAGCAATACCGACGTGATCGCGACCAGCGGGCAAGTATTCAACCAAACCGGTGGTACCAAGGTTCTAAAAGGGAATCTAGGCCAAGCCGTTATCAAGGTGTCTGCGGTAAAAGCAGAGCACCAGTTCATTGAAGCTCCTGCAAAAGTATTCCGCTGCCAGCACGACGTGGAAGCGGCCTACCAAGCTGGGGAATTTACTGGGGACTGTGTCATTGTGGTCAGCCACAACGGTCCTGCCGCCAACGGTATGCCAGAGCTCCACAAACTCATGCCAATCCTTGGCAATATCCAAAAAGCCGGCCACCAAGTGGCATTGGTTACTGATGGTCGCCTATCCGGAGCCTCAGGCAAGATCCCTGCGGCTATCCATATCACCCCAGAGGCACTGCGTGGCGGCGCGATTGGCCTGATTGAAGATGGCGATATCGTCAAACTCGATTGCCAAACCGGGCTACTGGAAGTGGCTGCACAGTTTGACCAGCGCCAACCGGTTCAATTAGACACAGAAGCCAGCCAAATTACTTGGGGACGAGATATCTTCAAAGTCATGCGCGAAAATGTCGGCGGTGCCGATGAAGGCGCGAGTTTCTTGTTCTAAGTCCATTTGTAAACGCAGGCATAAAGCCAAAGTAAAAAAGGGAGCCTGTGAAAACAGTACTCCCTTTTAATAACAATGCGTTAGTTCAAGCTATTAACTAAAGACTTTCGCCCCGGCTAATCGTAAAGCCCATATCAAACACATTCCGCTCGCTACGCTTGCCTTCCAGCGCCTGGAGCAGCAACTCTGCGCTCTTTTCGCCAATTTGGTAACGCGGCGTATAGATACTGGTTAAGCGTGGGGTAATGGCCTGACCGATATCCAGTGCGTTGTAACCCACAACACTAATGCTCTGCGGTACCTGAATGTTCCGCTCGTTACACGCCAGAATAGTACCGATCGCAATATCATCATTGGTACAGAACACGCCGTCCAGCTCAGGACACTCGGCCAATGCTCGACTCAATAGCTCCCCACCTAGGGTAAAACTAGAGTGTTCATGGGTCAGAATATGGTACTTTTCCAGCCCCGCTTCATCCATTGCTTTATCGTAGCCTTCCATACGTAGCTTGGTACGGGTATCCAAGCGTGCGCCAAAGTAGGCAATATGACGTTTGCCTTTGTCGAGCATGGTTTTAACCGCGGTGTACGACGCATTGACGTGATCCAGTCCTACCGCCATATCAACCGGTTCTTCTGGTAATTCCATCGCTTCAACGACAGGGATCCCTGCCGTTTTTATCATTTGAAGCGTACGCTCAGTATGTGCCGTCCCGGTAAGAATTAGACCATCAACCTGATAGGAAAGTAGGGAGGCGATCTTACGCTCTTCTACATCTTCATCGTAACTGAAATGGGCAATCAAAATTTCGTAACCATTGGCATTGGTCACAGCTTCGATACCTTGGGCAAAGCTGGCAAAAACCTGATTCGACAACGAAGGAAGCAATACCCCAATCGCCTTACTGGAAGACTTCGACAGCATGGCGGGTGCGCGGTTTTGAATGTACCCCAGATCTTCCACCACTTCGGCGATCTTTTCCCGTGTTTTAGCAGAGACCGACTCAGGGTTGCGCATATAACGACTCACGGTCATTTTGGTGATGCCAACACGGTCAGCAATATCTTGCAGCGTTGGGCGAGCTTTTCGTTGTTCTTGTGTCATAACAATAAGATACGTTACAGGCAGGCTTTAAATGTTACAGTAACATATCACTTACCTCTGTATCAAAGCAATGGTAAGACACAAGATAGTCATGGAAAAAAGCGAGTCGGGTTAGCCTGCTAGCTTTTATTGCGTTTCTCCGCGATGCTTATCGTAGATTGGCGACTTAACTGGCGTCGTCACCACATCGCCAGTTGCCCCGTCACCGATCCCGACCGTAAAGGGGAAAGTCACATGATGGAATCGGGTCGTCGTCTGACCGTCATGGATGGCGATGTTGAAATCATACGTCCCACCGACTGCCATGATCTTGTCATCTTCGGGGTTACCGGTATCAAGCTTACGGGTAAAGACCACGGTGTACTTGCCGTCTTCCCATGACGAATGGACTTGGCTGTTATCCCCTGCCGAGCCAACGCCTTGGCGGTTCAAGCGTCCTTGCAGGTACTGACCGTCTTCTATCTTGCTTGGATCGTACGACATGGTATTCACACCTTCGATCATCGCAATATTCATGTTCAAATCAGTGAAGTCTGCTTTGTTGAGAGCATAAAATCCCGTTACTGATTTATCGTACATGTACTTTGGCTGTCCTGCAGTTCTGTCCAAGTTCCAAGTAAAAACCGTGGTACCGGCATCACTCAGGCGATATTCCAGAACATACCCATCATCAGCACTGCCAGTCGGTGCCGAACGAGTCGAGCGCCACTGCATCAGGTCAACAAACTTGCCGCCTTCTTTGAGCTGGTCAATTTGATCGCGGGTCTTTACCTTGTCCCAATTCACACCGTACCGTTCGGTACGAGTATCTGGCAGATATTTACGAACATCCTTTTTATTCAGTCCTCCAAAACCAATGACATCCAACGCCAGGACATCACGCTTGGTCGCCTGACCGATATCCCGCATACCGCGGTGGCAAGACATCCAGCAACCTTGCTGGGTAAATTGATCAACACTGCCATCGTCTATCATGACAGAAAAGCGGTCTTCATAAATCGGGGTATAGGGGTTCTTCCCCCTGTCGCCACCAATCACCGTCCACTTACCATTCTCGAATAACAAAGTGTCATGCATACGGGCTGGAAAGGGTGACTGGGTTTCCCATGTAGCCTTCACGTAGAGATTTTCGTCATCATTAGCAAACTGGAACTCAACATCGATAAAGCTTGGCTTATCGGCCATTGTATCTAAGCGATCATGCTTGATGAGCATTTCACCCATCGCTTTTTCTTCGCCTTGGTGGCAATGGGTACACGTTTTAGTTTTAAAATCCTTGTTTAGCGTCCCTTTGTGCTCGGGCGAATTAATCCAGTCATAGGTGATCAAGCCGGGGAAGAACATGGTTTTCTCAACAACGGGGACTTTATTCCAGTCAATGTCAGGCTCGACATCATTAACGCTCATATTATAACCATGAGCGCTAAATGCCGTACCCGATACAAAGGCTGCAGCTAGCGCGTAACGGGTAAAAGTAATCTTACGCATCGTTATTTACTCCCATCATGCGACCCAAAGTACCGTCTTTAAACACTAGTCGATGGAAAACAGGTGTGCAGGGCAATAAGCAGGTAACAGAGAATTTCCATCATCGAATGTAACTGGTAAGAGAAATCAATCGTCCGGACAGCATGTTTCATGGCGTAATTGAGTTTATTTAGTGGCCAATTTAAAGCACAGTACCAATTAAAATATACTCTAAAGAATCCAGATAAATAAATTTCACAGGTTGATTTTTGACTCGTCCGTAATGTAACAAAACTATTAACGCAATATAATAAAACATATGCTAATGAGGAATAGTGATGACATTCATTGATGGCTATGGAGTAGCTGTACTTAGCGCTTTTAAACAACCATTGAGATAACATGGAAATTACCGTATCTTTATACTCGCAAAGCATACCACAAAACACGTGTTACATTTAAAAAAAACACTTTCCCCAGCCTCTTCATACATTTACCTGAAAATTTAAACCTTTATTTTCAAGTGGTTATTTACACCTGACATAATAACTTACTGTGTTCCACGTCAATTATTTTATCGATACAGATGGTTACAGGATTATTTTATATATTGTGAAAGTATTTTAATTGCCGAGCAATAAAATACCTCATAATAAATAGGAGAGTCACCATGTCAGGCTTCAAGCTTACCCATAAGAGCGCCACCAAGATCTCTGAGCGTATCGCGTATCAAATCACGCAATTTCTCAAGTTCTCCCTAAATCTGTTCTATGGCACAAAATATGCGAAAAGAGCGGTAATACTGGAAACCATTGCCGCTGTTCCCGGCATGGTCGCGGGAATGTTCAACCACCTCAAATCACTACGCCGAATGAAAGATGATGAAGGCTGGATCAAAGAACTGCTGGATGAAGCGCAAAACGAGCGGATGCACTTGATGATTTTCCTTGATATTGCCAAGCCGAGCTGGATTGAACGCATGCTGGTATTGCTCGGCCAAGGCGTCTTTATTGTGGTCTACAGTTTTATCTATTTGCTGTCATCCCGAGTAGCCCACCGGGTCGTTGGTTATTTTGAGGAAGAAGCTTGCAAAAGCTACACCGAGTACCTAGACAAAATTGATTCAGGTGAAGTGGAAAACACCCCGGCACCAGCTCTTGCAATTGACTACTACCAGCTCGCAGCCAATGCCAAACTGCGGGATGTTATTTTGCGCATCCGCGAAGACGAAGCAGGCCACAGGGACAGAAATCATGGCTTTGCTGATGCCTACGAAAGCAAATCGCTGCCTGCGCACCAGCACTAAGGTAACATTTAAGAAAAGAGGCCGCCCAAGGGCGGCCAACGGAAAGGAACCTTAACGTTATGAGTCTTCGTAGTGCACCTTTAAGGCACTGGTTCTTAGCCCCTTTATCCTGTCAGTCTTGAATGACCGATTAAGGACGATTTTATGTCGTTTCAATGACCAAATCACTCAACGCTTATCGGCCAACACATACATTCCGCTCCCTATTCCTTTTTCTCATACCTCTGTAATTTTATTCGTTTGCTCGCTTTCCCTTTTAGTCCAGCAATCGAACAATCTATTGATAAGCTAGGACTCTAATGCCGCTGGGCAGTCTGTGCATTTGGAAAATATGAACATCTTTGCCTAGCAGCGTCTATGATTATGGGTGGAGATATTCGAGTTGGCTTTGAAAATAACCATGTTAATCATCAAGGTACATTAGCCTTAAGCAACGCAGAACAAGTGGCTAACATCGCCGATACCGCCAAGCTCCTTGGCCTCGGGATCCTTGATGCTAACCATTTTCGCCAGCTCCTCACGGCTTAGCCAGACGCCGTATCCATTGGCTTAGCTTTATTGCGTAAAACTCATTATGAAGGGACTTCTATGGGATCTATCAACAAACTTTTTGCTGTCACCGGTGCCGCAGTGCTGCTCGGTGCATCTTCATTTGCCGTTGCTGAAAGTCGCTTTGTCACCATCGGAACCGGGGGGGTGACAGGGGTTTACTACCCAACAGGCGGAGCAATTTGCCGTTTGGTCAATAAAAACAGAAAAGATCACAATATTCGCTGCTCGGTAGAAAGCACCGGCGGCTCTATCTACAACATCAATACTATTCGAGCAGGCGAACTCGATTTGGGTATCGCCCAGTCAGATTGGCAATATCATGCATACAACGGCACCAGTAAATTTGCCGATAACGGTGCGTACAAAGATCTTCGTGCTGTGTTCTCCATCCACCCAGAACCGTTTACCATCGTGGCCCGAGCCGACTCCGGCATCAAAACGTTTGAAGATCTCAAGGGCAAACGCGTCAATATAGGTAACCCGGGATCAGGTCAGCGCGGTACTATGGAAGTACTGATGGAAAGGTATGACTGGACCATGGAGGACTTTAAACTGGCATCAGAGCTAAAAGCGTCGGAGCAGTCAAAAGCACTGTGCGACAATAAGATTGATGCCATGATCTACACTGTGGGCCACCCAAGCGGCGCGATCAAGGAAGCAACCACGTCTTGTGAGAGCAAAATCATCACCGTTGCTGGCGACAAAGTGAATAAGCTGATTGAAGACAACAGCTTCTACCGTGTTGCGACAGTACCTGGCGGTATGTACAAAGGTAACGCCATTGATGTCACCACCTTTGGTGTTGGTGCCACATTTGTTTCTTCTACCTCTGTGCCAGATGACGTGGTGTACAACATCGTTAAGTCCGTGTTTGAGAACTTCGATGACTTCAAGAAACTTCACCCAGCTTTTGCTCATTTGAAGAAAGAAGAGATGATCAGAGACGGCCTGTCTGCACCTATTCATCCTGGTGCCGCGAAATACTACAAAGAAGTCGGCTTGATGTAATGACGACATTACAAGCAAGATCAGGGTTAACACTGCTGTATAGTAGCTAGAATAACAAAGAGCGCGTATGCGCTCTTTGTTTTTATGGGCTGACGAAATCAGAGACTCATGATCTTTTTGAACTCTTCTTCGCTGTATTTTTTCTCAGTACTCTTGGTCATGTCCGTCATCATCTTATAGCGGATCTCCGTTGCCATGCTCAATGTACGCTGGAGCTGGCCATAAGAGAAATCGGATGCCATTTCTACTGCGGTCGCCTTATCTTGGCTGTACATGTCTTTTAGCAACATATCCATATTGCTAACCTGCTTATACAGTTTGGACTCTTCCTTATCCCAGGTTTCTTTCAGCATCGGCAAGTATTTATCTGGGTTGGCCGTTGCCAGCGCCGTCAGACTACGGAATTGCCAGTAAGCCGAGTCATCGCTGTAAGTATCAGTCCCCACGGTGTATGGCGTTGGGTATTCTTGCAGGCTAGTGTATAACGGAACTAATACCGACTCAGACAGCACGCCGTAGCTTTGCCAGATAACACCTTGGAATTCTTTCGGCATGTCTGGACGAAGCTGGATAATATGCGATTCAAGCTGACGTTCGACGCGGATAGGTCGTTCGCCCTTGTCAGCTAACTTGGTCCCCTCATAGGTCGAGCCCAGCACGCTGGCCACATCCTGTACCGAGATCTTATCATCAGGCTTCATAAACAGCGGGTATTGTTGCTCGCGGACATCTTGTACCTGTGATGGTGTCAGCATCGCCTGCCCCAACCACTCGCGATCAACATTATAGGTATCGCCAATCACACCAAAGGCTTTGGCGAAATTGAACGAACGTGAATCTGGCTTATCTAGCAGTTGGTTATCTTCAACAAAATCCAACAGCCCAGTCGAGTGCATCACGCCTTTCGCATCCAGATCAACACCGTGGATCCGCAAACCATTGGCAATCATTGCGTAGCTGTTATCCGGCACTTTTACCGCAATCCAATGATGGCCGGAACCAATTTCGAACAACCAAGCCTCGTTAACATCCGCAATATACAGGCTGTTACCTTCACCTGCGCCGTACTCTTCAATATATTGGCCAAGCAACTCTACCCCTTCCTTAGCGGTTTTCACCTGCGGCAGGATAAGTGTTGGGATCACCGCTTCAATGATCCCCGGTTTTACCAATGGATCAGCCTTCGCCGCTTTGTCGTTCACCTCGGCACTGGTGGTGGCAGAAACCGCAACGTTATATTGGTTTATTCCCCGCTCTTCGTAATATTTGCCGTCTTTATCGACCGTTAGCGCATCCCAATCTGGAATCGCCGAATAGGCATAAAATTGCGTTGGCATTGGCACAACCAAGCCATTCCCCAAGGTCCAGTCGCCTTTTTCATTTATTTGCTGTGGACGATAGGCAAGGTGTTTATTCCAGTTGTTAATACCAAAATCTTCATTACGGGCAATCATGATACTGCCATCAACCGACGCCCCTTTACCGACAATCAGGCCAGTACAAGCATTGGCGCTCAGGCTCAGTGCAGACAGAACCGCTGCACTTAACAGCGTAATAGACATTTTATTCATCGTATCTCTCCTATGGTGTAAGCACCTACTGGAAGAATGAAATATTATTCACTTATTCTATTTATTTCGATTAATCCAGCACGAATATCGACTTATTAATCAAAATGCAGTGTAATTGCAAATCAGCAGAATGTTTGCTGATAAGATCACGAATAAGGAGATACGATGGAATTAACTCACAGCGGCCAATGATCAAAGTAAATATGATAAGCTTGCCAATCCACTTTCTCTGGGTTGTCTGCTAACAGCTTTTTGGCGACAGTAAACGAAAACTCAAAACTCACCCCGAGCCCTCTGCCGGTAATAAAGTTGTCAGCAACGACCACTTTCTTCAACTGGAAATCACCATCATCAAACTTATCGGCCAGTTTATCTCCAGTGGTATAACAACGGCCTTGCAGCAAGTGATGCGCCGCGAGTACCTTGGCACCAGAAGAGCACAAGGCGCAGATCCATTTTTCCTGCTCGATGTGACGCTTGATAAACGCGATCACCATCCGGTTGGCCGACAAGTTGTCCGTTCCCTGCGGGCCTCCGGGCATCATCACTGCATCGTAGGTTTTGTCATAACAATTTTGAAGTGTATCGTCTGCCGTTATGCGTGTACCAAAATAGCTATTGAGTACAGTGGTGTCCATGCATGACAGTACATCGACCTTAATGTCTAAGCGGCGCATAATATCTATAAATACAACAGCCTCAGCTTCTTCGAACCCGTCAGCCAATAGCACCGCAACGTGTTTTTCGCTCATGACATCTCCTTGCAAATCAAATATTCATTAGATCGGTAATATAACGGGTAAAATTTTGCGAAATGATCGCACCTTTGTGCTGGATAACCCGGGCAGCCAGCTTATTTCCCCAATGACAGCATTCGTCAATGTCCATTCCCATGCTCCACGCTGCCAGATAGGCCGCATTAAATGCATCACCGGCAGCCGTCGTATCAATGACCTGATCAACTTTGTTACCCTTAGCCGTACCGCTAAGCCCACATTGAGACCATAGTGCTCCTTCAGCGCCTAATTTGACGACCACTTGCTTGACGCCCATCGAGTGCATACGTTTGGCAATGATTGCCGGCGGGGAATTGCGCATACCAAGCAACCGATCCTCATCATCAGCAGTCACCAGTGCAATATCAGCCATTTGATACAATTTACCGATCCACTCACAGGCATCGGATGATGACGGCCATAGTGCTGGGCGGTAATTGGAGTCGACCGCAATGTGTACCCCAGCCTCTTTGAGTGTGGCCAGCGACCTCAGCAATAAGTGTTTGTCCTTATCCGGCAAGATAGCCAATGATATCCCACTGAGGTAAACCAAATCGAAGGACTGCAAGTGCTCAACAACCGCTGAAAACTGCTCATGGCGACACAGATACCGAGCTGCAGAATCATGGCGCCAATAATGGAAGCGGCTGTCACCGCAGGGCGTATTTTCAATTGCATATAAACCAGGCAACTTCCCGTCAACCGTTAGTACAAACTGAGTGTCCATACCTTCTTGCTGCCAACATTGACGCATATGACGACTGTAATTGTCGTTACCTAATGCAGTCACATAAGCAGGGAGCATGTCTGGGACAAGACGGGATAAATACAACGCGGTATTAAGTGTATCCCCACCAAAGAGCGGCGCTTGCTGAGCGAATGGCTGGCCACTCAACTCAATCATGCATTCACCGATCAAGGCTATTTTTTTCTTTTTGAACGTCAAAGACGAAGGCATTACTTGTTATCCATCACATAAAGCAGTTAAAAGAGGGGGAAATAATGGCTACATCGATAAATTGAGAGAGCACTATTCGATGTAGCCAGAAAAAGACGGGGGCATAGTTTCACGTTCGATTGAACGCTTGGTTACAGCTTGCCCGCACTACCGCATACTGCAATCTTGTCCATTACCACTTTTTTCATCGCTTCTTTACCCGGCACAATATAATGGCGAGGATCATTCGCGTTAGGGTTGTCGATAAAGTACTGCTTCACAGCATCAGAAAAGGCAATCTTCAGCTCAGTGGCAACATTGACCTTAGTGATACCCAGCTCGATACATCGACGTACATCGGCATCTGGCACGCCCGACGCACCGTGTAGTACAAGCGGTACATCGGTTTTGCTGCGAATGATACCCAAACGGTCAAAATCCAAGCATGGCTCTTCTTTATACATGCCGTGAGCCGTACCGATTGCAATGGCCAGTGAATCAATGCCGGTTTGGGTCACAAACTCAACAGCGGTATCCGGGTCGGTAAATAGTGCATCTTTGGCATCGACAACCAGATCATCTTCCTGTCCGCCCAAGCGGCCTAATTCTGCCTCCACAGAACAATCCCAGCGATGGCAGAACGCCACCACCTGCTTAACCAACTCAATATTTTTGTCAAAACTCAAATGCGAGCCGTCAATCATCGCAGACTTAATACCAGCCTCCACCTTATTGCGAATATCACCAAATGACTCATGGTGATCAAGATGAAGAGCAATTGGCATTTGGTATCGCTTAGCCGCTTCTTGGCAAATCCCAACCAAATAATCAGTCCCAGCGTAGGAGTATGTGCCGGGAGTACCCGCCAAGATCACCGGTGACTGCATCTCAGCCGCGGTTTCAACCACGACCTGAACCGTCTCTAGATTATGGATGTTAAAAGCAGGTACTGCGTAACCGCCTAACTGTGCCTTATGGAGCATTTCGCGCGTAGAAACCAGAAACATATAAAAACCTCAAAACCTTCGTTAGCTTTCACTTTGATGATATTCGAAAACAAAAGCAAAAGAAAAGATCTAGATCACAAAAACCCTTTCAAATCGAAAGCAATAGAAACTAAAAGAAATGTGACATCTTCGAGCTATAGCAAGTAATCCCCTTACGAAGCAGGTTGTTCTTCGGTCTTTCAGCACGGCCAGTCAGGATCTCCTGGACTTTTCTCGCCAATGGCTGCCGCTCTAACCGGCGCGATAACGGATCTTGCCACTCGCAATAGTCAGACTGAAAAATCACCACGACCTCTTTCGTTTTGAAAGTGCCTATCACCTTGGCTTCGATGGACGGGATATTAAAGGCAAAATCCCCCTTTTCAACTTCCAGTGGGCATTCATCCGCTTGCCACAGGTTGAGTTGCTGCCCGCGATACAGGGCAATATTTAAAGCCCGCAGTGACCAAAAGCTGCTGGCTGGTCCGCTGTAATTATCGACCAACCGGGTATCATCCCCGAACACCCCCTGAGTTGGAGCACCATGCTGCATTGCGCCATGAGAGATAAAGTATTCAAGGCTGGTTCGAAAAGCCCGCTTGGCTTCCCCTAGCGGCAAACCACCACGATGGGCCTGCAGGCAATTAATATCAGCCGCGGCTAACAATGGCGCGGAAGCAGCCAGCCGGTAGCACACGCTTCGGCCGAAAAACGGCAAGCCCGCCGGAGTAAAGAATGCGCGATAGCTTTTGGCAAATAACTGCATGCTGTCGCGAATAAACTCGGGATCAAACGACGGGTCAATTTGATGTAGCCAATACAGCGAATAGTGAAACCCCCAGGCGTTATAAAAGTCATAATTGCCTTTCGCGCCATCACGGAACCAACCATCACCGACATAGAATTCCTTGATGCGTTGATAACGCTGGAGTTCAACATGATCATCTCCGGTGAGGGCCTTAACAACCAACTGCACCGTAAGCGGGAAGAGATGCCAATTGTTGTCTACCGTCTGGCAATGGTTAACCTGCTTGAACCAAGCAATAACCTGCCCCTGCTGTTCGCGATTCAGGGTTTCCCACACCACCTTACGGCTCATCCACAGTGCCAACGCCAGATCAGCGCTTTCGCAAATCCGCTGGTCATAATCATGAAGCTCGCCCCAATAACCCGGATGACGGGGATCCGTCCCTGCCAAAAACGCCTTTTTCAGCCACAGTCCGATGTCCATCGGCTGTCCATTCAAACCATTGAGTACCGTGGTTACGCCTTCATTCTGAGACAACCAAGCAGCCAGTGTCGGTAGCACCCGGCTGCACCCTTCCATCGCATCCGTTCTGGCGCTCTGCTGGCTCGGCCTGCCCGGGTAATAGGCATGGCTAAAATCCCACACCGCATAGTGTTCGAACGCTTCAGCAATGTAGCGTACCAAATCGTGACACTGCTGCTGCAAGTGCCCCGTGGCCGCAAACTGCTGACGAATATAAGCATCGTGGCGGGAGTAAGCCGGTTTGCGGTAGCGCAATCGAATCAGGTTTTCCTTCATCAATTTTAAGTACATAGCCGCATCAGGGTGTTCGTAAGGAATGCTAGGGCGCTCGGTCGCAGTGATGACTTTTTGCATAGGTCTGTGTCCATCGAAAAGGGCCTCGAATGAGGCCCTGTAAATAACGAAGAGAGGGTTATTTGGCTGAGTCGGTCAGTACTTGGTATCTGTCTTGCCCCCAGCCCAACGGTGCCGGTTTGGTTTTGATCCAATCGTAAAACGCCGCTTTCAGTTCGGTGACTTTTTCTGGGTACTTGGCCGCCAAGTTCATTGACTCGGCCGGATCCTCTGCGTAGTGGTAGAGCTCGAACCCGTCATTACCGTCATCGTAGTAATGCAGCGACCATTCCTGATCTTTAATCGCCCACTCACCTTTGGACAGCCTTTCAATGTGCTTGCTCGGGATGAATTCCTGCTCCTCGAAACTGATCCATTTCCAGTAATGGTTCCAGAAATCCACATTGCTCACATCGTAATGCAATGCGCGAGGACCCGCCCAGTAGAGGTACTGGTGCGGCTGTTGCTTATCGCCTTTCATCAGCGGCAATATATCTTTACCGTCAACCTTCATTTCGGCCGGAATCGTAATACCTGCCGCCGCCAGTGCAGTCGGTAGTATATCCATTGCCGAAATCATGGTGCTGTTCTGGGTGTTTTCAGGCAACACGCCCTTCCAATGGGCAATAAACGGAACATGGACACCACCACGGTAACGCTGGCCTTTGAAAGCACGGTTCATGCCGTTCATCGGCATCGGTGACTCATGCACTGCCCCGTTATCGGACAAGAAGAAGATCATCGTATTCTCGTATTCGCCCATCTCTTTCAATTTGGCGATTATCTGGCCGATCCCTTCGTCAGAGGCATTGACGTGTGCGTAGTATTTATCGACTTCAACATTACCGGTATTAAAGCGATCCATATACTTGGCCGGTGCCGGTTGCTCTAGCGGAATATGCGGCACACTGTAGGCAAGGTTGACAAAAAACGGCTTGTCTTGCTCATTAGCCTGCTCGATAAACTGCAACGTTTCGTTGGTCAGGTTATGGGTAATGAAGCCCGGTGCCGGGACATTTTCACCATTGCGGAAGATCGCTGGCGAGTTGTACAACGCGGCCCCTGAGGCAAAGTAGCTATAAGCAAAGTCAAAACCGCGCTCTTCCGGCCCGTAGCCCGGCTCCGGAATCGAAATTTGATTATCGTGATAATCTCGGGTTTGGATACCTTCGTCGATGAACTCTTTTCTCACCTTGGCATTATGGTATTTACCAATATTGGCAGTTGCGTAGCCATTTTCGTTAAGCAGCGCCGGTAACAGCTTGATATCGAGAGGGATCCCAGAATGTGCATCATCGTTGCTGTAAATCCCGAAACTATGAGGGAAGCGACCAGTCATCATACCGGCACGGGAAGGGCCGCACACCGGAGTCGCCACGTAAGCATTGGTCATACGTACGCCTTCATTGGCCAACTGGGTGATATTCGGCATCGAGCGCTTAGCCGCGTCATACAGCTTGTCGAAATCCCCGTCATACCGCTCCGGTGATGGGCGTTTCGCCAATGCCTGCTTATCAATGTTGTCGAGGGCGAAATCTAATTGGGCAGTACCGAGGTCATCCATCACAATCAGTAACACATTCGGTTTTACCGACTCGCTTGCCATCGAGATAGCTGGCGTCGCCACACATGCCGCGGCAACGAGACCGGCCAATACCGTCTTCTTGTTTGAGGACAGTGCCATGGTTCACTCCTTGATTAATTTAATAGAATTTATGCGTTATCTTTGGGTATAAATAGTCGACATTGCCGGCATGGCATCTGCCGCAATGCCACCGCCTCTAATGGCCTGTACCATATGGTGCATCGCCGGTGCGGTATGCTTGAAAATCTGCTGATAGGACTGGCAAAGGTAGTTTTGCCGATTTTTTTCACCGGCTTGCGGCACGATGCGGTGCTTCGGGCACCCGCCGTGGCACAGCATACGTACTTCACACTGCTTGCACTGCTCGGTAAGCCGGGTCGATTTCGCTTGACCAAACCGCTGCTGCTGTTTGCTCAGTGCCAACTTGGCGATGTTGGTTTGGGTAATATTGCCCAATTTATTGGCTGGGTAGACATAATGGTCACATGAGTACACATCCCCATTGGCTTCAATCACCATCGCCTGTCCGCAATTCTTCGACTGGATACAAACCGAAGCGGGGTAACCCATCCAGGTGGCCAGGATGCTGTCAAACATCCGGACATAAATAGTGCCCACATCCTGTGTTACCCACTCATTAAAGACCTCGGTCATGAAACGACCGTAGCCCTCGGCAGGTACCGAGAACGGTGTCAACGTCGCATCAGCAGCCGGTGAATAGTGACCCGTCGAACTCAACTGGCAATGCGGCTCTATTTCGACAATGGGAATAAACTGCAGGTGCTCGGAGCCAAGTGCCTTTAGCGCCCGATAAGTCTCTTTGCCCTTGTCCCAGTTCTGATCATTGATCACAGTTAGGGTATTGAATGGCACCTGGTATTCTTTCAGCAGTTCAATGGCATGCTTCACCCGCTCAAATGTCGGTTTCCCGTTGACTGAAATACGGTATGTATCATGCACTTCAGCAGCGCCGTCGACCGATACGCCAATCAGGAACTGATGCTCTGCGAAGAACTGCGCCCATTGACGGTTAATTGCGATGGCATTGGTTTGGAAGCTATTGGTAATGGTTTTACCGTCTGCATACTGCTGCTGGTATTTGACCGCATTGCGATAGAAGTCCAAGCCAGCCAACGTCGGCTCCCCACCCTGCCAGGCGAAATCAACCATGTCGCTATCTTGAGAGCGAATGTAGTCACGCACATAACGTTTGAGCATCGCATCTGACATTTGATCGGACGCGGCCTCTTTCTCCTGAATATCCGGTTGCATCATCTGCTCTTTTTCCAAATAGAAGCAGTAATCGCATTTAAGGTTGCAGCGGTAACTGGCAGGCTTCGCCATCATATGAAAGCGAGAGTGGTTAGTTCGAAAGGTAGGCATCATAAACTCCTGCACCGTTGAAAGCATACAAAACAAAAAGAAAGAAAACGAAAGAAAATATACGTGAAAAAGGCACATTCAAAAACAGTTAAGATCACAAAATGAAGCAAAAAGAAAAAACAACGCGTTTTACACCGCAAACCGAAAGGTAATTCCCTGCTTACAGTGCCAAGAACCGCAAAACCGCAGAAGTGGAAAGGCTAGAACGAAAAAAGCCGGATAAGTCCTCTTATCCGGCTTGGCAGGTAACGGGGTTATAGCACAGGCTGCAGAGTTAGCTCCTGCACCATGCCAAAGTAAATCTCAAACGTCAGGGTGGTCGACGATGCGCCCGCACTTACCGTGATCTTGTCATTTGGCGTAACCGGCTGCCATTGCCCTGCCAGTGTGACACTGATACTGGTTGGCTTGGCTGCGGTATAGCGAGTCATATTGAGATCCGGTGTCACCCCCGATACCTGCAATTGACCGTTCGCCAACTCTCGGGTCATGACGATGGCAGGCTGCGCAACCTGGGTGACCACGCCACCATCTAGGCTAACCCCCTCAAAGGCAGCATAGGCGGTCACACCCGTTTGCTTATCCCGTAACACATGCACACTGCTATCATCGCGGAGCACCTCGTAAGGCTTCTCACCGGTGGCCTGATAAGCACTTGCCAGCGACGTCATTTTCTCCGCTGTCGCATCAAGCACCAGCAGGTACTCATAACCCGCACCCGACGGAGCATTGCCATGGGTTATCCAAGCCACCGCGAAGTTCCCTTCGGTAGGCTGACGGTTTTTATCATTGGCCGACTGCTGATGCTGGCGCCTAACTTCTACCGTCACATCACTGGTGATCAAATAACCATTGCCGTGGCCGTCCATCAACCAATCGCCTTGGCCAAGCTGCGCTTGATAAGGCATCTCGCTAACCGCCTCGCCATTAATCAAAATCGCGTTGGCCTGTGGGGTAATTCCGTGCTGGAATAAGGTCGTTTCGGTCGCGTTATCCGCACTCGAGTTGCTGATATCGGTTCCTAGCATCACCACCCTGTCGGCTGCAGAAAAGGTCGACTTTCTCGCGGTAAAGCTACTATCAAACTTATCCATCGACGGCGCTTTGAACTTGAATGCGAACATACCAAATTGCCCGTCGAGTGAAGAGGCACCGCTATATGGCTGATCACCTCGCAACATCAGTGTGTGCGAGTTCGGGCTATCAAGCTGCTCCAGCGGCAAGTGGATTGTTGTCGTCCCCGGGTTGCGGTTCCAGTCCCAGCCCTCTTGGCTAAAGCCAATATCTGCCTGCTTGCCGAACGGCACGACTTGCACCGCGCCATGACTCTGGTAACGGCCATAACGGTTGTCGCGATAATAGATTTCCGACGACCAGACATTACTGTTGTATGCCTTCATGGTCACCATGTTGTCGTTGTAACGGTGGATACCAAACGCCCCGCCGTTAAAGGCCCAGTAACCTTGAGGCAAGGCCGCAGGCGTGATCGTTTCACCAAACAGGGCAACTGAATCGGCCTGGGTTTTGCCGGTGATCTGCAAATAAGCGGCAGCCAAAGCTTTATCCACTTTTTCCCCGGTTTCCGGGTTACCGGTCAGCGCCAGCCAGCGGTAGGACTCATCAAGGTGCCTCACTGCCGGCGGGTTGAATGGATGACGCCCAGACAGCCCAAGGCCAACCTCTGGGTTACTGTAGATCCACGCCGATAGCATGGCTTTTTTCAGTGCCGCACGCCCTTCGCTACTGACGCTGAAAGGCGTACCCTGCAACATATACACCAGCTGCGCGGCATTATTGAATGCCGGGAATGAATACCCCGGATAGTTCCCCTCATGGCGCCATGCGGTTCCGTCAGGGCGCAAACCGTCGTAGCCCCCCGGCGGCGTTTGTGATAGGGCGATATTGATGTAATTACCGAACTTCTTCAGCAGTGCGATACGGCGGTCCTGATCCGGTTCGAGCATAAGCAGGGCCAAATGCTGACGAGAAAGCGTATTGAAGTAATCCAGATCCGAGCTTTCCGGTCCTGCGACCATATCAAAGTTGGCCTTGAACTCACGTGAATACCACAGTAAGGCATCGAATATCGGCTGGCGCAGCTCGGCTTCGGTCAGTACATCGGACATCAGCATGGCTGAAATATACCACCAGCGAGAACTGTATCCCCAGTGGTGGGTGGTCACTAAGCTGCTTCCATCCACAAAGCCCTGATCGAGGATATGCTCCGTCATCAACACATACATATCGGCCAACTCTTGCTTAACCGCCGGATCATCCGTGTTGTGCCAGAAGCGCCCGATGTTGAACAAAATATTGGAGTATTCCGACAAGGTGACATAATCGGCAAACAGCGCTTTATCTTCTTCCTTCATAAATTCAGGCTGGTAAAGCACTTTCTGCTTGCCCGTAATGATATGGCGGCCTGACAGCACCCCATGGTCATCACGCCTGATCCGCAGCGAAGCATACTGATCACGCACTGTCTCCAGGCTATTAAAGGCTTTAACTCCCTTTAGCCGCTTGGCATCAATAAAGACATCGACCAACGACTCGCGGATAGATTCCGCAGCCGCAATTTCTTCCGGTTGGGCGCTTTCAAGTTGCGCTGGCAGGCCAAAGTCGATTTCAGGAATATCATAACGGGTAGTAACCTGATCATCAGACCATTGGTACCGGGCATCATCCACCGAGATCATCACCCGATCAACGTAGAATGTGCCTTGCTTGGCCTTTGATGGCGCAGTGAAGCGTATACTATCCATGTCGCTCCGAGGGCCACCCGGCATACTGTTCAACCCGCGCCCTTCACCGGCGGCATTGTCGGTGATCCCCAGTCCTTCGACCTCACGGCCCTGAATGTCATTCTGCAGCGACACCCCGATTGCACGCCAACCGGTAAAGTTCATGTACACCTTGAAGCCAGCATCGGCATTCGATGTCCCGCTTAGCCCTCGGCCCAAGTCGACCACCATGTAGTCATCGACCGGTACTTCGTTGTAAATCCAAAATGACAGGACTTGTGTCGCTGCCCGGCCCCATGCCCGACGCCCTTCCATATCAGTAACCAGTTGGATCGGCTGATGGAAAATCACGGTACTGTTCGATGTCCAGTCCCACTGCAGGGACTGTTCGCCCAGTACATAACGGGCCTTGCTCAGTGACAGGACCGATCCTTTGCCAGCTTCGGCGTAGTCCGGCATAGTTTCCCCGGTCATCGCCAGAATCTGGGATTGCATCACCGGCAGTGGAGATGCTTGCTCAAGCGGTTGGGTAACAGTGACCCCTGAACATGCAGTCATGCCAAGTACCGCCGAAATAAGCAGTGGCAACCTGCTGAATTTATGTAGAGAATTCATTGCGTAACCTTTATTCATGATTGGCAGTAACGGGCGTCGCCGCCCGTCTTCTTAGCACTTAGAAACGTTTAGAAACAGCCAGGCCTAAGAAGCCTTCCTTATAGTCATCACGCTGGTAGTAAGTCAGGCCGGTTGTCACACTCAGCCCTTTGCCCATGTTGAGGTTGGCATTGAATTTGGCTTCGATAATATCGCCGCCGACTGCATCGCCATAAATCACAAAACGATCGGTAGACGCATCCATGGTCAGTGCCGCACTTTCACGGATCCTCTCATCGTCATCCATATCGAAATACGCCATGAGCGAGAACAACGGGGTAAACTGGCCGTAGGCCATATCGTAAGTGTTGAATGCGGTTACCCCGGCCCCCAACTGCTTAACTGAATAGGAAGTACGGTCGTACTTGAGACTCGCAGGCGATCCGGTCTCGTTGTAATCTTCTATCCGCAGCCACTGATAGTTATAGGCAACCCGAGGTTCAATCTTCACCATATCCAAGTCGAACTTCATCCCGGCCATGACCTGGTATCCCACTTGGTTCGCATCGTATGTCGCTTTGGCTTGGGTGTTGCCTTCATAGCCGGTGGATGTCCCGATTGAGCGAGTACTATCAATGGTGTTGGTACCAATGTTGACGTTACCGTCGATAAAGTAGCGCTCGTTGAACCAACCGGCATAGATCATCCCCTGCAGGCTGTCGATATCTTTGCTATTACCGGTGTCTTTGATATCAGAGTTAGAGCGGGCATAAGCAAAAGAGAAACCCAGCAGCTTCTCGCTGTCGAATACCCGATCGATACCCACGTTGATCCCATAGGTGTTCAGATCATAACCGTGAATATCACCGCTGCTTTGACTGCCGTAGCCAAGCAACAAGCTCGACCAAGCGTTCCAGCCGTTGTGGGCATTACCCAAGTGGCTTTCGTTACGCAATACATTGGTGCGATCATCAACATGGCTACGCATTTTATCGACCACCAGCATCGCGGCACGGACTTCGCTACCTTCGGCATCCGGCGTCAGTTCGTCAGCCAGCTTCGCCGTGGCTTCAGCATCCGAACCAGAAGACGCCAATAGTGCAAGCAGTTCACCAGATTCGTCCGATCCCGTTTTGTTATGCTGATCCAAGGCGTAGTTGACCATGTAGTCCGCAACAACGACCTCACCGGAATTCGCGCCGCCTTGTGCAGCCTGCCCGACAAACTCGTCACCGCCCTCATAGTTGATGGCATAGCGGGCAATGAGCTGATCACCGTCCACTCCACCGTTTACATCAGGCGGGGTTTGCTCCAGCCAAGACTCGTCCACCGTAAGTAATGGTGAAGTATCAAACGACTCCGCGTTATCAAATCCCTCACCGGCTTCCACCGTCACGTTCTCGCCACCGGTGATCCCGCCCTCTGATTCCAGTAGCACCACATCTTGACCAAGCAAGTCATTGACGTTGCTGCCGGTGTACGAGAAAGCCACGGTACTGTTTTCATTGAACGTCGTCTTACCGGTTACCAGCAAAATCGGATCATTCAAGTCACTATTGTCACCGACCTTGAACTCCATCGACGCATCAGCTTTGTTGGTATAGTCCGCTTCCCAAACAATGGTCTGATCCTGACCAATAATCGTCAGGTTGCCGTAGTTTTCAATCTTGTCGACCCCAGTGATACTGTTGCCATCAAAGGTGGCATCCTTACCGGCACCGCCTTGGTAGCCAAAGTTGATTTTGTTACCTTCAACCCCGTTACCTTTAATATCGCCTTTAATCGTACCGTTGACATCGATACGCACTGAACTAGAGCTGGCGCTAAAGTCGATGGCACTGTCGCCACCGCTAACCAAGCCACCGTCTTTGA
Organism: Photobacterium lutimaris; assembly: GCF_003025555.1. GTDB lineage: Bacteria > Pseudomonadota > Gammaproteobacteria > Enterobacterales > Vibrionaceae > Photobacterium > Photobacterium lutimaris. Next base: position 7,702 of record NZ_PYMH01000001.1, on the reverse strand, counting down.
TGTAGATCCCCCGGTTCGGGTTGGTAGGAGTACCCTGCTCAAAATCACCGTCGATTTTGATCCCGGTGCCGTTTTCACTCACAACCTGACTACCTTCAATATTCAGGTTACCGGTAAACACTGAATCCGCATCCACATAAATACCGCTCGCCCCTTCACCGGAAACACGGATATTGTTTTTTAAATACAGGTTGGAAAAAGCGGTGCCGCCCCCTTGGTATTCAAGGCCGTTACCGTTAGCAACCAAGATGTCGCCACCGCTATAACTGGTATCACCGTCGGTTTTTACCACGGTTTCACAGACCGTATTTTCCGGACAATCTGCGGCATTAGCCGCCAGCGGAGACATCAGGCACGAAGCGATGAGCAGCGATAACGTTGTACGCTGAGAAACTGGAATAATTTGCATATCAAATACTCTCAAGAAATTGTTTTATTAGATGAAAAGGACAATTAGAAACTCACTCGGGCACCGAGTTTGAGATATTTAACTTGAGAGTCTTCCTTGCCCATGGTGAAGCCTTCCTTGTACTCCACATCCTCGATGTAATATTCCGCTTGGATACGCAGATAATCGGTCAGTGGGTAGGCCAGTTGTATGGCATAGCGGGACACTTTGCTCTGGGTTTTGGTTTCATCGTAGTAAGCGCTGTCATACCAGGCCGAACTCTCGCCGTAGCCCAATGCGTAACGCACGTACGGTGAGACCACCAAGCCAATTGGAGTATTCCAGTAGTAGTACAGACGCGCTTGCTGGTTGTAGGTATGATCGGTCAGGCCCCAAGTTTCCCCTTTATCACTGCGCTTACCCGTGTTGTAGTAAGACAGGGTTAAACGCTGGTTTGATGTCAGGTTATAACGAACCCCCGGTTCGATTTCCCACGCCAGATAATCACTGTCGCGTACCGTACCACTGACATTCTTATCCTCCTGACGCTCCAGGCCAAACTGCGCTTCACCCCATAGTGACCACTTATCGCTGAGGTCAAAGATATACTTGGTTTCGTTACTGTAAATGTCATTGGTCAGGCGAGAACCACTGTCATAGTTGGTCACATCCTGTCTCACTTTGAAGCTAGGTTGAATCCACCCACCGTCAAACCGGAACCGGTATGACGCCTGAATTTCTGCTCGGGTATAGACCTGCTTGCTATCGTGCGTCCGGTTACGATAGCCCAAGTCGAAATACCAGTTAGAACCATCGGGGTTAATATTCATGTCCAGCCTTGGGCCAGCATAGTCATAATCACTGCCGTAATCCCCTGACTCGTAACTCAAGGTTGCATTCACCTTAGCGGCTTGTGCGACCATAGGAATACTTGCAGCAACCAGTACTGCACACAAAACAACCCTCGACGTTGGTCTCAATCCTGTTTTCATAACGATGCTAATGCCCTTCCACTTAATATCATCCAATTAGCAGCCGTAAATTTTTATTCGTCCTGCTGCTTTCCATAGCATTTCAATGCCACTATTGACGAGTTGGATATTACGTTTATTTTCTAATCGCAACTGTGATGAAGGGCAAAGTTACGAAAACAAACGAAAGAAAACAAAAACACAAATCAAACTTTCGCGTTTTTCCTAACATGGAAAAACAGATGAAAAAACGAAACAAGCCAGACGTTAAACCATCAATGAAACTGATGGTATATACCGAAATTATTGAATCAACATCAATTGTCATACCTATATAGCACTATTAACCTTTCTAACAACGAAAACCAAAGCTGAATCACACTTTGAAAACAAAAGCAATTGAAAGCATTCACTGTTCAAGTTTTACCCTTTAGACTCACCTCAATGCAAAAGAAAACGAAAGCCTAGGCTTTCATCTTACTTTCAAAGCAATTCACTCTGCATGGATGGAAATATGAAACTCAGATATTGCGCATTGGCCATCGCAACAGTATTAGCTGGCTGTAATTCCGACAGTGAAAATCCCGCACAAGGCAATAACGGACAAGATTTCAAAGCGCCGATTGCTTCCTCGGTTGCTATCAGCGGGGACGCACTTGTCGGCTCAACGTTGACAGGTAAATACTCGTTTACCGACCCCAACTACTCACCGCGACCTGAAGGTGAAAGCCAATACCAGTGGCGTCAGGCAGATGCAGACGAAGACACAAGCAATGACAAGGTTCTCGGTGACAGCCAGACACTTGCCCTGGCGGATAGTGAGTTCGGTCAGAATGTCTACTTCTGTGTTACCCCAGCCGCGGAAGGTAACGTGAATATCATTGGGGAAGAAAAGTGTTCGGCGTCGGTTAACGTACAGAGTGGTGCCGGCGAAAAGCCCCAGGCGGACAATGTCTCTATCGACAACATGGAGCCGACCGTCGGTGATACCCTGACAGGTGACTACACCTACAGTGATCCTGACGGCGATACAGAAGCCGTTAGCCAGTTTGTCTGGAAGAGCAATGGCAAAGACATTGATGGCGCTAACCAGCAAGGCTTCACCCTTACAGCCACCCAAGAAGGTATCTCTATCCAGTTTTGCGTTACCCCTATTTCAGAAAACCCGGATGCTTTACCTAACTACCCAGTAACGGGCGATCAGGCTTGTTCGGAAGCGACGGCTGCCGTCAAGCCGAAAACAGGCTCAGCCCCTGTTGCGACGGATGTGACAACGTCGGGCGATCACACCGTGGGTTCGGTCATCACCGGGCAGTACAGCTATGAAGATGCAGATAACGACAAAGAAGGCCAGTCTCAGCGGAGCTGGAAGCGAGACGGTGTCGAACTGCCTGGCGAAACCGCATCAACTTATACCCTGGCCGCAAGTGATAAAGGTGCCAGCGTTGAATTTTGTGTTACCCCGGTCGCGGCAACTGGCCTACCGACCCAAGGAAACGAAACCTGTGCCGACCCAATTACCGATGTGACAGAGCCGGTCGGCGACGTTCCAACCATCACCCTTGGTGTTGTCACCAGCGACGGTGATGTTCAGCTCGCCCAAGTCGGCGATACACTAACCGGCAGTTACCAGTATCAGCCATCAAGCTCAGGTGCCGCCGATGATTCGAAGGCCGTGTGGAAGGCCGGTGACCAAGTCATTGCCAGCGCAACCTGCACCACCGGCCAAGCTTGTGATCTGACTATTGGCGAACAGCAATTAGGCCAATCCCTAACCTACTGTGTGACACCTAAAGCGACCGATAGCCAAACAGGCGCAGAGCAGTGCTCACCGGCCATGGATACTTTTGGTATCCGTATCAGTGGCAAACTGGAGTTCGGGCAAAACCTCGAAGCGGAAACCTTCGGCTATACCAACCCACAATTTTCATGGAAAGTGGATACGACCAGCACCGATGGCCCTGCCGGTGATACCGCCAAAACAGAAAAAGCAACGGCATCCGTTTATAGCATCGGACATGATGTCTTGGCCCACATTACCCCAGAATTTGAAAGCACACAGGGCAATAACAACGGCATGATAGACGATGCCGACTGGGACCAAGCATTGCGCCAAGGCGTGGTCAATGACAGCACCGTTAATGCCGCCCATTATGTCGGTAAAGATGTTCAATTGTGTGTAACCACCGATGAAGCCGCCGAGCAATGCCTGTTAGCATCTGCACAACCGGGTGTCAGCGGAGGGGTGCTCTATAACAAAGATGACTTTAGCCTGCGTGCTATTGAACCGGTTCGTGAAGTGACCTTCAAAGGGGCCGTTTACCATCGTCCGCTGTCCATCGCAGAGATGGAAACGGGCTCAGACAGTGACTTCGGCCCGCTAATGCCAAAAGCCCATTACAGCCAGTCAGCAATGGGCATTGACTGGGCGAGCCTAAAACTGGAACACACTGACGGCACGAAACCAGGCCTGGAAGTGTGCCTTAACCTTTATAAGCAACAGCCAGAAGATAGTAGCACCTGGTTCCTACCGGCAAGCCGCAGTGACAGTGCTTACACACCAAATGCCTTTGACGGTCAGGGGAACCAACTCCCTGTTGATGATGTAAATACCTACCTCATCAAACTGGCCAATATCTACAACACCAAAGATCAGGTCGTCGGCCAAGGGCTCGTGGGCAACCTGCAAGATACGGCCTCTCCAGTATTTGGTTGGGTAACAAACAGTGCAGGCAATACCCCTTTCTGGAGTGCAACCAAGCCCAACGCCAACCTAGAGCAAGCTAACTCAGTTAAGTTCTACGACAGCGGCTCATCAGGCAACAACGCCGTCGGTAACGGCCGCTTTGTTACCTGTATCCGCGCGGCAGGCTAAGCAAAAACGACAGGGATGGCCAGCGCCATCCCTTCTTCATCTAGGAACAATAATAATGAAAACACATCCCCTCTCCCGTCCCCTACCGGGAGCTATCCAGATACTGTCACTATGCGTCGCCGCAGCATTATGGGCCCCGACAACCCAGGCCAATACCGGACTCACCGCCCATATAGAAAGCTTTGAAGCCAGCACGTTACCCAATGATTTAAGCGGCCAAGGCACAACCCTCACCACAGAGCGAGCCATAATGGGTGACCAAGCGCTCGCATGGTCGTGGGATCAGGCCGATGCCTCAATCACCCTTAAACGTCACTTTCCACGATTGAGCGACCAACAGGCCAACGATGCCAAAGGGGTTTATAGCGGCTATACCCAAGTATTGTCTTTCTGGATCTACAACGACACTGCGCAAGACAAAGATTTACGCATAAAGCTGGGGAACGCCACCAGCTTTACCGACGAGTTTCCGGTCAACCTAAACTTCACCGGCTGGCGCGCTGTCGGCGTCTCGCTCAACAATGACTTCAACCTTGCTAGCAGCGGCTCCCACGCTGCAACAATGGATCTCCAGCAACTGCGCTTCCAGGCACCAAGGGGCGTTGCCAGCGGCTCGGTGATCATCGACCGCGTTATGGTTTCAATTGATGACAACCGCTATCAGTGGTCAGATAATCAGATCACAACCCGCTATGACGTACCTGAAATTGACTTTGACTTGAGCTCACCCTTGCCGGCAGTCAGCCAAGCCGAACTGGATGATGCCGAGCAGATCAAAGCAACCCTGATCGACGAGTTTTCCGGCAATCCCGGCTCGATTGACAGCCTAGAGTCACGCTTTGCCCAATTTAACATTGAAAAAAGCCCGCAGGGCGTCATCTCTGGTCGCCATATCATTACCGACAAACAACAAGTCATCTACCAACCCAGCCACCTTTCGGCAGCCGACAAACAAGACTTTGACCAATATGCCGTGCTTGGCGAGAGCGACAGCAATGGCGATAAGCTCTCCGGCTACGCAGAGCTGATGTTAGATCTCGGCAAAGCCTATCACCACGCTGCCTTCGTCAGCGAAAGGGTTCGAATCGCAGAAATGTATCTATTGATGACGGAGCATTTGCTGGATCAAGGCTATACCTATGGCAGCAGCCTTGTCACGACCCACCACTGGGGGTATAGCGGACGGTGGTGGTATATTTCTGCGCTGATGATGGAGCAGCCTTTGGCCTCCGGTCACCTGCTGGCACCGGTATACCAAGCCCTGCTGTGGTATTCCCGCGAGTTCAAAGAAAGTTTTGATATGGCATTGCGGCCAGACAGCTCTAACCTGGATTACTTCAACACCCTGTCGCGCCAGCACCTCGCGTTGTTACTGCTCAATCCTGATGATCAGGAGCGTGTCGCCCTACTGCATAAGTTCAGCACTTTCTTTTCCGGCGCACTGGCTCAAACCCCACCAGGCACCCACGACGGGCTGCGTAACGATGGGACCGCCTGGCGTCATCACGGCCACTACCCCGGCTATGCCTTCCCAGCGTTTGATCACGCTGCCCATGTTATTTACATGCTCAAAGGCACTGAATATGGCGTCAGCGCTGAAGCAATGGACAAGCTGAAAAATGCCATGGTGGCCGGTTGGCACTACAGCAACCCGTATGTGCCCCTCGCCCTCTCAGGCCGCCACCCGTTTACGGATCTCAGTGTCGGTCGCTACAACAATGGCATCAAATGGCTGGCCAAGAGCTATCCGGTATTGGATCACACCCTCGCCGCCATTCACCTGCAAGTCGGTGGTTACAGCCAAGCGCAGAGCAAGGCTATTTTTGGTGAGGAGGTTGAGCCCGCTCTGCTGCCACAAGGTAGCTGGAGCTTCAACGGGGGGGCATTTGCGGTCCACCGCAGCGGTGACAACATGGCCGTTATCAAAGGCTACAATCAAGATGTCTGGTCGGCAGAAATCTATACCAACGACAACCGCTACGGCCGCTACCAAAGTCACGGCAGCGTCCACGTTATGCCTGAAGGCAACCCGGTCGACAGTGGCTATCAGCAAGACGGCTGGGACTGGAACCGCAACCCCGGTGCCACCACCATTCACCTTGACTATGATCAGCTTGAAAGCCCGAAGTCTTCCACTGTCATGGTGCGATCCGATGAGGGCTTGAGCGGGGCTACCACGTTCGACAACCGCTATACCCTGTTCAGTTTCAAGCACAAGGCACCGCAAAACCTCGCCCAGTTTGAGCCCACTTTTGTCGCTGAAAAGCATGTGCTCGCCGCTGGCAACCAGCTGTACCTGACCGGCAACGGGATCAGCAACCAAGACGGCCATAATGCTACCGAAACGACCCTGTTCCAGCTGGCAATTACGCCGCAAACGACAGGTATTTGGATCAACGGCCAGCACCATGACGCCGCGACCTTTAACACCGAGCTAAACAGCGGCGACTGGATCATTGATGACAACGGGGTTGGCTATTACTTGATCGAAGCTGGCAAGGTGAAAGTCCGCCGCGGCACCCAGCAGTCTCGCCACAACAAGACCAAGGCAGACACTAGCGGGCAGTTTTCCTCAGCATGGATAGATCACGGCGCTGCGCCCAACAATGCCAGCTACCAATATGTCATGGTCATGGATACCACGCCTGCCGAGATGGCCAGCCTCGCCAGTGCGTTTGCCACAACACCTCGGTTTAGTACCCTCGAGCGTACCCCAAACGGGCACATCATTAATGACCGTGCTAACAACCTATACGGTTACACCAGCTTTGCGGCTACCGATTTTACACAAGGACCGGTAAAACACCTGGATAGTGCAAGCCAACTGCTGGTGCTGCAGGATAAAAAAGAGATGTCACTCAGCGTCTCCTCATTGACGCTCAACATCGGTGAAGATGACGCCCCCACCCAGCCGGTCTCGATTCGCATTGAGCTGGCCGGGAAATGGGATGTCGATACCCAGGGGATCAGCTACTACTACCAAGGCAACAATACCGTTGTGACGGTTTCAAGCCTATTCGGCCAAGCGGTCAACGTCGCCTTGAGCCAAGATGGCGGCAATGATGGAAACGGAAGTGGTGATAACGGCGGAGGTGACAGCGGCGGTGGTGGCAATGGAGGAGACGGCGATGGCAACACCGGTCAACCTGCCACTGGTGGCAGCAGCGGCGGAACCAGCTCTGCCTATGGCCTGCTCATACTAGCCATATTGGCCGCAAGAAGAGCAAAGCTATAACCATAATTAGGGGGCAATAATGTTGCCCCTTTATTCACAATACCCTCGGCATTAAGCCTGTTCTTAAAATAACAATGCTAATAAACCTGCTTTTTTAACTCGTTTTTGTCGAGTAGACGACACCTGTTACCAAGTGTCGTCCCTCTAAGAACCCAGCGTGCAACTTTCACCGCACTAGGCTCAAGCCTTCACGAGAGCACCAATTGGCACCCAGCAACTTATAAAGCAGTGAG